>NZ_CP081491.1:4475000-5344505 GCF_028751975.1 Pseudomonas sp. NEEL19 | reverse complement strand
GGCATCGAAGCTGTCGCGCGAAGACGGCTCGGCCATTTCATCCATCGGCACAGATTCGGTAACCGTTACTGCTGCAGGTTCGAGTGTAGCCGCAGCAGGCGCAGCCTTGAGGGTCTGGCTTTTGGCCTGGGTCTGCGCCTGTGAAGCGGCGACCGCAGCACTGACCGGCGCGTTGGGCGCGGCGCGCGGGGCCGAGCTGCGGCGGCTGCCTATTAATAAGGAAAGGGCAGGTGCTATGCCGCTGCCGTTCTCGCCCAACAATTCGAGCAAGCGGCCCAGGTACTTTTCATTGACCCAATCGAGAACGAAACGGTTAGGCGCATAGACGCGCAACTCGTCGCCTTCGGCTTCGACCTGTAGCGGACGGATCCAGGTGTTGAATTGCTGGGCAGGCAGTTCATCGCGCAGAAGCTCCACGCACTGCTGCCAAAGTTCCACTGACACGGATATCCCCTGAGTTTGAAAGCCGGATGAGGCAAAAACAAACCGCCATTGTACCGGTCGAGCGTCCAGTTATCCACATGTGGACACATGAGTAACCATGACAAATCAGCCATTTATCGACCAGATTGGCATGAAGGCGGTGTTGATAAGCTCTGTGGATAACCCGCCATGAGGGCTATGCACAACCCTGGGTTCTAGCCTGTGGATAATTCACCTGTGCATAACAGACGATTTAATCCACAGGTTGCGACCACCTACGAAACAAGCGCAGCACGGGTTCAGAACATACTTATGAAACGCTGTACATCCCATTAACCGTGGCCTGAAGTAGGTTATCCACAGAAAGTTATCCACCTAAGCTTTATAGGTTTATCAGAAAAGCTTTTTATATCTCTCTTCTTTTTTTTCATGTTGTCCCCAACGCGTACCTTCGATCAAGCACTCTGGGGTCATGGCCGAGCAGTTGCCGTCCATCACATGCTCTATAGGGAAAGACTGGTTGGAAATTGACCTACGGGCTTGCTTTCTCTAGAATCGCCGGTCTCGTAAAAAGGGGGCCATCCCGGCCCGTCGTCGACAAACCAGGTAACACGCCATGAAACGTACTTTCCAACCAAGCACCATCAAGCGCGCGCGCACTCACGGTTTCCGTGCCCGTATGGCTACCAAGAACGGCCGCGCTGTTCTGTCGCGTCGTCGTGCCAAAGGCCGTAAGCGTCTGGCCATTTGATTTTTCGGCACAGGTGGTGAGTCAGGACTTCAGTCGGGAAAAGCGACTGCTTACACCCCGGCATTTCAAAGCGGTCTTCGACTCCCCAACCGGCAAGGTTCCAGGGAAAAACCTGCTGATCCTTGCTCGCGAGAACGGCCTCGATCACCCACGGCTGGGCCTGGTGATCGGCAAGAAAAGCGTCAAACTCGCCGTTCAACGCAATCGCCTCAAGCGCTTGATGCGCGATTCCTTTCGTCTGAACCAGCAGTTACTCGCCGGCCTGGACATCGTGATCGTCGCGCGCAAGGGATTGGGTGAAGTAGAAAACCCGGAATTGCACCAACACTTTGGCAAACTCTGGAAACGCCTGGCGCGCTCCCGCCCAGCACCAGTAGTCATCGCCAATTGCGCAGGGGTAGACAGCCAAGATGCGTAAACTGGCGCTCGTTCCGATCCAGTTTTACCGTTACGCCATTAGTCCTCTGATGGCCAGCCACTGTCGTTTCTTCCCCAGCTGCTCCTGTTACGCCTACGAAGCCATCGAAAATCATGGCTTGTGGCGTGGTGGGTGGCTGGCTGTTCGTCGCCTGGGGCGTTGTCATCCGTGGAATGCAGGCGGTTTCGACCCCGTTCCACCCGCTCCTTCCTCCCGAACTTCTTCGATAGCCGAGTAATCATGGATATTAAACGCACGATCCTGATCGCCGCGCTGGCAGTCGTGTCCTACGTCATGGTCCTGAAGTGGAACGATGACTACGGCCAAGCTGCCTTGCCGACTCAGAATACTGCTGCCAGCACTGTTGCGCCGGGCTTGCCCGATGGCGTGCCGGCCGGTAACAACGGTGCCAGCGCCGATGTACCGAGCGCCAACGCCGACTCCAGCCCTGCCGAACTGGCACCGGTCGCACTCAGCAAGGACCTGATCCGCGTCAAGACCGACGTCCTTGAGTTGGCTATCGACCCGGTTGGTGGTGACATCGTCCAGCTGAACCTGCCGAAATACCCCCGCCGCCAGGACCACCCGGACATCCCGTTCCAGTTGTTCGACAATGGTGGTGAGCGTGTCTACCTGGCACAAAGTGGCCTGACCGGCGCCAACGGCCCGGATGCCCGCGCCAGCGGCCGCCCACTGTATGCCGCCGAGCAGAAAAGCTACCAACTGGCTGACGGCCAGCAGCAACTGGTAGTCGACCTTAAGTTCAGCGACAACGGCGTCAACTACATCAAGCGCTTCAGCTTCAAGCGCGGTGAGTACGACCTGAATGTCAGCTACCTGATCGACAACCAGAGCAGCCAGCCGTGGAGCGGCAACATGTTTGCCCAGCTCAAGCGTGACGCCAGCGGCGATCCGTCTTCGAGCACTGCGACCGGCACCGCCACCTACCTGGGTGCAGCCCTGTGGACAGCTTCCGAGCCTTACAAAAAGGTCTCGATGAAGGACATGGACAAGGGCAATTTGAAAGAAAATGTGTCTGGTGGCTGGGTAGCCTGGCTGCAGCACTACTTCGTGACCGCGTGGATCCCGGCCAAGTCGGACAACAACGTTGTTCAGACGCGCAAGGACAGCCAAGGCAACTACATCATCGGCTACACCGGCCCGGCACTGAACGTACCTGCCGGTGGCAAGGTTGAAACCAGCGCCATGCTGTATGCCGGTCCGAAGATCCAGTCCAAGCTCAAGGAATTGTCCCCAGGCCTGGAACTGACCGTCGACTACGGCTTCCTGTGGTTCATCGCCCAGCCGATCTTCTGGCTGCTGCAACATATCCACAGCCTGCTGGGCAACTGGGGCTGGTCGATCATCGTGCTGACCATGCTGATCAAAGGCCTGTTCTTCCCGTTGTCGGCTGCCAGCTACCGTTCCATGGCGCGCATGCGTGCCGTTGCACCGAAACTCGCCGCGTTGAAAGAGCGCTTCGGTGATGATCGCCAGAAGATGTCCCAGGCGATGATGGAGCTGTACAAGAAAGAGAAGATCAACCCGTTGGGCGGCTGCCTGCCGATCCTGGTGCAGATGCCGGTGTTCCTGGCCCTGTACTGGGTGCTGCTGGAAAGCGTTGAAATGCGCCAGGCGCCATGGATGCTGTGGATTACCGACCTGTCGATCAAGGATCCGTTCTTCATCCTGCCGATCATCATGGGCGCCACCATGTTCATCCAGCAACGCCTGAACCCAACGCCGCCGGATCCGATGCAGGCCAAGGTGATGAAAATGATGCCGATCATCTTCACCTTCTTCTTCCTGTGGTTCCCAGCGGGTCTGGTGCTGTACTGGGTTGTGAACAACTGCTTGTCGATTTCGCAGCAGTGGTACATCACACGTCGCATCGAAGCAGCCACGAAAAAAGCTGCTGCCTGACGGGCTGCTACGCTAGCCTGTGAATAAAAACGCCCCCTAGTGGGGCGTTTTTGCTATCTGTCGTTGTTGTCGTAGAGGCTTTCGAGCATGAACATTGTGCGTGAAACCATCGCAGCCATCGCCACCGCCCAGGGCCGCGGCGGGGTGGGGATTGTCAGGTTGTCCGGGCCCCTGGCCGCCAAGGCTGGGCAATTGATCACCGGCCGTATGCTTACCCCGCGCCACGCCCATTACGGCCCCTTCCGCGATGAGGAAGGGTTGGTACTGGACGAAGGGATCGCATTGTTCTTCCCCGGGCCCAATTCGTTCACCGGCGAGGACGTGCTTGAGCTGCAGGGCCACGGTGGCCCGGTGGTGCTGGACATGCTGCTGCAGCGCTGTGTACAAGTTGGCTGTCGGCTGGCCCGCCCAGGTGAGTTCAGCGAGCGCGCGTTCCTCAACGACAAGCTCGACCTGGCGCAGGCCGAAGCCATTGCCGACCTGATCGAGGCGAGCTCCAGCCAGGCGGCCCGCAACGCCCTGCGCTCGCTACAGGGCGAGTTCTCCAAGCGTGTGCATGGTTTGACCGAGGCGTTGATCGCATTGCGCATCTACGTCGAGGCAGCGATCGACTTCCCTGAAGAAGAGATCGACTTCCTCGCCGACGGCCACGTGCTTTCGATGCTCGATACCGTACGCCGAGAGTTATCCACCGTGCAGCGCGAGGCAGGGCAGGGTGCATTGCTGCGCGACGGCATGACGGTGGTTATCGCCGGCAGGCCCAATGCCGGTAAATCCAGCCTGCTGAACCAGCTGGCCGGGCGCGAAGCGGCGATCGTCACCGACATTGCCGGCACCACACGGGATATTTTGCGCGAACATATCCACATAGATGGCATGCCGCTGCATGTGGTGGACACCGCCGGGTTGCGGGCCACCGATGACCATGTGGAAAAGATTGGTGTGGAACGGGCGCTGAAGGCCATTGGCGAGGCTGACCGGGTATTGCTGGTGGTCGACTCCACAGCGCCCGAAGCCAGCGACCCGTTTGCCCTGTGGCCAGAGTTTCTCGACCAGCGGCCAGACTCGGCGAAGGTTACGCTGATCCGTAACAAGGCAGACCTGAGTGGCGAGCGGGTAGGGTTGGAACAAAGCGATGATGGCCACGTCACGATCACCCTCAGCGCCAAGGGCAATGACGCAGGCCTGCAGCTGCTACGCGACCACCTGAAGGCCTGCATGGGTTATGAACAGACTGCCGAGAGCGGTTTCAGCGCCCGCAGGCGCCACCTGGATGCGTTGCGCCAGGCCAGTGAGCACTTGGAGCACGGCCGCGCACAACTGACCCTGGCGGGCGCGGGAGAGCTGTTGGCGGAAGACCTGCGTCAGGCCCAGCATGCGTTGGGCGAGATCACCGGTGCATTCAGTTCGGATGATTTGCTGGGGCGGATCTTCTCCAGCTTCTGTATCGGCAAATAATCCACAGCCGGGCACTGCCAAGGGCCGCTTCTTCGGGAGCGGCTTTTTTTTGCCTGGAATTCACGCATCTGCCGTGCGGGCGCCATCGCCGGCCTGCCAGAACCCACAAGCTTCCTGCTTGCCATGCTTGTTCCGCCCTCCTGTGGGAACGGGTTTACCTGCGAGAAGGCCAGTACAGGCTCACAATTTTTCATACACAAGCTTGAAAATGCGCTCAGGAGCCCTGTGGAAAACCCGCCTTCAGCTCCGTTGATAAGCATGCTTTTTTTCTGAGGACAAAACCCCCTGTGGGTAAACAGGCATTTAATCCACAGGCTAAATCACGTTATCCATAGCCCTCAGGCCACTCCAACCACAGGGTTTAATTTCTCTGTACATGACGTAATTCAAAGGCTGCAAAGGTTTATCCACAGATAAGGCTGTGCATAAGAATAAACATAAAAACAAAGCTTTTATAAATTTCTCTTCTTTGATTTCTGTTGTGTGCCACTCATCCACAGACTGGTCAAAATTTGCTCAGACGGTTTCTTTAAGGGGGGGTAAGTCCCTATACTTGTCGGCTTACCTTCTCTATTCGCAAAACAGGCACGAGGTGCGTGGTGGATTTCCCTTCCCGTTTTGAAGTGATCGTCATCGGCGGCGGCCATGCCGGTACCGAGGCTGCGCTTGCGTCAGCACGCATGGGTGTAAAAACCCTGCTGTTGACCCATAACGTGGAAACCCTCGGTCACATGAGCTGCAACCCCGCTATCGGCGGTATCGGCAAAAGCCATCTGGTCAAAGAGATCGATGCCCTTGGCGGCGCCATGGCGTTGGCTACCGACAAGAGCGGCATCCAGTTCCGCGTTCTGAATAACCGCAAAGGTCCAGCTGTACGGGCAACCCGTGCCCAGGCCGACCGCGCCATCTACAAGGCGGTGGTTCGTGAAATCCTGGAGAACCAGCCAAACCTGTGGATATTCCAGCAGTCCTGCGATGACCTGATCGTCGAGCAGGATCAGGTCAAAGGCGTGGTGACCCAGATGGGTCTGCGTTTCTTTGCCGAATCGGTGGTACTGACCACCGGTACCTTCCTTGGCGGCCTGATCCACATCGGCTTGCAAAACCATTCAGGTGGTCGTGCCGGTGATCCGCCTTCGATCGCGCTGGCACACCGTATGCGCGAGCTACCACTGCGCGTGGGCCGCTTGAAAACGGGTACGCCACCACGTATCGACGGTCGTTCGGTGGATTTTTCGGTCATGACCGAGCAACCAGGCGATACGCCCATACCGGTGATGTCGTTCATGGGCAATGCCGAAATGCACCCACGCCAGGTCAGTTGCTGGATTACCCATACCAACGCGCGTACCCACGAGATCATTGCCTCGAACCTCGACCGCTCGCCCATGTATTCGGGCGTGATCGAAGGTGTGGGCCCGCGCTACTGCCCATCGATCGAAGACAAGATCCACCGGTTCGCCGACAAGGAAAGCCACCAGGTGTTCATCGAGCCCGAGGGCTTGACCACCCATGAGCTTTACCCGAACGGTATTTCCACGTCGCTGCCGTTCGACGTGCAGCTGGAACTGGTCCGTTCGATCCGTGGCATGGAAAACGCCCACATCGTGCGCCCTGGCTATGCCATCGAGTACGACTACTTCGACCCGCGTGACCTCAAGTACAGCCTCGAGACCAAAGTCATCGGCGGCTTGTTCTTCGCCGGCCAGATCAATGGCACCACCGGTTACGAAGAAGCCGGCGCCCAGGGCCTGCTGGCCGGGACCAACGCCGCGCTGCGGGCACAAGGCCGTGACAGCTGGTGCCCTCGGCGTGACGAGGCCTACATCGGCGTACTGGTCGACGACCTGATTACCCTGGGCACCCAGGAGCCGTACCGTATGTTTACGTCGCGTGCCGAGTACCGGCTGATTCTGCGCGAAGACAACGCCGACCTGCGTCTGACCGAAAAGGGCCGTGAACTGGGCCTGATCGATGACCAGCGCTGGGCGGCCTTCTGCGCCAAGCGCGACGGTATCGAGCGCGAGGAGCAGCGCCTGAAGTCGACCTGGGTACGACCCAATACCGAACAAGGCCAAGCCATTGTGGATAAGTTCGGCACGCCGCTCAGCCACGAGTACAGCTTGCTCAACCTGCTGGCCCGCCCGGAAATCGACTACGCCGGCCTGATCGAGGCCACCGGCGGGGAGGCAATCGATCCACAGGTCGCCGAACAGGTCGAGATTCGCACCAAGTACGCCGGTTACATCGACCGCCAGCAGGATGAGATCGCTCGCCTGCGTGCCAGCGAGGACACCCGGTTGCCTGTGGATATCGATTACACGACCATTTCCGGCCTGTCGAAGGAGATCCAGGGCAAGCTGGGCCAGACCCGCCCGGAAACCCTGGGCCAGGCATCGCGTATTCCAGGCGTGACCCCGGCGGCGATTTCCCTGTTGCTGATTCACTTGAAAAAACGCGGCGCTGGCCGCGAATTGGAGCAAAGCGCTTGAGTGCCCTGGTTACCCCGCAACATGCTGAAGAGTTGTCCACAGGTGCGCGGCAGCTTGGTGTAGAACTGAGTGCCGAGCAGCATGAAAAACTGCTCGGCTACTTGGCCTTGTTGATCAAATGGAACAAAGCCTACAACCTGACCGCCGTGCGCGACCCGGACGAGATGGTTTCGCGGCATCTGCTCGACAGCCTGAGCGTCATGGCGTTTATCCACAGCGCGCGGGACAACTGGCTGGATGTCGGCAGTGGTGGTGGCATGCCTGGTATTCCTTTGGCTATCCTGCACCCGCACAAGCGGGTGACCGTGCTGGATGCCAATGGCAAGAAAACCCGCTTCCTGACCCAGGTGAAAATGGAACTCAAGCTGGACAACCTCACTGTTATCCACAGCCGGGTCGAGGCGTTCCAACCTGCACAACCGTTCGGTGGGATCATCTCCCGTGCCTTCAGCAGCATGGAGAACTTCACCAACTGGACCCGCCACCTGGGCGACACCGGGACGCAATGGCTTGCAATGAAGGGGCTGCATCCTGCCGATGAACTGGTAGCATTGCCCGCAGACTTCACAGTGGAAAGCGAACAGGCCCTGACCGTTCCAGGTTGCCAGGGCCAGCGCCATCTGCTGATACTGCGCCGCAAGGCATGACTGGGAACACGCGCATCAATGGCTAAGGTATTCGCAATCGCGAACCAGAAAGGTGGTGTAGGCAAGACCACCACCTGTATCAATCTCGCCGCCTCGCTGGCCGCAACCAAGCGTCGTGTGCTGCTGATCGACCTCGATCCGCAGGGCAACGCCACCATGGGCAGCGGTGTGGACAAACACGAACTCGAGCACTCGGTCTACGACCTGCTGATCGGGGAGTGCGACCTGGCCCAGGCCATGCATTACTCCGAGCACGGTGGTTTTCAGTTGCTGCCGGCCAACCGCGACCTGACCGCCGCCGAAGTGGTGCTGCTGGAAATGCAGGTCAAGGAAAGCCGCCTGCGCAACGCGCTGGCGCCCATCCGTGACAACTACGACTACATCCTGATCGATTGCCCGCCGTCGCTGTCGATGCTGACGCTCAACGCCCTGGTCGCAGCCGATGGCGTGATCATCCCCATGCAGTGCGAGTACTACGCACTGGAGGGTCTCAGTGACCTTGTGGATAACATCAAGCGCATCGCTGCCCGGCTGAACCCGGAGCTGAAGATCGAGGGCTTGCTGCGGACCATGTACGATCCCCGCCTAAGCCTGAACAACGATGTGTCGGCCCAGCTCAAGGAGCACTTCGGGCCCCAGCTTTACGACACGGTCATTCCGCGCAACATTCGCCTGGCCGAGGCGCCCAGCTTCGGCATGCCGGCCCTGGCCTACGACAAGCAATCGCGTGGCGCCCTGGCTTATCTGGCGCTGGCTGGGGAACTGGTTCGCCGGCAACGCCGTCAGTCGCGCACTGCACAGACAACTTAAGGAATCCGTATGGCCGTCAAGAAACGGGGTCTCGGACGTGGGTTGGATGCACTGCTCAGTGGTCCTACCGTGAGCGCGCTCGAAGAGCAGGCTGTGAAGATCGACCAGAAGGAGCTTCAGCACCTGCCGGTCGAACTGATCCAGCGTGGCAAATATCAGCCACGCCGGGACATGGACCCACAGGCGCTGGAAGAACTTGCCCACTCGATTCGCAACCATGGGGTGATGCAACCGATCGTGGTGCGCCCGATCGGCGATAACCGCTACGAGATCATTGCCGGTGAGCGCCGTTGGCGTGCCACCCAGCAGGCCGGCCTGGACACCATCCCGGCCATGGTCCGCGAAGTGGCCGACGAGGCCGCCATCGCCATGGCACTGATCGAGAACATCCAGCGTGAAGACCTCAACCCGCTGGAAGAGGCGCTGGCCCTGCAGCGGCTGCAGCAGGAGTTCGAACTGACTCAGCAACAGGTGGCCGATGCGGTCGGCAAGTCGCGGGTCACCGTGGCCAACCTGCTGCGCCTGATCACCTTGCCAGAGGCGATCAAGACCATGCTCGCCCACGGCGACCTGGAAATGGGTCATGCCCGCGCATTGCTCGGGTTGGATGAGAATCGCCAGGAAGAGGGGGCGCGTCATGTTGTCGCACGTGGTCTCACCGTGCGCCAAACTGAAGCACTGGTTCGCCAGTGGCTCAGCGACAAGCCTGAACCGGTCGAACCGGGCAAACCTGATCCGGATATCGCGCGCCTTGAACAGCGGCTCGCAGAGCGCCTGGGCTCGGCTGTGCAGATTCGCCACGGCAACAAGGGCAAAGGCCAATTGGTTATTCGCTACAACTCGCTTGACGAGTTGCAAGGTGTGCTTGCACACATCCGCTGAAACAATTGCTGTTGTAGCGGGCAGTCGGAAATCACTACCGAAGAGTTGAATAGGGGTTAAACCACCCCTATACTCTGCGCGCATTTTGTCGGCACAAATTATGCCAAGTCATCACTGACTTGTTGGTCGACTTCCGAGGAGCAGTTGTGATGGAAATCCGCACGCCAAACCGCCTGCCTTTCCATCGCTGGGCGGTTTTTCCGGTACTGCTGGCTCAATTTGTCGTATTCCTGCTGGCGACCCTGGTGTTGTGGCAGTGGAAAGGGGCGGTCAGTGGATATTCAGGCCTTTGCGGAGGTTTGATTGCCTGGCTGCCCAACGTGTATTTCGCCTGGAAGGCTTTTCGCTTTAGCGGAGCTCGGGCGGCACAAGCCATCGTCAAGTCGTTCTACGCTGGCGAGGCAGGCAAGATGATTTTGACGGCAGTGCTTTTTGCACTGACCTTCGCAGGAGTGAAGCCACTGGCGCCGCTAGCAGTATTCGGCGTCTTCGTGTTGACCCTTTTGGTCAGCTGGTTCGCGCCCCTGCTGATGAATAAAAGACTTTCGAGACCTTAGGGCGTTTGAGGCAACCATGGCAGCAGAAACCGCTTCGGGCTATATCCAGCACCACTTGCAGAACCTGACCTACGGTCAACTACCAGACGGCAGCTGGGGCTTTGCCCATTCGGCTGCAGAAGCCAAGGCAATGGGCTTCTGGGCGTTCCACCTGGACACCCTGGGTTGGTCCGTCGCGCTGGGTCTGATCTTCCTGTTCATCTTCCGCATGGCGGCCAAGAAGGCCACCTCCGGCCAGCCTGGCGGCCTGCAGAACTTCGTGGAAGTGATGGTCGACTTCGTCAACGGCAGCGTGAAGGACTCCTTCCACGGCCGTAGCCCGGTCATCGCACCGCTGGCGCTGACCATCTTCGTCTGGGTATTCCTGATGAACGCCGTCGACCTGGTACCGGTCGACTGGATTCCTCAGCTGGCCATCCTGATCTCCGGTGATCCGCACATTCCGTTCCGCGCCGTGTCGACCACCGACCCGAACGCGACCCTGGCCATGGCGTTCTGCGTATTCGCGCTGATCATCTTCTACAGCATCAAGGTCAAGGGCCTGGGCGGCTTCATCGGTGAGCTGACCCTGCACCCGTTCGGCAGCAAGAACATCTTCGTGCAGATCCTGCTGATCCCGGTCAACTTCCTGCTCGAATTCGTCACCCTGATCGCCAAGCCGATCTCGCTGGCACTGCGTCTGTTCGGCAACATGTATGCCGGCGAACTGGTGTTCATCCTGATCGCGGTCATGTTCGGTTCCGGCCTGCTGTGGCTGAGCGGCCTGGGTGTCGTGCTGCAATGGGCGTGGGCGGTGTTCCACATCCTGATCATCACCCTGCAAGCTTTCATCTTCATGATGCTCACCATCGTCTACCTGTCGATGGCGCACGAAGATAACCATTAAGACCGCCTGGCGTGTCTGATAGCCTTCCCCGCTCGTTTGGGGGGAGGGCTTAAAAAGTCCGCAAGGGCATGCTGTACCAAACGATTTGTTTTACCGCTTCAACTTAAAAACCTAACCAATACGACGTAAAAGTCGGGAGGAAAGATGGAAACTGTAGTTGGTCTGACCGCTATCGCTGTTGCTCTGCTGATCGGCCTGGGTGCTCTGGGTACCGCCATTGGTTTCGGCCTGCTGGGCGGCAAATTCCTGGAAGGCGCTGCTCGCCAGCCAGAAATGGTTCCAATGCTGCAGGTTAAAATGTTCATCGTTGCCGGTCTGCTCGACGCCGTAACCATGATCGGTGTTGGTATCGCTCTGTTCTTCACCTTCGCGAATCCGTTCGTTGGTCAAATCGCCGGCTAATCACTCGTAACCACGAGTTGATAGCTGTGATGAACCAAAGACCGAGCGAGGTGTTGGCGTGAATATTAATGCAACCCTGATTGGCCAATCCGTTGCCTTCTTGATTTTTGTACTCTTCTGCATGAAGTACGTATGGCCTCCGGTCATCACTGCTCTGCAAGAGCGCCAAAAGAAGATTGCCGACGGCTTGGACGCTGCCAACCGCGCAGCTCGCGACCTGGAGCTGGCCCAAGAAAAAGCGGGTCAGCAACTGCGTGAAGCTAAGGCACAGGCAGCCGAAATCATTGAGCAAAGCAAGAAACGCGCTGCTCAGCTTGTCGAGGAAGCCCGTGAACAGGCCCGCGTCGAAGCTGACCGTGTGAAGGCTCAGGCTCTGGCCGAGATCGAACAGGAACTGAACAGTGCTAAAGACGCCCTGCGTGCCCAAGTGGGTGCCCTGGCCGTTGGCGGTGCTGAAAAGATCCTTGGCGCCACAATCGATCAAAACGCGCATGCGGAGCTGGTTAACAAACTGGCCGCTGAAATTTAAGCGAGGGCGATCATGGCAGAACTGACCACGTTGGCCCGACCTTACGCTAAGGCTGCCTTTGAGCACGCCCAGGCCCATCAGCAACTGGCCAATTGGTCAGCCATGCTCGGCCTGGCTGCTGCGGTGTCGCAAGACGACACCATGCAGCGCCTGCTCAAGGCCCCGCGACTGACGAGCGCAGAAAAGGCCGCCACGTTCATTGACGTGTGCGGTGACAAGTTCAATGCACAGGCACAGAATTTCATTCATGTTGCCGCGGAAAACGACCGTCTCCTGCTTCTGCCGGAGATTGCCGCCCTGTTCGACCTGTACAAGGCCGAGCAAGAGAAATCCGTGGACGTGGAAGTCACCAGTGCCTTCGCGTTGAACCAAGAACAGCAAGACAAACTCGCCAAGGTTCTCAGTGCACGGTTAGGCCAGGAAGTGCGCCTGCACGCGTCGGAGGATGCCAGCCTGATTGGCGGCGTCGTCATCCGCGCAGGTGACCTGGTAATCGATGGCTCTGTTCGCGGCAAAATCGCGAAACTGGCCGAAGCATTGAAATCTTGAGTTTGAAGGGGCAGCAGAGCAATGCAGCAACTCAATCCTTCCGAAATTAGTGAAATCATCAAGGGCCGCATCGACAACCTCGATGTGAGCTCCCAAGCCCGTAACGAAGGTACCGTTGTTTCGGTATCCGACGGTATCGTGCGGATCCACGGTCTGGCCGACGTCATGTACGGCGAAATGATCGAGTTCCCTGGCAGCGTCTACGGTATGGCCCTGAACCTGGAGCAAGACTCCGTAGGTGCAGTGATCCTGGGTGCCTATGACACCCTCGCCGAAGGCATGAGCGCCAAGTGCACCGGCCGCATCCTGGAAGTTCCTGTTGGTAAGGAACTGCTGGGTCGCGTCGTTGACGCACTGGGTAACCCGATCGATGGCAAAGGTCCGCTGGGCAACACCCAGACCGACGCGGTCGAGAAAGTCGCTCCAGGCGTGATCTGGCGTAAGTCGGTAGACCAGCCTGTACAGACTGGCTACAAGTCCGTCGACGCCATGATCCCTGTCGGCCGTGGCCAGCGCGAGCTGATCATTGGCGACCGTCAGATCGGTAAGACCGCCATGGCCATCGACGCCATCATCAACCAGAAAGACTCCGGTATTTTCTGTGTTTATGTTGCTGTCGGCCAGAAGCGCTCCACCGTTGCCAACATCGTTCGCAAGCTGGAAGAAACCGGCGCCCTGGCCAACACCATCGTGGTTGTTGCCAGTGCTTCGGAATCCGCCGCACTGCAGTTCCTGGCGCCATACGCCGGCTGCACCATGGGCGAGTTCTTCCGTGACCGCGGTGAAGACGCACTGATCGTTTACGATGACCTGTCCAAGCAGGCCGTTGCCTACCGTCAGATCTCCCTGCTGCTGCGCCGTCCACCAGGACGTGAAGCGTACCCAGGCGACGTGTTCTATCTCCACTCCCGTCTGCTGGAGCGTGCATCGCGCGTTTCGGAAGAATACGTCGAGAAGTTCACCAACGGTGCAGTCACTGGCAAGACCGGTTCCCTGACCGCCCTGCCGATCATCGAAACCCAGGCTGGCGACGTTTCCGCGTTCGTTCCGACCAACGTGATTTCCATCACCGACGGTCAGATCTTCCTGGAATCGGCCATGTTCAACTCGGGCATCCGCCCTGCAGTGAACGCCGGTGTTTCGGTATCCCGCGTAGGTGGTGCCGCTCAGACCAAGATCATCAAGAAGCTGTCCGGTGGTATTCGTACCGCTCTGGCTCAGTACCGTGAACTGGCTGCATTCGCCCAGTTCGCTTCCGATCTGGACGAAGCGACCCGCAAGCAGCTGGAGCATGGTCAGCGCGTAACCGAGCTGATGAAGCAGAAACAGTACGCGCCGATGTCCATCGCGGACATGGCTCTGTCGCTGTACGCCGCTGAGCGTGGTTTCCTGACTGACGTGGAAGTCTCCAAGGTCGGTAGCTTCGAGCAAGCACTGATCGCCTTCTTCAACCGTGATCACGCCGAACTGATGGCGAAGATCAACGTGAAGGGTGACTTCAACGACGAAATCGACGCAGGCCTGAAAGCCGGTATCGAGAAGTTCAAGGCCACCCAGACCTGGTAAGCCGCAGCGGGGGCTCCGGCCCCCGCTTGCTAACCTGATAGGTGATACATGGCAGGCGCAAAAGAGATTCGCAGTAAGATTGCGAGCATCAAAAGCACGCAAAAAATTACCAGCGCCATGGAGAAAGTGGCGGTCAGCAAGATGCGCAAGGCACAAATGCGCATGGCTGCTAGCCGTCCTTACGCGGAGCGTATCCGCCAGGTGATCGGTCATCTGGCCAACGCCAACCCGGAATACCGCCACCCGTTCATGATCGAGCGCCCTGTAAAGCGCGCCGGTTATATCGTGGTGAGCAGTGACCGTGGCTTGTGCGGTGGCTTGAACACCAACCTGTTCAAGGCCCTGGTCAAGGACATGAGCGAAAACCGCGAACAGGGCGTGGAAATCGACCTGTGCGTGATCGGCAGCAAGGGTGCGACTTTCTTCCGCATCTTTGGCGGCAACGTTGTAGCCGCGATCAGCCACCTTGGCGAAGAGCCGTCGATCAATGATCTGATCGGCTCCGTCAAAGTGATGCTGGACGCCTACATGGACGGCCGTATCGATCGCCTCTCGGTGGTTTCGAACAAGTTCATCAACACCATGACCCAAAAACCGACGGTCGAGCAATTGGTACCGTTGGTGGCAACCCCGGATCAGGAACTCAAGCACCACTGGGACTACCTGTACGAACCCGACGCAAAAGAGCTGCTGGACGGCTTGATGGTGCGTTACGTGGAGTCGCAGGTCTACCAGGCGGTGGTCGAGAACAACGCTGCTGAACAAGCAGCCCGGATGATCGCCATGAAAAACGCCACAGACAACGCCGGTGATTTGATCAAAGAGCTGCAATTGATCTACAACAAGGCGCGTCAGGCTGCGATCACCCAGGAGATCTCGGAAATCGTCGGCGGCGCTGCCGCGGTTTAACGGTTCAAAAAATCAGAGGATCCAGCTATGAGTAGCGGACGTATCGTTCAAATCATCGGCGCCGTCATCGACGTGGAATTCCCACGTGACGTCGTGCCGAGTGTTTACAACGCGCTGAAAGTACAAGGCGCGGAAACCACCCTGGAAGTTCAGCAGCAGCTGGGCGACGGCGTGGTTCGTACCATTGCGATGGGCTCGACCGAAGGCCTGAAGCGCGGTCTGGATGTCGTCGACACCGGCGCTGCCATCTCCGTTCCTGTTGGTAAGGCCACCCTGGGCCGCATCATGGACGTACTGGGCAACCCGATCGACGAAGCCGGCCCGATCGGCGAAGAAGAGCGTCGCGGTATCCACCAGCCAGCGCCTTCGTTCGCTGACCAGGCAGGCGGCAACGACCTGCTGGAAACCGGCATCAAGGTTATCGACCTGGTTTGCCCGTTCGCCAAGGGTGGTAAGGTTGGTCTGTTCGGTGGTGCCGGCGTCGGCAAGACCGTTAACATGATGGAACTGATCCGTAACATCGCCATGGAACACAGCGGTTACTCCGTGTTCGCTGGTGTGGGTGAGCGTACTCGTGAGGGTAACGACTTCTACCACGAGATGAAGGACTCCAACGTTCTCGACAAGGTAGCGCTGGTCTACGGTCAGATGAACGAGCCACCAGGAAACCGTCTGCGCGTAGCGCTGACCGGCCTGACCATGGCTGAGAAGTTCCGTGACGAAGGTAACGACGTTCTGCTGTTCGTCGACAACATCTATCGTTACACCCTGGCCGGTACCGAAGTATCCGCACTGCTGGGCCGTATGCCTTCTGCAGTAGGTTACCAGCCGACCCTGGCTGAAGAGATGGGCGTTCTGCAAGAGCGCATCACCTCCACCAAGGAAGGTTCGATCACCTCCGTTCAGGCCGTATACGTACCTGCGGACGACTTGACCGACCCGTCGCCAGCGACCACCTTCGCCCACTTGGACGCCACCGTCGTTCTGTCCCGTGACATCGCCTCCCTGGGTATCTACCCAGCGGTCGACCCACTGGACTCGACTTCGCGTCAGCTGGACCCGAACGTGATCGGCAACGAGCACTACGAGACCGCTCGTGGCGTTCAGTATGTTCTGCAGCGCTACAAAGAGCTGAAGGACATCATCGCGATCCTGGGTATGGACGAACTGTCCGAAAGCGACAAGCAACTGGTAGCCCGCGCTCGTAAGATCCAGCGCTTCCTGTCGCAGCCGTTCTTCGTGGCCGAAGTCTTCACTGGTTCGCCAGGCAAGTACGTTTCCCTGAAAGACACCATCGCTGGCTTCAGCGGCATCCTCAAAGGTGACTACGACCACCTGCCAGAACAAGCGTTCTACATGGTCGGCAGCATCGACGAAGCGATCGAGAAAGCCAAGAAACTGTAATCCCGGCGCCCCGCAAGGGGCGCTAATCAGGTTGAGGCAAGCAGATGGCTATGACAGTCCATTGCGACATCGTCAGCGCGGAAGGAGAAATCTTCTCCGGCCTGGTCGAGATGGTAGTAGCGCACGGCAACCTGGGCGATCTGGGTATCGCTCCAGGCCACGCGCCGCTGATCACCAATCTCAAGCCAGGTCCGATCACGCTGACCAAGCAGGGTGGCACTCAAGAGGTGTTCTACATCTCCGGTGGCTTCCTCGAAGTGCAGCCGAACATGGTGAAGGTTCTTGCCGACACCGTGCAACGTGCTGCCGACCTGGACGAAGCTCAGGCTCAGGAAGCCCTCAAGGCTGCCGAGAACGCGCTGAACACTAAAGGCTCGGACTTCGACTACGGCGCTGCAGCCGCACGTCTGGCCGAGGCGGCTGCTCAGCTGCGTACTGTCCAGCAAATGCGCAGAGGCAAGTAATCCGGCCCAGGCCGCTTACTGCCAGTGCGATTGAGTTAAAGGGTAGCCTCGGCTACCCTTTTTCTTTTTCCGAATTTCTATTTTGGTCACGCAGCTGACCGCCCAGGATTGGTAGCCAGTAATGTCCCTCGATATCGTTATTCTCGCCGCAGGCCAAGGCACGCGCATGCGTTCGGCGCTCCCCAAAGTGCTGCATCCGGTCGCCGGCAACTCCATGCTCGGCCATGTTATCCACAGCGCGCGCCAGCTGCAGCCGCAAGGTATTCATGTGGTCATTGGCCATGGTGCCGAACTGGTCCGCGAGCGCCTGGCCGCCGATGACCTGAATTTCGTCATGCAGGATAAACAGCTGGGTACCGGCCACGCCGTTGCACAGGCACTGCCAGCGCTGACTGCCGATACTGTGCTGGTACTGTACGGCGACGTGCCGCTGATCGAAGTGGAGACCCTGCAGCGGCTGCTGGCCAAGTCCAATGACCAGCAACTGGGCCTGCTCACGGTCACCCTCGACGACCCGACCGGCTATGGCCGCATCGTTCGCGATCAGCAAGGCAATGTCACCGCCATCGTTGAGCACAAGGATGCCAGCGAAGCGCAGAAAGCGATCAACGAAGGCAACACGGGCATTCTGGCGCTGCCAGCGGCGCGCCTGGCTGACTGGATGGGTCGTCTGTCAAACAACAACGCCCAGGGTGAGTATTACCTGACCGACGTCATCGCCATGGCGGTGGCCGATGGTTTGGTGGTGGCTACCGAGCAGCCCCACGATCCAATGGAAGTGCAGGGGGCCAACGACCGTCGCCAGCTTTCCGAGCTGGAGCGCCACTACCAGTTGCGTGAAGGGCGTCGCCTGATGGCCCAGGGTGTAACCCTGCGTGACCCGGCGCGCTTCGACGTGCGCGGTGAGGTGACCGTCGGTCGTGACGTGCTGATCGACATCAACGTTGTACTCGAGGGCAAAGTGGTCATCGAGGACGATGTGCAGATCGGTCCCAACTGTGTAATCAAGAACACGACCCTGCGCAAAGGGGCTGTGGTCAAGGCCAACAGTCACCTTGAAGGTGCGGTGATGGGCGAGGGCAGCGATGCCGGCCCGTTTGCCCGGCTGCGCCCTGGCAGCGTGCTGGATGCCAAAGCCCATGTGGGTAACTTTGTAGAACTGAAAAACGCTCACCTGGGAGAGGGTGCCAAGGCTGGCCACCTGTCCTACCTGGGGGATGCCGAAATCGGCGCCCGTACCAACATCGGCGCTGGCACCATCACCTGCAACTACGACGGTGCCAACAAGTTCAAGACAGTGATGGGTGAGGATGTATTCATCGGTTCGAACAACTCGCTGGTAGCGCCTGTGGAAATCCAGGCCGGCGCGACTACCGCCGCTGGTTCTACCATTACGCAGGCTGTTGAAGCAGGTGATCTGGCAGTGGCCCGGGCACGCCAGCGCAACATCCCAGGTTGGAAGCGGCCGGAGAAGATCAAGAAGAGCTGATTTATCCACAGCTGCTTCCCTCGAAGCCGACCTATGTGAGTAAGTCGGCTTTTTTGTGCGCTATGCAACCCGATGTGTGGGCGCGGCCAGTGTGGGAGCGGGCAAGCCCGCGAACACCGGCAAAGCCGGTGCCATACATCGCGGTGCCGGCTTTGCGGGCAAGTCGGATTGCCGCACCGCTGCTCCCCAAAGAAAAATTGCCGCCAGTAAAGTTACGCACAGCTTGACGAATCGCTCATCTTAGGTTTTGATTGCAATCATTATCTTTCGAAACGAAATTTAACTGATCATGTCGAAACGAAACACCCCTCAACGTCGCCACAACATCCTGGCCATGCTCAGCGAGCTGGGCGAAGTGAGTGTGGATGCCTTGGCCAAGCGTTTCGAAACCTCGGAAGTGACCATTCGTAAAGACCTTGCCGCGCTGGAGGCGAACGGCCTGCTGCTGCGCCGTTATGGCGGGGCAGTACCGGTACCGCAGGAAATGCTCAGCGAACCCGCGCAACCGGTCTCTGCCTACAAGAAGGCTATCGCCCGTGCAGCGGTGGGGCGTATACGCGAGCATGCTCGTATCATCATCGATAGCGGTAGCACGACCGCCGCTATGATTCCGGAACTGGGCCGCCAGCCCGGCCTGGTGGTGATGACCAATTCGTTGAATGTGGCTCGCGCCATCAGCGAGGTCGAGCACGAACCGGTACTGCTTATGACCGGCGGAACCTGGGACCCGCACTCCGAATCGTTCCAAGGGCAGGTCGCCGAGCAGGTCCTGCGGTCTTACGATTTCGACCAGCTGTTCATCGGTGCCGATGGCATCGACCTCGCGCGGGGCACCACCACCTTCAACGAGTTGCTTGGCCTGAGCCGGGTAATGGCTGAGGTCGCCCGCGAAGTGATCGTGATGGTCGAGTCGGACAAGGTGGGGCGCAAGATCCCCAACCTCGAGCTGCCCTGGGGCAGCGTGCATACCCTTATTACAGATGAACGCCTGCCCGCAGCGGCACGCGAACACATTCAAGCCCGCGGCATCAACCTGATCTGTGCCGCGATCAGCCAGGAGCAATAATTCATGTGTGGAATCGTTGGTGCCGTCGCCGAACGTAATATCACCGCCATCCTGATCGAAGGCCTCAAGCGGCTTGAGTACCGTGGCTACGACAGCGCCGGCCTGGCCGTGCTCACCCAGGACGGCCAGCTGCAGCGTCGCCGCCGTATCGGCAAGGTCAGCGAGCTGGAAGCGGCCGTTGCTGCCGAGCCGCTGAGTGGCCGGCTGGGTATCGCCCACACCCGCTGGGCGACGCATGGTGCACCCACCGAAGGCAATGCCCACCCGCATTTCTCTGATAACGAAGTAGCGGTAGTGCACAACGGCATCATCGAGAACCACGAGGAGCTGCGCGAAGAACTGAAGGGCCTGGGCTATGTCTTCGCCTCGCAGACCGATACCGAAGTCATCGTGCACCTGATTCACCATACCCTGAAAAGCGTGCCGAACCTGGCAGATGCGCTGAAGGCGGCCGTGAAACGCCTGCACGGTGCCTACGGCCTGGCACTGGTCAGCATCCACCAGCCTGATCGCCTGCTCGCCGCACGCAGCGGCAGCCCGCTGGTCATCGGCCTGGGCCTGGGCGAAAACTTCCTGGCATCCGACCAACTGGCCCTGCGCCAGGTGACCGACCGCTTCATGTACCTGGAAGAGGGCGATATCGCCGAGATCCGTCGCGATCAGGTCACCATCTGGGACCAGGCCGGGCACGAAGTCCAGCGCGAAACCGTGCAGTACCATGAAGGCGCCGAGGCCGCCGACAAGGGTAACTACCGCCACTTCATGCTCAAGGAAATCCACGAGCAGCCAACCGTGGTTCAGCGCACGCTGGAAGGGCGCTTGGGTAAAGATCACGTTCTGGTCCAGGCCTTCGGCCCTCAGGCTGCAGAATTGTTTGCCAAAGTGCGCAATGTGCAGATCGTTGCCTGCGGTACCAGCTACCACGCAGGCATGGTCGCCCGTTACTGGCTCGAAGGCTTGGCCGGCATCCCTTGCCAGGTGGAAGTGGCCAGTGAATTCCGCTACCGCAAGGTGGTGGTGCAGCCAGACACCCTGTTTGTGTCCATTTCGCAATCTGGCGAAACCGCTGACACCCTCGCTGCCCTGCGCAACGCCAAGGAGCTGGGCTTCCTCGGCAGCCTTGCGATCTGCAACGTGGGTATCAGCTCGCTGGTCCGTGAGTCGGACCTAACCCTGCTGACCCTCGCTGGCCCGGAAATCGGTGTGGCCTCGACCAAGGCCTTCACCACCCAGCTGGTGTCGCTGATGCTGCTGACGCTGGCGCTCGGCCAAGTCCGCGGCACCTTGCTGGCCGGTGTCGAGGCCGACCTGGTCGAAGAGCTGCGCCGCCTGCCGACGCGCCTTGGCGAAGCCTTGGCCATGGACGCCACCGTCGAGAAAATCGCCGAGCTGTTCGCCGACAAGCACCACACCCTGTTCCTCGGCCGCGGCGCCCAGTACCCGGTGGCGATGGAGGGCGCACTCAAACTCAAGGAAATCTCCTACATTCACGCAGAAGCCTACCCAGCTGGCGAACTGAAGCATGGCCCATTGGCACTGGTGGACAACGATATGCCGGTGGTGACCGTTGCGCCGAACAACGAACTGCTGGAGAAACTGAAGTCCAATCTGCAGGAAGTACGGGCCCGTGGTGGTGAATTGGTGGTGTTCGCTGACGAACATGCGGGCATGACCAATGGCGAGGGCACCCACGTGATCCAGGTGCCGCACATCGCCGATGCCCTGGCGCCGATCCTGTACACCATTCCGCTGCAGTTGCTGTCTTACTACGTGGCTGTGCTGAAAGGCACCGATGTGGACCAGCCGCGTAACTTGGCCAAGTCGGTTACGGTTGAGTAACGCGTGAGCGGGGGGACTTGAGCTGGTGTTTTTAAAGAATAAAGGTTGTCACAAAAAAATAAAGGTTGTCACAAGTTAAGAAAGGTTGTCACAAGGCTCTGTCATGGCCCGTTTGTCGGGGCAGAGCCTTGTCCATGGATATACGATCACAATCCCTTCTGCACCATAGTGACTGCTGTCCTGGCTGAGCCCGCTCTTGAATTTCTCCACGCCACGACCTGTGTCGTTCCGATCCGATCGAGCGGGTCACTCAACGATGAGCGACTCGTGAAATGATATCTGCTGATGGCTAAGGGCTAGCTGCAAGCATAGTACTAGTATTGAGTCGATTGGAAGCTGGGGCATAGGTACCGGAGACGAAATGCTACGCCCACGAAGGCTTATAGCCGGCAATCTTCATGGTTCTCGATGCAACCTAGCAGTACGCCGCAATGCGTAGGCTCCGAAATTTTCTAACCTTGTGCGCATGCGGCTGGAGTTTGAACATAGTGTTATTCGAGGTACTGGCGACGCCGCATTCTTCGGATGTCACGGCAAGCCTAGAGGAGTAGATAACGGGCCTATAAAAGGTACGAAACTAGGCCCACCGAAGGGAGAGATCAGGTGAGCCAGTTTGAATCTCAAATGCCTGTGCACTTCATAAGCCGCAGACGAAGCCTGCGCGATTGACACAGCAAGCGGCGCATGTCGAGAATCGGCTTGGTAACGAAATTCCATTGATCAACCCCTCTTTTTTTGTGTTGGCATTCCTTTCACTGGATTCTCTGTTGATCCAGTGATCTCGGGCCGGCACGGCCTTGACGCAATTCCTTCGCGGGTAGGGATAAACCCGGCGTTTGCGACAGATTGACTCGATGAATTTGCTGTGACTAATCGCTTGTTCAGATGTAACCTATGGAGAGCCGCAATACCTGACAAGTTGAAAGGACCGCATTGGTGCCCAGCGATTGCCAAAATGTGGGAAAGGCTCAGTTCCGGGCTCGAATGGCTTGCATCCTTTGCCTTTCGGCCGATGAGTGCGCTAAGTAATCATTAAATGAGGTCGTGGTCCTGTTATTCGATTTGCATTTGGCAATGCGGGAACAGCCGTGCGCGTGCATTAGCCTTTTCACCGAAGTGACCAGCCAGATTGATTTAGAGAGAGTGAAGATTTCTGACGAAAAAAAGGGCCGCTGGACGTCGTGCTATCAGCCTTGTCGTGGAAGGCAATGCACTTCTCCAGCAGCCCGAAACTTAGTCAATGGATAATATGCGAACGTACCGAGATCATTATCCGGACGCGAAAAAAGATTGCATTGATGATCAAGCCAGACGTCCGCCCAGAGTTTCTGCCACCCAGTCAGCGATGAATTGACCCGCATTGACGCTATTGTCGAAGCTTGAATGTTGAACCCCCCCTTCACGAGAGGTGAAGATCTTGAGTTCTCTCTTGGGGCTATTAACAAGCTGCTCGTAGGTACGGTGAGCCCATTTCAGCGGGATCTGCGAGTCCTGTTCACCATGGGTAACCAAGAAAGGTACCTTGATGCGGTCTAGCACACCATCAAGATGCACGTTCTCAGCGATAGCCATGAAGTCGTCCATATCTTTGGCGCCCCAGACCCACCGGACATGAGCCCAATAGTGCGGTACCGGGAAACTGCCTTCCTTCTCCAGGCGGCGTTTCTGTACTTCGCGCCAGTCGTGGTTGGCACCCCACACCACCCCGCAAGCGAACCGTGGTTCAAATGCGACAGCTCGCGGACAGTAATAACCACCGAGAGATACGCCCTCCATGCCGATACGTTTGGAGTCAACGTCATCGCGGGTTTCCAGCCAGTCCACAACTCGGCTAGCCCAGTGCTCACTGTCGTACCGGGCAGTCAAATTCTGTAGGCGGAGAGCTTCACCAGTACCCGGTTGGTCGATAATGAGTGAGGAAATTCCGCGCTTGGCCAGCCACGCCGGCAGACCAACGCGATACTTCATTTCCTTAGTTGAATCGAGGCCGTTGACCTGCAGGAGCAGCGGCGCGGGGCCTTCCACACCTTCCGCTCGCACGTAAAGTCCTGCGATGTGCTTGCCCTCGTAGGGGATCTCAACACGTTCGCAATTTTCTTTGGAAAGCTTGATGCCGCGTGCAAAGGTTTCGAGGAAGCGCTGATAAAGCTCCACACGCCCAGGCGCACCGTGAGCTTGAAGGCGTTCGCAAGTAAGGTAGTAAGTTGCTGCGCGGCCGTACTTTTCGCCAGCAGAAAGGAGACGGCCTATGGCCTCGTCTTCCTTCGCCATGTCACAGAGTTTATCGGCCATTTTCGACCAGGTTTCGCGGAACGCTTGAACACCTGCAGCATCTGGCTGCTTGGCCGCTTCGACCAGAGGCTTGCACATTTCCTCGATCTCGCCGATGCGCGCGCCCATTTCGATGGCCAGGTTGATAGACAGGTCCCAAACGTAATTGGTGGGGAAGTAACGGAACATTTTTTGTTGTCCTTGATGATTGTCTATACGCGCCCGCCATACGGGCGTGATGGCGCAGGCCACCTTAGGGACGAACGAAGCCATTTGGCCAATCGTTACTTGGGATGGAAGGTATCGCGCTTTGCGATGCTAGGTTTGGCGGCGTCTACTCTAGCTATGAATTCCTGAATGCGTTCGCGCAACCAACGGTGCATTGGATCGCCATCCATGCTGCGATGCCAGAGCATGAACTCCCGGAGAGGTGGAATATGTACTGGTGCTGGCAGTATTCGCAGCGGAAGATATTGGGCATACAGAAGGGCAAGACGACGATGCATGGTGGCCACTCGTTGGGTGCCAATGACCAATTGGGGTAGTGTATTGAAGTCATGAGTGATCACTTCGAGACGACGGTTGAAGCCGTACTGGTTCATGAACCAATCTTCAATGCTGAGATGCCGGGTCCGTCCCAACCCCACGGAGATGTGGCCCAAATCCATGTACTGTTCAAGCGATAAATGATCACCTACTAGAGTGTTGCCCTGCCATACCACGCAGACGTAGTCCTCTTCGAACAGCAGTTGTGACGGGTGACCAGCGATGATGTAGCGTTCCGGAACGATCATCAGGTCGATCTCACCACGGACCAGCAGGTCGGCATCGCTTGGGGCAATCATATCGAAGGTTATATTGGGAGCTTGATCATGAATTTTCTGGATTACCTGTGAAAACAGTACAGTGATCAGATAGTCGGAGGCCATGAGCTTGAAATTGCGCTTGCTCGACGCCGGATCAAAGACCTGCTTGGTGGTGATGGAAGAGCGAATGGTCAGCAAAACTTCTCGTACCGGTTTTGCGAGTTCAAGTGCATAGGGAGTCGGCTGCATCTTGCGGCCCACCTGCACTAGAAGCTCATCCTCAAAAAATGTGCGTAAGCGGCCCAGCACACCGCTCGTCGCTGACTGAGTCATATGCAGCCGCTCAGCGGCTCGAGTGATGTTTTGCTCTTCCAGTAGCACGTCCAGCGCAACCAGAAGGTTCAAATCGAGGTGGTTGAAGCGCATAGCACGGTCCACTTGTTGTATTTATTTTCAAAATACCTTTGCGGATAGCTATCGATTAGTCAACCGTCGAGGCGCAGCAACCCTCCTATAGCGCCCGGCAATGCACGTTTGATTAGGTATCGCGTTTGGCGATAGGTCGCATCCCTACTCGCGATTTGTTTGAGCTCACTCCGTACCCCATCGTGTACCTCAGTCAGGGCAGTCCGTGCTGCCCGATCTCCACCACCGGCATGGTCAACCATCGCTGGCACAACAATTTAAACGGAGTGGTAGCCATGAAAATCATTGGTCTTGACGCCCTTGTATTCGGCGTCGATGACATCCAGGCCTGCGCTGATTGCCTGCGCGATTACGGCCTAGGCGTGATAGAGCTAAACGAGCAAGGGGGGCGTTTCGAAGCTCTCGATGGCACTGGCATTATCATTCGTCGTCACGACGATCCGGCACTACCCCCGGCCATGGGCCCAGCCCCATCGTTGCGTGAGACCATCTACGGTGTAGAGTCCTCAAAAGATCTGGACGCGATTACCGAAGAACTGGGTCGTGACCGAAGCGTTGTACGGGATGCACAAGGTGTACTTCACAGTGTCGATGATTTGGGTTTTGCATTGGGCTTCCAAGTCACCTGCCGCCGGCCATTCGAAGCCGAGGCGGATCTAACAAATGCCCCAGGCACCGCCCCGCAACGCCCCGTCAACCAGCTTGGCATTAGCCCAAATATGCCTGCGCTTCCGCGCACTCTTTCGCATGTTGTGTACTTTGTGCCCGATGTAGCTAAGGGAGAAGCGTTTTATTGTGACCGCCTGGGGTTTGTAACCACAGACACCTTCTTAGGCGTTGGTCCGTTCATGCGAACTGGTGCCATGGACGATCATCATTGCCTGTTCATGATTCAGACCCCGCCGCACATGAAGGGCTGCGAGCATTTCACTTTCCACATGGGCAGTGGCACTGAAGTGCTTCTCGCTGGTCGACGTTTCGAGCAGAAAGGTTGGACGAGTTTTTGGGGGCCAGGACGGCATCTGTTTGGCTCCAACTGGTTTTGGTACTTCAACAGCCCACTCGGTTGCCATATCGAATACGACGCTGACATGGATACCCACGATAACGAGTGGGTCGCCCGTCAAGCGCCGATGTCGGCTGACAACTCGCAGCTATTCCTGTTTACCTCTCGCGAAAAATGGGCGCCAGGCGGCCCACCTCCGAAAGGCGTCTGATCGTGTTGATCGCGCTCTTTCGATTGGAAGAGCTGGCTGACGGCTGTGCGCGGGGACTTGATCCAAGCCAGAGCGGAAAGGACACACTTTTTGCTCTGCGAAGTGGTGGCGAAGTCCAGCTTTACCGCAACAGCTGTCCCCATTTGGATGTGCCTTTGCAGTATCGCAAGGATCGATACATGTCTGCCGATGGCTCGAAAATCATATGTTATGCGCATGGTGCGCAGTTCCTTCCGAAGAATGGCCTGTGTGTATACGGACCATGCATAGGAGAGCGTCTGACGGCGGTTCCCTGGATTGAAAGGGGCGGATGGATGATGGTGGACGAAGCTGCATTGGCATGAGTTGAGGTATCGCGATCCGCGATACGTTGGATCTTTACATGCAATTAGTCAGAGCCTGGTGAACGCCGGAAGATAGCTCCTACCCAGTGAGCCTCCTATCAGGTGGCTGATTAACACCACAAGAACAAACGTGAGAAATCCCATGGACGCAGTTAAGAAGGTTCTGGTAGTCGGAGGAGGCATCGGTGGACTGTGTGCTGCTATCGCTCTTCGCCGTCAAGGTATCGCGGTCGACTTGGTCGAACTGAAACTGGAATGGACCGTCTACGGCGTGGGTATCATCCAGCAGAGCAACGTTGTGCGTGAGATGTCGCGTTTAGGCTTGCTGGATGATTATCTGGAAGCAGCCTATGCCTTCGAAGACGTTGTTATCTACACGACAGAAGGTCAACAGCTGGTTCGCATCCCAGGTCAACGGCTGGCGGGCCCTCAGTACCCAGCAAACGTGGGAATTTCACGTCGTGCCCTTCACAAGGTACTGAGTGACACAACGCTTGAGCTGGGTACGAATGTCCGTCTGGGCATGAGCGTTGAATCTTTCACCCAAGACCCCGATGGCGTCGATGTAGTGCTCACCGATGGTACTCGTGCTCGCTATGACCTAGTGGTAGGAGCCGATGGCGTGTACTCCAAAGTGCGGGGCATGTTGTTCGGCGATAAATACGAACCTCGATTCACCGGCCAGTCAGTATGGCGTTACAACTTCCCACGCCTGTTTCAGATTGACCACTTAGCTAATTACGTAGGGCCTGGTGGCAATGCGGGCTTGGTGCCGCTGTCGAATGATCTCATGTACATGTTTACTACCTCGCACGAGCCAGGTAATCCACGAATACCTCAAAGGAGCTTGGCTGCGGAAATGCGCGAGCGGCTCATAAATATGGGTGGACCAATCGCCGAGCTGCGTGAGCAGATCGTCGACAATGAGCAAGTTGTCTATAAGCCGCTTGAGGCTGTGTTTGTAAACGAGCCGTGGTACTGCGGTCGAGTACTGATCATTGGTGATGCTGCACATGCGACCACTCCACACCTGGGCCAGGGCGCGGGGATGGCGATTGAGGATGCACTTGTTCTCAGCGAGGAGCTCACAGCGGGTGGCAGCATCCAAGAACAACTCGAACGGTTTATGGACCGTAGATTCCAGCGCTGCAAATACATCGGTGAAAAGTCCTTACTCGCTGGAGAAAAGGAAATGGCACGTGATCGCGATTTTGACCGTATCGGGCTAGTAAAAGAGATGTTAGAGGTCACCGCGCGGCCAATCTGAAAGTAGTTTAAACGCAGCAGCACGAGCCGATTGTCTGCCTGATCTACAACGGCGCTTTGCGCGGCCGGAATATCCATGTCCGCCGTGTGAAAATTTCCAAATGCTCTACAAGAATAATAATGAGGGTTACATCGATGTTGAATCGAGAGCTCGCCACATCTCGGGATCAGTTCAGCGGCAGTTTTCTTTCCGCTCGCAAGAGCGGGGCCGGGATACTTGTAGAGCGCCCCCGCCATGGCCATCTGTCTCGCTTCGATATTGATGATTCGATTCGTCATATTGAAAAGACCCGAGGCTTCACCCTGATTGAAGTTCGGCCGGTCGAAGCGAATAGCACCCACGTTGAGTGTATCATTCAGCATTGCACTCGTAGTTCGGCGCAAGCCGCTTCACTGAAGCTCAATTACCTTATCAAACTCCATTTTCATCGTGGTGATGCATACCAGCCGCGCCCCATTACTCATCACAGTGAGCGCAGCGGTGATCATGCCAAACCTGTACTCGCAAGCTCATTGCGGCGAACTTTGAAGCTAATCCTTCAGCCATTGTTTTACTCGTTCTTGTGCGTTACGAAACCGATGAGCGTGGCTGTGCAACTAAATCATTGAAATAACGTTGCCGCGAACTGTTTACGGCTGACATCCCAAGCTACGAAAAAAACAATGGGAACCTCGAAATGAAAGTATTGCCCTCGCTGCTCAAAGAACTCTATGACGGGCTGATCGTCTTCGGCGCTATCTTCTGGGTTAATCCTATGGAGGAGGTGCGCCATGAGCGCTGAACGTCAGGCGGGTCTGCCACAGTCCTTGCTTCTCTTGTTCGGTAGTTGCCTGCCCGTATTGGGGGCAGTATTGATAGCCCCCGTACTACCTCGCATGCAAGAGCACTTCGATGGAACCCCTGGGGTGGAAGTGCTGACTCCGATTGCATTGACCATTCCTGCACTCGTAATAGCTCTGCTAGGCCCTTTTGCGGGAATGATTGCTGATCGCCTGGGTCGCAAGCCGCTGCTGCTTGGTTCTTTGATGCTGTATGCGATATGTGGCCTTCTGCCTTTATGGTTGGAGACGCTGCCGGGGATCGTTGCCAGTCGTGCCGGACTGGGTCTAGCCGAAGCGGGCATTATGACCTGCTCCACCGCTTTGATGGCTGACTATTACCAAGGAGCTCGACGTGAGCGTCTGTTCGCCCTTCAGATGGTCGCAACGTCTCTATGCGCTGCAATCTTCATCGCCGTCGGTGGTGCTTTGGGTCAGTCAGATTGGCGAGTGCCCTTCGTCCTCTATTCTGCAGGTTTGATGCTGCTCCCGGTTATGGCCTGGTTGCTGTGGGAGCCTAAACCTGTTGTGGACCTGCCAAAGGCAAAGGTCCCTGAGTATTTTCCTTGGGGTGCGCTGCTCCCTCTGTATGGTTTAACTACTCTGGCTGGGATAAGTCTGTTCATTGTGCCGGTGCAGGCAGGTTACCTACTCAATCTCTTGCACGTGGACGCTCCGCAGCAAATAGGAATGACCATGGGCGCCAATCAGTTCGGTGTGCTGGTTGGAGCACTGATGTTCCGTCTGATGGGAAGACTGCGTCGTCAGAACTTGCTGCTCTCAGCCTTCGCCACTGCCGGTATTGGGGGCTTGCTGATGGCTCAGGCGAGCAATCACTCTATGATGGTCATAGCTGTATTGGTCAACGGTCTGGGGATCGGCCTCATGTTGCCTACCCTGATCACCTGGGTGATGACCCGAGTAAGTTTTGCCCAGCGCGGTCGCGCCAGTGGCGGGTTCACCGCAGCACTGTTTGCCGGCGAATTTATAAGTCCCCTTGTGGTCATGGCGCTCAAAGGTGCCGAGCTCACATCTCTTCCATTGGCACTGACGTTCATCGCCATTGGCCAATTGATACTCGCACTCCTCTGCCTAGGACTTCCCCGAATTTTCCGCAGCCTGGCAGAGCCGACACCGAGAACAGCCGTCTGACTGGCCAGACTCTATCTGACGAAAAGTTAAGGGCTCAAGGTACTCCTTAACTATCTGGAGAACGTACCCAAGGCCACCTTCGGACCGGGTAGAAACTGGGTAGCACGGATTGCAGTTTTGCTGTTTTGATGGTGCATTCCAGGTAACACTGGGGTCAATATAAAAATAATCAAACGATGAGCGCGCAGTAATGAATTTTAATTATAAAAAATGTGCTTGGGTAATTTTAGCTTGCGTGGCGTCTACTGGCTCCTCGGCAGCCTCATTCCTTGCCTCAGACCTTGAAAAAACGCGGCCTTCGCAACCTCCACTGGAACGATGGGGAGAGGACTATAGATTCCTTTCCGACCCATCTAAACGGACCGATCATTTTGATCCTTATCGATACGTCGAAATCAATGATGATAACTGGTTTCAATTTGGTGCTGAGGCTAGATACTCAGCAGAAGCCGTAAAAAATCCAGGTTACGGCTTGCGCGGTGTCGATAATGACTCCTATTTTTTGCAACGGTTACAGGTGCACGCAGACGGGCATTTTTTGAACGATTCCCTCAGGGTGTTCGCTCAGCTTCAGAACACTGAAAGTTGGGGTAAAGATCTTGTTAGCGTAAAAGACCAAAATAGGACTGAATTTCAGCAAGCATTTGCTGATTGGAATTACTACACGGATAGCGGCAATAAATTTTACGCTCGATATGGCCGTCAGGAAATGGAGTTTGGTAGGGGCTCATTGGTAAGTTTTCGTGACTCGGCCAACGTCCGCACTGCCTTTCAGGGGACGCGTCTCGGCTATAGCCAAAGCGGTTTTGATATTAGTCTCTTCAACGTACGCCCGATTGTGAACGACATGAAGTCTTTCGATGACAAACCTAATTCGAAGGTGCGTTTTTCTGGTGCATACGCAACCCTTAAGCCAAGCCAGCACTGGGGTCTTGACCTGTATGTGATGGAGTTGAGAACGAAGGAACGTGTCTGGGATGCTGAGCGAGGTGACGAAAAGCGTTACACCGTAGGCTCCAGGTTCTTCGGTGAGGCGGGTAAATTCGATTGGTCGTACGAATTCACAAGACAAACAGGTCATATTGGCGATGCAAATATCAGCGCTTGGGCGGTAGGCGGAGATATTGGCTACCGCCTCAACACTCGCCCATATGTCCGATTGTCTTTGAGGACCGAGGTTGCCAGTGGTGATAAGCAGCCCAGGGATGGCAAGGCTGGTACATTCGACCCGATGTTTGGTTTGAACGGTTATTATGGTGGCGCTGTGGTAACACAACTTTCGAACATTGTGCTTGTCGGTCCTGAATTGCGCTTTTCGCCGGTACGTAACTTAATTGTACTTCCTGGTGCATTCATGATTTGGAAGCAATCAGATGAAGATGGTGTATACGTTCCTGGTATGGGAGTATTGCCTGGAAGCACTCAGATGGATGGACGGCGCGTCGGTACATCTTATCGTGCCAGAACCCGCTGGTTAGCGAGCCAGAATCTAACATTTGACTTTGATGTGCAGTATTTCGATGTGAGTCGCGCGATGCGCGATATTGGCGCCGACGATGTTTCATACGCTGCGCTTCGTACCACCTTTAGATTTTGAATGGGCGATCAATACGAGTCATCGCATGCACTGTTTTAATCAATCATGCTCGTGACAATATCTGCGCATTACGGCCCGAAGACCTTGTCAGGAAGGTGTGGTGATGCTGCGCAAAGCACTGCTCTACTGTTTGCTGTACGATGTCTTCACCTGAATCAAATTTTAACATTCAGCGAGATTCCATATGGCCCATGAACTAAATACGGATGCACTGGACCAACTATTCCTAAAAGCCCGTTCGCACAATAGTTGGCTAGACCGGCAGGTGCCAGATGCACTATTGCATAAGCTTTACGAGCTTCTACGTCAGGGCCCAACCAGCAACAACTGCAGCCCAGCGCGATTGGTCTTCGTTCGAAGCGCTGAGGCCAAGCAAGCACTATTGCCATCCCTCAAAGGACATAACGGCCCAAAGATGCTGCAGGCCCCGGTAACTGCGATTATCGCTTGGGACAGCCGCTTTCACGACTATCTGGGCGAGCTTTTTCCCGTATACGACGCGGCTGCTCTCTATCGAGAAAATCCCTCGTTGGTAGCACCTGCTGCGCTTCGTAACAGTAGCTTGCAGGGTGCTTACTTGATGCTGGCGGCGCGAGCCTTGGGTCTGGACTGCGGCCCAATGTCTGGATTCGATAACACAAAGGTCGACGATGCCTTTTTCCCTGATGGTCGCTGGCGGAGCAATTTCCTCTGCTGCTTGGGCTACGGCGATGACAGTAGTCTCCGGCCTGTAGGCCCAAGGCTGTCTTTCGAACAGGCTTGCCGGATTATCTAATTGGCTTGTATGGAGGCTTTATGCAATCCCTTCCGCCTTTCAAAGGAGTAGTGACTGGCCATTCGGAAGTGGGTCAGGCGTTCGCTGCTTTTGTCGGAACCACGCCACAGGTCTTCGCGCTCAAGTCTGTGCCGGGAACGAGGCTTCTGCTGAAATCGGCGCTGTTCACGCCGGTACCGGCAAACCTAACTCCGAACATAAGTTGATGCATCGCACAGAAACACACGACTACGGCATCGTTACGGAAGGCGAGGTATGGGTCGTACTAGACGATGAAGAGATCCGTCTTAGCCGCGGAGATATTGTCGTGCATCGAGGTACAAACCATGCCTGGAGCAACCGTACAAAGGAGATGGCAAGGATGGTCTTCATCCTGCTCGATGGCCGATACGCATCTGAACTGTTGGAGGTTCTGCAATGAAATTCGCAACGTTTGCCGATGGTAGCCGCGACGGCCGCCTGTTACTGGTTTCCCGCGATCTCAAACAGGCTGTCGAAGTCGTCGACCTTGCGCCAACCTTGCAGGCAGCTATCGATAATTGGGAGAAGGTTGAGGCGGATTTACAAAGTCGTTACGACGCCCTCAACAAACGCATATTGAAGGAATCCATTTCTTTTGCTCCTACCGAGGTGATGGCTCCGCTTCCGCGCGCGTGGCAATGGTTAGACGGTTCTTCATTCCTGAGTCATAGCGAGTTGATGCAGCGAGCCTTCAATCTCGACCCCATCGAAGGAGTTGAGGAAACACCTTTGATGTACCAAGGCGCCGGGGATGACTTTATTGGCCCTTGCGACGATATTCGCCTGCCAACAGAAGCCCACGGCATTGATTTCGAAGGCGAGTTTGCAGTTTTGGTTGATGAAGTGCCGATGGGATGCACTGCGGAGCAGGCGAAAAAGCATATCCGCTTACTGCTGCAGGTCAACGATATCAGCTTGCGTGCACTGGCTCCGCGTGAAATGCGCACTGGTTTTGGCTTTGTACAGGCTAAGTCGTCTTCAAGCTTCGCCCCCGTGGCAGTTACGCCGGACGAGCTAGGCGATGCATGGTGTGGCGCACGGGTTCACTTGCCACTGAATGTACAATGGAACGGCGAGTGGTTCGGCCATCCGCACGGTGGCGCCATGCATTTTGGATTCCACGAACTAATTGCTCATGCGGCTCTCACTCGACGCTTGAGTGCGGGCACTTTGATCGGATCCGGCACTGTCTCCAACCATGATCGGAGTGTCGGCTCGGCATGCATCTCAGAGCGGCGTGCGATCGAGATGATTGCTCACGGTACTCCGCAGACCCGCTTCATGCACTTTGGCGATCACATCCGGATGGAGGCATGCTGTGCCGATGGATCACCATTATTCGGTGCCATTGAGCAACGAGTATCACAAGAGCGTTCCTCATGCGGGTGATGATCACGGGAGCCAACGGCTTCATCGGGAGAAGCCTGGCCATGCGCTTGTTGGCGGTCGGTATGCTGCGGGGCCAACCAATTGATGCACTTCTGCTCCTGGATCAGCAACTTATCGGATTTCCTGAGAACAAGCGAATACGTCCGTATATCGGCAGCGTCACGGATGCGTCATTGCTGCGCCGTGCGCTGGCAGATGGCATCGACATTGTTTTTCACCTTGTTAGCATTCCCGGCTCTACAGCGGAAGCCGACTATGATCTGGGCTACGAAGTCAATTTAGGGGCAAGTTTGGAGCTGTTACAGCAGTTGCGAAATGGAGCAAGGCCTCCCCGGGTCGTCTATGCCAGCAGCGTCGCTGTCTATGGTAGTGAACTTCGGGCACGAGTTGACGAAGGTACCGAAGCATCGCCACTCCTGTCCTATGCGAGCCACAAGCTGATGGTAGAAACCTTGCTCGTTGATCTGACACGGCGAGGAGATATCGACGGAATCGCTCTTCGCCTACCAGGGATCGTGGCCCGGCCGAGGGGGGGCAATGGCCTGAAATCGGCGTTTATGAGCAATCTAATGCACGCCTTTGCCGATGGGGAGCCTTATGTTTGTCCGGTTTCCGCCGAGGCAACGGCTTGGTGGATGTCAGCGCGTTGCTGCGTCGACAACCTTGTCCACGCCGCCGAGCTCAGTGCGCTCTCTTTGAGGGTGTGCCAGCTACCCGTGCTCCATCTCTCGATCAAACAGATAGTTGATTCGTTATCAGCCTCCTTCGGCGGGCACCGTCGGGGACTCATCGAGTATGCACCGGAGCCCGAACTGGAGAGGCTTTTCGGGCGTTATCCACCCCTACGCGCACCTCAAGCCAAAGCACAGGGTTTCCATCACGATGGCTCGGCTCGCGCCCTGATTCGTAACGCTCTCAATCTTTCGAACTCACGCTGCGCTCTACGGAGTGCAACCACCATCGTAGGGATCTAGACCATGGGTATTAATAAGAAACGTCGCCTCGTCGATCTGTCCGTGACTTTGGACAACAATCCATACACGGATCCACCGCCGCTGTTACCTAAGATTGAGTACTCCGATCATCAACAAGGCTGGCCAGAGATGGCGGCGATGTTCCCAGGTTTGCGCAAAGATCAGTTGCCGGGTGATGAGTCTTGGGCTGCCGAGCGCTTGAGTATCACCACGCACAGCGGCACTCATATGGATGCACCATGGCACTACGCTTCAACCACTGACGGAGGCAAGCCCGCTTTCGGCATTGACGAGCTTCCATTGGAATGGTGCTTGCAACCAGGCGTTAAGCTGGATTTCCGTCATTTCCCTGATGGACATGTGGTGACGGCTAGCGAAGTGGAAGCAGAGCTGTCACGTATTGGCCACATCTTGAGTCCGCTGGACATTGTTCTGGTCAACACTCGTGCCGGTAGCTTGTTCGGTCAGCCTGGCTACTTGGAGGCTGGTGTTGGTATGGGTCGTGAAGCCACCCTCTACTTGCTGGAGCGCGGCGTACGTGTAGTCGGTACCGATGCTTGGAGCTGGGATGCGCCTTTCAAGTACACCCGACAACGGTTCGCCGATACCGGTGATGCCTCATTGATTTGGGAGGGACACAAGGCCGGACGAGATATTGGATACGGACAAATGGAAAAGCTATCCAACCTAGAGAGCCTGCCGGGGAGCGGCTTTGAGGTCTCATGCTTCCCTTACAAAATCAAGCACGCATCGGCCGGTTTTGTCCGTGCTGTAGCGATATTCGAAGAATAAGAACGGAGCCATGTTTATGCGTCTTCCCCATCTGCTGAGTGCACTGGTTCTGGCGATGCCGCTGATCGCTGGTGCTGCCGAACGACCCAACATCCTTATGATCCTCGCCGACGATCTTGGTTATTCTGACCTGGGCGCTTTCGGCGGCGAGATCGAAACACCGAACCTGGATCGTCTCGCTGCCAATGGCTTGCTACTGACCAGCATGTATGCAGCTCCGACCTGCTCACCAACGCGATCGATGTTGATGTCGGGCACTGACAATCACCAAGCTGGCTTAGGCACCATGGCTGAGGCTCTGCTGCCTTGGCAACGCGGTAAGCCGGGCTATGAGGGTTACCTCAACTCACAGTCCTATTCCATCGCTGAGTTGTTGCGCGATGGTGGCTATCGCACCAGCATGGTCGGCAAGTGGCATCTGGGCATGGCTCCGGAGCAGGGACCGAACCGCCGTGGCTTTGAGCACTCGTTCACCATGCTTGAAGGCGGTGGAGTGCATTTCAAGCCAGCGACTGAATCACCGACCAAGCTTGAACAAATTACGTTCCGCGAGGATGGAAAACCCGCTGATGTGCCGGACGACTATTACGACTCAGACTTCTACACGGATAAGCTCATCTCCTATCTTCAAGCTGGCAAGGACAGCGGGAAGCCATTCTTCGCGTACGCGGCCTACACATCACCACACTGGCCGTTGCAGGTACCTGACGCCTGGATCGATAAATACAGCGGTCGCTACGATGCTGGCTATGACGCCGTGCGCTTAGCTCGCATCCAACGTATGAAAGATAAGGGGCTCTTGGCAGCTGACTTTAAGCCCGCAGCGACGCTTCCAGCTAATCCCAAAGCCCCAACCTGGGAACAGCTTGATCCACAACAGCGTAAAATTCAGGCCCGGAAAATGGAAGTCTATGCGGCCATGGTAAGCAACCTGGACCACAACGTTGGGCGTCTTCTCGACTACCTTCGTAAGTCTGGCGAACTCGAAAACACCTTGGTCGTCTTCATGTCCGATAACGGCCCAGCCGCAGAGCCTCACGAGCAGTTCTATCCTGCAGGGCCTCACACTAACAACAGCCTGGAAAACATTGGCCGGCGCGGTTCGCAGGTCGACTATGGTGTGCGATGGGCTGAAGTCAGTGCGGCCCCTCTGCGTCTCTTCAAAGGCACGACCGCCGAGGGCGGCATTAGCGTGCCTGCTATCGTGCAACTCCCGGAAGGATTACGCCGTCAGGGGTTGGAGCGTAGCGTTGCGCGAGTGGACGACTTGGCTCCGACCTTCCTCGCCGTCGCTGGTCTTCCGGACCCAGGAAGCACCTGGAAGAGTGAGCCTAAGCATCCGATTACAGGGCAATCAATGTTGCCGATGCTCGAAGGTAAACAGACGCAGGCTCCTGCTAGAGGTGGCGAAATGTTTGGGAATCGCTACTACCGCGAAGGTGATATGAAGGCACTAGCATTACTGCCTTCCCGCAATCCAGCTGACCCAGCTCCGCCGCGTTGGCAACTGTTCGATATCGCAAATGACCGCGGCGAGCAGAATGACCTGTCTGCGGAAAAGCCAGAAGTCTTGGAGCGCCTGAAGCAAGCTTGGGCAGATTACGCGCGGAAAGTAGGTGTGGTGGCCCCTCCAGCACAGACGGCTAAAGCGCCATGAAAAAAGCACTGATCGGTTCAGCGGGGCTGGTCGTAGTGATGGCATGCGCCTACCTTGCATGGGGTCGAGATATCCCTGTGCTTGGCAGTGTCACAGGATGCCAGGCCTATAGTGGAATGCCTGCCAACTGGAAAAACGAACCGCTCGCTGGGATGGTAAGAATCACTGGTGGTCGCTTCACTCCGGGTACCGAAGGTGGGTACTCCGATGAGCGACCGTTTACACCGGTGATCGTTGGCGACTTCTGGATTGATCGAACCGAGGTGACGAGAGCGCAATTTGCTGCTTTCGTGGAAGCCACCGGCTATGTCACTGAAGCTGAGCGCAGCGGTGGGGGGGCCGTATTCAAGGCTCCGCTTGAGAACGCACCTGATGGCTCGGCACTGCCTTGGTGGCACTTCGTAAAAGGCGCCAACTGGCGTCATCCTGACGGGCCGGAGGGCGCGCCCGCCGAGATTGATGCGATGCCAGTAACTCAAGTCACACTTGCCGACGCACGTGCGTACGCTGAGTGGCGCGGCAATGAACTGCCAACAGAAGCAGAGTGGGAATATGCCGCACGCGCAGGTGAACCTTCACAGCGTCTAGGCGAAGAGCCGGTGGATAGAGAAGGGAAGCCAACAGCTAATTACTGGCAAGGCGTGTTTCCCGTTCAAGACGCTGGAGAAGATGGATTCAAAGGCGTCGCTCCAACGGGATGCTTCAAAGCTAATGGCTATGGCCTATTCGACATGATCGGCAATGTCTGGGAATGGACTGCCGATAGTCAACAGGGGCCGATCTTCAGTCACGCCAACGGCGATCCTGGCCTCACTCGTGGAACACCTGTCCGCACTCGTTTCCAAGTGATCAAAGGTGGTTCATGGCTATGTGCGGCGTCCTATTGTGCGCGTTTTCGAACCTCTGCACGCGAGCGACAAGAGGTTGATATGCCTACCTCCCACGTGGGTTTCCGGACCATTCATCGAGTAACCGATGGCGAGAGCCCCTAACGGCCGAACCTCAATGGCATTAGGATTTGAACTTGTGTGTCCCGGGCAATCAACCCCTACAAATGGATAGTTTGGCGCTCCTTATAACCCTCCAGGCCGATACTTAGGCTTGGAGGTTTTTTTTGGGTTAAGCGAAAAATTAAATTGTCTTGCTCATGGGGATAATTATTGGTAGGCGCGCAGAATTACTAGGATTTTACGTGCTTGGTTTGTAAATAAAATTTACCATTGCATGCGGCGGATAATGGCGCAATGATGTTGTCTCTGGCCGCGAGTCGGCAGGTGTTATTGGCGTATACCTCTAGGATGAGTAGATGCAAACCGAAGACCGAATCAAGAACCTGTTCGAAGTGCTCAAAAGAATTGACACCTACCTGGTGTCCACGAATCAGAAGGTCGCCATCATAATCTCTTACTGCGCGGCAGTTTTGGGCTGGCTGTCGTTGAATGTAGGAAAGATCACTGGCTTGGTTACCCACGGCTGGATCAGCATGTGCGTCGTTGCTTTGCTATTTGTCATCATTATTTCTTCCTGTATCTCGCTATTGTTGGCTGCAAAAATACTTTTTCCAGTTACAAATAGCAGCATGGAACGCCAGATAGATGACTCTCTAATTTTCTATGGGGACATTTCAGCTACCAAAGGTGGAAGTGGTGGATACCATGGAAAAGTCAGTGCATTAAATGCAGAAGAACTGGTCAAGGATTTATCCCAGCAAATATTTACGGTGTCGAAAATTTTGTCGGGTAAATTCCAGGCAATTAAGTCCTTGATGCTAGTATTGATTTGGTCAAATTTCCTCCCGGTGGCATTATTGCTACTTATGGGATTACTGGATGCTGCCTTGGGGGTGGTAAAATGATGGAAGGTATCGGCAAGGAAGCATTCCGAAGCTTGGTGAAGGATGCCAGATCAAAACGCAATATCACGAAAGCTGCGCTTGAGTCTTACCAGGCCAACGAGAGTTTCGAGGGTTATGCGGCTGATGCGATGCTCGACAACACATCTCGCTCAGAGCGCTTTCCATTAGGGGGCGTGGACACCGAGTATTCGATCCAAGAGCAGGTTCGTCCTGCTTTTGGTAAGCTAGCTGTGAACACATCCGCAATTGGCGCACACCCTGATTTTAGACATCTGGCCGGCACCTCAATTACGGACCGTCATCACGTTTGTTCATTGTTTCTTGACATAAAAAATTCTACTCGGTTATCCTTTTTATACGAACTAGATGATGTTTACTGGATTAAGAACCTGATTCTGCGCGTGGCATCAGAAACGGTGCGCGCGATGGATGGACACGTCCACCGCTTCATGGGAGATGCCTTACTCGCCTTTTTCGGCAGTAAAAGCGTTCAACGTGATGATAGTGTAGTGAACGCAATCAATTGCACATCGGTCCTCCAGGCTACGATGGAGCGCACTATCATTCCAGTTCTCGGGGAAGAGGGATTCGATGCGCGAGACATCGGCTTTCGTGTAGGGCTCGATTACGGAAGTGATCAACAAGTGCTCTGGAGCTCTTACGGCTTTTCTAGTGTGTTCGAAGTCACTGCCACATCTTTCTATGTTGATGTCGCGGCGAAGTTGCAAAGTATGGCAAAAAAGAATGCAGTTATGATGGGCTCCAATATCATAGGGGTGATGGATTTTCCTGATGCATTTGTTCAGAAGAAGCGTATTCTCGAAAATGGTGAGTGGAAAGAAATTGATACACTGAATAAAACTTATTCGGATCGAGATGGGGTGCAGCATAAATACAGAGTTCGTGAGCTCAAGGCTGATATTTATCGAGATTTGCTTCCGTTCCCGGCCGAATTTAAAGGGAAATTTCCGGGATCGAAGGTCGTTAGTTACGATGGAATAGAGTTCAAGTGCTATACGAAGGGGGATAACGCCAGTCATCATTACCCATCGGTTTCTCGTGTACTGCAAAAAGAGCAGGGTTTAGACTTCCGAGTAACAATCGACAAGCGTGTATTCGGGAGCGCGGCCTTTCCGCTGAAGGTAGTATTTACAAAGCGGAACCATGGCTCAGAGGCTAAGCAAGACAAGTCGGAAGGCGAGTTTCCTGTACTCAGTGAGGAGATCATCGTCGAGCAGAAGCCTTGGTACCAAGCCTTCTTTGCCGGACGTACCGTCAGTGCTAGTGAAGGAACCCGTTATCGAGGCCTCCACACGATGGAAGTCAAGGTTCTGGATGCGTCACAGGAGACGATTTTCAGGGATTTCATTGGGATTTACATCCAATAGCAAGAAGCGCGTGCGTGACCTCGCAGCAATGCTAGGGCGATTGACTAGCCGTTGTGGCGTTGGAACTCGCTTGCAAGCTGCGTCATTTCTGGCGGAGACAGTTTTAATTCTCTAAGCAATCAGGCCGGATCGACGTTTTGCTCCCTTGCGACAGTTTTGTGCTTTGTTCAAAGGAGGCTGAAGGCCGCGTATCCTCTGGGTCGGTTGCGACAGTTTTAATTCTCTCAATTCACTGGCTTCCGGCGATAAAAGTGGTACCGCGACATTAAAAGCGGTCATGCATGATCGCGGCCTCCTCGTGATCCAGGCTCCGCTCACTTGCACCACTGGCACTGCCGCGGGGCGCAGCAGCGCCCCAGCCAAGTTCCCCACAGAGGGGTGGCAGTCACGCCAGCACCAGGGTAGTGGCCAGGATCTCATGGAGCCGCTCCCTGCGGTCGTACTCCTACATATCCTGGCACCAGTGCTCTTGGTTGGCTGTGGCCAGCTGTGCGGCCTGGGCAGGCTCAGAAGGAATTTCCATGCTCCACAGCAACTACCTCAAACAGTTGGATCTGCAGGACATCGTGGTATTTCTCAACTTGCTGGAGTTGCGCAGTGCAAAACGCACCGCCGAGCTGATGAGCGTAAGCCAGCCGACGGTCAGTTATTGTTTGAAGCGGCTGCGCGGCTGCTTTGACGACACGTTGTTCTCTTCATCCCAAGGGGTACTGCAACCGACCAGCAAGGCCGAGAAGATCGCGCCTTATTTGCGCGTGGTGGTCGAGTCGGTCAACCGCTGCGCGGAAGACGAATATCAAGCATCTGCCCAAGCCGTGCGTAAGATCTGGCGGCTCTGCGCGCCGGAGTATTTCGAGTTGTCGTTCCTGCCGCAAACCCTGGCGATGCTGTCGCACACGCATGCCAATACGTCGCTGCACCTCGACCGCCTGAGCCGCGACCTGCCTGTGGATCAGCTGATGTCAGGGGAAATCGACATCGCGATCGGCTTCGGTCCGGGCTATCACCAGATGCACCCGGAGTTGCAATGGCAAGCGGTGGTCAACGACGACTTTGTCTGCCTGACCAGTCAAAACGGGTTGGCCAACGACGCGGCCATGAGCCTGGATGAATTCTGCGCCTCGCCCCACGTATTCCCCACACCGTGGATTTCGGAAAAGAACATGGTCGACAGCTGGCTGGATAAAGTCGGCCGTTCGCGCGATGTACTGGTGCGCGCCAATGGTTACCAAGCGTGCGTGAACATCGTAGCCGCGGTACCGGCCACGCTCGCACTACCGGCGCGCCTGTTGCCGCACCTGCGCATTCCGTCATCAGTGAAAGTCTGTCAGCCGCCGCTGGGTTTCCCAACGTTCACCTTGGACATGATCTGGGCGCGCGACCGTCGGGACAGCAAAGATATAGCCAGCCTGCGCAAGTTGATCGAACAGGTGGCCGAGGTGTTGTTGACGGCACCATGAAACAGGCTTTTAAATTTTCACCACGCTTTTAGATTTCTTAAAACCAGCCAGCCGCTCATTTCTCTTATCGTGTGGTCATCGGGTAGCGCAAGACCTACCTGAGTTCCACGGTTTCACGGAGGAATGAGTCATGCTGGCGTACGCCCACCTGTGGTATTTCCCTTTTTCCAACAACCGACGCCGTGCTACGGCTTCCAGTGTGCCATTGCGGTCGATCGCTACATGCGTGTAAGCGATTCGATCAGCCCCATGCACATCGTGCGCAATTTCTACAAAGGCCGGCACGGCTCGTTGTCTCCAGGAAGCGGCGCGTACCTACTACCTCAGGCACTACGACGCCACCCCCCGAGCCTTCGCTTCGTTTCGTAGCGCCAGCAGCGCCGATCAAGCCCGGGTCAAGGATCCGCAGGTCAATCGGGGTTCCTACCACAAACAAGGCCCTGCCCACTTTCAACCGCCAGGCCTCGGCCTGACCACGACGCGCGCCGGGCATCCGCTGCCCGGTGCGCCGGAGGTAAGCATGAACGCGACCAAGCGTTACGAGAATTTCATTGTCTTCCTGGCGCCGCTGATCAACAGCGTGGGCGGTATCGCCATCGACCTGTACGCGCCGAGTATCCCCTCCATTGGCCGTGAACTGTCAGCCAGCCCGGCGCTGATGCAGAACACCATCACCATCACCCTCCTGTTCTATGCACTGGGGCAGTTGTTCTTCGGCATCATGGCCGATGCCCGTGGGCGGCGGCCGGCGGTGCAATTGGGGCTGCTGGTGTTCCTCGCGGGCAGCGTGCTGGCAACCGTGGCCACGTCCATCGAGATGCTCCTGCTCGCCCGCGCCCTGCAAGGCTTCGCCATCGGCGCCTGTCAGGTAGTTGCCCGTGCGCTGCTGGTGGACATCGTCAAAGGGCCGCGTTTCTACGTAGCGATCATCTACCTGAGCCTGGCCTTCGGCCTGGGGCCGGTGATCGCGCCGTACATTGGCGGGGTGATCGAAGTGCACCTTGGCTGGCGCTACAACTTCGTCCTGTACGCCGTATACGCCGTCATCGTGTTGGCCTTCGTGCTGGCAGGGCTCAAGGAGTCGTTGCCCGCAATGAACAGACGCAGCGCCTTGCACACCTGTGCCGGCTACCGCCCGATCCTGGCGGACAGCCGCTTTCGGGCCTCGGTGGTTGTGCTCGGCTCGAGCTTCTCGGGGTTTCTGCTATGGAACGTGTTCGGCCCACACATCGTCCAGGAACGCCTGGGGCACAGCGCGCAATACTTCGGCACCACCGCGCTGGCTGTGGGTAGCTGCTACCTGGTCGGCACTCTGGTCAACCGTGCGCTGATCCGGCAGGTCAAGCCACGGCTGCTGATGTGGGCAGGAATGGCGGTGTTTCTGCTCGGCGTGGTGACCATCGCCACGCAGGCAAAGGACCTTCACCTGGTCTCGATCTTGGGTGGCATCATGTTGGTCGCGTTCGGTCAGGGCTTCATCTTCTCCAACGCCATGGCCAACTCGATGTCGCTATTCCCCGACCGCGCCGGTGTTGCCGCCAGCCTGCAAGGCTGCCTGATGCTGGTATTCGGGTCATTGGCCTCGGCGCTGGTCAGCGCTTTGCCGCTGACCTCGAACCTGGCAATTGCCTGCGTGTTTCTGGTGCTTTGGTTGATCTCGTTGTCGGGCATGCTGAGCGTGCGCGTGCCGCGTCAAGCCTCGGTGGCCTGAAGCCTGCCGACCCCGGCGGTGCAGCGTATCTGTTGCCGGGGTCTGCAAGGCAGCGCTGAGCAGTATTCATCAACCAGCAGGATCGAGTAACTGCAACGCACCAAACGCTTGCCTGCGCCGAAGGGGGAAGCAGCGGACGCAAGCTCCCGCTCGCTGTTACCCTCGGCGAAGTCGACTCAAACCTGCATGGCCATGCCATCCACATTCATCGCTGCCTGGCGCAACGCCTCGGAGCGGGTGGGGTGGGGGTGGCAGGTGAGGGCGATATCTTCGGCCGAGGCCGAGAACTCCATGGCCACGCAGAATTCACCGATCATTTCGCTGACGCTCGGGCCCACCAGGTGCACACCCAGCACTTCATCGGTTTTGGCATCGGCAAGCACCTTGGCGAAGCCTTCGGTCTCGTGGTTGATCTTGGCGCGGCTGTTGGCCGTGAAGGGGAATTTGCCCACTTTGTATTCACGCCCTTCGGCCTGCAGCTGCTCTTCGGTCTTGCCCACGCTGGCCAGCTCCGGCCGGGTATAGATCACGCCAGGGATGAGGTTGTAGTTGACCTCATGCGGTTTGCCGGCGATGCGCTCGATACAGGCCACCGCTTCGTCTTCGGCCTTGTGCGCCAGCATCGGCCCGGAAGTGACGTCGCCGATTACCCACAGCCCGGGCACTGAAGTGCGGTGGTGTTCGTTGCTGAGCATGCCGCGCTTGTCGGTTTCCAGGCCTGCGCTTTCCAGGTTCAGGCCTTTGGTATAGGGGCGGCGACCGATCGCCACCAATACATAATCGGCTTGCAGTGTTTCTGCCGCGCCACCCGCTGCAGGCTCCAAGGTCAAGGCCACGCCGTCGGCGCTGGCGGTCGCCTGGGTCACTTTGCTGCCCAGCTTGAACGCCATACCTTGCTTGGCCAATGCCTTCTGCAGGGTCTTGGCGGTTTCGCTATCGGTGCCAGGGCAGATGCGATCGAGGTATTCGATGACCGTGACCTGACTACCCAGCCGGCGCCACACCGACCCCAATTCGAGGCCGATCACCCCGGCACCGATGACGACCAGGTGCTTGGGCACCTGCGGCAACGACAGCGCGCCGGTCGAGTCGATGATGCGCTGGTTGTCGATGGTCACGCCTGGCAGCGGCGTCGGCTCGGAACCGGTGGCGATGACGATGTCTTTGGCCTGCAGCGTGGTTTCGCTGCCGTCCTGCGCCTTCACGACCACTTTGCCGGCGCCATCCAGGCGCCCCCAGCCCTTGACCCAGTCGACCTTGTTCTTGCGGAACAGGTACTCGATGCCTTTGGTCAGGCCGGCCACGCTCTCGTCCTTCTGCTTCATCATCTGGGCGAGGTTCAGGGTGGGTTTGACTTCGATGCCGAGGTGGGCGAACGCCTCACCGCTGGCGGCTTCGTAGAGTTCGGAAGCATGCAGCAGTGCCTTGGACGGCATGCAGCCGACGTTCAGGCAAGTGCCGCCCAAGGTCGAGCGGCCCTCCACGCAGGCGACACTGAGCCCAAGTTGGCCAGCGCGAATGGCTGCGTTGTAGCCGCCAGGGCCACCGCCGATGATCACCACGTCATAGGTTTTCATGGTTCAACTCCAGGGATGTAGAAACGCGACAGGGGCATTAGGTTAGGCTGAGCCTTTAGAATTGTATACAATTTGCTGCGCATACCAGCGCAGCAGGGTCTAGACCATGGTCTGATCGGGAGGAAACATCCCATGGATGAACTACTCTGATTCGACGACGTTCGAAATTTCGGGCGTCGTGGCCAATTACGGATAGGAGGGTCGTTCATGCTTGCGCAACTTCCACCGGCACTGCAGAGCTTGCATCTGCCGCTGCGGCTGAAACTCTGGGACGGCAACCACTTCGATCTCGGGCCCAGCCCGCAGGTCACCATCCTGGTCAGAGAACCCCAGTTGATCAGCCAGCTGACCCACCCGAGCATGGACCAGTTGGGTACGGCATTCGTCGAAGGCAAGTTGGAGCTGGAAGGCGATATCGGTGAGGCCATACGCGTTTGCGATGAGCTGAGTGAGGCACTGCTTGCCGACGAAGACGACACGCCGCCCCAGCGCCTGGCGCATGACAAGACTACCGACGCCCAGGCCATTTCCTATCACTACGACGTTTCAAATGAGTTTTACCAGCTGTGGCTGGACCAGGACATGGTGTACTCGTGCGCTTATTTTCGCGAGCCGGACAACACCCTCGATCAGGCGCAGCAGGACAAGTTCGAGCACCTGTGCCGCAAGCTGCGGCTCGATGCGGGCGACTATCTGCTCGATGTGGGCTGTGGCTGGGGAGGGCTGGCGCGTTTCGCTGCCCGTGAGTATGGCGCCAAGGTATTCGGCATCACCCTCAGCAAAGAACAGTTGAAGCTTGGCCGCCAGCGGGTCAAGGCAGAGGGTCTGAGCGACAAGGTCGATTTACAGATACTCGATTACCGCGACCTGCCGCAAGACGGCCGCTTCGACAAGGTTGTCAGCGTGGGCATGTTCGAGCATGTCGGCCATGCCAACCTGGCGCTGTATTGCCAGAAGCTGTTCGGTGCGGTGAGGGAAGGGGGGCTGGTGATGAACCACGGCATCACCGCCAAGCATGTCGATGGTCGGCCGGTGGGGCGAGGTGCAGGCGAGTTCATCGATCGCTACGTGTTCCCACATGGTGAGCTGCCCCACCTGTCGATGATCAGTGCCAGCATCTGCGAAGCAGGGCTGGAGGTGGTGGACGTGGAGAGCTTGCGCCTGCACTACGCCAAGACCCTGCACCACTGGAGCGAGAATCTGGAGAACCAGCTGCACAAGGCGGCGGCACTGGTCCCCGAGAAAACCCTGCGCATCTGGCGTTTGTACCTGGCCGGGTGTGCCTATGCGTTCCAGAAGGGCTGGATCAACCTGCACCAGATTCTGGCAGTGAAGCCCTATGCCGACGGGCATCACGACCTGCCCTGGACACGCGAGGATCTGTACCGCTGACACCTACCTCTGGTCGGCGGCACCGGTTACAGGATTGGGGATATCAAGCGTGCGATGCGCATCCCCAATTGCTGTAGCCGGTGGGTGTCGCGGCTGTCCTCAACGGTTATTTCTCGCGCCTGCTCGAAGTCTTCATTCAACATACGTTCCACCTGGTCGGCAAAGCCACGGTCGACCGTCAGCAGGGTGATCTCGAAGTTCAGGCGGAATGAACGGTTGTCCAGGTTGGCACTGCCGATTGCGCTGACCTCGTCATCTACCAGCACCACCTTCTGGTGCAGGAAACCCGGCTGGTAGCGGAACATGCGTACGCCTGCGCGTACCGCTTCGAAGGCAAACAGGCTGGAGGCGGCATAGACAACCCGGTGGTCGGGGCGTGCCGGGATCAATACGCGCACATCCACCCCACGCAGTGCTGCCAGACGCAATGCCGCGAACACCGCTTCGTCAGGGATGAAGTAGGGGGTGGTTATCCACACCCTGCGCGTGGCGGAGTGGATGGCTTCAAGGAAGAACAGTGCGCAGGTTTCCTGTGGGTCCGCCGGCCCACTGGCCAAGGCCTGGCAGAGCACGCCGTCGTCCGGGTAGGCATCTGGCAGAATCAGCGGCGGCAGCTGGCGCGAGGCCCAGTACCAGTCTTCGGCGAACGACTCTTGCAGGCAGGCCAGCACTGGCCCGCCGATCTGCACATGAGTATCGCGCCACGGTGAAAGCTGCGGGTCTTCACCCAGGTACTCGTCACCTACGTTATGCCCGCCGATGAAACCGACCAAGCCATCCACCACCACGATCTTGCGATGGTTGCGGAAGTTGACCTGAAAGCGGTTGAACCAACCACGCCGGGTGGCGAAAGCGTGAACCTGTACGCCGCCATCACGCAGCGCCTGGCTGTAGCTGGCTGGCAAGGCATGGCTACCGACACGGTCGTACAGCACAAACACCTGAACCCCTTCAGCCGCCTTGCGCAGCAGCAGGTGCTGTAATGCCTTGCCGAGTTTGTCGTCATGGATGATGAAGAACTGCACAAGCACCACATCGCGGGCTTTTTCGATGGCCGCGAAAATGGCATCGAAGGTGGCCTTGCCATTGATCAGCAGCTTCACCTGGTTGTTCGCCAGGCAAGGCATGCGCCCCAGTTTGGGCATGGCGCGTAGCGCGGCGTAGCTTTCCGACTCGCGGGCGGTCAGGGCTTCTTCAACCCATGGCCGCCAGTTGAGGTTGGCCATTGCAACGTGCATTTCCTGGTTGGCTTGGCGGCGCGCCTTGATATACGCATTGAACGAACGGGCGCCGAACACCAGGTACGGTATAAGGGTGAAATAAGGAATGAAGAACAACGGCATCGCCCAGGCAATTGCGCCTTGGGCCGTGCGCACCGTGAACAACGCATGCAGTGCGGCTACGATACCCAGTAGATGAATCAGGCCAATTACATAACCAAAGAAATAGGGGCTGTGGTAATCCATATGCATCCTGCTCACCGAGTACTGTTGGCTAACAGAACACGTTCCCGGTGCACCTTGCAACCTGCGGATGGTTTTGGCGTCTAAGGCTCAGCCCGGCCCGCTTGGCCGGCTTTTTTCAGGAGTGTTCACCCATGAAGATTCGTCTGCCACTGTTGGCCCTGGTCCTCGGTATGAGCAGCCCGCTGGTGCATGCCCAGATGCTGCAACCGGGTTTGTGGGAGCTGACCACCAGCAACATGCAGGTCGATGGCAAGCCGTTACCTGACATGGGGTTCATGCTGGGCCAGCTCAAGAACCTGCCGCCGGAGCAGCGCGCGATGATGGAAGGCGTGCTGGCCAAACAAGGGGTGACGGTGGCTGGTAATGGCGTGCGTTCCTGCCTGACCGCCGAACAGGTGGCGACCAACGACATCCCGCTGCAGGATCCCAAATCCGGTTGCACGCAGAAAATCACTGACCGTACCGGCAACGTGTGGAAGTTCGAGTTCAGTTGCCCGAAGGCACAGGGCAGTGGCCAGGCGACGTTCCTCAGTGATCGGGAGTTCACCACCCAGGTCAGTGGCACCTTCAACGCGTCGGGTGTTCAGCAGCAAGGCAGCATGAACACCCGTGCGGTGTGGCTGGGCAGTGATTGCGGTACGGTCAAACCGCGCAGTTGAGGTCCCACTGCCACTGGCTGGTGGCAACAGCGTCGTGGGCATGCAGGCTTTCTGCATGTTCCACCCGCAGCCTGAAAGCGGCACTCCACTCCAATTGTCGCAGCGCCTGGTGCAGGCGCCGGGCAGCATCTTCACAGAACATCAGGTTCTGCCCGTTGGCTAAAGCGAAGGCCTGTTCGTCTGCACGCTTGACCGCAGTCTGTACCGCTGTGCCCAAGCTCATTTCGATGCAATCAATCAGCTCGGTAATCGGCAGCTCACGCTGGCTGCTGCGCAGCCGTACCTGAATTTTCGCGCTACTGCGTTGGCTATGTGGGGTAGCGACGATGCCTTCGGCAGTGCCTAGCCAGTTCATTACCGCCGCAGTGTCGACCTGCGACCCGGGGAATTGCTGTTGGAACTGCTGTTGTATCAGTTGCCTGGCAAGCGCCGCCGAACATGGACAGGTGGACGAATAGGGCACGCATACGGATAGTTCCACGTGGAACATTTCATTCTCGATGCGTGCATCGATGGTCACGGGATAGCTCTTCCAGCCTGCCAATGGGCTGATCAAGGCTGGTCTTTTAAGCAGGTGATCAAAGCCCAAGCGCAGATAAGCAGCGGAAGACAGCCCTTCGTGGCTGGTCAAAAAATCCGCCAAAAGCTGCCGAATTGCCAGCGCCGTAAGGGGCTGGTTTTCCAGGGCCTCCAATGCAAGGTAGAGCCGCGACATGTGGATGCCACGTGAATGGCCGTCTATCAAACTGACGCCTGCGTCGACGGTGGCAGCAGCGGGGCGCCCTTCGAACTGCACGGGCAGGGCTATGCCACACATGCCCACCCAGTTCAGTGGCAAGGCGAACGCATGAGTCTGTGAGGCGATATCGGGGAGCGTATGCTGGTTCATTGGGTTTCCACAGAAAAAGGTGTCAGCGGCAGCCGCCGATCATGCTGCAATGCAAATTGAAACGTTGCCCGCTGGAACTGGACACCCGGTTCAACGTGGTCCAGCCTACGCGGCGGCTGTAACCCACCCAGGCTTCGCCGTCACTGGCCAGGCCGGTGAAGAAGGTCAACGAACCGTAACGGCTGTTGGTTTGAGCCCATAGCCGCCGCGTGACCGAGTCGAAACCGCGCAGGTAAAGCTCAGTGCCGTGCGTGCGTACGCTGTAGTAACTCCCTTTGCCGTCCTGGCAGGAGAGCAGCGTGGCGCTGCGGGTACACAACGCCAGTGCAGTGCTCTGCGGCATGGCAACCAGTGAGGTGGGCATGGCGAACAACACCAATGCCATGGCGCGTGACAGTTTCATGTTTTGTCCCTGGTGAGCATTCGTCCGTCGAGAACGACTTGGCGAAATTGTATTGTTACTTTATAACATTATGCAATGCATCGTTTCGAATGCGCTCGCCTGAAGGGGTTTCGCCATGTCCAATCGTCTTCCCGTTACTGTGCTGTCCGGCTTTCTGGGTGCCGGCAAAAGCACGTTGCTCAACCATGTATTGCGTAACCGTGACAACCTGCGGGTTGCCGTCATCGTCAACGACATGAGCGAAATCAACATCGATGCCAGCGAGGTGCAGCGCAACGTCAGCCTCAACCGCGCTGAAGAAAAGCTCGTAGAGATGAGCAACGGCTGCATCTGCTGCACCCTGCGTGAGGACCTGCTTGAAGAGGTAGCGCGGTTAGCCGCAGAAGGGCGCTTCGACTACCTGCTGATCGAGTCCACGGGTATTTCGGAGCCACTGCCGGTGGCAGAGACTTTCACCTTCCGCGACGAACAAGGCCGCAGCTTGTCCGACATGGCACGGCTGGACACCATGGTCACGGTGGTCGATGGCCTGAACTTCCTGCGCGATTACCAGGCTGCAGACAGCCTGGCTAGCCGTGGCGAAACACTGGGCGAGGACGATGAGCGCTCGATCAGCGACCTGCTGATCGAACAGGTGGAATTCGCCGATGTACTGCTGCTGAGCAAGATCGACCTGATCAGCCAGCATGAGCGCGAAGAGCTCGTGGCCATTTTGCGCAGCCTCAATGCGCGGGCAGAGATCGTGCCGATGGTCATGGGCCAGGTGCCACTGGAGCGCATTCTCGATACGGGCCTGTTCGACTTCGACCAGGCGGCCCAGGCGCCAGGCTGGTTGCAGGAGCTACGCGGCGAGCACGTACCGGAAACCGAAGAGTACGGGATTGCAGCCATGACCTGGCAAGCGCGGCGCCCGCTGCATCCACAACGGTTCTACGACTTTATCCACACGCACTGGAGCAACGGCCGCTTGCTCCGTTCCAAAGGTTTTTTCTGGTTGGCCAGCAAGTACCAGGAAGCCGGTAGCTGGTCGCAAGCGGGCGGGATGATGCGCCATGGGCTAGCGGGGCGCTGGTGGCGCTTCGTACCGCGCGACCAGTGGCCTGAGGATGTGGATAACACCAGTGCAATCCTTAAACACTGGACCGCTGAAACCGGCGATTGCCGCCAGGAATTGGTGTTCATTGGGCAGAACATCGACTTTGCCAAGTTATCCACAGCCCTTGACGCGTGCTTGTTGACCGACCAGGAAATGCAGCTTGGGCATATGGGCTGGTTGCGGCTGCCCGATCCGTTCGGACCGTGGCATGCGGAGTCCGCAGCATGAGCCTGGCATTCAGGCCTGTGGATATCTTTCAGGTGTTTGGCGAAACGCCGCAAATATTGGCTGAGGTCCTGCAGGATGGTGTCAACCTGGCCGTGTGGCGGCGGCGGCTGCCGGCGCAATTGCAGGACTTTGCCGAACTGGTACTCAGCCTTGGCCAGCCTTTGACCGACCAACGGGTAATCGAGGTGCACGAGCAGCACGCGCCGGTCCTGCCGGACCTGCTGCGCGAAGCCGCTGACCTGCATGGCTATGAGTCATTTGTAGCCGATGTGACCTGGCTGGTCGCGGCCTACACCTGCCTGGTGGGTGCGCGCCGTGTGGGTTTACGCCTGCGCGTGCTGGATGGCCCCATGTGTCCGCGCTTCCATGTGGATAACGTACCATTACGCTTGCTCACAACCTACGTGGGGCCGGGCAGTGAATGGTTGCCTGAGGCGATCAGCCACCGGCGGGAGTTACACACAGCACAGCCCCCTGTGGATAAAATTCAAACCCTGCAAGCCGGTGATGTCGCGCTGCTCAAGGGCGAGAACTGGCAAGGCAATGAAGGCGCAGGTCTGGTTCACCGCTCGCCTTCGGGCCAGCAGGGGCGTCTGCTGCTGAGCCTTGACTGGTTGGCCTGACGGCGCATAGTTAGGCTTTGCCACTGTTTGAACCAGGCCATGCTGCAGAACATACCTACCCACGTGATTGCCGGCCCGCTCGGCGCCGGCAAAACCACCCTGATCCGCCATTTGCTGGCGCAGCGGCCGCCCAATGAGCGCTGGGCGGTGCTGATCAATGAATTCGGCCTGGTTGGCCTGGATGCGGCGTTGCTCAGCCGGGATGAAGACGGTGTTGCCATTGGTGAAGTGGCCGGTGGTTGTCTGTGCTGCGTGAACGGTATGCCGTTTCAGGTCGGGCTAGGGCGTCTATTGCGCAAATCACGCCCTGACCGTTTGTTCATCGAGCCTTCAGGTTTGGGTCACCCGTTGCAATTGCAGGCACAGCTGCAGGCAGCGCCATGGGCTGGAGTGCTGACAATTCAGCCACTTGTCATGGTTTTGGATGCTCAGGCGGTGGTTCGCAACCAGCGGCTTTCCGATGCGCAACAGCAGGCGTTGAACGCCTGCGAATGTGTGATTCTGAATAAGTCAGAGGCTGTGGATGAATCAGCTAAGTTGTTGATAAGTAATAAATTTAGCGGCAGGAGAGTGCTGTGGGCGGTGCAGGGTGAAGTAGCGTTTTGTGGCCTACCCCAAGCACCTTCACAGATTGTTGACAGCCCGCTTTCCGCTGTCAGGATTGTCGACAATCTGGAAATAACCACAGGTGCGGTCTGGGCCGACCCCACCCAGCCGGTCTGCCTGGCCCAGCAAGGTGAGGGTGGTTGGAGTATTGGCTGGCGCTGGCACCCCAGCCAGCAGTTTTATCCACAGCGGCTAAGCACGTTCTTGCAAAATTTGCCCTGGCGACGCGCCAAGGGGGTTATCCACAGCCCGGAGGGGTGGCAGGCTTTCAACGGGCTGGATGGGGGCTTGCCCGCCTGGCAGCCCAGCGAGTGGCGCCGGGACAGCCGCATCGAGCTGATTTTCGATCAGGCGCAATCGCAAGCGGCGCTGCAGGCCGCTTTGCGTGAATGCTGCATCAGCTGATCAGTTACGCCAGCGGTTGTGTTCCTGGCGCCATTGCTGCATCTCGATAACGTTGTCGGTGCGCGGCGGGGTCTTGATCTCGAACGGGTAGGGTGCCAGTTCTATCTGCACGCTGTGCGCACCGAACTGTGTCACGCTACCGGGGTGGCGCTGCTCGCCAGTGACGGTGAACTCGAAGGCATAGATGCGGGCCAGGCGCTTGCGGCCATTGGCATCGCGCACAAAGCCGATGCGCTTGAGCGCCACGGCGTCGTCAAGCAACTCGAGGTCCAGTTTGGCGCAATGCTGTTTGACCCGTTCCAGGGCTTTCTCGCGCAACCCATGGTTGTGCCACAACCAGGCGCCTGCCGTGGCTACCAGCATCAGGACGAAGAGGTTCTCCAGGGTCAACATTTGCTTATGCTCCAAACAGGTAGATCCAGCTTAACTGCGTCCCTGGCCTGTCGTACAGGTAACAATCGAGTTCATACTGCGTCGCGCACCATTCTTTGAAACAGCTTTGGAAAACACCCGCATGAAACGTACTCCGCACCTGCTCGCCATTCAGTCCCATGTGGTGTTCGGCCACGCCGGCAACAGCGCCGCGGTGTTCCCCATGCAGCGGATCGGGGTCAACGTGTGGCCGCTCAATACCGTGCAGTTCTCCAACCACACACAGTATGGCCAGTGGGCGGGCGATGTGCTTGCTCCAGCGCAAATTCCTGCGTTGGTCGAAGGTATTTCCAACATCGGTGAACTGGGGCACTGCGATGCGGTGCTTTCCGGGTACCTGGGCAGTGCCGAACAAGGGCGGGCGATCCTGGCCGGGGTACAGCGGATCAAAGCGGTGAACCCCAAGGCGTTGTACCTCTGTGACCCGGTCATGGGGCACGCTGAGAAAGGTTGTATCGTACCGCCAGAGGTCAGCCAGTTCCTGCTCGACGAAGCGGTGGTCAAGGCCGACATCCTGTGCCCCAACCAGCTGGAGCTGGACAGCTTCTGTGGGCGCCGCGCGCAGTCGCTGGAGGATTGCGTGCACATGGCGCGCAGCTTGCTGCAGCGCGGGCCGCAGGTGGTCGTGGTCAAGCACCTGGCCTACCCCGGGCGGTGCGAGGACCAGTTCGAAATGCTGCTGGTGACGGCCCAGCACTGCTGGCACTTGCGGCGCCCGCTGCTGGCGTTTCCGCGTCAGCCAGTGGGGGTCGGCGACCTGACTTCCGGGCTGTTCCTGGCCAGGGTATTGCTGGGCGACAGCTGGGTGCAGGCATTCGAGTTCACTGCCGCCGCGGTGCATGAAGTGCTGTTGGAAACCCAGGCCTGTGCCAGCTACGAGCTGCAGCTGGTACGGGCCCAGGATCGCATCGCCCACCCGCGTGTGCGCTTCGAAGCGCAGTTGCTGGCTTTTTAGATAGCGTCGGTTTTCAGGTCCTGGTAGCGCTTTTCCAGTTCCTGGCGGATCTGGCGGCGCTGCTGCCCCTGCAGGAAGCGGCGCTTTTCTTCGCTGCTTTGCGGCTGACGCGGCGGTACCGGCACAGGGCGGCGATTGTCGTCCACCGCTACCATGGTGAAGAAGCAGCTGTTGGAGTGGCGCACCGAGCGCTCGCGAATGTTCTCGGTCACCACTTTGATGCCCACTTCCATCGAGGTATTGCCGGTGTAGTTGACGGACGCCAGGAACGTCACCAGCTCGCCCACGTGTACCGGCTCGCGGAAGATCACCTGGTCCACCGACAATGTCACCACATAGCTGCCTGCATAACGGCTGGCGCATGCATAGGCCACTTCGTCGAGGTATTTGAGCAGGGTGCCGCCATGTACGTTGCCAGAAAAGTTGGCCATGTCCGGGGTCATCAGGACGGTCATGCTCAGCTGGGCGTTTCCAGGTTCCATAAGGTGCTCACGGTTAGTTTGCGCTGAATCGGGCGAATGGAGGGGGTGATCTGCTGACACGGTTTTTCCCTCTTGTGAATTTGCCTCGTTGCTACGGGACGTTGCCGGGGGCGTAGCGGTCACGCTGATCATGCCATCAGCGGCGCTTTTCCAGCCGATCTGTTTCTGCATATTGCGCCGGCCTTTTGCAGCCGATCGCGATGTTAACCTGAGTACGCCCATGCACCATGGGCGTTCCTGCATTCAATACAGTATGTACTTGCTGCTCGCTCAGGTTTGCCCCGGCAGAGGAGCGGTTTGCCCAGGCATTCATAAAAGACGAGAAAAGGAGTATCACGCCATGCATGCCATCAGCTTCATCCAGGACCTGGCAGTCATCATGCTGGTCGCTGGCGTGGTCACCATCCTGTTTCACCGCCTCAAACAGCCGGTCGTGCTTGGTTATATTGTCGCCGGCTTCATCATCGGCCCGCACACCCCGCCATTCGGCCTTATCCACGACGAAGACACCATCAAGACCCTCGCCGAGCTGGGGGTGATCTTCCTGATGTTCTGCCTGGGGCTCGAGTTCAGCCTGCGCAAGTTGTTCAAGGTGGGCGCCACGGCGTTCATCGCGGCGTTCCTCGAAATTGTGCTGATGATCTGGATCGGCTTCGAGATCGGCCGCTGGTTTGGCTGGAACACCATGGACTCTCTGTTCCTGGGTGCCATCCTGGCCATTTCCTCGACCACCATCATCGTCAAGGCGCTCAACGACCTGAAGATGAAGAACGAGCGCTTTGCCCAGCTGATCTTTGGCGTGCTCATTGTCGAGGACATTCTTGGCATTGGCATCATTGCCCTGCTCTCAGGTATCGCCGTCAGCGGCACGGTCAGCTCGGGGGAGGTATTCTCCACTGTCGGCAAGCTGTCGTTGTTCATGATCGTTGCCTTGGTCATCGGTATCCTGCTGGTGCCGCGCCTGCTGGCCTACGTGGCCCGGTTCGAGAGCAACGAGATGTTGCTGATTACCGTGCTGGGGCTGTGCTTCGGCTTCTGCCTGCTGGTCGTCAAGCTGGAATACAGCATGGTCCTGGGCGCCTTCCTGATTGGCGCGATCATGGCCGAGTCACGCCAGTTGCTGAAGATCGAGCGCCTGATCGAACCCGTACGCGACCTGTTCAGCGCCATTTTCTTCGTCGCCATCGGCTTGATGATCGACCCGCAGGTGCTGGTCGAATACGCTTGGCCGATTGTGGTCATTACCCTGGCGGTGGTATTGGGCAAGATGGTGTCCTGCGGCATGGGCGCGTTCATTGCCGGTAACGATGGGCGTACCTCGCTGCGCGTGGGCATGGGGCTTTCGCAGATTGGCGAATTCTCCTTCATCATTGCCGCGCTGGGCATGACCCTGCAGGTAACCAGCGACTTCCTGTACCCCGTGGCGGTCGCCGTATCGGCTATCACCACCCTGCTTACGCCCTACCTGATCCGCGCAGCCGACCCGCTTTCGCAGAAACTGGGCAATGTCGTGCCCGGGCGCCTGGCGCGGGTGCTGTCGTTGTATGGCGAGTGGTTGCGCAACATTCAACCGCAGGGCGAGGGTGCCATGCTCGCGGCAATGATCCGGCGCATCCTCCTGCAGGTTGGGGTGAACCTGGCGCTGGTGATCGCGATCTTCTTCAGCGGCGGCTATTTTGCCGGGCGCATCGGTAACTGGCTCAGCGAATGGGTCAGCGACATCAGCCAGCAGAAGGCGATGATCTGGGGCGCGGCGTTATTGCTGTCGCTGCCGTTCCTGATCGCGGCCTACCGCAAGCTCAAGGCGCTGTCGATGCTGCTGGCCGAGATGGGCGTGAAGCCGGAAATGGCCGGGCGGCATACCCAGCGGGTGCGGCGGGTGATTGCCGAAGTGATTCCGCTGTTGTCGTTACTGGTGATTTTCCTGCTGTTGTCGGCATTGTCAGCGAGCATCTTGCCGACCAACGAATTGCTGTTGGTGATTGCCGTGGTCGCTGCGGTGGTGGTGGCCTTGCTGTGGCGCTGGCTCATTCGCGTGCACACTCGCATGCAGATCGCCTTGCTGGAAACGCTGGAGAACAGCCGCGAGAACTCGCACTGAGTGCCACCCGGCCGCAGCCACAGCGGCGCCTACCGGTTCACCACACGCTTGGCCGTTGTGGGTACCTGTAGGCGCCGCTGCACCGGATTTGGTGGGGAAGATCAGCTTTCCAGCCACACATCCCGTGCCCAGTGCCATACCGATTCCCAGCTGTCCTCACCGACCAGCTCTTCCTCGGCATCCCACAACACCACGGTGCCATCTTCCTCGACGCAGTAGTAGTTGTCGCCGTCCTGGCACAACGGGATCAGCTCACGCGGTACGCCGGCATCCCAGGCGTTGGCCGCCACATCGGGCAGGTAGGTGTGCGACTGTGGATCGGTGCAAGTTACCGGCTCCAGTGAGCCGTACACCACATCGCTCACAGTCAGCAAAAACTCTTTGAACACGTATGGAATGTTGATGAACAGCTGCTCTTCGATCTCCACCAGCTGGTCCTCATCGGGAAGCTCCAAAGGTACCGGTACCGGCTCGTTGGCTTCACGGAGTTGTTCGATCACTTCTTCCACGGTTCACTTCCTCTGACCTAGATGACAACTTTGCGCGTTATACCCTAGTAGGCCACTCTGACAAAAGCAAAAACCCCGGGGCAGGCCCGGGGTTCTTGGTACGGCGCGCAGCGGTTAGCTGTTTTGACGGATACCGGCTACCAGCCAAGGCTGGTTCTCACCTGGGGCACGCACCATGTGCCAGCTTTCGCTGAACACTTCGCCCTGGTCGAAGCGCGAGTTTTTCGACACGCCGCGGAAGGTCAGGGTGGCGTCGGTGCGGTCCGGGCGGTCATCGACGCCGTCCAGTTGCACTTCGAGGTTGTCGATGTAGGTGGACTGGAAGCCATCACCCAACTCGGCGCGCTCACGCTTGAGGAACTCAAGCATCTGCGGCGTGACGAACTCGGCGATCTTGTCCATCTCGTTGGCATCCCAGTGCTGCTGCAGCGACTGGAAGTGGTTGCGAGCGGCGGCCAGGAAGCTCTGTTCGTTGAACCAGGCGGGGGCGTTGATCACCGGGGCGGCGGCAGGCGCGGCCGAACCACCGAACACCGACGGCTGGGCAGGCTGGCCGTGGGCTTCACGCTGCATCGGCGCGTGGCCTGGCATGGCCATTTGCGGTTGTTGCTGGCGACGCCGCGCGGCAATGAAGCGGAACACCAGGAAGGCGATGAGCGCCACGATCAGGAAGTCCATGATCTGGAAGCCCTCGAAACCGTCGCCCATGAACATGGACGCCAGCAGGCCGCCGGCGGCCAGGCCAGCGAGTGGGCCCAACCAGCGCGAAGCACCGCTGGCGGCCGGGGCGGCACGACCAGGTGCGGTCGGCGCGGCGGCTGGCGCGGTTGGTGTGGCCTGGCGGGTCTGGTGAATAGGCGCGGAGCCCGAGCTCTTGCCGCCGCCGAAACGCTTGGCGTTGGCGTCCAGGCTCAGCGTCAGGCCGACGCAAAGCGCCAGTGCGATGCTAAGAAAACGTTGCATAATTGGGATATCCCCTGTTGTGGATTGCACGCGCGTCATGGTGCACAGGTTCCCGGGCACATGACCAGCGACATAATGTTTCCAGCTTTTGCCTGAATGTTACAACGCCGGCACAACCGCCCTTGAGCGCGCCCCAAAAAGGCAGCCGCTGCAAGGAACGGTACTGGCACAGGCGTCAGATCGCCTCGAGTTTGGCATACCCCAGCATCAGCCATTTGCTGCCTTCGGCAAAATTCACCTGCACCCGTGCCTGGGCGCCGGAGCCCTCGAAGTTGAGGATCACACCTTCGCCAAACACCGCGTGCTGCACCCGCTGGCCGAGGTTGAAGGCGGTTTGCGGGATGTTGGCATTGTCGAACAGGTGGCTGTTGGTGGCTGTCTTGGGGGCGCCGAACGGGCGGCTGACGCTGTTGGAAAGGCGTACTTCCTGAACCAGCCCCGGTGGAATTTCGCGAACGAAGCGCGACACCTTGTTGTAGGTTTCGCTGCCATACAGGCGGCGTGTCTCGGCATATGTCATGACCAGTTGGCGCATCGCACGGGTGATGCCGACATAGGCCAGGCGACGTTCCTCTTCCAGGCGGCCAGGTTCCTCGAGGCTCATCTTGTGCGGGAACAGCCCTTCTTCCATGCCGACCAGGAATACGTAGGGGAACTCCAGGCCCTTGGCGCTGTGCAAGGTCATCAGCTGGATGCTGTCCTCATGTTCGTCCGCCTGGCTGTCGCCGGCTTCCAGCGAAGCATGGCCGAGGAAAGCCGAGAGCGGAGAGAGGTCGGCATCTTCTTCGGTGGATTCGAAGTTGCGCGCTGCGCTGACCAGTTCCTCAAGGTTTTCTACCCGTGCCTGGCCCTTTTCACCCTTTTCTTCCTGGTGATAGGTAATCAGCCCGGACTGCTCGATGGTGGTCTGGGTCATGGTATGCAGCGGCATGTCCGCAACCTTGGCAGCCAGCCCTTCGATCAGTTCGATGAAGGCCCCCAATGCACTGGCGGCGCGGCCTTTCAACGCCTTGGCGGCGATCAGCTGGCACATGGCCCCCCACATGGAAAGCTGGCTGTGGCGGGCGTGCTCGCGGATGGCTTCGACGGTTTTTTCGCCAATGCCGCGTGGGGGTACGTTGATTACCCGCTCCAGTGCGGCATCGTTGCCACGCCCTTCGATCAAGCGCAGGTAGGCCATGGCGTTCTTGATTTCCGCGCGCTCGAAGAAGCGTTGGCCGCCATAGATGCGGTACGGCACGCGTTCGCGCAACAAGGCTTCTTCCAGCACCCGTGACTGGGCGTTGGAGCGGTACAGGATGGCAATGTCGTTGCGCGCGTTACCCTGCTTGATCAGGCCTTCGATGGTTTCCACCACGTAGCGCGCTTCGTCGTGCTCGTTGTAGGCCGCGTACAGGGTCAGGGGTTCGCCTTCACCCAGGTCGGTCCACAGCTCTTTGCCCAAGCGCCCGCTGTTGTTGGCAATCAGCGCGTTGGCAGCCTTGAGGATGCCGCCGGTGGAGCGGTAGTTCTGCTCCAGGCGGATCATTTCGGCGTCGGGGAAGTCGGCGGTGTACTGGTGGATGTTCTCGATCTTGGCGCCGCGCCAGCCGTAGATCGACTGGTCGTCATCGCCCACCGCCATCAGGCTGGCGCCACCGCGCGCCAACAGGCGCAGCCAGGCGTACTGCACGGCGTTGGTGTCCTGGAACTCATCGACCAGCACGTGCTGGAAGCGCCGCTGGTAATGCTCCAGCAGGCCCGGGTGGTCACGCCACAGGTCCAGTGCGCGCAACAGCAGCTCGGAAAAGTCGATGACCCCGGCGCGTTCGCAGGCCTGCTCGTAGGCGGTATACACCTCGCGCATGGTGGCCAGGAACAGATCGCCACCGGCCTGGATATGTTGCGGGCGCAGCCCCTCGTCCTTCTGGCCGTTGATGAACCATTGGGCCTGGCGGGCCGGCCACTTCTGTTCATCCAGGCCCAGCTCGCGCATTACCCGCTTGATGAGGCGCTGTTGGTCGTCGCTGTCGAGGATCTGGAAGTTCTGCACCAGCCGCGCTTCCTGCCAGTGTGCCCGCAGCAGGCGATGGGCCAGGCCGTGGAAGGTGCCGACCCACATGCCAGCTGGGTTGATGCCCAGCAATTGCTCGATCCGCTGGCGCATTTCCGCGGCGGCCTTGTTGGTGAAGGTCACCGACAGGATTGAGTGCGGCGAGGCCTGCTCTACCTGGATCAGCCAGGCGATACGGTGCACCAGCACGCGGGTTTTACCGGAACCGGCGCCGGCAAGCACCAGTTGACGCCCGAGCGCGGCCGCTACGGCCTGGCGTTGGGCATCGTTGAGGGAGTTCAGCAGGAGGGAGAGGTCGTCTGTGTGCATCCGACCATTCTAGGGCGCGGCAGGGAAGGGGTAAATGGTACTGTATAAATACTCACCTGCCCAAGCGCCGAACGGTGCATGCGCAAGGCCGCCGCGCCGGGCGTGCAAGCCGACGTGGCGGTTGTCAGCGAAATCAAGCGGTGATCAGGATTTCGTCGATCTCGGCAAGCAGCGTGCCTTCGTGGAAAATTTCCACGCTGGCGATGGCTTCAGTGCCGGTTGGCATCTCGAAATGCACCTCCTTGTCACACAACACCTGGATGAAACTGCCGCCTTCCGATTTCAATTCCAGGTCCAGGGCCAGGGTACCCGGTTGCCCGTCGCGCTTGACCAGCACGGGGTCGACGCCAGGGTTGGCGACGGTGACGGTACCTGCAACCCGCACACGCGCCCCTGGGGGCATTCTGTCATGTTGGGCTTTCCAGTTCTTGCTGTTGATCATGTCTGCAGCTCCATTCGTGCGAAGGGCGAAATGCGCCTTCCGACCAGAGCGTGCAACAAGCCCCAGCCCAGCCACAGCATGAAACTTTTCAGCTATGCCAGACCCTGCCATGGCGTGCCAGCAGGCTGGTAGCCTGCTCTGGCCCGTTGCTGCCAGCCGCATACGGGCGTGGGGCCTGGAAGTGTTCTTCACAGCCCTTGATCACGGGGTCGATCCAGGCCCAGGCGGCTTCTACTTCATCACGGCGCATGAACAGCGTGGAGTCGCCCTCCAGTACATCCAGTAACAGGCGCTCGTAAGCCTCCCAGCGGCGCGTCTGGCTGAAAACCTGGGCCAGGTTCAGGTCGAGGTCGACCGGCTCAAGGCGCATGCCCTTGCCAGGGCTTTTGGTCATCATGCGCAGGCTGATGCGTTCCTCTGGTTGCAACTGGATCAGCAGCTGGTTCACCTGGCCGCCGTTGAACAGTTCATGGGGCACCGGCTTGAACTGAATGACGATTTGCGACGAGCGCCGTGCCATGCGCTTGCCCGTGCGCAGGTAAAACGGCACGCCAGCCCAGCGCCAGTTGTCGATGTGTGCCTCGATGGCGATGAATGTTTCGGTGTCGCTGTCATTGTCGACGTCTTTTTCGAAGTAATAGGCCGGCACTTCCTGGCCGCCGATGCGCCCCGGGCCGTATTGGCCACGGACCGTCTTGTCCTGCACGTCCTGGCCAGTGATCGGCTTGAGCGCGCGCAGTATTTTCACTTTTTCATCGCGTACCGCTTCGGCCTCGAACTGCGCGGGTGGCTCCATCGCCACCAGGCACAGCAACTGCAGCAAGTGATTTTGCAGCATGTCGCGGATCGCGCCAGCCTTGTCGTAATAGCCGCCCCGGTTCTCTATACCCAGGGTTTCGCACACGCTGATCTGCACGTGATCGACCTGGTTGTTGCGCCACACCGGCTCCAGCAGGGCGTTGGCAAAACGCAGCGCCATCAGGTTCTGCACGGTTTCCTTGCCCAGGTAGTGGTCGATACGAAATACCTGGAATTCTTCGAACACCGCGCCAATCGCCTCGTTGATGGCGGTGGCCGATTCCAGCGAGTGGCCGATCGGCTTCTCCAGCACGATGCGCGCTTCGCCATCGGCCAGGCCGGCCGTGTGCAGGTGGTTGGCAATGGGGACGAACAGCTTGGGTGCGGTGGCCAGGTAAAAGATGCGCGTGAGCCCGCCGGGTTCGCCCAGGTAGCGGGCGAGGCGGCCGAAATCGGCGCTCTGCGACGCGTCCATGGGGAAGTAGTCGAGGCGTGCGGAAAAACGCTGCCACACTTCTTCGTCAAAGTCGGTGCGGGCAACCTGTGCCCGGCAGTGGCGCTCGGCGAGCTTCAGGTAGTCATTGCGTGGCAGGTTGCGGCGGGCCAGTGCGATGACGCGTACTGCAGGGTTGAGGCGGGCCTCGCGGAACAGGTGGTAGAGCGCCGGAAGCAGTTTGTGCAGGGCCAGATCGCCGGTGCCGCCGAATACCAGAATGTCGCAAGGAATAGTCAAACCACCACTCTCCACGTTCGTTTAACTGGGCGGGTTGGCGTCCATGTAGTATAACTACAAGAAAGCTACAACCCGGCCAGCCGATCATAACCGAGTCCAGCCCGTGAATCTGTTGCAACATATCGCCCAATCGCGCCACCTGCTGCGCAAATCGGAACTGAAAGTGGCCGACCACGTGCTGCTCGACCCGGCTGCCGTCATGCACAGCTCCATGGCCGACCTGGCGCACAGCGTAGGTATCAGCGAACCCACCATCGTGCGTTTCTGCAGGGCCATCGGTTGCACGGGCTTTCAGGACCTCAAGCTGAAGCTGGCTCAGAGCCTGGCCGCCGGGGCCAGCTTCGGCCAGTTCGCCATCCACGAAGACGACTCGGTCGCCGACTACAGCCTGAAAATCTTCGACACTACCCTGCACACCCTGATGGAGGTGCGCGAGCACCTCGACCCGCTGGCGCTGCAGCAGGCGGTGAGCGCCATGGCGCAGGCCCAGCGTGTGGAGTTCTACGGCTTTGGTGCCTCGGGGGCTGTAGCGGCAGATGCCCAGCACAAGTTCTTTCGCCTGCTGCTGAGCGCGGCGGCGTATTCCGACCCGCACATGCAGGCCATGTCGGCGGTGACCTTGAAGCCGGGCGATGTGGCCGTGTGTATCTCCCAGTCCGGCCGCTCCAAGGACCTGCTGATCACCGCCAACCTGGTACGCGAGAGCGGGGCCAACCTGATTACCCTGTGCCCCAGCCAGACACCGCTGGCCGAGTTGTCGACGGTCAACCTGGCGATCGATGTGCATGAAGACACCGAAATCTATACCCCGTTGACCTCGCGCATTGCCCACCTGGTGGTGATCGACGTGCTGGCCATGGGTGTGGCCATGGCGCGTGGGCCGAGCCTGGTCAACCACCTGAAAAGCGTGAAACGCAGTTTGCGCAGCCTGCGTTTGTCGCCCAAGTCGATCAAGGCTACAGACGACTGAATTCAGTCTGTGCCGGCCCCTTCGCGGGCTTGCCCGTTCCCACAGGTAATGTGCACCTTTTGCAATGGGCGCAATGCCTGTGGGAGCGGGCAAGCCCGCGAAGGGGCCGGCACCGGCAAAGCAGATTTCACTGTTTTGTCACCATTTCACCGCTAAACCGTAAACCTGCCAGGCCAGTCTGAAACTCCCGCATCCTATCTGGGAGACAGGCAATGGCTCGTGACTTCGACGGTACGTACCAACCCAACGCCAAGGCTCGCAAGCAGCTGGAAAAGGATCAGCGCCGCATGGAATATCGGCGGGCGATCGAAAGCTATTGCGACCAGCGTCAATTGCTCCGCGAGCTGGCGGACTACCCAGACCTGCAAGCGCTCACGGTGTGGCAGGCGTCTGCGGCAGCCTCCCCGAAAAACGTTCAACAAGCCCGCTGATCAGCGCACGTTCGCCGCGGATGAACGCCAGAAACGCCAAGGCCACCGGCGACTGGCGCTTGGCTTTGGCCTGCACCACGCACCAGCTGCGGTACAGGGGCAGCTCTTCCACCGGCAGTTCGGTCAGCACGCCGGTGGCCAGTTCCAGGTTCACCGCGTGGCGGGTCAGCAACGCCACCCCGAGACCTGCGATCACGCATTCGCGTTGGGCATCGGCCGACGCCACTTCCAGGGTCTGGGTGAAATGCACACGCTTGTCCTTGAAATACTCCTCGCAGGCCTTGCGCGTCCCTGAGCCTTGCTCGCGGACCAGCAGGGTATGAGGTTCCAGATCCTGCAGGCGCAGCTGTTCCAGCTTGCACAGCGGATGCTGTGGCGGCGCCACGGCCACGATCGGGTTGTTGAGGAAGGGCAGAAACTCCAGGCCCATGTCCTGCGGCACCATGGACATGATGATCAGGTCATCGCGGTTGTCGGAAAGCCGCCGAATGGCCTGGGCACGGTTGACCACCGTCAAGGTCAGGTTGACCTCCGGGTGACGTTGCTTGAAGGCCGCGAACAAGTGCGGAACGAAGTACTTGGCACTGGACTCGACCGCCAGCTTCAACTGACCTTGCAATGAGCCCTGCATGTCCGACAGCTGCATGTCCAGGCTCTCCAGCCGGCCGAAGATATCCCGGCTGGCACGCTGCAGGGCCTCGGCTGCTTCGGTCAGGTAGAGCTTCTTGCCAACGTACTCGAACAGTGGCTGGCCTATCAGCTCTTCGAGCTGCCGGATCTGTAGACTAACGGCGGGTTGTGTGAGCGCCATTTCTTCCGCAGCGCGGCTGTACGAACGCAAATCACACACTTCGTTGAAGATCTGCAATTGTCGTAAAGTCATACGCATCAAGGACTTACGCATAGTCTTGAGCTCATCGGCAATACCTTGTTACCCAACTATAAGCTTTTGCTAATACAGCCCCTAACAAATATTGATTTTTGTTTATCAACCCATGGCGCTAGGGTGAATACGCGACTGGCCAGCAACGTCTGGTCACGCGCCGACCGGTAGAACCGGCTCGACTGTTCCTACGGCTTTGGGAAGACTCCAGTGATAAAAAAAATCCTGATCGCCAACCGAGGTGAAATCGCAGTTCGGATCGTGCGTGCATGCGCCGAGATGGGCATTCGCTCGGTTGCGATCTATTCCGACGCCGACCGCCACGCCCTGCACGTCAAGCGTGCCGACGAGGCGCACAGCATTGGTGCCGAGCCGCTGGCCGGGTACCTGAACCCGCGCAAACTGGTGAACCTGGCGGTGGAAACCGGTTGCGATGCCCTGCACCCGGGCTATGGCTTCCTGTCGGAAAATGCCGAGCTGGCGGAAATTTGCGCCGAACGCGGGATCAAGTTCATTGGCCCGGCCGCCGACGTGATTCGCCGCATGGGCGACAAGACCGAAGCACGCCGTACCATGATCGCCGCCGGTGTGCCGGTAACCCCGGGCACCGAAGGTAACGTTGCCGATATCCATGAAGCCCTGAGCGAAGGTGACCGCATCGGTTACCCGGTCATGCTCAAGGCCACTTCGGGTGGCGGTGGCCGGGGTATCCGCCGTTGCAACAGCCGTGAAGAACTGGAGCAGAACTTCCCGCGGGTCATTTCCGAGGCAACCAAGGCATTTGGCTCGGCCGAAGTGTTCCTGGAAAAGTGCATCGTCAACCCCAAGCACATCGAGGCGCAGATTCTCGGTGACAGCTTCGGCAATGTGGTGCACCTGTTCGAGCGCGACTGCTCGATCCAGCGCCGCAACCAGAAGCTCATCGAAATCGCCCCAAGCCCACAGCTCACCCCCGAGCAGCGCGCCTATATCGGCGACCTGGCGGTGCGCGCTGCCAAGGCAGTGGACTACGAAAACGCCGGCACCGTGGAGTTCCTGCTCGCCGATGGCGAGGTGTACTTCATGGAAATGAACACCCGGGTGCAGGTGGAGCACACCATCACCGAGGAAATCACCGGCATCGACATCGTTCGTGAACAGATCCGCATTGCTTCAGGCTTGCCGTTGTCGGTGAAGCAGGAAGACATCCACCACCGCGGCTACGCGTTGCAGTTCCGTATCAACGCCGAGGACCCGAAAAACAACTTCCTGCCCAGCTTCGGCAAGATCACCCGGTACTACGCCCCTGGCGGCCCGGGCGTGCGCACCGACACGGCGATTTATACCGGCTACACCATTCCACCGTTCTACGACTCCATGTGCCTGAAACTGGTGGTCTGGGCGCTGACCTGGGAAGAAGCCATGGACCGCGGCCTGCGGGCCCTGGATGACATGCGTGTACAAGGGGTGAAGACCACCGCTGCGTACTACCAGGAAATTTTGCGTAACCCGGAATTCCGTAGCGGCCAGTTCAACACCAGCTTCGTCGAAAGCCACCCTGAACTGACCAACTACTCGATCAAGCGCAAACCCGAAGAGCTGGCCCTGGCCATCGCCGCCGCCATCGCCGCCCACGCAGGCCTATGAATGCAGCAGCAAGCTGTAAGCGGCAAGCTGCAAGTAGAAGCAGATCAGCTTTTTCTTGCAGCTTGTAGCTTCAAGCTTGCCGCTACGAGGAGATAACAATGTCCAAGAAAATTCACGTAACCGACACGATCCTGCGCGACGCCCACCAGTCCTTGCTGGCCACCCGCATGCGTACCGAAGACATGCTGCCGATCTGCGAAAAGCTCGACAAGGTCGGCTACTGGTCGCTGGAAGTGTGGGGCGGTGCCACGTTCGACGCCTGCGTGCGCTTCCTCAAGGAAGACCCGTGGGAGCGCCTGCGCAAGCTGCGCGCCGCGCTGCCCAACACCCGCCTGCAAATGCTCCTGCGCGGCCAGAACCTGCTGGGCTACCGCCACTACAGCGACGACGTGGTCAGGGCCTTCGTGGCCAAGGCGGCGGTCAACGGCATCGATGTATTCCGTATTTTCGACGCCATGAACGATGTGCGTAACCTGCGCGTGGCCATCGAAGCGGTCAAGGCCGCTGGCAAGCACGCCCAGGGCACCATTGCCTACACCGTCAGCCCGGTGCACACCATCGAAGCCTTCGTGAACCAGGCCAAGCAGATGGAGGCCATGGGTTGCGACTCGATCGCGATCAAGGACATGGCCGGCTTGCTGACGCCGTTCGCCACCGGTGAACTGGTCAAGGCCCTGAAGGCCGAGCAGTCGCTGCCGGTGTTCATCCACTCCCACGACACGGCTGGCCTGGCTGCCATGTGCCAGCTCAAGGCAGTGGAAAACGGCGCCGATCACATCGACACCGCCATTTCCAGCTTCGCCTGGGGCACCAGCCACCCAGGTACCGAATCGATGGTCGCTGCGCTCAAGGGCAGTGAGTTCGACACCGGCCTGGACTTGGAGCTGTTGCAGGAAATCGGCCTGTACTTCTACGCGGTGCGCAAGAAATACCACCAGTTCGAAAGCGAATTCACCGCGGTGGACACTCGCGTGCAGGTCAACCAGGTTCCCGGCGGGATGATTTCCAACCTGGCCAACCAGCTCAAGGAGCAGGGCGCCCTCAACCGCATGAACGAAGTGCTGGCCGAGATTCCCCGGGTCCGCGAAGACCTTGGCTTCCCGCCGCTGGTCACCCCGACCTCGCAGATTGTCGGTACCCAGGCGTTCTTCAACGTGCTGGCCGGCGAGCGTTACAAGACCATCACCAACGAGGTGAAGCTTTACCTGCAGGGTGGCTACGGCAAGGCCCCGGGCGTGGTCAACGAGCAGTTGCGCCGCCAGGCCATCGGCAGCGAAGAGGTGATCGACGTGCGCCCGGCCGATCTGCTCAAGCCGGAGATGACCAAGCTGCGTGGCGATATCGGTGCCTTGGCCCGGTGCGAAGAAGACGTGCTGACCTTCGCCATGTTCCCGGATATCGGGCGCAAATTCCTCGAAGAGCGCGAAGCCGGCACCCTGACCCCGGAAGCCCTGCTGCCGATTCCGGAAGCCGGTGTGGCTGCCGCCCCAAGCGGTGAAGGCGTACCGACCGAGTTCGTCATCGATGTGCACGGTGAAACCTACCGCGTCGACATCACCGGTGTGGGTGTGAAGGCCGAAGGCAAACGCCACTTCTACCTGTCGATCGATGGCATGCCGGAAGAGGTGGTGTTCGAGCCGCTCAACGAGTTTGTCGGCGGCGGCAGCAGCAAGCGCAAGCAGGCCAGTGCCCCAGGCCACGTCAGCACCACCATGCCCGGCAACATCGTCGATGTGCTGGTCAAGGAAGGTGACATGGTCAAGGCCGGCCAGGCGGTGCTGATCACCGAGGCCATGAAGATGGAGACCGAAGTGCAGGCGGCCATCGCCGGCAAGGTCGTGGCCATCCACGTGGCCAAGGGCGATCGCGTTACACCGGGCGAGATCCTGATCGAGATCGAGGGCTGATACAGGCCCTCATCTACAAGCGGTTTACCTCTGGGGAGCGGATGCTCCCCTTTTTTTGGGGTTGAATATGCATTTTAATGCAGGAATAGCGTGAATCTTGGGCCATATCTGCATTAAATTGCAGAATTTAAACTGAAACATCAAGGAAACTGCACTATGATGCAGATTCATCGACCGAGTCGGTTGTCCGCATGCTGTAAATTGCAGGTGAACCATGTACAGACTCACGCTTCAACTCCATGATCAGGCGCAGTGGCATGATGCTGTTGCCATCGCCTTTGTCGAGCCTGAAAAGGGCCTCTCCAGCCCCTGCGAGTTCGGCTATACCTCCGAGTACGTCAAAACCCATCTGGAGGCATACGACAGCCTGTTCTGCCAGGCGGCAAGCGCGAGGCTGCCGGTGGATTTTGGTTCTCATCGTCTGCAGCATGCTCCCGCGTTCCTTTACGACATCGCGCCCGCCGGTGCCGCCAAGCGCTTCCTGCTCCGGCATATCGGCCGTGAGAAACCAGAAGGCATGGGGGATGACCTGTTTCTCCTGGGGCGGTCCACTCCGGCGCCAATCGGCAACCTGCGCATCAAGGAGTCGGCTGAACTACTGGATTATGCCGACCCCATCGGGTTTGCCCGTCAGGATGTGATCACCCGCGATCAACGGTTTCTCGAATACGCCTATGAGCGAGGTGCGGCCATTGGTGGCGCGACAGGCGCCGGTGGGGAGGCGCCAAAGCTGTTGATGACCGAGGCAGAAAACGGCCTGTTGTATCCCGACGCGGTGCTGGCGGATGAACGTGCCCGGCGTCACTGGTTCATCAAGTTCGCCAGGAACCAGGCACTGGCTGATGATCAGCAGATACTGCGGGCCGAGTATCTCTACTACAAGGCGTTGCAGCAGCTTGGCATCGAAACGGTGGCCACTGAATACATGGCGCTGGAAGAAGGCTCCAAGCCCAGCCTGTGGCTGGAACGCTTCGACCGGCAGGTTTGCGCGCAGGGTGTGCAACGCTTTGCCGTGGAGTCGATGTACTCCCTGTGTGGCGTGACCGAGCCTGGCAGCCGAATGGGGCACCTGGAGGCGATTGAGGCGCTTGCCGTGTTGTGGAAACTGTCCGGGCAGGGGAGACAGCTGCCAGACCTGGTTGCCGATTATCTGCGGCGCGACCTGATCAACAAGATCCTGGGTAATGCCGATAACCACGGGCGTAACACTGCGATCATCCGTACCCGTGACACCGTGCGCCTCGCACCGATCTACGACCTTGCACCGATGGTGATGGATCGGGAAGGGATAACGCGAACGACGAAGTGGCCAGTCTCGATAGAGCGGGCTGGCGATATCGACTGGCAGGCTGCCTGTACTGCGCTGGCCGAATTTGTCGACCCGGGCGAAGCTTTTGAGCGTCTGCGGCTGGATGCCCGGCACCTGTTGGCATTGCCGGATATCTTGTCCGCCCTAGGGCTGCCTGATGCGGTGATGAATCACCCGGCAATTGCGCTGGGCAGGCTTGAGCGCCGGATGGTTGAATGGGGGTTGGCATGACGGTTTCCATCGATGCCCGTGGGCTACTGATCGAAGGAGTATGCGAAGGGATCGCCAACGGCAGTCTTGAGCTGGGTGCTGCCGTGCGGCGGCTGCGTGTGGAGGTGGCGAAGATGCAGCAGACTCAGTTTGCACGCATGTGCAAGATTTCCGTGCGTACGCTGATCCAGATCGAGCAGGGCGGTGGTAACCCCACGCTGAACTCGTTGAACGCCGTGTTCAAGCCATTTGGCTTGCAGATGGGAGTCGTCAGGCGCGCGAGTCTGATCAGGTAAGCCACTGCACCGATCACAGGCCCGTGAGCCCGTGACCGGTTGTGCAGGTCAGCTCCTGCAGGCCTCAAGCGTTCGTGCCTGCCCTTGCGGGCGTTGGTTCTCGGCACTCAACCACCGCTCGAAGCCAGCCGCCACCTGCGGCCACTCATCATCGGTAATCGAGTACCACGCCGTATCACGGTTGTGATCCTTCACCACCAGGTGCTTGCGGAACACCCCTTCGAAGACGAACCCGAACCGCTGCGCTGCACGCTTGGAGCGGGCATTGGCGTTATTGCACTTCCATTCCAGGCGGCGGTTCCCGAGTTCGAAGCTCAGCTTGGCCAACAGGTAGACGGCCTCGGTACTCCTGGGTGTGCGCTGCATGGGCGCGCCGAAGGCGATGTGGCCAATCTCGATGCGGCCATGGTCAGGCATGATCGACATCAGGGTGAGAATGCCCTGAGCTTCGCCACTGGCGCGGTCGATCACGGTGAAATACAGCGGGTCGTGGCCGGCGGCGTTACCTTGCAGCCAATGGTCGAAGGCAGCGCGTTCGGTAAACGGGCCGTAGGGCAGGTAATCCCACAGTACCGGGTCGGCGCCCGGGCCTTGCAGGGCCACCCAGAGGTCGTCGCCGTGGCGCACCGGGTCGAGCTTTTCCAGGCGGATGAAGCGCCCGTCGATGGGCTCGGCCTTGGGTGATGCGGCGGGTTTCCAGTGCAGTGCGTCAGTCATGTGGCCTACAACCCTTTGCGGAATTGGATGAAGCCCGGGCGCTCGGCAACCTGCTCGTACAGGCTGATGGCGGTGGCGTTGGTTTCGTGGGTCAGCCAGTGCACCTTGTTGCAGTTGTCGGCCTTGGCTGCAGCATAGACATGTTCGATCAGCTGGCGGCCGATGCCCAGGCCCCGCTGTGCGCTGTGCACGTAAAGGTCCTGCAGGTAGCAGGCATTTTCGATGCTCCAGTTGGAGCGGTGGTAGATGAAGTTGACCATGCCCACGGCCGTGCCATCCACCCAAGCCAGGGCCGAATGGGTTGGCTCGTTGGGGTCGAGCAGGCGCTGCCAGGTACTGAGGCTGACGTCATCGGCCAGTTCGGTTTCGTAGAAGTGCAGGTAGGCCTGCCACAAGGCATGCCAGGCGGCGTGATCTTGAGCAGTGACGGGGCGCAGGGTAACGCTGAGCATTGGGCTAGTCCTTCACAGAAGGCGCATGTGCGCGGCAAGTTGATTGTCCAGGTGATCGGGGCTGGCGCTCAGGCTTTCGCGCACGCCGGCAATGTCCTGCTCAGCGCGGTTCTGGCTCAGCTTGCGCGCGCCTTGCAACCGCTGGAACGGCAGGCGAATGCCAACAATGGCGCGGAGCATGCCGTCGATGTAGTCGGCGGGCGCATCGCTCACCTGCCACGGCTCACTGCGGCCGTGCTCATGGCGGTCGGTGAGCCGGCTGACAATCGCCAGCAATGGCTCGGCGTCGTGGATCACGTCGGCTACCCCATAGGCGTGCACGGCCAGGTAATTCCAGGTTGGCACCACCTTGGGGTTCTCGGCCTTGCTCGGGTAGTAGCCGGGGCTGACATAGGCATCGGCCCCGGGAAACACCAGCAGCGCTTCGGCCCCCCGCGCCAGGTCCTGCCACTGCCGGTTGGCCCTGGCCAAGTGGGCATACACGGTGCCGAACTCGCCTTCTGCGGGGTCGAGCAGCACCGGCAAGTGGGTGGCCAGCAGGCCCTGCTCGCCATGGCTGACCAGCACGGCCAGACGCGTGTCGAGCATGTGCCGCTGCAGCCGGGCGAGGTCGTGTTCCTGGTGTGGCTTACTGTTGTACATGGCCTGAGTCCTTGTCGAATGGTCCCATCCTAGGCAGGCTAATGGTTCTGGGTAAGAGCCATTACTGCCTGTTTTCATAGGTCCAATGCCATGCACGAAAAGCCCCTCATCCTGCCTTTCGACCCGGCCGGGATTTCGCTCGATCGCCGCCGCGGGTTGAGCCAGCAGCTTTACCAGGCGCTACGCGAGCGGGTGCTGGACGGGCGGCTGTGCAGCGGCACACGGCTGCCTGCCACCCGCGACCTGGCAGCCGTGCTGGGGCTGTCGCGCAATAGCGTGGTACGCGCGTATGACCAGTTGTACGCGGAGGGCTATATCGAAAGCCGAGTCGGTGACGGCACCTACGTAACCCGGCTGCCGAAACTATCCACACAACTGTCCACAGGGTTATACCGGGGGTTATCAACAGGTTTATCCACATTTGGCCAGGAAAATACTGAGGATTTATCCAGCCAGCACAGCTGGAGCGAGCCTTTGCAGCGCTTGAAAAATCACCATCTGCCGCCCCCCAAACAGGGCGCGCCGCGGGCTTTTCGTTTGGGGATACCTGCCTTCGATCTGTTCCCCTTCGACGTTTGGGCCAAGCTGCAAGGGGGTTTCTGGCGTAACGCTGCGCCTGCACAGCTGGGTTATGGCGACCCGGCGGGTGAACCGGCACTGCGCGAGTTGATCGCGGCCTACTTGCGCCGCTCGCGGGGGCTGACCTGTACCGCTGAGCAAATAGTGATCACCAGTGGCGCGCAGCAGGCCATAAGCCTTTGTGCACAGTTGCTGTTGCAGCCTGGCGACAGGGTGGCTGTGGAAAACCCCGGCTACCGGGCGGCGGCGCACGCCTTTTCAGTGGCGGGTGCTCAGGTCGCCGGCGTGCCGGTGGATGAAGAGGGTATGGAGTGCGCACGGTTGGGCCAGTTGCCGGGTTGCCGGTTGGCCTATGTCACGCCCGCCCATCAGTACCCGACCGGGGTAACCATGAGCCTGGCCCGGCGCCTGGCGTTGCTGGGCTGGGCAGAACGCAACGATGGCTGGATCATCGAGGACGACTACGATGGCGAGTACCGTTACAGCGGCGCGCCCCTGGCCCCGCTGGCTGCACTCGACCGGGCCGGCCGGGTGTTGTACGTGGGCACCTTCGGCAAGATCGCCTTCCCGGCGCTGCGCTTGGGTTACCTGGTATTGCCGGCGCAGTTGTCACAGGCCTTCAGCCAGGGTAAGGCGTTGGCAGTACGGCATTCGGAGGTCAGCAGCCAGTGCGTGATGGCCGAGTTCATGGCCCGTGGGCATTTCCAGCGGCATATTCGCCGCATGCGCAAAGCGGCGTTGAGCCGGCGCAATGTGCTCAAGGCCGGCTGGCCTGTGGATATTGCCGGGCTGGGCAGCATGCCCGCAGTGGCTGCTGGGCTGCACGTGAAGGTGTCTGTGGATAACTTTGCGTGTGAACAGGCGTTGGTGGCCAAGGCAGAGGCGGTTGGCGTTGAAGTGACAGCGTTGAGCAATTTCTGGCTGGCCGACAGCGAAGTGCCTGTGGATAAGCGTGCTGGCCTGGTGCTGGGGTTTGCCGCGGTGCCGGAGGGTGAGATCGCCGCGGCATTGATGAAATTGCGCAAGGCTTGGCGCAAGGGTTGAGGCTGCCTGCCTCTTCATGGGTAAACCCGCCCCCACAGGTATGGCCGGGTGGTCTCAGGTACGGCGCATATCCTGTAGGAGCGGGTTCACCCGCGAAGGGCTGCAAGGCAGCCCCAACTGCATCAGGTCCCCGACTTGATCCGCGTCCAGGCCCGGGTTCGCGCCCGCTCGGCATCGCGCTGCAACGGCTTGAGCGTGTAAAGCTTGGCCATCGCCTCCGCCGTCGGGTACAGGTTGGGGTTGTTGCGAATCGCAGGGCTCACCTTGTCGGTGGCATCCTTGTTGGGGTTCGGGTAGCCGACAAAATCGCTGATCGGCGCAATCACCTCGGGCCGCAGCAGGTAGTTGATGAATGCATGGGCGTCTGCCGGGTTGGCGGCATTCTTCGGAATCGCCAGCATGTCGAACCAGATCGGCGCGCCTTCCTTGGGCAGGCGCATGTCGACCGACACACCATTATTCGCTTCGCGGGCGCGGTTGGCAGCCTGCGAGAAGCTGCCGCTGTAACCCACCGCCACGCAGATATCCCCATTGGCAATGTCAGCCATGTACTTTGAAGAATGGAAGTAGGTGATGTACGGGCGAATCTTCAGCATCAGCGCTTCGGCCTTCTTGTAGTCGGCCGGGTTGTCGCTGTTCGGCGGCAGGCCGAGGTACTGCAGGGCCAGTGGCAGGATTTCCGACGGCGAGTCGAGCAGCGCCACCCCGCACTGCTTGAGCTTGGCGATGTTCTCTTCCTTGAAGATCAGGTCCCAGCTGTCCACCGGCGCATTATCGCCGAGCGCGGCCTTGATCTTGGCCGGGTTGAAGCCGATCAGCACGGTGCCATACATGTAGGGCACGGCAAACTTGTTGCCAGGGTCGTTGGCCTCGATCAGCTTCATCAGCGCAGGGTCCAGGTGTTGCCAGTTCGGCAGCTTGCTGCGATCCAGCGGCTGGAACACCCCGGCCTCGATCTGCTTGGCGAGGAATACGTTGGATGGCACCACCACGTCATAGCCGGAGTTGCCGGTGAGCAACTTGGCCTCCAGCGCTTCGTTGGTGTCGAAGATGTCGTAGATCAGCTTGACGCCGCTGTCCTTCTGGAAATCGGTCAAGGTCTGCGGGGTGATGTAGTCGAACCAGTTATACACACGGAGGGTCCGCTGCTCGGCGTGCGCCTGCAGGGCACCGGTGAACAGGGTGGCAGCGATGAACGGGGCGAGCAGACGCTTGAGTCGGGCCATTACCGGGCTCCTGGCTGGGCGCGCTGGAAACCTTCCAGCACATTGACTGCGTTGATACCAATTTCTTCCACAGCGTAGCCGCCTTCCATCACGAACAGGGTCGGCTTGCCAAGCTGGCCGATACGCTTGCCCATTTCCAGGTAGTCGGGGCTGTCCAGCTTGAATTGCGAGATCGGGTCATCCTTGAAGGTGTCCACACCCAGGGAGACCACCAGTACGTCGGCGTCATAGCTGGCGATGCGCTGGCAAGCCTCTTCCAGGGCAGCGCTCCAGGCAGACCAGTCGCTGCCGGCGGGCAGCGGATAGTTGATATTGCAGCCCTCGCCGGCACCTTCGCCGGTTTCGTCGGCATAGCCGAGAAAGAACGGGAATTCGGCTTGCGGGTCGCCGTGGATCGAAGCGAAGAACACATCGTTGCGGCGGTAGAATATGTCCTGGGTGCCATTGCCGTGGTGGTAGTCGACATCGAGGATGGCAACCTTGCGCCGACCCTGGTCGAGGAATGCCTGGGCGGCGATGGCGGCGTTGTTCAGGTAGCAGTAGCCACCCATCACTTCGCCGGCGGCGTGGTGCCCTGGTGGGCGGCACAGGGCAAAGGCGCTATGCGCGCCTTGCTGGATCGCTGCCTGGGCGGTGAGGGCGACCTGGGCGGCACTGTAGGCCGCCTGCCAGGTGCCGGCGGTGATCGGCGCACCGGCATCGAAGCTGTAATAGCCCAACTCGCCGTGCAGGCCGGTAGGTTTTACCTGGCGCAAGGTGCGTGCCGGCCAGGTGAACGGCAGCAGGTCGCCTTCCTGGCCCAGCGCCGCCCAGCGCGCCCAGGCGCCTTCGAAAAAGTCCAGGTAGTCGGCGCTGTGGATGCGCAGCAAGGGCGCGCGGCCGAAGTCGGTAGGGCCCTGGATGTCACCGAGGTTGCGTTTTTTGACCTGGTCGAGCACATGGTCAGCGCGCGAGGGCATTTCGAAACACGGCATCAGCTTGCCGTCGATCAGCTCGCAGCGGCCATGGTGCAGGCGGTGATCATCGGAATAGATCGTCAGCATTGTTGTTCTCCGGTGGGGACTGGCGTGGGGCCATTTTCAGCGGTGGGCCAGTGGCGGAGAACGACGCAACTGGCCAAAAGGGGATCGATGTGGCCAAGCTCTATGGCCGGGTTTTCCTGTGCTGGCTTCTTCGCGGGCGAGCCCGCGAAGAAGCCAGCACAGGTCAGCCGCGGAAATGGCTGGGCGCTACACCACTCCAACGCTGAAAGGCATGGCGGAAACTGGCCGTTTCGCTGAACCCCAGGGTTTCGGCAATGCGGTAGATTGGCATGTGCTCATCGGCCAGCAACTGCTTGGCCCGCTCGAACCGCAGTTCGTCCAGCAGCTGCTGATAACTGCTACCCAGCGCCTGCAAATGCCGGCGCAGCGTGCGCGACGAGCAGTTCATCTGCCGCGCCAGCCCGTCCAGCCCTGGCGCGGCGTCCAGTTGTTGCGTGAGCAACTGGCGAATCCGCCCCAGCCAGGCCTGGCGACCCGTGAATTCGAGGTTCAGGCGCCGGCAGCGTTCGCTCATGGCTTTGTGGGTAATCGGGTCAGCCAACGGCAGCGGCGTTTCCAGCCAGCGCCGCTCGAACGCAAAGGCATTGTCTTGCGCCGCAAACACCACTGGGCACTGAAACGCACCGGCATAGCGTGCATGGTAGTCAGGCCGAGGGTGCTCGAAGCGTGCGCCCAGCAGCGGCAATGGGCGGCCAAGCAGGTCGTCACAGATGACTTTCAGCGAAACCAGGCAGAACTCGGCATTGAAAGCGCTCAATGCCGGGTTGTCGTGGTACTCGCTGGCGCTGAACCACACGCGTTGGCCATCGTCGCGCAAGCGCAGCGAGAAGACTGTTCCCAGCAGTGCCGGATACTGCAGCGCCAGGCGCAGGGCGTCACCCAAAGTGGCACTGGAGAGCAGGGCGTAACCGAGCATGCCATAGCACGACACATGCATGCGCTGGCCCAGCTCCAGGCCGATGTCTTCGCGCCGGGCCACGGCGTTGGCACACACTTGCAGTTCCTGCTGTGTGGTGATGCGCGCGTCGGCGTGCCCCAGGTCTGCCGGGCCAATGCCGCTACCGGCGAGCAGCGCCGAAGCCTCAGCACCGTCTGCCTGGAAGACATTGAGTATCAGCGAAACCGCGTTGAGGGTGGTCAGGTGGCTGTGCAGCATGCTGGGTAATCCCGTGGGCCTGGAACACATTATGGAGCAAGTTGTGTGCCGATATTCAAAGGCCGCGGTGCAGCCCCTTTGCGGCGCCAGGCCGCTCCCACGTCTACCGGTGTAGGCAGGGCACGCGCCTGCGCAAGCCAGTAGGCAAAAAAAAGCCCGGTGCATAAGCCCGGGCTTGGAAAGGTTGAGAGGTGTCTAGTCCCTTAACCTGGTGAGACAGTGTGCAGCAGCCGGTTACGCCTTCAGCGGAACCAGGCGTGGCGCGATCATGTTTTCCGGACGCAGGATGTCGTTGAGCATTGCTTCGTCCAGCAGCTTCTCTTCACGCACCAGTTCCAGCACGCCGCGGCCGGTTTCCAGGGCAACGCGGGCGATACGGGTGGCGTTTTCGTAGCCGATGTATGGGTTCAGGGCGGTGACCAGGCCGATCGAGTGTTCGACCAGCTCACGGCAGCGCTGCTCGTTGGCGGTGATGCCGACGATGCAGTGCTCGCGCAGCATGTCCATGGCGCGTTGCAGCAGGCGGATCGAGTCGAAGATCTTGTAGGCGATCAGCGGCTCCATGACGTTCAGCTGCAGCTGGCCACCTTCGGCGGCAACGGTCAGGGCCAGGTCGTTGCCCATGATGGCGAAGGCGACTTGGTTGACGGCTTCCGGGATAACCGGGTTGACCTTGCCTGGCATGATCGAGCTGCCTGGCTGACGCGCTGGCAGGTTGATTTCGTTGATGCCGGTGCGTGGGCCGCTGGACAGCAGGCGCAGGTCGTTGCAGATCTTCGACAGCTTGACCGCGGTGCGCTTGAGCATGCCGGAGAACAGCACGAAGGCACCCATGTCGGAGGTGGCTTCGATCAGGTCGGCAGCCGGTACCAGCGGCTGGCCGCTGATGATTGCCAGGCGTTGTACGGCCAGGGCCTGGTAGCCAGGGTCGGCGTTGATGCCGGTGCCGATGGCGGTACCGCCCAGGTTGATTTCGGTCAGCAGCTCCGGCGCCAGCGAGCGCAGGCGCTGCAGGTCTTCGGTCATGGTGGTGGCGAAGGCACGGAATTCCTGGCCCAGGGTCATCGGCACGGCGTCCTGCAGCTGGGTGCGGCCCATCTTCAGTACGTGGTCGAATTCCTTGCCTTTGGCGGCGAATGCCTGGATCAGGCTTTCGAGGCTGGCCAGCAGGGCGTCGTGACCCAGCAGCAGGCCCAGGCGAATGGCCGTCGGGTAGGCGTCGTTGGTCGACTGCGCCATGTTCACATCGTTGTTCGGGTGCAGGTACTGGTACTCACCCTTCTGGTGGCCCATGGCCTCCAGCGCGATGTTGGCGATGACTTCGTTCGCGTTCATGTTGGTGGACGTACCGGCGCCACCCTGGATCATGTCGACCACGAACTGCTCGTGGTAGTCGCCCTTGATCAGGCGGCCGCAGGCGGCGCTGATGGCAGCATGCTTGGCATCGCTCAGGTGCCCCAGCTCACGGTTGGCGTCGGCAGCAGCCTGCTTGACCATCGCCAGGCCCACTACCAGTTTCGGGTAGTGCGACAGCGGAACACCGGAGAGGTGGAAGTTGTTGGCAGCGCGCAGGGTCTGGATGCCGTAGTAAGCATCGGCAGGTACTTCCAGGGTGCCCAACAGATCTTTTTCGACGCGGAACGATGCAGCAGCGGACATGATGTATATCATCTCGATGTTGACCCGGCACATGCCGGAATGGCGCCAATCCTAGGCCTTAAGGGGATTTTGCGGCCAATGCTGTTGCACGCTAACCTATGCACAAACGGCATAGTGATTCATGTGACGCCAATCGAAATTCGAGCGTGTTCCATTTTGGTGCACGACGGGAGATGTGCTTCGTGAACCTTGAAAGCAAATGGCTGGAAGATTTCAGTGCGCTGGCCGCCACCCGCAGTTTTTCCCAGGCGGCAGAGCGGCGCTTCGTCACCCAACCGGCCTTCAGCCGGCGTATCCGCAGCCTTGAGGCAGCGTTGGGCCTGCAGTTGGTGAACCGTTCCCGCACGCCGATAGAGCTGACCGAGGCAGGGCAGCTGTTTCTGGTTACCGCGCGCACGGTTGTCGACCAGTTGGGCGAAATTCTCCGCCATTTGCATCACCTTGAGGGTGGCCAGGGGGAGGTGATTCAGGTGGCTGCAGCGCACTCGTTGGCGTCGGGCTTTTTCCCGCGTTGGGTAGCGCAGCTGCGTAATGACGGCCTGAATATCGCCACTCGCCTGGTTGCGACTAACGTGGGGGATGCCGTGCATGCACTGCGCGAGGGCGGTTGCGACCTGATGCTGGCGTTCTACGACCCAGACGCCGCCTTGCAGATGGATGCCGAGATTTTCCCGTCGCTGCACATGGGCAATACCGAAATGGTGCCGGTATGCGCGGTGGGCGCCGACGGCAGGCCCATGTTCGACCTGGAAGGTGAAAGTAGCGTGCCACTGCTGGCTTATACCGCCGGGGCCTTCCTCGGGCGGTCGGTCAACCTGCTGCTGCGCCAGCGCAATGTGCGCTATACCACCGTTTATGAAACCGCCATGGCGGACAGCCTCAAAAGCATGGCGCTGGAAGGCATGGGCATCGCCTGGGTGCCCCGGCTTTCGATGCGGGGCGAGCTGGAACGCGGTGAGTTGGCGATCTGCGGAGGCAGCCAGTGGCATGTAGCACTGGAAATCCGCCTGTACCGCTGCGCGTTGGTGCGCAAGGCCAATGTGCGCTTGTTATGGCGCAAGCTGGAGTCGTCCGGGGCACCCGCTGACTCGTCACTTTGAGTTGTATTTCAGGTAGTCCGCAATAATTGCACGGTTCTTGTCGCTGTAGCGGTAACAGTTGGAGCGCGCCGCTACCCGGTTGGGGTAGGTGTATGTTTCGCATACCCAGCCATTGAACTTCAGCTCGGCATCTTCATGGGTTGCACCCAACATATGGCCGATTTCATGGGCCGGTGCCCCGTAGGCGCTCACAGATGAAATGGCCGTGTTGTACCTGAAGTTGGCCAGCCCGCCGACGTAGTTCAAGCCGCTTCGATCGTAGGGATTGCGAGTCAGCAGCAGGTGTTTGTCCATGAAAGAGAAAACGCCATACCGCGGCAGCTCGTACACCTCCTGTTCGAAGGTCTTCAGTATCTGTGAAGCGGGTATGCTTTCGTAATCGATATCGGTGATGCGTTCGACATTTCGGCGCAAGTCCAACTCAATAGGATGCTGGCTGAAACTGCGCATCTCATTCAACCAATGCTCGAAGTAATCTTTTCTCACTTGTGTATCGCTCATATCGGCGAGGTCATCGTGGATATAGACGGTGACAGTGAGCGAGCGCGCCGCAGCAGCATCTGGTAATTGCAAGCCGAATACCACGCCAAGCGAAAGCGCAAAGCAGTATGGGATCTTCATGGGAACGTACCAAGGTTCGCGTGTGGGAAGGCAAGCGTCTCTTGCTCATCGGGCTCGAGGCAGCGGGAAAAAGTTGTCCCGCGAGACAGCTTGCCCTTTTATCTGTCATGTGCTTGCAGGGGTGGGCGGCCCGCCTGCAAGTACGCTACAATCCCGCGCCTTCGGCCACCGGGCCGATTAGAATCCGTATGACAAGCCACGCCGGCCTACCCGCGTGGCTTGTTGCTTTATAGCGCGCCAGAAGGCGCTTGCAGGAGAGGCTCGACGATGAGTGCACTGGTTGGCGTGATCATGGGCTCCAAGTCCGATTGGTCCACCCTTAGCCACACCGCCGATATGCTGGAAAAACTCGGCATTCCCTACGAAGTGAAGGTGGTGTCCGCCCACCGCACCCCGGATCTGCTGTTCCAGTACGCCGAAGAGGCCGAGGGCCGTGGCATCGAGGTGATCATCGCGGGTGCTGGTGGCGCTGCCCACCTGCCGGGCATGTGCGCCGCCAAGACCCACCTGCCGGTGCTGGGCGTGCCGGTGCAGTCGTCGATGCTCTCGGGCGTCGACTCGCTGCTGTCGATCGTGCAGATGCCAGCCGGCGTACCGGTTGCCACCCTGGCCATCGGCCGTGCCGGTGCAGTCAATGCGGCGCTGTTGTCGGCCAGCATCCTGGGTGCCAAATACCCGCAATTCCACGCTGCGCTGAAGCAATTCCGCACGGAACAGACCGACACCGTGCTGGACAACCCAGACCCGCGCCAGGCTTGAGGCTCAACCCATGAAGATCGGTGTAATCGGTGGCGGCCAGCTGGGCCGCATGCTGGCCCTGGCGGGTACCCCGCTGGGCATGAATTTCGCTTTCCTCGACCCGGCGCCCGATGCTTGCGCTGCGCCTCTGGGCGAGCACCTGCGGGCCGATTACGGCGATCAGGAGCACCTGCGCCAGTTGGCTGACGAAGTTGACCTGGTGACCTTCGAGTTCGAGAGCGTCCCGGCCGAGACCGTGGCCTTCCTCTCGCAGTTCGTACCGGTCTACCCCAGTGCCGAAGCGCTGCGCATCGCCCGTGACCGCTTGTTCGAGAAGAGCATGTTCCGCGACCTGGGTATCCCTACCCCGGCTTTCGCCGACATCCTCTCGCAAGCCGACCTGGACGCCGCAGTCGCCAGCATCGGCCTGCCAGCCGTGCTGAAAACCCGTACCCTGGGTTACGACGGCAAGGGCCAGAAGGTGCTGCGCACGCCTGAAGACGTGGTTGATACCTTCGCCGAACTGGGCAGCGTGCCCTGCCTGCTGGAAGGCTTTGTACCCTTTACCGGCGAAGTCTCGCTGGTGGCCGTACGGGCCCGTGATGGCGAAACCCGCTTCTACCCGCTGGTGCACAACACCCACGAGAGCGGCATCCTGCGCCTGTCGGTGGCCAGCCAGGCACACCCGCTGCAGGCTTTGGCTGAAGACTATGTTGGCCGTGTACTGCAAAAGCTGGAGTACGTGGGCGTGATGGCGTTCGAGTTCTTCGAAGTCGACGGTGGCCTGAAGGCCAACGAAATCGCCCCGCGCGTGCACAACTCCGGGCACTGGACCATCGAAGGTGCCGAATGCAGCCAGTTCGAGAACCACCTGCGCGCGGTGGCCGGCCTGCCGCTGGGCTCCACCGCCAAGGTGGGCGAGAGTGCGATGCTCAACTTCATCGGTGAAGTGCCTGCCGTGGACAAGGTGATCGCCATCGATGGCTGCCACCTGCACCACTACGGCAAGGCTTTCAAGGCCGGCCGCAAGGTTGGCCACGCCACCGTGCGCTGCCACGACATGGCTACCCTGGAGCACAAAATTGCCGAGGTAGAGGCCCTGATCAGCAACTGATCGAACTTCTACCAGCGGCTTGCCCTCTGAAATGGCAACAAGTCGAAGCGCTGTCTAGGCTTTGGCTTGTTCCATTTTCACTGCAGAGGGATTGCCATGGGCATCATCGGAACCATCTTCATCGGCCTCATCGTCGGCCTGCTGGCCCGCTTCATCAAACCAGGCGACGACAGCATGGGCTGGATCATGACCATCCTGCTGGGTATTGCCGGTTCGCTGTTGGCCACCTATGGCGGCCAGGCGCTGGGCATTTACCAGGCTGGGCAGGCGGCGGGCTTCTTCGGCGCGCTGGTCGGTGCCATTGTCCTTCTGGTGATCTACGGGTTCATCAAGAAACGCTGAATACCGGTTAGAATGCTCGGCAATTCCATCGAGTTGCCGAGCATTGTCATGCGTGCCTTTTTTCTCCTGCCCCTGCTGTTGGCCAGCACCCTGGCCCATGCCGAACTGCCTGAAACCGACTGGCTGGAGCTGATGCCCAAGTCGGACCAGAAGGCGCTCGAGCAGATGCCCGAAATCGACCATAACTCGCCGGAAGCCATGGGTACCTTCACCGACAAGGGCGGCCTCAAGCAGAGCAAGGGTCTGCCGGCGGTGATGTATTCCACCAAGACCGTGCCAGCCATGAATGGCAAGGCCATCCGCCTGGGCGGTTACCCGGTACCGCTGGAAAGCGATGCCAAGGGTAACAGCACGTTGTTCTTCCTGGTGCCGTACCCGGGCGCGTGCATCCACGTACCGCCTCCGCCGCCCAATCAGCTGGTGCTGGTGCGCTACCCGAAAGGCCTGAAGATCGATGACATCTACACCCCACTGTGGGTCACCGGCAAATTGAAGGTGGAGAAGGTCAGCAATGATCTGGCCGATGCCGCCTATGCGCTGGATGCCGCAAAGGTGAGGGTGGTGGAAGACGCCGACCTCTGAGCCCTCGCCACACAAGGCCGCACCTGCAAGGGCACGCGATCGCCAGTAGGAGCAACTGTCTTTCCCAAAATTTGAAAAGCCTGCGCGATTCATTGTGGGAGCGGGCTTGCCCGCGAAGCAGGCGACGCGGTGTCTGGCACCGGCTGCGCCGGTGTTCGCGGGCACGCCCCGCTCCCACAAGTGGAACGGTGAATGACAGCTTCTGCTCCTACTCGTGCTCTAGGCACCTGCGGCATTCAGCTTGTCATTCACCGCTCTCACTGCAGATTCTAATCCCCTCTCAAGACACAAGCGGCCTTGCGTCGCGAAAGGACCGCGCAGCGGTCCCGGGTACTCAAAGCGCTTCGCTAGCCAGCACCACGCCCAGCGAATGACTGGCCCCAGGCTTCAACTCCACCAGGTCATCCCACACATTCGCCGTCTCGATGCACAGCATCCGTTGCCAACCCTCATCGGCCATGTCCGACAGCTCCCTGGCCCGTTCGGTCCAGGGGTTCCAGATAACCGCCGAACGCGAGCCGCTGCTGGTCAGGGTTATCCGCCGTTTCCAGTGCGGGTCGACAATGCTCAGCGTTTGCGGGGCGCCGAGGTAGATCCGGTCAGTCTCCCCGGTGAACGTGAGCGGCCCCTGCTGCTGGCGCTGCTGCCAGTCAGCCAAGGTTTCGATGTAACTCAGCCCCTCCACCCCTTCGACCTGGGCCTGGCGCACGTCACTGACCGCAAAGTAGCTGTGCAGGGCTTGGCTGATGGTGACTGGTGCAGTGCCCACGTTGCGACTGGTGAGGTTCAGTTTCAGGTCCTCGCCAAGCGCTATCACCAGTTTCAGTTCGACTGAATGCGGCCAGTCGGGCAGTTGACCCTGCGCTTCTGGCAGCGCGAATTCGATCTGCAGTTGCTGGCCGACTTCCTCGATACCCAGCAATTGCCAGTCTCGGGCGCGCGCAAGGCCGTGGGCAGGCGCCTGCGCACCGTTGTACATGGCCTGCACAGCCTGGGGGTTACGCTGCAGGTTGCCGAACCACGGCCAGCACACGGGTACCCCGGCGCGCACCGACTTGCCCTTGCCGAAGATGGCCTGGTCGCTCAGCCACAGCAGTGGCGGCTCGCCCACCCGCTGGTAGCTGAGGATCTGTGCGCCCTGTTGGGCGATCAGGAGTTCGGCGTGGTCGCTGCTGATACGCCAGCAGTTCAGTTCGCCATGTTGCTCGGTTACGACCTGGAAGGTTGCCATTGCACTTGTCTCATTGATTGCCAGTGGGCCTTGGACCCGGGCACCTGCAATGAGTTTACCGCCGGCAAGGCTCAGCGACGAGGCACCGAGCGCGTGCGGCCGCTGCCGTCGATGGCGACGAAGACGAATACCGCCTCGGTGACCTTGCGCCATTCGCTGGACAGCGGGTCGTCGCTCCACACTTCGACCATCATCTGGATCGAGCTACGGCCGATTTCCAGGGTCTGGGTATAGAACGACAGCTGCGCACCCACGGCGACCGGCACGAGGAACGCCATGCGGTCGATGGCCACGGTGGCTACCCGGCCACCGGCGACGCGGCTGGCCATGGCAGTGCCGGCCAGGTCCATCTGGGCGACCAGCCAGCCGCCGAAGATGTCGCCAAACCCATTGGTCTCGCGCGGGAGTGCAGTGATCTGCAAGGCCAGGTCGCCCTGCGGGATAGGATCTTCTTGTTCGAGCTCAATCATGCGATGGGGCCTCTGACCCGTGACGCTTTCGTTGGTGTGGCGCAAGGGCCGGGTAAACGATTCAGCTTGAAACATACTACGCCGATTTCGTTTCACTGGGCGGCCGTAGGGAAACTCTGCGAAACCGCCTGACAATAAAGACCGGCGTTTTCGCACAACATCCCACGTTAGGCGCAACCTTTTCCTACGAGTTGCCAGTATATAGAGCATAACGGCCAGCGACGACCGCACATTCGTGAATATCTGTAGGGTTTTTGTAGCGCTATCAGCACGCCTCGGCAATTTGCTATCTTCGCTGGTCTCCCAATCCAGAAGCCGCGCGCCCAGCGGCCTGCATGCCCTATAAAGAGAACAACCAGCGATGACTTCCGTGCCGAGCAGTATCGAGCAGCCCTCGCGGCCGCTGACCCGCAGTGACTACAAGACCCTCTCACTGTCCGCACTGGGCGGGGCGCTGGAGTTCTACGACTTCATCATCTTCGTGTTCTTCGCCACGGTGGTCGGCAAGCTGTTCTTCCCGGCCGACATGCCCGAGTGGCTGCGCCTGATGCAAACCTTCGGCATCTTCGCGGCCGGTTACCTGGCGCGGCCGCTGGGCGGCATCATCATGGCCCACTTTGGCGACCTGCTCGGGCGCAAGAAGATGTTCACCCTGAGCATTTTCATGATGGCCCTGCCGACGCTGATCATGGGTCTGCTGCCAACGTATGCCCAGATCGGCATGTGGGCACCGATCCTGCTGCTGCTGATGCGGGTTATCCAGGGCGCTGCGATCGGAGGGGAAGTGCCGGGCGCCTGGGTGTTCGTTTCCGAGCACGTACCGGCGCGTAACACCGGTTACGCCTGCGGCACCCTCACGGCCGGCCTGACTTCGGGCATTCTGCTGGGGTCGCTGGTCGCCACGCTGATCAACACGGTCTACAGCCCTGCAGAAGTCGCGGATTACGCCTGGCGCATCCCCTTCCTGCTGGGTGGTGTGTTCGGCCTGTTCTCGGTCTACCTGCGCCGCTGGCTGCACGAAACGCCGGTATTCGCCGAGATGCAGCAGCGCAAGGCCCTGGCAGAAGAGCTCCCGCTGCGTGCGGTGCTGCGCGACCATCGTGGCGCGATCATCTTGTCGATGCTGCTGACCTGGATGCTGTCGGCGGCCATCGTCGTGCTCATCCTGATGACCCCGGCGCTGTTGCAGAGCATCTACCACATCAGCCCCACCGACTCGCTCAAGGCCAACAGCCTGGCCATCGTGCTGCTCAGCTTCGGCTGCATCAGCGCTGGCAGCCTGGCGGACCGATTTGGCGCGGGCCGAGTGTTCGTGATTGGCAGCCTGTTGCTGCTGATAACCTCCTGGAGCTTCTACCATAGCTTGCCAACCCGGCCCGAGTTGCTGTTCCCGCTGTATGCGGTAACCGGCCTGTGCGTGGGGGTGATCGGCGCGGTGCCTTATGTGATGGTCAAGGCGTTCCCGGCGGTGGTGCGCTTCAGTGGGTTGTCGTTCTCCTACAACGTGGCCTACGCGATCTTTGGCGGGCTGACGCCGATGGTGGTAACGGCGCTGCTCAAGGTCAGCCCCATGGCGCCGGCCTATTATGTGGCGGGGTTGTGTGCCGTCGGGCTGGGCGTAGGGGTTTATCTGCTCGCCAACAAACGCTGAGCTGCGCTGCCGCGTGGCGCGGCCCTACGAATGATGGCCTTTAATCCATTTGTCACAATTAGGTCATATCGTGTTCATGCGGCCTGCCGATACTGGGGCCCGTTCCATCCAGCACCCCAATATTCCTGCTAGGAGCAAGGCATGAAACTGAAGCGTTTGATGGCGGCCCTCACGTTCGCCGCCGCTGGCGTTGCAACCGCCAACGCGGTGGCCGCTGTCGATCCTGCGATCCCGACGTACACCAAGACCACCGGTGTTTCGGGCAACCTCTCCAGCGTCGGCTCCGACACCCTGGCCAACTTGATGACGCTGTGGGCCGAGGCCTACAAGAAGGAATATCCGAACGTAAACATCCAGATCCAGGCGGCGGGTTCCTCCACCGCGCCACCTGCGCTGACCGAAGGCACTGCCAACCTCGGCCCGATGAGCCGCAAGATGAAGGACGTCGAGCTGCAAGCCTTCGAGCAGAAGTACGGCTACAAACCGACCGCTATTCCCGTTGCCGTCGACGCCCTGGCCGTGTTCGTGCACAAGGACAACCCGATCAAGGGCCTGACCATGGCGCAGGTCGATGCCATCTTCTCCTCGACCCGCTTGTGTGGGGGCAAGGCCGAGGTCAAGACCTGGGGTGATGTGGGTGTGACCGGCGACCTGGCCAACAAGCCGATCCAGCTGTTCGGCCGCAACTCGGTCTCCGGTACCTATGGCTACTTCAAAGAAGAGGCCCTGTGCAAAGGCGACTTCAAGCCTAATGTCAACGAACAGCCTGGTTCGGCCTCGGTCGTGCAGTCGATCAGCTCTTCGCTCAACGGCATCGGTTACTCGGGCATCGGCTACAAGACCGCCAGCGTCAAGACCGTAGCCCTGGCCAAGAAAGAAGGCAGTGCGTTCGTTGAAGACAACGAAGCCAACGCCCTGAACGGCACCTACCCACTGTCGCGCTTCCTGTACGTGTACGTGAACAAGGCGCCGAACAAGCCACTGGCGCCGCTGGAAGCCGAGTTCGTCAAGCTGGTGCTGTCGCAGGCTGGGCAGCAGGTGGTGGTCAAGGACGGCTACATCCCGCTGCCGGCCAAGGTCGTCGACAAGACCTTGGCAGATTTGGGCCTGTCCCATGCCGGTAGTGTTGCCAAGCAGTAACTAATTGCGGGGAGGCCGGTGCCACCGCCCGGCCTCGTCCACGAATTCCCGGCCCGAAGCCAGGTAACCTGTGCGGCGGGCTTTCGCGCGTCACCATTTTGTAATGTTTTTGTCACACGGGACCGCTAGGGTGTGCGCATGAATGATCTGGCCAACTCCAACATGACCCAAAAACCCCAGCCCGTGCGCATTGATTTCAATACGCCCGAGTTGCAACGCAAGCGCCGCTTGCGCGCGCTCAAGGACCGCCTGACCCGCTGGTATGTGCTGGTGGGCGGCCTTGCCGTTTTGGCCGCCATTACGTTGATCTTCTTCTACCTGGCTTATGTGGTGCTGCCGCTGTTCCAAGGCGCCGAGCTGACGCGCAAGCAAGCCCTGCAGCCAACCTGGCTGCAGCAGGATGCCGGCAAGCCGCTGATGATCGCGCTGGAAGAGCAGAACCTGGTGGGCATGCGGGTTTCGGACAAAGGCCAGGCGTTGTTCTTCGATGCCAAGACCGGCCAAGCGCTCAAGCGCATCGACCTGCCCGTACCAGCCGGTACCCAGGTCACCTCTATCGGGGCCGACCAGCCGGGCAGCCCGCTGGTGGTGCTTGGCCTGTCCAACGGTCAGGCGCTGGTGTTCCACCACGCCTACAAGATCACCTACCCGGACAACCAGAAGGCGATTACCGCCAGCATCGACTACCCCTACGGCGAGCAGCCATTCGTGCTCGACGAGCAGGGCCGTGCGTTGGAGCACGTGAGCGTCAATGCCAACGGTGACACCCTGGTGCTGGCCGGCTCCACCGGTGCGCAACTGCAGGTGCTGGAGTTGACCCGTAGCGAGAACATGCTGACCGAAGAAGTCACCACGGAGCAGAACCGCATCGTCCTGCCGCAGATGACCGAGGTGGTGAAGAACATTTTCATCGATCCGCGCCAGCACTGGCTGTACGTGATCAACGGCCGGGCCACGGCCGACGTGTTCAGCCTGCGCGACAAGAGCCTCAACGGCCGCTATAAACTGGCCGACAGTGCCGACACCGAAGTGACCGCCACGGGGCAACTGGTGGGCGGCATTTCGCTGATCGTCGGTGACTCCAGGGGCGGCCTGGCCCAGTGGTTCATGGCCCGCGACCCGGACGGCGAATCGCGCCTCAAGCAGATCCGTACCTTCCAGCTGGGCAAGGCACCGATCGTGCAGATCGACGCCGAAGAGCGCCGCAAGGGCTTCATCGCGCTCGACGCGAACGGCCAGCTGGGTGTGTTCCACAGTACGGCGCACCGTACGCTGCTGGTCGAGCCCGTCGCCGAAGGCCCGGGCATCCTGGCCCTGTCGCCGCGTGCCAACCGTATCATCATCGAACAAGGCGGCAAGCTGCTGCCGCTGAGCCTGCGCAACCCGCACCCGGAAATTTCCTTCAGCGCGTTGTGGGGCAAGGTCTGGTACGAGAACTACGACGAGCCTAAGTACGTCTGGCAGTCGACCGCTTCCAACACCGACTTCGAGCCCAAGCTCAGCCTGTCGCCGCTGACCTTCGGTACCCTCAAGGCCGCGTTCTACGCCATGATCCTGGCAGCCCCGCTGGCGGTCGCGGCCGCCATCTATACCGCTTACTTCATGGCCCCGGGCATGCGGCGCAAGGTCAAGCCGGTGATCGAACTGATGGAGGCGATGCCGACGGTGATCCTCGGTTTCTTCGCCGGCCTGTTCCTTGCCCCCTACCTGGAAGGTCACCTGCCGGGGGTCTTCAGCCTGTTCCTGCTGATGCCGTTCGGCATTCTGCTGGTGGGCTTCACCTGGACCCGCCTGCCAGAGGCGATACGCCTGCGTGTACCTGACGGCTGGGAAGCGGCGATACTGATCCCGGTAATCCTGCTGATCGGCTGGTTCGCCCTGGCCATGAGCCCGCACCTGGAAAACTGGTTCTTTGCTGGCGACATGCGCCTGTGGATCACCAACGATCTGGGCATCACCTATGACCAGCGCAATGCCCTGGTGGTCGGCATCGCCATGGGCTTCGCGGTCATCCCCAACATCTACTCCATCGCCGAAGACGCCGTGTTCAGCGTGCCGCGCAGCCTCACCCTGGGCTCGCTGGCGCTGGGCGCCACCCCCTGGCAGACCCTGACCCGCGTGGTCATCCTGACTGCCAGCCCGGGCATCTTCTCGGCGCTGATGATCGGCATGGGCCGCGCAGTGGGCGAAACCATGATCGTGCTGATGGCCACCGGCAATACGCCGGTGATGGAAATGAACCTGTTCGAGGGCATGCGCACCCTGGCCGCCAACGTGGCCGTGGAAATGCCCGAATCGGAAGTCGGCGGCAGCCACTACCGCGTGCTGTTCCTGGCCGCGCTGGTATTGCTGATGTTCACCTTCGTCATGAACACCTTGGCCGAGCTGATTCGCCAGCGTCTGCGCAAGAAATACTCGTCGCTTTGATAGAAAGGTAGCGATCCGTGAAAAAGGATTCCCTCAAAGGCTGGTTCAAGAGCGGCGCCCCCGGTGTGTGGATGAGCGGCGGCGCAGTGGCCATGGCGGTGATCATGACCGTTGGCCTGCTGGCGGTCATCGCCGTGCGCGGCCTGGGCCACTTCTGGCCGGCCGACCTGGTACAGGCCACCTACCAGGTGCCGGGCCAGGCTGGCCAGGTGGTGATTGGCGAAGTGGTGCAGCAGGAGGACGTGCCGCGTGCCCGCCTCAAAGGTGCCGGCCTGCCGGTACCGGACCAGGGCCCGGAGTTCATGAGCCGTGAACTGATCAAGGTGGGTAACCGCGACCTCTATGGCAGCGATTTCACCTGGGTGGTCGGCGATTGGCTGGTCGACGAGCAGCGCCCGGCCGACCTGATGGCCCTGGAGCGCCGCGAGTGGGGCAACTTCTATGGCTACCTGGTCAGCGTCAAGGAACAGGGCCGGGTGGTTGCCGAAGGCCCGGCTGCCTGGAGCGAGTTGCAAGCGCGGCTCAAGCGTGCCAACCAGCTCAACGGTGAATTGCAGCAACTGGAGAAGAAAGACATCGGGGCCATCAACCATGGCCTGGAGCGCCTGCGGCTGCACGCCCGCAAGCTGGAGCTAGACGGCAAGCTGGACGCTACCGCCCAGGCGGACATGGACGCCGAGCGCGCCGAACTGAACAGCCGCTACCAGGCTATCGAAGCGCGCCTCGGCGGCCTGCACCAGGCACTCGCGCGTGACAGCCTGGTGGCCCGCGATGGTAACGGCCGGGAAGTGGAGATCAGCCTGAACAAGGTGGTGCATGCCCTCCAGCCGAACGGCATGTCTGCTTTTACCAAGCTGCGCACCTACTTTGCCAAGGTCTGGGAATTCCTGAGCGACGACCCGCGTGAAGCCAACACCGAGGGCGGCATCTTCCCGGCCATCTTCGGTACCGTGATGATGACCCTGATCATGGCCGTGATCGTCACCCCGTTCGGCGTGCTTGCGGCAGTCTATTTGCGTGAATACGCAAGGCAGGGGCCGGTAACCCGGCTGATCCGCATTGCCGTGAACAACCTGGCGGGGGTGCCGGCGATCGTCTACGGCGTATTTGGTTTGGGTTTCTTCGTGTATGTGCTGGGTGGCTCGATCGACCGCCTGTTCTTCCCCGAAGCGCTGCCCGCGCCAACCCTGGGTACACCAGGCTTGCTGTGGGCGTCGCTGACCCTGGCGCTGCTGGCAGTGCCTGTGGTGATCGTGGCCACCGAAGAAGGCCTGGCGCGCATCCCGCGTACGGTGCGTGAAGGCTCGCTGGCGCTGGGTGCGACCAAGGCCGAAACGCTGTGGCGGATTGTGTTGCCCATGGCCAGCCCGGCGATGATGACCGGCATGATCCTCGCCGTGGCCCGCGCTGCGGGCGAAGTGGCGCCGCTGATGCTGGTGGGTGTGGTGAAGCTGGCGCCGTCGCTGCCGGTTGACGGTAACTACCCGTACCTGCACCTGGACCAGAAGATCATGCACCTGGGCTTCCACATCTATGACGTCGGCTTCCAGAGCCCCAACGTCGAAGCCGCGCGGCCGCTGGTCTACGCCACGGCGCTGTTGCTGGTGCTGGTGATCGCGGCCCTGAACCTGTCGGCGGTATGGATCCGCAACCACCTGCGCGAAAAGTACAAGGCGCTGGACAGCTGATTGAAGCTTTAAGCCACAAGCGGCAAGCTCCAAGCAGATTGCCGCTTTGCCCAAACTTGCAGCTTGCAGCTCGAAGCTTGCAGCTACAAACGGAGTCAACCATGCAGAACGAATCCCACACCTACGGCATCGACATGTCTGCCCTGGGCCGCAGCAAGCAGGGCCTGCGCCTGGCCGAAGAAACCGTGGCCATCGAGGTACCGGGGCTAAGCCTGTTCTACGGCGACAAGCAGGCCTTGTTCGATGTCAGCATGAACATTCCCAAGCAGCGCGTGACCGCGTTCATTGGCCCCTCCGGTTGCGGCAAGTCGACCTTGTTGCGCACGTTCAACCGCATGAACGACCTGGTTGACGGTTGCCGCGTACAGGGTGCCGTGAACTTGTATGGCAACAACATCTACCGCAAGGGCGAAGATGTCGCGGAGCTGCGCCGCCGTGTGGGCATGGTGTTCCAGAAGCCCAACCCGTTTCCCAAGACCATTTACGAAAACGTGGTCTATGGCCTGCGCATCCAGGGCATCAACAAGAAGCGCGTGCTCGACGAGGCCGTCGAGTGGGCGTTGAAGGCCGCGGCGCTGTGGGACGAGGTCAAGGACCGCCTGCACGAGTCGGCCCTGGGCCTGTCTGGTGGCCAGCAGCAACGCCTGGTCATCGCCCGCACCATCGCCGTGGAGCCTGAGGTGCTGCTGCTGGATGAGCCGTGCTCGGCGCTGGACCCTATCTCGACCCTCAAGGTCGAGGAACTGATCTACGAACTCAAAGCCAAGTACACCATCGTCATCGTGACCCACAACATGCAGCAGGCTGCCCGTGTTTCGGACTACACCGCGTTCATGTACATGGGCAAGCTGGTCGAGTTTGGCGACACCGATACCCTGTTCACCAACCCGGCGAAGAAGCAGACCGAAGACTACATCACTGGTCGCTACGGCTAGGCGTCGCTCGTGATGAGCACCTGGCCCCTGCGGCAGCGGGTAAACCCGCAAAGCAGGCGGCTTGGTGCCTGGCACCGGCTTCGCCGGTGTTCGCGGGTAAACCCGCTCCTACAGGGCCGCGCTACCAAAGGACAAAACGATGATCAACAAAGAAAGCCTTACCCACCACATTTCCCAGCAGTTCAACGCCGAGCTGGAAGAGGTGCGCAGCCACCTGCTGGCCATGGGCGGGCTGGTTGAAAAACAGGTCAACGACGCGGTCACCGCGCTGATCGAAGCCGATTCGGGCCTGGCCCAGCAAGTGCGCGAGGTTGACGAGCAGATCAACCAGATGGAGCGCAATATCGACGAGGAATGCCTGCGTATCCTTGCCCGTCGGCAGCCGGCGGCCTCCGACTTGCGCCTGATCATCAGTATCTCCAAGTCGGTGATCGACCTGGAGCGCATTGGTGACGAATCGACCAAGATCGCCCGCCGGGCCATCCAGCTGTGTGAAGAAGGCGAGTCGCCACGTGGCTATGTGGAAGTGCGCCACATCGGCGACCAGGTGCGCAACATGGTCCGCGATGCGCTGGACGCCTTTGCCCGCTTCGACGCCGACCTGGCACTGTCCGTGGCTCAGTACGACAAGACCATCGACCGGGAGTACAAGACCGCCCTGCGTGAACTGGTGACCTACATGATGGAAGATCCGCGCTCGATTTCGCGGGTACTGAGCGTGATCTGGGTGCTGCGCTCGCTGGAACGTATTGGCGACCATGCACGCAATATCTCCGAGTTGGTGATCTACCTGGTCCGCGGTACCGATGTGCGTCACATGGGCCTCAAGCGAATGACTGCAGAAGTGCAGGGCACCGCGCCCGCCGATGGCGAAAAGGCTAATGTTCCTGGTGAATCTGACGATAAGTAAGGTTGCCCTCGAGCAGCGACGCCCGGCCTTGGCCGGGCGTTTTCGTTTACGGCCGAGAGCCGGCAGGCACCCGCGAACGATCGGATGAACGCCCGGCGTTACCAGGTGGTAGCAAGTAGCCAGTATTTGGCAGTAGGCTAGTCGGGTTCAGAAGGAGTTTCGATGAGTAAAGTGAATGTGCTGGTCGTGGATGACGCCCCGTTTATCCGCGACCTGGTCCGCAAGTGCCTGCGCAGTGCCTTCCCGGGCATGACGATCGACGATGCCGTCAATGGTCGCAAGGCCATGGCCATGCTGGGCAAGGAGTCGTTCGACCTGGTGCTGTGCGACTGGGAAATGCCCGAGATGTCGGGCCTGGAATTGCTCACCTGGTGCCGCCAGCAGCCTGCGTTGAAGCAGCTGCAGTTCATCATGGTGACCAGCCGTGGCGACAAGGAAAACGTCATCCAGGCGATCCAGGCCGGTGTTTCCGATTTTGTCGGCAAGCCATTCACCAACGAGCAGTTGCTGACCAAGGTGAAAAAGGCCCTGACCAAGATCGGCAAGCTCGACAGCCTGATGGCCATCACCCCGGCGCGCGCCAACCCGGCGTTCGCCAACGATTCCTTGAATGCGCTGACCGCCGGCAAGCCGGAGGCGGTAAAGGTTGCAGCGCCGGCACTGGCACCGGCTGCTGCCAGGCCAGCGGCCAAGGCGCCCACGCCGGCCGCGGCCACCCCGACCGGTCGCGGCCAAGGGCAACTGCGCCTGGCCGGTGGCATGCAGCCGTGCGTGATCAAGGCGTTGAGCCTGAAAGAGGCCCTGCTGGTGGTACGCCGCGGCGATGTGCTGCCACAGGTGCTGGAAGGTGCAGTGTTGGACCTGGAGCAAGGCGAAAGCGCCGAAGTCGCCCGCCTGAACGGCTATCTGCACGCCGTCGCGGCGCTGGAGCCCAAGCCGGACAGCGACTGGCTGCAACTGACCTTCAAGTTCGTCGACCAGGATGCGCAGAAGCTCGATTACCTGTCGCGGCTGATTGCCCGTGGCACCGCGCAGAAGCATTTCACCCCAGGGGCCTGAGCCATCCGACCAACTGCAACACTTGCCGTTAAACCTGCTGCTAGGCTTCGACAGACCTCAACTGTCAAAAAGCCACTATCATGCCCGGGCGCCTGCTGCTGTTCTGTGCACTGTTCATGGCCTCGGCGTCGAGCCTGGGTGTGACCCTTTACAAGAGCACCGACGAGTCCGGTGTCATTTCCTATTCCGACCGCCCCGGCCCTGGCGCCAGGCCGTTGAATTTGCTTGAGCCCATGGTCGAAACGCTCGAAGGCCAAGTGTTCCTGAACGCGAAAGTGTTCAACGGCGGTGTGAGCTTTTCGGCACGCAACCAACTGCATGTTCCGGTCGAGGTCGAGCTGCGCCTGGACAACCTGGTGAACGCCCAGGGCGGTGACGCCCCGCGTATCGTGCGCCGGCTGCTGCCACCGGGCACCACGCAAATGCTCAGCGTGCTGAGGGGGCGGCCCGGTTTGTTGCTGAATTACCGCTCGACCCTGCTGCAGGCCATGGGTGACCCGGGCAAGCGGCCGCAGGGCTTCCGCTACGGGTTCGCGTGGCTTGGCGGGCCATTCCGCGTGACCCAGGGCCCCAATGGCCGTGTCAGCCATTTCGGGCCGAAGGGGCGCTATGCCATGGATATCGCCATGCCCGAAGGCACCACCATTATCGCGGCGCGCGAAGGGGTGGTGGTGAAAACGCAGAATGGCCAGAGCGGGCGCGAGCCCAACCCGTCGGGCAACTTTGTCAGGGTGCTGCACTCGGACGGCACCATGGGCGTGTACCTGCACCTGATGCGCGACTCGGTGGTGGTGAAGGAGGGGCAGCGGGTGCGCCAGGGGCAGATGCTGGCCAAGTCGGGCAATACCGGCAACAGCACCGGGCCACACCTGCATTTCGTGGTACAGCGCAACGTAGGCTTGGCGCTGGAGTCGATCCCTTACAGGTTCGACAGGCCGCTCAGCGGCTTGCCGGACTTTACTGCGGGTAACCCTTGAGAGCGTCGGGCCTGCTTGGCAGGCCGTCGCTACACAAGGCCGCGCCTACAGGTATACGCAAATCGAGAGGGGCTGCGCGGCAGCCCCATGGCCGTTAATCCAGCTTGAGCACTTTGGCCAGCACGATCTTCGGCCCTTTCATCTTCTTGATGATGATCCGCAGCCCTTCGACTTCCAGCACCTCTTCTTCTTCAGGCACGCGCTTTAGCGTCTCGTAGACCAGGCCAGCCAGGGTTTCCGCCTCGATATGGTCAAGGTCGACCCCGAGCAGGCGCTCCACCTTGAACAGCGGCGTGTCGCCACGGACCAGCAGCTTGCCCGGCTGGTAGGCGAGGATGCCGCGTTCGGTCTTGCGGTGCTCGTCCTGGATATCGCCGACCAGCACTTCCAGCACGTCTTCCATTGTGAGGTAGCCGATCACCTTGCCATCGGCTTCTTCGACCAGCACAAAGTGCGCACCACCCTTGCGGAACTGCTCCAGCAACTGGGCCAGTGGCATGTGGCGCGATACGCGCTCAAGCGGCCGGGCGAGGTCGTCCAGGTCGATGGCTTCGGGCAAGTGCTCCAGCTCCGCCAGCTCCAGCAGCAGGTCCTTGATGTGCAGCAGGCCGGTGAATTCCTCGCGCTCGGCGTCGTACACGGGGTAGCGGCTGAACTTGTGGCGGCGCACAAGGGCCAGGATCTGCTTCAGCGGCGCATGGGCGTCGATGGTGACCATGTCTTCGCGCGAGTTGGCCCAGTCGACCACTTCCAGCTCGCCCATTTCCACGGCCGAAGCCAGCACGCGCATGCCCTGGTCGCTTGGGTCCTGGCCACGGCTGGAGTGCAGGATCAGCTTCAGTTCTTCACGGCTGTAGTGATGCTCGTGGTGCGGCCCCGGCTCGCCCTGGCCGGCGATGCGCAGGATGGTGTTGGCGCTGGCGTTGAGCAGGTAGATGGCCGGGTACATGGCCCAGTAGAACAGGTACAGCGGTACGGCAGTCCACAGCGACAGCAGCTCCGGTTTGCGGATGGCCCAGGATTTGGGTGCCAGCTCACCGACAACGATGTGCAGGTACGAAATGACGAAGAAGGCGACGAAGAACGACACGCCTTTGATCAGTTCCGGTGAGTCGACGCCGAAATACGCCAGCAGTGGTTCCAGCAGGTGGGCAAACGCCGGCTCACCGACCCAGCCCAGGCCCAGCGAGGCCAGGGTGATACCCAGTTGGCAGGCTGACAGGTAAGCGTCCAGCTGGTTGTGCACTTTACGCAGAATGTTGCCGCGCCAGCCATGCTCTTCGGCAATGGCCTCCACGCGGGTGGCGCGCAGCTTGACCATGGCGAACTCTGCAGCAACGAAGAAGCCGTTGAGCAGCACCAGCAGGAAGGCAAAGATGATCATGCCGAAATCGGCGAATAACGAACTGAGGCTGATACCAGGGGAAGGGTCCATGATGGAGTTTTTACGGGGTCCGTCTTAGAAATGGAGAGAAAAAAAGTGCCAGCTCTTGCTGGCACAGGGGATCCAATGTAGCGGCTGGGGCTGCAAAAGCAAAGGGCCCTGAGTTGCTCAGACCTTGCTGTTGACCAATTGTGCCGGGGCAAAATGACAGATGAAGGTACTGCCATGCCCCGGGACGCTGCTGATTTCCAGCTTGCCGCGGTGGCGCATCAGCACATGCTTGACGATGGCCAGCCCCAGCCCGGTGCCGCCTGTATTCGAGGCCCGGCTGGAATCCACCCGGTAGAAGCGCTCGGTGAGGCGTGGCAGGTGTTTGGCATCGATGCCCACGCCAGAGTCCTGCACCGACAAATGCGCGCCCTGGGCATCAGCCCACCAGCGGATGCGGATATCGCCTTCATCCTGGGTGTATTTGACGGCGTTGAACACCAGGTTGGAAAAGGCGCTGCGCAGCTCCGACTCGCTGCCCTTGAGCTGCACGCCGGGCGTTGCTTCCAGCGTAATGCGCTGGTTGCGCGGCCCAGACAACGCCTGGGCGTCGTTCTTGATGGCGGCCAGCAGGGCATCGACCGGCACTGGCTGGTTGTCCGACGGATAATCGGTGGCCTCCAGCTTGGCCAGCAGCAACAGGTCGTTGAGCAGCGTCTGCATGCGCGAGCCTTGCTGGCTCATCTGCTGCAAGGCCCGGCGCCAGCGCGGGTTCACGTCCTCGACGTTGTCCAGCAGGGTTTCCAGGTAGCCGGTGATGACGGTCAGCGGTGTGCGCAATTCGTGCGACACGTTGGCGACGAAGTCTTTGCGCATCTGTTCCAGCTGGTGAATGCGGGTGACGTCGCGCACCAGCATCAAGTGCTCGTTGTTGCCGTAGCGGGTGATGTGCAACTGCAGCCGCATGCGGTCGTTGATCGGTGAGGGGATTTCCAGCGGTTCGAGGTAGTTTTCTGCCTCGAAGTACTCCTTGAAGCGCGGGTGGCGAACCAGGTTGGTGACTTGCTGGCCGCCGTCCTGTGGAGTTTTAAAGCCCAGCAGGGTCTCGGCGGCGCGGTTCCACCACTCCAGATTGCCGTCGCTGTCGAGCATGATCACCGCATCCCGCAGCGCAGCAGTGGACTCCTGAACGCGGTCGATCACCGCTTGCAGGCGGCCCCGCACACGCTGGTCCCGGCGCTGCAGGTGGTAGATGCTGTCGAACACCTCGCCCCACAGGCCATAGCCGTCGGGCGGCGCCTCGTCGGGCTGATGGTTGCGGAGCCAGTCATGCAGGCGTAGCAGTTGCTTGAGGGTCCAACCCAGGTACAGTGCCAGGCCAATGGCCAGGCTCCAGCCGTAGTAGCCGCTGATCAGCCCGCCGATCAGGCAGACGCTGATCAGCAACAGCAGGTGGCGAATCAGTGTCGCGTGCCAGTTCTGGTTCAATTGATGGGTCCTTCGGATCCGGCTGCAAGTTGCAAGTTGCAAGCTTCAAGATAAAGCGGATCAGTGGTGCTGATAGTCCTTTTCGAGCCTGATGCTACATGCTCTTTCTTGCAGCTTGCAGCTTGCAGCTTGCAGCTAGCTCTTGGTCGAGAAGCGGTAGCCGGTGCCGCGCACGGTTTGTACCAGATTCTCGTAGGCCTCACCCAGCGCTTTGCGCAGGCGGCGGATGTGCACGTCGACCGTGCGTTCTTCGACATAGACGTTGCCGCCCCACACCTGGTCCAGCAGTTGGCCACGGGTGTAGGCGCGTTCCTGGTGGGTCATGAAGAACTGCAGCAGGCGGTATTCGGTAGGGCCCATTTCAGCCGGCTTGCCGTCGATGGTCACGCGGTGGCTGATCGGATCGAGCAGCAGGCCGCCGACCTCGATCGGTGCCTCACTGTCGCTTGGGCCGGTGCGGCGCAGCACGGCTTTGAGCCGCGCAACCAGCTCGCGCGGTGAGAACGGTTTGGTGATGTAGTCGTCGGCACCCACTTCCAGGCCCTGGATCTTGTTATCCTCTTCACCTTTGGCAGTGAGCATGATGATCGGAATGTCGCCGGTCAGTTCATCGCGCTTCAGGCGGCGGGCCAACTCGATGCCGGAGGTACCCGGCAGCATCCAGTCGAGCAGGATCAGGTCCGGCTTGCGGTCGACGATGATCGCGTGGGCCTGTTGGGAGTTTTCCGCTTCCAGGCAGTCATAGCCGGCCATTTCCAGGGCAACGGCGATCATCTCGCGAATCGGTGCTTCGTCGTCGACGATCAGAATGTTCCTGCCTACCATGCTCAAAACCTCTCCTGGATTCAGTGTCTTGACCCGCATTAGATAACGGAATTATTGCAGCTGTGTGACAGGACGTTGGCCGTTCTGGCGACATTGCGTGACTGAACTAGGCTACAGAGGGCCGCGGTTCTGGCAACCCGAACCCATTACCCCCCGAAACGATGGTGAATCCAATGACACGACATACGCTGAGCTGGATGGCCCTTTTCACTGCGCTGGCACTTCCGGGGGTGGCCTCGGCACAACCTGCAATGGAAAAGGATGGCATGTGGGTCGATCATGCTGGCATGACCCTGTACACCTTCGACAAAGATACCGGCGGCAAGTCGATGTGCAATGGCGAATGCGCCAAGAACTGGCCGCCTTTGATGACCAGTGGCGGCGAAAAAGCCGAAGGCAAGTGGACACATATCAAGCGGGACGACGGCAAGATGCAGTGGGCCTACGACGGCAAGCCGCTGTATACCTTCGTCAAGGACAAGAAGGCTGGCGACATGACCGGTGACGGCATGAAAGACGTTTGGCACGTCGCCAAGCCGTAAGGGCTTGCAGTCGGCCTGCGGGGGCGGGGTAAGCCCGCTCCCACAAGGTGGGGTGCTCACGCTGTCAGCGCAGCGCGTAGTCCAGAACCACCCCCATAAACACCAGCAACCCCGCCCAGTGATTGTGCAGGAACGCCTTGAAGCACGACTCGCGGTCCAGCTTGCGTGTCGACCAGTACTCCCAGGCAAAGCACGCCAGCGCCCCCAGCAGCCCCAGGTGGAACCAGCCGCCGAGGTCAAAGCGGCTACCGGCCAGCAACAGGCAGCCCAGCGACAACAACTGCAAGGTCAGGATGATGCTGCGGTCGGCCTCACCGAACAGGATGGCCGTAGATTTCACGCCGATCTTCAGGTCGTCGTCCCGGTCGACCATGGCGTAATAGGTGTCGTAGCCCACCGTCCACAGCAGGTTGGCGATGTACAGCAGCCAGGCACTGGCCGGCAGTTCGCCCCCAGCGGCCGTGAACGCCATCGGAATGCCCCACGAGTACGCTGCCCCCAGCACCACTTGCGGGTAGTAGGTGTAGCGCTTCATGAACGGGTAGCAGAACGCCAACGCCACCGCGCCGAACGACAGCCACACGGTGCGGCTATTGGTGCACAGCACCAGCAGGAAACTGACCCCGACAAGCATGGCGAACAGGGCCAGCGCCTCGCGCGGGCGCACGCGGCCACTGGCCAGGGGCCGGTCGGCGGTACGCTTGACGTGGCCATCCACCTTGCGGTCGGCAAAATCGTTGATGCAGCAGCCGGCGGCGCGCATCAGTACCACGCCAAGGCCGAAGATCAGCACGTTGGCCAGGGTCGGCGAGCCGTTGCCGGCAATCCATACCGCCGACAGCGTGGGCCACAGCAGCAGGTAGATACCGATCGGGCGGTCCATGCGGCTGAGCTGGACAAAGTCCCAGGCACGCGGGTGCAGGCGGTTCAGCGACTTGAGCAGTTGCAGGTACATCAGCTGTTTTCCTCCTGGGCCGCTTGCCACAGCGCCGGCAGAAACACCTCGGCTACCAGCAGGTCCAGCCCGTCACGTTCAAACCGCGAGCGGCGGGCCCATAGCGCTGGCCGGGCGGCATCTGCCGGCAACCACGCCTGTGGGTAACTGCACACTTGGATTGGGTGGCGGATGAACGCCTGGTCGCAGAACAGCAACTCGCCCAACGAACGGCTGCCGAGGCGTTCCAGGTCCAACCCGCCGCGGGCCAGCGCACTGCGGCTGGCCACGCTGCGGGCGAACACCCAAGGCTGGCCATGGCCGCGCAGGTACACCTCGCGCACCCAGCCTTCAGCGCCAACAGCGATGCCCAGTGCCTGGCATTCGTCGGCGCGCAGTGGCTGCCAGCCCTCGAACAAAGGGGTGACGGAGAAGTCATCGTGGGCCAGGCGCGTCAGGCGGCGGGTCAGTGAGCCTTCGTCGAACAGCCAGTCAAGGGTGGGCTGGTCGATGTCGGTCGCCAGCCGTGAATACGGCAGCCACGCGACAGCGGCTGCTTGCGGGGATTCGTACGACACGTCGGTCTGCTTGTTACAACCTGAGAGGCGGCGAGCTTAGCATGATTGCCCCGACTGCTTGCATACTGCGGGCAGGGCCGCTACAAAGCCCCCAAGCATTGCGCGTTGGTCCCTGTTGCAGCGGGCTCACCCGCCATAGGGCCATCAGCAGCAACACAAAGCCCCAGCCTGACCCGAGGAAAACAACCTGATGAAAAAGTGGCAATGTATCGTCTGTGGCCTGATCTACGACGAAGCCGAAGGCTGGCCCGACGACGGCATCGCCCCTGGCACCCGTTGGGAGGACGTGCCGGAAGACTGGCTATGCCCTGACTGCGGTGTTGGCAAAAGCGACTTTGAAATGATCTCCATCGGCTAAGCGAGGCAAGCACGACATGACGTCCCCTGTGGTAATCATCGGCACCGGCCTGGCGGGCTACAACCTGGCCCGCGAATTTCGCAAGCTCGATGCGCATACGCCGCTGCTGCTGATCACCGCCGATGACGGTCGTTCCTACTCCAAGCCCATGCTTTCCATGGGCTATGCCAAGCACAAGGGCGCCGCTGACCTGTGCATGGCCGAAGCCGGTGCCATGGCCGAGCAGCTGAACGCCGAAATCCGCACCCATACCCGCATCAGCGGCATCGACCCTGGGCACAAACGCCTGTGGATCGGCGAAGAGGCCGTGGCATACCGCGACCTGGTGCTGGCGTGGGGGGCGCAGACCGTGCAGGTGCCGGTTGAAGGCGATGCCAGTCACCTGGTGTTCCCCATCAACGACCTGGAGGACTACGCACGCTTTCGTGCTGCCGCCGCCGGCAAGCAACGCGTGCTGATTCTCGGCGCTGGCCTGATCGGCTGCGAGTTTGCCAACGACATGAGCCTGGGGGGCTTTCAGGTAGACGTGGTAGCGCCATGCGAGCAGGTCATGCCGACCCTGTTGCATCCGGCCGCTGCCGGCGCGGTACAACGTGGGTTGCAAGACCTGGGCGTACGCTTCCACCTTGGGCCGGTTCTGACCCGCTTGCAGCAGGCGCCCCACGGCCTGGAGGCGCACCTGTCGGATGGCAGCGTGGTTGGCTGTGACCTGGTCGTTTCGGCCATTGGCCTGCGCCCGCGTACCGACCTGGCTGCCGCGGCCGGGCTGCAGGTCAACCGTGGCGTCAGCGTGGACCGTGAGCTGCGAACCTCCCACGCCAATATCTTCGCCCTCGGGGATTGTGCCGAGGTAGACGGCATCAACCTGTTGTACGTGATGCCACTGATGAGTTGTGCACGGGCACTGGCCCAAACCCTGGCCGGCAAGCCCACAGCAGTCGCCTATGGGCCAATGCCGATCACCGTGAAAACCCCGGCCTGCCCGCTGGTGGTGTCGCCCCCGCCACAGGGCCGCGAAGGCACTTGGCAGGTGGAAGGGCAAGGCAATGACCTGAAGGTGCTGTGCATCGATGCGGGTGGCGGGCTGCTGGGTTACGCCCTGACCGGGGCTGCGGTCATGGAAAAGCTGGCGCTGAACCGCCAGCTACCTGCAGTTATGGCGTAATTGCCAGACGTTCTGTCGGGTTTGTTCTGTTGTTGCCTGCACAATGGCCGCTCAGATACTGGCGCGGCCCCGAACCACGTGCCATTCTCACTCCCGTCTGCCGCAGGTTAGAGCCTGCGGTGCCTTGAGCGCTGCTATTGAAGGCAGCACGGCATAACAACAAGAATTCCGTCAAAGAGGCTTTACTATGCGCAAACCAGAACTCGCCGCCGTCATCGCTGAAAAAGCTGACCTGACCAAAGACAAGGCTAATCAAGTGCTGAATGCGATTCTCGACAGCATCACGGGCGCCCTGGACAAGGACACCGTGACCCTGGTTGGTTTCGGCACTTTCGAAAAGCGTCACCGCGGCGCGCGTACCGGCAAAAACCCGCAAACCGGCCAGCCGGTCAAGATCAAAGCCAGCAATACCGTGGCTTTCAAGCCCGGCAAGAACCTCAGGGACAGCGTCAATACGCCGGCCGCGCCGAGCAAGGCCAGCAAGAAAAAGTAACTGTGCACTGAGGATGCGTTGATCCCGAACGGGCGCCAGATGGCGCCCGTTGTGCTTTACACCCGGTAATTGCTGCGAACTTGCATAAAAAGGTCATTAGGAGGATAAACTGCGCAACTTAGTCACTTTTCCATCGAGGCGTGTCGATGAAGTTCCGCTTTCTTCTCTGGGCCATGGGGCTGCTGATGGCCCGGGCCAGCCGCAATAATCCGGCATTCCAGCAGCAGCTTAAAGGCAAGGACCTGGTGTTCCAGATGCAGACCCTGGACGGCAAGGTCGCCCGGCACTTTATCGTCAGCAACGAGCGGGTCAGCAGCAAAAGCGGGTCGTACTCACAGCCAGCCTTTGCCATTGCCTTCAAGGATGCCGCCTATGGCTTTGCCACCTTGCAGGCAAGCAACAAGCAGTTGGCGTTCATGCAGGGCATTCAGGACAAGAACATCCAGATCAAGGGCAATCCGGCGTTGGTGATGTGGTTTCAGGGGTTGATGAAGTACCTGAAGCCGAAGAAGAAGCAGGGCTGAAATGTTTGGGGCCGCCAAGCGGCCCCGGGCTTCAATGCGGTGCGTTGAACTGCGAAGCCAGCTCCCGCAGCAAGCTCTCGGCCTCCAGCACTTTGTTCACCACATCCTCGGCCTTTTCCCGGGCAATGCCCAAACGCTCCAGCAGTTCGTCAGGAATCTCCTCCAGCGGCCCCGAGCCAATCCCCCGCGAGCGCAGCAGGCGTGTGGCCAGGCATACCAGGTTGGGGAATTCCGAAAACTCGCCGTCGTAAGCCGGGTCGTGCTGGAAACGCAGCGCGGCCGAGAGCTCTACCGGCATGTCCCACAGTTTCATCAACCAGGCACCAATCTGCTCGCGGCTGATACCCAGCAGGTGTTGTTCCACATAGGTGTGGTTCAGGTGAGGGTTGACCTCCAGGTGGCGACAAATCAGCGAGAAGTGCGGCGGGAAAACGTGTGCCAGCAGCAGGTAACCGAAGTTGTGCAACAGCCCGGCCAGGTAGGTCAGGCCTGCTTCAGGGCGCTCTGCCCGCGGCATGGCTCGGGTAAGGCCCTCGATGATGGCGGCGGTGTAGATCGACTGCTGCCAGTACGGGGTGGCCTGCTGAGGGTTGTCCTTGGGCAGGCTCAGGGTCTTGCCCAGGGCCAGGCCGAGGGCGAGGTTGATCACCAGGTCGAAGCCCAGCACGCGCACGATGGCGTCTTCCACCGAGCGGATCTTGCCCGGCGAGGCGTAGTAGGGTGATGCCGCCCAGCTGACCACCTGGGCGGCCAGGGCCGGGTCGGTTTCTACCACCCCAGTGATATCGTCGATGCTGGCGTTGGGGTCTACCCGCAGTTTGATGATTTTCTGCGCAGTATCGGCCAGCGGCGGGATTTCGATGGTTTCTTCCAGACGCTTCTGGATACGCCGGGCAGTGAAGGCTTGCACGGCATTGGTGATTTCGCGGGTATCGTCGTTAGGGCGGTCGAGGTTGGGGCTGATCGCCCCGACTTCCTGGCCAAAGCTGCTGGCGCTGGCCTTGAGCAACATGCGCTTGAAGTGCGCGCGCTCTATTTCCAGCAACAGGCCGGCTTCACCCGAATTGATGTACACCAGGTCGACGTCCAGCAGGCTTTTTTCGTACTGGCACGGTGAGCTGGTGAGCGCCGGGATGCCCGGCAGCGCCTTGAGCTGGTGTTTGTCGAGCATTTGCTTGAGGCGTGGCACCGACACGGCGGTGAGCTTGCGCCCGGTCAGTTCGGCCAGGCGGTTCAGGTCCAGCAGCTGGCTCTGCGGGAACAGCACCATCATGGCGCCCACCTCGTCGTCCAGCAGCACGGCCTGTACCCGCGAGGCTGCGGGCAGGTGCGGATGTTCGACCACCTCGCGGTAGGCTACGCCGAGTTTCTCGAGCAGCAGCCTGATGACGGAAGGCGTGTGTGGGGTTGCGGTGTCCAGGGCAACTTCAGTCATGGTCCGTATCCACTGATTCTTTTAAACGCGAAGTATAACCACCCTGGTCGCAAATCTGGATCCATTATGGGACAGGCGTCACACCTGACCATATTGCTGGCCATGACGCAGCCAGCGGTCCAGCAGCGGGCTGACGTGCTCCGGCCAGCGTGCGATCAGGGCCTGGGCGGCATCGCGTACCGCTGGCAACAGGTCGGCGTCGCGCATCAGGTCGGCGACCTTGAATTGCAGCAGGCCGGTCTGGCGGGTACCCAGCATTTCGCCCGGGCCGCGTAGCGCAAGGTCTTTTTCGGCGATGATGAAGCCGTCGTTGGTTTCGCGCATGATGCCCAGGCGCTCGCGGCCGATCTGCGACAGCGGCGGGTGGTACAGCAGCACGCAATGGCTGACGGCGCTGCCGCGACCCACCCGGCCACGCAACTGGTGCAGCTGGGCCAGGCCGAGGCGCTCGGGGTTTTCGATGATCATCAGGCTGGCATTGGGCACGTCCACGCCCACCTCGATGACGGTGGTGGCGACCAGCAACTGCAGGTTGCCGGCCTTGAACTCGGCCATGATCTCGGCCTTTTCCGCCGGTTTCATGCGGCCGTGGATCAACCCGACCCGCAGTTCACCCAAGGCGCTGCCCAGCTCCTCGTAAGTGCTTTCGGCTGCTTGGCAGGTCAGTTCCTCGGACTCTTCGATCAGCGTGCACACCCAGTACGCCTGGCGCCCTTCAGCGCAGGCGGCGCGTACCCGTTCGACCACTTCGAAACGCCGGCTGTCGGCCACCAGCACGGTGTTCACCGGCGTGCGCCCAGGCGGCAGCTCGTCGAGCACCGAGGTGTCCAGGTCGGCGTAGGCACTCATGGCCAAGGTGCGCGGAATGGGGGTCGCGGTCATGATCAGCTGGTGTGGGCACAGCTCGCCGGCTACGCCTTTCTTGCGCAGCGCCAGGCGTTGCTGCACGCCGAAACGGTGCTGTTCGTCGATGATGGCCAAGGCCAGGTGCTTGAACTTCACCTCGTCCTGGAACAGGGCGTGGGTGCCGACCACCATCGGGGCGCCATTGGCGATCTGCTCGAGCGACGCCGCCCGCGCCTTGCCCTTGAGTTTGCCGGCTAGCCAGGCCACCTCCAAACCCAAAGGCTCCAGCCAGCGCTTGAAGGTGATGTAGTGCTGTTCGGCAAGGATCTCGGTGGGGGCCATCAATGCCACCTGATAACCAGCCTCCAGGGCCTGCAACGCGGCCAGCGCGGCGACCACGGTCTTGCCGGCACCCACGTCGCCTTGCACCAGGCGCATCATCGGCTCGTGCTGGCTGAGGTCGTAGGCAATTTCGTTGGCGACGCGCTGCTGCGCGCCGGTCGGCTGGAAGCCCAGATTGGCCAGGTATTGCGCCGGCAGCCGGGTGGCCTTGGGCAGGACTGGCGCACGCAGGCTGCGCAGGCTCTCGCGCAGGCGCTGTTGCGACAGCTGGTGGGTGAGCAGCTCTTCGAATGCCAGGCGGTGCTGAGCCCAGTGGTGGCCCAGGGCCAACTCCTCGACGTCGGCGTCGGCGGGCGGGTTGTGCAGGTAGCGGATGGCGTCATCCAGCGGCGCCAGCTGGTAGTCGCGGGCCAGTTCGTCGGGCAGCCAGTCGGGCAGGCTGCGCGGGCCGAGCAGGCTCAGGCTCTGTTGGCACAGTTGGCGCAGGCGTTGCTGGGTGAGGCCCTCGGTAGACGGGTAGATCGGGGTGAGGGTTTGGTCGACCGGCGGTGGCGGTTCGTCACCGTTCAGTGCGCGGTACTCCGGGTGGTAGATCTCCAGCCCGGAAGCGCCCGGGCGAGCTTCGCCGTAGCAGCGCAGGTGGGTGCCGCGCTTGAGCCCTTCCTTTTGCGCGTTGCTGAAATGGTAGAAGCGCAAGCCCAACACGCCACTGCCGTCACCCAGGCGTACCACCAGGCTGCGACGCTTGCCCATGGTCACGTCGGCACCGCTGACCACCCCCTCGATCACCGCGTCCTGGCCTGGGCGCAGCTGGCCGATCGGAACCACGCGGGTGCGGTCCTGATAGCGCAGGGGCAGGTGGAACAGCACGTCCTGCAAGTTTTCCAGGCCGACCTTGGCGAGCTTTTCGGCCATGGCCTCGCCAACACCCTTGAGCACGGTGACCGGGACGTTCGACAGCTCCGTCATGACTCAGGCCGTTTGTTCTGCAGGGGCCTTGGCTACCGAGCACAGGCGGATCGAGTCGGCGAGGATCTCGATGGCCTTCGGCCGTGGGAAGCTGGCGCGCCAGGCGATGGCCACGGTGCGGAACGGTGCCGGGGCGGTCAGCGGGCGGACTTCGATGACCCCAGGCGCGTAGTGGTGGCTGTGCACCGCCGACAGCGGCAGGATGGACACGCCAAGACCGGACGCAACCATGTGGCGGATGGTTTCCAGCGAGCTGGATTCGACCGTGGTGTGCCGCGACCCTTCACCCCCCTTGTTCAGGGTTGGGCAGGCTTCCAGCACCTGGTCACGGAAGCAGTGACCTTCACCCAGCAGCAACAGGCTCTTGTCGTTGAGCATGGCGGTGTCGATGGTCTTTTTGGCCGTCCATGGGTGGTCGGCAGGCATCAGCGCGCAGAACGGTTCGTCGTAGAGGGGCAGGGTGAGCACATCGGCTTCATTGAACGGCAGGGCGATGATCACGGCGTCCAGCTCGCCATTGCGCAGCTTCTCGCGCAGCACATGGGTGAAGTTTTCTTCGATGTACAGCGGCATCTGCGGTGCCACGCGGTGCAGTTGCGGGATCAGGTGCGGGAACAGGTAGGGGCCCACGGTGTAGATGGCACCGACCTTGAGCGGCGCAGTCAGCTGGTTCTTGCCAGCCTGGGCCAGTTCGCGAATGCCCTGGGCCTGCTCCAGTACCTTTTGTGCCTGGGCAACGATGCTCTCGCCGACAGGGGTCAGGCGGACCGCGCTTTTGCTGCGCTCGAAGATCAGAACGCCAAGCTCATCCTCAAGCTTCTTCACACCGACCGACAGGGTCGGCTGGCTCACGTGGCAGCGCTCGGCGGCATGGCCGAAGTGCTGTTCCTGGGCGAGTGTGACGATGTAGCGTAGTTCTGTGAGGGTCATAACGTGCGTCCATGAAGTTGCGGCCCCAGCATAGCGGCTGCAATCGATAGACGCACGTTATCAGACTTGCCGATTTGTGACAGAAACAAAAGCCTTAGCGGCGATCCAGCGAGTAGACGAAGGGCGCCACGACTTCGATCGTGCCATTGTTCAACAACTCGGGTGGCGGCTTTGGCACTTTGCCGGCGCGGCGGATCATTTCCATGGTCGCGCGGTCCAGCGCGGCACTGCCCGACCCACCGGCCATCGAATACGACACCACCTTGCCCTCGGCGTCGACCACGAAGCGCAGGCGGTTGATGCCTTGCAGGCCACGGCGGCGCGCGTCTTCCGGGTACCGTTTGTACTTGGCCAGGTGGCGCAGCAGGTCACTCTGCCAGGTCGGCAGGGCGTTGCTGTTGGACGCGATGCTCGGGGCCGGTGCCGCGGACTTCTGCGGTGGCGTATTGCTCGGCGGCGCGTCGACGGTCTGCTCGGTCGGCGGTGCTTCCTTCGGCGGCTCAGGCTTCTTCTCAGGCTTGGGCGGCTGGGGCTTGGCCTTCGGCTTGGGCGGCTTGGGGATGGCGATCTTCGGCTTGGGTGCCTCCACCAGCTTCGGCAAAGGTGGTTCCTCTACCGGTGCAGGTGGCTGCGGCGCCGCTTTCGGGGGCGGCGGTGGCGCGGGTTCCGGCAGCGGTGCCAGTTCGACCATCATGGCTGCTGGCGGCAACTCGATGGCCTGGGGCACAGACCAGTTGAGCGTCAGCAGCACGGCGACCACGTGCACGCCCAGCACGATCGCCAGGCTGCCAGCGTAGCGCGCCATGTTTGAGCGCGGTTTTGTCATTTCTTGGCTGCCGTCTCGAGACCTACCAGGCCGACTTTCAGGTAGCCGGCCGAGCGCATGTTGTTCATCACTTCCATCAGGTCACCGTAATCCACGCCTTTGTCGGCCTGGAAGAAGATGGTGGTTTCCTTGTCACCCTTGGTCTTGGCGTCGAGCATCGGGCCAAGCTGGTCGGGTGCCGGGACCTGATCGTCGCCGACGTACAGCTTCTGGTCTGCCTTCACGCTGACGAACACCGGCTTCTCGGGCCTCGGCGCCGGTTTGGCGGTCGAGGCCGGCAGGTCGACCTTGATATCGACTGTGGCCAGGGGGGCGGCAACCATGAAGATGATCAGCAGTACCAGCATTACGTCGATGAACGGCGTAACGTTGATTTCGTGGTTTTCGGCGAGGTCGTCGCCACCTTCGTTGAGATGCAGGCCCATGGCTTACCCCACTTTCACCATGTGCGGGGCGGCGCGCTCGCTGCCTTGGTGGTCCAGATCGCGGCTGACCAGCAGCAGTACCTGGGCGGAAGCATCGGACACCTGAGCCTTGTAGCCGGCAATGGAACGGGCGAAGACGTTGTAGATGACCACGGCGGGGATCGCCGCGACCAGGCCCAGGGCGGTGGCCAGCAGGGCTTCGGCGATACCCGGGGCGACCACGGCCAGGTTGGTGGTCTGGGTCTTGGCGATACCGATGAAGCTGTTCATGATGCCCCAGACGGTGCCGAACAGGCCGACGAACGGGGCGGTGGAACCAATGGTTGCGAGTACGCCGGTGCCGCTGCTCATGTTACGGCCGCTGGCATGCACCAGGCGCTCCAGGCGGAAGCTGACGCGTTCCTTGATACCCTCTTTCTCGCGGGCATTGGCCGACAGGCGCATCTCTTCAAGGGCGTCGTGCACCAGGGTATGGGCCAGCGTGCCTTCCTTGCTGGAGACTTCGCTGGCATCTTTCAGCGTGGTGGCCTTCTTCAGGTGGGCGATTTCGCCACGCAGGCGGCGTTTGGCGCCCATCAGCTCGAAGCCTTTGGCGATCCAGATGGTCCAAGTGATGATGGAGGCGATAGCCAGGCCGATCATGACGATCTTCACCACGATGTCGGCGTTCTTGTACATGCCCCATGGGGACAGGTCGTGGGCCATGCCCAGCGAGGTATCTTCGACCAGGGCTTCGACGCTTGGGTCTGCTGCAGCTGGTGCACCGGCAGTGGCGCTGGTGGCGGGTGCTTCGCCAGCCGGGGCGGTGCTCGGGGCAGCAGCGGCAGTGGCGGCGGCCGGCGTGGTGGTATTGGCGGTTGGCTCATCGGCCATGGCTGCCGGGGCCAGCACCAGGCTGAGCGTCAGCGCGGCGATGGCGCGCCAGGCGCGCGACTGGGTTGGCGAAGCGGAGGGTTTAGTACGTGTCATGCTGGCCGGACCTGATGAAGAGAAAAGACGAACGTTCTCCAAGGCCTCGAGGCGGGCCGAGAACAACTTGGTCGCCATTATTGCAAGTAATTCTTGTTAACAAAAGTAATATTGTAGCTTTTTTCGCCTATGGTCTAGCCATCCATCGTGTAGCGTGGTTGGGCTGATCAGTTGGTCCAGGGAGTTTTGTGATGTCAGACCTTTCCGTGTTGGTGGTGGGTTGTGGTGATGTAGGTGGGCGCTTGGCCCAGCAGATGCTGGCACGTGGCTGGCAGGTCAGTGGCCTGCGCCGTTCGGTGGGGCAATTGCCTGCGGGGGTTCACCCGGTGGCTGCGGACTTGGCCGAGCCCTCGCTGCCAGCCGCGTGGCCACAAGGTGCGTTGGACTACCTGGTGTACTGCGTGGCGGCCAGCCAGCATGACGAGGCGGGTTACCGGGCGGCGTATGTCGACGGTTTACGCCATGTGCTGGCTTGGCTGGCCGAGCGTGGCCAACGGCCGCGCCGTCTGCTGTTCGTGTCAAGCAGTAGCGTGTATGCGCAGAAGGACGGCGAGTGGGTTGAGGAAGGGTCGGCGACCGAGCCCGAGGGGTATTCGGGGCGGGTGATGCTGGAAGCGGAGCGGTTGGCCCTTGGCAGCGGCATACCGGCGAGTGTAGTGCGCCTCACTGGCATCTACGGCCCCGGCCGCGAGTGGCTGCTGAGCCAGGTACGCCAAGGCTATCGGGTGGCTGAGCAGCCGCCGCTGTACGGCAACCGTATTCATGCCGAAGATGCTGCCAGCTTGCTGGCGTTTCTGCTGCAGGAAGATGCTGATGGCAAGGCGTTGGACGACTGTTACATCGGGGTTGACGATGATCCGGCACCGCTGGCCGATGTGGTGGCCTGGTTGCGGGCCTACCTGGGGGTTACCGAATGGTCAGATGAACAGCGCGTGCGGCGCACCGGTAGCAAGCGCTGCAGCAACGCACGGGTGAAGGCGTTGGGCTGGGCGCCGGTGTATCCGAGTTACAAGGAAGGCTACGCAGCCATCCTGGCGGCAAAAGCCTGACCACACCCTTGACGCGACTTCTGTAGGCGCGGCCTGGCGTTGCGATTGGGCTGCAAAGCAGCCCTGGCAATCCACGCGGCGACGCTGATGCCCTGGTGCCGTGTTGCGGCCCTGTCGCGAAACAAGGCCGCTGCTGCAGGCTTCAGTTTTTTTCCAGCAACCACTGGCGCTTGCCCGCTGCCAGTTGGGGCATGTCATCAGCCTGGGCATGGTTCACCGCCTGGAAGATCTGCAGCTTGTCGCCGTCACGCTTGATGATGAAAGGCGCACCCCGTTGATTGCGCTCCAGCCACAGGCTGTCGTTGCTGCCGCCCATGGTGGCGCAGTCGCCGGCCAGGCACAGGGCGAAACGGTCTGGCCCAGGCAGGCCAGTGACGTTGCCGGTATCGCTGAAGCGCACTTTTCCGCCTTGGCCCTGGCCTTCGAGAATGGTCCATTCACCGCCCAGATACGCTTGGTACAGGGCTTTTTCGAAGCTGCTGCCCAGCGGGGCGTTGGCGGTGGCAGAGGGTTGTACGCGGACAAAAGCCTGCTTTGCGCCGCTCTGGTCTGTGGTCAGCAGCTCGTCACCGTCCAGCGCAAGCTGCTCGGTCTGGCCACCGTCAAAGCTGGCCTGCAATTGCTTGTCGAGCGTGACCAGCTGGCCGTCCGCCGCTTCGAAGCCATTGCTGTAGCTGGCCTGCTGGTTGGCGACGTCGAGCTTCCACTCGAATACCGGACCATTTTCATGAAGGGCCTGGCGCAGGCTGTCGCCCTTTACAGCGGCCTTGATCGCAGCCTGGTTGATCCAGGTGCCGTTGAAATCTTCGGGTTTGTGGCTGGCGCAGCCGCTCAGGAGCAGGGCTGCCAGCGCGAGGGGCAGTGCGTGACGCATGTCGGGAAACCTTGCGCAGGAGAGGGGGCGACGGGCAGGGTGCCCGTCGCCCAAGGCATCATTCGATGACCAGGATGGCGTCCATTTCGACCTGGGCGCCTTTTGGCAGCGCGGCAACGCCAATCGCGGCGCGGGCTGGGTAAGGCTGTTCGAAGTAGCGGCCCATCACCTCGTTGACTTTGGCGAAGTGGCTCAGGTCAGTCAGGAAGATGTTCAGCTTGACGATGTCCTTGAACGAACCGCCAGCAGCCTCAGCCACGGCCTTGAGGTTCTCGAACACCTGCACGGTCTGGGCTTCGAAGCCTTCGACCAGCTCCATGGTCTTCGAGTCCAGCGGGATCTGGCCGGACATGTACACGGTATTGCCGGCCTTGATCGCCTGCGAGTAGGTACCGATAGCGGCGGGGGCCTTGTCGCTGTTGATGACGGTCTTGCTCATGATGACTCCTTGCGGTTGGCGGACTACGTACGCATGCGGGTGATGCGGACCACACCGGTCAAGGTACGCAGCTTCTTGATCACACGGGCCAGGTGCACGCGATCGTGTACGCTGACCACCAGTTGGACCACGCTGATACGGCCGTCGCGCTCGTCCATGCTGATTTTCTCGATATTGCCGTCGGCCGCGTTGACGCTGCTGGCAAGCAGGGCAATCAGGCCGCGCTGGTGCTCCAGTTCGACCCGCAATTCGACATTGAACTCGCCGGTGATGTCCTTGGCCCAGGAAAGCTGCACGCATTTTTCCGGGTTGTGGCGGATTTCACTGATGTTGCGGCAGTTCTCCAGGTGCACGACCATGCCCTTGCCTGCCGACAGGTGGCCGACGATCGGGTCGCCCGGGATGGGTGTACAGCACTTGGCATAACTCAGTACCAGCCCCTCGGTACCGCGGATCGCCAACGGCCCTTCCGGTGCTGGCAACTGTTCGCCTTCGGCTGACAGCAGGCGGCGCGCAACCACATACGCCATGCGGTTGCCCAGGCCGATATCTTCGAGCAGGTCTTCGATCAGTTCCAGGCGGTACTCCGCCAGGATCGCCTGGATACGTTCCTGAGGGATCTTCTCCAGGCTGCTGTCGAAGCCGGTCAGCACCTTGTTCAGCAGGCGTTCGCCCAGGCTGATGGATTCGGACCGGCGCTGCTGCTTGAGCGCGTGGCGGATGTGCGTGCGCGCCTTGCCGGTAACCACGAAGTTGAGCCAGGCGGGGTTTGGCCGGGCGCCCGGGGCGCTGACGATTTCCACCGTGGACCCGCTCTGCAGCGGTTCGGACAACGGCGCCAGGCGGCGATTGATACGGCAGGCGATGCAACTGTTGCCGACGTCGGTGTGTACCGCGTAAGCGAAGTCGACGGCCGTCGAGCCTTTGGGCAGCTCCATGATGCGGCCCTTGGGCGTGAACACGTAGACCTCGTCCGGGAACAGGTCGATCTTCACGCTTTCGATGAACTCTAGCGAGTTGCCAGCACGCTGCTGCAGCTCGAGGATGCCTTTGACCCACTGGCGGGCACGGGCGTGGCTGCCCTTGGGTTGCTCGTCGTCGTTGGACTTGTACAGCCAATGCGCCGCGATGCCGTTGTTGGCCATCTCTTCCATCTCGCGGGTGCGGATCTGGATTTCGATGGGCACGCCATGCATACCGAACAGCGTGGTGTGCAACGACTGGTAACCGTTGGCCTTGGGGATCGCGATGTAGTCCTTGAAGCGGCCGGGCAGCGGCTTGTACAGGTTATGCACGGCGCCGAGCACACGGTAGCAGGTATCGACTTTGTCAACGATGACGCGGAAGGCGTACACGTCCATGATCTCGTTGAAGGCGCGGCGCTTGCCGCGCATCTTCTTGTAGATGCCATAGAGGTGCTTCTGCCGGCCGCTGATTTCGCCTTCGATGCCATCGGCAGCCAGGCAGTTGGCCAGCGAGTGCTCGATCTTGGCGACGATTTCCTTGCGGTTGCCACGAGCGCTTTTCACCGCACGGTGAATCAGCGACGAGCGCATGGGGTGCATGGCCTTGAAGCCGAGGTCTTCGAACTCCACGCGCACCGTATGCATGCCCAGGCGATTGGCGATGGGGGCGTAGATTTCGAGGGTTTCCTTGGCGATGCGCCGGCGCTTTTCACCGGACAGCACTTCAAGGGTGCGCATGTTGTGCAGGCGGTCAGCCAGCTTGACCAGGATCACGCGGATATCGCGCGCCATGGCCATGGCCATTTTCTGAAAGTTTTCAGCCTGCGCCTCGGCCTTGGTTTCGAAGTTCATCTGGGTCAGCTTGCTGACCCCGTCAACCAGCTCGGCCACGGTCTCGCCAAATTGCTGGCTGAGGGCTTCCTTGGCGATACCGGTGTCTTCGATCACATCGTGCAGCATGGCCGCCATCAGGCTTTGATGGTCCATGTGCATGTCGGCGAGGATGCTGGCCACGGCCAGCGGGTGGGTCACGTAGGGCTCGCCGCTGCGGCGGCGCTGCCCGTCGTGGGCCTGTTCGGCGTAGAAATAGGCGCGCCGGACCAGGTTGACCTGTTCAGGGCCAAGATAGGTCGACAGCCGTTCGGCCAAGGCTTCTATACCCGGCATGGGTTTACCTCCTGCCGAGGAAGAGGGCCTTGCGCCGTGCGACGTCGACCTGGCATCAATCAGACAGCCTCGTTGTTCTCGTCCTCGAACGCGGCGAACACCGGATCCTCGGTGACGATCTCTTCAGCGGCGATGAATTCGTTGGTGACGATGCCTTCGGCGATTTCACGCAGGGCAACGACGGTAGGCTTGTCGTTTTCCCACGCTACGCGTGGTTCCTTGCCGCCGGTCGCCAGCTGGCGAGCGCGCTTGGTCGAGAGCATGACCAGCTCAAAGCGGTTATCCACGTGTTCCAGGCAGTCTTCAACAGTTACGCGGGCCATGGTCTTCCTCAGTAGCAAATGCGGTGGGCGTGCAGCCCAATAGTGGGCAGGCGGACTCGATAGTATAAAAATTCACCAGCCAATAGGGAAGCGCTGTTTTGCCGAGCAGCGTCATCCCCAAGCCTGCCACCGCACCCTGCAGGCGCGGTTTCAGCCGCGAAAGGGCCGAAACAGACACCCTCGACGCATGAGCCTGACGATAACCTCAGAGCATCGCGCCGCGCAACCTCGGGGTCAGCTCTTCGAACAAGGTCTGCACCGAGCGCAGTGCCCGGCAGTCCGGACGGGTCAGCAGCCACAGCTGGGTGTCGCAGCCGGCCAGCGGCCCGCTGAGCGCATCGACGCCGGGCAGCGCATGCACCATGTAGTCCGGCAGCGCCGCCACGCCCAACCCGGCGGTCACCAACTGGGCGATGGTCGACATGCTGCTGCACTGGTAGCGCGGGCTCAACCCAGGGTGCTGCTGGTTGCGCCAGACCACCGTGGGGTGGTCCTGCATGGAGTCGTCAGGGGCGATCCACGGGGTGCTGGCAGGCGATTCGGCCAGCCGCTCGCGCCACTGCGGCTGGCCGCAGATGACATAGGACGTCGAGCCCAGGTCGCGGCCCACCAGGTGTTCAGGCGGTGTATTGGTCAGGCGCAGGGCAATGTCGGCGTCGCGCCGGCTGAGGTTGGCGAAGGTGTTGGAGGTGCCCATTTCCAGCGACAGCGCCGGGTAGTTGGGCATGAACTCGGCCAGCGCCGGCAGCAGCAGGCTGTGCATGACCGCCTCGGTACAGGTCAGGCGCACCGTGCCGCTGACCACCTGCTCGCCACTGGTCATGGCAATGCGCGCGGCCTCCAGCGCCTGCTCGGCACGCTCGGCCTGTTCGGCCAGGGCCTGGGCAGTATCGGTTGGCAGGTAGCCTTTGCGGCTTTTCACGAACAGCGCAGTACCGAGGGCCGATTCCAGCCGGCGTATCGAGCGGAAGACCGTCGATACGTCAACTTTGAGCAACTCGGCGGCCTTCGCCAGCGAGCGGCCACGCTCCAGTGCCAGGACCAGAGTGAGGTCGGCGTGGGTTATCTGATATTGCATTGGTGCACGCTCTGCTTGCCGAATTGCCAATGTCTGTTGCATCAGGGCCATTTTATAGTGAAACCGCCCCCCGGAATCAATGCGCCCGGTCGGGTCAACAATCCCCACGATGGGAAGTGAAAAGAACAACAGCTGCAACCATCGTCGCCCATGAGGCGCCAGCCGTACCCCCCCACATCGCCGCAGCAAATCAAAGGATGTACAGCCATGACGTCGGTCACCCCGTGCGCCAGTTCTTCCAGCGAGATGAAAGACTTCCTCCAGGCCCATCCGGACACGCAGTACGTCGACCTGCTGATCTCCGACATGAACGGCGTGGTACGCGGCAAGCGCATCGAGCGAGCCAGCCTGCACAAGGTGTACGAAAAAGGCATCAACCTGCCGGCGTCGCTGTTCGCCCTGGACATCAACGGCTCCACTGTGGAAAGCACCGGCCTTGGCCTGGACATCGGCGATGCCGACCGTATCTGCTTCCCGATCCCTGGCACGTTATCGGATGAGCCGTGGCAGAAGCGCCCCACAGCCCAGTTGCTGATGACCATGCACGAACTGGATGGCCAGCCGTTTTTCGCCGACCCGCGGGAAGTGCTGCGCCAAGTGGTCAGCAAGTTCGACGACCTGGGCCTGGCTATCTGCGCCGCCTTCGAGCTTGAGTTCTACCTGATCGACCAGGACAACCTCAACGGCCGCCCGCAACCGCCGCGCTCGCCGATTTCCGGCAAGCGCCCGCAATCGACCCAGGTGTACCTGATCGACGACCTCGACGAATATGCAGATTGCCTGCAGGACATGCTCGAAGCCGCCAAGGAGCAGGGGCTGCCGGCGGACGCCATCGTCAAGGAAAGTGCCCCGGCGCAGTTCGAGGTCAACCTGCACCACGTTGCCGATCCGCTGAAAGCCTGCGACTACGCGATCTTGCTGAAACGGCTGATCAAGAACGTGGCCTACGACCATGAAATGGACACCACCTTCATGGCCAAGCCCTACCCGGGCCAGGCAGGCAACGGCCTGCACGTGCACATCTCGCTGCTGGACAAGAAAACCGGCAAGAACATATTCGCCAGTGACGACCCGCTGCAGAGCGACACCCTGCGTCACGCCATTGGTGGGGTGCTGGAGACGATGCCGGCATCGATGGCCTTCCTGTGCCCGAACATCAACTCCTACCGCCGCTTCGGCGCCCAGTTCTACGTGCCCAATGCGCCGAGCTGGGGCCTGGACAACCGTACGGTAGCCGTCCGCGTGCCCACCGACAGCAGCGACAACGTGCGCCTTGAGCACCGTGTGGCCGGCGCCGACGCCAACCCGTACCTGATGCTGGCGGCCATCCTGGCCGGCGTGCATCACGGCCTGACCAACCAGGTCGAACCCCAGGCGCCGATCGAAGGCAACTCCTACGAGCAACTCGAACAGAGCCTGCCGAACAACCTGCGCGACGCCTTGCGCGCGTTGGACGACAGTGAGGTGCTCAATCAATACATCAGCCCGGACTACATCGATATCTTCGTGGCCTGCAAGGAAAGCGAACTGGCCGAGTTCGAAGTGTCGATTTCCGACCTCGAGTACAACTGGTACCTGCACACGGTGTAAGCCCATGAGCGCAACTGCGGTCCCCTTGATCGGTGTCAGCGCCTGCCGCCAGCAGGTGGGGAAGAACTCGTCGCACACGGTTGGCGACAAGTATGTCGAGGCGGCCGCGTTTGCCGGCCTGCCGCTGATTCTGCCGGCCCGTGACGGTGGCAGCGACACGCAAGCGTTGCTGGCCTGCCTGCACGGCATTGTTTTTACGGGCTCGCCTTCAAATATCGAACCGCATCATTACAATGGCGCCCCCAGTGCCGCGGGCACCCGGCATGACCTGGCGCGTGACCGGCTGACCTTGCCGCTGCTGCAGGCGGCGATCGCCGCCGGTGTGCCGGTGTTGTGCATTTGCCGCGGCTATCAGGAACTGAACGTGGCCTTGGGGGGCAGCCTGCACCAGCGCGTGCAGGCGCTGCCTGGCTACCTGGACCATCGCGAGCCCGAAGACGCGCCCCTGGAGGTGCAGTACGGCCTTCGGCACCCGGTGTTCGTCGAGCCTGGCGGCTTGTTCGAGCGCCTGGGGCTGGCAGCGCAGTTCGAGGTCAACTCGCTGCACAGCCAGGGCATCGAGCGCCTGGCTTCGTGCCTGCGGGTCGAAGCGCGGGCCCCGGACGGCCTCATCGAAGCGGTGTCCATGCCCGGTGCGCCGGGCTTCGTCCTTGGCGTGCAGTGGCACCCAGAGTGGCGGTTCAGCGAAAACCCGGTCTCGCTGCGCCTGTTTCAGGCGTTTCGCGAGGCCTGCGTTGCCTATGCAGCACGGGACGGCGCACGGCTGACGCGCCCCTGACAGCAAGCTTTCAATGAGTGAAAGCGGGCCTTGTGCGCAAGGCCTGTAAGAACAATTCCAAAATTTACGGCAAATACTCATGAGCAATTACACAGAAGCCGCCCGCCCACCCGACGTGGCGGCCGAAGCGGGCAACAATCAGCGCAGCAAAGGCCTGGCCAAGGGTCGCCTGGGCTTGCTGGCCAGCGTGGTACTGGGCATCTCCACCATCGCCCCGGTGTATACCCTCACCGGCGCACTGGGCCCTACCGTGCGTGAGGTAGGAGCACACCTGCCAGCCGTGTTCATCGTCGGCTTCCTGCCAATGCTGCTGGTAGCCTTGGGCTACCGTGAACTGAACTCGGCAGAGCCGGACAGCGGCACCTCCTTTACCTGGTCGGCGCGCGCCTTCGGGCCGATGATCGGCTGGATCGGGGGGTGGGGGCTGGTGGTTGCCACCACCATCGTGCTTTCCAACCTGGCGGGGGTGGCGGTCGACTTCTTCTACCTGTTCCTCGGCCAGATCACCGGCAGGCACGCGCTGGCGGGGCTGGCCGACAACCTGTTGATCAACATCGTCACCTGTTGTGTGTTCATCGCCCTGGCGGTGTGGATCTGCTGCCGGGGCATGGCCACCACCATGACCGTGCAGTATGGCCTGGTGGCCCTGCAACTGCTGGTATTGGTCGGCTTCGCTTTCGCCGCGTTCGGCGGCACCACCGCGCCACCGCCGATGGCGTTCGACCTGGCCTGGTTCAATCCATTCGGCGTGGAGTCGTTCTCGGCCTTTGCCGCGGGCTTGTCGCTGTCGATCTTCATCTTCTGGGGTTGGGATACCTGCCTGACCGTCAGCGAAGAGTCGGTTGGCAGTGAAGAGGTGCCGGGCAAGGCTGCCACCTTGACCGTCATGCTGATCCTCGGCCTGTACCTGTTCACTGCCATTGCCACCCTGCAGTTTGCCGGCATTAGCGAAACCGGCCTGGGGCTCAACAACCCGCGCATCCAGGAGAACGTGTTTGCCCACCTGGCCGGCCCGGTGATGGGGCCGCTGGCGATCCTGATGTCCATTGCCGTGCTGGCCAGTACCGCAGCCTCGTTGCAATCGACTTTCGTGGCGCCGGCGCGCACGCTGCTGGCCATGGGTTATTACGGCGCAGTACCGCCGAAGTTCGCCAGTGTTTGCCCACGCTCGCAGACCCCACGCTACGCCACCATTTGTGCAGGTGTGGCGGCGGGCCTGTTCTACGTGACCATGCGTACGCTGAGCGAGAACGTGTTGGCCGATACCATCACTGCGCTGGGCATGATGATCTGTTTCTACTATTCGCTGACGGCGTTTGCCTGTGTCTGGTATTTCCGCGGCAGCCTGTTCAGCAGCGTGCGCCACTTCTTCATGCGCGGCATGTGCCCGCTGGTGGGTGGGGTGATTCTGTCGGTGATCTTCGCGCGTACCGCCATCGACAGCGCGTCGCCGGACTTCGGCAGCGGTTCGCATGTCGGCGGGGTGGGGCTGGTGTTCGTGATTGCCGCGATCATCTCGGTGCTGGGCATCGGGCTGATGATGCTGTCACGCCTGCGTGCGCCAGCGTATTTCCTGGGGGCTACCCTGCGCCAGCAGGCCACCCTGCCTTTGCAGGAATAAAGCAAGGGGCCGCGATGCGGCCCCGTGCAGTCTCTCAGGAGAGCAATTCTTTCAGCAGCACACTCTTGCGTTGCTGTTGCTTCCTCAACACCAGGCGGTTGGCACGGAACACTGCTTTCAAGTCTTCCAGCGCTGCATTGAAATCATCATTGATGATCACGTAGTCGTACTCGTCGTAGTGCACCATCTCGCTGACCGCTTCTTTCATGCGCCCATCGATGATCTCCTCGCTGTCCTGCCCGCGCCCGTCCAGGCGCTGGCGCAGCGCCTGCTGGCTCGGTGGCAGGATGAATACCGACAACGCATCGGGCATCACCCGGCGAACCTGCTGGGCGCCTTGCCAGTCGATTTCCAGAATCAGGTCATAGCCCTCGTCCAGGGTTTGCTGCAGTGCGCTGCGCGACGTGCCGTAGAAATTGCCGAACACTTCGGCATGCTCCAGGAAGTCACCCTGTGCGATCAGCGCCTTGAATTCCTCGTGCACGACGAAGTGGTAGTTCACCCCGTGCTGCTCGCCCGGGCGCATGGCGCGGGTGGTGTGCGAGACCGAGACGCGGATCTGCCGGTCTTCCTTGATCAGGGCGTTGACCAGGCTGGTCTTGCCGGCGCCGGAAGGGGCCGAGACGATGTAGAGGGTGCCGCTGTTGTGGTTCATGGTTGAGGTGGCCTTACTCGATGTTCTGTACTTGTTCACGCATCTGTTCGATCAATACCTTCAGGTTGACCGCCGCCTGCGTGCTGCGTGGGTCGAAGGCCTTGGAGCCAAGGGTGTTGGCCTCGCGGTTGAGCTCCTGCATCAGGAAGTCCAGGCGCCGGCCGGCGGCGCCGCCCCCCTTGAGCACACGGCGTACTTCGGTAACGTGGGTGCTGAGGCGGTCGAGTTCCTCGGCCACGTCGCTTTTCTGGGCCAGCAGCACCATTTCCTGCTCGAGGCGCTGTGGGTCCAGCTCTGCCTGCATGTCGCCGAAGCGGTCGAGGATTTTCTGCCGCTGCGCCGCGAGCATCTGCGGCACCAGTGCGCGCAGCGTCGTGACTTCACCGGCCATGCTGTCCAGGCGCTCGTTGATCAGGCGCGCCAGTTCCTGGCCTTCGCGCTGGCGCCCGGCCTTGAGTTCGGCCAGGGCTTCGTCGAACAGCGCCATGGCTTCGGCGTTGAGTGCCTGCGGGTCACTGGTATCGGCTACCAGCACGCCGGGCCACGACAGCACTTCCAGCGGGTTGAGCGGGGCTGGCTGCCTGATCAGCCCGGCCACTTCTTCGGCGGCGGCGACCAGTTGTGCGGCGCGCTCGCGGTCGACCTTCAGCGGCTTGCCGGTGCTGTCTTCATTCAGGCGCAAGGTGCATTCCACCTTGCCCCGTGACAGCCCTTGGCGCAGGCCTTCACGCACGCCGCCTTCGAGGTCGCGCAGGGCCTCGGGCAGGCGCAGGTGCGGCTCCAGGTAACGGTGGTTGACCGAACGCAGCTCCCAGACCAGGGTGCCTTGGCTGCCGGCGCGCTCGACACGCGCAAAAGCGGTCATGCTATGCACCATGGGGAGTACCTCGCTTGGATAAGTGAACGGCGCAGGATTGTAGCGCAGTGGGGGCGTGGCGCCCAATCGGCCTATGTTACCGGTAGGTGGTGGACGGGGTAGGAAAAGGCGACGGGCCGTCTGCGCGCGACAATAGGCATGTCCTCACCGGGCTTGCGGCTTTATAATGCTCGCTAGATTCAAAGTCCCAGTACAGGTATCCCAGATGAAACGTCCAAGTGGTCGCGCCGCCGATCAGCTCCGCTCGATCCGCATCACCCGCAACTACACCAAGCACGCCGAAGGGTCGGTACTGGTCGAGTTCGGTGACACCAAGGTCATCTGCACGGTCAGCGTGGAAAACGGTGTACCGCGCTTCCTCAAAGGCCAGGGCCAGGGTTGGCTGACCGCCGAGTACGGCATGTTGCCGCGTTCCACCGGTGAGCGTAACCAGCGTGAAGCCAGCCGCGGCAAACAGGGTGGCCGCACCCTGGAAATCCAGCGCCTTATCGGGCGCTCTCTGCGTGCCGCACTGGACATGAGCAAGCTGGGCGACATCACCCTGTACGTCGACTGCGACGTGATCCAGGCCGATGGCGGCACCCGTACCGCGTCCATCACCGGTGCCATGGTTGCCCTGTGCGACGCCCTGGCAGTAATCAAGAAGCGCGGTGGCCTCAAGGGCGGTAACCCGCTGAAGCACATGATCGCTGCCGTTTCGGTCGGCATGTACCAGGGCGAAGCGGTGCTCGACCTGGACTACCTGGAAGATTCCGCTGCCGAAACCGACCTGAACGTGGTCATGACCAGCGCGGGCGGCTTCATCGAAGTGCAGGGCACTGCCGAAGGCGCGCCGTTCCAGCCGGAAGATTTCAACGCCATGCTCGCCCTGGCGCAGAAAGGCATGACCGAAATCTTCGAGCTGCAGCAGGCGGCGCTGGCCGATTGAGACCAGCCGGAGAGGTGCAGATGTTCTGCCACCTCTCCGCGCTGCTGGGCCCGCTGATCTGGCGGCCGATCAAATAGATTTTCTGTGGCCCCGTTCGCGGGCACGCCTGCTCCCACAGCGATCGCGGCGCTTTCACTGGTAGCGCCGTACCTGTGGGAGCGGGCGTGCCCGCGAACGGGGCTGCAAAGCAGCCCCAAAGGCTTTAGATGGTCAGCGTCCAGTCATAGTCGACAATCAGCGGCGCATGCTGCGAGAAGCGCGGTTGGCGCGGCAGGCGGGCGTTGCGCACGAAGCGGCGCAGACCCGGGGTGAGGATCTGGTAGTCGAACCGGTAGCCCAGGTTGAGCATCTCGGCCTGCTCGTTGTCCGGCCACCAGCTGTACTGGTCGCCTTCACGGCTGACTTCGCGCAGGGCGTCGACGTAACCCATCTCGCCCGTGATCGCATCCATCCACGCACGCTCCGGCGCCAGGAAGCCAGGCGACTGCTGGCTGTCGCGCCAGTTCTTGATGTCGAGCTTCTGCTGCGCCACGTAGAACGAGCCGCAATAGATGTACTCGCGGCGCTTGCGGCGCTGCTTGTCCAGGTACTTGGCGAAGTCGTCCATCAACTTGAATTTCTGGTTCAAGTCTTCGTCGCCGTTCATGCCTGAAGGCAGTAGCAGGCTGGCAATACTGACTTTGTCGAAATCTGCTTGCAGGTAACGCCCGTAGCGGTCGGCTGTCTCGAAGCCCAGGCCGGTGATGACTGCCTTGGGCTGCATGCGCGAATAAAGGGCCACACCACCTTGGGCTGGCACCTCCGCGTCGCAGGCATAAAGGAAATAGCCATCGAGCTGGAAAGCTGGGTCATCGAGTTCAAAGGCCGAGGCGCGGGTATCCTGAAGGCAGATGACGTCGGCATTCTGGGCTTGAAGCCAGCTGAGCAAACCACGCTCGGCCGCAGCCTGAATGCCATTAACGTTCACACTGATGATCCGCATAAATGGCCCCATAAATCTCGTGCGTGTATGATACCCGAGCTCAACCCATTTAGCTAAATCCGTGGTGTCCGGGACTATTCATGCAGCCGTATCAGCGCGACTTTATCCGTTTTGCCATCGATCGCGGGGTACTGCGTTTCGGTGAGTTCACCCTGAAATCGGGGCGTACCAGCCCGTATTTCTTCAATGCCGGCCTGTTCAACACCGGTTCCGCCCTGGCTGAACTGGGCCGCTGCTATGCCGCCGCCATCGTCGACAGCAAGATCCCGTTCGATGTGCTGTTCGGCCCTGCATACAAAGGCATTCCGCTGGCGGCGACCACCGCCGTGGCGCTGGCTGACCAGCATCAGCGCGATGTGCCATGGTGCTTCAACCGCAAGGAAGCCAAGGACCACGGCGAAGGCGGCAGCCTGGTTGGCGCACCGCTGGCCGGCGATGTGCTGATCATCGACGATGTGATCACCGCCGGCACTGCCATCCGTGAGGTCATGCAGATCATCAACGCCCAGCAGGCCAAGGCCGCCGGCGTGCTGATCGCGCTGAACCGCGAAGAACGTGGCAATGGCGAGCTGTCGGCTATCCAGGAAGTGGAGCGTGACTTCGGCATTCCAGTGGTCAGCATCGTTTCGCTGACCCAGGTGCTGGAGTTCCTGGCTGACGACCCACAGCTCAAGCAGCACCTGCCGGCTGTCGAAGCTTACCGGGCGCAGTACGGGATCTGATCCTGGCCCGGAAATGAAAAAGGCGACCTTCTTGTGAAGGTCGCCTTTTTTTGTGCCGCCTGTTTCGGCCTATTCGCGGGCACGCCCGCTCGCACAAGGTGGCGCTATCCCTGTGGGAGCGGGCGTGCCCGCGAAGGGGCCGGTACAGGCTAACCGATCACTCAGCGCGGCTTGCGGTTGGTGATCAGGGTGCCCACGCCGCTGTCGGTGAAGATCTCCAGCAGCACCGCATTCGGCACGCGGCCGTCGATGATGTGCGAGCTGTTAACGCCGCCCTGCACTGCATCCAGCGCACACTTGATCTTCGGCAGCATGCCGCCGTAGATGGTGCCATCGGCGATCAGCTCGTTGACTTGCTCCGTGGTCAGGCCGGTCAGGACCTGGCCCTGTTTGTCCATCAGGCCCGCAATGTTGGTCAGCAGCATCAGCTTCTCGGCCTTCAGTGCTTCGGCTACCTTGCCGGCCACGAGGTCGGCGTTGATGTTGTAGGACTCACCGTTGACACCCACGCCGATTGGCGCGATGACCGGGATGAAGTCGCCCTTGACCAGCATGTTCAACAGGTCGGTGTTCACACTAACCACTTCGCCCACGTGACCGATGTCGATGATTTCCGGGGTGGTCATCTCGGGGGTCTGGCGGCTGACGGTCAGCTTGCGCGCGCGGATCAGCTCCGCGTCCTTGCCGGTCAGGCCGATGGCGCTGCCGCCATGGCGGTTGATCAGGTTGACGATGTCCTTGTTGACCTGGCCGCCCAGCACCATTTCCACCACGTCCATGGTCGCCGAATCGGTCACACGCATGCCGTCGATGAAGTGGCTTTCGATCGACAGGCGCTTGAGCAGGTCGCCGATTTGCGGGCCACCCCCGTGCACGACCACCGGGTTGATACCGACCGCTTTCATCAGCACGATGTCACGGGCGAAGCCGGTCTTGAGCTCCTCGCTCTCCATCGCGTTGCCGCCGTACTTGATCACCAGGGTCTTGCCGACAAAGCGGCGGATGTAGGGCAGCGCTTCGGACAAAACCTCGGCTACATGGGAAGCGGCATCGCGATCGAGGGTCATGCAGGGCTCCTGTGAGGAACAGATAATCGGTCAGAACGGCAGTTGCAGCTCAGGATCAACCCGCAGCAACTGGGTACGGAAAACATCCTTGATACGTTGCAATTCGGCGTCACTGTCGGCCTCGAAGCGCAGTACCAGCACCGGCGTGGTGTTGGAGGCGCGAACCAGGCCCCAGCCATGGGCATAGTCGACCCGCACACCGTCGATGGTGGTCAGGTTGGCTTCGCCCCAGTCGGCGTCGCGTTGCAGTGCATCAATGATGCTGAATTTACCCTCGTCGGTCACATCAATATTGATTTCCGGCGTGGAAATATCGTTCGGGAAGGCGGCAAACAGGTTTTCGGCGCTCTGTTCGGCCTTGCTGAGGATCTCCAGCAGGCGCGCGGCACTGTAGATACCGTCGTCGAAACCGTACCAGCGTTCCTTGATGAAGATGTGACCACTCATCTCGCCCGCCAGCAGCGAACCGGTCTGTTTCATCTTCTTCTTGATCAACGAATGGCCGGTTTTCCACATCAGCGCCCGGCCACCGTGTTGTTCGATCAGCGGGGTCAGGCGCCGGGTGCACTTGACGTCGAAGATGATCTCGGCGCCCGGGTTGCGTGCCAGTACGTCCTGGGCGAACAGCATCAACAGGCGGTCGGGGTAGACGATGCTGCCGGTGTTGGTCACGACGCCGACGCGGTCGCCGTCACCATCGAAGGCCAGGCCGATGTCGGCGCCGGTCTGCTTGACCTTGGCGATCAGGTCTTCGAGGTTTTCCGGCTTGCCTGGGTCCGGGTGGTGGTTAGGGAAGTTGCCGTCCACCTCGCAGAACAGCGGGATCACCTCACAGCCCAGGGCTTCGATCAACTGGGGGGCAATCACACCGGCGGCGCCATTGCCGCAGTCCACCACGACCTTGAGCTTCCTGGCCAGCTTCACGTCGCCGACGATCTGCTGGAAGTAGCGGTCGAGGATCTCGACTTTTTCCACATGCCCTGCAGCCAGGGTAAGGTCGTTGGTTCTCAGGCGGGTCAGCAAGGCCTGGATCTGTTCATTGGCCAGGGTGTCGCCGGCGATGACGATCTTGAAGCCGTTGTAGTCGGACGGGTTGTGGCTACCGGTCAGCATCACGCCCGACTTGCCGGCCAATACGTTGGCCGCGTAGTACAGGGCCGGGGTCGGCACCAGGCCGACGTCGCTGACCTGGCAACCGGCATCGACCAGGCCCTTGATCAGTTGCTCCACCAGCATCGGCCCGGACAGGCGGCCATCGCGGCCTACCGAGACTTGCGGTTCGCCCTGGGCCAGGCTTTGCGCACCGATGGCGCGGCCAATCCAGTAGGCGGTTTCGGCGTGCAAGGTCTTGCCGACCACGCCGCGAATGTCATACGCGCGGAAAATGCTGTCTGGCAATGTGGCAGGGACCAGGTGGGCCATGTCGTTCATCTCTGGAAGCTCCATTAGTCAAAGGCTTTCTGGGCAGGCGCAAATTGAACGCTTGGACGGTGGTTTCACCAGAGAGTTCGCCATCCTTGGCCTGAACGGTCGTGTTTCGGCTCAGTGGCTGCCGGAGTGACCGAAGCCGCCAGCGCCGCGCTGGCTTTCATCGAAGGCCTCGACGATATCGAAATGCGCCTGCACGACCGGCACCAGCACCAGCTGGGCGATACGCTCGCCCACGGCGATGGTGAAAGGGGTGGTGCCGCGGTTCCAGCACGACACCATCAGCTCGCCCTGGTAGTCCGAATCGATCAGCCCGACCAGGTTGCCCAGCACGATACCGTGCTTATGGCCCAGGCCCGAGCGCGGCAGGATGACGGCGGCCAGGCCCGGGTCGCCGATGTAGATCGACAAGCCGGTAGGAATCAGCAGGGTCTGGCCTGGTTCGAGGACGGTGTCTTGCTGGAGCAGGGCGCGCAGGTCGAGGCCAGCGGAGCCGGGGGTGGCGTAGGTCGGCAGCGGAAATTCGCTGCCCAGGCGTGGGTCGAGGATCTTGGCTTGAAGAGCGTGCATGTAACTTATTGAACCTGGTTGAGCCGTTCGGCGATGAAGGCGACCAGTTGCCGGGCGATCTTGCCCTTGCTGGTCTGCGCGAAGAGGGTTTGGTGCTGTTGGCGGTCGATCACGGTCAAGGCATTTTCTTCGCTGTTGAAGCCAATGCTGGGGTTGGCCACATCGTTGGCGACGATCAGGTCGAGGTTCTTGTCCTTGAGCTTGCGCGTGGCGTAATCGAGCAGGTGTTCGGTCTCGGCGGCAAAGCCGACGCTGAACGGGCGGTCGGCGCGGCCGGCGATGGTGGCAAGGATATCGGGATTGCGCACCATCTGCAGCAGCATGCCGTCGCCGGTCGTAGGATCTTTCTTCAGTTTTTGTGTGGCAACGACTTCCGGGCGGTAGTCCGCAACGGCTGCCGAGGCAATGAACAGGTCGCACGGCATGGCTGCCTCGCAGGCCGCGAGCATGTCCCGCGCGCTGACCACGTCTATACGGCTGACCCGGTCCGGGGTTGGCAGGTGCACCGGGCCGGTCACGAGGGTCACCCGAGCGCCCGCTTCAGCTGCTGCCTCGGCGAGGGCGAAACCCATCTTGCCGGAGCTATGATTGGTGATGTAGCGCACCGGGTCGATGTTTTCCTGGGTCGGCCCGGCGGTGATCAGCACATGCCTGCCGGTCAGGGCCTGGCGCTTGAAGCTTTCTGCCGCGCACCAGGCCAGCTCGGTGGCTTCGAGCATGCGCCCCAGGCCCACGTCACCACAGGCCTGGCTGCCGGAGGCCGGGCCGAATACCTGGATGCCACGGTTTTTGAGCAGGTCGAGGTTGGCCTGGGTCGCCGGGTTGCGCCACATGGCCTGGTTCATCGCCGGGGCCACCGCCACGGTGGCGTCGGTGGCCAGTACCAGGGTGGTCAGCAGGTCATCGGCCATGCCCTGGGCCATGCGCGCCATCAGGTCGGCGGTGGCGGGGGCGATCAAGACGAGGTCGGCCCACTTGGCCAGTTCGATGTGGCCCATGGCCGCTTCGGCAGCCGGGTCCAGCAGGTCCATGTGCACCGGGTGGCCCGACAGCGCCTGCAGGGTCAGCGGGGTGATGAATTCGGCACCCCCACGGGTCATGACGACGCGCACCTGCGCGCCGTGCTCCAGGAGACGGCGAATCAGCTCGGCGCTTTTGTAGGCGGCAATGCCGCCACCCACGCCGAGAACGATGCGCTTGCGATACAGCCGCTGCATAGGCTTGCCTTTTTCCAGAGAGAGCGGGCGGCGACGTTTGCAAATGCCTGCGGCAGAACGTCGCATGTACGAGGCGAAATAGATTAACACAGGGCCGAAATGAGCCGCAGCAAGGGCAGAGGGGCAGGGATGAATATCAGGGAGTGGCCGGCTGAAGATCGGCCAAGGGAGAAATTGTTGCAACGGGGTGCGGCGGTGCTGTCGGACGCCGAGTTGCTGGCCGTGTTGCTCGGTTCGGGCGTGGCTGGGCGCAATGTACTGGACCTTGCACGCGGGCTGCTGGTGCGTTTTGGTGGGCTGCGGCAGTTTCTTGAGGCCGAACGCGCGGCGGTGCTGCGCGAGCCGGGCATAGGCGCTGTGAAATACGCACAGTTGCAAGCGCTGCTGGAAATCGGCCGGCGTTACCTGGATGAGCACATCGCGCGCGCAGCGGTGCTGGAGGGGCCCGAGGCGGTGCGGCGTTACCTGAAGGCCATGCTGCGCCATGAGCCCAGCGAGGTGTTCGGTTGCCTGTTTCTGGACACCAAGCACAGGCCGCTGGCGTTCGAGATTCTGTTCAGGGGCACCATCGACCGGGCCAGCGTCTACCCGCGGGAGGTGGTGCGGCGGGCATTGCTGCACAACGCGGCCGCGTTGATCCTGTGCCATAACCACCCTTCAGGCAACAGTGAGCCTAGCCAGGACGATGTGCACCTGACCTTGTCGCTCAAACGCGGGCTGGCATTGATCGACGTGCGGGTGCTGGATCACATCATCATTGGCGACGGGGAGCCGTTGTCGATGGTTGAGCAGGGGTGGATCGTGGCTTAGGTCGTTTAGTTGTGTGCTGGCCTCTTCGCGGGCAAGCCCGCTCCCACAGGATATTCGCCGGCCTTGAAGGCGGTGATGTCCCTGTGGGAGCGGGCGTGCCCGCGAAGAGCCCGGTGCAGGTTCACCTCGCTACCGACACCTTGCTGAAATCCAGCCGCCCGAACGGGCTGACCTGGTACCCCTCGACTTCCCGGCGCAGCAAGGTTGCCGCCGTCGGGTGCGCCAACGGCACCCACAGTGCCTGCTGCTGAATCAGGGTTTGCGCCTGCTGGTACAGCCGGCTGCGCACGCTCTGGTCGTTGGTGGTGCGCCCGGCACTGATCAGCTGGTCCAGGCGGCTGTCGCAGAACCGCGCGAAGTTGGTGCCCGACTCCACTGCCGCACAGGAGAACTGCGGGCTGAGGAAGTTATCCGGGTCGCCGTTGTCACCGGCCCAGCCCATGAACAGCAGGTCATGCTCGCCGGCCTTGGCGCGGCGGATCAGCTCACCCCATTCGATCACGCGGATCTCGGCCTTGATGCCGATCTTGGCCAGGTCGGCTTGCAGCATTTGCGCGCCAAGGCTTGGGTTGGGGTTGAGCAGGCTGCCCGATGGCCGCGTCCAGATAGTGGTGCTGAAGCCCTTCGCCAGGCCGGCCTTGGCCAGCAGGGCCTTGGCCTTTTTCAAGTCCAGAGGGTAGCCGGGCAGGTCCTTGGCGTAGCTCCAGGTATTGGGCGGGTAGGGGCCGTTGGCCGCCACCGCAGAGTCTTCGAACACCGCCTTGAGGTAAGCCTGCTTGTCGAAGGCCAGGTTGATCGCCTGGCGGACTTCCGGCTTGTCCAGTGGCGGGTGCTGGCTGTTGATGGCGACAAAGGCGGTCATGAACGCGGGCGTACTGGCCACCTTGAGCTTGTCTTCCTTGGCCGCTTCGGCAATATCCAGCGGTTTGGGCGACAAGGCGACCTGGCACTCGCCGCGCTTGAGCTTCTGCAGGCGCACGTTGGCATCGGTGGTGATGGCGAAGATCAACGGGTCGACTGCCGGCTTGCCGCCGAAGTAGTCCGGGTTGGCGCGGTAGCGCACCACAGCGTCCTTCTGGAAGCGCTGGAAGGTGAACGGCCCGGTGCCGATCGGCTGGCTGTTGAGCTTCTCTGGCGTGCCGGCCTTGAGCAGCTTGTCGGCATATTCGGCAGAGTAGATGGACGCGAAGCCCATGCTCAGGGTGGCCAGGAACGTGGCGTCTGGGTGGCTGAGGGTGAAGCGCACGGTGTTCGGGGCCGGGGCGTCGATCGCCTTGATCAGGCTACCCAGTTGCAGCGACTGGGCGTGGGGGTAGCCGCCGGGTGCAGTCTTGTGCCAGGCATGGGCCGGGTAGAGCATGCGCTGAAAGCTGAACAGCACGTCATCGGCATTCAATTCGCGGGTGGGCTTGAAGTACGGGGTGGTATGGAACTTCACACCGTCGCGCAGGGTGAAGTCGTACACCAGCCCGTCGGCCGAGACCGTCCAGCTGGCCGCCAGGCTCGGCACCACTTTGCCCTGTGCTGCATCGAACTCCACCAGGCGGTTCATCAGCACGTCGGCGGTGGCATTGGTGGTGGTCAGCGAGTTGTACTGCACCACGTCGAAGCCTTCGGGGCTGGCCTCGCTGCAAACGCTCAGGGGCGCGGCCTGGGCGATGCCACCCGCGAACAGGGTGGCGGTGAACAGGGAGTTGAACAATAAGGAAAGGGCGGCGGCACGCATGGTGGCTCCTTGGCTGTCAGTGGCCCATCTGCCAGTGCAGTCTGGAAAAAGCCTACCCTAGTGTGCCTGTCGGGAAATGACCACATCCTTTTTTACAAATGTGGCGACGAGCGGTCGACGGCTGGCGGGGCCTGAAGGTATGCTGCCCCGGCTGAATCGGGTTTGCGCCAATGTGCATCAACTATTGTTGCAGCCAGGTCTTTCTGGTATAAAGCAGCGCTCTTTTCTAGGGGCTCGGCCTGTCGCATAAGCGGATCCGGTCGATAAGGCCTCCAGAATCACGGCGCCCAGGCGCCAAAGACTGAGAGATTAAGCGGCCAACCCATGCCGGGTTGGGCATGTGGTTTTAGAGGGCTGAGTCATGTCGAGAGTCTGTCAAGTTACTGGTAAGGGTCCAGTAACCGGGAACAACATTTCCCACGCAAACAACAAAACCCGTCGTCGTTTCCTGCCGAACCTGCAGCACCACCGTTTCTGGGTTGAATCCGAGAAGCGCTTCGTGCGTCTGCGCGTTTCCGCCAAAGGCATGCGTATCATCGACAAGCGCGGCATCGACGCCGTTCTGGTTGACATCCGTAAAGCTGGCGCCAAGGTTTAAGGGAGAGCATCATGCGTGAATTGATCCGTCTGGTTTCGAGTGCCGGTACCGGCCACTTCTACACCACCGACAAGAACAAGCGCACCACCCCGGACAAAATCGAGATCAAGAAATATGATCCGGTTGTTCGCAAGCACGTGGTGTACAAGGAAGCCAAGATCAAGTAATTGATCGGCGACCTGAAAAAAAACCCGCATCCGTAAGGACGCGGGTTTTTTTATGCCTGCTGCAAGGTCAGTTGAATTCGAAGCCCTGAATCACCTGGTTGGCGTCGGTCCTGATCTGGATGCGGGTAGGGTCGAACTCGCGGGTGCACATGTCGGTGGGGCCGACCACGCGGGAGCGACCGGTAATGGCGCAGATGGTATCTTTGAGCTCTGGCACGTATGTGGCGCCGACCAGGTGGGCAAGGGCTTGTTTGACGTCGTCGTTGGTCATGGTGATTTTCCTGTCGAAGGTGAATGGCCCGTTATGGGCAGGGCCATCCTCACGCATGCCGCCTGGCCAGCTGCGCTACATAATTACTTCTGCTCGAACATGACGTAGATCTTGCGGCACGGCTCAAGCACTTCCCAGGTGCCTGTGAACCCGGCCGGGATTACGAACCGGTCGCCGGCGCGCAGGGTCTTGGCACCGCCGTTGTCGTCGCGCAGTACCGAAACGCCCTGAACGATCTCGCAGTATTCATGCTCGGTGTAGTTCACTTTCCACTGGCCGACCTCACCCTCCCAAACGCCTGCGGCAAACTGCCCGCATGGGCTGGAGTAATGGTTGTAGACCGCCTGGTCTGGCTCACCCTTGAGGATTTTTTCAGCCGCAGGGCGGTACCGTTCGGCTTCAGTGAGCACTTGGGCGAAGTCGATGATGCTGGCGATATTCATGGTGCGGCTCCTGTTCTTGTTAAATAAAATTAACATCAGTAGGCTTTTGGGCCTTCCGTGTCAAATATATTGATAGTTTGCAGTGGCTGGTTTAGGGTATCGCTTGCCAGTGTGCGCTCGTCGCCCGGCCAGAATTCTGACAACGCCTGTGAGTCCTCAGTGCGGCGTTGCACCTAAACAAGAGGAGGAGTTTCGTATGACCACCCTGACCCGTGCGGACTGGGAACAACGCGCCCAGCAACTGAAGATCGAAGGCCGTGCCTTCATCAACGGCGAATACACCGATGCCGTATCCGGTGAAACCTTCGATTGCCTGAGCCCGGTCGACGGACGCTTCCTGGCCAAGGTTGCCAGCTGCGACCTGGCCGATGCCAACCGTGCCGTGGAAAACGCGCGTGCCACCTTCAACGCTGGCGTCTGGTCGCAGTTGGCCCCGGCCAAGCGCAAAGCCACGCTGATCCGTTTCGCCGACCTGCTGCGCCAGAACGTCGAAGAGCTGGCGCTCCTGGAAACCCTGGACATGGGCAAGCCGATCGGTGACTCCTCCAGCATCGACATCCCCGGTGCAGCCCAGGCCATTCACTGGACCGCCGAAGCCATCGACAAGGTTTACGACGAGGTCGCGCCCACCCCACACGACCAGCTTGGCCTGGTTACCCGTGAGCCAGTCGGCGTGGTCGGTGCCATCGTACCGTGGAACTTCCCGCTGCTGATGGCCTGCTGGAAACTCGGCCCGGCACTGGCCACCGGTAACTCGGTGGTGCTCAAGCCTTCGGAAAAATCGCCGCTGACCGCCATTCGCATCGCGCAACTGGCGATCGAGGCCGGCATCCCGGCGGGTGTACTGAACGTGCTGCCAGGCTACGGCCACACCGTGGGCAAGGCGTTGGCCCTGCACATGGATGTCGACACGCTGGTGTTCACCGGCTCGACCAAGATCGCCAAGCAACTGATGGTCTATGCGGGCGAATCGAACATGAAACGAATCTGGCTGGAGGCTGGCGGCAAAAGCCCGAATATCGTCTTCGCCGATGCACCGGACCTGCAAGCGGCCGCTGCGGCTGCCGCCAGTGCCATCGCCTTCAACCAGGGCGAAGTGTGCACTGCCGGTTCGCGCCTGCTGGTCGAGCGCTCGATCAAGGACAAGTTCCTGCCCATGGTGGTCGAGGCCCTGAAAGGCTGGAAGCCCGGTAACCCGCTGGATCCAGAGACCACCGTGGGTGCGTTGGTCGATACCCAGCAAATGAATACCGTGCTGTCGTACATCGAGGCCGGCCACAAGGATGGCGCCAAGCTGCTGACCGGCGGCAAGCGCACCCTGGAGGAAACCGGTGGCACCTATGTGGAGCCGACCATCTTCGATGGCGTGACCAATGCCATGCGCATCGCCCAGGAAGAAATCTTCGGGCCGGTGCTGTCGGTGATTGCCTTCGACACCGCCGAAGAAGCCATCGCCATCGCCAACGACACCCCGTACGGCCTGGCGGCCGGTATCTGGACGGCGGACATTTCCAAGGCGCACAAGACTGCGCGGGCCGTGCGCGCCGGCAGCGTGTGGGTCAACCAGTACGACGGCGGCGACATGACCGCACCGTTCGGTGGCTTCAAGCAATCGGGCAACGGCCGTGACAAGTCGCTGCATGCGCTGGAGAAATACACCGAGCTGAAGGCGACCTGGATCAAGCTGTAATTCCAGGAGGGGCCGCTTTGCGGCCCATTCGCGGGTAAACCCGCTCCTACAGGTACTGCACCGCTTTCAAGGGTGGTGGTGTACCTGTGGGAGCGGGTTTACCCGCGAATGGGCCATGGAAAATTCTTGGCCCGGGAGGCAGCAATGCGTTGGGGGACCTACTTCGCCGTACTGGCATCAGTGCTCAGTGTCGGCCTGGCGCTGGGCGTGAGCATGCCCCTGGTATCTCTGCGTCTGGAAGCCTGGGGCTATGGCAGTTTCGCCATCGGCGTGATGGCCGCGATGCCTGCGCTGGGGGTACTGGCGGGTGCCAGCCTGGCCAGCCGCCTGGCCGGCTGGGTCGGCTTACCTGCGGCCATGCGCATCTGCCTGTGGGGTGGTGCGTTGTCCATCGGCCTGGTCGCGCTATTGCCCAGCTACCCGCTGTGGTTGCTGTTGCGGCTGATGATCGGCATGTCCTTGACCGTGGTGTTCATCCTGGGTGAGAGCTGGATCAACCAGCTGGTGGTCGAGCAATGGCGCGGCCGCCTGGTGGCGCTGTACGGTAGCAGCTACGCCTTGAGCCAGCTGGCCGGGCCGCTGGTGCTGGGCGTACTCGGTTCGGCTGACGATTTTGGTTTCTGGGCCGCCACCGGCCTGCTGCTGCTCGCGCCGCTGGTGCTGTTGGGGCGCGGCGGTGCACCGAGCACCGAAGCCTGCAGTGTCGGCTTCGGCGACTTGTTCAGGTTCTGCCGTCGCTTGCCCGTGATTGCCTGGGCCATCGCCCTGTTTGCCTCGTTCGAGGCAATGATCCTGACGTTGCTGCCGGTGTACTGCCTGCAGCAAGGTTTCACCACTGAAATCGCCTTGTTCATGGTCAGTACCGTGGTGGTCGGCGATGCTGTGCTGCAGTTGCCCATCGGCGCGCTGGCCGATCATATGTCGCGGCGTGCGTTGTTCACCGGCTGTGCGGTAACGCTGCTGGTCTCCAGCCTGGCGATCCCGCTGTTGCTGCACACGCCGGTGATATGGCCGCTGTGGGTACTGTTCGGGGCCAGTGCCGGCGGCCTTTTCACCTTGTCGCTGGTGCTGATCGGTGAGCGCTACCGCGACGATGAACTGGTGCGGGCCAATGCTCACGTGGCGCAGTTGTGGGGCATTGGCTGCCTGTTGGGGCCATTGTTGGCCGGGGCAGGCAGCCAGTGGGTCAGCGGGCATGCGTTGCTGTTGCTGATGGCTGCAGGGGCTGCGGGGCTGGTGGTGTTGACCCAGAGGCGCGGGGCGTTTGAGGCTGTGTCTGCCTGAGCGTTTTCGGGGCCGCTTTGCGGCCCATCGCGACACAAGGCCTTACCTCAAGAACCGCGTACCCCTGTAGGAGCGGCCTTGCGTCGCGATGGGCTGCAAAGCAGCCCCAAAATCGCCGCTACAACATTTTCTCCAGGCCAACCGCCTTGCTGACCCAGGCATTGAACCTGCGCCACATCCCGCCCGGCTCGGAGGTCAGCACATGCTGCTGTCCATTGTCCTCAGTCGCCCACACCAGTTTGCCCCCCTGCAGTTTCACCTGATAGCTCAGCGCCGGCGCCATACCCTGCTGGCTCAGCTCACGGGTGTATTCGGCCAGTTCCGGGCTGTCCACCAGCACCCCCACTTCGGTATTCCACAGGACCGAACGCGGGTCGAAGTTGAATGAACCGATGAAGGTCTTGCGCCGGTCGAACACGATCGCCTTGGTGTGCAGGCTGGAGTCCGAGCTTCCGCGGAAACTCAAGCGCCCTGCGCTGGGGTCGCCCGGCTGGCGGCGCAGCTCATAAAGCTGTACCCCATGTTCGAGCAAGGCTCGGCGATAGGGGGCGTAGCCACCGTGCACGGCCGGCACATCGGTGGCTTCCAATGAGTTGGTCAGCAGCTTTACCGAGACACCTGCGTCGGCGCGGCCGGTCAGGTACAGCAGCCCTGGCTCGCCCGGCACGAAATAAGCCGATGTCAGCATCAGTTCGCTGTGCACGTTGGCCAGGTCAGGCGCCAGCTGGTGGCTCAGCAGCAACTGCGGGTCCGGCTCGTCATCGGCCAGTACCTTGCTTGGGGCATCCCACAGCGCCTGGGCATGGGCCCAGATCAGCTCGTTGCGCCACACATCCAGGCGCGGCTGCGACTGGTAGGCCATCAACCGATCGTACAAGGCCTTGCGCTGGGTCCTGGCTTCAGCCAGCGAGACTTCCAGGCGATGACGACTCGCACGCAGGTCGTCGGCATCCGGCGCATGCCACAGAAAATCGCTGATAGGTCGGCTGAGGGCGCTGTTCCAGTACTGGTCGAAACTGTGCCCCAGTTGCTCGGCGATAGGGCCGACGCTCAGCAGGTCGATGTCGGTGAAGTTGAGGTTGGGCTCTGCATCGAAATACTCGTCGCCGAGGTTACGGCCGCCGACGATAGCCATGCTGTTGTCCACCAGGAACAGCTTGTTGTGCATGCGGCGGTGCTGGCGCGACAGGTTGAACAGCCGGCCGAAGGCGCGCGTCACCCCGGTGCTGCGGCCCAGGTGCAGTGGGTTGAACACGCGGATCTGGATATTCGGGTGGGCAGCGAGGGTGCCCATGATGGTGTCCAGGCCGTCGCTGGTGGTGTCGTCGAGCAGAATGCGTACGCGCACGCCGCGGTCGGCGGCGCGCAGCAGTTCGTGCACCAGGGCGCGGGTGCTGAGGCCGTCGTGCACGATGTAGTACTGCAGGTCGATGCTGGCCTGGGCGTTGCGGATCAATTCGGCGCGGGCGCGAAATGCTTCGTTGCTGTTGGGCAGCAGGCGAAAGCCGGACTGCCCGCCATACGGTGCCGCCTGGCGCAGCACCGAGCGGCCGAAGGCCGATTCGCTGGCGGGCAGGGCCTGGCTGGTTTCGCGTGGGGTACTGACGCTGGCACAGCCGGCAAGGCCGAGCAACAGCATCAGCAGCAAAGACAAGGCGCGCTGGGGTCTCAAAGGTGGATCGTCCTGTGCGGCAAGGGCTGTGGAGGTTGGACAGTGGCGGGCGGCGCAAAGTTACGCGTCGGCGCGTTCTTCATCCAGTAGACGAAGGGCGGTTTCACCTACCTTGCGCACGGCAGCCTCGATCTGTGGCGTTGGCCGCGCAGCGAAATTCATGCGCAGGCAGTGGCGGAACTTGCCCGAGGCCGAGAAGATACTGCCCACCGCCACCTGAACACCTTGCTCCAGTAAAGCGCGGTTCAGCCGCAGCGTGTCGAAATGTTCGGGGAATTCCACCCACAGCATGAAGCCGCCCTGCGGCCGGCTGACCCGGGTACCCGCCGGGAAGTAGCGCGTTACCCAATCGCTCATCAGGTCACGGCCACGCTGGTACTGGCTGCGCATGCGCCGCATGTGGGGCTGGTAGTGCCCGCCGGCGATGAAGTCGGCAATTGCCAGTTGCGGCTGGCTGGCGCTGCTGCCGGTACTGATGTATTTCATGTGCAGCACCCGTTCCAGATAGCGCCCAGGTGCCACCCAGCCCACCCGCAGGCCGGGGGCCAGGGTTTTGGAGAACGAACTGCAGAGCAACACGCGGCCATCGTCGTCGAATGACTTGAGGGTGCGCGGGCGCGGGTAGGTGTAGGCCAGGTCGCCGTACACATCGTCTTCCAGGATCGCCACGTCATAGCGCTGGGCCAGGCTGAGCAAGGCCTTCTTGCGCGCCTCGGGCATGATGTAGCCGAGTGGGTTGTTACAGCTGGGGGTGATCTGAATGAGCTTGATCGGCCACTGCTCCAGGGCCAGCTCCAGCGCTTCCAGGCTGATGCCGGTGACCGGGTCGGTGGGGATCTCCAGCGCTTTCATGCCCAGGCCCTTGAGGGTTTGCATGGCGCCGTGGAAGCTGGGCGAGTCGACCGCAACGATGTCGCCTGGCTCGCAAACCGCGCGAATGCTGCATGACAGCGCTTCATGGCAGCCGGTGGTGATTACCAGGTCGGCCGGGCCCAGGCGGCAGCCGGAATCGAGCATCAGCCGCGCCACCTGCTCGCGCAGCGCCAGGTTGCCATGGATATTGTCGTAATACAGCCCCGGCATGTCCTGGCGCCGGCTCAACTGGGCGAGGCTGCGCAGCAAAGGCTTGAGGGTGGGGCTGTCGATATCGGGCATGCCGCGGCCGAGTTGCACCACGTCCTTGTGCGGAGTGCTGCGCACCAGCTCGAGTACCTGTTCCCATTGCGAGATGTCCACAGGGCGCTGGGCCGGGCGGCTGACTGCAGGCAGCGCTGGCAGCTGGCGGTGGTCGCTGACGAAATAGCCGGACTTGGGCCTGGGCGAGACCATGCCGCTGTCTTCGAGCATGCGGTAGGCCTGCTGCACGGTGCTCAGGCTGACCCCGTGCTCCACGCTCAGGGCGCGTACCGACGGCAGGCGCTGGCCTGGGCGATACAGGCCCTGCTCGATGCGGGCCCCGAGCAGTTCGGCGAGGTTGAGGTAAAGGGTCAAGGCATACTCCTGGGCTACCTGCAGGCAGCGACCGGTACAGTTGCCTGGAAAATACAGCATTCAGTCGGCCGCCAGCCAATGCTGTATGGGAATAATAAGGCTGTTTTGGATCTGTATTGCCGGTATCGCCCTCGCGCATGCTTTCCCTACGGTATCGACTGAACGGGGAGGGTGCGGTGATGGGGGGCATGAGCGATGTGCGCTTGCAGCTGTTGGCCAAGGAACTGGAAACCGAGCAGCAGGCCAAGGTGTTCAACGCGCCGCAGGGGTTGGGGCGCTGGGGCCTGATGCTGCACCGCTGGCGTACCCGCAGGGCGCTGTTGCAATTGACCGATGCCGAGCTGCGCGATGTTGGGCTGAGCTGGGAGCAGGCGCGGCTCGAAGGCCGCAAACCCTTCTGGAAGGACTGACACGATGGTCGCTGGAGGGCCTGTTGTGCCCCAGACTTGAAACTTGCACCGAACCTGTGGGAGCAACGGTCTTGCTCAATTTCAAAAAGCTGGCGCGATCCCTGTGGGAGTGGGCTTGCCCGCGAACACGGGCGAAGCCCGTGCCATCCACCACGGGGTTGGCTTCGCGGGCACGCCCGCTCCCACAGGGGGCTAGTCAGCTTTAGATTTTAAGCAAGACAGTTGCTGCCCCAAGGATGGGGACTTTCAGGCCAGCTCTTTGAGGCGATGCCACAGCATCCCCAGCGCCAATAGCGGCGAGCGCAGGTGCTGGCCGCCAGAGAAGGTGATATGTGGCACCTTGGCGAATAGGTCGAAGCGCCCGCTTTCCTGGCCGCTGATGGCTTCGCCCAGCAGGCGCGCGGCCAGGTGGGTGGCGTTGAGCCCATGGCCCGAGTAGGCCTGGGCGTAATACACGTTCGGCTGGCTGCCCAGCCGGCCGACCTGCGGCAGGCGGTTGGCGCCGATGCCGATCATGCCACCCCACTGGTAATCGATGCGTACGTTGGCCAACTCGGGGAACACCTTGAGCATCTTCGGCCGCATGTAGGCGGCGATGTCCTTCGGGTCTCGGCCCGAGTAGTGGCAGGCACCGCCGAACAACAGCCGGTTGTCGGCTGAGAGGCGATAGTAATCCAGGGCTACCCGTTGGTCGCACACTGCCATGTTCTGCGGCAGCAGCCTGCGGGCGCGTTCCTCGCCCAGCGGCTCGGTGGCGATGATGTAGCTGCCCGCTGGCAGCACCTTGCCGCCCAGTTCGCGGTTGAGGTTGTTGTGGTAGGCGTTGCAGCACAGCACCAAGGTCTTGGCGCGCACCCGGCCTTGGGCGGTATGCACTTGCACTGATGTGCCGTAGTCGATGCGGGTAACTTCGGACTGCTCGAACAGTTTTACCCCCAGGCGCGCGGCCACGGCCGCTTCGCCCAGGGCCAGGTTGAGCGGGTGCAGGTGCCCGGAGCCCATGTCGATCAGCCCACCCACATAGCAGTCGGCGCCGACCACGCTGTGGATATCGTCCTTGCCGACCAGGCGCAGCTCGTGTGGGTAGCCGAGGCTACGCAGCTCTTCGGCGTCTTCGGCAAAGCCCAGCAGCTCGGCGGGTTTGTTGGCCAGGTCGCAGTAGCCCCAGGTCAGGTCGCAGGCAATGGCATGCCGCTCGACCCGCTCGCGCACGATCTGCACGGCCTCCAGGCCCATCAGCTTCATGCTGCGCACGCCGTCCTCGCCAATCACCGGCAGAAACTGCTCCAGACCATGGCCGACCCCGCGAATCAGCTGGCCGCCGTTGCGCCCACTGGCGCCCCAGCCGAGCTTGCGCGCTTCCAGCAGGATGACCGAGAAACCACGCTCGGCCAGCTCGATGGCGGTGTTCAGGCCCGAGTAGCCGCCGCCGATGATGCACACGTCAGCGTTGTGTTCGCCTTGCAGGTAGGCGTGATCGGGGTGTGGCGCGCTGCTGGCGGCGTAATAGGAGGCTGCGTGCTGCGCGCTGTGGATCATTGGGTAGGTCCTGAGTTGTTATCGGCCAAAAATGGAGGATAAGCTCGGGATCAAGAAGGGGGCAACCAAACGGCCCATTCAGGGGCGTCTGGTTCTCTCAACCGGCAAGGCAAAGGCCTGCGTTGGCTCAGGCGCATCCATAGTGCCGGCACCACGAATGTCGTATAGCTGATGAGCGGTGCGGATTGCGGAAAGTATTCCGCTGTCGGTTTGTGTGGGCAGATTGTTAAGACTCATGCGTATCAGCGTGTTTGACGCATTGAGGCGGATAGTCGCTGAAAGCGCTGGGTCATTGGCTAGCGACTTTGCCTGAGTAATCTCGGCGAGTGAGTTGACCATTATCAGTTTGCCTTCACGCAGTTCCAGAACCGACTCCCTTGGCTGCGGTGTACTGCTGTATGGCCGTGATCGATTGTTGCTGTTGATGGGCGGCGCATTTTGATCGTACAGGGGGGGAGCTTCCCCCCAGCCAAAGTAGGAAGGAGGAGCTTGTTCACTGTTTGCGGCCCCAAGCGGTTGAGCTGGCACGCCGGGAGGGGTTGGTGAGTAGGGAGGCGGAGTAGCCGGTGTCCGGTGATGGCGGCGGCGCAGGACTTTTGACCTGATCCGGTTCATGAACTCTCCAGTGCACCCCGACGGGTCGGTGTAGTTGATGGGGTCGTTCAAACAATAGGCATAAGCATTGGTCCCACCTTTGAAGAACGGGCTCTGTGAGTCACCGCTAAGGAAGCGCATCAACACAGGGCTATAGCTGCGGCGACCGGCGCCGAGCGGATAGCATCCACTGGCAAGATCCAAACGTTCCCCGGTGAAGCCAATGTTTGTTGAGCAGTTAGCGAAGATATGGCCAAAAGGAGTAAAGCTGAATGGTCGACCCACACCATCCGAGTTTCCCATCAAAGGTGTTTTCCGATGATCAACAGCTTGCAGATTGGTGACTGTGGGCTTAATTTCGGCGAGGGAGAAATCTGATGCCCGGAAGATGCGTTGTGTTTCCCGAGAGCTTTTAAGCACGGTAAGCTTGAGTCCGCTGTAAAAGAACAGAATGTGGTTCTTCATCAGATGCGGCTCGCTTAGTTGAAGGGGGATGTCTCGTCAGTTTGTAGAATGATTAGGCTTACCCACAACTGCCAAAATTAGCAGGTCCACTGCTTCCATCCAGCACAAGCGTTACGCAAATATTCAGCCATGTCCTGCAACCGCCACAAGATCCACTTCCTGCGCGAACTCATCCCTGCCTTCGAGTGCGAACCCGGCTGCCACGACTGCTGCGGCCCGGTCACCACTTCGGCCGAAGAAATGGCCCGCCTGCCGCGCAAGTCCCAGGCCGAGCAGGATGCCGCCCTGGCGCGCCTGGACTGTGTGCACCTGGGCCCCAACGGCTGCACGGTGTATGAAGAACGGCCGATGATCTGCCGCTTGTTCGGCACCACCCCGCGCATGGCCTGCCCACGTGGCCGGGGCCCTGAGCCGATGATCGACCCTGGCGCCGAGCAGCTCGTTCACCAGTTCATCGCCAGCACCCGCCAGGTGTTGGTCTAGCGTCAGTCCGGAATCGGCAGGCAGAGGCTCTCCTTCACCTCTTCCATCACGATGTAGCTCTTCGACTCGCGCACGTGCGGCAGCTTCAGCAGGATGTCGCCGAGCAGCTTGCGGTACGAGGCCATCTCGGAAATGCGCGCTTTCACCAGGTAGTCGAAGTCACCGGAAACCAGGTGGCACTCCAGCACGTGCGGCAGCTTCAGCACCGCGCGGCGGAACTCTTCGAAGGTGTCACCCGACTTGTAGTCCAGGCTGATTTCCACGAACACCAGCAGGCTACCCTTGAGGTGCTGCGGGTTCAGGCGGGCGTTGTAGCCCATGATGATGCCCTCGCGCTCAAGGCGGCGAACCCGCTCGGTGCAAGGGGTGGTGGACAGCCCGACTTTCTCGCCCAGTTCGGTGAAGGAAATACGCCCGTCATTCTGCAGGATACGCAGAATGTTGCGGTCGATCTTGTCCAGTTCACGCTTGCTCTGGTGCTGGGTTCTCATAGGGGATGCCCCTCCGTGAAAGGCGATTATGCCGAGAATTCTCGCCAATAATAGGCTTTTATATAGTGAATTGCACTGCCCTCGAATTTCTATACTGCGCCCATCCATGCCATTTCCATAAAAGTCTGCGGCGTGCCGCGTGTGAGGGATACAACGATGCGAGTTCTGGTACTTGGTAGCGGTGTGATTGGAACCGCCAGTGCCTACTACCTGGCCCGGCAAGGTTTCGAAGTGACGGTGGTCGACCGCCAGCCGGCGGTGGCCATGGAAACCAGCTTCGCCAACGCCGGCCAGATCTCGCCCGGCTATGCCTCGCCCTGGGCCGCCCCGGGTGTGCCCCTGAAGGCCATCAAATGGCTAATGGAGCGCCATGCACCCTTGGCAATCAAGCTCACTGGTGACGTTGACCAGTACCTGTGGATGGCCCAGATGCTGCGCAACTGCACCGCCAGCCGTTATGCGGTGAACAAGGAGCGCATGGTGCGCCTGTCCGAGTACAGCCGTGACTGCCTCGACGAGCTGCGCGCCGAAACCGGCATCAATTACGAAAACCGCAGCCTGGGCACCACCCAGCTGTTCCGTACCCAGGCCCAGGTCGATGCTGCGGCCAAGGATATCGCCGTGCTCGAGCAGTCTGGCGTACCGTACGAATTGCTGGACCGCGATGGCATTGCCCGCGTCGAGCCGGCCCTGGCCGGGGTGAAAGACATTCTCGCTGGCGCCCTGCGCCTGCCCAACGACCAGACCGGCGACTGCCAGCTGTTCACCACCAAGCTGGCCGACATGGCGCTGAAGCTGGGCGTGGAGTTCCGCTTCGGCCAGGACATCCAGCGCCTGGACTACGCCGGCGACCGCATCAATGGCGTGTGGATCGACGGCAAGCTGGAAACCGCCGACCGCTATGTGCTGGCGCTGGGCAGCTATTCGCCACACATGCTCAAGCCGCTGGGCATCAAAGCCCCGGTCTATCCGCTGAAGGGTTACTCGCTGACCGTGCCGATCACCAATGGCGACATGGCGCCGACCTCGACCATTCTCGACGAGACCTACAAGGTTGCGATCACCCGTTTCGACAACCGTATCCGCGTTGGCGGCATGGCTGAGATCGCCGGTTTTGACCTGTCGCTCAACCCGCGTCGGCGTGAAACACTGGAGATGATCGTCAACGACCTTTATCCTCGCGGCGGTGATCTGAGCCAGGCCAGCTTCTGGACCGGTCTGCGTCCGGCCACCCCGGACGGTACACCGATTGTCGGTGCCACGGCGTTCCGCAACCTGTTCCTCAATACCGGTCACGGCACCCTAGGCTGGACCATGGCGTGCGGCTCCGGGCGCCTGCTGGCAGACCTGATCGCGCGCAAGAAGCCGCAGATCAGCGCCGAGGGCCTGGACATTTCGCGGTATGGCAACAGCCGGGAAGTGGCCAAGCACGGGCATGCTGCGCCGGCTCACCAGCAGTAAGGTCGCCTGTACCGGCCTCATCGCCGGCAAGCCAGCTCCCACAGGATCTCCGCAGTTCTCAGGCCCTGTGAGAGTCCTGTGGGAGCTGGCTTGCCGGCGATGAATCCAACACCGATTTCAACCCGAACCACCATAAGGCACCCGCCATGCGTCCCGCCCGCGCCCTGATCGACCTCCAGGCCCTGCGCCACAACTACCGTCTGGCCCGTGAACTGACCGGTGCCAAAGCCCTCGCCGTGATCAAGGCCGATGCCTACGGCCATGGTGCCGTGCGCTGTGCCCTGGCCCTGGAGGCCGAAGCCGATGGCTTTGCCGTGGCCTGTATCGAAGAGGCGCTGGAACTGCGCGGTGCCGGTATCAAGGCCCCGGTGCTGCTGCTGGAAGGTTTTTTCGAAGCCAGCGAGCTGGCACTGATCGCCGAGCACGATCTGTGGTGCGTGGTGCACTCGCTGTGGCAGCTGGAGGCGATCGAGAAGACGCAACTGCGCAAGCCGCTAAGTGTCTGGCTGAAGCTGGACAGCGGCATGCACCGGGTGGGCTTGCACCCCAAGGATTACCACGAGGCCTACCAGCGCCTGCTGGCCAGCGGCAAGGTCGCGCGGATTGTACTGATGACCCACTTCGCCCGTGCCGACGAACTGGATGCTGACGCCACCGCGCAGCAGATCGCCGTGTTCGAAGCCGCACGCCAGGGCCTTGCCGCCGAGTGCAGCCTGCGCAACTCCCCCGGCGTGCTGGGCTGGCCGCAAGCGCCCAGCGACTGGGTGCGCCCAGGCCTCATGCTGTATGGCGCCACGCCCTTCGAGGTGGCGCAGGTCGAAGCCGCGCGCCTGCAGCCGGTGATGACCCTGCAATCGCGGGTGATCAGCGTGCGTGAGCTGCCCGCCGGCCAACCGGTGGGCTACGGTGCCAAGTTCGTCAGCCCGCGGCCGACCCGTGTTGGCGTGGTGGCCATGGGGTACGCCGATGGCTACCCGCGCCAGGCGCCCAATGGCACGCCGGTGCTGGTTGCTGGCAAGCGCGCCCCGTTGATCGGCCGGGTGTCGATGGACATGCTCAGCATCGACCTCACCGATGTGCCCGACGCCACGGTGGGTAGCCCCGTCGAACTGTGGGGCAAGCAGGTACTGGCCAGTGAAGTGGCGGCACAGGCTGGCACCATTCCTTACCAGATCTTCTGCAACCTGAAACGGGTCACCCTGGACTACGTCGGCGAATGACACGCTGATGCGGACAGGTTGAGGGCGGTGTGTTGTAAATACTGAACGGCATTGCCATGATATCGTTCACATCCACCCCCCTTTCTACCGTTTCAGGAGGCTCCAGCTTTGGACGTCGGCGAACGACTGCAAGCCATCCGCAAGCTCAAGGGCCTGTCCCAGCGCGAACTCGCCAAGCGCGCCGGGGTGACCAACAGCACCATCTCGATGATCGAGAAGAACAGCGTAAGCCCCTCCATCAGCTCGTTGCGCAAGGTGCTCAGTGGCATTCCCATGTCCATGGTCGAATTCTTTTCGGTCGAACTGGAGGCGCAGAGCCCTGCGCAAATCGTCTACAAAGCCCACGAGCTGATCGATATCTCGGACGGTGCGGTAACCATGAAGCTGGTCGGCAAGTCGCACCCCAACCGCGCCATTGCCTTCCTGACCGAGGTCTACCCGCCGGGCGCCGACACCGGTGCCGAAATGCTGACCCATGACGGTGAGGAAACCGGCATTCTGCTCGAAGGCCGCCTTGAGCTGGTGGTTGGCAACGAGATCTTCATCCTTGAGGAAGGCGACAGCTACTACTTCGAAAGCACCCGCCCGCACCGCTTTCGCAACCCGTTCGACCAGCCTGCACGGCTGATCAGTGCCGCTACGCCCTCAAACTTTTGATCCAGCGCAGTGCATTGATTCGGCAATACCCCTTTCCCGTGTAGGGTCGTTTCACCGCCTTCAGGTTGCCGCTATACTTTTCAGCGCTCGCTGTTTCGTGGCCGCGGGCGTGATTAGCCACCATGAGGGTGTTCGCGTGAACCAAATCAAGAAGATGCTGGCCGTACCAGCAGCCGTATTCGCCCTCTGGGCAATGAGCGCAACCGCTGCGACCAATGACGACATTGCCAAGCGCCTGGAACCCGTTGGCCAGGTCTGTGTGCAGGGCCAGGAGTGCAAAGGCATGGAAGTGGCGGCAACCGCGGGTGGCGGTGGTGCCAAGACCCCGGACGAGATCATTGCTAAGCACTGCAATGCCTGCCATGGCAGCGGCCTGCTCGGCGCGCCCAAGGTGGGTGATACCGCGGCCTGGAAGGAGCGAGCCGACCACCAGGGCGGCCTGGATGGCATCCTGGCCAAGGCCATTACCGGCATCAACGCCATGCCACCGAAAGGTACCTGCGCGGACTGCTCGGACGACGACCTGAAAGGGGCGATCAAGAAGATGTCTGGGCTGTGAGCTGCAGCTGAATTTCACCAGGCCCGCCATGGATGGCGGGCTTTGTTTTTTGTGGCGGCTGTGCCGGCCTCTTTGCGGCTTTGGCCGCGAAAGGGCCCGCACCGGCAACCAACTCGCTTGAGCTCATGTCCAACCCCTGAACCCACGGATGTCTCAGGAGGCCCCATGCACCTCTGCTCCATCGACCAGGCTGTCGAGCAGGTCCTGGCACGCCTGCCAGCCCATATCCACATGGGCCTGCCCCTGGGCCTGGGCAAGCCCAACGCCTTCGTCAACGCCCTTTACGCCCGCGTGCGCGAACTGCCCGAACGGCGGCTGACCATCTACACCGCCCTGTCCCTGGGCCGGCCGGCACTGGGCGACGGGTTACAGCGGCGCTTTCTGGAGCCTTTCGTCGAGCGCGTGTTCGCCGACTATGAAGAGCTCACCTACCTCAGCGACCTGCGCAACGACACATTGCCCGCCAACATCCGCGTCGAGCAGTTCTTCATGCAGCCGGGCAGCTTGCTGCACAGTGAATCGGCGCAGCAGGACTACGTCAGCAGCAATTACAGCCACGCCGCGCGGGATATCAACGCCAAGGGCCTGAACCTGATCGCCCAACTGGTGGCTGCCACGCCCGAAAAGCCCGTGCACCTGAGCCTGGCCTGCAACCCCGACATCACCCTCGACCTGCTGCCCATGGTCGCCAAACGCCGCGCTGCCGGTGAAACCATCCTCATGCTGGGGCAGGTGCACGCCGAGCTGCCTTACATGCCTGGCGATGCCGAGCTGCCGATCGACGCGTTCGACCTGTTGCTCGACGAGGCCGAACAACGCCGGCTGTTTTCCACACCGAACATGCCGGTCGGCATTCAGGACCACTGCATTGGCCTGCATGCCAGTAGCCTGGTGCGCGACGGCGGCACGCTGCAGATCGGTATTGGTGCCATGGGCGATGCGGTCGCCGCGGCATTGCTGGCGCGCCAGGGCGACAACGCTGGCTACCGCGCGGTGCTCGATGCACTCGATGTCGGCCCCTGGCAGGCGCTGATCGAACGGGAAGGGGGGCTGGATACCTTCGCTCAAGGCCTCTACGGCTGCAGCGAGATGTTCGTCAACGGCCTGCTGGTGCTGGCCGAGGCAGGCTTGTTGCGACGCCCGGCGGATGAGCAGGGCGCGTTGTTGCACGGTGGCTTCTTCCTTGGCCCGCAGGCGTTCTATCAGCGCTTGCGCGAGATGCCCCTGGAGCAGCGTGCACAGTTCGTCATGACCCGTATCAGCTTCATCAACGAACTCTACGGGCAAGAGGAACTCAAGCGCCGCCAGCGCCGCGATGCGCGCTTCATCAACACGGCGTTTGGCATGACCCTGCTGGGTGCCGGGGTGGCCGACCAGCTGGAAGATGGCCGAGTGCTCAGTGGCGTGGGCGGGCAATACAACTTCGTTGCCCAAGGCCACGCGCTGGAGGGTGGGCGCTCGATCCTGCTGTTGCGCAGTTGGCGTGAGGCGGGCGGTGAGGTGACGTCGAACATTTTCTGGGCGTACGGCCACTGCACCATCCCCCGACACCTGCGCGATATCGTGGTGACCGAATACGGCATCGCCGACCTGCGTGGGCAGACCGACAGCGAAGTGATTGCACGGTTGCTGGCGGTAAGCGATTCACGGTTCCAGCAGGGGCTGATCGAGCAGGCCAAGAGTGCCGGCAAGCTGCACAAGTGCTTTGAACTGGACGCGCGCTTTGCCGACAACACCCCGCAACGCCTTGAGGCGGTCAGGGCGCAGCATGCACGGTTGTTCCCCGAGTATCCGCTGGGTACGGACTTCACTGCCGAAGAGCAGGACCTGTTGCGGGCGCTGAACTGGTTGAAGAGCAAGTTCAAGTTGAGCGAGGTGCTGGAGCTGGGCAAGGCCGCGCTGGATGCGCCGGGGCCGGAGGGGTATGAGCAGCATCTGGAGCGGATGCAACTGGGCCAGCCGCAGGGGCTGAAGGAGGAGCTTTACCAGAGGTTGCTGCTGGCGGGGTTGGCGGCGACCCAATAAACCCCAAGGCGTATTGGCCCGATGTAGGAGCGGGTTTACCCGCGAATGCGGTGGGACATTCACTATCGCATTCGCGGGTGAACCCGCTCCTACAAGGGACCGCGGCGCGGCATCACTCGATGAAAGTGACCACACCACCTTCCAGCGACTTCACCCGGGCCAACGATTCAACGCGGTAGCCCTGGCTGTCCAGTTCGGCGCGGCCGCCCTGGAACGACTTCTCGATGACGATACCCAGGCCGGCCACGGTGGCGCCGGCCTGCTTGATGATCGAGATCAGTGCCTGCGACGCCTTGCCGTTGGCCAGGAAGTCGTCGATCACCAGCACGCGGTCGCTGCTGTTGAGGTGGCGCGGCGAGATGGCCACGGTGTTCTCGGTCTGCTTGGTGAAGGAATACACCGAGGCGGTCAGCAGGTTTTCGGTCAGGGTCAGCGACTGGTGCTTGCGGGCGAAGATCACCGGTACGCCCAGCTTCAGGCCGGTCATCACTGCCGGGGCAATGCCCGAGGCTTCGATGGTGACGATCTTGGTCACGCCAGCATCGGCGAACAGGCGGGCGAACTCGTCACCGATCAGCTGCATCAGCGCCGGGTCGATCTGGTGGTTGAGAAACGCGTCCACTTTGAGGACCTGATCGGAAAGCACGATGCCTTCTTCGCGAATCTTCTGATGCAGTGCTTCCACTGTGATTTCCTCGATGTAACAAAGGTGGCCGCTGGAGGCGGCAATATTAAAGAGTAATGGTTGATCAGCGTTTGAGCATTGCCCGGATGTCGGCCAGGGCGTTGTTGCCGCGTGCCGCCTTCACCTCGACCGGGGCGTCGTCCAGGCCTTCCCAGGCCAGGTCGTCGGGTGGCAATTCGTCGAGGAACCGGCTGGGCGTACAGTCGATGATTTCACCGTACTGTTTGCGCTTGGCGGCGAAGGTAAAGGCCAAGGTCTGGCGGGCGCGGGTGATGCCCACATAGGCCAGGCGGCGCTCTTCTTCGATGGTGTCAGCCTCGATGCTGGAGCGGTGCGGGAGGATTTCCTCTTCCATGCCCATGATGAACACGTAGGGGAACTCCAGGCCTTTGGAGGCATGCAGGGTCATCATCTGCACCCCTTCGGCGTTCTCTTCTTCTTCCTGCTGGCGCTCGAGCATGTCGCGCAGCACCAGCTTGCCGATGGCGTCCTCGATGGTCATGTCACCCTCTTCATCCTTTTCGAGGGTGTTTTTCAGTGCGTCCACCAGGAACCAGACGTTGCTGATGCGGAAATCGGCGGCCTTGTCGCTGGCGGTCTGCTGGCGGATCCAGTTTTCGTAGTCGATGTCGCGGATCATCTCGTGCAGCGCGGCAATCGGGTCTTCCAGGGCGACCTTCTGGCGTACCCCGTCCAGCCAGTGCTTGAAGCGCTGCAAACGCTCGGTATAGCGGGCGTCCAGGTGTTCACCCAGGCCCAGCTCGTCGCTGGCGGCGTACATGGAAATGCCGCGCTCGGTGGAATAGTTGCCGAGCTTTTCCAGGGTGGTGGAGCCGATCTCGCGGCGCGGCACGTTGATCACCCGCAGGTAGGCGTTGTCGTCGTCCGGGTTCACCAGCAGGCGCAGGTAGGCCATCAGGTCCTTGACCTCCTGGCGGCCGAAGAAGCTGTTGCCGCCCGACAGGCGATACGGCACCTGGTGGTGCTGCAGTTTCAGCTCGATCAGCTTGGCCTGGTAGTTGCCGCGGTAGAGGATGGCAAAGTCGCTGTACGGGCGGTTGGTGCGCAGGTGCAAGGTGAGGATCTCCATGGCCACCCGTTCGGCCTCGGCTTCCTCGTTCTTGCAGCGGATCACGCGGATCTCGTCGCCTACACCCATCTCGCTCCACAGCTGTTTTTCGAACGCGTGCGGGTTGTTGGCGATCAGCACGTTGGCACAGCGCAGGATCCGGCTGGTGGAGCGGTAGTTCTGTTCGAGCATGACGATCTTCAGGGAGGGGTAGTCCTCCTTGAGCAGCATCAGGTTCTCGGGGCGGGCACCGCGCCAGGCATAGATGGACTGGTCGTCGTCGCCCACTACGGTGAACTGGTTGCGCATGCCGATCAGCATCTTCACCAGCAGGTACTGGCTGGCGTTGGTGTCCTGGTACTCGTCCACCAGCAGGTAGCGCACGCGGTTCTGCCAGCGCTCCAGCACTTCGGGGTGTTCCTGGAACAGCTTCACCGGCTGCAGGATCAGGTCGTCGAAGTCCACTGCGTTGAACGCCTTGAGCGTGCGTTGGTAGTGGGTGTAGACGATGGCAGCGGTCTGCTCGCGCGGGTTGCGCGCCTTTTCCAGGGCTTCTGGCGGCAGGATCAGGTCGTTTTTCCAGGCACCGATCATGTTCTTGATCTCGTCGATGCCGTCGTCGCCTGAGTATTCCTTCTGCATGATGTCCGACAGCAACGCCTTGATGTCGGACTCGTCGAAGATCGAGAAGCCCGGCTTGTAGCCCAGCCGCTCGTGTTCCTTGCGGATGATGTTCAGGCCCAGGTTGTGAAAGGTACACACCGTCAGGCCGCGACCTTCCCCCGGGCGCAGCAAGGTGCCAACCCGCTCCTTCATCTCGCGCGCGGCCTTGTTGGTAAAGGTCATCGCCACGATGTACTGGGCACGAATGCCGCAGTTCTGGATCAGGTGGGCAATCTTGCGCGTGATCACGCTGGTCTTGCCCGAGCCTGCACCGGCGAGCACCAAAAGAGGGCCGCCGACATAGTCACGGGCTTCCTGCTGCCGGGGATTGAGTCGGGACATGCTAGAAACCGGGGGTCGCCAGAAAATAGCCGCGCATTCTAACAGGCATGGGGCTGTTGTGGCGCGACCGTCTGACGTCTGAGTCAGACTTTTATTGGCGCTCTGTATTAGTCAGGCTAATGCCAGGCACTGGAAAAATCGTATTTGCCGAACGGGCCTGATTTCGCGCAGGATGCACGACAAAATACGTCGGGTCGCCGCAGAGTCCGGTGTATGTATAAAATTGAAAATCATTTTCATCAATGCAGTAGCATATTCATCTTCTCTCGTTGTGCCGTGAAGCCCTAAGGAGCCCGCTTGTCCACGCCTGTCGAACCTCTGCGTTTGCTGCTGTTGGCTGATGAGCCGGAATGGGCCGTGCTGCTGCGCGAGTGCGTGCAGGGGTTGGGCGGCACTGCAGTGCTGTTGACGGCGCCTGACTGGGAGGCCGTCGACAGCCTTTTCAGCCATGACCGGCAAGCCGTGGTCCTGGCGACTGCGGCACTGCAACCAGCGCCGGGGCGCTGTGAGCTGCCGACCATCCTGCTGCTGGACGACGAGCCCGCGGTGGCCCCCAGCGGCGTCAGCGACTGGCTGGTGCGCCAACAGCTCAGCACCGATAGCCTGCGCCGCTCGCTGCGGCATGTGCGCGAACGCGGTGTGCTGGTGGCCACCTTGCAGCGCCTTGCCGAGCAAGACCCACTGACCGGTATCGCCAACCGCCAGGGCTTCCAGGCCTTGCTCACGGCACGGCTGGCTGAAAACGAAGGCCGGGGCGTTGCCCTCGGCCACCTCGACCTGGACAACTTCCGCCACGTCAACGACGCCCTTGGCCACCAGAGCGGTGACCGCCTGATCCTGCAGGTTGTGGCCCGGTTGAAACACCAACTGGAAGCGGGGGACCAATTGGCGCGCCTGGGCAGCGACGAATTCGCGCTGCTGATCGACACGCGCCGCGACCCGAACCGCGCCGAATGGATTGCCGAACGCATCGTCGAGGCCTTGGCCGAGCCCTATTGGATCGATGGCGAAAGCTTGCTGTTGGGCTGCAGCCTGGGCCTGGCGCATGCCCGTGCCCAGGGCGGCGCCGACCCGCTGATGTGGCACGCGCACATCGCCATGCGCCAGGCCAAGGGTAGCCAGGGCTGCACCTTCCATGTGTTCAACGAGCGCATCAACCGTAATGCCCGCAGCCTGGCCGACCTGGAAAGCGAACTGCGCCGCGCCCTGCGCCGGGATGAACTGGAACTGCACTATCAACCCCGGCTGAACCTGGCCGATGGGCGCATAGTGGGGCTCGAGGCGCTGGTGCGCTGGCGGCACTCGGACCGGGGGCTGCTACCGCCCTGCGAGTTCGTGCCGCTGGCGGAGCAAAGCGGTCTGATCGTGCCATTGGGCTACTGGGTGATTTCCCGTGCGCTGCGCGACATGCAGGCGTTGTGCGAACGCGGCCTGGAGCCGCTGCACATGGCGGTCAACCTGAGCTTCCGCCAGTTCCAGGATAGCCAGCTGCTGGCCACCTTGAGCCGGCTGATCCTCGAGCACGGGGTGGATGCTCGCTGGCTGGAATTCGAACTGACCGAAACGGCGGTCATGCGCCGCAACGAGCTGGTACGCCAGACCATGGATGCGCTGGGCCGGCTGGGCGTGCGCTTCTCGCTGGATGACTTTGGCACCGGTTTTTCGTCGTTCGTACACCTGAACAGCCTGCCGATCACCTTGCTCAAGGTGGACCGCAGTTTCGTGGCCGAGATGGAAATGCGCGAGGAAAACCGCAAACTGGTGCACGCCATGATCAACCTGGCGCACAACCTTAACCTTGAGGTGGTGGCTGAAGGGGTGGAGAGTGAGGAGCAACTGGAGCTGCTGCGCGGGTTTGGTTGTGACCAGGTGCAAGGTTTTCTGGTCAGCAAGCCACTGCCGGTGGGGGAGTTGATGGAGTTTTTACTGCAGGCGCCTGACCGTCAGTTGGGGGTTGTCCTTTAGGGCCCTTTCGCGGGCATGCCCGCTCCCTCAGGGCCGCGCACTGTACCTGTGGGAGCGGGCGTGCCCGCGAATAGGCCCTGAAGTCAGGCCGAGGCGGTAGCCTCTCCACCAATCCCAGCTTTCCGCAACAACCGCTTCATCCGCCACTCAAAACCAAAGGTCAGCGCCACCGCCGCGCACGCCAGCCCCAGCGCCAACCCCCACCAGATCCCGACCGCCCCGCCGCCCAGGTTGAACGCGAACAGCCAGGCGCTCGGCGCGCCTACCAGCCAATAGCAGCACAGCCCGATCAGGAAGGTGGTCTTGGCATCTTTCAGGCCGCGTATGGAGCCCATGGCGATGGTCTGCATGCCATCGAACAACTCGAACCAGGCGGCCACCATCAACAAGTGCACCGCCAGTTGGTAGATGGCGGCAAAGCCCGGGTCATTACGGTCTATGAACAGGCTCACCAGCGCCTCGGGCAACAGCAAAAACAGCGCCGCAAAGGCAAACATCACGGTTGCCCCGAAGCCGATGCCCACGCGCCCCGCGCTGCGCGCCGCCAGCAGGTTGCCGGCGCCGTAGTACAAGCCCACGCGCATGGTTACCGCATAGGAGAGCCCTGTCGGCACCATGAATGCCGTGGACACGATCTGTAGGGCGATCTGGTGGGCCGCCAGTTCGGTGCTGCCCAGCACCCCCATGCACAACGCGGCAAAGGCGAACAGGCCCACTTCCACCATGTAGGTGCCGCCAATCGGCAGGCCCAGCCGCCACAGCTCACGCAGGGCGTGCAGCGATGGGCGCGACAGGCCCTTGCGCAGCGGGTAGGCGGCATAGGCCGGGTGCCAGCGGATGTACAACGACAGGGCAATGGCCATGCCCATCGACACCACCGCAGTGACCAGGCCGATACCCATCAGCCCGAGCCTGGGCAGGCCGAACATGCCCTCGATCAGCGCCACGTTGAGCAGGTAGTTCAGCACCGTGCCGACCAGGCTGATGACCATCACCGGGGTCGAACGGCCAAGGGCACTGGTGAACCCGCGCAAGGCCATGAAGGTCAGGTAACCGGGCAACGCCAGCGGCAGCAGGGTCAGAAACTGGGCAGCCGAGGCCACGTTCTCGGGCTGTTGCCCGAACAGCAGCAGTACCGGCTCAAGGTTCCACAGCACCAGCGCGGCGAACAGCGCCAGGCCCCAGGCCAGCCACAGGCCGTTCTGAGCCAGGCGGGTGGCCCCTTCGATGTCGTTGGCGCCCTTGCGAATCGCCACCAGGGTACCCACTGCGGCGATCACCCCCAGGCAGAAAATCGACACGAAGGAATAGCTGGCGGCACCCAAGCCACCGCCGGCCAAGGCCTGCGGGCTGATGCGGGCCATCATCAGGGTGTCGGTCAGCACCATCAGCATGTGCGCCAGCTGCGAGGCGATCAGCGGCCCGGCCAGGCGCAGTAAAGCCTTGAGTTCTGTAGTGGGCGCGACGTGCATGGGCTGTCCTTGTTCCTGAGGTGATCAACGAAGCGCGATTCTGAGGCTTTGGTCAACTTTGCACAAAAGGATAAAAGCGATGGTTGGCATGAGTTGAACTCATGCCTGCAAGTTTCGGATAATTCGCCTCTGTCCCTAGATTGCAGGTGCCTCATGTCGCGCCAGCTACCTCCGCTGTATGCTTTGCGCGCATTCGAGGCCGCCGCGCGGCTCAGTTCGTTCACCCGCGCGGGCGAAGAGCTGTCGATCACGCAAAGTGCCATCAGCCGGCATATCCGTACCCTGGAAGAGCATTTCGCCTGCCGCCTGTTCGTGCGCAGTGGCCGCAACCTGCAACTGACCGAAGCAGGGCGGGTATTGCTGCCGGGGGTGCGCGAAGGCTTTGCCGCGTTCGCCCGTGCCTGTGAAACCCTGTGTGGTGAAGATGACATCCTGCGCATGAAAGCACCTTCGACCCTGACCATGCGGTGGTTGCTGGCCTGCCTGAGCCGGTTTCGCCACCTGCAACCCGGTAACGAGGTACAGCTGACCAGCGCCTGGATGGATGTAGACCATGTGGACTTCAACCAGGAACCGTTCGATTGTGCGGTGTTGCTCAGCGATGGGGTGTTCCCGGCAGACTGGGAGGTGCGCAAGCTGTTCCCGGAGTTGTTGATTCCGGTCGGCGCACCGGACCTGCTTGGCGAAAAGCCCTGGGGCGTGTCCCGGCTGGCCGGTATCGAGCTGCTGCACCCCACGGTGGACAAGCGCGACTGGCGTGACTGGCTGCAGCGCATGGGCCTCGCTGGCAAGGTATCGCTCAAGGGTGGGCAGGTTTTCGACACGCTGGAGCTGAGCATGATTGCCGCAGCGCGTGGCTACGGCATCTCCATCGGCGACTTGCTGATGGTGGCCGAGGACGTGGCGCAGAAGCGCCTGAGCCTGCCCTGGCCAACGGCGGTGCCCAGTGGCATGGATTACTACCTGGTGTGGCCGCGTACCCGGCGCGGGGGCGAGCGGTTGCGCCGGTTGAGTGCATTTCTGGAACAGGAGGTGGCGGCCATGGATCTCCCGGATGTGGAAATTCTCCCGCCCCTTTGATGGCCCGTGCAGGCGACAGAAAACGTTTGCGAATATCCCGGCCCGACACTCAAGTATTCGCCCGCGACGCCGATTCACTGGCACAGCGTCCCGGAAGAGGGCGCACTTCCCGTCGATAGAAAGCGGGCGGTCAGCGTGATCAGGACGATCCCGGCCTCTTGCCAGGAGCTTCACATGTCTCAACCCCGTGCCCGCATAGCCTCGCAGCTCGGTGTCGCCCTCGCCATCGTGCTGGCGCTGGTGATTTCCGGCAGTACCCTGTTTGCCCTGCGTTCGCTGGACGATGCCAACCTCGCCACACGCCAGGCGCACCTGGGCAGTGAAGCGCGCCTGCTGGCCGACCAGCTCGAAACCTTCCACAGTTCGCTCAAGGACAATACCCAGCGCCTCAGCGGGTTGTTCGAGCGCCGCTTCGCCTCGGGCCTGTCGCTGCATGCCGGTGAAACGGTGCAGGTCGCCGGGCAGGCAACACCGGCGCTGTACCTGGGTGATCATTTGCTGAACAACGATTTTCAGCAGGTTGACGAATTCCAGCAGATGACCGCTGGCATCGCCACGCTGTTCGTGCGCAGTGGCGAAGACTTCGTGCGCATCAGCACCAACCTGAAGAAGCAGGACGGCAGCCGCGCCATCGGCACTCAGCTCGACCGTCAGCACCCGGCCTACCGCAAGTTGCTGGCCGGGCAAATGTACGTTGGCCGCGCCGTGTTGTTCGAGCGCAACTACATGACCCGCTATGTGCCGGTGAGTGACGGCAACGGCCGGGTAATCGCCGTATTGTTCGTTGGCTTCGACTACACCGATGCGCAGAACACCCAGTTTGCCAACCTCAAGCGTTTCCGCATTGGCCAGACCGGTTCGCTGGCCCTGCAGGACGAGAACGGCCAGTGGCTGGTGCCACCAGCCAATGCCGAGCAACCGCTGTACAGCGCAACGGCCGCATTTGCCGAAGGCCCGTGGACGGTGGTGGCGAGCATGCCGATGGCGGAAATCCGTGAGGTGACCTGGAGCGTAGGCCTGCGCCTGGCCATCGGCAGCCTGCTGGCCATGGTCCTGGCGGTGGCGGCTACCCTGTGGCTGTTGCGGCGCAAGCTGCGGCCGCTGGACGCGCTGGTGCGCCAGGCCGAAGCGCTGGGCGCAGGTGACCTGAGCGCGCGGCTGAGCGTGACCAGCCACGACGAAATCGGCCAACTGGCCAGCAGCTTCAACAAGATGGGCGAGGCCTTGTCAGGCATGGTCGAGCACATTCGCAGTGCGTCCGAGCAAGTCAGCTCGCGCGCCAAATCGTTGTCTGGCCTGTCGGCCGGGGCCTGCGAGGGCATGGAGCAGCAGTCCGGTGAAATCACCAGCATGGCCGGTGCGGTAGAGGAGTTCAGCGCCACCTCGATGAACATCGCCGACAACATGGCGGGCACCGAGCGCATGGCGCGTGACAATGCCCAGCAGACCCGCATCGGCCGCAGCGCCATGGATGAAGCGTCGCGTTCGCTGAAGCAGATTGCCGATGCCCTCGGCGGTACGGCTACGGTGATGGACAGCCTGGGGGCGCGCTCGCAGGAAATCGGCGGCATCATCAGCGTGATCACTGCCATCGCCGAACAGACCAACCTGCTGGCGTTGAATGCGGCCATCGAGGCTGCCCGCGCCGGTGAGCAGGGCCGCGGCTTTGCGGTGGTGGCAGACGAAGTGCGCAGCCTGGCCGCACGAACCCGCCAGGCCACGGATGAAATATCCGGGATGATCACCAGCATCCAGCAGCAGACCGGGCACGCCATCACGACGCTGGAGCAGGGTAACCAGCTGATGCAGGAAGGTCTGCAGCGCAATGACAAGGTGGCGCAAGCGCTGGCGCGTATCGACGAGCAGAGCCGTGCGGCGGGTGAGCAGTTCACGGTGATCAGTACGGCGACTCAGGAGCAGAGCAGCACGGCGACGGTGCTCAGCCGCAATTTGCAGAGCATTGCCCAGGCCAACGGCGAGCAGCGCGAGGTGGCCAATGAGCTGGCCTTTACCGCGCGGGAGCTGGAAGGGCTGGCGGCGCAGCTGCGGCAGGAAGTTGATCGTTTTCGCTGATATCGCAGGGGGCCGCTTTGCGGCCCATTCGCGGGCACGCCCGCTCCCACAGGTACAGCGCAAGCCTTGGGCCTGTGGGAGCGGGCGTGCCCGCGAATGGGGCGCCAAGCGCCCCCGGCGATCTACCGGCTTACATCGAACCTAGGTTCAACGCCTGCGCACAAGCCTGCAGCGACCGCCGCTCGCTTTGCGCATACAGCGCCAGCTCATCCTGCACCTGCAGCCCCAATGCCGCTTCAAAGGCATCGCGGTTGGCATTGCTGCCGTACTCGGCCTGCGCATCGTCACCCAGGTTGGATTGGAAGATGCCCGCCGCGCTCACCGGCAGAAAGTCCTCGTAGACCAGCGCTTCGAAGTGCACATGGCCGGCCTCGATCAAGCCCTCCAGGGTAGTCGGGCGACCGTCCTGATCCCGCGCAGCCAGGCCTTTCTCGGTAGCGAAGTAACGGAAATACGCCAGGCCCTGCTCACGCATCTGCGCGAGGTCGTCCGGGAATTCGGCAAAGCTGTCCTTCAGCAGTGTCATGTAACGTTCGGCGTTGGCCTCGGCAGGCGCACCGCCCAAGGCAGCACGGGTGGCATCGAGCAGTTTGTCGTACAGCTGGCGGCCTTTAGGCGTCAGCGCCGCACCCCGCTGTTCAATCTCGCCAAAGCGCGCGGTGTGGCTGCCTTCGCTGCCCTGCTGGTCGCTGAAGGCGACCTTTTCCTGCAGGGCCTTGAAGCTGGTCTGGCGCAGCAGGATCGGGTGGCGGCGTGTGGGCGGGCCTTCCACCACGGCCTTGGGTGGAATGCCCTTGGCCGGCATGCCGACCTGAATGGCATCGATGTCCAGCGTACGCGGGGTCAGGTGGTTGATGTGCGGGCCCTTGAAGGCCACCACGTCGGCAATCAGGCGGTGCTGATCGTGCAACTGCTGATACTGCGCGGCGGTGACGGTGGCGTCCTGGTGCCAGCGGAAGGTGTGCAGGGCCTCCTGCACGAATGCGGCGGCATCGGTGGCATTCAAGCCGCCGTCGCGCTCGCACTGGGCGATCAGTTCGAGGGCGCGGGGGGTGAAGATCTGGCGCTTGGCCAGGATGCTCTTGGCCAGTTCGCGCAGTTGCGGGTTGTCGATCAGTTCCAAGCGCAGCAGCGAGGTGAACACCCGGAACGGGCTGATGTGCAGGGACTGCTCGTGCACCGCGCGGAAAGCGGTGGAGTGCACCGGCACACCGGCAGAGCTAAGGTCGTAGTACCCAACCGGCTGCATGCCCATCACCGCGAACAGGCGGGCGATGGTGGCCAGTTCTGCGGCGGTGCCAACCCGGATGGCGCCATGCCGTTCGTGGTCCAGGCGCTCGATTTCGCCGGTCCAGCGCAGGGCCTCGGCAACGTCGGGCTGCTGGGCCATGACCTGCTGGTTGACTTCGCTCACCAGCTCCAGCAGCGTGCCGTACAGCGGCACTTCCTGTTTGTACATGAGCGACATGGCGGCAGAAAACTGCGCGCGAATGCTGTCGGGGCTGACGAAATCGTGGGCGGGCATCGCTAGCTTCCTGGTTAGGTTCGGACGCTTACATGAAAGCTGGGAATGCACCTTGCTCACAAGCGAAAAAAAGTGAGTGTGTCATTCCTTTTTTGATCGACCTCAAGGGCCATTGGGGCTGCTTTGCAGCCCATCGCGACACAAGGCCGCTCCTACAGGTCGAGGTAGGCCCGGCAACCTCAAACCTGCAACTGCTCGCCGATCCACTCCACCAACGCCCGTACCTTGGGCACCTCCGCCGCATGCTCGGCATACGCCAGGTAATGCGCCCCGGCACTGCGCATGGCGTGATCCCATGGCACCACCAGGCTGCCGTCGGCCAGCTCCTTGGCTGCCAGGTAGCGTGGCACCAGTGCTACCCCGCAGCCTGTCTGCGCGGCGCTCAATGCCATATAGAAGGTATCGAAGCGCGGCCCGTGGTAGGCGTTGACGCTTTGCAGGTCCTGCTCCAGGAACCACTCGTGCCAGGCCTCGGGGCGCGAGGTACTCTGCAACAGTACCAACTCGGCCAGCTGTTCGGCGCCCGCCAACTCACGCCCGGCCAGCAGCTCCGGCGCACACACCGGCACCACTTCTTCGCCGAACAGCGCCACGCAGGTGGCACCCGGCCAGGTGCCCTGACCATAGAAAAACACCACATCCGCCGAACCTTGCAGCAGGGCGAACGGCTCCATCTCGTTGCGGATATCCAGGTGGATATTGCTGTGCCGTTTGCCAAAGCCCTTGAGGTGCGGGATCAGCCAGCGCACGCCAAAACTCGGTTGAGTGGCGACCTTCAATATCTCGGTCTGCTCGCCATAGGTGAGCACGTAGCGGCTGGACATATCCACCTGGGTAAGGATCTTGTTGACCTCGGCCAGGTACAGGCTGCCGGCCGGGGTCAGTTGCAGGCGCCGGCGAATGCGCAGGAACAGGTGATGGCGCAGCATGTCCTCCAGCTGCGCCACCTGCTTGCTGACCGCGCTCTGGGTCAGGTGCAGCTCTTCAGCGGCACGGGTAAAACTCAAATGGCGGGCTGCAGCTTCAAAGCACTGCAGGGCGGTCATGGAGGGCACCAGGCGTTTGGACATAGCGGTCTCTACGATACGGATCATTACCTGGTGGAATGATATGCGGAATAAAGGTCGTTTGTTGTACCTATGTGATCGGATTAATACTGATCCACATCATTTTTCCACCCCATCACCCGATGTAGGAGAAGCACAAATGGTTGCTGGATTGCTCGAGCGCCTTGGCGTTGCCGCCGAGGCTTACACCCAGGGCGATTACCCTGTTCACACGCCGATCGACGGCAGCCAGATCGCCTCGGTGAAACTGCTCGGCAAGGCCGAGACCACCGCCTGCATCGACCGGGCCCAGAGCGCCTTCGAAGCCTGGCGCAGCGTACCGGCACCACGCCGCGGCGAGCTGGTGCGTCTGTTTGGCGAAGTGCTGCGTGCGCACAAGGCGGACCTCGGCGCGCTGGTCTCGATCGAAGCCGGCAAGATCACCCAGGAAGGCCTGGGTGAAGTTCAGGAAATGATCGACATCTGCGACTTCGCCGTTGGGCTGTCGCGCCAGCTGTACGGCCTGACCATCGCTTCCGAGCGCCCAGGGCACCACATGCGTGAAACCTGGCACCCGCTGGGGGTGGTCGGCGTGATCAGCGCCTTCAACTTCCCGGTCGCAGTGTGGGCCTGGAACACTGCACTGGCTCTGGTGGCTGGTAACTCGGTGGTATGGAAGCCGTCCGAGAAAACCCCGCTGACCGCCCTGGCGTGCCAGGCGCTGTTCGAGAAAGCCCTGAAAGCCTTTGGTGACGCCCCGGCGGGCCTGGCGCAGCTGGTCATCGGTGGCCGTGAAGCCGGTGAAGCCTTGGTCGACGACCCGCGTGTGCCGCTGGTCAGCGCCACCGGTAGCACCCGCATGGGGCGCGAAGTCGGCCCACGTGTGGCCGCGCGCTTCGGCCGCAGCATTCTTGAACTGGGTGGCAACAACGCCATGATCCTGGCCCCCAGCGCCGACCTCGACCTGGCCGTGCGCGGCATCCTGTTCTCGGCGGTCGGTACCGCCGGCCAGCGCTGCACCACCCTGCGCCGCCTGATCGTGCACCGCTCGATCAAGGACGAAGTGGTTGCCCGGGTCAAAGCCGCCTACGGCAAAGTCCGCATTGGCGACCCGCGCAAGGACAACCTGGTTGGCCCGTTGATCGACAAGCTGTCGTTCGACGCCATGCAGGGCGCCCTGGCCAAGGCCCGCGACGAAGGCGGCCAGGTATTCGGTGGTGAGCGTCAGCTGGCCGAGCAGTACCCGAATGCCTACTACGTGTCGCCAGCCATCGCTGAAATGCCGGCGCAAAGCGACGTGGTCCGCCACGAAACCTTCGCCCCGATCCTCTACGTACTGGCCTACGACGACTTTGAAGAGGCCCTGCGCCTGAACAACGAAGTGCCACAAGGCCTGTCGTCGTGCATCTTCACCACCGACCTGCGTGAGGCCGAACGTTTCCAGAGTGCTGCGGGTAGTGATTGCGGCATTGCCAACGTCAACATCGGCACCAGCGGTGCCGAGATCGGCGGTGCGTTCGGTGGCGAGAAAGAGACCGGTGGTGGCCGGGAATCCGGTTCGGATGCCTGGAAGGGCTACATGCGCCGCCAGACCAACACGGTGAACTACTCGCGCGAGCTGCCGCTGGCACAGGGTATCGTGTTCGACTGATCGGTTGATGCTGCATGGCCGGGGGCTTTGCCCCCGGTTCGCGGGTGAACCCGCTCCTATGGGCACTGCACTGCTTTTCGAACCTGTGCAGCCCCTGTAGGAGCGGGTTTACCCGCGAATGGGCTGCAAGGCAGCCCCAACAAGAACAAATTGCTGGAGCCGGGCCATGTCCGAACTGCGTCAACAATGCTTGTGGGAATTCGTCAGCACACCGAGCGTGGCCGCCCAGGCCCTGGCTGGTGAGCACAAGGCCGATGTGTGCGTGATCGGTGGCGGCATTACCGGCCTGTCGGCGGCCATTCACCTGCTCGAGCAGGGCAAGTCGGTGATCCTGCTGGAGGCCTGGAAGGTCGGCCACGGGGGCTCCGGGCGCAACGTCGGGTTGGTCAATGCCGGTACCTGGATCCGCCCCGACGACGTCGAGGCGACCCTTGGCCAGAAGCAGGGCAGCCGCCTGAACCAGGTGCTGGGTGAAGCCCCGGCTGAAGTGTTCGCAATGATCGAGCGCCTGGGCATCGTCTGCCAGGCCCAGCACAAAGGCACGCTGCACATGGCGCACAACGCCACCGGCATTGCCGACCTCGAAGCCCGCCACGGGCAGTGGCGCCGTCGCGGTGCCGACGTGGAGCTGCTGACCGGCGCGCAGTGCCAGGAATACTGTGGCACCGACAAGATTTCCGCCGCGTTGCTCGACCGCCGCGCCGGCACCATCAACCCCATGGGCTACACCCAGGGCCTGGCTGCGGCCGTGGTGCGCCTGGGTGGCCAGCTGTTCCAGCAGTCGGCTGTCGAAGGTCTGGCGCGCGAGGGCGGCGCCTGGCGGGTCAAGACGGCCCGTGGCTCGGTACGGGCCGACAAGGTGGTGATTTCCACCGGCGCCTACACCGAAGGCGACTGGAGCAACCTGCAGAAGCAGTTCTTCCGCGGTTATTACTACCAGGTCGCCTCCAAGCCACTGCAAGGCGCTGAGGCCGACAAGGTACTGCCGCACGGCCAGGGCTCGTGGGACACCCGCACCGTGCTCAGCAGTATCCGCCGTGACGACCAGGGCCGCCTGTTGCTCGGCAGCCTGGGCCGGGTCGACAACAAGCCCGCGTGGTTCGTGCGCAGCTGGGCCGACCGCATTCAAAGCCATTACTACCCGGGCCTGGGCAAGGTCGAGTGGGAAATGCACTGGACCGGTTGCATCGACTTTACCCCCGACCACCTGATGCGCCTGTTCGAGCCTGCGCCGGGGCTGGTGGCGGTAACCGGCTATAACGGGCGGGGCAATACCACCGGCACCGTGATTGGCCGGGCGTTTGCCGAGTTCCTGCTCAAGGGTGAGGCGGGCAGCCTGCCGATTCCGTTCTCGCCAATGAGTGGCGTGAGCGCGCCATCGCTGCGCACCGCGTTCTATGAGTCCGGGTTCTCGCTGTACCACGCGGGGCAATGCCTGCGGGTTGTGTTGTAAGTACCGGCCTCTTCGCGGGTAAACCCGCTCCTACAGGTACAACACAAGGCTCGAATATTGTGTTGTACCTGTAGGAGCGGGTTTACCCGCGAAGAGGCCAGTACAGGCTTACTTGTGCAACCAGCTAAGGAAGCCGCCCTTCTTGATCAGGGCCGGCTTCTGCAGCAACAACGACTCCCGGCTCTGGCGCCGGAACCGCTGCAACTTGCTCAGCGCCGTCTGCACATCGCCACGTTGCGCCAGGCAACTTTTCACCTGCTCTTTGTCGATGCGGTACAGCACGCAGCTGGTCAGTGTACGGAACTCGGCCAGTGACTCGTCTTCGTCGATGATCCCCTCGACCCCCAGCACCTCGCCCGGCCCCATGCGCCCGGCCTCCAGCAGCTTGTCGCCATCGCGCACAGAGGCCGACACCACGCCGCTGCCAATCACCAGCAAATGCTCGGAATGCGCGCCTACCTCCAGGATCACCTGATCCGCCAGGTACTCCACCGCCGTCATGCGCTGGCTCAGTGCGTCACGCTCTTCAGCGCTTAGCGAACGGAACACCCGCACCTCGTCCAGCACTTCGCGCTGGCGGCTGCGTGGCGGCATGGCCAGGTCGACGTTCCACATTACCCCGCTCGCCTCCAGGTGGCGGTGCGCCAGGTCGAACAACTGGTTGCGCGCAGTGGTCTTGCCGCCCATGTCGGCAATGAACCCGCTGGCCTCGTACTCCACCGACTCCAGTGTCGAGGCCTTGACCGACACCTTGGGCGCAGGTGAAGCGAGGATCGCGCTGGTGCCCTGCAGGGCTTTTTCCAGTGCGTCGAACACCCGCCTGGGCCGCACTTTGGCCGGCACTACCACGTTGATCGACACCCCATGCACATCCGCCGGCCTGCTGTGGTTGAGCAGGCGCGCCTTGGCCGCCACCGAATTGGGGATCACCGCCAGGCTACCTGTGCCCGTGAGCAGGCGCGTGGCCCGCCAGTCGATATCCAGCACCTTGCCTTCGGTGCCGTCGATCGCGATCGAATCGCCAATCTGGTAGGGCCGCGTGGTGTTCAGCACGATGCCGCTGAACACGTCAGCCAGCGTGCTCTGCAACGCCAGGCCTATGACGATGGCCATCACGCCCGAGGTGGCCAGCAGGCCCTTGACTGGCAGCTGCAGCACATAGCCTGCGGCCGCGACTACCGCGGCAAGGAAGATCAGCGCCCCCAGCACGTCCTGCAGCAAGCGCCCGCCGTGGCTACCCCGCGCTACCAGCAACAGGCCGAACACCACGGTGACCGTGCGCGCGCCAAACAGCCACCAGCCGATGGCCAATACCGTGGCCATCAGGTTGCGCGGCACATCGTCCGGCCAGGGCGGTGGCTGCAGCGGGCTCATGCCGGCGGCCACCAGCACCGCGCTGAACAACAGGAAAAGCACCAGCCGCATACCGATGCGCCAGGCCCGGTGCTGGAGGGGGATCAACTGCCAGATTACGAGGTCGAGCAGGATCAGGGCAGTACCGAGCAGCAACGGGGACGACTGGATGAACGCCAGCATGGTGGTCTCGGGAGTGAGGGGAGGGCTGTGGGTAGTAATAGAGCAGGTTGGCCGGGCAGGCAATGGGCGCCTGCGTGCGGGTAAACCCGCCCCACAGGCATCGTGCGTAACCTGAGCGAGATGCGGTCGCTGTGGGAGCGGGCAAGCCCGCGAAGAGGCCAGCAAATCCAGCGCCAATCTATCGTTCCCGAAACAGAACGCTAAAGCCAAAAACCGCTATCTACCGCTCCAAAGGTGACGGTTTTAATCTTCTCCCATCAACGCGAAACACCCAACTTGCTGAACTTCAAACCCTATGGAGCAACGACCATGACCAACTTCAAATACAACCGCCTGAACAAAGACGATGCCGCCGTACTGCTGGTCGACCACCAGGCTGGCCTGCTGTCGCTGGTGCGCGACATCGAGCCGGATGCCTTCAAGAACAACGTACTGGCCCTGGCGGACCTGGCCAAGTTCTTCAACCTGCCGACCATCCTCACCACCAGCTTCGAACAAGGCCCCAACGGCCCGCTGGTCCCGGAACTGAAAGCCCTGTTCCCGGACGCGCCGTACATCGCCCGCCCAGGCCAGATCAACGCCTGGGATAACGAAGACTTCGTGAAGGCCGTGAAGGCCACCGGCAAGAAGCAGCTGATCATCGCCGGCGTGGTCACCGAAGTGTGCGTAGCCTTCCCGGCGCTGGCCGCCCTGGAAGAAGAGTTCGACGTGTTCGTGGTTACCGATGCGTCCGGCACCTTCAACGCCATGACCCGCGACGCCGCCCATGACCGCATGAGCCGCGCTGGCGCCCAGTTGATGACCTGGTTCGGGGTTGCCTGCGAGCTGCACCGCGACTGGCGCAACGACATTGAAGGCCTGGCCGCGCTGTGCTCCAACCACATCCCGGACTACCGCAACCTCATGACCAGCTACAACGCCTTCAACGCCAACAAGTAAGCCGCAGCCGCGGGCACCCTCAGCCGGTGCCCGCGCAGGGCAGCACACTTATCCAATCCAGCGCCCGTTGGCCGTTGCACAGTGGCTGTGGGCAAGCTCACCCAAGGAACGCCGATGAACACCGCACTCCAAGACAACCGCGAAGTGGTGACCGTATGCCTGCAGCACCAGGTGCTCGATAGCACGCCGGGTACCTCGGCCGCGCAACCGCCGCGCTGGAAGCAGGCGCTGCTAACCTACCTGGTGATCTGCCCGATGACCATGGTCGTGCCGCAACTGCTGGCGCCGCTGTTTGCCCGCTTCCCGCAACTGGGGGGCGCGATCACCGGCAACCTGATCGTCAACCTGTTCGTCATTCTGCCCGTGGTGTTCTACATCATGCCTTGGGTGACCCGTCGCTGCGCCAACTGGCTGCGCGGCTGAGCCAGCCCCTGACCTCGATAATCCAGGAGATACCGCTATGAGCACGTTCGTTACCCGCGATGGTACTTCGATCTACTTCAAGGACTGGGGCACCGGCAAGCCCGTGCTGTTCAGCCACGGCTGGCCGCTGAATGCCGACATGTGGGACACGCAGATGGAGTTCCTGGCCAGCCGCGGTTACCGCGCCATTGCCTTCGACCGCCGCGGTTTCGGGCGCTCGAGCCAGCCATGGAACGGCTACGACTACGACACCTTCGCTGATGACATCGCCCAGCTGATCGAACACCTCGACCTGCGTGAGGTGACCCTGGTGGGCTTCTCCATGGGCGGCGGTGACGTAAGCCGCTACATCGGTCGCTACGGCACCGAGCGGGTCGCCGGGCTGGTGCTGCTGGGCTCCGTTACGCCGGTGTTCGGCAAACGTGACGACAACCCCGAGGGTGTCGACCTGTCGGTGTTCGAAGGTATCGTGGCTGGCCTGCGTGCCGACCGGGCGCAGTTCATCGCCGACTTCGCCGCACCGTTCTATGGCATCAACCATGGGCAGCAGGTATCCCAAGGCGTGCAGACGCAGACCTTGAACATAGCGCTGATGGCGTCGCTCAAGGCCACCCTGGATTGTGTGACGGCGTTCTCCGAAACCGACTTCCGGTCGGACATGGCCAAGGTCGATGTACCGACGTTGGTGATTCATGGCGATGACGACCAGATCGTGCCGTTCGAGACTACCGGCAAGCAGGCGGCGGCGCAGATTAGTGGGGCTGAGCTGAAGGTTTACGCCGGCGCGCCGCATGGGTTTGCCGTGACTCATGCGCAGCAGCTGAATGAGGACCTGCTGGCGTTCTTGAGTCGCTGAACAAGCCGGGGCCGCTTTGCGGCCCCATCGCCGGCAAGCCCACAGGGGCTGCACAGGGCTCAGAAGCTGTGAAGCCCTTGTGGGCGCTGGCTTGCCGGCGATGGGGCCAGCCCTGGCAACACCAAACTTGATCAGGGCTAACCTTCTACAGCGCCACCGCACATCCATCCAAGCCTTGCCCCTGTACCAGGCGGCATGCTCTGCAGTCGCGCCTGCCGCCGCCGCGCCCAGAGACGGAGAACACCATGCCCCAGGACCGCCACGACAAGACTCGTCGCCAGTTCCTCGCCAGCAGCACCGTACTGGGTGCTGCCGGCGCGCTCTGGTCTGCATTGCCCTTCACCGGCGCCGCCGGTTCCGCTCACGCATCCACCCAAGGAGGTTCCATGACCGCCGACCTGATTCTGTTCAACGGCAAGCTGCACACCGTTGACCGCGAAAAGCCCACTGCCACCGCCGTCGCCATCAAGGACGGCCGTTTCATCGCCGTGGGCAACGACGCCGAGGCCATGGCCCACAAGGGCGCCAGCACGCAAATCGTCGACCTCAAGCAGCGTACGGTCATCCCCGGCCTGAACGACTCGCACCTGCACCTGATCCGCGGCGGCCTGAACTACAACCTGGAGCTGCGCTGGGAAGGCGTGCCGTCGGTGGCCGATGCCCTGCGCATGCTCAAGGACCAGGCTGCGCGCACGCCTACCCCGCAGTGGGTGCGTGTGGTGGGTGGCTGGAACGAGTTCCAGTTCGCTGAAAAACGCATGCCGACCCTGGAAGAAATCAACCAGGCTGCACCCGATACGCCGGTGTTCCTGTTGCACCTCTACGACCGCGCCTTGCTCAACCGTGCCGCACTCAAGGCTGTCGGCTACGACAAGAGCACCCCGAACCCGCCGGGTGGCGAAATCCAGCGTGACAAGTTCGGCAACCCGACGGGCATGCTGATTGCCCGCCCGAACGCGATGATCCTCTACGCCACCCTGGCCAAAGGGCCGAAGCTGCCGCTGGAGTATCAGGTCAACTCGACCCGCCAGTTCATGCGTGAGCTGAACCGCCTGGGCCTGACCAGTGCCATCGACGCTGGCGGCGGCTACCAGAACTTCCCCGACGACTACTCGGTGATCCAGGAGCTGGCCGACAACAACCAGCTGACAGTGCGCATTGCCTACAACCTGTTCACCCAGAAGCCCAAGGAAGAACTGGACGACTTCAAGAAGTGGACATCCAGCGTCAAGCTGCACAGCGGTACCGACTTCCTGCGCCACAACGGCGCTGGCGAAATGCTGGTGTTCTCCGCCGCCGACTTCGAGGACTTCCTCGAGCCGCGCCCGGACCTGCCGCAGACCATGGAAGAAGAGCTGGAGCCGGTGGTGCGCCATCTGGTCGAACAGCGCTGGCCGTTCCGCCTGCATGCCACCTACAACGAATCGATCACGCGCATGCTTGACGTGTTCGAGAAGGTCAACCGCGATATCCCGTTCAATGGCCTGCCGTGGTTCTTCGACCACGCCGAAACCATCACCCCGCAGAACATCGAGCGCGTGCGTGCGTTGGGCGGCGGCATCGCCATCCAGGACCGCATGGCCTTCCAGGGTGAGTACTTCGTCGACCGCTATGGCGCCAAGGCTGCCGAGCAGACCCCGCCGATCAAACGCATGCTCGAGATGGGCGTGCCGGTCGGCGCGGGCACCGACGCTACCCGCGTGTCCAGCTACAACCCCTGGACCTCGCTGTACTGGCTGGTCAGCGGCAAGACCGTTGGCGGCATGGAGCTGTACAAGGAAGGCCTGGACCGCGAGACCGCGCTGCAGCTGTTCACCCAGGGCAGTGCCTGGTTCTCCAGCGAGCAGGGCAAGAAGGGCCAGATCAAGGTAGGCCAGCTGGCCGACCTGGCGGCCTTGTCGCTGGACTTCTTCAGCGTCGAGGAAGAGGCGATCAAGGGCATCGAGTCGGTGCTGACCATTGTCGATGGCAAGGTCGTGTACGGTGCCGGCGAATTCGACCGCCTCGGCCCACCGCAGGTGCCGGTGCTGCCGGAGTGGTCTCCAGTAGCCAAGGTGCCGGGGCACTGGCGCGTGGGTACGCCGTCGCTGGCGGCAGCCGTGCACCAGTGTTCGGGGCCGTGCGGGGTGCATGCGCACAGCCATGACAAGGCGCGCAAATCGAGTGTGCCGGTCAATGACTTCCAGGGGTTCTGGGGGGCGCTGGGCTGTTCGTGCTTTGCTTTCTAAGCTGATGTGTCGAAAAGAAGGGGCTGCTTTGCAGCCCTTCGCGGGCACGCCCGCTCCCACACGTTTGGCGCTGAACTCAAGAAATGCGCGATCCCCTGTGGGAGCGGGCGTGCCCGCGAAGGGTCGCGCTGAAAGCCCGACTTTAGAAACTGCCTTTGAGTGGGTATTCGATGATCAGGTAGAGGCGGTCGATGTCATCGCCCCCCTGTGCCTGGTTGGCACGGTGGCTGACGTGGGAGAACGACAGGCTCAGGTCCTTGGCGGCACCGGACTGCACCACGTATTTCAGGTCTATGTCGCGCTCCCAGTGCTTGCCGCCGTTGCCGTACTGGTTCACATAAGCCCCATTTGCCGGGGTATGGCTGCCATCGATGTCGCGGCCACTGACGTAACGGCCCATCAGGCTCAGGCCGGGCACGCCCAGGGTGGCGAAGTCGAGGTCGTAGCGCAGTTGCCACGAGCGCTCGCCAGGGCCGTTGAAGTCGGCGTACTTGATCGAATTGGCCAGGTAGATGGAGTCGCCACCGACGAAGTCGAACGGAGTGTCGCCCTCGACCTTCTGATAGGCCAGGCTCAGCGCCTGGGCACCGAAACGGTACTTGGTCAGCAGGCTGTAGGCGAGCGTGTCGATCGCACCGGCGCTGGCGCTACCGGTGTCACGGGTGTGGTAAAGGTTGCCGTCCAGGCGCCAGTTGCCTTCGGTCAGGTTCAGGTCGAGGTAGGCCTGGCGCCAGGTGTCTTGCAACTGCCCGGCATATAACGCGCCGCCGAACGGGCCAGAGGGCGCGAAGCTGGCGCCTGCCAGGCTGATGGCGCGGTTGTGGGTGGTGGCGCCGTAGCCGCTGAAATCGTCGTGGGTCGAACTGTTGTCCTGGTTGTTGAAGGCGGTGAAGCGCCCGGCCTGCAGGCGCCAGTCGGGCAGGTCATTGTTCTCGACCAACCAGCCGGTGGCGTATTCGGGGTGCAGGCGTTTGTCGCCGGTGTCGAACACCGGGGTTTCAACCATCATTTCCCCGTAGCGCAGCTGGGTGTTGCCCAGGCGCAGCTTGAGCGCGGCCCCGGCGCTGGAGTAGTCGGATTCGGCGCGGCCATCGCTGTCGCGTGGCAGTAGGCCGGTGCCGGCGTGGCCGCGACCGCCGTCGAGCTTGAATCCGAGAAAGCCATGGGCGTCGATACCGACGCCAAGCGTGCCTTCGGTGAAGCCCGAGCGGACCTCGCCAATGAAGCCCTGGGCCCATTCCTGGCGGTAGTTCTGGCCACTGCCGGAAGGTGAGCGAAAGTCGCTGTGCAGGAAGTAATTGCGGCTGAGCAGCGCCCAGCCGGGTTCAGCGGCCTGGCTGAGTGCCGGGCACAGGGCGAGGGTGGCGAGCAGGGCGCGGCCTGGTCCGTGGGTGGCGCGGATCATGGGGGGCTCCGGCGGATGATCCGGGAGTGTGGGTGAAGGATAGGCCAGGGGTCTTGTAAGGGTGTGCTGGGGGATTTGGTTTGCCTGTACCGGCCTCTTCGCGGGCGCGCCCGCTCCCACAGGGTCTGAGCCCTGTGCGGTACCTGTAGGAGCGGGCATGCCCGCGAAGAAGCCAGCTCAGGACTCAAGCCATGTCGCTGATCGCAAACTCCTCAGCCAGATGATCGATCAACGCCCGCACTGAAGGCAGTAACCCGCGCCGCGATGGGAAGATTGCATGCACGATGCCACAGCGCGGGTGCCAGTCCGGGATCAGCTCCACCAGCCGCCCCGCCGCCAGGTCCTCGCGCACCGCCACCCTTGGCAAGTGCGCAATGCCGACCCCGGCCACCACGAAATGGCGCAAGGCAAACAGGTCGTCGGTCACCATGCGTGGTTTGTGCGGTATGACGATGCTGCGGCTGCTGTCTTCACCCCGAAACAGCTCCCACTGGTACTCGCGCTGGGCGCTGCCCCAGTGCAGGCTGGGCAGCGTGCTGAGCAACTGCGGGTCGAAACCTTTGGGCAACTGCTCCAGGTATTGAGGCTGGCCGACCAGGCACTGGGTGCTGTTGCTCAGCACCTTCATCACCATGTCGGTGTTTTCCAACGGTGGAAAACGCACCCGCAAAGCGATGTCGAAGCCCTCGTGCAGCAGGTCGACGCGGCGGTTGGTACTTTCGATGAACAGCTCCACCTGCGGGTACTTGAGCATGTAGCGGGTCAGCATCGGCCCGACCCAGGAATTGAGCAGGGTGGTCGGGCAACTGATGCGCACCAGCCCGCGCGGTTCGCTGCGGTTGCGCTCGATGATCTCCGCCGCACCCTCGGCCTCCACGCGCATGGCCAGGCAGCGGTTGTAGTAGGCCTGGCCGATCTCGGTGAGCGAGCAATGGCGGCTGGTGCGGTGCAGCAGGCGCACGCCCAGGCGCTCCTCCAGGTCGGCGATGCGCCGGCTGAGCTTCGACTTGGGCATGTCCAGCGCCCGGCCTGCCGGGGCGAAACCACCGTGCTCGACTACTTGGGTGAAGTAGTAGAGGGAGTTGAGGTCTTCCAATGATCGGTCTCCGGGTTTTGGCTTGCAGGCAGCCCCTACACAGCCATCGTTCACGAAACGGAACGCTAAAGCCAGATTCTGCTGACTACCGCCACAAAGGTGATGATTTTAATCTGTGCCCATCAACTCGAAACACCCCGAACAGCTGAAAAATTCATAAACCTTTGGAGCACCGACCATGAGCAAATTCACCTACAACCGCCTGAACAAAGACGACGCCGCTGTACTGCTGGTAGACCACCAGGCTGGCCTGCTGTCGCTGGTGCGTGACATCGAACCGGACAAGTTCAAGAACAACGTGCTGGCGCTGGCCGACCTGGCGAAGTTCTTCAACCTGCCTACCATCCTCACCACCAGCTTCGAGCAAGGCCCCAACGGCCCGCTGGTACCGGAGCTGAAGGAACTGTTCCCGGACGCGCCGTACATCGCTCGCCCCGGCCAGATCAACGCCTGGGACAACGAAGACTTCGTCAATGCGGTGAAGGCGACTGGCAAGAAGCAGCTGATCATTGCGGGTGTTGTGACTGAGGTGTGCGTGGCGTTCCCGGCGCTGTCGGCGCTGGAAGAGGCGTTTGAAGTGTTTGTGGTGACTGATGCTTCCGGCACCTTCAACGAAATGACCCGCGATGCGGCGCATGACCGCATGAGCCAGGCCGGTGCGCAGATGATGACCTGGTTTGGCGTGGCCTGTGAGTTGCACCGTGACTGGCGCAATGATGTGGAAGGGCTGGCGGCGCTGTGCTCCAACCACATTCCGGATTATCGGAATCTGATGACCAGCTATAACGCGTTGACTGCGGGTAAGTAACCGATCACTAGCAGTACGCATACAAGCCGGCTCCTGCATAAGGGGCCGGCTTTTTTTGTTTACTGTACCGGCCCTTTCGCGGGCTCGCCCGCTCCCACAGGTGTCGCGCAAGCTTCAAACCCACTGCAGAACCTGTGGGAGCGGGCATGCCCGCGAAGAGGCCGGCACCGGCGATATCAATTCACGGACTGCATCCAGGTTGCCCCAGAACAGGCTCTTGCCGGTTTCGCCCAGGTGTTCCAGGGCTTTGTAGCCACAGCCGTGAGCGCCCGCAGGTACCGGCCCTTTCGCGGGCATGCCCGCTCCCACAGGTGTCGCGCAAGCTTCAAACCCAGTGCAGAACCTGTGCGGGCATGCCCGCGAAGAGGCCGGCACCGGCAATATCAATTCACGGACTGCATCCAGGTTGCCCCAGAACAGGCTCTTGCCGGTTTCGCCCAGGTGTTCCAGGGCTTTGTAGCCACAGTCGTAAGCGCCCCGCAGGTACTGGGCGACATGGACCAGGGCGTCATGGGCGCTGATACCCGGGGTTACGGTGAACAGGTGTGGGTGGCCGGCGTCGCAGCGGCTGAAGGCGCGTTGGGCTGTATCGGGCTGAACTGCAACCACCCGTTTCCACGCTGAAGGCGGCAGTTGTACGCGGGATGGGAACACGGTGAGAAGGCAGCCGGCCGGCCGAATGATCACTAGCAGTAGGCATACAGGCCGGCTCCTGCCATAAGGGGCCGGTTTTTTTGTTTACTGTATCGGCCCTTTCGCGGGCTCGCCCGCTCCCACAGGGATCGCGCAAGCTTCAAACCTACTGCAGGGCCTGTGGGAGCGGGCGAGCCCTCGAAGAAGCCGGCACAGGCAATATCAATTCACGGGCTGTGACTCAATCCCCTCAAGCCATGCGCTCAAAGGCCGTCAGTCCGCATCCGAATCAAACAACCGCTCCAACTCAACCCGCGCCTCCTTGGCCGTTTGCATCACCTTGGCCCGGTCATCGCGGACCTGCCCCTGGGCCACTAGCACTTCTTCGTCATGCTGGGTGAACCGTGCAATCCGGTCCGCCGCCTGCTCATCGCTCAAACCCAGCCCCACCAGCGCGCGGCGGGTCATTTCCAGGCTGGAATAGAACGTCTCGCGGATTGGCTCGGCACCGACATCCGCCAACTTGTGCACATGCTGGCGGTTGCGCGCACGGGCCAGCACTTTCAGGTGCGGGTACAGGCGCTTCACCCGCTCAGCTGTGTGAATGGCAGCTTCAGGGTCATCAATGGTGATGATGAAGTACTCCGCTTCACCCACCTTGGCGGCATGCAGCACTTCCGGGCGCAGCGGGTCGCCGTAGAACACCGGCACCTGCTCGAACATACGGGTCATCTCGATGGCATCGACCGAGGTTTCCAGGGCAATGAACGGGATCTTCTGCGCGCGCAGGATGCGTGCAACGATCTGCCCCATACGCCCCATGCCGACGATTACCGCCCGAGGCGTATCCGCCTGTATCTGCTTGTATTGCTCAGGCACTTCACGCGCAGGTTGCGGCCGCTTGAGGGCGCGGGCGCAGGCAATCATCAGCAGCGGGGTAATGGCCATCGACAGGGTGATGGTCATCAGCAGCAGGTCGTAGGTCTGGGTGTCGAACAGGCCCTGGTCCTTGCCCAGCTTGAACACCACGAAAGCGAACTCGCCGCCGGCCGCCAGCACCATGCCCAGGCGTAGCGCGCTGGCGCCGCTCAGGCCACCGGCCAGGCGGCCAACGCCAACCAGCAGCACCAGCTTAACTGCCACCAGCAGCAGGGTCAGGCCCAGCACCACCAGCGGCATTTCCAGCAGCAGACGCAGGTTGGCACCCATGCCGACACTGATGAAGAACAAACCCAGCAGCAGGCCCTTGAAAGGCTCGATCTGAGATTCCAGCTCGTGGCGGTACTCCGAGTCCGCCAGCAGCAAGCCGGCGAGGAAGGCACCCAGCGCCATGGAAATGCCGGCTTCCTCCATCAACCAGGCGGTACCGATCACCACCAGCAGCGCAGTGGCGGTAGACACCTCTGGCAGGCCGGTGCGGGCCACCGTGCGGAACACCGGGCGCAGCAGGTAGCGGCCGCCGACGATCACCACGGCGATGCTGGCGAAGATCTGCAAGCCGTGTTGCAGGCTGTCGCCGTGGCTGGTGTCCGGCCCGCTGGCGGCCAGCAGCGGCACCAGGGCGATCAGCGGTATGGCGGCGATGTCCTGGAACAGCAGGATGGCGAAGGCCAAGCGGCCGTGCGGGGCATTGAGTTGCTTGCTTTCGGCCAGGCTTTGCAGGCCGAGGGCGGTGGATGACAGCGCCAGGCCAAGGCCGAGCACGATGGCAGCAGGTAGAGCCTGACCGAAACCGAACAGGGCAATGGCGCCGATCAGCACGCCGGTCAGCACCACTTGGGCGGTACCGACGCCGAACACTGCCTTGCGCATCAGCCACAGGCGTTTGGGGGACAATTCCAGGCCGATGATGAACAACAGCAGCACCACGCCCAGCTCGGAAATGTGCGCCACGCTTTCGGTATCGCGGATCAAACCCAATGCCTGCGGGCCAATGACCACACCGGCCAGCAGGTAGCCAAGCACGGCACCCAGTTGCAGGCGCTTGGCCAAGGGCACGGCAAGGACGGCAGCGAGCAGAAAGATCACCGCGGTTTGTAGAAGGCTGCCTTCATGTGGCATGGGCTCGTACTCCATGAGCTGCCGGGGCAGCGTTCGAACAGGTTGGCGGACAATTCTGAGGGCCGGGGTGGCGTTAGACAATCTGCCATCGGGGAGAAAGATTGTCCTGAAAAATGAGACAACCGGTGCAGCCCCTGTGGGCGCGGGTTTCCCTGCGAAGCGGCCCGCACAGGAAACACACTGACTCAGGCCCCACCAAACTGTGCCCGATACTGCGCCGGCGTCATGCCAATCCGTTCGCAGAACACCTTGCGCATGTGCCGGTCACTGCCAAACCCGCACTGCGCCGCCACCACCTTCAATGGCAGGTCGCCGCATTCGAGCAACTGGCGGGCGCGGTCGATGCGCGCATTCTGCAGGTATTGCAGTGGCGTAATCCCCACCTCGCGCTGAAACGTGCGGGCAAAGTTGCGCCCGCTCATGGCCACCAGGTCGGCCATTTTCTGCACGGTGAAGGCCTGCTCGATATGATCGACGATGTATGCCTGCACCCTCGCCACTGGCGAGTCGTCGCGTGGCACTGCCGCCAGCAGCGGCCCATACGGCGTTTGCCCTCCTTGCCGGTGGCGCGCCACCAGCAGCACCTTGGCCACTTCCAGGGCCAGTGCCTTGCCGTGGTCTTCGGCGATAACTGCCAGTGCCAGGTCAATGCCCGCCGTGATGCCGCCAGACGTGATCAGGCAGCGATCGATGACATAGATCTGCTCGGTTTCCACCTTGGCCGCGGGAAACGCCTGCGCCAGGCGCTCCACGTAGTTCCAGTGGGTGGTGCAACGGTAGCCGTCCAGCAGCCCGGCCCGGCCCAGCAAAAATACCCCGGTACAAATCGCCCCGAACCGCTTGGCACTGCGCACGGCCTGGAGTAGCCAGCGCTCGAGCACTGGCAGCGCGATGTTGTAGGCGCCAGGGCCACCGGGCACCAGCAGCAGATCCACGGCGGCAGGCAGGTCTTCCAGGCGTAGGTCGGCCACCACCTTCAGCCCGCACGAGCCACGCACCGCCGCCTGCCCCTCGGCCAGGGTGAGCAACCGGTAGCGCCGCTCGGCCGGCAGGAAACGGTTGGCGATGGCGAATGCATCCATAGGCCCCGTCACGTCCAGCAACAGCACATCGTTGAACAGCACCATGGCTACGGTGCGGTGGGCGGTTTTTTCCTGCATTGCTTTTCTACCTTGAATCCTGGGTGCGGCTGACGGCCTGTAACTGAATATGAAACGCATCTTATGGTAGCGGCAAACCCGCCAGGGCCAGCACCGCACAATTAAGAACAATTCAGCTTTGGCTCAGGACTTTGTCATGTGCCGGGGGTGAGACTTTCCCTACTGAACAGGAGAGTCGCCATGCACGACGGGACGCCTCAAATGCCGCTGCAACCCCCTGGGGCCCTGACGCCTGCGCGGTTGCGCCTGGCCAAGGAACTGATGCTGCGCAGCTCGCTGTCGATCATCGAGATCGCCGGCCTGTGCAACCTCACACGCAGCCATTTCTCCCGAGCTTTCAAGGTCAATACCGGGCTTTCGCCCCAGGCCTGGCGCCTGCTGGCACGCATGGAAAAGGCCAAGCGCCTGCTTGCCACCGAGGCGCCCATTACCCACGTGAGCCTGGAATGCGGGTTCTGTGACCAAGCCCACTTCACCCGTGCCTTCAGCCGCCTGGTCGGCCAGCCGCCGAATGCGTGGCGCCAGGCCCAGGCCTATTCTTAAGCCGGAGCTATTCACTGGTATAGCCCCCTGCGGGTAGTACCGCGCCGCTTTTCCAACCGAGGAGTCACCCCCATGAGCCAACCCGATTACAAGCGCCTGAACAAAGACGACGCCGTGGTACTGCTGGTGGACCACCAGACCGGCCTGATCTCGCTGGTGCAGGACTTCGCCCCCAACGAGTTCAAGAACAACGTGCTGGCCCTGGGTGACCTGGCCAAGTTCTTCGGCCTGCCGACCATCCTCACCACCAGTTTCGAGCAAGGCCCGAACGGCCCGCTGGTGCCGGAGCTCAAGGCCATGTTTCCGGACGCGCCCTACATTGCCCGCCCAGGCCAGATCAATGCCTGGGACAACGAGGATTTCGTCAAGGCGATCAAGGCGACCGGGCGCAAGCAACTGATCATTGCCGGCGTGGTCACCGACGTGTGCGTGGCCTTCCCGACTCTGTCGGCGCTGGCGGAAGGTTTCGAGGTGTTCGTGGTCACCGATGCCTCGGGCACCTTCAACCCAACCGTGCAGCAGGCAGCGTGGGTGCGCATGACCCAGGCGGGCGCGCAGATGATGAACTGGTTCTCGGTGGCCTGTGAGCTGCACCGCGACTGGCGCAACGACATCGAAGGGCTGGGCAACCTGCTGTCGCAGCGCATACCCAACTATCGCAACCTGATGAACAGCTATGCGGCGCTGACGTCGCGCTGATTCAGCCCTGAACCGGCCTTGCAGCGGGTACACCCGTTTCTGCAGCGTGGTATGCGCAGGTGCGGGGTGCACCGTGAACAGGCCGGCACAGGCTAGCGGTCACTGACCGGCAGGGTGAAGCGAATCCGGCAGCCGCCCAGCTCCGACACCAGCGCCTGCAACTGGCCGCCGTGGGCCTGTACCACCGAATTGCAGATCGCCAGCCCCATGCCCATGCCGCTGCCCTTGGTGGTGTAGAACGCATCGAACACGCGCTCGCGTTCTTCAACCGCAATGCCCGGCCCGTTGTCGTCCACACAGATCTCTACCTGCCCCGCAACTACCGCCGAGGCAATGCGCAGCACGCCATCGGCACGGTACCCCGCCAGCGCCTCCAGGCCATTGGTGATCAGGTTGAACATCAGCTGTTGCAACTGCACCGGGTCGGCCACCACGCTGACCCCCGCGTGCAAGTGCGTTTGCACCTGCACTGCGCCCTTGGCGGCATCGGTCGAGGTCAGGCGCACCACCTCGCGGATCACCGCGTCCAGCTTCACCGCCTGGCGCTGCAGCGGTGCCTGCTTGGCCAGCGAGCGCAACGCCCGCAGGATGTTGGCAGCACGCTCGCTGTCGTTGCGGATGTCCTCCAGCCCGGCCATCGCTTCTTCCAGGTCGGGCTTCGCACGCTTCAGCCAGCGCAGGCTGGCGGCGGCATTGGCAGCGATACCCAGCAACGGCTGGCTTATTTCGTGGGCAATCGAGGCCGACAGTTCGTTCATGACTTGCAGGTGGGCAGTGCGCGCAAGCTCTGCGCGAGAATGACGCCGTTCCGCCTCTATCTGCGCCCGGCTCTGGTTGTCTTCGGCCAGGCGTGTGTAGAACTTGGCCGTTTGCAGTGACACCGCGGCCTGCGCCGCCAGGATCTCCAGCATGGCCAGGCGCTGGCTGCCGAACAAGCCGGGTACCAGGCGGTTTTCCAGGTACACCAGACCGATCAGCACCCCCTGGATCACCAGGGGCAGGCACAGTACCGAGCGGGCGCCACGTGCCTGCAGGTCCTGGCGAAAGGCTTCGGGGCAATCGCTTTGCGCATCACTCAGCACCAGCGGCTTGCGCGTACGCATGGTGGTGTTGATGACCGACAACGGCGCCTGGGTCATGAATTTCTGGCAATTGTCCATGTTCACGTGCAGCCCGGCATCGTCGATGTAGGCGAGGGCGGCCATCTGGAATTCGGCACCGCTGACGATCAGCAGCGCACCGTGGTCGGCGCCGGAGTGCTCGGTCAGGTGGCCCATCAGGGTTTCGATCAGGCCTTCCAGCAGCACCTCCTCGGACAGCGCTCGCGCCGCTTCGATACCGGCCTCGAGGTCCAGCCTGGCCTGCTGCGTGGCACGCTGGGTTTCCTGGATCGGCTGGGTGCGCAGGAACGGATGCAGGGTCTCGAGTTGCTGCACCTTGCCGGTTGCGCCCCAGATATGGAAACAATCGCGAGCGACGCGCAGGTGCAGGTTGGCACCGGAAATCAGGCCGCTGGGGATGCACACTTCCGCCAGTTGCTCATGGGCCAGCGCCTGTTCGTGGATGAAGCCGGCAGCGGTGGCGGCGATCTGGGCCTGGTCGAAGCAACGAATGGCGGCCAGCCCGTCGCCCTCCAGCTTGGCGATCACCCCTTCGATCAGCAGCAATTTGTTGCGGAACGTGGCCGGGTTGAAGCCTGCCCAGTGAGCGAAGCGCTCACGCAATGCCTGTAGTGCATGCAGCTTGTCGGCAAGGCTGCCTGGGGCCTCCGGGCTGCCCAGGAGCAAGCCACGGAACAGGTGATAGTCGGCCAGGTTGATGTGGGCCGGCGCGGCCCAGGCGTAGTCGCCGGCCCGCGCCAGGTTGGCCATGGCCTGCGTATGGTTGCCCAGGTAGAAGGCGCTCATGCCGGCGAACAGGTACTCGAAGAACCGTGTAATGGGCGAGTTCGAGGGGGCGGTTGCGGTCGTGCCGGGGGTGCCGCTGAGGGCGGCGACGAACGCTTGCTGGGCCAGCAGGGTCTGCGCCACCTCCAGGTAGCCATGCCGGCGCGCAGTGGCCAGGCCCTGGACGACTTCCTCGGCCACTTCCGGCAGGTAGCGGCCCATGATCAGCGAGTCGGAAACCAAGTGGTTGCAGGCATGGCAGCTCATGGCCAGGTCGCCGCTCAGGTGCGCCGAATCGACGGCCTCCACGGCGGTGCGGCGGGCCAGCTCCATGGGCGACGTCCAGGCACTGAGCTGGTCCAGAGCGAGCAGCGCGCTGCTCAGGTCGGCCTCCAGGCCGTGGCGCTCGATCAGCTTGAGCGCTGCCAGGCAGCAGCTATGGCCATCGTGATAGGCACCAAAACGCTCGGCGCACATCACCCCGTACCAGGCCAGGCCGTAGGTGCTCCCTGGCGCCACGCCATGCAGCAACGCCAGCTCCGTGAGCTTGGCCAGGTGCAGGAAACACAGGTCGTCCGGCACCAGGAACGATGACGACAGGGTCGCCAGCAAACCCACTGCCAGTGCGACCTCTTGCGAGTCGGTGCGTGGCAGCGACTCCAGGCAGTGAAGGCCTTTCTGCTCGATCAGGCTTTGCACACGGGCATGGCTGGCTTGCACCTGGTGTGGGTCAAGGCCTGGCGCGAGTTCGATACCCAGCATCCGCAGGCCGCCAAGCGCGCTGGCGATGGCAGCCTGGCAGTTACCCTGCAAGGTCTCCAGGCGTGCCTGCAACTGGCACACCCTGGACCGCTCCAGCGTCGAGCCGGCACGCTGGCGGCATTCAGCCAAGCGGGCCTGGGCGGCGACCGTGCGCGACAGTTGCAAGTCGCACTCCGTTGCCATGCTGGCAATGGCAAAGCCAAGCGTGGCGCGGCTTTCCAGCGTACTGCAGGCTTCGAGCAGCTGTTGTGCCGTGTGCAGGTAGCCAGCGGCCTGCTCATAGGCGCGGCTGTCACGCGCTCGCTGTGCCGCCTCGTACGTAAGCTGCAGGAAGGTTGCGCAGTCATTTGCGGCAAACCCGCACGGGCTGGCGCGTTGCAGCTGATGGGCAATCTCGAACAGCAGCGCCTGCAAGCGGTCTGGCCAAGCCCCGAGCATGGCCACGGCAATGCGCGCATGCAGCGCTTCGCGCTCGTGCCCTGGCGTGAGTTGATACGCCGCTTCCTGCACGCGGTCATGCACGAAGCCCAGGCCGCTCTGGCTCGACAGCAGGAAGCCCGCGGCAATCAGGGCCTGCACCGCAGTGCCTGGCGCCCGCCCCAGCACCCGCTGCAATACGCCATTGTCGCAGCGGCTGCCTGCGGCGCTGGCGATGCGCAGTACGTCGCGCTGTGGCGCGGGCAGGCGCGCCAGGCGGTGGATCATCAGCTCGGCGACATTGTCGGCGTAACGGTGCCGGGCCACGGCCTGTGGGCACCACGACCAACGCATGGCCTGGGTATCGAAGAAGAACAACTGGTCTTCGACCATGGCGCGCAGGATCTGGTGGATGAAGAACGGGTTGCCTGCGGTCTTCTCATGTACCTGTGCAGCCAGTGCCAAGGCGGCTTCGGCATCCACGTGGTAGCGCTCGGCGATCAACTCTGCCACCGCGCCAACGGCCAGCGGTCGCAGGTTCAGGGTGGTACTGCGCAGTGAGTGGGGGACACTGACCGGGCCTTGGTTAGTGCCGGTGTCGCTGCGTTGGGCAAAGATCAGCAGCAGGTTGCCGGGCGCGTTTGCCAGCAGTTGCGCCAGGAGCTGGCGCGAGGCCTCATCGACCCACTGGATGTCGTCGATGAACAGCACCAGTGGCAGGCCGGGGCGGCTGAATACTGCAAGGAATTCGACCACGGCCCGCAGCTCCTTCTGCAGCGCCATGGGGGTAAGTTTGCCTGGCAGTGGCGGCAACGCGCCGAGCACTAGCTGCAGGTCTGGCGCCAGCTTGCCCAGCAGCCGGCCGTGGCCTTGGATGCGGCGCAGAATGTCGTGGCGCAGGGCGTCGAGTTCGTGGCTGTCCTTGGCCAGCAACTGGGTGGTCAGGGCGCCGAGGATTTCCACCCAGGGCGCGTAGGGCGCAGCCTGCGACACGCTGTTGCACTTGCCGACCGCCCAGTACCCTTGAGCATTGGCCTTGAGTGCAGTGGCCACCAGGCTCGACTTGCCCATGCCTGCGGCGCCTTGAATATGCAGCACTTGCGGCGTGCTGTCGCGGCGCAACCCCTTGAGCAGCAGCGCAATGGCCTGCTGTTCGGCATCGCGGCCATACAGGCGGCTGCCATGGGCGGCGACCGGGTCGGCGCAACCTGGTTCAAAGGCCGCCATGTGTTTGCTGGCAGCCCATTGCCGCTGGCAGTAGCCCAGGTCCACGGCCAGGGCGTGTGCGCTCTGGTAGCGTGCGTCCGGTTCCTTGGCCAGGGCCTTGGCCAGCACGCTGCTCAGCGGCTGCGGCACGCGGTTGTCGACTTCGCAGGCGGTCTTGGGTTGTACCCCCGCATGCAGCTGACGCCAGTGCTGGGTATCGCGCCCGGTCAGTGGCAATTCACCGAGCAGTAGCTGGTACAGGATCGCCCCCAGGGCATAGATGTCACTGCGCAGGTCGTTGTTGCTGCCGTGCGGGCAGACTTGCTCGGGCGCCAGGTAGGTCCAGTTGCCGAGCGGCATGCCTTGCTCGCCGAGCGGATGCGCAGGTGTTGCACGGAACCCGCCCAGCCGCACCTGCAAGTTGTGCTGCACATGCACATGGGCTGGCTGCAGGGCGCCGTGCAGTACATTGCTTTGGTGGGCCTGGGCCAAGGCAGTGGCGGCGTTCAGCGCAATCTCCAGGAACGGCTCCAGCGCCAGCCGGCCTTCGCTGAGCAGGTCGGCGATGGAGTGACCGGCCGGGTACACCAGCAGTGGGCCTTCGGGGGAACGCACGAACGCGCACGGCACCACTGCCCACTGTGGGTCCAGTTTCAGCCGGTAGTCGCGCTCCAGGCGCTGACAGGCGGCGGGCGCTTCGAGCGGTGCGCGCATGGCGAGCCAGGCTTGCCCGCTGGTGGGGTCGCACAGGCGGAAGCAACTGAGCTCGCCATCCTGGCCCAACGCTGTGATGTCGCAGTTGTTGAGCCAGCTTTCGTCGACTGTCTGGTCGTAATCGATGGGCCTGTGAGCAAGGCGTTCATCGCGCATGAAACACCCCCCTGCTGGCGACATCCCGAGACGTGAGTATACGCAGCCAGCCCAAGGGGAATGCGGGTTGCAGCCCGCTTGGCAGGAACGGGCACGCTGTTGTCCGTTATCGTCCCCTGGCCTTTTCCGGGCGCTTGTATAGTGCCTTGAACACCCTATCCCTCGGGATAATTGTTCCACCGCATCCGCTGGCCTAGGCTGTTCGTGGCTGCGCGAATGCCCGTGCCCGTGCGAGGAAGCCATGATCCGAATAGGCAATGCCCTGGTGTCCCTGGAGCGCCGCGAAGTGTTGCGCGACGGTAAGCCCATGCTGCTGGGCGGGCGCGCGTTCGAGGTGCTGGCCACACTGATCAGGGCCAAGGGCCGGGTGGTCGACAAGGAAGAATTGTTCAGCCAGGTGTGGGCCGGCATCGTGGTCGAGGACAACAACCTGCAGGTCCAGGTGTCGTTGCTGCGCAAGGCATTTGGCGACCGTGGGCTGATTCAGACCGTACCTCGGCGTGGCTACCGGTTGGCGGCCGAGATCAGCTTTGCGGCCCCAGACCGGGCATTGGGGGCTTTGCCGTTGTGCGCAGGCGCCGACACCCTGGAGCCATCCGGCGAAAGTGCGGATGTGCCAGTGCTGGTGGTTGATGACGACCCATCGGTACGCAAGGCGCTCGGCCGGCTGCTGCGCTCGCAGGGCATACCCCATCATCTGTTCGCCAGTGCCGAGGCGCTGTTCGAAGCCCGGCTGGAAACCCCTTACGCCTGCCTGTTGCTCGACATGCACCTGCCCGATATCACCGGCTTGCAAGTGCAGGAAACGCTGCGCCAGCTGGCGCTGCCCTGGCCGATCGTGTTCATGACCGGCTTTGGCACCATTGCGATGACCGTGCAGGCGATGCGCGCAGGTGCCGTGGAGTTCCTCACCAAGCCTTTTGACGAGGAGCAGTTGCTGGCCCTGCTGGGTACGCTGCGGGTGCGTGCCGTGGCCGAAGGGCGCAAGTGGCGCCATGCCCGGCTCGTGGCGGAAAAGTACCAGCGCCTGACCCCGCGTGAGCGCCAGGTGTTCTCGCTGGTGGTCGACGGCCTGTCGCACAAGCAGATCGCCAGGCAGATCGGCACCAGTGAGGTGACCACCAAGGTGCACAAGAAGAGCATCATGAACAAGATGCAGTCGCGCTCATTGGTGGAGTTGGTGGCCATGCACAACGTGCTCGGCACACAGCAGGAGGGCATGGGCGGCGCATGAGCAGATGGGTATGCATCGTCGATGACGATGCTTCGGTGCGCAAGAGCCTGGCCAACCTGCTGCGTTCAGCCGGGTTCGAGACCCTGACCTTCGCCGGCGGTGCCCCGTTCCTGGCGTCTGAACGGGCAGGGCAGGCCGGTTGCGTGCTGCTCGATCTGAAGATGCCCGGCATGAGCGGGCTGCAAGTGCAGCGTGAGCTGGCGCTGCGGCAATGGCCGGTAGTGGTGATCTGCATGTCGGCGCATTGGGATGATGCCGCTATGCAGGCGGCGAGGCGGCTGGGGGCGCTGGAGTGCCTGGGCAAGCCGTTTTCTGAAGAGGTATTGCTGGCGGTGGTTGAACAGGCGTTGGCTGGCCGCCAGTAAATCAGTGGTGGTGCTGGCCCTTGCCTGCACGGCCACTCGCAACCTAACTGCTCCCCGGCCGATACTGCAGGGCCTCGGCCAGATGCGCCCGGCCAATGGCCTCGCACCCCTCCAGATCGGCCAGCGTTCGCGCCACCTTCAACAACCGGTGTGCCGCGCGCAGCGACAGCGTCAGCCGCTCGCAGGCATTTTCAAGCCAGACCTGGTCGGCGGCTTTCAAGGCACAATGCCGGCGTAAACCTTCGAGATCGAGGAAAGCATTCGCGCAGGCCTGACGCCCGTGTTGCAGCGCTCGGGCCTGTGCCACCTTCACAGCCACAGCGGCACTGGTTTCACCGCTAGGCTGGTTGTTCAGCGTGGTGCTTTCGCGGGCCACGGTCAGGTGCAGGTCGATGCGGTCTAGCAGTGGCCCGGACAGTTTGTTGCGGTAGCGGGCGATCTGCTCGGTGCTGCAGCGGCAACGGCCGGTCGGGTCGCCGAGGTAGCCGCAAGGGCAGGGGTTCATGGCCGCCACCAACTGAAAGCGCGCGGGAAAGCGTACCTTGTCGCGGGCCCGGGCAATCACGATTTCACCGGACTCCAACGGCTCGCGTAACACCTCCAGCACGCGGCGCTCGAATTCCGGCAGCTCGTCAAGGAACAGCACACCGTGGTGGGCGAGGGTGATTTCGCCAGGTTGCGGCCGGCTGCTGCCCCCCACCAGTGCCGGGCCAGAGGCGGAGTGGTGCGGGTGGCGAAAGGGGCGCTGCGGCCAGCTGCTCAGCGGTGCATGGCCGCTGACCGACTGGATCGCCGCCACTTCCAGCGCCTCGTGCTCGTCCAGCGGCGGCAGCAGCCCGGGCAGCCGGCTGGCGAGCAAGGTCTTGCCGGTGCCGGGCGGGCCGGTGAACAACAGGTTGTGCGCCCCGGCGGCTGCCAGCAGCAAGGCGCGCTTGGCTGCCAGTTGCCCTTGCACCTCGCTCAGGTCCGGGTAAGGCCGTTGCTGCAGGATCAAACCGTTGGCCGCATAGGGCGCCAGGGGCACCTGGCCGTTGAGGTGGGCAACCAGCTCCAGCAAGTGCCCCACGGCATACACCGCCAGGCCGCTGGCCAGGCTGGCCTCCTCGGCGTTTTCCCGTGGCACCACCAGCGCCCGGCCTGCTTCGCGGGCCGCCAGTGCCGCCGGCAATACCCCCTGCACCGGGCGCAACGTGCCAGACAGTGCCAGTTCGCCCAGGCATTCAAGCTCGGCAAGGGCCGCGGTTGGTAGTTGACCGTCGGCGGCGAGGATGCCCAAGGCAATGGCCAGGTCGTAGCGCCCGCCATCCTTGGGCAGGTCGGCGGGGGCCAGGTTCTGGGTGATGCGCCGTTGTGGGTAGTTCAACCCGGAATTGACGATGGCGCTGCGTACCCGGTCTTTGCTTTCCTTGACGGTGGTTTCCGGTAGACCGACCAGGGTGAGGTGCGGCAAGCCATTGGTCAGGTGCGTTTCGACGCTGACCGCCGGTGCCTGTACGCCCACCTGGGCGCGGCTATGGACGAGGGCTAGGGACATGGACGCTCCGTTGTCGCGGGTGAAGGCCGCTTCCTGCGGTAGCGCACAGGATAGCCAGCGCTCCTACTGCCGGCGCAAGAAGTGTGCGTCGTGGTTTTTCCGGGCAGGGATTTATCGCGGATTTTTACACCTCTGAGCAAAAGATGGATCCAATATTCTTTGCGCAGTGGCCGGGTATGGCTTAGTGTAGTTGGGCAACTGCAGTTGCCATGGAATGGCACTGTCCCTTCTTCCAAATGGACTTGAGGAATTGCTCCGTGCAAACGCTCACCCACACTCACCAGGTAATCCGCGAACTGGTGCAGGCCCGCGCATTCGTTGAACTCACCCGTTTTTTCGACCGCCTCGAGGCGCAGTGGTATCAGGCGCCGCCCGGCGAGTTTCCGGCCTACTTGGCGGCCCTGGAAGGCCACATGTTCGCCGACCTCGACAACCAGGGCGACAAAGCCCCGAGCCAGGTGCTCAAAGCCTGGGTCGATGCCTGCCCCAAGGCTTACCACCCGCACGTGGTAATGGGCATGCACTGCTTCCACCGCGCTTGCCGGGTACAGGCTGATGGCCAACCCAACGCTGCGCGTATGCTGGCCGTAGGGCAGATATGCGAAACCGCGACTGCGCACCTGCTGCAGGCCCTGGAGCGTTCGGCGCAACCGCTGGCAGCGGCCATCGGCATGCTGCGCGTCAGTGCGCAGTTGCGCGAGCCTGGCTGGTTGGCCGAGTTGTTCAACGGGCGGCCTGCGCGCTATCGGCCCAGTGCCCATGCCGACGTGGAGGTGCAGGAAGCCGCCGCGCCGCTGTTGGTCAGGCATGGGGTGCAACCGCTGGCGGAACTGCCAAGCAGCTTGCCCGCGTGCCTGGCCAAGCGGACCTACCAGGACACCCAGGACCCGCGTTACTACTGGCTCCGCCACGCCCTGGACCTGCGCCCCGGTTGCTTCGAAGCCATCCAGGCCCTGGCTATCTACCTGTTGCCGCGGTCGGGCGCCGGTGCCGATGCGCTTGAACTGTTGGCCAGCGGCCCGTTGTGCGCCAGTTGGGACGAGCGCCTGCGTAACGCCTTGCGCTGGATGGCCGTCGAAGAACAGCTACTGTTGCCGGCTGCCGACCAGTTGCAGGCCGTGGCCACCTGGCAGCAGTTGTTCGACGCCTGGGCACAGCGCCCGCTGAGGCCAAGGGAGCGCGCAGTACTGCTGGCCTGGCGGGGGGCGTTGCGCTGTACTGCATTGCACGATCAGGCCGGCGCGATTGGCGACTTTGCCGCGAGCCTGGCATGCAATGCCGATCATGGAGCCATCGGGGCCATGGGCGAGCCGTTCCGTTGCCTGGCCGAGCTGATACTGCGCGACGGCCTGGCGGATCAGCAGCAGTTGCTGCGCCGCGCCCTCGAGCGCCTGTGCGACGGGCGCTGCCATGCGGGCGCATGTGCCTTGCGCGCCGCAGGGCACTGCTTTGGTCTGTGGGGGCTGCCACGCTCGGCCGAGCAGGCCCGGGCATGGTCGCAGCGGGCGGTGAAACGCCAGCTGGCAGGCCATGCGCCGGGGTTCACAGTGCTTGCGGCGGCGCGCCTGCTGTTGGCTGCCAACCGCCATGAAGTGGCCGTCTACCTGTATGAGCGTTGTGCCGAACTGAACCTGCCGGGGGCAGCCCTTGGCTTGTATGACTTGTACTGTGGTGGCCAGGCGAATACCCCGCAGGAGTACATTGATCGCCAGGCCGCTGAACATTGGCTACGGCGCGCAGTGGCAGCCGGCAGCCGCCGGGCCAAATACAAGCTGGCGTGCCTGCGCATGAAGGGTGGCGAGGACCTCAGCGAGCGCAGCGCCATGCTGGCCGTCAGGCACCTGCTGGTCGACGCGCTGGGCGATGCCCAAACCAATGCCCGCGCGCGTTTGCATCTGGGCATCCTGTTGCGCCAGTTCGGCAACTCTCGGGAGCGGGCCGAGGCTGTGGCGTACCTGTTGAGCCTGGTCGAGCACCCTGACCTGGGAATTGCCGCACGCGCCAGTGCCGAGCTGGGACTGGCCTGGATGCAGGGGCGGGGCACCCGCAAGCAAAGCCGCTTTGCCGCCATCGAATGGGCCAACCGTGCGGCCAGCTTGCAGCCGGCAGACGCCACCATCGCGCGTATCCAGGCCCAGATACTCAACTCGCACAACCGGCTGAAAACAGTGTTCACCCAATGTGGCGCAGCGCTGTTGCGCGGCACCCTGCATGCCAGTGAGCTACCGCCCAGGCCGCCTGAGCTGAACGCCCTGCGGGTTTCCGCCTGACGTGTGGCAGCAGCAGGGCTGGTTCAGTCCTGCTGGGCAGTAGGGGCCAGCCGCGCTTCCAGCTCTGCTACCTGTTGCTCCAGGGCCTCAAGGCGTGCACGGGTGCGCGCCAGCACGACCATCTGGCTGTCGAATTCGTCACGGCTGACCAGGTCCAGTTTGCTGAACGCCCCTTGCATCAGCACTTTGAACTGGCTTTCCAGTTCGGCGCGAGGCTGTGCGGTATCGCTGCTGAACAGGCGCGAGGCCTGGTCGCTCAGGGCATCGAGAAGGGCTTTGGGCGCGAGCATGGGGCTTTCCATTGAAACTGAGAAATGGCCAGCAGTGTAGCACGCACGCACATGGGCCTTTCTTTCACAGACGCTCGCGCGGTACTGCACGTTTTTCGAGCAGCAGCCCCCGCCCTAGCGCACCGAAACTGTGCATGATCTGCATGCTGGCGACTGGCCAATCCTGACTAAATCACATAACTCGCTGTTTTTCGTGGCTTTGGCGGAACTGGCAAGGTTTCTGCAAAGACCAGTTCGAGCCATGCACTGATGCAGTTCCTTGTGACCAGGCAGTGCGCACGCGGAGCCGGATGCCGACGACGCGTTACAAAGCCAACCGCTGCGCTTAGACTTGAGACGGGTTTGTTTTCCTGGGGCAAGTCCACCAAATCGGGAGAGAGTTTCATGAAGCTAGTCACAGCCATCATCAAGCCGTTCAAGCTGGACGACGTGCGCGAGTCACTGTCGGAAATCGGCGTGCAGGGTATCACCGTCACCGAAGTCAAAGGTTTCGGTCGCCAGAAGGGCCACACCGAGCTGTACCGCGGTGCTGAGTATGTGGTCGATTTCCTGCCCAAGGTGAAGATCGATGTCGCCATCGATGACAAGGACCTTGATCGGGTAATCGAAGCCATCACCAAGGCAGCCAACACCGGCAAGATCGGTGACGGCAAGATTTTCGTGGTGAATCTGGAGCAGGCGATCCGTATCCGTACCGGCGAAACCGATACCGACGCGATCTAAGCAACAACAAAGCCTCACCAAACCCAAAGCCCCAGGAGAAAACAACATGACTCTGCGTAAGATCGCAGGGCTAGGAGCCCTATTGTCCCTCGTAACCCCCGGGCTCGCCCTGGCAGAGGAAGCTGCCCCAGCGCTGAACTCCGGCGACACCGCCTGGATGCTGACCGCGACGGCGCTGGTGCTGTTCATGACCATTCCGGGCCTGGCCCTGTTCTATGGCGGCATGGTGCGTTCCAAGAACGTGCTGTCGGTGATGATGCAGTGCTTTGCAATCACCGGCCTTATGAGCATTCTCTGGGTCGTCTACGGCTATAGCATGGCCTTCGATACCGCCGGTATGGAAAAAGGCGTACTCAATTTCAATTCGTTCGTTGGCGGCTTCTCCAAGGCCTTCCTCAGCGGTGTCACGCCTGAGAGCCTGACTTCGGCCACTGCGCTGTTCCCTGAAGCGGTGTTCATCACCTTCCAGATGACCTTCGCCATCATCACCCCGGCGCTGATCGTCGGTGCCTTCGCCGAGCGCATGAAGTTCTCCGCGATGCTGGTGTTCATGGGTATCTGGTTCACCCTGGTATACGCGCCAATCGCGCACATGGTGTGGAGCGGTGACGGTGCACTGATGTGGGACTGGGGCGTACTGGACTTCGCTGGCGGCACCGTGGTGCACATCAACGCAGGTATCGCCGGCCTGGTCTGCTGCCTGGTACTGGGCAAGCGCAAAGGCTACCCGACCACCCCGATGGCGCCCCACAATCTGGGCTACACCCTGATGGGCGCGGCCATGCTGTGGATCGGCTGGTTCGGCTTCAACGCGGGTTCTGCTGCAGCGGCCAACGGCACCGCCGGCATGGCCATGCTGGTGACCCAGATCGCCACCGCCGCTGCGGCACTGGGCTGGATGTTCGCCGAGTGGATCGGCCACGGCAAGCCGAGCGCCCTGGGCATCGCTTCGGGTGTGGTTGCCGGCCTGGTCGCCATCACCCCGGCCGCGGGTACCGTGGGCCCCATGGGTGCCCTGGTAATCGGCCTGGCTTCGGGTGTGATCTGCTACTTCTGCGCCACCACCCTCAAGCGCAAGCTGGGCTATGACGACTCGCTGGACGCCTTCGGTGTTCACGGTGTGGGCGGCATCATCGGCGCCATCCTCACCGGCGTGTTCGCAGCCCCGGCACTGGGCGGCTTCGGTACTGTCACCGACATCGGCATGCAGGTCTGGGTACAGGCCAAAGGCGTGATCTTCACCGTGGTCTACACCGCCATCGTCACCTACGTGATTCTCAAGGTGCTGGACCTGGTGATGGGCCTGCGGGTCAACGAAGAAGAAGAGTCGGTCGGTCTCGACCTGGCTCAGCACAACGAGCGCGGCTACAACCTGTAACTGCGACGCGGTAAAAACTTGCCCGGCTTGCCGGGCATTTTTTTGCCAGATTTTTAACATTTCCCGCTCGGCAAACGGTTTATCCGGCACGTTCGCGACGTAGGCAAAAAACTTACAAGTCGTAGGGCATTTATGGTGCTTTGCTTTTTCTACCGGCGCGCTAGAATGCGCGCCGAAGGGTGTTTGGCAAGCAGTCCGCGCACTTCAATCAGCCTTTGCTAGGCTTGCCAATAGCGAGTGGCCAGCAGGGGCTAATGGATTTGTCAGGTTCTGCCAGGAGCAGGGCCTGCTGGGTACCGCCTCCCATCAGGAGCGCCGGCCCCAAGGGCAGTGGCCTAACCCACGGCCAGTTGAATTTTCACCGGTAGCTGCCGGTCTACGGCTGCACTGGTCTATAACTAACCTGCTTTTCGCAAGTCATGAGGTAGAACATGAGCGACGACGATCTGGAAAATGATGACCTCGAAGTAGGTGACGAAGACGAGGGCGATGAAGGCCTCGAAGCGGCGGCTGATGACGGCGTCGAAGACGCTGGCGATGACGACAGCAGCCCGGCACCCGCTGCCAAGGGCAAATCCAAGGCGGCAGTCTCGGTAGACGAGATGCCGAGCATGGAAGCCAAGCAGAAAGAGCGTGATGCACTGGCCAAGGCGATGGAAGAATTTCTGTCGCGCGGTGGCAAGGTGCAGGAAGTCGAGGCCAACGTGGTCGCCGACCCGCCCAAGAAGCCGGACAACAAGTACGGCAGCCGCCCTATCTGAGTGGCTGATCGTCAAGAAGCCCGCCGTCGCTGCGGGCTTTTTTGTGCCTGTGCCGGCCTCTTCGCGGGCACGCCCGCGCCCACAGGTTCACCACAGGTCTTGGGACCTGCACGGTCCCTGTGGGAGCGGGCGTGCCCGCGAATGGGCCGCAAAGCGGCCCCTGTCAGCGCCAGCGCGCAAGCACGTCGGGCAGCTGCGACAGGCGCTGAATCTCGGCATCCGGGGCCTGCTCACCCGCCCAGGCCTTGCCCTGCGGGTTGAACCACACCGCGCGCAGCCCGGCGCGCTGGGCACCGGCAATGTCATCCGCCGGGTGATCACCAATGTGCACCGCCGCACCGGCGTCCACCTCACCACGCCGCAAGGCCTCCAAAAACGGCGCCGGGTCCGGCTTGCCAATGCCCAGGTCCTCGGCACACAGGGCAAAGCGGAAGTAATCCGCCAGCCCCAGCCGGCTGACGTCGGCATTGCCATTGGTGACAACGCCCAGGGTGTACTGATGCCGCAGGATCTCCAGCACTGGCTGCACCTCGGGGAAGATCTGCACCTGGTGGCGAGCATGCAGGAACACCTCGAAGCCTTCATTGGCCAGGTCCTGTGCGTGTTTCTCGCTGTAGCCGACTTCTTCCAGGGCATGGAACAGTACCCGCCGGCGCAGGGCACTGATGCGGTGTTTCAGGCCGGGCTCGGCCTGCACCAGGCGTTCGCGGATGGCGAACAGGTGTTCCACCGGCACCCCGCCCAGGAGGGGGGCGTTGGCTTCGAGCCAGTCGCGCAGCACGACTTCCGCACTGGCAATCACTGGCGCGGTGTCCCACAGGGTGTCGTCGAGGTCGAAGGTGATCAGCTTGATGCTCATGAGTCTGTGCCTTTGCTGCGTTTGGCCCGGGGGTGGGCGCTGTCGTACACCGCCGCCAGGTGCTGGAAGTCCAGATGGGTATAGATTTGCGTGGTGCTGATGTCGGCATGGCCGAGCATCTCTTGCACTGCGCGCAGGTCCTGGGACGATTCCAGCACATGGCTGGCGAAGGAATGGCGGAGCATGTGCGGGTGCAGGTGTTGGCCCAGTTCACGTTCACCCACGGCCTTGACCCGCTGCTGTACGGTACGGGGGCTGATGCGGTTGCCCTGGCGGGTGATGAACACGGCGCGGTCGCGCGGGTTGCCGATGCCGCGCAGGCGGTACCATTCCTTCAGCGCTTCGCGGGCCTTGCGGCCGACCGGTAGCACCCGCGCCTTGCCACCTTTGCCCAGTACCTGCACCAGGCCGGCGGCAAGGTCCAGGTGATCCAGGTCGAGGTTGGTCAGCTCAGACAGGCGCAGGCCCGAGGAATAGAACAGCTCCAGCATGGCCTGGTCACGGCGGGCAATGAAGTCGTCGTCCACGCCGCCATCGAGTAGCTGCAGCGCACGGTCGGTGTCCAGCACCTTGGGTAGCTTGCGCTCGCCCTTGGGGGCGCTCAAGCCGGCGGCAGGGTCGTGCTGGCACAGGCCTTCGCGGTTCAGGTAACGGTACAGGCCGCGTACAGCGGACAGCAGCCGCGCCAGGCTGCGCGAGGCCTGACCATGGTGATGCAGGCGGGCGACCAGCTGACGCAACTGCTGAATCTGCAGCGCTTGCCAGTCGGCAATACCGTGCTCCTTGCAATAGGCAATGACCTTGTCCAGGTCGCGACGGTAGCCCAGCAAGGTGTGCTCCGACACCTGGCGCTCACTGCGCAGGTGTGCGCAATAAGCCTCCAGCTGGCGTTCCATCAGCGTACCGAACGCAGGGTCTGGGTCACCCGTGGCACGACACGGCCGAGCACTTCGGCGATGTAGCCGAGGAACAGCGTGCCGACGCTGCTCTTGTAGTGTTGCGGGTCTCGGCTACCGATTGCCAGCACCCCATGCAACCCCTGGTACTCCAGCGCGGCCACGGCGCTGGAGCCGACCTCGCGGCGCTGTTCCTCGCCGAACAGGAAGGCCAGTTCATGTTCGCGCAGGTTGCCGCTGACCGTCTTGCCACCGCCCAACAGGGCACCGATGGCCTGTTGGGCCTCGGCATTGCTGACCCAGCGCCCCACGGGGGCAACGTTGTCACCGAACAGGATCAGGCTGACAAAGGGCACCTGAAACTCCTGGCGCAGGCTGTCTTCGACGGCCATGACCACTTCTTCCAGGCTACCGGCATCAAGCAGGTCGAGGATCAGCCGGCGCGTCTTGTCGAACAGCCGGTCGTTGTCACGGGCCACGTCCATCAGTTGTGACAGGCGGTGGCGCATCTCGATGTTGCGGTCGCGCAGCAGCTTGAGCTGGCGCTCGACCAGCGACACGCTGTCGCCGCGCTGGTGCGGAATACGCTGCTCGATCAGCAACTCGTCGTGCTCGCTGAAGAAGGTAGGGTGGGCGCGCAGGTAGGCGACCACCGCCTCGGCATCGAGCTCGGCGGACTGCTGGGGTACAACCTTGGGCTGATCGGTCATGGCGGTTACTCGCTTAGAGACGAACCTGTCCTTCGTAGACGCGTACGGCCGGGCCGGTCATCACCACGGGCTTGCCGGGGCCGGCCCATTCGATGTGCAGGCGGCCACCTGGCAGGTCGAGGGATACCGGGGAGTCCATCCAGCCCTGGCTGATCGCCGCCACGGCGGCGGCGCAGGCGCCGGTGCCGCAGGCCTGGGTTTCGCCCGCGCCGCGTTCCCACACGCGCAGGTTGGCCCGGTGGCGGTCGATGACCTGGAGGAAGCCGGCATTCACCCGCTGCGGGAAGCGTGGGTGGTTTTCGATCTTCGGGCCCAGTTCATGCACGGGGGCAGTACGCACGTCGTCGACACGCAGCACGGCATGCGGGTTACCCATGGACACGGCGGCAATCGAATGCAATTGCCCGTCGACTTCCAGTGGGTAGTTCAGCGCCTGCGCGTCGGCGACGAAGGGTATTTCGGCAGGGGTGAAGCGCGGCGGGCCCATGTCGACACTCACCTGGCCGTCGTTTTGCACGTCCAGCACGATGATGCCGCTCTTGGTTTCCACGCGGATGCGTTTTTTCGCGGTCAGGCGCTTGTCCAGCACGAAACGGGCGAAGCAGCGCGCACCGTTGCCGCACTGCTCCACTTCAGAGCCGTCGGCATTGAAGATACGGTAGCGGAAGTCCACTTCCGGGTTGTTCGGCGCCTCGACGATCAGCAACTGGTCGAAGCCGATGCCGGTGTGGCGGTCACCCCATTGCTTGGCGTGCTTGGGCTGGATGTGGGCGTGCTGGCTGACCAGGTCCAGGACCATGAAGTCGTTGCCCAGCCCATGCATCTTGGTAAAACGCAGTAGCATGGGCTTACTCCGGCAGCAGGCTTTCGCCAGCGTACAGTTCGGCGATGGTCTCGCGGCGGCGTACTTCGAACGCCTGGTCACCGTCAACCAGGATTTCGGCGCATCTACCACGGGTGTTGTAGTTGGAGCTCATGACAAAACCATAGGCGCCCGCCGACTCCACAGCCAGCAAATCACCTTCGGCCAGGTCGAGGGCGCGGTCCTTGCCGAGGAAGTCGCCGGTCTCGCAGATCGGCCCGACCAGGTCATAGGCACGGCCTTCACCGCCACGCGGCTTGACCGCACTGACGCCCATCCAGGCCTGGTACAAGGCCGGGCGGATCAGGTCGTTCATCGCCGCATCGATGATGGCGAAGTCCTTGTGCTCGGTGTGCTTGAGGTATTCCACGCGGGTCAGCAACACGCCGGCATTGGCCACGATATAGCGGCCAGGCTCGAACACCAGGGCCAGGTCGCGGTCGCCAACGCGCTCGCGGATGGCCTTGATGTAGTCGGCCACCAACGGCGGCTGTTCGTCACGGTAGCGCACCCCGACCCCGCCGCCCAGGTCCAGGTGGCGCAGGTGAATGCCGCACTCGGCCAGGCGGTCGACCAGCACCAGCAGGCGGTCGAGCGCGTCGAGGAACGGGTCGATGGTGGTCAGCTGGGAGCCGATGTGGCAGTCGACACCGACCACTTCAAGGTTCGGCAACTGCGCCGCACGCACGTAGATGGCTTCGGCGTCGGCAATGGCGATGCCGAACTTGTTTTCTTTAAGGCCAGTGGAGATGTAAGGGTGGGTACCGGCGTCCACGTCCGGGTTGACCCGCAGCGATACCGGGGCAACCTTGCCCATTTCGGCGGCCACCACCTGCAGGCGCTCCAGCTCGTCAGTGGACTCCACGTTGAAGCAGTGCACACCCACTTCCAGGGCGCGGCGCATGTCTTCGCGGGTTTTCCCCACGCCGGAGAACACCACGCGGTCGGCGCGGCCACCGGCCGCCAGCACACGCTCCAGCTCGCCGCCGGAGACAATGTCGAAACCTGCACCCAGGCGTGCCAGCACGTTCAGCACGCCGAGGTTGGAGTTGGCCTTGACCGCAAAGCACACCAGGTGCTCGGCGCCTTGCAGGGCGTCGGTGTAGCTGCGGTACTGGGCCTCGATGTGAGCGCGCGAGTACACGTAGGTAGGCGTGCCATGGCGTTCGGCGATGGCCGACAGGGCTACACCCTCCGCGAACAGCTCGCCGTCGCGGTAGTTGAAAGCGTTCATCTGGTTTCCTTTACTGCGCAGGCGACTGCTCGGGCTCGGGCTCGGACTCGGGCGCTGGCGGCTGCTCCTGGACCGCGGTCGGCTTGGCTTTCGACGAGTGCTGGTGCGACTTGTGCGCTTTAGCGTTATCGCCGTCGTCCGGCAGATACAGCGGGCCTTTCTGGCCGCAGGCCGAAACGAGGCAGGCAACAGCGACCAGCGCCGCGAAGGAGGAAATCAGGCGCTTCATGGGTGAAATCCTTAGAAAATGCAGTATTGCGCCCGAGTATACCGAGCGACCGGCGGCTTGCCTATGCAAGGGCCGGTCCGCCGGGCGGGCAGCAGACGCGGCAAGCTTCAAGCTTCAAGCGGCAAGAAAAAGCGATCGGGTGTAGGCTGGGCTTTTTCTTGCGGCTTGTAGCTAGCAGCTTGCGGCTGGCGCGTTGCGCCCGTATCTTCCCCGGCTTGCCTGTAATGCCGCCAATTTCGAGGTTCCTGCAATGAGTTTGAGTGAAGCGCGTTTCCACGATCTGGTCGACGCGACCCAACAGGCCCTGGAAGACCTGTTCGACGAGAGTGGCCTGGACCTGGACATGGAGAATTCCGCTGGCGTGCTCACCGTCAAGTTCGAAGGCGGCACCCAGCTGATCTTCAGCCGTCAGGAGCCGCTGCGCCAACTGTGGCTGGCTGACCGTTCCGGTGGTTTCCACTTCGACTATGACGAAGAGACTAAAAAGTGGGTCTGCGAAAAGAGCGAAGAGCTGCTGGGCGAAATGCTCGAGCGCATCGTCTGGGAGCGGGCTGGCGAGAAGCTGGACTTCGACGAGATCTGACATGAGCAGCGCCCAGCCACGGCCACCCAAGCCGTTGTACAGCAACGTCAGCCCCGCGGTGCCATCACCCTGCATCAGCGTCTGCCGGCTCGACGAGCAGCGTGTCTGCACCGGTTGCCACCGGCATGTCGAGCATATTCGCGAGTGGCGCTCGGCCGATGACGAGCGGCGCCGGCAGATCTGCCGCGAGGCACAGGTCCTGCGTGCGCAGGCAAAGGCACACTGACCGCAGGGGCTTGAGTATTTGCCCGGCTGTGGTAGTGTCGGGTTCTGCGTCGGTGACGCCAAAGCCTTTTCAAACCCCGCCCTTGGGCGGGGTTTTGCTTTATCTGTGCATTGAAAATTGCCTGTTCAAAGGAGTCTGACTGGATCATGAGCACCAAGCCTTCCCTTATCCTCACCCGATTGGACGTACAGCGTCTGGAGCGTCTGATCGAGAGCCTCGACGAGAGTACGCCGGGTGTGTTCGCCCTGCAGGAGGAGCTGGACCGTGCCGCACAGGTCGTCGGTCATGAGGAAGTACCCGCAGGCGTGGTGACCATGAACTCGCGCGTGCACTGCCGTGAGGAAGCCAGCGGCAAGGACTACCACCTGACCCTGGTGTACCCGAAGGATGCCGGGGGGGAAGGCAAGGTTTCGGTGCTGGCGCCAATTGGCTGCGCTTTGCTGGGGTTGTCGGTGGGTGAACAGATCGACTGGCCGGCGCCGGGGGGCAAGACCCTCAAGCTGAAACTGCTGGAAGTCGAGTACCAGCCTGAAGCGGCGGGTGATTTCGACCTCTGAGGCCTGGGCCGCCATGCGGCCCATGTTGGAGCAGCCCGGTCATTGGCACAGCACCTGCTCCAACCCCTCGTTCAATGCCTGCTCCAGCACCCGCTTGTAGCTCAGGTAAACCTGCGTTGCCCCCAGCCGGTCATCCAGCAGCTCGGACAAATCCAGGTCGGTGATATAGCACCGGTACTTCCCGGCCCCGCGCCGCTGGCCGATGATCTGCCGCGCCACTACCGCATACAGCTGCGGCCCATGCTCCAGCTCGGAAAACTCCTGCTGGTCGCAGTACAGCGTCACATGCGCAGCCCCCCCTACACCGGCCTGGATGATGGCCTGCACTTCATAGTAAGGCTGGTCACTGCCCTCCAGCGGCGGCAGCCGCGGTTCGACGCTGCGGGCCTTGCCCGGGCCGCCAGGCAGTAGCTGCGCGTACTGGATCTCCAGAGCCGCCTGCCCAAGGTCATCCAGCGGCAGGCGGGCCTCGCGGCGCATCACCACCGAGCGCAAAAAGCGCTGCAGCGGCAACAGCAGGTGAGCCTCGTCATGCAGCGGCAGGCGTTGTTGCCATAACGCGTTGCATTCATCCAGCACATACAGCTCGGCCCATTCGTCCTGCAGGCGGTAGAACACTTGGATGCACGCCGGTCGACCCTGTTCCAGGACCAGGCGCAGGTCGTAGTCCTGCAGGGCATTGGCGTCCAGGTACAACGGGCTGTAGACGCTGCGCTCTTCGCCCAGGTAGGCCAGCAGGGCATCGTGGTCGGCCAGGGTGCTCAGGCTGACATGCCCCGGTTGCAGCTCCAGCACATGGGTGTGTTGGGCGACCTGTAGCAGGTAGCGGTGATGCAGGCCCTGGGCTTGCAACAGCTGCACGGTGTCGAAGATCTCTTCCACCCGTTGGCTGATGGCCTGTGCGCGGCTCGGGCAGAAGCAATGCACCCGTACCCGCGGCCGGTGGCCATGCGCCACCGGGCTGTTGAGAAAGTCACGCAGGCAGCGCACCAGCGCGTGTTCGCCGTCAAAGCGCTGAACCAGCACTTCGTTCCAGCTGTTCAGGGTGACCTGGTCCAAGGTCAGCACCAGGTTCTCCCGCACCCCGGCATAGCTCAGTGAGTCGGTGCGCTCGGTGGTCATCAGGATGTTCAGGTCGCGGTGGTGGCGCAGTGGGTCGATGGCCACGTTGACCAGTAGCAGCACTTCATCGGCAACGCTGGGTTGCAGCAGGCGCACCTCACTCACGGTCGGCAAGGGCAGGGGGATGCATTGCTGCAGGCAACCGAGCAGGTTGACCAGCTCGAACTCGCTCAGGTCACTGACACCCGGGTGCAGCGCCAAGCGCGTGCCGCTGTCGATGACCCCGTTGCGATGGGCCCAGGCCAGCAGCTCCAGCAGCTCGCGGCAGCGTTTTATCGGGTTGAAGTACTCGATGTCGTGCGGGCTCAGGTTGCCGCTGTACAGTTCCCAGTGGTAGCTCCCCGGTTCCTTGCGGTTAGGTAACTGAGCCAGGGTGAGGGTGTCTTCGGCGAGGTCCGGGGCGATACCCGGGTTGATCACCTCGACCTTGCCGGCACGGCGCTCGAAGGCTGCATACAGGCGCCTGCCCAGCACGTTGAGGTCGCGTTGGTCGGCGCGGCTGCTGGCGTTTCGCGTGCGTGCGAACTGGCCAAGGAAGCGATAGCTGTGGTTCAGCTCGGCTACCAGTTCGCGGCGCTCCACGGCAACCTGCTGGACTTTCCATTGGCTGCGGCTGTCCAGTATCGCCAGCTGCCGCTCATCCCACCCCCACTGGTCAGCCAGGCGCTGAAGCAAACGGCGCTGCCAGCCATTGCTACGGTTCTGGTCGCTGAGCTTCTTGTTCACCTTCAGGTACAGGCTGCGCCGTACCCGTTCCAGGCGCACAGGCTCGCCCTTTTGCAGCAGGTAGCGTTCGATGCGCCGGTAGACCATGACATACGGGTCCAGCTCGTCCAGGTCCAGCTGGTTGGCGAACACTGCCTGCTTGTAGTCCAGGCTCAGGCAGCGCACGCCAGGGTATTCACTGGCGTAGGCCTCGGTCAGCAGCAGTTTGAGCAGCGACTTGTAGGGTGAGTCGATGCCTTTGAACAGTTGCCACAGGCCGGCACCAATGAACTCGCCGGGTGGAATGTGCGCCAGGTTGCCCAGGTCGAGCACATCCTGGCTGCGGATAAAACGCTTGGCCAGCAGGGTCTGGGTATAGGCCTGGTAATTGCCTTCTTCGTAGACCGGCACCAGCCACCACAGCGGCGTACGCCCGGCCAGCCACACGGTTGTGCGGTAGAACTCGTCCAGCAGCAGGTAATGCTGGGTAGTCCCGCAATTGTCTGAGCCAAGCTGACCATCACGCTGGCCCTGGGCAAACCCTTGGGTGTCGATCAGGAAAAAGTGTGCCTCTGCGCCCAGGCTGGCCGCCCAGGTTTCCAGCAGTTGGCACTTGCGGCGCAGCTCTTCGAGCAACGGCTCGGGCAAGCCGGGGGCGTGGCATACCCATACGTCCATGTCGCTGTGCTCGGCCTGCGCCAGCGAGCCCAGGCTGCCCATCAGGAACAGGCCGTGAATCGGCCGTGGCGGGTTGCCGTGCTGGGCCTTGTAGGTGAATGAGCGGGCCAGGCGCTGGGCTTCTGCGACCAGTTCGCTACCGGGCTCGTAGCCCGAGACGCCTGCGGGGGTGCTGCCCGAGACGTAACCCGGCAATAGCGGGTGGTTCACGTGAAACAGCAAGGGCAACAGCAGCAGCACTTGTTGCTGACGTGTCGACAGGCCCTCCATTGCCCGCTGCAGCCGAGCCTGGTTCAGGTGCAGGAAACGCGCGCGCAGTGTCGCCAGGACTTTGCGGTCGATGCCTTGGTCCAGGTCGGGGCGGATTTCGTGGGGGTGGTTCATTGCGCGCTCGGGCAGGCCAGTGAAGCTGTGGCGAGTTTAGCCTGAGTAACAGGGGCGGATAAGCGCTAATTGGAATATTGGCGCCATTTTCCCAACGCGCCGGCCGGTTCCGGCTTTTGCCGTGCATGAGGCATCATGAGCACATTGAGCTGATGAAGAGATTATCCGATGCGTGTATGGATCGATGCCGATGCCTGCCCCAAGGCAGCCAAGGATCTGATCGTCAAGTTCGCCCTCAAACGCAAGTTCGAGGTGGTGATGGTGGCGGGCCAGGCAGTGGCCAGGCCTGCGTTTGCGATCGTGCGGTTGATCGTGGTGCCCAGTGGCATGGATGCGGCCGACGATTATCTGGTCGAGCATGCCGTGCCGGGCGAGCTGGTGATCTGTAGTGACGTGCCGTTGGCCGACCGCCTGGTCAAGAAGGGCGTGGCAGTGCTGGACCCACGCGGGCGCGAGTTCGACGAGCGCAACATGGGTGATCGGCTGGCCGCGCGCAACCTGTTCACCGATTTGCGCGAGCAGGGCCAGGTCGGGGGAGGGCAGGCGGCTTATGGGGAGCGCGACAAGCAGGCGTTCGCCAATGCGCTGGACCGGATCATTTCGCGACTATCGAGGGCCTGAAGTGTAACGCGGCCCTTTCGCGACACAAGGCCGCTCCTACAAAGGGCCGCGCGGGATTCTGGGCTTCGCGTGGGCGGGCCTTACTCGTGGGTCAGCTCCAGCACCCGGTCCACCAGCTTGTTGATGCCACCAGCCGCCTCGCTGATCGACTTGGCCTCCATGTAAGCCGGGGTCGTCACCAGCTTGCGTTGGGTATCTTCGACAATGTCGTGCACGTCGCATTCTTCATGGGTGCCGCCCATCTTCACCACTGCCGCCGCAGTATCCGCGTCGCTGCCAATGGTGCAGACCACCCCCGGCCCGTAGATCTTCGCCGCCAGTGCCGGCGAAATGCAGATCAGGCCAACCGGCTTGCAGGCAGCGGCAAAGGCTTCGGCCAGGGCCAGCACGTCTGGGTTGACGCTGCAGTTGGCGCCTTCCACGGCGAAGTTGGACAGGTTCTTCGCCGCCCCGAAGCCACCCGGCACGATCAGCGCATCGAAGTCTTGGGCCTTGGCCTCGCGGATGTCCTTGACCTCGCCCCGGGCAATGCGCGCCGATTCCACCAGCACGTTGCGCGACTCGGGCATCTCCTCGCCGGTGAGGTGGTTGATCACATGCATCTGCGCAATGTTCGGCGCGAAGCACTGCACTTGCGCGCCGCGCTGGTCCAGGCGCAGCAGGGTGATCACGCTTTCGTGAATTTCGGCGCCGTCGTACACGCCACAGCCGGAAAGAACCACCGCTACTTTCTTAGTCATGTTTGAAGCTCCAGTGTTGTGTCGCGCCTGGGAGATCGAGCGCTGCCTGCGCGGCGCATTGCGAGCGGGCGCTCGCCGGGTTGGTTTTCAGGGCCAGTCATGCTTGTGACAGGCGCGCGGCTGCCTTGTTCGTCCGGCAACCCGACACGCTGTGTGCAACCCGATGCGCCGCACTGGCGCCTCGGGGTCATTGCTGGTCGCGCTGTTCGCCCGCCGCCTGGGCGGCGGCCTTGCGCTCTGCGCGCAGGGCACGGAAGCGACGGCGCAGCCACAACAGCACGCCCAGCCCCAGCAGGGCGGCCAACACCCATAGTTCGTACCGCTTGACGTTGCCCAGCAGGCCTTCGAGGATGGCGCCGAAGTGATAGGCCGCCGCACCCAGGGCAATGGCCCAGATCGCTGCGCCAATGCCGTTCAGCAGCAGGTAGCGGCGTGGCGGATAGCCCGACAGGCCAATGGCCACGGGCATGACCGTGCGCAGGCCGTAGACGAAGCGGAAACTCAGTACCCAGATGTCGGGGTGGCGGCGAATGTGGGCCAGCGCCCGGTCGCCCATCGCCTGCCAGCGCGGCTTGCGGGCCAGAATCTTGCGGCCGTGGCGCCGGCCCATGAAATACCACAACTGGTCGCCGGCATAGCTGCCGAAGAACGCCACCAGGCACACCAGGTTGATGTCCATGTAACCGCGGAATGCAAGGAATCCTGCAAGCACCAGGATGGTCTCGCCTTCGAAGAAGGTGCCTAGAAAAAGGGCAAAGTAGCCGAAATCCTGCAGGAATTGTTGAAGCATTTTCTGAGGTGCTGGCGAAATGAACGCGCAGCCTACCCCTTCGCGGGCATTCGGGAAAGTGTCCAAATGTGTCTCCACATGAACAATTCCTACACCACATTGCCATAGCCACGCGTCATGGCTTGCCCTGCCATGTCACACAGGCGTCATAATGGGCGCTTATCTTGCCGCTCAATTGATGATAGGGCGTTAACGTCCTCAGGAACGTCAGATGAATAATGAAGTGCTTAGCCCTGTCGCGATCAAGGATGCCCAGGAGCTCCCCGAAGAGATGCTGCAGACCCCGCCAGACCTGCCGCCGGCCACCGCGCCGGAAGCCGGGCAGGCGGCCGAGCCTGCCGCCCCGGTGCCTGCGCCGCCGCCGGCCCCGGCAATCGTGGTGCCTGGCCTGGACGACAGCAGCCTGTACATTCATCGCGAACTCTCGCAGTTGCAGTTCAATATTCGTGTGCTGGAGCAGGCGCTGGACGAGAGCTACCCACTGCTGGAGCGGCTCAAGTTCCTGCTGATCTTCTCCAGCAACCTTGACGAGTTCTTTGAAATCCGGGTGGCCGGCCTCAAGAAGCAGATCAATTTTGCCCGCGAACTGGCCGGCGCCGACGGTCTGCAGCCGCACCAGGCGCTGGCGCGCATCAGCGAGCTGGTGCACCTGGAAGTCGACCGGCAATACGCCATTCTCAACGACGTGCTGCTGCCGGAGCTGGAAAAACACCAGATCCGCTTCATTCGCCGCCGTTACTGGACACCCAAGCTCAAGACCTGGGTACGCCGCTACTTCCGCGACGAAATCGCCCCGATCATCACCCCCATCGGCCTCGACCCGACCCACCCGTTCCCGCTGCTGGTGAACAAGAGCCTGAACTTCATCGTCGAGCTGGAAGGGGTGGACGCGTTCGGCCGTGATTCGGGCCTGGCGATCATCCCTGCCCCACGCCTGCTGCCGCGGGTGATTCGCGTGCCGGAGGAAGTCGGTGGCCCGGGTGCCAACTACGTATTCCTGTCGTCGATGATCCACGCGCATGCCGACGACCTGTTCCAGGGCATGAAGGTCAAGGGTTGCTACCAGTTCCGCCTGACCCGTAACGCCGACCTGGCACTGGACTCCGAAGAGGTTGACGACCTGGCCCGCGCCTTGCGCGGCGAGCTGTTCTCGCGCCGCTACGGCGATGCCGTGCGCCTGGAGGTCGCCGACACGTGCCCGAAACACCTGTCGGACTACCTGCTCAAGCAGTTCAGCCTCAGCGAAAGCGAGCTGTACCAGGTCAATGGCCCGGTCAACCTAACGCGCCTGTTCAGCATCACCGGCCTGGACAGCCACCCGGAGCTGCAATACACGCCGTTCACGCCGGCGATCCCCAAGCTGCTGCAGAACGCCGACAACATCTTCAGCGTGATCGGCAAGCAGGACATCCTGCTGATGCACCCATTCGAGTCCTTCACCCCGGTGATCGACCTGCTGCGCCAGGCCGCCAAGGACCCGCACGTGCTCGCCGTGCGCCAGACCCTTTACCGCTCCGGGGCCAACTCGGAAATCGTCGATGCCCTGGTGGATGCAGCGCGAAACGGCAAGGAGGTCACCGCGGTGATCGAACTGCGTGCGCGTTTCGATGAAGAGTCCAACCTGCAGATGGCCAGCCGCCTGCAAGCGGCGGGTGCGGTGGTGATCTACGGCGTGGTCGGTTTCAAGACCCACGCCAAGATGATGCTGATCCTGCGCCGCGAGCACGGCGAGATCGTGCGCTACGCCCACCTGGGTACCGGCAACTACCACGCCGGTAACGCTCGCCTGTACACCGACTACAGCCTGCTGACCTCAGACGACGCCCTCACCGAGGACGTTGGCAAGCTATTCAGCCAGCTGATCGGCATGGGCAAGACCCTGCGCATGAAAAAGCTGCTGCACGCGCCGTTTACCCTGAAGAAGGGCATGCTCGACATGATCGCGCGGGAAACCCAGTTCGCCCTCGACGGCAAGCCGGCGCACATCATCGCCAAGTTCAACTCGCTGACCGACGCCAAGGTGATCAAGGCGCTGTACAAGGCCAGCCAGTCTGGCGTGAAGATCGACCTGGTGGTGCGTGGCATGTGCTGCCTGCGCCCAGGCATTCCGGGGGTTTCGCACAATATCCAGGTTCGCTCGATCATCGGTCGCTTCCTGGAGCACACGCGGGTGTTCTACTTCCTCAATGGCGGCGAAGAGCAGATCTACCTGTCCAGCGCCGACTGGATGGAGCGCAACCTCGACAAGCGGGTCGAGACCTGCTTCCCGGTCGAAGGCAAGAAGCTGTTGCTGCGGGTGAAGAAAGAGCTGGAAGGCTACCTGACCGACAACACCCATGCCTGGACCTTGCAGCCCGACGGGCGCTACGTGCGTAGCACCCCAACCGGCAACCAGAACCCGCGCAGCGTTCAGGCGACCCTGCTGGAGCGCCTGAGCAACCCGGTCCTCAACGTACGCTGAGGACGAAGCCGACCCGGGTCAGCCACTCCGCCTCGTTGGCGAAGTCGGCCTGGGTCAGCTGGTTCTGTTCCAGCCAGCCTTCAGGGAAGGCGATGTCGAGGCTTTCCCCGGCAGCCTTGAGCTGGACCTTCGGCATCTGCTGGTTGCCACGGATGTGGTGGAACAGGATGGCGAAGCGCAGCAGCACGCATAGGCGCAGCAGTTTCACGCCTTCCTCGCCCAGTTCGGCAAACTTGTCCTTGGGAATGTTGCGGCGGTGGCCCCGTACCAGCAAGGCCATCATCTGCTGGTCTTCGCGCGAGAAGCCCGCCAGGTCGGAGTGTTCGATCAGGTAGGCCCCATGCTTGTGATAGTGGTAGTGGGCGATATCCAGGCCGATTTCATGCACTTTGGCTGCCCAGCCGAGCAGATCGCGCCAATTTCCATCCTTCAACCCCCAGGCGTCCGCGACCTGGTCGAAGGCGTGCAAAGCCTTGCGCTCGACGCGCGCTGCCTGGCCCTGGTCGACGTGGTAACGCTCCATCAGTGAGTTCAGGGTGCGTTCGCGCACATCTTCATGGTGGTGGCGGCCCAGCAGGTCGAACAGCACGCCTTCGCGCAGCGCGCCGTCGCAATGGTCCATGCGCTGCAGTTCCAGGGCATCGAAGATCGCCTCCAGAATCGCCAGGCCGGCGGGGAAGATGGTGCGCCGGTCCGGCTTGATGCCTTCGAAGTCGATCTTGTCGACGTCGCCCAGCTTGAACAGCTTGCGCTTGACCCAGGCCAGGCCCTCGGCGTTGACCTCGCCGTTGCCCTGGCCGCCGTCCTTGATGGCGGCAGCGATGGCACGGATGGTTCCGGACGAGCCGATGGCCTCGTCCCAGGTCAGGCGGTGTAGGGCGTTTTCGATGCTCATCAGCTCCAGGCGTGCGGCGGTGTAGGCCTGGGCGTAGCGGGCCGGGGTGATCTTGCCGTCGCGGAAGTAGCGCTGGGTGAAGCTGACGCACCCCATTTGCAGGCTTTCGCGCAGCAGCGGCTCGAAGCGCTGGCCAATGATGAACTCGGTGCTGCCGCCGCCGATGTCGGCGACCAGGCGTTTGCCGGGGGTGTCAGCCAAGGTGTGGGACACACCCAGGTAGATCAGGCGCGCCTCTTCGCGGCCGGAGATGACCTCGACCGGGTGCCCGAGGATGGCTTCGGCACGCTGGATGAATTCGTTGCGGTTGCGCGCTTCGCGCAGGGCATTGGTACCGACGATGCGTACCGAGCCAGCCGGCATGCCGTGGATCAGTTGGGAAAAGCGCTTGAGGCAGTCCAGGCCCCGCTCCATCGCCTCTTCACTGAGCTTGCGCTCTTCGTCGATGCCGGCGGCAAGCTGAACCTTCTCGCCGAGCCGCTCGAGGATGCGGATTTCGGTATGGTGGGCCTTGGCCACGACCATGTGAAAGCTGTTGGAGCCAAGGTCGATGGCGGCGATCAGAGACAGGTTCTTCGCGATGTTGTGCGGCATGCTGTGTGTTCTCGGTCGTTAACCTGGCAATCGTGCCACGATAGCAGGCTGTCGCCAACGCGTGACATGCCAGGCCTTGATGCAAGGCAATGTGCCATTCGATGCTATGACACGCAGATGACAGTTTCGATTCGTGGCGTCTTGCCCAACTATAGTTACACTCAATCGACCGCAGCTTCCTGTCGAGCGTGGGTGCGGCTATCATGGGCCACGTTTTTTTGCTTACGACCCTGGAGATATCCATGAGCAGCGATCTGATCAAACATGTCACCGATGCCACCTTCGAAGCCGAAGTCCTGCAGGCTCAAGGCCCGGTGCTGGTCGACTACTGGGCTGAATGGTGCGGCCCGTGCAAGATGATCGCGCCGGTACTGGACGACATCGCCTCCACCTACGAGGGCAAGCTGACCGTCGCCAAGCTGAACATCGACGATAACCAGGAAACCCCGGCCAAGCATGGCGTGCGTGGCATCCCGACGCTGATGCTGTTCAAGAACGGCAACGTCGAAGCCACCAAGGTGGGCGCGCTGTCCAAATCCCAGCTGGCCGCGTTCCTCGACGCCCACCTGTGATGTGAAAAGGCCCCGCGAATGCGGGGCTTTTCTTTTTCAGAGCACTAGACGCAGAAAAAAGCAAGTGTTACATTCGGCCTCGCACTGCTTCTCCAGTGCCCTCTACATGCCGTCGCCGAAGCATCCCCAATTCGAATCAGTACGCGATCCTGTCGCCATCTAGCGGCGCGGCTTCATTAAGCCAAAGCTTAATTCTCCCTTCTTACATGATTACGTCATTCCCCTTATGAACCTGACTGAACTCAAGCAAAAGCCGATTACCGATCTTTTGGAAATGGCCGAACAGATGGGCATCGAAAACATGGCCCGTTCGCGCAAACAGGACGTGATTTTCGCCCTGCTGAAAAAGCACGCGAAAAGCGGCGAAGAGATCTCCGGTGATGGCGTGCTGGAGATTCTCCAGGATGGTTTCGGTTTTCTGCGTTCGGCTGATGCGTCCTACCTGGCCGGCCCTGACGATATCTACGTCTCGCCCAGCCAGATCCGCCGTTTCAACCTGCGCACCGGCGACACCATCGTCGGCAAGATCCGCCCACCGAAAGAAGGGGAGCGTTACTTCGCGCTGCTGAAGGTCGACACCATCAACTTCGACCGCCCGGAAAACGCCAAGAACAAGATCCTGTTCGAAAACCTGACGCCGCTGTTCCCGAACAAGCGCCTGAAGATGGAAGCCGGCAACGGTTCCACCGAGGACTTGACCGGCCGCGTCATCGACCTGTGCGCCCCGATCGGCAAGGGCCAGCGTGGCCTGATCGTTGCTCCGCCGAAAGCGGGCAAGACGATCATGCTGCAGAACATCGCGGCGAACATCACCCGTAACAACCCCGAGTGCCACCTGATCGTTCTGCTGATCGACGAGCGCCCGGAAGAAGTGACCGAAATGCAGCGTACCGTGCGCGGCGAAGTGGTTGCCTCTACCTTCGACGAGCCGCCAGCGCGCCACGTGCAGGTTGCCGAAATGGTGATCGAGAAGGCCAAGCGCCTGGTCGAGCACAAGAAAGATGTGGTGATCCTGCTGGACTCCATCACCCGCCTGGCGCGTGCCTACAACACCGTGATCCCGAGCTCTGGCAAGGTACTGACCGGTGGTGTCGACGCCCACGCCCTGGAAAAGCCGAAGCGCTTCTTCGGTGCGGCTCGTAACATCGAGGAAGGCGGTTCGCTGACCATCATCGCCACCGCGCTGGTCGAAACCGGCTCGAAGATGGACGAAGTGATCTACGAAGAGTTCAAGGGCACCGGCAACATGGAGCTGCCGCTGGACCGCCGCATCGCCGAGAAGCGCGTGTTCCCGGCCATCAACATCAACCGCTCCGGTACCCGCCGCGAAGAGTTGCTGACCGCCGACGACGAATTGCAGCGCATGTGGATCCTGCGCAAGCTGCTGCACCCGATGGATGAAATCGCCGCCATCGAATTCCTGGTCGACAAGCTCAAGCAGACCAAGACCAACGACGAGTTCTTCCTGTCGATGAAGCGCAAGTAAGCGTTTCCAGACCGGAACTGAATGGGGCCGCTTCGCGCCCCTTCGCGGGCACGCCCGCTCCCACAAGGATCACACTGAGCCTGTGGCAGCGGGCGTGCCGGCGAAGGGGCGCGAAGCGGCCCCACTGCATTTTTGCCCCCAAACAAATCCCGAACGGCGCTACACTCTGCACCCCCGACCGATACGGCCAATACGAGGCTCCCGCATGCAGTATCGCGACTTGCGCGACTTCATCCGTGGCCTGGAACAGCGCGGCGAGCTCAAGCGCATCCAGGTTCCGATCTCCCCCGTCCTGGAAATGACCGAGGTCTGCGACCGCACCCTGCGTGCCAAAGGCCCGGCGTTATTGTTCGAAAACCCCACAGGCTTCGACATCCCGGTGCTCGGCAACCTGTTTGGCACCCCAGAGCGCGTGGCCATGGGCATGGGCGCCGAGTCGGTCGATGAACTGCGAGAAATCGGCAAATTGCTGGCGTTTCTCAAGGAGCCCGAGCCGCCGAAGGGCCTGAAGGACGCCTGGTCGAAGCTGCCGATCTTCAAGAAAGTCGTGTCGATGGCGCCGAAAGTGGTCAAGGACGCGGTCTGCCAGGAAGTGCTGATCGAGGGTGACGACGTCGACCTTGGCGCGCTGCCTATCCAGCACTGCTGGCCTGGCGACGTGGCGCCGCTGATCACCTGGGGCCTTACCGTGACCCGCGGGCCGAACAAGGATCGCCAGAACCTGGGTATCTACCGGCAGCAGGTGATCGGCCGCAACAAGGTCATCATGCGTTGGCTCAGCCACCGGGGCGGTGCGCTCGACTACCGCGAATGGTGCGAGAAGAACCCGGGCCAGCCGTTCCCGGTTGCGGTCGCCCTGGGCGCAGACCCGGCAACCATTCTGGGCGCCGTGACGCCGGTACCGGACACACTCTCCGAATATGCCTTCGCCGGCCTGCTGCGCGGCAACCGCACCGAACTGGTGAAGTGCCGTGGCAGTAACCTGCAGGTGCCGGCCACCGCCGAAATCATCCTGGAAGGCGTGATTCACCCTGGCGAAATGGCCCCCGAGGGCCCGTATGGTGACCATACCGGCTACTACAACGAAGTGGACAGCTTCCCGGTGTTCACCGTCGAGCGCATCACCCACCGGCTCAAGCCGATCTACCACAGCACCTACACCGGTCGCCCGCCTGATGAGCCGGCCATTCTCGGTGTCGCGCTGAATGAAGTGTTCGTGCCGATCCTGCAAAAGCAGTTCCCGGAGATCACCGACTTCTACCTGCCGCCGGAAGGATGCTCGTACCGCATGGCGGTGGTGACCATGAAGAAGCAGTACCCCGGCCATGCGAAGCGCGTGATGTTGGGTGTATGGTCGTTCCTGCGACAGTTCATGTACACCAAGTTCGTTATTGTCACCGATGACGATATCAACGCCCGGGACTGGAACGATGTGATCTGGGCGATCACCACACGCATGGACCCCAAGCGTGATACGGTGATGATCGACAACACCCCGATCGACTACCTCGACTTCGCGTCGCCGGTTTCGGGGTTGGGGTCGAAGATGGGCCTGGATGCCACGCACAAGTGGCCAGGCGAGACTACACGCGAATGGGGGCGGGTCATCGTCAAGGACGAAGCCGTCACCCGGCGTATCGATGAGCTGTGGGATCAGTTGGGAATAGATTGATGCAGGTAACGTTGCAGCCGTCCGGGGCGGTGCTGGCGCTCGAACCCGGGGAACGGATCCTGGATGGAGCGCGGCGGCTGGGCTATGACTGCCCGAACAGCTGCCGCAATGGCAATTGCCATGTCTGCGCCGCGTTGTTGGTCGAGGGCCGGGTCCGTCAGGACGGCGAAATCCGCGACCATGGCGAGTTGTTCACCTGCATTGCCGAACCGCTGGAGGACTGCGTGTTGCTCTGGGACGGTGTGCTCGCCCTGGGCGAGTTGCCTGTGCGCAAGCTGGCGTGCAGCGTGAGTGAATGCGTTGACGTCGGTGGCGACGTGTGGCGGGTGCGCTTGCGTGCACCGGCGGGAAAACCCCCGCGTTACCACGCCGGGCAGTACCTGATGATCGAGCGTGAGGGCGGCAAGCAGGCGGCCTTCTCGCTGGCGTCTGCGCCGCACGGCGGGCGTGAACTGGAGCTGCACGTACTGGCGCGCGAGCCCAGTGCCCAGCAACTGATAGAGCAGCTCAAGCGCAACGGCCTGGCGCGTATCGAAATGCCGTTTGGCGACACCCACCTGGCCGAGTTGCCCGAGGGCCCGTTGGTATTGATTGCCGCCGGCACCGGCATGGGCCAGATGCACAGCCTGGTCGAGCATTGCCGCGCCAAGGGTTTCCAGTACCCGGTGCACCTGTACTGGGGGGTGCGTCGGCCTGAAGATTTTTACCAGATCGAGCACTGGGACGAATGGCAGCGCCTGCCCAACCTGTACCTGCACCAGGTGGTCAGCGATCTGTGCGGCTGGGAAGGGCGGTGCGGTATGTTGCATGAAGCCGTTTGCGAGGACATCGCCGACCTCAATACTGTGCATGTGTATGCCAGTGGCTCGCCAAACATGATCTACGCCACACTCGACGCCTTGGTCGAAGCCGGTATGGATGCGCACCGTATGCGTGCCGATGTATTTGCCTATGCCCCACGTGGCTAATAACCCAAGTTGGCAAGTCAGGTTATAAGGCGGTAATTGTTACCGCCTTGATTAATAACTTTCCCTGTTGTTGAAACAATCATTTCCAGTCGTCGGCTGCGCGCATGAAACCTGGCTACGAGGGCTTGAGTATTCCTGCGGTTCTGACCTATGGTTAGTGCAAGCGCCTTGGTATAGAGGCCTTGGCGCTTAACCTCATAGAATTTCGCTACATCCGTAGTTCACAGGAATCCTGGCGGCAGCTTATGTCGGCACTTGAAAGCATGTCGTGGAAAGTTTCATATCCACCGACACTCGACTTTGGTCAGCAACATACGCACGAACAGTTGTTCAACTCCATGAAGACCACCATGTCTCGGCACCCGGGTGGGCCGGTGTGGCTGTTTGCCTATGGCTCGTTGATCTGGCGCCCCGAGTGCAATTCGGTGGAGCGCCAGCGCGCACGCGTACATGGTTATCACCGGGGGCTCTACTTGTGGTCGCATGAGCATCGCGGCACCCCGGAAACCCCCGGGCTGGTATTCGGCCTGGACCGTGGCGGGTCCTGCAGTGGCTTTGCCTACCGGCTGGATGAAAGCAACCTGGACGACTCGCTCATGGCCCTGTGGCAACGTGAGATGCCTTACCCGGCCTATCGGCCGCATTGGCTCAACTGCCGGCTGGGCGATGGCACCAAGGTGCAGGCGCTGGGCTTTGTGCTGGAGCGGCATTTACCCTGCTATGCCGGTGATCTGCCGGATACCTTGCTCAGCCATATCCTGGCCAGCGCCAAAGGGCGCTACGGCACCACCCGCGACTATGTCGAACAGACCTTGCAGGCCCTGCGCAGCCACCAGATGCCTGATCGCAACCTGGAGGCGCGGTTCCGCCGTTGCCATAACCTGCGAGAGGTTTGATCAGGCTGTGCCGGCTTTTTCGCGGGCACGCCCGCTCCCACAGGAATCCATGCTTTTTGGATCTGTGGGAGCGGGCGCGCCCGCGAAGAGGCCGGAACGGCAGATGAAGATCTAAAGCCTTACCTGGCCAGCACCACCAACTTACCCACAGCCTGCCGCTGCCCCAGTTTCTCAATGGCAGCCCCGGCCTTGGCCAGTGGATAAGTCTGCGACACCAGCGGCCTCAACTTGCCTTGGGCATGCCAGGCAAACAGCTGCTGGAAGTTGGCCGCATTGTCCTGCGGCTGGCGCTGGGCAAACGCACCCCAGAACACCCCAAGCACCGCCGCGCCTTTGAGCAGCACCAGGTTGGCTGCCAGCTGTGGAATGGTGCCACTGGCGAACCCCACCACCAGCAACCGGCCATTCCAGGCCAGCCCGCGTACCGCCTGCTCGAACAGCTCGCCACCGACCGGGTCGTAGATCACGTCCACCCCCTGGCCGTTGGTCAGGCGCTTGATTTCCTCGCGCAGGCTGGCCTGGCTGTAGTCGATCAGTTCATCTGCCCCGGCTGCCTTGGCCACCGCCAGTTTGCCGGCACTGCTGGCGGCCGCGATTACCCGTGCGCCTATGGCCTTGCCGATCTCCACCGCTGCCAGGCCGACGCCACCGGACGCGCCCAGCACCAACAAGGTCTCACCCGCTTGCAATTGGCCACGCTGGCGCAGGGCATGCATCGAGGTGCCATAGGTCATGCCAAACGCCGCTGCCGTGGTGAAGTCCATGCTCGCCGGGATCGGCAGCACGTTGTAGAACGGCACTGCCACCTGCTCGGCAAACGCCCCCCAGCCGGTCAGCGCCATGACCCGGTCACCGACCTTGAAGGCGCCGGCCTTTTCCCCGACCGCGGCTACCACACCGGCCGCCTCACCACCGGGGGAGAACGGCAGCGGTGGCTGAAACTGGTACTTGCCTTCGATGATCAGCGTGTCAGGAAAGTTGACCCCGGCAGCCTGCACGTCCAGCAGGATTTCGTTGTTCTTCGGCAGTGGGCTGGCGACTTCTTCCAGCACCAGGTTGCCCGCCGGGCCAAGGGTTTTGCACAACACAGCTTTCATTGGGGCTATTCCTTTGCGGGTCGTGGCCGATAAGTGTAGGAGGGCGGTGTACCGGGTCAACGAGCATGGCCCGCCCTGATGGGCAGGCATAAGCGGCGGCGTGAGCCTGGGCTTGGGTTTGCGCGCAGTGCTGGGTAAGCTGGCGCCAATTGGAATGAGGAGCGAATTCGTGAAAGCGTGGATCTTGATGGTACTGGCGCTCTTGCTGCCAACTGCGGCCATGGCCGAAGAAGCCAAGGAGGGTGCCCCCAAGGTTGCCTACATCACCCTGAGCCCGCCCTTTGTCGGCAACTATGCCCTGGATGGCGGCCCCCGCCTGCGGGTGTACAAGGCCGATGTGGCCCTGCGTGTGACCGGTGATGAAGCCGCCAAGGCCGTTCAGCACCACGAACCGCTGATCCGTAACCAGCTGGTGGCGCTGTTCACCCAACAGACTGTCGACAGCATGAGCAATGTCGAGGCCAAGGAGCACCTGCGCCAGGAGGCACTGAAACAGGTGCAGCAGGTGATGGAAGCCGAAGAGGGCAAGCCGATCGTTGAGGACCTGCTGTTCAACAACCTGATCGTGCAGTAAACGGCGCCGCTGGCGCGCGGTTTCAGCGCAACGCGACAATCACCGCCCATTGCTCGGCGGTTACCGGCATGACCGACAGGCGGCTGCCCTTCTGCACCAGCGGCAGTTCGGCCAGGCCGGCCTGCTGCTTCAGCTGGCCCAGCTCCAGTACCCGTGGCAGGGTTTGCACATGCGCCACATCCACTGCGCTCCATGGGTTCTTCTCGGCTGTGGCCTTGGCATCATGGTAAGGGCTTTGCGGGTCCAGGGCAGTCGGGTCGGGGTAAGCCGCACGAATGATTTCGCCAATACCGGCGATGCCAGGCTGCGGGCAGCTGGAATGGTAGAAAAAGAACCTGTCACCCTCGCTCATGGCCCGCAGGAAATTACGCGCCTGGTAATTGCGCACGCCGTCCCAGCGCGCTTCGCCCAGGCGCCCCAGTGCTTCGATGGAGAGTTCGTCGGGCTCGGATTTCATCAGCCAGTAGGCCATGCGTGTCGCTCCTGAAAAGGTTTGTAATAACCTGTTGCACGAAACCGACAGCCGGTTGGCGTCAAGGTTTGCTTGCAGACGCAGGTTGTCGGAAAATGCGCCCCGTTTAATGCGCGATGCTCCGGCGGCACTCAGAAAGCCGCCGAGCCTGAACAGTTTGCCTTGGGGGGCAATCTTCCATGTATCAACGTAAAAAACCGGATCTGCTGTGGGTCCTGGTGTTTATTTTTGGCCTGGGTGTGGTCACTACCGGTTATGCGCAAGGGCTATGGGAGCGCAAGCTGGACAACGCCTACCAAACGTCGGCAGACGCCAGCCAGCCACAACGTTGATGCCCCCTGCTGGCGCCGATTACCGCGGCGCCAGGTACCAGCCACGGTCCGAGACCGTGCCCTGCAACGGTACGTCCCAACTGGCCTGCGCCAGCCGCTCGACCTTCTGGCACTCATGCGCCAAGCCCAGCAGCAACGGTTTTTTCCAGCTTTGCCGGCGCCCCTGGTAGGCCAGGCTGCGGTCATAGAAGCCGCCACCCATGCCCAGGCGGCCGCCCACCTCATCAAAGCCCACCAGCGGTAACAGAATCAGGTCCAGTGCCCAGATGGGCCGCTGGCGTTTGCGCTCGATAACCGGTTCGGGGATACGGAAACGGTTGGGTCGCAGTTTTTCCCCTGGCTCGAAACGCTGGAACACCATGCGCGTGCGCGGCCAGGCATGCAGTACCGGCAGGTAGGTGCGCTTGCCGCGGCGCTGGGCTTCACGCAATAACAGGCGCGGGTCTATTTCGCCGTCGTTGGGCAGGTACAGGGCAATGTGCCTGGCGCGGCGGAACAGGGGGTGTTGGGCCAATTGCCGATACAGCCCACGGGCCGCCTGGCGTTGCTGGGCGGGGGTGAGGGCGCGACGGGCATTGCGCAGCAAACGGCGAAGCTGAGGGCGGGTAAGCGGCGCGGTGTCGGTCATGGCACAGGCGATCCCAGGGGTGCTGGCCGCCAGACGCGGCACAAACGAATTGCCCGCCACAGGGGGCGGGCAAGGAATTCAGGCTCCCCGATAAGACCGCTATCGGTGTAGCCCTTGAACCCGAAAGTTCAAGGTGGAGATTGCAGGGGGCGTTAAGGCTTTCCGTCGGGCGGACATGCACACCGGCCCCAGCGTGCAACCCCCGTGGTTGTGCGTATCGGCTCAGGGACATAACCGACTGGCGCATCCCCCAGGGAGTGGCGCCAGTATACCAATCTCAGCCGATTTTGGTATCCGTGTCGTCGGACAAAGCCTTGTCTACCCGATCCAGCAGGTCGCGCACCTGTTCGCGGTTGGTGCCGCTGACGGGCGCCGCGCTGCGGTCGTCCTGGCGGTGCAGCATCTCGTGGGTGATGTTCAACGCGGCCATGACGGCAATGCGGTCGGCGCCGATCACCTTGCCGCTGCTGCGGATCTCGCGCATCTTGCTGTCCAGGTAGCGGGCTGCGCTGACCAGGTTGTTGCGCTCTTCCGGCGGGCAGATGATCGAGTAGTCCTTGTCGAGGATCTGCACGGTGACGCTATTGCTTGAACTCATGAGTCTTGCTCCAGAGCCTTGAGGCGTAAAATCATCGACTCGACCTTGCGCTTGGCTATCTCGTTTTTTTCGATGAGGTGGGCGCGCTCTTCGCGCCAGGACTTTTCCTGAGCTACTAGGAGTGCATTTTGCCGTTTTAGTTGCTCGACACGTTCGATCAGCAGCTCGAAACGGCTCATCAGTGCCTGCAGGTCGTTCTCTTGCGTGGGTTGCACTCGATTCGCTCCGTCGTTCGGTCACCTGGCGATGATGCCTCTCCCTGGGTGGCGACGGCCAGTGCCGATGGTCTTGGCGCGCCTGCCGGTGCTAGGATACAAGGCCTCATTCTAGTCATTTGCGCCGTCTGGCGCCTAGCTGCCCATGCCCAATACCCAATCGCCCTACATCGCTTTCGCCATGCTGCTGTCCAGCAATGGCCACCCTGTCACCCCGGCCGAACTGCACGGCCTGCTGATTGGCCGCAGCTGCGCCGGTGCCGGCTTCGATGCCGACGGCTGGCTGGCCGACGCGGCCCAACTGCTGGAAACCGAGCCCGGTGACACCGTGCGTAACGCCCTGGTTGGCCTGCAGGAAATGGTCAAGGGCGAGCTCACCAGCGACGACATGGCCATCGTTCTGCTGCTGCCTTCCGACGATGCCGCGCTGACCGACCGCGCCACCGCGCTGGGGCAGTGGTGCCAGGGCTTCATCACCGGCTTTGGCCTGAACGCCGGCGGCAAGGACTTGTCCGACGAGGCCAAGGAAGTGCTGCAGGACCTGGTGGCCATTTCCCAGGTGCAGGAAGCCCTCGAAGAATCCGAGGACGGCGAGAGCGACTACATGGAAGTCATGGAGTACCTGCGCGTTGCGCCGCTGCTGCTGTTCTCCGAGCTGGCCAAGCCTTCCGCACCCGCGCCCAAGCCATCGCTGCACTGATCAACCAGGGGTAGTCTGCCCATGAGCCACATTCCCAAGGCCGAGTATGCCCGGCGGCGCAAGGCGCTGATGGCGCAGATGGTCCCCAACAGCATCGCCATCCTGCCCGCCGCCGCGGTTGCCATCCGCAACCGCGACGTCGAGCACGTGTACCGCCAGGACAGCGACTTCCAGTACCTCAGCGGCTTCCCCGAGCCAGAGGCGGTCATTGCCCTGATCCCCGGGCGTGAGCACGGTGAGTACGTGTTGTTCTGCCGTGAGCGCAACCCCGAGCGGGAGCTGTGGGATGGCTTGCGCGCCGGCCAGGAAGGCGCGGTGAGTGATTTTGGCGCCGACGATGCATTCCCCATCGCTGACATCGACGAAATCCTGCCTGGCCTGATCGAAGGCCGCGAGCGGGTGTACAGCGCCATGGGCAGCAACCCTGAATTCGACCGCCGGTTGATGGACTGGATCAACGTGATCCGCTCCAAGGCCCGGCTGGGCGCCCAGCCACCGAACGAGTTCGTTGCGCTGGATCATCTGCTGCATGACATGCGCCTGTATAAATCGGCAGCGGAAGTGAAGGTCATGCGCGCGGCTGCAGACATTTCTGCGCGTGCCCACGTGCGGGCCATGCAGGCCTGCCGGGCCGGGTTGTACGAATACAGCCTGGAAGCCGAACTGGACTACGAGTTTCGCAAGGGCGGGGCGAAGATGCCGGCCTACGGCTCCATCGTTGCCGCTGGGCGCAATGGCTGCATCCTGCACTACCAGCAGAATGACGCACCGCTCAGGGAGGGCGACCTGGTGCTGATCGACGCCGGCTGCGAAATCGACTGCTACGCCAGTGACATCACCCGCACCTTCCCGGTCAGCGGGCGCTTTTCACCCGAGCAGAAGGCTATCTACGAGCTGGTGCTCAAGGCGCAGGCGGCAGCGTTCGCCGAAATCGCCCCCGGCAAGCACTGGAACCATGCCCATGAGGCGACCGTGCGGGTCATCACCACCGGGCTGGTGGAACTGGGCCTGCTGGAAGGCGATGTGCAGGCGCTGATCGACAGCGAAGCCTACCGCGCCTTCTACATGCACCGCGCCGGCCACTGGCTGGGCATGGATGTGCACGATGTGGGCGAGTACAAGGTGGGGGGTGAATGGCGGGTGCTGGAACCGGGTATGGCGCTGACCGTCGAACCGGGTATCTACATTGGTGCCGACAATCAGGCCGTGGCCAAGAAGTGGCGCGGCATTGGCGTAAGGATCGAGGACGACGTGGTGGTGACCAGGCAAGGTTGTGAAATCCTCACTTCAGGCGTGCCACGCACGGTCGCCGAGATCGAGGCGCTGATGCAGGCTGCACGCAAGGACGCCGCATGAACCGGGTAAACCTGGCAATCATTGGTGGCGGCCTGGTGGGTGCAAGCCTGGCGTTGGCCTTGCAGGCCGGGGCCAAGGCCAGAGGCTGGAAGATCCTGCTGATCGAGCCGTTCGCCCCTGGCGACAGTTACCAGCCCAGCTACGATGCCCGCTCTTCGGCCTTGTCCTTCGGCACCCAGCAGATCTACCAGCAACTGGGCCTATGGCAGGCCATTGGCCAGCGCGCCGAGCCGATCCGGCAGATTCACGTCTCCGACCGTGGCCGCTTTGGCGCCACCCGCCTGGACGCCCAGGAAGAAGGCGTGCCGGCGCTGGGTTACGTGGTGGAGAACGCCTGGCTGGGCCAGTGCCTGTGGCAAGGCCTGGACCGCGAGGTGGTCAGCTGGCGCTGCCCGGCAGAAGTGACCGCGCTGCAGGCGGTCGACGGTGGCTACCAGCTGCGCTTGAACGACGACACCCAGCTGCAATGCGACCTGGCAGTGCTGGCCGATGGCGGCCGTTCTGGTTTGCGCGAGCAACTGGGCATCCAGGTGCGCCATACGCCCTACCAGCAAAGCGCCCTGATCGCCAACATCAGCCCAGGCGAGGCCCATGGCGGCCAGGCCTTCGAGCGCTTTACCGAAGACGGCCCCATGGCCCTGCTGCCATTGCCGGATAACCGCTGCGCGCTGGTATGGACCCGCCAGGGCATGGACGCAAAACGCCTGGCCGCCATCGACGAGCGCAGTTTCCTGCGCGAGTTGCAGGGGGTGTTCGGCTACCGGCTGGGCGCGCTGCGCCAGGTGGGTGCGCGGCATCTGTACCCGCTGTCGTTGATCGAAGCCCAGGAGCAGGTGCGGCCCCAGTTGGTGGTGCTGGGCAACGCTGCGCACAGCTTGCACCCGATTGCCGGGCAGGGGTTCAACTTGTCGTTGCGTGACGTGCAGGCGTTGGCCGAGGCGCTGCTTGCCGGCCCGCAGCGCCCGGGCGACCTGGCCACGCTGCAGGCCTACCACCAGCGCCAGCGCCTGGACCAGGCCATGACCATCGGCTTCTCCGACCAGGTCACCCGCCTGTTCGGCAGCCAGCAGCCGTTGCTGGCCGCCGGGCGCAACCTGGGCCTGCTCGGGCTCGACCTGCTGCCACCGGCCAAAAGCTGGTTCGCTCGCCAGGCCATGGGCCTGGGCACCCGCCCCGACCGGCAGGGCCAGGCATGAGCAACCCACGTAAACGCGCGCGCCGGGCGCGCATGCTGCGCTGGCTGTTGAACCTTTACCCGCCTTACCTGGGTGCAGGTATCCGCGTGCAGCACATCAGCCCGGACCTGCGCAGCGTGAAGGTGGCGATGAAGCTGACGCGCTGGAACCGCAATTACGTCGGTACCCAGTTTGGCGGCAGCCTGTATGCCATGGTCGACCCGTTCTACATGCTGTTGCTGATCGAGCAGCTGGGGCGCGACTACATTGTCTGGGACAAGGCCGCCAGCATCGATTTCATCGCGCCGGGCAAAGGCCCGGTGTTTGCCGAATTCCACGTCGATGACGCGCTGCTGGACGACATTCGCCAGCAGACCGCTACCGGCAAGAAGTGCCTGCCGCGTGTGCAGGTCGATATCCGCGATGGCGCCGGCGAACTGGTGGCGCGGGTCGATAAAACCCTATATGTGCGGCTCAAGCCGCAAGCGAGGCTGGCGTAGGCATGGAAATGCGCGCAGATCTGTTGATTGTCGGTGCCGGTATGGTCGGCAGCGCCCTGGCCCTGGCGTTACGCCACAGTGGCTTGCAAATCCTCTTGCTCGACGGCGGCCCGCTGACGGTCAAGCCGTTCGATGCCCAGGCTCCGTTCGAACCGCGTGTCAGCGCATTGTCGGCCGCCAGCCAGCGCATTCTCGAACGCCTCGGTGCTTGGGAGGGCATTGCCCAGCGGCGTGCCACGCCGTACTCCGACATGCATGTGTGGGACGGCAGCGGCACCGGGCAGATCCACTTTTCGGCCGCCAGCGTGCACGCCCAGGTGCTCGGCCATATCGTCGAAAACCGCGTGGTGCAGGACAGCCTGCTGGAGCGCCTGCACGACAGCGATGTCGGCCTGCTGGCCAACGCGCGGCTGGAACAACTGCGCCGCTCTGGCGATGACTGGCTGCTGACCCTGGCCGATGGCCGGCGCCTGCGCGCGCCGCTGGTGGTCGCGGCCGATGGCGCCCATTCGGCCGTGCGGCGGCTGGCCGGTTGCGACACCCGCGAATGGGATTACCTGCACCACGCTATCGTGACCAGCGTGCGTTGCAGCGCCGGGCACCAGGCCACAGCCTGGCAGCGCTTCACCGATGAGGGGCCGCTGGCCTTCCTGCCGTTGACCCGGGATGGCCAGCAAGACTGGTGCTCGATCGTCTGGTCGACCACGCCGGAGCAGGCCGAGCGGTTGATGGCGCTGGATGACGCTGCCTTCGTGCAGGCCCTGGAGCGGGCCTTCGAGGGGCGCCTGGGGAGCGTGTTGCAGGCCGACCCACGGGTGTGTGTACCGCTGCGTCAGCGCCACGCCAAGCGCTACGTGGAGCACGGCCTGGCGTTGGTGGGTGATGCGGCCCACACCATCCACCCCTTGGCCGGGCAGGGCGTCAACCTGGGGTTTCTGGATGCGGCGGTGCTGGCCGACGTACTGGGCAAGGCCTGCGAGCGTGGCGAACGGCTCGCGGATGTGAAGGTACTGAGCCGTTACGAGCGCCGGCGCATGCCGCATAACCTGGCGCTGATGGCGGCGATGGAAGGGTTCGAGCGGTTGTTCCAGGCCAACCCGCTGCCGTTGCGCTGGTTGCGCAACAGTGGGCTGAAGCTGGTGCAGCAGATGCCCGAAGCCAAGGCGATGTTCGTGCGCCAGGCGTTGGGGCTGTCCGGGGATTTGCCGGAATTGGCCAGGGCTTGAGATGGCCGGGGCCGCTTTGCGCCCCCTCTGCAACATCCGGTAACGGCTCAAAGGATGAGCAAGAAAATGGGATTCACTACCATTTGCGCCTCTCATACCTTCCGAGGAGCGCTTTCCATGTTGCCACGCAAGCCCCTACTGGCCGCCCTGGCCCTGACTTTGTTCGGCGGCGCCGCCCAGGCAGCGGAAGAAGTGGTGGTGTACTCCTCGCGCATCGATGAGCTGATCAAGCCGGTGTTCGATGCCTATACCGCCAAAACCGGCGTCAAGATCAAGTTCATCACCGACAAGGAAGCGCCGCTGATGCAGCGCATCAAGGCCGAGGGCGACAATGGCGTGGCCGACCTGCTGTTGACCGTCGATGCCGGCAACCTGTGGCAGGCCGAGCAAATGGGCATCCTGCAGCCAATCAAGTCCGCCACCATCGACCAGAACATTCCGCCGCAGTACCGCGCCTCGTCCCATGACTGGACCGGCCTCAGCTTGCGCGCGCGCACCATCGTCTACTCCAGCGAGCGGGTCAAACCGGCAGAGTTGAGCACCTACGAGGCCCTGGCCGACAAGCAATGGGAAGGCCGCCTGTGTCTGCGCACGGCGAAAAAGGTCTACAACCAGTCGCTGACCGCCACCCTGATCGAAACCCATGGCGAGGCGAAGACCGAGCAAATCGTCAAAGGCTGGGTCAACAACCTGTCCACCGATGTGTTCTCCGACGACAACGCGGTGATTCAGGCCATCGAGGCCGGCCAGTGCGACGTGGGCATCGTCAACACCTACTACTACGGCCGCCTGCACAAGCAGAACCCGCAGTTGCCGGTGAAGCTCTTCTGGCCCAACCAGGGCGACCGTGGCGTGCACGTGAACCTGTCGGGCATTGGCCTGACCAAACATGCACCGCACCCCGAGGCGGCGACCAAGCTGGTGGAATGGATGACGGGTGAAGAAGCGCAGAAACTGTTCGCCGACATCAACCAGGAATTCCCGGCCAACCCGAAGGTCAGGCCATCGGAAGAAGTGGCAGCGTGGGGCAGCTTCAAGGCCGACAGCATTCCGGTGGAAATTGCCGGCAAACGCCAGGCTGAAGCCATCCGTCTGATGGATCGGGCTGGCTGGAATTAAGCGCCGGGCTTTATCCTCTCGGGGCCTGAAAGGGCCTCTTCGCGGGCTCGCCCGCTCCCACAGGATCTGCATTGAGATTTGGGCAGTCCCTGTGGGAGCGGGCGAGCCCGCGAACGACCGCAAAGCGGTCGCAAACCAGCCATAGAGACATTCAACTTGTCCCACACCCCCCAACGCCGCTGGTACTTGCCGGTATCGCTGATCGCTGCCCTGGTGCTCCTGCCCCTCAGCGTGCTGCTGTTGTCGTGGCAATCCATAGACGTGCAGATCTGGTCGCACCTGCTCGACACCCAGATGAGCCGCCTGCTGGGTAACACCCTGACGCTGGTTCTGGGGGTGGGCATCGGCGTCACCGTGGTGGGCGTCAGCCTGGCCTGGCTCACCAGCCTCTGTGAGTTCCCCGGCCGGCGCTGGCTGGACTGGGCGCTGATGTTGCCGTTCGCCATACCCGCCTATGTGCTGGCTTTCGTGTTCGTCGGCCTGCTGGACTTCGCGGGCCCGGTGCAGACCGCACTGCGCGAGGTATTCGGCCCCATGCGCCTGCCCCGGGTGCGCTCTACCGGCGGGGTCATCATCGTGCTGGTGCTGGTGTTCTACCCCTATGTCTACCTGCTGGCGCGCACGGCGTTCCTGGCACAGGGCAAAGGCTTGATGGAGGCCGCGCGGGTGCTTGGGTTATCACCCTTGCAGGCCTTCTGGCGGGTGGCGTTGCCGATGGCGCGGCCGGCGATCGGCGCCGGTGTCGCCCTGGCGCTGATGGAAACCCTGGCCGATTTCGGTGCGGTGGCGGTGTTCAATTTCGACACCTTCACCACGGCCATCTACAAGACCTGGTACGGGTTTTTCAGCCTGTCCAGCGCAGCCCAGCTGGCCAGCCTGTTGCTGCTGGCGGTGATGCTGGTGCTGTACGGCGAGCGCCGCGCCCGCGGCGCCAGCCGCAGCGGCAACGAGCGGCCACGCGGGCAGGCGCTGTACCGCTTGCGCGGGCTGAAGGCGTTGCTGGCCAGCGGCTGGTGCCTGCTGGTGTTCGCCTGCGCCTTCGTCATCCCCCTGCTGCAACTGCTGGCGTGGTTCTGGCAGCGCGGGCGGCATGACCTGGACGAGCGCTATGTCGGCCTGGTGTCGCACACCTTGTACCTGGGCGCCATGGCCGCGCTGCTCACCGTGAGCGCAGCATTGCTGCTGGCCTTCGCCCGGCGCCAGGCGCCGAGCGCCGGCATACGCGCCGGGGTCGGCCTGGCCAACCTGGGCTATGCCTTGCCCGGTTCGGTGTTGGCGGTGTCGATCATGCTGGCCTTCAGTTACCTGGACAACCAGCTGGTCATCCCGTTGTCCGGCTGGTTGGGCGGGGCCGGCAAACCGTTGCTGCTGGGCAGCCTGTCGGCCTTGCTGCTGGCTTACCTGGTGCGCTTTATCGCCGTGGCTTACGGGCCACTGGAAAGCAGCCTGGAGCGCATTCGGCCTTCTTTGCCCGAGGCTTCACGCAGCCTGGGTGTCGGCGGTGCCAGGTTGTTCCTCAAGGTCTACCTGCCGCTGTTGCTGCCTGGCGCCCTCAGCGCCGCCTTGTTGGTGTTTGTCGACGTACTCAAGGAAATGCCGGCCACCTTGCTGATGCGGCCGTTCGGCTGGGACACGCTTGCGGTGCGGGTTTTCGAGATGACCAGTGAAGGCGAATGGGCGCGAGCGTCGTTGCCCGCCCTGACGCTGGTGCTGGTGGGCCTGTTGCCGGTCATCGGCCTGATCCGCCGTTCGGCCCGTCGACCCGGCCACGGTCACTGAGGGTGCCAGCGCGCGGGCTTGCGGCTACAATGCGCGGCATTCGCGCGGCGGGTGTCAAACAACAAGAGCTGACGCGCAACGTCATCGACCGCCGCCGCTTCGCCACGCCCGGAAGGAGAAACCCATGGGACAGCGCACGCTTTTGTACGATCTGCACCTGGCGCTAGGCGCCAAGACGGTCGATTTCGGTGGCTGGGACATGCCCCTGCACTATGGCTCGCAGGTCGAGGAGCACCATCAGGTGCGCAGCGATTGCGGGGTGTTCGATGTTTCCCACATGACCGTGATCGATGTCGATGGTCGCGATGCCACCGCCTGGTTGCAGCGTCTGCTGGCCAACGATGTGGCCCGCCTCGACGACACCGGCAAAGCGCTATACAGCCCGCTGCTGCAGGCGCAGGGCGGAGTGATCGACGACCTGATCGTATACCGCACGGAACATGGCTATCGCCTGGTCACCAACGCCGCTACCCGCGCCAAGGTGCTCGGCTGGCTGCAGCAGCAGCGTGACGGTTTTGCCGTGGACTTCAAGGTCCGCCCCGACCTGGCCATCCTTGCCATCCAGGGCCCGCGTGCCCGAGAAAAGGTTGCGCCCCTGCTTAGCGCCGCGCGTGCCGCGCTAATCCGCGAACTACGCCCATTCGAAGGCTTTGCCGAAGGCGACTGGTTCATTGCCCGCACCGGTTATACCGGTGAAGACGGCCTCGAGATCATCTTCCCTGGCGACCAGGCCGTGGGCTTCTTCAACGAACTGGTGGGTGCCGGAATCGCCCCCAGCGGCCTTGGCGCGCGCGATACCCTGCGCCTGGAAGCCGGCATGAACTTGTACGGCCAGGACATTGACGAGCAGCACACTCCGCTTACCTCCAACCTGGGCTGGAGCATTGCCTGGGAGCCTGCCGGGCGTGACTTCATTGGCCGCGCTGCCCTGTTGGCGGAAATCGAGCGCGGTGTGCAGGAAAAACTGGTCGGCCTGGTACTGGAAGAGCGCGGCGTGCTGCGCGCCCATCAGGTCGTGCGTGTCGCCGGTATTGGCGAAGGGGAGATCACCAGTGGTAGTTTCTCGCCTACGCTGAGCAAGTCCATTGCCTTGGCGCGCGTGCCCATGGCCACTGGTGACCGGGCCGAGGTGGAAATTCGCGGCAAGTGGTACCCGGTGCGGGTGGTCAAACCGACCTTCGTGCGCCACGGCAAGATCCTGATCTGAACCATTATTTACCGGCGGGCGTACCGCTGAGCCAATCGAGGAATTCAAGACATGAGCAATATCCCCGCCGAACTGCGTTTCGCCGAAAGCCACGAGTGGGCCCGCCTGGAAGCTGACGGCAGCGTCACCGTGGGCATCAGCGACCACGCCCAGGAGGCCTTGGGTGACGTAGTGTTCGTCGAACTTGCCGAAGTCGGCAAGGTATTCGCCGCGGGTGACGCTGCCGGCGTGGTCGAGTCGGTCAAGGCCGCTTCGGACATCTATGCCCCAGTGGGTGGCGAAGTGATCGCGGTGAACGAAGAGCTGGCTGACAGCCCGGAGCAGCTCAACGAAGAGCCTTACGGGGCGTGGATCTTCAAGCTCAAGCCAAGCGACAAGGCCGAGCTGGACAAGCTGCTGGATGCTGCTGGTTACAAGGCTGCGATCGGCGAGTAAGACCGCGTCGCCTGCTTCGCGGCTAAAGCCGCTCCTACAGGTACTGCATGGCCCTTGCGTCTTGCGCAACCCCTTGTAGGAGCGGCTTTAGCCGCGAAGAGGCCGGGCATGCAAACAAGTTTCCCCGCACAACCGGCAATCCCTTCCTAGACTTGTAGTCTCCATGAGAGCTGTTCCAGGAAGAGAGCGTGGTCATGTCCCAGTCGCCGTCCCTGCATCAACTGCAAGAGCTCAACCCGTTCCTGCGTCGCCACCTGGGCCCGGATGCCGCCGAGCAGCAGGCCATGCTCAACGCACTGGGCGTGGCGAGCCGCGCCGAGCTGATCGAGCAAACCGTTCCGCCAGGCATCCGCCTCAAGCGCCCCCTCGACCTGCCACCGGCCCTCGATGAGCAGGCGGCCTTGGCCAAACTCGCGGGTTACGCCGCGCAAAACCAGGTATGGACCAGCCTGATCGGCATGGGCTACCACGGCACCATCACCCCCACGGTCATCCTGCGCAACGTGCTGGAAAACCCCGGCTGGTACACCGCCTACACGCCTTACCAGCCTGAAATAGCCCAGGGCCGGCTGGAGGCGCTGCTGAACTACCAGCAGATGGTCATCGACCTGACCGGGCTGGCCCTGGCCAACGCCTCGCTGCTGGACGAGGCGACTGCCGCCGCCGAGGCCATGGCCCTGGCCAAGCGCGTGGCGCGCAGCAAGAGCAACGCATTCTTCGCCGATGAGCACTGCCACCCGCAAACCCTGTCAGTGCTCAAGACCCGCGCCGAAGGCTTCGGCTTCGAACTGATCATCGACTCTGTGGATAACCTGAACACGCATGCGGTATTCGGCGCCTTGCTGCAGTACCCCGATACCCACGGCGAGGTGCGCGACCTGCGCCCTCTGATCGAGCACTTGCATGGCCAGCACGCCCTGGCCTGCGTGGCTGCCGACCTGCTCAGCCTGGTACTGCTCACGCCGCCCGGCGAGCTGGGTGCCGATGTGGTGTTAGGTTCCAGCCAGCGCTTTGGTGTACCGATGGGTTACGGCGGGCCACATGCGGCGTATTTCGCCTGCCGCGACGATTACAAGCGGGCCATGCCCGGGCGCATCATCGGCGTGTCGCGTGATGCCCGTGGCAACACCGCGCTGCGCATGGCCCTGCAAACCCGCGAACAGCATATTCGCCGTGAAAAAGCCAACTCCAACATCTGCACGGCGCAGGTGCTGCTGGCCAACATCGCCGGCTTCTACGCGGTCTACCACGGCCCGCAAGGCCTTAAGCGCATTGCCCAGCGCGTGCACCGGCTGACGGTCATTCTGGCGGCCGGCCTTGCGGCCAAAGGCATCAAGCGCCTCAACCAGCACTTCTTCGACACCCTTACCCTCGACGTGGGTGGCGCACAGGCAGCCATCATCGAGAGCGCTGAAGCCGCACAGGTCAACCTGCGCATACTGGGCCGCGGCCACCTGGGCGTGAGCCTGGATGAAACCTGCAACGAGCAGACAGTGCTGCGCCTGTTGGACATTTTCTTAGGCGTTGACCACGGGCTGGACATCGCCGCGCTTGACCAGTCGGCCCTGGCCGAAGGCATTCCGCCCAGCCTGGTGCGGCATTCCCCGTTCCTTGCCCACCCGGTGTTCAACCTGCACCACAGCGAAACCGAGATGCTGCGCTACCTCAAGCAGTTGGAGAACAAGGACCTGGCGCTGAACCAGTCGATGATTCCGCTGGGCTCCTGCACCATGAAGCTCAATGCTACCAGCGAGATGATCCCGATCACCTGGCCTGCTTTCGCTCAGCTGCACCCGTTCGCCCCGGTGGGGCAGGCCGTCGGGTACAAGGCGATGATCGACGAGCTGGAAAGCTGGCTGTGCACCATTACCGGCTTCGATGCCATCTGCATGCAGCCCAACTCCGGGGCCCAGGGTGAGTACGCTGGCCTGATGGCGATTACCCGCTACCACCGCAGCCGCCAGCAACCGCAGCGTACCTTGTGCCTGATCCCGTCGTCGGCACACGGCACCAACCCGGCGTCGGCACAGATGGCCGGCATGGAGGTGGTGATAGTCGATTGCGATCAGGGCGGCAACGTTGACCTGGCAGACCTCAAGGCCAAGGCCGGTGCAGCCGGTGAGCGCCTGTCGTGCCTGATGATCACCTACCCCTCAACCCACGGCGTGTACGAAGAGGGCATTCGCGAAATCTGTGACGTGGTGCACCAGCACGGCGGCCAGGTGTACATGGACGGCGCCAACCTCAATGCCCAGGTGGGGTTGGCGCGCCCTGCCGACATCGGTGCCGATGTGTCGCACATGAACCTGCACAAGACCTTCTGCATCCCCCACGGCGGTGGTGGTCCGGGCATGGGGCCGATCGGTGTTCGCGCTCATCTGCAACCCTTCGTCGCCAGCCACCCGGTGGTACCGGTCCCCGGCCTGGATCCGAACAACAGTGCGGTCAGCGCTGCGCCCTGGGGCAGCGCCAGCATTCTGCCGATCAGCTGGATGTACATTGCCATGATGGGCCCGCAACTGGCTGACGCCAGCGAGGTGGCGATCCTCTCTGCCAACTACCTGGCGAGCCAGCTGGCTGGGGCCTTCCCGGTGCTCTACCGCGGGCGTAACCAGCGCGTGGCGCATGAGTGCATACTCGACCTGCGGCCGTTGAAGGCGCTGACGGGCATCAGCGAGGAGGACGTGGCGAAGCGCCTGATGGACTACGGCTTCCATGCACCGACCATGTCGTTCCCGGTGCCGGGTACGCTGATGGTGGAACCGACCGAAAGTGAGTCCAAGGCCGAGCTGGACCGTTTTATCGAAGCGATGCTGGCAATTCGCGCGGAGATAGCGGACGTTCAGGATGGCAAGTGGCCGGCAGAGAACAGCCCGCTCAGGCATGCGCCGCATACCTTGGCCGATGTCTTGGGCATATGGGACAGGCCCTACAGCCTGGAGCAGGCGGTGGCACCGGCTGCGCATATGCGCCAACACAAATACTGGCCGGCGGTTAACCGGGTCGACAACGTGTATGGGGACCGCAACCTGTTCTGTGCCTGTGTGCCGGTGGAGGCTTATCGCTGAAAGCGCAGGGTGACCGATTGGGCGCGCAGCGCGCGCCCCGGGGTTTTACTCGGCTACCGCATTCTTGGCCAGGATGGCATTGGCCAGCTCCATGTCCGAGGCCTGCAGCCCCGGGTTCTCGGCCCGTGCCTGGTGCATGGCGGCTTCCAGGAACGGCCCACGAATCGCACCTTCGCTGGCAACGAAGCTGCTGGCGTCGTCCTGCGCGGCGAGGACAAGCTTGTGGTCCCGCGACGTCAGGTAGGTCGAACCAGTCGTTGCCCCGGAAGAAATCACGTTACGCCAAAAGGTATCAGCCATGGCCGAGCCCATAGGCAGCGAGAGCAGGGCAGCGGCGGCAACGGCAGTTTTGAGACGCATGTTGAAACACCTCGAAGGGTGGGGGTTGAAGATGCGCCGTTGGATCTTTTCCAATGGGGCAAGTTCCTGAATGCCGGGGCTTTTCGTCAGCCGCACACGCGCAATACCTCATGCATGCAGGTCTGCCCAGTGGTCACCTTGGCCTCGCCACAACGGCGAAGATCCACCAGGCCATCGGCCCGGGCCTGTTGCCGCAGAATGGTCAGGTCGGCATCCCGGCCGATCAGCGCGCGCAGCTGGTCGCTGGGCTCGAGCAGTTCAAATAAACCGGTGCGGCCATGAAAGCCGGTGCCTCGGCAGGTACGGCAGTGGGCGCAGGTATTCGCTTGGCAGTCCGGGCACAGGGTGCGTACCAGGCGCTGGGCCATGACGCCGACCAGCGTCGCCTTGATCAGGTAGTCGGCCACGCCCAGTTCCTGCAGGCGGGTGATGGCCGCGCAGGCATCGTTGGTGTGCAGGGTAGACAGCACCAAATGCCCGGTCAGGGCGGCCTGTACCGCCACTAGGGCCGTTTCGCGGTCGCGAATTTCGCCGATCATGATGATGTCCGGGTCCTGACGCAGCAGGGCGCGTACCCCGGCGGCAAAACCAAGGTCCAGGGCGGGCTGCACCTGCAACTGGTTGAACGCCGGCTCCAGGCGCTCGATGGGGTCTTCGATGGTGCACAGGTTGACCTGTGGCGTGGCCAATAGCTTGAGGCTGGTATACAGCGTGCTGGTCTTGCCGGAGCCGGTGGGGCCGGTCACCAGGATGATGCCCTGGCGCTTGGCCAACAGGCGCTGCCACTGGGCCAGTTGCTGGCCTTGCAGGCCGAGGCGGTCGAAGCCCTCGTGCAGTTGCTGCGGGTCGAACAGGCGCAGCACCAGCTTTTCGCCGTAGGCGGTTGGCAGGGTCGACAGCCGTAGCTCGACCTCACCGCCGCCGGGCAGGCGGCTGTGCAGGCGGCCGTCCTGCGGCCGGCGCTTTTGCGCCACATCCATGCGCCCCAGGTGCTTGAGGCGGCTGACCAGTGCCAAGGTCACGCCGGCAGGAAAGGCGTACACGTTATGCAGCAGGCCGTCGATGCGGTAGCGCAACTGGCCCTGATCGCGGCGGGGTTCCAGGTGAATGTCGCTGGCACGTTGTTCGATAGCGTACTGCAGCAACCAGTCGACGATGTGCACGATGTGCGCGTCGTCGGCGCTGGCTTCGGCCTGGCGCTTGCCCAGTTCCAGCAGTTGCTCGAGTTCGCCCAGGCCGGCGGCCTGCTGGTATTGCGCGCCTTTTACCGACTGGGCGAGGTGCTGGAATGACTGCCCTGCCTGGCGGATCTGCAACGGGCTGGCCAGCACCCGACGAATCGGCCGGCCCAGGCTGCGGGCCAGGTCGGCCTGCCAGTCGTTCTGGTAGGGCTCGGCACTGGCGACGGTAACGCCGAGGGCGTCGGCTGCGACGATGAGGATGCCGTGGCGCTGGGCGAAGGCCGGCGCGATCAGGCCGCTGACTTGGGGCAGGTCGAGCTGCATGGGGTCGATGCGCAGGTAAGGCTGGCCGACCTTGCGGGCCAGCCATTGGCAAAGGTGCTCAAGGTCCAGCTGCTGGCCAGGCTGTTGGCGGTGTTCCAGGCTGCAGGCGGCGATCTGTTCGAGCGGATGGCAAGCGGGGTGGGCGGCGGCGTGATCGCGCACGTGCTGGGTGTCGTTGGCGTGCAGGTGCTGGTCGGCGACCAGGGCGGCGAGCACGTGTTCAAGGTCGAGAGTCATTGTGTGCGGGCTATGCATGCTGGGCGTCCGTGCCTGATCGGGAATGTGCCGGTCAGGCTAGCCGGGCGGGGCGCGGGCATCACGGGGGAAGGGTTTCGGGGTTTTACACGTACGGTGTAGAGGCATTCCGCGAGGCTACAGGCCAATGCCAGTCAGTTAAGTAATTTGGGGCCGCTTTGCGACCCTTCGCGGGCACGCCCGCTCCCACAGGGGATCGCGCATTTCTTGAGTTCAGCGCCAAACCTGTGGGAGCGGGCGTGCCCGCGAAGGGCTGCAAAGCAGCCCCAGTAACGCTTAACTGACAGGCATTAGGCAGCCTTTATTCGCTATGATTTGACCATTTTGCTTGGCTGTCGAATTGAGCAATTCGTCAGCACCCACTATGGAGAAACAGCAATGCATAGCGAGCTGGACGCCTACGATCGGCGCATTCTTGAACTGCTGCAAGAGGACGCTTCGCTTTCCAGCGCGCAGATTGCCGAGCGTGTGGGGCTGTCACAGTCACCGTGCTGGCGGCGTATCCAGCGTTTGAAGGAGGAGGGGGTGATTCGTGGGCAGGTGACCTTGCTCGACCGCAAGAAGATCGGCCTGAACACCCAGATATTCGCCGAGGTGAAGCTCAATGCCCACGGGCGCTCCAACTTCACCGAATTCACCGAGGCCATTCGCGGCTTCCCGGAGGTGCTGGAATGCTATGTGCTGATGGGCGCGGTGGATTTTTTGCTGCGCATCGTTACCTCGGATATCGAGGCCTACGAGCGGTTCTTCTTCGAAAAGCTGTCGAACGTGCCGGGGATTCAGGAAGTGAACTCGATTGTGGCACTTTCAGAGATCAAGTCCACGACCAGCCTGCCGCTCAAGACCCGCTGACGTGGTTTCGTGTAGGAGCGGCCTTGCGTCGCGAAAGGGCCGCAAAGCGGCCCCGGCAGTATCTGCTTGAAGCGCAGATCCCGGGGGCGCTTCGCACCCCTTTCGCGACGCAGGGCCGCTCCTACAGGGCCGCATCAGGCCTTGAGCAGGTGCTTCCAGCCACGGCTCTGGTCGACTGCCCGAGCCTGGTCGATGCGTGCTTCCAGCACTTCATCGCTGATCGGCAGTTCGGCCAGCTCATGCAGCTTCTTCAGGTCGCCATACAGGCGGTCCATCTGCGGTGCTTCCAGCACTTGGCGGGCGTGGTGCAGCCAGGCCAGCAGTTGTTCAATCCGCGGCAGTTGCTCAGCCAGGTCTTCGGGGCGCTGGGTGTACAGCGGCAGCTTCAGTGCACGGCCTTCTTCACCCAACAAATGGCCCATCCAGCTGGCCAGCTGCGCCTTGCCCTGGCGTTCGCCACGGCCCTTGCGTTCCACTGTCCAGGTGCGGGCCAGCAGCCAGCGTGAGGTTTCCAGCGAGAACTGGCCCCAGCGCACGTCTTCCAGCTCTTCGGCAAACTGCTCGGGCGCGGCGCGGCGGATGTCTTCGTCGTCGTTACCGGCCTGCACCAGCGGGCGCCAGTCTTCCAGCAGGGCGTCGAGGCTGCTGCGCAGTTCACGGGTAGCGGCACGCGGTGCGGCCTGGCCCAGGCTGGCGGTCAAGGCACGCAGTTCGCTCAGGCACTCGACCCAGTCCTGCAACAGGCGCCAGTGGCCATTGTGGCGGTACTGCTCGGCCAGGCGCTGGCTGCTGCCCAGCAGTTGCCAGGCCAGGGCGGCGTAGGCGTCGTCCACTGCCATTTCCGCGTCCAGCTCGGCACCCGGCAGGCCCAGCTCATAGCTGTCTGGCTCCAGCAGGCGATAGCCGCGCTCGGCCTTGCTGATGTCGCACGGCATCAACGGCAGGCTGGCGGCCAGCTCGGCGGCCAGTTCCAGCAGTGCCTGCGGCTCACCTTCGCGCAGCTCCAGTTCCAGCTCGCAGATGGCTTCCTTGCGCTTGCCGGCGACCACGAAGCCTTGGTCCAGCGCGGCCTCGATCACCACCTTGCTTTTGCCACGGCCCCAGGCGATTTCGGCGAACTCGCGGGTAAAGTCCGTGGTGAACAGTGGCTTGATGGTCTTTTTGTCCAGGCCGGCCAGCTGTTCGGGCCAGCAGGTGGCATCGAGCTTTTTCAGGTCCAGCTTGGGCTTGTCCAGGTTCCACTCGTACTCATTGCGCTCCGACAGGCCCGCTACGCTCTGGCCGCGGCACTTGAGGGTCTGGATGACCACATCGCCATCGCGACGCAGGCGCAGGGCCACGCGGGCAGCAGACAGCTCACGCTCGGCAGTGTCGAAGTACTGGTTGGTCAGTTCGCGGGTCTGCCAGCCGGACTTGTTGCGCTTTTTCAGCAGAGGGTGCTCGCGCAGGGCGGCAAGGGTCTCGCGGCTGGCGCGTAGCTTGAGTTCGGTTTCTTTGTGCATCACAGACTCGAAGGAGGGGGCGTGGTTGGCAAGGAGTTTACAGCAGTCGGCCGCGCTCTGTCGGGTCGCGGTGGTTTCTTCGCGGGCTCGCCCGCGCCCACAGGCAAAGCGCAGCCCTTGAGGGCATTGAAATCCCTGTGGGAGCGGGCAAGCCCGCGAAGAAGCCCACACGCTTGCCCTGGGAACGATAGGCATTGTTATGATGGGCAACGCTTCCCAGGAGTACGCGCATGCCGTTGCCGACGCTGAAAGACCAGTTTGCCGCCTTGATCGCCGCGCCTTCGGTCAGTTGCACCCAGCCAGCGCTGGACCAGTCCAACCGCCAGGTCATCGAGCTGCTGGCCGGTTGGCTGGGCGACCTGGGGTTCCAGTGTGACATTCAGCAGGTTACCCCCGGCAAGTTCAACCTGCTGGCCAGCCGCGGCACCGGCCCGGGCGGCCTGGTGCTGGCGGGGCACAGCGACACCGTGCCCTACGACGAACAACTGTGGCGCAGTGACCCGCTGAAGCTGACAGAAACCGACGGGCGCTGGGTTGGCCTGGGTAGCTGCGACATGAAAGGGTTCTTCGCCCTGGTCATCGAAGCCGTCATTCCGCTGCTGGAGCACGATTTCAAGCAGCCCCTGCTGATCCTGGCCACCTGTGACGAAGAAAGCTCCATGTCTGGTGCCCGCGCCCTGGCCGAGGCTGGCCAGCCGTTGGGGCGAGCGGCGGTGATCGGCGAACCGACCGGGCTGCGGCCGATCCGCATGCACAAGGGCATCCTCATGGAGCGCATCGACATCCTGGGGCGCAGCGGCCATTCCTCGGACCCAAGCCTGGGCCACAGCGCCATGGAGGCCATGCACGCGGTCATGGGCGAGCTGATGGGCCTGCGCCAGCAATGGCAGCAAACCTACCGCAACCCACAGTTCAGCGTGCCCACCCCGACCATGAACTTTGGCTGCATCCACGGCGGCGACAACCCAAACCGTATCTGCGGCCAGTGCGCACTGGAGTTCGACCTTAGGCCTTTGCCGGGCATGGATGCCGAGCAGTTGCGGGCGGCCATCCGCGAGAAACTGCAGCCGCTGGCCGAGCGCCACGAGGTCCGTATCGACTACGCACCGCTGTTCCCGGAGGTGCCGCCGTTCGAGCAGGCGGCCGACGCCGAGCTGGTGCAGGTAGCCGAACGCCTGACCGGCCATCGCGCCGAAGCGGTGGCGTTCGGCACCGAAGCACCTTATCTTCAGCAGCTGGGTTGCCAGACTATCGTGTTGGGCCCCGGCGACATCGCCTGCGCCCACCAGCCTGGCGAATACCTTGAAATGTCACGAATCGAGCCTACCGTGCGTCTATTGCGTGACCTGATCCGGCACTATTGCCTGCACTAAACGTCAATCGTACTGATTCGTTCCTGCCTAGAGGAGACCGCGCGTGACCGCAAGCCTGTTCCGACGATGATCCTGAACGCCCCGTGTATCGCCGTTCTCCGTCCACTTATTCACAGGCCCTGTCATGCCCGATTACGTCAACTGGCTGCGTCATGCCTCCCCGTACATCAATGCCCATCGCGACTGCACCTTCGTGGTCATGCTGCCTGGCGATGGGGTAGAGCACCCCAACTTCGGCAATATCGTCCACGACTTGGTGCTGCTGCACAGCCTTGGCGTGCGCCTGGTACTGGTGCACGGCTCGCGCCCGCAGATCGAAAGCCGTCTGGCTGAGCGCGGCCTGACGCCGCATTACCACCGCGGCCTGCGCATCACCGATGCCGCCACCCTGGATTGCGTGATCGACGCTGTCGGCGCCCTGCGCCTGGCCATCGAGGCGCGCCTGTCGATGGACATCGCGGCCTCGCCGATGCAGGGCTCGCGCCTGCGCGTGGCGTCCGGCAACCTGGTCACCGCACGGCCGATCGGTGTGCTCGAAGGGGTGGACTACCACCACACCGGCGAAGTGCGCCGGGTCGACCGCAAGGGCATCAGCCGCCTGCTCGACGAGCGCTCCATCGTGCTGTTGTCGCCTTTGGGTTACTCACCCACCGGGGAGATCTTCAACCTGGCCTGCGAGGACGTCGCTACCCGCGCGGCCATCGACCTGGGTGCCGACAAGCTGCTGCTGTTCGGCGCCGAGCCAGGTTTGCTGGACGCAGACGGCAAGCTGATACGCGAGCTGCGCCCACAACAGGTGGCCCCGCACCTGCAGCGCCTGGGCAGCGATTACCAGGGCGAGTTGCTGGATGCTGCGGCTGAAGCCTGCAAGGGCGGCGTCGCGCGTAGCCACATCGTCAGTTATGCCGAAGACGGCGCCCTGCTGACCGAGCTGTTCACCCGCGGCGGGGGCGGCACGCTGGTATCGCAGGAGCAGTTCGAGGTGGTGCGCGAGGCGACCATCGAAGACGTCGGTGGCTTGCTCGACCTGATCAGCCCGCTGGAAGAGCAGGGCATCCTGGTGCGTCGCTCGCGCGAGGTGCTGGAGCGTGAGATCGAGCAATTCAGTGTGGTCGAGCGCGAAGGCATGATCATCGCCTGTGCGGCGCTGTACCCGATTGCCGATTCCGAGGCCGGCGAGCTGGCGTGCCTGGCGGTCAACCCGGAGTACCGCCATGGTGGGCGGGGCGACGAATTGCTGGAGCGCATCGAGAGCCGTGCGCGGCAAATGGGCTTGAGTACCCTGTTCGTGCTTACCACGCGCACGGCGCACTGGTTCCGCGAACGTGGCTTTGCGCCGAGTGGCGTGGAGCGCCTGCCGGCAGCGCGGGCTTCGCTGTACAACTATCAGCGCAATTCGAAGATTTTCGAGAAGTCGCTGTAAGCCTGTACCGGCCTCTTCGCGGGCTTGCCCGCTCCTACAGGTACTGCACAAGCTTTAGGGCTGGCGCTATCCCTGTGGGAGCTGGCTTGCCGGCGATAGGGCCGCAAAGCGGCCCCGGCAATCTCAGCGTGTTACAGAACATCTTGGGGGCGGCGTTTTGTTTACACGGTATGCAGATACCAGTTGTACTCGAGGTCGGAGATCGAGTGTTCGAACTCCTCCAGCTCGCTCTCCTTGCACGCGACGAAGATGTCGATGTACTTCGGATCGATGTACTTGTTCAGAATCTCGCTGTCGTCCAGCTCACGCAGGGCATCGCGCAGGTTGTTCGGCAAGCTCTGCTCAAGTTGCTCGTACGAGTTGCCTTCGATCGGCGCACCTGGCTCGATCTGGTTGGTCAGGCCATGGTGCACGCCCGCCAGCACGGCAGCCATCATCAGGTACGGGTTGGCGTCGGCACCGGCTACGCGGTGCTCGATGCGCACGGCATCGGCCGAGCCGGTCGGTACGCGCAACGCCACGGTACGGTTGTCCAGGCCCCAGCTTGGCGCGTTCGGTACGTAGAACTGCGCACCGAAGCGGCGGTAGGAGTTGACGTTCGGGCAGAGGAACGCCATGGACGCTGGCAGGGTCTCGAGCACACCGCCGACAGCGTGACGTAGCGCGGCGTTCTGCTCGGGATCCTCGCTGGTGAAGATGTTGTTGCCATCTTTGTCCAGCACGGAAATGTGTACATGCAGGCCGTTGCCTGCCTGGCCCGGGTAGGGCTTGGCCATGAAGGTGGTGTCCATTTCATGGTCGTACGCAATGTTCTTGATCAAGCGCTTGAGCAGTACCGCGTAGTCGCAGGCCTTGAGCGGGTCTGGCACGTGGTGCAGGTTGACTTCGAACTGCGCCGGGGCGCTTTCCTTGACGATGGCGTCGGCCGGGATGCCTTGTTCCTTTGCGCCTTCGAGGATGTCCTGCAGGCAGTCGGCATATTCGTCGAGGTCGTCGATCAGGTACACCTGGGTCGACTGCGGGCGTTTGCCCGAGATTGGCGAGCGCGGTGGCTGTGGGCGGCCGTTCACGTTCTCCTGGTCGATCAGGTAGAACTCCAGCTCGAACGCGGCGCAGATGGTCAGGCCCATGTCGGTGAACTTGCTCACCACCTGGCGCAGCACTTCGCGCGGGTCGGCGAAGAACGGCTCGCCTTCCAGCTCGTGCATGGTCATCAGCAGCTGGGCAGTGGGGCGCTTTTGCCACGGTTCGTTACAGAGTGTGTCTGGAATCGGATAGCAGATACGGTCGGCATCGCCGATATCCAGGCCCAGGCCAGTGCTTTCGACGGTGGAACCGTTGATGTCGAGGGCGAAGAGGGAGGCCGGCAAGTTGATGCCTTTCTCGTAAACCTTGTGGAGGCTGGTGCGCTCTATGCGCTTGCCGCGCACCACACCATTCATATCTGCAATCAGAAGGTCAACGTAGAGAACCTCAGGATGTTCCTTAAGGAACGCGTTCGCTTCGTTAAGCTGAACGGCACGCGGGGGTACCGACATGATGCAACACCTTTGTTGTTAAAAATATCAATCAAGGGGGGCTTGCAAGACCAGTCAACCGAAAAGCCATACTGATGTCAAGCCAACCCCATGATGCCCTGAAATGGCCCATCTACGGCAGATTTGCTGCAAATCGGGGCATGGCATTATCCGCTATTTCCCCGGTAAAGAGCTATCTCAAGCGTGCCGTGTTTTATTTTTTACGCGGGTGTTGTGTAAAAAAATGAACAAGGCTAAGCTCGGTCTCAACCCAGAACACAATAATACGAGGGTCACATGGTCCGCTTGCCGCGACCTGAAAACACTGCGTGCGCAGTGCCATCGGGTATCTCCGCCGTTCATGCAAGCTGCGTCGCTGTTGCTGCCGCCCTGGCCGCAATAATTGACGTTTGGCGTTCCCGGACCTGCCCTCGCAGCGGCTTGCCGCCCTTCGTTTCATCTTCCTGCCTTTTGAACTCATTTCGGATACAGCTGATTTCAGTGTATCCACTGTGGCTCTGCGCGGGGATTTTTGCTTTAGCAATCTTCTCCATCCAGAATCAAGTCGCGGACCACCTTACCTCCTGAGGTATTTATGAGTAACAACCTCGACCAGCTCACCGATTGGTTGAAAGAGCACAAGATCACCGAAGTCGAATGCATGATCAGTGACCTGACCGGCATCACGCGCGGCAAGATTTCGCCTACCAACAAATTCATTGCCGAAAAGGGCATGCGCCTGCCCGAGAGCGTGCTGCTGCAGACCGTGACCGGCGACTACGTCGACGACGACATCTATTACGAATTGCTCGACCCGGCCGACATCGACATGATCTGCCGCCCTGACGAAAACGCCGTGTTCCTCGTGCCGTGGGCCATCGAGCCCACCGCGCAGGTGATCCACGACACCTACGACAAGAAGGGCAACCCGGTCGAACTGTCGCCGCGCAACGTGCTGAAAAAAGTGCTCAAGCTCTACGCCGACAAAGGCTGGCAGCCGATCGTCGCGCCGGAAATGGAGTTTTACCTCACCAAGCGCAGTGAAGACCCGGACTTCCCGCTGCAGCCGCCGGTAGGCCGTTCCGGTCGCCCGGAAACCGGCCGACAGTCGTTCTCGATCGAAGCGGCGAACGAATTCGACCCGTTGTTCGAAGACGTGTACGACTGGTGCGAGCTGCAGCAACTGGACCTCGACACGCTGATCCACGAAGACGGCACGGCGCAGATGGAAATCAACTTCCGTCATGGCGACGCCCTGCACCTGGCCGACCAGATCCTGGTGTTCAAGCGCACCATGCGCGAAGCAGCGCTCAAGCACAACGTGGCGGCCACCTTCATGGCCAAGCCGATGACCGGCGAGCCGGGCAGTGCCATGCACCTGCACCAGAGCGTGGTCGACGTGGCCACGGGCAAGAACATCTTCAGCAATGCAGACGGCAGCATGAGCGAACTGTTCCTGCACCACATTGGCGGCTTGCAGAAGTTCATCCCCGAGGCGCTGCCGCTGTTCGCCCCCAACGTCAATTCCTTCCGCCGCTTCCTGCCCGACACATCGGCGCCGGTCAACGTGGAGTGGGGCGAAGAAAACCGCACCGTCGGTTTGCGTGTACCGGATGCCGGCCCGCAGAGCCGCCGGGTCGAGAACCGCCTGCCGGGCGCTGACGCCAACCCCTACCTGGCCATCGCCGCCAGCCTGCTGTGTGGCTACATCGGCATGGTCGAAGGTATCGAAGCCAGTGCGCCGGTGCAGGGCCGCGGTTACGAACGGCGCAACCTGCGCCTGCCGCTGACCATCGAAGATGCCCTGGAGCGCATGGAGAACAGCCGTGCGCTGGTGCAGTACCTGGGCAAGAAATTCATTACCGGCTATGTCGCCACCAAGCGCGCCGAGCACGAGAACTTCAAACGTGTAATCAGCTCCTGGGAGCGTGAGTTCCTGCTGTTTGCTGTCTGATCAACCCTGGCGCCGCAGGTGCGCGGCGGCCGAACTACGGAGAAGCCCATGAGCGTCAACAACCCGCAAACCCGTGAATGGCAAGCCCTGAGCGGGGAGCATCACCTGGCACCTTTCAGTGACTACAAGCAGCTGAAAGAGAAGGGGCCACGCATCATCACCAAGGCCCTGGGTGTGCATTTGTGGGACAGCGAGGGGCACAAGATTCTCGATGGCATGGCCGGCCTGTGGTGCGTGGCCGTTGGCTATGGCCGCGAAGAGCTGGTGCAGGCGGCAGAGAAGCAGATGCGTGAACTGCCGTACTACAACCTGTTCTTCCAGACCGCCCACCCTCCGGCGCTGGAGCTGGCCAAGGCGATCACCGAGGTGGCGCCACAAGGCATGACCCATGTGTTCTTCACCGGCTCCGGCTCCGAAGGCAACGACACGGTGCTGCGTATGGTCCGCCATTACTGGGCGCTGCAGGGCAAGCCGCAGAAGCAGACCATCATCAGCCGCATCAACGGTTACCACGGTTCGACCGTCGCCGGCGCGAGCCTGGGTGGCATGAGCGGCATGCACGAGCAGGGTGGCCTGCCGATTCCGGGCATCGTGCACATCCCGCAGCCGTACTGGTTCGGCGAAGGCGGCGACATGACGGCGGACGAATTCGGGGTGTGGGCTGCCGAACAGCTGGAGCAGAAAATTCTGGAGGTCGGCGAGGACAACGTTGCCGCGTTCATCGCCGAGCCCATCCAGGGGGCCGGCGGCGTGATCATCCCACCTGAGACCTACTGGCCGAAGGTGAAGGAGATTCTGGCCCGTTACGACATTCTGTTCGTCGCCGACGAAGTGATCTGCGGTTTCGGCCGGACCGGCGAGTGGTTCGGTTCCGACTACTACGGGCTGCAGCCCGACCTGATGACCATCGCCAAGGGCCTGACCTCCGGGTACATCCCCATGGGCGGGGTGATCGTGCGGGACAGCGTCGCCAAGGTCATCAGCGAAGGGGGTGAGTTCAACCACGGTTTCACCTATTCGGGCCACCCGGTGGCCGCCGCCGTAGGCCTGGAAAACCTGCGCATACTGCGCGACGAGCACATCGTCGAGAAGGCGCGCACGGAAGCGGCACCGTATTTGCAAAAGCGTTTGCGTGAGCTGCAGGACCACCCGCTGGTGGGTGAGGTACGCGGCCTGGGCCTGCTCGGCGCGATCGAACTGGTCAAGGACAAGGCCACCCGCAGCCGTTACGAAGGCAAGGGTGTGGGCATGATCTGCCGCAACTTCTGTTTCGAAAACGGCCTGATCATGCGCGCTGTGGGTGACACCATGATCATCGCGCCGCCGCTGGTGATCAGCCATGCAGAGATTGATGAGCTGGTAGAAAAGGCGCGCAAATGCCTGGACCTGACACTCGAAGCGATTCGGTGAGCGTTTGCTAGGCTAGCGAAGTGACATTAAGTCGTTACCAGGCCCTGCTTTCCTTGATACAGGGCCCGGTAACTTGCCAGACTAGCGACTGTTTCAGTCGCCGCACGCTCTGCACCGTGGGTTCTGGCAGCTGAACGGAAGGCTAAACAAAAATTCTGGAGCATTACGCATGAAGAAAATGGGCAAGACGTTGCTGGCCGCCGCCCTGATGGGCGCCATGGCCTCCGCTGTTCAGGCTGAAGACAAGGTGTTGAACGTCTACAACTGGTCGGACTACATCGCTCCGGACACCATCGCCAAGTTCGAGAAACAGACAGGCATCAAGGTCAAGTACGACGTCTTCGACAGCAACGAAACCCTCGAGGCCAAGCTGCTGGCTGGCAAGTCGGGCTACGACATCGTGGTGCCGTCCAACAACTTCCTGGCCAAGCAGATCAAGGCTGGTGTGTACGAAGAGCTGGACCGCTCCAAGCTGCCGAACTGGAAAAACCTCGACCCCGACCTGCTCAAGGCCGTGGGCGATGCCAGTGACAAGGGCAACAAGCACGCCTTCCCGTACATGTGGGGCTCGATCGGCATCGGCTACAACCCGGAGAAGGTCAAGGCCGCGCTGGGTGTGGACAAGATCGACTCGTGGGACGTGGTGTTCAAGCCAGAGAACATCGCCAAGCTCAAAAGCTGCGGCGTGAGCTTCCTCGACGCGCCGACCGAAATGCTGCCGGCCGCGCTGCACTACCTGGGCCTGCCGACCGATAGCACCAAGAAGGATGACCTGAAGGCTGCCGAGGACCTGTTCCTCAAGATCCGCCCTTCGATCACCTACTTCCACTCGTCCAAGTACATTGGCGACATGGCCAACGGCAACATCTGCGTGGCCGTTGGCTACTCGGGTGACCTGGAGCAGTCCAAGGCCCGTGCCCATGAAGCCGGCGACAAGGTCAAAGTGGACTACGTGATTCCGAAAGAAGGCGCCGGTACTTTCTACGACATGGTCGCCATCCCCAAGGATGCCGAGCATAAAGACGCTGCCTACCAGTTCATGAACTTCCTGATGCAGCCGGAAATCATGGCTGAAATCACCAACGCCGTGCGCTTCCCGAACGGTAACCAGGCCGCGACCCCGTTGGTCGACAAAGACATCACCAGCGACCCGAGCATCTACCCGCCTGCCGACGTGAAGAAAAAGCTGTACGCGATCGCCGCGCCTGATGCTTCGGTACAGCGTGTGATCACCCGCAGCTGGACCAAGATCAAATCGGGCAAATAAGCCCGGTGGCAGTACCTCCGGGCCGGTAAATGCCGGCCCAGAGGCTTTGAAAGGCAATTGTTCATTGCGGCATCGAAGCTGCGAAGGTAAGTTGCGCGCCGGTTTTGCGTGTGCGGCAGCATTGTCGCTACCCAGGCACTGATTGTGAGGACCACCCACTTGTCTATTTCTGTATTCCGCAAGGCCTTGCTGGCCGGCGCGGGCCTGACGCTGGCATGCAGCGTCCAAGCGGCGCCAACGGTGCACTTCTATAACTGGTCCGACTACATCGGCCCGACCACACTCGCGGACTTCGAGAAAGCCACGGGCATCAAGCCCGTGCAGGATGTGTTCGACTCCAACGAAACCCTGGAAGGCAAGCTGCTGGCCGGTAATACCGGCTACGACGTGGTCGTGCCGTCCAACCATTTCCTCGGCAAGCAGATCAAGGCGGGCGCGTTTCAGAAGCTCGACAAGAGCCTGCTGCCCAACTATTCGAACCTCGACCCGGCGCTGATGAAGCGCCTGGAAAAGAACGACTCGGGCAACCAGTACGCGGTGCCCTACCTGTGGGGCACCAACGGCATCGGCTACAACGTCGACAAGGTGAAAGCCGCGCTAGGCGTGGACACCATCGACTCGTGGGCCGTGCTGTTCGAGCCCGAGAACATGAAGAAGCTGTCCAAGTGCGGGGTAGCCTTCCTCGACTCGGCGGACGAAATGCTCCCGGCGGTGCTCAACTACATGGGCCTGAACCCCAACAGTACCAACCCCAAGGATTACGCCAAGGCCGAGCAGAAGCTGCTGGCCGTGCGCCCTTACGTGACCTACTTCCATTCGTCCAAGTACATCACCGACCTGGCCAATGGCGACATCTGCGTCGCGGCGGGCTTCTCGGGTGATGTGTTCCAGGCCAAGGCCCGCGCTGAAGAAGCGAAGAAGGGCGTGAACCTGGCTTACGCCATTCCCAAGGAAGGCGGCAACCTCTGGTTCGATGTACTGGCGATTCCCAAGGACGCCAAGAACGTCAAAGAGGCGCATGCCTTCATCAACTATTTGCTGAAACCTGAGGTTATCGCCCAGGTCAGTGATTACGTCGGTTACGCCAACCCGAACCCCAAGGCTGGCGACCTGATGGACCAGGCCGTGAGGACTGACGCCGCGGTTTACCCACCGCAGGAAGTGCTGGACAAGATGTTCGTCAATTCAGAGTTGCCACCCAAGGTGCAACGGCTGATGACCCGCAGCTGGACCAAGGTCAAGTCGGGCAAGTAACAATCCAGACCCGCGCCGGCGCCTGCCAGGCAGGCCGCGCGGGCACAAAAATCTTGTTGGGAGTTTCACTCATGGCAGTTGCCTCCGGTGCCTATAAAAAAGCCCTCGAGGGTGGCCAGCAACCCAAGCAGGTGCTGGTCAAGATCGACCGGGTCACGAAAAAATTCGACGAAACCGTAGCCGTGGACGATGTGTCCCTGGAAATCCGCAAGGGCGAGATCTTCGCCCTGCTCGGTGGCTCCGGTTCCGGCAAGTCCACCTTGCTGCGCATGCTGGCAGGCTTCGAACGCCCGACCGAAGGGCGGATCTACCTCGATGGCGTCGACATCACCGACATGCCGCCGTACGAGCGGCCGATCAACATGATGTTCCAGTCGTACGCCTTGTTCCCGCACATGAGCGTGGCGCAGAACATCGCCTTCGGCCTGCAGCAGGACAAAATGCCCAAGGCCGAGATCGACGCCCGCGTGGCCGAGATGCTCAAGCTGGTGCACATGACCCAGTACGCCAAGCGCAAGCCGCACCAGCTGTCTGGCGGCCAGCGCCAGCGCGTGGCCCTGGCCCGCTCGCTGGCCAAGCGCCCGAAGCTGCTGCTGCTTGACGAGCCAATGGGTGCGCTGGACAAGAAACTGCGCTCGCAGATGCAGCTGGAACTGGTCGAGATCATCGAGCGCGTGGGGGTGACCTGCGTGATGGTGACCCACGACCAGGAAGAGGCCATGACCATGGCCCAGCGCATCGCCATCATGCACCTGGGCTGGATTGCCCAGATCGGCTCGCCGGTTGATATCTACGAAACGCCTACCAGCCGCCTGGTGTGTGAGTTCATCGGCAACGTCAACCTGTTCGAAGGCGATGTGGTCGACGACGCCGAGGGCTACGCGATCATTGCCAGCCCGGAATTGGAGCGCAAGATCTACGTTGGCCACGGCATCACCACCTCGGTGGAAGACAAGCACATCACCTATGCCCTGCGTCCGGAGAAACTGCTGGTGACCACCAAGCAGCCGGAGTTCGAGCACAACTGGTCGCGTGGCAAGGTGCACGATATCGCCTACCTGGGTGGCCATTCGGTGTTCTACGTCGAGCTGCCCAGTGGCAAGGTGGTCCAGTCGTTCGTCGCCAACGCCGAGCGCCAAGGCGCGCGGCCGACCTGGGGCGATGAAGTGTATGTGTGGTGGGAAGACGACAGCGGCGTGGTACTGCGGTCATGAAACTGCGCAAGCTCAAGCGAGCCTTCCAGCGCATAACCCCGCAGGGGCGGCACCTGGTAATCGGCGTGCCGTTCATCTGGCTGTTCCTGTTCTTCATGCTGCCGTTCTTCATCGTGCTGAAGATCAGCTTCGCCGAAGCCGACGTGGCGATCCCGCCCTACACCGAGATCTACACCTACGTCGAAGACAAGATCCAGCTGGTCCTGAACCTGGCCAACTACGGCTTGCTGACCGAGGATGAGCTGTATATTTCCGCTTACCTGGGTTCGCTGAAAATGGCGTTCTTCAGCACCCTGCTGTGCCTGCTGATCGGCTACCCGATGGCCTACGCCATTGCCAACGCCAAGAAGGAAACGCAGACGGTCCTGCTGTTGCTGATCATGATGCCGACCTGGACGGCGATCCTGATCCGCGTCTACGCCTGGATGGGCATTCTCAGCAACAACGGGCTGCTCAATGGCTTCCTGATGTGGACGGGGCTGATCGACCAGCCGTTGCAGATCCTCAACACCAACCTGGCGGTGTACATCGGCGTGGTCTATTCGTACCTGCCGTTCATGATCCTGCCGCTGTTCGCCAACCTGGTGAAGCACGACCCGTCGCTGCTGGAGGCCGCTTCGGACCTGGGTTCGAGTACCTTCAACAGCTTCTGGAAGATCACTGTGCCGCTGTCGAAGAACGGCATCATCGCCGGCTGCATGCTGGTGTTCATCCCGGTGGTGGGCGAGTTCGTCATCCCTGAGCTGCTCGGCGGCCCGGAAACCCTGATGATCGGCAAGGTGCTGTGGCAAGAGTTCTTCAACAACCGTGACTGGCCGGTGGCTTCTGCCCTGGCGGTAGTGATGCTGGCGATCCTGATCGTGCCCATCCTGCTGTTCAACCGTAGCCAGGCCAAAGAGATGGAGGGCCGCGCATGAAACGCTTCAGTTTCTCCAAGCTGATGCTGGTGCTGGGCTTGCTGTTCATCTACCTGCCGATGCTGATCCTGGTGATCTACTCGTTCAACGCCTCCAAGCTGGTGACGGTGTGGGGCGGCTGGTCGGTGAAGTGGTATGTCGGCCTGCTCGACAACACCCAACTGATGGGTTCGGTGATGCGCTCGCTGGAAATTGCCTGCTACACGGCGGTGGCAGCGGTGGCGCTGGGTACCTTGGCCGCGTTCGTGCTGACCCGCGTCACCCGCTTCAAGGGCCGCACGCTGTTCGGCGGCCTGGTCACCGCACCGTTGGTAATGCCCGAGGTGATCACCGGCCTGTCGCTGTTGCTGCTGTTCGTAGCCATGGCGCAAATGATCGGCTGGCCGCAGGAGCGTGGCATCGTCACCATCTGGATCGCCCATACCACGTTCTGCGCCGCGTATGTGGCGGTGGTGGTGTCGGCGCGCCTGCGTGAGCTGGACTTGTCGATCGAGGAAGCGGCGATGGACCTGGGTGCCAAGCCTTGGAAGGTGTTCTTCCTGATCACCATCCCGATGATCGCGCCATCGCTGGCGGCGGGGGGCATGATGTCGTTCGCGCTGTCGCTGGACGACCTGGTATTGGCCAGCTTCGTTTCCGGGCCTGGCTCGACCACCTTGCCGATGGAAGTGTTCTCGGCGGTGCGCCTGGGTGTGAAGCCCGAGATCAACGCCGTGGCCAGCCTGATTCTGCTGTCGGTGTCGCTGGTGACCTTCTTTGTCTGGTTCTTCAGCCGCCGTGCCGAAGAAAACCGCCGCCGGGCGATTCAGCAGGCGATCGAAGAGGGTGCAGCAGCGAACGCTTCACAGCCGCAGGTCAAGCGCCCGACGCAAGTGGCTGCGTCGGCCTGACAGGGGGTTGTCGTGGCGGTCGGGGCCCTATAAGCCCGCTCACTCAGGGTAGTGTGCGGTATTGAGAACCGCGCAGGAACTGTTGGGGCGGGCAGGTACGAGCGCCACACACGTGGCGCACGACCTTCACCGTCGAGCACTGCCAGCAATGCTACGCAACTCACTTACTGGGTGCAGGAGGGTTCTGCATGCGCGCCAATCGCGCTAGGCGGGTCTTCATCTGACATCTCAATGTCGTCGTCCAGGCGGTTCGCCTGTGCGAATTGCCGTTATATGTTCTGCCTGATTATCCAGGCCCTGGGGGGCCTGGTGCCTAGTCGGCTGCGGGTTGTAGTTAAGTTGACTTCTGGCCACTAAAGAAGCGTATGTGGGGGGAGGCTCTGCGAAGTTGTGACCGTCTTCGAAGAGTTCATCGTATGCTGGCGGGGGACCATCCTCTGAGGGAAGGTTGAGAGCTGTGGGATCACTCTCTGGGGAACGGTTAGGAGGTATTCCGTGTAAAGGTTGATTAAATAACGTTGCCGCCGCTCGTTGGGCATTTCTTGTTGACAACAGGTCTATTGCTTGCATGGATAGGATAAACCCACCGCCAGCAATTAAAATGCCTCCCAGTATTTTCATTGAAGTGCTATTTTTTCCGTTCTCTGCCGCCAGTATCACACTCCCTACAATCACGGAGGTTGCTCCTATAACCGACACCAGGGTAGATCCTGGACCATAGGCGTGCCCCGTGGGGTCAGTCCTGTTAACTGGATCTCCTGCACAATACGCATAGGTATTCAGGCCACCTCTTTCGAACGGGCTCAGATTATCCGGACCGCAGAACCTGTTGAGTGCGGGGCTGAACAGGCGATATCCGTTGCCTAGTAAGTAGCCGCCTGTTGCCAGGTCCAGTTTCTGGCCGTTGAACGCCATGGGATTATTCAGTTCGTTGTGGGTCGGGCGTTGACCATAAGGGGAATACGGGTGGTGCTTCACACCGGTATGCTCCAACTCAGTCATCACGGAGTTGGTATCGCTCACTGCCATGATCGAGCTCGATAGCTCGGTGCCTGAGGTACGTTGCGCCAGAAGACAGCCCTTATGCTGGAAAATAGAGCGCGCAACCGTGCCGCGCAGTTCGGTGGTAACACGGCCGTTCTGGTAGAACTGAAGTGTTTTTATCGGGGCAGGCATAGGGGGGCCTTCAGCTTCAAGGTTAATCCGAACAGGCCAAGGCAACGCGGCTGGTGTCGGAACGATTGAGTTGAATCTATAGTGGAAAGGTTGGGCAGAGCTGGCTACTGACAGAAATGACAGGCACTCGCCGGCGATTCAGCAGGCGATCAAAGAGGGTGCAGCAGCGATTCGGCCTGATCCGGCCCTTTCGCGGGCCTGCCCGCTCCCACAGGTACAGCGCAAGTCTCAGGGGCTGCGCTGTACCTGTGGGAGCGGGCAAGCCCGCGAAGAGGCCCTGATGGCGTACGACTTTTCATCAACCTGAGCCCAAAGCTTCAATCGGCGCTGCTTGGGAATTATCCTACGAGCCGCGTGGAAGCTGCTCTGTTGTAGGGCAAATGCCCCAGGGCTAACGTCGTAGGGTCGCCATTCATGGTGATCGGGTGTGAGAACCCGAACGATGTTGAACGGGCTTCCAGTCATGGCAGCCTACGTGGGCAGGCTTCGGCCTGGCCGGGTTCAGTGTCCTCGGTTTCTCACCCCGCGTACGGCTGCCACCCCCGTCCGTGAGAAAGACGAGTTGGTGGTCCAATTAACGACATTGGATTCCAACCATGACCAAGCACGACCTTGATTCTGCCCATCCGAGCTACAGCAGCACTGTCGGTAAAGAAACCTGCATGGAGCTTTTCCGCGTACAGGCCAACATCCCCTTCAATCATGCTTTCTCCGAACTCTCCGTCATGCTCGGCTGTATCAATCACCTGACAACCGAAGCCGAGATGGAAAATGATCGGCTGGCGGGTAGTGCAGCAAGAATTCTCAGTGGCTTTGCCAAAGCCCTCATTGATGACATTGAGCTTGGCCTCAATAAGGCCTCAGTTCAGGTCTGACCTGTACCGGCCCTTTCGCGGGCACGCCCGCTCCTACAGGTACAGCGCAAGTTTCAAGCCCTGCGCTGTACCTGTGGGAGCGGGCAAGCCCGCGAAGGCCCCAGCACCGATTCAAAGCCATACCGCATCCCAGTGTGGATAATCCCTGACACTCCGGACCAAGCCTGCCCTCAAGGGATTGGCAACGATGTACCGGGCCACATGCACCACATTCTCTTCCCGCCGCAGTGCATGGTCGTGATACCCCGGTTGCCATATCGGCTTGTGCCTGACACCTGCCTTGCGCAAGGCAATGGCTGTGCGTGATTTGAATTTGCGCATCAGTGTCGCCAATGCCACTTCCTTCAGTTCGATCAACCAATGCAGATGGTCCGGCATCATTACCCAGGCCAATGAACGGCAGTCCTGAATATCATTTGAGATCCGCAGATGTTTGACCACCAGTCGGGCATGGTGAAAGTCGAGGAAAAGTGGCTTTCGCTGTTGCGTGATGGTGGTCAGCATGTAGAGCCTGCCTGGCTCGGAAAAGCGCCCACGGCGCAGCAGATGGGATTCGGCTAACGGCATTGTGATCTTCCTTGAAGTTGAACCTCCCTTTGAAAGCAGTGGCTGAAGCGGGGTGGCCGGGTGGTTGGTGGTTTCCGGATATAACTGAAGCATGTGCTTGGCTGTACCGGCCCTTTCGCGGGCACGCCCGCGCCTACAGGTACAGCGCAAGTCTCAGGGGCTGCGCTTTTCCTGTGGGAGCGGGCGTGCCCGCGAAGAGGCCGGCGCAAGCGCCGAAACTGCCGAACTGACCCCCGTCAGTGATGTTTATCGAACCCTGAACTACGCTGACAGTCGCATCCCACAAACCATTTGTGCGCAAGCAAGGAGCCTGCATGACGTTGATACGTCCGCTGTCGGTCGTTTGCCTGGGGCTGCTGTGCATGCTCGCCGGGTGTAGCAAGGAAGAGGTGCCTGAAACATTGCCGCGGGTGGGCGTGCAGCAGGTTCAACCCACCGATTTCGCCGCCAGGGTCACCCTGACCGGCGATGTACAGGCGCGGGTGCAGACGGACCTGTCGTTCCGTGTGGGGGGCAAGATCATTTCGCGCAGCGTCGATGTGGGTGACCACGTCAAGGCCAACCAGGTGCTCGCACGCCTGGACCCGAAAGACCTGCAGAACAACGTGAATTCGGCCAAGGCCGAGGTGTTTGCCGCGCAGGCGCGGGTCACCCAGACCCGTGCGGCCTTCGTGCGCCAGCAAAAACTGCTGCCCAAGGGCTACACCAGCAAAAGCGAATACGATGCCGCCGAAGCGGCGCTGCGCAGCAACCAGAGCGCGCTCAAGGCGGCCCAGGCGCAACTGGCCAGTGCCAATGAACAACTCGGCTACACCGCGCTGGTCTCCGAGGCCGCCGGGGTGATCACCGCGCGGCAGGCCGAAGTAGGCCAGGTGGTGCAGGCGACCATGCCGATCTTCAGCCTGGCCGTCGATGGCGACCGCGATGCCGTGTTCAATGTGTACGAATCCTTGCTGGTGGCACCGCCCGGCAACGCCGAAATACTCGTCCGCCTGCTGGACGACCCCAAGGTCCAGGCGCGCGGCGTGATCCGCGAAATCACGCCCACCGTGTCGGCGCAAAGCGGCACGGTACAGGTCAAGGTGGCCCTGAAGGATGTACCCGCCGAAATGCAGCTGGGCGCGCCGGTGACGGCCAGCACCACTACCGTGGGGCGGCCGAGCATCGAGCTGCCGTGGTCGGCCTTGACCAAGGCCCTGCATGCACCTGCCGTGTGGGTAGTGGGTGAGGGTGACAAGGTCGAACTGCGCAAGGTCGAAGTCGGCCGCTACCTGACTGGCAAGGTGGTCATCGCCAGCGGCTTGCAGGCGGGCGAAACCGTGGTGGTCAACGGCAGCCAGCTGTTGCACCCCGGCATGCAGGTGGAGAAGGTGGATGCCAAACGCCCAGGGGGTGAGCTATGACACGGCTGCTGCTGATACTGTCAGCCGGCATGCTGCTGGCTGCCTGCGAGGGTGACGAGCAAGCCCCAGAGCCGATCCGGCCGGTGCTGTCGGTGAAGGTCGAGCCGCAGGTGCAGACGCAACTGGGCCGCTTCGCTGGCAATATCGAGGCACGCTTCGAGAGCACCTTGGGCTTCCGCGTTGCCGGGCGCATTGCCCGGCGTTGGCTGGACGTGGGAGCCCAGGTCAAACCGGGCGATACCTTGGCCACCCTCGACCCCACCGACCAGCAGAACCAACTGCGTGCCGCCGAAGGCGACCTGGCCAGGGTGCAGGCGCAATGGATCAACGCCCAGGCCGATGCCCGTCGCCAGCAACAGCTGTACGACCGTGGGGTGGGGGCCCAGGCGCAGCTGGATGTCGCCCAGACCAACCTGAAAACCACCAGCGCGACGCTGGAGCAGGCGCGCGCCTCTGTCAGCCAGGCCCGTGACCAGCTCGGCTACAGCACCCTGCGTAGCGACCATGCAGCGGTCATCACGGCCTGGCAGGCCGAGGCCGGGCAGACGGTCACCGCAGGGCAGGCCGTGGTGACCCTGGCCCGGCCTGATGTGAAGGAGGCGGTGATCGACTTGCCGATCAGCCTGGCAGAGCAACTGAACAAAGGGCTGACCTTCACCGTCGCCTCGCAACTCGACCCGACCATCAATACCACCGCTACCCTGCGCGAGCTGGAGCCGCAGGCCGACCCCACGACCCGTACCCGCCGTGCGCGCCTGACCTTGGCAAACACCCCGGCAGCCTTCCACCTGGGCACTGCGGTCAGTGTGACCCTGACCTCGCACGTGTCGCCGCGCAGCGAGCTGCCCTTGAGTGCCTTGCTCGAACGCGATGGCAAGACCCAGGTGTGGGTCATCGACACCCGGCAGAAAACAGTCGGCACCCGTGACGTGACCCTGATCGACCGTACTTCCGACAGCATCGTCGTGGCCTCTGGCGTGCAGCCTGGTGAACGTGTGGTGACTGCGGGCGTGAACAGCCTCAAGCCTGGCCAGAAGGTCGCTTTCGACGAGGATGCGCAATGAAAGGAAGCTTCAACCTGTCCGACTGGGCACTCAAGCATCAATCGTTCGTCTGGTACCTGATGTTCGTCGCCCTGTTGATGGGGATTTTTTCCTACTTCAACCTGGGCCGTGAAGAAGACCCGTCGTTCACCATCAAGACCATGGTCATCCAGACCCGCTGGCCCGGTGCGACCCAAGACGAGACCCTGTACCAGGTCACCGACCGTATCGAGAAGAAGCTCGAAGAACTCGACTCGCTCGACTACACCAAGAGCTACACCCGGCCGGGCGAATCCACGGTCTACGTGTACCTGCGTGATACCACCAAGGCCGAGGATATCCCGCAAATCTGGTACCAGGTGCGCAAGAAGATCCAGGACATCCGTGGCCAGTTCCCTGCTGGCATCCAGGGGCCTGGGTTCAACGACGAGTTCGGCGATGTGTTCGGTTCGATCTATGCCTTCACCGCCGACGGCCTTACCCTGCGCCAGCTGCGTGACTATGTGGAGCAGGCCCGGGCAGAAGTGCGTGATGTACCCAATATCGGCAAGATCGAGTTCATCGGCACCCAGGATGAAGTGCTGTACCTGAACTTCTCCACCCGCAAGCTGGCCGCCCTGGGCATTGACCAGCGCCAGGTGATGCAGGCCCTGCAAGCGCAGAACGCGGTCACGCCGGCGGGGGTGATAGAGGCCGGGCCAGAGCGCATCTCGGTACGAACCTCCGGGCAGTTCGCCTCCGAAAAGGACCTGCAAACCGTCAACCTGAAGATCAATGACCGCTTCTTCCGCTTGGCCGATATTGCCGCTATCGAGCGCGGTTATGTCGACCCGCCTTCACCGATGTTCCGCTACAACGGCCAGACCGCCATTGGTCTGGCCATTGGCATGAAGGCCGGCGGCAACGTGCAGGCGTTCGGCGCCGCACTGAAAAACCGCATGGACCAGGTGATCCAGGACCTGCCGATAGGCGTTGGCGTGCATACCGTGTCGGACCAGGCCGTAGTCGTCAAGAAGGCGGTTGGCGGCTTCACCAGCGCGCTGTTCGAAGCGGTGGTGATCGTGCTGGCGGTAAGCTTTGTCAGCCTTGGCATGCGCGCGGGGCTGGTGGTGGCCTGCTCGATACCCTTGGTGCTGGCGATGGTGTTCGTGTTCATGGAATACAGCGGTATCACCATGCAGCGGATTTCGCTGGGCGCGCTGATCATTGCCCTGGGCTTGCTGGTGGACGATGCGATGATCACCGTGGAGGTCATGGTCACCCGGCTGGAAATGGGCGACAGCAAGGAGCAGGCGGCCACGTTCGCCTACACCTCCACGGCCTTCCCGATGCTTACCGGTACCCTGGTCACGGTGGCCGGCTTCGTGCCGATCGGCCTTAACGCCAGTTCCGCAGGCGAGTACACCTTCACCTTGTTCGCGGTAATCGCCGTGGCCTTGCTGGTGTCCTGGGTGGTGGCGGTGTTCTTCGCCCCGGTGCTGGGGGTGCACATTCTGAGCAGCAGCAAGGTCAAGGCTCACGAAGCCAAGCCTGGGCGCGTGGCCAGGGCGTTCGAGGGTGGGCTGCTGTGGTGCATGCGCCATCGCTGGCTGACCATCATCGGTACCATCCTGCTGTTTGCCCTGGCGCTGTTCAGCATGCGCTTCGTGCAGAACCAGTTCTTCCCCGCGTCGGACCGCCCGGAGATCCTGGTCGACCTGAACCTGCCGCAGAACGCTTCAATCGAGGAGACGCGCAAGGTGGTCGACCGCTTCGAAGCGCGCCTCAAGGACGACCCGGACCTGGTGCACTGGAGCACCTACATCGGCCAGGGTGCCGTGCGGTTCTATCTGCCGCTCGACCAGCAGTTGCAAAACCCGTATTACGCCCAGCTGGTGATTGTCAGCAAGGGCCTGGAAGAGCGCCAGGGCATGATCGAGCGTTTGCAGAAAATCCTGCATGAAGAGTTCGTCGGCATCGGCACCAACGTGCAATCGCTGGAAATGGGCCCACCCGTGGGGCGGCCGATCCAGTACCGCGTCAGCGGCACCAGTATCGACGAGGTGCGCAAGCACGCCATCGACCTGGCGACCTTGCTCAACCAGAACCGCAACATAGGCGAGATGATCTACGACTGGAACGAGCCGGGCAAAGTACTGCGCGTGGACATTGCCCAGGACAAGGCGCGCCAGCTGGGGCTGTCGTCGGAAGATGTGGCCAACGTGATGAACAGCATCGTCAGCGGTGTGCAGATCACCCAGGTCAACGACAGCATCTACCTGATCGACGTGGTCGCGCGTGCCGAGGACAGCGAGCGTGGTTCGCCCGATACCCTGCAGAACCTGCAGATCCTGACCTCCAACGGCACCTCGATTCCGCTGCTGTCGTTCGCCACCGTGCGCTACGAGCTGGAGCAGCCGCTGGTATGGCGGCGTGACCGCAAGCCAACCATCACCATCAAGGCCTCGGTCAACGGCGACATTCAACCCACCGACCTGGTGGCGCAACTGAAGCCGAAAATCGACGAGTTCGCCAGCAAACTGCCGCTAGGCTACGAAGTGGCCACGGGCGGTACCGTGGAGGAGAGCGGCAAGGCCCAAGGGCCGATCGCCAAGGTCATCCCGCTGATGCTGTTCCTCATGGCCACGTTCCTGATGATCCAGCTGCACAGCGTGCAGAAGCTGTTCCTAGTGATCAGCGTGGCGCCACTGGGGCTGATCGGCGTGGTGCTGGCACTGGTGCCCACGGGCACGCCGATGGGCTTTGTGGCCATTCTCGGCATCCTGGCGCTGGCCGGTATCATCATCCGCAACTCGGTGATTCTGGTTACCCAGATCGATGAGTTCGAGGCGCAGGGCTATGCCCCTTGGGACGCGGTGGTGGAGGCCACCAACCACCGTCGCCGGCCGATCCTGCTGACGGCAGCCGCAGCGAGCCTGGGCATGATCCCGATTGCACGTGAAGTGTTCTGGGGGCCGATGGCCTACGCCATGATTGGCGGCATCATCAGTGCAACGCTGCTGACGCTGCTGTTCCTGCCGGCCTTGTACGTGGCCTGGTACAAAATCCGCGAGCCACAGAAGCAAAGCTGAAGGCTCAAGGCCCTATCGCCGGCAAGCCAACTTCCACAGGTGCCTCACAAAACTGAGAGGCAGTGACACGCCTGTGGGAGCCGGCTGGCCGGCGATAGGGCCTTCGTACCAGCAAAGAAAATGGTTATATAAAAATTCTTAAATAGTATTTTTAAGAATAAAACAGCCTCTCTATTATTGCCCTCAAGCCAGGCAATACCCCTTCAAATCCCCGCCCGGCATCTCACGCCAAGGAGAACGAGCATGAGTGCATCGCTGCGTAATATTGATGGTCAGGACGAAGCCAGCCTTTTGCGGGAGATCCAGAACGCCCTGCGCGACCTGCGCTTCGGCGCGGTGGAGATCACGGTGCATAACGCTCAGGTCGTGCAGATCGAGCGCAAGGAGAAGTTCCGCCTGCAACAGCCGGGCAACAAGGCCGGCTGAGCCCACCCCCCTTTCAAAACTAGAACAAATGCCATCGGGAGCTTCACCATGTCCATCCGCCGTTATGCGCTCGCCGCCCTGGCCAGTGCCGTTTTTGCCGGTTCCGCCATCGCCAAGGATTACGAACTGCTGAACGTGTCATACGACCCCACCCGTGAGCTGTACCAGCAATACAACGCCGAGTTCATCCAGCATTGGCAGCAGGCGCACCCGGGCGACACGGTGAAGATCCAGCAATCCCACGGTGGCTCGGGCAAGCAGGGCCGGGCGGTGATCGACGGTCTGCGCGCTGACGTGGTGACCCTGGCGCTGGCCGGTGATATCGACGAAATCGCCAAGCTGGGCAAGAGCTTGCCGGATAACTGGCAAACCCGCCTGCCGGACGCCAGCACCCCCTATACCTCGACCATCGTGTTCCTGGTGCGCAAGGGCAACCCGAAAGGCATCAAGGACTGGGGCGACCTGATCAAGAACGACGTGTCGGTGATTACCCCCAACCCGAAAACATCTGGCGGCGCACGCTGGAACTTCCTTGCCGCCTGGGCTTACGGCCTGAAAACCGGCGGCAGTGAAGACAAGGCCAAGGCCTACGTGCAGGAACTGTTCAAGCACGTGCCGGTGCTGGATACCGGCGCGCGCGGTTCTACCATCACCTTCGTCAACAATGGCCAGGGTGACGTGTTGTTGGCCTGGGAAAACGAAGCGTTCCTGGCACTGAAGGAAGACGGCGGTGCCGACAAGTTCGAGATCGTCGTGCCGTCGCTGTCGATTCTTGCCGAGCCGCCGGTGGCGGTGGTGGATAAGAACGCCGAGAAGAAAGGCAATACCGCGATTGCCACCGAATACCTCAAGCACCTGTACAGCCCGGCCGGGCAGAAAATTGCCGCCGAGAACTTCTACCGCCCGCGTGATGAAAAGGTCGCTGCCGAGTTTGGCAAGCAGTTCCCGAAACTGGACCTGGTGACCATCGACAAGGACTTTGGTGGCTGGAAGACTGCACAACCGAAATTCTTCAATGATGGCGGTGTGTTCGACCAGATCTATCAGGCACAGTAACGGTGACGCGGTCTCTGTGGGAGCGGGCGTGCCCGCGAAGAATCCAACGCGGTGGCTGGCACCGGCTACGCCGGTGTTCGCGGGCATGCCCGCTCCCACAAGGACCTCGCTAAATCAATGAGTTATGTATTGTTCTGTGGGAGCTGGTTTGCCGGCGATGGGCTGCAACGCAGCCCAGGATTCAAAAGCCTGTACCGACCCCGGATCGATACTGGGCCGAGTGCATTCAACCAGGGATATTTATGTCACGTCGCATTTCCCCCGTCATACCCGGCTTCGGGCTGACGCTGGGCTACACCTTGGTGTACCTCAGCCTGATCGTGCTGATACCGCTGGCGGCCATGTTCATCCATGCCTCGCAGCTGACCTTCGAGCAGTTCTGGAACATCATCAGTGCGCCGCGGGTAATCGCCGCGCTCAAACTGAGTTTCGGCACTGCCCTGTTCGCGGCCATCATCAATGGTGTGATCGGCACCCTGCTGGCCTGGGTGCTGGTGCGCTACACCTTCCCGGGGCGCAAGGTCATCGATGCGATGATCGACCTGCCGTTCGCGCTGCCCACGGCCGTTGCCGGTATTGCCCTGACCGCGCTCTACGCCCCCCAGGGCTGGGTCGGTCAGTTCGCCACCGACCTGGGCTTCAAGATCGCCTACAGCCCACTGGGCATCACCCTGGCGCTGACGTTCGTCACCCTGCCGTTCGTGGTGCGCACCGTGCAGCCGGTTCTGGCCGACATTCCGCGTGAAGTGGAAGAGGCTGCGGCCTGCCTGGGTGCCAAGCCGCTGCAGGTGTTCCGCCACATCCTGGCGCCGGCCCTGCTGCCCGCCTGGCTGACCGGCTTTGCCCTGGCTTTCGCCCGTGGCGTGGGCGAGTACGGTTCGGTGATTTTCATTGCTGGCAACATGCCAATGAAGACCGAGATCCTGCCGCTGCTGATCATGGTCAAGCTCGACCAGTACGACTACACCGGGGCCACCGCCATTGGCGTGCTGATGCTGGTGGTTTCCTTCATCCTGCTGCTGCTGATCAACCTGCTGCAGCGCCGTATCGAAACCCCTTGAAGGAGGCCGGCATGTCCAGTTCATCCCTGAGTGCAAGCGCGGCCGCCAACGCCGCCCGCCGTGGCAGCGCCACTTCGCGGCGTATCCTGATCGGCCTTGGTTGGCTGGTGTTCGTGCTGTTTTTGCTGTTGCCACTGGTCATTGTGGTATCGCAGGCGCTGAAGAACGGTTTTGGCACCTTCTTCGAGGCGATCCTCGAACCCGACGCCTTGTCGGCGCTGAAACTGACCCTGCTCGCCGTGGCCATCTCGGTGCCGTTGAACCTGGTGTTCGGGGTAAGCGCCGCTTGGTGCGTGAGCAAGTACACCTTCCGCGGCAAGAGCATCCTGGTCACCCTGATCGACCTGCCGTTCTCGGTGTCGCCGGTGATCGCCGGCCTGGTCTACGTGCTGATGTTCGGCGCGCAGGGCCTGTTCGGGCCGTGGCTGCAAGACCACGATATTCAAATAGTCTTCGCCCTGCCGGGCATCGTTTTGGCGACCATTTTCGTCACCGTGCCGTTCGTGGCCCGTGAGCTGATCCCGCTGATGCAGGAGCAGGGCACGCAAGAGGAGGAGGCCGCGCGGCTGCTCGGCGCCAACGGCTGGCAGATGTTCTGGCACGTGACCCTGCCGAACATCAAATGGGGGCTGATCTACGGCGTGGTGCTGTGTACTGCGCGGGCCATGGGCGAGTTTGGCGCGGTGTCGGTGGTGTCCGGCCACATTCGTGGCGTGACCAACACCCTGCCGCTGCACGTGGAAATTCTCTACAACGAGTACAACCACGTCGCAGCCTTCAGCGTGGCCAGCCTGTTGCTGATCCTGGCGCTCTTCATCCTGCTGCTCAAGCAGTGGAGCGAGAACCGTATTAACCGCCTGCGCCACGGCGCCGCGGAGGAATGACTCATGTCGATCGAAGTTCGTAACGTCAGCAAGCGCTTCAACAGCTTCCAGGCCCTGGACAACATCACCCTGGACATCAACAGCGGCGAGCTGGTGGCCTTGCTCGGCCCTTCCGGCTGCGGCAAGACCACCTTGCTGCGCATCATCGCCGGCCTGGAAACCCCGGACCAGGGCAACATCGTGTTCCATGGCGAGGACGTGTCGGGCCGCGACGTGCGCGACCGCAACGTGGGGTTCGTGTTCCAGCACTACGCACTGTTCCGCCACATGAGCGTGTTCGACAACGTGGCGTTCGGCCTGCGCATGAAGCCCAAGGGCGAGCGCCCCAGCGAAAGCAGGATCGCCGAGAAAGTGCATGAGCTGCTGAACATGGTGCAACTGGACTGGTTGTCCGACCGCTACCCTGAGCAGTTGTCGGGTGGCCAGCGCCAGCGCATCGCCCTGGCCCGGGCACTGGCGGTGGAGCCCAAGGTGCTGCTGCTGGATGAGCCGTTCGGTGCGCTGGATGCGAAGGTGCGCAAAGAGCTGCGCCGCTGGCTGGCGCGGCTGCACGAGGACATCAACCTGACCTCGGTATTCGTCACCCACGACCAGGAAGAAGCCATGGAGGTGGCAGACCGCATCGTGGTGATGAACAAAGGCGTGATCGAGCAGATCGGTTCGCCGGGCGAGGTGTATGAGCAACCGGCCAACGATTTCGTGTACCACTTCCTCGGTGACTCCAACCGCCTGGCATTGAGCGAAGGGCACCATGTGCTGTTCCGGCCGCATGAGGTGTCTTTGTCGCGCCATGAAACCGAAGGCCACCATGCGGCCGAAGTGCGCGACATTCGGCCGTTGGGCGCGACCACCCGGGTGACCCTGAAGGTGGAAGGGCAGAGCGAGTTGATCGAAGCCGAAGTGGTCAAGGACCACGATAGCCTGACCGGTCTGGCGCGTGGGGAGACGCTGTTCTTCCGGCCGAAGGTTTGGCAGAAGGTGGCGGATATCTGAGTCGCGGTGGCTGATGCAAAGCCCGGGGTTGGTCCCGGGCTTTTTTGTGCCTGTGAGATTGCCGGGGCTGCTTTGCAGCCCGTCGCGGCGCAAAGCCGTGCATGGAATTTTGGTTATTAATAAATAGCTTCTTATTCCTTTACGAATATAACCCTGTCCTTATACTGGCCTCCAAGCACGCAAACTTCCTGGAGGCGTCCCCATGCGCAATGAGTCGATTCGATACCTGATTGTGCCGGGCTGGCATGGATCGCCAGGCAACCACTGGCAAAGCCACTGGCAGCGCACCCTGCCCAACAGCGCGCGGGTCGAGCAGCATGACTGGTTGACCCCGCAACGCCAGGACTGGGTGCAGGCGCTGGAACAGGCGATTGCCGCCGAGCCCTCGCCAGTCATCCTGATCGCCCATAGCCTAGGCTGCATCACCGTCGCCCATTGGGCCGCGCAGGCCAGCCCGGCGTTGCTGCGGCGGGTGAGGGGGGCGTTGCTGGTGGCGCCTGCGGACGTCGAGCGGCCCGCCTGTGCGCCGGCGCTGCGCAACTTTGCGCCGATTCCGCTCGGGGTGTTGCCATTTCCCAGCCAGGTTGTCAGCTCGGACAACGACCCTGCCGTGAGCGTGCCGCGGGCGTTATACCTGGCCCAGGCCTGGGGTGCCGAAGCGGGGTTGCTGAGCAACGCCGGGCACATCAACGTCAAGTCCGGGCATGAGCGCTGGGAACAAGGCTTCGCCTACTTGTATCGCTTGCAAAGCCGGGTCGAGCAGCGCGCACTGCGCCGCGCCTGATTGGCCCCTGTACGCCCGGCCACCGCAGGCCTGGGGCGGGAGTTTTTTCATGACTTTTCGAAACCCGTTTGGCCAGCCGCTGCTGACCTTTCCTGAACTGGACAAAAGCCCCTTGAGCATCCGTGCCAAGGCATTGGTGTTCATCGACCCACGCTCGCAGCGGCTGCGCGATGAGCTTGAGCTCCTGGCGCCGCAACCCTTGCCGGTGCTGATTCGTGGCGAGACCGGTACCGGCAAGGAGCTGCTGGCGCGGCAAATCCACCGTACCAGCGACCGTAGCGGGCTGTTCGTGTCGGTCAACTGCGCGGCCATCAGCTCGACCTATGCCGACGCCGAGTTGTTCGGCTATAGCGCTGGCAGCCATGGCGGTACGGCCAGCAGCCGCGCCGGCTGGTTTGGCTCGGCCAACGGCGGCACGCTTTACCTGGACGAAATCGCCGACTTGCCGCTGGCCATCCAGGGCAAGCTGCTGGCAGCGCTGGAGAACCGTGAGGTGATGCGTGTTGGGGCGCAACAGCCACAGCCGGTGGATGTACGGCTGGTAGCCGCCAGCAGTATCGACCTGGCTCGGGTGGTGCGTGCCGGTCGCTTCCACGAGCGGCTCTACCACTACCTGCATGAAGGCGCGCTGGAGCTGCCGCCATTGCGCGAGCGGCCAGGCGATATCCTGCCGTTGGCCGAGTATTTCGTGGGTATCTACAGTGCCCGGCTGCAGCGCCCGGTGCCCCTGGTGAGCGAGGCCGCGCAGCAGGTGCTGGAAGCCCACCCGTGGCCGGGCAATACCCGCGAGCTGGAGAATGTCATTCACTTTGCCTTGCTGGTAAATGATAGCGACGAGCTGTTGCCCCATGACCTCGACCTGCCAAGACCGCTGGCTAGCCATGGCTCATAAGCAAAACCCGTAGTGACTGTATTTTTTGGAATAAGCAGCGAAATAAAAGATATTGTTACGGAATAAAAATTCTAGGTATTGTCCGCCTCACGCCCACTGGTGAAGCGGTTGGGCAGCCGATTCGCCATCGCCGATGGCCCAGATTCAGAATAAGGACCACCATGAAGAAGACCCTGCTGACCACCGCCCTGGCCGCCGCCCTGACGTTTTCCGGCCTGGCCGCCGCCGCCGAGAAACTGGTGGTTGCCGCTACCCCGGTACCGCACGCCGAAATCCTCGAGCTGATCAAGCCTACCCTGGCCAAAGAAGGGGTGGACCTGCAGATCAAGGTCTTCACCGACTACGTGCAGCCGAACGTGCAGGTGGACCAGAAGCGCCTGGACGCCAACTACTTCCAGACGCTGCCTTACCTGAAGAGCTTCAACGAAGGCAAGGGCACCCACCTGGTAACCGTGGTTGGCGTGCACGTCGAGCCGTTCGGTGGCTATTCGAAGAAGGTCAAGAGCCTGAGCGAGCTGAAAGAGGGCGCCACCGTTGCCATTCCGAATGAAGGGAGCAACAGCGGGCGTGCACTGATCCTGCTGCAGAAGGCCGGCCTGATTACCCTGAAGGACCCGAAGAACGCCCTGGCTACCCCCAAGGACATCGCCGAGAACCCGAAGAACCTGAAGTTCCGCGAGCTTGAGTCGGCCATGCTGCCACGCGTGCTGGACCAGGTGGACCTGGACATGATCAACACCAACTACGCCCTCGAAGCCGGCTTGAACCCGGCCAAGGATGCGCTGGTGATCGAAGGTGCCGACTCGCCGTACGTGAACTTCCTGGTCGCGCGCCCGGACAACAAGGACAGTGATGCGATGCAGAAACTGGCCAAGGCCCTGACCAGCCCGCAAGTGAAGGCGTTCATCGCCAAGAAGTACCAGGGCGCCGTACTACCGGCGTTCTGATCCGCCAGCAGTCATCGAAAAAACGCCGACGCCCATGTGTCGGCGTTTTTGCTTCCGGCCGCAGCGCCCCTACCAAAGCGCCATCTTGTAGGAGCGGCCTTGTGTCGCGATGGGCTGCAAAGCAGCCCCGGCAATCTCAAAGCGACATAGCAACCAGAGCAATCACTGCGCCGGCACCAGCCTGAGCGTGCTCTGCGCCGGAATCACCCCCATCTGCGCCTTCTGATACCGCCCTTGCACATACCCTTCGGCCTGGTCTGCGTAATGCCGGTCGAAGGGCACGCCACTCTGCCCGACCGGGTTGCTGGTCAGCGCCTGCCCGGCATCGGCAAAGTCGATCAGCCGCCGCGTCGAGGGCCCGTAGGTGACCGGCCATGGCGCCGGGCCGATTTTCGCCGACAGGTTGTTCGGTACCTCATGTGTACCGGGGGCGGCGAATGGCCCAACGTTGAACAGCAGGTTCAGCGGCTTTTTCACCCCCAGGGGGTGGTTGTGGGTCAAGGTATGGGCCTTGCCCCACTGCCAGCGCGCCGGGTCGTCGCCCAGGGTGTCGCGCAGGTGCTTCAGGCTGTTGTGCCATGCCGTACGCACCACTTGGGTCCGGTCGGTGCGCTGGTCGCCACCCCGGGTATTCCACCAGGGCGAATCGGCATCCGCCGCCAGCCGTGGCAAGGCGGCGTCGATGGCGCGGGTACTGATCAGTACCGGGAACCAGGTATCGCCCAGTTCATCATGCAGGGCCGAGTAGGCCAGCTCGTAAAGGAACTGGTTGAACAGGGTGGCGCTGGTCGAGTCCAGTGGGTAATCGCCCGCCCAGGCGGCCAGTTGTTCCACCAGTTCCTTTTCTTCATCACCTTCGGCTATGGCGCGCAGTGTCGCCAGCAGCGGGGCCAGCGTGCGCGGGCCATAGTCGCTGGTGGTGTCCAGCTGTAGCGCCTGGCTGTTCTGGGTGTCCCACTTCAGCTCAGGGTTGGCCAGCTGGCGATCGAGCTGGCGGCCACGATCGGGCAGGTTGTAGTACCCCGGTATCGGCACCGCCGCCGGTGGCTGGTAATTGGCCGAGACGATATAGCCGCGGGCCGGGTTCTCCTGCTGCGGGTTGGCGCTGAAGGGGTAGAAACCGAGCTTGTCGGCCTGGCTGCTGGCGCCGTCGAGGATGAACGCCGGGTCGACGCCGGCTGGGCGTATCGGCAACTTCGCGGCCGCCCACCAGCCGATATCACCGCGGGCGTTGGCCCAGACAAAGTTCAGCCCCGGCGCATGGACCTTGGCTGTGGCTTCGCGCATCTTGCCCAGGGAGTCGGCGCGGTTGAGCTGGTAGAAACCTTCGAGGATCGGGTTTTCGGTTTCGAGAAACGCCCACCACAGGGCTACTGGCGTGGTGCCGGCGATATTGCCCAGTACATCGTTGACGATGGGGCCATGGGGCGAGCGACGCAGGTTGAGGGTGACTGGCGCTTCACCCTTTACCGCAATCTGCTGCTGGGTGGTTTCCAGTGTGTGCCACCGGCCATCGACCATTACCTGGTTGCTGTCGGCCGGGTTGGTGCGTTCGGCGATCAGGTCGACATCATCGTTCTGGAACATGGTCAGGCTCCAGCCGAAGTCGCGGTTGTGGCCGAGCAGGGCGAACGGGTTGAGCGCCTGGAAGTAGCCGTACAGGTTGAAGCCGGGTGCCGACAGTTCGGCCTCGTACCACACCGCCGGTACTGCAAAACTGATGTGCGGGTCGCCTGCCAGCAACGGCCTGCCACTGCGTGTGCGGCTACCGGCGACGGCCCAGGCATTGCTGCCCTCGAACTGCGGAATGCCGGCATCGCCCAGTGCTTCGTGGCTGAGCCGGGCCAGGCCTTCGAGGCTGCGCCAGTCGGCCGCCGCCAGCGGTTTGCCCAGGGCCCCCTCGGGCTGCCAGCCCAGATCGAAAATGTTCAGGTAGTCAGGGCCCAACTGGTCGCGGATGTAGGTCAGCGCCGGTTCGGTGCGAAACGCTGCGGCAAAACTGTACGCCAGGTAGCCGGCGATACTCAGGGTGTCTTCGGCGGTGAACGGGCGTGGGGTGATACCGAGCAGGTCGAACTCCACCGGCTTGGGGTGGCTGGCCTGCCAGCGGTTGACCCCGTCGAGGTAGGCTTGCAAAGCCAGGGCGGCCGGCGATTGCGGGTCCTGGCGCCTGGCCATCAGGGCGGCTTGCTCGCGTATGCGCAGGCTGCGGAACAGCGTGTCGGTGGGCAGCAGCTTGTCGCCCAGCACCTCGGCCAGTTCGCCACGTGCCAGGCGGCGCATGATCTCCATTTGAAACAGCCGGTCCTGGGCATGCACATAGCCCAGCGCACGGTACAGGTCCGCCTCGTTCTGCGCTTGCAGGTGCGGCACGCCGCGGCTGTCGTAGCGCACGCTGACCGGTGCCTGCAGGCCGGCCATCGCCACTTCGCCTTCACGCTGTGGCAGCTTGCCCTGTGCATACCAGTAACCAGCGCCAGCGGCGGCGGCAACAACCACGGCCAATAGGGTCAGGCTGCGCTTCATGCAGACTCCTTGAGCTATCTACGAAAAAAAAGGGTCCGACCTTGGGTGGATGCGCGAACGAGCATAGCCCCAGGAAGGAGTTTCCATGGCACTCAGCGAAAAACAGAAGATGCTTACCGGCCAGCTCTATCACGCTGGCTGCCCTGAATTGCAGGCCGAGCAGATCGCCAGCAAGCACTGGATGCACCGCTACAATAACAGCGTGGAACTGCTTAACGACGCCCGTCATGGCTTGCTGCGCGAACATTTTGGCCACGTGGGCGAGGGCACCGTGATCCGCCCACCCTTCTACTGCGACTATGGCTACAACATCCGCGTCGGCCGCAACACCTTCATCAATTTCAACTGCGTGATGCTCGACGTGGTGCCGGTGTCTATCGGCGATGACTGCCAGATCGGCCCCAATGTGCAGATCTACGCCGCCGACCACCCGCTGGACCCCGACGTGCGGCGCAGCGGGCTGGAAAGCGGGCGCCCCGTGACCATTGGCAACAATGTGTGGATCGGCGGTGCGGCGATCATTCTGCCGGGTGTGACCGTTGGCGATAACGCGGTGGTCGGTGCCGGTAGCGTGGTGACCCGGGATGTGCCGGCCGGTGCCACGGTGGTGGGTAACCCTGCACGGGTGCGTCAGCCTGCCCAAGGGCAATAGCAGCCAACCGCCAGGGTATTGGAGGCACTGACCTGGCGGCCGTCGAGCAGTGCCTTGAGAATAGGTTCGATGAAGCTGTTGCTGGCATTGCAGACAGCGCCTTCGCTGTAGGGGCCGAAATAGGCCAGGCGACCTCGCCGATCCCAGATGGCCACGGCCGGCGTGGCGGGCAGGTGTTCGCTACCGGGCAGGCTGCCCAGCGGTAGCAGCCCGGCAAGGTTGGCCGGCAATTGGCCATGGCTGCCGGGCTTTTGCAGCACGTGGAAGGCCACGCCCTGTTCGGCGAACTGGCTGACCAGGTCGCCTAGGTGTTGCTGGTTGCCGACGTTGCACGGGCAGGCCGGGTCCCAGAAGTGCACCACGCGGATTGGGCCCGGGCCGGCCAGCTCGGCGGGGAGCTGCAACTGGCTGCCGTCGAACAGCGTGGCCTGGTTGTCGAACGGGCGCAGGTAGCGCGCCTGGAAGGTGGTGTAGACCTGCCAAAGGGTGGCGGCGCAGAGCAGCAGGGCGAGGCTCATCAGGGCAGGTTTGGCGAGGCGGGTTTGCATGGATATCTGCTGGTATTTTTGTGGTGGGTTCACTCGCCCTGTCGCCCGCAAGGCAGCCCCCACAGGTTGTCAACGGCCTGAGGCCTGGTGATATCCCTGTGGGAGCTGGCTTGCCGGCGATAGGGCCAGTACAGGTAATGCATGGCCGAAGCTTGCCACGATGCCGGCCAGAGCTGAATATCCCAGATCAATACTTGCTTCACTGTGGATGTACCCGATGCCCCCTGACTTTCAGCCCGACCGCCTGCGTGCCAGCCTGGCGCCGTTCACCGCGCGCCATCCGCTGTCGATGCGAGCGCAGGATTACCAGCGTTTCTATGGCCTGAACCTGTCGGCCCACAGCTGGCTGGGCGGTTTCCAGGCCGCGGGGTTCGAGTTGGTCGGGCAGGCTTGGCTACCCGAGCAGCCAAGCGCGACGCTGTTCCTGCTGCATGGCTATTACGACCACATGGGCCTCTATCGGCATGTGATCGAGTGGGCGCTCGGGCAAGGTTTCGCGGTCATCAGCTGCGACCTGCCCGGCCATGGGCTGTCCAGCGGCGAGCGGGCGAGCATCAGCGACTTCGCGGTGTACCAGCAGGTGCTGCAGGCGCTGTTCGAACAGGCGCGTGCGTTGCAGCTGCCGCGGCCATGGCATTTGTGCGGGCAGAGCACGGGTGGGGCGATCGCGGTGGACCATTTGCTGCACCAAGGTGCCCATAGCCCTGTGGATGGCCAGGTCATTCTGCTGGCGCCGCTGGTGCGGCCATGTGCCTGGCGGTGGTCCAAGTTCAGCTATCGGGTGCTGCGCCATTTCGTCAATGGTATCGAGCGGCGCTTCAGTGAGAACACCAACGACCCTGCCTTCCTGCCGTTTCTCCAGGCCGACCCCCTGCAACCGCGCCGGCTGCCCACCGCCTGGGTGGGGGCCCTGATCGCCTGGGTCAAACGCATCGAGGCTGCGCCCAAAAGTACGCGGCGGCCATTGATCGTACAGGGAGAGGCCGACGGCACGGTGGATTGGCCATACAACCTGGAGGTGCTGAAGACCAAGTTCGCTGAGCCGCAGATCCTGATGCTGCCCGACGCGCGTCACCACCTGGCCAACGAGCTGCCAGGCATTCGCCAGCGCTACTTCGACTTCATCGACCAGCGCCTGGGCTGATCACCTCAGCTCGTTGCTGCTCTGGCCAACCGCCAGGCCGGCACGCACCGCGGCCAGTGCCGCCTGGTAGTAGGCCTTGCCGTCGGGCGACTCGGCAAAGGTGGCGAACTCTTCCAGCTCGGCGTCGGACAGGTCGCGGTAGACGTACAGCAACGTATTGTTGAGGTCTTCGCCAATTTGCCCCATGAGCCGCTGGCGCTGACCGTCGAGCAGGCCTTGCGCCTGGCCGCCGCCGAACAGGCCGGGGATCATCGAGCTGAGGCTGTCGGCCGCCACGCCGGCGATGGCCAGGCTGACTTCGGCGCCAGCTTCGCGTGCTGGCAAGGCCTGAGCCAGGTGGCCAATGATCAGCAGGCGGTCATCGCTGGCCTGCATTTTCGGCAAGCCCTTGGCGTTTCTGGCCAGTTCATCCTTGCGCGTGGCCTTGAGCTCGGCGGCTACCACCTTGCGCCCCAGCGGCGACTGGAAGAACGCCAGGGCCGGTGCCGGGTTGGCCAGGCTGGCGCGCAGCTTTGCCTGGGCACGACGGTCTACCGCCTGGGCCTGGAAGCGCTGGTTGCTGTTGTCGACCAGCGCCTGGTACACGGCGGGCGGTAAACTGTTGCGGTAGCGCGCCTGAGCGGCGGTGAGGGCATCGTTGAAGTGGGCGCGCTGGTCGGGCCAGCCGGCAGCCTTGTACAGTTGATCCAGGTTATCTGCCCAGACAGGCGCGGTGCAGATCATCAGCAGAATCAGGGAAAACAGACGGCGCATTCAGGACTCCTGTCGGCAGGCGACCATTGTCCTTGGCCAGGCGCCGGTTTGTCGAGATATGTGCGTGTTTCTCGGCCAAGTGGCGCTGTGCGCCGCCAGGGCGAATGGATATGATGCGCGCCATGCATACTTCCCCCGAAAACCCGATGCTCGCGGCCGTCGTTGACGATCTGGCCACCCATGGCTGGTCCCAACAGGCGCTGTTTCTGCCTGTCGACCTTGCGCGCGCGTTGGCGGTCGAGTGCCGGCGCCGTTATGCCGAAGGCGAACTCAACCCGGCCGGGGTGGGGCGCGGTGATGCCCAGGAAGTACGCGAAACCATTCGCGGCGACCAGATCCAGTGGATCGACCCTGGCCAGGCCGAGGCTTGTGACCAGTACCTGGCGGCCATGGACCAGTTACGGTTGGCCATCAACCAGGGCCTGTTTCTCGGCCTGCAGGATTTCGAGTGCCATTTTGCCCTGTACCCACCCGGGGCATTTTATCGCCGGCATCTGGACCGCTTTCGTGACGACGATCGGCGCATGGTCTCGGCGGTGTTTTACCTGAACGAAGACTGGCAGCCGCAGGATGGTGGGCAGCTGCGCATGTTCCTGGCCGACGGTGCCGAGCCCCTGGTCGAGCCGCTGGCAGGTTGCCTGGTGGTGTTCCTGTCGGGTGAGGTGCCTCACGAAGTGCTGCCCGCCGGGCGTGAGCGCTTGTCGTTGACGGGCTGGTTCCGGCGGCGTGGCAATGACCCGTTCTGATTTGCCCAGGGTGCTGGTCAGCGCTTGCCTGCTGGGGCAACCGGTGCGCTATGACGGTCGCACCAGCGGCCACCCGCACTTGTTGCAGCAGTGGCAGGCCGAAGGCCGCGTGGTGCCGTTGTGCCCGGAAGTCGCCGGCGGGTTGCCGACCCCTCGGCCACCCGCGGAGATACCAGGCGGGCAAGGTGGGCAGGTGCTCGACGGCAGCACACAGGTGATCACTGTCATGGGCGAAGATGTCAGTGCGCAGTTCCTGGCCGGCGCGCAGTTGGCGCTCGTACTGGTGCGGCGGCATGGCATTGGTGTGGCGGTATTGAAGTCGGGCAGCCCTTCATGTGGCAACCGCTTGACCTATGACGGCACGTTCAGTGGCGTGAAGGTGGCCGGGGAAGGGGTCACAGCGGCGCTGCTGCGGCGGGCGGGGGTGCAGGTGTTCAGTGAGCTGGAGCTGGACCAGGCGCAGCGGGCCTTGGGGTAGCCCTGCGCCGGCTGTGGAGTGAGTGTGGGAGCCGGCTTGCCGGCGATGAGGGCGGCACAGACCGCACAAACCTCATTGCCCGGCCGCAGTCTCCTGCACACCCTTGAACCACTTCTGTTCCAGCTCGGCCGTGCGGCCACTGTCCTTCAACCGCTGCAGCGCATTGTTCAAAGCACTTTCAAACGCCGGGTTGTCCTTCTGGAACGGGATCACCAGTTTCTTCTCGCCAAACGGCAGGCTCGCGTCAAGCGGCCCGTCACTCTTGAGTGCTTCGCTCGCTGGGGTCAGCGCGACATCATACTTGCCGCTTTCCACACCCGGCAGTACCTCGTCCGCAGGGGCCTCGACAAATTCGGCACGCAGGTCGAGTTCGCGGGCCAGGTCCTGGCCAAATTCCACATCGAAACCGCTCAGCCGCTCGTCTTGCTTGAACGCATAAGGCGGGTTGTCGGCTTGTACGGCAATGCGCAGTTCGCCCCGGTCGGCGATTTCGTCGATCAGCTCCGCCTGGGCCAATGGACTGATCAGTACTGCCAGCAGTACCCCTATGGTTGAACGCATTGAAGGCCCCTTTTTCTTTTACAGGTGAATAACTTTCGTCACGGCTTTATTCCTCGCCATGATCGAACGCAGCCTAAGACCTTGGCGCCTCGGCATTGTTTAACCCTGACTTAAATTTTTCTGTCAGGCAACGTGAACACCTTGGCGCATATTTCAACTAAGGTGAACTACCGCCGCTGTTGGATGACAAGCTGCGGTCAATGAGTGAATCACAGGAGAAGTGAATGAACAGCCTATTTTCGCGTGCTGCCGTTGCCGGTTTACTGATGGGAGCGTCGGTGTTGGCCAGTGCCGCAGACGCCCTGAAGAGCCAGGAGCCGCCCAAGGATGCCAAGGTCTTCATCGTTTCCCCCGCCGATGGTGCCACCGTCGACAAGACCTTTACCGTCAAGTTCGGCATTGAAGGCATGGGCCTGAAGCCTGCCGGCGACCAGACCCCACACACCGGCCACCACCACTTGCTGGTGGATGTGGACAAAGAGCCCGTCGCCGACATGCCGCTGCCGACCAGCCTGATGCCAGAGGCCGGCACCGCACTGCCAGCCGGGCCGCAGGTGCTGCATTTTGGCAAGGCACAGACCGAAACCAGCATTACCCTGACCCCGGGCAAGCACACCCTGCAACTGGTGCTGGGTGACCAGTATCACGTGCCGTTCAAGCCGAGCGTCGAGTCGCAGAAGATTACTGTCGACGTGAAATAGGTGTTGGGCTTTTCGCGGGCTCGCCCGCTCCCACAGGGGGGGCCGCAAGCTTCGGGTTTGCGGTGATCCTGTGAGAGCGGGCGACGCCGCTTCCACCGGCAAAAAAAAAGGGAGGCCACCAGGGCCTCCCTTTTTCATGCTGCACGCAAACTCAGAACAGTACGCGGGAACGGATGGTGCCTTTGACCTGTTGAAGTTTTTCTTGCGCCAGGTCGGAGTACTCGGCGTCTACGTCGATTACCACGTAACCGACTTTCTCGTTGGTCTGCAGGAACTGACCGGAGATGTTGATACCGTTCTCGGCGAATACCTTGTTGATCTCGCTGAGTACGCCCGGGATGTTTTCGTGAATGTGCAGCAGGCGGTGCTTGCCTGGGTGCGCTGGCAGTGCCACCTCAGGGAAGTTGACCGAAGACACCGAAGTACCGTTATCGCTGTACTTGACCAGCTTCTCGGCCACTTCCAGGCCGATGTTGGCCTGGGCTTCGGCAGTGGAACCACCGATGTGCGGGGTGAGGATCACGTTGTCCAGGCCGCGCAGCGGGCTCTCGAATTCTTCGTCGTTGGAGCGTGGCTCGACCGGGAACACGTCGATGGCAGCGCCGATCAGGTGCTTGTCCTTGATGGCGGCGGCCAGGTGGTCCAGCTCGACCACGGTGCCACGGGCGGCGTTGATCAGGATCGCGCCCTTCTTCATCGAGCGGATTTCCTTCTCGCCGATCATCCACTGGGTGGAGGGCAGCTCAGGCACGTGCAGCGAGACGATGTCGGCCAGGCCCAGCAGTTCGTGCAGGCTGGTGACCTGTACGGCGTTGCCCAGTGGCAGCTTGGTCAGCGGGTCGTAGAAGTAGACCTGCATGCCCAGGTTTTCGGCCAGGACCGACAGCTGGGTACCGATCGAGCCGTAGCCGACGATGCCGAGTTTCTTGCCGCGAATCTCGAACGAGTTGGCTGCGCTCTTGATCCAGCCGCCACGGTGGCAGGAGGCGTTTTTCTCTGGGATACCACGCAGCAGCAGGATCGCTTCGGCCAGTACCAGCTCGGCGACCGAGCGGGTGTTGGAGTAGGGCGCGTTGAACACGGCGATACCGCGCTCGCGGGCAGCTTCCAGGTCCACCTGGTTGGTGCCGATGCAAAAGCAGCCAACGGCGACCAGTTTCTTGGCGCAGTCGAAGATCTCTTCGGTGAGCTGGGTGCGCGAACGGATGCCAATAAAGTGGGCATCGGCGATCTTTTCCTTCAGCTCGGCTTCCGGCAACGAACCAGTGAGGTATTCGATGTTGGTGTAGCCGGCGGCCTTGAGGGTATCGACCGCGTTCTGGTGCACACCTTCAAGAAGAAGGAACCGGATCTTGCTCTTGTCGAGAGAAGTCTTGCTCATCTGCGTAAACCTGTATCCCGGAGAAAAAATGGCGAGGGGTGATGCCAGGCGCGAGGGCGGCCTTAGCATGAACAGCGGGAGCGCTATGCTAGCATACGCGACACAATCTGAGCTTATCCCGACAGGTGAAGAGTGCTCAGGGTGACTATGAATAAGTCGAGAGTTCCAGCGATGACCCACCCCGCTGCAATTGAAGAACTGATGACCCTTGTCGACCCTGGCAAGGTCCTGACCGACCCGGCATCCCTCGACGCCTATGGCAAGGACTGGACCAAGCACTATGCACCGGCGCCCAGCGCCATCGTGCTGCCCAAGACCATCGAGCAGGTGCAGGCCATTGTCCGCTGGGCCAATGCGCACAGGGTGGCGCTGGTGCCGTCGGGTGGGCGCACCGGGCTCTCCGCGGGGGCCGTTGCGGCCAATGGCGAAGTCGTGGTGGCCTTCGACAACATGAACCGGATTCTCGACTTCAATGCCTTCGACCGCACGGTGGTTTGCCAGCCCGGGGTGGTCACCCGCCAGTTGCAAAGCTACGCCGAAGCGCAGGGCCTGTATTACCCGGTAGACTTCGCTTCCAGCGGTTCCAGCCAGATAGGCGGCAACATCGGCACCAATGCCGGCGGCATCAAGGTGATCCGCTACGGCATGACCCGCAATTGGGTGGCCGGGCTGAAGGTGGTGACGGGCAAGGGCGAGTTGCTGCAGCTGAACAAGGACCTGATCAAGAACGCCACCGGCTATGACCTGCGCCAGCTGTTCATTGGCGCCGAAGGCACGCTGGGTTTCGTGGTGGAAGCCACCATGCGCCTGGACCGCGCCCCGCGCAACCTCACCGCCATGGTGCTGGGCACGCCGGACTTCGACTCGATCATGCCGGTGCTGCACGCCTTCCAGGGCGGGCTCGACCTCACGGCCTTCGAATTTTTCTCGGACAAGGGCCTGGCCAGGATCCTTGCGCGTGGTGATGTGCCGGCGCCATTCGCCACCGACTGCCCCTTTTATGCGCTGCTGGAGTTCGAGGCCAGCACCGAGGCAGTCGCCAACCAGGCACTGGCCACCTTCGAGCATTGCGTCGAGCAGGGCTGGGTACTGGACGGGGTGATGAGCCAGAGCGAAACCCAGCTGAAAAACCTGTGGAAGCTGCGTGAGTACCTGTCGGAAACCATCTCGCACTGGACCCCGTACAAGAACGATATTTCAGTCACGGTCTCGAAAGTGCCGGCGTTTCTGCGCGATATCGATGCCATCGTGGCCGAGCATTACCCGGATTACGAAGTGGTGTGGTACGGCCATATCGGCGATGGCAACCTGCACCTGAACATCCTCAAGCCCGAGCACATGGACAAAGACGCGTTCTTTGCCTCGTGCGCCAAGGTCAACAAGTGGGTGTTCGAGATCGTCGAACGCTACAACGGCTCGATCTCTGCCGAGCACGGCGTAGGCATGACCAAGCGCGACTACCTGGGCTACAGCCGTTCGGCCGAAGAAATTGCCTGCATGAAGGCGATAAAGGCCGTGTTCGACCCTAACGGCATCATGAATCCGGGTAAGATCTTCGCTCCTGAATAAAAAGCAGCATGCAAAGGAGTCGGCCATGAGTTACCAGCACCAGTACGTAGACGGCACGCGCATCCACTTCCCGTTGGGCAAGGTGGTATGCATTGGCCGTAACTATGCCGAACACGCCAAGGAACTGGACAACCCGATCCCCAGCGAACCGCTGCTGTTCATCAAGCCCGGCAGTTGCGTGGTCGCCGCGCAAGGCGGCTTCAAGATCCCGACCGAGCGCGGATCGGTGCATTACGAGGCAGAAATCGCCGTGTTGCTGGGCAAGTCACTGTCCACGCACCCCAGCGAGGAAGAGGTGCTGGACGCCATATCCGGCTACGCCCCGGCCCTGGACCTGACCCTGCGCGACGTGCAGGCCAAACTGAAGGAAAAAGGCCTGCCATGGGAGCTGGCCAAGAGCTTCGACGGTGCCTGCGTACTGCCGCCGTTCGTCTCGGCTGCCAGCTTCCCGGACGTGACCGACATCCCGGTACGGCTGACGGTGAACGGCGAAGTACGCCAGGACGGCAACAGCGCAATGATGCTCAACCCGATCGTGCCGATGATTCAGCACATGGCCGCGCATTTTTCGCTGCTGGCGGGGGATGTGATCCTCACCGGCACCCCGGCGGGCGTGGGGCCGTTCAATGTCGGTGACGAGCTCGTGCTGGAGCTGCCGGGTGTCAGCCGCTTCGAAAGCCGGGTGCTCTGAGCCCTGTGGGAGCGGCCTTGCGTCGCGAAAGGGCCGCAGAGCGGCCCCGGCAATAGGTGCTTGACGCATGAATCCCGGGGGCGCTTCGCACCCCTTTCGCGACACAAGGCCGCTCCCACAAAGAATGCGTGTCCAGGCAGGATTTGGCGTTTTTTTCACACCCAATGCGGATAATGCGCGCATCTACGCCCACTGCTTCAGGACCCCTGCATGCCATCACCCACCAACGCCCCGGCAACCCCCAAGCGTCGTTTCTACCTGCGCTGGCCCTTTGGCCTGGCGGTGGCGGCGGTGATTGGCTACGGCGTGGCCATGGCGATGCACTGGGATGACCGTGGTGCGCTATGGTTGAAGGAAGGCTTTGAAAGCCGCGCCGAGCGCAGCGAAAGCGTATGGCTGCCGGATTACCAGGTAGACATCGATGCCAAGCCGCTGCCGGGCATGGACGATGACGAAGCGTCGGATGTGGCGTTCAACCCGCAGACCCGGACGCTGTTCGCGGTCATGGGCAAGAACCCGTTCCTGGTCGAACTGAGCCTGGACGGCGATGTGCTGCGCAAGATCCCGCTCAACGGCTGGAACAACCCGGAAGGCGTTGCCGTGCTGGAAGACGGTTACCTGGCCATCACCGACGAGCGCCTGCATGACCTGACCCTGGTCAAGGTGGACGGGCACACGGCGGTGCTCAACCACGCCGACTTCAAAAGCTATGACCTGGGGCAGTCGGTGAAAAGCAACAAAGGCTTCGAGGCCGTCGCCTGGGACCCGCTGCACCAGCGCCTGGTCATCGGCGAGGAGCGCCCGCCCAAGCTGTACACCTGGAACACCGATGGCCGCAGCCAGCTCAAGGGCGACAAGCAGCCGCTGCCAAGCGATCAGCTCGACTTGCGCAACCTCTCGGCGCTGGGTGTCGACCCGCGTACAGGCCACCTGTTGGTATTGTCGGCCGACTCCAACATGCTGCTGGAGCTGGACCAGCAGGGGCAGCAGGTCAGCTTCATGACTTTGCTCGGCGGGTTCAACGGCCTGCAGGGCACCATCCCGCGGGCCGAGGGTGTGGCGATGGACGACCAGGGCAACCTGTACATGGTCAGTGAGCCGGCATTGTTCTATCGCTTTAGAAAACCCTGAGCCAACAATCCGCTTTTTCGGATGCTGGCATTAAGCTTTATTTCAGTCATTCATGGTTAGATTCGCCATCCTTGTGCCGAGTCTGCCTGTATGCGTGGTTTTGTTCGTCTGTCCCTGGTAATAGCCGTTGTCTGCCTGTGCCTGCTCGGCTGGGCCGGGCATGAGTTCCGCCTTTACGAGCGCGCCTGGTTCAACCTCAAGACCTGGTGGCAGCCCGCCGAGCAGAGCATGGGGCTGGAGCGCTACCGGGTGGTGCTGGAAGCGCAGCCTATCGAAGGGTTGAACGACGATATATCGGCGCTGACCTACGACCCTGACCGCAAGACCCTGTTTACCGTCACCAACGCCCGTTCGGAGTTGATCGAGCTGTCGCTGGACGGGCGCATCCTGCGCCGCGTGCCGCTGACGGGCTTCGGCGACCCGGAGGCCGTGGAGTATGTCGGGCCAAACAGCTATGTGATTTCCGACGAGCGTCAGCAACGGCTGATCCGGGTGCGCCTGGACGACGACACGTTGTTCCTCGATGCCGGCGATGCCGAGCAGCTCAGCCTGGGCATTGGCCTGAACGGCAACAAAGGCTTCGAAGGCCTGGCCTACGACTCAGCGGGCAAGCGCCTGTTCGTGGCCAAGGAACGCGACCCGATGCTGATCTACGAGGTCCATGGCTTCCCGCACGACAACCCGGAAAAGCCCTATGCCGTGCATGTAGTACAGGACCGCAAGCGCGATTCACGGTTGTTCGTGCGGGACTTGTCGAGCTTGCAGTTCGATGAGCGCAGTGGGCACCTGCTGGCATTGTCCGACGAGTCGCGGCTGTTGCTGGAGCTGGATATCGAGGGCAGGCCGCTGAGTACCCTGTCGCTGCGCAAGGGCTACCAGGGCTTGCAGGCGACCGTACCGCAGGCGGAGGGGATTGCGATGGACGAGGCGGGAACCCTTTATCTGGTCAGTGAGCCGAACCTGTTCTATGTGTTCAAGCAGCCGGCTGACTGATCGTCTGTCAGGGCCCTTCGCGGGTAAACCCGCTCCCACAGATAGCTCGCCAGGCTCCAGGCCAGTGGCGATCGCTGCAGGAGCGGGTTTACCCGCGAAGCGGTTTAATTGGCCGTCAGGCTCTTCACACCTTCAGCAGTACCCAGCAACAGCAGGTCCGCCGGCCGCGCCGCGAACAGGCCGTTGGTCACCACGCCAACAATGGCGTTGATCTGTGCTTCCAGCTCCACCGGGTTGGTGATCTGCAGGTTGTACACATCGAGGATCACATTGCCGTTGTCGGTCACCACACCCTCGCGGTACACCGGGTCGCCGCCCAGCTTGACCAGTTGGCGGGCCACGTGGCTGCGGGCCATCGGGATCACCTCGACCGGCAGTGGGAAGGCGCCCAGCACCGGCACCAGCTTGCTGGCATCGGCGATGCAGATGAAGGTCTTGGCCACTGCTGCAACGATCTTCTCGCGGGTCAGGGCTGCGCCGCCGCCCTTGATCAGGTTCAGGTGCGCGTCGCTTTCATCGGCGCCGTCCACGTAGAACTCCAGCTCGCTGACGCTGTTCAGTTCGTACACCGCAATACCATGCCCCTTCAGGCGCTGGGCCGTGGCCTCGGAGCTGGCGACGGCACCGTCGAAGGCGGTCTTGTGCTGAGCCAGGGCATCGATGAAGAAGTTGGCGGTCGAACCGGTACCGACGCCGACGACGCTCTTTTCATCCAGCTTCGGCAGAATGAAGTCGACAGCGGCCTGGGCGACGGCCTGTTTGAGTTGGTCCTGGGTCATGCGGGCTCCGGAAGGGGCAGGGCGGTTTCAAAGTTGCCTAGTATAACGGCTCGCACGGCTTTGCTGTGGTCGCCCGACGTAGCGCTGGGGTAGACTTCCAGCCCTTGTCCCGCGGCCCAGTGATGCTTTCCCGATGCTCGAACAGTACGTCAAGAAGATCCTCACCTCGCGCGTCTATGACGTTGCCGTCGAAACCCCGTTGCAGAGCGCCGGGCAACTGAGCAAGCGCCTGGGCAACCAGATTCTGCTCAAGCGCGAAGACCTGCAGCCGGTGTTCTCGTTCAAGATCCGCGGGGCGTACAACAAGCTGGCCCAGCTGACCCCGGAAGAACTGGCGCGCGGCGTGGTCACTGCCTCGGCCGGCAACCACGCCCAGGGCCTGGCCCTGGCCGCGCGCGAAATGGGCATCAAGGCCACCATCGTGATGCCCAAGACCACCCCGGAGATCAAGGTCGAAGGCGTGCGCTCGCGTGGCGGCAAGGTGGTGCTGCATGGCGACTCGTTCCCCGAGGCGCTGGCCTATTCGCTGAAGCTGGTCGATGAAAAGGGCCTGGTCTATGTCCACCCTTACGATGACCCGCACACCATCGCCGGGCAGGGCACCGTGGCCATGGAAATCCTGCGCCAGCACCCTGGCCAGCTGGACGCGATCTTCGTGCCGGTGGGCGGCGGTGGCCTGATCGCCGGTATTGCCGCCTACGTGAAGTACCTGCGTCCGGAAATCAAGGTCATTGGTGTAGAACCGGATGACTCCAACTGCCTGCAGGCGGCCATGGCCGCGGGTGAGCGCGTGGTGCTGCCGCAGGTCGGGCTGTTCGCCGACGGCGTGGCGGTGGCGCAGATCGGCCAGCACACCTTCGATATCTGCCGCCACCATGTGGATGAAGTGGTCACGGTCAGCACCGATGAAATCTGCGCCGCAATCAAGGATATCTACGACGATACCCGCTCGATCACCGAACCGGCCGGCGCGTTGGGTGTGGCGGGCATCAAGCGTTATGTCGAACTGTACGGCGTGACCGGCCAGACCCTGGTGGCAATCGACTCCGGCGCCAATGTCAATTTCGACCGCTTGCGCCATGTGGCCGAGCGTGCCGAACTGGGTGAAAAGCGCGAGGCGATCATCGCCGTTACCATTCCTGAACGCCCGGGCAGCTTCAAGGCGTTCTGCCAGGCGATTGGCAAACGCCAGATCACCGAGTTCAACTACCGCAAGCACACCTCGGACGAGGCGCATATCTTCGTGGGCGTGCAGACCCACCCGGAAAACGACCCGCGCGCAGCCTTGGTGCAGCACTTGAGCGAGCAGGGCTTCCCGGTAACGGACCTGACCGACAACGAGCTGGCCAAGTTGCACATTCGTCATATGGTCGGCGGCCACTCGGCTGGCGCCAGCGATGAAATGGTGCTGCGCTTCGAGTTCCCGGAACGGCCGGGGGCGCTGTTCAATTTCCTCGACAAGCTGGGTGGGCGCTGGAATATCTCGATGTTCCACTACCGTAACCACGGCGCGGCAGACGGGCGTGTGGTGGCGGGCCTGCAGGTGCCGGAAGACGAGCGTCACCTGGTGCCAGCGGCACTGGCCAAGATTGGTTACCCCTACTGGGACGAAACCGAGAACCCGGCTTACAAGCTGTTCCTCGGCTGAGCGGCTAAGCTGGGCTGAAGGCCTGCTCAAGGACAACGCACACATGGAACATCTGACCACCCTGAAAACGCTGCACATCATCGCCACCGCACTCCTGCTGCTGGGTGCCCTGGGCCTGGCGGTGTGGACCGTGCGCGCCCGCCGCCAGGGCGATGCGCAGGCCTATGCCAAGCTGCTGCGCCGGCCGCTGGTGTTCGTGTGGCTGGTAATGGTGCTGTGCCTGGTAAGCATGCCGTTCACCGGCTGGTGGCTGGTGCACCTGGTCGGTTGGCCGCTGGGGCAGACCTGGGTGCTGGCGTCCAGCGTCATCTATACGCTTGGTGCGTTTGCCGTGTGGTGGCTGCTGGTGCGGCTGAACCGGCTGCGCAAGGCCGAGCCGGTAGGGTTGCGCTTCACCTTGGCGCTGGCGGTGTTCAGTGGCGTCTGCCTGCTGTCCATTGCCGGGCTGATGGGCGCCAAGCCAGTCTGACTAAGCAGCGGCCAACGCTTGCCTGCATCACCTTGCCTTCACCGAACAAGGAGTTTTCACGCCGCGGCACATAAGCGTGGCGGGCGCGTTGCTGCGCTCGCAAGCTTTGTGGAACAATGCGGTGACATGCGTTTGCGAGGTTGCTGCCGTGATCGACCCGGATGGTTTTCGCCCCAATGTCGGGATCATTCTCACGAATGATGCCGGGCAGGTGCTATGGGCTCGACGGATCAACCAGGATGCCTGGCAATTTCCCCAGGGTGGTATCAACCCTGACGAAACGCCGGAAGATGCCCTGTACCGCGAGCTGAACGAAGAAGTTGGCCTTGAACGCGATGATGTGGAAATTCTTGCCTGCACCCGTGGCTGGTTGCGTTATCGTTTACCGCAGCGCCTGGTGCGGACCCACAGCCAGCCGCTGTGCATCGGCCAGAAGCAGAAGTGGTTCCTGCTGCGCCTGGTCAGCAACGAACAACGGGTAAGAATGGACCTCACCGGCAAGCCGGAGTTCGACGGCTGGCGTTGGGTGAGCTATTGGTACCCGCTGGGCCAGGTTGTGACATTCAAGCGCGAGGTATACCGGCGCGCCCTGAAAGAGCTAGCACCGCGTCTTCTGACGCGCGACTGACGACGGAGTTCGACCCCGAGCCATGCTCAATACGCTGCGCAAGATCGTCCAGGAAGTAAACTCCGCCAAAGATCTCAAGTCGGCGTTGGGGATCATTGTCTTGCGCGTCAAGGAGGCCATGGGCAGCCAGGTCTGCTCGGTGTACCTGCTTGACCCGGAAACCAATCGCTTCGTGCTGATGGCCACCGAAGGCCTGAACAAACGCTCCATCGGCAAGGTCAGCATGGCGCCCAACGAAGGCCTGGTCGGCCTGGTCGGTACCCGCGAAGAGCCGCTGAACCTGGAAAACGCCGCCGACCACCCGCGTTACCGCTACTTTGCCGAAACTGGCGAAGAGCGATTCGCCTCGTTCCTGGGTGCACCGATCATTCACCACCGCCGCGTGGTCGGGGTACTGGTGATTCAGCAGAAGGAGCGCCGCCAGTTCGACGAGGGCGAAGAAGCGTTCCTGGTCACCATGAGCGCCCAGCTTGCCGGGGTTATCGCCCACGCCGAGGCCACCGGCTCGATCCGTGGCCTGGGCCGGCAGGGCAAGGGCATTCAGGAAGCACGTTTCGTCGGCGTGCCTGGCTCGCCAGGCGCTGCCGTAGGGCGTGCCGTGGTCATGTTGCCGCCTGCCGACCTCGAAGTGGTGCCCGACAAGGCCGTCGATGACATCGACGCCGAGCTCAAGCTGTTCGAAAACGCCCTTGAAGGCGTGCGCGAAGACATGCGCAAGCTGTCGGCCAAACTGGCGACGCAGCTGCGCCCGGAAGAGCGCGCCCTATTCGATGTGTACCTGATGATGCTCGAAGACGCAGCGCTGGGCGGCGAGGTGACCGCGGTCATCAAGACCGGCCAATGGGCCCAGGGCGCCCTGCGCCAGGTGGTCGGCGAGCACGTCAACCGCTTCGAGCTGATGGACGACGACTACCTGCGCGAGCGTGCCTCCGACGTGAAGGACCTGGGCCGGCGTTTGCTGGCCTACCTGCAAGAGGCCCGCTCGCAGTCGCTGGTCTACGCCGACAACACTATCCTGGTCAGTGAGGAGCTGACCCCGGCAATGCTCGGCGAAGTGCCGGAAGGCAAGCTGGTCGGCCTGGTGTCGGTACTGGGGTCGGGCAACTCCCACGTTGCCATCTTGGCCCGTGCCATGGGTATCCCCACGGTGATGGGCCTGGTCGACCTGCCGTACTCCAAGGTCGACGGCATCGAGCTGATCGTCGACGGTTACAAGGGCGAGGTGTTCACCAACCCGAGCGAAGTGCTGCGCAAGCAGTACAGCGACGTGGTCGAGGAAGAGCGCCAGTTGGCCCAGGGCCTGGATGCCCTGCGCGAGCTGCCCTGCATCACCCCCGACGGCCACCGCATGCCGTTGTGGGTCAATACCGGCTTGCTGGCCGATGTGGCCCGGGCCCAGCAACGCGGTGCCGAAGGGGTGGGCCTGTACCGCACCGAAGTGCCGTTCATGATCAACCAGCGCTTCCCCAGCGAAAAAGAGCAGCTGGCCATCTACCGTGAGCAGTTGGCGGCCTTCCACCCGCTGCCGGTGACCATGCGCACCCTCGATATTGGTGGTGACAAGGCGCTGTCGTATTTCCCGATCAAGGAAGACAACCCGTTCCTTGGCTGGCGCGGCATTCGGGTGACCCTCGACCACCCGGAAATCTTCCTGGTGCAGACCCGCGCCATGCTCAAAGCCAGCGAAGGCCTGAACAACCTGCGCATCCTGTTGCCGATGATTTCCGGTATTCACGAGCTGGAAGAGGCGCTGCACCTGATTCACCGGGCCTGGGGCGAGGTGCGCGACGAAGGCACCGACGTGCCGATGCCGCCGGTTGGCGTCATGGTGGAGATCCCTGCGGCGGTGTACCAGACCAAGGAGCTGGCGCGGCAGGTAGATTTCCTGTCGGTCGGTTCCAACGACCTCACCCAGTACCTGCTGGCCGTGGACCGCAACAACCCACGGGTCGCCGACCTGTACGACTACTTGCACCCGGCGGTGCTGCAGGCGCTGAACACCGTGGTGCGTGATGCCCATGGCGAGGGCAAACCGGTCAGCATCTGCGGCGAGATGGCGGGTGACCCCGCGGCAGCGATCCTGTTGATGGCGATGGGCTTCGACAGCCTGTCGATGAACGCCACCAACCTGCCCAAGGTGAAGTGGATGCTACGCCAGGTGAACATGGGCAAGGCCAAGGAGCTGCTGGTCGAAGCCTTGAGCCACGACAACCCGCAGGTTATCCACAGCTCGTTGCAGCTGGCGCTGAAAAACCTGGGGCTGGCGCGGATGATCGGGCCTGGGGCCAATAAAACCCTGTAAGGGGGGTGTTGCCTGTTCGGGCCTCTTCGCGGGCACGCCCGCTCCCACGAAGGCGCTGTTCAGATCGACAGCTCAACTTCCCCCAGGTGCCCACCAAACGGCCCGAAACTGCGCTCGATCAGGCGCCTTCTGCCCTGATCATCCACAATCAGCACAGTACTCGCGCGTGTCCCATAACTCTGGCTGGCAATAAAGACACTCGACAGCAGCTTCTCGGTCGCCATGCCCACGCCTGTGTCCGGTAGCTCACCGTCAGTTGCAGGCTCGCCATCGGCCAGCAGCGCCAGCAACTGTGGCGGCTCCGGCCTTTCCAGTAACCTCTGCAGCCCGCTTCGGGCCTTCACCAGTTTCGGCCATGGGGTATCCAGCCCGGCATTGGACAGCCCGTACACCCCGGCTTCCAGCAGGCGCGGCGCCACGTCTGGGCCATGCAGGTAACCCAGCTGGCGCCCATCACCCACCAGCAGGTTGAACCCCGAATACTGCCCGCTACGGCTGGCCACCTCGTCCAGGTAAGCCTCAACCCCCAGCTCACCCCGTAGATACCCCGCCACCAGCTCGCCGCGCGAGCGGGGCCCCTGCGCCTGCCGCGGGTCACGGATATTGGTCAGCGCCGCAAAGCGCCCCCGTGGACCCACGCCCAGCCAGGTGCCACCGGCCTCCAGGTCCCGCCCGGCATGCACCCCGGGCGCATCCTCCCAGGCCGCCAGGGCCTGGGCAGGGCGGGCGTAGAATTCGTCGCGGTTGGCCGCGACGATCAGCGGTAGGGCGTGCCCCGGCCGCCAGGCGAATACGATCAGGCACATCGGTCAGGCCTCTGTGTTTTCTGCCACTGTACCCACAGCTGCGGGCAGGATCCATCCTGACACAGACTTCACTAGAGCCTCGAACCCGGCTTCCGTTACCATGCCGGATTGATTTCTCGGGGATGCCGAATGGAATTCGTGCTCTATCTGCTGTTGGGCGCCTGTGCCGGCGTGCTGGCGGGGCTGTTCGGCGTGGGCGGCGGCATCATCATCGTGCCGGTGCTGGTGTTCAGCTTCACCCTGCAGGGTTTCGACGCCTCGGTACTGACCCACCTGGCGGTGGGTACGTCGTTGGCGACCATCGTGTTCACCTCGATCAACGCCGTGCTCGAACACCACCGCAAGGGCGCGGTGCAATGGCCGATATTCGCCTGGATGACCCTGGGCATCCTCCTGGGGGCCGGTGTCGGCGCCAAGACCGCCTCGCTGATCCAGGGCCCGCTCCTGCAAAAGATCATTGGTGTCTTCGCCCTGGTCATCGCCGCGCAAATGGCCCTGGACCTCAAGCCCAAGGCCAGCCATGGTGTGCCTGGCAAGCCTGTGCTGGTCGGCGCGGGTGGGGTGATCGGTTGGGCCTCGGCCATTTTCGGCATTGGGGGTGGCTCGCTGACCGTGCCTTTCCTGACCTCGCGCAGCCTGCCCATGCAACAGGCAGTGGCCACATCTTCTGCCTGCGGCCTGCCGATCGCCATGGCCAGTGCCTTGAGCTTCATGCTGCTAGGTTGGCATGAGCAGCACTTGCCGCCCCACAGCATGGGTTACGTGTACCTGCCGGCGCTGGTCGGCATTGCCGTGACCAGCATGTTTTTCGCCCGCTTTGGCGCGCGCCTGGCGCACAAGCTGTCGCCGCGCCTGTTGAAACGCCTGTTCGCAGCCCTGCTGTTCTGTGTTGGCCTCAGCTTTTTGATTTGAATCGAGAGGAAGTTCCATGCTGCCTTACCCGCAGATAGACCCCGTGGCCGTGGCCATTGGCCCGCTGAAAATTCACTGGTACGGCCTGATGTACCTGATCGGCATCGGTGGCGCCTGGTTGCTGGCCTCGCGTAGGCTGAACCGTTTCGACCCGACCTGGACCCGTGAAAAGCTCTCCGACCTGGTGTTCTGGCTGTCGATGGGGGTAATCGTCGGTGGCCGCCTGGGCTACGTGCTGTTCTACGACCTGCACGCCTACCTGGCCAACCCGACCTTGATCTTCGAGGTGTGGAAGGGTGGCATGTCGTTCCACGGCGGCTTCATTGGGGTGATGCTGGCAGCCCTGTGGTTCGGCAAGCGCAACAACAAGTCGTTCTTCGAGCTGATGGACTTCGTCGCGCCGCTGGTGCCGATCGGCCTGGGCGCCGGGCGTATCGGCAACTTCATCAACGCCGAATTGTGGGGCAAGCCGACCGACGTGCCGTGGGCGATGATCTTCCCGCCCTTCAGCGACCCCGCGCAACTGCCGCGCCACCCGTCGCAGCTCTATCAATTTGCGCTGGAAGGCGTGGCTCTGTTCGTGATCCTCTGGCTGTTCTCGCGCAAGCCGCGGCCGACCATGGCCGTGTCCGGCATGTTCGCACTGTTCTACGGCATTTTCCGTTTCATCGTCGAGTTCGTTCGCGTACCGGACGCCCAGCTGGGCTATCTGGCGTGGGGCTGGCTGACCATGGGTCAGATTCTCTGCGTGCCGATGATCCTCGCTGGCCTCGGCCTGATCTGGTGGGCTTATAATCGCAAGCCCACGGCGAATCCCGCCTGATTAATCCCACGGCAGGGGCGATCCCCCTGCCGTATCTGCTACAGGTAAGCCATGAAACAGTATCTGGACCTGGTCCGCGACGTTATCGAAAACGGCACGCTGCAGGGCAACCGCACCGGCATCCGCACCATCAGCCTGCCGGGTGCGATGCTGCGTTTCGACCTGCAGAAGGGCTTCCCGGCCATTACCACGCGCAAGCTGGCGTTCAAGTCGGCGATCGGCGAGATGGTCGGCTTCCTGCGCGGCGTGAAGAACGCCGGTGAGTTCCGCGAGCTGGGCTGCAAGGTGTGGGACCAGAATGCCAACGAAAACGCCCAGTGGTTGGCCAACCCGTTCCGCCAGGGCCATGATGACTTGGGTGAAATCTATGGCGTGCAATGGCGCCAGTGGCCTGGCTACAAGCGCATCCCGCTGGGCAACCCCGCCGCTATCGCCATGGCCGAGCAGGCGGGCTTCCGCCGCATCGCCCAGGACGAGGAAGACGGTGTCGCCTTCGTCATCCTGTACAAGGCTATCGATCAGGTGCGCCAGTGCCTGGACACCATCGCCAACGACCCGGGCAGCCGGCGCATCCTGTTCCACGGCTGGAACTGCGCGCAGCTCGACGAGATGGCGCTGCCGCCGTGCCACCTGCTGTACCAGTTCCATCCGAATGTCGAGACCAGGGAAATTTCCCTGACGCTTTACATCCGTTCCAACGACCTGGGCCTGGGGACACCGTTCAACCTTACCGAAGGTGCGGCGCTGCTGGCCCTGTTCGGCCGCCTGACCGGGTACACCCCGCGCTGGTTCACCTACTTTATCGGCGATGCCCACGTGTATGAAAACCACCTGGACATGCTCAACGAGCAGCTCAAGCGCGAGCCGCTGGAAGCGCCGAAGCTGGTGATCAGTGACCGGGTGCCGGCGTTTGCCGAAACGGGCAAGTACGAGCCCGAGTGGCTGGAGAAGATCGAGCCGAGTGATTTCTGGCTGGAAGGCTATGAGCATCATGCGCCGATGACAGCGCCGATGGCAGTGTAGGTCCTGGGATGGCCGGGGGCGCTTTGCGCCCCTTTCGCGACACAAGGCCGCTCCTACATCTGCAGCGTGAGCTTGAAGCCAGCACCCTAACCTGTGGGAGCGGGCGCGCCCGCGAAGCAGGCGACGTGGTGGCTGGCACCGGCTTTGCCGGTGTTCGCGGCTGAAGCCGCTCCTACGGGAGATCGTGTTCCTCAATGCCCGTGGCTGCGGCCCACGTGCGAATGCTCGGTTTCCGGCACCGTTACCGCACCATTCGTCTCCAGTTGCTGCAAGATCGCGCATTCTGCCCCCTGTGCGCTGCAGCGCCGGCGCAATTCCACCAACTGCGCCTGCAACGCTACCAGCCCGTCGATACGCGCCTGCACATGCTCGATATGCTCGTCGATCAGCGCGTTGACGCTGCCGCACGCGTTAGCCGGGCTGTCGCGCAGGCTTAGCAGGCTGCGGATTTCATCGAGGGTCATGTCCAGCGTGCGGCAATTGCGGATGAACGTCAGCCGCTCGACATGCGCCTGGGTGTAGAGGCGGTAGTTGCCGTCGCTGCGCGCAGGTGCGGGCAGCAGGTTTTCCCGCTCGTAGTAGCGGATGGTTTCCACCGCGCAGTCAGTGGCTTTGGCCAGTTCACCGATCTTCATTACCAAATTCCCCGCTAATGGCTTGACCCTATAGTGGCTACAGGGTGTTCACTTGGCAACAGGCTCACTTTAAGGACCCCCCATGAACCAGCCTGTCAGCCACGAACACAAGCACGGTCACCACCACGATCATGCCCATGGGCACAGCTGCTGCAGTGCCGAAGCTGCGCCGGCGCTGGTGCAGTTGAGCGAGCAGGCCAGTGGCCACGCGCACCTCAGCCGCTTCCGCATCGATGCCATGGACTGCCCCACCGAGCAGACCTTGATCCAGGACAAGCTCGGCAAGCTGGCTGGCGTCGAGCAATTGGAATTCAACCTGATCAACCGCGTGCTTGGCGTGCGCCACACCTTGGGTGGTACCGCCGAAATCGAGCGGGCTATCGACAGCTTGGGCATGAAAGCCGAGCCGCTGGGCGCCGAAGACGACGGCAGCGCCAGCGCATCGGCACCGGCGAAAACCCGTTGGTGGCCGCTGGCGTTGGCGGGTACTGCGGCAATCGCCGCGGAAATCGTGCACTTTTTTGCGCTTGCGCCGGAGTGGGTGGTGGCCGCGCTGGCACTCGCAGCCATACTCGGCTGCGGTCTGGGCACCTACAAAAAGGGCTGGATCGCCCTGAAAAACCGCAACCTCAACATCAACGCCCTGATGAGCATCGCCGTCACGGGTGCGGTGCTGATCGGGCAGTGGCCGGAGGCAGCCATGGTGATGGTGCTCTTCACCATCGCCGAGCTGATCGAGGCCCGCTCGCTGGACCGTGCGCGCAATGCCATCAGCGGCCTGATGCAACTGACGCCGGACATGGCGACGGTGCAGCAAGCCGATGGCCAGTGGCGTGAGCTGCCAGTGCGTGAGGTAGCCATCGGTGCACAGGTGCGGGTGCGCCCTGGCGAGCGCATTAGCCTGGACGGTGAAGTGACCAGTGGGCAATCCAGCGTCGATCAGGCGCCGATCACCGGCGAAAGCCTGCCCGTGGAGAAGGCGGTCGGCGACAAGTTGTTTGCCGGCACCATCAACCAGGCAGGGGCGCTGGAGTTTCGCGTGACCGCTGCTGCCGGGCAGTCGACCCTGGCCCGGATCATCAAGGCTGTGGAGCAGGCGCAAGGGGCACGGGCGCCGACCCAGCGCTTCGTCGACCGCTTCTCGCGCATCTACACGCCGGTGGTGTTCGCCATCGCCTTGGCCGTGGCGGTGGTGCCGCCGCTGTTCATGGCCAGTGCCTGGTTCGACTGGGTGTACCGCGCCTTGGTGCTGCTGGTGGTGGCGTGCCCGTGCGCCCTTGTGATCTCCACCCCGGTGACCATCGTCAGCGGCCTGGCCGCCGCTGCGCGCAAGGGTATTCTGGTCAAGGGGGGCATTTACCTGGAAGGCGGCCGCCACCTGGACTTCCTGGCCCTGGACAAGACCGGCACCATCACCCATGGCAAACCTGCCCAGACCGACGCCGAGGTGCTGGCGCCGCTGTTCGAAGGCCGCGCCCAGGCCTTGGCCGCCAGCCTGGGCGAGCGTTCGGACCACCCGGTGTCGCGAGCCATTGCCCAGTTCGGCAGGCAGCAAGGTCTGGCCTTGAGCGAGGTCGACGACTTTGCCGCCCTGGCCGGGCGGGGCGTGCGTGGCACCATCGACGGCCAGGTCTACCACTTGGGCAATCACCGCCTGGTCGAGGAACTGGGGCTGTGTTCGCCCGAGTTGGAGGCCCGCCTGGATGGGCTGGAGCGCCAGGGCAAGACCGTGGTCCTGCTACTCGACCCCAGCGGCCCGCTGGCGCTGTTTGCAGTGGCCGACACGGTCAAGGAAAGCAGCCGTCAGGCGATTGCCGAACTGCATGAGCTGGGCATCAAGACGGTGATGCTGACCGGTGACAACCCGCACACCGCCCAGGCCATTGCCGCCGTGGTAGGCATCGACCGCGCCGAGGGCAACCTGCTGCCGGCCGACAAACTGCAAAGCATTGAAGCCTTGTATGCTCAGGGCCACCGGGTGGGTATGGTCGGTGACGGCATCAACGATGCGCCGGCACTGGCCCGTGCCGAGATCGGTTTCGCCATGGCCGCGGCCGGCACCGATACCGCCATCGAAACCGCCGATGTGGCGCTGATGGACGATGACTTGCGGAAAATCCCGGCCTTCGTTCGGTTGTCGCGGCAAAGCGGGGCGATCCTGCTGCAGAACATCGTTCTGGCGCTGGGCATCAAGGCCATATTCCTGGCGATCACCTTTGCCGGCATGGCCACCCTGTGGATGGCGGTATTTGCCGACATGGGCGTGAGCCTTCTGGTGGTGTTCAACGGTTTGCGCCTGCTGCGCAAATAAAGGCCTGCCTGGTGCGTATGGGGCGGCTCAGGCTCGCCGCCCGTTCAAAACTGAGACACCAGCGCCTCCAGCTGTTCCTGGCGCTCGGCCTGGTTCAGCTTCGCCCCCGGGTTCAGGGTGGACCACTGTGGATGCGCCCGCGCCCTGACCAGTGCCTCTGGCAGCTTGCCCTCACGCCAGGCCTTTTCATCCAGCTCACCCAGCCTGATGCTGTCCTGCGCTGCATGCCCGCGGCTGTCCAGGGCCACCATCAACTGCTGCTGACGCAAGGCCAGCAAGCGCAACACCGTATCGTCCACGGTCAACTCGCGCTTGCCCTTGAGTTTGCCCAGCAAGCGCGCGCCATAGTTGCGCGCCGTCTGCAACGCACCGCCGGCCAGCGCCCCGGCCAGTGCCGCTGCCCCCAGGGTAAGCCCGCCAACCAGCAAGTCGACCCCGGCACCTGCCGCTGCGCCGGCGGCTACGCCGCTGCCCAGGCGTACGCCCAGCAGCTTCAAGGTTTCGGGGTTGAACAGGTCATCGCCCCAGCGCCCATCCAGCAGCGGCAGGTCGCTGGCGTGGGCATCGTCGCGGCGGAAGGCATACAGCTTGAGCAGGGCTTCGACACACCGTTGCTCACGCTGACGAATATCCTGGCGCAGCGCTTCGATGGCCCGGGCTTCGGCCGCCGGTTCGGCATCGACGCTGCGCCGGCAGGCAGCGCAGTCCAGCAGCAGTTCGGCAATCAGGCGCTTGCCGCTGTGCTGGCGGGCCAGGCGTTGGGCCTGCTGGTCGTCGATCAGCCGTTGCAAAGCCGGGCGGGCGCTTTCCAGCAGCAGGGCCAGGCTTTCGTACAGGCGGCGTTCGCCGTCCTCGGGTGGGGCTACGCTGTCGAACCGTACCAACGCGTGAAGGCCAAGCCGGGCAAGGGCTTCGCGCCATTGCGCCTCGCGGTGCTGGTGGCTGGCGACAAAGTTGAGCACCGGCAACAGTGGCTTGCCGCAACTGGCCAGCACCTCCAGTTCGTCGCGGTACTTGGCCAGCACTGGCTCGCGGGCATCGATCACATACAAGCCGGCGTCGCTGGCCAGCAACTGGCGCAGCACCTTGGCTTCCTGCTCGAAACGCTGGCGCGCTTCGCTGCCTTGCAGGAACCGCTCGAGGCGGGCAGGGCCGTCCAGGCGCTCGCCCGGGCGCTCCAGCCGCTCCAGGTAGTCGAGCAAGGCGATGGCGTCCTCCAACCCTGGCGTGTCGTAAAGCTCCAGTAACGGTTCGCCGTCCACCGACAGCCGCGCGCCTTCGACATGGCGAGTGGTGCTGGGGCGGTGGGACACCTCGCCGAAGCCCACGTCGCGGGTCAGGGTGCGCAGCAGCGAGGTCTTGCCAACGTTGGTGTGGCCGACCACGGCCAATTTCAGCGGCTCAGTCATGGCCATGCTCCAGCCAGGTCAGCGGTGAGGTGTCGGCATAGGGCAGGCCCAGCCGCTCAAGGGCTTCATGCCAGTCGCCCAGGCGCCGAGCGTCCAGCGCCTGGCCGGGTGCTGCCTGCAGCAGCCAGACCCTCGTGGCCCCAGCATTGCGTGCCAGGTCGGCGAGCAGCGCCAGGCTGCCGCGGTCGGGCGAGCGGCGCGGGTCACAGGCGATGGCCAGGCGTGCCGGCGGAAAGCGGCTGAGTTGCTCGAGCAGGCGGTTGCGCGACTCGCGGCTGTCGAGCACACCGGCATCGGTCACGCTTGGGGGCAGGCGGGGTGGCCAGGGCCGCTGGTCGTCCAGTTCCAGGCCCACCAGCAGGGCGCCGCTGCTGGCGCTTTGCAACTGCTCGGCGGCGAACCCTGGCAACGCCTCGGGGGCCGCGTCCTGCACGCCGATGCGCTCGCTGCGCGGCATCAGCGCTTCGCGCAGTTGGGCGTAACCCGGCAGGCTCAGGTCCAGGGTCAGGCGCTGGCGGCCCTGGCGCCAGCGCCACAGGCACAACCCGGCCAGCAGCACGCGGGGCAACAGGCCATATACCAGCACCACGCCGAGCAGCCAGCTGGCCCAGGCCTGGCGCGCCACGTCGAGGGCCGGCTGGCTGTCGCCACTGGCGCGGATCATGGCCTCGTCGGGCACGGCAAAGCCCAGCAGCGAAGGCAGCGCGCCCAGCGCCTGGGTGAGTTGGATGAACGGGTCGGCGGCGAGCAGGGTGGTTTCCCACACGAAGCCATAGCGACGGGTGGCCAGTAGAGCCAGCAGCATGCCCAGCGCGCAGAGCATCGCCAGCAGCCACAGGCTGTGTACCAGCAGGCCTAGCAGCCAGCGGTTGAGGCGCTGGCGCTGCAGCAGTACCAGCAGTGCCGGGCCCAGGTGCGCGGCCTTGGCATCGCGGGCGAAGCGCTCACTCAGCCATAGCCACAAACGGCCCAACCCCGCACCGTGTTCGCCGCTGAGGGCAAAACCAATGGCCCAGCCCAGCAGTGTCAGCAGGTTCAGCCCCAGCAGGCTGCCCAACGCCCAGAAGACGTTGACCGGGCGCTGGCCGTCGCCAAGCGCCGCCAGGGCCAGGCCGGCGCCGCTGAGCACGGCTAGCAGCAGCAGGGCCAGCACCGCCAGGCGTGCGCCCTGCTTCCAGTGGCGCAGGGCCGTGGCCATGCCGTCGCGTTCGGCCAGGAACAGCGCCCGGCTTTCGATGCGCGCCGCCAAGTCGCCGCCGCGCTGGCGCGCATGACGGTTGGCGGCCTGGTCTTCCAGCAGGCCGGCGTGTTCTTCGCGCAGGCGGACCGCTTCGGTCAGCCAGCGTTTGTCCAGTGGAGTCGGTGCGGTCACAAGGTCTTCCATTGCACAGGTCAGGGCAGAAGCATAACCCACACGCCCGGTGCTATCCTCGCTGGCATGAATACATCACTTCCCCTTAGCCTGATCGCGGCTCACGCCGAGAACCGTGTGATCGGCATCGACAACTCCATGCCCTGGCATCTGCCGGGGGACTTCAAGTACTTCAAGGCCACCACCCTGGGCAAGCCGATCATCATGGGGCGCAAGACCTGGGACTCACTGGGCCGGCCGCTGCCCGGGCGGTTGAATATCGTGGTCAGCCGGCAGCCTGGGCTGCAGCTGCAGGGCGCCGAAGTCTTCGGCTCGCTGGAGCAGGCGCTGGTGCGGGCCGAACAGTGGGCGCGCGAAAAAGGCGTCGATGAGCTGATGCTGATTGGCGGGGCGCAGCTCTATGGGCAGGCGCTGGAGAAGGGGCTGGTCAGCCGGATGTACCTGACGCGGGTGGAATTGGCGCCGGAGGGGGATGCCTGGTTCCCGGCGTTTGATGAGGGGCAATGGAGGCTGGCGTCGAGCGAGGCGCAGAAGGAAGAGGGTAAGCCGGCTTACCACTTCGAGGTCTGGAACAAGGTTTGAGAGTGCCTGGGCTGTCGCGCAGAGAACTCACTTCGTAAGCGCGACGCGGCCCATGTGGGAGCGGGCGTGCCCGCGAAGAATCCAGCGCGGTGGCTGGCACCGGCTACGCCGGTGTTCGCGGCAGAAGCCCCTCCCACAGGGCATGACGATTTGTCAGGTATGGCTCAGCTCGGCATGTTCATCGCCGGCCAGCACGTCCTTGTCGGTCTCTTTCAGCAACTGGCTGGTGACCACGCCCGCGGTCATCGAGCCATTCACGTTCAACGCTGTACGGCCCATGTCGATCAGCGGCTCGACCGAAATCAGCAACGCCACCAGTTCCACCGGCAAGCCCATGGCCGGCAACACGATCAGCGCGGCGAAGGTGGCGCCGCCGCCCACGCCGGCAACCCCTGCCGAACTCAGCGTGACGATGGCCACCAGGGTGGCGATCCACAGCGGGTCGAAGGTATCGATGCCTACCGCTGGCGCGACCATGACCGCCAGCATGGCGGGGTAGAGCCCCGCACAGCCGTTCTGGCCGATGGTGGTGCCGAACGAGGCGCTGAAGCTGGCAATCGACTGCGGCACGCCCAGACGGCGGGTTTGCGCTTCGATGTTCAGCGGAATGCTGGCTGCGCTGGAGCGGCTGGTGAAGGCGAAGGTGAGCACCGGCCACACCTTGCGGAAGAAACGCAGCGGGCTGACACCCGTAGCCGCGAGGATGATGCCGTGAACCACGAACATCAGCGCCAGGCCCAGGTAGGACACCACCACGAAGCTGCCCAGCTTGAGGATGTCTTCCATGTTCGAACTGGCTACCACCTTGGTCATCAGGGCCAGCACGCCATATGGGGTCAGTTTCATCACCACCCGTACCAGGCGCATGACCCAGGCTTGCAGGGTGTCGATGGCCGACAGCGCACGTGCGCCTTTCTCGGCGTCGTCCTTGATCAGTTGCAGGGCAGCCAGGCCGACGAACACGGCAAAAATCACCACGCTGATGATCGACGTCGGCTTGGCCCGCGCCAGGTCGCCTACCGGGTTGCTGGGAATGAACGACAACAGCAACTGCGGGATATTGAGGTCGGCGACCTTGCCTGCATAGTCGCTGTGGATGACCTGCATGCGGGCGCTTTCCTGGGCGCCGGCCACCAGGCCCTCAGCGCTGAGGCCGAACAGGTTGGTCAGCACGATGCCGATCAACGCGGCAATGGCCGTGGTCAGCAGCAAGGTGCCGATGCTCAGCACGCTGATACGGCCCAGCGACGATGCGTTGTGCAGGCGCGCGACGGCACTGAGGATCGAGGCGAAGATCAGCGGCATGACGATCATCTGTAACAGGCCCACATAGCCATTGCCGACCAGGTCAAGCCAGGCGATGGTGGCCTTGAGCACCGGGTGACCGGCGCCATACACGGTGTGCAGGGCCAGGCCGAAGAGTACCCCCAGCGCCAGGCCCAGCAAGACCTTCTTGGCCAGGCTCCAGTCGGTGCGGCGGGTTTGTGCCAGGCCCAGCAACAGGGCCAGGAATGCCAGCAGGTTGAGTGACAGCGGCAGGTTCATTGAAGCTCCAGCAGAGAAAGCAAAGGGTGGCATCGCGTCTGTGAGCGATTGCGAACTGAAATGCTAACAGCCTGAAAACAAACGACTTTATACCCAAATGGAATGTGCATAGTCGTTCATGGAATAACGCCATGTCGCAAATTGCAATGAACACGGCGTTTACTGCTGCCTGGAGGTCGGTGTGGACTGCCGCCCATCGGTCGGGTTGCACTAGCGTTGGTAGATCATTTCAGGAGATTCGTACATGAAAGTCGCCGTGAAAGCTGCCGCTATCGGCTTGTCCCTGCTGTTCAGTATCGAAACCTTCGCCACCGAGCTCAAGCACTGGCCTGCCGATGCAGCCAGGCAGCTCGACAGCATGATCGCTGCCAATGCCAACAAAGGTAACTATGCGGTGTTCGACATGGACAACACCAGTTACCGCTATGACCTGGAAGAAGCCTTGCTGCCGTTCATGGAAAACAAAGGCTTGCTGAGCCGTGACAAGCTTGACCCGTCGCTGAAGCTGATACCGTTCAAGGACACCGCCGAGCACAAGGAAAGCCTGTTCAGCTACTACTACCGGTTGTGCGAAATCGACGACATGGTGTGCTACCCGTGGGTCGCCCAGGTGTTTTCCGGCTTCACCCTCAAGGAGTTGAAGGTGCAGGTGGACGAACTGATGGCTTCGACCCAGCCGATTCCCAGCACCTATTACGATGGCGACCAGGTGAAGGCGATCGACGTGCAGCCGCCCAAGGTATTCAAGGGCCAGGCCGAGCTGTACAACAAGCTGATGGAAAACGGCATCGAGGTCTATGTGATTTCTGCCGCCTCTGAGGAGTTGGTGCGCATGGTCGCTTCGGACCCCAAATACGGCTACAACGTGAAGCCGCAGAATGTGATTGGCGTGAGCCTGCTGCTCAAGGACCGCGCCAATGGCCAGTTGACCACCGCGCGCAAGCAGATCAGTGCCGGGCACTACGACGCCAAAGCCAACGAAGGGCTGGAACTGACCCCGTACCTGTGGACCCCGGCCACCTGGATGGCGGGCAAGCAGGCGGCGATCCTGACTTACATCGATGAGTGGAAGAAGCCGGTGCTGGTGGGCGGCGACACGCCAACCAGTGATGGCTACATGCAGTTTCATGGGGTAGACGTCGGCAAGGGCGGTATCCACCTGTGGATCAACCGCAAGGCCAAGTACATGGACCAGTTGAACGGCATGATTGCCAAGCAGGCGGCGGCGCAGGCCAAGGAAGGGTTGCCGGTGACCGCGGACAAGAACTGGGTGATCGTGACGCCGGAGCAGATCCAGTAAGGCTTGTGTAGAGTGGGCCGGCCTTTTCGCGGGCTCGCCCGCTCCCACTTGCATTGCATGACTTTCAGATGCTGTGCGGTCCCTGTGGGAGCGGGCGAGCCCGCGAAGAGGCCGGTGCAGGCATAAAAAAACCGGCGCACAGTGCGCCGGTTTTCCTTTCATGCTTTCGAAGCCTTACAGCCCTTCGAGCATCGCTTTGTTACGCACAGCACCCTTGTCGGCACTGGTCGCCAGCAACGCATAAGCCTTCAGTGCGGTGGTCACCTTGCGCGGGCGGACTTCAGCCGGTTTCCAGCCTTTCTTGTCCTGCTCTACACGGCGCGCAGCCAGCTCTTCATCACTGACCAGCAGGTTGATCGAACGGTTGGGAATGTCGATCAGTACCTTGTCACCGTCGCGCACCAGGCCGATGGCGCCGCCTGCAGCAGCCTCCGGCGAGGCGTGGCCGATGGAAAGCCCCGAGGTGCCACCCGAGAAGCGGCCATCGGTCAGCAGGGCGCAGGCCTTGCCCAGGCCTTTGGACTTCAGGTACGAGGTCGGGTAGAGCATTTCCTGCATGCCCGGGCCGCCTTTCGGGCCTTCGTAGCGGATGATCACGATGTCGCCGGCCTTCACTTCGTCGGCGAGGATGCCGCGCACGGCACTGTCCTGGCTTTCGAAGATCTTCGCGGTACCCTCGAACACGTGGATCGACTCGTCGACACCGGCGGTCTTCACCACGCAACCATCCAGCGCGATGTTGCCGTACAGCACGGCCAGGCCGCCTTCTTGCGAATAGGCGTGCTCGAAGCTGCGGATGCAGCCGTTCTCGCGGTCGTCGTCCAGGGTTTCCCAGCGGGTCGACTGGCTGAACGCGGTCTGGGTCGGGATCCCGGCTGGGCCGGCCTTGAAGAAGGTGTGCACGGCTTCGTCGTCAGTCTGGGTGATGTCCCATTTGGCGATGGCTTCTTCCATGCTGCGGCTGTGCACGGTCGGCAGGTCGGTGTGCAGCAGGCCGCCACGCGCCAGCGAGCCGAGGATGCTGAAGATACCGCCAGCTCGGTGCACGTCTTCCATGTGGTACTTCTGAATGTTCGGCGCCACTTTGCACAGCTGCGGCACTTTGCGCGACAGGCGGTCGATGTCGCGCAGGTCGAAGGCCACCTCGCCTTCCTGGGCCGCGGCCAGCAGGTGCAGGATGGTATTGGTCGAGCCGCCCATGGCGATGTCGAGCATCATGGCGTTCTCGAACGCCTTGAAGTTGGCGATGCTGCGTGGCAGTACCGACTCGTCGTTCTCGCCGTAGTAGCGTTTGCACAGTTCGACGATGGTGCGCCCGGCCGTCAGGAACAGCTGCTCGCGGTCCGAGTGGGTGGCCAGGGTCGAGCCGTTGCCCGGCAGGGCCAGGCCCAGGGCTTCGGTCAGGCAGTTCATCGAGTTGGCGGTGAACATGCCGGAGCACGAACCGCAGGTCGGGCAGGCGCTGCGCTCGTACTCGGCGACTTTCTCGTCGGATGCGCTGGAGTCGGCGGCGATGACCATGGCGTCGACCAGGTCCAGGCCGTGGCTGGCCAGCTTGGTCTTGCCGGCTTCCATCGGGCCGCCCGAGACGAAGATCACCGGGATGTTCAGGCGCAGGGCGGCCATCAGCATGCCGGGGGTGATCTTGTCGCAGTTGGAGATGCACACGATGGCATCGGCGCAGTGGGCGTTGACCATGTATTCCATGGCGTCGGCAATGATCTCGCGGCTGGGCAGCGAGTACAGCATGCCGTCGTGGCCCATGGCGATGCCGTCGTCGACCGCGATGGTGTTGAATTCCTTGGCCACGCCACCGGCGCGTTCGATTTCGCGGGCGACCAGCTGGCCCAGGTCCTTCAGGTGCACGTGGCCCGGGACGAACTGGGTGAACGAGTTGGCGATGGCGATGATCGGTTTCTTGAAGTCTTCGTCCTTCATGCCGGTGGCGCGCCACAGGGCACGGGCGCCGGCCATGTTGCGGCCCTGGGTGGAAGTCTTGGAACGATAATCAGGCATGAAACACTCCTGGCGGCTTAATCAGGTCACAAAAAGGGGAGTGAGCTTCTCTTGTCCTTTGTACCGCAGGCCGGTTGCCACTGGCACGGATGAGGCCGAAGACTGCGCGGGATCGCCGCGGGCTTGACCAGAGCTCATAAACCCGCCGGGGATGACTGGCGATGAATAGGCCGATTCTACACCCCTGGCGCGGCGAAGGAATGCAGATGTGGATGGCTGGCGGGGAGATTGCAGCAGGAAAGGGCCGCGCGGCGGCCCATTTTGGCAGATATCAGCTGTTTGGCAGCAACCGGCAGGTGATGCTCTTGATGTAGCGGGTTTCGGCAATGGCCGGGTGCACCGGGTGGTCGGGGCCCTGGCCGCCGCGCTCGAGCAGCTGCAGGTTGCGGTCCAGGTGGCGGGCGCTGGTCAGCAGAATGTTGTGCAGGTCGTCCTCGGGCAGGTGCATGGAGCACGAGGCGCTGACCAGGATGCCGTCCTTGCTCAGCATGCGCATGGCCTGTTCGTTCAGCCGGCGGTAGGCCGCCTCGCCGTTCTTCAGGTCTTTCTTGCGCTTGATGAACGCGGGTGGGTCGGCAATGATCACGTCGAAGCGTTCTTCGGCAGCCTTCAGTTCGCGCAGGGCTTCGAAGACATCGCCTTCGATGCAGGTCAGCTTTTCGCTGATGCCGTTCAGCGCCGCGTTACGCTCCACGCCATCCAGGGCAAAGCCCGAGGCATCGACGCAGAACACTTCGCTGGCGCCGAAAGCACCTGCCTGTACGCCCCAGCCACCGATGTAGCTGAACAGGTCGAGCACACGCTTGCCCTTGACGTACGGCGCCAGGCGCGCACGGTTCATGCGGTGGTCGTAGAACCAGCCGGTCTTCTGGCCTTCACGCACCGGGGCTTCGAACTTGACGCCGTTCTCTTCCAGCGGCACCCAGTCCGGCACCTGGCCGTAGACGGTCTCCACATAGCGCTGCAAGCCTTCGGCGTCGCGGGCGGCGGAATCGTTCTTGAACAGGATGCCGCTTGGTTTGAGCACTTGCACCAGGGCAGCGATCACGTCGTCCTTGTGCGCTTCCATGGTGGCCGAGGCCAGCTGAACCACGAGGATGTCGAAGAAGCGGTCGACCACCAGCCCTGGCAGCAGGTCGGAATCGCCATAGACCAGGCGGTAGCACGGCTGGTCGAACAGGCGCTCGCGCAGCGACAGGGCGACATTGAGGCGGTGCACCAGCAGCGACTTGTCCAGCGGCAGCTTGATGTCGCGCGACAGCAGGCGTGCGCAGATCAGGTTGTTCGGGCTGAGTGCGACGATGCCCAACGGTTTGCCGTTGGCCGCCTCGAGAATGGCCTGCTGGCCGGCCTGGAAGCCTTGCAGTGGGGTCGCGCTGACATCGACTTCGTTGCTGTAGACCCACAGGTGGCCGGCGCGCAGGCGGCGGTCGGCATTGGCTTTGAGGCGAAGGCTGGGCAGGGACATGACGTCGCTCCGGGAAAAAAGAGCGGGATTATACCCTGTTGGCCGGCACTTCGGTTCGAGGTACGACAAAGCGCCGGCACGGCCAACTGGGTTAGAATCCACCGTCCTAAACGAGTGTGCACGTATGTCCCAAGAACTCAGCGCCGAACAGATCCAGCAAGCCTTGCAAGGCATCACCATCCCGCCGCAACCGCAGATCATGGTTGACCTGCAGTTCGAGCAGTACATGCCTGACCCGGACCTGGAAACCATCGCCAAGTTGATTTCCCAGGACCCAGGCCTGTCCGGCGCCTTGCTCAAGCTGGTCAATTCGCCGCATTTTGGCCTGTCCAACAAGATCGGTTCGATCCAGCGCGCAGTGAACCTGCTGGGCAGCCGTTCGATCATCAACCTGATCAACGCCCAGTCGATCAAAGGCGAGATGAGCGACGAGACCATCGTTACCCTCAACCGCTTCTGGGATACCGCCCAGGACGTGGCGATGACCTGCCTGACCCTGGCCAAGCGCACCGGTATCCAGCCCGCGGACGAGGCCTACACCCTGGGCCTGTTCCACGACTGTGGCGTGCCGTTGATGCTCAAGCGCTTCCCCAACTACATGGAGGTGCTGGAAGAAGCCTATGCCAAGGCCGGCGGCGAAACGCGAGTGGTGGATACCGAAAACCGCGCCTTCAATACCAACCATTCGGTGGTCGGCTACTTCACCGCCAAGTCCTGGCGCCTGCCGGAGCACCTCACTGCCGCCATCGCCAACCACCACAATGCCCTGGCAGTGTTCCGCGACGACACTGCGCGCAACACCCAGAGCCAGCTGAAAAACCTGCTGGCGGTGCTGAAGATGGCGGAGCATATCTGTGCCTCCTACCGGGTGCTGGGCAACCAGGCAGTCGACCACGAATGGCGTGTGGTCGGCCCGCTGGTGCTCGATTACATTGGCCTGTCGGATTACGATTTCGAAAACCTCAAGCAGAACATTCGTGAGTTGGGCGGGCACTGACACATGCCGGAACTACCCGAAGTAGAAACCACCCGGCGCGGTATTGCGCCGCACCTGGAAGGCCAGCGCGTCAGCCGCGTGGTGGTGCGTGACCGGCGCTTGCGCTGGCCCATTCCCGAAGACCTCGATGTGCGCCTGTCGGGGCAGCGCATCGTCACTGTCGAACGGCGCGCCAAGTACCTGCTGATCAATGCCGAAGTCGGCACCCTGATCAGCCATCTGGGCATGTCGGGCAACTTGCGCCTGGTCGAGCAGGGCTTGCCGGCGGCCAAGCATGAGCATGTCGATATCGAGCTGGAGTCGGGGCTGATGCTGCGCTACACCGACCCTCGCCGTTTTGGTGCCATGCTCTGGAGCCAGGACCCGTTGCGCCACGAGCTGCTGCTGCGCCTGGGGCCGGAGCCGTTGACCGACCTGTTCGACGGCGAGCGGCTGTTCCAGCTGTCCCGTGGGCGCTCGATGGCGGTCAAGCCGTTCATCATGGATAACGCGGTGGTGGTGGGGGTGGGCAACATCTACGCTAGCGAGGCGCTATTCGCTGCCGGCATCGATCCACGCCGTGCGGCAGGGGGGATTTCCCGGGCGCGTTACCTGAAGCTGGCGATCGAGATCAAGCGGGTACTGGCGGCGGCGATCGAGCAGGGCGGTACCACCTTGCGCGATTTCATCGGCGGTGACGGGCAGCCGGGGTACTTCCAGCAGACCCTGTTCGTGTACGGGCGGGCTGGGCAGCCGTGCAAGGTATGCGGTACGGAGCTGCGCGAAGTGAAACTGGGGCAGCGGGCGAGCGTGTTCTGCCCACGCTGCCAGCGCTGAGGCTACAGGTGATTGCCGTCCTGTAGGAGCGGCCTTGCGTCGCGATGGGGTGCGAAGCGCCCCCAAAATTTCAGCGTTTGCGCAGAAACCAGCATTTGCGCAGAAACTTCGGCTTTTGCGCAGAAACCGCCGGGGCCGCTGTGCGGCCCATCGCGACGCAAGGCCGCTCCTACAGAAACCGCGCAGGGCTGAGGGTTCAGGCCTTGCCGGTAATACGCCGGTACTTGGCCATCAATTGCTCTTCGGTTTCCGGGTGCGCCTCATCCAGCGGGATGCAATCGACCGGGCAGACCTGCTGGCACTGCGGCTCGTCGTAATGACCCACGCACTGGGTGCACAGGTTGGGGTCGATCACGTAGATCTCTTCGCCTTGGGAGATGGCCTCGTTCGGGCACTCGGGTTCGCAGACGTCGCAATTGATGCAATCGTCGGTAATGATCAGGGACATGGGGACTCCGGCCGGGGCTCAGCGCCCGGGCATGTTCAACGCAATGGGCACAATTGTGCCGCATTCGCGCCCGCAGTGCACGCGGGCGCGACAATCAGGCGGTCAGGCTTGCTTCTTGAAACGCTCGGTCAGCGCCTCGGCCACCGCAGGGTGGACGAATTTGCTGATATCACCGCCCAATGCGGCGATTTCCCGGACCAGGGTCGAGGAAATGAACGAATAGCGCTCCGACGGCGTCAGGAAAAGGCTCTCGACATCGGGTGCCAGTTGCCGGTTCATGTTCGCCAACTGGAACTCGTATTCGAAGTCGGAAACCGCACGCAGGCCGCGCAGCAACACATTGGCGCCCTGTTCCTTGGCGAAATGCGCCAGCAGCGAAGAAAAGCCGATGACTTCGACATTGGGCAGGTGCTTGGTGACCTCACGGGCGAGCGCGACACGTTGCTCCAGCGGGAACAGCGGGTTTTTCTTCGGGCTGGCCGCCACTGCGATGATCACGTGGTCGAACAGGCGCGAAGCGCGCTCGACCAGGTCGCCGTGGCCTTTGGTAATGGGGTCGAAAGTACCCGGGTACAACACTCGGTTCATCGCGTCATCCTGGCTGGAGTGCGTTGGGGAGTCGGATGGTAGCGCAGCGACGGCGCCCCGGCCAAGTCATGCGGCCGGCTGATGGCACTATAGACAGGGCGTGTATTCGTTGTCATGCGTTGTGTGCCAGGCGGGTAGCCAACGCTTCGCTGAGCCTGGCGCTGATGGCATACACCGACAGCTGCGGGTTGGCGCCGATGCTGGTGGGGAACAGCGAGCCGTCGTGAACCGACAGGTTTTCCAGCTGGTGATGGCGGCCCAGGCTGTCGCACACCGCCTGGCGCGGGTCTTCGCCCATGGCGCAACCACCCATCACATGGGCGCTGCCCAGGCGCGTACGGAAAGGCTCCAAAGCTAGGCGGTCGATCATGGCCAAGGCCTGTTCCAGGCTGGCAGCGCCGCTGGCATCGCTGTGCACCGGGGTTACCTCGACCGCGCCGGCGGCGAACTGGACCTGCGCCATGCTGCGGTAGGCGCGCCGCAAGCCGTCACGCAGGTAGTCGGTGACCGGGTAATCGAGCACGGGGGAGCCGTCGCCGCGCAGTTCAACGCTGCCGCCCTGGCTTTGCGGGTGAAACCCGTCGCGCAGCAAGGCCAGCATGACATGGGTGTTGGGCAGTTCGGCCATGCGCCGGGCATTGTCCTGGCCATGGCCACCCAGCAGGGTGCTGGCCAGGGCCGGGTGCAGCGGCGGTACTTCGAGCTTGTAGCCCACCGGCCCCTCCGTGCCGTGCTGCCACTGGAAATGGTCGCTGTAGATCGACTGCGGCGCGCCGTAGTAGGGGTCGATGCGTTCGTTGAAGCGTGCGGCGCTGAAGTTGACCAGGTGCAGGAAGGTGCGTTTGCCCAGGCGGCCATGCGGGTCGGGGGCATTGGAGCGCAGCAGCAGGGCCGGGCTGTTGATGCCGCCGCCTGCCAGGATGTAATGGCGCGCGTGTACCGTCACTTGCCGACCTGTCGGGTGGATGCCTTGCGTATCCAGGGCCTGGCAGGTCAGGTGTTGGATGCGCTCGCCGTTGTGGCTGAAGCGCTCGGCCCGGGCCAGGTAAAGCAACTCGCCGCCCTGTTCGAGGGTGGCGGGAATGCGCGTCACCAGCATCGATTGTTTGGCATTCACCGGGCAACCCATGCCGCAGTAACCCAGGTTCCAGCAGCCGCGCACGTTGCGCGGGATGACTGCCCAGCGATAACCCAGTTGTTCGCAGCCACGGCGCAGCACGTCGTTGTTGGCATTCGGTGGCATGGCCCAGGGTGTGATACCCAGCTCCAGTTCCATGCGCTCGAACCAAGGGCGCAGCTTATCTTCGCCGAGCCCTTGTACGCCATGGGCCGAGGCCCAGTGCGCCAGGGTCTGCGGCGGGGTGCGAAAACTCGACGTCCAATTCACCAGCGTGGTGCCGCCTACGGCACGGCCTTGCAGGATGGTAATGGCGCCATCCTTGCTCATGCGCCCCAGGCCCTCCTGATAGAGGCTGGCATAGGCTTCGTGCTCCAGCAGCTTGAAGTCGCTGCTGGTCTTCAACGGGCCTTCTTCAATCAGCAAGACCTTGAAGCCCGCGGCGCTGAGCCGCTGTGCGCTGGTGGCGCCGCCGGCACCGCTGCCGATCACGGCGATATCGGCGTGCAGTTGCAGGTCGTGTTCCAGGCGTGAGGCGTCGTGGGTGATCCAGCCGCGGTCGAGGCCTTGGCGAAACGAGTCAGGCACAGGCATTGGCGATGCTCTTGTCGTGTTCAGATTTTCGGTGGGCCGGGGTAGCCGCAGGCGACCCAGGACTCGGGGCGCTCGTACCAGGCCATTTGCAGCAGTTGCAGCAGCGAGGCATGGCCCATGCGCAGCAGGTTCAGCGAGCTGCCCTGCCAGCGCTGCAGGAAAGCCTCGACCTGGGCGGGCGCGGCCTGGGCCCAGGCACCCCAGATGCCGGTCAGTGGGCCGCGGGTCAGCGGCAGGCTGAGCACGTCGAACAATTGCCGGGTAAGTTTGAGCATCTCCGGCGACAGCGCTGCCAGCTTGTAATCGAGGCTGCGCAGTACCAGCGTATCGGTGGCCAGCGTGCCGCTGAGCACCACCGGTATCAGCGCGCGCAGCAGTGGCAGGTCATCGTGGCGCAGCGCCTGAAAGCCCGGCGCGGCCGTTTGTGCGCTGCAGCCCACCAGGCTGGCACCGGCCAGGAAGGTGCTCGCGGCAACGCTGAAACGCAGCAGGTCACGACGATGCATGGCCCGGGCCTCAGCGGATGAACAACTTGTAGACCAGGCGCTGCAGGGCTTTGCCGTAAGGCGGGTAAATCACCCGTGCGGCGTTGAAGCGTTGCTTGGCCAGTACCGCCTTGGCCTTGCTGAATGTCAGGAAGCCTTCGTGGCCGTGGTAGTGCCCCATGCCCGAGGGGCCTATGCCACCGAACGGCAGGTCGTCCTGAGCCACATGCAGCAAGGTGTCGTTCAGGCATACCCCGCCGGAATGGCTGTGCTGCAACACCTGTTGCTGTTCGCCGCGGTCGTAGCCGAAGTAGTACAGCGCCAAAGGCCGCGGGCGCTGGTTGATGTAGGCCAGCGCGTCATCGAGCGTGTCGTAGGGCACCAGCGGCAGCAGCGGGCCAAATATTTCGTCCTGCATGACCTGCATGGTGTCGTTCACTTTGGTCAGCACGTGTGGCGGCAGGCGCCGCCCTTGGCGTGTCTCGTGGGCGTACAGGTCGCTCACCTGCGCACCTTTGCCGCGCGCGTCCTGCAGCAGGTGCTCAAGGCGTGCCAGTTGCCGGGGGTTGATGATGGCGCTGTAGTCAGGGTTGTCGGCAATGCGAGGGTACATGCGCCGCACGGCGGTGCCGTAGGCATCGGCGAAAGCATTCAGGCGCTCGCGCGGCACCAGCACGTAGTCGGGGGCGACGCAGGTCTGGCCGGCGTTGAGCGTCTTGCCGAAGGCGATGCGCTCGGCGGCTGTTTCCAGCGGTACGCTGGCCGACACGATGGCCGGGGATTTGCCGCCCAACTCCAGGGTCACCGGCGTCAGGTTTTGCGCGGCCGCCAGCATGACCTGGCGGCCAATGCTGGTGGCCCCGGTGAACAGCAGGTGATCGAAGGGCAGGCGGGCGAACGCCTGGCCGACCTCGACCTCGCCAAGCACCACACTGACCAAGTCCTCGGGAAACACCCGTTGCAGCAGGGCCTGCAAGGCTTGGCCAGTAGCCGGGGTGGCCTCGCTGAGCTTGAGCATGACCCGGTTGCCAGCGGCCAGGGCACAGGTGAGCGGGCCGATGGCGAGAAACAGCGGGTAATTCCACGGCACGATGATGCCGACAACGCCTAGCGGCTGGTAAAGCACCCGCGCGCTGGCCGGCTGGAATGCCAGCCCCACGGCCCGCCTGGAAGGGCGCATCCAGCGTTGCAGGTGGCGCTCGGCATGGCGTATGCCCTGCACCGAGGGCAGAAGCTCGGCCAGCAACGTTTCATCGGCGCTGCGCCCGTTGAAGTCGGCATCGATTGCTGCGATGAGCTGCTGCTGGTTGGCCAGCAGGGCCTCGCGCAAGCTTTTCAGCCACTGCCGCCGTTGTGTTGCCGGCGGCAGAGGGTTGCCGGCGAACGCCTGGCGCTGGGCGCTGAATGTCGCCTCCAGGGCGTGGTCGGCATGCACGGCAGGCAAGGCGATGGGCGAGGTCACGGCGGTCTCCTGGCTGAGCTTGAGGTTTCTAGAGTCTATACTCTAATTTCTGCGTTGGCGCGAGTATTACCCTTGCAGAGACCGGTGTATCAGCCGGGTGAATCGCCGTAAGATGAACCTTTATCAACGCCTGCAGACTGGGAGCTTGAGCATGGCCCCGCGCATGAAGACCCGAGAGCGCATCGTGCAGAACAGCCTGGAGCTGTTCAACCAGCAGGGCGAGAGATGCGTCAGTACCAACCACATTGCCGCACACATGGAAATTTCGCCCGGCAACCTGTATTACCACTTCCCTAACAAGCAGGCGATCATCGCGGTGTTGTTCAGCCAGTACGAAGAACTGGTGGACAGTTTCCTGCGCCCGCCGCAGGGGCGTGCGGCGACCGTGGAAGACAAGCGGTTCTACCTCAAGGCGCTATTGGCGGCGATGTGGAACTACCGCTTCCTGCACCGCGACCTGGAGCATCTGCTGGACAGCGATGCCGAACTGGCCGCCCGCTACCGGCGCTTCTCCGAGCGCTGCCTGCGCCAGGGCCAGGCGATCTATCGCGGCTTCGTCGAGGCAGGCATCCTGGCCATGGCGCCGGCGCAGATCGAATCGCTGACCATCAACGCCTGGATCGTGCTGACCTCGTGGGTACGTTTTCTCAGTACCACCCGCGAGCACTCCGCGCACCTGGGTGAAGAAGCCTTCATGCGCGGCGTCTACCAGGTACTGGTGCTGGAGCTGGGTTTCGTCACCGACAGTGCCCGCCACGCGGTGGACGCGCTGTGCCAGGAATTTCAGGTACCGTTCAACCAGGCCCTGGAGCTGTAGCCCGGGGCGCCAGTGTCATTGCTTTAGTGCCATTGATCAGGAGATTGTCATGCCCCTTGCGCAATTGATCACCCCGCAACAATTGGCCGAGCGTCTGGGCTCGCCCAAATCGGTGATCCTCGACTGCCGCTTTGCCCTTGAAGATGTCGACTATGGCCAACGCAGCTATGCGCAAGGGCACATAGCCGGTGCACATTTTGCCGACCTCGACCGCGATCTCAGCGGGCCGGTGAGCAAGGGGCGTACCGGGCGCCACCCGTTGCCCGATGCGCAGCGGCTGGTCGAGCGCTTGCGTGAGTGGGGTGTGGACAACGATAGCGAAGTGGTGCTGTACGACGACGGCCCCGGCGCCTTTGCTGCCCGTGCCTGGTGGCTGCTGGTCTGGTTGGGCAAGCGCAGTGGCGTGGCGATCCTGGACGGTGGCCTGAAGGCCTGGCATGCAGCGCACCTGCCCCTGAGCCTGGACCCTGCACCCAAGCGCCAAGGCACGTTCAGCGGCAAGCCAGACCCCGCGCTGCTGATCGATGCCGACCACCTGGCCAAGCGCCTGGGCAATGCAGACCTGACCCTGATCGATGCGCGGGCATTGCCGCGTTTTCGCGGCGAGGTGGAGCCCATCGACCCGGTGGCAGGGCATATCCCCGGCGCGCAGTGCGCGGCGTTTACTGACAACCTGGGGCCTGACGGGCGCTTTTTGCCGGCCGATCAGCTCAGGCAGCGCTTTGCCGAAAAGCTGGCCGGGCGGGCACCGGAGCACGTGGTGTCTTATTGCGGCTCGGGGGTGACGGCATGTCACAACCTGTTTGCGCTGGCGCTGGCAGGTTACCCGCTGGGCAAGCTGTATGCCGGGTCGTGGAGTGAGTGGATCACTGATCCGGAGCATGGGGTGGCCACTGGCGAATAGGTACGTCTGGCATGGAGCGGCGTTACTGGCCCTCCACCAGCCACTGCGGAATCCGCCGTTCCAGGTAGTACCCGGGCCTGCGCAGGCTGCCATCGACAAAGCCCACATGGCCGCCGCGGCGGTGCAGCTCGAAACGGGTCTGGGGGGCCAGTTCCCGCGCGGTCGGCAAGCTGTGGCTGGACACGAACGGGTCGTCACTGGACTGAATGATCAGCGTTGGCGTGCGGTTCTGGCCAAGAAAGAAGTGGCTCGACGAGCGGCGATAGTAGTCGTGTACATCGCGAAAACCGTTCAAGGGGGCCGTGACCTTGCCGTCGAACTCCCAGAACGTGCGCAGGTTGCTCAGCTGGCCCAGGCGGTCGAGTTCGGCCAACCGGTCATGCTGGCCCTGTGCATGGAAGTGCCGCTGCTTGAGTTGTACATACGCCAGCATTTCGCGCATGAAGTGCGCCTGGTACACCTTGGAAAATCCCTGGCCGATGCGGTCTGCGCAGTGGTCCAGACGAAACGGTACCGAGACCGCTACCGCAGCCTCCAGCTGGCTGGCGACGCCGCTTTCACCCAGGTATTTCAACAACACATTGCCGCCCAGCGAATAACCCACCGCATACAGCGGTGCCAGTGGGCGCTGGGCGCGCAGGTGGCCGATGATTTCCGCCAGGTCTTCGCTGGCGCCGGAGTGATAGCTTCGGGGCAACAGGTTGGGTTCGCCCGAGCAGCCGCGCCAGTTCACCGCCACGCTGGCCCAGCCCCGCGCTTGCAGGGTTTGCTGCAAGCCCTTCACATAGGGTGAGTCAGAGGAACCGGTCAGCCCGTGCAACACCAGTACCAGCGGCGCCTGCGGCTGGTGCGGGCCATGCCAGTCCAGGTCGATGAAGTCGCCATCAGCCAGCCACAGGCGCTCCCGGTTGCGCGCAAGCGCTGGCAGCTTGCGCCACAGGGGGCCCCACAATGTTTGCAGATGCGGGTTGGACAGGCCGATGGCCGGACGGAAAGGGGCGCTGAAGCTAGGCATGCTGGGCGACTCGTGATGTGCCGGCCTAGAGTGCCACGAAACAGCGCCTTTGTACCTGCGCTATTGGTCGAGCGCGGTCGGTTTGGGTAATGGCAATTGCTCGGTAACCGGGCCGCTGGTGACGAATACCTGTGGGGCCTGCAACCAGACTTGCGCCGCTTCACGCAGATTGGCAGGCGTAAGCGCCGACAGTTTACCGAGGAAGGTGCCCAGGTGGTCTGGCGCCAAGCCTTGGTGGCTGTAGGTGGCCAAGGCCTGGGCCATTCTCGCGCGGTCTGCCAGGCTGTCGTGCAGTTTACCGGCGATCTGGTTCACCGCCATGTCGCATTCGGCCTGGCTGGGGCCGTGTTCACGCAGGCATGCCAGAATCGCCGACACCAGCGCGCCAGAGGCATCCCGGTAATGGGGGGCGATATCCCAGTGGATCTGCAACTGGCTGGCGGCATCCAGCGGCCTCAAGTCGCAGGAGATGGCGTAGGTGAGGTTGCGCAGGGTGCGCAATTCCTGGGTAAGGCGCGACTCGTAGCTACTGCCCAGGATTGCGTTGAGCAGATACAGGGCTGGGAACACCGGATCCTGGGCCGATACGTTCGTTGCAAGAGTGAGCGTTGCCTGGGTGGTACTGCTGGCCGCAGCGAGATTCAGGTCCAATGCCTGGTAGTCGGGAACCGATGGCGTGCGTTGCGCCGCCCAGCCTTGCGGCAGGGCCCGGACCAGGTCGTCGACAAGCTGCCGTGCTTCCTCGCGGGTCAGGTTGCCCACCAGGCCGATGTCGAGGTTGTTGGCCGAATACGCCTGTTGGTGGAACGCCCGGATCTGGTCATCGCCAATGCTGGCGATGGTCTGCGCCGTCAGGGTGGCCGCGTAGGGGTGGCCGCTGAAGATATGCGCGGTGGCCGCCTTGGTAATCCGCAGCAGCGGATGGTTGCCATACCTGGCCTGGCTGAATACGAGCCGTTCGCCGATTTTGGCCACATCGCCCGCGCGCAATGCCGGGCTGGCCAGCATCTCGGTCAGCAGTTGCATCGCGCTGTCGCGCAGTGCCGGCAGGCTCAGGGCGCGCAGGGTGACAAGGGCGCTGTCGTCGCTGATCCTCCTGCCCAGGATGGCGCCGAAACCGGCCATATCCTCGGCGAACCGCGTGGCGTCGAGTTGCCCGGTGCCTTGGTCGAGGCTGTACAGCACAAGTGCCGCAAGCCCAGGGTGGGCGCCGTCGAGTACGCTGCCTGCGCGAAAGCGTAATGCCAGGTCGAACATGGGCCGGTCATGGCGTGCGAGGAAGCTGACGCGGGTGCCTTCTGCCGTTCGCCAGTGCTCAGGGTGGGCCTGCAGGTCTGGAATGTGGCCAAGGTCGATACCCTGTGCCGAGTGCAGGTTGGCCATGGCCGCCAAGGCGGTGTCGTCAGCCGGGCCGTTGCACGTCAGCGGCAAGGGGGCCGGGGAGGGTACCTGGATCATGCTGTTGCTCCTGGCTGAAGGTAGCTGGTGGTCAACCGTTCGCGCCCCAGGTAGGCAAGTGCCACTTGCTGCACCTGTTGGCTGTCGAGGTCGCGGATGATCTGGATGTCTTGGTCCACGGCCGCGACGGCGATGCCGGCAGCGGCGGCCTCGCCGATTCGCTCGGCTTGGGCCACCTGGCTGTCAGTGAACAGGCGGCGGGCAAGCATGCGCAATTTCGCGCGTTCAAGCTCAGCAGTGGGCACCGCAGTGTTGCGCAGTGCTTCGAGGTGCTGGCAAACAGCGTGTGCAGCCTGTTCTGGCGTGCTGTTCATGCTGTTCACGTACGCTGACAGGGTCAGCAGCGTGTCACCCTGCAACCAGGGCTGATAGGTGATGCTGATGCCGGTGAGCAGGCGTTTGTCGCGCACCAGGTCACTGTAGAGCCTGGCGCTGAACCCCTCGGCCAGCAACTCGCGGATCAACTCGAGGGCAGGGGCGGTGGCTGCATCCGCTGCGGTGGCCCTGCTCGGAACGTTGAACGACATGAACAGCCCTTCGCGTAACCCGGGCAGGCTCACGGTTTGCGTGCGCGCCTGCAACGGCTGGGCTTGCCGTGGTGCGGGGCGCTTCGGCACTGGCGCGCTCGGCAGGCCGGCGAAGTGCTGCTCCACCTGGGTGCGCAGGGTTGCCAGGTCGATGCCGCCAACCACCACCAGCGTGGCGTTGTTGGGCCGGTACCAGGTTGCATACCAGGTTCGCAGCGTTTCCAGTCCTATATCGGCAAGGTCGGCCAGGGAACCGAAGCTCGGTAGCCCATAGGCATTGCCGCCATGGGCCAGCGCCAGGTGAAGGTCGTACGCCTGTTGGTCTGGGTGGTTGTCCAACTTGAGGCGCCTTTCGTCCTCGACGGCTTTCTTTTCCCGGTCCAGTTCTGCCTGGCCGAAGGTCGCGCTGTTCATGGCATCGGCCATGATCTCCAATGCGATTGGCAGACGAGCGACCGGCAGCGTTATCTCATACGCCGTCGCCTCTTCATGGGTGCTGGCATTGGCGTTGCCGCCCAGGCGGGCGATCACTCGCGAGTATTGGCCGGCGGCAAGTTTGCTGCTGCCTTCGAAAATCAGGTGTTCCAGGAGGTGGGACAGGTTGCTGTGGCCCGCGGGCTCATGGCTGGTACCCACGTGATACCAAAGTTGCGCGGCGGCCAGCTGGTTGGTGTGGTCTGGCCGCAGGTAGACGGACAAACCGTTGCTCAGGGTGAAGTGCTGCAGTGGCAAGGGGGCGGCTGAAGCCACAGATGCCAGTCCTGCCGAGACCTGGTCGAGGGTGACGGGCGCAGGTGAAGTCATCGCTGAAGTGCTCCGGTTGTGTGAACCGCAACAGCTTCAGCGAAATGGCACCGTAGGCAGCGCTACATAGTTAGCCCCGCTGCCACAGCGCGTAATACACCTGGCCGGTTTTTTTCTCGCGATGCAAACGCCAGTTGCCGGGCAGTTGCAGGGCCGATGGCGCTGCTTCGCTCTCGGTGTAGACCCAGGCTTGCTCGCTGAGCCACTGGTGCTGCTCCAGCAGGTTGCAGGCGTTGGCAAGCAGGTCCTGGTGGAATGGCGGGTCGAGGAACACCACGTCGAACTGCTGCTTGGCCGGGTGCTGCAAGTAGCGCAGGGCATCGGTTTGCAGGATTTGCCCGCGCGGGCAGCGGAGGATTTCCAGGTTGTTTTTCAGGTTGGCGATGGCCGCCGGGTTGCTGTCCAGTGCCACGGCGTCTTCGGCGCCGCGGGACAGGGCTTCGAGCACGAGGGCGCCACTGCCGGTGAAGGCGTCCAGTACCCGAGCGCCCTCGATGTAGGGCGCCAGCCAGTTGAAGACGGTTTCGCGCACACGGTCGGGCGTTGGCCGCAGGCCTTCACCTTCCGGCACCGCCAGGCGACGGCTGCGCCACTCGCCGGCGATGATGCGCAGGTGGCCCTGGCCCTTGCTTTGCCCGGTTTGTGGGCGGGCGGGAGGGGTGGATCTTGGCATTAGTGCTCCGGTACCCCGAGCGGCTGCTCGGAGGGCTTGTCAGTGGGTGCTGGCAGCGGTTTCTGTGGCACTTTCGGGCCAACGGTGACGATCACCAGTTTATCGGCTGACAGGTGTTTGTTCATGGCGGCCTTGACCTGCTCGACAGTGAGGGCCTGGGACTGCTGCATGAAGTCCTCCAGCCAGGTCAGCGGCAAGTTGTAGAAGCCGATGGCGCCCAGCTGGCCGACGATGCTTGCATTGCTGGCATTGGACAACGGGAAGCTGCCGGCCAGTTCGCGCTTGGCGTCGTCCAGCTCCTGCTGGGTGGGGCCGGTCTTGAGGTAATCGGCGAGAATGCCCTGCACCAGCTTGAGCGTGCCCTCGCTGAGTTCGGCACGGGTTTGCAGGTTGATCATGAACGGGCCGCGCACCTGCATCGGGCTGAATACCGAGTAAACGCCGTACGTCAGGCCGCGTTTTTCCCGCACTTCGCTCATCAGCCGGGTACCGAAGGCACCGCCGCCGAGGATCTGGTTACCCAGCGACAGTGCAGGCCAGTCCGGGTCCTGGCGGTCGATGCCAAGCTCGGCCAGCATCAGGTGGGTCTGCTTGGACGGGAAATCGATGTGGGTCAGGCCGGGCTTGGCTTCGGCCGGCTGCGCTGGCGCGGGCAGCGCCGGGCCTTTGGGTAGCCCGGCGGACACCTGGGCGGCGATGGCTTCGGCTTCGGCGCGGCTGAGGTCGCCAACCAGGGCGATCACGGCGTTGCCACCGGTGTAGGCCTTGGCATGGAAGGCGCGCAGTTGGGCCAGGCCGATGCCGTTGATGCTTTCGGCAGTGCCATCGCTGGGGTGGGCGTAGGGGTGGTCGCCATAGAGGTTGGTGAACAGCGCTTTGCCAGCGATTTTGCCAGGGTTCTGCTTCTCGTACTCGAAGCCGGCCAGCATCTGGTTCTTGATGCGCTTGAGCGCGTCTTCAGGGAAGCTCGGCTTGCCGGCGACCTCGGTGAACAGCTTGAGTGCCGGCTCGCGCTTGTCCTTGGCGCTGAGGCTGCGCAGCGAGGCCACGGCCATGTCACGGTAGGAGCCGTTGCCAAAGTCTGCACCCAGGCTCTCGAAGCCTTCGGCGATGGCGGTCACGTCCTTGCCGGCCACGCCTTCGTTGAGCATGGCGTTGGTCAAGGCAGCCAGGCCTGGCGTGCCGCCGTCCTGGCTGCTGCCGGCGGCAAAGGTTACGCGCAGGTCGAACATCGGCAGCTCGCGCGCCTCGACGAACAGCACCCGTGCCCCTTCGGCGGTGTTCCAGTGCTGGATGTTCAGCTGGCGCCGGCTCGGCGCCTTCCCGTCCAGCTCGGCCAGCGACTGCAGGGTGTTGGCCGGCCGGGCCGCAGTGTTGTCGGCCTTGGCGGCGTTGTCGGCCAGGGCCGGGGCAGCCAGCACCACTGCCAGCGCCAGGGCGCGGATACCGGTGGCCAACAGGGTTGGGCGTGGTGCGCGACGATCACTCATGAGCGGACTCCTCGGGCAGTACATGGGCAACGCTCAGGCGTTCGCGGGTGAAATAGGTGCGCGCGGCGTTCTGGATGTCCTGCGGGGTAACGCGCTTGAGCTCGTCCAGTTCGCTGTCGATCAGCTTCCAGGACAGGCCGACGGTTTCCAGTTGGCCGATGGTGGTGGCCTGGCTGCTGATGGAGTCGCGGTCATAGACCAGGCCGGCGATAACCTGGGCGCGTACGCGCTCCAGTTCTTCGGCGCTGGGTGGGGTGGTCTTCAGTTCGTCGAGCAGTTGCCACACGCCCTTCTCGACGTCGGCCAGGGTTTTCTGCTTCTGAACGTTCGGCGTGGCCGAAATCAGGAACAGGCTGTCGCCACGGGTAAAGGCGTTGTAGCTGGATGAAGCACCGGCCACCAGCTCCTGGCCACGCTCCAGGCGCGCCGGCATGCGGGCGCTGTAGCCGCCGTCGAGCAGCGCTGAGATCAGGCGCAGGGCGTGTACGGTGCGGGGGTCCTTGGCCGTGGCCAGGCCGGGCACGTTGAAACCGTAGATCAGGCTGGGCAGTTGGGTGCGCACGTGCAGGGTCAGCTGGCGCTGGCCGGGTTCTGCGAGTTCCAGTGGCAGCTTGGCCGGTGGCACGGTGCGCTTCGGAATGCTGCCGAAGTACTTCTGCGCCAGGCCTTTGACCTCGTCGGGGTTGACATCGCCGACCACCACCAGCGTGGCATTGTTGGGGGCATACCAGGACTCGTACCAGTGGCGCAGTTCCTCGACCTTCATGCGCTCCAGGTCGGCCATCCAGCCGATGGTCGGGGTATGGTAGCCGCTGGCAGGGTAGGCCATGGCGCGGAACAGCTCGAAGGCCTTTGCAGTGGGCTGATCGTCGGTACGCAGGCGGCGCTCTTCCTTGATGACCTCGATTTCCTTGCTGAATTCGTCGGCTGGCAGGCGCAGGCTGGCCAGGCGGTCGGCCTCCAGTTCCAGGGCTACGGGCAGGCGGTCACGCGCCAGCACCTGGTAGTAGGCGGTGTAGTCGTCGCTGGTGAAGGCGTTCTCTTCGGCGCCCAGGTCGCGCAGCACGCGTGAAGCTTCGCCGGGGCCGAGCTTGGCGCTCCCCTTGAACATCATGTGCTCCAGGGCGTGCGACAGGCCGGTCTGGCCCGGGGTTTCGTAGCTGGAACCGACCTTGTACCAGATCTGCGAGACCACCACCGGGGCGCGGTGGTCTTCGCGCACCACGACCTTGAGGCCGTTGTCGAGGATGAATTCGTGAGTGGGTTGCACATCGGCGGCGAAGGCCGCGAGCGGCAGGCAGAGCGTGCCGAGCAACAGGCCAGCGGCGCGGCGGGCTAGAGCATTCATACGGTGTTTAACCTGTTCGGCGGCCCGCTGGGTTTAGCGTCGACGGGCCAGGAGGTGCTAGGATACTGATCCGGTTGCCTGGCGACCATGCCTGTCGCCGTTCTGGCCCACAGGACACTAAGACAAAACATTGCGCATGAACCAGCCGGCTTCAAGATAGTCTGTTCTGCGTAGAGAGAATTCCCGATTCGCCGTAGCTGGCGCATCGCTACCCTGAGATAGCCGTCTTCCATGTTTGGTTCCAACGACGACAAGAAAGCGCCGGCCGAGGCTGGTGAAAAGAAAGGCCTGTTCAGCTGGTTTCGCAAGAAGCCGCAACAACCTGTGGACGCTGGCGTTCCCGCCAGTGAAGCCCCCGCTGTCGAGCAACCTGTAGCCGCTCCGGTCGAGGCCCCCGCTGCTGAAGCGCCGCAGCCTGAGGCGCCCGCGCCTGCCCCGGCAGCCGAAGCGCCGGCGCCGGTCGCTGTGCAGCCGTTGCCGGCCGCTGAACCCGAGCCGCTGGTTTCCCCGCCGCCGGTAGCGCCCGCGCCGCAACCCATTGCCCCTGCGCCGGTGCCAGCGGCTGTGGTGGACGTCGCCCGTACCGAGCCTGCGCCGGTCAGCAACCTGGTACTGCCGGTGGCCGAAGAGCCGGTAGCGCTGGTGCCGGACCTGGAACCCAAGGCGCCACCGGCGATCCCCGAGCGCCCTGCACCTGAGGTGGTTGCCCCGCCGGCCGTGGCTGCCGCAGCCGTGGAGGTCGCGCCAGAGCCAGCGGCAGCGCCGGCCGAACAGGCCAAGCCTGGCTTCTTTGCCCGCCTCAAGCAGGGCCTGTCGAAGACCAGTGCCTCCATTGGCGAGGGGATGGCCAGCCTGTTCCTGGGCAAGAAAGTCATCGACGACGACTTGCTCGACGAGATCGAAACGCGCCTGCTGACCGCCGACGTGGGCGTGGAGGCCACGTCGACCATCGTCCAGAACCTGACCCAGAAAGTCGCCCGCAAGCAACTGGCCGATGCCGACGCCCTGTACAAGTCGCTGCAGGAAGAGCTGGCGGCATTGCTGCGTCCGGTCGAGCAGCCACTGAAAGTGCAGGCGCAGAACAAGCCCTACGTGATCCTGGTGGTAGGCGTGAACGGCGCCGGCAAGACCACCACCATCGGCAAACTGGCGAAAAAACTGCAACAGGAAGGCAAGAAGGTGATGCTGGCCGCCGGCGATACCTTCCGCGCCGCAGCCGTCGAGCAGTTGCAGGTGTGGGGTGAGCGTAACCAGATTCCGGTCATCGCCCAGCACACCGGTGCCGACTCCGCATCGGTCATTTTCGACGCCGTGCAGGCCGCCAAGGCCCGCGGCGTGGACGTGCTGATCGCCGACACCGCCGGCCGCCTGCACACCAAGGACAACCTGATGGAGGAGCTGAAGAAAGTGCGCCGGGTCATCGGCAAGCTCGACGCCGAGGCGCCGCACGAGGTGCTGCTGGTGCTCGACGCCGGTACCGGGCAGAACGCCATCAGCCAGGCCAAGTACTTTAACCAGAGTGTCGAATTGACCGGCTTGGCCCTCACCAAGCTCGATGGCACCGCCAAGGGCGGGGTGATCTTCGCCCTGGCCAAGCAGTTCAAGTTGCCGATCCGCTTCATCGGTGTCGGCGAAGGCATCGACGACCTGCGCACCTTCGAAGCGGAGCCTTTCGTCAAGGCTCTGTTCGCCGAGCGAGACTGACCATGATCCGATTCGAACAGGTTGCCAAGCGCTATCCCAATGGTCATGTCGGTTTGCATGAGCTGAGTTTCCGGGCGCGCCGGGGCGAGTTCCTGTTCGTCACCGGCCACTCGGGCGCCGGCAAGAGCACCTTGCTGCGCCTGCTGCTGGCCATGGAGCGCCCGACCAGCGGCAAGCTGATGCTGGCCGGGCAGGACCTGGGCCAGATCAGCAACGCCCAGATCCCGTTCCTGCGCCGGCAGATCGGCGTGGTGTTCCAGAACCACCAACTGTTGTTCGACCGCACGGTGTTCAACAACATTGCCCTGCCGCTGCAGATTCTGGGCTTGTCCAAGGCCGAGATCGCCAAGCGCGTCGATTCCGCCCTGGAGCGCGTGTCGCTGGCCGACAAGGGCGAGCTGTTCCCGGCTGACCTGTCCACCGGGCAGCAGCAGCGGGTCGGCATTGCCCGGGCAATCGTCCACCAGCCCGCTCTGCTGCTGGCCGATGAACCCACCGGTAACCTCGACCCGCGGCTGGCCGCAGAAATCATGGGGGTATTCGAGGACATCAACCGCCTGGGTACTACGGTTCTGATCGCCAGCCACGACCTGGCACTGATTGCGCGCATGCGTCACCGCATGCTGACCTTGCAGCGCGGCCGCTTGATCGGCGATGGGGAGGCCGGGCAATGAGCACTACACGTACGCCAAAGGTTTCCGAGCGCGTTGCGCCGAAGCCAGCCGACCCGCAGCCGGCGAAGAAAAAACGCGGCGAAGACGATGACGGCCCGGATTTCCGCACGTTGTTGCACGCCTGGCTGGAAAGCCACCGTGCCAGCCTGGCTGACAGCCTGCGCCGGCTGGGCAAGCAGCCGATCGGCAGCTTCTTCACCTGCCTGGTGATGGCCGTCGCGCTGAGCATGCCGATGGGCCTGTCGTTGTTGTTGAAGAACGTCGAGCAACTGGGCGGTTCGTGGCAGCGCGCGGCGCAGATTTCGCTGTACCTCAAGCTGGATGCCGGCAGCCGTGATGGCGAGGCGCTGCGTGACGAGATCAAGGGCATGCCCGGCGTGGCAGACGCGCAGTATGTCAGCCGCGAGCAGGCGCTGGAGGAATTCCAGCAGCAGTCCGGTCTGGGCGAGGCCTTGCGCGAGCTGCCGGAGAACCCGCTGCCAGGTGTGGTGGTAGTCACCCCGACCGAGGTCGACAAGCCCGCCCTCGAAGCCTTGCGTCAGCGCCTTGCGGAGCTGCCGCGGGTGGATGTGGCGCAACTGGACCTGGTCTGGGTCGAGCGGCTGGCGGCGATCCTCAAGCTGGGTGACCGGTTCGTCTTCGGTCTGGCGGTGATGCTTATTTCTGCACTGCTGTTAGTAATCGGTAACACAATTCGTCTACATATCGAAAACCGCCGCATCGAGATCGAAGTGATCAAGCTGGTCGGCGGCACCGACGCCTACGTACGCCGGCCTTTCCTGTACATGGGCGCATTGTATGGCCTGGGTGCAGGGCTGCTGGCGTGGGGGATCCTGGCGTTTGGCCTGAACTGGCTGAACGAGGCGGTGGTAGGGCTTTCCGGGCTATACGGCAGTGACTTTGCCCTGGGCGGAGTGCCGGGGTCCGATGGTCTGTCGCTCTTGATCGGAGCGGTGTTGTTGGGGTATATCGGTGCATGGATTGCAGTCGCCCGCCACTTGAACGAGCTGGCACCGCGATAGTTTTTTCAGGCCAGCATTGACATTTTGTTCACGATGGAACTTGTACCGTCGTCCCAGGTCAATGTTGGCAGCGCCCAAAAAGCGCGAGTCTAGTAAGTCGGAGGTTCTTGAATGACCACATCGTTGCAACCTGCCTATGCCTTGGTACCCGGTGCAAACCTGGAAGCCTATGTGCACACGGTCAACAGCATCCCGCTGCTGACGGTCGAGCAGGAGCGTGATCTGGGCGAGCGTCTCTATTATCAGCAGGATGTCGAGGCCGCTCGTCAAATGGTGATGGCCCACCTGCGTTTCGTCGTACATATCGCCCGTAGCTATGCTGGCTATGGGCTGGCCCAGGCTGACCTGATTCAGGAAGGCAACGTTGGCCTGATGAAGGCCGTCAAACGCTTCAACCCTGAAATGGGCGTGCGCCTGGTGTCGTTCGCCGTGCACTGGATCAAGGCCGAGATCCACGAGTTCATCCTGCGCAACTGGCGCATCGTCAAGGTGGCCACCACCAAGGCCCAGCGCAAGCTGTTCTTCAACCTGCGCAGCCAGAAGAAGCGCCTGGCCTGGTTGAACAACGACGAAGTGCATCGCGTGGCGGAGAGCCTTGGCGTCGAGCCGCGTGAAGTGCGCGAGATGGAAAGCCGCCTCAGCGGGCAGGACATGGCGTTCGACCCGGCAGCGGAAGCTGACGACGACAGCGCGTTCCAATCCCCTGCGCATTACCTGGAAGACCACCGGTACGACCCGGCGGTGCAATTGGAAGATGCCGACTGGAGCGACAACTCCACCAGTAACCTGCACGAAGCGTTGCAAGGGCTGGACGAGCGCAGCCGCGACATTCTCTACCAGCGCTGGTTGGCTGAAGAGAAGGCCACCCTGCATGAGCTGGCAGACAAGTACAGCGTTTCGGCTGAGCGGATTCGCCAGCTGGAGAAGAATGCGATGAACAAGGTCAAGGCACTGATAGCAGCCTGATCGGGCCTTTGTTGCACAGAAAAGCCGCTGGCTCCGACGGAGCGAGCGGCTTTTTCATTTGTGCCGGCACTGCATTCAAAGCTTTCTGGATGAGTCGAGCTGCATCAGGTAGCTGGGGCCACCCAGCTGGCTCATTTGCCGGCGAATCCACCCGGCACGGCTTGCCACGTAGGCGCTCGGCCGGCTGGCACTCCACTTGATCGGGCTGGGCAATACTGCGGCCAGTTGCGCTGCCTGCTGGCGGGTGAGCTGGCTGGCATCGACACCAAAGTGATAGCGCGCCGCCGCCTGGGCGCCGAATACGCCTTTGCCCCACTCGGCGCTGTTCAGGTAAACCTCGAGAATGCGTTCCTTGGACCAGAGCAGTTCGATCAGTGCCGTGAACCAGGCTTCCAGCCCTTTGCGGAACCAGCTGCGCCCCGACCACAGGAACAGGTTCTTGGCCACTTGCTGGGTCAGGGTGCTGGCGCCACGGATGCTGCCACCGCGTTCGTTGTAGGCCAGCGCAGCCTGGATTGCCGGGATGTCGAAGCCCCAGTGGCTGGCAAATTTCTGGTCCTCGCCGGCAATGACCGCGACCTTGAGTTCATCGGAAATGTTCTGCCACGGCTCCCAGTCGCGCTGCAGGTCGATGGGTTCGCCATTGACCCAGGATTGCACCTTGCGCTCGACCATAAGCGCCGTGCCGGGCGGGGGCACCCAGCGGAACACCAGCACCAGCACGATGCTGCCGGCAGCGAACCAGAGCAGGGCACGGAAGAGGCGGCGAATAAGGGATGGCAGCATGACGATGGCTTGGCCGTACGGGTGGAAGGGGCCATTATACAGACCCGATCCAAGGAGTCGTCCCATGCTTCGCAGCTTCCTGATGCTTGCCGCCTTTTTCGGCTTTACCGGAGTCGCACTGGGTGCCTTCGCCGCCCACGGCCTGAAAAACCGGCTGACGGCCGACTACCTGGCGGTGTTCCACACCGGCGTGACCTACCAACTGGTGCATGCGCTGGCGATTCTTGCGGTTGCCGTGCTCTCGGTGCACCTGCCCGGGCGCCTGGTGGGCTGGGCCGGTGGGCTGTTTGCGGTGGGTATCGTGCTGTTCTCCGGCAGCCTGTACCTGCTGGCCCTCAGCGGCCTGACCAAGCTGGGCATCATCACCCCGATCGGCGGCCTGTGCTTCCTGGCCGGCTGGCTATGCCTGGGGTTGGCGGCCTGGCGGCTGGGCTGACCAGCTGGTCCACAATCGCGACTAATGGCGCGCACCGCCCTTGGGTTGCGGGGCGGTTCGGCGCTAGAATGCGGGCCCCAAAGAATAATGGTGGCCGTGCGCATGCGCATTCAACTGAACGGTGAACCTTACGAACTGCCTGCCGGCGAGAGCGTTGCAGCCCTGCTGACGCGCCTGGAGCTCAGTGGGCGCCGCATTGCCGTGGAACTGAACCTGGATATCGTGCCGCGTAGCCAGCACGAGAGCACCCTGCTGAACGACGGCGACCAGGTCGAAGTGGTCCACGCGATCGGTGGCGGCTGACAGCAGCCTGTGGTTCACAAGCAAGCCCTGCAACCTTTTCCCGAGGAACAACGATGAGCAACGTTCGCAGCGACAAGCCCTTCATTCTGGCCGGGCGCACGTTCCAGTCGCGCCTGCTGGTCGGCACCGGCAAATACCGTGACATGGAAGAGACCCGCCTGGCCACCGAGGCCTCGGGTGCCGAGATCGTCACCGTGGCCGTGCGCCGGACCAACCTTGGCCAGAATGCGGGTGAGCCGAACCTGCTTGACGTGTTGTCGCCCGACAAGTACACCATCCTGCCCAATACCGCAGGGTGCTTCGACGCCACCGAGGCCGTGCGTACCTGCCGCCTGGCCCGCGAGCTGCTGGAAGGCTACAAGTCCCACGAGTCGCGGACCTTGGTCAAGCTTGAAGTGCTGGCGGACCAGAAGACACTGTTCCCCAACGTGATCGAAACCCTCAAGGCCGCCGAAGTGCTGGTCAAGGATGGTTTCGACGTGATGGTCTACACCAGCGATGACCCGATCATTGCCCGCCAGCTGGCTGAGGCGGGCTGCATCGCGGTGATGCCGTTGGCCGGCCTGATCGGCACGGGCCTGGGTATCTGCAACCCGTACAACCTGCAGATCATCCTGGAAGAATCGAAAGTCCCGGTGCTGGTCGATGCCGGCGTGGGCACCGCTTCCGACGCCACCATCGCCATGGAAATGGGCTGCGAGGCGGTGCTGATGAACTCGGCCATTGCCCACGCCCAGCAGCCGGTGTTGATGGCCGAAGCCATGAAGCACGCCATCGTCGCCGGTCGCATGGCCTACCTGGCCGGCCGCATGCCGAAAAAACTCTATGCCAGCGCCTCTTCGCCGCTGGATGGTCTGATCAAGTAAGAGCCCCAGATGACTGATTCGCAAGATACGCCGATCGCCGCCGACGGCGACCAGCGCCCACACCGCCGCATCAAGAGTTTCGTGATGCGTGCCGGGCGCATGACCGAAGGCCAGCAACGCGGCCTGGACCAAGGCGGCCCGCTGTACATCCTGCCGTTGGCCGACAGCCCGGTGGACTACGACCAGGTATTCGGCCGTTGCGCGCCGCGTACCCTGGAGATCGGCTTCGGTATGGGGCATTCCCTGCTGGAAATGGCCGCCGCCGCGCCGGAGCAGGACTTCATTGGTGTAGAAGTACACCGCCCCGGTGTGGGTGCGCTGCTCAATGGTGTGCTGACCCAGGGTTTGAAGAACCTGCGGGTGTATGACTGCGATGCCATCGAAGTGTTGAACCGCTGCGTGGCCGACAACAGCCTCGACCGCCTGATGCTGTTCTTCCCCGACCCTTGGCACAAGGCGCGCCACCACAAGCGCCGTATCGTGCAGCTGGAGTTCGCCGAGCTGGTACGGCGCAAGCTCAAGCCCGGTGGCGTGTTCCACATGGCCACCGACTGGGAGCCGTATGCCGAGTACATGCTGGAAGTGATGAGCGCTGCTCCGGGCTACCGCAACCGCGCAGCAGACGGTACCTACGTACCGCGCCCCGAAGAGCGCCCGATCACCAAGTTCGAACGCCGCGGCGAGCGGCTGGGGCATGGGGTGTGGGATTTGAAGTTCGAGAAGGTGGACTGATCGGCTGACTCAGCCTTTCGGTACGCTGGGGCCTGTAGAAATGCAGGCATGCGCGACCACTTCGATGACGCCAGTTGAAGGCTAGTCAAGTGGTAGGGCTGCCCTGGTTTGCCGGGGCAGCTTTTAGAATCTGCGCCCCGCCTGTTTCCTGCGCTGATCAACTAGCGCGATCGGTGTAGGAGCGGCCTTGTGTCGCGATGGGCTGCAAAGCAGCCCCGGCTATCTCAAGCCTTCTGCTGGCAGTGCCGACCTCTTCGCGGGTAAACCCGCTCCTACAGTGATCGCGCATGCTTCCAGAAACTGGGCAAGACAGAATGTCCCACAAGCGTTCAGCCCCAGGCTGTGTCTCAGCCGCGCCGGTCGGCCACCACGCCAATCAGCACCACGACCACCAGCAGCACCGGCGCCAGCGCGTAGTTGTTGAACTGGCTCAGCCCCTTCACCACCCAGGGTGTGGCATAGATCAGTGCCGCGCCGCTGCCGACCATCACCATCACCGCCATGAACGGTACGCGTAGGGCGCCACCCAGGCTGCCCAGTCGTTGTTCGGCCCAGCTTTTGACGTCGCTGCCGAACAGCACCAGCAGGCAGCCTACCAAGGCCAGCGAAATTTCTGACAGGTTGCCGCGGCTCCAGCGGGAAACCGTCGCGAGCAGATCAAGTACCAGATCCATGGGTCATCCTTAGGTCAAGAAATACTGCAGCAGGTCATTGAGGAATAGCTGGCCCCTTGGCGTGGCCACCAGTCGATCCGGTTCGACCTGCAAAAGGCCCTTTTGTTCGGCTGCCCGACGGGCTTCGCGCAACTGCTCCAGCGGCAAGCCGGTGCGCTGGGTGAACAGCTGGGCTTCCACGCCATCGGACAGGCGCAGGGCGTTCATCAGGAACTCGAACGGCAACTCGTCGACTGGCAGCAGCTTCTCACCGGCTTTGTACGGTTTGGCCAGGTTCAGGTAGTCCTTGGGCAAGCGAGTTTTCCAGGTGCGCAGGATGCGGCCGTCAGCGAAAGTCAGCTTGCCGTGGGCGCCGGCGCCGATGCCGATGAAGTCGCCAAAACGCCAGTAGTTGAGGTTATGCCGCGCAGCGCGGCCAGCCTGAGCATAGGCCGAGACCTCGTACTGACGAAAACCATGCTCGGCCATCAGCGCCTGGCCGGCTTCCTGGATGTCCCAGAGAATGTCGTCCTCGGGCAGCTCCGGCGGCTGGTTCCAGAATACCGTGTTGGGCTCGACGGTCAGTTGGTACCACGACAGGTGCGTGGGCCCCAGGTCCATGGCTTGGCGCAGGTCGCCCAGGGCGTCTTCCAGCGACTGATCGGGCAGGCCGTGCATGAGGTCCATGTTGAAGTTATCGAAGCCGGCCGCGCGCGCCATGCCGGCGGCTCGGACAGCTTCGTCACCATTGTGGATGCGCCCAAGGGCCTGCAGCTTGGCCGGCTGAAAGCTCTGCACGCCAATGGACAGGCGATTGATGCCGGTTTGCCGGTAGGCCTTGAACTTGTCCTGCTCGAAGGTACCCGGATTGGCCTCCAAGGTGATCTCGATGTCCGCTGCGAACGGTATGCGCTGCTCCACGCCGCGCAGCAGGCGGCCCAGGGCGCCTGCACTGAACAGGCTGGGCGTACCGCCACCGAAGAAGATCGAGCTGATCGGCCTGCCTTGCACCGCCGCCAGCTCCTGGTCCAGGTCGGTCAACAGCGCCGCGACGTAGGCGTCTTCCGGCAGCTCAGGGCCGGCCGCGTGGGAGTTGAAGTCGCAGTAAGGGCATTTGCGCACGCACCACGGAATGTGGATGTACAGCGCCAGCGGCGGCAGGCTGATAAAGCCCGCCGCGCCAGGGGTAGCCAGCGTTGCGATCATGCCAGGCCCAGGCGTTGGCGCAGCAGGGCCATGGCGCGGGCGCGGTGGCTGAGCTGGTTCTTGTCCACAGGTGCCAGGTCGGCGCTGGAGCAGTTGCGTTCGGGTACCCAGAAAAGCGGGTCGTAGCCAAAGCCATGCTCGCCGCTGGCTTGGAACAGAATGCGCCCTTGCCACAGGCCCTCGCAGAGGATCGGGAGCGGGTCATCCGCGTGGCGTACCAGTGCCAGCACACAGACGAACTGTGCACCGCGCTCAGCTTCTGGCACATCTTTCAGCGCGTCGAGCAGCTTGGCATTGTTTGCCGCGTCACCTTTGCCATCGGCATAGCGCGCCGAGTAGATGCCCGGCGCACCGCCGAGGAAGTCCACGGCCAGGCCGGAATCGTCGGCCAAGGCCGGCAGGCCGGAAATACGTGCAGCGTTGCGCGCCTTGAGGATGGCGTTCTCGACGAACGACAAGCCAGTTTCTTCCGGTTCTACCTGGCTGAATTCGCCAATCGAGCGCAGTTGCACCGATTGGCCGAGCATGGCCTGGAGTTCCTTGAGTTTGCCGGCGTTGTGGCTGGCCAATACGAGTTGCTGGAAATTCATCATTCGCCTGGGAACACTTCCTGGTTGAAACTGAGGGAGTTGCTGATGCCGCCGGTTTCGATAATCTGCTTGAACCCTAGCGGGCTGCTGCGCACGGGGCGACGCATGGGCGCTTCCTCCCGGTGTGTGTGTCAGACCGCGAGCTGGTGCTCTTGCAAGCTCGGGCTGCTGACGCGGTAGATGCCGATCTCACCCAGAAGATTAGGCCAAAGCCGGCCACCCCACCCATTGCGGTGCAGGTGGTCGACTGCCAGGCGGTCGAGCACCTTGGCCCGGCGCTCATGCACCAGCTCTTCAAAGTCGGCGAACGTGCAGAAGTGAATGTTCGGTGTGTTGTACCAGGTATAGGGCATGAAATCCGATACCGGCATGCGGCCTTTGGTCGCCAGGTACCAGCGGCAACGCCAGTGCCCGAAGTTGGGGAAGGTGATGATGCACTGGCGGCCCACGCGCAGCATCTCGTCGAGGATGCGATCGGGGTACTCCACGGCCTGCAGGGCCTGCGTCATGATCACCACGTCGAAACTGTTGCTGGCGAAGTTGCCCAGGCCTTTGTCCAAGTCTTGCTCGATGACGTTCACACCCTTGGCCACGCAGGCGGCGATATTGTCGGGGTCGATCTCCAGGCCATAGCCGGTGACCTGCTTGCGGTCACGCAGCGAGGCCAGCAGTTCGCCGCTGCCGCAGCCCAGGTCGAGTACCCGGCTGCCGGCGGGGATCCAGTCGTGGATGATTTCCAGATCGGCTCTCATGCTGTCCTCAGATGGCAATGCGGTTCATGTAGTTCGAGAAACCCTGCATGTAGCGAGGTGTGGGGATCAAGAAGGCATCGTGCCCATAAGGTGAGTCGATCTCCAGATAGCAGACGTTCTTGCGCGCTGCCATCAGTGCGTCGACGATCTCCCGCGAGCGGGCCGGGGAGAAGCGCCAGTCGGTGGTGAAGGACATGATGCAGTAGTCTGCCTTGACGTTGGCCAGGGTGGCTGCCAGGTCGCCGCCGTGGGCGGCAGCCGGGTCGAAGTAGTCCAGCGCCTTGGTCATCAGCAGATAGGTGTTGGCATCGAACCGCCCGGAAAACTCCTCGCCCTGGTAGCGCAGGTAGCTCTCGACCTGGAACTCGACGCTGTGAAAGTCATAGTTGAGCTTGTCGCTTTTGAGCTCGCGGCCGAATTTTTCACCCATCGAGTCGTCGGACAGATAAGTGATGTGGCCGACCATGCGGGCCAGCATCAAGCCCCGCTTGGGGATCACGCCCTGGTCCTGGAACGAACCGCCGTGGAACTCGGGGTCGGTGAGGATGGCCTGGCGTGCCACTTCGTTGAAGGCGATATTCTGCGCCGACAGTTTCGGTGCCGAGGCGATGTCGACGCAGTGGCGCACGCGCTCCGGGTAGGTCATGGTCCACTGCAGCGCCTGCATGCCACCCAGGCTGCCGCCAACGATGGCTGCCCACTGCTGGATGCCCAGGCGATCGGCCAGGCGAGCCTGGCTGTGCACCCAGTCTTCCACCGTCAGTACCGGAAACTCGGCGCCGTAGGGTTTGCCGGTGGCCGGGTTGACGCTGCTGGGGCCGGTGCTGCCGTTGCAACCGCCGAGGTTGTTCAGGCTGACGACGAAGAAACGGTTGGTATCGATGGGCTTGCCAGGGCCGATGCAGCTGTCCCACCAACCCGGTTTACGGTCGGTGGCAGCATGGTAGCCGGCAGCATGGTGGTGGCCAGACAGCGCATGGCAGATCAGCACGGCATTGCTCGCGCTGGCATTGAGGGTGCCGTAGGTCTCGTAGACCAGCTCGTAACTGGTCAGGGAGCGGCCGCAGGCCAGCGCCAGCGGTTCATCGAACCGGGCGGTTTGCGGTACTACCAGACCGACGGAATCTTCGGGAAAGACAGTGGACATCGACCCTGCTCACGCTTGACGGAGGCGTAAGTCTAAAGAGCGCTACCCCCAGCGGCAAGCAAAGGCTTGCCGCCGGGTGCATGCGGGGTCAGATCATGCGCCACAGCTCCTGGGGCATGCCGGCATAGGCAGCCAGCGGCGGCATGACGAACGACTGGATCACCTGGATCGCCAGGAAGGCGAAGATCGGCGAAATGTCCATGCCGCCCAGGTTGGGCACGATACGGCGGAAGGGGGCCAGCACCGGTTCGCTGATCTGGTAGGCCAGTTCGGCGGCCGGGTTGTGGCTGTTGGGCGCAACCCAGGAAACGATCACCATGACGATCATCGCCACCCAGAAGATCTTCAGGAACAGCGAGGTAATACCGATGATCGCCCACATCAGCAGGTGCAGGACGTCACCGAAGGTGCCATAGGTGACCATTAGCACGAAGGCCATCAGCAGCGCCTGGATCAGCACCGACAGCAGCAGCGACGAGGTGTCCAGGCCGCCCACGCTAGGGATGATGCGGCGGATCGGCTTGAGCAGCGGCTGGGTGGCGCGCACCGCGAACTGGCACAGCGGGTTGTAGAAATTGGCCTTGACCAGCTGCAGCACGAAGCGCAGCAGCACGATCACCAGGTATAGGCTGACCAAGGTTTGCACCACGAAGATCGCGGCGCCGGAGAGTGCATTCATCGATAACTCCTTATTTGCCCAGTTGTTCGGCCAGTTCGGCGGAGCGTGTCGCGGCAGCCTGCAGGGCCTGCTCAACGATCGCTTCGAAGCCGCTGGCCTGGAACGACTTGATCGCCGCTTCAGTGGTGCCGGCGGGCGAGGTGACACGGCGGCGCAGTTCGGCGGCGTCCACATCGCTGGCGACCGCCATGCGTGCAGCGCCCAAGGCCGTGTGCAGGGTCAGTTGCGAGGCGGTTTCACGCGGCAGCCCAAGCTTTTCGCCTGCGGCAGTCATGGCCTCGATCAGCAGGAAGAAGTAGGCCGGGCCACTGCCGGAAACCGCGGTCACGGCGTCCAGTTGCTGTTCCTGCTCAAGCCACAGGGCCGTGCCTACCGCCGACAGCAGTTGCTCGGCCTGCTGGCGCTGTGCGGCCGACACCTCGGCGGTGGCGTACAGGCCGCTCACGCCCTGGCGCAGGAGCGCCGGGGTGTTGGGCATGCAGCGCACCACGGGGCGCGCGCCCACCCAGCTTTGCAGGCTGGCGCAGGTGATGCCGGCAGCGATGGAAACGATGAGTTGGCCATCGCGCAGGCTGGCTTGCAGGGCCTGGCACACCGCTTTCATGACCTGCGGCTTGACCGCCAGCACGATCACGTCGGCGCCGTCGATGGCCTGGGCATTGTCCTCGAAGGTTTCGATGCCGTGTTCGGCCTGGATGCGGCTGCGGGTCTCGGCGCCCGGATCGCTGGCGCGAATCTGCGAGGCGTCCAGGCCCTGGGCACGCAGACCTCCGATCAGGCTGGCGGCCATGTTGCCGGCGCCGATAAAGGCAATACGAGTCTTGCTCATGTCAGGTCCTTGTGGAAAAGAGTGAGTAAAGCATGCCATCAGCCCTGGCCGGGGTTAAGTGGGGCGCGGGCGCCGAACAGGGCGGTACCGATGCGTACCCAGGTCGCACCTTGTGCAATGGCCGCTTCCAGGTCGTGGCTCATGCCCATGGACAAGGTGTCCAGCCCCAGGTGCTGCTGTTCCAGCAGGTTACGCAGGCTGGCGAAGGCGGCCTCCTGAGCGGCGCGGTCGGCGGTGGGTTCGGGGATCGCCATCAGCCCGCGTAGGCGCAGGTTGGGCAGGGCCGCCACGGCCTTGGCCAAGGCCGGCAGTTCGGCGGCGGCGCAGCCGGACTTGCTGTCTTCGCCACTGACGTTCACCTGCAGGCAGATGTTCAGCGGTGCCAGCCCGGCAGGGCGCTGTTCTGAAAGGCGTTGGGCGATTTTCAGGCGGTCCACGGAATGCACCCAGTCGAAATGCTCGGCAATGGCTTTGGTCTTGTTCGATTGAATGGGGCCAATGAAGTGCCAGATCAAGGGCAAGTCGCCGAGTGCCTGCTGCTTTGTCAGGGCTTCCTGTAGGTAATTTTCCCCGAAATCGCACACGCCAGCGGCGTACAGCTCGCGGATCGCAGCGGCTGGCTTGGTCTTGCTCACGGCCAGCAGTTGGACGCTGGCCGGCTCACGCCCGGCTGCCTCTGCAGCACTGGCGATACGGGCGGAAATCGCGGAAAGGTTGTCTGCTAGGGTGGACATGGAGGGTGGCCGGCTAGTGTTGGGTTTGCGGCATTCTACCTACTTGAAAGCCTTTGGGGAGTCTCATGGATGTGACCGATCTGTTGGCACGGGCCGTGGCGGTGCGGGCTTCGGACCTGCACCTGGCGGCCGGCCAGACACCCATGCTGCGCCTGGACGGCGAGCTGCAGCGCATGGCCATGCCGCCGCTCGCCGCGGGGGGCCTGGTCGCGGGCATGGCAACCCTGCTCGATGACACGCAGCGCGAGCAGTGGGCACAAGGGGCTGAACTGGACCTGGCGCTGGCGCTGCCTGCCCTAGGGCGCTTTCGCGTGAACCTGTTTCGCCAGCTGAATGGGCCTGCGGCGACCTTCCGCCTGATCCCAGGGCGTATTGCCACGCTGGATGAGCTAGCGCTGACCGATGTGTTTCAGGCGGTGGTCCAGTACCGCGATGGTCTGGTGCTGGTGGGTGGGCCGACCGGCAGTGGCAAGTCCAGCACACTGGCAACGTTGCTGGACCAGCTGAACCGCGAAAAGGCGCTGCACATCATTACCCTGGAAGACCCTGTTGAAGTTATCCACAGCAGCCAGCGTAGCCTGGTCAACCAGCGCGAGGTCGGCCGCCACAGCAGCGGCTTTGCCCAGGGGCTACGCAGCGCGCTGCGCCAGGACCCGGACGTGATCATGATCGGCGAGTTGCGCGACCTGCAGACCATTCGCCTGGCCTTGCAAGCGGCCGAGACCGGGCACCTGGTGCTGGCGACGGTACATGCGCGCTCGGCGGCCAGCAGCATCGAGCGGCTGGTGGAGGTATTTGCGGCCGATGAAAAGCCGTTGGTGCGGGCGATGCTGGCGGAGTCGTTGCAAATGGTGGTGGCGCAGGTGCTGGTACGCCGCGTGGGCGGTGGGCGGGTTGCAGCGCGGGAAGTGTTGGTGGCGACGCCGGCGGTGCGCAACCTGGTGCGCGAGGGGCGGATGGCGCAGTTGTGTTCGGTGATGCAGGCGGGTGGTGCGCAAGGGATGCGGACGATGGAAGGGGCATTGCGTGGGTTGCGAGAGAGGGGCCTGGTTGACGATTTATAGTGCCTCTACAGGCCTTATCGCCGGCAAGCCAGCTCTCATAGAACAGTACATAACTTATTGATTTAGCGGGGTCTTTGTGGGAGCGGGCGTGCCCGCGAACACCGGCGTAGCCGGTGCCTGCCACCGCGTCGCCTGCTTCGCGGGCACGCCCGCTCCCACACAGGCCGCGTCGCGGTTACGAATCGAGTTCTCTGTGCGACAGCGCAGCCCGTAGGGCTGTGTGATCTCCCACAGGTTCACCACAGTTCTACAGATTTGTGGGGGAGCTGGCTTGCCGGCGATCGCGCCATTACAGGTGGAAAAAGCTTAGCGCTTGGCCAGGCTCAGCTGCTGCTCTTTCGGAAGCACCCGTTTGGCGACCACGTAATGCTTCTGCCAGTAAGGCTTGCTCAGATTGTCGATGCTTACCCGCTTGCCGCGGCGTGGCGCGTGGATGAAACGGTCGTTGCCCAGATAGATGGCCACGTGGTTCACCCGCCGGCTTTTGATGTTGAAGAAGATCAGGTCCCCTGGCTTCAACTCGCCCTTGGCCACTTTCACCCCATGGCCCTGGGCCATGGCATTGGAGGTGCGTGGCAGGTCTACGTTGGCCACGTCGTTGAAGGCGTACTTGACCAGGCCACTGCAGTCAAAGCCCTTTTTCGGGCTGCTGCCACCCCAAACGTAGGGGGTACCGAGTACATTGACCGCGCGGCTGAGCACATCGCTGCTCTGCTTGGGCGACATCGCGGCCACCTTGCCAGCGCGCGTGCTGGCGGCGCTGACAGTGCGAGCATGGGGTGCAGTCTGCTTGACCGCTGCATGCCTCACGGCGGCATTGCTGGTGTAGCCGGTGAAACCATTGGGAAGACGTTGCTCACGATTGGTGGCGTGGGCGGCCAGGGGCAATAATAGGCAGAGGGTCAGCCATGTCTTGAGTAAAGGCGGCATAGATGAAGCTCTTATGAATAGTTATGTGTTGGGCGCGCAACTTTATAACAGCTTTTTGATCAATTTATGATCCGTTGGTCGATTGGCAGGGTGCCATACGTCGGCCTGTGACAAAAAAGTCACATTTTTCCTTAGAAAATTTTTCCATAACCCACGAGGGCTAGGCATGAACAGTTATCAACAGGGAACGCCCTACCACGACACGCACAGCAAGACCATCGGCTACCTGCTGTGGATTTTCGGCTTCACCGGGTCGCATCGTTTCTACTACGGCAAGCCGATAACCGGCACCCTCTGGTTCTTCACCTTTGGTCTGCTGGGTATCGGCTGGCTGATCGACCTGTTTCTGATCCCGGCCATGGACCGCGAGGCGGACTTGAGGTTCCAGTCTGGGCGCATCGACTACAACATCGCCTGGGTCCTGCTGACGTTCCTCGGCGTGTTCGGCCTGCACCGGCTTTATCAGGGCAAGTGGGTGACCGCGATCATCTACTTCCTGACCGGTGGCCTGTTCCTGGTAGGGGTGCTGTACGACTTCTGGACACTCAATAGCCAGGTGTCCGAGCGCAACGCGGGGCGGGGCTGAGAGGGCAAGGGCTGCTTTGCAGCCCTGTCGCTAGGCAAGGCCGCTGCACCGGGGCGGCTCAAGTCTGACGGGGGCGCACAGCGCCCCGTTCAAAGGTTACTGGCGGGTCTGGCGCTGTTGCAGCAATAGGTTGGCAAAACCAGCGCCGGCCAACTGTTTCTGCGCACCGGTCAGCTGTTCGCGGTTGCTGAACGGGCCGACCATCACGCGGTACCAGGTTTCTTCCTTGACCGTACCCGACTCCACCTTCACTGACTGCCCCAGCAGAATGATCTGGGCCCGCACCTTGTCGGCGTCGGCCTGTTTGCGGAACGAGCCCGCCTGCAGGAAGTACTGGGTGGTCGCTGCCGGCTTGATCACTGGCGGGGCCGGAGGCGGGGTTTGGCCAAGCAGTGCTGCCTGGGCCCGCGCCGTGTCGATTTTCGCCGCTTCAGCGGGGGTAACCGGTGTGACCGGCTGGGCCGGAACCGGGGGTGTTTTCTCCGGTACGGCCTCTGGCGGCACGATGACTTCCGACTCTGGCAGCAAGGTGTAGAAGTCGTACTTCGGTTTCACCGGCTGTTGCGGTGTGGCCTGGGCGGGCTTGCTGGCTTCGGCCACTTTGTCGGCCTTCTGCTGCTCGGGTTTGGCCCGCTTGATGTCATCGCCGCCGGGTTCGAGCTTCATCAGGAACACGATGAACGCGCCAACGGTCAGGCCGACCGCCAGCCATACCCAGCCGGGGATCGGCTGTTTGGCTGGCGCTGTCTGGCGGCTGGCGCCGCGTTTGGGTGCGGGTTTTTTCTTGGCAGCCAACTTACATGCGCTCCAGGGTTTCCAGGCCGAGCAGTTCCAGACCTTGTTTGAGGGTGCGGCCAGTCAGGGCGGCCAGGCGCAGGCGGCTCTGTTGCTGCTCGGGGGTTTCAGCGGCGAGGATCGGGCAGTTCTCGTAGAAGCTGGAGAACAGGCCGGCGAGGTCGTACAGGTAGCTGCACAGTACGTGCGGTGTGCCTTTCTCGGCAACGCTGTTCAGGGTTTCGCCAAACTGCGCCAGGCGTGCGGCCAGGTCCTGCTCGTGGGCGGCCTGCAGCACGATCTTGCCATCGGCTTGGTCAAAGCGCTTGCCCAGCTTGCGGAACACGCCAGCTACACGGGTATAGGCGTACAGCAGGTAAGGCGCGGTATTGCCTTCGAAGTTGAGCATCAGCTCGAAGTTGAAGCTGTAGTCGCTGGTGCGGTGTTTGGACAGGTCGGCGTATTTCACCGCGCCAATACCCACCACTTCGCCGATGCGGCGCAGTTCGTCGTCGGCCAGGCTCGGGTTCTTTTCCTTGACCAGCGCGTAGGCCCTTTCCTTGGCCTCGGTCAGCAGGTCGATCAGCTTCACGGTACCGCCGTCGCGGGTTTTGAACGGGCGGCCATCGGCGCCGTTCATGGTGCCGAAGCCCATGTGCTCCATTTGCATCGGGTGGCCGACGAAGCCTGCGCGGCGGGCCACTTCGAACACCTGGTTGAAGTGCAGGGCCTGGCGCTGGTCGACGAAGTACAGGGCACGGTCGGCCTTGAGCACGTTGCTGCGGTAGCGCACGGCGGCCAGGTCGGTGGTGGCGTACAGGTAACCGCCGTCGGCCTTCTGCACGATCACTGGCAGCGGGTCGCCGTCGCTGTTCTTGAACTCGTCGAGGAACACGCACTGGGCGCCCTGGTCTTCGACCAGCAGGCCCTTGGCCTTGAGGTCGGCCACGACATTGGCCAGGTCGTCGTTGTAGGCGCTTTCACCCATCACGTCCGCCATGGTCAGCTTGACGTTGAGCAGTTCATACGTCTTTTGGCAGTGCGACAGCGAAATGTCCTTGAAGCGTGTCCACAGGGCCAGGCATTCCGGGTCACCGGCCTGCAGCTTGACCACCAGGCCGCGGGCGCGGGTGGCGAATGCCTCGGACTCGTCGAAACGCTGCTTGGCCGCGCGGTAGAAGTTTTCCAGGTCCGACAGCTCATCGCTGGTGATCGGGTTTTCCTGCAGGTAGGCCATCAACATGCCGAACTGGGTGCCCCAGTCGCCCACGTGGTTCTGGCGAATGACGGTGTCGCCCAGGAACTCCAGCACCCGCGCCACGCTGTCACCGATGATGGTCGAGCGCAGGTGGCCGACGTGCATCTCTTTGGCCAGGTTGGGGGCCGACAGGTCGACCACCACTTTTTGCGCCGGGCCGGCCTTGCGCGCGCCCAGGTGGGCGTCGGCCAGGGCAGCGTCCAGGCGGTTGGCCAGGGCGTCGGTGTTCTGGAAGAAATTGAGGAAGCCAGGGCCTGCGATCTCGACCTTGCTGATATCGGCGCTGGCCGGCAGGGCGTTGATCAGTTTTTCCGCCAGGTCGCGCGGCTTCATGCCGGCCGGCTTGGCCAGCATCATCGCGATATTGCTGGCGAAGTCGCCGTGGGTTTTGTCCCGGGCGTTTTCCACCTGGATCGCCGGCGACAGCCCTTCAGGCAGCACACCGTCGGTGACGAGTTGGGTGAGGGCTTGCTGGATCAGCTGGCGAATGGTGTCTTTCATGGGGGTCTCTTTTCGACCGCAAGCGCGGTGCAGCGCTTGGATGCGCAGGTGGAAAAACTGGGCATTATCCGTGCCTGGGAGCGGGTTGCCAACCTTTGGGCTTCACGTTGGAAGTCGCGAGTAGCGAGTCGCAAGTCGCAAGTAGCAAGAAAAAGCTTGGTGGCGCCGCCTGACTCCGTTCCGCTCTTGCTTGCAGCTTGCAGCTTGCAGCTTGCAGCTTGCAGCTTGCAGCTTGCAGCTTGCAGCTTGCAGCTTGCAGCTTGCAGCTTGCAGCTCAATAAAGGTCGACCGGGTCGACATCCAGCGACCAGCGGACCTGGCGCCCGCTCGGCATCTGCTCCAACACTAGCAACCAGGCACTGATCAGTCGATGCAAAGGCGCCCGGGTGTTGGCCTGTATCAACAACTGCGCGCGGAAACGCCCGGCGCGGCGCTCCATGGGGGCCGGAACCGGGCCCAGCAGCTCGATGCCTGGCAGCCGCTGTTCGGCGACCAGGCGCTCGGCGGCGGCGCAGGCCTCGTCCAGGAAGCCTTCAGCCTGCCCCGGCTTGTGCGCTTCTGCGCGCAGCAAGGCCAGGTGCGAGTAAGGCGGCAGCCCGGCGGCACGGCGTTCGTCCAGGGCCTGTTCGGCAAAGGCGAAGTAGCCTTGTTCGGTCAGTTGCACCAGCAGCGGGTGATCGGCCAGGTGGGTCTGGATGATGACCTTGCCCGGTTCCTCGGCACGCCCGGCGCGCCCGGCGACCTGCACGATCAGTTGCGCCATGCGCTCGCTGGCGCGGAAGTCGCCCGAGAAAAGCCCCCCGTCGGCATCGAGGATGGCCACCAGGGTTACTCGCGGGAAATGGTGCCCTTTGGCAAGCATCTGGGTACCGACAAGAATGCTCGGCTGGCCTTTCTGGATGGTACTGAACAGCTGGTGCATGGCGTCCTTGCGCGCCGTGCTGTCGCGGTCCACACGCAGAATCGGGTAGTCCGGGAACAGCACTTTCAGGCGTTCTTCGGCGCGTTCGGTGCCCGCACCGACCGGGCGCAGGTCGACGTGGTCGCACTGCGGGCACTGGTGTGGCAGGCGTTCGTCATAGCCGCAGTGGTGGCAGCGCAACACCCCGGAGCGCTGGTGCACGGTCATGCGCGCGTCGCAGCGCGGGCACTCCGACAGCCAGCCGCAATCGTGGCACAGCAGCGTCGGGGCGAAGCCGCGGCGGTTGAGGAACACCAGCACTTGCTGGCCGGCTTCCAGTGTCAGGCGGATGGCCTGCTGCAGCGGGCCGCTGATGCCACTGTCCAGCGGCAGGCTTTTGACATCCAGGCGCAGCATGCGCGGTGGGCGTGCGCCGCCCGCGCGCTGATTCATGCGCAACAGGCGGTAGCGGCCGGTGAGGGCGTTGTGCAAGGTTTCCAGCGAGGGCGTGGCGGAGCCGAGCAGGATCGGAATGTTCTCCTGGTGCGCCCGCACCAGCGCCAGGTCGCGGGCATGGTAGCGCAGGCCCTCCTGCTGTTTATAAGAGCCGTCGTGTTCTTCGTCGATGATGATCAGGCCAGGGTTTTTCATGGGCGTGAACAGGGCCGAACGGGTGCCGATGATAATGTCGGCTTCGCCATCGCGTGCCGCCAGCCAGGCGTCCAGGCGGTCGCGGTCATTCACCGCCGAATGCAGCAAGGCAATCCGGGCGTTGAAGCGTTGCTCGAAGCGCGCCAGGGTTTGCGGGCCGAGGTTGATCTCCGGGATCAGTACCAGCGCCTGCTTGCCGGCCTCGAGGGTTTCGCGGATCAGCTGCAGGTAGACCTCGGTCTTGCCGCTGCCGGTCACGCCGGCCAGCAGGAAGGCCGCAAAACCGCCGAAGCCCTCGCACACCGCCTCGAAGGCATCGCGTTGCTCGTCATTGAGCGGCAGCTCCGGCTGTGCCAGCCAGTGTTCGTGGCGCAAACCCGGTTTTTGGCGGCGGACCTCGATCTGCACCAGTTCCTTGGCCAGCAGCAGGTCGAGGCTGTCCTTGTTCAGGTTGAGCTTGGCCAGCAGGCTGTGCGCCACCCCGTGCGGGTGCTGCGCCAGGGTCTTGAGGGCATCGCGCTGGCGCGGTGCCCGGGCGATGCGCGGGTCGTCCAGGCGGGCGTCGGGGGCAATGTGCCAGAAGCGCTCCTGGCGCATTTCTGCGGGCTCGCCCTGGCGCAGTAGCGTGGGCAAGGCCCAGCTCAAGGTGTCACCCAGGCTGTGCTGGTAGTACTGCGCGGTCCACAGGCACAGCTTGAACAGCGAAGGCGGAATCGGGGAGACCGGGTCGAGCAAGGCGCTGGCCGGCTTCAGCTTGTCGGCGGGCACCTCGCTCTGCGCGCACACTTCGACCAGTACGCCGATCATTTCGCGGCGGCCAAAGGGCACGCGAATGCGCATGCCAGGGGCCAGGGCCTGGCGCGCCATGCTCGCTGGCGCCTTGTAGTCGAACAGGCGCCGCAACGGCGAGGGCAGGGCAAGGCGCAGGATGACGTCGGACACGCAGAAAGTCTCGGAGGGCATTACAAGAACTGGCGAGCCTAGCAGACGACGGTCGGTGCAAGCGACATCTTGCACTGACGGTGTGCTCTGGTATTATTCGCCGCCTAATTACGTGCGGTATTCAACAATTGGTGTTGGGTGGCGGCACGCAGCTCGAGGAAGTGACCATGAAAGAAGGTATCCACCCGAACTACGAAGCTGTTGCAGTCACCTGCAGCTGCGGTAACAAGTTCGAAACCCGTTCGACCCTGGGCAGCACCCTGTCGATCGACGTTTGCAACCTGTGCCACCCGTTCTACACCGGTAAGCAGAAAGTCCTGGACACCGGTGGCCGCGTACAGAAGTTCGCCGACCGCTTCGGTATGTTCGGTACCAAGAAGTAATCATGCGCATGGCGAGTCCTTCGGGCTTCGCATTGTTGCTGAAAAAGGCGCCCCTCGTGGGCGCCTTTTTTGTGGGTGCGATCTGGCATCTGCCCGCCCACGCCTTCTGCCCGCTGCCGGGCAAACCCGAGCAGGTTCGGGTGCGACAGGTGGTCGACGGCGACACCGTGCGTCTGGTGGATGGCCGCAGTGTGCGGCTGATCGGCATCAACACCCCGGAGATCGGTCGCAAGGGGCGTAGCAGCGAGCCCTATGCCGAAGCTGCCAAGCGGCGCCTGCAGGCGTTGGTCAAGGCCAGTGACGGGCGTGTAGGGCTGGTTCCCGGTGTGCAAGCCAAAGACAAGTATGGGCGCACACTGGCGCACATTTATGGCCGTAATGGCGACAATCTCGAAGCACAATTGCTCAGTGAGGGCTTGGGCTACCGGGTGGCCGTCGCCCCCAATGTGCGCCTCAGTGGCTGCCAGCAACTCGCCGAGCAGGCGGCACGCCAGGCCGGCGCCGGCCTTTGGCGGCAGTCGCCCGTGGTGCCGGCAGACGCCGTCAGGCAGCCCGGTTTTGCTGTGCTCAGTGGCCGAATCATGAGCATCGAACGCAACCGTGGTGGTATCTGGTTGAACCTTGACCGAGCCGTGGTGGTGCAGGTCTCCGCTCGTCTGCAGCGCAACTTCCCGGCCAGTTTCTTCGCTAACCTCAAAGGGCGCCAGGTCGAGGTGCGTGGCTGGGTGGTGGATCGTTCCCGCAAGGGCGGCCTCAAGCCAGGGCAGCGGCGCTGGGTATTGCCTCTGACCGACCCGAGCATGCTGGCGCGTACTTCTGGCTAAAAGATGTAGACAGTTAGCTATTGGATTGTACACACTGTTAGCCGTATGCCCCCGTGGGTTTTAGCGGAAAGTCGTAGGCTAAAGGCCTTGACACAAGTGACCGACCAGTCTTGTGACTACCCGGCTCTTTGCGTATCCTCGGCGGTCCGTCAGAACAGTAAATAGCGGAATGCCCACCATGTCAGACCTGAAAACTGCCGCTCTCGAATATCACGCTCAACCTCGCCCGGGGAAACTGAGCGTCGAACTTTCCAAGCCGACTGCCACTGCCCGTGACCTCGCCCTGGCCTACAGCCCAGGTGTTGCCGAGCCGGTGCGTGAAATTGGCCGGGATCCAGAGCTGGCATACAAATACACCGGCAAAGGCAACCTGGTTGCGGTGATTTCCGATGGCACTGCCATCCTCGGTCTGGGTGACCTCGGCCCACTGGCTTCCAAGCCGGTCATGGAAGGCAAGGGCGTTCTGTTCAAGCGTTTCGCAGGTATCGACGTATTCGACATCGAAGTCGAATCGGAAAGCCCGCAAGCATTCATCGACACCGTTCGCCGCATCTCGATCACCTTCGGTGGCATCAACCTCGAAGATATCAAGGCGCCAGAGTGCTTCGAGATCGAACGCACGTTGATCGAACAGTGCGACATTCCGGTGTTCCACGATGACCAGCACGGTACCGCCATCGTTACTGCGGCCGGCATGATCAACGCCCTGGAAATCGCCGGCAAGAAGCTCGAAGAAGCCAAGATCGTGTGCCTGGGTGCCGGTGCAGCTGCCATCTCCTGCATGAAGTTGCTGGTGAGCATGGGTGCCAAGGTCGAGAACATCTACATGATCGACCGCAGCGGCGTAATCCACGCTGGCCGTGACGACCTGAACCAGTACAAGGCCCAGTTCGCCCACGCGACCGACAAGCGCACCCTGGCCGACGCCCTGGAGGGCGCCGACGTATTCGTTGGCCTGTCCGGCCCGAACCTGCTGAGCGCGGAAGGCCTGAAGTCGATGGCGGCCAACCCGATCGTGTTCGCCTGCTCCAACCCTGATCCGGAAATTTCGCCAGCGCTGGCTCACGCCACCCGCAGCGACGTGATCATGGCCACCGGCCGTTCGGACTACCCGAACCAGGTCAACAACGTACTAGGCTTCCCGTTCATCTTCCGGGGTGCCCTGGACGTACGCGCCAAGCGCATCAACGAAGAAATGAAAATCGCTGCGGCCATCGCCCTGAAAGACCTGGCCAAGCTGCCGGTACCCAAGGAAGTGTGCGATGCCTACGGCGTGCAAGCGCTGGAATTCGGCCGTGAGTACATCATTCCGAAGCCCCTGGATGCCCGCCTGATCACCGTCGTTTCCGACGCCGTGGCCAAGGCTGCCATCGAGTCCGGCGTTGCTACCCTGCCGTATCCAAAGCACTACCCGCTCAAGAGCGTGGATGACGTGTTCAACGGCTGATTGCTGTTGTAGCGAAGTAAAAAGCCCCGGCTCTTGCGAGCCGGGGCTTTTTTATGCGCGGTGGGAATGCGTCGGGGCCGGGAGGTGAGGGGCAGGGGCCGACAGTGTCGGCGCCCGTAGGGTCGAACGCCGCCGTGCACCTGCCCCGGATCGGGCGCCCTGCTTCAGAACAGGTCCATCGGCGTCGCTTCATCCGCTGGCAATGGGCTGCCCGGCACGGCCCCATTGCCCAGTTCGTCCACCGATGGCGGCGAATCCTCGGCCTTGAACAGCTCGAAGTAGGCATTGGGTGTGCCCGGCGAAGCGGCCCGGCCGCTGACGGGGTCTACGCGCAGGCTGAGAATGCCTTCTGGCTCGGCCGGCGCATGTGCAGGCTTGTCCTTGAGTGCCGCACCCATGAAGCTCATCCAGATCGGCAGCGCCGCCGTGCCGCCGTACTCCCGGTGGCCCAGGGTTTCCGGCTGGTCGAAGCCAACCCACACGGTGGTCACGTAATCGGCGTTGTAGCCAGAGAACCAGGCGTCCTTGGACTCGTTGGTGGTACCGGTCTTGCCTGCCAGGTCAGTGCGGCCCAAAGCCAGCGCCCGGCGGCCGGTGCCGCGCTTGATCACGTCCTGCAGCATGCTGGTGAGAATATAGGTGGTACGCCCGTCGATGATGCGCTCGGCAACCGCTGGTGGCTGCGCTGCCGCAGGGGTTTGGCCGGGGGCCGCCGGTGCCTCGCCGGGCATGCTGGCGGTGCTGATCGGCTGCTCGGGGGCGGCCAGGCCGGCCTGGTCTTCAGTACCTTGAGGTACGCGAGCCGGGTTGGCGGTGAACAGCGTTTCGCCACTGCGGCTCTCGATACGGTCGATCAGGTAGGGGGCAATCTTGTAGCCACCGTTGGCAAAGGTGCTCCAGCCTGTAGCGATTTCCATCGGCGTCAGGGTGGCGGTACCCAGGGCCAGCGACAGGTTGCGCGGCAGGTCCTGCTTGTTGAAGCCGAACTTGGCGATGTAGTCGATGGTGCGGTCCACGCCCATGGCCTGCAGCAAGCGGATCGAAACCAGGTTGCGCGACTTGTACAGCGCTTCGCGCATGCGGATCGGGCCGAGGAACGTGTTGGTATCGTTCTTCGGTCGCCACACCTTATCGACCGATTCGTCGACGAATACGATCGGCGCGTCGTTGACCAGGCTGGCGGCGGTATAGCCACTGTCCAGTGCAGCGCTGTAGATGAACGGCTTGAAGCTTGAGCCCGGTTGGCGTTTGGCCTGCATCGCCCGGTTGTAGTTGCTCTGCTCGAACGAGAAACCGCCGACCAAGGCGCGGATGGCGCCGCTGTTGGGGTCGAGGGTGACCAGTGCACTCTGTGCTCCCGGCACCTGGCTGAACTTGAAGGTGCCATCGTCCAGGCGTTGCAGGCGCACCAGGTCACCGACCTGGGCGACATCGGCGGGCGATTGCGGGGTGCGGCCCTGGGCGTTGCTGTTGATGAACGGGCGCGCCCATTTCATGGTGTCCCAGGCCACATGCACCTGCTGGCCGTCACGGGTCAGCACCGCAAGGCCGGTTTTTTCGACCCGGGTGACGATACCGGGCTCCAGCCCGCCCAAGGTGCGTTGCTTGCCCAGTTCCTGGCGCCAGGCGGCCTCGGTGCGCCCTGGGAAGCGGGCTTCAGGGCCGCGGTAGCCGTGGCGCTCGTCATAATCGGACAGGCCATTGAGGATGGCCTTGTTGGCCATTTCCTGCATGTCGCTGGGCACGGTGGTGGTAACGCGGAAGCCTTCGGTGTAAGCGTCGCTGCCGTAGCGGCCAACCATTTCCGCGCGAGCCATTTCCGCGACGTACGGTGCATTCACCTCGGGCGTCGGCACGTGGTAGCTGGCGTTGAGTGGCTCGTCCAGGGCGGCCTGGTAGCTGGCCTGGTCAATCTTGCCCAGCTTGTACATGCGGCCCAGGATCCAGTCGCGACGCTCTTTGGCGCGCACCGGGTTGGCCAGGGGGTTGAAGCGCGAGGGCGCCTTGGGCAGGCCGGCGATCATCGCCATCTGTGCCAGGCTCACGTCACGGATCGACTTGCCGTAGTAGACCTGGGCCGCGGCGTCGATACCGTAGGCGCGGTTGCCGAGGTAGATCTTGTTCACGTACAGCTCAAGAATCTCGTCCTTGGTCAACTCCCGCTCGATCTGCAGGGCCAACAGAATTTCGTTGGTCTTGCGCGAGAAGCTGCGCTCGCTGGTCAGGAAGAAGTTCTTGGCCACCTGCATGGTGATGGTGCTGCCGCCGGTCTGAATGTGCCCGGTTTTCACCAGCTGGGTGGCCGCGCGCATCAGGCTGCTGGGGTCCACGCCGTAGTGGTTGAGGAAATTGTCGTCCTCGGCTGACAGCAATGCCTGAATGAACTGTGGGGGAATGTCTGCGAAACGGATCGGCGAACGGCGCATTTCGCCAAATTCGGCAATCAGCTTGCCATCGCTGCTGTACACCTTGAGGGGGATCTGCAACTGGATGCTTCTGAGCGAATCGACCGAGGGCAGGTTGGGACTAAGATACAGAAACGCACCGCTCACACCGAGTACGAGCGCGCAAATGACTGCGACGGAAGACCACCAGAAGAACTTCAGCAGACGTATCAAGGCTTTTCGGTGTCCAGGTTGAAAGTGGATTGCACGCAGGTCCGGCGGACCAAAAAACGCTGGGCATTATACGCATTTTTTCGCCTTTCCGGGCCACCGGCCAGGCAGCCCGTCGCCCTGACGGGTGGCCCCGGCCCAGTGTTGCCGCGGGGGCGCGACATACAGCAAGGAATTCGCAATGCTTGGACGCTTCGGCAAGGATGCCGGTTCACTGGTAGGGGTGGAAATTACCGCTCACGCCATTCATCTGGTGCAACTGCAACAGCGCAAACGCGGCTGGCGGGTGCTGGGTTGGGCCCATGAGCCGCTGCAGCTCGGGGCGGGCAATGACTGGGCAGCAGCGCCCGAGCAGGTCTCGGCGGCATTGCAGCGCGCCCATCGGCGCAGCGGCCTCGGCGAGCGCCGGCTAGCCCTGGCGCTGCCCGCCAGCCAGGTCATCTGCAAGCTGTGCCACCTGCCAGTGGGGCCCGGTGAGGAGCAACTGGAGGCGCAGTTGCTGGCGGATGCCGAACGGTTGTTTCCATTTCCGCTGGAGGACCTGGCCCTGGACTTCCAGGTCCTGGGGGCTTCAGGTGTTCAGCCAGCCTGTAGCGAGGTGCTGGTTGCAGCGTGTCGGCAGAGTGCACTGGCACCCCTCGAAGCGCTGGTGCAGCAGGCGGGGCTGCAACTGGAGGCGGTCGAGGTCGACAGCATTGCCCTGCGCCGCATGCTGCCTGCGGGTGAGCAGGCTGGGGCGGCGTTGCTGCGTATCGAACCCCACCGGGCGACTGTTCATGCCTGGGCGCCTGGCGGGGCGCTGCAGCGCCGGGAGTTGCGGGCAGCTGACGGGGATATGGCCGCGCAACTGCCCGAGCGGCTGCCTGCGCTGCTCGCCGAAGGGCTTTTGCCTGCCAGGTTGTGGGTCAGCAACTGCTCGCCGCTGCAGCCGGGTTGGCTGCAGGCCCTGGGCCAAAGCCTGGCGCTGCCGTGCCAAGAACTGCCTGCGCTGGCCGGGCTTGCGCGGGTCGATGGGCCGATGCTGCTGGCGAGTGCCCTGGCGCTTGGAGGGGCGCGACCATGATGCGGCTGAACCTTCTGCCGTGGCGCGAACGCCAGCGCCAGGCTGCCATGCGCCGGTTTCGCAGCCATCTGGTGGCTGGCGCCTTGCTGGCATTGTGCGCCGTGACGCTGGTCGACCAACAGGCACGCCAGCGCGGCCAGCAACAAGCGTTGGCCAACGCCCAGCGCCAGGCAGCCCTGGAAACCCTGGGCCTGGAGGCTCAGCCACTGGCTGATGTGCGTGCCCAGCATGCCGCACTGCTCGGCCGCCTGGCGGTGCTGGAGGGCCTTCAGGCTCAGCGAGGGGTTCTGCCTGGCGTATTCGCCGACCTCGAAAGGGCACTGCCATTGGGCATGCAGTTGCTGGGCCTCAGCCTGGAAAACGGCCGCCTGGAGTTGAGCGGGCTCGCCACCTCCGGCGCCGTACTGGCCCAGTTCATGCGCGACCTCGAGCGTTCCGGCGTGCTGCTGGACCTGGAGCTCAAACATATCAAGAGCCAGCCAGGCGGCGATGAATTCTTGCTGGCTGCGCGCGTGGCGGCGTTCTGGTCGTGACCAGGGTGCAATTGCTCGCATGGCTTGGCGCAGCCGAGCGCTCTAGCCGCTTCCGGCGGCTGGCACCTGTGGCACTGGCGGTGCTGCTGTTCGGTCTGGGCTGCGCAATTCGCCTGCCGGGCATGTTGCAGCAGGAGGGTGAAGAAGAGGGCAAGCACGCCGAGCTGAGCCGGCAGCAGGCTGCCACGCAGGCGCAGATTGCCGAGTTGCAGGGGGTGCGGGCACAGCTGGCCAGCGATGGGCAGCGCTTGCAAAAGGCACAATGGCAGCTGGCTGCCGGCGAAAGCATGAGCGACCTGCTAGACCGCCTGTCGGGTTCGGGGCGCGAGCACGGCCTGCTCGTCGAGCGCCTCGATGTGTACGAGCAGCAGCAGCGGCAGGGCTTCAGCGTAGTGCCGCTGGCGTTGCAGGTGCTGGGCAGCTACCCAGCCTTGCGGGGCTGGCTGGACGAGTGGTTGGGGCAGGCGCGTGTCATGCACGGTCGCAGCATGCGCCTGGCAGCCGGCGGTGGCGAACCAGGCCTGCTGCGTTTGCAACTGCGGGTCGATGCCTATCACGCGCCGGTTTCCGGGGCGGCAGTCGCCATGCTTGCGCGGCTGCCTGCCAGGCCGGCAACGCGGGCACCGGCCATGGATCCGTTCGCCGCGTTGGCAACGCACCTGTCGGGTGGTTTGACCCGCGCGCCCCTGGCCCAGTTGGAAATGGTCGGCAGCCTGACGCGTGGGCAGGAACATCAAGCGCTGCTGCGGGCGGCCGGCAGGCTCTACCGCGTCCGCCTTGGGGACCGGGTAGGGCGTGATCAAGGGATAGTGATGCACATCGGCCCGCGCCAGGTCGAAGTGCGCGAACGGTTGTTCATGGCGGGGGTGTGGCATGAACGCACGGCGTTCATCACCCTCGCAAAACGCCTGGGCAAGGAGGCCCCGGATCAGAATGAGAACGAGGATGATCTACCTGCTGGCGGCCCTGCTGCCCATGCCTCTGGCGACCGCGACGCCTTACCAGGGTGAGCCGCTGTCGCTGCACTTTCAGGATGTCGAGATTCGCTCGGTTTTGCAGGTACTCGCCGACTATGCCGGCGTCAACCTGGTCGCCAGCGACGACGTGCAGGGCAATGTCACCCTGCGCTTGCAGGATGTGCCGTGGGATCAGGCGCTGGACCTGGTCTTGCGCAGCAAAAGCCTCGCCCGGCGCCAGGAGGGCAATGTGCTGCTGGTGGCGCCGGCGGCCACGCTGGCTGCGCAAACCGCCGAAGCGCGTGCGGGGCAGGTGCTGGAGGCGCAGTTCCAGCCCATGCGCCGGGAGCTGTTGCCTGTTCACCATGCCAAGGCTGCCGAACTTGCGGAACTGCTCAAGACCAGCCTGGCCGACGAAAGCCAGCTCGCCGGTTGGGGCAGCCTGAGTGTCGATGAGCGCACCAATACCCTGGTGGCCTACCTGCCGGCCGAACGCCTCGATGAACTGCGGCAACTGGTGGCGCAGCTGGATGTGCCGGTGCGTCAGGTGGCGATCGAGGCGCGCATCGTCGAGGCCAACGTCGATTACGAGAAAGCCCTTGGGGTGCGCTGGGGCAGCCCTTTGTATGGCGACAACCCGCTGCCGGGCAAGTCGCTGTTCGTCGACCTGGGTGTCGAGCGGGCTGGCAGCAGCATCGGCCTTGGCCTGCTGCGCGGGGATGTGCTGCTGGACCTCGAGCTCAGCGCCATGGAAAAAAGCGGCAATGGCGAGATCATTTCGCAACCCAAGGTGGTCACGGCCGACAAGGAAACGGCCAGGATCCTCAAGGGCACCGAGGTGCCCTACCAGGAAACCACCAAGAGCGGCGCTACTTCGGTGTCGTTCCGCGAGGCCTCGCTGTCGTTGGAGGTGACCCCGCAAATTACCCCGGACAACAAGGTAATCATGGCTGTCAGGGTGACCAAGGACGAACCGGATTACGTCAATGCCTTGAACAACGTACCGCCGATCCGCAAGAACGAGGTGAATGCCAAGGTTCGCGTGGCCGACGGCGAAACGATCGTGATTGGCGGCGTGTACTCGACCTCGCAAAACAATGTGGTCGACAAGGTGCCATTTTTGGGTGATCTGCCGTATGTTGGGCGGCTGTTTCGACGCGATGCATTACAAGAGAAAAAATCCGAGCTGCTGGTCTTCCTGACTCCGCGTATCATGAGTGACCAGGCGATTGCTGTGAGTCGTTGATTCTGTGCGAAATTTGATACTTGTGGGGCCCATGGGTGCTGGTAAAAGCACCATCGGTCGCCTATTGGCCAAAGAGCTGCGCCTGCTGTTCAAGGATTCCGACAAGGAAATCGAACTGCGTTGCGGCGCCAACATCCCGTGGATTTTCGACAAGGAAGGCGAGCCGGGTTTCCGTGATCGCGAGCAAGCGATGATTGCCGAGCTGTGTGGCCTCGACGGCGTGGTCCTGGCCACCGGTGGCGGTGCCGTCATGCGCGAAGCCAACCGCCAGGCGCTGCACCAGGGCGGCCGGGTAATCTACCTGCACGCCTCGGTCGAACAGCAGGTCGGCCGCACGGCGCGCGACCGCAATCGCCCGCTGCTGCGCACCGCCAACCCCGAGGCCACCTTGCGGAACCTGCTGGAAACCCGCGACCCGCTCTATCGCGAGATCGCCGACCTGGTCGTAGAAACCGACGAGCGGCCACCACGCATGGTGGTGATCGACATCCTCGAGCGCTTGCAGCAGTTGCCGCCCCGTTAACCCGGGACTATTCTCGGCCACCAGCGCCGAGGCGAGGTTCAACGTTACCGCGCAGGTCGCCAGAACGGCACCGCGCCCAAGAACATTGTGGGGATACATGCAGACACTGAAGGTCGACCTGGGCGAGCGTAGCTACCCGATCTACATTGGCGAAGGCCTGTTGGACCAGCCCGAGCTGCTGGCGCCGCACATTGCCGGCCGGCAGGTTGCCATCGTCTCCAACGAGACCGTCGCGCCGCTGTATCTCGACCGCCTGGCCAAGACCCTGGGGGCCTACTCGGTGCTGTCAGTGGTACTGCCCGATGGCGAAGCTCACAAGAACTGGGAAACCCTGCAACTGATCTTCGATGGCCTGCTGACGGCGCGGCATGACCGCCGTACCACCGTGGTCGCCCTGGGCGGCGGGGTGGTGGGTGACATGGCCGGCTTTGCCGCTGCCTGCTATCAGCGGGGCGTGGACTTCATCCAGGTGCCGACCACCCTGTTGTCCCAGGTCGACTCCTCGGTAGGCGGCAAGACCGGCATCAACCACCCGCTGGGCAAGAACATGGTCGGCGCCTTCTACCAGCCCAACGCGGTGCTGATCGATACCACCAGCCTTAAGACCCTGCCGGCGCGCGAGCTTTCGGCAGGCCTGGCCGAAGTGATCAAGTACGGGCTGATCTGTGACAAGCCCTTCCTCGCCTGGCTCGAAGACAATATGCAGGCCCTGCGTACCCTCGACTCGGCAGCCCTGACCGAAGCCATTCGCCGCTCGTGTGCGGCCAAGGCCGCAGTGGTGGGCGCCGACGAACGCGAGTCTGGCGTGCGGGCCACGCTGAACCTGGGGCATACCTTCGGGCATGCCATCGAAACCCACATGGGCTATGGCGTGTGGCTGCACGGCGAAGCCGTGGCGGCGGGCACGGTCATGGCCCTGGAAATGTCCATGCGCCTTGGCTGGCTCGACCAGGCCGAGCGCGATCGCGGAATCCGCCTGTTGCAGGACGCAGGTTTGCCGGTGGTGCCACCACAGGAAATGACCCCGGCGCATTTCATGGAGCACATGGCGGTCGACAAGAAGGTGCTCGACGGGCGTCTGCGTCTGGTGCTGCTGCGCCAGATGGGCGAGGCCGTGGTCACCGACGACTATCCGAAAGAGATTCTACAGGCCACGCTGTCGGCGGATTACCGCGCGATCGTGGCCCAGCTTTGAGGTTGTGACAGCGCAATGACCAGTTTGCATGCCGATGAGGCCTTTCTCGACCATTACCAGTTGAGCCACGATCCGTTCGCACCGCGGGTGCCCGGCTTCAAGTTTTTCCCTGCCCAGCGCAAGCCTGTGCTCGGCCAGCTGCACCACCTGGCTCGCTACAGCCAACTGATGCTGGTCGTCACCGGCCCGCAGGGTAGCGGCAAGACCCTGCTGCGCCAGGCGCTGGTGGCCAGTACCAACAAGCAGGCGGTGCAGAGCGTTGTGGTGTCCGCCCGTGGTGCCAGCGATGCTGCCAGTGTATTGGGCCAGGTCGCGCAGAACCTGGACGTGGCCCAGCCGGAGATGCAGGCGATCCTGTCCAAGGTGGTGCAACTGGCACTCACCGGGCAGGAAGTGTACTTGCTGGTGGACGATGCGGAACAACTCGACGAGTCGGCACTCCAAGCGTTGCTGGAATTGGCGGCGGGGGTGCCGGAAGGGCGCCCGCACGTGTTCCTGTTTGGTGAGCCTTCGCTGATTGCAGGGCTGGACGAGCTCAATGTCGAGGAAGAACGCTTCCACATCATCGAGCTGGCCCCCTACAGTGAAGAGGAAACCCGCGAATACCTGGAGCAGCGCCTGGAAGGCGCAGGCCGGGGCATCGAGGTGTTCAGCCGTGAACAGATCGTCGATATCCATGAAAACTCCGACGGCTGGCCTGGCAACATCAACCAGGTCGCCCGTGACACTTTGATCGAAGCCATGATCGCCAGCCGGACGACGGCCAAGCGACCATCCATGGGGTTCAAGATGCCAAAAAAACATGTGCTCGCGTTGTCTGCCGTGGTCGTGGTTGCCGTTGCAGCTGCCGTGTTGATGCCCAAGAAAGGCGAGAAAGCGCCGGCCGACGCACCGGCTGCCCAGGCTCAGTTACCGCTTGGCGACGGCAAGCAGGGCGCCAACATCGAGTTCTCTGGCTCGTCCCAGCCGGTGCCGCTGCCACTGGGAGGCCAGTCGCAGCCAGTGATGCGCGAGCCGCTGGCCCAGGCCGCAGGCATGGGTGAGGGGGAAGAAGGCAGCCCGGCTGGCGATACCGCCCTGCAGCCTGGCAACCCGCCGCCGACCGTGACCACCATCGCCCCGCCGCAAGGCGTAGCGGCGGGCCCCGCGCCGACGCCTGCGCAACCCGTGCAGCAGGTTGCGCCTGCGCAAAAACCGGTCGCAACCCAGCCTGCCAAGCCGGTTGCGACGGCCAAGCCGGCCCCGGCACCGACCCAGGTCGCCGTGGCCAAGCCGGCCGCCAAGCCTGCTGAAAAACCAGCCGCTGGCGGCACTGGCAACAGCAGCTGGTACGCCGGGCAGAAACCGGGCAATTACGTGGTGCAGATCCTCGGCACCAGCTCCGAGGCCTCGGCGCAGGCGTACGTGAAAGCCCAGGGTGGCGACTATCGCTACTTCAAGAAAGACCTGCAAGGCAAGCCGCTGTATGTGGTCACTTACGGCAGTTTCGCCAGCCGCGATGCTGCGGTTGCCGCAATCAAGAACTTGCCAGCGAAGGTCCAGGCTGGTAAACCTTGGCCACGTACCGTCGCCAGCGTCCAACAAGAGCTGGCCTCGGCCCGCTGATACCTGCCGGGCGGCACCACCCCGCTGCCCTGTTGCTAAGCGAATTCTAGCTTTCGACTAGCCTGCTGCGCCCGAGCGCGGCAGGCTTTTCTGTCCCAGACTGCCGGCCACAAGCCCCGAGTTGCAGTCATGGCTGAAACGCTTCAGACTCAAGTCAAGCGCCTATCACGGTGCATGACGCAAAAACATTCAAAATGGCGACATAAATTTTCAATGGTGAGACATGAAAATTTGTGGGCATCGCTGTCGCTGTGCAACAATGGTTTTCCATGGCCACCGCAAAAAAGCTGGCGTTTGATCGGCGTGGATGGTAAGTGGTTGTTAAAAAAGAGATTTGCCTCCGTTGAGAGGTGAACCTGGTGAGAATGTGTCTATGAAAACAGGTCTGTACCATCCCGAAGAATTCAAGGACAACTGTGGTTTTGGCCTGATCGCCCATATGACGGGCGAGGCGAGCCACCACCTTCTGCAAACCGCCATGCAGGCACTGACTTGCATGACCCACCGCGGTGGCATCAACGCCGACGGCAAGACCGGTGACGGTTGCGGTCTGCTGATACAGAAGCCCGATCAGTTCCTGCGCGCCATGGCCCAGGAGCATTTTGCCGTCGAGTTGCCCAAGCAGTACGCCGTCGGCATGGTGTTCTTCAACCAGGACCCGGTCAAAGCCGAAGCTGCACGTGCCAACATGGATCGCGAGATCATCGCTGCCGGGCTGAAGCTGGTTGGCTGGCGCAAGGTGCCGATCGACACCAGCGTTCTCGGCCGCCTGGCCATGGAGCGCCTGCCGCAGATCGAGCAGGTGTTCATCGGCGGTGAGGGCCTGAGCGACCAGGAATTCGCCATCAAGCTGTTCAGCGCCCGGCGCCGTTCGTCGGTTGCCAACGCCGATGACGCCGACCACTACATCTGCAGCTTCTCGCACAAGACCATCATCTACAAAGGCCTGATGATGCCGCGCGATCTCGCGGCGTTTTACCCGGACCTGGGTGACGAGCGCCTGCAAACGGCGATCTGCGTGTTCCACCAGCGCTTCTCGACCAACACCCTGCCGAAGTGGCCGCTGGCGCAGCCGTTCCGCTTCCTCGCCCACAACGGCGAGATCAACACCATTACCGGTAACCGCAACTGGGCCATGGCCCGTCGCACCAAGTTCGCCAACGACCTGATCCCCGACCTCGCAGAGCTTGGCCCGCTGGTCAACCGCGTCGGTTCGGACTCTTCGAGCATGGACAACATGCTGGAGCTGATGGTCACCGGCGGTATCGACCTGTTCCGCGGCGTGCGCATGCTGGTACCACCAGCCTGGCAGAACGTCGAGACCATGGACGCCGACCTGCGCGCGTTCTACGAATACAACTCCATGCACATGGAGCCGTGGGACGGTCCGGCCGGTATCGTCATGACCGAAGGCCGCCACGCGGTGTGCCTGCTCGACCGTAACGGCCTGCGCCCGGCGCGCTGGGTGACCACCACCAATGGCTACATCACCATCGCCTCTGAAATCGGCGTGTGGGGCTACCAGCCTGAGGAAGTATTGGCCAAGGGCCGCGTGGGCCCGGGCCAGATCCTTGCCGTGGACACCGAAACCGGGCAGATCCTCGATACCGATGCCATCGACGACCGCCTGAAGTCGCGCCACCCGTACAAGCGTTGGCTGCGTCAGCACGCCACGCGTATCCAGGCGACGCTGACCGACGACCAGGGCGTGGCCAGCTACGACGCTGACCAGCTCAAGCAATACATGAAAATGTTCCAGGTCACCTTCGAAGAGCGTGACCAGGTGCTGCGCCCGTTGGGTGAGCAGGGCCAGGAGGCCGTTGGCTCGATGGGTGACGACACGCCGATGGCTGTGCTGTCGCAACGTGTGCGTTCGCCATACGACTTCTTCCGCCAACAGTTCGCCCAGGTGACCAACCCACCGATCGACCCGCTGCGCGAAGCGATCGTGATGTCGCTGGAAATCTGCCTCGGCGCTGAGCGCAACATCTTCCAGGAGTCCCCGGAGCACGCCTCGCGGGTGATCCTCAGCTCGCCAGTCATTTCGCCGGCCAAGTGGCGTTCGCTGATGAACCTGGAGCGTGAAGGCTTCGAGCGTCAGCTGATCGACCTCAACTATGAGCAGAGCGTCGGCCTGGAAGCGGCGATCCGCAACATTGCCGACCAGGCTGAAGAAGCCGTGCGCGCGGGCAAGACCCAGCTGGTGCTGAGCGACCGCTACATTGCCCCAGGCAAGCTGCCTGTGCACGCTTCGCTGGCCGTGGGTGCCGTACACCACCGCCTGACCGAGCAGGGCCTGCGTTGCGACAGCAACATCCTGGTGGAAACCGCCACAGCCCGCGACCCGCATCACTTCGCCGTGCTGCTGGGCTTCGGCGCCTCGGCCGTCTACCCGTACCTGTCCTACGAAGTGCTCGCCGACCTGATTCGTACCGGTGAAGTGCTGGGCGACCTGGACGAGGTGTTCAAGTACTACCGCAAAGGCATTTCCAAGGGCCTGCTGAAGATCCTGTCGAAGATGGGTATCTCCACCATCGCCTCGTACCGGGGTGCGCAGCTGTTCGAAGCCATCGGCCTGTCCGAAGAAGTGGTCGGCCTGAGCTTCAAGGGGGTGTCCAGCCGCATCAAGGGTGCACGCTTCGAAGACCTGGAAAGCGACCAGAAGCTGCTGGCAGCCGAAGCCTGGAGCGCGCGCAAGCCGATCCAGCAAGGCGGCCTGCTGAAGTTCGTGCACGGTGGCGAGTACCACGCCTACAACCCGGACGTGGTCAACACGCTGCAGGCTGCAGTGCAGCAGGGTGACTACGCCAAGTTCAAGGAGTACACCACGCTGGTCGACCAGCGCCCGGTGTCGATGATCCGCGACCTGCTGAAGGTCAAGGTGGCCGACCAGCCTTTGGCGCTGGAACAGGTCGAGCCGCTGGAGGCCATCCTCAAGCGCTTCGACTCCGCCGGTATTTCCCTTGGCGCCCTGTCGCCGGAAGCGCACGAAGCCTTGGCCGAGGCGATGAACCGCCTCGGCGCGCGCTCCAACTCCGGTGAGGGTGGCGAAGACCCGTCGCGCTACGGCACCATCCGCAGCTCGAAGATCAAGCAGGTGGCCACCGGCCGCTTTGGTGTGACCCCGGAATACCTGGTGAACGCCGAAGTGCTGCAGATCAAGGTGGCCCAGGGCGCCAAGCCCGGCGAGGGCGGCCAGCTGCCAGGTGGCAAGGTCAATGGCCTGATCGCCAAGCTGCGCTATGCGGTACCGGGCGTGACCCTGATCTCGCCGCCACCGCACCACGACATTTACTCGATCGAAGACCTGGCCCAGCTGATCTACGACCTCAAGCAGGTCAACCCGCAGGCCCTGGTGTCGGTCAAGCTGGTGGCAGAGGCTGGCGTGGGCACCATTGCCGCCGGTGTGGCCAAGGCTTATGCCGACCTGATCACCATTTCCGGCTATGACGGTGGTACCGGTGCGTCGCCGCTGACCTCGATCAAGTACGCCGGCGCCCCGTGGGAACTGGGTCTGGCCGAAACCCACCAGACCCTGCGCGGCAACGACCTGCGCGGCAAGGTGCGGGTACAGACCGACGGTGGCCTGAAAACCGGCCTGGACGTGATCAAGGCTGCCATCCTCGGCGCCGAAAGCTTCGGCTTTGGCACCGCGCCCATGATCGCCTTGGGCTGCAAGTACCTGCGCATCTGCCACCTGAACAACTGCGCGACCGGCGTAGCCACGCAGAATGACAAGCTGCGCAAGGACCACTACATCGGCACCGTCGACATGGTGATCAATTTCTTCACCTTCGTCGCCGAAGAAACCCGTGAGTGGCTGGCCAAGCTGGGCGTGCGCAGCCTCGGCGAACTGATCGGCCGTACCGACCTGCTCGACGTGCTGCCAGGCGACACCGAGCGTCAGCGGTACCTGGACCTGTCGCCGCTGCTGGGCAGCTCGCACATTCCGGCAGACAAGCCACAGTTCTGCGAAGTCGACAGGAACCCGCCGTTCGACGAAGGCCACCTGGCCGAGAAGATGGTGGAAATGGCCATGCCGGCCATTCGTGACCAGGCCGGTGGCGAGTTCAGCCTCGACATCTGCAACTGCGACCGTTCCATCGGCGCGCGTGTATCGGGCGAGATCGCCCGCCTGCACGGCAACCAGGGCATGGCCGCGGCGCCGATCACGTTCCGCTTCAAAGGGACCGCGGGCCAGAGCTTCGGTGTGTGGAACGCCGGTGGCCTGAACCTGCACCTGGAGGGCGACGCCAACGACTACGTCGGCAAGGGCATGACCGGTGGCAAACTCACCATCGTGCCGCCTGCTGGCAGCCCGTTCGCCACCCAGGACAGCGCCATCCTCGGCAACACCTGCCTGTACGGTGCCACTGGCGGCAAACTGTTTGCCGCCGGTACTGCCGGCGAGCGCTTCGCTGTCCGTAACTCCGGCGCCCACGCTGTTGTCGAGGGTACCGGCGATCACTGCTGTGAATACATGACCGGCGGCTTTGTCTGCGTGCTGGGCAACACCGGTTACAACTTCGGTTCTGGCATGACTGGCGGCTTCGCCTACGTGCTCGACATGGACAACAGCTTCGTCGACAAGCTCAACCACGAGCTGGTGGAAATCCAGCGTATCAGTGGGGAAGCCATGGAAGCTTACCGCAGCCATCTGGCGCGGGTCCTTGCCGAGTATGTGGAGGAGACCGGCAGCGAGTGGGGGCGTGAGCTCTCGGAGAACCTGGACGACTACGTGCGGCGCTTCTGGCTGGTCAAGCCCAAGGCAGCCAACCTGAAGCAACTGCTGTCCAGCACTCGCGCCAACCCGCAGTAACAACAGCTGCAAGTGGCAAGCCTCAAGCTGCACGCAGAAGCAGCACGAGGTTTGCCCGGCTTAAGTGATCGTCTTGCAGTTTGCAGCGTGTAGCTTGCAGCTGCTGTAAAGAGGTTTTGAAAAATGGCTGAACGTCTGAACAACGACTTCCAGTTCATCGAAGTGGGCCGCAAGGACCCGAAGAAAAAGCTGCTGCGCCAGCGCAAGAAAGAGTTCGTGGAAATCTACGAGCCGTTCAAGCCGCAGCAGTCCGTGGAGCAGGCGCACCGTTGCCTGGGCTGCGGTAACCCGTACTGCGAGTGGAAGTGCCCGGTGCACAACTTCATCCCCAACTGGTTGAAGCTGGTTTCCGAAGGCAACATCCTGGCGGCGGCGGAGCTGTCGCACCAGACCAACACCCTGCCCGAAGTGTGCGGCCGGGTGTGCCCGCAAGACCGCCTGTGCGAGGGTGCCTGCACCTTGAACGACGGCTTTGGCGCGGTGACCATCGGCTCGGTGGAGAAGTACATCACCGATACCGCCTTTGCCATGGGCTGGCGCCCGGACATGTCCAAGGTCAAGCCCACCGGCAAGCGCGTCGCCATCATTGGCGCCGGCCCAGCGGGCCTGGGCTGCGCCGACGTGCTGGTGCGCGCCGGGGTTACCCCGGTGGTATTCGACAAGAACCCGGAAATCGGTGGCCTGCTGACCTTCGGTATTCCCGAGTTCAAGCTGGAAAAGAGCGTGCTCAGCAACCGCCGCGAAGTGTTCACCGGCATGGGTATCGAGTTCCGCCTCAATACCGAGGTGGGCAAGGACGTGACCATGGAACAACTGCTCGCCGAGTACGACGCAGTGTTCATGGGCATGGGTACCTACACCTACATGAAGGGTGGCTTCCCGGGTGAGGACCTGCCGGGCGTGCATGACGCGCTGGACTTCCTGATTGCCAACGTCAACCGCAACCTGGGCTTCGAGAAGTCGCCTGAAGACTTCATCGACATGCAGGGCAAGAAGGTTGTGGTGCTGGGCGGTGGCGACACTGCCATGGACTGCAACCGTACCTCGATCCGCCAGGGTGCCAAGGCAGTGACCTGCGCCTATCGCCGTGACGAAGCCAACATGCCGGGTTCGCGCAAAGAGGTGAAGAACGCCAAGGAAGAAGGCGTGAAGTTCCTCTACAACCGCCAACCCATCGCCATTGTCGGCGAGGACAAGGTCGAGGGTGTGAAGGTGGTCGAAACCCGCCTGGGCGAGCCGGATGCCCGCGGCCGTCGCAGCCCCGAGCCGATTCCGGGTTCCGAGGAAATCCTGCCGGCCGATGCCGTGGTGATCGCCTTTGGCTTCCGCCCAAGCCCGGCGCCGTGGTTCGAGCAGCATGACATCCAGCTGGACAGCCAGGGCCGTGTGGTGGCGCCGGAGAAGGGCAAGTTCAAGCACCAGACCAGCAACCCGAAAGTGTTTGCCGGTGGCGACATGGTGCGCGGTTCGGACCTGGTGGTGACGGCGATCTTCGAAGGGCGCACTGCTGCTGAGGGTATCCTGGACTACCTGGAAGTCTGATTCTCGACCTGTTCGCGGGCACGCCCGCTCCCACGGGGTTCGGCGCAGAACCTGTGGGAGCGGGCGTGCCCGCGAAGCTTTTGTATACAAAAACGCTTGATCTGTGGCATCCAATAGACAAAACGCATGGCCATGGCCGTGCCTTTTGCGCTGGCGTCTGAGAAAATGCCCGCACTATTTTTCCGGATGCCGACATGACTGCCCTGAAGAACGATCGTTTCCTGCGTGCACTGCTCAAGCAACCCGTAGACGTCACCCCGGTGTGGATGATGCGCCAGGCCGGGCGCTACCTGCCGGAGTACCGCGCCAGCCGTGCCAAGGCAGGCGATTTCATGAGCCTGTGCATGAACCCGCAGTTCGCCTGCGAGGTTACCTTGCAGCCGCTGGACCGCTATCCGCTGGACGCTGCGATCCTGTTCTCCGACATCCTTACCATCCCCGATGCCATGGGCCTGGGCCTGTACTTCGAAACCGGCGAAGGCCCGCGTTTCAGGAAGGTCGTCAGTACCCCGGCCGATATCGAAGCCCTGCCGGTTCCCGACCCGCAAAAAGACCTGGGCTACGTGATGGATGCGGTCAGCACCATCCGCCGCGAACTCAACGGCCGCGTTCCGCTCATCGGTTTTTCCGGTAGCCCCTGGACCCTGGCCACCTACATGGTCGAAGGCGGGTCGTCGAAGGACTTCCGCAAGACCAAGGCCATGGCCTATGACAACCCGCAAGCGCTGCACCTGCTGCTGGACAAGTTGGCCCAGTCGGTGACCAGCTACCTCAACGGGCAGATCCTTGCCGGTGCCCAGGCCGTGCAGATCTTCGACACCTGGGGCGGCAACCTGTCAGCGGCGGCCTACCAGGAGTTCTCCCTCGCCTACATGCGCAAGATCGTCAGCGGCCTGATCCGCGAGCATGAAGGGCGCAAGGTGCCGGTCATCCTGTTCACCAAGAACGGTGGGCTGTGGCTTGAAAGCATCGCCGAGGCCGGTGCCGATGCCCTGGGCCTGGACTGGACCTGTGACATTGGCGACGCCCGTCGCCGTGTGGGCGACAAGGTGGCCTTGCAGGGCAACATGGACCCGACCGTGCTGTACGCCAAGCCAGAGGCCATCCGCCAGGAAGTGGCGCGCATCCTGGCCAGCTACGGCCACGGCAACGGCCACGTGTTCAACCTGGGCCATGGCATCACCCCGGAAGTCGACCCGGCGCACGCAGGCGTGTTCATCAACGCGGTGCACGAGCTGTCGGCGCAATACCACGTTTGAGTTTCCAGGCTCCCCGAACCAGGGTTTGGGGAGCCTGTGGCTGCCGCTGCCGTGCATTTCCGAAAATGTGTCGAACGTTCAGCCGTATTCCTACATATAGGCACAGATGTTTCTTCTAATGTCCGACCTCCCTTGAGCAGAGGGCACATTCGCCGCAAGTGAATGTGCCCTTTTGCATTCAACCTTCGGAGTTCGTGATGAATACAAGAAAAACCCTGCGCAGAAGCGTTGTTGCCACCGGTGTGTGGATGGCTATCGCAGGTGCAGGTTTGCAGGTTCAGGTTGCCCAGGCACACGGCCATCTGGCTGACCCGCCTTCACGTGCAGCGCTGTGCCATGCCAACCACAAGAACCTGAACAGCAACTGTGGCGGCGCTCAGTACGAACCGTGGTCGGTCGGTGAGGCCATTGGGCGTTTCCCGGCGGCCGGCCCTGTTGACGGGAAAATTGCCAGCGGTGGTGTCCGTGGCGATTTCGGTGCCCTCGACGAGCAGTCGGCCAACCGCTGGCATCTGACCCCCATCGTTGACCGGAACATTCAGTTCGACTGGCATTACCAGGCGCCGCACCCGGTAACCACGTGGGAATACTTCATAACCAAAGCCGACTGGAACCCCAATACCGCACTGAGCCGCGCCTCGTTCGACGACACGCCGTTCTGTGTAGTCGATGGCAACAACCAGGTGCCTGCCAGCGGCACTGGCACTAACCCCAAGCATAGCTGCACCTTGCCAGCCGATCGTGCAGGCCAGCACGTGATCCTGGGTGTCTGGAAAGTGGGGGATACCGACAAGGCCTTCCATAGCGTGGCTGACGTCGATATTCAACTTGACGGCGGGCCTGCGCCCGAATGGCCGCGCCTGGCCGAGATCAGCGCCAGCCGAGACCTTGAAGTGGGCGACCAGGTGACGGCCCGCGCATTCGATGCCAATGGCGAGCGTCCGTCGCACCATGTGAGCGTCACCATCGACAACGCCGAAGAAGGTATCGCTGCCAACTGGGCTTACAAGCTCGCCAGGCAGATCAACGAAACCCAGACGCTGGTCCGTGCCGGGCAAATGGATGCCGACGGCAACATCGAGCCCGTCCAGGGCTCCAACAGCATCTTCGCCAAAGCCGAAAGTGGCCTGACCAACTACATCCTCGACTTCAAGGCCGCTGCCGGTGAGCCCGCCACCCTGCACCTGCATGATGTCAAACCTGAGTACACCATCGCTGATGGCCAGGGTAGCGTGGACTTTACCGTCATGACCAACAAGGCCTTGACCGTATCGGCGCGGCTGTTCGACGCCAGCAACAAGCAGGTCGCCTACGCACGGCAACTGGTCAACGGCAGCGCGCCGTTCGCCTTGAACGTCGCCAGCGTGCCGGGTGAGCACACCCTCAAGGTCGTCGGCGTGGACAAGCGCGAGCGCGAGCTGCTGCAGGATGAGCGCACGGTCCAGCTCAAGGCGTCGGGTGACGGGTCGTACGACTTTGTCTTCCCGGAGTCGCTGTCGAGCTACCAGGCCGGCACCAAGGTACTGCAGCCCAAGAATGGCAAGGTCTACGAGTGCCAGCCCTTCCCGAACTCGGGTTACTGCGTGCAGTACTCCGCCAATGCCGCCCAGTTCGAGCCAGGTACCGGCTCTCACTGGAACATGGCCTGGACCGAGAAGTAATGCAGCACACCTGGCCCCTCGACGGGGGGCCAGGCCCTTCGAGTACTGTTTATGCAAGCACGAAAATATGCCTGGCAGCAGATCCTCCTGCACTGGGTCTCTGCCTTGGTCATCATTTGGGTACTGCTCAGCGGCTTCTACGTGGCGCACCTGAATGTCACCCCGACCACGTTTCACTTGGTTGCGTTCGTCAACGTGGCCATGACCACCCTGTTCATCCCGATATTCCTGGTGCGTTGGCTGCTGCGGCGGACCCTGTTCAAACCCGGCAGCCTGGAGGGTGCAGCCAGGGGCGAGCGGATCGCCCATCTTGTCCATGAGGGTTTGTACTGGACCACCGCGATCGTGCTGCTGTCCGGCGTATTGATGATGGACCGGCCCATCGACGTGTTCGGCTGGTTCACCCTCGCGCCGCTGTTGAGCGAACCGTTCTGGCACGGCCTGTGGTTCAAGGTCCACATCTGCGCGTGCCTGCTGCTGGCCCTGGGCGTGTCGGTGCACATTGGCGCCGTGGTGCTGCATGAGCTGGCCGGGCGCCGTGTACTGCGGCGCATGCTGCCCTGATTCGGATGAGGCGCTCATCGCATGTGATCTGGCTGGCGCTGGTGCTGGTAACGCTTGCCGGGCTGATAGCGCGGGAACGGCTGTATCCGTTAACTGCGCCCCCGCTGCTGCCGGCTCCGGCGCTGGTCACGGCAGCCGCCCCGGAGCAACCGTTCTCGACGACCGCCCTGGCCTTGGCATTCGGCTTTCAGCCTGAGCGCCAGCGGTCTAGCCGGGCGGACATCACGCTCAAGGCCTGCTTCGTATCCAGCCAGGGCGGGGCGCGGGCGTTGGTGAAAAGCGCTGGGGGCGAGGCTGTCTACCGGGTGGGTGAGCGGATTGCGGGCCACGGTGTGCTGCGCCGTATCGATGTGCGCTCCATCGTGCTGTGGGTCGACGGCCGCGAGGAAGTCGTGGCGTTGGCTACCCCTGGCCCCAGCGTTTTTCTGCCCATGGGGGCGGCCCCTCGCCCGCGCCCGGTTTCTGATCCTTCATCCCGCCTATTGCGGGAGGTGCAATGACTTTCACGCGATATTTGCAAGGCGCCTCGTTCGGCGCCTGTTTGACCCTGTGCTGTTCCCTGGCGCTGGCTGAAATGCCCACCTGGCAACTGGCGATGAGCGATGCCGACGTACGCGAGGTGGTGCGTGAGGTGGGGGAAATCCTCGACCAGACCATCATCCTCGACCCCCGCGTGCAGGGGCGCATCACCGTGCTTTCTAACGAAGCCCTGGACCGCGAAGGCATACGCCGGCTGTTCTACTCGGTGCTCAATGCCCAGGGCTTTGCCGCGGTGAATGATGGCGACCGTTTGCTGGTGCTGCCGGCCAGCGAAGCCAAGGCCTGGGCCAACCAACAGGTGGAGGCCATACCGGCCGCGTTCACCACGCGCGTCTTTACCTTGTCGGGCAGCGTCGCTGCCGACCTGGCCGGCCTGTTGCGGCCGTTGGTGTCCAGCAGCGGCTACATTGGCCCCTCCAGCTCGGCCAACGCCTTGGTGGTGACCGACTCTGCAGCCAACCTTGAACGCCTGGAGAGCCTGGTCTTGCAGCTGGACAGCGGCCAGCGGCACGACTATGAGCTGGTGACCCTGCATAACGCCCAGACCGAGGCCGTGTTCGCCGTGGTCGAGGCGGCCGCCGGGGGGCCGGACAGCGGTGTGCAGGTGGTGGCCGACGCCAACGGTAACCGCCTGCTGATCCTCGGCCCGGTCAAGTCCAGGCAGCGCCTGGCACAACTGACCCGTTCGCTGGATGTGGCGGCACCCGCCACCGCGCAGAACTGGCGTGTGGTGCGCTTGCAGCACAGTAACGCCGAGCAGCTTGCCGACGTGCTGGGTGAGGTGGGCAAGCGCCTGGATGGCGCGCCCGGCACCCGTGACTTGGGCGCCAACCTCACTGGCGACGCCGTGGTCAAGGCCGATGCCGACCAGAACGCGCTGGTGCTGCTGGGCGAGCCGCAGACACTGGGCAGCGTCGAGCAGATCATCCAGCAATTGGACCAGCCACGGGCGCAGGTACTCATCCATGCGGCAATCGTCGAAGTCAGCGGCAGCATCGATGAAGCCTTGGGTGTGCAGTGGGGCGTGGGCACCGGCGGGCTCAACGGCGGGGTCACGTTCAGCGAAAGTGGCACCGGGCTGGCTGACCTGCTGGGCAAGGAGGCCAAGCTGCCGGGTGGTGCTGCCCTGGCCATTGGCACGGACCGTTTTGCCGCGCTGATATCGGCCTTGGCCAGCAGCAGCCGCAGCAACCTGTTGTCCACGCCAAGCCTGTTGACCCTGGACAACCAGGAGGCGAATATCCTGGTGGGGCAGAACGTCGCCTTCAAGACCGGCTCCTACGTTACCCCCGGCAGTGGTTCGGAGAACCCGTTCACCACGGTCGAACGCAAGGATATCGGTATCAGCCTGAAGGTGCGCCCGCACATCAATGAGGGGCAAAGCCTGCGCTTGGAGGTCGAGCAGGAAAGCTCCGAGATCGCGCCGAGCACGGCCGAGAACGACCTGATCACCAACAAGCGTACGCTCAAGAGCACCATCCTGGCCTCCGACGGCGAGATCATCGTGATTGGCGGCCTGATCAAGGACAGCATGCGCAAGGTCGAGCGTGGGGTACCGTTGCTCAGCCGCATTCCGTGGCTTGGCGGTCTGTTCCGCTGGCGCAGCGACATTCAGGAGAAAACCAACCTGATGGTCTTCCTGCGCCCGACCATTCTGCGTAGCCAGGCGGAGCGGGTCGAGGTAGGGCGCAGGGCCTACGACGGGGTGCGCGCCGCCGATGATTCGCCTTTGCCGGCTGATGCCCAGCGGCTGTTCGAGCCGCGTCGCTTGCCAAGCGCGCAAGTGCCACAGCCATGAGCCCTGAGCTGCCATTCGTCTTCGCCCGGCGTCACGGGATCCTGCTCGACCGCCAGGCGCCCGAGCCGGTGCTGATGATGCGAGAAGGCGCCTCTCTGGCCGCCCTGGCCGAAGCCTGCCGCTTGCTGGGCAATACCTGGCCGCTGCGCCAGGTGAGCGAAGCCGACTTCGCCGAGCGCCTGGCCAGTTGCTACGGCCTGGGTGAGGATGCCGCGCAATCGATCGTTCAGAGCCTGGACCAGGAAATCGACCTGCCACGGCTGGCCGAGGCCTTGCCGCAAACCAGCGACCTGCTCGAGCAGCAAGACGATGCGCCGATCATCCGCCTGCTCAATGCCCTGTTCAGCGAAGCGGTGCGCTCGCGGGCCTCGGATATCCACCTGGAAACCTTCGAGCATCAGCTGCGCGTGCGCATGCGCATCGACGGCGTCATGCGCGAAGTGCTGTCACCCCCGCGGGAACTGTCTGCCCTGCTGGTTTCGCGCATCAAGGTCATGGCGCGCCTGGACATCGCCGAGAAGCGCGTGCCCCAGGACGGTCGCATCAGCCTGCGCCTGGCTGGCCATGAAGTCGACGTGCGCGTATCGACTTTGCCTGCCACCCATGGCGAGCGGGTGGTGCTGCGGTTGCTGGACAAGCAAGCCGTGCGCCTGGACATCGACCACATGCAGATGCCGGCGGCTGTGCGTGCTGGCTTCATGAGCATGCTGGAAAAGCCACACGGCATTTTCCTGGTCACCGGCCCAACCGGCTCGGGCAAGACCACCACCTTGTACACCGCGCTTGCGTACCTGAACCAGGAGTCGCGCAATATCCTCACCGTGGAGGACCCGATCGAGTACCACCTGGCGGGCATCGGGCAAACCCAGGTCAACCCCAAGGTCGACATGACCTTCGCCCGTGGCCTGCGCGCCATTCTGCGTCAGGACCCGGACGTGGTCATGGTGGGCGAAATCCGCGACAAGGAAACCGCCAACATCGCGGTGCAGGCGTCGCTGACGGGCCACCTGGTGCTTTCCACCCTGCACACCAACAGCGCGCTGGGGGCAATCACGCGGCTTGCCGACATGGGCATCGATACCTGCCTGCTGGCTTCGTCGCTGGCCGGGGTGATGGCCCAGCGCCTGGTACGCCGGCTCTGCCCGCACTGCAAGGTGGCCTGCGAGGTGGACCAGGCCATGGCCAGCGCCTTGGGCAACCCTGCCGGGCTGCCCGCGCAGCTTTACCAGGCGCAGGGCTGCAGTGAATGCCAGGCGGGCTACAGTGGGCGCCTGGCCTTGCACGAGATGGTGGTGGTCAAGCCCGCACTGGCTCAGGCGATCCACACCCAGGCATCCCAGGCCGCCATGCATGAACTGATTCGCCAGGACACGCCGAGCCTGTTCCAGCACGGTGTTCAGCGTGTCTGCCAAGGGCAGACCAGCGTGGCAGAACTGCTGCGCGTGACCGGGCAGGACTGACATGCCGCTGTTTCGCTATCAGGCCCAGGATGCCAAGGGCGCCCGCCAGCGCGGTACGCTGGAAGCGCCGGGGGCGCGTCAGGCTCGGCAAACCTTGCGCGAGCAAGGCTGGCAGGTGCTGAAACTGCGCCCCGTACCGCGGTCACTGCTGGCGGGCGTGCTGAACCGCAGCGGTTTGAGCCTGGCCCGGCGCTCGCTGCTGACCCGCCAGCTGGCGACTCTGCTGCAGGCCGGGCTGCCGTTGACCGAAGCCTTGCAGGCGGTTGCCGAGCAAGGCACCCGGCGCCAGGAGCGGCAGGTGTTGCGCGGCGTGGCAGAGCGGGTTGCCGAAGGCCATGCCCTGGCCCAGGCGTTGGCCCATTACCCGCGGGCGTTCCCGGTCATCTACCGGGCCACCGTGGCCGCAGCGGAGCGCTCCGGGCGCTTGGGGGACGTGCTCGAACGTTTGGCCGCGCATGGCGAGGACGAGCAAGCCTTGCGGCAGAAAGTGCAGCTGGCCATGGTCTACCCGGTGATTCTGCTGGCCGTCTCGTTGCTGGTGGTGGGGTTTCTGCTGGGCTATGTCGTGCCTGATGTGGTGCAGGCATTCTCCCGCGACCAGGCGCGCCTGCCGTTGGCCACGCAAGTGCTGATTGCCCTGAGCGATGCCGCCAACCAGTACGGCCTGGCAGCGCTCACGCTGCTGCTGGCCGGCATTGCTCTGGGCGCGTGGGCCCTGCAACAACCGCCATGGCGTAGCCGGTGGCATGCCTTGGCACTGCGCCTGCCAGGTTATGGCGAATTCGCGCGGGCCAGCGAGGCGGCGCGGTTCATCAGCACCCTGGCGATCCTGGGGCGCAGCGGCGTGGCCTTGGTAGAAGCGATGAACATCGCTGCGGCGGTGATCGGCAACCTCACCCTGCGCGAGCGTCTGCTGCAGGCCGCCCGCGAGCTGGCCGAGGGCAGCGCCTTGGCCAGTTGCCTGACACGCAGCGACACCCTGCCACCGCTGATGCTGCACATGATCGCCAGCGGTGAACGCGCCGGTGAACTGGACACCATGCTTGAACGTGCTGCAGACCTCCAGGCCAGGCAACTGGCAGGGCGTATCGCGCTGCTGGTGAGCCTCTGCGAACCCCTGATGCTGCTGGTGATGGGGGGCATCGTGCTGTTCATCGTGCTGGCCATCCTGCTGCCGATCCTCAACCTCAACCAACTGGTCAACTGACATGTCCCTTCGTTCTACACGCCACGCGCAACGTGGCTTCACACTCATCGAAATCATGGTGGTGGTCATCATCCTGGGCGTGCTTGGCGCACTGGTGCTGCCCAACGTGATGAGCCGTCCCGACCATGCCAAGCTGACCGCGGCCCGCACCGACCTGCAGTCGATCGCCACCGCGCTGGAAATCTATCGGTTGGACAACGGCCGTTATCCAACGTCCGCGCAAGGCCTGGACGCCTTGGTAACACGCCCCAGCGTGGCGCCATTGCCGCGCAACTGGAGTGCCCAGGGCTATCTGAAGCGTACGCCTACCGACCCTTGGGGCTCGCCTTACCAGTACGTGAACCCGGGCAGCCGATCGAACCAGGGGTATGACCTTTACTCGCTGGGTGCCGACGGGCAGCCGGGCGGCGAACAGATGGATGCCGATATCGGTAACTGGTCTGAATGAAACGGCCACGCGCGCAAGGCTTCACACTGCTGGAACTGCTGCTGGTCCTGCTGCTGCTGAGCATCGTCATGGGGATGGCGGGGTTCGGTATCGGGCGCGACCCGCAGCGCCTGGCCAGCCAGGAGGCCAACCTGTTTTTGCAACTGGTGCAACACGCACGGCAACAGGCTGTGCTGGAGGGCGTGGCGCTGGGTATCCGAATCGACCCGCAAGGCTATCAACTGCTGAAGGCCCGCGGTGACAGCTGGGAGCCCGCGGGCCAGCAGCGCGATATTGGCCTGGACCTGCGCCTGCAGATCGATGGGCTGCCAGTGCCACCCGCCGTGCCTGGCAAGGCGCCGCAACTGGTGATGTACGGCAATGACGAGCACACGCCGTTTTCCCTGTATTTCGAGGCCGACACCGTGCGCCTGGTCTCCCTGTCGAGCGATGGTCTCAATGCCCCGCAGTTCCAGCCCTGAACGCGGCTTCACCCTGCTCGAGGTATTGGTGGCGCTGGCGATCTTCGCGGTGCTGGCCGTGGCGGTGAGCACGGCCAGCCAGCGCATACTGGTGCAGTCGCAGGGGTTGCAGGACCGTCTTTTTGCCAGCTGGGTCGCCGACAACCACCTGCTGGAAATGCGCCTGCAACCGGCCCTGGCGCCCGGCCAGCGCAGTGTGGAGGTGATGTTCGGCCAGCGTCGCTGGACGCTGCAGGAAAGCCGGCAACGGCTGGGCGCGGCTGGCCTGCTGGAGGTTCAGGTGCGCGTGGGCCTTGCGGCCGATCGCCAGGTGTTGCACCAGGCCACCGGGTGGCAGGGGGGCAGCGATGCGTCACGCTAGGCCCCGCCAGCGCGGTTTCACCTTGATCGAACTGCTGCTGGCCATGGCCCTCTTCGCCTTGTTGGCGGTGGGCAGTGCGCGTGTGCTGGATGTGGTCATGCGGGCCGAGCGTGCGCGCCAGGCCCAGGCCGAGCAGTTGCATGCGCTGGGCAGGGCCATGAGCCTGATCCAGCGCGATGCCTTGCAAGGGTATCTGCCGGCGAGCCTGGGCAAGGGCGGTTACGGCATCCTGCTGAACGGCGACCGGGCCCATTGGCTGACCCGCGAACCCGACCACCAGGCGCTCAAGCGCAGCGAACTGAGGGTGGTCGAATACTGGCTCGCCGACGGCGTGCTGTGGCGCCAGCGGCGCACCCAGGGGCAGGGCCAGCCGCGCCCGCAGCGTTTGCTCGAAGGTGTGGGCGAACTGCAGTGGCGCCTGCATGTACCCGGTAGCGGCTGGCAGGCGCATTGGCCAATGGCCCAGCGGCGGGCCCTGCCACCGCAGGCGCTGGAGGTGACCCTGTCCACCCGGCGCTTGGCGCAGATTCGGCGGGTACTGCCGCTTGGCGGGGCCAGCCAGTGAAGCGTCAACGGCAGAAGGGGCTGGCGCTGATTACCGTGCTGCTGGTGATGGCGCTGCTGACGTTATTGGTAGCCGGCATGTTGCACAGCCATCGCCTGCTGCTTGGCGGTGTTGCCCAGCAGCTCGATGCCACGCGCCTGTTGCGCCTGGCGCAAGCCGGCGAACAACAGGCGCTTGCGAGGCTGCGGGGTGAGGTAGGGGAGATCCTGCAGGTGACCCACGGGCGGCAGGGCTGGGGCCAACCCCGTGTGTTGACCTTGGGCGAAGGCCGGGTGCAACTACAGCTGGAGGACCTCGCAGGGCGCTTCAACCTCGGCGCCCTGACCGCAGGTAAAACCCCCGACCCCTTGCTGCTCGAGCGTTGGCAGCGCCTGTGCCATGCACTGCAGGTGGCGCCGCCGGCCTTGGAGGCGCTGGCGGGCCAGCCGCTGCTGGACCCTACCCAGTTGCGGGCCCTGCCGGGCGTCACTGCCGAGGTGATGGCGCGTTTGCAGCCTTGGGTAGTGGTGTTGCCCAAGGAGGCGCGGCTCAACATCAATACGGCCCCGGCACGTCTGTTGGCAGCACTGGCCGAGTTGTCGCCAGCGGTGGCTGCCGACCTGGTACGGCAACGCCCCGAGGCGGGCTACCCGACAGTGGAGCGTTTTCTGGCCTCTGCGCAATTGGACGGCGTGGGCGTGAACCGGCGCGGGCTTGCCGTGACCAGCCGCTGGTTTCGCCTTGAGGTGCAGGCACAGCAGGCGGGTAGGCGCATGTACCTGTACAGCGACCTGGAGATCGATTTGAACACGCACCAGGTTCGTGTGGTGCGGCGTGTATTTACTGCAATGCGGGAGCGAAGAGCAGATGAGTGAAACCTGGCTGTACCTATTGCCCGCGGGCGTTGCGGCGGCCGATGCGCAGTGGCCGGTGTGGCTGCGAGCAGGCGATGGCAGCGTGCGCAAGACGCGTCTGGACGCGCTCGGGGCGACCCTGGCCGGCCCTGTGATCCTTGTCTTGCCGATGGAAATGCTCGGCAGTTGCGAAATCGGCCCCGTGCCAGGCAAGCGGCCGAAGCCTGAAGCATTGGCCTACGCCGCCGAAGAGCAGTTGGCAGCGGCGCTGGAATCGGTGCACCTGGTTTTTGCCGCAGCAGATATGCAAGGGCACCGCCGTGCGCTGGTGATAGAGCGTCAGGTGCTGCGCAATGTTTTGACCCTGTTGCAAACGCTGGGTATCGACCCGGTCGCGATCCATGTCGATGCCGACCTGCTGGGTGGCAAGCAGCCCAGTGCACTGTGGCTTGATGGGCGCTGGCTGGTGGGCGGCGGAGGTGGGCCGTGGCTGGTCGCCACGCCCCAGGCAGCCGAAATCGTGGCGCGGCAATTGCCGCCGATGGCCTGGCAGGCCGCCGCTGCCGATGGCGGGCAACCGCTGGTCAACCACAGGGTCGACAATGCCTTCCAGACCTTGCTGCAAGGGCGAGCCAAGGCGCTGGACCTGCGCCAGGGGCCATTCCGCCGTCAGCGCCTGGCGTTACCCTGGTCGGCGTTGTCGGGCGCAGTGCTGCTAGGCTTCGCCATGCTGTGCGTGGCCGATCATTGGCGTGTCGAGGGGCTGTTGCAACGCGTGGCTCAACAGCATGCCGAAAACGTTCAGGCATTCCAGCGGTGGGCGCCCGGGCAGCCCGTCACCGGTGACCTGGCGGTGCGCGTCAGGGCGTTGCAGGCCGGCCCTCGTGCGACCACCCGCATGGAAGGCCTGGCGGCCGTCGCGCAGCCGCTGGTGGAAACCGGGAACATCACCCTCGAGCGGGCCGCGTTCAGTCCGGCGCAAGGGTGGCGTATGGATGTGCTGGCCCTAGGGTTCGATGACCTCGAGCGCTTGCGCCTGCTGGCCCCTGCCGTGCTGATGGACCAGGCCCGGCAGACCGCCCAAGGGGTGCGGGCAACCCTGACCTGGAGCGGGACTCGATGAAGCGCAGGTTTGAGCAGGCCCTTGTGCGCCAATGGCAAACGCTACCTGCCACTCGCCGGGCACTGATCAGGGTCACCCTATGGGGTGTGGCCATGCTGGTGCTCTGGCAACTGGCCTGGGTGCCTGGCAAGCAGCGTTCGCTGCAGGCCGAGCTTGCCCATGGGCAGGCGCTGGAGCTGGCCGGGCAGTTGCAGCAGGTGGCGTCAGCGCCGGTCGGGGGGCGCGAAGCGGTGCGGGCACTGACGCCCGCCGCGCTCAATGAGCGTGCCTTGGCCGCCGGGTTGCGCGTTCTCGGGCTGCAGGCTCGGGCCACGCAGCTCGACGTCAGCCTCGAAGGCCAGCCCACGGCAGTGCTGAGCTGGCTACACACGCTGGAACGTGACGGCGCACAGCTGCGCAGTGTGCAGCTACAGGTGACTGGCGAGCAGTTGCAGGTGCAGCTGGCGCTGGAACTGTACGAAGCCTGGGGCGATTAAGATTGGATTCAGCCAGCTTCGGTAGGCTGTTCCCATCCAAACCGAAACAGGACCTGCCTCCATGAAAACCCGTTACCTTGCCCTGATCCTCGCCCCGCTGTTCAGCACTGCTGCCCTGGCTGCCGGCTATACCGGCCCGGGTGCGCAAGCAGTAACCACCGTGGCCGCTGCGAACGATGCCGCCGATGACACGCCGGTGGTGCTGCAGGGCTTCGTCACCAAGAAGATCAACAACGACGACAAATACGAATTCAAGGACAACACCGGCACCATCACCGTGGAAATCGATGATGAAGACCTGCCACCGACGCCGTTCAACGACAAGACCAAGGTCAAGCTGACCGGTGAGGTGGAGAAACACCTGATGAGCCGTGAAGTGGATGTGGATATCGTCGAAATCATCAACTGATCCCCGGGCCAGTTCGCGGGCGTGCCCGCGAATGCCTCACCCCGACTTCGGTGGCAACTTGCTCAGGTGTAGCGCCACCAGCAACGCCACTGCCAGCAAGCTGCCTATGAACAGGCCGATGCCATTCCAGCCCCATTGGTGCCAGAACACCCCGCCCGCCGTACCGGCCACGCTCGAGCCGGCGTAATAGCTGAACAGGTACAGCGACGACGCCTGCCCCTTGGCCTTCAGCGCCCGCCGGCCGATCCAGCTACTGGCCACCGAGTGCGCGCCAAAGAAGCCGAAGGTGAACACCAGCATGCCCACGATCACCATGGCCAGTGGGCTGGCCAGGGTCATCAGCAAACCACACGCCATGACCACGATGCTGGCCCAGAACACCTTGCGTCGGCCCAGCTTGTCCGCCAAGGCGCCGACCTGCGCCGAGCTGTAGATGCCGGACAGGTACACCACCGACAGCAAGCCGACCAGCGCCTGGTTCATGTGGTAGGGCTCGGCCAGCAGGCGGTAGCCGATGTAGTTGAACAGGGTGACGAAGGCACCCATCAGCAGGAAGGCCTCCAGGAACAGCCAGGGCAGGCCGGCATCCTTGAAATGCATGACGAACCCGTCCAGCAGGCTGCGCGGGCTCATCGTTTGCGGGCGGAAATTGCGTGACTCCGGCAGCACCTTCCAGAACACCAAGGCGGCGCCCAGGGCCAGGCCACCGATGGTCAGCATGGCTGTGTGCCAGCTAACGAAGTCGATCAACACGCCAGTGATCAGCCGCCCGCTCATGCCGCCAATGGCGTTGCCGCCGATGTACAAGCCCATGGCCAGGCCAATGTGCTGGGGGTGGATCTCTTCGCTCAGGTAGGTCATGGCCACTGCTGCCAGGCCGCTCAGCGACAGGCCGACCAGCGCGCGGGTGGCCAGCACCAGTTCCCAGCTCGGCATCACCGCGCTGGCCAGGGTGGAGAGCGCGGCGCACACCAGGGCGAACACCATCACCGGCTTACGGCCGATGCGGTCCGAGATCGGGCCGGTGACAAGCAGGCCGAACGCCAGCATCGCGGTCGACACCGACAGCACCAGGCTGCTCTGTGCGGCGTTGATGGCGAATTCTTTAGACAGCAACGGCATCATCGGCTGTACGCAATACAGCAGGGCGAAGGTGGCGAAGCCGCCGCTGAACAGGGCCAGCACGGTCTTCATGAAGGCGGGGGTGCCTTTTTCGATCCACATGTCGGTCAAGGTGGCAGGTTCGAGTTCGATGGGCTGCGCGGCTACAGCAGTTTTCACGGCGGGTACCTCTGGTGCAATGAAAAAAGCATATAGCTGGCTAATGATTAGATCCAATATATTGTTCGACCTATTTGAGATGTTTTGCGACTTGTTTGGAGCAACCCATGGAACTGCGCCATCTGCGTTATTTCATTGCCGTGGCAGAAGAGCTGCACTTCGGCCGCGCCGCCCAGCAACTGGGCATTTCGCAACCGCCGCTGAGCCAGCAGATCCAGGCGCTGGAACAGGAGCTGGGGGCGCGCTTGTTCGAGCGCACCAACCGCCGGGTCGAGCTGAGCGAGGCAGGCCGGCTGTTCCTGGGCGAGGCGCGCCAGGTGCTGGCGCAGGTGGAGAAGGCGGCGGATGTGGCGCGGCGTGCACAACTGGGTGAATTGGGCGAGATGAAGATCGGCTTTACCTCCTCGGCCCCGTTCACATCGAAGATCCCCAAGGCCATTCATGCCTTTCGCCAGCGCTTCCCCGCAGTGCACCTGAACCTCAAGGAAATGAGCAGCCGCGATGTTGCCGAAGGGGTGTTCGATGAGTCCATCGAAGTCGGCCTGATGCGGCCAATGCCGCTGCCGGAAGGGTTGCTGGCCACCGAGCTGTTTCGCGAGCCACTGGTGGCGGTGATCAATGCCTCACACCCGCTGGCCGAAGCCAGCGGGCAAGGCGTGCACATGGCGGCGCTGGCCCATGAGCCGTTCGTATTCTTCCCGCGCAGCTATGGCAGCGGCTTGCATGCGCAGTTGCTGAGCCTGGCGCGGCAGGCCGGGTTCAGCCCGCATTTTGCCCAGGAGGCAGGGGAGGCGATGACCATCATCGGCCTGGTGTCGGCGGGGTTGGGGGTGTCGGTGCTGCCGGCCTCGTTCCAGCGCATGCGTATCGAAGGGGTGGTGTACCGCACCTTGCTCGACGAGGGGGCGATGACCGCGGTGTGGCTGGTGCAGCGCGAAGGCGGCGGGTCGGCCATGGCCAAGGCGTTTGCGCAGCTGCTTCAGGCGAATGGCACTGGCCATGGCGGCGACACCGCCACATACTCGGGCATTCGTTGAAACACGGAGGTCAACCATGCGGCGCGTGGTGTTCAATCAGAAAGGTGGCGTGGGCAAGTCGAGCATCGCCTGCAACCTGGCGGCGGTCAGTGCCAATGAAGGCTACCGGACCCTGCTGATCGACCTGGATGCCCAGGCCAACTCGACACAGTACCTCACCGGGCTGACGGGTGAGGATATCCCCATGGGTATCGCCGATTTCTTCAAGCAGAGTCTGTCCAGCGGGCCATTCAGCAAGAAGAACAGGGTGGATATCTATGAAACCCCGTTCGACAACCTGCATGTGGTGACTGCAACGCCTGAACTGGCCGACCTGCAGCCCAAGCTCGAGGCCAAGCACAAGATCAACAAGCTGCGTAAGCTGCTCGATGAGCTGGACGAGGATTACGAGCGGATCTACATCGACACCCCGCCGGCGCTTAATTTTTATGCGGTTTCGGCGCTGATCGCGGCTGACCGTGTGCTGATCCCCTTCGACTGCGACAGCTTTTCGCGCCAGGCCCTGTACGGCCTGCTGGCCGAAATTGAAGACCTCAAGGAAGACCATAACGAAGACCTCGTAGTCGAAGGCATCGTGGTCAACCAGTTCCAGTCGCGTGCCAGCCTGCCGCAGCAGATGCTCGACGAACTGCTGGCCGAAGGGCTGCCGGTGCTGCCGGTGTACCTTGGCAGCTCGGTGAAGATGCGTGAATCGCACCACGCCAGCCTGCCGCTGATTCACCTGGAGCCCAGGCACAAGCTGACGCAGCAGTTTGTCGAGTTGCATGATTTGCTGGAGCGCAGCGAGTAGGCATCTAGCCCGCTTCCTTGCACCACCTCTGATTCCGACGCATAATCTCCCAAAACGGGAGATTTGCTTGCATGCGCGTCATAGCCAAAAGCACCTTGGTGAAGTTCTGGGAGCTGCCCGGATACGAGGATGCCAAGGCCCCTTTGGAAAGTTGGCACGATATAGCGATCAAGGCCGTCTGGCGAACGCCGCAGGATGTAAAGGACCAGATTGGCAACGCGAGCATCTGTGGCAACAACCGCGTGGTCTTCAACATTGGGGGTAACAAGTACCGGCTTGTGGTTGAGATGCAATACCGCGCCGGTATCGCCTGGGTGAAGTTCGTCGGTACGCACAAGCGCTATGACGAGATTGACGTGGAGACAATCTGTGAATATTAAGCCGATTCGTAACGAGGACGATCTTCGAGCAGCATTCCAGCGCCTCGAAGCCATATTTCAGTCTGAAGCGGGCACGCCTGAGGCTGATGAAATGGAAGTGCTTGTGACACTGATCGAAGTGTACGAGAACAGGCACTATCCCATTCACCCCGCCAATCCCATCGAAGCTATCAAGTTTTGTATGGATCAGCAGGGGCTCACGCCAAGAGATCTTGAACCGTACATCGGTCCAAGCGGGCGAGTTTCGGAAGTACTGAGCGGGAAGCGCGGGCTGAGCCTTTCCATGATCAAGCGCCTGCATGATGGCCTTCGCATTCCCTATGAGTCGCTGCTGGCAAGCGCTTGAAAACTAAACCCCCTGGCTGCGCACCCACTCCAACAACGCCTGGAGTGGAAACGCCCCGGCCTGACGGCTGACTTCGCGGCCGTTCTTGAACAGCAGCAGGCTGGGGATCGAGCGGATGCCCAGTTGCCCGGCCAGGTTGCGGTTGGCTTCGCTGTCGAGCTTGGCCAGGCGGCAGCGGCCGGACAGTTGGCGGGCGGCTTGTTCGAAGGTGGGGGCGAACGATTTGCACGGGCCGCACCAGTCGGCCCAGACATCCACCAGCAGCGGTAGGTCGCCTTTGATTTGCCTGGCGTAGCTGGCTTCGGTGAGTTCGAAAGGGGCGCTCAGCAGGACCTGCTGTTTGCAGCGGCCGCATTTCGGCGCGTCGCCCAGGCGCTCGGCAGGCAAGCGGTTGAGGCCGTTGCAGTGGGGGCAGGGGATGACCAGTGGTTCGGACATGTTGGTTCCTCGAGGTTATTGGGGCTGCTTGGCAGCCCATCGCGACACAAGGCCGCTCCCACAGGGGTAAAGCGCCAATCAGGAAGAGCAGCTGATTTCCAGGTGCTTGCCCCATTCCGGTGGGCGCTCGGCGTAGGCCTGCATCCCGGGTTGCTCCTCGAAGGGGTTGCTCAGCACCTGGTGCAGCCGCCGCACTTCACTGTAATCCCCCGCTTCAGCTGCCTCGATGGCTTTCTGCGCCAGGTAGTTGCGCAGCACGTACAACGGGTTCACTGCGTGCATGCGTTCGCGGCGCCCCTCGGCATTACCGGCTTCACGCTCGCACCGGGCCAGGTAATCGGCGCCCCAGGCATCGAAGCCGGCCAGGTCGATGAAGTCATTGCGAACCACCTTCAACGCTTCGGCCACCGGTTGCTCGCCCAGCCGGCGGAAGAACAGGTTGTAGTCCACACCACCGCGCTGCATGCACTGCAGCAGGCGCTCGACCAGCGCCATGTCGTCATCCTCGGCCGTGGTCAGGCCCAGGCGCCTGCGCATCAGGTCCAGGTAATGGGCCTGGTACAGTGGCAGGAACAGGCTCAACGCCTGCTTCAACGGCTCCACCTCGACCACCGTGGTCAGCGCCTGGGCCAGCGCGCTAAGGTTCCAGTGGGCGATGGGCACCTGGTTGGCGTAGCTGTAACGACCACGGTCGTCGGAGTGGTTGCAGATGAAATTGGCGTCGAAGTCGTCGAGGAAGGCGTACGGGCCGAAGTCGAAGGTAATGCCGAGGATCGACATGTTGTCGGTATTCATGACCCCGTGGCAGAAGCCATAGGCCTGCCAGCGGGCGATCAGGTCGGCATTGCGCTCGACGATGGTGCGGAACATCGCCAGGTAAGGTTGCTCGGCGGTGCCGCACTCGGCGTAGTGCTGTTGCAAGACGTGGTCGAGCAGCACCCGCTGCTGCTCAGGCTGCTTGGTATAGTAGAAATACTCGAAATGACCGAAGCGTACGTGGCTCTGCGCCACGCGGGTGAGCATGGCCGCGCTTTCACGTGTTTCGCGCCATACCGGGGTGCTCGAGCCGATGACGCACAGCGCGCGGCTAGTGGGAATGTGCAGGGCATGCAGGGCTTCGGAGGCGAGGAACTCGCGGATCGATGAGCGCAGCACGGCGCGGCCGTCGCCCATGCGCGAGTACGGCGTCTGGCCGGCCCCCTTGAGGTGCAGGTCCCAGTGCTGATTGGCGTCGTTCAGGACCTCGGCCAGCAACAGGCCGCGGCCATCGCCCAGGCGCGGGTTGTACGAGCCGAATTGGTGGCCGGAGTACACCATCGCCCTTGGGTCGGCCTGGTCCCACAGCTTGTGGCCGCTGAACAGTTCGGCGAACAGAGGCAGGTCGGCCTGGGCCGGGTCGAGGTCCAGCAGCGCCATGGCCGACTCGCTCGCCACCACCAGGCGGGGCTCGGCGATGGGCTCGGGCAGCACCTGGGTAGAAAACGCATCGCCCAGGCGGGCGAAGCGGTTGTCGAAAGTGAGTTGGTCGAGGGCTTTCACGGGCTGCTCCTGGAAGTCGGTGCCATTGGGGCCGCTTTGCGGGGCCCAGCTGTGGGGGCTGGCTTGCCGGCGATCGAGGGCCAAGCCCTCGCAGGCATTCTGGGCGTTCATGCCCTATGGCGTCCACTCACACAGGTTGGGTGCCATCGGGTTTGGGCTGCTCCATCGGTATCAGCTGCTGCTTGCCGCCGGCTGCGTCCATCAGGAACACCTCGACCTGGCGTACCGAGATCTTGATGTCGTGCGCCTTGAACTCGCGGCTGATGAAGCGGTTGAGTTCATCCAGCGTCGGGTTGCGGTCACCCAGGTCGCGCACGTGCATGCGCAGTTCGTGGTCCAGCGAGCTTTCGCCGAAGTTGAGGAAGTACACGATCGGTTCCGGGTCCTTGAGCACCCGTGGGTTTTCATGCGCGCCCTTGAGCAGCAGCTCGCGCACCAGGTCGAGGTCGGAGCCATAGTCGATGCCCAGCTTCAGCGTGACCCGGGTGACCGTGTCGGTCAGCGACCAGTTGATCAGTTGGCCGGTGATGAAGGTCTTGTTGGGGACGATGATGTCCTTGCGGTCGAAGTCGGTGATGGTGGTGGCGCGGATGCGGATCTTGCTCACCGTGCCCGACAGGTTGCCGATGGTGATGGTGTCGCCGATGCGTACCGGGCGCTCGAACAGGATCATGATGCCGGAGATGAAGTTGGCGAAGATTTCCTGCATGCCGAAGCCCAGGCCCACCGACAGCGCCGCCACCAGCCATTGCAGCTTGTCCCAGCTGACCCCCAGGGTCGACAGGGTGCTGACGATACCCACGCCGACGATGGTGTACGACAACAGGGTGGTGGTGGCGTAGGCGCTGCCCTGGGCAAGGTTCAGGCGTGACAGCACCAGCACCTCCAGCAGGCCTGGCAGGTTGCCGGCCAGGGCGAAGGTGATACCGACGATCACCAGTGCCCCCAACAGGTCGCCCAGGCTGATGGGCACCATGCTGGCAGCGGCGCCGGTGCCGCTGGTGTATTCGTACAGCACGAAGTTGTTGAGGTAGGCGAACACCGAGAGCAGGTCGGCCCATACCCAGTACAGGCCAGCGATGAAACCGCCCAGCAGGGCCAGGCGGATCAGGCGCAGCGATTGCTGGTTGACCTGCTCGATGTCCAGGGTCGGCTCTTCGACGACCACTTCGCCGTCCAGCCCTTCCTTGGCCGCCGCGCGCTTGCTCAGTGCCCGTTGGTAGGCCAGGCGGCGGGCCGCAACCGACAGGCCGCGCACGAAAGCGGCCTCGATCACCAGCCAGAACAGCAGCAGGTAGAGGGTGTAGATCAGCCGGTCGGTGAGTTTCAGGGCGGTGTAGTAGTAGCCGAAGCACACCGCGACGAACAGGGCGATAGGCAGCGCAGTGAACGCCACGCCGACCGCCTTGCGGAACAGCGAAGTGTCACGGTGCGCCGGGCTGCTGAGCAGCAGGCGGCTGAGCAGCCAGGCCATCAGCGCATAGCAGGCCAGCACCACGCCAATACCCAGTACATCGTCGGCCAGCGCCGACGGCTGGTGCTCGGCCACCGCCACTACCCCGACCAGGGCCAGCACCACGGTGCCCAGGCGGCGTACCCAGCCCCGCAGGAACTCGACCTGGGGTTTGTACCAGCGGAAATGCACTTCCGCCACGCCGCCGGGTGCAAGGATGCGGTAGGCGGTATAGAACACCAGCCACGCCTGGGCCAGTTGCCACAGGGCCGCGCCGAGGTTGGCGTTCTGCCCGCGGGCGTCGATTTGCAGGGCGTAGCTGCACAACGCCAGGACAAGGCTGACCGGCATCGCCAGCAGGATATTGATAAGAATCGCCTGTGGCGTATGCCACTGGCTGTCGCGGCGGAAATGGCCAATGTCCTGGTGCACCTTGCCCAGCCGTTGGTACAGGTACTTGCGCCGCCACAACAGAGCGCCGATCACCAGCAACAGCGGCAGGAACAGCAGCGGCCGGTGGCTGAGGCCGTCGGTCAGCTCGCTCAGGCTGGAGGCCCACGGCAGGTTGGCGACCTGGTCGGCCAGCCGTTGCGGCACGGTGCGCAGCCAGTCCCAGTCCAGGGGCTTGTTGCTGGGGATCCAGAACATCTGTTCGTCGAGGGTGGTGCGCAGGCTCTGGGCAGTGCCCAGCAATTGTTTCTGGTTGAGCTGCAGGGTGATCGATTCGTTGAGCAGCGCCGAAAGCTCGCGGTTCAAACGCTCCAGCAGGTCGCTGCGGGTGATCGCCAGCTCCAGCAGGGCCTTGCGCAGCTGCGGGGTTACCTGTTCCTGCGGTTGGGCTGCCAGCAGCTTGTCGACATAGGTCACCGGGCTGCTCATCACCTCGCGCTGCTGGCTGACCTCGAACTGGTACAGGCGGGTGTCGGCGATCTGGTCGGCCAGGTCACGGTCGAGTTTCAGGTGTGGCAGGGTCTGTTTCTGTTTGTAGAGGATCTTGGACAGCAGCAGGCTGCCCTTGAGCACGTTGATCTGCTCGTCCAGCGCCTGGTCGGCCTGGGTCAGGCTGTCCAGTTGCTGCTTGGTGCGCAGGTTCTGCTGGGTCAGCTCATTGAGGCGGTCGGTGCTTTTGAGCAGGTAGTCGGACAGCTTCAGGTTAGCTGCGCTTTCGGTGGCCAGCAGGCTGCTGCCGCCCGCCTTCTGCGCCTCGATCGATTGCTGGGTGACCGTTTCCTGGGACTGGGCCAGGCGCTTGTCGTTGATCAGCGTCTGCAGGTCCTGGATTTCCTGCTCAAGGCGCGCGGCACGCTCGATCAGCAGGTCATGGCGGGCGTTGCCAAGGTCCTGCAGCACGCTGTTGCCGGCCAGTTCCTGGCGGCGCAGCAGGGTCAGCGCGTTGAGCGAAGCCAGTTCTGCGTTCAGCTGGTTGCGCTGGTCGGCGTTGATCGACTTGCCACCGTCCTTGCCGGTCTTGAGGATGGTGTTGATCTGCTGGGCGCGGGTCTGGTTGCTGCTGATTTCGGCCTGGGCACGCTCGGGGCGGGTCTGCGAGTTGATGATCAGGCTGTTGGCGTCGGACAGCGACTTCTGCAGCTCACCCTGCTGGGTGTTGCGCTCGCTGAGCATCTGTTCGAGCTGCTGCACGTTGAGGTTGGCATAGCGCTGGGCAACCGGCTGAACCTTGGTTTGCTTGAGCCGGGCCAGCTCTTTCTGGCTGTCGTCGGTTTCCTTGGGTGCCGCACTGAGTTGCTGCTTGAGGGCGGCCAGCTTCTTCTCGTTGTCGTCCTTGCTGGCCAGCAGGCTCAGGGTCTGTTCCAGTACCTGCTGCAAGGCTTTCTGGTCGGCCTCGGGCAGCTTGCGCTCGGCAATCTTGTCGAGGCTGTTCTGAATGCTGGCAGCCGTTGGCGGTTCTGCCGCGGTGGCCGCGAAGGAAAGGGACAGGCACAGCCCGAGCAGGGCTGTGCGAAGGTATGCGCGCAGGGACATAGGCAGACTACTTGTGGATCCGGCAGAAACGAAGTTTAGAGGAACAATCCTGGTCCGGGTCGCGTTCCTTCGGGGAATCTGACGCCCACTTTCTGGATCTTGTTCCCGACCATGGTCGCCACGGTCCAGATCGTGCCGTGCCATTCCACCTGGTCACCTACTACTGGAGCGCCTCCGACCTTCTGTCGGATGAACTGCGCCAGCGGCATTTTCGCGTCCAGGCCATCGAGTTTCAGGCCATACAGTGCGGCCACCGCACCCAGTTCGGCATCGCCCTCGAGAACGAAGTCGCCGAAGAAGCGCAGGTCCAGGCCACGCTGCGGCGCCTGGCTGAACAGTTTGCCCAGCGCCGGCAGGTTGTGTTCGTGGCCGATCACGCAGAGCATGTCGTCGACCTCCAGCACGGTGCTGCCAGAGGGGTGCAGCAACTGCTCGCCGCGGAACAGGGCGGCGATGCGTGTGCCTTCTGGCATCTTCAGCTCGCGCAGGGCGGCGCCGATGCACCACTTCTCCTTGCCCAGGCGGTAGACGAACATTTCCCACTCGCTGGTGATGTGCACCTCCAGCGCAGAGCGGGAGATGGGCGCCGGATCCGGTGGTACCGTCACCTTCAGCAGCTTGGCCATCCACGGCAGGCTGGTGCCTTGCACCAGCAGCGACACCAGCACGATGAAGAAAGCCAGGTTGAAGAACAGCTGGGCGTCCGGCAGGCCGGCCATCAGCGGGAACACCGCGAGAATGATCGGCACCGCGCCGCGCAGGCCAACCCACGAGATGAAGCCTTTTTCGCGGCCGTGGAAGGCCTTGAACGGCAGCAATGCCGCCACCACCGACAGAGGCCGCGCCACCAGGATCATCCACAACGCCAGGCCCAGTGCCGGCAGGGCAATGGGCAGCAGGTCGTGCGGTGTCACCAGCAGCCCCAGTACCAGGAACATGCCGATCTGCGCCAGCCAGGCCATGCCGTCGAGCATGTGCAGGATGCCATGGCGGCTGCGGATCGGCTTGTTGCCCAGCACCAGGCCGCACAGGTACACAGCCAGGAAGCCGCTGCCGTGCAGGGCGTTGGTCAGCGAGAACACCACCAGGCCACCGGCCACCACCAGAATGGGGTAGAGGCCACCGGCCAGGTTGATCCGGTTGACCAGTTGCAGCATCAGCCAGCCGCCGCCCAGGCCCAGCAACCCGCCGATGCCGAACTCGCGCAGCAGGTGGGTGAGCAGGCTCCAGTGCAGGCCGGTCTGGCCGCTGGCAATCATGTCGATCAGCGTAACTGTCAGGAAGACCGCCATCGGGTCGTTGCTGCCCGACTCGATCTCCAGGGTGGCGGTAACCCGTTCGTTCAGGCCCTTGCCGCCCAGCAGCGAAAACACCGCTGCGGCGTCGGTGGAGCCGACGATGGCGCCGATCAGCAAGCCCTGGATCAGGCTCAGGTTGAACAGCCAGGCAGCAACAAGGCCGGTCAGGGCTGTGGTGATCATGACCCCGACCGTGGCCAGCGACAGTGCCGGCCATAGCGCTACGCGAAAGCTCGCCACCCGTGTGCGCAGGCCGCCGTCGAGCAGGATCACCGCCAGGGCGAGGTTGCCCACCAGGTAGGCGGTCGGGTAGTTGTTGAAGATGATGCCGCCACCATCGACACCGGCGACCATGCCCACGGCGAGAATGATGACCAGAATAGGGATGCCCAGGCGCGACGACAGCGAACTGACCAGAATACTCGCGCCCACCAGTAATGCGCCGATCAGGAACAGGCTGTTGATGGTGCTGGCATCCAAAGGCAGGTACTCCGGGATAACGCTGGAAAGGGGAATGACTGGCAAGTCGCGTGCCAATCGATTCTAACCTGATGAATTGGCAGCATGTAAAGCGTTTCTGCAGATGTGCAAAAGGCACCGCGGTGGGTGCCTTTTGTCATGTTGCCGGTGCTCAACCTGTGGCAGGCGGCTTGCCGGCGATGCGGCCGGTGCAGGCTTACGCCTGCTTCACTTCACGCATCGGCTTGCCTTTGACCGGGGCATCACCAGCCACGTAGTACTCGGCGGTGCTGCGTGGCAACGGCTTGCGACCACGGATCTTGTCCGAGATTTTCTCGGCGATCATGATCGTGGTGGCGTTGAGGTTGCCGGTGATGATCAACGGCATGATCGAGGCATCCACTACGCGCAGGCCCTGCATGCCGTGCACACGGCCTTCGCCATCGACCACCGCCATGTCGTCGGTGCCCATCTTGCACGAGCAGGACGGGTGGAAGGCGGTTTCGGCGTGCTCGCGGATGAACTTGTCCAGCTCTTCATCGGTTTGCACATGCGCGCCAGGGCTGATTTCGCGGCCACGGTATGGGTCCAGTGCCGGCTGGGCCATGATTTCGCGGGTCAGGCGGATGCCGTCACGGAATTCCTGCCAGTCCTGCTCGGAGGACATGTAGTTGAACAGGATGCTCGGGTGCTGGCGCGGGTCTTTCGACTTGGCCTGGATGCGGCCGCGGGAAGGGGAGCGCATCGAACCCATGTGCGCCTGGAAGCCATGCTCCTTCACGCCATTGGAACCGTTGTAATTGATCGCCACCGGCAGGAAGTGGTACTGGATGTTCGGCCACTTGAATTCAGGGCGGCTGCGAATGAAACCGCCAGCCTCGAACTGGTTGCTGGCGCCAATGCCGGTGCCGTTGAACAGCCACTCGGCACCAATGGCCGGCTGGTTCCACCACAGCAGCGACGGATACAGCGACACCGGCTGGGTGCAGGCGTACTGCAGGTAAAGCTCCAGGTGGTCCTGCAGGTTTTCACCCACGCCCGGCAGGTCGTGCACCACCGGAATGTCGAGGCTTTCCAGCAGGGCACGCGGGCCGACGCCGGAGCGCTGCAGCAGCTGCGGCGAAGCGATGGCGCCGGAGCTGACGATCACTTCCTTGCGGGCACGGGCTTCTACGCGCTCTTCGCTGTCGCCCACCAGGTAAGTGACGCCAACCGCGCGCTTGCCTTCGAACAGCACACGGTCGCTGAGGGCGTGGGTCACGATGGTCAGGTTCGGGCGTTTCTTGGCCTGGTCCAGGTAGCCACGGGCGGTGCTGGAGCGGCGGCCGTTCTTCGTCACCGAACGGTCCATCGGGCCAAAGCCTTCCTGCTGGTAGCCGTTGAGGTCTTCGGTACGCGGGTAACCGGCCTGTACACCGGCTTCGACCATTGCGTTGAACAGCGGGTTGTTGCCTGCTTTGGGCGTGGCGACGCTGAGCGGGCCGTCACCGCCGTGGTAGTCGTTGGGGCCGATGTCGCGGGTTTCGGCCTTGCGGAAGTACGGCAGGCAGTCGAGGTAGGTCCAGTCTTCCAGGCCTGGCAGTTCCGCCCAGCCGTCGAAGTCCATGGCGTTGCCGCGGATGTAGCACATGCCGTTGATTAACGACGAACCACCCAGGCCCTTGCCGCGGCCACACTCCATGCGGCGGCCGTCCATGAACGGCTCCGGGTCGGTCTCGTAGGCCCAGTTGTAGCGGCGGCCTTGCAGCGGGAAGGCCAGGGCTGCTGGCATCTGGGTGCGGAAGTCGAAGCGGTAGTCGGGGCCGCCGGCTTCCAGCAGCAGTACGGTGACGCCGGCATCTTCGGTCAGGCGGGTGGCCAGGGTGTTACCGGCGGAGCCGGCACCGACGATGATGTAATCGTATTCCATGGGTTTCTCCCATTTGAGCGGCAAGCTTCATGCTACAAGCTGCAAGAAAAGGCAGCCGTGTGAAGCTCGCGAATGGATGAGACTTGCAAGGGCCGGTGGCATACGCCTACCGGCTCTTTCTTGCAGCTTGAGCCTAGCTACTTGCAGCTGTTGGTCAGAAGACCGACGCGTAGCCGCCCAGTTCGACCTGAACCGACTTGATACGGGTGTATTGGGCCAGTGAGCTGACGCCGTTTTCACGGCCTACGCCCGACTGCTTGTAGCCACCGACCGGCATCTCGGCCGGCGATTCACCCCAGGCGTTGATCCAGCAGATACCGGCTTCGAGCTTGTGGATGATGCGGTGGGCGCGGGTGATGTCGTTGGTGCAGACACCGGCGGCCAGGCCGTAGTCGGTGTCGTTGGCACGGCGGATCACTTCTTCCTCGGTTTCATAGGTGAGGATGCTCATCACAGGGCCGAAGATCTCTTCCTTGACGATGGTCATGTCGTCGCTGCAGTCGGTGAACACGGTCGGGGCCACGAAGGCGCCTTTGGCGAACTCACCGGTGGTCAGACGCTCGCCGCCGCACAGCAGGCGGGCACCTTCCTCTTTGCCCTTGGCGATGTAGCCCAGCACGCTTTCCATGTGCTGGAAGCTGACCAGCGGGCCGAAGTTGGTGTTTTCGTCTTCCGGGTTGCCAACACGGATGCGCGCAACGCGCTCGGCGATCTTGGCTTCGAAGGCAGCCTTCATTTCAGCCGGGATGAACACGCGGGTACCGTTGGTGCATACCTGGCCCGAGCTGTAGAAGTTGGCCATCATGGCGATGTCGGCGGCCTTGTCCAAGTCGGCATCGGCGCAGATGATCAGCGGCGACTTGCCGCCCAGTTCCATGGTGACTTCCTTGAGCGACGAGCTCGAGGCGCTGGCCATGACCTTCTTGCCGGTGGTGGTGCCGCCGGTGAAGGAAACCTTTTCGATGCGGGGGTGCTCGGTCAGCCAGGTACCGACTTCACGGCCGCTGCCGGTCAGCACGTTGAACACGCCATTGGGCAGGCCGGCTTCGGTATAGATCTCGGCCAGTTTGAGGGTGGTCAGCGACGTGACTTCCGATGGCTTGAAGATCATCGCGTTGCCAGCGGCCAGGGCCGGGGCGGATTTCCACAGGGCGATCTGGATCGGGTAGTTCCAGGCACCGATACCTACGGTCACGCCCAGCGGCTCGCGGCGGGTGTAGACGAAGGACGACTCACGCAGCGGGATCTGCTCGCCCTCGATGGCCGGTACCAGGCCTGCGTAGTACTCCAGCACATCGGCGCCGGTGACGATGTCGACGTAGCGGGTTTCCGAGTACGACTTGCCGGTGTCCAGGGTTTCCAGCATGGCCAGCTCGTCGTTGCGCTCACGCAGGATGTCGACGGCGCGGCGCAGGATGCGCGAGCGCTGCATGGCGGTCATCGCAGCCCAGACTTTCTGGCCACGCTCGGCGCTTTCGACGGCTTTCTCGACGTCAGCCTCGGTCGCACGCTGCACGTGGGCAAGGACTTCGCCGGTAGCCGGGTTGATGGCTTCGAAAGTGGCATCGCTGCCAGCGTCGACGTAAGCGCCATCAATGTAGAGTTTTTGCGTTCCGAAACGGGCCATAGTGTCCTCGCAAGTGCAGTGTGTGGTTTGGCTTTGCGTCACGCTCCTGCCGGGTGGGCAAGGGCCGTGCGCGCTTGTTCAGCAGCCGGGTCGTTGGTGCCCAGGGTGTGCTGCTTAGCCAGTTGTAGATCCATGTATTCGTAAGCAATCCGTACTGCCTGGCCAGTGTCGAATGCATCGCCCGACAAGGCACCGCGCAGCCACAGACCGTCGATCAGGGCTGCCAGGCCACGGGCGGCCTTGCGCGCATGGTAAAGCGGCAAGGCACGGCGAAACTGGCAACACAGGTTGGAGTACAAACGGTGGTCGTTGATCCGTTGCAACCTGTGCAAATCGGGCTGGTGCATGCTGGAAGCCCAAAAGGCCAACCAGGTTTTCATCGCCGGGCCGTTCACCTGGCTGGCATCGAAGTTGCCCTCGATGATCACTTTCAGGTGAGCGCGCGGGCTGTCGTCCGTCAGGGCCTGGCGACGTGCTCGAACGCCTTCGTTGAGCATATTCATGATGTAACCCATCGTCGCTGCTATCAGGCCGTTCTTGTCCCGAAAGTAGTGACTGATGATGCCGTTCGACACCCCGGCCAAACGGGCAATCAGCGCAATGCTGGCGTCCCCCAGGCCGACCTGGTCGACAGCCTGCAACGTGGCTTCGATCAACTGCTGGCGGCGGATGGGTTGCATACCGACCTTGGGCATCTTGCTATCTCCTCAGGCCTGCGAGCAGGCGACAGGCGGCTGACTCGGCGAAGACCAGTCTATTTTGTTTTGATTGAACGTTCAATCAATAAAGAATAAGCTCTGCGACAATTTGTGCCATTGACAGTCTTTCAGGTCGTCGAGCAGGCACGAATTGACACCCCAGGAAATCGCGTAACCCCCGGAATACAAGGCGTTGACGGGCATCAGCGATGCGAAATGCAGATTCTGCCACGTGGCCCCGGCCCTGCGGCGGGCCCTTGGAGCGGGCGGGGTGATCTGTGACGAATGCGCGCACCCAGCGGGTAAAGCGTGGCATTTGCAGCAGACCACCTGTCTGTTTTTTGCAACGTATCGATTCGGGATCACGGTTTCCAGGGTGCTTTTATAACACCTGATGCAGTGGGGATATTCCACCAATTGCTCGGGAAAGAATGATTAGCCTCCACAGCCGCACTGCCCGGAGCATTCGTGCAATGAGTTCTGCCTCACTTACCAAGCCCCCCGCCGAGAGGGTACGGGTCAACCGCGTGGTGTTCTTCACCTCGGCGCTGATGATCCTTGTTCTGACTGCCTTGCTGATCGCTGTACCCGAAACTGCCGGCCAGGTGCTGGGCGTGGCCCAGAAGTGGCTGACGCGCACCTTTGGCTGGTACTACATGCTGGTGATCTGCGGTTACCTGCTGTTCGTCGTCTACCTGGCCTTCTCCGATTACGGCAGCCTCAAGCTCGGCGGCAAGGACGACCAGCCCGACTTCAGCTATGGCGCCTGGGCCGGCATGCTGTTCTCCTCGGGCATCGGTATTTCGCTGCTGTACTTTGGCGCCTCCGAACCGCTGGACCACTACTTCAACCCACCGGAGGGCACCCCGGCAAGCCTGGAAGCCGCGCGCCAGGGCCTGCAGCTGACCTTCCTGCACTGGGGCCTGCATGGCTGGGCGATCTATGCGCTGGTCGGCCTGGCCGTGGGCTACTTCGCCTACCGGCATAACCAGCCGCTGGCGCTGCGCTCGGCGTTGTACCCCCTGGTCGGCGAACGTTGGGTCAAGGGTGCCGCCGGCAATGCCGTGGACATCTTCGGCATGTTCGTCACCCTGTTGGGCCTGGTCACCAACCTGGGCATCGGTGCCATGCAGGTATCGTCCGGGCTGGAGTACCTGTTCGGCATGGACCACAGCAAGACCAACCTGCTGGTGGTGATCCTGGTGATGGCTGGCGTGGCTACCGTGGCGGCGGTTTCGGGTGTGGAAAACGGCATTCGCCGCCTGTCCAATCTGAACATCATGCTGTTCAGCGGCTTGCTGATCTTCGTCCTGCTGGGCGGCGAAACCCTGCACCTGCTGAACGGCTTCGTGCAGAACGTAGGCGATTACCTCAACGGGATCGTGCTGAAAACCTTCGACCTGTACGTGTATGAGGGCGAGGCTGGCAAGTCCGAACGCTGGTTGGGCCTGTGGACCGTGTTCTACTGGGCCTGGTGGATCTCCTGGGGTCCGTTCGTAGGCATGTTCATCGCCCGTATTTCCAAAGGCCGCACCGTGCGCCAGCTGGTCATGGGTGTGCTGCTGATCCCGCTGGGCTTCACCTTGGCCTGGCTGTCGATCTTCGGTAACACCGCGCTGGACCTGGTGATCAACCAGGGCGCGGTCGAGCTGGGCAAGACTGCGCTGGAACAACCCTCGATGTCGATCTACCAACTGCTGGAATACTTCCCGGCAGCCAAGCTCGTGATTGGTGTGGCGGTGTTCGTTGGCTTCGTGCTGTTCCTGACCCCGGCCGATTCCGGTGCGGTGATGATGGCCAACCTGTCCTGCAAAGGCGGCAAGGTCGACGAGGATGCCCCGCACTGGATGGTGGTGTTCTGGTCGGTGGTGATCACCCTGGTGACCATCGGTTTGCTGTTCGCCGGTAATTTCGAGGCCATGCAAACCATGGTCGTGCTGGCGGGCCTGCCGTTCTCGGTGGTGCTGGTGCTGTTCATGTTCGGCCTGTACAAGGCCATGAAACAGGATGTGGCGGTAGAGCAGGAGCGCGCCGAACTGGCTGCCCGTGGCCGACGTGGGTTCAGTGAGCGGCTGACCCAGCTGGAGCTGCAGCCGACCCAGGCGGTGGTGCAGCGCTTCATGGACAAGCAGGTCAGCCCGGCCCTCAAGGAGGCTGCTGCCCAGTTGCAGACCCTGGGCTTCGACGTGGAGTCCCGTGTTGGCCAGGCGCGCGACATGATGGGCTTGCGGGTGATGATGGAAGAGGGTAACCCGTTCGTCTACGAAGTGAGCCTGGACGGCTACCTGGCGGCACCGAGCGAGGCGCCGGTGGAAGGCGAGCCGGAAGTCCGTCAACGCTTCTACCGTGCCGAGGTTTACCTGCACGACGGCAGCCAGGAGTACGACCTGATGGGCTTTGCGCCCGAGCAGATCGTGCGTGACGTGCTGGACCAGTTCGAAAGCCATCGCCAGTTGCTGGGGCGAGTGTACAGCTGACGCTGCTGCGATGAAGAAAAGGCCTTGCCCACCGTGCAAGGCCTTTTTTTTGAGCAATATGTAGCGCGGGTATCGCACCTGAATACCGCAGCCTGCGTTTTTTTCAGCGGAGGCACCCAGCATGACGAGTTACAAGATACCCCCCTTCGATTTCCGCCAGGCCGTGGCCGGGCAGTTCGACGGCCGGCCGACCCTGCGCCAGGTCGCCAGTGCGCAGCTACTGCGGGTGCTGCTGCCGCACCTGCCATGGTTGGCCAACACCACGCCAGCCCTGACAAATGCTGACCCACTGATGCTGGACAGCCCAGACCCCGCTACTGCGTATTGGACCACCACACCCTTTTTGGATCGGGTTCTGGAAGCCTTGCTCGACCCTCAGGCGTTGAGCCTGGCGCCACTGGCGGATGGGCGCCATTACAACCTCGGGCTCACCGGCAGCCATCGTTTTGCCGGCTCGTCGAGCGAGTTCGACACCCGGCAATTGCCTGACTTGTCAGCTGCCCTGAACCAGCTGGTTGAGGACTTGCCACGACACTTCTGCGAGGCCCAGCTCGAGTTCTGGCGAGGCAAGGGCAGCGCCGGGGTGAGTCGCGACGAATGGTTGCAGTTGCTGCTCAAGCTCGCGCTACTGCGCAGCTTGCCCTGGCAGGGACTGGACCCGCAGGAGCAGGCCTGTATCCGCGGCCTGCTGCACGGCGGTGATGAGCAGCCCGCGGTGTACTTCGTGCAGACCCGGCTGACCAGTGCCTCCATGCAATACGATCAACTGCAATGCCAGATGCTGATAGCCGCCGAGTGGGATGAGCGTCAGGTCATCCTGTGGTGCGCACCTTCGGGGATAGTACGCAGTTTCGAGTCGTTGCACGCGTTTGGCCTGGCCTTGCGTGACGAACTGGCGCAACGCTACGCCTTCGAACGGATGAGTTGGCAACGCTATCCCGCCACCGGCAATGTGTTTGCCCAGCAGGTCTCGCTGCTGCTCGATACGGTGCTCGCCAGGGTCGAGCTTGCGCGTTATGCCGACATCCAGGATGTTCCGGCCCTTGAGCAGCGTTTTGACCAGCTTGGCGACCCTTCTTCGTGGTTCGTGGGGTACCCTGATGAAACCCCGGCAGTGCAACCTCCCCCTGGGTTGATGGCCAGTGCGCAGGACAGTTTTGCCTGCAGCGCTGCCTTGCTGCAGCTCGCGCTTTACCAGCTCGACTCGGGTGGGGTCTCAGCACTGGATGGCGTTCAGTCGCTGACCGATTACGCCCGTCAACGGCTGACCAGGCAGATCCGCGAGGATCACGGGGCAGACAGCTCGCCGGACGATCTTGTATTCGACCTTTATCTGGCCCGTGGGATCCCTGGTGGGGCGGGCACAGGCACCGGCGGCGGCGAGCCATTGGCCTTCGCCGGGAGCAAGACGCTCACCGAATTTGCCATTGGCAACCTCGCGTCGCTCAAGGGGGCGGCGATCGAGCGCATTTACCTGCGTGGCGGGGGCGAGGCACCGGCATGGCTCGATGCCGACGCCGCCAGAGCCCTCGTGACCAAAGTGGATATCGGTAGCCATTATCCTGCCTATGTCGCGGTGCAACTGGACGATCCGGCCAAGCGCGCGGACCGGGTCACGCGCCTGGGGCGGGAATGGCGTGCAGCACTGCTGGCCGCTGCACTCACTGCCAAGATGGACGGCAAGATCAAAGAGCCAGGCCTGCAATGCGTGGTCGACTATTGTGCGGGGCACGTCGACCCCGACACGCCGCGCATGATCCTGTTTCCGCTGGCGTTCAGGCGTAGCGCAGCGTCCAGGGTCACGGACCCGGTACGCTGCATGTACATTCTGTTTTGCGCGGAACCCTCGCTGGTGTTGCTGTACCGGCCTTTGTTTGCCAAAGACACGCTGCGTGAATATTCCAGCCTCTCGGCTTTGCTCGAACACGTGCGTGAATCGGAGATTTTGCAGGAGAGTATTCTTGACTGGATGCAGCCCAGCGTCAGGCCTATCTACGACCATGGTGGTTTCCGCGAACCGCACATCAGTGTCATCGGCATCGACCCCTATGCGCTGCCTGAGCGTCCGGAACCTGCCAGGCTGGCGATCGAATTCTGGCGTAGCAACATTGACGAGAAACTTTATACAGCCAATCGGGACCTGCTGCTGACGCTCGCTGATGAACAGTCTGTGTCCAACGCCGAGAGCCGCTGGCAGACATTGTGCGAGGGGGCATGGCTGTTGTTCGATGTCGTGACCTTGGCGCTTCGCGGGCCTGTGGCCTCGGTGGCCTGGTTGGTGCAATTGCTCAACGCGTTGCAGCAAGACATTGAGGCCTTGGAGCGTGGCAATGAGTTTGATCGGTCGGCGGCAACGGTTGACCTGATATTGAACCTGGGCATGGTGTTGCTGCATGCCAGGCAACCCGCCAAAGCCTTTCCCTCCTATGCATTGCCCGGTGCGGCGGAGGTCGAGGGGCCTGAGGCGCAGCGCGGCGCATTTGCCGAAATTGCAATTGCGCCTATCGAGGAAACGCCTGCGCCTGGCCAAGCGCTGCCGAGCCGCTGGCTCGATTTTTCATGGCGAGGTCAGAGTGGCTTCAACTGGTTGCCGCGCGAACAGCGCGAAGCACTCAGGGCCATGCGTGCACCGGTCTCGCTTGCGGGCGTGCAGCCCTTGAACCAAGGTACGGCGACGGGCTTGTACCTGATCGACGGCGATCATTATGTAGCCCTGGCCAGTGATACCTACCGCGTGGAGCGGTTGCCAGAGGGTGTACGGGTGGTCGATGGTGGCGGAGCCGCGGGGCCCTGGCTGCGTTTCGTCGACGGCGTGTGGCGTGTGGACACGGCGCTTGGTCTGCGGGGCGGCATGGGGCCAAAATTAACTCAAGAGCGGCTGGGGGTTCGGTTTCGCGACATGTACCAAAAGATAAGTCGCCTTGACAAGCGCGCCCGGGAGGCCAGAGAGCAAGCCGGGCCTTTTGCCAGGGCTGCGCAGGAATTGCGCGAAAAACTGCTGAAACTCAGGGAGCTTCGGGCCACCGCATCGGAAAAGCTGGCAGCGTTGCCCGCCGAAGACGAAGCGGGTAAGTCGCAGTTGCGCACAACGCTCGCGCTTTACGATGAGCGCAAGATTACGTTCGAGCAGAACCACTTCACACAGATGAACCGGATGCTGAAGGAGCTGGAAGCTGCGGTCGGCGCCGATATTGAAATACTGGCGCTGCACGCGACCATGCGAGAAGACAAATTTGCCCGTGAGCGGGAAAAGGGGGGCTGGGACGGGGTGCTTGCCGAGCACGTTAAAGTTGTTCGCAACAGCGCTATCAACGATGCCGAGATTACTTTCACCGAGCTCTGGAGCCTTGCGAATTACCCCGAACTTGTGGAGATGCAAAACGCGCTGGATGGGCGGCCAGTCCGTGAATTCGCGGATTTGTATGAGAAGTTGCGCGTCAAACAGCAAGTCGTGATCGACGTGCAGGATCGCATGTTGGTCGGGAGTGAGCAGCTGGATCAATTGTTGACCGAAACGCCGGAAGATTTCGAGGTAAAGGATTGGGGGAGCAACGCCAAACGCACCGTCGCAGACATAATTGCCAAGCGCAGCGTCAGTACAGTTCAACTGCGTTTCCACCAGGTGGTGAATCTGGCCGAGCTGGCGCTGCACCTGGAAAGCGACCGGCCAGACGTCATTGCAGGCTACAGAGCTGCCCTGGTCAGCTCAAGCCTGCGCAACGCGGCCGAAGCCCACGGCGAGCTGGCCTTCTCCAACCTGCCGGCGCAGGACAGGATCGTCATCCTGCACGAAGCCTGGGACGAATACAGTGCTGCGCTGGTCAACAGCGATCGCGTTCGCCGAGAGGGTGGGGCGTTGATCGAACCGGCCATGATCGAGCGCTATCGGGAGCACATCAGCAAACTCAAGCTCGATGTGAACGTACGTCTGGGCATAGCGTATGATGAGCAGGATCACCCCCTTCTACCGGCCGGGCGTAGGCCTTATCCGGCGTCCCTCGTGCCGCAGCGGTTGGTGCGTAATGCCCAGGGCCAACTGATCATCGGCAACCTTATCGAAGGGCAATCCTTGCTTGAGGTGCGTGAGAAGATCAGCGATAAAGTATTGGCCACCTTTGAACAAGTAGATGGCGAGTGGCGCGAGGTCCAGCAGCCATCGTTATCCGACGAAGCCCCCCTAGCCGATCTCGCTAGTTGGGTGCAGTCCCTACTGAATAAGAGCAATGACCATCGAGCCTCAGCCAAGGCCTATGTCGAGATCGATATCAGCGGGTCGCTGGTGGCCAGGATATACGATCTTCAGCTGAACAAACTGACCGAGGCAGTGAGCGTAGTGCGCGATGCCGGTGGCGACGATGCGCTGATCAAGACCTTGGAACAGGAAGTGAATGCGCTGCGTGCAGAGAAGGAGGTGCAACTTACCACCCTGTACACCCACACCAGCCGCCCCACTGCCGAAGCCCTGCGCTTTCTTTACGATTTGAAGGCGATCAAGGTCGTATACCTCAAGCGGCATGTCATGGCGGACGGTAGCGCTTTCGATGAGTACCTGGTCCAGCTCTTGTCAAACAACCGTAAACTCTGGGCTGTGCATTTCCATTTGCGGTCGCAGGCTGCCTACGCCCGGGATTTTACTTCGGGGCACCTGAAGGTGTGGGCCCAGCGTTACCTGAGCAGCCAGGTTGCCAGGGATACAGGGCAGCAGCTTTACCGCGGCAAGCTGACACTACAGCAAGCCACGGGGATCATTCCTTTCGATCGTCCAACAGCACAGTAGGTTCGGGTCATCGGTTGCTGTAGCGGCCCTGCCGGCCATGTGCCGGCATGGCCTGGTTGCTGCGCTCGGCAATCATCTGTGGCAGACCCAGCAGCGTGATGCCCTGGCTTTTCAGGCGGGGCAGTTCGCGGGCCAGCACCTCCAGCGTTTGCGGGTAAGGGTGGCCGATCAACACTGCCGAGCCTTGCTTGTGCGCCAGGGCCACGCCTTGTTGCAACTGCCCGGCAATGGCTTCGGTGGTGCGCACGTCATCGAGAAACACATCCCGCGAGACATGCGCCAGGCCTTGCGCCTGTGCTTCTGCAGCCGCGACGGTGGCGGCACTGGTGCGGCTGTCGACGAAGAACAGATGGCGACGTTGCAATTCGCCCATCAGCCAGGCCATGGGTTCGCGCTGGGCCGTCATGCGGCTGCCCATATGGTTGTTGATGCCGGCCGCGTAAGGCACCTTGAGCAGCGCGCTGTCCAGGCGCCGGGCCAGCTCTTCGCCGGCGATGCCGGGGTGCCAGGCATAGGGCCCGGTGGCCGGGTCCATTGGCATGTGCAGGATCACCGTTTTGCCAGCCTTGTGCGCTTGGCGGGCGAAGTCGGTTGCATGCGGGGTGTCGGGCATGATGGCCATGGTCACCGGGCCGGGTAGGGCCAAGGTGCGGCTGTCCCGCTCGGGGCTCTGGCCAAGGTCGTCGATGATGATGCTCATGTAGGCCTTGCCGGCCGGCGCCGCTTGCGCGACCCCGGCCAACAGGCAGAACACCAGGCACAGCAGGTACCGCATGGGCTGGATCATTTGCCCGAGGTGATGTTGAGGCCTTTGAGCAGGCTCAGTGCCTGGCTCAGTTGGAAGTCGTCGTCCTGTGGGCGCTCCTTACGCTTGCTGCTGCCGGTCGGGCGGTCGGCGCCGCCGTTACCGTTGCCCAGGTGGCCCTGCAGGTCGGCTTCCTTGAAGTTGTCGGTGTCGACCTCGGCAGTGAGCTTGGCCTGACGTACTTCGATGTCGGGGACGATACCCTGGGCCTGGATCGAACGGCCATTGGGGGTGAAGTACAGTGCGGTGGTCAGCTTCAGGGCGCGGTCATTGGCCAATGGCAGCACGGTTTGTACCGAGCCTTTGCCGAAGCTGTCGGTGCCCATCAGCACGGCGCGCTTCTGGTCTTGCAGTGCGCCCGCTACAATTTCCGAAGCCGAGGCGCTGCCGCCGTTGATCAGCACCACCAGTGGCACCCCTTCGCTGGCGTCGGCCGGGTCGGCCGAGAAGCGCAGTTCGGAATTGGCGATGCGGCCCTTGGTGTAGACGATCAGGCCCTTGGTGAGGAAGTGGTCGGCCACTTCCACGGCCGATTGCAGCACGCCACCCGGGTTGTTGCGCAGGTCGAGCACCACCCCGCGCAGTTTCTTGCCGTTGTCCTTGCGCAGCTTGGCCAGGGCTTTGCCCACCTCGTCGCCGGTCTTGACCTGGAACTGGGTGATGCGGATATAGCCGTAGTCGTTTTCCAGCAGCTGGCTCTTCACGCTCTTGACCTGGATCACCGCGCGGGCCAGGGTCACGTCGAAGGGGTTACCGCCGTCGCGGACCAGGGTCAGGGTGATTTTGTCGCCGACCTTGCCGCGCATCTTGTCCACCGCTTCGGTCATGGTCTGGCCGCGGGTCGGGGCGCCGTTGATCTTGACGATCAGGTCGCCGGCCTGGACGCCTGCACGCGAGGCCGGGGTGTCATCGATCGGCGAGACCACCTTGATGAAGCCGTCTTCCTGGCCCACTTCGATACCCAGCCCGCCGAACTCGCCGCTGGTGCTTTCCTGCAGTTCCTGGAAGTCCTCGGGGCCTAGGTAGGCCGAGTGTGGGTCGAGGTTGCTGAGCATGCCCTTGATGGCATTCTCCAGCAGGGTCTTGTCATCTACCGGCTCGACATAGGCCGCCTTGATGCGGTCCATGACTTCGGCGAAGGTGCGCAGCTCTTCCAGTGGCAGTGGCGCCTTGGCAGTGACCTCGGTGGCCGGCACAGCTGCCGCCTTGGCCGGCTCCGCGGCAGTGGCCAGGGGCGCGCCGACCGCCAGGGCGATGGACAGGGCCAACTGGGTGAGACGAGGCGAGTGCAGCATGTCGAACGGACTCCTGATCCTGTAAGCGCTCCCTGCGGAGCATCGGTGCAGCGTTTGGGCCGCGCCGTAGAAAGTTGACTAACCCCGGCACCACTGCGAAGGGTCGGTAGGCCGGCCCTGCTGGCGGATGGCGAAGTACAAGCCTGCCGCGTCCTGGCCACCGCTGTCGCCGACGGTGGATATGGCTTCACCGGCCTTGACGATGTCACCGGCACTTTTCAGCAGGCTCTGGTTATGGCCGTACAGGCTCAGGTAACCGTTGCCATGATCGAGAATGACCAGAAGCCCGGCGCCGCGCAACCAGTCGGCGAACACCACACGCCCGCCGTGCACGGCGCGCACTTGTGTGCCGGGGTTGGCGCTGATCATCACACCGTCCCATTTGGCCCGGGCATCGTTGCCGCGTGCATCGCCGAAGCGTGCCAGCAATCGACCATTGACTGGCCAAGGAAGTTTGCCCCGTGCTGCAGAAAATGCTCCGCCGTAGTTGGCTCCGTCGCTGGAAACCATCGGCCCGAGGGTGATACGAGCCTTTTTCGGCGGCTCTGCCGGCGCTTCAGGCTCGCGCGCCTGGTTGCGCGCAGCGGCGGCCAGGGCCTCTTGCTGCCGGCGTTTTTCCGCTTCCTGCTGCGCCAGCAAGGCTTTCTTGCGTGCCTCTTCAGCCTCGCGGGCCTGGCGTGCCAGGGTTTCCTCGATGGTCTTGAGGACTTTGGCCAGGTCGGCCTGGTCCTGTTCACGGGCCTGGAGCTTCTGGTCGCGGTCTTTCAGGTCGCTGTTGAGCTTGGCCAACACCTGCTGGCGCTTGCCGCGTTCGCTCTCCAGGGCCTGGCGGCGGCTGTCGAGGTCGGCACGCTGGGCCAGCAGCTGTTGCTGCTGGGCAGACATTTGCTGCTCGACACTGGCCAGCTGGCGGAGGGTTTCGTTGAAGGTGCGCAGCTGCTCCAGGCGCGCCTTGCTCATGTAGTCGTAGTAGGTCAGGGTGCGGGCGAATTTCTCAGGGTTCTGCTGGTTGAGCAGCAGCTTGAGGTATTCCTCGCGACCGTTGTTCTGGTAGGCCGAGCGGGCTTGAATGGCGATCAGCCGTTGCTGTTCAACGCGGGCGGTCTGGAGTTTTTTTTTCTCGGTTTCAAGGCGCTCCAGCTCGCCCTCGGTCTTTTTTAGCGCTTGCTGCAGTGCCTCCACCTGCTTTTCGAGGTTGCCGATGTCGGTCTCGGTGGCTTTGAGGTCCTTTTGCACACCGGCTTTTTCTTCCTGGAGCTTGCCCAGTGTTTTCTTGAGCTCGGCAATGTCCTGGCGGGTGGCGTCCAGTTGCTGCTGGGTCTGCGCGCGCTCATCGGCGAAGGCCGGGCTGAGCAGGCATGACAAGGCTAGGAGGATCAGGGCGCGAAGCATGGGGTTTGGCGTACCAAGGATGGAGACTGGCCTAGTATGCCCGCCTGGGCGGGCAAAAAAAACGCCTCGCTGCCAGTGTCGCGAGGCGTTTGTCTGGAATTCAGGTGTTATCGGGGCCCTGTAGGAGCGGCCTTGCGTCGCGATGGGCCGCAAAGCGGCCCCAATACGCAGATTCAGGCGTCTACCAGAATCGAAGTGCCGGTCATTTCGGCAGGCTTTTCCAGCCCCAGCAGCTTCAACATCGTCGGCGCAACATCGGCCAGCACGCCGCCATCACGCACTTTCACGTTGCGCTTGCCGACATAGATGAACGGCACCGGCTCGGTGGTGTGTGCGGTGTGGGCCTGGCCGGTGGACTCGTCTTCCATCTGCTCGACGTTCCCGTGGTCGGCGGTGATCAGCGCCTCGCCACCGACCTTGTCCAGCGCCTCGACAATGCGGCCAACGCAGTTGTCCAGCGCTTCGACAGCCTTGACTGCCGCTTCGAACACGCCGGTGTGGCCGACCATGTCACCGTTGGCGTAGTTGACCACGATCACGTCGAAGCGCTGTTGCTCGATGGCTTCGACAATGCGGTCGGTCACTTGCGGTGCGCTCATTTCCGGCTGCAGGTCGTAGGTGGCGACCTTCGGCGATGGGATCAGGATGCGCTCTTCGCCTTCGAATGGCTCTTCGCGGCCACCGGAGAAGAAGAAGGTGACGTGGGCGTATTTTTCGGTTTCGGCGATACGCAGTTGGGTCTTGCCGTGCTTTGCCAGGTACTCGCCCAGTACATTGTTCAGGCTGGACGGGGCAAAGGCAGCGGGTGCCGGGATTTTCGCCGAATACTGGGTCAGGCCGATGTAGGCCGCCATTTTTGGCAGGCGTGCACGGGCGAATTCGGTGAAATCGGGCTCGACGAAGGCGCGCGACAACTCGCGAGCGCGGTCGGCGCGGAAGTTCATGAAGATCACGGCATCGCCGTCTTCGACCTTGACTGCTGCGCCAATGCGCGTGGCCTTGACGAACTCGTCGCTCTCGTCACGGGCGTAGGCCGCTTGCAGGCCTGCCACGGCGGTGTCAGCGGTGTATTCGGCGCTGCTGTCGACGATCAGGTTATAAGCGGCGCTGACGCGGTCCCAGCGGTTGTCGCGGTCCATGGCGTAGTAGCGGCCGATCAGGCTGGCGATGCGGCCCTTGCCCAGCTTGGCGAAGGTGGCGTCGAGCAGCTCGATGGACGACTGCGCGCTACGTGGCGGGGTGTCACGGCCATCGAGGAAGGCGTGTAGATAGATTTTTTCCGCGCCGCGCTGCGCGGCCAGTTCGGCCATGGCAACGATGTGGTCCTGGTGGCTGTGCACGCCGCCATCGGACAGCAGGCCAAGGATGTGCACGGCTTTGCCGGCACCGGCAGCCTTGTCCACCGCACCGGTGAGCACCGGGTTTTGGAAGAACTCACCGTCGCGGATGGCCTTGGTCACCCGGGTGAAGTCCTGATAGACGACGCGGCCCGCGCCCAGGTTCATGTGACCGACTTCGGAGTTGCCCATCTGCCCGTCCGGCAGGCCGACATCCATGCCCGAGCCGGAAATGAGGCCATGCGGCTGGCTGGCGCGCAGGCGGTCGTAGACCGGCGTGTTAGCGGCATAGATGGCGTTGTATTCAGGGCTTTCGCTGTGGCCGAAGCCATCCAGGATGATCAGGACCAGGGGTTTGGGCGTACTCGTCATCAATCAAACTCACGGTTGTTCAAAGATGATAAAGAAACGCATTTTAGGGCAAATACGCCACGTGCGGCGAATAATCGTCCCATCCCCCGACCGGCGCGCGTGCGCTGGCAACATGAAGCTGGTCTGGTGGCCGGCCCGTCGGGCTTTGGTGGTACCAAGGTGCTGTGTATACTGGCCGGCATTTTCAATCGCCTGGAACACCGCTGATGGTTGCTCACCTGATTCAATTCGCGACAGATCACTACATCCTGGTTGCGATCTTCTTCATTCTGCTGGCCCTGCTGCTCATCAATGAAATCCGCCGTGGCGGGCAGAGCCTGAGCAACGGTCAGCTGACTGCCCTGGTCAATGCCGACAAGGCGCTGGTGATCGATATCCGCCCGGCCAAGGAGTACTCCGCCGGTCACATCGTGGGTGCGGTCAACATTCCGCAGGACAAGCTGGCCAACCGCATGGCCGAGCTGAACAAGCACAAAGAGAAGACCCTGATCGTCGTCGACGCGATGGGCCAGCAGTCCGGCAGCATTTGCCGCGATCTGCTCAAGGCCGGTTACAACGCCGCCAAGCTGAGCGGTGGCGTTTCCAGCTGGAAAGCCGATAACCTGCCCCTGGTGAAGTGATATGAAGCCCGTCATCGTTTATTCCAGCGACTACTGCCCCTACTGCATGCGTGCCAAGTACCTGCTCGAGAGCAAGGGCGTGGCATTCGAGGAAATCAAGGTCGACGGCAAACCGCAACTGCGCGCCGAGATGGCCCAGAAAGCCGGCCGCACGTCGGTGCCGCAGATCTGGATCGGCAGTACCCATGTCGGTGGATGCGATGACCTCTATGCCCTGGAACGCGCCGGCAAGCTCGACGCGTTGCTGGCGGCCTGATTTGCACTGCATTCGAAAACATTAGGATAAGGATCTGCCATGACTGACCAACAGACCAACGGCGCTGCTGCTGAAGACAACAGCCCTCAGTTCTCCCTGCAGCGCATCTATGTGCGCGACCTGTCGTTCGAGGCCCCGAAAAGCCCGCAGATCTTCCGTCAGACCTGGGAGCCGAGCGTTGCCCTGGACCTGAACACCAAGCAAAAGGCCCTGGAAGGCGACTTCCATGAGGTGGTGCTGACCCTGTCGGTCACCGTGAAGAACGGCGACGAAGTCGCGTTCATCGCTGAGGTGCAGCAGGCGGGTATCTTCCTCATCGCCAACCTCGATGCTGCTTCGATGAGCCACACGCTGGGTGCGTTCTGCCCGAACATCCTGTTCCCGTATGCCCGCGAGACCCTGGACAGCCTGGTAACCCGTGGTTCGTTCCCGGCGCTGATGCTGTCGCCGGTCAACTTCGACGCCCTGTACGCGCAAGAAATGCAGCGTATGCAGGAAGCCGGCGAAGCGCCAACCGTTCAGTAACTGCTGCCGGTATCGGAAAAGCGCCTTTAGGGGCGCTTTTTTGTTGGCTGTGTGGGAAGCCGCACGTGGTCCCTGTGGGAGCCGGCTTGCCGGCGATAGGGCCAGTGCAGGCTTACACATCAGCTCCCGGCAAACCCGTTCTGCCGCCAGGCCTCATACACCGTCACCGCCACCGTGTTGGACAGGTTCAGGCTGCGGCAGCCTGGGCGCATGGGCAGGCGCAGGCGTTGCTCGGCGGGCAGGCTGTCGAGGACTTCTGCCGGCAGCCCGCGGCTCTCCGGCCCGAACAGGAACGCGTCACCCGGCTGGTACGCGACCTCGTGGAACGAGTGCGAGCCTTTGGTGGTAAAGGCGAACAGCCGTGGGTTGCCCAGGCTTTCCAGGCATTCGGCCAGGCTCTGGTGGCGCTTGAGCGTGGCATACTCGTGGTAATCCAGCCCCGCGCGGCGCAGGCGCTTGTCATCCAGTTCGAAGCTGATGGGTTCGATCAGGTGCAGGTGGCAGCCGCTGTTGGCGCACAGGCGAATGATATTGCCGGTATTCGGCGGAATTTCTGGTTGAAAAAGGATGACGTGAAACATGCACGGCTCCAAGCAAGAGGATGACGGGCATTCTACCCCCGAACCGGATGTGCGTTCGAAGGCGTTGCCGCGCATGCTGCTGTCGCTGGCGATCGTCGGGGTAATGGTGGGGCTGATGATCGGCCGCCTGACCGCCCCTGTAGAGCGCCAGTTGCAGCAGGTAGAGGTGTTGTCGAATGGGCTGGCGCTGTGGTTCAACGAAGAACCCAAGCTGCATGCCGAGAACGTCCAAGGCACGGTGGCTGTGCTGTTCCAGGCCCAAGGCACGGCCCGGCAGGGCCAATTGAGCCTGAACGGCAAACCGGTAAGCTGGCGGCTGCAGAACAGCCAGGAAGGGTTGTTGCTGACGGTGGTGGCCGCGCGCCCCCTGCACGGCCAATGGGCCGGTGCAGAAGACGCTGGGCGCTGGCGGCTGCAGGTGAGCCTGCAGGAATAAAAGAGGGGATATCCCGGCCTGCCTGTACCAGGGTCCCCAAAAGGGCTACGGCGTACTGCGTGTAAAGGGGGGATGGCCCGGCCTGCCTGTACCGAGGTCCCCAAAAACGGCGGTGTTGCTAATAAAAGAGGGGTTCACCCGGCCTGCCTGTACCAGGGCCCCCGAAACTGGGTATGTATTAGCTATTGCAGGGGGCGTGCCAATTTTGCAAAACCCGGAAATACTGGGCTTTGAGGGGGATTCGGCCGGTTTTTGAGGGGGGTTGTGCCTTGGCGAGGTGCAGCGGGCACAGGAACGGTGCATCGGAAGGCTGAAACAGCTGGGGCCGCTTTGCGGCCCTGTCGCGGCACAAGGCCGCTTACAATGGGCGGGGGTGGCCGGCAGTCCTGCGGAGCCGGGCCGGCATCATCAATCGATGTAGGAGCGCAAGCTTTTCAAATTTTGGGAAAGACAGTTGCTCCTGCAGGTAACCCATCAGCCCGGAGGCAGAGATGGTCCGTGTAGGAGCGGCCTTGTGTCGCGAAAGGGCTGCGCAGCAGCCCCAAAGATCTCGAGGGTTAACCTAGCGCTCAGTGCTCGTCACCTTCCTCGTCATCGCCACCCGCCACATTCATCCCCAGTTCCTTGATCTTGCGGGTCAGGGTGTTGCGGCCCCAGCCCAGCAACAGCGCCGCATCGCGGCGCCGGCCGGCGGTGTGCTTGAGGGCGGTCTCGATCATGATCCGCTCAAAGCTTGGCACCGCGCTGTCCAGCAGGTTGGATTGCCCACGCGCCAATGCCTGGTCAGCCCACTGGCGCAGCGCCTGCTCCCAGTTGGTCACGGGGGCAGCGTCCTGGGGCAGGTTCAGCAACTCCGGCGGCAAGTCACCAATCAGTACCTCGCGGCTGGAGGCCATGACGGTGATCCAGCGGCAGGTGTTCTCCATCTGCCGCACGTTGCCCGGCCATGGCAGGTTGCGGATGAACTCCTCGGTTTCCGGCTTGAGCACCTTCGGCTCGACCGCCAGCTCTTGAGCGGCACGGGCAAGGAAATGGCGGGCGAGTGCGGGGATGTCTTCGCGCCGGTCAGCCAACCTCGGGATATGGATACGAATCACGTTCAGGCGGTGGAACAAGTCTTCGCGGAACTTGCCAGCCTGCACCAGTGACTCGAGGTTCTGGTGAGTAGCGGCGATGATACGCACGTCCACCTTGACCGGCACGTGGCCGCCGACCCGGTAGAACTCGCCATCTGCCAGCACCCGCAGCAGGCGGGTCTGGGTTTCGGCGGGCATGTCGCCGATCTCGTCGAGGAACAGGGTGCCGCCATCGGCCTGCTCGAAGCGGCCCCGGCGCAGGTTGGCGGCGCCAGTGAAAGCGCCTTTTTCGTGGCCGAACAGCTCGGACTCCATCAGGTCCTTGGGGATGGCGGCCATGTTCAGGGCAATGAACGGTGCCGCCGCGCGCGGGCTGTGGCGGTGCAGGGCGTGGGCTACCAGTTCTTTGCCGGTACCGGACTCGCCATTGATCAGCACGGTGATGTTGGAGTGGCTGAGGCGGCCAATGGCGCGGAACACCTCCTGCATCGCCGGGGCTTCACCGATGATCTCCGGTGTGCGCGCCAGGCTTTGTGGCACGTCCAGCCCTTGCTGCTCCTGGGCGTGCTGGTTGGCCCGCTTGACCAGCGAAACCGCCTCGTCCACGTCGAACGGCTTGGGCAGGTACTCGAAAGCACCGCCTTGGTACGATGCCACGGCGCTGTCCAGGTCGGAATGGGCGGTCATGATGATGACCGGCAGGCGTGGGTGCTGCTCGCGAATCTGCGCCAGCAGGTCGAGGCCGCTGGCCCCCGGCATGCGGATGTCGGAAATGATCACGTCCGGCTGCTGGCGGGCCAGGCGGCCCATGACACCGTCTGCGCTATCGAAGCTCTGGGTGGTCATGCCTTCCTGTTGCAGGGCTTTTTCCAGGACCCAGCGGATGGAGCGATCATCGTCGACGATCCATACGGTTTCACTTCGGCTCATGAGGCGGTGGCTCCTTGTTCCAGAGGCAGGTAGATCGAGAAGGCGGTATGGCCAGCGTGGCTTTCACACTCGATCAGGCCCTGGTGCTGGCTGATGATGTTCTGGGTAATGGCCAGGCCGAGCCCGGTACCGTCCGGGCGACCGCTGACCATGGGATAGAAGAGGGTGTCTTGCAGTTCCAGCGGGATGCCCGGGCCGTTGTCGATGATCTCCACCCGGGCCACCAGGCGATGGCGCACGTGGCCGATGGTGAACTGGCGCAAGGCGCGGCTGCGCAAGGTGATGCGGCCCAGGCGCAGTTCGTTCTGCGAACTGATCGCCTGCATGGCGTTGCGCACGATATTGAGCACGGCCTGGATCATCTGTTCGCGGTCGATCAGCACATCCGGCAGGCTTGGGTCGTAGTCGCGCACCAATGTGATGCAACCCTGGCTTTCGGCTTCGACCAGGCTGCAGACCCGCTCCAGTACTTCATGGATGTTGGTCATGGCCAGCGAGGGCAGCTTGTTCGAGCCCAGCATGCGGTCGACCAGGTTGCGCAGGCGGTCGGCCTCTTCGATGATCACATTGGTGTAGTCGCGCAGGCCGTCCTCGGGCAGCTCGCGGGCCAGCAGCTGGGCGGCGCCGCGGATGCCTCCGAGGGGGTTCTTGATTTCGTGAGCCAGGCCCCGCACCAGCATCTTGGTGGTTTCCTGTTTGCTCAGTTGCGCCTCTTCCTTGGTGATGCGCAGCAGCCGGTCGCGCGGGTGCACCTCCAGCAGCAGCAGGGTCTGGCCCTGGTGCAGGATTGGCGTTACCGCGTAGTCGACCGTGATCGTCTGCCCGGTCAGGGACGTCAGTTGTGCTTCGCGTTTGGTAAACGGGTGCGCCTGTTCCACCGCCTGGCGCAACGAGCTGAGTGCCTCGGTCGATTCAGTGAACAGTTCGCTGATGAACTGCCCGTGACTGCGCTGGCCACTGACCGCCAGCAACATTTCTGCAGCTGGGTTCATGTATTCCAGGCGCAGCTCACCGTTGAGCAATAGCGTGGCGGTGGTCAGGTTGTCCAGAAGCAGACGGTGCTGTGCATCGCTGATGGTCATAAGGCGTCGTTGACCTCTTTTGGCGCTTGTCTGGCAGGGTGCAGCCAGAACCCGGGGCGCAGTGAATCCGCTGATTCCAGTTTCAGTGCATAAAATGCAAGAAACAAACCAAAGCTCCGAAAAGAAGCGGAATTGTCCGATCAGCACCCGAAATCGCGCAGATTCGCACCAGAATGTTCTGGTTTAACGTTTCTTGTGACCTTTTTTGGGGTGCATTCAAGGGCGTCGCTGGCAAGAATGCACCAATAAGGAGCATAGAGCTTTCAGGATTTATCGCACAATTGACCGGTGGCGCGAACCAAGGCCTGGTGCAGTGGTTGGGGCGCGGACCGGCCGGCCAGTTCCTTGGCCAGCCGTGTGCTGCAGCCTGCCCCGGGCTCACGGTCGAAGGCTGCCAGCCGTTGCAGGAGTGTGCCCTGCAGGTCATCCAGTTGCGGGCGGATGTCTGTCTGCAAGTCGCGGCGTTGCGTGTGCGGCGCCGCGCCCTCGCGGTGCCAGTCGGACAGCAGGGTGTATTGCAGCAACTTGTTGGCTTCCATCTGGTCGGCGAAAAACGCCTCGGCGCGTTGTGGTGCCAGGCCGTGGCCAGGTGCGGCGGCACGGACATTGGCCAGCACCTGTTGCTCGCGCAGCGTTGCCTGCACGGGCTGGCCAGTGTCCCACTTGTGCAGCGCCACGGCTTCAGCCAGGGCCAGGCGCCGTTCGATGTTGTCGAGCAGCGCGGACAGCGCCGTATCCGGCGGGGCTTCTGCAGTGCAACCGGTCAGGGCCAATACAGCCACTGCGGCGAAGGGGAAATGACGCATGACAGACCTCCAGAGCGTAGGGTGAAGGCCCGAGTGTGGCGGTGTTGGCTGATCCTCGGGGGTAGGACGCTTCCGAAAATAGTGACGGCAGAAACGAAAACGGCCTCCCGAGGGAGGCCGTTTGATCAGCTCACCGGCGCCGGGCGCCGATCAGATCAGCAGCTGTAGTACAGCTCGTATTCCAGCGGGTGCACGAAGGTGCGGACCTTGATTTCTTCTTCGCTCTTCAGCTCGATGAAGGCGTCGATGAAGTCGTCGGAGAACACGCCGCCCTTGGTCAGGAACGCACGGCCTTTATCCAGCTCTTCCAGAGCTTCTTTCAGGCTGCCGCACACTTGCGGGATGTTCTTGGCTTCTTCTGGCGGCAGGTCGTACAGGTTCTTGTCGGCCGCGTCGCCTGGGTGGATCTTGTTCTGGATACCGTCCAGGCCAGCCATCAGCAGCGCTGCGAAGGCCAGGTACGGGTTGGCCGATGGGTCCGGGAAGCGGGCTTCGATACGGCGGGCTTTAGGGCTGCCAACGTAAGGAATACGGATCGAAGCGGAACGGTTGCGCGCCGAGTAGGCCAGCATCACCGGGGCCTCGAAACCTGGAACCAGACGCTTGTACGAGTTGGTCGACGGGTTGGTGAAGCCGTTCAGGGCCTTACCGTGCTTGATGATACCGCCGATGAAGTACAGGGCGGTGTCGGACAGGCCGGCATAGCCTTCGCCGGAGAAGGTGTTCTTGCCGTCTTTCCAGATCGACATGTGCACGTGCATGCCCGAACCGTTGTCGCCGTACAGTGGCTTCGGCATGAAGGTAGCGGTACGGCCGTAGGCGTCGGCAACGTTGTGCACAACGTATTTCAGCGCCTGGACTTCGTCAGCCTTCTTCACCAGGGTGTTGAACTTGACGCCGATTTCGTTCTGGCCGGCAGTTGCCACTTCGTGGTGGTGAACTTCGACGGTCTGACCCATTTCTTCCAGTGCGTTGCACATGGCAGTACGGATTTCGTGGTCGTGGTCGAACGGCGGAACCGGGAAGTAGCCGCCTTTCACGCCTGGGCGGTGGCCTTTGTTGCCGCCTTCCACGTCAGCGCCGGTCATCCACGAGCCTTGCTCGGAGAAGATCTTGAACATCGAGCCGGAGATGTCCGACTGGAACTTGACTTCGTCGAAGATGAAGAACTCTGGCTCCGGGCCGGCGAAGACAGTGTCACCGATGCCGGTGCTCTTCAGGTACTCTTCGGCACGCTTGGCGATGGCACGTGGGTCGCGGTCGTAGCCCTGCATGCTCGACGGGTCGACGATGTCGCAGGTGATGATCAGGGTTGGTTCTTCGGTAAACGGGTCCAGAACGGCGGTTTCGTCAACCGGCATCAGGATCATGTCGGAAGCTTCGATGCCTTTCCAGCCAGCGATGGAGGAACCGTCGAACATCTTGCCGACTTCGAAGAAGTCTTCGTCCAGCGCATCGCGCGCCGGCATGGTCACGTGGTGCTGAGTACCTTTGGTGTCCGTGAAACGCAGATCAATCCACTTGACGTCATGATCTTTGATGAGTTGAACCGACTTCGACATGTTGTCCTCCGGATGGTCTAGAGCGCGGTGGGCCGCTGCCCTGGAAAAAGGGTGTTGCCGGGCGCGGATAGTCGGCCAAGCTTACCTGCCTCACAAGGGAGCAAATTGCATGCCAGTGCCCGAAAATGGCGAGGGCGGGATAAAAGGGGGCGTTTGCGGGCATTTTGCGGGGGCTTGCGCTGGGAAAGTGCACTCTTTAGATGCGGATTTTGGCATTTACGCACCGATATGGTGCGCAGGTTTGATGGTGTGCTTGCTTTGAGGGCCTCATCGCCGGCAAGCCATCTCTCACAGGTAGGGCGCAACACGTGAGGCCTGGCGATGACCTGTGGGCGGCGGCTTGCCGGCGATGAGGGCGGCACAGGCAATATAAATCCGACCTTCTGTACAAAAGTTGGTCAAATCCTGAGCAATTTCCGATATAATTCGCGCCCCTCATTTTCGGCAGGCCCTGCGCGCGCTGTTAACCAATGAAACTCATCGTCAAAGTCTTCCCAGAAATCACCATCAAGAGCCGGCCGGTGCGCAAGCGCTTCATCCGCCAGCTCGGCAAGAATATCCGCAACGTGCTCAAGGACCTCGACCCTGAGCTTGCGGTGGATGGTGTGTGGGACAACCTCGAAGTGGTTACCCGCGTCGAAGACGAGAAAGTCCAGCGCGAGATGATCGAGCGCCTCACCTGCACCCCGGGTATTACCCATTTCCTGCAGGTAGAGGAATACCCGCTGGGTGACTTCGACGATATCGTCGCCAAGTGCAAGCACCATTTTGGCCACCTGCTGGCCGGCAAGCACTTCGCCGTGCGCTGCAAGCGCGGTGGTCACCATGACTTCACCTCGATGGACGTCGACCGTTACGTCGGCAGCCAGCTGCGCCAGCAATGCGGCGCTGCCGGCATCGCGCTGAAGAACCCCGAGGTGATGGTGCGCATCGAAATCCGCAACCAGCGCCTGTACGTGATCCACAACCAGCACAATGGCATTGGCGGTTACCCGCTCGGTGCGCTGGAGCAGACCCTGGTGCTGATGTCCGGTGGCTTCGACTCCACCGTGGCGGCCTACCAGATGATGCGCCGTGGCCTGATGACCCATTTCTGCTTCTTCAACCTTGGTGGCCGTGCCCACGAGCTGGGCGTGATGGAAGTGGCCCATTACCTGTGGAAGAAGTACGGCAGCAGCCAGCGCGTGCTGTTCATCAGCGTGCCGTTCGAGGAAGTGGTTGGCGAAATCCTCAACAAGGTCGACAACAGCTACATGGGCGTGACCCTCAAGCGCATGATGCTGCGCGGCGCCGCGCATATGGCCGACCGCCTGCAGATCGACGCATTGGTGACCGGCGAGGCGATTTCCCAGGTATCGAGCCAGACCTTGCCGAACCTGTCGATCATCGACTCGGCCACCGACAAGCTGGTGCTGCGCCCGCTGCTGGCCACGCACAAGCAGGACATCATCGACCAGGCCACCGAAATCGGCACCGCCGACTTCGCCAAGCACATGCCGGAATACTGTGGCGTGATCTCGGTGAACCCGACCACCCATGCCAAGCGCCACCGCATGGAGCACGAAGAAAAGCAGTTCGACATGGCCGTGCTGGAGCGCGCCCTGGAGCGCGCCAAGTTCATTTCCATCGACCACGTGATCGATGAATTGGGCAAGGACATCGAAATCGAGGAAGTGGCCGAGGCGCTGCCAGGCCAGATCGTCATCGACATTCGTCACCCCGACGCCCAGGAAGATCAGCCTCTGGCACTGGAAGGTATCGAGGTCCAGGCCATGCCGTTCTATGCCATCAACAGCAAGTTCAAGCACCTGGACCCCACGCGCCAGTACTTGCTGTATTGCGACAAGGGTGTGATGAGCCGTTTGCACGCACACCACCTGCTCAGTGAGGGACATGCCAATGTGCGTGTTTATCGTCCGACATAAGACGCCGGGGCTGTATGGCGGCAGTATCCGCCATCGCCCTCCCGACCGCCGGGCCCGCTGAGCCTTAAACAGTACATATTCGCCGCCTACACTGGGCGGCAACCGAATCCTCTGATCGAGATACACTTGTGATCGAAAATCTGCGTAACATCGCCATCATCGCCCACGTTGACCATGGTAAAACCACCCTGGTCGACAAACTCCTGCGTCAGTCCGGCACCCTGGAGCGTAACGAGCTCAACGACGAGCGCGTCATGGACTCCAACGACCAGGAAAAAGAGCGCGGTATTACCATTCTGGCGAAGAACACCGCCATCAACTGGAACGGCTACCACATCAACATCGTCGACACCCCCGGCCACGCCGACTTCGGTGGCGAGGTCGAGCGTGTAATGTCGATGGTCGACTCGGTGCTGCTGCTGGTCGACGCCCAGGACGGCCCGATGCCGCAAACCCGCTTCGTGACCAAGAAGGCCTTCGAAGCCGGCCTGAAGCCAATCGTCGTGATCAACAAGGTCGACCGCCCGGGCGCGCGTCCGGACTGGGTTCTGGACCAGATCTTCGACCTGTTCGACAACCTCGGTGCCACCGATGAACAGCTGGACTTCAAAGTCGTCTACGCCTCGGCCCTGAACGGCATCGCCGGTCTGGACCACACCGCCATGGGCGAAGACATGACTGCGCTGTACCAGTCGATCGTCGACAACGTACCAGCACCGTCTGTTGACCGTGACGGCCCGTTCCAGATGCAGATCTCCGCACTGGACTACAACAGCTTCCTCGGTGTTATCGGCGTTGGCCGTATCGCCCGTGGTCGCGTCAAGCCGAACACCCCGGTTGTCGCCATCGACACCAACGGCAAGAAGCGTAACGGCCGTATCCTGAAACTGATGGGCCACCACGGCCTGCACCGCGTCGACGTCGAAGAAGCCCAGGCTGGCGACATCGTCTGCATCAGCGGTTTCGACGAGCTGTTCATCTCCGACACCCTGTGCGCCCCGGACGCGGTAGAGGCGATGAAGCCGCTGACCGTTGACGAGCCAACCGTTTCGATGACCTTCCAGGTCAACGACTCGCCATTCTGCGGTAAAGAAGGCAAGTTCGTGACCAGCCGCAACATCAAGGACCGTCTGGACAAGGAGCTGCTGTACAACGTGGCCCTGCGCGTTCAGGAAACCGATTCCCCTGACAAGTTCAAGGTATCGGGCCGTGGCGAGCTGCACCTGTCGGTACTGATCGAAACCATGCGTCGTGAAGGCTTCGAGATGGCTGTTGGCCGCCCTGAAGTGATCATCCGCGAAGTCGACGGCGTGAAGCAGGAACCGTTCGAGAACGTCACCATCGACATCCCTGAAGAATCCCAGGGCAAGGTCATGGAAGAGATGGGCCTGCGTAAGGGTGACCTGACCAACATGGTGCCGGATGGCAAGGGCCGTGTTCGCCTGGAATACAACATTCCAGCCCGTGGTCTGATCGGCTTCCGTAACCAGTTCCTGACCCTGACCAACGGTGCAGGCATCCTGACCTCGATCTTCGATCGCTACGACACCATGAAGTCGGGCCAGATGTCTGGCCGCCTGAACGGTGTTCTGGTTTCGGTCGAGACTGGCAAGGCACTGACCTACTCGCTGGAAACCCTGCAGGCTCGCGGCAAGCTGTTCGTTGAACACGGCCAGGAGATCTACAACGGTCAGATCATCGGCCTGAACAGCCGTGACAACGACCTGGGTGTGAACCCGACCAAGGGCAAGAAGCTGGACAACATGCGTGCTTCGGGCAAAGACGAAGTCATCGCCCTGGTACCGCCAGTTCGCCACACCCTGGAACAGGCTCTGGAATTCATCCAGGACGACGAGCTGTGCGAAGTCACGCCTAAGTCGATCCGTCTGCGCAAGAAGATCCTGGACGAAGGCGAGCGTACCCGCGCTGCCAAGAAAGCCAAGAACTGAGTTAGCTCAGGCTGAATAAAAGCGCCCCCGGTCGAAAGGCCGGGGGCGTTTTTTTATGCTTGCAGAATTTGCGTTGGCCCTTTTCGCGGGCTTGCCCGCTCCCACAGGTACTGCACAGGCCTTGAGGATCGCGCAGATCCTGTGGGAGCGGGCAAGCCCGCGAAGAGGCCCTTGACGGCTAACGCTTAGCGCCCGACCACCTTGGGCTTGTACGCACAATACCCCGGCCGCGGGCCAACCTTGGGGTGGTTGCGGCAGGTGTCCGGGCGCTTGTCATAAATGGTGCACAGGCGGCTTTTACGATCCAGATACATGCAGTCGTCGTTGCTCATCCGGGTCAGGGTGAAGATGCCTGACTTCTGGTTGAAGCGCTCGATGATGCCTTCTTTCTGCAAACGCTTGGCCACGTTCTTCGGCGGTTCGTCTTTCTCGAATTCGTCGACTACGCCGATGCGGATCAGATCCTTGATCTTCACCTCCACCGGCAGGGTGCAGCAGGTCGAATGGCAGCCATGGCACATGTTGCTGGTGTAGCGCTGCCAGGTCTCCAGGCGGTCGACTTCGGCTGCGGCGATCAGGGTCGTTTTCATCTTTATAAGGGGCGGATCACGGTCTTGGGGCGCGCGATGATACCGGAATTGTTCAATTTATGAACAACCTTTTGCCGGAATCACCAAGTCGGCATGAAAACTGCGAACCGTAACTGTCTCTCCCTGTCGAAGGGTCTAGTCTGAACACTCTCCCTCCGCTTTCGTCAACTTGCCCGAGGATGCCCCATGTCCCAGGAACCTGAAGCTCGTGACGCCGAAGTCGCGGATTTTCGCGCTGCCGTACTGAACAAGCTGACCTATGCGGTTGGCAAGGACCCGGAGCACGCCTTCGACCATGACTGGTTCGAAGCCATCGCCCTGGCCGCGCGCGATCACATGGTCGACCACTGGATGGACCACACCCGCCAGGCCTACCGACGTAGCCAGAAACGGGTCTACTACCTTTCCCTGGAGTTTCTGATTGGCCGCCTGCTCTACGACAGCCTGAGCAACCTGGGCTTGCTGGACATCGCCCGAGAGGCCTTGCAAGACCTGGACGTTGACCTGGAGCGCATCCGCCTGCTGGAGCCCGATGCCGCACTGGGCAACGGTGGCCTGGGGCGTCTGGCCGCCTGCTTCATGGAAAGCATGTCGACCCTGGGCATTGCCGCCCATGGCTACGGTATCCGCTACGAGCATGGCTTGTTCCGCCAGGCACTGGTCGATGGTTGGCAGCAGGAGCAGACCGAGAACTGGCTGGACTTCGGCAACCCGTGGGAGTTCGAGCGGGCCGAAGTGATCTACCCGATCAGCTTTGGCGGTAGCGTCGAAACGGTGCACGACAACCACGGCAACCAACGCCAGGTGTGGTCACCTGGCGAGACCGTGCGTGCGGTAGCGTACGACACGCCGGTGGTCGGCTGGCGGGGTTCGAGCGTCAACACCCTGCGCCTGTGGCGGGCACGGGCGCTGGAAGAGCTGCACCTGGAGCGTTTCAACGCCGGTGACCACCTGGGCGCAGTGGCCGAGGTGGCACGTGCCGAAAGCATTTCGCGGGTGCTGTACCCGGCGGACAGTACCGAGGCCGGGCAGGAACTGCGCCTGCGCCAGGAGTATTTCTTCGTATCGGCATCACTGCAGGACTTGCTGCGCCGCCACCTGAACCAGCATGACTCGCTGCTCAACCTGCCCGATGCGGCCGCCATTCAGCTCAACGACACGCACCCGTCCATTGCCGTGGCGGAGCTGATGCGCTTGCTGGTGGACCAGCACGAAATCCCATGGGACAAGGCCTGGGAGCTGACCGTGGGCACCTTGGCCTACACCAACCACACCCTGTTGCCCGAAGCGCTGGAAACCTGGCCGGTGGCGTTGATGGAGCGCATGCTGCCGCGGCACATGCAGATCATCTACCTGATCAACGCGTACCATATCGACAGCCTGCGTGCCAAAGGCCTGCACGACTTCGACGTGCTGCGGGCGGTGTCGCTGATCGAGGAAGACAACGGCCGCCGAGTTCGCATGGGCAACCTGGCATTCCTCGGCTCGCACAGCGTCAACGGCGTTTCGGCGTTGCACAGCCAGCTGATGAAGAGCACGGTGTTCGCCGAACTGCACAAGTTGTATCCGCAGCGTATCAACAACAAGACCAACGGCATTACCTTCCGCCGCTGGTTGTACCAGTCCAACCCCCAACTCACCGACATGCTGGTGGAGGCGCTGGGGCCGGAGCTCAAGGACGACCCGGAGGGGCGCCTGGCCGGTTTGGTGCCGTTCGCCGACAAGGCGGGTTTCCGCAAGCAGTTCGCGGCTCAGCGCCTGCACAGCAAGCGTGCCCTGGCCAGCATCATCCAGGATCGCGTTGGCGTGACGGTCAACCCCGAAGCGCTGTTCGACGTGCAGGTCAAGCGTATTCACGAGTACAAGCGCCAGTTGCTCAACCTGCTGCATACCGTGGCCCTGTACCAGGCCATGCGCAACGACCCTGGCACCAACTGGGTGCCGCGGGTGAAGATTTTCGCCGGCAAGGCGGCGGCCAGCTACCACCAGGCCAAGCTGATCATCAAGCTGACCAACGACATCGCCCGGGTGGTGAACAACGACCCGACCGTGCGTGGCCAGTTGAAGGTGGTGTTCCTGCCCAACTACAACGTCAGCCTGGCCGAGAGCATCATTCCGGCTGCGGACCTCTCCGAGCAGATTTCCACGGCCGGTTACGAAGCCTCGGGTACCAGCAACATGAAGTTCGGCCTGAACGGCGCACTGACCATCGGTACCCTGGATGGGGCCAACGTGGAAATGTGCGAGCAGGTCGGTGCCGACAACATGTTCATATTCGGCCTGACCGCCCAGCAGGTCGAGGCGCGCAAGCGGGCGGGTGATTTTGGCGCCACGGCGGCAATCGCTGCGTCCAACCGCCTCAACGACGTACTGCAGGCGATTCGCAGCGGTGTGTTCTCGCCGGACGACCCTTCGCGCTACACCGGCTTGATCGATGGGCTGGTGGCCTATGACCGCTTCCTGGTATGTGCCGATTTCGATGCCTACTGGGATGCCCAGCAGCGCGTCGAGGACTTGTGGCACGCGCCGGAGCAATGGTGGCGCATGGCGGTGCTGAACACGGCGCGGATGGGCTGGTTCTCGTCGGACCGGACCATTCGCGAATATGCTACGCAGATCTGGAAAGCGCTGGATTGAAGGTGCCTGCACCGCCTTCTTCACGGGCTCGCTCGTGAAGAAGGCGGGCGCCGACCACCGGCCTGGCACACGCTGAACTACCGACCTATTGTGCCGTCAGAGTGCCGTGGCGAGTCTCATCACTCGCTAGCCTGCAACTCTCCCTGTAAACTGCGGGGGTTTTTCATCTCCCCCATCCTTTCGGAGCCATACATGTCCCGCGTTACCCTGAGTCGCTATCTGATTGAGCAGACCCGCAGCAACAATACCCCTGCCGATCTGCGCTTCCTGATCGAAGTGGTGGCGCGTGCGTGCAAGGAAATCAGCCATCACGTGTCCAAGGGCGCCCTCGGCGGTGTGCTGGGCAGCATGGGCACGGAAAACGTGCAGGGCGAAGTCCAGAAGAAACTGGACGTGATTTCCAACGATATCCTGCTGGAGGCCAACGAGTGGGGCGGCCACCTGGCCGGCATGGCCTCGGAAGAAATGGACAACGCCTACCAGATTCCGGGCAAGTACCCCAAAGGCGCCTACCTGCTGGTCTTCGACCCGCTGGACGGTTCGTCGAACATCGACGTCAACGTGTCGGTCGGCACCATCTTCTCGGTACTGCGTTGCCCTAACGAGTACCTGAGCCAGAACGAAACCCTGAACGAAAACGCCTTCCTGCAGCCAGGCACCCAGCAGGTGGCTGCCGGCTACGCCATCTACGGCCCGCAGACCATGCTCATCCTCACCCTGGGCAACGGCGTGAAGGGCTTCACCCTGGACCGCGAGCTGGGCAGCTTCGTGCTTACCCACGAGAACATCCGCGTGCCGGAAACCACCGCCGAGTTCGCCATCAACATGTCCAACCAGCGTCACTGGGAAGCCCCGGTGCAGCGCTACGTCGGCGAGTTGCTGGCAGGCGAGACCGGCCCGCTGAAAAAGAACTACAACATGCGCTGGATCGCCTCGATGGTGGCCGACGTGCACCGCATCCTGACCCGTGGCGGCCTGTTCATGTACCCACGTGACGCCCGCGAGCCAAGCAAGCCGGGCAAGCTGCGCCTGATGTACGAAGCCAACCCGATGTCGTTCATCATCGAACAGGCCGGTGGCGCCTCTACCAATGGTTACGATCGCATCCTCGACATCAAGCCAGAAAGCCTGCACCAGCGTGTGTCGGTCATTCTTGGCTCGAAAGAAGAGGTCGAGCGCGTTACCGCCTACCACAAGGAGTAAGTCATGCTCGCACCTTGGCAGCCGTTGCTGGAATGGTGGTTCGGTTGGGGCACCAGTGCCCAGGCCGTGGCTGACGAGAAGAGCACGCTATGGTTCGGCAAGCACCACGATGCCGAGGCCCATGCGCAGTTCGGTGAACTGGTTGAGCAGGCCCTGGCCGGCGGGCTCGACGAGTGGCAGCAAAGCCCGCAGGGCTGGTTGGGCCTGCTGCTGCTGCTGGATCAGTTGCCACGCATGATCTACCGCGACACGCCGCGCGCCTTCGAGGGTGACCGGCGTGCCCAGGTGGTGGCCATGCAGGGCCTGCAGAGGTACTGGGACTACCAGCTGCTGCCGATCCAGCGGGTATTCGTGCTGGTGGTGCTGGAGCACGCCGAGGTGCTGGATTGGCAAAACCTGTGCGTCGAGCGCTTTCAGGTGCTGCTGGACGAACAGCCCGAGGCCAGCCGCCGGTTGTTCGAAGGCTTCCTCGACTACGCCGTGCAGCACCAGCGGGTGATCGCTCGGTTCGGTCGCTTCCCGCACCGCAACCTGGTGCTGGATCGCCCGAGCACCAGCGAAGAGATGGACTTCCTGCTGGAGCCCGGGTCCAGGTTCTGAGATTGCAGGGCACTGCTGCGCAGGCCATCGCCACACAAGGCCGCCCCTATAAGGGGCGGCTTTTTTATTGGCCGTTAACTAATGCTTTGTGATTAATCGCACAGTAGTGGCCATCCGACCAATGGTGTAGGGGTACGGGGGGCAGGGCAGGGAACAAAGGAGGGATTTTCACGTCGAAGGTCACTGCAGGCCACTCGCCTGTCTCATCTTCCCAGGAGTGTCCTTCAATGTCGTTGCGTTCCCTCGCCCTGTTGTCGCTGTGCGTCGTGCTGACTGCCTGCAGCAAGATCAACCAGGAAAACTATTCCAAGATCAAGGCCGGTATGAGCAAGGCCGAGGTCGAGCAGCTGCTCGGCACGCCGACCGAATGTTCCGGCGCGTTGGGCATGAGCAGCTGCACCTGGGGGGATGAGAAGAGCTTCATCAGCGTGCAGTATGCGGCTGACAAAGTGTTGATGTACTCAGGGCAGGGCCTCAAATGAGGCGTATGTACCTGCTGATGGCGGTATGCCTGGCGGTGCTGCTGGGCGGTTGCGCGGGCTCTGTGCATGACCCGCTGGCGCCGAAAACCGCCGGCAACGTAGACCTCAAGCGTTACCAGGGCAAATGGTACGAGCTGGCACGCCTGCCCATGCGCTTCCAGGAGGGCTGCGAACAGTCCGAGGCCCATTACAACCTCAAGTCCGATGGCAGCTACGGGGTACTCAACCGTTGCCGCACCATGGGTGACGAATGGTTGCGCGCCGAAGGGCATGCCAATATCCAGGAGCCGGGCCATACCGATAAATTGTGGGTCGAGTTCGATAACTGGTTCACCAAGCTGGTGCCGGGAGTGGCGCGGGGTGAATACTGGATTCTGTACGTTGACGAACACTATCGCACTGCTATCGTCGGCAGCCCGGACCGCAAGTACCTGTGGATCCTGTCACGCACGCCGACCCTGCCGGCCTGGCAGCGCGAGAACCTGCTGGCCAAGGCCCGTCAGCAGGGCTATGACACCAGCCGCTTGATCTGGCGCGCTTCCGACCAGCAGATCGTCAAGATGCATTGATGGCAGCATTGCCGGCCTTATCGCCGGCAGCCATCTCTCATAGAACACTACATAACTTATTGATTTAGCAGGGGCCCTGTGGGAGCGGGCGTGTCGAGGCGTCGAACCGCCGCGAACACCGGCGTAGCCGGTGCCAGCCACCGCGGTGGATTGTTCGCGGCGGTTCGACGCCTCGACACGCCCGCTCCCTCAGGTACTCCACAGTTCTCAAGCTTGGTGACGGCCCTGCATTACCCCAGCAACTGCCGCAGCACCTCGGCAAAGGCCACCCGGCTTTGTTCCTCCTGGGCGTGCCGCCCCTGGCGCACTACCCACTGCCCATTCACCATCACATCGCGCACCTGGCGATCGCCGCCGGCAAACAGCCAGCGGTTGAGGATGGCATCACCCTCGGCCATCGCCAGGTAAGGGTTCTCCCCGTCGAGCACCAGCCAGTCGGCACGTTTGCCCACGGCCAGCGCGCCGATTGGCTGCCCCAGCGCTTGTGCGCCGCCCGCCAGCGCGGCGTCATACAGGGTGCGCCCGACCATTGGCTGATCACCCCGATACAGGCGGTTGCGGCGCTGGTCACGCAGCCGCTGGCCATATTCCAGCCAGCGTAATTCCTCGACCACGCTCAGCGATACATGGCTGTCTGAACCAATGCCCATGCGCCCGCCCTGGGCCAGGAACTCCACGGCCGGGAAAATCCCGTCGCCCAGGTTGGCTTCAGTGGTCAGGCACAGGCCTGCCACCGCGCCGCTGCGGGCCATGGCTGAGACTTCGTCGGGTGCTGCGTGGGTGGCGTGTACCAGGCACCAGCGCCGGTCGACGTCGACATGCTCATACAGCCACTGCAGGGGCCGCAGACCGCTCCAGGCCAGGCAGTCGTCGACTTCCTTCTGCTGCTCGGCGATATGGATATGCACCGGTGCTTGCGTGTCACTGGCCGCCAGCACTTCGGCGAGCTGCGCCGGCGCCACCGCCCGTAGCGAGTGGAAGCACAGGCCCAGGCGCTGCGCGGGCTGTGTGGCCAGCGCGGGGGCCAGCTGCGCCTGCAGTTGCAGGTATTGGTCGGTGGTATTGATGAAGCGCCGCTGGCCGTGGTTCGGCGCCAGGCCGCCGAACCCGGCATGGCTGTACAGCACCGGCAACAAGGTCAGGCCGATACCACTGTCAGCGGCGGCCGCACTGATGCGGCGGGATAACTCGGCGGGGTCGGCGTAGGGCTTGCCGGCCTGGTCATGGTGCACATAGTGAAACTCGGCGACCGCGGTGTAGCCGGCCTTGAGCATCTCGATGTACAGCTGCCGGGCAATGACCTGCAGTTGTTCTGGGCTGATCTGGCCGACCAGCCGGTACATCAGGTCGCGCCAGGTCCAGAAGCTGTCGTTGGGGTTGCCAGCAACCTCGGCCAGCCCTGCCATGGCGCGCTGAAAGGCATGCGAGTGCAGGTTGGGCATGCCGGGGACCAAGGGCCCGGCGAGCCGTTCGGCCCCCTCAGGCGCAGCCCCAGGCTCGATACTGGCCACGTAGCCATCGCCGGCGACCTCGATGCGGACATGGCGGGCCCAGCCGCTGGGCAGCAGGGCACGTTCGGCGAAGTAGGCGGGCATGGTGCGAATCCTGTTATTGTTAGCTTGTATATACATATACAGGCGTTTGCCTGCCGGGTAAACTGCGGCAAGCTACCGCCCATTACATTCGCACAAGGATCCAACGCCGTGCCGACACCTCCTGTCTCCGCGCTGGTTGCCCAGATGGGCGAGGGCCCGGCGCCGCTGTATGCGCGGGTCAAACAGATGATCGTCCAGCAGATCGACAACGGCAGTTGGCCGCCGCATCACCGGGTCCCCTCGGAGAGCGAGCTGGTCAACGAGCTCGGCTTCAGTCGCATGACCATCAACCGCGCCCTGCGTGAACTCACGGCCGAAGGCCTGCTGGTGCGCATGCAAGGGGTGGGCACTTTCGTGGCTGAGCCCAAAGGTCGGTCGGCGCTGTTCGAGGTGAACAACATCGCCGACGAAATTGCCGCCCGTGGCCACAAGCATACGTGTCAGGTCATCACCCTCACCGAGGAAGCGGCCGGCTCGGAGCGCGCGTTGGCCCTGGACATGCGCGAGGGCCAGCGGGTGTTTCATTCGCTGATCGTGCATTTCGAGAACGGCGTGCCGGTGCAGATCGAGGACCGTTACGTCAATGCGGCGATCGCCCCCGACTACCTCAAGCAGGATTTTACCCGGCAGACGCCCTACGCCTACCTGTCCCAGGTGGCGCCGTTGACCGAAGGCGAGCACGTGGTCGAGGCGATCCTCGCCGAGCCGGAGGAATGCCGGCTGTTGCAGATCGAGCGGGGCGAGCCTTGCCTGCTGATTCGTCGCCGCACCTGGTCGGGCCGCCAGCCGGTGACTGCCGCGCGGCTGATCCACCCCGGATCCCGTCATCGCCTGGAGGGGCGTTTCAGCAAATGAGCCAGTTGCAGGTGTTGCACGCGCAGGATTACCCGCGCATGCCATGGAAGAACGGTGGCGGTTTCACTGAAGAAATCACCCGCGACAGCGGCGAAGGCCTGGACGGCTTCGGCTGGCGCCTGTCGATCGCCGATATCGAGGACTCGGGCGGCTTTTCCACGTTTGCCGGTTACCAGCGGATCATCACTGTGCTGCAGGGCGACGGCATGCGCCTGGTGGTGGACGGCCAGGCCAGCCGGCCATTGCTGGCCTGCGATGCATTTGCCTTCAGTGGCGAGAGCCAGGTCAGTTGCAGGTTGCTGGGCGGGGCGATTCGGGATTTCAACCTGATCTATGCGCCGCAGCGTTACCGGGCGCGGTTGCAGTGGCTGGACGGTACCCAGCGAATGTACACCTCGGCGTCGACGGTGTTGCTGTTTGCGGCCTGTAATCAGGTCGAGGTGGCCTTGGCTGGGCGTGAGGCGCAACGGCTGGGGTTGTATGACTGCCTGCGGCTGGAGGGCAACGAAGCGTTGCTGGAGCTGGATGTGCAGGGGCGGTGCTGCCTGATCGAACTCATTCCAACTTGAGATAGCCGGGGCTGCTTTGCAGCCCATCGCGACACAAGGCCGCTCCTACAGCGACCGCGCATGCACTGACTACCGCGGCCCCCTGTAGGAGCGGCCTTGTGTCGCGATGGGCCGCAAAAGGGAGCAACGATTATTTTGGTTGTCCGTGCTTGTACATACAAGTAAAGGTGTGTTTGTATATCGACCACGACATACCCGCCCGCGCTCGACCGCAGAGGACCCTTCCCGTGACCGACAACAATAAATACCGTGACGTTGAAATCCGTGCCCCACGTGGCAACAAGCTCACCGCCAAAAGCTGGCTGACCGAAGCGCCACTGCGCATGCTGATGAACAACCTCGACCCGCAGGTCGCGGAGAACCCGAAGGAGCTGGTGGTTTATGGGGGCATCGGCCGCGCCGCGCGCAACTGGGCATGCTACGACAAGATCGTCGAAACCCTGACCCGCCTGGAAGACGACGAAACCCTGCTGGTGCAATCGGGCAAGCCGGTCGGGGTGTTCAAGACCCACAGCAACGCCCCGCGTGTATTGATCGCCAACTCCAACCTGGTGCCGCACTGGGCCAGCTGGGAGCACTTCAACGAGCTGGACGCCAAAGGCCTGGCCATGTATGGCCAGATGACCGCCGGCAGCTGGATCTACATCGGTAGCCAGGGCATCGTCCAGGGCACCTATGAAACCTTCGTCGAAGCCGGTCGCCAGCACTATGGCGGCAACCTGAAAGGCAAGTGGGTACTCACCGCCGGCCTGGGCGGCATGGGCGGTGCCCAGCCACTGGCGGCGACCCTGGCCGGGGCTTGCTCGCTGAACATCGAATGCCAGCAGAGCCGCATCGACTTCCGCCTGCAAACCCGCTACGTCGACGAGCAGGCCACCGACCTCGACGACGCCCTGGCACGCATCGCCAGGTACACCGCCGAAGGCCAGGCAATCTCCATCGCCCTGCACGGCAACGCCGCCGAAATCCTGCCCGAACTGGTCAAGCGCGGCGTGCGCCCGGACATGGTCACCGACCAGACCAGCGCCCACGACCCACTCAACGGTTACCTGCCCGCCGGCTGGACCTGGGAACAGTACCGCGACCGCGCGCAGACCGAACCTGCGGCAGTGGTCAAGGCCGCCAAGCAGTCGATGGCCGTGCACGTGCAGGCCATGCTCGACTTCCAGAAGCAGGGCATCCCGACGTTCGACTACGGCAACAACATCCGCCAGATGGCCAAGGAAGAAGGCGTAGCGAACGCCTTCGACTTCCCAGGTTTCGTACCCGCTTACATCCGCCCGTTGTTCTGCCGCGGCGTTGGCCCGTTCCGCTGGGCGGCGCTGTCCGGTGAGGCCGACGACATCTACAAGACCGACGCCAAGGTCAAGGAACTGATCCCCGACGACGCCCACCTGCACCGCTGGCTGGACATGGCCCGCGAGCGCATTAGCTTCCAGGGCTTGCCGGCGCGTATCTGCTGGGTTGGCCTGGGCCTGCGTGCCAAGCTGGGCCTGGCGTTCAACGAAATGGTCCGCAGCGGCGAGCTGTCGGCGCCGGTAGTGATTGGCCGCGACCACCTGGACTCCGGGTCGGTGGCCAGCCCCAACCGCGAAACCGAAGCCATGCGCGACGGCTCGGACGCTGTCTCCGACTGGCCGCTGCTCAACGCCTTGCTCAATACCGCGGGCGGCGCCACCTGGGTCTCGCTGCACCACGGTGGCGGCGTGGGCATGGGCTTCTCGCAGCACTCGGGCATGGTCATCGTTTGCGACGGTACCGATGAAGCCGCCGAGCGTATCGCCCGCGTGCTGACCAACGACCCGGGGACCGGTGTCATGCGCCACGCCGATGCCGGCTACGACATCGCCATCGACTGCGCCAGGGAGCAGGGCCTGGACCTGCCGATGATTACGGGCTGACCCCCGGCTTTGGCTCGCACCCCGCCAGGGGTGATACTGAACAACAAGAAGGAGCGCACAGGCACCACAGACGGGCCTGTGGCTCCAAGCGACTGGAGTAGCAACGTGACCGAATTCACCCTCAAGCCAGGCACCCTGACCCTGGCCCAGCTGCGCGCCATTCACGCCGCGCCCGTGCGCTTGCAGCTGGATGCCAGCGCCGCGCCCGCCATTGACGCCAGTGTGGCCTGCGTTGAGCAGATCATTGCCGAAGACCGCACCGCCTACGGTATCAATACCGGCTTTGGCCTGCTGGCGTCGACCCGTATCGCCAGCCACGACCTGGAAAACCTGCAACGCTCGCTGGTGCTGTCCCACGCTGCCGGTGTCGGTGCGCCGCTGGATGACGACCTGGTGCGGCTGATCATGGTGCTGAAGATCAACAGCCTCAGCCGCGGGTTCTCCGGCATTCGCCGCAAGGTCATCGACGCGCTGATTGCCCTGGTCAATGCCGAAGTCTACCCGCACATCCCGCTGAAAGGGTCGGTCGGGGCTTCCGGTGACCTCGCCCCCTTGGCGCACATGTCGCTGGTGCTGCTGGGCGAAGGCAAGGCACGCTACAAGGGTCAGTGGCTGTCAGCGACCGAAGCCTTGGCGGTGGCCGGCCTCGAGCCATTGACCCTGGCCGCCAAGGAGGGCCTGGCCCTGCTCAACGGCACGCAGGCTTCCACCGCCTATGCGCTGCGCGGCCTGTTCCAGGGTGAAGACCTGTACGCCGCCGCCATTGCCTGCGGTGGCCTGAGCGTCGAAGCCGCGCTGGGTTCGCGTTCGCCATTCGATGCGCGTATCCACGAAGTGCGGGGCCAGCGCGGCCAGATCGACACCGCGGCGTGCTTCCGCGACCTGCTGGGCGACGCCAGCGAAGTGTCGCTGTCGCACAAGAACTGCGACAAGGTGCAGGACCCGTATTCGTTGCGCTGCCAGCCGCAGGTCATGGGTGCGTGCCTGACCCAGTTGCGCCAGGCCGCCGAAGTGCTGGCGGTCGAAGCCAACGCCGTATCCGACAACCCGCTGGTGTTCGCTGCCGAAGGGGACGTGATTTCCGGCGGCAACTTCCACGCCGAGCCGGTGGCCATGGCCGCCGATAACATTGCCCTGGCCATCGCCGAAATCGGCTCGCTCAGCGAGCGCCGCATTTCGCTGATGATGGACAAGCACATGTCCCAGCTGCCGCCGTTCCTGGTGGAAAACGGCGGGGTCAACTCCGGCTTCATGATTGCCCAGGTGACCGCTGCTGCGCTGGCCAGCGAGAACAAGGCCCTGTCCCACCCGCACAGCGTCGACAGCCTGCCCACCTCGGCGAACCAGGAAGACCACGTTTCGATGGCCCCGGCTGCCGGCAAGCGCCTGTGGGAAATGGCCGAGAATACCCGAGGCGTCCTGGCCATCGAATGGCTGGGTGCCTGCCAGGGCCTCGACCTGCGCAAAGGCCTGAAGACGTCCACCAAGCTGGAGCAGGCGCGCCAGGCATTGCGCAGCGAAGTGCCGCACTACGACCGTGACCGTTTCTTTGCGCCAGACATCGAGAAGGCCGTGGAACTGCTGGCCAAGGGGAGCCTGACCGGTTTGCTGCCGGCCGGTGTGCTGCCAAGTCTGTAATGCCCCTGGGGCCGCCATGCGGCCCACTCGCCGGCAAGCCGGCTCCCACAGTGAGGGGGCTGGCTTTCCGGCGATCTGGCTGCAAGGCAGCCCCCTCTCGACCTCACGACCACAAAAACAATTCAAGGACGTGACATGCAACAAGCTCAAGGTCTCAAGCGTGGGCTAAGCGCCCGCCACATCCGTTTCATGGCCCTCGGTTCGGCCATTGGCACCGGGCTGTTCTACGGCTCTGCCTCGGCCATCCAGATGGCCGGCCCGGCCGTGTTGCTGGCCTACCTGATCGGCGGCGCCGCCGTGTTCATGGTCATGCGCGCCCTCGGCGAAATGGCCGTGCACAACCCGGTGGCCGGCTCGTTCGGCCACTACGCCACCACCTACATCGGCCCCATGGCCGGCTTCATCCTCGGCTGGACCTACGCCTTCGAGATGGTCATCGTCGCCATCGCCGACGTGACCGCCTTCGGGATCTACATGGGGTTCTGGTTCCCCGAGGTCGCCCGCTGGATCTGGGTGCTGGGCATCGTGTTCCTGATTGGCGGCCTGAACCTGTGCAACGTCAAGGTCTTTGGCGAAATGGAGTTCTGGCTGTCGTTGCTCAAGGTCGGCGCCATCGTGGCGATGATCCTGGCCGGCCTGGGCATCATGGCCTTCGGCTTCAGCCAGGTGGGCAGCGGGCATGCCGTTGGCGTGAGCAACCTGTTCGACCATGGCGGCTTCATGCCCAATGGCGTCGGTGGCCTGATCGCCTCGTTCGCCGTGGTGATGTTCGCCTTTGGCGGCATCGAGATCATCGGTGTCACGGCCGGTGAGGCCAAAGACCCACAGCGCGTGATCCCCAAGGCGATCAACGCGGTGCCGCTGCGCATCCTGCTGTTCTATGTGCTCACCTTGTTCGTGCTGATGTGCCTGTACCCATGGCCGCAGATCGGTAGCCAGGGCAGCCCGTTCGTGCAGATATTCAGCAACCTGGGCATCGGCTCGGCTGCTGCGGTGCTGAACGTGGTGGTGATCTCGGCGGCGATCTCGGCCATCAACAGCGACATCTTCGGTGCCGGCCGCATGATGTATGGCCTGGCCCAGCAAGGCCATGCGCCGCGCGGCTTCAGCAAGTTGTCCAGGCACGGCGTGCCGTGGATGACCGTGGTCGTGATGGGGGCGGCACTGCTGGTCGGCGTGCTGCTCAACTACCTTATCCCCGAGAACGTGTTCCTGCTGATCGCCTCGATCGCCACCTTCGCCACCGTCTGGGTTTGGCTGATGATCCTGGTTACCCAGGTGGCCATGCGCCGCAGCCTGCGCCGTGAAGAGGTCGCCCAGCTGAAGTTCCCGGTACCGTTCTGGCCCTATGGCCCGGCCATGGCCATTGCCTTCATGGTGTTCATCTTTGGCGTGCTCGGTTACTTCCCGGATACCCAGGCGGCGTTGGTCGTCGGGGTGGTCTGGGTGGTGTTCCTGGTGGCGTCCTACCTGCTGTGGTGCAAGCCGCGGGCAGGGCAGGGCCAGCCAGTTGCAGAGCCGGCCGAGCTACACCGCTAGTACAGGAGATTGTGCATGAGAACCCTCTGGCAGCACTGCCATGCGGCAACCATGGCCGAAGGCCGTTATTCGCTTATCGAAGATGCGGCCATCGTCACCCACGCCGGGCTGATCGAATGGATCGGCCCGCGGGCCGGGCTGGGCCCGGTCGAGGCCGAGCGCACGGTGGACCTGGGCGGCGCCTGGGTCACCCCCGGGCTGATCGACTGCCATACCCACGCGGTATTCGGTGGCAACCGCAGTGGCGAGTTCGAACAGCGCCTGCAAGGCGTCAGCTATGCCGAAATCGCCGCCCAGGGCGGGGGCATTGCCAGCACCGTGCGGGCCACCCGTGCGGCCAGCGAGGATGAACTGTTCGCCAGTGCGCGCCAGCGGGTTCAAGCCTTGATGCGCGACGGCGTGACAACCCTCGAGGTCAAGTCCGGCTACGGCCTGGACCTGGCCAACGAACGCAAGATGCTGCGCGTGGCCAGGCGGCTGGCGGATGCCCTGCCACTGACGGTGCGGGCCACCTGCCTGGCTGCCCACGCCTTGCCACCGGAATACGCCGGCCGGGCGGACGACTACATCACGCACATCTGCGACGAACTGCTGCCAAGCCTGGTCGGCGAAGGCCTGGTGGACGCAGTGGACGCCTTCTGCGAGCACCTGGCGTTCACCCCGGCCCAGGTCGAGCGCGTGTTCATCAAGGCGCGGGCGTTGGGGGTGCCGGTCAAGCTGCACGCCGAACAGTTGTCTTCGCTACACGGCTCCAGCCTGGCTGCGCGTTACCAGGCGCTGTCGGCCGACCACCTGGAATTCATGACTGAAGAAGACGCCATCGCCATGGCCAAGGCGGGCACGGTCGCGGTGCTGCTGCCGGGCGCTTTTTATTTTTTGCGCGAAACCCAACTGCCGCCGATGAACGCCTTGCGCCGCCATGGCGTGAAGATCGCCCTTGCCAGCGACCTCAACCCGGGTACCTCGCCCGGGTTGTCGCTGCGGTTGATGCTGAACATGGGCTGCACGTGCTTCCGTATGACGCCGGAAGAAGCCCTGGCCGGCGTCACGGTGCATGCCGCCACCGCGCTGGGCCTGGGTGACAGCCACGGCTCGCTGGAAGTTGGCAAGGTGGCCGACTTCGTCGCCTGGCAGGTCGAGCGCCCCGCCGACCTGGCGTACTGGCTCGGCGGCGACCTGCCCAAGCGTGTGGTGCGCAGTGGCCATGAAATTACCAATTGAGGGAGGCTAGATGGACAAGGTATTGAGTTTCCACCAGGGGCATTTGCCGTTGCTGATCAGCATGCCCCACGCCGGCCTCAAGCTCACCCCGGCCGTGGACCAGGGCCTGGTCGACCAAGCGCGCAGCCTGCCCGACACGGATTGGCACATACCCCATCTCTACGACTTTGCCCGGGAACTGGGGGCCAGCGTGGTCGCCGCGCAGTATTCGCGGTTCGTCATCGACTTGAACCGCCCTGCTGACGACAAACCGTTATATGCCGGTGCTACAACCGGCTTGTATCCGGCCACGCTGTTCGATGGCGAGCCTTTGTTCAAGCAGGGGCTGGAGCCCACTGCCGAAGCGCGCGAGGCCTGCCTGGCGACGATCTGGCAGCCTTATCACCAAACGATTCGCAACGAGCTGGCGCGCCTGCGGGAAACCCACGGCTACGCGCTGCTGTGGGATGCCCACTCGATTCGTTCGCTGATCCCGCACCTGTTCGATGGCAGGCTGCCGGACTTCAACCTGGGCACGTTCAATGGCGCCAGTTGCGACCCGGGCCTGGCCGAGCGGCTGGTGCAGGTGTGCAGCCAAGCCCAGGGTTACAGCCATGTGCTCAACGGGCGCTTCAAAGGCGGCCACATCACCCGGCATTACGGCGACCCGGCGCATGACATTCATGCCGTACAGCTGGAGCTGGCGCAAAGCACCTACATGGAAGAGCAGGAGCCGTTTACCTACCGCGAAGACCGCGCCCAGCCGACGCGCGAGGTGTTGAAGGCGTTGCTCCAGGCCGCATTGGCGTGGGGCCGGGAGCATTACGGCAAGTAATGAGCGGCGCGCCGTCGCGTGGGTTTGCTCAGCTGTTACCCACGAAGGTGAGGGTGAGTTCGCGCAGCAGCGCCAGCTCTTCCTGGTGCTTGTCCTCCCAAAGGCCCTGCTGCAGAGCGACTTCCTCGTGCAGCGGGTGCTCGCTGCCGGACAGTTCCAGTACCCGCTGGCGGTAACGAGCCTCTATCTGCGCGAAGCGCGGCGCATGTTCGCCGCGCAGGCGCTGGGTCCAGCCGGTATTGGCCAGCAGGTAATCGATGAACACTTCACTGTGTTCGCTCTGGCGCACGCTTTCCAGTACCCGCGACAGCTCGCCACGGGCCAGGTTTGCGGCCCCGCGAAAACGCATGCTGTCGGCGATCGGCAGGTCCAGCTCCCTGGCCAGCTCGCGACGGTAAGCCAGGCGTACCGAGACCAGGTCGCCCGAACCGGTGCGCGTGGCGGCAAGCTTTTCCAGCTGGTCGACGCGGAACAGCCGTAACAGGCGCTGGTGCAGGCTGTGCAGGGTATCGCCAGCGTCAATCAGCAGGCGGTTGGCCATGAGGTAAAGTTCGATGTTGTTGAACTCCTGAAGCGCGCCGTCGTGGCACGTCTGCGATCCCGTCTCTGGGTCGGGTAGCGCCGCTGCGGCAATGCTTTCCATGATCGGCCGTTCATCCTGGTTGGCTGCGGCAGCCACCAGCATCAGGCGCACCCGCGCACAGAAGTCGCCCCGGGTGGTGGGGTCGACGAACGGCGCGGCATTGTGCAAACGGCCTGCTAGCCGCAGCAGGTCGCTGCCCTCCAGCTGTTGCCAGCAGCTGCGCAAGGCTTCGTTCTGAGCCTCGTCACCCAGCAGCCAGTCTTCGAGCCTGGGGGTGTCATCGCCCTGCAACGGGAAGTGCGGATGGTCGAGCGAGCCTTCACTGGACGAGTTGACCAGCATCAGGTTGTCTGGAATGTCCAGGGCGAACGAGTAACTGCGCTGGCTATCCGAGTAGGCCCGCACGCGCAGGATGGTGGCGTCGGGCAAGGGGTTGTCGAACAACGAAATCGACGAAATCGGCATGGCGTTGTTCAGGTTGGAGAGGATGTGCTCGGGCAATTGGGTGATGTTGTTCGAGCTGAGGTCCAGCAACTCCAGGGGTAGCAGTGCGTCGCACCAGTCTGGCCACGCGTGCAGGTTCATGTTGGTCAGTTCGAGGGACGTCAGGTTGGCGGACAACCGCGCAGGCACCTGGGTGATGTTGCCGACCCGGTTGCCAGACAGGTCGAGCGAGGTCAGGTGCTCAAGCTCGGCAAAGGTTTCCAGCATGGCCTGGTCGACCTCCAGGCCCATGTTGCGAAACTCCAGGTAGGTCAGGCGCGGCAGGCGTGGCAAGGCCGATGCCAATGCAGGCGTAGCACCTTGGTGGGCATCGATGGTCAGGCGGGTGATGTTCGGAAAGCGGGCAAGCAGTTCGCTGAGTTGTGCTGAGGTGCCACTGAGGCGGGTCAGGGTCATCGCATGCACACGCTCGCCGAAGAACGCCGGAAGTCGGCGCGGGAAGTGTTCGATGGCAACGTCCTCCAGTTGCAGGCGTAGGTATTGCTGGCCCTGCTCCTGGCGCTCCCAGAATGCGTTTATCGCCGTTGCCATACGCTGCCGGTCGGTCAGGGCCGCCTGGGTCAACGGGTTGCTCGAACTCGAGGCATGGACCCAGCCATCGATCGCATCGCGCATGAGTTGCCGCTCGCTGCGGAGGCGTTCCAGCCGTTGGTTCAGCGCCGGGGGCTGATCCACGGTGACCTGGGCGGTTTCCGGGCGTTCGTTCAGCAGCAGGCGTTGCAGGTGCGTTTCATTGATGGGGTTGCCTTGCAGCGAAATTACCGGCGCGCGTTGCAGCGGCGTTTCCCCCAGCAGGAACGCGGGCAGTGACGTCAGGTTGTTGTCCTGTAACGACAGGTGCCCGATACGGCTCAGGGTCTCGCTGTCGATACCGGTGGGCCATTGGCTCAGTTGCATCCGGTTCAAGCCCAGGTAATCCAGGGTAAACCAGTGGAAGCTGGCCCTGTCGATGCCTTGCTGCAGCCGGTTGCCACTGAGGTCCAGATGGGCAAGCCGTGCATGGCCTGCCAGCTCGCCAAGGTGGCTGTTGCTGAACGCCAGGTTCTGGTTGGTCATGGCCAGCCTGCGCAGGTTCGGCAGGGTCGAGGCAATGGTCGGCACGCTGGGCAGCAGTAGCGAGGGGGTTGCCCTGGGGTTGTACGGCCTGCTGATTTCCAGTGCTTCCAGCCCGGGCATCAGCCGCAGCAAGCGTTGCATCAGCCGCTCGCTCTGGCCCCAACCTGCCAGGGTGCCGCTTGGCAGGTCGAGCAGGTGCAGGCTGCGCACGCGGCGGTAGAAGAAATCGGGCAGGGTCAGCGGGATGTCGGTCAGCGGTACGCCTTGCACGCGCAGCTCGGCACCGAGCGCGGCATCATCCTCCAGGGCGGTGTCGTACCAGTGCTGCATGATCGCTTCACGCAGGGTGTCATAGGTGCGGGCCGCCTGGTCGGAGGCCGGTGAAATGGCTTCGCTCCAGTCGTCCAGGCTGCGTTGCAAGGCGTTGCGTTGCTCCATCAGCGTGGTCAGGTATTCGAGGATCTGCAGCCGGTTGCGGCCGTTGGCGGCAAGCGACATCAGCACCTGCTCGGCCGGCCTACCGGTGCGTTCCGGAATGCCGGTGGCCCTCAGCGTGCTCAGCAGGTGCTGGCGCATGCTGCCCTGGCTTTGGTCATCACCGCTGCTCAAACGGTAGCCAACGCGGCCATCGGCAAGGCGCATCGGCGAGCGATAGCCGGGCCGGGGCGGTTGCATGCCCAACGCATCGCGCAAGGCCGGGCGGGGTAACAGCGGGCTCTGTTGCAGCAGGTGCTGAAGGGCCTCGCCGCTGGTGACGCCCAGGCCTTGCATGGCTTCGGGCAAGGCTGCATGCAGCGCGCTGAAGAGCTGCGGGTAGCGACGCACCACCGCCCCGGGCTCGCCCTGCGCGTGAACGATGTAACCGGCCGGCGAGTGGGTGATGGTCGCCCAGGGGCTGCTGCCCTGCGCGCCGATGGCATGGTCCTGGTCGGGCCAGTGACTGCGCTGCAACAGGCGCAGCCGCGTGTCTGCGGGCCAGCCCGGCAGGCGGGGCAGGGTTTGCATGATCAGCCGGTCGCTGTCCCAGCTTTGCGCGCCGGCCAGGTACAGGCCCTCATAAGCGCGGGCAAGGCGCACGTGTTGTTGGTAGGCGCGAATTTCCTCGGCCAGGTGCAGAGGCACCTTGCCGGCACCAAGGGCTTGCAGGTCAATGGCACTTGCGTTGCGCACCAGCTCATCGATGATCGGCGCTGGCAGCCTGGGGTAGACCCGGCGGATCACAGCGCTGTTGGCCGGCAGGGGGGTAGCGATGCGCGCGTACGCCGTGGTGAACGCTGCATGCCAGGCGCTTTGGTCTGGCAACTGGCGGATGTGGGCATCCAGCTTGAACCGCTGCAGGGTGTCTTCCAGCAGTGCGGGCAGCCGCCGGTTGTGGGCCAGGCAGTGGCGCAGCGTGTCTTCGTGGATATCGCAGACGTGCAGGATCCGCTGCAAGGTCGCTTCATCGAAAGACCCGCTCAGGTGCCCCAGGCGGCGCAGCAGGCGTGCGCCGTCCCAGCTTTGCGGCTGCTCGGACTCCAGCAACCATGCCCCTGCACCATTGTGCAGCGCTTTGGGCTGGTAGCCTGCCGGGCGGGTCGGGTGTTCAAGGCGGTAACCCGTCGCAGCGGGGGTCACCGAGTAGACCCGGTTTTCCACGGGCAGCCAGGTTTTGCCGCCGTAGTGAAGCAGGCCGGATTCGTCTGGCTCCAGCCCACCCGGCAATACCCGGTCGTGGGCGAAGGGCGCTAGGTCCGCGTGCCACAGGCGTTGCCCGCCGTCGGCCAGGTCGATCGGCTGCAGTTCTTCGATGAATGACGGCGTCTCCACGGGGATCCGCTCGACCACCGGCGTAGCCTGCCCCCCGCCGGCTGCCGCGAGCGCGGCCATGATGGCGACGTTGTCGATCACGTCCATCAAGTAGTCGAATGCCTGCTGACGATCACCGTCAAGCCAGCTGTCGATGCCCTCGAACGTTTCATTGGCCAGCTGCAGGGCCGTTACCCCAAGCATCGCGGCGCCGAGCGGGGGGATGAACAGGGCGGCAACGTTCAGGCTGACGAAGGCCAGGGCCTTGAAGTAGTCAAGGTGGCGTTGCGCAGTCTTGCCGTTTTGCATGGCTGTCGGCACCGCATGGAACAGCCCGTCATCCCTCAGCCGCTTCTGCCGCTGGCAGGCCAGCTCGTCCAGGCACGAGCGGGTGAAGGGCTGCACGTGCAGACGCACCTGCGCGTTGGCGATGCGCTCCAGGAAGTGGCGCTTGTGCCGATCGGGTAGCAGGCGCTGGCATTCCGGGCGGCGGAAGGCAGGCAGCTGTTCACGCAGGAACGCTTCGGCATCGGCCCTGCTGGCGTGCTGGGTCAACGGCTCGGGCATGCCGGGCAGGTAAAGCACCACCCAGCCCGCATACGGGTACACTGGCCCTGGTGGGAATCGGCCGGCGCCCACCGGCCGGCGTGCGTCGAGGCCAATCGCCATGGCCCCGGTCAGCGGAACATGCAGCAACTCGATGCCCGAACACAGGACCGGGCGGCCATCGTGCTCAACCTTTGGCTCAGTGGCGAGCTTGAGCAAGGTTGCATGGAGGGCCGTGTCGATCCGGCCCAGCAGGCAGGCGTAGTGAACCTGCAACTCGAATGTGGAGCGCTCGGCAGCCTTGAACACGCCGGCAATGGCCGGCGCGTTGGGCTGCTCGCCCGGTGGGTCGAGCGCGTCGAGCAGCCGTTGATACTTGCCGCCGATATCCAGCTCGCGTGCCAGGGCCGCGAACGCTTCCGCGACGATGGGCAGTGGCACCGCCTGGGAGGCCAGGCCAACGTCGTTGCTATCGAGAATGGCCGAGGCGTGGCCGCCGGCGCGCAAGCCGTCCGGCTGGGCCTCGAAGGCCTCGAAGTTCTGCAAGGCACAGTGCAGCAGGGGTTGGGTTGCCAGCTTCAGCGCGCGGGACGAAGTGACGAAAGGATCGCCGCCAGGGCTGGAGAGCGCCTCGGTAAGGGCGGCCGCCCTGTTCAGGTTCATCAGGTAGGTACGCTCGACATCGAGTGTGGTGCCCAAGCGCTGGCTGACCGCGGTGGACAGCAGCTCGGTGGCATAGCGCTGCAGGTCCGGCAGGGTTGCCAGGAGGGCACTCAGGTTCGCTTCGGCTTGCACGTGTTGGCCATAGGTTTGCACCAGGGCCTTGGCCACCGTTGGGTGTGCCAGGCATGCGCGTTCCAGCCTGGGGTCGCGCTGGCTGGCCGCCTGGCGCAGCTGGCGGCGCTGCTCTGGCCGGGCGTCGACCACCCAGGCGGGTAGCTTGCTGCTGACCAACTGGTGGTAGAAGTCGGGCTCGCAGGCTGCAGGTTTGGTGGAGTCGATCATGGGGAGTCTCACTTCGAGGGTGTTCCCCGATGCTAGGGAGGCTCGCCTGCGCCCTGCACATAAGATGATCTCGCTTAGGTACATGCTCTAAGCGCAATTCAGGTTTATGATGGCCAACGGCCGAATATATCCTCACACGGAGTGCGCGATGCAGACCCTCTACCCGCAGATCAAACCCTACGCCCGGCACGATCTGGCCGTGGAAGCGCCGCATGTGTTGTATGTCGACGAAAGCGGCTCGCCGGAAGGTTTGCCCGTGGTGTTCATCCACGGTGGCCCTGGCGCTGGTTGCGACGCCCAGAGCCGCTGCTATTTTGACCCCAACCTGTATCGCATCATCACCTTCGACCAGCGCGGCTGTGGCCGCTCCACGCCCCATGCCAGCCTGGAGAACAACACCACCTGGCACCTGGTCGAAGACATGGAGCGTATTCGCGAGCACCTGGGTATCGATAAATGGGTGCTGTTCGGTGGCTCGTGGGGCTCCACCCTGGCCCTGGCGTACGCCCAGACCCACCCCGAGCGGGTGCATGGCCTGATCCTGCGCGGCATATTCCTGTGCCGGCCCCAGGAAATCCAGTGGTTCTACCAGGAGGGCGCCAGTCGCCTGTTCCCCGACTACTGGCAGGACTACATTGCGCCGATCCCCGCGCAGGAGCGTGGAGACCTGGTGGCGGCCTTCCACAAGCGCCTTACCGGCAATGACCAGATCGCCCAGATGCACGCCGCCAAGGCCTGGTCTACCTGGGAAGGTCGCACCGCCACCCTGCGCCCCAATCCGCTGGTGGTCGACCGCTTCTCCGAGCCGCAGCGGGCCCTGTCGATTGCCCGTATCGAATGTCACTTCTTCATGAACAACGCGTTCCTCGAGCCGGACCAGCTGATCCGCGACCTGCCGAAAATCGCCCATTTGCCGGCAGTGATCGTGCACGGCCGCTACGATGTGATCTGCCCGCTGGACAACGCCTGGGCCCTGCACCAGGCCTGGCCGAACAGCGAGCTGAAGGTGATCCGTGACGCTGGCCATGCGGCCTCCGAGCCTGGCATTACCGATGCACTGGTCCGTGCCGCCGACCAAATGGCACGCCGCTTGCTCGACCTGCCGCTGGAAGAAGCATGAGGGGCCTGCTGCAACGGGTGCGTGGGGCGCGGGTAGAAGTTGCGGGCGAGGTGGTGGGTGCCATCGACCAGGGGTTGCTGGTGCTGGTTGCCGTAGAGCCTGAAGATTCCCGCGAGCACGCCGATAAGCTTTTGCACAAGCTGTTGAACTACCGGGTATTCAGCGACGAGCAGGGCAAGATGAACAAGTCGCTCAAGGATGTTGGCGGCGGCTTGCTGCTGGTGTCGCAGTTCACCTTGGCGGCAGACACCCGCAACGGCCTGCGCCCGAGCTTCTCGACGGCAGCGCCGCCGGCGCTCGGGGCCGAATTGTTCGACTATCTTTTGCAGCAGGCCAACAGCCAATACGCCCCTGTGGCCAGCGGCCGATTTGGCGCAGATATGCAGGTGCACCTGGTAAATGATGGCCCCGTGACATTTATGTTACAAATTTGAGGTCAATAAACCCCTTGTTCACAGGAAAACAAGGGGTTTTGTACGATAAATAGTTGTTCCAGCCTGATGCGTTGTCACGCGACCTGCTGGATAATCGCGCGCTGCATGGACCTGCGTTCGCAGGTTCGTTTCACTCTGACTCGAGCATTGTCTGGAACCGTTTGGGGAATCATTACGCCCTCTCGGGGTCCGAACAGTGCTCGCCAACCCGGCATTTGTCGCTGGCCGTTGGTTTCATGATCTGTTTTCGGCGAGGGTTGCTCGTGATTGTTAGTCCCCAAAAAGCATCAAGAATCCCCGGCATCCGGTTGCGCAAGGCCCTGATGGCCAGCATGGCCCTGATTGGCCTGATGAGCGCGGGCCAGCTGTGGGCATTCAATCTTGACGATGTTGCAGCCAAGGCAAAGGATCTGGCCGGCCAGAAGTACGAGGCACCGAAAAGCAACCTGCCGGCAGTGTTCCGCGACATGAAGTTCGCGGACTACCAGAAGATCCACTTCCTGCAGGAAAAGGCCGAGTGGGCCAAGGACAAGACCCCGTTCAAGCTGTCCTTCTACCACCAGGGCATGCACTTTGACACACCGGTGAAAATCAACGAAGTCACCGCGACCAAAGTCGAGGAAATCAAGTACGACCCGAGCCGTTTCGAGTTCGGTGACGTGCCACACGACCCGGATACCACCAAGAACCTGGGGTACGCCGGTTTCCGTGTGCTGTACCCGATCAACAAGGCAGACAAGCAGGACGAAATCATGACCCTGCTGGGTGCCAGCTACTTCCGCGTAGTCGGCAAGGGCCATGTATACGGCCTGTCGGCCCGTGGCCTGGCCATCGACACCGCGCTGCCGTCGGGCGAGGAGTTCCCGCGCTTCACCGAATTCTGGGTCGAGAAGCCCAAGCCGGCTGACAAGCATTTGGTGATCTACGCCCTGCTGGACTCGCCGCGTTCCACCGGCGCCTACAAACTGATCCTGCGCCCAGGCACCGACACCGTGGTCGACGTGCAGTCCCGCGTGTTCCTGCGTGATCAGGTCAGCCGCCTGGGCATTGCCCCGCTGACCAGCATGTACCTGTTCGGCCCTAACCAGCCGTCCAAAGTGCTCAACTACCGGCCGGCACTGCATGACTCCGAAGGCCTGTCCATCCACGCTGGCAACGGCGAGTGGATCTGGCGCCCGCTGAACAATCCGAAACACCTGTCGGTAAGCAATTTCAGCGTGGAAAACCCACGCGGTTTCGGCCTGATGCAGCGTCAGCGTGCCTTCAGTGACTATGAAGACCTCGACGACAACTACCAGAAGCGCCCAAGCGCCTGGATCGAGCCGAAGGGTGACTGGGGCAAGGGCACCGTCGACCTGGTCGAAATCCCGACTGCCGACGAGACCAACGACAATATCGTGGCGTTCTGGAGCCCGGAAAAGCTGCCTGAACCCGGCAAGCCGTTCGAGTACGACTACCGTCTGCACTTCACCATCGACGAACCCAAGTTCCAGGCCCCTGACCTGGGCTGGGTCAAGCAGACCCTGCGCTCCACGGGTGACGTCAAGCAGTCCAACCTGATCCGCCAGCCAGACGGTAGCGTGGCCTTCGTGGTCGACTTCGCCGGCCCGGCGCTGGCTGCCCTGCCTGAGGACACTCCGCTGCGCAGCCAGGTCAGCGTGGGCGACAACGCCGATGTGGTCGAGAACAACCTGCGCTATAACCCAGAGACCAAGGGCTGGCGCCTGACTCTGCGGCTGAAGGTCAAAGAGGCCAACAAGTCGACTGAAATGCGTGCCGCGCTGGTGCGTGATGTGCCAGCCGAACCGGCCAAGCCTGCCCAGGACGCCAAGCAGGACAAGGCCGCCGCCAAGCCTGCCAAGGCCGACAAAGCGGATAAAGCCGCCAAGGCCGAACAACCTGCCGCCGACGCGGCGCCCACCAACGGGGCCCCGGCCACCACCGAGAAGGTGCTGACCGAGACCTGGAGCTATCAGTTGCCTGCCGATGAGTAACTCAAGCGCAAGGCCGGAATCGCTTGGCGAGTACCTGGCCCACCTACCACTTGGCGACGAGCAGCGGGCAGAACTGGCCAGCTGCACCTCGTTCAGTGAGCTGCACCAACGCCTGGCGGCCAACCCGGCCGCCAGCCCTGCCGAGGCCGTGCAGGCCTCGGTGGGCCCGCGCCTTACCGTAGGCAGCGCCGCCGAGCTGGAAGAGGCCGAAATGCTCGGCGTCGACGGCAGCGGCCGCCTGTGCCTGAAGATTGCCCCGCCTATCAAGCGTACCAAGGTCGTGCCGGAGCCGTGGCGCACCAACCTGTTGGTCCGCATGTGGCGCCGCATGACCGGCCGCCCCAATGCGCCGCAGCCGCCCAAGCGCGAGCTGCCGGCAGCGCGCTGGCGCACGGTCGGGTCGATCCGCCGTTATATCCTGCTGGCCCTGATGATCGGTCAGACCATCGTTGCCGGCTGGTACATGAAGAGCATCCTGCCGTACCAGGGCTGGTCTTTCGTCGACCTCGACGAAGTGCTCAACCAGCCGTTGTGGGATACGGTGGTGCAGGTATGGCCCTATGCCTTGCAGACTTCCATCCTGATCCTCTTCGGCATCCTGTTCTGCTGGGTGTCGGCGGGCTTCTGGACCGCGCTGATGGGCTTCCTGGAGCTGCTCACCGGGCGCGACAAGTACAAGATCTCCGGCAGCAGCGCCGGCAACGAGCCGATTGCGCCCGAGGCGCGTACCGCGCTGGTGATGCCGATCTGCAACGAGGACGTGCCGCGGGTATTCGCCGGCCTGCGGGCGACGTTCGAATCGGTGGCCGCCAGTGGCAACCTCGACCGTTTCGACTTCTTCGTGCTCAGCGACACCAACGACACCGACATCGCCGTGGCCGAACAGCAGGCCTGGCTGGACGTGTGCCGTGAAACCAAAGGCTTTGGCCGGATCTTCTACCGCCGCCGCCGGCGGCGCGTTAAGCGCAAGAGCGGCAACCTCGACGACTTCTGCCGTCGCTGGGGTGGCGAGTACAAGTACATGGTCGTGCTCGACGCCGACAGCGTCATGAGTGGCGAATGCCTGAGCAGCCTGGTGCGCCTGATGGAGGCCAACCCGGACGCCGGTATCATCCAGACCGGGCCGAAAGCCTCGGGCATGGACACCCTGTATGCGCGCATGCAGCAGTTCGCCACCCGCGTGTACGGCCCGCTGTTCACTGCCGGGCTGCATTTCTGGCAACTGGGCGAGTCGCACTACTGGGGCCACAACGCGATCATCCGCATGAAGCCGTTCATCGAGCACTGCGCCTTGGCGCCGTTGCCGGGCAAGGGCGCCTTCGCCGGCGCCATCCTGTCCCACGACTTCGTCGAAGCGGCGTTGATGCGCCGTGCCGGCTGGGGCGTGTGGATCGCCTACGACTTGCCGGGCAGTTACGAAGAGCTACCGCCGAACCTGCTTGACGAGCTCAAGCGTGACCGTCGCTGGTGCCACGGCAACCTGATGAACTTCCGCCTGTTCCTGGTCAAGGGCATGCACCCGGTGCACCGTGCGGTGTTCCTCACAGGGGTCATGTCGTACCTGTCGGCACCGTTGTGGTTCCTGTTCCTGGTGCTGTCGACCGCGCTGCTGGCGACCAACACGCTGATGGAGCCGCAGTACTTCATCGAGCCGTACCAGCTGTACCCGCTGTGGCCACAGTGGCACCCGGAAAAGGCCGTGGCGCTGTTCTCCACCACCATCGTGCTGCTGTTCCTGCCCAAGCTGCTCAGCGTCATCCTGATCTGGGCCAAGGGCGCCGTCGAGTTCGGCGGGCGAATCAAGGTCACCTTGTCGATGCTGATGGAGATGCTGTTCTCCATGCTGCTGGCGCCTGTGCGCATGATCTTCCATACCCGCTTCGTCCTCGCGGCGTTCCTCGGTTGGGCGGCGACCTGGAACTCGCCGCAGCGCGACGACGACTCCACACCGTGGAGCGAAGCGCTACGCCGGCATGGCCCGCAGACGCTGCTGGGCATTGCCTGGGCCGGGCTGGTGGCATGGCTGAACCCAAGCTTCCTGTGGTGGCTAGCGCCGATCGTCGGTTCGCTGATGCTGTCGATTCCGGTATCGGTCATTTCCAGCCGCACCCGCCTGGGGCTAGCGGCCAAGGACGAGAAGCTGTTCCTGATCCCCGAGGAGTACGCGACGCCACAGGAGTTGCTGGCAACCGACCAGTACACCCACGAAAACCGCTGGCATGCCCTGCATGACGGTTTCGTGCGTGCTGTGGTCGACCCGCGGCAGAACGCCCTGGCCTGCGCCATGGCCACGGCCCGCCACGGGCAGGCGGCGCCGATCGAGGCGCTGCGTGCCGAGCGCGTGGCCAAGGCCATCGAGGTCGGGCCGAAAGGGCTGGACCTCAATACCCGCCTGGCGTTGCTCAGCGACCCGGTCGCCTTGAGCCGCCTGCACGAGCAGGTATGGGCCGAGCACAATGCGGCGTGGATCGATGTGTGGCGTGCCTCGATCAAGAACGACCCGCATTCGCCGCTGCTGCCGTTGCATCCGGAGAATGAAGGCCAGCCGGCACTCGCAGGCGCCTGACCGGCCCTTTCGCGGGCACGCCCGCTCCCACAGGGTTCCGCATTTCCCTGTGGGAGCGGGCGTGCCCGCGAAGCTTTAAGGGCCCAACCCTGATTTTGGCCAACAAAGTCCCCCCCAGTGCTAGGTCCCCGGGCCGGCATGCGTTAGCATCCCTCTCCGATACGAAGCATCGGCCGGTACGGCCGTGCCAACACAATAAGATTCGCTACTTTTCTTGCTAGGGGACTTGGTGATGATCAAGAAATACCTTTCGCGACTGCTGGTCGGTGTCACCGCCCTGGTCGCCGTGACAGCGGCGCAGGCCGGCGCCATCGATGATGCGGTCAAGCGCGGCACCTTGCGGGTGGGCATGGACCCGACCTACATGCCGTTCCAGATGACCAACAAGCGTGGCGAGATCATCGGCTTCGAGGTCGATATCCTCAAAGCCATGGCCAAGTCGATGGGCGTCAAGTTCGAGGCGGTGTCCACCGCTTACGACGGCATCATCCCGGCGCTGTTGACCGGCAAGTTCGACATGATCGGCAGCGGCATGACCCTTACCCAGGAACGCAACCTGCGCCTGAACTTCAGCGAACCCTTCATCGTGGTTGGCCAGACCCTGCTGATCCGCAAGGAACTGGCAGGCGAGATCAAGTCGTACAAGGACCTGAACAACGAGAAGTACCGCCTCACCTCCAAGCTTGGCACCACCGGCGAAATGGTTTCCAAGAAGCTGATCGGCAAAGCCAAGTACCATGGCTATGACAACGAGCAGGAAGCCGTGATGGATGTGGTCAACGGCAAGGCTGACGCTTTTGTCTACGACGCGCCCTATAACGTGGTGGCGGTGGACAAGGCCGGTGCCGGCAAGCTGTTGTTCCTCGAAGAACCCTTCACCTACGAGCCGCTGGCCTTCGGCCTGAAGAAAGGCGACTACGACAGCATCAACTTCATCAACAATTTCCTGCACCAGATCAAGCACGACGGGACCTACGATCGTATTCACGACAAGTGGTTCAAGAACAAGGACTGGCTGAAGGAAATGGAATAAAAGCTGGCTTCAAGCCGCAAGCTTCAAGCTGCAAGAACAAGCGGGTCGGTGTACGGTCCGCTTGTGCTTGCAGCTTGGAGCTTGCGGCTTGACGCTTTCTGGAGTACCCACGTGATCAAACACAAGAAAGCCCAGTGGCCCTGGCACGGGCTGACCGCGCTGGTCCTGGTGGGCCTGGCGTTCAGCCTGTACATGGCCACCTCGATGATTTCCTACGAGTGGCGCTGGAACCGCGTTCCGCAGTACTTCGCCTACAAGGCCGAGGAAACCCAGCGTGCAGCCGATTACGGCACCGTGCAGGGAATCGTCATTTCCGGCGATAACGCCCGCGTGACGCTGAAGGACGAAAGCGGCGCCGAGCAGGTGCTGGATGTGGACGCGGACAGCCTGCAACTGAGCCGCGGCGACGATGTTGCCGAGGGCGACCAGATCGGTGTGACCCGCCACTGGGCCGCCGGGCCGCTGGCCTGGGGCCTGTGGACCACGCTATGGATCTCGGTCGTGTCCGGCGCCTTGGGCCTGGTGATCGGCCTGTTCGCCGGCCTGTGCCGGTTGTCGACCAACCCGACCCTGCGCGACCTGTCGACGGTGTACGTCGAACTGGTGCGTGGCACCCCGTTGCTGGTGCAGATATTCATCTTCTACTTCTTCATCGGTACGGTGCTCAACCTGTCCCGCGAATTTGCCGGGGTGGCTGCACTGGCGTTGTTCACGGGCGCCTACGTGGCAGAAATCGTGCGGGCCGGGGTGCAGTCGATCGCCAAAGGCCAGAACGAAGCTGCGCGCTCGCTGGGCCTGAACGCCGGCCAGTCGATGCGCCACGTGATCCTGCCCCAGGCTTTCAAACGCGTACTGCCGCCCTTGGCCGGCCAGTTCATCAGCCTGGTCAAGGACACCTCGCTGGTGTCGGTGATCGCCATTACCGAACTGACCAAGAGCGGCCGCGAGGCCATTACCACCTCGTTCTCCACCTTCGAGATCTGGTTCTGCGTGGCAGGCCTGTACCTGCTGATCAACCTGCCGCTGTCGCACATTGCCAGCCGGCTCGAGCGGAGGCTTGCGCAAAGTGATTGAAGTCCGTGACCTGCTGAAAGTTTTCGACACCCGCGGCCAGGTGGTCCGGGCTGTGGATAACGTCACCACCCAGGTGGCCAAGGGCGAAGTGGTGGTGGTACTGGGCCCGTCGGGCTCGGGCAAATCCACCTTCCTGCGTTGCCTTAACGGGCTGGAGCACTTCGACCAGGGCCATGTCGCCATCGACGGCCTGCAACTGGCTGACCCGAAGACCGACATCAACGCTTACCGCCGCGAAGTCGGCATGGTGTTCCAGCATTTCAACCTGTTCCCGCACATGACCGTGCTGGAAAACCTGTGCCTGGCGCAGAAGGTGGTGCGCAAGCGCAACAAGGCGGACCGCGAGGCCAAGGCCCGGGCGTTGCTGGAGAAGGTCGGTATTGCACAGAAGGCCAACGAATACCCGTCACGGCTTTCCGGCGGTCAGCAGCAGCGTGTAGCGATTGCCCGCGCCTTGTGCATGGAGCCCAAGGTCATGCTGTTCGATGAACCGACTTCTGCGCTGGACCCTGAAATGGTCGGCGAGGTGCTGGACGTGATGAAGACCCTGGCCCAGGAAGGCATGACCATGGTCTGCGTCACCCACGAAATGGGCTTTGCCCGCGAAGTGGCTGACCGGGTGCTGTTCTTCGATCACGGCAAGCTGCTGGAAGACTCGGCGCCAGCCGCGTTCTTCGCTGCACCGAAAGACCCGCGCGCGCAGGCCTTCCTGCGTCAGGTGCTTTAACCTGCGCCGGCCTCTTCGCGGCTGAAGCCGCTCCTACACGCAACGTGGTCGGTGTAGGAGCGGCTTTAGCCGCGAACACCGGCAATGCCGGTGCCATCCACTGCGATGTCTGCGTCGCGGCGTCAGATATTGAACCGCCCGACCATCCCCCGCAGCTGCTGCCCCAGCTGTTCCAGCTCGCCGCTCGACATCGCTGTCTGCTCACTGGCCGCACTGGTCTGGTCCGACACATCCCGCACATTCAGCACGCTCCGGTTGATCTGCTCGGCCACCACGCTCTGTTCTTCGCTGGCCGTGGCGATCTGCTGGTTCATGCCCTGGATGTTCGACACCGTGTTGGTGATCTGGCCCAAGGCATCGCCGGCCCTGCGGCTCAGCTCCACACTTTGTTCGGTCAGCTGCTTGCTGTTGTCCAGCAAGCGGGTGACCTCGTCGGTGCCGCTGTGCAGGCTGTCGATCAACTGGCCGATCTCTTCGGTTGCCGTGGAGGTGCGCTGGGCCAGGCCGCGTACCTCGTCGGCCACCACGGCGAAACCGCGCCCGGCTTCACCGGCCCGCGCCGCTTCGATGGCGGCGTTCAGGGCCAGCAGGTTGGTCTGCTCGGAGACCGACTTGATGACATCGAGAATGCTGCCAATCCGCTGGCTTTCGCCCGCCAGGTGATGCATGGCCGCCAGGCAATGGTCCATCTGCCCGGCCAGTTGCTCGATGCGGCCGATGGCTTCGGCCACCACCTGGTCGCCCACCTGAGCCTGCTGGTCGGCGCTGGTGGCGGCCTGCGAGGCCTGCTCGGCGTTTTGTGCCACTTCCTGAACCGTGGCGCTCATCTGGTTCATGGCGGTGGCAACCTGATCGGTTTCCTCGCGCTGCTGGTTGATGCGCAGCTTGGTGTCTTCGCTGCTGGTCGCCAGCTGCGAGGCCGCCTGCGACAGCTGGCCGACGCCCTGGTCGATGCCCCCGATCAGTTCGCGCAGGCTCAAGGTCATCTCCCGCATGCTGGTCTGCAACTGGCCCATTTCGTCACGGCGCTGCACGGTGTCGACTTGGCTCAGGTCGCCCTTGGCGATGCGCGCCGCCAATGCCAGGGTCTGGCGCAAGGGCTGGGTAATCTGCAAGGTGATCAGCCAGGCAGCCAGGGCTCCCGCCACCAATGCCAGTAAGGCAACGCTGGTGAGCAGCGAGCGGGCGGCCAGGGCTTCGCGGTCACGTTGCTCGATCTTGCGTTTACCCAGTTCCAGGCTGAGCGCGCGCAACTCGTTGCCCATTCGCTCCATGTTGTTCTGCAATTGCTCGACCCGCACGGCGGCGCGCCGGTATTGGTCCAGGCTGGCGCGGTATTTGGCCAGCTCGACACCGGGCTGTTCGCTGACAGCGCGTGGCAGGCCAAGCGGCGCCAGGCCTTTGAGCAGTTGCTCGAGGCTGGCCTGGGCTGCGTCCAGGGCGCTGTCGCCGACTTTGGCAAAGTCCTCGACCGGGACGAACGTGTAGGCGGGTACCAGGCTTTGCTGGTTGGCACCGTCCACTTGCCGGCTGAGGGTGTCCATTTGCGCCAGGGCACCATTTTGCTGGCTGTGGGCCGGCATGTTCAGCAACGCCTGGGTCTGCAGCTCGTCGATGGCATCGTTGAGCTTCTGCTCCTGCTCCTGCATTGCCTGGCGCAAGGCCACCCGGTTGGCGACGGTGCGCTGCAACTCGGTGAAGTCATCGCGCAGGCGCTGCAGCAGGGTCAGCTTATCGGTCAGCATCTGGCGCGACTCATCGACGTTGCTACGCTGCTGCAGGGTGCTGAGCATGCTGTTGAGCTGGTCGAGGATGTTGCCGATAGTGGCCTTGCTGGCGTCGTCGTTGAGCACGCGGAAGGTGATGCGCTCTGCGCGCAGGTCTTTGGTCAGGTCGTTGATCCGGCCGATTTCGCTGAGCTGTTGCGAGCGGACGATGGCGTCGTCCAACGCACGCCAGCCGCTGATGGTGGTGGCCAGGGTAAGCAGCAGGACCACAGCGAAGCCGAGGGCCAGCTTGGCAGCCACGCTGATGTTGCCGAGCTTGCGGTTGAGGTAGCCGAGCATGGTGAGTCTCCGTGCGAAAGGGGGAGGGCATGCAGGCGTATTGCCGGCATGACACCTTTGCCCATCGGCAGCGGAGCTGTAGGACTTGACCTGATAATCAGGTAGGAAATTTCGCTGCGGCTAGTAGGAAATGTGTCGCCTGTGCCTGGCCGCTCCGCGCCGAACTGACGCGAAGAGGCCAGGCACACCCGATCAGAGCCTGAAGCGCCCCACCAACCCTTGCAAATGGGTGCCCAGCCGCGCCAGCTCCACGCTGGAGCTGGCCGTCTCCTCACTGGCCGCCGAGGTCTGGTCGGAAATGTCCCGCACATTCATCACGCTGCGGTTGATCTCTTCGGCCACGGCAGTTTGCTCTTCTGCCGCGGTGGCGATCTGCTGGTTCATCGCCTGGATCGACGACACGGTACGGGTGATGGTTTCCAGCGAGCTGCCGGCGCGGCGGGTCAGCTCGACGCTGCTGTCAGTCAGTTGGCGGCTGCTGTCCATCACGCTGGCCACCCGCTGGGTTCCGCTTTGCAAGCCGGCAATCAGTTCTTCGATTTCTTCGGTCGACTGCTGGGTGCGCTGGGCCAGGCTGCGCACCTCGTCGGCCACCACGGCAAAGCCGCGCCCGGCTTCGCCTGCACGGGCAGCCTCAATCGCTGCGTTGAGCGCCAGCAAGTTGGTCTGTTGAGCCACCGACTTGATCACGTCGAGCACGCTGCCGATCTTGTCGCTCTCGGCCTTGAGCTGGTTCATGGCTTCGCTGGAGTTGATCACTTCGCCGGCCAGGCGCTCGATCTGCGCCACCGCTTCGCCCACCACCCGGTCACCTTCACGGGCCTGCTGGTCGGCCATCAAGGCCGCTTCCGAGGCTTGCTCGGCATTGCGTGCCACGTCGTGCACGGTCGCCGTCATCTGGTTCATGGCAGTCGCCACCTGATCGGTCTCGACCTTCTGGTTGTTGACCCCGGCGCTGGTCTGCTCGGTCACCGCCGACAGTTGCTCGGCCGCACTGGCGATCTGCGTTACCCCATCGCCGATGCCACCGATCAGCTCGCGCAAGCCTTGGGTCATGCGCTGCATGCTGGCTTGCAACTGGCCCAGCTCGTCACGGCGGTCTACCGGCAGGTTGTGGCTGAGGTCGCCGCTGGCTACCCGCTCGGCGGCGCTCAGGGTCTGGCGCAGGGGCACGACGATCTGCCGGGTAATCGCCCAGGCTGCCAGCAGGCCAAGGGCCAGCGCCAGCACGGTGGCGATCAGCAGCAGGGTCTTGGCCTGGGCGGCAGCGCTATCCCGTACGGCGGTCTGGGAGGTGGTCATCGCCTCGCTGGTCTGCAGCAGCGCGGCGCCGAGCTCGACCATGCGTTGCAAGGCTTGATCGCTGGCAGTCTGGGCTGCGCCGAACTGGTTGACCGCATCCCGGTAGCCGCCCATGGCAGTGGTAGCGTCGTCCAGGCTGGCGGCATAGTCGGCCGGTACCTTGGCCGGCAGCGCGCGCAGTTCGAGCAAGGCCTGGTCGATGGCTTTGAAGGCGGTTTGCTGGTACTCGGCATTGCCGCTGTAGGTATAACCGCGTACCTGGAAGCGGGCTTGCTGCAGCAGGGCGTTGACCTCCACGGCGGACTGGTATTGGCTTATGTCGCCGCCCTGGCGCAGGCGCTGTTGCACCCGGTTCAGCAGTTCCACGGCCTTGTCGGCGCTATCGCCGAGCACTGCGCGGCTTGCCTCGCGGCGTTGGCCGGCCTGTTTCAGCTCGCCCAAGGCCTGCTGGTAGCCGCGCACGGCCTCGCGCTGCTGCTCCAGGCGCTGGTGGTCGGCGGGCTGCTCGATCTGGCCGAGCATCACTTGCACCTGGCGGTCCAGCGTAGCCAGGGCTTTTTCCACGTCTGCGATCGAGGCATCGTCACGCTCGCGTTGATAACGCTGGCGGGCGATACGCAGTTCCTGAGTGTGCTGCTGAATGACCGAGATGTTCCCCAGCTTGTCGCCACGGCCGATGATGCTGTCCATGCCGTGCCAGCCGGTCAGGGTGATGGCCACGGTCAATAGCAGGACCAGGCCGAAACCCATTCCCAGTTTGCGGTTCACGCTCATATTGCCCAGCGATTGGGCTAACCATTGATACATGTAGACTCCCGGTCGGCTTGGCAGCACGAAACTTTGTTGTGTTGCCAAGGCCATCGGCCCGGGAAGGGGAAACTTGATGGGCGATTAGGTGGCGTTTGCGTCAGAAAATGCGCGAAAGCAGCGCAGTGACGGCCGTTTCGACGCGCAGAATGCGCTCACCCAGCTGCACGGGCGCCAGGCCTGCCTTGCCCAGCAGGTCGATTTCGTAAGGAATCCAGCCACCTTCGGGGCCGATGGCCAGGGTCACGGGCTGGTCCACGGCGCGCGGGCAAGCAGGGTACGGGCCGGGGTGACCGACCAGGCCCAGGGTACCAGCAGCGATCGCGGGCAGGCGGTCTTCGACGAACGGCTTGAAGCGCTTCTCGATGATCACCTCGGGCAGTACCGTATCGCGGGCCTGTTCCAGGCCGAGGATCAGGTTGTCCCGAATGTTTTCCGGCTGCAGGAACGGCGTTTGCCAGAAGCTTTTTTCGACCTTGTAGCTGTTCAGCAGGATCAACCGCGGTACACCCAGGGTAGCCACGGTCTGGAACAGCCGGCGCAGCATCTTCGGGCGGGGTACAGCCAGCACCAGGGTCAGCGGCAGTTTGGCCGGCGGTTGCTGGTCGAAGGCCACCTCCAGCTCGGCCTGGTGCGGTGCCAGGCGCAGCACCGTGGCCTTGCCCATCAAGCCGTTGACGCGGCCCACCCGCAGCTGGTCGCCGACCGCCACGCGGTGGATTTCCTGCATGTGGGTGAAGCGCCGGTCAGCCAGCACCACGCGGTCGGCCGAAACGAAGTCGGCCTGTTCAAGCAGCAGCAGGTTCACGGTTGAGTCGCTGGTGGCTGGTCGTTGGAATCGTCGGCAGTTTCGTCGTGGGCACTGCGCTTGCGCACCAGGCTGCCGCACAGCACGCCGACTTCGAACAACAACCACATGGGTACGGCCAGCAGGGTCTGCGAGAAGATGTCCGGTGGCGTGAGGATCATGCCGACCACGAAGCAGCCGATGATCACGTAAGGGCGGATCTTCTTCAGGTACTTCACGTCGACCACGCCGATCCACACCAGCAGCACCACCGCCACCGGGATCTCGAAGGCCACGCCAAAGGCGAAGAACAACGTCATCACGAAATCGAGGTAGTTGGCGATGTCGGTCATCATGGCCACGCCTGCCGGGGTGGCTGCCGCGAAGAACTTGAACATCAGCGGGAACACCAGGAAATAGGCGAACGCCATACCGGCATAGAACAGCAGGATGCTCGACACCAGCAGCGGGATCGCGATGCGCTTTTCGTGGCGGTACAGCCCCGGCGCGATGAAGCCCCAGATCTGCTGGAGGATGAAGGGGATGGCCAGGAACAGCGACACGATCATGGTCAGCTTGAACGGCGTGAGGAACGGCGAGGCCACGTCGGTGGCGATCATCGTTGCATTGGCCGGCAAGTGATCACGCAGGGGGGCGGAGACCAGGGTGTAGATCTGCTGGGCGAAGGAGAACAGCCCGGCAAAGATCAGGAAAATGACCGCAACGCAGCGCAGCAGGCGGGTGCGCAGTTCGGTCAGGTGCGAAACCAGCGGCATTGGCTGGTCGTGTTCCGGATTCTCGCTCATGGGGCTCGCGGCGGTTGAGGCGGTTCAGTGGTTGTGCCCGGGGTGGCCGGTGTTTCCACTGGCTTGGCTGCGACCCCGGCGGGTGGCTGCACGGTGGCGGTGGTCACGGGCGGCTGTGCCGGTGGCGTCAGCGGGTTGAGGATGCGCTTGGCTTCCTCTTCCATCTGCAGGATGTGCTCGTTGTGCAGCTGGCGGCGGATGTCGTCGGCGCCGATTTCACGCTCCACTTCCATCTTGATGCTGTTGAAGCTGCGCTTGAGCCGCCCGATCCACAAACCTGCGGTGCGGGCGGCGCCTGGCAGGCGCTCGGGGCCGAGCACCAGCAGGGCGACCAGGCCGACGAGCAGCAGCTCGCTGAAACTGATGCCGAACATGGGTCAGTCTTTCCGCTGTGGCTCTTGGACCGGCTGTGCCTGGCCCTCGATGGTGTGGCCTGGCTGTGGCTGGGCGGTGTTCTGCACTGGCGGCACAGGCTGGGCAGGCGGCGGGGTTTGCTCGGCCGGCTTGTGCTCTTCATCGTTCATGGCCTTGCGGAAGCCCTTGATCGACTCGCCCAGGTCACTGCCGAAGTTCTTCAGCTTCTTTGTGCCGAATACCAGCACCACGACCACCAGCAGGACGATCCAGTGTTTCCAGTCAAAGATACCCATTTCGTACTCCTGAAAAATGTCAGTGAAGCTTCAGGGGCGCCCGGCGCCCCCCGCAAATGCATCAGGCAGAAGGCGTTCGCGCAGCCTTCTCATCATGCCCGGACAGCCCGAAGCGGCGCTCCAGTTCGTCCAGCACCGCTTGCGGATGCTGGCCCAGCGCGCTGAGCATTACCAGGCTATGAAACCACAGGTCGGCGGTTTCGTAGATGACATCGCTGTAATCCTTGCTGTGCGCGGCGTCCTTGGCGGCGATGATGGTTTCGACCGACTCTTCGCCGAGCTTTTCAAGAATCTTGTTCAGGCCCTTGTGGTACAGGCTGGCCACATAGGAGCTGTCGGGCGCCGCTTGCTTGCGTTCTTCAAGCACGGCGGCCAGGCGGTTGAGGGTGTCGCTCATGTCAGTGTCCTGCGCTGTAGATGGCATCCGGGTCCTTGAGGACCGGGTCGACGATTTTCCACTGGCCGTCTTCGTAGACGCGATAGAAGCAGCTTTCCCGGCCGGTATGGCAGGCGATATGGCCCAGTTGCTCGACCATCAGGATGATGACGTCGGCGTCGCAGTCCAGGCGCAGTTCATGCAGCTTCTGCACATGCCCGGACTCTTCGCCCTTGCGCCACAGCTTGCCACGCGAGCGCGACCAGTAGATGGCGCGTTGCTCGGCGGCCGTGAGCGCCAGCGATTCGCGGTTCATCCAGGCCATCATCAGCACCCGTCCGGTCTTGTGGTCCTGGGCGATCGCTGGCACCAGGCCATCGCTGTTCCACTTGATCTCGTCCAGCCAGTCTTTCATCGTCGACTCCAAAGCGAGCCCGCTCCTGTACCGGGCCATTTGCGCTAGTGTGCCAGCCACAGGCGCGGCTGGCTATTGGCGCACGATCAGGTAAAGGCCGGCGGCCAGCATCAGCCAGGCGGGCCAGGCTGCAGGCGCGGCCAGGCTGGCGGCCTCGGCAGCACCCGCGGCCAGTACCGCGCCCCCGCCCAGCAGGCCGGCCCCGAGCAGGCGCAGCGCCCAGCGGTCGCCCTTGCGGCGCTCTGGCAGTTGCGGATCATGCAAATGCGGTTGCGACAGGCGTTCGAGCAGGTCGCGGGTCATACCGGCCAGGTGCGGCAACTGCTCGACCTGGCTGTGCAGGTTGCCGAACATGGCCTTGGGGCTGTAGCGCTCGCGCATCCAGCGTTCCAGGTAGGGCTTGGCGGTACTCCACAGGTCCAGGTCGGGGTACAGCTGGCGGCCGAGGCCTTCGATGTTGAGCAAAGTTTTTTGCAGCAGAACCAACTGCGGCTGCACTTCCATGTTGAAGCGCCGTGCGGTCTGGAACAGGCGCATCAGCACCTGGCCGAAGGAAATATCCTTTAACGGTTTTTCGAAGATCGGTTCGCACACGGTGCGGATCGCGGCTTCGAATTCGTTGACCTTGGTATGCGCCGGGACCCAGCCCGAATCGATGTGCAGCTCGGCCACACGCCGGTAGTCGCGCTTGAAGAAGGCAAACAGGTTGCGCGCCAGGTAGTCCTGGTCTTCGGCGGTGAGGCTGCCGACGATCCCGCAGTCGATGGCGATGTATTGCGGGCTCCACGGTTTGACCGTGCTGACGAAGATGTTGCCCGGGTGCATGTCGGCATGGAAGAAACTGTCGCGGAACACCTGGGTGAAGAACACCTCCACACCCCGTTCGGCCAGCAGCTTCATGTCGGTGCGCTGGTCGGCCAGGGTAGCCATGTCGGTCACGGGTACGCCATAGATGCGCTCCATGACCAGCACCTTGGGGCGGCACAGGTCCCAGTACACCTGGGGCACGTACATCAGCTCGGACCCTTCGAAGTTACGCCGCAGCTGGCTGGCATTGGCCGCTTCGCGCAGCAGGTCGAGTTCGTCGTAGATGGTTTTTTCGTAGTCGCCGACGATGTCCACCGGGTGCAGGCGGCGGGCATCGGCCGAGGCGCGCTCGGCGGCCTTGGCAATCAGGAACAGCCAGGCCAGGTCCTGGGCGATGACCGGCTTGAGGCCGGGGCGTACCACCTTGACCACCACCTCTTCGCCCGTTTTCAGGCGCGCGGCGTGCACCTGGGCGACCGAGGCCGAGGCCAGCGGCTCGACGTCGAAGCGGCTGAACAGCTCGCCCACCTTGGCACCCAGTTGCGCTTCGATCAACGCCACGGCGTGTTTCGGGTCGAATGGCGGCACGCGGTCCTGCAGCAGCATCAGTTCGTCGGCGATGTCGGGGGGCAGCAGGTCGCGGCGGGTGGACAGTAACTGGCCGAACTTGATGAAGATCGGCCCCAGGTCCTGCAGCGCCAGGCGCAGACGTGCGCCACGGTTGAGCTCGGACGGCTTGCGTGGCAGCCAGCGCCACGGCATCAGCAGGCGCAGGCTGGCCAGCCACCAGGGCAGCAGGGGTTGATCGAACAGCAGGTCATCCAGGCGGTAGCGGATGACCACACGCTGAATGCGGAAAAGGCGGCGGACGGCGAGCAGCTTCATGCGTTATCGCTGGAATCAAGGGATCGGGAAAGGCGCTTGAGGCGCGCCTCAAGGCGTTCAGTGTCGAGTTTCAGGGCATCGAGTTCGCTGAAGGCAGCCTCGGCTTCGCGCTTGCCGACCAGCGTGCGCGACTCTTCGGCCAGGTATTCGGACAAATTCTGGCTGAAGCGCGCCAGGCCCTGGCGGGTCCAGCGCGCGCGCAGGCGGATATGGCCGGCCAGCAGGGCCGTGGCCACCGGGCCGAGCCAGCGTTGCAACTCGTGCTCCCAGTCCAGTTCCAGGTCCTGCAGCACACCGAACAGGTCGAGCAGCACGGCGCTGTCGCCGTGCAGTTCGACCTGTGGGCTGTGCAACACGCCAGTCTTGTCCTTGGCCATGGCCAGTTGCGCCAGGCTGCCGGCCGGGGCGCGCAGGCTGCAGTCGACCTCGCCTTCCCAGTGGACGGCGAGCATCAGGCCCTCTTCATCGGGCAGGATGAACACCTGCAAGGCCGGTTGGCGGCAGTCTATCTCGATGACCTTGCCCGCCAGCGCGCCCAGCCGCGGCAGGGCCGTGCTGTCCATGCGCAGGACGCGGTTCAGGCCCTGTTCGACACTGGCGAGCAGCCCGGCCAGCAGCATCAGGGCTTGATTCCCCGGTGTACGGCAACAATGCCGCTGGTCATGTTGTGGTAGGTGACGCGGTCGAAGCCGGCCTCGACCATCATGCTTTTCAGGGTTTCCTGGTCGGGATGCATGCGGATCGACTCGGCGAGGTAACGGTAGCTTTCGGAGTCGTTGGTGATCAGCTTGCCGGCCAGTGGCATGAAGGCGAACGAGTAGGCATCGTAGGCCTTGGACATGAGCTTGTTGGTCGGCTTGGAGAACTCCAGGATCAGCAAGCGGCCGCCAGGCTTGAGTACACGCAGCATCGAGCGGATGGCTGCATCCTTGTGGGTGACGTTGCGCAGGCCGAAGGCGATGGTCACGCAATCGAAGTGGTTGTCTGGGAACGGCAGCTTTTCCGCGTCGGCCTGCACGAATTCGATGTTGCCGGCCACGCCGCGGTCCAGCAGGCGGTCACGGCCAACCTTGAGCATCGAGTCGTTGATGTCGGCCAGTACCACTTGCCCGGTCGGGCCGACCAGGCGCGAGAACTTGGCGGCAAGGTCGCCGGTACCACCGGCGATGTCCAGCACGCGGTTGCCGCTGCGCACACCCGAGAGCTCGATGGTGAAGCGCTTCCACAGGCGGTGCATGCCGCCGGAGAGCACGTCGTTCATCAGGTCGTACTTGGCAGCTACCGAATGGAATACCTCGGCAACTTTCTTGGCTTTCTGGCTTTCAGGGACGTCCTGGTAGCCGAAATGGGTGGTGGGTTCGGCGTGGTCGCCTTTGCGCTGGTCGTTCATATCGCTTCACCGGAAAAAATTACCGCCATTCTAGGGCGAACGGGCGGATTTGTCTTGGCAGGGTGTGCCTGTGGCCGGGGGCGGGCATAATGCCGATTATGTCTACATCTTCAGGAACACCCGCATGACCCAGATCAGCGTCGAACGCAAACACTCCCTCGGCCGTGACGCCGCCCGTGCCAAGGCCCAGGCGCTGGTCGACAAGCTCAGCCGCGAGTACGACCTCCAGGCCACCTGGAACGGTGACCGGGTCGATGTGGCCCGCAGCGGCGCGAAGGGTAGCGTGCAGATCGGCGAAGACAGCATCCGCGTGGAGCTGAAACTGGGCATGATGCTGTCGATGATGAGCGGCACCATCAAGGGCGAGATCGAGCGGGCGCTGGACAAGGCACTGGCCTGACGCCCGCTTTATTCAGCTGGCGGGGAACGGGATCAGGCCTTCGATCTGGTCCAGACGCAGGTCACCCCGGTACACCTGGCAACGCTCCGCCGAAGCCTGTGCCCGTTGCAAGCGTTCGTCGCGGCCCATGGCCTCCGGGAACTTCAAATGGCCTTTGGCAAAGCGCCGGGCATTGGCGGTGGCGGTGGTGTAGTGAAAGTGCGCCTCCCAGAGCTTCTGCCTGGGTTGCAGGCGATAGATGTCGTACACATCCAGAAAGTCATTGGCCTTGAGCTGTTTGCGCGCCCTGTTCGGGGTGATTTCGACCTCGCGGGCCTCTACCAGAAAGCGCAGGGCTTTGCTGTCCGGGTAGCGGGTGCCAAGGTAGGCGCTGGTCAAGAGGCGCTGCTTTTCAGCGCGCACTTCGGTAATGGCCTGTTCGATCCTGCTGGCCAGGGGTTGCTCCCGGTCGGGGCCGCTGCGCAGGTTACCGGCGATTTCCGCCAGGTCCTGCAAGTAGAAATCCAGCAGGTCGGCCAGGCTGTTGGGCCCATCCAGGTGGCGCGCGGCGTGGTTGAGCCTGGCCGCCTGCTGGCTCAGCAGATCATTGCCGATGCGCCGCAGGCGCGCGTAGTCAGGGGCCGGCGTGGCGGGGGCAATGGTGTCCCAGTGATCGCCTTGCTGCTGGTAGCGTGCAACCGTTTGCTGGGTCATCGGGTCGATCTGCACGGTTTCGCCGGCCTCCCCGGTTTCCTCCACCACCAGCGACCTGCCTCGCGCCGTGCGGATCACCTTGCGTCGGACGGCCCGCACCCTGTGGGTCAGCGGTTGCTCGGGTACTGCATCCTGGCGATCGGTCGCGGCCGCCAGGTTGGCCATGTCATCCTCGCCCAGGCTTATCAGTATATTGAGCTCGGCGATGTAGGCCTGGAGTTGGCTGCTGTCCATCGCAGGCATGTTGCGTGAAAGCAGGTATTGGGCATTGCTCAGGGCCAGCTTGTATTCGCGAACGGCGCTCTCCAGGGGCGCCTTTTGCTGTTCGGGCGTCAGGCCGGCGGCAGCCAGGCTGTCGTGGCTCAGCAGTGCCTCGTGGAAATGCTTGCTGCGCAGGGTTTGCTGGGCGAGCAGGGTACTTTCGAAATCGTCTGCGCTGAGCCGGTCTCTGCGGACGACGAGTTGATGCAGGTCACTGATGATCTGGGCGCGGGTAATGAGGGTCGAGTACTGCCGGGTGCTGATGATGCCGTCGAGCTTCTTGCGTTTGCCGGGGAACTGGATCTGCCCATCTTGCAAGGCCTCGGCGAGATTCTGGTCCAGGCGTTGGCTGACGCAGAGGATACGCCTGTGCACAGCCAGTGCGGCTTCGATGTTCTTGCTGTAGTCCAGGTACAGCTCTGCCTGCTCCTGGCCGAACGGCAGTTGCACCAGGCGACGGGACTGGCTCTTGAGCACCTCGTAGTCATTCATGTCGAGCAGGCGGCGGAACTGCTGCAGGTCAGTTTGCAGCAACTGCTCCCACCATTGGCCACGGACAAATGAAGCGGTGGCTTGCGGGTCGAACCTGAGGTACTTCGGTTCGCCCATGCGGGTGTAGAGTTGTATCTGCTCCCTGATCAGCGTGGCCTGTTTCTCATAGGTGAGTGCCAACACATCGAGGTTGGCGCGCGTCTCCTGGCGAAGCGCCTGCAGGGCGCGCAGGCGCTCCTGCAGGTGCTCCGGCAAATTGTCGAGCGAAGCGCCGGGGTGCTCATCGAGCGACTTCAGGAATGCCTCGAGTGCCTGGTCGTAGGGTTCCACCCGCTTCAGGTAGACACCGATGAAGGTTTCCGTGTTGTTGAGCTTTTGATCATTGGCGACACGGGTCGCCAGCAGGGTGTTGAATGCCTCGGTTTTTTCGTTGATCAGTGCTCGGGCGCTTTTCGGCATGCCCCCGGCAAGGTGCAGGTCCAGCATCCATTCACCGTTCCAGCGTTTCAGCCAAGGGCCACGGCTGCGTTCGCGGCTGGGGAGGTAATAGCCGTCAGGCTCCGCCCCCCATGACTGCGACCATTCGCTCTGGCTCAGCGGCGGCCCCATGATGCGCATGCCGCTCCAGCTCTCGACCACTTCGTAAGGCACGTTCTGCAACTGCACGTAGTAGCGCCCATCCAGTGCATACAAACCGCGCATGCGCCCGCTGGCCACCGGTTGCAGCCCACTCAGGCTGACCGCGGCGCGCAGGCGTTCGAGGGCGGCGCGGGCGTCGCGCGGCAGGTTGCCGAGCCGTTGGTCATGGCCCCATTGGCTGACATTCAGCGCTGTCGGCTGGGCTGGCTCGGCGAGGGCTGTCCAGGTTTGCTGTTCCGGTAACCGATCGGCCAGCACGGCCGGCGCCCGACGCGGCGGGGCCTGATATGCGGGTTCCGGCGGTGTGCGGGCAATGGCAGGGCCGTGGGCCAGCAGCATGGCCAGGTTCAGCAGGATATCTGCGCCAGCGAGCCATTTTTCCTGGTCGCTGCCGGCGGTCAACGCGTTGAGGTCATGCCGGATGCCGAGCAGGGCGGTCACCAGCCAGGCCAGCATGCCTGCCGCGCCACGCAGCAGCGGCGTGACCGTATTGAACGCCACCCAGGCGAACTGCTCGACCAGCGCCCAGCGCAGTTGTTGGTTGGACACGCTCTGCCGTGAGGCCAGCAACAGCAGAACCTCGGCCCGGGCTTGGTAAATACGGCTGTCCAGGTCGTCGGCCCAGGGGCTGAAAGCCAGTGTGACCGGCACCCTCAGGCGCTCGATGGCAAGCCCCACCAAGGCAGCCCCGGGCGCCAGCAGATGGGCCACCTCGGCCAGCCCGGAATGCAGGTGGGGGTGAACAAAGCCGCCATCGGCGTAAATGGGGCGGGCGTCGTCATCCAGCCAGATGAGGATGTCCTGCTGCAGGGCGTGTTCGGTTCGGATGCAGGTGATCAGTTGTTGGCGGCTGTCGAACTGCCTGATGGGCTGCCGGGTGTGCATCGGCCGGTACAGTAGCCAGGCCCCGGTGGTGGGTACTTCGATGACGAACATGCCATGCACCGGGTTGCTCTTCGGGCCGCCGGGCACGCTGTTGAATGCCAGCGGCGCCAGCTTCAGCGTGCCGCTGGCATGGGGTTGCCGCCGGCAAAAATCGGCGATGACCTGCCAGGTGCGCTCGTCCAGCTGGGCCATGATCTTGGCCTGCAGCGCGCTCAGCAGCAGGCTTGTGCGCCATTCTTCGGCAAAGCGTTGGCGCCGTTGGTCGGCGTCGTTGCCACGTTGCAACTGGTCGTGAACGAATAGCGGGTACTGGCCGCCGATATCCACGCTGTCGACCAGGGCGGCGACGTAATCGAGGTTCATCCAGCTATCCAGTGGCTGCTGGTCGGCGCGTTGGATCGCCGCTGCGACCTGCTCGCCGCCTGGCGGCAGCCGGGTGATGGCCAGTTCTGTCAGGCTGATGGTTCTCAGGTACTCAAGCCGCGCCGGGCCGGTGGAGGAAACCTGCACCACCTGGGCAAGGCTGATCAGCAGCTGATCAGGGTCGTACGGGACCTGCGCAGGGTGGTCATTGCGCATGTGTTCCCGCAAGCGGCGAACCGCGTACTGCTGCAGGTCCTCGATGCCGTCCAGGGACGAACCACCCTGGGCCAGCATCTGCCTGGCCGACAGCGCCAGCAACGCCGTGTGGTACTCGAAGCGATCAGTCAGGCTGGCGTTGCCGAGCCAGTCCGGAAACCCTATGGCCGGGGTCGATGGCTGAAGCACAAAACTTGCCGGGAATACCCATGAAGGGTCGCTGAGGGTGTAGAAGCGCTCATCCAGGTCGCTAGCCTGGTCGCCTGGGCGAAGCTGCAGCCGATCGATTCTTTGCAGCAGGCCATTGAGCAGTTGCCGGGCCTGATAGGCGAACGGGTCCTCGCGCAAGGGCGTGCAGGCCCAGGACATAGAGTCGAACGCATGCTGCTCGCCGAGCGCTTCGCGCAGGGCCCGGGAAAAAGCAGCCAGATCATCGAAGCTGCGCACGGTGCCCGAAGGCTGGCACCACAGAATGAGCTCACGGGTACCTTGCCTGCCCGTGACCAGCAGGTCCGGCAGCACCCATTGCAGGGTGTCCCCAGGGCTGGCAAGGGAAACCTGCAGCGCTTGCACCTGTGCCGCGGCGTGGCTTTGGGCCAGCAGCGGGTACAGCAGGGCTTTCTGGTCATGGTCCAGGCCCTGGCGCTCAAGCGTACCGAGCAGGGCGGCCTTGAGCACTTGCTGCAGCCATTGCAGGCGGGTCACGTCCGAGTCTTTCTCGCAGCCATTCCAGAAGCTGACCTGCGCCCGCTGGAAGGTCTCGCTGAGGGTAGAAAGCATGTTGTCGAAGTCGGTGTTCAGGTCTTCCATGCGCAGGTCGATGGCCGGGGCGCTGTCTTGCGGGCGAAAGACCAGCGGTGGGTTCAGGCTCAGCTGGTCGGTCGGCTGCAGCGCCATGGGCTGGCCATTGAAAAAATGTGTCAGCAGGGTATCGACCAGCTGGCCTGACGCTGTCGGCGGCTGCCCATTCACCCCGCGCAGGATGCTGAAGCCCTGGATCGATTGCAGCTGTGGGTGCTGGCTGCGCGTCCACGGGTAGCGTGCCGCGATGACCTCGAAGCCTGCGCGGGCGATGACTTCGCGCAAGCGCGGGCGATTGGCGAACTGGGTGGCTACAAGCTGCCTGAACGAGAGGGGCGATGACGATGGCATGGCAGGAGGCTCCGGTTGAAGGGAGCCGAATGCTGGAGCAGCAGGCTGCTGCGTCTGTGGTAGATAAAGCAGTGCGCCGATCTTAGGGTGAAGATTCTAATTCCTGCCTCTACCTTATGCTCAAGCCCACCCTCCATGGGCGGTTCCTCCTCCACTCATGAGCATGAGGTACAGAGCATGGCCAAAGTGAATGTGAAGAAAAAGGCGGACGCGCCGGGCACGCTGGGTGAGGTGCGGGGTTACGCACGCAAGATCTGGCTGGCGGGCATCGGCGCCTATGCGCGTGTCGGCCACGAAGGCGCCGACTATTTCCAGGCGCTGGTCAAGGCCGGCGAAGGTGTCGAGAAGCGGGGCAAGAAGCGCATCGATAAAGAGCTGGACGCCGCCAACCAGCAGATCGATGACGCCGCCCAGGAAGTGAGCCGCGTACGTGGCAAGGTAGAAATTCAACTCGACAAGATCGAAAAAGCTTTCGACGCACGGGTAGGGCGCGCCTTGAATCGCCTTGGCATACCGTCTAAACATGACGTTGAGGCGCTGTCGATCAAGCTTGAACAGCTGCACGAGCTGCTTGAGCGCGTCGCGCACAAACCATAAGGAGAGCAGGATGGCTGGCAAGAAGAATACCGACAAAGCAGGCAGCTCCTGGGTCGGCGGGATCGAAAAGTACTCCCGCAAGATCTGGCTGGCGGGGCTGGGTATCTATTCGAAGATCGACCAGGACGGCCCCAAGCTTTTCGACTCGCTGGTGAAAGATGGCGAGAAGGCCGAAAAGCAGGCCAAGAAGAGCGCCGAAGATGTGGCCGAAAGCGCCAAGTCTTCGACCACTTCGCGGGTGTCTGGCGTGAAGGACCGGGCGCTGGGCAAGTGGAGCGAACTCGAAGAGGCTTTCGATAAACGTCTGAACAGCGCCATCTCGCGCCTGGGTGTACCGAGCCGCAACGAAATCAAGGCCCTGCACCAACAGGTAGACAGCCTGACCAAGCAGATCGAGAAGCTGACCGGTGCCTCGGTGGCGCCGGTTTCGTCGCGTGGGGCCGCAGCCAAGCCGGCAGCCAGCAAGGCGGCAGCCAAGCCACTGGCCAAGGCGGCAGCGGCCAAACCCGCAGCCAAAACCGCTGCGGCGAAACCTGCAGCCAAGGCGGCCGCGGCAAAACCTGCGGCTGCCAAACCTGCAAGCAAGGCGGCAGCAGCGAAACCCGCCGCCAAGCCTGCGGCAAAGCCGGCAGCAGCCAAACCGGCAGCAGCCAGGAAGCCTGCAGCGAAGAAAGCACCGGCCAAGCCGGCGGCCAGCGCTGCACCTGCCGCAACCGATGCCCCGGCCCCGGCTGCAGCCCCGGCCAGCAACACGCCGTCGGCGGCCAACGGGACCGGTACCCTGATCTGATACCGCAACGCCCTCTTCGCGGGTGGCCCCGCGCCTACAGGTTCAGCACAACCCTGTAGGCGCGGGTTCACCCGCGAATGCGTTGGCGGCAGCAGCACAGCCCCTGCAGGGCTAGTCCTCCAGATACTTCATCGCCAACTGCTCGGCTGCCCCCCGGGCCTGAGCCTGCAGGTGCGGCGCCACCAGCATCATCACCTGGTACACCACGATTCCCACGTCCCCTTCGCGCCCCAGCACCCGCTGGTAATCCAGCGAGAACAGCAGCGTCAGGGTGATCTGTTCCACCAGTTGCCCCAAGGCCTGGGTGTCACTCTGTACCAGGCCCTGGCCCTTGAGGCTGGCCAGCAGTGCCGCCAGCGTGCGCTTCAGGGCGTTGATCAGGCTGCGCATGCCGCGGGCCAGCTTGGGCAGGCGCCCAGTCAGGTTCGACAGGTCCTGGAACAGAAACCGGTACTGCGCCATGTGCTCGACGATCAGGTGCAGGAACAGCCAGTAGTCCTCGGCATCCAGGCGCACTTCCAGCGGCGGGTCCAGCAGCGGCATCAGCGCTTCCTCGAAGCGCTCGAACAACCCCAGTACCAGGGGCTCCTTGCCGTGGAAGTGGTAGTAGAGGTTGCCCGGGCTGATACCCAGCTCGTTGGCAATCTCCAGGGTCGATACGTTCGGCTCGCCCTGCTGGTTGAACAGCTGCAGGGCGCACTCAAGGATACGATCGCGGGTTTTCATCCGGTCGGTCTGCTCATCGGGTCAGCACATAGGTGCCGGGCGCAGGGGCCAGGGGCGGGTGGGTGGCGTTGCCCAGGTCGTTGCGTGGCGCCTTGAGCGGCCCGGAGCGCTGGGTGATCCACGCCAGCCACAACGGCCACCAGCTACCCTCGCTGCGCGTAGCCTCGTGGAACCAGGCGCGCGGGTCACTGCTCAGGCTGGGGTTGGTCAGGTAATAGGCCTTGGGGTTGCCTGGCGGGTTGATGATGCTCTGGATATGCCCGCTGTTGGCCAGCACGAAGCGGCGCTCACCGCCCAGCAGCAAGGCCGACCGGTACACCGCGTCCCAAGGGGTGATGTGGTCGTTGCTGCCGGCAACGGTAAAACTGTCCACGCTGACCTGTTGCAGGTCGATTGGCGTGCCGCAGACCTCCAGCCCGGCCGGGTAGGTCAACGGGTTGAGCTTGAAGAAATCCAGCAGGTCGCCATGCAATGCGGCAGGCAGGCGCGTGTTGTCGGCGTTCCAGTAGAGAATGTCGAACGCAGGCGGTGTCTTGCCGAGCAGGTAGTTGTTGACCCAGTAGTTCCAGATCAGGTCGTTGGGGCGCATCCAGGCAAACACCCGCGCCACTTCGGCGCCGTCCAGCACGCCGCGCTGGTGAGAGCGGCGTTTGGCTGCCTGAAGGGTCTGCTCGTCGGCGAACAGGCTGGCCGGGCTGTCGAACTTGCTGTCCAGCAGGCTGACCAGGTAGGTGGCACTGCGCACCCGGCGCAACTGGTTCCTGGCTTGCAGGTGGCCTTGCAAGGCGGCCATGGTCAGGCCGCCGGCGCAAGCGCCCATGAGGTTGGGGTCGCGGCTGCCGCTGATGCGGCGGCAGGCATCCAGGGCTTCTTCCAGCGCCTGCACGTAGCTGGACAGGCCCCATTCACGGTGGCGCGGGTCCGGGTTGCGCCAGCTGACCATGAATACCTGCAAGTTGTTCTTGAGCATGTACTGGACGAAGCTGTTGTTCGTGCTCAGGTCAAAGATATAGAACTTGTTGATCTGCGGCGGCACCACCAACAGCGGGCGGCTGTGCTGTTTTTCACTCATCGGCCGGTACTGGATCAGCTCCAGCAGCTCGTTGCGAAATACCACGGCCCCAGGGGTGGCGGCCAGGTTGCGGCCCACGTCGAAGGCCCGCTCATCGACCTGGCGCGGCAGGCCATCGTTGTGGCGCAGGTCTTCGAGCAGGTGGGCCAGGCCGCGCACCAGGCTCTGGCCACCGGTGTTGAACAGTTCCTTCACGGCCAGCGGGTTGAGCAGCGAGTTGCTGGGAGCCAGCGCATCGTTGAGCAGGTTGAACAGAACGTGGGCGCGGGCCCGGTCATCGTCATGCAGATGGCTTTCGTCGATCCACTGGCGGGTCTGCTGCTGCCAGGCCAGGTAGGCTTGCAGGCCTCGGCGGTAGAACGGGTTCAGGCTCCATGCAGGGTCGCTGAACCGGTTGTCACGCGGGTTGGGTTGAAGCGGTGAATCGCCCAGCATCACCCGCCCCAGTTGCCCGCCAAGGGCCAGCAGGTGATGGGCGGTATGCAACGGGTGGCGCAGCCCGTGGCGGCCGACATTGCGTAGCGTGGCCAGCAGGTCGCGGCCGCGCAGGCCGAGCATGGCATGCTGCACGGTCATTCTGCCGGCAGGGAGCGTTTGCGATCCTTTGGCCGGTTTGTCTGTCATGGCAACACTCCCTTGTCTGACCCATTGCGCGTTGTAGCCCCTTTCGCGGTGCTGGCGCTTACCCTCCCGAGGCCGGGCGCGGGTGCATCACGGCGCGCTGACGTTCTTGCTGCAGGAACTTCATGATGATTGGCGCGACAGCCTCGGCTCGGGTAATCAGGAACAAATGGCCGTCGTCGATAATATGTAGCTCGGCGTTGGGAATCCGCCAGGCCAGCAGGCGCATGTTGACCAGCGGGATCAGCGGGTCGTCGTCGCCCGCCAGCACCAGGGTCGGCTGCTGGATCTTGTGCAGCCAGTGAATGCTAGTCCAGCCCAGGCCGGCGAACAGCTGCCAGTAGTAGCCCATCTTGCCGCCGGAGCGCACCTTGGCTGCGTGGTGCATGGCCAGCTCCGGGTCCCGGCGAAAACCGCCACCGTAGATCAGCGGGGCAATGCGCAAGACATGGGACGGCTGCACATAGCGCCTGGGGCTGGCCATCATCCACAGCACCTTGGGCTTGCCGGGTACCATCACCGCACCGGCGGCAGTGGCGGCGAGTATCAGCTTCCTGCAGCGTTCGGGGTAGTCGTGGGCGAACTGTTGGGCCAGGGCGCCGCCCCAGGACACCCCAATCACATTGACCTGGCCGTAATCGAGGTAATCGAGCATCCGTGCCGTCAGCTTGGCCAGCCCGGGGAAGCGATACGGGTGGCGCGGGGTGGACGAGCCGCCGACACCGGGTACGTCGAAAGCGATCACTTCCAGGTCCGGGTCCAGTGCTTCGATGAACGGGAATACCAGCTCCAGGTTGGCGCCGATGCCATTGAAGATCAGCAGCGGCGTCAAGTGCGGCTTGCCGGGGCGGACGGCGGTGCGGATGGACTGGTTGTCCAGCTCGACGGTCCGGAAGATATACGGTTGCGTCATGCGCGTGACTCTTGGGTGAAATGAACACCGTGGCGCCCTGCGGGCCGCCACGGCGCTGCCACTCAACGCTCGTGAACGTAGGTGCCTGGGGCCGCCTCGCCCGCAGCATAGGCACGGTTGCCCAGGCGGGTCGGCGCTTTTTTCAGTTCGCCTGCGCGCTCGGCCAGCCAGCCTTGCCAGTGCAGCCACCAGGAGTCGGCATGCTTGGTGGCATTTTCCTGCCAGGCCAGCGGATCACCCGGGCGGTCGTCACCGGTCATGAAGCGTGCCTTGGGGTTGCCCGGCGGGTTGAGAATGCTCTGGATATGCCCGCTGTTGGACAGCACGAACTCGATCTTGCCCCCGAACAGGTGGGCCGAGCGGTAGCACGATTGCCACGGGGTAATGTGGTCAGCGGTACCCGCCACGCTGAAAATGTCGCACTGCACGTTTTTCAGGTCGATGGGGGTGCCGCACACTTCCAGGGCGTTGGGGCGCGTCAGCGGGTTGGTCTTGAACATTTCGATCAGGTCGCCATGGAAGGCGGCGGGCAGGCGCGTGGTGTCGTTGTTCCAGAACAGGATGTCGAACACCGGCGGCTCGTTGCCGAGCAGGTAGTTGTTCACCCAGTAGTTCCAGATCAGATCGTTGGGGCGCATCCAGGCGAACACCTTGGCCATCTCGCTGCCTTCCAGCACACCGGCCTGGTAGGAGTGGCGCTTGGCGGCTTCCAGGGTCTGCTCGTCGACGAACAGCGCCACCTGGGTATCCATCGTGGTGTCCAGCACGCTGACCAGCAGGGTCAGGGCATTGACCTTGTGCTCGCCGAGGGCTGCGTAGTGCCCTACCAGTGCCGTGCAGGTGATGCCGCCCGAGCAGGCACCGAGCATGTTCAGGTCCTTGCTGCCGGTAATCGCCAATACGGCGTCGACGGCTTCCTTGAGTGCGTCGATGTAGGTGGACAAGCCCCATTCACGCTGGGCCTTGGTCGGGTTGCGCCAGCTGATGATGAAGGTTTGCTGCTGCGAGCGCAGGCAAAAACGTGCCAGGCTCTTTTCCGGGCTCAGGTCGAATACGTAGAACTTGTTGATCTGCGGCGGCACCACCAGCAGTGGCCGGGCGTGCACCTGCTCGGTGATCGGGCTGTACTGGATCAGTTCCAGCACATCATTGCGGTACACCACCGCACCTTCGCTGGTGCCCAGGTTCTTGCCCACCTCGAAGGCGTCCATGTTCACCTGGCTAGGCATGCCGCCGTTGTTGACCATGTCCTTGGCCAGGTTGGACAGGCCGTCGAGCAGGCTCTTGCCACCGGTCTCGAAGAAGCGCTTGACCGCCGCCGGGTTGGACAAGGTGTTGGTCGGCGCCATGGCTTCGGTCATCAGGTTGATGACGAACTGGCCGCGGCTGATGTCCTGAGGTGACAGGTCACTGCTGCCGATCCAGTCCTGCAGTTCGTTGCGCCAGGCCAGATACGTCTGCAGGTAGCGGCGGTAAAGCGGGTTGCTGCTCCAGGCCGGGTCGTTGAAGCGTCGGTCGTCGCTTTCCGGGGCCAGGCTGGACTTGCCCAGCAGGACGTTTTTCAGTTCCAGGCCAAAATGGGCCACGTGCTTTGCGCTGTGCAGCGGTTGGCGCACGGCCTGGCGCAATACGGTACGTGCCGAACTCAACAGGTCTTTGCGGCGAATGCCGATGATCGGGTTCAGCCCCAGGGTGTTTTCCGAGGCCTGCCGCTGCAGCTCATCGTTGTTCTTGTTACTCATCTACGACGCTCCGTTGTCCTGAGACGAGTACCGGTTGCTGTGACGAGGGCACAGCCCTGAGCCCGGTACTGCTACTCGGGTGACCAGTGATAAGGAACAGCGGTGCTGCGGGGTTCTGTATACCTGCAGCGTGATGCAGGGAACTTGCCACTCACATTGGTTACCCGACTTTCATGTAATGCGCAAGACAGCCCGTCACTGGGCCGTCTGCCCATCATTCAAACAGATGAAACTAGAAAATGCGCTCTAAACCTTGCAGCCCTTGCGCTAGAGCATGAATTTGACGACCGACTCCGCCGGGTCGCGGGACTTGCCGGCCTTGTGCAGCTCGTCGAGGTATTCGGCCCACAGCTCGTTTTGGCGCAGGCACAGCTGTTCCAGGTATTCCCAGGTGAACAGGCCGCTGTCATGGCCGTCGTCGAAGGTCAGTTTCAGTGCATATTGGCCGGCTGGCTCGATGCCGCTGAGGCCGACGTTGAGCTTGCCGAATTGCAGAATGGGGTTGCCGTGGCCCTGGACCTCGGCGGAGGGGGAGTGCACGCGCAGGAACTCGGCGGGCAGGGTGTATACCTCACCGGGCGCATAGGTAAGGCTGAGGGTTTTCGAGGCTTTGTGCAGGTTGATGGCGGTGGGCATGCGGGCCATGGGCTGAATCTCTTCTTGGCGACAAGACTCAAGCTTCAAGCTTCGAGCCTCAAGCTGCAAGAGGAGATGGCCAAGACATGTAACGGCCATGTTTTGCGGTACTGCAAGCGACGTCGAACAGCTCGTCGCTTGCAGCTTGCCGCTTACAGGATGTAACGCGACAGGTCTTCGTTCTGCGCCAGCTCACCCAGGTGGCTGTTCACATAGGCCGCGTCGATCTGGATCGGCGTTTCGTCATGGGCGCTGGCCAGGTCACCGGCACTGAACGACACCTCTTCAAGCAGGCGCTCCAGCAGGGTATGCAGGCGACGGGCACCGATGTTCTCGGTCTTCTCGTTGACCTGATAGGCAATTTCGGCCAGGCGCTTGATGCCGTCGGCGACGAACTCGATGTTCAGGCCTTCGGTTTTCAGCAGCGCCTGGTACTGTTCGGTCAACGACGCGTGCGGCTCGCGCAGAATACGCTCGAAGTCTTCCGGGGTCAGTGCCTTGAGCTCTACACGGATCGGCAGGCGGCCTTGCAGCTCGGGTACCAGGTCGCTGGGCTTGCTCAGGTGGAACGCGCCCGAGGCAATGAACAGGATGTGGTCGGTCTTGACCATACCCAGCTTGGTGTTGACGGTGCAGCCTTCGATCAGCGGCAGCAGGTCGCGCTGCACGCCTTCACGGGACACATCGGCACCGCCCACATTGCCGCGCTTGGCGACCTTGTCGATTTCGTCGATGAACACGATACCGTGCTGCTCGACCGCTTCCAGGGCCTTGGCCTTGAGCTCTTCCTCGTTGACCAGGCGGCCCGCTTCTTCATCGCGGACCATCTTCAGCGCTTCTTTGACCTTCAGCTTGCGCGCCTTGCGCTTGCCCTTGCCCATGTTGGCGAACAGGCTTTGCAGCTGGTTGGTCATTTCTTCCATGCCGGGCGGCGCGGCAATTTCGACACCTACGGCATCGGCGACTTCGATCTCGATTTCCTTGTCATCCAGCTGGCCTTCGCGCAGGCGCTTGCGGAACAGCTGGCGGGTGTTGGAGTCGCTACTGGTCTGCGCGGCTTCCTCGCTGAAGCTGGTCACCCGCGCCTGTGGCAGCAGGGCATCGAGGATACGGTCTTCGGCGGCGTCTTCGGCGCGGTGGCGCACGCGGATGATCTCCTGCTCGCGCAGCATCTTCAGTGCGGCATCGGCCAGGTCGCGGATGATCGACTCGACGTCACGGCCGACGTAGCCGACCTCGGTGAACTTGGTGGCTTCGACCTTGAGGAACGGGGCGTTGGCCAGCTTGGCCAGGCGGCGGGCGATTTCGGTCTTGCCGACACCGGTCGGGCCGATCATCAGGATGTTCTTCGGCGTCACTTCGGCGCGCAGCTCAGCCGGCAGCTGCATCCGCCGCCAGCGGTTGCGCAGGGCAATGGCCACGGCGCGCTTGGCGTCGTCCTGGCCGATGATGTGGCGGTTGAGTTCGTGGACGATCTCGCGGGGGGTCATGGACATGATCAATTGGGTCCTTGGGCAGATGAGTCAGCGTGGAAAAGCCCCATCACCGGGATGGGGCGCCAGAACAGCTGAGTCAGTCGGCCAGGTCCTGCTCCTCGATGGTCAGGTTATGGTTGGTGAACACGCAGATGTCGCCGGCGATGTTCAGGGCGGTCTCGGCGATTTCACGGGCCGAGAGGTCGGTCTTGTTCAGCAGTGCGCGGGCGGCAGCCTGGGCGTAGGCACCACCGGAACCCATGGCGATCAGGCCATCTTCGGGTTCGACCACGTCGCCGTTGCCGGTGATGATCAGCGAGGCATCCTTGTTGGCCACGGCCAGCATGGCTTCCAGGCGGCTCAGGGAACGGTCGGTACGCCATTCCTTGGCCAGCTCGACGGCGGCACGGATCAGGTGGCCCTGGTGTTTCTCCAACTGCCCTTCAAAGCGCTCGAACAGGGTGAAAGCGTCGGCGGTGGCACCGGCGAAGCCGGCGATGACCTGGCCGTGGTACAGGCGGCGCACTTTCTTGGCGTTGCCTTTCATTACCGTGTTGCCGAGGGATACCTGGCCGTCGCCGCCCATGACGACTTTGCCGTTACGGCGGACAGAAACGATGGTGGTCAAGGGGAGAGTCTCCACGCAGCGGGGCGAAAGTGCCTGATGCAGACTCATATGGGGGTGGGGGGAAGGATTTCAACCGTGGGGGATGAATGGTCGCGCCAGGCCGGGGGCGCCGTGTGAGGGCATTCGCGGGCACGCCCGCTCCCACAGGGTTACCACATGCTTCGAGATGGTGGTGATCCTGTGGGAGCGGGCGTGCCCGCGAAAAGGGTTACTCAGGCCTCGTGGCAAACGTGCCCATCGACCAAGGTATAGCGCACCGCACCCGGCAGGCAGTGGCCGATGAACGGGCAGTTCTCACCCCGCGACAGCCATTGCTCGCCGGCAACGGTCGAGGCTTGCGGGTCGAACAGCACCAGGTCGGCCGCGCCGCCTGCCTTCAGCTCACCCGCAGGCAGGCGCAGGGCAGCAGCCGGGCCGCTGCTCAGGCGGGCGAGCAAGGTGGGCAGGTCGAGCAGGCCGTCCTGCACTAGGGTCATGGCCAGCGGCAGCAGCAGCTCGACGCTGCTGATACCCGGCTCGGTAGCACCGAACGGGGCCAGCTTGGCATCGCGTTCGTGCGGCTGGTGGTGGCTGGAAATCGCCTGGATCACGCCTGACTTCACCGCTTCACGCAGGCCGTCACGGTCAGCAGCAGTACGCAGCGGTGGCTGCACGTGGTACAGGCTGGAGAACTCGCGTAGCGACTCGTCGGTGAGAATCAGCTGGTACAGCGCCACGTCAGCGGTTACCGGCAGGCCAAGTGCCTGGGCCTGGGCGATCAGGCGCGCGCCACGGGCGCTGGTGATCTGGCTGAAGTGCGCGCGCACGCCACTCTGCTCGACCAGCAGGAGGTTGCGCGCCAAGGCAACGGTTTCGGCGCTTTCCGGAATGCCCGGCAAGCCAAGGAAACTGGCCATGGCGCCTTCGTGGGCCAGGCCGCCCTGGGCCAGATCGCGGTCTTGGGAATGGAACACCACGGTCAGGTCGAAGGTGGCGGCATACTCCAGGGCGCGGGCCAGGGTACGGTTGTTGGGGATTTCCTTCAGGCCGTTGCCGAATGCCACGCAACCGGTGTCACGCAGGGCCACCAGTTCCGCCAGTTGCTCGCCTTCCAGGCCCTTGGTCAGGGCGCCGATCGGGTAGACCTTGCTGTTGGCCGCTTCGCGGGCACGGTCGAGAATCAGCTCGGCCACGGCCGAGGTGTCCAGCACCGGCTTGGTTTGCGGTGGGCAGCACAGGCTGGTCACGCCGCCGGCCACGGCTGCGCGGGTTTCGCTGGCGATGTTGCCTTTGCGGCTAAAGCCCGGTTCGCGCAGGGACACGCCAAGGTCGACCAGGCCAGGCGCGGCAACCAGGCCTTGCGCCTGGATCGTGCGGCTGGCGCTGAAACCGGCCGGGGCGGCGCCGATTGCAGCAATGCGGCCACCGTCCAGGTGCAGGTCGGTCACCTGGTCCAGGCCGCTGTTGGGGTCGATGACCCGGGCGCCAAGAATGCTGATAGTCACTGGGCGTTCTCCTGGTCGAATTGACGTTGCGCGTTCTGCCCGCTCATGGCCATGGACAGCACTGCCATGCGTACGGCGATGCCGTAGGTAACCTGGTTGAGGATCACCGAATGCTTGCCGTCGGCCACCGCCGACTCAATCTCCACGCCCCGGTTGATCGGGCCTGGGTGCATGACGATGGCATCCGGCTTGGCCCCGGCCAGGCGGGCGGTGGTCAGGCCGAACAGCCGGTAGAACTCGCCTTCGCTGGGCAGCAGGCCACCGGCCATGCGCTCACGCTGCAGGCGCAGCATGATCACCACGTCGACGTCCTTCAGGCCCTCGGCGAGGTCGGTGTAGACCTTCACGCCGTACTGCTCGATACCGACCGGGATCAGGGTTTTCGGCCCGATCACGCGAATGTCCGGGCAACCCAGGGCCTTGAGCGCCAACATGTCGGAGCGGGCTACCCGGGAGTGCAGGATATCGCCGACGATCGCTACCGACAGGTTCTCGAAGCTGCCTTTGTGGCGACGGATGGTCAGCATGTCGAGCATGCCCTGGGTCGGGTGCGCATGGCGGCCGTCACCACCGTTGATCACGGCAACGTGCGGGCACACGTGCTCGGCGATGAAATGCGCAGCCCCCGAGTCGGAGTGGCGCACGACGAACATGTCGGCGGCCATGGCTTCGAGGTTGCGCAGGGTGTCGAACAAGGTCTCGCCCTTGCTGGTCGAGGACGTCGACACATTCAGGCTGATCACGTCGGCAGACAGGCGCTGGGCTGCCAGCTCGAAGGTGGTGCGGGTACGGGTCGAGTTCTCGAAGAACACGTTGCACACGGTCTTGCCGCGCAGCAAAGGGACTTTTTTCACGGCCCGGGCACCGACTTCCAGGAAGGAGTCGGCGGTGTCGAGGATCTCGGTGAGCAGTTCGCGGGGCAAACCGTCAAGCGAGAGGAAGTGGCGCAGCTGGCCCTGGTCATTGAGCTGCAGCGGGCGCTTGGCGTCGATTGGCGTCATCGCGGGGGACTCTTAAAGGGCGGAAGCGGAGGCGAGGTCCTGGCGCTCGAGGGCGAGCGGTGCGGGCCCGGTCAATTTTACCCGTTCATCGGGGGCTAGCGACAGGGTGGCGCCGACCACATTCGGGCGGATTGGCAGTTCGCCGGCATCCAGGTCCACCAGGCAGACCAGGGTGACGCTGGCCGGGCGGCCATAATCGAACAGTTCGTTGAGCGCCGCGCGGATGGTGCGGCCGCTCATCAGCACGTCATCCACCAGCACCAGGTGCTGGCCTTCGACTTCGAACGGCAGCTCGGACGGGCGTACCTGCGGGTGCAGGCCATTCTGGCTGAAGTCATCGCGGTAGAACGAGACGTCCAGGGTACCCATGGCACTCTCGTCGCCCATGGCCTCCTGCAGGGCCTGGGCAACCCAGACACCACCTGTACGAATACCGATGTAACGCGGCCCGCTGATGCAGCGGCGGGCCAGGTGGGCGCGAAGGTCGACAGCCATCTGCCGGACCAGCTCGGCGGGGTTGGGTAGGCTCATTGCGGGCTCCTCGGAAGGGTGCGCCGGGCATGGCCGGCGGCAAAGATGATCAGGTATTGGCCTCCAGCCAGCCTTGCAGCAACAGGGCCGCGGCGATGGCATCGACCGGGTTGTCGCGGTAGCTGCCGCGCTGGCCGCCACGGGCCATGCGCTCGCCTTTGGCCTCGAAGGTGGTCAGGCGCTCGTCGTGGGTGTGCACGGGCAGGTTGAAGCGGCCATTGAGGCGGCGGGCAAATTTTTCGGCGCGGGCGCTCATTTCGCTGGGCGTACCGTCCATGTTCAGCGGCAGGCCAACGACGATGGCGTCTGGCTTCCATTCACCGATCAGCTTTTCCACCTGGGCCCAGTCCGGCACGCCGTTCTGCGCCTTCAGCGTGCACAGCTCGCGGGCCTGGCCGGTGATGACCTGGCCGACGGCCACACCGATCTGTTTGCTGCCATAGTCGAAACCCAGCAGCAGGCGTAGTTCGGCCATCAGGCGTGGCCCGCCTGGCTGGTCAGCAGGTGCAGGTTGATGCCCAGGCTGGCGGCGGCGGCCTCCAGGCGCAGGTCACTGGCCATTTCAAAGATGATTTGCGGGTCGAACGGGCAGTTGAGCCAGGCATTGTCGGCCAGCTCCGCTTCCAGCTGGCCGGCTTCCCAACCGGCATAGCCGAGCGTGATCAGGCTTTGCTTGGGGCCGACCCCGGCGGCAATGGCCAGCAGGATGTCCTGCGACGTGCTCAGCGTCAGCCCTTCCAGCGCCACGCTCGCCTGGAAGCTGCACTCGCTGCTGTGCAGCACGAAGCCACGGTCGGTCTGCACCGGGCCGCCCTGGTAGATCGGCACCTGCAAGGTGCTGTCCGGCGGCGTTTCGTCCGGGCGCAATTGCTCGAGAATATCGGCCAGGCTCAGTTCCTGCGGCCGATTCACCACCAGGCCCATGGCGCCATGGGCGTTGTGCTCGACAATGTACGTGAGGGTCTGGGCGAAGTTCGGATCGGCCATGTGCGGCATGGCGATCAGGAACTGATGCTTGAGGTAGCTCGGCGTGAGGGTTTTCATGGGGTAGTAGTGTGGCGCCAGGTGGCGAGGCTGACAAGGTTCTCGGTATGCCTGATTTGAGGGCTGCTACGCACCCCGTGGCCGGCAAGCCGGCGCCCACAGGGGCGCGCAGCGGCCCTGGTTCAGTTACTGGACAAACGGTCCCCACGGGCAAAGCGCCAGGTGCGGATGATCTCCAGCCGGTCGAATTCGGCCAGGTCCCCGGTAAACGGTGCGAACGGCGCCGCCAGCCGCACGATACGCTGCGCTGCCTGGTCCAGCACCGGCTGCCCGGACGACTCCAGTACCAGCACTTCGTACAGCGATCCGTCGCGGTTGATCGAGACCATCATGCGCAGGTTGCCGTAGATCTGCTGCCGGCGCGCCTCGTCGGGGTAGTTGAGGTTGCCCACCCGCTCTACTTTCTTGCGCCACTCTTCCTTGTACCAGGCGCCCTTGTCGCGCATGGTCGAGGCAGCGTTCAGGCGGTGGATGCGCGGGCGCTTGGCGTACAGTTGCTGTTCGTTGGACAGCTCTGCCTCCAGGCTGGCGATCTGGCTGGACAGCTGCGAGCTGTCGAAGTCCGGGGCGGGCGCGGCTGGCTTGGGTTGCGCCTTGCTGGGCTTGGGCTTGGGCTCGACCTTATGCGCCTTGGGCGCGGTGGTCACCACCGCCGACTTCTGCGGGGTTGGTGGCGGCACTACTTCCGGCTTGGCTGCCGGCGGGGGGGTGATCTTGTTGATCTTGCTGTCCTGGAACGGCGCCAGTTCGGTGGTCTTGGGCACCGCCTTCTTGTCGAGGGTGCCGCTGCCTTGCTGGTTGTCCTGGGCCTGAAAATCAGCTTTCTCCGGCGGTTTTTCGCTTTTGAAGGTGGCCAGGGTAATGTCCATGGTATGGCGGATTTCGGCAGGCTTGACCACGGTGAAACCGACGCCGAGGATCAGCGCCAGGTGCACCAGCGCAGCCAGGAACAGCGTGAAACCGAGCCGGTCCACAGGGCGAACGCGTGGGGGCAGCAGGTCGGAAGGGATGTCAGCGGGCAGCGTCATCGGGTATCCAGCAACCGCAGGGCGGGGCAGCAGGCCAGGCAAATGGGACCCGCATCATACCCCACTCCGGGTAAATGCCGTGCGTCGGCGGTCAGCGCGCCTGCAACTGGCGATCAATGGCATCCATCAGCTTGCCGCCGATATCGGTGTTGTAGGCGTTGTCGATTTCGCGAATGCAGGTCGGGCTGGTGACGTTGATCTCGGTGAGGTAATCGCCGATCACGTCGAGGCCCACGAACAACAGGCCTTTCTCGCGCAGGGTTGGCCCCACCTGGGCTGCAATCCAGCGGTCCCGGTCGCTCAGCGGGCGCGCCTCGCCGCGGCCACCGGCAGCCAGGTTGCCACGGGTTTCGCCGCTGGCCGGAATGCGCGCCAGGCAGTAGTCGACCGGCTCGCCGTCGATCATCAGGATGCGCTTGTCGCCGTCCTTGATCGCCGGCAGGTAGGCCTGTGCCATGATCTGCTGGGCACCCAGCGCGGTCAGGGTTTCGAGGATCACCGACAGGTTCGGGTCGCCCACCCGGTGGCGGAAGATCGACGTGCCGCCCATGCCATCCAGCGGTTTGAGGATCACGTCACCATGCTTGGCGGCAAACTCGCGGATGATGTCCGGGCGGCGGCTGACCAGCGTCGGTGGCGTGCACTGTGGGAACAGCGTGGCGAACAGTTTTTCGTTGCAGTCACGCAGGCTTTGCGGGCGGTTGACCACCAGCACGCCATCGTTCTCGGCTTGCTCCAGCAGGTAGGTGCTGTAGACGAACTCCATGTCGAACGGCGGGTCCTTGCGCATCAGGATCACGTCCAGCTCGGCCAGGGGGCTGTCCTGTTCTTCGCCCAGCTCGAACCAGCGGGCCGGGTCGGCGAAAACGTTCAGTGGGCGCATGCGCGCACGGGCTTTGCCTTCGCCCTGGTACAGGTCGCGCTGCTCCATGTAGAACAGGCTCCAGCCGCGTGCCTGGGCGGCCAGCAGCATGGCCAGCGAGCTGTCCTTTTTGTAGGAGATGGACGCGATCGGGTCCATGACAATGCCGAGGCGAACGCTCATGGGGTGGTTCCTCTTGGCGGCGCGTTGCCGCGATGGGTCGAAAGAAAAGTGGCTCAGGGTGGCGCTGTGAACGCCGCTGGTCAAGGGGCGGAGCAGATGGAACGGCCACCCGGAGTGTGTTAAAAATGCAGCTGCAAGCCCTTGGCTCCAAGCCTCAAGAGAAAAGCAGCCGCGTGCCGGCTGGGCTTTTGTTGTAACTTGCCGCTTGCAACTTGCAGCTCAATTCCCACGGGTAGGCGTCTATGGAACAACCCCTGAAGGTGATGGTGATCGACGACTCGCGCACGATCCGCCGCACTGCGCAGATGTTGCTCGGTGAAGCCGGCTGCGAGGTGATCACCGCCAGCGATGGCTTCGATGCCCTGGCCAAGATCGTCGATCACCGCCCCGGCATCATCTTCGTCGACGTGTTGATGCCGCGCCTGGACGGCTACCAGACCTGCGCCATCATCAAGCACAACAGCGCCTTCAAGGACACCCCGGTGATCCTGTTGTCGTCGCGCGACGGGCTGTTCGACAAGGCCCGCGGCCGGGTAGTCGGCTCTGATCAGTTTCTGACCAAGCCGTTCAGCAAGGAAGAACTGCTCGACGCAATCCGTGCCCATGTGCCCGGGTTTGCGGCACCTGAACCACAAGCACCCTGACCGCGCCCCGCCATGGCACGGTTCTACTTTCCTGATGGGGTAACAGCATGGCCCGAGTTCTGATTGTCGACGACTCGCCGACAGAGATGCAACGTTTGACCGAGTTTCTTGAAAAGCATGGCCATCAAGTGAGCAAGGCCGAAAACGGTGCCAATGGCGTGGCCCTGGCCCGGCAAGAAAAGCCGGACGCCGTGCTGATGGACGTCGTCATGCCGGTCATGAACGGCTTCCAGGCCACCCGCCAGCTCAGCAAAGACCCGGAAACCAGTGCCATCCCGGTGATCATGGTCACCACCAAGGACCAGGAGACCGACCGCATCTGGGCCACCCGCCAGGGCGCCCGCGACTTCCTCACTAAACCGGTGGGCGAAGAGGCGCTGATCGCCAAGCTCAAAGAAGTGCTGGGGGCTTGACCAGCCGCCCGCAGGGCGCGTCACTGACCGCCTTCGAGTTGTTGCTGGACATCGACCGGCGCTGCCGTTTGCTGGTCGCTGACCAGCCGCCGCAAGACAACCGCCTGCAAGAGTGGAGTGGCATTGGCTTTCGCACCGCCGGGCAATGGTTCGTCGCGCCCATGGGCGAGGTGGCCGAGGTGCTGCGCGAGCCGCGTAGCAGCCGGGTACCGGGGGTGCAGCCATGGGTCTGCGGCGTGGCCAACCTGCGTGGCCGGTTGTTGCCGGTAATGGACCTGAGCAGCTTCTTTGGCCAGGGCCACGCCGCCCCGGGCAAGCAGCGCCGGGTGCTGGTGGTGGACCACGACGACCTGTTCGTCGGCCTGCTGGTGGACGAAGTGCTCGGTTTGCAGCACTTTACCCTCGACAGCCTGCAACTGTCCCCGCCACAGCCGCTGATTCGGGCCGCTGCGCGCTTTGTGCAAGGGCACTTCCCGCGTGAACGCAATTGGGCGATCTTCAGCCCCTTCGCCCTGGCCCAGGCGCCGGGCTTTCTCGATGTGGCGCTATAGGACCTGCGAACGTGAACACACCCGCCGCCCCCGTCACGGCCACCACCGTGACCCCGCGTACCCGCAGCATCGCGCAGATCACCGTGCTGTTCCTGATCCTGATCCTGTCGATCATCCTGCTGTTCGCCAATTTCGCTTACCTGAACACCCAGTCCAACTACGACAAGCAGTACATCGGCCATGCCGGCGAGTTGCGCGTGCTGTCACAACGCATCGCCAAGAACGCCACCGAAGCCGCTGCAGGCAAGGCGTTGGCGTTCAAGTTGCTGTCGGATGCGCGCAACGATTTCGAGCGGCGCTGGGGCTACCTGCGCCAAGGTGACAAGGCCACCGGCCTGCCGCCGGCGCCGCCCGCCGTGCGTGATGAAATGGAAGCGGTGCGGCGTGACTGGGAAAACCTGCGCAAGAACACCGATACCATCCTGGCCACTGAACAGACGGTGCTGTCGCTGCACCAGGTGGCGGCGACCCTGGCCGAAACCGTGCCGCAACTGCAGGTGGAGTACGAAAAGGTCGTCGAGATCCTGCTGCAGAGCGGCGCCCCGGCCAACCAGGTGGCGGTGGCCCAGCGCCAATTGTTGCTGGCCGAGCGGATCCTCGGCTCGGTCAACACCGTGCTGGCCGGTGATGACGCGGCAGCCCAGGCGGCCGATGCGTTCGGACGTGATGCCGGGCGTTTCGGCCAGGTGCTGCAAGGGATGCTCAACGGCGATGCGGGCATCCAGGTAACCCGAGTTGCAGATGCCGACGCCCGTGCCCGGTTGGCCGAAATTGCCGAGCTGTTCCAGTTCGTTGCCGGTTCGGTGGACGAAATTCTCGAAACCTCCCCAGAGCTGTTCCGGGTGCGCGAGGCGGCGGGCAATATCTTCAGCCTGTCGCAAACCCTGCTCGACGAGGCCTCGCACCTGGCCAACGGTTTTGAAAACCTGGCCGGCGGGCGCACCCTCGATACCGTGGGTGGCTACGCCCTGGGCCTGCTGGCCCTGGCTTCGATCATCCTCATCGGCCTGGTGATGGTGCGCACCACCAACCGGCAGCTGCGCGAGACGGCAGAAAAGAACGAACGCAACCAACAGGCAATCATGCGCCTGCTCGATGAAATCGAAGAGCTGGCCGATGGCGACCTGACGGTGACGGTTTCGGTCACCGAAGACTTCACCGGCGCCATTGCCGACTCGATCAACTATTCGGTCGACCAACTGCGTGACCTGGTCGCTACCATCAACCACAGTGCGGTGCAGGTTGCCGCCGCCGTGCAGGATACGCAGAACACCGCGCGGCAGTTGGCCAAGGCCTCCGAGCAGCAGGCTGAGCAGATCAGCGAGGCGTCCGAGGCGGTGGGCGACATGGTCGAGTCGATCGACCGGGTTTCCGCACATGCCTATGAATCTGCCAAGGTTGCCGAGCGGTCGGTGGCCATCGCCAACAAGGGCAACGAGGTGGTGCACAACACCATCAACGGCATGGACAACATTCGCGAGCAGATTCAGGACACCGCCAAGCGCATCAAGCGGCTGGGCGAGTCGTCCCAGGAAATCGGCGATATCGTCAGCCTGATCGACGATATCGCCGACCAGACCAATATCCTTGCCCTGAATGCGGCGATCCAGGCCTCGCTGGCGGGCGAAGCCGGGCGCGGCTTTGCCGTGGTCGCCGATGAAGTGCAGCGCCTGGCCGAGCGCTCGTCGTCGGCCACCCGCCAGATCGAGGCGTTGGTGCGCACCATCCAGGCCGACACCAACGAAGCCGTCATATCCATGGAGCAAACTACCGCCGAGGTGGTGCGCGGTGCCCGCCTGGCCCAGGATGCCGGGGTGGCGCTGGCCGAGATCGAAGGGGTGTCGCAGAACCTTGCCGACCTTATCCACAGCATTTCCGATGCTGCGCAGTTGCAGACCTCTTCGGCCGGGCAGATTTCCCACACCATGGCGGTGATCCAGCAGATCACTGCGCAGACTTCCGCCGGTTCTGGTGCGACCGCCGACAGTATTCGCCACCTGGCGCGAATGGCCAGCGAGATGCGCCGTTCGGTGTCTGGCTTCACCTTGCCACCACCTGCCGAGCCCAAGTGAACCGGCCTTGCGATGAGCCGTACTGATATGCCGCGCTGAGGAGTGCCCATGGCTGTAGCAGCACTAAGCCCCGAGCGCCACGATACCGTGGCGCTGGCCTGGACCAAGGCCGCCATCCTCGATTGCCTGGGCCAGGCCCGCCAGGCGCTGGAGCGCTTTGCCGGCGAGCCGGGCGAGCTGTCGATGCTGGCCTTCGTGGTCGACAACCTGCACCAGGTGCATGGTTGCCTGCGTATGCTCGAATTGCGCGGCGCGACACGGCTGGCCGAGGAGCTGGAGCTGTTCGCCAAGGCCTTGGCCGATGGCCAGGTCAGCCCGCGCGGGGATTGCCTGGGGGCATTGTTCCGCGGCCTCGAGCAATTGCCGGCGTACCTTGAACGCCTGCGTGGCGCGCGCCATGACCTGCCATTGGTGATGCTGCCGTTGCTCAACCAGTTGCGCGCCTGCCGGGGTGTCGAGCCGCTGGCCCAGGCCAGCCTGATCAGCGGCACGGCGCACCGCTTCGCCGGTGCCGATGACCTGGCCAACCTCGATCTGTCGCTGGGCAATTGGCGTGAACAGCTGCAGGCCGGGCCGGGCAGGGATGCCTTGCGCTCGGTAGTGACCGCGCTGTGCGACGACCTGATGCGCATCAAGGAGCGGCTTGACCAGTTCGTGCGCGGCGACCGTCAGCACCGTGAACAGCTTGACGCTTTGCTGGCGCCCCTGCGGCATGTCGCCGATACCCTCGCCGTGCTGGGCTTTCAGCAGCCACGGCGGGTGATCATCGACCAGGTGCTGGCCTTGCAGGCGCTGGCCGAAGGGGCGCGTGCCGTTGACGATGCGGTGCTGATGGATGTGGCAGGTGCGCTGCTGTACGTGGAGGCTACCCTCAACGGCATGGTCGGCCCGCTGGAGGAAAACGGCCAGGGCGGCCTGGCTGGCTCGGACCTGGCCGAGATTCGCCAGTTGGTGCTGAACGAGTCGCTGAATGTGCTGCAGCAGGCCAAGGACCTGATTGGCGATTGCCTGGAGTCCGGCTGGCCTCGGCAGCGCCTGCAACCCCTGCCGGGGTTGTTGCAGCAGGTTCGCGGGGCACTGGCCATGTTGATGCTGCCTGCGGTGGCCGAGCTGTTTGGGGGGTGTGCCGGCTATGTGCAGGGTTGGCTGCAACAGCCGGAAGCGGAGCCGCCGGCCGATGAGCTGGCTCACCTGGCGCAGGCCCTGAGCGCGGCCGAGTGTTATCTGCAATGGCGTGTCGCAGATCCGCTGGCCGATGGCCAGCCCTTTATCGACACCGCACGGGCCAGCCTGGCTGCGCTTGGGGTGCAGTGTACGCAACCCACCGCCACTGAAGGCGCCGATGACAGCAGCGATGGCATCGATGATGAGCTGCGCGAGGTGTTCCTCGAAGAGGCCGGTGAGCTGTTACCGGAAATCGAGCGGCACTGGCTGCGCTGGCGTGCCGATAACCAGCAGATGGCAGCACTGGGCGATGTTCGGCGCGCCTTGCACACGCTCAAGGGCAGTGGGCGTATGGTCCATGCCGAAGCCGTGGCCGAACTGGCGTGGGGCGCCGAACACCTGTTGAACCGTGTAATCGAAGGCCGCAGGGCGCTCAGCGCCCAGGGCGTGGTGGCGCTGCAGCAAGCCTTCGTGCAGTTGCCAGACCTGCTGGCCGACTTTGCCGCAGGCCAGTTACCGCAGCTGAGCGACATCGAACGACTGGCTGGGCATCTGCATGGCCTGGCTGAAAACGACCCACCCGCGGTCGCCGACCTCGATGGCCTCGACCCGCAGTTGCTGGACATCTTCCGCAGCGAAGCGCAAGGCCACCTGGCCAGTCTCGACGCCTTCCTGCAGGGTGCCGGCGGCCATGACACGCCGGTCAGCGATGACCTGCAACGTGCCTTGCACACGCTCAAGGGCAGCGCCGCCATGGCCGGGGTGATGCCGCTTGCCGAACTGGCCACGGCCTTCGACCGCCTGGTACGCGAATACAAGGGCCACCAGTTACCGCTGCAGATGGCTGAAGTCGAGTGGCTTGAGGCTGCCCGGGCGTTGTTCCAGCTGGGCCTGGCGCAACTGGACAGCACCCCGCTTGCCCCCATTGCCGGGGCTTCGGACCTGATCGAGCGGGTTGGCCAGGCAGTGGACGAGCGGCTGGCCAGCCTGCACGCCGACCCTCAGCAGCAGCGGCGCGGCAGGCATGACCCGCAGTGGGTGGCCAGTTTCCTCGCGCAAGCGATGGATACCCTGCTCAACGCCGAATCGTTGCTGTCGCGTTGGCAGCAGCAGCCCGGCCAACGCGATGCGCTGGACACCCTGCTGGATGAAATGACCACGCTGGGCCATGCCGCGCACCTGGCCGACCTTCGCCCAATGGATGACCTGTGCGAGGCCCTGCTCGACCTCTATGGTGCCGTGGAGGAGGGCAGCCTGGCTGCCGAAGCAGGTTTCTTCGCCCTGGCCCAAGGCGCCCATGAAGCCCTGATGGACATGCTCGATGAAGTGGCGGCCGGCCAGGATGTAGCGCCGCGCCCGGAACTGGTCGAGCGCCTGCGTGCGCTGCTGGACCAGGCGCTGGCCCCGGATGCCACCGGCCTGGTGGGTATCGACGCGGTCACCCCGCTGCACCCGGACATGGACCTGACCGACGCCTTGGGCCTGGGCTTGCCACGCCCGTCACTGCCGCCGGAAGTGGCCGAGCCCCAGGTCGAGGAGGCCGAAAGCCCTGGCGAGGAGTTGTTGGAGGTATTCCTCGAAGAAAGCTCGGACATCGTCGAAAGCGCCGCTGCAGCCCTGGCCCGCTGGCAAGCCGACCCGCGCAGCAGCGTCGAGGTGGACAACCTGATGCGCGACCTGCACACCCTCAAGGGCGTGGCGCGCATGGTCGAAATCACCCCAATCGGCGACCTTGCCCATGAGCTTGAGTTTCTCTACGAACTGCTGGCCGCCGGCCGCCTGCCACCCAGTGCACCGTTGTTCGCCTTGCTGCAGAACTGCCACGATCGCCTGGCCCAAATGCTCGATGCCGTGCGCCTGGGGCAGCCGCTGCACGCGGCCACGGCGCTGATCGACTACATACGCAATTTCAGCAGCGCGGCACTGACCGACAGTGCCGCAGGCCAGGGGCCGCAAGATGCCAGCGCTGCCGAAGTGCCGGCAGCGGCACCTGAGCGCGCCGCCGGCGACATGGTCAAGGTCGATGCCGAACTGCTCGACGACCTGGGCAACCTGGCAGGTGAGCACTCGATCATCCGTGGGCGCATCGAGCAGCAGGTCAACGATGCGCAGTTTGCCCTCAACGAAATGGAAACCACCCTTGAGCGCATGCGCGACCAGTTGTTGCGCCTGGATAGCGAGACCCAGGGGCGGATTTCCAGCCGCCAGCCGTTCGAGGGCGATGCCTACGACGATTTCGACCCCCTGGAGCTGGACCGCCATTCGCAGTTGCAGCAGCTGTCGCGGGCACTGTTCGAGTCTGCCTCGGACCTGCTCGACCTGAAGGAAACCCTGGCCCAGCGCGCCCAGGAGGCGTACAGCCTGCTGCAGCAACAGGCGCGGGTGAACAGCCAGTTGCAGGAGGGCCTGACCGCCACCCTGATGGTGCCTTTCGAACGCCTTGTACCGCGCTTGCAGCGGGTGGTGCGGCAGGTGGCCAGCGAGCTGGGCAAGCAAGTGGAGCTGGTGGTCGGCAACGCCGAGGGTGAACTGGACCGCAGCGTGCTCGAACGCATGGTGGCGCCGCTGGAGCACATGCTGCGCAACGCCGTGGACCATGGCCTGGAAAGCCGCGAAATGCGCCTGGCAGCGGGCAAGCCGGAGCTGGGTACCATCCACCTGAACTTGCTGCACGAAGGCGCCGATATCGTCATCGAAATGACCGACGACGGTGCCGGCGTGCCATTGGAGGCCGTACGGCGCAAGGCGATCAAACGCGGCTTGCTGGACCCGCAGGCGCACTTGAGCGACCACGAGATCCTGCAGTTCATCCTGCGCCCCGGCTTTTCCACCGCCGAGAAGATTACCCAGATCTCCGGGCGTGGCCTGGGCATGGACGTGGTGCACGAGGAGGTCAAGCAGCTGGGCGGTTCGATGAGCATCGAGTCGGCCCAGGGCAAAGGCGCGCGGTTCCTGATCCGCCTGCCGTTCACGGTGTCGATCAACCGCGCCTTGATGGTGCACCTGGGCGAGGAACAGTACGCCATCCCGCTCAATACCATCGAAGGCATCGTCCGCGTGCCGCCGGCCGAGCTTGCGGCGTGCTACCAACTGGACACGCCACGCTATGTGTATGCCGGCCACGAATACGAGTTGCGTTACCTGGGCGAGTTGCTGCAAGGCATGCCGCGCCCGAGCTTGCTGGGGCAAAGTGTGCCGCTGCCGGTACTGCTGGTGCATTCCAAGGAGCAGTCGTTCGCGATCCAGGCCGATGCCTTGTCACCCAGCCGGGAGATCGTGGTGAAAAGCCTGGGGCCGCAATTTGCCGCCGTTGCCGGGCTTTCCGGGGCGACGTTGCTGGGCGATGGGCGGGTCGTGCTGATTCTCGACCTGCTGGGCCAGCTGCGTGGCCAGCAGCGCAGGTTGGCTCGCCTGCCCGGGGGCGGCAACCCGCGCCAGTTGCCCGGCCCGGTACCGCGCCGCGCCTTGCTGGTGATGGTGGTGGACGACTCGGTCACGGTGCGCAAGGTCACCAGCCGCCTGCTGGAACGCCACGGCATGAGCGTGCTCACGGCCAAGGACGGCGTCGATGCCATGGCTTTGCTGCAGGAGCACCGCCCCGATGTGCTGCTGCTGGACATCGAGATGCCGCGCATGGACGGCTTCGAAGTCGCTACGCGTATCCGCCGTGATGAGCGGCTCAAAGACCTGCCGATCATCATGATTACCTCGCGTACCGGGCAGAAGCACCGCGACCGGGCCATGGCGATTGGCGTGAACGAATACCTGGGCAAGCCGTACCAAGAGTCGTTGCTGTTGCAAAGTATCGCCCAGTGGAGCCAGACCCATGCTTGAACTGATTGCCGGCCAGCGCAGCAGCCTGACCGGGTTGTTGCTGCCCTTGGGTGACCGGACCCTGGTGCTACCCAACGTGGCGGTGGCCGAGTTGAGCGGCCAACGCAACCTGTTGTGCCAGCGCGGCGACCCGCCCTGGCACCTGGGCTGGATCGACTGGCGCCAGCAGCGCCTGCCGCTGATCGGTTTCGAGGCTGCCTGCGGTGGCGAAACACCGTGCGGGGAGCGGGCGCGGGTGGTGGTGCTCAATGCCTTGGGCGACACCGGCCTGCGCTACCTGGCATTGCTGCTGCAGGACATTCCGCGTTCCTGCAAGCTCGACAGCCAGCTCAACTATGTGGACGTGGCGCTGGGGCGGCTGGAGTTGGCCGCAGTGCAGGTGGGCGAGCAAGTGGCGCGGGTGCCGGACCTAGTTGCGCTGGAAAGGCTGGTGCGTGACGCGCAATTGCAATAGCAGCGCTCGAAGTTTCAAACTTGAGGTTGCGAGCTTGAGGGCGGTGTTCGTTTCACCGTGATCGGCTTGCAGCTTGCCGCTTGAAACTAGCCGCTCCTAGAGAGGTCTGTGTTTGCATGTATTACGGTGAACGCTTCAATGCCTGGACGCACCTGGTCGGTGCCATCCTGGCCAGCATCGGTGCCATCTGGCTGATCGTGGTTGCGGGTATGCAAGGTGACCCGTGGAAGATCGTCAGTTTCTCCATCTACGGCAGCACCCTGCTGTTGCTGTACAGCATCTCCACCCTCTACCACAGCACGCGCGGCCGGGCGAAGGTGATCATGCGCAAGCTCGATCACTTGTCGATCTACCTGCTGATTGCCGGCAGCTATACACCGTTTTGCCTGGTCAGCCTGCATGGCCCGTGGGGCTGGAGCCTGTTCGGCGTGGTCTGGGGGCTGGCAGTGATCGGCATGTTGCAGGAAATCAAGCCCCGCTCCGAAGCGCGGATCCTGTCGGTCATCATCTACGCGGTGATGGGCTGGATCGTACTGGTGGCGGTCAATCCCTTGCTGCAGGCATTGGGCACCGCCGGCTTTGCCTGGCTCGCCGCCGGCGGAGTGTTCTATACCGTGGGCATCATCTTCTTCGCCCTCGACAGCCGCCTGCGCCACGCGCACGGTATCTGGCACCTGTTCGTGATCGCCGGCAGCCTTTTGCACTTCGTGGCGGTGTCGTTCTACGTGCGCTAGTTAAAAGTCGCCCCACAACTGCTGCGCTACCGACAGCGCCACTACCGGTGCGGTTTCGGTGCGCAGCACGCGCGGGCCGAGGCGTGCGGCCTGGAAGCCTGCGCGTTGCGCCTGTTCGACTTCAGCGTCGCCAAGGCCGCCTTCAGGGCCGATCAAGAAGGCCAGGGTGGCGGGCCTGGCATGGCTTGTGAGCGGCTCGGCCACCGGGTGCAGGACCAGCTTCAGCTCAGCCTGGGTGCTGCTCAGCCATTCGGCCAGGGTGGTGGGTGGGTTGATGGCCGGCAAGGTGGAGCGGCCGCATTGTTCGCAGGCGCTGATTGCCACTTGGCGCCAATGCGCCAGGCGCTTGTCGGCGCGCTCGTCTTTGAGGCGCACTTCGCAGCGCTCGCTGACGATAGGCGTGATGGCGTTGGCGCCCAGTTCGGTGGCTTTCTGGATCGCCCAGTCCATCCGCTCGCCGCGGGACAGGCCTTGGCCAAGGTGGATGTGCAAAGGCGAATCGGCCTGGCCGGCAAACGCCTGGTCGAGGCTGACGCGTACGGTTTTCTTGCCCACTTCAAGCAAATGGCCACGGTATTCCTGGCCGCTGCCATCAAACAGCTGCACGGCGTCGCCGGGGGCCATGCGCAAGACGCGGCCAATATAGTGGGCCTGGGCCTCGGGCAGGTCATGCTCGCCAAGGCTCAGGGGGGCATCGATGAAAAAGCGGGACAGTCTCATGTAGTGCTCGTTGGCAAAGGGAAACGCGCCCTGGTTCGGAGCGGCCTTGTGTCGCGAAAGGGCTGCACGATCAGCCCGGGTCGCGGAAGTCGGGGTGGAAGTTGGCCGGCACCGCCACGCTGATGCGCTCGCGGGTGGCAAGGTCGATGCCTTCGCTGGCGACCTCGGCAAGGAAGTCGATCTGCTCGGGGGTGATCACGTACGGCGGCAGGAAGTACACCACGCTGCCCAACGGGCGCAACAGGGCGCCGCGGCTCAAGGCGTGTTCGAACACCTTCAGGCCCCGCCGCTGTTGCCAGGGGTAAGCGACCTTGCCCGCTTTGTCCTGAACCATCTCGATGGCCAGCGCCATGCCGGTCTGGCGGATCTCGGCCACATGGGCGTGGTCGGCCAGGTGGGCGGTGGCGCTGGCCATGCGTGCGGCCAGGGCCTTGTTGGCCTCGATCACGTTGTCCTCGGCAAAGATGTCCAGGGTCGCCAGCGCCGCTGCGCACGCCAGCGGGTTGCCGGTGTAGCTGTGCGAGTGCAGGAACGCCCGCAGGGTCGGGTAGTCGTCATAGAAGGCCTGGTACACCTTGTCGGTGGTCAGGCAGGCCGCCAGCGGCAGGTAGCCCCCGGTAAGGGCCTTGGACAGGCACAGGAAGTCTGGGCGGATGCCGGCCTGCTCGCAGGCGAACATCGTGCCGGTACGGCCAAAGCCCACCGCGATTTCGTCGTGAATCAGGTGCACGTCGTAGCGGTCGCAGGCCTCGCGCAACAGCTTGAGGTACACCGGGTGGTACATGCGCATGCCGCCGGCGCCCTGGATCAGCGGCTCCACGATCACCGCCGAAATGGTTTCGTGGTGCTCGGCCAGGGTCTGTTCCATGCTGGCGAACATGTTGCGCGAATGCTCTTCCCAGCCCATGCCCTCGGGGCGCAGGTAGCAGTCCGGGCTCGGCACCTTGAGGGTATCGAGCAGCAGCGCCTGGTACGTCTCGGTGAACAGCGGCACATCGCCGACCGACATCGCGGCGATGGTTTCACCGTGGTAGCTGTTGGTCAGGGTGACGAAGCGTTTCTTGCCTGGCTTGCCGACGTTCTGCCAGTAGTGGAAGCTCATCTTCAACGCGACTTCGATGCACGATGAGCCGTTGTCGGCGTAGAACACCCGGTCAAGCCCGGCCGGGGTCATGGCCACCAGGCGCTCGGACAGCTCGATCACCGGCTGATGGCTGAAGCCGGCCAGGATCACGTGTTCCAGCTGGTCGACCTGGTCCTTGATGCGCTGGTTGATGCGCGGGTTGGCGTGGCCGAACACATTGACCCACCAGCTGCTCACCGCGTCCAGGTAGCGCTTGCCTTCGAAGTCTTCGAGCCATACGCCTTCACCGCGCCTGATCGGGATCAGCGGCAGCTGCTCATGGTCTTTCATCTGGGTGCAGGGGTGCCACAGGACCTTGAGGTCACGTTGCATCCACTGATCATTGAGGCCCATCGGCACTTCTCCTGGCTTTGCGGCGTGGTTCGACCGCGTAAGCCTAAGCAATGCCGCAGGGTAGGACAACCGCCGGTCGGCGGTAGGTAAAAATGTCAGTTGCCAAGGGCACTTGATATCACTGCGCTGGCAGGGCCGGCACGGCTGACGTATTCTTAACGCATCTCGCTCGGGGCATTTCTGCCCCTCCTCGTTCCTGTAACCTCTGACTCGGAGTTCGCCGACATGGCTGCTGCTTGGGTGCGCCTGTGCGCGTTGGTATTGATTGGTGTGTCCAGCGGCGCTGCGCTGGCGAAGGACAAGACACCCACGGCGATCGTCGTCGGCGGTGGCCTGGCGGGCCTTACGGCAGCCTATGAGCTGCAGAACAAAGGCTGGCAGGTGACCCTGCTGGAGGCCAAGGCCAGCATGGGCGGGCGCTCTGGCCTGGCCACCAGCGAGTGGATCGGCAACGCCAAGGCGCAACCTGTGCTCAATGAGTACCTTGAGCGCTTCAAGCTCTCGACCCTGCCGGCGCCAGAGTTCGTGCGCACCCCGGGTTACCTGATCGACGGCGAGTACTTCAGCGCAACCGACCTGGCCACCAAGCAGCCGGCCACCGCCGAGGCACTCAAGCGTTACGAGAAAACCCTCGATGACCTGGCCCGCTCGATCGACGACCCGCTCAATCCGCAGGCCACCAGCACGCTGTTTGCCCTTGACCAGATCAACGTCGCCAGCTGGCTGGACAAGCTGCAACTGCCGGCCACCGCCCGGCAACTGATCAACCAGCAAATCCGCACCCGTTACGATGAACCGTCGCGCCTGTCGCTGCTGTACTTCGCCCAGCAGAACCGTGTTTACCGCAACGTCAGTGACCGTGACCTGCGGGCCGCGCGCCTGCCTGGCGGCAGCCCGGTGCTGGCACAGGCCTTCGTCAAGCAGCTGAAGACCATCAAGACCAGCTCGCCGGTCACCGCCATCGTTCAGGACAAGGACAGCGTCACTGTCAAGGTCGGCAGTGTCGGTTACCAGGCCGATTACCTGGTCATGGCCGTGCCATTGCGCGCCCTGGCCAAGATCCAGATCACCCCGGGGCTGGACAGCCAGCACCTGGCGGCGCTCAAGGGCACCAACTATGGCTGGCGTGACCAGCTGATGCTCAAGTTCAAGAAGCCGGTCTGGGAAAGCCGCGCGCGCATGTCGGGCGAGGTGTTCAGCAACGCCGGTCTCGGCATGCTGTGGATCGAGCCGGCGCTGAAGGGCGGGGCGAACGTGGTGATCAACCTGTCCGGCGACAACGCCCGCCTGCTGCAGGCTTTCGGCGACAAGCAGATGGTCGACCAGGTGTTGATCCGACTGCATGCCTTCTACCCGCAGGCACGCGGCGCGTTCACCGGTTACGAGGTGAAGCGGTATAGCGTCGATGCCGGTACCGGCGGTGCCTACCTGGCCTACGGGCCGGGCCAGATCAGCAAGTTCTGGCGCCTGTGGGAGCGCCCGGTGCAGCGCATCACTTTTGCCGGTGAGCACACCGATGCCTTGTACCCGGGCACCCTGGAAGGCGCCCTGCGCAGCGGCCAGCGTGCCGCCAGCCAGGCCCAGGACCTGCTGGCCGGCAAGTCGTTCGACCCGGTCAAGGCCGCGCCGGTCGCGGCAGCCGCCGCCGGTGCCGGGGCAGCTGCCGCGAGCAAGGGCGGGTTCTTCTCCAACCTGTTCGGGGGTTCGTCCGACAAGGCGGGCAAGGCTGAGCAGGCACCTGCCAAGGCTGAGTCCAAGGCAGGCGATGAGGCCAAGCAAGACAAGCCAGGCTTCTTCAAGCGCCTGTTCGGTGGCGCTGACGCGCCAGAGGCCAAGGCCCAGCCGGTAGCCAAGGCTGACGAAGCGGCGCCGGTCGTTGCCCCTGCGCCAGCGCCCCAGGCAGCACCAGCACCTGCACCTGCACCGGCGGTGAAGGCGGCGCCAGCCAAGCCTGCTGCGGCCAAGGCCGCCCCTGCCAAGCATGCGCCAGCGCACAAGCCAGCGCACAAGCCAGCGACCAAGCCTGCCGAGAGCAAAAAGGCCAACGCCAAGTCGGAGCCGGCCAAGAAACCTGTCGCCAACCCGCAGGCCAAGGCGGGTTGACAGGTCGCAGTGCCGGCCTCTAGGTGAGTAACCCTGCTCCTGCAACGGACACTGTGGTCCTTGGCGGGAGCGGGCGCCCTGGTAGAGGCCCGCCCTGGCTACCCCATTCACACCCGTTGGCGTTAATGTTTCCTTAATGGGAAGCGCTCAGAATTTCTATCGGATTTATCGATAATCCGAAGCAATTTTTTTCGCTTTTATTCGATACGTTACGCGTTAGTCTGTGCACAGCTTTCACGGGGAAACACGTCAACATGCAACTGCGCAATTCACCTTCCCGCTACGGCGTGGTCAGCATCGTCCTGCACTGGGGCGTGGCACTGGCAGTCTTCGGCCTGTTCGGCCTGGGCCTGTGGATGGTCGGCCTCGACTACTACAGCCCGTGGCGCAAAGCCGGCCCCGACCTGCACAAGAGCATCGGCCTGGTGCTGCTGGCGGTAATGCTGCTGCGTGTAGTCTGGCGTTTCATCAGCCCGCCACCGCCGGCACCGGCCAACCATGGCAGCTTCACCCGCCTGGCGGCCAAAATGGGCCATCTGGCGCTGTATCTCGGGTTGTTTGCCGTGATGGGCGCCGGCTACCTGATTTCCACTGCCGACGGCGTTGGCATTCCGGTGTTCGGCCTGTTCGAAGTGCCGGCGTTGATCAGTGACCTGCCGGACCAGGCAGACGTGGCCGGTGTGATCCACCTGTGGCTGGCCTGGGGCCTGGTGATTTTTGCCGTGCTGCATGGCCTGGCTGCACTCAAGCACCATTTCATCGACCGTGACGCGACCCTGACCCGCATGCTGGGCCGCAAAGCTTGACCCTCAACCTCAATTGCATAGGAAGGAACAGGATGTTGAAAAAGACTTTTGCCGCTCTGGCGCTGGGTACCGCTCTGCTCTCTGCTGGCCAGGCCATGGCTGCCGAGTACAAGATCGACAAGGAAGGCCAGCACGCGTTCGTTGACTGGAAAATCAGCCACCTGGGCTACAGCTTCATCCACGGTACTTTCAAGGACTTCGACGGCAACTTCACTTGGGACAGCGCCAAGCCTGAAGCCAGCAAGATCAGCGTCGACCTGAAAACCGCCAGCCTGTGGTCGAACCACGCCGAGCGTGACAAGCACATTGCCAGCGCTGACTTCCTGGACGTGAAAAAATACCCGGACGCCAAGTTCGTCTCCACCAGTGTGAAGTCGACTGGCGACAAGACCGCTGACGTGACTGGCGACCTGACCATGCACGGCGTGACCAAGCCGGTCACCTTCAAGGCAACCTTCAACGGTGAAGGCAAAGACCCATGGGGCGGGGAGCGTGCAGGCTTCAACGCGACCACCACGCTGAACCTGAACGACTTCGGCATCAAGGGCCCAGGCCCGGCTTCGCAAACCCTGGACCTGGATATCAGTGTCGAAGGCGTGAAGCAGAAGTAAGCATTGCGTTGCCCATGAAAAACGCCGCCCATCGGGTAATGGCTGTCAGTTAAGTGTTACTGGGGCTGCTTTGCAGCCCTTCGCGGGCACGCCCGCTCCCACACGTTTGGCGCTGAATTCAAGAAATGCGCTATCCCTGTGGGAGCGGGCGTGCCCGCGAAGGGTCGCAAAGCGGCCCCAAATTACTTAACTGACTGGCATTAGCCCATCGGGCGGCGTTTTTTTTGCTACCTGGGCTTAGCCCTTGCAGGTCAGCGGCGCCGGGCGCTCACCGCGGGGGCTGCTTTGCAGCCCTTCGCGGGCACGCCCGCTCCCACACGTTTGGCGCTGAATTCAAGAAATGCGCTATCCCTGTGGGAGCGGGCGTGCCCGCGAAGGGTCGCAAAGCGGCCCCAAATTACTTAACTGACTGGCATTAGCCCATCGGGCGGCGTTTTTTTTGCTATCTGGGCTTAGCCCTTGCAGGTCAGCGGCGCCGGGCGCTCACCGCGGGGGCTGCTTTGCAGCCCTTCGCGGGCACGCCCGCTCCTACACGTTTGGCGCTGAATTCAAGAAATGCGCTATCCCTGTGGGAGCGGGCGTGCCCGCGAAGGGGCGCAAAGCGGCCCCAACTTACTTAACTGACTGGCATTAGCCCATCGGGCGGCGTCTTTTTTTGCTACCTGGGCTTAGCCCTTGCGGGTCAGCAGCGCCGGGCGCTCACCGCGGGGGCGGCTTGGCAAGTCATCCAGCTGCTCAGGCGTAGGGAAACGGTCGAGCTTGGATTCCTTGCGGATGATCACCGGCTGTTTTTCCGCCTGGCGCGGGTTGCGCACGGCTGGCTCCTGCCGGGCAGCATCGTCACGGGCCGGGCGACCACGGCCAGCGCCGCCATCACGACGGGCACCGCCTCCGTTGTTGGCGCGCGGCGGGCGTTTTTCGCCGCTGCCACCGCCGCTGCGCTGCTGGCCGCCGCTACGGGCCTGGCCCTGACCACCAGTGTTGCTGCGCTGACCATTGCCTTGGCCCTGGCCCTGACCGCCACCCGGGCGACGATTGCGGCCCTGGCTCTTGCCCTGGTAGGGGCTGACATAGTCAGCGCGGTTGCCGAAGTTGTCGATCTCGTCATCCAGGAACTCTTCCGGGTCACGGTCGGCCGGAACCTTCGGCACGCTGGGGCTGCTGCTGGCTTGTTGCTGCTGGCGCGGCTTCTTGTCACGCGGCTTGCGCGGCTGCTGTTGCCTGTCGCCGCTCTTTTCCTTGTCGGCGGGCTTTTCAGCTGTTTGCTGCTTGGCCTTGCCTTTGTCCTTGCCCTTGTCCTTGCGGCCGCCGTTGGCGTCTTTGCCACCTTCGCCGCGGGCCTGCTGGTTACGGCCACCGCGGCCGTTGTTCTGCGGGCGCTCGCGTACTTCGGGCTTTTCGGCTTCTACCTGGCTGGCGTCGAAGCCCATCAGGTCGCCATCGGGAATGCGCTGGCGAGTGACGCGCTCAATGCTCTTGAGCAGTTTTTCTTCATCCGGGGCGACCATGGAAATGGCCTCGCCCGAACGGCCGGCGCGGCCAGTACGGCCGATACGGTGCACGTAGTCTTCCTCGACGTTCGGCAGCTCGAAGTTGACCACGTGCGGCAGTTGGTCGATGTCCAGGCCGCGGGCGGCGATGTCGGTGGCGACCAGTACCCGGACGCTGTTGGCCTTGAAGTCGGCCAGCGCCTTGGTACGAGCGTTCTGGCTCTTGTTGCCATGGATGGCGGCGGCGGTCAGGCCGTGCTTTTCCAGGTACTCGGCCAGGCGGTTGGCACCGTGCTTGGTCCGGGTGAACACCAGCACCTGTTCCCAGGCACCGAGGGTGATCAGGTGCGCCAGCAGGGCACGCTTGTGGCTGGCCGGCAGGCGATACACGCGTTGCTCGATACGCTCCACGGTGGTGTTCGGCGGGGTGACTTCGATGCGCTCCGGGTTGTGCAGGAGCTTGTCGGCGAGGTCGGTGATGTCTTTGGAGAAGGTGGCCGAGAACAGCAGGTTCTGACGCTTGGCCGGCAAGCGGGCAAGTACCTTCTTCACGTCGTGGATAAAGCCCATGTCGAGCATGCGGTCGGCTTCGTCCAGGACGAGGATTTCAACGTGGGCCAGGTCGACCTTGCCTTGGCCGGCCAGGTCGAGCAGGCGGCCAGGGCAGGCGACCAGTACGTCGACACCCTTGGCGATGGCCTGGATCTGAGGGTTCATGCCTACGCCCCCGAAGATGCAGGCGCTGACCAGGGGCAAGTCGCGGGCATAGACCTTGAAGCTGTCATGCACCTGGGCGGCCAGTTCGCGGGTTGGGGTCAGTACCAGCACGCGGGGTTGGCGCGGGCCATGGCGCTGCGACTTGTCGGGGTGGCCGGCCGGGAACAGGCGCTCGAGAATCGGCAGGGCAAAGCCGCCGGTCTTACCAGTACCAGTCTGGGCGGCAACCATCAGGTCGCGGCCTTGCAACACGGCGGGAATGGCCCGCTGTTGCACGGGGGTCGGCTGGGTATAGCCCGCAGCTTCGATAGCGCGGACAAGAGCCTCGGAGAGACCGAGGGAAGCAAAGGACATGGGCGATCCTGTTCTCGTTTGGGCTGGGCCCGTATGGGATGTTCTGCCTGGCGCGACGGGCATCGTCGGGATGCGATCGCGTCCGGTCCAGCTGGGCTTTCACTGCACATCCGGGAAACGGAGGGTGGACGCGAAGGTGCGCCAGTGCCGATCGGGATGCCTGTTGCGAGGCCGAGCGTCCGGGCGTGAGCCGGGCGGGAAGGCCCGAGTATAACAGAGCTATCGCGCTGTGCTGCTTTCCTGCTGCTCAACGGCGTTGAGAATGTTTTCGGTGTCGCCTGTGTAGCGGTTGCTGATCGCCGTATAGGCCGCTTCCTGCTTGAAACGCCGCAGTTCTTCGGCAAACGCCTCGGCCAGTGCCTCGCGGCCCGGCTTGCGCACCAGGGCCAGGTACTGGTGCTGGCGCCTGACCACCAGTGGCAGCGCCTCGACCTGCCGTTGCAGGCCCAGCTGCTGCGCCAGGTAATGGCCAGCCTTGCGGTCGGTGATCGCCAGGTCGACACGGCCCAGCATCAGCTTGCCGAAATTGGCTTCGTGGGTGGGCGCGGCTTCGCGCTTGAAGTAGGTGGCCCCGCTGAAGGCTGCGCCATAGGTGTAGCCGGGCGAGGTGCCGACGGTAAGCCCGGCCAGGTCTTCCAGCTGGTTGACCACGTGGCGGCGCACACTGGCCTGGAACAGGATGAACTCGACCTCCGACATGGGCTCTGGCGCGTAGACCAGGTAGGGCTGACGCGACTCGGTCTGGAAGATATCGACAATACCGTCGGCCAGGCCTTGTTCGACCATTGCCAGGCAACGCTTCCACGGCAGGAACTGCCATTCCACCTCGACCCCGAGGCGGGCGAACACCAGGTTGGTCACTTCGTAGTCGATGCCGCGTGGATGGCCGTCCTGCTGGTACACGTAGGGCGCCCAGTCGTCGGAGACCAGGCGCAAGCGTTCGCCCAGGGCCAACGGGCTCAGGCAAACGAGCAGCAGGATCCAGAACAGCCGGGCGATGTTGGGCATGCCGGGAGATTACGCGCTCGGCCGGTGCAAGGCCAGAGGGCAGGGCACCGGGCCATTCAAGCGTGGGAAGACCTGAGCAGGTGATGCTCGATGTCCTTGCGTCGTTCCCCCAGCGACAAGCGCAGCCCGGGGTGGCGCAAGCACTGGCGCAGGCGCTCGGGGTCGGTGGGGCCGTGGCGGGCATTGAGGTTTTCCAGGGCCTTGTCCCACCAGGCCGACGCGCAGGCGCGGTCGAACTCGTTGGCGTAGGGGTAGCAGCCGTACAGCAACTCACGGGCAAACTGACGTTCCTGGGGCGGAAGGGTCAGGCTCAATGCCTTGTAGCCCAGGCGGTGCAAGGCCGGTGGCCGGGGCAGCTGGTCGTTGACCAGGGCGACGTCGGCCAGCGCTGCCAGGCTGAGTGGATGTTGCCCATGTTTGGCCAGCCAGGCCTGGATCTTGGCGCGGAACTGCGCCTTGCGGCTCCAGTAATGGTGAATGACGTCGGAGCATGCCGCGAGCTGCAGGTGACCATGGGCCGCGACTGCCAGGCAGAATTCTTCCAGGGTGTAGGCCTCGCGGGCCAGCGGGTAGAGCGTGTCCATCAGGTCGATGGAGCGGTCCAGGGTGCCCGCGTCGGCGGCAGTGAGGCCGATCACCCCGGAGTTGACCAGGGGCATCTGGCAGTCGGCCAGGCCGCGGGACTGCAGAGGGCCCAGCAGGTTTTTATACAGCAGGCACTTCGGGTTCGCCCCATAGTGCGGGCCGATGGTGTTGCACAGCAGCTTGCCGGGCGCGACCCGGTCGAACAGTTGCAGTGGTGACTTGCGGAAAAAGGTATCGGTGTCGATCAGCACGGCCAGCGGGTGCTGGCGCAGTACCTGGCGCAACAGCACATGCTTGCTGCGAAAGTGGTAGCCGTGCGGGGCGCTCCAGGCTTGGCGCGTGGCCTCGTCCAGTACATGAGTGGTGACCGGTAGCCCGGCATAGGGTTGCGGGTTGTCGGTGTAGACCTGGATGTCCATGACGCTGCTGGCGGTACTGCCGAGCTGGGCAAGGGCGCTGATGATGCTGAAACAGGCTTCCTGATGATAGGTCGCGGGGCCAAAAGCCAGGTAGACGAGCTGTGGGCGAGATGGCTGGGGATGCTGCATGGCAGGCAAGACCTGTGTAACCCAAAAAAGAACAAGGCCTTAGTCTATGACCAAAGCCTTAATCATTTCTTAAGCAGACATTGCCAAAAAGTTTCAGCGCGGGAGCTTGAGGTTGTTCCACAGCGCCAGGCTCGCCTCGGCCTGGTTCAGGGTGTAGAAGTGCAGGCCCGGTGCGCCGCCTTGCAGCAGTTGTTCGCACATGCGGGTGATGACTTCTTCGCCGAAGGCCTGGATGCTTGCGGTGTCATCACCGTAGGCTTCCAGCTGCTTGCGGATCCAGCGCGGAATCTCGGCGCCACAGGCATCGGAGAAGCGTGCCAGTTTGCTGTAGTTGGTGATTGGCATGATGCCCGGCACCACCGGGATATCCACCCCCAGCTTCTGCGCGCGCTCGACAAAGTAGAAGTAGCTGTCGGCGTTGAAGAAGTACTGGGTGATGGCGCTGTCGGCACCGGCCTTGACCTTGTGTACGAAGTTGCCCAGGTCGGCCTCGAAGTTGCGCGCCTGTGGGTGCATTTCGGGGTAGGCAGCCACTTCCAGGTGGAAGTGATCGCCGGTTTCCGTGCGGATGAACTCGACCAGGTCGCTGGCGTAGCGCAGTTCGCCGGAGGCCATGCCCATGCCCGACGGCAGGTCGCCGCGCAAGGCCACGATGCGCTTGATGCCGGCGGCCTTGTACTCGGCCAGCAGGGCGCGCAGTTCAGCCTTGGTGTCGCCCACGCACGACAGGTGCGGGGCGGCCGGTACCTGTACTTCGCTTTCCAGCTGCAGCACGGTGTTCAGCGTACGGTCGCGGGTCGAACCACCGGCACCATAGGTGCAGGAGAAAAAGTCCGGGTTGCAGGCAGCCAGCTGGCGGGCTACACCCATCAGCTTTTCATGACCGGCATCGGTCTTGGTCGGGAAGAACTCGAAACTGTAGCGGCGTTCTTGTGACATCAGGCGTTCCTCTGGCAGCAAGCTGCAAGCGGCGAGCTGCAAGTAAAAGCCAGATCGGTGATGGCCGGTCTGGCTTGGTCATCGTTCAAGGTTCAAGAGGCTGGAGCTACAAGCTGCGGTCTGCTTCTGCTTCTGCTTGCAACTTGCTGCTAGCAGCTCCAACCCTGCCGCTTAGTAGCGGTAAGCGTGCGGCTTGAACGGGCCTTCGACGGTAACGCCGATGTAGTCAGCTTGCTGTTTGGTCAGCTGGGTGACCACGCCGCCGAAGCCGCGGACCATTTCCAGGGCCACTTCTTCGTCGAGCTTTTTCGGCAGCACTTCCACGGTCAGGCGCTCGGCCTTCTTCTCGGGCGACAGGTCGGCGAACTTCTGCTCGAACAGGAAGATCTGGGCCAGGACCTGGTTGGCGAACGAACCGTCCATGATGCGGCTTGGGTGGCCGGTGGCGTTGCCCAGGTTTACCAGGCGGCCTTCGGCCAGCAGGATCAGGTAGTCGTCGTTCTGCGGGTCGAAGCTGCCGGCACCGGTGCGGTGGATCTTGTGCACCTGCGGCTTGACCTCTTCCCAGGCCCAGTTCTTGCGCATGAAGGCCGTGTCGATCTCGTTGTCGAAGTGGCCGATGTTGCACACCACGGCACGCTTCTTCAGGGCCTTGAGCATGTTGGCATCGCAGACATTGACGTTGCCGGTGGTGGTCACGATCAGGTCGATCTTGCCCAGCAGGGCTTTATCGATGCTGGCTTCGCTGCCGTCGTTGATACCGTCGATGAACGGCGATACCACCTCGAAGCCGTCCATGCAGGCCTGCATGGCGCAGATCGGGTCGACTTCGGTGACCTTGACGATCATGCCTTCCTGGCGCAGCGACTGCGCCGAACCCTTGCCCACGTCGCCGTAGCCAATCACCAGCGCCTGCTTGCCCGACAGCAGGTGGTCGGTACCACGCTTGATGGCGTCGTTCAGGCTGTGACGGCAGCCATACTTGTTGTCGTTCTTGCTCTTGGTGACCGAGTCGTTGACGTTGATTGCCGGGACTTTCAGCTCGCCCTTGGCCAGCATGTCCAGCAGGCGGTGCACGCCAGTGGTGGTTTCTTCGGTCACGCCGTGCACGCGGTCCAGTACCTGCGGGTACTTCTTGTGCAGCAGTTCGGTCAGGTCGCCACCGTCGTCGAGGATCATGTTGGCGTCCCATGGCTGGCCATCCTTGAGGATGGTCTGCTCCAGGCACCACTCGTACTCTTCTTCGGTTTCACCTTTCCAGGCGAACACCGGGATACCGGCAGCGGCGATGGAGGCGGCGGCCTGGTCCTGGGTGGAGAAGATGTTGCAGGACGACCACCGCACTTCGGCACCCAGGGCTACCAGGGTTTCGATCAGCACGGCGGTCTGGATGGTCATGTGGATGCAGCCCAGGATCTTCGCGCCCTTGAGCGGTTGCTCGGCCAGGTACTTGCGACGCAGGCCCATCAGCGCAGGCATTTCCGATTCGGCGATGATGGTTTCGCGACGGCCCCAAGCGGCCAGGGAGATGTCGGCGACTTTGAAATCGGTAAAACCAGCAGGCATGTTTGCAGCGCTCATGAGAGCCTCCATTCGTAGTGTGCGAATGGGCGCCGTTGTGCGTTAAGCGCCCGCGAGAGCGAGCAACGCCCCATCCGAGCCTGACAGGCCTAGCCTGCTGCAGCGCCCCTCGGACAGGTGGCGGGCATGGCACCGCTGTGGGCAACCATGTGAAGCGGCGCAGATTATAGCTGTGCCTGCCGGGTTGCCCAAGGTTTTCTGTCGATTAATCGCGACGATAGTCGATGTGCAATGGAGCGATCGCAGCTGCTCTGCCATCATGGGCACACGTTAGCCAAGCAGGTCAGGAGTACTGATGAACTTTCACACCCGCAAGTGGGTTAAACCCGAAGACCTCAACCCCAATGGCACCCTGTTCGGTGGCAGCCTGTTGCGCTGGATCGACGAAGAGGCGGCGATCTACGCCATCGTGCAGCTGGGCAACCAGCGCGTGGTGACCAAGTACATGTCGGAAATCAATTTCGTCAGTGCCTCGCGCCAGGGCGACATCATCGAGCTGGGCATCACCGCGACGGAGTTCGGCCGCACCTCGATCACCCTCAAATGCGAGGTACGCAACAAGATCACCCGCAAGAGCATCCTGACCGTCGACAAGATGGTCTTCGTCAACCTGGGTGAAGACGGCTTGCCGGCGGCCCATGGGCGAACCGCGATCAAGTATGTGCAGGACCAGTTCCCGGATTCTGCCGTCGAGTGATCGTACGGGGCCGCAGAGCGGCCCCGGCATTCTCAAGGCTGGGCGCTGACCTTACGCACCACCCGGCCGATGCTCAAGCCCTGCACCAGGATCGACGACAGCACCACGATGTAGGTAATCGACAGCAGCAGGTCGCGCTCATCGCCCAAGGGCAGCGACAACGCCAGGGCCACCGAGACCCCGCCACGCAAGCCCCCCCAGGTCAGTACCCGCACTGTGCCTTTGGGCACCGGCCGCCAGCGCCGCAACAGCACGATGGCTGGGGCCACGGTCAGCAACCGCGACAGCAGTACCGCCAGCGCCAGCACGCCGCCAGCGGCCAGGTGCATCCAGTTGAACGGCAGCAGCAACAGCTCAAGGCCGATCAGGGCGAACAGCAGCGCATTGAGCATGTCATCGATCAGCTCCCAGAAACCGTCCATGTAGCGGCGGGTCATGTCGTTCATGGCCAGGTTGCGCCCCAGGTTGCCGATGATCAGGCCCGCCACCACCATGGCGATCGGCGCCGACACGTGCAGCTCGTAGCACATCGCCGAGCCGCCGATCACCAGTGCCAGGGTCAGCATGACCTCGACCTGGTACTGCTCCACGCTCTTGATCATGCGGTAGGTGGCGTAGCCGATCAGGCCGCCGAAGAGCACACCGCCAATGGCCTCGCGGGCGAACAGCACCGCCGTGTCGCTGATGCTTGGGGTTTCGCCCAGCTGGATGATGCCCAGCAACACGGTGAACACCACCACGGCGGTACCGTCGTTGAACAACGACTCGCCGACGATGGTGGTCTTCAAGGGTTTCGGCGCATTGGCGGTACGCAGCGCACCGAGCACGGCAATCGGGTCGGTCGGTGAAATCAGTGCACCGAACAGCAGGCAGTAGATCAGCGGAACCTGCCAGCCGAACATGGCAAAGACCCAATGCGACAGGTAGCCGATGACCACGGTGGCAATCAGCACGCCCACGGTCGCCAGAAGCCCAATCGGCCAGCGGTAGCTGCGCAGGTCGGTGAGGTTGACGTGCAGGGCGCCGGCAAACAGCAGAAATGCCAGCATCCAGTGCATCAGCAGGTCATTGAAGTCGATCTGGTTCATCAGGCCTTCGACGCGCTCTTCCAGGCCAGGGAAGCCGATCAGGCTCAGGCCTTGCAGCATCAGGGAAAACAACAGCGCCGTGACCATCACGCCGATGGCGGGCGGCAGGCCGATGAAACGGTAGTTCACATAGGTGAGGAGGGTGGTCAGGCAGATAAACGCGGCAACTAATTCAAGCATCCCGAATCCTGTAACAGTGGCTTCCAAGTCGTAACCCGAATGGCTCGGGCAGTTCTTTGATGACCTGGCGAGGGGTTCGGGACACAGCCTTTGACCGAATTCGTTGCGAACGTTCCCATTCTGGGGCCGGCGATTGGCCGCACAATGGCCCGCGAACGCTCTATATTCACAGCCACGAAAGCCATAAGGAAAACAAGACGTGCTGGCAACATCCTTGGTGCTGGTCGCAGCGCTGCTGCACGCGACCTGGAACACCCTGATCAAATTCAGCGGCGAGCGGCTGCTGGTCATTGCCAGCATGGACACCGTGGCCTTGGCCTTCGCCGTGCTGGCGCTGCCGTTCGTGCAACTGCCACCGGCCAGTATCTGGCCGTGGCTGCTGGCTTCGGCGCTGGCCGAGCAGCTGTACCGCTACCTGCTGATCCAGGCCTACCGGGTGGGTGACCTGGGCCTGGTCTACCCTCTGATGCGCGGGTTGTCGCCGCTGGTGGTGCTGGGCTTGACGCTTGCGTTTGCCGGGGAGTCGCTGAGCCAGCAGCAGATCATCGGGATCCTGCTGATTCCGTGCGGCATGGCCTGCCTGCTGTGGCAGGGCGGCGGCGGTGAGCGGCTGCCCTGGGCGATGCTACCGGTGGTGGCCCTGATCGGCCTGTGCATCGGGTGCTACACCTGGTTCGACGGGCAGGCCGTGCGCCTGTGGGGCAAGCCGTGGGATTACCTGGTGTGGCTGACCCTGCTCAGTGCCTGGCCATTCCCGCTACTGGCCAGCGTGGCGCGGCGTGCGCCCTTCGTAGCGTTCTGGCGCAGCCAGTGGCGCCTGGGACTGGCGGTAGGGTTCTGTGTGCTGTTCAGCTATGCGCTGGTGCTGTGGGCCATGCACCTGGGCTCTGTGGCCGAGGCTGCGGCATTGCGGGAATTGAGCGTGGTGCTGGTGGTGTTACTGGGGATGCGCTACCTCAAAGAACCTTTTGGCGGCCCAAGACTCCTAGCTTGCGGGCTGGTGCTGGCCGGCATGCTGGTAATGAAGCTCTGACCTGAAGACTGAACAAGGAGTCCTGCCTATGACCGTCGCTTTGTGGTGCATCCTGATCGCGCTGTTCCTGCCGCCGCTGTGTGCCTTGATCGCCAAGGTCAGCAGTGGCCGCTTTGGCATGCGGGACAACCATGACCCGCGTGCCTTCCTCGATACGCTGTCCGGGCTGCCACGCCGCGCGCATGCTGCGCAGCAGAACAGCTACGAGGCATTTCCGGCGTTCGCCGCAGCCGTGCTGGTGGCAGACATTGTCGGCAATGCCGAGCAGGTGACCCAGGATGTGCTGGGGGTGATGTACATCACCAGCCGGCTGCTCTACATCATTTGCTACCTGGCCGACTGGGCTGCCTTGCGCTCGCTGGTATGGCTGGCCGGGCTGGCGATCATCGTGGCGTTCTTCGTGGTTTCCATCTGAAGGCCTGCGTGGGCCCTGTGGCGCGGCTGAAGCCGCCCTCGCAGGGCCCGCGCAACGTCAAGGAACCTTGGGCACCTCTGGCAGCGGCTGGCCCTTGGGCCAGAGCATCCAGATCTGCCCTTGCTGCTTCATGTTCCCCGCCAACTCGCCGGCCTCGGGCCCTGTGCCCCAGAACAGGTCGGCACGCACTTCGCCAGCAATGGCGCCGCCCGTGTCCTGGGCGCCAACCGGGCGCACCACCGGCGAGCCGTCGGGGCGCGTGGTGGACAACCACAACAGGCTACCCAGGGGAATCACCTTGCGGTCGATGGCCACGCTGTAGCCTGCGGTCAAGGGTACGTTCAGCGAACCGCGCGGCCCCTCGTTGCTGTCCGGGCGGGTGCTGAAGAACACGTAGCTTGGGTTGCTGGCAAGCAGCTCCGCGACGCGCTGGGGGTTCGCCTGGGCCCAGGCATGGATGGCTCCCATGCTCACCTCGTCCTTTTTCAACTCTCCCTGCTCGACCAGCCAGCGACCGATCGGCCGGTAGGGGTGGCCGTTCTGATCGGCATAGCCCAGGCGCAGCTGGCGGCCATCCTCCAGCTGGATCCGGCCTGAGCCCTGGATCTGCAGGAACTGCAGGTCCATCGGGTCGCTCAGCCAGGCCAGCACGGGCGCTTTCACGCCGTCACGGTTGATCACCTCGGCGGTGTCGTAAGGCTTGAGCACCCGACCCTCGAGGCGGCCACGCAAGCGCTTGCCCTTGAGTTCGGGGTACACGCTGGCCAGGTCGACGACGATCATGTCCTCGGGCACGCCGTAAACCGCCACATGGTTGGTTTTCGATGGGCTCAGGCTGCCGGGGTAGACCGGTTCGTAGTAGCCGGTGATCAGGCCGTTGGCGTTGTTCTCGGCCGAGCGCAGGCCGTAGACCTCCAGGTTCTGCTCCAGGAAGGTGCGCACCTGCGCGGCACTGGCCTGGGCGCTACCCGCCGCTTCGCAGGTCGCGGCCCAGACCGGGTCGCGCTTGAGTTTTTCGCAACCGCTGCGCCAGGCGTAGAACCCGGCCAGCAAGTCTTCGTCACTGACTGCGGGCAGGTCTTTCCAGGTGGCGGGGGCGTAGGTGGCTACCGCATGCGGCTCGGGCTTGGCGCTCTCGCCGCCATTGCAGCCAGCCAGCAGGGCCAGTACCGGGAATGTCCAGGCCAGGTGGCGCAGGGCAGATTTCATGTGTGCATTCCTGTGGTGGGTGAACATGAAGATTCGCCCCTGTTTTTTATGTGGCTATTGGTGTTTGGCTGCGGGGCAGCGATACTGACCGCCCCTTTTCGCAGGCCGAAGTGAGCGTCATGTTGAAGCGATTGACCGTTGTAGTGCTGGCAGCAGTGGCCTTGGGTGCAGCCTTGAGTGGTTGCGAGCGGGTTGACCCCAACTCGCCGCTGGGCAAGCGCAAGGTCATCTTCAAGGACATGCTCAAGACCAGCGAAGACCTGGGCGGCATGTTGCGTGGCCGGTTGCCGTTCGACGGGGTGAAGTTTGCCGGCGGTGCACTGCAACTGGACAACCTTTCGCACCAGCCGTGGCAGCACTTCCCGCAGGTACGCGATGGCGGTGACAGCAGTGCCCGTGCCGCAGTGTGGGAGCGCCAGGCGCGCTTCCATGAGCTGGCCCGGCAGCTGGAAGGCGTGACCGGCGAACTGGTCGATGTGACCCGCACGCAGCCGCTGGACCCTGCGCAACTGAAAGCGCCGATGGACAAGGTCGAGGCGGCCTGCAAGGCCTGCCATAGCGAGTTCCGCAATCATTAAGGGCTGTGCTGTTTGCACAAACCTGAGGCTCCCACAAAGACCGCACTTGCAAGTCAGATACCTCAGCGGTCGAGATCGTCTACTGCTTCCTGCAGCTCTTTGCGCGACTCGGCGAGTTTGTCCTTGCGCTTGTTGATCTTCTCGGCGTCGCCCTTTTTCTCGGCCTTCTTCAGGTCTTTTTCGCGCTGCGCCACTTCATGACGGGCGTCGAGCACCTTTTGCTCGCGTTCCTTGCGCAGGCTTGCGTCGGTGCAGTTGTCGACCCCGCGCAGCGCTGCTTCCAGGCCTGCGACCTGGTCGCTGTTGCCGTGGTCACGGGCAATCTTCAGCTGGTTCTCGATGGCGCTGCGCTTGGCGGCGCAGCCAGTCAGGCCGGCATCCGGCTGGGCAGCCTGGGCGGTGCCTGCGGCCGCCGCAATGGTCGCGAGCAGGAAAAGGGTGGAAATACGTTTCATGAAAAGCCTCCTGGACGGGGCGGGGCAGCAAAAAATTAGGGTGAAATCCTGCCTTGGTTTTGTCCTTTTAGAAACCCTTGCCGGGTATTTCCGCTTGAATCTCAGGAATTTCCTACAGGCTAATTGGTAAAAAATCATTGCTTAGGGCGCTCAAAGCCTTCGACACCGTGCTCGCCCAGCTGCGTTGCTATGGCTCGAACCTCGGCGGCTGCAAAAAAATCCACCAGTTGTCGTGCGCGCTTTTCGCCAATGCCGGGTAGTGCCTGCCAAGTGTCAGCCGTGCGGGCCGCCAGTGCTTGCCAGTCGCCAGTAATCTGCATGCCATTGGGTAGGGGAGCGCCCAGCCCCCGCAGCCACTGGTCAAGCGACCGGGTGCGAGCATCGTCGAAACTGCTGCGCAACTGGGCTGCCGTTCGCTCACTGATTCCTGCAACCTCGCTCAGGCGTGTGGCATCCAGTTGCAGCCAGTCAGTGAGCGAGGTTGCCAGCCCGGCTGCGACCAGCCGGCGCCAGGTGCCCGGCCCGGTGCGCGGCAGGGCCAGGCCGTGCTTGCCGCTCAGCCACGCCAGGCGGGCAATGAACTGTTCTTCACAGCCCACGCTGGCCTGCCAGCAACTGTGGGCGTGATACTGGCCGGCTGCCGGTGCCGCTACCGGCACCCGCTCGACAGCGCGGTGTACCACCTGCTCCAGGCGCGGAATGGTCAGCCCGGCCAGGCTCACCGCCACCTGGTCCCCAGGGCGAACGTCCAGGCTGTGCCAGCGCGCCAGCGAACCCATGCTCACTTGCGTGACCCGTCGGTTGTCGAGGGTTACCGGCAGCAGGTGCAGCACGGGCGTGACCCGCCCGGTACGACCGACCCGAAAGCGCACGTCGCGAACCTCGGCCAATGCTTGCATGTACGGGTACTTCCAGGCGGCGAGCCAGTACGGTGCCTTGGCCTGCCACCGTTCAGCGGGTGGCCGGCTACCCTGGCGCAGCACCACACCATCGCTGGCGAAGGGCAGGGCAGCGTGGTACCAGCGTTCACGCCATTGGGCCGCCTCATCCAGCGTATTGATGGCAACGCTGTAGCGCTGGCTGTCGGCAAAGCCCAGCTGTGCCAGCTGCGCGAGGCGTTCGGCCTGTTGCTCGGGGCCTTGCGGCCAGTCCCAGACGAACAGGCCCACCGCCTCGCCTTGTTCGCTGCTCAGGCGCTTGCGGGCGAGTAACCCGGCCACGGTATCGCGCGCCTTGGCGCCGCCCGCCTGGGCCTGAACATGCGCGTTCAAGCGCAGGTACAGCTCACCCTGCAACTGCAGGTCCATGGCCTGCGGCAGCTGGCGGGTGATACTACCCAGCTGGGGGATGTGGCGGCTCCAGTCGTGCCCTTGGGCGCCGTTGCCCCGGCTGATCAGCTGCACCAGGCGGCCCTCTCGGTAAATGAGCGACACCGCCACGCCATCGACCTTGGGCTGGACCCAGACATCGGCCTTGCCGGCCAGCCAGCGCTGCACGGCGTGGCGGTCGTGCAGCTTGTCGATGCCCGTGTGGGGAATGGGGTGGGGTACCGGGCCGCCCGCGTTGGCCAGGGGCGCAGGGCCACCGGCCAGGCCGAAGCACTGCTGCAACTGCGCGAGGCGTTGGCGGCTCTGGTCATAAAGCTCATCAGGTACCAAGGCAATGCCTTGGCGATGGTAGTGGTCGTCCCAGCTGCCAAGGGTTTTCCGCAGTTGGGCAACCTCGCTGGCGACTTGCTGGGGGTTCCAGCCGGGGCATGAACTGGCGTGCGCCAGTGGCGCGGCGAGCACCCCCAGCAGGGTGATGAACAGCATGAACGGCATGGCCTGCATCCTTGCATGGCGGGTTGGCCCCTCAGCGTAGGCAAGCTGGCAGGCATTGCCGGTAAGCGATTGTGAGTCGATATGTCATGAAAAAGCCCCTGCCGATCGCTCGGCAGGGGCTTTCGTCCGGCGCTGCAGGAAAACTTACAGGCCAGCAGCGTCACGCAGCGACTGGGCGCGGTCGGTACGCTCCCAGGTGAAGGTGGTGAAGGTGTCGTCGCCGACAGTCTTCTGCTGCGGGGTACGGCCGAAGTGGCCGTAGGCAGCGGTTTCCTGGTACATCGGGTGCAGCAGGTCGAGCATGGTGGTGATCGCGTACGGGCGCAGGTCGAAGCACTCGCGCACCAGCTGGATGATCTTCTCGTCGGAGACCTTGCCGGTACCGAAGGTGTTGATCGAGATGGAGGTCGGCAGGGCCACGCCAATGGCGTACGACACCTGGATCTCGCAACGCTCGGCCAGGCCGGCGGCGACGATGTTCTTGGCCACGTAGCGGCCGGCGTAGGCGGCGGAGCGGTCGACCTTGGACGGGTCCTTGCCTGAGAACGCACCACCACCGTGACGCGCCATGCCGCCGTAGGAGTCGACGATGATCTTGCGGCCGGTCAGGCCGCAGTCGCCCACCGGGCCACCGATGATGAAGTTGCCGGTCGGGTTGATGTGGTACTGGGTACCTTTGTGCAGCAGTTCGGCAGGCAGGGTGTGCTTGACGATCAGCTCCATCACCGCTTCTTGCAGGTCTTTCTGCGAAACCTCAGGGTTGTGCTGGGTCGACAGTACCACTGCGTCGATGCCTACGACCTTGCCGTTTTCATAGCGGCAGGTGACCTGCGACTTGGCATCCGGGCGCAGCCATGGCAGCAGGCCGGACTTGCGTGCTTCGGCCTGGCGCTCGACCAGGCGGTGCGAGAAGCAGATAGGCGCCGGCATCAGCACTTCGGTTTCGTTGCTGGCATAACCGAACATCAGGCCCTGGTCGCCGGCGCCCTGGTCTTCCGGCTTGGAGCGGTCGACGCCCTGGGCGATGTCTACCGACTGCTTGCCGATGATGTTCATCACGGCGCAGGTGGCGCCGTCGAAGCCGACGTCGGAGCTGTTGTAGCCGATATCGATGATGACTTTGCGCACCAGGTCTTCCAGGTCGACCCAGGCCGAGGTGGTGACCTCACCGGCGATGATGGCGACACCGGTCTTGACCAGTGTTTCACACGCTACGCGGGCGTATTTGTCCTGGGCGATGATGGCATCGAGGACTGCGTCCGAAATCTGGTCGGCGATCTTGTCCGGATGCCCTTCGGACACGGACTCGGAGGTGAAAAGGGAGTATTCGCTCATCTCGAAGGTTCCTGAAATTTACCGATGGTGTATGTCGCCAGCCGTGCGCTGGAAGTGCCGGACCTGGATCTGGAAGCCGTTGCGCAAGCCCACGTACAGGCTGTCCGCATGGGCCAGCCCGGCCGCGTTGGCCCAGCGGGCCAGGTCGTCCTGTTCAAAGCCAAGCCACAGGTCGCCGCAGGCTTCGCGGGCCCACCCCTGGTCATGGCTGCACAACTCGGTGACCAGCAGGCTGCCGCCTGCCTTCACCCGTTTGGCCAGCTGGCGCAAGGCCAGGGCCGGGTCGCTGAAATGGTGCAGTACCATGTTCAGCACAACGCAGTCGGCGGCCACATCCGTGGCACCCAGTGCATCGGCCAACTGCAGGGTCACATTGTCGAGCCCCTCGCGCTGGCACACCTGGCGCGCCAGTTCGAGCATGGTCGCGCTGTTGTCCAGCGCAGTGACGTGGGCAAAGCGCCGGGCCAGGTCGGGCAGAAAACCACCGTCGCCGGGGCCGACTTCCAGAGCACTGGCCGCCGGGTCGAAATGCAGCTTGTCGAGCAGCGCCAGCAGGCTCTCGCGGTACTGCGGCAGGCCGGCGATCAGGTCTTGCTGGGCGCGGAACTTTTCTTCCACGCGCAGGAAGAAGTCCTGGCTGGTGACCGCGCGGCGTTGCTGGACCTGCGCGATGCGCGCCTGCACATCGGCCGGCAGGGCCAGGGCATCCACCTCTTCCAGCAGCGCCGCGTGCAGCCGGCCACCCAGGCGGAGGCTGTCGGGCAGGGCGCGGCGGTAGAAGATGGCATTGCCTTCACGGCGGGTGGCGACCAGCTCTGCCTGGGCCAGCACCTTGAGGTGGTGGCTCATGCCCGACTGCCCGATGCCGAAGATCTGGGCCAGCTCCAGTACACCGAACGAGTCGTTGGCCAGGGCTCTCAGCACGTTCAGGCGCAAGGCGTCGCCACTGGCCTTGCACAGGGCGGCCAATGTTTCGCATTGCTCGGGGATCGATTGCACACGGAGGTTCATGGGCGGGCAGTCTAGTCAGGCATTGGTGCCCTAGCAAGGCCAATATCAAAAAGTTTTGATATTGGCGATGAGTTGCAGCCTTCAAACTGCACGCTACAGGCTCCAGAGCAGTCCGGCTCGGCCCCTGCTTCTTTCTTGAAGCTTAAAGCTGGCCGCTTGGCGCTTAAATGTTTGCCCCAAGCCCCCCAGTGGGCGAAAATGGTCGTCTTTTTCGTGACACCACCTCTACAAGCCCCCCAGGAGACCAGCGATGCCCAGCCGTCGTGAACGTGCCAACGCCATTCGCGCCCTCAGCATGGATGCCGTGCAAAAGGCTAATAGCGGCCACCCAGGTGCCCCCATGGGCATGGCGGATATCGCCGAAGTACTGTGGCGTGACTACCTGAAACACAACCCGAGCAACCCGCACTTCGCCGACCGCGACCGCTTCGTGCTGTCCAATGGCCACGGCTCGATGCTGATCTACTCGCTGCTGCACCTGACCGGCTACGACCTGTCGATCGACGACCTCAAGGCCTTCCGTCAGTTGCACAGCCGCACCCCGGGCCACCCGGAATACGGCTACACCCCGGGCGTGGAGACCACCACCGGCCCGCTCGGCCAGGGTATCGCCAACGCCGTGGGCTTCGCCCTGGCAGAAAAAGTGCTGGCTGCCCAGTTCAACCGTGACGGCCACACCATCGTCGACCACAACACTTATGTGTTCCTGGGCGACGGCTGCATGATGGAAGGCATCTCCCACGAAGTCGCCTCGCTGGCCGGCACCCTGGGCCTGAACAAGCTGGTCGCCTTCTACGACGACAACGGCATCTCCATCGACGGCGAAGTGCACGGCTGGTTCACCGACAACACCCCGGCGCGCTTCGAAGCCTACAACTGGCAGGTGATCCGCAATGTCGACGGCCATGACGCCGACGAGATCAAGACCGCCATCGATACCGCCCGCAAGAGCGATCGCCCGACCCTGATCTGCTGCAAGACCACCATTGGTTTCGGTTCGCCGAACAAGCAGGGCAAGGAAGACTGCCACGGCGCACCGCTGGGCAACGACGAAATCGCCCTGACCCGCCAGGCCCTGAACTGGAACTACGGCCCGTTCGAAATCCCGGCCGACATCTATGCCGAGTGGGATGCCAAGGCTGCCGGTGCCCAGGTCGAAGCCGAGTGGAACCAGCGCTTCGACGCCTACGCCAAGGCTTACCCGGAGCTGGCTGCCGAGTTCAAGCGCCGTACCCGCGGCGAACTGCCGGCCGACTTCAGTGCCAAGGCCCAGGCCTACATCGAAGAAGTGGCTGCCAAGGGTGAAACCATCGCCAGCCGCAAGGCCAGCCAGAACGCCCTGAACGCCTTCGGCCCGCTGCTGCCCGAGTTCCTCGGCGGTTCGGCCGACCTGGCCGGCTCCAACCTGACCCTGTGGAAGGGCTGCAAGGGCGTCGAAGCCAATGACGCCAGCGGCAACTACGTGTTCTATGGCGTACGCGAGTTCGGCATGACCGCCATCATGAACGGTGTTGCCCTGCACGGCGGCCTGGTGCCTTACGGCGCGACCTTCCTGATGTTCATGGAATACGCCCGCAACGCCGTGCGCATGTCGGCGCTGATGAAGCAGCGTGTGATCCATGTGTATACCCACGACTCCATCGGCCTGGGCGAAGACGGCCCTACCCACCAGCCGATCGAGCAGCTGACCAGCCTGCGCAGCACGCCGAACCTGGACACCTGGCGCCCGGCTGACGCCGTTGAATCCGCTGTGTCCTGGAAAAACGCCCTGGAGCGCAAGGACGGCCCTTCGGCGCTGATCTTCTCGCGCCAGAACCTGCAGCACCAGGCGCGCAGCGCGCAGCAGATTGCCGACATCAGCCGTGGTGGCTATGTGCTCAAGGACTGTGCAGGCGAGCCTGAGCTGATCCTGATCGCCACCGGTTCGGAAGTGGGCCTGGCGGTTCAGGCCTTCGACAAGCTGACCGAGCAGGGCCGCAAGGTGCGCGTGGTTTCCATGCCGTGCACCAGCGTGTTCGATGCCCAGGATGCTGCCTACAAGCAGTCCGTGCTGCCGCTGGAAGTGGGCGCGCGCATCGCCATCGAAGCCGCCCACGCCGACTTCTGGTACAAGTACGTCGGCCTGGAAGGCCGCGTGATCGGCATGACCACCTACGGTGAGTCGGCGCCGGCTTCGGCCCTGTTCGAGGAGTTCGGCTTCACCCTGGAGAACATCCTCGGTACTGCCGAAGAGCTGCTGGAAGACTGATGTAACCCGGGAGGGCAGTGACGCCCTCCAGGTCGTGCAAGGGGAGGGCTCTGCCCTCCATCGCGACACAAGGCCGCTCCTACAGGGTACTGCGCATGCCGCACCCTGTGGGAGCGGCCTTGCGTCGCGATGGGCCGCCACGCGGCCCCAACCGCCATCATGCGTTAGCGAGCCAACGAATGCCCCACCTGCGTCCCTACAAAGTTGCACTCAACGGTTATGGCCGTATCGGCCGCTGTGTCCTGCGCGCGCTGTTCGAGCGGGGGGCAAAGGCCGGTTTCGAGATCGTTGCGCTGAATGACCTGGCCGACCAGGCCAGCCTGGAGTACCTGACTCGCTTCGACTCCACCCATGGCCGCTTCCCTGGCCAGGTGAAGGTCGACGGCGACTGTCTGCATATCAATGGCGACTGCGTGAAAGTCATGCGCAGCGCCACCCCCGAAGGCATCGATTGGGCTGCCCTGGGTATCGATCTGGTGCTGGAGTGCTCCGGTGCCTACAACACCCGCGCCGACGGCCAGCGTTTCCTCGATGCCGGTGCCCCGCGCGTGCTGTTCTCCCAGCCCATGGCCAGCGAGGCCGATGTCGATGCCACTGTGGTCTATGGCATCAACCAGGCTTGCCTGACCGGCCAGGAGCGGCTGGTTTCCAATGCCTCCTGCACCACCAACTGCGGCGTGCCCCTGTTGCGTGTGCTGGACCAGGCGTTCGGCATCGAGTACGTGCAGATCACCACCATCCACTCGGCGATGAACGACCAGCCGGTGATCGACGCCTATCACCACGAAGACTTGCGCCGCACCCGTTCGGCCTTCCAGTCGGTGATACCGGTGTCCACTGGTCTGGCGCGCGGTATCGAGCGCCTGCTTCCGGAACTTGCCGGGCGAATCCAGGCCAAAGCGGTACGCGTGCCGACCGTCAACGTGTCTTGCCTGGACATCACCCTGCAGACCGCCCGCGACACCAGTGCCGCCGAGGTCAACCGGGTGCTGCGCGAGGCCGCGCTGGACGGCCCGCTGAAAGGCTTGCTGGCCTACACCGAGCTGCCGCATGCCAGCTGTGATTTCAACCATGACCCGCATTCGGCGATCGTCGATGCCAGCCAGACGCGTGTTGCCGGGCCCCGCCTGGTCAACCTGCTGGCCTGGTTCGATAACGAATGGGGGTTCGCCAACCGTATGCTCGACGTTGCCGAACACTATCTGCACGTCGTTCACCCAACCCGCAATAAACAGCCCTGAAGGACTGCATTCATGACCGTGTTGAAGATGACCGACCTCGACCTGCAAGGTAAGCGCGTACTGATCCGCGAAGACCTCAACGTGCCTGTGAAGGACGGTGTGGTAACCAGCGACGCGCGCATCCTGGCAGCGCTGCCGACCATCAAGCTGGCCCTGGAGAAGGGCGCGGCGGTAATGGTCTGCTCGCACCTGGGCCGCCCGACCGAAGGCGAGTTCTCTGCCGAAAACAGCCTCAAGCCGGTTGCCGAGTATCTGAGCAAGGCCCTGGGCCGCGAGGTGCCGCTGGTTGCCGACTACCTGGGCGGCGTCGCGGTGCAGGCCGGTGAGCTGGTGCTGTTCGAGAACGTGCGCTTCAACAAGGGCGAGAAGAAGAACGCCGACGAGCTGGCCCAGCAGTACGCTGCGCTGTGCGACGTGTTTGTCATGGACGCGTTCGGCACCGCGCACCGCGCCGAGGGCTCGACCCACGGTGTGGCCAAGTTCGCCAAGGTTGCAGCTGCAGGCCCCCTGCTGGCTGCCGAGCTGGATGCCCTGGGCAAAGCCCTGAAGGCGCCGGCCAAGCCGATGGCGGCCATCGTCGCCGGCTCCAAGGTTTCCACCAAGCTGGACGTGCTGAACAGCCTGAGCGCGGTCTGCGACCAGCTGATCGTCGGTGGTGGCATTGCCAATACCTTCCTGGCCGCTGCCGGCCACCCTGTCGGCAAGTCGCTGTACGAGCCGGACCTGGTCGACACGGCCAAGGCCATCGCTGCCAAGGTCAATGTGCCGCTGCCGGTTGACGTGGTGGTCGCAAAGGCGTTCGCCGAAGATGCCGAAGCCACCGTCAAGGCCATCGCGGATGTTGCTGCCGACGACATGATCCTGGACATCGGCCCGCAAACCGCAGCCCAGTTCGCCGAGTTGCTGAAGTCGTCGAAGACCATCCTGTGGAACGGCCCGGTCGGCGTGTTCGAGTTCGACCAGTTCGGCAAGGGTACCCAGGTGCTGGCCAAGGCCATCGCCGACAGCGACGCGTTCTCCATCGCCGGTGGCGGTGACACCCTGGCGGCCATCGACAAATATGGCGTTAGCAAGGAAATCTCCTACATTTCTACCGGTGGCGGCGCGTTCCTCGAGTTCGTCGAGGGCAAGGTCCTGCCAGCCGTGGCAATCCTGGAAGAGCGGGCCAAGGCCTGATGACTTCGGCGCCTGGCAAAGGGAGTGGCCTGATGGTCAAGCAATTGCCTGTGATGCTGCTGGCGGGTCTGCTGAGCGCATGCTCCGGCAGCCCGGCTTCGCCTGACGACCCGGCGCAGCCGCCCAAGGGCGGCTGCTACCAGTCCGAGTGGCAGGCCGAGACCGTGCCGGTGATCAGCAAGCGTGTGGGCCCGGAAGGCCTGGAAAAGTACGACGAAGACCACCAGCGCAAGGCGCCGGGTTGCCCTTGATCGGGTAACAGGCAACCTGAAGGCTGATTTGTGGTCTTGGAAAGGAGCCGCCGTGCGCCCTTCGCGGGCTTGCCCGCTCCCACAGGTACCGCGCTTGACCTGTGGGAGCGGGCAAGCCCGCGAAGGGCTGCAAAGCAGCCCCAAATCGAGGAAACTGAATGAAAGCGCTTTTGGCCGTGACGGTCCTGGCGACACTGGCAGGCTGCTCATTGCTGCAGCCGGCGCAACCCGCCCCGGCAGACAACTGGACCCGCTGGGTCTGCGACACCCAGGCCGAGGTGCTGTGGCGCTTCGCCGATGCCCAGCGTGACCAGGTCGATGTGCGCCTGGGCGGTGGTGACCAGGTTTACCGGCTCAAGGCCGAACCAGGTGCCTCGGGCGCGCTGTACAGCGATGGCATGCTGGCCTTCCACACCAAGGGCGAAGAAGGCCTGGTGTACTGGGTGGCAACCAACGATCTGATTGGGCGGGGCTGCAAGGCACCGTGACTGGCCGGGCCGCAATGGCGGCCCACACTACTTGAACAGCAACCGCCCCTGCGGCAGGCTTGCACGAAACATACGACGCTTGTCGGGAGAGAGATACACAATGGCACTCATTAGCATGCGCCAGATGCTGGACCACGCCGCCGAGTTCGGTTACGGCGTACCAGCTTTCAACGTCAACAACCTCGAGCAGATGCGCGCCATCATGGAAGCGGCCGACAAGACCGACTCCCCCGTGATCGTGCAGGCCTCGGCCGGCGCCCGTAAATACGCCGGCGCCCCGTTCCTGCGCCACCTGATCCTGGCTGCCATCGAAGAATTCCCGCACATTCCGGTGTGCATGCACCAGGACCATGGCACCAGCCCTGATGTCTGCCAGCGCTCGATCCAGCTGGGCTTCAGCTCGGTCATGATGGACGGCTCGCTGGGCGAAGACGGCAAGACCCCGACCGACTACGAATACAACGTGCGTGTCACCCAGCAGACCGTGGCCATGGCGCACGCCTGTGGCGTTTCGGTAGAAGGCGAGCTGGGCTGCCTGGGTTCGCTGGAAACCGGCATGGCCGGTGAAGAAGACGGTATCGGTGCCGAAGGTGTTCTGGACCACAGCCAGATGCTGACCGACCCGGAAGAAGCCGCTGATTTCGTCAAGAAGACCCAGGTCGATGCATTGGCCATCGCCATTGGTACCAGCCACGGTGCCTACAAGTTCACCAAGCCGCCAACCGGTGACATCCTGGCCATCGAGCGTATCAAGGAAATCCACAAGCGCATCCCCAATACCCACCTGGTGATGCACGGCTCCTCGTCGGTACCGCAGGAGTGGTTGGCGATCATCAACCAGTACGGTGGCGAGATCAAGGAAACCTACGGCGTACCGGTTGAAGAAATCGTTGAAGGCATCAAGTACGGCGTGCGCAAGGTCAACATCGACACCGACCTGCGCCTGGCTTCCACCGGTGCCATGCGCCGCCACATGGCCATGCACCCGAGCGAGTTCGACCCTCGCAAGTTCTTCGCTGAAACCGTGAAGGCCATGCGTGATGTGTGCATCGCCCGTTACGAAGCGTTTGGCACTGCAGGCAATGCCTCGAAGATCAAGCCGATCTCCCTGGAAGGCATGTTCCAGCGCTATGCCAAAGGCGAGCTGGCGGCCAAGGTCAACTGATCGAACCGTTGAGCGTTATAGAAAGACCCGCAGAAATGCGGGTTTTTTTTGCTTGGCATTCAGGCCTTGGGAGCGGTTTGGCGGCCCCCGGCATCAGGCTCACAGTCATATTGCACAGCTACCGTTAGTCGACTAATTTCTTCGTCCATGGCTTATTGCCATGCCTTGCATTGCGTCTTTCGTAGCCACGGCTAGAGTTAAGCTCGGAGCCAATAGCAAGTCGTAGTTGGACATACAAGAGAAGCAGCATGGATGGCGCTTACCCTCAGCCACTGGATGGCAGTTCGGTTCTTCTGGTGGTAGACGATTACCCCGAAAACCTCATCAGCATGCGGGCTTTGCTGGCCCGGCAAGATTGGCAGGTGTTGACAGCCGGTTCGGGGATGGAAGCCCTCAGCACCTTGCTGGAACATGATGTCGACCTGGTCCTGCTGGACGTGCAAATGCCGGAGATGGACGGCTTTGAAGTTGCCCGGCTGATGCGCGGCAGCCAACGTACGCGGCTGACACCCATCATTTTCCTGACCGCCAACGAACAGTCCGAAGCGGCCGTGCTCAAAGGCTACGCCAGCGGCGCCGTGGACTACATGTTCAAACCGTTCGACCCCAAGGTTCTCAAGCCCAAGGTCCAGGCCTTGCTCGACCAGCAGCGCAACCGGCGCATGCTACAGCGCCTGACCCGGGAGCTGGAAGCCGCCAGGGCGTTCAATGGGTCAATTCTGGAGAACGCCGCCGAAGGCATTCTGGTGGTGGACGCACAGGGCGTGATCAGCTTTGCCAACCCGGCCATTTCCCGCTTGCTGGCGGCCCCCGTGCAGCACATTCAGGGCGCCCAACTGCTCGACCTGGTGCAGCTTCCCGCTGCCTGCCCATGGCTTGAATCGGAGTTCTACCGCGCTTACCTGGGGCAAGAAATCTACCGCGTGCACGACGCGCAACTGCGCACGCTGGCCGGCGAGCTTGTTCCGGTGGCATTGTCGTGCGCGCCGTTGCCAGCCGACCAGCAGGCCATGGTGGTGACCGTGCTGGACATGTCGGCAGTGCGCAACCTGCACCAGCAACTGGAGTACCAGGCCGTTACCGACCCGCTGACCGGCCTGCTGAACCGCCGCGGTTTCTACCAGGCGGCCGAGGGCGCTCTGTTGCGCAACGAGCGCTCGGACAAGGCCCAGGCGCTGATGTACATGGACCTGGACGGCTTCAAGCGCATCAACGACACCCTTGGCCATGACGCCGGTGACCGGGTGCTGCGCTGGGTCGCCGAGCAACTCAAGGACTGCCTGGGCAGCGAGGCCTTGCTGGCGCGCATGGGCGGCGATGAATTCACCGCGCTGTTCGACAGCCTGCCTTACCCGGAGCAGGCTGGGCGTTATGCCGAGCGGCTGCTGGAGCGGGTGTCCATCCGCCATGAAGTGGACGGCCTGGATGTGTGCCTTGGGGTGAGCATTGGTATTGCCACCTATCCGGAATGCGGTGCCAATGTCGAAGGCCTGCTGCGCGCAGCCGATGCGGCGATGTATGCCGCCAAGCAGGCCGGGCGCCAGCAGTACCGCTTTTACGACCAGGAACTCAACGGGCGGGCGCGTTCGCGGCTGATGCTCGAAGACAGCGTGCGCACCGCCATCGAGCAACAGGACTTCACCCTGGTGTACCAGCCGCAGGTCAGCTTCATCGATGGCCACCTGCGGGGCTTCGAGGCCTTGTTGCGCTGGCAGCACCCGAGCGTCGGCGATGTGCCGCCAGGCCTGTTCATTCCTCTGCTCGAGGAAGCCCGGCTGATCAACCGGCTGGCCAGCTGGATCTACCGCCAGGGCGCGGCCCAACGCCATGCCTGGTACCAGCACTTTCCCGCAGACCTGGTGTTGGGCATCAGCCTGAGCCGTGCGCAGTTCGTCATGCCCGGGCTGGTCGAAGAACTGCAGCGGGTGGTCCAGTTTTACCAGTTGGACCCGGCGCAACTGGAGGTCGAGGTTGCAGAGACCTCGCTGATGTACAACATCGATGCGGCGGTGAAACAGATCCATCGCCTGCGCGAGCTGGGCGTACGGGTGGCGCTGGATGACTTTGGCGCCGGCGACTGTTCACTGCGCATGCTGCGGGACCTGCCGATCGATACCCTGAAGCTGGATCGCCACCTGGTGGCACGCTTGCCTGATACGGCAGTGGATACCGCCTTGGTGCGCAGTGTCATCAGCTTGTGCGCCGACTACGGCATCACGGTCATTGCCGAGGGTGTGGAGACTCCGGCCCAGGCAGCCTGGCTCAAGGCCAATGGTTGCGAGTATGTGCAGGGGTTCCTGGTGGCCCACCCCATGACCGCCTCGGACGCTACCCGCTTCCCGGTGATTTTCTCCTGGCCAGCGCCATGATTGGCTAGAATCGGCATTCGTTACGCCGAATGCACTGCCATGACCGTATTACGTTACCTGCAAGCCTACCCGCCGCACCTGCAAGAGCAGGTGCGCAAGATGATCGACAGCGACCGCCTGGGCGAGTACCTGCAGCGCCGCTACCCCGGGCGCCATGATGTGCAAAGCGACAAGGCGCTGTACGGCTATGCCCAGGAGCTGCGCCAGCAGTACCTGCGCAGTGCGCCGGGCCTGGACAAGGTGTTGTTCGATAGCCGGCTCGACCTGACCCACCGCGCGCTCGGCCTGAACACCGCGGTGTCGCGGGTGCAGGGCGGCAAGCTCAAGGCCAAAAAGGAAATCCGTATCGCCTCGCTGTTCAAGGAGGCCGCACCGCAATTCTTGCGCATGATCGTGGTGCATGAGCTGGCGCACTTGCGCGAGCGCGACCACAACAAGGCGTTCTACCAGCTCTGCCAGCACATGGAGCCCGATTATCACCAACTGGAATTCGACCTGCGCGTCTACCTGACCTACCGGGAACTGCCGGGCAACCTCTGAGGAACATGCAGCATGGACGTGAGCAAGACCAAAAGCAGCTTCTACCGGCGCCTGTACGTAGCCTGGCTGATCGACAGCCGCACCGCGACCAGCGTGCCGGCCCTGGTGGAAGCCACCGGTATGCCGCGGCGCACCGCCCAGGACACCATCGCCGCGCTGGCCGACCTGGACATCGTTTGCGAGTTCGAGCAACAGGAAGGCGCGCGCAACCACGCCGGGCATTACCGTATTCGTGACTGGGGCGCGGTCGACAAACAGTGGATCAGCCAGCATCTGCGGCAGATCCGCGACGTGCTGGGTTACCCTTGAGGCCAAAAATAGAGGCAAAATGACACTATTGGCCGCTGCCCCCGGCAGTGCGTTTGTGTAATCTCACCCGCAGTGTGTGCCCTCCATGGCAAAAGGACAAAAGCATGCGGCCACTGCTTTGTGCGCTGGGAGTACTGGCAATCTTGCTGGCAACACCTGCCCTGGGCCAGGGCAAGCTGCGCCTGGTGGCGGACAAATGGCCCCCGTTCACCGATGTAGACCTGCCGGGCGGTGGCCTGGCGACCAGCATCGTCACCACGGCGCTGGCCCGTGCCGGCTATGCCAGCAGCTATGAGGAGGCGCCCTGGGCGCGGGCGCTGCAGGGCGTTGCGCAAGGGCGCTACGACGTGTTGATCGATGCCTGGTACAACGAGGCGCGTGCCAGTATCGGGCAGTTCTCCACGCCATACCTGACCAACCGTATCCGCTTGCTGCAGCGAAAAGGCCAGGCGATACGCTACCGGCAACAGTCGGACCTTTACCCCTACACCATCGCTGTCGTGCGTGATTACGCCTATTCCCCTGGGTTCGACGGCGATCCGCGCCTGCACAAGGTGGCGGTGCGCACCTTTTCCTCGGCACTGCGCATGGTCGCAGCAGGGCGTGTAGACCTGGCGGTGGAAGACGAGTACGTTGCCCGCTACAACCTGCAGCGTGAACCGCAGCAGGTGCGTGACGGGGTGGTGCTGGTTGAGCCGCCGCTGGGGGAGAACACCCTGCATATCATGGTCAGCCTGAAGCACCCGGAGCGTGCGCGGATTGTCGAGCGGTTCGAGCAGGCGATCGCAGCGATGAAGGCCGATGGCAGCTATGCCCGGCTGCTGCGCCAGCATGGCTTTTGAGCTTGGGTGGCGTTACCGGCCTCTTCGTGGGTAAAGGCCGGGTCAGGCCTCAGCCCGGGTTGCCTTCCTTGATCAGGTGCGCGGCCAAGGTCCGCAATGGCCCCAACTGCCGGCAGATCAGCGCCAGTTGTGTCTGCACCAGCCGTTGATGTTCATCCAGCTCATCCGGCATCTGCTCCAGGGCGTTGGCCAGCGCTTCTTCGGCATCGCTGTGAATGGCCACGGGCAGCCGCGCTGCCAGGCCGTTGGCGATTTCGTCCAGGCTGCTGGCCAGGCTTTGCCCGGCACCTTCGATCAACTGTTCCTGGGCCTGGGCCGGCAATGCCGTATCGCGGTGCGCGCCCAGCCCCGAGAGGTAGCTGAGCAGGGTGTGCGACAGCACTAGGAACCGGAAGCCGACATCGGCCTCCTTACGGAAATGCCCCGGCTCCATCAGCATGTTGGCCAGGGTGGTGGACAGCGCCGCGTCGGCGTTGTGGGCATTGCGCCGGGCCAGGCGGTAGGCCAGGTCGTCGCGCTTGCCGTGGGCATACTGCTGCATGATCTGGCGCAAGTACACGCTGGCACAGGCCAGGGTATTGGCCAGCGCCTTGTTCAGGCGCCGCCCCTGCCAGTCAGGCAGGAACAGGAACACCGCAAGGATGGCAATCAGGCTGCCCACCAGGGTATCGAACAGGCGCGGCAGGAACAGGCCGTAGCCGTCGCCGATCTGGTTGAAGCAGAACAGTACCATCAGCGTGATCGCGGCCGTGGCCAGGGTGTAGCGGGTCGTGCGATTGACGAAGAACACCACCCCGGCAACTACGGCGAACAGCGACTGGATGAGCGGGTTGGGGAACAGGTCGAACAAGGCCCAGCCAACGGTCAGGCCAATGGCCGTGCCGAAAATGCGCTGCACCAGCTTGCGCCGGGTCGCACCGTAGTTGGGCTGGCAGACGAACAGGGTGGTGAGGATGATCCAATAGCCTTGGGTGGGGTGGATCAGGTGCACCATGCCGTAGCCGATCGACAGCGCCAAGGGCAGGCGCAAGGCATGCCGGAACAGCAGCGACGTGGGTGTCAGCTGGGTACGTAGGCGGGTCCACACGTCTTTGAGCGAGCGTGGCGAGCGGTCGAGCAGGCTGCTGTCACTGGCGTCGGCCAGGCTGTCGGGGTTGCTCGCGGCACTGAGCAGGCGGTCGAGCGTGGCCAGGTTGGCGGCCAGGGCCCGCAGCGAGCGCAACAGGCCCCGCCAGGCCGGGTTGTTTTGCAGGCGCAGGTGCTCCAGCGCAGCGTTGAGGTCTTCGAGGGCCTCGGGATAACCGCTGGCCAGCACGAAAGGCTGGCGCAGGCGGATCGAACGGGCCAGCTCCTGGCAGGACGAGCCCTGTTTGCGCAGCAGGCGCTGGCAGCGGAACATCACGTCACTGTGGAAGAACGTTTCGGTCAGGGCGTTGTAGGGGTAATGCGAGGCACTGACCCGCTCGTGGATGTCCTGGGCCAGGAAATACAGCTTCAGGTAGCGGCTGACCTTGGAGTTTGGCTGGCTGTTGCCGACCCGGTGCAGGATGATTTCCTTGGCCGCGTTCAGGGCTGCCACCACCTTGCCATTCTGCTGGGCCAGGGCCAGGCGTGTGGCCTCGACGTCTAGGGTGCGCACCGGCTCGAACAGGCTGGCCTTGAGTTTCAGGTAGCTGCCCAGCTCGAAGAACAGCTTGGCCAGGCTCTGCTGGACCGGCTGGTTGGAGAACAGCGCCTGCCACAATACCGATAACAGCCCGTACCAGGCCGCGCCCGCCACCAGCAGCATGGGCTCGTGCCAGAAATCCGTGACCTGGCCGCCGCGCTGGTCCACGCCGATCATGGTGTACACCGCGGTGATCAGGGTTGCCGAGGCAATGGCCCCGTAGCGCTCGCCCAGTGCGCCGAGCATGGTCAGGCTGAACGCTGCCAGGGCCAGGGCGATGGCGAAGAACCAGGGGTAGGGGAACAGCAGTTCGACCGCCAGCGCAGCAATGGCGAAACACACCAGGGTGACGGCCAGGGCGCTGAGGCGGCCCTGCCAGCTGTCGTCGGTTTCGGCCAGGGCGCTGGCGATGATGCCGAGGAACAGCGGGATCAGCAGGGCCATCTCGTTCTGGTACCAGCACAGGGCCAGGCTGCCGGTGAGGGCGATGGTGACCCGGATGCTATAGCTGAACTTGTCTTGGCCCCACAGGCGACGCAGTGACTGACGGAACGAGCTCGATGACATGTTGGCCTGCTAGGCAGTGATCAGAGGAATACCTTTCAGAACCGGTTACTGGGGCCGCTTTGCGGCCCTTCGCGGGCGCGCCCGCTCCCACAGGTACTGCACAAAACCCCGTGGGAGCGGGCATGCCCGCGAAGGGCCGCAAAGCGGCCCAGATTCCGGCGCTGGGCACGGGCCAGCAAGAAGCGTTCCGTGCTGCTGAATGGATTCTACTCTACACGAACTGCGCTGCGGCGTTGGCCGATGCCCAGGCCCACTGGAAGTTGAAGCCACCCAGGTGGCCGGTGACATCCAGCACTTCCCCAATAAAGTACAGCCCGGGGCTTTTCAGCGACTCCATGGTCTTGGACGACACTTCGCGGGTATCCACGCCGCCCAGGGTCACTTCGGCGGTGCGGTAGCCCTCGGTGCCCGCAGGCACCACCTGCCAGTTGGCCAGCTTCTCGGCAATGTGCGCCAGTTCTGCCGGGGTGTACTGCTTCATGGGCCTGGACTCGAACCACTGCTCGGCCAGCAGGTTGGCCAGCTTGCGGGTGAACACTTCGCCCAGCACGGTCTTCAGTTCGGCATTGGCGCGCTCGGTTTGCATCTGCTGCAGCCAGGTGAGTGCATCGCGGTCGGGCAACAGGTTGATCTCGACAGTGTCACCGGCTTCCCAGAACGACGAGATCTGCAAGATTGCCGGGCCACTCAGGCCACGGTGGGTGAACAGCAGGTTTTCGCGGAAGCTGGTGCCGTTGCAGGTGGCCGTGCAATCAAGCGAAGTGCCGGACAGCTCGCTGCACAATGCCTTGAGTTGTGGCTCGGTGATGGTGAACGGCACCAGCCCGGCGCGGGTCGGCAGCAGGGTGTGGCCAAACTGGCGCGCGACCTGGTAGCCGAACCCGCTGGCGCCCAGGGTCGGGATCGACAGGCCACCGGTGGCGATCACCAGTGACTGGCAGGCGAACTGCCCGCCGCTGGTCTGCAACAGGTAGCCGCTTTCGGTTTTTTCGATCTGTTCGATGCTGGTGTGCATGCGGATTTCGGCACCGGCCTCGTCGCATTCGGCCAGCAGCATGTCGAGGATGTCGCTGGCCTTGTTGTCGCAGAACAACTGGCCGAGCTTCTTCTCGTGGTACGCCACGCCATGCTTGCACACCAGCTCGATGAAGTCCCATTGCGTGTAGCGGGCCAGCGCCGATTTGCAGAAATGGGCGTTGTGCGAGAGGAAGTTGGCCGGTTCGGTGTACATATTGGTGAAGTTGCAGCGCCCGCCGCCAGACATGAGGATCTTCTTGCCTGGCTTGTTGGCGTGGTCGAGCAACAGTACCCGGCGGCCGCGGCGGGCGCTGAGCTGGGCGCACATCAGGCCGGCGGCGCCGGCGCCGAGGATGATCACGTCGGTGGAGTGCACGGTGTTACCTCATGGATAGCCGGGGCCGCTGTGCGGCCCATCGCAGGCAAGCCAGCTCCCACAGGTACTGCACAAGCCTGAAGGCCTGTGGTGATCCTGTGGGAGCTGGCGTGCCTGCGATGGGCTGCAAAGCAGCCCCAAAAATGTCAGACGATGCGGACTTTCAGGGACCGGCCCTTGATCTTGCCGCTGTTCAAGCGCTGCATGGCCTGCTTGGCGAGCGCCCGCTCCACCGCCACAAACGCCTGGAAGTCAAAGATCGCGATCTTGCCCACCTGCTTGCCCGGGATCCCGGCATCACCGGTCAACGCCCCGAGAATGTCGCCCGGGCGCAGCTTGTCCTTGCGCCCGGCGGCGATGCACAGGGTGCTCATCACCGGCAGCAGCGGCTCGCCGCCCTTGTTCTTCAGGCTGTCGAGCTGGTCCCAGCGCAGCGGGCTCTTCTGCAGTTGCTCGATGGCCTGGGCGCGGTGGCCTTCTGCCGGGGCAACCAGGCTCACCGCCAGGCCCTTCTCGCCTGCGCGGCCAGTACGGCCCACGCGGTGCACGTGGATTTCCGCATCGCGTGCCAACTCGACGTTGATGACCATGTCCAGGCCATCGATGTCCAGGCCGCGCGCGGCCACGTCGGTGGCCACCAGCACCGAGCTGCTGCGGTTGGCGAACATGGTCAGAACCTGGTCGCGGTCGCGCTGCTCCAGGTCGCCGTGCAGCGCCTGGGCGACGATACCCTTGGCGGTCAGGTGAGCAACCACGTCTTCGCACTGCTGCTTGGTGAAGCAGAACGCCACGCACGACTGCGGGCGATAGTGGCCCAGCACGCGGGTCACCGCTTCCAGGCGCTGCTCTGGGTCGATCTCGATGAAGCGCTGCTCGATCTGGTTGTCGGTGTGCAGGCTCTCGACTTTCACTTGCTGCGGGTTACGCATGAAGTCGGCGGCCAGCTGCTTGATGCCGGCCGGGTAGGTGGCCGAGAACAGCAGGGTCTGTCGGCGCGATGGGGTTTTGCCGATGATGCTGGCAATGGCATCGAAAAAGCCCATGTCGAGCATGCGGTCGGCTTCGTCGAGCACCAGGGTGTTCAGGCCATCGAGTACCAGTGTGCCTTTGTCCAGGTGCTGCTGGATGCGCCCAGGCGTACCGACGATGATGTGCGCACCGTGTTCCAGCGAGGCGATCTGCGGGCCCAGCGAAACACCACCGCACAGGGTCAGGATCTTGATGTTGTCCTCGGCGCGGGCCAGGCGGCGCAGTTCCTTGGCGACCTGGTCGGCCAGTTCGCGAGTCGGGCACAGCACCAGGGCCTGGCAGCCGAAGTAACGCGGGTTGATCGGGTTCAGCAGGCCGATGCCGAAGGCGGCGGTCTTGCCGCTGCCGGTCTTGGCCTGGGCAATCAGGTCCTGGCCCTTGAGGATGACCGGCAGGCTCTGGGCCTGGATCGGTGTCATCGCGGCATAGCCGAGGGCGTCCAGGTTGGCCAGCATGGCAGTGGACAGCGGCAAGGTGGCAAAGGCGGTGGATTCGGTGGTCACGAGGCGGGCCTGCGGTGCGAAGCGAAAAATGCCGCATAGTCTACCAGCCTCGTGGCCATTCGCCCTAAGACTCCATGTGGTGTTCCGGACGACGGGCACGCCTTCCGTCCGTCGGTGCCAGCTGCAGGAAGATCGCCGCCGCCAGCATGGCCATCACGCCGATGGTGACGAAGGTCAGCTGGAAGGCGCCCAATGTGGTGTCCACACCTTCGGCACTGCCGGCGGCGGTGAAGCCGCCCAGCAGGGCGCCGGCGCAGGCCACGCCCAGGCTCAGCGCCAGCTGCGCGACCACCGACAGCAGGCTGTTGCCGCTGCTGGCGCTGGCATCGTCGAGGTCGATCAGGGTTACCGTGTTCATTGCCGTGAACTGCATCGAGTTGACCGCGCCCAGCAGCCCCAGCTGGATCAGCAACACGGCATAGGACGTCTGCTCGTCAACCAGCCCAAGGCTGGCCAGCAGCAGGCCCAGCAGCAAGGTATTGCTGGTCAAGATGATGCGGTAGCCGAAGCGTTCGATCAGCGGCCTGGCAAGGGATTTGGCCACCATTGCCGCCGCCGCCAGCGGGATCATGCTCATGCCGGCCTGGGCCGGCGAATAGCCCAGTGCGACTTGCAGCAGCAACGGCACCAGGAACGGCAGGGCGCCGCTGCCCAGGCGCGCGAACAGGTTGCCCAGGATACCGATGGCGAAGGTGCGCACGCGGAACAGGCTGGGGGAGAACAACGGCTCGGGGTCGCGCCCGGCGCGCAGCCAGTAGGCGGCCAGGCACGCCATGCCGGCAAACAGCAGCAGCATCACCCGCAGGTGCGGCAGGTGCAGCTCGCCGAGCCCCTCCATGGCAATGGTGATCAGCACCATCGCTGCGCCGAACAGCAGGAAGCCAGGGGTATCGAAGCGGGTGCGTTCAGCGCCGCGCAGGTCGGGGATGAACTTCCAGACGGCGTAGCAGCCCAGCAGGCCGACAGGCAGGTTGAGCAGGAAAATCCAGTGCCAGCTGAGTATCTCCACCAGCCAGCCGCCCACCGTCGGACCCAGCAGTGGCCCGAGCAGGCCGGGGATGGTAATGAAGCTCATGATGCGTACCAGCTCGCTGCGCGGGTAGGCGCGCAACACCACCAGCCGCCCGACCGGCAGCATCAGCGCGCCGCCCAGGCCCTGCACCACACGGGCGAAGATCAGGAAGCCAAGGCTGTTGGCGGCGGCGCATAGCAGCGAACCAAAGCTGAACAGCAGGATGGCGCTGAAGAAGATGCGCTTGGTGCCGAAGCGGTCGGCGATCCAGCCCGAGGCGGGTATCAGCAGGGCCACCGTGAGCATGTAGGCAATGATTACGCCCTGCATCCGCAGCGGGTCTTCGGCCAGCGAGCGGGCCATGGCCGGCAGCGCGGTGTTGAGGATGGTGCCGTCCAGGGACTGCATGAAGAAGGCGATGGCGACCACCCAGGGAATCCAGCGGGCGGTGGCGGGGTCTAGCGGGGTGCGTTCGGGCATGACTTCCTCGTTTGTCAGTGCCGGCCTCTTCGCGGCTAAAGCCGCTCCTACAAGGGTTACGCGTTCGTTGTAGGAGCGGCTTTAGCCGCGAAAGGGCCGGCAAGTCCAATCACAATGTCAGGGTCAGGCCTTTGACCAGCGCACCCGGCAAATGACTCGACCCGGTGCTGCGCTGCCCATAGGTGCTGGTCGACAGGATCATCTCGCGCTCCTGGGTCAGGTCCTCCAGTTGGCTACCGAGCAAACTGTACAGGCTGTCATCGAAGCGCATGGTGCTCACCGGCCCCTGGATCTGACCGTTCTCCACCCAGAAGGTGGCGAAACGGGTCAGCCCGGTCATGCGCGCTGCTGGCAGGTCCGAATAGTTGAGGTACCACAGGTTGCTGATGTACAGCCCAGTGCCCAGCCGCTGCAAGACCTCGTCCATGGGCAGGCCACCCGATGCCAGGCTGAGTGCGCAGGGCGACTCGTAACTGTCGGCGCCATTGGCCAGCAGCTTGAATTCGGCGGCGCTGCGCGCGCTGATCAGCCGTTGCGCCGCCCGGCCTTGCTGGATCAGCGGCACATCCAGGCGCGGTGAGCCTTCGTCGGAAAACGCCGGGCTCAGCGAGCCGCTGACCTGCTCGGTGAAACTCACCAGCGGGCTCAGCCGTGCATCGCCGTTGTACAGGCGCTGCAAGGCGCTATTGCCGGTGGCCAGCGCCTGGGCGGAAAAACCGCCCCAGCACAGCATGCCGGCGATTTCGTCCATCGCCGCCGGGGCCAGGTAGGCACGGTAGCTGCCGGGTTCGAGGGTGACTGCCGGGCGCCCGAGGAAGCCCAACTGCTCCCGCGCCTGGCGCAGGCGCGCGGTGAAGTCGTCGGGGTTCCACACCTGGCCGGCGTAGTTGGCCTTCACCGCCTGGCCGTTTTCGTGGAACAGGCTCCAGTCGACGTTGAAGCTGTTGGCCTGGTGCCAGCCGAAGGCACCGAACGAGCTGGCGAAGCCCCGGCAGACCGGGCCCGCGGCATAAATGCCGACCAGGTCCAGGTCACCCGCTTCGCGGTCGAGCAACGCCAGCACATCGCTGAGTTCAGGTAGTGGCTGCTGTTGCTGGCTGTGGCTGTGCCAGGCGCTTTCGTCCAGGCGCAGGTAAGGGTCGACGGCCAGCAGTGGCAGGGTCTGGCGCAGTTGCGCCAGGGCATCCGCCAAGCGTTGGCGGTCCAGTTGCGCATCGCCACTCAAGGTCACCTGCTGTTCGGCCTGGCGACCGTCGCGGATCAGCCGCAGCTGCGCACTGGCCTGGCTGACATGCCCGGCCTGGCGCACCTTGGCGTGGTTGAAGCGCACGAACTGGGACTGCTCGGCGCTGTAGCCAAGGGTGAACTGCTCGCCACTTTCCAGGGCGGCGCGCACCTCCCCGGCCAGGGTTTCAAAAGCGTGTTTCATCAGGCGTCGCCTCCGAATACGTCGATCTGGCGGAACACGCAGGCCGGCGAGGCGTGGCCCACGCGCACCACCTGGTTGGGTTCGCCCTTGCCGCAGTTGGGCGTGCCCAGTACCTGGAAGGTGCTGCGGTCGCCGACCGCTGCCAGGTTGCGCCAGAACTGTGCGGAGATGCCCCGGTAGTTGGGGTTCTTGACGATGCCCTTGAGCTCGCCGTTCTCGATCAGTTGGCCCCATTCGCAGCCGAACTGGAACTTGTTGCGCGCGTCGTCGATGGACCAGGACCGGTTGGTCCGCATCAGGATGCCGTGCTCGATGCCCGCGATCAGTTGTTCGAGGGAGTGCTCGCCCGGCTCGATGTTGAGGTTGGCCATGCGGTCGATCGGCGCGCGGTTCCAGCCACAGGCGCGGCTGTTGGCCACACCGTCGAGGCCGGAGCGGAACTGCGATAGCGCGCCGCCCAGCGGGCGCAGCAGCAGACCATCGCGGATCAGGAACTGCTTGCTGGCCGGAGTGCCGTCATCATCGAAGCTGTAGCTGGCCAGTTCTTCGCCGATGGTCGGGTCGAAGGTCACGTTCAGCAGGCTGGAACCGTACTGCAGGTAGCCGAAGTCACTGGCTTTGACGAAGCTGGTGCCCGCGTAGTTACGCTCGTCACCGAGGATGCGGTCCATCTCCAGCGGGTGGCCGATCGATTCGTGAATCTGCAGCATCATCTGGTCGGGCATCAACAGCAGGTCGCGCGGGCCACCGGGCGTATTAGGGGCCAGCAGCAACTGCAGGGCCTCGTCGGCGACCCGGCTGGCGGCGCCCACCAGGCCGCAACGCTCAACGATCTCGTAACCGCCTTGCTGGCCGAAATTGTCGCGGCCCAGGCTGCGGCTCTGGCTGTCCTGGCCGTTGCTGGCAGTTACCCCCAGCCCCGGGAACAGAAAGCGCTGGGCATGGCGCAGCTCGGCGCCGGCTGAGTTCAGGTAGGTCTGCTCGACCAGGCTCAGGCCCAGACTGGCCTGCCAGTCCACCAGGCGGCTGTCCTTGGGTACGCTGGCTGATTCCGCGGCGAGCAAGCCAAGGCAGTCGGCCAGGCTGGGCACGGGCTGGTCGAAGTTGGGCGAGATGTGGTCGTGGCGGGCGCTGGGCACGGGTTGCCCGCGCAGGTCCAGCAGGCTATGCCGGGCGATCTGCCGGGCCAGGGCTTCGGCCTGCTCCAGGGCGCGCTGCAGGCCGGCCTGCGACAGATCGGCGGTGGCCGCATAGGCCTCCACGCCATTGACCCGTACGGTGAGCATCGCGCCCTCGTCCTGGCTGAACGAGGGTGGCTCGGCCACATTGCGGCGAACCGAAAGCGCCTGGTGCGACTGTTTCACATGGCGCAGGGAAAACAACTCGGCCGTGCTGCGCAGCGCGGCAAAGCGCTGGCGCAGCAGGGCGCTGGAATCGAACATGTGCAAGCCTCCGTGTACACGGTGGCTCCTTCTAGAACCACTCGTCCTGCATGGTGAGGCAAGTGTCGTCGCGTGCCTCGAGCAATGCCAGCTCATTATGGCAGCCTGGTACTTCCCAGGTCAGGAAATAACGGGCGGCTTGCAGCTTGCCGAGGTAAAAGTCGCGCTCGCCAGCGTCGGCCTTGAGCAGCCCAAGTTCGGCGTGGACTGCCTGTTCCAGCCACCGCCAGCCGATTACACAGTGGCCGAAAGCCTTCAGGTACAGGGCCGAATTGGCCAGGGCGCCGGCGACTTTACCCTGGGCCAGGTCACCGAGCAGGGTCAGGGTGACCCCTTGCAGGCGGTTGACCAGTTGCTCCAGTGGCTGGCGCAGCGGGTCGAGGTTGGGGTGATGGCTGGCGCGCTCGCCGGTGGCGGCGATTCGGCGAAGCAGTTGCTTGAGGCCGGCGCCATTGTTCTGCGCCAGCTTGCGGCCGAGCAGGTCGAGCGACTGGATGCCCTCGGTGCCTTCGTGGATCGGGTTCAGGCGGTTGTCGCGGTAGTACTGCTCCACCGGGTAATCGCGGGTATAGCCGTGGCCGCCGAGAATCTGGATCGCCAGTTCGTTGGCCTTGAGGCAGAACGCCGAGGGCCAGGACTTGACGATCGGGGTCAGCAGATCGAGCAGTTCCTGCGCCTGGTTGCGGGCGCTCTCATCACTGCCGGTCTGCGTGTCGTCGAACAGGCGCGCGGCGTACAGGCCAAGGTCGAAGGCGCCTTCGACGTAGGCTTTCTGCGCCAGCAGCATGCGTTTCACATCGGTGTGCTGAATGATCGGCACCGCGCTGCTGTGCGGGTCCTTGTTGTCCGGCAGGCGGCCCTGCGGGCGCTGGCGGGCGTATTCCAGCGAATACAGGTAGCCGGCATAACCCAGCATCACCGCGCCCATGCCGACGCCAATACGCGCTTCGTTCATCATCTGGAACATGCAGGCCAGGCCTTGATGCGGCTGGCCGACCAGATAGCCGACGCACTGGCCGTTGTCACCGAAGTTGAGCGCCGTGGAGGTGGTGCCGCGCCAGCCCATCTTGTGGAACAGCCCGGCCAGCAGCACATCGTTGCGCGGACCGCAGCTGCCGTCGGGGTTGACGTGGTACTTGGGCACGATGAACAGCGAGATGCCCTTCACCCCAGGCGGGGCGTCCGGCAGCTTGGCCAGTACCATGTGCACGATGTTTTCCGACAGCTCGTGGTCGCCGCCGGAGATGAAGATCTTGTTGCCCTTGAGCCGATAGCTGCCGTCGCCGGCAGGTTCGGCGCGGGTGCGGATATCGGCCAGCGACGAGCCGGCGTGGGGTTCGGTCAGGGCCATGGTGCCGAAGAAGCGGCCTTCGATCATCGGCTGCAGGAACAGGCGCTTCTGCTCCTGCGTGCCGAAGCTTTCGATCAGGTTGGCCGCGCCCATGGTCAGGAACGGGTAGGCTGTGGTGCCGGCGTTGGCGGCCTGGAAGTGCGCGAAGCACGCTTGCGAGACCAGGCTGGGCAGTTGCATACCACCTGCGTCGTAGTCGCGATTGGCGTTGAGGAAACCGGCCTCCAGGAACGCGTCGACGGCGGGTTTCACCTCGGGGATCAGCTCGGCGCGGCCGTCGACGTAGCGCGGCTCGTTTTCATCGGCTTTGCGGTTGTGCGGGGCGAAGAACTTCTCGGCGATGGTGCGCGCGGTGGTCAGCGCGGCGTCGAAGGTTTCGCGGCTGTGTTCGGCGAAGCGTGGGCGCTGGGTGAGGGCTTCGGCGTCGAGGACTTCGTAGAGTTCGAAGGCGAGGTTGCGGGGGCTGAGCAGGGTCTCGGGCATGGGGGCGGTCCTGAGGCGGGATGCTGCGAGTCTATGTGGTTGGGTGGGGTAAGGGGAGGTTAATAGGTATGGGTGATATGGGTTGAGAATGCAGGGATCCCTGTGCGGGCCCTTTCGCGGGTGAACCCGCTCCTACATTTGTTTCGGGCCAATTATTTCCTGCGGGATTGGCGCGCGAACGCCTTGGCGCCCGCCACGATATCGCGTCGTGCAAACAAGGCGGTCGCGCGCGTCCGGCACAGGCAATATTGGCCCGAAACAAATGTAGGAGCGGGTTTACCCGCGAAGCGCCGCGCGGGCGGCGCTCGGTCTCACAGGCGCTGAAAATGTTGTGTCGGTCACCTGTCAGCCCACCCCCAATCTCAAGGCGGGCACCCATAAAAAAAGGAGAGCCAAAGCTCTCCCTTTTCCTCAACAACCCTCAGCCTCAGCCAATCGTCATCAAGCTGGCGTTACCACCGGCCGCCGCAGTATTCACACTAACCGCGCGCTCAATCACCAGCCGCTCCAGCGCAATCTGATGATCCCCGCTGGACAACCCGTGCACACCCACGATCGCCCCGCCACGCTTGGCCACCTGCTGGCAAACGCCACGCAGCTGGTCCGAGTCGCCATGGTGGATCACGGCGTCGAACGCCACTTCATCCTTGTTCCAGTCCGCCACCAGCTTCACCTTGGCCTGCAACTCACGCGGCAGGCGCGCGCGCAAGGCCTTGCCCGGTTCGCTGTCAGCCCACACCGCCGAGCTGCCAACAGCCAGCACCGCGGCGAGCTGCGCCAGCAGGTCGGTTTCATTGTCGGCCAGGCACAGCACATGCTCGCGCGGCAGGATGGTGTAGCTGTTGCGCTCACCGGTCGGGCCTGGCAGCAGGCGGGCGATGCCGCTCTGCGACTGGCCAGCGAACTGGTCGCACAGCGCGGCCAGGTCGGCCAGCTGATTGCTCTCGGCCCAGGCCTTCAGACCGTGCAGCGGCTTCACCAGTTGCTCATGCAGGGTACGGTCCGGCTTGCCTTCGCCATCCTGTTGCTGGAAGTGGCGGCCAATCGCGTCGGCCGGGCGGGTCGACAGCAGGCGATACAGGTACAGCGGGCCGCCGGCTTTCGGGCCGGTACCAGACAGGCCTTCACCACCGAAGGGCTGCACGCCTACCACGGCGCCAACGATGTTGCGGTTGACGTACATGTTGCCGGCGTTGGCGGTTTCCACCACCTTGGCAATGGTCTCGTCGATGCGGGTGTGCACGCCGAGGGTCAGGCCATAGCCGGAGTTGTTGATCTGCTCGATCAACTGGTCGAGATTACGGCGGTTGTAGCGCACCACGTGCAGCACTGGGCCGAAGATTTCACGCTTCAGCTCGTCGAAGCTGTCCAGCTCGATCAGGGTCGGCATGACGAAGGTGCCGCGCTTGATTTCGGCGGCATCGGCGATCGCGACCTGGTAGACCGAGCGGTCTTTTTCACGCATGCCCTGGATGTGCTTCTCGATACCGGCCTTGGCTTCGGCGTCGATCACCGGGCCAATGTCCACTGCCAGGCGGTCCGGGCAGCCCAGGCGGCTTTCAGCCATGGCCCCCTTGAGCATTTCGATCACGCGGTCGGCGGAGTCTTCCTGCAGGCACAGCACACGCAGGGCCGAGCAACGCTGGCCGGCACTGTCGAAGGCCGACGATACCACGTCGATCACCACTTGCTCGGTGAGCGCAGAAGAGTCGACGATCATGGCGTTCTGGCCACCGGTTTCGGCGATCAGCGGGATCGGCCGCCCCTGGTTGTCCAGGCGGCCGGCGACGTTGCGCTGCAGCAGGCGCGCGACTTCGGTGGAGCCGGTGAACATCACGCCTTTGACCCGCTCGTCACCGACCAGGCCGGCACCCACGGTTTCACCGCGCCCTGGCAGCAACTGCAGTACACCTTCCGGAATGCCGGCTTCCAGTAACAGGCGCACGGCCTGCGCGGCGATCAGTGGGGTCTGTTCGGCAGGCTTGGCCAGTACCGGGTTGCCGGCAGCCAGGGCTGCGGCTACCTGGCCGGTGAAAATCGCCAGCGGGAAGTTCCATGGGCTGATGCAGACCACCGGCCCCAGCGGGCGGTGCGCGTCATTGCTGAAGTCGTTGCGGGCCTGCACCGCGTAGTAGCGCAGGAAGTCCACCGCCTCGCGCACTTCGGCGATGGCGTTGGCAAAGGTCTTGCCGGCTTCGCGAATCAGCAGCCCCATCAACGGCTGGATTTCTGCCTCCATCAGGTCGGCGGTACGCTCCAGAATCGCGGCGCGCTCTGCCGGCGGGGTCGCCTGCCAGATCGGTGCCGCGTTGATGGCGCACTGGATGGCATTGTCCACGTCGGCGACCGTGGCTTCCTGCACATGGCCAACCACATCGCGGTGGTCTGCCGGGTTCAGCACCGCTACCGCAGCCGCCTCACTGGCGGCGCAGGCCAGCAGCGGGGCGGCTTTCCAGTCATTGTGAGCGGTGGCCAGCATGGCGCAGGACAGCGAAGCCAGGCGGTGCTCGTTGGCCATGTCGATACCGGCCGAGTTGGCCCGTTCGCTGCCATACAGGTCACGCGGCAATGGGATGCGCGGGTGCGGCAGGCCGATGCTGCCCTCTTGGGTGCCCATGCGTTCGATGCTGGCGACTGGGTCGGCGACCAGTTCCTGGATCGAGATCGAGTGGTCGGCAATGCGGTTGACGAACGAGGTGTTGGCGCCGTTTTCCAGCAGGCGACGCACCAGGTAGGCCAGCAACGTTTCGTGGGTGCCCACCGGAGCATAGACGCGGCATGGGCGGTTCAGCTTGCCATCGGCCAGCTTGCCGACCACCTGCTCGTACAGGGGCTCGCCCATGCCGTGCAGGCACTGGAACTCGTACTGGCCCGGGTAATAGTTCTGCCCGGCAATATGGTAGATGGCCGACAGGGTGTGGGCGTTGTGGGTGGCGAATTGCGGGTAGATGGCCTCGGGTACGGCCAGCAGCTTGCGTGCGCACGCCACGTAGGACACGTCGGTGTACACCTTGCGCGTGTATACCGGGTAGCCCTCCAGCCCCTCGACCTGGGCGCGCTTGATCTCGCTGTCCCAGTAGGCACCTTTGACCAGGCGGATCATCAGGCGGTGGCGGCTGCGCTTGGCCAGGTCGATAACGTAGTCGATCACGTACGGGCAGCGCTTCTGGTAGGCCTGGATGACGAAGCCGATGCCGTTCCAGCCAGCCAGCGCCGGCTCGAAGCACAGGCGCTCGAGCAGGTCCAGCGACAGCTCCAGGCGGTCGGCTTCCTCGGCGTCGATGTTCAGGCCGATGTCGTATTGCTTGGCCAGCAAGGTCAGCGACAGCAGGCGCGGGTACAGCTCCTCCATCACCCGCTCGTACTGGGCACGGCTGTAGCGCGGGTGCAGCGCCGACAGCTTGATCGAGATGCCTGGGCCTTCATAGATGCCGCGGCCATGCGAAGCCTTGCCGATCGAGTGGATGGCCTGCTCGTAGGACGCCAGGTATTTCTGCGCATCGTGCTCGGTGAGGGCGGCCTCGCCGAGCATGTCGTAGGAATAACGGAAGCCCTTGGCCTCGAAACGGCTGGCATTGGCCAGGGCTTCGGCAATGGTTTCGCCCGTGACGAACTGCTCGCCCATCAGGCGCATGGCCATGTCGACACCCTTGCGGATCATCGGCTCGCCGCTCTTGCCGATGATGCGGGTGAGCGATGAGGTGAGGCCGGCTTCGTTGTGCGTGCTGACCAGCTTGCCGGTCAGCAGCAGGCCCCAGGTGGCGGCGTTGACGAACAGCGACGGGCTGTTGCCCAGGTGCGGCTGCCAGTTGCCGTTGCTGATCTTGTCGCGGATTAGTGCGTCACGGGTGCCCTTGTCGGGGATGCGCAGCAGGGCTTCGGCCAGGCACATCAGGGCCACGCCTTCCTGCGAAGACAGCGAGAACTCCTGCAGCAGGCCCTGAACGATGCCCGCCCGGCCGCCGGCGCTTTTCTGGTTGCGCAGTTTCTCGGCAATGCCGGCGGCCAGCTTGTTGGTCGCCTCGGCCAGCGGTGCGCTGAGGCGCGCCTGTTCCAGCAACATCGGTACCACTTCCTGCTCGGGGCGGCGGTACGCGGCGGTAATGGCCGAGCGCAGTACCGACTGGGGCAGGATGCTCTCGGCGAATTCCAGGAAGCACTGGTGACCATGGTCAGGCTGGACCTCGCCGGCGTCATCGGCCAGGCTGCCGGCATGGCCGTTGAGGTCGTTCAGGGTCGCGCCACCCTCGAGCTTCTCCAGGTAATTGAAGATCGCCTGCTTGATCAACCAGTGCGGCGTGCGGTCTATCGACTGCGCTGCTGCCTTGAGTCGCTCACGGGTAGGGTCATCGAGTTTGACCCCAAGGGTGGTCGTCGCCATTTCTTATCCTCGTTATTGCCACGGCTGTGGCCTAAGCTGGCGCCAAGATTAGCTGTAGGACAATTCGGGTGCAACCAGGTGCAACCCGAATTTTTCGAGGAAAAGGTGCAACTCGTCCGACAGTGATTTTCGGATAGGACGAAGGGTCGTTTTTGGCGCGGTCCAATCACGAAAACGACCTTCTCGCTCCAAAAAGGGGCAAGAAATAGGCTTTGTCGGAAAATGCACGGGCAGGTGCAACTTACAAATGAAAAATGGTTGCACCCACTTTGCGTTGTTGCATAGCATTCGCCGCCTGGGTGCAACCGCAAACGCTGCGGTTGTGCATGAGATAAAAACAAACGCCAGGGCACACACATGGGCAACCCACTAACGATCACCTTCGTGATCTACATCGCGGCAATGGTGCTGATCGGCTTCGCCGCCTATCGCTCCACCAACAACCTTTCCGACTACATTCTGGGCGGGCGCAGCCTGGGCAGCGTGGTAACCGCACTGTCTGCCGGTGCTTCCGACATGAGTGGCTGGCTGCTGATGGGCCTGCCGGGCGCCATCTACTTCGCTGGCCTGTCCGAGGCCTGGATCGCCATCGGCCTGACCGTGGGTGCCTACCTGAACTGGCTGTTCGTGGCCGGTCGCCTGCGCGTGCAAACCGAGCACAACGGTGACGCGTTGACCCTGCCGGACTATTTCTCCAGCCGTTTCGACGACAATAGCGGCTTGCTGCGCATCATTTCCGCCATCGTCATCCTGGTTTTCTTCACCATCTACTGCGCTTCCGGCATCGTTGCCGGTGCCCGTCTGTTCGAAAGCACCTTCGGCATGCCCTACGAAACCGCCTTGTGGGCTGGCGCTGCCGCTACCATCGCCTACACCTTCGTGGGTGGCTTCCTGGCGGTGAGCTGGACCGACACGGTGCAGGCGTCGCTGATGATCTTCGCGCTGATCCTCACACCGGTGATCGTGCTGATCTCCACAGGTGGCTTCGACACTACCTTTGCGGCCATCGAGGCGGTCAATCCGGCCAACTTCGACATGTTCAAAGGCGCAACCTTCATCGGCATCATCTCGCTGATGGGTTGGGGCCTGGGCTATTTCGGCCAACCACACATCCTGGCGCGCTTCATGGCGGCCGACTCTGTGAAGTCGATTGCCAACGCCCGCCGCATCTCCATGGCCTGGATGATCCTGTGCCTGGCCGGTACCTGCGCCGTGGGCTTCTTCGGCATCGCCTATTTCTCGGCCAACCCTGATCTGGCTGGCCCGGTTACCGAAAACCACGAGCGCGTGTTCATCGAGCTGGCGAAGATTCTGTTCAACCCCTGGATTGCCGGCGTATTGCTGTCGGCCATTCTGGCGGCGGTGATGAGCACCCTGAGCTGCCAGTTGCTGGTCTGCTCCAGTGCCCTGACCGAAGACTTCTACAAAGTCTTCCTGCGCAAGCATGCGTCGCAGCGTGAGCTGGTGTGGGTCGGCCGCCTGATGGTTCTGGCGGTGGCCCTGATCGCCATCGCCATGGCGGCCAACCCGGAAAACCGTGTGCTGGGCCTGGTGGCCTATGCCTGGGCCGGCTTCGGTGCAGCCTTCGGCCCGGTGGTGCTGATTTCGGTCCTGTGGAAAGGCATGACCCGTAACGGCGCGCTGGCCGGTATCGTGGTCGGTGCACTGACCGTGATCCTGTGGAAGCAGATCGATGTCTGGGGCCTGTACGAAATCATCCCGGGCTTCCTGCTGGCGAGCATTGCCATCTTCGTGGTGAGCAAACTGGGCAGCCCTTCGCAGGCGATGGTGCAGCGCTTCGAGACGGCTGATGCGGCGTACCACGCTGACAAGTAATACCCGCTGAGCCGGCGGCGCCTGCTTCCACAGGGTTTGCACGGAACCTGAAACCAGTGCGATCCGTGTGGGAGCGGGCAAGCCCGCAAAGAAGCCGCCGCCGACCGACAGCCAGGCCTGACGCCGCCTGCAAGGCGAGGTAAACTTGCCGCCTTCGCAGGAGTTGCCATGAACTATCGTCACGCCTTCCACGCCGGCAACCACGCCGACGTCCTCAAACACATCGTGCTGACCCGCCTCATCGCCCTGATGTCGCGCAAGGAGCAGCCGTTCGCCTACATCGATACCCACGCAGGGCTTGGCCTGTACGACCTGCAGGGCGACCAGGCAAGCCGCACCGGCGAGTATCAGCAAGGTGTGGCCCGCCTGTGGAACCGCGATGACCTGCCGGCCATGGCCGCTGACTACCTGCGCGTCATCAAGCGTTTGAACGCCGACGGCGAGCTGCGCTACTACCCTGGTTCGCCTGAGCTGGCCCGGCGTTTGATGCGCCAGCAGGACCGTGCCCTGCTCAATGAGAAGCACCCGGAAGACGGGCCGCTGCTCAAGGAGAACATGAAGAAAGACCCGCGCGTTACCGTGCACCTGGGTGAAGGCTGGCACGTGCCCCGGGCCTTGCTGCCCGTGCAGGAAAAGCGCGCGATCATGCTGATCGACCCGCCGTTCGAGCAGGCCGATGAGCTCAAGCGTTGCACCACGGCCATGAAAGAGGCCATTGGGCGCATGCGCCAGACGGTTGCAGCCATCTGGTACCCGATCAAGGACCAGCGTTCGTTGACACGCTATTACCAGGACCTGACCAGCACCGGCGCACCTAAGCTGCTGCGGGTGGAGCTGTATGTGCACCATCAGGACAGCCCTCAGGGGCTCAATGGTTCTGGCCTGGCCATCGCCAACCCGCCGTGGGGGCTGGAAGACGAGCTCAAGGAGTTGCTGCCGTGGCTGGCCAAGGAGCTGGCGCAGACTGCCGGTAGCTACCGCATGGACTGGCTGATCGCCGAGTAGGCTGCACCTCGATCCCTTGTAGGAGCGGCCTTGTGTCGCGATAGGGCCGCAAAGCGGCCCCGGCAATTTCTGCCGCGAAGCTGAGAAACTGGGGCCGCTTCGCGCCCCTTTCGCGACACAAGGCCGCTCCTACAACGACCGCGCAGTTCGTGATCTTTGCGTTATAATCCCGCCTTTTAGTCGCCACCCGCCCAAGCGGCCGCTGGCGCATCTCTACCGAATGAAGAGGCTAATCCCTTGGCATTGACGATTCTTGGCCTGTCCGGCGCCCTTAGCCATGACCCTTCCGCGGCCCTGTACATTGATGGCAAGCTGATTGCCGCCGCCGAAGAAGAGCGCTTCGTGCGTGACAAGCATGCGAAGAACCGCATGCCCTACGAGTCGGCGAAGTTCTGCCTGGAGCAGGCAGGCATCAAGCCATCCGACGTCGACGTGGTTGCCATCCCGTTCGCGCCCATCAGCCTGTTCGGCAAAGCGCGCTGGCACTATGCCAAGCGCTACTGGTACGCCCCGGATCGCGCCCTCGATGCCATCCTGATGGGCAACCGCCGCTACAAGCGCTACCGCAAGAAGATCGTCTGGTGCCTGGAGCAACTGGGCTTCGACCCGAAAAAGATCAAGATCGAGCCGGTCGAGCACCACCTGGCCCATGCTTCCAGCGCCTATCACTGTTCGGGCTTCAAGGAAAAAACGGCCATCCTCGGCATCGACGGTAAAGGCGAGTACGCCACCACCTTCTTTGGCTACGGCGAAAACGGCAAGATCCACAAGATCAAGGAATTCTTCGACCCAGACTCGTTGGGTGGCCTGTACGGTGCCATTACCGAGTTCCTTGGTTTCGAGATGCTCGATGGCGAGTTCAAGGTCATGGGCATGGCGCCGTATGGCGATGCCAGCAAATACGACTTCTCGCGCCTGGCCAGCTTCGAGAACGGTGAACTGGTGATCAACACCGAATACGCCAACGTCATCGGCCTGCGCCGCCATAAAGAAAAGGGCAAGGGCTTCTACTTCTCGCCCAAGCTGATCGAGTGGCTGGGGCCCAAGCGCGAAGGCGATATCGCCGACGAGCCGTACATCCATTACGCGGCCAGCATGCAGGCGTTGTTCGAGAAGATCGCCCTGCAGATGATCGACCACTACCTGGGCGACACCCTGCGCGAAACCGGCAAGCTGGCGTTTGCCGGCGGCTGCGCGCTGAACGTCAAGCTCAACCAGAAGATCATCGCCCGCCCGGATGTCAAAGAGCTGTTCGTGCAGCCGGCTTCCGGCGACGCCGGTACTGCGGTTGGCGCTGCGGCCTACGTGTCCCACGCCCGTGGCGTACCGGTCGAGAAGATGGAGCACGTCTACCTCGGCCCGTCCTATTCCAACGAGGACGTGATCGCTGCCTGCGCTCGGCACCCGAATGCACCGGCGTGGCGCAAGCTCGACGACATGCCGCAGCGTATCGCCAAGATCATGGTCGATGGCAACCCGGTGGCCTGGTTCCAGGGCCGCATGGAGTTTGGCCCGCGCGCCTTGGGCGGGCGTTCGATCATCGGTTGCCCGAGTGTGCCGGGCGTCGCCAACCGTATCAACGAGCAGATCAAGTTCCGCGAGCGCTGGAGACCTTTCTGCCCGTCGATGCTCGACACTGTCGCCCCGCAGATGATCAAGGTCGATCACCCGGCGCCGTTCATGACCTTCACCTTCGAAGTGGCTGAAGAGTGGAAAACCCGTGTGCCGGAGGTGGTCCACGAGGACGGTACCTCGCGTGCCCAGGTGCTCAAGCGCGAGTACAACCCGCGCTACTACGACATGATGAAGGCGCTCGAAGACCTGACCGGCAACGGCGTGTCGCTGAACACCTCGCTGAACCGCCGTGGCGAGCCGATGATCTGCTCGCCGACCGACGCCCTGAACATGTTCTTCGGCTCGGACCTGCAATACCTGATCATGGAAGACATCCTAGTTGTGAAGGACGGCGCTGCCGCCTATGACCAGCCGCTCTGAACCGCGCATCCTGCAGTTCTGCCATGGCTATGACGGGCCGTTTCTGGACTGTGCCCGTCAGTACGCCAGCCTGTTCCAAGGCCGTGGCTACCGGGTGACCACGGTGTTCCTCACGGGTGCCGCCGACCCGCAAGTAGCGGCGGGTTGCGCCTCGGACGAGGTGTTGTTCCTGGGCTTCAGCTCCAAGGCCGTGCGTGGTCTCAAGCTCGGCGCGATCCGCGCCCTGCGGCGGATTGCGGCCGAGCGCAATTTTGCGTTCTGCATCGCCCACCGCTTCAAGCCGATCTATGTGGCGTTGCTGGCTACTGGCCTGCCGGTGATCGGCGTGCACCATGCCTTTGGTGACTATCAGCGCAAGGGGCGGCGCATTTTCGCCAACCTGTTCGGCAAACGCCTGAGCCTGCTCGGGGTGTCGGATGCCGTACGCGACGACATGCGTCGTTGCTTGCCGCAGTGGCCGGCCGAACGCATCCAGACGCTGTACAACCGTATCGACATCGAGGCCCTGCAGGCGGCCCAGGTGCCGCGCGCCGAGGCGCGGCAGGCGCTGGGCCTGGATGCGCAGGCATGGATCGTCGGCAATGTCGGCCGGCTGCACCCGGACAAGGACCAGGCCACGCTGTTGCGCGGTTTTGCCCAGGCACTGCCTGGGCTGCCGGCCGGCGCCCGGCTGGCGATCCTTGGCAAGGGGCGGCTGGAAGGCAAGCTCAAGGCCCTGGCTGGCGAACTGGGTATTGCCGGGCAGGTCGACTTCCTTGGCCAGGTGCCGGACGCGCGCCGTTACTTCCGGGCTTTCGACGTGTTCGCCCTGAGCTCCGACCATGAGCCGTTCGGTATGGTCCTGCTCGAGGCCATGGTAGCCGGGGTGCCCGTGTTGGCCACCGCCTGTGGCGGTGCCCGCGAGGTGGTCGAGGGCGTTGGCGTGCTGTTCCCGCTGGGCGACCCCGGGCAGTTGGCCCAGGGCCTGGAACATATGGCCGTGCTCGACGGGCAGCAGCGCCAGGCCTGTGCCGAACACATGCTGCAACGCCTGCGTGAGCGCTTTTCCGACCAGGCCGTGCGCGAGGCTTTCTGGCAACTGCCGCAGGTGCGTGCGCTGGTGGGGCAGGGGTGATGCTCAATCGTATTCAGGCTTGGCGCGAACGCGGCTGGCAAGTGATCGACGCCCACGCCTATGCCCAGGCGTGGGCCCGCTTTGGCGGCAGTGTTGCGACTCACCCGCTGGTGGTCGAGCAACTGGCTGACCTGGCGCAGATACCCGTGCGCTACCTTGGCTGGCACCAGAATGGCGAGCTGAAAGCCGCCATTGCGACCTGGGGGCGCCACCTGGCGCTGTCCAAGGACGTGCTCAAACGCGCCGGCAAGAAAGCCCTGTTCGACCTCGGCAACGCCGAAATCATCCTGCCGGCCGCACCCGATGCCGGCGCACCGCTGCGTCACAGCGTGCGCTACCTGTCCGAACTGAACCAGGGCCGCTTCAGCGGGCTCAAGGTGCAGAAGGAACAGCTGGCCATGGCCCGCGCGCACGAAGACCTGTCGAAGAAATTCCGCTACAACCAGCGCCGCGAGCTGCGCCTGCTGGAAGAGGCGGGCGGGGTGGTGCGCCCGATCAGCGCGTTCAGCGCACAGGAAATCGCCAGCATGTACTGCGACCTGTTCCAGCGCCGCTGGGGCTTCCCGGCCACCGGTGCCGAGCGCATGGCCGATGTGCTGGAGCGGCTGCGTGAGCTGCTGATCGGCTCGGTACTGCTGCTGGACGGCAAGCCGATAGCGATCCAGCTGGTGTACCGCGTCGAGGCACCGCAGTGGGTCAGCGTGGAGTACATCAACGGCGGTGTCGACCCCGAAACCAAGGCCTTCAGCCCAGGTAGCGTGTTGAGCTTCCTCAACACCCAGGCGGCCTGGGACGATGCCCGAGCGCGCAACAAGCCGCTGCGGTTCTCGTTCGGTCGTGCCGACCGCGAGTACAAGGAGCGTTGGTGCAACCCCGTGCCGGTGTACCAGGCATGAGTCGCAAGCAGCAGTTGCTCAAGCGCCACCGGCGCAACAAACGCCTGGCGCTGCTGGCTGGGCTGGCCGGGCTGGTCGCCTTGGGCCTGGCCACCTGGTGGTGGCTGCCGCTTTTGCTGTTGCCGCTGCTGTGGGCTGCGCATGAGGCGTGGTTTGCCGACCATCTGTTCTACACCCCGGGCGAAGATTACGCCTACGACTTCGGGGAGCACACCCGGCCCGTGGCCGCGCGCTTGCAGGCCGGTCTGCTCAAGGCCGACTGCGTGCTGCAGGGCGGGGAAACCCTGGTGCTCGAACTGCACATAAAAAGCAGTTGGCTGGGGCGTTTTCTCGATCCGCGGGTCGAACTGCTGGCGGGCGAGCAGGCTGACCAGCAAACCTTCGAGCGCGGTGTCGCCGGCTTGCGTTATCTCAACCTCACCGGCCTGGCCGCGCCCCTGCAGGCCGGCACACTGCGCTTGCGTGGCCGGCATTGCCGGCTGCTGGGCCAGCCGCGCTTGTGGATAACCCCGGCGGTCGAACTGCAACGGCGGCGGGTAATGGTGATTGCCCCCCATGCCGATGACGCCGAGTTGGCCGCCTACGGGCTGTACAGCCAAGCGCAGGAAGCCTGGGTGGTCACGCTGACCGCCGGTGAAATCGAGGCCGAGCATTATCGGCAGATGGGCCTGGGCAAGGCCGAAGCCGCTCGCCTGAAAGGTCGCCTGCGCGCCTGGGACAGCATTACCGTGCCGCGCTGGGCCGGGGTGGCGGAGTCTCGTTGTGTGCAGTTGGGCTACTTCTGCCTGCAATTGCCTGCCATGCAGGCGGCGCCCGATCGGCCTGCGGTGTCTCGTGAAGCCGACATGGCCGATATCCGCCCGTTCCGCCAGTTCAACCCGTTCCCGCTGCCCGCCGACCAGGACGGTGCCCCTACCTGGCACAACCTGTTGGCCGACTTGCGGGCTGTGCTCGAGTTGGCCAGGCCCGAAGTGCTGGTGCTGCCGCACCCCCAGCTGGACCCGCACCCCGATCACGTCTGCGCCCGGGCCGCGGTGCTCGAAGCCTTGCAGGGGCTGGCCTGGAAGCCACAGACCCTGCTGTGCTACGCCAACCACCTGCATGACAACGATCGCTGGCCAATGGGCGATAGCGGTGACGGCGTGGCGTTGCCGCCGCAGTTGAGCGCGGATCAGGCCTGGGCCCCCTGCAGCCTGGTACTGGACCTTGCCAGCCAGCGTGACAAGGCGATGGCGCTGGGCATGATGCACGACCTGCAACCGCCAGCCCCCTTCAAGCGTCGCCTGCGCCGCTTGCTGCAACGGTGGCTGGCCGGTCGCCGCCCGTCGCCTTATGGGGAGAACGAGTTCTTCCGCAAGGCGGTGCGCCGGCATGAGCTGTTCTGGCGGCGTGAGCTGTAAAACTGACCGCGTTGGCGCAGAGCGCCCAAGGAACATGATGAAAGTCCTATTTCTGGTACAGAAGGAACAGCGCGCGATCCTGGATCGCCTGTACGACGGCGTCGCGGCCAACTGCGAATGCGACCTGCGCTGGTTGACCAGCGAAGACCAACGCAACCTGCGCCGCTACTTCAAGCGCCACGTGCAGGTCGAGCGCTATGACCGCATTGTTTTCTTTCTGCGCTTCAAGCAGGAAATCCGCCAGGTCGCGTTCATTCGTACCGTGCCGAACCTGGTCATACTCGAGCACGACGCCTACCAGAACTACATCCCGTGCAAGTACACCGGCAAGTTCAGCGCCCACTACCGGCAACTGCCCTGGGCGCGTGTGATCAGCTCTGGCTACATGGTCAGCGAGCGCCTGCGCCAGGAAGGCTTCGATGCGGTATTCGTGCCCAAGGGTTATGACGAGCAGTTGCTGGCTGACCAAGGGCGCGAGCGCGATATCGAACTGGCCTTCGTCGGCAGTGTCAACAGCGTGGCGTACAGCGGCCGCAAGGCGCTGCTGGACGAGTTGGGGCAGGTCGAGGACCTGCTGGTAACCCGCACCAAGTCGGGCGAAGACTATTGCAACACGCTCAACCGAATCCGGTTTTTCGTCAGCGCCGATGTCGGCATGGGCGAATACATGATCAAGAACTTCGAGGCCATGGCCTGCGGCTGTGTACTGCTGGCCTATGACCAGGGCGAGCAGGAAAACCGTGCGTTGGGTCTACAGGACATGCACAACGTGGTGTTGTATGACACCATCCCGACCCTTCAGGCCAAGCTGCGACGCTTGCGTGCCGAGCCTGAGCTGGCGCGGCAGATTGCCGAAAACGGCCGCCATCTGGCGGTTTCCCGTTTCAGCTTCGGCGCTGTAGGCCGTAGCATCGTCGAGCACATGCGCCCAGCGCTCAGGCCCCGCCCGCCATTATCAGCATGGCAGCGGCTGCGCCTGAAGCTGGGCTTCTAACATAAGAGCTTTGGCGCCCAGGAACGGGCGTTGAAAGCCGACAGTCGCAACGCGGGGGGAGTCCGGTGCGCTTTTCAAATGAGAGTGATGTCACGCTTGTCGTGACCAGTTGTGGGCGGTTCGACCTGCTCAAAGACACCCTTGAGAGTTTCGATCGCTACAACACGGCGCCCATACGCGAGGTATTCATCACCGAAGATTCAGGTGACGATGCCGTGCATGACGCTGTGCCAGAGCACTGGAAACCGCACTGCAAGGTGTTCGTCAACCGGCCCAAGCTAGGCCAACTAGCGTCTATCGACCTGGCCTACAGCCACGTCAAGACGCCTTACATCTTCCACTGCGAGGACGATTGGCACTTCTATCGCCAAGGCTTCGTCGAGGACTCGCAGGCCATTCTGGCTGCCAGCCCCAACCTGCTGCAGGTGTGGCTGCGCAGCCATGCCCACGACCTGGCCGTGCACAGCCCGTACATTCACCTCGGGGATCGTCAGGTGATCGCCGGCGTGCCGTGCTACCCCCTGTTGTCGGACAAGGCCGAATGGCAGGCGTTTTCGTTGAACCCCGGCCTGCGGCGGTTGAGCGATTACCAGCGCTGTGCGCCATTTGCCGCCTATGCTGGAGAAAAGGCGCTTTCCCGGCGTTATGCCGAGTTAAATCTGACAGCGGTCACCTTGGAAGGTGATGCAGTATTGCACACTGGGTTTGGCAATCACGTGACCCTGCCCATTGAAGTGGAGCGCAAGGCCAAGCGCCGTCAGCGTGACCGGATGAAGCTGGCATTGACGCTGGTGGCCGGGGCCTTGATCGGCGCAGGTATTACCGTTTTTGTACAGTAACAACGCACTCATGCCCGCGATTGCCCGCAGCAAGCCCCCCCCCGACAACGTCGATTGATGCTGGCCGAGCGATGTCTCGGCTGACCTCAACGCGCGAGCAGGGCGCCCTCGAATGCAGCGAGGGGGAAGCGCTCGCCGAGGTTTTCCCGCTCTATGTAACGCACCATGTGCTGCACGTTGCGCCGGATCATGCGCGCTGACAGCGGCGGCCGCAGGAAGCGCATGTCGGCTACGTCGATCAGGCCCAGGCGCTGGTCAGGGGTTACCACCACGTTGCCCAGGTGCAGCGAGCGGAAATACACACCGCTGCGGTGCAACTGGCGGATCAGTTCGATCAGGCGCGGCAGGTAGATATCCCAGCTGAAACCTTCATCCCGAGACATTTGCAGCAAGGTGCGCCCCGGCAGAGGGCGATACAGCACCGCGGTGCGGCCTGGCATGTCGAGCTTGTGTTGGCTGATCACCTCGAGGGTGGGAATGCCCAGTTGTGCCAGGCGCGCAGCGTTGTCGACGAAGCGCTGCGAGTAGGGGCGCAGCAGTGCAGATGAAATCAGACGTTTTCTACGAAAAACCTTGAGGAAATTACCATCTGCGAGCAGGTAGACTTTGGCGCCATGGCTGTCTGCCTCAAGCACCTGGGCGCCGTGTGTCAGCTGGTCGAAGTCGACCTGGTTGAGCCGCGAGCATTGCATGAATAGGGCCTTGTCGTCTGGCGAGCAAAATGACCGGCAATAATGCCGAAAATAATGCGGTAGCACCATGCATGGTGTCTTCGATTCATCGGGTAGGAAACAGGTTCGCCCACACAGCCCTGTAGCTCGGCCTTGCGATGATGCTGCCATGGGGGCGTGCCGAAAATGACGCCTGTGGTAAAATTTCCGGTTCAACCTGAACAGCGAGCTTGATAATGGCCGAAACACCGCGACCGGCGGAGCACACATCCAGCCTGAAGATCTACTTCCGGCTGCTGGGCTATGTGAAACCCTACGTCGGTATTTTCCTGCTGAGCATCATCGGTTTCGTGATCTTCGCCTCGACCCAGCCGATGCTGGCCGGCATCCTCAAATATTTCGTCGATGGGCTGAGCAACCCCGAAGCGGTGTTGTTCCCCAACGTGCCGTACCTGCGCGACCTGCAATTGCTTCAGGCCGTGCCGCTGCTGATCATCCTGATCGCCGCCTGGCAAGGCCTGGGCTCGTTCCTTGGTAACTACTTCCTGGCCAAGGTCTCCCTGTGCCTGGTGCACGACTTGCGGGTGGAGTTGTTCAACAAACTGCTGGTGTTGCCTAACCGCTACTTCGACAACCACAACTCCGGGCACTTGATTTCACGCATCACCTTCAACGTGACCATGGTTACCGGCGCTGCCACCGATGCCATCAAGGTAGTGATCCGCGAAGGCCTGACCGTGGTGTTCCTGTTCGCCTACCTGCTGTGGATGAACTGGCACCTGACCCTGGTGATGGTCGCCATCCTGCCGGTCATCGCGGTAATGGTCAGCGTCGCCAGCAAGAAATTCCGCAAGCAGAGCAAGAAGATCCAGGTCGCCATGGGCGACGTCACCCACGTTGCCTCTGAAACCATCCAGGGCTATCGCGTGGTCCGCAGCTTCGGTGGCGAGGCCTATGAGGAACAGCGTTTCGGCAAGGCCAGCCTGAGCAACACCGACAAGCAGCTGCGCATGACCAAGACCGGTTCGCTGTACACGCCGGTGTTGCAGCTGGTTATCTACACCGCCATGGCCGCGTTGATGTTCCTGGTGCTGTTCCTGCGGGGCGAGTCCACCGCCGGCGACCTGGTCGCCTACATCACTGCTGCCGGCCTGTTGCCCAAGCCGATTCGCCAGTTGTCGGAAGTCAGCTCGACCATCCAGAAGGGCCTTGCAGGTGCCGAAAGCATCTTCGAGCAACTGGACGAAGCCCCTGAGCTGGACACCGGCACGGTCGAGAAGGAGCGCGTGGAAGGGCACCTGGAAGTGCGCAACCTCAGCTTTACCTACCCCGGTACCGACCGCGAGGTGCTGAGCGACATCAGCTTCACTGCCGAGCCCGGGCAAATGATCGCCCTGGTTGGCCGCTCGGGCAGTGGCAAGTCGACGCTGGCTGCGCTGATCCCGCGCTTCTATCACCACAGCAAAGGGCAGATTCTGCTCGATGGCGTGGAGATCGAGAACTACCGCCTGCGCAACCTGCGCCGCCATGTGTCGCAAGTGACCCAGCATGTCACCCTGTTCAACGACACCGTGGCCAACAACATCGCCTACGGCGACCTGGCCGGCGCCCCGCGCGCAGACATCGAAGCCGCTGCGGCCGATGCCTACGCCAAGGAGTTCGTCGACCGTCTGCCGAAGGGCTTCGATACTGAAGTGGGTGAAAACGGCGTGCTGCTGTCCGGCGGTCAGCGCCAGCGCCTGGCAATTGCCCGTGCACTGCTGAAAAACGCCCCACTGCTGATTCTCGACGAGGCCACCTCTGCCCTGGACACCGAGTCCGAGCGGCATATCCAGGCGGCGCTGGACCACGTGATGCAGGGGCGGACCACGCTGGTCATCGCCCATCGCCTGTCCACCATCGAGAAGGCCGACCAGATCCTGGTGATGGATCAGGGCCGGTTGGTGGAGCGCGGTACCCATGCCGAGTTGCTTGCGGCAAATGGCCATTATGCCCGCCTGCATGCCATGGGCCTGGATGAGCCGGCCAAGGCCGACATCACCTGAACCCTCCTTGATCGGGGCCGTCATGGCCCCGATTGTCACGGGAATTTTCCATGGGCTATCTGGCCGTAAAGCCATTGACGACCCTGTGCTAATATCCTGCCCCTGTTCATTATTTCCATATGGGTTGCCCATGAAGTTGTCCATGCCGCGTTTCGATCAAGCCCCGGTACTGGTGGTCGGCGATGTCATGCTCGACCGCTACTGGCATGGCGGTACTTCGCGTATTTCGCCCGAGGCGCCAGTGCCGGTGGTCAAGGTCGATCAGATCGAGGATCGCCCCGGCGGTGCGGCCAACGTTGCCTTGAACATTGCCGCGCTGGGCGCACCCGCGTCGCTGATCGGCGTCACCGGCCAGGACGAGGCCGCCGACAGCCTGGCCAACAGCCTGCAGGCTGCCGGTGTGCGCTCGGTGTTCCAGCGCATTGCCCACCAGCCGACCATCGTCAAGCTCCGGGTCATGAGCCGACACCAGCAACTGCTGCGTATCGATTTCGAAGAGCCCTTCGCCACCGACCCGCTGTCGCTGGCCAGCGAGGTCGACAACCTGCTCGAGGGGGTCAAGGTGCTGGTCTTGTCCGACTACGGCAAGGGTGCGCTGAAAAACCACCAGGCCCTGATCCAGGCGGCCCGGGGCAAGGGCATTCCGGTGCTGGCCGACCCCAAGGGCAAGGATTTTTCCATCTACCGTGGCGCCAGCCTGATCACCCCCAACCTCAGCGAGTTCGAGACCATCGTAGGTCGATGCGTCGATGAGGGCGACCTGGTCGCCAAGGGTTTGCAGCTGCTTCAGGACCTGGATCTGGGCGCCTTGCTGGTCACCCGTGGCGAGCACGGCATGACCCTGCTGCGCGTTGGCCAGCCAGCGCTGCATTTGCCGGCGCGGGCGCGCGAAGTGTTCGACGTTACCGGGGCTGGCGATACCGTCATCTCCACCCTGGCCGCCGCGATTGCCGCCGGTGAGGACTTGCCCCACGCAGTGGCCCTGGCCAACCTGGCGGCAGGTATCGTGGTCGGCAAGTTGGGTACCGCCGCCATCAGCGCCCCTGAACTGCGCCGTGCGATCCAGCGTGAGGAAGGCTCCGAGCGCGGTGTGCTGGGCCTGGAACAGCTGCTGCTGGCCATCGATGACGCGCGGGCGCACAAGGAGAAAATCGTTTTCACCAACGGTTGCTTCGATATCCTGCATGCCGGGCACGTAACCTACCTGGAGCAGGCGCGGGCCCAAGGCGATCGCCTGATCGTGGCCGTCAACGACGATGCTTCGGTCAGCCGCCTGAAAGGGCCGGGCCGGCCGATAAACAGCGTCGACCGGCGCATGGCCGTGCTGGCCGGGCTGGGTGCGGTGGACTGGGTGATCAGCTTCTCCGAGGGTACCCCGGAGAACCTGCTGAGCCAGGTCAAGCCGGATGTGCTGGTCAAGGGGGGAGACTACGGCATCGACCAGGTGGTCGGCGCCGACATCGTCAAGGCCTACGGCGGCACCGTGAAGGTGCTGGGGCTGGTCGAGAACAGCTCGACCACGGCTATTGTCGAGAAGATCCGCAAGCACTGATCGTTCACTGGCCTGTGTAGGAGCGGCCTTGTGTCGCGAAAGGGCTGCGTAGCAGCCCCAGGATTCCACTGCAAACGCACAAATAGCTGGGGCTGCTGCGCAGCCCTTTCGCGACACAAGGCCGCACCTACAGGGGCCACGCAGGCTTCAGAATCTTATTTGTGAAGTGAGGTGCGCGCCCGCTGCAGCAACGCCCGCGCCTTGTCGCCGAAACGTTGCAGGCGTGAGGCCCGCGCCGGCTTGCTTTCCACCAGGCCTTGCTGCTTGACCCAATCCCTCCAGCGCACCCGCTCGTCCGCCACTACCCAACCTTCCTGCTTGGCAAAGCTTTCGGCCAGGTAAAGGCCGCGCGTACTCGCTGGCACCAATTCGTCCTTCTTCAACGTGTACAGCTCTGCCAGCGGTTGGCCGTCCTGCAACGGCATCAGGTACAGGTCAGGGCGCTTGCGGTTGAGCCTCGCCACCAGTTGGTCGCCTTCCAAACGCTCGTCAACGTGGAACAAGCTGAGTTTCTTGGCGTCCCGCGGCACCTGCAAACGCATGTCATAGATCAGTTGCAACGACGCAGTGGGCAAGTGCACATAGGCCCGCGGCCGCTCCAGCAGGGGCAGCTGGCCACAGTGTACGGGCCGGGCGGCACCGGATTGCGGGGCCAGCACGAAGTGCGGGGTTTCGCGGTAGTGCAGGGCGGCAGCGTAGGGGACGGGTAGCCAGGTGTCGTTGAAGCGCCCGCCCAGCCAGCCTTCCGGCGTTTCCAGCAGGCATTCTTCGGCTACTTCCTGCACGGCAGTATGCAGGGGCAGGTTCAGCTCCTGCGCCGGCACGTAGCCGGAAATCAGTTTCAGTACCACATCGCCCCGGTCTTGCCGGCGCTGGCGCACCAGCACCCAGTAATCGCGGTTCTGCCAATGCAGCGTCAGGCGCACCGATACGCCCAGGTTTGCTAGTTCGGCCACGAAGCGCTGCGGGTCGGGCAGTTCGATGGCTTTGCGCCGCTGTTGGGTCTGGGCGAAATTCAGCGGCATGCCGATGCTCTGGTAAATCAGCCCTTCGGCGCTCGCCTCGACGTGCAATGGCAGTGTCTTGAAGTTGCTCGGGTTCTTGCGGATCAGCGTTCGCGCCACGAGGCTCCTCCTTGCGTCGGGTCAGTTTCCAGGCCCAGGGGCCGTGGGTAACTCAGTGCTGGCCCAGAATACGGGCAACGGTGGCCACGTTATGGGCCAGGTGCAACGGGTTGATGGTGCCGACGATAGCACTGCTGACGCCCGGGTGGGCGAACAGCAGTTCGAAACTGGCCTTCACAGGGTCGACACCCGGCGCCAGGCAAAGGTGCCCGCTGGCCAGCGCCTTTTTCACCAGGATGGCCTTGCCGTGCTCGGCAGCGTAGTCCAGCACCGGCCGTTCTGCCTGCTCGCTGAGGTTGTAGGTGACCATGGCGCAATCGCCTTGCTCCAGGGCTTTCAGGCCGCCGGCGACGGTTTTGCCGGACAGGCCGTAGCCAAGGATCTTGCCCTCTTGTTTGAGCGCGGCCAGCGTCTGGTACACCTCTTGCTGTTCAAGAATGGCCAGGTCGTTGCCGTCGGAATGCACCAGCACCAGGTCGATGCGGTCGGTTTCCAGGCGGCGCAGGCTGCGCTCCACCGAGCGGCGGGTGTGGGCGGCGGTGAAATCGAAATGTGACTGGCCGTCGTCGAATTCTTCCCCGACCTTGCTCACGATCACCCACGCGTCGCGCTGGCCGCGCAGCAGCGGGCCCAGGCGTTCCTCGCTGCGGCCATAGGCGGGGGCGGTATCGATGAGGTTGATGCCCAGTTCACGGGCCTGGGCCAGCAGCATGCGGGCTTCGTCGTCGCTGGGGATGGTGAACCCATTGGGGTATTTCACGCCCTGATCGCGGCCCAGCTTGACCGTACCCAGGCCGAGTGGCGAAACCTGAAAGCCGGTGCTGCCCAGCGGGCGGTGCAAACCGTGCAGGGTGGGCAGGCTCATGGCAGCAGGCGCTCCCAGGCCGGCACACCCAGCACCGGCCGAGGCAGGTCGCCTAGCTCGGCATGCGCCTGTGGGCGGATCCCGTCGCGTTGCAGGTGGCTGATGACGCGGTCGCTGAAGTCCGGTGCCAGCGCCAGTTTGGTCGGCCAGCCCACCAGCAGGCGGTGTTGCTCGGCGAGGAAGGCGTTGTCCGGGCGTACCAGGCCGGACTGTGCCGGTTCTGCGCGGTCGACCCGCAGTGTGGCCCAGTGCAGTTGGCTTTGGTCGACCCAAGGCAGCAGGCTGGCGATTTCCTTCTGGGCGGCGGCTATTTGTGCCGCGGGCTCGCGGGCGACGCCATCGGCTTCGGCCAGGTCGCCACCCAGGTACCAGACCCACTGGCCATCGGCCGCGGGGTGGGTGGTGATGGTGACCCTGGGCTTTGGCCCACTGCCCAGGCAATGTGCGTACAGCGGTTTGAGGTTGGCGCCTTTGGCCAGCACCATGTGCAACGGGCGGGTTTGCATGGCCGGCTGCTGCAGCCCCACGGCATGCAGCAGGTCGGCGGTGCCGGCGCCGGCGCTGAGTACGATGCGTTGCGCACGGATGTCACGGCCGTCCACGCGCAGGCCGACCAGTTCTTCACCTTCGCGCAGCGGTTCGATGTGCTCGCCAGCCAGCAGGCTGTCACCTGCCAGTTCGGCCAGGTTGGCCAGCAGGCTGGGCACGTCGATGACCAGTTCAGCCAGGCGGTAGACCTTGCCTTTGAACGCGCGGTCTTGCAGGGCGGGTGGCAGTTGCTCGCCCTTTACCTGATCGACCCGGCCGCGCACGGCCTTGCTGGCAAAGAAGCTGGTGAGGTTGCCGGCCAGGGTGCCTGGCGACCACAGGTAGTGGGCATCGGACAGCAGGCGGGTGCCGGCAAGATCCAGCTCGCCGCTGCCGCTCAAGGCTTCGCGCCAGCGGCGCGGCATGTCGGCAATGGCTTCCGACGCGCCGGTCAGGGCACCGTGCAGGGCGTACTTGGTGCCGCCATGGATAATGCCCTGGGACTTGATAGTCTGCTCACCGCCAAGGCTGGCGCGCTCCACCAGCACTGTCGAATACCCCATGCGGCGCAGGCGTGCGTTGAGCCAGAGGCCTGCGACCCCGGCGCCGACGATCAGCACGTCAGTGGAAATGGCAGATGGCATGGCGGTACCTCGAAGACTGGGACAGCTGGCAAGTATACAGGGTATCCCCCAGCGGGCCCTACCGCCGGCAAACCCGGCCAGTGCTACCCCGTGGGCGCTGGCTTGCCTCGCGGGGCACAGCTCAATGCCCGGTGGTCTTGGAGAACAGCTGAATCACCACCACCCCGCCGACAATCATCGCCATCCCCAGCATCGCCGGCACATCCAGTTTCTGCCCGTAGATTACCAGCGCCGCCACGCTGATCAGCACAATGCCCAGCCCCGACCAGATGGCATAGGCAATACCCACCGGAATGCTGCGCACCACCAGGGTGAGCATCCAGAACGCAATGCCGTAGCCCACCACCATCAGCAGCAGCGGCAACGGCGTGCTCAAGCCTTTTACCGCTTTCATCGAAGCGGTGGCGATGACTTCGGCGCAGATGGCAATGGCGAGATAGGTGTAGGCATTCATGGTGGGATCCTCCGGTTCTGGCGGGCATTCTAGGCTCAACCTGGATGCGGTAAAGTCATTACCTATCAATTTTGGAGATAGGCCAATGGCCGAGCAGTGGAACCTCGAACAACTGCGAACCTTTGTGCGCGTTGCAGAATTGCGCTCGTTCTCTGCCGTGGCCCGTGAACAGCGCAAGGCCCAGTCGGCGATCAGCAGCGCGGTCGCCTTGCTGGAAACCGACCTGGGCGTCACCCTGTTCGAGCGCAGCAGTGGCCGGCAGCCGAAACTGACGCAAAACGGCAGCGCGCTGCTGGAAGATGCCCGTGAACTGCTGCGCCAGTGCGAACGCCTGGATGGCCGTGCGCTGGCGTTGATGCGCGGGCAGGAGGCCTTGCTGCGCGTGGCGCAGGACGAAGCCATGCCCTACCAGCCGGTGATTGACAGCCTCGATGAATTGGCCAGCCGCTTTCCGCTGCTGGAGGTGCAACTGGCCAGCGGGGCCCAGGGTGATGTGGCGCGCAAACTGGTCGAGCGGCGCGCCGACCTGGGGCTGTTCTTTCACCACGAGAGCATCCCGGCAACCCTGGAGCGGCGCGCCCTGGGCAGCGTGGAAATGGTCACGGTCTGTGCGGTCGACCACCCGCTGGCGGGTCGTGGCCGGGTTACTCGCCAACAGCTGGCCCGCCATCGTCAATTGCTGATCACCCCGCAGCAAAGCGGTTACCCCGGTGGCGAGGCCATCAGCCCGCAGGTGTGGCGTGCCGACAGCTTCTACGTCCTGGCGGAGCTGTTGATGCGCGGCCTGGGCTGGGCCTGGTTGCCACGGCATGTCGTGCAGTACCCCACATACCAGACGCACATGGTGGAGCTGGACAGTGAGTGGCGCCCACCGGCGTTGGTGGCGGAACTGGCCTGGCGCCGTGATGAACCCCTGGGCCCTGCTGCGCAATGGTTGGCCGAGCGCTTTGCAGTGCACTTGCGCGCGATCGGGTAAACTCCGCTGCCATGAACAGAACCCTCTATACCTTGCTCTTTCACCTGGGCCTGCCGCTGGTCGCGCTGCGCCTGTACCTTCGCGCACGCAAGGCGCCGGCCTATGGCCAGCGTATCGGCGAGCGGTTTGCCTTCAGGCTGCCGGCCATGCGCCAGGGCGGTATCTGGGTGCACGCGGTGTCGGTCGGCGAAAGCATTGCCGCGGCGCCTATGGTGCGCGCCTTGCTCAAGGCCTACCCGCAACTGCCGATCACGCTCACCTGCATGACCCCTACCGGTTCCGAGCGCATTCGCGCCATGTTCGCCGACGAACCCCGTGTGCAGCACTGTTATCTGCCCTACGACCTGCCGTGGGCGGCGGGGCGCTTCCTCGACCATGTGCAGCCGAAACTGGGCATCATCATGGAAACCGAGCTGTGGCCCAACCATATTCATCAGTGCGCCAAGCGCGGTATTCCGGTGGCACTGGCCAATGCCCGCCTCTCTGCGCGCTCGGCCCGTGGCTATGGGCGCTTTGCCAGGCTGACGCGGCCGATGTTGGCGGAGATGAACCTGATTGCCGTGCAGACCGAAACCGAGGCGCAACGCTTTCGTGAGCTGGGCGCCCGCCCGCACTGCGTGCAGGTGACCGGCTCGATCAAGTTCGACCTGAAGGTCGATGAGCAGCTGTTGCCACGGGCTCGGGTGTTGCGCGAGCAATGGGGCGCTACGCAGCGCCCGGTGTGGATTGCTGCCAGCACCCATGAGGGGGAGGATGCGCTGGTGCTGCAGGCGCATCAGCAGTTGTTGCACGTGCATGGCGATGCCTTGCTGATCCTGGTGCCGCGCCACCCTGAGCGGTTCAATGCGGTGCATGCGCTTTGCAGCGAACGGTTCAGCACCGTTCGCCGCTCCACTGGCGCGCCCGTCGACGCACAAACCCGGGTATTGCTGGGCGACACCATGGGCGAATTGCTGTTTCTGTATGCGCTGGCCGATATCGCCTTCGTGGGCGGCAGCCTGGTGCCGACCGGCGGGCATAACCCGCTGGAGCCGGCAGCACTGGCCTTGCCGGTGATCATGGGGCCGCACGTGTTCAACTTCCTCGAAATCAGCGCAATGCTGGTAGAGGCAGGGGCGTTGCAGCAGGTGGACGATGCCGACGGGCTGGCCGAGGCCGTGCGGCGGTTGGTCGAGTTACCGCAGGATGCCCAGCGCATGGGTGCGGCGGGCAGGGCGGTGATGCAGGCCAACCAAGGTGCATTGCAGCGCTTGCTCGATGGGCTGGCTGCGCTAATGCGCTGATATTCGCAGCGGCGCGATACCTGTAGGAGCGGCCTTGTGTCGCGAAAGGGCCGCACAGCGGCCCCGACAATCTTGCGGTCGTGCGAAAATCCCGGGGGCGCTGCGCCCCCTTTCGCGACACAAGGCCGCTCCTACACCGCGTGCTCCCTGAGTTCAAGGGCGGCGCTCGAAGTTCTTGGCTGCAGCAGCCGCCAGATCCGGTGGCAAGAAGTCCTTGTCCGGGTTGTAGTCGGCCTTCAGGTACCGCCCCAGGTCCTGTAAATCCTGCGGGCTCAGGGTGCCTGCGGCCTGCTTGAGGCTCAGGTTGTCGAGGATGTAGTCGTAGCGGCTGTTGTTGTAGTCGCGCACCGAAGTGTACAGCTGGCGCTGGGCATCGAGCACATCGACGATGTTGCGGGTGCCGACCTGGTAGCCGATTTCAGTCGCTTCCAGTGCGCTCTGGTTGGAAATGATCGACTGCTTGCGTGCCTGGACCTGTTCCACGTCGGTGTTCACCGCGCGGTGCAGGTTGCGGGTGTTCTCCACCACCTGGCGGCGCAGGCTCTCGCGCTGCTGTTCGCTCTGGCTCAGGCGCTGGTAAGCCTCGCGTACCTGCGAGCTGGTCAGGCCGCCGCTGTAGATCGGGATGTTCAGTTGCAGGCCGATACTGGTCTGCTCGACGTCGCCGCTGTAGCGAACGTTCTGTTGGGGAGCAGGGTTGGTGAAGCCGAGGCTGTCGTTGTCACCCTTCTGGTATTTGGCCACCGCATCCAGGGTGGGCGCATGGCCGGCCTTGCGTTGGCGCAGGGTTTCTTCGGCGGCAGACACCGCATAGTTGGTCGCCAGCAGGTTGAGGTTCTGGCGCCCGGCCGTTTCCACCCAGGCCTTGGCATCGTTCGGCGTAGGTACCTGCACTGGCAGGCTATGCACCACACCCTGGATCGAGCTGTACTCTCGGTTGGTCAGCGTTACCAACGCTTCGAAGGCATCCTGTACCTGGCGTTCGGCGATGATCCGGTTGGCCCGGGCAGTGTCGTAGCCGGCCTGCGACTGCAGCACGTCGGTCTTGTCCGACAGGCCGACATCGAAGCGTTCGTTGGACTGGTCGAGCTGGCGCTTGAACGCGGCTTCCTCAGCCTTGGTCGCGGCCAGGTTGTCCTGGGCGCGCAGCACGGCAAAGTAGCTTTGGGCTGTTTGCAGGATGAGGTTCTGCTCAGTGGCCGACAGCTCCAGGGCGGCTTGTTCGTTGACCGCCTCGGCGGCCTGCAACTGGAACCAGCGGTCGGCGCGGAAAATGGGCTGGGCCAGGGTTGCACTCCAGGCGTTGCCGCTGCGGTTGGAGGTAATCGACGGCTCGTCCAGCTTGGTGCGGGTATTCATCATCTCGGCCCCGGCCGACAGGTTCGGCAGCAAGCCGGCGCGGGCCTGCGGTACCACCTCACGGCGTGCTCCGTAGTCGGCGCGTGCTGCTGCCAGGTCGGCGTTGTTGTCGACCGCTTCCTGGTACACGCTGACCAGGTCGGTCTTGACCGTCTGGGGCGCGTCCGCTGCCCAGGCCACTCCGTTGGACGCACAAGACACGGCTATTGCCAGTGAGAGTTTGCGCAGCATAAAGGCAATCCTTGTACGAAATTGAATTACTGAACCGTTGAGTATTTGGCGATGCGCCAGTTTAGTGCCATGTGCCCCCCGGCAACAATCGCCGGGCGCGCCTTTCATCATCTGCGCAGAAACCCGCTTGGCTTTGCCGACCACAGCAGTCTAGACTGCGCAGGTTCTTGTCGGGGTGCCTTGAAGCAAAGGCTGAGATCGCAGAGGTGCGGATCCCGTTGAACCTGATCAGGTTAGCGCCTGCGTAGGGAACAAGATTGCTCGCCTTCCCGGGGAGCCTCTTGTGCCAGGTCCGGGATTGTCACAGCTGCATGCAGCTTCAAGGCACCCCCATATCCGGCACTGCATCCACTAATGGATGCGTCCGCGCCATTCAGGTTCACCCCGACATTCCACTGCTAGGAAGCCGTCTGGAGAGCCTGTGATGACCCAACAAGAAAAAACGTTCAACCTCAGCGAATCGGCAAAAGTCGATCAGCAGTCCGTGCAGCCGTTCCCGCGTTCGCGCAAGGTCTATGTGCAGGGCTCGCGCCCGGATATCCGCGTACCCATGCGGGAAATCAGCCTGGCCGACACGCCGACCGATTTCGGTGGCGAGTCCAATGCCCCGGTACTGGTCTACGACACCTCCGGCCCCTACACCGATCCCAGTGTGATCATCGACGTGCGCAAAGGCCTGGCCGACGTGCGGTCGGCCTGGATCGACGCGCGTGGCGACACCGAGCGCCTGGCCGGGCTGAGCTCCGACTTCGGCCAGCAGCGCCTGAACGACGCCGAGCTGGCCAAGCTGCGTTTTGCCCACGTGCGCAACCCGCGCCGGGCCAAGGCCGGCGCCAATGTTTCGCAAATGCACTATGCCCGCCAGGGCATCGTTACCGCCGAGATGGAATACGTGGCCATCCGCGAGAACATGAAGCTGCAAGAGGCGCGCGCCGCTGGCCTGCTCGACGCGCAACATGCCGGGCATAGCTTTGGTGCCAACATTCCGAAAGAGATCACCCCCGAGTTCGTGCGCCAGGAAATTGCCCGTGGCCGTGCGATCATCCCGGCCAACATCAACCACCCGGAGCTGGAGCCGATGATCATCGGCCGTAATTTCCTGGTGAAGATCAACGGCAATATTGGTAACAGCGCCCTGGGCTCGTCCATCGAGGAAGAGGTGGCCAAGCTGACCTGGGGCATCCGCTGGGGGTCGGACACGGTCATGGACCTGTCCACCGGCAAGCACATCCATGAGACCCGCGAGTGGATCATCCGCAACTCGCCGGTGCCGATTGGTACCGTGCCGATCTACCAGGCCCTGGAAAAGGTCAACGGGGTGGCCGAAGACCTGACCTGGGAGCTGTTCCGCGACACCCTGATCGAGCAGGCCGAGCAGGGTGTGGATTACTTCACCATCCATGCCGGGGTGTTGCTGCGCTACGTGCCGCTGACCGCCAAGCGGGTCACGGGCATCGTCAGCCGTGGCGGCTCGATCATGGCCAAGTGGTGCCTGGCCCATCACAAGGAAAACTTCCTCTACACCCACTTCGACGAAATCTGCGAAATCATGAAGGCCTACGACGTCAGCTTCTCGCTGGGCGATGGCCTGCGCCCCGGCTCGATCGCCGACGCCAACGACGCTGCGCAGTTCGGTGAGCTGGAAACCCTTGGCGAGCTGACCAAGATTGCCTGGAAGCATGACGTGCAGTGCATGATCGAAGGCCCTGGCCACGTGCCGATGCAGCTGATCAAGGAGAACATGGACAAGCAGCTGGAATGCTGCGACGAGGCGCCGTTCTACACCCTCGGCCCGCTGACCACCGATATCGCCCCGGGTTATGACCACATTACCTCGGGCATTGGTGCGGCAATGATCGGCTGGTTCGGCTGCGCCATGCTCTGCTACGTGACGCCCAAGGAGCACCTGGGCCTGCCGAACAAGGATGACGTCAAGACCGGCATCATCACCTACAAGATCGCCGCGCATGCTGCCGACCTTGCCAAAGGCCACCCCGGCGCACAAATCCGCGACAACGCCCTGTCCAAGGCGCGCTTCGAGTTCCGCTGGGAAGACCAGTTCAACCTCGGCCTCGACCCTGACACTGCCCGCGCCTACCACGACGAGACGCTGCCCAAGGAGTCGGCCAAGGTCGCGCACTTCTGCTCAATGTGCGGGCCGAAGTTCTGCTCGATGAAGATCACCCAGGAAGTGCGGGAGTACGCCGCCAAGATCGAAGCCGTGGACGTCACGGTCGAGCAAGGCATGCGTGAGCAGGCCGAGCGGTTCCGCCAGGAAGGCAGCCAGCTGTACCACAAGGTCTGAGAACGCTGGGGCCGGCTCCCGCAGGAACCGCACCAGGCTCAAGGCCAGGGCGTTTTTTGTGGGAGCGGCCTTGCGTCGCGATACGAGGACGAAGTCCTCGCCAGGAACACCAACAACATTGCCGGCGAGCGCCAACCATGACATCACCCAGCCCGTTCTCCCCCGACCACCCGGTCCCCACCCACCAGCGCATCTTCGGCGCGCGTGACCTGTTCTCCCTCTGGTTTTCCCTGGGCATCGGCCTGATGGTGCTGCAAGTCGGCGCCATGCTCGCGCCGGGCCTGGGCCTTGCTGGCGCCGTACTGGCCATTGCCCTGGGCACCGGCGTGGGCGTGCTGTTGCTGGGCGCCGCCGGGGTCATCGGCAGTGACACCGGCCTGTCGGCCATGGGCACCCTGAAGCTCAGCCTGGGCAGCCATGGCACGCGCTTGCCGGCGGTGCTCAATTTGCTGCAACTGGTGGGCTGGGGGGCGTTCGAGATCATCGTCATGCGCGATGCCGCTAGCCTGCTGGGCGCACGTGCGTTCGGTGAGCACAGCGCCTGGAACAGCCCGATGCTGTGGACCCTGTGCTTTGGTGCCCTGGCGACCTTGCTGGCGGTGAGCGGGCCACTGGCATTCGTGCGCAAGGTGTTGCGCGCCTGGGGTATCTGGTTATTGCTGGGCGCCTGCGTCTGGCTGACCTGGAACTTGTTCGCCAAGGCCGACCTGGCTGAGTTGTCGGGGCGCGCCGGGGATGGCTCTATGTCGCTGGCAGTAGGCTTCGACATCGTCATTGCCATGCCGCTGTCGTGGCTGCCGCTGATCGCCGACTATTCACGTTTCGCCCGCAATGGCAGGCACGTGTTCGGCGGTACCGTGCTGGGCTACTTCATCGGCAATACCTGGCTGATGAGCCTGGGCGTGGCCTACACCCTGGCCTTCGCCGCCAGTGGCGAAGTCAACGCGTTGTTGCTGGCCTTGGCTGGCGCCGGCATGGGGGTTCCGTTGCTGCTGATTCTGCTCGACGAGTCGGAAAAGGCATTCGCCGACATCCACTCGGCGGCGGTCTCCACCGGGGTGCTGCTGCCGTTGAAGGTGGAGCACCTGGCACTGGCCATCGGCGTGCTGTGCACCCTGATCGCCTTGCTGGCGCCATTGGCTCAGTACGAGAACTTCCTGTTGCTGATCGGTTCGGTGTTTGCGCCGCTGTTCGGCGTAGTGCTGGTCGACCACTATGTAGTGCGTCGCCGTGGCCTGCCGGTACAGGTCAAGGGTTTGCACTGGCAGGCGCTACTGGCCTGGTTCGTGGGGGTGGCGGCCTACCACCTGATTGCCGCCAATGCACCCGAGCTGGGCGCCACCCTGCCAGCATTGTTGCTGGCAGGGGTGCTGCACGGGCTGTTGAGCCTCAGCCGCGGCCGGGGAACAGTTCAGGCTTGAGCACGCCATTGAGGCGCGGGTAAGGGATCTTCAGTTCCACGTGACCCATGGAATAGGGCGCGATGGCATAGACCTCGTACTTGACCACCAGTGCGCCGTACGTCAGGGCGATGTGCGGCGACTTCTTGAACGGCCAGGTCTTGACGAACTCGGCGTCCTTGTCCATGCCCACGCTCATCAGCCAGGCGCGGTGCGACTCTTCGACGGTTTTCCAGAACGTCTCTTCCTGGCCAGGCAGCAGCATGTCCTGCAGGGTCAGCACCTTGTCCAGCTTGCGGGAGTAGTTGATGAAACCACGCCCAGGCATGCCGTGTGCGCCACCGCTGTCCAGGTAGCTGGAAAGTTCGATGATCACCAGGCCGTCATGCTGCTCGCGTACCTTGGCTTGCAGGTAGCTGCTGTTACGTTTGTCGGCACTGGCCAGGTATTGCTGTTCATAGGCCTGCAGGGTGGCCGGCGCGGTGCCATGCTGATTGTCTTCGGTCAGTTGCAGCAAGCGCTTTTCGACGATGCCGTCAAGCTTGGGCAGGGCCGGGAAGTGCACCATGTCGATGTTCACCAGCGGGCAATCGCTTTCGCTGCAACCGGGTTTTACATGCTCCCAGGCGTCGCGTTTGACCTCAAGCGGGGTCCGGTAGTTGGGCGTGAACAGGCTCTGGCAGGCGCCCAGAGCGAGTGCCAGCACGGCCACGGAAGTCAGTTTGACAATGGTCATGATGATCCTTGCAAAAACAGGGAAAAGTCGGCCTTTGACCGTCTGCGCGGCCTTCGGTTCGCCACTAAGCTAACAGAGTGCGCACGTGCTGTCCCGACTGTGCGAATGGTTGCTGGAAAGGGGTGAAACGCGCTGGCGTGCGGAGTAGGATGGCGCGATGCTGTGATTGAGGTAGCGAGGATTTCCATGTCAGACACGTTGAACTCAGTGCCCAGGGCGGTCGAGATCGTCAAGCGGGAAAACTGCTTCCAGGGCTTCTACAAGCTCGACAAGGTGCACTTGCGCCACGAGCTGTTCGCGGGCGGCATGGGGCGCGAGATCAGCCGTGAACTGTTCGTGCGTCACGATGCGGTGTGTGTACTACCCTACGACCCGCTGCGCGATGAAGTGGTGCTGATCGAACAGTTCCGCGTCGGTGCAATGGGCAAGGGCGCAAACCCCTGGCTGATCGAAATGGTCGCCGGGCTGATCGACAAGGACGAGCAACCCGAGGAAGTTGCCCACCGCGAAGCCGAGGAAGAGGCGGGCCTGACTTTCAGTGCCCTGTGGCCGATGACCCGCTACTTCCCGTCGCCTGGCGGCAGCGATGAATACGTGCACTTGTTCCTTGGCCACTGCAGCAGCGAAGGGGCAGGCGGGCTGCATGGCCTGGAGGCCGAGGGTGAAGACATTCGCGTGCGGGTCTGGTCGTTCGAAGATGCCTTGCAGGCCGTGCGCGATGGGCGCATCTGCAACGCGGCGACCATCATCGGCTTGCAATGGCTGGCGCTGAACCGTGACGAAGTACGAGGTATGTGGAAGTGAACCTGCTGCGCGAGCGCTATCGAGTCGACCTGGCCGGGCTGCAGGCTGCCTGTGAGGCCAACTATGCCCGGCTGATGCGCTTGCTGCCGGACATGCGTACTACCCAGAGCTCGCGCCGCATTGGTATGACCCAGGGCGACCAGATGCTTGGCGTGCTGGTGCTCGACGTGGTGCTGGCCTGCCCGTACACCACCACCCTGCATATACGTCAGGAGCACAGCTTGCCGTGGCTGCCGGTGCCGCACCTGGAGGTGCAGGTGTATCACGATGCGCGCATGGCCGAAGTGATCAGCGCCGAACATGCCCGGCGCCTGCGCAGCATCTACCCCTACCCGAACGAGGCCATGCACCAGCCAGACGAAAAGGCGCAGCTCAACCTGTTCCTCGGTGAATGGCTGAGTCACTGCCTGGCCTGTGGCCACGAACTGGCAAGCGTTCGCTGACATGCATGTAGACCACCCGCGCCCAGTACATGTGGTGCAACTGACCGACGCCCATCTTTTCGCCGACCCGGCCGGCAGCATGCTGGGCCTCAAGACCCGTGAAAGTTTGGGCCATGTGGTAGCCCAGGTGCGGCGCGAGCAACCGCTTGTCGACTTGCTGTTGTGCACGGGCGATTTGTCCCAGGATGCCAGCGTTGCTTCTTATGAAGCATTTCGTGAGCTGACTGCGCCGTTTGGCGTACCAAGCCGTTGGCTGCCGGGCAACCATGATGAGGCCCGGATCATGGCCGAAGTGGCGCCGGAGTTGGTACAGGCGGTAACCGATATCGGCGCCTGGCGTATTGTGATGCTGAACACGGCGGTGCACGGCGCCACACATGGCTTGCTGGGGGATGACCAGCTGGCAGTGCTGGAGGCCGCGCTGAAAGGGGCGGGCGGGCGCCATTGCCTGGTGTGCTTCCACCATCAACCGGTAGACATCGGCTGCGCCTGGATCGCCCCGATCGGCTTGCGCAATGCCCAGGCGCTGTTTGACATCATTGAAGGGTACCCACAGGTGCGGGCATTGCTGTGGGGGCACGTTCACCAGGAGTGGGATGAAGTGCGCGATGGCCGGCGCCTGCTGGCTACGCCTTCGACCTGCATTCAGTTCGCGGCCCGCAGCGAGGACTTCAAGGTGAGCGAAGAGCAGCCTGGGTACCGCTGGCTGCGCCTGCATGCCGACGGGCGGCTGGAGACCGGGGTGGAGCGGGCGTGGGACTTTGAAGTGAAGCTCGACTTCGATAGCCCAGGTTATTAGCGGGTTGCGCGTTCAACTGTAGGAGCGGCCTTGTGTCGCGAAAGGGCCGCAAAGCGGCCCTGGCAATATCTTCGGCGAAGCTGACATTCTTGGGGGTTGCTTCGCACCCCCATCGCGACACAAGGCCGCTCCTACAGGGTGCCCTGTTGCAGCGGGCTATGGTGAAGAAATTGTTGCGAAACCCGTGACACTGCGTCAAAACCCGGCTAACGCGCTACACTGCGCGTCCCTGCGCCCGCATCATCAGGCGCGAAGCCAAAGATTCCGGGGGCAGCATGTCGGGTTCCATCCTCTATATCCATGGCTTCAACAGCTCGCCGCTTTCCACCAAGGCGCGCCAGCTTGAAGCGGTCATGCAGCAGCTCGGCCTGGCCGACCAGCTGCGGGTGCCCGCCTTGCACCATCACCCACGCCAGGCCATCGCCCAGCTTGAGGCGGCCATCGCCGAACTGGGCGCGCCATTACTGGTGGGCAGTTCGCTCGGCGGCTACTATGCCACCTGTCTGGCGGAGCGCCATGGCCTCAAGGCCTTGCTGGTCAACCCGGCGGTTACCCCGCACAAGCACTTTGACGGCTACCTGGGTACCCAGCGCAACCACTACACCGATGAAACCTGGGAGCTGACCCTGGACCACGTGCAGGCCCTGGCCGAGCTGGAAGTGCCAGCGCCGGTCGATGCCAGCCGCTATCAGGTGTGGCTGCAAACCGCCGACGAAACCCTGGATTACCGCCATGCCGAACGTTATTACCGTGCTTGTGCCCTGCTCATCCAGGCCGGTGGTGACCACAGTTTCCAGGGCTTTGCCGAGCGCCTGCCGGCCCTGCTGGCGTTTGCCGGTATTGCGCGCGGGCAGTATGCAGCGCTCGATTTTTCTGTATTTTGACTTTTTTGCACTCACCAGACTGACGACGAGACCCTATGGCCAATCCCAGCGCTAGCGCCTATAACGCAGACGCCATCGAAGTCCTCTCGGGCCTTGACCCGGTCCGCAAGCGGCCGGGCATGTACACCGACACCAGCCGCCCCAACCACCTGGCCCAGGAAGTGATCGACAACAGTGTCGACGAAGCCCTGGCCGGGCATGCCCGCTCCGTGCAGGTCATTCTGCATGCCGACCACTCGCTGGAAGTCAGCGACGACGGCCGTGGCATGCCGGTTGACATTCACCCCGAAGAGGGCGTGTCCGGGGTCGAGCTGATCCTGACCAAGCTGCACGCCGGCGGCAAGTTCTCCAACAAGAACTACCAGTTCTCCGGTGGCTTGCACGGCGTTGGCATCTCGGTGGTCAACGCCCTGTCGACCCAGGTGCGCGTGCGTGTCAAACGCGACGGCAACGAGTACCAGATGACTTTCGCCGACGGCTTCAAGGCCAGCGAGCTGGAAGTTGTGGGTTCGGTCGGCAAGCGCAACACCGGCACCAGCGTGTATTTCAGCCCCGACCCCAAGTATTTCGATTCGCCGAAATTCTCCATCAGCCGTCTCAAGCACGTGCTCAAGGCCAAGGCCGTGCTGTGCCCAGGCCTGCTGGTCAGCTTCGAGGACAAGGCCAGCGGCGAAAAGGTCGAATGGCACTACGAGGATGGCCTGCGTTCCTACCTGGTCGATTCGGTCAACGAGTTCCAGCGCCTGCCCGATGAGCCGTTCTGCGGTAGCCTGGCCGGTAACAAGGAAGCGGTGGACTGGGCCTTGCTGTGGCTGCCCGAAGGCGGCGACAGCATCCAGGAAAGCTACGTCAACCTGATCCCTACCGCCCAGGGTGGTACCCACGTCAATGGCCTGCGCCAGGGCCTGCTGGATGCCATGCGCGAGTTCTGCGAATTCCGCAACCTGCTGCCGCGCGGGGTCAAGCTGGCACCGGAAGACGTTTGGGAGCGCATCACTTTCGTCCTCTCGATGAAGATGCAGGACCCGCAGTTCTCCGGGCAGACCAAAGAGCGGCTGTCTTCACGCGAGGCGGCGGCATTCGTCTCTGGCGTGGTCAAGGATGCCTTCAGCCTGTGGCTCAACGCCCACCCTGAACTGGGCATGCAACTGGCGGAGCTGGCTATCAGCAATGCCGGCCGCCGCCTCAAGGCCAGCAAGAAGGTCGAGCGCAAGCGCATCACCCAGGGCCCGGCATTGCCCGGCAAGCTGGCCGACTGCGCCGGCCAGGACCCGATGCGTGCCGAGCTGTTCCTGGTCGAGGGTGACTCGGCCGGTGGCTCGGCCAAGCAGGCCCGGGACAAGGAATTCCAGGCCATCCTGCCGCTGCGCGGCAAGATCCTCAACACCTGGGAAGTGGACGGCGGCGAAGTCCTGGCCAGCCAGGAAGTGCACAACATTGCCGTCGCCATCGGCGTCGATCCCGGTGCCACCGACCTGGCGCAACTGCGCTATGGCAAAATCTGCATCCTCGCCGACGCCGACTCCGACGGCCTGCACATTGCCACGCTGTTGTGCGCACTGTTCGTGCAGCACTTCCGTGCACTGGTCGAGGCCGGGCACGTGTATGTGGCCATGCCGCCGCTGTACCGCATCGACCTGGGCAAGGAAATCTACTACGCCCTCGACGAAGCCGAGCGTGATGGCATTCTCGACCGCCTGGTGGCCGAGAAGAAGCGCGGCAAACCCCAAGTCACCCGCTTCAAGGGTTTGGGCGAAATGAACCCGCCACAACTGCGTGAAACCACCATGGACCCGAATACCCGGCGCCTGGTGCAACTGACCCTGGACGACGTGCAGGCGACTTGCGAGCTGATGGACAAGCTGCTGGCCAAGAAGCGCGCCGGTGACCGCAAGAACTGGCTGGAAACCAAAGGTAACCTCGCCGAGGTCATGGTTTGATTCGTCTGCTTCTGGCGGCCTGGCTGGCGCTGGTTGCCCTGCCGGGCCTGGCGGGCGACTGGCCAGAGCTGAAGATGACTGCCGAGCACCCGATAGACGGTATGCGCGGTGGCAACCTGTCTGGCCTGGCGTTCTGCCGGGGGGCGTTGTGGGGTGTGTCCGACCGCGACGATGACCGCATCTACCGCTTCGACCAGCAGAGCGCTACCTGGCGCGCGCAGGCGCTTGTCTTCACTGCGCCGCCGGTGCCGGAAAGCGGCCTGCCGTGGGGCCTGAAGTCACGCAACTGGGCGGCGTCGTACATTCGCGGCGGCGCGCTGGACTTCGAAGGCATCACCTGCGACCAGGCTAACAACCTGTACCTGGTCAGCGAGGCACACGCTGCGGTGCTGCAACTGCCGCCCGAAGGCGAGCCCGACTGGCTCAAGATCGACCCGGCCATGGTCCGTCAGGCGCGGGCCAGTGGCATGCTGCTGAACTTCAATGCGCTGTTCGAAGGGCTGGCAATCAACCCGGCGGGTGACCGCCTGTGGCTGGCGGCCGAGCGCGAGCGGCGTGGCCTGGTGGCCATCGAACGGCAGCAGTCGGTATGGACCTGCGGGCGCGGTTGCGTGCTGCTGAGCGAGGCTGGGGTCGAGATGCAGCCGCCGCAAATGCCAGAGGCCCGGGCCCTGTCGCGCGACTTTTCCGACCTCGCCTGGTTCGAGGGCAAGCTGTTCACCCTTGAGCGCAACGCCTACCGGATATGCCGGCGGGACGCTGACAGCGGCGAGGTCGAGCGCTGCTGGTCGTTCGCCGCCGAGGCGCTGGAGCCGATGCGCCGCTACGATCAGCCGTTCGGCTTGGCCGAGGCGCTGGTGATCGACGGCAAAGGCGCCTGGGTTGGGTTGGACAACAACAACGCTGACCGTGCCGACGGCGAGCGGCGCCCGATCGTATGGCGCTTCGAGGCGCCTCAGGGCGGCTGGGGCGCCAAACCGTGAGCCAGGCACCGGGCAAGCGCGCAGGGCGGGTGCTGATGGTGCTTGCCTGGGCGGCTGCGCTGTTTCTGGCCACGCGCTTTTTCGGCCAGTGGGAAGACAGCCAACGTAACCCCAACCGCCAGGTGCAGTCGGAGCACGGCCAAGGTTTCATCGAGGTGCGCCTGCTGAGTAATGGCCAGGGGCATTTCGTGGTGGATGGCGCGATCAATGGCCAAGTGGTGCACTTCATGCTGGACACCGGGGCCACCGACGTCGCGATCCCCGAAGGGCTGGCCCGCGACCTGAACCTGGCGCGTGGCAGCCCGGTGCTGCTGAGTACCGCCAATGGCCGCACCGAGGGCTACCGCACGAGGCTGGCCAGCCTGCAACTGGGCGACATCCACCTGCAGAACGTACGCGCCATTGTCGTGCCGGGCCTGGATGGCCCCACCGTGCTACTGGGCATGAGTGCCCTGCAACAACTTGAATTTACCCAGCGCGGTGGCACCATGCTGCTGCGCCAGAACCTGAAATGACGAGGCCCGCATGAGCGACTCACTGGAACTCAGCCTGGACGGCGTAGAACGCCGCTCACTGGCTGACTTCACCGAACAGGCCTACCTCAACTACTCCATGTACGTGATCATGGACCGCGCCCTGCCGCATATCGGCGATGGCCTCAAGCCAGTGCAGCGGCGCATTGTCTACGCCATGAGCGAGTTGGGGCTCGATGCCGATGCCAAGCACAAGAAGTCGGCGCGTACCGTCGGTGACGTGCTCGGCAAGTTCCACCCCCATGGCGACTCGGCCTGCTATGAAGCCATGGTGCTGATGGCGCAGCCGTTCAGCTACCGCTACACACTGGTCGATGGCCAGGGCAACTGGGGTGCGCCGGACGATCCGAAGTCGTTCGCGGCGATGCGCTACACCGAAGCGCGGTTGTCCCGCTATGCCGAAGTGCTGCTCAGCGAAGTCGGCCAGGGCACCGTCGACTGGGTGCCCAACTTCGACGGCACCTTGCAGGAGCCCGCCGTGTTGCCGGCACGCCTGCCCAACATTCTGCTCAACGGCACCACTGGTATCGCCGTGGGCATGGCCACCGATGTGCCGCCGCACAACCTGCGTGAAGTGGCCAGCGCCTGCGTGCGCCTGCTCGACGAGCCCAAGGCCACCATCGAGCAGTTGTGCGAGCATATTCAAGGGCCGGACTACCCGACCGAGGCCGAAATCGTCACGCCGCGGGCCGAAATCCTCAAGATGTACGAAAGTGGCCGTGGCTCGATCCGCATGCGCGCCGTGTACCGCGTCGAGGACGGCGACATCGTTGTAACCGCGTTGCCCCACCAGGTCTCGGGGGCCAAGGTGCTGGAGCAGATTGCGGCGCAGATGCAGGCCAAGAAGCTGCCGATGGTGGCCGACCTGCGCGACGAGTCGGATCACGAGAACCCTTGCCGCATCGTCATCATCCCGCGGTCCAACCGTGTGGATGCCGACGAACTGATGCAGCACCTGTTCGCCACCACCGACCTGGAAAGCAGCTACCGGGTCAACGTCAACATCATCGGCCTCGACGGCCGGCCGCAGCTGAAGAACCTGCGCACGATCCTGGTGGAATGGCTGGAGTTTCGTACCCATACCGTTCGTCGCCGGCTGCAGCACCGCCTGGACAAGGTCGAGAAGCGCTTGCACCTGCTGGATGGTTTGCTCACTGCGTTCCTCAACCTGGATGAAGTGATCCACATCATCCGCACCGAGGACCACCCAAAACAGGCGCTGATCGCACGCTTCGGCCTGACCGAAATCCAGGCCGAATACATCCTCGAGACCCGCCTGCGGCAGTTGGCGCGTTTGGAAGAGATGAAAATCCGCGGCGAGCAGGACGAACTGCTGAAAGAGCAAGCCAAGTTGCAGGCGCTGCTGGGCAGCGAAGCCAAACTGCGCAAGCTGGTGCGCAGCGAGCTGATCAAGGATGCCGAAACCTATGGCGACGACCGCCGCTCGCCTATTGTCGAGCGCGCCGAAGCCAAGGCGCTGTCGGAAAACGAGCTGATGCCGACCGAGCCGGTCACCGTGGTGCTGTCGGAAAGAGGCTGGATACGCTGTGCCAAGGGCCACGACATCGACGCGACCGGCTTGTCGTACAAGGCAGGCGACGGCTTCAAGGCCGCTGCTGCTGGCCGCTCCAACCAGTTTGCCGTGCTGATCGACTCGACCGGGCGCAGCTACTCGCTGGCCGCCCACAGCCTGCCTTCGGCGCGTGGCCAGGGTGAGCCGCTGACGGGGCGCCTGACGCCTCCGCCTGGGGCCACCTTCGATTGCGTGCTGCTGCCAGAGGACGATGCGCTGTACGTGGTCGCTTCCGACGCCGGCTACGGCTTCGTGGTCAAGGGTGAAGACCTGCAGGCCAAGAACAAGGCCGGCAAGGGTTTGCTCAGCCTGCCCAACGGCGCCAAGGTCATGACGCCGCGGCCGGTGGCCAACCGTGAGCAGGACTGGCTGGCGGCGGTGACCACGGAAGGCCGCCTGCTGGTGTTCAAGGTCAGCGACTTGCCACAGCTGGGTAAAGGCAAGGGCAACAAGATCATCGGTGTACCCGGCGACCGGGTCGCCAGCCGCGAAGAGTTCGTCACCGACCTGGCCGTGATCGCCGACGGGGCGACCCTTGTATTGCAGGCCGGCAAGCGTACCCTGTCTCTGAAGCCCGACGACCTGGAACACTACAAGGGCGAGCGTGGCCGGCGTGGCAGCAAGCTGCCGCGTGGGTTCCAGCGCGTCGATAGCTTGCAGGTGGAAGTGCCGGCGTAACCGGTGGAAATGTCTGGAACGGCAATTACAGCGCCGTTCCGGGCAGAAACACTGGAGTCGGACGGTTATTTCGCGGATGATATGGCCCTTGCGGCGCCGGCGTGGTCGTGTGCCCGTTTGAATTTATATGTATCACTGCGGTGTGCCTGTAGGCAGCCGCCTGGATGGGATGATGAAATTTCTGCGCCTTCCACTTGCGCTGTTGATGACTGGCCTGCTGGGGCTGGGCGGGTGCACCATGCACCAGCCTGTCGCCTTGTACCAGCTCGACAGTGGTGATCCTGGCCAGCCGTCGCAGAGTGCGGGCATGGCCGTTGTACTCGGGCCGGTATCGGTGGCCGATTACCTGCAGCGCGAGACGTTCCTGCAGCGCCAGGCCGATGGCAGCCTGAGCGCGGCGACCGACGGTCGTTGGGCGGGGAGCCTGTCGTCGGACATCGACCAGTTGCTGGTGCGCCAGCTGGCCTGGCGCCTGGACAGCCAGCGTGTGGTACTGGCCCCGGCAACGGCCGGTTTCACGCCGGATGTACAGGTGCTGCTGTCGATTACCCGCCTGGACTCGGGCAAGGACCAACCGGCCATCCTCGACGCCCAGTGGCGCCTGCTGGACCGCCGTGGCCGCGTACGTGACAACCGTATCGTGCACCTCGAACAGCCACATGAGGGCAGCGAGTCGTCGCAGGTACAGGCCCAGGGCCAATTGCTGCAGAAGCTGGCCGAGCAGCTGAGCACGGCGGTGAAGCCGCTGGCCAACCAGCCGGCAATCGCTGAAGAAACGCCGAAAAAGCCGGCTGCACCGGTGCAGGTGAAGAAGGCGCCGGAAAAGTCCAGAATCCCGATGGCCTCGCCGATCCGCACCGATATGGAAGTCTATCGGTTCTGACCTAACCGTCAGGTGCAAAAAAGCCCGCGATGCTGCGGGCTTTTTCATGTCTGCGTCAAACCATTGCGAGGCTGGGCCCGGGCCCTGTAGGCGCGGCCTGGCGTTGCGAAGAGGCTGCGCGGCAGCCCCAGTGCCCAGCGCAGCCTGTCAGGCCCTACGCTCGTGCATGCGCGCCAGTTGCCGTTCCAGCATCGACGGGTAAGGTTCCAGCAGGCGCTCCACGCAGCAGGCGCCCTCAGGGCTGGCAATCGGGCGAATGCGTGCGCGCTGGCGAATCAGTGCGTCATCGCTGATCTGCCGCTCCACCAGCAACAGGTTGCGGCTGTGCTGCGACAGCGCCAGGGCATCCTGGGCTTTTTCGGCGATCAACACGTCTACCAGCTCCAGCCCGTGCAGATCGTTACCCAATACCAGGCCCAGCTGCAATTGCAAGGTGATGCCGCTGTCGGCCACTTCGATCTGCAGGGCATGGCCCAGGGCGCGCAACAGCTCGCCGCAGCAGATTGCGTTAGTCAGGTAGTCCTCACCACATACGCGGCTGTGGAACAGCACCAGGGTGCTGCCATCGTTGAGTGTGTGCGTTTCGCCGTCGTACAGCGATGCCGCATGCTCCAGGCAGTCACGGTAACGCTCGGTCAGTTCGGTCAGGCGGGTACGCGGCAGACGGCGCAGTTGCTCCTGGGAGCCCAGCTGCACCGCGAGGATGGCGCTGAAGTGCGGTTCGTCGGACTCGTCTACCACTGCGGTTCTTGGTGCAGTGTCGTCGTCGAGCAGGCCGGCGAACGCTTCGTCATCTTCCTCGTCTGGCACTGCGGCGACCTTGGCGCGCGGCGCGGCCTTGGGTGCCGGGCTGGCGTGATGCGGGTCGTCGTACGGTTCATCGTCGTCTTCCTCAGGCTCTGGCTCCGGCTCTGGTGGCGGCGGTGGCGCCAGGCGCGCATGCAGCTGGCGGGCGATGTCGCCGATTTCATCCTGGCGGTCGGTGGCCGGGGTGTAGTACTGCGGGTCGCGCAGCCATACCCGCAACTGCAGCAATGGCAGGGTGATGTAGCGGCCCTGGCGCAAGCTGAGGGCCAAGGCCAGCGCCAGCAGGATGGCCGCCAGAATGCCCATGCTTTGCAGGCTGATCAGCATGGGTTGCTGGAATTGGCTCATGTCCAGGCTGATGCGCAGCTGCCCGGCAGCCACGTCCTGGAAGCTGATCTTGGTCTGGTACACGCCTTCGGCCTCGCCCAGCAGGCTATTGCGCGGGCGTTGCCCGGCTTCGGCGAGGATGCGGTTGTCCACGCTGTAGATGGCCGCGTGGGCCACCAGCGGGTTTTTCACCAGGTTGCCCAGCAGCACGTTGAGGCTGAGGATATCGTTGGCTACCAGCAGTTCGGTCGCCGAAGTGGCCGTTTGCGTGGTCAGGCTCTGGCCGAGGGCGTCGGCCTGCTCGTGCATGGCCTGCTTGAACTGCAGGCCCATCACACAGGCGTAGATCACCAGTGCCAGCGCCACCAGGAAGATGTTGGTGCAGGCGATGCGCAGTGCCAGCGGCACGCGACGTTGACTCAGGGCACGATAGATCATCAGGAAGAAGTTGTCTGGTTTGACGGGCGTGGGCCGGTTCACAGAGCTCGGCTCTTAATGGCAAGAAAGTGGGGGGAGTATAGCGAGCCGGGTTTTGTCGGCAAAGTATCGTTGGCGCCCGATGGTCATGGAAAGTCGGTAGAATGCGCATTTTTCATCGAAGTCGGAGCCAGGTTGTGCGCGAAATCGTCCTGATCAACATCACCGGTGAGGACCGTCCCGGTCTCACTGCGGCAATCACCGGCGTCCTGCTGCAGGGCGGTGTGAGTATCCTCGACATCGGCCTGGCGGTCATGCACGGCACCCTGTCGTTCGGCATCCTGGTCGATATCCCTGACAACGAAGTGGCAACTGCCTTGCTGCAGGGTGTGCAAGCCAAGGCCCACGAGCTGAACCTGCAGGCCCGTTATACGCCGATTTCCGAGGCGGACTACCAGCACTGGGCCGACGGCCATGGTGAGGCGCGCCATGTGGTGACCCTGCTCAGCCGCAAGATCACCCCCGAGCAACTGCAGCGGGTCAGTGCGGTGATCAGCCAGTACGGCCTGACGATCGAACGCATCGAGCGGCTGTCGGCCCGGGTGGCGCTGGACGCCGACACCGACAAGGGCAAGGCGGCGGTCGAGATATCCGTGCGTGGGGTGCCGAGCGATGCCCAGGCCCTGCGTGCCGATTTCTTCGCCCTGGCGCAGGCGCTGAGCGTCGACATTGCCTTCCAGAAAGACGACCTGTTCCGCCGCAACCGCCGCCTGGCGGTATTCGACATGGATTCGACGCTGATCGAGGCCGAAGTCATCGACGAGCTGGCCAAGGCGGCTGGCGTGGGTGAGCAGGTGGCGGCGATCACCGAACGGGCCATGCGTGGCGAGCTGGACTTCCGCGCCAGTTTCAAGGAGCGCATGGCGCTGCTCAAGGGCCTGGATGTGGGCGTGCTGGACGAAATCGGCGCCTCGCTGCGCCTGACCGAAGGCGCGGAAAACCTGTTCGCCGAGCTCAAGCGCCTGGGTTACAAGACTGCCATCCTGTCCGGTGGGTTTACCTATTTTGCCCGCCAGGTGCAGGCGCGCCTGGGTATCGACTATGTGTTCGCCAACGAGCTGGAAGTGGTGGATGGCAAGGTGACTGGTGTGGCGGTCGAGCCGATCGTCGATGCCCAGCGCAAGGCCGAACTGCTGCAGAAACTGGCCAGCGATGAGGGCTTGCAACTGGAACAGACCATTGCCGTGGGCGATGGCGCCAACGACCTGCCAATGCTGGCACTCGCCGGCCTGGGCGTGGCATTCCGCGCCAAGCCGCTGGTGCGCCAGTCGGCCAAGCAGGCGATTTCTACCCTGGGCCTGGATGGCGTGTTGTACCTGTTGGGCTTGCGCGACCGCGACGCGCGCGGCTGATCCGGAAATTTGGGGCTGCTTTGCAGCCCTTCGCGGGCATGCCCGCTCCCACAGGTTGAACGCGACCTCACTCTGTGGGGCGGGCATGCCCGCGAAGGGCCGCAAAGCGGCCCAGGTTTTATAAGGCCTTCAAGCCTGCACAGGCGCCGCCAGCAGCTGCCCCATGCGCACGGCAGACCCGGCACCCAGGCTTTCGGCCCACTTCACCTGCTGCGGCCCGAACAACACGATGGCCGTTGAACCCAGCTTGAAGCGCCCCAACTCGGCACCTTTCTCCAGGTGGATCGGCGCACGGCTGGCGTCGTCGTATCGGAAGGTCTTCAGCTCGCGCTTGGGCGGCGTCACCAGGCCGGCCCACACGGTCTCGATCGAAGCAACGATCATCGCACCCACCAGCACCACGGCCATCGGCCCGCGTTCGGTGTCGAACAGGCAGACCACCCGCTCGTTGCGGGCGAACAGCTCGGGCACGTTTTCGGCAGTGGTCTGGTTCACCGAGAACAGCCGGCCCGGCACGTAGACCATCTCGCGCAGGGTGCCGGCCAGCGGCATGTGGACGCGGTGGTAGTCCTTGGGCGACAAGTAGATGGTGGCGAACTCACCGCCCATGAACGGGGCGGCCAGCGCCGGGTCACCGCCCAGCAGCTCCTGCGCGCTGAAACCGTGGCCTTTGGCCTGGAAGATGCGGCCATGCTCGATCGGGCCAAGCTGGCTCACGGCGCCGTCGGCGGGGCACAGGATGGCCCCCGGGGTTTCATCCAGCGGGCGGGCGCCCGGCTTCAGGGCGCGGGTGAAGAATGCGTTGAAGTGCTCGTAGGCGCTCAGGTCTTCGACCAGCGCCTGGCTCATGTCGACCTGGTAGCGCTTGGCGAACCAGGCGGTGAAGGCGTTCTTGAACCAGCGCACGCGGCACTCGGCGACGCAGCCGGCCAACCGCGACAGCAGGTGGTGCGGCAGCAGGTACTGGCTGATGATGAACAGACGGGATTTCATGCAGGTTCCTTAAACTTCTACAGGCGTGTCCGGGTGGTTGCCCCATTCGCTCCACGAGCCGGCATAAGCCTTGACGCGTGGGTAGCCGAGGGCCTTGGCCACCAAATAGGTGAAACCGGAGCGGCGGTGGGACTGGCAATGGGTAACCACCTCCTTGTCGGGGGTGATGCCCAGGCTTTGCAACACTTCGGCGATATCCTTGCGGATGCGCAGGTGGTCGTTGAGGTCCATGCCGGCGGTCCACTCGAAGTTGACCGCACCAGGGATGTGACCGCCCTTGGCCGACAACACTTTTTCGCCGTTGAATTCCTGTGGGGCGCGGGCGTCCCAGATCACCAGGTCTTCGGCGCCCAGGCGGCTTTGCAGGTACTCGCGGGTGGCTGTAGGTGCAGTGTCGAGGTGCAGGTGCACCGGGGCGGTACTGGGTGCAGGCACTTCGGTGGACAGCTTGTCGGCTGGCCAGGCCTGGATACCGCCATTGAGGTAGTGGTAGCGCGTATGGCCGATCACGTCGAGCAGCCAGATGAAACGCCCCGCCCAACCACCGCCTTCATCGTCATACACCACGTAGACGGCATCATCACGGTGGCCGAGTTCGCTGAACAGTTTTTCCAGTTCGCCCAGGGGCGGCAGCAGACCAGGGGCGGGTGGCTGGCCGAGCTGGGTGCGCTTGCCCTCGACAAAGCGGGCGCCGGGGATATGCCCGCTGACATAGCGGTTGGCGCTGCTCAGGTCGACCAGGATCAACTGCGGTGAATCCAGGCGCGGCAGCAGGTCTGCAGCTTCGATCACCAGGGGCAGGCCGGAAAAGTCGGTCATCCACGGTCTCCAGAGTGGAAAGAGGAGCGATTGTAGCGCAAGGCTCAGGCTTTGCGGTTGGCGAACAGCGACAGTGCCCGCTCGATGCATTGCACGGTTTTGCCGAAGGCTTGCACGCTGATGTCGGCCATGGGCCTGCAAGCCTGGTCGGCCACCAGCAGCATGAGCACCTGATCGTTCACTGCCAGCGAGCGCAGCAGCACATGCTCACTGCGGAACAGGGCGCGCAGCGGGGCTGGCAGCAGCGCGGCGAACTGGCTGTGGTTCTGCGGGGTGATGCGCAGCTGCCCGGCCTGGCTCATCAGTTTTTGCAGCAGTTTGTTCTGCGCCACTTGCAGGGCCAGGCCCCCGGCTTCCTTGGGCAAACCGGCGGTCTGCTGCACGCGCAGGGTGTCGGTGCTCTTGTCCAGGCTCAGCAGCATGATGCGTTGCATGCCGCAGGCCAGCAGGGCCTCTTGTGCCTGGGTGGCCAGGTGCACGGTATTGGTGAACGGGCTGGGTTGCGCCAGCAGGTGCTGGCACAGTGTGCGCCAGCGCGCCAACTCTTCACTGCTGGGCGGTGGCACCGCCAGCATGTCCGGGTGCGGGCGGCGCTGGTGCCACGGCCATATCAGCGCCTCGGCCGGGTGGAACAGTGCATGCCGGGCATGGCGACGGGCGCTGGCGGCCGCCTGCTGGTGAACTTGCTGCTGCACGTCTTCCAGCGAAGTCTGCAGGTACAGGGCGGTCAGCAGCTGCCAGCGTAACAAGTGCGGGTTGTCCCAGCCGACCTGCGCCGCCAGGGCCAGGTTGTTGGCCAGCAATACGGTATTGGCCGGCTGGTTGAACCAGCGCCGCAGGCCGGGCTCTGCGTCCAGGCGGTGTTGCTGGCTGAGCAGGTCTTCGTCGCGGGCGATGCTCAGCACCTGGGCCAGTTGCTCGCGCTCTTCCAGCAGCAGGCGGTAACCCTGGGTCACCCATTGCGGCAGGCGCCAGTATTCGGCCATGGTCTGGCACAGCGCCATTATGCGCACGCCAAACAGTTCTTCCTCGACATGGGCGGCCTCTTCACCCTTGTGGATCACCCGCAGCTCCCAGGTGTCGAGCAGCTTCGGGTAGGCCAGTGCCAGCGGCCAGAGGGGCGACAGGAACAGCAGGCTACCCCAGTGGATTTCCTGCCACAGCCGCGCCAGGCGGCTGGCGAACAGGCCGCTGGCCTGCTGCGCTGCGTGCTGGCTGATCATCTGGAACTGGCACAGAACCGGCGGGATTTCTTCAACAGGCACTGCCGGCAGGCGCTTGAGCAACAGCTCGCTGCGCTCCAGGCCGAGCCGGTTGAGGGCCACTTCAAGGCTTTCGGCCGGTTCGGCCATGCTGGCGTTGGTGGCGTGGTTGGCCTCACGCATCACCGACAACACCAGCGCCGGGCTATCTTGCATCAGTTCGGCGATGTCGCGCAGCGAGCGGCGGCTATCGTGGATGGCCGCCATGACCCGGTCGTAGCTGTGCTTCGGCACCGGGATGCGAACACTCTCGAGCAGCTTGACCCAGGCCTCTAGCGTTCGCGGAGCCTGAGCGGGCACCTTGGTTTCAATTGGCATTTTGACATCAGTCCGAACTGGCTTTTCGCATTGTGTGGCTATAGTCTGGCGCAGTTCTGCCGATAAGTAGAAGAAGAGTTTTACAGCTCTCGTCTCTTCCCCTGACCACGACAGCAAGTGCTTTGAACCTATGGCTAAAATTATCGGCATCATCGTCGTATTCGCGAGCGTGCTCGGCGGCTACGTGCTTTCCCACGGCAAGATCGCGGCGCTGATCCAGCCGTTCGAAGTACTGATTATCGGCGGTGCGGCCTTTGGTGCATTCCTGCAGGCCAACCCTGGCTACATGACCATGCACGTCATCAAGAAGTCGATGAAGATGTTCGGCTCGCGCTTCAGCCATGCGTTCTACCTTGAAGTGCTGGGGCTGGTGTACGAAATCCTCAACAAGAGCCGTCGCGAAGGCATGATGGCCATCGAGGCCGACATCGAAGACGCCGCCGCCAGCCCGATTTTCGCCAAGTACCCCACGGTACTGGCCGATGAGCGCATGACCGCGTTCGTCTGCGACTACCTGCGCATCATGTCTACCGGCAACATGGCCCCGCACGAGCTCGAGGGCCTGTTCGACATGGAGCTGCTGAGCATGAAGGAAGAGCTTGAGCACCCGTCCCATGCGGTGACCGGCATCGCCGATGGCATGCCCGGCTTCGGTATCGTAGCGGCGGTGCTGGGTATCGTGGTGACCATGGCCTCGCTGGGCGATGGGGACCAGGCGGCCATCGGCATGCACGTGGGTGCGGCGCTGGTCGGTACGTTCTTCGGTATTCTCGCGGCCTACGGCTTCTTCGGCCCGCTGGCCAAGTGCCTGGAGCACGACGCCAAGGAAGAGCTGAACCTGTACGAGTCGATCAAGGCATCGCTGGTGGCCTCGGCTTCGGGCATGCCGCCGTCGCTGGCGGTCGAGTTCGGGCGCAAGGTGCTGTACCCCAAGCACCGCCCAAGCTTCGCCGAGCTGGAACAAGCGGTTCGCGGTCGCTGATTCATGGAGAACAATCAGCCCATCATCGTCAAGCGCGTCAAGCGCTTTGGCGGCGGCCATCACGGTGGCGCCTGGAAAATCGCCTTTGCCGACTTCGCCACGGCGATGATGGCGTTCTTCCTGGTGCTGTGGCTGTTGTCCACGGCCACGCCTGAGCAGAAGATCGCCATTGCCGGTTACTTCCAGGACCCGATCGGGTTCTCCGAAAGTGGTACGCCCTACGTCATCGACCTGGGTGGTTCCCCCGAAATGGCGCCGGACAAAACCATCAACCCGGAAGTGAAAACCGAGCCCACGCAGCCGTCGCCTACCCAGCTGGACAAGGACCAGGTGGAGACCATGGCCGAGCAGGTCGAGCGCGAGCGCCTTGAATTGCTGTTGCAGGAGCTGCAGAACAAGGTCGAAGAGAACCCGCAACTGCAGAAGTTCAAGGACCAGATCCTGTTCGAGATCACCCAGGATGGCCTGCGTATCCAGATCATGGACGCCGAGAACCGTCCGATGTTCGATATCGGCAGTGCGCGCCTGCAGCCATATTTCGAAGACATTCTGTTGGCCATGGCCGATACCATCAAGGCAGTGCCCAACAAGATCAGCATCAGCGGCCACACCGACGCCAAACCGTATGCCGGCACTGGCGAGTTCGGCAACTGGGAGCTGTCGGCCAACCGCGCCAATGCCGCACGCCGGGCATTGGTGGCAGGTGGGTACCCGGACGGCCAGGTGGCTCGGGTGGTGGGGTATGCATCGTCATCGCTGTTCGACCGCAAGAACCCGTTCAACCCGGTAAACCGCCGCATCGACATCATCGTGCTGACCAAGAAGGCCCAGCGCAACATCGAGGGTGAGCAGGGCGAACAGGGTGCACCGCAAGCGCCGGCAGCCCCGCCTGCGGCCCCGCCGGCCAGTGGCGCGGCGCCCGGTGCCGGGGCCGATCAGGCGCCGATGCAACCACGTGAACTGCGCCAGAAGCTGAACATCTTCGAGGATGGCACGCTGAAGATGGACGAGAGCAAGGAGCAGTAGGCCCCGCGGAACCTTGCACGGCGTTTTGCAGGGCCGTGCAGGTGGGCCTCAGCGCGGAGGAAGGCTTACAGCCCGGTCAGTAGCTGTCTTCCGTCAGGCTGGCGATGATCGAGCGGTAGCTGTTCATGCGTTGCTGCGAGATCCGGCCATCGTCCAGCGCCTTGAGCAACGCGCAGCCTGGCTCGCGGTCATGTTTGCAATCGCGGAAGCGGCAGGTGCCGAACAGGTCGCGGAACTCGATGAAGCCATCCTCCACATCGCTGCGGCTGACGTGGCCAAGGCCGAATTCGCGGATGCCCGGCGAGTCGATAAGGTCGCCGCCATTGGGGAAATGGTACAGCCGCGCGGTGGTGGTGGTGTGGGTGCCCTGGCCCGACCATTCCGACAGGTCGCCGACGCGGGTGCCGGCCTCTGGCAGCAGGCTGTTGACCAGCGAAGACTTGCCCACACCCGACTGGCCGACGAACACGCTGATGTGCCCGTCAAGTTGTTGCTGCAGGCGTTGCATGCCATCACCGTGGTGGGCAGATACCTCCAGCAGCGGGTAGCCCAGCTCGCGGTAGACCTCCAGCAGCGCCTGCAGGCCGGGGCCGTTCTCGGCGTTGATCAGGTCGGCCTTGTTCAGCAGCAGCAGCGGGCGCAGGCCTGCATGCTCGGCAGCGACCAGGTAACGGTCGATCAGGTTCGGGTGCGGTTCCGGGGCCGGGGCAAACACGATCACGATGAGGTCGACGTTGGCTGCGACCGGTTTCAACTGGCCATGGTTGTTTGGCCGGCACAGTTCGGTGCTGCGTGGCATCTGCGCCACGATCACGCCTATGCCCTGGTTGCCTGCACGCCATACCACGCGGTCGCCAGTGACCAGTGCTGGCAGGTTGGCGCGCAAGTGGCAGCGGAACACCTGGCCTGCAACGTCGCCATCCTGGGCCTCCACCTCGACCTGCACGCCAAAGTGGGCAATCACCAGGCCCAGTTGTTCCGGCCCCAGGTCGCCGCCTTCCAGTTCCTGCAGCACATGCTGCTCGCGTTTGGCCGCGCGAGCAGCACGCTCGCCCTGGATTTTTTCGATGCGCCAGTTCTGGCGGCGATTGAGCTGGCGTTTGGCCATGAACATTCCGTGAGAAGGGCCCGGGTCAGGGCATTGAAAACGGCAGGCAGTTTAGCACGCCAGGCGTTGCACCATTGCCCTTACCTTGTGGCGGTGAATGGGCGTGGCTGGGCCACTAGGCTAATATGACGGGCTATATGAGGAGCTTCTGCATGCAAAACCCACAGAACCTGATCTGGATCGACCTGGAAATGACCGGCCTCGATCCGGACAGCGACGTCATCATCGAAATGGCCACGATTGTCACCGACAGCGAGCTGAACACCCTGGCCGAAGGCCCGGTGATCGCCATCCACCACAGCGATGAAGTACTGGCCCGCATGGACGAGTGGAACACCCGCACCCATGGCGCGTCTGGCCTGACCCAGCGTGTGCGCGACAGCAAGATCGGCATGGCCGAGGCCGAGGCCCAGACCATTGCATTCCTCGAACAGTGGGTGCCCAAAGGCAAATCGCCGATCTGCGGCAACAGCATCTGCCAGGACCGTCGCTTCCTCTACCGGCACATGCGCAACCTGGAAAAATACTTCCACTACCGCAACCTGGATGTCTCGACGCTGAAAGAACTGGCAGCGCGCTGGGCCCCGGACGTGCGTGACAGTTTCAAGAAGGGCAATACGCACCTGGCGCTGGACGACATTCGCGAATCGATTGCCGAGTTGCGCCACTACCGCGAACATTTCATCAAGGTGTGAACCGTTACGGCGCAGATATTCTGGCTGCGCCCCCTTTTGGTGCCTTGGGCAACTGGTTAGACTGCGCGCCTTTCCCGCACGGACCCGCACCATGTTGCTGATGCTCTACCTCATTGCCATCACTGCCGAAGCCATGACCGGTGCGTTGTCTGCCGGACGTCGCGGCATGGACTGGTTCGGCGTGGTGCTGATCGCCTGTGTTACCGCCCTGGGTGGCGGGTCGGTGCGCGATGTGTTGCTCGGGCACTACCCGCTGACCTGGGTGAAACACCCTGAGTACCTGGTGTTGACCAGCTTTGCTGCCCTGTTGACCATTTTCATCGCGCCAATGATGCGCCGCCTGCGCTCGCTGTTCCTGGTGCTAGACGCACTGGGGCTGGTGGCGTTTACCCTGATTGGCTGCATGACGGCGCTGGAAATGGGGCAGGGCATGCTGGTGGCTTCGATCAGCGGGGTGATCACGGGGGTGTTCGGTGGGATCTTGCGCGATATCTTCTGCAACGACATCCCGCTGGTGTTCCGCCGCGAGCTTTACGCCAGCGTGTCGTTCGCCGCGGCGTGGTTCTACCTCGGCTGCGTGTATTTCAAGGTGCCGGCGGAGCAGGCGATGCTGCTGACCCTCTTTGGTGGGTTCCTGGTGCGCTTGCTGGCGATTCGTTTCCATTGGGAAATGCCCAAGTTCCACTACAACGACCAGCAGTAAACCTGCCCCAAGCCCGGCGCGGTCCCTGTAGGAGCGGGCATGCCCGCGAACACCGGCGCAGCCGGTGCCAGCCACCGCGTTGCCTGCTTCGCGGGCGCGCCCGCTCCCACCAGCAGTAAACCTGCCCCAAGCCCGGCGCGGTCCCTGTAGGAGCGGGCATGCCCGCGAACACCGGCGCAGCCGGTGCCACCCACCGCGGTGCCTGCTTCGCGGGCGCGCCCGTTCCCACCAGCAGTAAACCTGCCCCAAGCCCGGCGCGGTCGCTGTAGGAGCGGGCATGCCCGCGAACACCGGCGCAGCCGGTGCCACCCACCGCGGTGCCTGCTTCGCGGGCGCGCCCGCTCCCACCAGCAGTAAACCTGCCCCAGGCCCGGCGCGGTCCCTGTGGGAGCGGGCATGCCCGCGAACACCGGCGCAGCCGGTGCCAGCCACCGAGTTGCCTGCTTCGCGGGCGCGCCCGCTCCCACAGTGGGCCGAGTAGCTATTGAATGCCGTGCCGGGCCAGCGCCCACTCGACATGCTCGCGCACCAGCTCCGACGCATCCTCGCGCCGCGCCTTCAGCGCCTCGATCACCGGTATCGTCGGCGGCGCATTGCCCAAGCCCACGGCCAGGTTGCGCAAGAACCGCTCATAGCCTGCCCGGCGTAGCGGCCCGCCCTCGGTCTTGCGCAGGAAAGTACGCTCATCCCACAGGAACATCTCGGCCAGCTCGGCATTCTCCAACCCATGCCGCGGCTGGAAATCCTGCTCCTGGCTGTGCTTGGCGAAGCGGTTCCACGGGCAGACGATCTGGCAGTCGTCGCAACCGAATACACGGTTACCCATCATCGAGCGCAGTTCGACAGGAATCGGCCCTCTCAGCTCGATGGTCAGGTACGAGATGCAACGCCGCGCGTCCAGCACATAGGGCCCGACGAACGCCTGGGTCGGGCAGATGTCCAGGCACGCCTGGCAACGCCCGCAGTGTTCACTGGTGGTGGCTTCGTCCACCGGCAACGGCAGGTCAACGAACAGTTCGGCCAAGAAGAAGTAACTGCCGGCCTTGCGGTTGAGCAGCAGGGTGTTCTTGCCGATCCAGCCCAGCCCGGCCTGCTCGGCCAGGGCCTTCTCCAGCACTGGGGCACTGTCGACGAAGGCGCGGTAGCCGAACGGGCCGATGGCTTGCTGGATACGGTCTGCCAGGAATTGCACGCGCTTGCGCACCAGCTTGTGGTAGTCACGGCCCAGGGCGTAGCGTGACACGTAGGCTCTTTCCGGTTGCGCCAGGCGTTGCGCCATCTGCGTATCGCCGGGCAGGTAGTCCATGCGCAGCGAGACCACGCGTACCGTGCCGGGGATCAGTTGGTCGGGGTGCGCCCGTTTGCTGCCATGGGCACCCAGGTACTCCATTTCGCCCTGGTAACCGGCGTCTAGCCAGCGTTGCAGGTGCTGTTCGTGTTCGCCGGGGTCGACCCCGGCGATGCCGACGTGGGCAAAACCGAGTTCCTGGCCCCATATCTTGATCGATTGGGCCAGTTGGGCGAGGTCAGGTGTAGAGGCAGGCATGGATGGGCAAGGCAATACGGGCTCAGGTGCGTATAATTCTGCCAGACATTGGAGCCTTTGACCCCATGCCGCAGACCAAACACCCTGGCAACACCCTACAACTGCTCAGCAGCGTGACTGTCGCACACCTGCCGGCACGGCACCCGCATGCGCACAAAGGCGACTTCGGCCATGTGCTGGTAGTGGGCGGCGACCTGGGCACCGGTGGCGCTGTGCTGCTCAGCGCCGAAGCCGCCTTGCGCTGCGGCGCCGGCCTGGTCAGCGTGGCGACCCGGCCCGAACATCTACCCGCGAGCCTGGCCCGCCTGCCTGAGGTGATGTGCCTGGGGGTACAGTCGGCCAACCAGTTGGTCGGCGTGCTGGAGCGCGCCACGGTACTGGTGGTGGGCCCCGGCCTTGGGCAGGCTGCCTGGGGCCGGAGCCTGTTGTCGGCAGTGGCGAACGCCGAGCGCCCGCAGGTATGGGACGCCGACGCCCTGAATTTGCTGGCAGGCACCCCATTGGCCCTGCCCAGCGGTAGCATTCTCACCCCTCACCCCGGGGAAGCGGCGCGGCTGCTAGGCATTTCCACCGAAGCGGTGCAGGCCGACCGGCCGGGCGCTGCGCGCAAGCTGGCGCGGCGCTACAACAGTGTGTGCCTGCTCAAAGGGGCAGGTACCCTGGTGGCGCACCCGTCCGGCCAGTTGATGCTGTGCGAGCGCGGGCACCCGGCGATGGCCGGCGCGGGCTTGGGCGATGTGCTGACCGGGGTGCTGGCGGCGTTGCTGGCCCAGGGGCTGGACGCCTGGAGTGCCGGCTGCCTGGGTACCTGGCTTCACGCCTGTGCCGGTGAGCGTCTGGGGGTTGAAGGCAGGGGCCTGGCGGCCAGCGATCTGGCGCCGGTCATTCGAGCGTTGTTGGAGGAGCATTCTGCGTGTGTGGCTTAAATCTGTTTCTGGCCGATGAAGCGGCTACAGTCGACTTTGGTGCAAAAATGGCCGAAGTGACCGGTGGTCGCGGTGTCATTTTCCTGGAAGGCGACCTGGGGGCGGGTAAAACCACGCTCTCGCGTGGCCTGATCCGTGGCCTGGGCCATACTGGTGCAGTGAAAAGCCCGACGTTCACCGTGGTCGAACCCTACGAGATCGGCGCTGTCCGAGCTTTTCACTTCGACCTGTATCGGCTGGTCGATCCGGAGGAGCTGGAGTTCATGGGGATTCGTGACTATTTCGAGGGCGACCCGTTGTGCCTGTTCGAGTGGCCACAAAAGGGTGCGGGCGTTTTGCCAAAGCCCGACCTGACCATTACCATAAGCCCCCAAGCGGGCGGACGCTCGCTGAACCTGTCGCCGCAGGGGGCTCGCGGCGAGGCCTGGTGCGTGGCACTGGCCAAACACTATAAACAGTAAGTGGGGTAGGTATGCGCATACGCGCACTGGTCGCCATCGTTGGGCTGCTGCTGACAACGGTGACCGTTGACGCTCTGGCCGTCACTCAAGTCAAGAGCGTGCGCCTGTGGCGCGCGCCAGACAACACGCGGCTGGTCTTCGACCTGTCTGGCCCCGTGCAGCACAGCGTCTTCACCTTGAGCGCACCGGATCGCCTGGTTATCGACATCAATGGCGCGACCTTGGCGGCGCCATTGAAAGTGGCGACTTCCAACACGCCGATCAGCAGCGTGCGTTCGGCCCAGCGCACGCCGACCGACCTGCGTGTGGTCGTTGACCTGAAGAAGTCGGTCACCCCCAAGAGCTTTACCCTGGCGCCCAATGCCCAGTACGGCAACCGCCTGGTGGTCGACTTGTACGACCAGGAAGCCGATGCCATCGCGGCCACGGCGCCAACCCCACCACCGACCCCGGTGCAAACGCCTGCCACCACGCCAGCGGTCCCGGTCACGCCGACCCAGCCAGCCATCAAGCTGCCGCCGGTACCTAGCGGCAAGCGCGACATCGTCATTGCCATCGACGCCGGTCATGGCGGCGAGGACCCGGGTGCTTCCGGCTCGCGCGGCCAGCATGAAAAAGACATCGTGCTGCAGATTGCCCAGGAGTTGCAGCGCCAGATCAACACGGAAAAGGGCTTCCGCGCCGAGCTGACCCGCACCGGTGACTACTTCATTCCGCTGCGCAAACGCACCGAAATCGCCCGCAAGAAGGGCGCCGACCTGTTCGTTTCGATCCACGCCGACGCCGCGCCGTCCAAGGCTGCGTTCGGCGCATCGGTGTTTGCCCTGTCCGACCGTGGCGCTACTTCCGAAACCGCACGCTGGCTGGCAGACACGGAAAACCGTTCCGACCTGATCGGGGGCGCCGGCAACGTCAGCCTCGACGACAAGGACCGCATGCTCGCGGGTGTGCTGCTCGACCTGTCGATGACGGCCACGCTCAGCTCCAGCCTGAATGTCGGGCAGAAAGTGCTGGGCAACATGGGCCGCATCACCTCGCTGCACAAGCAGCGTGTGGAGCAGGCTGGCTTCATGGTGCTGAAGTCGCCCGATATTCCGTCGATCCTTGTAGAGACCGGGTTCATCTCCAACGCCAGCGAGGCGGCCAAGCTGGCCAGTCGCAGCCATCAGCAAGCGCTTGCGCGGTCGATTCATACCGGGGTGCGCCAGTTCTTCCAGCAGAACCCGCCGCCTGGCACCTATATCGCCTGGCTGCGCGACACCGGCAAGATTGCCGCCGGCCCACGTGAGCACACGGTGCGCCCAGGCGAAACCCTGGCAATGCTGGCGGTGCGCTACCAGGTCAGTGTGGCCAGCTTGCGCAACACCAACAGCCTGAAGTCCGATGAGCTGAAGGTCGGCCAGCGTCTGGATATCCCTGCCACCACATTGGCTTCGCAATGAGTGGTGGTTCGCGCATCCAGCTGCTCAGCCCGCGGCTGGCCAACCAGATCGCCGCTGGCGAGGTGGTCGAGCGGCCGGCCTCGGTAGCCAAGGAACTGCTGGAAAACAGCCTGGACTCCGGTGCCCGGCGCATCGATGTAGAAGTGGAGCAGGGCGGCGTCAAGCTGCTGAAGGTGCGGGATGATGGCAGCGGTATTTCTGCCGACGACCTGCCGCTGGCGCTGGCCCGTCATGCCACCAGCAAAATCCGTGAGCTGGAAGACCTTGAAGGCGTATTGAGCCTGGGGTTCCGTGGCGAAGCCCTGGCCTCGATCAGCTCGGTGGCGCGCCTGACCCTGACCTCGCGTACCGCCAGTGCCACAGAAGCCTGGCAGGTTGAAACCGAAGGCCGCGACATGCTCCCGCGGGTGCAGCCGGCGGCCCACCCGGTGGGTACTTCGGTCGAAGTGCGTGACCTGTTCTTCAATACCCCGGCGCGGCGCAAGTTCCTCAAGGCCGAGAAAACCGAGTTCGATCACCTGCAGGAGGTCATCCGGCGCCTGGCGTTGGCGCGTTTCGACGTCGGCTTCCACTTGCGCCACAACGGCAAGAGCATCCTCAGCCTGCACGAGGCCCATGATGAAGTGGCGCGTGCGCGGCGGGTGGGTGCCATCTGCGGCCCGGGCTTCATGGAGCAGGCGCTGCCGATCGACGTCGAGCGCAACGGCCTGCGCCTGTGGGGCTGGGTTGGGCTGCCGACCTTCTCGCGCAGCCAGGCCGACCTGCAGTACTTCTTCGTCAACGGCCGTGCGGTGCGCGACAAGCTGGTGGCCCACGCCGTGCGCCAGGCCTACCGTGACGTGCTGTTCAACGGCCGGCACCCGACCTTTGTGCTGTTCCTTGAACTGGAACCCAACGGCGTCGATGTGAACGTGCACCCGACCAAGCATGAAGTGCGCTTCCGCGAAGGGCGTTCGGTGCACGATTTCCTGTACGGCACCCTGCACCGGGCCCTGGCCGATGTGCGCCCGGAAGACCAACTGGCCGCCCCGGCTGCGATGCCTGAAGCGATTCGCGCCACTGGCCAGCAGGCCGGTGAGTTCGGCCCGCAGGGGGAAATGCGCCTGGCTTCGCCCGTGCTCGAGCAGCCACGTGCACCGCAACACACGGCCAGCAATGGCGGCAGTGGTGCCGGTTACCAGTACCAGTACACCCCGCGGCCCTCGCCACCGCTGCCGGCGGCCGAGGCGCAAGCGGTGTACCGCGAGTTTTACAAGCCGCTGGACAATGGCGCCGCCCCGGCAGCCACCCTGCCGGAAAGCCAGGGCGACATTCCGCCGCTGGGTTACGCCCTGGCGCAGCTGAAGGGTATCTACATCCTGGCCGAGAACGCTGTCGGCCTGGTGCTGGTCGACATGCACGCCGCCCACGAGCGCATCATGTACGAGCGCCTGAAGGTAGCCATGGCCAGCGAGGGCCTCAGCGGCCAGCCGCTGCTGGTGCCGGAAACCCTGGCCCTGAGCCAGCGCGAAGCCGACTGCGCCGAAGAGCACGCGCAGTGGTTCCAGCGCCTGGGCTTCGAACTGCAGCGCCTGGGCCCGGAAACCCTGGCCATCCGCCAGATCCCGGCTTTGCTCAAGCAGGCCGAGGCCAACCGCCTGGTGCAGGATGTGCTGGCCGACCTGATGGAATACGGCACCAGCGACCGTATTCAGGCCCACCTCAACGAGCTGCTCGGCACCATGGCCTGCCACGGCGCGGTACGCGCCAACCGGCGCCTGGCCATTCCCGAGATGAACGCCCTGCTGCGCGATATGGAAAACACCGAGCGCAGCGGCCAGTGCAACCACGGCCGTCCCACCTGGACCCAGATGGGCCTGGACGACCTGGACAAACTTTTCCTGCGCGGTCGATGAAATGAGCGGCAAGCCCCCAGCGATATTCCTCATGGGTCCGACGGCCGCCGGCAAGACTGACCTGGCCATCGAACTGACCAGCGTGCTGCCGTGCGAGCTGATCAGCGTTGATTCGGCGCTGATCTACCGCGGCATGGACATCGGCTCGGCCAAACCGTCGAAAGCAGTCCTTGCCGCCCACCCGCATCGCTTGATCGACATCCGCGACCCGGCCGAAAGCTACTCGGCCGCGCAGTTTCGCACCGACGCACTGCAGGCCATGGCCGAGATCAGCGGGCGCGGCAAAATCCCGCTGCTGGTCGGCGGTACCATGCTGTATTACAAGGCGTTGGTCGACGGCCTTGCCGACATGCCAGCGGCCGATGCGGGTGTGCGTGCCGAGCTTGAAGCCCAGGCGGCGGCCTTGGGGCTGGGCGAGTTGCACCGCCAACTGGCCGAGGTCGACCCGGTGTCGGCGGCGCGCATTCACCCCAACGACCCGCAGCGGTTGATCCGCGCCCTGGAGGTCTACCGGGTGAGCGGTGAGAGCATGACGGCTCACCGGCAACGTCAATTCGCTGAAAGTCGCGGCGCAGACGCAGGCGCTGGCGGGCATTTGCCCTATACTGTCGCCAGCTTGGCGATTGCTCCTACAGATCGTCACATTTTGCATCAGCGAATTGCGTTACGATTTTCGCAGATGCTGGAACAGGGCTTTATCGACGAGGTCCGATCACTGCGAGCCAGAAGTGACTTGCACGCCGGGTTACCGTCTATACGGGCAGTGGGGTATCGGCAAGTCTGGGATTACCTGGACGGCAAGCTGTCAGAGAGTGAAATGCGTGAACGCGGTATCATCGCGACCCGGCAGCTGGCCAAACGGCAGTTCACCTGGTTGCGTGGCTGGCCTGACGTACACTGGCTAGACAGCCTGGCCTGCGACAATCTGTCCCGCACCTTGAAATACCTGGGGCCCATCTCCATATTGAGCTGAGTCCCTGCTGATTGCCGTCTATTCTTGCGAAGGGGCGGCCTAATTTATCGATTTCATTGATTTTCTATTATTTATCCTTACAGGAGTGCGGCATATGTCAAAAGGGCATTCGCTACAAGACCCTTACCTGAACACTTTGAGAAAAGAGAAGGTCCCGGTTTCCATTTACCTGGTCAACGGCATCAAGCTGCAGGGTTCGATCGAGTCGTTCGACCAGTTCGTGGTACTGCTGAAGAACACCGTGAGCCAGATGGTCTACAAGCACGCCATTTCGACCGTGGTGCCAGCCCGTCCGGTTCGCCTGCCAAGCCCGTCCGATTCCGAGCACGGTGACAGCGAGCCAGGCAACGCCTGATAGGAGCCTGCATTGTTCTTTGAGCGCCACGGTGGTGGTGAGCGGGCGTTGCTCGTTCACTTGGAAGGTCAGAACCCTGAGGCGCGCGAAGACCCGCAGGAGTTTCAGGAACTGGCATTGTCGGCCGGTGCCGACATCATTTCGCTGGTCACGGTGACAAGGCATCAGCCTTCCGCCAAATACCTGATTGGCAGTGGCAAGGTCGAAGAGCTACACGACCTGGTCCATGCCGAACAGGTAGACCTGGTGATTTTCAATCACACCCTCACGCCCAGCCAGGAGCGCAACCTTGAACGCGTGTTCGAGTGTCGTGTGCTCGACCGCACCGGGCTGATCCTCGATATCTTCGCCCAACGGGCGCGTACCCATGAAGGCAAGCTGCAGGTCGAACTGGCCCAGCTGGAGCACATGAGCACGCGGTTGGTGCGTGGCTGGACTCACCTGGAGCGGCAAAAAGGTGGTATCGGCCTGCGCGGCCCGGGTGAAACCCAGCTGGAAACCGACCGGCGCCTGTTGCGCGTGCGCATCCGCCAGATCAAGTCGCGCCTGGAAAAGGTCCGTAGCCAGCGCGAGCAGGCACGGCGCGGGCGCAAGCGTGCAGACATCCCTTCGGTGTCGCTGGTGGGTTACACCAACGCCGGCAAGTCCACGCTGTTCAACGCCCTGACCGAATCCGAGGTGTACGCCGCGGACCAGCTGTTCGCTACCCTCGACCCGACCTTGCGCCGGCTCGAGCTCAACGACCTTGGCCCGATCGTGCTGGCCGACACCGTGGGCTTCATTCGCCATTTGCCGCACAAGCTGGTCGAGGCATTTCGCGCTACGCTCGAAGAGTCGAGCAACTCCGACCTGTTGCTGCATGTGATCGATGCACATGAGCCCGAGCGCATGGAACAGATCGAGCAAGTGCTGGCGGTACTGGGCGAGATTGGCGCCGAAGGCTTGCCGATCCTCGAGGTGTATAACAAACTCGACCTGCTCGAAGATGTCGAGCCGCAGATCCAGCGCAATGCCGATGGCAAGCCGGAACGGGTCTGGGTATCGGCACGCGATGGGCGTGGCCTGGAGCTGGTCGGCCAGGCGATTGCCGAGTTGCTGGGGGAAGATCTGTTTGTCGGTACCCTTTGCCTGGAGCAGCGTTTTGCCCGCTTGCGCGCGCAATTCTTTGCCTTGGGTGCGGTGCAGAGTGAAGAGCATGATGAAGAAGGGCGCAGCCTGCTGAGCGTGCGACTGCCCATGGTCGAACTGAATCGCCTGGTCAGCCGCGAAGGCATGGAGCCGCAAGTGTTTGTCGAGCAACACACTTTGCAATAAATGCCCGTCGAGGTCGCCGGGCAGCAGTGACAGGCATTCTGTAGCATTGGACGGCGCGCCGTGGGCGCGTCTTTGCTTTATCAGATGGAGAGCGCTATGGCTTGGAACGAGCCGGGTGGCAACTCGAACAATCAGGATCCCTGGGGCGGCCGCCGTGGTGGCGGTGGCGGCGGTGGTGACAAGAAAGGTCCGCCGGATCTGGACGAGGCCTTCCGCAAACTGCAGGACAGCCTCAATGGCATGTTCGGCGGCAAGAAGAAACGTGGCGGCGGTGACCGCAACATCGGCAAGGGCGGTGGCTTCGGTCTGCTGGGCATCGGCCTGGCGGTGCTGGCTGCCATCTGGCTGTACAACGCCGTGTATGTGGTCGACGAGCAGGAGCAGGCCGTGGTGCTGCGCTTCGGCAAGTACTATGAAACGGTCGGTCCCGGCCTGAACATCTACTTCCCGCCAATCGATCGCAAGTACATGGAGAACGTCACGCGTGAGCGTGCCTACACCAAGCAGGGCCAGATGCTGACCGAAGACGAGAACATCGTCGAGGTGCCGCTGACCGTGCAGTACAAGATCAGCAACCTGCAGGACTTCGTGCTCAACGTCGACCAGCCTGAGGTGAGCTTGCAGCACGCCACCGACAGTGCCTTGCGCCACGTGGTGGGTTCCACCTCGATGGACCAGGTGCTGACCGAAGGCCGTGAGCAGATGGCCGTGGATATCCGCGAGCGCCTGCAGCGCTTCCTCGACAACTACCGCACGGGTATCACCGTTACCCAGGTCAACGTACAGAGCGCGGCAGCCCCGCGTGAAGTGCAGGAAGCCTTCGATGACGTGATCCGTGCCCGTGAAGACGAGCAGCGCGCCCGCAACCAGGCCGAGTCCTATGCCAATGGCGTGGTGCCGGAAGCCCGTGGTCAGGCGCAGCGCATCATCGAAGATGCCAACGGCTACCGCGACGAAGTCATCGCCCGCGCCAAGGGTGAGGCCGATCGCTTCAGCAAGTTGCTCGGTGAGTACCGCAAGGCACCTGACGTGACCCGCCAGCGTCTGTACCTGGAGACCATGCAAGAGGTCTACAGCAATTCGAGCAAGGTCATGGTGGCAACCAAGGATGGGCAGAACAACCTGCTCTACCTGCCGTTGGACAAAATGGTCGAAGGCAGCCGCAACGCGTCCGCGCCAACCACCAGCGTATCGCCATCGGCCAACGATGCGGCCGCGCGTGCGGCGCAGGACATGCAACAGCAACAGCAGCCGCTGCGCACTAGGGAGAGCCGCTGATGAGCAACAGATCGCTGATCGCCCTGATCGCCGCCGTGGTCCTGGCCATCGTGGCCTGGAACAGCTTCTACATCGTGTCCCAGACCGAGCGTGCAGTGCTGCTGCGCTTCGGTAAGGTGGTCCAGGCTGATGTTGAGCCAGGCCTGCACGTGAAGATCCCGTACGTGAACCAGGTACGCAAGTTCGACGCCCGCCTGATGACCCTCGACGCCCCGACCCAGCGGTTCCTGACCCTGGAGAAGAAAGCGGTGATGGTCGACGCCTACGCGAAGTGGCGCGTCAAGGACGCCGAGCGCTTCTATACCGCCACGTCGGGCATGAAGCAGATCGCCGACGAGCGGCTTTCGCGTCGCCTGGAAAGCGGCCTGCGTGACCAGTTCGGTAAACGTACCCTGCACGAAGTGGTTTCCGGTGAACGCGACGCACTGATGGCTGACATCACCGCATCGCTGAACCGCATGGCCAACAAGGAGCTGGGCATCGAGGTGATCGATGTGCGCGTCAAGGCCATCGACCTGCCGAAGGAAGTCAACCGCAGCGTGTTCGACCGCATGAGTACCGAGCGTGAGCGTGAAGCCCGCGAGCACCGCGCCAAGGGTAACGAGCTGGCCGAAGGTATTCGTGCCGACGCCGACCGCCAGCGCCGTGTGCTGCTGGCCGAAGCGTACCGCGAAGCGGAAGAAACCCGCGGTGACGGTGACGCCCAGGCGGCCGCCATCTATGCCAAGGCCTACACCCAGGACGCGGACTTCTATGCGTTCTACCGTAGCCTGCAGGCGTACCGCGAAAGCTTCTCGAGCAAGAGCGACGTGCTGGTCCTGGATCCGAAGAACGAGTTCTTCCGCTTCCTGGACAAGAGCAAGCCGTAATGCTCAGGCCCTGATTTTCATGCGGCAGCGCTCCGCCTGGCAGCTAAAACACCAGGCGGGGTGCATCCTGAATGAAAAGGGGTGTATCATGAGGCAGCCGGGAAATTTCCCGGCTTTTTTGCGTCTGCAAGGTTGATTGGCACAGCGCCGGTTGACGGTTTGCTCAGCTCGCAAGGCAATTCGAGGGTATCGGGTACGGTGGCTGCGCTGGGATCAGTGCTGCCCGCTGCTGTGCGCGATACCGGCTTTACTGACGGCTCGCCTGCTGGCAAGCCGCCCGGACCAGAGGGGAAATGGCGTAATGGCAACGGTAGACCGCTGGCTGCTGCCAGATGGCATCGAGGAAGTACTGCCACCTGAGGCCGCGCGCATCGAGATCGCGCGCCGCCAGGTGTTGGACCTGTTCCAGGGTTGGGGCTACGAACTGGTCGTCACCCCGCATATCGAGTACCTGGAGTCGCTGCTGACCGGCGCCGGCCAGGACCTGGACCAGCGCACCTTCAAGGTGGTGGACCCGCAGTCCGGCCGCCTGATGGGCTTCCGTGCCGACTTCACCCCGCAGGTGGCCCGTATCGACGCGCACACCTTGCGCCGTGAAGGCCCAAGCCGGTTGTGCTATGCCGGTAGCGTGCTGCACGCCCAACCGCGCGCACTGTCCACCTCGCGCAGCCCGATCCAGCTGGGTGCCGAGTTGTATGGCGATGCCAGCCCTACCAGCGACGTTGAAGTCATCAGCCTGATGCTTGCCACGCTGCAACTGGCTGACGTGCCGGACGTACACATGGACCTTGGCCACGTCGGCATCTACCGCGGCCTAGCCCGGGCGGCCGGCCTGTCCGGGGCAGTGGAGCAGCAGTTGTTCGACGCGCTGCAACGCAAGTCGGTCGATGAGGTGCAAGCCTTGACTGCCGACCTGCCCAAGGACCTGGGCAACATGTTGCGTGCGCTGGTCGAGCTGTGCGGCGGCCGTGAAGTGCTGAACGAAGCGCGCGTGCGCCTGGGGCGCGCCCCGGCCAGCGTGCTGGCCGCGCTGGACGACCTGCTGGCGATCGCGGACCGGCTGGCGTCGCGCTACCCGGAACTGCCGCTGTACTTCGACCTCGGTGAGCTGCGCGGTTACCACTACCACACCGGTGTGGTGTTCGCCGTGTTCGTGCCGGGCGAGGGGCAGTCCATTGCCCAGGGCGGGCGCTATGACGACATCGGCGCCGATTTTGGCCGGGCACGCCCAGCCACAGGTTTCTCCACGGATTTGAAGACCCTGGTCACACTGGGGCGAGCGGAGGTCGTATTGCCAACTGGCGGCATCTGGATGCCCGACAGTGGCGACGCGGCCCTCTGGCAGCAAGTCTGCCAGTTGCGCAGCGAGGGCCAGCGTGTGGTTCAGGCTCTGCCTGGCCAGCCGTTGAGTGCTGCTCTCGAGGCGGATTGTGATCGGCAATTGATTCAGCAAGACGGGCGCTGGCAGGTTCTGCCGCTGGCCCAGTGAGTTTCTGCGTCGGCAACAGGCCGGCAACCAAGTTTGCGTGAATGAGGACCAATGTAATGGGTAAGAATGTCGTCGTCCTGGGCACCCAGTGGGGTGATGAGGGCAAAGGCAAGATCGTCGATCTGCTGACCGAACATGCTGCCGCCGTAGTGCGCTACCAGGGTGGCCACAATGCGGGCCACACCCTGGTGATCAACGGTGAAAAAACCGTTCTGCACCTGATTCCGTCCGGCATCCTGCGTGAAGGCGTACAGTGCCTGATCGGCAACGGCGTGGTCGTTGCCCCGGATGCGCTGATGCGTGAAATCACCAAGCTGGAAGAGAAGGGCGTGCCGGTGCGCGAGCGCCTGCGCATCTCCCCGGCAGCGCCGCTGATCCTGTCGTACCACGTGGCCCTGGACCAGGCCCGTGAAAAAGCCCGTGGCGAAGCCAAGATCGGCACCACTGGCCGCGGCATCGGCCCAGCCTACGAAGACAAGGTCGCCCGCCGCGGCCTGCGCGTGGGTGACCTGTTCCACCGCGAGCGTTTCGCTGCCAAGCTCGGTGAGCTGCTGGATTACCACAACTTCCAGCTGGTGAACTACTACAAAGAGCCGGCCATCGACTTCCAGCAGACCCTGGACGAGTGCATGGCCTACGCCGAACAGCTCAAGCCGATGATGCTCGACGTCACCGCCGAGCTGCACAACCTGCGCCGCGCCGGCAAGGACATCATGTTCGAGGGCGCCCAGGGTTCGCTGCTGGACATCGACCACGGTACCTACCCGTACGTCACCAGCTCCAACACCACGGCTGGTGGTATCTCCACCGGTTCCGGCGTGGGCCCGATGTACCTGGACTACATCCTGGGCATCACCAAGGCTTACACCACGCGCGTGGGCTCCGGTCCGTTCCCGACCGAGCTGTTCGACGAAACCGGCGCTACCCTGGCCAAGCGTGGCCACGAATTCGGCTCCACCACCGGCCGTGCTCGCCGTTGCGGCTGGTTCGACGCCGTGATCCTGCGTCGCGCCATCGATGTCAACAGCATCTCGGGCATCTGCCTGACCAAGCTGGACGTGCTCGACGGCCTGGAAACCATCAACATCTGCGTTGGCTACAAGAACGAGAACGGTGCCGTCATCGATGCACCTTCCGATGCCGACAGCTACATCGGCCTGGAGCCGGTGTACGAAGCGATGCCAGGCTGGAGCGAGTCGACCCTGGGCGTCAAAACCCTGGAAGAGCTGCCGCAGGCTGCACGTAACTACATCAAGCGCATCGAAGAGTTGGTCGGCGCCCCGATCGACATCATTTCGACCGGCCCTGACCGCAACGAGACCATCGTACTGCGCCATCCGTTCGCCTGATCTGCCTCCAGGCTGATCTGACGCCGTGGCCCTGAAAGGGGCTGCGGCGTTTTTGTTTGTGGCGTATGCCTGCCTTGAGCGCTGTGAGCTTGCTGTGGAGGCTGGCTTGCCGGCGATAGGGCCAGCTCAGGCAATCCCATTGCTCAACCTTGGCGCATATCCCTGCTCCCCCCGGCACAACCCTTGCTGTAAGAAACATCTGACGATGCCATCAAAATAGTGGCGCCAGAAAACACGAGGGTTACAACGTGTCTGCCATCCTCTCACTGTTACGAAGCCGCCTTCTGCGGCCTGTGTTTGTTGCCCTTGGTATCGCTCTTTTGGTGCAGGTACTGGTTGCCGTTGCCCTCACCCGCAGCACGGTGACTGCCCTTGAGGCCGACCTTGGCGAGCGCCTGGGTAATGACAGCCGCCAACTCGCCAGCGAGCTGGAGCAAGCCGGGCAGGATGTACGTTCGGGCCTCGACGGCCTGTCCAGCAGCACTCGCCAGCGCCTCAGCGCGGGGTTGGCGACGCGCTTGCAAAGCGAGCAGCAGCAACTGCGAAGCACCCTGGAGAAGAATCTCAAGGATTCGGCCAGCGACATGGCCGAGTTGCTGGCCTCGGTCGCCCCGCGGGCGATCTGGGATAACGACGTGCCGGTACTCTCCGACTTCGCCCGCCGCGCCCAGCGCAATCCCAATGTGCTGTTCGTGATCTACGACGACGCCCAAGGCCAGCACCTGACCCGCTACCTGAACCGGCAGAACCCGATCAACCAGGCTTTGATGGAGAAAGGTCAAGGCGAGCGCGCGCTGGACAAGGTGATCGACGCCGCCCGGCGCGACCCGGCGGTGTACTTCGTGGAAGCGCCGATCAACCCCAATGGAGCGGAAATCGGCAAAGTGGTCATGGGGGTTTCCACCGCAGGCATCGACCAGGAACTCAAGGCCCTTGACCAGCGCTTTTCGGCGCTGATTGCCAGTGGTGAACAGTTGGTTGGCGACAGCCTGAACGGTGCTGCCGCCGACAGCGGCAACACCCTGCGCGAACGCCTGGAGAAAGCACAGGGCAGTGCAGCGGCAATGCAGGCCAATACCGCGCAGACCGTACGCGATGCCGCTGCCGAGCTGCGCTGGCGCATCGGCCTGGGCCTGGCGCTGGTGGGGTTAGGTGTATTGCTGGTCGTTGCCGTGGTGCTGGGGCGCCGGGTGCTGAGCAAGTTGCGCCTGTTGATAACTGCCCTGAATGACCTTGCGGCGGGCGAGGGCGACCTGACCAAGCGCGTGTCGCTCGACAGCCGCGATGAAATTGGCGACATGGCCTCGGCGGTGAACCGTTTTGTCGACAAGCTGCAGCCAATCGTGCGGGAGGCGGGCGAAGTGGCGCAGCGTACCGGCGTGGAGATAGGCGCGATGGCCCAGCGCAATGCCGGCGCCGATGCTGCTGCCGCGCTGCAGCGTGATGAAGTGGCAGCCAGCCTGCGTGACCTGTCGAGCATGGCTGACGAAGCCCAGGCCGAAAGCCATGCGATGCAGGCGGCTCTGCAGCAGGTGGTGGATATTCGCCAGGCCACCGACGAGAACAGCCGCAGCTCGACCCAGCTGGCGAGCTTGATCGAGAACCTGGCCGGCCAAGTGGAGACGGGCTCCCAGGTGATCGAGCGCCTGGCCAAGCAAAGTGAGCAGATCGAAGTGGTGCTGACGGTTATTCACGGCATCGCCGAGCAGACCAACCTGCTGGCCTTGAACGCCGCCATCGAGGCGGCCCGGGCAGGCGAGACCGGGCGCGGGTTTGCCGTGGTGGCCGATGAGGTGCGGGCGCTGGCGAGCAAGACACAAAGCTCCACTGGCGATATACAGTCGCACATCGCCGCGTTACAGAAGGGCGCCAAGGAGGCCGTGGCTACTATCAGCCAGGCCGGGCTCAAGGCCAGTGAAGGCCTGTTGGTGCTGCGCGACAACGAACGTCGCCAGCAGTCGGTGCAGGCTGCGGTGGAGCAAGTTCACGCGGCCATTGGTTTGGCGACTCGCGCTGCCGAACAACAGGCCCATGGCGCACAGGCGGTGCGGGGGCGGGTGGAGAACATCCATGCCCAGGCCGAACGCTCGGCTGAGGTGGTGATGCAGACCACGGCCAGCAGCAAGGTGCTGGATGACTTGGCGGCTCAGCTACGCGCCAGCCTGGGCCAGTTCCGGGCCTGAATCCTGCGCAGTCTCTTCTTGTGGGAGCGGCCTTGCGTCGCGAAAGGACCGCAAAGCGGTCCCAGGATATTCGCGTAAACACATCTATTGCTGGGGCCGCTTCGCGGCCCTTTCGCGACACAAGGCCGCTCCTGCAGCGAGTCATGTTGCTATGCTGTCAGCGACACATGACAAAGGGAGTTGCTCATGTCCGCCCAATTGGTCGCCGCCCAGGCAGACCTCGATTTTCTCCACAGTGCCAGCATACAGCTCACTGCCCCGATGACCGCCCTGCAAGCCTACTGCGCCATGACCTCGGATGTTCCCGCCTGGCTGGCCAAGGCCTTCCGCATTCGTGACTTCATCTCGCGTCGATTCAATGTCGCCGATATCCATGGCTTCACTCCCCAGAATCCTGGGCATGTGCCAGCCGACGGCGAGCATCTGGACTTCTTCACTGTCGAGGCCATCAGCGACCAGCAACTGGTGCTGACGTCGCGCGATACGCACTTGGCGGTGATGGTCTGCATGGATGTGAATGGGCAGCGCTTGAAAGTAACCACGTCGGTGCGGTGTTTCAATGCCTTTGGCCGGCTGTACATGCTGCCGGTTGGCCAGGTACATGGCCTGATCGTGCGTCGGATGTTGGCGAATTTGTAGACAGCGCTGAATATGAAGGTGAAACATTCATTTACGTGATCAAGTCTGCATCTTCCTCAAAGTTATAGCCCGTAGCCATGGCGTGAGAATTGGGCTTGGTTCATAGTTGTTGTTTCTGGATGGCTACAAGCGTATCCAAAGGAGGTGACGCAATGTTAGCTTCGATGCTGGGTGGTTAGCGCTGGGCGCTAGTGTCAGTCGGGCCTGTAGCAAGAGCGCGAGAATGAGTACCGAAGCTTTGACGATAATCGAGTCTATCCTGCTCGCTTGTATGGCAGTCAGCGTGTGTGTGATGGGAGTTTTAAAGTGAACTTGTGATGAAGTCTCAAATACTCAGGCTTGTGCCCAGGCCATATGGCAGCCTGGGCAAGCTTTCAAGCCTTGTTCAGATACATCCGCGTAGTCAGCAAATACACCGGCAACCCCGACACCACAATCAGCAATGCCGCATAAGGCGCCGCCGCCGCGAACTCGACGTTTGCCGTATGCGCCCACACCTCGGTCGCCAGGGTGGTCATGCCGGTCGGGCTGAGCAGCAGCGTTGCCGTAAGCTCTTTCATGGCATCCAGGAACACCAGGGCAAACGCTGCCGCCATGGCCGGGAAGATAATTGGCAGGGTCACCCGGCAGAACGCGGCAAAACTGCTCGCACCCAGCGTACGCGCAGCTTCTTCCAGCGTTGGCGAAGCCTTGTTCAGCGCGGTGCGCACCGGCGATTGCGCCAACGGCAGGAACAGCAGTGCATAGGCCAGCAGCAACAGTGCCGTGGTCTGGTACAGCGCCGGCACATAGTGCAAGGCGAAGAACACCAGGGTCAGGGCGATCACCAGGCCGGGCAGGGCGTGCAGCAGGTACGGCAGGCGCTCGGCCCAGATCGCCAGGCGGCCTTTGTAGCGCACCACCAGGAAGCTGATCGGCAGCGCCAACAGCACGCAGAAGCCGGCGCCGCCAAGTGACACCGACAGTGAGGTGAACAGCGCCTTGGAGATGGCCGCCACCGGGAATGCCGCTGACGAACCTACGCCAAGCCAGTAGCCGAGCATGGCCAGGGGAATGCCGCTGCCCAGCACTGCCAGGCCCAGGCAGAACAGCTGCGCCGGCACCGCCCAACCACGCAGCCGCACCGGTTGTGCACGGCGTGCCACGCCCTGGCCGATGCGTACATGGCGGGCCTTGCCGCGCACGCGCAGCTCCAGCCAGAGCATCACCAGGCACATCGCCAACAGGACGGCAGACAACATGGCCGCGTTGGCGTTGCTGAACTCCAGTTCGAACTGCTGGTAAATCGCCGTGGTGAAGGTTTGCAGGCCGAGAATCGACAGCGCACCGAACTCCACCAGCATGTGCAGGGCAATCAGCAGGGCACCGCCGAGCATCGATGGCCACAGCAGGGGCAGGGTCACCTTGGTGAATACGCCCCAGCGGCTACAACCCAGGGTGCGCGCCGACTCCTCCAGGGAGGTGTCGAGATTGCGCAGGGTCGCGGCCACCGGCAGGAACACCAGCGGGTACTTGGACAGGGCCATGACCATGATCGCCCCGCCCAACCCTTCGAAGTCCGAGCTCAGCGATACCCAGGTGAAGCTGCTGACGAACGACGGTACGGCAAACGGCAGGCACAGCACCACCCCCCACAGCCGGCGACCGGCCAGGTTGCTGCGCTCCAGCAGCCAGGCCAGCGCCAGGCCGACCACCATGCAGGTCAGCGTTACACCGACCATCAGCAGCAGGGTATTGCGCATCAGCCCCCAGACAAAGGGCCGCCACAGCAGGTACAGGGCTTCGTGCCAGCCGGCTTCCCAGGCTTTGATCGCCACATAGGCCAAAGGCAGCAAGCTCATCGCCACCAGAAACAGCACAGGCAGCACGACCCAGATCGAAGGGCGCTTGCGGCGCGGTACGAAGCGTACCGGCAGCGGGGTGGACAGGGCGGCGGTCATCAGAGCAGGCCGACCTCGCGTTCCAGCTCGATGGCTTCTTCGGCATTACCCAGGTCAGCTGGCGAAATCTTCGGCGGGCGCAGTTCATCGAACGGTTTCAGGCCGCGATCCGAGACCATGCCCTTGTGCAATGGGTACTCGGCGGTGGTCTGGGTGATCACGCGCTGGCCTTCTTCGCTGGCCATCCAGTTGAGCAGGGCCTGGGCCTCTTTCGGGTGCTTGCTGGCCTTCACGGCCGCGGCGCCCGAGATGGTCACCAGATTGCCGGCGTCGCCGTCGGCCAGGTAGTAGAGTTTCGAATCGAGCTTGCCGCGCTCACGCTCCAGGGCGTACCAGTAATAGTTGTTCACCAGTACGGCAGCCACTTCGCCTTTTTCCACGGCCTTCAGCGCGACCATGTTGTTGGTGTAGGTCTTGCCGAAGGCCTTCAGGCCGGTCAGCCATTCTTCGGTGGCTTCACGCCCGTGCATCTTCAGTATGGCAACGGCCTGCTCCTGGAACGCACCGCTGGTCGGGACATAGCCTACGCGCCCTTCCCAGTCAGGGTTGGCGAAGTCCATGACAGTGGTCGGCAGGTCTTTCTCGTCGATCTTCTTCGGGTTGTAGACCACCACGCGGGTGCGCGCGGTAACGCCCATCCAGGTGCCGTTGGCAGCCACATATTCCTTGGGCAGCATGTTCAGCGTGGCGTCGTCGATCTTCGCCAGCAGGCCCAGCTCGCCCAGGTTGTTCAGCGGTGGCGATTCTTCGGTGTAGATGATGTCGGCCGGCGAGCGATCGCCTTCCTCGATGATCTGGCTGGCCAGCTGGTTGCTGCTGCCTTTACGGATATTGATGTGGATACCGGTCTTGGCCTCGTAGGCCTTGGCGATGGCTTCGCCGATTTCCTTGTGCTGACCGTTGTACATGGTCAGGGTGACCGGTGCGTCAGCCATGGCGGCCGGAGCGCCGATGACCAGGCTCAGCACGGCGGCGGCCAAGGTACGCATCAGCGGTTGCGGGCGGATCGTCATGCGGGTACTTCCTCGCTTACGGCAACATATTTGGAAACAATGGTAAACGAAATCGTTTCTCATGTGGCCGGGTGACGATAAATTCATCGTCAGACCATGGTGCAAGGGGTGGGGGAGGGTGCAAAATCGCAGGCAAGAAAAAACCCACTAGCAAGCTAGTGGGTTTTTGTATGGTGCCCAGGAGAAGACTCGAACTTCCACGACCGTTAAGTCACTGATACCTGAAACCAGCGCGTCTACCAATTCCGCCACCTGGGCAAAGCTTTACATCATCTGGAGAAGGCGACTATCGTTCGCTTTCACACAGTAGTAACAGATCCTTGGTCATCTGTTACTTGAAATACTTGGTGCCCAGGAGAAGACTCGAACTTCCACGACCTTGCGGTCACTGATACCTGAAACCAGCGCGTCTACCAATTCCGCCACCTGGGCACACATTCGAGATTATTTGGTGCTTTACAGCGCCGTTAATCTCTATTACAACTTCGGGCTAGTCCGTCGTTGTGGTGCGCACTATACGGGCGGCTTGGGGGGCTGTAAACCCCCTTGGCAAAAAAAAATTCAAAAATTTCAACTTGTTGATTCCACTGGCCTATTCCTGCTGTTTACGCACTGCAGCGGGGGCTGTCCAAGGCCGACATTTCCGGTTTCAATACGCCTATGCCAGAATTCCTATCTATATACCCCAAGGTGAACCCCTTCTGATGGCCGATTGGCAATCCCTCGATCCCGAGGCCGCTCGCGAAGCGGAAAAATACGATAACCCCATTCCCAGCCGTGAGCTGATCCTGCAACGCCTTGCCGACCGTGGCGAGCCCGCCGCACGCGAGGAGCTGGCGAAAGAATTTGGTCTGTATGAAGAAGACCAGATCGAAGCCTTGCGCCGCCGTCTACGTGCCATGGAGCGCGATGGCCAGCTTATCTATACCCGGCGCGGCACTTATGCCCCGGTAGACAAGCTGGACCTGATCTGCGGCCGCGTCTCTGGCCACCGCGACGGCTTCGGTTTCCTTATTCCAGATGACGGCAGCGAAGACCTGTTCCTCAGCCCGTCGCAGATGCGCCTGGTGTTCGACGGTGACCGCGGCCTGGCGCGCGTGTCCGGCGTGGACCGCCGCGGCCGTCGCGAAGGCGTGCTGGTCGAGGTCATCTCCCGCGCCCACGAAAGCGTGGTCGGCCGCTACTTCGAAGAAGGCGGCATCGGCTACGTGACTCCCGACAACCCCAAGATCCAGCAAGAAGTGCTGGTGACTGCGGGGCGCAACGGTGGTGCCAAGATCGGCCAGTTCGTCGAGATCAAGATCACCCATTGGCCAACCCCGCGCTTCCAGCCGCAAGGCGACGTGGTGGAGGTCATTGGCAACTACATGGCCCCCGGCATGGAAATCGACGTTGCCCTGCGCAGCTACGATATCCCCCATGTGTGGCCCAAGGACGTGATCAAGGAAGCGCGCAAGTTCCGCTCTGAAGTCGAAGACAAGGACAAAGAGAAGCGCATCGACCTGCGTCACCTGCCGTTCGTCACCATCGACGGTGAAGACGCCCGCGACTTCGACGACGCCGTGTATTGCGAGCCGCTGGGCAAGCTGCGCCTGTTCTCCGGTGGCTGGCGCCTGTATGTGGCCATTGCCGACGTGTCCAGCTATGTACGCCTGGGTTCGGCCCTGGACGTAGAAGCGCAGCAGCGCGGCAACTCGGTGTACTTCCCCGAGCGCGTGGTGCCGATGCTCCCCGAGGAGCTGTCCAACGGCCTGTGCTCGCTGAACCCGCACGTCGATCGCCTGGCCATGGTCTGCGAAATGACCATGAACAAGGCCGGCCAGATGGTCGACTATCAGTTCTACGAAGGCGTTATCCACTCCCACGCCCGCCTGACCTACAACAAGGTCAGCAGCATGCTCGAGCACTCGCGCACCCGTGAAGGCAAGGCGCTGCGCGAAGAGTACAAGGCGGTCGTGCCAGACCTGAAGAACCTGTACAACCTGTACAAGGTGCTGGTGGAGGCGCGTCACACCCGTGGCGCCATCGACTTCGAGACCCAGGAAACCCGCATCATCTTCGGTGACGAGCGCAAGATCGCGGAAATCCGCCCGACCGTGCGCAACGATGCCCACAAGCTGATCGAAGAGTGCATGCTGGCTGCCAACGTGGCCACTGCCGAGTTCCTGCAGAAGCACGGCGTGCCAGCCCTGTACCGTGTGCACGACGGCCCGCCGCCGGAGCGCCTGGAAAAACTGCGCGCCTTCCTTGGCGAACTGGGCCTCAGCCTGCACAAAGGCAAGGACCCGTCGCCGAAGGATTACCAGGCCCTGCTGGCGAGCATCGCCGGGCGCCCGGACTTCCACCTGATCCAGACGGTGATGCTGCGCTCGCTGAGCCAGGCCGTGTACAGCACCGAGAACAATGGCCACTTCGGCCTCAACTACGAGGCTTACACCCACTTTACCTCGCCGATCCGCCGTTACCCGGACCTGCTGGTGCACCGCGCCATTCGCAGCATCATCCGCTCCAAGGTCGACACCCCGCACGTCAAGCGGGCTGGTGCCATGAGCATTCCCAAGGCGCGCATTTACCCGTACGACGAGAACACCCTCGAGCAACTGGGTGAGCAGTGCTCGATGACCGAGCGCCGGGCCGACGAAGCCACCCGCGACGTGGTCAACTGGCTCAAGTGCGAGTTCATGAAAGACCGCGTGGGCGAGACCTTCCCGGGTGTGATCACCGCCGTGACCGGCTTCGGCCTGTTCGTCGAGTTGACCGACATCTACGTGGAAGGCCTGGTGCACGTCAGTGCGCTGCCGGGCGACTACTACCACTTCGACCCGGTGCACCACCGCCTGTCCGGCGAGCGCACCGGGCGCAGTTTCCGCTTGGGCGACACCATCGAAGTGAAGGTCATGCGGGTAGACCTGGACGAGCGCAAGATCGACTTCGAAGTGGCCCAGTCGACCCTGGCGGCCCCCATCGGTCGCAAGCAGCGCGGCGCCGCGCCAGCAACTGACCAGGCCGAGCAGCCGCCGCTGAGCGAGGCGAAGGCCACGCCCAAGCCGCGCAGCCGTAAAAGCGAAGCCGCCGAAGCCTACTTCCCGAAAGACGCCGTGCAGCGTAACGCCGAAGTGCGCAAGAGCCGCGAGATGAAAAAGGCGCTGATGAGCGAGGCGCGCACGGGCGGCCACGCCAGCAGCAAGTCGGACAAAGGTGGCAAGGCCACTGGCAAACCGACCAAGCACCGTAAAGGCCCACCGAAGTCCGGTGCGCCACGCAAGAGCAAGAGCAAGTCATGAGTCAGCTGGAAAAGATCTACGGCGTGCACGCCGTGCAGGCATTGCTGCAGCACCATCCGAAGCGGGTCAAGCAGATCTGGCTGTCGGAAGGGCGCAGCGAGCCACGCCTGCAGGCGCTGTTGGCACTGGCCGCGGAAAACCGCGTGGCGGTTGGCCAGGCCGAGCGCCGCGAAATGGATGCCTGGGTCGAGGGGGTGCACCAGGGCGTTGTCGCCGAGGTCAGCCCCAGCCAGGTGTGGGGCGAACTGATGCTCGAAGAGTTGCTCGAGCGCACGGAAACCCCGCCGCTGATCCTGGTGCTGGACGGTGTGACCGACCCGCACAACCTCGGCGCCTGCCTGCGTACTGCCGATGCGGCCGGCGCCACTGCAGTGATCGTGCCCAAGGACAAGTCGGCCACCCTGACCCCGGTGGTGCGCAAGGTGGCCTGCGGCGCTGCCGAGGTCATTCCGCTGGTGGCTGTCACCAACCTGGCGCGTACGCTGGAGAAATTGCAGCAACGTGGCCTGTGGGTGGTCGGCACCGCGGGTGAGGCCGAGCAGGAGATCTACCAGCAAGACCTGACCGGGCCGCTGGTGATGATCATGGGCGCTGAAGGCAAGGGCATGCGCCGCCTCACCCGCGAACATTGCGACTTCCTGGTGAAGTTGCCGATGAGCGGCAGCGTCAGCAGCCTTAACGTGTCGGTCGCCACGGGCGTGTGCCTGTTTGAAGCCGTGCGTCAGCGCCAGGCCAAACGCTGATCTTAAGCCTGTAACGGCCCCTTCGCGGGCATGCCCGCTCCCACAGGTTGGCTGCTGCCTCTGGTATTGCAGCTTTCCTGTGGGAGCGGGCTTGACGCCATGTGAATATGTTTCAGGCTGTTCAAATATTCGCCAATTGCCTTGCTTGTGCGCAACGCCTTCTCTACAATTGCGCCCCTTGCCGAGCTGGCAGGTGCTCATGTGCCTCCCCTCCGTGCAAGACATACAGTGTCATTCACTCCTTGTCTGACCAGATTCACTGGCAGACTACTAACCCGTAAGGAGCATTCATGCGTCATTACGAAATCATCTTCCTGGTTCACCCGGACCAGAGCGAACAAGTCGGCGGCATGGTTGAGCGTTACACCAAGCTGATCGAAGAAGATGGTGGCAAAATCCACCGCCTGGAAGACTGGGGCCGTCGTCAACTGGCCTACGCAATCAACAATGTTCACAAGGCTCACTACGTGATGCTGAACGTTGAGTGCACCGGCAAGGCCCTGGCCGAGCTGGAAGACAACTTCCGCTACAACGATGCCGTGATCCGTAACCTGGTCATCCGTCGTGACGAAGCCGTTACCGGCCAGTCCGAGATGCTGAAGGCTGAAGAGAACCGCAGCGAGCGCCGTGAGCGTCGCGAGCGTCCTGAGCATGCTGACTCCGCCGAAGGCGACGACAGCAATGACAGCGACTCCAGCGATAACGCTGACGAGTAATCCACGGACCTTTAGAGGAGCCTATTAAATGGCACGTTTCTTCCGTCGTCGTAAATTCTGCCGCTTCACTGCTGAAGACGTGAAAGAGATCGACTTCAAAGATCTCAACACCCTGAAAGCTTACGTATCCGAAACCGGCAAGATCGTTCCAAGCCGTATCACCGGTACCAAAGCTCGTTATCAGCGTCAGCTGGCTACCGCTATCAAGCGCGCCCGCTTCTTGGCCCTGCTGCCCTACACCGACAGCCACGGCCGCTGAGACCGGGTCGTCGACAAGCAGTAAGGGATTAGCATGCGAGCGTTAGCAAGTTTCATCATGCGCGGTCGTATGCAGGCCACCCTGGTGGTGGTCATCAGCGCGGTACTGCCGCTGCTGTTCTGGTTGAGTGCCGCTGCCGGCAGCCTTGTGCTGCTGCGGCGTGGGTTCAGGGATGCTACATCGGTCATCGTCGGCGGCTTGCTCGCCGGGCTGGCTGTGTGGGTCATGGGCGATCCCATCACCTTTCTGGTGATTGCGGGTGCCCTGGCCTTGGCCGCCATGTTGCGTGCCGAGCATCCCTGGAGCCGGGTGTTGCTCGCCAGTGCCGTGTTCGCCGTGGCTTTCAGCCTCGTGCTTGATCTGGCGCTGGCGCAGACCTTCGATATGCTGGCCAAGGCGTTTGCCGAAGCCATGCCGAAAATCGAAGGGGAGCCCGTGCTCTCCGGTGAGCTGATCCGCCCTGTGCTGGTCGCCTCCACAGCAGTGACGGTGCAATTGTTCAGTGTGCTGGCGTTGATGCTGGCGCGCTATTGGCAAGCAGCGTTGTACAACCCTGGAGGCTTCGGTCGCGAGTTTCGCGAGCTGAAGTTGCCGAAACAGACCATGGCGGTCTTGGTGGCAGTGATGGTGGTGGCGCCGTTTATCGGTCCGCCGTTCATCATTCTGGCATCGGCTTCCAGCCTGGTACTGGTGCTGGCCGGCATCGCGTTGATGCACGGGCTGGTGGCACAGGGGCGACTGGCCGGTTTCTGGCTGGTGGGCATGTACGTGACGTTGCCGCTGATCATGCAGCTGATTTATCCGTTGCTGGTGGTCTTGGCCATTGTCGACAGCCTGATTGATTTTCGCGGTCGCAAGTCCCCCAAGGGGAATGACTCCGCGAACGGTGAAGGTTAAAAGTTAAGAGGTTTTACCAAATGGAACTGATCCTGCTGGAAAAAGTCGCTAACCTGGGCAACCTGGGCGACAAAGTAAAAGTTAAGGCTGGTTACGGCCGTAACTTCCTGCTGCCATTCGGCAAGGCCACCGTTGCCAACGCCGCCAACCTGGCTGCGTTCGAAGAGCGTCGTGCCGAGCTGGAAAAAGCAGCCGCTGACAAGAAAGCTTCGGCTGAAAGCCGCGCTGCCCAACTGGCCGAGCTGGAAGTGACCATCACTGCCACCGCTGGCGACGAAGGCAAGCTGTTCGGTTCGATCGGCACCCACGACATCGCTGACGCCCTGACCGCCTCTGGCGTTGAAGTGGCCAAAGCTGAAGTTCGTCTGCCGAACGGCACTATCCGTCAGGTTGGCGAATACGACGTAGCCGTGCACCTGCACAGCGACGTTGAAGCCACTGTACGTGTGGTTGTCGTAGCTGCCTAAGCTGCGCTGACTGGCTGGCTCCCTGCGAGCCAGGCAGTTAACATCGGGCACGGTCCTGTTTCCTACAGGCCGTGCCCTTTGTCTTTTTCGTCCTCCAGAATTCTTTCGTGGCCATGAACGAGATCACCACTTCCGAACAGCTAGACCTGCAAACCGCAGCCCTCAAGGTGCCGCCGCATTCCATCGAGGCCGAACAGGCCGTGCTCGGTGGCCTGATGCTGGACAACAACGCCTGGGAGCGGGTGCTGGATCAGGTATCGGACGGCGATTTCTATCGGCATGACCACCGCCTGATCTTCCGTGCCGTGCACAAGTTGGCCGACGCCAACCAGCCATTCGACGTGGTTACCCTGCACGAGCAACTGGACAAGGAAGGCCTGTCTTCGCAAGTTGGCGGCTTGGCGTACCTGGCCGAACTGGCCAAGAACACGCCGTCGGTGGCGAACATCAAGGCTTATGCCGCGATCATTCGCGAGCGCGCCACGTTGCGCCAGCTGATCAGCATCAGTACCGACATCGCTGACAACGCCTTCAACCCGCAAGGGCGCAACGCCGAAGAAATCCTCGACGATGCCGAGCGGCAGATTTTCCAGATTGCCGAGGCCCGGCCGAAAACCGGTGGCCCGGTGGGGGTCAACGAGCTGTTGACCATGGCCATCGACCGTATCGACACCTTGTTCAACTCCGACAGCGACATTACCGGTGTATCCACCGGCTTTACCGACCTGGACGAGAAGACCAGCGGCCTGCAGGCGGCCGACTTGATCATCGTTGCTGGCCGCCCGTCGATGGGCAAGACCACCTTTGCCATGAACCTGGTGGAAAACGCCGTACTGCGTACCGACAAGGCCGTGCTGGTGTTCTCGCTGGAAATGCCAGGTGAGTCGCTGATCATGCGTATGCTGTCGTCGCTGGGCCGCATCGACCAGACCAAGGTCCGTTCCGGCCAGCTGGACGACGATGACTGGCCGCGGTTGACTTCGGCGGTGAACCTGCTCAACGACCGCAAGTTGTTCATCGACGACACCGCGGGCATCAGCCCCTCGGAAATGCGCGCGCGCACCCGCCGCCTGGCCCGTGAACACGGCGAAATCGCCATGATCATGGTCGATTACCTGCAGCTGATGCAGATTCCGGGTTCAGCCGGTGATAACCGCACCAACGAAATTTCCGAGATTTCCCGCTCGCTCAAAGCCTTGGCAAAGGAATTCAACTGCCCGGTCATCGCCCTGTCGCAGCTGAACCGCTCGCTGGAACAACGCCCGAACAAGCGCCCGGTGAACTCCGACTTGCGTGAGTCCGGTGCAATTGAGCAGGACGCCGACGTGATCATGTTCGTGTACCGCGACGAGGTGTACCACCCCGAGACCGAGCACAAGGGCGTGGCGGAAATCATCATCGGTAAACAGCGTAATGGCCCGATCGGCTTTGTCCGTTTGGCGTTTATCGGCAAGTACACCCGCTTCGAAAACCTCGCGCCGGGCATGTACAACTTCGATGATGATGAATAACTCACTGTAGGAGCGGCCTTGCGTCGCGATGGGCTGCGCAGCAGCCCCCACACTGTTTGCATTTGCACTGAATCCTGGGGCTGCTGCGCAGCCCATCGCGACGCAAGGCCGCTCCTACAAGGTGTGCGGTGCGCCCGATGGCCAAGGCGCTGAAAATGTTGCGGTGAACACCTGGCACCCTTACAACCCCCAAGTCAGCCAACCGTCACCCGACCCACCAATCCCCCACGAATCCAGTCGGATTTGGTCAAAATTTGTGCTATATTTCGCGCCCGCGATTTTCCTGCACACCAGAACCGGTCACTGACATGCAAGCAGCCAAACCACTCTACGACTATCCCAAGTACTGGGCCGAATGCTTCGGGCCAGCACCTTTCCTGCCAATGAGCAGGGAGGAGATGGATCTGCTCGGCTGGGATTCCTGCGACATCATCATCGTGACCGGGGATGCCTACGTCGATCACCCCTCGTTCGGCATGGCCATCATCGGCCGGCTACTGGAAGCCCAGGGTTTCCGCGTGGGCATCATTGCCCAGCCGAACTGGCAGTCCAAAGACGACTTCATGAAGCTCGGCGAGCCCAACCTGTTCTTCGGCGTGGCCGCCGGCAACATGGACTCGATGATCAACCGCTACACCGCGGACAAGAAAATCCGTTCCGACGATGCCTACACCCCGGGGGGCCTGGCCGGTAGCCGACCAGACCGCGCCAGCTTGGTGTACAGCCAGCGCTGCAAGGAAGCCTACAAGCATGTACCGATCGTACTCGGCGGTATCGAGGCATCGTTGCGTCGCATTGCCCACTACGACTACTGGCAGGACAAGGTTCGCCATTCGATCCTGATCGACGCCAGCGCCGACATCCTGCTGTTCGGCAACGCCGAGCGGGCGGTGGTCGAGGTGGCCCAGCGCCTGTCCAGTGGCGAAAGCATCGAAAGCATCACCGACGTGCGCGGCACCGCTTTCGTGCGCCGTGATACGCCGCAGGGCTGGTACGAAATCGACTCGACCCGCATCGACCGCCCAGGCCGTGTCGACAAGATCATCAACCCCTACGTGAACACCCAGGACACCCAGGCCTGTGCCATCGAGCAGGCCAAGGGCGACCAGGAAGACCCGAACGAAGCCAAGGTGGTACAGATTCTCGACAGCCCGGCGGTCACGCGGGAAAAGTCGGTCATCCGCCTGCCATCGTTCGAGAAGGTGCGTAACGACCCGGTGCTCTATGCCCACGCCAACCGTGTGCTGCACCTGGAGACCAACCCGGGCAACGCCCGTGCACTGGTGCAGAAACACGGTGACGTGGACGTGTGGTTCAACCCGCCACCCATTCCGATGAGCACCGAGGAAATGGACTACGTGTTCGGCATGCCTTACGCCCGTGTACCGCACCCGGCGTATGGCAAGGCGCGTATCCCGGCCTACGAGATGATCCGTTTCTCGGTCAACATCATGCGTGGCTGCTTCGGCGGCTGCACCTTCTGCTCGATCACCGAGCACGAAGGCCGCATCATCCAGAACCGCTCGCACGAGTCGATCCTGCACGAAATCGAAGAGATGCGTGACAAGGTGCCAGGCTTCACTGGCGTGGTATCCGACCTTGGCGGGCCGACTGCGAACATGTATCGCATCGCGTGCAAGAGCCACGACATCGAAAAGCACTGCCGCAAGCCCTCGTGCGTGTTCCCTGGCATCTGCGAGAACCTCAACACCGACCACAGTTCGCTGATCGAGCTGTACCGCAAGGCTCGCGCCCTGCCAGGGGTGAAGAAGATCCTGATTGCCTCGGGCCTGCGCTACGACCTGGCCGTGGAGTCGCCGGAATACGTCAAGGAGCTGGTCACCCACCACGTAGGTGGCTACCTGAAGATTGCCCCGGAGCACACCGAGCGTGGCCCGCTGGACAAGATGATGAAGCCCGGCATTGGTAGCTACGACCGCTTCAAGCGCATGTTCGAGAAATTCTCGAAAGAAGCGGGTAAAGAGCAGTACCTGATCCCGTACTTCATTGCCGCGCACCCGGGTACCACCGACGAAGACATGATGAACCTGGCGCTATGGCTCAAGGGCAATGGCTTCCGTGCCGACCAGGTACAGGCGTTCTACCCGTCGCCGATGGCCTCGGCCACCGCCATGTACCACTCGGGCAAGAACCCGCTGCGCAAGGTGACCTACAAGAGCGAAGGTGTGGAAATCGTCAAGAGTGACGAGCAGCGCCGTCTGCACAAGGCATTCTTGCGCTACCACGACCCGAAAGGCTGGCCAATGCTGCGCGAAGCGCTGCAGCGCATGGGCCGCGCCGACCTGATCGGGCCTGGCAAGCACCAGTTGATTCCGGCGCACCAGCCGCAGACCGACAGCTACCAGAGCGCGCGCCGCAAGAACTCGACCCCGGCGGGCAGCCACAAAGTGGGCAAGGACCAGAAAATCCTGACCCAGCACACGGGCCTGCCACCGCGTGGCAGCGATGGCAGCAAGCCGTGGGACAAGCGCGAGAAGGCCAAGGCCGAGGCGTTTGCGCGTAACCAGCAGGCGGCCAAGGAGCGCAAGGAAGCGGGCAAGGGCGGTGGCGGCAAGGGCAAGAAGCCGCGCCAGCCAGTCATTCCGCGCTGATTTCGGGGGCCGCCTTGCGGCCCAATCGCCGGCAAGCCAGCTCCCACAGGGATTGCACAAATCCCAAAGCGAGCATTGTCCCTGTGGGAGCTGGCTTGCCGGCGATTGGGCTGCAAAGCAGCCCCTGAATCTGGTTTAGTCAGGCTTCTTGTCGACCCACTTCGGCGCCACTGGCGCGACAAAGCGGTCCATCGCGCCCAGCAGTTCATCCGGCTGCTGCCCCAGCAACAACATATCCCGGTGCTGCGGGCGCACGAAGCCCTCCTCGACGATATGGTCGAGGAACCCGCCAAGCTTGTCGTAGAAGCCGTTCACGTCCAGCAGCCCCAGCGGCTTGGCGTGGTAGCCCAGTTGCCCCCAGGTCCAGACCTCGAACAGTTCTTCCAGCGTACCCAGGCCACCCGGCAAGGCGATGAACGCGTCGCTCAACTCGGCCATGCGAGCCTTGCGCGCATGCATGCCGTCCACCACTTCCAGCCGCGTCAGGCCTTTATGGCCGACCTCGGCGTCCAGCAGGCTCTGCGGGATGATCCCTACCACGTCGCCACCCGCTGCCATCGCGGCGTCGGCTACAACACCCATCAAGCCAACTGCGCCACCGCCATACACCAACGTCCAGCCTCGGCGGGCAATCGCCTGGCCCAGCGCGACCGCCGCCTCACGGTAGGCGGGGTTGCTGCCGATGCTGGCACCACAAAACACACAAACGGAACGTACGGGCATTACTCACCTCCAGTCACTCAGGGTGACAGGGTACGGTGGCTGACCGTCGCTTCCAAGGCCGGGTTCATTCCGGGCGCGAGAATTCGCAGATCGCGCCGGTAGCACCGTGGGCGTAGGCGGCGAGCAGGCTGTTCAGAAACTGGGAGATGGGCATTTGGTATTGCTCCTAAATGAGAGGTTGTCCCATCGTCCAATAAAAGGGCATGATGTGCTCTTAGATTGGTTGTATACAATCCATTGAACAATTCAACTGACTGGCCACTTGACACCCCCTTGACCCATATCAGCAGGGTGCTGAACGGTTTCAGGCAGTCTCGCAATTGATAAAACCCTGCCAAGGAGATTCATGATGTTTGCGAAAGCTGTAGCGGTATCCCTGCTGACCCTCGCCAGCGCCTCTGTCTTCGCCGCCGAGTGCTCGGTAACTGTCGACTCCACTGACCAGATGTCCTTCAACACCAAGGAAATCACCGTCGACAAAAGCTGCAAGGAATTCACGGTCAAACTGACCCACTCCGGCAACCTGCCGAAGAACGTCATGGGTCATAACCTGGTGATCAGCAAGACTGCCGACATGCAGGGCATTGCTACCGAAGGTATGAGCCAGGGCCTGGAAAAGGACTACATCAAGGCTGACAACGCCGCGATCATTGCCCATACCAAAATGATCGGCGCGCCGGAAAAAGAAACCGAAGTGAAGTTCGACCCTTCCAAGCTGGAAGCCGGTGGTGACTACAGCTTCTTCTGCACCTTCCCGGGCCACATCTCGATGATGAAAGGCAAGGTTGTCGTCAAGTAATCAGCTGACGCCGAGCCCTGTAGGGGCGGCTCTACCCGCGAATGCGGTGCTAGATCCACCATCGCATTCGCGGGTAAACCCGCTCCTACAGGCATTGTTACAGCCTGATCAAGGGGCGAACGGCAATTCGCGCTTGTGCTGGGTCTTGCGGTAGGTGGCCACGATGATGTCGAACGCTGCCTGGTCGACCGGCTGCCCATGCAGGAACGCGTCGATCTGCTGGTAGGTGACCCCATGCGAGGCTTCGTCCGGTTTGCCCGGTGCCAGGTCTTCCAGGTCTGCAGTCGGCACCTTCTCCACCAGTGACTCCGGCGCGCCAAAGCTGCGTGCAATGGCCCGCACCTGGTTTTTTACCAGGCCGCTCAGCGGCGCCAGGTCGCAGGCACCATCACCAAACTTGGTAAAGAACCCCATCACCGCTTCGGCGGCGTGGTCAGTACCGATCACCAGCCCTGCGCGCGCGCCGGCGATGGTGTATTGGGCGACCATGCGCGTGCGTGCCTTGACGTTGCCTACCACGAAGTCCACCAGCGCCGGCGAGCCGTTTTTCAATTCCACCACTTCAGCCGCCAAGGCGCGCACTGCCGGGGCGATGTCCACGGTGTGCACTTCGTCGGCCTTGATCACGTCCAGGCAGGCCTGGGCGTCATGTTCATCATGCTGCACCTGGTACGGCAGGCGAACGGCGATGAAGGTATAAGCCTGGTCACCGGTTTCGGCGCGCAGTTCGTTGATGGCGCGCTGGGCGAGCAGGGCGGCGGTCAGCGAGTCGACCCCGCCGCTGATGCCCAGTACCAGGGTCTTGAGCCGGGCGTTGGCCAGGCAGTCCTTGATGAACGCCACGCGCCGGGCAACTTCGGCCTCTAGCGCGGCCGCGTCGGCGAACGGCGGCTGGACCTTCAGCGCCTGGGCAATTTCTTGCTGAACCGCTTGCATGGGTTACTCCTTGCTGGGGACTTTGAATACGTGACGCATGTAGGCAACGAAGTTGGCGTCGCGGCACTGGGTCTTGGCCGCTTCGTCGGAAATCTTGGCCACCGGTGCGCCGTTGCAGTCGGTCATTTTAAGCACGATGCTCATGGGGACCACACCCGGTATGTCGCAGGTCAGGTTGGTACCGATGCCAAAGCTGACGTTGATGCGCCCGCGTAGGGCCCGGAAGATTTCCAGCGAGCGGGTAAGGTTGAGGCTGTCGGAAAACACCAGGGTCTTGGTCATCGGGTCGATACCCAGTTTCTGGTAATGGGCGATCGCTTTCTCGGCCCAGGTTACCGGCTCGCCGGAGTCGTGGCGCAAGCCATCGAACAGCTTGGCGAAGTACAGGTCGAAATCGCCGAGGAAGGCATCCATGGTGATGCAGTCGGTCAGGGCGATACCGAGCAGGCCACGGTACTCGCGGACCCAGCAGTCCAGCGCGGCGATCTGGCTGTCGATCAGCCGCGGGCCCAACTGCTGGTGCGCCATGATCCACTCGTGGGCCATGGTGCCCAGCGGCTTGATATCCAGTTTCCATGCCAGGTCGACGTTGCTGGTGCCGACGAAACGGCCAGGGAAGTCGTCGCGCAGTACCCGGACCACTTCCTCCTGCACGCGGCTGGAAAAGCGCCGGCGGGTGCCAAAGTCGGCTACCTGCAGTTCGGCCAGTTCGTCGTCGCTGGCGTGGGCGCGCAGCCAGTCGAACTTGCGGTACAGCTGGTCGCGTGCCTCGGCCAGGCGCATATGCGGGTGCAGGTGGCGGTTGCGCACTTCGCTGATGATCGCCAGCAAAGGCACTTCGAACAGGATCACATGCAGCCAAGGGCCTTTGAGACGCAGGAACAGCTGATCGTGCTCGATGCCGAGGTGCACATAGCGCAGGTTGAAGCGAAACAGCCGCAAAAACCGCAGGAAGTCGGGCTTGAGGAAACTGATGCGCTCCAGAAAACCCAGCTGGCCATCATCGAGCGTGAGGTCGTTGAGGACCTCCAACTGGTGGCGGATCTCGCCTAGATACGGCCGCAAGTCCTCGCCGTTGCGGCAGCGGAATTCCCATTCGACGTCGGCGTCCGGGTAGTTGTGCAGCACACCCTGCATCATGGTGAGTTTGTAGAAATCGGTGTCGAGCAGGTTGTGCACGATGCGCTCGGCGAATGCGCTCTCGCTCATCAAAGGGGCTCCGGAGGCGGCGAATGGGGGACATTGTGCCAGCCTTTTCGGCCTTGTTGTGTCTGCGCTGGCCTGTTCGCGGGTGAACCCGCTCCTGCAGGGCCGTGTATCTGCCAAATCCGCGTGTTTTTCGGTGCACCCGCCAGCCTTGAAACGGTGCTGCCTGTAGCAGTCGCGCACCACGGGTGTGCAGTTCGGTGACGTATGCTGTTACAGGCCGGTTGCACGTAAACACATGGCAGGGTTGCAATGATGGCACACAGTGGTTGCTCCTTGTCTGTACGGGTGGTGGCGCCCGGCGCGTGGCAGACGGTTGCACGCTCAATAAAGAAAAGGCCGTCGGTCGCCTGTGCGCGCCGGTGGTGGTGTGATTTTCCGTAAGACAAAACCGATGGCACGGCCCTTGCTCTGAGCATTGGGCTGAGAAGTTGTAGTGCCAACCAAAAAAACTCTAGGAGCACCACCTCATGTCGCAGACGTTTTACAAGAAAGGTTTCCTGGCGCTTGCCGTAGCCACGGCACTGGGTGTTTCTTCGTATGTCCAGGCCGACGTTAAGATCGGTGTAGCGGGGCCAATGACCGGGGCCAACGCAGCGTTTGGCGAGCAATACATGAAAGGTGCGCAAGCTGCGGCCGACAAGATCAACGCCGCGGGTGGCGTGAATGGCGAGAAAATCGTACTGGTCAAAGGCGATGACGCCTGCGAACCGAAACAGGCCGTTGCCGTAGCCAACCGCCTGGTTGATCAGGACAAGGTGATCGGGGTGGTCGGCCACTTCTGTTCGTCCAATACCATCCCGGCCTCCGAGGTGTATGACGAGGCCGGCGTGATCGCCATCACGCCCGGTTCGACCAACCCACAGGTCACCGAGCGCGGCCTGAGTGCCATGTTCCGCATGTGTGGCCGTGACGACCAGCAGGGCGTGGTCGCCGGCGACTACATTGTCGACGTGCTCAAGGGCAAGAAAGTCGCGGTGCTGCACGACAAGGACACCTACGGCCAAGGCCTGGCTGATGCCACCAAGGCACAGCTGGAAAAACGCGGCGTCAAGCCCGTGTTGTACGAAGGCCTGACCCGGGGCGAGAAAGACTTCAGCGCCGTGGTTACCAAGATCCGTGCTACCGGTGCCGATGTGGTCTACTTCGGCGGCCTGCACCCCGAAGCCGGCCCGCTGGTGCGTCAACTGCGCGAACAGGGCCTGAAGGACGTCAAGTTCATGTCGGATGACGGCATTGTCACCGACGAGCTGGTGTCTACCGCCGGCGGCGCGCAGTACGTCGATGGCGTGTACATGACCTTCGGCGCCGACCCGCGCCTGCTGCCAGACAGCAAGGCCGTGGTCGAGGAGTTCCGCAAGGCGGGCACCGAGCCGGAAGGCTATACCCTGTACGCCTACGCCTCGCTGCAGGCCCTTGCCGCCGCCTTCAACGGCGCCAAGTCGAACAAGGGCGAAGACGCTGCCAAGTGGCTCAAGGCCAACCCGGTGCAGACCGTCATGGGCGAAAAGAAGTGGGACAGCAAGGGCGACCTGACCGTGTCCGACTACGTGGTCTACCAGTGGGACAAGGACGGCAAGTACCACCAGCTGGACAAACAAAAATAATAACGGCCACCCGCCCGGGTTGCGCATGCGCCTGGGCCTGAGCCCCTGCGGTACCTGTCCTTATTCGGAGACCTGCACGGTCGTGCACTGCTGGGGCCGCATTGTCCGTGGCCTTGCGTGGTCGGCATGCGTGCAGTCTCGCTCAGTGAGATTGCGTTATGGATGGTATTTTCCTGCAGCAACTGGTCAACGGCCTGACCCTCGGGTCGGTCTATGGCCTGATCGCCATCGGCTACACAATGGTCTATGGCATTATCGGCATGATCAACTTCGCGCACGGCGAGGTGTATATGATTTCCGCCTACCTGGCGGCTATCAGCCTGGCATTGCTGGCCTATTTTGGCGTCGAGTCGTTTCCCCTGCTGATGCTGGGCACGCTGTTGTTCACCATCGTCGTCACGGGTGTGTACGGCTTCACCATCGAGCGCATCGCCTACAAGCCGCTGCGTAACTCTACCCGCCTGGCACCGCTGATCAGCGCCATCGGCATTTCGCTGATCCTGCAGAACTACGCTCAGATCAGCCAGGGCGCTCGCCAGCAAGGCGTGCCAACCCTGCTCGAAGGCGCCATGCGCATCGATGTCGGCACCGGCTTCGTGCAACTGACCTACACCAAGATCTTCATCCTGGTGGCGGCATTCCTGGGCATGGGCCTGCTGACCTATGTGATCAAGTACACCAAGCTCGGTCGCATGTGCCGCGCTACCCAGCAAGACCGCAAGATGGCCTCGATCCTGGGCATCAACACCGACCGGGTCATTTCCTATGTATTCGTCATTGGCGCAGTGATGGCCGCCCTGGCAGGCGTGCTGATCACCATGAACTACGGCACCTTCGACTTCTATGCCGGCTTCATCATCGGTATCAAGGCATTCACCGCTGCAGTGCTCGGTGGCATTGGCTCCCTGCCTGGCGCCATGCTCGGCGGAATCATCCTGGGGATCTCCGAATCGCTGTTCTCCGGCCTGATCAACTCCGACTACAAGGACGTGTTCAGCTTCTCGCTGCTGGTGATGATCCTTATCTTCCGCCCACAAGGCCTGCTGGGTCGCCCGCTCGTGGCTAAGGTGTGAACATGTCGATTGCCAAAATTGCTTCTGCCTCTGAAACCAAAGGTTTCGATATCAAACGCAGCCTGCTCGAAACCCTCGTCGCTGGCCTGCTGGCGCTGATCGTGTTTGGCCCGATCGTCGGCGTGGTGCTCGACGGTTATACCTTCAACGCTGAACCGCGCCGCGTGGCCTGGCTGGTAGGTGGCGTGATGCTCGGGCGTTTCCTGCTTAGCCTGTATGTGCAGACCGCTGCCGGCCGGCGCATGCTCGAAGGCTTCGACAGCGGTGGCTCGGGCGTGCATGTGCGGGCGCCGAACTATGTGTCGCGGCTGCGCTACATCATCCCGGCGCTGATCGTGATTGCCATCGTCTTCCCGATCTTCGCCAACAAGTACCTGCTGACCGTGGTCATCCTCGGCCTGATCTATGTGCTGCTGGGCCTGGGCCTGAACATCGTGGTCGGCCTGGCCGGCCTGCTCGACCTGGGGTACGTGGCCTTCTACGCCATTGGCGCCTACGGCCTCGCACTGGGTTACCAGTACCTTGGCCTGGGCTTCTGGAGTGTGCTGCCGCTGGCAGCCATTGCGGCGGCCCTTGCCGGTTGCATCCTGGGCTTCCCGGTGCTGCGCATGCACGGTGACTACCTGGCAATCGTGACGCTGGGCTTTGGCGAGATCATTCGCCTGGTGCTGAACAACTGGCTGTCGTTCACCGGCGGCCCCAACGGCATGCCGGCGCCGTCGCCGACCTTCCTTGGCCTGGAGTTCGGCCGCCGGGCCAAGGACGGTGGGGTACCCATCCATGAGTTCTTCGGCTTTGCCTACAACCCCAACCTCAAGTTCGTGTTCATTTATGCGGTGCTGTTCATGGTCGTGCTGGCCGTGCTCTACATCAAGCACCGCTTGACCCGCATGCCGGTCGGCCGGGCCTGGGAAGCGCTGCGCGAAGACGAGATCGCCTGCCGTTCGATGGGCCTGAACCACGTGCTGGTCAAGCTCTCGGCCTTCACCCTGGGTGCCTCCACCGCGGGGTTGGCCGGCGTGTTCTTCGCCACGTACCAAGGCTTCGTCAACCCCTCGTCGTTCACCTTCTTCGAGTCGGCGCTGATTCTCGCCATCGTCGTGCTGGGTGGCATGGGCTCCACGGTGGGCGTCGTCATTGCAGCATTCGTGCTCACCGTGGCGCCCGAGTTGCTGCGCAGCTTCTCCGAGTACCGGGTGCTGCTGTTCGGGGTACTGATGGTGTTGATGATGATCTGGCGACCGCGGGGGCTGATCCGCATCAGCCGTACCGGTGTGACCCCGCGTAAAGGAGTGGCGCCATGAGCGACGAAATCATTCTGTCGGTCGACAACCTGATGATGCAGTTTGGCGGCATCAAGGCGCTCAGCGACGTGAGCCTGAAGGTCAGGCGCAACCAGATCTTCGCCCTGATCGGCCCCAACGGCGCCGGCAAGACCACGGTGTTCAACTGCCTGACCGGTTTCTACAAGGCCAGTGGCGGGCGCATCGAACTGAACGTGCGCGGTAGCCACACCAATGTGATCCAGCTGCTGGGCGAGCGTTTCCAGGCGGCCGACTTCGTCTCGCCGGCACGCTTTGCCAGCCGCCTGTACTACAAGATGTTCGGCGGCACCCACCTGGTCAACCGCGCGGGCCTGGCGCGCACCTTCCAGAACATCCGGCTGTTCAAGGAAATGTCGGTGGTGGAAAACCTGCTGGTGGCCCAGCACATGTGGGTCAACCGCAACCTGCTGGCGGGGGTATTCAATACCAAGGCCTACCGCAAGGCCGAAAGCGATGCGCTGGACCACGCCTTCTACTGGCTGGAGGTGGTCGACCTGGTCGACTGCGCCAACCGCCTGGCCGGTGAGCTGTCGTATGGGCAGCAGCGCCGCCTGGAAATCGCCCGCGCCATGTGCACGCGACCGAAGATCATCTGCCTGGACGAACCGGCGGCGGGCTTGAACCCGCAGGAAACCGAGGCACTTAGCCAGATGATTCGCGTGCTGCGTGACGAGCACGACATCACCGTGGTGCTGATCGAACACGACATGGGCATGGTCATGAGCATTTCCGACCATATCGTGGTACTGGACCACGGCAACGTGATTGCCGAGGGTGCGCCACAGGACATCCGCAACAACCCGACGGTGATCGCTGCCTACCTGGGTGCAGACGAAGAGGAACTGGTATGAGTGCACCCATTCTCGAGCTGAAGGACCTGGACGTGTTCTATGGGCCGATCCAGGCGCTGAAAAAGGTATCGATGCACATCAACGAAGGTGAGACGGTCAGCCTTATCGGCGCCAACGGGGCCGGCAAGTCGACCCTGCTGATGTCGATCTTCGGGCAGCCGCGGGCGGCTTCCGGGCAGATCGTCTACCGTGGCACCGACATTACCCGCAAGTCATCGCACTACATTGCTTCCAACGGCATCGCCCAGTCGCCGGAAGGGCGCCGGGTATTCCCCGACATGAGCGTCGAGGAAAACCTGATGATGGGGACCATCCCCATTGGCGACAAGCATGCCGCCGAAGACATGCAGCGCATGTACGAACTCTTCCCGCGCCTAAAAGAGCGGCGTAACCAGCGGGCCATGACCATGTCCGGTGGCGAGCAGCAGATGCTGGCGATTGCCCGGGCGCTGATGAGCCGGCCAAAATTGCTGCTGCTGGACGAGCCCTCGCTGGGGTTGGCACCCATCGTGGTCAAGCAGATCTTCTCGACCCTGCGGGAACTGGCGAAGACCGGCATGACCATTTTCCTGGTGGAGCAGAACGCTAACCACGCCCTGAAACTGTCGGACCGTGCCTACGTGATGGTCAACGGGCAAATTCGCATGACCGGGACTGGGCAAGAGTTGTTGGTCAACGAAGAAGTCCGCAGCGCTTACCTGGGTGGGCATTAGTTACCCCTAGGGGCCGCGATCCATGCCCGGTCGCGGTCCCCTGTAGGAGCGGCCTTGTGTCGCGATGGGCTGCAACGCAGCCCCCTTCCCATGTGGACAACTCAACCTAGCCGGGCCTTCAACCCGTTCACCCACAGCTACCCAACCCCGCTTCCCACAAGCCAAATCTTTTCCACCGATAATGTGGAGCCGCCTGTGGAAAACATGGTGGTATCCCCCTCCAACCCAACACCATCAGGCCCTACAGCGTCATGATCATTTTTTGATCAGTGCACCCCTGTGGATTGTTTTCCCAGCCAAATCACGACATTCCAACCACTCCCAGCACTGCGCAAATTCTGTGGATAACTCTGTGTAAAAGCCTTGGACATCCCGCTCCAGGCGGCATGCTTGAAAGCCTTGCGCCATCACCGAAAAGAACGACGCCGACCACAACGGGCTGAAAGGTTTCCGCCGGACAGCGAAGTTGCCCCCAATCCATGGGGAAAGCCCTGTGGATAACATGCGCATAGCTGGCGCGGAGGCTTCTGCCACAAGGGTTTGCCGCACATGAACAAAAAATGACCAGCTGCCTTTTCGGCTTGCCGCCAGCGTTAGCCACGGGCATGCTGCAAAACTGCCATGACCACCCACTGCGAGGAACAGAGCATGTCATCCACCGTATTCATCACTGGCGCCACGTCGGGTTTCGGCGAGGCCACAGCCCGCCGTTTCGCCGAAGCCGGCTGGAAGCTGGTGCTAACCGGTCGTCGCAAGGAGCGCCTGGACGCCTTGTGCGCCGAGCTTTCTGCCAAGACCGAAGTGCATGGCCTGGTACTCGATGTGCGTGACCGCAAAGCCATGGAGCAGGCCATTGCCAGCCTGCCAGCCGGCTTCGACAAGCTGCAGGGCCTGGTCAACAACGCCGGCCTGGCGCTGGGCGTGGATGCGGCGCAGAACTGCAGCCTGGACGACTGGGAAACCATGGTCGACACCAATATCAAGGGCCTGATGTACACCACCCGCCTGCTGCTGCCACGGTTGATTGCCCATGGCCGTGGGGCGTCGATCCTCAACGTCGGTTCGGTGGCCGGCAACTATCCGTACCCGGGCAGCAACGTGTATGGCGGCACCAAGGCCTTTGTCGGGCAGTTCTCGCTGAGCCTGCGCTGCGACCTGCGTGGCACAGGTGTGCGCGTGAGCAATATCGAGCCGGGCCTGTGCGAAAGTGAATTTTCGCTGGTACGGTTCGGTGGTGACCAGGCCAAGTATGACGCCACCTACGCAGGCGCCGAGCCTATCCAGCCGCAGGACATTGCCGAGACCATCTTCTGGATCCTCAACCAGCCCGCGCACATCAACATCAACAGCCTTGAGCTGATGCCGGTGAGCCAGGACTGGGCCGGGTTCTCGATCGACCGGTCGGTCAAGGGCTGAGCCAGGGCCGCTCGGCGGCCACAACCGGAAGGCTTCAGCTCAGGCGCTGCAAGCCTTCCAGGCAAGTTGCCAAGTGGTAGGGCGTAGTCGAAGGCATGTCATGCCGGCTGACGGCACCCTCGCCATCCCGGCATTCGTACCAGCCAGCCTCGCGCAAGAACCGCGCTTCCAGCACCTGCAACTGTTCAGGCAACCTGGCTTCACCGCCAGCGCGTAGCACCAGCGCACGCAGGTATTCCGCCTGTGCCCAGATGCGCTGGGTGGCGTCCAGCACCTGGCCGTCCACGCCCAGCATGGCGAGCACTGCGCCACCCTGCACCCCTTGTTGTTCGGCGCAGCTGAAAGCCCGGTCGATCGAGGCATGCAGCGGCGTATCTCGCAGCAGCGGGGAGGTGTGCAACAGGTAGAACCATTCGAACTGGTGGCCAGGCTCGTACCAGTTATCCACAGCCCCGCGCGGTTTCTCCAGCATCAGCCCATGGGCCGGTTCGACGAAATGCGCCTGGAGTGCTGCACACAGTTGCAGCAGTGACTGCTGGGTATGTTCGTCGTCGCGAACAGCCAGTACCTGCAGGAAGGCCTCGGCCAGGTGCATCTGTGGATTCTGCAGGGGCCCGCTGCCCAGGTCTGCCCAATCCTCGCCCAGGCTTGCTTCGTACAGGCCATCGTCCCTGGCGAACTGCTGGTCGATGATGTCGAGGCCGGCATTGAGTGTGGATTCCACCAGGCTTTCGCCTACCTTGCCCCAGTAGTGCGCGCAGGCAAAGACGATGAAGGCGTGGGTATACAGGTCCTTGCGCCGGTCCAGCGGGTTGCCCTGGGCATCGATGCTGTAGAACCAGCCCCCGTGCTCCGCGTCGTGAAAGTGCTTCTGCAACGAGCGGAACAGCGCGGCTGCACGCTCGGCGGCGCCCGGTTGTTCGATGCGGCTGCTGAACAGGTACAACTGGCGGGCGCAGGCCATGGCCCGGTAGCGCTGTACCGGTAACGGCCGGTGCTGGGCGTCGAGGGCTTCGTAGGGCAGTGCCATGTCGGCATTCCAGCCCGGGCCTTGCCACATTGGCACGATGCGCTCGGCGAAGTGCTGGTTGAAACGGGCCAGTGCGGGCAGGGTAGGGCGGGGGTCGGACATGTCGGCGCTCGTGGCTGTCGGGCAGGGCGCCATGGTAGCAGAAGTGGGGTTTTCGGTAGCCGGTGGTGCGCTTGCCCGGCTGGCCGGGCGGCGTTGAGCGAAAGGCGATCAGCCTGGGTTGCCTAACCCTTGCCAATGCCGCGCCCCGACGAAGATGAAGCGCAACTGCTGGGTGATCTTTTCCTGCGGTGACAGGGCCTGTGGATAACCCGCTTCTGGGCTGTCGATCAGCTCGGGCAGGGTGGCGAACACCGTTTTCACCACCAGGTCGGCCATCACCGTCAGCGCCGCGCTGTCCAGGTGCTGCCAGCGTTTCATGCGCGCAAGGTCGGTGGCCAGGTCGTCGCTTATGTTCTGACGCAGGCGGGCAATGGCCTGGCGTACCGGTTGTGACCCACCATACTGTTCCCGCGCCAGGAACAGAAACAGTGCGCGGTGGGCGGCGACTACATCGAGAAAGATGCGCACCGAGGCGTCGGTGATGCCGCCCAGCTCGAATTCGTTGTGGCGGACCAGGCGAATGGTCTGGCGGAAGGTGGTATCGATCTCGGCCACCAGGGCCAGGCCCAGGGCGTCCATATCCGGGAAGTGCCGGTAAAAGCCGGTTGGCACGATGCCGGCTGTTTTCGCCACTTCGCGCAGGCTGATGCTGCCAAAGCCCCGGCCACTTTCCATGAGCTGGCAGGCGGCATCGAGCAGGGCCTGGCGAGTCTGTAGCTTCTGTTCGGCGCGCGGCAGCATGGTGCGGGCTTCTGTGACGGTAAGGCTGGGCACTCTAGTTAAAAAAACGAAGCCCGGTCAATGACCGGGCTGGGAGGGGAGCAAGCGGTGTGACACAGGTTGTTCTTTTCAGCCATGGCAATCAGCTCACGTGGCTGATTGCAACCAGGCGATCCGAACCACCTTCGGCCACGCGGCCGGACTGTTCGATGAGGCGATCCGAACCACCTTCGGCCACGCGGCCGGACTGTTCGATGAGGCGATCCGAGCCACCTTCGGCTACGCGGCCAGATTGTTCGATCAGGCGGTCCGAGCCACCTTCGGCCACGCGGCCGGACTGTTCGATCAGGCGATCCGAGCCACCTTCGGCCACGCGGCCGGATTGTTCGATCAGGCGGTCCGAGCCACCTTCGGCGACTGTTTTCAGCGGTTGGGCAATTTCGACAGCGCTCGAACGCGATTCCGCAGTGAGGTGTTGTTCAGCGGCTGGCAGGGCAAAGGCGTTGGCGGCCAGGATGGACAGGGTCAGGGTCAGCAGTTGGCGTTTCATGATTCGGTGCTCCTTTCGGGGGCTGGAAAGTGGGTACGAAGCCAATGCTACGCCGGGTAACGCCAGAGAGAAGTTCATACGGATAATGGTAACAATCGACCATATTGATAGAGCTCGGCGACCGCTCTGTTAAGCGCCTTGTAGGCTCGTTGATGGCAAAATGCCGAGGCTGTTGTGGGGTAACATGAGCGCCGCCGCGCCACGATTTGCTGAGCGAATGGCCAGGAAAAACTTCGCTAAGATGACGCTACCGATAAAACCCCACGGGTTTTCGTCAGTCCCAGATACTAAGTGCCACCGCCGCGCCTGTTTCGAGCCCCGCAAGGAGAATCACGCAATGACGCGTCCCGCCAGAATCCTCGTCTGGACCCTCGCCACCCTGCTCACGCTGCTGGCAATACTGGTAGTGGTGATCGCCACCTTCGACTGGAACCGCGTCAAGCCGTTGCTCAACGAGAAGGTGTCCGAGGCCTTGCATCGGCCGTTCGCAATCAACGGCAACCTCGCCGTGCATTGGCGTACCGAGCCAGAAGAAGGCGGTTGGCGTGCCTGGGTGCCATGGCCGCACTTCACCGCCGAAGACCTGACCCTGGGCAACCCTGAGTGGTTGCAGGAGCCGAAGATGGTGGGCCTGGAGCGCGTAGAGTTCCGCCTGGCGCCACTTGCGCTATTGGTGCAGAAGATCAGCATCCCGCGCATCAACCTGACCAAGCCCACGGCCAGGCTGACCCGGTTGGCAGATGGCCGGGCCAACTGGACATTCGACTTCGGGCCGAAGGACGAAAACGAGGCACCTTCCAAATGGCAGTTGGACATTGGTGCCATCGGCTTTGACCAAGGCAATGTCAGCTTCGACGACCAGACCTTGAAAACCCGCATGAAGGTGCAGGTTGACCCATTGGGCAAGCCAATCCCCTTCAGCGAAATCGTTGGCAAGGCCAGCGCTGAAAAAGCCGGCGGAGCGCAGGATTACGCCTTTGCTTTCAAGGCCGAGGGCCGCTACAAGGGGCAGCCGGTGTCTGGCACCGGCAAGATCGGTGGCCTGCTGGCGCTGCAGGACGCCACCCAGCCGTTCCCGTTGCAGGCCGACGTGCGCATTGCCGATACGCACGTGGTACTTGCCGGCACCCTGACCGACCCACGCAACCTGGGTGCCCTTGACCTGCGCCTGCGCCTGTCGGGCGCGAGCCTGGGCAACCTCTACCCCTTGACGGGGGTGACCTTGCCCGACACCCCGGCCTATTCAACGGACGGCCGGCTCAGCGCCAACCTGCATGCAGCCGAAGGGGCGCGTTTCAAGTACGAGGGTTTCAACGGCAAGATCGGCGACAGCGACATCCACGGCGACCTGGCCTTCGTCGCCAGCCAGCCACGGCCCAAGCTGACGGGCAAGCTGGTGTCCAACCAGCTGCTGTTCAAGGACCTGGCGCCGCTGATCGGCGCTGACTCCAATGCCGAGCAGAAGGCCCGTGGCGGGGCCAGCAAGCAACCGGCCGGCAAGGTGCTGCCGGTGGAAGAGTTCCGCACCGATCGCTGGCGCGCCATGGACGCCGACGTCACCTTTGCCGGCAAGCGCATCGTGCACAGTGCGCAACTGCCGTTCAACGACCTGGCGGCGCACGTGATTCTCGATGACGGGCTGCTACGCCTGGAGCCGCTGCGGTTTGGCGTGGCCGGTGGCAACCTGGCCTCCAACATTCGCCTGGATGGGCGCAGCGTGCCGCTGCAAGGGCGGGCACAATTGACCGCCCGTGGCTTCAAGCTCAAGCAATTGTTCCCCGGTTTCGCGCCCATGCAGACCAGTTTTGGTGAGCTCAATGGCGATGCCGATATCAGTGGCCGTGGCAATTCCGTCGCTGCCCTGCTAGGCACGGCCAATGGCGACCTGCGCATGTTGGTCAACGATGGCGCCATCAGCCGCAGCCTGATGGAAATTGCGGGTTTGAACGTGGGCAACTATGTGGTCGGCAAGCTGTTTGGCGATGAGGACGTGCAGATCAACTGCGCGGCGGCCGATGTTGGCATCAAGGACGGCTTGGCCTCGACCCGGCTGTTCATCTTCGACACCGAGAACGCGATCATCTATATCAATGGCACGGCGAATTTTGCCAGTGAGCAGTTGGACCTGAAGATCACCCCTGAATCGAAAGGGCTGCGGCTGTTCTCGCTGCGTTCGCCGTTGTATGTACGCGGGCCATTTGCCAAACCCAATGCGGGTGTACAGGCGGTGCCATTGGCGTTGCGCGGTGCGGGCATGGTGGCGTTGGGGGTTGTGGCAGGGCCTGCAGCCGGTTTGCTGGCGCTGATTGCACCCAGCAGTGGCGATGATCCGAACCAGTGCACACCGTTGTTGCAGCAGATGAAGGCGGGCAAGGCACCCGCTGCGGTGAAAGGGCGTAAATAGCAGCTAGCTGTGTTGCCGGCCATTACCACGCACGGTCGCTGTAGGGCCGGGTTTACCCGCGAATGCGGTGGCAGATGCGACGGTGAATGGCCAGGAGATAGCCGTCGGCTGGCCCGGCCTCTTCGCGGGAAGCCCGCTCTTACAAGGGGCGCTAAGCGCCTAATGCCAGTCAGTTAAGTAATTTGGGGCCGCTTTGCGACCCTTCGCGGGCACGCCCGCTCCTATAGGTAATCGCGCATGTCTTGATTTCAGCGCCAAACCTGTGGGAGCGGGCGTGCCCGCGAAGGGCTGCAAAGCAGCCCCAGTAACGCTTAACTGACTGGCATTCCGCTAAGCGCCCCCTGGTCCTTACAAGCCTTGCAGCAAGTCGGACATGTCGTCTGCGTGCTCTTCTTCCTGCGCCAGGATGTCTTCGAAGATGCGGCGGGTGGTAGGGTCTTTGTCGCCGATGTACTGGATGATTTCGCGGTAGCTGTCGATTGCGATGCGCTCAGCGACCAGGTCTTCCAGCACCATCTCCTTCAGGGAATTACCGGCCACATACTGAGCGTGCGAGTTCTTGGTCAGGTTGTCGGGGTTGAAATCCGGCTCGCCGCCCAACTGCACAATGCGCTCAGCCAGCTTGTCGGCGTGCTCGGCTTCCTGGTTGGCATGCTCCAGGAATTCGCTCGCGGCAACGCTTGCCTTGATACCGCTGGCCATGAAGTAGTGGCGCTTGTAACGCAGCACACACACCAGCTCGGTCGCCAGGGACTCGTTCAGCAGGCGCAGGATCTGTTCGCGGTCGGCATGGTAACCCTCGGTCACGGCGCCTTGCTCAACATGCTGGCGGGCACGTTCGCGCAGGGTTTTTACATCGGTCAGTTCTGTAGCACTCATGTTCATCTCCGAAAGCATCAGGGTGGTCGTGGCATGCAGGGTGAGACTTACGCGCCGTGAACGGCCTCGCTGTCTTCTTCGCGTTGTTTACAGGTTTTGAAGCCTTTGGCATCAACATGGCCGGTGGCGTCGAAACGCACGTAATACGGTTGTTGCTTGCCATCGTGGTTAAGAATGTAGTCGTTGCAGGTGCCCCCGTGCGGCAGGTCGATCACGTTCGATGGGCTACCGCCAATGGCGATGACCTTCTGCATGGTCATGCCGTGCTCCACCTGCTTGACCAGCGGTTCGTCACGGTAGGTGACGTAGTCGACCGGGTTTTCCGGGCGGCTGCCGCAGGCGGCCAGGGTGGCGCTTGCCAGAAGGATTGCCAGGGTCTGCTTGTACATGGTCCCGCTCCTTGCAAAGGGTCTGTGTGGTTTTGAACAACAGCGCGCGCCAGGAGTTCGATTGCGATGCCCACGAAAGCCGCTGTAGGGTTGGCCAAACCTCCACGCAAAGGGTCAGGGGCAATGCAGCAGGATTTGGCCACGCAATACCCCTTGGTACTGGTGCCAGGGATGCTCGGGTTCGTCCGGGCCGGGTTCTATCCCTACTGGTTCGGCATTGTCCCGGCCTTGCGCAAAGGGGGCGCGCAGGTGTTCCCGGTACAGGTTTCGCCGCTGCACAGCAGTGAGGTGCGCGGCGAGCAACTGCTGACCATCATCGAAGACATCTGCAGGCGCACGGGCGCCGCCAGGGTCAACCTCATCGGCCACAGCCAAGGCGCCCTGAGTGCGCGTTACGCAGCCGCCAGGCGGCCAGCCAGGGTGGCATCGGTCACCTCGGTGGCCGGGCCCAACCATGGCTCGGAGCTGGCCGACCACCTGCAACGCACGGCGCCGGGGGATTCGCCTCAGGGGCGTATGCTGAGAGCGATGCTGCATGCCCTTGCCGTGGTGCTGGGATGGCTGGAAACCGGTTGGCGGCGCGAGCCGTTGCCGGTGGATGTGCATGCCTCGCATCAGTCGCTGACCAGCGCCGGGGTGGCGCTGTTCAACCAGGCTTACCCACAGGGCTTGCCGGAAACCTGGGGCGGGGAAGGCGCCCATGAAGTCAACGGAGTGCGCTATTACTCATGGTCCGGCACCTTGCAGCCCGGGCTGACCGACCGGGGGCGCAACCGCTTCGATGGCAGCAACCGTTTCTGCCGCCTGTTCGCCCGCAGCTTCGTCAGGGAAAAGGGCCAGTGCGACGGTATGGTGGGGCGCTTCAGCTCGCACTTGGGGCAGGTGATCGGTGACGATTACCCGCTCGACCACCTCGATATCGTCAACCAGCAGTTCGGCGCCGTAGGGCGGGGTGCCGAGCCGGTGCGGCTGTTCACCGAACACGCCGCGCGGCTCAAGGCGGCAGGCCTTTAACGGCGGATGTGGGGGGCTGGGGGCTGAAATTCTTGGCTACACTCTCACCTCGACACCCGTGCATCGGGCACGGAGCCCAGGAGACCACTCCATGAAAGTGCTGCACATCCCGTTACTGGCCCTGGCGTTGATGTTCAGCGCCCAAGGCTTCGCTGCCAACACCGCGCAGCAGGAAAAAATGAAAACCTGCAATGCCGACGCCACCGCCAAGGCCCTCAAGGGTGATGAGCGCAAGGCCTTCATGAGCACCTGCCTGAAGAAGAGCGCCCCGCAAACCCAGCAGGAAAAGATGAAAACCTGCAACGCCGACGCCACCACCAAAGCCCTGAAGGGGGACGAGCGCAAAGCGTTCATGAGTGACTGCCTGAAGAAGAAGTGACCTGCGCCTATGCCTGCGCCGTCAAGGCTGGCAGACTGCGGGCATTCCCGCTGTCTGCCTTCGAGGCTGTATGACCTTTACCCCGCGTCAGATTACCTTGGCCAGCCTGATCATCGTCATGGCCGGCCTGCTGCTGGCTTTGCCGCTGAAGTTATTGCCCAGCCTGCTGGCCGGCTTGCTGGTGTTCGAACTGGTCAACATGCTGACCCCGCGCCTGCAACCCCTGCTGGCCGGGCAACGCGCGCGCTGGCTGGCGGTGGCGCTGCTGGGCACGCTGGTGGTGCTCAGCCTGAGCCTGCTGATTGCCGGCGCGTTCAGCTTCCTGCTGCACGAGGCGGAAAACCCTGGCGCCTCGTTGGACAAGTTCATGGCCCTGGTCGAACAGGCCCGCAGCCAGCTGCCGCCGTTCATCGAAGCCTACCTGCCCGCCAGTGCTGCCGAATTCAAGGTCGCCATCGGCGACTGGATCAAAAGCCACCTCAGCGACCTGCAACTGGTCGGCAAGGGCATGGCGCACATGTTCGTCACGCTGCTGATCGGTATGATCCTCGGCGCCATCATTGCCTTGCAGCGCATTCCCGATGTGTCCCGGCGCAAGCCGTTGGCGGCGGCACTGTTCGAGCGCCTGGCCCTGCTGGTACAGGCGTTTCGCAACATCGTCTTCGCCCAGATCAAGATTTCGCTGCTCAACACGGCCTTTACCGGCATATTCCTGGCAGTGGTGATGCCGCTGTTCGGGGTGCACCTGCCGCTGACCAAGACGCTGATCGTACTGACCTTCCTGCTGGGGCTGCTGCCGGTGATCGGCAACCTGATGTCCAACACCCTGATCACCATCGTCGGCTTGTCGCTGTCGATCTGGGTGGCGGCGGCGGCGCTGGGCTACCTGATCGTCATCCACAAGGTCGAGTACTTCCTCAACGCCCGTATCGTGGGTGGGCAGATCAGCGCCAAGGCGTGGGAGCTGCTGCTGGCGATGTTGGTGTTCGAGGCGGCGTTCGGGCTGCCTGGGGTGGTGGCGGGGCCGATCTACTATGCCTACCTGAAAAGTGAGCTGAAGCGGGCCGAGCTGGTCTGACAGATTGCCGGGGCCGCGCTGCGGCCCATCGCGACACAAGGCCGCTCCTACAGCCGACTGCGTGCATCCAATGATTGCACCTCACCCTGTAGGAGCGGCCTTGTGTCGCGATGGGCTGCAACGCAGCCCCAAAATGGATCAGGCTACCCCGTACCGCTTGCGCGCTTCGATCGCCAGCCCACTACCAATACTGCCAAAGATATTGCCCTCCACATGCCGCGCATTGGGCAACATCGCCGACACGCTGTTGCGCAATGCCGGAATCCCGCTGGAACCACCGGTGAAGAACACCGTGTCGACCTGGCCTTCGCTCACCCCGGCCTTGGCCAGCAGCTCGCTCACGCTGCCGCGCACACGCTCCAGCAGCCCCTCAATGGCCTCTTCGAACAGCACCCGGGTCAGTTCGGCAGACAGTTCAGGCTCGACCCGGTGCAGGTCGATGCGGCGGCTGTCGCGCTCGGTCAGTTCGATCTTGCTGGCTTCCACTTCCATCGCCAGCCAGTGCCCGGCACGCTGCTCGATCAGCTTGAACAGCCGGTCGATGCCGAAGCTGTCCTCGATGTCGTAGCGCATGCTGCCCAGCGCCAGCTGCGACTTCTGCGAGTACAGCGCGTTGATGGTGTGCCAGGTGGCCAGGTTGAGGTGGTAGCTGGTCGGCATCAGGGCGCCGCTTTTCATGCGGCTACCGTAGCCGAACAGCGGCATCACGCCCTGCAGGCTCAGCTGCTTGTCGAAGTCGGTACCGCCGATGTGCACGCCGCCCGTGGCCAGGATGTCGCTCTGGCGCTCGGCCAGCAGGTGGCGCTCTGGCGACAGGCGGATCAGGGTGAAGTCCGAGGTACCACCGCCAATGTCGACAATCAGTACCAGCTCTTCGCGGCTGATGGTCGACTCGTAGTCGAACGCGGCGGCAATCGGCTCGTACTGGAACGACACGTCCTTGAAGCCGAGCTTGCGTGCCACCTCGGCCAGAGTGTCTTCGGCCTCCTGGTCGGCGGCCGGGTCTTCGTCGACGAAAAATACCGGGCGCCCCAGCACGACCTGGTCGAACTCGCGGCCCGCGGCCGCCTCGGCACGCTTTTTCAGCTCGCCGATGAACATGCCCAGCAGGTCCTTGAACGGCAAGGCACTGCCCAGCACGCTGGTGTCGTGCTTGATCAGCTTGGAGCCCAGCAGGCTTTTCAACGAGCGCATCAGGCGGCCTTCGTAGCCTTCCAGGTACTCGTGCAGGGCCAGGCGGCCATAGACCGGGCGCCGCTCTTCAATGTTGAAGAACACCACCGAGGGCAAGGTGATCTTGCCATCTTCCAGGGCGATCAGCGACTCGACCCCAGGGCGGTGCCAGCCAACCGTGGAGTTGGAGGTGCCAAAGTCGATGCCCAGGGCACGGGCCGGGGTTACGTCAGACATGGGAAAAGGCTTCCGGAGGCAAAACGGCCGCGCAGTTTATGCCAGTTGGCTACAGAATCAAGACCAGTCGTCTGCGATGGAGCAAAGCCAAGGCGGTCTTGAAAGGCTATGCTTGACCCCTATCTTCAGTAGCATCTTCAGTTGCAACACGCACTTTCACATTGGTGATCCACAGATGGACTTCAAAGACTATTACAAGATACTTGGCGTAGAGCCCACGGCGGACGAGAAGGCGATCAAGGCCGCGTACCGCAAGCTGGCACGCAAGTACCACCCCGATGTCAGCAAGGAACGCGACGCCGAGGACAAATTCAAAGAGGCCAATGAGGCGTACGAGGTTCTGGGCGACGCGCAGAAACGTGCCGAGTTCGATGAGATCCGCAAGTATGGCGGCCAGCACGGCCGGCCATTCCAGGCGCCACCGGGCTGGGAAAACCGCGGTGGCGGTGGCGGCTTCGAGGGCGGCGATTTCTCCGACTTCTTCAGCTCGATATTCGGCAACCGTGGTGGCAACCCCTTCGGTGGTGGCCGGCAGCAGCAACGCAGTGCCGGCAGGCGGGGGCAGGACGTGGAACTTGAATTGGCCGTATTCCTTGAAGAAACCCTGAGCAAGGAGTCCAAGCAGATCAGCTTCCAGGTGCCGCAAACCAATGCCATGGGCCAGCGCACCGGTTTCACCACCAAAACCCTGAATGTGAAGATTCCGGCCGGGGTCACCGATGGCGAGCGTATCCGCCTCAAGGGCCAGGGCGCGCCGGGCAGTGGCGGCGGGGCCAATGGCGACCTGTTCCTGACCATTCGCATGGCACCGCACCCGCTGTTCGATGTTGAAGGCCATGACCTGATCATCACCGTGCCGCTGGCGCCATGGGAGGCTGCGCTGGGCACCAAGGTTGCGGTACCCACCCTGGACGGCAAGATCAACCTGACCATCCGCCCGGACAGCCAGAGCGGCCAGCGCCTGCGTGTACCGGGCAAAGGCCTTGCGAGCAAGCACGGTGAGCGCGGTAACCTGTATGCACAGCTGAAGGTGGTGATGCCGCCGGCATCCGACGAGTCTGCCCGCGAACTGTGGACGAAGCTCGCCGAGAAAGCGGCGTTCAACCCGAGGACACAATGGAGTAAGTGATCATGAGCAGCACCCTGATCGTTCAACTGGACATGCGTACCCTGTGTCAGGAAGCCGATGTCACGGCGGACTGCGTGATCGAAATCGTCGAACACGGCATTGTCGAGCCTTCTGGCCGAACGCCAGAGGACTGGCTGTTTGACGATCAGGCGCCGTTGTTGGCCAAGCGCGCGGCCAAGCTGCACCGGGAACTGGAGCTGGAGTGGGAAGGGGTGGCGCTGGCGCTGGAGCTGTTGCAGGAAGTGCAGCAGCTGCGCAGCGAGAACAGCATGTTGAAGCAGCGGCTGGGCAGGTTTACCCAGATGTAGGCTTGCGCGCCGGCCTTTGTGGGAGTGGCCTTGTGTCGCGAAAGGGCCCTCCCACAAGCGGCCGCATTTCAGCCTGGTTCAGCTCCCGGGTTCAGTACCCGCTGCATGAAGGTCAAATCCAGCCAGCGGCCGAACTTCACGCCAACCTGGGGCATCTGCCCGGTCACCACGAAACCCAGCCGCTCATGCAGGCGGACCGACGCCGCATTGCCACTTTCGATGGCCGCGACCATCACATGCTTGCCGCAGCCTTGTGCACGCTCGATCAGCGCCGCCATCAACACCGCCCCCAGCCCCTTGCCCCGCTGGTCGCCGCGGATGTACACCGAGTGCTCCACGGTCAGGCGGAAACCCTCGAACGGCCGCCAGTCGCCAAACGAGGCATAGCCCAGCACGCCCGTGTCATCCACAGCCACCAGGATCGGATAGCCCTGCTGCGCACGTGCTTCGAACCAGGCCTGGCGGTTGGCCAGGTCTACCGGGGTTTCGTTCCAGATCGCCGTGGTAGTGCGCACGGCGTCGTTGTAGATATCGAGGATGCCCGGCACGTCGGCGGGCAGGGCATCGCGCAGCTGGTAACTCATGACAGGGTCTCGCAAGTACGGTGCTTGCAGGTTAAATGGTTACCAGGCCGCGCACACCCTCGGCTTGCATGTTTTCGCCGCGCCCGCGCTGCACGATCTCGCCACGGGCCATGACCAGGTACTGGTCGGCCAGCTCTTCGGCAAAATCGTAGAACTGCTCCACCAGCAGGATCGCCATGTCCCCCCGTGCGGCAAGGCGACGGATGACGGCGCCGATTTCCTTGATGACCGACGGCTGGATGCCTTCGGTCGGTTCGTCGAGGATCAGCAGGCGCGGCCGGCTGGCCAGGGCGCGGCCAATGGCCAGCTGTTGCTGCTGCCCGCCAGACAGGTCGCCGCCCCGGCGCTGCTTCATTTGCTCAAGCACCGGGAACAGCTCGTAGATGAAGGCTGGCACTTCGCGGGCCTCCCGCGCGGGGAAACGCGACAGGCCCATCAGCAGGTTCTCCTCGACGGTCAGGCGCGGGAAAATCTCACGGCCCTGGGGCACGTAGGCGATGCCGGCGTGTACGCGTTGCTGGGGTTTGAGCGCGGTAATCGGCTTGCCTTCCCATTCGATGCTGCCATCCCGGGCGGGCACCAGGCCCATCAGGCAGCGCAGCAGGGTAGTCTTGCCGACCCCGTTGCGGCCCAGCAGGCAGGTCACTTCGCCGACTTTGGCTTCGAAGGAGAGGCCGCGCAGAATGTGGCTGCCGCCGTAGTATTGGTGCAGGGTGTCGATCTTGAGCATGTTGGTGTTCCTGAAAGTGTTGCTGTGCCTGTGCCGGCCTATTCGCGGGTGAACCCGCTCCTACAGGGACCGCACAGATTTCAAGACTTGTGCATTACCTGTGGGAGCGGGTTTACCCGCGAATAGGCCGGCACAGGTATCCCTGTCTAGCGGCCCAGGTACACCTCGACCACCCGCTCATCCGCCTGCACCTGCTCCAGCGACCCTTCTGCCAGCACACTGCCCTGGTGCAGTACAGTAACGTGGTCAGCGATGCTGCCGACAAACCCCATGTCGTGCTCGACCACCATCAGCGAATGCTTGCCGGCCAAGCCCTTGAACAGCTCGGCGGTGAACTCGGTCTCGGCATCGGTCATGCCCGCCACGGGTTCATCCAGCAACAGCAACTGCGGCTCCTGTACCAGCAGCATGCCGATTTCGAGGAACTGCTTCTGCCCGTGCGACAGCAGGCCCGCCTGGCGCTGGGCCAGCGGCAGCAGGCGCAAGGTGGTCAGCACCTCTTCGATGCGCTGGCGCTGCTCGCCGCTCAGGCGCGCAGCCAGGCTGGCCCATACCGATTTGTCGGTCTTCAGCGCCAGCTCCAGGTTCTCGTATACCGTCAGCGCCTCGAACACCGTGGGTTTCTGGAACTTGCGGCCAATGCCGGCTTGGGCGATCTGGTACTCGCTCAGGCGGGTCAGGTCTAGGGTGTCGCCAAAGTAGGCCGTGCCGCTGTCTGGGCGGGTCTTGCCGGTGATCACGTCCATCAGGGTGGTCTTGCCGGCGCCATTGGGGCCGATGATGCAGCGCAACTCACCCACCCCGATGTACAGGTTGAGCGCGTTCAGCGCCTTGAAACCGTCAAAGCTGACACTGATGTCTTCCAGGCTCAGCACTGTGCCGTGGCGGGTATCCAGGCCCGCCTTGCGGGTGTGGCCCAGGCCAATGGCGTCGCGGCCGGCGCCGAGGGGGTCGAATACCGGTTCGAGCATGAATTCGGGATGCACCGGGGGCACGCCTCTCATGGCTGGCTCCTTTTTTTCAACAGGCCGACCACGCCCTTGGGCAGGTACAGGGTGACGAGAATGAACAGCGCACCGAGGAAAAACAGCCAGAACTCCGGGAAGGCCACGGTGAACCAGCTTTTCATGCCGTTGACCAAGCCGGCGCCGAGCAACGGCCCGATCAGCGTGCCACGGCCACCAAGGGCTACCCACACGGCGGCTTCGATGGAGTTGGTCGGCGACATTTCGCTGGGGTTGATGATGCCCACCTGGGGCACGTACAGCGCCCCGGCCAGGCCGCACAGCACGGCGCTGAGCACCCACACCAGCAGCTTGAAGCCGCGCGGGTCGTAACCGCAGAACATCAGGCGGTTCTCGGCGTCGCGCACTGCGGTCAGCAGGCGGCCGAACTTGCTGCGGGTCAGCCGCCAGCACAGGTACAGGCTGGCCAGCAGCAGGCCGACCGTCAGCAGGAACAACACGGCGCGGGTACCTTGCGCGGTGATGTCGAAGCCCAGAATGGTGCGGAAGTTGGTGAAGCCGTTGTTGCCGCCGAAGCCGGTTTCGTTGCGGAAGAACAACAGCATGCCGGCGAAGGTCAGGGCCTGGGTCATGATCGAGAAGTACACACCCTTGATCCGCGAGCGGAAGGCGAACCAACCGAACACCAGCGCCAGCAGCCCGGGGGCCAGCACCACCAGGCACAGGGCCCAGGCAAAATGCTGGGTTCCGGCCCAGTACCATGGCAGCTCGGTCCACGACAGAAAAGCCATGAACCCGGGCAGACCGTCCCCGGCCGCCTGGCGCATCAGGTACATGCCCATGGCATACCCGCCCAGGGCGAAGAACAGGCCGTGGCCCAGTGACAGCAGGCCGGCGTAGCCCCAGACCAGGTCCAGGGCCAGGGCGACGATGGCGTAGCAGAGAATCTTGCCTACCAAGGTCAGGGTATAGGCCGACACTTGCAAGGCGTGGTCCGCCGGGAGCAGCGACAACAGCGGCAGGGCGACCAGCAGCAGGGTGACGACGGCGCCGATGGCCAGCGACAGGCGCGGCCCGGCCTTTTGCGTAGCGGTGACTAGCAGTGGCTGGTTCATCAGTCGATTACACGTCCCTTGAGGGCGAACAGGCCTTGCGGGCGCTTCTGGATGAACAGAATGATCAACGCAAGGATGAGGATCTTGCCGAGTACGGCGCCGATCTGGGGTTCCAGCAGCTTGTTGGCAATGCCAAGGCCGAACGCCGCCCACAGGCTACCGGCCAGTTGCCCGACCCCGCCGAGCACCACCACCAGGAACGAGTCGATGATGTAGCTCTGGCCCAGGTCCGGGCCGACGTTGCCCACCTGGCTCAGGGCTACGCCGCCCAGCCCGGCAATGCCCGAGCCAAGGCCGAAGGCCAGCATGTCGACGCGCCCGGTAGACACACCGCAGCATGCCGCCATGTTGCGGTTCTGGGTCACCGCCCGCACGTTCAGGCCCAGCCGGGTGCGGTTGAGCAGCAGCCAGGTCAGCAGCACCACCGCCAGGGCGAAGCCGATGATCACCAGGCGGTTGTAGGGCAGCACCAGGTTGGGCAGCAGCTGGATGCCGCCCGACAACCATGCCGGGTTGCTGACTTCGACGTTCTGCGCGCCGAACAGCAGGCGGATGGCCTGGATCAGGATCAGGCTGATCCCCCAGGTGGCCAGCAGGGTTTCCAGTGGGCGGCCATACAGGTGGCGGATGACCGTGCGCTCCAGCGCCATGCCGACGCCGGCGCTGATGGCGAAGGCCACCGGCAGGGCGATCAGCGGATAGAACTCGATGGCACCCGGGGCATAACGCTGCACCAGCACCTGGACCATATAGGTGCTGTAGGCGCCGAGCATCAGCATCTCGCCATGGGCCATGTTGATCACGCCAAGCAGGCCGAAGGTGATCGCCAGGCCGAGCGCCGCCAGCAGCAGGATCGACCCCAGCGACAGGCCACTGAAGGCCTGGCCGAGCAGCTCGCCGAACAGCAGCTTGCGCTGCACCTGGGCCAGGCTGGTTTCGGCAGCGGTGCGCACGCCCGGGTCGCTTTCCGCGTCGGGTTGCAGCAGCGCTTCAAGGCGCGTGCGAGCCAGCGGGTCGCCGGTTTCCCCCAGCAGGCGTACGGCGGCCAGGCGTACGGCGGGGTCGCTGGCGCCCAGTTGCAAATTGGCCAGGGCCAGGCCCAGGGCTGCGTGTACGGCAGCGTCCGGCTCGCTGGCGAAGCGCCGGTCGAGGAACGCCATTTGCGCCGGTTGTGCGCTTTTTTGCAGTTGCTGGGCGGCAGCCAGGCGGGTGTCGCTGTCGTCGCTGAGCAACTGGTGGCTGGCCAGGGCATTGTCGATCAAGCCGCGCAGGCGGTTGTTCAGGCGCAGCTTGCGGGCGTCGTCGGGTGCGATGCGGCCCTGGCGCAGGTTTTCCAACAGCGGCAGGCGTTCAGCATCGGGTTGCGCTGCCCAGTTTCCGAGCAGTTGGGCCTGCTCCGCGGGCTTGGCGGTGAGGAAGAATTCGCCCTCGCTGGCGTGGGTTGCCAAGGGCATTAGCAGGAGAAGTGTGAGCAGGAGTCTGAGCATGCGGGCAATCCTGGAAATCGGTGTTGGATTCTTCGCGGGTAAACCCGCTCCTACAGGGATTTCACCGGTCCAGAGGGCAGTGGGGATCCTGTGGGAGCGGGCAAGCCCGCGAATGGGCTGCAAAGCAGCCCCCTGCACTCAGTTACCTTTCACGGCGTAATCTGGCCGCTTGTCATTGCCCGGAATGAACGGGCTCCATGGCTGCGCCCGCAGCGGCTGCTCGGTTTCCCAGACCACGCTGAACTGCCCGTCATCCTGGATCTCGCCGATCATCACCGGCTTGTGCAGGTGGTGGTTGGTCTTGTCCATGGTCAGGGTGAAGCCTGACGGTGCCTTGAAGGTCTGGCCGGCCAGGGCCTCGCGGACCTTGTCCACGTCGGTGGACTTGGCTTTCTCGACCGCCTGGGCCCACATGTGGATGCCCACGTAGGTGGCCTCCATCGGGTCGTTGGTTACCGCCTTGTCGGCACCTGGCAGGCCTTTGGCCTTGGCGTAGGCTTTCCAGTCGGCGACGAACTTCTGGTTGACCGGGTTATCCACCGACTCGAAGTAGTTCCACGCCGCCAGGTGGCCCACCAGCGGCTTGGTATCGATACCGCGGAGCTCTTCTTCGCCCACCGAGAACGCCACCACCGGCACGTCGGTGGCTTTCAGGCCCTGGTTGGCCAGTTCTTTGTAGAACGGCACGTTGGAGTCGCCGTTGACCGTGGAGATGACCGCCGTCTTGCCGCCTGCGGAGAACTTCTTGATGTTGGCGACGATGGTCTGGTAGTCGGCGTGGCCGAACGGCGTGTACACCTCTTCGATGTCCTTGTCGGCCACGCCCTTGCTGTGCAGGAAGGCCCGCAGGATCTTGTTGGTGGTGCGAGGGTAGACGTAGTCGGTGCCCAGCAGGAAGAAGCGCTTGGCGCTGCCGCCGTCTTCGCTCATCAGGTATTGCACCGCAGGGATGGCTTGCTGGTTGGGGGCGGCGCCGGTGTAGAACACGTTTGGCGACATCTCTTCACCCTCGTACTGCACGGGGTAGAACAGCAGGCCGTTGAGTTCCTCGAACACGGGCAGCACCGACTTGCGCGACACCGAGGTCCAGCAGCCGAACACCACCGCGACCTTGTCCTGGGTCAGCAGCTGGCGGCTCTTCTCGGCGAACAGCGGCCAGTTGGAGGCCGGGTCGACCACCACCGGTTCGAGCATCTTGCCGTTGACTCCGCCTTTGGCGTTGATTTCCTCGATGGTCATCAGCGCCATGTCCTTGAGCGACGTCTCGGAAATGGCCATGGTCCCCGACAGCGAATGCAGGATGCCGACCTTGATGGTTTCGGCGGCCTGGATACTCCAGCTCAGGCCCATTGCCGCAATCGATGCGCTGAGGGTAAAGGCCTTGATCAGACTGCGACGCTTCATGTGCTCTCTCCGCTGGTTTTTATGTGTTGGGCAAGCGGGAGGAGCGTTGCAAGGGGTGTGCCTAACGGCGAAACGGGCGGGATAGAGCCGTGGTGCGAGGTGTTGGGGCGTTTGCGCGGGCCAGCATGGTGCTTGTGGGGTTTGCGTGCACAGGATTGGGGCCGCAAAGCAGCCCCAAAGGCCATTAACCGTTGCGCACTGTGGAACGCGGCTGACGGCGGCTGCGCACGCCCTGGTAAGTGGATGCCAGCAACAGGAACCAGATCGGCGTTACCACCAGCGCCGAGCGGGTGTCGGCCTCCAGGCTCAGCAACACCAGGATGAAGGCAAAGAACACCAGGCACACGTAGCACATGAAGCGCCCGCCCGGCATCTTGTACTTCGACGCCTGGTGCAGCGCCAGCCGTTGCTTGCGGTATTTCAGGTACGACAGCAGGATCAGCGTCCAGACGAACATGAACAGCACCGCCGACACCGTGGTCACCAGGGTGAATGCCTCGACCACGTTCGGCACCAGGTAAATCAGCACCGCCCCCAGCAGCAGGCAGGTGCAGGAGAAGTACAGGCCGTTGGCAGGTACCGAGCGGCTGGACAGTTTCTCGAACGCCCTGGGCGCATCACCTTCCTGCGACAGGCCGTACAGCATGCGGCTGGTGGAGAACACGCCGCTGTTGGCCGACGAAGCGGCCGACGTCAGCACCACGAAATTGATGATGCTCGCCGCGGCCGGCAGGCCGGCCAGCACGAACAGCTCGACGAACGGGCTCTTGCCCGGTACCACGTCGTGCCATGGGGTCACCGCCATGATCGCGATCAGCGCCAGCACATAGAAAACGATGATGCGTACCGGGATCGAGTTGATCGCCCGCGGCAGGGTGCGCTCGGGGTTTTTCGCTTCGGCAGCGGTGGTGCCGACCAGCTCGATGCCGACGAAGGCGAACACGGCGATCTGGAAGCCGGCGAAGAAGCCCATCACCCCGTTGGGGAACATGCCGCCGTCATTCCACAGGTTGGCCAGTTGCGCCGTGCGCCCGCTGGGCGAGGTGAAGCCGGTGATGACCATGTACAGGCCGGTGGCGACAAGGCCGAGGATGGCGACGATCTTGACCAGGGCGAACCAGAACTCCAGCTCACCGAACATTTTCACCGTTACCAGGTTCAGCGACAGCAGCAGCGCCACGCAGGTCAGCGCGGGTATCCACTGCGGCAGGTCGGGGAACCAGAACTGTGTATAGGCGGCGATGGCGACAACATCGGCGATGCCGGTGACCACCCAGCAGAACCAGTAGGTCCAGCCGGTGAAGTAGCCAGCCCAGGGCCCGAGCAGGTCGGCGGAAAAATCGATGAACGACTTGTAGTTGAGGTTCGACAGCAGCAACTCGCCCATGGCGCGCATGACGAAGAACAGCATGAAGCCGATGATCATGTAGACGAAGATGATCGATGGGCCGGCCAGGCTGATGGTCTTGCCCGAGCCCATGAACAGGCCGGTGCCGATCGCGCCGCCGATGGCGATGAGCTGGATATGGCGGTTGGTCAGGTTGCGCTGCAGATGCGGTTCATCTGGCGCTGTGGGTGAGGTTTGCGTCATAGGCAGCATTCCCTTGTAAAGGTCAGTCTTCTTGTCAGAGGTAGCCGGCTAGGCTAACACGGGCGTCCCAATTCGGGGCGTGACAGATCGACTCTGCATTTGGGTAGCAGTGTGATGCCTGTGCCGCCCTCTCTACAAAGCCAACGCAGTTCGTTGTAGGAGCAACGGTCTTTCCCAAAATTTGACAAGCCTGCGCGATTCATTGTGGGAGCGGTGAATGACAGCTTCTGCTCCCACTCGTGCTCTAGGCACCTGCGGCATTCAGCTTGTCATTCACTGCTCATGCACAATTAGGCGCTGGCCAACACCCGGCGGCGCCTCACCACCAGGCTGTCCACCGCCCACATCACCACCATCGACACCCCCACCAGCGGGAACATCACCCCCAGCACCAGCATCACCGCCACCGCCGCCTTCCAGCGCGGCAGGTCATGGCGCAGCGGCGGTACGCCCAGGCCGCCCTCGGGCCGGCGCTTCCACCACATCACCAGCCCGCTCACCGAGCCCAGCAGGATCATCAGGCACACCAGCAGGATGATGACCTGGTTGACCACGCCAAACATCCTGCCTTCATGCAGCATCACCCCCAGTTCGGTGGCACGGGCGACCGGGCTGTAGTCCTGCCAGCGCACGTCGGCCAACACCTTGCCGGTGTACTGGTCGACATGCAGGGTGGCGTCATTGCGCGGGTCATCGGCGAACACGGCGACGGTGAACACCCCATCGGCGGTGGTGGGCAGGGTAATGCTGTAGCCCGGCTCGACCTGCCGCGCGGTGGCGATGTCTTCGACCTGCTGCAGGCTTACCTGCGGCGCTGCCGGTTTGGCCGACATCATGTGGTGCCCGGCGTGTTCGGCATGCGCGCCAGACTGCGGCATGGGCGTATTTTCCATGGCCCACGGCACGGTCTGGCGGTGCGCGTCGTTCAGTTCGCCTGCCTGCTGGTCGGACTTGGGCACGTTGGTCCACATGGCGGCCGGGAAGCGGTTCCACAGCTCGGCGTACTGCTTGCCCCACAGGCCGGTCCAGGTCATGCCGCTGAGCAGCATCAACAGCAGCAAGGCCGAACCCCAGAACCCGGTTACCGCATGCAGATCGCGCCACAGCAGGCGGCCACGTGCCGACAGCCGGGGCCACACTACCCCGGCGCCGGTGCGCCCGCGTGGCCACCACAGGTACAGGCCCGACACCACCAGCACGATGCCCCAGCCGGCAGCCAGTTCCACCAGGCGGTCACCGACGGTGCCGACCATCAGTTCGCCATGCAGGGCACGGGCGATGGCCTGCAGGTTCAGCTTGCCGTCCTGTTCGCCGAGGACCTTGCCGCTGTAAGGGTCAACGAAGACGTTCAATTCTCGCCCGCCGTCATGCACCACGAACTGCGCGCTGCGCTCGGCATTCAACGGCGGCAGGTATTGGCCCACGTGGCCATTGGGGTAGGCCTGGTGCACCTCGGCCAGCAACGTATCGGCGGCCTGGCGATGATGGCCGGCTTCGACCACCATCAGGTCGCGGTACAGCACTGGGTCGAGTTGCGGCTTGAACAGGTAGATGATCCCGGTGATGGCCAGCAGGATCATGAAGGGGGCCACGAACAGCCCCGCATAAAAGTGCCAACGCCAGGCCAGGTTATAGAAACTGATGCGTGTTCCTCTCATGGGAACCTCCTTTTGACCCGCAGATGGGCGCAACCGAAGCTGCGCCCGTGGTTAGTGTCAGAAGCTGAAATCGACTTTGGTCCAGAACGTCCTGCCTGGCTCGTTGACCGGCTGTGGGTCGCTTGCCGGGTAGCCGAACCCGGCGTTGCCGGCCAGGTTCAGGTGCTCGGCGTACGCCTTGCCGAACAGGTTGTCGACCCCGGCGCTGAGTTTGAGGTTGGTGTTGACCTTGTAGGCGCCGTTGAGCGAGAACACGCCGAAGCCGGCGCTTTTTTCGTAGTCCTTGCCGACCACGTTGCCCTGGTTCTCGGCGATGCGGTTCTGCGCCGCCACCAGCCGCCACAGCGCACCGACGCTCCACACATCACGGCTGTAGGTCAGGCCCAGGCGGCTTTCCAGCGGGGGCATCTGCGGCAGCGCCTTGCCGTCACTGCTGTTCTTGCCCCACGCGTACGCCAGGCTGGCATCGGCCTTCCAGTGCTCGGTCAGCTGGTAGGCCGCGCCCAGTTCGCCACCCATGATACGCGCATCGACATTCTGGGCCTGCGAGGTGCTCATGCCCATCATGCCGGGGCGGTAGTCGAACAGGATGTAGTCACGGATCTGCCCGACATAACCCGAGGCCCAGGCTTCCAGGCGTTCGCTACGGTACTGGATGCCGAAGTCCAGCTGGGTGGTCTTCTCGGGCTTGATGCCGTCGAAAGCGTTGGCCGCACCGGGCGGTGCCAGCTTGGGCGAAAACAGCTCCCAGTAGTCGGGGAAGCGCTGGGCATGGCCCAGGCCAATGTAAGTGGTGGCTGGCAGGCCTGCCAGGTCATGTTCGTAGCGCACGAAGCCGCTGGGCAGGGTGGCCGCGCGGGTGTCGCCCTGGGTGGCGCTGCCTTGGCGGAAGTCGCGGGCCGAGGCGCGGTCCAGGCGGGCACCGCTGACCAGGCGGTCCTCACCCGTGGCGTACCAGGTCAGTTCGCTGAAGGCACCGTAGTTGTGGAAGTCGGCGTCCTTGGTCCAGGGCTGGCCCTTGTGCGCGTCCACGCCCATGCCGCCACGCTGGCGGTGCTCGTTGGTTTGCGCGTCGAGGCCGCTGATCAGTTGTACGTCGGCCCAGCGCCAGGTAGCCTTGATGCGTGCGCCCAGGGTGCGGCGGTCTACGTTGCTGACCATGGGCATGCCCATCATGCCGCTGCCCGAGGGCGTGCGCAGGCTGTAGTTGTCCATCACGTGGTCGGCGTAGTTGTAGTAGACCTGCGCTTCAAGCGTGTCCAGCACCTCGCCGAGGTTGGACTTTTCAAAGCGCAGGCCCAGGCTTTCGCGCTTGAACTGCGAGCCGTCCATGCCACGCCCGGCGTAGCGGGCTTCGCCATCGCCCTTGCCGGCGGTCAGCTCCAGCAGGGTGTCCTGGTCGGGCGTCCAGCCCAGGGCGACATCGCCGTTCCACTTGTCCCAGCGTGACGGCACGGTGTCGTTGTTACCGTCGTGATAGTCGTCCGAGCGCGACTGGTTGCCGACGAACCGTGCATAGGCCTGGCTGTTCCCGGCAGCGGCATCCAGCACTTTGTCGAAACGGCCGTTGGAGCCGGCCAGCAGGCTGGCATTGACCCGGCTGCCGAGGCTGCCGAACTGCTCGGGTTCGCGTTCGAACAGTATCGTGCCCGCCGAACCGCCTGGCCCCCAGATCACGCTCTGCGGGCCCTTGATAACGGTCAGCCGGTCATAGGTTTCGGGGGAAATGTAGGAGGTCGGCGCGTCCATGCGGTTGGGGCAGGCGCCGAGCATCAGCCCGCCATTGGTGAGGATGTTCAGGCGCGAGCCGAACATGCCGCGCAGGACCGGGTCGCCGTTGGTACCGCCGGCGCGGATCGCCGAGAAACCGGGAATGGTTTTCAGGTAGTCGGCGCCATCGCTGGCCGGCACCGGCTGGCGTGGGTCTTTCGGGGTGGTGACCACGGTCAACGGCGAACTCGGTGCCACGGCCGTGACGACCGTCGGACTCAGCTCGGCGGCCAGGGCTACCGGCGCAAGCAGCGAGCCGCACAGTGCGGCGATGGTCCCACGCAGGGACAAGGCAAAAACAGGGGTGCAGCCAGACATAATGATTCCAGTCGATCAGTCATGAGGTAGCGCGAAGCTCGCTGGCTTCGTGCACAAAATGTGGGTTCAGGTGCTGATCGAGGAAGGCGGTGCACGGCTGCGCGCACCGGGGAATACAGCCTGCCGGGCATGGCCCTGGTGCGTGGGTGCAATCAGGTGGCTGGTGGGGACGACGCTGCCGGCGCTGAGTGGGCTAAGGGCCTGGGGCAGGGCCGGGCAGTTGAACAACAGGCTGCAGTAGCCGCACTTTTCCCACATTACATGCAGCTGGCCGTCGCTGCCGTGGCCGTGATGGCTGTCGCCAGCGTGCTGATGGGCAGCCGGCATGGGCATGTCCATCGGCATGGCCATGCCGGCGTGGTGGTTCATCGGCATCGCCTGGGAAATCAGCGGGCCGATGAAGATCATCCACATGGCGAACAGGCTCAGCCATCCGCCACCGGCGCGCCTGCGGTCAGGGCGGGTGGTACGGCGCATGCGGGGGGAGGGCAGGCTCATGGCCAGCGCCTGTCAGCTGCGGTCAGTGTGCGTGTTCGTGCGCTTGCGGCTGGTTCGCTGGCGCTTGCTTCTGCACGGCCACTTCGACGGTGACATCGCCGGCCTTCTCGAAGTGCAAGGTCAACGGGAAGCGCTTGCCATCGACCAGCAGGCTGCGATCCTTGGGCTGCATCAGCATCACGTGGTAGGCACTGGGGGCGAAGGTCAGGTCCTTGCCGGCGGGCACCACCACACTGGGTACCTGTTGCATTTTCATGGCGCCGTTGGCGCTCATGGCATGTTCGTGCAGTTGGGCATCATCGCTGATCGGGCTGTTGACGCTGAGCAGGCGGTCGTCGGCCTGGCCGTTGTTGTGCACCACGAAATACGCCGCCACGTTGGGCGCATTGGGGGGCAACTGCAGCGACCAGGGGTGGGCAATGTGCAGGTCACCCACGCTGTATTCGTGGGCATTGGCGAAAGCGCCAGGCAGCATCAGGGCGGCCAGGACGAGGGCGTGCTTGAGCATGGTGAATCTCCGTTCTGTTTCAGGTTCAGGCAGTCAACGACGGAACTCAGGCCAGCGGAGAGGCACGGGGGTTTAACGCAGGCCAGAGCTGGCGCGGCGTGGGTTGATAGTCAGCCGGTGGCGGCAACAGCCCGGCGAACAGTGTCGGCGGGTTGTGCAATTGCGGCGGGTATGCGGGCAGGGCCAACAGCGGCGCGGCGCCAGAGCAGCACCAGCAGTTCATCAAGGCGGCGCTGTCGTCGCTTTGCGGGCCCAGGTCGATCTTGGCCAGTGCCTGGACATCGACCTTGGCCTTGTTGGCCATGCTGGAACAGAAGGCCCCCCACAGCAGCTGCTCGGCCGGGCCCTTGGGCGCGGCAGAGGACAGCGGCATGGCCAGCAGGTTGAACAGCACTGCAAGGCAGGCTATCCAGGCGATGTGCCGACGTGGGGGCATGGAGAGATCCGGTCAGGAATCGTGGTGGGTATTGTAAGGCGGAGTATAGGTAAATACGCGGGGTGCGGTGAAGTGACGCAGCGCGTGGTGCTATCAAGCCTTGCCACGCCCCATCAGCCCACGCACGGTTTCCTGCAGGTCCGCCGGCAACACCACCACCTTGGCATTGTTGCTTCCGGCCAGGTTTTCCATCGCCCCGACATAGCGCTCACCCAGCAGGTACATGGCCGGCACGGTTTCGTTGCCCACGGCTTCCTTGACCAATGAAATAGCCCGGGCCGAAGCCTCGGCCAGGCTGATTTGCGCCTCGGCGTCCAGCCTGGCGGCTTGCAGGCGCGCTTCGGCTTCCAGGATGGCCGCCTGCTTGGCGCCTTCGGCACGGGTCACATCAGCCTTGCGCTCCCGTTCGGCGGCAGCCTGGCGCTCCATGGCCAGTTGCATGTTTTCCGAGGGCTTGATGTCCTGGATTTCCACCGAACGCACGGTCACGCCCCAGTCTTCGGTCTGCTCGGACATCGCCTCGCGCAGGCGAGCCTTGATCTGCTCGCGGCTGGACAGCGCTTCGTCCAGGTCCATCGCACCGACGATCGCGCGCAGCGAGGTCATGGTCAGGCTGGTGACGGCGAAGGAGAAGTTCTGTACGCCATACGAGGCCTTCTGCGGGTCCACCACCTTGGCGAAGCACAGGGCATTGGCGACGATCACCGCGTTGTCCTTGGTGATGATTTCCTGCTCTTGCACATCGAGGATGATGTCTTTGGTGGGCAGGCGGTAGGCGACCACGTCCATGTACGGGATGACGATGTTAAGGCCGGGCTTGAGGGTGCTGTGGTAGCGGCCCAGGCGCTCGACGATCCATTCCTCGCCCTGGGGCACGATGCGAACCCCCTTGAATACGGTGATCAGAACGAACAGCGCGATGGCGCCAACGACGATGAGGCTGGTCATGATGCAAAATTCCTTTTTGTGCGGTTTCAGGCCCGGATGACGCGGGCGGTATTGCCCTCGATGGCGGTCAGACGCACCCGCTCGCCGGCGGCGATTTCGCTGTCGGCGATGCAGGTCCATTCTTCATTGCCGAGGATCGGCTTCTGGAAGCGCACACGGCCCTTGTGGAACTCCGACACCGCGGCGGTCAGCAGGCCCACTTCGCCGATCACGCTGTCGGCGGTCCAGCGCACATCCGGCTGCTTGCGCCGGAACAGCTTGAACCACAGCGCGGTGGTGGCCGATGACAGCACGACCCACAGCAGTACCTGCATGTCCAGGGCCAGGGTGGGCGCGGCCAGTGCAATCAGCGCGACCAGCACGGCACCGATGCCGAACCAGAGGATGAAGAATGTCGGCAGGACCAGTTCCAGCAGGATCAGCCCGATGCCGAACAGCAACCAGATCCACCATTGCATTTCCATATGGGTTGCGCCTTCCAGGGGGAGGTGCTGAGTGTAAGGCAGCAGGGCGCTACTGGGCCACTTGCAGGGCGTACGGAAAAATCCGAAAAAGCTGTCAGTGCAGGCCCAGCGCGGCCAGCAGCGCCAACGGCGTGTCGAATGCACGGTCCACCGCTGGCAACGCCGGGCGTTTCAGGACTAGCACCGGCACCCCCAGCTCACGCGCCACTTCCAGTTTGGGTTCGGTCGCCACGCTGCCGCTGTTCTTGCTGATCAACACGTCTATGTTGCGCCGCTGGAACAATGCCCGTTCATCCTCGAGAACAAACGGCCCGCGCGCACCGATCACTTCACAGCGCTCATTGCCGGGGCAGGCCTCCAGTGCCCGCAAGGTCCAGAACTGCTGTGGCGGAATTTCGTCCAGGTGCTGCAGCGGCTCACGCCCCAGGGTAAACAGCGGCCGGCGAAACGGCTGCAGTGCTGCGATCAAGTGCGCCCAGTCCGCCACTTCGCGCCAGTCATCCCCCTTTTGCGCCTGCCAGGCCGGGCGGCGCAGGGCCCAACAGGGGATGCCGGCGCTGCGTGCGGCCTGGGCGGCATTGCCGCTGATCTGTGCTGCATAGGGGTGGGTGGCGTCGATCAGCAGGGTAATGCCCGACTCGCGCAAGTAGCGCGCCAGGCCTTCGGCGCCACCGAAGCCACCGACCCGCACCTGGCATTGCAGGTCCTGCGGCACACGGCCGATACCGGCCAGGCTGTAGACATGCTGCGGGCCGAGGCGGCGGGCGATGGCCAGGGCCTCGGTGATGCCACCCAGCAGCAGGATACGGGCGGTCATGCCACGCCAGCCTTGCCGACAATGCCGCCCTGGCGGTCGATGGCGAACACTTCCACCTGCACTGCCGCCGGCACCACGCTGCGGGCAAAGGCCAGGGCATGGGCGCACACCGCATCACCCAGCGCGATACCGGCCGCATGCGCCAGTGCGAGAGCCTGCTGGCTGGTATTGGCGTCGATGATCGCGGCTTGCAGGGCTGTGTCAGCACCGATCGCAACTGCCCAGCCGGCCAGCTGCGGCAGGTCGATGCTGGAATGGCGGCTGTGCAGGTCCATGTGCCCGGCAGCCAGCTTGCTGATCTTGCCAAAGCCGCCGCACAAGGTCAGGCGCGGCACCGGCACTTTGCGCAGGTGCTTGAGCACCGCGCCGACGAAGTCGCCCATTTCGATCAGGGCGATTTCCGGCAGGCCGTAGACACGGCGCATGGTGTCTTCACTGGCGTTGCCGGTGCAGGCGGCGATGTGGGTGTAGCCATTGGTGTGAGCCACGTCGATGCCCTGGTGGATCGAGGCGATATAGGCAGCGCAGGAGAATGGCCGCACGATACCGCTGGTGCCGAGGATCGACAGGCCGCCGAGGATGCCCAGGCGCGGATTCATGGTCTTCAGCGCCAACTGTTCACCACCCTGCACGTTGACTGTGACCTCGAAGCCGCCAGGGTAGCCACACTCATCGGCCAGGCGCTGCAGGTGCTCGCTGATCATGCGCCGGGGCACCGGGTTGATGGCAGGTTCACCGACCGCCAGCACCAGCCCCGGGCGGGTCACGGTGCCGACGCCGCTGCCAGCGACAAAACGCACCCCCGGTTCGCCCAGCAGGCGCACCCGGGTGTACAGCAGCGCACCATGAGTCACGTCGGGATCATCGCCGGCATCCTTGACGGTCCCGGCTTCGGCGCATTCGCCCACCAGGCGACAGAATTCCAGGCGCATCTGCACCACCTTGCCTTTGGGCAGGGTGATAGCCACGGCGTCGTCACGCTGCCCGGTGAGCAACAGCTTCGCTGCCGCCAGGCTGGTGGCGGTGGCGCAACTGCCGGTGGTCAGGCCGCTGCGCAGTGGGGCGGGCTGTTCGCGGGTTTCTTCACGCATCGACGGGTTTCTGCACTTCCAGCAGGGTGATCGGCAGCGCCTGGCGCCAGGTGTCGAACGCGCCCAGTGGCTGGGCATGGGCGACATGCACGCGGGTCAGTTCGCCGCCGTGCTGTTGGCGAAAATGCGCCAAGGCCAGTTCGCTTTGCAGGGTCACCGCATTGGCCACCAGGCGCCCGCCAGGGCGCAGGCTGGCCCAGCACAGGTCGAGCACCCCTTCGCGGGTGACGCCGCCGCCGATGAAAATGGCATCGGGCGGCTCCAGCCCATGCAACGCTGCCGGCGCCTTGCCGCGAACCAGCTGCAGGCCGGGAACACCCAGCGCATCGCGGTTATGTTCGATGAAGCCCTGGCGGCCTTCGTCGGCCTCGATGGCCAGGGCGCGGCAGGCCGGGTGGGCGCGCATCCATTCGATACCGATCGAGCCGCAGCCAGCACCCACGTCCCACAGCAGTTCGCCTGGCTGCGGTGCCAGGCGCGCCAGGGTCATGGCGCGGACATCGCGCTTGGTCAGTTGGCCGTCGTGGCGGAAGGCGCTGTCGGGCAGCCCGGCCAGGCGATGGTGACGGGGGGCGTGGGGCGTGGCCTGGCAGTCGATGGCCACCAGGTTGAGTGCAGCGATATCGGTGTGCGGCCAGTCCTGGGCAGTGCCGACCAGCATGCGTTCGGCTTCGCCACCGAGGTGCTCGAACACCTGCAGGCGGCTGGGCCCGAAGCCACGTTCGCAGAGCAGTGCAGCGATGGCCGCCGGGCTGTCGCCATCGTTGCTCAGCACCAGCAGGCGCAGGCCGCTGTACAGGTGGGCGTTGAGGGCAGCCAGCGGCCGCGCCACCAGTGACAACACGTGCAGGTCCTGCACTGGCCAGCCCAGGCGGGCCGCTGCCAGGGCGCAGGAGGAGGGCATCGACAGCACGCGCATTTCGGCCGCGGGCACCAGGCGCGCCAGGCTGGCCCCGACGCCGTAGAACATGGGGTCGCCGCTGGCCAGCACGCACACCGGCTCGCCACGCAGGGCCAGTACCGGGTTCAGCGAGAATGGGCTGGGCCAGGGCAGTTGTTCAGCGCGCGTGCAGTGCGGCAGCAGGGCCAGCTGGCGGGGGCTGCCGACGATCTTCGTGGCGCCCAGCAGGGCGCGCCGGGCTTGTTTGCCCAAGCCAGGGAAGCCGTCTTCGCCGATGCCTACTACTGTCAGCCAGGGTGTCATTCATACCTCTTAAAGATTCTGGGGCGCACAGCGCCCCAGAATTTCTGCTCAAACCCGAATGATGCTCGACCACCGGCTTTTCATGCCGCCGGCCAAAGCAGGCATAATACCGCGCCTTCTACACTCAAGCGCACTTTCACAGATTGCCGGATACTCCATTGACCCAGGCCGATGCCCCCGCTGTTACCCCACGTCCCTCGGCTTGCCCGGGGTTGTGGCGTATCGTCAGTGCCCGCGATGGCGGTATCTGCCGGATCAAACTACCGGGCGGCCTGCTGCTGGCCGACCAGGCCGATGCGGTAGCGGCCGCTGCCGAGCGTTTCGCCGGCGGCGTGATCGAGGCCACCAACCGCGGCAACCTGCAGATCCGCGGCATCGGCAATGCACACCACGCCCTGGTCGAGACCTTGCTCGCGGCAGGCCTGGGCCCGCGCGATGCGGCAGGCGACGATGTGCGCAACCTGATGCTCAGCCCGCTGGCCGGGCATGATCCGGCCATGCTGCTGGATGCACGGCCCCTGGCCGGGCAGATTCTAGACCTGCTCGAAAGCACCCCGCGCTTCCACCAGTTGTCAGCCAAGTTCGCCGTGCAGCTCGATGCCGGCGAAGCCCTGGCCATGCTCGAACACCCTCACGACCTGTGGTTGTCGGCCTTGCGCCTGGGCCAGCAAACCTGGCTGGCTTTCGGCCTGGCGGGTTGCCCGGCAGATGGCCAAGTGCTGGGTGCGGTTCCGCTGGCCGATGGCCTGGCCTTGGTGCGTGCCGTGCTCGACCGTTTCCTCGACCTGGCCAGCCCCGCGCATTCGCGCATGCGCCAGCTGCTGGAAGCCTGCCCGGCCGGCGAGTTTGTCGAAGGCCTGCCTCTGGATATCCGCCGCGACGCTGCCGTGCTCGGCTGGCGCCGGCACCAGCCTGCTCCCGTGTGGTTGGGCAAGCTGCCTCAGGCCCGCGGCCTGGCCCTTGGCGTTGCCCCGGCGCAGGGCCGCCTGACCCCGGCCATGCTGCGCGGCGTCGCCCAGGTCTGCCGTGAGCTGGGCGACGGCAGCCTGCGCCTGAGCCCATGGCAAAGCCTGGTGCTGACCAACCTGCCGGCGCAGCACATCGAGCAGGCCCAGGCCGGGTTGTCTGCCCTGGGCCTGCTTTGCCACGTCGATGAGCCGCTGGCGCGTATCAGCGCCTGCACCGGCAGCAGCGGCTGCGCCAAGGCCCTGGGCGAGACCAAGGGCGATGCCGTGGCCCTGGCCGCGCTGCTCGGCCCTGGCGCCCCGGGCAGCGTGCACTTGTCTGGCTGCCCCCGTTCCTGCGCCGTGGCCCACGTTGCCCCGGCCACCCTGTTGGCCCGTTCACCGGGCCGTTATGACCTGTACCTGCGTGACGCGTGCCAGCCAGGCTTTGGCGCCCTGCGCGGCACCGACCTTACCTTGAATGAAGCAGGCGCCATGCTCGACCTGCCGACGGAGCACCTTGATGATTGACTACATCCGCGATGGTCAGGAGATCTATCGCAATTCCTTCCGGATCATCCGCGAGGAAGCCCGGCTCGAGCGGATCCCCGCAGACCTCGAAAAGCTCGCCGTGCGGGTGATCCACGCCTGTGGCATGGTCGAAGCCATCGATGGCCTGCAGTTCTCTGCAGGCGCTGGCCATGCCGGGCGCGAAGCGCTGCGCAACGGCGCACCGATCCTGTGCGATGCGCACATGGTCGCCGAGGGCATCACCCGGGCCCGCCTGCCAGCCGACAACCAGGTCATCTGCACCCTGCGTGACCCCAGCGTGCCTGGCCTGGCCAAAGAGGCCGGCAACACCCGCTCGGCCGTGGCCCTGGAATTGTGGCGCCCGCACCTGGAGGGCAGCGTGGTGGTCATCGGCAATGCCCCCACCGCCCTGTTCTACCTGCTGGAAATGCTCGACGCCGGCGCGCCCAAGCCGGCGCTGATCCTCGGCTTCCCGGTTGGCTTCGTCGGTGCTGCCGAGTCCAAGGCGATGCTCGCTGCCGACAGCCGCGGCGTGCCGTTCGTGATCATGCAAGGCCGCCTGGGCGGCAGCGCAATGGCCGCTGCCGCGGTCAACGCCCTGGCCACGGAGGTGGAATGATGGCGCCGCGTGGACGACTGCTGGGCCTGGGCGTAGGCCCCGGCGACCCCGAGCTGATCACCGTCAAGGCCCTGCGCCTGCTGCGCGAGGCCCCGGTGGTCGGCTACTTCGTGGCCAAGGGCAAGCGTGGCAATGCCTTCGGCATCATCGAGGCGCACCTGCAGCCTGCCCAGACCCTGCTGCCGCTGGTCTACCCGGTGACCACCGAAGCCCTGCCGGCGCCTTTGTCCTATGAACAGGTCATCAGCGACTTCTACGACGAAGCCAGCGTGCAAGTGGCCGCGCACCTGGATGCCGGTCGGGACGTGGCGGTGATCTGCGAAGGCGACCCGTTTTTCTACGGCTCGTACATGTACCTGCACGACCGCCTGGCACAGCGTTATGAGGCCGAGGTGATTCCTGGCGTGTGCTCCATGCTGGGGGGCGCTTCGGTGCTGGGCGCGCCCTTGGTGTACCGCAACCAGAGTTTGTCCGTGCTGTCCGGGGTGTTGCCCGCCGATGAGCTGAAGCGCCGCCTGGCCGACGCCGATGCGGCGGTGATCATGAAGCTTGGCCGCAACTTCCCCAAGGTCCGCGACGTGCTGGCCGAGCTTGGCCTGGACGGGCGCGCGCTGTATGTGGAACGGGCGACCATGGCCAACCAGAAAATCGTGCCGCTGGACCAGGTCGACCCACTGTCGTCGCCGTACTTTTCGCTGATCATCGTGCCGGGGGAAAAATGGCAGGGCTGACCATGAACCCGGCACCGGCCATCGTCATTCTCGGGCCGGGCAGCCTGTTGACGGCACAGCGCATCCAGCAGTGTTATCCACAGGCTTTGATCCATGGCCTGCAGGGCCGCGTAGAGGGCGCCGACTGCTACTACAGTGCCTTTGGCGACACCCTGCGGGCGCTGTACCAGCAAGCCACCCCGATCATTGCGCTGTGCGCAGCCGGTATCGTCATTCGCAGCCTGGCGCCCCTGCTCAGCGAGAAGGGCAGCGAACCGCCGGTGCTGGCCGTTGCTGAAGATGGCAGTGCGGTGGTGCCATTGCTCGGCGGCCTGGGCGGGGTGAACGTGATGGCGCGGGAAATCGGCGCGGCGCTGGGTGTTGCCGCCGCCATCACGACCAGCGGCGAACTGCGTTTCGGCACCTGCCTGCTGAACCCGCCGCAAGGCTATGCCCTGGCTGATGTCGAGCAAGGCAAGCGCTTTGTTTCCGACCTGCTGGCTGGCGAGTCGGTGCGGGTCGAGGGGCATGCGCCCTGGTTGCAGCAGGCGCAATTGCCCGCCAGCGAGGTGGCCCGGCGCACCATTCATGTGGGGCACCTGGCGCGCCCGGCCAGCCGCGACGAGTTGCTGATCCACCCGCGCTCGGTGGTCGTGGGGGTTGCAGGCGGCGCGCTGCACACTATCCGTGCTGCCTTGCAGCAGGCCGGCATCGCCGAGCCAGCTGTGGCCTGTGTGTTGGCGGGCGAGCACGCCATGGCCGACACCACCCTGCACGAAGCGGCGCAGGCTTTGGGTGTTGCCCTGCGCTTCGCGGCCCAGCCAGGGGATGTTGCCAGCATGCTGGCGGCGGCATTGCCCGGTGCCCAACTGATCGGGCAGGGCGACGTGGTCATCGCGGTGGCACCCGCCCCGGTCGAGGTGGAGCGGCTGGGCCGCCGCCGCGGCCGTTTGGCCGTTATCGGCCTGGGGCCGGGCGCTGCCGAGCTGATGGTGCCAGCGGTCAAGGCGGAATTGGCCCGGGCGCAGGACGTGCTTGGCTATGAAACCTATGTGCGCATGGCCGGGCCGTTCCGTAGCGACCAAGTGCTGCACTGCACCGACAACCGCGAAGAGATGCAACGCGCCAGGCATGCCTTCGAGCTGGCGGCCCAAGGCCGTTCGGTGGTGGTGGTATCGTCGGGCGACCCGGGGGTGTTCGCCATGGCGGCGGCAGTGCTCGAAGCGCTGCACGCGTCGACCGACCCGGCGTGGCACCGGGTCGACCTGGAGATCCTGCCGGGGGTATCCGCCTCGCTGGCGACCGCTGCCCAGGCAGGTGCACCGCTGGGCCATGACTTCTGCGTGATGTCGCTGTCGGACAACCTCAAACCCTGGTCGATCATCGAGAAGCGCCTGGACCTGGCCGCCCAGGCTGACCTGGTATTGGCATTCTACAACCCGATTTCCCGCTCGAGGCCGCATCAGCTCGGCGTGGCGCTCGAGGTGGTTCGCCGGCACCGTGCTGGCAACACGCCTGTAGTCCTGGGGCGTGATATCGGTAGGCCGGGGCAGACGCTCAAGGTAGTCACATTGGCCGAGCTGCTGCCAGAAATGGTCGACATGCGCACCATGGTGCTGGTGGGCTCCTCCACAACCTGCGTGTTTCCTCGCCTCACGGGTGGGGTGTGGGCCTACACGCCACGTTGGTACCCTTCGGCCAGCTAGCTGCCGCGGAAACCCTTCAGCGCGCTGTCTTGCGAGCGCGCTGGCTAAGGTGGCTGCCCCTGATTCAGGGGTAACCACCAAGGAGTTTCCCGATGTCTGAAACACAAGCCACTACCCGCGACGCCGCCGTCCTGGTCGAAGGCAACCTGCTTGCCTGTGGCGCAGGTATGTCCGTGCAAAGCCGCCATGACTGCAAGAATGCATATCACTTTGCCACCTTGGTGGCGGACAAAGCCTTCGATGCCGAAAAGCAGAGCAGGGAGTGGTATGACAAGCTCATCGATGTGATGCGTGACCTGGGCTTCACCATCCCCAAGCGCAGCTTCGAGCAGGAAACATCGGCTGAGCTGTCGGTCACCGTCGGCGCCATTGCTGTACGTGCTATTGCCGTTGCCGGCAACGCAATGTTGGGCGGCACCCAACTGGGCAGCCTGGCCAAAAAGGCCTTCGACAAGATGGCCACCGTCGAGAGCGACGCCAAAGTGCTCGACCACAAGCGCAAGAACAAGACCCGGGGCATGGTCGGCCTGGCTGCGTGCATCGAGACGGAACAAGGTGATGTGGTCATGGTGATCAGCTGTATCCAGGCGTCTGCCCCGCAGCTGGACGACGACGTGCTGGGCATCCAGTGGAAGCTGAACAAGAGCCGCTACTACGCCGGTACGGCGGTGCTCACCCTCAACAACTTCGTCTACGACAAAGTGCGCGAAACCGTGGAAAACAAACTGGGCGTGCGCAGCGTCGAGAACGTTCTGCAGTACGACATCTGATTGCCTGGCGGCATTTCGCCGATGCCGCCTTTTCGACTCTCCTTGAAATGAGGCAACACACATGGATAAAGCATCCGAGCAACTGATGCTGATCGGTGGCACGGCGTTGGTTTACCCGCAGAGGGCGGGCGAAATACTGCGCCAGGCCGCTTTCGACTCGATACTGTACGCCCAGTTGGTGGCCAACAAGCACGCCGGGTCGCGTTTCGAGCAGTATGACGCCTGGTACGCGGCCAACCGCGAGGCATTTCGCCAATTGGGCTGGATCAAGCTGGCCAGCACCCACGACCTCAAACAGCTGGGGCAACCCGTTCGGTGCGCCCAGCCCCAGCCGCTGGAAGCCTGGTTGAAAATGCGCGCGATCAGCCCCGAAGCCCTGCTGACCACGGTAAAGGCAGGCCTGCGCCGCTCTGCCCAGGCTGTAGGCCATTTGCTGAAGTTCAGCGCCCAGGAGCAGGGCCAGCGCTCCAGCCTGGTAGTGGAGGTGGGGCTGCTGAAGGCCGGGCCAACCCTCGATCTTTGCAGCATCACGCTGCAGGTCGACGAGCGTATTTCTGCCGTGCCCGTGAATGTGCTGCTGAGCGAGCAGGTACTCAGGGGCGAAGCCGAGTTCGATGGTATTTCCCTGGCACTGGATAACCGGCGCTTCGAGCACCAGCGCACTGCACTGCAGGCGCTGATGGAGGACAGGAATGCCCAGGGTGAATACCGCTTCGACCCTTATGCGCCAGTAGGGGGGGCAACACCATGACGGACGTTACCCCTGCGGTAATCGGTGCTGGTATCGTGTCGTTCTTGCCAGGAATGGACGCAGCCCAGGCGAGCAAGGTGAAGCTGGCCCTGGCGATGGCCGAGCGGGCCACGGAAACAGCCTACAGAGAGGGCTTGATCGAGAACTGGTTCGACTACTACCGCAACCAGCTCAAGTTCATGGGCTGGGACTCGGTTTCTGCCGATCAGGCGCATTGCCCCGACCCGCGCCGTGCCAAACAGACCGATCAGGTTCTGGAAACCATCGCTGCCGAGGCGGGGGAGCGCTATGCAACGGCAACCGGGCTCTCTATCCGGAAACTGTTGAGGCAGCCCTCGGTGCTGCGTGAGCTGGAACGGTGTGCATACGAGCGCCAGCATTTCCAGCTACTGCCATGCGCGCCCGCCGGTGCCGGCCGGGTCGACATGGTGCTTTACCATGAGGTCGACAGCCACACGGCATTCAAGGCTGGCTTTCTCAGCCACAAGCGCAGCCACCGGGTGGTGCAGGCGGAACTGGTGCGGTTCAATGTGCTGGCCTTCGAGAACAGCTTCTTGGGCAAAGTGCAGGAGCGGGTGGTGCAAGCCTCGTTGAACCGTATTCTCGAATACGGCCTTTAAGGTGCCAGGTAGCCCTTGATGCCGGTGAAGATGATCTGTGCAGCCAGAGCGCAGACGAACAGGCCCATCAGCCGGCTGACGATCTGCAGGCCCTGGTCACCGAGCAGGCGCTCGATGCGGTGCGACAGGTACAGCACCACACCCACGGTGAAGCTGGCCAAGGCAATGCCGATGATTGCCAGCAACTTGTCGCCCCAGTGCGGTTGGCTGACGCCCATTACCAGCAGGGCGCCGATGGTGCCGGGCCCGACGGTCAACGGGATGGTCAGCGGCACGATGGTGACGTCCTGTTGCACGTTGTCGGCCTGCACCGCGGACTTGCCTTGGGCCATGCCCAGCGCAGAAATGAACAGCACACTGCCCGCGCCGATCCGGAAGGCGTCGGCGGTGATGCCGAAAATACCGAAGATCGCCCGGCCGAACAGGTACAGCAGCACGCTGGCGATGAGCGCGGCAAAGGCTACCTTCCAGGCCAGTTGCTTGCGTTCTTTGCTGGAGTGGCCACGGGTCAGGCTGATGAAGCACGACAGCACGAAGAACGGGCTGTAGAGCACGAGCATTTTCAGGTAGACGCTGAACAACTCATGGAGCATGAGCGCGGGTCCTTGGCAAAGTCGGTTGGCGTGGGGTGGGGCTGTGGTGGGCCTGCGCCGGCAGGTCAGGAAATGTGCGCGGGGTCTGTCGCGGCTTCGCGCTGGCTGGCCCAGTACTGAATCAGTTCGCGCAGTTGCGACAACTCCACCGGCTTGGCCATGTGCCCGTCCATGCCGGCCAGCCGCGCGCGTTCCTTGTGCTCGGCAAGAATATGCGCCGTCAGCGCCACCACCGGGGTGCGCTGGCGCTTGTTGGCGGCTTCCCAGGCGCGCAGCTGCCGGGTGGCCGAGAAACCGTCCAGCACAGGCATTTCACAGTCCATCAAGACCAGGTCGTAATGCCTTTCTTTCATGGCCTGCAGGGCTTCCTCACCATTGCTGGCGGTGTCTGGTTGCAGGTTCAGCTTGCCGAGCATGCCGCGTATCACCTTGGTCGAAATGCTGTTGTCCTCGGCCACCAGTACGCGGAAATCTGCTGGCAAGTCCAATGCCTGCGGGACCCCAGGCGGGCTGGCGGGTAGCGCCTGCTCGCGGCCGCGCTGGGCCAGCTCCTCGGCCAGGGTGGTTTTCAGGGTATAACCGGCCACCGGCTTGGCGAGTATCCGTTTGACCCCGGCGTTACGCGCGATGACTTTGCTGGGTGCGTTGCTGATACCGGTGAGCATGACCACCAGAATGTCGTGGTTCAGGCTGGGGTCTTCCTTGATCTTGGCGGCCAGCTGCATGCCGGTCATGCCGGGCATGTTCTGGTCCAGCAGCACGGCGTCGAAGTAGTCGCGCAGGTGCGCCTTGGTGCGCAACAGGGCCAGGGCCTCCTTGCCTGACGGCACCGCGCTGACATTCATGCCCCAGGCACTGCACTGCTGCACCAGCACTTTGCGGCAGGTATCGTTGTCGTCCACTACCAGCACCCGGGCATCGCGCAGCGGGCCTTCGAGGTCGGCCAGGGGCTGTTCCAGGCGCGAAGGGTCCAGCGGCAGGGTCAGCCAGAGGGTATTGCCCATGCCGGTGCTGCTCTTGATGCCGAATTCACCTTGCATCAGGCCGATCAGTTGCTTGGCGATGACCAGCCCCAGGTGGCCGCCCAGCTTGCTGCTGGAGAGGAAGTGGTGGCTGTGCAGTTCGGCCTGCAGCAGGGCCTCGCGGTCTGCGGCCGGCAGCGGCTCGCCACTGTCCTGCACTGCAATGCGCAGGCGTGGCACCTCACCACGCTGATCCAGGGCCACCACCAGCAGGATCTCGCCCTGGTCGGTGTTTTTCAGTGCGTTTTCCAGCAGGCTGGACAACGCCTGGCGCAGCCGCGTGGGGTCACCGCTGATGACCCGCGGCACCTGCGGCTGGGTAAAGCTGATCAGCTCGATGTTCTGCTGTTCGGCCTTGGCGCGGAATATGTTCAGGCAGTCCTCGATCAGCGCGTTGAGGTCGAACTGCACATCATCCAGCTCGATCTGCCGGGACTCGAGCTTGGAAATGTCGAGTATCTCGTTGATCAGGGTCAGCAGTTCGTTGCCAGCGCTGTGGATGGTCTGCACGTAGTCGCGCTGCTTGACCGACAACGGGGTGCCGAGCAACAGCTCGGTCATGCCCAGCACCCCGTTCATCGGGGTGCGGATTTCGTGGCTGATCTTGGCCAGGAACTCGGCTTTGGCGTTGATTTCGGCATCGCTGGCAGCCAGTGCCCGGCTGACGCTGAAGCGCTCTTCACTCATGCGCCGCAGGCGCTCGCTGACCGCCAGGTTGAGCAGCAGGCCGCTGGCCACGGCCAGACCCAGCAAAATGCTCAGTAGCCATGGCGTGGAAGTGCGGGTAAAGCCGAGCAGGGCCGGCAACAGCACCAGGCCACCCAGGTTGAACAGCACCATCGCCAGGCAGAACAGCCGGGCGGGGGCATAGCCCTTGTACCACTGGTAGCTGCTGACCAGCAGCATGCTCACGGTGCCCAGCGCCATCAGGGCATAGGTCATCAGGTTGAGGGGCAGGGTATCGACGAACAGCAGCACCAGGCCGCTGAGCCCGACCAGCAGCATTTCACCTTGCAGCAAACGGTTCAGCCGGGGCGAATTGCACGGCGAGAAGAAGTGCTGGGTGAAATACAGCCCGGCCAGCCCCGCCAGTACCAGAGTCAGGTAGGCCGCGGGCGTTTGTGCGCTGTGCCATACATGCCACCATGGGCCGCTGAGGTTCAGCAAGATGAGGCCGCTGAGCAGCATCAGGCCGTGATACAGCGCCAGCACCAGGGAAGTGCTGGAGCGGCTGTAGAGGAAGCGGATCAGGTTGTGCAGGATCAGCATCACCAAACCGCCGAACAGCATGCCGAACAGCAGCGGCTGGCGCTGGTCGGCGGCGGCCTGGGCGGCGGGTTCCAGGCTGATGGCCGGGCGCAGCTGGTGTTCGGACACCAGGCGCAGGTAGATGTCCACCGGTTGCTTGCTGTTGGGCAGGGGGAGTACATGGTCGCTGCCGCGCAGGGTGGGGCTGGCATTGCCGGCCTGGCGCCCGTGGTGCAGCTGACGCAGAAGTTGGTCGCCTTCGAGGGCGTAGAGGTCCAGGCCAGACAGGTCCGGGGCGAAAACCCGCAGCAGCTGTTCCTGGTCGCCCGGTTCCAGGCGGTAATGCAGCCACAGGGCTTGTTCTGCCGGTGCGGCATCCAGTTCGGCAAGGATCAGCGGGCTGAACTGGTTACGGTAGCGCTCGGAACGCACGTCGCTCAGTTGCAGGTTGGCGTGTTCATCGAGCAGCACCGACCAGCCCCCGCCATGATCGGCCGCAGCCGGGAACATGCAGAGCAAGGTCAGCAAGCTGACGATAAGAGCTGAGGCAATCCGAAGCCGACGCACTACGAAATCCCTTCTTGGCCGATGTGCCGGGTATCAACTATGCGCGGCGCACCAAGCCGAAGGCAAGGCCCATGGCGGGCCTTGTCGACGAGCCGGGCGCCGGGTGCACAGGGCACCGCGGCGTGCCGGTAGTGGTTACTGCTGGTGTTCACCGCGCTCACGGGCAATGGCCCGGTAGCCGATGTCGGTGCGGTAGAAGCTGCCGTTCCAGCTGACTTCCTTGGCCAGGCGGTAAGCCTGCTGCTGCGCGTCGGCAACGGTGCTGCCCATGGCGGTGGCACACAGCACGCGGCCGCCGTTGGTGACCACCTGGCCATTCTTGAGCGACGTACCGGCATGGAACACCTTGCCTTCGATCTGCGCTGCAGCGTCCAGGCCGTTGATCACGTCGCCCTTGGCGTAGTCGCCCGGGTAACCGCCTGCGGCCAGTACCACGCCCAGGCTCGGGCGTGGATCCCACTGGGCTTCGACCTTGTCCAGCGCCTTGGCGAAGGCCGCTTCTACCAGCAGCACCAGGCTCGACTCCAGGCGCAGCATGACTGGCTGGGTTTCCGGGTCACCGAAGCGGCAGTTGAATTCGATGACCTTGGGGTTGCCCGCCTTGTCGATCATCAGGCCGGCATACAGGAAGCCGGTGTAGACGTTGCCTTCCTCTGCCATGCCGCGCACGGTGGGCCAGATCACCTGGTCCATCACGCGCTGGTGCACGTCGGCGGTAACCACCGGGGCAGGGGAGTAGGCACCCATGCCGCCGGTGTTGGGGCCCGTGTCCTGGTCACCGACGCGTTTGTGATCCTGGCTGGTTGCCATTGGCAGTACGTTGTGGCCATCGACCATGACGATGAAGCTGGCTTCTTCGCCGTCGAGGAACTCCTCGATCACCACACGCGAACCGGCGTCACCGAAGGCGTTGCCAGCCAGCATGTCACGCACGGCGGCTTCGGCTTCTTCCAGGGTCATGGCGACGATCACGCCTTTGCCCGCGGCCAGGCCGTCGGCCTTGATCACGATCGGCGCGCCTTTTTCCTGCAGGTAGGCCAGCGCCGGCTCGATCTCGGTGAAGTTCTGGTAGTCGGCGGTCGGGATCTTGTGGCGTGCCAGGAAGTCCTTGGTGAAGGCCTTGGAGCCTTCCAGCTGGGCCGCGCCCTTGGTTGGGCCGAAGCAGTCCAGGCCGCGGCTGCGGAACAGGTCGACCACACCGATGACCAGCGGCGCTTCCGGGCCGACGATGGTCAGGTCGACGTTCTTCTCGGCGAAGTCGGCCAGTTGCTCCAGGGCGCACACATCGATGGCGACGTTTTCGCACTTGGCTTCGATGGCGGTGCCGGCGTTGCCTGGGGCAACGAAGACTTTTTCTACGCGTGGGTCCTGCGCGACTTTCCAGGCCAGGGCGTGCTCACGGCCGCCGCTGCCGATGATCAAAACTTTCATGTCAAAACCTCGATTCAGGTGACCCCGAGGCGGGCGGGGAACGCTGTGGGAGCGGGCGTGCCCGCGAATGCGGCGGTGAATTCACCATCGTATTCGCGGGCGCGCCCGCTCCCACAGGATCGCCGCTTGCCCGGGGGCCGCGTAATTAGTGGCGGAAGTGACGCATACCGGTGAATACCATCGCGATGCCCGCTTCGTCAGCCGCGGCGATGACTTCTGCATCACGCATCGAACCACCCGGCTGGATCACGGCGCTGATACCCACTTTGGCGGCATTGTCGATGCCGTCACGGAACGGGAAGAACGCATCCGAGGCCATGACCGCGCCCTGTACCTGCAAGCCGGCATGCTCGGCCTTGATGGCGGCGATGCGGGCAGAGTTGACGCGGCTCATCTGGCCAGCGCCCACGCCGATGGTCTGGCGCTGCTTGGCGTAGACAATGGCGTTGGACTTGACGAACTTGGCCACTTTCCAGGCGAATACCAGGTCGTGGATTTCCTGCTCGGTTGGCGCACGTTTGGTAACGATCTTCAGGTCATCGGCAGTGATCATGCCGATATCACGGCTTTGCACCAGCAGGCCGCCGTTGACACGCTTGAAGTCCCAGCCGGCAGCGCGCTCGGCTGGCCACTCGCCGCATTCCAGCAGGCGCACGTTCTGCTTGGCAGCCACTACGTCGCGCGCCGCCTGGGAAATTTTCGGGGCGATGATCACTTCGACGAACTGGCGCTCGACGATGGCCTTGGCGGTTTCGCCGTCCAGTTCACGGTTGAAGGCGATGATGCCGCCGAATGCCGACTCGGTGTCGGTGGCATAGGCCAGGTCGTAGGCCTTGCGGATGCCGCCTTCGTCTTCCGGCACCACGGCCACGCCACACGGGTTGGCGTGCTTGACGATGACGCAGGCCGGCTTGACGAAGCTCTTCACGCACTCCAGCGCGGCGTCGGTGTCGGCCACGTTGTTGAACGACAGTTCCTTGCCTTGCAACTGCACCGCGGTGGAGATGCTGGCTTCGCCCTTCTTGGCTTCTACGTAGAACGCCGCGCTCTGGTGCGGGTTCTCGCCGTAGCGCATTTCCTGGGCCTTGACGAACTGGCTGTTGAAGGTGCGCGGGAATTCGCTGCGTGCAGCCGTGGACAGGGTCTGCTGGGCCTGGTCGATGGTGCCCATGTAGTTGGCGATCATGCCATCGTAGGCGGCGGTGTGCTCGAACGCCTTGAGCATCAGGTCGAAGCGCTGGGCGTAGGTCAGGCCGCCGGCCTTGAGGCCTTCGACGATGCCGGCGTAGTCGCTGGCGTTGACCACGATGGCCACGTCCTTGTGGTTCTTGGCTGCCGAACGGACCATGGTCGGGCCGCCGATATCGATGTTCTCGATGGCGGTCGGCAGGTCACAGCCAGGCTTGGAAATGGTGGCTTCGAACGGGTACAGGTTGACTGCAACCAGATCGATCGGCTTGATGCCGTGCTCGCTCATGATGGCGTCGTCGGTACCGCGACGACCGAGGATGCCGCCATGGATTTTCGGGTGCAGGGTCTTGACCCGGCCGTCCATCATTTCGGCAAAGCCGGTGTAGTCAGCCACTTCCACCGCGTCAACGCCGTTGTCCTTGAGCAGCTTGTAGGTGCCGCCGGTGGACAGGATCTCGACACCGAGCTGTTGCAGCTCACGGGCGAATTCGAGGATACCGGTCTTGTCGGAGACGCTGATCAGGGCGCGGCGGACTGGCAGGCGGGTAGTCTGGTCGGTCATTTCGGGTTCCAATAACGCGGTGGAGTCAGCAAAAAAGGCGCCTCTGTTCAGGGAGCCGCCTTTTCTGGTTGGGATTCTGTGTTACAGCAAATCGTACTGCTTGAGCTTCTTGCGCAGCGTGCCTCGGTTCAGCCCGAGCATCTCGCTGGCCTTGGTCTGGTTGCCCTTCACGTAGTTCATGACGCTTTCGAGCAGGGGGGCCTCCACTTCGGAGAGCACCAGGTTGTAGACGTCCGTGACGGTCGCGCCTTCCAGATGGGCGAAGTAATTGTGCAGCGCCTTCTCGACGCTGTCGCGAAGGGTCTGGCCCTCTTCGCTCGGCGTGTTCAGGTGCTGTTTCAGGTTGGCGTTGTCGCTCACGGGCGTTGTTCCACTCACAAAATTCTCGGTCATCATCGTCATGCGGCCACCCCTTGTCCGTCCTCTGTCTCAAGGCTCTGTCGACGCTCGCTGAAAAACGCGCGAACGTTGGCGCACTGCGCTTGTGTATCTTCCAAAGCGTTGAACCGGGAGCGAAACTCCTTGCCGCCGGGTCGTGTTGCCAGGTACCAGCCAACGTGCTTGCGGGCGATACGTACGCCCATCACATCGCCATAGAAGGCATGCAGCGCGGCCAGGTGTTGCAGCAGAATGTGTTCCACTTCGTCCAGCTGCGGCGCCGGCAGGTGTTCGCCGGTGCGCAGGTAATGCTCGATCTCGCGAAAGATCCATGGCCGCCCCTGGGCAGCCCGGCCAATCAGCAGGCCATCGACCCCGGTGGCATCCAGCACCGCCCGGGCCTTTTCGGGCGACGTGATGTCGCCGTTGGCAAAAACCGGGATCGACACCGCCTGCTTGATGGCAGCGATGGTGTCGTATTCGGCTTCGCCGGTGTACAGGTCGGCGCGTGTGCGGCCATGTACCGCCAGCGCCTGGATGCCGGCCTGCTCGGCGATTTTCGCCACGTTCAGGCCGTTTTTGTTCGCCCGGTCCCAACCGGTGCGGATCTTCAGGGTCACCGGAACGTCCACGGCGCCGACCACGGCGTGGAGAATTTCGTGGACCAAGGCTTCATCCTTCAATAAAGCAGAGCCTGCAGCTTTGTTGCAGACTTTTTTTGCCGGGCAGCCCATGTTGATATCGATGATCTGGGCGCCCGCCTCGACATTGGCCCGTGCTGCCGCTGCCATCATCTGCGCATCACCGCCGGCGATCTGCACCGAGCGCGGCTCGGGATCACCCTCATGGATGCGGCGCAGGCTCGACTTGCGGCTGTTCCACAGGTTCATGTCGCTGCTGACCATTTCCGACACGACCATGCCTGCGCCCAAGCGCTGGCAAAGTGTACGGAAAGGCTGGTCCGTGACCCCGGCCATGGGCGCGAGGATCAGGTTGTTGCGTAGCGTGTATTGGCCGATGCGTACCGCCGACATAGGTGATCCCTGTTGTGGGGCCGAATCTTGGAGTTCGAAAAAGGGTTGGCATGATACCCGCTCTCGGTGACCGGATAAAGATGGAACTGGATAAAATCTGAACAACCGGGGCTAGCTACACGTGGCAAGCTTCAAGCTGCAAGACGAAGCAGGCCGGCTGTCGGCTCGCTTGTCTTGTGGCTTGCAACTTGCCGCTTGTCGCTTATTCCGGCGAGCGGAAGCTCAGGCTGTAATTGACCGCCTTCGGGCCGGGGTCGAGGATGTCCAGGGCTATGTGGATCGGCGTCTGGCTGGGCATTTCGCCACGCCCCGCCAACTCACCCGACAGATATTCGCTGGGCTTGAAGCGGCGGCTGGCGATCAACTGGCCATTGAGGTCGGCGAAGCGCAGTTCGAGCAACGGGAATGGCTGGGCAAATGGCGCACGGTTGTAGATGATCGCATCAACGATGAGCGCGCCTTTGAAATCCGGGTGGCTGCGCACCACCAGGTTGCTGCTCTTGATCCGGCCAATGTCGACACGGGTGGGCACCTGGCAGCCGACCAGCGGACACAGCTGCAGGAACATCGGCCGGTACTGGTCCTGGCGGGCCATTTCGTCGAAGTGGAACCACACGTACTGGAAGGCCAGCAGGCCGGCGGCCAGCAAAGACAGCACGCCCCACAGGATCCGCTTGCCCCAGTTGGGCGCAGGCTTTTCCCAGCCCAGTTGCAGGGGGTCGTCGACCACGTCGACCAGCGGCTCCTTGCGCGGTGCGCGCTCGGGCTTGCCGGCAAGGCCGGGCTCCAGGCGCTCACCGGGCAGCGGTGCGCCAAGCTCGTCGTCCCGCGCCGACAGCTGCAGTGGCAGCGGTTCATCTTCGCGCGCGCTCAGGCCTTTTTCCGGGATGTCGTCATCGTCGGCGTGGAGCGGTTCGCCGAGTGTTTCAGGCTCACCGGTTTCGCCAGTGCGCTGCACGGGCGGCTGGTCGTCGAAGTCCAGGTCGAAATTGCTGCCCAGTACCGGCTCGGTGCGCTCGCCAGGGGCAGGCTGCAGGTCTGGCGCCTGTGGCTCCGGCGTCAGCAGCACTGGCGCAGGCTGTGCCTGCAGTGGCGGCTCGAGGGGGTCATCGGTTGCCGTGCCGAACAGGTCGTCCACAGGCTCGTCGGCATGCCCCTCATCGCGCCGCGCTTGCAACCCGTCATCCTGCCGGGCGGCGCGTGCCTGCGCCGGCCCCCCACGCCGCTCAAGGCGCTCCAGCTCTTTGTCGAGGTCAAGGGCATCGAGCGCCTCGGCGGTGACGGCCCAGTCCTCCCCTGGCGCAGGGGTGGGCGCACTGCTGGCCGCCTCGGGCGGGGCAGGCGTTGCCGCCTCGGCGTCGGGCAGCGCTGGCGCCGCCGGGGCAGCAGGCGCCGCCGCCGGTGCTGGCGCGGCGCTGGCAGCGCGGTTCTGCTCCAGCAACTGCTTGGCGGCGTTGAACACCTGCAGGCATTGGCCGCACCGCACCACGCCGCGCGCTACGCTCAGCTGGTGGTGGGTGACGCGAAAGCTGGTCTGGCAATGCGGGCACTGGGTGACGAAACTGTCGGTCATGCGGCAATCCGGGAGCTGTGCAGAAAAGTATTCTAGGCCCGCTTAGCGGCGCCGACCACTGATGCGCACCCAGCCGTCGCGCACGACGATCGGGTCCAGGTCGAAGTCGGCGGCATAGGCTGCGGCCACTTCCTCGCCCTGTTCGGCAAGGATGCCCGACAGCGCCAGCAGGCCACCTGGGCGAACCAGCCCGGACAGCTGCGGTGCCAGCGACACCAGCGGGCCGGCAAGGATGTTGGCGACCAGCACGTCGGCCTGCATCGCCGGCATGTGCTCTGGCAGGTACAGGGCCAATTTCTCGTCGGCGATGCCATTGCGCTGGGCGTTGTCGCGGGAAGCCTCGATGGCTTGCACGTCGATATCGGTACCCACCGCCTCACGGGCGCCGAGCAGCAGGGCGGCGATGGCCAGAATGCCCGAGCCGCAACCGAAGTCCAGCACCTGGGTGCCTCCGAGCTGCTGGCCATCGAGCCATTCCAGGCACAGGGCGGTGGTGGGGTGGGTGCCGGTGCCGAAGGCCAGGCCCGGGTCGAGCAGCAGGTTGACCGCGTCTTTCTCGGGGGCGTCATGCCAGCTGGGCACGATCCACAGGCGGCGGCCAAAGCGCATGGGCTGGAAGTTGTCCATCCAGCTGCGTTCCCAGTCCTGGTCCTCGATCACTTCGGCCTGGTGCTCGGGCAGTTCGGCGCCGGTCAGCAGGCGCAGGTGGGCGAACACCTGCTCAGCGTCGGTATCGGCTTCGAACAAGGCCAGCAGATGGGTGTGCGACCACAGCGGGGTGGTATTGAGGTCGGGTTCGAAGATCGGCTGGTCTTCGGCATCCATGAACGTGACAGAAACGGCGCCTACTTCAAGCAGGGCGTCTTCGTAGGTTTCGGCTTGTTCCGGGCTGATGGCCAGGCGTACTTGCAGCCAGGGCATGGCGGGCACCTTTGGTAAATCGACAGGGGCAGCCCTAGGCTGCGCGAAGGCTGGCAGTTTACGCGAGTGCGCAGGGTTTGTAGAGAAGGCCTGGCACCGGCCTTGTGGGGGCAACTGTCTTGTATTGCCTGGGCGGGCCTCATCGCCGGCAAGCCAGCTCCTACAGGTACTGCAAGGCTTGAGGCTGATGCGGCCGAGGTAGGAGCGGCCTTGTGTCGCGATAGGGCTGCGCAGCAGCCCCAGGATCTCAGCGTCATGCAAATATTGCCGGGGCCGCGCTGCGGCCCAATCGCGGCACAAGGCCGCTCCCACAGCGGGCGTGGTGCATCAGACAAAGCAGAGCGAAAGCGACTCAGCAATATAAGCAGGCTTCTCTTCACCCTCGATTTCCAGCGTGGCAATCGCCTTGAGCAGCCACTGCCCCGGTCTTTTTTCGGTCACCTCGGCCAGGTCCACTTTCAGCCGCACCTGGCTGTTCACCTTGACCGGCTGGATGAAACGCACGCTGTCCAGCCCATAGTTCACCACCATCTTCATGCCTTGCGGCAGCACCAGGATGTCTTCGATCAGCTTGGGGATCAGTGAAAGGGTCAGAAAGCCATGGGCAATCGTGCTGCCAAACGGGGTTTGCGCGGCCTTTTCCGGGTCGACATGGATGAACTGGAAATCGCCGGTGGCTTCGGCGAACAGGTTGATGCGCTGCTGGTCGATCTTCAGCCAGGCCGAGTGGCCCAGTTCCTTACCAACGTATTGCAAAAGCTCTGTAACCGGTACATAGGGCATCGCGGACTCTCCAGGTTGTCAGTTGGTACGAAAGTGCAAGATCAGCACGCTCGGCCATTGCAGTCAAGTTGTCCGCTTTTCGGCGAATATCGATCTATAGCACGGCGTGCTTATAATGGCGCCATGCCAAAGGGAGATGCTTATGCTGTTGCGTGGTCTGACCTGGCTGGTGCTGTTCCAGCTATTGGGAACGGCGATCAACCACCTGTTGCTGCCGGTTTTGCCGGGCCCGATCATTGGCCTGTTGCTGCTGCTGGGCTTCCTCATGGCCCGCGGCGAGGTTGGCAAGCCGCTGAATGAAGCGGCCAGCAGCCTGCTGCGCTACCTGCCGCTGTTGCTGGTGCCGCCGGCGGTGGGGGTGATGGTCTATGCCCGGGATATCGCTGCCGACTTCTGGGCGATTGTCGGCGCCCTGCTGATTTCCTGCCTGCTGACCTTGGTTTTCGTCGGGGTGCTGATGCAGAAACTGATCCAGCGCCAGAGCAAGCGCGAGGAGCAGCCATGATGCTTGACTGGCAAGGCGCCCTGGATGCGGTCGTGCACCACCCTTTGTTTGGCATCGGTCTCACCCTGGCGGCCTACCAACTGGTGCTCGCCGCCTACGACAAGACGCGCTGGATCTTCCTGCAGCCGGTGTTGGTGTCGATGCTGCTGGTGATCGGCGTGCTGCTGGCGTGCGGCATCGACTACAGCGAATACCGCAACAGCACGCAAATCATGAATACCCTGCTGGGCCCGGCCACCGTGGCCCTGGCGGTGCCTTTGTACCTCAACCTGCGGCGCATCCGGCAGTTGTTCTGGCCCATCTTTACTACGCTGGTAGTCGGGGGGCTGTTTGCCACCCTGTGTTGCCTGCTGCTGGGCTGGTGGTTCGGTGCCGAGCACATGATCCTGATGACCATGGCGCCCAAGTCGGTCACCTCGCCGATTGCCATGCTGGTGGCCGAACAGATTGGCGGGGTCGCTGCCCTGGCAGCGGTGTTCGTGCTGATTACCGGGGTAATCGGCGCCATCTTCGGCCCGGCGCTGCTCAGCCGTGTTGGCGTGCACAGCCCGGAAGCCCGCGGCATGTCGCTGGGGGTGACTGCGCACGCGGTGGGCACTTCGGTGGCCCTGCAGGAAAGTGACGAATGCGGCGCCTTTGCCGCGCTTGCAATGAGCCTGATGGGCGTAGCCACGGCGGTGTTCCTGCCGTTGGCGGTGAGCCTGGTGGCCTGAGGACTGGTGATGACGCTACCGCTGTTTCCGCTCAATACCGTGCTGTTTCCTGGCTGCTTTCTCGACTTGCAGATTTTCGAGGCGCGCTACCTCGACATGATCGGGCGCTGCATGAAGCAGGGCGAAGGGTTTGGCGTGGTGTGCATCCTGGAGGGCGAGCAGGTGGGCAAGGCGCCGCCGACGGTCGCCTCGATCGGCTGCGAGGCGCTGATCCGCGATTTCGTACAGCAGGACAACGGCTTGCTGGGCATTCGCGTCGAAGGCGTGCGGCGCTTCAATCTGGACAGCACCGAGGTGCAAAAGGACCAGTTGCTGGTAGGGCAGGTGCAGTGGCTGGCCGAGCAGGCCGACAGCCCGTTGCTGGAAGCGGACGATGACCTGGTGGCGCTGCTGGTGGCCTTGGGTGAGCACCCGATGGTCGAGGCGCTGGACATGCCGCGCCCGCTGGACGGGCGCCAGGCGCTGGCCAACCAGCTGGCTTACCTGCTGCCGTTCATGGAAGAAGACAAGCTGGACCTGCTGAGCCTCGACTCGCCGCAGCAGCGGCTGGGCGAGATCCAGAAATTGCTGGAGCGGATTCAGGGCGAGCTGTTTGCCTGAGGTGAGAGTTGCCTGCGCCGGCCTGTTGGTAGCGGAGCCTGTGTAGTAGCGGCTTGCCCCATCAACAGGCCGGCAACATCAATAGTGATACCTGGCCAACGCCTGCGGCAGTGCGTGCATGGCAAAAAAGGCCAGCAGCGCCACGCAAGCCGGCAACACCAGCCACCATACCCGCTGCGGCAAGGCCGGCAGCGGCTGGCGGTACTGCACCAGGGTCAGGCTGAAGGCACACACGCAGCAGGCCAGCAGGGCCCCGGCGAGGATATCGGTGGGCCAGTGAGCACCCAGGTAGACCCGCGACAGGGCAATCGCCAGCGCCGGAATGCAGCCCAGCATCACCCAGGTCAGGCGCATCCGCGGCGGCTGACCGCGCCCGGCCAGCACCGCCATCACCAGGAAGAAGGCAAACGATGCCGAGCTGTGCCCGCTGGGCATGCTGTAGCTGGTCAGTGGGTCGCTCAGTACCTCGGGCCGGGCACGGGCAAACAGCCATTTGAGGGTGCCATTGGCGATTGCCGTGCCCATCAGCGCGCCGCCGGCGAACACGGCGTGACGCCATTGCCGGGCCAGCAGCAACAGGCCGGTCAGCAAGCCGCCCAGGAACAGTTGGGTTCTGAAGTCGCCCAGGCGGGTGACCAGGACCACGGTGCCATCGATGGCCTGGCTGCGGTGCTCCTGCACCAGGGTCATCACGCCTTGGTCGAATTCATGCAGGTACGGCCAGCCCAGAAAAATGCCGGCCAGGGCGAGCAGGCTCAAGCCGGCAACCAGCCGGGTGCCGTGGCGTTGATCGCGAATGCTGCTGTTCAGGCTCAGGCCGATCAGCACGGCCAAGCCGCCGGCGAGGATGCCGGCGTCCAGCCAGAAGCCCTCTGGCAAGGGCAGGCGCATGGCAGCCCCCGTGGCCCAGCCAGGCAGCAGGTAGGCCACCGACCAACCCGCGCCGGCCACCAGGCTGACGGCGATGAAGCGTGGTAGCGGCATGTCGAACATGCCGGCGACCATCGGCAGCATGGGGCGCAGCGGGCCGATGAAGCGGCCGACCAGCAGGCTGGCGATGCCGTAGCGCTGGAAGTAGGTTTCGGCACTGCCGATCCACTCCGGGTGATGGCGCAGCAATGGCAGCCGGCGGATGTTCTGGTGGAAGTACTTGCCCACCGTGTACGACAGGGCGTCGCCCAGCAGCCCGCCGAGAAAACCCAGCAGCAAGGTCTCGCCCAGGCTGAAGGTGCCGCTACCGGCCAGTACCGCCACGGCGAACAGCAGCACCGTACCCGGCACGATGATGCCGGCGATGGCCAGGCATTCGACGCAGGCCACCAGGAAAATCGCCACGCCAAGCCACTGGGGGTTGGCGCTGAGCCAGCCGGTCAGGCTGTCGAGCCATTGGCCCATGGTCAGCTTCCTTGTTCGAGAATGAAGAAATCGCGACCTTCGACTTGGCCGCGGCGCAAGGGGTTCCGCGTGCAGAAACGCGCGTACTCGGCATCGACGAAGCGGTATGGCAGGTGCTCGTCGCGCCCGTGCGGGATACCCAGGCGGGTGGCCTGGATCACCTTCGGCACGGGGCTGCCACAATCCTCCACATACAGGCGCTCGGCGTCGAAGCGCTGGGCATCCCACTGTGGCACTTTCAAGCCCAGGGCGCGGCACAGCAGCGTTTGCCCGGCGCACAGGCGTTCCGGCGGGCGCAGCTTGCCACTGGCGTCGGGGTTGTTCAGTTGCATCTGGGCCAGGCTGTTGGGGCCCGAGCGGGCGTCCTGCCAAGGATAGGCGGACTTGATGAGCACTGCGTTGCCAGGGCCGTGGGCGCTGAAGTTCAGCGAGTCGCCGCCGCGCGCGTAGTACATGTAGATATGCCCGCCATCGAGGAACAGCGCCTTGCGCTTCTCGGTGTAGCCGAGCGAGGCATGGCTGCCTTTGTCGGTGAGGTAGTAGGCCTCGGTTTCGATGATGCGCGCCGCCAGCCACAGGTCGCCCTGGCGATGGCGGATGACCTTGCCCAGCAGGGCTTTGGCCAGGGTTTGGGCGTCGCGGTCGAAAAAGCTGTCGGGCAGGGCTGGCATGCGGGCTGTTCGCGGTTTGGGGACGCCGGATAATAGCAATGAATGGCTTAATCGAGGCTGAATCGAGTGTGGTGTTGGCGGGCCGGCCCTTTCGCGGGCATGCCCGCTCCCACAGGTACTGCATGGCCCAAGGCCTTGTGAAATCCCTGTGGGAGCGGGCGCGCCCGCGAAAGGGCCACAGCAGGAGAGTGATTTCGATAAGAGCGGTTACATCTTTCCTGCATATTGCCCAGGCCATTTTTGACCATCCGCCACCCACCGCTGGGCGTATACCTGCGCGGCAGTTATAATCAGCCGATTTCCCCTTCGCCAAGACACCGAACCCATGACTGAGTCCGTTCTTGACTATATGACCCGCCTGGGTCGCGCTGCCCGCGAGGCGTCCCGGGTCATCGGCCGTGCCAGCACTGCGCAGAAGAACCGCGCCCTGTTGGCCGCCGCCGATGCGCTGGATGCTGCCCGCGCCGAGCTCACCGCTGCCAACGAACTGGACCTGGCCGCCGGCCGTGCCAATGGCCTGGAGCCTGCGCTGCTGGACCGCCTGGCGCTGACCCCGGCCCGCATCGACGGCATGATCACCGGCCTGCGCCAGGTGGCCAGCCTGCCGGACCCGGTGGGCGCCATCCGGGACATGAGCTACCGCCCATCGGGCATCCAGGTCGGCAAGATGCGTACGCCACTGGGGGTGATCGGGATCATCTACGAGTCGCGCCCCAACGTGACCATCGATGCCGCCAGCCTGTGCCTGAAGTCGGGTAACGCCACCATCCTGCGTGGCGGCTCCGAAGCCATTCATTCCAACCGCGCCATCGCCACCTGCATCCAGCGTGGCCTGGCCGCTGCCGACCTGCCGGCCGCGGTGGTCCAGGTGGTCGAAACCACCGACCGCGAGGCCGTGGGCGCGCTGATCAGCATGCCTGCGTTCGTCGATGTCATCGTCCCCCGTGGTGGCCGTGGCCTCATCGAGCGCATCAGCCGCGATGCCCGCGTGCCGGTGATCAAGCACCTGGACGGTATCTGCCACATCTATGTCAGCCAGCATGCCGACCTGGACAAGGCCTGGAATGTGGCATTCAACGCCAAGACATACCGCTACGGCATTTGCGGGGCCATGGAAACGCTGCTGGTCGACCAGCAGGTGGCCGAGCGCTTCCTGCCGGAAATGGCCCGCCGCTTCCGGGACAAAGGCGTGGAACTGCGGGGTTGCGAGCGCACCCAGGCAATCATCGACGCCGAACCGGCTACCGAAGACGACTGGCACACCGAGTACCTGGACGCGATCCTGGCAATTCGCGTGGTCGACGGCCTGGACCAGGCTATCGAACACATCAATCACTATGGCTCGCACCACACCGACTCGATCATCAGCGAACACCAGGGCGAAGCCCGCCAGTTCATGGCTGAGGTCGATTCGGCATCGGTCATGCTCAACACCCCAACCTGTTTCGCCGATGGCTTCGAGTACGGGCTGGGCGCGGAAATCGGCATTTCCACCGACAAGCTGCATGCCCGCGGCCCCGTCGGCCTAGAGGGGCTGACCTGCGAAAAATACGTCGTCATCGGTGACGGCCAGTTGCGCGGTCAGGGGTCCTGCTGAGTTGAGCAAGGCCCAGGCAGTCCGGCGTATCGGCATTCTCGGCGGAACGTTCGATCCGGTGCACATCGGCCACCTGCGCAGCGCGCTGGAAGTGGCCGAGTTCATGGGGCTGGACGAACTGCGCCTGCTGCCCAATGCCCGGCCGCCGCACCGCGATACCCCGCAGGTGGCCGCGCAAGACCGCCTGGCCATGGTGCGCGAAGCGGTACAGGGGGTGGCCTGCCTGAGCGTCGACGCCCGTGAGCTCGAGCGTGACAAGCCGTCGTACACCATCGACACGCTGGAGTCGGTCCGTGCCGAACTGGCCGGTAACGACCAGTTGTTCCTGGTGCTGGGCTGGGATGCCTTCTGTGGCTTGCCCAACTGGCACCGCTGGGAAGAATTGCTGCAACACTGTCACATTCTGGTGCTGCAACGCCCGGATGCCGACGTAGAACCCCCTGACGAGCTGCGCAACCTGCTGGCTGCGCGCTCGGAGAGCGATCCCACCGCCATGTCCGGCCCGGCGGGAAATATTTCGTTCGTCTGGCAGACACCGCTTGCGGTGTCGGCTACACAGATCCGACAGCTGCTGGCCAGCGGCAAATCGGTGAGGTTCCTGGTGCCGGACGCCGTACTGGCCTATATCGAGGCGCACGAACTGTATCGTGCGCCCAACTGACGGCGCCCCTGGCGCCTCATCCAACGAGTTGAACGAGTTTTATATGACCAAGCAGAAAATTTACGGCGAAGAACTGGTCGCAGTGACCAAGGCCGCGCTGGAAGACGTTAAGGCCCAGGACATCCAGGTCATCGACGTGCGCGAAAAGCACAGCCTGACCGATTACATGATCATTGCCACCGGTACCTCCAACCGCCAGATCAACGCCATGGCCGAAAAGGTCCGTGAAGCCGTCAAGGCCAAGGGCGCACAGCCTCTGGGCGAAGAAGGCAAGGGCGACAGCGATTGGGTGCTGCTGGACCTGAACGACGTCATCGTGCACATGATGACCGCCGCTGCGCGCCAGTTCTACGACCTGGAGCGCCTGTGGCAAGGCGCCGAGCAAAGCCGTGCTGCCGATGGCAAGCACCACAGCCCGGACCATGCCCACGAGTACTCCGACAAGCTCAAAGACCGCGAATAAGGGCAGCGCCGTGCGTTTGCGCCTGATTGCGGTCGGCTCGCGCATGCCGAAGTGGGTCGAGGAAGGCTGGCATGAATATGCCAAGCGCCTGCCCGCCGAGCTGTCGCTGGAGCTGGTGGAAATTCCGCTGAACACCCGTGGCAAGAATGCCGACGTCGCCCGCCTGATCCGTCAGGAGGGCGAGGCCATGCTGAGCAAGGTGCAGCCCGGGGAACGCATCGTCACCCTGGAGGTCCATGGCAAGCCCTGGAGTACCGAGCAACTGGCGGGCGAGCTGGATCGCTGGCGGCTGGACGCGCGCACGGTCAATTTGATGGTGGGAGGCCCGGAGGGCCTGGCGCCTGAGGTTTGCGCGCGCGCCGAGCAACGCTGGTCGCTGTCGCCGCTGACCCTGCCACACCCGTTGGTAAGGATACTCATCGGCGAGCAGATCTACCGCGCCTGGACCGTGTTGTCCGGGCACCCTTACCACAAATGAGCCTGTAAGCCGTCCGATGTCGCAGCCGATCCGTCTCAAGGACCACGAGAAAGACGCCCGCCTGGTGCGTAACCGCGTCGTGGTCGGCGCAATCGCGGTGGTGCTGCTGGTGTGCGTGCTGATCGCGCGGCTGTACTACCTGCAGATCATCCAGTACGACTACCACTCCACGCTGTCGGAGAACAACCGGGTGCATGTGCAGCCGATCCCGCCGACCCGCGGGTTGATCTTCGACCGTAACGGCGTGATCGTGGCCGACAACCGGCCCAGTTTCAGCCTGTCGATGACCCGCGAACGCGCGGGGAACTGGCAGGAAGTACTGGACACCATCGTCGAAGTGCTGGAATTGACCGAAGACGACCGCGCCCTGTTCGAGAAGCGCATGCGCCAGGGCCGCCGGCCGTTCGAGCCGGTGCCGATCCTGTTCGAGCTCAACGAAGAACAGATTGCCCGGGTGGCGGTAAACCAGTTCCGCCTGCCGGGTGTCGAGGTGGTCGCGCAGCTGGTGCGGCATTACCCACAGGGGGCGCACTTCGCCCACTCGGTGGGTTACGTGGGGCGGATCAACGAGAAAGAGCTGAAAACCCTCGACCCGGTGAACTACAGCGGTACCCACCATATCGGCAAGACCGGCATCGAGCGCTTCTACGAGGATGCGCTGCACGGCCAGGTCGGTTACGAGGAAGTCGAGACCAACGCCCGCGGCCGCGTGCTGCGGGTGCTCAAGCGCACCGACCCCAAGCCGGGCAAGGACATCGTGCTGAGCCTGGACATCAAGCTGCAGGAAGCTGCAGAGGCCGCCCTGGGTGGCCGCCGGGGCGCCGTGGTGGCGCTGGACCCGCGCACTGGCGAGGTTCTGGCCATGGTCAGCCAGCCAAGCTTCGATCCCAACCTGTTCGTCACCGGCATCAGCTTCAAGGCGTATGCCGAGTTGCGTGATTCGATCGACCGGCCGCTGTTCAACCGCGTGTTGCGCGGCTTGTACCCGCCGGGCTCCACCATCAAGCCGGCGGTGGCGATTGCCGGCCTGGACAGCGGTGTGGTCAACGCCAGTAGCCGGGTATTCGACCCTGGCTACTACCAACTGCCCAACTACGACCACAAATACCGTAACTGGAACCGCTCGGGTGATGGCTGGGTCGACCTGGACACCGCGATCATGCGCTCCAACGACACCTACTTCTACGACCTTGCGCACAAGATGGGCATCGACCGGCTGTCCAGTTACATGAACAAGTTCGGCATCGGCCAGCGGGTATCGCTGGACATGTTCGAGGAATCTGCCGGGCTGATGCCATCGCGGGAATGGAAGCGCGCCACCCGCCGCCAGGCCTGGTTCCCCGGTGAAACCCTGATCCTTGGCATTGGCCAGGGCTACATGCAGGCGACGCCACTGCAGCTGGCCCAGGCCACTGCGCTGATCGCCAACAAAGGCGTATGGAACCGCCCGCACCTGGCCAAGACCATCGAAGGCCAGCCGCCGGTAGACGAAAACCCCATGGCGAATATTGTGCTGCGGGACAAGTCGGACTGGGCCAAGGTCACCCATGGCATGGAGCAGGTGATGCACAACGCCCGCGGTACCGCACGCAAGGCCGCCCTCGGTGCCCAGTACCGCATCGCCGGCAAGAGCGGTACCGCCCAGGTGGTGGCGATCAAGCAGGGTGAAAAGTACGACCGTAACAAACTCCAGGAGCGTCACCGTGACCACGCCCTGTTCGTTGCCTTCGCTCCGGCCGAAGCCCCGCAGATCGTGGTGTCGGTGATGGTCGAGAACGGCGAGTCCGGTTCGGGTGTTGCGGCACCGGTGGTCCGCCAGATCATGGACGCCTGGCTGCTCGACGAAAATGGCCGTCTCAAGCCCGAGTTCGCGCCTGCTACCGCTACCCAGGAATCAGCCCTGTGATGAACAATTTCGATCGCATGCTCTCCAGTGAGGATGTGATGCGTCGGCGCGCCAGCTTCCTGCAGCGCATTCATGTCGACGGCCCCTTGCTGATCATTCTGCTGACCCTCGCCGCCGGCAGCCTGTTCGTGCTGTATTCGGCCAGCGGCAAGAACTGGGACCTGCTGCTCAAGCAGGCGACCTCGTTCGGCATCGGTCTGGTGTCGATGTTCGTCATCGCCCAGCTGGAGCCGCGCTTCATGGCCCGCTGGGTGCCGCTGGCCTACCTCACCGGGGTGCTGCTGCTGGTGGTGGTGGATGTGATGGGCCATAACGCCATGGGCGCCACGCGCTGGATCAACATCCCGGGGGTGATCCGCTTCCAGCCCTCGGAATTCATGAAGATCATCATGCCGGCGACCATTGCCTGGTACCTGTCCAAGCGCACCTTGCCGCCGCACCTGAAGCACGTGGCCATCAGCCTGGTGCTGATCGGCGTGCCATTCATTCTGATCGTGCGCCAGCCCGACCTGGGCACCGCACTGCTGATCCTGGCATCGGGCGCCTTCGTGCTGTTCATGGGTGGCCTGCGCTGGCGCTGGATCCTCAGCGTATTGGCAGCGGCGGTGCCGGTGGCGGTGGCGATGTGGTTCTTTGTCATGCACGACTACCAGAAGCAGCGGGTACTGACCTTCCTCGACCCGGAAAGCGACCCGCTGGGCACCGGCTGGAACATCATCCAGTCCAAGGCGGCAATCGGTTCGGGCGGGGTGTTCGGCAAAGGCTGGCTGCTCGGCACCCAGTCGCACCTGGACTTCCTTCCGGAAAGCCATACCGACTTCATCATCGCCGTGCTCGGCGAGGAGTTCGGCCTGGTCGGTATCTGCCTGCTGCTGATCGTCTACCTGCTGCTGATCGGCCGTGGCCTGATGATTACCGCCCAGGCCCAGACCCTGTTCGGCAAGCTGCTGGCGGGTAGCCTGACCATGACCTTCTTTGTCTACGTATTCGTCAATATCGGCATGGTCAGCGGCCTGCTGCCCGTAGTGGGCGTGCCGCTGCCCTTTATCAGCTATGGCGGAACATCCTTGGTAACGCTGCTGTCAGCGTTTGGCGTTCTCATGTCGATCCATACGCACCGAAAATGGATCGCACAGGTTTGAAAAAGGTGAACAATTTGATGCAAGCAGTGCGTAACTGGGCTGCCCGTTGTGCGCCGTGGGTCGGCGCGGTGGGCCTGTTCGGCGCTGTACAGCTGGCCCATGCCGGCGACTATGAGGGTTCGCCACAGGTGGCCGAGCTGGTGGGCGAAATGAGCCGTGACTACGGTTTTGCCCCGGAGCAGCTGATGGGTGTGTTCCGTGAGGTACAGCGCAAGCAGTCGATTCTGGATGCCATCTCGCGCCCTGCCGAGCGGGTAAAACCGTGGAAGGACTACCGGCCGATGTTCATCACCGATGCGCGCATTGCCCGTGGGGTGGACTTCTGGCGCCAGCATGAGGCGGTGCTGGCGCGCGCCGAGCAGGAATACGGGGTACCCGCGCAATACATCGTCGCGATCATTGGGGTCGAAACCTTCTTCGGCCGCAACACCGGCAACTACCGTGTGATCGATGCCCTGTCGACGCTGGGCTTCGACTACCCGCCGCGCGCCGAGTTCTTCCGCAAGGAGCTGCGCGAGTTCCTGCTGCTGGCGCGCGACGAGCAGCTGGACCCATTGACCCTCAAAGGCTCCTACGCCGGTGCCATGGGCCTTCCACAGTTCATGCCGAGCAGTTTTCGCAACTACGCGGTGGACTTCGACGGTGACGGCCACATCAACATCTGGAACAACCCGGACGATGCCATTGGCAGCGTGGCCAACTACTTCAAGCGCCACGGCTGGGTAGCCGGCGAAGGCGTGGTCAGCCGCGCCTGGGTAGAAGGTGCGCGCGCCGACGAAGGCCTGACCACCGGTATCGAGCCGGTCAAGACCGCGGGGGAGTTGCGCGCGCTTGGCTGGTCGGTTCATGATTCGCTGCGCGATGATCTGCCGGTTACGGCCTTCCGGCTCGAAGGCGACAATGGCCCCGAGTACTGGATGGGGCTGAAGAACTTCTACGCGATCACTCGCTACAACCGCAGCGTGATGTATGCCATGGCGGTGCATCAGCTCGCGGAACAGCTGGTTCAAGTACGGGGCGTCAAGTAATGCGCGCAATCATCTCTGCACACTCTTTCAAGCTGCTCACCTGCCTCGCCGTTGGCCTGGTGCTGGCCAGTTGCTCTTCCAACCGCCCGGCCCCGCAAAAAAGCAGCGGCAACGTGGTACGCAGCCAGCCGGGCCTGGATATCAACCGGGCACACAAGGATGGCGCGCCGTGGTGGGACGTGGATGTGAACAAGATCCCCGACGCCACGCCGACCGTGCACACGGGTAACTACAAGGCCAACCCCTACACGGTGCTGGGCAAGACCTACTACCCCATGCAGGACTCGCGCAACTACCGCGCCGAGGGTACCGCGTCCTGGTACGGCACCAAGTTTCACGGGCAGAACACCGCCAATGGTGAGCTGTACGACCTGTACGGCATGAGTGCCGCGCACAAGACCTTGCCGCTGCCGGCATATGTGCGCGTGACCAACCTGGCCAACGGCCGTAGCGTGATTCTGCGGGTCAATGACCGTGGGCCGTTCTATTCCGACCGCATCATCGACCTCTCCTATGCCGCAGCGAAAAAGCTCGGCTATGCCGAAATCGGCACCGCACACGTGCGTGTCGAGGGCATCGACCCGCAACAATGGTGGGCCCAGCGTGGCCAGACGCCACCGATGGTGCTGAAGGAGCCCCAGGTGGCCCAGACCCAGGCGGTTCCGGCCACGACTGGGCGGGTCGAGCAATGGACGCCGCCGCCGCAGCAGCACGCGGCGCCGGTGGTGCCAGTACAGGTAGGGGGCAACAACGTCCCGGGTGGCAATGGCGGCAGCTTCCTGCAGGTGGGTGCCTTCGCCAACCCGGATGCCGCCGAATTGCTGCGCTCCAAGCTCAGCACCATGGTCAGCGCGCCGGTGTTCATCAGCTCGATCGTGCGTAACCAGCAGACCCTGCACCGCGTGCGGCTGGGGCCGATCGGCAGCCAGGGCGAGATCCAGCAAGCCCAGGACAGCATCCGCCTGGCGAACTTGGGGCAGGCCAAGCTGGTCACAGACTGAGCTCAGCTACAAGCAACCGGCTGCAAGCTGCAAGCTGCAAGAAGACCCTGCGCCCACCCGCTTTGTCTTTCGGCTTGCAGCTTGAAACTCTTGCTGTCGGTTTTGTCATGAACTGCCGGGCTCGGCCATGTACAATGTCGGCTTTTGCCCGCAGCGACATAAAGCCGCACTGTAGCGGGCCAGGCCTCTGGCCATAAAACTAGACTGACTGGCGCTGGGCGCATGATGTTGCCCAGGGAACATCAGACCATTAGCGATTTTCGAGAGACGGATGAACATCACCAACCTTGCCAAACGACTTTGCCTGCCTGTACTGCTGCTGATCACGCCTGCTGCCTTCGCGGCCGAGCAGATGACACCGGCACCACCGCAACTGGCAGCCAAGTCCTACGTACTCATGGACGCGTCCAGCGGCAACGTGCTGGTCGAAAACAACGGTGACGAGCGCCTGCCGCCAGCCAGCCTGACCAAGCTGATGACCGCCTACATCGCCACCCTGGACATCCGCCGTGGCCAGATCGGCGAGAACGACCCGGTTACCGTCAGTGAAAACGCCTGGCGTACCGGCGGTTCGCGCATGTTCATCAAGGTTGGCAGCCAGGTCACCGTCAGCGACCTGCTGCACGGCATCATCATCCAGTCCGGCAACGATGCCTCGGTCGCCCTGTCCGAGCACATCGCCGGCAGCGAAGATGCGTTCGCCGACATGATGAACAAGACCGCGGCCGACCTGGGCATGACCAACAGCCACTTCATGAACCCGACTGGCCTGCCGAACCCAGACCACTACTCGTCGGCCCATGACATGGCGGTACTGGCCCGGGCGATCATCAACGTCGACCCGGCGCACTACGCCATCTATTCGCAGAAAGAGTTCTTCTGGAACAACATCAAGCAGCCTAACCGCAACCTGCTGCTGTGGCGTGACAAGACCGTCGACGGCCTGAAAACCGGCCACACCGAAGAAGCAGGCTACTGCATGGTGGCTTCGGCGGTACGCGATGGCCAGCGCCTGATCGCGGTGGTGTTCGGCACCAACAGCGAACAAGCGCGTGCTGCCGAAACCCAGAAGCTGCTGACCTACGGCTTCCGCTTCTTCGAAACCCAGACCTTCTACCAGAAGGGCACCGAGCTGACCCAGGCGCCGGTGTGGAAGGGCGCCACTGGCCAAGTCAAGGCCGGCCTGGCCGACGACCTGACCATGACCATGCCTAAAGGCCAGCTCAAGCGCCTGGTCGCCACGATGACCATGAACCCGCAGCTCACCGCGCCAATCGCCAAAGGTGACGTGATCGGCAAAGTGGAAGTCAAACTGGACGAGAAAGTGGTTCACAGCGCCGACCTGATCGCCCTCGATGGCGTCGAGGAAGGTGGTTTCTTCCGCCGTATGTGGGATAGCATCCGTCTATTCTTCTACGGGTTGTTCAACTGATACGTGACCTGCACACCCCCGCGCATCACGCGGGGGTGTTGTTGCCACGGCTTACGAGGCCGTTTCCGCCATGAGCGAACCAGACGTCAAGTCGCACAAGATCGAATTCCCTTGCGCCGATTACCCGATCAAAGTCATCGGTGACACCGTTGTCGGCTTCAAGGACACGGTTATCGAGATTCTCAGCAAGCACGCCAAAGTCGACCTTTCCACCCTGGCCGAACGCCAGAGCAAGGAAGGCAAGTACACCACCGTGCAACTGCACATCGTTGCCGAAAGCGAGAACCAGCTGCACGATATCAACAGCGCCCTGCGCGCTACCGGTATCGTGAAAATGGTGCTCTGATGCCCGCCTGCCTCGGTTTTCGCGAGCTTGGCCTACAGCCCTACCAACCGGTGCTGGAGGCCATGCGGCGCTTCACCGAGCAGCGCAGCCCGGCCAGCCAGGATGAAATCTGGCTGGTCGAGCACCCTGCGGTCTTTACCCAGGGCCAGGCCGGCAAGGCCGAGCACCTGCTGGTGCCGGGTGACATCCCGGTGGTGCAGACCGACCGCGGCGGCCAGGTGACCTACCATGGCCCCGGGCAGTTGGTGGCCTACCTGCTGCTGGATGTACGCCGGCTGGGTTTTGGTGTACGCGAGCTGGTCAGCCGTATCGAGCAGACCCTCATCGACCTGCTGGCCAGCTATGGCGTGCAGGCTTCAGCCAAGCCCGATGCGCCGGGCGTCTATGTCGATGGAGCGAAAATCGCCTCCCTCGGCCTGCGAATTCGCAACGGCCGTTCGTTTCACGGCCTTGCCCTGAACGTGGACATGGACCTTGCGCCATTCCGCCGAATCAACCCCTGCGGTTATGCGGGGCTGGCGATGACCCAGCTACGTGACCTGGCAGGCCCGATCGAACTCGACGAGGTCAGGACAAGGCTGCGCGGACAGCTGGTCAAGCACCTCGACTACGCTGAGCAGACGACCCTCACGGGCGGAATCGACTGAATATGACAACTGTGCAAGAAGCCGTGCCCAACCTGATACCTACCCAGGATGCCACCCCGCGCCCAGCGCCGAAGAAGGTGGAAGCCGGGGTCAAGCTGCGTGGCGCCGAGAAGGTGGCGCGCATCCCGGTGAAAATCATCCCGACCGACGAGTTGCCGAAAAAGCCCGACTGGATTCGCGTGCGTATCCCCGTCTCGCCGGAGGTCGACCGCATCAAGCAACTGCTGCGCAAGCACAAGCTGCACAGCGTGTGCGAGGAAGCTTCCTGCCCGAACCTGGGTGAGTGCTTCTCGGGCGGCACCGCCACCTTCATGATCATGGGTGACATCTGCACCCGTCGTTGCCCGTTCTGCGACGTAGGCCACGGCCGACCGAAGCCGCTGGACCTGGACGAGCCTAAAAACCTGGCGGTCGCCATCGCTGACCTGCGCCTGAAGTACGTGGTGATCACTTCGGTAGACCGCGACGACCTGCGTGACGGTGGTGCCCAGCACTTTGCCGACTGCATCCGCGAAATCCGCGCGCTGTCGCCAGGCGTGCAACTGGAAACCCTGGTGCCGGACTACCGCGGGCGTATGGACGTGGCACTGGAAATCACTGCGCAAGAGCCGCCGGATGTGTTCAACCACAACCTCGAAACCGTGCCGCGCCTGTACAAGGCCGCGCGCCCGGGCTCTGACTACGACTGGTCGCTGGACCTGTTGCAGAAGTTCAAGCAGTTGGTGCCGCATGTACCCACCAAGTCGGGCCTGATGCTGGGCCTGGGTGAAACCGACGAAGAAGTGATCGAAGTGATGCACCGCATGCGTGAGCATGACATCGACATGCTTACCCTCGGTCAGTACCTGCAACCGTCGCGCAGCCACCTGCCGGTGCAGCGTTTCGTGCACCCCGACACCTTTGCCTGGTTCGCCGAGGAAGGCTACAAGATGGGCTTCAAGAACGTGGCTTCCGGCCCGCTGGTGCGCTCTTCGTACCATGCCGACCAGCAGGCGCACGAAGCCAAGATCAAGCTCTGAGCCTGGCTGAAACACAAATGCCGATGCTTGCCGAAAGGGCAGCATCGGCATTTTTTTTTGTGGCCGACAAGCCCTAAGCTACAGGCGACAAGTTGTTTGGAGCTGCATGATGAATTGTGTCGATAGCGTTCACCTCCACCTGCCCAAGGCAACCCCGCAGGACGCCTGCTTCGCCATCATTGCCCCGGCGGGCGCGGCGCGGCTGGACCCGGGCAAGGTCAGCCAGTGGTTCGCCGAACGCGGTTACCGGTGCCGCATCTTCCCAGGTGCCCTGCAGGCCCAGGGTTATCTGGCAGGGCCCGACCAGCAGCGTTTGCAAGACCTGCATGATGCCTTTGCCGACCCAGCCATCGACGCCATTCTGTGCATGCGTGGCGGCTATGGCAGCATGCGCCTGCTCGACCAGCTGGATTTCCAGCTGATACGGCGCAACCCCAAGCCGCTGATTGGCTACAGCGATATCACGGCGCTGCATACGGCCCTTTATCGGCATGCCGGGCTGATCACGTTCCATGGCGCGATGCTCAATGCCGACTTGCTCGGCGGCAAGCTGGCGCCGACCGAGTCGTCGTTGCTGGCCCAACTGGGTGGGCATGTGCGCGCAGGGGAGCAGATTGCCCACCCAGCGGGCTATGCCATGAGCACGGTGATGCCGGGGGTTGCCAGCGGGCGTTTGCTGGGTGGCAACCTGTCGATGCTGGGCGCGACGCTCGGCACCGTGGCCGAGCTGGATACCGAGGGCTGCATACTGTTTATCGAAGACGTCAATGAGCCGCTGTACCGGGTAGACCGGCTACTGACGCAGTTGCGCCTGGCGGGCAAGCTGGCGGGCGTGAAAGGCGTGCTGGTAGGGGATTTTGCCGGGATTACCACGGCGGCGTTGACGCCATTGCTGGAGGAAACTTTCGGGCCCTTGGGCGTGCCGGTGCTGGCGGGGTGGCGCAGTGGGCATTGCGACCCGAATGTGTGCTTGCCGCTGGGGGCTCGGGTACGGCTGGACAGTGTTCCGCAGAGCTTGGTGTTGGAGCAGGATGTGTTCAAGGCTTGAGATAGCCGGGGCTGCTTTGCAGCCCTTCCGCGACACAAGGCCGCTCCTACAGGGATCGCGTTACACCAACGTACCGCAACCCCCAGCTATCTCACTGGCTACGCAGGCTCTCAAGCAGCTTATGGGTCGGGTAACCATCCGCCGGCCACCCCAGCCCTTGCTGGGCGTTGCGTATGGCCTTGCGGGTGTTGGCGCCGATAATGCCATCGGCATTGCCTGCGTCATACCCACGGCCGTTAAGCAGGTTCTGCAACTCCACGCGTTCGCTGCGGCTCAGCGGCAAGTCTTCCTTCGGCCAGCTGCCGGCAATGAAGCCCCAGCCGCTGAAGCGGTCGGCCAGCAGGCTCACCGCCAGCGCATAGGACGATGAGTTGTTGTACTTGAGGATGGCGCGGAAGTTATCCAGTACCAGGAACGCCGGGCCACGCGCACCTGCTGGCAGCAGCAACGCGGCAGACAGCTGGTTGCTGCCCGCTGGCAATTGAGTACCGGTTGGCAGCTTCACACCCATTGCCAGCCACTCGCTCACCGGCCTGCGCAACGCGCCATCGGCCTGCCAGAAATCGAAACCTGGCGGTACCTGCACCTCGAAGCCCCACGGTTGGCCACGCTTCCAGCCCGAGCTTTGCAGGTAGTGCGCGGTCGAGGCCAGGGCATCGGGGGTGCTGTTCCAGATGTCGCGGCGGCCGTCGCCGTCAAAGTCCACGGCATGGGTGTTGTAGGTGGTCGGGATGAACTGGGTCTGGCCCATGGCGCCAGCCCACGAGCCACGCATGGCCTCAGGCTGAATGTCGCCATGCTGGATGATCTGCAGGGCGGCGATCAGCTGGTCCTGGGCGAACTGCGGGCGACGGCCTTCATAGGCCAGGGTCGCCAGCGAGCGGATCACCGACTTGTTGCCCTGGAACTGGCCGAAATTGCTCTCCATGCCCCACACCGCCACCAGCACCTGGCGGTCAACGCCATAGCGTTGCTCGATGCGGGTCAGCAGTTCGGCGTTCTGCTCCAGCAACCGCTTGCCATTGCGCACGCGCAAAGGGGACAGCGCGCCTTCGAGGTATTCCCACACCGGGCGGCTGAACTCAGGCTGGCTGCGGTCGGCCTTGATCACGTCCATGTCGGGGGTAACCCCGAGGAAGGCGCGGTCGAAGATGCTTGGCGAAATACCCGCTTGCAAGGCTTGTTCGCGGAAACCCGCCTGCCACTGGGCGAAGGTTTGCAAAGGCTGGATTTCAGTGCTGGCGTCTGGCGTTGCACCGGGCACGGTAACCACAGGCGCAGGTTGCGCAGGGGCCAGCGGCAGCGCGTCGGCGGCGGTAGGTTTTTCCGCGCAGGCAACCAGCAGGATGAAGCTGGAGGCCGCGATCAGCTGGCGGGTTTCCCAACGGGGAGAAAGACGGAAGAGCATGCACAGATCCAGAATTGCAGGTCAGGTGCTGACCATATCATGCCTGCGCCCGCGATGCTTTCATGCCGCCAAAAAGTAGGAAGCCTCCCAATCTCTCGATTGGAAGGCTTCGCGGCGGTAGCTGCCTTTGCCTTTTTCCGGTTGTTCCTGGCGGCAGCGGAACAGCGGTTGGGCAATGATCGACTTGGCCTTGTTGGGGCCGTGCTTTTTCGGCTTTTTGCTCATGGCGGGGTTCCCGTGGTGGGTGGGTTTCGGGGCGCACTTTAGGGCCCTGAGGCGATGTGGGCCAATTGATTGTGTATATGGTTCACAGGAGCACCCACAGGTTCAGCACAACCTTCAAGGCCTGTGGACTCCATGTGTGGCTTGCCAGCGATAGGGCCTGTGACCGTTATAGAGGGGGTAGCGCCAGGCGCTGACCCGCCATCAGCAATGCCAACCGCGCCAGGCCCGTCCACGGCGAACCCTCGGCCTGGCCCTTGATTTGCGCATCGATACGCTGGGCATCCTGCAGCAGTTGCGCCCAGCGCTGCGCCGAGAGGCGCTGCAAGGCCTTGCTGACCAACGGCCGGCGCTTATCCCAGACCGGTGGGCGCGCCTGGCTGAACGCCTTGTCCAGCGGCACGCCCTGGCTGAATTGCTGGGCCAGCCCGGCGAGCTGGCGCAGCTCACGCGCCAGCGCCCAGAGAACCACCGGGGGCTCGACCCCCTCACCGCGCAAGCCTTCGAGCATGCGCAGGGCATGTGCAGCTTCACCGTTGAGAATGGCGTCTACCAGCCCGAAAACGTCGAACCGGGCGCTGTCAGCGACAGCCGACTGCACGGTTTCGACGGTGATCTGGTTGCCTTCGGCCAACAGCTTGAGCTTTTCGATTTCCTGCGCGGCAGCCAGCAGATTGCCTTCTACGCGCGCGGCAATCAGGTCGACAGCGTCACGCTGCGCCGACAGGCCGGCCTGCTGCAGGCGCTGGTTGATCCATTGCGGCAGTTGGTGCGCATCCACCGGCCAGATCTGGATGAACTGGCAGTGGGCACCTTCGATCAACGCCTTGCCCCACTTGGTTTTCTGCGCGCTGCCGTCGAGCTTGGGCAGGCTGACCAGCAGCAGGGTGTCTTCGGCGGGGTTAGCGCAGTATTCCATCAGCGCTGCGGCGCCCTTGTCACCCGGCTTGCCCGAGGGCAGGCGAAGTTCCAGCAGGCGCCGCTGGGCGAACAGGGACAGGCTGGCGCCGGCCTGGAGCAGGGTGCCCCAGTCGAAGTTGGCGTCGGCACTGAAAACCTGGCGCTCGTCGAAACCTTGCTGGCGCGCAGCTTGGCGGATGGCGTCGGCGGCTTCCTGGCACAGCAGCGGGTCGTCACCGCTGACCACGTAGACCGGGGCCAAGGCGCCTTGCAGGTGCTTGTTGAGTTGGGCGGGGGCGAGCTTCATGGGCAGTAGGCGGGGCACCCGAAGGTACCCCGCACGGGCTTAGTTGCCCGGTACTTCCAGGGGCGACTGCTGCGGCGTTTCCGCCTGCTGGCGGCGTGCGGCCTCAAGGGCCGCCGCTTCAGCCTGGGCACGCTGATCGGCTTTTTGCTGCAGCTCGTCCAGCTGGGCAGGGGTCAGTTGCTGCAGGCGCACGACCATGGCGTTGACCAGGTCACGGCGCATTTCCAGGCGGGAACGGGCAGCTTCCTGCTCGGAACCGGTGATGTTCGAGGCATCGCGCACATACACCTTGCGCACTTCCAGCTTGTCACTCAGCAGTTCAAGGTTGTTCAAGCCCTGGATGCTGTAGTCGAGCTGGGTGGTCAGCTCATACTCGGCAGTGCGGTTACCGCTGTTGTAGCTGGCCGAGCGCTCGCGCTGCTGTTCGTTGGTCAATACCAGGCGGTACGGCGCACCGGTGTGCACATTGACGCCGCTGTTCTTGAGCACCTGGCGCAGTTCGGTCACGGTAGGCCCGTACGCGTCACGCGCACTGACGTCCATTTCCTTGATGCTCAGCTCGTTGGTGCCAGTACCGCGCAGCTGGAAACCGCAGGCGCTGAGCATGACCGCCAGGCCAATTACCAGCAAATTGCGTTTGATCATGTTGTTGCTCCCTTGTGGGCCTGTTCCGCCCGCCCGCAGTGGCTGCGGGCGGGCGTTGCCATCAGTTGGCGACGATGTTGACCAGCTTGCCCGGTACCACGATGACCTTGCGAATGGCCAGGCCGTCGATGAAGCGCAGGACGTTCTCGTTGCTGCGCGCGGCGGCTTCGATTTCTTCGCGGCTGGCGGCGGCCGGCATTTCGACCTGCCCGCGCAGTTTGCCATTGACCTGCACCACCAGGGTGACGGTGTCCTGCACCAGCGCGGCTTCGTCGACCGCTGGCCAGCCAGCGTCGATCACGGCCTGATCATGGCCCAACTGCTTCCACAGCTCGTGGGAGATGTGCGGGGTGATCGGCGCCAGCAGCAGGGTCACGGCTTCCAGGCCTTCGTGCAGCAGGGCACGGTCTTGCGCCGTGGCTTGCGGGGCTTTTTCCAGCACGTTCATCACGGTCATCACCTGGGCGATGGCGGTGTTGAATTTGTGGAACTGGCCGACGTCGGTGCTGGCCTGCTTGATGGCGGCGTGAATGGCGCGGCGAATGACCTTCTGTGCGTCGTCCAGGGCGGCGACATCCAGCTTGCCCGGCAGGCCTTGGGCGACGTGTGCCTGGGCCAGGCGCCAGACACGGCGCAGGAAGCGGCTGGCGCCTTCGACGCCGGAGTCGGACCATTCCAGGCTCGCGTCAGGTGGCGAGGCGAACATCATGAACAGGCGGCAGGTATCGGCGCCGTACTGGTCGATCATCGACTGCGGATCGACGCCGTTGTTCTTCGACTTGGACATCTTCTCGGTGCCGCCGATTTCCACCGGCAGGCCGTCGGTCTTCAGGCGTGCGCCAATGATCTTGGCCTTGGCATCGCGTTCGATTTCGACATCGGCCGGGTTGAACCAGTCCTTGCCGCCGTTGCTGGCAACGCGGTAGTAGGTTTCGGCCACGACCATACCCTGGGTCAGCAGGTTCTTGAACGGCTCGTTAGAGGTTACCAGGCCTTCGTCACGCATCAGCTTGTGGAAGAAGCGCGCATACAGCAAGTGCAGGATGGCGTGTTCGATACCGCCGATGTACTGGTCGACCGGCAGCCAGTGGTTGGCCGCTTTCGGGTCGACCATGCCACCTTCGTAGTTCGGCGAGGCGTAGCGGGCGAAGTACCAGGACGACTCGACGAAGGTGTCCATGGTGTCGGTTTCGCGCTTGGCCGCAGCGCCGCATTTCGGGCAGCTGCATTCGTAGAATTCTGGCATGCGCGCCAGTGGCGAGCCGGCACCATCGGGCACCACGTTCTCCGGCAGGGTCACCGGCAGCTGGTCTTCTGGCACGGGCACGTCGCCGCAGGACGGGCAGTGGATGATCGGGATCGGGCAACCCCAGTAGCGCTGGCGGCTGATACCCCAGTCGCGCAGGCGGAACTGGGTGCGCGATTTGCCCAGGTCCTTGCGGATCAGGGCTGCTTCGATGGCGTCGAAGGCGCCGGCAAAATCCAGGCCGTCGAACTCGGCGGAGTTGATCAGTTGGCCGTGCTCGCCATAGGCGTCCTGCCACTCGTTGCCGACTTCATCGCCGGCGCTGGTGCGTACTACGGCCTTGACCGGCAGGTTGTACTTGTGGGCGAACTCGAAGTCGCGCTCGTCGTGAGCCGGCACCGCCATTACCGCGCCATCGCCATAGTGCATGAGCACGTAGTTGGCGACCCAGACCGGCAGCTTCTCGCCGGTCAGCGGGTGCTCCACCAGCAGGGAAGTGGCCATGCCCTTCTTCTCCTGGGTGGCCATGTCGGCTTCGGCAACGCTGCCGGCCTTGCATTCTTCGATGAACGCCTGCAGCGCCGGGTTGCTCTGGGCAGCCTGGGTGGCCAGCGGGTGCTCGGCGGCGACGGCGACGTAGGTGGCACCCATCAGCGTGTCGGGGCGGGTAGTGAAGACCTTGAGCGTGCCGGCGTGGCCGATGCTGGCCTGGTCGTAGGGGAACTGGACTTCCATGCCGCGTGACTTGCCGATCCAGTTGCGCTGCATGGTCTTGACCTGCTCGGGCCAGCCCGGCAGTTCGTCGAGGCTTTCCAGCAGCTCGTCGGCGTAGTCGGTGATGCGGAAGTAGTACATCGGGATTTCGCGCTTTTCGATCAGCGCGCCGGAACGCCAGCCGCGGCCGTCGATGACCTGCTCGTTGGCCAGTACGGTCTGGTCTGCCGGGTCCCAGTTCACGGTCCCGTTCTTGCGGTAGATGATGCCTTTCTCGAACAGGCGGGTGAACAGCCACTGCTCCCAACGGTAGTAGTCAGGCTTGCAGGTGGTCACTTCACGTGCCCAGTCGATGGCCAGGCCCAGGCTCTTGAGCTGGGTCTTCATGTACTCGATGTTTTCGTACGTCCACTTGGCCGGGGCGACGTTGTTCTTCATCGCCGCGTTTTCCGCGGGCATGCCGAAAGCGTCCCAGCCCATCGGCTGCAGCACGTTCTTGCCCAGCATGCGCTGGTAGCGGGCAATCACGTCACCGATGGTGTAGTTGCGCACGTGGCCCATGTGTAGCTTGCCGCTCGGGTACGGGAACATCGACAGGCAGTAGTAGGTGTCCTTGCCTGGCTGTTCGGTAACAGCGAACGATTGTTGCTCGTCCCAGAAGTTCTGGGCGGCGGCTTCGATATCACGGGGCGTGTATTGTTCGTGCATGGCTACTTTTTGCTGAGAGGGAAGAGACCTTGTTCCAGGCAGCGGAACCTCGCTGCGTCCGGCACTCCGGTGTCATTTAGAGTGAACGCCGTAGCATACAGCAGCGCTGCGTATCGTGGGAAACCTTCGTTGCGAATGGCCGCTGGTCGCTGCACCCGGCTGCTTTTTGCAACGACGCTAAGCTCTGGTGTGGGGGGAGATATTCTTATCTTCAATGAGGTGAACGGATGGGAGAGACGCAGCTACCCGCAATCAGACCGGAGCTTTACGAGCGCCTGATCGACCGGCTTGGCCTGGCACTCGAAAGCGCCAGGACCTCTGTGCGATTGCGCGACGAGATGCCAGCCGAGCTGGAGTTGCGTGGCCTCAGCCACGCAGAGTTCGAAGTGATCAAGGCCTACCTGGAAGCCCTTCCGGGGCGCCGTAATGCTGCTGTCGGCAGTTACCCACAAGCGGAGCCGGCATCAGCCAAGATTATCTGGCTCAAGGACCAGAAGCGCGCTGCCACTGCGGCCAGTTCCAGAACGCTGCGCCAGCGCTAGTCATTCAGGGCGCCCGGCGCAGGCCATCGCGCCACGGTCATTCATCATTCATACAGCTTGCGATCGGCACTGGCCCTACCTTGTTGACCGGTGCCGATCCTTTTAGGCTGCACGCCTGCCAAGGAGGTGTGGCCGATGCCCATACGATTTTTTATCAAACAATGGCTGATGCCGCCGGGCATCTTGTTCCTGTTGCTGCTTGCCGCATGGTGGTGGCGTGCGCGCCGGCCACGGCTGGCGGCGCTGTGTTTTGGCGTGGGGCTGGGTGGCTTGTGGCTGATGAGCTTGCCGCTGGTGGTGCAGGAAACGGCCCGCGTGCTGGAGACCGAGCCGCCACTGGCCGTGGGCGACTGGGCGGGCCTGGCAGGGCGGGCAGACGCCATCGTGGTGCTGGGCGCGGGCCGTGAACGTGGCGACCCGGCCTGGGGCGGCAGTGACCAGCCCACGGCCACGGCGCTGGAGCGCATGCGGTTTGCCGCGCGGCTGGCCAAGGCCTCCGGTTTGCCGGTGCTGACCAGTGGCGGGCTGCACTATGGCAAGCCGCCGAGTGAGGCGCGGTTGATGGCCGATCGCCTGCGTGAGGATTTCGCGGTCAAGGTGAGGTGGCGCGAAGAGGCCAGCCGCACCACCTGGGAGAACGCCCAGCTGTCGGCCAAGGTGCTGCAGCCGCTGGGGATTCGCCGTGTGGTGGTGGTCACCCAGGCCTGGCACATGCAGCGTTCGCGCTGGAGCTTCGAACAGGCAGGGTTCGAGGTGGTGCCGGCGCCGGTGGGGTTCCTTGGGCGCGAGCATGCGCGGCCGTTCGGCGGGTTGCTGCCGGAAAGCCGGGCGATGTGGCAAAGCGGGCAGTTGTTCAATGAGGTAGTGGGGTTGGTGGGGTACCGGGTGTTCTATTGAATTCAGGTTTGCGCGGTTCCTTGTAGGAGCGGCCTTGTGTCGCGATGGGCTGCGCAGCAGCCCCGGATCTCAGCTCTATCTCAAGATTGCCGGGGCTGCTTTGCAGCCCATCGCGACGCAAGGCCGCTCCTACAGGGACCGTGTAATGCCAGTTAGACGGTCTTGGCTATGCGCCCGGCCAGCAATGCCCAGCCCAGCAGCAGCACACAGACAATCGCCAGCGGCCACGAACGCCATTGCAGGTAGGGCGTGAGCTGCTGCATCGGCACCACTTCGCCATACATTACCGCCTGCTGGAATTGTGGTACCTGCGTGGTGATACGGCCGAACGGGTCGATCAGCGCGGTCACACCATTGTTGGTGGCGCGGATCATCCAGCGGCCGGCTTCCAACGCACGCATCTGCGCCATCTGCAGGTGCTGCAGCGGGCCGATCGAGGTGCCGAACCAGGTGTCGTTGCTGATGGTCAGCAGCAGGTCGCTACGCGCCGCCAGCCCTGCAGCGAATTCCGGGTAGACCACTTCGTAGCAGATGTACGGGGCAATCTGGTAACCCTTGGCCTGCAGCAGTGGCTGGTCTTCCGGGCCGCGGGCAAAGTCCGACATGGGCAGGTTGAAGAACTCGATGGCGCCACGCAGCATGTCCTGCAGCGGCACATACTCGCCAAACGGCACCAGTTTCTGCTTGAGGTAGGTGCCATCGCCTTCGCCGGCCACCGTGATACCGTTGTAGTAGCGGCGCTGGTGATGCACCTCTTCGCGTACCGGTACGCCGGTGATCAGCGCCGAATGCCGTTCGGCGGCAAAGCGGCCCATCACATCGATGTAGCCCTGGGCCTGGTCCTTGAGCACCGGCACCGCGGTTTCGGGCCACACCAGCAGGTCCACTGGCTTGGAACTGAAGCTCAGGTCACGGTACAGCGCCAGTTGTGCATCGATGTGCGCCGGGTCCCATTTCAGGTCCTGTTCGACGTTGCCCTGTATGGCCGCCACTTTCAGCGGGTCGCCAGCCGGCTTTGTCCAGGCATGACCTTTGAGTGCCAGGCCCAGGGCCCAGGGCGCCAGCAACAGCACCGCGGCAATGGCCAGGAACGAAGGGCGCGCGCGCAGGCGGTGCAGGTTGCACAGCAGGGCGGCAGAAAGGGCCAGGGCGAAGGAAACCAGCCATACGCCACCCAGCGGGGCAAGGCCTGCCAACGGCCCGTCGAGCTGGCTGTAACCGGCGTAGAGCCAGGGAAAACCGGTCAGGAACCAGCCGCGGAAAGCTTCCTGCAGCAGCCACAGGGCGGCGAAACACAAGGCGTCGGCCAGCGGCGCTTCGTTGCGCCGCAACCAGCGCGCCCACAACCAGGTGGGCAGGGCGAAGAACCACGCCAGAGCGGCGAAAAATGCCAACAACAGCACGATCGCCAGCAACGGCGAGGCGCCGCCGTAGGTGGTCATGCTGACGTAGATCCACCAGGTGCCCGCGCCGTACAGGCCAAACCCGAACCACCAGCCACGCCACATGGCCTGGCGCGGGCTGAGCTCGCGCAGGCCCAGGTAGAGCAGGGCGATCGATAGCAAGGCCAGCGGCCAGATATCGAACGGTGCCAGGGCCAGGAGGGTGGATGCGCCGGCCGCCAGGGCCAGCAGGTTACCGGGCCAGCCGGGGCGGGTGATCCAACGCATGTTTGTCCTTAACGGTTGATCGGGGTCAGGCGCAGCAAATGTATCCGCCGGCTGTCGGCGTTGAGAATACGGAACTTGTAGGCGCCGATCTCGGTGGTTTCGTTACGCTTGGGCAGGTGGCCAAAGGCACTCATCACCAGGCCGCCGACGGTGTCGAACTCGTCATCGGAGAACTCGCTGTCGAAGAACTCGTTGAAATTTTCGATCGGGGTCAGCGCCTTGACCAGGAAGTCACCGCTGGGCAGCGGCTTGATGTAGCTGTCTTCCTCGACATCGTGCTCGTCCTCGATATCGCCAACGATCTGCTCCAGCACATCCTCGATGGTGACCAGGCCGGCCACGCCGCCATATTCGTCGATGACCACGGCCATGTGGTTGTGGTTGGCACGGAACTCGCGCAACAGCACGTTCAGGCGCTTGGACTCGGGCACGAAGGTGGCCGGGCGCAGCAGGTCCTTGATATTGAAGCTGTCGCCGTTCTCTTTGAGGATGAGCGGCAGCAGGTCCTTGGCGAGCAGGATCCCGAGCACATCGTCATGGCTTTCGCCGATCACCGGGTAGCGCGAGTGCGCGGCGTCGATCACCGCCGGCAGGAATTCGCGCGGCGACTGGCTGGCCTTGATGCTGATCATCTGCGAGCGCGGGACCATGATGTCGCGCACCTGCAGGTCGGCGACCTGGATGGCGCCTTCGACAATGGTCAGCGCCTCGCTGTCCAGCAGTTTGTTCTGATGGGCTTCGCGCAGCAGCTCCAGCAGCTCCTGGCGGTTTTTCGGCTCATGGGCAAAAGCCTGGGTCAGTTTACCCAGCCAGGACTTCTGCCCGTTGCTCGATCGATCTTCGCTCATGGCGGTTCTCGTGATCCTTCGTGTATCAGTGTGTGAGGGTGTCGGTTTCATCATCGGCATAGGGGTCGGGGTGACCCAGTTCTGCCAGCAATTCTCGTTCCAGGCCTTCCATCTCCTCGGCTTCCACATCGTCGATGTGGTCGTAGCCAAGCAGGTGCAGGCAGCCGTGGATGACCAGGTGGGCCCAATGCGCGTCTAGCGACTTGCCTTGCTCGCTTGCTTCGCGCTCGACCACCGCCACGCAGATGACCAGGTCGCCCAGTAGCGGGATATCGAGCAGGTCATCGGGTACATCGGCAGGGAACGACAGCACGTTGGTCGCGTAGTCCTTGTGCCGGTAGGTGTGGTTCAGCTCACGGCCTTCGGCTTCGTCGACCAGGCGAATGGTCATTTCCGAGTCGGCGCTGCGCTGGCGCAAGGCCAGCTCACACCAACGGCGGAAGTCCTCGTCGCCCGGGGCAGCGGCATCGGTGGCCCGTTGAATGTCGAGTTCAAGCATCTTTGCCGGGTGCCTCAGGCTTGGCCTGGCGGGCATCGAAGCGGTCATAGGCCTCGACGATACGCTGCACCAGTGGATGACGAACCACGTCTTTGGGCTGGAAGTGGGTGAAACTGATACCCGGCACGTCCCGCAATACTTCGATGACGTGTGCCAGCCCCGACTTGGTGCCACGGGGCAGGTCGACCTGGGTGATGTCGCCGGTGATCACCGCGGTAGAGCCGAAGCCGATGCGGGTCAGGAACATTTTCATCTGCTCGAGCGTGGTGTTCTGGCTTTCGTCGAGGATGATGAAGCTGTTGTTCAGGGTGCGGCCGCGCATGTATGCCAGCGGGGCGATCTCGATGACCTGGCGCTCGATCAGCTTGGCCACGTGCTCGAAGCCGAGCATTTCGTACAAGGCGTCATACAGCGGGCGCAGGTACGGGTCGATCTTCTGCGCCAGGTCGCCAGGCAGGAAGCCAAGCTTTTCGCCTGCCTCGACCGCCGGGCGTACCAGCAGGATACGGCGCACCTGCTCGCGCTCCAGTGCATCCACGGCGCAGGCCACTGCCAGGTACGTCTTGCCGGTACCGGCCGGGCCGATGCCGAAGTTGATGTCGTTGGCGAGGATTTCCTTGACGTAGCGCTGCTGGTTCAGACCGCGCGGCCGGATATTGCCCTTGCGGGTGCGCAGCGACACGCTGACTTCGTTGACGGCCGGGTTGTCGATGTGCTCGACGGCCGACTCCTGCAGGTACAGGTGCACGGTTTCCGGCGACAGGTCAGTGGCCTTGGTCTCACGGTAGAGACGGCGCAGCAGCTGTTCGGCCGCAGAGGTTGTCTTGGGTTCGCCGATCAGTTCGAACTGATTGCCACGGTTGCGGATTTCGATGGCCAGGCGCTGTTCGATCAGGCGCAAGTGCTCGTCGAACTGGCCGCACAAGTTGGCGAAACGGTTGGCCTCGAAAGGTTCGAGGATGAAACGATGGGGTTCTATGGGTGCGTTCAAGGTCGTTTTTAGCCGCTCGACGGCAATGGAGTTGAACTCAAGAATAACCCTTGAATGGCAGTGGCGAAAGCACTGAAACGATCAAGGGTATGTTCGCCCTGCACCGGGCGCGTGTACCCATGCTGGCGTACTGGCGGTCAGGGCAACGGCGAGAACGGCGTGCGCCCTTCGGCGTTCTGCAGTTCCAGCAGGTATTTGCGGAAAATCTGGCCGAGCACCTGGGTGGCATGCTCCAGGTCGTCGCGAGGCATTTGCTCGGTGACTTCGTCGGCCATGTCCAGCGCGTCTTCGGCACCGTTGACCGCGGCCATTTTCAGCAGGATGTACGCCTGCACATTGTTGGCCTTGACCCCTTCGCCATGGAAGAACATGGCCCCCAAGCGATACTGGGCATCGGCCTGGCCTTGCAGCGAGGCTTTCTGGAACCAGTCCAGGGCTTTGTTAAGGTTCTTGGGGGTTTGCGTGTAGAAGTACTCGCCCAGTTCGAACTGCGCCTGGGCGTCCCCCGCGCTGGCGGTCTGCTCGCAGGCCTTGAGGGCGTTTGCCAGGTCTTCAGGCTGAACGTTCAAGGTGCAGCGCCCCGTTGCCGGAATGAGCAACGAGTTACCGCCCTCCGCCAGGGCCAGCAGGGGCTGAAGAAGCAACAGGCAGCCCAGGGTCAGGGCGCGGCCGGTGCGGTTCATGGGGATCGACTTACCTCTGCAAAGCTGCGGCCAATGTCTCTGGTGGCACATTATGGGATAAGCAGCGCCAACCTTACAAAGTTTTACTCGAATTTCTGCTTGGTTGGGGAAGTCAGCTGATTGTGCATGAATAATTGTTGCCTGTACCGGCCTCTTTGCGGGTGAGCCCGCGAAGATCCCGGTACAGGCAAAGCATCACTTAAGGGCAGCAAACGCCTTTTCAGCCGCATCCAGGGTGATCTGCAACTCCTTGTCGCCATGGGCGATGGAGGTGAAGCCTGCCTCGAACGCGCTCGGTGCCAGGTATACGCCACCGTCGAGCATCAGGTGGAAGAAGCGCTTGAAGCGCTCGGCATCGCTGGCCATCACGTCATCGAAGGTGACGATATCGTCGGCACCGCTGAAGTACAGGCCGAACATGGCACCGGCCTGGGTGGTGACGAACGGCACCCCGGCGGCATCGGCGCGCTGTTGCAGGCCGTCGAGCATGCGGCTGGTGTAGTCGGTCAGCTCGGCGTGGAAGCCGGGGCGGCTGATCAGCTTCAGGGTGGTCAGGCCGGCGGCCATGGCCAGCGGGTTACCCGACAGGGTGCCGGCCTGGTAGACCGGGCCCAGCGGGGCGATGCAGCCCATGATTTCACGCTTGCCGCCGAAGCAGCCGACCGGCATGCCGCCGCCGACGATCTTGCCGAAGGTGGACAGGTCCGGGGTGATGCCGTAATGGCCCTGGGCGCCACCCAGGGAAACGCGGAAGCCAGTCATCACTTCGTCGAAGATCAGCACCACGCCATGCTTGTCGCACTGCTCGCGCAGCCCTTCGAGGAAGCCCGGGGCCGGTGGCACGCAGTTCATGTTGCCGGCCACTGGCTCGACAATGATGCAGGCCACGGTCTGGCCAACTTCGGCCAGGGTCTTCTCGACGGCAGCGATGTCGTTGAACGGCAGGGTCAGGGTGTGCTTGGCGAAGTCGGCGGGCACGCCCGCCGAGCTGGGGACGCCCTGGGTCAGCAGGCCGGAGCCGGCTTTTACCAGCAGGCTGTCCGAGTGGCCGTGGTAGCAGCCTTCGAACTTGATGATGGCATCGCGGCCGGTGTAGCCACGGGCCAGGCGGATGGCGCTCATGGTGGCTTCGGTGCCCGAGCTGACCATGCGCACCATTTCCATCGACGGCACGATCGAGCAGACCAGGTCGGCCATTTCGGTTTCCATGGCCGTTGGCGCACCGTAGGACAGCCCGTGCTGCAGCTGCCTGCGCACCGACTCCAGCACCTCGGGGTGGCCGTGGCCGAGGATCATCGGGCCCCAGGAGCCGACGTAATCGACATAGCGCTTGTCGTCCTCGTCAACGACGTAGGCGCCCTCGGCATGCTTGAAGAACAGCGGCGTACCGCCAACGCTCTTGAAAGCGCGGACCGGCGAGTTGACGCCGCCGGGGATGTGCTTCTGGGCTTGGGCGAACAGGGCTTCGGAACGGGACATGGGAATCTCTCGAATCAGGATGCGAACAAGGCGTTGAAGGCGCGGGCGCGGCGGGTAACTTCCTGCGCGCTGTCGGCACCGAACAGGCCGTGGATCACCGCCAGCAGGTCGGCGCCATGGTCGACCAGCGGGGCGGCGTTGTCGAGGGTAATGCCGCCGATCACCGCGATCGGCAGCTTTACCTGGGCGCGAGTCTGCTCCAGCAGCTCGATACTGGCGGCAGGCGCGCCGGGCTTGGTCACGGAGTTGAAGAAGCGGCCGAAGGCCACGTAGCTGGCACCTTCCTTGGCGGCCTGGGCGGCCAGCGCGAGGCTGGCGTGGCAGGTGGAACCGATGATCGCCTGGCGGCCGAGCAGGGCCCGGGCCGGGGTCAGCGGGCCGTCGGTCTGGCCCAGGTGCACGCCGACGCCCAGGCGCGCGGCCAGTTCGGCGTCGTCGTTGATCAGCAGCTGGGTGCCATAGCGCTCGCACAGCTTCATCAGCGCTTCGGCTTCACGCAGCCGGCGCGCTGCGTCGTCGCTTTTGTCGCGGTACTGCAGCAGGCACACGCCGCCTTCCAGCGCCGCTTCGACATAAGACAGGAAACGGCCGGCAAGCAGTTGACTGTCGGTAATGGCATACAGGCCACGTAGCTTCATGGAAAGCCTCGCTTCAAGCGCAGAAGTCCAGGGGCAGGCGGCGCGGCACGTACTGGCCTTTGCCCAGCTGCTCGGCGTCACGCAGGGTGCGCCAGGTGTAGTCGAGGGCGCTGCGTACGGCACTTTCCAGCTGCTCGCCCAAGGCCAGGCGGCCGGCCAGGGCGCTGGCCAGGGTGCACCCCGAGCCATGGTAGCTGCCTGGCAGGCGCTGGCAGGTCCAGGTGTATTGCTGGCCGTTCTGGGTGTACAGGCGGTTGTGGATTTCGTCTTCGTCGCCGTGCCCGCCGGTAATCAGCAGGTGCTTGCAGAACGGCAAGAGTTTCTCGGCACACGCATCGGCGCTGCCCTCGGGCAGTTCGGCGAGAATGCGCGCTTCAGGCAGGTTCGGCGTGGCGATGGTCGCCAGCGGCAGCAGGCGTTCGCGCAGGGCATAGCCTACTTCATCCTTGCCCAGGCGGCCGCCGCCGCCGGCGCGCAGCACCGGGTCGCAGACCAGCGGCAGGTGCGGGTGGGCGGCCAGCAGCTCGGCCACGGTGTCGACCATGTCGATCGAGCCAAGCATGCCCAGCTTGACCGCGGCAACCGTGGAGTCGGCCAGTACGGCGTTAGCCTGGGCCAGCACCCACTCGCGGTCGAGTACCCGGAAGTCGGAAACATTGACGGTATCCTGCACGGTCAGGGCAGTCACGGCGGGTGCAGCGTGACAGCCTTGGGCGAGCAGGGCTTCGATATCTGCCTGCAAGCCGGCGCCGCCACTTGGGTCGTGGCCGGAGAGACAGAGGACAACGGGGCGGGAGCTGTAGGTATTCATGGTCGGCGAGCTTACCACCAAACCTGTTTGGGAGAATCGTCCGACAAACCGGATTTACTGATCGAATGGTCAGCTTACGGCTTGCATCTTCCATCAAACTATTGATTTAGAAGCCTTTTTTCGCGTTTTGGCATGGCCGATTGCCAGCGGTTACAGCTATGCTAGAGTGCTTGGATAACTCGACAAACGGACTCTGCTGGATCACGTCGTCTCAAACGGATGGGAGGCAACCGCGACGCGACTGCACAGACCAGGCTGGGGCTGTATGCGCTATTTGCTGATTGTGCTTCTGGGGATGCTGCCCGTGCTGGCCGGCGCAGTCGATTTCGACGAGGCTACCCGGCACCTGCCGCTGGGCAAGGTCATGCAGGTTTATGAGGACCCGGATGGCAGTAGCAGCATCGCCCAAGTCAGCGCCCCGGACTTCGCCAGATACTTCCGCCCCCACCCAGATGAGGTGCTGAACGCCGGTTATTCCACTTCGGTGTTCTGGCTCAAGGTCGAGTTGCGCCCGGTTGCGGCGCCCGGTGCTGCGCCCCGGCAGTGGCTGCTGGAACTGGCCTACCCGCCCCTGGATCATCTGGAGCTGTACCTGGCCGATGGCAATGGCGGCTACCGCCTGGCCCAGCGCACCGGCGATGCCTTGCCCTACGACAGCCGGCAGGTGCGCCAGAGCAATTATCTGTTCGAGCTGCCGCTGCCGCCTGGCCAGGTGACTACCGCTTACCTGCGGCTGCATAGCCAGGGCTCGGTGCAGGCGCCGCTGGCGCTATGGGCCCCCGAGGCCTACATCGAGGCGCAACCGACCCGCCTGTATGTGCTTGGCATGATTTATGGCGTGCTGCTGGTGATGCTGGTGTACAACCTGTTCATCTACCTCAGCGTGCGCGACGTCAGCTACCTCTACTACATCCTCTATATCGCCTCGTTCGGCCTTTACCAGGTGTCGGTGAATGGCGCCGGTGTAGCCTACTTCTGGCCGGACAGCCCATGGTGGGCGAATGCCGCGACACCGCTGAGCATCGGTGCTGCCGCGCTGTTCGCCTGCCAGTTCGCCCGCCACTTCCTGCAGCTTGGCAGTATCAGCCGGGGCTTCGATCGGCTATTGCAGCTGTTGATGCTGGGGGGCGTGGCGGTCATGGTGCTGGCCGTGAGCATGGCCTATGGGGTGGCGCTGCGCATGGCCACCCTGCTGGCGCTGCTGTTCACCGTCAGCGTGTTCAGCGCCGGGCTGTATGCCTGGTGGCGCGGGTTGCGCCTGGCGCGTTGGTTCATCATTGCCTGGACGGCGTTCCTGCTTGGTGGCCTGGTCAACACCCTGATGGTGCTGGGCTACCTGCCGAACGTGTTCATCACCATGTATGCCAGCCAACTGGGTTCGGCACTGGAGGTGGCGCTGCTGTCGCTGGCGCTGGCCGACCGCATCAACATCCTGCGCGAGCAGCAGGCGCAGGCCTTGCGTGAAACCGGCCGTACGCTGGAACAACTGAATCTGCAGCTGGCCAGGAGCAACCGGTTGAAAGACGAATTTCTGGCCAGTGTGACCCATGAACTGCGCACGCCGATGAACGGGGTGATTGGCTCGCTGGAATTAATGCATACCTTGCCGATGGAAGGCGAGATGGCCCAGTACCACCGTACAGCGGTCGGTTCGGCGCAGGGCATGATGGACATGGTCGATGCCATCCTTACGCTGTCCGAGCTGCAAGCGGGGCGCCTGCGGGTGCAGCCGGCGCCGTTCAGCCTGCGTACTTTGTTGCAGAGCCTGCGCGCCGGTTATGCCGGCCAGGCATTGGCCGAGGGCCTGTACCTGAGCCTGGATATCCCGGCCGATTTGCCGGATGGGTTACTGGGTGACGGGCCCAAGCTGGCGCGTTGCCTGGGGTGCCTGGTGGATAACGGGTTGAAGTTCACCCATCAGGGCGGCGTGGTGATCCAGGTGCGCGGGCGCCGGGTGGGGCCGGATGACATGGCGCTGACCTTCACTGTCAGCGACAGCGGTATCGGCTTCGATGACTTGGACCAGGCGACGTTGTATCAGCGGTTCTTCCAGGTAGATGGCTCGATGACCCGGCGCTATGGCGGGTTGGGGATCGGGTTGTCGATCTGCCGGCAGATGGGCGAGTTGCTGGGTGCGCGGTTGGCGCATGAGTCGACGCGGGGGTTGGGGAGCCGGTTTGAGTTGAGTTTGAATATGGCGGTTTCGCAGGGGCAGGTACCGGTGGGTATCTTGCAGAAGCGTCGTTCGGTTTGAGGGGGGGCGGCGCTCGATCTCACAGGCGCTGAAAGTGTCGCGGCGAACCCTTCGGCGCTCGACCTCACCCGCGCCGCAGATCTTATGGCGAACACCTGTCAGCCCAGATGCAGGCTCAAGACATGCATCTGCACCCCATGCCCCCACCACCACACCTTTAGTCACGAATGCCACTTTGCCAACCCCGCAGGCAGTGCTTCACTGGGTCTTTCAAGCCTACCCGGATCCAGGAGCCCCCGATGAACCTGCACCAGTACGCTGAAACCCACGCAGTCACCAACCAGCCACCGTCCCTCGACGGTGCCAACCTTTACCGCCTCGACCTGCCACTCCAGGAGTGGTCGCGGCGTTTCGGCGCGGGCTGGGCCGAGTCGCGGATCGATGCCTACGGGGCCTTGGCCGGGGGGGCGCTGATGCAGGCTGGCTTTCTGGCCAACGCCCACAAGCCCGAATTCAGCAGCCACGACCGCTACGGCCATCGCATCGATCTGGTCGAGTTCCACCCGGCCTACCACGAACTGATGCGCACCGCGATCGAGTACGGCCTGCCGTCGCTGCCATGGGCCGAGCCGCGCCCCGGGGCGCATGTGGCACGGGCATCCATGACCTACCTGCACAGCCAGGCCGAAGCCGGCAGCGGCTGCCCGTTGACCATGACCTTCGCCGCCGTGCCAGCCTTGCGCTTGCAACCCGAGCTGGCCGAGTACTGGCTACCGAAAATCCTCGCCTGCGAGTATGACCCGCGCAATGTCGGCGACCGGCACAAGGCCGGGGTCACCCTGGGTATGGCGATGACCGAAAAACAGGGCGGCACCGATGTGCGGGCCAACACCACCCGGGCCTACCCGGTCGGGGCGCCGGGCCCGGGTCAGGCCTACGAGCTGGTCGGCCACAAGTGGTTCTGTTCGGCGCCGATGTGCGATGCCTTCCTTACCCTGGCGCAAACCGAAAAGGGGCTGAGTTGTTTCCTGCTGCCGCGCCACCGCCCGGATGACAGCCGCAACCAGTTCTATATCCAGCGCCTGAAGAACAAGCTGGGCAACAGCTCGAACGCCTCCAGCGAGGTGGAGTTTCGCGGGGCGTTGGCGTGGATGATCGGCGAAGAAGGGCGCGGTGTGCCGACCATCATCGAAATGGTCGCCATGACCCGCTTCGATTGCATGGTCGGCTCCAGTGCGCTGATGCGCCAGGCGCTGACCCAGGCTACCCACCACTGCGCGTACCGCAAGGTCGGTGGGCGCGTGTTGAATGAGCAGCCGCTGATGCAGAACGTGCTTGCCGACCTGGCCTTGGAGAGCGAGGCTGCGCTCGCCCTCAGCCTGCGCATGGGTCAGGCGCTGGAGCAGCTCGAAGACCCGCAGCAGGCGCACTTCGCCCGCCTGGTGACGGCAGTGGGCAAGTACTGGATCTGCAAGCGCGCGCCGGCCATGATCAACGAAGCCGCCGAATGCCTAGGCGGTGCCGGTTATGTGGAAGACAGCATCCTGCCCCGGCTGTACCGCGAAGCACCGGTGAACTCGACCTGGGAAGGCTCGGGCAATGTGCAGTGCCTGGATGTGCTGCGGGCCCTTTCCAAGGAACCGGGGGTGCTCGATGCCTTGTTCGCCGAGCTGGGCGATGGGCATGGCGACCCACGTTTGGCGGCGCATATCGGCAACCTCAAGGGGGCGTTTGCCGATACTGGCGACATGCAGTACCGCGCGCGGCAACTGACCGAGGATATTGCCCTGGCGTTGCAGGCCAAGCTATTGCTGGGGGCGGGCAATGCGTTGGTGAGTGATGCGTTCATTGGCAGCCGGTTGGCGGGGGGCGGCCGGGTGTATGGGGCGTTGCCGCGTGGTGTGGATGTGCAGGCATTGGTGGCGCGGGCGACGCCAGCCTGGGCGAATTGATTCGGCTTCTTCGCGGGCATGCCCGCTCCCACAAGATCTTCATGGATGTCCCGGGCGGTGCCGTACCTGTGGGAGCGGGCGCGCCCGCGAAGGATCCAGCACCGATCAATGGGGATGTATTTAGCCAAGAAGGCAGGCAAGATGGTTCACATGCATGTCCAGACAGGAAGCACAGTGTGAGCCACGCTTTTGTAGTCGTTGATACCCCCGAACAGGCCGTCGATCGTCTGGCGGCCCTGCATGAACAAGCCACCGGTGCCCTAAGCCTCGCGCTCAAGCGTTATCTGAAAGACCGCACCGAACCCGACGCCGAGCAGCGCGACCTGTTCCGCTACCCGGCCCTGCGCCTGACCTACTACAGCCATGGCGAAGTCGCCGCTACCACGCGTGCCTATGCCAAGGTGCAGGTCGCGGGCACCTACAGCGTCACTGTCACCCAGCCCGCGGCGTTCCGTGGTTATCTGCTGGAGCAGCTGCGCCCGCTGATGCACGACTACACCGTTACCGTAGAAGTGGGCGTCAGCGAACAGAATATCCCTTACCCCTATGTGGTCGACCAGGGTGACGAACTGGCCGGCAGCGGCATCACCGCTGCGCAGCTGGCGCGGGTGTTCCCCAGCACCGACCTGTCGGCCGCCACCGACAATATCGCCGACGGCCTGTACGACTGGGATCATGCCGACGTGTTGCCGCTGGCACTGTTCGATGCCGCACGCGTGGACTTCTCGCTGCGCCGCCTGGTGCATTACACCGGCAGCGACTGGCGCCACATGCAGCCGTGGATCCTGCTGACCAACTACCACCGCTATGTCGACCAGTTCATCAGCCATGGCCTGGAGCAGTTGCGTGACGACCCGCGTTTCGTGCGCATGGTGCTGCCGGGCAACGTGGCCATCGAAAAGGGCATGGACCATGGCGAAGCCCAGGCGCTGGTTGCCAGCGTGGTCTGGCACCGTTACCAGATGCCGGCCTACCACCTGATCGCCGCCGACGGTGACGGCATCACCTTGGTCAACATCGGCGTCGGCCCGTCGAATGCGAAGAACATCACCGACCATCTGGCGGTGTTGCGCCCGCATTGCTGGTTGATGATTGGCCACTGCGGCGGCCTGCGCCAGTCGCAGACCATTGGCGACTATGTTCTGGCACACGCCTACATGCGCCGCGACGGCATTCTCGACCGCGTGGTGCCGCCGAATATTCCGATCCCGGCCCTGGCCGAAGTGCAGTTGGCGCTGCAGGAAGCGGCTGCGCAAGTGACCGGTGAGCGTGGCGAACAGTTGAAGAAGCGCCTGCGCACCGGCACCGTGCTGACCTACGATGACCGTAACTGGGAGCTGCGCTGGGCCCAGGAGCGGCCGCTGATCAACCTCTCACGTGCCGTGGCGGTGGACATGGAAAGCGGCACCATTGCCGCCCAGGGCTACCGCTTGCGGGTACCGTACGGCACCTTGCTGTGCGTGTCCGACAAACCGCTGCACAGCGAGATCAAGCTGCCAGGTTCGGCCAACGCCTTCTATAACCGGGCGGTCAGCCAGCACCTGAAGATCGGCATTGCCGCCCTCGACCTGCTGCGCACCGAGCTCAACTCGTTGCACTCGCGTAAACTGCGCAGCTTCGATGAGCCGCCGTTCCGCTGAGGATCCATGTCACTGCCACCCCGTAACAAGCCGCGCCGCCCCCAGGCGCGGCCTGCCGCCGGCCCGCGTCGCCAGGCCAAGGCGCCGCCGGCCGAGCCCCGCCTGATCCTGTTCAACAAACCGTTCGACGTGCTGACCCAGTTCAGTGACGGCGAAGGGCGGGCGACGCTCAAGGACTTCATCGACATCCCGGGCGTATACCCGGCCGGGCGGCTGGACCGTGACAGTGAAGGCTTGCTGTTGCTGACCAACGATGGCGGGCTACAAGCGCGGATTGCCGACCCCAGGCACAAGCTGGCCAAGACCTACTGGGTGCAGGTGGAAGGTGAGCCGAGCGACGAGCAGTTGCAGCGTTTGCGTGACGGCGTGGAGCTGAACGATGGGCCGACCTTGCCGGCCGAGGCGCGGCGCCTGGCCGAGCCCGCGTTGTGGCCGCGCAACCCGCCGGTGCGTTTTCGCAAGAGCGTGCCGACCAGCTGGCTGGAGCTGGTGATTCGTGAAGGGCGTAACCGCCAGGTGCGGCGCATGACGGCAGCGGTGGGGTTGCCGACCTTGCGCCTGGTGCGGGTACGCATTGGTGACTGGGCGTTGGAGGGGCTGGAGCAGGGGTGCTGGCGCGAGGTTCCGGCAAAATTGCAGCGCTAGTGGGGGCCGCTTTGCGGCCCATCGCGACACAAGGTCGCTCCTACAGAACCGCGCAAACCCATGCCTTGGGTCGCGATCCCCGCTTTGTGCGACCCCTGTAGGAGCGGCCTTGTGTCGCGATGGAGCGCAAAGCGCTCCCCGCATTCCCAAGGCCTAAACCCCTTCAAGAAACCCCACCACCACGCTCTTGATGATAAAGGCCAGCACCCCCAGCCCCAGCACGAAGAACAGGATCAGCGTACCGAACTTGCCCGCCTTGGACTTTTTCGCCAGGTCCCAGACGATGAAACCCATGAAACCGATCAGCACGGTGACTAGGATGATCATCATCCACTCTTCGAATACGGCGGGATCCATCGGTGTTCTCCAGGCAGTTTGAGCGCTCGAGTATACGCTCGCAGGCGCGGGCAATTACCGAAGGTGGGTCAATGGCAGCTCGGTGCTGGCCAGCACCTGGTTCAGCACGAAACTCGAACGCACGCTGGTGACGCCTTCGATGCGGGTCAGGCTGCCGAGCAGCAGTTTCTGGTAGTGGTCCATGTCGGGCACCACCACCTTCAACTGGTAGTCGGCATCCATACCGGTGACCAGGCTGCATTCCAGTACCTGTGGCAGGTTGCGGATAGCGGCCTCGAAGGTCTCGAAGCGCTCCGGCGTGTGCCGGTCCATGCCGATCAGCACGTAGGCGGTCAGGCTCAGGCCCAGCTTTTTGCGGTCGAGCAGGGCGACCTGGCGGGAGATGTAGCCGTCGTCCTCCAGCTGCTTGACCCGACGCGAGCATGGCGAAGGCGACAAGCCGATGCGCTCGGCCAGTTCCTGGTTGGAAATGCGCGCATCGCGCTGCAATTCGGCGAGGATGCTCAGGTCATAGCGGTCGAGTTTGCTCATGGCATTTGCCTTTTCTGTTCGGATTGCGGCGAATTATCATTCCAGGGTGAAAAATTGCGCAAGTACTATTTATATGAGCAATCTTCGCAATCCGCTGCCGCCAGCTGTCCGGTATCTTTATCAACAGAATCACTGCCCGGACATCAGTCCACGGCGACGCGCCCTAGGCGGGCGGTCGCGGCCAGCCATCCAACCGGATCCGCAGGCCCCCGGGCTACACAGCTTCCAGAAGACGCTGTGAGGTGAGCCGGCGCCACAAGTGCCGAGCACGGACGACAATTCCTGAAGGGAGGCCCTGCGGCCTCCCTTTTTTCATGTCGGTAATTTTAATTGGCCGGCCTGAAGAGCACGGTAGACTGGCTGCAGCCGCAGTTTACTTACCGAGAGGAATACCATGACGTCGCGCATCTGGCAGTTGGCAGGTGTTGGCTTGCTGGGGTTGGGCATCAGCCTTGGGGCGCTGGCCGAAGGGCCCGGCGACCCTGGGCCCGGTCGGCCGCTGAACGCCCGCGACGAAGTACGCCAGACTCAGCCGCCCAGGCAGGGCTACTACCAGGATATTCCCCGCCGCCATGGCGATGAGCATCGCTGGCAAGCCGGGGGGCCGGGGCCAAGGCCGGGTGGCGACTGGCAGGGGCGCCCGGACGGCCATGGCAATGGCTGGGGGCCGGGGCCGCAGTACCGCCCTGGGCACACGGTCGATCGTTTCCCTGACCGCTACTGGAAAGTGCCCTATCGCGGCCATGACTACTTCTACTCCGGCGGCTACTGGTACCGCCCGCATGGCGGCAATTACATCGTGGTAACCCCGCCTTACGGTGTGCGGGTCAATTACCTGCCGCCGTATGCACGGGAAGTGTGGGTGGGTGGGGCGTTGTTCTTCCTGGTTGCCGATACCTACTACCAGTACCTGGCAGACAGCCAGGAATATGTGGTGGTCAACCCGCCGGCAGTGGCGCCGCCACCCGCGCCGCCACCGCCGGTTGCGGGCGGCTATGACGTGGTGGCGTACCCGATGTATGGCCAAGGCCCGGAGCAGCAGGAGCAGGACCGTTACCAGTGCCACCGCTGGGCGGTCAGCCAGTCAGGCTTCGACCCGGCCACCGCGACCTACGCGCCGCCGCCGAATGTGCTCAGCAATTACCAACGCGCACTGGGGGCCTGCTTCAGCGGCCGAGGGTACAGCGTCAACTGACCCACGCGCAGGTTCAGACCGGGTCGGCATGCACCATCACATCCGCTTGCGGATAACGCTGGCGGATCACCCGCGAGGCTTCCACGCACAGCTCATGGGCATCATGCAGCGGCAACTGCCCGGGCAAATCCAGGTGCAGTTGTACGAACCACTGGTTGCCCGACAGCCGCGTACGCAGGTCGTGCACGCCTTTGACCCCGGGAATGGCCAACACCAGCGCGGCCATTTCCTCGCCCACATCGCCGGGCAGCTCCTTGTCCATCAGGATGGCGATACTCTCGCGCGCGATCTGCAGCGCGCTCCACAGGATGTAGAGGGCAATGCCCAGGCCGAACAGCGCATCCAGCTGCGGCCAGCCGAAACGGGCCAGTAACAGCGCCAGCAGGATGCTGCTATTGAGCAGCAGGTCCGAACGGTAGTGCAGCGAGTCGGCCCGGATCGCCGTGGAGCCGGTCAGGCGGATGACCTTGTACTGGAAGGCCAGCAGGGCGACCGTCAGCACGAGTGACAGCAGCATCACCGCGATACCGATGCTGGTATCACCCAAGGGTTGTGGCGTATGCAGGCGCTCGACCGCCTGCACGCCGATCAATACGGCACTGACGCCGATGAACAACGCCTGCGCCATGCCGGCCAAGGCTTCGGCTTTGCCATGCCCGAAGCGGTGGTCGTCATCAGCCGGGCGCAGGGCGTAGTGCACGGCCAGCAGGTTGAGGAACGAGGCGACGGCGTCCAGTGCCGAGTCGGTGAGCCCGGCCAGCAGGCTGACCGAGCCGCTCAGCCACCAGGCCAGCGCCTTGCTCACTACCAAGATGCCGGCCACCGCCAGCGAGGCGCGGGTGGCCAGGCGCAACAGGCGCTGGTGTTCAGCCGGGGTGGTTATCATCCGTGGTCAGGTCCTTGTGGTTCAGGCTGCTGGCATCAGGCCAAGGCTGGCCAATTGCTCGACACTGCCGCGGTGCTGGATAAGCCGCGGGTCGTCAAGCGGCAGGCGCTGGCCCAGTTCGGTTTCAAGAATGGCCTGCAGTTTCAGGTTGTCGACCTTGCCATCCGGGCTGACGGCCTGTTGCAGTTTTGCCGGATCGACCTGGGCGGTGTGGCCCCCTGGGTAGTAGATGGCGCCGGTGGCGAAGTCGATGCCGAAGGCGATCAGCCCGGGGATCACGTAGAAGAGGATGCCGATAGCGTCCATGGCGGCAACCACCGGGTCGATCTTGCCACCGATCTGGCCGCGACGGTCCGGGTAGAAAATGGTGCCGCAGGCGGTCAGTTGGGTCAGCAGGGTAACCACGAGTGCGCCACCGATGGCGCGGGTTGGGATGCGCATGACAATCTCCGAAAGGGTATTCAGCAGGGCAAGCGAAGCGCCTGCGCCTGATGCTAAGACCATGATAGGGCAGGCTGGGTTCGCCGTTATACTCGCCAGACTGTTCGAGGACCACCATGATTTCATTACCCATTGATGCGGCCTTGCCCGCTTTGCGCCAAGCCTTGCAAACCCGCGACGAAGCGGTGCTCGAGGCGCCCCCGGGGGCGGGCAAGACCACCCGTGTGCCGCTGGCGTTGTTGCACGAGCCTTGGTTGGCCGGGCAGACCATCCTCATGCTGGAACCCCGGCGCCTGGCCGCCCGCGCGGCGGCCGAGCGGCTGGCCAGTGAGCTGGGTGAGCAGGTTGGGCAAACCGTGGGCTACCGCATCCGCCTGGACAGCAAGGTGGGCCCCGGCACCCGTATCGAAGTGGTCACCGAAGGTATTCTTACCCGTCGCCTGCAAGCCGACCCGGCACTGGAAGGGGTGGGCTTGCTGATTTTCGACGAATACCACGAGCGCAGCCTGGATGCCGACCTGGCGCTGGCGCTGAGCCTCAACGGCCGTGAGCTGCTGCGTGACGACCCGCCCCTGAAAATCTTGCTGATGTCTGCCACGTTGGAGGGCGAGCGCTTGTCACGCTTGCTGGATGACGCGCCGGTCGTGCGCAGCGAGGGCCGCGTGCACCCGGTGGATATCCGTTGGGGGCGGCCGTTCCAGCCGGGGGAATTCATCGAGCCCCGGGTCGTGGAAAGCGTGCTGCATGCGCTGGCCGACCAGGCGGGCAGCGTGCTGGTGTTTCTGCCGGGCCAGGCCGAGATCCGCCGGGTGCACCAGCATCTGCAAGAGGCCTTGGGCGAGCGCCCCGAGATCCTGCTGTGCCCGCTGCATGGCGAGCTGGACCTCAGTGCCCAGCGGGCTGCCATCGACCCGCCGCCGGCGGGCCAGCGCAAGGTGGTGCTGGCCACCAACATCGCGGAAACCAGCCTGACCATCGAGGGCGTGCGGGTGGTGATCGACGCCGGCCTGGCCCGTGTGCCGCGTTTCGACCCAGGTAGTGGCATGACCCGCCTGGACACCCAGCGGATCTCCCGCGCCAGTGCCACCCAGCGCGCCGGCCGTGCCGGGCGCCTGGAGCCGGGCGTGTGCTACCGCCTGTGGTCCGAGGCCCAACATGACCAGCTTCCTGCCTACGGCACTGCCGAGATCCTGCAGGCGGACCTGGCCGGCCTGGCCCTGCAACTGGCCCGCTGGGGCGTCACCCCCGAGCAGTTGCGCTGGCTTGACCAACCACCCGCGGCCGCCTTCGCTCAGGCCCAGGACCTGCTGGCGCGGCTGAACGCGTTCAAGCCAGGCCGCCGCGACAGCCTCAGCGAGCACGGCCAGGCCATGGCCGAGCTGCCGGCGCATCCACGTATTGCGCACTTGCTGCTGCGCGGCCAGGCGCTGGGCCTGGCACAGATGGCCTGCGATGTTGCGGCGCTGCTGGGCGAGCGGGATATACAGCGCGGCGGTGGCGCAGACCTGCACAGCCGGTTGGCGCTGGTCAGTGGCGAGAGCCAGGCGGTACGGGGCGGCCAGGGTGGCGTGCAGCGTGCCCGGCAACTGTCGCGCCAGTACCGTGGCCTGCTACGGGGCAAGGCCAGCGCGGCGGTCGCCGACCCGGGCCACCCACGCTGGCTGGGTGCACTGCTGGCACTGGCCTACCCCGACCGCGTTGCCCAGCAGCGCCGCGAAGGGGGAGCCGAGTACCGCCTGGCCAATGGCCGAGCGGCGCTGTTTGCCGAGGTCGATGCCCTGATGAAGTGCCCGTGGCTGGTAATCGCCGACCTGGGTAGCCGCCAAGGCCAGCGTGAAGAGCGTATCTACCTGGCCGCAGCGTTCGATCCCAGCCTGTTCGAGGATGTGCTGGCCGAGCAGGTGGAGCAGGTCGACATGCTCGATTGGGACGAACGTGAACAGGTATTGCGCGCCGAGCGCCAACTCAAGGTGGGCGAGCTGGTGCTCAGCCGTGAGCCGCTGCCAGGCCTGGATAACGACGCCAAAGCCCGCGCGCTGATTGGGCTGGTCCGCCGCAAAGGCTTGAACCTGCTGACCTGGACGCCGGAACTGCGCCAGTGGCAGGCGCGGGTGGCACTGCTGCGCCACCTGGACCTGGCCGGGCAGGGCCACAGCGAGTGGCCCGACCTCAGTGACGCGGCCTTGCTCGCCAGCCTGGAAGACTGGTTGCAGCCGTATCTGGGCAAGGTCTCCCGGCTGAGCCATTTCGCCGCCCTGGACTTGCCATCGCTGCTGCGCAACCTGTTGCCCTGGCCGCTGCCACAGCGCCTGGAGGAACAGGCCCCGGCACACCTTGCCGTGCCCTCTGGCTCGAACATTCGGCTGGACTACAGCGAGAATCCGCCGATCCTCGCCGTGCGCCTGCAAGAGTTGTTCGGCCTGGCCGACACCCCGCGCATTGCCAACGGCCGCCAGCAGGTCAAGCTGCACCTGCTGTCACCGGCACGGCGCCCGGTGCAGGTCACCCAGGACCTGGCCAATTTTTGGCGTACGACCTACGCCGAGGTGAAAAAAGACCTCAAAGGGCGCTATCCCAAGCACTACTGGCCAGATGACCCACTGGTGGCAGAGGCCACGGCCCGGGCGAAGCCGCGGGGCACCTGAAGGCGGCGCGGTGCCCCTGCGCGCTGGCAGGCGACCGGGAGGGCGCCCTCAGGCGCCGGCTTTTTCTTCGAGCAACATGAACAGCCGGTAGAGCACCACGGTGCTGAACAGCTGCAGGAAGCCGCTGAGGCTGTCCATGGCCAGCTCCATGGCCGGCGATGGCTCGGGGAACGCCATGAGCAGCAACCCGTCGATCAGCCAGATCGGTGCCAGCACCGCGACCACGCAAACCATGATGCGCATGAAATGCCCGGTGGTCATGCTGGCGCTGTCGCGCATCGCCTGCACCACCGGCCGGCCACGCAGTACCAGCAGGTACTCGGCGAACACCAGGTTGATCATGATCCACACGCCTGGGAAGACGAACAGGGCCAGGCCCGCCATGATCAGCAGCGAGCTGATCAGGATCAGCAGGGCCAGTTGCGGCCATAGCTGCAAGGCGCGGGCGAACAGGTCGCGCTTGGCGATGTCCTGGCCCTGGCTACGGGTGTCCAGGTACAGGATCAGGGCGGCGCTGTACAGCGGATAGCACAGCAGGCTGATCAGCATGCCGTAGGCGGGCGATGCCTGGTCGCCCAGTTGCCGGTACAGCAGTTGGGTGAGCAGGGCCTCCAGCACGACCAGCGGCAGGCACAGCTGGATGATGTTCGGCAGGTGGCGGCGGAAAAAGTACAGGGAGTCGCGCAGGACGCTCAGCGGATTCATCGGGCTATATCGCATGGCAGTAAAAACAGGTGCATCACTTTAGCCCAAAGCAGGCGTGGCGCTGTCACTTGCTGAAAAATGTTTCACCCTTGCAGCGATTGAATCGCGCGGCGCAACGCCCCATCTTTGAGGTTGTCCGTTGTCCCGCTACCCATGAGGTCGCCCCATGAACACTGAAGAACAAACCCTGATCGACGGCCTGTTCGGCCGTCTCAAGCAAGCCGAAGACCCCAGCCAGCCGCGCGACCCGCAGGCCCAGGCCTGCATCGAGCAGCACCTGCGCCAGCAGCCGGCGGCGCCTTACTACATGGCCCAGGCGATCCTGGTGCAGGAAGCGGCGCTCAAGCGCCTCGACGAGCAGAACAAGCAACTGCAGGCCGAGCTGGAACAGGCCCGTGCCCAGGCGGCCCAGGGCGGCAACAGTGCGCCCAGCGCTGGCGGTGGCGGTTTCCTGTCCAGCATTTTTGGTACGGGCGGGCGCACTGCAGCGCCGCCGGTGCAGCCACAGCGGCCAGCGCCTGCGGCGGCATCGGCTGGCGGCTGGCGTGAGCCGGCGGCACCGGCCTACGCGCAACCGATGGCACAGCAGCCTGGCGTGGGCGCTGCGCCGGCACGCAGTGGTGCCAGCAGCTTCCTCGGTGGGGCCATGCAGACCGCCGCCGGTGTGGCCGGTGGTGTATTGCTGGCGCAAGGTATCAGCAGCCTGTTCAACCACAACTCCCAGCCCGAAGAGGTGGTCGAGGTGATCAAGGAAGAGCCTGCGCCGGCCAGTGACAGCGGTGGCTGGAATGACCAGGGCGGGCAGCAGCAAGTGGCCGACAACGGTGGCTGGGGCAGCGACCAGGGTGGGTACGCCGACACCGATTACAGCAGTGATGACGGTGGGTTCTTCTCGGACGACGACTCCTACGTCTGACAGGTCTGGCATACTGCTAGCATTTCCGGGGCAGCGCAGCGGCCCCGGCATTCCAGGCCAGACAAGAGGTTCCCAGGTGAAAAAGATCGCGCTGTTCGCCGATGTGCAGAACCTCTACTACACCGTGCGCCAAGCCCATGGTTGCCATTTCAACTACACCGCCCTGTGGGCCGATGTCTGCCGCGAAGGGCAGATCGTCGAGGCCGTGGCGTATGCCATCGACCGCGGCGACAGCAAGCAGCAACAGTTCCAGCAGATCTTGCGCAACCTTGGTTTCGACGTGCGCCTCAAACCCTTCATCCAGCGCAGCGACGGCTCGGCCAAGGGTGACTGGGACGTGGGCATTACCCTGGATGTGATCGATGCCGCCAGCCGGGTCGACCAAGTAGTGCTGGCCTCGGGTGACGGCGATTTCGACCTGCTGCTGGAGCGGGTGATCCAGCGCCACGGCACTGAGGCGGTGGTGTATGGTGTGCCCGGGCTGACGGCGCTGTCACTGATCCGTGCCGCCAGCCGCTATGTACCCATCGAGGGTAAGTTGTTGCTCAAGCACTGAGGTCATTCGTGGAACGTATCGCTGTCATCGACTTTGAAACCACCGGCATTTCCCCTGGTGCCGGCTGCCGCGCCACCGAAGTGGCGGTGGTCATGCTGGAAGGCGGGCGTATTGTCGAGCGCTACCAGAGCCTGATGAACGCCGGTGTGCCGGTACCCGCATTCGTGGCCGGGCTGACCGGCATCACCACGGCGATGCTGCGCAGTGCGCCGCCGGTCGACAAGGTCATGAACGAGGTGGCCGAGTTTGTGGGTGAAACCCCGCTATTGGCGCACAACGCCGCGTTCGACCAGAAGTTCTGGGACTACGAGCTGGCGCGCATCGGCCGCAGCCGCAGCCAGTCATTTGCCTGTTCGCTGTTGTTGTCGCGGCGCCTGTTGCCGGCAGCGCCGAACCACAAGCTGGGCACCCTGACCCGCTGGGCGGGGCTGCCGAACACCGGTACTGCGCACCGGGCCATGGCCGATGCCGAAATGGCCGCCAACCTGATGCAGCACCTGGCCGGCGTGTTGCGAGAACAACATGGTGTGCAGCAGCTCTCGCATGGCCTGCTGTGCCGGTTGCAGAAAACACCGGCAGCCAAGCTGCGCGAGGCGCTGGTCAAGTATGCTTGAGGCGTGTTCGGCGCTTGCTTCAAGCGGCGCCCGCTTCAAACCGAACGCACCGAAAGTGTGCCGCTCATTTCAAGCCATTCTGTAACTTCTGTTCGCTCAGGCAGGCCCCTAGACTGTTCACCCGTAAACGGATTTCGAGTGTTCCAATGCCTGCCTCCCGTCGCATTCCCTGGTTGCTCATCGGCGCCTTCCTGGCGCTGTACCTGGTCTGGGGCTCCACCTACCTGTTCATCCGCATTGGCGTCGAGAGCTGGCCACCGATGCTCATGGCCGGTGTGCGTTTCCTGATCGCGGGTAGCCTGCTGTACGGTTTTCTGCGCTGGCGCGGTGCGCCGGCACCCACGTGGCCGCAATGGCGGGCTGCCGGGGCAATCGGCTTTCTCCTGCTAAGTTGCGGTAACGGCGGGGTAACGGTGGCCGAACACGCCGGCGTGGCCTCGGGGGTGGCGGCCCTGGCGGTGGCGACGGTGCCGCTGTTCACCTTGCTGTTCGGCCTGCTGTTCGGGCACCGCAACTCGAAACTGGAGTGGGCAGGCATTGCCCTTGGGCTGTTGGGTATCGCCCTGTTGAACCTGGGGTCCAACCTGCAGGCGAGCCCGATTGGCGCAGCGCTGATCATTTTTGCCGCGGCCTCGTGGGCATTCGGTTCGGTGTGGAGCAAAAGCCTGCCCCTGCCACAGGGGCCAATGGCCAGTGCCGCCGAAATGCTGGTGGGTGGCGCAGTGCTGTTGTTGGGCAGCCTGCTGTCGGGCGAGCGCATGACGCAGGTGCCAAGCGCTGCCGGCTGGGGCGCGTTGGCCTACCTGGTGTTCTTCGGCTCTATCCTGGCCTTCAGCGCCTATATGTACCTGCTCAAGCACGTGCGCCCGGCAGCTGCCACCAGCTATGCCTACGTCAACCCGGCCGTGGCGGTGCTGCTGGGGATCCTGTTTGCCGGTGAACAGATCGGTGCCGAAGAGTGCGTGGCGATGGCGGTGATCATTGGCGCAGTGGTGCTGATCGGCCTGCCGCAGTGGCGCAAGCCTGCCAAACCCGTGTTGCCGTTGAAAGGCGAAATCTGCAAGTAGGCAGGGGCGATGCGGTAAACTTGCCGGCTTCGCTGAACCCCTGACGGTATTGCCATGAATTTCGCCCAACTCGGCCTGATCGAACCGCTGCTGCGCACCTTGCAGCAGCTGGCCTACACCACCCCAACCCCGGTGCAGGCCAAGGCCATTCCCGCCGTGCTGGCCGGCCGCGACCTGATGGCCGCGGCCCAGACCGGCACCGGAAAAACGGCAGGCTTTGCCCTGCCGGTACTGCAGCGCCTGGCCCTGGAAGGCGAGAAAGTGGCCAGCAACTCGATCCGTGCCCTGGTGCTGGTGCCGACCCGAGAGCTGGCCGAGCAGGTGCACAACAACGTGCGCGAGTACGCCGAGAACCTGCCGTTGAGTACCTATGCGGTGTACGGCGGGGTCAGCATCAACCCGCAGATGATGCGCCTGCGCCGTGGCGTCGACCTGCTGGTCGCCACCCCTGGCCGGCTGCTCGACCTGTTCCGGCAGAACGCGGTCAAGTTCAACCAGGTGCAGACCCTGGTGCTGGACGAAGCTGACCGCATGCTCGACCTGGGCTTTGCCGAAGAGCTGCAATCGGTCTATGCCGCGTTGCCACGCAAGCGCCAGACTTTGCTGTTTTCCGCCACGTTCTCCGAGCAGATCCGCATGCTGGCAGGGCTGGCCCTGAATGACCCGCTGAGTATCGAAGTCAGCCCACGCAATGCCGCTGCCGCCAGCGTCAAGCAGTGGCTGGTACCTGTGGATAAAAAGCGCAAGGAAGACCTGTTCTGCCACCTGATGCGCAAGCAGCGCTGGAAGCAGGTGCTGGTATTTGCCAAGACCCGTAACGGCGTCGACCAGTTGGTGGCGCGCTTGCTGGCCGAGGGTGTGAATGCCGATGGTATCCACGGTGACCGCCCGCAGGCGACCCGCCAGCGCGCGCTGGACAGCTTCAAGGCCCGGGAAATCCAGGTGTTGGTGGCCACCGACGTGGCTGCCCGTGGCCTGGATATCGACGACTTGCCGCTGGTGGTCAACCTGGACCTGCCCATCGTTGCCGAGGACTACGTGCACCGTATCGGCCGCACCGGGCGGGCCGGCAACAAGGGCGAGGCGATTTCGCTGGTGTGCGCCGATGAAGTGCAACTGCTGGCGGCGATTGAGGTGCTGACCCGCCAGACCCTGCCGCGTCATGAAGAACCGGACTTCATTCCGGATCACCGGGTGCCGATGACCGACGCCAGTGGCCAGGTGATCAAGAAGCCGAAGAAGCCCAAAAAGCCCAAAGAGAACAGCGCCAAGCGTGGCTTGGGGCGCTGGTTGGACAGCACCGAGGGGGGCAATGCCGAACCTGCGGTGAAGGCGGTGCGCAAGGTACCTAGCTTCAATGGCGGGCCGCGCAAGCGCAAACCCTAGCCTCGCGGCGCCCACACTGGGGCGGTGTCAGCCCTTGGATTTGAGCCATTGTGCAGCAGCCCGCCCGGCGTGCTGCCCGCTGGCAAAGCATGCGGTGAGCAGGTAGCCCCCGGTCGGTGCCTCCCAGTCCAGCATCTCGCCGGCACAGAACACCCCCGGCATGCCTTTGAGCATCAGCCCTGCATCCAGCCCCTCGAAACGGACACCGCCGGCGCTGCTGATCGCTTCATCCAGCGGTCGCGTGCGCACCAGGGTGATTGGCAGGGCCTTTATCGCCTGCGCCAACGCTTCAGGGCTGGCAAAGGTTGCAGGGTCGGTCAGCTCGCGCAACAGTGCGGCTTTTACCCCATCGATACCCAGCTGGCTGTGCAGGTGCTTGGCCATGGAGCGCGAGCCCCGTGGCCTGGCCAGTGCCTGGGCAACCTTGTCCACAGGCTTGTCCGGCAACAGGTCAAGCAACAACACGCCCCGGCCATCGCGGTTGATGGCCTCACGCACCGGCGCCGACCAGGCATACACCAGGCTGCCTTCCACACCTTGCGCGGTGAGGATGAACTCACCTTTGCGCGGTGCACTGCCAGGCACGCTGAGGGCGATGTTCTTCAGCGGCGCGCCGGCGAACTTGTCTTTCAACAGCGCGCTCCAGCCGGCCACCTCGAAACCGCAGTTGCTCGGTTGCAGGGGCGAGATATCCACAGCCCGTTCGGCCAGCAGCGCTTGCCAGCTGCCGTCGGAACCCAGGCGCGCCCAACTGCCGCCACCCAGCGCCAGCACAAGCACAGCCGCGTTGACCAGGCGCTCGCCCTGTGGATAAGCGATCCGCAAGGCCCCCTCGGCGTTCCAGCCGAGCCAGCGATGGCGGGTGTGGATAACTACCCCGCTGTCGCGCAGGCGCTTGAGCCAGGCGCGCAGTAACGGGGCGGCTTTCATGTCGGTGGGGAATACCCGGCCTGATGTGCCGACGAAGGTCTCGATGCCCAGGCCGTGAATCCACTGGCGCAAAGCCTCCGCGTCGAACTCGCCCAGCAGCGTGCCGATTTCACCTTGGCGTTCGGCATAACGGGCCACGAACGCGGGGTAAGGCTCGGAATGGGTGATGTTCATGCCGCCGACACCGGCCAGCAGGAACTTGCGGCCCACCGAAGGCATGGCATCGAACACCTCGACCGCCAAGCCTGCCTGGGCCAGGGCTTCAGCGGCCATCAGGCCGGCGGGGCCGCCACCGATGACGACAGCAAGGGGAGGCGATGCGGGGTTGAAATCGGGCATGGTGGGCAGCAGGCTGTGGAAAAGAGGCGCATTCTAGCGCAGCGCTGCCCCCGGAAGCACTGGTCAAAAAACAACCAGTCTTCTGCAGGCCTTGCTGGTCAAGGCCTGCAGCGGCTTTCCCGCAGGTTATCCACAAGCGGTTCCACAGTCATTGTGAACAACCGATGACACGCGCTGCGCTGTGGTGAAGGATGCCGTGGCGTTTGGCCAGGGCCACCCGGTCTTTGCTGTAGCCGCCGCCGATCACACCCATTACCGCAATATCGCGGCCCAGGCAGTGGCGCAGCACGGCCTCGTCGCGGGCGGCCACGCCGGCGTCCGTCAGTTGCAGGTAGCCCAGCGCGTCGTCCTTGTGCACATCGACGCCGGCGTCGTACAGCACCAGGTCGGGCTGATACAGCGGCAGCAGGTAGTTGAGGGTGTCGTCCACCACGTTCAGGTAGGCGGTGTCGCCCATGCCCCGCGGCAGGGGAATGTCCCAATCGCTGTTGGCCTTGCGTGCCGGGAAGTTCTGTTCGCAGTGCAGCGAGACCGTGATGGCCTCCGGGGTATCGTGCAGGATGCGTGCGGTGCCGTCGCCCTGGTGCACGTCGCAATCGAAGATCAGCACCCGCTGGACGCGGCCGGCCTCCAGCAGGTAGCGGCTGATCACTGCCAGGTCATTGAAGATGCAGAAGCCGGCAGGGTGGTCGTAGTGGGCATGGTGGGTGCCACCGGCCAGGTGGCAGGCAACGCCATGCTGCAGCGCCAGTTCGGCCGTCAGCAGCGAGCCGCCCACGGCCCGGACGGTGCGCCGGGCCAAGGCTTCGCTCCAGGGCAGGCCGAGGCGACGCTGGTCTTCGCGGGACAGCTCGCCATTCATGTAGCGTGCGATGTAGTCGCGGTCGTGGGCCAGGGCGAGGATATCGTTGGGGCAGATGTCCGGGCGCAGCAAGGCCTGGTCGGTGGTCAGCCCACTGTCGACCAGGTGGTCGTGCAGCAGGCGGAACTTGTCCATCGGGAAGCGGTGCTCGGCAGGGAACTCCGGGCTGTAGTCTTCGTGGTAGATCAGCGGCAACGGCATGGGGGAGGTCGCGGTCAGGGCCAGTGCTGATCTTGCCATGGCCGGGGCAGCTTTGCTGCCCAATCGCCGGCAAGCCGGCTCCCACAGGAACCGCATCAGGGCTGACTGGTGTTTGCCACAGCACCTGTGGGAGCTGCCTTGCCGGCGATGAGGCCCGAGCAGGCCACTGCTATTTTGCGGCGCTGGCCAGCACCCGCTGCCAGTCGGGCTCATTCAGGCGGCCGAGGATGCGTGCCTTGCCGTTACCGTCCACCGACACGAACAGCGCGCTGGCGTAGGCGCTTTCGCGCTCGCCGCCGGCCACGTGCTGCTGGCGGGCGAAGTGATCGATGCAGCCGTTATGGGTCACCAGCACCAGGTTGTGCCCGGCATGTTTGTGCGCCATTGCATCGCTGGCAAACTGGCTGTCGCAGCTTTCCAGCCAGTCTTCGCTGGCCACCGCCTGGCCGAGGATGAAGTGCGCGGTTTGCCGGGTGCGCAGTTTCGGGCTGCTGAGCAGGTCGGTGTTGGCCAGGCCGAGTTGGTGCAGGCCTTGGCCCACCCGCGTGGCAGCCTGGCTGCCGGCCACGGTGATGCCGGTGGGGTCGTCCAGGCACGGGCCCGGGGCGCTGTCGCAGCGTTCGGCGTGGCGGATCATCACGATCACGGCACCCTCGGCCCAGTTCTGCAGCAGGCCGCTGTCACTCAGTTGTTGCTCGTTGCCAAGGTCCACGATATGCGTCCTCGTCGCCAGCCAGGTGGTCAAGGCCGCCACGACCATGCACAAGCCAAGGGCGGCACCAAGGGCTTTGCGAGACAGGCGCCGTTTGCGCCGGGCGTGAATGGCAGGGTGCCCCAGGGTATTGCTCGATAGCATGCGTTGCTCCAGTGACAGGGCCGTGGCGGGCACGGCAGTGATGGCGGCATTTTGCTAAGCGAGCTGTCGGGGGGCGGTGAAGGGCGTGTGAAAATTGCATTCGGTTGCGGCTCGTTGGGTGAACACCGCGCCGGCGCCTACGCTGTAGACTGTAATTCGGCAAAACCGGAGCAGGCCCGATGACCTCCACCCTTCAACTGGAAAGCGCAAGGCTGGTGCTGCGCCAATGGCACGACGATGACCTGCGTGAATTCGCGGCGCTGTGTGCCGACCCGCAGGTGATGCGTTACTTCCCGGCACCGCTCACACGCCTTGAAGCTGCCGCGCTGATTGGCCGGATACGCGGGCACTTCAACGAATACGGTTTTGGTTTGTGGGCGCTGGAGCGCAAGGACAGCGGTGCATTCATCGGCATGACCGGCTTGCTGCAGGTAAACTTTGACGCCGATTTCGCGCCAGCCGTGGAGATTGGCTGGCGCCTGGCCCGGCGTCACTGGGGGCTGGGTTTTGCCAGCGAAGCCGCGTGGACCTGCCTGCGCTGTGCGTTCGCCCAATTGCGCCTGAATGAGGTGGTGTCGTTCACTGCCGAAAGTAACTTGCCATCGCAGAAGGTGATGCAGGCCATCGGCATGCAGCAAGACCTGCGCGGCAGCTTCGAGCACCCGCGCCTGCCCGCAGGCCACCCGCTACGCCCGCATGTGCTGTACCGCATTGACCGTGCGCACTGGGAGCACACCCTGCGCGCCTGAATGCACAGCCATGCTCGGTGCGAATGGCAAACGCTGTATTATTTGCCCATTGAAAGGGCGCTGGGCCGCAAGGGGTTCGGCGCCGGTGAGTTCGAGCGCCGCCCAGGCGGCGCAGCGCGAGCAAGGCTCGCTTCTACGGAGATGCCCCAATGAGTCATGTGTTGGACGACCTGGTCGACCTGTTGAGCCTCGAAGCCATCGAGGAGAACCTGTTCCGTGGGCGCAGCCAGGACCTGGGCTTCCGCCAGCTGTACGGCGGCCAGGTGCTGGGCCAGTCGTTGTCGGCAGCCAGCCAGACGGTCGAAGACGCGCGCCATGTGCACTCGCTGCATGGTTATTTCCTGCGCCCGGGAGACGCCAGCCTGCCGGTGGTGTACTCGGTGGACCGTGTGCGTGACGGCGGCAGCTTCAGCACCCGGCGGGTGACGGCGATCCAGAAGGGCCAGACCATTTTCACCTGTAGCGCCTCGTTCCAGTACGACGAGGAAGGCTTCGCCCACCAGGCGCAGATGCCCGACGTGGTCGGCCCGGAAAACCTGCCTACCGAAGTGGAACTGGCGCGTGCCATGGCAGACCATCTGCCTGAACGCATCCGCGACAAGGTGCTGTGCGCCAAGCCAATCGAGATTCGCCCGGTCACCGAGCGTGACCCGTTCAACCCCAAGCCAGGCGACCCGGTGAAATATGCGTGGTTCCGCGCCGACGGCAACCTGCCCGACGTGCCGGCCCTGCACAAGTACCTGCTGGCCTACGCCTCGGACTTCGGCCTGCTCACCACTGCGCTGGTGCCGCATGGCAAGTCGGTTTGGCAGCGTGACATGCAGATCGCCAGCCTCGACCATTCGCTGTGGTTCCACGGCAACCTGCGTGCCGACCAGTGGCTGCTGTATGCCACCGATAGCCCGTGGGCAGGTAATTCCCGTGGCTTCTGCCGCGGCAGCATTTTCAACCAGGCCGGGCAACTGGTGGCATCGTCGAGCCAGGAAGGCCTGATTCGTCACCGCAAGGACTGGGCATGAGCCTGCAGCAGGTGCGCAACTGGGTGTTCGACATGGACGGCACCCTGACCGTGGCAGTGCATGACTTTGCCGCCATCCGGGAGGCGCTGGGTATCCCTGCCGAAGACGACATCCTTACCCACCTGGCGGCTTTGCCAGCCGACGAAGCCGCGGCCAAGCATGCCTGGCTGCTGGAGCATGAGCGTGAGCTGGCGGAGGCCTCCACCGCGGCGACCGGGGCGGTTGAACTGGTGCGCGAACTGGCTGCGCGTGGTTGCCGGTTGGGGATACTGACCCGCAATGCGCGGGAACTGGCCCATGTGACGCTGGAAGCGATAGGCCTGGCGGACTGCTTCCCGGTAGAGCATGTGCTCGGGCGTGACGAGGCGGCACCGAAGCCGAGCCCGGATGGGTTGCTGAAGATTGCCGCGGCCTGGGGCGTGGCGCCGAGCGAGCTGGTGATGGTGGGTGACTACCGTTTTGACCTGGACTGCGGGCGCGCAGCGGGGGCGCGCACGATATTGGTGAATGTGCCCGATAACCCATGGCCGCAACTGGTGGATTGGCACGCGGTCGATTGCCGGGCACTGCAGGTGATGCTGGGCTGAGTCGATAGCGCGCAGCCCGATCGCGACACAACGCCACTGCTGCAAAGCCCGTGAAGCTTTTGCAACCCATAGACCTGTCTATGCTCATTCCCATTCCTGAAGTTGATACGGAGACCCAACCCATGACCAGCAAGGCCATCTACGTTCAACCTGGCGGCGGCTACGACAAGGTCGAGGTCGGCAACAGCGAGGCTGCGGCCCCCCAGGCCGGCGAGATCACCGTGCGCCTGCACGCCAGCTCCCTGAACTACCACGACTTCGCCGTGGTGAGTGGCATGTGGGGGCCGAGTGAGCGGCGCATCCCCATGGCCGACGGTGCGGGCGAAGTCGTTGCCGTAGGGGCCGGCGTCAGCGAGTTTCAGGTCGGCGACAGTGTCGTCAGTACGTTCTTCCCGGACTGGCTCGATGGCCAGGCCAATGTCGAAGGCTTTGCCCGGGTGCCGGGTGACGGCATCGATGGCTACGCCCGCGAACAGGTCACCGCCCGTGCCACCGCGTTTACCCTGGCACCTTCGGGCTTCAGCCATGCCGAAGCCGCCACCCTGACCACTGCCGGCCTGACCGCCTGGCGCGCGCTGATGTGCGACGACCACCTCAAACCGGGCGACACGGTGCTGGTGCAGGGTACCGGTGGCGTGTCGATCTTCGCCCTGCAGTTCGCCAAGCTGGCAGGTGCCACGGTGATCGCCACCTCGTCCAGCGATGCCAAGCTGGAGCGGCTCAAGGCCTTGGGCGCCGACCACTTGATCAACTACAAGCGCACCCCGGCGTGGGGTGAGAAAGTGCGCGAGCTGACTGCTAACCGCGGTGTCGATCACGTGATCGAGGTGGGTGGCCCGGCCACCCTGGAGCAGTCGATGATCGCTGCACGGATCGGCGGGCATGTGTCGCTGATCGGCATTCTTACCGGCGTGGCCGGGCAACTGCCGCTGGTGCAGGCATTGGTGCGGCAGATTCGCCTGCAAGGGGTGCTGGTCGGCAGCCGGGCGCAGCAGCAGGCGATGGTGCGGGCCATTGATGCCAACGGTTTGCAGCCGGTGGTGGACAAGCACTTCGAGCTGGAGCAGATCGTCGACGCGTTCCGTTACCAGGAGAGCAACCGGCATTTCGGCAAGATCTGCCTGACCTGGTAAGCGCCGGGGCTGCTGTGCCGCAGTTGCCCGTCAATCCGGTAGCAGCCGGTCGCGGCTGTTGGACAGGTGCAGGCACACCGCCGCGCGGGCCGCATCCGGGTCTTGCCGGCGGATGGCATTGAGGATTGCCTCGTGCTCCAGGTTGGCCAGGTATGCCTGCGGTGCCATCTTCGATCCACTGCGCTCGGCTTGGGCCATGCGGTTGCGCGGAATCAAGCCGTTGCCCAGCTGCAGCAGCATCTCGGTGAAATACAGGTTGCCGGTGGCTTCGGCAATCAGCAGGTGAAAACGCCGGTCGGCCTCGATACAAATGTCACCTGCCGCCGCCAGGTCCTGGTAGTCATCCAATGCCTGGCGCATGCGCGCCAACTGCCCTTCATCGCGGCGTAGCGCTGCCAGCGCGGCGGCCTGGCCTTCCAGGCCGATCCGCAGCTCCAGCAAGTCGCGCACATTCGCTGCGCTTTCCGCTGCAATGCGCAACCCGGCCTGGGCTTGGCGCGCCATCACGAAGGTCCCGATACCGTGGCGCGGTTCCACCAGCCCCGAGGCCTGCAACTTCGACAAGGCTTCGCGAACCACCGTGCGGCTGACCCCGTGCTCGCGTACCAAGGTGTTCTCCGACGGCAGTTTGTCGCCGGGCTTGAAGGTGCCCAGGAGAATCTGCTGGGTCAGGCTGGAGACCAGGTCATGTGCGCGGCTGTGGCCGCGTTTGTGCGCGTGATCTGGAAGCATGCTGTGGTCCACCTCTTGTTGTACTTGTATGACAAGTTAATTGCTAAAAATATTTTTTGCCCAATTTTTCGCGAGGCGAGGGTGCATTTGGAGTGCCCGTTTTTGCAAGATCGCAACATATTAGTTTTATTGCAGCTTGTATTTTGCCATTTTGGCGATGTTGTTGATCTTGTCGTACAACTTCTCGGGGCCTATGCTCGTCCCCACTGCCATGTCAGACAACCCCGACCCGCACAAAAACAATTAGTGGGAGATCTACCTGTGAACGACACCCTCGCTCCGTCTGCCCGGAATGAAGGCGACGCGTTGGCCAGCGCCGTGGCCAAGGTCAAGCGCCACGTGCTGCCGCTGTTCGTCATCATGTTCATCGTCAACTACCTGGACCGCGTCAACATCGGCTTCGTCCGCCCGCACCTGGAAAGCGACCTGGGCATCAGCGCTGCGGCCTTTGGCTTTGGTGCCGGGCTGTTCTTCATCGGCTACGCGCTGTTCGAAGTGCCTTCGAACATGCTGCTGCAGAAGGTGGGTGCCCGCTTGTGGCTGACCCGCATCATGTTCACCTGGGGGCTGGTGGCCACGGCCATGGCCTTCGTGCAGAACGAAACCCAGTTCTATGTACTGCGCTTTCTGCTCGGCGTGGCCGAAGCGGGCTTCTTCCCTGGGGTGATCTATTACTTCACCCGCTGGTTGCCGGCGGCCGAGCGCGGCAAGGCAATCGCCATTTTTCTCAGCGGATCAGCGCTGGCTTCGCTGATTTCCGGCCCCTTGGCCGGGGCCTTGATGCAAATCCAGGGGCTCGGCCTGCGCGGCTGGCAGTGGATGCTGTTCATCGAAGGCATGGCCTCGGTGGCGTTGTGCTTCTTCGTGTTCTTCTGGCTCGACTCTAAACCGCAGGACGCCAAGTGGCTGAGCCAGGCCGAGCAGGATGCGCTGGTAGCGACGATCGACCGTGAACAGCAAGCGCGCGAGGCGCTGGGTGCGGCCAAGCCGTCGGCCTGGAGCCTGCTCAAGGACCGCCAGATCGTACTGTTCTGCCTGATCTACTTCTGCATCCAGCTGACCATCTACGCGGCCACCTTCTGGCTGCCGAGCATCATCAAGCGCATGGGCGACCTCAGCGACCTGCAGGTCGGCTTCCTCAACTCCATCCCGTGGCTGATCTCGATCCTGGCCATGTATGCCTTCGCTGCCGGTTCTGCACGTTGGAAGTTCCAGCAGGCCTGGGTGGCAGGCGCCTTGGTGGTCGCGGCCATCGGCATGTTCATGTCCACCACCGGCGGGCCGGTATTCGCCTTTGTCGCCGTGTGCTTTGCCGCCATCGGCTTCAAGTCGGCCTCGTCACTGTTCTGGCCGATCCCGCAGGGCTACCTGGATGCTCGCATCGCGGCGGCGGTGATAGCCCTGGTCAACTCGGTCGGCAACCTCGGCGGCTTCGTTGCCCCCACCACGTTCGGCCTGCTGGAGCAGCAGACCGGCTCGATCCAGGGCGGGTTGTATGGCCTGGCGGTGACTTCGGTGCTGGCGGCAATTGCCATCTTCTTCGTACGCACACGCCCCAAGGGCGCACCTTCCGATAGCCTGAAGGCCCCCGCGGCCCTGGGCCAGACCCACTGACGACTGCGAGACGACAACCATGAATATGCAGACAACACCCGCCGTTCACACCAGCACCCCGGTGGTCACCGACCTGCGCGTGATTCCGGTGGCTGGCCACGACAGCATGCTGCTCAACCTCAGTGGCGCACATGGCCCGTTCTTTACCCGTAACGTGGTGGTACTGCGGGACAGCGCGGGCAACACGGGGCTTGGCGAAGTGCCGGGTGGCGAGAGCATTCGCCAGACCCTGGAAGACGCCCGCAGCCTGGTAGTAGGCCAGCCGATCGGTCATTACCAGCGCGTGCTCAATGCCATGCGCCAGACGTTCGCCAGCCGCGACTCGGCGGGGCGCGGCCTGCAGACCTTCGACCTGCGCATCACCGTGCATGCTGTGACGGCCATCGAGTCGGCGCTGCTCGACCTGCTCGGCCAGCACCTGAATGTGCCCATGGCGGCACTGCTGGGCGAGGGCCAGCAACGTGATGCGGTGAAGATGCTGGGCTACCTGTTCTATATCGGCGACCGCCAGCAGACCGACCTGGCTTACCGCAACGAAGCGGACAGTGACGACGACTGGTTCCGTGTGCGCCATGAAAAGGCCCTGACGCCCGAGGCGGTTGTGCGCCTGGCCGAAGCGGCCAAGCAGCGTTACGGCTTCAGCGACTTCAAGCTCAAGGGCGGCGTGCTGCGGGGGGCAGAAGAAATGGAAGCAGTGACGGCGCTGGCCGAACGCTTCCCCGAAGCGCGCATCACCCTGGACCCCAACGGGGCCTGGTCACTCAAGGAGGCCATCGCCCTGTGTCGCGACAAGCATGATGTGCTGGCCTATGCCGAAGACCCGTGCGGCGCCGAGAACGGCTACTCGGGCCGCGAGGTGATGGCCGAGTTCCGTCGCGCTACGGGTTTGCCCACGGCTACCAACATGATCGCCACCGACTGGCGGCAGATGGGCCATGCGATCCAGTTGCAGTCGGTGGACATTCCGCTGGCCGACCCGCATTTCTGGACCTTGCAGGGCTCGGTGAGGGTGGCGCAGATGTGCAATGACTGGGGGCTTACCTGGGGTTCGCACTCCAACAACCACTTCGATATTTCGCTGGCGATGTTTACCCAGGTGGCGGCTGCCGCGCCGGGTGAGATCACCGCGATCGACACCCACTGGATCTGGCAGGACGGCCAGCGCCTGACCCGTGAGCCGCTGCGCATTGTCGACGGCCATGTGCATGTGCCGGCGCGGCCGGGGTTGGGGGTGGAGCTGGATGAGGATCAACTGGCCAAGGCCCATGAGTGCTACCGCAACATGGGGTTGGGGGCGCGGGATGACAGCGTGGCGATGCAGTTCCTGATTCCGGGTTGGCGCTTTGATAACAAGCGGCCTTGCCTGGTGCGTTGAGGCTGCTGGCCTTTTCGCGGGCTTGCCCGCTCCCACAGGGATTGCACAGGATTTGAAGCCGATGCGATCGAGGTGGGAGCCGGCTTGCCGGCGATAGGGCCGGTACAGGCCATACACAACCAAGTGAAAAACAAAAGCACCCAACGGCCCGATGGCGCGATTGGGCATGCCATGCGCGACATCTGGCGCCAAGGGAAATGCCCTGTCGTGATCGAACAGTTCCGGGGCGTTCTCGTGTAATTTCCCACCGCCCTGCGGGGCTTAAATGAAGCCCGAACCGCACTGACACCTTGCGCTGTGACGCGTGCCAAATATCAACAACAGCATGCGAGCATTGTGTCGACCTACCCAACTCAAAGGAGCTATTTTCGCCTACGCCTGCCCGTCCATCCTTGTGTCAGCAAAAAGAGAACAACATCAATGAACACCGTGGGATCTGATGGCAACCTTGCACAAGGTTTCAAGCCACGACACGTAACGATGCTGTCTATCGCCGGCATCATCGGCGCCGGACTTTTCGTCGGCTCTGGCCACGCCATTGCGGCAGCCGGCCCAGCCACCATAATTTCCTATTTCGTAGCCGGAACCCTGGTGGTTCTGGTCATGCGCATGCTCGGCGAAATGGCCGTGGCGCACCCTGACACCGGATCGTTTTCCACCTACGCCGACCAGGCCATCGGCCGCTGGGCCGGCTACACCATCGGCTGGTTGTACTGGTGGTTCTGGGTACTGGTCATTCCGATCGAGGCGCTGGCCGCCGGGCATGTGCTGAACGCCTGGTTCCCCCAGGTGGACAGCTGGATCTTCGCCTTGGCCTCGGTGCTGTTGCTGGCCGGCACCAACTTGTTCAGCGTGGCCAAGTACGGCGAGTTCGAGTTCTGGTTCGCCATCCTCAAGGTCACGGCCATTCTCGGTTTCATCGGCCTGGGCTTTGCCGCGCTGATGGGCTGGCTGCCCAACCGCGAAGTCAGCGGCCTGAGCGGGCTGATGGCTGACTACGGCGGTTTTGCGCCCAATGGCTGGTCGGCTGTGGTCGGGGCGTTCATTACCGTGATGTTCAGCTTCATCGGCACCGAAGCCGTGACCATTGCGGCTTCCGAGTCCAGCGACCCTTCGCGCAACATCGCCAAGGCTACCCGCTCGGTGATCTGGCGCATCAGTACCTTCTATATCCTCTCGATCTTCGTGATCATCTCGGTGGTGCCGTGGAACGATCCGCAGCTGGCGGTGGTGGGCTCGTATCAACGTGCGCTGGAGATCATGAACATCCCCAACGCGGCATTGATGGTCGACCTGGTGGTGCTGGTGGCGGTAACCAGTTGCATGAATTCGTCGATCTACATCGCATCGCGGATGATGTACTCGCTGGCCAAGCGCGGTGACGCCCCGGCCTTCCTGAACAAGACCTCCAAGGTTGGCGTGCCGCGTGCGGCGGTGTTTGGCAGTACTCTGATCGGGGCCGCCATCGCCATCCTCAACTACTTTGCGCCCAAGGGTGTGTTCGAGTTCCTGCTGGCCAGCTCTGGCGCCATTGCCTTGCTGGTGTACATGGTCATTGCCATCTCGCAGCTGCGCATGCGCCGCCGCCTGGAGCGGGAGAACACCGAGCTGAAGTTCCGCATGTGGCTGTTCCCGTACCTGACCTGGGCGGTGATCATTTTCATTGGCGGGGCGCTGGCGGTCATGATGTACACGCCTGAGCACCGCGCAGAGGTGAGCTCCACATTGGGGCTGGCGATTGTGATCTCCTTCCTGGGCATCGTGACTTCGCGGGGCCATGCGCAACCGGTAGGGGCGCGGTCGATGGGGTGAGTGGGTTCACCCGGGGTCAAGGCAAAAGGCACCTATGGATAGGTGCCTTTTGTTTTTTGCGCTGGGGCAAAGCCGCCGCTTGATGCGCTGCGCCCCGATCAGGGTGCTCGAGTGAAGCCGGTGGCAAGTGACTGCACAGGGTGATGGCAATGTGATATCAAAAAGCCGCTATCACGGAAAATTGTGCATAAAGTTAAAAAACGTATTTTACGCATCTCACCTAGGCGCTGCCCCTCCATTCTGCGCCTTTTTGGCCTGTTTTTTCCCACCAAACCCACGTTTGAACGTTTCGGCGTCAACCGTTCTGCGTACTTAGCCAAATACTGATCAAAGCCACGAATTACAAGGCATTCAAGGCTTTTTGCTAGCCGGTTCTGGCACCTTCGATTCGCCCCGGTATAGGGCTGCTATGAGGGGGGGCTAAGCATCAAAATTATCGCCTTTGCTCTATTTTTCGAATTCCGCTTGACGGGTAGCTTTCGCATAGGCCAGCTCTGCCGTGTGGCACCTAATAGCCTGTTTTTATTGGGTATTTTGAGCGAGTTATCGTGTTGCTTTAGTGTGGCTAGGCCTTCATGCCGGCCTTCGCTTAGCTATTTAGGTGTCAAAGGGGCAGTCACCTGCGTGTCAAAATGCGTCGCACATTGCAGCTATTATCCCAATCTGTCAAAATTTCGCTGTTGCAGCTTTCTAAGTTTTGGATGAAAATGCCGCCGCATGGAGCAAGATATGGATGATCTGGGGGCTATGAACACGTCATGGGGCAGCGGTGCAGGCGCGGATGTGGATGTTCGAGCATTGCGGCGGTACAACCGTTTGCTGGGTGTATTGCTGAACGTTGGCGAGTGGGCGTGCATAGGGCTGCTGCCGTTTGTTGCGGTCGCTGCCATCTGGCTGGTGACGCAAACCAATTTTGAAAATGTCGTGTTCTATGACGGAACCGACTCGATTTGCATTTACGACGGAACGACAGGGGAAATCCGCAATGTCGAGTAAGGAAACCCAACACGGAACCCCTGGTGGTGAAGCGCAGGAGGCTCGGCAGGGCACCGACGAAGACAAGCTGCTGGAACTGGCGCTGGATGAAACGCCTGGTGAAGCCGCAGCCACTGTCCGTGAAGTGAAGCGCCTGCAGCTCGAATGCCTTGACCTCAAACGTCGCAACAAGCGCGTGTGGGGGCAACTGTTGGCGCTGACCTGCGTGTTTGGGGTAACCATCGCTGCGGTGGTGTTCTGGTACCCGAAGTACCGCTGGATCCCCACCACCGATAACCACGCAATCTGTGAAGTCTCGACCGAAAGCAACCCGCGGGTGACCCCGGCAACGTTGGCTGAGTACGCCAAGGATGCGGTGGTCAATTCGTATTCCTACGACTATGTGAACTACCGTTCCAACCTCAATGCTGCGGGTGCCCGCTGGTACACCGACGAGGGGCGCAAGGCCTTCCTCAAAACGCTGGATGACTCCGGCAACCTGGAGCGCGTGCTCAAGGGCCGGATGATTCTGCGCGCCATGGCGACCCAGGTTGCTCAGGTCGAAGAGGCCGGTGTCCTGGCCACTGGGCAGAATTACTGGCTGGTGCAGGTCCCGATTGCCATCGAGTTCTATGTAGGCGGCGACCAGCAACCGCGTTCGCGCCAGGACTTCCTCGCCGCCGTGACCATCGTCCAGATCCCCGCCTCGGCCACCAACACCAAAGGCATTGCCGTCGATTCTGTTCAGCTGTCGCCGTACACCTCAAGGAAGTGACCATGAAGAAGCATCTGATCGCATCGTTGCTTGCGAGCGCTATCGCTTTGCCTGCTTTTGCCGACGAGGCGCAGGTTGCGCCGACCCCCGAGGGTGGCCCAGGGCAGGTCGGCGCCGCACAGGGCAGCGAGGCTCCCCCCCAGCCGCCGATGAATGGTCTTGGCCGGCAAGTGTCCAGTGCGGCTCAAGTGGTCTATCCGCGCCCGGAGGATGTCATCAGCGACACCGTCAACGACGTGCACGACTCGCAACTGACATCGTCGCAAGTCGAGTTGATCAAGCAGCTGTGGCTGGAACGGGAAAAGCAGAAGGCCACGGCCTATGTCAGCCCGCCCAAACCGGTGACTCGCACACTTGCGCTGAACCTAGATCCAGGCGTGTCGCCACCTATCGTGCGCCTGAGCAAGGGCCAGCAGTCGTCGATCGTGTTCTCCGACTATGCCGGTCAGCCATGGATGATCCAGAACGTGTCGATCAACCGCGAACTGTTCAGTGACGGTCGCGAGCAGGGCGCGCAGGGCGGTCAGAACGGCACAGCCGCGCCGACCAACATCCTGACCCTGGACCCTGCCACTGCAGCGGCCTATGGCAATGTCACCGTGACCCTGCGTGGCCTGGCAACACCGATCATCCTCATCCTCGCTGCCGGGCAGGAAGAAGTGGACATGCGGGTCGATGCCAAGGTACCGGGCCGCAACCCGGACGCGGCAGCGAGTGTGGCAATGCTGCGCATGCCGTCGATTGACGAAGCGCTGACTTACTTCCTGGATGGCGTTCCGCCGAAAGAGGCCAACCGCCTGAAAGTGACCGGCCTGGAAGGCGTGGAAGCCTGGAGTTATGGCCCGAACATGTACGTGAAAGCCAAGGCTGACGCGCAATACCCGGCTTACACCAACGCTGCGCGGAGCACCACCGGTGTGGCGGTGTATCGCTACGCAGGGCTGCAGAACAGTGTCACGTTCACGACTGGCGGGCAGGCCGTAACCGTCTTCATCGAGCAAGGGAATCTGCAATGAGTGATAACAACATGCCGCCGAACGACTCTGGCTTCGATGAAGAGGACGAGCACTTGGTCGCCGAGCGCCACGGGGAAGCCGGCGAGCAGGGGAACAAGGCACGCAAGTCAGATGAGATGCGGCGCAACCTGCAGGCGGTGTTCGGTTCTGGTGTTGGCAAGGTCTCGCTGATTGCTGCCGGGTTGGTCGTGCTCGCGTTAGGCGCCCTGGCTTACAACGGCATGTCTTCGAAAAGCGCGCCCACTGGCAAGGCGTCCACGGTGGACGTGCCGAATGCGCCGCAACCCGAAGTCTCGATCGACCCTATCTCCGCGACCGAAGCAGAGCGCCGTGCGCAGCGCAGCTCGCTGGAGGCCGAGCAGGCAGCCGAACGCGGGATGTCATACCAGCCTGGCTTCGACCCCAACATCGTGCAGTCCACGGGCAGGGACGCTGCCCGTGGCCAGAGTGCTCAGTTCAATGTCCCAGGGCAGCCGTACGTTGATGGCAGCCAGCAGCAGCCCGAGATTTACATCGGTGCTGGCCAACCGCCGCGTCAAACCCTGCAAGTTGCGCAGCAGCCCGGGGCAGCCAACGCTCAGGCGCTTGAGCAGGAACGCAGGCGTCTGGAAGAGGAGCTGAAAAAAGCCGAGGAGCAACGCGACCAATATGTCAGTGAGCTGAAAAGCGAAACGCTGAAGTCGATCAAGCAGTTGATGGGCGAATCGGAGAGCGCTAAAGGCTTCGCGGAGAAAAGCAGCTTCAGCACCGTCAGCTACTACCCGGTCGAACGCCCCGCCAGCAGTGCTATGGCCACTGCGGCACGCGCCACCAAGGACGACAAGGATCCCAATGCCATTGAGGCTGTGGGTGACACCGACCGGACCATGCTGATCAAGACCGGCACCATCATGTATGCCACGCTGGACTCCGAGATCAACACCGATGATGGCGGCGATGTACTGGCCACCATTCGCGGTGGCAAGTGGAATGGCTCGAAGCTGATCGGCAAGATCGAGCAGGCCCCGGACAACATCCGCGTCAAGTTCACCATCCTCGCGCCGCCGGTGAACGACCCTCGCCCGACGATGCGCATCAGCGCTGTGGCACTGCGTGAGGATGATGCCAAGCAGGGCATTGCCGAAACCAAGGATCACCACACCATGGAGCGCTACTTCGCCCTGGGGGCGGCTTCGCTGCTGTCGGGCTATGGGCGGGCTTATCAGCAGACGGCGGGAACCACGGTCATCAGCCCGAGTGGTGTGGTGGCACAGACCACTACCGAGCCTTCGACCAAGCAGGTGATCGGCTCGTCGGTGGGGGAAATGGGCACCGCGATCGCTTCGGAAGTGCGCCGTGGCTTCAACCGCCCAGCCACCTATGCAACGCCTGCGAACAAAGGCTTTGGCCTGTTCTTCCTGCAAGACGTTCACGATCAATCTCGATAAGGAGTTCGACATGAAGAACTGGTCGTTCGGAAAACTCATCGGCGTTTTCGCCGGCAGCTTCCTGGCGCTCATCGTGCTCGCCGTGGTCGTGATCAAGGCGACTTCCTCGCCCGCGGCAAAGGCCAAGCGCGTGACGCAGAGCCAGGCACAAATGGCGCAGCCGGCACGCATGGATGTGCTGAGCATTGAGCTGGCCAAGTCCCGTGAGCAGGCCCAGGCGGCGCTGCAGGCTCAGGAAAACAGCGAAAAGCAGCTGAAGATCGTCCGTGAGGAGTCGCAGCGCAATACCCAGCTGTTGCTGAGCCAGATCAAAGCCCTGGATACCACCCTGTCGAGCCTGCAGCAACGGATGGGGGCGTACGAGAACAGCCGCCAGCATGTCGAGGTGATCAAGCCCCCGCGCAGGGAGCCGGCGCCAGCTGCCGCACAAAGTTATGCCAAACGTGCGCACCCGATCCCCCAATCCACGGGTTACAAGGTGCAGGCGGTGGTTGGGCACCGGGCCTGGGTCAAGCACGGCGAAGGTGAAGACAGCGTCAAGGCCGGAGACCCGTTGCCGCCGGCCCAGCGTGAACTGAAAGTACTGGCGGTCGATCGCGACAGCGGCATCGTCGTTACTTCACCCGCTCTTTAAACAGGAACGTTGTCATGGCAGCCGGATTTGCCGATCTAGTGGATGTAATGGTCAATGTCGGGAAAGTCATCCCGACGGCGATCATGATGTGCCAGGGAATTGCCGTGCTCATCGGTCTCTATCTGACCGGCGCGGCGTTGATCGAGTTATGGGGCGTTACCCATGACAATGCATTGAAATATGTGGCCGGGCGACAGCGCTTTTCTATCGGCTCTGCCTGTGTGCAGTTAGTGATCGGCTCTATCTTGCTGGCGATCGGTACGCTGGAATGGATGGGCATCATGTCGCGCACCCTGACCGGGGATTATGCAAACTCGCGCATGTTGTCGTATTCCTCGACCGGCACCACATTGCAAGAGCAGGCACAGCTGGCGACGTTGGCACTGCTCGGCATTATGCAGGTTGTTGGTTTCATCGCCATGGTGAAAGGGTGGTTGACGATAAACGGTTATTACAACAACCAAACTCAAGCCGGCCTCGGTACTGCCTTTGGTTGGATTATCGGGGGTGTGCTGGCGTGGAACTTCAAGTGGTTTAGCGATGTACTCAACAACACAATCGGATTCAATCTGGTTGGCCTATTCACGCCGTGGTCGTAACGGCTTTTTGAAATATGAAATACAAGGAGCGTCACTCATGAAAGCACTCAAAACTCTGAAAGCTGCGTACGATTCGGCCAAAGTTCGTGCAACCACCGCTGTGATCGGTGCTCTGGCGGCGCCCTCGGCGTTTGCCATCGACAAAACCGACCTGACCCAGGACAAGTCTGGCGGCAAAACCGCTAGCGACGTCATGACCAACATCGATGACACTGCTCAGGGCGGCGCCACGCTGCTGATCTCGCTGGTTTCGGTAGGGGGTTTCGTGGTGGTCGCCATCTCCCTGTACACCCTGTGGAAAGCCTCCAAAGATGAGCGTGAGAAGCCGATGTCGGCCATTGTCGGCCTGTTCATCGGCGGCCTGATGGCGGGTGTCGGTACTGTGATGTGGATCATGCGCAACACGCTGGTCAACTGAACCTGCGTCGTTGACTCCAAGGCGGGGCGCAAAGCCCCGCATTTCAAGCACAGTTTCGGGGGTATTCGGACGTGAGCCAAACAAACGCTTCTGCGCGGGGGGAGCACACGGTGCCCACCCTGTCGGGTGGTTATCTCTGCCGAACGGCCAATCAACCAGTCTTTGGTGTGCGCCGGCCGCTGTGGCGCTCTGATGATGACCAACGCAAACTGTTCAGCGCCGAGTACAGCAAGCTTCGCACTTCGGTGTGGCAGCGCGACAACTACACTTGTCGCTACTGCGGGTTCAAGTCTGCCAAGTATCAGGAGCTTCATGCCCTGGATGGCAACCCCGATAACTGCACCAAGGAAAACCTGGTGACGGCCTGCAACCTGTGCCGTCAGGTTCATCACCTCGGCGCCTGCGCCATGAATGACACCGGTTTTTTCGTCGCCGTCCAGGAGATGACGCAAACCGAGATCAACCATATTGCCCGCTGTATCTACGTGAACGAATTACTGGATAACGTTGCGGTCAATGAGAAGTTTGCCAGCCTGCTGGCGGCTTTCAAGTTTCGTGGCAATGACACGCTCAAAGCAATATTTGGTGGCGAAGTCGTTACCGTGCTGAGTGTCGCGGAAACACTCGCGAGCAAACAACTGGTCAGCGATGAAGATTATGCCAGGCGCGCCCAATGGCTGGCGCCCCTGCGGCTGTTTCCCACCAAGAACGCCTTCAAAGATGGCCAACTTGAATATTATGCGGCCCATAACCGCTCGCTGTTCCTACCCGATAACTGGTCGGTATTGAGCGGCCAGTTACTGAAGAATTTTGTTTGATGCAGCTGCACCAGCAACTGCTCAGTCTCGCCGTTGAGAGCGTTGGCAAGGGAGAACAAGGAAATGTTTAACAAACTCGAGGCGGTGATCCTGACAGTGCTGAGTCAGCTCAAGGCTGACGTACAGGACTATTGCGACCTGGAAACCGTTGATGGTGGGCAGGCCATCGTCGCCAACGACGGTTCGTTGGCATCCATCGTGCGCTTCAATGGCACCAAGAGCGTGCTCGGGCGCGAGCAGTTCGAGCGCCTGGTCAGCCTGTTGGAAGCGTCGCTCTCGGTGTACTTCAAGGTGCGCGGCCATCACCTGCAAATTGTCTTCAGCCGGGACCTGGATGCCACCGCGCCGCTGGAGCAGAACGCGCTGCAGCAGGCAGCCACCGCCGAGCGGCTGAATCTCAACGTGCGGCACCTGATCAACGAAGGGGTGAGCAAGTACGCCCAGTATGTGTATGACGAAGAGTGCTACCTGGTGTTCTGGTCGCGGCCTGCGCTGCTTGATCAGACCGAAAGGTCGATGGCGCGCGAGGCATTGAACGAATTCAGGAAACAGTCGCAGTGGCCGGCCACCGCGGAGGCGCAGAACCTGCTGCGGCCGATTTCCTATCTCAAGGACCGCCACCTTTCCTTCGTCACCAAGATCTCCGAAGACCTGACGTCCCCCGAGTTCGGTTGCTCGGCGGATATACTGGATGTCAGCGAAGCCATTCGCGCCATCCGCGCCAAGGTGAACCCAGACATCACCCCGCGTACCTGGAAGCCTTATATCCCTGGCAGTGCCATCCCCATGCGTTGGAAGACCAGTGGGCGAAGCGGCGACATGTCCGAGTTCATGTACCCTACGCTGCCTAGCCAGATCATGGTGACTTCAGCTGAAATCGGGAGCGGCGAGCGCACCAGCCTGTTGCCAGACCCGACCAGTGTGCGGGTCGGCTCGCGTGTGTACGCACCCTTGCTCATGTCGATTCCGCCAGCGGAGCCGCAATACTTCAACACTTTGTTCAACAGCTTGAACCGCGCTGAAACCCAGGAAAACGGTGTGTCACGCGCGTTGCCGTACTCGGTGTCGTTCATGCTGTCTTCCGACGGCATGAGTGTGCTGGCCTGGAAGAGTCTGTTCGCCCAGTTGCTGTCGGTTACCTCCGAACAGAACCGCAACATCAACCTTGCCACCAAGGAGCTGCGCGAGCGGGTGCGTGATGGTGAGTGCATGGTCAAGCTGCAAGTGGCGGCGATGACCTGGGCCAGTCCGGACGAGAAGGGCGTGAAGGAACTGGCCCTGCGCAAGTCCAAGCTCTGGCGCACCCTGGAAGCCTGGGGGCAGCCCGTGTTCATCGAGCGAACCGGCAACCCGATGCAGGCATTTCAGTCCAACTGCCTGGCCCTGACCACCAAGCACCTCGGCGACCCGGCCGCCGCGCCGCTGGGCGATGCGGTGGCCATGCTGCCGCTGACGCGGCCGGCCTCGCCGTTCCAGGAAGGTTCGACGATCTATCGCAGCCTGGATGGCAAAATCCTCAAGTACCAGCGCTTTTCATCGCAACAGACCACGTGGATCACCCTGATCGCCGGCAAGCCCGGTTCGGGCAAGTCGGTGCTGATGAACAACAACCACTTCGAGTCGTGCCTGATGCCAGGGCTGACCGGGTTGCCCTACATCGGCATCACCGATATCGGTATTTCTTCGTCCGGTTTCTGCGACCTGGTGCGCGATAACCTGCCACAGCGGCTGCACCACCTGGTGGTGTACAAACGTTTGCAGAATGCCCGCAAGGACTGCATCAACCCCTTGGACACTCCGTTGGGCCAACGTTACCCGCTCCCAAAGGATCGCGAGTTCAACAAGAACTTCCTGACCATCCTGGTTACCCCGCCTGAACGTGAAAAGCCCTATGAAGGCATGAGCAACTTCGTCGGCCGCATGGTCGATCTGGCGTACCGGCGCAAGGATGACAAGATCGAGCGGGCCAGCCCGGAAACCTACAAGCCTGGGCACAATGACGTGGTCGACGATGCCGTGGCGAAGCTGGGTTTGCGCATTCTGCCAGCCACTACCTACTGGGAGCTGGTCGATGCAATGTTCGATGCAGGCATGGTGTATGAGGCGGAAGTTACCCAGCGCTACGCGGTTCCCACCCTCAACGACCTGGTCGCGGTTGCTTCAACCGAAGAGGTGCGCGCCGAGTACGAAGGCTCTGGTGAGGTCGGGCGCAGCCTTGTCGATGCTTTCATCCTGGGTATTCGCGAGGCGGTAGGCGATTTCCCGGTGTTTGCCGACCATACCCGCTTCGATGTCGGCAGTGCCCGCATCGTGGCGCTGGACCTGCAGGACGTGGCCCTGCAGGGCTCTGCCTCGGCCAAGAAACAGACCGCGTTGATGTACATGATCGCGCGCCAGTGCTTCATGAAGAAGGTGGCCTTCTCGAAGGAGGACTTCCCGTTTTTCACCGAGAAATACTTGCCGTTCTACGAGCGCCTCGTGGCCGACCTGGTGGACGAATACAAGGTCATGTGCATGGACGAGTTCCACAAGACCGGTGGCCATGTGGGTCTGCAAGAGCAGATGCAGACCGATGGCCGTGAGGCGCGCAAGTGGAACATGGAGATCATCCTGGCTTCGCAGTTGATGGAAGACTTCGGCCCGCTGACCAAGATCGCCACGGCCACCTTCATCCTCGATTCGGGCACCAAGGAAACCCGTGACTGGCTGCGCAAGAACATCGGCCTTTCCGACACCGAGGAGCATGCGTTGGTCAATTTCGTGCACGGTGCGAACAAGCACGGCTGTACCTTCCTGGCCCGCTTCGAAACCAAGAACGCCACCTACAGCCAGCTGTTCACCATGTCGGCCGGGCCGATGCGCCTGTGGGCACTGACGACCACCGCCGAGGACCGCAAGCTGCGGACCATGCTCTACGAGCACATGCCGCGCCCCGACGCCCTGGCGCTGCTGGCCCGGCGTTTTCCGTCCGGGGGGTGCAAGGACATGGTCGAGCGGTTGAAGCGCGAGACGTTCAAGGACGTCGAGTTCGTCGATGACGACATGGAGCAGTCGGTGATTGCGCGGATCGCCAAGGACCTGGTAGCTGACTACATCAGCGCCAGTGCATTCGAAGACGTAGTGTAGGGAGTGACAGATGGCTCAGTACAAGGGCGCATCCCGTCAGCATGAAATCAACAGCAGCCGCCGGCGCAAGGACACTCGCCTGGCCGGGCAGCGCTTCAGTGATTTCTTCCAGTCGGCCGATGGTGCGGTTTTCGGAACGTTCGCGCTGCCGGTGCTGGCGCTGGTGTTGATCAAGGTCCCGTTCTCCGGTGAGCTGCTGTTACTGCTGGCCTGGGCGTTCAAGCGCAAGTTCGTTGACGTCGACCATCGCACTTTCGACTTCCCTTACCGTGTGCCCAAGTTGGCGAACGTCAATGACGGCTCGTACAAGGGCAAGAAGAAAGGCGAAGGCGTGACCCTCTTCGGTAACGACCTGGAAAGCAAAGAGCAGATCTACGCCGGCGACAGTGACCTGCGCACCCACCAACTGGTGCTGGGAACCACCGGCTCGGGCAAGCCGCAGCCCAAGCATGCCAAGGTGCTGACGCCAGCCGGCTGGGTCGAGATGGGCCGTATCCGGGTCGGTGACAGTGTGTGCACCCCCGATGGAAAGCAGGCTGCGGTGCTGCGGGTGATCGAACAGGGTGTTCAGCCGATCTGGACCGTTGCCACGCGCGATGGGCGGCGGGCGCAAGCCACGGGCGATCACCTGTGGCGGGTCCTTGCTCGCGGGCAGGATGGAAGTGAAGAGGCGCACACCCTGACCACCGACGGCATCCGTGAGTTGATGGCGCGTGGCGTTGTGGTGATGCTGCCCAAGGTGCGCAAAAAGCGCGGTTCTGCCAAGTTCAATGGCTGGGCCGAGGTCTGGAAAGTGACCGCTGCGGGCCGCGCGCCGTGCCAGTGTATCGAGATTGATCACCCGCACCACCTGTACATCACCGACGACAGCCTGGTGACCCACAATACCGAGCTGCTGCTGGGTATCGTGTTCAACGCCCTGGTGCAGAACACCGGCTTCATCTACGTCGATGGCAAGGGCGACCCCAAGCTGCAGAAAGAGATTTTCCGCCTTTCGCGCTACCTGGGCCGCGAAGATGACCTGCTGATCATCAACTTCATCACCTCGGGGCGCGACTTCGTCGAGAAGCAGGTCGACAAGGTCACCAACAACATGAACATGATGGGCAATACCTCATCTGGCATGTTGATCGAGCTGATCGTCTCGCTGATGGATGACTCCGGTGGCGGCGGTGACATGTGGAAGGGGCGGGCAATCATGTTCGTGGCGGCGCTGACGCGGCCGCTGACCTACCTGCGCGACAAGGGTTTCATCAACCTGTCGCCGGAAAAGTACCTGGAATATTTCGAGCTGAACGTTATCGAGGACCTGGTGTGGGAGCATGGCGGGAAATACGGCGAGATGTTCGACGTGATCGTGGCGCCACTGCGCTCCTACCTGCTGACATTGCCCGGTTATCAGAAGGCAAAGTTCAAGAAGCAGGAGACCAAGACCCTGGAGCAGCACGGCTACATCGTCATGCAGCTGGGGCGGATCTTCAATGACCTGACATTCAATTACGGCCATATCTTCAAGACCCGCGTCGGCGACGTGGACTTCTACGATGTGGTGATCAACCGCCGCTTGCTGGTGGTACTGCTGCCGGCGCTGGAGCGCGCCCCGGACAGCATGCGCATGCTTGGCAAGATGATCGTCGGCAGCATCAAGCAGATGATGGCCGGTTGCCTGGGTAACCGGGTCGAGGGCGTAGTGCGCGAGATTATCGACAGCCGGCCAACCGGCTCGAAGTTCCCCTTCTACACCATCCTGGACGAATACGGCTATTACGCTGTAGTCGGGTTCGCCGTTGCCCCGGCCCAGGCGCGCAGCCTTGGCTTCAGTGTGACCTTTGCTGCACAGGATTTCTCCTCGTTGAAGAAGTCCAGTGCCGAAGAGGCGGACGCCACCTGGGAGAACACCAACATTCGCGCTGTCGGCCGCCTGACCTCGGGCACTGAGTCGGAAACCTGGCGGCGCGTGCAGGGCGCCGCAGCGGAATCCGCGCAGGCCATGCTGGGCAGTTTCGAACGCACAGCAGGCAATGAAAAGTTGCGGCAATCGGACAATATCGCCATCGAGCAACGCAGCCGCTTGAACTACGATGACGTGGCCATGCAGGAGAACGGCGAGTTCACCTTCCTGATTGGCAAGAAAGCGCAGAATGGCAAGACGGGTGGCGTGGCGCTTATCCGCGGCCTGGGCTTCTACACGGCCGGGCCGGCACCCAAGGAAATGCGCATCAACGATTTCATCCCGGTCGAGCCGCCCGAACCGTCGGACCTGCCGCAGAACCGGCAGTCGCGCCAGGCATTCGTCGACAGTCTGAAGGATGGTTCCTTCGCCAGCAGAGTACGCGCTGTCGTCAAAGGTGACCCTACCTTCGCCCGCATGCACAGTGTTTTCGAGCACAACTATGCCGACCCGGACCGGCCCTTGCTCGGCCGCCAGGAGACTTCGTTCGGCGTGCTTGGCGCGTATTTGTCCGGTGACCTCAAACAGTCGGCACCCAGCGCCCCACTGATAGAGCCACCTCAGCCCAAGGCCCCCGAGCAGTTGCCTGCGGCTACGGGCCCAGCCCCGCAGCTTGACCCCCTGGGCCCGGAAGCCATCCAGGCCTGCATCCTGGCGGTCGCGGACCAGCTGGCAGTGCCCCCGGTGGCGCCAGCGGTAGCGGTAGTTGACGAGCAGGCGCTAGACGATGAATGGGCGCGCGAACTGGCCATTGCCTTGCCGCAGCAGATGCTCGACATGCAGCTGATGGCAAGCGGCGGGGGCTTTGCCTCGCTTTCGGATAAATGGGCGGCGCAAGAACGTATCGAGCAGGCTTGTGCAGAGATTGCCCGGCAAACCGCTTACAACGTAGCGCCCGAACCTGCAGCCCAAAGCGTGGCAGGGATGCGGGAGCGGCTTGATGAGCTGCAGGAACAGTGCCGCGTGCTGATGAAGGAGCGACCCCAGGACTAGTTGCAGGCAACGTGATCAGCGGCCGGAGTGGGCATTATTGTTTGTCATAAATTGACGACGATAGATATCTCACAGATAATCAGAAATCAGAATGTTTGCATGCTAGGGTGAGGCGATGGGGTTGTTCAGTTCAGGGAAGAAGGCCGCGAAGTTCGCGTTTGTCACCATGCCCATGGCGGCGCTGGGGGTGAACCAACTGCGCATGGGCAACCAGCACATCAAGGCACTCTGGCGTTCCAGCTTCAGCCCTGCTTGCCCGGAGTGCGAGCGGGGCGTGCTGCTAAAGGCGGAGGATGACCCGCAAGCGTTCGAGCAGGTACCCAAAGGCAAGATGCGCGTGCTGCACCGTTGGGGCTGCAACAACTGCGACTTCGCTTTGCTCGAAGAGGATGATGTCAAGCAGGTCAAGGCGCATGCTGCCCGCTACCGCAACGAGCGCGTTAAGGCGCAGCTGACCAGCATCGAGCGCGACGAGATCGACCGCATTGCCCGGAGCCATCAGTTGCACTCCAGGGCGTTTTTCATTGCCAGCGTCATTGCCGCTGCCGGGTTCATCTACATGCTGGCCAGCGGTGCGGGCATTCTGATTGCCCTCAACTGGTTGTCGATCGGCTTCGCGCTGTGGATCTTCGGTATGAAGAAGTCCTACCGCAGTTGGCAGGTGTCGAGCGGCCAGCTGTTTGTCGAGGGCGCTTTCTGGTTCTGGTTTCAGCACCAGAAATGGATCATCTGACCATGGCGCATAATCGATACCGGTGGCTGTTTGCTCTGCTTGTGTGCGGCACTGTGCAGGCAGGGGCAGATGACTTTTACGCCGTGCGCCCGGCCGATATCGCCTGTGTCGTCCAGGCGGCCCAGCGCCAGGGTGTGCCGGCCAACGTGCTGCTGGCCATCTCGAGCAAGGAAAGCGGCAAGAACGGCCAGAGCGTGTCGAACCGCAACGGCACCTTCGACCTCGGCCACTTCCAGATCAATACCACCCACTGGGGCCCGAAAGGCGTGTTCGCTTCGTACCCGGCGATCACCAAGTCTGATGTTGCCTGGCGCGGTTGTTACAACGCCGAACTGGCGGCCTGGCTATTGCGCCAGAAGCTCGACGAGAACAACGGCCAGGACTTCTGGACGCGAGCTGCCAACTATCACTCGCGAACCCGCAAATTCAACGACATCTACAAGAAGGACCTGATCCCGCTGGCGGTCAAATGGGGCAAGTACCTGGAACGACAGCGCAACGCACGTCTGGTGGTGAGCTACCAGTAAGGTCGGCCGCCACAGGGTGCCGATGCATCCGGGCACCCGTTGCCCCCGGTCGATGAACAAGACAACTTCAGGAGTTTTTACATGAAAGGAATACTCATCGGTGCACGCGCCTTCAAAGCTGGCGGTGTACTGCTGGCGATGGTGGCGCTGGGTGGTTGCGCAAGTTCTGCCAAGCCTACTACCGAGGACACCGAGGCATTCGCCAGCCGGATCATCGCAGACAAGGTGTCGGTCGCGGTCAACTCTCAGCATGCTTACGTTTCGCGGCTGAACGCCGACCGCGTGCGAGTGGCTTCGCGGCAGGCTGCAGTCGACACTGACCAGGTTGATATCGATTTCATCGGCAAGCCCCAGGAGCTGCTGCAGACATTCGCCAGCCGCTATGGCTATGCCTATGTCGAAAGCGGCAAGCGCGTGGACCTCAAACCCATCAATGTATGGGTGCGCAAAGCCACGCCGATCAACGTGCTCAAGGACGTGGGGGCACAGATCGACACCGGCGCCGACGTGGTGCTGGACAAGAGCACCAATACGCTGCGCCTGATCTACAAGCCAGTGCCACTGGCGTTGGGGAGGGGCTGAGCATGGCGATGGACATGCCTCCGATGACCCTCGAAGATGCCGAGCGCCTCTATGACAAGCCTGCCTATGTGCAACAGCAGGGCGACTCGGCTGATGCGCGGTCGGCGGTGGAGGCGATGCGTGACGAGAAGAACCAGGCATCGGCTGCGCGCGGTGAGGCCATTCTCGATGCGGCACTGCAGGTCGGGGTGAAAGCTGGCCTGGCGTGGCAGCTGACCAATATCAACAAGGCACTCAAGCTGCGCGAGCGCGAGTTCGATACGGTATACGACTTCAGCAGCCTGATGATTCAGGACCGGGTTGTGCCGCCGGTCATTACCGAGGCACGCAACCTCTACAACCAGAATGGCGACTACACCCTGCGCCTGTCGGGGGCAGCCTACAAGATCGAGTCCCAGGCACGCTTTTCGTCGGTGCCGCCCAGCTGGCGCGAATACTTGAGCTTCCCGCTGCCCAGCTTCGACCGTACCTCGCTGGTATCGGCCTTGGTGCCGCGTTCGGACGAGGAGGAGCGAGTGTGGAAGCTGGCTGTGCGCGAGGGCTGGCACCAAGGTGTCGAGCAGGCCAACCTGATGCTGACCTACGGCTTCGACCGTATGAACCGCGATATCGAAGGGATGCGCCGTTTCAGCGAGTTTGCCCGGCATGGCCAGGTCACTATGCCGATAATCTCCGGGGCGGCGATCCCGGTGACCCGTGAAGGGCGGTCGATGGCGGTAGATGAAACCTTGTTGCGTATCACCGCGCTGCCAGAGTTCAACGACAACATGAACGTATGGCGTAGTTCGATCGCGACCTCCACCATTGCCCACCCGTTACCCCGCGCGGCGGTAAACCACACAGGCAGCCCGGCACCATCGCCCGCTGCTGTGCGCCAGCCTGCAGCTGCCAATGCGCCCACCGTATCGGCGGGCAGCCAGGTGCGGGGCCCGGCAGCGGGCGCTGAAGGCGGGCGGCAATGACCCAAGCCGTGCGTGATGACCTGATGATGCTGGAGCCGGGCGCGTTGGTCGAGCGCCTGGAGCGCCTGACCAGCTACGAAGACCCGTTCCGTTTTGACCGGGCCGACCAGTTCAAGGCAATGATGCTGGAAACCCTGGCCCATGGTGTGAGCGACATCTTCATCCAGCCGGCATTGCCGGTAGTGGTGAAGAAGTACGGGCGATTGTATGCGGTCACCCGACGTGCGCTGGACGTCGGGGAGGTCAACGAGTTGCTGAAGATGGCGGCCAACCGGGATACCGCCACCACCGATATCGTGTCTGGTACTGCGGTCAACGAGCGCTACGAACTGTTCGACCCGGAGCGCAAGGATGCCCGGGGTGCGCGGCTGCGCTATGCCTATCGGGTCAACGCTTCGCCTATCGCGTGTCATGGTGATACTTCGTGCCAGATAGTCATTCGGGCCATCCCCGATGACCCGCCACGTATCCAGGAGGTGGGCCTGAGCGAGGAAATCGTCAGGATGGCCACACCCCGTGATGGCATCGTCTACGTGGCCGGGGCCACCGGTCACGGCAAGACCACCACTTTTGCCGCCATCAACCGCTTCATTCTGGAAAACGACACGCCGATCAAGGGTAACCTGATCAGCCATGAAGAACCGATCGAGTTCACCTACGACAAGGTGCAGAGCAAGCATTCGATCTTCGTGCAGTCGCAGATCCCCACCCATTTCAAGGATTTTTACCGGGCCAACCGTGAAGCCATGCGACGTGCGCCCGGCCTGTGCGTGATCGGCGAATTGCGTGACCAGGAAACCATTCGCGCAGCGGTCGAGCTATCGCTGACGGGGCACCCCGTCTTCGGTACGGTGCACGCCAAGGATGTTGCGGCAATCATGCGTCGAATGATTTCCCGCTTTCCCGAGCAGGAGCGGGCCACCGCTATCTACGACCTGGTCGACACCAGCCGTTTCATGATGGCGCAGAAGTTGGTGCCCACGCTTGATGGCAAGCGCACCGCTGCGCGTTCGTGGCTGAGGTTTACCGAGCAGGTCCGCGACAACTTGATGGACCTGACCGATATGGGCCGGGTAACCCAGCGGGTTGCAGAATTTGTGCGTGAAGAGGGGCACACCTTTGCTGCCGAGGCGGACCGGCTGCTGGCCGAGGGGCTGATCAGCGAGGCGACGGCCCGCGATTTGCGCCACGGCTGAGCTGCTGGCTACACGCTAATGCTGACTGCAGAGAGTTTACGGAGAGGTTATGGCAACAGGACGGTATCACTGGAGCAGATGCGCTCCACCTGCACGTTTTTTCGTGATCAACGCCAGCGCTGCCTTGCCATGGTTGATGTTGCTGCTGGTGCCGGCGTTTTGGAAGTTCCTGCTGCCATTGGCGCTGTGCATGACCATCGGCCTGGTTTATATCGAGGTGGTGAAAAAAATGACCGTGCGGGCGGTTTTCCGTCGGGTCGGGGTGTTCATGGTGGGTCGTGTGCGTACCACGCACAACCTGCTCAAAGAGCTGACCAGGTAGCGGGCAGCGAAGCCACGACCGGCCAGATCGTCGTGGCAGCCAGAGGAGGCGTTGCATGAAACAACAGGGAGGTGGGCAGAAAAGCTTTACCTGGGATGACCCCGCCATATTACTGGGGATCATGGCGGTACTTTACCTGGGGGGGTGGGGCGCCTGGTATTTCGCCCATGACAAGATTGCCAAGGTGTATACCTACATCCGCTATGTAGAACTGTGGGTGCCGAGTGTATTGGGTGACTTCGCGGCACTGCCGGGTATCGCCTCGATCAACCATTGGGTTGAGCGCATGTGCGCGCCGGAGGGCATCATCGGCGCCTGCCAGCGAGATTTCTCAAGCGTGGCGTGGGGGGAAATCACCACGTCGTCATTGTTCATGAACGGGTTCTTCCTGCTGCTGTTGGTGTTCCTGGCGGTGCGCATGTTCCTGCAAGTCAACCGGACACACCCCAAGCTCAAGTTCACCAAGACGCACACGATTCAAAGCTTCGTGCAAGAGAACAAAGTGCAGTACCCGCACCTGCGCATGTTCGCCGAGCTCGACCTGATCGCCCAGCCGCTGGACCATCCGATGTTCGGCATGTCGCAGACATCACGGCAGTTTGCCTACCAGCACTTGCTGATCAGTGGTTGGCAAGAGCAGGCTGATCGCAGCTGGGCGCCAACCCTGGATCGCGAGAAAGCCACAGAGGTGATGCGTCGGCAGTTAGGCCAGCACTGGACCCGGGTCAGCAACCTCACACCCGCTGAAACCCTGCTGGTAGCCATCGCCTTGCCGCGGGTAGTCGCCACCGATACGGCGCTGGATGACGCTGCCTTCAAGGCGGCGATGGCCGACAGTGAGTACATGGTTGCCTGGTGCTGGGACCAGTTCCAGGCACCTACCGGTAAAACGGCACAAGGTGCTGACCCATACGCTTGGCTGAAGCCCGACATACCGCTAGAGGTGCCCCGGGCGATCATCCAGAAGTACATCAAGCACCCGAACGCCAGCGCAATCCTGCATGCGCATGCCTTTGTCCGCACTATCGTCTTTGCCATGTTCTTCCAGGCGCGCCGCCTGGGGGTGCTGCCACCGGCAGAAATGCGCTGGCTGCGGTTCTATGACCGAGACATGTGGTATGCGCTGCAGACGATAGGGCGCCAGGCTGGTTTTCCGGAAGCCCCGGGGATCCTTTCGCATTTCCTGTATGAGTGCAAAGCAGGTATATCGCTGGCAGAGCCGCAGCTTGACAAGGCGGTCAACGGTCTTGAACTGGCCATGGCCAGTTACAAGTACTCCGAGGCGGACAAGAAGCGCTACGAGCAAATGCAGCACGATAGGTATGCCACTGCGCAGGCCGCCGCCATTGCGCAACATGCGGTCTGAAGTGTTGCCCTAGAAGCTTGGATAGCAGCCAAAGGCCATCTTTATAGATGGCCTTTTTTCGTTTTTTTGGTGTGTTTTTTTGCTTTTTTGTTAGAATGCAGTCGTATTGGATTATTAATAGGGACATTGAGTCATGAAAGGTGTGATCGCAAGACCTGTCGCTATGCTGGCGGCACTTGCGGCGGGGGTTTCTGTCGCCCACGCCGCGCCAGCCCAACCGGCGGACTTGTCTGCCTTCATCACCGCGCAAGGCACCACACAGGTAAACCCTGCCCAGCAAGAACTCGATGACCTGACCGCACAGCGGGTATCGCGCTATGGGCGGATTGTCAGCGCTCGGCCAGTCGGCCTAGGCGGGCTCACCGCCTGGACCGTGGAAAAGAATGGCCATCAGGTCGTGTTGTTCAGTACCCCTGATTCTGCAGTGCTGTTTACCGGGGTGGCCTGGAATGCGGAAACGGGCAGTAATATTTCCGACGCCTTCCTGCCCGGCGCGGCCCAGGCCGCTGCAGCGCTGCCCCCCGCAGCTGCAGCAGCTGCGCCAAGTGTAGCGCCGCAGATGTCCCCGGTCGAAAAGCCTGATGTGCGCGAAGCCGCCGCCATGGACGGCAGTTTCAAAGGCGCGATCCCGGAGTCGATGAAAACGGTGGACGCTCTGGCAGGGATCAAGGAAGGCGAGGGTGGTATCGGCGATACCGTCTACATCATCATCGACCCACGCTGCCCTTACTGCCGCCAGGCATACAACCTGACAAGGGCATACGCGGCCAAGGGCCATTCGATCAAATGGATTCCATCTGCGGCGTTGGGTAACCCGGCGGATGGCGTTCCGCTGGCTGCCACGTTGCTGCAGGCCAAGGACCCCAAGGTGCTGGCGCGGGTGCTGGGGCAGCATGAGCAGGTGCGATCGGAGCCTTCACCGGAAACCGTCGAGCAACTGAGCACCAACCTGGCGTTCCTGTTCGCTGCCTTCGAGCACAACGGCAAGGAGCAGGCGGGCGTACCGGCGGCATTCTTCATCGATCACCGTACAGGGAAGCCAAGGATGATGACCGGCCTTTCGCAAGCGGTCGTGCTTGAAGACATCTTTGGAAAACTTTAAGGAGCAAAGTACATGAAAGCCAAAGCGCCAAGTTTCGAGTTCGACCCTGGTATCCGCATATTCGGTTCGGGCGAGCACCTTTTGGTGGTGTTTGACAGCCAAAGCCCTCACGACGCTTGCCGTGCAACACGCACTGTGCGTATCCCCAAGGCGTTTCGGCAGCTGTCTTTGGTTGTAGCCGGCTTCGACGCAGCACAAGACATTGACCATCAGCGGGTGCTCGAGGGGAACGTCAGCCTGATGATCGAGGGTGATGCCGGGGTACAGGCGATGCATGAGCTGGCGGCCCTGCGACTGGTGTTGCATGCCGAGGCAGACCGCAAGGGCGCGCTCACTCATGTCGAGCCGGCGCTGGTGGCCTACAAGGTGCGTCAGGCGGTTTCCGAGTGTCTCAACGAGGCCTTGAGCGACTACTACCAGCGTGAGGAAGCGCGTGCAGCGGGTGTGGCTGCTGAGGTCGCCCGCCCTGTTCCCTTGGCTGCTGCGCAGTACCAGGTGGCCGCGGCGCAGCCTTCGCGAAAGGCGCTGCGCGAGCAGGCCGCTGGTGAGGCCGAGCGCCAGGCCAGGTCGCGCCGGCGCAAGACTGCAATGGCTTGGTTGGTACCGCCTCTGGCGGTCGTTGCAGTCATGGCGACAATGTCTCATCTTGCTTCCTCCCAGTCGCCGATTGAAAATGCTGTCGCGCAGCAGATGGCGAACGATCCGGAGTCGATCAAGGCGCAGGTAGAGTTGACCAAGCAGACCCTCCAATCCATGGGGCTGGACCCAGGTCAGGGCGGTGACATTGGGTGCCTTGCGCCGCAATGATTGCCATTGTCAGCTGCTTCAGGGATGGAGTAAGCCGTTCGCTTGTTTGCAGGCGGGTAGAATGTCGGGGAGCTTCCCCGCGTCACCCGGCTGCTGCACTGCGGTGCCGAAGGAGGATCTTTTCCAGGATTGGAGAATAAGAGCGGGTCGGGCCCACGAAGCCTGGCGCTGCTGTTCTGCCTGAGCGGGGTGTTCATGCCTCTGCCGGCACTTTAAGACTATTTTGGATCGGACATCTTAGGTACGTATATGCGACCAGCGAATGAAGTTAAAGACGGGGCCAAGTTGTTGTCCCTAGCCCAAGGCCTGAGGTCGCTGCTGGTCCCTTCGCCAGACGTATTGGCCGATACCGTCAAGGAGTTGCACCCGTTGGTCAACCTGTCTGACAAGGTGCTGCCGCTGAAGTCGTATTTCAACATGGTCCAGGATATCCAGCGGGCCAAGCATACCCAGGCTGCCATGCGTGCCGCCGATGAGCCCCTGAGCCGTGAGGCGGTTCAGCAGGGTGTATCGCGCAAGTTGTGCACTGAAGACATCTTCATGGTTGCCTGTTCCTTCCTTGAGGTGGAGATCGCCAAGCAAGGCTCGGTGTATTACCTGAGCGGCGAGTCACCTGACTTCAAGGAAACCAAGAAGAACCGTAACCCTCTCGACTTGTCCGATGAGGTTGTATTGAAAAACCTCTCCAGCGGCCTGGCGCGTCCGGACACCGATCGTGGGGCGGTGGAACGGGGGCAGATCGACAGTGGTTTCAACCACCTGGTGCGGCTCAACCAGTTGCATAACCTGATGGTGGAGTCGGTGCGGTTGATGAAGGCAGACGAGCGGCTGACCAAGGTCGATATCCGCAAGAAGTTCAACATCTCGCACACCGACTACGAGCGCATGATGTCGATGGCGCGCCGTTCCGGGCTGATATCGTTCCGCAACCGGAAGAAAGACCCGTCCAACTCCTACACGCTGCGCAATGACAACCATGAGCGCGTGTCGGAACACGCCAAGAACTTTGGCCACACGCCGCAGAAGATGCTGAACAAAATTCTGGACGACTTCTTCGGCATGCTGGAAAAACGCAAAAAGCACGAGGACTGATTCACATGGAGCAAGGCCATAGGGACGTTGGGCCGGCAATAAGTGCACAAGAGCGAGCCCGTGTCGCGCGAGCCGCCAGGCAGCTGGTGGGGTATGCCAATTTTCTGCGCTGGACGGCGAACTTCAAGCGGGACGAAGTGTTGCGCCATCCCGAACATGACCGCGTAATGCTGCTGTCGCCCATGCAAAGTGGGCGTTTCAGTTTCGCCCTGGAGGGCGAAACCCTGTACCTGGGGGTCCAGCCGTTCGAGGCCGCCTGGGTTTCGAACATGCCCTTCGAGGCGGCCTATGTATCCGACCGATTGTATTTGTCGGTCAATGGCGTGAACTTCATGGATTCCCGCATGCCGGCCTTGGCGCTCGGCATTTTCGTCGACGATGCCGGCAAGCGTGCGCGCATGGCTGCTGCGCGTTTCGTGCAGTGCGTGCAGGTGGCAGTGCGGGATGGCTATGTGGTCGAAGTGGGTGAGCTGTGTGGCGAGCCTGTCGAGATGCGCCAGGGCGACGTGGTGCGTCAGTTGCGCGAAACCCGGCAGGCCAAGGTTCAGCAGCAAGATATGGGGCGCTTCTTCTGAAGTGCTCAAGCAGACTTTCCAAAGTAAGGATACGTGCATGACCAAGTGTAAACGCATGCTGCCCGTGCTCGCTGCCGTGGCAATGGCAGGCTGTGTCACTACCGAGCAAATGCCCGATGGGACTACCAAGGTTCGTTTCTCGGACGAAGCGGTCAGCTCGCTGACTTCGATGATGCCCAGTAGCCTCGTCAATGGTATGGCCGGTGGTGCAGGCAGCGGCACGCTGGACCTGATACCGACCAAAAGCCTGGCCGGGAGCGGGCTGTACCTGTATTTCAACGGTCGCTATGACTTCGCCTGTGCGAGCGCCTTGCTCTACAGTGCCAAGACCGGGCAAGACCTGGATAAAAATACCAATGAGGTATGTCGCGACAAGTATTTCCAGCGTCAAACGGAGCTGAAGCTCGCAGGTAACCCTTATGACCGGGCCGCGCCTAGCTACGATCCACACAACCCGCCAGATGCTTACTGGGCGCAACTGAAAAGGCAGACCCTTGGTCAGTTGGCGAATACGCAGCAATTCGCTGCGCGCTTCACCTCGATTCCACGGATCGACAAAAATGGCAACATCACCATGGTGCCAGGCTTCATGGGTGAGGGAAGTGGGCGCCGTGTGGCGCTGGTGACCGTCCCTACCCGAGTTCCGGTTGTGATGGAAGATGCCGGTTTTGCGGCGAAGATGCGTTCGGAAGCGAACCGGCTCAATACCCGGTTGGGTCAATGGACGACCTGTGATGCCGTGCTTGCCTACGACTCGACAAGGGACAAGGGGCGACGCCCGGCAACGATCTCACCGAGTGAGTATCTGCAATATGAGGTACGGTTCAAGGTTGCATCGATGTCGTGCCGTGATGGTATGCATACCTATAAAACCGTTTCGCAGTAGGCCGCTGCGCGCTGGCCTGCATTGCTGAAGGTGTAGGGATCTGCGGCGCTCACGGCGCCGCATTCCAGGTATCGTCTGCCGCGGCCGTGGTCTCGTCGATGCCGGAGGTGTGCAGCTCTGCGGCGTTCAGCCAATTCTGATTCAGGTTTGCCTGCCGCGCTGCATGGTCGTTAGCAAATTCCCGCTGCACAATTGCCTCTTCGATCCCGCTGACAAGCGCCGGCGAGGCCATGCCATATTCGCCAAGCAGCGCTCTGGAAACTTCTGGCGGCAGCTGGTTGACGGCGCTACGTAGCTGTTGGCCGTAATCGGTCAGTACGGGCTGCTTGGCAATGACGATTTCCGCCGTTTGTGACGGGAAAACGGAGGCGGTGAAGCTCTGGAATTCCTGCGCGTTGGGCATGCTGGCGTCCTTAGGGGTTGTGCCCGTCAAGGTCTTCGCTGCGCGACAGCGAGGGGTTGGTGTAACGGGCGAATGTCTTCTCGAGTTCTGCGGCAAGGTAGGCTTGTTCGCTGTGGTGCAGCAGTTGCTTCATGTGATTGCCGTCCGAGGCTACGGCAAGCAGTTGATCGCGCATGTTGGCCAGTAACCCCTCCCGGTCCGCTCGGGAGCCTGGGGCCTGGTCGATTGCTTCGAGGGCGCTGGTCAGCGATTGGCGCAGGCTGTCTTCCGCCTCAGGCTTGGCGCCTGTGGCTGCTGCTTCGAAAGCCACGCTGCTGATTATTGCGCGATGGATGGCTCGCAATGCAGTGGCCTCGGCTGAACGGCTTTTCATGACTCGGTCGGAACTCAGGGTATGGGGCGGGGTGTTGCGCAGCCATGCCGACTCCCGTTCGCCCAGGGTGTCGATTGTCTGGCGAATTTTTTGGCCGTCAGGGCCTTCACGTAGCGCGGCTTGCGCTACGTTTTCCAAGCTGATTGCCGGGTTGCCAGAAGCCGCAATGGCTCTGTCTCGCATAGACCCGGCCCCGATCACGAATCGGCTGGCATCGCGTATTGATAGCTGCATCTATGTCCGTCGTTTTGTCCCAGGGCTTGAGCGTGCTCGAATCAGTCGGTATTGCGCGGCACCTGCGTGGCTGTGCGGTGAGCCGTGCGGGCCTCGCCCCAACTGATGCGGATCTCGATAGCATTTCCACTGACCTGCTGTGGATAAACCCTTGTAAATCCTAGGGCTTCACAGGCTTGAATGACCTTAGCATTTTTACCTTCATATTTCTTGTAGGTGCATGGATAAATCGTTTTTTCTGGCCCCTTGAAGTATGCCTCACGCGTCTGTCGAGGTAAGTGTGCGGCAGCCAGGAGTGCCCCCGTATTTGCTGGGCCTGCCAAGCGAAAACGCCCAACACAACCGGGCTGCCGCCATGGTTCCTGTGGTGGGGCTTGACCATTGCGTTCAACAGCTGAAACTGGCTGAAAACCCGCCAGAAAATCCCATTTGACACGTATTTGACGCCCGAAAACCGGCAGAATCACCCATCGAAAAAAGGTATCGGAGGAAGGACGGTCTCAGGCAGCCACTTTGATCGCTAAAATGTGAAGATTATCACGCTTCGCCCTTAATAACACCGGTGATCTAGGCATAAAACGCTGGTTTTTACACGGTCTTACACTTTCAGTTTTTGCCTGTAGCCATCCATTTCTTCATCTGCTGAGCAACCTACTTTAGGTTTTTGTTAGTTTTCTTACATAACAAAATTTTGATAAAGGAGTGGTTTTTGGTTTAAGATTGCCTCGCTTTCGATAGGTATACAGGTCACCACGCTGGTGGCTCCATGGTTTTGCCACGAAAGTAGGGCTGTGCAGGCAACGCTGGCCGAGCTGTCAGGCAGCTCGCCTCAAGGACGACGGAGCATTCCAAGGGGAATTCGTCGCGAACGATTCAGATCAACCGTCCGCAACTCGATTCAGGTAGGTATCACAAATGGCTCAGATGCCGTTTTCTCCATGCAGCGACCCAACCGCTTGCACTGACCAGTCCGTCGTAATGCTTGGCAGAATCTTCGGGCCGGTCATCGACTCGCTGGTCAAAGGCACCGACCCCAACACTGTGGAAGCGAGCGCGAACATCCTTGCCACCATGTTCGGCTTCTTCAACAGCGGCATCCTGATCATCGGCTCGCTGATCGTCTCGTACGTGGCAGTGATGGGGGTCACCAATACAGCAAATGACGGCGAGGCCATGGGCAAGAGCTGGTCGTCCTTGTGGACGCCGGTGCGGATCGTGGCGGGTGGTGCGGTGTTACTGCCGACTGCCAGCGGCTTCTCGTTCATTCAGTTGATCGTGCTGATGTTCTCCTTGTGGGGCATTGGTTTTGCCAACGGCACCTACAAGGCGGGCATGGCCATTGGAGTACTGTCGGCAGACGGTGTGGTTCAGGGCGTGAACCAGGCGGGTAACTTCTACGGGCTGCGTGATTTTGCACGGCAGTACATTGCCGTTTCCTACTGTGCCAAGGCTGCGAATGCCATCTATGCGGGAGCTGCCCCAGGGCAGGTGCCGCAAGTGATGCCCAAGAGCGAAGGGGTCGGCAAGCAGGCTGCTGACAAGCAAGTCGATGTAGATGGCCGGCTCGAGTCCACCTTCCTGCTCAAAGACCGCAATTTGGTGACCAACCTTGCCGGTGGGCAGCCTTTCTGCGGCACGGTGAAGCTGTCCACATACGTGGCCCAGAGCAAAACCGATGCCACTGCCCAGGCCCTCGAGAAGGTACGTCACCAGGTGCAGGGGCAGAAAATCGAAGCTGCTGGTTACCTGATGGCCGAGCTCGACAGCTGGATCGAGTCGTGGCCGGTGAGTATCAATGACTCAGGTTGGGGCAATGTCGACTCTGACCGTTTCAACCAGATCGTGAAAAAATGGGAGCTGCGTGTTGCCACTGCTCTCGTCAGTGAGGTCACCAACGAGCAGGGTGACGTGGACAGTGGGCTGAAAGACTTCCTGAAAACCCTCACGGAGGATGGCTGGGCAGCCGCTGGGGGGTGGTTCCAGCGCGTGGGCATGGTGCGTGGCCAGATCGCAGGCGTGTTGGCAGAGCCGGTGGGCTCGGTAGGCGCACCGTCGTTGGTCGGTCTGCCTGTAGATGCGCGTTATCAGCTGCTGAGCAACAGCGTGACCACCGTTACCGAGGCAATCAACAAAAAGTCTGAAGAAAAGGAGACCTACACCCAGGCCAAGACCACCAAGCCGGAAGACTTCGCCAGCCTCATACCCAAGGACCCCAAGACCGATATCAACGTGGGCTCGTTGCGAGCAGACATGGACAGCAAGATGTCGTCGTTCGTCAACGGCATGATGCTCAATGTCGTCGAGATTGCGACAGGCGCCGGGAGTAACGGGCAGACCCCGCTCTGCGGTACCGCAGGGCAGATGGGCGGCTCGCTCAACCGCATGAAGTGTGTGGGCGACTACCTGAGCGTTGCCCGCGCCGGCATCCTGCTTGCCGACGTCGCGATAAAGACCACCACCACGGCTGTGCGATTGCTTGCAGGTACTGTATCGGCAGCCAAGGTACTGGGTAACGGCCTGGAGGCGGACAAGATCGTCACCCCGCTTTGGGACTGGGTGATTGAGGTGCCGGTCAAGCAGCTCGCATTGATGGCCAGTTATATCGAGCCTTTGGCCTTCTACTTCGGTGTGTTTCTGCCGAGCCTGCCCTACACGCTGTTCATGATCGTATTTGTCGGTTGGGTGCTCGCCGTCTTGCAGTCGATCATTGCTGCACCGCTATGGGCTGTGATGCATATGACGCCCGACAGGACATTCGTGGGGTCGCAAACGCAAGGTTACCTGCTGCTGCTTTCGCTGTTCGCACGCCCTGCACTTGCGGTTCTGGGTTTGTTCGCGGCCGTGCTGGTGTCTGACCCGGTGATCGATTACATAGCCAAGGGCTTCTTCGCCATGCGAGGCGCCGTCGTAACGTCGACGGGGGGTGTGAGTGTCATTGCAGAGTTTCTGACGTTTGGCTGGTGGTTCATGGTGTTCGGGCTGACCTTGCTGCCGGTGCTGTACATGATCTTTGGCCTGCCCCAGACCTTGCCAGACCAGGTCTTGCGCTGGATTGGCGCGGGTATCGGTGACCTGGGCGAAACCAACGCCACTGGCCAGATGCGCGGCGGCATCGCTGCCGCAGGGGGGAGTATCGGCGGTAGTGGCTCGGGCATGCGCCTTGGTCATAGCCAAGGCAAGCTGCCACCCCCAGATGGTTCGTCGCCCGGCGGCGGCCCAGGTGGCGGTCGGCCAGGTGGCGGCCCAGGCGGGGGTGGGTCGCGAAGTGGCTCTGCTGGCAAGCCGGCGCTCGTCAACGCCAATGGCCAAGGTGTTGGAGGCCCGGCCTCTGGTGACTCGGGTGCAAGGGCCCAGGCCGCATCGGCAGGCAACCGCACCTTGGGCGAAAAACGCAGCGAGGCGGCTGGCGTGGCGCTGGGGCGGGCAGTGGCGGGTAGCACCGCCGCCACCGGCAGGACCCTGCGCAGGGCTGGCAATGTTGCATTGTCCGCTGGGCGTGCAGGCGTGAGCTCATTCCGCGAGGCCGGCTCGGCCTCGCTGGCAGGGCGGATGCGTGAAGGCGTGGCTACCGGGGTGTTGACCGCAGGCGCCGGCCTGGCTTCGACAGCACGTGCCGCCGGTGCCGACTACAAGGAAGCCTTCACCACGGCGGGTGCCGAGGGCAAGGCGGCGTATCATGAAGGGGCAGATGCGCGCATTCAGGCCTACAAGGATTCTCTGAGCGGTGGCTCAGCCCCTGCTGGAAGCGACACCCACCAGGAGCAGGCCGTCCCAGCGGGCGCGCACGCGCAAAGTGCAGGCCTGCAGGGTCAAGGCTTCAATGAGGCCACACAACCGGCGGGGTCTGAATCGTTGGGCGGCAAAGAAGGTGATGAAGAAAGCCGATGAGCGGCAGCGATGTTGCAACGCGGGTATTTGGGCGATGGGTGGCTGACGGTTGCATGGCAATTTGCCATCTTTGCGGAATTTCCCTTGCCCCAGATTGTCTTGGACGTTGACGCGCAATCGTGTGCGCACCCTGATACCTGACTCGGATCGCTTGGCGGAGGCTTGGCATGGATGACAATCAACTGGAAGAGCAGCTTCGACGGCTGCTGACCGGCCTGGCCGACCAGGCTATCGTGCGCGGTGAGCAGTTTATCTACGATGGTGGTGAGCTGTATGCCGACGACGTGGCGGAAATCGGGTTGCTGGCGGTCCTGTGTATTGCGCAGGCGTTGTCCGAGCGCGCTGGTTTGGGTGGGTTCGGTTATGAGTTCCAGTTGGCTGCACCCGCCAATCCGGTCTTTCCGATCCATGCCAGCGCTCCGCAAGTGCTGCCGGATTTCTTCAAGGTGGCGCCGTTTGTTTCTGCCGTTTTTCACAATGAAGTGTTGAATGCCAAGCAGGACCTGACCCTGCTTTATCATGCCGCTGTGCAGCGGTTGCAGGCATCCGCAAACTGAAGCAAGGCGGGTTGCCTGTCGGTGGCCTTCCAAGTACCAGCACCCACAGGCAGGTAGCGTTTTTCACATTCCGCGGAAGGATTTTTTATGCGTGACGAAGAGAACTCTAGCGACGGTAGTCTCCCGGGCAGCGAGTTGCCGCCTGGTGTGTTTCCGCCGATGCCGGGCTACACCATTGGCGATTTGATGTCTGTCGCCAATGCTCCGTTCGAGGCATTGCTGAAAAGCCGCGATGTCGACCCAGGCCTGATCCGAGAAACCGGTATCGCGCTGGCGCAGCACCTGTATGCGGCATTCGAAAGAGAGGACGCCCAGTACCAGATTTCCACCTGGCATCAAAAGCCGTATGACGAACCCTGGATGCGCCATCGCAGCATAGAGGTGCTGGCCGAGGAACTCTGCGTGATTACATTCCACGCGACAGCCGAGTCATTGCGCGGGTCACCCTTGCGGGCTTTAGGCAAGGCGTTTCACCTGAGCCTTGTCCAAGCAGCCGGTGAGGCCATAAAGGCGCATATCCTGAAATTGAATCAGGGCTGATGGCGGCAGTTTGTTCATAGGGACATGACATGAGTAAGACAGTTTATTTCAGTGTTTACATGGATGGCACCGATAACAACAAGGACAGGGACACGCCAGTCGGTAGCCACACTAATGTCGCCAGACTTTATGAGTACGACACCGCACACGGTACCAACCTTTCTCTCAACACCGGCGCTGTGCCCCTCAAATACGGGCCTGACGGACCTGCCGGGCGGTCAGAGAAAATCTACCTGGATGGGGTGGGCAGCCAGAAGGGTAATACGCCCATCGCGCTGATAGAGCGCGGTACAGGTCGCGGTAGCCAGAGCCGTATCGAGCTGGCCTATGCTGCTTTCGTCACGTTCTGCAACAAGAACCCTGACCTGAACATTGAATTGAATGTAATTGGCTTTAGTCGCGGCGCTGCGCAGGCCCGTGCTTTCACCAACGAGGTGATCGACCGTGGCGTGCCCAGACTCGACAGCCAGCAAAGGGCCACAGGTGAATACCTGATCCCGCCTGGTCAGGCTGAAATCAACAAACTTGCCATTTTCGACACTGTTGCTTCCTACGGTATTCCTGTTACCGACAGCCACGTCAGTAAAAATCTGGAAATCAGTAACAACGTCAAGTCCACCACGCACCTGGTGGCCATGCATGAATACCGCACAACGTTCCCCTTGACGAGCGCGCTGCGCAATGGCGACAACTCGCGTATTGAAGAGATCAGGTTCGCAGGGGCTCATTCGCAAGTGGGCGGTGGTTATCGCGACGACCTGCTGGCAGCTGGGCCGTTGGCACTCATGTATGACCGCTTGAAGTCTGCAGGGGTGGGGCTGCGGGCACTCCCGGCCAACGAGCTTGAGCGTATCGAGCAATATAACGCGCTGATCAAAGACCCCGAGCGTGTGCAGGGGGCATTGATCGACTCTCGGTTATTGAAAGGCAATGAGGCGTTCAAGAGAGAAGTGGATGGGTCTTACACCCAGGTCAACAACCGGCCGTTCCCTGCAGAGAGCGGCACCTTGAATTTCATCGGGTGGGAAAGGGCGCCTAGCTTCCTCGCCTGGCAAAAAAAGCCATTCGACCATGCTGTAAACGCTCGCAAAGTCATTTTCGAGAATGACCGCTCACTGGCTGCCCCTGTACTCCAACGGGTCGGCCGGCATGTGGGGCAAAATCTCTTTGGCTGGAACCGCGACGTCGACAACCCTTCCACCCTGCTGAACAAGGCGCCGGTCAGTGCTGCAAGCGCCTTGGCGTCGATCGCCGACGACTTCGACGCCGATCCAGCCGTCGAGTCGCGCCAGCAAATGGCAGAACTTTCGTCTTTGCTGGCGGGGTCCAGGCCCGAAGTAGAATTCATCCAGCGCCTGGGCCTGAAGGACGTGCCTGTACCAGGCTTGATTGCGCCTGCCCGGTATGCCGAGTTGCGCGTCGACCCAGAAGGGTCGTCTGCCTTTGTCGAGCTGGGCTTGGGCTATGAGGTTGCCCGCATCGTTGATGACGCCGGTGATGTCATCCGCAGGCGGGGAACATTGAGCTGTGATGATCCGTTCGAGCTCCATGACACCAATGGCAACCCGGTGGGCAGCCTGAAAGCGGTACATGAGGAACCGGCATTTGCAGGCGCGCGTGGAATTCTGATTGCCATCGACTTGCGCAATGTGGTGCCCGAGTTGCAGGCGGTCACCATCGACGAGCGGCTCAAGCAAACAGCGCAATGGATCCGCGAGCTGCCTGAAGGTCGTTTCAAGGCCGAATACACAATTGCCGGAGCGGATGGCAGGCCACAGTTACGTGCGGTGGTTGACTGCCCTGTTGTGCTCGAGCAGCAGCACACCATGGCTTGGGAAAGCCCCGAGCCCTGAGTGCGAGAAAGCTGTTACACAATGGGCGCGATGGTAGGCAGTGCGATGACGCTTTTTGCACACTGCTTGCTTAGAATGCACCTGTTGCCGGCGGTGGTCGGCCATTCAATCGGTTAGGGCGAGAAAATGAAAATCCACAAATACCAGCCAGGCACTTTCATCGAGGTCGATGACATGGCGGGTGGCCGTCGCGTGGGCATGGTATGCAAGGACGGCGTGACATTTTGGGATTTGCTCGATTCCCAGCGCTGTACGCCGCTGACGATCCATCCCAGCATGCAGCCGCGCGCATTGGGTACCTTGGTCCAGTTCAGCCAGGAAAAGGGCTTGGTGGGTGCGCTGCAGGCGCTGGTTGCCTACCTGCAGTCGGCAGGGGACGCACGGTTGAACGCCGACCCGCTGTTCGTCATGCGTGCACTGTGGTACCTGGCGGACAAGGCTGCCGGGGTTGGCAGTGTTCCTGATGAAGCCATGCTGCTGTGGGCTTGCGAGCAGGCTACGGCGCAGGAGCAGGTGGCTGCCCGCATCCATCAGCTGGCGGGGCAGTACTGCGCAGGCTGAACAGGCCCTCGATCGGGCCTGAGGCGTAGGCTGGCTGACCAGCTGACGCTGCGCGGGCAGCGGGGCTACTGGGTGGCTCGTTGCACGGCGTCCGCAGCCTTGCGAGCAGTGCTTTTGATTGTTTTCACGACTGTTCGCATGTCATACGAGCAACTGATGGAGGTGTCGCTGCCATCTGCGTAGAGCCATAGGTCGTGGTTGCCGACCTCTTTCTTGTACTGGCCGAACTCGTCCTGGGGGACGTCGGCCAGCTTGGCCACCGCCTGGATGCTCTCGCCGGTAAATACCCCGTAGTAGGTATTGAAGTCGCCTTCACCATTGGAGCCAGGGTGCATGGCAAGGCGGGTGACAGCGCGGCCAAACACATCCAGTGGATTCGGGACGGTATATTCGCCGTCGGACAGGTCCGAGGCTTGCACAATTGCCTTGCCGTGGGCGGCCTTGACCAACGCCTCGAACTGCTCGGGGGTAACATTACGCTTGCAGGTCAGGACCTGGGTGAGGCGGGCGTTGGCTTCTGTCGGGTCTAGTTCTGCTGCGTGTACAGACGTGCAGGCCAATGAAACCAGCAAAGGCAGGGCGAGTTTCAGCGCTTTCATGGGTCAGATCCTTCTGGATGACAATGTGCTATCAATTTAGGTTGTTAGAAAAATGTTTTTCCAATGCCGCGAGTGTGCGCCACGCCTGGCCCACGGTCAAGACGGCGCGGGTTCATAGGGCTATTCAAATCTTGACGCGAAAACGCGTGAAACTCATACTTGCCATCATTACGTGCATTTTTCTAACAAGTCATTCTAACAAGTGACAGGGTGTCAAACGTTGCCTGTGACGCAACGGCGGTTCATCTGGACCTGGCCGCACGGGTGGCCTTTACAAGGAGTTTCCACGCATGTCCTACGCATTACCTCCACTCGCGGTGGGGCCGGACCCCAGGGCCGCGGGGGATCGACGCGCAGCACTGTGGCTGTTGTCGGTGCCGCTGTGGGTAGCGCTGGTTGCTTTCACCATCGCTGTGGCTGCAACCCTGATGGGTGAAATGGCCGAAGGGTCACCCCGCTTCTATATCGCCGCGTTGTCCTTTTCAGCACTGTTGTTGAGCGTCATGTTGCTGCCTGCCTATCTGCTCAGCCTGGGCTGGTTCGCGTGGTGGACGCGGGACGGGGACCAACGTCGATTGCGCCGTGGCCTGTGGTTGGCGCCATTGGTGGCATTGCTGTTCGCCTGGTTCCCCGCCACGTTGGCTCCAGGGCTGCAGCCATTGGGCCAGGATGCCATGGACCCGCTGCGCACCTATTTGCTGGTAGGCATCCTCGTGTTGCTGTTGGGGTACGCCTGGTCGGCCATCGTTTCCGTGGTATTGCGATATTGGAGAGATGTATGAGCACCCTCGTTTTCACCCCTCATAGATGGCTGCCGCTGGTGTTCGCGTGCCTCTCGGCCACGTTGGCGCCGAAGGCGTTGGCAGGGTTCGAGCTGGTCGAAAGCCCTGTTGCACCGCTTCCCTATGCAGCACCCTCTGCGCAAGGCCAGGACACCGCGCAAATGCAGCAGACCATCAATGCCCTGAACAGCGAGATCCAGAGCTTGCGGGTTCGGCTGGCAGCGGCGGAGGCCGACGCCAATGGTAGCCGACAGGAGCTTCTGGCAATCAGGGCGCGGCAGGAGCAGGTGCAGTCGTCGATCAACCACATGACGCTCAATTTTGCTTTTGGCCATGCGCGCTTCAGCCCGAGTGCCGAGGACGGCGATGTTCTGGTGCGCTCGGCCCAGGACGCGCTGCAGGTGAAGATCGTTGGCTTTACCGACAGTGTGGGTACGGTAGAAGCCAATCGCAGGGTCGCCCTGCTCAGGGCGCAGGCGGCAAAAATGTACCTCGTTCAGCGCGGTGTAGCCCCAGCCAAGATCAGCGCCGAAGGCCAGGAAGGCGGTTACATTGCCTCGAACGCCACTGCGGCTGGGCGCGCAGCTAATCGGCGGGTTGAGTTCGAGTTTTTCGGTCAGTACCGGCAAAGCACCCCACTCGCTCGCCAACCCTGAGCGCTGTAGCAGGTGGTATGGCCGATAGAGCAGCAAGTTGGCGTTCAACTTGGCGAAGCCATTGTGCGGGAGTGTGACCATGTATTCGTTGGATGAACTCGAGGCGTTCGTGGCGCAGGCCATCGGGGGCGATGTGCTCGCTGAGGCAGGGGGTGGCTTCGTCGGCGTGATGGCCAGAAGTGCGCCCGCCATTCAGAAGGACATTCCGGTAGCTTTCGAGCTGTACACGCTGCTGGAGCATTTCCTCAAGTCGCTGCCCATTCGTCGGGAACCGATCAGCTTTGACGCGCCAACGCTCGAGATTGAGCCAGGTATTGTCGTTGATCAGGAGGGGCACAAGGTTGTGGCCCTGCTGCCTATCCAGGCGGGCCAGCTCGGCGACGTGGCCTTCTGGCTAGCCGAAGCGCTGCCCAGCCGCGAGGTCAAGTCGCTGCCTGGTATCCTTGCGCTGGCGTTCAGCGTGGAAACCCACCAAGATATTAAGCATTTGCTGCCCGAATGGATGGCCGCTTTTTATGTCCAAGGTGAGGGAAGGCATTGCGTGCCGATCCTGGCGCTGAAGTCAGTGCTGGAGGACGAACGTTTCGGCGGCGATTGGGTAGCGGTTGCGCTGCATCGTCTTGCCGAATTTGCCTTGCCTCAAGCCCAGGCTCAGCAAGCAGCTGGGGGCGAGGTGAAGACGACGCGCTGAACCGGTCGACAGTATCGGGTCAGGCATTGACCAGAATCTAGCGGCGCATGTTCCGAGGACGCGCCGATCCAGGGAGATGGCGAGATGGACCATAACTGGGGTGCGGGCAGACCGGGTGGTGGCCTGGATGGTGGATACACCGGCTCGCTCGATCATGCAATTTCCAACCTGCATGTCGGGCGCAGCCAGGGGCGCAAGGAGGGGCTTGAAGAGGGCTTCGATCAGGGGTATGCGCAGGGCTGGGACGCAGGCGCCGCATGCGCCAACGAAAAACTGGAGCCCCTCAGGGACCACGTGAGGCAGTATTTCCAGGAGGCGGTGGAGCTGCGGACTGTCGTGCAGCGCCAGAAAAGCATTATCGACTCGATGTACGAGCAAATGTCCAAAGTGGCTGACGCTGCCAAGAATGCGCACGCTCAAGCGGCGGCTGTCAATCCTGAAGCTTATGCGGCCTTGCAGAGCAACAATGAGTTGCTGCAGGCAAGGGTCGAGGTACTGGACAGGTATTATGCCGCAGTGCTCGAGCAATCCCGGCTCAGGCAATTGCAATACGAGCGCAGCCTGGTATTCATGCGGGCAGCGCAGGCACTGTTGGAAGGCTTGGTCGCCAGCGACAGCGCTGAAGCGCAGGCCATCCGCCAGCGCTTCGTCAAGGAGTACCAGGATCAGGTTGCCCGCAGCTTGCGTGCAGGCGATATAGAGGTCGCACCTGAGCTGGATGAGGCGTTCGGCAGGCAGTTGCCGGACACGCAGCGGTTCATCATGGCGCTGCTGCAGTCGGCTACCCCCGGACAGGGTGTCGACTGACCTGCCCGCAGATGGCAGCCTGCGCCAGTTCTGACTGCTCAGCCCTCGGGACCGGAGGTTGACGGGGCCGCAGCCGGCGGCGGCAGCGCGGTCTCGTGGCCTGGGTTATCACGGCCGTCACCCCCCGGGCCTTCGACAGGCATGCAAACCAGGGCCGTGCGTACCTGTGCGGGGTATTGCTGCACCTCGTAGCCGTAGGCGGGGGGCTGACGCAATTCCGGGGCCTGGCACGTGCCTTCGATCACGCCTTGCCGCGGCGTGGTGAAATCGCACTGTTCACCTTCATAGCGGTTCGAGCACGAGCGATAAGCCGCGACCGGCGTGACCTGTTTGGGTACCGGTACGTAGATGGTGGTATTGCGCGGGAGCTCCTGCCACTGCTCCTCGGCCACTGGCGCTTGCTGGGCCTGGCCAGCAAGCGCCAGTGTCGGCACGCTGAAAGCCAGCAAAAGAGGCATGATCGCTTTCACAAGTACCTCCAGCGTCACAGGCCAGGTTCGTAGTTAGAACCGCTACGGATCGTGGGCGCCGGGTCGCTGTGGTCCAGACCGGCATCCACTTGCACGCCGCGCTCTTTCATCTCCGTGATCATGTACTCATAGCCGACCGTGAAGTGGGCAAGGTCATAACCTGGGTCGGCATCCTTGATCTTTGTGGTCAACTCGACGATTTCCAGCTTGACCGGGTCCGGCGTTTCGTCGGTGTCCCAACCGTATGAACTGGATTCCAGTTTGTTCAGGTGGAAAGCCTGGCTGAACGCTTTGCCTTCTACGGTGACGTCCTTGGCGAGCGTTTCATACAAGTTCTTGCCACCCAGGCCTTCTTCCAGCTTGCCATCGATCACCCGAAGAAAGTCCAGGTGGGCCTGCGGGGTGGCGGTGATGTCTTTCCAGCTGCTGTACTCGCTCATTGCATCCTCCTTGCGTAGTGAATACGAATGCCTTGCCGGCGCCATTCAGGTGCCGGCTGGCCAGGCTTCACGGCGCCATGTCATTGTCCTGCGAGTTACCTTGGGCCTTGTTGCCAACCATGTTTACGATGCCTTGCATCATCTCTTTCAGGCGTTCGAAGATGCGCTGCATGGACGCTTGCAAGCGCTCCAGATGCGATTGTGCTTCCCCTTCGAATGCCGGGGTTTTGCTTGCGTTGTCATGGATATTTTCGCAGGACGTCTCCAGGCGGGCCTTGAGCTTGTCGTAGTGCGCGTTGCCTTCGGTTTCAGGGTTCAGCAGCTCTTCCTGGGCCCGGCCGTACTGGCGCGCCCAGCCGGTAAGCGCCTTGTCCATGGCTTTCCGGTGGCCTTGCGCATCAGGGGACTGCGCCACTGCGTCGGTGAACGCGTGATGCAAGTCGGTGAATTCACCGTCAGGTTTCATCTTTTCGATCACTTCGGGCACGCTCAGGCCGGCTTGCCCGGCCCGCGCCTCGATCTGCTCCAGCACCTGTGGCATGGTACCCGCGCTCCAGAACGCGGCATGGGCCTTGGCATAATTGCCAGCGGCTTTCTCGACCTGGTCCACGCGGTATTCGGACAGACGAGGCAGAACCTGTACCCGGCCCAGCATCTCTTCGGACTCTGCAAGCCCAGGTGAAGGTTCGACAGGCCCGGCCTTGCTGCCCTCACGCCAGGCATCGGCCAGGGCGCTTGCACCTTTGCCAATGCCGTGCATGGCTGCGCCCGTCAACGATGCCACGCCGCCCAGAAGTTCTGCGCTGCCCTGCAGCAGCGTTGCTGCGCCGCCATGTTCGCGCTGTGGGGCGGCTTTGGTTCGTTCATTCAGTGATTCATCGATGCGTCGCACTTCCTCCGGGTCCAGTGACGCGGGTGTGGCCTTCAACTCAGCCGCCACTTTCATCAGCGCATCCAGTGCATCTGGGTCAGGGGCGGCGGACGTGTTCCGAGCGCTGTCGTTACCTGCTGCTTGCGGGTTGTCGAGCGCGTGTGTGCTGCCTGCGTTGGCATTGAATGCCTGCAACTGCTCGGCACTGATCTGTTGCACCCGCCAGCCGCCTTCGTGGGGGTCCAGGCGCACTGGGGCGCCAACTTGGACGGGCGTGCTTTCCATGAGTTCAGCGAAACCGGGATCCGCGAAGATCACTTCACCCTCAGTGGTTTTGACCGTGAGGGCGTAAGCGTTCTTGCTGTTCGGGTCATTGTTCAGAGGCGCTACGCCACGATGGACCAGGATACCTGCATAGCTGCGCCCTGGCTGGGCTATTGGCCCGGCAGCAGAATCAGCGGCGGCTTGATCAGGCTTATCGAGTTCTTTGGGTTCCATCTATGTTTACCTTTCGTGGGCGCCGCATTATTCAATGGATCTGGAAACAGCTCCTTTCTGGGCTCGCTGCTGGGCCCCGTCGGTCTGAATCCTTTGACCTGCCAATTTCTGCGACGCGTAAACGGCAAGCAATGCTTCAACTTTTTCCTTTTTGCGATAAATCGCTTCCGACAAGTAATTGCCGACCCCCACCGCCCGGTTGTAGTCGACCCACAGGGCGCGGCTGGACACATGGGTAATGCTGTTGTTCCACTCGGCATCGCTGAAGCGCCGGCCGGCTTCGGTCGCGAGCATTTCCGACACCGACATGGTGTCATAGCCACCGATCGGAGCGGTTGGCAAGGCACCATAGCCATCAGAATCGGACAAGTACATCGCGGGCGCCTTGCCATCCGCTTCGGCCAACGCAGCATCGGCGTTGGCTGCTGCCACCTGGACAGGCTCGGCGGTGGAGTCTGGGGCAACGCCGCCCGCAGGTACATTACCGAAAAGGATCTGGTGTTGCGCTTTGGTGTCCTTGCCCAGAATCGGGTAGTGCTCGGGGTGGCCGTCCTGGATGGCGTAAGTTTGGCAGAAATAGGGGGCCGGGTCAGTCTTCCAGCCAATACCAGGCTGAGGGTTGATCACGGCGGATGGCAACTGTGCCGGGTTGAATGGCCCGCGGTGGGCATTTTCCCTGAACGCTTTGGCCCTGGCTTCGTCCCGTTTGGTGGTGCCGTAGGTGAAGTGCAAGTGCTTGGCCATGGATGTGCTGGGGGTGTTACCGGATAACCCCAGTTTCTGCCCCGGTTTGACCGTAACGCCCTGCTTGATGCCGTTGGCGAAGCCGCTGAGGTGGTAGTACGCAACGATATCGCCGTTGGCGCGCTGGATCAGAATCGCGTTACCTGCCGAGCCTCTGGAGCCTGCAAAGGTAATCTTGCCTTCGGTGGTGGCGTACACGGGTTGCGAAGTACCGCTGGTGGAGAAGTCCAGCCCGTCGTGCATGTGCGCTTTCTGGTTGGCCGAGCCATGGTTGGCCGAGCCGCCGCCGCGAAATTTACCGAAACGGCCAGAAACAATTTCTTTGTCGGTAGGGGACACCATGCAGGTGTCCGCCATGGCGCCACAGGCGCAAGCCAGCAGGCCCAGGCCAGCGATGCCGCGCAAGATTGTCATGTTCATCCCTTGCGCTCCGTCACTTCACGCTCTGCTGCACGTTTTGCTTGGCGGCGTCCGCTGCTGCCTGGCTGGTCTGGGCTTGAGCCCCCGCGCCAGCTACCGACATCGACACCAATGAGGCCAGCTGGGCTTCCATGCTTTCGTACTGGCGATACTGTTTTTCCTGGATGGCCAGGTCCAGCGCCTTGATCTTCAGGATCTCGATCAGCGCGCCGCGTTCGTTCTGCGCAGACATGACCCTGGCCCAGCTGTCGTATTGGGCGGTATTGCCCGAATACCGTTTGACCTCGTTGCGAAAGTGCACGGCCAGTGGCAGGTCAGTACCTGTTTCCTTGCCTTCCACGCCGGAGTAGTCAAGCTGAATGGCCTTCAGGCTGGCAAGTGCCGGCGATACCAGGGCATCTTTGCGGGCTTTGGACAGGGCATAGTCTTCGGTGGCGGCGGACTTGCCCGCCGCTGCCGGCACTGGTCCGTCTGGCAGGCCGGCCAGGTTATTGACGAAGCCGACTTTCGCTTGGTACAGCGGTTCGTTTTCCATGGTGGGTTCGAACAAGGTTGCCACGGTCAGGTCGGCGCCCGGCAGCGTACCGACCGATTCGCACAGGCCAGAATCTGCCTGGTCCTGGGTGCAGAATGGCTTGCGTGCCTGCACCAGTGCCGCCTGGGCGCTGATGGGCTCGGCGTAGGTCCCGGGGGCGGCGACGATTTCCGACTTGACGCGCTGGCGCACCTCGCCGCCCATATCGGCATCGCGGGCGCTGATCAGCGTACGGGTCGCGTAGACCGAGCAAGGCGAAAAGCCTTGGCCGAATTCGCCACCGTAGTCGAAGCGTGACTGCTTCACGCGCTGGGTCTGCGCGAGCACCTTGAGCCCCGTGGCCGTTTGCTGGGCGGCATTGTGCCCTGCCTCTGCGATCTGGTTCGCCGCCAAGGCTTTTTGCTTGGTCAGGACCGCAATGGCCGAGGTCAGGCGCTGGCTCTGGGTTTCAAGCAGGGCCGACAGCGTCGCATCCACCCCGGACACCAGGCCGTTGAGGGTCTGGGTCGCAGCCGAGAATGCCGGTGCTACGGTGTTTTCCTGATACTGGGGCGGGCAATAGGCCCAGGCCAGCGTAGAAGTCAGGACAAGCGACGCACCCAGCGAAACCTTCCATTTGCGTGCTTCACGCGCTTCGTCGAAATTCCGTTTCATGGGCACCTCACTGTACCGCTTGCGCTGCAGTTTCAGACAGCACCTTCTGGTAGCGCGCTTCCAGAGGGGCGCTCAGGCCGTCGGAGGAGGCGATGACCAGCGTTGCCAAGTTGGCGAGCAACCGTTGGTTCTGCTCGTACTGTTGCTGATGGATCCAGACCTCAAGGCCACCCATCTTGGCCGCTTCGACCAGCAACCCACGCTGCGTCTGGCGCGCCAGGTTGCCTGACCACTCCAGCGCCTCCTTGCCACCAAAGTACTGGTTCACACGTAGCTTGAGCACTTCATTGGGCGACTTACCGCCGAATTCCTTGCTGCGGGTGTTGGCCGCGTTGATCATCGACAGGCTGTAGGCGGGTATGGACAGCATCGAGTCCTTGCGGTTTTTCTGCACCATGTAGGTTTCGCCGGCAGGCGTAGCGCCAGCTTCCTTGGCCAGGGCCTCGTCTGGCGGGCCTATCACATGCTGGATGTAGGCCGTGCGCGCCTCGGTAGCCAGCGAATCGGCATCGGCGGCTTCAAACAGCAGCGCCGCGTTGGTGTCGCCACCGGGCAGCTTGCTGAGGGTACAGAGGCCGGCGTTTGCCTCGGCTTCGGTACAGAACTTGGCGCGGTGCTCTTCCAGGCGCTGCTGCATCGCCTGGCCGGTGGAAGGCACCAAGCGACCCGGAGAGGCATCCAGTTCACCAACTGCTGCCTTGGCTCTGGCCGCCATGCTGGTGAATGCGATGTCCATCGACTTGTTCTTGACCACGGTACCGCAAGGGTCGAAACCTTGGCCGGTAGCGGCATTGAAATCGAGATAGGCCTTGGTCGCCGCCGCGTTCTGTTGCTGCGCACGGCTGGCGTTGATCAGTTGCTCGGCGGTTTGCCTGCTGTTGTCCGCAATCACACTTGCCGACAGTGCCTCCTGCTTGGTGGCTACGGCAACGGCAGAGATGATCTGCTCGAACTTGATGTTCATCTGGTTGGCGAAGGTCGTGCCAAACGTGGTGATGTTGCCGCCCACGGAACCTGACAGTGCGGTGATCTGCGCTGCAGTCCACATTTCGGCGGGGCCGAAACCGTACAACGCGCCGTAGGACACACCCGACAGCATGGTCGAACCTGCGACGATGCTGGCTAACTTGAGCCGGAAATTCATATCACTGCCCCGTGAGCATTGGCACGCGACGGTCCGTCACTTGCCCGACAAGAGAATTGGCAGCCATGGCAGTCATTGCCGAGGCGGCAAGTTGCTGCGACTGGGCGGCATTGCAGGCGATCGAGTTGCAGTCGATATGTGCTTCAGCCCGTTGATCGGTGATCATCGCGGTGTAGGCATAGGCTGCTGTCTCGCCTTCCGGGGCAAGGGTCTTTTCGCTGAAAGGCCCGGCGTAGTCCACATCCCAGCCTTGCATGCCGTTGGCGTTGAGGGTGCACATGCCCTGTCTGGCTTCAGACACGCTGCAGTAGTTGTCGCGGTGCATGGCCAGCGTTTCCTGATCGGCTGCGGCCTTGGAGCCAACGCGTTGCGAGGAATAGGTCGCCATCAGGCGCGCTGTGTCCTTGTCGCGCTGAGAAACGGCCTCGACCATGAGCTTGCCCTGTTGCTGGGCAATGCACTTGCTGGTGACCGGCTGCCCCACTGCTGAGTCGAATGAGGTCACAGCCGCCATTGCCCGGTCGGACATTTCGATGGCGCCAACGGCATTGGCAAGCTGCTTTTTCGAATCGTTGTCCATCTGCGCGACGACGTTGGCCGACAGCGCCGTTTGCTTGACCGTCACCGACCAGGCACTCAGCTCGCTTTGCATGGTGCTGATGAACGTCAGCACCGAGGCCCAGGTCAGGGCCTGGGCCGGAAGCGCCGTAGTGCCCAGGGCAAGGCCGACGGCGGCAACTGCTGCGATTTTCTTCATTCCCAACCCCTTCAGTTGAACAGGCCGGCAGCCGAGCTGGACGACCCGCTGCCTGACCCGGACGTGGAGCGGCTGGTGCTGCTGGAAGTGCTTGCGGGCGGGGTGCTGGCTGCAGGTGCCACGGTGTTGGTGGCAGCGGGGCTGCTGGTGCCAGTACCAGTGCCAGTGCCGCCGCCGAAGTCGGTTTGCACGTAATTGAACGGGTTGACGTCGACCGTGTAGGTGGCCTCGTAACCGGCAGGGGTACTGTGGTAGCTGCTGCCCAGTTCCGGGTCGAGTGTGCTCATGCCCTTGCTGACCAAGCCATTGGTCAGCCCGTTCAGGTCCGCCAGCGATGTGCCGCTGCTGACTTTGCCAATTGCCTGGTTGATAGGGCTGGTGACCATGGAAGACACCTGCTGGACCGCCGTACACACTTTCTTCTGCGCGTACTTCAGCACCGCTTGCTGGGCAGCAGCGAAAATGGAACCCAGGCTGGGGATGGAGCCAGAGAGGTCGAACAGGCTGCCCAAGCCCCCGAAGCAATCGGCCGTGGCGCTGAACAACGATTCGACGTTGGGTGTTGCCGCCGCGAGTTCGGTATGAATTCTCAGTGCGTCGTTGATGGAGGCGCCGATCGTGCCTTCCTTGGTGCCGTCGGCACAGTCCTGGGCATCGGCCTTGATGGCCTCGGCCACCACCGAGCTCTGCTCCGACAGCAAGCCGCTCGACGTAGCGCCCAGGCTGCTGGAAGCGGCCACTGCCGGCCCTGCCAGCAGTAACCAGGCACCCAGGACGCTGCCCATGGCCGCGTGCTTGCCCACAAATTTGCCTACCGCTGCAGCAACAGGGTTCGGTCGTCCGTTATACATCTGCGTAACTCTCCATGATCTGGGATATCTCGCGCAGCCGCTCTGCGCAGAAGATCTCGCTGAGCAGGTGAGCTTTGCTGAAGGCATCCAGCCGGCGGCGAAATGCCGTGAAATCAGCGGGCTGCGCAAGGTCGCCGGCCAGCAGCGGGGTCAGCGCTCCGGTAAACGCATCATTGTGTTGCGCGACATAGCGCACCAGGTACATACAGCGCGAAGAGGTAAGTTGGGCCAGCAGTTCGGCGAACCGCTGCGGCACGTGGTGCAGGACCCCTGCGTAGGCTTCGATGAACGCCTGCAGTTCCTGCACCAGCAATTGGATTTCGAATTGCTGCCCTGAAGCATCCTCATCGAAGTCCACCGCCCAGCGGTCTAGGCGATCCATGCTGATCAGGAATTTGACCAGTGCGGCATTGCGCGATGACTTGGCGAAATGCCCAAGAACCCCGTGGGCCGTGAGGTCAAGCTGTTCAATGGGCGGTGTGTGCGCACCGTACGCTGTGTGTTGGTCCATTCCCTGCACTCGCTTTAAGCATACTGAAATACGCTAAAATGCATCCTGTTTCTAATTCTGTATCAAAAATGATGGCGTATCAACTTTTTGACATCTGAAATGTAGTTGCCGGCTATTGGCAAATGGCCACTGTCTCGAGGGTGAAATGGGCGACGCCCTGCAGCTGAAGCCTTTGATTGGCAGGGGCTGCGAGTAGAAAGCAGTGCTGTGCGCCAGCCCTGCCAGAAGCCACGAATTGACAGCAGCCGTGCCGCAATCCGAAGCCGTTGGGCTATCCTAAATGGCTCAATGCAATTATCTTTTCCCGCTGCACAACTAATCGAACCGGCAAATGTCATTCACAGCAGGCCGGCCATTCATCGGGACGCCGGCCTTCACCACTGGAGCGAAGGCACATGGCAACACTGCAAGGCAGCACGTTGGAGGCTATCCAACATAGCCAGGCGCAACTGCGCGAGGAATGGACAGCCAGCCTCGAAACCAACGGCGCCACGCGCAATATCAAAGAACAGGTACTGGCACAGGAAATCCAGGAGTTCCTGCAGTTGCTGGTGGACGGCCTGCGCGCTGGTGGCGGCAGCCACCTGGCCGGCAGCGAGTGGGAGGCGTTGCGCCGGTTCCTGGAGAAGCTTTCTGCCAGCCGCGCTCAGCTTGGCCACGATTCGCACCAGGCCGCGTTCTTCATCTTCGCTTTGAAAGGGCCGCTGTTCGGCTTGCTGCAAGCGCACTACAGCAGCGACCCGGCCCGCCTGGCCGAGCAACTGTGGCTGGTGTCGGAACTGCTCGATGGCATGGGCATGCACACCATCCGCGCCTTCCAGAAAACCCGCGAGGAAGTGATCAGGCGCCAGCAGGAAGAACTGCTGGAGCTGTCTACCCCTGTGGTCAAACTGTGGGACGGGGTGCTGGCGCTGCCACTGATCGGTACGCTGGACTCGCAGCGTAGCCAGACGGTCATGGAGTCGCTGCTGCAACGCATCGTCGACACCGGCTCGGAAATTGCCATCATCGATATCACCGGTGTACCCACCGTTGACACCCTGGTCGCCCAGCACCTGCTGAAGACCGTCACGGCCATCCGCCTGATGGGCGCCGATTGCATCATCAGTGGCGTGCGCCCGCAAATCGCCCAGACCATCGTGCACCTGGGGCTGGACCTGGGCTCGCTGACCACCAAGGCCAGCCTGGCCGACGCCCTCAAGCTTGCCCTTGCACGCCTGGGCTGCGACATCAGCAAGCAGGGGTAAGCCCATGGAGCGTATCCCGATCCTGCAAATGGGCGAGTTCCTGCTTGTGACCATTCAGGTCGACATGCACGACCAGCTGGCGCTGACCCTGCAGGAAGACCTGACCGAGCGCATCAGCAGTACCTCGGCCCGGGGCGTGTTGATCGATATTTCCGCGTTGGACATGGTCGACTCATTCATCGGCCGGATGATCGCCAGCATCTCTGGCCTGTCACGCATCCTGGATGCCGAAACCATGGTGGTGGGCATGCAGCCGGCCGTGGCCATTACCTTGGTCGAACTGGGCCTTACCCTGCCGGGCGTCAGCACGGCACTCAATGTGGAGCGTGGCATGCAAGTGCTGCGTCAACGTGTGAGCCAAAAATGAATGTGCGCGAAAGCGGCAGCCAACCGGTACGAATCGAACAGGACGTGGTACTGGCGCGTCAGCTGGCGCGCAAGCTGGCCGGCGAATGCGGCATGCGCCTGGTGGACCTGACCAAGCTGGTGACGGCAGTCAGTGAACTGGCGCGCAATACGGTGGTGTATGGCGGCGGTGGCGACATGGACTGGGCTGTGCTGGAGGATGGCGGGCGCACCGGTTTGCGCCTGTTGTTCCGCGATGAGGGCCCCGGCATCCCCGACATCAAGCTGGCGCTGACTGACGGCTGGACCTCGGGCGGTGGCCTGGGCCTGGGCCTGACCGGCGCTCGGCGGCTGGTCGATGAATTTGAACTGGACACCGCGCCAGGGCAGGGCACACGCGTGACGATCACCCGATGGGCATGAACCTGTTCGCCAGCCAGACCCACGTGATGGGCCTGGCAGACCCGAGCGATGTTGGCCACGCCCGGCGTACCGCACAAAAGCTGGCCGAGCGGCACGGCTTTGACGAAGAGGACTGCGGCCGTGTGGCGCTGCTGGCCACCGAGCTGTGCAGCAACGTGCTCAAGCATGCCGGCTGCGGTGAACTGCACCTGCGGGTGCTGCCCCGTGAGCACGGGGGTTATGCCATTGAACTGCTCACGGCGGACCGTGCCCAGGGCTTTGATGCACAGGCCTGCCTGACCGACGGTTATTCAACCGCAGGCACCCAGGGAATCGGCCTGGGGGCCTTGGCGCGCATGGCCCAGGTATTCGATGTGTACGCCGATGCGCGCGGCGCGGTGGTGCTGGCGCGCGTGCATGCCCAGCGCGACCACGCGCCAGACTTGCGCGTGGGGGTAAGCCAGCATGCCCTGCACGGCGACCCCGCCTGTGGCGATACCTGGCACCTGGCGATCGAAGGGCAGCGTATCAGCGCCCTGGTGATCGACGGCCTGGGCCACGGTGTGGATGCCCAGGCTGCAGCCAGCGCGGGCGCGGCAGTGTTTGCCCAGGCCCCGTTCGCCGGCCAGTTGGAGCAATTGCAGGCCATGCACCAGGCCATGAATGGCAGCCGTGGTGGCGCGGTGGCGATAGCACGCTATGACGGTGCCCGCGACCACCTCGGTTTTGCCGGCGTCGGCAATATCGGCGCCAGCCTGGTGAGCGCCACCCAGGTGCGTGGGTTGGCTTCGTTGCCCGGCATCGTTGGCGGGCAGTATAGAAAAGCCCAGGTATTTGACTACGCTCAAGCGAATGGAAAACTGTTGATCATGTACAGCGACGGCCTGCAGTCCCGTTGGAATCTGGAGAGTTACCCTGGCCTGGTGCACCGCCACCCGGCTGTCATCGCGGCAGTGCTGCACCGCGACTTCTGCCGGGGCCGGGATGATGTAACCGTGCTGGTCATCGACCTGGAGGCGGCGCATGGCTGATGCAGAGGTAATTGCCCGGCTGCAGGCGGATAACGATGCCCTGCGTGCCGAACTGGAAGAAACCAACCAGGGCGTGCTGGCCCTGTACGCCGAGTTGGACATACAGGCCGAACAGCTGCGCCAGGCGTCGGACTTGAAAAGCCGCTTCCTGTCGTACATGAGCCACGAATTCCGCACGCCGCTGGGTTCGATCCTGAGCATCACCGGCCTGCTTACCGACGAGCTCGACGGGCCGCTGTCGGCTGAACAGCACCGCCAGGTCACCTTTATCAGCACCGCCACCCGCGAGCTGTCCGACATGGTCGACGACCTGCTCGACCTTGCCAAGATCGAAGCCGGGCGCATCAGCATCTCGCCGGCCTGGTTCGACATGCTCGATCTGTTCGCGGCCTTGCGCGGCATGTTCCGGCCGATTGTCGACGCTACTGCAGTCGACCTTATCTTCGAGGAGCCTACAGGGCTGCCGCGGCTGTACACCGATGACAAGAAGCTCGCGCAGATTCTGCGCAATTTCATTTCCAACGCGCTGAAGTTCACCGCCCAGGGTGAGGTGCGGGTGTCGGCCCAGCTGTATGGCGACGACCGCATCCGCTTTGCCGTCAGTGATACCGGCATTGGCATTGCAGCAGAGCTGTTGGATACGTTGTTCGAAGATTTCACCCAGGTAGATTCGCCACTGCAGAAGCGCTTTCGCGGCACTGGCCTGGGCCTGTCGTTGTGCAAGCGCTTTGCCATGCTGCTGGGTGGCGAAGTGGGGGTGCACAGTGAACCAGGGGAAGGCTCTACCTTCTTCGTGGTGATTCCTCTGGCCCTGGCTCAGGAGAACGCCGATGAAACCTGAGGTGCGCTTGCTGATCGTGGACGATAACGTCGCCACCCGCTACGCACTGCGCCGGCGCCTGGTAGTGCACGGCTACGAAGTGCTGGAGGCAGGCACCGGCGGTGAAGGCCTTGCGCTGATTCGCGACGAGCAGATAGATGCCTTGATCCTGGACGTGAACCTGCCCGACATGAGCGGGTTCGATATCGTACGGTTGCTGCGCGAAGATGCCCGCACGGCGTTGTTGCCGGTGATTCACGTGTCGGCCGCGTCGATCCAGAGCGGTGACATCATCACCGGCTTGAACGCTGGCGCCGATGCCTACCTGGTGCACCCGGTAGACCCGGATGTGTTGCTGGCAACCTTGCGTACCCTGTTGCGGGTGCGTGACGCCGAGCGCGCCCTGCGCCAGAGTGAGGCGCGCTTTCGCGAGATATTTACCGGTGTATCAGCGCCCATCGCGGTGCTCGACGCCGAGTTCAAGGTGCACGAGTGCAACCAGGCATTCAGCCACCTGACCCAGGAAAACAGCAACCCCTCGCAACTGCTGGAATGCTTTGCCAGCGGCCAGGAGCCAGCGTTGGCCGACCTGCGCCGGCACCTGGCGGCTGGCGAGCGCTGGAAGGGCACCCTGAGCATGCTGGTGCACGGGCATGTACGCGAAACCGAGTGGCAGCTGTCGCCCTACCAGGCGCCAGGGCTGTGCCTGGTGTTCATCGAGGACATCACCGAGCACCGCCACCGGGAGCGCTCCCACCTGGCCCGCCTGGACGATGCCACCAGCCAGTTGGCGCGGGAAGTGGCGGTGCGCGAACGCACTGAAGCGCAACTGCTGCAACTGCAGAAAATGGATGCCCTGGGCAGCCTGACCGGCGGCATTGCCCACGATTTCAACAATTTGCTCACCGGCATCATCACCAGCCTAGAACTGATCTGCAAACGGGTGGCGGAAAACCGTATCGAGAAAGTGCCCAGGTACGCCGAAGCCGCACTCAGTTCAGCCACCAGCGCGGCCTCGTTGACCCACCGGTTGTTGGCCTTCGCGCGCCAGCAGCCACTGGATACCCGCCCGGTGGACGTCAACCAGCATGTACGCTCGCTGGAAGAGCTGCTGAACCGCACCATCGGCGAGCGCATCCAGCTTACCCTGGACCTGTCGACCCACCCGGCCATCGCCCTGGTCGACCCGGTGCAACTGGAGAGCGCGGTGCTCAACCTGGTGATCAATGCGCGCGATGCCTTGGCCAAGGGGGGGCGGATCTGGGTGAACACCGCAGCCACCTGGTCGCAGGGCAACCCCGACCTGGCGGACGGCCATTACATTGCCGTCAACGTGCGCGACAACGGCAGCGGCATCGAGCCGGAGCTGTTGGAAAAGGTGTTCGACCCGTTCTTCACCACCAAACCGGTGGGCCAGGGCACCGGGCTGGGGCTGTCGACCATCTACGGCTTCGCCCGGCAGTCCGGCGGGCATGTGCTGCTGAGCAGCGTGGTGGGGCAGGGCACGGAGGTGACCCTGTTGCTGCCGGCCAGCGCGGAGGCCGCGGTAGCGGTGGAGCCGGCCAACGTGCAGAACCTGCAAGGCAATGGCGAGCACGTGCTGGTGGTGGAAGACATGGCCTCGGTGCAGGTGGCGGTGGCAGAAGCGCTGACCGATGCCGGGTACCGCTGTACGGTGGCCACCACCACTGACGAGGCGTTGCGGCACCTGCGCGACGACGCCAGCCTGGACATGATGCTGACCGATGTTGGCCTGCCGACCCTCAGCGGCCGCGAACTGGCCGACCTGGCGCGGTGCTACCGGCCCCAGTTGCCGGTGCTGTTCATGACCGGGTACGCCGATGCGGCCCAGGACCGCCAGGCCTTTCTCGGCGCGGGCATGGACATGCTGGTGAAGCCGTTTCAGCTCTACGAGCTGCTGGTGAAAGTGCGCCAGGCGGTCGGTACACCCTGAGGCAATTACCCCCGTCCGTTTTTTCTGAAAATAAATGAGGTGTTTTCTCATTCTCGTTCGGCCTTTGCACAAGGCCGGAATACAGGCCACCCGCCGACCCTCTACGGAGCGAGAAAATGAGTTCGACACCGGTTCCACAGCGCCACCCCCTCAGCCGTGCCATGCACGCTGCGATTCTGGGTTTGGTTGTCAGCAGCCCGGCATTGCCAGCGCTGGCGCAACCTGCTGGCGCTGATCACACCCTGCAACTGCAGCAGTGGAATATCCCTGCTGGCCCGCTGGCACCTGCGCTGGACCGTTTTGCCCGGCAGGCGGGTGTGAGCCTGGCCTTCGACGCGCAGACCGTGGCCAACCGCACCACCCCGGGCGTGCAGGGCGGCCTGGCGACGCCCGCCGCGTTGTCGGCGCTGTTGCAGGGGACCGATCTGCAGGTTGAACAGCAAGGGCCGCAGGCCTACCAGATCATTGCGCAAGCGCCGGCTGCCGGCCCGCTGGAGCTGGGTGCGACCGAGGATTACCGGCTGGCGCCGGTCATCATCAATGCCAAGGTCAAGGCCAGCGCCGATGACGACCTCAATTCAGTGGTGGCCAAGGAACTGTGGGTCGGTGGCAAGGTGGCCACCAGCATCCTCAACACCCCGGCCTCGGTGTCTGTGGTGACCCGCAAGGAAATGGAGCAGCGCAGCGTCAGCACCACCGAGGAAGCGCTGCAGTACAGCCCGGGCGTGGTCAGCGACTTCTACGGCTCGGACGACCGCAACGACTACTTCCAGATCCGCGGCTTCCAGGCCACCACCTACCGCGACGGCCTTACCCTGAGCTCGATGCGCGGTGTGCGCGAAGACCCCTATGCCTATGAGCGCATCGAGATTCTGCGCGGCGCCAACTCCACCCTGTTCGGCCCGGCCGACCCAGGGGGCTCGGTGAACTTCGTGACCAAGCAGCCGCGCTTCGAGAAGTTCGGCCAGGGCTACGTGACCTACGGCTCCTACGACCATGCCGAGACCGGCATTGACGTGGGCGATGCCCTGAACGACGAGCAGACCCTGGCTGGCCGCTTCACGGCCAAGCTGCAGAACAGCGACCGCGAGTACGACCACTCGCAAGACGACAACCGCTTCGTGATGGGCGGCCTGACCTGGGCACCCAGCGACTTCACCTCGGCCACGGTGATTCTCGATTACCTCAAGACCAACAGCTCGCCCAACAGCGGTGGCTACCCGCTGGACAAGGAATACGACCGCAGCGATTTTTACGGCGAGCCCGGCTACAACTTCCATGATGTGGAGCGCACCAGCCTCAGCGCCAGCATCACCCACGACTTCGACAACGGTTTCACCCTGCGCAGCAACCTGCGCTACAGCGAGCTGAGCGATGATTTCGGCTACGTCTACCTGAGCGACAGCGCCGAGCGGGTGGGCACCGTGATCCCCCGCTACGTGTTCGGCACCGACAGCGACGCGGACCAGCTCAATGGCAACCTGATGCTGCAGTACGATGCCCAGTTCGAGCACATCGACAGCAGCACCCTGGTGGGCGTGGAATACCTGGACTCGACCAACAAACAGCGCTCGGTGTACAGCCTGGCGCCGTCGATAGACATCGCCAACCCCGTATTCACTGGTGTACCTGGCGGCATCACGCCGTATAGCCGCGAGAAAAACGACGCCACCACCAAGGCCGTGTTCCTGCAGCAGAACCTGTCCTTCTACGACCGCGTCATTGCCACGGTGGGTATGCGCAATGACTCGATGGACCTGACCAGCACCGAGTATGTGGGGGGGGTGAACAGGCAGAGCGACACCTTCTCGGAAACCTCTTACCGTGGCGCGCTGACCTACATCGTCAACGATGAAGTGTCGACCTACGTCAGCATGGTGGAATCGGTTTCGCCGCCGCAGGTAGGGGTTACCCCGCAGACCGGCAGGCAGTACGAAGTGGGCGTGAAGTACTCGCCGCTGGGCATGGATGCGATGTTCTCGGCCGCCGTGTACGACCTGACCCAGGAAAACGTCACCATCGCCGTGGTGCTGCCCAGCGGCATCATCGAGCAGCAAACCGTGGGCGAGTCCCGCGCGCGCGGCCTGGACCTGGAAGCCAAGGCCCAGGTCACGCAAAACCTCAGCTTGATCGGGGCCTATTCGTACATGGACACCGAAGTGCTGCGCGGCTCGCTGTATGACGGCAGCTCGCTCAAAGGCAAAGCGTTCACCGTTGCGCCCAAGCATACGGCTTCGCTGTGGAGCTACTACGACATACCCGACACCGACGTGAGCGTGGGCTTGGGGGCGCGGTACGTGGGCGGTTACTTCATGGACGCGGCCAACACCAAGAAAAGCGACGGCACCACCCTGTTCGACGCTGCGCTGAACTACAAGATCGCCAAGGGCACCGACCTGGCGCTGAATGTCAGCAACCTGTTCGACGAGCAGCATGTAGTGGGCTCGGGTACGGCCGATTACTACAACCCAGGGCGGGAAGTGACCGCCAAGTTGAGTTACAGCTGGTAAGCCAGCCTAGGCTCATGATCGTCACCCAGCCCCAGAGCTGGGTGACCCCCCTCCCAATCCAACCCTCGCATCGCCCAATCGAATAAAATTGTACAAAGAACTTTTCCTGTACAAGATAATCATAGGCCTGATATCAAAACGTCACTACGCCAAAACCCGTCCGCATCCTTGTGCACGGGACCCAGCGTAGCGCCCAGCCAGGCCTTGAAGGGTTGCCCCCACGATGCTCAACAATCTCAGTATCTCGAAAAAACTGTACGCCGGTTTCGGTCTTGTACTGCTCATCATCGCCGTATTGGTACTGACCGCCTTGCGAGGCTTCGATCAAGTCAGCAGTAGCGTGAAGCGCAACATCCACAGCTACGACGTGCTCAACAGCTCCAGCAGCATGCTCAACAGCCTTGTCGACATAGAAACCGCCATGCGCGGTTTTGCCCTCACCGGCCAGGACAGCTTCCTTGAACCCATGAACACAGGCGAAGAGGCGTTCACCGACGCTTACAATCGCCTGAAGCAAGCCACCGCCGACAACCCCCAGCAGCAAGGCCGGCTGGCCCGCCTGCAACAGCTTTACCAACAGTGGTTGCAGCAAGACATGCAAACCAGCGTGAACCTGCGCCGCGAGGTCAATGCTGACCGCGCGCCGCTGACAACGCTGGTCAGCCAGATAAGCTCGGGCCAGGCCAAAGCCAAAATGGACGCCATGCGCGCCGTGATCAACGAATTCCAGGCGGCCGAGAAATCCCTGCAGGACGAGCGCAGCCTGCTGATGGACCAGGCTAAATCCACCGCCTTCACCATCCTGATCGCCGGCGGACTGGTCGCTGCAATCCTGGCTGTGCTGATCGCCACATTCCTCGCAAGAACCCTCACCCACCGCCTGGGTGAAGCTGTAACGCTGGCGCGCAATATCGCTGACGGGCGCCTGGACAACACCATCGCCATTGAAGGTAAGGATGAAGTCAGCACCCTCCAACAGGCATTCGTTGCCATGCAAGAGCGCCTGCGCACCATGATTGGCGAGATCAGGGCCAGTGCCGAACAACTGGTGGGGGCTGCCGACAATATTTCGGCGGCATCGGTACAGCTCTCCGCGTCGGCCCAGGAACAGTCGAGCTCGGCCTCCTCGATGGCGGCCACGGTCGAGGAGCTGACCGTGAGTATCAACCATGTCTCTGACAATGCGGTGGAAGCGCATGCCCAGTCCAGCGAGTCTGGTCGCCAGTCCAGCGAAGGCGGCAGCGTGATTCAGGAAACGCTGGCGCGCATGAACCTGATCGCCCAGACCGTAGAAGCCTCTGCCGGCCAGATCAGCGAACTGGACAGCCATGCCGAGCAGATCAGCAGCATTGTCAGCGTGATCAGCGGCATTGCCGAGCAGACCAACCTGCTGGCCCTGAACGCCGCCATCGAAGCCGCCCGCGCCGGCGAACAGGGCAGGGGCTTTGCGGTGGTGGCCGACGAAGTACGCCTGCTGGCACAGCGCACCGGCAACTCGACCCAGGAAATTACCGAGATGGTCAAACGCATCCAGTCCGGCACCCGCGAGGCCGTGGGGCAGATGGAGGTGGGTGTGCAGCAGGTCAAAGGCGGTGTGACCCTGGCGCAACAAGCGGGGGAGGCGATCGTCAACATTCGGCAGTCTTCGGGGGACGTGGTGCGCATGGTGGATCAGATTTCCCTGGCACTGCGCGAACAGACCGCGGCTAGCCAGGATGTGGCGCGCAACGTTGAACGCATTGCGCAGATGTCGCAGCAGAATAGCCAGGCGGTGGAGCAGACGGCCGAGACGGCGGGGGCGTTGCAGCGGTTGGCGCAGGGGTTGTATGGGCAGGTGGGGGTGTTTCGGATTTGAGGGGTTAGGGGGTGGTGCCCCTGCGCGTGCGACGTCCTCATTCGCCGTGCGCACAGGGGCCCTTGGCGGGCGATAGCGTCAGTGATTGATAGCTGCGAGCCGACTGAGTTCTATCGCCTTTGGCCCTGGGGTTCAGCGCATCATTCCCAACTCCGCATCATCCAGCAGCGCTTTCCCCAGAGCGCAAAGATAGTGCGCTGCCCAGATCAGCTTCGGCTTGTCTTCCATCAGGCCATCAATGGTCAAATCCCGCGCATAGCCCATCAGCTCCGACGCCTGTTCACGGGCGTTCTGGCAGGGGATGCCGGGTTCGATGCGGAACAGCGGGTGGGTTTGGTTTTCACCTTGGAAGAAGATGGTTTTGCCGACAGTGCATTGGGTGTTTTCGGTGGTCATCGAGCAATACCCCTGGTCAATGCATGGTTTGCGGGTCGGCTGGCCTTTGTATTTGCGCCAGTGCCGATTCGAGCAAACGGCGGAGTGTTTCCAGCTCGTGCATCGAGGCCATGATCAACACGGAGGCGGGTGATCTGGGTTGCATCAGCATTGCTTGCTGGGCAACGGCTTCTGCGCAGAGCGCGTAGTCGGTTGCGAGCATGAGGGTGTCTTCCAGGGAGTGGGGGAGGCGGGGTGGGTCGGGGAAGATTTTTAGCATTGGACTGTGTTCTCGCTAGGGGCTACCGCCAACCCGCTGTCAAACGGAATGGTGGCAGCTGTGCATGGGTTGACAGACCGGCGAACACAGAAACCGGCGCACGCGAGCGTGCCCCATGCACAACCGCCATTAACGGTTATGCGCGCTGTGTATCGTTGCGGCCTGTCAAAGCCGGTCGTTGATGAGCAACGACCCACCGAGCCTAGAACTCTGACCTGGAGGCTGCAACGGAAAACAGGCGCAGGGAGTATGTTTGGGAAACGTCCTACGCGGAAGGGGTTAAATCTGATTTTCTGGCACCGGGCCAGCCAGCCACAGGTATAAAGAAGACGCCTGGGGGTAATGTCTGTTAGTTACGCGCGATTGGGGCCGCTTTGCGGCCCATCGCCGGCAAGCCGGACTCCCACATAAGTAGTGCAGACCTCAAGATTTGTGCGGTACCTGTGGGAGCTGGCTTGCCGGCGATGGGCTGCGAAGCAGACCAATTGCTGCCACTAAGGCTTAACTGGCTGGCATTACGCCTGGGGGCGTCTTCTTTTTGGAATTTGGTGGGCCGGGGTAATTTGAAACGAGTGGGTACCTAACTGTTTTGTCTAATTAATAATTGATTGGTCAACTTGCTTGGAATACCAGTTGGAACGCTGCGTGGTCTGGATTCCGATGGACGGTGCGTTTTGAGAACCGCCCCCCAAAACGAATCGGGGCCAATCTATCAAGCAAATGGACGCGCTGCTGATTGTTGCCCCTGGGCTCGCAGGTCAGGGGCTCCTAGTGTGGTGTTTCAGAAATACCCCTGGAAATCAGGCCACCGCTTTACCCGTGCTCTTCCAGCCGATAAGGTGGCGCGCGTTGCAAAATGATGGCGGCTTGCGTGGTCCAGGGATGGCTCTCTGAATGAAGCGGCGCATTAAAGCGCTGTTTTGAGGCTTTCTCAGGTTCCCTCTCGTTTGTTCATTGCCCGTTTGAGTATTGGCCGGCCCATCTGATGGTGGACGGTATGGGAGTGTTATGCATGAGTGAATTGGCCCAGGCGTTGCTGGCAGCAGTACCGGAAGATGGCGGCAGCATCGGCAATCAGGCCCTTTATGAGCGACTCAAGAGCCAGTTCACCGGCCTGAGTGAAGAGCAATTCTGGGAATTGCGCGACGCGCTGATCGGTGAGGGTGTTCTGGTCAAAGGCCGCGGGCGCGGTGGTTCTGTGCTGCGCGCCCAGGCTGCGGGTGCCAGCCTGGCGGCGCAGGCTCTGAGCAAGGCGCGTGAGCGTTTCGAGCCGGCCGTGGCCGAAGTATCTGCTAGCTATGTCGTCGAGACGGCAGCCAGCAAGGGCAAGGTGGTCAAGGTACAGGCTGCCACCAGCATCGAGGCGATGGAGAAAACCCTCTGGGCCACCGCCGACAAGCTGCGCGCCAATATGGATGCCGCCGAGTACAAGCACATCGTGCTCGGGCTGATCTTCCTCAAGTACATCTCCGACAGCTTTGCCGGTCGCCGTGCCGAGCTGGAGCGTAAGCTCACCGACGAGAACGACGACTACTACCTGGGCGATGACGACCCGGAGGCATTGGCCGCCGAGCTGGAAGACCGCGACTACTACCGCGAGGTCAACGTGTTCTGGGTGCCGGAAGTGGCACGCTGGGAGTCGATCCGTGCCGCCGCCAAGCAGGTAGATATCGGCAAGCGCATTGACGAAGCCCTGGCTGCCATCGAGGCGGAAAACCCCAAGCTGAAGAACATCCTCGACAAGCGGTATGCCCGTGCGCAACTGCCGGACGGAAAGCTCGGCGAGCTGGTGGATCTGATCTCCACCATTGGCTTCGGTGACGATGCCGGTAAGGCCCGCGACCTGCTCGGCCAAGTCTACGAATACTTCCTTGGCCAATTCGCCAGCGCCGAAGGCAAGAAGGGCGGGCAGTTCTATACGCCGGCCAGTATCGTGAAAACCCTGGTGGCGGTGCTCAACCCGCACCATGGCAAGGTTTACGATCCCTGCTGCGGCTCGGGCGGCATGTTCGTACAGTCAGAGAAGTTCATCGAAGCACACGGCGGCAAGCTGGGCGATGTGTCCATCTACGGCCAAGAGTCCAACCCCACTACCTGGCGCTTGGCGGCGATGAACCTGGCCATTCGCGGTATCGATTTCAACCTGGGTAAAGAGCCGGCGGACACCTTCGTCCGCAACCAGCACAGCGACCTGCGTGCCGACTTCGTGCTGGCCAACCCACCATTCAACGTCAGCGACTGGTGGCACGGCAGTCTGGAAGGCGACCCTCGCTGGGTGTATGGCACACCGCCGCAAGGCAACGCCAACTACGCCTGGCTGCAGCACATGCTCTACCACCTCAAGCCTGCTGGCCGCGCCGGTATCGTGCTGGCTAACGGTTCGATGAGCTCTAGCCAGAGCGGCGAAGGTGATATCCGCAAGGCCATGGTCGCGACCGATGTGGTGGAAGTGATGGTCGCCTTGCCTGGCCAGCTATTCTTCAACACTCAGATCCCAGCCTGTCTGTGGTTCTTGGCGAAGGACAAGCGCCACGCCATGAGCACCGGCGGCATCGACCGCAGCGACCAGGTGCTGTTTATCGATGCGCGCAAGCTGGGCTCCAGCGTCAGCCGTGTGCAGATCGAGCTGACCGAGGCCGATATCGAGCGCATCGCCAGCACCGTGGCGGCTTGGCGTGGCGAAGCGCTGGACGAAGGCGGGCAGGTCGGAGAGTACACCGATATTCCCGGCTTCTGCCGCAGCGTCACTCTCAATGAGATCGCCGAGCATGGCCATGTGCTGACACCGGGCCGCTATGTCGGCGCCGAAGAGGTGGAAGACGACGACGAAGCCTTTGCTGAGAAGATGCAGCGGCTGACTCTGCAGCTTGGCGAGCAGATGCAAAAAGGGGCGGAGCTCGATCAGTTGATCCGGCAGAAGCTGGGGGGGCTGGGGTATGAGTTCTGAGTGGCGCGCGGCGAAAATCGAGGAGATTGCTGCTCCCTATTCAACAGCATTAGCGACTGGGCCATTTGGATCGGCTATCAGCTCGAAGTACTTCGTCGATTCAGGTGTGCCCGTTATTCGTGGGTCGAACCTGAGTGCAGATACATCTACAAGGCTCATTGATGCTGATTTGGTCTTTGTCTCTCATGAGAAGGCAAATGAATTTCAGCGATCTGTGGCAAAGCGTGGGGATCTTGTCTTTACGTGCTGGGGCACTATCAATCAGGTTGGTCTGATTGATAGTCGCTCGAAATTTGACAGCTACATCGTTTCGAACAAGCAGATGAAGCTAACGATTGATCCTGCCAAAGCGGACCATCGCTTCATCTATTACGTATTCTCTGGACCCGCCAAGCAAAATGAAATTCTCGAAAATGGCATCGGCAGCTCAGTGCCAGGTTTCAATCTTGGGCAATTGAAACGCCACGAAATTTTGCTGCCGCCAGTTCAAGAGCAGGTGCGGATTGCTGACTTCTTGGAGACGTTCGACGACCGCATCACCCTGCTACGCGAAACCAATGCCACTCTGGAAGGCATCGCCCAAGCGCTGTTCAAATCCTGGTTCGTCGGTTTCGACCCCGTGCGCGCCAAGGCCGAAGGCCGCCAGCCGGACGGTATGGACGCCGCCACCGCCGCTCTGTTCCCCGATAGCTTCGAAGAGTCCGAACTAGGCTTTGTGCCGAAGGGGTGGCGTGTTACGGCTTGTAAAAATATCATGGACGTACGAGACGGTACCCATGACTCTCCAAAACCCTCTTTGTCAGGGTATCCACTGATTACATCTCGGCATATAACTAGCGGCGAAATAATTGCTGATGATGCATATTTGATTGCGGTTGATGATTATCTTTCTGTATCTAAAAGGAGTAAGGTTGATCACTTGGATGTGCTTATCACAATGATCGGTACGGTTGGGGTTCCTGCAATTGTTCTTGATGGTGCGCCGGAATTTGCGATTAAGAATATTGGTTTATTTAAGTCGTCTGAGCTCCCGCTGTTGAGTCACTATATGTACATTCTGCTCTGCTCTGCGGGTATGCAGCGATATTTGCTTGCGCGCCTTGCGGGTACGACACAGAAGTATTTGTCGCTAAAGGCATTAAGGGAAATATCAGTTTTAGTGCCGTCCACATCTGTTTTGGAGAAATTTTCCCAGGTAGTTAGCCCTCTATTCGAAAAAATCCATCAGCAGCGTGGCCAGATCAAGTGCCTCACCCAACTCCGTGACACCCTCCTACCCCGCTTGATCTCCGGTCAACTGCATCTGCCGGAAGCTGAGGCGCTGGTAGCGGAGGTGGCCTCGTGATGCCTCCAGAACCTATCAAGGCAACGCCTGAGCAGAGGTTGGAAGTACTAAGGCACTTCAACGCCATCAATGACTTGTCTGAAGTCTGCACCTACAAGATGATGAGCGTGTACTGCGCCAGCGTTGCAAGTGGTACGACCTATATCAGGTGGGTAAGCTGAATCTTGAGGGGCTGCGCGACGTTGCGCCTCTCATTGCTAGTGCCGTAGAGAGGCAGCAGGTCGTAAATGCGACACTAGCGAACAAATAACCGATCAAGTAACCGAACAAGTAAGGCTCGTTGCCCGTGTGCTGCTTTGGCAGTCGGCAGATGATGCCGGCGGCAGGGAAGGCTGTGTAATGACCGAAGACCAACTGGAACAGGAAACCCTCGGCTGGCTCTGCGAGCAGGGTTACACTCATCTCTACGGCCCTAGTATCGCCCACGACGGTGATAACCCGGAGCGCGCCAGTTATCGCGAAGTGTTACTGACTATGCGACTGCGTACGGCGATTGCCCGGCTCAATCCCAAGGTGCCGCTGGCGGCACGTGAGGATGCGTTGCGTCAGGTGCTGGAGCTGGGGATGCCTGTGCAGTTGGCGGCCAACCGGCTGTTCCATCGCTTGCTGGTCAGTGGTGTGTCGGTGCAGTACCAGGTTGACGGCGAGACGCGTGGCGATTTCGTACGGCTGATCGACTGGGCGGATGTGCAGGCCAACGAGTGGCTGGCGGTCAATCAGTTCAGCATTCAGGGGCCCAAGCATACACGCCGGCCGGACATCATCCTGTTCGTCAACGGCCTGCCGCTGGTGCTTCTGGAGCTGAAGAACCCGGCGGATGTGAATGCCGACCTGTTCAAGGCATTCGACCAGCTCCAGACCTACAAGGAGCAGATTCCGGACGTCTTTCATTACAACGAGATTCTGGTGATCAGTGATGGCAGCGAGGCGCGCATGGGCTCGCTGTCTGCGGATATCGAGCGTTTCGCTCGCTGGCGCACCATTGATGGGGCTACGGTCGATCCGCTGGGTGAGTTCAACGAGCTTGAGACTCTGGTTCGTGGGGGGCTGCAGCCGGCGCTTTTGCTGGATTATCTGCGTTACTTCGTGCTGTTCGAGGACGATGGTCGGTTGGTGAAGAAGATTGCCGGCTATCACCAGTTCCATGCCGTGCGTGCGGCGATCCAGCAGGTGGTTAGTGCCTCGCGCCCCGGCGGCACGCACAAGGGCGGGGTGGTCTGGCATACACAGGGCTCGGGCAAGAGCATCACCATGACCTGCTTCGCCGCCCGAGTAATGCAGGAAGCGGCGATGGAGAACCCGACCATCGTAGTGGTCACCGACCGAAACGACTTGGATGGCCAACTGTTCGGCGTGTTCTCGCTGTCGCAGGATCTGCTGCGTGAACAACCAGTACAGGCGCTGACCCGCGGTGATCTGCGCGAGAAACTGGTCAACCGACCCAGTGGCGGCATTGTCTTCGCCACCATCCAGAAGTTTATGCCGGGCGAGGATGAAGACAGCTTCCCGGTGTTGTCCACGCGCTCGAATATCGTGGTGGTGGCCGACGAGGCGCACCGCACCCAATACGGCTTCAGTGCTTCGCTGAAGGTGCCGGACTTGAAGGTGGCCGAGGCCAGTGCTCGCTATCAGGTGGGTTATGCCCAGCACCTGCGCGACGCTCTGCCTAACGCTACTTTCGTGGCCTTTACCGGTACGCCGGTGTCCAGCGAAGATCGTGATACCCGTGCGGTGTTCGGCGACTACATCCACGTCTACGACATGCAGCAGGCCAAGGAAGATGGCGCCACCGTGTCCATCTACTATGAGTCGCGGCTGGCCAAGCTGTCGCTCAAAGACTCGGAGCTGGCGCATATCGACGACGAGGTCGACGAGCTTGCCGAGAGTGAGGAGGAGGATCAGCAGTCACGCTTGAAGTCGCGCTGGGCCGCGTTGGAAAAAATCGTGGGGGCCGAGCCGCGTATCAAGAGCGTGGCGGCCGATTTGGTGGCGCACTTCGAGGAGCGCAACCAGGCGCAAAACGGCAAGGCCATGGTGGTGGCCATGAGTCGTGAGATCTGCGTGCACCTGTACAACGAGATCATCGCCCTGCGCCCCGAATGGCACGATGAGGATCCGGAGAAGGGCGCGGTGAAGATCGTCATGACCGGTAGCGCATCGGACAAGGCACTGCTGCGCCCGCATATTTACCCGGGGCAGGTGAAGAAGCGCCTGGAGAAACGTTTCAAGGACCCTGCCGATCCGCTGCAATTGGTGATCGTCCGCGACATGTGGCTGACCGGTTTCGATGCGCCCTGCGTGCATACCCTGTATGTCGACAAGCCGATGAAGGGCCATAACCTGATGCAGGCCATCGCCCGGGTGAACCGGGTGTTCAAGGACAAGCAGGGCGGCCTGGTAGTCGATTACATCGGCATTGCCAACGAACTGAAGGCGGCGCTCAAGGAGTACACCGCCAGCAAAGGCAGGGGGCGGCCCACCGTCGATGCCCATGAAGCCTATGCGGTGCTGGAGGAAAAGCTCGATGTGTTACGTAGCCTGCTGTATGGCTTCGATTACGGAGACTTCCTGACTGGCGGACACAAGCTGCTGGCCGGTGCCGCCAACCATGTGCTGGGGCTGGAGGACGGAAAGAAGCGATTTGCCGACAATGCCCTGGCCATGAGCAAGGCCTTTACCCTGTGCTGCACCCTTGACGAGGCCAAAGCCGTTCGGGAGGAAGTGGCTTTCCTACAGGCCATCAAGGTGCTGCTGATCAAGCGTGACATTAGCGCCCAAAAGAAAACCGATGAAGAACGTGAGCTGGCGATCCGCCAGATCATCGGCAATGCCGTAGTCTCCGGCGAGGTGGTGGATGTGTTTGAGGCGGTCGGTCTGGACAAGCCCAACATCGGCCTACTCGATGATGAGTTTCTTGCCGAGGTGCGCAACTTACCGGAGAAAAACCTGGCGGTTGAGCTACTGGAGCGCCTGCTGGAGGGGGAGATCAAGAGCAAGTTCGCCAGCAACTTGGCCCAAGAGAAGAAGTTCTCCGAGCTGCTCGATAGCGTGATCAAGCGCTACCAGAACCGCTCCATCGAGACCGCCCAGGTCATCGAAGAGCTGATCGAGATGGCCAAGAAATTTGCAGCAGCGAGCAAGCGTGGAGATGCACTGGGCCTGAATGATGACGAGTTGGCTTTCTACGATGCGCTGGCCAATAACGAGGCCTCGGTGCGAGAGCTGGGCGATGAGATCCTGGCCAAGATCGCCCATGAGCTGACCGATAGTCTGCGCCAGAACGTAACCGTGGACTGGAGTAATCGTGACAGTGTACGGGCCAAGCTGCGGCTTCTGGTCAAGCGCATCCTGCGTAAATATAATTATCCGCCGGATCAGCAGGAGGAGGCGGCACAACTAGTGCTGGCGCAGGCTGAGACGCTCTGTGAGGCATGGATGTAGGGCTGGCTGCCGATATGTACCCACAAATGCCATGACGGTCACCTCATCTCTCGCTCTCCGATCCTCGCCCCACGTCATCCCGCCAATAATGCTGAGTGTTATCAGGGATTGAGGCCCCTGCGACCTGTGGGGATGTCCTCTAACGCGGGACTGGCGACTCCTTGCGACCGGGAGTAAGGGCATCTCATGATATGGCACCAGACGAACGGTTTTTTGCTGTGAGGGCAGGGGATTAGCGGGGCTGGAATTTGGTGGATTTCTGGGTGTACCTCAAAGGGTCGCTATAAATAAATCAGCTAGTTATGGATTTCAGTGGAGTCGAATCGGGGAATTATTGGTCGCCATCCGTGATGAACACCGGGCACTCTGCCTGGTCAGTCGTAGGCCGCAGCTCAGGTAAATGGACATATCGTTAGCTCAATCGACCCCAAGCCAAGGTTTCAGGTAGCATTTCATCCAAGCACTGTGGGGGCAATGAGCGCCTTCATTGCTTTCTCACCAGTCCTGTCGCCCTCCTTAGGACCTCATGGCACGTCTGGCATTGTCTTCAAAGCTGGAGTTGATGAGGTCTTAAGGGGGGAGCGTGGCACCCGCTCAGGCGAGAGAAAACTTAACCCTTTGAAAGGGGTATTTTACCTCTACACGTCAGAATTAAGTACTTGCGGGCCCGGAGGGCCCACGCCAGCTATAGACCTCCTATAGATAATCTGTACTATAGTGGCTGTGCTTAGATTTCGAGGCCTACGAGGCTGCTCGTCGCGTAAAGGAGTGGGATGTGATAAAAGATTTCCGAATATTAAACTTTCGTCAATTTGACGAGTTAAATATAAATACGATAAGTCGCATAAATTTATTCGTCGGGAAAAACAGCGCTGGTAAAAGTGCCCTACTTGAGGCGCTTCTACTTTTCTTCTCGCAAATGTCGGACAAGTATCTTCCTGGAATACATATCTCTCGACAGGAAACCTGGGACCAAAGAGGTGGTGGCGAGCAAAGCCCTTTACGTCACCTCTTTGCCCAGCACAAGCTGCCTGGAATAGGGGAGCCAGGATTTCAGCTTAGCTCTTCAAATGACCCGCGTTCATTTGAAGTGCGAACGGCAGCCTACATAAGAGACGATGAAACAGTTGGCCCAGTCTACAAATTGGTAGAGGCAGCCAGTATTGAGGAAGCAGATCCAGATCTTTATGAAACATTTTTAGTATTGGCGAAACCTGATCAAAACAGAAGGCTCGCAAGAACTAACTCGTCTATCAATGACCTACGCAGAAGATCGCTTCACGCTCGCAGGGTGGAAGGAAGAGATAGTTGCTTCTATATTCCTACAAGGGGCCTTGAAGACTCTGGTACCGCTTTTTTATGGGATAGTATTAGCCTAACAGACAGCGAAGCTGAAGTAATAAAGGGTCTGCAGCTTATTGAACCTCGTGTGGAAGGGGTAGCGTTTGTAGCATCTGAAGAGAGAGATGGTCGAATCCCCTTAGTTAAAATTTTAGGAAATTCTGAACCATTCCCCCTGAAAAGCCTGGGGGATGGCATGAGCAGGATATTCCAGATAGTACTATCTCTTGTTAACGCAAAAGACAGTATATTATTAATTGATGAGTTTGAAACAGGTCTGCACTGGGGCGTCCAAGAGGAAGTGTGGGGTCTTGTATTTCAGTTGTCAGAGAAGTTGAATGTGCAAGTTTTTGCTACCACCCACAGTAGGGATTGCATCAAAGGCTTTGAAAATGCGTGGTCAAGAGCCCCCCAGGCAGGCTCATTTGCTCGTATAAATAAGATCAATAATAAAGTCACCTTAAAGGAATATGATCTTGAACTCTTACAAGACTCGTTGATGACGGATGTTGAGGTGCGATGAAATGACAACTATTTTCAAGCATAAAGGCCCTCGCATATTGCTCGCCGAAGGAAAAAATGACTGCCACCTTATCTCCTCTCTATGTAAGTACCACAACGTTCCACAAAGCTTCGGGTTGCATGAGTGTGGATCAGATGATCTAGTTATCAAGAAATTAGCTGCATTGATAGCGAGCTCCGAGCCCATGGAAGTGATCGGAGTGGTCTTAGATGCAGATAACCCTGGCATTCAGGGCAAGTGGCGATCTTTACGCCACAAATTAGAACCTGAGGGTTATACCATACCGGATCAGCCCAATGCTAATGGTACGATTCTACATTCTGAGGGTAAGCCAGTGATTGGCATCTGGCTAATGCCTGATAATAATCTTGATGGCATGCTCGAAGACTTTTGCAAGCAACTTGCCCAGCCCGGAGCAATTGAGTTCGCAGAAAAATGTGTGACACAAGCAAGAGCAGGGGGCTTTTCGAGCTTTACCAACACACATCACACCAAAGCAGCAATACACACCTACCTAGCGTGGCAAGATGAACCGGGAATGCCTATGGGAATGGCCCTCACGGCTAGGGCATTGGATCCGGAACAGCCAATAGCGCTCCGATTTAATGATTTTTTGAAGAATCTGTTCTAACTTTCACGCACTGCCCCCTTTTCCTCCCTATCCTCACTAGGTGCATGGTGTTTTACACAAACACCATGCCATGACTGTCAACCAAAAATCGGGGGGTCGAATAGAGCCCTGTGAGTCACTCCTCCTCTATAGGCAAAATACGATGACCGCCTGTGGCTGATAGCTGTCTTTCACGAGGGGGCATCATTGGGTCTAAAACCGTCGTTCAGGACTGGCCGCTTTGGGCCCAGAGTGTGTAATAACGCTTCACCAAAATTGAAGTGTGCGCGTCTACGTTAAGTCTGAAATTTATCGGCACGTTAGCAGATGTAGATTTCGCGTAGAAGCGCGATTTTCAGTCCGGTTTTGAGTACTGGCCGCGCTCAAGAACGTTGTTACACAGCCTCAGACGTTAACTGCCCTTCCCGAAGGCCGACAGCGGGCCGAAGCAACCGTTCCGGATTCATGGTTTTTATTCGGATACTATTGCGTTGTCTCACCGGAGGCTATAATAGGTCTTGAGAGTGGAGTTGTCCTTACTCAAATGCCGAAAACCCACGACGCCTCCAAGCGTCGAACAATTAACCTAACGGTGAGCAGATAGTAATATCGAGTGTCGTCACTACGCTGTTTCAAGCGACTCTTCAAAAACCAGTCCAGATGCTTTCTCTGCCACACCCAAGGCGTCTCCCGCTGCCACCGCTCAGCTATAGCAGCCTGAATAATCGTCGCTTGCCGCAAATGCCGCCTCCGCGTAGCTTGGGAACCGGTCAGCACGCCAGCCAAGAACAATTTCATATCGAATGGCTTGCTCATGACCGTCCTCCAATGTAGGCAGCGACCACATCGATCCGACCGTGCCCCAGCTGATAGCTGATTTGCCTCCGGGCCTCACGATCAAGGTTCCGATCTAGCTGGCAACATTGGCCGCCGTTGATAGGCGCGGGGTGTTGGGTGATTTGCTCATAGCGTTCACATGCGTACGCCGCTCGTAGCTCATGGAAGCCCTTGAGCTTGTGTGCATGCAGGACGTCCCTCGCTGGGCGGATGATTTCCTGCAGAACATTACGATAGCTTTCTTCTGGCGCAATCAGGTTGCGGCTACTCGCAGACAACACCTGCAGTGCAAACCCAAGTGCGTCTTGAGCATGGTGGTCCACCGCAATCCATCGTGGCGCCGAGGCGCCAGCTCGGCCGCCTTTGGTGCCGTCCTGGATGTTGATCCTGCCTAGCTCGTTAGCCTCACGGCTTAGTCGTGGCAGGTCAGCCAAGATGGCCTCACGCAAGCGCATACCGGTGGCTCGCGCCAACAGCACAAGCGCGGCGGCGCGTTGATGATGTTGGCTGCAAAGTGCATTGACGATCTGCTTCACGTGCTCGCGATCTTGTCTTTGTGGCGCTGACTGTCGAACCCCGGTGCGCTGCATGCCCAACGCCTTGCTCGGGCTTGGCAACTTCACGTACTGATCACCGCGAAGCGCTGCCATGGTCCTGTTAACGCTAGATAGCCGGTTTTGTGCGGTGCTGACGGCGAGGTCACCGCGCCCAACCACGTCGCGCAGGTACGCTGCATAGTCGGCCAACACCTTCCGATCAATCTGCCGCGCATCATTGATACCGGGCCCCCGTTCTGAGCGGCACCATTTGACGAATGCCTGCCACCGATCACAGTGCGCTTTGACCGTACCGTAATGACCGCCGCCGAACATGTCTTTCAGCGCCGGCGGCCCTGCGTAACTTAACTGCCTGCCGTAACCAAAATTGCGGCCATCGCGTCTACCTACCAATGCCATGTCGATCACCTCATCGCCGCTTCTCTGATCCTCGCCCCACGTCATCCCGCCAAGAATGCTGAGTGTTATCAGGGATCAAGGCCCCTGCGACCTGTGGGGAATGTCCTCTACGCGGGACTGGCGGCTCCTTACGTCCGGGAGCAAGGGCATCTCATGATCTGGCCTCCTGAGCACCGTTACCGGTGGGCGGGTGGGGGCAGCGCTGGCTGACTAAACCAGCGCCTGAAGATCCTGAGCCGGGTGAACGCAGCGATGCGATGACCGGGGCATGCCTGACTGTCAGTCAGGTGCAGTCCATTCAGTGGTCTGCGGCACCATCACCTACATGGCTGTTGCTGGTGACATCGGCGTTTGTCACGCCGATTGTCACGAGGGGGATTGCCGCAAAGCCTTATGCGATCAGGGCTGCAGCAGTGTTAGAAGTGACCGTCTCTTTCCAGAAGAAAGAGACGGTCACAGGTTGGCGCAAGATTCGGCCCAGCGGATAGGTTGCTGCAGGGCAGCGCAGTAGGAAGTGTCGTCTGGCGCACGAGGGCCATGAAATGTAGTTGGCATCCATCACCGGGGAGGTGACCGGGCGAGCTGCCGGATGCGAGTCGCCCTTGGGGAGAACCACCGCGGGAGCGGCGTGACCTTTAAGGTTCGGGTCACCTGGGGCGCTGTTATCGACAGCGTTTGCACGGCCAGTTCTATGCCTGTGGATAAACTCGGTCAAGGCTCAAGTTCACCGCTACTTGGGACGCGAAAAACGGTTATCCACTGATGGAACTGCGTGATGGATCCCGGACAACGTCGTGGCTTTTAGCTCATTCAAAATGAGGTCCATCCAACGAAGGCGGATTAGCAACCCTGGTTGGATGGACGCGCGCTGGAAGTGGATCGATGAGGCTTTTTGCCCCGAATCTTGAGCGCGCAGTTGTTGCTATTACTGCACCCGTATACCGCTAGCATATCGGCATCCCGCCTTGTCTTTGATTTGGCTGTATGCTGAGGCAGGGATCGTACCGGTGGCAGCTTTCTGGATGTGCTCCACCACGCCATCATCGGGCGGCGGCGTCTCCTGTAGTCGGCTCCGTGGTCGGCGGCCTTTACCGGCAAATCGTTCACCTAGGACAATCGTATGTGGCACAGCCTTACTTTTCCTGGACCCTATGTGTCTGACTAACACCTAGTCATCAACCAGAGACACGGTGGGACATTCGAGAAATCAGCAGTGGATCTCTGATTCAGCACTTATTGGTCAGCCATGAACCTAGGGCGTTGATCGTTTTGGTTGAGTAGGTGGTAAACGGGGCTACTGGCTGCGGTGTCCTAAGGAGCAATGCCGCGAACACCGGCGGAGCTGGTGCCAGACACCGCTTCGCCTGCTTCGCGGGCAAGCCCGCTCCCACAATGAATCGCGTAGGCTTTTCAAATTTTGAGAAAGACAGTTGCTCCAACTAACGGGCGGGGGTGGCCGGTGGTCCTGCGGCGCCGGGTCGGCATCATCGATCCATGGATGAGCGGGCTCACCCGCGAATACGGTGGTACCGGCAATGCACAATGCCTGGCATAAACTGGCCAGCAGGCCCGGCCCTTTCGCGGGTAAACCCGCTCCTACAATGGTCGGGGAAACAGGTACCTGGGGTTTTCGTGAGGGCCAGCCAGCAAAGCCTGGCTCTCATAGCCTTTGAGACTGCAATTCAGCGCATCATCCCCAACTCCGCATCATCCAGCAGCGCTTTCCCCAGAGCGCAAAGATAGTGCGCTGCCCAGATCAGCTTCGGCTTGTCTTCCATCAGGCCATCAATGGTCAAATCCCGCGCATACCCCATCAGCTCCGACGCCTGTTCACGGGCGTTCTGGCAGGGGATGCCTCGTTCGATGCGGAACAGCGGGTGGGTCTGGTTTTCGCCTTGGAAGAAGATGGTTTTGCCGACAGTGCATTGGGTGTTTTCGGTTGTCATCGAGCATTATCCCTGGTCTTTGTGTTGCCTGGGCTGGCCCTATCGCCGGCAAGCCGGGCTCCCACAGTGTGAGGTGAGGTCAGTGCATGGGTTGCGGGCCGGCTGGTCTTTGTATTTGCGCTAGTGCCGATTCGAGTAGACGGCGTAGCGTTTCCAGCTCGTGCATGGAGGCCATGATCAACACGGAGGCGGGGGACCTGGGCTGCATCAGCATTGCTTGCTGTGCCACGGCTTCCGCGCAAAGCGCGTAGTCAGTAGCAAGCATGATGGTGTCTTCCAGGGAGTGGGGAAGGTGGGGTGGGTCGGGGACTATCTTCAACATGATTGCTTCCATCTCAGGGCCGCCACCCTCTGCTGTCAAACAGCGGGTGGCAGCTGTACGCGGGTTGACAGACCGGCGGAAACAACAAGCTCCGGCGCACGCAAGCGTGCCCGCACGTACAGCCGCCATAACGACGAGCCGTTTTGTTGTTTACCGTAGCGGCCTGTCAAAGCCGGTCGTTGATGAGCAACGACCCACCGAGCCTAAAACCCTGAAACAGCGACCGCAACGGAAAACAGGCGCAGGGAGTATCTTTGGGAAACGTCCTACGCGGAAGGGATTAAATCTGATCTTCTGGCCCCAGGCCAGCCAATCACAGGCACAAAAAAAGACGCCCAGGGGCGTCTTCTTTTTTGGAATTTGGTGGAGCCGGGGGGATTTGAACCCCCGTCCGCCAGTACTCCGCTGTCGGTACTACATGCTTAGCCGTGTCTACTGATTTAATCCGCAGCCGCCCGACGGGCAGGGTGCTTTGGATGAGTTGTGTAAGTTTTAGTCACTTCGCCCACAACGTGCTACGCGACGATCCTGTTCTATATGACAATCAGTTCGGGTTTACAGGCATCCCCTAGTGATTGCTGGAGCCGAAGCTACCAGAAGCAACGGGTCAAGAGGACTGCTTACGCAGCCAGCTTGTACTCCGCGCCGAAGGTTTCGTCATTGGCAACTATAGAAGTTGCAACAGTGGATTTACGAGTTCTGTTACCAACTCGGCATGCACCTAGAGTTTCGCTACCGGCGTCGAATCCTAATCGGCCCCTACACTAGCTCTTGGCTAACGCACCTTACGGCACGTGAGCCGGAGTATACGCCATTGTGCGGGCGACGTCGACAGCTGGTCCTGTCGCCCGCCCATGGCTTAGGCGCCGCCGCTGCCCGAACCGCTGCCTTTCTCGGTTTTTTCCAGGCGCTCCAGCACTTTGCTGGTGATGGCGATGCATTCCTTGGTGTCGCCCGAGGCCTGGGCAGCCTTGGCTTTGTCGACGTGCTCGGTCACGGCTTTGTCCAGGCCCTCGGAGGTGGCGCCGGCGGTGGCCATGCTGTCGTCGATTTTTTGCAGGTTGATGGCGCACAGGTCGTCAGCAGCGAACACCGGCGAAGCCAGCAGGGTAGCGGCCGCGAACAGGGCCGAAAGCGCGGTACCTTTCATGGGAGTCTCCTCTGGGGCCTCGGGAAGGTGGGCCTAAAGGATGGACCTTGGCAGTTTTGCAAGGGTTCAATCTTGTTCGTGCCGCGGGGGCGGGATTGTTTGCGAGAGGGGTGGGCTTGCCCGCGAACACCGGCTTAGCCGGTGCCAGGTACCGCGCTGGGTTTTTCGCGGGCACGCCCGCTCCCACACAGGGCGCGTCGCGCTTACGGATTGAGTTCTCTTCGCGACAGCGCAGCCCGTTGGGCTGCGTTATCTCCCACAATGGATCGCGCAGGCTTCAGAGGCTGCGGGGGCGGGTGACGCGGTCCACCAGGTAGACCAGGCCGTGGTAGTCGATGCCGCTGTGGCTGCTCAAGCCGATCTCGCAGGTGCGGCTGGTGGAAATGCCTTCGCTGCAGTACTGCACGGCATCCTTCAGGCTGCGCAGCGAGTGGGCGTTGAGCTCGGGGGTGGTGAAGCCCTTGTCGCCAGCGAACCCGCAACAATGAATGCCTTCCGGGATGACTACCTGCTTGCTGCAGCGCCGGGCCAGGTCGATCAGGGCCTGGCTTTCGCCCAGGTGCTGGGTGCTGCAGGTCACGTGCACGGCCACCGGCTCATCCTGGGGGGTGAACTCCAGGCGTTCGAGCAGGTGAGTGCGAATGAAGCGCACGGGGTCGTACAGGTCCAGCCGGGTGTCGCCCAGGTCTTGTACCAGGCGCAGGGTGCAGGGGCTGGTGTCGCAGTAGATCGGGTCAAGACCGCCGCGGCTGGCGTGCAGCAGGGCGTTGATCAGCTCCTGGCGCTTGTGTTCGGCCTGCTCGGGGTAACCCTTGGACGCGAACGGCTGGCCGCAGCACAGGCTGTCGGCATTGTCGGGGAACACGACCTGGTAGCCGGCCTTTTCCAGCAGGGCGCGGGTTTTGTCCAGCAGCGGGCTTTGCTCGCGGTCGGCATAGGCCGGGCCCATTACCCTGGACACGCAAGCCGCCAGGTACACCACCCGCGGGCGGGCGTCGTTGCTGGCCTGGCCGAAGGCGACCGGGCGCAGCGGTTGGGGCATGGCGGGCGTCCACTGCGGCAGGCGGCCGTTGCTGGCTTTGCGCAGGGTGGCACTCAGGCGGCCCAGGCGTGGGGCGCCGAGCAGCTTGCGCGCGCTGTTGGCTGCGGTCAGGGTCAGGCGGGCGCCGCCCAGTGCGATTGGGAAGTGCTCGGCCAGCCAGTTGGCGGTGTTGCCGTGGTCGGCAGCCTGGCTGCGCAGTTTCTTTACCAGCTCGCCGGTGTTGATGCCCACGGGGCAGCGCTGGGCGCACAGGCCGGTGGCAGCGCAGGTGTCGATGCCTTGGTACTGGTAGGTGCGCATCAGCTCGCGGGTGTCGACGCCGGCGCGTTGCTTGGCCTGGATGTCCCGCCACATCACGATACGCTGGCGTGGGCTGAGGGTCAGGCCCTTGGACGGGCACACGGGTTCGCAGAAGCCGCACTCGATGCACTTGTCGACGATTTCGTCGGCGGCGGGCAGTGGCTTGAGGTTTTTCAGGTGAATGGCTGGGTCGTCACTCAGTACCACATCGGGGTTGAGGATGCCGTTGGGGTCGAGCAGGCGCTTGAGCTGCCACATCAGTTGGTAGGCGTCGTGGCCCCACTCCAGCGCCACGAACGGCGCCATGTTGCGCCCGGTGCCGTGCTCGGCTTTCAGCGAACCGCCAAACTCCACGGCCACCAGTTGCGCCACGTCGTCCATGAATGCCTGGTAACGGGCAACCTCTTCGGCGCTGTTGAACCCTTGGGTGAAAACGAAGTGCAGGTTGCCTTCCAGGGCGTGGCCGAAAATGATCGCTTCGTCATAGCGGTGCTTGTCGAACAGCTGAATCAGGCGGTTCACGCCCTCGGCCAGTTGCTCGACCGGGAAGGTCACGTCTTCGATGATGACGGTGGTGCCGGTCTGGCGCACGGCGCCGACGGCGGGGAAGGTGTCTTTGCGGATTTTCCACAGCTGGTTGTACACCGCCGGGTCTTCACTGAAGTCCACGCGCTGCTCCAGCGGGAAGTCGGCGATCGAGGCCATTACCTGCTCCAGTTGCTCGTGCAGCAAGCTCTGGCTGGCCGCGCGTGACTCGATCAGCAGGGCGCAGGCGTTGGCCGACAGGCCTTTTACCCACAGCGGCATGCCGGCCATGTCCTGCACCGAGCGCAGGCTGCGGCGGTCGAGCAGTTCCACGGCCGACACCGGCTGGCGCTTGAGTACCGGCACCGCGCGGCAGCAGCTTTCCACGCTGGGGAACACCAGCAGGGCGCTGGTCTTGTGCGGGTGGTCGGGCACGGTGTTGTAGGTAACAGCGCTGATAAAGCCCAGGGTGCCTTCGGAGCCGACCAGCAAGTGCTGCAGAATGTCCAGCGGCTGGTCGTAGTCCACCAGCGCGTTCAGCGACAGGCCGGTGGTGTTCTTCAGCCGGTACTTGTGCCGGATGCGATCGGCCAATGCCGTGTTGGCGCGGGTTTCGCGGCCCAGGCGGGCCAGCGCTTGCAGCAGCTCGGCATGGCTGGCTTCAAAGGCCGCCACGCTGGCCGGGTCTTCGCTGTCCAGGCGGGTGCCGTCTGCCAGCACCAGGCGCAGGCCGGCCAGGGTGTGGTAGGTGTTCTGGGCGGTGCCGCAGCACATGCCGCTGGCGTTGTTGGCGACGATACCGCCGATCTTGCAGGCGTTGATCGAGGCCGGGTCGGGGCCGATCTTGCGCCCGAACGGGGCCAGCCAAGCGTTGGCCTGGGCGCCGATCACCCCGGGCTGCAGGCGGATCTGTTCGCCTTGGCCACGGATCTCGCGGTCGTTCCAGTTATCGCCCAGCACGATCAGCACCGAGTCGCTGATGGCCTGGCCAGACAGGCTGGTGCCGGCGGCGCGGAAGGTGACCGGCACCCGGTCGCGTTGGGCCAGCTTGATCAGGCCGACCACTTCGTCTTCGGACTCGACACGCACCACCAGCTTGGGGATCAGCCGGTAGAAGCTGGCGTCGGTGCCGAAGGCCAGGGTCGAGGTGGGGTCGTCGAAGCGGCGTGCGGCGGGGATCAGGCGCTCGGCATCACGCAGAAACGCGGCGGGCAGGCTCATGCAGTCTCCTCGCGGGGCTGTGGCCTCTGCGTGCCACATGCCCCGGGTCTATCAGGCGGTCGTTGGTGCAGGCGCTCAGGCGCCCAGTTCGCGTACCAGCGAGTCGCGGGTGATTTCGCTGATGGTCTTGGCGCCGGTCAGCACCATGGCTACGCGCATTTCCTTCTCGAACAGCTCCAGCAGGTTTTTCACCCCGGCCTGGCCATGCACGGCCAGCGCATAGAGGAAGGCGCGGCCAATCAGCACGGTGTCGGCACCCAGGGCGATCATGCGTACCACATCCAGGCCGCTGCGAATGCCGGAGTCGGCGAGAATCTTCAAGTCACCTTTCACCGCATCGGCAATGGCCGGCAGGGCGCGGGCGCTGGACAGCACGCCATCGAGCTGGCGGCCACCGTGGTTGGACACGACGATGCCGTCGGCACCGAATTTGACCGCATCGCGGGCGTCATCGGCATCCAGGATGCCTTTGATGATCATCGGGCCATCCCAGAACTCGCGGATCCACTCCAGGTCCTTCCAGGAAATGGACGGGTCGAAGTTGTTGCCCAGCCAGCCGATGTAGTCGGCCAGGCCGGTCGGGTTGCCCCGGTACTTGGAGATGTTACCCAAATCGTGCGGGCGGCCCATCACGCCCACGTCCCAGGCCCACTCGGGGTGGGTCATGGCTTGCAGCACGCGGCGCAGCGGGCCGTGCTTGCCGCTCATGCCAGAGTGGGCGTCGCGGTAGCGGGCGCCGGGCACGGGCATGTCCACGGTGAATACCAGGGTCTTGACCCCGGCTGCCTTGGCCCGCTCCAGGGCGTTGCGCATGAAGCCGCGGTCTTTGAGCACGTACAGCTGGAACCACATGGGGCGGTCGATGGCTGGCGCCACTTCTTCGATCGGGCACACCGACACCGTAGACATGGTGAACGGGATGCCATGGGCCGCCGCCGCCCGCGCCGCCTGTACTTCGCCACGGCGGGCGTACATGCCGGTGAGGCCGACCGGGGCCAGGGCCACGGGCATGCTCAGGGTTTCGCCGAACAGTGTGGTCTGCAGGCTGAGCTCGGACATGTTCTTCAGCACGCGCTGGCGCAAGGCAATGTTTGCCAGGTCGGCGACGTTGTGGCGCAGCGTGTGCTCGGCGTAGGCACCGCCGTCGGCATAGTGGAACAGGAAAGGAGGCAGCTTGCGTTGGGCCGCGGCGCGATAGTCGGTAGAGGCAGAAATGATCATGGATTCTCGCAGCGTTGCTTGGGGGGTATGCCAGGCGCCCGATGGCGCCCGGCCCCTTTCACTTTAGTGATGAACCAGCATGCCGGTCAGCCAGTAAGCCTGGATCAGGGTGATCAGGCCGACGATGGTGGCAAAGAACAGGCTGTGCTTGACGGTGAAGCGGAACAGGTCGGATTCCTTGCCGACCAGGCCGGTGGCGGCGCACGCCACGGCGATCGATTGCGGCGAGATCATCTTGCCGGTCACGCCGCCGCTGGTGTTGGCCGCTACCAGCAGGGTGTCGTTGACCCCGATCTGGTGGGCGGTGGTGGCCTGCAGCGAGCTGAACAGGGCGTTGGACGAGGTGTCCGACCCGGTCAGGAACACACCCAGCCAGCCAAGGAACGGCGAGAAGAACGGGAACGCCGCGCCAGTGCCGGCCAGCACCAGGGCCATGGTCGACGACATGCCCGAGTAGTTGGTGACGAAGGCGAAGGCCAGCACCATGCCAATCGACAGGATGGGCCAGCGCAGCTCCCAGAAGGTCTCTTTGAAAGTGGTAAGACCAGTTTTGACGTTGATTTTCAGCACCGCCATCGAGATCAGCGCCGAGAGGAAGATCGCGGTGCCGGTGGCGGAGATCGGGTCCAGCTTGAACACTGCGGGCATGGCGGTTGGCGCGGCCACGATCGGTGCGGTCTTGATCACCAGTTGGTCAAGGTGCGGGATGGCGAAGTTGAACACGAAGTTGTACATCGCGCCGCCCGGGGCGAAGGCTGCCTTGAACGGTTTCAGGGTCCAGATGGTGACCAGCACGGTCAGAATCAGGAACGGCGACCAGGCCTTGAAAATCTCGCCAAAGCTGTAAGGGCTTGGCTGGCTGCCGCTTGGCTGCACCACGGCAGCACCCACGCTGGCCTTGGCTTCGCCGAACGCGCGCTTGGGTTGCCACACTTTCAGGAACAGGGTGAGGCAGATCAGGCTGGCCAGGGCCGAGGTGATGTCTGGCAGCTCGGGGCCGATGAAGTTCGAGGTGAAGTACTGGGTCACGGCAAAGCTCAGGCCGGCCACCAGGGCCGCAGGCCAGGTTTCTTTCACGCCGCGCAGGCCGTCCATCATGAACACCAGCCAGAACGGCACGAACAGTGACAGCAGCGGCAGCTGGCGGCCGGTCATGGCGCCGATGTGGAAGGCGTCGATACCGGTCACCTGGCCGGCCACGATGATCGGGATGCCCAGGGCGCCGAAGGCGACCGGTGCGGTGTTGGCGATCAGGCACAGGCCGGCGGCGTACAGTGGGTTGAAGCCCAGGCCGACCAGCAGTGCGGCGGTGATGGCCACCGGCGCGCCGAAGCCTGCTGCACCTTCCAGAAACGCGCCGAAGCAGAAGCCGATCAGCAGTACCTGCAGGCGCTGGTCGTCGGTGATGGACAGCACCGAGCTGCGGATCACTTCGAACTGGCCGCTCTTGACCGTGAGTTTGTACAGGAACACCGCGGCAACGATGATCCAGGCAATTGGCCAAAGGCCGTAAAGGAAGCCGTAACCTGCGGCAGCCAGGGCCATGTCGACCGGCATCTGGAAGGCGAATATGGCCACCAGTACCGACAAGGCCAGGGTAATGCTACCCGCCACGTGGCCCTTCAGGCGGAACACGGCGAGGGCAAGGAAGAAGAACACGATGGGAATGACCGCCGCCAGTGCGGACAGGCCAAGACTACCAAGCGGGCTATAGAGTTGTTGCCAGGTTTGCATATGGGGTGGCCCCTAATTGTTGTTGGTCAGGCGCTGGCATTGGATAATTGGTAAGACCAATTTACAATGGCTGGTCGCTAGGTTAAAAGCGCTGTCGTGGGTGTGTCAATTTGTCCCGTGCAAAACTTTGGTCGCGTGCCGATGAGCGGGCAGCTGATGTGCCGGGAAAATCATGGCCTGATGGGTGTTCGCGCGCTCTGGATCGGCGAGAATAGGCACCCCCGGGTGTGTGCCGGGGTTTGTGGAGAGCATGTGATGGTTTTTGATCAGGTTCGCCAACGGCGCCTGTCCGACGACATTGTCGATCGGTTGGAAGCGATGATTCTGGAGGGCACCCTCACGTCGGGGCAGCGGCTGCCCGCCGAGCGTGCGCTTGCCGAACAGTTCGGCGTGTCGCGCCCGTCACTGCGTGAGGCGATCCAGAAGCTGGTGGCCAAGGGCTTGTTGGTCAGCCGGCAGGGGGGCGGCAACTTTGTCGCCGAGTCGCTGGGGTCCACCTTCAGTGACCCGCTGTTGCAGCTGCTGGAACATAGCCCCGAGGCCCAGCGCGACCTGCTCGAGTTTCGCCATACGCTGGAGGCGTCCTGTGCGTATTACGCGGCCCAGCGCGCTACCGAGCCAGACCGGGCGCGGCTGAAGGCGGCGTTCGACACGCTGCAGGACTGCTACGCCAGGGTCGATGAAGTGACCCGGGCCGAGGAGGGCGCGGCCGATGCGCGCTTCCACTTGGCAATTGCCGAGGCCAGCCATAACGCGGTGCTGTTGCACACCATTCGTGGCCTGTTCGACCTGCTCAAGCGCAACGTGGTGACCAACATTGGTGGCATGTACCAGCAGCGGACCGAGACCCGCGACATGCTGATCAGCCAGCACCGCGAGCTGTACCTGGCGATTGTCGAAGGCAGGGCGGAGGAGGCGCGAGAGGTGTCCAGCCGGCACATTCTGTATGTGCAGGAAGTGCTGGAAGAAGCGCATGAGGAGGCGCAGCGGGTAGCGCGGGCGGAGCGGCGTAGCGGGCGCTGACTCGGTCTCTTCATGCATGTGCGGTTAATGTAGGAGCGGCCTTGTGTCGCGATGGGCTGCGAAGCGGCCCCTGGGCTTCGGCAATGAGCCGAGATTGCTGGGGCTGCTTCGCAGCCCATCGCGACACAAGGCCGCTCCTACACTGACCGCGCTGCTGACAAAGAAGGTTTTAGTCTTCCTTGCCCTTGTTGCGCACCGCCCGCTGCAGCTCGCGGTTGGAATCGCGTTCGCGCACGGTGTCGCGCTTGTCGAATTCCTTCTTGCCCTTGCCCAGTGCAATTTCGCACTTGATCAGGTGCTTGCTCCAGTACAGCGACAACGCCACGCAGGTGTAACCCTTTTGCGCCACCGCCGCTTCCAGGCGCTCGAGCTCGCGCTTGTTCAGCAGCAGCTTGCGCGTGCGCATCGGGTCGGCGATCACGTGGGTGCTGGCCGTAGTGAGCGGGGTGATGTGGCTGCCGAACAGCCAGGCCTCACCGTCCTTGAGCAGCACGTAGCTGTCCACGAGGTGCGCCTTGCCGGCTCGCAGGCTTTTTACTTCCCAACCGGACAGGACCAGCCCGGCCTCGAACTTGTGTTCGATGAAGTAATCGTGTCGCGCTTTTTTGTTCTGCGCGATGGTCCCGGTCGGATGTTTCTTTTGTTTAGCCATAGGGCCGGCATTATAGGCAAGACCGTGCGTCGTTCGCTATGGGATTTCGGTGTGCTTGAGCCACCGCAATGAATACCGGACAATACAAGCCCTGTCCTGCCGACAGAATCTGTTTTTGGCACGCTGCGAAGCGCCGCCACCCAGCCTTGGAAGTGACGCCTGGATGACTACCCATATTCAACGCTCCGCCCTGCTGCCATACCCCGCCCAGGCGCTCTACGATCTGGTCAACGACGTGGCCAGCTACCCGCAGTTCCTGCCGTGGTGCTCGGCCGCGACGGTGATCGACAGCAGCGAAACGCACATGCGTGCCAAGCTCGAAGTGGCCAAGGGCGGCATGAGCCAGCACTTTGTGACGCGCAACGTGCTGGTGCCTGGGCAGTCCATCGAAATGAACCTGGAGGAAGGCCCCTTTACCCAATTGCATGGGGTGTGGGTGTTCAAGCCTTTGGGCGAGAAGGCCTGCAAAATCAGCCTGGATCTGTCGTTCGATTATGCCGGGCCCATTGTGCGTGCCACGTTGGGGCCGCTGTTCAACCAGGCGGCGAACACCCTGGTCGATGCGTTCTGCCAGCGTGCCAAGCAGTTGAACGGCTGATCAGGCAGGCAGCAACAAAAAGCCCGGAACAAGTCCGGGCTTTTTTGTTGCTTTCGATTACCGGGTTTCCAGCGGTGCTGGCGTAGGCACCGGGGTGGTCTCGATGGTATCGATTTCGCGCTGGATGGCCTCTTCGGTCGAACCAGGCTTGGCGGGTTGCTCCGCCGGTTGTGTGGCGGGCTGCTCGGTTTGGCCTGGCTCGGTGCCGTGGCTGACCGTGGTATCGCTGCTGCCACCCAGAATTTCCTGGTCGCGGCTAACGCCTGGCATAAAGTCGCCAGACAGGCTGACCAGTTGGTCGCTGTCGTTGAAGAAAATGCTCATGCGCTCCTGCTGGCGTTGGCCGCCACCAGGCTGCAGGCTGTACAGGTAATCCCAACGGTTGGTGTTGAAAGTGTCCTGAATCAGCGGGTTGCCCATGATAAACCGCACTTGCCGTCGGGTCATTCCCGGGCGCAATTGGTCTATCATGTCCTGCGTGACGACATTGCCCTGCTGGATGTCGATTTTGTAAACCCCGGGAAACGAGCAACCGGCGAGTGCGAGCAGTCCCGCGAGGGCGAGGCTGTTTAGCAAGAGCTTGGTGTTTTGCATCGGTGGGCGACTTCCACTATCTTGGCTGGACAACGTAAACCCCGATCATACCCGTATTAAGAGAAGCTGCGAAGCAGCATCGGCGAGAAAGCTGACCATGGTTGAAAATAGCGAATTACGCAAAGCCGGTCTCAAGGTAACCCTGCCTCGAGTCAAGATCCTTCAGATGCTCGACTCTGCCGAGCAGCGTCACATGAGCGCCGAGGATGTCTACAAGGCGCTGATGGAGGCTGGCGAGGACGTTGGCCTGGCTACCGTGTACCGCGTACTGACCCAGTTCGAAGCGGCGGGTCTGGTGGTTCGCCACAACTTCGACGGCGGTCATGCGGTATTCGAACTGGCCGATGGCGGTCACCACGACCATATGGTCGACGTGGATACCAGTGAAGTCATCGAGTTCATGGACGCCGCCATCGAGAAGCGTCAGCGTGAAATCGTGGAGGAACACGGTTTCGAGCTGGTGGACCACAATCTGGTCCTGTACGTGCGTAAGAAGAAGTAACGATTCAATCGTTATGGACAGCAAAGGCGACCTTCGGGTCGCCTTTGTGCTTTTAGGGGCAGTAGGTCAGTGAGGGGCATTGCGTCGCGACAGGGCCGCAAGCGGCCCCGGCAATCCAGTGGCTTCAGGCCTTGCTGGTAACCACCATCTTGCGCGCATGCGCCAGGGATTCCTTGGTCAGGTCGATGCCGCCCAGCATGCGTGCGACTTCTTCCACGCGCTCGCGCTTGCCCAGGCTGGCCACGGCGGTGTGGGTGGTGTCGCTGTTGCGCACCTTGTGCACGAACAGGTGGTGGTGCCCCTGCGCTGCCACCTGCGGCAGGTGGGTCACGGTCAGCACCTGGCCGCGTTCACCCAGCCGGCGCAGCAACTGGCCGACGATTTCCGCGGTGGGCCCGCCGATACCCACATCCACTTCGTCGAATACCAGCGTGGGAATGCGCGAGGTCTGTGCCGTGATCACCTGGATCGCCAGGCTGATGCGCGACAGTTCGCCACCCGACGCAACCTTGGCCAGGCCCTTGAGGGGTTGCCCCGGGTTGGCGCTGACCAGCAGCTCGATCTGCTCCAGGCCATGCGGCGAGAGCTCCGTACCCTCATGCGGGGTCAGCTCGATACGGAAGCGCCCGCCAGGCATGCCCAGGCGCTGGATTTCCTGTTCCACCGCCACCGCCAACTGCTGGGCGGCCTGCCGGCGCAGGGCGCTGAGTTCGCTGGCCCGCTCTTTATAGTGCTGGGCGTACGCAGCCAGCTCTTCGCCCAGCTGTTCAATCGATTCATCGCTGGCGTTCAGGCCTTCCAGCTCTTCCATCAGTTGCTGCTGCAGGTGGGGCAGCTCGGTCGGGTGCACGCGGTGTTTGCGCGCCAGGGTATAGATGGTGTCGAGGCGCTCCTCCAGTGCCTGCAGGCGCATCGGGTCGGCATCGAAGTTGTCCAGGAAGCGGTTGAGCTCACCCACCGCTTCTTCAACCTGGATCTGCGCGCTGGCGATCAGGTTGGCCGCCTCGGTCAGCGCCTTGGGCGACTGGGTGGCGGCGCCCAGGCGGTTGAGGCTGGCGGTGAGGGCGCTGAGTACGTTGCCCGAATCACTTTCGCTGCACTGGTCAATGACCTGGCGGCAGATACCGAACAGGGCTTCGGCGCTGGTCAGGTTCTTGTGTTCCTGCTCCAGTTGTTCCAGCTCGTGCTCGCCGAGGGCAAGGTTGTCCAGCTCTTCCAGCTGGTAGCTGAGCAGCTGATGGCGGGCGCGCTGCTCGTCACCGGAGTTGGACAGGCGCTCCAGTTCCAGGCGGGTTTGCTGCCAGCGTTTGGCGGCCAGCTGCACCTGGCGGGCCAGGTCGACAGCGCCGGCGTACTCGTCTAGCAGGCGGCGGTGGGTGTCGGTTTTCAGCAGCGACTGGTGCTCATGCTGGCTGTGGATGTCGATCAGCAGTTCGCCCAGGGCCTTGAGGTCGCCGAGCGGGCACGGGGTACCGTTGATGTAGCCCCGGCTGCGCCCTTCGGCGGTGATGACGCGGCGCAAAATGCACAGGCCGTCGCTGTCCATGTCGCGCTCGGCCAGCCAGGTGTGCGCCTCGGGGATGTCCACCAGGTCGAAGGTGGCCAGGATATCGGCCTTGTCGGTGCCAGGGCGCACCACGCCGCTGTCGGCCCGGTCGCCCAGGGCCAGGCCGAGGGCGTCGAGCATGATCGATTTGCCAGCGCCGGTCTCGCCCGTGATGACGGACATGCCGCGGGCGATTTCGAGGTCGAGGTGTTCGACGATGGCGTAGTTGTGAATGGACAGGTGCACCAGCATGGGGGCGGCTCCCGAAAAGTCAGGTCTGGTTATTTATACAGTACTTTTTTCAGGCCTGCCAATGCCTCTTGGCGGATTCTGTTTGTGCCTGAAAACCCGCTTGCCCCTTGAAGCTGGTTTTTCCGGCCCCATATAGCCGACAACCAAGGCGAGCCTGGCTCGCAGTCCACAAAATTGCGCAGGAGAGACCCCATGGCTGACGAACAGCTGAACGAAAAAGACCTTAATGTTGAAGAAACCGGTGCCCAAGCCACTGCGGATGCCCGTGTTCTGGAACTCGAGGAACAGCTGGCCGCCGCCAAGGACCAATCGCTGCGCGCCGTGGCCGACTTGCAGAACGTGCGCCGCCGCGCCGAGCAGGATGTCGAGAAAGCCCACAAGTTCGCCCTGGAGAAGTTCTCCAGCGACCTGCTGCCGGTGATCGACAGCCTGGAACTGGCCCTGGCCCACTCCAGCGCCGAGGATGAAAACGTCAAGCAGATCCGCGAAGGCGTGGAGCTGACCCTGAAAATGTTCCAGGACACCCTCAAGCGCTACAACCTCGAAGCGGTCGACCCGCATGGCCAGCCGTTCAACCCTGAGCACCACCAGGCCATGGCCATGCAGGAAAGCGCTGACGTAGAGCCTAACAGCGTGTTGAACGTGTTCCAGAAGGGTTACCTGCTCAACGGCCGCCTGCTGCGCCCCGCCATGGTGGTGGTCAGCAAGGCGCCGAGCGCGGCGCAACCCTCGATCAATGAAAAGGCTTGAAATCCGTCGGGGCATCCCCATCTAGGTGTCAAGCCTTCAAGTATTACCGCAGTTGGCCAAATTAGTCGCTGCTACCAAATTCAAGTTTCGGGAGAGTTAACATGGGCAAGATCATCGGTATCGACCTGGGGACCACCAACTCGTGCGTCTCTATTCTGGAAAACGGTAACGTCAAAGTCATCGAAAACGCCGAGGGTGCGCGTACCACCCCTTCGATCGTGGCCTACGCCAACGATGGCGAAATCCTGGTTGGCCAGTCGGCCAAGCGCCAGGCCGTCACCAACCCGCACAACACCCTGTTCGCCGTGAAGCGCCTGATCGGCCGCCGCTTCGAAGAAGACGTCGTGCAGAAAGACATCAAGCTGGTGCCTTACAAAATCGTCAAGGCCAACAATGGCGACGCTTGGGTACAGGCGGGCGGCAAAGACATGGCACCGCCGCAAATCAGCGCTGAAGTGCTGAAGAAAATGAAGAAAACCGCCGAAGACTACCTCGGCGAGGCCGTGACCGAAGCGGTAATCACCGTGCCGGCCTACTTCAACGACAGCCAGCGCCAGGCTACCAAAGACGCTGGCCGCATCGCGGGCCTGGACGTAAAACGTATCATCAACGAGCCGACTGCCGCTGCACTGGCCTACGGCATGGACAAGGCCAAGGGCGACCACACCGTCATCGTCTATGACCTGGGTGGTGGTACCTTCGACGTGTCGGTCATTGAAATTGCCGAAGTCGACGGCGAGCACCAGTTCGAAGTACTGGCTACCAACGGCGACACCTTCCTGGGTGGCGAAGACTTCGACATGCGCCTGATCGACTACCTCGTCGACGAGTTCAAGAAAGAGTCGGGCATGGACCTGAAGAACGATCCACTGGCCCTGCAGCGTCTGAAAGAAGCTGCTGAAAAAGCCAAGATCGAGCTGTCGTCCGCTCAGTCGACCGACGTCAACCTGCCGTACATCACTGCAGATGCTACCGGTCCGAAGCACCTGAACGTGAAAATCTCCCGCGCCAAGCTGGAGTCGCTGGTCGAAGACCTGGTCACCCGTACCATCGAGCCATGCCGCGTAGCGCTGAAAGACGCCGGCATCGACGCCAGCAAGATCGACGACGTGATCCTGGTCGGTGGCCAGACCCGTATGCCGCTGGTGCAGAAGGCCGTTGCTGACTTCTTCGGTAAAGAAGCCCGCAAGGACGTCAACCCGGACGAAGCCGTGGCCATGGGTGCTGCCATTCAGGGCGCGGTACTGGCTGGCGACGTGAAAGACGTGCTGCTGCTGGACGTCAGCCCGCTGACCCTGGGTATCGAAACCATGGGCGGCGTGATGACTTCGCTGATCGAGAAGAACACCACCATCCCGACCAAGAAGTCGCAGGTGTTCTCGACTGCCGACGACAACCAGGGCGCTGTGACCATTCACGTGCTGCAGGGTGAGCGTAAGCAGGCTGCGCAGAACAAGTCGCTGGGCAAGTTCGACCTGGCCGACATTCCGCCAGCGCCACGCGGTGTGCCGCAAATCGAAGTGACCTTCGACATCGACGCCAACGGCATCCTGCACGTCAGCGCCAAAGACAAGGCCACCGGCAAGTCGCAGTCGATCGTGATCAAGGCCAACTCCGGCCTGTCGGACGAAGAAATCGAGCGCATGGTGCGTGACGCCGAGGCCAACGCCGAGGAAGACCGCAAGTTCGAAGAGCTGGCTGCTGCCCGTAACCAGGGTGATGCGCTGGTTCACTCGACCCGCAAGATGGTCGCTGACGCCGGTGACAAGGTCACCGCTGAAGAGAAAACTGCCATCGAGGCTGCCGTGGTTGCCCTGGAAGCCGCTGTCAAAGGCGACGACAAGGCCGCCATCGACGCCAAGGTCGAAGAGCTGTCCAAGGTCTCTGCCCCGGTTGCCCAGAAGATGTACGCCGAGCAGTCGGCCGAACAGCCTCAGGGTGGCGCGCAGCAGGCCGAGCCGGAAGCCAAGCACGATGACGTGGTTGACGCCGAGTTCGAAGAAGTCAAAGGCGACGACAAGAAGTAATCGTTGCATGTTGTCGGCCAGTTCACCGTGGTTTGTCGGTGAATTGGTAGGATGTCGCCGCGCGGGGGCTTGCTCCCGCGTTGGCGTATCTGGAATTCGAGAATTTTTACAGCATCTGTCAGCGGCCCTGGTGGGCGAGCGCAGGTGCTGATGGCGTGGCGCAGATGCCACACGCCCAACAAGGTGCAAATGACCTATGTCCAAGCGTGATTATTATGAGGTTCTGGGTGTCGAGCGCGGCGCCACCGAGGCAGACCTCAAAAAAGCTTATCGCCGTCTGGCGATGAAATACCACCCGGACCGCAACCCGGGCGATAAAGAGTCCGAAGACAAGTTCAAAGAGGCCAACGAGGCCTACGAAGTGCTGTCTGATGCCAGCAAACGCGCGGCGTTCGACCAGTATGGCCATGCCGGTGTCGACCCGAGCATGGGTGGCGGCGGCCCTGGTTTCGGTGGCGCCAACTTCTCCGACATCTTCGGCGATGTGTTCAGCGACTTCTTCGGCGGCGGCCGTGGTGGCGGACGCGGTGGCGCCCAGCGTGGCAGCGACCTGCGTTACACCCTGGAGCTGAACCTGGAAGAAGCGGTGCGCGGCACTACGGTCAGCATCCGCGTGCCGACCCTGGTCAACTGCCAGCCGTGCGATGGCTCCGGCGCCAAGAAGGGCTCCACCCCGTCGACCTGCCCCACCTGTGGTGGCATCGGCCAGGTCCGCATGCAGCAGGGCTTCTTCTCGGTGCAGCAAACCTGCCCGCGTTGCCATGGCCAGGGCAAGATCATCACCGACCCTTGCACCTCGTGCCACGGCGAAGGCCGCGTCGAGGAATACAAGACCCTGTCGGTCAAGGTGCCGGCCGGTGTCGATACCGGTGACCGCATCCGCCTGTCGGGTGAAGGCGAGGCCGGCACCCATGGTGGCCCGACCGGCGACCTGTATGTCGTGATCAGTGTGCGTGAGCACGAGATCTTCCAGCGTGATGGCAAGCACCTGTACTGCGAGGTGCCGATCAGCTACACCGATGCCGCCCTGGGCGGCGAGTTGGAGGTGCCGACCCTCGATGGCCGGGTGAAGCTGCGTATTCCGGAAGGCACCCAGACCGGCAAGCAGTTCCGCTTGCGCGGCAAGGGTGTGGCGCCGGTGCGCGGTGGTGGTGCCGGTGACCTGCTGTGCCGTGTGGCGGTGGAAACCCCGGTCAACCTCAGCCGCCGCCAGCGCGAACTGCTCGAAGAGCTGCGTGATTCGCTGGAAGGCGACAGCTCGCACTCGCCGAAGGCCAGTGGCTGGTTCGATGGCGTGAAGCGCTTCTTCGGCGATCTCTGACAAGGAAAAGGCTATGCGACGTATTGCAGTGATGGGCGCGGCAGGGCGTATGGGCAAGACCCTCATCGAGGCCGTGCAGCAGCAACCCGGCGCCGGGCTGACGGCGGCGGTCGACCGCCCCGACAGCTCGCTGGTCGGCGCCGATGCCGGTGAACTGGCGGCCCTGGGGCGCATTGGTGTGCTGCTGTCCGACGACCTGGCCAAGGTGGTGGACGAGTTCGACGTGCTGATCGATTTCACCCACCCGTCGGTCACCCTGAAGAACCTGGCGTTCTGCCGCAAGCACGGCAAGGCCATGGTCATCGGTACCACCGGTTTCACCGTCGAAGAAAAGCAGTTGCTGGCCGAGGCGGGCAAGGACATTCCAATCGTGTTCGCTGCCAACTTCAGCGTTGGCGTCAACCTGAGCCTGAAGTTGCTCGACATGGCGGCGCGCGTGCTGGGCGATGATGTGGATATCGAAATCATCGAGGCGCACCACCGCCACAAGGTCGATGCCCCTTCGGGTACGGCGTTGCGCATGGGTGAAGTGGTTGCCAACGCGCTGGGCCGCGACCTGCAGGAAGTGGCCGTGTATGGTCGTGAAGGGCAGACCGGCGCGCGCGACCGCAAGACGATCGGCTTTGCCACCGTACGTGCCGGCGATGTGGTCGGTGATCACACCGTGCTGTTCGCTGCAGAAGGCGAGCGCCTGGAGATCACCCACAAGGCCTCCAGCCGCATGACCTTCGCCAAGGGCGCCGTGCGTGCGGCGCTGTGGCTCGACGGGCGTGAGCCTGGCCTGTACGACATGCAGGATGTGCTTGATCTGCGTTAAGCAGTGAGGGCTGTGTTGGCTTCTTCGCGGGCTTGCCCGCTCCTACAGGTTTTGTGCAAGGCCCAAGCCCTGTGGGAGCGGGCAAGCCCGCGAAGAAGCCAACACAATAGTCAGCCTGTCGCATCGATGTGTTTTAGAGGCACATATGCGGTAGACCGAAAACGCACTTTTCTGTAAGCTACAGCTTTAGTGTGTCCACTAAAAGCGCGCAGCGAATTGAATTCAGCACATGAAAGCGGGGTGACGTGTCCATACGTCACTCCGCTTTTTTGCAACCTGCGATCGCCCTTTCATGCTTGATTTACGGGAGGTCTTCTTGACAAAGCCAGCCATACTCGCCCTTGCCGACGGCAGTATTTTTCGCGGTGAAGCCATTGGTGCCGACGGTCAGACCGTTGGTGAGGTGGTATTCAACACCGCTATGACCGGCTACCAGGAAATCCTTACAGACCCTTCCTACGCGCAGCAAATCGTCACCCTGACCTACCCGCACATCGGCAACACCGGTACCACCCCGGAAGACGCCGAGTCCAACCGCGTGTGGTCCGCCGGCCTGGTCATCCGTGACCTGCCGCTGCTGGCCAGCAACTGGCGCAACACCCAGTCGCTGCCGGAGTACCTCAAGGCCAACAATGTGGTTGCCATCGCCGGCATCGACACTCGTCGCCTCACCCGCATCCTGCGTGAGAAGGGCGCCCAGAACGGCTGCATCCTGGCGGGTGACAACATCAGCGAAGAGGCGGCCATTGCCGCTGCCCGCGGTTTCCCGGGCCTCAAGGGCATGGACCTGGCCAAGGTGGTTTCCACCAAGGAACGCTACGAGTGGCGCTCCAGCGTGTGGGAGCTGAAAACCGACAGCCACCCGACCATCGACGCGGCCGACCTGCCCTACCACGTGGTGGCCTTCGACTACGGCGTCAAGCTGAACATCCTGCGCATGCTGGTTGCCCGTGGCTGCCGCGTGACCGTGGTGCCGGCCCAGACCCCGGCCAGCGAAGTGCTGGCGCTCAACCCGGACGGCGTGTTCCTGTCCAACGGCCCTGGCGACCCCGAGCCGTGCGACTACGCCATCCAGGCCATCAAGGAAATCCTCGAAACCGAGATTCCGGTATTCGGCATCTGCCTGGGCCACCAGTTGCTGGCGCTGGCCTCCGGTGCCAAGACCGTGAAAATGGGCCATGGCCACCACGGTGCCAACCACCCGGTGCAAGACCTGGACACCGGCGTGGTCATGATCACCAGCCAGAACCACGGCTTTGCCGTTGACGAAGCCACCCTGCCGGGCAATGTCCGCGCCATCCACAAGTCGCTGTTCGACGGCACCCTGCAGGGTATCGAGCGTACCGACAAGAGCGCGTTCAGCTTCCAGGGCCACCCTGAAGCGAGCCCAGGCCCGACCGACGTCGCGCCACTGTTCGATCGTTTCACCGATGCCATGGCCAAGCGCCGCTGAGCATCCTGCTTCAAGGCCCCGGGCCGGCACACGCCGCGCCCGGCAGCGCCTGACCCAGATTGTTCAAAGCGGCTTGCCGACTGACCCCGGATTTGAGTGACCACCATGCCAAAACGTACAGACATCAAAAGCATCCTGATTCTCGGCGCTGGCCCGATCGTGATCGGCCAGGCCTGTGAATTCGACTACTCCGGCGCCCAGGCTTGCAAAGCCCTGCGCGAGGAAGGTTTCCGCGTCATCCTGGTGAACTCCAACCCAGCCACCATCATGACCGACCCGGCCATGGCCGACGCCACCTACATCGAGCCTATCAAGTGGCAGTCGGTGGCCAAGATCATCGAGAAAGAGCGCCCAGACGCCGTGCTGCCGACCATGGGTGGCCAGACTGCACTGAACTGCGCCCTGGACCTGGAGCGCCACGGCGTTCTGGAAAAGTTCGGCGTAGAGATGATCGGTGCCAACGCCGACACCATCGACAAGGCCGAAGACCGCTCGCGCTTCGACAAGGCCATGAAGGACATCGGCCTGGAGTGCCCGCGTTCGGGTATCGCCCACAGCATGGAAGAGGCCAATGCGGTGCTGGAGAAGCTGGGCTTCCCTTGCATCATCCGCCCGTCGTTCACCATGGGCGGCACTGGCGGCGGTATTGCCTACAACCGTGAAGAATTCGAAGAAATCTGCACCCGTGGTCTGGACCTGTCGCCAACCAAGGAACTGCTGATCGACGAATCGCTGATCGGTTGGAAAGAGTACGAGATGGAAGTGGTCCGCGACAAAAAGGACAACTGCATCATCGTCTGCTCCATCGAGAACTTCGACCCGATGGGCGTGCACACCGGTGACTCGATCACGGTTGCCCCGGCGCAGACCCTGACCGACAAGGAATACCAGATCATGCGCAACGCCTCGCTGGCGGTGCTGCGTGAAATTGGTGTGGAAACCGGCGGTTCCAACGTTCAGTTCGGTATCTGCCCGAACACCGGCCGCATGGTCGTGATCGAGATGAACCCGCGCGTTTCGCGTTCCTCGGCATTGGCCTCCAAGGCTACCGGCTTCCCGATCGCCAAGATCGCCGCCAAGCTGGCCATCGGCTACACCCTCGACGAGCTGCAGAACGACATTACCGGCGGTCGTACCCCGGCCTCCTTCGAGCCGTCGATCGACTACGTGGTCACCAAGCTGCCGCGCTTCGCCTTCGAGAAATTCCCCAAGGCCGACGCCCGCCTGACCACCCAGATGAAGTCCGTGGGTGAAGTCATGGCCATCGGCCGTACCTTCCAGGAGTCCCTGCAGAAAGCCCTGCGTGGCCTGGAAGTCGGCGCTTGCGGCCTCGACCCGAAAGTCGACCTGGCCAGCCCGGAAGCTGCCAGCATCCTCAAGCGCGAGCTGACCGTGCCGGGTGCCGAGCGTATCTGGTATGTCGCCGACGCCATGCGTTCGGGCATGACCTGCGAAGAAATCTTCAATCTGACCGGCATCGACATGTGGTTCCTGGTGCAGATGGAAGACCTGATCAAAGAAGAAGAGAAGGTCAAGACCCTGGCCCTGTCGGCCATCGACAAGGACTACATGCTGCGCCTCAAGCGCAAGGGCTTCTCTGACCAGCGCCTGGCCAAGCTATTGGGTATTACCGACAAGAACCTGCGCCGCCACCGCCACAAGCTCGAAGTGTTCCCGGTGTACAAGCGCGTCGACACCTGCGCCGCCGAGTTCGCCACCGACACCGCCTACCTGTACTCCACCTACGAGGAAGAGTGCGAGGCCAACCCGTCGACCCGTGACAAGATCATGATCCTGGGCGGTGGCCCGAACCGTATCGGCCAAGGTATCGAGTTCGACTACTGCTGCGTACACGCGGCCCTGGCGCTGCGTGACGACGGTTACGAGACCATCATGGTCAACTGCAACCCGGAAACCGTTTCCACCGACTACGACACCTCCGACCGCCTGTACTTCGAGCCGCTGACCCTGGAAGACGTGCTGGAAGTGTGCCGCGTCGAGAAGCCCAAAGGCGTGATCGTGCACTACGGCGGCCAGACCCCGCTGAAACTGGCGCGCGCCCTGGAAGAGGCCGGTGTGCCGATCATCGGTACCAGCCCGGACGCCATCGACCGCGCCGAAGACCGCGAGCGCTTCCAGCAGATGGTCCAGCGCCTGAACCTGCTGCAGCCGCCAAACGCGACCGTGCGCAGCGAAGAAGAGGCCATTCGTGCCGCCGGCAGCATCGGCTACCCGCTGGTCGTGCGCCCATCCTATGTACTGGGTGGCCGTGCCATGGAGATCGTCTACGAACTGGACGAGCTCAAGCGCTACCTGCGTGAGGCTGTTCAGGTTTCCAACGACAGCCCGGTACTGCTCGACCACTTCCTCAACTGCGCCATCGAAATGGACGTGGATGCGGTGTGCGACGGTACCGACGTGGTCATCGGCGCGATCATGCAGCACATCGAACAGGCCGGCGTTCACTCCGGTGACTCGGCATGCTCGCTGCCACCTTACTCGCTGAGCAAGGGCGTGCAGGACGAAGTGCGCGAACAGGTCAAGAAAATGGCCCTGGAGCTGGGCGTGGTCGGCCTGATGAACGTGCAGCTGGCCCTGCAGGGCGACAAGATCTACGTGATCGAAGTCAACCCGCGTGCATCGCGTACCGTGCCGTTCGTGTCCAAGTGCATCGGCACTTCCCTGGCCATGATCGCGGCCCGCGTCATGGCTGGCAAAACCCTCAAAGAGCTGGGCTTCACCCAGGAAATCATCCCGAACTTCTACAGCGTCAAGGAAGCCGTCTTCCCGTTCGCCAAGTTCCCAGGGGTTGACCCGATCCTCGGCCCTGAGATGAAATCGACCGGTGAGGTCATGGGTGTTGGTGACAGCTTCGGTGAAGCCTTCGCCAAGGCCCAGATGGGTGCCAGCGAAGTGCTGCCTACTGGCGGCACCGCGTTCATCAGCGTGCGTGACGACGACAAGCCACAAGTGGCTGGCGTTGCCCGTGACCTGATCGCCCTGGGCTTCGAAGTGGTTGCTACTGCCGGCACCGCCAAGGTTATCGAGGCGGCTGGCCTGAAAGTGCGCCGCGTGAACAAGGTGACCGAAGGCCGCCCGCACGTGGTCGACATGATCAAGAACGACGAAGTGTCGCTGATCATCAACACCACCGAAGGCCGCCAGTCGATCGCCGACTCCTACTCGATTCGTCGCAATGCGCTGCAGCACAAGATTTACTGCACCACTACCATTGCGGCTGGTGAAGCCATCTGCGAGGCGTTGAAATTCGGTCCCGAGAAGACTGTTCGTCGCCTGCAGGATCTGCATGCAGGACTCAAAGCATGAGCATTACCAAATACCCGATGACCGTCCAGGGCGCTCGCGCCCTGGAAGAGGAGCTGACCTTCCTGAGCAAGACCGAGCGCCCGCGCCTGAGCCAAGCCATTGGTGAAGCGCGTGAGCTGGGCGACCTCAAGGAAAACGCCGAATACCATGCCGCGCGTGAAGAGCAGGGCATGGTCGAGGCGCGTATCCGCGATATCGAAGGCCGCCTGCAGAACTCGGTGGTGATCGACGTCACCACCATCGCTCACACCGGCAAGGTGATTTTTGGCACCACCGTGGTGCTGGCCAACACCGAAACCGATGACGAGGTGACCTACCAGATCGTCGGTGAAGATGAAGCTGACGTGAAACAAGGCAAGCTGTCGAGCAGCGCACCGATCGCCCGTGCCATCATTGGCAAGGAAGAAGGTGACACCGTGGTGGTGAAGACGCCAAGCGGTACGGTCGAGTACGAGATTGTCGAAGTCAAACACATCTGACCGGCGCCTGCGGGCGCCATCCCTCGAGGGGATCCTCTGGCAACTGGCCCAGGTATTCTGGGTCGGTGGCCTGTGGGTGTTCCATGTGGGGCTGGTACCTGCGCTCAAGGTCAGCGGCCTGGCGCCGCTGCTGGTGCAGGATATCGCCGGGCAGATCGACCGCTGGTTGATCGGCGTGGCGTTGCTTGGCTTGTTGACCCAGCTGGCTGTGCTGGCAAGGGTGGAAGGCCTGGCGGCCTGGTGGCGGCAGTTTCGCGGCCAGATGCTGTTGCTCGGCTTCGGTGCGTGTGTGGGGTACTACACCCTGCGTTACGGCATTTCCGTTGGCGAGCGCTGGCAGATGTTCTGCTTCCTGGTGCTGGGCTTCTCCGGCATCGTGCTGGTGGCCCAGCCGGTGCCGGTCAAAGCCCGGCGCTAGCCCAGACTGCCGCAGTCCCTTGTAGGAGCGGCCTTGTGTCGCGATGGGCTGCGAAGCAGCCCCCAGATATCAGCTTAACCACAGATATTGCAGGGGGCCGCTTCGCAGCCCATCGCGACACAAGGCCGCTCCTACACAGGAGTCGCGCTATCCTTTCCGTTACTTGTAACGGTGAATGTTGGACAGCTGCTTGTTCGGTTGTGGGTTCTTGCGGTAGATCAGGGCTTTCTTGCCGATGGTCTGCACCAGTTCGGCGCGGCCGGCCTTGCACAGCTCGGCGATGGTCTCGGCGCGTTCTTCGCGGTCTTCCGAGCGAATCTCGACCTTGATCAGTTCATGATCGACCAGTGCGCGTTCCAGCTCGGCGACCACGCCTTCATTCAAACCATTGCCAGCAACGATCAGGACCGGCTTCAGGTCATGACCAATGGACTTGTATTGCTTCTTCTGCTCGTTATTGAGCGGCATAATCTGACCCTTTCCGTCTGATTCTGTAAAATTGACCGGCATTTTACCCGAGGGCCACCGGCTCCGCCCAGTCAATCACGACGCATATCATCGAGGTGCCCCGTGGTACAACGTTCCAAAAGCAGCGCAAACTGGCTGCGAGAGCATTTCAACGATCCTTTTGTGAAACAGGCACAGAAGGACGGCTACCGCTCGCGTGCGAGCTACAAACTGCTGGAGATCCAGGAAAAGGACCGCCTGATCCGCCCCGGCATGAGCGTAATCGACCTGGGTGCGGCCCCAGGCGGGTGGTCGCAGGTGACCAGTCGTCTGATTGGCGGCCAGGGCCGGCTGATCGCTTCGGATATCCTGGAAATGGACTCGATCCCCGACGTTACCTTCATCCAGGGCGATTTCACCGAAGACGCCGTGCTCCAGCAAATCCTCGACGCAGTCGGTGATTCGCACGTGGACCTTGTGATTTCCGACATGGCCCCCAATATGAGTGGTACGCCCGAAGTGGACATGCCACGTGCCATGTTCCTCTGCGAGCTGGCCCTGGACCTGGCAACCCGCGTGCTCAAGCCCGGCGGGGATTTCCTGATCAAGATTTTCCAGGGCGAAGGTTTCGACATGTACCTGAAGGACGTGCGCACCAAGTTCGACAAGGTGCAGATGCGCAAGCCTTCTTCATCGCGGGACCGCTCGCGTGAACAGTACCTGTTGGGCAAAGGTTTCAAAGGCGCTTGAAAGGCGTGAAGCGCGGCGGCCGATAGTTATTTCCAATCGGCCGCGGCGTCAGGATCGTCCGAACTTCGTGTAGTCTAGCTTTCACAAAGGGTTACAGACGGTGCCTGCGGCTGCGTAGGTAATGTAGTAAGTTAGGGCGATGAATATCATGCGAGGCACGGCTGCGTCGTGCGCCGGCCTCAGAGGGTAGCGAATTGAACGACATGGCAAAGAATCTGATCCTGTGGTTGATCATCGCAGCTGTCCTGGTGACAGTGATGAACAACTTCTCCAGCCCTAACGAGCCGCAGACCCTCAACTACTCCGACTTCATCCAGCAGGTCAAGGATGGCAAGGTCGAGCGTGTGACCGTCGACGGCTACATCATTACCGGCAAGCGCTCCGATGGCGACAGTTTCAAGACCGTGCGCCCGGCCATCACCGATAACGGCCTGATCGGCGACCTCGTCGACAACCACGTAGTGGTCGAAGGCAAGCAGCCTGAGCAGCAGAGCATCTGGACGCAGCTGTTGGTAGCAAGCTTCCCGATCCTGGTGATCATCGCCGTGTTCATGTTCTTCATGCGCCAGATGCAGGGCGGTGCCGGCGGTAAAGGCGGGCCCATGAGCTTTGGCAAGAGCAAGGCGCGCCTGCTGTCCGAAGACCAGGTCAAGACGACCCTGGCCGACGTCGCCGGTTGCGACGAGGCCAAGGAAGAAGTTGGCGAGCTGGTCGAGTTCTTGCGTGACCCGGGCAAGTTCCAGCGCTTGGGCGGCCGTATTCCGCGGGGCGTGCTGATGGTAGGCCCACCCGGTACCGGTAAAACCCTGCTGGCCAAGGCCATTGCCGGTGAGGCAAAAGTCCCGTTCTTCACCATTTCCGGTTCGGACTTCGTTGAAATGTTCGTCGGTGTCGGTGCCAGCCGTGTGCGCGACATGTTCGAACAGGCCAAGAAGCATGCACCGTGCATCATCTTCATCGACGAGATCGACGCCGTGGGTCGCCACCGTGGTGCCGGCATGGGCGGTGGTCACGACGAGCGTGAGCAAACCCTGAACCAGTTGTTGGTGGAAATGGACGGCTTCGAGATGAACGATGGCATCATCGTCATCGCCGCCACCAACCGCCCGGACGTACTCGACCCGGCGCTGCTGCGCCCCGGCCGTTTCGACCGCCAGGTGGTGGTCGGCCTGCCGGACATCCGCGGCCGCGAGCAGATCCTCAAGGTGCACATGCGCAAGGTGCCGGTCAGCGAGAACGTCAACCCGGCCGTTATCGCGCGGGGTACGCCGGGCTTCTCCGGTGCCGACCTTGCCAACCTGGTCAACGAAGCTTCCCTGTTTGCCGCCCGCTCCAACAAGCGCCTGGTGGAGATGAAGGAGTTCGAGCTGGCCAAGGACAAGATCATGATGGGCGCCGAGCGCAAGACCATGGTCATGTCCGAGAAAGAAAAACGTAACACTGCCTACCACGAGGCGGGCCACGCCATCGTCGGCCGCCTGGTGCCTGAGCACGACCCGGTCTACAAGGTTTCGATCATCCCGCGTGGTCGTGCCCTGGGTGTGACCATGTTCCTGCCGGAAGAGGACCGTTACAGTCTGTCCAAGCGTGCCTTGATCAGCCAGATCTGCTCGCTGTACGGCGGTCGTATTGCCGAAGAGATGACCCTGGGCTTCGACGGGGTTACCACCGGCGCTTCCAACGACATCATGCGTGCCAGCCAGATCGCACGAAACATGGTGACCAAGTGGGGCCTGTCCGAAAAACTCGGTCCGTTGATGTATGCCGAAGAAGACGGCGAGGTGTTCCTGGGCCGCAGCGCTGCCAGCCAGCACGCCAGCGTTTCCGGCGAAACCGCCAAGCTGATCGACTCCGAGGTGCGCAGCATCATCGACCAGTGTTACGCCACGGCCAAGCAGTTGCTGGTCGAGAACCGCGACAAGCTCGAAGCAATGACCGAAGCGCTGATGAAGTATGAGACCATTGATGCCGATCAGATCGACGACATCATGGCTGGGCGTACGCCGCGCGAGCCGCGTGACTGGGACGATGATACGGATTCGGGTACGCCTGCTGCCCAGAACGATCGTCCGGAATCGCCGATTGGCGGCCCGGCAGCTCAACACTAAGGGCATCTATGAGCTCAGTGCAGTACCCGACCCGGTTGCCTTGCGGCAACCGGGTTCTTGATTTGTCACGTACCCATGTCATGGGTATTCTCAATATCACCCCCGATTCCTTCTCCGATGGCGGGCGTTTCAACCAGCGCGACGAGGCCTTGCGCCATGCCGAAGCCATGGTTGCCGCCGGTGCCACGCTGATCGACATCGGTGGTGAGTCCACCCGGCCTGGGGCGCGCGCCGTTTCGGTCACCGAGGAGCTCGAGCGTGTGGCGCCCATGGTCGAGGCCATCAACAGTCGCCTGGACGTGGTCATCTCCGTCGATACCTCGACCCCGGCCGTCATGCGTGAGTCTGCGCGCCTTGGCGCCGGGTTGATCAACGACGTGCGTGGCCTGGAGCGCGACGGCGCCCTGGATGCCGCTGCCGCCACCGGCCTGCCGGTGTGCCTGATGCACATGCGTGGCGAGCCGGGCAACATGCAGGACGACCCACACTACGAGAACGTGACTGCCGATGTTGCCCGGTATCTGCAGCAGCGCATGGCGGCCTGCGCATCGGCCGGTATTGATGAACAACGCATCATCCTTGACCCGGGCTTCGGTTTCGCCAAAACGCTGGCGCACAACCTGAGCCTGTTCAAGCACATGGAAACGCTCCATCGTCTTGGGCGCCCACTGCTGGTGGGTGTCTCGCGAAAGAGCATGATCGGCCTGACGCTGGAACGTCCGGTCGACGAGCGCCTGTACGGCAGCCTGGCACTGGCGGCCCTGGCCATGACCAAGGGCGCGAGCATCCTGCGTGTCCACGACGTGGCCGAAACGGTCGATGTGGTGCGCATGATCGCTGCGGTACAAGGCGCCGAATAAGAACATTGGAGTCCCTATGAGCAGAAAATACTTTGGTACCGACGGCATTCGTGGCCGCGTCGGCGAATACCCGATCACCCCGGACTTCATGCTGAAGCTGGGTTGGGCGGCCGGCATGGCCTTCCGCAAGCTCGGCCACTGCCGGGTGCTGGTGGGCAAGGACACGCGCATCTCCGGCTACATGTTCGAGTCTGCCCTCGAAGCCGGCCTGTCGGCGGCAGGCGCCGACGTGATGCTGCTGGGGCCGATGCCGACACCGGCCATCGCCTACCTTACACGTACCTTCCACGCCGAAGCCGGTATCGTCATCAGTGCCTCGCACAACCCGCATGACGACAACGGCATCAAGTTCTTCTCGGGCCAGGGCACCAAACTGCCGGACGACGTCGAACTGATGATCGAGGAACTGCTCGATCAGCCGATGACCGTGGTCGAGTCGAGCAAGCTGGGCAAGGTATCGCGTATCAACGATGCTGCTGGCCGCTACATCGAGTTCTGCAAGAGCAGCGTACCGAGCAGCACCAGTTTCGCAGGCCTCAAGCTGGTGGTCGATTGCGCCCATGGTGCCACTTACAAGGTTGCTCCAAGCGTGTTCCGCGAGCTGGGTGCCGATGTCACTGTGCTGCATGCCCAGCCCGACGGGTTGAACATCAATGAAAACTGCGGCTCGACCCATATCGAATCGCTGCAGGCTGCGGTGCTGGTCGGGCATGCCGATCTCGGCATTGCCTTCGACGGTGACGGTGACCGCGTACTGATGGTCGACCACACCGGGGCGATCGTCGATGGCGACGAGCTGCTGTTCATCATTGCCCGCGACCTGCAGGAGCGTGGCAAGCTCCAGGGCGGGGTAGTGGGTACGCTGATGAGCAACCTGGGCCTGGAGCTGGCGCTCAAGGACCTGGATATCCCCTTCGTGCGGGCCAAGGTCGGTGACCGTTATGTGATGGCCGAGCTGCTGGAGCGTGAGTGGCTGGTCGGCGGCGAAAACTCGGGCCACGTGGTGTGCTGCAACTACACCACTACCGGTGACGCGATCATTGCCGCGTTGCAGGTGCTGATGGCGCTCAAGCGCCGCGGCGAGGGCCTGGCCCAGGCCCGCCAGGCCCTGCGCAAATGCCCGCAGGTGCTGATCAATGTGCGCTTTGGCGGCAGCAAGGTCGACCCGCTGCAGCACCCGGCCGTGCAGGAAGCCAGCGCCAAGGTCACCGAGGCGCTGGCGGGGCGCGGGCGTGTGTTGTTGCGCAAGTCCGGTACCGAGCCGCTGGTGCGGGTAATGGTCGAAGGCGAGGACGAAGCGCAGGTGCGTGGCCATGCCGAAGCCCTGGCCAAACTGGTTGGCGAAGTTTGTGTCTGAAGGCGCTTGCCAGCGCAGATCTGGTTGGGTAAGATCTGCGCCCACTTTGACCGACGAGGTAAAGCATGCGTCGCCCTATGGTAGCTGGTAACTGGAAGATGCACGGTACCCGCGCTAGCGTCGCTGAGCTGACCGAAGGCTTGAGCAATCTCGCCTTGCCGAGCGGAGTGGAAGTCGCAGTATTTCCACCGACCTTGTTCATCAATCAAGTGATCGATGGCCTGGCGGGTAAAGAAATTACTGTCGGTGCACAGAATTCTGCTGTACAACCCGAACAGGGTGCGCTGACCGGGGAAGTTGCTCCCGAGCAGCTGGTTGAAGCAGGTTGCAAGTTGGTGTTGATTGGCCATTCCGAGCGTCGCCAGATCATTGGTGAAACCGACGAAGTGCTGAATCGCAAGTTTGCAGCGGCCCAGGCCAAAGGTTTGAAGCCAGTGCTTTGCATAGGGGAAACCCTGGAAGAGCGCGAGGCAGGCAAAACGCTCGAAGTTGTTGGGCGTCAACTAAGCAGTATCATCGAAGCATTCGGTGTTAAGGCTTTTGCCGATGCAGTAATTGCCTATGAGCCTGTATGGGCCATCGGCACTGGCCTTACGGCCACGCCACAGCAGGCCCAGGATGTGCACGCCGCCATCCGCGGCCAGCTGGCGGCAGAAGATGCTGAAGTGGCTGCGAAGGTGCAGTTGCTCTACGGCGGCAGCGTGAAGGCGGCCAATGCGGCCGAACTGTTCGGCATGCCGGATATCGATGGGGGGCTCATTGGTGGAGCGTCCCTGAACGCAGACGAATTCGGTGCAATTTGTCGCGCCGCAGGAAACTGAACAAATGCTGGAAACAGTCATCGTTGTTTTTCATCTGTTGGCAGCGCTTTCGCTAGTAGTGCTGGTACTGTTGCAACAGGGTAAAGGTGCTGAAGCAGGTGCATCTTTCGGCGCGGGTGCTTCTAATACCGTGTTCGGGAGCCAAGGCTCTGCAACGTTCCTAAGTAAATTAACTGCTATACTCGCTGCCACTTTCTTTTTGACAGCACTTGGGTTAGGATACTTCGCGAAGCAACAAGCTCACCAGCTTAGCCAAGCAGGTCTTCCAGATCCAGCAGTGCTAGAAGTGAAAGAGCCGCAAAAACCGGCAGTCAATGATGATGTACCGGTGCTCCAACAGCAGCAGAAGAGCGAAGCCACTCCTAATACGGGTGATGTACCTCCTCCGGCAGAAGAGCAGAAGTAACGGGTTTCAAGTAGTAGTATTGCCGAGGTGGTGGAATTGGTAGACACGCAACCTTGAGGTGGTTGTGCCCATAGGGTGTAGGGGTTCGAGTCCCCTTCTCGGTACCAATTGAAGCTTGAGAGCCCGCTTTAGCGGGCTTTCTTGCAGGTGAAGGTTTGGATTTGACCCTCAGCAGGGTTCGGTCTTATACTTTCGCCCCAGCTTTGTCGCGGGGTGGAGCAGCTTGGTAGCTCGTCGGGCTCATAACCCGAAGGTCGTTGGTTCAAATCCAGCCCCCGCAACCAGCTTCAGCGGAGCCCCTTTTCAGGGGCTTTTTGCTAACCGAACAGTTTCGGCGTCGTTGTCCAACGGCGCTTTCAGGGATGGGCGCTTTGCCCATTTTTTATTTGCACAGCATGCACGAGGGGGTTCAGGTGTCGAGCAAGCTAGAACAGTTGCAGGCCTTGTTGGCCCCGGTTGTCGAGGGTCTGGGCTATCAATGCTGGGGGATCGAGTTCGTTTCCCAGGGTAAGCATTCGGTATTGCGCATCTACATCGACAAGGAAGGCGGTATTCTGGTGGACGATTGCGAAGCAGTCAGCCGTCAGGCCAGCGCAATCCTCGATGTGGAAGATCCAATCAGCAGTGAATACACCCTCGAGGTGTCTTCCCCAGGCATGGATCGCCCACTGTTCACTCTGGAACAGTTTGCCTCGCATGCCGGCGAACAAGTGAAGATCAAGCTGCGCTCACCCTTCGAGGGTCGTCGTAACTTCCAGGGCCTTCTCCGCGGTGTGGAGGAGCAGGACGTGGTGGTCCAGGTGGACAACCAGGAATTCCTTCTGCCGATCGATTCGATCGACAAGGCCAATATTATTCCCAGTTTTGACTGAGACGTGCCGGGCCCGGCGGACTATCCGGGCCCAATGGCTTGCGCAAGGCGAGGCGTACGATGAGCAAAGAAGTACTGCTGGTTGTTGAATCGGTATCCAACGAAAAAGGTGTACCGCCCGGCGTCATTTTCGAAGCGCTGGAGGTGGCCCTGGCCACTGCAACCAAAAAACGTTTTGAAGACGAAGTCGATCTGCGTGTGGAAATCAACCGCCACACCGGTAGCTACGAGACCTTCCGTCGCTGGACCGTGGTCGATGAAGCCGATCTGGACGATCCGGCGATCGAGACCTGGCTGGACAAGATCAAGGACACCCACCCTGAAGCCAAGGTAGGTGACGTGATCGAAGAGAAGATCGAGTCCATCGAATTTGGTCGCATCGCCGCCCAGACCGCCAAGCAGGTCATCGTGCAGAAGGTCCGCGAGGCCGAGCGTGCCCAGGTGGTCGATGCCTACCGCGAACGCGTTGGCGAAATCATCTCCGGTACCGTTAAAAAGGTTACCCGCGACAACGTCATCGTTGACCTGGGCAACAACGCCGAGGCCCTGTTGGCCCGCGAAGACATCATTCCCCGCGAAACCTTCCGTGTTGGCGTGCGCCTGCGTGCGCTGCTGAAGGAAATTCGCACTGAAAACCGTGGCCCTCAGCTGATCCTGTCGCGCACCGCGCCGCAGATGCTGATCGAGCTTTTCCGCATTGAAGTGCCGGAAATTGCCGAGGGCCTGATCGAAGTCATGGCTGCTTCCCGTGACCCGGGTTCGCGAGCCAAGATCGCCGTCCGCTCCAAGGACAAGCGTATCGACCCGCAAGGTGCCTGTATCGGCATGCGTGGTTCGCGCGTCCAGGCTGTATCCGGGGAGCTGGGTGGTGAGCGTGTGGATATCGTCCTGTGGGACGATAACCCGGCGCAGTTCGTCATCAACGCCATGTCGCCGGCTGAAGTCGCGGCGATCATCGTTGATGAAGATGCCCATGCCATGGACATCGCCGTCGCCGAGGACAACCTGGCCCAGGCCATTGGCCGTGGCGGTCAGAACGTTCGTCTTGCCAGTCAGTTGACCGGCTGGACCTTGAACGTGATGACCGAGAAGGACATCCAGGCCAAGCAACAGGCCGAAACCGGTGACATCCTGCGCAATTTCATCGATGAACTGGAAGTCGACGAGGAGCTGGCCCAAGTGCTGGTCGACGAAGGCTTCACCAGCCTCGAAGAAATTGCCTACGTACCGTTGGAAGAAATGCTCAACATCGATGGCTTTGACGAAGATATCGTCAATGAGCTCCGCGCTCGAGCCAAGGACCGTTTGTTGACCAAGGCCATCGCTACCGAAGAAAAACTGGCAGACGCCCACCCGGCCGAAGACCTGCTCTCCCTTGAGGGCATGGACAAGGACCTGGCGGCTGAACTGGCGGTGCGCGGCGTGGTTAACCGCGAAGACCTGGCCGAGCAGTCGATCGACGATCTGCTCGACATCGACGGCATCGACGAAGAGCGTGCCGGCAAGTTGATCATGGCCGCCCGAGCCCACTGGTTCGAGTAATTAGGCGCGGCCTGAGGAGAGAAGTGCATGACGCAAGTCACGGTGAAAGAACTGGCCCAAGAGGTCGAGGCACCGGTAGAGCGCCTGCTGCAGCAGATGCGTGAGGCAGGTCTGCCGCACACCGACGCCGGTCAGGTAGTGACCGACAATGAGAAGCAGACCCTGCTGACTCATTTGAAAAGCAGCCACAAGAGCAAGGCGGAAGAGCCGCGCAAGATTACCTTGCAGCGCAAAACCACCAGCACCCTGCGTGTCGCCGGTAGCAAGAGCATCAGCGTAGAAGTACGCAAGAAGAAAGTTTTCGTGCAGCGCAGCCCGGAAGAAATCCAGGCTGAGCAGAAGCGTGAGCTGGAAGAGCGCCGTGCGGCCGAAAACGCCGCGCGCGACAAGGTCGAGGCCGAAGTTCGCCAGCGCAACGAGGAACAGGCTCGCCGTCAGGCTGCCGATACCGCAACAGCAGCCCCGGCGCCTGCCGCCAAGCCAGAGCCGGCTCCTGCCGCTGCCCCGGCCCCGGTCGTCGCCGACGCGCCAGCCTCCGAAGACGCTGCAGCCCGTGCTGCCGAGCGCAAGAAGGACGAGACCCGTCGCAACGAGAGCCGTACCCGTGATGACGACCGTCGTCGTGGCGAAGCCCCTCGTGTGTCGATCAAGGTCAAGGTCAAGGAGAAGGAAAAGGCTCCAACGCCACGTGCCGCTCCGCGTACCACCGATGAAGAGAGCGACGGCGCCCGTCGTGGTCGTGGTGGCAAGAGCAAGCTGAAGAAGCGTAACCAGCACGGCTTCCAGAACCCGACCGGTCCAGTCATCCGTGACGTGACCATCGGCGAGACCATCACCGTCTCCGAACTGGCCCAGCAGATGTCGGTCAAGGCCGCTGAAGTGGTCAAGTTCATGTTCAAGATGGGTACTCCGGTCACCATCAACCAGGTGCTCGACCAGGAAACTGCCCAGCTGATCGCTGAAGAGCTGGGCCACAAGGTCACGCTGATCAGCGACACCGCGCTGGAAGATTCCCTGGCCGAATCGCTGAAGTTCGAAGGCCAGGCCGAGTCCCGCGCGCCGGTGGTTACCGTCATGGGTCACGTTGACCATGGCAAGACCTCGCTGCTCGACTACATCCGTCGTGCCAAGGTTGCTGCTGGCGAAGCCGGTGGCATTACCCAGCACATCGGTGCCTACCACGTGGAAACCGACCGCGGCATGGTCACCTTCCTCGATACCCCGGGCCACGCTGCGTTCACCCAGATGCGTGCCCGTGGTGCCAAGGCGACCGACATCGTCATCCTGGTGGTGGCGGCGGACGACGGCGTAATGCCGCAAACCCGCGAAGCGGTTCAGCATGCCAAGGCAGCTGGCGTTCCGCTGGTGGTTGCAGTGAACAAGATCGACAAGCCGGGTGCTGACCTCGATCGTATCCGTAACGAACTGGCCGTCGAAGGCGTTACCTCCGAGGACTGGGGTGGTGACACGCCATTCGTCAAGGTATCGGCGAAGATGGGTACCGGTGTCGACGAGCTGCTCGAAGCCGTGCTGCTGCAGGCCGAGATCCTCGAGCTGACTGCTACCCCGACTGCACCTGGTCGTGGCGTGGTCGTCGAATCGCGCCTGGACAAGGGCCGCGGCCCGGTCGCGACCATCCTGGTTCAGGACGGTACGCTGCGTCAGGGCGACATGGTGCTTTGCGGTTCCAACTATGGCCGCGTGCGTGCCATGCTCGACGAGAACGGCAAGCCTGTGAAAGAAGCCGGCCCGTCGATCCCGGTCGAGATCCTTGGCCTGGACGGTACCCCGGAAGCCGGTGACGAGCTGTCCGTGGTTGCCGACGAGAAGAAAGCCCGCGAAGTTGCCATGTTCCGTCAAGGCAAGTACCGCGAGGTCAAGCTGGCCCGCGCTCACGCCGGCAAGCTGGAAAACATCTTCGAGACCATGGGTCAGGAAGAGAAGAAAACCCTCAACATCGTGCTCAAGACCGATGTGCGTGGTTCTCTCGAGGCGCTGCAGGGTTCGCTTGGCGGCCTGGGCAACGACGAAGTGCAAGTGCGCGTGATTGGTGGTGGCGTCGGTGGTATCACCGAGAGCGATGCCAACCTGGCGCTGGCTTCGAACGCTGTACTGTTCGGCTTCAACGTGCGTGCCGATGCCGGTGCGCGCAAGATCGTCGAGCAGGAAGGTCTGGATATGCGTTACTACAACGTGATCTACGACATCATCGAAGACGTCAAGAAGGCCCTGACCGGCATGCTCGGCAGCGATGTTCGCGAGAACATCCTGGGTGTTGCCGAAGTGCGTGACGTGTTCCGTTCGCCGAAGTTCGGCGCCATCGCTGGCTGTATGGTCATCGAGGGTACCGTGTACCGCAACCGTCCGATCCGCGTACTGCGCGACGACGTTGTGATCTTCGAAGGCGAGCTGGAATCGCTGCGTCGCTTCAAGGACGACGCCTCCGAAGTGCGTTCGGGCATGGAGTGCGGTATTGGCGTCAAGAGCTACAACGACGTCAAGGTCGGCGACAAGATCGAAGTCTTCGAGAAAGTCCAGGTGGCTCGTACCCTTTAAGGGCGAGCGAGCCGCAAGCGCCCCTTGCAGGGCGGCTTGCGGTACCTCTTCAGGTAGCGCCCGGTCAGGCTCAGGTCTGCCCGGGCGTTTGCCGCTTTAAGTTACAGGTAGCAAGAATGGCCAAAGAATATAGCCGTACCCAACGTATTGGCGATCAGATGCAGCGCGAGCTGGCCGAGCTGATCCGTCGCGAAGTCAAGGACCCGCGTGTCGGCCTGGTGACCATCACCGCCGTGGACGTGAGCCGCGACCTGGGCCATGCCAAGGTGTTCATCACCGTCATGGGCGAAGAAACCCCGGACGCCGTGCAGCAGTCGCTCAAGGCACTCAACAGCGCTGCCAGCTTCCTGCGCCTGCACCTGGGGCGTTCGATGCAACTGCGCAGCGTGCCGCAACTGCACTTCCACTTCGATGAAAGTGTCAGCCGCGGTGTGCACCTGTCGGCGCTGATCGAGCGTGCAGTGGCCGAAGACCGCATGCACAAGGAAGCCGACGAGCCGGACACCAAGGAGTAAGCGGTGGCCCAGGTCAAACGTATCCGCCGCAACGTCAGCGGCATCATCCTGCTGGACAAGCCGCTGGGCTTCACCTCCAATGCCGCCCTGCAGAAAGTACGCTGGCTGCTGAATGCGGAAAAGGCCGGCCACACCGGTAGCCTCGACCCGCTGGCAACCGGCGTGCTGCCGTTGTGCTTTGGCGAGGCGACCAAGTTTTCGCAGTACCTGCTCGACTCCGACAAGGGCTACGAAACGGTCATGCAGCTGGGGCAGACTACCAACACCGGCGACGCCGAAGGTGAGGTTCTGCAGACCCGTGAGGTGACCGTTGGTCGCGCCGATATCGAGGCGGTGCTGCCGCGTTTTCGCGGCCCCATCAGCCAGATACCGCCGATGTACTCGGCACTCAAGCGTGATGGCCAGCCGCTGTACAAGCTGGCACGTGCAGGAGAGGTAGTGGAGCGCGAGGCGCGTTCTGTTACTATTGGCCGCTTGGAGTTGCTCGAGTGCGAAGGCACCCGTGCCCGGTTGAGCGTAGGTTGCAGCAAAGGCACCTATATCCGCACCCTGGTGGAGGATATTGGCGAGGCCCTTGGCTGCGGCGCCTATGTTGCCGAGCTGCGCAGGACCCAGGCCGGGCCCTTCGCGCTGGCACAGACGGTGACTCTCGAAGCGCTCGAACAGGCTCACGCCGAAGGCGGCAACGAAGCGCTGGACCGCTTCCTGATGCCCTCGGACAGCGGCCTGCAGGACTGGCCAATGGTCAGCCTGTCCGAACACAGTGCGTTCTACTGGCTGCATGGGCAGGCGGTACGCGCGCCGGACGCGCCACAATTTGGCATGGTCCGGGTACAGGATCATAATGCGCGCTTCATCGGTATCGGTGAAGTGAGCGAAGACGGGCGCATCGCGCCACGTCGGCTTATTCGGTCGGAATGACCGAAACCGCGGGGCCAGGCAATTGCCGAACCCCACGGCAGCAAGGGTGGCTGTCAGTAGGCACGGTCACACCTTTTTTATTAATACAGGGATTTGTCCCTGGCCTATTGGACCCCGCATGCGGGATCCGTTATCAGGAGAAGCCAAATGGCCCTCAGCGTTGAAGAAAAAGCTAAGATCGTTGCCGAATATCAGCAAGCCGCCGGCGATACCGGTAGCCCGGAAGTGCAGGTTGCTCTGCTGACCCACAACATCAACAAGCTGCAAGGCCACTTCAAGGCCAACGATAAAGACCACCACTCCCGTCGTGGTCTGATCCGTATGGTTAACCAGCGTCGTAAGCTGCTGGACTACCTGAAGGGCAAAGACACCACTCGTTACAGCGCCCTGATCGGTCGCCTGGGCCTGCGTCGCTAATAGCGGCCTGGTCAGTGGTGTGCATGGCGTGTCGCAGGCTTCGGCTTTGCTGTTTCGCAGCAGGGTCGTCGGGCACGCCACGCGTATCTCCGAGGTTGGCAGCCTGGTTCAGCTGAGCGGTTTACCGCGCAGCGGCCAGGCTCCCAGCCTCGTGTTGTATCTGGACGGTCAATGGGGCCGATTCCCCGTTCTGCCCAAGAATTCGCAAGAAACCAGTTCCCCCAAGAGCCACTGAAAAAGGTAGGAAACCGTGAACCCGGTAATCAAGACTTTCCAGTTCGGTCAATCGACCGTCACTCTCGAAACGGGCCGTATTGCCCGTCAGGCAACCGGCGCCGTGCTGGTCACCGTCGATAACGACGTCACCGTGCTGGTGACTGTGGTAGGCGCCAAACAGGCTGATCCAGGCAAGGGCTTCTTCCCGCTGTCGGTTCACTACCAGGAAAAGACCTACGCCGCCGGCAAGATCCCAGGTGGCTTCTTCAAGCGTGAAGGCCGTCCTTCCGAGAAAGAGACGCTGACCTCGCGCCTGATCGACCGTCCGATCCGCCCGCTGTTCCCGGAAGGCTTCATGAACGAAGTGCAGGTCGTCTGCACCGTGGTTTCCACCAGCAAGAAGACTGACCCGGACATCGCTGCGATGATCGGTACCTCGGCTGCCCTGGCCATTTCCGGTATTCCGTTCGAAGGCCCGATCGGCGCCGCGCGCGTGGCCTTCCACGAAAGCACCGGCTACCTGCTGAACCCGACTTACGAGCAACTGGCTGCCTCCAGCCTGGACATGGTCGTTGCCGGTACTTCCGACGCCGTTCTGATGGTTGAATCCGAAGCCCAGGAGCTGACCGAAGACCAGATGCTGGGCGCGGTACTGTTCGCCCATGACGAGTTCCAGGCCGTGATCCAGGCCGTGAAAGAGCTGGCTGCCGAAGCGGGCAAGCCAACCTGGGACTGGAAACCTGCGGTGGCCAACACTGAGCTGTTCAACGCCATCCGTGCCGAGTTCGGCGAAGCGGTTTCGCAAGGCTACACCATCACCGTCAAGGCTGACCGCTACGCGCGCCTGGGCGAGCTGCGTGACCAGGCGGTGGCCAAGTTCTCCGGTGAAGAAGGCCAGCCTTCGGCTGCTGAAGTAAAAGACATCTTCGGCGAAATCGAATACCGCACCGTTCGCGAAAACATCGTCAACGGCAAGCCACGTATCGACGGCCGCGACACCAAGACCGTTCGCCCGCTGAACATCGAAGTGGGCGTGCTGCCGAAAACCCACGGTTCGGCGCTGTTCACCCGCGGTGAAACCCAGGCCCTGGTGGTTGCGACCTTGGGTACTGCCCGTGACGCCCAGCTGCTGGACACCCTCGAAGGCGAGAAGAAAGACCCCTTCATGCTGCACTACAACTTCCCACCGTTCTCGGTAGGTGAGTGTGGCCGCATGGGCGGCGCTGGCCGTCGTGAAATCGGCCACGGCCGTCTGGCCCGTCGTTCGGTCCAGGCCATGCTGCCTGCCGCCGACGTGTTCCCGTACACCATCCGCGTGGTCTCGGAAATCACCGAATCCAACGGTTCCAGCTCCATGGCTTCGGTCTGCGGTGCTTCGCTGGCGCTGATGGACGCCGGTGTGCCGATGAAGGCGCCAGTGGCCGGTATCGCCATGGGCCTGGTGAAGGAAGGCGACAAGTTCGCGGTCCTGACCGACATCCTCGGTGACGAAGACCACCTGGGCGACATGGACTTCAAGGTAGCCGGTACCGCCAAAGGCGTCACCGCGCTGCAGATGGACATCAAGATCAACGGCATCACCGAAGAGATCATGGAAATCGCCCTAGGCCAAGCCCTGGAAGCGCGCTTGAACATCCTCGGCCAGATGAACCAGGTCATTGGCCAGTCGCGTACCGAGCTGTCGGCCAACGCGCCTACCATGATCTCGATGAAGATCGACACCGACAAGATCCGTGACGTGATCGGTAAAGGCGGTGCCACCATTCGCGCCATCTGCGAAGAGACCAAGGCTTCGATCGACATCGAAGACGACGGCTCGATCAAGATCTTCGGCGAAACCAAGGAAGCGGCAGATGCTGCCAAGCAGCGCATCCTGGGCATCACCGCCGAGGCCGAGATCGGCAAGATCTACGTCGGCAAGGTCGAGCGTATCGTCGACTTCGGCGCCTTCGTCAATATCCTGCCTGGCAAAGACGGCCTGGTGCACATCTCCATGCTGAGCGATGCGCGCGTCGAGAAAGTCACCGACATCCTCAAGGAAGGCCAGGAAGTTGAAGTACTGGTGCTGGACGTGGACAACCGCGGCCGTATCAAGCTGTCGATCAAGGACGTAGCCGCGGCCAAGGCCTCGGGCGTTTAAGCGACCGCTACGCAGCAATGGAAGAGCCCTTCGGGGCTCTTTTTTTTTGACCGGGGCGGGAACCTTTTGCGGACTTGCATCTTGCATGCAGGTTGCAGGTGCAGATTGCAAAATGCATGATTACTGCCGTTTCGCTTAATCGCTAAAGTACTGATTTATAAGGTTTTAATAGAAAATCAAAACCTGGCACAGCGCATGCAACTACCTTCATACCTGACGCCAGGACACACGGCGCAGACCTTTCGAAAAACAGGAGTGACCCACATGAAGAAGTTCGCCATTGCTGCCGCTACTGCTACCGCTCTGACCCTGACCATGGCTAACGCGGCTTTTGCCCAACAGACCACCCAGGCCCCGATGATGCTGGCGGCCGGTGAGGTGACCAAAGCCAAGGAAGCTACCTCCGATACCTGGATCACCACCAAGGTCAAGGCTGACCTGATGACCGAGAAAGGCGTACCGGGCAGCGACATCAAGGTAGAAACCAACAAAGGCGTGGTTTCGCTGTCGTCTGACATGAAAGTGACTGATGCCCAGAAAGAAATGGCAGTCAACATCGCCAAGAAGATCAAAGGCGTACAGGCCGTTTCGGCTGACGGCCTGAAAGCCGAATAAGGAATGTCCCGTCGGCCAAACGGATTTGGCCACCGTCACAAATGAAAAGCCCCGGCATAGGCCGGGGCTTTTCATTTGTGACGGTGCGCCTACTCGGCATCCAGATGCATCGGGGTGACTACCCGGCCGTCTTTCTCGGGCTGCCCCAGGCTGGTGTCGATGAAGTACACCCGGTCATCTTCCAGCTTGCCTTTGTCGACCAGGTAATCCTTGATGCTGCTGGCCCGCTCCTGACCCAGCGTGCGCAACAATGCAGTACTCTCCGCCCACGACTTGATCACCGCATCGCGCAACTTGGCTGTGCGTTCGTCACGGCTTAGTTGCTCCCATTCGGCCGGCGGTTGTTGCTTCAGGCGTGTACGGTAGATGCCTTCGAGCATCGCGGGTTTGTCGCTGTCGTCGACCACCAGCATAGAGGCATTGGCAGGCACCTTGTCGCCGCGGCGCTGCAATATCTTGTACCAGGTGGCCTGATACTCACGTTCCAGGCGTTGCTGGGCAATCAGTGGGCCATCGCTGGCCTGGGCGCTGGTGCCCTCGATTTCCAGGCGCAATTCCGGGCGTTCTTTAAGCGCGGAAGCCAGCTTGTCCAGCGCCGCCTGGGCATCGCCACTGAGGGTACTGGAACCGGGGGCGAAGGCGACGTTACCCAGGTCTTGCGAACCGCCGCCAGTGATCAGCCCACCGATGAACTTGAAGGGCGCCTGGGCTGCCCGCAGCACCAGGTTGCGCAGGGTTTGCCAGACGATCGGCATAACGCTGAACTGCGGGTTGTTGAGGTCGCCCGACACCGGCAGCTCGATCGAGATCTTGCCTTGAGTGTCCTTCAACAACGCCACCGCCAGGCGGATCGGCAGGTCGACCGCATCCGGGCTGTCGACTTTCTCACCTAACTGCAGTTGCTCCACCACCACCTTGTTCTCGGCTTTGAGCTGGCCATTGGTGATCAGGTAGTGCAAGTCGAGGTTGAGCCGGCCTTTGCGGATGCGGTAACCGGCGAATTTGCCGGAGTAGGGCGTCAAGGTGGTCAGCTCGACGCGCTTGAAGCTGGTGGCGATGTCCAGGCTGGCCAGCGGGTTGAACGGGTTGAGGGCGCCCTTGATGGTAACCGGGGCGTAGCGGTCGACCTTGCCTTTCACGTCAACCTTGGCAGGCACCGGCTTGCGGTTGTCGATGGTGCCGATCTGCCCGTTGAGTTGCTGCACGGCGGTGGCGAAGTTGGGGGTAAGGGACAGGTCGGCAAAGTTGGCCGAGCCGTTCTTGATGTCGACCTGGCCAATATGAATGCCCAGCGGCTTGCTGCTGCTGGCGGGGGCCGTTGTGGCCTGGCTGCTTGGCTTGGCGCCGGCCGGTTGCGGGATCAACAGGTCATTGACGTTGGTCGTGCGGTCTTCGTTGATGATGAAGCGCGCGTAGGGCTCCTGCAGGGTCACCTTGTCGATCGACAGGGCATCACCGTGCACATACGACAAGCCGTCTACGTTGACCTGTTGCCATTTCACGAAGTCCCGGCTCTTGATGGTGTCCAAAGTATGCAGTTGGCTGACCTGGGCCTTGCCGGAGACCGTGAAGGCCAGTGGCGCGGTGTTCTTCAGGTCGACCTTGAGGTCACTGTCGAGCATGCCGCTGCGCAGTTCCAGCAGGATGAACGGGCTGACGTAGGCCTGGGCCACGCGCAGGTCGATGTCGCGGGTGCTGACGTCGAGCTTGGCCTGGATGGGCGCCAGGTTCACCTGGCCGGCGGCCTGCAGCTTGCCTTGCTTGCCTACGCCGGTATCGAGCTTGAGGGTGAAGGGGGACTGGTTGAGGCTGTCGAAGCCTTGCAGGTCGACATTCAGCGGGCCGACATCGAGCGCTACCGGTTCTTTCTGGCTGCGATCTGCCAGGTGCACCAGGTAGTTGCGCAGTTGCACGTCCTTGAGCAATACCTGCCAAGGCTTGGCCGGTTCGTTGGCCGATTGCGGCTCAGGCGCAGGGCCGGCGGCAGCCGGTTCGGCCTTTTCTTTCGGCGTGGCTTTGGCCGGTTGGCTGGCGAACAGCTTCTGCCAGTCGAGCTGGCCGTCCTTTTCCAGTGCAGCCCAGGTTTCCAGCTTGTCGCTGCGCAGCTTGCCCACACTCACCTGTTGCTTGACCAGGTCGACGGTCGTCTCGCTCACCTCCAGGTTGGCCAGGCGCGCCAACGGGCGGCCGTCTGGCGCGTTGATGGCGAACGGGGCCACCCGCAGCGTGGCGTTGTCCAGCAGCAGCTCGGTCTGCTTGGCGAGGTTGAGCTTGTACTGGGTCTGAAGGCTGACCAGGCCGTCCTGCAGCACCAGGGGCACGGCATCGCGCACGTAGGGCCAGAACAGCTTCATCTTGGCGTCGGTGACTTTCAGCGTGCCTTGCGAGGCGATCGGCGACAGGCTGAGGGTGCCGTTCCAGTCGATGCGCCCGCCGTTGGGGCCGTTGGCCACCAGGGTCATGTCGGCGTTGTCGTCAGGCAAGGTGCTGAGGTTCTTCAGCTCCAGGTTCATGTTGTCGTAGAGGAACTCGATGGGCTCGCTCGGGCGCATGTCCTGGAAGTGCAGCAAGCCTTGCTTGAGCTTGATGCTGCCGATACGCAACGGGAAGGGGTCGCTGGGTGGCTCGTCGGGCTTGGCTTCGCTCGGCGGCAGCTTGAACAACGTCGTCAGGTTGAGTGTGCCGTCTTTGGCGAAAAGGACTTGGTTGCGGGGCTTGTCGAGCTCGACCGCTTCCAGGTGCAGGGCCTTGCTCCACAGGCTGTCCAGCGACAGGTTGGCGTACAACCGGTCGAAACCGACCTGCTCCTTGCCAGGCTCGCCAAGCTGCAGGCCCCACAGGGTCAGCTCGAGGCTGAAGGGGTTGAGTTCGATGCGTTCAAGGTGCGCGGGCACGGTAGCGTACTTGGCCAATTGCTGATTGGCGATACGCAGCGCCACGCCGGGAAGAATCAGGAACCCAAGCAGGCTGTAGAGGGCTACCAGGGCCACGATGGCGCCAGCGGCGCGAGTCAATCCTTTGTACATGTGTCGCTTCGTCGGTCTGAGCAGGAGTGCTTGGAGTATGGCACGTTAAATCAGTTCCGCAGGCGCGACCTGTTGCCCTCACTCGATGCCCATGCGCCGCCTGGCGCGGTGCGCGGAACCGTCGCGCATTGCCCAGCGCAGCAGCGCTGCCGTGGCCTTGAGGCCCAGGCGGATCAGGCGCTGCTGCCAGGGCCGGTGCTGCAGGCCAAGCAGGCTCTGGCCCCAGCCAGGCAGCAGGTCGATGCCGGCGTGCAGCATCAGTTTGGCCACCGGTTGAGCCAGGCGGCTGGGGGCAGGGGCGTCGAGCAGAATCCGCATGACCTCCCGGCTGCGCGCATCACAGTGCAGTTGCGGGCGCATGGCTTGCAGGTAGGCGTCCACCTGCTGGCACGAGCGTGGTACGTCACGGGCGCCAAGGCGCTCGGCGATCAAGGCGATTTCGTTGTAGTAGGCATCTTGCTCGCTGCGCGGCAGGTGCGGGTTACGGTAGCGCAAGTGGGCGGCCAGAAAGCTGCTGACCTCTGCCACATGCACCCAGGTCAGCAAGGCTGGGTCGCTGGCCGCGTAGTGGCGGCCATCCGGCGCGGTGCCGGTCACTTGCAGGTGGATGGTGCGCACTTTCTCGATCAGCCACTCGGCATCACCGGTCGCGCCGAAGGTTGTACCGGAGATGAACTGGCTGGTGCGCCGCAGGCGGCCGAGCAAGTCCTCGCGGAAGTTGGAGTGGTCCCACACGCCGGCCAGGGCCAGCGGATGCAACACCTGCAGCATGAGTGCGCTGATGCCGCCGACCAGCATGCTCGGAAAATCGCCATGCACCTGCCAACTGACACTGTGCGGGCCGAACAGCCCTGGGTCACCCTTGGGGGACTCTAGGTCGAGCTGGCCGAGGGCCAGCCCGGTAAGGCTCATGACCTGGGTTTCGATACGGCGGCGTAGGGCTTCCATGGCGACCTGCGATACAGGGCGGTCATCAGCAGCGGCCGCCGGTTACTGGTTGAGGCGTTTGTCGATCAGGTCCTGCACCACGGCGGGGTCGGCCAGCGTCGAAGTATCGCCCAGGTTGTCCAGTTCGTTGCAGGCGATCTTGCGCAGTATACGCCGCATGATCTTGCCGGAGCGGGTCTTGGGCAGTGCCGGGGCCCACTGGATCAGCTCCGGCTTGGCGAAACTGCCGATTTCCTTGCTGACCAGGGCGACTAGCTCGGCCTTGAGCGCTTCGTCCGGCGTAATGCCATTCATGGCCGTGACGAAGGCGTACACGCCCTGGCCCTTGAGGTCATGCGGGTAGCCGACCACGGCGGCTTCGGCGACGCGATCATGCAACACCAGTGCGCTTTCCACTTCGGCCGTGCCGATACGGTGCCCTGACACATTGATCACATCGTCAATACGCCCGGTGATCCAGTAGTCGCCGTCGGCATCACGGCGGGCGCCATCGCCGGTGAAGTAATGACCGGGCATGGGTTTGAAATACGTGTCGACCATGCGCTGGTGGTCGCCATAGACACTGCGGATCTGCCCGGGCCAGCTGGCCTTGATCACCAGCAGGCCGGCACCCGGCCCGTCGATCACCTCGCCCTTTTCATCCAGCAGGGCGGGCTGTACGCCGAACATGGGCTGGGTGGCACAGCCCGGCTTGAACGTGGTCGAGCCGGGCAGGGGGGTCAACATGATGCCGCCGGTTTCGGTCTGCCACCAGGTGTCGACGATGGGGCAGCGCTTTTGCCCGACCGCTTCGAAGTACCACTCCCAGGCTTCCGGGTTGATCGGCTCGCCGACACTGCCCAGCAGGCGCAGGCTTTTGCGCGAGGTGCCCTGCAGTGGCCCCGAGCCCTCGCGCATCAGTGCCCGCAGCGCGGTCGGCGCGGTGTAGAAAATATTGACCTGGTGCTTGTCCACCACCTGCCAGAAGCGCGAGGTGTCCGGGTAGTTCGGTACCCCTTCGAACATCAGCGAGATGGCGCCGTTGGCCAATGGGCCGTAGACGATGTAGCTGTGCCCGGTGACCCAGCCCACATCCGCGGTGCACCAGAACACTTCGCCGTCGCGGTAATCGAACACCACCTTGAAGGTCAGGGTTGCCTGCAACAGGTAGCCGGCGGTGGTGTGCAGCACGCCCTTGGGTTTGCCGGTGCTGCCAGAGGTGTAGAGGATGAACAGCGGGTCTTCGGCTGCCATGGGCTCGGGGGCGCAATCGTCGCCGGCGTGTTCGGTTGCCTCGTGGTACCAGAGGTCGCGGCCCTCGGCCCAGTCCACCGCGCCTGCGGTACGGCGTACCACGAAGACGCTGCTGACGGCCGGGCAACTGGCCAGGGCTTTGTCGACGTTCTGCTTCAACGGGATACGCTTGCCGCCGCGCACGCCTTCATCGGCGGTAATCACCGTACGGCAGTCGGCATCGAGAAGACGATCACGCAGGGCGTCCGGCGAGAAGCCACCGAACACCACCGAATGGATAGCGCCGATGCGGGTGCAGGCCAGCATGGCGAACGCTGCTTCGGGGATCATCGGCATGTAGATGCACACGCGGTCGCCTTTCTTCACCCCGCGCGCCTTCAGGGCGTTGGCCAGGCGGCAGACTTCGCGGTGCAGTTCGCGGTAGCTGATGGCTTTGGCATCTTTCGGGTCGTCGCCTTCCCACAGCAAGGCCGTCTGCTCAGCGCGCTGGGCCAGGTGGCGGTCGATGCAGTTGTAACTGACGTTGAGCTGTGCGCCGTCGAACCAGCGGGCCTCGCCGGAGCGCAGGTCGCACTGCTGCACGCTTGACCACGGCTTGATCCAGTCCAGGCGCTTGGCTTGCTCGGCCCAGAAGGCGTCGGGGTCTTCCACCGACTGGCGGTAAAGGCGCTGGTAGTCGTCAGGTGTGAGGGCGGCGGACTGACTGACGGCCAGGGCCTGGGGATAGTTGCGGATATCGAACATGGCGGTGGTCCTGCTCTTGTAAGGGGCGAGGGACTGCAACGGCTATTCGATAGGACAGTGTAGCTGGGAGAGGTGTTCAAATTGTGCCGGCCGCTTCGCGGGCATGCCCGCTCCCACAGGTACTACGCCCCACTCGCGGGCGGCGCTATCGCTGTGGGAGCGGGCGTGCCCGCGAAGCGGCCGGCACAGGCTTGAGATCACCCGCGATGACGGCCGCGGAAGTAGTTGATCAGGCCTTGGGTCGAACCATCTTCGGCGCTGTCGTCCAGGCTGCCGACCAGGCGCTGGTACACGCCCTTGCCCAGTTCCTTGCCCAGCTCGACGCCCCACTGGTCGAAGGCGTTGATGCCCCAGACCACGCTTTGCACGAACACCTTGTGTTCATACATGGCCACCAGCGCCCCCAAACGGCGTGGGCTGATGCGCTCTACCACCAGGGTGTTGCTCGGGCGGTTGCCCGGGATCACCTTGTGCGGGGCCAGCTTTTCGATGTCTGCTTCGTTCAGCCCCTTGCCACGCAGTTCGGCTTCGGCTTCTTCGCGGGTTTTACCCAGCATAAGGGCCTGGCTTTGCGACAGGCAGTTGGCGTACAGCCACTGGTGATGGTCGGCGACCGGGTTGAAGCTCACGACCGGCACGATGAAGTCGGCCGGAATCAGCTGGGTGCCTTGGTGCAGCAACTGATGGTAGGCGTGCTGGCCGTTACAGCCGACGCCACCCCAGATTACCGGGCCGGTTTCGGTTTTGACCGGGGTGCCGTCCTGCAGCACGCTCTTGCCGTTGGACTCCATGTCCAGTTGCTGCAGGTGCTTGGTGATGTTGCGCAGGTAATGGTCGTACGGCAGGATCGCATGGCTGCTGGCGCCCCAGAAGTTGCCGTACCACACGCCCAGCAGGGCCAGCAGCACCGGCATGTTCTTGTCGAACGGCGCGGTCTGGAAATGCTGGTCCATGGTGTAGGCGCCGGACAACAGCTCCTTGAAGTTGGCCATGCCGATGGCCAGGGCGATCGGCAGGCCGATGGCCGACCACAGCGAGTAGCGCCCCCCCACCCAGTCCCACATCGGGAAGATGTTCTCTTCGCGGATACCGAAGGCCACCGCGGCAGCCTTGTTGCTGGAAACCGCAATGAAGTGGCGGTACAGCTCGGCCTCCGAACCACCCTGGGCCAGGTACCAGGTACGCGCGGCCATGGCATTTTTCAGGGTTTCGAGGGTGTTGAACGACTTCGACGAAACAATGAACAGGGTCGTTTCGGCGCGCAGCTTGGCCGACAGTTCGTGGAACTCGCTGCCGTCGATGTTGGCCAGGTAGTGGCAGCGTACACCGCGCTGCGCGTAGGGCAGCAGGGCTTCGGAAACCAGCTCCGGGCCGAGGAACGAGCCGCCGATACCGATGTTGACCACGTCGGTGATCGGCTTTTCGCTGTAGCCACGCCACAGGCCGTCATGGATGCGGCCAACCAGTTCGGTGATCTGGTTGAGTACCTTGTGCACTTCCGGCATGACGTTCACACCGTTGACGCTGAGTTTGTCGCCAACCGGCCGGCGCAATGCGGTGTGCAGCACCGGGCGGCCTTCGGAGGCGTTGATGATTTCGCCACTGAACATCGACTTGATAGCGTCCTGCAGGCCCACTTCGTTGGCCAGGTTGACCAACAGATCGCGGGTTTGCTCGGTGATCAGGTTTTTCGAGTAGTCGAGGAACAGGCCGCAAGCGCTAAGGGAAAACTGGTCGAAGCGTTGGGCATCGGCGGCGAAGGCGTCGCGCATGCTGAAGCTCTGCATGGCGTCGCGGTGTTGCTGAAGCGCCTGCCAGGCGGGCAGCGCCGTCACATCGTGGGGTGTACGGTAATACGCCATTGCGCGGGGTTCCCTTAATGCGTGGTGAGGCCTTTGACACGGCAGTCATTGCCGGGTTCAGGCTGCATCATTATAGGCAAAGGTCACGCGCTGGGAATGGCTGTGGGACGGGGATTTTGAGGGGGCTGCAAAGCAGCCCCCAAGGCCTTTATGCGGTTTTCTCTTCCACGTGCAGGTACAGATTGTCGATCAACCGGGTGTTACCCAGGTAAGCCGCCGCAATCACCACAAGGTCGCGATCATCGATCACCGCCGGGCGCAGGCTCACGGCATGGCGCACTTCCAGGTAATCTGGACGCAAACCCGCGGCAATCAGCTGCGCCTGCCCTTGGGCAACCAGCGCGGCAAAGTCCCGCTGCCCGCGGACAATGGCCGAAGCCATATGCTGCAGCGTACGGTACAGCGCAGGCGCGGTGGCCCGCTGCTCGGGCGTGAGGTAACCATTACGCGAAGACAGCGCCAGGCCATCGTTGGCCCGCACGGTAGGCTCGCCAATGATCTGGATCGGCATGTTCAGGTCGCGGACCATGGCGCGGATCACTGCCAGTTGCTGGAAGTCCTTTTCACCGAACACCGCAAGGTCTGGCTGGACCATGTTGAACAGCTTGGTGACCACGGTGGCCACACCTTCGAAATGCCCTGGCCGGCTGGCGCCGCACAAGCCTTCGGAAAGCTGGGGAACACTGACCCGGGTTTGCACGCTCATGCCGTCGGGGTACATCTCTGCCACGCTGGGTGCGAACAAAAGGTTGCAGCCGGCTTGCAGCAGGCGCTCCTGGTCGGCGGCCAAGGTACGCGGGTAGCTGTCCAGGTCTTCGTTGGCACCGAACTGCAGCGGGTTGACGAAGATGCTGGCGACCACGAAATCGGCACGCTGCGCGGCCTTGGTGACCAGGGCCGCGTGGCCGCTGTGCAGGTTGCCCATGGTCGGCACGAAACCGATGCGCTTGCCCTCACCGCGGGCACGGGCTACTGCTGCGCGCAGTTCGCGGACGGTCTTGACTGTATTCATGCACTGAACCCGTGTTCGCTGCCTGGGAAACTGACTTGCTTGACGGCCTCGACGTAAGCGACGAGGGCGCTGTGGATATCCGATTGGCCCTGCATGAAGTTCTTCACGAACTTGGGCACCCGGCCGCTCAGCGACAGGCCAAGCATGTCGTGCAGCACCAGCACCTGGCCATCGGTGGCACTGCCGGCGCCGATGCCGATCACCGGAATACCGACCGCGTTGGTGATTTCCGCGGCCAGTTCGCTGGGGACGCACTCCAGCAGCAGCATGGCTGCACCGGCCTGTTCCAGGGCAATGGCATCAGCGCGCATCTGCCGGGCCTGGGCTTCCTGGCGGCCCTGCACCTTATAGCCGCCCAGTACGTTGACGGTCTGCGGGGTCAGGCCCAGGTGCGCACACACCGGTACGCCACGCTCAGCCAGCAGGCGAATGGTTTCTGCCAGCCAGGCGGCACCTTCGATCTTGATCATGTGGGCGCCTGCCTGCATCAGCGTGGCGCTGTTGGCAAAGGCCTGTTCCGGGGTGGCATGGGCCATGAATGGCAGGTCTGCCAGGATCAGCGCGCCGTCATTGCCACGTTTGACGCTGGCGGTATGGTAGGCCATGTCGGCCGTGGTGACCGGCAAGGTACTGTCGTGGCCCTGCAGGACCATCCCCAGCGAGTCGCCCACCAGCAACACTTCAACACCGGCCTGGCTGGCGACTTTGGCGAAGGTCGCGTCGTAGCAGGTCAGCATGGTGATTTTTTCACCCTTGGCCTTGAGGCCATGCAGGGTGGTCAGGGTTACTTCAGGCATGTAGGAAATTCCTCGTTCAGGCGCTGTAAAAAACGACTGCATTCAACGCGTGTAGTCATCTTCCGGAGCGGCACATCATCGCGCGTGATGTTCGGGCACAGGTCCGTCCGGGCCTAAATACGGGTATGCGGCAGTCAGTTGCCACACGGGACGCCTATAGTCGTGAGCGAGGTGGGGGAAGTCAATCACCCTGTTACCGCATTGTTACGATCAGGGTGTTACTGGCGTTACCCGGCCGGTGCAACGGGCTGGAGCACCCGGTTTACAAGCGCTCCAGGCCGATGAATGGGCAAGCCTCAAGCAGCTGCGCAAGGGCGCGGCCATCGGCCAGGCGGAAGTCGCCCGGTACCAGCTCGGCCAGCGGGTACAGTACGAAGGGGCGGGCATGCATGTGGTAATGCGGCACCGTCAAGCGGGGCTCATCGAGCACCTGGTCGCCGAACAGCAGGATGTCCAGGTCCAGCGTGCGTGGGCCCCAGCGCTCCGCGCGCACCCGGCCCTGGTCGTTCTCGATGGCTTGCAGGGCATCGAGCAAGGCCAGCGGTGCCAGCTGGGTGTCCAGCGCCGCGACGGCGTTGGTATAGCGTGGCTGCCCGGGCAACAGCGAATCGCTGGTGTAAAAGGCAGAGGCTGCTACCAGGCGCGTGGCCGCGACCTGGTCCAGCGCCTGCAACGCGCTGCGCAACTGCTCGGCCGGTGCAGCCAGGTTGCTGCCCAGGCCGACGTAGGCGCGCGTCGTCACTCGAATGCCTCGTCGCCAGCGCGCTTGCGTTTGCTGCCGCTGCGCTTGCGTTTACGCGGGCCGGCAGTGCTGCCTTCGTCACGGTTGCCCAGGTCGCGGATCATCTCGCGGCGCTCGCTGTCGTTGGCGTCCTGGTAATCGGTCCACCATTGCCCCAGGTCGTCGGTTTCTTCGCCCGCGCTTTCACGCAGCAGCAGGAAATCGTAACCGGCACGGAAGCGCGGGTTGTCCAGCAGCATGTCGGCGCGCTTGCCGCTGCGGCGTGGCAGGCGCTCCTGCATGTCCCAGATTTCCCGGATTGGCAGGGTGAAGCGCTTGGGGATGGCGATGCGGGCGCATTGCTCGGCGATCAGGTCGTGGGCTGCGCCATTCATGGCCGGAATCGGGGGTACGCCCTGGCTCTGCAAATGCAGCACGCGGGCTGGCAGGGCAGGCCACAGCAGCGCGGCGAACAGGAACGCCGGCGTTACCGGTTTGCCCTGCTTCACCCGTAGGTCGGTGTTGTTCAGTGCCTGGCTGATGAGCGTGTGGGTATAGGTCGGGCGCTCTTCCAGCGCGTGCGCACTGGCCGGGAACAGCGGCTCGAACAGCTCCAGGTCGACGAGCATTTCAAAGGCGATGGCACCTTGGCCCGACAGGAACAGCTTCAGGCTCTCTTCGAACAGGCGCGCTGGCGGGATTTCGCGCAGCAGTGGGGCCAGTTCGCGGATCGGCTTGAAGGTGTGCTTCTCGATACCGAAGTCCAGCTTGGCCGCGAAGCGCACTGCGCGCAGCATGCGCACGGGGTCTTCCTGGTAGCGGTGCGTCGGGTCGCCGATCAGCCGCAGCAGGCGGTTGCGAACATCGTGCACGCCGTTGGCATAATCGAGAATGCGCTCGCTGACCGGGTCGTAGTACAGGGCGTTGATGGTGAAGTCGCGGCGCTGCGCGTCTTCTTCCAGGGTGCCGTATACGTTGTCACGCAGGATGCGACCACTGGCGTTATGCGACGAACGGTGGCTGTCATTCTGGTCATCTTCCGTATGCGGGGCACGGAAGGTAGCGACTTCGATGATTTCACGGCCGAAATGCACATGGACCAGCTTGAAGCGGCGGCCAATGATGCGCGCATTACGGAACTCGGCACGGACCTGTTCAGGGGTAGCGCTGGTGGCAACGTCGAAGTCTTTCGGCGTAATGCCCAGCATCAGGTCGCGGACGCAGCCACCGACCAGGTAGGCCTGGTAACCGGCAGCCTGCAAGCGCTCGACAATGTTCACCGCGTGGCGGCTGAACTGGTGGCGCTGCAACGAGTGCTGGCTCTTGTTGATCACCTCAGGCGTGGTGCGCCTGTGGTGCTGGCCCGGTACGGGCGGGCGGAACGACTGGAACAGCTTCTTCAGCATGGGATGCACTGTTTGAAGGAATGTTCGGCCAAGAATAGGAGAATGGCCGCATGATGGGCGGGGATTCTAGCATTTACTCAGGGAATGGTGTAGGCGGGTAGCAGGAAGCCTGCGGGAATCGCAGAAACGACAAGGGGAGCCTAAGCTCCCCAAGAAGTGTCGTTGCGTGCTCTTATTATTTTTTTGCCGGGCTTTTTGTTTTTGTTGAGTGCCCTGCCCACAAAGCCTGAAGCTTGTGGACGACCCCCAAACCGGGGGTAAAGAGCAAACGGATTGCTTTGGCCGCTGATGTCACGTTGATCTGTCGATCCAACCAGTTCAGGCGCTGCTTTTTAGTGCAGTTTTTGTTGTTCTCTGCCTGGTCGTGGGGCAAGCCCCAAACACGCATCCTCTCCAAAAGAATCAGTTAGCTGCGCCTCCGCCGTCTTGTTTTTATTGTGCGTGAGCCGTTTCGTCTTGTTCTTATTATGAGTTGCAGTGCTTGTTATTGTTCTTGTACCAGAGATATAGCAGGTGCCGTGCCAACTTTTGAAAAACCGGTAAAATCAATGGGTTGGTGGATTCTGCAGGTTTGTGGCAGGCCCGCAATGTGGAATTTTCGTTACCGTACGCCTCGGTGACTGTTACGGCGCAGAGGGTGGGTAACAGATTTTTGCGGCGGCAGATGTGTTACCTGGGGTGTGGTGGCTGGCCGTTTTGCGGGCTTGCCCGCTCCCACAGGATCACCGCGGGCTGCAAGGTTGCGCCGTGCTTATGGGAGCGGGCGAGCCCGCGAACAGGCCGGTGAGGCTGGTAGAGAAGGGGCAGGAGGAACCTCCCACCCAGGCAGGTCAGTTATCGCTGGTGGCGTTGCTCTTGCGCCGCGGAATGCCCAGGCGTTGGCGGCGTTCCCACAGGCATTTGCGGCTGACGCCGAGCTTGCGGGCCAGTTCGGTCTCGGTCATGTGGTCCTGGTGCTCGAGCACGAAGTGCTGGAAGTAGTCTTCCAGGGACAAGTCCTCGGTCGGCTCGTGGCTGGCATTGGCCGCGCTGGCCACCGCCAGGGCGTTGTCGAGAATATCGTCTTCTTCCAGGTCGCTCAGCTCGATGTCGATACCCAGCAGGTCGGCAGAAATTTCTGCGCTCTCGCTGAGAATGACCGCGCGCTCCACGGCGTTTTCCAGCTCACGTACGTTGCCCGGCCAGCTGTAGTGACGAATGGCCTGTTCGGCTTCGGCAGAGAAGTGCAGGTCATCCCGGCCGATGCGCGCACTCTGGCGGGCCAGGAAGGCACTGGCGATTTCATTGACGTCGCTGCCGCGCTCGCGCAGCGCGGGCAGCTTCAGGGCGATCACGTGCAGGCGGTAGTACAAGTCTTCGCGGAACTGGCCGGCCTTGGCCAGGTTCTTCAGGTCGCGGTGGGTCGCGGCGATCAGGCGCACATCGACCTTTTGCGACTGCACCGAACCGACCCGGCGAATTTCCCCTTCCTGCAGCACGCGCAGCAGGCGGGCTTGGGCTTCCAGGGGCAGTTCGCCGATTTCATCAAGGAACAAAGTACCACCGTCGGCGGCCTCCACCAGGCCCGCACGGCCGGCACTGGCGCCGGTGAACGCGCCTTTCTCGTGGCCGAACAGTTCGGACTCGATCAGGGTTTCGGGGATGGCCGCGCAGTTCACCGAAATCATCGGCGCCTTGGCCCGCCGCGACAGGTTGTGCAGGGCGCGCGCCACCAGCTCTTTACCGGTACCCGATTCGCCCTGGATCAGCACATTGGAATCGGTTGGGGCCACCTTGCGGATCTTGCTGTACATGTCCTGCATGGGCGGGCACGAGCCGATGATACCAATGTCGCCATTGGCCGCTGCCGGGGCCGCTTTGTCGGCAGGGGCTGCCTTGCCGGTGCTGGCGCGGGGCTCGGCAGCCGGTGCCGCAGCCGGGGCGTTCTGCCGGTCGCGCAGGATGCGGGCCACCGCTTGCAGCATTTCGTCGTGGTCGAAGGGCTTGGCGATGTAGTCCACCGCGCCCATCTTCATCGAGTCCACGGCTGAGCGCAGGCTGGCGTAGCTGGTCATGATCAGCACCGGGGTGCCTTGGCCGAGCTTGATCAGCTCGGTGCCGGGTGCACCTGGCAGGCGCAGGTCACTGACGATCAGGTCGAAAGTGGCAATGCTGAAGCGTTCCTGGGCTTCCTGCACCGAGCCGGCTTCGCTGACCTGGTACTGGTTCCGCTCGAGCAGACGACGCAAGGCCGAGCGGATGATGGTTTCGTCTTCGACGATCAGAATGTGCGGCATTGATTCAATTCTCTCGACGGTCTCGAATTTCAGGGGACGTCGCTACGACATGCCGGGGCAGGGTCACGCGGATCCGGGTGCCACGTTGCCGTTCGATGTCGGCCGGGCTGTCGATGGTGATTTGCCCATAATGCTCTTCCACGATGGAATAGACCAGAGCGAGGCCCAGTCCGGTTCCCTCGCCGGGGTCCTTGGTGGTGAAGAACGGCTCGAACAGACGGTCCTGGATGTTCTTCGGGATGCCGCTGCCCTCGTCCTCGACGATCAGGTCGACGGTGTGCTCGCTCACCTCGCTGCGCACGCGCACTGCGCTGCCGGGCGGCGAGGCGTCGCGGGCGTTGGAAAGCAGGTTGATCAGCACCTGGGCCAGGCGCTGCGGGTCGCCTTCTACCCAATGGTCGGGGTCGCAGAGGTTGAAGAACTGTACTTCGAAATTACGCCGGTTCAGCGCCAGCAGACCAATGGCGTCCTGCGCCACTTCGGCCAGGCACACCGGTTCCTCGCTGTTCTGGTGGCTGCCACCGGCATGGGCAAAACTCATCAACGACTGGACGATGCGTGACACGCGTTTGGTCTGGTCGAGGATCTGGCTGGACAGCTCGGTGATTTCGCCGTCGCCTTCACGCTCCTCGCGCAGGTTCTGCGCCAGGCAGGCGATGCCGGTGATCGGGTTGCCGATTTCGTGGGCCACGCCGGCGGCCAGCCGGCCGATGCTGGCCAGGCGCTCGGAATGCACCAGCTTGTCTTCCAGGGCCTGGGTTTCGGTCAGGTCCTCGACCAGCAGTACCAGGCCGCTGTTACCGGGGGCCAGTGGTTCATCGATGGCCGCCTTGTGCAGGTTCAGCCAACGTGGCTGGCCATCCAGTGCCAGGCGTTGTTTGTGCAGGTGCTCGTCGGGCACGTTGATGAAGCCCTGCAGCAGCCCGCGCCAGGGCTCGGCGATGGTCACCAGGCGTGAGCCGACCACGTGCTTGGCGGCAATCCCGGTGAGCTCTTCCATGGCCTTGTTCCACATGAGGATTTCCTGGTCCTTGGCCAGCGAGCAGACGCCCATGGGCAGCTCCTGCAAGGTCTGGCGGTGGTAGCGGCGCAGGGCATCGAGCTCGGCGGCCAGGCCGGTCAGGCGCGAGTGGTAGTCTTCCAGGCGGCTTTCAATGAAGTGGATGTCCTCGGTGACGTAGTTCTCGTTACCGGACTTGTACGGCAGGAAGGTCTCGACCATGTCCTGGGCCACGCTCGGGCCCATCAGGCCCGAGAGGTTGGCCTCGATACGGTCACGCAGGCGGCGCAAGGCGTATGGCCGGCGTTCGTCGAACGGCAGGTAAAGGTCACGCAGGGCCTGCTCCACTTCCTTTTGCGCGGCTTTGGCGCCCAGCGGCTTGGCCAGTTGGGTCGCGAATTCCTGGGGCGAGGCTGCGTGCAGTTCGCGGCGCTGTGGGCGGCGCACGTTGTCCACCGCGCAGGCTTCTGCGGCGCTGACTTCTTCGGTGCTGGCGTTGGTGAACAGCGAAATCAGGGTGAACAGCAGCACGTTGGCCGCCAGCGAGGCGATGGCCGCCATGTGCCAGCTGGTATCGTCCAGCACGTAGATCATGTCCAGCAGCGGGATGTAGAAGCCCTGCAGGTTGCCCAGCAGCGGCAGCAGCATGGTCACCATCCACACCAGCGTGCCGGCCAGCAGCCCGGCGATGAAGCCGCGGCGGTTGGCGGTCGGCCAGTACAGCACGGACAGCACGCCGGGCAGGAACTGCAGCGTGGCCACGAACGCCACGATGCCCAGGTTGGCCAGGCTCTGGTGGTTGTTCTGGGTCAGGTAGAACATGAAGCCGGCGGTGATGATGGCGACGATCAGTGCGCGGCGGGTCCATTTCAGCCAGCGGTAGATGTTGCCCTCGGCCGGGGGCTGGTATAGCGGCAGCACCAGGTGGTTGAGGGCCATGCCCGACAGCGCCAGGGTGGTGACGATGATCAGGCCGCTGGCCGCCGATAGGCCGCCTATATAGGCCAGCAGGGCCAGTGCCTGGTTGTTGGCGGCAATGCCCAGGCCCAGGGTGAAGTACTCGGGGTTGGTACTGGCGCCCAGGCGCAGCCCGGCCCAGAGTACCAGCGGCACGGCCAGGCTCATCAGCAGCAGGAACAGCGGCAGGCCCCAACTGGCGCTGACCAGCGAGCGTGGGTTGAGGTTTTCGGTGAAGGCCATGTGGTACATGTGCGGCATGACGATGGCCGAGGCGAAGAACACCAGCAGCAGGGTGCGCCACGGGCCTTCCTGCAACGGGGTGTGCAGGGCAGCCAGGGCGGTCTGGTTCTGCAGCAGCCACACTTCCAGCTCGTGCGGGCCGCCAAACACGCCATACAGGGCGTACAGGCCGATGCCGCCCAGTGCCAGCAGCTTGATCACCGACTCGAAGGCGATGGCGAACACCAGCCCTTCATGCTTTTCGCGCGTGGCGATATGCCGTGAGCCGAAGAAGATGGTGAACAGGATGATCAGCGCACAGAACGCGAAGGCCACCCGGGCCTTGACCGGCTCACCGGTAAGGATGCTGATCGAGTCGGCCACCGCCTGTATCTGCAACGCCAGCAACGGCAGTACGCCAATCAGCATGATGAGGGTGGTCAACGCGCCCGCCCAGGTGCTGCGGAAGCGGAACGCCAGCAGGTCGGCCAGCGACGACAGCTGGTAAGTGCGGGTGATCTTCAGGATCGGGTACAGCAGCACTGGCGCCAGCAGGAATGCACCGGACACCCCCAGGTAACAGGCAAGGAAGCCGTAGCCGTACTGATAGGCCAGGCCCACCGAGCCGTAGAACGCCCAGGCACTGGCGTATACGCCCAGGGACAGGGTGTAGGTGAGCGGGTGGCGAATGATGGCGCGCGGGATCAGCCCACGCTCGCTGACCCAGGCTACGCCGAACAGCACCATGAGGTACCCGGCGCTGATCAGGATCATCTGGGTCAGGCTAAAGCTCATCGGCATCTCGTTGGCTCTGCAGGATGAAGGTGACGACGATCAGGATCAGCCAGAGCAGGTACGGGCGGTACCACGCTCCGGTCGGTTCGATCCACCAGTCCATGATGGCCGGTGAGAACAGGTAGATCCCCACGACCAGAAGCAGGACCAAACGATAGATGTACATGCTGGCCTCGATGGTTGGGCGCTGCGGGTTTGAACTTATTATTGGCGCAAATGATTGGGCGGATGCTAGCGGGAATCGCTGAGGTTAGCCAAGGGTTTGAATTTGTTGGGCTTTTGATTTGAGGGGAAGATGGCCTGTTCGGGCCCTATCGCTGGCAAGCCATAGGATTACCACGGGGCCTGAGTGCTGCGCTGTACCTGTGGGAGATTCTATGGTTTCTGGCAAGGGTAGCCGCAGTATCTTCAGCGCCTGTGAGACCGAGCGCCGCCCGCGCGGCGCTTCGCGGGTAAACCCGCTCCTACATTTGTTTCGGGCCAATTATGCCTGTGGGATTTGCGCGCGAACGCCTTGGCGCCCGCCACGATATCGCGTCGTAAAAACAAGGCGGTCGCGCGCGTCCGGCACAGGCAGTACTGGCCCGAAACAAATGTAGGAGCGGGTTTACCCGCGAAGCGCCGCGCGGGCGGCGCTCGATCTCACAGGCGCTGCATACCTTCTGACAAACACTTGCCAGCCCTGATGCGATCCCTGTGGGAGCTGGCTTGCCTGCGATAGGGCCGGCAAGGCCTCAGCGCAGTTCAGCCTCTGGCACCGTCGTGCGCTGCGCAATCGCTTCGGGCCGCCACTGCTGGCGGGCCACGGCCAATACTTCAGCCGGCGTTGCCAGCAGCAACTGCGGGTCAGTCGCCTGCCCCAGCGCCCGTAACGCCCGCAACAACAGCGGCGTCGCCTGCTCGGCCTGCAACGGCGGCGAACGGTATGACTTGCCAAGCTTGTGGCCGTCCGGCTGCACGATCAGCGGTATGTGCAGATAGCGCGGCTGCGAAAAGCCCAGCAGCTCTTGCAGGTACAGCTGGCGCGGGGTGTTGTCGAGCAGGTCGGCACCGCGCACGATGTGGGTTACACCTTGCCAGGCATCGTCCAGTACCACGGCCAGCTGGTAGGCATACAGGCCATCGCGGCGCTGTATCACGAAATCGCCCACGTCGCGGCCCAGGTGCTGCTGGTAAGCACCCTGTACGCGGTCGCTGAAACGGTAGATCAGCTCTGGCACCCGCAAGCGGATCGCCGCGCCCTCGCGCGCATGCCCGGCGTTACGGCACAGGCCTGGGTAGATGCCGCCATAGGCCTCCAGTTGCTTGCGCGAGCAGGTGCAGGCATAGGCCAGGCCCATGTTGAACAGGCGGTCGACCACGGCGGCATAGGCGTCGTGGCGCTGGCTTTGAAACACCACTTCGCCGTCCCAGTGCAGGCCGTAGCGTTCGAGGGTTTGCAAGATGGCGTCACGGGCGCCGGGCATTTCCCGGGGCGGGTCGGTGTCTTCCACGCGCAGCAGCCAGCGGCCGTCGACGGCGCGGGCATCCAGCCAGGAGGCGAGGGCAGCCACCAGTGAGCCAAAGTGCAGGAAACCGCTGGGGGTGGGGGCAAAGCGCCCGATGTAGCTGGAGTTGGTCATGGTCTGGCTGGGTATATAAATGCAACGGGGCGCATGATGCGCCCCGTTCGGTTGGAAGAAAGATCAGCCTTTGCCGACCGTTTTTTCCTTTTTCTCGGCGATTTCCTTGCAGTCGAAGCACAGGTCGGCGGTAGGGCGGGCTTCCAGGCGGCGCAGGCCGATCTCGATGCCGCACGACTCGCACCAGCCGTATTCGTCGGCCTTGATCTTGTCGAGGGTCTTGTCGATTTTCTTGATCAGCTTGCGCTCGCGGTCGCGGTTGCGCAGCTCAAGGGCGAATTCTTCTTCCTGGCTGGCACGGTCGGCCGGGTCGGGGAAGTTGGCTGCCTCGTCCTTCATGTGATCCACAGTGCGGTCCACACTGGTCATCAGCTCTTGCTTCCAGGCGCCGAGAAGCTTGGTGAAGTGCTTTTTCATGGGCTCACCCATGTATTCTTCACCCTTGGACTCTACGTAAGGCTCGACACCGTACATGGTCTGACCGGTTTTTTGCTTTTCTACGGTGGACATGAATAGACCGCCTCTCACTCATCTGATCCAATGCGCAGGATGCTCCATCTCCGGCGACCGCCGGCCCTGCGACTGCGAGCCGCCGAACTTACCAGATAGATCGGGGGTGCGCTAGCCCGCCCGATCCTGCTAACAGACACCGGCCTGAGCGGTACGTTCGATTGCTTACGCAGTTAGAATCTTCAGTTTAGCCGCTATTGAGAGAAGGTCATGGCCCACCCCTACAGCGCGCGCAGCCGCGCCATCGAACCTTTCCATGTCATGGCACTGCTGGCGCGGGCCAACGAGCTGCAGGCGGCCGGCCACGACGTGATCCACCTGGAAATCGGCGAGCCGGACTTCACCACCGCAGCACCGATTGTGGCTGCGGGCCAGGCCGCGCTGGCCGCCGGCCACACCCGCTATACCGCCGCACGCGGCCTGCCGGCGCTGCGCGAAGCGATAGCCGGGTTCTATGCACAGCGCTATGGCCTGAGCATCGACCCGCAGCGCATTCTCATTACCCCAGGCGGCTCAGGCGCCCTGTTACTGGCCAGCAGCCTGCTGGTCGACCCCGGCAAGCACTGGCTGCTGGCTGACCCGGGCTACCCGTGCAACCGCCACTTCCTGCGCCTGGTAGAAGGCGGGGCGCAACTGGTACCGGTCGGCCCGGAGGTGAACTACCAGTTGACCGCCGACCTGGTGCAGCGCTACTGGGACCAGGATACCGTTGGCGCCTTGGTCGCCTCGCCGGCCAACCCCACCGGCACGGTGCTGGGCCGTACCGAACTGGCCAGCCTGGCCAAGGCCACCCGTGAACGGCACGGCCACTTGGTAGTCGACGAGATTTACCATGGGCTGACGTACGGCATGGATGCGCCCAGCGTGCTGGAAGTGGATGACTCGGCGTTCGTCCTGAATAGTTTTTCCAAGTATTTCGGTATGACCGGCTGGCGCCTTGGCTGGCTGGTGGCGCCACCGCAGGCCGTGGCCGACCTGGAGAAACTGGCGCAGAACCTGTACATCAGTGCGCCGAGCATGGCACAGCATGCTGCGCTGGCGTGCTTCCAGCCCGAAACCTTGGCCATCTTCGAACAGCGTCGCGCCGAATTTGCCCGCCGCCGCGACTACCTGCTGCCGGCGCTGCGCGAGCTGGGTTTCCGCATTGCCGTTGAGCCGCAGGGGGCGTTCTATCTATATGCCGATATCAGCGCTTATGGCGGTGATGCGTTTGCCTTCTGTCGGCATTTCCTGGAGACCGAACACGTGGCCTTCACCCCGGGCCTGGACTTCGGTCGCCACCTGGCCGGGCACCATGTGCGCTTTGCCTACACGCAAAGCCTGCCGCGTCTGGAGGAGGCGGTGCATCGCATTGCCCGTGGCTTGCGGAGCTGGCAAGGCTGATGCTTTTTTCACCTGCACTCGAACACGGCCGCCTGCTGCGCCGCTACAAACGGTTCCTGGCCGATATCGAATTGGCCAGCGGCGAGCAGTTGACCATCCACTGCCCGAATACTGGCTCCATGCTCAATTGCATGCGTGAAGGCGGGCAGGTGTGGTTCAGCCGCTCCAACGACCCCAAGCGCAAACTGCCGGGCACCTGGGAAATCAGCGAAACCCCACAGGGCCGGTTGGCGTGCGTGAATACCGGGCGGGCCAATGCCCTGGTTGAAGAGGCGCTGCGCGCCGGTACGATCGCCGAGCTGGCCGGGTTCACGGCACTCAGGCGTGAGGTGGCGTATGGCGAGGAGGGCAGCCGCATCGACTTCCGCCTGGAGTTCGACGGTGCCCCGGCCTACGTCGAGGTCAAGAGCGTGACCCTGGGCTACCCCGATAGCCCGGTTGCGGCGTTTCCCGATGCGGTGACCCAGCGCGGGGCCAAGCACCTGCGCGAGCTGGCGAAGCTGGCCAGCCAAGGCATACGGGCGGTGCAACTGTATTGCGTCAACCTGACCGGCATCGACGCGGTGCGCCCTGCCGAGGAGATCGATGCCGCTTACGCCCAGGCGTTGCGTGCTGCGGTGGCGGGCGGGGTGGAAGTGCTGGCATACGGCACGCGCCTGGACCCGCAGGGTATCGTCATCGACCGCCGCTTGCCGGTGCTGCTCAACCCTTGAGCCAGACGCCCTGGGTGTCTTCATGGCAGCCCAGGGCCTGCAACTGCTCACCGTCACAGGGGCCGGCCACGCATTCGCCGCTCTCGATCAGGAACAGGGCGCCGTGATGGCCGCACTGGATCAGGCTCGCGCTGTCATCGAGAAACCGCTCCTGTGCCCAGTTCAACGGGATGCCCTTGTGTGGGCAGCGGTTGCGGTACAGGTAGACCTGGCCCTGGCGGCGCACGCCGAACAGTTGCAGGCCGTCTACGCTGAAGGCGCGTGTCTGGCCCTCGGCCAGGCTGGGTGAGGTACAAAGAAAATGCATGGCAGTACGACTCGTGAAACAGATGATGGCTTGACGCGTCAATGCGAATAATTATCAAATTGCCCGCATTCGCTGCGTCCGGCTTCCCATGGTGCGCAGTTCCGCCGCTCGCCACAAGGCGTGCAGCTCGCCTTCAGAAGGAACCCGATGATGCGTCGTCCCGTCGCTTTGCTCGCCTTGTGTGCAAGCCTTGTGCTCTCTAGCCAGGCCCTGGCGGCAGACCTGCCGCAACGCTGGGTCAGCGCCGGCGGCGCGCTGAGCGAGTGGATATGCGCGTTGGGTGGTGAAGCGCGGCTGGTGGGGGTGGACACGACCAGTCAGCACCCAGCTTCGTTGAAGTCGCTGCCCAGCGTGGGGTACCAGCGCCAGCTGTCGGCCGAGGGCGTGCTCAGCCTGCGCCCGGATGTGCTGGTGGGTACCGAAGAAATGGGCCCGCCGCCGGTACTGGCGCAAATCCGCAAGGCCGGTGTGCGTGTCGAGCTGTTTTCCAGCAAGGCCGAGCTGGCGGCGGTAGACAGCAACCTCAAGCAGTTGGGGCAACTGCTGGGTGCAGAACCGCAGGCCACTGCGCTGGCCGCGGGTTACCATCAGCAACTGCAAACCTTGCAGGCCAAGGTCCAGCAGGCCCAGGCGCAGCACAAGGCACCCGGGGTGTTGCTGCTGGTCGGGCACGCTGGGGCCAAGCCGCTGATCGCCGGGCGTGGCACCGCCGGTGACTGGCTGCTGGGCCAGGCCGGTGGGCGCAACCTGGCAGAGCATCAGGGCTACAAGCAGTTCTCGAACGAAGCATTGGCTGCCCTGGACCCGGATGTGATCGTGTTTTCCGACCGGGCGCTGGCCGATGAGCAGGCGCTGCAGGCTTTGTTGAAAGAAAACCCGGCGCTGGCGGCTTCGCGTGCCGTGCGTGGGCAACGCCTGGTATCGCTTGACCCCACGCTGCTGGTCGGTGGGCTTGGGCCGCGCCTGCCGGCGACCTTGCAATCACTGGCTGCTACCTTCTACCCGGCAGCCAAGGCCAGCTTCGCACAATGAACCAGCGGGTCCGGCCACGTACATTGTTCATTTGCCTGAGCCTGCTGTGCCTGCTGGCGGTGTGGCTGTCGCTGGCGCTGGGGCCGGTCAGCCTGCCGCTGTTCGATACCCTGCGCGCGGGCCTGCGGTTGATGGGGGTGCCCATTACCGCCGACGGCTTGCAGCAGGCCGAAATGATCCTCGGCCAGATCCGTCTGCCGCGCACCTTGCTTGGGCTGGCAGTGGGCGCGGTGCTGGCGTTGTCCGGGGTCGCCATGCAGGGGTTGTTCCGTAATCCGCTGGCCGATCCGGGTTTGGTCGGGGTGGCCGCCGGGGCGGCCGTGGGCGCGGCGCTCGCTATTGTCGGCGGGGCCTGGTTCGGCGGCCTGCCAGAGGCTTTTGCACCCTATTTGCTGTCGTTCTGTGCCTTTGTCGGGGGCCTTGGCGTGACGGCGCTGGTCTACCGCCTGGGCCGCCGCGATGGGCAGACCAACGTGGCCACCATGCTGCTGGCCGGGGTCGCGATGACGGCACTGGGCGGCGCGGTGGTGGGGCTGTTCTCGTACCTGGCCGATGACGCCACGTTGCGTACGTTGACCTTCTGGAACCTGGGCAGCCTCAACGGTGCCAGCTATGACCGGCTATGGCCGTTATTGCTGGTGGCGGCGGGTGTTGCACTGTGGCTGCCACGGCGGGCCAAAGCCTTGAATGCCTTGCTTTTGGGGGAATCCGAGGCCCGCCACCTGGGCGTTGATGTGGAGCGGCTCAAGCGCGAACTGGTGTTCTGCACGGCGCTTGGGGTGGGTGCGGCTGTTGCGGCTGCCGGCCTGATCGGCTTCATCGGCCTGGTGGTGCCGCACCTGGTGCGCTTGCTGGCCGGGCCGGATCACCGGGTGTTGTTGCCAGCCTCGCTGCTGGCTGGCGGTGTGCTCATGCTGTTTGCCGACCTGGCGGCACGGCTGCTGCTGGCACCTGCCGAGTTGCCGATCGGCATTGTCACGGCCTTTGTCGGGGCGCCGTTCTTTCTGTTCCTGCTGGTGCGAGGGCGCAGCTGATGTTGCATGCCGAGGGCCTGCACTTGCGGCGGGGCAGCAACGAGGTGCTGCATGACATTGATCTGCAATTGCCCCCCGGCCAGGTGGTGGGCGTGCTCGGCCCCAACGGCGCGGGTAAGAGCAGCCTGTTGGGCGTGATGTGTGGCGAGCTGGTGCCAGACCGTGGGCGGGTGACGTTGCAGGGGCGCGGCCTCGGTGACTGGCCTGGACAAGAGCGGGCCCGGCGCCTGGCCGTATTGCCTCAGGTGTCGAGCCTGGGGTTTTCGTTCAGCGTCGAGGAAGTGGTGGCCATGGGCCGCATGCCGCACGGCACCGGGCAGCGGCGCGACGCCGAAATTGTCGAAGCGGCGTTGCAGGCGGCGGATGCCTGGCACCTGGTAGGGCGCAGTTACCTGGCGTTGTCCGGCGGCGAGCGGCAACGCGTGCACCTTGCCCGTGTGCTGGCACAGTTGTGGCCGGGGGAGCAGGGCACTACCTTGTTGCTCGATGAGCCCACCTCGATGCTCGACCCGCTGCACCAGCACACTACCCTGGAGGCTGTGCGCCGCTTTGCCGACCGCGGCGCCGCGGTGCTGGTGATCTTGCATGACCTGAACCTGGCGGCGCGCTACTGTGACCGGATCCTGTTGCTGGAGCAGGGGCGTTGCCATGCCTTTGCCTCGCCTGAACAGGTGCTGACGCCGGCAGCGTTGAAAGCCGTGTACGGGATCGACGTGCTGGTGCAGGCACATCCTGAGCGTGGCCACCCGCTGATCATCACCCGTTAAAGCCGGCTTGATCGTGGTCGTGAGCGGCCGCTACCCATGGAGCTTCTGCCAATGCGACACCCGCTGTTGTCCGGTTTTTCGCTGTGCATGTTACTGGTATTGGGCGGCTGCCAGGCCAGCCTGCCACCGTTGCCTGCCTGGCAGAGCACCGAAGGGCGCACGCATGCCCAGCTTGGGCAGGTGGTCGATCTCGGCAGCGGGCAGGTAATCAGCCCGGACCAACTGGTGCAGCGTTTGGCTACCGCACCGCGAGTACTGGTCGGCGAAAAACATGACAACCCCGACCACCACGCACTGCAAGTGTGGTTGCTGCACGCCCTGCAGAGCCAGCGTGCCCAGGGCAGCCTATTGCTGGAGATGCTGCAACCTGAACAGCAGCCGCGGGTGGACAGGCTCAAAGGGCAACCCTTGCCGACAGACTTGCCCAAGGCACTGGCGTGGCAGGAGGGCTGGGACTGGCAGTTGTACGGGCCGATCGTGCGTGCAGCCCTGCAACAGCAGATCCCGCTGTTGGCCGCGAACCTTTCCCCAAGTGAAATGCGCCAGGCCTACCGGCAGCCGGCGTCATTGGCGGGCGAGAAATCCAATGCCGCGACCGTCAGGGCGAGCTTGCTGCAGCAGGTACGCACCGGGCATTGCGGGATGCTGCCGGAAAGCCAGCTACCGGCGATGCTGGCCGTGCAGCAGCAGCGTGACCGGCGCATGGCCGAGCGCTTGCTGGCGGCGCCGCAACCGGCACTGCTGTTTGCCGGGGCCTATCACGTGCGCAAGGACCTGGGCGTGCCGTTGCACCTGAGTGACTTGGGTGCGCAGGGTGCGAGCAAGGTGCTGATGCTGGCCGAGGTGGGCGAGAAGGTTCAAGCAGGTGAGGCCGATTACGTGTGGTACACGGCGGCGACGCCAGAGCAGGATTATTGCGCGCAGCTGAAACGATAAGACATGAGAACCTTGGGCAAAAAAAGACCCGGCAAATTGCCGGGTCAATAACCGTGATTAGCCTGATGAGGAGATAATCTGAGAGTCCGAACCAGGGGCTCTTAGCTTATCCAACCAGTCTCGCGACCAGTTGTGATAATCATAACAATTCTCATTTAGCCGTCAATCCCCTTTTCGCGCTTATTTTGGATTTTTTTGCGCGGGGGTTTTCGCATCCAGTTGTTGGTTGAGGGCTTCCTTGCGTTCGAGTGGCAAATCGTTCCAGTGCATATCCAGCAGGGCGCCTTCTATGGCATACAACAGCACCTTCGATGCGCGAAACCCTCGCGTCTTCACTGCCTGGTATGCACCCACCGCACCCAGGCGGCGCAGATCCGATGCACTGTGAATGCCGGCCGCATGCAGCCACTGCGCAGAGGTCTTGCCAAGGTTTTTCAGATGCTGCAATTCATCGTTCATCGAGCCTCCTTGCGATGGCTGAACGGGTCATGGGGAGATAAATCGCGAGCAGGTCAGAGAGGAGTGTAGCGGGGGTTGGGGAATACGCGGCTTTTTGCCATTGGGGCGATGAGATGCCCTGTGCCGGCCTCTTCGCGGGCTCGCCCGCTCCCACAGGTTCGGCGCAGCCTTCAAGGGCTGTCGTTCACCTGTGGGAGCGGGCAAGCCCGCGAAGCGCCGGCCCAGGAAGCCGGCTAGCTTACAAGCCAGGCAGACGCTGGCGAATTTGCTCGATTACCTGGTCCATGCTGCCAGCCGTCTGGGTGTCAACGTGGGTGCTCTGCACCAGCTCCTGCGTATCCAGCGCCTCTCGGCTGGCCTGTTGCGACTTGACCACCTCCAGGGTGGCATCCGACGGGTCGCTGTTCTCGGCCTGGCGCTGCTCCAGCCAGCTGGCGATCACCGCATCCGGCGCGTGGCAGTCCAGAATCAGGAACGGCACGCCAGTCTGGCTGGCGACCTCGGCCGCAGCCTGGCGATGTTCGCGTTTGAGGTAGGTGGCATCCAGCACCACCGGGAACCCTGCCTGCAGTACGGTCGCGGCGACTTCGTGCAGGCGCCGGTAAGTTGCAGTGTTGGCCTCCTCGACATAGATGCCGGTGCTGAGTTGGGCGGCCTCAACCTGCTGCTGTTCGCCGAACAAGCGCTTGCGCTCTACGTCCGAACGCACGCGCACCGCGCCCAGGGCCTCTACCATACGCATGGCCACGTGGCTTTTGCCCACTGCCGATACGCCGTGGGTGATGGCCAGCAGGCGCGAAGGGATGGCGCTGTAGCTTTCTGCCAGGTTGGCGTAGTTGCGGTAGGTGCGCAGGGTGGTGGCACGCTGCACGCCATCGGCATTGGCCGGCATGCTGAACAGGGCAACCTTGGCCCGTACCAGTGCGCGGTAGGCCTTGTAGAAGTTGAGCAGCTCCAGGCCTTCGTAGTCGCCGGTCAGTTCCAGGTACTGGCTGATGAAGCGCCGGGCCAGGCACTTAAGGCCGCGGTCTTCCAGGTCCATCGCCAGGAAGCCGGTGTCGGCGTAGACGTCGGTCAGGCGGAACGGTTCGTTGAATTCGATGCAGTCGAAGATCACCACCTGGCCATCGATCAGCGTGGCGTTGCCCAGGTGAATGTCACCGTGGCATTCGCGAATGAAGCCATTGGCCTTGCGTTTTTCCAGCAGGCCATGCAGCCGCTCGAAACTGCTGCGTGCCCAGGCTTGCAGGGCGTCTAGCTGTTGCAGGTCGGCCTTGTCGCTGAGGAACGGGCGAATCTGCTCGAAGTTCTGCTCCACCGGCGCCATGACGGCCTCCGGCGTGCCCAGTGGGTGCTCGACCGGTACCCGCGGGGCCTGCAGGTGGAATTCGGCAATCTGCCGGGCCATCTGGTCGATGTGCGTGGCGTTCAGTTCGCCATTGGCCTGCAAGGTGCTGAGCATCTGGCCTTGGGGGAACTGGCGCATCTTCAGTGCATATTCGATGGCCTGGCCTTCGCCGGCGAGCTGCGGCGCATCGGCGCTACCGGTGATCGGCAAAACGTCCAGGTACAGGCCGTCGGTCAGGCGCTGGTTCAGGCGCAATTCTTCGTTACAGAAATGCTGGCGCTGGTCCAGGCCAGTGAAGTCGAGAAAGCCGAAGTTCATCGGCTTCTTGATCTTGTAGGCGTACTCGCCCGTCAGCAGCACCCAGGAGATATGCGTCTCGATGAGCTGGAACCCGTCCACGGGGTGGGGGTACAGGGCGGGGTTCTGCAACGCAGTGATAAGAGCTTGGCTCACGGCAAATCCTTCCGGGGGCAGGGAATTCGAATGCATCATTATGGTCAATGGTGCCGTCCCTGCCTACCGCCGGGCCGCCTGCCCAGTCTTTCCAAAGTGCGTATAATCCGCCGTCATGACCCGAACCCGAACTCCCCGTACCCCTCAAAAACGCCCGACCGGCCGCTCCCGCGCCTGGCTGGGCTGGGCTTTGAAGCTCAGCCTGGTAGGCCTGGTGATCGTCGCCGGCTTCGCGGTTTACCTCGATGCCGTTGTCCAGGAGAAGTTCTCTGGCAAGCGCTGGACCATCCCGGCCAAGGTGTATGCACGACCGTTGGAGCTGTTCACCGGCCAGAAACTGAGCAAGAACGACTTCCTCACCGAGCTCGACGCGCTTGGCTACCGGCGTGAAAGCGCGGCCAACGGCCCGGGGGCGGCCGCCGTCAACGGCAACACCGTCGACCTCAACACCCGTGGCTTCCAGTTCTACGAGGGCATGGAGCCCGCGCAGTTCGTGCGCGTGCGCTTCTCCGGCGATTACGTGGCCGGCCTTTCCGGGGCCAATGGCAAGGCGCTTGACGTGGTGCGCCTGGAGCCGCTGATGATCGGCGGTATCTACCCGAAAAACCTTGAAGACCGCATTCTGATCAAGATCGACCAGGTGCCCAAGTACCTGCTCGAGACCCTGGTTGCCACGGAAGACCGCGACTTCTACAGCCACCATGGCGTGTCGCCCAAGTCCATCGCCCGGGCCATGTGGGTGAATACTTCATCCGGCTCGATGCGCCAGGGTGGCAGTACCTTGACCCAGCAGTTGGTGAAGAACTTCTACCTCAGCAGCGAGCGCAGCCTCAGCCGCAAAGTGACCGAAGCGATGATGGCGGTGCTGCTTGAACTGCATTACGACAAGCGCGAAATCCTCGAGGCCTACCTCAACGAGGTCTTTGTCGGGCAGGACGGCCAGCGTGCCGTGCACGGCTTCGGCCTGGCCAGCCAGTTCTTCTTCAGCCAGCCGCTGTCGGAGTTGAAGCTGCACCAGATCGCCTTGTTGGTGGGCATGGTCAAGGGCCCGTCCTACTACAACCCGCGGCGCTACCCTGAACGTGCCCTGGCCCGCCGCAACCTGGTGCTCGACCTGGTGGCCGAGCAAGGCGTGGCCAGCCAGGAGGAGGTCGATGCAGCGAAGAAAATGCCGCTGGGCGTGACTAAACGTGGCAGCCTGGCTGACAGCTCGTTCCCGGCGTTCCTCGACCTGGTCAAGCGGCAGTTGCGCCAGGACTACCGCGATGAAGACTTGACCGAGGAAGGCTTGCGTATCTTTACCAGCTTCGACCCGATCCTGCAGATGAAGGCCGAAGCCTCAATGAGCGAGACATTCAAGCGCCTGGCCGGGCGCAAAGGGGCGGACGAGGTCGAATCGGCGATGGTCGTGACCAACCCGGAAACCGGTGAGGTACAGGCCCTGATCGGCAGCCGCCAGGCAGGTTTCGCGGGCTTCAACCGCGCCATCGATGCCTCGCGGCCGATCGGCTCGCTGGTCAAGCCGGCTGTCTACCTGACCGCGCTGGAGCAGCCGAGCAAGTACACCCTGACCAGCTGGGTGCAGGATGAGCCGTTCTCGGTCAAGGGTGGCGACGGCCAGGTCTGGCGCCCCCAAAACTATGACCGCCGCCCGCACGGCACGATCTACCTGTACCAGGGGCTGGCCAATTCCTACAACCTGTCGACTGCCAAGATCGGCCTGGAAGTGGGGGTGCCAAACGTGATCAAGACCATCGGCCGGCTGGGGGTGAATGTCGACTGGCCAGCCTTCCCGGCCATGCTGCTGGGGGCTGGCGGCATGTCGCCGATGCAGGTCGCGACCATGTACCAGACCATTGCCAATGGTGGCTTCAACACGCCGATGCGCGGTATTCGCAGCGTGCTCACCGCCGAGGGCGAACCGCTCAAGCGCTACCCGTTCCAGATCCAGCAAACCTTCGACCCGGGCGCCATCTACCTGGTGCAGAACGCCATGCAGCGAGTGATGCGCGAAGGTACCGGGCGCTCGGTGTACAACACCTTGCCGCGCTCGTTGACCCTGGCGGGCAAGACCGGTACCAGCAACGACTCGCGCGACAGCTGGTTCTCTGGTTTCAGCCAGGATTTGCTGGCGGTGGTGTGGATGGGCCGCGACGATAACGGGAAAACTCCGTTCACCGGCGCCACCGGTGCCCTGCAGGTATGGACCAGCTTCATGAAGAAGGCCGACCCGCTGCCGCTGGACATGCCGCAACCGGACAACGTGATACAGGCCTGGATCGACCCCTACAGCGGCCAAGGGTCTGACGGCAGCTGTCCGGGAGCGGTACAGATGCCGTATATTCGCGGCAGTGAACCGCCCGCCGGCGCAACCTGTGGCGGTGAGCAGAATCCAGCTGAATCGGTCATGGACTGGGTCAAGGGCTGGATGAATTAAGCGCAGGCTGCATTGATGAGGTGTGACGTGAACAAGTGGCTGTTTCCTGCCGTGACGGCGCTGGCTGTGCTCCAGGGGTGCTCCAGCGTCCCGCGCGGCAATATTCCGGTGGTCGATTCGAGTACTCGCGTGTCGAACAGCGAGCGCGTGTCTGCCAACCGCTCGGCGGGTGGTTACAACGCTGGCACCGCGCAAGCGCAAACAATGCCTGAGGATTCCGGCGTCACCGTGATGATTCCGCAGGGCGCAGGCGCTTCGGGCATCCAGACCTTCCCGGCGGCCAATGGCGCGGCGCCGATCAGCACCGCGCCGATCACGCCGGGGCCGATCACTACCGGGCCGGCCACGTCGGCGCCCATGACCACCAACCCCAACCCGATCGCCGACGAACCGTTCGATATCGCGGCGATGAACAGCGCCCCACAAAGCACCAGTGCCCCCACCGGTATTCCACGCAGCAACACGGCTGCAGGTGGCCTGGCGGCTGACGAGCAACTGGACGGCCCTGTACTGGCACTGCTGACCACCGCCACCACCCAGCAGGGCAGTGGCGATTTCAACGGCGCTGCTTCCAGCCTGGAGCGTGCCCAGCGCATTGCCCCGCGCGAACCGCAGGTGCTCTACCGCCTGGCCCAGGTGCGTTTGTCGCAAGGCGATGCCCCGCAGGCCGAGCAGCTGGCGCGTCGCGCCCTGACCTACGCCAATGGCCGCCCCAGCCTGCAGGCCGAACTGTGGAACACCATCGCACAAGCCCGTGAAAAGCAGGGCGATAGCGCTGGCGCCGCCTTGGCCCGGCAAAAAGCGCGGGTCAGTTCCTAATGATCGAGCAACGTATTCTGGACATCGCCGACCACCTGCTGCTGATCGAGCGCGAGCTGCAGGTGCAAGGCTGGTGGGAGGACGAGCCACCGAGCGACGAGGCGCTGGCCAGTACGGTGCCCTTCGCCGTCGATACCTTGCGTTTTGAGCAATGGCTGCAATGGATCTTCCTGCAACGCATGAAGATCATCATCGAGCTCGGCCAGCCGCTGCCAAATGCCTCCAGCATCCTGGTCATGGCCGAAACGGTGTTTGCTGACCGGCCGGAGCAAAGTCGTGAGCTGCGCCGACTATTGGCAGCTTTTGACCAATTGATCGCTCCTTCTGCCTGATTTCTTCAGTTTTTTCGTCAAGGGCCGCAGATTGTGGCCCTTTTTTATGGAAATCTTATTAATTCTGCTGCTGAAGCGATTTTTAGTGGTTGCAAGAATTCATCTCGGGGAAAAATTGGCAATAATTTTTCTTGACTTGTGCGCGCCGAATCACAAGAATCCAACTTCCGCTTTAGAGGGACTGCCAGAAGCAGACCCGCTAAGCAGATCATGAGGCGCACACCCGCGCCGACCTGTTACACCCCGCAACGCGTTACCTCGCGCTGGGTGGGAAAACCCCGCAACACTCTGGGGCGCTCCCAATACTTGCTCAGTCAGTGCTGACGTTCGCTCATGCTCTGCTTGGCAGTAAACCTATTAAGACCCGTCCTGAAGGGGCGGTATTCTGGCGTTTTAGAGGTGAACAACGTGGAGCTTTTATCTGGCGCTGAGATGGTCGTCCGCTTCTTGCGTGACGAAGGCGTTAAGCACATCTACGGGTACCCTGGTGGTGCTCTCCTGCATGTTTACGACGCGCTGTTCAAAGAACCGGAAGTGGAACACATCCTGGTTCGTCACGAACAGGCGGCAACCCATATGGCGGACGGCTACGCCCGCGCCACCGGCAAGGCCGGTGTGGTGCTGGTAACCTCCGGCCCGGGCGCGACCAATGCCATCACCGGTATTGCCACCGCCTACATGGACTCGATTCCGATGGTCATCCTGTCCGGCCAGGTGCCTAGCACCATGGTAGGTACCGATGCCTTCCAGGAAACCGACATGATCGGTATCTCGCGGCCGATCGTGAAGCACAGCTTCATGATCAAGCACCCGACCGAGATCCCTGAAATTCTGAAAAAGGCGTTCTACCTGGCGCAATCCGGTCGCCCAGGTCCAGTCGTGGTCGACATTCCAAAAGACATGACCAACCCGGCTGAAAAGTTCGAATACGTCTACCCGAAAAAGGTCAAGCTGCGCTCGTACAGCCCAGCGGTCCGTGGCCACTCCGGCCAGATCCGCAAGGCGGCCGAGATGTTGCTGGCTGCCAAGCGCCCAATCGTCTACGCCGGTGGCGGTGTGATCCTGGGCGGTGGCTCCGAAGCGCTGACCGAAATCGCCAAGTCGCTGAACCTGCCTGTCACCAACACCCTCATGGGGTTGGGCGGCTTCCCGGGTACTGATCGCCAGTTCCTCGGCATGCTCGGCATGCACGGCAGCTACACCGCCAACATGGCCATGCACAATGCCGACGTGATCTTCGCCGTCGGTGCGCGTTTCGACGACCGCGTGGTCAACGGCCCGGCCAAGTTCTGCCCGAATGCCAAGATCATCCATGTCGATATCGACCCGGCGTCGATCTCGAAGATGATCAAGGCCGATGTGCCTATCGTTGGCCCGGTCGACAGCGTGCTCAGCGAAATGCTCGGCATCCTCAGGGAAATCGGCGAGCAGCCCGACAAGGCCGCGCTGGATGCCTGGTGGAAGCAGATCGACGAGTGGCGTGGCAATGGTGAGCTGTTCCCTTACGACAAGGGCGACGGCAATGTCATCAAGCCGCAAAAAGTCATCGAGACCCTGTGCGAAGTGACCAAAGGCGATGCCTTCGTCACCTCCGACGTAGGTCAGCACCAGATGTTCGCGGCGCAGTACTACCGTTTCAACAAGCCGAACCGCTGGATCAACTCCGGTGGCCTGGGCACCATGGGCTTCGGCTTCCCGGCGGCGATGGGCATCAAGCTCAACTTCCCGGACCAGGACGTGGCCTGCGTGACCGGCGAAGGCAGCATCCAGATGAACATCCAGGAGCTGTCCACCTGCATGCAGTACGGCCTGCCGGTGAAGATCGTCAACCTGAACAACGGGGTGTTGGGCATGGTCCGCCAATGGCAGGACATGGCCTACAACGGTCGTCACTCGCACTCGTATGTCGAGTCGCTGCCTGACTTCATCAAGCTGGCCGAGGCCTATGGCCATGTGGGTATCCGCATCACCAGCCTGAAGGACCTCAAGCCGATGCTGGAAGAAGCGTTTGCGATGAAGGACCGCCTGGTATTCATCGACATCGCGGTTGACCGCAGTGAGCACGTCTATCCGATGCAGATCAAGGATGGCTCGATGCGTGACATGTGGCTGAGCAAGACGGAGCGTACCTGATATGCGGCATATCATTTCCCTGCTGCTGGAAAACGAACCCGGTGCTTTGTCCCGTGTGGTCGGCCTGTTCTCCCAGCGCAACTACAACATTGAAAGCCTGACCGTGGCGCCGACCGAAGACCCGACCCTGTCGCGTCTGACGCTGACCACCGTTGGCCATGACGAAGTGATCGAACAGATCACCAAGAACCTGAACAAGCTGGTCGAAGTGGTCAAGCTCGTCGACCTGTCGGAAAGCGCCCACATCGAGCGCGAGCTGATGCTGGTCAAGGTCAAGGCCACCGGTGCCCAGCGCGCCGAGATCAAGCGCACCACGGATATCTTCCGTGGCCAGATCGTAGATGTGACTGCCAGCGTGTACACCGTACAACTGAGCGGTACCAGCGACAAACTGGACAGCTTCATCCAGGCCATCGGCACCGCATCGATTCTCGAAACCGTGCGCAGCGGCGTTACCGGCATTGCCCGTGGCGACAAAGTGCTCAGCATCTGAATTTAAAAATTAGCGATGGCTCCGCAGGGGGCCGAGATATAACCAGGGGTATTTTCATGAAAGTTTTCTACGATAAAGACTGCGACCTTTCCATCATCCAGGGCAAGAAAGTCGCCATCATCGGTTACGGCTCCCAGGGCCACGCTCAGGCGTGCAACCTGAAGGACTCCGGTGTAGACGTTACCGTCGGTCTGCGTAAAGGTTCGGCTACCGTTGCCAAGGCTGAAGCCCACGGCCTGAAAGTTGCCGATGTTGCTACCGCTGTCGCTGCGGCTGACCTGGTGATGATCCTGACCCCGGACGAGTTCCAGGGCACGCTGTACAAGAACGAAATCGAGCCGAACATCAAGAAGAGCGCTACCCTGGCCTTCTCCCACGGCTTCTCGATCCACTACAACCAGGTTGTGCCGCGCGCCGACCTGGACGTGATCATGATCGCGCCGAAAGCGCCGGGCCACACCGTGCGCTCCGAGTTCGTCAAGGGCGGTGGTATCCCTGACCTGATCGCGATCTACCAGGACGCTTCGGGCAACGCCAAGAACGTCGCCCTGTCCTACGCCGCTGGCGTGGGTGGTGGCCGTACCGGCATCATCGAAACCACCTTCAAGGACGAGACCGAAACCGACCTGTTCGGTGAGCAGGCTGTTCTGTGCGGCGGTACCGTAGAGCTGGTCAAAGCCGGTTTCGAAACCCTGGTTGAAGCTGGCTACGCGCCGGAAATGGCCTACTTCGAATGCCTGCACGAGCTGAAGTTGATCGTTGACCTCATGTACGAAGGCGGTATCGCCAACATGAACTACTCGATCTCCAACAACGCAGAGTACGGTGAGTACGTCACCGGCCCGGAAGTCATCAACGAAGAATCTCGCAAGGCCATGCGCAACGCACTGAAGCGCATCCAGGACGGCGAGTACGCGAAGATGTTCATCTCCGAAGGCGCCACCAACTACCCATCGATGACCGCCAAGCGTCGTAACAACGCTTCGCACGGCATCGAGATCATCGGTGAGCAACTGCGCTCGATGATGCCTTGGATTTCGGCGAACAAGATCGTCGACAAAGCCAAGAACTAAGTAGCATCGCAACATGAAAAACGCGGCTTCGGCCGCGTTTTTTCGTTCTGGCAGTCAGCATCTGGTATAAAGCAGACCAGTGGCCTGCCGTCAGAACCTGTTTCGCGGGCCCGTGTCGAACATTTTCCACCCTGTTGCAAGGTACCCTCCATGAGCGAACGTCCCGAAGAGCCGAACAAGCCCTCCGACGCCGAAAGCCTGCTACCGGTCGATGAGCACGTTGAAGAAGGCCATGACGCCGAAGGTCGCAAAGTGCGCCACCGCGGCATCTACCTGCTGCCCAACCTGTTTACTACCGCCAACCTGTTTGCCGGCTTTTATTCCATTATCAGCTCGATGAGCGCACAGAGCGCCCTGAGCGCTGGTGACCCGCGTGAAGCGAGCAAGTATTTCGCGTTTGCCGCCATTGCCATCTTCGTGGCCATGGTGCTTGACGGCCTCGACGGCCGTGTCGCGCGCATGACCAACACCCAGAGCGCGTTCGGCGCCGAGTACGACTCGCTGTCGGACATGGTCGCCTTCGGTGTGGCCCCGGCGTTGCTGGCCTTCGGCTGGGCGTTGGGTGACATGGGCAAGGTTGGCTGGATGGTCGCCTTCATCTATGTTGCCGGCGCTGCGCTGCGCCTGGCACGCTTCAACACCCAGGTCGGCACCGCCGACAAGCGCTACTTCATCGGCCTGGCCAGCCCGGCTGCCGCGGGTGTTGTGGCCGGCACCGTGTGGGCGTTCAGCGACTACGGTATTCAGGGCTCCAAGCTGTCGTTCCTGGTGGCGCTGTTGGTGGCGGCTGCAGGCATGCTGATGGTCAGTAACATCAAGTACAACAGCTTCAAGGAGCTGGACCTCAAGGGCCGTGTGCCATTTGTGGCCATTCTTGCCGTGGTGCTGGTGTTTGCCGTGGTGTTCAGCGACCCGCCGCGTATCCTGCTGCTGATCTTCCTCGCCTACGCGGCTTCGGGGCCTATCCAGTTCCTGCTCAAGTCGCGCCGCCGTAAAGCGTAAAAAACGCTTAACGCTGGAATAACCCGCCGGCTCCATAGTCTTACTGGTACGTCCGTTACCCAGTGCTATGGAGCCGCTCATGCTCATCAAGCTTCCCAGGTCGTCCGAGTGCAAGGCATCGGAGATCACCCCCGAAGGCATTTACCTGTCCCGTCGTACCTTGTTGGGTGGCTCGTTGGCCGGCCTGGCCCTGGGCGCATTGCCCAGTGTTGGTCGTGCGGCCGAGGCCAGCCGTTATGCCGATGTCGAGCCGGGTAGGGCGCCTGGCTGGTTCACTGAAAAGCTCGGCGCCACGCAGTGGCAGGCAGTCACGGCCAAAGGGGAGGCGATCACGCCGTTCAAGGACGCTACCCACTACAACAACTTCTATGAGTTCGGCCCCGACAAGGGCGACCCGGCGGCCAATGGCGACAGCCTGAAAACCGAGCCTTGGTCGGTTGTGGTGGATGGTGAAGTCGGCAAGCCTGGGCGCTATGCCCTGGAAGACTTCGTCAAACCCTACCAGCTTGAGGAGCGCATCTACCGGCTGCGTTGTGTAGAGGCCTGGTCGATGGTCATCCCGTGGCTGGGGTTCCCATTGGCTCAGGTGCTGAAGCAGGTCGAGCCGACGTCGAAGGCCCGTTACGTGCGTTTTGAAACGCTGAAAGACCCGGAGCATATGCCTGGCCAACGCTCGGGTTTTGCGCTGATCGACTGGCCTTATAGAGAAGGGCTGCGGCTGGACGAAGCGATGCACCCCTTGGCGGTTCTTGCGGTAGGCATGTATGGCCGCGAGTTGTCCAACCAGAATGGTGCACCGCTGCGGCTGGTGGTGCCGTGGAAGTATGGTTTCAAGAGCATCAAGTCGATCGTGCGCATCAGCCTGGTGGCCGAGCAGCCCGGAACTACCTGGCAGGGCCTGGCACCCGATGAATATGGGTTCTACGCCAATGTGAACCCCACTGTCGATCACCCGCGCTGGAGCCAGGCGCGGGAGCGGCGGCTGCCTAGCGGGCTTTTCAGTCCCAATGTGCGGGAGACGCAAATGTTCAATGGCTATGCCGACGAAGTGGCCTCGCTCTATGCCGGGCTCGACCTGCGGAAGAACTACTGATGCGCTATCCCTGGTTTCGTCTGGCGATCTTTATTGTGGGCTGCCTGTTTCCTGCCTGGTGGTTGTACGAAGCGGCAACGGGGTTGCTGGGGCCTGACCCGGGCAAGATCATGATGGACCGGTTGGGGCTTGGCGCGCTGATCTTCCTGCTGGTGACCTTGAGCATGACGCCGCTGCAGAAGCTGACGGGGTGGTCGGGTTGGATCGTGGTGCGGCGGCAGCTGGGGTTATGGGTGTTTGCGTATATCGTGCTGCACATTCTCTGTTACCTGTTCTTTATTCTCGGGCTGGATTGGGGGCAGTTGGCGGTGGAGCTGCGCAAGCGGCCTTACATTATTGTCGGGGCGCTGGGGTTTCTTGGGTTGTTGGCGTTGGCGGTTACCTCGAACCGGTATAGCCAGCGGCGGCTTGGGGCGCGGTGGAAGAAGCTGCACAGGTTGGTGTATGCGGTGTTGGGGTTGGGGTTGCTGCATTTCTTGTGGATCGTGCGTTCGGATCTGCGGGAGTGGGCGGTTTATGCGTTTGTTGGGGTTGTGTTGATGGGGTTGAGGATTCCGGCGGTTTCGCGGAGGTTGGCTGGGTTGGTCAGGCGGTAGGGGGGTAGTTGGGTTCAGGTTGGGCAATGGGCCTGTTTATAGATACTGGTGGGGTTGGGAGGTGTCCGCCACAATACATTCAGTGCCTGTGAGATCGAGCGCCGCCCGCGCGGCGCTTCGCGGCTAAAGCCGCTCCTTGTATGTTGTGACTGGCCTGGCGGGAGAAGTTATTCTCGTCAGGCTGAAGAAGCACTTCCGGGGAGGCCGATCGCTCCTGAAGGCAGGGTTTGCCCCTGACCTTGTACGTAGAGAGGCCCCCCGCCTCATTGCCCACCACGAAGAGTATCGAGAAGCCGACAAGTCGGACTTCGCATTACAAGGTTGCAGCGGCATGAAGTTCGAGGTCGGGGAACCGGAGGCCATTGTTACCTAATTCGCTTGGGAGAGGGAAGAATGAGTGTCTGGGTTGGCCTCGATATCGGCTCACGGACTTCGGTCGTTGGGGTGCGTAAAGATGGGCGCACTGCCGGTCAGTGGGATATCGCTCAAACCCCTGCCGGTCGCAAGGCTGCGGTGAAAAAGCTGCAGGCGCTCAAGCCTACGTCGATCGTGATGGAGGCGACCGGGATCTATTACCTGGACTTGGCCATTGAGCTGCACGCTGCTGACCTACCTGTTTCCGTGATCAACCCCAAGAGCTTCCACAACTTCGCCAAACTGATGCTGGTGAACAGCAAGACTGACGCAATAGATGCTCAGCTGCTGTCCGAGTACGGGGAGCGTATGACCCCGCGTTTGTGGACACCTCCAAGCACTGTACAGCTTGAACTCAGAGGCCTTGGCCGGCACATCAATCGTTTGGTGGGACACCGTATCAGGGCGAAGAACGAGCTGCATGCATTGCAGGCGACCGCCACGACTGCCTCGATGTTGATCGAGGATCAAGAAGAAGAGATTGCTTCACTAAGTAATCGAATCGAGCGCTTTCGTAAGGCAGGGCGCGAGTTAATCGCCCAGTGTCCAAGGCTAACTCGACAGTACGAGCAACTCCTCGCAGGCCCTGGGATTGGAGAGGTCTCGGCGCTGGCCGCCCTGGCTGAGCTGACCACGCTGCCCGAAACGCTCAAGTCCTCTCAGGTCGCTCGTCATGCTGGCCTTGATGTTCGACAGACACAGTCTGGAACAAGCATTGATAAACCTGGTCGGCTCGGCAAAAGCGGGAATGCCTATTTACGGGCAGCCATGTACATGCCTGCGCTGACGGCGGTGCGCTGCGATCCTTATGCGAAGGCTTTTTATGAGTCGCTGATCAGCAGGGGCAAGAAAAAAATGCAAGCGATCGCCGCTGTCATGCGCAAGTACCTGACAGGCATCTGGGCGTGCATGAGCGGAGATGAGCCATTTGATACGGCCAAGCTTTTCAGCTCTGAACACCTCAGAAA
>NZ_CP081491.1:3355000-4470000 GCF_028751975.1 Pseudomonas sp. NEEL19 | reverse complement strand
AGGTCTTAGTGATCCGGTGGTTCTGTATGGAAGGGCCATCGCTCAACGGATAAAAGGTACTCCGGGGATAACAGGCTGATACCGCCCAAGAGTTCATATCGACGGCGGTGTTTGGCACCTCGATGTCGGCTCATCACATCCTGGGGCTGAAGCCGGTCCCAAGGGTATGGCTGTTCGCCATTTAAAGTGGTACGCGAGCTGGGTTTAGAACGTCGTGAGACAGTTCGGTCCCTATCTGCCGTGGACGTTTGAGATTTGAGAGGGGCTGCTCCTAGTACGAGAGGACCGGAGTGGACGAACCTCTGGTGTTCCGGTTGTCACGCCAGTGGCATTGCCGGGTAGCTATGTTCGGAAGAGATAACCGCTGAAAGCATCTAAGCGGGAAACTTGCCTCAAGATGAGATCTCACTGGGATCTTGAATCCCCTAAAGGGCCGTCGAAGACTACGACGTTGATAGGTTGGGTGTGTAAGCGCTGTGAGGCGTTGAGCTAACCAATACTAATTGCCCGTGAGGCTTGACCATATAACACCCAAGCAATTTGCTAGCGCAGATTGCGGTGGTGAAGATGACATGAACCGAAAGTTCGCAAGGCATCACAAACATCACATATCCGGATTCGCTGGGCTGTCCAACTGGACATTCTGGCTACAGAATTTCTTGACGACCATAGAGCATTGGAACCACCTGATCCCATCCCGAACTCAGTAGTGAAACGATGCATCGCCGATGGTAGTGTGGGGTTTCCCCATGTGAGAGTAGGTCATCGTCAAGATTCATTTCGCAAAACCCCTATCTGCGCATGCAGGTAGGGGTTTTGTCTTTGTGCTCCAAAAAAGTCCCCTGGCCTCACAACAATCCCTGTGGGAGCGGGCGTGCCCGCGAACACGGGCGAAGCCCGTGCCATGCCCCCCAGGGAACGCATCACGCGTGATATCGTTTCCCCCACCAACCTCAGCTCAGCACCTGCCAGAGAGTTTCCGATGCCCCACACCACCCATCTTCACCCCGGCTTCATGATCGTCCACGGCAACCGCCTCGACGATTTGCGCAGCCTTGTGGTGAGCTGGATGCGTCGTTACCCGCTGGCACCGTTGGAAAACGAAATCGCCCTGGTGCAGAGTAACGGTATCGCTCAATGGCTCAAGCTGGCGCTGGCGGAAGACCCGCTGGAGGACGACCAAGGTGGCTGCGGCATCGCCGCTGCAATCGAGGTTCAACTGCCCGGCAGCTTCATGTGGCAGTTGTACCGCAGCGTGCTAGGGCGCGATGAAATTCCCGAGGTATCCCTGCTCGACAAAGCGCCGCTGACCTGGCGCCTGATGCGTCTGCTACCAGCGCTGATCGAGCGCCCGCACTTCGAGCCGTTGCGCCGCTTCCTGACGGATGACGGTGACCTGCGCAAGCGCTACCAGCTGTCCGAGCGCCTGGCCGATCTGTTCGACCAGTATCAGGTCTACCGGGCCGACTGGCTCAGGGACTGGGCAGCGGGTGAGCACGTGCTGAACACCGCCCGTGGCGAACGCAAGGCCCTGCCCCCGGCTAACCGCTGGCAGGCCGAGTTGTGGAAGGCCTTGCTGGAAGACGTCGGCGAAAAAGGTATGGCGCAAAGCCGGGCCGGCGTGCACCAGCGCTTCATCGAACGTATCAATAGCCTGGAACAGGCTCCCCCCGGGTTACCCTCGCGGGTGATCGTGTTCGGCATTTCATCGCTGCCGGCCCAGGCCTTGGAGGCATTGGCTGGCCTCGCACGCTTCAGCCAGGTGTTGTTGTGCGTGCACAACCCTTGTCGCCACCACTGGGCGGACATCGTTGCCGACAAAGACCTGCTGCGCCATCAATACAAGCGTCAGCAGCGCAAACAAGGCATGCCCTTGCAGCTCGACGACCAGGCCCTGCACCAGCACGCACACCCATTACTGGCTGCCTGGGGCAAGCAAGGCCGAGACTACATCAACTTGCTCGACAGCTACGACGACCCGGGTAGCTACCAAGGCGTGTTCAGCGATGGTCGCATCGACCTGTTCAGCGACGGTTCACCCGCCACGCTGCTCAATCAATTGCAGGACGACATTCTTGAACTCCGCCCGCTGGCAGAAACGCGCGCGCTGTGGCCGCCAGTCGATCCCGCCAACGACCGCTCGTTCCGTTTTCACATTGCCCACAGCCCCCAGCGCGAAGTGGAGATTCTCCACGACCAGCTGTTGGCTCGCTTCAGTGCCGACCCCACATTACGCCCGCGTGATGTCATCGTCATGCTGCCGGCCATCGACACATACGCGCCGCACATCCGCGCCGTTTTCGGCCAACTGCAGCGCAGTGACCCGCGTTACATACCGTTCACCCTGACCGACCAGGGGCAGCGTGGCCGGGAACCTCTGCTGATTGCGCTGGAACACCTGCTCAAGCTGCCGGACAGCCGTTTTGCAGTCAGCGAAGTGCTCGACCTGCTGGATGTCCCGGCGGTAAGAGCCCGGTTCGGTATCCGCGAAAACGACCTGCCTACCCTGCACCGCTGGATCGAAGGCGCAGGCATTCGCTGGGGCCTCGATGCCGAGCAGCGAGCCAGCCTTGGCTTGCCCGCCGGGCTTGAACAGAACACCTGGCGCTTTGGTTTGCGACGCATGCTGTTGGGGTATGCCGTAGGCGTGGGCGAAGCGTGTGACGGTATTGAGCCGTACGATGAAATCGGTGGTCTGGACGCAGCCCTGATCGGCCCGCTGGTGGCCCTGCTCGACGCACTGGATGTCGCCTGCCAGGCCCTGGCCGAACCGGCCACCGTCAGCCAGTGGGGCGAGCGCCTGCATGCCCTGTTGCATGTGTTCTTCCTGGCCGAGGACGAGCACGACGAATTCCTGCTGATCCAGTTGCAGGATCTGCGCGATAGCTGGCTTGAAGTATGCGAAACGGTCGGCCTGCAGGAACCTCTGCCATTGACCGTGGTGCGCGAGGCCTGGCTGTCGGGGCTGGACCAAGGCAAGCTGTCGCAACGTTTCCTGGCGGGCTCGGTGAATTTTTGCACGCTCATGCCCATGCGTGCGATCCCGTTTCGGGTGGTGTGCCTGCTGGGCATGAACGATGGTGATTACCCCCGCGCCCAGCAGCCGCTGGACTTCGACCTGATGGCCAGCGACTACCGCCCCGGTGACCGCTCACGCCGTGAGGACGATCGTTATCTGCTGCTCGAAGCGCTGCTGTCGGCACGTGACCAGCTGTACGTCAGCTGGGTCGGGCGCAGTATCCGTGACAACAGCGAACGCCCGGCCTCGGTGTTGATCGGGCAGTTGCGCGACCACCTTGCGGCGGGTTGGCAGCTGAACGGCGCGCAGCAGGGCCAGGCGACACAGGCGGGCGAGCAGCTGCTGCACGCCCTGACCCAAGAGCACCCGCTGCAACCGTTCAGCCCGCGCTACTTCCAGAAGGGCAGCCCCCTGTTCAGCTATGCCCACGAATGGCAAGTGTTGCACCAGCAAAGCGAAGGCGACCCGCAGGGCGAACCAGCCCTGGCGCCCTATCAGGATGATGAAGCGCTTACCCTGACCCAGCTGAGTGACTTCCTGCGCCACCCGGTTCGGCATTTCTTCAGTCAGCGCCTCAAGGTGTACTTCGAAGCGCTGGAGGCGCCGACCCCGGACGAAGAACCCTTCACCCTCGACACCCTGCAGCGCTACGGCGCCAGTGAAAGCCTGCTCGGTGTCGCCTTGGCCGCACCGGGCAACGCCGAGCAGGCCCTGCAGGCCCAGGCCCGGCGTTTGCAGGCTTGCGGCGTGCTGCCAATGGCGGGGTTCGGCGAGCTGCTGCAAAGCGAGTTGATCGAGCCGTTACCCGACCTGCTGCAACGCCACCAGCAGTTGCTGCAACGCTGGCCGCGCTTGGTCGAGGGCGCTTTGCCCGTTCATTTCGAGCACGGCCGGCACCGTCTCGAAGGCTGGCTGGGGCGGGTATTCCAGGCCGACGACCAAAGCCTTCTGAGTATTACCACCGTGCCCAACACCATCAGTGCCGGGCGCAACAACCTGAAGTGGCACCGCCTGATCGCGCCCTGGGTCACCCACTTGGCGGCCTGTGCCGCAGGCTACGCCTACCATAGCGCCCTGGTCGCCAGCGACCTGACCCTGTTGCTGGCACCGCTGCCGCAAGGCGCCGCCGGGCAACTGTTGGGCGACCTGCTGGTGGCGCGCCAGGCCGCGATGAACGCGCCCCTCTCGGTGGCGGCGAAAACGGCTTTTGCCTGGCTGTCCCACGACGATGCCGACAAAGCCCTGGCCGCTGCGGCCCGCGCCTACGAGGGCGATGAACGCAACAGTTTCGGCGAGCGCAGTGAAAGCATCGCCCTGGCTCGGCAGTTCCGTGATTTCGCCGCACTCACCGCCGACGAAACCTTTGAAGGCTGGTGCGAAACCTTGTACCGCCCATTGTTCACCGCACCCTGGCAGACCCTGGGCAACCCGGAGAAAGGCGCATGACCCAGGCCCGCCCCTTGGCGTTGAGTTTCCCCTTGCATGGCAGCCAGCTGATCGAGGCCAGTGCCGGCACCGGCAAGACCTTCACCATTTCCGCCCTGTACCTGCGCCTGATCCTCGGGCATGGCGGCGAGCAGGGGTTTGCACGCGAACTGCTGCCACCGCAGATTCTTGTGGTGACCTTCACCGACGCCGCCACCAAGGAGTTGCGCGAGCGTATCCGTGCGCGCCTGGCAGAAGCTGCACGCTTCTTCCGTGGCGAGCTGGAGGGCGCCGACCCTTTGCTGCACCAACTGCGTGACGACTACCCGCAAGAGGCCTGGCCGCGCTGTGCCGGGCGCCTGGAAATTGCGGTGCAGTGGATGGACGAAGCAGCGGTATCGACCATTCACGGCTGGTGCCAGCGCATGCTGCGCGAGCACGCTTTCGACAGCGGCAGCCTGTTCACCCAGACCCTGGAAACCGACCACAGCGAGCTGCTGGGCCAAGTCATGCGCGATTACTGGCGGCGCTTCTGCTACAGCATGCAAGGCCAAGCGCTGGCGTGGGTGCGCAACCATTGGGTCAGCCCCGACGCCTTGCTCCCGCGCATTCGCCCCTTGTTCGGCCGGGTGCGGGCCGAGCAGCACGGCGCGGAACCGGCGGCACTGATCGAGGCATCGCTGCAGCAGCGCAGCGAACAGTTGGCCCGGCTCAAGGCGCCTTGGCTACAGTGGGCCGAAGAGCTGCGGCAGATCTGCCGCGATGCCCTGGCTGCCAAGCAGGTCGACGGCCGCAAGATGCAGGCGCGCTATTTCGAACCCTGGTTCGACAAGCTCCACGCGTGGGCTACGGACGAACAACAGGTGGAGCTCGACCTCGGTACCGGCTTCACCCGCCTGACACCGGCCGGCATGGCCGAGGCCTGGAAGGGCGAGCCACCCGCGCACCCAGGCCTGGATGCCATGCAGACCCTGGCGCAACACCTGCAAGCCCTGGATAGCCCGGATGCCCCCCTGCTCGAGCATGCCGCCAATTGGGTTTCGGCACGGTTTGAAGTGGAGAAGCGCCGGCGGGCAGAAATGGGCTTTGACGATATGCTGGTGCGCTTGCAGCACGCACTGGCCAGTGAAGCCGGCGAGCGCCTGGCCGGGCTGATTCGTGAGCAGTTCCCGGTGGCCCTGATCGACGAATTCCAGGACACCGACCCGGTGCAGTACGGCATTTTCGAGCGTATCTACCAGATCAGCGAAAACCGCCCGGACACCGGCCTGTTCATGATTGGCGACCCGAAGCAAGCGATCTACGCCTTCCGCGGTGCAGACATTTACACCTACCTCGCCGCACGGCGGGCCACCAGCGGTCGGCTGCACAGCCTGGACACCAACTACCGCTCCAGCAAGGCCATGGTGGCGGCAGTCAATCAGGTGTTCCTGCAGGCCGAGGCGCGTCAGGGAGGGCGCGGGGCGTTCCTGTTCCGCGGTGCGGATGACAACCCGTTGCCGTTCATCGAGGTGCACGCCAAAGGCCGTAGCGAACAGCTGGTGATCAACGGCGAAGCCAGCGCTGCCCTGCAATGCTGGGAGCTGCAGAGCGAAGAGCCGGTATCCGGCAGTGTCTACCGCCAGCAACTGGCCGCCAGTTGCGCCAGCCACATTGTCGATATGCTCAATGGCGGCCAGCAAGGCACGGCCGGTTTCCGCAGTGCCGAAGGCGAACTGCGCCCCTGCCTGCCGTCAGACATCGCCATTCTGGTGCGGGATGGCCACGAAGCGCAGCTGGTGCGCGCCGAGCTGGCCGCACGCGATGTACGCAGTGTGTACCTGTCCGACAAGGACTCGGTGTTCGCTGCCCAGGAAGCCCACGACCTGCTGGCCTGGCTCAAGGCCTGCGCCGAGCCCGATTCGGAGCGCCTGCTCAAGGCGGCCCTGGCCAGCCTTACCTTAGGCCTGTCGTTGCCCGCACTGGACCGCTTGAACCAGGACGAGCGGGTCTGGGAAGGCTGGGTCATGCGGTTCCGCTACTACCGCGAAACCTGGCAGCGCCAGGGCGTACTGCCTATGCTGCGCCACCTGCTGCATGACTTCCAGCTGCCGCGCACGCTGATCCGCCGCAGCGATGGCGAACGGGTGCTGACCAACCTGCTGCACCTGGCCGAGTTGCTGCAGCAGGCAGCTGGCGAACTCGATGGCGAACAGGCGCTGATTCGCCACCTGGCCGAGCACCTGGCCAGTTCTGGCCAGGCTGGTGAGGACCAGATCCTGCGCCTGGAAAGCGACGAACAGCTGGTCAAGGTGGTGACCATCCACAAGTCCAAGGGCCTGGAGTATCCGCTGGTCTACCTGCCGTTCATCTGCACCAGCAAACCTGTGGACGGTAGCCGGCTGCCGCTGGCGTGGCACGACCCTGAAGGCCACGCCCACCTTACCCTGACCCCAGACCAGGAGCAGATCGAACGCGCCGACGATGAGCGCCTGGCCGAAGACCTTCGCCTGCTGTATGTGGCCCTTACCCGTGCCCAGCATGCCTGCTGGCTGGGTGTCGCCGACCTCAAGCGCGGCAACCAGAAAACGTCGCAGTTGCACCGCTCGGCGTTGGGGTATCTGCTGGGGGGCGGCCTTGCCCTGGCCAGTTCGGCGCAGTTGGCCGACTGGTTGCAGGCCCTGGCCGCGGGTTGCCCGCACATCGCCTGCCCAGGCCTGCCGCCGGCGCAGCAGCAGGTGTATCGCATGCCCCACGCCGAACGTGAATTACTGCCGGCACGCAAGCCACGCCGCGCCGCCGCTGAGCACTGGTGGATCGCCTCCTACAGCGCCCTGCGCGTTGGTGACCAAACCCTCGGTGCCGACAGCTCGCAGGCCCAGCAACTACAGGATGACGAAGTCGTCGATGTGCAGGTGCTGCGTGAAGTTCCGGCCGACAGCGGTGATATCCACCGCTTCCCGCGGGGGCCGAACCCGGGCACCTTCCTGCACGGTCTGCTGGAGTGGGCAGGCCGCGAAGGCTTTAGCCTGGTAAGCCGTAACCCGCAGTTGATCGAGCGAACCGTTGGCCAGCGCTGCAACCGCCGGGACTGGACGGGTTGGATCCCCACCCTCAGCCAGTGGATGCAGCGCTTGCTGAACGAGGCCTTGCCCTTGCCCGGCAGTGAGCAGGGCGTGACGCTCGGGGAGCTGTGCACTTACCAGATCGAAATGGAGTTCTGGTTCGCCAGCCAGCGCGTCGACGCCGAGCAGTTGGATCGTCTGGTAGCACGCCACACCCATCCCGGCCTGGCGCGCCCGGCGGCGCAGCCGACGCTGCTCAATGGCATGTTCAAAGGGTTTATCGACCTGGCATTCGAGCTGGACGGCCGCTACTACGTGACCGACTACAAATCCAACTGGCTTGGCCCGGATACCCAGGCTTACGATGCCCTGGCCATGGAAAAAGCCATCCTCGAACACCGCTACGACCTGCAGTACGTGTTGTACCTGCTGGCCCTGCACCGGCAACTGCGCGCGCGGCTGCCGGGTTACGATTATGACCGCCACGTGGGCGGTGCCTTGTTCATCTTCCTGCGGGGCGCCAGCAGCAGCGGGCACGGCGTTTACTTCACCAAGCCACCGCGTGAATTGATCGAAAGCCTGGATGCGCTGTTCCGTGGCGAGCACCCGCCCACCCAGCAGGACCTGTTTGCCGGAGTCATGCCATGAGTCGCAGCCTTGTCGACCTGTTGCCCACCCCATTGCACGCCGAGTACCTGCTGGCGCTGGCGCCGCAAACTGACAGCGGTGACCTGCTGCAACTGCTCGACCGCTGGGTCGAACGCGGCTGGCTACGGCCGCTTGACCGTGCGTTCGTGTCATTTCTGGAAGAGCGGGCCCCAGGCAGTGACCCCTTGCTGCTGCTTGCCGCAGCGTTGGCCAGCCATCAACTGGGCCACGGCCACGTCTGCCTCGACCTGCAGCAAACCCTGGCCGAGCCCGACTTTGCCCTGTCGTTGCCGCCAGAGGGCGACGCACTGACCGGCCCGTTGCTGTTGCCTTCGCAATTGCTGGCCAACCTCGACTTGCAAGCATGGCGCCAACGCATCGTTGCCAGCCCGCTGGTGGCCGCTGGCGACGCACCGGGCCAGCAGGCGCGCCCCCTGGTGCTCAGCGGCCAGCGCCTGTACCTGCGCCGTTACTGGAGCTACGAGCGGCGTATCGACCACACCTTGCGCCTGCGCCTGAGCCAGGCTGAAGCAGCGCCGGCGGACTTGCCGCAACGCCTGGCGCAGTTGTTCGAGGGCGGCGCCGCGGCAGGCCAGGTGGACTGGCAGAAGCTCGCCTGCGCCCTGGCCACCCGCGCCGGCTTCAGCATCATCACTGGCGGCCCCGGTACGGGCAAGACCACTACGGTGGTGCGCCTGCTGGCGTTGTTGCAAGCGCCGGCGGTGGAGCAGGGCAGGCCATTGCGTATCCGCCTGGCGGCACCCACCGGCAAGGCCGCTGCGCGCCTGACCGAGTCCATTGGCCAGCAGGTCGAGCGCCTGCAGGTCAGTGCCCAGGTACGCGAGCAGGTGCCGACCGACGTCAGCACCGTGCACCGCCTGCTCGGTAGCCGCCCGGGTTCGCGGCACTTCCGCCACCATGCCGGCAACCCGTTGCCGCTGGATGTGCTGGTGGTCGACGAAGCCTCGATGATCGACCTGGAGATGATGGCCAACCTGCTCGACGCCTTGCCAGCGCGGGCACGCCTGGTATTGCTGGGTGACAAGGACCAGCTGGCCTCGGTCGAGGCCGGTGCCGTGCTGGGTGACCTGTGCCGGGACGCCGAAGAAGGTTATTACGCGCCGGCCACCGCCAGCTGGCTCGAACAGGTCAGTGGGGAATCGCTGGCTGGCAGTGGCCTCAAGGTTGGCGATGAACAGCGCAACCCGCTGGCCCAGCAAGTGGTGATGCTGCGCTTTTCGCGGCGCTTTGGCGAAGGCAGCGGCATTGGCCAACTGGCGCGGCTGGTCAACCGGCAGGACGCCCTTGCGGCGCGCAACTTGCTGGCCATGCCACCGGCTGATGTGCACAGCCTGGTGCTCAGGCACGAGCAGGACCGCGCCTTCGACCGCCTGCTGCTCGACGGCTTGAACCAGGGCAGCGAAGGGCCACAAGGGTACCGCAGTTATTTGCGTACCCTTGGCCGCTATCGGCCATTGCTGGATACCCCGTTCGACGACCCCGCCTGGGAGCAGTGGGCGGGCAAGGTGTTGCACAGTTTCGAGGACTTCCAGTTGCTGTGTGCGGTACGCCGCGGTGCCTGGGGCGTCGGAGGGCTCAACGAGCGGGTGGCGCGGGTGCTGCACGGCGCCGGCCTGATCGACAGCCAGCAGCCTTGGTACGAAGGGCGCCCGGTGCTAGTCACCCGCAACGACTACGGCTTGGGCCTGATGAACGGCGACATCGGCATTGCCCTGCGTTTGCCGGACGAGCGCGGCGAGCCGCTGCTGCGGGTGGCCTTCCCGCGTAATGACGGCAGCGGCGGCGTGCGTTTTGTCCTGCCCAGCCGCCTGAATGAAGTGGAAACGGTATTTGCCATGACGGTGCACAAGTCCCAGGGTTCGGAGTTCGGCCACACCGCACTGGTACTGCCCGACGCACTGAACCCGGTGCTGACCAAGGAGCTGGTCTACACCGGGATCACCCGCGCCAAGCACTGTTTCAGCCTGGTCGAGCCGCGCCAGGGCATTTTCGAAGAAGCGGTGTCGCGCAAGGTAAGGCGCATTTCCGGGTTGATGCTGGAGCAAGTCTGACCCCGGCCGAAACCAGGTGGAGATCCCCTATGGGAGCGGGCGGGCCCGCGAACACGGGCGCAGCCCGTGCCCACCTCCGTGGTGCCCGCTTTCCGACATCGATACGGCCATGTGCTATCGTTGCGCCGAAACCAGAAAGGACTTTGAGAGATTCCCCACATGCACGTGGCCGCAAGACGTGTGACAAACTGTGCGCTCTCGGTATTGCTGGCCGTGCTGTGTATCGCTACGGGCTCTGCCGGGGCGAACACCGCCACAACCAACGCCCAGGCGCAGCAACGGGCCAAGGCCGTCACCCAGGTCGTGCTGGGCATTTTCAGCTACGCGCGCTGGCCGGTGGAGCCGTCTCCATTGCGCCTGTGCCTGGTCGGCCCCACCGAATACGCGGACGACCTGATCAAAGGCCAGGTGCAAGAGTCTGGCCGCCCGCTGCAAGTGAAGCGCTTGCTGGCAGATGACAGTCAGGTCGCTCAGGCGTGTGATGCGATCTACATCGGCAAGCTCGACCAGCGCCAGCGTGACAAGCTGTTCGAGCGGGTCAGCGGCTACCCGGTCCTGAGCATCAGCGAATCGAATGACCCATGCACCATCGGCAGCCTGTTCTGCCTGCGGGTCAGCGACCAGCAGGTGGCCTTCGAGGTCAACCTTGACTCGGTGGCGCGCTCCGGGGTACGCATTCACCCCAGCGTGCTGCAGCTGTCGCGGCGCCGGGCGGTGCAACCATGAGGCCGACCCGCAAGCGCAACCTGCGCCCAACCCTGCGTTCGGTGCTGGGCCGTGCACACTTGAATGTCGCCTTGCTGGCCGTGGGCCTGGCCGGTATTTCCTTGACCCTGTTGGGCGTGCTGGCCTTGAGCGTCTACGCCAATCACAACCTGCAACTGATTGCCCGGTCGATCAGCTACACCGTGGAGGCGGCGGTGGTGTTCGATGACAGTGCCGCCGCCAGTGAAGCGCTGGGGCTGATCGCCAGCGCCGAGGAAGTGGCCGAGGCCAGGGTCTTCAATGGTGAAGGCGAGCAACTGGCGCGCTGGCAGCGTGCCGATTCGGGCATGCTTGCCCTGCTGGAAGCGCAGGTCGCCAGCGCGTTGCTGGACGAACCGGTCAAGCTGCCGATCATGCACCAGCAGCAACAGATCGGGCGCATCGAACTGGTTGGCCAGGGGCGTAGCCTGTTGCTGTTCATGCTGGGGGGGCTTGCCGGTATTCTGTGTTGCACGGTCTTGAGCGCCTTGGCTGCCCAGTACCTGTCGCGGCGCCTGCTCGGCGATATCACCCGGCCGCTGCGCGGCTTGGCCAGCGTCGCCCACGCCGCCCGCCGCGAGCGCAGCTTCGACCGGCGTGTGCCGGAAACGGCGATTGCCGAGCTCAACGAGCTGGGGAATGACTTCAACGCCCTGCTGGACGAACTGGAAGTGTGGCAAAGCCACCTGCAGAGCGAAAACCAGACCTTGGCCCACCAGGCCAGCCACGACAGCCTGACCGGCCTGCCCAACCGCGCCTTCTTCGAAGGGCGCCTGAGCCGCAGCGTGCGCAACGCAGCCAGCCAGCAGGATCACATGGCGCTGCTGTTCCTCGACAGTGACCATTTCAAGCAGATCAACGACACGCTGGGCCATGCGGTGGGGGACGAGGTGCTGATCAGCGTGGCCGAGCGCCTGCGTGCCCAGTTGCGTGAGCATGATCTGGTTGCACGTTTGGGCGGTGACGAATTCGCCGTGCTGCTGACGCCCTTGCAAACGCGCCGGGATGCCGAGCACATTGCCGAAAAAATCGTCGCCAGCATGAAGCTGCCGGTGCAGCTGGACAGCGGCCGCAGTGTCGCCACGTCGGTGAGCGTCGGTATCGCCTATTACCCGGAAGACGGCGCCGACCCGGCCAGTCTTCTGAATGCCGCCGATGCGGCGATGTATCAGGCCAAGCGCAAACGGCGTGGCCATTGGCAAGTGGCGCAGACGGAACGGTCCGCCAACCCTATCGACAACAGGAGCTGAACCCGTGATACAGGCTTTACGTTTTCCACTGTGGGCCTTGTTGCTCGCTGTGCTGGCGCTGACCGGCTGCCAAAGCGCGCCGCCCAAGGGGCTGACCCCGGAACAGATTGCCGTGCTCAAGCGCGAAGGCTTTACCCCCACCGATGAAGGCTGGGCGTATGACTTGTCTGGCAAAGTGTTGTTCGGCAGTGACCTGGACAGCCTCAACAGCCAGAGCCAGGCGATTGTCGAGCGGATCGGCAAGGCACTGCTGGGCGTGGGTATTCAGCGTGTGCGGGTAGACGGGCATACCGACTCGTCGGGCAAGGCGGCCTACAACCAGGAGTTGTCCGAGCGCCGCGCGCAGAGCGTGGCCAAAGCCTTGGTCGGGGTCGGCATGCAGCCGCAGAACATCCAGAGCCAGGGCCTGGGCAGCAGCCAGCCGGTGGCAGACAACCGCACCAGCGCCGGGCGTACAGAGAACCGGCGCGTGTCCATCGTGGTGGCGTCTTACTGAGCCCCGTCACTGCTGGGCAAAGCGCATTTCCCGGGTCTGCCCCATCAACAACGGCGCATTCGCCTCGGTCACCCCGCGAATGTAATCCCACAACAGGGTGATCCGCTTCAGCTTGCGCAGGTCCTCCCGGCAATACATCCAGAATTGCCGGGTCACCTCGATGTCCTCTGGCAACACCGTGACCAGCCGTGGATCCTGCGCAGCCAGGAAACACGGCAGGATCGCCAGCCCGCGGCCCTGCAACGCCGCCGTGTACTGTGCAATCACACTGGTACTGCGTAGATGCGCAGTGGCGCCGGGGATCAGGTTGGCGAGGTACAAGAGCTCTGAGCTGAACGCCAGGTCGTCCACGTAACTGATGAACGGGTGCCTGGCCAGGTCAGCCACCTGGCATATCGGCGCATGGCTGTCCAGGTAGCCCTGCGTCGCATACAGCCGCAAGCTGTAGTCGCACAGCTTGCAGCACACATAAGGCCCATGCTCGGGCCGCTCCAGGGCGATGACGATATCCGCCTCGCGCTTGGACAGGCTAATGAAGTGCGGCAGCGGCAGGATATCCACCGAAATGGCCGGATAGGCGTCGACGAAGTGGCTCAACTGCGGGGTAATGAAGAAACTGCCGAAGCCTTCTGTGCACCCCATGCGCACATGCCCCGACAACGCCACGCTCGACCCGGATACCTGCTCGCACGCCATGTGCAGCGTGCTTTCGATCGACTCGGCATAGCCCAGCAAACGCTGGCCCTCGGCGGTGAGAACAAAGCCGTTGGTGCGCGACTTTTCGAACAGCAACGTGCCCAGCGCCCCCTCCAGCGAGCTGATGCGGCGCGACACCGTGGTGTAGTCCACGCTCAGTCGTTTGGCGGCACTGCTGGCCTTGCGGGTACGGGCCACTTCAAGGAAAAACTTCAAATCGTCCCAGTTGAGCGCGCTCAGGGATGTGAGATCTTTTTGCATGATGATCCGGTTTTTTTGTGCGTTCTTGTTGGATGTTTGCACATCTATACTCGAAACAAGCCTCAGGACGCCACCTCGCGTTTGCTTGGCGCTGGCGATCTCGTCCCGACAATAATTCCAAGGAGAACGCAGATGAACGCACCGCAATCCCCGAACCCGACCAAGGTCGACCAGGTGAAGCTGCTGATCGACGGCCAGTGGGTCGAGTCCAAGACCACCGAATGGCGCGACATCGTCAACCCGGCCACCCAAGAGGTGCTGGCGCGGGTACCGTTCGCCACGGTAGATGAAGTCGATGCAGCGGTAGCCGCTGCCCACCGTGCCTTCAAGACTTGGCGAGACACCCCGATTGGCGCGCGCATGCGCATCATGCTCAAGCTGCAGGCGCTTATTCGCGAACACACCAAGCGCATTGCCCAGGTGCTCAGCGCCGAGCAGGGCAAAACCCTGGCTGACGCCGAGGGTGATATTTTCCGCGGCCTGGAAGTGGTGGAACACGCTGCTTCCATCGGCACCTTGCAGATGGGTGAATTCGCCGAAAACGTCGCCGGCGGTGTCGATACCTACACCCTGCGCCAGCCTATCGGTGTATGCGCTGGCATCACGCCGTTCAATTTCCCGGCGATGATCCCGCTGTGGATGTTCCCCATGGCCATCGTCTGCGGCAACACCTTTGTGCTCAAACCGTCCGAGCAGGACCCGCTGTCGACCATGCTGCTGGTCGAGCTGGCGCTGGAAGCCGGCGTACCGGCCGGGGTGCTGAACGTGGTGCACGGTGGCAAACAGGTGGTGGATGCCATCTGTACCCATCAGGACATCAAGGCGATTTCCTTCGTCGGCTCTACCGAAGTCGGTACCCACGTGTACAACCTGGGCAGCCAGCACGGCAAGCGCGTGCAGTCGATGATGGGCGCCAAGAACCACGCCGTGGTGCTGCCCGATGCCAACCGTACGCAAACCATCAATGCTCTGGTCGGTGCCGCCTTCGGCGCGGCGGGCCAGCGCTGCATGGCCACCTCGGTAGCGGTGCTGGTGGGCAAGGCCCGTGAGTGGCTGCCGGACATCAAGGAAGCAGCCAGCAAGCTCAAGGTCAATGCCGGGTGTGAGCCAGGCACCGATGTCGGCCCGGTGGTTTCCAAACGCGCCAAGGAGCGTGTGCTGGGCCTGATCGAAAGCGGCATCAAGGAAGGCGCCAAGCTGGAACTCGATGGGCGCGACGTCACGGTGCCGGGTTACGAGCACGGCAACTTCGTTGGCCCAACCCTGTTCTCGGGTGTGAAGACTGACATGCAGGTCTACACCCAGGAAATCTTCGGCCCGGTGCTGGTGACCCTGGAGGTCGATACCCTCGACGAAGCCATCGCCCTGGTCAACGCCAACCCGTTCGGCAACGGCACTGGCCTGTTCACCCAAAGCGGCGCGGCAGCGCGCAAGTTCCAGAGCGAAATCGATATCGGCCAGGTCGGAATCAACATCCCGATCCCGGTACCGGTACCGTTCTTCAGCTTCACCGGCTCCCGTGGCTCCAAGCTCGGCGACCTCGGCCCATACGGCAAGCAAGTGGTGCAGTTCTACACTCAGACCAAGACCGTCACTGCCCGCTGGTTCGATGACGACAGCGTCAACGACGGTGTGAACACCACCATCAGCCTGCGTTAAGGAGACGTCATGCGTATTGCATTCATTGGCCTGGGCAACATGGGCGCGCCCATGGCCCGCAACCTGATCAAGGCCGGGCACCAGTTGAACCTGTTCGACTTGAACAAGGCTGTACTCGCCGAGCTGGCCGAACTGGGAGGGCAGATCAGCCCGTCGCCCAAGGACGCGGCGGCCAACAGCGAGCTGGTGATCACCATGCTGCCTGCCGCTGCCCATGTGCGCAGCGTATACCTGAACGAAGATGGCGTGCTGGCCGGTATTCGTGCCGGTACACCTACCGTGGACTGCAGCACCATCGATCCGCAGACCGCGCGTGATGTGTCCAAGGCTGCAGCGGCCAAGGGCGTGGACATGGGCGATGCGCCGGTGTCCGGTGGCACCGGCGGTGCGGCAGCCGGCACGCTGACGTTCATGGTCGGTGCCAGCGCCGAGTTGTTCGCCAGCCTCAAGCCGGTGCTGGAGCAGATGGGCCGCAATATCGTCCACTGCGGCGAGGTGGGCACCGGGCAAATCGCCAAGATCTGCAACAACCTGCTGTTGGGTATCTCGATGATCGGCGTGGCCGAGGCCATGGCGCTGGGTAATGCGCTGGGCATCGATACCCAGGTGCTGGCCGGCATCATCAACAGCTCGACCGGGCGGTGCTGGAGTTCGGACACCTACAACCCGTGGCCGGGCATTATCGAAACCGCGCCAGCATCGCGTGGCTATACCGGTGGCTTTGGCGCCGAACTGATGCTCAAGGACCTGGGGCTGGCGACCGAAGCGGCGCGCCAGGCACACCAGCCGGTGATCCTGGGGGCTGTGGCCCAGCAGTTGTATCAGGCCATGAGCTTGCGTGGCGAGGGTGGCAAGGACTTCTCGGCTATCGTAGAGGGGTATCGCAAGAAAGATTGACGCAAGAGGTGGGCTTCATCGCGGGCCAGGTGGCCACATAACCCTGTGGGAGCGGGCATGCCCGCGAACACCGGCAAAGCCGGTGCCATCCACCACGCTGCCTGTTTCGCGGGCGCGCCCGCTCCCACAGAGTTAGTTGTAGAGTGTCTGATCAGGCGAAGACGAAATACTTGCGCACGGTCTCGACCACTTCCCAGGTGCCTTTCATACCCGGTTCAATGACGAACACATCACCGGCCTTCAGGTGCTTCGGCTCTTCGCCTTCCGGGGTGATGATGCAGTAGCCATCGAGGAAGGTTAACCCAAGCTATAGTCCCAAAAAAATTTGGCCTACCTCTCTGCTGGACCGAGCTCAGCTATGCTGTGAAAACGAAAGTCGCCAACTGCATTGATCTCCGGAGTCAGCAAAATGCCTGTTTTCTTCGAACGATCCCATCGTGAGTACAGAGTGCTGAGATTGGATGCAACTGGTTTTCGACCGGTGTTGCCTGTAATCATTACAGACGAAGGGATACTTAAGGATTTTGCTCACTATATGTACTTGAATGGGCGTAAGAGCAGGTCATGGCAAGATAGTGCGACCTTTGCTGTGCAGCTGTTGTTGGAATATGTAGAAGCTAATCATCAGTTTTTTGATTCTCCCCAAATGCTGTTTAGATCGTTTTCCAATTCACTGTATAGTGGTACCGTGGAGCGGGGGTGCGATCCGTCTGAGTTGTGGTGGGAGCCAAGACAGCCAGATGATGCCTCCAAGATTATTTCCGCGATTACTCAATTTTCAGACTGGCTGGCTGCGCTAAATGAAGATTCTGGACTGGTTTTAAATACTTGGCGCAAAGCGAATCGTGCTGAGGAAAAACTTAATTGGGCAGCTTACGTCCATCGGAAGAATAATGCTTTTCTTTCGCATCTTTGGATAAAGCCACCTGATTTTTCAATGAGTAGGGAGGTCAGGTCTACTTCAATGATAGGCTTTGATCTAGAGCCTGCAAAAGATTTTCCCGAAGAATCGATTGATGCCTTTCTTGCGCAGGGGTTCAAGCTTCGGAAAAATGTATACAGTATTAGAGATATCTTAATCACTATGCTCATGCATTATGGCGGGCTAAGGTTATCTGAGGCGTTGAGCTTGTGGTGCGATGATGTCACAGTTGAGAAAGGTGAAGTTGTCGTTCGAATTTATCATCCTCAACTCGGATTAGCGCCTGGAAAAAAACGGATGAAGCGTCAAGCATTTCTGCGTGACAAGTATGGGCTGATTCCTAGAAATCTACTGGTCAAATCGCAGGATTCTTTGTTTTTGGGTGCGAAGGGTAGGGCGTTTACTGATCGTCAGCGCATGAGTTTTGAAGTTTTCTTTCATCCCGCATTCAAGGCAGAAGTATTTGCGCAGTTGTGGAGTGAATATCATTGCATGCACAGAGTGAAACCTGCATTAGGTCAAGAGCATCCTTATGCATTCACTAACAAGCTTGGGCAGCCGTATTCACATACCGCCTACAGGAAAGCACATAGAGCGGCTGTAAAGCGCATTGGGTTGATCAGTGAGAAAATGTTAGGTACTACCCCTCATGGACACAGGCATTCCTATGGGCAGCGACTTGCCGCAGACGGAGCCACGGATCTTACGATTAAGTCAGCTATGCATCACTCGTCTATTGAATCAAGTGGAGTATATACTCAGCCAAAATCAACGCAGGTTCGCGCAACTCTGGCTGCTCTTGAATCGAAAATGGCATACAAGTATCTCGATGCAGATAGTGGCGATTAAGGTATGCGGAGTCTACTGGAGTAATTTAGGTTAGAGTCGCCACTGGTTTCCTCGGTGCTCTCTAAGTTCATGATCTAGCGTTTCTCGTGCTCTACTGGCAACAGTTGCATAATATATGCCGCACCGGCGTTTATGAGTATCTCCATGTAATCGAAAATACAACTCCGGCCTTCGTAATGCGTTGCGTAGATTTTTCGTCGGATTCGCTCCCGGTTCAGAATTTTTCAGTTCACATTTCGAGCGTAGTTGGCCAGTGCTGAGCGCATCCACTTAGGCATTTTGCATTCCATGAGCCTTTTGAACTCTTCAGCGCTGAGCGAGCTGACAATCTTGCTCGCGACCTGCTCATCCACCCCATTTTCTCCGAGATACCAAAAAGCGGTCAGGGCCGTCCCTATTGGCGTTCCAGCTTGCTGGAGTCGTTGGCGAGACGCATGGCGCAGCCTAACAACCGCGTTACCGATCTTGATCTCACGTGTCGTCCCGCTGGTGTAGTAAGTAGGCAGGACCTGCATCTGAACACTCAGCCCCAGTCGACGAACAGCTTCTGCACCATGGATCTGGATAGTCTCGCCTCTTGCCCTAGCGACGGCTTCCAATACAGAAAGCGGGTTGGCTCGAACCCTTTTACCCGTGTATTGGCTGTGCTTGGGACGCATGTAAACGCCGCGGGCAACGCGCTCCAGGGAACCCCTGAGCACCATTCGAGAAAGAGCTTTGTTTACCGCGGAGCGAGAGCCGGCTCGCTCGAATACGGCTCTAACAAAGGGCCTTCCCTTAGGCATACGCTTGATTCGGTTCGATATAGACTCTGCGATAGACACAGCTAAACCTATGTCAGACGAGTAGTGGACAGGTCCTCTGGCATGGAACCTTGCGGCGTTAAGCGTAGACGCCGTGTTCAATTCGTTCTAGAAGTGTCACCACTTGCTGATAGCCCGATCGACTTATCAGGATGATGCAAGGTACCTGATGACTTAGCCCGATCGCTGGTTTGTATAGCCATTGCGCGGCGAGCACTCGACTGCCAAGCACTCGCGTCGCCAGGTGCAAGATTTGCTCGCACCTTCCTTTGTAGCATCGGTGGACGATGCTCCAGCATCCCAGCGGTGAACTGGGGCAAAGCGCTAGTATCTGAGGATCGTTCATTTGCACACCTCAAATGTGAAAGCGTATCTCTCAACCGGCTAGTCGGCCAACGGGTTCCATTCTCTTGCCGGCTTGTGCGGCTATATCGAGGAACCTTCCTCGCGTCTGTGCCCGCCCTCGCAGAAGCTCTTGGGCGCTGCCTTCCTGTTCCGACTTGATACGCCACTTCTCAGTCTTTACCTTCCGCCGGCCTTTCAATGTCTCTCCTTTCCCTCATAGGTAGGGCCCAGGCGCAACCCAGCCAATGGGTCAGGAAGCGCAGAATTTGGTTGCATCAGACAGGACATCTCAGCCCATGCTGAAGGGTGCAGATGCCCATCCTCATCGGTCCGATGGCGTCACGCTGAGCTCCTCACGAACGCGCTGAATGATTGAATCCAGAGTGGCATCCTTGTCCATAAAAAGGTAGCACTGGGTCAAGATCGTCAAAGGATGGACATTCATGGCAGAGGCGAGCCCATGCACCATTTCGAGGGTAGGGCCTTTTCCTCCGGCTTCCAGTTGGCTGAGGTAGGTTTGGCTGCTGTGGCCACCGAAATCTTCTTGGTTAAGGTTGCGGGATTTTCTGAGCTGCCTCATTGCTTTCCCAAATGCCTGTTTCAGTTCCATTTTTTCATTCCTACAAAAGGAATGATGAAGCCGTCTTGAACGTCGGACATCCATTAACTATTGTTAATATTTTGAGGATTTTTCGATGTTCAAGACCTACAGGCACGCTGAACTCAGCTCAGCCGACATTTTCGGAGAACCTTCCAGTCGCCGCTGGAAATTTATTGAGCTGGAGCTGCACTACCCATGGTTTTACGTGGAGCTCGTGCGCGATTATGGTGATGACATCGTGGGCAGCATGCTGATGATCCCTACGGTACCGATACTTAAACAGATGCTTTCGGAGCTTGATGACTGCTCATGGATCGCGCAGGCACATCTGATGTCTCCTGGCCACATGAGAGGTGGGAAAGACTGGGTGATGGAACCGCTTCAGGAAGTGAGCATTGCTGAAGACGCCTCAGGGACGGAAGAGGGCTATATCTATAAGGTAGTAGGCGGGGCCTGCTACAGCATTCATCACTCGCCTCATCGAGAGAACCTCAAGGTCACAGAGATTATTTTTTCGGCTGATCGCGATCTGCGCGTGGGTGGATGAGTTAAGGGGCGTGCATTTTATTTGTCGTTACGATTCTTACGACTGCTTTGAAGGCAAAGCGAGTGCTTTAGCGTCATTCCCCTAGCTAAGAGTATATGGTACCTCTAAGCAGTATCATCATAACGGAGACGAGTTTCTGTATTTTTCGTCCTCACTCTTTGATCTCCTGTCGCTAAGCTACGGAGGTTTTCGCTCAGCAGTCAACTGGTTGCGTGAATCGCCCATGGGCTTTGGCCGTGGCTGACCCAATGGGCACCAGGTCGCGCTAGGCCAACATCCAGTTATGCATTGTTTTGAGGATCGGCGTCGCCATTTCCTGACGTATTCGCCCGCGATCCTCATCACTCATGTCACGCGCTTGGCGCTCGACCTCTTACAAGTCGCTGATCGAGTACAGCGCTTGTTCGGCCAGCTGACTTTTGTTAGCTACGTGCAGATCGAAAAACTTGCGACGTGCATGAGCCATGCAGCCGGTTTCAGCGATGCCTTGCTCAAAACCAGCTTTGTAACCAGCGAAATCATCGCAAACCAGCTTGCCGTTCCAGTCGCCCAGGAAATTGCGTGCATGTTCACCGGCACGGCTTGGGCTGAAGTCGTACACCACGACTTTGAGCGCCGAAAACGGTGTCGTGCTGTAGGCCCAGGCCCAAGCGTAGGCCCTGTAGGTTCACAAAAAAGGTGACATTAGGTGTTCAGTAAACTGGGAAAAACTGCCACTTCCTCTGTGAATCGGCCATGCGAAATTCACAAAATAACTGATAATCGCCTACCGCTCTCTCAGAAAAATTGACCTTATCTCTATTGTGAGGCGGGAGCAGTGAGTCGCTTCAACGATCTTTACACCAGGATTGCTAGCTTGTTTTCGACCGCGGTATACAGATCGACCTCCGCCTCCGGGGTTTTGATAGAGATGATCAGACTGTAACGAGCGGGGAGCGCGTACCGGTTGAGATTAGGCCGGGTTCTCCACCAACCCATTCCAGGAAACACAGCCAGCAAGCCACGGCTTGCGAGATCAGCAGCAGTGCCTTTCCAAATGTCTTGGTGAATGGACCCTTTGTGCCTGTATTGGCCCCCGAGGAGCCAGTCGGGATCCTTCGGCGCCATCCCTTCATTCACTTGCTCAGCAGCCGCATTTACGCGCCCCACAAAATCATCAGGACCTTCCAAAGGCCGCTTAACATCGAATCGTAGGCGGTGCGATGGGTAGTGATATTTGGACGCGGAGCCGCGAGCAGAGGGATTCGGCTCGACGAAATACGAAAGGGTGACCTTCATCTCCACCTCAGCACCTTGTAGAGCTTCAAGCTCGTCCTTTGGCCACGGGATGTTGTGGAGGTTCATCTCCTTCGTATCGATCTTCCCCTTACCTTTCTTATAAGGATAGAGCTGATCTTCCACCACCAAAGTCAGAGAGTTGCTCGCACTCCAAAGAGCACGCTCAAGACTCGGCTCTCCCCAGCCGGCATGTCGAATGAGGTTTACGTAGTCCGATTTCACTGGGCGAGCAGGAAGATAAGCGTCGCGCATAGCTTCCGACCAATCCGCTGAGTGAACAATCAGGGCGCGGACTGTCTCTGGACGCAAGGTCGGATACTGAACCAGAATTTGGGCCGCCATACGAGAGCACAATGCCGACGCTGCGCTCGTAGCGTTAAAGGTACAGAATCGTCTTGCCTCGAACTCATTCTTGGCGGTGAGCAAATTAAGGCTCGCCATCCCGGCTGCGCCATATCGGTCCTTGGCAGCATTGCCCCCCTCAAAAACCACGTCCGGTTTCAATGGCCAGGCACTTTCCCACGTAGCAGAGGTTGTGGTGAAGGGGCTGAGCCCACCCTCTTGCGCTATTGGTTCATAGGCAGTGGGTCTCGTGTCCATTTTACGGGTACAGGCACCCACTGTCAGAGCGTTCCAAGCCTGCCCCGGATCATGGATCAGGTTGGTGCTCAAGCTCGCGGGATAAAGCATCCAAGCGTTGATGTCGCGAATGTTCCCGGCCGATTGGATAAACAGCCTGGGGAACTCACCTTCGTTATCGGCATCCGCAGCCAGGCTATCCAGCTTTGAAGACCAGGAGGATGGGCGACCGCGGTCACGATAGTCCTCGGCGCTAACTGCTGAATTAAAGACCCTGGATCGATCCGCGTGGCTAATTTCTGGTCGCGCCACCCCTTCAGCAAAAAGAGATGCATGAAGCAGTGCGTTCCCCTCGTTCGCCCCATGGCTTGGAAGAAGCTTCACCGACTCAAGCCGATGATGAATGCTCACACGTTCAAGTGATGATAGGCAGTCGGTAAGATCGCCATAGGCTGCGAGGGCTGCCATGCCGGTGCCGTGGTTCTCCTCATCGTGCTTACCCCACTGAGGGTTAACGGTGTGAGTATCCTCTTCCTCGATCAGTCGACTGAGCAAGGGGTGGGCGCGATTGACACCAGAATCCAGCAAACAAATCCTGGGAGCGTGACGATTGACTGCTGGGAAATCAGTTCTCGCAACCAATTCATCCAGCCATTCGATTTGCTCTTCATTGGCCAAGTCATCGAAGCTGTCTGCGGTTTCTTTGGCTCGACGAAGCTCAGCGACACAGTTGAGCCCCATCACCGATTGCGAGAATTGGCGCTGGGAACCTTTCATCAGCACCACAGTTCGTTCGGGAAAATCAGCTCGTGCTTCGCTGACTACGCATCCACTACCTTCGACGATCTTAGTGAAATCGTTAATAACGGCCTGGCGCGCACCTCGTACCGGAAGCCACACCTCCCACCAAAACTCTTTTGATTTGTCGTCCGGCAGCAAATCTGGATCGTCTGTCCATAACGCTTCCAACTCGGCGTTGCGAATCGATTCGATCGTGTTGACTAGGTTACGGTGGTCTCGGGGATTACCATTCTTGTCCTTCTTCTCCTGAAGGTACTCCGTAACGATCCTCTCAAAGTGGTCAAGCTTGCCATCGGGGACGAAGACGTTGGCAATGGTCTGGTCTCCCTCTTGGCGTACGCTGAGGAGTTCGATTTTCTTGCGCTCATCACCAAGGCTTTGGAAAGCCATTTCCACATCGGGCTGACCGACGAACTGGATTTGCAAGCCCAAGCCGCTTTCAACATCTATCCCCTGTTGAAAGTTCTTAGCTGCTTCGGCCATTGGCTTCAATGCGTGCAGTTGATGCTGAAGTGACGCACCATGCTGCTGCCTTGGCAAATCTGGGATCTGCGGTTTTACGCCACCCTTAGAGGCATGTGCCGTGAAATCTCTCGGCTTAGAATTTTTTGGCAGTATTAAGTGTTCACGCTTTGCGTTTCTTTTGTCCGGCATGGCTCGCTGCTACGTTGTTTTGCCAATTTCTGGCTGAGCAGTTGGCGGTCCATCAATGCCTTGCCCAGCGTCTGTCCTTTGACGCGTTCTTCATCGTGCATAACGGCATCTTTGATAGCGTCATCCACCGCCCGCCGGATTTCGGCATAGCTCAAACCTGCAGCCTTTTCCCCAATGGCCTTGGTTGAAAAAGGTTTAGGCGCGAAATGTCCAAGCCGCGAACGAATAAGACTCGATGCTTGTTCAGCAGTCGGTAAGTGATACTCGATGACGTCATCGAAACGACGAAATAAGGCGTAGTCAAGGATCTCGGGGTGATTAGTCGCGGCAATGATTAGGCTATTTGACTGGTCTTCTTCGATCATCATCAAAAAGCTATTGAGTACCCGGCGTATCTCGCCAACATCGTTTGGCATTCCACGCTGGGAACCAATTGCGTCGAACTCATCAAAAAAATAGACACCACGGACTTCAGCTATGGCATCAAAAACCTGCCTCAGCTTCGCCGCAGTTTCACCCATAAACTTGGTAATAAGCGTGTCCAAACGGACAAGAAAGAGCGGTACCCCGAGCTCACCAGCAAGAGCGGATGCAGTCATGGATTTACCCGTTCCTGGGGGGCCTACCAACAGCACCTTCCTGCGAGGAGAAAGCCCATGCTCTCGTAGACGAGAAAACATTCGTTGCTCTTTCAGCACTCGTTGCAACTGAGCTGATGCTGCGTCGTCGAGAACCATTTCAACGAAACGATCTTTTGGGTAGGTAACGCTCAGCAAGCCCGCCATTTCGCCGCGAGGCTTGGCAAGGGGTGTGGGGCTATTGCGTCGACCTTCAAGACTCACGCTGCTTTTAGCAGCATCGATCATGTCGCGCAGATCGGTCGCGAGCTTGCCATGGCCCGATTTAGCTTCGCGTGCGGCAACCTGCATCGCTACGGAATAGAACTGACTGTCATCCCGTTCGATGTGAGATTTCACGAGCGCTTTGAGCTGTTCGGCGCTGGCCATTTCTGTTACCTGATCTCTGCAAAAAAATGCCCAATCCGTGGCTATGGCGACGACGCGGTGCTCAGGATAGGAGGGACTCAATGACTCGCATCCTGCTCGCCAAAGCAGGATTACGTTATGCCACCATGGTAGCAGTTAGAGTCAAGGGAGACGACTCTATTCCTATGAGCGGTGTCCTGATTTGAGTTTGAGGGATCGCCCCCATTCAGACCTCGTCTGAGGATCAGGAGCACCAGGATAGGCGTCAAGGAGGTGGTCATTTTGAGGTGGACTATGCTGACCAGTTGCTCTCAAATCTAATCGTGAGGTCCTCCATGGCAAACCCCAATCTGCTGGCTCGATTCAGAGATGAAGTCCTTTTGGCTGGGCCTGAAAGCACCCTACCTAGCAACCTATCTCAGTTCTGGCTTGAGGAGCTCCAGAATCATCTGGAGAGGTATTTCGACGGTTTGAACTCGGAGTCGGATGCAGAAGAGAAGGATCTCGACATCTCCCTCCCACTCGCAGCGATCATCCACATCTTGTTCGCAAAGAATGGTGGGGAGGAGATATCCGAGAGCTCTGAAAAGCTGTACGAGTATTTCCAAGACTACCGGCTCGAGCTGGCCCTCGAAGAGATTACGCGCAAGACTCATGTGGCTGCCGAGGCTGCAACCATTGAGACCATCTTCACCAACCGAGACGTCCTGGTGGAGCAAAGCCCCCTCCTTCAATAGGTACCTCCACCGATGCCATCGCCGGCGGGCACGCTCCGAGGCATTGAAGGAATGCATTTCACGGCTGCCGAGATCAGTGAATGAAAGAAATTGCTGCGCCGATGTTCGATCTAATCGCTTTGTCGCTTCCACGAGGGTTGGGGTTTGGAGACAGCCCGCCAGTAGGGGCATGGCTTAGTGAGGACGGACTTTCTTGTGCCGCTCTAACCCGAAATATCCAGTCCGGCAGCTTCGGAGTAGTCACCTTACGGCGTCGTGTCGATAGCGTGTGGGTGCTCCTCAGCCATGGTGAGTGCACCGCTCGCGAGTCCGAAGCCCGCGCCTCAATTAGCCATTTTCTCAATACCCAAGCCCATCCGCTTCCACTCCCCTCAGGCGAACGACGACGTGCTCCTTTAAGCAGAATGGGTAAGCGCACACCAAGCGTGGTGTTCAAATCACTATTTGATCCAAGCCGCCGTATTGGGGCGTGGGCGCTCAATCAACTGTATCTCGCACTGCCATCTCCAGACAGAAATTGGGTTCCCGATTGCCAGACTGAGAATTTTCACACCCGCCTTTGGGAGGCCCACCTATTAGCGATTTTTCGTGAGCAGGGACTCTTGGTCACCCAGCCTAAAGAATCACCCGATTTTCATATCGAGAATAGGCTGGGAGGTGAGGCCTGGGTTGAAGCAGTGACAGCCAACCCGGAAGAGCGGTATGAGCATTTTGGCGCCTCGCCGGTCCCCCCACCAGCTGACCGACATGAGCGCTTCTTTGGAGCGGCTGCAGAAAGGTTTGCGAGGACCATGCAAAACAAATTGGACAAGCGTTACGAATCCCTACCGCACGTGGAGGGTAAGCCGCTCATTCTGGCCTTAGCCGATTTCCATGCACCCAGTTCAATGCTGTGGAGCAGGGAGTCGCTCATCAGCTATCTCTATGGCTTTTCAGTTCACTCATCTGCGCATCGTGGAATGCAGCTGATAACTGTGGAGGAAGAGACATCTCTGCTATCAGGGCGCCCCAACGGCCTATTTACGCTAAGGGAAAATGCCCATCTTTCAGCGGTCATTTTCACCAATGCCTGCACAGTCCCAAAGCTCAGCCGAGTGCCGATTTCAGGTGGAGCTCATCTAGACGGGTACCGATACTTGCGGTTTGGTGAGTTTTTCGACCGTTCTCCAGGTGCATCACGAGGTATCCCATTTTTGTTGGATGTAGCGTCCAGCGATTACGGTCAGCTCTGGCCGCAGTATGGCTACGAGCCGTGGTCTGCTGAAGTGGAGGTCTTCCATAACCCTATGGCATTACATCCGGTGCCTAACGAGCTGATACCAGAAGTCACCCACTGGAGAGAAGTGAATGGAAGAGTCGAGTGCGAATCTTTCTATGATGTATCAATACTCCGATCCAGGACACTCGTCCTGAGTGCTAACGCTAAGGTTCCGTCACTTGATGAGTTACTGACAGCAGCCAGTCCTCCCGAGCTCTGACGGCGACGGGGTGGATGCATCTTTGCCACGCAGGTAGATGAGGATTACTCAGCAAGCTACCCAGTAAGGGAAGGACATGAGCCCCCTGCGCAATCCACAACCGTTGAAGCGTCAGCTCTCTTCGGGTAAAAGAGTGACCTTCTTACAACGTTACAAAAGTGTCATCCTCGAAAGCATAGGAAGAGAAATGTCGACCCAAGGACTAAACCGATTCATCGGACGCAAGATTCACGCCGTGATAATGATGGCCCCACTAAAGCGGGAAATGATACGCCTCGGCATATGCACCGTCATGGCACTTGTTCTGAATGTGATCTTGTATACCGGCGTTGAAATAGACGGTACCATCAAGCCGTGGGCAGAAACGCCGATAAAACTATTCGCATCATCGATGTTATTCGCCTTCATGATTAAGGCTTTTCTGCCACTTCTTGGGTGGACAATTCTGAAAGCAGTTCTACTGAGTGCGAATAATGCTTTCAGCGGTATCCTGAGTTTTTTGGGAAACCAGTTCACAGGGGTCATGTACTGCACTGGAATCATCCTGGGATCTGTCACGATTAAGCAGTATATGATTTCTGGGGTTTTAGATTCAGAAATGGTTTCCCTGTCCGCAATCGTATTTTCTTCCGGGATTTTATATTTCTATGTGCTGCAATGCGCCATTCAAAAAACAATGAGTCCAGCTCTGCGTACACCAGCAGTACCGCGTTCAACCACTAGGCTGTGACTATTCCGCCTCTGGCGCTCAGTAGACGCTCGATCAGCTGAACTCTTACCCATGCATACGTAGCCATTAATGGCCAGGCTCGCCTTCGACTTTATGAAGAAGGCGAGCATCCGCGTGCTTGATTGCCTACCTCATTTGTTGGGTGAGGAATCAGTGCTGCGGATCGCAAACAGAAACCCCAAGCGCGCATGCGACGAGAGTATTTAGCCCATTTTCGGTATTAGAGAGCTTCGCAATTATCGCTTTTCAAGCACATACCCTACGCCCCGAAGCGTATGTATCAACTTGGTCTCGAAAGGGTCATCTATCTTGGCTCTGAGTCTTCGAATCGACACCTCAACAACGTTCGTGTCGCAGTCAAAATTCATATCCCAAACCTGAGAGATAATCTGCGTACGGCTCAGTACCACCCCGGTGTTACGCATCAAGTAGTGCAATAACGCGAATTCTTTGGTGGTCAAATCAATACGCTGACCGTCCCTGAACGCCCTGTGCCGGCTCTGATCAAGCTCCAGGTCAGCGACGCGAATGACCTCTACGGATGCGGGGTGATCTGACCTACGCATCAAGGCGCGCACCCGAGCCAACAGCTCAGGGAACTCAAATGGCTTGATCAGGTAGTCATCTGCGCCGTTCTCCAGCCCCCTGACCTTATCCGCCAGCCGGCTTCTCGCCGTCAGCATCATGATGCGGGAAGGGCAATTTTTACGGCGCAACAACTCAAGAACCTGCCAACCGTCCATCTCTGGCAGGTTTATATCAAGAATAATCAGCTCGTATTCGTGCTGCTTGGCCAAGAATAATCCATCTGAGCCGGTGTGGACGCAATCTACGACATAGCCACATTCCGTGAGACCCTGACGCACATACTCCGCAGTTTTTACTTCATCCTCAATTACCAGAATTCGCATGGGATTTTGTCTCGATATCACTGAGCAATTAACCGCGCACGCGCGCCGGCATTATTGAAAGGGATGGTAAATCAAAATGAGCGTGCCGGGGGTCAAATGACGGATTTGTAATTTCTAGGTAATACAGTTGATAGTCTGGCGGTATATCTTGTCGCGGTTTGGGTTTGACAGTTGCGGCCCTCTCTCCAGCAGGTGATTTGACCTTATGAAGTATTGGGTTATTTTCTTCTTCGTGCTGGCTTCGTTCCGCTCAGATGACGGCGAGGTCGCTCACATTGAGGAGACTGGTCATTGGTGTAGTCATGAACTTCACCGGCATGCGATGCGTACAATCGAACGCCTACTTGAATTCTAGGCAAAAAAAAGGCGCCCAATGGGCGCCAAATATCCACCTTTTACCAAAGGAGCACTTAAGCCACTCAAGGTGAATGCGTAATGCTCGTTTTACTAATAGGACCAGCCAATGATTAACTGGTCCAGTTAGCGAATTACAGAATCGAAAGCGGGTACTCGATGATTACACGAGTTTCATCCAGATCCGATTCGAAAGCAGTGGCACGCGTGGTTGCCTGGCGCAACCGGAAGGACAAGTCTTTTGCCGGACCGGTTTGCACAACGTATTTGACTTCGACGTCACGCTCCCAACGCTTCTGGTTGTCGAGCGGGTTGCCGTTGTCGTCGGTGCGCATGTAGAACTGGTTAGCGTTCGAGTAATCCGCGCCCGAGCCTCTGGCGTAGCGGGTCATGAACGTCAGGCCTGGAATGCCGTAGCTGGTGAAGTTCAGGTCATAGCGCAGCATCCAGGAACGCTCTTTCGGCGAGTTGAAGTCGCTGTACTGGATGGAGTTGTCGACGAAAATCGAGTCCGACTGACGCAGGTAGTCGAAATCGTCGTCGCCGTTGTTGCGTTGGTGCGACAGGGCCAGGGTGTGGGCACCGTAACGCACGCCGACCTTGGCACTCCAGATGTTGTTGTCGAATTCACCCAGGCGCTTTTTACCTTCATCTACAGCTTTGTAGTAGTTGAAGCCACCGATCAGCGCCAGATCGTCGTTCAGTGGGTAAACAACGCTGGTGCCGGCGTAGTACTGATTCCAGACGTCTTTCAGCTGGCTGGCGTAGACGCTCACAGTCCAGTTATCGTTGATCGAGTAGTCACCACCACCGTAACCGATCCATGGCGAGTTGACCGGGCCGCCATAGAAGGTCACGAAGTTGTCGTTCAGGTTGCTAGAGACCGGTTGGCTCATGGCGTGCAGTCGACCACCCTGAAGGGTGAGGCCTTGGATGCTGGTGTTCTCAACGGTCACGCCGCGGAAGCTTTCTGGCAGCAGGCGTGAGTCGCCGGATGCAACGACCGGAGTCGATGGGAAAACATCACCCACTTTCACGATGGTATCGAACAAGCGGACTTTGGCTGCGCCGCCGACCTTGGTGTATTCGTCGCGAGCTTCACCCTTGTTATCAACGGGCAGCACGTCGAAGGAGCTACGGCCGCCGTTGCGCCCATCACCGGTGTCGAGCTTGAGGCCGATCATGGCGAAGGCGTCAACGCCGAAGCCAACGGTACCCTGGGTAAACCCAGAGTTGAATTTGCTGATGATCGCGTGCGCCCAGGCTTCGGAGTAGCCGTTGGTATTGCCCTTGCCACTGTTGTAAGTGGGAGCGGTGCTGTCGCGGTTATCACGGTTGAAATAGAAGTTGCGGTTCAGCACTGTAAGGCTGCTGCCTTCAATGAAGCCTTCTGGCTTGTCTTCAGCTTGTGCCGAAATAGCATAGCTTCCAGACAGCGCAGAAACTGCCGCCAAATACAGTGGTACTTTGATTTTCATCCGATGCTCCTTTGATTCACGGCAGTTTTTATTATGTTTACCGGCGCGGGTGTCGTTAGTTGTTCTGACCCGGCGGCGCGCCTAGCGTAGCGCGAGCTCATATTTGCAGGCCAAAGATAACGGGAGGGTGATAGGACAATTACAATTTCGTCATCTGTCTGTTATTCGGCACCTTCGCACCGCGTGTTTGCCATCTCCGTTGCTTGTAACGAAATCATAGAGCCGGCTTGGGATTCCCAGTATTTACGGGCATTACAGGGCTTTCTTACGAAATTGTAATTTTCTAGCCACCCCTCTGATAGCTACCGCTCATTAGAGTGCCATCACCTAATCAAGTGGGGCTTGGCAGCTGTTTCGGCGTTCTCGCCAAGCTTTATCGAAGTTTGTGCACGAGGACCATCAAAGTGCCCCGGTATAACCGCAATGTCTTATCCAAGACCTCCATCTCGCCCTGGAAGATCGCAGCACTTTGTGCAGTCATCTCTGGATTGATGGCACCTGCAGCCCTTGCCCAAAGCATCAGCTTGCCCCAAGCGCTTTCGACGGCCATGGATGCCAACCCCAACCTGGCCGCAGCCAGGCAAGAGATTGGGATCGCTGATGGTGCTCGCAAGCAGGCCGGGCTTATCCCCAACCCCACAATCTCGTATGACGTGGAAGACACCCGCCGTAACACCAGCCAGACGACTGTCTCTCTCAGCCAGACCCTTGAACTGGGTGGTAAGCGGGGGGCTCGTGTTGACGTCGCCACATACGGGCAGACCGCCGCACAGCTGGAGTTGGACCGTCGCGTGAACGGTCTGCGTGCTGATGTCGTGCAAGCCTTCTACGCCGCGTTGCGTGCCCAGACTGGCCTCGACTTGGCGAAGCAATCTCTCGAGCTGACTGAGCGCGGTCTTCGCATCGTTGATGGCCGTGTTCGTGCTGGTAAGTCGTCCCCAGTAGAGGCGACCCGCGCCCAGGTACAGCTGGCCGAAGCCAAGCTGCAAGTTCGACGTGCCGAAACGGAAAAGACAACCGCTTATCAGCAGCTCGCTCAAATTACCGGGAGCTCGGTGACCGTCTTTGATCGCCTTGAATCGCCAACCCTCTCCCCGGGACTTCCTCCGCAGACTGAAGAGCTGCTGGCAAAGCTGGATCAGACCGCAGAAATGCGCCAGGCCGTGGTGCAGATCGACAAGAGCGATGCCTCGCTCGGTTCAGAGAAAGCTCAGCGTATCCCGAACCTTACTGTCAGCGTAGGTAGCCAGTACGACCGCTCTGTGCGCGAGCGGGTCAACACTGTGGGCCTGTCCATGCCGCTGCCGCTGTTCGATCGTAACCAGGGCAACATTCTTTCCGCTTCTCGCCGTGCAGATCAGGCCCGAGACCAGCGCAATGCTGTGGAGCTGCGCCTGCGTACCGAAACCCAAACCGCGTTGAACCAGTGGTCCACCGCCATGCAGGAGGTCGAGTCATACGACAAGACCATTCTGCCGTCAGCCCAACAAGCCGTAGAGACCGCAACCCGCGGCTTCGAGATGGGCAAATTCGGCTTCATCGAAGTGCTGGATGCCCAGCGCACCTTGATCGTCGCTCGTGGCCAATACCTCGAATCGTTGGCAGCGGCAACCAATGCACGTGCGCAGGTGGAAAGGGTTTATGGCGAAGTCGGCTCAACTGCCGGCGCTCGCTGAACGGGCCAAACATTTTCTTCGGCACCCAGCCTTGAACAAGCCGGTGCCTACGATCAGCAGGAGTAGCAATGGATAACAAACGCAAGATCGCCCTCGCGGTAGCCGCTGTGGCAGCCCTCGGATTTGGCAGCCTTGCCTGGAACAACAGTTCAGGACAGCAGGCCGCCAGTACCGCCGAACATGGCGCTAACGATGGCCATGGCGACGAAAAGAAAGCCGCATCTTCCGCCAAAGAGGAAGGTGATGAGGGCCATGGCGAAGAAGGCCACAGCGAAGAGGGCGGTGAAGAAGAAGGCAAGCTGACGCTCAGCGCCGAACAGATCAAGGCAGCCGGCGTTGCCCTGGAAGCTGCAGCGCCGCGTGACTTGGGTACAGTCGTGAGCTTCCCGGGCGAAATTCGCTTCGATGAAGACCGTACTGCCCACGTGGTTCCTCGTGTTCCTGGGGTTGTTGAGGCTGTCCAGGCCGACCTGGGTGAGACGGTCAAAAAGGGTCAGGTCCTCGCTGTAATCGCCAGCCAGCAGATCTCTGACCTGCGCAGCGAACAACAGGCCGCACAGCGTCGCGTCGAACTGGCGCGTGTGACCTTCCAGCGTGAGAAAGAGCTGTGGCAGGACAAAATCTCTGCAGAGCAAGACTACCTCCAAGCACGCCAAGCGTTGCAAGAAGCGGAGATCTCCTTGGCCAACGCCAAGCAGAAGGTCGGCGCGATCGGTGCCTCGGTTAACTCCGTTGGCGGTAATCGATACGAGCTCCGAGCTCCCTTCGACGCCGTGGTAGTGGAGAAACACCTGACCGTTGGCGAAGTCGTAAGCGAGGCGACCAACGCCTTCATCCTTTCCGACCTGAACCAGGTTTGGGCAACCTTCGCCGTCCCGCCTACAGATCTGGGCAAGGTCACGACTGGTCGTGCGGTGAAAGTCTCTTCGCCTGACATGAACGTCGAGGTCGAAGGGAAGGTGGGTTATGTCGGCAGCCTGCTGGGCGAGCAAAACCGTGCAGCTACTGTCCGCGTCACCTTGACCAACCCCAACGGCGCCTGGCGTCCAGGCCTGTTCGTGAACATTGCGGTCACTTCCCAGACCGATCGAGTTGCCGTAGCGGTCCCTGAGCACGCAGTGCAGACCGTTGAAGACAAACCTTCGGTATTCGTACGCACCCCAGATGGCTTTGACACCCGCCCGGTAAAACTGGGTCGCCGCGACAATGGGTACGTGGAAATCATCGACGGTATTGAAGCCGGCGCCCAGGTAGCAACCAGTGGCAGCTTCACACTCAAGTCCGAGCTCGGCAAAGCTTCTGCCGAACACGGTCACTGATGCGAACTGACAGGATGATTTCTCATGTTTGAACGTATCATCAGATTCGCCATCGAGCAGCGCATCGTAGTAATGATCGCTGTTCTGATCATGGCGGGTATCGGTATCTACAGCTATCAAAAGCTGCCCATCGATGCGGTACCCGATATCACCAACGTCCAGGTGCAGATCAACACTGCAGCGCCTGGTTACTCGCCCTTGGAAACCGAACAACGGATCACGTTTCCAGTTGAAACGGCCATGGCCGGTCTCCCGGGCCTTCAGCAGACCCGTTCCCTGTCTCGCTCTGGCCTGTCTCAGGTCACCGTGATCTTCAAGGATGGCACTGACATCTTCTTTGCCCGCCAGTTGATCAACGAGCGGCTGCAGGTTGCGAAGGAACAGCTGCCAGAAGGTGTAGAGGCCGTCATGGGGCCGGTATCTACCGGCCTCGGCGAGATCTTCCTGTGGACTGTTGAAGCCGAAGATGGCGCGGTCAAAGAGGACGGTACGCCGTACACCCCGACCGACCTGCGCGTGATCCAGGACTGGATCATCAAGCCTCAGCTGCGTAACGTCCCGGGTGTGGCCGAGATCAATACCATCGGCGGTTATGCCAAGCAGTTCCTGGTTGCGCCGGATCCAAAGCGCCTGGCTACCTACAAGCTGACACTCAATGACCTGGTCGCAGCGTTGGAAAGTAACAACGCCAACGTCGGCGCCGGCTACATCGAGCGTAATGGTGAACAGTTGCTCATCCGTGCACCGGGTCAGGTAGGCAATATCGAAGACATCGCCAACATCGTGATCACCAGTGTGGATGGTGCACCGATTCGCATCAGCAGCGTTGCTGACGTCAGCATCGGTAAAGAGCTCCGTACAGGTGCTGCTACTGAGAACGGCCGCGAAGTCGTGCTCGGTACCGTGTTCATGCTGATTGGTGAAAACAGCCGCACCGTATCTCAAGCTGTCGCCGCCAAATTGGCGGACATCAACCGCACCCTGCCAAAGGGCGTGGTGGCTGTGACTGTTTACGACCGTACCAACCTGGTTGAAAAAGCCATCGCGACGGTGAAGAAGAACCTGGTGGAAGGCGCGATCCTGGTTATCGCCATTCTGTTCCTGTTCCTCGGCAACATTCGTGCGGCTCTGATCACCGCGATGGTGATTCCGCTGTCCATGCTGTTCACCTTCACAGGCATGTTCAACAACAAGGTCAGTGCCAACTTAATGAGTTTGGGGGCACTCGACTTCGGCATCATCGTCGACGGTGCCGTGGTTATTGTAGAAAACGCGATCCGTCGACTGGCTCATGCGCAACATAAGCATGGCCGCATGCTCACCAAAACCGAACGCTTCCACGAGGTCTTTGCCGCGGCACGAGAAGCTCGCCGGCCGCTGATCTTCGGCCAGCTGATCATCATGGTGGTGTACCTGCCGATCTTCGCCCTCACCGGCGTCGAAGGCAAAATGTTCCACCCGATGGCCTTCACCGTCGTGATGGCGCTGCTGGGTGCAATGATCCTGTCCGTTACCTTTGTTCCTGCAGCTATTGCCATGTTCGTCACTGGCAAGGTGAAGGAAGAGGAAGGCGTGGTCATGCGCACAGCTCGACTGCGCTATGAGCCGGTTCTTCAATGGGTGCTGGGACACCGGAACATCGCTTTCTCGGCCGCAGTAGCCTTGGTCGTGCTCAGCGGTGTACTGGCAAGTCGTATGGGTAGCGAGTTCATCCCAAGCCTCAGTGAGGGCGACTTTGCGCTTCAGGCCATGCGTGTGCCTGGAACGAGCCTCACTCAGTCCGTCGAGATGCAGCAGCGTCTGGAGAAAGCGGTTATAGCGCAGGTGCCTGAAGTTGAGCGGATGTTTGCACGCTCGGGTACCGCAGAAATTGCGTCTGACCCAATGCCGCCAAACGCCTCTGACGCCTACATCATGCTCAAGCCTCAGGATCAGTGGCCTAACCCCAAGAAGCCACGCGATGAGCTGATTGCTGAGGTGCAGAAGGCCGCTGCGGGTGTTCCAGGAAGCAACTATGAGTTGTCGCAGCCAATCCAGTTGCGTTTCAACGAGCTGATTTCGGGCGTACGTAGTGACGTCGCTGTGAAGGTCTTCGGCGATGACATGGACGTGCTTAACAACACCGCCAACAAGATCGCGGCAGCGCTCAAAGCGGTACCGGGCTCGTCGGAAGTGAAAGTTGAACAGACATCCGGCCTGCCGGTGCTGACTATCAACATCGACCGCGAAAAAGCAGCACGCTACGGTCTGAACATCGCGGATGTTCAGAATTCGATCGCTATCGCCGTGGGTGGCCGCCAGGCCGGCACGCTGTATGAGGGCGACCGTCGGTTCGACATGGTAGTACGCCTGCCAGAGACCGTTCGCACCGACGTAGCGGGAATGTCCAGCTTGCTGATCCCGGTACCTGCCAATGCGGCTCAGGGTGCCAATCAGATTGGTTTCATCCCACTGTCCCAGGTCGCTAATCTGGATCTGCAACTGGGCCCGAACCAAATCAGCCGCGAAAACGGCAAACGTCTGGTCATCGTTAGTGCCAACGTTCGAGGCCGCGACCTGGGGTCCTTCGTTCAGGAGGCGACCGCTTCGCTGGATAAGAAGGTGCAAATCCCTGCGGGCTACTGGACGACCTGGGGTGGCCAGTTCGAGCAGCTGCAATCGGCAGCCAAACGCCTGCAGATCGTTGTTCCAGTCGCCTTGCTGCTGGTCATGACCTTGTTGTTCCTGATGTTCAACAACCTGAAGGACGGCATGCTGGTCTTCACCGGTATTCCATTCGCACTCACCGGTGGTGTCGTGGCGCTCTGGCTGCGGGATATCCCACTGTCGATCTCGGCAGGTGTTGGCTTCATCGCACTATCCGGCGTTGCAGTACTGAACGGCCTGGTGATGATTGCCTTCATCCGTGGGCTAAGGGAGGAGGGACGAACGCTCAGGCAGGCAGTCGATGAAGGCGCATTGACCCGTCTGCGACCTGTTTTGATGACAGCCTTGGTAGCGTCCCTGGGCTTCATCCCGATGGCCTTGGCCACCGGTACCGGTGCAGAAGTTCAGCGTCCATTGGCAACGGTGGTGATTGGCGGGATCCTGTCCTCCACCGCACTGACCTTGCTGGTATTGCCTGCCCTGTATCACTGGGCACACCGCAAAGATGAAGACGGCGACGAGGCCGAAGTGGTTAGCTAACAGCCTCCGCTAAAGAGAAGCCCACAACACGTGTTGTGGGCTTTTTTGTTTAGAGTGAAGTAGGTGCACTTACCTTTCAAAATTGTAAGTTTCTCGTCATGCCGGTGATGCCTATGCATTGCTAAGGTTACGCCCGAGAAGATTTGAATTTGAGAGGTTTTTATGAAAAAGCTAATTATCGCTGCTGCACTTGTTGTTTTCTCGGTGGCTTCGCAGGCCAACACTTTTTCCGAGAGCAAGCAGCTGCAATACACTAAGGAACACCAGACCGCAGTGGCCAAATACGCGGAGAAAAATGGCAAGCCAATGCCAGAGATCCAGGATTACAAATATGGCATGAAGATAGACGTTGCCAAGTTCGTACGTCAGTCGCAGGACCCCCGTACCTGCCAGGTTTACCCACGGTTGATGACCTTCGAGGACTCCCAGGGCACGCTCAAGACTGTTCGTTACTCAATGTATTCGCAATGTATCAGCAACAAGTAGTAATCGATTTGAACAGAACAATTAGAGAATTCCTAAATGCCAGGCAGTGCCTGGCATTTTTTATTACGCCCGATGCCTCCATAGGTTCGAAATGTTAACGCCTAGGCCCAGGCAAGCCGTGCAATAAATCTTAGCTAACCAACAGCGACGGCTCCCAACTGCAGAGGGCAATTGGAAGCCTTGACTCCAGAAGGGACGAGTTATGAAGAGTTTGCTTGAACGCCCTGATGACCAAGCCGGGCATGAAGGTCATAGCCATGAGCATGGCGGCATTTTTGGCATGAACACCGAGCTGATTTTCGCGCTGATCTGTGGTGCTCTCCTGGGTGCCGGAGCCCTTGCTGGAAAACTTGGCCTGACTGATCGTCTGCCCCTGATTCTGTATGTGTCGGCCTACGTGTTCGGTGGATGGTTCACCACCAAAGAAGCGATCAACAACATCCGCAAGAAACGCTTCGAGATCGACTCGCTGATGCTTCTCGCCGCAGCCGGTGCTGCAAGCATTGGCGCCTGGGCGGAGGGGGCTCTGCTGCTGTTCCTGTTCAGTCTGGGGCATTCCCTGGAAAGCTACGCGATGGGGCGGGCCAAGAAAGCGATTGAGGCACTGTCCAAGCTCGCACCGGCCACCGCGATCGTACGCAGAGCAAATGGCACTGCGGAAATACCCGTGGAGCTGCTGGTTCCCGGTGACGTTGTCATCGTGCGCCCCAATGATCGCCTGCCGGCCGATGGTTTTGTAGTCGTAGGCTCCTCAAGCATCAACCAGGCGCCAGTGACCGGTGAGAGCGTCCCCGTGGACAAGCAGCCTGTCGCTGATGCCGAACTCGCCCGCAGCAAACCAGATGCCGTGGAGGCTACCTCGAAAGTCTTCGCCGGTACCATCAATGGCGAAACGCTCATCGAGGTTGAGGTAACACGGCGCTCCACGGAAAGTACCCTGGCGCGGGTCATCAAGATGGTCAGTGAAGCTGAAGTCAGGAAATCACCGACTCAGCGATTCACGGACCGCTTCCAACGTGTATTCGTCCCGTTAGTTCTGCTGCTGGTGGTGGGGCTGATGTTTGCCGGCATTTTCCTTGACGAGCCGTTCCGTGACTCGTTCTACCGGGCGATGGCCGTACTGGTTGCAGCCAGCCCCTGCGCGCTTGCGATCGCAACACCAAGCGCCATTCTATCGGGCATCGCCAGGGCAGCCCGTGGTGGGGTATTGATCAAGGGCGGTGCGCCGCTTGAAGAGCTTGGTTCCTTGAATGCCATGGCATTCGACAAGACCGGTACCCTGACCGAAGGGCGCCCACGCATCACCGATGTAATACCCGTGGGCGGTACGCAGATTGAGGATTTACTAAACGTCGCCATCGCTGTGGAGTCGATGAGCGACCACCCGCTGGCTGCGGCAATTGTGCGTGACGGTGAAGAAATGATTGGCACACGGCGCCGATTCCAAGCCAAGAACATGAGCAACATGATTGGTCGCGGCGTGCGTGCTGAGCTTGATGGGCAGTTCGTATGGATTGGCAAGGTCGAGATGTTCGGTACTGATGGTGTTCCCGCGCTGAGCAAAGCAGCCTTGGAGGCTGCAGAGCGTCTGCGTCAGTCGGGCCGCACTACCATGGTGGTACGTCGCGCCGACAAGGATCTGGGCGCTATCGGGTTATTGGATACCCCCCGAGAGGGAGCCAAAGAGGCGCTCCAAAAACTCAGAGAGATGGGCATCGGCCGTATGGTCATGATTTCTGGTGACCACAACCGGGTTGCGGAAGCGGTAGCAAGACAAGTTGGCTTGGATGAAGCGTGGGGAGACCTGATGCCGGAGGACAAGGTCAAAGCCATCAAGAACCTCCGCCTTAGCTCCAGTGTCGCTATGGTGGGTGACGGCGTGAATGATGCCCCTGCAATGGCCAACTCAAGCGTGGGCATTGCAATGGGAGCTGCCGGATCCGATGTGGCTCTGGAAACGGCTGATATCGCCCTCATGGCTGACGACATCAGGCAACTCCCCTTTGCGGTGGGGCTGAGCCGTCACACGCGGTCGATCATCCGCCAGAACCTGTTCGTCAGCTTGGGGATTGTGGCCATCTTGGTTCCGTCAACCATCATGGGTTTGAGCATTGGTGCCGCCGTTGCCATCCATGAGGGCTCCACGCTTTTGGTCGTATTCAACGCCTTGCGCCTGTTGGCCTACCGTAAAGTCGCCTGATCACTGGGTTTTGAAATGAGTCTGTGGCAGGGAAGCTGCAGCAGCGCTCAGTGCTGAAACACCTGAATTGATACGCATTGGAGACGTTGGTGCCCAACCGAGCTCGGCAGAAGCTTGGCCGAACTCGGACTTTAGTTTGAAGCTGCCACCAGCTGTTATTGGGGTGGTTGGATCGCACTGCTCTTGTACAAATTAGTGGAGGCAAGCCCGGTCAGGCTGTCGAGTACATAAGGCAGGATGCCGCCATTTTGGAAGTAGACGGCCTCAATGGCTGTATCGATGCGAGCCAGTAGCGACACATTCTGTTGGCTGCCATCGCGACGAGTGATGCGCAGAATCACGTCCTGTCCCGGCTTAACACCTTGCTCAATCTTCAGCAGATCGAACGTCTCCGTGCCATCCAAGTGCAAGCTGCGGGCGTCGTCACCAGCACGGAATTGCAACGGCAGCACTCCTAGGCCTGCCAGGTTGTTGCGATGAATACGCTCGAAGCTCTTAGCGATTACGGCGCGTACGCCCAACAGTCGGGTGCCCTTCGCAGCCCAGTCGCGACTGGAGCCGGTACCATATTCCTCGCCGGCGAAAATCAGTGTTGGTACGTCCTGTTCCAAGTAATGACGAGAGGCATCGAACAGTGTGGTCCGCTCGCCAGTCGGTTGCAGCAATGTGTATGGACCCTCATCAGCACCGCCGTCAGCCTTGACTGACAGCATCAAATTCTTCAGGCGCACATTGGCGAAGGTGCCGCGCACCATCACCTCAAAGTGACCACGTCGGGCGCCGTAGGTATTGAAGTCCTGAGGCTTCACACCATGCTCGGCGAGCCAGCGACCGGCGCTGGAATCCTCAGTAATAGATCCGGCCGGACTGATGTGATCCGTGGTAATGGAGTCTCCCAGAATCGCCAAGGCGCGAGCGTTGCGGATGGGCGTGCCGGCGAGACGGGTATCGAAGAAGTCTGGCTCAGCAGCGTAGGTCGAAGTAGGCCAGTCATAGACGTCACCGGTGGCGGAGACGATGTCATTCCACAAGTCGTGGTCGCGAGTGAGGTCCGCGTACCATTCCTTGTACAGATGCGGATTGGCGGCTTTGACCGACAGCGCTTTGATTTCATCGTTGCTCGGCCATAGCTCGTGAAGCATCACCGGAATGCCATCTGGATCGAAGCCTAATGGCTCGCTCATCAGGTCGCGGCGCGTGCTCCCTACCAATGCAAAGGCGATCACCAAAGGCGGGCTAGCCAAGAAGTTTGCACGTAGGTTGCCGTGGATCCGTGCCTCGAAGTTTCGGTTTCCGGATAGCACGGCACTGCACACAAGATCCTGGCCAACCACGACCTTCTCCAGTGCTGGGTCAAGCGGGCCAATGTTTCCAACGCATGCGCCGCAGCCGTAAGCGGCGATGTCGAAGCCGAGCTGGCTCAACGGCTCAATCAAGCCTGCATCCTGGAGGTAGGCGGTTACCACACGAGAGCCAGGCGTGAAGAGCGTTTTGACCCAGGGCTTGGCCTTAAGGCCGCGGCGTACAGCCTTGCGAGCCAGTAAGCCCGCGGCGATCAGAAGTTCTGGATTGGAGGTATTGGTGCAGGAAGTGATCGCAGCCACCAATACGTCATCATGCCCGATCTCATAGTCGTGGGCGATGCCTGCTGCATCATGAGCACGTACCGAATAACGCTCCTGAAGCTGATCAGCGCTCTTTGCATAGCCACCGCTTTTCGCATCCTGCTGCATTACTTCGTCAAAGCGGTTGCCAAGCGCGCCAAGATCGATCCGATCCTGCGGTCGTTTAGGCCCAGAAACACAAGGTTGAATACCGTCTAGGTCAATTACGATGACCTGGGAGTAGTCGATCGAGCCGTTCGCTGGTGACCCGAACAGCCCTTGCGCCTTGAAGTAACTACCTATGAGCTCGATTTGCTTATCACTACGCCCAGTCTGGGCGTAGTAGTCGAGCGTCTTCTCGTCGACGGGGAAGAAGCCGGTAGTCGCTCCGTACTCAGGAGCCATGTTGGCAATCGTTGCACGGTCGGTAGCGCTCAGCGAGCAAGCACCTTCACCATAGAACTCAACCAACTTACCGACTACCTTTGCGCCGCGCAGCGTCTGGGTAATCAGCAACACCGCATCCGTAGCGGTTACGCCAGGGCGCAGCTGTCCCTTGAGCTCGACCCCCACAACGTCAGGCATCAGCATGTACACGGGCTGGCCGAGCATGCCGGCCTCGGCCTCGATGCCGCCAACGCCCCAACCTAGAACGCCGATACCGTTGATCATGGTGGTGTGACTATCAGTACCAACCAAAGTGTCGGGATATCCGTGCCATGGTATGTCGCGGCCGAGATGAAAACGCCCGGCTTCATGGAGTACTTCTTCGTTGGTGAGCACTGGAGCCGCTACGTCGTCAGTAACTGGGCAGGGGACCTCTATGGTAGTGCACATGCCAAGCCGTACGGCAGCATCTGGATCCAGCTCGGATTGTCGCTACTGCCATGGGCCTTGTTTCTACCACTGTTGATCCGCAAGCGTGGATCGATGCAGCGCTTCGAAGCCTACCTCTGGCTGTGGGCCTTGGCGACACCAGTCTTCTTCACATTTGCAGGCAACATTCTGTGGACCTACCTGCTACCCGCGCTGCCAGCGTGGGCATTGCTGCTGTCTGCACGGGTCAGCGAAGTTGGCCCGAAGACCACCTGGGCTGCCGCTGCGAGCGCATTGGTGTTGCCAATCAGCGGTGCGGGCATCATCTACGCCGGGGTACTAGAGGAGCGCCCTCAGAATCAGCGAGATGTCGTTCAAGCTTGGCTCAATGTGCAGTCTGCTCATTCCGCTCCCTTGATCTATCCTGGCCGCCGCTCTTATTCGTCGGAGTTTTACAGCAGCGGGAAGTCCGAGAACCTCAAGGATTCTGCCAAGTGGCCGCGGGATGGCTCGTTCTACCTGTCCAGGCGCTTGAGAGATAGCAAGGATGGAATGCCTGCTGATCTGGCTTGCACAGCGATCACGGAAGCGAACGCTAGCCAGCTCCTGCTGTGCCATTGGAAACGCACCGAACAAGGTGCCGAGGGTCTGGCTGGAGAAAGCAATGTGGGAACGCCTCGCAAGAACGAAGGCTAAATTCCATGCACAAAAAAACCAGGTTTTACCCTGGCTTTTTTGTCGATTACTTTCGTCATTTGAAGTCCTATTTAACCGCCGATTAATTGTCGGCTTGTTCCTTACCATCCTTGCTTTCTTTCTTTTGCTCTTGAGCGACTTGTTGTTTGTTCTGGTCCGAAGAGTCATCGCTCCATAGGCGAGCCTGTTCGGTTCGGAAGTTCTCGTTGAACTGTTTCGCTCGCTCGAAGCCGCCTTCAGCGTAAGCGGTACCCATGAGACCCAGCAGCAGGCTGCCAATAGCGATAGATTTGACAAATTTCATTGTGAACCTCGGTTCATACTAGGCCTGCCTGAATAGCGGCCTTTGTTGGTTTGTAGTTTAGGAACGCGAAGCTAACGACAAGGTGAGTCAATAATTACAATTCCGTAATTTTGGCTGCAGATAGGATGCGTTAAATCCTCAAATCTGGAAGGATCATGTCTATCTCGGCACTGTCGAGGGCGACTTCGAATTTTATCTTAAATTACAATTTTGATATCTAGCGCGTTAATTCAGCGCGGCGTTGTTGGCCGCCCTAGGAGATAGCCATGAATGACATAGAGCCCTGGGCAGTTGCTATCGGTGACTTTCGCCGCTGCACTGAAAAACTCACTGTCCAGCTCGATGAGCTGACCTCGCAGACGCGCACCTCCAGCGCTGTTCTGGAGAGGTCGAACGAACTGGTGGAGCAGGTGGGCGCTGTCGGCCGGCAGATTCAGGAGGAGGTGCGAAAGGCGGAGAAGGCTTGGTCGAACGCGGAAGAGGTTGCCTTGCGCGCCGCTGCTTCAGCGTATTCAGCTGCATGCCGGGGAGTCGACACCGCCATCCAGCCACTGATCTCGGAGCTTACAGCAGCGACAAAGGCTGCGGATGCCTCTATCCAGGAGCTCAAGCGTGCTCCGGTGCTGGCCAAGCGTTATGTGATGGTGGTCGCCACGGCGTTCTTCATTCTCGCGCTGATCTGTGTCTACTCGACCATGCGCCTGATCGATGCCGCCGGCAGCGTAAGTGCTCAAGAGAAAGTGAATGCTCAGTACTTCTCCCACCTGTGGAAGAATGCCAATCCTGACGAGCAGAAGATCATCAAGTCGGTGATTCTGCGGTCGCCCATGGACCCTGTGGTCCTCCGGCACTGATGCATTGAGGCAAACAAAAAGGCCCGTCGATGGACGGGCCTATTCATGTCTGCGCGGTTTAAGCAGCGTTCATTGCCGGCTGCATCAACTGGGCTGCAGGAAAGTGAAGGTGGAACCAGGTGAAGTTTTCTTCGGTCACCTCCACGCTCGCCGACCCTTGGTGCAGGCTCATGATCGACTGCACGATGGCCAAGCCAAGACCGGTACCGCCTTCGCTCCGTGCTCGGCTCTTGTCCACGCGGTAGAACCGCTCAAACAAGTGCGCATGGTGTTCCTTGGCGATCCCGCGGCCGGGGTTTCCAACACTCAACGTCGTACCGCTCGCACTATGCTGTACCTTCACGTAGACCGTGCGGCCGCGAGGGCAGTAGCGGATCGCATTCGACACGAGGTTCGAGACGGCCCGTTGAACCATCAGACGGTTCCCGCGTACCACATCATCACTACCAGAGATCTGCAACTGGATCTCGCCTTCCTCTGCCGAAATGCTGAAGAGGTCGCACACGCGCTGAACCTCGTCGACCAGGGACACGGGTTCGAATTCCACCATGGATGCTGGGTGACTGACCTGGGCCAAGAACAGCATGTCGGAAACCATGCGGCTCATGCGGTCCAACTCTTCTGTGCACGACTCCAGAACCTCCCGGTACTCGGAAAGTGATCGCTCTCTGGTCAAGGCAACCTGGGCCTTGCCCATCAGGTTGGAGAGCGGTGCCCGTAGTTCGTGAGCGAGGTCGTCAGAGAACTGCGATAGCTGCTGAACCCCATCATCCAGGCGAGCCAGCATGATGTTAATCCCGTCGGCGAGCATTTTGAGTTCTGCCGGCATCCCATCAGTTGGAAGGCGATGGTCGAGGCTCTCGGTTGAGATCTTCGACGCGATCTTGAGGAACTTGGTCAGCGGCAGCAGGCCTCTGCGCACAGTCCACCAGCCAATGGCCAGGATCAGCGCGAGGATGACGGGAGACATCATCAAGGCCCAAGTCAGCAACGCATCAAGCAGTGCCTCACTGGATGACTGGTCCATGGTCATATAGACGCTGACCTCTGTTCCATCTCCCAAGCGCATGATCCGAGAAGCACTTAGCAAAGGACGGTCCTGCGTATCCCGCCATTCGTGCTCTTTGGGCTGGGCTGCCGGCTGAAACTTGTGCACCTCCAGATTGACCTGTTTCGAGCCAATCGAGAGCAGGGGAGTCTGATTCTGTGAGGTGTCGAATATGCTCACATACAGGTTGTTGTGGCCCATGACCAAATCGACAAGCTGATGCGCATCCGCGTTGACGCCGGAGATGTCCGGGATGGTGGACAGGTTGTGCGCCATCCCCGCCATCTTTACTTCCAGATCCGCTCTGGCATTTCTTTCCAGAGCCTTGCCAACCATCAGATAGCCGAAGGTGGCGAACAGAAGCAGCAATGCTGCGCTCATCAACCCAACTTTTAACCCCAGCTTTGCAGCCAGGCTGAATGGCCTCATGCGCGTTCCTCAAAAACGTACCCAACGCCACGAAGCGTGTGAATGAGCTTGGTTTCAAACGGGTCATCGATTTTCGAGCGCAAGCGCCGGATGGCGACATCGATGACATTGGTGTCGCAGTCGAAATTCATATCCCACACCAACGAGATGATTTGGGAACGAGTCAGCGCTTCGCCCGTTCTGCTCATGAGCAGGTGCAGGAGCGCAAACTCCTTGGTAGTGAGATCGATGCGAGTGCCGCCGCGGAAGACCCGGTGGCGCACCGAGTCGAGTTCCAGGTCTGCAATTTTAAGTGAGCTCTTCTCGACTAATTCATCGCCACGGCGCTGCAGCGAGCGGATGCGAGCAAGCAACTCTGGAAATTCGAAGGGCTTCACGAGGTAGTCATCCGCGCCGCCGTCCAAGCCCTTGAGCTTGTCATTGATGCGACCGCGGGCGGTCAGCATGATGATGCGAACCCGGCTGGTTTTCCTGATGGTTTCCAGCAGGTCCCAACCGTCGATACCCGGGAGGTTCACGTCCAGGAGGACCAACGAATAGACATTAGTGTTGAACAAGTGCAGGGCATCTACACCGTTGTGCACGATATCTACGACATACCCGCTTTCGGATAGGCCCTGCTGAAGATATTCGGCAGTTTTAATTTCGTCTTCCACAACTAGAACGCGCATAACTTATCTCAAGGTGTGAGGAAGGAGTTGGCCTAATCCGCCAAGATTATGGTTGCAGGCTGTTCGAAAGTTTGGCTGAGGGTATGGCATGTGGTAGTCGCTACCTCTGTCCATACGCCGGGTCACCTGAAGACGCTTGAATCTTAACGCGAAGAAGCTGGCCGCGGCGAAATCCTACAAATTTGTAATGTAGCCGCAAGATTTCTGACAGTCATGCAGGCTCCACCCCTAAGCATAGCGGATTCTGGGGCCTGCGGCGGTGTATGACAGATTCGCCTGGCAGGTGGGATCGGCCAGGACAGGCAGCATTTCGGTCGTTAGCTTACAAGGACTGGTACTGGCCTTGGGTCGAGGGCGCCACGCAGGCAGACCCCATGCACGGCCGCAAACCGCAGCGCCTTTCTGCAAATTAGTTCACGTGGCGATTCGATATTCTCTCGAATAATTATCTTACAATCTATTACATGTCCAAATTGTAATTGCGCGATCATCTTGGTGTTAGCCTCCTTTGCTAGTTTAAGGGGAGCGGAAGAGGCATCGCTGCTTTGGAAAATGTCTCATTTCAAAGCAGCTTGGCAAGAGCATCGAGCAGTTGTTCGCGCCAGTGCATTCACCTGTAAACCATACGCTCCTTTGGTAGGTGAATTTTAGCGCCCCCCTACGGGCGCTTTTTTATTAAGGGACTTCTTATGAACACTACTGTATCAGCGATCGCCGTGTTTATGCTCTTAACATCACTAACAGCCAATGCCCAAAGCGGTATGGAGATCAATCAACGCATAGAGCGTTCTGCTAGAGAGGCTACTGCGGATTATGCTCAACGCGTAAAAAAGCCCATGCCTCAACTAGAAGACTACGCCTACGGCATGGACCTGGACGTTGGTAAGTTGGTGTATGTATCACCCAGCGTGCGGTACTGCGGGAATGTAAGAAGCATGATGACCTACGAAGACTCGAAAGGCGAACTGCACATGGTTCGCTACCTGGTGAAGGGCGAGTGCGTTAATAGCCGTTAAGACTCATCAAGATGATCCCTACGGCCACCGGATCATAGAAGCTCAATGCCGAACCGGCGCAGCAGTATGACGAAGCCCCCGAAGCTGGCCATTGTGATGAGGATGCTGCTGATCAGTGTCGGCCAAAAGCCGAGCTTAGGTAGCAGCAACGGAAAAGCGATAAACATCGGCAGGGTCGGAAGCACGTACCAGAACGTGTACCAGGCATGGTTGGAGATCTTCTCCATGCTCTGGTTCTCCAAATAGAGCCAGACCAGCGTCAACACCGTGACCAAGGGTAGGGCGGCGACCAGGCCGCCCAGCTTGTCACTGCGTTTCGCCAGCTCTGATACGAGAATCACTATACCGGCAGTGAGTAGGTACTTCGTGATGATCCAAGCCATCGCTGAGCCTTCTGGAGGTTGTGGAAGGGGGCAGGCGAAGCCATTCACCAACCCCTCTCGAAGCGCTCCTGCCGTTTACGCCATCCCTCACCGCATTTCTATTGCAGCATCACCCTCAGCCAGGAGGGTGATGTGTTTGCATGGTGTTTACCGATCGATCAGTGCGAAGGCGAGGGAACGCTCTCGTGGAAAGCTGCCCGCTCGATCTGGATGGTGCAGTGATGGATTTCAAATGCATCGCTGACAGCTTCCACGACGGCCGCCAACACAGCATCCCCATCTGCAGAATCCCGTATTACAACGTGCGACGTCATCACGTTGCTGCCACTGCTGACGGCCCAGACGTGCAAGTCATGTACGTCCGTGACGCCATCTACCCCGAGGATCGTGGCCTCGATTGCCGTAACGTCGAGCCCCCTCGGCACACCCTCCATGAGGATTTCCAGGCTTTCGCGAAGCAGCTGCCACGTCCGCGGCAGTACCCAAAGGCCGATTGCCACAGCGACAATCGTGTCGACCCAGGTCCAGCCGGTGAAGCGGATGATGAGCGCCGCGATGATTACGCCTAGCGAGCCGAGCATGTCGCTCCAAACTTCGAGGTAGGCTCCTTTGACGTTGAGGCTTTCGTTGCTCGCTGATGCCAGAAGGCGCATCGAGATTAGGTTGATGATCAGGCCGGCGATTGCGATCCACATCATCGCTCCGGTAGCGATCTCCGCCGGCATGAAGAAGCGCTGGTAGGCCTCGTACAAGATGTACATCGCCACGAGAAAGAGCAGCACGGCATTGAACGTCGAAGCCAGAATCTCCAGACGCGCATAGCCGAAGGTTCTTTTTTGATCCGCCGGCCGCTTGGCTATCTGAAGTGCAATCAGTGATATCGCCAAGGCGGCAGTATCTGTGAACATGTGAGATGCGTCCGACAGCAGCGCCAGGCTGCCGGTAATCCACGCACCGATCACTTCTGCAATCATGAAGCTGCCAGTCAAGGCGAGCGCCATGATTAGCTTCTTCTGATGCCCCTCGCGTACTGCAGCGCTGCCATGGTCATGATTTGAACCCACGTATTTCTCCTTGCGCAGGGTTGTGGTCTCGTTGGCCTTCCTGTCTGCCTAGCCTCAGAGCGTCGCTTGGCCACACTGGCTGCAAAATCTTGCTCCTGCACTCAGCAACGAGCCGCAGGCGGTGCAACCACTCGATAGTGGTGTTCCGCAGTTTAGACAAAAGCGTGCTGACGCATCGTTGGCCGTCCGGCACTGTCTGCAGGCCTGCAGATCTTTAATGGGGGCTGGAGTGGCAGGGCGCCCGCCGTCATACACCTGGTTGCCGCCGTCGCAGCCCTGCTGCCGGCCATGGCGGTCATATTGCTCGGCCCCATGTCCTCCGCTGTGGTGCTTGCCTCCGCCGTGGTTTCCACGGCCATGGTGTCCGCCCAGGAAATTTTTGAAAAAGCTCATGGTATTCGCCCCTCATTGATGGGTGACATATTAACGAGCAAAAGTTGAAAATAATGTTCTGCTCGCAAGAAAGACTTATAAGTTCAAGTGAAAGTTCAGAATTAGCCTACGACAAAACAAAGCCGTTTTGTTTGTGAAGTTAAATTTATCTAGCTGAGCGGTGCTCTGCGCTGAATGGGCAGTGCTCCCCTAATTTTGATCATAGCGCGAATCATGGCAATCAAAACAGCAGTTATTGTATTTCTGTCAGCATTGTAATCACGAGGTCATCGTGTCGTTATCAAGTGCCAGAAATAATGCGCTCAGCAAGATTTATTTCTCTTTTATCCCTATGCCTCACACATTCTAAGCGTCTCCAACGCCAAGGGACCTAAGGCCTCTGGCGCTCCGCACATTGCGCAATCGCTCAGCATCTGTCGATGGTTTGCATAGCTGCTCCCGCTAACTCCATAGCGAACGCCATGGATAAGCAGCCTCTCAGAGTTTGATAATGACACATTCAAAATCCATTGTTTACACCCTGTTAAGCAAATGGATCTTTGCTATTCGCAATGCCCGGCAGGAAGGAATCAGTACTAATCTGCTAATCGGCCTGGTAACTTTTTGGTTACTGCTATTCGCGAATGCTGAGCTCTGGAATGTGCTCTGGAAGCTGGTATTCAAAACCGACGAAGTGAACTGGCTGCTAGCGGCTAGCCTCCCAGTCATAGTGTTCGCGTGGGTGTTTTCCGTGCTGAGCTTGCTGTCATGGGGGCGGCTGGCCAAACCCTTGCTGTGTCTGGTACTGATCAGCGCGTCTTTCGCGAGTTACTTCATGAATGCCTACGGCATCGTGATCGATTACACAATGTTCACCAACGTTGTGGAGACCGACGTCGCTGAGGCAACCGAGCTGCTGAATTGGAAGCTCGGTCTTTGGGTCGCAATGGTTGGGGTGTTGCCCGTCTACCTGATCGCCCGGGTTCCCCTCCGGCGCAAGTCTTGGGCCAAAGCTTTGGTCAGCAGGTTCATTGCTCTGTCGCTCGCTCTGTTGACCTTATCTGGCATCGCGTTGAGTCAGTACCAGTCGTATGCCTCCTTGCTGCGCAATAATCGGGAGATCCGGCTGATCCTGGTACCTACCAACTTGTTTGCGGCTGGCCATGGATACCTGAAGCGTCAGCTGGCCTCACCTAAAACGCTGACGGCCATTGGTACTGATGCGGTAGTTAATCGACAGGGTGCGGCTCGTAAACCCAGGCTGCTGGTACTGGCAGTAGGAGAGACCGCTCGCTCCGCCAACTTCTCCCTCAACGGCTACTCCCGTGAAACGAATCCGGAACTAGAAAAGCGAAATGTCATTAGCTTCACGAACGTGAGCTCCTGCGGTACCGCTACCGCGGTCTCGCTGCCATGCATGTTCCTGGACGTGGGTAAGGCCCAGTACAAAGATGGCTTGGCCAAGAGCCGAGAAGGGCTGCTCGACGTGCTTCAACGCGCTGGCATCAGTGTCATGTGGACTGACAACAACTCGGGGTGCAAAGGGGTCTGCGACAGGGTTCCCAACCACAAGGCTGCCTCTCACGCGGATTCCCAACTGTGCACCAGCGAGGAGTGTAAGGACGGGGTGCTGCTCACGGAGATGCAAGACTTCATCAAGCGCCAGGAAGGCGATGCTGTCCTGGTGCTCCACTACAAAGGCAGTCACGGCCCGGCCTACTACAAGCGCTACCCCTCGCAATTCAAGAAATTCGCACCGGTGTGCGAGACCAACGAGCTCGACAAATGTAAGCAGGAGGAGGTGGTCAATGCCTACGACAACTCAATCCTCTACACCGATTATGTGACTGCAAATCTCATCGATATCCTGGCGGCCAACACCAAGTTCGACACTGCGCTGATGTACGTTTCGGACCATGGCGAATCGCTGGGGGAGGGTGGGCTCTATCTGCACGGGCTGCCTTACGCGATGGCTCCTGACGAGCAAACAAAGGTGCCGTTGGTACTTTGGATGTCTGACTCGCTCGCGAAGAGCGAAAAGGTCAACGTGGGTTGTTTGAAAGCTCAAACCACGTCACCGCTGAGCCACGACAACCTGTTCCACACCGTGCTCGGCATGATGAACGTCCAGACGTCTTCGTATCGCTCAGCGCTGGATTTCACAGCCCCTTGCAAGCCCGTTGTCGGAGGCTCTTATTCTGGCCTCTGAATGTTCGATGTGGACCGGATCATCGGCCAGGCGGTTCTGCACCAGCCTGCTTTGACAGCTGAGAGAAGCTGGACTAATTACATAGCTGCATTCAACAACCCAAGCGGAAAAGGAAGTTTTGCATGAGCATCAAGCCAGGCCCAAAGCGCACCAATGAAGATGGCACTCCGGACAAAAGGCAGCGAGTCACCCCTGAAAAGCAGAAGGACCATCCGGACCTGAAACCCCACAAGCACAAAAAGGGGGAGTAAGAAAAAAGCAGCTCTCGGGAGCTGCTTTTTTTTGGCTGTGTGCAAACCCTCCCGACCGTCTCGCTGATCAATCGGACCGCGTCGTGAGTCTTCTGCTTTGCGTAATCGATTGGGGCTGTTCGAAGTCACTCCAAGGTGGTCACTTGTCGGGCGCGACTCACAAACAGCTTAGATCGGCTTGATTGCCGCCTCGCTTTGGCTAGCTTGGAATCCATCGCTATCCATCGCTATCCATCGGTTGCAGGGGGCTGCATGCGTTTGCGCGGAGATGTTTATTGGAGCTGGGCAGATCCTACGCTTCATCACCGGACCCACGAAGAGATCCTGAATGACGGATCTTATCTCGACGTGCAGGTAAGGCTTTCGCGGATAGGCGCAACGCAGCTGTTTATCGGTGTGTACGCGCCGTCGGGAACCGCGCTGTATGAGGAAGCGTTCGACACCCGGCCGAACGAATCAATGACGAGCGCGTTGGCCTGGGGAGTCGCCAGAGCGCGTGTCGTAGCTACGTTGTAAACCACTTTTTTTCACTGTAAACCACTGTGGTTTACAGTGAAAAAAAGTGGTTTACAACAGGCCTCCTCAGGCTTGAGTCAGCTCCAGAAGATCGCCCTGTTCCTCCCGGGCCATCTTCACTCAACACTGAGCCAGTCGTGAGGTTGCACCGCACAAAGTCTTCCGCATCTATGTCCCGCTTGGCAGAATTCGAAGGCGTGACGTCTGTTCGTCCTTCAGATCCGCGATCATGGTCATGCGCCGACGCGATGGCGCGGCGCTGCCATTTGACATTTAAGAGAATACAAAATATTTGCGTACGGTCTCTACTACTTCCCAAGTTCCGGAAAAGCCAGGCTCAATAATAAATTTGTCGCCTGCTTTGAGGTGAAGTGGCTGCTTACCATCGGGGGTAATCACGCAATAACCTTCTTGGAAGTCGCAGTACTCCCATTTGGTATAGGCCACGCGCCATTTACCGGGCGTGCATATCCATGTGCCCATTATCTTCGATCCATCTTCCGATGTGTACGAGTTCAGATTGACAGTGTGAGGTTCGCCTGATAGCCGTTCCCAGGTGCATGCGTCAAGAACTGGTAAAGGGGAGGTGTCGCGCAGTACAACGATTAGGTCTTTCATAGAATATGTTCGTGTGGTGATGATGTTTTAGTAGCATCACAAAATACGTCAGATGAGAGATGTCTGTGCCCGACATTAATATGCCTGTTTGCGAATCTCTGTCTGGGGCTATCCAAATGAAGGTGAACATTAAGCTGTATTTTTATCTGGTTATCAGCTCAGATGGTCGATGTTTCTAGCCTGCCATTTACAAATGGTCTGAGAGTGGTGGAAAGTGGCGATATATTGAACTACGCTTTACGTTCGCCGCCGCAATAAACTAAAGTGCATGAGAGTAAAGATGCCAAAAGAATCTTATTGTAGCTATGATGAGGCTTGTCAAATAATTGCCGCGCTTGACATATGTACTGCCGGTCAATATAGGAGTCGATACAAGGAGCATCCGGGATTGCCATCAAATCCCCCAGTTTTCTTTGCGGGGAAAGGATGGGATTGTTGGTATGTGTTTCTGAATAAGGCAAAGCCAGACTTATACGAATCGTTGTCGCAAGCTCAGGCTGCAGCGAGGTTTCTAGGTGTTTCAACTCAGCAAGAATACGTGGCTCGTTATAAGGAAGACTCACGCCTGCCTTCAGATCCCGTACGGTATTACGATGAATGCAAATCTTGGAGGCATTTCTTCCAGGACGATTATGAGAAAGCTTATCCAACCTATGAAGAAGCAAAAAGCGCAGCTAGAAGGCTAGGCGTACACAACAGGAAAGAATATAAAAACCGTTACTTAGCCGATAAAAAACTGAGGTGTAATCCAAATGAAGTCTACGCGAAAACAGGTTGGGAAGGGTGGGGGGCGTTCCTTTCAGATGAGCTGGTTGCTATATACGCGAGCTATGAAGAGGCTAAGCAAGCGACAAAAAAGCTGGGGATTGTGAGTGTTCCGGATTATCGGAAAAGATATTACGAAGATCCCCGGCTCCCATCTAGCCCTGAAAAGGCTTATTCTGGCCGCGGCTGGACTAATTGGTATGATTTTTTTGATAGGCAGAAGTCTAAATTTTATCCGACCTATTCAGAGATGGAGCAGGCGGTGCATAAATTGGGAATTACGAGTAAAAAAGAGTATTTGGTTAGGCGTAAGGAAGACAAAAAATTACCCTGTGCGCCTTGGTCGGAGTACGCTTCTAAAGGCTGGGTCAGTTGGAAGTTTTTGTTTCGTTTCTTTAAGCCGCTTTTTTATAGTGATTTGGCCGAGGCTAGCGCCGCTGCTAAGCGGTTGGGGATAATAAGTGCGTCTGACTATAGAGCTAAATATAAACTGGATACTCGTCTTCCGTGCGATCCTAAGAGTCACTTTCTTCCATGGCCAGGATGGCCAAATTTCCTTGGGGTTGAGCGCGACAGGAATTACAAAACATATGAAGAAGCAAAAAAAGCTGTCGCAAATTTTGGATTTAAGTCATATGCCGAGTATAGAGACGGATATAAGCAGGATCCTCGGCTGCCGAGTGCTCCCTATCGAGCCTTCAAGCACAAAGGCTGGATCAGTATACAAGACTTTCTTTCGCTGGAAATAGCTCCTGATTATTCAGATAGCTACCCATGCTTGTGCGATGTATATGAGAAATATTTGAGATTTCAAACAAATTATGCAATACGTCGCATGGCGTTGAGGGTGCTGATAAACGGATATTTCCACGAATTAAATTTACCTGATGATCCAAAATTTTTATTATTAAGGGCTAATAAGTTTAATGCTGCGCTGTATATATCATTGATTGAGTCTCAGGCAGAGTCGCTGAGGCAGCAGATACACACGTCAATTTCGACATTTTTTCAGTGGGTTCTCGACGAAGAATGTACAGATGTCGATGGGTATGAGAGCGTCGTACTAAACGACTTCAGAAATCCGTTTTCTAGCATCCTAGCCGGATTTGCCAAAGGTTTGGGCTATTCTAAACTAGGTCAGACGAATAAACCCTCGCTTGGTTACGAGTATATTTTGAGAGCTAGAAACTACCTCGTTCCTGATTATGAGATGTCCCTATCACGACGCGTGTCCCTAAGCCAGTTAGAGCATCTCCAAGAGTTCTTCGATAGCCGCGGAGATTGGCTTGATGTCCAATTTTCGAAAATTGATGTCGATGATCCTCATACGGTATGGCGAAAGCTTGAGCGAATTGAGCGGGTTGTTGATGGGAAACGGCGTAGAGTAGTTGTGTATCAGGTATGGTCTCCGGTTCGATTTGTAGCGCTTTATACCTTGCTAAGGTTTCCCTTACGGGGGCAACAGATTCTGTGGCTGGATAGCGGAGAGGCTGACCGAGAGGTAGGAGTTGTTGACATGGAAACTGGTACAATTGAGTGGAGGAAGAATACTGGGCATCTTGCTTCGCGTGGCACCAGGAACAGTACACCTCAGGCGGCAGTTCAAAAAGGAGTAAATGGATATCCGAAGTTCTATTGCACAACCAATAAAACTGGTGCTCGTGATAAAGGATACGAAGTCGAATGGATTCCAGAGGATTTGGCGTATTGGTTGTTGGTATTGAGGGACTGGCAGGAAAGATATGCACCGCTTGATTACCCAACGCCATGGACTTCGATAAAAACACACACAGAGGTCAATAGTGAGATTTTGAAATCTCGGGGTAGCCAATGCTTTCTTTTTCGACAAGATAAAACGGGTCAGCCTATTACAACGGCAACGGCCTTCCAGACCACATTGCCTAAGCTACTTTATCTCATTCAACGGGGTGGGGAAGATCTAGCCAGGAAAAACAGTCAGTACGGACCTCGTTACCTAAGTGACTACACTCCTCACTGCTTGAGGGTTAGCCTCATCACCGCCTATATAGCGGACGGGGATGCGCCGATACATATAGTGTCGAAGCTGGTTGGGCATGCAGCGCTCGTCATGACCATTCACTATGTGAGTCTTAAGGAACACCAAATGCGGAGGCCTATGCAAGAGGCCGAGAAGCGTGCTGAATATACCGCCTGTGATGATTTGGTGCGAAACGTGCTTGCCAATGGCTTGCAATCGCAAGCTAGGAATTTGATTGCAACTGACGGGAATAGAATTTTTTTCGAAAAATCATCGACAAAATCTGCAAACGTAATTTTTGATTGGGGAATATGCCCGATGTCGGCTGCCGCCTGCAATATAGGTGGTGATCTCATTGAGAATGTATATGCCGCAGTTGAAGCTGGGTATTTAGGACAGAAAAATTGTCCTCGTTGCCGTTTCTTTGTTTCAGGGATAGCATTCTTAGGAGGATTGGTTTCATTGGCGAATGAGATGGCTCTTGAAATTCATGATGAAAGCGGTAGATATCAAGCTTATACAGCTGAACTGGATGAGTTGGAAAGCGCCTGGTACGATGCGAGCATCAAAGATCTATCTTTTGATCGGGAGCTGGACCGTAAACGTTCAGTCGCTCAACAGCAACAAAGTGCAGCAAAGCTCGAAGTGTTGTTACGTGACTATGGGGCTGTTAATCGCTACGTAATGGATTGCGTAAAAGCAATAGATCACACTGAGTCAGAAAATAGTGAGGCAGAGCTTAAGTTAGTTGTCTCGGAAGACCTGAAGGAGATGAGCTTCAGGGCCTCAGAGTCGACCTACCATCTGCTATCCGAAATCTGTCAAAATGCAACTATTTACAGATCTGCGAACCCATCTCGTGCCTTACCATTGATTTCAGAAATGATCGACAGGATGGCAGCTAATAACGGGTTGCGGCCAGCAATGTATAAGCTTACAAATGCGCAAAAGCTTGCTGCATGCAATCAGTTAAATTCGTTGCTGATGAGTCGTCTGCATTCTTGGGAAAGAATCGATAATTTGATCTCAGGGAAGTTAATGATATTGGATGTTGATGAATATCAAGCTGGTTTGACTCCCATAACATCCGAAATCAAGGCGATTTTTTCGAATTACGTATCGCTTACCTCTGGTGCGCATGGAGACGAGAATGACGAGTGAGCTTCCAGAAGTGGTATTTGAAAGGTTGATATTCGAAGCAAGTGACTCTCGACGTCGTCGAAGTCTGGAGGCGATCAACGAAGCTTGTAAGATTGCTGCGAGCCTTGAGGTAAAGGACTTCTCATACAGAGCTCTGCTGGCTATGGGACAAGCTCGCGGGTTGGCAGTACCCAGTGAAAAATCGATTGTGAATCCGACAGGGGAACATTACAGATTGCTAATCCATGCTTGGAAACAAGCATCGATGCCAGCTCCAACGCATCAATTCTCTGATGCATTATCTTGGGTCTTGAGTATCGAAGATCCGGTGCTGAAGTTAAATGTTTCTTTGCTGGTAAAGGAGTTGAAGGCGTTAAAATCAAAGATGCGTCGACAGCTTTCTAGTGGCATGACGCCCATTTTTTTAGGTGCGGTTGAAGGAAAAACACCTGAAACATACTTTCGGCTGAGGGAGGTTGAAATATCGGCGCTGAGGTTTGCAATCGATGAGGATAATCTGCGTCAGATGGGACAGATAATCGGGCCTCGTGGCGAGGTTTCGGACTCCAAGGGCCGCATCATTCAAAAACCGGGATTCAGAGATGCGATTGAAAAAGTGTTGACCTTGGAGAGGGGAGAGTAGCAAAGGGCCTTACCGGTGGCTTCGATTTAGGAAAAGGACGTTTGGGTATCCTAGAATTCTTCCCAAAAAAAGCTCAAGAAAAACAAGTTGATAACGTATTTTTGGTGGTTTTGGGATATTTTTGGTTTAACTAAGCGAGGAAGTGGCAGAACTCCCACTTCTCGTAATTGACCTCGAACTTGCCCGGGGTGCAGATCCAGGTGCCCATGATCTTGCTGCCGTCGGCCGACAGGTAGGCGTTGAGGTTGACGGTGTGCGGATCGCCGCCGATGCGCTTCCACTTGGTGGCGTCCACGACCGGCGTGGGGCAGGTTTCGCGCAGGACGGTGATGAAATCGGACATGGCACAACTCCTGGTGACTGGCTGAATGACTGGTCACCATAGGGCCATCGGCCGAGCCGCAGTTGCCTGGGCTCGACGTCCAGCTGTCTGGTCGCGCTATGCCCACCAATACCGCACAAAGTGGAAGAACACTGGCGCCGCAAAGCACACCGAATCCATGCGGTCGAGCATGCCGCCGTGGCCTTCGATCATGTGCCCCCAGTCTTTCACCCCACGGTCGCGTTTTATAGCCGACATCACCAGCCCGCCGAAGAAGCCCATGGCGTTCACGGCCAAGGCCATCAGCGCGGCCTGCCAGAAGCTGAAGGGCGTGATCCAGCACAGCAGGGCGCCGATCAAGGTGGCCAGCGCTACGCCGCCGGCCAGGCCTTCGACGGTCTTGGAGGGGGACAGGTTGGGCGCCACCTTGTGTTTGCCGAACAGCTTCCCGCACACGTACTGCAGCACGTCGCTGAGTTGCACCACCAGAATCAGCCAGGCGATCAGCAGCAGGTTGCGGCCCTCGTAGCCGGGGATGTCCAGGGTCATCAGGGCCGGCACCGACGACACGCAGTACACGGCGATCATCAAGCCCCATTGCACTTTTGACGCACGCTCGAGGAAACGTGTGGTATCACCGCCCAGGCTGGCCAGGATCGGCAGCAGCAAGAACAGGTACACCGGGATGAAGATGCTGAACAGGCCGTACCAGTCCACGGCGATCAGCACGTACTGCACCGGAAGTGCCACGTAGAAGGCTGCTACCAGTGCCGGGTAGTCGCTGCGTCGGGTAGGGGTGAGGGTCATGAATTCGCGCAGGGCATAGAACGACACACCGTAGAACAGCACGATCACACCGTACTTGCCGAACACAAAGGCAATGCCGATCACCACCACCATCACCCACCAGGCATTGATGCGGGCGTTGAGGTTGTCGATCACGGCGTGCGGCGCCGGGCCGGCGCGCCATTTGAGCAGGCGGCCGACCACGCTGGCCAGCAGCAGCAGGGCGCCGATGCCGGCAAACAGGGAAAGGGTGTTGTTGTCCATGTCAGGCATCCTTGGGGGCCAGGTTCAGCAGGGCCTGGCTGGCCCGCTCGAGAAACGCCTGCTTGCTTTCATCGGCGTGCAGGTGCAGCGGTTCGCCAAAGCTCAGGGTGCACAGCAACGGCAATGGCAAGGCGCGCCCTTTGGGCATCACCCGGTTGAGGTTGGCGATCCATACCGGCACCAGTTCGACCTGCGGGTGGGCGGCTGCCAGGTGATACAGCCCGCTTCTGAAGGGCAGTAGCGGTTCGTCGCCAAGGTTGCGCGTGCCCTCCGGGAAGAAGATCAGCGAGTCGCCCTGGGCCACCGCGTCCAGCACCGGCTGCAAAGGGTTGCCTTGCCCTTCGCTGCGCTGGCGCTCGATCAGTACCCCGTTGAAGACCTTGCGGATAAGAAAGTCGCGGATGCCCGGCCTGGCCCAGTAGTCTGCGCCGGCCACCGGGCGCGTGCGTTGGCGCAGCCCTTGCGGCAGCGAGGCCCACAGCAGCACGAAGTCGCCGTGGCTGCTGTGGTTGGCGAAATACAGGCGCTGCACCGGCAGCGCCGAGCAACCCAGCCAGAGGGCGCGGGCACCGGTAATCAGGCGGGCGGCCGAGGTGATGACGTAAGCAGTCAGGTTGGCGAGCATAGGCAGGTGGTCATCCCTTAAAAGGCAGTGTCAGCAGGGTAGCCAAGGCTAGCGACAGCTGCAGGCCCAGGCATACGGCCTGACGGCGCAACAGGCCCAGTGCGGCTTGGCTGCGGGCAGGCCAGGCGCGGCCGTCGGTGGCCTGTGGTTTGAGTTTCAGTTCGAACAGGGCGCGGTCCAGGGCCTGGGTGTCAGCCGGCAGGTCTGCGCTATTGGCCAGGTGGGCAAATAGTTCGGCATCGATAGCCACGCGGATGGCCCAGTATTTGTGGAGCACGCCGAGCACCAGCAGCACGCTGCACAGCAGGCTCGCCAGCGGATGCAGTGGGGTATTGAGCAGCGGTGAAAGGCCATACGCCAGGGCCAGCAAGGTGAGGCCGTCGGACAGGCGCTCCAGCTGTTTGCCTCGGCCCAGCAGGCTGGCGGCCACGCGCAGGTTCATGGCTGTGCTCCCAGTTGCTGGAGCACATGGCGGTGGGCACTGTGCAATACGATGCCGGGGCGGGCTTTGCGGATAAGGGATTCTGCCTGCTGGGCGTCAACGCACCGGCCGGTCACCATCAGCCAGGCTGCCACGGCGCTGGCGCTGCGTGAATAACCCAAAGCGCAGCACACCAGCACGGGACCCTGAGCGCGCAGGTGCTCGATAGCGCTGGCGGCTTGTTGTAACAGCGCAACGTCTGGCGTTAACAGATCGAGGGTCGGGAAACACTCATAGGCAACAGCTGACGCGACCGTCGTAGGAGCGGCCTTGTGTCGCGAAAGGGCTGCGGAGCAGCCCCGGGTTTTCAGCTTCGCAGCCGAAACTGTCGGGGCTGCTCCGCAGCCCTTTCGCGACACAAGGCCGCTCCCACAACGGTCGATGTAAGGTAGCTCGGCGCATAAATCAACAATTGCAGCGAACTGCGTGTCGCGCCCTGGGATTCTCCCCAGGTACACACCATCGCACACCTCGTCGGCCTGTGGATGGCGCCGGGTCCACAGCCGCGAATTGAGCCAGGCGCCCGCCAGATAGGGTGCTAGCAGCCACCGGCTTGCAGGCGACAAGCGCCCGTCATCACCCTTCTGAAAACCACCCGCCCCGAACACGGCGTAGTTCAGCGCCACCAGCCCCAACGACACCGCCGGCCAACTCAACCACAGCCAAGTCCCGCCCATCGCAGCGGCAGGGAGTACACACAGCAGCGCGCCCAAGGCATAACAAGCGGCAACCTTCCAGCGCTTGGCATCCTGAGCAAGACGGGCCGCCTGAAAGGGCAGGCGCCCTTGCTGCGGCCACAGCCACAGGCAGGCAAACCCCGCCAGCGCCCCCGTGGGCACATCGATGAAATGGTGCTGCCAGGTGGTCAGCACCGACACCCCGATCAGTGCCATCCAGCCATGCATCAGCCAACGCCAGGGCTGGCGTTGCACATGCCGGGCAAACATCGCCCAGATGATCACCAGCAAAGCGATGTGCAGCGAAGGCGCCTGGTTGAATGGCTTGTCGAAGCCCATCAACACATCGAACAGCCAGCCGAACAGCCCGTCCAGGTCGGGCCGCTCGAAGGTGAACCGCAGCGGCCACAGCAGAAAACAGCAGACGCTGATCACCTGTGCGCTGAGTAACGCCAGCGCGTGGCGGTCCATTTCCTGGCGTGTGCGCGGCAGCAGGAAGGACAACCCGTACAGCAGGTCGATCGACCAGTACGGGATGATCGTCCAGGGCCACAGCGGCATGCCGTGCTCCCAGCCGAACACCAGGCTGCCGACATCACTGCGCCCAGCCGTGTAATTGTTCGCCAGCCCATAGCTGAGGAAGAACAACGGCCCCAGTAGCAGAAGCCAGAACACGCCCCGGCGAATCAGCCCGTGCTCGCGTGGCGGGCTCACTCAGCGCACCCGCTGTGCCAGGCTGACGCTGAAAATGCCCCATTCATCGATGCGCTGGGCCAGCTTGCGGAAGCCCGCGGCCTCAACCAGCTGGTCCATCTCGGCCTGGCTGCGCCGGCGCATTACCCAAGCCTCGCCACCGCGGTGGCTGGTGAGGGCGCGGGCAATCATCTCCAGTTGCGGGTGCCATGGCTGGCCGGTGTAGACCAGGTAGCCGCCATCCTCTATGGCGTCGGCCAGCCCGGCCAGGGAATTGCCCACCAGTTGGTTACTGGGGAAGAGCTCGTACAGCCCCGAAACCACGGCCAGCGTTGGGGGCTGTTCAAGTGCGGCCAGGCTCTGGCGATCGAAGGCGTCGCCCTGGACGAAGCGGGCGATGTCGGCCAGGCCCTTCTCGCGGATCAGCGCGCTGCCTTGCTGAACGTTCAATTCGCTGTAATCGCGCAGCAGGATCGAATCTGGCAACTGCTCAAGGCCTTGAAGGGCTTCGAGGATATAGCGGCCATGGCCGGCGGCGATATCGACAATGTGCACGGGCCGTTGCTGTTCACGCAGGCGGGCGATGGCCAGGCGCAGCAATTGCTCGACGTGCAGCTTGCGTTGGCGTATGCCACGCCAACCGATGGCGTCGAGGTAGTTCTGGTCGATCAGGCGCCCCAGTTTGCCCTTGCCGGTCGGCTGGTTGCGGTACACGTAGTCGAGGGTGCTGCCAGAATCGAAGCCGGTGTCAAACCCGAGCTTCACCCCCGCAGACAGCCCCTTGCCCAAGCTCAAGCCAGCGCGGGTGGCGCGCCAGTAAAGGTCGCGGGGCGAGTTGCGCGGCAGCGGCGCAGCCAGGCTTTCTGCCTCGGCGCAACTGGCCCCGGTCTTGTCGGCATCCAGCAGTGAGGGCAACGCGGCGGGGCTGGCGAAGCAATGGTCGACAAACCGTTCGATGCGCCTCAGGGCATGGGCCCGATCACGTTCACCCAAGGTGTCGTGGAAGAACCCGGGCAGTATGTGCATCTCCTTTCGTGTGCTGCCGAGCCGGTCGAAAAACCGTTCTTGCGGTTGGCGCTCGACCACGAAATCAGCCCCGGACACCAGCAACTGGGTCGGCACCTGGATGGCCTGGGCGTCGGCCACCACGCGGTCGGCGGCCTCGTACAGGCCCAACAGCATGGTTACCGAAATGGGCCGGCTGATCAGCGGGTCGGCCACGTACGACATCACCCGCTCAGGGTCGTGGGTGAGCAGGCGCGGCTTGACGTAGCTATTCACGAAGAAATTGCCGCGCAAGGCCTTCAGCAGCTTCAGGCCTGGGCGGGCAAACGGCACGTACAGCTTGACCTTGAACGCTGGCGAGGCCAACACCAGGCAGCGCACCTTGGGCGCGTAGTCGTGGGCCCAGGTGGCGATCAGCACGGCGCCGACGCTTTGTGCCAGTACCACCAGGTCCTGTTCGGCGATGCCGTGGTGGGCCTGGATGTGTTCGATGAAGGTTTGCACGTCGCGCACACTGGTGGCGAACCCCGGGCTGTCGCCACGCGCGCCTGGCGAGCGGCCGTGGCCGCGGGCATCCCAGGCGAAGAAGTCGTAGCCCGGCATATCCAGCTCATCGGCCAGGTGGGCCATGCGCCCGCCGTGCTCATGGCCCCGGTGGAACATCACCACGGCGCGGCGTGGCTGGTGTTCGTTGCGGGTGGCAGGCCAATGACGGTAATGCAGCTCTACACCGTCATGGGTGGGGAAGTGCAGCGCTTGCGCTTGGCGCATGGTCAACGTCCTTTTGCGACGACGATAGGCTCAGCGGGTTTCGGCCAGGCCCTGGCGAACCCGGTTGTAGAGGGTATAGAGCGAGAGCGCGAGGATGACCAGCAACAGGCCGTTGATCCAGGCGCCATCGAGCAGGCCAAAGGCGACGCCGGTGCCCAGCACGCCGAAGGCGAAGGCCCTGTCGCTCTTGCCCATAGGCCCGTCGTAGCGCCGCGCGGCGCCTGCCAGCGGGCCCATGACACCGGCGTACTCGCTGAAGGTGGCGCACAGCACCACCAGCACCACCAGCGCAGGCGACACCCCGGCCAACAAGGCGAAGGGCAGGTACAGCGCTGCATCGGCAATCACGTCACAGAGTTCGTTGAGATAAGCACCGAGGGTTGATTGCTGGCCGAACTCCCGGGCCAGCATGCCGTCGACGGCATTCAGCGCCATGCGCAGCAGCATCCAGATCGGTACCAGGATGAACAGCCAGGTGATGTGCGGCAGGGCGGCCAGCAGCAGGCCCACCAGGAGCGATACCACGGCAGCGGTGACTGTGACCTGGTTGGCGGTGACGCCTCGGTCGTAAAGGCGTTGCACGGCCGGGCGCAACAAAGCCTGGAAGCGTGGTTTGAGCTGGTAGATCGAGGCCACTGGACAGTCCTTTTTAGTGGGGCGTCATGGCGCCATTGTGTGTGAGCCTTCTTCGCGGGTAAACCCGCTCCCACAGGTATAGCGTCAACTGGCAAGTCTCCCAGCCCTTCAGGCTGCGCTGTCGTGCATAGCACTGATGCTGGGCACTGTGGGAGCGGGTTTACCCGCGAAGAATCCAACGCAGTGCATGGCACCGGCTGCGCCGGTGTTCGCGGGCGCGCCCGCTCCTACAGGGACCGCGCCAGCTTTTAGTAATTGAGCAAGACAGTTGCTCCCACCAGCCGGTCAACCAACCCCGACGCATACCCTGGCAACGCCGCAAAGTCCCGCGCGCACACCAGCAACCGGCGGTTGGCCCAGGGTTCCGCCAGGGCTACCCAGTGCAGCGGCAACAGCCCTTGCCAACGCTTCACCGCCGCCAGTGGCACCACCCCGACCCCAGCCCCGCCTGCAACCATGCGGATCACGCCATCAAACCCTTCGGCCCGCACTCTCACCTGCATGCGCCGCCCTTCCCGCAATGCCTGTTCCTCCAGGTACAACGCCAATGCACTGCCTGCTCCAAGCCCGACATGACCATGCGCCAGGCTGTCGATGAAGCTGGGGGCAACCTCGCTGGCCAGCGGATGGCCAGGCGGCGTTACCAGCACCAGTGGGTCGTCACGAAACGGCCGGGTTTGCAGGTGCCCGAAAGGCGCGGCTGATGAAACAATGCCAAGGTCTGCCATGCCTTGCGTAATCGCCTGCACGATGCGCAGGCTCGGCAGTTCCTGTATGTCCACGCTGACGCCGGGGTTTTCAGCCAGGTAACCGGCCACAAGTTCGGGCAGGTACTCCGTAAGTGCTGCGGTATTGCACAGCAGGCGCACTTGGCCGTGCTGCCCCTGCGCGTACTGGCCCAGGTCGAACTGCAGGCGTTCGACCTGCTGGGCAATCAGGCGGGCATGCTGCAACAGCGCCTGGCCGGCCGGGGTCGGCTGAACACCGCGGCGGTTACGCTGCAGTAAAGGGATGCCCAGCGACGCTTCCATGGCCCGGATGCGCGCACTGGCTGCCGGCAGCGACAGATGGCTGCGGCTGGCACCGGCGGTGATGTTGCCGCACTCCAGGGTGTGCTGGAAGAGCTTGAGGTCGATCAGGTCAAAATGCATGTGCCTCTGTCTGCGCAAGAGTCTGGCTAAGGGTATGGCAGATTTTCAGCCTGCCCGCCACGGGCCATTATCGGCCCATGAATACCTTGCTCGCTTTCTACCACAACATGGGCCCCGCTCTGTCGCTGCTGGTGGTGCTGACGTTCCTGCTGGCCGGCGCAGTGAAAGGCGTGATCGGCCTGGGGCTGCCCACCATCGCGATGGGCCTGCTGGGCCTGGCTATGCCTCCGGCGCAGGCTGCAGCACTGCTGATCGTGCCGTCGACCCTTACCAACCTTTGGCAGTTGGCCAGCGGCGGGCACCTGCGAGCGTTGCTGGCGCGGCTGGGCCCGATGCTGGCGCTGATCTTCATTGGCACCTTGCTGGGCAGTGCCTGGCTGGGCATCGACAGCGGGCCATGGGCCGCGCATGCGTTGGGTGCGGCCTTGCTGGCGTACGCGGTGTACGGGCTGGTTGGGCCGGGCTTGCGCTTGGCAGCGGCGCACGAGCGTTGGCTGGGGCCTGCGTGCGGGCTGGTGACGGGGGTAATCACGGCGGCAACCGGGGTATTCGTGATACCTGCGGTGCCCTACTTGCAGAGCCTGGGCCTGAGCCGCGAGCAGATGATCCAGGCGCTGGGCCTGTCGTTCACGGTTTCGACCCTGGCACTGGCTGTTGGCCTGGCCGGGCAGGATGCCCTCGGTGGCCAGGCCTTGGGTGCTTCACTGCTGATGCTGGCGCCAGCCTTGCTCGGCATGCTGGCCGGGCAGTGGTTGCGTCAGCGCATCAGCGCGTTGCTGTTCAAGCGTTGTTTCTTCATCGGCCTGGCCGCACTGGGCGGCCACTTGCTGATCAACGGTTAGCGCTGGATGCGCTGAGCATGTCGACCTGCTGGATATCGAAATCGCGCTCAAGGTAGTCCATGCGTTTTTCGAAGAAGGCGGCCATGTGCGGCAGGGCCGAATGCACATCCAGCGCGGCCTGGTCGGCCCACACTTCGAAAAACACGAACAGGCTCGGGTCCTGCTGGTCGCGCAGCATGTGGTACTCGATGCAACCTGACTCCTGGCGGCTTGGCTCGACATAAGGGCGGAAAAGGTTTTCGAACGCATCGGCCATTTCCGGGCGGGTCTTGGCTTTGAGAATGAAGGCGATCTGCTCAGTCATGGGGCGCTACTCGGTGAGGGGTGGTGAACCGATTCTACGGCAATAATGTGATGTTGATTCGTGACTTCTGGTCAATTGTATTTTGCCCGGTGACTTCTGTATCCCGCCCCAGCGAACCTCTAACCTGCCGACATCAAATTTTGACTCGGCCGGGGAGGCCAGCATGAAAAAGATTCTTCTGCTCAATGGTGGTAAACAGTTCGCTCACTCTGATGGCCGCCTCAACACGACCTTGCACGAAGCGGCCATCGCCCACCTGGACCGCGCCGGTTTCGATGTACAGCAGACCTTCATCGACGGTGGCTACGACGTGCAGGCCGAGGTCGAGAAGTTTCTCTGGGCCGATGTGATCATCTACCAGATGCCGGGCTGGTGGATGGGCGCGCCGTGGACGGTGAAGAAGTACATCGATGAAGTGTTCACCGCAGGCCATGGCAGCCTCTACGCCAACGATGGCCGCACCCGCTCGGATCACACGCAGAAGTACGGCAGCGGTGGCCTGGTGCACGGCAAGCAGTACATGCTGTCGCTGACCTGGAACGCGCCGCAGCAGGCCTTCGATGACCCGAGCGATTTCTTCGAAGGCAAAGGCGTGGATGCGGTGTACTTCCCATTCCACAAGGCCAACCAGTTCCTTGGCATGGCCGGCCTGCCGACTTTCCTGGCAACGGATGTGATGAAGCGCCCGGATGTGCCGGCGGCGCTGGCAGCTTATGAAGCCCATCTGGACAAGGTGTTCGGCAAGGCAGCGTGATGGGTTGCCTGTACTGGCCTCTTCGCGGGCTGGCCTGCTCCCACGGGTGAGGTGGGAGCAGCCGCACTTGGCCTGGACATGCGATTATCTGATCCTTGCACAGACCTATCACAGGCCCGAATGTGAAAACCCGATCCGAAGAACTCCAGGTATTCGTCGCCGTCATCGACTGCGGCTCGATCTCCGCCGCTGCCGAGCAGATGGGCCAGACCCCGTCCGCCGTCAGCCGCACGTTGTCGCGCCTGGAGGGCAAGCTGGGCACCACTCTGGTCAATCGCACCACCCGGCGTATGGACCTCACCGAAGAAGGGCGTTTTTTCCTCGACCGCGCGCGGTTGATCCTGCAGCAGATGGACGACATGGAAGAGCGCCTGTCGATGAACCGCCAGACCCCTACCGGGCGCCTGCGCATCAACGCTGCCGCCCCTTTCATGCTGCATGCCATCGTGCCGTGGATCGGCGAGTTCCGCCGCCAGTACCCGGGCATAGAGCTGGAGCTGAATACCGACGACCTGATCATCGACCTGCTGGAGCACAGCACCGATGTGGCGATTCGCATCGGTGAACTGGCCGACTCCAGCCTGCATGCACGCAGCCTTGGCTGTAGCCCGGTGCAGGTGCTGGCAAGCCCCGCCTACCTGGCGCAGCATGGGACGCCCCAGCGTGTCGAGGACCTGGTCAACCACTGCCTGCTTGGCTTCAGCCAGCCCGACTCGCTCAACCAGTGGCCGCTGCGCCATGCCCAGGGTGACCGCTTCGGCATCCGCCCCGCGTTGCTCGCTTCCAGCGGCGAGACCCTGCGCCAGCTGGCGCTGGCCGGGGAGGGCATCGTCAGCCTGTCGCATTTCATGACCCACGAAGACATTCGCAGCGGGCGCTTGCAGGTGCTGTTGGGTGAAGCCAACAACGGTTACCGGCAACCGATTCACGCGGTGTACTACCGCAACACGCAGCTGGCCCTGCGTATTCAGTGCTTTCTGGATTTCATCCAGCGCAAGCTGGCCATGTACGCCTGCTGATTTGCCTGAACGCGACAAAGCCTTCCCACGGGCGGCGAAACGCCCTGCGGTTGATTGCACAGTCCAGGCGCATCGGCCTTACTGACTGCTCGACAAAAACAACACCAAGGAAGTGTCATGCGTATTGTCCCGTTTCAGTACCTGGCTCTCGCAGCCGCGATCCTGAGCTGTTCCTCGGTTTACGCTGCGGATCTGGAAGGCGGTGCAGTGGCTGCCCCCGATCAATATGGTGCACAGGTCGCCGCCGATATCCTGAAAAAGGGCGGCAACGCAGTCGATGCCGCCGTGGCCACGGCCTTCACCCTGGCGGTGACCTACCCCGAGGCCGGCAATATCGGCGGCGGCGGTTTCATGACCCTGTTCGTCGACGGCAAGCCGTATTTCCTCGACTACCGCGAAGTGGCGCCCAAGGCCGCCACGCGCAACATGTACCTGGACGACAAGGGCGAGGTCATCGAGAACCTCAGCCTGGTCGGGGTGCGCGCCGCTGGCGTACCCGGCACGGTGATGGGCTTGTGGGAGGCGCATCGCAAGTTTGGCAAGCTGCCCTGGAGCGAGCTGCTGACCCCGGCCATCGGCTATGCGAAAAATGGCTTCAAGGTCGCGGAAAAGCAGTACCAGTACCGCAACGATGCACAGGGCATGTTCAAGACTGCGACCAACTTCAACGATTACTTCGGCAACATGAAGGTTGGCGAGCTGTTCAGGCAGCCCGAACTGGCCCAGACCCTGGAGCGTATCGCCGATAAAGGCGTCAGCGAGTTCTACCAGGGCAAGACTGCCGATTTGCTGGTGGCGCAGATGCAGGCCGACAAGGGCCTGATCACCAAGCAAGACCTGCAGGATTACAAGGCCGTATGGCGTGAGCCGATGGCCGTCAGCTGGCGTGGCAACGTGGTGTATACCGCGCCACCACCCAGCTCCGGCGGTGTAGCCCTGGCTCAGTTGCTGGGCATCAAGGAAGACCGCGCGGCGGACTTCAAGGGGGTGGCGCACAACTCCGCGCAGTACATCCACCTGCTGGCCGAGATCGAGAAACGCGTGTTCGCCGACCGCGCCGACTATCTCGGTGACCCGGCCTTTACCCAAGTGCCGGTGGATAAACTGGTGGCCAAGGACTACCTGGCCAAGCGCGCTGCGCAGGTCAACCCGAAAGCCATTTCCGACACTGACAAGGTCAAGCCCGGGCTGGAACCGCACCAGACCACGCACTTTTCCATCGTCGACAAGCACGGCAACGCGGTCAGCAACACCTACACCCTCAACCTCGACTACGGCAGCGGCGTGGTGGTGAAAGGGGCGGGTTTCCTGCTGAACGACGAGATGGACGATTTCAGCGCCAAGCCGGGGGCGGCCAATGCCTTTGGCGTAGTCGGCGGTGATGCCAACGCGATCGAGCCGGGCAAGCGCATGCTGTCGTCGATGAGCCCCAGCCTGATGACCCGTGACGGCAAGGTCGAGCTGGTGATCGGCACCCCGGGTGGTTCGCGGATCTTTACCTCGATCTTCCAGGTGATGAACAACCTGTATGACTACGGCATGCCATTGGACAAAGCGGTGGCGGCCCAGCGTGTGCACCATCAGTTGCTGCCCAAGGACACCATCTACTTCGACAGCTATGCACCGTTGACCGGGCCTGTGGCTGACGGCCTGAAGAAGATGGGATATGTGCTGGAAGCCCAGGGCTGGGAGATGGGTGATATCCAGGCGATCCGGGTGGAAGGGGCAAAGCTGGAGACGGCCTCTGATCCACGGGGGCGTGGGGTGGGCATGATCGTCAAATAGGCTGTCGCCTGTGTTGGCCAGATCGCCGGCAAGTCAGCTCCCACAGGTACGGCGCTGTTTCTGATCCTGCACCGTTGCTGTGGCAGCCTGGCTTGCCGGCGCTGGGCCGCTCAGCGGCCCCAGGGCTTGCAGTCAGACGCGGAACTGGCTGACCAGCGTCTGCAACTGCCCACCCAGGCGCGCCAGTTCGACGCTGGACGCTGCCGTTTCATTGCTGGCCGCCGCCGTCTGCTCAGACACATCGCGCACATTGAGGATGCTGCGGCTGATCTCCTCGGCCACCGCACTCTGCTGCTCTGCGGCCGCGGCAATCTGCTGGTTCATCGACTGAATGCCCGACACCGTGCTGGTAATGCTCTCCAGCGAGGCCCCGGCCTTGCGCGCCAGTTCCACGCTGCTGTCGGTCAGGGTGCGGCTGCCTTGCATGGCGCTGGCCACTTGCTGGGTACCCTGCTGCAGGCCAGCAATCAGCTCTTCGATTTCTTCGGTGGACTTTTGCGTACGCTGCGCCAGGCCGCGGACTTCATCGGCCACTACGGCGAAGCCGCGCCCGGCTTCACCCGCCCGCGCCGCCTCGATCGCCGCGTTCAGCGCCAGCAGGTTGGTCTGTTCTGCCACCGACTTGATCACGTCCATCACGCTGCCGATTTTCTGGCTTTCCTGTTGCAGCAGGCTCATGGCTTCAGTGGAGCGGTGCATGTCCTGGGCCAGGCGCTCGATCTGGCCGATCGCTTCACCGACCACACGGTCGCCGGCGCGGGCTTGTTCGTCGGCACCGGTGGCGGCGTGCGAAGCCTGTTCGGCATTGCGCGCCACTTCTTGCACGGTGGCGGCCATTTCGTGCATGGCGGTGGCCACCTGGTCGGTTTCGACCTTCTGGCTATTGGCCCCGGCGCTGGTCTGTTCGGTCACTGCCGAAAGTTCTTCGGCAGCGCTGGCGATCTGGGTCACGCCGTCGCGGATGCCGCTGATCAGCTCGCGCAAGGTGGTACCCATGCGCGCGATGCCTTGCTGCAGCACGCCCAATTCGTCGCGGCGGGTGACGCGCAGTTGCTGGGTCAGGTCGCCACTGGCGATCTTTTCCACCGCCAGCAGCGTTTCGCGCAACGGGCGGGTGATCTGCCGGGTGATCAACACCGCGCCCAGCACGCCGACCAGCAACGCCAGCAGCGTGGCGATGGCCTGCAGGCTGCGTGCCTGGCTGCTTTCGACGTCGCGACGCTGCAGCTGGATCTGGTACAGCGCATCGCTGCGCTTGACGATATCGGCACCCTGTACGGTCATTTCCGCACGCGCGGTGGTGATGCTGGCGACCGCATCGCGGAACTGGCGTACGGCATCACGGTAGGCCCGTACCGCGCTTTCCAGTTGCTGCAGGCGTGTGCTTTCACCCGGCATCTGGCCTTTGAGGTTGTCGACATTGGCCAGTGCCGCATCCAGCTGGCGCAGGGCGGCCTGCTCGTTGCTGGCACTGTTGTCGGCAATGTAGCCGCGCACGTCGATGCGCACCTGCAGCAACTGCTGGCGCGCCTGGCTGATCAGTTGGTACTGGGCCAGGCGCACGCTGTCGGCTTCCGGGCGGGCCATGACTTCCTGGCTGAGCAGGTCCATGGCCTGGTCGGCGCCGGCGGCCGAGCTGTCCATGGTGCTACGCGCTGCGCGCGTGGCGTCGTAGCCTTGGCGCATCTTGTTCAGCGACAGCTTGTAGGCGCTGATGGTTTCCCCCAGCTCCCCCAGCAGCTTGACGTTCTCGGGGCTTTTGAAGGTACTGGCCAGGTAGGCCTGCTGCTTGCTGAAGGCGTTCAGCTTGGCCTGGGTGTTGGCGGCCGCGGCATCGTCGCCATTGGCGATCATGTACTGCAGGCGGGCCACGCGCAGGTCGGTCAGGTCTTTGTTCAACTGGCCGATGTCGCTCATCCAGTTGCTACGGTCGATCAGGCTGCCCAGGCTGGTCCAGCCAGTCAGGGCCAGCAGGCCGGTGAGGACAAGCACCAGGCCGAAGCCCAGGCCGAGTTTGAGGTTGACGCTGATGTTGGCAAACCAGCTGTTCATGCACGCACTCCAGAAATAGTTTTCGCTCTTTTGATGTTCGATCGCCAGGCGTTATTGTTCTGGATGCCCGCTGATTCATGCAGGGGTTATCGGCAATGCTGCGGGAAGCTGAAACGCTTTTTCAGCAAAAACAGCGTGCGGGTTTTTGTAGGCGCGGCCTTGCCGGTGCGCCGGACCGGTCGGAAAGGGCCGCGAAGCGGCCCCAGGGTTCCAGCGGTGACGCATCAGCCTGTTGGCGAGGTGTCAGAGGCTACGGGCACTGAAGGTGTCGCAGCGGTCCACTTCACCTTCGGCAAACCCGGTCTTGAACCAGCGTACGCGCTGGGCCGAGGTGCCATGGGTAAAGGAGTCCGGCACCACACGGCCGCGCCCTTGCTGTTGCAGGCGGTCATCGCCAATGGCGTTGGCGGCGTTCAGCGCCTCCTCTACATCGCCCGGCTCCAGCCAGTTCAGGCGCTTCTGTGCCTGGTAGGCCCAGACACCCGCCAGGCAGTCCGCCTGCAGTTCCTGGCGTACCAGCAACCCATTGTCGCCCTCCATGCGCTGGCCACTGCGGCGGGCGGCGTCGACCTTGGCCGAAACCCCCAGCAAGGTCTGCACGTGGTGGCCAATTTCGTGGGCGATGACGTAGGCCTGGGCAAAGTCGCCGGCCGCGGCGAAACGGGTTTCCATTTCGCGGAAGAACGACATGTCCAGGTACACGCGCTGGTCGGCCGGGCAATAGAACGGCCCCACGGCCGCAGAGGCAGCGCCGCAGGCCGAATTGACCTGGCCACTGAACAGCACCAGCTTGGGGTCGCGGTACTGTTTGCCTGCTTCGGCGAACAATGCCTTCCAGGTGTCCTCGGTATCGCCCAGGATCGAGGCCACGAACTGGGCCTGTTCGTCGTTGGCCGGTGGCGCCTTGGCGCCAGCACCGCTTGGCGCGGTCTGGGTCTGCTGCTGCTCCACCTGGCCGGCCAACTGGCCGAGGATCTGCAGCGGGTCCTGCCCGGTCAACCAGCCGATGCCGACGATCAGCAGGATCGCCCCCAGGCCCAGGCCCTTGCCGCCGCCAAAGCGCATGCCGCCCCCACCGCCACCTTCGCCCCGGGCATCGACCACGTTGTCGCTGCGTCGGCCTTTTCGCCATTCCATGAGTGCTCTCCCGAGCGTGAAACAAGAAGTAAAAGATTAGTTCACGACCGCGGTTGGTGTCAGGTCCAGGTGCTCATGCATAACCAAATGGATATGTTTGAGGTGTCTCATTTCAATATTCACCGCGCGCGACATGCCGGAAACTGTATGTAGGAGCGGGCTTGCCCGCGAAGGGTTCAATAAGCCCGCCTGTGCATCTCCATAATTCCAAGAGAGGAAACCGGCATGCCCGCCCAGGACAACAGCCGCTTCGTGATCCGTGATCGCAACTGGCACCCCAAAGCCCTCACCCCCGACTACAAGACCTCCGTTGCCCGCTCGCCGCGCCAGGCGCTGGTCAGCATTCCGCAGTCGATCAGCGAAACCACCGGCCCGGATTTTTCCCACCTGGGCTTTGGTGCCCATGACCATGACCTGCTGCTGAATTTCAACAACGGTGGCCTGCCGATCGGTGAGCGCATCATCGTTGCCGGCCGCGTTGTGGACCAGTACGGCAAGCCTGTGCCCAATACCCTGGTGGAAATGTGGCAAGCCAACGCCGGTGGCCGCTACCGCCACAAGAACGACCGCTACCTGGCACCGCTGGACCCCAACTTCGGCGGTGTCGGCCGCTGCCTGACCGACCGTGACGGCTACTACAGCTTCCGCACCATCAAGCCGGGCCCGTACCCGTGGCGCAACGGCCCGAACGACTGGCGCCCGGCGCACATCCACTTCGCCATCAGCGGCCCGTCGATCGCCACCAAGCTGATCACCCAGCTGTACTTCGAAGGCGACCCGCTGATCCCGATGTGCCCGATCGTCAAGTCGATCGCCAACCCGCAAGCCGTGCAGCAGTTGATTGCCAAGCTCGACATGAGCAACGCCAACCCGATGGACTGCCTGGCCTACCGCTTCGACATCGTGCTGCGCGGCCAGCGCAAGACCCACTTCGAAAACTGCTGAGGACCCCGCCATGCCAATCGAACTGCTGCCGGAAACCCCTTCGCAGACCGCCGGCCCCTACGTGCACATCGGCCTGGCCCTGGAAGCGGCCGGCAACCCTACCCGTGACCAGGAAATCTGGAACCGCCTGGCCAAGCCCGACGCCCCGGGTGAGCACATTCAGCTGATCGGCCATGTCTACGACGGCAACGGCCACCTGGTGCGCGACTCGTTCCTGGAAGTGTGGCAAGCCGATGCCAACGGCGAGTACCAGGATGCCTACAACCTGGAAAACGCGTTCAACAGCTTCGGCCGCACCGCCACCACCTTCGACGCCGGTGAGTGGACGCTGTACACGGTCAAGCCCGGCGTGGTGAACAATGCCGCTGGCGTACCGATGGCGCCGCACATCAACATCAGCCTGTTTGCCCGTGGCATCAACATCCACCTGCACACGCGCCTGTATTTCGATGATGAAGCGCCGCTCAATGCCAAGTGCCCGGTGCTCAACCTGATCGAGCAGCCGCAGCGCCGCGAGACGCTGATTGCCAAGCGTTGCGAAGTGGACGGGAAAACGGCGTATCGCTTTGATATCCGTATTCAGGGGGAAGGCGAGACGGTGTTCTTCGACTTTTGATGTAGACGTCGGGGCCGCCAAGCGGCCCCGATGCCTCAGCCTGCAACGGGTTTGAGGTCGAACGCACCGGCCTGATGTTGAAACAGCAGGCAATCGGCAGCCGCCGTGCAGCCACTTTCATGTATCAACCCGGCCGGCAGATTGTAATAGGCGCCTGCCGGATACTCGATGCGCTTGCCGTCGATCACCGCATAGAAGGTCCCCTTCAGCACGACCGTCGGCAGTGCCTGGCTGTGCTGGTGCAGGCCGTTGTCGGTGCCTTTGCTGAATTTCACATAGGCCGAGTAGGGCCCCTTGCCGAAGATATCGCCTTCAACGTTGGCGAAGCTGACAGCGCCATTGGTATTGGGCACGTCCTGCCAGTTCAAGGCCGTGTGGTCGGTGACTGAAACGAGTGGTTGTGCCCCGTTGGCGCCAACTGCCAAGGTGCCGAGTGCCAACGCTGCGATGAATGCCTGCACTGCTTTCATACTGGAATACCTTTGTTGAGTGATGATCAACAAAAGGCTAACTCACCGTTCAGGGCACAAATACGGGCAGAACCAGCCATGACTTGTGTCAATCGCGCACAAATCAATATTCCCACCTCGCTTGTGAATAGTACGCCTGTACGTAATCCAGCAATGCTCGCACCTTTGGCGGCAGGTAGCGGTTCTGTGGATAAACCGCGTAAAGCGTGCGTGCTGGCAGTTTCCAGCCTTCCAGCACCGGTACCAGCCGACCGTTCAGCAGGGCATCGTGGACGATGAAGCGGTCGAAGCTGGCGATGCCGAGGGCGCCTATGGCGGCAGCGCGCAGGGCCATCGGCGAATTCGCACTCAGGCGTCGGGGCATGAGTATGTCGCGCTGTTCGCCTTGGGTGTTGGTCAGTTGCAGGCGCTGTGGGTGCGGTAGCTGGCTATAGCCGAGCAGGGGGTGGCCAGTGAGTTCGTCGGGCGTAGCCGGTGTGCCGTGTCGCTGCAGATAACCCGGGGCTGCTACCAGCAACACCTCGCTGCCCGTCAGCCGGCGCGCCACCAGGCTGGAGTTCGGTAACTGGTCGGTGACCCGCAAGCAGACATCAATTTCCGCCTCGAGAAGGTCGACGAAGCGGTCGCTGCAGTGCAGCTCGATCTGCAACAGGGGATGGCGCTCGACGAAATCCGGTAGCCAGCGACCCAGCTCCAATTCACCAAAGGCTGTGGCCACGCCCAGGCGCAAGGTGCCAGTGGGCTGTTGCTGATGCTCCGACAATTCCAGGCTCATCGCCTGCATCTGTTCGAGAATCTGCACGCAATGGCGATAGAACAATGCGCCGGCTTCGGTGAGGTGCAACCGGCGCGTGGTTCTGGTGAGCAATTGCGCGCCGAGGTGGCGTTCAAGCTGCTTTACCTGGCGTGACAGGACGGTATGCGAGACCCCCGCCTGACTGGCAGCGGCGCTGAAACTGCCGAGATCGACCACCCGGCGGAAAGACTGCATGGCACTGAACTGGTCCATCGGCATCACTCTCCTGGCAAGCTGCGCTGGGGCCAGCCAGGCCCCAGTGCAGCGCAGATCAGCGCCGGACCAGCAGCACGCCGCTTTCCATATGGTGCGTGTACGGGAATTGATCGAACAGCGCGCAGCGTTCGATACGGTGGGTATCTTGCAGCTGAGCGATGTTCTGCGCCAGCGTTTCCGGGTTGCACGAGATGTACAGGATCCGCTCGAAACGCCGGGTCAACTCGCAGGTATCCGGGTCCATACCCGCACGCGGCGGGTCGACGAACACCGTACCGAAGTCATAGGCTTTCAGGTCAATGCCTTCCAGCCGGCGGAACGGCCGCACCTCGTTCAGCGCCTGGGTCAGCTCTTCAGCCGACAAGCGCACCAGCCGCACGTTATCCACAGCGTTTTCGTCGAGGTTGCTCAACGCGGCATTGACCGACGTCTTGCTGATCTCGGTGGCCAGCACCTGGCGCACGCGGGTGGCCAGTGGCAGGGTGAAATTGCCGTTGCCGCAATACAGCTCCAGCAGGTCGTCCTCACGCTCGCCCATTGCCTCGAACGCCCAGCTCAGCATCTTCTGGTTCACGGCACCGTTAGGCTGGGTGAACGCGCCTTCTGGCTGGCGGTAGCTGAACACACGGCCAGCCACGTCGAGTTTTTCCACCGCGTAGTCGCGGCCGATCACCAGGCGCTTGCCTTTGGAGCGGCCAATCACGCTCACGCCCAGCGCCTCGGACAGCTGCCGTGCAGCCACTTCCCAGGCCTCATCCAGCGGGCGGTGGTAGCACAGGGTAATCATGGCGTCGCCAGCCAGGGTGGTAAGGAACTCCACTTGGAACAGGCGGTTGCCCAGCGCTTCGCTGGCCTGCCAGGCTGCCTTCAGGCGCGGCATCAGTTCGTTGATGCGCAGGCTGGCAATCGGGAAGTCGTCGATCAGGATCGCCTTGTGCTTCTCGCCCGGGGCGAACATGGCGTAGTGGCGCTGGCCATCCTCGCGCCACAGGCGAAACTCGGCGCGCAGGCGGTAGTGCTCGCGTGGCGAGTCGAAAACAGCCGGCTCTGGTGCGCCGAACGGTGCCAGCAGCTCGCGCAGCCGGGCGACCTTGGCGTCCAGCTGGGTGGCGTAGGAGGAGGGGTCGAAAGCAGCACTCATGCGTTGAACCAGCCCAGCTTGATGACGAACAGGATGGAAAGGATCACCAGCGCCGGGTTCAGGTCGCGGTAGCGGCCGGAAATCAGCTTGACTGCAGTCCAGGCGATGAAGCCGAAGGCAATACCGTTGGCAATCGAGTAGGTCAGCGGCATGGCCAGGGCAGTCACCACCACCGGTGCGGCTTCGGTAACGTCGTCCCAGTTTATCTCCGCCAGGCCCGAGGCCATCAGCACCGCAACGAACAACAGCGCCGGGGCCGTGGCGAAGGCCGGCACGCTGCCGGCCAACGGTGCGAAGAACAGCGCCAGCAGGAACAGTACGGCGACCACGATGGCCGTCAGGCCGGTACGGCCACCGGCGCTGACGCCGGCAGCGGATTCGATGTAGCTGGTGGTGGTCGAGGTGCCCAGCAGCGAACCGGCCATGGCCGCGGTGCTGTCAGCGATCAGCGCACGGCCCATTTTCGGCATGTGGCCGTCCTTGCCCATCAGCCCGGCGCGCTTGGCCACGCCAATCAGGGTGCCGGAGTTGTCGAACAGATCGACGAACAGGAAGGCGAAGATCACGCTTACCAGGCCCACATCCAGCGCGCCGGCGATATCCAGCTGCAGGAAGGTCGGGGCCAGCGATGGCGGCATGGAGACGATGCCGCCGAACGGCGTCACGCCCATCACGATCGCCGCGACGGTCACCGCCAGGATGCCGATCAGCACGGCGCCGCGCACTTTCAGTGCTTCCAGGCCGACAATCAGGAAGAAGCCCAGCGTGGCGAGAATCGGGGCCGGTTGCTTGAGGTCACCCAAGCCCACCAGGGTTGCCGGGTTATCGACGACGATGCCGGCATTATGCAGGGCGATCAGCGCCAGGAACAGGCCGATACCGGCAGCAATCGCTGAGCGCAGCGGCAGTGGGATGCTGTTCACGATCCATTCACGGATACGGAAGATCGACAGCAGGAAGAACATCACTGCCGACAGGAAAACTGCACCCAATGCCACCTGCCAGGTGTGGCCCATGTGCAGCACCACGGTATAGGTGAAGAACGCGTTCAGGCCCATGCCCGGGGCCAGGGCGATCGGGTAGTTGGCGATCAGGCCCATGGTGGTGGAGCCGATGGCGGCTGCCAGGCAGGTGGCGACAAAGATCGCCCCCTTGTCCATGCCGGTCTCGCCGAGGATGCTCGGGTTGACGAACAGGATGTAGGCCATGGCCAGGAAGGTGGTGACGCCCGCAAGAATCTCGGTGCGCACGTTGGTGTTGTGTGCTTTTAGTTGAAACAGCCTTTCCAGCATTCCCGCTCCCAAGGCGCCCGGCGCCACGAATATATCGACCCCAACAGCAAAGCACAGACCGTACCGCTTGCCGTGGTTTTGTGTGGGGCGGAAAAAAGCCGCGCATCATACCAGCATGCTCGGCGGTGGCCTATGGCCGTTGGGGAATGGGTTCGCTGTAGCCTGTATTGGCCCTGTGGCCGGCAACCCATCAACCGCTGTGCAACCGATCCCGCTTGGCCAGTGTAGGGAACAGTTTTATCCATACCCCGGTCACCAGCAACGTGCCCACCCCACCCATCACCACTGCCGGCACTGTGCCAAACCAGTGCGCCGTCACCCCCGACTCGAACTCGCCGAGCTGATTTGAGGCACCAATGAACAGCCCGTTCACCGCGCTCACCCGCCCGCGCATCTCATCGGGGGTTTCCAGTTGCACGAACGAACTGCGGATGACCATGCTGATCATGTCTGCCGCGCCCAGTACCACCAGCACCGCCAGCGAAAACCAGAACGAGGTGGACAGGCCGAAGGCAATGGTGGCCACGCCAAAAATACCCACTGCGGTGAACATGGTCCGCCCGACATTGCGCTCGAATGGAAAACGCGCGAGCCACAGCGACATCAGCAACGCCCCCACCGCTGGCGCCGAGCGCAACAGGCCCAGGCCCAGTGGGCCAGTGAGCAGTATGTCCTTGGCGAACACCGGCAGCAGCGCCGTGGCACCGCCCAGCAGCACAGCGAACAGGTCCAGCGAAATGGCCCCAAGAATGTCCGGGCGGCTACGAATGAAGCGGATCCCTGCCAGCAGCGACTCGATGCTCGCACGCCCACGCTGGGTAACCTGGCCGCGTGCCTGCAGGCTCAGGGTCAGGATGCAGGCGATGGCGTACAGGGCCACCGTCGGGCCATACACCCAGATGCTGCCAAAGGCGTACAGAAAACCGCCCACCGCCGGGGCGACGATGGTCGCCGACTGGGTGGCCGAGGCCGAAGCGGCCACCGCCCGTGGGAACAGCCCTGGCGGTACCACGTTGGGTAGCAGCGCCTGGGTGGCTGGCATTTCGAACGAGCGCGTGGCGCCCAGCAGGAAGGCCAGGGCAAAAATCAGTTCCCGGGTAACGTTGTCGGTGGCGCTGCCCACGGCCAGCGCCAGGGCAATCAGCCCCTGCAGGCTCTGGCACAGCGCTGCGACCTTGCGCCTGTCATAGCGGTCGGCGACATGCCCGGTGTGCAGCATGAACAGCACCCGAGGGGCGAATTCGACCAGGCCTACCAGGCCCAGGTCCAGAACATTGCCGGTCAATTGGTAGAGGTGCCAGCCAATGGCCACGGTGAGCATCTGGAAGCCACTGGCGGTGAATACACGGGCCAGCCAGAAGGCCAGAAACGGGCGGTGCTGGCGCAACAACTGCGGTGCGGAATCGGACATCGGAACCCTGGAGCCTCGGCGCAGTGGAGGGGGGCGCAGCGTATCATCTGTTTGTAACAAACAGTTACTGTTTGCCCGGGTGGGCACTTTTTCACGCGTCATGAAAGCCGGTGGGGCAACCGGTCACGCGGCAATCCACCGCACGGCCCAACCGTGCATTCAGGACTATGCTTCCTAGCAGTCGTTGATCTGGATCAATCGTTCCAGAACTAACGAATGGGCCCGATGGGCCGGAATCCCTGCGATCGAACAGAACAATTCCAACGCGCCGTACTCGACCCAGTGGGGGCAGTGGGCGACGGTGCCACGAGCCCGTACGCCGGATTATCTGAAGAGGAAGCACCATGTTCGGAATAGAAGCCTTAGAGCTCGCCCGAATGCAGTTCGCCTTTACCGTGTCGTTCCACATCCTGTTCCCGGCCATTACCATTGGCCTGGCCAGCTACCTGGCGGTGCTCGAAGGCCTGTGGTTGCGCACCCACAACCAGGTCTACCGCGACCTCTACCATTTCTGGTCGAAGATCTTCGCAGTGAACTTCGGCATGGGGGTGGTCTCGGGGTTGGTCATGGCTTACCAGTTCGGTACCAACTGGAGCCGCTTCTCCGACTTCGCCGGCGCGGTTACCGGCCCACTGCTCACCTACGAGGTGCTCACCGCCTTCTTCCTCGAGGCCGGTTTCCTCGGGGTCATGCTGTTCGGCTGGAATCGTGTGGGCAGAGGGCTGCACTTCTTCTCCACGCTGATGGTGGCACTGGGTACGCTGGTGTCCACGTTCTGGATCCTGGCCTCCAACAGCTGGATGCAAACCCCGCAAGGCCACGAGATCATCGATGGCCGGGTAGTGCCGGTAGACTGGCTGGCCGTGGTGTTCAACCCCTCGTTCCCGTACCGCCTGATGCACATGGCCACGGCCGCGTTCGTGTCCACCGCGTTCTTCGTCGGCGCCTCGGCCGCCTGGCACCTGCTGCGCGGGCGGGACAACCCGGCGGTGCGCAAGATGCTGTCGATGGCCATGTGGATGGCACTGATCGTCGCCCCGATCCAGGCGGTGATCGGCGACTTCCACGGCCTCAACACGCTCAAGCACCAACCGGTGAAGATCGCCGCGATCGAAGGCCACTGGGAGAACGTGCCCGGTGAGCCGACGCCGCTGATCCTTTTCGGCATTCCTGACATGCAGGCCGAAACCACCCGCTTCAAGCTTGAGATCCCGGCGCTTGGCAGCCTGATCCTGACCCACAGCCTGGACAAGCAGGTGCCGGCGATGAAGGACTTCCCGCCAGAAGACCGGCCCAACTCGACCATTGTGTTCTGGTCGTTCCGCATCATGGTCGGCCTGGGCTTGCTGATGATCTTCGTTGGCCTGTGGAGCCTCTGGCTACGCAAGCGGGGCACGCTGTACACCTCGCGGCCGTTCCTGCACATGGCAGTGTGGATGGGGCCCTCCGGCCTGGTGGCGCTGCTGGCCGGCTGGTTCACCACTGAAATTGGCCGTCAGCCCTGGGTGGTGTACGGCTTGCTGCGCACCGCAGACGGGGTGTCCAACCACAGCTATGCGCAGCTTGGCTTTACCCTGGTGGCGTTCGTGGTGGTGTATTTCGCCCTGTTCGGCACCGGCCTTGGCTACATGCTGCGCCTGGTGCGCAAGGGCCCGCAGACCGGTGAGGGTGATGAAATCAACCCAGGTGGCCCCGGCACCAAACGCACCCCGGCGCGGCCGCTGTCCGCCGCCGATGATGGCCACGAGGCCAACACCGCCAGCCTGAACAAGGGGAACTGAGCCATGGGTATCGACCTTCCGCTGATCTGGGCGGTGATCATCATCTTCGGCGTGATGATGTACGTAGTGATGGATGGTTTCGACCTGGGCATCGGCATGCTTTTCCCGTTCGTGAAGGGCGAGCATGACCGTGATGTGATGATGAACACCGTCGCCCCGGTGTGGGACGGCAACGAAACCTGGCTGGTGCTCGGGGGGGCCGGGCTGTTCGGGGCCTTCCCGATGGCCTACTCGGTGGTGCTGGAAGCGTTGTACTTGCCGTTGATCCTGATGCTGATCGGCTTGATCTTCCGGGGGGTGGCCTTTGAATTCCGCTTCAAGGCCACCGCCCGCAAGCGGCACATCTGGGACAAGGCATTCATCTGGGGTTCGCTGATCGCCACCTTCTTCCAGGGTGTGGCGCTGGGCGCGTTCCTGGAAGGGTTCAAGGTGGTCGATCGGCATTTTGCCGGGGGCACCCTCGACTGGTTGACCCCGTTCAGCCTGTTCTGCGGGGTGGGGCTGATCGTGGCATACACGCTGCTGGGTTGCACCTGGTTGATCATGAAAACCGAAGGGCCGCTGCAGCAGAAAATGCACGAAATCGCCCGGCCCTTGGCGCTGGTGCTACTGGTGGTGATTGGTATCGTCAGCCTGTGGACGCCGATTGCCTACCCGCAGATCGCCGACCGCTGGTTCAGCATGCCTAACCTGCTGTGGTTCATGCCGGTGCCGTTGCTGGTGCTGGTAACGTTCTATGGCTTGCTCAAGGCCGTGGCCCGCAACGCGCACTACACGCCGTTCCTGCTCACGCTGGTGCTGATATTCCTTGGCTACAGCGGCTTGGGCATCAGCCTGTGGCCGAACATCATCCCGCCGTCGATCTCGATCTGGGATGCCGCAGCGCCAGCACAAAGCCAGGGCTTCATGCTGGTTGGCACCCTGTTCATCCTGCCGTTCATCCTCGGGTATACCTTCTGGAGCTACTACGTGTTCCGCGGCAAGGTGACCCATGACGACGGCTATCACTAGGAGGCCCGCATGATGGCTGGCAAGCATGGCCTGGAAGAGAAGAAACCGCTGTGGCAGCGGCTGGGTTGGCTGGTGCTGATCTGGGCGTTGAGCGTGGCCGCACTGGGTGTGGCGGCCTGGGTGATGCGCTTGTTCATGGGGGCTGCGGGCCTGACCACCCATTGAGGTAAGCCTGCTTTGGCCCTATCGCCGGCAAGCCAGCTCCCACAGGGTCGCATCTGCATCGCGCCTTGTGCAGTACCTGTGGGAGCCGGCTTGCCGGCGATAGGGCCGGTACAGGCTTACTTGCGCGCTTTGAGGATTACAAACTTGGGCGTAGCCGCTACCTGCTCGACCCCACGGAACAACCGCGCCAGCTTGCTGTGATAGCCCAGGTGGCGGTTGCCCACGATGTACAGGGCCCCGCCCACCACCAACGCTTCGCGTGCCTGCTGGAACATGCGCCAGGCAAGAAAATCGCCAACCACCTGTTGCTGGTGGAACGGCGGGTTGCAGAGCACCACATCCAGCGACTGTTTCTCGACCCCGGCCAAACCGTCGGCTGCTTCGAAGGTGGCCGGCCGCTCACCCAAGGCGGCGCGCCAGTTCTCCCGTGCCGATTGCACCGCCATGTACGACTCGTCGACCAAGCTGTACTCGGCATCCGGGTTGGCCAGGGCACTGGCAATGGCCAGCACCCCGTTGCCACAGCCCAGGTCTGCTACCCGCGCGCGGCCGAGATTGCGTGGCAGGTGCGGCAGGAACGCCCGTGTGCCGATATCCAGGCCCTCACGGCAGAACACGTTGGCATGGTTGAGCAATTCCAGCGCCGGCGTGTCCAGGCGGTAACGGCTAGGGTAGGGCGAGCGGGCCAGGGGCCGCTCTGCCAGCGTCGCGGTGAGCAGGCGGGCCTTCTTTTGCGCCAGCGAAGCCTGCACCGGGCCGATGTATTTCTCCAACAGGTCACCGGCCGCGCGTGGCAAGTGCTTGACCATTGCCCCGGCAATCACCTGCGCAGCGGGTGCCAGCTGCCCCTGCAGGCGAATCAGTTGCTCTTCGAGCAGGGCCAGGGTTTTAGGCACGCGCAGCAGCACCCGGTCGAACGGGCCCTGCCAGTGCTCGCTGGCTGGCACGAACGGCACGCTGTCGAACGGCAGGCCATTGCGCGCCAGGTTCTTTTCCAGGGCCATGTGGGCCAGGTGGGAGTCGCCGCTGCTGGTCACCTGCACCTTGCCAGCCAGGCTGGCGGCCACGGCCCCGAAGCTGTCGTTGAGCACCAGCACCCGGCAGTTGGCGTCAGGTGCCTGCGCGTGCAACTGCGCGAGCAGGTATTCGTCGGCGGCATCGAAAGCCTGCAAAGGGTCGTTGGCCTGTTCGGGCTGGCGGATCAGGTCGAGTTCGGCGTAAGGGGTGGTCAACAGGGGCATGGCGTCTGGCTCGGGTATGAAACTGCCCGTTGCGGTTCGCCCCGGGCTTTGCCAGGCGATTCTACAGGGCTTTGCCCCGGGTCGCAGGTCTGAAGGTCAGATCCAGCCGCGCAACGCGGCAATGGCGATGGCGCCAGCCTTGTTGGCGGCATTGGTCTTGGTGATCACGCTGCGGATATGGAAATTCACCGTGCTTTGCGACAACGACAGAATGCAGGCAACGTCGGCAGCGGTCTTGCCAGCGGCGGACCATTTCAGCACTTCCAGCTCACGCGCGCTCATCTTCGGTTGTGGCGGGCATAACGCGTTCAGGTGGTGTTCGCCGAGCACGGCATGCAGCGTGTGGCACAGCCACTGCACACTGCCGGCCTTCTCGTAGAGTTCGGTGATGTCGATGCTGCCCGCCGGGCGGGCCACGCTGATCTGGCTTTCGTTGTGTTGCAGGTCGTGCAGCGACTGCGTCCAACCGTGACGCAGGCCATGTTGGCAGGCTGCTTCGCGAAAGTGCGGGGCCTCATGATAGAGCTCGTCAGTCCACAGCACCGGCAGGGTCGACTGGTGGCTGAGGTGGGCGGCGCAGTCCTGCTTGTAGAAGTCGTCGCGCTGATAGCGACTGATCCATTCATCGGGATAGTTGCTGTACAGGTAGAGCCTGGGCGTCTGCGTCGCGATCTGAATGCGCAGGTTCAGCCCCAGGTACTCCATGGCCAGGTCCTGCGCCAGATGCACTGCGATGTTGAACAGCTTCTTTGGGCTGCGCTCGCTGACGAACGCATCAAGATGTTCAGGTTTCCAGTGAAGCATCTGAAACACTCCTTGGGGCGCGGGATCCAATCCTTTTGAGAATCAGGACTAGTGTAGGAAAAGACCTACCGTTGTGTTGGGATTTTTCGCTATAGCCAACCGCATTCTCTGCGACTTTCATACCGGCACCCGGCGTGAGGCCCTACAAAGCGGTGGTTTTTATCCCGAGCACTTTAGGCGACACTGTGCACACGCCAACCCTGGAGCCCGATATGACCGCTAGCGCCGAAAAGTTCACCCGCCAGACCCTGCTCGATGTTCAGCCGCTGACGCCGAACCTCTTCAGCCTGCGGGTTACGCGCGATGCCGGGTTCCGATTCCGTTCCGGCCAGTTCGCCCGGCTGGGCGTGACCAAGGCCGATGGCAGCGTGGTATGGCGCGCCTATTCCATGGTCAGTGCGCCCCATGACGAGCACCTGGATTTCTTCTCCATCGTGGTGCCGGGCGGCGAGTTCACCAGTGAGCTGAGCCGCCTGGGGGCAGGCGATACCTTGCTGATAGACCGCCAGGCGTTTGGCTTCCTCACCCTCGACCGCTTCGTCGGCGGCCGCGACCTGTGGCTGCTGGCTACCGGTACCGGCATTGCGCCGTTCATGTCGATCCTGCAGGACTTCGAGGCCTGGGAGCGGTTCGACAGCATCAAGCTGGTGTATTCGGTACGCGAGGCCAGAGAGCTGGCTTATGTGGATGAAATTGCCGGGCTGGAACAGCGCGATTATCTGGCCGAGTTTGCTGGCAAGTTGCAGTTCATTCCGGTGGTCACCCGCGAGCAGCACCCTGGTGCGCTGAACCAGCGCATTACCACGCTGATCGAGAGCGGTGAGTTGGAGAGGGCGGCGGGGCTGGAACTGTCCCCCGAGCATTCGCGGGTGATGCTGTGCGGCAACCCGGAGATGATCGACGAGACACGCAAGGTGCTCAAGGCACGCGACCTGCAGTTGAGCCTGAGCAAGCGCCCCGGCCAGGTGGCGGTCGAGAATTACTGGTAAGGCGCCGGGCCTGGGCACCGGCGCTGCTGGTGTTGTGCCCCCATCAGCGGATCGTCACGGCCCGTTGTAGGAGCGGGTTCACCCGCGAAGAGGCCCGGCCCGTTGACCAAGATTTCCTGGCCGTTCACTACTGCAGCCGCCACCGCATTCGCGGGTAAACCCGCTCCTACATCCAACTTGGACTGCCCGGCAACCTCAAGGCAGGCGGTTCTGGTTCTGCGTCTTGAGCAAATCGCGAATCTCGGTCAGCAGGGTTTCCTGGGGGGTAGGCACTGGCGGGGCAGTCGGTGCCACGGCCTCTTCACGCTTGAGCCGGTTGATGGCTTTCACACCCATGAAAATGGCGAAGGCCACGATCAGGAAGTCGATCACGGTCTGGATGAACTTGCCATAGGCCAGCACCACCGCCGGTACGTCACCTTGAGCGGCTTTCAGGGTAATGGCCAGATCGCTGAAATCCACACCACCAATCAACAGGCCCAGCGGAGGCATGATCACGTCGCCGACGAAGGACGAGACGATCTTGCCGAAGGCTGCGCCGATGATGATACCAACCGCCATGTCGACGACGTTGCCTTTGACCGCGAAGGCCTTGAACTCATTGAGCATGCCCATGTTTAGATCCTTGTAACAAAAGGTGAGGTAAACGCAGTGTAAGCCACTTGAACGCTTCATGCGTTGTGTTCAGGGCAACTGACTGCGGTTAGAACGAATAGTTTTGTCGCATCCCGAAGCGCTCGAGGCACGTGCGGCTCGGCTATCATGGCGATTTTTCCAGGAGACCCCAACCCATGGCCAAGGCCAAGCGCATGTATGGCTGCACCGAGTGCGGCGCGACCTTCCCCAAATGGGCCGGCCAGTGTGGTGAGTGCGGGGCCTGGAACACCCTGGTCGAAACCATGATCGAAAGCGGCGGTGCCGCTGCGCCCAGCAGTGGCCGCGCCGGTTGGACCGGGCAGCAGGCACAGATCAAGACCCTGGCAGAAGTCAGCGTCGAGGAGATCCCCCGTTTCACCACCAGCAGCACCGAGCTGGACCGTGTGTTGGGTGGCGGCCTGGTAGACGGCTCGGTGGTGCTGATTGGTGGCGACCCTGGCATCGGCAAGTCGACCATCCTGTTGCAGACCCTGTGCAACATCGCCGTGGGCATGCCGGCACTGTATGTCACTGGCGAGGAATCGCAGCAACAGGTGGCCATGCGCTCGCGCCGGCTGGGCCTGCCCCAGGACAAGCTCAAGGTCATGACCGAAACCTGCATCGAGACGATCATTGCCACGGCACGTGTCGAAAAACCGCGGGTAATGGTGATCGACTCCATCCAGACCATCTTCACCGAGCAGTTGCAGTCAGCCCCTGGTGGCGTTGCCCAGGTGCGTGAAAGCACGGCGTTGCTGGTGCGTTATGCCAAGCAGAGCGGCACGGCCATCTTCCTGGTCGGGCATGTCACCAAGGAGGGCTCGCTGGCCGGCCCGCGGGTGCTGGAGCACATGGTCGATACCGTGTTGTATTTCGAGGGCGAGTCCGACGGCCGCCTGCGCTTGCTGCGGGCGGTGAAGAACCGCTTCGGCGCCGTCAACGAGCTGGGCGTGTTCGGCATGACCGACCGCGGCTTGAAAGAGGTCTCCAACCCGTCGGCGATCTTCCTCAACCGTACCCAGGAGGAAGTGCCGGGCAGCGTGGTGATGGCCACCTGGGAAGGCACCCGGCCCATGCTGGTCGAGGTGCAGGCGCTGGTGGACGACAGCCACCTGGCCAACCCGCGCCGGGTAACCCTGGGCCTGGACCAGAACCGCCTGGCCATGCTGCTGGCGGTACTGCACCGCCACGGCGGTATACCCACCCACGACCAGGACGTGTTCCTCAATGTGGTGGGCGGGGTCAAGGTGCTGGAAACCGCTTCGGACCTGGCGCTGCTGGCGGCGGTGATGTCCAGCCTGCGCAATCGCCCACTGGCCCATGGCCTGCTGGTGTTCGGCGAGATCGGCTTGTCGGGCGAGGTACGCCCGGTGCCAAGCGGGCAGGAGCGCTTGAAGGAAGCGGCCAAGCACGGCTTCAAGCGGGCGATCGTGCCCAAGGGCAATGCACCGAAGGAGCCGCCAGCGGGGCTGCAGGTCATTGCCGTGACCCGGCTGGAGCAGGCCCTGGATGCATTGTTCGAATAATTCGTAGCCTGTTCTGGCCCTATCGCCGGCAAGCCAGCTCCCACAGGTTCTGCCCATCTTGTGGCAAGCAGCTGTGAGCCCTGATGCGAGCCCTGTGGGCGCTGGCTTGCCGGCGATAGTGTCAGCCCAGGCAAACGAAAAAGGGGGCCGATGATGCGCATCGGCCCCCCCACCTCACCGCTCAGGCAACCCTCAATGCTCGGCCACCGCCGCAGGGCGTTTGACCTTTTCGTTGCCATGCTCATCCAGCTCCAGCATCGGCACCTCGTTACCCTCGGCATCGAACAACTTGCCATCCTTGAAGTAGTCGCCATCGCGCAGTGCAGAAATGTCCGAATACTGGATGGTGCGCTCGTAGGCCGCAGCGAACACCGACTGGTTTTCCGAGTTGCCGGTGGTGAAGTGGTTGAAGATCAGGTTCAGCAGGATGGCCATGATCGCCGCCGAGCTGATGCCCGAGTGGAAAATGGTCTCGAACCAGTTCGGGAATTGGTGGTAGAAGGTCGGCGCGGCGATCGGGATCATGCCGAAGCCCAGCGATGCCGCGACGATGATCAGGTTCACGTTGTTCTTGTAGCTGACCTTGGACAAAGTGCGGATACCACTGGCTGCCACGGTGCCGAACAGCACGATCCCTGCACCGCCCAGTACCGGGGTAGGGACAGCGGCAATGACCCGGCCCATGATCGGCAGCAGGCCGAGAACCACCAGGATCAGGCCACCGGTAGCCACCACATAACGGCTCTTGACGCCGGTAACGGCCACCAGGCCGACGTTCTGGGCGAACGCGCTTTGCGTGAACGAGCCGAAGATCGGCGCCAGAATGCTCGACGCCATGTCGGCACGCAGGCCGTTGCCCAGGCGCTTGGAGTCGACCTTGGTGTCGATGATCTCACCCACGGCAAGGATGTCGGCCGAGGTTTCCACCAGGGTCACCATGATGACGATGCACATCGACAGGATGGCGGCGATGTGAAACTCGGGCATGCCGAAATGGAACGGCGTGGGGAAGGCGAACATCGGGCCTTCGGTGACCTTGCTGAAGTCGGCCATGCCCAGCGCCCAGGCGATCAATGTGCCGACCACCATGGCCAGCAGGATCGACAGCCGCGAGATGCTCGCGCTACCCAGTTTGCTCAGCAGCAGCACAATGGCAAAGGTCAGCGCCGCCAGGCCGATATTGGCCACGCTGCCGAACTCGGGCGAAGCGCTGTTGCCGCCCATTACCCAGCGCGCGGCGACCGGCATCAGGGTCAGGCCGATGGTGGTGATGACGATACCGGTCACCAGGGGCGGGAAGAACTTGGTAATGCGTGAGAACACCGGGGTGATCAGAAAGCCGATCAGCGATGCCGCCATGACCGCACCGAGCACCCCCGGCAAGCCACCGCCACCTTCGCTGCTGAGAATGGCGCCCATGGTCGCCACGCCGGCGAACGACACGCCCTGCACCAGCGGTAGCTGGCAGCCGAAGAACGGCAGCCCCAGCGTCTGCAGCAGGGTCGCCAGGCCACCGGCAAACAGCGAGGCGGCGATGAGCATGCCGATTTCGCCACCGTTCAGGCCAGCGGCTTGCCCCAGGATCAGGGGCACCGCGACGATCCCCCCGTACATGGTCAACACGTGTTGCAGACCATAGGCCAGGTTGGCGCCCAGCCCGAGGTTTTCGTCCTCGGGGCGTTGAGCGGGAGACGTGCTAGGGGACGTAGTCATGGAGCAGGCTCTCTGTTTATTGTTGTGGCGCTACTGTAGACACTTCCCGTGATTGATTGCCACAAGAATTGTATACAATATTTTGATCGGAGCGCGCACAAGTGCGGCATCAGGGTGTGTTAAAACCCAATGCATGAGCCGTACCAACTTGTCTAAAGCTGTACTAGAGGGGTGTGTACAAAGTCCTGCTACCCAGGCCTAAAGCTGTCTGAGTAGACAGGAAACAGAAAGTGGGAAGGCCCTTAGCTAGCTAAGAGATTCCATTCTTCGATCAATTCGCGCAGCTCACGCATCATTCTGGTGCTGTTACCCAGGTTCAATTCCACAAGACGGTGCAGATGGGTCATCGATTCGACATCGATGTACAGGCAGATGAAACCTAGCCGGGCCGGTTCCTCGTGGCGCAGTTCGACCTGCATGGTCACCTGCGTTTGCTCGTCCAGCGTGATGATTGCGTCGAAGTTCTGGCTCAGGTCGGCATCCCATTGCTGCGGGCGTTCCACCAGCAGCCCCTTGAGCGAAATGTCCAGCAGCTTGGGCGACCAGCATCGGGAGCCTTGGTGAAGTTCGGTAGGGGCGTCGAAGCAGATTCGCTGGAAACGCCTACGTTCGTCGTGATCGCTCATGGGTAAGGCCCTCGGGTGGCATCCTGATCAGGGTGATTAAGGGTTTGTGCATCAGGTGCTGCAATCTGGCCGCAGAGGCTCTAGACCAAAGCAAGTGTGGCAATGCCGCCTGACTCGCCCTAGACTCGGTGGGCGGTCTTTCCAATCCAACAGCTGGAAGCTAACCATGAACAACAATAATAGCCTGCTACGCCACATACCGTGGCTGGCGCTGGCAGTCATAGGGGCCTGCGCGCTGGGTGTCGTTGCCCTGCGTCGCGGTGAGGCGATCAATGCCTTGTGGATCGTGGTCGCGGCAGTGGCCATCTACCTGGTCGCCTATCGCTACTACAGCCTGTTCATCGCCACCAAAGTGATGCAACTCGACCCGCGCCGTGCCACCCCGGCGGTGCTCAACAACGACGGCCTGGACTACGTTCCGACCAACAAACACATTCTGTTCGGCCATCACTTCGCCGCCATCGCCGGCGCTGGCCCACTGGTGGGCCCGGTGCTCGCCGCGCAAATGGGCTACCTGCCCGGCACGCTGTGGCTCATTGCCGGTGTGGTGCTGGCCGGTGCAGTGCAGGACTTCATGGTCCTGTTCCTGTCCACCCGCCGCAACGGCCGCTCGCTGGGCGACATGGTGCGCGAGGAAATGGGCCGCATTCCTGGCACCATCGCCCTGTTCGGCTGCTTCCTGATCATGATCATCATCCTGGCGGTGCTGGCGCTGATCGTGGTCAAGGCCCTGGCCGAAAGCCCATGGGGCATGTTCACGGTAATGGCGACCATCCCGATCGCGATGTTCATGGGCATTTACATGCGCTACATCCGCCCGGGCCACATTGGTGAAATCTCGATCATCGGCGTGGTGCTGCTGTTGGCCTCGATCTGGCTGGGGGGCCAGATTGCGGCCGATCCGGTATGGGGCCCGGCGTTCACCTTCACCGGTGTGCAGATCACCTGGATGCTGGTCGGTTACGGTTTCGTGGCTGCGGTGCTGCCGGTGTGGCTGGTGCTGGCGCCGCGCGACTACCTGTCGACCTTCCTCAAGATCGGTACCATCATCGCCCTGGCCATCGGCATCCTGGTGACCATGCCCGAGCTGAAAATGCCGGCGCTGACCCAGTTCACCGATGGCACCGGCCCGGTATGGAAGGGCACCCTGTTCCCGTTCCTGTTCATCACCATTGCCTGTGGTGCGGTGTCTGGCTTCCACGCGCTGATCTCCTCGGGCACTACGCCCAAGCTGCTGGATAACGAAACCAACGCCCGCTACATCGGCTACGGCGGCATGCTGATGGAGTCGTTCGTGGCCATCATGGCCATGGTGGCTGCGTCGGTGATCGAACCAGGCGTGTACTTCGCCATGAACAGCCCGGCAGCCGTGGTCGGCGCCGACGTGGCGTCGGTCGCGCAGACCGTGAGCAGCTGGGGCTTCCTGATAACGCCCGAGCAACTGGAGGCGGTGGCCCGCGACATTGGCGAGCACACCATCCTGGCCCGTGCCGGGGGTGCACCCACGCTGGCGGTAGGTATCGCGCAAATCCTGCACCAGGTGCTGCCGGGTGAAAACACCATGGCGTTCTGGTACCACTTCGCGATCCTGTTCGAGGCGCTGTTCATCCTCACTGCAGTCGACGCCGGTACCCGTGCCGGGCGCTTCATGCTGCAAGACCTGCTGGGCAGCTTCGTGCCAGCCCTGAAACGCACCGAGTCGTGGGGTGCCAACCTGTTGGCCACCGGTGGTTGTGTAGCGTTGTGGGGTTACCTGCTGTACCAGGGCGTGATCGACCCGCTGGGCGGCATCAACACCCTGTGGCCACTGTTCGGTATCTCCAACCAGATGCTGGCGGGTATTGCCCTGATGCTGGGCACCGTGGTCCTGATCAAGATGAAGCGCGAGCGCTACATCTGGGTCACCCTGCTACCGGCGGCCTGGCTGCTGATCTGCACCACGGCGGCGGGCCTGATCAAGCTGTTCGACCCGAACCCGGCTGTAGGTTTCCTGGCCCTGGCCAAGAAATACAGCACCGCCCTGGACGCCGGCCAGGTTCTGGCCCCGGCCAAGGACATCGGGCAGATGCAACACGTGATCTTCAACGCCTACACCAACGCCGGGCTGACCATTCTGTTCCTGCTGGTGGTGTTCAGTGTGCTGTTCTTTGCCATCAAGGTCGGCTACGCCGCCCTTGGCCGCAAGGAGCGCAGCGACAAGGAAACCCCGTTCCAGGCCCTGCCTGACGCTTGAGAGGACCGCTGTCATGTTCAACGACCTGGGTCGACTGGGTAAGTACCTGGGGCAGGCCGCCCGCCTGATGGTCGGCATGCCCGACTACGACAACTATGTCGAGCACATGCACAAGACACACCCGGACAAGCCGGTCATGACGTATGAGCAGTTCTTCCGCGAACGTCAGGAAGCACGTTATGGCGGCAAGTCCGGGCCCAAGTGCTGTTGAGTCTCAAGCGTTAACCTGTACCGGCCTCATCGCTGGCAAGCCAGCTCCCACAGGCACTCACAGACCTCCAGGTTTGTGCGGTGCCTTTGGGGCGCTCTTTCAGGTACTGCCCAGGCGTCAAGGTTTGCGCGGTACCTGTGGGAGCTGGCTTGCCGGCGATGGGGCCAGTGTTTTTTCCGCACAGGAGATGTTCTGCGTGCAGACGCCCATTCCCGTAACCATCCTCACCGGCTTCCTCGGCGCCGGTAAGACCACCTTGCTCAAACACATGCTCAAGGCCGAGCACGGCCTGAAGCTGGCGGTGATCGAAAACGAATTCAGCGACGCCGGCATCGACAGCCAGTTGCTGGGCGACCAGCCGGTGCAGGTGATGACCCTGGCCAACGGCTGTGTGTGCTGCAGCATTCACGGCGACCTGACCCGCGCCTTGTACCTGCTGCTCGAGCGCCTGGATGCCGGCGAAATCGCCTTCGACCGCCTGGTGATCGAATGCACCGGCCTGGCCGACCCGGCGCCGGTGGCGCAAACCTTCTTCATCGACGAGGAACTGCGCGAGCGCTACATCCTCGACGGCATCATCACCCTGGTCGATGCCAAGCATGCCGAGTTGCATCTGACCCAGACCATCGCCCAGGCCCAGGTCGGCTTTGCCGATCGCCTGTTGCTGAGCAAGACCGACCTCGTCGAGCCGGCTGCGGTCCAGGCCCTACGCGAACGCCTGGCCCGTATCAACGGGCGGGCGGCGATCCGTGTGGTCGAGCACGGTTGCATCGACCTGGCAGAGTTGCTGGACGTGCGCGGCTTCAACCTCAACCCCGACCTGGGCGCAAACCTGAAACCCTCGCTGCGCCCGGTGCTCAAGCCAGCCACCCCCGACCGTATCGGCACCCTGGTGCTGCGTACCGAAGCCGCGCTGGATATCGACCGCCTCAGCGGCTTCATGAACGACCTGCTGGAAACCCATGGCAAACAGCTGCTGCGTTACAAGGGCGTGCTGAACATTGCCGGCGAGGACCGCAAGCTGGTGTTCCAGGGTGTGCTCAAGCTGTATGGCTTCGACTGGGACGCCGAGTGGGCCGAAGGCGAAACCCGCGAAAGCGTGATGGTCTTCATTGCCGATGACCTGCCCGAGGCTACGATTCGGGCTGGGTTCGAGGCGCTGGCTGAGGGCTGACCCGGCGCGGCGAGGGTGGCGCGAACCACTGCGGCCACGAGCTGCGGTGGCGCGTTTGCTCCTCGATGCAGGGGATCAGCCGCTCCCTCAGCACAGCGGTTTGCCCCACGGCCTTGGCCGTGCGGTACTTGATGCTGTGGATGCACTCGCGGTCGCCGAACTCGCAGCGGTTGAGCGCGGTGCCCCCACAGGGGCCATTGGCCAGGCCCTTGGGGCAGGTTTCCGGGCAGGTGTACAAGGTGTCTTCCAGGCGGCAGCGGCCGCAGGTATCACAGCCAACCAACGGGCGCTTAACACTGCGCTCCAGGGTGTGCAGCACCTGTGCGCCAAGGCGGGTGGTCCACAGTGGCTGGCGCACCGCCCAGCCAAACGCCTTGCTCAGGCTGTTGCGGCGGCTGAACAGCAGCCCATGCATGCCATGCATCAGGTGGTAGCGGGCTTTTTCCTTGAACGAGGCATCGACCCTTGATTCGCCCTGGCGCCAGTTGGCCTGGGGGGGATGGAAGGTGACTGCCGGCAGCCCCGGCATTTGCCAACTGGCTTGCCAGGCCGGCGCCCATTGCTCCAGGGTGTGGACGTGCGTTTGCCAGTACGCCAGTCGCGCTTCAAGGGCAAGCAGCTGCTTCAGGTCATGAATGCCCGACAGGTGCACGCCCGCGTAACCCATCAGCTTCGTTCCGATGATCTGCAAGGCAAGGCGGTCAACGCTGCGCGCCTGGGCAAAAGCCTTGGACTGCGCCATTTCTGCTTCGAGCATTTCGCGCATGGAGGGGGTAACGGTCACGCCGGCGACGTGGTCGAGCATCGCTGCACGGCCATGGGTGAGGCTCATCAGGCAGGCCAGCATGGGTTTGGGCGCGGCCTGGCGGCGCATCCAGTGCATGGCTTCCTGGTGTTTGGCTGCGTCGAAGCCCAGTTGCAAGGTGAGGAAGTCGGCCCCCGCAGCCAGTTTTTTCTCGGCCTTGAAGTACTGCGCGCCGCCTTCTTCCTCGTGGTACTTGAATGGGTTCAGCGCCGCGCCCAGCAACCAGTGCGGGCAGGCCTGGCGGGCAATCTGCAGCGCGGCCACCGACTCCAGGTAGCGCACCGGGCGCTGGCCGGGTTCATGCCCAGGCAAACGGTCACCGGTCAGCAGCAGCAACTGGTCGAGGCCGGCCGCCTCCATGCGCTGCAATTGCGCGAGCAAGTGGTGGCGTTCGCGGTCCTTGCCGGAGAAATGCGGCAGGGCCGGCACCGGGCGGTCGAACGAGGCCAGGGCGTCCAGCGGCGACATGTCCAGCGGGCTGCCGACGCGGTCGCCGATGGCCACGGTCATTGGCCAGCCGCACAGCTGCGCACGGTCCATGATCGCTTGCATCGCAGCGAAGCGTTCTGCAGAGGCTTTGGGCACAAACTCCATGACACAGACGAAATGGTGTTCACGCAGCGCGGTTTTCAGCAGGCTCATGAGGCCGGGCACCTGGTGTGGTCAGGGTGGCATTGTGCGGCAGAAGGGGCAGGAGGTCATGTCCGGATGCGCAGGCTGGTGCTCTGAACAAGACATGGGTCGGCCCCTGCGCCCTCAGGATCATGAGAATTTCTTGGGTTCATCTCAAATTTTATGAGTTTGTCTCAACCCCACGATCCACTGGAAAATCCCCTCATCAATTTGAGCATGCTGAGGGGCGACACATGGCACTGGCACACAACCTGGGCTTTCCACACATTGGCGGCGACCGCGAACTGCGGGCCCGCCACTGGCAAGTGCAGAAGGACGCCGGTATCGCACTGCTGCCCGTCGGCGAAACCAGCCAATATGGCCACCTGCCGGGCACCGATGACCAGCCGTTTGCCCTCAACTGGGAACCCTTGTTCGAAGAGGTGGAGCATGCCAACGCGCTGGGCCATGCCATCAAGCCTGTCGTGATTGGCCCGTTGACCTACCTGTGGCAGGGCCAGGCCCGCAACGCCGACTTCGACAAGCTGGAACTGCTCGATCGCTTGCTGCCCTTGTATGATCAGGCCCTCAACCGCTTGGCTGCGCTGGGCGCCGAATGGGTCCAGATCGACGAACCGATCCTCGCCCACGACCTGCCACAGGACTGGAAAAACGCCTTCGAGCGCGTCTACAACATCCTGCAGCGTGCACCATTGAAGAAGTTGATTGCCACGTACGCCGGTGGCCTGGATGGCAACCTTGGCCTGGCCGCCAACCTGCCAGTCGATGGCCTGCACATCGATCTGGTGCAGGCGCCCGCACAGTACCAGGCCATCCTTGACCGCCTGCCGGCCTACAAAGTGCTGTCGCTGGGGCTGGTTGATGGCCGCGATGGCGCGCCTTGCGAACTGGACAATGCCCTGGGGCTGTTGCAAGACGCCCATGAGCGCCTGGGGGCGCGGCTGTGGCTGGCGCCGGCCTGTTCGTTGGCGCATGGCACCTTAGAGGTGGCTGTGCAGAAGTGCCGCGAAGTGGCTGCGCTGGCCGCCTCGCTGGAGCAGTACCGAGTCGCGGCTTGATCATCTGCTGCTTGTGCCGGCCTGTTCGCGGGCTTGCCCGCTCCCACAGGTACAGCGCATGTTTTGAAACCTGCGCTACCGTGGGAGCGGGCAAGCCCGCGAACAGGCCGGGCCTGCTCAACTCAAACGCCGCTCAACGTTCGATAGCCAGTGCAACACCTTGGCCACCGCCAATGCACAAGGTCGCCAGGCCTTTGTGGGCATCGCGCTTGATCATCTCGTGCAACAAGGTCACCAACACCCGGCAGCCGGACGCTCCAATCGGGTGGCCCAGGGCAATCGCCCCACCGTTTACATTGACCCGTGCCGCATCCCACTCCAGCGCCTTGCCCACGGCCAGTGCCTGTGCAGCAAAGGCTTCGTTGGCTTCGATCAGGTCCAGTTCGCTCAACTGCCAGCCGGCCTTGTCCAGGCAGCGCCGCGTCGCCGCAACCGGGCCGATGCCCATGATCGCCGGGTCTACCCCGGCACTGGCATAAGCGGCGATCTTCGCCAGCACCGGCAGGCCCAGGGCCTCGGCTTTGGTGGCGCTCATCAGCAGTACGGCGGCAGCGCCGTCGTTCAGGCTGGAGGCATTGCCAGCGGTGACGCTACCGTCTTTCTTGAACGCTGCGCGCAGCTTGCCCAGCGACTCGGCAGTGGTGTCCGGGCGCGGCTGCTCATCACGGGCGAACACTTTCGGCTCGCCCTTCTTCTGCGGCAGCACGACAGGGGTGATCTCCGCATCGAAGCGGCCGGCCTCGATGGCAGCGAGTGCCTTGCGTTGCGACTCGGCGGCAAAGGCATCCTGCTGTTCACGGCTGAGGCCGTACTCGTCCACCAGATTTTCGGCAGTGATGCCCATGTGGTAGTCGTTGAAGGCATCCCACAGTCCATCGGTGATCATGCTGTCGATCAGCTGGCCATGGCCCATGCGCTGGCCGGTGCGGGCCGAGGGCATCACATAGGGGGCCAGGCTCATGTTCTCCTGGCCCCCGGCAATCACCACCTCGGCGTCACCGCAGCGGATGGCCTGGGCCGCCAGGTGCAGGGCTTTCAGGCCCGAGCCGCATACCTTGTTCAGGGTCAGCGCCGGTACGCTGAAGGGCAGGCCGGCCTTGATCGCGGCCTGGCGCGCCGGGTTCTGCCCGGCGCCGGCGGTCAGCACCTGGCCGAGGATGACTTCGTCGACCTGCGCCGGGTCCAGCCCGGTCTGCTCCAGCAGGCGCTTGATCACGGCGGCGCCGAGGTCGACCGCAGGCACGCTGGCCAGGGCACCCTGGAAGCTGCCAATGGCGGTACGGGTTGCGGCGACGATGACCACGTCGTTCATGTTGTTGTTCTCCGTGCGGTGGGCGTAGGGCTTCAAGCATCGGTGCCCTGGGCTCATTTGTTAAGTTTGTTTTTCTTTGAGATTGATGTGAAAAGCAAATGAATGGCCGCGCAGCGGTCCACCCCGGTTTTGCATCGTCCGGATCACCCCGTAATATGTGTCGGATAACCTGCGGGGGTAGTCTCACCCTCTGATCAACAGGAAACGCCCATGTGGCGCTTCCCCAGCATAAACCTGACGAGGTACAGACATTGGCCATCATTCATCCTAAGGTTCGCGGTTTCATCTGCACCACGACTCACCCGAAGGGCTGCGAGCTCAACGTCCGTGACCAGATCGAAGCCACCCGCAAGCTGGGCGTGCGCGAGGATGGTCCGAAGAAGGTCCTGGTCATCGGTGCTTCCAGTGGCTATGGCCTGGCAGCACGCATTACTGCAGCGTTCGGCTTCAAGGCTGACACCCTGGGCGTATTCTTCGAAAAGCCAGGCACCGAAACCAAGGCCGGCACCGCTGGCTGGTATAACGCTGCGGCTTTCGACAAGTTCGCCAAGGCCGAGGGCCTGTACAGCAAGTCGATCAACGGTGACGCCTTCTCCGACGAAGCCCGCGCCAAGGTCATTGAGCTGATCAAGAACGAAATGGGTGGCAAGGTCGACCTGGTCATCTACTCGCTGGCCTCGCCGGTGCGCAAGCTGCCGCAGACCGGTGAAGTGATCCGCTCGGCACTCAAGCCGATCGGCCAGCCGTACAAGTCGACTGCCATCGACACCAACAAGGACACCATCATCGAGGCCAGCATCGAGCCGGCCACCGAGCAGGAAATCGCCGATACCGTTACCGTCATGGGTGGCCAGGACTGGCAACTGTGGATCGACGCCCTGGCGGGCGCCGACGTACTGGCCGAGGGTGCCCGTACCGTTGCCTTCAGCTACATCGGCACCGAGATCACCTGGCCAATCTACTGGCACGGGGCCCTGGGCCAGGCCAAGCAGGACCTGGATGAAACCGCGCTGCGCCTGGACAAGAAGCTGGCCGCTGAAGTGAAGGGCGGCGCCAACGTGGCGGTGTTGAAGTCGGTGGTGACCCAGGCCAGCTCGGCCATTCCGGTGATGCCGCTGTACCTGTCGATGGTCTTCAAGATCATGCAGGAAAAGGGTGTGCACGAGGGTACCCAGGACCAACTGGACCGCATGTTCCGCGACCGCATGTACCGTGCCGATGGCGCCCCGGCCGAAGTGGACGAGAAGGCCCGCCTGCGCCTGGACGACTGGGAACTGCGCGACGACGTGCAGGATGCCTGCAAGGCCATGTGGCCGCAGGTGACCACCGAGAACCTGTTCCAGCTGACCGACTACGCCGGTTACAAGAAGCAGTTCCTCAACCTGTTCGGCTTTGAGCGCGCTGACGTCAACTACGACGAAGACGTAGCCACCGATGTGAAGTTCGACTGCGTCGAGCTGTAATTTCACACCGTGCTGGCCTCATCGCTGGCACGCCAGCTCCCATTTCGACAGCGGTGCCTTCAAGGCCTGTGTCGGGGCTGGCTTGCCGGCGATGGGCTGCAAAGCAGCCCCGGCAATCTCAAGCCTTGCGCGACAGTGGCGGCGCAGCAAACGTCACACCGGCCAGGCCGTGCTTGATCAGCGCCCGGATATTGCCATGGTCACTGCCCTCAGGCGTGGCCAGCACATCCCGGTAGTGCTCGCCGAAAGCCAGCAACGCTTCCTGATCGCTCAGCCCTTCAAGCACTGCCAGGCCCAAGGTTTTGCACGAACCTTCGTTCTGCCCGGCGGCATTCTCGACACCCCCATTGTTGAACGCCTGCGGCTGATAGCTGTAGTGCTCGGCAATGAACGCCAGGGTGTCGGCAAAGGCATGTTGGCCGCTGGCCAGGCTGGCGCGCAGGGTATCTAGATCAGTCACGAGGTTTTCCTTTTTCGAACGCCGCTTGCTGCTCGGCGCTGGCTTCTTTCTGGTATTGGGCTTTCCACTGGGCATAAGGCATGCCGTACACCGCTTCGCGGGCGTCATCCAGGCTCAGGTCGAGCTCACGCTCGTCAGCCGCAGCCTTGTACCACTTGGACAGGCAGTTGCGGCAGAAGCCGGACAGGTTCATCAGGTCGATGTTCTGCACGTCGGTGCGTTTCTGCAAATGGTCGACCAGGCGCCGGAACGCGGCGGCTTCGAGTTCAAGCTGTTGCTGTGGGGTCATGTGGGCTCTCACGTCATGCGGTTCTTCAGGTGGCGGCCACCATTGATGACCACCTGGCTGCCGGTGCTGTACTGGCTGGCGAGCAGGTACTTGACCGTCTCGATCAGTGGCCCGGCGCCGGGTTCGAACTCCAGCAGGGCCTTTTTCAAGGTGTGCTGGCGGTAGGCTTCGTCACCCCCTTCCTTGAGGATCAGCAGCCCTGGAAGGATACCGTTCACATGCACCTTGGGCGCATATTTTTCAGCGAACGACAGCACCATGTTCTGCAGCGCAGCCTTGGTGGCGGCATAGCCAATGTGGCTCTTGCTGCCGCGCGACGACGTTTCGTCGCAGATGTGAATGATGTCGGCCTTGTCCTGCTTGGCCAGCATTTCGCCCAAGGCCAGGTTGAGGTGGTAGGGCGCCTCTACATGCAGGCGGAACATGGTCTCGAGGTTGTCCAGGCCATCGTCCAGCCACAACGACGCGTTATGGATGATGGCGCGCAGGCCGTCGTAATGCTCGACCAGGTAGTCGATCAGCGCCTGGCGGTCGTCTGCCCGGCACAGGTCTGCCTGGAACTGCACGATGTTCGGGTGGGCCGCCTGTGGCTGTACGGTACGGCTGGCACTGACCACCGTATGGCCGGCCTGTGCCAGTTCAAGGGCCAGGGCCAGCCCGACGCGCTGGCTGGCTCCGGTAACGAGAATTGGGCTGTTCATGTTCGGGGCGGTCAACTTGTCTGTCCTGTGGTTGCCGCCCAGCATACCCGAACTGTTTGCCCATTGTACGGCCTGGCCTCAGCGGCTGCGCAGGGCGCCCGCGGTGGCCGAAGAGGGCTGTAGCCAACCGGCCAGCAGGCGGGTGGACAACGGGATGAACAGGTACACCATCAGTGGCGTGAGGGCCAGGGTGCTGAGCAGTACCCGTGGTACCAGGTCGAGTGCGGCCAGCCAGTGGCCGAACGCCGTGTTGAACGCCAACGACACTGGGAAGAACGCCAGCCAAATGGCCACGGCCTGTTTCCAGCGCGGCGGTTTCTGCACCGCACTGGCGCCAAACCAATCGTCAATGCCACTGACGCGCGCCTCTTTGGGGCGCTCGAACAGGCCATTGCCGCGCTGCAACCAGGCCCTCCGCGAGGCGGAATGCTCCCAGGCATGCAGGGTGGGCTCATCGCTGAAGCGGAAAATGATCTGGAATTCGTCGCCATCGTGGGGTGGGGCGAGAATGCCCGAGCCCAGGTAGCCGGGGAAGTCAGTGGCCAGCTGTTCGCCCTCATGCAGCCAGGCCAACAGGTCCTGGTAGCGGCCATCTGCGGCGCGGCGCGACACCATCAGGGTAACGGGTGGGGTAGACATTGTGTATCTCCTGGCAACGGGGCTGGCGGGTAGCCGGCCCCTTGGCTGCGTGGCCCGGGGTGGTGGGCGACGCAGGCGAACATGCAAGAATCGGGCGCGGATTATCGCGCAGTTGTGCTGTGTGGCAACTGTCAGCCGGCAAATGGTCGCAACCTGTGCCCGGCGCTGTCGTAGTAGACTAGGCCCTCTATTCCAGCACACAGGATGCCGTGCAGATGAGCGAACTGGGACGCAAGCCGGGGGGCGATGCGAGCTTCGAGCAGCAAGTGCTGTTTCCGATCCGTGAAGTCTCCCGCCTGACTGGCGTCAATGCGGTAACCCTGCGCGCCTGGGAGCGCCGTTACGGTCTGATCCAGCCCATCCGCACCGACAGCGGCCACCGCCTGTATTCCCAGGGCGACATCGACGATATCCGCAGTATCCTCGGCTGGCTGGAGCGCGGCGTGGCGGTCAGCAAGGTGGGCAGCATCCTTGCCCGCAGCCAGGCGCTTGCCGGGCAGGCCGCGCGCGCAGTGGACAGCTCGCTAGGCTGGCAGCAGCAGGTGCGCGTGGCAGTGCAACGCTTTGACCTGCCAGGGCTGGGCCGCCTTTATGAGGAGGTGTTTGCCGCCAGCACGCTCGATCAGGTTTTCGCTGAGGTTTTCATGCCGGTGTGGCACGACTTGGCCGTGCGCCATGGCGGCTACGGCCAGACCAGCGAGTGGCTGTTTTTTGACCAGTTTTTGCGCGGGCGGGTGTTCACGCGTTTGCAGCTGGCGGTTGCGCCGCGTCGCCACAACGTGCTGCTGGTGCCCTTGCCGGGGCAATGCCATGAGCTTGAACTGCTGGTCACCAGCCTGCTGCTGGGCAGTGACGAGGTTGGCGTGACGCCGTTGGTGTGTGGGCAGCCCCTGCAAGAGCTGGCGCTGGTCTGCGAACGCATGAAACCAGACGCCCTCGTGCTGTTTTCCCACCAGCCGCTCACTGCAGAGGTCAGCCGCTATCTGAAGCGGCTGGCGTCGGTGCTGGGCTGCGCGTTATTGCTGGCGGGAGAGGCAACGGACCAGGCCAGCGGCGCCCTGGTTTGCCTGGGGGCACAGGGCGGGGTGATGCGTCAGCGTCTGCGCCAGTGCCTGGCAGGTCAGCTGGACACCTGAGTGTGCAGTTCGGGGTGGGCGCGGCAATGGGCCTGCAGGATGTAGTCGCGCAGGCGTTCGATTTCTTCCGCTGGGCTTTGGCCAAGGTCGTACGCTGCCAGGTCCGGGCCAATACGCCGGCCCAGCACACCCTGCAGTTCGATCGGCTGGATGTTGCCGGGGGCGAAGCGCAGGTCGAAACGTGCCGGCGCGCTTGGCAGGCCACGCAGCTCCACCAGCACGCCTTTGAAGGAAATTTCCCGTACCCACAGCCCGCCAGGCGCGCCACGGCCGTCGAGCAGGGCGCTGGGCTGCTCCAGCGACAGGCGCCATGGCCGCAGCATGGGGCCGTCCTCGTAGATTTCCGGGGAGCCGACTTGCAGGTGCAAAGCGTGGAATTCGTCTTCCACCAGTTGCAGCGGGAAGCTGATTTGCTGGTTGTTGAATTGCGCCTGCAAGGTCACTTGTTCATTGGCCACCAGGCGGGTGAGCAAGCTCTGGATGCGGCGGTCGCCATTGACCTGCAGGCTCGACATCGAGTCGGCCAGGTTCAGGTTGGGCGAATGCTGCATGCTCTGAATGAAATCCAGCTCGTCCTGGGTAAGAAGGGCGTCTGCTTGCATGATCGAACTCGGTGGTGGCGATTTCTTCAACGTAGTTGACCGTAACCGGGGGGCTTGGTTCAGGTGCGTTCGTCGGCTTTCAGACGAGCGCGCAGTTCGGCCAGCTCTCGCTCCATTTCCACCTGGCGGGTGACGTCCTTCTGAATGCCGATGAAGTAGGTACGTCGCTCGGCGTCGTTCCTTACCGCCGTGATCGACAGCTCGTTCCAGAAGGCAGTGCCATCCTTGCGGTAGTTGCGCATCACTTCCCGGCACGGGCGGCGTTCGGCCAAGGCTTTGCGAATGCGCGCACGCGCGAGCTGGTCACGGTCGTCAGCCTGCAGGAAGCGGCAATCCTGGTAGAGTATTTCGTCCCGGCTGTAGCCGGTCAGGCGTTCGAACGCGGCGTTGACGTAGATGAGGATGGTGTCGTCGCCTTCCTGTTCGGCAACCACGATCCCGTCATGGGATGCGTCGACCATCGATTGCAGCAGTTTTGCGTTGATCATGTTCAGGCCATACGGCAGGCAGTAAAAACGGACGTGCTGTAGCAGGCGGCTTTGGCAGAGGCGGCCTTTTGCCAGCGCTGAATGCTAGTATCCTACGTTTTCACTCAGTTTCGGAATCCTCTACCCGATGAAAGTCGCCATTATTTCCGGATCGGTCTATGGCACCGCCGAAGAAGTCGCCCGTCATGCAGAAACGAAGCTCAACGCCGCCGGCTACAAAGCCTGGCACGCCGCACGTGCCACTTTGCAGGACCTTGAAGGTTTTGCCCCGCAGGCCCTGCTGGCCGTGACATCGACTACCGGTATGGGTGAGCTGCCGGACAACCTCATGCCCTTGTACAGCAGCCTGCGTGACAGCCTGCCAGCGGCCTTCCGTGGCCTGCCGGGTGCAGTGATTGCGCTGGGCGATTCCAGCTATGGCGATACCTACTGCGGGGGTGGCGAACAGCTGCGCGAGCTGTTTGCCGAGCTGGGCGTGCGCGAGGTGCAGCCGATGCTTCAACTGGATGCCAGCGAGACGGTGACCCCTGAAACGGATGCCGAGCCGTGGCTGGCCAAGTTGGCTGATGCCTTGAAAGGCTGACGGTCAGGTTTAGCAAGTATGGGCCTGCCGCAGGGAGTGCCCGGGCAGACCTGCCAGCCAGACCCCGATTTATGCTTCGCTGCCGGGTACCGGCCATTCGCGCAGCAGCGCCAACCACGCTTGCGCGGCCCGCGACAAATACGCGCCACGCCGCCAGATGAAGGCAATGTCCCAGCGCAGGTCTCCCGGTGAGCGCAGGGGCATACGCACCACACCAGGGCGTTCCAGGGCTTTTGCCACCACCCGGGGCAGCAGCACCACGCCCTGGCCTGCCGCGACCAGCGCTGCCAGGAAATCCGCCTGGCCACTGCGCCCGCCTTCCGTCGGGGTGAAGCCCTGCTGCTGGCAGGCTTTCACCAAACGGTCATTGAGCACGAAACTGCGCTGGTAGAGCAGGAACGGCGTTGCGGCCAACTGCTTCAGGTGCACCCCGCCCAGGCCTGCCAACGCATGCCCCGCCGGTAGCAGGGCATCCAGCGGCTCATTGCAGAACGGCTGGTATTCGAACCCGTCGTCGCTGGGCGTAAGGCTGCCACCGAGCTCCAGCTCGCCACTTCTGACGGCCTGCTCGATGCTGCGGCTGCCGCCCTCCACCAACTGGATGGCGATGTTCGGGTGGCGCCGCCGGTATTCGGCGAACAAACCGGCGAACAGCGCATCGCTGCCCAGCATCGGCAAGCCCAGGCGCAGTTCGCCACGCTCCATCTGGCTCAGATCGTCCAATTCGTTGAGCAGCGCCTGGCGTTGGCGCAGCAGGGCCTCGCCGCGCTCAAGCACGATGCGCCCGGCGGCGGTCAGGTGCAGGTGTGATGCCTGGCGTTCCAGCAGCGGCTGGCCCACATCTTGCTCTAGCTGCGCCACTTGCTTGCTGACGGCCGACTGACTGATGTGCAGGGTCTGTGCGGCTTGGGTAAAGCCGCCTCGGTGCACCACTTCGATAAAGCTGCGCAGCTGTTTGAATTCCATGTGCCAATTCCATTATGGAATGGTAGCCAGTCTAACAATTCGCTTCTGGCCTAGGCAGCCAAAACTTAAAATGAGGGCCTGTCGAGGAACACCGCCATGATACCCGCGTTACTGAAAAAACTGCTGCGCCTGCTTGCCGAGCTGGCGACCCTGTATGCCCTGTTTGCACTGGGTGGCCAGCTGGCCACTTGGCTGGGCTGGCCTATTCCCGGCGGGGTCATGGGCCTGGCGCTGCTGTTGCTGTTGTTCGCCGTGGGGGCACTGAAGCCAGCCATGCTGCAACTGGGCGCCGGTTGGTTGATGGCCGAAATGCTGCTGTTCTTCATTCCTGCACTGATGAGCCTGCTGGACTACGGCGCGCTGATCCGGGACGAGGGCTGGCGCATCCTGCTGGTGATCGCCGTGAGCACGCTGATGGTGATGGTGGTGACGGCCCTGACCGTCGAACTTGTGTGCCGCTGGAGCATGCGCCATGAGCCTTGAACCCATGCCGTTGTTCTGGCTGGCGCTGACGTTGCTGGCTTACCTGGGCAGCCGCTGGCTGTACCGGCGCAGCAAGCGCTACCTGCTGTCGCCGCTGATTCTGGTGCCGGTATTGCTGCTGGCGGTGGCTGTGCCGCTGCACACCGCCTATGCCGAGTACGCGCGCAATACCCACTGGCTGATGGGCGTGCTCGGCCCGGTGACCGTGGCCTTTGCCGTGCCGATCTGGCAGCAGCGGGCCATGCTCGCCCGGCATTGGCCGGCGTTGCTGGTCGGCATGCTGGCGGGCAGCAGTGCCTCCATCGCCAGTTCCTGGGGGTTGGCGCACCTGCTGGCGCTGGACAGTGCGACCAGCCTGTCGCTGGTGCCGCGTTCCATCACCACGCCCTTCGCCATGCCCTTGGCCCATGACCTGGGCGGTGTGCCCGAGCTGACGGCAGTGTTCGTGATGTTCACCGGGGTGCTCGGTGCCATGTTCGGTGGCGTGCTGCTGCGTTGGTTGCCGCTGCGCACGCCGTTGGCCCGGGGGGCATTGTTCGGCGTGGGCGCGCACGGTGCCGGGGTCAGCCGGGCCCAGGAAGTGGGCCGCGAGGAAGGCTCGGTGGCCGGCCTGGTCATGGTCCTGACCGGGCTGCTGAACCTGTTCGCGGCACCGCTGCTGGCCATGTTGCTCTGACCGTTCGTGCCACTGACTCGCTCAGTCATCAAGCTGGCTGGCAACGCAAGTTCCACCCCTGGTAGGGCTGGCTAGACTCACCCTCGACATAGAGAGCACATGAAAGTGCCGAGGTGACATGCAATGACCGCAGCCTTGCCCTATCCAGTCCACACCACTTAACCGGGTTACTTCTGATGCCTTTGGCCGAAATTCCATTGTGCGTCTGGCGTACCCGGGGACAGAGCTTCACATTCCGGGGCCAGAGCATCCGCTACTGGACCGCAGGGCAAGGAGAGCCCCTGCTTCTTTTACACGGCTTCCCCACCGCCAGTTGGGACTGGCATTACCTGTGGGGGCCTTTGACGCAGCGCTTTCGGGTGATTGCCTGCGACATGCTCGGTTTTGGCGATTCGGCCAAACCGGTCGACCACGCCTACAGCCTGATCGAGCAAGCCGACCTGCAGCAGGCGCTGCTCGCCCACTTGCAGGTGGACCAACCGGTGCACCTGCTGGCTCACGACTATGGCGGCAGCGTCGCTCAGGAGTTGCTGGCGCGGCACCATGAGCAGCGCGCCGAGGTAGCCAGCTGCGTATTTCTCAACAGTGGCCTGTTCGCCGAAAGCTGTCACCTGCTGCTGATCCAGAAGTTGCTGCTGAGCCGCTTCGGCTGGCTGGTGGGTCGCTCCTTCGGGCGTGACGACCTGGTGCGCAACATGACCCAGGTCCATGGCCCCTGCACCCACCCGAGCGAGAGTGCCCTGGACGATTTCTGGAGCCTGATCGCCGCCAACCGCGGTACGCGCGTGCTGCATAAGCTGGTGGGCTACCTGCTGGAGCGCCGCCTGCACCGTGAGCGCTGGGTTGCGGCCATGCAGTGCCCAGGTGTGCCCCTGCGGCTGATCAACGGCATGGTCGACCCATTGTCCGGCGCGCACATGCTTGAGCGTTACCGGCAACTGGTGCCACAGCCAGACACCGTGCAGCTGCAGGGTATAGGCCACTACCCGCACACCGAGGCGCCGGTGCAGGTGCTGCGGCATTACCTGGCCTTTCGTGAGCAACCGCTGAGCTTTTGCCAGGCGAAAGTGGCGTGGTCCTGAGCGGGCCTCATGGCCCGGCGTTATCACCAGGCATTCAGCCTGCGTGAGCTTGATTGTCTGCTTGCCGCCGGCGGCAGACACTCGGCTGACCTGAACCTGCCTGGAGCCCTTGGCATGAGCGAGCCTGTACTTCTGCAAGATCGTGTGGTGATCGTTACCGGCGCCGGTGGCGGCCTGGGCCGTGCCCACGCGCTGCTGTTCGCCGCCCGCGGGGCCAAGGTGGTGGTCAACGACCTCGGCGGTTCCACCCACGGGGAGGGCGCCAGCGCCAGCGCTGCTGATCGGGTGGTGCAGGAGATTCGCGCCGCCGGGGGCAGTGCAGTTGCCAACCATGACTCGGTCAGCCAGGGTGCCCGCATTGTCGAGCAGGCCCTGGACAGCTATGGCCGCGTCGATGTCGTGGTGAACAACGCCGGGATCCTGCGTGACAAGACCTTCCACAAGATGGACGACAGCGACTGGGAGCAGGTTTACCAGGTGCATGTCGAAGGCGCCTACAAAGTTACCCGCGCGGCCTGGCCACACCTGCGTGAGCAGAACTGGGGGCGGGTGATATTCACGGCATCCACCTCTGGCATCTACGGTAATTTTGGCCAGGCCAATTACGGCATGGCCAAGCTGGGCCTGTACGGGCTTACCCGTACCTTGGCCATCGAAGGGCGCAAGCACGGCATCCTGGTCAACGCCATTGCACCAACCGGCGGTACGCGCATGACGGAAGGGCTGATTCCCCCGCAGGTGTTCGAACGGCTCAAGCCGGAGTTGGTCAGCCCCTTGGTGGTGTACCTGGGCAGCGAGCAGTGCCAGGGCAGTGGCGAGCTGTTCGAGGTGGGCGGGGGCTGGATCGGCAAGGTGCGCTGGGAGCGTAGCCTGGGGGTGGGTTTCGACCCGCGCGAAGGCTTCACGCCCGAGCAGGTCGCGCAGCAGTGGGAGCACATTGGTGATTTCGAAGGGGCAGTGCACCCGCAGGACAGCTTGCAGGCACTGCAGCAGATGATGGCCAACCTGCAGAAATACCCGTTGTAAGGCCATTGTAGGGGCAGCTGTCTTTCTCAAAATTTGAGAAGCCTGCGCGATTCATTGTAGGAGCGGGTTTACCCGCGAAAGGGCCAGGCCTGCGGGCCAGTTTCTGCCAGGCATTGTGCGTTGCCAGCGCCACCGTATTCGCGGGTGAACCCGCTCCTACATCGATCAATGATGCCGGCCCGGCCCCGCAGGGCTACCGGCCACCCCTGCCCGTTGTAGGAGCGGGTTCACCCGCGAAAGGGCCGGGCCTGCGGACCGATTTCTGCCAGGCATTGTGCATTGCCGGCACCACCGTATTCGCGGGTGAACCCGCTCCTACATCGATCGATGATGCCGGCCCGGCCCCGCAGGGCTACCGGCCATCCCCGCCCATTGTAGGAGCGGGTTCACCCGCGAAAGGGCCGGGCCTGCGGACCGATTTCTGCCAGGCATTGTGCATTGCCGGCGCCACCTTATTCGCGGGTGAACCCGCTCCTACATCGATCAATGATGCCGGCCCGGCCCCGCAGGACTACCGGCCATCCCCGCCCATTGTAGGAGCGGGTTCACCCGCGAAAGGGCCGGGCCTGCGGACCGATTTCTGCCAGGCATTGTGCATTGCCGGCGCCACCGTATTCGCGGGTGAACCCGCTCCTACATCAATCGATGATGCCGGCCCGGCCCCGCAGGGCTACCGGCCACCCCAGCCCGTTGTAGGAGCGGGTTTACCCGCGAAAGGGCCAGGCCTGCGGACCGATTTCTGCCAGGCATTGTGCATTGCCGGCACCACCGTATTCGCGGGTGAACCCGCTCCTACATCGATCAATGATGCCGGCCCGGCCCCGCAGGGCTACCGGCCACCCCTGCCCGTTGTAGGAGCGGGTTCACCCGCGAAAGGGCCGGGCCTGCGGACCGATTTCTGCCAGGCATTGTGCATTGCCGGCACCACCGTATTCGCGGGTGAACCCGCTCCTACATCGATCAATGATGCCGGCCCGGCCCCGCAGGACTACCGGCCATCCCCGCCCATTGTAGGAGCGGGTTCACCCGCGAAAGGGCCGGGCCTGCGGACCGATTTCTGCCAGGCATTGTGCATTGCCGGCGCCACCGTATTCGCGGGTGAACCCGCTCCTACATCGATCGATGATGCCGGCCCGGCGCCGCAGGGCTACCGGCCATCCCCGCCCGTTGTAGGAGCGGGTTCACCCGCGAAAAGGCCGGGCCTGCGGACCGATTTCTGCCTGGCATTTTGCATTGCCGGCGCCACCGTATTCGCGGGTGAACCCGCTCCTACATCGATCGATGATGCCGGCCCGGCCCCGCAGGGCTACCGGCCACCCCAGCCCGTTGTAGGAGCGGGTTTACCCGCGAAAGGGCCGGTCCTGCGGGCCAGTTTCTGCCAGGCATTGTGCATTGCCGGCACCACCGTATTCGCGGGTGAACCCGCTCCTACATCGATCGATGATACCGGCCCGGCCCCGCAGGGCTACCGGCCACCCCCGCCCGTTGTAGGAGCGGGTTTACCCGCGAAAGGGCCGGTCCTGCGGGCCAGTTTCTGCCAGGCATTGTGCATTGCCGGCACCACCGTATTCGCGGGTGAACCCGCTCCTACATCGATCGATGATACCGGCCCGGCCCCCGCAGGGCTACCGGCCACCCCCGCCCGTTGTAGGAGCGGGTTTACCCGCGAAAGGGCCGGTCCTGCGGGCCAGTTTCTGCCAGGCATTGTGCATTGCCGGCACCACGGTATTCGCGGGTGAACCCGCTCCACATCGATCAATGATGCCGGCCCGGCCCCGCAGGGCTACCGGCCACCCCAGCCCGTTGTAGGAGCGGGTTTACCCGCGAAAGGGCCAGGCCCGCGGGCCAGTTTCTGCCAGGCATCGTGCATTGCCGGCACCACCGTATTCGCGGGTGAACCCGCTCCTACATCGATCAATGATGCCGGCCCGGCCCCGCAGGGCTACCGGCCACCCCGCCTGTTGTAGGAGCCTTGCGTCGCGAAAGGGGCGCGAAGCGGCCACAGGATTTCAGCGTTGGCGGCTAAATTGCAGGGGCTGCTTCGCAGCCCGTTCGCGACGCAAGGCCGCTCCTACAGGTGTCGCGTGGCCCTGAGGCTTTGCCGGTATCCGCGGGCGTCATTATTCAGCGCAAAAAAAAGCCGCTGCAAGTCGCAGCGGCCAATCGAGACGTTAGATCAAGGAGCTTCAAAATCTACGTCAGTGCACCTCGCAGGCCTGAAAGGCGGGGGGGAGAGCCCTTCAGGCCGGCCAGTAAGTAAAGAATAAGCGCTTGATCCCGTAGGAAAAATAGCCGCCTGTGACATTCACCTTTACGTTTCGGGCAACAGTTGCGCAGCTGTTCAGGCCGCGGGCGAGTAGCCCATTCGCCAGCTGGTTTCCCGCGTTGCCGCCAGCAACCGCTGTGCCGCCGGGCCATGCTCGTCGGCATGGAAGATCGATGTAGGCCCGACCACGGTCATCACCGCCGCAACCTGCCCCAGGGCATTGAATACCGGGGCCGACAATGCATCCACGCCCGGCATCAACAAGCCGTGTACATGGTGCAGGCCACGTTCGCGTATGCCGGCCAGTAGCGCTTGATAATCGTCGGCAGAGTGCTGCAGGGCGGCCAGTTCACGGTCACGCAGGTCTACCGTTTCCCGCTCGGGCAGGTAGGCAGCAAACACCAACCCGGTCGATGAGCTGAGCAGCGGCAGCACCGAGCCGATCTGCGTTACCACGGTCACCGCCCGCACCGCGGGCTCGATGCTGACCACGGTCGCGCCCTGGTTACCCCACACGGCGATGAAGCAGCTTTCGTTCAGTTCGTCGCGCAGTTGCGACAGGGGCAGTGCAGCAATTTTCAGCACATCGATGCTGCCCAGCGCCGCCAGCCCCACCCGCAATGCCTCACGCCCCAGGCCGTAATGGTTGGTGGCAGCATCCTGCTCGGCAAACCCGCTGGCGATCAATGCCTGCAGGTAGCGGTGCACCTTGCTCGCCGGCATCTGTACATGCTCGGCAAGGTGTGACAACGAGGTGGAAGGGGCCAATTCAGCCAAGGCCTTGAGGATGTCGGTGCCGACCTCCGCAGAGCGGACTTTCTGCTTGCCGTTGTCGGCGGTGGTACTGGCTTTGGCCATGGACAGCTGCTTCCGGATTCTTCAGTCGGGCCTTTATAGCTTGACGCCATGCGCGGAGCAAATTACGTTATTCGTAATCTGATTACGATAAAAACAATGCAGACCCGCTGCCGCCCACCCAAGGGCCTGCAGCCAACTGCCCGCAACGGCTCGGCCAGAGCCCGGAGGCACCGATGAATCGCGATCCATCACCCGACCTTCACTACCTCAGCGGCTTTGGCAACGAGTTTGCCAGCGAAGCGCTGCCCGGTGCCTTGCCGGTCGGGCAGAACTCGCCGCAGCAGGCGCCCTATGGGCTGTACGCCGAACTGATGTCCGGCACGGCGTTCACCATGGCCCGTAGCGAGCTGCGGCGGACCTGGTTGTACCGTATCCGCCCGTCTGCCTTGCACCCACGTTTCGAGCGCCTGGCGCGCCAACCGCTACAGGGCCCGCTGGGGGGCATCAACCCCAATCGCCTGCGCTGGAGCCCCCAGCCGATTCCCGCCGAACCCACCGACTTCATCGAAGGTTGGCTGCCGATGGTGGCCAACGCCACGGCAGATAAACCGAGCGGCGTGAGCATCTACATCTACCGCGCCAACCGCTCCATGGAGCGGGTGTTCTTCAACGCCGATGGCGAACTGTTGCTGGTGCCGGAACAGGGTCGCCTGCGCATTGCCACCGAGCTGGGCGTGTTGCAGGTCGAGCCGCTGGAGATTGCGGTGATCCCGCGTGGCATGAAGTTCCGTGTCGAGTTGCTCGACGGCCAGGCCCGCGGCTACATCGCCGAAAACCACGGCGCCCCCTTGCGCCTCCCGGACCTGGGCCCGATCGGCAGCAATGGCCTGGCCAATCCGCGGGATTTCCTCACTCCGGTGGCGCACTACGAAGAAACCACCGGCCCGCAGCAGCTGGTCCAGAAGTTTCTGGGTGAGCACTGGGCCTGCGAACTGCAGCATTCGCCGCTGGACGTGGTTGCCTGGCATGGCAGCAACGTGCCGTACAAGTACGACCTGCGCCGCTTCAACACGTTGGGTACGGTCAGTTTCGACCACCCGGACCCGTCGATCTTCACCGTGCTGACTTCGCCGACCAGCGTGCATGGTTTGGCCAACATGGACTTCGTGATCTTCCCGCCGCGCTGGATGGTGGCCGAGAACACCTTCCGCCCACCGTGGTTCCACCGCAACCTGATGAACGAGTTCATGGGCTTGATCCAGGGTGCCTACGATGCCAAGGCCGAGGGCTTCCTGCCGGGTGGGGCGTCGTTGCACGGGGTGATGAGCGCCCATGGGCCCGATGCCGAAACCTGCGAAAAAGCCATTGCCGCCGAGTTGGCCCCGCACAAGGTCGATAACACCATGGCGTTCATGTTCGAGACCAGCCAGGTGCTGCGCCCGAGCGTGCAAGCGCTGCAATGCCCGCAATTGCAGGCCGACTACGATAGTTGCTGGGCCACCTTGCCGAGCACCTTCAACCCGAACCGGAGATAACCCATGAACCACACTGCCATTGCCCGTAGCTGGGTCGAGCACGCCAACGGGCACAGCGACTTCCCGCTGCAGAACCTGCCAATGGGCATCTTCAGCCGGCCAGGTGAAGCCAGGCGCTGTGGCGTGGCCATTGGCGACGCAATCCTCGACCTGGAGGCGGTGCTGGCCGCCGGCCTGTTCGACGGCGCAGCCAAGGCTGCCGTCGAGGCGACCCGGGGTGGGGCACTGAACGCATTCTTCGCATTGGGGCGCAGCGCGCGGGTGGCCCTGCGCGAACGCTTGCAGGCATTGCTGGGTGAACACAGCGAACACCAGGCGGCGCTGAAGCCGGCCTTGCTCAACAGCGGCGACTGCCAGTTGCACGTACCGGCGCAGATCGGTGACTACACCGACTTCTATGTCGGTATCGAGCACGCCAAGAACGTCGGCAAGCTGTTCCGCCCCGACAACCCGTTGCTGCCCAACTACAAGTACGTGCCGATCGGTTATCACGGCCGTGCCTCGACCATCCGCCCCTCGGGTACCGAAGTGCGCCGGCCAAAGGGCCAGACCCTGCCGGCCGGGCACACCGAGCCAAGCTTTGGCCCCTGTGCGCGCCTGGACTACGAACTGGAACTGGGTATCTGGGTCGGCCAGGGCAACGCCATGGGTGAGGCGATTGCGGTAGGTGATGCTGCCGAACACGTGGCCGGCCTGTGTCTGCTCAATGACTGGTCGGCGCGCGACATCCAGGCCTGGGAATACCAGCCGCTGGGGCCGTTCTTGTCGAAAAGCTTCATTACCAGTATTTCGCCGTGGGTGGTCACCGCCGAGGCGCTGGCGCCGTTCCGTTGCGCCCAGCCGGCCCGGCCGCAAGGTGACCCGCAGCCGCTGCCGTACCTGCTGGACGAGCGCGACCAGGCTGCGGGCGCGTTCGATATCGAGCTGGAAGTGCTGTTGCTGACCGCGCGCATGCGTGAGCAGGGCCTTGCCCCGCACCGCCTGACCTTGAGCAACACCCGCAGCATGTACTGGACCGTGGCCCAACTGGTTGCCCACCACAGCGTCAACGGCTGCCAGTTGCAGCCGGGCGACCTGTTCGGCTCGGGCACCCTCTCCGGTGCCACCCCTGGCTCGTACGGCAGCCTGCTGGAAATCACCGAAGGCGGCAAACTGCCGGTGGAACTGGCCAGTGGCGAGGTGCGCAAGTTCCTCGAAGACGGTGACGAGATCATCCTGCGCGCCCGCTGCCAGCGTGACGGCGTGGCCAGCATCGGCTTCGGCGAATGCCGTGGCACGGTCGTCGCGGCCAACTGAGGGGGCAGGGCATGGAGCTGTACACCTATTACCGTTCCACCTCGTCGTACCGGGTGCGCATCGCGCTGGCACTCAAGGGCCTGGCCTACCAGGCCTTGCCGGTGAACCTGCTGCAAGGTGAACAGTGTGGCGCCGGCTACAGGGCCGTCAACCCGCAGGGCCGCGTGCCAGCCTTGCGCAGTGACGGCGGTGAAGTGCTGGTGCAGTCGCCGGCGATCATCGAGTACCTGGAAGAGGTGTACCCACAGCCCGCCCTGCTGCCGGTCAATGCCGAACGGCGGGCCAAAGTGCGCGGTGTGGCGGCGATCATCGGTTGCGACATCCACCCGCTGCACAATGTCAGCGTGCTGAACCGGCTGCGCCAGGGCGGTCAGGACGAGGGCCAGGTGAACGACTGGATCGCACACTGGATCAGCCAGGGGCTGGCGGCCGTGGAACAGTTGATTGGCGATGAAGGTTTCTGTTTCGGCGATACGCCGGGGCTGGCCGATGTGTACCTGATTCCGCAGTTGTACGCGGCTGAGCGTTTCGCTGTCGACCTTGGCGGTTACCCGCGCATTCAACGGGTTGCCGCACTGGCAGCCGCGCACCCGGCATTCGCCCAGGCCCACCCGGCCCGGCAGCCGGACACCCCGGCTCAGTGAAGTGAGCGGTTCGCCGCCGGAAGCTTGCGGATGCGCTCGCACAGCTTCAGGCGCTGGACCGGGTCTTCCGTCAGCAGCAGGGCATGCTCCAGGTCGTAGCGTTCGGCTTGGGGGCAGTCCAGGTGTTGGTAAAGCGAGGCGCGGGTCATGTAGTCTGCGACCTGCACCGGCCCTAATTGCATGACCCGTTCGGCGTCGATCAACGCCGCCAGGTGGTTGTCATTGCTGATATGCAGTTGGCGCAGGTTGCGCGACAGGCGCTGCAGCATCTGCTGCGCGCTGGCGGTGCGCAGGTGCTCTGCCGTCAGTGGCAGGTCGGGGCCAAACTGGCGTGCCAGCAGCTCGCGACAGTCGCTAGGGTATAGGCGCCTGCCGCCACAGGGGTCGAGCAGGTGGTCGGCACCCGGCACGCGCAACAGGAAGTGCCCGGGAAAACCCACGCCCTCCAGCGGTATGCACAAACGCCTGGCCAGCTCGAGGGCGAGGATGGCCAGGGCCAGCGGTTGGCCTCGTCGGCGTTGCAGCACCTTGTCCAGCATGGCGGCATGTGGCCGCAACGGCAGGTATTCGTCTTGCACAAACCCCAGTGCATTGAGTTGACGCAGCAGAGGCTGTGCCAGTTCACTCAACGGTAGCATGGGCAGGTGGGCACTGATTTCGCGCTGCAGGTCGTGCACGGTGGCAAGGCTGGCGGCAGGCGCGACGTTAGGGTCGTGCTCGGCGGCAACCCACAATGCGGCTTCCAGCAGGGCGACGGGCTCGCGTTCCAGGCAGGCCAGGCAGGCTTGACGTGGGTTCATGGGGCTTCTCCGCACTCGCTTGAGTATTAGCTGCGGTGCGGGGTTTCGTCCAGTGGTCTGGCGGCGGCTGCAAACATGAGGCCGGGCTTATACTGGGTGCAGCACCTGTTGGGGAGCCTGTCGATGTTCGCGCTGATGCAAAGCACCCGTACCCAGTCACTGCACTTGTTCACCGACCCGCCCACGGGCCTGAAAGCGGTGGTGGCGATCCACAGCCAGCAGTTGGGGCCGGCGCTGGGTGGCTGCCGCTACCTGCCGTACGCCGATGACGAAAGCGCCATGGCCGACGCGATTCGCCTGGCCCAGGGCATGAGCTACAAAGCGGCACTGGCGGGCTTGCCCGTGGGGGGCGGCAAGGCGGTGATCTTGCGCAACCCGCATGTGGAAAACCGCGCAGCTTTGTTCGAGGCCTTCGGCCGCTTCGTCGATACCTTGCAAGGGCGTTTCATCATTGCCGTGGACAGTGGCACCTCGACCCTGGACATGGACTGCATCGCCCAGAGCACGCCGCATGTGACCAGTACCACGGCCTCGGGTGATCCCTCACCGCATGCGGCAATGGGGGTATTCGCCGGCATCCGCGCCACGTCCTATGCCCGCTTAGGCAGCTACAACCTCGAAGGCCTGCGGGTAGCGGTGCAAGGGCTGGGTAATGTTGGCTACGCCCTGGCCGAACAACTGCATGCGGCGGGGGCGGAACTGTTGGTGAGCGACCTGGACACAGGGCGGGTACGGCTGGCTGTTGAGCAGCTCGACGCCCACCCGGTGACCCACGATGCGTTGATCAGCACCCCCTGCGACATCTTTGCCCCGTGCGGTGTGGGGCCGGTGCTGAACGGGCAGAGCGTGATGCAACTGCGCTGCGCGGCAGTGGCGGGGGCGGCGAACAACCAGCTGACCACCTTGCAGGTGGCTGACCAGCTGGAGACCCGCGGGATACTGTATGCGCCCGATTACGTGATCAATGCCGGTGGCTTGATTTACGTGGCGCTCACCCACCGTGGCGAAGACCTGGGCACCATCACCTCTCACTTGGCACGCATACCATCGCGGCTGACCGAAGTGTTCGGCCATGCCCAAGCAGAGAAACGCTCGCCGGCGCGGGTGGCACAGATGTTGGCGGAGCGGTTGTTGTATGGCTGACGGGGGTTGTGTTGCATGCACCGGCCTCATTGCTGGCTTGCCAGCGATGAGGCCGGTGCAGGTAATCACTCGGCTGATTGCCCGTCGAGCAACTCGGCCAACGCATCCGGCTGGCTCTTGAACGCCCGGGCGAACACATCGCGGTTCTTGGCCATGTAGATACCGGCTTCTTCAACCTGCTGCTCGGTCAGCGACGGCACTGCCTTATGCAGCACTTCAGCCAGGCGCTCGGCCAGTTCGAGCATTTTGTCGTGACGGTCGGCTTCTGCCTTATCCATGAACAAGCGCTCCGGGTCGCGGCTGCTGCGGTACACCACTTCGACGGCCATTCATCACCTCTGTGCCTTTTTGCTGGTTTGCAATTTACTGTATCTATATACAGTAATGGCGATGTTGGTTGGTTCGCAAGTAGAAATTGTAGTGGAGTGTTTTGCGGGGGCGTCCGGCACAACATCTTTATCGCCTGTGAGATCGAGCGCCGCCCGCGCGGCGCATCGCGACGCAAGGCCGCTCCTACATCTGTTTCGGGCCAGTTATGCCTGTGGGATTTGCGCGCGAACGCCCTGGCGCCCACCACGATATTGCGTCGTACAGACAAGGCGGTCGCGCGCGTCCGGCACAGGCAATACTGGCCCGAAACAAACGTAGATACTCTGTTGGCGGTCAAGCTTTTCTGAGGTGTTCAGAGCTGAAAAGCTTGGCCGTATCAAATGGCTCATCTCCGCTCATGCACGCCCAGATGCCTGTCAGGTACTTGCGCATGACAGCGGCGATCGCTTGCATTTTTTTCTTGCCCCTGCTGATCAGCGACTCATAAAAAGCCTTCGCATAAGGATCGCAGCGCACCGCCGTCAGCGCAGGCATGTACATGGCTGCCCGTAAATAGGCATTCCCGCTTTTGCCGAGCCGACCAGGTTTATCAATGCTTGTTCCAGACTGTGTCTGTCGAACATCAAGGCCAGCATGACGAGCGACCTGAGAGGACTTGAGCGTTTCGGGCAGCGTGGTCAGCTCAGCCAGGGCGGCCAGCGCCGAGACCTCTCCAATCCCAGGGCCTGCGAGGAGTTGCTCGTACTGTCGAGTTAGCCTTGGACACTGGGCGATTAACTCGCGCCCTGCCTTACGAAAGCGCTCGATTCGATTACTTAGTGAAGCAATCTCTTCTTCTTGATCCTCGATCAACATCGAGGCAGTCGTGGCGGTCGCCTGCAATGCATGCAGCTCGTTCTTCGCCCTGATACGGTGTCCCACCAAACGATTGATGTGCCGGCCAAGGCCTCTGAGTTCAAGCTGTACAGTGCTTGGAGGTGTCCACAAACGCGGGGTCATACGCTCCCCGTACTCGGACAGCAGCTGAGCATCTATTGCGTCAGTCTTGCTGTTCACCAGCATCAGTTTGGCGAAGTTGTGGAAGCTCTTGGGGTTGATCACGGAAACAGGTAGGTCAGCAGCGTGCAGCTCAATGGCCAAGTCCAGGTAATAGATCCCGGTCGCCTCCATCACGATCGACGTAGGCTTGAGCGCCTGCAGCTTTTTCACCGCAGCCTTGCGACCGGCAGGGGTTTGAGCGATATCCCACTGACCGGCAGTGCGCCCATCTTTACGCACCCCAACGACCGAAGTCCGTGAGCCGATATCGAGGCCAACCCAGACACTCATTCTTCCCTCTCCCAAGCGAATTAGGTAACAATGGCCTCCGGTTCCCCGACCTCGAACTTCATGCCGCTGCAACCTTGTAATGCGAAGTCCGACTTGTCGGCTTCTCGATACTCTTCGTGGTGGGCAATGAGGCGGGGGGCCTCTCTACGTACAAGGTCAGGGGCAAACCCTGCCTTCAGGAGCGATCGGCCTCCCCGGAAGTGCTTCTTCAGCCTGACGAGAATAACTTCTCCCGCCAGGCCAGTCACAACATACAAGGAGCGGGTTTACCCGCGAAGCGCCGCGCGGGCGGCGCTCGATCTCCCAGGCGCTGAAAATGCTACGACAACCCCCTGCCAGCCCTCCTGCAACCTAGTGCCAAACCCTCACTGCTTCATCCCCAGCTCGGCATCATCCATCAACCCGGTGATGGTCAATTCGCGCACATACCCCATCAACTCCGAAGACTGTTCGCGGGCATCCCTGCACGGGATCCCGGGCTCGATGCGGAATAGCGGGTGGGTGCCGTTTTCGCCCTGGTAGAAAGTGGTCTTGCCGACGGTGAACTGGGTGTCTTCTGTGGTCATTGGTCAGTCCCCTGAAGTGCCTTTGGAATCAGGGTGTACTCGAGGGAATGGATGTAGCGGGGTGGATCGGGGATAACTCTCAGCATGATGTAGGCCTGTTCAAAATTGGGTCCACCACCTTCTGCTGTCAAACATCAAGGCGGCAGCTGTACATGGGTTGACAGACCGGTGAACAGAACCAAAAGCCGGCGCACACGAGGTGCCCCATGACAGCTGCCATAGCGGCTAAGCCATGTGGTTAGTTCAGGGCGGCCTGTCAAAGCCGGTCGTTGATTGGCAACGACCGCCCGAGACTAGTGCGCACCACCGAACACCACAATGGCAGGGAGTATCTTTGGGAAATGCCCTACAAGGAAGGGCTTAAATCTGATTTTCCGCTGGCGCAATGCCATTTCATTTTCTGCAGCGCGCCATGCCAAAGTGCCTTGCGGCAATCGGCCGCCTTCCCATGGCAGGGGCCTGGCCCTTTAACTGCATGGCAGAAACGTCACACCCGTGGCGCATCATCCTTGAAAGTCGTAGTGGGGAATGAAACATCGTGAACATCAAATGGGCAGAAAAACTGCGCAAGGGCCTGCACGGCTCGGCCGACTCGCTGGGCAACCTGTGCGTCGAAGCCTTCCATTACCTTGCCCTGTTCGGCATCGGCGCCATCACCGCCTATGCGGCGGTGGTCACCTTCCTGGACATGCTCGGCAAGGGCGGGATCAGCGTCGATGACATCCTGCTGCTGTTCATCTACCTGGAGCTGGGGGCCATGGTCGGGATCTACTTCAAGACCAACCATATGCCCATCCGCTTCCTCTTGTACGTGGCAATCACCGCGCTCACCCGCCTGCTGATCGGCGATGTTTCGCACCACAAGGCGCCGGATGAGGGGCTGCTGTACCTGTGCGGGGGCATTCTGCTGCTGGCGTTCTCGATTCTGGTGGTGCGCTACGCCTCGTACCGCTACCCCTCGACCAAGGTGCTGGATGCCAACGGCAAGCAGGTGGAAGAGGGCAAGTAGCCCTCAATTGGCCAAGAACGCACGGGGCTCGTGACGGGCGTCGCGGGTCAGCGCAGCCAGCACCTGCAAGGGGTTCTGGCCCAGCTCGATGGCCAGGCCCAGGCGTATGCTGTCGATCACCCGCTGCAGGCGCACTGGGTCGTTGCGCTGGGCTCGGGTGATCAGGCGCTTGGCAACCACGCCAGCGTCATCGGAAAGGGTCAGCATGATGCTGCCGTCAAGGTTGGCAATGCTCAGGTTTACCCGGTATTCGGGGGCGAAGGCGGCGCTGATCTGCTCGAATGGATTGTTCATGCCTGAAGCCTGCAAAGATGGACTGCAGAAATTGACCGGCCCGCACCCGGTTCGTTCAAGTAGGGCAATTGGCCATTAGCGCAACTACACTCCTTGCATCGCAGCCGCGACGCATGGCCAATGGCCGGCAAAGGAGTGCCCGTGCTTCCCTCATCCGCTGCCCGCCAGCGTGGCGCAATCGGCCTCATGGCCGTGTTTACGCTGGGCCTGGCGCTGTTGTTCATGCTGCTGGTGATCGACAGCGGCCGGTTGTACCTGGAGCAGCGCAAGCTGCAACGCATTGCCGACATGTCCGCGCTGGAGGCGGCCGGCCAGTATGCCGTTTGCACCGGCAGCGGGCCGCAGGCCACAGTGGTTGCCCGGGCGGCGGCCACCCGCAACGGCCATGCGCCCGGCAACCCGCTGGCGGCCAGCTGCGGCTACTTGCAGACCGGCGCCAACAGCCTGCGCACCTTCACCACGGACAACAACCGCACCGAGGCGATCCGGGTGGATGTGAGCAACACGGTCCCCACCAGCGTCGCGGCGGGGGTGTATAGCCTGGCACAGGGCACAGGGGTGCCGCTGACCACCAGCTTGCACGCCCATGCGGTGGCATCGTCGCCTGTTCCACCGCAGGCCATGCTGAGTATCCGAACCACCCTGGCCACCGTCGATTCGCGACAGTCGGCGTTGCTCAATGCCCTGCTTGGTGCCTTGGGCGGTAACGTGCAGCTTGATGTGGCCGGTTGGCAAGGCATTGCCAGCACCCAGCTCAACGTGCTGCGCTACCTGGACCAACTGGCCATCGACCTCAACCTCAAGGCCGGTGACTATCGGCAACTGCTCAGCGCCGATGCTACCGCTACGCAACTGCTGCAGGCGGCGGTGAAAGTACTGCAGCAGAGCGGCGCGGCCGCCAACGTGGTGACCAACCTGGGCAAGCTGGCACTGGGTGCCAGCAACAGCACCTTGCTGCAGCTGGGCGATTTGCTCGACATCCAGAACGGGACCACGCAGGCCGGGCTGGATGCCAGCATCCAGTTGCTGCAACTGGTGCAGGGCGTTATCCAGCTGGCGGTCAGTGAAAGTGCGGCAACGGTGGACTTGCCGGTCAGCGTGCTGGGGCTGGTCAATGGCCGGGTCCGCCTGAAAGTGATCGAGCCGCAGCAGATTTCTGCGGTGGGTGACCCGCGCACCGATGAATTGCGGGTGCATACCGCGCAGGTGCGGGCGATGATTTCGCTCGACCTGCCGCTGCTCGACTCGGTGTTCGGCTTGCTCAATGCGGTACTCGACCTGGTCGGGCCGATCACCAATGTGCTCAACAACCTGCTGAGCCTGAACCTCGCCAGTACCTTGCAATCGGTACTGTGCCTGGTCGGCGTGCCGTGCACTGTCACCGATATCATCCTGGTCCCGGACAAGCTGTCGCTGGATATCGGCCTTGAGGTGGCGGAAGCGACCACGCGCCTCGACCCGCAGGCCCCAGGCACCTTCAGTTGTTCACCCAAGCGCCTTGTCACGCAGGCGCAAAGCTCGGCGGCCAAGGTTGCGGTGGGGCGTTTCGAGTCCAGCAATGCGTTCTTCATGAGCGGCACCACGGTGGTCAAAGCATTGCCGTTGGTGGACATCGGCACCAAGCGGTGTACCCAGTTGCTGGGCATTGGCACTTGCCAGGCGCGAGTTCCTTTCGCCGCTGGCGGGCTGGGCGTGCGCGTCAGCAGCAAGGTCTTGGGCAGCGGGGCCGTTGAGCGTCCACTGGTGTTCCAGGCGCCCGACAGCGTGCCGCCCAACATCGGCATCAGCCCTGCCTACCAGAGCATGCAAACCGCCAACAGCACGGTCGTCGGCAGCCTGGCCGAGACCTTGCAGGGCATACAGCTTGAAGCCTACAAACCCACCGTGAACAGCGGCCTTGGCGATGTGCTGGTGCTGGTTGGCAACGTGCTCGGCACGGTCAAAGGTATCGTCGAGCCCTTGATCAGGAACCTGCTCAGCCCGCTGCTCGACCCCCTGCTCAACGTGCTGCTCAAGGCCCTTGGCATCGACCTGGTCAACGCCGAGGTCGGCGCCAACCTCACCTGTGCCAACCGCGCTCAGTTGGCCTTGTAGATCGGCAACCACACTTCGAAGCAGGCGCCTTCGTTGCGGTTGTGTACCGCCAGCCTGCCGCCCATGGCATCGACGATGCCGTGGCTCACCGACAAACCGAGCCCGGTGCCGACCCCTGCTGGCTTGGTGGTGAAGAACGGCTCGAAAATGCGCTCGAGCAGGCGCGGGTCGATACCGCCGGCGTTATCTTCCACCAGCAGGCACAACTGCCCGTGCTCGATGCGCTGGCCTAGGCGGATGTGTGGGTGGGCAACGCGCCGTTCCAGCAAAGCGTCCCGCGCATTGACCACCAGGTTGATCAGCACCTGCTCGAGCTGGTCCTGATGGCCAAGCACGTGCGGGCACCGCTCGGGCGCCTCGATGGCCAGCGTCACGCCTTTGCTGCACAAACCCTCGGCCAGCAGCCCCTGCGCACCGAGCACCGCCACCCAGGCGGCGAACACCTGCTGTTCGACCTCGGACCGCCGCCCATGGGTGCGCAAATGCTCGACCAGGCGAATGGCGCGCTCCAGCTGGTTGTCGATACGCTGCAGCTTGCCTGTCAGGTACGGAACATCGGCGGCACCGCTTTCCAGGCGTTTCAGCCCGTTGACCACCGCCAGGCGCATGGTGGTCAACGGCTGGTTGAGTTCATGCACCAGCCCCGTTGCCAGTTCGCCCAAGGTGGCCATCTTGGCTGCCTGCAGCAGTTGCTGCTGGCTATGGCGCACTGCCGTGTTGTCGCGGGCAACTGCCTGGATCTCCACCAGTTGCCCGTGCTCATCGAACAGGCCACGCTCGGCCCACACCCACCAGGCGTTGCGGCGCCCCGGTAATTGCAGGCAGACCTCGGCACTGCTCAACGGCTGCTGCGGGCTCAGCGTGGCGAGGCGCTGCACGAACGCCGTGCGTTGGCTGTCGCTCATCCACTGGCCCAGGTTCATTTCGCCGAGTTGCTGTGGCGGGCACTCCAGCAGCTCGGCCAGCGGCCGATTGCCGAACAGCAATTGCAGCGCAGGCGTGTACCGGCAGATCAGCGCGGGCGAGTCTTCCACCAGCGCCCGGTAGCGCTCTTCGCTCTGGCGCACGCGTTCGGCAGCCTCGGTGGCCTCGCTGACATCCAGCCACAGGCCCACGACCTCCACCGGTTGCCCTAGGTCGTCACGTAGCAGGCGGGCCTCGTCCAGTATCCAGTGATAGCCGCCGCGCTCATCACGCAAGCGGTAGCGGCTGCGAACCTGGCCGTCGCGCAGTAGCGTGCGCGTACGTTCCAGCCATAGCGTGCGGTCGCTCGGGTGCACCGCCTGGCCGGGCTGCTGGGCCAATTCGCCGTCTTTGGGCCAGCCCAGTAGCGGTGTCAGGCTGGCGCTGAAAAAATCACTGTGCAGCGCCCCGTCGGCGTAGCGCTGGATGTAGATCACCGCTGGCGAGCTGGCGATCAGGTTTTCCAGCCGGGCGCGGGCCGCCCCGGCCTGTAGCTCCTGGGCTTTCAAGGCGCTGATATCGAGCACGAAGCCCTGAACCTGGCGCCCGCGCAGCTGGCCGACCCACTGCAGCCAGCGTGGGCCCGCCAGGTCGTCGGCGGGCAACAGGCGCAGGTTCAGGTTCAAGGCGATGCCGTCGCGCAGTTGCGCCAGCGCCATGCGTGCAGCTTCGCGGTCGGCCGGGTGCAAACGGCCGAACCATTGTTCGCAGGTGGCATCGCGCGGCAGGCCCAGGCGTGATGCCAGGGCCGGGTCGAATGCCAGTGGCCCCTGCAAGGGCCATGACCACCAGCCAGCGCCCAGTTGCTGCTGCAGTTCATCCAGGTGGCAGGCGCGCTGCTGCAGCTGCTGCTGGCGCAGGCGGCTGAGCAGCGGCTCGACCAGCGCGGGCAGCAGGGTAGCCTGCGCTTGGGGTGTGGGTGGCCTTGGTGCCCCGGCACACAGTAACCAGGCCTGAACACAATGGCCGTGCTGGTAGGGCAGGGCGACCAGCGGCAGGCCGGCAGCCGACGACTGCAGCAGCGGGTGCTCGGCCGCCAGCTGCCGAGCGGCGGCTGGCAACGTATGCAGCCAGGCACGCAGGCGCTCGTCGTCTGCCCAGGGCCAAACGGCATCGCTGCTGGCGTAGCTGTACCAGCCGCTGTCACCTGGCAGCAGCAGGCGCAGGGCCCCCGCCTGCCAGTGCTCGGCCAAGTGTTGCAGTTGAGCGGTTGTGGTCGGCAGCAGGTGCTGTTCGTCGCAGTCACGCATGGCGCGGCCAAGCGCCAAGGCCAGATGGTGCTGGGCCAGGTCATGGGCGTGGTTTTCGCGCTCACCCAGCAGGTCGCCGATATCGAACACCTGCAGCAGCCATCCGTCAGCCTGGCGCAGGAGCCAGCCGCGCGTATGCAGAGCAGTGCCGTGCACGGTCACGAAGTCCAGGTCCAGCGGCTGCCCCTGCCAGTCCGCCGGGGCGCCTTCGAGTACCAGCCAGCTATGCCGTTGCAGGTAGTCATGCACCCGCGCGGCGTGGTGCGGGCTTGCCGGCAGCAGCGTGCGCAGCGGCCCGGCCAGGCGCAGCACGTGGCCTTGATCATCCAGCCACAATTGCAACCCGGTGGCTGGTGGGTGCTGTTCTGCCGGCAGCGGGGCCTGGCCGCCGAGCCAGCGCTCGAACAGGCCGTTCACAGTTGCAGGCTCGCTTCGGCACGCAGCCGGTCGGGTAGGCGCGGTACCTCGCCAATCAACGGCAGCACCAGCATGGGCAGCACATGAGTGAGTTTTGCCTTGGGATAATCGATGGCTACCGTCAGCAGCTTGTCGGAGCCCAAGGTGACCTGTGCGTCGCTGGCCGGCTGGAAGTCGAAGGCAGCAGGCAGCCACTGCAACTGCTGGCTGATGACCTGGCGGGCGAGGTTCTGCACATCGTTGGTGTAGCTGGGGCTGTCCGGGTCCAGCGCCACGCAGCGGCGCACCGCCTCGGCGCTGGCCTGGTTGAACGATTGCAGCATGAGCATGGGCAGGGAGTAGCTGACAAGGCCGTAGAACACGGCGAAGAAGATCATGAACACCGCGGCGAACTCGATGGCTGCCGCACCGTGCTGCCGTTTTGCCGGGCCTGCTTTCATGATTGCGTCTACCCTGACCATGTGTCCTGAACAACAGCATAGAACCGATCGACGAACAGGGATGGCCAATTGCCCATGCACAGCTTTGCATTGCTGGTCTGGCTAGCGTTGTGCGCCGGGCAGGATGCCCGCGAACGGCAGATAGCCAATGTACTGACGCTGGGTGCCGCAACCCTTGCGCTGGCCTGGTTGCTGGCCACAGGGCGCAGTTGGCTCGGTGCCCAGGGCAGTGATGCGGCGCTGGCGTTGTTCATTGTGCTGCTGCTCACGCTGCCGGGCTACGCGCTGGGGCAGTTCGGGGCCGGTGACGTCAAGCTGCTCGGTGCGTTGGCGCTGGCCAGCAGCGTTGCCCATGTGCTGGTCACTTTCATTGCTGCGGGTGTGGTGCTGGTGGCCTGGCAGTTGGTCCGCCGAGGTGCACGACAGCCGCGGCAAAAAAGGCCGTTCGCGCCCTGTCTGCTGGCAGGCTTTGCCATCTCACTGGCCTGCCTGGGCTGAGCGTTGACGGCACGGCAAGCCCCCGCTAATTGTTGCGCTCGGTCATCTTGGTCCAGCGGTAGAAGTCGGGGATCTCGTACTTGTAGGTATCCAGCCAGCGCTGCATGGACTGGTCGCGTTCCCGCGCCGTTTGTACCTGCAGGTGGCGCGAGGCCTGTGCGCCGCTGGACTGCACGCGCAGCAGCCGCTCGGTGGCCGTTTCATCCTTAGGGCTCGGGCGCGGGTATTGCTCGGCGTGCAGCGCCGCGCTCCCCACGCAGCAGGCCAGCACCATCACGTACCTGATCATGTTCACCTCCCAGTTTCAATTGACCATCGGCTGCGATGCCTGGGCCGAGGCGACCGGGCCTCGGCCACCGGCCTTGATCTGCCCGGCCCGCGCCTTGGCCGCGGCAAACTGCCGGGGCTCGAGCTGCAAGCGGCCGACCAGGTCGGTCGCCTGCTGCCAGTTGTCCTGGAGCAGCGCCAAGGTCACCAGGTTGATCGCAGGCAGGGGGTTGTCGTCTTTCAGCTCGATGGCCGTCAGCAACTCGAAGCGAGCCTGCTCATAGCGCCCCAGGTTCATCAGGACCACGCCCAGGTCATTGCGTACGCGTTCATCGGTAGGCGCCAGGCGTACAGCACGCTGCAGGTTCTGCAAGGCCTGGATGTCGTCGCCACGTGCCGCGGCCAGTTGGCCCAGGCCATGCTCGCCTTCGGCAGCCAGGCAGCCGCCCAGCAGGCTGCGGTACAAGGGTTCGGCCTCGCCAAGGCCAAGCAGCCGGGACACTTTGGCCTTGCGCAGGCGCACCTGGTCGAGGGTGTCCGGCAGTTGCTGCAGGTGCGCAAGGCTGGCATGCGGGCGGCCGTCATTGAGCATCTCGTCCGCCAGGTTCAGGGCCAGTTGCTGATCGGCGTCCGGCTTGCTGCAACCGGCGGCAGTGAACAACGAGCGCAGGCCTTGCGGCTGTTGCCCGGCGCAGCCACTCAGCAACACCAGGCATGCGCACAACACGACTGTCTTCATCCCGCTTTCCTCAGGGGCTCAACGCCCGCGCCAATGCAGAGAAGCCTGGCCCGGCAAGCACGATCAGCAGGGCCGGGAACAGGAATACCATCATTACCGCCGACATTTTTGCCGACATCATCGACACCCGCTCTTGCAGGCGGGTCAGGCGGCGGTCATCGAGCAAGGCTTTCAGGGCCAGCAACGACTTCATTGCGCCGCTGCCCTGGGCCAGCAACTGGCGCAGGATCACGCAGGTGTCGGTGAATTCGTCCACCGCCAGCACCTGGGCGGCCTTGTCCAGCTCCGGGCCCAGCCCCAGCCCCGAATCCACCCGCTGCAGTACCTGGCGCAGTTCCTCGCTGATGTTCGGAATCAGCGTTCGTCCTTCCTGGCTCAGCAGGCGCAGTGCCTGCTCGACCGTCAGCCCGGTTTCGAACAGGATTCGCAGCATGGGGATCATCAGGCCAACCTCTGCGGCAATGCGCTGCTGGCGCCGGGCGGCAGCCAGGGCCAGCAGGCGCTTGGGCAGCAGGTAAGCGGCGCCCAGGGCACACAATGGCCAGACCACCCAATGGGCGGCGGCAGCGCCTTTGAAGCCTTGCTGCAACAGCAGGGTCAGTACCACCGCCAGCAGTGGCAGGCCCAGTTGCACGGCGGCGAACAGCGCGCGCTGGCGGCTGCGACGCCAGCCGATGCGCTCGAGCAGGGCCTGGCTTTCACCGTCGAACTTCTGCAGCCGCTGCCCCCAGGGGCTACTGCCCAGCCAGTGCAACCAGCCCTCCAGGCGCTCGGCACGGGCCAGGCGCCCCTGTAGCCTTCGCGCCACCAGCACCCGGGCCCGCCATTGGCGAATGGCCTGCTGGGCAAACAGGCCGGCGGCGATCAGCAGGCACAGGGCGCAGATCAGCATGGCCATGTTCACAAGCTCCTCATCATGCGCCACAACACCAGGCAGCCGAGTACCTGCAAGGCGAAGGCCAGCAACAGCATCAGTTGGCCGCTGCTGTCACGCCACATGGCCAGCAGGTAGTGGGGGTTGGCCAGCAGGAAGTAACCGACCATCGCCAGTGGCAACGCCCCGAGAATGATGGCCGTGATGCGCGTTTCGCCGGTCATGGCCTTGAGCTGGCGGGCCCCTTGCTCGCGCTCGCGGATCAGCTTGATGAGGTTCTCCATCAGTTCGCTGGCGTTGCCGCCATGGCGCTGGTTGATGCGCAAGCCCAGGGCGAACAGCCGCAATTCGTCTTGCTGGTGCAACTCGGCCAGTTCGGTCATGGCGTCCTCCAGCGGCACGCCCAGTTGCACATTGCGCCGGACCCTCGCCAGCGTAGTGCGCAATGGCTCGCGGCTGCTGTCGATAGCGCCCAGTACCGCGTCATTGAGCGTGCGCCCGGCCTTGAGGCTGCGCACGCTGTAGTCCAGCAGGCCGGGCAGTTGCTCGACGACGTGCCGCATGTGCCGACGGCTCTGCCAGCTGATGAGCAGGTAGGCAATGGCCGGCAGGCCGGTCAGCAGCATCAGCGCAGCGACCCAGCCAAGCGCGACCAGCGCCAACAGCACCAGCCCCAGCCAGGCCAGCAGCCAGCGCTGGGGGTGCAGCTCGACAGTCGTCAAACCGGCGCGTTGCAGCAGCGGGTCGAGCCAACTGCGCCGTGCCGCACCATTGCGCACAATGCTGAACGCGCGCCCAAGGCGTTGCAGGATGCGCTCTTCGTGCCGCTTGTACAGGCCGCGGCGCAACAGCAGCAGGGCCAGGCCCAGCAACAGCGGGCACAGCGCCAGCAGCAGCGGGCCGGTCACATCAGGCCCTCTGCCTTGAGCTTGCTGCCGGCCGGGTGGAGCGCCTCGCGCAGGAAGCTGTCACCGCCCCGGCGGTCCAGGCGGAACAAGGTGTTGGTGACGTACACCTCATCGCGCACGCCAACCACCTCCAGCACCTCGCTGACGCAGCGTCGGCCATCGGGCAGGCGGGTCAGCTGGATCACCACGTCCAGCGCTGCACAGACCATTTGCCGCAAGGTCTTTTCGGCAACTTGCCGGCCACTCAGGCCGACCAGTGTCTCCAGGCGCAAGAGTGCGTCCGGTGCACTGTTGGCGTGCACGGTACTCATCGAGCCATCATGGCCCGTGTTCATTGCGGTCAGCACATCGAGCACTTCGCTGCCGCGGATTTCGCCGAGGATAATGCGGTCCGGGCGCATGCGCAGGGCGTTGCGGATCAGCTCGCTGGCCTTGATCTCGCCGTGCCCTTCGGCATTGGGCGGGCGGGTTTCCAGGCGCACCACGTGGGGGTGGTGCAGTTGCAGTTCGGCAACGTCTTCGATGGTGACCAGGCGCTCGCGAGGGGCGATCATCTGGCTGAGGATGTTCAGCAGGGTGGTCTTGCCGGTGCCGGTGCCGCCGCTGACCAGAATGTTGCAGCGCTTGCCCACGGCGCGTTCGAAAAAGTCGAAGATAGGCTGGTCGATAGCGCGGGTGGCCAGCAGGTCGGCACTCTTGAGCATGTCCTGGCGGAATTTGCGGATCGACAGGCACGGGCCGTCCAGCGCCACGGGCGGAATGATCGCATTGACCCGGCTGCCGTCGGGCATGCGGGCGTCGACCATGGGCGAGGACTCGTCCAGGCGTCGCCCGAGCGGGGCGAGGATGCGTTGCATCACCCGCTCTACATGGTGGGCGTCGATGAACCGCAGGTCGGTCTGCTGCAACAGGCCGGCCCGCTCGACGAACACCCGATGGGGGCCATTGACCAGAATTTCGGTGACGCTGGGGTCACGCAGCAATACTTCCAGCGGGCCGAAGCCGGTCAACTCGTCCACCAGCTCTTCGGCCAGCCGCTCCATTTCATACCGCGACAGCGCCAGGCGCAGGCGCGCAACGTAGTCACCAACCTGCTCCAGCACGAACTGGGTCAGCGCCGGCCGTGCGCCCTCCAGCAGGTTGCGGCCGCTGTCCTCGATGGCATCGATGGCAAAGCGGTGCAGTGCGCGCTTGAGCGCGTAGGGGTCGCCCGCGGCTGGTTGCGGGCCACCAAACGGTTGATCGTTGTTCATTTGCTGCCCCAAAGCCGGCGCAGCCAGGTGACGGCCGGCGGTGCGAGGTTTTCCGAGCGCCGGGCCAGGCGTTCGCCCAGGCTGCGCAAGGCTTGCGTAAGCGGCTCACGGGGGGCCAGTTCGAACAGGCTCAGGCCCTGGTTTTTCACGTTCAGGCGCACTTCAGGGCTGTAGGGCAGGGCCCTGAGCAAAGGCAGCGCGTAGCGCTTGGCCAAGGTGTCGGCGTCGGGGGCAACGTTGCTCAGGTAGCGGTCCACCAACAGGCTGGCGTGTTCCAGCTTGATGCCATGATCACGCCACAGGTCGAGTACCTCCAGGTTGCGCCGGCACTCGAGAATGTTCTGGTCGGTGTAGATGATCAGTTTGTCGCAGTGGCTGACCAACGTGCGCAGGGCTTCGCTGTCGGCATGCCCGGCGAGGTTGACGATGATGTGCTGGAAGTGCTGGCGCAGGGCGCTGAGCAGCATGTACAACTCGGCAGCGCTGGTGTGTTGCAGTGGCTCATCGGTTTCGGCATAGGTCAGCAGGCGCAGGCCTGTGTTGTCGCGGGTGAATGCGCTGTCGATCAGTGTGGTGTCGAGGCGGCGCAGGTGGCGCAGGGCGTCACCGAAGTAGAACGATGCCTCCAGGCCCAGCAGCGTCAGGCTGTCGCCACGCGGCAGGCCCAGGTCCAGCAGCAGGGTTTGCTGGCCGCTCTGCTGCACCACACGGGCAAGGTGGGTAGTGAGCAATGCGCCGTCGGCACCGCTTTGCACCCCGAACAGCACCGTCAGCCCGCCCAGGCTGGGGTTGCTGGCCACCGCCGGCATGCGTTTGCCCAGGCGCCGCACCAGCCCGGCCACTTCGCTGGCGCGCGAGCCATAGGCGACGAAGTCGCGGGCGCCAGCGCGCATGGCATGCAGCACCAGCTGGTTATCCAGGCCATCGCCGAGGGCGACGATCGCCAGCATTGGCTTGGCCTCCAGCACGCCCTCGATCAAGGCGCACTGGTTGATCAGTTGCTCGCGGTCCAGGCCGATGAACATCAGGTTGCTGAAGGTGGCATTGACCAGGGCCAGCAGCTCGTCGAGGCTGCCACCGTTGGCACCGATCACCTGGCCTTGCGGAGCCAAGGCGCCCTGCAGCCAGTGCAGGTCCTCTTCGGTGCGGGTGATGGCGAGGAAGGTCGGGTTCAGGCTCTCGTTCATTGCGACAGCCCGCCCTTGCCATCGAAGTTGCCGTTCTCCAGGAAGAACAGGCGGCCCCAGCTGGGGTCGTAGTTGCGCAGGTGCTCGCCCGGCAAGGGCGGCAGCTTTGCATTGACCGCCAAGGGTTGCACCAGGTGCGGGGTGACGATCATCAGCAGTTCGGTTTCGTCGCGGCGCATGGTCGAATTGCGGAAGAACGCCCCCAGTATCGGCAGGCTGCCCAGGCCGGGCAGCCGGTCTACCGCTGAACGGGTGTTGTTGCTGACCAGGCCGCTGATGATGAAGCTTTCACCATCGGCCAGGGCGATGCTGGTGTCGGTGCGCCGTACCGTCAGCCCCGGGACCTGAGTACCGGCGATGGTCACCACGTTGCTGTAGTCCAGCTCGCTGACTTCGGGGGCAACCTTGAGGGTGATCCGGCCTTGGCTGATAACCGTCGGGGTCAGTGCCAGGCGTACGCCGAACTCCTTGTACTCGATCGAGACGTTGTCACTGCCGGCACTGGGAACAGGGATCGGAATTTCGCCACCGGCCAGAAAGCTGGCCGTCTGGCCACTGAGCACGGTCAGGCTCGGGCGCGCCAGGGTGTAGGCGAAGCCGCTGTTCTCCAAGGCATTGATCATGGCCAGGAAGCGGCTGCTGCCACCGCCCCAGACGATGTTGAAGACGCTATTGTCGAGTGGAATACCGGGGCGCACATCCGCATATGCGATAGGGTTCTCACCTGTCTGGGCGCCAGGCACATAATCAGGGCGCACTACGGTATTTGGCACCGTACCAGGCGAGCCAATCAGGCTATTGTTCGACCCCTTGAAAAACAGCCGCGCCCCTGCCTCCTTGTATTTGCTGCGGCGCACTTCGACAAACCGGATATCGGCTTGCACCTGGCTGGGCAGTTGCGTGTCCTGCGACGGCAGGAAGCTGTCCTGGGCCATATCGGCGCTGGCCCGCCCGCGGACGAACACCATCGCCTTGTGCGGTGACGGCGTGCAGGCTGTCCACATCATCAGGCTGGTATTACCCTGGCCCACTGCGGTAATCACCACACCGCGCTCACCGCTGGCCTGGACATCGGCCACCTTCGGCTCGCCGACCGCAACCCGCTCGATCGCCACCGGCAAGCGCAGTTCCTGCTGCAGGCCCTGGTCGATCTCGATGATCGCAGGCAGTTGGTCGAACGCTTCGCAGCCTTTGGGTGCCGCCTGCGCCTGGGGCAACAGCGCGGCCAGCATCCCGGTCCAACATGCTTGTCTGAAGAAGGGACTTCGCATCACTGCATCCTTGCCGGTTCAGGGGTTGTTGGCGCTTGCTTCAGCCGTGGCACCACGGATGATGTGCATGGCGGGCGCGGCATGGCTGGGCGCCGGGCTCGCCACACTGGCCACCGGCGCCTGGGACAGCTGGCTGAAGCGGTAGAGCGCGCGGTTGGCGGCCTCCACTTGCGGTATCGCATCGGCCTCGCTCCAGTAGCGCGGCAGGCGCTGTTCATCGGCGCTGCGCACTGCCAGGCGCAAGGTGCCGGCCTGGGCGGCCAGCATCAAGCGGCTGGCCATGGCCTCGGGCACGGCCACTGCCACCGTGCGGGTGCCTGCGCCGTTGCCCAGGCCGCTCTGGTCGCGGCGGGCCTTTTGCTCCTCGGCGCTCTGCGCCGGGCGGCCATCGTTGGCCAACCCCGTTTGCTCGCCGACGCTCAGCACACGCAGGGCCGGCAGTACCACCTGGGCCGAGGCTTGCGGGTTGTTGGGCTCTTCGCGCAGGAACAGCAGCACGTCAACGTAGTCACCCGGGCGCAGTTGGCCAGCGGCACCGACCACTTCATCCACGCCCAGTGCCACCGCCCGCTCGTGCGCGCGGATCATCCGTGCCAGCGGCCCGCCGGCCTGAAAGCTGGCTTCTTCCAGCCAGGTGCCTGCCGCCAGGGGCCGGGCGCTGCTGCGGCCGATCACCTGGGCGACCTGTTGATAAGCACCGGCGGGGGCGACCTGCAGGCGCTCGACCAGCACATCGTCTTCAGTGAGTGGGGTATTGGCTGGCACGGCCTTGCGCAGCACGACTACCGCCGTGCGCGGCGCTTCCACTGGCGCGCTGGGCGCTGGCGCTGTGGCCACGCTCGGCGGTGCAACGGTAGGCGCGGCGGCGACAGGGGCGACCGGCGGACGGCTGAGCACCACGCCCCAGTAGCCTGCCAACAGCGCCGCCAGCAAGAAAAACGCGGCCAGGAATAGGGTCAAGCGGCTGCTCATCTCGGCCTCCCTGCACGCGTTGGATGATGGCGAAAAGTCACTATTTCGCTATAGCAAGTTAGCGCAGCCATCGCCATTTGCCATGAGCCCGGGCAGTTTTTTTCAGGGTGCCGAGCAGGTCACGTGAAAACAAAGAGTTAGCGAGTGGCGGGTGGTTAACCAAGGCGGGCTAATACTTTCTGATTAACCCTTTAATACATTTGCAGTTCGCACCGGCTTGGCAATTCTTTGATGGCAGATCGGTGTCATTTTGATACCACCGCCGCCGGCATCCATGCCGCAAGGAGCTGAAGCATGAAACTGTTCATTCTGCACTGCATGAATTTCCTGCATCGCAAGGACGGTGCATCCGGTATCGAATACGCCGTCATCGCAACCATGGTTGCAGTGGTGCTGGCGGCTTTCGTCGGGGATATTTCCTCGGCCGTGAACGCAACGTTCACGACTATCAAGGATGCGCTTTGAGACCTGAAAGGGAGCCAGCGGCATGCAGAACGCTTGCGCGCGTCAGCAGATCCTCCTGGTGGATGACGAGCAGGACGTTCTGCTGGAATTGGCGGAGCTGCTCGAAAACGAAGGCTTCGCCTGCCTGACCGCCACCTCGGTGAAGGCGGCCTTGCACCAGCTGACCTGTCACCCCGACGTAGCCTTGGTGATCACTGATGTGCGCATGCCGGGCGAAAGTGGCATCGGCTTGATCAAGCGCCTGCGCGAGCATACCGCCCGCCTGCATTTGCCGGTGATCGTCATGTCGGCACAAGCCGACCTGGATGACGTCAGCGAACTGGTTCAATTGCAGGTACTGGACTTCTTCCGCAAGCCGATCTACCAGGCCCGTTTGCTGGAAACCCTGGACAACCTGTTCCCCGTATCACGCCTGCGCGTCGTCAATTGAATTGACCCGGGCGGGAACGAAAACGCCCGGCACTTGGCCGGGCGTTTCGGTTGTTGCGATCAGGCGTCGGGGTCATTCAGTTCCAGGGCGCCGCGCTTGCTGCGCAGCTTGCCGTAGAAGTGCTCCAGCGCGTGGTTCAACTTGGTGGCGGCACCATCCACTGCCTGGTCCAGCGAAGCGGCCGTGTGGGTTACGGAAATCGGTTGGTGGCCTTTGGGGCGAGCCTCCATCTGGCAGCGTTTGTCATGCAGTCCGGGCTTGGCGCCATTTTCGTCGCGCAGGTGCACCTCGATGCGGGTGAGGTCGTCCTCGTAACGTTCAAGTGAGCTTTCCAGTGTACTGCGGACCCACTGGTCGAGCCGGGCGTTGCCTTCGAAATGGTTGCTGCTGTTGACCTGGATTTGCATGATTCAATCCTTATTCAGCTTGCTCGCATGGAGGCGCGGCCAGGTCCTTGAGACCGTTGGAAATTCTGCGCCTCTTGACTTTAAGGTCAGGCAACCGCGGGATGAATTCAAGCCCTTTCGGAAAATAAATTTCTTGTTGCATATCTGCGCGCACCGGCAGCTTGTCGTTGAAGCTTTGCTTGTGAGAATTGAAATCATTAGTATTGCAGCCCCGAACACGCCCGGACCTTCGCCATGACGCGCAAAACCGCCGGCCTTCCGCTCAGCTACCGCCTGGCCGTGGCCTCACGCAGCCTGGCTGCGCTGCTGGGCGGCTACCTGCTGGCGTCTGCGGCCAGCGTCTGCATCGCCGTGGTGGCACCGTTGCCCAAGGTCGACGCCACGCTGATCGGCCTGATGCTCTCGTTCGTTTTCTACCTGCTGGCGTTCATCTGGTGCTTCGCCTGCCGCAGTGCCTGGCGCGCGTGGCTGGGCGTGCTGGCGCCAAGCCTGCTGCTGGGCGTGATCAGTGGCATTGCCTACTGGATGAAAACCTCATGAAAGACGGCTTCCGCCAGGCCATGGCCTGGTTGCATACCTGGACCGGCCTGATCTTCGGCTGGCTGTTGTTCGCCATTTTCCTTACCGGCACGCTGTCGTATTTCAAGGAAGAGATCAGCCACTGGTCGCAGCCTGAGGTGCGCAGCCATGCACTGGACCCGGCCCATAGCCTGGCCCTGGCACAGCGTTACCTGCAGGACAATGCCGGGCATTCGGGCACCTGGTTCATCCGCTTGCCCAACGCCCGCGAAGCGGGCTTGAGCGTGGGCTATCGCGACCCCAACGGCGGGCCGCGCGGCTTTGTCAGCAAGACCCTCGATACCCAGACCGGGCAACCGGTAGAGGCACGCGACAGCCGCGGTGGCGAGTTCTTCTACCGCTTCCACTTCCAGCTGCAGATGCCGTACCCCTATGGCCGCTGGCTGTCGACCTTCTGCGCCTTCATCATGCTGCTGGGGCTGGTCACCGGCATCATTACCCACAAGAAGCTCTTCAAGGAGTTCTTCACCTTCCGCCCCGGCAAGGGCCAGCGCTCGTGGCTGGATGGGCACAACGCGATCGGCGTGCTGGTGCTGCCGTTCCACCTGATGATCAGCTACAGCAGCCTGGTGCTGTTCATGTACATGGTGATGCCGGCGGGGATCATGGCCAGCTATGGCAACGACACCGGCAAGTACTTCAATGACCTGTTCGGGCGCAACGATGCACCCAAGGCGGCCCAGGTGGCCACGCCGCTGGTCGCGCTGCCCAGCCTGTATGCCAAGGTGCAGGCGCTGCAACCCGAGGCACGCATTGGCAACATCCAGGTGCAGAACCCGGGCGACCGCAATGCCCGTGTCACCTTCACCCAATCGGCGGCCGACCATGTGCCCTACCGGCGCAGCGCCAACTGGACGTTCGATGGCGCCAGCGGCACGCTGCTGAGCCAGGGCAAGCCGGAGAGCGGGGCCATGATGACGTCCTTCAGCTTTGCCGGCCTGCACATGGGCAACTTTGCCGGGCCCTGGCTGCGCTGGTTGTATTTCTGCTTTGGCATTGCCGGTACTGCGGTGATTGGCACAGGCTTGGTGATGTGGCTGGGCAAGCGCCAGCTCAAACATGCCCAGCGCGCGCACATGCCCGGCGAGCTGCGCCTGGTCGAGGTGCTCAATATCGCCAGCATGAGCGGCCTGCTGCTGGCAGTGGCGGGCTTCTTCTGGGCCAACCGGCTGATCCCGGCCGCTGCCGCCGGCCGTGCCGATTGGGAGGTGAATGTCTTCTTCATCGTCTGGGGCCTGTCCCTGGCCCATGCCGTACTGCGCAGTGGGCGCCGGGCCTGGGGCGAGCAGCTGGCGCTGGGCGCATTGGCCTTCGCCTTGCTGCCGCTGCTCAATGGGCTGACCACCGACCGTGGGCTGAACCATTCGCTGGCGGCAGGTGACTGGGCCATGGCAGGCCTGGACCTGACCGCGCTGGGTACCGGGCTGTTCCTGGCCTGGCTGGCCGGCAAGATGCTGCGCAGCCCCGCGCCGCTGGCCAAGCGCGCGGCGCGGGCGGCAGACAAGCCGCGCGCCGAAGCGGCGCAGGCACGCTGATGCTGGGGAACGCATTGCTCGCCTACGCAGGCTTCGTTGCCTTGTGCCTGGCCATGGACAAACATTTTACCGGCCTGCTCGGGCGCAAGCCGCACCCCGGCCAACTGCGCCTGTTGCGCGTGGCGGGCTGGTCGTTGCTGGTGCTCTCGCTGGTGTTCAGTGTGCACCTGCGTGGCTGGGCCCATGGCCTGGTGGAGTGGGTGGCGGTGATGATGGCGGCGGTCACCGTGTGGGTCTTCGCCCTGCCGTACCAACCGCGGCTGTTGCTGGGCCTGGCTGCCGGCAGTGTGCTGCTGGGCCCGGTGCTGGCCGTTTGGGCGGCGTGACAGCATGAGCGAGCAGGGCGATACGCTCGGGCCGAATGCCGACAGCGCAGGCGGGCGTGCGCGTTTTGTCCAGGTGTTCCAGGCCCAGCGTGCACGCATGGAGGCACTGGTCAGCCGGCGCGTGGGCTGCCGCGCCACGGCGTCGGACCTGGTCCAGGAGTTGTTCCTGCGCTTCTGGCGTCGCCCCGAGGTGAAAGTCGAGGCGCTGGATACTTACCTGCTGCGCTGTGCCGGCAACCTGGCCATCGACCACCTGCGCAGTGAGGGCAGCCGCGAACGCATTGCCGAAGCCGCGCTGGCGGTGGACGAGGCGAGCATGACGCATGCGCCGGAGCAGGCCGTGGAAGTGGACCACGACCTGCAGCGTATCGAGGCTGCCTTGCGCGCCTTGCCCGAGCGCACCCGGCAGATCTTCCTGCTCAACCGCATTCACGGCTGCAAGTACGGCGAGATCGCCAAGGCCATGCAGCTGTCCCAGAGCGCGGTGGAAAAGCATATGATGCGCGCCCTGGAAGCGTGCAAGGCAAGTGTTGCCGAGCCCGCGTCCACCCCGCGCCGGCCTGGGAGAGCCTGCCGATGAGTCCTATACCGCCGATCACCGAGGCGCAGGCGCAGGCCGCTTTGCGCTGGCTCAGCCGCATCAGCGAGCAACCTGCAGTGGCCCAGGGGGCCTCGTTCAAACGCTGGCTGCTGGCCGAGCCCGGGCACCGCGCCGCGTACGAACAGGCCCAGGCGCTGTGGCGCAACAGTGGTGTGGCGGCGTCGCGGCTGGCTGCCGAAGAGCATGCCAGCCTGCAGCCCTACCTGGCCGCCATGGCCCGCCCGGCTGCCAGGCGCCCCGGCCGCGCGCGCCTGGCGGCAATCGGGCTGGCGGCCTGCCTGGTGCTGGCCATTGGGGTCGCCGGGGGCTGGCACCCAGGCTACTGGCTGCAGGACCTGCAGGCCGACTACAGCAGTGCCGGGCAGATTCGCCAGGTTACCCTGCAGGACAACTCGCAGGTGACCCTGGATGCGGGCACTGCAATTGCGGTCGATTTTGCCCATGGCAAGCGTCGCGTGCGCTTGCTGCATGGCGCGGCGTTCTTCCAGGTCACGCATACCGGCGAGCCATTCCTGGTCGAAGCCAACGGCGGTGAAGTGCGGGTACTCGGTACCCAGTTCGAGGTGCGTGAGCAGGGGGACGGCACGCAGGTCACGGTGCGCAGCGGGCGGGTGGCGGTGAGCCCGGCCGCGGGGGCTGCGGCCAGGGAGCTGACGGCCAACCAGCAGGTGAGCTACGGCGCCGGCCGGGCCGGCGCAACCCTGGCGGTGGACAGCGACAACCGCCTGGCCTGGCGCCAGGGCTGGCTGAATTACTACCAGGTGCCACTGGCGCAGGTGGTCGAGGACCTGGGGCGCTACTACCCGGGGCGGATCCTGTTGCTGGATGAGGAACTCGGGCAGCGTAAGGTCAGTGGCAGTTTCCCCTTGGCCGAGCCGCTGCTGGCACTGGATTCGCTGGGCAAGGTGATGGGCTTTTCACGGCAGACCGTGCTGGGCCGTTTGACGCTGATCCGCTAGCCCCTCTGCCGGCCGCCGTTGGCGCCTGCCGTGGAAGCGGCTTTGCCAGCGAACCGGCAGCACCGGGAAAATATTTTCAAAAGCGCATGAGGTAACCGACCGTGGCATCCGTGTAATGAGTGGAAGTGCGATTCATTCGTACTCATATTCCTCTCACAGGTCAGCGTCCATGAAGTTCTCCCCGCGTTGCGTCCCCCTCTGGTTCGGCCTTGCCATGCTCCCGACCGTTGCCGTGGCTCCCCAGGCCAGCGCTGCCGAGCAACAGCAGGCCTACGCCTTCGCCCAGCCAGCGCAACCGCTGGCCCAGGCCCTCAGCGCCTTCAGCCGGACTACGGGCCAAAGCGTGGTCTACACCGTAGCGTTGCCCGGGGTGCAGGCGCCGGCGCTGACCGGCACCTACAGTGCCGAACAGGCGCTGCAACAGCTGCTGGCAAGCAGCGGGCTGACCTGGCGGCGCCTGGACTCGCGGACCCTGACCCTGGACGCGCTGGATACTACCCGGGCCCTCAACCTGCAGGCCACCACGGTGACCTCGCTCCGGGACGACTACAGCTACCAACCCCCAGCCACGGCGTCGATCATGCGTGGCCAAGGCGCCAACCAGGACATTCCCCAGGCGATCAACGTGGTCCCGGCGCAGGTCATCCGTGATCAGGCGCCGCGCAACCTTGACGATGCCCTGGCCAACGTCAGCGGCATTACCCAGGGCAACAACTTCGGCGGCACCTCCGACACGGTGATGAAGCGCGGCTTCGGCGACAACCGCGACGGCTCGATCATGCGCGATGGCATGCCCATCGTGCAGGGCCGCAGCCTCAATGCCAGTACCGAACGGGTCGAAGTGCTGAAGGGGCCGGCCTCGCTGCTGTACGGTATCCAGGACCCGGGCGGGGTCATCAACGTGGTCAGCAAGCGCCCCCAACTCGAGCAGTACAACGCCCTGAACCTGCGGGGTTCCACCTACGGCAGCGGCAAGAACGGCAGCGGCGGGGGCTTCGACAGCACCGGCGCGCTGGGCGACAGCAACTTTGCCTACCGCATGATCGTCGACCACGAAGACGAAGATTACTGGCGCAACTTCGGGGTGCATCGTGAATCGCTGGTCGCGCCGTCGCTGGCCTGGCTGGGCGAAGACACCCAGGTCGTGCTGGCCTACGAGCACCGCGAGTTTCTCTCGCCGTTTGATCGGGGCACGGCCTTTGGCAGCAATGGCCACGCGCTGGACATTCCCGCCACCCGGCGCCTGGACGAGCCCTTCAACGACATGGAAGGGCGCTCGGACCTGTACCGTCTGGAGGTCGACCACCAGTTGGCCGATGACTGGAAGCTGCACGTTGGCTACAGCTTCAACCGTGAGACCTACGACGCCAGCCAGGTTCGCGTCACGGGGGTGAACGAAGCCAATGGCACCCTGACCCGCAGTATTGATGGCACCCATGGCGCCATGAGCCGTGACCAGTTCGCAACCCTGAGCCTGACCGGCACCGTGCAATTGGCCGGCATGCAGCATGACTTGCTGCTGGGTGCCGACCATGAAGACCGCAAGGTCTACCGCGCTGACCTGATCCGGCAAGCCGCGCGGTCCAGCTTCAGCTACGTGAACCCGGTGTATGGGCAGGAAGTGGAAGGCACCACCGTGCGTGCCAGCGACAGTGACCAGACCGACAAGCTGCGCACCGATGCGCTGTTCCTGCAGGACGCGCTGCACCTGGACGATCACTGGATCCTGGTGGCCGGTGCACGCTTCCAGCAGTACGACCAGTACGCCGGCCGCGGTCGCCCGTTCACGGCCAACACCGATACCAACGGCCAGACCTGGGTGCCACATGCCGGTATCGTCTACAAGGTCGATGAGCAACTGTCGTTCTATGGCAGCTACAGCGAATCGTTCAAGCCCAACTCCAGCATCGCGCCGCTCACCGGGGGTGTGGTACTGGACTCGTCGGTGGCGCCGGAAGAGGGCAAGTCGTGGGAGCTGGGCGCCAAGCTCGACATGCCAGGCAGCCTGACCGGTACCTTGGCGCTGTTCGACATCACCAAGCGCAACGTGCTGGTGGCCAATTTCGACACGCGCACCGGCGATACGCTTTACAGCAATGCGGGTGAAGTCAATTCACGCGGGGTCGAGCTGGACCTGACCGGCCAGCTCAGCGAGCGCTGGAGCCTGATCGGCAGCTATGCCTTCACCGATGCCAAGGTCACCAAGGACCCCGACCTCAAGGGCAACCGCCTGCAGAACGTGGCCAAGCACAGCGGCTCGCTGTCGGCGGTGTACGACTACGGCAGCCTGTTCGGCGGCGACCGCCTGCGCTTTGGTGCCGGGGCACGGTATGTGGGTGAGCGCAGCGGCAACGCGACCAACACCTTCGACTTGCCGTCCTACACCGTGGCTGACGCATTTGCGACCTACGAGACCAAGCTCGATGAGCACAAGGTGCTGTTGCAGCTGAACGTGAAGAACCTGTTCGACAAGGTGTACTACAGCTCGGCGGTGAACCAGTACTTTGTGGCGATTGGGGATGCGCGGCAGGTGAGCCTGTCCAGTACCTTTGAGTTTTAGGGAGCAGGGGCCGCTTCGCGGCCCATCGCAGGCGAGCCAGCTCCTACAGGTACTGCATGGAGCCCGGGCCTGATGCAATCCCTGTGGGAGCTGGCTTGCCTGCGATGGGCTGCAAAGCAGCCCCGATGTCACAGGTTGAAGGCCAGGCGGTACTCGCCCGGTGTGGCGCCAACGGCCTGGCGGAACCGATTGCTGAAATGGCTGGCACTGGCAAACCCGCACACCAGGGCAATTTCCCCCAACGGCATGCCCCCCAGCCGCAACAGCTGGCAAGCCCGGTGCAGCCGCCGGGCCAGCAGGAACTGGTGCGGTGGCAGCCCGAAGCTGGCGCGGAACATGCGCGCAAAGTGGTACTCGGACAGGTTGCAGCGCAACGCCAGTTCGCCGAGGGTGATCGGCTGGTCCAGGTGCGCCTCGAGGTAGTCGACCAGTTGCCGACGCAGGCTTGGTGCCAGCCCGCCTTTCAGGCGCAGGCCCTGGCGCAGCCCGACCTGGCTGAGCAGCGCATGGTCGACGATCTCATGCGCCAGGCTGCTGGCCAGCAGACGCTCGCCGGGTTCGTCCCAGTCCAGGTCGATCAGTTGGCGAAAGCGTCGGGCCTGCTGTGGGTCGTCAAGAAAGGTCGCTTCCTGCAACTGCAATTCACGCGGCTCACGGTCGAGCAGGCGCACGCAACCAAGGGCGAACTGCGCTTGGCTGACATACAGGTGCGCCAGGCGGATCTCGCCATTGACCACCCAATTCGATTCCTGGCCCGCCGGCATGATGCACAGCTTGTCGGGCGCACCTTTGTCGGCCGGCCGTTGGCGGCGGAAGGTGCCGGTACCGTCGGCGATGTAGCACGACAGGGTGTGATGGCTTGGCGCCTGATAATCGCGGGCGTCGTCGCGGTTGCTCCACAACGCCGCCGCCAGCCCGTCACCCAGGTGCGCGCTCAGCTCCAGGCGGGCGTGGGGCGAGGCGTGCATGGCATTGAACACTTGCAGCTGGGTGAATGGCGTCATGGCGGGTTCCTCTGACGCCCATCCTACTGCGCCTTGAGCTTGCGTACAGCCGCCTGCGCGACAAATGCGCAAGTTTGTGCAAGCGCAGAGCACAGGGCAGGGCGAACACTGATTGCACTGGCGAGGGCTGCGCCCTCGATCGCCTGAGGAGCCGCACCGATGAACCTGTCTCTCTACTTGCTCACCGTCCTGATCTGGGGCACCACCTGGATCGCCCTGAAACTGCAACTGGGCGTGGTCGCGATCCCGGTCTCGATCGTCTACCGCTTCGCCCTGGCCGGTCTGATCCTGTTTGCCTTCCTGCTGCTCACCCGTCGCTTGCAGCCGATGAACAGGCGGGGCCACCAGATCTGCCTGGCCCAGGGCCTGTGCCTGTTCTGCGTCAACTTCATCTGCTTCCTCAGTGCCAGCCAGTGGATCGCCAGCGGCCTGATCGCCGTGGTGTTTTCCACCGCCACGCTGTGGAACGCGCTGAATGCGCGGATCTTCTTCAGCCAAAGGGTTGCCAGCAATGTGCTGGGCGGCGGCGCCTTGGGCTTGCTTGGCCTGGGCCTGCTGTTCTGGCCCGAGCTGTCGCACCACGCTGCCAGCCGTGAGACCCTGTACGGCCTGGGCCTGGCCCTGCTCGGCACGCTGTGCTTCTCGGCCGGTAACCTGCTGTCGAGCATGCAGCAAAAGGCCGGGCTGCGGCCCATGACCACCAATGCCTGGGGCATGGTCTACGGCGCGTTGATGCTGGGGACGTTCTGTGTGGTCAGCGGCGTGCCGTTCGGCATGGAGTGGAACCTGCGCTACATCGGCTCGCTGTTGTACCTGGTGGTTCCGGGTTCAGTGATCGCCTTTACCGCCTACCTCACCCTGGTGGGGCGCATGGGGCCGGAGCGGGCCGCGTACTGCACGGTGCTGTTCCCGTTGGTGGCGTTGAACGTGTCGGCGGTGGCCGAGGGGTACCAGTGGACGGCCCCGGCCCTGTTGGGGCTTGTCGCAGTGATGGCAGGGAATGTGCTGGTGTTTCGCAAGCCCAGGGCACGGGTAGCTGAGGGGGTTGTGGAGGCCAGATGAATCATGGCCCTATCAGCGGCCAGCTACCGAAACTGTGGGCGCTGGCTTGCCGACGATAGGGCCGGTACAGGGACAACCGGGGGATCAGCCCTTCCACACCTGCGGGTTCACCAGGTCCCGCGGCCGCTCACCCAGCAGCGCCGCACGCAGGTTGTCCAGCGCCCGGTTGGCCATGGCTTCGCGGGTTTCGGCGGTGGCCGAGCCTATGTGTGGCAAGGTCAGAGCATTGGGCAGCTTGAACAGCGGCGAATCGCTCAGTGGCTCTTTCTCGTAGACATCAAGGCCTGCGCCGCGCAGGGTGCCGTTCTGCAGCGCTTCGATCAGTGCGGCTTCATCGACGACCGGCCCGCGTGCAATGTTGATCAGGAACGCGCTTGGCTTCATCAGCTTCAGCTCGCGGCTGCTGATCAGTTTGCGGGTCGCGTCCGACAGGGGCACCACGATGACCACGAAATCGGCTTCGGCCAGCAACTGCTCCAGGCTGCGGAACTGCGCGCCCAGCTCCTGCTCCAGCGCGCTCTTGCGGCTGTTGCCGCTGTACAGGATCGGCATGTTGAAGCCGAAGCGGCCACGGCGGGCCACGGCTGCGCCGATGTTGCCCAGGCCGACGATGCCCAAGGTCTTGCCATGCACATCACTGCCGAAGTGCGCCGGGCCCACGGTTGCCTGCCAGTTGCCAGCCTTGGTCCAGGCGTCGAGTTCGGCGGTACGCCGGGCGCAGCCCATGATCAGTGAAAAGCCCAGGTCGGCGGTGCTTTCGGTGAGCACGTCCGGGGTGTTGGTGAGGGCGATGCCGCGTTCGTTGAAGTAGTCCAGGTCATAGTTGTCGTAACCGACCGACACGCTGGACACCACCTCGAGCTTGGCCGCACCTTCCAGCTGCGCCCGGCCAAGCTTGCGCCCGACCCCGATCAGGCCGTGGGCTTCGGGCAGGGCTTCGTTGAACTGGGCGGCGATGTCGCCCAACTTGGGGTTGGGCTGGATCAGGTTGAAATCTTGCTGCAGGCGCTCGGCCATGGCCGGGGTGATTCGGCTGAAGGCCAGGACGGTCTTTTTCATCGGGCTGCTTCCAAGGGGAAAGCTACAAGCTACAAGTTGCAAGCTACAAGCTACAAGAAAAAGCAGCACGTGAACGGATCTGCTTTTTCTTGCTACTTGCTACTTGCTACTTGCTACTTGCTACTTGCTACTTGCTACTTGCTACTTGCAGCTGCCCTTAGTCGGCGATCAGCACCTGATGGGTTTTCAGGTCGGCCTCATGCGCGGCAAGAATTTCCGGCAGCGAGTTGCGCAGGTATTCGACCCAGGTCTTGATCTTGGCATCCAGATACTGGCGCGACGGGTAGATGGCGTACAGGTTCAGTTCCTGCAGGCGGTACTCGGGCAGCACCCGCACCAGGCTGCCGTCGCGCAGGCCATCGATGGCCGAATAAATCGGCAGCACGCCTACGCCCATGCCGCTGCGGATCGCGGTCTTCATGGCGTCGGCGGTGTTGACCATGAACGGCGAGCTGGTGATGTTGACCATCTCCTGGCCTTCCGGGCCATCGAACAGCCACTTTTCCAGCGGGATCACCGGGCTGACCATGCGCAGGCAGGCGTGCTTGAGCAGGTCGGCAGGTTTGTGCGGCAGGCCATGGCGGGCGATGTACGCCGGCGAAGCGCAGACGATGCTGTAGGTGATGCCCAGGCGCTGCGAAACGAACCCCGAGTCCGGCAGCTCGGTGGCCAGCACGATGGACACGTCATAGCCCTCGTCAAGCAGGTCGGGCACGCGGTTGGCCATGGTCAGGTCGAAGGTCACGTCGGGGTGCGATTCACGGTAGCGGGCAATCGCATCCACCACGAAATGCTGGCCCACCCCAGTCATCGAATGCACCTTCAATTGCCCGGCGGGGCGCGCATGGGCGTCGCTGGCCTCGGCCTCGGCTTCTTCGACGTAGGTCAGAATCTGTTCGCAGCGCATCAGGTAGCGCTTGCCGGCCTCGGTCAGCGCAATGCGGCGGGTGGTACGGTTGAGCAGCCTTGTTTGCAGATGGGCTTCCAGGTTGGAGACCGCCCGCGACACGTTCGCGGTGGTGGTGTCCAGTTGCGCCGCAGCCGCCGTGAAGCTGCCTAATTGCGCTACGCAACTGAAAGCACGCATGTTTTGCAGGGTGTCCATGGGTCACTCTCGAGGTAGAGGACAAAATTGTGTCACGAAGCAACGCAAAAGTTATGAAAACTTACCTTCGACCAAAGGCGGATTATCGCCGTTTTGGTAACAAAGATTCGCAGGAATCTACGCTTATCGCCAGTGCTGCCGCCCCCTAGAATTGCTCGGCCCCTCCACCTCTTCCTCGGGAAATCGCAGCTGTGCCGCGTCGCATCATCAGAACGCTCAGTGCGTTCAGTGCCTGTGCCCTTGCCCTCACCTTGAGCGGCTGTATCGGAACCTGGGGCATCGCCCCGCAAAGCAAGACGCTGCAAGCCAATACCCTGAGCACCGACGCGGCCATTCGCGAAGCCGCAAGCGATGCTCACTGGCCCGACCAGCAGTGGTGGCACGCCTATGGCGACCCGCAACTGGACCGCTGGGTTGCCCTGGCAGTGGCCGGCAGCCCGAGCCTGGCCATGGCCGCCGCGCGGGTGCGTGAAGCCAAGGCCATGGCCGGTGTGATCGAGTCGGCTGAAAAGCTCCAGGCCGACGGCCAGGCCACGCTCAAGCGCCACAACTGGCCTGAAGACCAGTTCTATGGGCCTGGCGCGTTGTCGGGTGCCAACACCTGGGACAACAACGCGGCCATTGGTTTGAGCTACGCGCTGGACTTGTGGGGCCGTGAACGCAACGCCAGTGAACAGGCCGTGGACCAGGCGCACATGAGCGTGGCTGAAGCGCGCCAGGCGCAGCTGGAGCTGCAGAACAACGTGGTGCGCGCCTATATCCAGCTGAGCCTGCACTTTGCCCAGCGCGATATCGTCAAGGCCGAGCTGGCACAGCAAGAAGAGATCCTGGCCTTGGCCAAGCGCCGCCTGGCGGCCGGTATCGGCACCCATTTCGAAGTCAGCCAGGCCGAAGCGCCGCTGCCGGAAACCCATCGCCAGCTCGATAGCCTCGACGAAGAAATCGCCCTGGCCCGCAACCAGCTGGCCGCCCTTGCCGGCAAAGGCCCGGGGGAGGGCGCGCAGTTGCAGCGCCCGGCCCTGGCCCTGGCCGCACCACTGAAGCTGCCTTCCAACCTGCCTGCGGCACTGGTCGGCCAGCGCCCGGATGTGGTCGCCAGCCGCTGGCAGGTGGCTGCGCAGGCACGCGGCATCGACGTCGCGCACGCCGGCTTCTTCCCCAACGTCGACCTGGTCGGCAGCCTGGGCTTCATGGCCACGGGCGGCGGGCCGCTGGAATTCCTGACCGGGCGCAAGTTCAACTACAACGTTGGCCCGGCCATCAGCCTGCCGATCTTCGACGGCGGGCGCCTGCGCTCGCAGCTGGGCGTGGCCTCGGCTGGCTATGACGTGGCCGTGGCGCGCTACAACCAGACCGTGGTCGGTGCGCTGAAGAACATTTCCGACCAGTTGATCCGCCGCGAGTCGATGCAGCAGCAGTCGCACTTCGCTGCTGAATCGGTGGCCGCCGCGCAGAAAACCTACGACATCGCCATGGTCGCCTTCCAGCGTGGCCTTACCGACTACCTCAACGTGCTCAATGCGCAGACCTTGCTGTTCCGCCAGCAGCAGGTGCAGCAGCAGGTGCAGGCGGCACGCCTGATCGCCCATGCCGAGCTGGTCACCGCCCTGGGCGGTGGCCTGCAGGCTGGCCAGGACGTACCCCAGGAAGAACGCCAGGCTGCGCCGAACACCCCGGCGACCCTGGCCATTTTCGATACCCGGCCGGACAACGCTGAATGAGCACTTCCAGTTTGCCTGTGCGCTGGCTGCAAAGCCTGGAATGGCGTCGCGGCTTCTTCGCCTGGGCGCGTACCGATGGCGTGACCTGGGTCTACATCTTCAAGGTACTGGCAGCCGCGTTCATTACCCTGTGGCTGGCCATGCGCCTGGAGCTGCCGCAACCGCGCACGGCGATGATCACCGTGTTCATCGTCATGCAGCCGCAAAGCGGCCACGTGTTCGCCAAGAGCTTCTACCGGGTGCTCGGCACCCTGGCCGGCTCGGCGATGATGGTGGCGTTGATTGCCATTTTCCCGCAGAACACCGAGCTGTTCCTGCCCAGCCTGGCGCTGTGGGTTGGGCTGTGCTCGGCCGGTGCCATGCGCTACCGCACCTTCCGCGCCTATGGCTTCGTGCTGGCCGGCTACACCGCGGCCATGATCGGCCTGCCGGTGCTGCAGCACCCTGACCAGGCGTTCATGGCGGCGGTGTGGCGGGTGCTGGAAATTGCCCTGGGCATCCTGGTGTCGACTTTCGTCAGTGCCGCGATCCTGCCGCAGTCGGCCAGCGCCGCCATGCGTAACGCCCTGTACCAGCGCTTTGGTGTGTTCGCCGGGGTGGTGGTCGAGGCCTTGCGCGGTGACAGCCAGCGTGACCGTTTCGAGAGCAGCAACGTGCGCTTCGTGGCCGAGGCGGTGGGCCTGGAAAGCCTGCGTAACGTCACCGCCTTCGAAGACCCGCACATGCGCCGGCGCAGTGGCCGGCTGGTGCGGATGAACAGCGAGTTCATGGCCATCACCACACGCTTCAACGCCCTGCACCGCCTGCTGGAGCGGCTGCGTGCACGTGGCCCGCGGCAGATCGTCACCGCCATCGAGCCGGGCCTGAACACCTTGGTGGAGCTGTTGCAGCCCTACGTGGGCCGGGCGCTGACCGACGCCGATGCCTTGCGCCTGACCCTGGAGCTGGGCGCCTACAAGGAAGGCCTGCAAGCCCAGGTGCGTAGCCTGCGGGCCGAGTACCTGGCGTCCGGGCCTAGCGCGGCCGACCAGCTCGACTTCCACACGGTGTTCGAGCTGTTGTACCGCTTCATCGACGAAATGTTCAGCTACGCCGAAACCCACGCCTCGCTGGCCGCACACAAGCACGAGCGCGAGCAATGGGACGAGCCCTATGTGGCGCAGACCAGCTGGCTGGTGTCGTTGGCAGCGGGTGTGCGCGCCTCGACAGTGCTGTTGCTGCTGGGCAGCTACTGGCTGCTCAGCGACTGGCCCAGTGGCGCCATGATGACCCTGATCGCCACGGTGACCGTGGGCTTGTCGGCGGCCTCGCCCAACCCCAAGCGCATGTCGTTCCAGATGGCCTGCGGCACTGCGCTGGGGGCCTTGGTCGGCTTCTTCGAGACCTTCTTCGTGTTCCCCTGGATCGATGGGTTCCCATTGCTGTGCATGGTGCTGGCGCCTGTGTTCGTGCTCGGCGCGTTTCTCTCGTCACGGCCGGCCTACGCGGGCTACGGCATCGGCCTGCTGGTGTTTTTCGCCATCGGCTCGGTACCCAACAACCTGACCGTGTACGACCCCTACAGCTTCATCAATGACTACATCGGCATGATTCTGGGCATGTGCGTGTGTGCCGCCGCCGGGGCGATCATCCTGCCACCCAACAGCCGCTGGTTGTGGAGCCGCCTGGAGCAGGAGCTACGCGAGCAGGTGTTGTTTGCCATCAGCGGCCGCCTGCGTGGCATCGGCACGGCGTTCGAAAGCCGCACCCGCGACCTGCTGCACCAGGCTTACGGCCTGGCAGCCGGCAAGCCGAAGGTTCAGAGCGAGCTGATGGGCTGGATGTTCACCGTGCTGGAGGTCGGCCACGCTGTTATCGAACTGCGCAAGGAGCAGGCCCGCGCCCCGGTGCACCCGGCCTATGCCGAGTCGCAACCGTGGCGCCAGGCCATCCGCGTGATGGGCCGGGCCCTGGCACGGCTGTTTCTGCAGCCCAGTGCCAGCAACCACGAACGCGCGCTGGTAGCAGTGGACCATGCCATTGCCCGGGTGCAGGCCACCGACGAGCCATTCGCCCGGCACTTCGATACCTCGGTGCTGCGCCGTGCGCAAAGCTACCTGCACTTCATCCGTTCTTCCCTGCTCGACCCACAGTCGCCGCTGGTGCCGGCGAAAGGACTGCCTGATGCTGCGTGAAAGCATGCCCCGCGAAATCGCCTTCCATGGTGTGTACATGCCCACCATGACCTTGATGTTCCTGTTTGCGCTGGGCCTGGCCTGGGGCCTGGACCGGTTCATCGCCAGCCATGATGGCTACCGCTTCTTCTGGCACCCGGCGTTGCTGCGCCTGAGCCTGTTCGTCTGCCTGTTCGGCGCCATGGCGCTTACTGTCTACTGGTGAGAAACCTTCGATGAAAAAGTTCTTCAGCCTGATCGCCACCCTGCTGGTGCTGGTCGCTGCCGTGGCCATCGGTCGCCAGTTGTGGGTGCACTACATGACCACGCCGTGGACCCGTGACGGCCGCGTGCGTGCCGATATCATCAACGTGGCCGCCGACGTGCCCGGCTATGTGGTGGACGTGCCGGTCAAGGACAACCAGCGGGTGAAGAAGGGCGACCTGTTGATCCAGATCGACCCCGAGCACTATCAGCTCGCTGTCGACCAGGCCAAGGCGCTGGTCGCGTCGCGCAAGGCCACCTGGGAGATGCGCAAGGTCAACGCCAAGCGCCGTGCCGACATGGACAACCTGGTGATCTCCAAGGAAAACCGTGACGATGCCAGTAACATCGCCAACTCGGCGCTGGCCGACTACCAGCAGGCCCAGGCTGAACTGGCAGCAGCCGAGTTGAACCTCAAGCGCACCCATATCGTGGCCACGGTGGACGGTTACGTGACCAACCTGAATATCCACCGGGGCGATTACGCGCGTACTGGCGAGGCGGTGATGGCAGTGGTCGACGAGAACTCGTTCTGGGTGTACGGCTTCTTCGAGGAGACCAAGCTGCCGCACGTGAAGGTAGGTGACCAGGCCGAGCTGCAGATGATGAGCGGCGAGCGCATCAAGGGCCATGTGGAGAGCATCGCCCGCGGTATCTACGACCGCGACAACCCGCAAAGCCGCGAGCTGATCGCCGACGTGAACCCTACTTTCAACTGGGTACGCCTGGCGCAGCGGGTGCCGGTGCGCATTCACATCGATGAAGTGCCGGAAGGGTTTTTGCTGGCGGCGGGGACTACTTGTACGGTGGTGGTGAAGCCGAGCGAGGGGTGACCTGCGGCGCCATTCTGGCCCACAGTCACTACACTGCCTTTGAATACAGCGCTGGACCTGTGGTAGCGGGCATGCCCGGCAAGAGTCCAACGCGGTGGCTGGCACCGGCTGCGCCGGTGTTCGCGGGCGCGCCCGCTCCCACAGGGTACGCTGTGCGCCTGCCAGCATTGGTTCTCGGCGCGACATCGCAGCCTTGCTGGGCTGGGTGATCTCCCACAATCACACGCAGCTTTTAAGTTTTGGGAAATGCCCTGCTCGACTGTATTTGGGCCTGAACTTGAACGCTCGGTGCGTCGAGCTTGGCCAGGAACAGCGGGTGGTCAAATACAGTTCATCCATGAATAACCAGAGGCGTATTTTTCGCATCACTCATGCATCATCCGCCGACAGAGGTTGATTCAGATCGACCTCCGCGTCGCCGACAAGCTTGTCGAGGCGCGCGATGAGGTCAGCATCGACAACCTGGGGTTCAGGCGGGCCCCGCCAATATCGGCACCTTCACCCGGTCGTTTACCTTTGCGCTGGTCTTCGAGTCCGGTAACCACCTGCACCTGATATTTTTACCAGCTATCCAACTCAAGTCGCGTAGGTGATAGTGGCCTTGATTACGGTGGAGTGCAGACAATGAACAGCGAGCTGTCACGAGCCCTGTATTGGCAAGCCTACAGTGCTTATGGTCATTCCTTGTTCCAGCAACGTTCGACAGCACTGCTGGCGTTTAACGGCGCTTTCATTGATTCGTTCACAGGTAACTATGCACTTGGAAATGGGCAGAGGGCCTACAACCCCAGGCTCATGCGGTTCCAGAGCGCCGACAGTCTGAGCCCGTTCAGGCGCGGCGGAATAAATGCTTACGCGTATTGTTCCGGGGACCCAGTCAATCGAATGGATCCTTCGGGGCGTTCTTGGCTGCGCCGCATGTGGGAGGGATTAACCGGTGGGCCTAAGAAAGTGCAATCCATGAGTCCGCTGTCCAACACGAATCGGGACAGACTCGAATTTGAAGTGCCGATCACTGATAGAAATATAAAGGGCGATCAGGCGAGACTGACGGTCGTAAAGGACTCAGAATCCATGCGTCATGTTTTCAATGGAGCGTCATCATCCATGACGTATAAATGGATGGTTACTAAAAATGGAGAAATCGTCGTCGGTAGCTTCCGACATGCAAAGGTTTACTCGACACATGCCAGCTTTGCACAGATTGCGGCCCGTGACCACGGTACCAGTGCCACTGTAGTCGCAGCGGGGGAGTTCAGGACGAAGGGCAGCATTCTTATAATGACCAACTACAGTGGCCATTATAAGACGCCATACGAGAGGTTATGGCCAGTCAAGATGCACATGGAGCAGCTTGGTATTGATATGAAAATTACGCGCCAATCATATGTGGCTAACCAGGAAGCGAACTGATTCTTACCGGGCTTTTTAACCTGCAACCCCCACCAACACCGGCACCATCACCCTATCGATCACCTTCGCACTGATCGATGGATCCAGCAACCGGCCCAGCCGTGACAGGTGGCGGTGGCCCATGATGATCAGTTCGCAGTTCAGTTCCTGCGCCTTGGCTACGATCGCCTCGACCGGTTGCCCCGCGATCATGCAACCCTGGCTGGCGAAGCCGGCCTGTTGCAACTCGCCTACCGCCTTGGCCACCGCGTCGTCGGCCTGGTGCTGTTCCTTGCAGGCGGCGGGGTATTGCTCCAGCTCTTCGGTGGTGTAGGGCGCGGGTTGCTCGTGCACGGCGAAGGTAGAGTCGATGGCCAGCAGCACGTGCAATTCGTGTTCGCCGGGGCGGCAGTAACGGCGGGCGAGGGTGAGCAGGGCGGTGGCGGCGGGGGAGGCGTCGATGGCGATCAGGACGGGGCTGGGCATGCAGGATCCTTGCTTCTGGCTGGCTAGTCATTTGCCTGCACCGGCGATAGGGTCGGTGCAGGCACTGCAACTGTTATGACCCAATCACCGTCCAGAATAAATGCCCCACCACGCACGAGCGCATTGCGTCTGGTGCAATCCGCCAACCTGCTACCATCGCCACTCCCCAGCTGTAATGGAACACGGCCATGCAACTCCCGGACATGAACCTGCTCGTCGCCCTCGATGCCCTGCTCGACGAAGGCAGTGTGGTCGGTGCGGCGCAGCGCATGAACCTGAGCCCCGCGGCCATGAGCCGGACCCTGAGTCGTATCCGCGATGCGTTGGGCGACCCGATCCTGGTGCGCGCGGGCCGTGGGCTGGTGCCGACGCCACGGGCGCTGGCCTTGCGCGAGCAGGTGGCGGCGCTGGTGGAGCAGGCTGGCGAAGTGTTCCGCAGCGCCGATGAAGTCGACCTGCCCAAGCTCGACCGTGCCTTCAACATTCGCACCAATGACCTGTTCATCGCCCTGTATGGCGCCCAGCTGCTGCGCCGCATGCACGAGCAGGCACCGCGCACGGTGCTGCGCTTCGTGCCGGAAAGCCCCGGCGGTGACGACGACAGCGTGCTGCGCGACGGGCGCACCGACCTGATCATCAGCTCGACCGTGGATCTGGGACCGGAGATCAAGGTGCAGAGCCTGTTCCAGACCTACTATGTGGGCCTGGCCCGACGTGACCACCCGATCTTCGAGCAGCCGATCACGCCGACCAGCTTTGCCAGTTATCCTCAGATCAGCGTGTCCCGCCGTGGCCGGGCCAACGGGCCGATTGATGTCGAGCTGGCCAACTTCAAGGTGCAACGGCGCGTGGCTTTGATTACCCCGAGTTTTCACTCGGCGCTGTTCTCGCTACCGGATTCAGACCTGATCCTGCCGATGCCGGCGAATATCCTCAACAGCGTGCACAAGCTCGGGTTGCCACTGCGATCGTTCGAGATCCCGGTACCGCTGGAACGGGTGACGGTGCTGCAAGCCTGGCACCCGCGGTTCCACAATGACCCGGCACATAGGTGGTTGCGGCAGACTTTGAAAGCTTGCTGCAGTGTTGATCCTTGATTGCCTGTAAGGGCCTCATCGCTGGCAAGCCAGCTCCCACCTCGACCGCATTGATCTCAAGCCCTGTGCAGCACCTGTGGGAGATTCTATGGTTTCTGGAAAGGGTAGCCGCAGCATCTTCAGCGCCTGTGCGATCGAGCGCCGCCCGCGCGGCGCTTCGCGGGTGAACCCGCTCCTACGTTTGTTTCGGGCCAGTATTGCCTGTGCCGGACGCGCGCGACCGCCTTGTTTGTACGACGCGATATCGTGGCGGGCGCCAAGGCGTTCGCGCGCAAATCCCCCAGGCATAATTGGCCCGAAACAAACGTAGGAGCGGGTTCACCCGCGAAGCGCCGCGCGGGCGGCGCTCGATCTCACAGGCGCTGCATATCTTCTGACAAACACCTGTCAGCCCTAATGCGATCCCTGTGGGAGCTGGCTTGCCGGCGATAGGGCCAGACCTGCAAAAAAGTGGATTGCGCCTGACGCAACATAAACCTACCGAGAAGTCAGTTTTCGTCAGCATTCGACCTTCTTAGACTTGCTCCAGTCGCAAATTTGTTGCTGGAGATGTCGTTGCATGAGTTCCCTGTCCGCCCTGTCTGCCGTACCTGCCGCCGCCCCCGCGCCGGCCGCGCCTGCGCAGACGGCGTTCGGCCTGCAGGTGGTGGTCGGGCTGTTCGGTGTATTGCTGGCCGTGTTATGTGCGGGCCTCAACGAGTCGGTGACCAAGATTTCCCTGGCCGACATCCGCGGCGCCATGGGCATCGGGGCCGACGAAGGTGCCTGGCTGCTGGCGGTGTACAGCGCCGCTTCGGTCTCGGCCATGGCCTTTGCGCCGTGGCTGGCCACCACCTTCTCGCTGCGGCGCTTCACCCTGAGCGCCATTGGCCTGTTCGCCGCACTCGGCCTGCTGCAACCGTTCGCCCCCAACCTGCACAGCCTGATGCTGCTGCGCGTGCTGCAGGGTTTTGCCGCCGGTGCCTTGCCACCGATGCTGATGAGCGTGGCCCTGCGCTTCCTGCCGCCGGGCATCAAGGTCTACGGCCTGGCCTGTTACGCCCTGACCGCCACGTTCGGCCCCAACCTCGGTACCCCGCTGGCCGGGTTGTGGACTGAATACGTGGGCTGGCAATGGGCGTTCTGGCAGATCATTCTGCCGTCGGCACTGGCCATGTGTTGTGTGGGCTGGGGCCTGCCGCAGGACCCGCTGCGCCTGGAGCGTTTCAGGCAGTTCGACTGGCGTGGCGTGGTGCTTGGCCTACCGGCCATCAGCAGCATCGTCCTGGGCCTGTCGCTGGGGGACCGCTGGGGTTGGTTCGACTCGCCGCTGATCTGCTGGCTGCTCGGGGGTGGGCTGCTGTTGCTGGTGCTGTTCATGTTCAACGAATGGTCCGAGCCGCTGCCGTTCTTCCAGTTGCGCATGCTGTCGCGGCGCAACCTGAGTTTCGCCCTGGTGACCTTGGCCGGCGTGCTGGTCGTGCTGTCGGGTGTGGGCAGCATTCCGTCGGCCTACCTGGCGCAGATCCAGGGCTACCGGCCGGCGCAGACCAGCCCGTTGCTGATGCTGGTGGCCATGCCGCAGTTGATCGCCCTGCCATTGACCGCAGCGCTGTGCAACATCCGTGCGGTGGACTGCCGCTGGGTGCTGGGCATCGGCCTGGCGATGCTGGCGGTGTCATGTGTTGGCAGCAGCCTGCTGACCAGCGAATGGATCCGTGGTGACTTCTACCCCTTCTACCTGCTGCAGGTGTTCGGCCAGCCGATGGCGGTGCTGCCGCTGCTGATGCTGTCCACCAACGGCATGACCCCGCAGGAAGGCCCGTTCGCCTCCAGCTGGTTCAACACCGTCAAAGGCCTGGCTGCGGTGGTCGCCGGTGGCTTGCTCGATGCCCTGGGTACGCTGCGGCGACACTTTCATTCCAACCACCTGGTGGACAGCCTGGGCAACGCCCCGCTGGTGGACGGCAACGCCGCTGGCCTGCCCGCCCGCCTGCACGAGCAGGCGCTGGTGTTGACCTCGGCCGACCTGTACGTGGTGCTGGCCGGTATTGCCGTGGCCCTTATCTGCCTGATTCCTTTGGTGCCTACCCGGGTCTACCCGCCGCGTGCCGTGGCCTGATACCTGGACGAATTCGAGAAACACTGAAATGACCAACAACCGTAAAACCCTGTTCATTGGCTCGGTGCTTGCCGTGGCCGTACTGGCTGGCATCCTCGGCCCCTGGGTGCTGGGCAGCGACCATCGGCAGAGCACCAATGATGCCTACGTGAGCGCCGACTACACCGTGGTGGCGCCCAAGGTCGCCGGCTTCATCAAAGAGGTGTTGGTGGACGACAACCAGCAAGTTCGCGCCGGCCAGTTGCTGGCGACCATCGATGACCGCGACTACCAGACCGCGTTGGCTGCCGCGTATGCGCAGCTGTTGGTGGCCAAGGCGCAAAGTGCCGATGCCCGTGCCACCCTGGAACGTCAGGCTTCGCTGATTGCCCAGGCGCAAGCGGCGGTCAAGGCGGCACAAGCCGAAGCGGCGTTCGCCGACCACGAGGTCAACCGCTACAGCCGCCTGGCCGAGCAGGGCGCCGGTACCGTGCAGAATGCCCAGCAGGCACGCAGCAGGGTCGACCAGGCCCGCGCGCGGCTGGCCAATGCCCAGGCAGCATTGCTGGCGGCGCGCAAGCAAGTTGATATTCTCAGCGCCCAGGTGGCCAGTGCCGATGGTCAGTTGAAACGTGCCGAAGCAGGACTGGAAAAAGCCCGGCTCGACCTCTCCTACACGCGCATTACCGCGCCGGTGGACGGCATGGTCGGCGAGCGCGCCCTGCGCGTCGGTGCCTACGTCACCCCGGGCGCTCGCCTGCTGTCGGTAGTACCGTTGCAGCAGGCCTATGTGGTAGGCAACTTCCAGGAAACCCAGCTGACCCACGTACAGCCGGGCCAGCCGGTGAGCATCAGCGTCGACACCTTCTCCGGCGAGAAGCTGCAAGGCCATGTGGAAAGTATCGCCCCGGCCACCGGCGTGACCTTCGCCGCCGTGAAGCCGGACAACGCCACCGGCAACTTCACCAAGGTGGTGCAGCGCATTCCGGTGAAGATCGTTTTCGATGATGGCCAGCCGCTGCTGGCCCGCTTGCGCGTGGGCATGTCGGTGGAAGCGACCATCGATACCCGTGGCGACAAGCTGAACGGCAAAGAGGTCAGCGCACGATGAAAGCGGCATTACGCGTGAGCCCATTGCTGCTGGCCGTACTGATGGCTGGCTGCAGCATGGGCCCGGACTTCCTGCGCCCCGACAGCCAGGCACCGCAACAATGGGCGCCGCTACAAGGTGAGGCGGCGGCCAGCCAGCCTCAGGCTGAACCGCTGGAGCTGCGCTGGTGGGAAAGTTTCCACGATGCCCAGCTCAGCGCATTGATCCAGCGCGTTGCCGAGCGCAACCTCGACTTGCAGATGGCCAGTGCCCGGCTGGTACAAAGCCGGGCCTTGCGCAGCACCGTGGCCGCCGATGAAATGCCGGCGGTGGATGTTGCTGCCGGCTACAGCCGTGCCCGCAACAGCGCCGAAGGCCTGAGCGACCCGTCTGGCAAGGCGGGCAAGCAAGCCTTCAACCTCTGGCAGGGCGACTTGGTAGCGGGTTGGGAGCTGGACCTGTGGGGCCGCGTGCGGCGCCAGGTCGAGGCGGCCGATGCCACGATCGAAGTGGCGGAGAACGACCGCCGCGGGGTGCTGTTGGCATTACTGTCGGAAACTGCCGGCAACTACATCCAGTTGCGTGCGGTGCAGCACACCATCGATGTCACTCGCGACAACCTCAAGGTCGCCCAGCACAGCCTGAAGCTGTCGGAAAGCCGCCAGGCCGAAGGCGTCGCTACCCGCCTCGACGTAGCCCAGGCCAGTGCCCAGGTGGCGTCCATCGAGTCGCGTCTGCCCAGCCTTGAAGCCCGGCGCGATGACCTGATCAACGCCCTCAGCCTGCTCGCCGCCGAACCGCCGCGCAGCCTGCAGGCCCAGTTGCTGCAGGGTGGCGAACTGCCTGCGCCGCAGCAGAAGTTCGCTATCGGCTTGCCGTCCGAGCTGGCCGAGCGCCGGCCGGACATCCGCCAGGCCGAGGCTCGCCTGCACGCTGCCACCGCCAGCATCGGCGTGGCCAAGGCCGACTTCTACCCGAGCATCCGGCTGTCGGGCAGTGTCGGCTTCCAGGCCATGCAGTTGTCCGATTTCGGTGCCTGGGACTCGCGCCGGTTTGCCTTTGGGCCACAGCTTTCATTGCCGATCTTCGAGGGCGGCCGACTCAAGGGTACCCTGGAGTTGCGCGAGGCGCAGCAGCAGGAAGCGGCGTTGAATTATCGCAAGGTGGTGCTGGGTGCCTGGCACGAAATTGACGATGTGCTACGCCTGTACAACGCCAGTCAGTTGCGCCGTGATCACCTGGCCGAGGCCGTGCGGCAGAACCGCATCGCCTTGGAAACCGCCCAGCGCCAGTACGTGGAAGGGGCGGTGGATTTTCTCAACGTGCTGACGGTGCAGAGTGCCTTGCTAGCCAGCGAGGAACAGTGGATCGACAGCTCGGCGGCGGTGTCGCAGGCGCTGGTGGCGCTGTACAAGGCCTTGGGGGGTGGCTGGCAGGCGTTTGATCAGCAACCGGTGAAGAAAGCTTGAAGGCGGGGCCGCTTTGCAGCCCATCGCCGGCAAGTACAGCGCAGGTCTCAGGTATAGCGCAATACCTGTAGGAGCGGGCTTGCCCGCGAAGGGCTGCAAAGCAGCCCCGGCGATTTCCCAGACAGATGAGGAGGCAAAGATGCACATTTCCCTGAACGGCAAACGCGCGATCGTCAGCGGTTCCACCGCCGGCATTGGCCTGGCCATCGCTATAGGTCTGGCCGAAGCCGGCGCCGAAGTAGTCCTCAACGGCCGCACCCAATCCCGCGTCGACGAAGCGCTTAAAGCCGTGCGCGAACGCCTGCCACAAGCGCGCATCATCGGCATCGCTGCCGACCTCGGCACCCAGGAAGGTGCGCAAAAGCTGTTCGACCAAGTGCCGCATACCGACATTCTGGTCAACAACCTGGGCATCTTCGAGCCCAAGCCGTTCTTCGAGATCGAAGACGAAGACTGGCAGCGTTTCTTCGACGTCAACGTGCTTAGCGCGGTGCGCCTGTCGCGCCACTATGCCCAAGGCATGGCCGAGCGCAAATGGGGGCGGGTGGTGTTCCTGTCCAGTGAGTCGGCGCTGCAGATCCCGACCGAGATGATTCACTACGGCATGACCAAGACCGCGCTGTTGGCGGTGTCACGAGGGCTGGCCGAGACCTTGGCGGGCACCGGGGTAACGGTGAATGCCGTGCTGCCTGGGCCGACGCGCTCTGAAGGCGTGGGTGACTTCTTCGCCAAGCTGGCCGAGGAGCAGGGTGTCACGACTGCTGAACTGGAAACCAGCTTCCTGGCCGAGCACCGGCCCAGTTCGCTGATCAAGCGGCTGGCGACAGTGGAAGAGGTGGCCAACATGGTGGTGTACCTGGCATCGCTGCAGGCCAGTGCTACCACCGGGGCGGCGTTGCGGGTGGACGGCGGGGTGCTGCGGTCCATTGCCTGATTGTCTACTGCCTGTACCGGCCTCTTCGCAGGCTTGCCCGCTCCCACCCTGTAGGAGCGGGTTTACCCGCGAAGGGGCCAGCACAGGAAAAAGAAGAATCAAAGCGGTCGCAGCAGGCCAAAGCGCTTGCGCAACGCCCAATCCAGCAAACGCCGCGGCAGCAACCGAGCCATCAACGGCAACGCTGTACTGCCATTGCCCAAGCGCACCACAGCCGGTACCGGCGACCTGCTCACCGCCGCCAGCACGCCCTTGGCAAACACCGCCGCCGAAGTCGGCTTGTCCTGCGAAGCCCGCGCCCGTGCCTGCACCTGTTCACGCAACGGCCACCACGCCGAATCCGACGCCAGTACCTGCTCGGCCTGGCGCTGGGCGTTGCTGGCGAACTGCGAGGCAATCGCTCCCGGCTGCACTTCCAGCACGCGCACGCCGAACGGGGCCAGCTCCAGGCGCAGGGCGTCACTCAGGGCATGCACGGCCGCTTTCGACGCGCAGTAAGCGCCAGCGAATGGGGTAACCAGCACGCCGGAAACACTGCCGATATTGACCACCAGGCCCCGGGAGCGGCGCAGCAGAGGGAACAGTGCGCGGGTCACGCCGATCACCGCGAAGACGTTGGTCTCGAATTGCTGGCGCAGTGCGTCCACACCACCATCGAGCAATGGGCCCATGGCGCCGTAGCCGGCGTTGTTGACCAGAATGTCGAGGCCTGGCAGTTCCTCGGCAAGGCGGGTAAGGGCCTCGCTGTCGTTCACGTCCAGTTGCCGGGCGGTGTAGCCGGCGGCACTCAGTTGCTCGACATCCTCAGGCTTGCGGGCGGTGGCCCAGACGTGGTGGCCAGCATCGCGGAAGGCGTCGGCCAGGGCGCGGCCGATGCCGCTGGAACAACCGGTGATCAGGACGGTGGGCATGGTGGGGGCCTTTGATCAAGGTGAGAGGTGTGTCGCCAGTACAGACAATGAATCAATTGGCAAATGTACCTTGCAGGTGCTCTGCCCGAAACTCCAGGGTTTGTGCTCGGTAACCGGAACGCAGGGGCGGCAAGGGCAGGCAGTCTATCCACTCGGCCCCCGGCTGCAGTTCGCCAGGGCCACGGTAGCGCGGCGCGTTGTAGGTATTTTCTGCGAGGTTCACGGTATCGCCCGGTGCATAGGCGGCTACGCGCCAACGCAGTTCGGTGAGCGGTACCTGGTTGCCGTTCTTCATGTGCACCTGCAGGGTTCGGTCGGCGGGGCACTGGTCTGGGGCGTAGCGCAGGCGCAGGTCCAGGCGGGCCAGTTGCGAGGCTTCGCGGGTGTCCTGCCAGGCAACGAACAGGGCCACCAGGCCCAGGCCGCACACGGCGGCCAGGGAAATGGGCAGGGCCTTGGCCGGGTAGCGCAACAGCAGCACCAGCCAGGTGAGGATAAGGACGGCACCGATGATCATGAGCCTTGCAGACCTTGGTTGTGCGGGTCTGACCATCGTAGCCTTAAATGAGGGAGGGCTCAAAAGCGGGAGGGCTTCGCCCTCCTTTCGCCGGCAAGCCAGCACACAGGTACTGCGCCTGGCTTGTGGTCAATGTGGTCGAGGTGGGAGCTGGCTTGCCGGCGATAGGGCCGCGAAGCGGCCCCGGGATTTCACTTACTGCGCAATGGTCTTTACAGACACACCACGCTCGACCGGCGTAGAGGTGCGCCCATACACATCTTCGAAGCGCTCGATATCATCTTCGCCCAGGTAACTCCCGGACTGCACCTCAATGATCTCCAGCGGGATCTTGCCCGGGTTGCGCAGGCGGTGCACCGACGCAATCGGGATGTAGGTCGACTGGTTCTCGGTCAGCAGGAACACGTTTTCGTCGCAGGTCACCTCGGCAGTGCCGGACACCACGATCCAGTGTTCGGCGCGGTGGTGGTGCATCTGCAGCGACAGGCTGGCGCCTGGCTTGACGGTGATGTGCTTGACCTGGAAGCGGCCGCCCATGTCCACCGAGTCGTAAGAACCCCATGGGCGATACACTTCCAGGTGGTTCTGGGTTTCGCTACGGCCCTGTTCGTCCAGTGTCTTGACCATTTGCTTCACGCCTTGAACCTTGTCCTTGTGGGCGATCATCATGGCGTCCTTGGTCTCGACCACCACGATGTTCTCAAGGCCGATTACCGACACCAGCTTGCCGTTACCGTGGATCATGCAATTGTGGCTGTCCTGCACCACCACATCGCCCTTGGTGACGTTGCCGTTGTCGTCCTTCTCATGCACCTCCCACAACGACGACCAGCAGCCCACGTCGCTCCAGCCGGCCGACATCGGCACGACACAGGCGCGCTGGGTTTTTTCCATCACCGCGTAGTCGATGGAGTTGTCCGGGCAGCAGGCGAAAGTGGCGGGGTCGATGCTCAGCACATCGCCGTCTTCCTGGCTACGCTCCAAGGCCAATACACAGGTGTCGTAGATATCGCCATCGTGCTTTTTCAGCTCCTCGAGGAAGCGGCTGGCGCGGAACAGGAACATGCCGCTGTTCCAGAAGTAACCACCGGCCTGGACGAACTCGGTGGCGCGCTTCTCGTCGGGCTTCTCGACGAACTGCGCTACCCGCGCCACGCCCTCGGGCAGCAATGCATCCTGGCTGGAGCGGATGTAGCCGTAGCCGGTTTCCGGCTTGGTCGCCGGTACCCCGAACAGCACCATCTCGCCGCGCTCTGCCGCTACGGTGGCCAGGGCCAGGGCACGTTGCAGGGCCTTCTGGTCCTCGATTACATGGTCGGCAGGCAGCACCAGCATCAGTTCGTCACGGCCTTCGTTGACCAATTTCATCGCGGCCATGGCCACCGCGGGCGCCGTATTGCGGCCAAACGGCTCCATCAGGATGCCTTGGGTTTCCAGCTTCAGGGCAGCCAGCTGCTCCTGCACGATGAACTTGTGGTCCTTGTTGCAGACCACGATCGGCGTGTCCATGCCCTCGAACACCAGGCGCGAGAGGGTTTGCTGGAACAGCGTGTGTTCACCGGTCAGGGCCAGGAACTGCTTGGGGAACTGCTTGCGCGACAAAGGCCACAGACGCGAACCGCTACCACCAGAAAGAATTACCGGGATCATCATGTTTCTCCAATAGTCGTTGAGAGGCAGGGGAATCAGTTGCTAGCCACGGGGCGAGTTACCCACACCGGCGACAAGGCGTTGCCGGAACCCGTTACGTACAGCACTGCGGCTTCGCCGCGCTCAAGGGCGACCGGCTTCACGTCACCCACTTTCTTGTCACCTTGGTACAGCGCCAGGTTCACCTTGACCGGGTTGATCTCGCGCTCACCACGGCCGTTGGCGGCTACTTGCTTGACCACTTCGGTCTTGCCGTCGGCGGTTTTCAGGGTCAGCTGCTGGTCGCTCAGGTTCTGCACGCGCACCAGGGCTTTCTGCTTGTTCTTGAACGGCGGCTCTTCGATCAGCTTCGGGTTGCCGCTGTTGCTGTTGACCAGGGTGTAGTACTTGTCCGAGGCCAGCTTGACCGGCACGCTCTTGCCGCCGACCTGGGCGGTGTAGTCACCGCCAGGCAGGAAGCTGAAATCGCTGCTGGCCTGGGCGCCAACCTGCTTGATCTGGGTGTTGCCGACGCTGGCGGCAGCCGGTGCACTGGTGGCGTTGTACAGCCGGACGAACGTGGAGCCTTTCGGCGCGCTGGGGCCATACAATGCGGCGTCGGCGCCGGCGAAGGCCTGCATGGAAGCAAGGGACAGGCCGGCCGCCAGGGTGAGGGCTTTGGCAATGGAAGTCTTGGTAGTCATGTGCGTGTTCCTCTCTTCAGTCAGTGGTTCGTCCGGGTGGACGACAAGGCCAGGTTTTCTTCGGATTTACGGGCGTTCTTCAGCTGCGCGACCCAGTGCGGGTCGAAGCTGCTGAGGTCGTTCTTCATTGGCAGATATCGTTCTGGGAATTCCCACACCACCACTTGTGGCGCGGCGTTCTTGAAGGCATCGCTTTGCAGGTACTTGAGCATGGGCACCAACGGGCCGTGGCCGTCCTCGGCGTAATTGGCCACGTCGCTGCGCAGCGCCTGCTGCAGGGCGCCAAGGAAGTTCCAGTGCGGGTTGGCGCTGTAGCTGGTGCCAACCAGTGCCACCGGTATGCGGCTGTCGGCGAACAGTGCGTCAGCGCCGTCACCCTCGGCCTCGGCGGCCCGGGTGGTACGCTGTTGCAGGCTGTCCGGGGCGGGCAGCAGGTTGCTGAACAAAGGGTCCAGTGGCAGGAAGTTGGTCAGGTCACCTTTGTACGGGGCGGTGCTGCCTGCTTCGGTGATGAAGGCCTGCGGCTCGCCGTCGAGCAGGTTCTGCCGGCGCACGGCGTCTGCCAGCGCCTGCGCCACCACTTCGGCGCCCATCGGCGTCCAGTGGGTGTCGGTACGCAGGAACACCTGGCCGCGGGCCTTGGCCTGCGCCAGTGGGCCCATCAGCTCGGGCGCAAACACGTTGGCCTGGCGTGCCTGGGCGTGAAACTGGTTGTACAGGTCGTCATGCAAGCTGGCCGGTTGTTGCTTGCCGATGTATTCGGCATACACCCGCGCCTTGGCCGGGACGATCGCCAGCACCAGGTGCACGCCGCGCTGCTGCAGGGTGTCGCGTACACCGCGGATCAGCGCCAGGTTCTCTTGCATCAGTTGTTCGGCACCGGCGGTGGGCTTGAACTCTTCGTCACTGAACAACCACTGGTCGCGGCCCAGCACCACGCCAGGGCGGCCTTCGTGGAACAGCTTGAAGTCCATCGCCGCCCACAGGTTGGTGCCCAGGCGCTTGATTGGGAACTGGTCGTCGTAATGGGTTTCGGCTGCCTTGGCCAGTTTGCCGTTGAGCAGGGTCATCTGCTCGGTGCGCTGGAAACTTTCCAACCCACCGGTGGACCAGACGCCCATGCCCACCAACAGGCCAATGAAGGACAGCGAATAGGTAATGCGTAAGGTTCGGGTCATGTCAGCCCCCTCAGAACTGGAAGTAGAGGAACGGCGAGTAGCTCTGCGCCGAAAGCTTGAGGATCGAGGCCACGAACAGCAGCAACACCAGCGCGCGGGTCATGACCCGGGTCCAGTCCAGGCCCAGCGAACCGTCGCTGTTGACTTGCACCGGGGTGGCCTTGGGCGTGGGTTTGGCGTTGCGGTAGAAGTCGCGCAGGCCGAAGAACGCCAGGGTGAGGTAGGCGATCACCAGGGTGGCGACCTGCAGGCCGGTGAGCTGGGCACGGTTGAGTTCCGACAGCTGCCAGTCGCCGAAGCTGAACATGGCGCCGTACATGCGTGCGGCGACGTGCAGGTTTTCGGCGCGGAAGATCACCCAGCCGACCACCACCAGCAGGAAGGTGAAGGCCCATTTCACCGGGTTGAAACGCTGCGGGTTGGTGTCGATGCCCAGCGCCCGCTCGATCGCCAGCCACATGCCGTGCCAGGCGCCCCAGATGATGTAGGTGAAGTTGGCGCCATGCCACAGGCCGCCCAGCAGCATGGTCAGGAACAGGTTGCGGTAGGTGTTGAAGGTGCCTTTGCGGTTACCGCCCAGGGTGATGTACAGGTAGTCGCGCAGCCAGGTCGACAGGCTGATGTGCCAGCGCCGCCAGAACTCGGTGATGGACTGGCTGATGTATGGCTGCTTGAAGTTTTCCATGAAGCGGAAGCCCATCATCAGCCCCAGGCCGATGGCCATGTCGCTGTAGCCGCTGAAGTCGAAGTACAACTGCGCGGTGTAGGCCAGGGCGCCGAGCCAGGCATCCCCGGTGGTCGGGTTCTGCAGGGCGAAGCAGTGGTCGGCGACCACTGCCAGGGTGTCGGCGATGAACACCTTCTTGATGAAACCCTGCATGAAGCGGGTGCAGCCTTCGGAGAACTTGTCCAGGGTATGGGTGCGGTTGTTGAACTGGTCGACCAGGTCCTTGAAGCGCAGCACGGGGCCAGCGATCAGGTGCGGGAAGATCGCCACGAACGCGGCGAAGTCGATCAGGTTGCGCGTGGCCGGGGTGTCGCCGCGGTACACGTCGATGATGTAGCTGATCGACTCGAAGATGTAGAACGAGATACCGATCGGCAGCAGCACGTGGGTGAGGATGAAGGGTTCCAGGCCAAACGAGGTGATGATCGCATTCAGGCTGTCGACACCGAAGTTGGCGTACTTGAAGTAGCCGAGAATGGCCAGGTCGACACCAACGCCCAGCAGCAGCCAGCGCTGTGCCGGCTTGGTGCGCACGCCGGCGGCACCCACTTTCAGGCCGATCCAGTAGTTCCACAGGGTGACCCCGGCGAACAGCGCCAGGAAGTCCACCCGCCACCAGGCGTAGAAGATGTAGCTGGCGACCAGCAGCAGGAGGTTGCGATAACGTTGCCCGCTCAAGTAATACAGGCCGAGGAATATCGGCAAGAACAGGAACAGGAACACGTTGGACGAGAAGACCATCCCGGTTCTCCTTATTGTTCACAGCATCCGGGGCACAGCGCCCCCCAAACCCCCCAGCAAAAAGCTGGAGGGCAACTTAGATCCCTGTGGGAGCGGGCATGCCCGCGAACACGGGCGAAGCCCTTGCCATGCGCCGCGGTGGCTTCTTCGCGGGCATGCCCGCTCCCACAGGTACCGACCCCATAATGGGAGTCAGTTCACTTCTTGCTTGCTGCGCTCGGGTCGTAGACCCGGGTCAGGTCGCCGCCCAGCCGGAAGCTGTTGAACGGCTGCATCCCGTGCTTGCGTTCGAGCGTGTCGCCGACGCAGTGGTACAGCGCGCACCAAGGCTCGAGCCAGGCGTACTTGTTGTCGACCTTGAGGTCTTTCATGTCCTGCTTCTCACCGGCACGTTCGGCGAAGTGACGTGGGTCGCGGGCGCCGTAGAGCACACCTTCGCCCAAGCGCTGCAGGGCAAAGTTGTTTTCGCTGCGCAGGTCCACGCCGTTGGCCTGGGCGAAGCTGGCGATCATCGCGAGCGGCGGCAGGGCGTAGTTGTGATACGCCAGGGCACGTTGCTTGCGCTTGACCTCGTTGGGCAGGAAACCTTGTTCGTCGACCTGGTTGGCACCCACCTTGAATTCCTTCACCGCCCAGTCGAACAGGTCGCGGCGGTCGGTGGCCACAGCGGTGGCCATCACCGACCAGGCGGCCCAGTAGCTGTGGTTGTTGATCTTCTCCAGCGGCAGGTTGCTCCAGTCCTGCACGGTCTGCTCGGCCAGGCGGTCCAGCCATTTCTCGATCAGCTTGGCCTCGGCCTGGTGCGCGGCCAGCGGCTGGGCAGTGGAGAACTTCAGGCGCAGCCACGAGCCGCTCATGCTGCCCAGGGCCCATTTGCGCATCGACTTGCCGGTGTGGTTGTAGTCGGTGGACAGCAGCGCATTGGCCCGCGCCCAGGTCCCCAGCCAGGCCAAGGTGCAGTCGAGTTGCGCCGGGCGGCCATCACGCATGTATTGGCCGACCATCTTGCTCACGCCCTTTTCCAGCGTGGTGATGTCTTCGGTCGACTTGCGAAAGGCCTTTTCCGAGGCGACATTGAGCGTGGCACGGGCTTTGTCGGAGCCTTCGTACTTACTGCGGAATTGCAGCGCACCGGTGTAGGGTTTTGGTGCCGGCTCGCAGCGGAAATTGCCGTCGCCCGTTTTGGGTTTCTCGATGCCCTCGTAATAGCCTTGGGGTGGCACCAGCGCAGCGTGCGCGGCGCTGCCGAACAGCGCCATGGCGAGCAGGGCAGGGCGAAAGATTTGCTTGAATACGGTCATGGTCGCCTCACTGGCCGGCTTGCGCGGTTTGCGCAGGCACGGCGAAGTTGTTGCGTTTGCAGAGTTTGGCCTCGACTTTCTGGGTGCCGCTTTCCGGGCCTTGCACCTCGAACGCCAGCAGGCTCTGGTCGGCCCAGTCCTCGTCCTCGCGCATCTGGAAGACAAAGCGGCCGTCGGTGTCGGAGGTTTCCGGTTTTTCCAGCTTGATGTCTTCGTGGCGGCCGTTGAGGTACCACAGGGTGGCTTGCAGCACCTTCACCGATGGGTCGTCGAACCTGACATCCATCTGCAGGTTGCGGTTGATCAGCTGTTTCACTACGCCGCCCTTGCCGTTGACCATCAGCTCGTTGTTGCCGGGCTTGAGCGTGGTGCTGGCGCTCATCAGCGCCGGGCGGTCATTGCAGCCATCGTCGAGCAGGCCAAGGATTTGCCGCCAGATGGTTTCCTGGTCCAGGCGGTATAGCGGCGAGAACTCCCAGATCAGGATCTTGGGCGGGTTCTTGCGGAATTCCTCGCTGCCCAGGTACTGGATCATCGAGCCTTCCAGGCCACCGCCGGGGAAGGCGACGTTGAGCACATCGGCGCCGATGTACTGCTCGAGGAAACCGGAGAAGTTGTAGTTCTTGCCGCTGTGGCTGGTGCCGACCAAGGTGATCTGTGCGTTGCCGCTGTCGCCGAACAGGTCGTCGCCGCCGCCGCTGGAGCCTTTCGGCTCGGTGGCGAACTGGTCCATGTACTGGATCGCATAGCTGGTGCCACACAGTTGGCCGGCCACGTTGTGCAGGGTGCCCGTCTTGCCCATGCGGCCAGATTTCTTGGTTTCGAATTCCTTGCGCGGGATGCCCTCGAAAGCCGGCATCTTGTGCACGGTGTCGGCGACGATCCTGGCGGCGCGCTGGGCACCGTAAGGCGTCCAGTGCTGGTCACCGCGGAAGTAGAAGTCCTTGCCCTGGTCGGCGGCGGCCAGTTGCTCGTTGGTCAGCGGCGACAGGTCGGGCACGTTGTAGCCCATGCTGGCGAAGCGCTTGAGCATGGCCTGGTAGTTGCCCAGTGCCTTCTGGTAGTTGAACGCAGCTTTCTCGGCCGGGTTGAGCATGTTGCGGTTCACCAGGCCACGGGTGGGCTGGTACACCATCACCAGCTCCACGCCACGCTTCTTGAACGCGTCGTGCACTTGTTGCAGGCGCTTGTAGCCGGCCGGCGTGGTGCTGAATTCGGTGCGCAAGTCTTCGCGTGTGCGGAACAGCCAGTCGCCCTTGGCTTGCACCAGGGTGGTGAAGTTCTGCTGGTAGCGGGTGGTGTAGCGGCTGGCATCGTGCGCTTCGGGGCACAGCTGGCAGCAGGGCTCGGCCGTGAAGGTCGGGGCCTTGACTTCATCGGCGCGCACGCCCTGGCTGATTGCCAGAAGGGCAGCGGACAGGCCCAGCAGTTTCATCAGGTGTGGAGTCATGGTCTGGGCTTCCTTAATCGATCATTTCGGTCTGGCGCTCGACCGGGTCGATCAGCACAGCCTTCTGCTGGCGGACCAGCAGGTCGAGGATTTCGTCCTGGCGCTCGCCCAGCACGCCGTTGAGGCTGATGCCGCTGGCCTTGCGCGGTGCGAGCATGGATACCTTGTACAGCTCGACCGACAGCGGCGAGTCGATCGACAGCGGGCCTGAGCCGTTGGCCGCCAGTTCGCCGCCCACCACGATCAGCGACACCTTGGTGTCGAACGGGTCGAGGGCGATGTCGCGGTCGGTGTCGGACAAGTCCTTGATGTGGCCGTACACGCCGACCAGGCCGTTGGCCATGGCCACATTCTCGTACAGGCGGATGTTCACGCTGTTACGTACGCGTATGCCGTGGCGGCGGTTGTTGATCAGCTTGTTGCCCCAGATCAGGTTGTCGCCGCTTTCGTACAGGGTGATGCCGTCGGTGTGGTTGCGGTAGATCTCGTTGTAGGCCACCAGGTTGTTGACGCTGTTACGGTCGATCACCACGCCGGAGAGCTTGTTGTCGTAGCTCTTGTTGTTGATGATCCAGCTGTCGTTGACCTCACGCGAAATGATGATGCCGTGCTTCTTCTTGGTGCCGTAGACCGTGTTGCCGGCGATGATCAGGCGGTGCGAGCGGTCGTGGGGGTCGATGCCATAGACGATGTTGTCGTTGTAGGTATTGTCCTTGACCACGAAGTCCTGGGTTTCGTAGCAGTAGAAGCCGTACCACATGTCGCTGAACTGCGAACCGATGATCCAGCCGGTGGGTTCCGGGCGGCCCATGCGCTTGGCCATGTTCGGGGTGTACTGCGAAATGCTCACGCCGTACGACTTGGACTTGGCATAGCCGAAACTGGCCATCTTGGTATTGACGATATAGGTCTCGGTACCGCCCCACGACAGCAGGAACGGGCGGAACTCCTTGGGCGAGCGGAAGGTCGCCGGGCCGTTGTCTTTTTCCCGCCAGCCAGTCACCTGGGTGTCGGTGACGAACAGCTTGCCGTCGTTGACCAGGAACGCGCCGCCCTCCTGGGACAGGCGCAATTGCTTGACCTTGCCATCGATCTCGAGGATGCCCTTGCGGCCGACCACGATCGGCAGGCGCGCCAGGTAAACGCCCGGCTCGACTTCGCGCAGGTACTGTCGCGGCACCTGCTTGCTCAGCTCGACAAGGTCGACATGGCCGTCATCGATGAAGATCGCCTGCGGAATACCGTGCTGGCGCTGGACCCACTCGGCTGCCTTGTTGTCGCCGCCGACAAATTCCTTGAGGGTGTCCTCCTGGAACATGCGGCGCAGGCTGACCTTGCCCTTGTGGCTGCGGTCGATCTTCTTCTGCACGGCCTGGGCGGTGTAGCCGCTCAGGTCGGGCAGCTTGGGCGGGTCCAGGTGCAGGGGCTCGATCGGCGCGCTGGCCACGGTGTAGGTCTTGGCCTGCTGCAACTCCTTGGCAATGACCTTGGGCTCTGCGGCGACGGCCAGGCCCGAGGCCAGCAACAAGGCGCTGGCCAACAGGCTGTGACGTAGGTGCGGGTGAAGGTTCATCAGGTTTCTCCCGGCCTCAGAAGCGCCAGATCACGTCGACGAAGGCGCGGTGCATGTACGAGTCCGCTTCCTTGCCATAGGCGTCGCCCGGCTTGAATACACCCGCGCGCAGGCGCACCAGGGCAGACGGCTCGTCGATGGCCTGGCTCATGGACGCGGGCAGCAGGCCTTGCTTGAAGTACTTGGTCACGACCACGTCCATCTCCTGGCCAAGGTCTTTTTCACCGTCGACCAGTTGGCGGTTCACACCGTTGTCGTCGACCACGGCGTTGATGCCGCTGGAGCCGATGTTCTGGTTGCCATCGACGCGCCAGAACTTGTGGTAGATCAGGCTGGCGTCATAGTCGTCGCGCAGTTGCCACGATGCGAACAGCGTGGCCGCCTGCAGGTTGCCCAGCTCGCCGCGGAAGGCCTCACCGAAGCGGTGTACCCGCGAGCGGGTGCCGGTGAAGTTGGAGCGGTTGCTCTCCAGCCCGGTCTGCTCGAAGTTGTTCGAACCATCGTCACCGCCGCCGCCGCTGCCGCGGGCGTAGGCCGCACCCACCTGCCATTGCGGGTCGAGGCGCAGGCGGATACCCAGGTCGGTGGCCCAGGCATTGACGTTGCCGCTCTGCTTACCGGTGGCCACCTGGTCGTCACCCACCTGTTGGGTGGTGAGCTTGTCGCGGTCGCCGGTCAGCCAGGTGACGCTGCCCCAGTAGTTGACGGTGTGGTCATTGCGCCAGTTGTAGGCGTCGCTGTTGGCCTCGAGGCCCAGCCAGGTGAGGTCGCCGGTGCGGGTCTTGTCCAGTGCATCGACGGTTTCCCCGGGTTGGTTCAGGCTGCCGCTGTCATGGGTGTGGTGGGCGCGCAGGCCAACCCAGTGGCCGGGCGTCCATTGCGTGGCGATGTTGCCGTAGACGTGCGTACGGTCCTTGTCCTCGGGCGCCAGCTCGGTGAGGTCGGTGCGGTATTCGCTGAAGCGCTGGGCCACGCCCAGGTCGGCCTTGAGCAAGGTGGTGTCGAAGGTCCAGTTCAGCGCCTCGATGTTGGTGTCGCGCCACATGCCGTCATCGCTGCGCAGGCGCTGGCGACCCAGGCGCAGTTGCTCGCCAGGGTAGGCGGTGAGGCCGCTGTAGCCGACCCAGAATTCGCGCATGGCCAGGTAGCTTTTGTCTGGCTTGCGGCTGTCGTCACCGGTGTCGGTGGTGGTGCCGTCGTCGTTCTGGCGCAGGGTGTCGGTTTCGATGGTGTCGGTGGCTGCGACCGCCTGGCCCATGGCGTAGGCGCTCCAGTTGCCGCGCTCGCCGTACACCCATGGGCGCAGGTCCAGGCCCAGGCCGTTGACGTCGCCGCCGGGGCGGGTACCCAGGTCACGGTCGTCTTCCGATTGGCCGGTGATTTTCACGTCCAGGCCGAAATTTTTCTCAGCGGTCATTTCCGCCAGGGTCGGGCAGGACCACAGCAGGGCGAAGCTCAGGCCGATGCCGGCTTTCACGAAGGGATTGAGCGTCATAGCGAGTCCTCACCGTCTACTTCTGGTTCGTCGTCTTGCAGGGCTTCGGTGGCCAGGGTGCTGTTGGCGCCTTGGCTCATGCTGCCGCGGGCCTGCTTTTCCTGAGCCAGCAGTTGCTCGGCCTGGTGGCGCTGGTCCGGGGTCAGTTGCGGCTCGAGCCGTTGCAGCATTTCTGCCGCCTGCGGCGTGGGGTTGGCTTGTGCCAGCTGGGCGAACACCCAGGCATTGCCTGGTTGCGGGCGAATGCCATGGCCTTCGCTGAACAACTGGGCCAAGGCATAGTCGGCGCTGATCTGCCCGCCGCGGGCGGCGGCCAGCAGGTTGTCGACAGCCTTTTGCGGCTCGACGTTGCCCAGGTAACCACGGCGGTACAGCTGGCCCAGGTAGTAATGGGCGCTGGTTTCGCCAGCGTCGGCGGCCGCCTGCAGGTGGCGTTCGGCTTTCTTGGCGTCGGCCGGTACGGTCTTGCCCTCGTAGTACAGGCGGCCAAGCAGCAGTTCGGCACGTGGCTGCTCGGCTTCGCGACCCTTGTCGATGTAGGCCAGCAACTGGTCGGTGTCGCCCAGTTCGGGGAACTCGTACAGCAATTGCGCCAGGCTGACCCACGACGCCGGGTTGGCCGGTGCCACCTGTTCGAGCAAGTCCTTGGCAGTTTTTTCATCGGTCTGGCCAAGGCTGCGATCGGCCAGCACCCGGGCCACGCTGTCGACCCGGCTGGCTGGCACGGCACCACGGGCGTAGGCCGCCTGCAGCTGGCCGAGCAGGGCGGCCTGCTGGTCGGTCTGGCCGCGCTTCTGGTACACGGTGGCCAGTTCGACGTAGCACATGTCGGTGGCGCTCAGGGCGGCCTTGCAGATTTTCTCCACGTCGTCCAGGTGCTGGTCGTAGCTGCCCTGGGTGCGATACAGCAGCACCTGGGCCAGGCCCGCTTCCGGGTTGCCGGTGGCGCGCCACTGGTCGATCTGCTGCTGCGCGTTGACCTTGGGGAAGCTTTGCGGGTAGCTCAGGTACAGCATCGCCAGCGGGATCAGGGTGTTGCCTTCACCCTGGCGGGCGGCGAGTTTCAGCAGCGTTTCGGCTTCTTCACGCTCGGCCTGGGTGCTGTCGGGCTTGGCCACCAGCAGGCGGCCAAGGCGGGCCTGGGCGCGCGACGAGGACGCAGCGGCAGCGCGGTAGGTGGCCTCGGCCTCCTTGATTTGCGCCGGGTCGCGGCTGGCCACCTTGATGTCGGCCAGGCCCACTTGCGCATCGCTGTAGCCCAGGTCGGCCAGGGCCTTGTAGTTGCGTTCGGCCAATGCCGTGTCACCGCGCTTCAGGGCTTCGTTGGCCAGGCGCTGGTCGGGCAGGCCGGCGCAGCCGGCCAACGTGATGGCCATGGCCAGGCCACACAGACCCAGGTTCATACGGAACCTGTGGGGGCAGGTGTTGGTATCAGCGATCATCGTCCGATCCTCTTACAGCCCACGGGCCACGGCTTTGTCGATCAGCCAGTTCAGCGACGGGCCACGGTCGCTGTTGACCGACGCCGGGCGGCCGGCCAGCTCGGCGGGCAGGCCGCTATCGGGCTTGATCTGCACACGGATGTCGGAGGCCAGGTCTTCGCTGTTGAGGCTGGCGCTGCTGACGATCTGACCGGTGCGCACTTCGTCTTCGCCGGCGACCTGGAAATTGACCCGGGTCCCTGGCTTGACCTCATCGAACTGGCGGTAGCTGAAACGCGCCTCGACCATCGGGTTGGTGGTACGCGGAATCAGCTGGAAGATCGGCTGGCCCTTGGCCGCGTACTGGCCGTCATCCACCAACTGGCGGGCGACCACGCAATCGCAGGGGCTGGTCAGGGTGCCGGACAGTTGCTTGCCGAACAGTTCCTCGATCTTCGCCGGTTCCAGTTGCGTGTCGTCGAGGTTGCCCTTGAGCATGTCCAGCATGCTGGTGGTGAAGCTGGCCAGTGGCGCGCCCTTGGCCACCTGCCCACCGCTCTCGACCAGGCTGCTCACAGTACCGTCGCGCGGCATGGTGACATTGGTGGTGGGTACTGCGACCACACCGGCTTCGGCATGGCTGATGAAGTACATGCCGTACAACGACTTGGCGACGAAACCGAAGGCGGCGATGCCGACCACGAACACGCCGAGGGTGACGGTAACGGCCTTGAGCCGGCCGAAGGGGCTCAGGCCACTGCCGCCGTCCTTCTGCTTGCGCGCCTTGGTGAAGTTGTCGCGTTGCAGGGTGCTGAGCACGTCGCCGGCAGTGATCAGTTCACCCGACAGGTGCGAGGTGATGATATGGCGCAGGGTGGCGATGTCGCGTGGCTCCAGGTTCTGGAATTGCGCACCGGTACGCCCGCTGTCGGGGTGGTACGAGCGCACCTGGAATTCGATGTCCATCGACAGGCCGAGGTTGTCGACCGTGAACATCAACCGCCCACGCAACGCATCGCCCACCGCCAGTTGCTGCTTGGTGTGGAAACTCAAGCCTCCGGCGGAAAGGTCGTCGACCTTCACATCGTGGGCCTGGCGCTGGGCGTCGATGAAGCGCAGCTTGGCGGGGATGCGTACCCGGGCGTGCTGGCGCTGGGCTTCGGACTCATGCACGACGTTGACATTCACGGCGGTATTCATGGGGTTTGTTCCTGTTAGATCCGATCCGGGTTGGGCTCACACGACCATGAACAGCACAGCAACGAAGATGCTGGCCGCCGAGAAGGTCATGGTCCGCGAGGACCAGGTGTTGAACCATTGTTGAAAGCTGGCGAGGTCACGCTTGAGGGCAGTGGGCTGACGCGTCCAAGACTGTTTGTCGAGGCGGAAGAACACGTAGATCTTCATCAGCGCGCCGATGATCTGGTTGTAATAGAGAATCAGGGGGTAGGCCGGGCCGACGTTGTGGCCAGAGCACAGCAGCATCACGGTGAGGATCAGGCGGGTGATGCCGATCCACAGCAGGTACACCAGCAGGTATGCCAGGCCGAACTTGAGGCTGGCGATCACCGCCACGGTCAGGCCCAGCAGGCTGGTCCACATCGACACGCGCTGGTCGAACAGCACGATGCTGGTGAACAGCCCCAGGCGCCGCAGGCCCAGGCCCAGCGCACGGGAGTTCTGCCGCAGGTTGTTGCCGTACCAGCGGTACATCAGCTTGCGGCTGGCCTTGAAGAAGCTTTTCTCCGGCGGGTGCTCGACCGTGTTGATGGCAGCGTCCGGCACGTAGAAGGTGTCGTAGCCCAGGCGCATCAGGCTGAACCAGCTGGACTTGTCGTCACCGGTCAGGAACTTGAAGCGGCCCAGGCGCCAGTGCATCAGCGAGTCGCTTTCCACGTCGGCGATGAACTCGGGGTTGGTGACCACGCTGGCGCGGAACATCGACATGCGCCCGGTCATGGTCAGTACGCGCTTGGACAGGGCCATCGAGCACATGTTGATGTGGCGCTGGGCGAAGCGCAGCTTGTGCCATTCGCTCATGATGTAGCCGCCGCGTACTTCGCAGAACTCGTTGGTGGTCAGGCCGCCGACATTGGGGTACAGCTTGAACCACGGTACGGTCTTGCGCACCACGCCATCGGCCAGCACGGTGTCACCGTCGATCACCGCCACCACGGCGTTTTCGTCCGGCAGCATGCGGGAGATGGCACGGAAGCCGTAGGCCAGGCCATCGCGCTTGCCGGTACCGGCGATGCGTACGATGTCCAGCTTCACGTGGGCCGGCGGGTTGTACTTGGCCCACAGGCTCTTCACCAGCAATTCATCGGACATTTCCACCAGCGAGCAGACCACGGTGGTGGGGAAACCGCAGTTGATCGCCTCGCGGATCACCGAGCTGTACACCTGAGCGGTGGTCAATGCTTCGATGCGGAAGCTGGTGACCATCAGGTACACGTGCGACGGGTCGGCGGCGCTGCCCATTTTCTGCACTTTGCGGCGCAGGTAGGGGTACACGCCGTAGAGGAAGATCATGCCGCGGATGAAATGGGTGGCGCCCATCGAGTAGCGCCAGATGCCGACGGCGCCGACCAGGAAGATGAAGTGCTTCGATTGCGAGTCGAAGATATCGGCTGGCAGGGCCAGGGCGATCAGCATGAGCAGGCTCATGTAGAGCAGCCAACCGGCGCACTGCAACAGCACTGTCTGGAGCCTTTGCATGTTCAGCATCCGTGGAAAATTCGGGAAAGGGCGGCAGCGCAAGTGGGGAGCCTTGCGCCGCCTGGCCCAGGGGTTACCAGCAGATGCCTTCGGTGCGGCTGGCCGCGCTGGTCGGCTTGCTCATGAAGCCGACCAGGTCGATCACTTGCTTGCCGGCCGGCGCTTGCTGGGCAAGGGCGCGGAACTGCTCGTCACGGTTGCCCAGAACGATGATTTCGGCGTTGTCGATGACCTTCTGGAAGTCACCGTTGAGCAGCGACGAAACGTGCGGGATCTTCGATTCGATGTAGTCTTTGTTGGCCCCATGAACGCGGGCGTACTCGACGTTCTCGTCGTAGATATCCAGTTGGTAGCCCTTGCCGATCAGGCGTTCGGCCAGCTCCACCAGTGGGCTTTCGCGCAGGTCGTCGGTGCCGGCCTTGAAGCTCAGGCCAAGCAGGGCGACCTTGCGTTTGTCGTGGGCTTCGATCAGTTCGAAGGCGTTTTGCACCTGCGACTCGTTACTGCGCATCAGCGAGTCGAGTAGCGGGGCACGCACGTCCAGGCTGGCGGCACGGTAGGTCAGGGCGCGCACGTCCTTTGGCAGGCACGAGCCGCCGAAGGCAAAGCCGGGGCGCATGTAGTACTGCGACAGGTTCAGCACCTTGTCCTGGCAGACCACGTCCATCACTTCACGGCCATCCACACCGACAGCCTTGGCGATGTTGCCGATCTCGTTGGCGAAGGTGACCTTGGTGGCATGCCACACGTTGCAGGTGTATTTGATCATCTCGGCCACTTCGATCGGCTTGCGGATGACCGGGGCGTCGAGTTCTTCGTACAGGGCCTGGAGGATGTCGCCGCTGGCGCTGTCCAGTTCGCCGATGACGGTCATCGGTGGCTGGTCGTAGTCCTTGATTGCAGTGCTTTCACGCAGGAATTCCGGGTTCACCGCGACGCCGAAGTCGACGCCGGCCTTTTTGCCCGAGCAATCTTCGAGGATCGGGATCACCACGTTCTTGACGGTGCCCGGCAACACGGTGCTGCGCACCACGATGGTGTGGCGGCGCGTGGTGTCGCGCAGCACATAGCCGATTTCCCGGCACACCGACTCGATGTATTCCAGGCCCAGGTCACCGTTTTTCTTGCTGGGTGTACCCACACAGATCATCGATACGTCGCTGGCGCGAATGGCCTCGGCGAAGTCAGTGGTGCCGCGCAGGCGACCATTGGCGATGCCTTGTTGCAACAGTGCTTCCAGGCCAGGTTCGACGATCGGCGACTTGCCCTGGTTGATCAGGTCGATCTTGGTGCTGGACACGTCCACACCGATTACTTCATGGCCACGCGCCGTCAGGCAGCCTGCACAGACTGCACCCACATAACCCAAACCAAAGATGCTGATACGCATCGCTATCACCTCATGTGTTTATCACGCCGACGCCTCCGTGGAGTGCCGGGCTGGGTTGATTAACAGCAGTTTTCAGGCGCACGGGTTCATGGCGAATGCACACTTCACCGAGCGCAGGCAACATAAGTCCGGAGTGCACGAAAAGTTATGCACTCAAATTAGGCATTTAAAAACCAGGTAGTAAAAACGTGCCCTGTCATGCAGCCGTCTTTATTGCAAGGCGCTACGCGGCGCTTTGCTGTGCTTGTTTTTTCAAGTGGGATAAATCCTTTGAAATCAACCACTAGGACGAGTTGTGCGGGACGCTTGTCTCCTTTAAGGACAGGCATTTGGGCGTTAGCCGGGCGGCCTGTCTATATTATCGAGGCAGGTAGTGGATACCTTGCCGTTGTCATCTGTAAGTCATCTCTCACAGCCCGTGGGCAGGAAATTCGTTACGGCTCTATGAGCGGTTGTGGATATGAGAAGTTCCTGGCTGGGTTTGGTCTCGATGAAAGATTTCTAAATATTTATTCAGCTGCCGACAGTTTCAATTTGATGGCACGCATCGGTTTGCCCCCGATGTTTCAAGGGCGAAACTGTTGCGAGATGTTTTAGTGCCAGCATCGAAAAAATTTTTTCAGAATTCGTCGGAAAAGGTATGAACGGTCGCCCCGGCGCCGGTGTTACGCGCTGACGTAATACTTTTTTGGCGCCATAAAAATGACGAAAATGCGGTCTCACCTTGCTGAACCTGCTCGGCCTGCTTGACCGCCGGAGTAGCGGCCGTGTCCTTATAAATAACATCGACGTGACAGCAGCAAGTGCTGATCACCGTGCGGTCATGGGCAATCAGCTGATCGGTTTTGTCTTTCCGCGTTTCAACTTGCTGCGGCGGGTGGATCATGCGGGTGCACATACGCCGTATGGCGCGGCGAAGACGGCCAACCGGCGAGGCGGGTTTCGATTACGGCGGGGGTGGCTTTGCCCGAGGGGGTGGAAGCGATCGGCTTGGAAAGCGGCTATGTACAGCTGCCCTGAAGGCGGTGGAGGCTGGCCCTAGCCTTGCCGGTGCTCGCGGCTGAAGCGGTTCCTGCGGGTGCCGCGTGGCGGTTGCAGGAACGGCTCAAGCCGCGAAGCGGTATCGGCAGGTCTACTCGCCCGGGTGATCGCGCAGAAACACCAGGTGATCTAGCTTGGACTGTTCGGCACTGTAGTAGTAACCCTGGACATCGAACTGCTTGAGCTGCTCTGGATCGTTGATGCGCTGCTCGATGACAAAGCGGCTCATCATGCCGCGGGCTTTCTTGGCATAGAAGCTGATGATCTTGTACTGGCCGTTCTTCAAGTCCTTGAAGTCGACATTGATCACCCGCGCCTTGAGGGCGCTGCGTTTCACTGCGCTGAAGTATTCATTGCTGGCCAGGTTCAACAGCACGTCATCGCCCTGAGCGGCCAGGGCCTGGTTCAACCATTCACTGATGCGTGTACCCCAGAAGGCGTACAGGTCCTTGCCGCGGGCATTGGCCAGCTTGGTGCCCATTTCCAGCCGGTAGGGCTGCATCAGGTCGAGGGGGCGCAGCAGGCCGTACAGGCCGGAGAGCATGCGCAGGTGGTCTTGCGCGTAGCTGAAGTCGTCCTCACCCAGGGTTTCGGCAGCAAGGCCTGTGTACACGTCACCTTTGAACGCCAGCAGCGCCTGCTTGGCATTGGCTGGGCTGAAGTCCGGAGACCAGCTGCCGAAGCGTGCGGCGTTCAGGCCGGCGAGTTTGTCGGACAGGTGCATCAGCTCGCTGATTTGCGCCGGCGACAGGGTTCGCAGTTGCTGGATCAACACCTGGGAATCATCCAGGTACTGGGGCAGGGTGAAGCGCTCGGTTACCGGCGGGGTATCGTAGTCGAGGGTCTTGGCGGGGGAAATCACCGTCAGCATCGGGTCGGCTCCTGGCATCATTGGCCTGAGATTCTACGGGCTGGGCGGTGCAAGTCCAAACTATGGTGACAATAGTCACAGACCATGGCCGGTTCTAACGCTATAGTTCGCGTTTTGCCGTGACGGAGCCTTTTACCGTGCGCATCGCCTTTGCCGCGCTGGCCGCGCTGTTGAGCCTGGCCGTGCAAGCCGCCCCCACAGCCCCGGTCAGTTTCGATCGCAGCCTGTGGCCCGAGCAACTGAACAGCCCGGCGTTGTTCGATGTGGCTTCACGGGCGGAGATTCTGTCGTTCGCCCGGGTACTGCATGAAAGCGAGCTGCTCGATGATGCAACGCTGGCGGCGCGGCTGGGCTTGCGGCAGATCAACCTGCAGAAGGTTCGCCAACTGCGGGCGCGCATGTGGCAGCGGTTATGGGCAGGCTACCAACAGGCACAACGCAGCTGCGAGCAGGATGCGTCGTTCTGCTACGCCGTTGAGTCCATGGCGGATCTACGTACCCAGGCGGCGACGTTCGCCACCGATGTCGGCGCGTTCTATGCCGGGTGGGTAGAACCCAGCCACCAGTTCCACAGCCGCTACCTGGACGAACAGCTGCGCAAAGCTGCGCTGCTGCCCCAGACCAGCAGCGAGGTGGAGCGGCTATCTGCACGGGAGCTCGATGGTGAACGCCTGAACGATCGCATGTTCCTGCTGACCTTCGTCGGTGGCCCGGGGCCTGACGGCGGCAGTACCGACCTGCTGGCCGATTACCTGCGCCGGCAAAAGCTGGCGGGTACCTTCTTCGTGCTTGGCAACCGCCTGCAGCAGCGCCGGGATGCCGGCATGCCGAACACCGTGGCCAGGCTTTATCGCGGCCAGTGCGTGGGTATTCAGGGCTGGGAGTACCGCTCGCATGCACAGTGGGTCGATTGGCAGGACTCGCTGCGGCGCAGCCAGGCCCGCGTGCAGGCCGACCTGCCGGAGCAGTACGTGCCGCTGTTCCGCCCCCCTTACGGGCAACGCCGGGCCGATGGCGAGGCGTTCATGGCCAGCCAGCAGTTGCGGGTGTCGTTGTGGGATATCGACGCGCAGGATGACACTGCACTGACCGCCGAAGCCTCGGCGCAACGCGTGCTGACCCTGATGCTGTTGTGGCGCAAGGGGGTTATCCAGCTGCATGACAGCCTGCCCAAGGCGCAACCGGCGGTGGAGTGGTTGCTGCGCAGTACCGCCCAGAGCGGTATCGGCTGGGAAGATTGCCGGGCCTATGGGTACAGCGAATAGAGGTACCACTTCTGAGCGTAGTCGTGTCTGGGCCTGCCGCCAAGGCCTTATCGTCAATCGGAAAAATAAACTTCAAAAACACGTAAAAATGCTTTTTCCGGTCATGGCTTTTGCGGTATGAAGAAACCAGACAGCCGATCCCTGCAGCACAGGTGGCGTCATCCAGACCCTCCTGGCCAGGTTGCTCCCCGCCCGTAACAACGCGGATACGGGGACACGGCAGTCACTCTGCGGCGTAACAGACCACGCCGTGCGGCTTCGACATAAGGTGACCGAGTATGGATGACCAAGGACGCACCCCTTCCTCCAGCAAGCCAATCCTCTATGTGCTCGATACCAACGTCCTGATTCACGACCCCAACGCATTACTCAACTTCGAGGAGCATCACGTCGCTATCCCCATGACGGTGCTGGAGGAACTCGACAAGCTCAAGACCGGTAAACAGACCATCGCCGCAGAGTGCCGGCAGGCCATCCGCCTGATCGACCAGACCCTCGGGGACGCTTCGCCCAGTGATGTCGAGCAGGGCGTGCCGATCCAGCGCAACAAGAGTGGGGCCAAAGGCTTTCTTTCGATCCTGATGAGCCCACGCAACGAGCCTGGCAAGTTGTTGCCGGAACACCTCAACGACAACATCATCATCAACACCCTGCTGGACGTTCGTAGCCGGCGCCCCGACCTGGATGTGGTGCTGGTCACCAAAGACATCAACATGCGCTTGAAGGCGCGCGCCTGCGGCATCGCATCCGAGGACTACAGCACCGACCAACTGGTCGATGACGTGTCCTTGCTGTCCAAGGGCTACCACTCGGTCAGCGGTTCGTTCTGGGACCGGGTCAGCAAGGTCGATACCCGCCAGGAGCGCGGCCGGACCTGGCATCGCGTGCACATGATCGACACCCTGCCGGCCGTTCACGTCAACGAGTTCATCATTGACGACCAGGGCTTCGTCGGCTGGGTGAAGGGCATCCGCGACGACGAGTTGCTGCTGCTCGACCTGCACCAGGAGCCACTGCTGCACCAGGAGGCCTGGGGCCTGAAGCCGCGGGACATTCATCAGAGCCTGGCGCTGTTCGCCTTGCTCGACCCGGACATTCACCTGGTCAACCTGACCGGTGCTGCCGGTTCCGGCAAGACCATCCTGGCCCTGGCAGCTGCCATCGAGCAGACCATGGTCAGCAAACGCTACCGGCGCATCATCGCCACCCGCAGCGTGCAGGGGCTGGACCAGGAGATCGGCTTCCTGCCGGGTACCGAAGCAGAGAAGATGGAGCCGTGGCTGGGCGCCATTACCGACAACCTCGAGGCCTTGCACATGGATGATGAAAGCACCCATGGCAGCGTCGAATACATCCTCGAGCGCGTGCCGCTGCAGTTCAAGTCGTTGAACTACATTCGCGGCCGCAGCTTCCAGCAGAGCCTGATCTTGATCGACGAGTGCCAGAACCTGACGCCGCACCAGATGAAAACCATCATCACCCGTGCCGGTTCCGGGTCCAAGGTGGTCTGCCTGGGCAACCTGGCGCAGATCGATACCCCCTACCTGTCCGCGACCAGCTCGGGCCTGACCTACCTGACCGAGCGCTTCAAGGACTTCCCCCATGGCGTGCACATCACCCTGCAGGGTGTGCCACGCTCGGTACTGGCCGAGTACGCCGAGTCGCATCTGTAAAAACCTGTCGCCGGGCAGCCCGCTGCCCGGCATCTCTACGAGCGTGTTCATACAGCCGCCAGACCTGCCGACACATACCTCTGCTCAAACCTGACCCACAGGTTTACACTGCAGGCTCCCTTCACAGGAGCAGAGCAGTGCTGACACATCTTGATTCCCAGGGGCGGGCCAACATGGTCGACGTCACTGAAAAGGCCGTGACCGAGCGCGAGGCCACCGCCGAGGCGCGGGTGCGCATGTTGCCGCAGACCCTGCAGATGATCGTCGACGGTGAACATCCCAAGGGCGATGTGTTCGCCGTGGCGCGCATTGCCGGCATCCAGGCGGCGAAGAAGACCAGCGACCTGATACCGCTGTGCCACCCGCTGATGCTCACCAGCGTCAAGGTGGAACTCAGCGCGGAGGGCGAGGACGCGGTGCGGATCCTCGCCCGCTGCAAGCTGGCCGGGCAAACCGGTGTGGAAATGGAGGCACTGACCGCCGCTAGCGTCGCTGCGCTGACGATCTATGACATGTGCAAGGCTGTGGATAAAGGCATGGTCATCGAGCAGGTTCGCCTGCTGGAAAAGCTGGGCGGCAAGAGCGGCCACTACAAGGTGCAGGCGTGATGAAAGTCAAAGTGATGTACTTCGCGCGTTACCGTGAGTTGCTGGGTGTGGATGCCGAGCGGGTGGAGGGTGAGTTCATGGTTGTCGACGATGTGCGCCGGGCATTGCTGGGCAAGGGTGGGCCCTATGAACTGCTAGGCGAACAGAACCTGATGTGCGCCCGCAACGAGGAACTGTGCAAGCTGGATGAGCCGTTGGAAGAGGGCGATGAAGTGGCGTTCTTCCCGCCGGTGACGGGGGGCTGAGCATGGCAGTGCGAGTGCAGGAACACGCGTTCGACCCGGGCGTCGAGACCAATGCCATGCATGCGGCCAACGTGGGGGTAGGCGCGGTGGTCGGCTTTGTCGGCTATGTGCGGGACTTCAATGATGGCCGCGAAGTGGCAGGGATGTTCCTCGAGCACTATCCGGGCATGACCGAAAAGGCCCTGGCCAAGATCGTGGCCGAGGCCGAGCAGCGCTGGCCGTTGTTGAAAGTGCAGGTGCTGCACCGCATCGGTGCGCTGGAGCCGGGTGAGCCAATCGTGTTCGTCGGCGTGGCCAGTGCCCATCGGCAGGCAGCGTTCGATGCCTGCAACTTCATCATGGACTACCTGAAGACCCGGGCTCCGTTCTGGAAGAAGGAAAATACCCAGGAAGGGCCGAGGTGGGTGGAAGGCAGGCAGAGTGACCTGGATGCCGCAGGGCGCTGGTAGTCAAGGCTGCGCCCGCCGTTTGTAGGAGCGGCCTTGTGTCGCGATGGGGCCGCAAAGCGGCCCCGGCAATTGATGCGTTGAAGCTGAAATCCCGGGGCCGCTGTGCGGCCCTATCGCGACGCAAGGCCGCTCCTACAGGGGGATATGTATTCCCAACCACGGGTCAGTGATGCTTGCGCGGCACCGGCTTCAGCAGTTCATCCGGCGGCATCTCGCATTTGATCTTGCGCCCCAGCAGCTCTTCGATCGCCGGCAGCTGATACGAGTCATCTTCCCCGGCAAAGCTGATCGATACGCCATTGGTGCCGGCACGGCCGGTACGGCCAATGCGGTGCACGTAGTCGTCCGGGTCCTCTGGCAGGGTGAAGTTGATCACATGGCTGATGCCGTCGATGTGAATCCCGCGCCCGGCAACGTCGGTGGCGACCAGAACGGTGATGCGCCCTTCGCGGAAGTTCTCCAGGGTACGAATTCGCTTGTGTTGCGGCACGTCGCCCGACAGTTGGGCGGCGTTGATGCCGTCGCGCACCAGTTTTTCCTCGATGCGCCGCACTTCGTCCTTGCGGTTGGCGAACACCATCACCCGTTCCCAGCGGTTCTGGGTCACCAGGTTGTACAGCAGCTTGTACTTGTCGCTGCCGGCCACCGCATAGACATGCTGCTCGACCGTTTCGCTGGCCACGTTCTCCGGTTCGATCTCGACGATGGCCGGGTTGGTGGTCCATTGCTTCGCCAGGTTCATCACGTCCTCGGTGAACGTGGCCGAGAACAGCAGGGTCTGGCGCTCGCTTTTGGGCGGCGTCTGGCGAATGATCTGGCGCACTTGCGGGATGAAGCCCATGTCGAGCATGCGGTCAGCTTCGTCCAGCACCATCACTTCGACCATGTCCAGGTGCACCTCGCCCCGCTGGTTGAAGTCCAGCAGGCGGCCCGGTGTAGCCACCAGGATGTCGCAGTGGCGCGCTTCCAGGGCCTTGAGCTGCTTGTCGAAGTCCATGCCGCCGACGAAGCTCATGACGTTCAGGCCGGTGTACTTGGTCAGCGCCGCAGCATCCTTGGCGATCTGTACCACCAGCTCGCGGGTTGGCGCGATAATCAGCGCCCGCGGCTCACCCATGTAGCGCTCTTTGGGTGCAGGGGTCTGCTGCAGCTGGGAAATGATCGAGATCAGAAACGCTGCGGTTTTGCCGGTGCCGGTCTGGGCACGGCCGATGGCATCCTGGCCACGCAGGGTGTAACCCAGCACCTGCGCCTGGATCGGCGTGCAGTAGGGGAAGCCCAGGTCGTGGATAGCGTGCATCACCTCGCTGGACAGCTTGAAGTCGTGGAAGCGGGTCTTGCCCTCCTGCGGCTCGACCACGAAGTCTTCCAGTTTCCACAGGCTGGCCTGGGGCTTGGGCTTGCGCTCGCGACGTGGTTTGTCCTTGGCCGGCTTGTCGGCCACTGGCGTTGCGGCGACAGGCGATTCTGCCTTGGGGGTAGGGTTGGCGCGTGGGGCCGCCGGTTGCGCCTCGCTGGCGGGGGCCGGCGCAGGCGGCGTCACACTGGCAGCAGGAGCGGCGGCCTGTGGTGCAGCCTCTCCCTTGCTGAATATTTTCTTGAGTGCCTTGAGCACGATCGTCTCATCAACTGATTAAGGAATGTACGCCGGGCAGTGTAATGCAAGAATCAGGCGTGGCGTAGTGGAATAGCCTTACAACTACAGGCGGCCTTGGCTTATTGCAGTTGCTTTGCCAGCCAGTCGTGGATGTCGCTCAACTCTTCGACCACTACCTCGTGTTCCATTGGATATTCGTGCCAGCGGGCAGCTACGCCCCAGGTGTTCAGGTACTCGAAGGCGGTGCGGCCCATGGCCGGGATCACCACCGGGTCGTGCACGCCATGCAGGCACAGGGCAGGGGTGCGTTGTTGGCAGGCACTGAGCTGGTGTTGGTCATTGAAGGTGGGGGCGTAGGTGGACAGGGCGATGACCCCACCCAGCGCCTCTTGCCACTTTATATAGGCAGTGTGCAACACCACCGCGCCGCCCTGGGAGAAACCGGCGAGGAAGATGCGCGACAAGCTGACGCCTTTGGCCTGCTCCGCCTTGATCAGCGCCACCACTTGCTCGGCCGACTCCTCCAACTGAGCCTCGTCTATGGCGCGGGCCGGGGTCATGGCCTTGATGTCGTACCAGCTGGGCATGGCATAGCCGCCATTGATGGTCACCGGGCGGGTGGGTGCCTGAGGCATCACGAAGCGGGTGCTGGTCAAACGCTCCTGCATGAATTCGGCTACGGGTAGGAAGTCGTAACGGTCGGCTCCCAAGCCGTGCAACCAGATCACACAGGCATCAGCGGTTTTCTGTGGTTCGAGAATCAGCGGGTTGGTCATGACTGCTCCGAAAGAGTGCGGGTGATCGTGTTGTGTGCGTTAAAAAAAAGCGCTGCACAGGATTGCCTGAAAAAGAATGTCGCAACGATACAACTTTCACTACTTGACGAACGCTTAAACGCTCCAGCCAAAACATTTGGTACGCGCTTTGCAACTGAGGTTGCGATGCAAAGGGCAGGCCGTGACGGTAACACCCTTTGTACGCGAAGGCTGTCATAGAACAGCCCATTGCGCCAATTGACCCAATAACTAGCCAATACGGGTCGGACATGCCTCAAAAGGGTGCGGTGCAATTCCGGCTCGATACAACAAGAGCGATTTGGAGGTTGTGAATGAAAGTGTTGAAAACCACCCTGGCAGTCCTGACCGCTGCCGCCGCGCTGGGCGCCGTGAGCAATGCCCAGGCCGGCGCCACCCTTGATGCGGTAAAGAAGAAGGGCTTCGTCCAGTGTGGCGTGAGCGACGGTCTTCCAGGCTTCTCGGTACCTGATGCACAAGGCAAGATCATCGGTATCGACGCCGATGTCTGCCGCGCCGTGGCCGCTGCCGTGTTCGGCGACGCCAACAAGGTCAAGTTCAGCCAGCTCAACGCCAAGGAACGCTTCACGGCCCTGCAATCGGGCGAAGTTGACGTGCTGTCGCGCAACACCACCTGGACCAGCTCGCGCGATGCCGGCATGGGCCTGGTGTTCACCGGTGTCACCTACTATGACGGCGTCGGTTTCCTGGTCAACAAGAAGCTCGGTGTTTCCAGTGCCAAGGAGCTCGATGGCGCGACCATCTGCATCCAGGCAGGGACTACCACTGAACTGAACGTGTCGGACTTCTTCCGGGCCAATGGCCTGAAGTACACCCCGATCACCTTCGATACCTCTGACGAAAGCGCCAAGTCGCTGGAGTCCGGCCGTTGCGATGTGTTGACGTCCGACAAGTCGCAGCTGTTTGCCCAGCGCTCCAAGCTGGCCGCACCGACCGAATATGTGGTGCTGCCGGAAACCATCTCCAAGGAGCCACTCGGCCCGGTGGTGCGCAAAGGCGACGAAGACTGGTTCAGCATCGTCAAGTGGACCCTGTTCGCCATGCTCAACGCCGAAGAGGCGGGCATCACCTCGAAGAACGTCGAGGCTGAAGCCAAAGCTACCAAGAACCCTGACGTGGCCCGCTTGCTGGGTGCGGACGGCGAGTACGGCAAGGACCTCAAGCTGCCCAAAGACTGGGTAGTGCAGATCGTCAAGCAAGTCGGCAACTATGGCGAAGTGTTCGAGAAGAACCTGGGCCAAGGTACCGACCTGAAGATCGACCGTGGCATGAACGCCCTGTGGAACAACGGCGGCATCCAGTACGCGCCACCTGTGCGCTGATGGCTGCACCCTGCGGCGGCATCCGGCCGCCGCAGGTTGTTCGAATCCCTATTTCCCGGGGCACTTCATGCAAAATCATATTGGCGCACAAAAGGGTTTATCCCTGAGCGATCCACGTGTGCGCGCGTGGCTGTTCCAGATTCTCACCATCGTTTTCGTGGTCGGTCTGGGCTGGTACCTGTTTCACAATACGCAAACCAACCTGCAACACCGGGGTATCACCTCGGGCTTCGACTTCCTCGATCGCAGTGCCGGCTTCGGCATCGCCCAGCACCTGATCCCCTATGTGGAATCGGACAGCTATGCACGGGTGTTCGTCATCGGCCTGCTCAACACCCTGCTGGTCACCTTCATTGGCGTCATCCTGGCGACCATCCTGGGTTTCATCATCGGTGTGGCACGCTTGTCGCCGAACTGGATGATCAACAAGCTGGCGACGGTGTACGTGGAGACCTTCCGCAACATTCCGCCGCTGCTGCAGATCCTGTTCTGGTACTTCGCCGTATTCCTGACCCTGCCGGGACCGCGGGGCAGCATCAACCTCAACGACCTGTTCTTCATCAGCAACCGTGGCCTGAACATGCCTGGTGCCTCCATGGCGGACGGTTTCTGGCCATTTGTCGCGGCGTTGGCGGTGGCGGTGGGGGCGGTCTGGCTGATGGTGCGCCTGGCCAACAAACGCTTCGACGAGACCGGTGTACCGTTCCACAAGTTCTGGGCCGCGCTGGCGCTGTTGCTGGTCATTCCAGGCCTTAGCGTGCTGCTGTTCGGCAGCCCGGTCACGTGGGAGGCACCGCAGCTCAAGGGCTTCAACTTCGTCGGTGGCTGGGTGCTGATCCCCGAACTGCTGGCGCTGACCCTGGCGCTGACGATCTATACCGCCGCCTTCATCGCCGAGATCGTGCGCTCGGGCATCCGTTCGGTCAGCCACGGCCAGACCGAGGCGGCGCGCTCGCTGGGGCTGCGCGAAGGGCCAACCTTGCGCAAGGTGATCATCCCCCAGGCCTTGCGGGTGATCATTCCGCCACTGACCAGCCAGTACCTGAACCTGGCGAAGAACTCGTCGCTGGCGGCCGGTATCGGCTACCCGGAGATGGTCTCGCTGTTCGCCGGTACCGTGCTCAACCAGACTGGCCAGGCCATCGAGGTGATCGCCATCACCATGAGTGTCTATCTCGCCATCAGCATCAGCATTTCGCTGCTGATGAACTGGTACAACAAGCGCATTGCGCTGATCGAGCGGTGAGGATACGCCTGTGAATGCCCATGTTTTCAAACCCGATATGCCGCCACCGGTGAAAACCGTCGGCGTACTCGCATGGATGCGTACCAACCTGTTCTCCAGTTGGCTGAACACCCTGTTGACCCTGTTTGCCCTCTACCTGATCTGGCTGATCGTGCCACCGCTGTTGCACTGGGCACTGATCGACGCCAACTGGGTTGGCACCACCCGCGCCGACTGCACCAAGGACGGCGCCTGCTGGGTGTTCGTGCAGCAGCGCTTCGGCCAGTTCATGTACGGCTACTACCCCGTCGAGCTGCGCTGGCGGGTCGACCTGACGGTATGGCTGGCAGTGCTTGGCGCAGCGCCGTTGTTCATCAAGCGCTTCCCGCGCAAGGCCCTCTATGGCCTGGGCTTTCTGGTGCTTTACCCGCTGCTGGCCTACACCTTGTTGCACGGTGGCCTGCTGGGCCTGAGCAACGTGTCCACCAGCCAGTGGGGCGGGCTGATGCTGACCTTGGTGATCGCCACCGTGGGCATCGTCGGCGCTTTGCCCCTGGGCATTCTGCTGGCCTTGGGGCGGCGTTCGAGGATGCCGGCGGTGAAGGTGGTGTGCGTGACCTTCATCGAGTTCTGGCGCGGCGTGCCGCTGATCACCGTGCTGTTCATGTCTTCGGTGATGCTGCCGTTGTTCCTGCCTGAGGGCATGAGCTTCGACAAGCTGCTGCGGGCGATGATCGGCGTGATCCTGTTCCAGTCGGCCTATGTCGCCGAAGTGGTACGCGGTGGCCTGCAAGCCATCCCCAAGGGCCAGTACGAAGCGGCCGCAGCCATGGGCCTGGGGTACTGGCGGGCGATGGGCCTGGTGATCCTGCCGCAGGCGCTCAAGCTGGTGATCCCTGGCATCGTCAACACCTTCATTGCCCTGTTCAAGGACACCAGCCTGGTGATCATCATCGGCCTGTTCGACCTGCTGAACAGTGTCAAGCAAGCCGCCGCCGACCCGGCCTGGCTGGGTATGGCTACCGAGGGCTACGTTTTCGCCGCCCTGGTGTTCTGGATTTTCTGTTTCGGTATGTCCCGCTACTCCATGCACCTGGAGCGCAAGCTGGACACTGGCCACAAGCGTTAGGAGTTTCGAAATGAGTGAAGCGATCAAGCAGCCTGCCGGCCCCGAAGGGATCATCCAGATGCAGGGTGTGAACAAGTGGTACGGTCAGTTCCATGTGCTCAAGGACATCAACCTCAATGTTCGCCAGGGCGAGCGTATCGTGCTGTGCGGGCCGTCCGGCTCGGGCAAGTCCACCACCATCCGTTGCCTCAACCGCCTGGAAGAGCACCAGCAGGGGCGCATCGTGGTCGATGGCGTGGAGCTGACCAACGACCTCAAGCAGATCGAGGCGATCCGCCGTGAAGTGGGCATGGTGTTCCAGCACTTCAACCTGTTCCCGCACCTGAGCATTCTGGAGAACTGCACCTTGGCGCCGATGTGGGTGCGCAAGATGCCGCGCCGCAAGGCCGAAGAGATTGCCATGCATTACCTGGAGCGGGTACGTATCCCGGAGCAGGCGCACAAGTACCCGGGGCAGTTGTCTGGTGGCCAGCAGCAGCGCGTGGCGATTGCCCGGGCGTTGTGCATGAAGCCGAAAATCATGCTGTTCGACGAACCCACTTCGGCCCTGGACCCGGAGATGGTCAAGGAAGTGCTCGATACCATGGTGGGTCTGGCCGAAGATGGCATGACCATGCTCTGCGTGACCCACGAGATGGGCTTTGCCCGCACCGTGGCCAACCGGGTGATCTTCATGGATAAAGGTGAAATCGTCGAGCAGGCGGCACCGGATGATTTCTTCGACCGGCCACGCAGCGACCGGACCAAGTTGTTCCTCAGCCAGATCCTGCATTGATACAGCCGGGGCCGCGAAGCGGCCCCGATGTTTACTTCTCTTCTTGTGGGGCAGCGGGTGCCGGTGGCGGCCGCAGCCCCACCTCGGCCACCAGTTTGAGCTGCTGCCCGTTACGCATCACCTCGATGGTGATCTTTTCGTTCGGTTTGATCCGCGCCACCTGGTTCATCGACTTGCGCCCGTCACCTGCCGGTTCGCCGTTGATGCTCAAGATCACGTCCCCCAGCTGCAGCCCGGCCTTGGCCGCCGGCCCTTCGCGGAAGATGCCTGCAACCACGATGCCTGGGCGGTCCTTCATGCCGAACGACTCGGCCAGTTCCTGGCTCAGTGGCTGCACTTCGATACCCAGCCAGCCGCGGATCACCTGGCCGTGCTCGACAATCGACTTCATCACCTCCAGTGCCAGCTTGACCGGGATGGCGAAGCCGATGCCCTGCGAGCCACCAGACTTGGAGAAAATGGCCGTATTGATGCCGACCAGGTTGCCGTTGGCATCGACCAGCGCACCACCGGAGTTGCCCGGGTTGATCGCGGCGTCGGTCTGGATGAAGTCTTCGTAGTTGTTCAGGCCCAACTGGTTGCGGCCGGTGGCGCTGATGATGCCCATGGTCACGGTCTGGCCAACGCCGAACGGGTTGCCGATGGCCAGCGTCACGTCACCGATATGGATGGTGTCGGAGCGGCCGATGGTGATGGCGGGCAGGTTCTTCAGGTCGATCTTCAATACCGCCAGGTCGGTCTCCGGGTCGCTGCCAATGACCCGGGCCAGGGTCTCGCGGCCATCCTTCAAGGCCACCACGATCTGGTCGGCGCCACTGGTGACGTGGTTGTTGGTCAGCAGATAGCCCTCGGGGCTCATGATCACTGCCGAGCCCAGGCTCGATTCCCAGCGGCGCTGCTTGGGCAGGTTGTCGCCGAAGAAGCGGCGGAACTGCGGGTCTTCGAACAGCGGGTGGGCGCTCTTGTTGACCACCTTGGTGGTGTACAGGTTGACCACCGCCGGGGCCGCGAGGGTCACGGCGTCGGCGTAGGACACCGGGCCCTGCATGATCTTCGTGGTCTGCGGTGCCTGCTGCAGGTTGACGTCCTGGCTGGGCAGGCCGACCCATTCCGGAAACCGCTGGATGATCAGCACGGCGATCAATACGCCGGTAAGCAGGGGCCAGCCAAAGTAACGCAAAGCCTTGAACATGAACGAGTCCTGAAAAGGGCGGGGGCCAGTGGCCGCGCGGTGGGGCATGAGCGCGCGCGATCATACACCGGTTCCCCCAGTGCCGGCGACGGCCCATAATGGCCGGCATTATACGGGCGTTCCCTGTGCGTTGCGCCTGGGGAGTGTGCAGTTTTCGAGGAGATTTTCATGGCCGTCGCGCTAAACACCCTGGTTGAAGAAGCCGAGCGTTACCTGGGCAGCGCCAGGATCCAGGACTACTGCCCCAATGGCCTGCAGGTCGAAGGCCGGCCGCAGGTCAGCCGTATCGTCAGCGGTGTCACCGCCAGCCAGGCGTTGCTGGATGCTGCGGTCGAGGCCGAAGCCGACCTGGTGCTGGTGCACCACGGCTACTTCTGGAAGGGCGAAAACCCCTGCATCACCGGCATCCGCCAGCGCCGCCTGAAAACCTTGCTGAACAACGACATCAGCCTGCTGGCATTCCACTTGCCGCTGGATGTACACCCTGAGGTGGGCAACAACGTGCAGCTGGCGCGGCAACTGGAGATTACCGTCGAAGGGCCGCTTGACCCGGAGAACCCAAAGGTGGTCGGGCTGGTCGGTTCGCTGGCCGAACCGGTGACTGCCCGCGATTTTGCCCGGCGCGTGCAGGAGGTGCTGGGGCGTGAGCCGCTGCTGGTCGAAGGCGACGAAATGATCCGCCGGGTCGGCTGGTGCACCGGGGGCGGGCAGGGCTATATCGACACGGCGATTGCCGCCGGGGTAGACCTGTACCTGACGGGCGAGGCGTCGGAGCAGACCTACCACAGTGCGCGGGAGAATGGCGTCAGCTTCATCGCTGCCGGGCACCATGCCACCGAGCGGTATGGGGTGCAGGCGCTGGGTGATTACCTGGCGCGGCGGTTTGCCGTGGAACACCTGTTCATCGATTGCCCGAACCCGATCTGACCTTACTGGCCCCTTCGCGGGCACGCCCGCTCCCACAGGGGATCGCGCATTTCTTGAGATCAGCGCCAAACGTGTGGGAGCGGGCGTGCCCGCGAAGGGCTGCAAAGCAGCCCCAGTAACGCTTAATTGAGCAGGCATTAGCCTAACCCCCAGTCATATCGTTAGACTTTTTCGATCTAGCTGGCCGCCTAAATAGAAGCAGCCGCTGTGATACAGTGATCCGCTCGAACACGGCCCGCAGGCCGTCCATAAGATCGTTTTTCGTGAGTAGCCATGGTCGACAAACTGACGCACTTGAAACAGCTGGAGGCGGAAAGCATCCACATCATCCGCGAGGTGGCCGCCGAGTTCGACAACCCGGTGATGCTGTACTCGATCGGCAAGGATTCCGCCGTGATGCTGCACCTGGCGCGCAAGGCCTTTTTCCCGGGCAAGCTGCCGTTCCCGGTCATGCACGTCGACACCCAGTGGAAATTCCAGGAGATGTACAGGTTCCGCGACAAGATGGTCGAGGAAATGGGCCTGGAGCTGATCACCCACGTCAACCCCGAGGGTGTGGCGCAGGGCATCAACCCGTTCACCCATGGCAGCTCCAAGCACACCGACATCATGAAGACCCAGGGCCTGAAACAGGCGCTGGACAAGCATGGTTTCGACGCCGCCTTCGGTGGTGCTCGCCGCGACGAAGAGAAGTCGCGGGCCAAGGAGCGTGTGTACTCGTTCCGTGACAGCAAGCACCGCTGGGACCCGAAGAACCAGCGCCCCGAGCTGTGGAACGTGTACAACGGCAAGGTCAACAAAGGTGAGTCGATCCGCGTCTTCCCGCTGTCGAACTGGACCGAACTGGACATCTGGCAGTACATCTACCTCGAAGGCATCCCGATCGTGCCGCTGTACTTCGCTGCCGAGCGTGAAGTCATCGAGAAGAACGGCACCCTGATCATGATCGACGACGAGCGCATCCTCGAACACCTCTCCGAGGAAGAGAAAGCCCGCATCGTCAAGAAGAAGGTGCGTTTCCGTACCCTCGGCTGCTACCCGCTCACGGGCGCTGTCGAGTCGGAGGCCGAAACGCTCACCGACATCATTCAGGAAATGCTCCTGACGCGCACTTCCGAGCGCCAGGGCCGGGTCATCGACCACGATGGCGCCGGTTCGATGGAAGACAAGAAACGTCAGGGCTACTTCTAATTTTCAGGGTTACTCCATGTCGCACCAATCCGATTTGATCAGCGAAGACATCCTCGCTTATCTGGCTCAGCACGAGCGTAAAGAACTGCTGCGTTTCCTCACCTGCGGCAACGTGGATGACGGCAAGAGCACCCTGATCGGGCGCCTGTTGCACGACTCCAAGATGATCTACGAGGACCACCTCGAGGCCATCACCCGCGATTCGAAAAAGTCTGGCACCACCGGCGAAGAGGTCGACCTGGCGCTGCTGGTAGACGGCCTGCAGGCCGAGCGTGAGCAGGGCATCACCATCGATGTCGCCTACCGCTATTTCTCCACCGCCAAGCGCAAGTTCATCATCGCCGACACCCCGGGCCACGAACAGTACACCCGCAACATGGCCACCGGCGCATCCACCTGTGACCTGGCGATCATCCTGGTCGATGCCCGCTATGGCGTGCAGACCCAGACCCGCCGCCACAGCTACATCGCGTCGCTGCTGGGCATCAAGCACATCGTGGTCGCGGTCAACAAGATGGACCTGAAGGGCTTCGATGAAGGCGTCTTCGAGGCCATCAAGGCGGACTACCTGAAGTTCGCCGAAGCCATCAACCTGACCCCGAGCAGCCTGCACTTCGTGCCGATGTCGGCGCTCAAGGGTGACAACGTGGTCAACCACAGCGAGCAATCGCCGTGGTACACCGGCCCGACCCTGATGGAAATCCTCGAAACCGTCGAAGTGTCGGCTGACCGCAACTTCACCGACCTGCGTTTCCCGGTGCAGTACGTCAACCGGCCGAACCTGAACTTCCGCGGTTTTGCCGGCACCCTCGCCAGCGGCGTGGTGCACAAGGGCGACGAAATTGTCGTGCTGCCGTCGGGCAAGAGCAGCCGGGTCAAGTCCATCGTCACCTATGAAGGTGAACTGGAAAGCGCCGGCCCAGGCCAGGCCGTGACCCTGACCATGGAAGATGAGATCGACATCTCGCGTGGCGACCTGCTGGTGCATGCCGACAACGTGCCACCGGTCACTGACCAGTTCGATGCCATGCTGGTGTGGATGGCCGAAGAGCCGATGCTCCCGGGCAAAAAGTACGACATCAAGCGCGCCACCAGCTACGTGCCGGGCTCGATTGCCAGCATCACCCACAAGGTTGATGTGAACACCCTCGAGAAGGACGCCGCCAGCGCCCTGCAGCTGAACGAGATTGGCCGCGTCAAGGTATCCCTGGACAGCGCCATTGCCCTGGACGGTTACGACAGCAACCGCACAACCGGTGCGTTCATCGTCATCGACCGCCTGACCAACGGCACCGTCGGCGCCGGCATGATCATCGCCCAGCCAGTCTTGCCGCATGGCAGCACCGGCCAGCATGGCAAGCAGGCCCACGTGTCTACCGAGGAGCGCGCCCTGCGTTTCGGTCAGCAGCCAGCCACCGTGCTGTTCAGTGGCCTTTCTGGCGCCGGCAAGAGCACCCTGGCCTATGCCGTTGAGCGCAAGCTGTTCGACATGGGCCGTGCAGTGTACGTGCTCGACGGGCAGAACCTGCGCCATGACCTGAACAAGGGCCTGCCGCAGGACCGCGCTGGCCGCACCGAAAACTGGCGCCGTGCCGCCCATGTGGCGCGCCAGTTCAACGAAGCCGGCATGCTGACCCTGGCAGCGTTCGTTGCCCCGGATGCCGAAGGCCGCGAACAGGCCAAGGCGCTGATCGGCAAGGATCGCCTGGTAACGGTCTACGTCCAGGCGTCCCCACTGGTCTGCCGCGAGCGTGACCCACAGGGCCTGTACGCTGCCGGTGGCGACAACATCCCGGGTGAAAGCTTCCCGTTCGATGTGCCGCTGGATGCCGACCTGGTGATCGACACCCAGGCCACCAGCGTGGACGAAGGCGTTAAACAGGTGTTGGACGTACTGCGTCAGCGTGGTGCGATCTAAGCGCTGCCCTGCACTACCAAAAACCCCGCTCCGGCGGGGTTTTTTTGTGCAGGTTGTCTCACGCCTGGTGATGCGCCAGGGGGGCGTGCTTGCCGTTCAGATGTGGTGTTCCGATACAGGAATTACCCGGCGCTCCTTCACCGCCTTGAACGAAAAACTCGAATAGATCTCCTTCACCCCTGGCAACCGCTGCAGCACCTCGCGGGTGAATTCGCCGAACGATTCCAGGTCTCTCGCCAGAATCTCCAGCAGAAAGTCGTAGCGCCCAGAGATGTTGTGGCAGGCGACGATTTCGGGAATTTCCATCAGCCGCTGCTCGAACGCCAGGGCCATGTCCTTGGTGTGCGAGTCCATCATGATGCTGACAAAAGCAGTGACGCCGAAGCCCAGTGACTTGGGCGAGAGCACGGCCTGGTAACCGGTGATGTAGCCGTTGTCCTCCAGCAGTTTGACGCGGCGCCAGCAGGGCGAGGTGGTCAGTGCCACCTGGTCGGCGAGTTCGGCAACGGTGAGGCGGGCGTTGTCCTGCAGGGCGGCCAGCAAGGCGCGGTCGGTGCGATCGAGGCTCGAAGGCATGTTTTGCCCTCCTGCTTGTTTGATTGTTGTTTTCTTTCCACCAAGCAGGCCGCTGTGTGGGCTACTTTGGAAAAATTCGGGCAGCTCGGTGGCATAAGCTTATAGCAAACCACGAGAGGCTGTTGCCATGCGCGACTCCCATAACAACACCGGTTTTTCGACGCGAGCCATCCACCACGGCTACGACCCGCTGTCACATAGTGGCGCGCTGGTGCCGCCGGTTTACCAGACCGCCACCTATGCCTTTCCCACTGTTGAACACGGCGCAGCGTGCTTTGCCGGGGACGTGGCAGGGCATTTCTACAGCCGCATCTCCAACCCCACATTGGCGCTGCTGGAGGAGCGCATGGCTTCGCTGGAGGGTGGTGAGGCAGGCTTGGCGCTGGCGTCGGGGATGGGCGCGATTACCTCGACAATCTGGACCCTGCTGCGCCCCGGCGACGAACTGATCGTGGGGCATACCTTGTATGGGTGCACCTTTGCGTTTCTGCATCACGGCATTGGCCAGTTCGGGGTGAAGGTCCGTCACGTCGACCTCAATGACGTCAAGGCTTTAAGGGCGTCCATCACCCGCAAGACACGCATGATCTACTTTGAAACGCCAGCCAACCCCAACATGCAACTGGTGGATATCGCGGCGGTCGCCGAGGTGGCCCGTGGGCATGACTTGCATATCGTGGTCGACAATACCTATTGCACGCCCTACCTGCAGCGGCCACTGGCGTTGGGGGCGGACCTGGTGTTGCATTCCGCGACCAAGTACCTCAGTGGCCATGGTGATATCACCGCGGGGTTGGTAGTGGGGCGCAAGGCGCTGGTCGACCGCATTCGTCTGGAAGGGCTGAAAGACATGACCGGGGCGGTGCTGTCTCCGCATGACGCGGCTTTATTGATGCGCGGGATCAAGACCCTTGCACTGCGCATGGACCGCCACTGCGCCAACGCACTGGAGGTGGCGCAGTTCCTGGCTCGGCAGCCTCAGGTCGAGCTTATCCACTACCCGGGCTTGCCATCGTTCGCCCAATACGAGCTGGCGCAGCGGCAGATGCGTTTGCCGGGCGGGATGATTGCTTTTGAGCTCAAGGGTGGCATCGAGGCCGGGCGCAGGTTCATGAACGCACTGCAGCTGTTTGCCCGGGCGGTGAGCCTGGGGGATGCCGAATCGTTGGCGCAGCACCCGGCGAGCATGACCCATTCCAGCTATACGCCAGAGGAGCGGGCGCACCACGGGATCTCGGAGGGGTTGGTGCGTTTGTCGGTGGGGTTGGAGGATGTGGAAGACCTGCTGGCGGATGTCGAGCAGGCATTGCAGGCTTGTAGCTAGGTTGTTTGGGCCGGCCGTTCCATAGAACAGTACATAACTTATTGATTTAGCAGGGTCCTGTGGGAGCGGGCGTGCCCGCGAAGAATCCAGCGCGGTGGCTGGCACCGGCTACGCCGGTGTTCGCGGGCACGCCCGCTCCCACAGATATTGCGCAGATTTCAAATGCTTCGGCGTACCTGGGCTGCCCACCAAAAAGGCCTCTCGCGAGGCCTTCTTCATGTTCAGCGAATCAACGCTTGAGCCCGTAGCTCTCGTCGAGCATGCCCGGGGAATTCGGTACCTTTGGCGCATAATCGCGCGGCACTTCGGCAGTGTCCTTCGGTGGGGTCAGGCGATCACGGGGGCCATGCGCACCTTCGGAGTGCAGGGCGGCCAGCAGGCGCTGGCGGGTCAGTTCGTCCAGCGCCAGGGTGTTGGCACCGTCGGCCAGGTGGTCCTGGACATCCTGGTAGCTCTGGGTCAGCTTCTTGACCAGTACTGCAGTGCTGTTGAAGTGGGTAACCACTTCGTTCTGGTAGTTGTCGAAGCGTTTCTGCATTTCATCCAGCTGGCGCTGTGTGCTGCTGGGCGCGGCATTGGGCAGCAGGCGAGCCACGACGAAACCGACGACCACGCCAATGACCAGGGCCAAGGTCGGCAACAACCAAACAAGGAGCGAGAGTTCCACGAGTCCTTCCTCTATAAACGGCTTTGCTTTACGTTAACGGCTCAGACCTGCGCTGTATACCGCGAGCGATCGCAAATCAGAACAGAATTCCTCACCTAGACGAAACGACCCACCCCGAGGTCACGGAGTAGTGCCTTGCTTGTCCGCGAAACCCCCTTGTTCATCGATGGCCCCAGTGGCCAGTTGGAAGCCTTGTACCTGGACGTGGCCGATGCCCGCGGCGCGGTGCTGATCTGCCACCCCAACCCGGTTCAGGGCGGCACCATGCTCAACAAGGTGGTCTCGACCCTGCAGCGCACCGCCCGTGACGCCGGCTATGTGACCCTGCGGTTCAACTACCGGGGCGTCGGGCAGAGCGCTGGCAGCCATGACATGGGCGCAGGCGAAGTGGCCGATGGCGAGGCTGCTGCGGCCTGGCTGCGCGATAAGCACCCGCAATTGCCGCTGGTGCTGATGGGCTTCTCGTTCGGCGGCTTCGTTGCCACCAGCCTGGCTGGCCGCCTGGAGGCGGGTGGGGTGAGCCTGCAGCACTTGTTCATGATTGCCCCAGCGGTAATGCGCCTGACCGACGAATTCCCCCTGCCACAGCAATGCTCGATCACCGTGGTGCAGCCGGAGGCCGATGAAGTGGTCGCGCCGCAGCTGGTTTACGATTGGTCCGACAGCCTGTCGCGCCCCCATGAGCTGCTGAAAGTGGCAGAATGCGGACACTTCTTTCATGGCAAGCTGACCGATCTCAAGGATCTGCTGCTGCCGCGCCTTTCGAACTGAGCCAAGCCTGAATAAGCGAACACCCATGACCACGCGCATTCTCACCGGTATCACCACCACCGGCACTCCGCACCTGGGCAACTACGCCGGCGCCATCCGCCCGGCGATCCGTGCCAGCCAGCAGCCCGGTGTCGACTCGTTCTATTTCCTGGCCGACTATCACGCGCTGATCAAGTGCGACGACCCGCTGCGCATCCAGCGCTCGCGCCTGGAAATCGCCGCCACCTGGCTGGCCGGTGGCCTGGACGCCGACAAGGTGACCTTCTACCGCCAGTCCGATATCCCCGAAATCCCCGAGTTGACCTGGTTGCTGACCTGCGTTGCGGCCAAGGGCCTGCTCAACCGTGCACATGCGTACAAAGCCTCGGTGGACAAGAACGTGGAAGCCGGTGAAGACCCGGATGCCGGCGTGACCATGGGCTTGTTCAGCTACCCGGTGCTGATGGCGGCCGACATCCTGGTGTTCAATGCCAACAAGGTGCCGGTGGGCCGCGACCAGATCCAGCACGTGGAAATGGCCCGGGACATCGGTCAGCGTTTCAACCACCTGTTCGGCCAAGGCAAGGACTTCTTCGCCCTGCCAGAGGCGGTGATCGAAGAAAGCGTGGCGACCCTGCCGGGCCTGGACGGGCGCAAGATGTCCAAGAGCTACGACAACACCATTCCGTTGTTCACCAGCGCCAAGGACATGAAAGACGCCATCTCGCGCATCGTGACCGATTCGCGTGCGCCTGGCGAAGCCAAGGACCCGGACACTTCGCACCTGTTCACCCTCTACCAGGCCTTCGCTACGCCAGAACAGTGCGCCGGGTTCCGCGACGAGTTGTTGCAGGGCCTGGGCTGGGGCGATGCCAAGCAGCGCCTGTTCCAGTTGCTGGACGGCCAGTTGGCGGAAAAACGCGAGCACTACCACCAGCTGATCGCGCGCCCGGCCGACCTTGAGGATATCCTGCTGGCGGGGGCCGCCAAGGCCCGCAAGATTGCCACCCCGTTCCTGGAGCAACTGCGTGAGGCGGTTGGCCTGCGCTCGTTCCGCAGCAGCGTGCAAACCAGTACCGAAGTGAAGAAAAAGGCCGCCAAGAGCGCGCGTTTCGTCAGCTTCCGTGATGAGGACGGCAGCTTCCGCTTCCGCCTGCTGGCCGCCGACGGTGAGCAACTGCTGTTGTCGCGCAGCTTTGCCGACGGCAAGAGTGCAGGTGCGGTGAGCAAGCAACTGCAGCAGGGTGCTGAGGCCGATGTGCGTGTAGAGGGCCTGGGTTTCGGCTTGTGGCTCAACGGTGAACAGGTTGCCGACGGGCCGCAGTTCGCCAGCGCTGAAGCGCGGGATGCAGCCATTCGAAGCCTGCACGAAGCCCTGGCCCCACAACAGGACTGAGGCAATTCGCCGCAACTCCAATTGCCATAAAGCGGGCCGGTCGCTACAGTGACGGCCCGTTTTTTGTTGCCTCGCTAACGAATCATGACTCCCTTAGAACGCTATCAAGCAGATCTGAAACGTCCCGACTTCTTCCATGACGCGGCGCAGGAAACTGCTGTGCGTCACCTGCAGCGCCTGTACGACGACCTGGTACAGGCGCAGAACAACAAGCCGGGGGTATTCGGCAAGCTGTTCGGCAAGAAGGAGCAGACCCCGGTCAAGGGCCTGTACTTCTGGGGTGGAGTAGGGCGGGGCAAGACCTACCTGGTCGATACCTTCTACGAGGCGCTGCCGTTCAAGCAGAAAATGCGCACCCACTTCCACCGCTTCATGAAGCGTGTGCACGAGGAAATGAAGACCCTCAAGGGTGAGAAGAACCCGCTGACCATCATTGCCAAGCGCTTCAGCGAAGAGGCCAAGGTGATCTGCTTCGACGAGTTCTTCGTCTCGGACATTACCGATGCGATGATCCTCGGCACCTTGATGGAAGAGCTGTTCAAGAACGGTGTGTCGCTGGTGGCCACCTCCAACATCGTGCCCGACGGCCTGTACAAGGACGGCCTGCAGCGCGCGCGTTTCCTGCCGGCCATCGCCATGATCAAGCAGTACACCGACGTGGTGAACGTCGACAGCGGCGTGGACTATCGCCTGCGTCATCTGGAGCAGGCCGAACTGTTCCACTACCCGCTCAATGAGGCAGCGCACGAAAGCATGCGTGCCAGCTTCAAGGCGCTGACCCCGGAATGCACCCAGGCGGTCGAAAATGACGTGCTGATGATCGAGAACCGCCCGATCAATGCCTTGCGTACGTGCGACGACGTTGCCTGGTTCGACTTCCGGGCATTGTGCGACGGACCGCGTAGCCAGAACGACTACATCGAGCTGGGCAAGATCTTCCACGCGGTGCTGCTGAGCAATGTAGAGCAGATGGGGGTGACCACCGATGATATCGCGCGGCGTTTCATCAACATGGTGGACGAGTTCTACGACCGCAATGTCAAGCTGATCATCTCGGCCGAGGTGGAGCTAAAAGACCTGTACACCGGTGGGCGCCTGAGCTTCGAGTTCCAGCGTACCCTGAGCCGCTTGCTGGAGATGCAGTCGCACGAGTTCCTGTCTCGGGCGCACAAGCCTTAAGCATTTTGGGGCCGCTTTGCGGCCCATCGCGACGCAAGGCCGCTCCTACAGGATTCAGCGATTCACTACTGTAGAAGCGGCCCTAATAAGCCCTCAAGCTTCCTGCATGAACTGCTGCCGGTACTGGTTCGGCGACAACTCGGTATGCTGGCGGAACAGCCGCGCAAAGAAACTGGCATCGTCGTAACCGACCTCGTAACTGATGGTCTTGATGCTCTTGCGCGTGCTCGACAACAACCCCTTGGCCGTTTCGATCCGCAGCCGTTGCAGGTAGTGCAGCGGCTTGTCGCCGGTCGCCCCCTGGAACCGGCGCATGAAGTTGCGGATGCTCATGCCGTGGTTGCGGGCCACATCCTCGAAGCGGAACTTGTCCGCGAAGTGCTCTTCCAGCCAGTGCTGAATCTGCAGGATGATCAGGTCCTGATGCAGCTTCTGCCCGCCAAACCCCATGCGCCCCGGCGTGTAGTTGCGCTGCACTTCGTAGAGGATGTCGCGCGACACCGCACGGGCCACATTGGCCCCGCAGAAACGCTCGATCAGATAGATGTACAGGTCACAGGCCGAAGTGGCGCCGCCAGCGCAATAGATGTTGTCGGCGTCGGTCAGGTGCTTGTCCTGGTTCAGGCGGATCTTCGGGAAGCGCTCGGCGAAGCTGCTGAAGAAGCGCCAGTAGGTGGTCGCCTCCTTGCCGTCGAGCAGGCCACTTTCGGCCAGCCAGAACACGCCACTGGCCTCCGCGCACAGCACCGCGCCGCGGGCGTGCTGGTTACGCAGCCACGGCAGCACCTGTGGGTAGCGTTGCAGCAGGTTGTCGAAGTCGTCCCAGTAGGCTGGCAGGATGATGACATCGGCGTCATCCAGGCCGCCGTCGACCGGTAGCTGTACATTGCTGAAGCTGTCCACGGGCAGGCCATCGGGGCTCACCAGGCGGATCTCGAACATGGGCTGCAAGCCCAGGCCCAGCTGCTTGCCGTAGCGCAGGCTGGCGAGGTGGAAGAAGTCCTTGGCCTGCATCAAGGTCGAAGCGAACACCTTGTCAATGGCCAGGATGCTGACGCGCCGCAGCGACGCGGGGGGTTGGGTAAACATCATTGTCATTGTTCTTATAGGGTAGAGTGGTCAATCACCGGCTGGATCGTCTTATTTTTTGGCGAGTGTGTCTAGCCCGCAGCACCGCGCTGGCTTCTTCGCGGGCAAGCCCGCTCCCACAGCGCCTGCGCTGAACCCTGTGGGAGCGGGCTTGCCCGCGAATAGGCCGGTACAGGATTACGCTCAAGGTGCCGGGTTCGGCTGCGCCTGGTGAATGGCTTCGATCGCCGCCAGCAGCTCGTCGCTCAGGTGCAGCTCGGCGCTGGCCAGGTTGCTGTCCAGTTGCTCCAGGCTAGTAGCGCCAATGATGTTGCTGGTCACGAACGGCTGGCCCGTCACGAACGCCAGGGCCATCTGTGCCGGGTCCAGGCCGTGCTCGCGGGCCAGCTGCACGTAGCGGCTGCAGGCGGCCACGGTCTGCGGGTTGGAGTAGCGGGCAAAGCGGCTGAACAGGGTCAGGCGGGCGTTTTCCGGCCGAGCGCCGTTCTCGTACTTGCCCGACAGCATGCCGAATGCCAGCGGCGAGTACGCCAGCAAACCGCATTGCTCGCGAATGGCGACTTCCGCCAGGCCCACCTCGAAGCTGCGGTTGAGCAGGTTGTACGGGTTCTGGATCGATACCGCCCGTGGCCAGCCCCGGCTTTCGGCCAGTTGCAGGAATTTCATGGTGCCCCACGGCGTTTCGTTGGACAGGCCAACATGACGGATCTTGCCCGCCCGTACCTGGTCGTCCAGCACTTCCAGCGTTTCTTCCAGCGGCGTGAAGTGATCGTGCGGCAGGTGCTGGTAGCCCAGTTTGCCAAAGAAGTTGGTGCTGCGTTCCGGCCAGTGCAGCTGGTACAGGTCGATGCGATCGGTCTGCAGGCGCTTGAGGCTCTCGTCCAGCGCCGCGACGATGTGCTGGCGGTTGTGCTTGAGCTGGCCATCGCGGATGTGGCTGATGCCGTTGCCGGGGCCGGCAACCTTGCTGGCCAGCACCCAGTCATCACGGTCACCGTTGGCCCTGAACCAGTTGCCGATGATGCGCTCGGTAGCGGCGTAGGTTTCCGCACGTGGCGGCACCGGGTACATTTCGGCCGTGTCGATGAAGTTGATCCCCGCGGCCTTGGCCCGGGCAATTTGGCCGAAAGCCTCTTCCTGGTCGTTCTGCTCGCCCCAGGTCATGGTGCCCAGGCACAGGGCGCTGACGTTGAGGTCGGTTCGGCCGAGCTGGCGGTATTCCATCGGGTAAACACTCCTTGGCAATGGAAGCTCATCAAAGCAGGTTGAAATTTTTCGCGCAATCTGGATAATTCAGCCCCTCTCCGCGTGGCGGAAGTGATGCACCATCACGCAGGAAGAACCCCGTCGAATATTGGCGTGCCCGACCCGAGCCCCCAAAAGCGTCAGTGTTCGGCTGCGCGCTTGCCCTTGGCAAGCTGTGCACTATCCAGTAAGATTCGCCGTCTATTTTTCGCTGGGCGGCCTCTGAGGCTTTAGAGAATGAAAACTTTTACTGCTAAACCGGAAACAGTAAAGCGCGAGTGGTTCGTAGTCGACGCCGCTGGCCAGACCCTGGGTCGTCTGGCTACCGAAATCGCTACCCGTCTGCGTGGCAAACACAAACCAGAATACACCCCTCACGTTGACACCGGCGACTACATCGTCGTTATCAACGCTGAACAGGTTCGTGTGACTGGTGCCAAGTCTTCCGACAAGATGTACTACTCCCACTCCGGTTTCCCGGGCGGTATCAAGGAAATCAACTTCGAGAAGTTGATCGCCAAGGCCCCTGAGCGTGTTATCGAAACCGCGGTCAAAGGCATGCTGCCTAAGAACCCGCTGGGTCGCGACATGTACCGTAAGCTGAAAGTGTACGCGGGTGCTGCTCACCCACACACTGCTCAGCAGCCTCAAGAACTGAAGATCTAACGGGATAGTTCATTATGTCGGCGACTCAAAATTACGGCACTGGCCGTCGCAAGACCGCAACCGCTCGCGTATTCCTGCGTCCGGGTACTGGTAACATCTCCATCAACAACCGTTCTCTGGACGTGTTCTTCGGTCGCGAAACCGCTCGCATGGTTGTTCGTCAGCCGCTCGAGCTGACCGAAACCGTTGAGAAGTTCGACATCTACGTCACCGTTTCCGGTGGTGGTGTCAGCGGTCAGGCCGGTGCGATCCGTCACGGTATCACCCGCGCTCTGATGGAATACGACGAAACCCTGCGTGGCGCTCTGCGTCGTGCTGGCTACGTCACCCGCGACGCTCGTGAAGTCGAGCGTAAGAAAGTGGGTCTGCGTAAAGCGCGTAAGCGTCCTCAGTACTCCAAGCGTTAATACCGCTTCGGCAGTCGAAAAGAGCCCGGTTCCTTGGAACCGGGCTTTTTTTTTGCCTTGAACTAACCTGTCAGCATGTCTGTGGCCGCTCGTCGCATAGACGCAGATCAAGCAAAGCGCTGGTAGTGGGCCCTTGCCCGGCTAATCCCTTGTCAGTGTGTGGATTTGTTTCTTACCATGGCGACCAAATTTTAGTGCCACAGACACAACCTAAGTACAGGCCTGGTTCAACAGGCCAAGCAAGCTGATGGGAGAGGACTGAATGAGCAATGACGGCGTCAACGCAGGCCGGCGCCGCTTCCTCGTAGCCGCGACATCCGTGGTCGGGGCAGCGGGAGCAGTGGGGGCTGCGGTACCGTTCGTGGGGTCATGGTTTCCCAGTGCCAAGGCGAAAGCCGCGGGGGCGCCGGTGAAGGTCAATATCGCCAAGGTCGAGGCCGGGCAGCAGATGGTAGCCGAATGGCGAGGCCAGCCGGTGTTCATCGTCAGGCGCACCGAGGAGATCCTCGGTAACCTGAAGAAAATTACCGGCGAATTGTCTGATCCCGATTCCAAGTCTTCGGTGCAGCCGACCTATGTCGACCCCGAAGTCCGCTCCATCAAGCCGGAAATCCTCATTCTCGTCGGCCTGTGCACGCACCTGGGCTGCTCGCCCACCTTCCGCCCGGAGGTTGCGCCAGCCGACCTGGGCCCTAAATGGGTGGGTGGCTACTTCTGCCCGTGCCACGGCTCCCACTACGACCTGGCTGGGCGTGTCTACAAGTCGCAGCCGGCGCCACTCAACCTGCCCGTACCGCCGCACTCGTACGAGTCGGACGATATCATCGTCATCGGCGTCGACCAGGAGAAAGCATGATGAGCAAGTTCATGGACTGGATTGATGCTCGCTTCCCCGCGACCAAGATGTGGGAAGATCACCTGAGTAAGTATTACGCGCCCAAGAACTTCAACTTCCTGTATTTCTTTGGCTCCCTGGCATTACTGGTGCTGGTCAACCAGATCGTCACCGGTGTGTGGCTGACCATGAGCTTCACGCCCTCGGCAGAAGAGGCATTCGCCTCGGTCGAGTACATCATGCGTGACGTCGAATACGGCTGGATTCTGCGCTACCTGCACTCCACGGGTGCTTCGGCGTTCTTCATCGTGGTTTACCTGCACATGTTCCGCGGCCTGCTCTACGGCTCCTACCAGAAGCCCCGCGAGCTGGTCTGGCTGTTCGGCATGTTGATCTACCTGGCGCTGATGGCCGAGGCCTTCATGGGTTACCTGCTGCCGTGGGGCCAGATGTCCTACTGGGGCGCCCAGGTCATCATTTCGCTGTTCGGTGCCATCCCGGTGATTGGTGGCGACCTCACCCAATGGATTCGTGGTGACTACCTGATCTCCGGCATTACCCTGAACCGCTTCTTCGCCCTGCATGTGGTCGCCCTGCCTATCGTCATCCTCGGCCTGGTGGTGCTGCACATTCTTGCCCTGCACGAAGTGGGTTCGAACAACCCCGATGGCATCGACATCAAGAAGAACAAGGACGAAAACGGCATTCCGCTCGATGGCATTCCGTTCCACCCGTACTACACCGTCAAGGATATTGTCGGCGTGGTGGTGTTTCTCTTCGTGTTCTGTGCGGTGGTGTTCTTCTTCCCGGAAATGGGCGGTTACTTCCTGGAAAAGCCGAACTTCGAGCAGGCCAACGCGTTCAAGACCCCGGAACATATTGCCCCTGTGTGGTACTTCACACCGTTCTACGCCATCTTGCGTGCGGTGCCTGACAAGTTGATGGGTGTGATCGCCATGGGGGCGGCGATTGCGGTGCTGTTCGTACTGCCCTGGCTCGATCGCAGCCCGGTGCGCTCCATGCGTTACAAAGGCTGGATCAGCAAGCTCTTCCTGCTGGTGTTCTGCGTGGCCTTCGTCATCCTCGGCGTGCTGGGCGTGCTGGCACCGACACCTGGGCGCACGCTGTTGTCGCAGGTGTGCACGGTGCTGTACTTCGCCTACTTCCTGTTGATGCCGTTCTACACAAGGCTCGAGAAGACCAAACCGGTTCCGGAAAGGGTGACTGGCTGATGAAAAAGTTGATTGCAGTATTTTTGCTGGCACTGATGCCTGCCTTTTGCTTCGCTGCCGAACACGGTCTGGAGCTGGACAAGGTCGATATCGACCTTACCGACAAGGCTGCCATGCAGGACGGCGCGCGGACGTTCGCCAACTATTGCATGGGCTGCCACAGTGCCAAGTTCCAACGCTACGAGCGTGTGGCCGATGACTTGGGCATCCCCCACGAGCTGATGCTCGAAAAGCTGGTGTTTACCGGGGCCAAGATCGGTGATCACATGCAGATCGGCATGAAGCCCGAAGACGCCAAGACCTGGTTCGGTGCCGCGCCGCCCGACCTGACCCTGGTGGCCAGGGTGCGTGGTACCGATTGGCTGTACACCTACCTGCGCAGTTTCTACGAAGACCCCTCGCGGCCTTATGGGGTGAACAACAAGGTATTCCCGAACGTCGGCATGCCCAACGTGTTGGTCGGCCTGCAGGGCAACCAGGTGATTGGCTGCAAGCAGGTGCAGACGGTGACCGATGGGAAGAAGCAATTCGATCCGTTGACCGGTAGCCCGATTACCCATGAAGCCTGTGACCAGCTGACCGTTACGCCGAAATCCGGTACCCTGACCGCCGAGCAGTTCGACGAGAAGGTCAAGAACCTGGTGACCTTCCTGGCCTATTCGGCCAACCCGGTCAAACTGGAAAGCCAGCGCATCGGTACCTATGTGTTGCTGTACCTGGCTTTCTTCTTCGTATTCGCCTATTTGCTCAAGCGTGAATACTGGAAGGACGTGCACTGATCACGCAGTAATTTCTGGTTGTTGAACGCGCCCGGGGCGCCTGGCAGAAATGCCAGGATGCCCCGGGCGCGTTTTCATTTAAAGTTGCACAGCATCTCGTGCGAGGAGCCGCTACATGGGCGCAACCAACAGGTTAGCCTGCTATTCCGACCCCGCTGACCATTATTCTCATCGGGTACGCCTGGTGCTGGCCGAGAAGGGGGTCAGCGTGCAGGTCATCGATGTCGATCCGGCGCGCCTGCCGCCCAGGCTGGCCGAGGTCAACCCGTATGGCAGTGTGCCGACCCTGGTCGACCGTGACCTGGCGTTGTATGAATCGACCGTGGTGATGGAATACCTCGAGGAGCGTTACCCGCACCCGCCGCTGATGCCGGTATACCCGGTTGCGCGCGGCAACAGCCGTTTGCTGATGCACCGCATTCAGCGGGACTGGTGTGCCCTGGCCGATAGCGTGCTCGATTCGCGCAGCAGCGAGGCTGCCCGAAGTGAAGCGCGCAAGGCCCTGCGCGAAAGCCTGACCGGTGTTTCGCCATTGTTCAATGAGTTCGCCTGTTTCATGAGCGATGAGCAAAGCCTGGTCGATTGTTGTCTACTGCCCATACTCTGGCGCCTGCCAGTGTTGGGCATCGAGTTGCCCCGGCAAGCGAAACCGCTGCTGGATTACATGGAGCGCCAGTTCGCCCGCGAGCCATTCCAGGCGAGCCTGTCCTCTGTAGAACGTGAAATGCGTAAGCTTTAAGGAGCCGTTGATGAACTCCAGTCGCCCCTATCTGGTTAGAGCACTGTACGAGTGGATCGTCGACAACGATTGCACGCCCCATATGCTGGTCAATGCCGAATACAAAAAGGTGCAGGTACCGGATGGTTTCGCCAATGATGGCCAGATTGTCCTGAATATTTCGCCAAGTGCTGTGCGCAACCTGCACATGGATAACGACGCGGTCAGTTTCGAGGGCCGTTTCAGTGGCGTGACCCATTCGCTGTTCGTGCCGGTTGGCGCCATCCTGGGCATCTACGCCCGCGAAAATGGCCAAGGCATGGTCTTCGAGCTGGAGCAGCCGCTGACGGATGGCGATGACCTGGAAGACGATGATGTGCAGCCGGATGACGATGGTCCGCCAGAAGGTGGTGGCCAGCCGCCGCGCCCGACTGGTCGACCAAGCCTGAAAGTGGTCAAGTAATAAAAAAGGCGACCTTGTAGGGTTAATGCCAGCAGTTAACTAATTTGGGGCCGCTTTGCGACCCTTCGCGGGTACGCCCGCTCCCACAGGGGATCGCGTGTGGGAGCGGGCGTACCCGCGAAGGGCTGCAAAGCAGCCCCAATAACGCTTGACTGACAGGCATCAACCTTTAAGGGTCGCCTTTTTTAGGCCGGGATTGTTGCCTTGCCGGCCCAGGGTTCTTCAGTCGATGTACTCGAAGAGTTTGACGATTTTTTGCACACCCGATACACCCTGTACTACGGCGGTGGCGGAATTGGCCTCCTGCTGGGTCACCAGGCCGAGCAGGTAGACGATACCGTTCTCGGTAATGACCTTGATTCGCGAGCTGGGCACGGCGCTGTCGGTCAGCATCTGGGTCTTGATCTTGGTGGTCAGCCAGGCATCGTTGTTGCGCGCCAGAATCGAAGACGGCTGCATGACCTGCAGCTCGTTGTGCACCTTTTTCACCCGTTGAACCTGGCTGGCGGTTTGCTCGGCAAGGCTCTTGAGGTCGGCGCGTGGGGTTTGGCCTGCGAGCAGGACGATACCGTTGTAGCTGCTGACAACGATGTGCGAGCCCTTGTCCAGGTCCGGGTTGGCCTTGGAGATGTTGACCGCGGCTTTGGTTTCGATCAGCGAGTCGTCGATCTTGCTGCCGATGGTGCGCGTGCCGCGGTCGTCTTCAATGGGCGAATTGCGGGCAGAGGTGAGTACCGAGCTGCAGCCGGTAACGCTCAGGCACAGAGTCAGGGCCAGCAGGCCAAGGCGCATAGGGGTCATTCTTCACTCCCGAACAGTTGGCTGTCGATCAGGTCGCACAGGCAGTGGATCGCCAGCAGGTGGACTTCCTGGATGCGCGCGGTCACTGTCGAAGGTACGCGGATTTCCACGTCCTCTGGCAGCAGCAGCGAGGCCATGCCGCCGCCGTCGCGCCCCGTCATTGCTACGACAATCATTTCGCGGTCATGCGCGGCCTGGATCGCCTGGATCACGTTGGCCGAGTTCCCGCTGGTGGAGATCGCCAGCAGAACATCGCCCGGTTGGCCCAGTGCGCGGATCTGCTTGGAAAAGACTTCGTTATAGCTGTAGTCATTGGCGATCGACGTCAGGGTCGAACTGTCGGTGGTCAAGGCGATGGCCGGCAAACTCGGGCGTTCGCGCTCGAAGCGGTTGAGCAGTTCCGAGGAAAAGTGCTGGGCGTCGCCGGCCGAGCCGCCGTTGCCACAGGCGAGCATCTTGCCCTCATTGAGCAGCGCATTGACCATGACCAGGCTGGCCTGCTCGATGTGCGGTGCCAGGATGTCCATCGCCTGTTGCTTGGTTTCGATGCTGGCCTGGAACAGCCGGCGAATTCGGGATTGCATGTCCATCTGGTGACCTTAAATGGGGCGGTGGCCTTTGTTACGCGCAACAACGACCAGCCCGCGATACATAGAGCAAAAAAAACGTAGAGGGTTCAGCACTCGAAGGCGTTTTTCAGCCACTGAAGCGGTTTGCCTGCATGGTGGCTACCCTGCAGGGCGACAACGTCGAAGCGGCAGGGGTGGTTGCCCCATTGGGGCTCCTTGAGCAGGAACAGGCTGGCCGCATGCACCAGCCGTTTCTGCTTGCGCCCATCGATACTGGCGAGGGCGCCTCCGAAGGCCGCGTGCAACCGGTAGCGGACTTCGACGAATACTACTGTATCGGCGTCGAGCATGACCAGATCAAGCTCGCCGCCTTTGCATCGCCAGTTGCGCGCCAGCAGCCGCAGGCCTTGCCCCTGAAGGTACTCAAGGGCTTGGGTTTCTGCAGCGTGGCCGGCGCCGGTCGGTGATGCTGCAGCCATCAGCGCGGGGTATCAGGCAGGCGCTTGACTTGGCCGCCAGCGAATTCAGCCCATGGCAGTTGACGCTCCACACGCTGGTTGGCGTTGATGCTCAAGCTGCCGGATAGGCCCTGGACGCGGTTATCCGGCAGCGCCTTCAGTTGGCCCAGGCGCGGTGCCAGGCTGTAGGCATCGACGCCCATGGCGTACAGGCGGCCCAGGCTGCCGGCCGCTTGCGGCCACTGCTGAACCACCTGTTGGCGCAGGCTGTTGCTGGTATCGAGCAGCCACGGGGTTTCGCAGAAGCGGATGCCGTTCATGTCGTTGTACTGGTTGACGTCACCGCTGGCGCTGTACAGGTTGGAAGTGGCGTACACCGGTACGTCACCGGCGTACTGGAAATTCAGGGTCGGCTTGATCTGCTGCGCTTGCTGAGGGGTAGAGGCAAGGAAGAGGAAGTCGATGTCCTGGCGGCGCGACGGTTGTGCGGCGATGTTGCCGCCAACCGTGCTCTGCAGGCTCTTGGCGCGGCTTTCGCTCTGGCGCAGCTGGAACAGGTCGGCAATCTGCTGGGCCAGCGCAACCGGTTGCGCGATGCGTTGGGCTGCGAGCACGGTGCCGCCGTTGCCTTCCCAGTCCTGGCGGAAGGCGGCCAGCACGCGATCACCCCATTCGCCGCTCGGCACCAGGGCTACCGCGCGGACCATGCCATCGGCACGGGCGCGACGGGATACTTCGCGTGCTTCGTCTTCGGCCGCCAGGCCGAACTGGAACAATTGCGGTGGGGCCACCTGGCCAGCATCGGCGTAGTTGAGCGCCAGGGTGGTGATCGGCAGTTGCGGTTTGCTGGCCAATTGCTTGACCAGCGGTTTTTCCAGCGGGCCGATGACCAGCTGCACGCCTGCGGCCTGGGCCTGGCGGTAGAAGTCGTCGAGCGAGCCGATGCGCGAGCTGTCGAACACCTGCACCGCAGGGGCGGCTTGGCCAGCCTGCTGGGCCTGGAAGTGGGCGGCCATGAAGCCGTCACGCAGGGCCCGGGCAACCCCGGCCAGTGGCCCTTCCTGGGGCAGCAGCAGGGCGATTTTGGTCAGCGGTTGGCTGGCCAGTTCCTTGAGCTTGACCAGTGGCACTGGCAGCTGTTTGGCCGCCGGGTGGGCCGGGTGCTGTTTGACCCAGCTCTCGATGGCGCTCTGTTGCTGCTCGAGGGTGCCGGCACTTTTCACCGCCAGGGCCAGGCTGGTCCAGCCGGCCAGGGTCTGGTCAGTGGCCGGCTGCTGCAGCTGCTCGGCCGGCAGCGAGGCGACCAAGGCCCAGATGGCGTCGTTGTTTGCGCTGGCGGCCTGGTCGCTGAGCAATGGGGCCAGCAGTACGCGCTGTTGCGCGGCGGCCAGGGCCTGGCCATCGGCCTCCAGCGCGGCGGCGTGCACGTAGTAGGTGCGCGCCTGCTGTTCCTTCGGCAGCTCGGGAACGTGCTGCAGGCTTGGGTGGGCCAGGGCGGCCAGGGCAGCCTTGGGTTGGTTGCGGCTCATGGCCAGTTCTGCCGCCAGGGTGCTGGCGAACACTTGCTGGGCCGGCTTGAGCGTGTCCAGCGGGACCTGCTCGAGAATGCGTGCGGCGCGGGGGAAGTCCTTCTGCTTGTAGGCCAGGTCGGCTGCGCTCAGGCGCAGCAGGGCGGCGTCTTGCGCAGACTTGCTGGAAGCAGCCTGCTCGAGCAGTTGCTCGATGCTGGCATCCGGGGTGCGTGGCAGTTCGCCCAGGCTGGATGAGGGCGAGCTGGCGCAGGCTGCCAGCAGGGCAGCGAGGCAGAGGGCTGTGAGCAGCCGCAGGCAAGCGATCATGTAAAGGTCCTGTTACTCGATCAAGTTGGCCGGCAATTGTACCCAAGCACTGGCCGGGGCGCGATGTTGCCGTGTCGATCCTTCACTATAGGTGGCTTGCCGCCGGTCGCGTATGAAGTTCTTTGCGCCCTGTTGCGGGCGCTCGGGCTACAATGGCGCCTTTGATCCGAATGACAGGTGTGCGCAGTGACTGATGTGGCAGGGGCTTCTAAATCCACCGTGGGAACGCTGTATGTGGTGGCAACTCCCATCGGCAACCTCGATGACATGAGCGCCCGAGCGCTCAAGGTGCTGGCAGACGTGGCGCTGATCGCAGCCGAAGACACTCGCCATTCAATCCGCCTGCTGCAACATTTTGGCATCGATACACCACTGGCGGCCTGCCACGAGCATAACGAGCGGGACGAAGGCGGGCGCTTTCTCGGCAAGCTGTTGGCCGGCGAAGATGTGGCGCTGGTTTCCGATGCCGGTACCCCGTTGATTTCCGACCCTGGCTACCACCTGGTGCGCCAGGCGCGGGCTGCCGGGGTCAGCGTGGTGCCGGTGCCGGGCGCCTGTGCCTTGATCGCGGCATTGTCGGCGGCGGGCCTGCCCTCGGACCGTTTCATTTTCGAAGGTTTCCTGCCGGCCAGGCAGGCGGGGCGCCTGGCACGCCTGGAGCAAGTGCGCGAAGAGCCGCGCACGCTGATTTTCTATGAAGCGCCGCACCGTATCCTCGAGTGCCTCGAGGACATGGAAACGGTGTTTGGCGGTGAGCGCCCAGCATTATTGGCGCGCGAACTGACGAAAACCTTCGAGACGCTCAAGGGCTTGCCCCTGGCCGAGTTGCGGGCGTTCGTCGCCGGTGATAGCAACCAGCAGCGCGGTGAGTGCGTGGTACTGGTCGGTGGCTGGAGTGCACCGGAGGGCGAGCAGGCCATCAGTAGCGAGACCCAGCGCGTGCTCGACCTGTTGCTGGCCGAGTTGCCGCTGAAGCGGGCGGCGGCGCTTGCCTCGGAAATTACCGGCGTGCGCAAGAACCTGTTGTATCAACTTGCCCTGGATAAACAGAAGGCTCAGTAGTGGCAAATTGATATAAATGCTGCTGGCGCTTGTTCTTGAGCGCGTGTGCCGTTACCCTTGTCGGCGGAGAGTCGATCGGACAGTCGCTGCCGTCTTTTGTTCCGCAAAAGTTCGGGGGAGGAAAGTCCGGGCTCCATAGGGCAGAGTGCCAGGTAACGCCTGGGAGGCGTGAGCCTACGGAAAGTGCCACAGAAAATAACCGCCTAAGCACTTCGGTGCCGGTAAGGGTGAAAAGGTGCGGTAAGAGCGCACCGCACGGCTGGCAACAGTTCGTGGCTAGGTAAACCCCACTCGGAGCAAGACCAAATAGGGTTCCATCAGGCGTGGCCCGCGTCGGAACCGGGTAGGTTGCTAGAGGCGTCCAGTGATGGCCGTCGTAGAGGAATGACTGTCCTCGACAAAACCCGGCTTACAGATCGACTCTCCACCTTTCTTTTCTGCATCTTTCGATAGCAGACCCCCCTTTGGTAATACCGAAAAAATCTTACTCTTAATAAATCACTTTAAGTTCAAGCCCCAGTGGCTTGTGCGGGTTTGATTTTTCTCGTGTTTTTTTCATTGTGAAATACCTTTCACAATCCTTTAACGCGCTAAATCTCGGTCCTGTAAGGCTTTTCCTTCCGAACGTGCCTTGACGGTGCCTCCGGCGGATTCCTATAGTGTGCGCAAGTGGCAGAAAGTGGGATGAAGTGGGTTTTCTGGCACAAAAAAGATAACATTGTGGGGAATCGCAGCCGTGTTCCGCGGAGCCAACGCCGTCAGTCTCGATGCCAAGGGCCGTCTCGCCATGCCGAGCCGGTACCGTGACGAGCTCGATTCGCGTTGCAATGGTCAGCTGATCGTGACCATCGACGCCGTGGACCCGTGCTTGTGTGTTTATCCCCTCGATGAGTGGGAACAGATAGAAGCCAAGTTGCGTGCCTTGCCATCGTTGCGTGAGGAAAACCGCCGCCTGCAGCGATTGCTGATTGGCAATGCGGTAGACCTGGAACTCGACGGCAGTGGGCGTTTCCTGGTGCCGCCCCGTTTGCGTGAGTACGCCAAGCTCGACAAGAAGGCGATGCTGGTGGGGCAACTGAACAAATTCCAGCTGTGGGATGAAGATGCCTGGAACGCGGTTTCGGCAGCCGACCTTGCAGCTATTCAACAACCGGGCGCCATGCCCGACGAATTGCGTGACCTGATCCTGTGACCATAGATAGCGGCTTCAACCACATTACCGTCCTGCTCGACGAAGCTGTCGAGGCATTGGCCTTGCGCGCCGACGGTTGCTATCTGGACGGCACGTTTGGCCGTGGCGGACACAGCCGCCTGATCCTCAGCAAGCTCGGGCCGCAAGGGCGGCTGCTGGGCTTCGACAAAGACCCACAAGCGATTGCCACAGGGCAAGCGCTGGCGGCCGAAGACGGCCGCTTTGTCATTGTGCAGCGCAGCTTTGCCGAGCTGGGCGCAGAAGTGGCCGAGCGCGGCCTGCATGGCAAGGTCAGCGGCGTGTTGCTGGATCTTGGCGTGTCCTCGCCGCAACTGGACGACCCCGAGCGGGGCTTCAGCTTTCTCAATGATGGCCCGCTGGACATGCGCATGAACCCCGACCAGGGCGTCAGCGCTGCTGAATTCATTGCCACCGCACCGGTGGAAGAAATTGCCCGCGTGTTCAAGGAATACGGCGAAGAGCGCTTTGCCGGGCGCATGGCGCGTGCCGTGGTCGAGCGCCGCGAAAAGCAGCCGTTCACCCGCACTGCCGACCTGGCAGAGGTGCTCAAGGTGGCCAACCCGGCCTGGGAAAAGGGCAAGAACCCGGCTACCCGCGCCTTCCAGGGCTTGCGCATCCACGTCAACAATGAACTGGGTGACCTGGAGGCGGGGCTCGAGGCCGCGCTCGACGCACTTGAAGTCGGCGGTCGGCTGGCGGTCATCAGCTTCCACTCGCTGGAAGACCGCATCGTCAAACTGTTCATGCGCAAGCTGGTCAAGGGCGAGGCCGACAACCTGCCACGCAACCTGCCGGTGCAGCACAAGGTCTTCGAGCCCAAGCTCAAGCTCATCGGCAAGGCCCAGTTCGCCTCCGAAGCCGAGCTCAAGGCCAACCCGCGGTCGCGCAGCGCCGTGATGCGTGTGGCGGAGAAGTTGCGGTGAGCAGGCTGTTCGCCAAGCCCTTGCCTGGCGGGAGCTTCCTGATGCTCCTGCTATTCGTTGCCGTGCTGGTTTCGGCCATTGCGGTGTCCTATAGCGCGCACTGGAACCGCCAGTTGCTCAATACCCTGTACGGTGAGCTGAACGAGCGCGACAAGGCCCAGGCCGAGTGGGGCCGGTTGATCCTCGAGCAGAGCACCTGGACCGCTGCCAGCCGTATCGAAAACCTTGCGTCCGAGCAATTGAAGATGCGCGTGCCTGCGGCTGACGAAGTGCGGATGGTGGCGCCATGATGAAACTCGAAGGCGCACTGTACCCATGGCGCTTCCGCGTGGTCATCGGCCTGCTGGCACTCATGGTCGGGGCCATCTGCTGGCGCATCATCGACCTGCAGGTGGTCGACCGCGACTTCCTCAAGGGCCAGGGCGACGCGCGCAGCCTGCGCCATATCTCGATCCCGGCACACCGTGGGCTGATTACCGACCGCAACGGTGAGCCATTGGCGGTCAGTACCCCGGTCACGACCTTGTGGGCCAACCCCAAGGAAATGCAGGCCTCCAAAGAGCGCTGGCCGCAACTGGCAGCAGCATTGGGGCAAAACCCGCAGCAGCTGAGCGAGCGCCTGACCCAGCAGGCCAACAAAGAGTTCATCTACCTGGTCCGCGGCCTGACCCCGGAGCAGGGCCAGCACGTGCTCGACCTGAAAGTGCCCGGCGTGTACGGGCTGGAAGAATTCCGCCGGTTCTACCCGGCCGGTGATGTCACTGCGCACATGGTCGGCTTCACCGACCTGGACGACCACGGGCGCGAAGGGGTCGAGCTGGCCTATGACGAGTGGCTTGCCGGCGTGCCTGGCAAGCGCCAGGTGATCAAGGACCGGCGCGGCCGGCTGATCAAGGACATTCAGGTCACCAAGAACGCCAAGGCCGGGAAGACCTTGGCGTTGTCGATTGACCTGCGTCTGCAGTATCTGGCTACCCGCGAGCTGCGCAACGCCATTGCCGAACAGAACGCCAAGGCCGGCAGCCTGGTGATCATGGACGTCAAGACCGGTGAGGTCCTGGCCATGGTCAACCAGCCGACCTACAACCCCAACAACCGCCGCAGCATGTTCCCGGCGGCCATGCGTAACCGGGCGATCATCGACGTGTTCGAGCCAGGTTCGACGGTGAAGCCGATCTCCATGAGCGCAGCGCTGGAAAGCGGCCGCTGGAAACCTACCGACAAGGTCGAGGTATACCCCGGCAGCCTGCAGATCGGCCGCTACACCATCAAGGACGTGTCGCGCAGCGAGGGTCCGATCCTCGACCTGACCGGCATCCTGATCAACTCCAGTAACGTGGGCATGAGCAAGATTGCCTTCGACATCGGTGGCGAGGCCATCTACCGCGTGATGTCCCAGGTCGGCCTGGGCCAGTACACCGGCCTTGGCTTCCCGGGTGAGCGTGTCGGCAACCTGCCGAACCACCGCGAGTGGCGCAAGGCCGAGACGGCCACCCTGTCTTACGGCTACGGCGTGTCGGTGACCGCCCTGCAGTTGGTGCATGCCTACGCGGCATTGGCCAACGACGGCAAGATGGTCCCGCTGTCGATCCTCAAGGTGGACAAGGCGCCCGAGGCCGTGCAGGCCATTCCGAAGGAGACCGCGGAAACCATCCAGGGCATGTTGCAGCAGGTGATCGAGGCCCCGCGTGGCGTGTTCCGCGCCCAGGTGCCGTTCTACCACGTGGCCGGCAAGTCCGGTACTGCACGTAAAGCCACGGTGGGTTCCAAAGGGTACACCGAAAACGCCTACCGCTCGCTGTTTGCAGGCTTCGGCCCGATGAGCGATCCGCGTTACGCCATCGTCGTGGTGATCGACGAGCCGGGCAAGGGTGGCTACTTCGGTGGCCTGGTTTCGGCACCGGTGTTCAGCAAGGTCATGTCCGGCACCCTGCGCCTGATGAACGTGCCGCCAGACAACCTGCCGCCGCCAGCTGCTGCTGCACCTGCCGGGCAACCACAAGTCAATGCTGCCGCTGCCAAGGGAGGGCGTGGATGATGACAATGCCATTGAGCAAACTGTTCGCCCACGCCAGCCGCGACCCGATGATCCGCGAACTGACCCTGGATAGCCGCAACGTGCGCCCGGGTGACTTGTTCCTGGCAGTGCCGGGGGCCAAGGTCGATGGCCGTGGGCACATTGCCGATGCCTTGGCCCGTGGTGCTGCCGCCGTGGCTTATGAAGAGCAGGGCGCCAACGTGCTGCCGTTGACCGATGTGCCGCTGATCCCGGTCAAAGGCCTGATCGCTCAGCTGTCGGATATTGCCGGCCGCTTCTATGGCGAGCCCAGCCGGCAGCTGGACCTGGTCGGCGTGACCGGTACCAACGGCAAGACCAGTGTCACCCAGTTGCTGGCGCAGGCGTTGGAGCTGCTCGGCAAGCGCTGCGGCCTGATCGGCACCCTCGGTACCGGGTTCTACGGTGAACTGCAAAGTGGCCGCCTGACCACCCCTGACCCGATTGCCGTGCAGTCGACGCTGTATGGCCTGAAAAAGGCTGGCGCCAAAGCCGTGGCCATGGAGGTGTCCTCCCATGCCCTGGAACAAGGCCGCGTGGCTGCACTGGCTTTCGACATTGCGGTGATGACCAACCTGTCCCGCGATCACCTCGACTATCACGGCAGCATGCAGGCGTACGAAGCGGCCAAGGCCAAGCTGTTCGCCTGGCCGAGCCTGCGCTGCCAGGTGGTGAACCTGGACGACGAGTTCGGTCGGCGCCTGGCTCAAGCTTTTGCCGATAGGGCGCCGGCCGATCCTATCGAGTCACGGCTGCTTAGCTATAGCCTGGAAAACCGGGACGCGCATCTGTTCTGCACCAAGGCCGAATTCGACGACCATGGCGTGCGCGCCACATTGGTCACTGCCCAGGGTGAACGCATTCTGCGCAGCCAGTTGCTGGGCCGTTTCAACCTGAGCAACATGCTGGCGGCGGTGGCAACCCTGCTGGCAATGGACTTCGCCCTCGACGAGATCCTCCGCGTCATCCCCGAACTGCAAGGGCCGGTAGGCCGCATGCAGCGCCTGGGTGGCGGCGCCAAGCCACTGGTGGTGGTCGACTACGCACATACGCCAGACGCGCTGGAGAAGGTTCTGGAAGCCCTGCGCCCGCATGCTCACGGCCAGCTGCTGTGCCTGTTCGGCTGCGGTGGCGACCGTGATCGCGGCAAGCGCCCACTGATGGCCGAAGTGGCCGAGCGCCTGGCGGACCGCGTCCTGGTCACCGACGACAACCCGCGTAGCGAAGACCCGCTGCGTATCTTCGACGACATTCGCCCCGGTTTTGCCAAGCCTGCCGGGGTGGAGTTCATCGCTGGCCGCGGCGCGGCCATTGCGCACCTGATTGCCACCGCTGCTGCCGACGACGTGATCGTGCTGGCCGGCAAGGGGCACGAGGATTACCAGGAGATCAACGGCGAGCGCCATGAGTTCTCCGACTTGATCGAAGCCGAAATGGCACTTGCAGCCTGGGAGGCTCCACATGCTTAAGCCCATGTCACTCAGCCAGCTGGCCCCGCTGCTGAACGGTCAGCAGATCGGCGCCGATGCGGCGTTCACCGGCGTCAGCATCGACAGCCGCAGTGTCAGTGCCGGGCAACTGTTCGTCGCCTTGACCGGCCCGCGTTTCGACGGCCACGACTACCTGGCCGATGTCAAAGCCAAGGGTGCCGTCGCGGCGCTGGTCGAGCGCGAGGTGGCCGATGTCGACCTGCCGCAATTGCGCGTGGCTGACTGCCGCCTGGCCCTGGGCCAGCTCGGGGCACTGAACCGTGCTGCCTATGACAAGCCGGTGGTGGCCATTACCGGTTCCAGCGGCAAGACCACAGTCAAGGAAATGCTTGCCAGCATCCTGCGCACCCGTGGTCTTGTCCACGCCACCCGTGGCAACCTCAACAACGACCTCGGTGCGCCGCTGACCCTGCTGGAAATCGCTGCGGAGCACAGTGCTGCGGTGATCGAGCTGGGCGCTTCGCGCATCGGTGAAATTCGCTACACCGTCGGCCTGACCCGGCCGCAGGTGGTCGTCATCAACAACGCCGGTACCGCGCATGTTGGCGAGTTCGGCGGCCCGGAGAAAATCGTCGAAGCCAAAGGCGAGATTCTTGAAGGCCTGGGCGAGGGCGGTATCGCCATTCTCAACCTGGACGACAAGGCCTTCGCGACCTGGAAGGCCCGTGCCGGGGCGCACAAGGTCATCAGCTTCGCCCGCAGCGACGCCCGTGCCGATTTCCATGCCAGCGCCATTGGGCGCGACGCCCGTGGTTGCCCGTCATTCCAGCTGCATGGCGCCGGCGAGGTGGCCCAGGTGCAGCTCAATGTGCTCGGTGAGCACAATGTCAGCAACGCCCTGGCCGCTGCCGCCGCTGCCCATGCCGTTGGTCTGAGCCTGGCTGGCATTGCAGCTGGCCTTGCGGCGGTGCAGCCGGTCAAGGGCCGCACCGTGGCGCAGATCGCGCCCAGTGGCGTGCGTGTGATCGACGACAGTTACAACGCAAATCCCACCTCGATGTGCGCGGCCATTGATATACTCGCCGGCTTCTCCGGCCGCACCGTCCTGGTGCTTGGGGATATCGGCGAACTGGGGCAGTGGGCGGAAGAAGGCCACCGGCAGGTGGGTGACTACGCGCGCGGCAAGGTCGACGCCCTGTACGCAGTGGGTTCCAACATGAAACATGCGGTCGAGGCGTTCGGCGCCGATGGCCGTCATTTCGCTACTCAAGCTGAGCTGATCGACGCGGTTAGTGCCGAAAACGCCAGCGACACCACTATTTTGATCAAGGGCTCGCGCAGCGCTGCGATGGAAAACGTCGTGGCGGCTTTGTGCGGTGCCAGCGGGGAGAAACATTAATGCTGCTGCTGTTGGCCGAGTATCTGCAACAGTTCCACAAAGGCTTCGCGGTCTTCCAGTACCTGTCCCTGCGCGGGATTCTGGGTGTACTGACCGCGTTGTCCCTGGCGCTGTGGCTGGGGCCGTGGATGATCCGTACGCTGCAAATTCGCCAGATCGGCCAGGCCGTACGTAACGACGGCCCGCAATCGCACCTGTCCAAGTCCGGCACCCCGACCATGGGCGGCGCACTGATCCTGTCGGCCATCGCTGTCAGCACCCTGCTGTGGGCCGACCTGAGCAACCGCTACGTCTGGGTGGTGCTGATCGTCACCCTGGCCTTCGGTGCCATCGGCTGGGTCGACGACTACCGCAAGGTGATCGAAAAGAATTCGCGGGGCCTGCCAAGCCGCTGGAAGTACTTCTGGCAGTCGGTGTTCGGCCTGGCGGCGGCGGTGTTCCTGTACAAGACCGCACCGACCAGCGTCGAAACCACGCTGATCCTGCCCTTCATCAAGGACGTCACCATTCCGCTGGGCGTCGGCTTCGTGGTGCTGACCTACTTCGTCATCGTCGGCTCCAGCAACGCGGTCAATCTCACCGACGGCCTCGACGGCCTGGCGATCATGCCCACGGTGATGGTCGGCGGCGCCCTGGGCATCTTCTGCTACCTGTCGGGTAACGTGAAATTCGCCGAGTACCTGCTGATTCCCTACGTGCCTGGCTCGGGCGAACTGATCGTGTTCTGTGGTGCCTTGATCGGTGCCGGCCTGGGCTTTTTGTGGTTCAACACCTACCCGGCACAAGTCTTCATGGGTGACGTCGGCGCGCTGGCGCTGGGCGCTGCCCTGGGCACCATCGCGGTGATCGTGCGCCAGGAAATCGTGCTGTTCATCATGGGCGGCATCTTTGTCGTGGAAACCCTGTCGGTGGTGATTCAAGTCGCCTCGTTCAAGCTGACCGGCAAACGGGTGTTCCGCATGGCACCGATCCACCACCACTTTGAACTCAAGGGCTGGCCTGAGCCACGCGTGATCGTCCGCTTCTGGATCATCACCGTGATCCTGGTGCTGATCGGCCTTGCCACCCTGAAACTGAGGTAGATGAGCGTGTCTTTGATCGCTTCCGACCAATTCCGCATCGTTGTCGGCCTCGGCAAGAGCGGCATGTCCCTGGTTCGCTTCCTGGCGAGCCGGGGCATTGCCTTTGCGGTCGCCGACACCCGCGAGCAACCGCCGGAACTGGACACCCTGCGCCGTGAGTACCCGCAGGTGGAAGTGCGCTGTGGTGAACTGGACGTGGACTTCCTGTGCCGCGCCAACGAACTGTACGTGAGCCCTGGCCTGGCCCTGGCTACCCCGGCCCTGCAGCAGGCCGCTGCGCGGGGCGTGCAGCTGTCGGGGGACATCGAGCTGTTCGCCCGCCATGCCAAGGCGCCGATCATCGCCATCAGCGGTTCCAACGCCAAGAGCACCGTGACCACGCTGGTAGGTGAAATGGCAGCCAAGGCCGGCAAGCGCGTGGCCGTGGGCGGTAACCTGGGGACCCCGGCACTGGACCTGCTGGCCGATGACGTCGAGCTGTACGTGCTGGAGCTGTCGAGCTTCCAGCTGGAAACCACCGACCAGCTCAATGCCGAAGTGGCCACCGTGCTGAACATCAGCGAAGACCACATGGACCGCTACAGCGGCCTGCCGGCCTATCACCTGGCCAAGCACCGCATCTTCCGCGGTGCCAGGCAGGTGGTTGTGAATCGCCAGGACGCCCTGAGCCGGCCACTGCCGGTAGAAGGCCGCCCTTGCTGGTCCTTCGGCCTCAACCAACCAGACTTCAAGGCGTTCGGCCTGCGCGAAGTGGATGGCGAGAAATACCTGGCGTTCGAATTCCAGGCATTGCTGCCGGTGCGCGAGCTGAAGATTCGCGGTGCCCATAACCAGAGCAATGCACTGGCGGCGTTGACCTTGGGCCATGCTGCCGGCTTGCCGTTCGAGCCGATGCTCGAAGCGCTGCGCGAGTTCGCGGGCCTGGCCCACCGTTGCCAGTGGGTGCGCGAGCGTGACGGTGTGAACTGGTACGACGATTCCAAGGCCACCAATGTCGGTGCTGCATTGGCCGCCATCGAAGGCCTGGGGGCCGATATCGAGGGCAAGCTGGTGTTGATCGCAGGTGGCGACGGCAAAGGCGCCGAGTTCGGCGCCCTGCGTGAACCGGTCAAGCGGTTTTGCCGCGCCGTGGTGTTGCTGGGCCGTGATGCCGAGCGCCTTGCCCAAGCCTTGGGTGATGACGTGCCGCTGGTGCGGGTAAAAACTCTCGACGACGCCGTGCAACAGTGCGCCGACCTGGCCCGGGCCGGCGATGCCGTGCTGTTGTCGCCAGCCTGCGCCAGCCTCGACATGTTCCGGAACTTCGAAGAACGCGGGCGGCTGTTCGCCCAGGCAGCGGGGGCCCTGGCATGATCTTCGGTGTGCTCAAGCCCTATCCGTCGCCGCTGATCAGCGGCCGTGGCATCGACCTCGACTTCGCGATGCTGGCCGGCTGCCTGGCCTTGCTCGGCCTGGGCCTGGTGATGATCACCTCGGCCTCCTCGGAAGTGGCTGCAGTGCAGTCGGGCAACCCGCTGTACCACATGTTCCGCCACCTGGTGTACGTGTTCCTGGGCCTGGTGGCTTGTGGTGCGACCCTGATGATCCCGATCGCCACTTGGCAGCGCATGGGCTTCCTCATGCTGCTGGGCGCCTTCGGCTTGCTGGTGCTGGTGCTGGTGCCGGGGATCGGCCGTGAAGTGAACGGCTCCATGCGCTGGATCGGCTTCAGCTTCTTCAACGTGCAGCCTTCGGAAATCGCCAAGGTGTTCGTGGTGGTCTACCTGGCCGGGTACCTGGTGCGCCGCCAGACCGAAGTCCGCGAGACCTGGATGGGCTTCTTCAAACCCTTCATCGTGTTGCTGCCGATGGCTGCGCTGCTGCTGATGGAACCGGACTTCGGCGCCACCGTGGTGATGATGGGCGCGGCCGCGGCCATGTTGTTCCTTGGCGGTGTCGGGCTGTTCCGCTTCAGCCTGATGGTGGTGCTGGCAGTGTTGGCGGTGTTCGTACTGGTGCAGGCGCAGCCTTACCGCATGGCGCGCCTGATCACCTTTACCGACCCATGGTCCGACCAGTTCGGCTCCGGTTACCAGTTGACCCAGGCGTTGATCGCGTTCGGCCGTGGCGAGTGGCTGGGCGTGGGCCTGGGCAACAGCGTGCAGAAGCAGTTCTACCTGCCTGAAGCGCACACCGACTTCGTGTTCTCGGTACTGGCCGAAGAGCTGGGCGTGGTCGGCTCGCTGGTGACCATCGCCCTGTTCGTGTTCGTGACCGTCCGCGCCCTGTACATCGGCCTGTGGGCGGAGAAGGCCAAGCAGTTCTTCGCCGCGTACATGGCGTTCGGCCTGGCCTTCCTGTGGATCGGCCAGTTCCTGATCAACATCGGGGTGAATGTCGGCTTGCTGCCGACCAAAGGCCTGACCCTGCCGTTCCTCAGCTACGGGGGCAGCTCGCTGGTCATCTGTTGTGCTTGCGTGGGCTTGCTATTGCGTATCGAGTGGGAAAGCCGTACGCACCTGGGCAGCGAGGAGCACGAATTCAGCGAAAGCGATTTTGCCGAGGAGACCAGTCATGGCCGCTGACGGCAAGAACGTACTGATCATGGCCGGCGGTACCGGCGGACACGTGTTCCCGGCCCTGGCCTGCGCCCGTGAGTTCCAGGCGCGCGGGTACAGCGTGCACTGGCTGGGCACCCCGCGCGGCATCGAGAATGAACTGGTGCCCCAGGCCGGCCTGCCGCTGCACCTGATCCAGGTCAGCGGCCTGCGCGGCAAAGGCAAGCTGTCGTTGCTCAAGGCACCCTTGACCCTGGTCAAGGCCGTTCTCCAGGCAAGGCGGATCATTCGCCAGCTCAAGCCGGTGTGCGTGCTGGGCTTTGGTGGTTATGTGACCGGCCCTGGCGGCGTGGCTGCGCGGCTGTGTGGCGTGCCGCTGGTGATCCATGAGCAGAACGCCCGCGCCGGTACCGCCAACCGCTTGCTGGTGCCGCTGTCTGCGCGGGTTTGCGAGGCGTTCCCGAACACCTTCGAGGCCAGCGACAAGCGCCGCACCACCGGCAACCCGGTGCGCCCCGAGCTGTTCCTGGATGCGCCACGCGCGCCCCTGGCCGAACGCCGTGCACGGCTGTTGGTGCTGGGCGGCAGCCTGGGGGCGGAACCATTGAACAAATTGTTGCCTAAGGCCCTGTCCGAAGTGCCTGCTGCCGTGCGGCCCGAGGTGTTTCACCAGGCCGGCAAGCAGCACGCGCCGATCACCGCCGAGCGTTATCACGAGGCCGGCGTCGAGGCTCAGGTCGAGCCTTTCATCAAGGACATGGCCCAAGCCTATGGCTGGGCCGACATGGTGGTGTGTCGGGCGGGTGCGCTGACCGTCAGCGAGCTGGCGGCGGCAGGCCTGCCTTCGGTGCTGGTGCCGTTGCCTCACGCAATCGACGATCACCAGACCCACAACGCTCAATATCTGGCTCGCGAAGGTGCTGCCTTCCTGATGCCACAAGCGACAACTGGCGCAGCGCAGCTCGCTGAACGCCTGAACGAGGTGCTGATGCAACCCGAGAAACTCAATGTCATGGCAGGTACCGCACGGCGCCTGGCCAAACCTGCAGCAACCAGCACCGTGGTCGATATCTGCCTGGAGGTGGCCCATGGTTGAGAGCCAGAAAGCCATGCCCCAGCCGAAAATGGGTCGTATCCGTCGCATTCACTTCGTCGGTATTGGCGGCGTGGGCATGTGCGGCATTGCCGAAGTGTTGCTGAACCTGGGCTATGAAGTGTCCGGTTCCGACCTGAAAGCCTCGCCGGTCACCGAGCGGCTGGAGTCATTCGGTGCCGAGATCTTCGTCGGCCACCGTGCCGAAAACGCTGCCACTGCCGATGTGCTGGTGGTTTCCAGCGCCATCAACCCGGCCAACCCGGAAGTGGCCACCGCCCTCGAGCGGCGCATTCCGGTGGTACCGCGTGCCGAGATGCTCGCCGAACTGATGCGCTACCGCCACGGTGTGGCAGTCGCCGGTACACACGGCAAGACCACCACCACCAGCCTGCTGGCCTCGGTATTCGCCGCCGGCGGTCTGGACCCGACCTTCGTCATCGGTGGTCGCCTGACCGCGGCCGGCACCAATGCCCAGCTGGGCACCAGCCGCTACCTGATCGCCGAAGCCGATGAAAGCGATGCCAGCTTCCTGCACCTGCAGCCGATGGTGGCTGTGGTCACCAACATCGACGCCGACCACATGGCGACCTATGAAGGCGACTTCAACAAACTGAAGAAAACCTTCGTCGAGTTCCTGCACAACCTGCCGTTCTATGGCCTGGCGGTGATGTGCCTGGACGACCCGGTGGTACGCGAGATTCTGCCGCAGGTGAAGCGCCCGACCGTGACCTACGGTTTCAGCGAAGAGGCCGACATCCGCGCCATCAATGTGCGGCAGCAGGGTATGCAGACCCATTTCACCGTGCTGCGCCGCGACTGCGAGCCGCTGGACGTGTCGGTGAACATGCCGGGCAACCACAACGTGCTCAATGCCCTGGCCACCATCGCCATTGCCACTGACGAAGGCATCACTGACGAAGCCATCGTGCAGGGCCTTTCCGGCTTCCAGGGCGTTGGGCGTCGCTTCCAGGTCTACGGCGAGCTGCCGGTCGAAGACGGCAGCGTGATGCTGGTCGATGACTACGGCCACCACCCGACCGAAGTGGCCGCCGTGATCAAGGCTGTGCGTGGTGGCTGGCCAAGCCGCCGACTGGTGATCGTCTACCAGCCGCACCGCTATAGCCGCACCCGCGACCTGTACGACGATTTCGTTCAGGTGCTGGGCGATGCCAACGTGCTGCTGCTGATGGAGGTGTACCCGGCTGGCGAAGAGCCAATACCTGGCGCCGACAGCCGGCAGCTGTGCCACAGCATTCGCCAGCGCGGCAAGCTCGACCCGATCTACATCGAACGTGGCGCCGAGCTGGCGCCACTGGTCAAGCCGTTGCTGCGCGCTGGCGACATCCTGCTCTGCCAGGGTGCCGGTGACGTTGGCGGCCTGGCCCCGCAACTGATGAAAAGCCCGCTGTTCGCTGGCGCCAAGCAGGAGAAGTCGAAATGACCAGCGCCTACGACAAGCTGCACTCTACCCTCGACGTGAAAGCGTTTGGCCGCGTTGCCGTGCTGTACGGCGGCAAGAGTGCCGAGCGCGAAGTGTCGCTCAAGTCCGGCGCCGCCGTGATCGATGCGCTGACCACCGCCGGTGTCGATGTCGTTGCCATCGACGTCGGTGACGACCTGCTCGACCGCCTGCAGAACGAGAAGATCGACCGCGCCTTCATCATCCTCCACGGCCGTGGCGGTGAGGATGGCAGCATGCAGGGGCTGCTGGAGTGCCTGGGCATCCCTTATACCGGTAGCGGCATCCTCGCTTCGGCCCTGGCCATGGACAAGCTGCGTACCAAGCAGGTGTGGCAGAGCCTGGGCATTCCTACCCCGCGCCACGCGGTGCTGGCGAGTGAAAGCGATTGTTTGCAGGCCAGTACGGAACTGGGCTTCCCGCTGATCGTCAAACCCGCCCATGAAGGCTCTAGCATCGGCATGGCCAAGGTGAACAGCGCCGAGGAACTGATCGCCGCCTGGCAAGACGCTGCCCAGTACGATTCCCAGGTACTGGTGGAGCAGTGGATCCACGGCCCGGAGTTCACCATTGCGGTGCTGCGCGGCCAGGTGCTGCCGCCGATCGCCTTGGGTACACCGCACGTGTTCTACGACTACGACGCCAAGTACATCGCCAACGATACCCAGTACCGCATTCCGTGCGGCCTGGATAGCGCCAAGGAACAGGAACTGATCGACCTGACCGCCCGTGCCTGTGATGCCGTTGGCATCGAGGGCTGGGGGCGGCTGGACGTGATGCAGGACGAGCAAGGCCGGTTCTGGCTGCTCGAAGTAAACACCGCACCCGGCATGACCGATCATAGCCTGGTGCCCATGGCGGCCCGCGCGGCTGGCCTGGACTTCCAGCAACTGGTGCTGGCAATCCTGGCCGAAAGCGTGGCGACGCGAGGTTAATCATCATGCAAGGCGCAATGATACGTCAGCAGCAACCCGTAACCGGCCGTAGCAAGCCGGTGCCGCGTGGTGCCAGCAGGCTGGTGGCCGACGAGCCCGTATCGGCGCGCCTGCCGCGGCCCAGCCTCGGCGGCCTGAAGCGCCTGCTGTGGCCGGTATTGCTGGTGGCAGCAGGCTTCGGTGCCTACGAAGGGGCCATTCGCCTGATGCCTTATGCCGACCGGCCCATCGCCAAGATCGATGTGCAGGGCGACCTCAGCTACATCAGCCAGCAGTCGGTGCAGCAGCGCATCGCCCCTTACGTGGCCGCGAGCTTCTTCAGTGTCGACCTGCCGGCGATGCGTGCGGAGCTCGAACAGATGCCCTGGATCGCCCACGCTGAAGTACGCCGCGTGTGGCCTGACGAGGTGGTCATCCGCCTGGAAGAACAGCTGCCGGTGGCGCGCTGGGGCGACGAAGCCTTGCTCAACAACCAGGGCCAGGCATTCACCCCGCGTGAGCTGGCCAACTATGAGCACCTGCCGCAGCTTGCCGGGCCGCGGCGTGCCCAGCAACAAGTCATGCAGCAGTATCAGGTATTGAGCCAGATGCTGCGCCCCTTGGGCTTTTCCATCGCTCGCCTGGAGCTGCGCGAGCGAGGCAGCTGGTTCCTGACCACTGGCGCGAGCAGCGCCGGGCCTGGCATCGAGCTGCTGCTGGGGCGCGACCATCTGGTGGAGAAGATGCGCCGTTTCATTGCCATTTACGACAAGACACTCAAAGACCAGATCAGCACTATCGCCCGCATTGATCTGCGTTATTCCAACGGACTTGCCGTTGGTTGGCGGGAACCGATTGCACCGACGACGGCCCAACCCGCCGTTGCGAAGAATTAGAGAGAGGCAGGACCATGGCAAACGCGCATAGCGGCAAAATGATCGTCGGGCTGGATATTGGCACCTCCAAGGTGGTGGCACTGGTCGGCGAAGTGGGCGAAGACGGCACCCTGGAAATCGTCGGTATCGGCACACACCCGTCCCGCGGCCTGAAAAAAGGCGTGGTGGTGAACATCGAGTCGACCGTGCAATCGATCCAGCGCGCCGTCGAAGAAGCGCAGCTGATGGCCGGCTGCCGCATCCACTCGGCGTTCGTGGGCGTCGCCGGTAACCATATCCGCAGCCTGAACTCCCACGGCATCGTCGCCATCCGTGACCGCGAGGTCAGCCTGGCCGACCTGGAGCGGGTACTGGACGCGGCCCAGGCGGTGGCCATTCCGGCCGACCAGCGCGTGCTGCATACCCTGCCGCAGGACTACGTGATCGACAACCAGGAAGGTGTCCGCGAGCCGCTGGGCATGTCTGGCGTGCGTCTGGAAGCCAAGGTTCACGTGGTGACCTGCGCGGTCAACGCGGCACAGAACATCGAAAAGTGCGTGCGCCGCTGCGGCCTGGAAATCGACGACATCATCCTCGAGCAGCTGGCTTCGGCCTATTCGGTGCTCACCGACGATGAAAAGGAACTGGGCGTGTGCCTGGTCGACATCGGTGGCGGCACCACCGACATCGCCATCTTCACCGAAGGCGCGATCCGCCACACCGCGGTCATTCCGATTGCAGGCGACCAGGTGACCAACGACATCGCCATGGCCCTGCGTACCCCGACCCAGTACGCCGAAGAAATCAAGATCCGCTACGCCTGCGCCCTGGCCAAACTGGCGGGCGCTGGCGAGACCATCAAGGTGCCGAGCGTGGGCGACCGCCCACCGCGCGAGCTGTCGCGTCAGGCCCTGGCCGAGGTGGTGGAGCCGCGTTACGACGAGCTCTTCACCCTGATCCAGGCCGAACTGCGCCGCAGCGGGTACGAGGACCTGGTGCCAGCGGGCATCGTCCTCACCGGCGGTACCGCGAAGATGGAAGGTGCCGTGGAACTGGCCGAGGAAATCTTCCACATGCCGGTACGCCTGGGCGTACCGCACAGCGTTCGGGGCCTGAGCGACGTGGTTCGCAACCCCATCTATTCCACCGGCGTGGGCTTGCTCACCTACGGCCTGCTCAAGCAGTCCGAGGACATGGTCCTGACCGGCAGCAGCAACAGCAGCAACAACAGCTATGGCGATGAACCGAAGGCCCCAGTGCTTGAACGCTTCAAGCGCTGGGTACAGGGCAACTTCTAAGTTTCAAAGCAGTAGTGGTAGGCGCAACAACTAGAGAACTGTAAGGAGAGGGAAAATGTTCGAGCTCGTAGACAACGTCCCGCAAAGCCCGGTCATCAAAGTGATCGGCGTTGGTGGTGGTGGCGGCAACGCCGTCAACCACATGGTCAAGAGCAGCATCGAAGGTGTGGAATTCATCTGCGCCAACACGGATGCTCAGGCCCTGAAAAACATTGGTGCACGCACCATCCTGCAATTGGGCACTGGCGTGACCAAGGGCCTGGGTGCTGGCGCCAATCCGGAAGTCGGGCGTCAGGCCGCACTGGAAGACCGTGAGCGCATCGCCGAAGTGCTGCAAGGCACCAACATGGTGTTCATCACCACTGGCATGGGCGGCGGTACCGGTACCGGTGCTGCACCGATCATTGCCGAAGTGGCCAAGGAAATGGGCATCCTCACCGTAGCCGTGGTGACCCGTCCGTTCCCGTTCGAGGGCCGCAAGCGCATGCAGATCGCCGATGAAGGCATCCGCATGCTGGCTGAAAGCGTCGACTCGTTGATCACCATCCCCAACGAGAAACTGCTGACCATCCTGGGCAAGGATGCCAGCCTGCTGTCCGCCTTCGCCAAGGCCGACGATGTACTGGCCGGCGCCGTGCGCGGTATCTCCGACATCATCAAGCGCCCGGGCATGATCAACGTCGACTTCGCCGACGTGCGCACCGTCATGGGTGAAATGGGCATGGCGATGATGGGTACTGGTTGCGCCAGCGGCCCGAACCGTGCACGCGAAGCCACCGAAGCAGCCATCCGCAACCCGCTGCTGGAAGATGTCAACCTGCAGGGCGCCCGCGGCATCCTGGTGAACATCACCGCTGGCCCGGACCTGTCGCTGGGTGAATACTCCGACGTGGGTAGCATCATCGAAGCCTTCGCCTCTGACCACGCCATGGTCAAGGTCGGTACCGTGATCGATCCGGACATGCGTGACGAACTGCACGTGACCGTTGTGGCCACCGGCCTGGGCGCGCGTATCGAGAAGCCTGTGAAAGTGGTCGACAACACCCTGCAGACCGCCCAGCAGGCGTACGAAGCGTCCAACCCGGCGCCAGTTCGTCAGGAGCAGCCAGCCGTGAACTACCGTGACCTCGAGCGCCCGACCGTAATGCGCAACCAGGCCCACGCCGGTGCTGCGGCAGCCGCGAAAATGAACCCTCAGGATGACTTGGATTACCTGGATATCCCGGCATTCCTGCGTCGTCAGGCTGATTAATGGAATTTATCAGGGGTATAAAGGTGATTGGTATTCATCAAAGGTTGGGTCTGTTATCATCCCCAGCCTTTGTTGATACCTGTTCGCAATTTGCGCTGAAGCGGCCAATGCCATGATTAAACAACGCACCCTGAAGAATACCATCCGTGCCACAGGTGTCGGCCTGCACTCCGGGGAGAAGGTTTACCTGACCCTCAAGCCTGCACCTGTTGACACCGGCATCGTCTTCCGCCGCGCCGACCTCGACCCTGTGGTCGAGATCCCTGCGCGTGCGGCCAACGTCGGCGAGACCACCATGTCGACGACGCTGGTCAACGGTGACGTCAAGGTCGATACGGTCGAGCACCTGCTCTCCGCCATGGCGGGCCTGGGCATCGATAACGCCTACGTCGAGCTCTCCGCCTCGGAAGTGCCGATCATGGATGGCAGCGCCGGTCCCTTCGTATTCCTGATTCAGTCTGCCGGCCTGGAAGAACAGGACGCAGCCAAGAAGTTCATCCGCATCCTGCGTGAGGTAACTGTGGAAGAGGGCGACAAGCGCGCCACTTTCCTGCCTTTCGACGGTTTCAAGGTGAGCTTCGAGATCGACTTCGATCACCCGGTCCTCAAGGGCCAGACCCAGAGCGCGGTTGTCGACTTCTCCAGCACCTCGTTCGTGAAGGAAGTCAGCCGCGCCCGCACGTTCGGTTTCATGCGTGACATCGAGTACCTGCGCAAGCACAACCTTGCGTTGGGTGGCAGTGTCGAGAATGCCATCGTGGTCGACGAGACAGGTGTGCTCAACGAAGACGGCCTTCGTTCCGATGACGAATTCGTCAAGCACAAGATCCTCGACGCCATCGGCGACCTCTACCTGCTGGGCAACAGCCTGATCGGCGAGTTCAAGGGCTACAAGTCCGGCCACGCGCTGAACAACCAGCTGTTGCGCAAGCTGATTGCCGAAACCGATGCCTGGGAAGTGGTCACGTTCGAAGATGCCAGTACGGCACCGATCTCGTACATGCGCCCTGTTGCGGCCGTGTAAGTTCGAACACTCTCTCTAGTGTTGTAATCAAGGCCACCTTCGGGTGGCCTTTTTTATTGCTTGTCGCCAGCGTGGGCGGCCAAGCGCTCCAGTGCAGCGCGCAGCTTGGGGTCGGCGATGCCCTCGGCGGTGTCACGCAGGCTCGCCGCGGCGCTGGTGGACAGCTCGGCAGCATGCCCGCCGCGTTTGGCCGGTACCAGGGGCGGCTGCACCTTGTAGAGGATGCGCCGGAGGTTGCCAAAGGCTTCCATGGCCTGCAATGCGGCCAGCAGGCGCTTCTGCTGGTAGCGCAGGCGGGTAGCCCAATGGCCATCGGTAACCACCAGCAACAAAGTGCCATCGCGCCATGAGGCCACGTGGCAATGCTCGCGGGCAGCCGGTTGCAGCTGGCTTTCCAGCAGGCGCTGCAGGTGTTCCAGGCGTTCGGCCTGGTTCAGCAGCAGGCGCAGCGGGCGCACCTGGCGCAGCAGGGCCGAGGGTGGCTGGGCGGGGGAGGGTTTGTAGGCCATGGGGGTACGCATGAGGTTACAAGATCGGCAGTTTAACACCTGTAGAACCTGTGCTGGCCTCTTCGCGGGCACGCCCGCTCCCACAGGGATTGCGCAACACTCAGGCCTGTAGTGATCCTGTGGGAGCGGGCGTGCCCGCGAAGAGGCCAGCACAGGCGACGCAAGATAAGACTGGTTCTCGATACCTTTCATGTTGCCAAACCTTGAACTCAGGGAAAATGCCCCTATCTAAACCAAGCCCCTGCCAAAGCGCTGTGCCAGCATCGTGGAAATCCACCACTTTCCTCACCATCGTTTCCGGGTAGAATGCTCGTTCGCATGCGGCCTCAGGGCTGCACGGGCGACTCATGGGGCCGCCCTCCATCCCTACGTGTGGAAGATCCTGCCGATATGTTTGCGCCTTTGTTAAAAAAACTTTTTGGAAGCAAGAACGAGCGTGAAGTAAAACGCATGCTCAAGACGGTGAGTATCGTCAATGCCTTCGAAGAGAAGATGGTGGCCCTCTCCGACGAGCAACTGCGGGGCAAGACTGCAGAGTTCAAGGAGCGCCTGGCCAAAGGCGAGACACTGGACCAATTGTTGCCCGAAGCCTTTGCCGTGGCCCGCGAGGCCGGCAAGCGCGTGATGGGCATGCGCCACTTCGACGTTCAGTTGATTGGCGGCATGACCCTGCACGAAGGCATGATCGCAGAAATGCGTACCGGTGAAGGCAAGACCTTGGTCGGTACCCTGGCCGTGTACCTCAACGCACTGTCCGGCAAGGGCGTGCATGTGGTTACCGTCAACGACTACCTGGCCCGCCGTGACGCCAACTGGATGCGCCCGCTGTACGAGTTTCTCGGCCTGTCGGTCGGTATCGTATCGGCCTTCCAGCCGCCGGAAGAAAAGCGTGCTGCCTATGCGGCCGACATCACCTACGGCACCAACAACGAATTCGGTTTCGACTACCTGCGCGACAACATGGCGTTCAGCCAGGACGAGAAGTTCCAGCGTGAACTGAACTTCGCCGTGATCGACGAAGTGGACTCCATTCTCATCGACGAAGCGCGTACCCCGCTGATCATCTCCGGCCAGGCCGAAGACAGCTCCAAGCTGTACATCGAGATCAACCGCCTGATCCCGCGCCTGACCCAGCACATCGAAGAAGTCGAAGGCCAGGTCACTCAGGAAGGCCACTTCACCATCGACGAGAAGAGCCGCCAGGTCGAGCTCAACGAGGCCGGTCACCAGTTCATCGAAGAGATGCTGACCCAGGCCGGGTTGCTGGCCGAAGGCGAGAGCCTGTACTCGGCGCATAACCTGGGCCTGCTGACCCACGTATATGCTGGCCTGCGCGCGCACAAGCTGTTCCACCGCAACATCGAGTACATCGTCCAGGACGGCCAGGTACTGCTGATCGACGAGCACACCGGCCGGACCATGCCGGGCCGGCGCCTGTCCGAAGGCCTGCACCAGGCCATCGAGGCCAAGGAAAACCTGAACATCCAGGCCGAGAGCCAGACCCTGGCCTCGACTACCTTCCAGAACTACTTCCGCCTGTACACCAAGCTGTCCGGCATGACCGGTACCGCCGACACCGAAGCCTTCGAGTTCCAGTCGATCTACGCGCTGAACGTGATGGTCATCCCGCCGAACAAGCCGCTGGCGCGCAAGGACTTCAACGACCTGGTGTACCTGACCGCCGACGAGAAGTACGCCGCGATCATTGCCGACATCAAGGAAAGCATGAAGCAGGGCCGGCCGATTCTGGTTGGTACCGCGACCATCGAAACGTCCGAACACATGTCGAACCTGCTGAAGAAAGAAGGTATCGACCACAAGGTGCTGAACGCCAAGTACCACGAGAAAGAAGCCGAAATCATCGCCCAGGCCGGTGCGCCGGGTGCCCTGACCATCGCCACCAACATGGCCGGCCGTGGTACCGACATCCTGCTGGGCGGTAACTGGGAAGCCGAGGTGGCCGCCCTGGAAAACCCGACCGCCGAGCAGATCGCCCAGATCAAGGCCGACTGGCAGAAGCGTCACCAGCAGGTGATCGAGGCCGGTGGCCTGCACGTGATCGCCTCCGAGCGCCACGAGTCGCGCCGTATCGACAACCAGTTGCGTGGCCGTTCCGGCCGTCAGGGCGACCCGGGTTCCAGCCGCTTCTACCTGTCGCTGGAAGACAGCCTGATGCGTATCTTCGCCTCCGACCGGGTGAAGAACTTCATGAAGGCCCTGGGCATGCAGGCGGGCGAGGCCATCGAACACCGCATGGTCACCAATGCCATCGAGAAGGCGCAGCGCAAGGTCGAAGGCCGCAACTTCGACATCCGCAAGCAGTTGCTTGAATACGACGACGTGGCCAACGAGCAGCGCAAGGTGATCTACCACATGCGCAACAGCCTGCTGGCGGCCGAGAACATTGGCGACACCATCGTCGAATTCCGCAAGGAAGTCCTGGACGCTACCATCAGCCAGCACATTCCGCCGCAGTCGCTGCCCGAGCAGTGGGACGTGGCCGGCCTGGAGGCATCGCTGGCCAGCGACTTCGCCATCAAGCTGCCGATCCAGCAGTGGCTCGACGAAGACGATCACCTCTACGAGGAGACGCTGCGCGAGAAGCTGCTGAACGAGATCACCGCGGCCTACACCGAGAAAGAAGACCAGGCCGGCCTCGACGCCCTGCGTACCTTCGAGAAGCAGATTCTGCTGCGTGTGCTGGACGACCTGTGGAAAGACCACCTGTCGACCATGGACCACCTGCGCCACGGTATCCACCTGCGTGGCTATGCGCAGAAGAACCCCAAGCAGGAGTACAAGCGCGAGTCGTTCAGCCTGTTCCAGGAGCTGCTGGAGTCGATCAAGCGCGATACCATCCGCGTGCTGTCGCACGTTCAGGTACGCCGCGAAGACCCGGTCGAAGAGGAAGCCCGCCTGCGCCGCGAGGCCGAGGAGTTGGCCAGCCGCATGCAGTTCGAGCACGCCCCAGCCCCTGGCCTGGAAGGCGAGCAGCTGAGCGAGGAGGAGGCCGAAGTGGCCGTTGCCTCGGCGCCGGTGCGCAACGAGCAGAAGCTGGGCCGCAATGAGCCTTGCTGGTGTGGTTCGGGCAAGAAGTTCAAGCATTGCCACGGGCAGATCGAATGATCTGACCTGGGTGTTGTAACCTGATACATCCTGGGGCCGCTTTGCGGCCCCGTTTTTTGTACATCCACCGAATTTTCTAGGAGCGCTCTAATGGCTGTTGGTCTTGGTCCTTTGCCCACCCTGCACCCGGTTGCGGGTTTTGAACTCGGCATCGCTTCTGCCGGCATCAAGCGTCCTGGGCGCAAGGATGTGGTGGTCATGCGCTGCGCCGAAGGCTCCAACGTGGCGGGCGTGTTCACCCTCAACGCGTTCTGCGCGGCACCGGTGATCCTCTCCAAGCAGCGTGTACAGGGCACCGTGCGCTACCTGTTGACCAACACCGGTAATGCCAACGCCGGTACCGGCGCCCCAGGGCTGGCAGCCGCCGAACGCACCTGCGCCAAGCTGGCCGAACTGGCCGGCGTACCCGCCGAATCGGTACTGCCGTTCTCCACCGGGGTGATCGGCGAGCCACTGCCGGTGGAAAAGATCGAAGGCGCGCTGCAGGCCGCCCTCGATAACCTGTCGGAGAACAACTGGGCCGAAGCGGCCACCGGCATCATGACCACCGATACCTTGCCCAAGGGCGCCAGCCGCCAGTTCCAGCACGATGGCGTGACCGTGACCGTGACCGGTATCAGCAAGGGCGCCGGCATGATCCGCCCGAACATGGCCACCATGCTTGGCTACATCGCCACCGACGCCAAGGTTGCCCCGGCGGTGCTCAAGGACCTGATGCTGGACGGCGCCAACAAATCGTTCAACCGCATCACCATCGATGGCGACACCTCGACCAACGATTGCTGCATGCTGATCGCCACCGGCAAGGCCAACCTGCCAGAGGTCACCGAAGCCCGTGGTGCGCTGTTCGAGGCCCTGAAAAAAGCCGTGTTCGAAGTGTGCATGGACGTGGCCCAGGCCATCGTGCGTGACGGCGAAGGTGCGACCAAGTTCGTGACCGTGCAGGTCAACGGCGGTGGCAACCACCAGGAATGCCTGGACGTTGGTTACGCAGTGGCCCACTCACCGCTGATCAAGACCGCACTGTTCGCGTCGGACCCGAACTGGGGCCGTATTCTCGCCGCGGTGGGCCGTGCCGGTGTGCCGGAGCTGGACGTGAGCCTGATCGACGTCTACCTGGATCACGTGTGCATCGCCAGCCAGGGCGGCCGCAGCCCCAGCTATACCGAAGCCCAGGGCTCGGCAGTGATGGCCCAGGAAGAGATCACGATCCGTATCGAACTGGGCCGTGGCCAGTGCAGCGAAACCATCTGGACCACCGACCTGTCGCACGAGTACGTAAAGATCAACGCCGAATACCGTACCTGATGCAGTGCTGGGGTCGGGCAACGGCCCCACAATTCCAGAACCAGGAGACGAACCATGAGCGATCACCTGAACTTCGGCGACACGTTGTGCGCCTTGTTGCAGGCTGGCCTGGCGGAGCGTGAAGTGTGAAACGGATTCATGTTGTAGCAGCAGTCATTCGTGGCGCCGATGGCCGCATTCTGATCGCGCGGCGGGCCGCCACCCAGCACCAGGGTGGCCTGTGGGAGTTTCCCGGCGGCAAGGTCGAAGCCGATGAAAGCGTGGAAGCGGCACTGGCCCGCGAGCTGCGCGAAGAGCTGGGTATCGAGGTGAGCCGTTCGCGTGCGCTGATCAAGGTCAGCCACGACTACCCGGACAAGCAGGTGTTGCTGGACGTGCGTGAAGTGCAGGCCTTTACCGGCGAGGCGCATGGCGCCGAGGGTCAGCCGCTGGCGTGGGTTGCCCCGCGCGATTTGCCGCAGTACGAATTTCCCGAGGCCAACCAGCCAATCGTGGCTGCCGCGCGCCTGCCGGACCAGTACCTGATTACCCCCGATGGCCTGGAAGTGCCGCAACTGCTCAAGGGCATCCAGAAGGCGGTTGCCAGCGGCATTCGGCTGATTCAGTTGCGCGCCCCGGACATGTACGACCCCAAGTACCGCGACGTGGCGGTGGATGCGGTTGGACTGTGTGCGGGCAAGGCACAGTTGATGCTCAAGGGGCCGCTGGAATGGCTGGGCGATTTCCCTTCGGCCGGCTGGCACCTGACCGCGGCGCAGTTACGCAAGTACGCCGCCAAAGGTCGGCCGTTTCCCCGCGAGCGGTGGTTGGCGGCTTCCTGCCACTGCGCCGAAGAGCTGGCACTGGCCGAGCAGATGGGCGTCGACTTCGTCACCCTGTCGCCAGTCCAGGCAACCCAGACCCACCCCGAGGCGGCGCCGTTGGGCTGGGACGAAGCTCGACGTTTGCTGGCCGGGTTCAGCAAGCCGGTGTATTTGCTGGGTGGGGTAGGGCCGGGTGAGCGCGAGCGAGCCTGGGAAGCCGGGGCCCAGGGTGTGGCTGGCATCCGGGCATTCTGGCCCGAGGCCTGAGCCATTGGGGCGGCCCTTCTCGACACCGCGCAGGCCGCCCCGAACCTGTCAGCCCTGCGGCTTTTCAGCAGGCTGCCACAACACCTCGGCCACCCCCTGTCGCCGCCCGATGATCCGCGCCGCCACGAACAGCAGGTCGGACAGGCGGTTGATGTACGCCAGACCTACCCCTTCCAGTGGTTCCAGCGCATGCAGCTGCTGGCAGCGCCGCTCGGCGCTGCGCGCCAGGCTGCGGCAGACATGGGCCTGCGCCACCAGCATCGAACCACTGGGCAGGATGAAGTTCTTCAGCGGCCCCAGCTCTTCGTTCCACACATCGATGACCGCCTCCAGGCGCTCCACCTCTGCCTGGTTCAAGGCCTGGTAGCTGGGCATGGCCAGCTCCCCACCCAGGTCGAACAAGCGGTGCTGACACGGCGCAAGCACCGTAGTGACCTCTTCCAGGCCTTGCTCGGCCAGGCCTGCCAAAAGCACGCCGAGCTGGCTGTTGAGGCTGTCTACCTCGCCAATGGCTTCTATGCGCGGGTGGCTTTTCGGCACCCGCCGGCCGTCGCCCAGGCCGGTTTCGCCCTGGTCGCCGGTACGGGTGTAGATCTTCGATAGGCGGTTGCCCATGTCATTGCTCCGGTAAGGTCGGCGCCGCTGCTGCCGGCTGGCCGAGGGGCAGGCGCAGGGTGAAGCACGTACCCTGGCCAGGCGTGGAGTGCACCTCCATCTGCCCCTTGTGGTTGTTGGTGATGATGAAGTACGAAACCGACAGGCCCAGCCCGGTGCCCTGGCCGATTTCCTTGGTGGTGAAGAACGGCTCGAAGGTGCGCTTGCGCACGGCCTCTGGCATGCCGACGCCATTGTCCTCGACCTGGATCTCCGCCCACGGCGGGTTCAGCCGGGTGCGCAGGGTGATCCGCCCCGGCTCGCTCGGTTGCGGGCGCAAATGGATGGCCTGGGCGGCGTTCTTCAACAGGTTCAACAGTACCTGTTCCAGTTCGTTGGCAGTGCACGGCACGGGCCCCAGTTCAGGGTCGAACTGCCGCACGATGGCCTGCCCCTTGAAGTCGAAACCGATCGCCAGGTCGAAGTCGTTGCCGGCAATTTCCACCGCCTGGTCGATCAGCGCCGGCAGCTCGCAAGGCTCCAGCTGTCGGTTGCTGCGGCGGCTGAAGCTGAGCATGTGGGTGACGATCTTCGCCGCGCGGGCCCCGGCCTGCTGGATGCCGTCGAGCAGTTGCGGCACTTCGCGGCTGGCCAGGTAGCGGTTGATCATGGCCAGGTCGAGGCCAAGCTCGCTGGCCTGTTCCTGGTTGCGGGGCAGGTCTGCCGACAGGCGTCGGCGGATGTTCTGTACGTTGTGCAGGATGGCGCCCAGCGGGTTGTTGATTTCGTGAGCCATCCCCGCCGCCAGGCCGCCGACCGAGAGCATTTTTTCCGACTGGACCATCATTTCTTCCAGCGACAGGCGCTGGGTGATGTCGTCGATGCGGATCACCACGCCGCGCCCGCCGCCGCCGGTGAGCGGGTAGAAGGTCAGGGCGTAATGGCGCAGCTCGTCGCCCTTGGGCCATGTGACCCGCTCGATCTTGGCCACCCGGTGCTTTTCCACGGTTTCCTTAAGTTGTGGCAGGAACGGCTTCAGGGGCTCGAAGGCGATGAACACTGGTTGGTTCAGCGCCTCATGCAACGGCGTGCCGGAGAGGACCGTGGCCTCGTGATTCCACTGGGTGACATAGAGCTGTTCGTCCAGGGCAATCAATGCCGAAGGCATCGAGTCGATGATGCTGTTGAGGTAGTTCTGGAAGCCGGTGAGTTTTTTCTCGATCTTGCTGCGCACCTGCACTTCCAGTTCCAGCTTGCGGTTGGTATGGCGGGTTTCCTCGGCCAGGCCCTGGGCCTGGTCATAGGCATCCTGGAACTCGTCACGGGCGCGTTTGAGTTGCTGCTCACGGGCCTCGATGCGCGAAAGCATGGTGTTGAAGGCGTCGGCCAGGCTGCCGATCTCATCGTCGTTGCCACGCCGGGCGCGCAGGGCGTAGCTCTCTTCGCGGGTGACCTGGCGGCTGAGTTCTTCAAGCTGGTTGATCGGTTGGGTGATCAGGCGTTTGATCTGGCGGGCGATGAAGATCCACAGCAGGATGCTGAACACCAGGATAGCCAGGCTGGCACTGAGCGTGCCGGTGTAGAACGCGGTGGGCAGCTCGCTGCTGGCCACCAGCAACAGGTGGGCCGGCGGGTTGGCCTCGCGCGGGATGCGGATCAGTTGGGTGCTGCGAAACTCCATCAGGCGCCAGCCGTCGATGTTGCGAAAGCGCTTGGGCAAGGTCAACGGGTCGCCATGCTGGAGTTGCGCCAGCATGCGACCGTCCCCCCCGTACACGGCTGCCGCGCGCAGCGGGGTGTAGCTGTCCAGCTCCTTGAGCAGGGCACTGGCGGTGTCTGGGCTGTCGCCCGCGCGCTCGGCCAGTTGTGGGTTGGCCACCAGCCGGCCGATGGTCTGCAGGGCCTGGGGTGCCATGCTCTCCTGGGTGATCCAGTAAGCCGCGCTGATGAAGGTGAGGTTGGCCACCAGCAGGATGGTCACCAGCAATACCAGCAGGGCCGCCAGCAGCTTCTGCCCGACCGGGAGGTTTTCCAGGCGATGGCGCAAGGTCATGGGCTAGGCAGTGTCCGTATCCAGGTAATAGGGCTGCGTCAGTCGCAGGGCAAGCCACGTAAGCGCAGGTGTTCGACCAGGCGTTGCAGCAGGTGTTCCAGTTGCGGCAGCTGCAGGCCGTGCCGCGCGGCAACCCGGCAGGCATGGCCGAGCAGGTAATGCACCTCGGTGCGTCGGCCTGCGTGCACGTCCTGGTACATGGAAGAGTAGTTGGCTGCGGTGGCCACGATCACCCGTTGCACTTCTTCGTCCAGGCCCTCGGCCGCTTGCGGCTGGCCACAGCGGCGCAGCAGTGCGGCCAGTTCGGTGCACAGGCCATGTACTTCCGCCAGGTGGCCCAGCAAGCCGCCGTTCTGGCAAGCGTGCAGCACGGTCAGCGGGTTGATCGCGCAGTTCAGGGCCAGCTTGCGCCACAGGCGGGTGAGAATATCCACCGTCCATTCGGCAGGGATGCCTGCTTCGTGCAGGTCATCGAACCAGGCCGGCAGCGCCGGGTTGCGCGGGTCGCCCAGCCAGTTGAAGCCATGCCCGGCAAAACGCACCTGCCAGTCGCCTTCGCGGAAGGCGCCTTCTGTGCTGGAGGCGAAAACGCAGCGCGCCTGTGGCAGCAGGTCTGCCACCGCGTCCTGGCTGCCCAGGCCGTTCTGTAGCAGTAGCACGTCTGCGCCCTCGGCCAGGCGTGGTACCAGGCCGGCAATCGCCGGGGCCGCGTCGTAGGCCTTGCAGGCCACCAGCAGGCGATGGATCGGCCCGTCAGCCTGGGCGGTTTCGGCGGGTATGGCGTAGTGCCGGGGCTGTTCTTGCTCGATCAACGTCAGGCCGCCAGCCTGCTCATAGGCCTGCAGCCGTTGCCGATCGCGCAGCACCAGGCGCACTGCCTTGCCCGCGCGTGCCAGGCGGCAAGCCCACAGGCTGCCGAGGCTGCCGGCGCCGAGAATATGCCAGGTGCTGCTCATATGCGTTTCGCAACCCGTTATAATGAGCCCGCATTTTAACCGTCAAACCCGGCGCGCTCCATCTTCAGCCTGAGCGCGCTTTTATTTTGGGAGAACAACCATGCCTTCGTTCGACGTGGTATCGGAACTGGACAAGCACGAAGTGCAGAACGCGGTGGACAACGCCATCAAGGACCTGGACCGCCGTTACGACCTCAAAGGCAAGGGCTCCTTCGAGTTCAAGGACAAAGAGCAGACCGTGATGCTCACCGCCGAGGAAGAGTTCCAGCTCGAAGCCATGCTGGAAATCCTGCGCCTGGCGCTGGTCAAGCGCAAGATCGACGTGAAATGCCTGGAAACCAAGGACCCGTATGCGTCCGGCAAGGAAAAGAAACAGGAAGCCAAGTTCCGCGAGGGTATCGACAAGGACCTGGCCAAGAAGATCGTCGCCACCATCAAGGACGGCAAGCTGAAGGTGCAGGCCGCCATCCAGGGTGAGCAGGTACGGGTAACCGGCAAGAAACGCGACGACCTGCAGGAGGCCATTGCCTTGCTGCGGACCAAGGAATTCGAGATGCCGCTGCAGTTCAACAACTTCCGCGACTGATGCGGGTGTGGCCAGGAACCCCCATGGCTCAATGATGTCCATGGGGGCCGGGGCCGTGTGTTAGCGCGGTCTGTTCTACCGTGTACTTGCCGTTCGGCATCAGGAGATGAATATGGATTTGAACGCTGAAGTCGATCAGCTGGTTCGCCAGTCGCAAACCTGGATCCCCTTGATCATGCAATACGGCAGCCGTGTGCTGCTGGCGCTGCTGACCCTGGCGGTCGGCTGGTGGATCATCAACAAGGTCAGCGCCCGCCTGGGCAAGCTGGTCGGCCTGCGCAATGCCGACCTGGCGTTGCAGGGCTTCATCAGCACCCTGGCCAACATCGTGCTGAAGATCCTGCTGCTGGTCAGCGTGGCGTCGATGATCGGCATCGAGACCACCTCGTTCGTCGCGGCTATCGGTGCCGCCGGCCTGGCCATCGGCCTGGCGCTGCAGGGTAGCCTGGCCAACTTCGCTGGCGGCGTGCTGATCCTGATGTTCCGCCCGTTTCGCATCGGCGACTGGATCGAGGCACAAGGCGTTGCCGGCACTGTCGACAGCATCCAGATCTTCCACACCGTGCTGCGCACCGGTGATAACAAGACGGTGATCATGCCCAACGGCAGCCTGTCCAATGGCATCATCACCAACACCAACCGCCAGCCCACGCGCAAGGTGGTGTTCGATGTGGGCGTGGATTACGAGGCCGATTTGCAGAAGGCCCGCAATGTGTTGCTGGAGCTGGCCCAGGACCCTCGCGTGCTGGCCGACCCCGCTCCGCAAGCGGTGGTGGCGACGCTGGGTGACAGTTCGATCACCGTGTCGCTGCGCTTGTGGACCAAGACCGCCGATTACTGGGATGTGATGTTCATGCTCAACGAGCAAGCGCGTGACCGCCTGAAGGCCGAAGGTATCGACATTCCGTTCCCACAGCGGGTCATTCGGGTGGTGCAGGAAACTGCCGCCCAGTAACAGTGCATTAGCGCCGGGGCTGCACAGCGGCCCCGCTTTTTTCGCCCCGATTACACTTGTTCACAGCAAACCCCAGCAATTTCTGGCATATACCCTGCTCCTGCCTGTCACCCCTGATATGCCATCATGAAACCACTGCTGTACATCACCCCCCTGCGGGCCTTGCTGTTTGGCCTGACCCTGGCCCTGTTCGAACTGCTGACCTACCTGGCCAGTGACGCGGTGATGCCGGCCATGCCGGTTGTGGTCGGCGACCTGAAGGCCAGCCCTGAATACATCCCCCATGCGCTCAACCTGTACCTGCTCGGTGGCGTGGTGCTGCAGTGGCTGATCGGCCCGCTGGCAGACCGCTATGGTCGGCGCCCGTTGCTGCTGGCCGGCTGCGCGTTTTTCGGCCTGGCCTGCCTGGCGACCTTCTGGGCCCATGATATTGGCCTGTTCAACCTGCTGCGCCTGTTGCAGGGGATAGGCCTGGGCTTTGTGGTCACGGTCAGCTACCCGGCGCTGAACGAGGCATTCAGCGAGGCGGACGCCGTGCGCATGATGGCGCTGCTGGCCAACATCGCGCTGCTGTCGCCGCTGCTTGGCCCGCTGGTCGGGGCCTTGCTGTTGCAGTGGCTGGACTGGCGTTGGCTGTTCGTGGCTTTCGCCGTGGGGGCCGTGGTGTGCTGGGGGCTGCTGTACCGGCTCATGCCCGAAACCCTGGGGGTAGAGCGCCGCGACGGTTCGCGCCTGGCGTTCACGCCGATCCACCTGTTGCCATTATTGGCAGGCTACGGCCAATTGCTCGGCAACCGCCGCTTTGTCGCGGGCAGCGCCGCCCTGGGCCTGGTCGGGTTGCCGCTGATTGGCTGGATTGGCCTGTCACCGGTATTGCTCATTCACGATGAGGGCCTGACGACCCTGGAATATGCGCTGTGGCAGCTGCCGGTGTTTGGTGGTTTGATCCTGGGCAACCTGATCATCAACCGTATTGCCGACCGCTACCCGCTGCCGGCCCTGGTCCGTGGTGCCCTGTGGCCGTACCTGGCGGGGTTGAGCGTGATGGTGCTGGCGACATGGTATTGGCCGAGCGTGACCAGCTTGGTGGCAGGCATGTCGTTGTATGCACTGGGCCTGGGTGTGGCCAACGCGGTGCTGTACCGCATGACGCTGTTTTCCAGCGAGCAAAGCAAAGGCCTGGTCTCGGCCATGCTGGGGATGATCACCATCGCCCTGTTGGGGCTGGGTGGGGCATTGCTGGCAATGATCGGCGCCGGTGCCAGCTTGCTGCATTTCGCACTGGCGGCGGGGCTGGCGGGCGCGCTGGCGCTGTGGCCGTTGTGGTTTGTGGTGGGCGGCCGGCCGGGGCAAGGGGCCGTGGTTGACTGATCTGCAGTACCTGTGCCGGCCTTGTCGATCTGTGACCCGGTCGTCGTAAATGCCGGGGCCGCTTACAACGGGCGGGGGGGCGGCAGTCCTGCGGAACCGTGCCGGCATCATTGATCGATGTAGGAGCGGGTTCACCCGCGAATACGGTGGTACCGGCATCGCACAATGCTGGCAGAAACTGGCCAGCAGGCCCGGCCCTTTCGCGGGTGAACCCGCTCCTACAACGGGCGAGGGTGGCCGGCAGGCCTGCGGAGGTGGGGCGGCACAATTCATCGAGCGGGTTCACCCGCGAATACGGTGGTACCGGCATCGCACAATGCTGGCAGAAACTGGCCAGCAGGCCCGGCCCTTTCGCGGGTGAACCCGCTCCTACAACGGGCGAGGGTGGCCGGCAGGCCTGCGGAGGTGGGGCGGCACAATTCATCGAGCGGGTTCACCCGCGAATACGGTGGTACCGGCAACGCATAATGCCCGGCAGAATTCGGCCAGCAGGCCCGGCCCTTTCGCGGGTGAACCCGCTCCTACAACGGGCGAGGGTGGCCGGCAGGCCTGCGGGGCTGGGCCGGCATCATCGATCGATGTAGGAGCGGGTTCACCCGCGAATACGGTGGTGCCGGCAACGCACCATGCTGGCAGAAACTGGCCCGCAGGCCCGGCCCTTTCGCGGGTAAACCCGCTCCTACAACGGGCCGGGGTGGCCGGTAGTTCTGCGGGCCCGGGCCGGCATCATCGATCATGTAGGAGCGGGTTTACCCGCGAATACGGTGGTACCGGCGACGCACAATGCCTGGCAGAATTCGGCCAGCAGGCCCGGCCCTTTCGCGGGTGAACCCGCTCCTACGACGGGCGAGGGTGGCCGGCAGTCCTGCGGGGCCGGGCCGGCATCATCGATCGATGTAGGAGCGGGTTCACCCGCGAATACGGTGGTACCGGCGACGCACAATGCCTGGCAGATATCGGCCCGTATGCCCGGCCCTTTCGCGAGGAAAGTCTCAGGCTAGTGCACAGGTCTTGGCAGCAGCGCTGGTTTGCCAGCGAAACGGCCGGTACAGGCAGCAGAAACCTGTCAGGGCCGCTCGGCCGCCGCGCCTGGCTCTGCAAGCGGTTTACCGCGGCCAGTCTCCTGGCGCCACTGCAAGGCGATCAGGATCAGCGTAGGCACGCCCAGCAGGGCGGTAATCAGGAAGAAGTCGTGGTAACCGAACTTCTCCACCATCACCCCCGAGTACCCCCCGATCAACCGCGGCAGCAACAGCATGATCGAGCTGAGCAGCGCGTACTGGGTGGCCGAGAACTTCAGGTTGGTCAGGCTCGACAGGTACGCCACGAACGCAGACGTGGCCATGCCGGAGCTGAAGTTGTCCAGCGAAATGGTGACCACCAGCATTTCCAGGTTAGGCCCCATGTCCGCCAGCATCAGGAACAGGATGTTGGTGCCCGCCGAAGCCGCGCCACCAATGAACAGGATGGGCATGATGCCGAAGCGCACGATCAGCAGCCCGCCGATACCGGCACCGACCAGGGTCATGATCAGGCCGAAGATCTTGCTGACACTGGCGATCTGGTCTTTGGTGAAGCCCATGTCGATATAGAACACGTTGGCCATCACGCCCATGACCGTGTCCGACATGCGGTAGGTGGCGATCAGACCTAGCAATAGCAAAGCCTGCCAGCGGTAGCGGGCAATGAAGTCGTTGACCGGGGTCAGCACCGGGGCCAGGCCACGGCGGCCCAGGCTCGACAGGCACGCCCAGGTCAGCAGCACATAGAGGATCAGGCGCAGGAAGGCGCGGTCTTCGAGCAACAGGTCGAGCGGTGTGGCATCCCCGGAGATGACCGTGGACCAGCCGGTATTGAACATCTGGGTGAAACTGGCGGGCACCGACACCAGCAGGATGATCAGCACGAACACCGAGGCCATCTGGTGCACCAGGCCGTAGCGCGCAGCCGACAGCTGGGTGCGCAGCGGCACCGGCGGTTCGCGCATGACCAGAGTCGTGAACAGCGCAGGCAGCATCATCACCCCGAACATCACGTAGGTGCCGGCCCAGGCTTTATGCAGGTAACTGAAGCCGGTGGACCCGAACCACTCGGCGAAGAACAGCGCGCCGGCGGTGGCGAGCAGGGCGGCGACCCGGTAGCCGGCCATGTAGCTGGCGGCCAGGGCGGCCTGGCGCTGGTCGTCGGCGATTTCCAGGCGGTAGGCATCCACCGCGATGTCCTGGGTGGCCGAGGCAAAGGCCACCAGCACGGCCATGGCGATCAACCAGGACAGATGTTGTTGCGGGTCGCACAGGCTCATGCCGACCAGGCCGATCACCACCAGTGCCTGCGACAGCAGCAGCCACGAGCGCCGGCGCCCCAGGCCGCCGAGCAGTGGCAGGCGCCATTGGTCGAGCAACGGTGACCACACCCACTTGAAGGCGTAGGCCAGGCCGATCAGGCTGGCGTAACCAATGGTTTCGCGGGCCACCCCAGCCTCGCGCAGCCACACCGACAGGGTCGAGAACACCAACATGTAGGGCAGGCCGGCGGCGAAACCGAGCAGCAAAAGTACCAAGGTTGACGGGCTGGCATAGGCAGCGAGCGCAGCGCGCCAGGTTTTACGGGGCATGGGCCAACATCTGCCTCAAGTTTTCGAAAACAAAGCGCGCACTCTAACCGCTGTGCTCTGTCGGGCGCCAGCCATGGCGCGTCATATCCACACGATTGTTGGTCACATTCACGCCTTCTGCACGCAGCCGCGCCCGTTGTTCATCCCCGGCCGGTGTGCCCAGCGCCAGGCTCAGGCGGCCCCCTGCGCCCAGCACCCGATGCCATGGCAGGCGGGTTTGCGCAGGCAGTTGCCCGAGGGTGCGCCCTACCCAGCGGGCTGCGCGGCCAAGCCCGGCCAGCGCTGCGAGCTGGCCATAGCTCACGACTTTGCCCGCCGGTACTTGGCCAAGCACCGAATACAGTGCCGTTCGTCGACCTTCGGCCGATTCCGGCATGTGCTCAGGTCCCCCAGACATGGCGCCCCCCTTGGGCTGTGGATGAAACCAGACAAATGGTCAGGTAAATGCGTATTGAACTCAATGCCAGGCTGCCGGTCTGTGCTTGCTCTGGTCGGCGGTAGCTGGATAATGCCCGGCTTTTTTCTTCGAATCGAACCGTATTACGTCTATGCATTCTAGATCCTTGTTGTGCCTGCTCGCTGCTTCCCTGTGCGCCTCACCGGCGTTGGCCGATACCGTGTGGATGAAGAACGGTGACCGGCTCAGTGGCAAGATCAAAGTCTTCGATGGCGGCAAGCTGCTGCTGGAAACGCCCTACGGCGGCTCCATTGCCCTGGACTGGAAACAGGTGCAGACCCTGGAAAGCGACCAGGAACTGCTGGTCAAGCAGGATGCCTACACGGGCGAGAAGGCCAAGTCGCTGAAGGCCGCTGAACCGGGCAAGGTGACCTTGGCCAACGGCGAGGCACCCAAGACCGTGGAGCTGGCCAGCATCGAGCAGATCATGAAGCCCAAGCCTCTGGTGGAAGACTTCGTGTGGAAAGGCAACGTGGATGTAGCGCTGGACTACAAGCGCGCCGAAAACGATACCGACGACTACGATGTCAGCTTCAAGACCACGGCCCGCCACGGCCGCTGGCGGCACAACGCCGAAGGCGAGTACAACCGCGAAACCAAGGACGACGTCACCACCACCGACAACTGGAGTGCCGAATACGCGCTGGACCGCTTCATCACCGAGAAGTGGTTCTGGCAGGGGCGGGCGGAATACAAGCGTGACCGCATCGAAGACCTTGCCCGCCAGCGCACCGTCGGTACCGGCCCGGGTTACCAGTTCTGGGACAACGAGCTCGGCGCATTCTCGCTGGGGTCGCTGATCAACCGCACCGACTTCGAGTACCAGGACGGCAGCAAGGACAACTTCTATTCCGCTGCCGTGAAGTGGGACTACACCCGTTACCTGATCGGCAAGAACGTGCAGCTGTTTACCAACGGCGAGCTCGCCAAACCGCTGGGTGGGGTGGCCGACTATTCACTGGATGCCGAGGTGGGGCTGCGCTACAAGGTTACCGAATGGGCTTCGCTCAACCTCAAGGCGGAGCGTGACATCATCAGCGGCACGAGTGAAAGCGATCTGGAGAAGACGCGCTATACCGCGGGCTTTGGCGTGACCTGGTAAACCGCCGGGCCGCACCGCGGCCCCATTGGCACCCGGTGTGATAATGCTTATCTTGTCACCCATCCCGTTTGCCACCAGGAGCCGCACCCAGTGAGTACCAACGCCATCCGCCCAGCCCGGGAACTGCTGCTCAAGGAATACCGCGGCGTGCTCTCGACGCATTCCAAGTCGATGCCCGGCTACCCGTTCGGCTCGGTGGTGCCGTACTGCCTGGACGCTCACGGCAACCCGCTGATCCTCATAAGCCGCATTGCCCAGCACACCCACAACCTGCAAAAAGATCCCAAGTGCTCGCTGCTGGTAGGTGAGCGCGAAGCTGAGGATGTGCAGGCGGTGGGGCGCCTTACGGTAATGGCCGAAGCGCACAAGCTGGTCGAGGCAGACGCCATCGAGGCTGCCGCCGAGCGTTACTACCGCTACTTCCCGGACGCTGCCGGCTACCATAAGGCTCACGATTTCGACTTCTGGGTGCTGCAGCCGGTACGCCACCGCTACATCGGCGGCTTCGGCGCGATCCACTGGCTCGACCAGGTCACCCTGGCCAACCCGTTCGCCGGCACGGCCGAGGCCAGCATGGTCGAACACATGAACAGCGACCATGCCAATGCCATAGCCCACTATGTGCAACTGACCGGCCTGCCGGACCATGCCGCAGCGCAAATGGCTGGGGTGGACAGCGAAGGCATGCACCTGCGCATCGGCCAGGGGGTGTACTGGTTACCCTTCCCGCATATTTGCAATACGCCGACACAAGTCCGCGAGGCCTTGGTTTTGCTGGCGCGCGCCGATCAGTGGCCCACGCCTGCAGGGGGCGAGGGTTGAAAAAGCGTGCACTTGCATCCACTTGATGGTCTTAAAGGAAGGTTCTCTTCCGACGAGGAATGCTTTGATGCGTGCTTTTCTACTGTTGCTTCTGCTGTTTCCAGTGCTGGAGCTGTTCGTATTCGTCAAGGTCAGCGCGGCCATCGGTTTCTTCCCGGCGCTGTTGCTGATCATCGCCGGTTCCGCCTTGGGTGTGCTGGTCATGCGTGTGGCTGGCCTGGCCACCGCCCTGCGCGCCCGGGAAAGCCTGCAGCGCGGTGAGTTGCCTGCCGAGGACATGTTCCAGGGCATGATGCTGGCGGTGGGCGGTGGTTTGCTGCTGCTGCCGGGCTTTATCAGCGACGTGCTGGGCCTGCTGTGCCTGCTGCCGTTCACCCGCCATCTGGCCGCGCGCAAGCTGCGCGAACGCGCCGAGGCCCAGGCCATGCGCCAGCGCGCGTTCCAGGACGACCCGTTCCAGGCCCAGCCGCGCGATGGCGGCCACCGGCCGAACGTGATCGAGGGCGAGTACGAGCGCCGCGACAAGTAACCACCGCTTTCCACTACGGGGCCGCATATGCGGCCCCGCGTTTTTTCCGCGAGCTGAAAAATTTTGTAGGGCAAGCCTTGTAATTGGATATGGCGGCCTCATGTATGTGGTCACCGCAAGGTTTCTGGCATTAACGCCAGACATTACTCAGGTGGCTTGCCCTTAGCGGGCTACCTTCCGGCAACGCCGGACAGCCTCAACCCGCCGGTTTCGATACCGGCCGATGAAAACCACAATTTGGGAGAGATCGACAATGAAGCTTCGTCCTCTGCATGACCGCGTAGTCATCCGTCGCAGCGAAGAAGAATCGAAAACCGCTGGCGGTATCGTCCTGCCGGGTTCGGCCGCTGAAAAACCTAACCGCGGCGAAGTCGTTGCTGTTGGCACCGGTCGCGTTCTGGAAAACGGCGAAGTCCGTGCACTGGCCGTCAAGGTCGGTGACAAAGTGGTTTTCGGCCCTTACTCGGGCAGCAACACCGTGAAAGTCGATGGCGAAGACCTGCTGGTCATGGCCGAGAATGAAATCCTCGCCGTTATCGAAGGCTGATTTCCCCGACTTCCCGTTACTCCAAAGAATTTCCAAGGATTAAACGATCATGGCTGCTAAAGACGTAAAATTCGGCGACTCCGCTCGTAAAAAAATGCTGGTTGGTGTCAACGTTCTGGCTGACGCGGTAAAAGCTACCCTCGGCCCGAAAGGTCGTAACGTGGTTCTGGCCAAGAGCTTCGGCGCGCCAACCATCACCAAGGACGGCGTTTCCGTCGCCAAAGAAATCGAGCTGAAAGACGCTTTCGAAAACATGGGCGCCCAGCTGGTCAAGGAAGTCGCTTCCAAGGCCAACGACGCCGCCGGTGACGGCACAACCACCGCCACCGTTCTGGCCCAGGCCATCGTCAACGAGGGCCTGAAAGCCGTCGCTGCCGGCATGAACCCGATGGACCTGAAGCGCGGTATCGACAAGGCCACTGCTGCCGTTGTCGCCGAGCTGAAGAACCTGTCCAAGCCATGCGCCGATTCCAAGGCCATCGCTCAGGTCGGTACCATCTCCGCCAACTCCGACAGCTCCATCGGTGAAATCATCGCCGAAGCCATGGAAAAAGTCGGTAAAGAAGGCGTGATCACCGTTGAAGAAGGCTCGGGCCTGGAAAACGAACTGTCCGTCGTAGAAGGCATGCAGTTCGACCGCGGCTACCTGTCGCCTTACTTCGTCAACAAGCCAGACACCATGGTTGCCGAGCTGGAAAGCCCGCTGCTGCTGCTGGTCGACAAGAAAATCTCCAACATCCGCGAGCTGCTGCCAGTGCTGGAAGCCGTTGCCAAGGCCGGCCGCCCACTGCTGATCGTGGCTGAAGACGTCGAAGGCGAAGCGCTGGCTACCCTGGTAGTCAACAACATGCGCGGCATCGTCAAGGTTGCAGCGGTCAAGGCACCTGGCTTCGGCGACCGCCGCAAGGCCATGCTGCAGGACATCGCCGTTCTGACCGGTGGCCAGGTCATCTCCGAAGAAATCGGCCTGTCGCTGGAAACCGCTACCCTGGAGCACCTGGGTAACGCCAAGCGCGTGATCCTGTCCAAGGAAAACACCACCATCATCGATGGTGCTGGCGCTGACACCGAGATCGAAGCACGCGTCAAGCAGATCCGTGCCCAGATCGAAGAAACTTCTTCGGACTACGACCGTGAGAAGCTGCAAGAGCGTCTGGCCAAGCTGGCCGGCGGTGTTGCCGTGATCAAGGTCGGTGCTGGTACCGAAGTTGAAATGAAAGAGAAGAAAGCCCGCGTTGAAGACGCCCTGCACGCTACCCGTGCAGCCGTTGAAGAAGGCGTGGTGCCTGGCGGTGGTGTTGCCCTGGTTCGCGCCCTGGCAGCCATTATCGACCTCAAAGGCGACAACGAAGACCAGAACGTCGGTATCGCCCTGCTGCGCCGCGCTGTCGAAGCGCCGCTGCGCCAGATCACTGCCAACGCCGGCGACGAGCCAAGCGTTGTCGCTGACAAGGTCAAGCAAGGTTCGGGTAACTTCGGTTACAACGCTGCCTCCGGCGAGTACGGCGACATGATCGAGATGGGTATCCTGGACCCAGCCAAGGTCACCCGTTCGGCGCTGCAAGCTGCTGCTTCGATCGGCGGTCTGATGATCACCACCGAAGCCATGGTTGCCGACCTGCCAGAAGACAAGCCAGCTGCTGGCATGCCTGACATGGGCGGCATGGGTGGCATGGGCGGCATGATGTAAGCCAGTCTTACCCCCTGCACCAAGAAAAAGCCCCGGTTCGTGAGAACCGGGGCTTTTTTTATTCTCCTGTGGGCGCCATTGGGCCGCTAAGCGGCCCCGGCTTCAGGCAACGCTGTTTTTGACCGCGGGCACTTCTACCATGCCCCGGCGATACAGCACCAGATAATACGACCCCAACCCGATCAACCAGCAGAACACCGCCGTCCACACGTTGTGCGACAGGAAGTGCGCCCCTTGCAGCATGCGCCCAACGCCAAGCAGCGAACCTGCCAGCAAGGCCACCACGAATGCCGCCCGCGCCAGGCGCGGCTTGCGGTCACGCAACATGAAGAACAGGCCGAACAGGCAGAACCCGGTCGCGGCATGCCCGCCCGGCCAGCACAGCCCGGGCTTGTCGGTGGCCGGCCGTGGTTGCAGCAGCTTGCTGTAGGTTTCGGTACCGCCAAACTGGGTGAGGCTCCAGGGGCACTGCACCTGCGTCACCTTCTTCAGGGGCGTGACAAACGCGGTGGACAAACCCAGCGCCAACACCAGGCAGCCCAGCTCGCGGCGCCAGCCGAACAGGCGCTTGACGAAAAAGCTGGCGGCGAAGGTCAGCAGCGCTATCAGCCCCAGCAGGATCACCCCCTGTTTGACCCGGTCATGCAGGATGTTTTCCAGCCAATAACTGTGGCGGCCAATGAACTGCCCGGCTACAGGGTCGAAGAACAGCTTGGCGAGGTCCATGTCGATTGACGTCAGCTCCAGCAGAATCAGGGCCAACGCGGTCGCCAACGGAATACCCAGGTACAGCCAGTAATTGATCGGGCGAGGGCGGGTTGCTTGCTGCATGGCGGCTCCAGGGCGGAAAAAAGATCGGCCATTGTCGTCGGCCCGCTATCCTGTGTCCGTGAAGGATCAGTGAAAAAACCGTCAAGTGCGGTGAATTTTTCCGGGGGCTGGCACCCTGCAGGCATAGGCCGTAAGCTGCGCCTGCCGCGCACCACAGCGAGAAGCGCCGCACAGGAGAAACCGATGCGCATTCTTTTGGTTGAAGACAACCGCGATATCCTGGCCAACCTGGCCGATTACCTGGGCATGAAGGGCTATACCGTCGACTGCGCCCAGGATGGCCTGTCCGGGCTGCACCTGGCTGCCACCGAGCACTATGACCTGATCGTGCTCGACATCATGTTGCCCGGTATCGATGGCTACACGCTGTGCAAGCGCCTGCGCGAAGACGCCCGCCGCGACACGCCGGTGATCATGCTTACCGCTCGCGACCAGTTGGACGACCGCCTGCAAGGCTTCCGTTCCGGGGCCGACGACTACCTGCTCAAGCCTTTCGCCCTGTCCGAGCTGGCGGCACGCATCGAAGCCGTGCTGCGCCGGGCCCAGGGCGGCGGGCGGCGCAGCCTGCAGGTGGCTGATCTGAGCTATGACCTCGACACCCTGGAGGTCACCCGCCAGGGCCGCATGCTCAAGCTCAACCCTGTCGGCCTCAAGCTGTTGGCCGTGTTGATGCAGAAGAGCCCTCATGTACTGCGCCGCGAAGTGCTGGAAGAAGCCCTGTGGGGGGACGACTGCCCCGACAGTGACAGCCTGCGCAGCCATGTGCACCAACTGCGCCAGGTGATCGACAAACCGTTCGAAAAACCGCTGCTGCATACCGTCCATGGCGTCGGCTATCGCCTCGCCGAGGGTCGTGATGGAGTTTAAGCAAAGCCTTGCCCAGCGCATCATCATCGCCTTTGCCCTGATGAGCGCGCTGGTGGCCGGGGCCTTCGCCTTCGGTATCGTCGGCACCGTGCACTTGGTCGAAGAGCGGCTGATTTCATCGGTACTGGGCGGTGACTTGCAGCGCCTGCTGCGCATGGACAGCGTCAGCGACTGGAGCCACCGCCCGCGCCCCGACCAGTTGTTCTACTTCAGCGGTGGGCGGGACGACTTCGAGCTGCCCAAAGACCTGCGCCACCTGGACCGTGGCTTCCACGAAGTATTCCGCGACCAGCTTTCCTACCACGCGATGGTCGAGATCGTCGATGGCCGCCGCTATGTATTGCTGCAGGACCAAAGCGACTTCGAGGAGCGCGAGCGTGTGCTGTTCGCGGTGGTGCTGGTGGGCTTCGTGCTCAGCCTGGTGCTGGCGGTGATCCTGGGCTGGCTGGTGGCGCGGCGGGTGATGGCACCGGTGATCCGCCTGGCGCGGCAAGTTCGCCACCGTGACCAGCTGCTGGGCCTGGCGCCGCCGTTGGCGCCGGACTACGCGGCGGACGAAGTCGGCCAGCTGGCGGTGGCGTTCGATGACACGCTGGGCCGCCTGCGCGATGCGCTGACCCGTGAACGGCTGTTCACCAGTGACGTCAGCCATGAGTTGCGCACCCCATTGATGGTGCTGGCCACGTCCTGCGAGCTGCTGCAGGAAAACCCCAACCTCGACACCCGCGCGCGCAGCCAGGTGGAGCGCGTGGCGCGGGCAACCGAAGAGATGCGCGAGCTGGTCAAGACCTTCCTGATGCTGGCCAGGGCGCAACGTGATGAAGGCGCAGTGGCCTCCCGGGCGACCCTGCGCGAAGTGGCCAACGAGCTGATCGGGGTGTGGCGCGACACCATCGAACAGAAGGGCCTGACCCTGTATTTCGATGGCCAGGCCAGTGCCAGCTCAGTGCTGTACAACGCGACCTTCCTGCAGTCGGTGATGGGCAACCTGCTGCGCAATGCGGCGCACTACACCGATGCCGGCTACATCCGCCTGAGCCTGGAAAGCAATGGCTTCAGCGTGGAAGACAGTGGCGTGGGCATACCGGAAGAACAGCGCGAAGCCATGTTCAAGCCGTTCGTGCGCGGTGACGAGCGGCGCGGCGAGGGCCTTGGGCTGGGCTTGTCGCTGGTGCAGCGCATCTGTGACGACCAGGGCTGGCGGGTGACCTTGACCTCTTCTGTACCCCATGGCTGCCGTTTCCATGTCGACTTGAGCAATACGCGAATGAAAGAAGAGCCGGACGTCGTGGCTGGGTAATGCGTTGTTACACGTGTTACCGTGGCCAACACTTTTTTCACATCAGCATGACCTGATTCCTACGCGCATTTACCTAATGTGAGCGCAATGGAATCAGGAGATGCTCAATGCGTAGCCCTATCAAGCTTGAATTTTCCGAGAAGTACGACAAAGACCATGCCCGAGAGTACTTTCTCAAGCACCAGGATGGCTTGGCCCGCCGGCTGTCTCACAAGCGAGATGAACAACTGGCCCGCCGCGCACTGGCGCTGGCGGGTGAGCCTGGCCTGGTCCTGGACTTGCCCTGCGGCGCTGGTCGTTTCTGGCCGCTGCTGGCAGAAAAGAACAACCGCGTCATCATCGGTGCCGATAATTCCGAGGCGATGATCGAGACCGCCTGTGCTGCGCAACCGCCAGAAGTGGTCGCGCGGGTACGGCCTTTGCAGACATCGGCATTCGACATCGACTTGCCCGACAACTCCGTCGACAGCATTTTTTGCATGCGGCTGTTTCACCATATTGGCGAGGCAGCCCACAGAAAGAAGATTCTTTCTGAATTTCAACGAGTTAGCCGTGATAGTGTGATCTTGTCACTGTGGGTGGACGGCAACTTCAAGGCTTGGCGGCGCAGGAAACTGGAACAGCGCCGCAGCACCAAAGCCGAGCAGAACCATTACCAGAACCGGTTTGTGTTACCGGCCGACACGGTCGAAGAAGAATTCCGCGCCGCCGGTTTCAGGATCCAGGAACGCCTCGACTTCCTGCCGTTCTATGCCATGTGGCGGGTTTATGTATTGCGTAAGGGGTAGTGTTTGATGGCTGTAGCCCAGAATGGGGAGTCGCGCTTCGATTTTTACTGGCGCCAGCAAGGCGAGTGGGTAGAGGAGCCTAACCAGCGCCGGGGTGGCGAAAGTGGTGTGCAACGGCTCAACGATGCCAACGGCAAACTGCTGTATGCAAAGCGTCAGGTCGGGCATATTTATCGCAGCCTGTTGCACCCCTTCGGCCGGCCAACCGTGCTGCGTGAACTCGATGCGCTGAACAGCTTCGAGCAACTGGGGGTGCGTGTACCGCGCCTGGTGTTCTGTGGTGCCCAGCGCGATGCCGACCACCAGTGGCGGGCGCTGCTGGTCAGCGAAGCACTGGACGGATTTGTGGAGCTGGACACCTGGCATGCCCAAGGTGCCCGAGACCGTTACCCACAGGTGGTCCACGAGCGCATGCTCAAGGACCTTGCCGAAAACCTGGCGCGCATGCACCTGGGCCATTGGCAGCACGGCTGCCTGTACGGCAAGCATGTGTTCGTCAAGGTGCTGGGCGAGGGCGAGCAAGCCCGTGTCGAAGTGGCGCTGCTCGACCTCGAGAAGTGTCGGCGACGTTTCAGTTGCCAGCGCGCGGCGGGTAACGACCTGCGCCAATTGCGCCGCCATTCGTCGCTCAACGAGGCGGAATGGCAGACGCTACTCTACTTTTACAAGGTGGCGTTTGGCAGCGCTGTCAAAGGGTTAGGGTAATGAAACTAGAAATAGCTCGAGCTTTGTTCCTGGTAGCGGGCCTGGCGGTGACCACTGTAGCGGTGGCTGCCTGGGAAGAGCCGAGGCCGACGGTATTCAGCAAGGCTGAGATGGCCGCCCAGTGCGCACTGCCGCGGGACGTGAAACCGCAGCAGAAGGCCAGGGTAGAGCCGGATCAGGATCTGTTGCTGTTGCTGTTTGGCCTGCGCCAAGGGTTGCGGCCATTTGGTTGAAACCGGTGTAGCTGTACATGCCAGAGGCCTCGCAAGCGCGAGGCCTCTGGCGTTTCTGCAGGTGGCCCTCGGTGGGCGGGTTTCAGGCGGCAGCAGGTTCCTTGGCCACCGTCTTGTGCGCCAGCAGGGTGTAGATACAAGGCAGTACGAACAGGGTGAACAACGTGCCGATCGACATGCCGGTCGCGATCACGGCACCGATGTCGAAGCGGCTTACCGCCCCGGCCCCGGTCGCGAGGATCAGCGGCACCATGCCGAACACCATTGCCGCTGTGGTCATCAGCACCGGCCGCAGGCGAATCGCCGCTGCTTCTTCGATTGCCTCGCGCGCGCCCAGGCCAAGCTCATCACGTAACTGGTTGGCGAACTCGACGATCAGGATGCCGTGTTTGCTGATCAGCCCGATCAATGTCACCAGCCCGACCTGGGTGTAGATGTTCATGCTCGACAGGCCCAGGAACAGTGGCAACAGCGCCCCGCAGATCGACAACGGTACCGTAACCAGAATCACCAGCGGATCCCGGAAACTTTCGAACTGGGCCGCCAGGACCAGGAAGATGATCGCCAGCGCCAGGCCAAAAGTCACCCACAGTGCGCTGCCTTCCTGCACGTACTGGCGGGCCACGCCGGCATAGTCGAAGGCGAAACCTTCCGGCGCCTCTTCGCGGGCGATGTCCTGCACGGTCTTCAGCGCTTCGCCCAGGCTGACCATCGGTACGCCTTGAATGATGGCCGAGTTCAACTGCTGGAACTGGTTGAGCTGCCGCGGGCGAGCGCGGTCGGTGAGGGTGACCAGGGTCGCCAGCGGCAGCAGCTTGCCCTGGTCGTTCTTCACGTAGTAGTTGTTCAGCCAGCCGGGGTTGTCGCGGTATGCGCGCTCGGCTTGGGCAATGACCTTGTAGCTGCGCCCGTCGAGGGTGAAACGGTTGATTTCGGCTTCACCCAGCAAGGTGGCCAGGGTACTGCCGAGGACGTCCATCGATACCCCCATTTGCGCCGCCTTGGCCCGGTCGATATCGACCACTACCTCGGGTTTGTCAAAGGCCAGGTCTATGTCGAGGAAGGCGAACTTGCCCGATGCCTGGGCCCGAGCCTTGATGCGTTGGGCCACTTCCAGCAGTGCCGGGTAGTCGCCTGCGGTGTTGATCACGAACTGGAACGGCAGGCCTTCTCCGGTGCCGGGCAGCGACGGCAGGTTGAAGCCAAAGATCTGCAGGCCGGCGACCTCTTCCAGCTTGGCCTGTACCAGTGGCAGCAGCTCCATTTGCGTACGCTCGCGCTCGTTCCAGGGCTTGAGCAAGAAGCCACCGATGCCGCTTTGCACACCATTGAAACCGTTGATCTGGAACGACGAATAGTATTCGGGGAAGGTCTTGAACAGTGGGGTGAACTGGTTGGTGTAGGCGTTGAGGTAGTCTAGGTTGGCTGGCTGCGGGGAACTGCTGATCATGAAGATCACCCCCTGGTCCTCGTTGGGGGCCAGTTCGTTCTGGGTGAACTTCAGCAGTAGCGGAATCAGGCACAGGATGATCACGGCAAACACCAGTACCACCGGCCGGGTGTCGAGCGTACCGTGCAGCAGGCGCTGGTAGCGTACCTTCAGGCGCGCGAACTGCCGATCGAGCCAGTGGGCCAGGCCGCTGGAATTCTGCTCGCGGCGCAGCAGCAGGGCGCACATCATCGGTGACAGGGTCAGGGCGACGATACCGGAAATGACGACTGCGCCGGCCAGGGTCAGGGCGAACTCCTTGAACAGTGCCCCGGTGAGCCCGCTGAGAAAGCCGATGGGCGCATACACCGCTGCCAGGGTGATGGTCATCGACACCACAGGCATGGCGATCTCGCGCGCGCCTTCCAGGGCTGCATCGAACGGCGACTGGCCTTCTTCGATATGCCGGTGAATGTTTTCCACCACCACGATCGCATCGTCCACCACCAGCCCGATGGCCAGGACCATGGCCAGCAGGGTCAGTAAGTTCAGCGAGTAGCCCATCATCTGCATGAAGAACAACACGCCAATCATCGACAGCGGAATGGTCACCACAGGGATCAGCACCGAGCGCAGGGCGCCAAGGAACAGGAACACCACTAGGATGACGATCAGCACCGCTTCGCCGAGGGTCTTGATCACTTCGTCGATGGAGGCCTGGATGAACAGCGTGGCGTCGTAGGCGATCGACACCTTCAGCGCCGAGGGCAACTGGCTTTCCAGGTCGGGCATGACCCGCCGTACTTCCTTGATCACCTCCAGCGGGTTGGCGGCGGGCGTGGCCTTGATGCCGATGTACACCGAGGGCGTGCCGTCGAATGAGCTGACGGTGTCGTAGTTCTCCGCCCCCATCTCCACCCGCGCCACGTCACCCAGCAGTACGCGGCTGTCGCCACTGGTCTTGACCGGGAGGGCGGCGAACGCCTCGGCTGACTTCAGCTCGGTGCTGGCGTTGATGCTGGTAACCACGTATTCGCCTTTGACTTCGCCGGCAGCAGACAGGAAGTTGTAGCGGCGCACGGCGTCGGTCACGTCGCTGGCCGCCAGGCCGAAACCGGCCAGTTTCACCGGGTCCAGCCACAGACGCATGGCAAATACCTGGTTACCGAGGATTTCTGCCTCGGCCATGCCGGGTAGCGTGGCCAGCTTGGGCTGGATCACCCGTGACAGGTAGTCGGTGATTTGCGGGTTGCTCATCTGTTCGCTGTAGAAGCTGATGTACATCAGCGCCGAAGCATCGGCGGCTTCCTTGCTAAGTACCGGGTCTTCGGCGTTCTGCGGCAGCTTGTTGCGCACTTCGTTGGCCTTGGCCAGCAGTTCGGTGAACAGCCTGTCGCTGTCGGCACCGATGCGCGCGTAGATGGATATGACGGAAAAATTCTGCCGGCTCACCGAGGTCATGTAGTCGATACCTTCGGCGCTGGCCAGGCTTTGCTGCAGCGGCTGGGTGATGTAGCCCTGGATGGTTTCGGCGTTGGCCCCGGGGTAGGCCGTGGTGACGGTGATCAGGGCGTTTTCCATGCGCGGGTACTGGCGGATCTGCAGCGTGTGCCAGGCCTGGATACCCAGCAACAGGATCAGCAGGCTGACTACGCTGGCCAGCACCGGGCGACGGATGAACGGGTCGGTGAACGCCATGCCAGCCTCCAGTCAGTCCTTGGTCGCGGCGCCCGGGGCGGGCTTGACGGCCTGGTCCTGGCCGATTCGGATTGCGGCGCCGGGGGTCAGCTTCAGCTGCCCGGCAGTGACTACCTGTTCCCCGGCCTGCAACCCTTTGCTGACCACCACCACGCCGTCACGGCGCTCGCCGGTCTGCACCGTGCGCTGTTCGGCGACCCATTGGGGGTGGCCCTGTTCATCGTGCTGCGGCTTGCCGTGCTGGTCCTTTTTCGCGGTGGCGACATATACCGAGTTGCCGTACAGGGTGTAGGTAATGGCACTTTCCGGCACCACCACCTGCAACTGCGGATCGGGCAGCAGTACCTGCAGGCTGGCGAACATGCCCGGCAGCAATTTGCCGTCGGGGTTGGCCAGGGTCGCGCGCACCAGCAGGTTTCGCGTGGTTTCATCGACCTTGGGGTTGATGGCGCTGAGGCTGGCGGGGAAGGTCTGGTCCGGGTAGGCAGCCACTTGCACCAGCACCTGTTGGCCGAGGCTCAGCCGGGGCAAGGCCTGTTCCGGCACGTTGAAGTCGACGTATAGGCCGGAGGTGTTCTGCAGGGTCGCGATGACGGTGCCTGGCGCCAGATAATCGCCGACATCCACCTGGCGGATGCCCAGGGTGCCACTGAAGGGCGCGCTGATGCTTTTCTTGTTCTTCGAAGCCTTGAGCTGCTCGACCACCGCCTGGTTGCGCTGGTACTGGGCATTGAGGCGGTCGTATTCGCCACGGGAGATCGCCGAGTCACCCACCAGTTGCCGCCCGCGGCCGAAGTCGACCTTGGCCAGGCCCAGGTCGGCCACGGCGGTGCCGAGCAATGCGGTTTCCTGGTCATCGTTGAGCCGCAGCAGCAGCTGCCCGGCCTTGACCGTTTGCCCAGAGTCGAAATACAGGGCCTTGACGATGCCTTCGACCTCCAGGCTCAGCTCGACACCCTGCAGCGCCTTGAGGCTGCCGACCGCGGGCAGGCGCTGTTGCCACTGGCGTTGTTCGGCCAAGGCTGCCGCCACGGTGATAGGCGGCTTGGGGGCAGTGAACATCTGGATCTGCTGGTAGATCGAGAAAGCCTTGTAGCCCCCCAGGGCCAGCACGATCAGCAGAACCACGGCCAACATGATGAGCATGCGGCGGCGCAGCATAGGTCCGGTTCCTTGGATGCGGTTGTTATTCGTTCTGGCACGACAACGGGCGATCCTGCCCACGTGTGGATGGGGGAAGTATTGACTGTTTTTTGTCTGAAGGGGAGTAAATTGTCTGCACCGGCCCTATCGCCGGCAAGCCGGCGCCCACAGGGATCGCCGCAGCACCTTCAGCGCCTGTGAGATCGAGCGCCGCCCGCGCGGCGCTCGATCTCACAGGCGCTGCATATCTTGTGACAAACACCTATCAGCCCTGATGCGATCCCTGTGGGAGCTGGCTTGCCGGCGATAGGGCCGGTGAAGGCCACGGATCAATCAGACCAGATGCAGGTGGTTGTCCCAGAACCCGGACGGCAGGCTCATCGGTTGCCCGACCAGTTGTGCCTTGGTGCAATCGTAGAAGCGGCAGCGGCCCTGCCCGGAGGTCACGACAAACCCGTCCTTGACCGCACCGACCCCGGCACAGTCGGGCATAGGGGCGTCGAGCCGCACAGCGCCGCTGTCCAGGTCCCAGATGAACAGGCGGTTGGCCCGTGGCGCGGTCAGCGCCACCAGCCGCAGCTCGCTGTGGATAGCCACACTGGCGGTGTACTGGGCCATGGCCTGCAGTTGCTGCTCGGGCACCGGAAAGGCCTTGAACGGCTCGCCCGGGCGCTTGATGGCCAGCAACTCGGCAGTTTCATCGGCGTCGCCCATGAACTGCTGGCAGGCGGCAATGGTGCCATCGCTGCCCACTGCCAGGTGGCGCACGCTGTTCATTTGCTGGGCGAGGGTTTCCTTGCTCAACAAGGTGCCGTCACGCTGCATCAGCACCAGGCTCGGCTCCATGGCATCGAGGTTCATCTCGACCCGGCTTTCGGCCTCGGTGCGGATCCCGCCGTTGGCCACCACCAGGGTTTCGCCGTCGGCTAGCCAGGCCACCTCGTGCGGGCCAATGCCGTGGGTGGGGAGCTCGCCGGTGTGTACCAGGCGCGCACCTTCGAAGCGGTACACGCCGAGCACGCCCCGCCCCGGGTCGCGGGTGTCGTTCTCGGTGGCGTACAGCCATTCGCCGCTTTTGTGCACCACCGCATGGCCGTAGAAGTGCCGGTCCGCTTGCGAAACCACCGTTTGCAGCAAGCGCCCGTCGCGCAAGTCGACCAGGTAGCTTTCGGTACCGGGGCGGCGGGCGACGAACAGGGCGATCGGCTGTTCAGGGTGATGGATGATGGCATGGCAACGCTGGGCAACCTGGGTGCTGAACACCTGGGTGCCGTCCAGGCGGAACCCCACGGCATAGTGCTTGCCGTCGCCGTCGTCACGCGCCGAGAGCAGCAAGGGTTCGCTGCCTTTGTTGCGGAACAGGCTCCAGCCACCCAGGGTAAGGGCGCTGAGCAGTACGCTACCGAGTTTGATTGCCTGGCGTCGCAGCATGATCAGTCACCGTCGTTGGCATTGAAGCCCAGCTGGATGTTCAACGCCTTGGCCAGGTCGCCTTCGTGCAGGCGGTGGACCACGTTGAGGCTGTCATAGAGCTGGTTGAGGGTTTGTTGGCCGGCGTCGTCGGCCAGCAACTCGCCCAGGGTCTTCTGATTGTCGGCCAGCAGTTTGAGCGAGGTAGCGTAGGCGGCGTCGATCTTGTCTGCCAACGCTTTCTGATCGCTGGGCAGCAGGCCGCGCAAACCCTGGTTGTCGACGCCGACCCACACGGTCTGGGCAGCCTTGAGGGTGGCTTCCAGGCTTTTCAGCGAGCTGTGGCTGCGCCAGGCCTCGGCCTGCAGCGGCTGCGCGATGCCCTTGCTTTGGCGGCCCATGGGGGCGCCGAGTTTTTTCTTCAGCGTATCCAGCGCGGTCACCTGTGAGCGCAGCAGGTCGGCAATGGCCTCGTGGGAATCGGCGTAGCGCTGGTTGGGGAACTTGGTCATCTGCGAGAGCATGCCGTCGGTGCTGTTCCAGCTCTTGAGGATGTCCTCGGCCAACAGCTTCTGGTGCTCGCTGATGGCGACCAGCAGCGGGCAATAACGGGCCTTCTGTTCGGCTGTGGCGATGTCCGGCTTGCTGTCGAACAGAATGTATTCATAGGCCGACAGCCCACGCACCACCACGCTGGCCTTGCCCAGGGCGGCCACATCGACTGGCTTGTCGCCGTTGACCAATTGCTCTACCTGGCGGCCGACCAGGTTTTTCTTGTCGGGCCAGAACTGCACCTGCCAGGCGCGGTTGCCTTCGGCCAGAGGGCCCACCAGCAGCGGTTGCAGTTCAGCCCAGGCTTTTTGTGCGTTGAGGAAGTCGGCACGGGCCTTTTCCAGGTCTTCCTTGCCTTCGCAGTAGGCCAAGGCGCTGGCGGCCAGGGTACGGTCGGCTTCGACCCAGCGGCTGTAGGTGGGCAGGATCACCTGTTTGGCGATGGCGGCGGAGGTCACTGCTTGCGGGTCCTGCGGCGAGCAGGCGCCGAGGGCGAGTGCGGCGAGGCTGGTGAACAACAATTTGGGTCGGAACATGCCGGCTCCTTTGCGCGTTTAAAGGGAATTCAGGAACGCCAGCAGCGCGGCGCGCTGCTCGGCATTGAACGTGAGAACGAAATTGCGTGCCGCTTCGGCTTCGCCACCATGCCAAAGCACGGCTTCGAGCAGGTTGCGCGCACGGCCATCGTGCAGGAACTGGCTGTGGCCACTGACCGTTTCGCTCAGGCCGATGCCCCACAGCGGCGCGGTACGCCAGTCCTGGCCGTTGGCGGCGAATTCGGTGCGCTCGTCGGCCAGGCCCGGCCCCATGTCGTGCAGCAGCAGGTCGCTGTAGGGGCGGATGACCTGGTCGGCCAGCTCTGGCTCGGTTGCATCGGCGGCGGTGGTGAACTGCGGTGTATGGCAACCCTGGCAGCCGGCCTGGTAGAACAGGTTCTTGCCCGCCAGCACCTGTGGCGCGCCCACGTCGCGGCGTGCCGGCACGGCCAGGTTGCGGGTATAGAAGGTGACCAGGCGCAGAATGTTGTCGCTGACTTCCTTCTCGCCATCGGCGCCATCGCCATTGGGCGCAGCCAGGCACGCGGCTTGTGCCGCCGTGCAGTCGTCCTTGGGTTGCAGGGTACTGGTCAGGCCCATGTCGCCGGCGAAGGCATGCACGTTCTGCTGGTTGACGTTGGGTTGGCCGGCCTTCCAGCCGAAGCGCCCGACCACGGTCTTGCCCTGGGCGTCATCCCATACCCGGTTGGCCCGCCCGCGAATGCCGTCGTGGTTACGGTCGTCGGGGTCTTCGTTGGCCAGCAGGGCGGCTTCGGGGATGGCTTCGAGCAGGCCCAGGCCGATCATCGGCGGGGCCACCCGTGCGGAAAACCGGGTGTCGGGGTGCATCACGCCGTAGCCCAACTGAGTGATCTGCAGGCTTGGCTTGCGCAGTTGCACCTGATGGCCATCCTCGAACGTCACCGTGTGCTGGGCATAGCTCACCCGCACCTTGCCTTCCGGGGCCACGCCGGGGATGGCCATGTCTTGCAACTGGGTGCCATAGACCGGTTCCGGCACCACGCCGACGCGCTCGATCACCTTGGCCAGGTAGGGTTGGTCGGGGATAGACAGGCGCACCAGCATGCCGACGGCGTTGCTGTCATTGGCGGCTGGGGGATGACCACGGCCGTCGCGCACATGGCAGTTCTGGCAGGCATTGGTGTTGAACAGCGGGCCCAGGCCATCGCGTGCAGTCGTGGTGGAGGGGGCGATCACCCAGGGGCTGCGGAAGAAGCTGTTGCCTACGGCGAAGTCCAGCCGCCGCTCCGGTGAAAGGTTGGCCGAGGGCTGGGCGTAGGCGTTGCGGTCACTGCGCTGTACGGTGGCCAGGCCAGCCGACAAGGCTTCGCCGGGCTCGGCCTGGGTGAAGCGCGGGGCGTCGTCACAGGCAGCGAGGGCAAAGGCCAGCAGCAGGGGGCTGAGTCGAAACAGCGACAAGGACATCGAGAATCCTGGGCTTGGGCAAAAAACCGGCGTGCAAGCTTAGCAGGCCCAGGATCATTGAATAAGAGCAATTTGCGTTTGCTCGATGAAATCGTCGTTGCTTGTGGCCCTCAGGCGAGATACAGCTTGAAGTGGCGGTTCACCAGGCTGACGATCAGATTCTTGTTGCCACCATTGCGATTGTTGCCGGCCACTTCGATGACCTCGTCGCTGTCATAGTCCATGGTGCGGGCAGTGAGCTGTTTGATGGCATTCTCGTGGGCCGGTTTCCAGTAATCCTGGAAGACCCAGATGCTGGCTTCGGCAGCGGGGCCGAGGATGAGGCGCAAGGCTTTGTGGTTTTCATCGCTTTTGCCGATCCACGGCACGGCCAGTGCGCCGTTCCAGGCGTGCTGGGCGCCGACTGCAACGCTTTTGCTGCGGTTCTCACCGTCGACCACGGTCAGGGTGTAGGGGGTGTTGTTGGCGATGGAGCACAGGTAGGTGACGCTGGCCATGTGAAGGTCCTTTTACGGTCGGGTTTCTGGGCGGGGTAGCGGGCTGCTCGGGCTGCGGTAGACGTACACGCCAAGCAAGGTGATCTCGTTGAAAGGCGGGTCCAGTTCGGCGGGGTCAAAGCGCCCCAGCAGCTGCAGGCCCTGGGCAAAGGCGACAGCCTCGAACATCTTGCGGTCGGTTTCGTTGGGGTCGTACAGGTAGATCTTGCCGGAGTGGGCAAGCACCCTGCACATCTCCAGGGCCACGTGGTAAGTGATGGGGGCGCCCATCAGGGTTACGTGGGGTATGGCGCGGGTGTCCAGCGGGAAACGGGGCGCATCGTATTCGTCGACCTGATACAGGTGGGGGATGCGCTCGCCTGTGCGCGGCCCGTTGGAAATGCGCTGGCCGGCTTTATTCAGGTTATAGGCGTGGGTGAAGCCGGTAATGATGTCCTTGCCCCCCACGCGCTGAACGATTCGGCCTTCCCCCCAAACATCAAGAATCTGTAGCACTGCGCCCTCCGGCCTGGTGATCCCGTGAATGGGGCCAGAATGAAGGGCGAAAGGCAGGACAGGCATCTGGAACCACAGCACCTGCAGCACAAACGCAAACGCCCGGCACAAGGCCGGGCGTTCGGGGTGAGGCGCCGTTACCGAATCAGAACTCGTGGTCCGCGGTATCCGGGTTCAGGTTGGCAATACCGAGCTTGCCCGCAGCCTGTTCGATCGCACCGGTCTGCTTGACCAGGGCGGCGATGGCATCGCGAACGATCTGGTTGCCGGCAGCGTTGTCGGGGGCGATCAACTGGTCGTAGTGCTCGCCTTTCTGCGCATGGTCGACCATGACCTGGATCTTGGCCTCGGTGGCCTCCAGATCGGCCTTGAGGGTGGCGTCGGCCGCCGGGTCAACCTTGGCTACCAGCGACGACAGGCTCGGGCCGCTGACCTTGGTGCCGTCCGGGCGGGTGTACTCGCCCAGGTAGACATTGCGGATACCCTTGGCATCGTAGAAGTGCGAGTAGTGGGTGTTGTCGCTGAAGCAGTCCTGCTCGTCTTCCGGCGAGTTGGCTTCCAGGGAAACCTTCATGCGTTCACCGGCCAGTTCGCCCAGCGACAGGCTACCCATGCCGAACAGCATCTTGCGCAGGCCATCGTTGACCGGCTCGGCTTCGAGCTTGGCGCGGTAGTTGTCGGCGACGTTCGGAGCCCAGTTGCCGACCATCTCTTCAAGGTCGGTGACCAGCAACTGGGTCACGGCTTTGAGGTAGGCGCGGCGGCGCTCGTTGTGGCCGCCGGTAGCACCCTGGCCTTCCAGGTAGTCCGACGCCGGGCGGGCGCCTGCGCCTGGGCCGGTACCGTTGAGGTCCTGGCCCCACAGCAGGAATTCGATGGCGTGGTAGCCCGTGGCGACGTTGGCTTCGGACCCTGCCAGTTCGTTCAGGCTGGCCAGCTTCTCGGGGGTGATGTCCTTGACGTCGATCTTTTCTTCGCCGACCTGAATCTCGGTGTTGGCGATGATGTTGGCGCTGGCGGCGGGGTTGCCCAGGGCATGCTCGTAGCTCTTGTCGACATAGTCGATCAGGCCTTCGTCCAACGGCCACGCATTCACCTGGCCTTCCCAGTCGTCGATGATGGTGTTGCCGAAGCGGAAGGCTTCGCTCTGCAGGTAAGGCACGCGTGCAGCAACCCAGGCTTGCTTGGCAGCCTTCAGGGTTTCATCGTCTGGCTTGGCAAGGAACGCGTCGACAGCGTTCTGCAGGGTTTTTGCGGTGCTCAGCGAGTCGCTGTACACGGCATAGACCATTTCTGCGTAATGCTTGACCACGGCTTTGCCAGCGGCTTCGTCGACAGCCCCTGGCGCTGCAGCGGTGGTGCTGGCGGCAGCGGGTGCCTGCGCTTGCGCAGCGGCAGCCTTGTCGTCTTTTTCGCCGCAACCGGCGAGGGCGATGGCCATGGCCAGCAGACTGGCGGAGGCCAGAGGCATTCGAATCATTATGGGTTTCCTGCGTCGTGTGGTTGGACAGTGCGCCTAGGCATGCGAAACGGCAACATCATGCGAAAGATTTGCATTTGCTGTAAAGGGGCGGGGGCGTATTTCATGCAAATCCAGGTCGCTGGCTTGGCCGGCCGAGCAGGTTCAGAGCATCGAGACCTGATTGCGTTGGGCTTGCTTGAGGAAGTGGGTCAGTTCACGCGCCGACAACGGCTTGCTGTAGTGATAGCCCTGGCCCTCGTGGCAGCCCTGGGCAATGATGTAGGTTTCCTGCTCGGCGGTTTCCACGCCCTCGGCGATGACCTGCATGCCCAGGCTTTTGCCCAGCTGGATGATGGCGCGAACGATGGTAGCGTCGTCATCGTCGTCAAGCAGGTCCTGGACGAAGCTCTTGTCGATCTTGATCTTGTCCAGCGGCAATGACTTCAGGTAGCTCAGCGACGAATAACCGGTGCCGAAGTCGTCGATCGCAATCAGCGCCCCGGAACGGCGCAGGCTCAGCAGGTGCTGGGCGGCGGTGCTGATGTCTTCCATCAGGCCGGTTTCGGTAACCTCCAGCTCCAGGCTGCGCGGTGGCAGGCGGTAGGCCTGCAACAGGTTGTTGACTACCCGCGGCAGCTCGCTGTGGTGCAACTGCACGGTAGACAGGTTGACCGCCATGCGCAGGTCGCTGAAGCCCAGGTCGTGCCATTCCCGCAACTGCCGGCAGGCCTGGTCGAGTACCCATTCGCCGATGCTGATGATGCTGCCGTTCTGTTCGGCCAGCGGGATGAACTGGTCGGGCGGCACCATGCCCAGTTCCGGGTGCTGCCAGCGCAGCAGGGCCTCCACGCCGACCACGCGGTGGTCGCGGTAGCTGATCTGTGGCTGGTACACCAGGTACAGCTGGTTACGCGGCAGGGCTTCGCGCAGGTCCTTCTCCAACTCGCGGCGGCGGCGCATTTCACTGTCGACGCTGGCAATGTAGAACTGGTAGCGGTTGCGCGAGCGGGCCTTGGCCAGGGTCATGGTCTGCTCGGCTTTCTGCAGGAGCTTTTCCGTGCTGTCGCCGTCTTCCGGGAACAGGGTGATGCCGATGGTGGCGCGCAGGCGGATCTGCTGGTGATCGAGGTCGAACGGCACCTCCAAGTCATCCAGGATGCTTTGCGCCAGTTCGGCAGCTTCGTAGGGCTGCTCGATGTTGGCTTGCACCAGGGCAAACTGGTCGCCGCCCAGCCGCGCCAGGGCACCCAGGCGGCCGCTATGCGCCCGCAGACGGTCGGCCAGGGCCAGTAACAGTTGGTCACCCACCTGGTAACTGAATTGTTCGTTGATGCCCTTGAAGTCGTCCAGGCCCACGCACAGTACCGCCACCCGGTGTTGCAGGCGGCCACCGTCGACCAGGATCTTGTCCAGTTGCTGTTGCAGCTGCTGGCGGTTGGGCAGGCCAGTCAGGAAGTCGTATTGGGCCATGCGCTGCAGGCTGTTTTCCGCTTCGTGACGCAGGTGGGTGTTGCGCTCGATCGAAGCCAGCAACTGGTTGGCCGTGTTGACCCAAAGGCCCAGTTCGTTCTTTTCGTGCCCCTTTAGCAGCGGGATCTGGTGCTGGCTGGGGCGGTCGGGGTTGATCTGCGTGAGGTGCTCGATGATCTTCGACAGCGGCTTGGTCAGCAGCCAGTGGTAGACCAGGTACAGCACCAGGCCCATGGCCAGGGCGCGCAATACGCCGGAAATGAAGATGATGACCGCGTTGATCAGGAAATCTTCACCATACGAAGAGGTGTCGAGGGTGATGCTGAGGTCGCCGTAATACTCGCTGTAGGGGCCGCGGCCGACCAGTTGCGTGGTGTAGGTACGTTCCTGGCCGAGAATCAGGTCGGTCAGCCAGCGCATGGAGGTGTCCCGCAGCGGCCTGGACTTTTCTGCCAGCATGGTTTCATTGGGGTGGCCGATGGACGCCATGCGTACCGATTCGTCTTGGAACAGGCCTTCCATCACCTGCATGCCCATTTCACGGTCGAGGCTGTACACCGCCTGGGTCGACGGGTCGCGGAACATGTCGAGGATGCGCTGGGCATCGTTGTTCACGGTCTGGCGGGTCTTGTAGGTGTCGTAGACAATTTGCGCACAGCTGAGCAGTACGCCGACCGCCAGCGCCGACAGCAGCACGACCCTGAGCAACTTGACCGACAAGCTGTTCCGCAATTCCAGCTTCAATGGGGTTTCCTTAATCCATGCGCATGGCATCATTTTGCCATCAACGATGACGATACACTATCGGCCTACCATGAGCAGTGTATCGGTTGCCTGCCCCCGCAACTTGAGTGCGCTGTCTCAATCTTCCAAAGATTTGATGTTAGCGCGCTCTGCCGCCTGAGCAAGCAAAACCGTGCGGCTCGGTGTACCGGCGCGGCGGCCCCTGGCAGGCACAAAAAAACCCGGCACATGGCCGGGTTTTCTGTTCAAGGCTTGGTGACTCAGGCCTTGAAGGTCTTGCCTTCGAACTGCTCGGCAACGAAGGCCCAGTTGACCAGGTTCCAGAACGCCTCGACGTACTTCGGACGCAGGTTGCGGTAGTCGATGTAGTAGGCGTGTTCCCAGACGTCGCAGGTCAGCAGCGGGGTGTCGCCGCTGGTCAGCGGGCAGCCGGCGCCAATGGTGCTGGCCAGGGCCAGGGAGCCGTCGGCTTTCTTCACCAGCCAGCCCCAGCCGGAACCGAAGGTGCCGACCGAAGTCTTGGTGAACTCTTCCTTGAACTTGTCGAAGGAACCGAAGGCCGCGTTGATGGCATCGGCCAGGGCGCCGGTTGGCTGGCCGCCGCCGTTTGGCGACAGGCAGTTCCAGTAGAAGGTGTGGTTCCAGACTTGAGCGGCGTTGTTGAAGATGCCGCCCGAAGAGGCCTTGACGATTTCTTCGAGGGACTTGCCTTCGAATTCGGTGCCTGGGACCAGGTTGTTCAGGTTCACGACATAGGTGTTGTGGTGCTTGTCGTGGTGATACTCCAGGGTTTCCTTGGAGATGTGCGGCTGCAGGGCATCGTGGGCGTACGGCAGCGGCGGCAATTCAAAAGCCATGGTGGATCTCCTGATTCAGGTCTGTTTGCGGTTTGCGCAAGGCCGATCACGGGCGGCCCGATCAGCGTCGGCGAGTTTTTACTCTTTGCGACGCAAGGGCTGGATCATAGCACCGGGTCCGGCGCATAACCACGCAACAAACATAGGGAATAGAGGTTCCGGGGCGGTCGAGCCATGCCGACCGGTGGTCTCGGGCTATGCGTGCCAGGGCCCTTGGGATCAGTTGAAGATCAACTGCGCCGCCACCGCAAACATCATGACCGCCACCATCAGGTCGAGCATGCGCCAGGTTGCCGGCCGCGCCAGCCACGGAGCCAGCCAGGCCGCGCCGAGCGCCAGGGTCGAGAACCACAGCAGTGAAGCGCTGGCGGCCCCGGCCACATAAGCCCCGGGCTCGGTCTGCTGGGCGCCCAGCGAGCCGATCAGCAACACCGTGTCGAGGTACACGTGCGGGTTCAGCAACGTCACCGCCAAGGCACTGAGCAGTACCGCACGACGTGAACGTGTGCCTTGGCCTTGCTGGTGCTGCAGGCTTTGTGTCGAACAGGCACTGCGCAAAGCCTTGGCCCCGTACCAGATGAGGAACACCGCCCCGCCCCAGCGGGCGATCGCCAGCAAGGTCGGGTTGTGCGCCAGTACGGTGGCCAGGCCAAACACACCGGCCGCCACCAGGATGGCATCGCAGACGATGCACAGTGCTGCCACCGGCAGGTGGTGCTCGCGGCGCAGGCTTTGAGCAAGTACGAAGGCGTTCTGAGCGCCGATGGCCATGATCAGGCCGAAGGCCACCAGCATGCCGTTGAGATAGCTTTGCCACATGGCGAGGCTCTCCGAAAAGGTCATAAATGATGCTGGCCATTGTGTGGGTTGGGGCGGTATAAGAAAAACAAATAAAGCTGATCCCTCATTAGGAAAATCGATGTTCGACTACAAGCTGCTTGCCGCCCTGGCGGCCGTGATCGAACAGGGTGGTTTCGAGCGTGCCGCGCAAGTGCTGGGCCTGTCGCAATCGGCCATTTCCCAGCGCATCAAACTGCTCGAGGCGCGGGTCGGCCAGCCCGTGCTGGTGCGCGCTACCCCGCCCAGCCCTACAGAGGTCGGCCGCCAGTTGCTCAACCATGTGCAGCAGGTACGCCTGCTTGAACGTGACCTGCAGCGCCAGGTGCCGGCGCTGGACGAAGAAGGCATGCCAGAGCGCCTGCGCATCGCCCTCAACGCCGACAGCCTGGCCACTTGGTGGGCTGGCGCGGTGGGCAACTTCTGTGCGCAGCAGAACGTGCTGACCGACCTGGTGGTGGAAGACCAGGAAGTGGGCCTGAAGCGCATGCGTGCGGGTGAGGTGGCGGCCTGCCTGTGTGGCAGTGAACGGCCTGTGGCCGGGGCACGCAGCCTACCGTTGGGGGCAATGCGTTATCGGGCGTTGGCCAGCCCCGGGTTCATGGCGCGCCATTTTCCCCAGGGCTTTGTCGCCAGCCGCCTGGCCCGCACCCCGGCCATCGTGTACGGCCCGGACGACTTCCTGCAGCACCGCTACCTGGCGTCGCTGGGCATGGAGGACGGTTTCCTGCACCACCTGTGCCCGTCATCCGAAGGCTTCCTGCGCATGACCGAGGCGGGCCTGGGCTGGGGGCTGGTGCCCGAATTGCAGGCCCGCGAGCAACTGGCCGGTGGGCAGTTGGTGGAAATTTGCAGCGATACCCCCATCGACGTGCCGCTGTACTGGCATCATTGGCGCAATGGCGGGCAATTGCTCGCGCAACTGACCGAGCATCTGCGGCATACGGCAGGGCAATGGCTGGTGCCGTTGTAGCCGCGGCTGGCGTCAGTTGCATCTGAAATCTGGCAAGACGGAGTGTTACATGCGAATTCTGGTCACCGGCGCGAGTGGCTTCATTGGCGGGCGCTTTGCGCGTTTCGCCCTGGAGCAGGGCCTGGACGTGCGGGTCAGCGGCCGCCGTGCGGAGGGGGTGGAGCACCTGGTCAAGCGCGGTGCCCAGTTCATCCCCGGCGACCTGAACGATGCCGAGCTGGCCCGGCGCCTTTGCCAGGGCGTCGAAGCGGTGGTGCACTGTGCCGGCGCGGTGGGGCACTGGGGGCGTTATCAGGATTTCCACCAAGCCAACGTGGTGGTCACCGAGAACGTGGTCGAAGGGTGCCTCAAGGAGCACGTGCGGCGCCTGGTACACCTGTCGTCGCCGTCCATGTACTTCAACGGCCGCTCGCGCCTCGACATCCGGGAAGACCAGCTGCCGCGCCGGTTCCATGACCATTATGGGAAAACCAAGTACCTGGCCGAGCAGAAAGTGTTCGGTGCGCAGGAGTTTGGCCTCGAGGTGTTGGCACTGCGCCCCCGCTTCGTCACCGGGGCCGGCGATGCCAGCATCTTCCCGCGGCTGATGCAGATGCAGCGCAAGGGCCGGGTCGCGATCATCGGCAATGGCCTGAACAAGGTTGATTTCACCAGTGTGCACAACCTCAACGAGGCACTGCTCAGCGCCCTGTTCGCCGATGACCGGGCATTGGGCCAGGCCTACAACATCAGCAACGGCCAGCCGCTGCCGTTGTGGGACGTGGTCAACTACGTGATGCGCCAGATGCAGTTGCCGCAGGTGACCCGCTACCGTTCCTACGGCCTGGCCTACAGCCTGGCTGCGCTCAACGAAGCCGCCTGCATGCTATGGCCGGGGCGCCCGCAACCGACCTTGTCGCGGTTGGGAATGCAGGTTATGAGCCGTGATTTCACCCTCGACATCAGCCGCGCCAGGCAGTACCTGGACTATCAGCCGAAGATCAGCCTGTGGACGGCGCTGGATGAATTCTGCGCCTGGTGGAAACATCAGCCCCCGGGGCAGTGAACGCGGCGCGCCGATTAGGGTCAGCAGTGCGCCGCGCGAGCGGTTTATACTCCTGTTTCTTTGCTATTACCGCGGTTGAACTCACCCATGCGCAACGATGCTCACGACGATTTCGATGATGTGCCAACCCTGCGGGCCGGCACCCCTGATGATAACGAACTGTTGCCGGCGCACGTGGCCCGTAGCCGCCAGAAGGCGGCCAGGCCGGCCAGCACCGGGCCTTTGTGGGTGCTGCTGGGGGCCTCGTTCATAGCCCTGGCCGGGCTGGGCTGGTGGAGCTTCCAGCAGATCTCGCTGATGGAGCAGCAACTGGTGGCCACCCAGGAAAGCTTTGCCCGCATCAGCGAGGATGCAGCGGGGCGCTTGCAGGCAATCAGTGGCAAGGTCGCTGCCAGCGAATCGTCGGTCAACACCGGCAGCGAGGCGCTCAAGCTGCAGATCCGCCAGTTGCAGGCCAGCCTGGCCGAGCAGAGCAAGCAGCAGCAAGGCGTGGCTGGCCAGGCCGGCGACCTGGGCAAGCGCCTGGAGCAGGTGCTGGCCGATACCCGTGAGCAGCAGAAAGCCGTGACCGAATTGCAGGGCCAGCTGCAGGCGCAGTTGAAGGCGGTGAATGCCGAGCTGGCGGCGTTGAAGTCGGGCCAGGTAGACGGTGGCAAGCTTGATGGGCAGCTCAAAAACCTGAGCGAAGAGGTGGCTGCGCTGAAGAAGCAGGGCAACCCGAGTGCGGCGATCGAAAGCCTGGAGCAGGACGTGCTGGTGCTCAAGACGCAAATGGAAAACCGCGGCTCGTCGGGCTCAAGTGGCGCATCGGTACAGGAGTTCGATGCGTTCCGCGGGCAGACCACGCGCAACCTCAACACCCTACAGAGCCAGATCCAGAACCTGCAGCAGCAAATCAACGCTCGGCCCTGAAATGGCCTGAACCCGCTGCTACAGGTGCACGGTAGCAGCGGGTTCGCTGGGTTACAGGCGCGGGTAATCGATATACCCCACCGGCCCCTTGCTATAGAACGTTTCGGGGTGCGCCTCGTTCAACGGTGCATCCGCTGCCAGGCGTGCCGGCAGGTCCGGGTTGGCAATGAACGGCACCCCGAACGCCACCGCATCGGCCTTGCCATCGGCCAGGGCTGAATTGGCACTTGCCTTGTCGAAACGCTCGTTGACGATGTATGGCCCACCAAACGCCGCCTTGATCAACGGCCCGATGCTGTCGTCGGCTTCACGCTCCCGCGAGCAGATGAAAGCGATGCCGCGTTTGCCCAGTTCGCGGGCAACGTACGTGAACGTCTCGGCACGGTCGGCGTCACCCATGTCGTGGGCGTCGGCACGTGGTGCCAGGTGCACGCCGACCCGGTTGGCCCCCCACACCTCGATGGCGGCATCGGTCACTTCCAGCAGCAGGCGTGCGCGGTTTTCCAGCGAGCCGCCGTAGCGGTCGGTGCGCTGATTGGTACTGCTTTGCAGGAACTGGTCGAGCAGGTAGCCATTGGCGCCGTGAATTTCCACACCATCGAAGCCGGCGGCCTTGGCGTTTTCTGCACCGCTGCGGTAGGCCTCGACGATGTCGCTGATTTCTTCGGTTTCCAGTGCGCGCGGGGTGGGGTAGTCACTCAGCGGGCGTACCAGGCTGACATGCCCCTTGGCCTGGATCGCGCTGGGGGCCACCGGCAGTTCGCCGTTCAGGTAGCTGGGGTGCGAGATACGCCCCACGTGCCACAGCTGCAGGAATATGCGCCCGCCAGCGCCATGCACGGCCTTGGTGACATTGGTCCAGCCGCGGACTTGCTCATCGTTCCAGATACCGGGCGTATCAGGGTAGCCGACGCCCATGGCGGTGACCGAGGTTGCCTCGCTGAGAATCAGCCCGGCGCTGGCGCGTTGGACGTAGTACTCGGCCATCAAGGCATTGGGCACGCGGCCCTCGTCTGCACGGCAGCGGGTGAGTGGGGCCATGATGATGCGGTTGGGCAACTGCAGGTCGCCCAGGGTGATCGGATCGAAAAGCGTGGTCATGTCGGTTACCTGCTGGTCAAAGCGCTTGGCGCAGTTGTTCCAGGAACGCCTGGATGGTGGCTTCGTTGCGTTTGAAGAAATGCCATTGGCCGATCTTCTGGCTGCTGATCAGCCCGGCACGCTGCAAGGTGGCCAGGTGGGCGGAGACGGTCGACTGCGAAAGGCCGCAGCGTTGGTCGATCTGCCCGGCACACACACCGTTTTCGGTGCTGTGGTACTGGTCCGGGAACTGGTTTGCCGGGTCTTTCAGCCAGCTGAGAATTTCTCGCCTGACCGGGTGGGCCAGCGCTTTTATGATTTCGTCGAGATCGAGTGGCATGGCGTGAGGCTCGTTGTAGCGGTATATCGCGATAGGGCGAAATATAAATCGCTGAATGCCGATATCCAAATATCCAGTGGTGCTTAGCTGAGTTAAAATCGCTATATCGCGTTATAACGATATTGGGCGCCGCGGTGGTAGACTGCGCTCATGAACTACCTTGCACATTTGCACCTGGGCGGGCCGGCCCCGCAACAACTGCTGGGCAGCCTGTACGGCGATTTCGTCAAAGGCTCGCTGGACGGGCGCTTCCCGCCTGCCTTGGAGGCGGCTATCCGGTTGCACCGGCATATCGACAGCTATACCGACCGGCACCCATTGGTACTGGCGGCGCTGGCGCGGTTCCCGCGTGAGCGGCGGCGCTTCGCCGGCATCGTGCTGGACGTGTTTTTCGACCACTGCCTGGCGCGGCATTGGCACGACTATGCCGAGCAGCCCTTGGCGCAGTTCACGGGCGCGTTTTATCGGGTATTGCTGGCGGAGCCTGAGCTGCCGGGGCGGCTGGCGCGCATTGCGCCGTTCATGGCTGCCGATGACTGGTTGGGCGCTTATGGCGACTTCGCCACGCTGGAACAGGTGTTCAACGGTATCGGCCGGCGGCTGTCGCGGCCAGACGCGATGGCGGGGGTGATGGTGGAGCTGGAGCGGCTGTACGAGCCGCTGCTGGCGGACTTCCGCGCGTTCTACCCGCAATTGCAGGCGTTTGCAGCGGCGGGGCGTGTGTCAGGCAACTGATGTTGGTTGCCTGTGGTGGCCCTATCGCCGGCAAGCCAGCTCCCACAAGTTCACTGCAGGTTTGCAGGCCAACGCAGTACCTTTAAAGCCGGCATGCCGGCGATAGGGCCGCAACATGAGATAGAGATCAGGCAGCCCGCGCCTGCCGCCGTGGCGCCGCCTCGACGTTTTCGAACCCATACAACGCCAGGTGAATCGCCTGCTGTGCCTGCATTGCCAGCAGCGCACGTTCCTTGCCCACAGTCCCGATCGGCGGCAACAGGTGAATGCACACCTGCGCACGTGGCTGGGCGAACAGGCGCAGCAGGTGCGCCACCAGGTCATCGTCACCAACAAAGGGCGCAACCGGGTCGATCTGGCCGTCACGCAGGTACTGCACAGCCACTGGCTGCACCGCTACGCCACGGTCGATGGCCGCTGCCAGCAGGCGGCCATGGAAAGTGCGCAAGGCGTGACCGCTGGTGGTGGTGCCTTCAGGAAAGATCAGCAGCGGTCGGGCCAGGCCCAGTTGCCTGGCAATCTGCTCGCGCAGCCGTTCGCTGTCGCCGCCCCCACGACGAATGAACAGCGTGCCGGCCTGGTCCGCCAGCCAGCCGGCCAGCGGCCACTGGCGCACTTCGGCCTTGGACAGGAATGACAGGGGCATCAGCATGCCCAGCAGGGGGATGTCGGTCCATGACACATGGTTGCTGACCCACAACATCGGCCGCTGCGGCAGCGCCCCGCGCACCTGCACGTCGAAGGGCAGGGCTGCGACCAGGCGTTTCATGAACAGGCAGGTCCAGCGCTGGCGCCGTTCGAGCGAGGCCTTCAGGCCCAGCCGCTGCCCCACGGCGATCACGCTGGCCATAAGCACGCCGAGCAGCACGACCAGCAGCAGCCTGCAGACGCGGGCCAGCACCCGCAGCCTGGGCATCAGACTGCCGCCTTGAAGTGGCGGGCGTAGCGCGGGCACAGGTCGTCGCGCTTGAGCAGGATGAACACGTCGGCGACCTGGAAGTCTTCGTCCCAGCACGGCTCGCCGCAGATCTTTGCACCCAGGCGCATATAGGCTTTGAGCAGCGGTGGCAGTTCGGCGATGACGTTGTTGGGCAGCGCCAGGTTCGGCAGCGGCTTCTTCGGTTCGGCGCGCAGGTGTTCGGTGCACAGGTAGCGCTCGCGCAGGCGCTGCATCACGGCCTGGGCCTGTACGCCACCGTCCTGCATGGGGATGCTGGCGCAGCCCATCAGGTAACGGTAGCGGCCTTCATTGAGGACCTCGGCCAGCTCGCCCCAGAGCACGGCAATGGTGCCGCCATTGCGGTAGGCGGGGGCTACGCAGGTACGCCCCAGTTCAAGGATCGGCCCTTGCAGCTGCAACAGGCCGTGCAGGCGGAATTCTTCTTCGCTGTAGAACCGCCCCAGGCTGCTGGCGGCCTGGTGGTCAAGCAGCCGGGTAGTGGCCACCAGCTTGCCGGTACTCAGGTCGCGTACACCAATGTGGCGGCAGTGCACGTCGTAGTCGTCCATGTCCAGGCCGTGCTCGGCACCTTTGAGTTTGGCCTTGAATTCTGCGCTGAACACTTGGTAACGCAAGGCTTGGGCTTCTTGCAGCGCCTTGGCGCCAACCAGGCGTTCGGCTTGCAGACGGCGTTCAGTGCTGTTGTCGCCAGCGTGAGCGATCCGAGTCATTGCGAGTCTCCATAAGCCAGCCATGAAGGGTTGCGGCCGGTCGGCTTTGTTGTGCAAAGTCAGCCTAGGCAGACGCGGTGTCACCCCGGTGAAGCTTTGGTGATGCTTGCGTGACAACCCCGGGGCTTGTACGTGCCATTCCAGGCCCTGCGGCCGCAGGTAGACGCGGCGTTGGCGGCGGGGCCGGCGCATTGGGCCGACTGTGGCAGCGGGATCAGGGGGTGATGGCGCTGGCTGCGGCGGCGCGGGAGAAACGGCTGTACAAGGCCTGGGCTGCTGTGGGCTCTGCATGAGTGCGCAAGCCCCAGCAGGGCACGCCGCTTGCTGCCGCTAAAGCGGGCGGGTAAGGTTGGCGGCTTGGTTTTCTGAGATTTGTCATGTTCAAGTTGCCCTCCGCGCTCTTCGCCCTGTTGCTGGCTGTTTGCCTGCCCGCCCATGCCAACTGGCACCTCGATGGCGAGTCTTCGCGCTTGTCGTTCATTACCGGCAAGAACGGCGATACCGCCGAAGTGCATCGCTTCCTGGTGCTGCATGGTTCGGTCGACAACAAGGGCGTGGCGGGCTTGCGCATCGAGATGGATTCGGTCAGCAGTGGCATCCCCCTGCGTGATGAGCAGATGCGTGACCAGCTGTTCGAGGTCGGCCGCTTTGCCGAGGCCACGGTGAAGGCGCAAATCGACCTGCGTCCGATCAATGACCTGGCCGATGGTGCCCAGATCGAGCTGCGCCTGCCGCTGACGGTCACCTTGCACGGGCAGTCGCACCGCTACAACGCCTTGTTGCTGGCAACCCGCCTGGATGCGCGACGGTTCCAGGTGGTCACCCTAGAGCCACTGCTGCTGCGTGCCGAGGACTTTGGCCTGCTGCCGGGGCTGGAAAACCTGCGCAAGTTTGCCAAGCTCAAATCCATCAACCCGTCGGTGCCGGTCAATGCGGTGCTGATTTTCACCGCGCGCTGACATGCCGGGGCCGGTATTTCCCTGGCGGGAGGGTAACCAGTTCGAACTGCTGATCGACGGCCCCGAGTTCTTTCCGCGCATGCTTGGGGCGATCGAGCGCGCCGAGTTGCAGGTAGATCTGGAGCTCTACCTGGTCGAGGCAGGGGCCTGTGCCGAGGCGGTGGTCGAAGCGCTGGAGCACACGGCCCGGCGGGGAGTGCGAGTGCGCTGCCTGTTCGACGACTACGGTTCGCTGGCCTTCAACAGCAAGCTACGCCAGCGCTTGCTGGCGGCGGGCGTGGACCTGCGCTGGTACAACCGCCTGCGCTGGAAGCGTGGCCTGCGCAACTTGTACCGCGACCACCGCAAACTGCTGTTGGTGGACGAGCGCTGGGCCGTGGTCGGCGGCACGGGCGTAACCGATGAGTTCTGGACACCCGGCCAGGCGCGCAGTGACTGGCACGAGGTGATGGTGCAGATGCAAGGCCCGGTGGTGGCCGACTGGCAATTGCTGTTCGACCGCCAGTGGCATGCCAACAACCGCCGCACCGCATGGCGCCCCGCCGAGGGCTTTGGTTTGCCGCGCCTGCCCAAGGTGCCGGCGCAGGGGCAGGGCATGGGCCGGGTGGCCTACGCCGACGCCCGTCAGCACCAGGATATCCTGCACGCGCTGGTGCGCGCCCTGAACAGCGGCAAGCAACGGGTATGGCTGGCCACGCCCTACTTCTTGCCAACCTGGAGTGTACGCCGTTCCTTGCGCCGGGCCGCCAGCAAGGGCCTGGACGTGCGGCTGCTGCTGACCGGGCCGCGCACCGACCACCCCTCGGTCCGTTATGCCGGGCACCGCTACTACCCGCGCCTGCTGCGCGCTGGTGTACGCATTTTCGAGTACCAGCCGTGCTTCCTGCACCTGAAGATGGCCGTGGTGGACGACTGGGTCAGCGTTGGCTCCTGCAATTTCGACCATTGGAACCTGCGCTTCAACCTGGAAGCCAACATCGAGGCACTGGACCCACCGCTGACGGCGGCCGTGGTCGCCAGCTTCGAGCGCGATTTTGCCCTGAGCGAGGAAGTCGACCTGGCCCATTGGCACGCCCGGCCGCTGTGGCGGCGGGTCAAGCAGCGCATCTGGGGCTGGCTCGACCGGCTGGTGGTGAACCTGCTCGACCGCCGCGACTGATAGCGGCTATCGTGCAATGACTGTTCACGGGCGAGCGAAGGAGTGTGTGCGATGACGGCGAAAAAAATTCTGATGCTGGTCGGCGATTACGTCGAGGATTACGAAGCAATGGTGCCGTTCCAGGCACTGAGCATGGTCGGCCACACGGTGCACGCGGTGTGCCCGGAGAAGCTGGCGGGGCAGACGGTGCGTACCGCGATTCATGATTTCGAGGGTGAGCAGACCTACAGCGAAAAACCCGGGCACAACTTTGCCCTGAACTTCGATTTCGTGCGGGTGCGGCCCGAGCGCTACGACGCGCTGCTGATCCCGGGTGGCCGGGCGCCGGAGTACCTGCGCCTGGACGAGAAGGTGCTGGAGCTGGTGCGGGCGTTCGACCAGGCCGGCAAGCCGATTGCAGCAGTGTGCCATGGTGCGCAGTTGCTGGCAGCGGCCGGGGTGCTGGAAGGGCGCGAATGCAGCGCCTACCCGGCGTGTGCGCCGGAGGTGCGGCTGGCGGGTGGGACGTTCATCGACATCGCCGTGGACCAGGCCCATGTGGATGGCAACCTGGTAACCGCCCCGGCCTGGCCGGCGCACCCGGCGTGGCTGGCGGCCTTCCTCAAGGTGCTGGGCACCCGCATCGCCTGACAGGCGTGTTCGCAGGTGAACCCGCGAACAGGCCCGTACGGGCTCAACCTACCTGTTCAACCCAGTCATTGAGGTTGTAGTAGTTGGTCACGCGGGCAATCTTGCCGCAATGGATGTAGAAGAAGGCCCCGGCCGGCAGCACGTAGGTCTGCCCGTTCGCCGGCGGCAACCCATCGTCATTGGCCAGGTACTGGCCATGCACGGTGAACTCCGCCGCCGCACGGCTGCCGTCGGCGTTCTGCATGACCACGATGTCGGCCAGGCGCTCGCGGTAGCAGCGGTTCATCTTGTCCATGAACGCTGCAAACCTGGCCTTGCCCATCTGCCGCTCGCCCTGGTTGATGTCGTGGATCACGTCTTCGCTGAGCAGTGCCAGAAAACCCGGCATGTCGCCGGCGTTGAAGGCGGCGTAGTACGCATTTACCAGTTCGGTAGCGGTCATGGAACAATACCTGTCGTGTAGGGAAAAGGCGGGTCGTTGCCCCGGATGATACGGTTCCCCCTCAAGCCCGGCTTAGCCGAGCGCGTCATCCACATCGACAAAACGACCGCCAAGCATGGAAATACGCCTGTTGCACGGCGCCGCTATCGCGCCCTATATCGATGACCTCGCTCGCTTGCGCCTTACCGTATTCCGCGAGTTCCCCTACCTGTACGACGGCACCCCGGAGTACGAAGCCGACTACCTGGCCAACTATGCCCGTTCCGGGCGCAGCCTGGTGGTGCTGGCGCTGGACCAAGGCCAGGTGGTGGGTGCATCTACCGGCCTGCCGCTGGTGGACGTGGCCCCGGAGTTCCAGCAGCCGTTCCTGGCCCAGGGGCGGGACCCGGCCAGCGTTTATTACTTTGGTGAGTCGCTGGTGTTGCCGGAGTACCGCGGCCAAGGTTTGGGCGTGCGTTTCTTCATCGAACGCGAGTCTTATGCCCACAAACTGGCCGAGTTCGACTACTGCGCGTTCTGTGCGGTCGAGCGGCCCGGTGTACACCCGCGCCGGCCTGCAGACTACAAGCCGTTGCATGGTTTCTGGCGTAACCGCGGTTTCCTGCACGACCCGTCGCTGCGCACCCGCTATGCCTGGCGTGACCTGGACGAGCAGGAAAGCTCCGACAAGCTGATGTCGTTCTGGCTGAAGGAACTGCCGGTATGATCCGCCTGGCGGCCTGCCAGTACGCCATCGAACTGCATGAAACCTGGGACGCCTACGCCGACCACCTGCAGGGCCTGTGCGCCGAAGCGGTGGCGGCGGGCGCCCGTTTGCTGTTGCTGCCCGAGTATGCCGGGCTGGTACTCAGCGGCCAGTTGAGAGGTGAACAGCGGGGCGACCTGCTGGGTTCGATTGCCGGGATCCAACCGCTGCTCGGCGCCTGGGCAGCCTTGTGTGAAAGCATGGCCAGGCGCTGGGGCATCTACCTGCAGCCGGGGAGCGTGCCGGTGCTGGACAATGACGGTGCCTACCGCAACCGTGCCTGGCTGTTCGGTCCCGAGGGGCCGCTGGGCTACCAGGACAAACTGATGATGACCCGCTTCGAGCGAGAGCAGTGGGGCATCAGCGCCGGCCAGGGGCTGCGGGTGTTCGATACTGCACTGGGGCGTGTGGGCATTCTGATCTGCTACGACAATGAGTTCCCGATGCTGGCCCGGCAGTTGGCCGAGTTGGGTGCCGACCTGATCCTGGCACCGAGCTGCACCGACACCGAGGCGGGCTATCACCGGGTGCGCATCGGTACCCAGGCACGGGCGCTGGAGAACCAGATAGCGGTGTTGCAAAGCCCGACGGTAGGGCTGGCGGCCTGGTCGCCGGCGCTGGATGAGAATATTGGCCGGGCAGGGTTGTTCGTACCGCCGGACCATGGCATGCCGGGGGACGGTGTGGTTGCCTTGAGCGCAGCGCTTGACCCGGGCAGAAGCCAGTGGCTGGTGTGTGACGTGGACCTTGAGGAAGTACGGCGAGTGCGGCGGGAAGGGCAGGTGTTTACCCGCAGGGACTGGCCAGAGCAGTTTGACAGAGTGCGTTGAAAGCAGAGGCGCCTGCTTCGCGGGTGAACCCGCTCCCACCGGGGACATGAGGTCCCTGTAGGAGCGGGTTCACCCGCGAAGCAGGCGCCGCTGTTACATCAGGTTTACTTGACTTCGACTGCCAGGCTCTGGGCAATCTTGCTCTGCCACAGGGCCGGGCCAGTGATATGCACCGACTCACCGTTGCTGTCTACGGCAACGGTGACTGGCATGTCCTTGACCTCGAACTCGTAGATCGCTTCCATGCCCAGTTCGGCGAAGGCCAGTACCTTGGACTTGCGGATAGCCTGGGCTACCAGGTAGGCAGCGCCGCCCACGGCCATCAGGTATACGGCCTTGTTGTCCTTGATCGCTTCGATCGCGGTCGGGCCACGTTCGGACTTGCCGATCATGCCCAGCAGGCCCGTCTGCTCGAGGATCTGGCGGGTGAACTTGTCCATGCGGGTGGCAGTGGTCGGGCCGGCAGGGCCAACCACTTCGTCACCGACCGGGTCGACCGGGCCAACGTAGTAGATGAAGCGGCCTTTGAGGTCCACTGGCAGCGCTTCGCCACGGTTGAGCATTTCCACCATGCGCTTGTGCGCGGCGTCGCGGCCGGTCAGCATCTTGCCGTTGAGCAGGATGGTTTCGCCCGGCTTCCAGCTGGCGACTTCTTCCGGGGTGATATCGTCGAGGTTGACGCGACGTGCGCTTGGGCCGGCTTCCCAGACGATTTCCGGGTAGGCGTCCAGCGATGGCGCTTCCAGCTCGGCCGGGCCGGAGCCATCGAGCACGAAGTGCGCGTGGCGGGTGGCGGCGCAGTTGGGGATCATGCACACCGGCAGCGAAGCGGCGTGGGTCGGGTAGTCCATGATCTTCACGTCGAGCACGGTGGTCAGGCCACCCAGGCCCTGGGCACCGATGCCCAGTTGGTTGACCTTCTCGAACAGCTCCAGGCGGATTTCTTCCAGGCGGTTTTGTGGGCCACGGGCTTTGAGCTCATGAATGTCGATGGACTCCATCAACACTTCCTTGGCCATGACCGCGGCCTTCTCGGCGGTACCGCCAATGCCGATGCCGAGCATGCCAGGCGGGCACCAGCCAGCACCCATGGTCGGTACGGTCTTGAGCACCCAGTCGACGATCGAGTCGGACGGGTTGAGCATGGCCATCTTCGACTTGTTCTCCGAGCCGCCGCCCTTGGCGGCGACATCGACCTCGACCTTGTCGCCAGGCACGATGGAATAGTGGATAACGGCTGGGGTGTTGTCCTTGGTGTTCTTGCGGGCACCGGCCGGGTCGGCCAGGATCGAGGCACGCAGGACGTTTTCAGGCAGGTTGTAGGCGCGACGCACACCTTCGTTGATCATGTCGTCGACGCTCAAGGTGGCACCGTCCCAGCGCACATCCATACCCACGCGCACGAACACGGTGACGATACCGGTGTCCTGGCAGATCGGGCGGTGGCCGGTGGCGCACATGCGCGAGTTGATCAGGATCTGGGCGATGGAGTCGCGGGCAGCAGGCGACTCTTCGCGCAGATAGGCCTCGTGCATGGCCTGGATGAAATCGACGGGGTGGTAGTACGAGATGAATTGCAGGGCGTCGGCGACGCTCTGAATCAGGTCGTCTTGCTTGATCACGGTCATGCAGCGCGCTCCTCTTAAAGACGGGAACATTCATAGAGACGCTCGACGGTGCCGACCAGCATGTCGAGACGCCTTGCAAAGGCGCGCCGGCAGCATGGCCGACGCAAAAGGGCGCGGCAGTATAGCGTGCCTCACCGCGTGGCACACCTGCGAGTGGTCTGGACCTTGGTCGGTTGGGGCTGGGCATCCTTTTTGCTGCTGACGCCTGTGGTTGGCCTTACTATCGACGGGCGCGCAGAGCGCCCCCCCACAACCTGAAGCGGGAAGAGATACCTGAAGATGCCCGAACTTTGCGTAGGCGAGCACCGCTGGGCGGTGCCGACCGGCAGCAACCTGCTCGATGCCCTGAACGAGGCCGGGCTCAACGTGCCCTACAGCTGCCGCGCCGGAAGCTGCCACGCCTGCCTGGTGCACTGCCAGTGCGGGCAGCCGCTGGACGCCATGCCTGAGGCCCTGGCCCTGGACCAGCACGCCCTGGGCTGGCGCCTGGCTTGCCAGTGCAGGGTGATCGAGGACTTGCAGGTTGCGTTGTTCGACCCGCAGCGCGATGGTGTGCCGGCGCACGTCTGTGCGCTGGACTGGTACGGTGACGTGTTGCGTGTACGGCTACGGCCCGAGCGGGCGGTGCGTTACCAGGCGGGGCAGCATGTGGTGCTGTGGAATGGTTCGGTAGCGCGGCCTTATTCACTGGCCAGCCTGCCGGGGGAAGATGACTTCCTGGAGTTTCACATCGATTGCCGGCGCCCCGGCGCCTTTTGCGACAAGGCGCGTGGTTTGCAGGTAGCAGATGTGCTTCGCCTGGGCGAATTCAGGGGCGGTGCGTTGCACTACGACCTGGATTGGCAGGATCGGCCGCTCTGGCTGCTGGCGGCCGGAACCGGGCTTGCGCCGTTGTGGGGGATCTTGCGTGAGGCTGTGCGGCAGGGGCATCGCGGCGAGATTCGGGTGCTGCACGTGGCGCGCAACAGCGCCGGGCACTATCTGGCTGAACCCCTGATGCAGCTGCAAGGCGTGCAGGTCGAGCTGGTCCTGGAAGAGCAGATGGATGAAGCGCTGGCGCGGTTGCGCCCGCCTTCGCGGCAGACGGTGGCGCTGGTGTGTGGGGCAGCGGGGAGTGTGGACCGGTTTGCGCGGCGGCTGTTCATTGCCGGCGTGCCGCGGGGGCAAGTATTTACTGACGTCTTCGTTGAACATGCCTGAGGTAGTCGGGTTGGCTGTGCCGGCCTATTCGCGGGCTCGCCCGCTCCCACAGGGGTAACGACAGGCCTGAGGCTGGCGCTGTACCTGTAGGAGCGGGCCTGCCCGCGAAGGGCCGCAGAGCGGCCCCCTTTCAGGCAGGGCGACCTATATCCGGGTGCTGCACGTGGCGCGCAACAGCGCCGGGCACTGTCTGGCTGAACCCCTAGTGTTGCGCCCGCCTTCGCGGTTGACTGTGCCGGCCTATTCGCGGGCTCGCCCGCTCCCACAGGGGTAACGACAGGCCTGAGGCTGGCACTGTACCTGTAGGAGCGGGCACGCCCGCGAAGGGCCGCAGAGCGGCCCCCTCTGAGGCAGGCTCAGCCGACCAGCGGATCACCCACATGCAGGATCTTCATGCCATTGGTGCCACCGATGGTGTGGTAGCTGTCACCTTTGGTCAGGATCACCCAGTCGCCTTGTTCTACCAAGCCGCGCTTGAGCAGTTCGTCGACAGCTGCCTGGCTGACTTTGTCGGCCGGCAGCGAAGCGGGGTCGAAGGCAATCGGGTAGACGCCACGGAACATGTTGGCCCGTGCCTGGGTCGCGCGGTGCGGCGAGAGCGCGAAGATCGGCACGTGCGAGCGCAGGCGCGACATGATCAGCGGGGTGTAGCCGCTTTCAGTCAAGGCGATGATCGCCTTCACGCCCGGGAAGTGGTTGGCCGTGTACATCGCCGCCAGGGCGATGCTTTCGTCGCAGCGCTCGAAGGTGGTGTGCAGGCGGTGGCTGGAGCGCTGGCTGGTCGGGTGCTTCTCGGCACCGGAGCAGATGCGGGCCATGGCCTGTACGGCTTCGATCGGGTACGAACCGGCAGCACTTTCCGCCGACAGCATGACCGCGTCGGTGTTGTCGAGCACGGCGTTGGCCACGTCGGACACTTCGGCACGGGTCGGCATCGGGTTCTGGATCATCGACTCCATCATCTGGGTCGCCACGATCACTGCCTTGTTGTTGCGGCGAGCGTGCTGGATGATCTTCTTCTGAATGGCGATCAGCTCGGCGTCGCCGATTTCCACGCCCAAGTCACCGCGGGCGACCATGACGGCGTCGGAAGCGAGGATCAGCTTGTCCAGGGTCTCGTCGTCGGCGACGGCTTCGGCGCGCTCGATCTTGGCCACCAGCCAGGCGCTGCCACCGGACTCGTCACGCAGCTTGCGCGCGTATTCCATGTCGCTGGCGTCCCGCGGGAACGACACGGCCAGGTAGTCCAGGTCCATTTCCGCAGCCAGCTTGATGTCGGCCTTGTCCTTTTCGGTCAGGGCCGGTGCGGTCAGGCCGCCACCTTTACGGTTGATGCCCTTGTGGTCCGACAGCGGGCCACCGATGATCACCACGCAGTGCAGGGCATCGGCGGTGGCGGTTTCGACGCGCATGACCACGCGGCCATCGTCGAGCAGCAGTTCGTCACCGACACCGCAGTCCTTGACCAGGTCCGGGTAGTCGATGCCGACGATATCCTGGTTGCCTTCGGTCAGCGGGTGGGCGGTGGAGAAGGTGAACTTGTCACCGATCTTCAGTTCGATGCGCTTGTTGGCGAACTTCGCGATGCGGATCTTCGGACCCTGCAGGTCGCCCAGCAGTGCAACATGGCGGCCGTTCTTGGCAGCGATGTCGCGGATCAGGCGCGCGCGGGCCTTGTGCTCGTCCGGCGTGCCGTGGGAGAAGTTCAGGCGTGCCACGTCGAGACCGGTAAGGATCAGCTGTTCGATCACTTCCGGCGAGTTGCTGGCGGGGCCAAGGGTGGCGACGATTTTGGTACGGCGGATGCTCATGCACAGACTCCTATAGTGAAGCGCAGCGAAAGGCTACTCCTGAATCTCGCTGTAGTCATTGTTCCGTTGCACTACCTGTGACTTCCAGGGTAGGGCAGCTGCAAGCTACAAGCAGTAAGCTACAAGGAAAAGCGCGTGCGGCATTCATGCCGCTCGTGGCGGCCTTGCGCTTGTCGCGCGCCGCTGAAGAAAACCCGACAGCGGCCGATAGGTTTGCTATCAAAGGAGATTGCCATGCGAGCCCTGATCGTTTTCGCCCTCGCCGCCAGTGCTGTCGGCTGTACCCGCTGGTCCATGGACCACCACCTGAACAATGCCTATCGCGCCTATGACCGGGGTGATTGCGCGCGGGTGATGCTGGAGCTGTCACAAGTAGACCGTACCAGCCGCGCGCGCCCGTTCATCCACCCCGAAGTGTCGCTGCTGCGCGGCCAGTGCCTGGAGCGCCAGGCGTTGTACGTGGACGCCGCCCAGACCTACGAGTACCTGATCCAGCAATACCCGCGCAACGAGTACGCCTATCGCGCCCAGGCCCGCCTGCAGACGCTGGAGAAGCTTGGTCATTTGCGCGGTACCGAAGCGGCCGTGGCCCGGCCGGCGACTACTGCACCTTGGCGCTAATACAAAGGTGTGGTTTATTTCACGGGATTCGCGGCGCGTGCTGCGCTAATCTGTAACCCAGCTGTTACAACAACCGCCAGTACCTTGTATTCCTGGCATCAGGTACGGAATACACTCGCCATCATGTTCAACAAACGCCGCATCGAACGCCATCAGCTCCCTTGTGCCCTCAAGGTGTTCAACCGCTTTACCGACCAGGAAATCGGCCTGCTCGGCAACGCCTCGGAAGACGGCCTGATGGTCATCAGCCAACTGCCCGTGCTGGTAGGGCCCGATTATGAACTGCAACTTCGCATGCCGCTGGCCGGCGGCGGGTTCCAGTTCGTCAACCTGACCGCCAGTTGCCTGTGGTGCAGTGAGGACCAGACCCCTGGGCATTACGATTCGGGCTTCATGCTGCTGCAGGCCCCGCGCGAGTACGACGATTTCGTGCGCTCGCTGCGCGACTATTTCAGCTTCCGCCCGGCCAACGCCTCTGCCTGAGCCTTGGGGCCCTGGAATCGCGTTAGAATCGGGTCGACCTCGCAAGACAGGACGACCCCGTGACCTCCAGCATTTTCTGGCACGACTACGAAACCACCGGCATCAACCCGCGCTGTGACCGGCCGCTGCAGGTCGCCGGCCTGCGCACCGACTTCGACCTCAACGAGATCGACGAGCCGATCAGCCTTTACTGCCGCCCCGCCGACGATATTCTGCCGCACCCGGCTGCGTGCCTGGTGACTGGCATCACCCCGCAGTTACTGGCCGAGCAGGGCCTGTGCGAAGCCGAATTCATGACCCGCGTGCATGCGCAGCTGGCCCAACCAGGCACCTGTGGGGCGGGCTACAACACCCTGCGTTTCGATGACGAAGTGACCCGCTACAGCCTGTACCGGAATTTTTTCGACCCCTATGCCCGTGAATGGCAGGGCGGCAACAGCCGCTGGGACCTGATCGACATCGTGCGCACGGCCTACGCCCTGCGCCCGGAGGGCATCGAGTGGCCGCAGCAGGACGGGCGCACCAGCCTGCGTCTGGAGCTGTTGAGCAAGGCCAACGGCATTGATCACGGGCATGCGCATGAAGCGCTTTCCGACGTGCGGGCAACCATTGCCCTGGCGCGACTGATCCGGCAAAAACAGCCCAAGTTGTATGACTGGCTGTTCCAGTTGCGCAGCAAGCATAAAGTCATGGAACAGATCCGCTTGCTACAACCGCTGGTGCATGTATCCGGGCGTTTTTCAGCAGCGCGTAATTACCTGGGGGTGGTCTTGCCATTGGCCTGGCACCCGCACAATCGCAATGCACTGATTGTCTGCGACCTGCATCAGGAAACCCTGCCATTACTCAGGGAAAGTGCTGAAGTATTGCGTCAGCGCTTGTACACCCGGCACGAGGATTTGGCCGAGGGCGAACTACCGGTGCCGCTTAAACTGGTACAGATCAATCGCTGCCCGGTACTTGCGCCACTGTCGGTATTACGCCCTGCCGATCAACAGCGGCTGGGCATCGACTTGACGTTGTTACAATCGCGCGGTGAACAGTTGGCCGATCAACAGGCGCAATGGCAGGACAAGCTGGAGCACATTTACGGCAAGGACGATTTCGCGCCGAGTGAGGACCCGGAGCAGCAGTTGTATAACGGTTTTATTGGTGACCGTGACCGGCGTCTATGCGAGCAAGTTCGTGCGCTGGAACCGGCGCAATTGGGCCGGGGGCAGTGGCTGTTCGATGACCCGCGCTTGCCTGAGCTGTTGTTCCGTTACCGGGCGCGCAACTTTCCGGACACCTTGACCCCCGAGGAGCGCCAGCGGTGGTATGCGTTCTGCCAGCAGCGCCTTAGCCAGCCGCAGTGGGGGGCGCCGAACACATTGGGTGATTTCGAGCAGGCGCGCCTGCAAGCCTGGGAGCGCGCCGACGAGGCCGGGCGGCGCGTGCTGGAGGCATGGCAAGTACATGCCCGGAACTTGCAACAACAGTTTGCAATTGACTGAAGGCAGACAAACAAAAACGCCGGCAATGTGCCGACGTTTTTGATTGCGATAAGCAAAGGCCCGGGCTGAACAATCAGTCCAGCAGGGTAGCCCAGCTCTCGACCACGTCGCCGCCCCACTTGGCTTTCCACTCTTTCAGGGTCTTGTGGTTGCCGCCTTTGGTTTCGATCACTTCACCGTTGTGCGGGTTCTTGTATTGCTTGACCTTGCGGGCACGCTTGGTAGCAACAGCCTTGACGGTGCCACGCGGTGCTTTGCTCAGTTTCGACTCTGGGTCGAGCAGGGCAATCACGTCGCGCAGGGACTTGGAGTACTCGCCCATCAGGTTGCGCAGTTTGCCTTCGAACTCCAGCTCTTTCTTCAGCTTGTCGTCCTGCGACAGGTTGGCCAGGCGAGCCTGAAGTTCTTTGATGGCTTCTTCGGTGGCGCGGTACTCGTTGATCAGGGACATGGAGTGTTCCTTAATGCGTGTTCGGAAATGTGTGGGGCAATAATAGACAGCCGATACTCGCAAGTAAACATAATGTTGGGCAATTAACTGTTGATTAAGCTGTGACAATATTTCTCCGGTGAACAAAAATTTACATTAGCGTGTGCCATTTCGCCGACTGTGTCAGATAGTGTCCACATTGCCAGCGTGGTTGCTACAGTGGCTGCGGCCGCTGCAATCAATACTGCGCTTTTCCTTGCGTGCCGCTAGAATAAGCGCCTTTGCGAAGTTCTGGAGTCTCATTCATGCGCACCTATCGTCTGGTGATCGCCTGCCCCGACCGTGTAGGGATCGTGGCGAAAGTCAGTAATTTCCTGGCCTTGTACAATGGCTGGATCAACGAAGCCAGCCATCACTCCGATGAGCAGAGCGGCTGGTTCTTCATGCGTCATGAAATCCGCGCCGAATCATTGCCCTTCGGTATCGAAGCCTTCCGTGAGGCGTTTGCGCCGATTGCCGAAGAGTTCTCCATGACCTGGCGGATAACCGACTCGGCGCAGAAAAAGCGCGTGGTGCTGATGGCCAGCCGCGAGTCGCATTGCCTGGCTGACCTGTTGCACCGCTGGCATACCGATGAACTGGACTGCGAGATCCCGTGTGTCATTTCCAACCACGACGACCTGCGCAGCATGGTCGAGTGGCACGGCATACCGTTCTTCCATGTACCGGTCGACCCCAAGGACAAGGCCCCGGCCTTTGCCGAAGTGTCGCGCCTGGTCGAAGAACACGCGGCCGATGTCGTGGTGCTGGCCCGCTACATGCAAATCCTGCCGCCGCAACTGTGCCGGGACTACGCGGAGAAGGTCATCAACATTCACCACAGCTTCCTGCCGTCGTTTGTGGGGGCCAAGCCTTACCACCAGGCCGCGCTGCGTGGGGTGAAACTGATCGGTGCAACGTGCCACTACGTCACCGAAGAACTGGATGCCGGCCCGATCATCGAGCAGGATGTGGTGCGCGTGAGCCACGCTGACAGCATCGAAGACATGGTTCGCTTTGGCCGTGATGTGGAAAAGATGGTGCTGGCACGTGGCTTGCGTTATCACCTCGAAGACCGCGTGCTTGTGCATGGCAACAAGACGGTGGTCTTCGACTGATACCGTTGGGTTGTCTGCAAGCCTTTGGGGCTGCCCGGCAGCCCTATCGCTACGCTTGAGGAACATACCAATGGCCAAACGGCGCAACCAACCCACCGCCACGGCCCCGCCCACCGTGGGTGAAGGCTGCCTGGCGCGCTATGACCCGCAAGCGCTGGCCGACACCGACGGCACCGATTTCCCCGGCGCCGCCGAACTGTGGCAGCGGCTCAACCCGCCTGGCGCCGCCAGCGCGTCAGCAACGGACGCGCCAGCAGGCACACGAACACCGGCCCGCCTGCCAGCAGGTAAAAGTAATAAGTGACTGCCCGCCAGATGAGGATCGCCGCGGCGGCGGTGGAGCTGCCCACCAGCGGCGTCAGCAAGCTTGCAGACGTCAGCTCGGCCGCACCTGCCCCGCCCGGTAGCAGGCTGAATTGCCCGGCACTGAGCGACAGCATCTGCACCAGAAAGCTGGGGATCCATGCCAGCTCCCCGCCCAGCCCGCGCAATACCAGGTACAACACGCTGTAGCGCAGCCCCCAGTGGATGCAGGTGAGGGTGAACACCAGCGCCAGCGTGCGCTTGGGCAACTGCCAGGTCTGCGCCAGTGCGGCGATGAAGTGCAGCAGTTTGCGGGCCCAGCGGCGCTTGCGCGGTGCGGCCACGCCCAGGCGTTGCAGCAGCCTGCCGTTGAGGCGCATGAGCGCGCGGCGGTAGCGCAGCAAGCCGATCACCCCGACCAGCGCACTGCACAGCAGCAACGCACTGCCCAGCAACATGCTCTGCTGGCTGTGGCCCAGGCTGTGAAACAATGCGTAGCCCGCAATCGCCAGCATCGCACAGAAAAAGAACAGCAGGTCGTTCAATTGGTCCATGGCGAACACGGCGCCACTGCGCGCCGGGCCGATGCGCTCGCGTGCCAGCAGCGCCATCAGGGTCAACGGGCCACCACTGCCGCCGGGGGTGGTGCAGATGGCGAACTCGGTGGCCATCACCACGCCCAGGCTGCGCAGGTACCCAAGCCTTGCGCCTTGCTGGCCCAGCAACAGGCGCAGGCGCATGGCGTTGATCACCCAACACAGCAGGATCATGCCCAGCAGGGTCAGCAACAGGCCAGGATCGAACCCTTGCAACCGGGGCAGCAGGTCACTGCCGCCAAGCAGGGCTGGCACCAGCATTGCTGCGACAAGTGCCAGGCCTAGCCAGCCCAGACGGCTCATGCGCTGACCTGGCGGTCCAGCCAGGCGGACTTGGTCAACGGTTCGCGACCTTGGGCCATCAAGGTGCGCAGGGTATTGAGCCAGTACTCGCGGGAGCTACGGTGGCGCATGTCCACCGGGTGCAGGCCAAGGCGCAGGGTTTCGGCGTTCTGCCACCGTCTGCACTGCCAGTCGCACAGGGCCCGCGAAAGCCCCCGGCGCCAGGCACTGCGGGCGCTCCACACCAGCCCTGGCGCCTTGATCGGGGTGAACTCGGGCAAGCGGTACAGGTGCTGCGGTGTGCTGGTGTAGCGCAAAGGCAGCTGGCGCAGCGCCTGGCGGGTGCCTTCGCTCATCAACCAGGCTGGCGCCACGAAACCTGCCACCGGCCATTGCTGTTGGGCGAACACGGCCAGGCCCTGTTCCAGGCGCTGCAGGGCCTGCTGTTGATCAAGGCCATAGAACTCGCCTTCGTGGGTATAGATGCGGCGCATGAAGAAGTCGCCTGGCGTGCGCGGCGGCGGGCCGTTGTCGGCATGGTAGTAGCCATGCAGCGCCAGTTCGTCGCCCTCGGCCAGGCGCCGTTCAAGCAGGCGGCAGAACGCCGGTGAGCGCAACAGCGGGTTGCGCTGGTGAAAGTCCGGAACCACCAGCCAAGTCATGGGCACACCGCCGATAGCATCCACAGCCTCCACGAAAGGTTGGTAGTCGGGCCATGTTTCAGGCGCGACATCATGCAGTACCAGCATCAGGCTGCGCGGTGCGGGGCGTGACTCAAGCATGGGCGCGCACCAGAGGCTGATGGCCGAGCACGGCCTGGTAGTGCAGCAGCAGGCCCGCGACCACGTTGTCCCATGAGTAGTGTTGCTCGACGTGGCGGCGCGCCTGCGCGCCCAGCTTGCGCACACCTGCCTCGAATGCCTCGCGCACGGCTGTGGCCATGGCCTGGGCATCGTTGGCTGTACACAGGCGGCCGCACTGGTCATTGACGATTTCGCCGAAGGCACCCGCGCGCACGGCGACCACCGGCGTTGCACTGGCCATGGCTTCGAGAATGACCAGGCCGAAGGTTTCCTGGTCGCCGGCATGCACCAGCAGGTCGGCGCTGGCCATCAGCCGGGCGACCTCCTCTGGCGGGCAGAACTGGCCGATGACACTGACGTTGTCCGGCACATTGGCGGGCATGCCGGAGCCCACCAACAGCAGGTGGTAGGGGTGGCCCAGCTGCTGCATGCAGGCCAGCAATACCGGCAGGTTCTTTTCCCGGGAGCCACGCCCGGCGTAGATCAGCAGGCGGGCGGTATCGGCGATACCCAGTTCGGCACGCACATTGGCGTCGCGTTTGGACGGGTGGAACGTGGCCAGGTCCACGCCCAGCGGTTGTACGTGTACATCGCGCACGCCCAGGCGGCGCAGTTTGTCGGCCATGACCCGGCTGGGGGCCAGCACCCGGTCGAAATTCCCATATAGCTTGCTGACATAGGCCTCGACATTGGGCGTGAACCAGTTGCCCATGCGGTTGCTGACCAGCAGCGGCAGGTCGGAGTGGTAGAAGCCGATTACCGGCACGTCCAGCTGGCGCCGGGCCTCCAGCGCCGCCCAGGCAGTCAGGTACGGGTCGCCGACCTCGATCAGGTCCGGCTTGAGCGTGCGCAGGGTCTTGCACCACGGGGCCAGGCGTACCGGGAAGCGGTAGCCCTTGCCAAAAGGCAGCGGCAGTGCCGGTACTTGGTAGATGCCGTCGGCATTGTGGGCGCTGGCACCAGGAATCAACAGGCTATGGCGTACGCCCTGGATGGCGTCGAGGCGGTGATGTTTGGCATCAAGATAAGTTCGTACGCCACCGCTGGCGGGGGCGTAGAACATGGTGATGTCGGCGATGTGCACGATCAGCATCCCTCCGGGATCGTCTTTCGGGTCTGTCATCTGGCGCTTGGTTGGCGGCGATGACACGCCTAAAGGTTGACCTTTCAGAAGGATAGTTTGTTCGATCGGGGTTGCGCGGCAAGCTGCCCCAGGGGAGGGGGTGTACCTGCTCCCCTGGGGCGCGTGGGACTAGATCCGGAAGCTGCCCACCAGGTGCTTCAGGCGCCCGGCCTGCTGCTCCAGGTCGGAGCACGCACGCAGGGTGGCCTGCAGGTTCTCCACACCTTCCTGGTTGAGCATGTTGATCTCGTTGATATCCATGTTGATGGCTTCGACCACGGCAGTCTGCTCCTCGGTGGCGGTGGCCACCGACTGGTTCATGCCATCGATTTCGCCAATGCGCACGGTCACGCTGTCCAGCCGTTCGCCGGCCTGGTTGGCGATCTGCATGCTGTCGTTGCTGTGGCGCTGGCTCTGATCCATGGTTTCGACCGATGCGCGGGCACCCACCTGCAGTTCTTCGATCATGGCCTGCACCTGTTGCGCCGATTCCTGGGTGCGGTGGGCCAGGTTGCGTACCTCATCGGCCACCACGGCGAAACCACGCCCGGCTTCACCGGCGCGGGCCGCTTCGATGGCGGCGTTCAAGGCCAGCAGGTTGGTCTGCTGGGAGATACTGGTAATCACTTCCAGAATCTGGCCGATGTTCACGGTTTTGCTGTTGAGGGTCTCGATGTGTTCGCTGGAGGTGACGATCAGGTCCGAGAGCCGGTTCATCGCCGCAATGTTGCGCTCGACCACCTGTTGGCCTTCTTCGGCCAGTAGCCTTGCGGAGCTGGCGTGCTGCGAGGCCTGGGCAGCGTTGCCGGCGATTTCCTGGGCCGCGGCACCCAGTTCGTTGATGGCCGCGGCCACGCTGTTGGTGCGGTTGGCCTGCTCATCGGAGTTGGTCATTGATGAGTTCGAGGCGCTGATCACCCGCAGCGCCACTTCGTTGACTTGCTCGGTGGCCGAGGACACTTCGCGGATGCTGCTGTGGATACGCTCGACGAAGCGGTTGAAGGCGTTGCCGAGAATGCCGAATTCATCGTGGTTATGGATGCGCAGGCGCTTGGTCAGGTCGCCTTCACCTTCGGCGATGTCTTCCATGGCGCGGGTCATGGTGTGCAACGGCTGCATCAGTACGCGAATCAGCAAGCCGAGCAAGGCGATGATGATGACCACGGCGACGACCGTGGCAACCACAGCCGAGGTGCGGAAGGTGCTCAGCATCGAGAAGGCCTTGGCCTTGTCCAGCGACAGGCCGATGTACCAATTGGCCGAGGGCAGGCCGGTGATCGGGGTGAAGGTCAGCAAACGTGCCTGGCCGTCGCTTTGCACTTCGGTCAGTTCGTTGCTCAGTTTGGGTGTGTGTTGCGGGAACAGGTCTGACAGCGACTTCATCACCAGGGCCTGGTCCGGGTGTACCAGGATCTTGCCCTGGTCATTGACCAGGAAGGCATAGCCCATACCACCAAAGTCCAGCGAGTTGATGATTTGCACCAGACCGTCCAGCGCCAGGTCGCCACCGACCACACCCACGCTGCTGGAGACCTTGCTGAGGATGCCGATGACCATTTTGTTGGTGGTCATGTCGATGTACGGTTCGGTCAACATGGCCCCGCTGGCATTCATGCCATCCTTGTACCAGGGTCGGGTGCGAGGGTCGTAACCGTCGGGCATCTTCGCGTCCGGGCGAACACTGAAGCCGCCGTCGATCTTGCCCAGGTAAACGGTCAGGAAGCTGGAGAGCAGTGCGCGCTGGCCCATGAAGGTTTCAGCGTTGGCCGGGTTCTGGGCAATGTTCTGCGCCAGGTTTTCCACCAGTTTGATACGCCCGTCGAACAGGTTGCGGATGTTGGTGGACGTGGAAGTACCCATTTCAGCCAGGTAGTTTTCCAGGTCCTCGCGGATGGCATTACGCTGCAGGTAATCGTTGTAAAGGGTGAAAAGGCTGAAGGCGAGTATGACGATCAGTGAGGCGGCCAACAGTATCTTGTGGCTGAAACGCAGGCTTTTATTCATGGCGTAATCGGTTCCGCTAAGGTTTTAATCAGGGCGTTCGCACGAGTGAGGCCGCAAGGCTGTGCAATATCCGGAAAAATCCCTTTTCGGTTGTTCCTCTCTTCTAAGGCGAATATCACCCGAAGGTATCGGCCGGTTTCAGTTAAAGCTTGAGCAGGGGATTAAAGAGATGTCGGAAACTTCGACCATAGTTGTGGGATCGGGCCCGGATGGCCAGCCGCTCGGGCAAGCCATGCGCCTGGCCAACCGCCACGGCCTGGTGGCAGGCGCCACCGGTACCGGCAAGACCGTCACCTTGCAACGCCTGGCGGAAGTGTTCAGTGACGCCGGGGTCGCGGTGTTTGCCGCCGACGTGAAAGGTGACTTGTGTGGCCTGGGCGCCGCCGGTGCACCGCAGGGCAAGGTGGCCGAGCGCATCGCCGGCATGCCGTGGCTTGGGCATACGCCACGGGCCTACCCGGTGACGTTGTGGGATATCGCGGGGCAGTCCGGCCACCCGCTGCGCACGACCCTCAGTGAAATGGGGCCGCTGCTGCTGGGCAACTTGCTGGAACTGACCGACAGCCAGCAGGCGGCGTTGTATGCAGCGTTCAAGGTGGCCGACCGTGAAGGCCTGTTGCTGCTCGACCTGAAAGACCTCAAGGCGCTGCTTGCCCACCTGAAAGACAACCCGCAATTGCTGGGTGAAGACAGCGCGCTGATGACCACCGCCTCGACCCAGGCCTTGTTGCGCCGGCTGGCAACCCTCGAGCAACAGGGGGCCGAGGCGCTGTTCGGCGAGCCGGCGTTGCAACTGGAAGACTTGCTGCGCCCGGACCCCGATGGCCGCGGCCGGATCCACCTGCTTGATGCCAGCCGCTTGGTGCATGAGGCCCCCAAGGTCTACGCCACCTTCCTGTTGTGGCTGCTGGCTGAATTGTTCGAGCAGTTGCCCGAGCGCGGCGATGCCGAAAAACCGCTGCTGGCGTTATTCTTCGACGAGGCGCATCTGTTGTTCAACGGCACGCCCAAGGCGCTGCAGGAGCGCCTGGAGCAGGTGGTACGGCTGATCCGGTCCAAAGGTGTGGGCGTGTTCTTCGTCACCCAGTCGCCGGGTGACTTGCCGGATGCGGTGCTGGCCCAGTTGGGCTTGCGCATTCAGCATGGCTTGCGGGCGTTCACAGCCAAGGAGCAAAAGGCGTTGCGCGCGGTAGCCGATGGCTTCCGCCCCAACCCGGCGTTCGACACCTTGAGCGTGCTCACCGAACTGGGCATTGGCGAAGCGCTACTGGGGGCGCTTGAAGAGAAGGGCACCCCGGCCATGGTCCAGCGCGTGTTGGTGGCTCCGCCGCAATCGCGAATCGGGCCGTTGAGTGCTGCGGAGCGCGGTGCGCTGATTGCTGCTTCGCCGCTGGCCGGGCGCTATGACAAGCCGGTGGACCGTGAGTCGGCCTATGAAATGCTGACTCAGCGCAAAGGCGAGGCCGTGGAGCCGGCGCCGCAACCGAAGGCCGATGAAGAGAGCTTTGCCGACAAGGCCGGTGAGTTCTTGCAGAGTGCGGCGGGGCAGGCGATCAAATCGGCGGTGCGCCAGGCAGCCAACCAGTTGGGGCGGCAACTGGTGCGGGGGTTGATGGGGTCGTTGTTGGGGGGCAAGAAAAAATAGTTGGCTGCCACCTGGACCGTATCGAGCCTGGGCCTTGCGCACTGCCTGTGAGCCCAGCTGCCGATATGAAAAAGGCGCCCCGGGGTTAATGCCAGTCAGTTAAGTAGTTGGGGCCGCTTTGCGACCCTTCGCGGGCACGCCCGCTCCCACAGGGGATAGCGCATTTCTTGAGTTCAGCGCCAAGCGTGTAGGAGCGGGCGTGCCCGCGAAGGGCTGCAAAGCAGCCCCAATAACCCTTAACTGACAGGCATTAGCCCCGTGGGCGCCTTTGTCTATTGCGGTGTCACTCAGCCAATGGCCTTGGACGCCAGCCAGAACAAGCCGGCCGCCAGGCCCATCGAGGCTGGCAGGGTCAGAACCCAAGCCATCAGGATGGTTTTGACGGTGCCACCTTGCAGGCCGCTTTTGTTGGCGACCATGGTGCCGGCCACCCCGGACGACAACACGTGAGTGGTCGAAACCGGCAAGGCGAACACGTTGGCCATGCCGATGGCACAGGCCGCGGTGATCTGTGCCGACATGCCCTGGGCATAGGTCATGCCCTGCTTGCCGATCTTCTCGCCAACGGTCAGCACCACACGCTTCCAGCCCACCATGGTGCCCAGGCCCAGGGCCAGCGCAACGGCCACGATTACCCAGAACGGGGCGTATTCAGTGGTGGCGGTAAGGTCCTTGCGCAGTTTTTCCAGGTCGGCCTTTTCGCGGGCTTCCAGGCCAGGCAGCTTGCCAACCTTCTTCGCGGTGTCATCCAGGCACAGCAAGTAGCGGCGTACTTCAACGCGCTTCTCGGCAGCCAGGCTGTGATAGTCGGTCACGCCTTGCAACGAGGTTTGCAGTGCGGCGATGGTCGGCTCGGTCTGCTGCGGGTTGCAACTGAACTGCTCCGGCAGGTCGCTGGCCTTGGCCTTGCCCAGGGCCAGGAACTCGCCCAGGGTGGCGGCGTTGCGCTCGTAGAACTGGCTCATGTGCAGGGTGGCGTCGCGGGTACGCTCGATCTGATAGGTGGTGCTGTTCAGGTCGAGCACGAACTTGGCCGGAACGATACCGATCAGCACCAGCATGATCAGGCCAATGCCTTTCTGGCCGTCGTTGGAACCGTGCACGAAGCTCACGCCCATGGCAGAAACCACCAGGACCAGGCGGTTCCAGAAGGGCGGGTGCTTCTTGTCGTCGAGTTTACGGCGCTGCTCGGGGGTCTTGTGCATCTTCGACAGCGGGCGCCACCACTTCAGGCCGAGCAGCACCAGGGCAGCCACGGCGAAGCCGGCCAGTGGCGAGACCACCAGCGACATGGCTATGTCGATGGCTTTCTGCCAGTTAACGCCGTCTCCCAGCGGGATGTCGTTGATCAGGGCATTGGCCAGACCTACACCCAGAATAGAGCCGATCAGCGTGTGCGAGCTGGAAGCGGGAATACCGAAGTACCAGGTGCCGAGGTTCCAGGTGATGGCCGCGGCCAGCAGGGAGAAGACCATGGCCAGGCCGTGCCCGGTGTTCACATTGATCAGCAACTCCACCGGCAGCAGGTGCACGATGGCGTAGGCCACCCCGACACCGCCCAGCAGTACGCCGAAGAAGTTGAACACGCCGGAGAAGAACACGGCGAGGTGGGGAGGCATGGCTTTGGTATAGATGACGGTAGCTACCGCGTTTGCGGTGTCATGAAAGCCATTGATGAACTCGAAAGCGAGTACGAAGGTCAAGGCGAGCAGCAGGCTCACCAATACCCAGGCATCCAGTCCGCTGAATAAATCGATCATGAAGGTTGTCTGGCGGTCATAGGGGGGCGGGATTATGCCAGAAAACCTTGGCAATCGATGCACCTCCAGCAGGCCGTTGGTACGGCCAAAAGCGCCAAAGCTGCCCTGCCAGCGGCCTTTGATTACAGGGCAAGTTCAGCTTAAATCGGTGAATTGCTGCGAAAAGCAGGTCAAAAACGTAAAGGTCAAGCTTCGGCGCTAATTAAAACGATCGTTTGAAATTTGTGAAAATCCATTTCACTTAGCTTGGGTAATAAGACCAACACGCCCGGCCGAGCCGGGCGAACACAGCGCTGCATTGACCCGGGTCAGGGGTTCTCGCTGCGTAGTTCCTTTTCCATGCGTTCCAGTTCCTGGCTGAAAGCCTGGTCGCGCAGGCTGGCGCGTTTGCGCCAGGGTTTGCGCTCCGGTTCCGTTTGTGCGGCATAGGTGGTGACTTCGCCGCCGTAGACATCCTTGTAACGTTCAGCCTGGCGCTCGAGTTCTGCGCGCAGTTCATCTTTCGTCACATGCAGTACCTGAATTAAGTGTAATCACGGGTGTAACGCGTTATGCGCTTGTGCGCCCTGTTCCGGCCGCAACGGCTTGGTTCCATGGAAGGTCCCGTGGGCACAATTGCGTCACGACTGTGGTGCCGATTATAGCAACCGATAATTTGCCGAACATCGTTATTTAACCAGCACCGCCATCATCCGACACAAGTTATGGCATGTGCGGGTAAACAAGTTGGGGCTTTCTTACAAGTTTGAAAGGCATGCCGGATAAAAGTTCGGGCAACAAGCTGACGAGGCGGGAATGAAAAAAACGGCCCCGCCGAAAGGCGAGGCCGTTGCCTGGGGACTTCTACGGTGGGTACCTGACCAGTCTCTCCAAAGAAGCCACATGTGGCAGGAGAAAGGTATAAGCAAAAGTGTCAGCGGTCAATTGCGATTATCGGCCGTTTGTTCGATAATCGCACGAACCGGCGTTTTTTTTGAGGTGTGGGATGAGTGACGAAACGGTGGACAACGCTTCTGCCAGCCCAGAGGCGGCACGGCCTGTGTTGGCGGCCATGGCGCCGCCGATCGTGGCCTCGCCGGCCAAGCGCATCCAGGCTTTCACCGGCGACCCGGACTTCATGACATCCCTGGCCCGTGGCCTGGCGGTGATCCAGGCTTTCCAGGAGCGCAAGCGCCACCTCACCATCGCCCAGATCAGCCACCGTACCGAAATACCCCGGGCCGCCGTGCGCCGTTGCCTGCACACGCTGATCAAGCTGGGCTATGCCACCACCGATGGGCGCACCTACTCGCTGCTACCCAAAGTGCTGACCCTGGGGCATGCCTACCTGTCATCCACGCCATTGGCGATTTCGGCCCAGCCGTACCTGGACCGCATCAGCGACCAGCTGCACGAGGCGGCCAACATGGCCACCCTCGAAGGTGACGACATCCTTTATATAGCCCGTTCGGCCACGGTCGAGCGCCTGATTTCGGTCGATTTGTCGGTGGGCGGGCGCCTGCCCGCCTACTGCACGTCGATGGGGCGCATTCTGCTGGCGGCGCTGGATGACACCAGCCTGCGCGAATACCTGGAGCGGGCCGACCTCAAGGCGCGCACCAGCCGTACCTTGCATGATGCCGAATCGTTGTTCGCCTGTATTCAGCAGGTCCGCGCCCAAGGCTGGTGTGTGGTGGACCAGGAACTGGAGCAGGGGCTGCGCTCGATTGCCGTGCCGGTGTACGACGCTTCCGGGCAGGTGCTGGCAGCCTTGAACGTAAGTACCCACGTCGGGCGGGTCACGCGCAGCGAACTGGAGCAGCGCTTCTTGCCGATCCTGCTGGCTGCCAGCCGGGACCTGTGCCACCAGCTGTTTGGTTGAGCGCGCAAGGGGGGGGCGCAGCAACCTGCGGGGCGGGCGCCAGCGGTTTTTTGAACAGGCAAAACGGTTTCCTGTGCGATAAACGCACAGTGTCGCTCGCGGCGAATTGCGTCACCTGCGCCCGCTGATTAATGTCTCTCGCAACGGTCGGCTGTGCCGACCGAACAAGAAAAACATGAGGCACATACCATGCATACTGTCCCTAGGCTGCTGCGCTCGCACCCGCATGCAGTTTCGTTGTATCCAGGCTGACCCAGGCCATTTTCCCTAGCGTTGCCCACCTGTACCGGCTAGCCGAGTGCAATGGCCTGGCTGTGCCCCCTATTCTGGATAACAACAATGAACCAAGCGCAAACCAACGTCGGCGCAAGCCTTGACGTCCAGTCGTTCATCAATCAGCAACCGTTGTCCCGCTATCAGTGGCGGGTCGTGCTGCTGTGTTTTCTGATCGTCTTCCTCGATGGCCTGGACACGGCCGCCATGGGCTTCATCGCCCCGGCCCTGTCGCAGGAATGGGGCATTGACCGTGCCAGCCTGGGCCCGGTGATGAGTGCCGCGTTGATCGGCATGGTCTTCGGCGCCCTGGGCTCGGGGCCGCTGGCCGACCGCTTTGGCCGCAAGGGCGTGCTGGTGGGTGCTGTACTGGTATTCGGTGGCTTCAGCCTGGCCTCGGCCTATGCCACCAACGTCGACCAGTTGCTGGTGCTGCGCTTCCTGACCGGCCTTGGCCTGGGGGCGGGTATGCCCAACGCCACCACGCTGCTGTCGGAGTACACCCCAGAGCGGCTCAAGTCGCTGCTGGTCACCAGCATGTTCTGCGGCTTCAACCTGGGTATGGCCGGCGGTGGCTTCATTTCCGCGAAAATGATCCCGGCCTATGGCTGGCACAGCCTGTTGGTAGTCGGTGGCGTGCTGCCGTTGCTGCTGGCCGTGGTGCTGATGGTCTGGCTGCCGGAGTCGGCGCGCTTCCTGGTGGTGCGTAACCGTGGCACTGACAGGGTGCGCAAGACCTTGTCGCCGATCGCCCCGCAGGTGGTGGCCGAGGCGGCGAGCTTCAGCGTGCCGGAACAGAAGGCCGTGGCCGCCCGCAACGTGTTCTCGGTGATTTTCTCTGGCACCTACGGCCTGGGTACCGTACTGCTGTGGCTGACTTATTTCATGGGCCTGGTGATCGTCTATCTGCTGACCAGCTGGCTGCCGACTCTGATGCGTGACAGTGGCGCGAGCATGGAGCAGGCGGCCTTTATCGGTGCCTTGTTCCAGTTTGGTGGCGTGCTGAGTGCGGTCGGTGTGGGTTGGGCCATGGACCGCTTCAACCCGCACAAGGTGATTGGCATTTTCTACCTGCTGGCCGGGGTATTCGCCTACGCCGTAGGGCAGAGCCTGGGCAATATCACCTTGCTGGCTACGCTGGTACTGGTGGCTGGTATGTGCGTGAACGGCGCCCAGTCGGCCATGCCGTCGCTGGCGGCGCGCTTCTACCCGACCCAAGGCCGGGCGACCGGGGTATCGTGGATGCTGGGCATCGGACGCTTCGGCGCGATACTCGGGGCCTGGAGCGGCGCAACCCTGTTGGGCCTGGGCTGGAGCTTCGAGCAGGTGCTCACGGCGCTGCTGGTGCCGGCGGCGCTGGCTACCGTTGGGGTGGTGGTGAAAGGGCTGGTGAGCCACGCCGACGCCACCTGATAGCGAGGCCGCCCTTGCCGGGCAGGCGCTGTACGAAGGTGGGTAGCAAGGCAACAAATAGTTCGATAATCGCACGAATAGTCGATTATCGGATTGTAAGCTACCCACCGGCCTCCTTAATCTGAGCTTACTGAAGCACCCTGACCAGGAGCCTCCAATGCCACGTGCAGACCACCACCGAACCCACCGAAATCAAGCTGCCACCCCGCGTGACCTTGATGCCCGTACCGCCGCGGCCCATGGCCAGCCGGCAGGAGAAGCCTGATGCGAGACGTATTCATCTGTGACGCCATCCGTACCCCGATTGGCCGCTTTGGCGGTGCCCTGGCCGGTGTGCGTGCCGACGACCTGGCCGCCGTGCCACTGAAGGCGCTGATCGAGCGCAACCCCGGTGTGCAGTGGGACCAGGTTGACGAGGTGTTCTTCGGGTGCGCTAACCAGGCAGGTGAAGACAATCGCAACGTGGCGCGCATGGCGCTGCTGCTGGCCGGCCTGCCCGAAAGCATTCCGGGCGTCACCCTGAACCGCCTGTGTGCCTCGGGCATGGATGCCATTGGCACTGCTTTCCGCGCCATTGCCAGCGGGGAAATGGAGCTGGCCATCGCCGGGGGGGTGGAATCGATGTCGCGGGCCCCGTTCGTCATGGGCAAGGCCGAAAGCGGCTATTCGCGCAACATGAAGCTGGAAGACACGACCATCGGCTGGCGCTTCATCAACCCGCTGATGAAGAGCCAGTACGGCGTGGACTCCATGCCGGAAACCGCCGACAACGTGGCCGACGATTATCAGGTATCGCGCGCCGACCAGGATGCTTTCGCCTTGCGCAGCCAGCAAAAGGCCGCTGCAGCGCAGGCAGCCGGCTATTTTGCCGAAGAAATCGTGCCGGTGCGCATCGCCCATAAGAAGGGTGAAGTGATCGTCGAGCGTGATGAACACCTGCGCCCGGAGACCACCCTGGAAGCGTTGACCAAGCTCAAGCCGGTCAACGGCCCGGACAAGACCGTCACCGCCGGCAACGCTTCGGGCGTCAACGATGGTGCGGCAGCACTGATCCTGGCCTCGGCTGAAGCGGTGAAGAAGCATGGCCTTACCCCGCGTGCCCGCGTTCTCGGCATGGCCAGCGGTGGCGTTGCGCCACGGGTGATGGGCATTGGCCCGGTCCCGGCAGTGCGTAAGCTGACCGAGCGCCTGGGTGTGGCGGTGAATGATTTCGATGTGATCGAGCTCAATGAAGCGTTCGCCAGCCAAGGCCTGGCAGTGCTGCGTGAGCTGGGCGTGGCCGATGATGCGCCGCAGGTGAACCCCAATGGCGGCGCGATCGCGCTGGGCCACCCGCTGGGCATGAGCGGTGCTCGCCTGGTGCTGACGGCGCTGCATCAACTGGAGAAAAGCGGTGGCCGTAAAGGCCTGGCGACCATGTGCGTGGGCGTCGGCCAAGGCTTGGCGCTGGCCATCGAACGGGTTTGACCTGTCCTGGCCCCTTCGTGGGGCAAGCCGGGTGTCACAGTATGGTCGTTGCCCACTGCACAACGGCAAACTGTGGCAGCAGGCTTGCCCCGCGAAGGGGCCGGCACCTTCGACTCAAGGCCAATTGCCAGCCTCAAGGCGGAACGAGGTGTTACCAGGTATGTCTAGAATAACCTGGGACCCTTCAGGAGTAATCTCACCATGACCTCAGCCTATTACACCGGTGAAGAGCGCAGCAAGCGCATCTTCGCTATCGTTGGTGCCTCTTCGGGCAACCTGGTGGAATGGTTCGACTTTTACGTCTATGCCTTCTGCGCGATCTACTTCGCCCCGGCGTTCTTCCCCTCCGACGACCCCACGGTGCAGTTGCTAAACACCGCGGGGGTATTCGCCGCAGGCTTCTTGATGCGCCCGATTGGTGGCTGGATCTTCGGCCGCCTCGCTGACCGCCATGGCCGCAAGAACTCGCTGATGATCTCGGTGCTGATGATGTGCTTCGGCTCGCTGATGATCGCCTGCCTGCCCACCTATGCCAGCATTGGCACCTGGGCCCCGGCGCTGCTGTTGCTGGCGCGCCTGATCCAGGGCCTGTCGGTGGGTGGCGAATACGGCACCACCGCCACGTACATGAGTGAGGTGGCCCTGCGCGGCCAGCGCGGCTTCTTTGCCTCGTTCCAGTACGTGACGCTGATCGGCGGCCAGCTTTTGGCCGTGCTGGTGGTAGTGATCCTGCAGCAGCTGCTGACCGAGGATGAGCTGCGTGCCTGGGGCTGGCGCATTCCGTTCGTGGTCGGGGCCATTGCAGCACTGATCTCGTTGATGCTGCGCCGCTCGCTGCACGAAACCAGCAGCGCCGAAACCCGTCAGGACAAGGATGCCGGCACCATCAAAGGCTTGTTCAGCAACCACGCTGCAGCCTTCATCACCGTGCTGGGCTACACCGCAGGTGGGTCGCTGATTTTCTACACCTTCACCACCTACATGCAGAAGTACCTGGTGAATACCGCTGGCATGACGGCGAAGAACGCCAGTTATGTGATGACGGCTGCGCTGTTCCTGTTCATGGTGCTGCAGCCGTTCTTCGGCATGCTGTCCGACCGTATTGGCCGACGCAATTCCATGCTGCTGTTCGGCGCGTTGGGAACGCTGTTCACCGTGCCGCTGCTGATGGCGTTGAAAACCGTGACCAGCCCGTTCATGGCCTTCGTGCTGATCAGCCTGGCACTGTGCATCGTCAGTTTCTATACCTCGATCAGCGGCCTGGTGAAGGCCGAGATGTTCCCGCCGCAAGTTCGCGCGCTGGGTGTAGGCCTGGCTTACGCGGTGGCCAACGCGGCATTCGGCGGTTCGGCCGAGTACGTGGCCCTGGGGCTGAAGACCATGGGTATGGAGAATACGTTCTACTGGTACGTGACAGCGATGATGGCGATAGCCTTCCTGTTCAGCCTGCGCCTGCCGAAGCAGGCCGAGTACCTGCACCATGATCATTAAGGAAGCTGCATGAGCAACCAACTGTTCGACGCCTACTTCACCACGCCGGCCATGCGCGAGGTGTTTTCCGACCGTGGCCGCCTGCAGGGCATGCTGGATTTCGAGGCCGCGCTCGCCCGCGCCGAGGCTTCGGTCGGCTTGGTTCCGCACAGCGCCGTGGCCGCCATCGAGGCGGCCTGCCAGGCCGAGCGCTATGACGTAGGCGCCCTGGCCAATGCCATCGCCAGCGCTGGCAATTCGGCAATCCCGCTGGTGAAGGCGTTGGGCAAGGTGATCGCCACCGGCGTGCCCGAGGCCGAGCGTTATGTGCACTTGGGCGCTACCAGCCAGGATGCGATGGACACCGGCTTGGTATTGCAGTTGCGCGCTGCCCTCGACTTGCTGGAAAGCGACCTTGGCCAGCTTGCCGAAACCTTGGCGCAGCAGGCCTTGAAGCACGCCGACACCCCCATGGTGGGGCGCACGTGGCTGCAACATGCCACGCCGGTGACCTTGGGCATGAAGCTGGCCGGGGTGCTTGGCGCCGTGACCCGCCATCGCCAGCGCTTGCAGGCGTTGCGCCCGCGCTTGCTGGTGCTGCAGTTCGGCGGCGCCTCGGGCAGCCTGGCGGCCTTGGGCAGCAAGGCGCTGCCGGTGGCCGAGGCGCTGGCCGAGCAACTGCGGCTGGCCCTGCCGGAACAGCCTTGGCACACCCAGCGCGACCGCTTGGTGGAGTTTGCCTCGGTGCTGGGCATGATCGCCGGCAGCCTGGGCAAGTTCGGCCGCGATGTCAGCTTGCTGATGCAAACCGAGGCTGGCGAGGTGTTCGAGCCTTCCGCGCCGGGCAAGGGCGGCTCTTCGACCATGCCTCACAAGCGTAACCCGGTGGGGGCCGCCGTTCTGATCGGGGCCGCCACCCGGGTGCCGGGGCTGGTTTCGACGATGTTCAGCGCCATGCCCCAGGAACACGAGCGCAGCCTGGGGTTGTGGCATGCCGAATGGGAAACCCTGCCAGAAATCTGCTGCCTGGTCTCCGGTGCGTTGCGCCAGGCCCAGGTGATTGCCGAGGGGATGGAGGTGGATGCCGAGCGCATGCGCCGCAACCTCGACCTGACCCAGGGCCTGGTGCTGGCCGAGGCAGTGAGCATTGTGCTGGCACAGCGCCTGGGCCGCGACCGCGCCCACCACCTGCTGGAGCAATGCTGCCAGCGCGCCGTGGCCGAGCAGCGTCACCTGCGTGCCGTGCTGGGTGACGAGCCGCAGGTCAGCGCCGAACTGTCCGCCGAGGAACTCGATCGCTTGCTCGACCCTGCCCATTACCTGGGCCAGGCCCGCGTCTGGGTGGCGCGCGCCGTGTCCGAACATCAACGTTTTACTGCCTGAAGGAGACCGCTGTGGCGCATTTGCAACTGGCCGATGGCGTTTTGAATTACCAACTCGATGGCCCGGCAGACGCCCCGGTGCTGGTCCTGTCCAACTCGCTGGGTACCGACCTGGGCATGTGGGACGCCCAGATGCCGCTGTGGGCCGAGCAATTTCGGGTGCTGCGCTACGACACCCGTGGCCACGGTGCATCGCTGGTCACCGAAGGCCCTTATTCCATCGAGCAACTGGGCCGCGATGTGCTGGCGTTGCTCGATGGCCTGGACATTGCCAAGGCGCACTTTGTCGGCTTGTCGATGGGTGGCCTGATTGGCCAGTGGCTGGGCATCAATGCCGGTGACCGGTTGCGTAGCCTGACCTTGTGCAACACCGCCGCCAAAATCGCCAATGACGAGGTGTGGAACACCCGTATCGACACCGTGCTCAAGGGCGGCCAGCAGGCCATGGTCGACCTGCGCGATGCGTCCATTGCCCGCTGGTTCACCCCAGGCTTTGCCCAGGCACAAGCCGCAGAGGCCCAGCGTATCTGCCAGATGCTGGCGCAGACCAGCCCCCAGGGTTATGCCGGCAACTGCGCGGCGGTGCGTGATGCCGACTTCCGTGAGCAACTCGGTCGCATACAGGTGCCGACGTTGATCGTGGCAGGGACAGAAGATGTGGTAACCACCCCGGCGCACGGCCAGTTCATGCAAACCGGTATTGCCGGTGCCGAATACGTCGAGTTCCCGGCAGCGCACCTGTCCAACGTCGAGATTGGCGAGGCGTTCAGCCGCCGCGTGCTCGCCTTCCTGTTGGCTCACTGAGGACCCTGCCATGGACGAGAAACAACGCTACGACGCCGGTATGCAAGTACGCCGCGCGGTACTGGGCGATGCCCATGTGGACCGCAGCCTGGAAAAGCTCAACGACTTCAATGGCGAGTTCCAGGAAATGATTACCCGCCATGCGTGGGGTGACATCTGGACCCGCCCCGGCCTGCCACGTCACACCCGCAGCCTGATCACCATTGCCATGCTGATCGGCATGAACCGTAACGACGAACTGAAGCTGCACCTGCGCGCAGCGGCCAACAACGGCGTGACTCGCGACGAGATCAAGGAAGTGCTGATGCAGAGCGCGATCTACTGCGGCATTCCAGCGGCCAACGCCACCTTCCACCTGGCGGAGTCGGTGTGGGACGAGCTAGGGGTAGAGTCGCGTAGCTGACCCTCACGCGGCCCCGCCTGTAGGAGCGGCCTTGTGTCGCGATGGGCTGCGCAGCAGCCCCGGAATATCAGCTTCGCAGCTACGATTGCCGGGGCCGCTGCGCAGCCCATCGCGACACAAGGCCGCTCCTACACAGGTGCCGGGGTTACAGCGCGACACAAGGCCGCTCAGGTGCCACGGTTACATCGAGCGTATGGCCACCGGGCCTGCGTTGCTTTCCACAGCCTGCTTCAGGGCCGGGCACAAGCCCAGCATGAAGGCCGCTTCTGCCACCACGAACAAAGGCCCGATGATCAGGCCACTGATGTCGTCCACAAACGCCGGTTTTCGGCCTTCGTAATAGTGGCCGACGAACTGGATGATCCAGCCCAGCACGAACGCGGCCACCCCGGCACCGAGCCAAAGCCCGGTAGGCTGCACCGCCAGCACCTGGCCAACCCACAGGCACAAGCCCAGCAACACCCCCATCACCAGCCCGAAGCGCAGGTCCAGGCGCAGGTAGAACCAGACCGAAGCCGCTGCCGCCAGCAGGGCCGGGGACAGCCATATGCCAGCAACCTCCCACCCGGGGCGGGACAGCAGGATGGTGACTGCCAGCACGATCATGGGGATGCCGATGAAGTGGGTGACGATGTTGCGCGGGTCGCGGTGGTAACTGGCGTACTGGCTCAGGTGGTCGACGAGCGTTTTCATTGTTGTGCCTCCCTGGTTTGCCTGGGCTGATCAAGCTGCCTGTCAGGGCCCTGCGCGGCGGTCACACGCCGCGGCAGGCCCGGTACAGGCAACGGGTATAGCTCAGGATAGCCCGCAGCCACCACTATCATCAGCGGGGCGAATGGCAGGGGCGCCCCGCGGGCTTATCCAGCGGGGCCATGGCGCACATTGGCAGGGCTTACAGCAGGTTCAGCGGGTAGCTCACGATCAGGCGGTTCTCGTCGAAGGCGTTGGTGCTGAAGTCACGGCGCATGGTGGAGTTGCGCCATTTCACCGACAGGTCCTTGAAACTGCCCGATTGGATCACGTACGCCAATTCGGTCTCCCGGGCCCATTCCTTGCCATCATCAACGTTGCCGACGGTCACGTTCTCACCCTTGATATAGCGGTTCATCAGGGTCAGGCCCGGAACGCCAACGGTGGCGAAGTTGAAGTCATGGCGCACCTGCCAGGAGCGTTCTTTGGCATTGTCGAAGCTGGAGTTGTAGCTGTCGTTGGCCAGGGTCCCGCCGCTGGTGCCATTGACTCGCATCCAGGCATCGTCGCCGCTGACCTTTTGCAGGCCCACGTAGAACGTATGGCCCTGGTAGCGCGCCGAGAGCAGTGCCGAGGCGGTACGGTTGTCCAGTTTACCGGCGCGCTCGGCGCCGTCTTCCTTGCCGATGAAGTAGCCCAGGTTGGCGCCCAGGGTCCAGTCGCCCAGCGGCTGGCTGTGGGTCAGGTTCAGGTATTGTTGGTGGTAGATGTCCTTGAGCTGGGCATCCCACAGGCCAATCATGGTGCGTTTGTCGTTGAAGGTGTATTCGCCGCCACCGAAGTTGAACCGGTCGGAGGTGAACGAGCCTTTGCCGTTCATCGACATGTCTTCCATGCTGGCATCGTTGCGCGGGCTGTTGCCGCGGAACTGGCCGGCGTACAGGGTCAGGCCGGCGATTTCCCTGGAGGTCAGCTGGCCACCGCGGAAGGTTTGCGGCAGCGAACGGCCGTCGTCCGAACGCAGGATCGGCAGCACCGGCATCCATTCCCCGACCTTCAGTTCGGTTTCGGAAAGCTTGGCCTTCAACGCCACACCCAGGCGGCCGAAATCATCGGCTGGGCGGCCATCGTCGTGCACGGGTAGCAGGTGGGTGTTGGTGGTGCCTTTGCCACCGTCGAGCTTGACCGAATACAGGCCCAGCACGTCCACGCCGAAACCGATGGTGCCTTGGGTGAAGCCGGAGCGGGCATCCAGAATGAAGCTCTGCGTCCATTCTTCGGCCTTGCCCTGTGGGTTGGCCGGGTCAACGAAGTTACGGTTGATGTAGAAGTTGCGCAGGTTGAGGGTGGCCTTGGCGTCTTCCAGGAAACCGCCTTGGTCGGCAGCGAAGACGGGGAGGGCGCAGGACATGGCCAACAGGCCGGGCAGCAGCTGGCGTGCGGTTTGCGAAGTGCTCATCTGTCGTGGATCTCTTGTTTTTATGGGGCGTTGCGTGGGGGGATGGTGCGGCGTGAGGCGGGGGTGAGGCAATTCGTCGCAAACGGAAGGGGGCGATAATCGAACGGAATGTTCCAGTTGGTTAATTACTGACACATTTTGCAGCAGCCATGAAAAAGGCCCACCGCCAGGGTGGGCCTTGTGCTGTACCGAGCCAGGTCAGCCTTTGGGTGTATCCACCGCTGCTTGCTGGTTGGCCTGGCCAGTGCGCTCGTACCAGCCACCGCCCAGCGCCTTGTACAGATTGACCTCGCTGGTCAACTGCGACAGGCGATCGCCGATCAGCGCTTGCTGGGCACTGAACAGGTTGCGCTGGGCATCGAGGAAGGTCAGGTTGCTGTCGATACCGATACGGTAGCGGCGCTCGGCCAGGCGATAGTAGTCCTGGTTGGCTTGCACCAGGTCGCGTTGCGCCTGCAATTGCTCTTCGAAGGTCTTGCGCGCTGCCAGGCCATCGGAGACTTCCTGGAAGGCCGTCTGGATGGTTTTTTCGTACTTGGCGACGTTGATGTCCTTCTGGATTTTCGAGTAGTCCAGGCTGGCCTTCAGGCTGCCGGCGTTGAAGATCGGCAGGTTGATCTGCGGCTGGAACAGCCAGGTGCCCTGGCCGCCGGAGAACAGATGGCCCATGTCGGGGCTCAGGCTGCCGGCGTTGGCCGTCAGGCTGATGCTTGGGAAGAACGCTGCGCGGGCGGCGCCGATATTGGCGTTGGCGGCCTTGAGCAGGTGTTCGGCTTCCTGGATGTCCGGGCGGCGCTGGAGGATGTCGGACGGCAAGCCGGCTGGTACTTCCGCCAGTTGATCGGCGTCGAGCTCCAGCGGCTTGGGCAGGTTGGCAGGAATGCCGGTGCCCAGCAGCACGGTCAGGCTGTTGACGTCCTGGGCGACCAGGCGCTGGTACTGCGAATACTTGACCCGGGCCCCTTCCACGGCGGTGCGTGCCTGGCTCAAGTCCAGTGCCGAGGCCACGCCCACTTCATTGCTGCGACGGGTGAGGTTGTAGCTTTCCTCGTAGGTCTTCAGCGTTTCTTCGGTCAGCTTGAACAGCGCCTGGTCGGCCTGCCAGGTGTAATAGGCGTTGGCCACGCTGGCCACCAGGGCAATTTGCGTGGACCGCCGTGCCTGTTCGCTGGACAGGTAGGTTTCCAGGGCTTGCTCGGTCAGGCTGCGTACCCGGCCGAACAGGTCCAGTTCATAGGCGCTGACACCCAGCGTGGCCGAGTATTGGCTGGTGATGCTGGACTCACCGGTTTGCGACATGTTCGCCGGTACCCGCTGGCGGCTACCGCTGGCGTTGGCGGAAACCGCCGGGAACAGGTCGGCCCGCTGAATGCGATACTGCGCGCGGTACGCGTCGAGGTTCAGTGCGGCAACACGCAGGTCGCGGTTGTTGACCAGCGAAGTCTGGATCAGCTGCTGCAGTGCCGGGTCACGGAAGAACTGGCGCCAGCCCTGTTCGGCAGCGGCGACGTCTGCCGATTGCGTGGGGGAATATGCAGGGCCTTGCGGCCACTGCGCAGCCACCGGCGATTCCGGGGTCTGGTAGTCAGGGATCAGCGAGCAGCCGCCCAGAATGAAAGCGGTTACCGCCAGGGACAACAAAGACTTGGTCATTGCCCAGCCTCATAACGTGGAGTTTCAGGGGTGGCGTCTTTTTCCGGCTTTTTGCTGCCGAACAGCGACGACACTGCGACGAAGAATAGCGGTACCCAGAAGATTGCCAGCACGGTCGCGCTGATCATGCCGCCGATCACGCCGGTGCCGATGGCGTGCTGGCTGCCGGCGCCCGCGCCGCTGGCGATGGTCAACGGTACCACGCCAAGGATGAATGCCAGCGAGGTCATGATGATCGGGCGCAGACGCATGCGGCAGGCTTCGATCGCGGCGTCGTACAGGCTGCGACCCTGCTCGTGCAGTTCCTTGGCGAACTCGACGATCAGAATGGCGTTTTTCGCCGCCAGGCCGATGGTGGTCAACAGGCCGACCAGGAAGTACACGTCGTTGGACAGGCCGCGCAGGCTGGTGGCGATCAGTGCACCGATGATACCCAGCGGTACCACCAGCACCACGGCGATCGGAATCGACCAGCTTTCATACAGCGCTGCCAGGCACAGGAACACGAACAGTACCGAGAGGGCGAACAGTGCCGGCATCTGCGAGCCGGAGAGTTTTTCCTCGTAGGACATGCCGGTCCAGGAGAAGCCCACACCGCTAGGCAGTTCGCCGGCAATGCGCTCGACCTCGGCCATGGCTTCACCGGTGCTGTAGCCAGGCGCCGGGGCACCGAGAATCTCCATGGCCTCCACACCGTTGTAACGCGACAGCTTGGGCGAACCGTAGCTCCACTCACCCTTGGCGAAGGAGGAGAACGGCACCATCTCGCCAGCGCCATTGCGCACGTACCACTTCTGCAGGTCTTCAGGGCTCATCCGCGCGTTGGCTTCGCCCTGGATGTACACCTTCTTGACCCGGCCACGGTCGATGAAGTCGTTGACGTAGCTGGCACCCAAGGCGATGGACAGGGTGTTGTTGATGTCGGCAATGGTCACGCCCAGGGCGCTGGCACGCTCGTCATCGATGGTCAGCTGGTACTGCGGCTCGTCGTTCAGGCCGTTCGGGCGTACGCCACTGAGCACTTTGCTCTGCGACGCCTTGGCCAGGAACTCGTTGCGCGCTTCCATCAGCTTGGCATGGCCGACACCGCCGCGGTCCTGCAGGAACACGTCGAAACCCGTGGCGTTACCCAGTTCCAGCACCGCCGGTGGGGCAAACGCGAACACCATGGCATCGCGGAAGGTGAAGAAGTGCTGCTGGGCGCGTTGGGCCAAGGCGAACACGCTGTTTTCCTGGGACCGTTCACCCCATGGCTTGAGCATGATGAACGCCATGCCCGAGCTTTGGCCACGGCCGGCGAAGTTGAAGCCGTTGACGGTGAATACCGACGACACGGTGTCGGCTTCATCCTTGAGCAGGTATTCACGCATCTGGTCGACCACCACCTGGGTGCGCTCGGCACTGGAGCCGGCCGGGGTCTGCACTTGGGCGAACAGCACGCCCTGGTCTTCCTCGGGCAGGAACGCGGTAGGGATGCGGGCGAACAGCCAGATCATGCCAACCACGATCAGTGCATAGGCCAGCAGGAACGGCACCTTGTTGCGCAGGATGGCACCCACGCTGCGCTCGTAGCCGTTGACGCTGCGGTCGAAGTTGCGGTTGAACCAGCCGAAGAAGCCACCTTTGGCGGTGTGGTGCTCGCCCTTTTTCAGCGGCTTGAGCATGGTCGCGCACAGGGCAGGGGTGAAGATCAGCGCCACCAGCACCGACAGCCCCATGGCCGAAACGATGGTGATGGAGAACTGCCGGTAGATTACGCCGGTGGAGCCACTGAAGAACGCCATGGGCAGCAGAACCGCCGACAGCACCAGGGCGATACCCACCAGGGCGCCCTGGATCTGCTCCATGGAGCGCTTGGTCGCCTCCTTGGGCGGCAGGCCGTCTTCGGACATGACCCGCTCGACGTTCTCCACCACGACGATGGCGTCGTCCACCAGCAAGCCGATGGCCAGCACCATGGCGAACATGGTCAGGGTGTTGATGCTGAAACCCGCAGCGGCAAGGATGCCGAAGGTACCCAGCAACACCACCGGCACGGTCATGGTGGTGATGATGGTGGCGCGGAAGTTCTGCAGGAACAGGTACATCACCAGGAACACCAGCACCACGGCTTCGATCAGCGTATGGATTACGCCACTGATCGACTCGGTGACCACCGGCGTGGTGTCATACGGGAATACCGCTTTCACCCCAGGCGGGAAGAAGGGTTCCAGGTCGCTGATGGTCTGGCGCAGCGCCTTGGCCGTGTCCAGGGCGTTGGCCCCGGTGGCCAGCTTCACGGCCAGACCGGAGGCCGGCTTGCCGTTGAACTGGGCGCTGATGGCATAGTTTTCACCGCCCAGGCCAACCTCGGCGACATCCCCCAGGCGCACCTGGGAACCGTCGTTGTTGACCTTGAGCAGGATCTTCTCGAACTGCTCGGCGGTCTGCAGGCGGGTCTTGCCGATGATGGTCGCGTTCAGCTGGGTACCCGGCATGGCCGGCAGGCCGCCGAGCTGGCCGGAGGACACCTGCACGTTCTGCGCAGCCACGGCGTTCTTGACGTCGACCGGGGTCAGCTGAAACTTGTTCAGCTTGGCCGGGTCGAGCCAGATGCGCATGGCGTACTGTGCACCGAACACCTGGAAGTCGCCCACACCGGCAGTACGCGAGATCGGGTCCTGCATGTTGGAGACGATGTAGTTGGCGAGGTCGTCCTTGGTCATGCTGCCGTCTTCGGACACCAGGCCGATCACCATCAGGAAGTTCTTCACTGCCTTGGTAACACGGATACCTTGCTGCTGCACTTCCTGCGGCAGCAGCGGGGTGGCCAGGTTCAGCTTGTTCTGCACCTGCACCTGCGCGGTGTCGGGGTTGGTGCCTTGCTCGAAGGTGGCGGTAATGGTCATGCTGCCGTCGGAGTTGCTTTCCGACGACACATAACGCAGGTTGTCGATACCGTTGAGCTGCTGCTCGATCACCTGGACCACGGTGTCCTGCACGGTCTGCGCCGAAGCGCCCGGGTAGGTCACGGCGATGGCGATGGCCGGCGGCGCGATGCTGGGGTACTGGTTGATCGGCAGCTTCAGGATCGACAAGGCCCCGACCAGCATGATCACCAAGGCGATCACCCAGGCGAAGATCGGGCGATCGATAAAGAACTTCGACATGGTTTACTCCGCTTTGGCGTCTGCTTTCGCCGCGTTGGCCTGATCAGGGCTGCCCGGCTTCTTGACGTTGGTGGCTTCGCTGACCTTGACCTCGACGCCAGGGCGCACGTACTGCAGGCCTTCGGTGATCAGGCGGTCACCCGGGTTGAGGCCTTCTTCGATCAGCCAGTCGCTGCCCAGGGTTCGGTTGGCCTTGAGCTGACGCAGTTCGACCTTGTTGTCCTTGTTCACCACCAGCGCGGTTGGCGCACCTTTCAGGTCGCGGGTAACGCCCTGTTGCGGGGCCAGAATGGCGTTGGCGTTGACCCCGGCCTTCAACCGCGCATGCACGAACATACCGGGCAGTAGGGTGTGGTCAGGGTTGGGGAACAGCGCACGCAGGGTCACCGAACCGGTGGTCTCGTCGACTGCGACTTCCGAGAACTCCAGGCGGCCTTCCTGCTTGAACAGGCTGCCGTCTTCGAGCACCAGCTGTACCGAGGCGGCGTTGTCGCCAGCCTTCTGCAACTGGCCGCTTTCCAGGTCGCGGCGCAGCTTGAGCAGCTCGGCAGTGGACTGGGTAACGTCGACGTAGATCGGGTCGAGTTGCTGGATGGTGGCCATGGCGTTGGTCTGGCCGTTGTTCACCAGCGCACCTTCAGTGACCGCTGAGCGGCCGATACGCCCGCTGATAGGGGCCAGCACCTTGGTGTAGCGCAGGTCGATCTGTGCGCTTTTCAGCGATGCTTCTGCTTGCAACCGTTTGGCATTGGCGTCGTCGTATTCCTGCTTCGACACGGCCTGCTCGTCGATCAGTTGCTTGTAACGCTCGGCCAGCGAGCGGGTAGCTTGCAGGTTGGCCTGGGCGTTACCTAGCGCTGCCTCGTACACGGCAGGGTCGATCTGGTAGAGCTGCTGGCCTTCCTTGACGTCGCTGCCTTCCTTGAACAGGCGCTTGAGAATGATGCCATTGACCTGCGGGCGCACTTCGGCAATGCGGTAGGCACTGGTGCGCCCCGGCAATTCCGAGGTCAGGGTGAAAGGTTGTGGCTGGATGGTTACGACGCCGACCTGAGGAGCCTGCGCCGCTGGCGCTGCTTCTTCTTTCTTACAGCCACTGAGCAGTGTTGCCAGGGCGACGGCGGAAACCAGAGCGGTAACGGCTGGCTTGAATTGCATGAGGATCCTCGGGTCGCAGGAGCAGGTAGACGCTCAAGAATAATGGAAGAGTCGAGATCTGGAGAAATTTGCTATCCGGTAGATAAATAGCTTGCTAAGGAATATACTTACATTCATGGTTGTTTGTAAATACCGCTTGGTTGTACCCAGGTACCGCCACAGCCCGTGATTAGCCCCGCCGCGAGGCGCCCTGCAGAGGTGCCCGCGAAATGTTTCCCCGTGCGCAGCGCGCGTTCGGGCCCGATGAGGTTGTACTGCCATGGTCCGTCGAACCAAAGAGGAAGCCCAGGAAACCCGCGCCCAGATCATCGAGGCAGCGGAAAAGGCCTTCTACAAGCGCGGGGTTGCGCGAACCACGCTGGCCGACATCGCCGAGTTGGCGGGGGTGACCCGCGGGGCGATCTACTGGCACTTCAACAACAAGGCCGAACTGGTGCAGGCGTTGCTCGACAGCCTGCATGAAACCCATGACCATTTGGCGCGCGCGAGCGAAAGCGAGGACGAGGTCGACCCGCTGGGCTGCATGCGCAAGCTGCTGTTGCAGGTGTTCAACGAGCTGGTGCTCGATGCCCGAACCCGGCGTATCAATGAGATCCTGCATCACAAGTGCGAGTTCACCGATGACATGTGTGAGATTCGCCAGCAGCGCCAGGCCGCAGTGCTGGATTGCCACAGGGGCATTACCCTGGCCCTGGCCAATGCCGTGCGCCGGGGCCAGTTGCCGGGCGAGCTGGATGTCGAGCGCGCGGCGGTGGCCTTGTTTGCCTATGTCGATGGCCTGATCGGGCGCTGGCTGTTGTTGCCGGACAGCATTGACCTGTTGGCGGATGTCGACAAATGGGTCGATACCGGGCTGGATATGCTGCGCTTGAGCCCGGCGCTGCGCAAATGACTCTTTGTTAAGGATTGTGAGGGAGTGTTTCCGCTTTGTATTAAGAGACGATTAATGCGTGGCGTTCCCTCAGCCAGGCAACGTGCCTGCACCGTGCCCAGGTGCTCAACGGCCGCGCAGTTGCCGGTCCGGTAACGCCACCGCCGCGATCAGCCCTAGCACTGCGACCACCGCGCTGCCCAGCAACAGCTGGCGGAATGTCTGCAGCAACCGCCCTTGGGTGGCCACGTCCACCTCGCCTGCCTTCAAGCTCCCCAGCAACGGGTTACCGAGCAATTCGAAACCGCCCTGGTGCAGCAGTGCCAGCAACAGGCTGGACATGCATGCCACGCCCATGGCCCCGCCCAGCGAGCGGAACAGGTTGGTGGTGCTGGTGGCGACGCCGATGTCCTGGCTGGCCACCGCGCTTTGCGTGGCTACCAGCGAGGTCGGGAACTGCAGGCCACAGGCTATCCCGGTCAACAGCATGAACAGTGCGCTGGGCAACGCCGACTGGGGCGAGGTCAGGGCCATGCCGACGATGGCCAGCGGCATCAATATTGCGCCGGCAAGGATCTGCGGTTTGTAGCGCCCGGTGAGGCTGGTCATGCGCCCACCGGTGAACGCCCCCATGGGCAGCCCCATCACCAGCGGGAGTAGATGCAGGGCGGCGCTGTCGGCCCCTGCACCGGTGATGCCTTGGTAGCGCAAGGGCATGAGCATGGTCAGGGAAATGGACTGGAAGCTGGCGAAGAAGATCACCCCCCAACACAGCACGGCTACCCGATTGCCGAACAGGCCAAGTGGCAGCAACGGTTCCGCGCAGCGGCTTTCGTGGGCAATGAACAAGCCCAGGCCCAGCACGGCGCAGGCGAACAATGCCAGCACGGCCGCGTCGCCCCAGCCATGGCCCTGGCCGACCAGGGTAATGCCCAGCAGCAGGCTGCCCAGGCCGAGAATCAACAGTACAGCGCCAAGGTAGTCGACCTGCGCCTGGCGGCGTTGTACCGGCATGCCCGCCAAGGCTCGCTGAATCGACCACAAGGCCAGCAGCCCCAGCGGCAGGTTGATCCAGAACACGCCGCGCCATGACAGGTATTCGGTCAACCAACCGCCCAGCACGGGCCCGGCGACACTGGCCACGGCATACATGCTGCTGAAGTAGCCCTGATAACGGCCACGCTCGCGGGGCGGTACGAAGTCACCGATGATCGCCTGGCTGACCGAGACCATGCCACCTGCGCCGATACCTTGCAGTACCCGGGCCAGCACCAGTTGCTGCATGTCCTGGGCCAGCGCGCAGGCGATCGAGGCCAGGGTGAACAGGCTGATGCCGGTCAGGATCATGCGCCGTCGGCCATACAGGTCGCCCAGTTTGCCGTAGATGGGCACGGCAATGGTCATGGCGACCATGTAGCCGGAAATGACCCAGGCCAGCAGGCCGACGTCGTTGAACTGGGCCGAGATGGCTGGCAGCGAGACGGCGACAATGGTCTGGTCCAGGGCGCCGAGAAAGATCGCCAGCATCAGGGCGGTGAGCACGTTGCGCAGGGTGGTGGGGGGCAGGGCGGCGGTCACGGGGGTACCTTGGTTATCGGTTTTGGCATCTTCGCGGGCATGCCGGCTCCCACCGGTAAAGCTCAGGCTCGAGCATGAGCCGTATCTGTGGGAGCGGGCGTGCCCGCGAACAGGCCCTCGAATTGTAACCTGAGTTAGGTAGCTTCCTATGTACTAACTGCATCCCCTATGCCGAATCGGCATTGGCGTATTCATCCAGCGCAGCATGGCCGCGTGATATCGTTGGTATGCCACAGGGGCCGAACGCCGCGGCTTGCACCAGCTTGGTGCAACATTATGCCGCAGGTTTCATGGGCCTCTGTCTCCCACACCTTTTATTCCTCTGCCTGCATGCCGAGCATGACCGCCCACATGGCGACGGTTGGAACAGGTCAGGTAGACCCGATTGCAGGGGTCGGTAGTTACCGTTCAAAATTTGCACATAATTGCGGAGTGATCATGCCCAAGGCTTCCCATCAAGATCTGCGTTTTGCCTTCCGCGAGCTGCTCGCTTCAGGTTCCTGTTACCACACCGCCTCGGTGTTCGATCCGATGTCGGCACGCATTGCGGCTGACCTGGGGTTCGAGGTCGGTATCCTCGGCGGCTCGGTCGCCTCGTTGCAGGTGCTGGCTGCGCCGGACTTTGCGCTGATCACCCTCAGTGAGTTCGTCGAGCAGGCCACCCGGATTGGCCGCGTGGCGCAGTTGCCGGTGCTGGCCGACGCCGACCATGGCTATGGCAACGCACTGAACGTGATGCGCACGGTGATCGAGCTGGAGCGCGCCGGGGTGGCTGCCCTGACCATCGAGGACACCCTGCTGCCAGCCCAGTTCGGGCGCAAGTCCACCGACCTGATCCCGGTTGATGAGGGCGTTGGCAAGATCCGGGCGGCATTGGAGGCCCGGGTCGATTCGTCGTTGTCGATCATCGCCCGTACCAATGCTGGCGTGCTCACCACCGAAGAAATCATCGTGCGTACCCAGAGCTACCAGAAGGCCGGTGCCGATGGCATCTGCATGGTGGGCGTTAAGGACTTCGAGCAGCTCGAAAAGATCGCCGAGCACCTGACCGTGCCGCTGATGCTGGTCACCTATGGCAACCCGAACCTGCATGACGACGAGCGCCTGGCGCGCCTGGGCGTGCGCATTGCCGTCGATGGCCACGCGGCGTACTTTGCTGCGATCAAAGCCACCTACGACTGCTTGCGGCTGCAGCGCGGCAAGCAGAACAAGTCGGACAACCTCAGTGCCACCGAACTCTCGCACACCTACACCCAGCCCGAGGACTACATCCGCTGGGCCAAGGAGTACATGAGCGTCGAGGAGTGACCGGCAGGGCGCCGTCAACTCAACGGACGGCGCTCAAGGTGGCAGTGTGAGGCACGCAGTGTGCCTGCTCGCAGCTGGCGGCGGCGCTGGGCTGGCTGCGTAGCAGTTCGGCGCGCCAGCAGGCCGAGCCGTACAGTGCTGCTGCTGCGCTCAGGGCCATGACAAGGGCGACTCTTCTTGATTTGATGCCCATGGTGTTCACCTCCTGGTACAGCGATAGGTGATACCAAGGAGCATAGTCCATGCAGGCTGGCCGGCGATGCCATCATGCCCATGACAGATCGCGGTCCCACTCTGGGTCGTCCTTGAACCGCTCCACCAGAAAATCCAGCATGCTGCGCAAGGTGGCCGGCATGTGCTTGCGCGAGGTGTACACCGCATTCAGGTTCAGCTCGCGCGGCCTGGCGTGTGCCAGCAGCCGCACCAGTTCACCTTTGCGCAGGGCGTCGGCGGCCTGGTAGGTCGGCAACATGGCGATGCCGGCCCCAGCCAGTGCCGCCTTCTGCAAGGTCATTGCCTCATTGGCGCTGATGTTGCCTGCCACCGGCACGCTCACCTGCTGGCCGGCCACGTCGAAGTGCCACAGGCTATGGCCGAAGTAGGCATGGGTCAGGCAGTTGTGCCGGCTCAGTTCCTCGACCTGTTGCGGGGTGCCATGCTCGTGCAGATAGGCGGGTGCCGCACAGACCACTGACCGGCACACGCTCAGCCGCCTGGCAATCAAGTTGGGGTCCAGGTCGTTGCTGGTGCGGATGGCCAGGTCGATGCGCTCGTCTACCAGGTTGACGGTGCGGTCGAGCATCTGCAGTTCAACCTTCACACCGGGGTAACGCTGCACATAAGCCGCGATGGCATCCACCAGTTGGGCCTGGCCGAACGAGGTGCTGACGCTGATGCGCAATGCCCCCTTGGGGGCATCGTCCGGTTGTTGTACTGCGGCCTGCAGGTCACCTGCCAGGTCCAGCAATTGCCGGCAACGGGGCAGGGTTTCCTGGCCGGCGGCCGTCAGGCTGAGCTTGCGTGTGGTGCGTTGCATCAGGCGTGCCCCTACCCAGTCTTCCAGCTCGGCCAGGTAACGCGATACGACCGGACGCGACAGTTGCAGGTGATCCGCGGCCGCTGACTGGCTGCCCAGGTCGACAACGGTGACAAAGACGCGCATGGCGTTCAGACGGTCCATGACTTGCTCGCTTTCAGAAACAAACTATGTCCAAGCATCGCATTTTTTGTTACGGATCGGGCAACTAAGCTGTGGGTCATCGATCTAGCGGAAGGCTTACCCAATGTCCCTGTTCACCCCTCTGCGTGGCCTGCTGCTGGCCTGCGTCACCCTCGCCGGGCCGGCCATGGCCGCCGAGCCTTTGCACCTGGAAGTCTACAACCCCGGCCACGACGCTATTTTCCCGGTGAGCTCGGTAATCGTCAGTGGCGAGCACGATGCGGTGCTGGTCGATGCCCAGTTCGGCAAGGCCCAGGCCGAGCAACTGGTGCAACGCCTGCGGGCGGGTGGCAAGCACCTGACCAGCATCTACATCAGCCACGGTGACCCGGATTACTACTTTGGCCTGGATACCGTGACCCAGGCGTTCCCCGACGCCAAGGTGCTGGCTTCGGCTGCCACGGTTGCGCACATCCGCCAGACCATGGAGGCCAAGCTGGCCTACTGGGGGCCGCAGATGGGGGCCGACAAACCGGCGCGGCTGGTGCTGCCTCAGGTGCTCGAAGGCGACCGCCTGACCCTGGAGGGGCAAGCCCTGGAAGTGGTCGGCCTGGACGGCCCTCAGCCTGACCGCAGTTTCGTCTGGATCCCTTCGATCAAGGCCGTGGTCGGCGGTGTCGTGGTAGCCGAGCACATTCATGTGTGGATGGCGGATACGCAAACGCCCAAGTCCCATGCCGACTGGCTGAGCACACTGGCGCGCATCGAAGCGCTGGCGCCGCGCACGGTCGTCCCGGGCCACTACTTGGGCGATAGCAGCCGTTCGTTGCAGGCCGTGCGTTTCACGGCCAACTACATTCGCGATTTCGACAGCGAGGCCGCCAAGGCGAAAGATGCCGGCGCGCTGATCAAGGCGATGAAGCAGCGTTACCCGGGCCTGGCCGATGAAAGCTCGCTGGAGCTGGGGGCCAAGGTCGCCAAGGGCGAAATGAAGTGGTAATTCCGTTCAATTGATGGAGCGTATGACATGAGCAAGATTGCAATCATCGGCGCCACCGGTCGTGCTGGCAGCCAGTTGCTGGAAGAGGCCCTGCGCCGTGGCCATAACGTGGTGGCGATTGCCCGCGACCCGTCGCAGCTGCAGGGGCGTGACGGGGTGACCATCAAGGCGCTGGATGCCAAGGACGGCACAGCCCTGGAAGCAGCAGTGACAGGTGTGGACGCAGTACTGAGTGCAGCGCACTTCTCCACCATCGAGCCGCAGGCGATCATCGAGCCGGTCAAGCGTGCCGGGGTCAAACGCCTGCTGGTGGTTGGCGGTGCCGCCAGCCTGTTGCTGCCGTCGGGGCAGCGGGTGATCGACAGCCCTGATTTCCCGGAGGCCTACAAGGCCGAGGCCACGGGCGGTGTGCGGTTTCTGGAGGCGTTGCAGGGCGAGCAGGACCTGGATTGGACCTTCCTCTCACCCTCGGCGGAGTTTGTTGAAGGCGAGCGCAGCGGGCACTACACGCTGGGCAAGGACCATCTGCTGATCGCTGCGGATGGCAAGAGCTGGATCACCTTTGCCGACTATGCGATTGCCATGCTGGATGAGCTGGAGAAACCGCAGCATTCGCGGCAGCGGTTCACGGTCGGGTATTGAGTCGCCTGCTTCGCGGGCTCGCCCGCTCCCACAGGTATTGCACAGGTTTCAAATCCTGTGCGTCACCTGTGGGAGCGGGCGAGCCCGCGAACAGGCCTTCACCGGCTGGCCTGGCCCTCCAGCCAGTCCAGCAGCTCCAGCAACCCCGCCGGCAGGTTCCTGGCCTGGCTCACCAGGTAGTAGCCCTTACCGGTCCGCACCTTCAGCGCAAACGGCATGCAAAGCCGCCCGCCGCGCAAGTCATCGCCAATCAGCGACCAATCACCGATAGCCACGCCTGTCCCCTGCGACGCCATGGCCATGGCCATGTCCAGCGTTTCGAAGTGCTGCTTCGGCCCCTGCGCAGCCAGCGTTACCCCAGCCGCCTGCAGCCATAACCGCCAATCATGCTCATCCCGCGAGGGGTGCAGCAACATGTGCCGCGCCAGGTCTTCAACCTGCTGCAAGGGCAGCGGCCCCTCACGCAAAGACGGTGCGCATACCGGCGTCAGTTGCTCATCGAACAGCTTGCGCACCTGCAGCCCGTGGTTCGGTGCCTCGCCATAGACCACCGCTGCATCAAAGCCCTCGCGGCGCAAATCCACGCCATGCTGAACGGTCGTGGTCAGTTCCACCGGTACATCCGGGCGCAGTGCCTGCCACTCCATCAGGCGCGGCAGCAGCCAGCGCATCACGCACGTGGGGGCCTTCAACTGCAGGGTCGTGCTGTGCGCGCCCACTTCACGCACCCCTTGCTCGATCAGCGCAAACACCTGTTGCACCCGTGGCAACCAGTCCTGGCCTTCACGGGTCAGGCTCAAACCGCGGGCCTGGCGCTGGAACAGGGCATAACCCAAGTGCTGCTCCAAGGCGGCGATCTGCCGGCTGACGGCGCCTTGGGTGATGTGCAACTGCTGCCCCGCGCGGGTGAAATTGCAGCACTGGGCGGTGATCAGGAAGGTATGCAAGGCGGGTAGGGGCGGGAGGCGTTTCATCGCAATAAGCCATGACTTCAGGACATGGCTAGTATGTGTTTTTTTGCATTGTGCCGATAGCCGTGGCTTGGGTCCAATAAGCGCATAACCCAACAAGATCGATGGTGAACCCCGATGGCAACCTGCGGCGAAGTGCTGGTCAAACTCCTTGAAGGCTATGGCGTGGACCATGTCTTCGGCATCCCCGGCGTGCATACTGTGGAGCTTTACCGAGGCCTGGCGGGCTCGTCCATTCGCCATATCACCCCGCGCCACGAGCAGGGCGCCGGGTTCATGGCTGACGGCTATGCGCGCACCCGTGGCAAACCCGGGGTGTGCTTCATCATTACCGGCCCGGGCATGACCAACATCGCCACCGCCATGGGCCAGGCCTATGCCGATTCGATTCCGATGCTGGTGATCTCCAGCGTGCAGTCGCGTGACCAGCTGGGCGGTGGCCGTGGCAAGCTGCACGAGTTGCCTGACCAGGCGGCGCTGGTGGCGGGTGTCGCGGCGTTTTCGCACACCCTGATGAATGCAGCCGATCTGCCTCAGGTATTGGCGCGGGCCTTCGCGGTATTCGACAGCGCCCGGCCGCGCCCAGTGCATATCGAGATCCCGCTGGATGTGCTGGTTCAGCCCGCCGACCAACTGTTGCCGGGCCGCCCGGTACGGGGTAACCGTGCAGGGGCTGCACCGCTGGCCGTGGCGCAGATGGCTGAACGCCTGGCCAGCGCGCGGCGGCCATTGATCCTGGCCGGTGGGGGTGCCTTGGCAGCAGGTGCTGCGCTGGCCCGCCTGGCCGAGCACCTGCAGGCACCGGTAGCCCTGACCATCAATGCCAAGGGCTTGCTGCCATCCAGCCACCCGCTGCAGATTGGCTCGACCCAGTCGCTACCGGCTACGCGGGCGCTGGTGGCCGAGGCCGACGTGGTGCTGGCGATCGGTACCGAACTGGCCGAAACCGATTATGACGTGACCTTCAAAGGCGGTTTCGACATCCCGGGGAGCCTGCTGCGCATCGACATCGACCCGGACCAGACCGTGCGCAACTACCTGCCGGAACTGGCACTGGTGGCCGATGCCGAACTGGCTGCCGAAGCGCTGCTGGCGGCCTTGCAGGCGCAGCCGCAGGGGGTACACGACCGCAACTGGGGGCGGGCTCGCGTGACCAGGCTGCGGGAAGCCTTGGCAACCGGCTGGGACCAGCCGACCCTGAGCCAGACACGCTTGTTGACGGCCATCGTGCAGCGCCTGCCCGGTGTTGTGCTGGTGGGCGATTCTACCCAGCCGGTCTACACCGGCAACTTGACCTTGGACATGGACCAGCCGCGCCGCTGGTTCAACGCCTCGACGGGCTACGGCACCCTGGGCTATGCCTTGCCGGCGGCCATGGGTGCCTGGTTGGGCAGTGCCGAGCACGCTGCTGAGCGGGCGCCAGTGGTGTGCCTGATTGGCGATGGCGGCCTGCAATTCACGCTGCCGGAGTTGGCCAGTGCCGTGGAGGCGCAGGTGCCGCTGATCGTGCTGCTGTGGAATAACCAGGGCTACGAAGAGATTAAGAAGTACATGCTCAACCGGGCGATCGAGCCGGTCGGGGTGGATATCCATACCCCGGACTTCATCGGCGTGGCGCGGGCGTTGGGGGCCGCAGCGCAGGGCGTGGCGGATGTGGCGCAATTGCAGGCGGCGCTGGGGCAGGCGGTGGAGCGCAAGGGGCCGACATTGATCCAGGTAGACCAGCACCAGTGGCAGGGCGCGGTTGTCGGTTGAACCTTGAGTCTTGGCTTGCCAGCGATGGGGCCGGTACAGCCACCCTGAACTTCAGCCAGCATTGGCCCGCAACCGAGCCACATCCCGAATGGGCGGCGCGCCGTACAGCCGGCTGTACTCGCGGCTGAACTGCGAAGGGCTTTCATAGCCCACCCGGTAGGCCGCCACCGCCGCCTCGAGCCCGTCGTTGAGCATCAACCGCCGTGCCTCCTGCAGGCGCAGTTGCTTCTGGTACTGCAGCGGGCTCATGGAGGTCACCGCCTTGAAGCGGTGGTGCAAGGTCGAGGTGCTGAGGTTGACCTCACGCGCCAGGTCCTCGATACGCAGTGGCTGTTGGTAGTGGTTGTTGAGCCAGGCGATGGCCTGGCAAACCCGGTGGGTCTGGCTGTTCGCCAAGGCGATTTCGTACAGCCGATAACCCTGCGGCCCACGCAACAGGCGGTAGAGGATCTCACGGCGGACCAGTGGCGCCAGCATGGAGATGTCGCGTGGGCTATCCAGCAGGCGCAGCAACCGCAACAGGGCGTCGAGCAACGCCGCATCGGTTTTGTCCACGTACAGGCCACGGCCCGATGGCTTGTTGGGCACCAGCATCGGGCCGCTTTCGGCGATCAACTGGCTGATCTCGGCCGGGTCCAGGTCCATGCGCAAACCCAGGCTGGGGTGCTCGGGGCTGGCATCGAGCCGCACGCCGCTCAACGGCAGGGTGACCGAAACCACCATGTAGTGCAGTGGATCGTAGGCATACTGCTCGTCACCCAGAAACAGGCTTTTGCTGCCTTGTGCAAGGATGCACAAGGCCGGTTGCGCCAGGGTGGGGACCGAGCGCACATTCTCGGTGTAGCGCACCAGGTACAGATCCGCGATGGCCGACGCCGGGCCGTGGGGCTCGCCGGCATGGCGGGTAATCAGCTCGGCCAGCTCCAGGCGCTGCAGTTCCAGGGTCGGGTCGGTGGGCGTGGCGATGGTCATGATGCTTTCCTCTGCTGACGGTCGCAGCATAGGTTTGGGCAACGGCCGACGCTAGTCGAAAGCTGCACGTCGCTTGCCTGATCCTGCCGCGCCGCAGGATTAGGCAAGCGGCGAGCAGTAATGGCCTAACGTGTCGTGCGAGCGAACCCCTAACCTTGGCAGCCTGGCTTTTTCGTCCGCTTGCTTCAAGGAGATTGTGCAATGGCCCTAAAACAACCGGTCACCCATCTTGCGTTCATTCGTGCCAGCAGCGGGCGCTCGGCGGAGCTTGGCGCGCGCCTGCGTGACCTGCTCGAGCCGTCGCTGCGTGCGCCGGGTTGCCTGAGTTTCAGCGTACAGCGTTCGCAAGCCGACGCTGACCTGTGGCTGCTCAGCGGCAGTTGGCAGGACCAACAGGCCATGAGTGGCTATTTTGCGTCGCCCACGCTGGAGGTGTTTGGTGAGCTGGTGCAGGCGCAGGTGGTCAGCAGCCTGGACTTGCATACATTCGACTGACGGCATGGCCCCTCCCACAGCGCGCGCGCTGGCTGGGGTTTGGGTTAACATGCCGGGCCATGATCAAGCAGGCAGAGAGCAACATGGCACGTAGGGAATTCCCGCAGTTCGAAGCGGTGTCGGCGATGGTGCCGGCCGAAGGTGGTGGCTATCACGCGGCCATCGCAGTCAAAGCCCTGGGTATGGGCGGCGCGCCGCGTTTTCACAAGGTGCTCGACGGCCAGGTGTTCAAGGGCGCCGTGGCCGCCGACGAAGCGGCCACGGCCGAACTGCAGCGCCTGCAAGGCGTTAGCGCTGAGGGTGAGCTGGTCTGGTGATCAGGCTGGCGGGCGGGCCATCTTGAACAGGTTGCCCAGCTCGAAATAGTCCGCCGGGCCACCACCGCGCAAGATAGGTTCGGCTGCCGCGGTATCGTAGATGCCGTTCTTCAGCAGGTGGTCGGCAATGTGCACAGCCACCACTTCCCCAAGAATCAGCCAGCTGGGTACCAGCGCCTGGTCGGCCCGCTTGAGCTGGACGATCTGGCTGACCTTGCACTCGAACGCGACTGGGGTTTCGCCCACGCGCGGCACCTTGACCAGGCTTGACGGTGTGGCGGTGAGGCCGCTCAACTCGAATTCACTGACCTCGGCAGCCACCGGCGCACAGCTCTGGTTCATCTGCTCGGCCAGCGATCGCGTGGCCAGGTTCCAGACGAATTCACCGGTCTGCTCGATATTGTTCAGGCTGTCTTTGCGCCCGACACTGCAGAAACCGATGATTGGCGGGATGTAGTTGAAGGCATTGAAGAAGCTGTAGGGCGCCAGGTTCAAGCGTCCCTCGCGGTCTTGCGAAGAGATCCAGCCGATAGGACGTGGACCGACGATGGCGTTGAAGGGGTCGTGGGGCAGGCCGTGGCCTTTGGCGGGTTCGTAGTAATACATTGTGCTGGGCTTACTGGCCCTACCTCCTGGTAGACAAGAAGCCTAGTGTGCCAAGCCTTTGCTTGCCTGCAAATGATCAAGCCCGGCAAAAGCCGGGCTGGGCGCTCGCAGCAGGGATCAGCTGATGCGGTTGGCGTTGGTGCGGTCGAAGCCGTCTTCAGCAAAGCGTTGGCCGCCAGTGCGGTCGAAGCCGTCTTCAGCGAAGCGTTGGCCGCCAGTGCGGTCGAAGCCGTCTTCGGCGAAGCGTTGGCCGCCGGTGCGATCAAAGCCGTCTTCAGCAAAGCGTTGGCCGCCGGTGCGGTCGAAGCCGTCTTCAGCGAAGCGTTGGCCACCGGTGCGGTCGAAGCCGTCTTCGGCGAAGCGTTGGCCGCCGGTGCGATCGAAGCCGTCTTCAGCGTAGCTGGCCGACTGGGTCTGGGCTGCGGCAAAGGTGTGGGCATTGGTCCGGTCGAAACCATCTTCGGCAAAGGCGCCAGTGGCGAAAACCGACAGGGCCAGGGTGAGGATCAGTTTGTTTTTCATGGTCATTGCTCCAGGGGTTCGTGGGTTGTTTGTTTCCGTGACTTAAATATTACGCCGAATATGCTGATTAAAAAGCGCAAATATACGCACTAAATAATCGACTTATTCGATATTTCAGGGTGCTGTAACCGTCGTATAGGCGTTTGCCTGGCCGGGCACGGGTTGGTGCATGCACCCTTCATCAGTCAGCCCGTGCAGGCTGAAGGGTGGTAATTAATAGGGCGTTAAGAAGAAAACTCGGGGCAGGGCACCGATGAACGTTTTTTTCATCGCTCGCCAACCTATTTTTCAGGCCATGCTCAGCACCATCGCCGCACTTATGAACTGGAGCGGCACAGCAATGAACAAACTTCCGCAAATCACCCTGGCCTTCTGGGTCATGAAGATCTGCGCTACCACCCTGGGGGAAACGGCAGGTGACTTGCTGTCGATGACCCTGAATATCGGTTATGCACTGAGTTCGCTGCTGTTGATCAGCGTGTTCCTGCTAACCCTGCTCGGCCAGTTGTGCGCACGCCGCTACCACCCGATGCTGTATTGGCTGGTGATCCTCTCCACCAGCACCGCCGGCACCACGATGTCCGACTTCATGGACCGTACCCTGGGCCTGGGCTATGCCACCGGTTCGGCCCTGCTGATCGGCATCCTGCTGCTGACCTTCCTGGCCTGGCGCCTGAGCGGCAACCCACTGGATGTCACCCGTATCAAGAACCGCAGCGCCGAGCTGTTCTACTGGGTGGCGATCCTGTTCTCCAATACCTTGGGTACCGCTCTGGGCGACTACCTGGCCGATGATTCGGGGCTGGGCTTCGCAGGCGGTGCGTTGTTGATTGGTAGCGCTATTGCCCTAGTAGTGGTGGCCCGCTACTGGACCCGCATTCCCGGCGTGGTGCTGTTCTGGGTTGCATTTGTGCTCACCCGTCCATTTGGCGCCACCTTGGGCGACTTCCTGACCAAGCCTCATGCGAAGGGCGGGCTGGACTTCGGCACGGTCGGTTCATCGGCCGTGCTGGGTGGCGTGCTGCTGGTACTGGTACTGATGGCCAGCTGGTACCAGCGTCGTGAACCGCGTCAGGCGCTGGAAATGTCCTGAATGTTGATGCGGTAACGGGTCAATGCTTTCACGCTTGCCCAGTAAATGGCCTTTCATACCCATCCCATGAGCCGAATAGCTCAGCTAATCGGCTCATGGGAGATTAGGGGGCATAAAAAAAGGCGCCCTGCACGTTGGGCGCCCTTGCAGAACGGCCTTACCGGGTCACTCGGTGGTGATACGTGAGTGCTGTTTGGTGTCCTTCATCGTCGCGTACACCAGCAGCGAGCAGGCGATACAGGCAGTGACGTACCAATAGAAGCCGCTTTCCATGCCCGCGCTCTTGAACCACAGCGCCACGTACTCGGCGGTGCCGCCGAAGATCGAAACGGTCAGTGCGTAGGGCAGGCCCACGCCAAGGGCGCGGATTTCGGTCGGGAACAGTTCAGCTTTGACCACGGCGTTGATCGAGGTGTAGCCACTGACGATGATCAGCGCTGCCATGATCAGGAAGAACGCCCCCCACCAGGTCTGGATGGTATGCAGGGTGCTGAGGATCGGCACGGTGAACAAGGTGCCCAGTACACCGAAGGCGATCAGGATCGGGCGCCGGCCGATCTTGTCGGACAGGCCACCGATCACAGGCTGCAGGCACATGAACAGGAACAACGTGGCGGCCGAGATCGTGGTCGAGTCGCTGATGCTCATGCCCACGGTATTGACCAGGTACTTCTGCATGTAGGTGGTGTAGGTGTAGAAGGCCAGGGTACCGCCCATGGTCAGGCCAACCACGGTCATCAGTTCCTTGGGGTGGCGCAGCAGGGTGCGCATCAGGCTTTCCTTGGCTTTTTCCTTCTTGGTGAACGAGGCGGTTTCTTCCATGCCACGGCGCAGGTACAGCGCGACCACGGCGCACAGCGCACCGATCACGAAGGGGACGCGCCAGCCCCAGGCATACAGCTGCTCGGTGGTCAGGGTCTGTTGCAGGACGATCAGCACTGCCAGGGCGATGAGCTGGCCGGAGATGAGGGTCACGTACTGGAAGCTGGAGAAGAAGCCGCGGCGGTCCTTGCTGGCCATTTCGCTGAGGTAGGTTGCCGAGGTGCCGTATTCGCCCCCCACCGACAGGCCCTGCATCAGGCGGGCGATGACCAGCAGGACCGGTGCGGCGAAGCCGATGGTTTCATAGCCAGGCGTCAGGGCGATGACCAGCGAGCCGGCGCACATCAGCAGTACCGAGGCCATCAGCGCGGCCTTGCGGCCTTTGCGGTCGGCGTAAAGGCCCATCAGCCAGCCGCCGATCGGGCGCATCAAAAAGCCAACGGCGAAAATCGCGGCGGTGTTGAGCAGTTGTGCAGTGGAGTCGCCGGCCGGGAAGAAGGCCTTGGCGAAATACAGCGAGAATGCGGCGTAGACGTACCAGTCGTACCATTCGACCATGTTGCCGATGGACCCGCTGAAGATCGACTTCAGGCGGCTGGCGGTAGTTTTTTCTGCGGCAGGCGCAGCGGCCGCCCCAGCGGGCAGGGAGGTGGCGTTATCCATCAGGGATACCTTCTCGTTGTTGTTGTGGAGCGCGCCTGGGCGCAGCTGACACGAGCATTTGCAGAAGGTGTGCCAAACCGGGGCGGGCCGACCCAAACCGGGGCAATAGGCCGCTTTGCGGGCATTTCGCCGGCCGCGCGCCTGCGAGCCGGGCGCTGAAAGCGCTGTGCATGGGCGGTATTTTGCCTATCGCCGGGCAGTGATAGGCGGAATTCCGCTTATCAGCGGCCCGTAAAATCGTCCCGCGACAACCCGTGCCGCTGCATCTTTTCGTTCAGCGTTCGCCGCGGCAGTTGCAACGCCTCCATCACCGTACTGATCGCGCCCCCATGCTGGCGCAAAGCCGCACGCAGGCACTGGGCCTCGAACGCTTCCATCTGCTCGCTCAGCGATTGCCCGGCAGGGGCCACCGCGGTACCCGGTGAACCCAGGCCCAATGCGTGCCGCTCTGCCGCATTGGCCAGCTCGCGCACGTTACCTGGCCAGTCATGCGCCAGCAGTTGTGCCAGTTGCGCACCCGACAGCGGCGGCGCAGCGCGGCCAAGCCGGTCGGCAGCAGCGCGGGCGAAGTGGTCGAACAGCAGCGGAATGTCTTCGCGCCGTTCGCGCAAAGGCGCCAGGCGCAACTCGGCAACGTTCAGGCGGTAGGCAAGGTCTTCACGGAAGCGCCCGGCACGGGCCTCCTCCAGCAAGTCGGGCTTGGTTGCGGCGATGATGCGCAGGTCAACGTTGATACTCTGGTTCGCCCCCAGGCGCTCGAGCTTCTGCTCCTGGATCACCCGCAGCAATTTGGCCTGCTGGGCCAGCGGCATGCTTTCGATCTCATCGAGAAACACCGTGCCGCCGTTGGCATATTCCAGCTTGCCGACGCGCTTGCCCTGGGCACCGGTGAAGGCGCCGCTCTCATGGCCGAACAGCTCGGCCTCGAACAATGCCTCAGGAATGGCCGCACAATTGAGCGCCACGAATGGCTTGGCCGCGCGTGGCCCGAAATCGTGGAGGCAGCGGGCTACACGTTCTTTGCCGCTGCCTGTCTCACCGCGGATCAGCACATTGACCGGCAGGCTGGCCAGGTCCAGCACCTGCCGCCGCAGCAGTTGCAGGCCCTGGGACATGCCCAGCAGCGTGCCTTCCAGGCGTGACTTGAGGTCGGCCTGCTCGTGCAGGCGGCGGTTCTCAAGCACCAACTGGCGTTTTTCCAGAGCCCGCCGCAGGCTGCCCATCAGATGTTGCGGGGTGAAGGGTTTTTCCAGGAAGTCGTAGGCCCCATTGCGCATGGCCTCCACGGCCATGGGGACATCGCCGTGGCCGGTCAGCAGGATCACTGGCAGGTCGGGGTCGTCCGCCTGCAGGCGTTCGAGCAGCTGCAGGCCACCCATGCCGGGCATGCGCACATCGCTGATGATCACACCCGGGAAGTGCTTCGGCAGCTGGCTCAGGCAGTCTTCGGCGCGGGCAAACAGCTGCACGTTGAAACCCGACAGGCTCAGCCATTGCTCGACTGCTGTGCGGATACTGGCTTCATCGTCGATGACGATCACTGAATTGAACATGCAGGCTCCAGGTCTTGGGGCAGGGTAAGGCTCAGGCGCGCACCGCCAGACAGGTTCTCGGCCTGCAGCTGGCCGCCGACCTCATGGACGATACCGTAGGAGATCGCCAGGCCAAGGCCCAGCCCTTCGCCCACGGGCTTGGTGGTGAAGAAGGGGTCGAAGACCTTGGCCAGGTCGGCCTCGGCTATGCCGCCACCGGAGTCGAGCACACTCAGGCGCCAGCGTTGGCCATCGGCTTCGATGCGTATTTCCAGGCGCTTGTAGCGTTTGTCGGCCATGGCGTCGAGGGCGTTGCGCAACAGGTTGATCAGTACCTGTTCCAGGCGGATGGCATCGCCCCGTACCCAGGCCGGGCGTGCGAGGTACAGCGCGACCTCGACCTCTTCGCTGCGGATACGCGTTTCCAGCAGGTGCAGTGCCTGATCGACCACGGTGGCCAGGTCCAGGCGCTCGCGCAAGCCCATCGGGCTGTTACGGGCGAAGGTCTTGAGGTGACTGGTGAGCGCGGCCATGCGCGTGAGCATCTGCTCCAGCGGCTCGAGTGCCTGCCGCGCTTCGGCAGGCCGGCCATTGTCGAGCAGCAGGCGCACGGTTTCCAGTTGCATGCGCTGGGTCGTCAGCGGTTGGTTGATTTCGTGGGCCATGGCCGCCGACATCTGGCCCAGCGCGGCCAGTTTGGCGGATTGCACCAGGCCCTCCTGGGCGGTACGCAGCTCGCGGGTACGTTCCTCGACCTGGCGCTTGAGCTCTTCCCGGCTGCGCTGGCGCAGCCGTGCCAGGCGCAGGCGCTGGCTGATGAACAACGCCGCGAACACCAGGCTCAACCATACGGCAGCAGCGCCGAGTGCGGCGTTGCGGCCGTCTGCCGCCACCTGCGGCTTGCGCAGCAGGTGCAAGGTCCAGCCTTCGCCTGCCAGCGGCAGGCTTTCCCACAGGTACTCGGCGCTGCCGTCGGGGCCTTGCACGCGGCTGAGGGTGCTGTTGGCAGCGAAGCGCGTGAGCACCTGATGGTGCAGCGGCACCAGCGGCTGCTTGTCGTACTGGCGTGTTTCGGCGAGTTCGGCACGGTCGGCGCCGCTCAGTGGCTGCAGCTCGCGGTAGCGCCAGCCGTCCTGGTTGGCAATGAAGGTGATGCCGCGGGCATCGCTGACCAGCAGGATATCGCTGCCCTGGCGCCATTCGCGTTCCAGCTCCGGGAACTCCAGCTTGACCACCATGGCGCCGAGAAAACGGCCATGTTCGTCGTTGACTGCGCTGGCCAGAAAGTACCCCGGTACCCCGCTGGTCACGCCAACGGCATAGAAGCGGCCCGTACCCTGGCTGCGGGTTTGCTTGAAGTAGGGCCGAAAGCCGTAGTTGGAGCCGACGTAGGTGCTGGGTAGCCGCCAGTTGCTGGCTGCCACGGCCAGGCCGGTGCGGTCGAGCAGTTCGAGGGTCGAAGAGTTGGCCGCACCGTTGATACGTTCGAGCTTGCGGTTCAAGGCGCCTTGCACCGTCTCGCTGACCGGGCCGCGCAGGGCGTCGATCAGTTCCGGGTCGAGCGCCAGCACGGCCGGCAGGGCCCGGTAGCGGTCGATCAGCGTATGCAGGGTATTGGCGTACAAGCCCAGTTGCTGGTGGGCACGTTGTGCGTCGTTTTCCATGGCCTGGCGCTTGGCCTGGTGCATCGCCCAACCGGCACTGAGGGCAGTGCCTAGCAGGATCAGCAGGGTAATCAGCCCCAGCCGCAGGGCGCGAAAGGAAAAGGGCATGGCGCGGATCCGGGTCATTGGGACATCGGGGCTGGCCCTTACCCGGGCTTGCCCGCCCCCACGTGTGAGTACCTGTGGGAGCGGGCAAGCCCGCGAAAGGGCCGGTACAGGCGACCGTTCAGTTACAGCAATTCAAAGCTCTGCTGCTGCACCGCCTGGGAGTCGAGCCCGACCTGGACATTGAATTCCCCGGGCTCGGCAACCCGCTGCAACTGGCCATTGTAGAACTTCAGGTCTTCCTCGCTGATGCGGAAGCTCAAGGTGCGCGTCTCACCGGGCTTGAGCATCAGTTTCTGGAAGTTCTTCAGCTCTTTGACCGGCCGGCTCATCGATGCCGAGACATCCTGCAGGTACAACTGCACCACGGTCTCGCCTGCCAGCTTGCCGGTGTTCTTCACCGTGACCTTGGCTTGCAGCGTATCGCCGCGCTTGAGGTTGTTGGCCGACAGCGTCAGGCCCGACAGCTCGAAGCTGCTGTAGCTCAGGCCGTAGCCGAACGGGTACAGCGGGCCGTTGGGCTCTTCGAAGTACTGCGAGGTGTAGTTGCCGGGTTTGCCTGGCGTGAACGGCCGGCCGATACGGGTGTGGTTGTAGTACATCGGGATCTGCCCGACCGACCTCGGGAAGGTGATGGCCAGCTTGCCGGACGGGTTGTAGTCACCGAACAGCACGTCGGCAATGGCATTGCCGCCTTCGGTGCCGGCGAACCAGGTTTCGAGAATGGCATCGGCCTGTTCACGTTCCCAGCTGATCGACAGCGGGCGGCCGTTCATCAGCACCAGTACCAGTGGCTTGCCGGTCGCCTTCAAGGCCTTGATCAGTTCACGCTGGCTGGCAGGAATTTCCAGGGTGGTGCGGCTCGACGATTCGTGGGACATGCCGCGGGACTCGCCAACCACGGCCACTACCACGTCGGCTTGTTGCGCAGCCTTGACCGCTTCATCGATGAGCACCGCAGGGGGGCGCGGATCGTCGACGATTTCCGGGGCGTCGAAGTTGAGGAAATTCAGGTAATCGAGGATGGCCTTGTCGCCGGTGATGTTGGAGCCTTTGGCGTAGACCAGTTTGGCCTTGCCTTCCACGGCGCGGCGCAGGCCTTCGCGCACGGTGACCGAATGCGCCGGTTTGCCGTCGGCGGCCCAGCTGCCCATCATGTCGATCGGGGCATCGGCCAGGGGCCCGACCAGCGCGAGGGTGCCGGTTTTTTTCAGCGGCAGGGTCTGGTTGTGGTTTTCCAGCAGCACCAGGCTACGACGCGCCACGTCACGGGCGGCTTCGCGGTGCAGACGGTCGCTGCTGTAGTAGTCTTTCAGGTCGGTTTCGGCCTTGCCGATGCGCACGTACGGGTCCTTGAACAGGCCCATGTCGTATTTGGCCCCCAGCACTTCGCGCACGGCCTGGTCCAGTTCGTGCTGGGTCACCTCGCCAGACTTCAGCAGGCCTGGCAGTTCCTGGCCGTACAGGGTGTCGTTCATGCTCATGTCGATGCCGGCCTTGATAGCCAGCTTGGCGGCTTCGCGGCCGTCGCGGGCGACGCCATGGCGGATCAGTTCCTGGATGGCGCCGTGGTCGCTGATGGTCACCCCCTTGAAGCCCCACTCCTTGCGCAGCAGGTCGTTCATCAGCCAGGTGTTGGAGGTGGCCGGCACACCGTTGATCGAGTTCAGCGCCACCATGACGCCCCCGGCACCGGCATCAAGTGCGGCGCGGTAGGGCGGCAAGTAATCGTTGTACATTTTCGGCAGGCTCATATCGACCGTGTTGTAGTCGCGCCCGCCTTCTACCGCACCGTACAACGCAAAGTGCTTGACGATGGCCATGATGCTGTCGGGGTTGGCCGGGCTGCTGCCCTGGAACGAGCGCACCATGACCTGGCCGATCTTCGAGGTCAGGTAGGTATCCTCGCCGAAACCTTCACTGGTGCGGCCCCAGCGGGGGTCGCGGGCAATATCGACCATGGGGGCGAAGGTCATGTCCAGGGCGTCGGCCGAGGCTTCGATGGCGGCGGTGCGGCCCACTTTGGCCACCGCGTCCATGTCCCAGGTGGCGGCCATGCCCAGGCCGATCGGGAAAATCGTGCGCTCGCCGTGGACGGTGTCGTAGGCGAAGAACATCGGGATTTTCAGGCGGCTGCGCATGGCCGCATCCTGCATCGGCCGGTTTTCCGGCGCGGTGCGGGAATTGAAGGTACCGCCAATTCGGCCAGCGGCGATTTCCTCGCGAATCTTGTCGCGCGGCATTTCCGGGCCGATGCTGATCAGGCGCAGTTGGCCGATTTTCTCGGCTTCGGTCATCTGGCTGATCAGATGGTCGATGAAGGCCTGCTTGTCTTGCAGGGGCGGGGCGGAGGTGGCGGCGAGGGCCGCCTGACTGGCAAGGCCCATGGCCAGGCCCAGCAAAGACAGTTTCATCATCAGTTCCGTTGTGGGGCCTCTGCCGTATCCAGGGTGATACGCGCGCGGCCGAAGTTTTCAGGCGGCTATTGTTGTACGATTTGCAGGCAATGCTTCCAGCGGCCGATTATGCCTGAATATGTCACCCGCGGACGAAGCCCCGTATGCCGGGACAACAACTATAAGAAAGCTCAGAGACCGACGGCATGACCCCTTTTGACGAGTATGATCAGCGGCAGATTGCCGAAGCCATAGCCCGTGCCGAGCGGCATACCGACGCCGAACTGGTGACGGTACTGGCGCGGCGTGCCGACGACTATGCGTATTGGCCGCTGCTCTGGGCTGCCGTGCTGGCACTGGCCGTGCCGGGCCTGCTGCAGTGGCTGCTGGGCTGGCCGGGCGTGCGTGGCTTGTTGGTGGCCAACATGCTGCTGTTTGTCGGCTTGTGCCTGCTGCTGCGCAGCCCGCGCCTGGCCGGCTGGCTGATCCCCCGGGTGCTGCGCCGCTGGCGTGCTTCGCGCCTGGCGCACCAGCAATTTCGTGAGCTGAACCTGCAGCGCACGGCGGCTGGCACGGGGGTGCTGATTTTCGTCAGCGAGGCGGAGCGGCATGTGGAAATACTGGTTGACCGCGGCATTGAGCACTGCCTGGATGCCAGCGCTCGGGCGGCACTCGTCAGCCGGTTTGCCGAACAGGTGCGCCAGGGGCGGACCCTGCAGGGTTTTGTCGAATGCATCGAGGCCTGCGGCGAGTTACTGAGCGAGCAGGTGCCACCGACCCATGCGCGTAACGAGCTGCCCAACCGCCTGGTGATTCTCGACTGAGGCAGCATGCAGGCGCGCACTTGGATAAGGGCAGGCAGTTCGGGGCTGCTGTGCAGCCCATCGTCAGCTCCTATTGAACAATCCATAACTTGTTGATTTAGCCGGGCCCATGTGGGAGCGTCGCGCTTGCGGCAGGTGTTTGCCACAAGCTATGCAGCGCCTGGCCTGGGCGTGACGCGGCCGTGGGTGGCCAAGGTATGCCTGGCCGCGCGGCACACGGTAGAATGAGCGTTCCGCTACCCAAGGCCCCTTTGTCCATGCCCGCCAGTCATTCCGCTTCCGCCGCGCCGGACGCACTCGCCCAGTTCCTCGACCTGCTGAACGCTGCCCTGCAGGGCGGCACGTTAAGCAAGCTGGTGCTGGCGCGCCATGTCGGTGCCGACCAGACCCTGCAACGAATCATCGCCAAGCCGCTGCAGGTCAAGGGCCAGCCCTGCCTGTCGCTGGTCTACCGTCACCAGACCCGAGACATCACCCGCAACCTGGCCCTGGACGATGCCTTGACGCTGGTGGCCGAGTTGCTGCCGGGCAGCTTCCGTAACGCCCACCTCTTCGATGCCGACGGCGAAGTACAGCTGACCTTCAGCAAGAAGGGCAAGCCGATGCTTCAGCGCCATGGCGCACAAGCCCCGCGCGAGGCCGCGCCCGCCAGTGGCCATGACCGTGAGAAAAAACGCTACCTGGAGCTGTCGCGCCCATTCCTGCGCGACCTTGGCGTGACCGACGCGCAGGGGGCACTGATCCCGTCCATGTCGCGCAAGTGGAAGCAGATCAACAAGTTCATCGAGGTCTTCGACCACGCCCTGGCCAGCGCCCCGGTGCCGACACAGCAGGTACTCCGGGTGGCCGACTTTGGCTCGGGCAAGGGCTACCTGACCTTCGCCATGCATGATTACCTGCGCAATACGTTGGGCCGCGAAGCGCAGGTGACCGGGGTTGAACTGCGCCAGGACATGGTCGACCTGTGCAACGCCGCCGCGGTGCGGCTGCAGCATGCGGGCCTGGAGTTCCAGTGTGGTGACGTGCGCAGCGTGGTGCCCGACGCCATCGAGGTGATGATCGCCCTGCATGCCTGTGACATCGCTACCGACTATGCCATCCATACCGGCATCCGCAGCAATGCCGCGATCATCATGTGTTCGCCGTGCTGCCACAAGCAGATCCGCCCGCAACTGCACAGCCCGGGCCTGCTGCAGCCAATGCTGCAGTACGGCCTGCACCTGGGCCAGCAGGCCGAAATGCTCACGGACAGCTTGCGGGCGCTGTACCTGGAGGCCTGTGGTTATGAGACCAAGGTGTTCGAGTTCATCTCCCTGGAGCACACCAACAAGAACAAGATGATTCTTGCGGTGAAGCGGCGCCAGCCGGGCGACAACCGTGCGCTGCTGGAGAAAATCGCTCAGCTCAAGGCGTTCTATGGGGTGCAGGAGCATTGCCTGGAGACGCTGTTGCGAGTTGACGGGCTGCTTTGAGGCGGCACTGGCCCCTTCAACAGGCGTTTGAAGCTGGCCTCAACCTCGGGTGAACACGGCTTCGATAGACAGCGATGCCTGGCCCAGCGGATGCGTCGTGGCATCGAAGAAGTGCAGTGACGTGCCCGGCATGGCGCCCAGGCGATCGACGAAATGCTGCTTCTGGTTGATCACCGACGCTTCACTCAACGGCCGAATGGCGATCGCCAGGTGCTTGGGCCCGGCCATTCGAATGGCGTCGAGCAGGTGCTGGTCAGTGCTGTCCAGGTGCTGCCCGAACAGGCACAGGCCACGGTTTTCCTGGGCCAACTGCCCCAGGCACCAGCTGAGGTAGTCCGAGTGGCGGATGGCGCGCAGTTTCTCGTCGCTGCGGTCTTCATTGACGAACAGCGGCACCTCACCGGGAATGTTCACGGCAAAACCTTCCAGCAGCTCGGCGCTCTCGGCGCTGCGTTGACGGGTGGTGCCGTCGGGTTGCTTGAGCAGGTGCAAGCCACCGTGCAGGTGCATCACCCGGGTACCCTCGCTGCTGCGCCGGCGCACATCAAAGTAACCCTGCTCGTCGAACAGGTCGGCGAAGCCCTGAGGGGCATGTTGCAGGGCCCAAGGCAGCAGCAGGTCGTAGTTGCTGGTGTAGACGCTGCGATAGCCACGCAAGGCCTGATTGAGCACGGCCAGGGTTGCCGGGGGCATCAGCCGCCAGGGCAGATGCACGGTGCGCACGGCGTGGATCAGCGCTTCCTTGATCGAGTAATAGCGGTTGAGCGGCGCAGTGGAGTTGATGGCGAGCGCAGCATTGGCGCGCACGGTGGTGTTGAGCGCGCTGAGCACCGGTTCGAACAGCTCCGTGTCCAAGGACTTGAACAGGGCCTGGTCGCTGATCGCCAGGCCTTTCTTGCGACCGGCGCGTTGCGCCTCCTCGAACAGCGAGAAATAGCCGAACGGCTTCCACACTGCGCGGCTGGCGCCGTTACCCAGCAGCAGGGCATCGCAGGGGTGGCGGGCGGCAAGTTGCGGCCAGGGCAGAAGAGGGGCGTCGAGTGCAGGCATGCTGGGTCCATTGGTGGTGCGGGCGCGGGGCGACTTTAGCATGTCAGGCGGGGGCAAGGGGTATCAACCCTGCCTGGCCGTCGGCACGCTGCGCTTACGGTTACGCCATACCCGGTAGGCCCGGATGCCGGCGCGCACCGAACCGAACAGCAATTTGTCCTCCATCTCGCGCGCCATGCCCGAGCGCACCAGCATGCGCAGGAAGCTGCCGCGGGCACGGGCGATGGCGAAGAAAATGCCCTGCGCGGCCAGGGTGTCGCGCACTTCACGCAATGCGGCCATGCCGCTGACATCGATACTGGTCACGGCCTCGGCATCGAACAATACGGCCTTGGGCTGGGCCTCGCCTTGCACCGCCTCGAGAAGGCGCATCTTGAAGTAGTCGGCATTGAAGAACAGGATTGCGTCGTCAAAACGGTAGACCACCAGGCCGGGCACCGTCCGCGCATCCTTGAACTTGCGAATGTCGACCTGGCCTTCGGTGCCCGGCAGCCAGCCGAGCACGGCGTCGGTAGGCTGGTAGATGCTGTACAGCAGGCGCAGTATCGCCAAGGTCACGGCAAACACGATGCCGGGCAGCACGCCCAGCCCCAGCACCCCCACGGTGGTCAGCAGGCACAGCCAGAATTCGAAACGGCTCAGGCGCCGAATGTGGCCCAATGACTTGATATCGATCAGCCCCCAGCCAGCCATCAGCAGCACCGCGCCCAGCGCCGCCTGTGGGATCCACGCCATGGGCGCGGTGAAAAACAAAAGGATCAAGGCGATCACCAGGGCGGCGACGATGCCGACCAGCTGGCTTTTGCCCCCGACCATGTCGTTGACAGCGGTGCGCGAATCGGCACCGCTGATGGCAAAACCCTGGGAAACCCCGGCGGCCAGATTGCTCACGCCCAACGCCACGAACTCGTGGTTGGCGTTGATGGCGTAGCCATGCCGGGCAGCGAAACTGCGCGCGGTGAGCATGGCGCTGCAGAAACTGACCGTGGCGATACCCAGGGCGTCGCGCAGCAGGCTTTTCATTTCGGCCAGGTTGCTGTGTGGCCAGGCCAGTTGCGGGATGCCGGCCGGCACCGGGCCGAGAATGGCGACGCCGAAGCGGTCGAGGCCGAACAGACCCACCAGCAGCATGAACAGCGCCACCACCGTTAGCGCGGCCGGCAGGCGCGGGTAGCGGCGTGGCAGCCAGATCAGCAGGCCCAGTGCGGCCAGGCCGATGCACAACGTCAACCCGTGGATTTCGCCCAGGCGCTGGAGGAAGTTGATCAGGCTGAGGATGAAACCGTCGCCCTCGATCCTGAACCCCACCACCTTGGACAACTGCCCGGCGATCAGGCTCAGGCCAATACCGTTGAGGTAGCCGATCAGAATCGGCCGCGAGAAGAAGCTGGCGATGAACCCGGCCCGCGCCAGGCCAGCGGCAATCAGCATGACCCCGACCAGCACGGTGACGATGACCGACAGCTCGGCAGTGCGTTGCGGTTCGCCCAAGGCCAGCGGCGCCACGGCCCCGGCAATCATGGCGCAGGTAGCCGCGTCGGGGCCGACCATCAACTGGCGCGAGCTCCCGATCAGCGCGTAGACCATCATCGGCAGCACACAGGCGTACAGGCCGTACTGCGGCGGCAAGCCCACGATCTGGGCGTAGGCGATGGCAATCGGGATCTGGATGGCCGCCACCGACAGCCCTGCCTGCAGGTCGGCGTGCAGCCATTCGCGGCGGTAGTGCAGCAGGTTGGCAAGGCCCGGTAGCCAGCGGGAGAGCAACATGCGTCGTCCTTTCGAAATGTTTCACGAAACCTTGGGTGCATTGAAACGGATCGACAGGCAATTGGCCATGCTGCTGATCATCGAAAGCAGCAGATCGAAGCGATTGGCAGAAACGAAAAAAGGAGCGAACGCTCCTTTTGACAGCGATGACGTTGCCGGAACGCCATGCGGGGGAATGTAATGTGGAGCGGGTAGAGGGAATCGAACCCTCAACTAAAGCTTGGGAAGCTTTCGTTTTACCACTAAACTATACCCGCCTTACGCCGCACTTTTTACCAGAACCCTGCGCGAAATAGAAGCCCACGTTATAAAAAAAGCGTGTCGGCGCCCCATGCCGGCGGGTATCCGCACCAAGGCGCCGAGTTGCTCAGATAGCCAGTGCATGCTGCCCCTGTTGCAGCGGCTGGTAACGTTGCCGGGCTTCACGCAGGGTTGGCTTGAGGAAGCCCAGCATGGCACTGCGGGTGTCCTCGCAGGCGGCCTTGGTCTCCATGTCCAGAAAGTGCCCTGCACCGCGGATAACCCCAAACTGGCTGCGCCCCACGTGTTTGCCGAACTGCCGTGCATCTGCGGCCGTGGTGTACTCGTCGCGTTCACCATTGATGAACAACACCGGAATATCGATAGCGCGCGCGCCCTCCAGTGCCCGTGCCAGGTCATGTTGCAGCACCTGGTTGATGTGGAAGTGCATCTGCGCGTATTCGTGGCTGTCCAGGCTGCTGACGTGCCGGTAGTTGAACCGCTTGAACAGCGACGGCAGGTACTTGCCGATGGTGTCGTTGATCAGGTTGCCCACCTGATAGCGGTCGCAGGCGGCCAGGTACTGGCAACCGCGCGCCAGGTAGTCGCGCATTGGTTCATTGATCACCGGCGAAAACGAACTCACCACGGCCTTCTTCACATACCGCGGCTGGTGCGCCAGTGCCAGTAGCGTGCTGGCACCGCCCCACGAGAACGACATCACGTGGTCGGCCTGGAAGTGATCGATCAGTTCAAGGAGGATATGCGCCTCGGTCTCCTTGCTGATCAGCCGTTCGTGGCGGTTGTGCGGTTTGGATTTGCCCGCGTAGGGCTGGTCGAACAGGACGACATTGAACTGCGGGTGCAGGTTGCGCACCGTCTGGGCGAACGAGGCTGTGGTGGCCAGCGAGCCGTTGATCAGGATGATCGTATTCTCAGCCGCATCCGCGCGATAGAACTCCGTGTAAACCCGATACTGACCTTGAATATCAAGTACAGCGATTTCTGGCCTCATGTCATCGACTCCTGGCGCAAAAAGGGTATTCGCGTCACCTGGTGGCTTGTCGCGGAAACGGGTCGTTCACTTTTGGCGGCGGCTTGGCCGAACACTCAAGCCACTGGCCCAAAGCGAGCGCATTCCCGAAACAGGACATCAGGGTGCACGTTCTTTATGACAGGTAGGCATTCGCCTGAAGAGTAACCGGGGCCCTGTGTCGATCCTTGGCACTTGCGTCGACGGTGTTGTTGTATGGCGGGCAATCTGCCGTGCCCCAAGGCATCTAGGCCCTGGGTGGCCGACAAAAAGTGTCTGGGTCTACGATCGTGACTTAGCGGTCACATGCAGACTGACGATTGGGATTCAAGCAGGGGGGCGGGGATCCTGCAAGTGCCGTTCGGGCTTAATTGTGACGTTTGGCGCTGAGCGGTCGTATGGCGCGCGCTCAGCGGTAGGTTGCGCGAGTTCGTGGGCGGGCTAGACGGTGCCTATTTCTTCCGGCGTGAGTTGCCGAAAGGCGCCGGGCGCCAACCCCGGGTCGAGCCGGATCGCCCCCATGCTCTCCCGATGCAGCCCCACGACCTTGTTGTCGAAAAACCCGAACATGCGTTTGACCTGGTGATAGCGCCCTTCGACAATCGCCAGCCGCGCCTGGCGCGGCCCTAGAATGTCCAACTGGGCGGGCTGGGTGGTGAGGTTCTCAAAGGCGAAGTAGAAGCCTTCACGGAACTTGGCCACATAGTGCTCGGCAATCTCGTCCTCGGTTTCCACCAGGTAGTGCTTGGGCAGCTTCGTCGCTGGCTGGGTCAGGCGTCGTGACCATTGGCCATCGTTGGTCAGGATCATCAGGCCGGTGGTGTTGAAGTCCAGGCGCCCGGCGATGTGCAGGTCTGCACGCAGCGCCGCCGGCAACAGTTCGAGCACAGTGGGGTGCTGTGGGTCGTGGGTCGCGCTCACGCAGCCGGCCGGCTTGTGCAGCATCAGGTAGCGCGCCGGGCGGCCAGCCTGCAGCAACTGCTCGTCCAGTTGCACCCGGCTGAACTCCCGCACCTCGGCCAGCGGGTCGCTGATGACCTGGCCATCCAGGCGCACACGGCGCTGGGCCAGCATCAGCCGGGCTTGCTGGCGGTTGCAGTGGGGCAGGTTGGCAAGGAAACGATCGAGGCGCATGGCTTGGCGTCAGCTGGAAGGGCGTGATTGGAGTTGGTCTTCAACGGCGGCGCAGCGCGGGCACAGGCAGGCCTTGTCCCGCAGCGCGGCGGGCAGTGCCTGGAGCACGCTCGGGTCGATGGTCACACCGTAGCACCAGCAGGCCTGGGGGGCGCGGCGTGGGTCGGCCAGGCTGCAGTGGTTGAGCGCGCCGCAAGCGGGGCAGTGTTGCTGATCAGTCATGGGGTTTCGCTACAGACACGGTTGCGGCCAGCCTGTTTGGCACGATAAAGGGCACGGTCGGCGCGGGTCAGCAGGGCGTGCAGGGTATCCCCCGGTCGCAGGCTGCTCAGGCCGATGCTGGTGGTCAGGCGCAGTGGCTGGTCGTCGTAGCTGAAGGTCAGCTGTTCGGTGCGCTGGCGGATCTTTTCGGCCACCTCGATGGCGTGCCGACCCTCGGCTTCACGCAGCAGCACGATGAATTCCTCGCCACCCCAGCGGCACAGTATATCCGACTGGCGCAGGCTGCTTTGCAGCACATTGGCGAACTGGCGCAGCACTTCGTCGCCTGCCAGGTGGCCATGGGTATCGTTCAGCGCCTTGAAGTGGTCCAGGTCGAACAGCAACGCCACCAGTGGGCCACTGTCGCGCTGGGCTTCGCGCAGGGCCTGGGCAGCCAGCAGGTCGAAGCTGCGCCGGTTGAGCAGGCCGGTGAGGCTGTCGAGGGTCGCCAGGGCCTCTGTGCTGGCCTGATGGCGGCGGACCATGGCGTGTACCAGTGCCAGTACCACCAGGGTGATCATGGTGCAGATCGCCAGGTTCAGGTACAGCGAGTGACGAATGCGATCGAGCGCGCCGGTTTCCCGTTTGTCCACCAGCAGGTACCAGTCCAGCTCAGGCAACTGGCGCACGTTGAGGAAGTGGCTGTGCTGGTCGCTGTCACGGTACTCGTGGCTGCCTTCACTGGGTACAGGCCGTTCGGCCAGCAGGTCCTGCAGTTCGGGGTTGGCACTGAGCTGCTGGCCCACCTGTAGGCCATGCGGGCCGCCTGCCGAGCCGGTCAGCAGCACCTTGCCCTTGGCGTCGGTGAACAGCACCGCGCGCTGGTAGCGTTGTTGATAGCGGTCGATCAGCTTGACCACCGACGATACGCTCAGGCCGACACCGGCGGCGCCGATGAAGCGTTGCTGATAGTCATGCACCTGATAGTTGATGAATACGGTCAGGCTGTCATGGTTGGCCATGTCGAGGTCGACGTTGATCTCATAAGGCGCCTTGAGGTCACGCAGGCGGAAGTACCAGGCGTCGCGCCAGGCGCCAGGGTCGACATGCTTGAGCACCCCCTTGGCCTGGTAGTAGGTCAGGGTGCGGTCGGACACGAAAAATGAGGTGAAGGTGTCCTGCTTGCCCATGACCTCCCCCAGGTAGCGGGTCATGCGTGCGGTGTCCTGCTCGCCGGACAGCACCCAGTCGCGCAGGAAGGTGTCCTGGGCCATCATCGAGGCGATCAGTACCGGGCGAATCAGGTCTTTCTGGATTTCCGAGTAGACCGTGTCGGAGGTCAGCGGCAACTCGGTATTGATGATGCCGTCACGGATAGCGCTGCGCGAAGCGAAGTAACTGAGCAGCGAGGTGGCGAGAAAGCCGCAGGCCAGCAGCAACAGGAGGGTGAAGATCAGCGAACGCTGCGAAAACAGGGTGGAACGTAAAGGCATGATCTTCCCATGATGTGTGCCGAGCCGCCCATTCTAGTGAGGTGGCCTTGAAATGACTGCAAGTTTTTCGGTGCCCGGGCAGCTGTATCAAATTATTGCAGGAATGGCACTGCACCTTGTTACCGGTGTCTTATTCAATGTCGATGAACACATTTCGCATCGACGCCCGACAGCGCCGCTGTGCGGGCACTCCAGCGGTCCAGGAGGCCGCCATGTCCTATCGAATCCTGTTGATCGCCCTGCTGGGGTCGATGACTTCCGCCTGCGCGCCTTACTACGAGAGTGGCAGCTACTACCGCTCCGACTATTACACCAGCGACCGCTATGCAGCGCCCGGGTACTACCGTTATGACCGTTACTACGTGGCGCCACAGCCACGCTACTACTACCAGCCGGCACCACGCTACTACTACCAGCCCGCCCCGCGTTACCGCTATCAGCCCGCACCCAACTACCGGCCGCAGCCTCGCCCGCCGGTGACCCAGTGGCACGGTAACCCACGTCATGACTATGGCAACCGCCAGCGTGATGACTACCGGGGTGACCGGGACCGGCACGACTACCGCGATGGCAGCCAGCGCTACCCGCGGGGCGGCTGGCAATCCAATGGGCCAGGCAATGGCGGTGGGCCAGGTGATGGGCCGCGCGGGCAGGGGCAATGGCAGCGCTAGGCAGCCACTGCACTAACCCAGGTCCGCCAGCGGGTGCCTGCCCTCCCACACCTTGGCGAAGTGCGCCTCAACCACCGCTGCGGGCACCTGCGCCACATCCGGCCAGTGCCAGCGCGGCTGGTTGTCCTTGTCCAGCAGGCGGGCGCGTACCCCTTCACTGAACTCCGGGTGGCGGCAGCAGTTCAGGCTCATGCAGTACTCCATCTGCAACACTTGCGCCAGTGACAGGTGTCGCGCCCGGCGAATCTGCTCCCAAACCAGATGGGCGGTCAGCGGGCAGCCTTGCTGCAGCCGTTGGCCGGCGTCGGCCAGCAATGGGTCGTCATGGTGCTTCAGGTTTTCCAGCGCGCGCCATGCGGCAGCCGCATCGGCAACATCGAGCAGCGCGTCGATCACTGCCCGGCGCGGCAACCATTGAGCGGCCGGTAATTCGGCACACACGCGGTGCTGTTCGGCCTTGAGCAGGCTGTTGAGCTGCAAAGCGGTGTGTTCCTGCCAGTTCAGTTGCAGCAGCTCATCGACCAGGGTTTCTTGCTGGTGCTCACCCAGGAAGCGGTCGGCCAAACCCAGGTCCAGGGCATCGCGGGCGTTGAGCGGGGCGCCGGTCAGGCCAAGGAACAGCCCCAGTTTGCCTGGCAGCCGGGCCAGGAACCAGCTGGCGCCCACGTCCGGGTAGAAGCCGATGCTGACCTCCGGCATGGCCAGACGGCTGCTGGGTGTGACAATGCGCACGTTGGCGCCTTGCAGCAACCCCATGCCGCCGCCCAGAACATGGCCATGCCCCCAGCACAGTAACGGTTTGGGGTAGGTGTGCAGGCTGTAGTCCAGGCGGTATTCGGCGGCGAAGAAGGTGGCGGCCAGCGGTGGCACGCTGCCAGGTTGATCGCGGCAAGCCTGGGCCAGCGCGCGCACATCACCTCCCGCACAGAATGCCTTGGCGCCGCTGCCACGCAACAGCACGCAGACCACCCCGGGGTCGCGCGCCCACGCCTGCAGCTGGTCGCCCAGCGCCTCGATCATGGGCAGGGTCAGGGCATTGAGCGCCATGGGCGCATCGAGGGTGGCGATGCCCATGCGGGCGCCATCGGCGCCGGTAAGCACCTCGCAATGAATGGTCATGGACTACCTCGCGCAAGTCATGGCCCAAGTATGGCTTGCCTGGCCAATCATGCCGGTCGTCGGTCGGATCGTTTGACAAGCGGGTAGGGCTTACCTAGTGTCGCGCCATTGTTTATGGAAGGCCCCATGACTGACGACGACCGTATCAAACTCGAACCCAGCTGGAAGGCCGCGTTGCGCGGTGAGTTCGACCAGCCCTACATGCATCAGCTGCGCGAGTTCCTGCGTAGCGAGTACGCTGCCGGCAAGCAGATCTACCCGCCAGGGCCGCTGATCTTCAACGCGCTCAACTCGACACCGCTGCAACAGGTGAAAGTGGTGATCCTCGGCCAGGACCCTTACCACGGGCCGGGCCAGGCGCACGGCTTGTGCTTCTCGGTGCAACCCGGGGTGGCCACGCCGCCGTCGCTGGTCAATATCTACAAAGAGTTGCAGCGGGACCTGAACATCCCGATCGCCAGCCACGGCTACCTGCAAAGCTGGGCCGAGCAAGGCGTGCTGCTGCTCAACACCACCATGACGGTCGAGCGCGCGAATGCGGCCTCGCATGCCAAGAAAGGCTGGGAGCACTTTACCGACCGGATCATCCAGGTCGTCAGCGAGCAGTGCCCGCACGTGGTGTTCCTGCTGTGGGGCGCCCATGCGCAGAGCAAGCAGAAGCTGATCGATGGCACCAAGCACCTGGTGCTGAAGTCGGTGCACCCGTCACCGTTGTCGGCTTACCGCGGCTTTCTCGGCTGCGGGCACTTCAGCCGCACCAACAGCTTCCTCGAGCAGCGCGGGTTGGCGCCGATCAACTGGGCGTTGCCGCCGTTGTAGTCATGTGGACTGGCGCAGCGCCTGGCCAGCGGGTTCGCCCCTCGCCGGGCGCCGCGTTCATCGAGGCCTGGCGTTCCACGCGCGGAACAACGGCTCGGCCAGAAACAGCACCAGCAGCAGCCGCATCACCTGCAGTGCCGTCACCAGCGGCACCGACAGCTGCAGTGTCTCTGCGGTCAAGCTCATTTCGGCAATCCCGCCTGGCATCATGCCCAGTGTCAGCGAGCGCAAGTCCAGTGCCGTCAGGACGCTCAGTGCCCAGGCTGCCAGGGCGGCAATGGCCATGCACAATGCCGTGGCCAGCAGGGTGCGGGCGAGAAACGATGGGGCGCGGCGGAAGAATTCGCGGTTGAAGTGGCAGGCCAGGGCGCTGCCAATCAACCATTGGCCGATCTGGCTGGCGCCGTTGGGCAGGGCGATCTGCAGGTTGGTGGCCAGGCTCACCGAGGCCGCCACCAGCAGTGGCCCGAACAGCCATGGGTTGGGCTGGCGCAAGCGCTGCCACAGCAGGGCCACGGCAATGCCCAGCGGGGCAATCAGGGCCAACCAGCTCCAACTTACGCTGCCTGCGTGGTTGAGCGCGACGCCGTCGCCCAGCAGGTACTTGAATATTGCCGGTACGCACAACACCACAGCCAGCACCCGCAGGCTCTGCGCGGCCGCCACCTGGCTGAGCACCGCGCCGTTGCGCGCGCCAAGGTTGACCATCTCTCCCGAACCGCCGGGCATGCTGGCGAAGAACGCAGTGGCGCGGTCCTCGCCGCTGCGCCTGAGCAGCCACACGCTGATCACGCTGGTCACGGTAGTGAACACCGCGCTGAAGAAAATCAGGACGAAGTGGCTGGCGACCTGCTCGATCACCGCCGGGGTGAAGTGCAGGCCAATGCCGATGCCGATGACCCACTGCCCGCATTTGCGGCCATTGGGTATTTCCGGCAATTGCCAGGGCGTCAGGCAGCGCACCAGGATGATCGCCAGCAGCGAGCCGATCATCCACGGCAAAGGCCAGCCGACCTTGCTGGCGGCAAAACCCCCAGCAAGGCCGACCAGCCCGGTTGCAACGTACAGCGGCAGTGACCGGTCAGGCATCTGCCATGGCCCGACGCTGCTGCGCACGTTTGCGCCAGATGCGCAGCAGCGGCAGGGTCAGCATGCACAGGGTCAGCACCCATACCGACAGGCTGATTGGGCTTGACCAGAGGATGCCCAGTTCACCGTTGGAAATCGACAGCGCGCGGCGCAGGTTCTGTTCCATCAGGCCGCCGAGGATGAAGCCCAGCAGGATCGGCGACAGCGGGAAGTCCAGCTTGCGCAGGATGTAGCCCATGATACCGATGCCGACCATCAGGAACAGGTCGAAGGTGGTGGCATGCACGGCGTACACGCCGATCGCGGTGATGATGGCGATCACCGGCACCAGCGCCCAGTTTGGTACGGCCAGGATGCGGGTGAAGATGCGGATCATCGGGATGTTGAGGATCACCAGCATGATGTTGGCGATGAACAGCGAAGCGATCAGGCCCCAGACGATGTCTGGCTGCTGCTCGAACAGCAGGGGGCCTGGGGTGATGTTGTACAGGGTCAGTGCACCGATCATCACCGCGGTGGTACCGGAGCCCGGTACGCCCAGCGTCAGCATGGGCACGAGGGCGCCACAGCAGGAAGCACCAATGGCGGTTTCGGGTGCCGCCAGGCCACGGGCGTCGCCCTTGCCGAACTTGCCGCTGGTGCCGGCGAGGCGTTTTTCGGTCATGTAGGCCACGGCGCTGGCCAGCGTGGCGCCAGCGCCCGGCAGCACGCCCATGATGAAACCGAGCAGGCCGCAGCGGATATTCACCACGAACACCGAAGCCGCTTCCTTGAAGTTGAACAGCATGCGCCCGGTGGCCTTGACCGCCTGGTGGCCATGGTGGGTCTTTTCCAGCAGCAGGAGGATTTCGCTGATCGAGAACAGGCCCAGTACCAACACCACGAACTGGATGCCATCGGCCAGGTGCACGCTGTCGCCGGTGAAGCGGTAGACGCCGCTGTTGGCGTCGATACCGACCGCCGACAGGAACAGCCCGATCAATGCGGCAATGAAGGTTTTCAGCGGTTTGTCACCGGCCATGCCGCCCAGGCAGACGATGGCGAACACCATCAGCACGAAGTACTCGGCGGGGCCGAAGGCAATCGCCCATTTGGCCAGCAGGGGGGCGAACAGCACCATGCCGCAGGTGGCGATGAGCGCACCGATGAACGAACTCCAGGCCGACAGCGACAGGGCAACGCCAGCCAGGCCCTGGCGGGCCATCGGGTAACCGTCGAGGGTGGTCATCACGGTCGAAGCCTCGCCCGGGATGTTCAGCAGAATCGAGCTGATACGCCCGCCGTATTCGCAGCCCAGGTACACCGCTGCCAGCAGGATCAGCGCCGATTCTGGCGGCAGGCCGAGGGCGAAGGCAATCGGGATCAGCAGGGCCACGCCGTTGATCGGGCCCAGGCCTGGCAGCAGGCCGACCACGGTGCCGATCAAGGTGCCGGACAGGGCGGTGACCAGGTTATAGGGGGACAGGGCAACGCCGAAGCCCTGGCCCAGATAGCTCAAGGTATCCATGTGTCAGTTCTCCAGTACGCTCAGCAGGCCAAGGGGCAGTGGCACGTCCATCACGCGGTCGAACAGCCAGTAGAGGAAGATGCTCATGCCCACCACCACCATGGCGCTGTGCAGCCAGCGGCCGCCATACAGGCGCGCCATGGGCAGGCCCACCAGGATGGCACTGAGAATGAAGCCCAAGGGTTCGAAGGTGGCGGCGAAAACCAGCAGCAGGCCGACACACGCGGCGATCTTGAAAAGGGTCGCGCGGTCCAGTTCTGGTTCGTCGTCCTTGCGCACGATCGGCGTCGGGCGGATAGCTAGGTACAGCAGGCCCAGGCCCATCAGGCCGAGCATCAGCAGTGGGTAGGCACGCGGGCCCACCGGCTCATAGGAAAACGCCGCCTGGTAGGGCCAGGCCATTATGGCAAGCACGGCGCACACCGCCAGCAAGACCAGGGCGAAGATGCGTTGCAGGATCATGAAAAAATCCTCGTTGAGATCGCTTGTAGGAGCGGCCTTGCGTCGCGATCGGCCGCGAAGCGGCCGCAAAACCAGCCACTGCGATCTGTCTGCAGCATCGCAAGGCATTTCCAGGGGCCGCTTAGCGGCCGATCGCGACGCAAGGCCGCTCCTACACAGGGAGGGTGGTGGATCCGGCAGGCTTACTGGATCAGGCCAAATTCCTTGGCCAGCGTCTTGTAGTCAGCCACTTGCTTCTTCACATAGCCGTCCAGTTCTTCGCCGGTCATGGCGAACGGGAACAGCTCGCGCTGGTCACGCAGTTTGGCGAAGTCTTCCGAAGCCAGCATCTTGTCGAACGACTGCTTCCACCAGGCGTAATCCTCGTCGCTGACCTTTGGCCCCAGGTAGAAACCGCGCACCACCGGCCAGACGATGTCATAACCCTGCTCCTTGGCAGTCGGGATGTCCTTCATCTCCGGCTCATCCAGGCGGTTTTCCGAGAACACCGCGAGGATGCGCATGTTGCCGCTCTGAATGTGCGGCATGGAGTCTGAAATGTCGGTCGAGCCCACCTGAATGTGGCCGCCCAGCAGGGCCGTGGCAATTTCGCCGCCGCCTTCCAGGGCCACGTAGCGCAGGTCGCGCGGGTTGATCCCGGCGGCCTTGGCGATCAGGGCGGTTTGCATCCAGTCCTGGCTGCCCACGGTGCCGCCAGAGCCGATCACCACTTTGCTCGGGTCTTTCTTCAGTGCTGCGACCAGGTCGTCGAGGGTCTTGTAGGGCGAGTCGCTCTTCACCGCGATGGCGCCGTAGCTGGTGCCGACCGCGGCCAGCCATTTCACGGCGTTTTCGTCGAAGCGGCCGAACTTGCCCTGGGCCAGGTTCAGCAACGAACCGCTGGACCAGGCCACCAGTGTGCCGGCGTCAGCCGGGCGTTGGGCGACCACGGCGTTGTACGCCACCGCGCCGACACCGCCGGGCATGTAGGTGACGCGCATGGGCTTGCTGAGGATCTTTTCCTGCACCAGGGCGCTTTGCACCAGCTTGCAGGTCAGGTCGAAACCGCCGCCCGGCGAGGCGGGGGCGATACATTCGGGGCGTTTCGGTTCGGCAGCGAGGGCGTTGCCGGCCAACAGCAGGCAGCCGGTAGCGAGGACGAGGCGGCGCAGTGAAAAGGTCATCGTCGATCTCCGTGAATGTTGTTGTTATCGGGTTAGGCTAGCGGCTTACCACAGCGCCACGCTGTAGCTCACCAGCAGCCGCACTTCGTCGGCATCGCGGGCGAGGTTGGAGCGGAATGTGGCGTTGCGCAAACGCACGGCCACGTTCTTCAACGGGCCGCTTTGTACGACGTACTTCATTTCGGTGTCGCGTTCCCACTCTTTGCCTTCGCCACCGGCGGCGCGGCTGACATTATCGCCGCTGATGTAGCGGGTCATGAAGGTCAGGCCGGGCACGCCCAGGGCGGCGAAGTTGTAGTCGTAGCGCGCCTGCCAGGAACGCTCGTCCTTGCCTGCGAAGTCGTTGATCTGCACGAAGTTGACCAGGTAGGGGTCGGCGCCATCCACATAAGGGAACGCGCTGTCGCCCGACAATTGCTGCCACGCGCCACTGACCTTGTGCCCACCCAGGGCGTAGCTGAGCATGCCGTTGAACGTGGTGTTGTCGATGTTGCCGGCCTTGGCGGCACCGGCGTCGTCGCTGATGGCCAGGCGCAGGTCGGCACCGAGGGTGCCTGGGCCCCACGGCTGGGTGGCGACCATGCCGATGAAGTGCTGGCGGTAGATATCGTCGAGCTGGGCGAAGTGATAGCTGCCGGTGATACGGTCGGTGAACTGGTAGTCGAGCCCACCCAGGGCCAGGTGATCGGCGCTGAACGAACCACCGAAGCGGCCATTCTTGTTGTTCAGGGCCAGATCTTCCCAATTGGTGTCGTTACGGTCCTTGGCTTTGTCCAGGCGCCCGCCAGTGAACGTCAGGCCCTTTATTTCCTTCGAGGTGAGCAGGCCGCCTTCGAAGGTTTGCGGCAGGATCCGGCCGTCGTTCGGTTGCAGGGTCGGCAGCTCGGGGATCAGCGTGCCGATCTTCAGTTCGGTCTGGGAGACCTTGACCTTGCCGGTCAGGCCCAGCTTGGAATATTCGTCGGCAGCCTTGCCGTCATCGTGGGTCGGCAGCAGGCCGGTATCGGTGCGGTCCGGGCTGGAGTCGAGCTTGATACCGAGCATGCCCAGCGCGTCCACGCCGAAGCCTACGGTGCCATCGGTGTAGCCGGACTCGAAGTTGAGCATGAAGCCCTGGGCCCATTCATCGCGCTTGGATTGTTGCGCGCTGGTGCCGTCGCGGAAATCGCGGTTGAAGTACATGTTGCGGGTTTCGAAGGTGGCCGTGCTGTCTTCGAAGAAGGCGGCCTGGCTCAGCGGGGCGACACCGGCGAGCGCCAGGGCGCTGGCGAGGGTGCTGGGGCGTGAGGCAAAGGAACGGGTAGGCGCAAACGCCTGCGGCTGTGCTGACAGCATCGTCGGTGACTCCGTTTATTGTTCTTATTCGTTGCACCTTGCTGGTGCTTTTTTCGGTGCGAGGCGCGACCGTAGGGCGATGCTAGGCAACGAACCTTTCGCTAACCTTTCAATCTGAAAGGTTGCCACAAGGGGCTTCACAGGCCCGGCGACAGCGGTACACTCCGCGCCATTGCCCCAGCCGAGAGGGAAAAACCGATGCGTGTGCTGCTGGTCGAAGACCACCTGCAACTGGCCGAAAGCGTGGCCTTGGCCTTGAAAAGCCTGGGTCTGACCGTGGATGTGCTGCATGACGGCGTGGCCGCCGACCTGGCCCTGGCCAGCGAAGAATACGCAGTGGCCGTGCTGGATGTCGGCTTGCCGCGCATGGATGGCTTTGAAGTGCTGGCGCGTTTGCGTGGGCGTGGCAAGACCCTGCCGGTGTTGATGCTGACCGCCCGCAGCGACGTCAAGGACCGGGTCCACGGCCTGAACCTGGGGGCCGATGACTACTTGGCCAAGCCGTTCGAGCTGACCGAGCTGGAAGCCCGGGTCAAAGCCCTGCTGCGGCGCAGCGTGCTCGGTGGGGAGCGCCAGCAGCGCTGCGGGCCGTTGGTGTACGACCTCGATACCCGGCGTTTTGCCCTTGGCGACGACAACCTGACCCTGACCTCCCGTGAGCAGAGTGTGCTGGAGGCGCTGATCGCCCGCCCGGGCCGGGTGATGAGCAAGGAGCAGCTGGCCGCCCAGGTCTTCGGCCTGGACGAGGAGGCCAGCCCCGATGCCATCGAAATCTACATCCACCGCTTGCGCAAGAAGCTCGACGGCCAACCGGTAGCCATCGTCACCTTCCGCGGCCTGGGCTACCTGCTAGAGCACCGCGATGCGTGACAATGGCAGCCTGCGCGGGCGCTTGATGGGCAACCTGGCGTTGCTGCTGGTGGTGCTGATGCTGGCCAGCGGCCTGAGCGCCTACTGGAATGGTCGCGAGGCTGCCGATACCGCCTACGACCGTACCCTGCTGGCCTCGGCACGGACCATCGCCGCGGGGCTGTCGCAGCGCGATGGCTCGCTGAGCGCCGACGTGCCTTACGTGGCGCTGGACACCTTCGCCTACGACAGCGCCGGGCGCATTTACTACACCGTGCTCGATATCCAGCAGCGGCTGATTTCCGGTTACGAGAACCTGCCGCCACCGCCGCCAGGCACGCCCCGCACCGACGATTACCCGGCGCTGGCGCGGTTCTACAACGCCACCTACCTGGGCCAGGACGTGCGCGTGGTCAGTTTGCTCAAGGCGGTGAGCGAGCCGAACATGAATGGCATGGCGGAAATCCGGGTGGCCGAGACCGAGGAGGCGCGGGTGAGCATGGCCCGCGGCTTGATGGCCGATACCTTGCTGCGCCTGGGCATGCTGGCGCTGGCGGCGCTGGTGATGGTGTGGTTCGCCGTCAGTGCGGCGCTGCGGCCGCTGGAGCGTCTGCGCACGGCGGTGGAGGAGCGCCAGCCCGACGACCTGCGGGCGCTGCCGGTGGTGCAGGTGCAGCGTGAGTTGGGCCCATTGGTGCGTGCCTTGAACCATTTCACAGAACGCCTGCGTGGCCAGTTCGAGCGCCAGGCCCAGTTCATTGCCGATGCCGCGCACGAACTGCGCACGCCGCTGGCGGCCTTGAAGGCGCGCGTCGAGTTGGGCCTGCGTTCGCCAGAGCCGCAGGCGTGGCGGGAAACATTGGAGTCTGCCGCCCAGGGCACCGACAGGTTGACCCACCTGGCCAACCAGTTGCTGTCATTGGCACGGGTGGAGAACGGCGCGCGGGCGATTGCCGAGGGCGGTGCGCAGCGCCTGGACTTGAGCCAACTGGCCCGGGAGCTGGGCATGGCCATGGCCCCCCTGGCGCACAAGCGCGGCGTTGCGCTGGCGCTGGAGGCCGAGGCGCCGGTCTGGCTGAAGGGCGAACCGACGTTGCTCAACGAGCTGTTGAGCAACCTGGTGGACAATGCCCTGGCGCATACACCGCAAGGCGGCAATGTGATCATCCGCGTGTTGGCCCCGGCCGTGCTGGAAGTGGAAGACGACGGGCCGGGCATTCCCGAGGCTGAGCGCGAGCGGGTCTTCGAGCGGTTCTACCGGCGCAGTGCGCAGGGCAGCGGGTTGGGGCTGGCCATCGTGGGCGAGATCTGCCGGGCGCACCTGGCGCAGGTGAGCCTGCATGATGGCGCGAAGGGCGGGTTGCGGGTACGGGTGAGTTTTATCGCGGACTGACGCGGTGCCTGTGCTGGCCCACCGCCGGCCAGCGCAGGTTTGAGCGGGTCAGCGCAACATGCTCCGCGCCTCAAGCAGCTCTTCCACCTCAAGCTCGGTACCGAACGGCAAGCCCAGGTGGCGGTACGCCGGCAGCGCCGCCAACGGCCGCTGGCGCCCACGTTGGCTGATGCAACGCGCGATCTGCACGATGTCGATGTAGTCGACCTTGTCAGTCTGGCGGTCCAGGTCCTGAACCTGCGAGGGCAGGTTGACCAATTGCTCCGGAAACTCCCACGCCTTGAGAATCTTGTCACCCAGCGCCGGCTGGATCTGCTCGATCACATAATGCAGGCACACCGCGTCGGACAGCAGTTCGTTGTGCTCTTCGGCGTAGATCAGCACGGGCAGCGCGCCAATCTGGTTGACCAGCCCACCCAGGGTCGCCTGCTCAGGTTTGAGCTGGGTGTAGCGGCGCGTGATTTCGTAACTGATGCCCGCCACTTCCAGGCTGTTGGCCCAAATTTCCCGCAATTTTTGCTCCACGGCCGACGAGCGGGCGTGGAAAATCTGCTCGATGACCAGGCCGATGGCGAGGTTGCAGCTGTAGTTGATGCCCAGCCGCGTGATGGCGGTGTGCAGGTCGGTCACTTCTACCGCCGCGCGCAGCAGTGGGCTGTTGACGACCTTGATCAGGCGCGCCGAAAGCGCCGCATCACGGCCGATCACCTTGCTCAGGGCCGCTACGCTGATCTCGCTGTCTTCTGCCGCCTCACGGATGCTCAAGGCAACTTCGGGCAGGGTCGGCAGGACCAGGTCATCCTTTTCGATGGCATCGAGCAACTGTGCTTGAACCATCTCGGCCAGCTTGTTCATGGGCGTGTCTACCGCAGTGGTGGTGCGGCCCCGCCACGCGGGCGGGGCAGGCTGGTCAGCGCTGGATTTCCCGGTCGCGGTCCAGTTCGTAAGGCAGGGTCAGCACCTGCAGGCGCGGGCCTTCCAGGCTGCCCAGGTGCAGGTTGTCGTCCTCTACCGCCTCGGCACTCAGCACGGCGAGCAATTCGCAGCCGGCACCGTTGCTGGCGGCCAGCACCACTTCACCGACCGACGAGCCGTGGGTGGGCGAGAAGATTTCCGCCCCCGGCGCCGGAACGGCGGCCTGGTCCAGCGCCAGACGGTACTGACGGCGCTTGAGCTTGCCCAGGTACTGCATCCGCGCGACGATCTCCTGGCCGGTGTAGCAGCCCTTCTTGAAGCTGACGCCATCGACGGCTTGCAGGTTGATCATCTGGGGAATGAACAGCTCGCGGGTCGGCCCCATGACCTGACCGATGCCAGCGCGGATCTGGCCGAGCAGCCAGTCGTTGAGACTGCCTTCGGGCAGGGCGGCGGCGAGGGCCTGGCGCACGGGCTCGGCGTTGTCCGCCGCTACCCACAGCTCTACGCGGCCGGCGGACACGGTGATCGCGATCAGCCCGGCCTGGCGCACGGTGCTGCCCGCGGCGCTGGGCAGGTCGATCCCCAGTGCTTGCAGTGCCGCTTCGCCCCCTTGCAGGCCGAAGCGTGCCCAGGCGCTGCTCTCATCGGTGAGCGTGGCCTTTGAAAACACGGCGTACTTCTTCAGGTCGGCCAATTGCGCCTCGAGCAGCTCGCTGGCCATGGCCAGCAGGTAGCCGTTGCCTTCGGGCAGGATACGGAAGCTCGACTGCATGCGCCCCTTGACCATGCAGCGGGCGCCGAGGCCGGCATGTTCCTGGCTGAGATAGTTGATGTTGCAGGTCAGCTGGCCTTGCAGGAACTTGCCTGCATCGGAGCCGCGGACGGCGAGGATGCCCTCGTGGGACAGGGGGCAGAAGAAAGCGGAATCGGCCATGGGTCATCGCGGTGGCTAAAGACTGGCGGCCATCATAGAACGCCGGTAACAAAATAGGTAGGTGAGTAGACCAACGCCCGGTGCCGCTGCGCTCGCCTGGCTGTATACTGGCGGGCCATTCGAGGAGGGCCCCATGGTCGAACAAACTGAACTCAACCGGCTGTTCTGGCACAGCCGCCGCGGCATGCTGGAACTGGACGTGCTGCTGGTGCCTTTCACCCAGGAAGTCTACCCCACCCTCAACGAGGCCGACCGCGAACTGTACGTGCGCCTGTTGAGCTGCGAGGATCAGGACATGTTCGGCTGGTTTATGGAGCGCACCGAGTCTGAAGACCCGGAGCTGCAGCGCATGGTCCGCATCATTCTGGACCGTGTCCAACCCAAGTGAGTGTTATGAGTGCCGCTGGCAGGGCTCGCGCCGGCTGCTGGCGGTCTACCTGGCATGCCAGGGGGTAGCCTGGCTTGCCGCGTGGGCAAGTGCGCTGCCAGCCTGGCTGGCGTTTACCCTCATCATTGCCTGCCTTGCCCACGCTGCCTGGGCGCTTCCCCGCCGTATTCTGTTGACCCATGAACAGGCCGTTACCGGCTTGCGCCGTGATGTGCGCGGCTGGCAGGTGTACACCCGTGGTGGTGGCTGGCAGCCGGTGCGGCTGTGCCGGGACAGCATCGCCCTGCCTGGGTTGGTGGTGGTGCGCTTTGAGCGCGCCGGGCGCTGGTTGGGGCAAAGCCAGTGTGTACCGCCGGATGCCCTGGGCGCGGATGAGCATCGGCGGTTGCGGGTGCGGTTGAAATTCAGCCGGCGGCGCTGGGGCGCTGCAGCGCTCAGGTCGGGCTGAGCACCGTGTCCTTTGCTTCGTCCAGCATGCCCGGGTAGTCCAGGGTGTAATGCAAGCCGCGGCTCTCCTTGCGCTGCATCGCCGACAGGATCATCAGCTCGGCCACCTGTGCCAGGTTGCGCAGTTCGATCAGGTCGCGGCTGACCTTGTAGTTACTGTAGAACTCGTCGATTTCATCCAGCAGCAACCGAATGCGGTGCTGCGCCCGCTGCAGGCGCTTGCTGGTGCGCACGATCCCCACGTAGTCCCACATGAACCGCCGCAACTCGTCCCAGTTGTGCGCGATGATCACGTCCTCGTCCGAATCGGTCACCTGGCTGGCGTCCCAACCCGGCAGAGCCCTTGGCATGCTCACCTGCTGCAGGTTGGCCTCGATGTCGGCAGCCGCGGCGCGGCCATACACAAAACACTCCAGCAGTGAGTTGCTGGCCATGCGGTTGGCGCCATGCAGGCCCGTGAAACTGGTTTCGCCAATCGCGTACAAACCCGGCACATCGGTGTGGCCGCGGTCGTCGACCATTACCCCGCCGCAGGTGTAGTGCGCGGCAGGCACCACCGGAATCGGCTGGCGGGTGATGTCGATGCCAAACGCCAGGCACCGCTCGTACACGGTGGGGAAGTGGCCCTTGATGAACTCGGCTGGCTTGTGGGTGATGTCCAGGTACACGCAGTCCACACCCAGGCGCTTCATTTCGTGGTCGATGGCGCGGGCGACGATATCGCGGGGCGCCAGTTCCTCGCGCGGGTCGAAACGTGGCATGAAACGCTCGCCATTGGGCAGGCGCAGCAGGGCGCCCTCCCCACGCAGGGCCTCGGTGATCAGGAAGCTCTTGGCCTGCGGGTGATACAGGCAGGTCGGGTGGAACTGGTTGAACTCCAGGTTCGCCACCCGGCAACCGGCCCGCCAGGCCATGGCAATGCCATCGCCACACGCGCCGTCGGGGTTGCTGGTGTACAGGTAGACCTTGGCCGCGCCGCCAGTGGCCAGCACGGTGAAGCGTGCCCCGAAGGTGTCGACCTCACCAGTGTTGCGGTTGAGCACATAGGCGCCCAGGCAGCGCTCGCCAGGCAGGCCCAGGCGCCGCTCGGTGATCAGGTCGACTGCCACGCGCTGTTCCAGCAGCTCGATATTCGGGCGCGAGCGGGCCTGCTTGAGCAGCGTGGTGAAAATGGCGGCACCGGTCGCATCGGCGGCGTGGATGATCCGCCGGTGGCTATGGCCGCCCTCACGGGTAAGGTGGAACTCGAAGCCGCCATCGTCGACGCTGTAGTGCTCGTCGCGGGTAAACGGTACGCCTTGTTCGATCAGCCACTGTATGGCCTCGCGGCTGTGTTCGACCGTGAAGCGTACGGCGTCTTCATGGCACAGGCCGCCGCCGGCATTGAGGGTATCCTCCACATGCGACTGCACTGTGTCGGTATTGTCCAGCACCGCAGCGACACCGCCCTGGGCCCAGAAGGTCGAGCCATTGGCCAGGTCGCCCTTGCTCAGCACGGCGATGCGCAGGTGGCTGGGGAGGTTGAGTGCCAGGCTGAGACCGGCGGCACCGCTGCCGATCACCAGGACATCATGTTGGAATTGTTGGCTCATGTCGGGACACTAGTAATCTTTGGAGGGGGCGCGGCACAATAGCCACGCGCAGGTGGCATAGTGAAACTATTGTTCGCTCGACCGGGCTGCCTTTATAGCAGCCCCCGGTGGCCAATTTCCATGCCAGCTGCCAGCGTGGCCAACCTTTGTGGGAACTTTCCGACATGGCCGGAAATCCTATGAAGGTTGCCCGCACGCCACAAATTGCCGCGGCGACGCAGGGCGGCAGGCCTGTCCCGGCTGTCCCTGCGTACACGTAACCTGATTATCGACGAAGCCGGCGATGACCGTGCCTCGTCTTCCGTGCAAGCCGACCAAGGGCTGCAGGAAACTTGCTTGGAGGGGAGAACTTTTGCGAAAAGCCCGAGTCTATGGTTGCAAGCCTGAGCGATGGCTGTTGCAACGCTCCTTCGAGTTCACTGAGGAGTGTTCATGCTAACCCAGGAAGAGGATCAGCAACTTGTCGAGCGCGTGCAGCGCGGCGACAGGCGAGCGTTCGATCTGTTGGTGCTGAAGTATCAGCACAAGATTCTCGGGTTGATCGTGCGGTTCGTTCACGATACCCACGAGGCCCAGGATGTTGCGCAGGAAGCCTTTATCAAGGCCTACCGTGCACTTGGTAATTTCCGCGGCGACAGTGCGTTTTACACGTGGCTGTACCGCATCGCCATCAACACGGCGAAGAACTACCTGGTGTCCCGTGGAAGACGGCCGCCAGACAGCGATGTCAGCTCCGAGGATGCGGAGTTTTACGACGGCGATCATGGCCTCAAGGATCTTGAGTCTCCAGAGCGCTCGTTGTTGCGGGATGAGATCGAAGGCACCGTCCATCGCACCATCCAGCAACTGCCCGAAGACCTGCGCACGGCGCTTACCCTGCGTGAGTTCGATGGCCTGAGTTACGAGGACATTGCCAGTGTCATGCAATGTCCGGTGGGTACCGTGCGCTCTCGAATCTTCCGCGCTCGGGAGGCCATAGACAAAGCCCTGCAACCGTTGTTGCAGGAAACCTGAGACAGCGGCGACAGCCAAGAGAGGAACCGCCATGAGTCGTGAAGCTTTGCAGGAATCGCTGTCCGCGGTAATGGATAACGAAGCGGACGAACTGGAATTGCGTCGGGTGTTGAACGCCGTCGACGAAGCCGAAACCCGTGCCACCTGGTCCCGTTACCAGGTAGCCCGCGCAGCCATGCACAAGGAGTTGCTGCTGCCCAACCTGGATATCGCCTCGGCGGTGTCTGCGGCGCTGGCCGATGAAGCCGTGCCGGCCAAGGTCAACAAGGGCCCGTGGCGCAGCATCGGCCGCCTGGCTGTGGCTGCTTCGGTCACCGTGGCCGTGCTGGCGGGTGTGCGCATGTACAACCAGGACGAGATCACCGGTGCCGAGCTGGCTGCCCAGCAGCCGGTCCAGCAGGGCGTGAGCGTGCCACAAGCACAGGGCCCTGCAGTATTGGCAGGTTATACCGAGAGCAGCGAGCAACCGACCGGGCCAATGGCCAACGGTGTGCTGCAGAACCAGGCCGGCTGGGACCAGCGTCTGCCAGGTTACCTGCGCCAGCATGCTCAGGAGTCTGCGCTCAAGGGTACTGAAACTGCACTGCCGTATGCCCGCGCTGCCAGCCTGGAAAACCGTTAAGTAAGGAGGCTCATGCGCGCGCTACCTCTCCTGACGCTGCTGGTTGGCAGTTGCATGACGGTGCCAGCGTTGGCAGCCAATTCTTCGCCCGAGGCGAGTGAATGGCTGAACAAGCTGGCACAGGCCGAGCAAAAACAGAGCTACCAAGGCGCTTTCGTCTACGAACGCAACGGTAGTTTTTCTTCCCACGATATCTGGCACAGGGTAGAGGGCGGCAAGGTCAGCGAGCGGCTATTGCAGCTCGACGGCGCTGCCGAGGAAATCGTGCGCGTGGATGGCAAGGTGGCGTGTGTCAGCGGCGCCTTGGCCAGCGGGGTTACCAGCCCTCCAGATACAGCACCGCGTGTGCTCGATCCCCTGAAGCTCATGGGTTGGTACGACCTGAGCGTGGCGGGCAAGTCACGCGTGGCCGGGCGTGACGCGGTGATTGTGACGCTCACGCCGCGCGACCAGCACCGCTATGCCTTCGAATTGCACCTGGACCGCAAGACCGGCCTGCCGCTGCGCTCCTTGATGCTCAACGACAAGGGGCAGTTGCTGGAACGCTTCCAGATGACCCGTCTCGATACCGATGACCTGCCCAGCGACAGCGACCTGCAGCCAAGCGCCGCCTGCAAACCTGTGCAGCATGTGGCCTCGGTCAGCAATGACAACATCGCCGCCTGGCGTTCGGACTGGTTGCCGCCGGGCTTCGAACTGGTCAACAGCACCGTGCACCGCGACCCCAAGCTTGGCAGTTCGGTCAGTAGCCTGATGTACGACGATGGCCTGGCGCGCTTCTCGGTGTTCCTCGAGCCGGTCAAGGATGACGGTGGTAGCGATGTGCGCACCCAGCTTGGGCCGACGTCGGCGGTTTCACGTCGCCTGAATACGCCCAAGGGCAAGGTCATGGTGACGGTCGTCGGTGAAATCCCCCTGGGTACGGCAGAGCGTGTTGCCCTGTCCATGCGACCTCAGGATGCCCAGGCACGCCAGTGATGGCGCCCGTTTGCGGGCCGTGCCAAAGGCAGCCGGGCATACGCCTGAAATGAAATTAAAGCATTGTCATTTGCAATCCTGCGGCAAATTTTCTATAGGTCAGGCTTTCAGGAGCCTGGCCTTTCCTGTTTTGTGCAGGGGCCTTTCTAACTACCGCTCGTTGTGACGGGAGCCGTATGTCAATACCACGCTTGAAATCCTACCTAATGATGGTCGCCACCGTGCTGATGCTCGGCCAGGCGCTCACCGCCCAGGCCGACGAAGCCCTGCCGGACTTCACCACGCTGGTCGAGCAGGCCTCGCCCGCGGTGGTCAACATCAGCACCAAGCAGAAGCTGCCGGACCGCCGCGTCGCCCAGGGCCAGATGCCGGACCTGGAAGGCCTGCCGCCGATGTTCCGCGAATTCTTCGAGCGCAACATGCCGCAACAGCCGCGCTCGCCGCGTGGCGATCGCCAGCGTGAGGCCATGTCGCTGGGCTCTGGCTTCATCATTTCCAGCGATGGCTATGTGTTGACCAACAACCATGTGGTCGCCGATGCCGACGAGATCATCGTCCGCCTGTCGGACCGCAGTGAGCTGCAGGCCAAGCTGATCGGCACCGATCCCCGTACCGACGTGGCCTTGCTCAAGGTCGATGGCAAGAACCTGCCCACCGTGAAACTGGGTGACTCCGAGAAGCTCAAGGTGGGCGAGTGGGTGTTGGCCATCGGTTCGCCGTTCGGCTTCGACCATTCGGTGACCAAGGGCATCGTCAGCGCCAAGGGCCGCACCCTGCCCAACGATACCTATGTGCCGTTCATCCAGACCGACGTGGCCATCAACCCGGGTAACTCCGGTGGTCCGCTGTTCAACATGAAGGGCGAAGTGGTGGGTATCAACTCGCAGATCTTCACCCGTTCGGGCGGCTTCATGGGCCTGTCGTTCGCCATCCCGATCGATGTGGCGCTCGACGTTTCCAACCAGTTGAAGAAAGACGGCAAAGTCAGCCGCGGCTGGCTGGGCGTGGTGATTCAGGAGGTCAACAAGGACCTGGCCGAATCCTTCGGCCTCGACAAGCCGGCCGGCGCCCTGGTAGCCCAGGTGCTGGAAAACGGCCCGGCCGCCAAGGGTGGCTTGCAGGTGGGTGACGTGATCCTGAGCATGAACGGCCAGCCGATCGTCATGTCGGCCGACCTGCCGCACCTGGTCGGCAGCCTCAAGGATGGCGAGAAAGCCAAGCTGGAAATCATCCGCAACGGCAAGCGCCAGACCCTGGACGTGGCCGTGGGCGCCATGCCGGACGACGACGCCGACATCACCGCCGGTGCCGACGGCAGCACCGAGCGCAGCAGCAATCGCCTGGGTGTCGCGGTCGCCGACCTGACCGCCGAGCAGAAAAAATCCCTCGAGCTCAAGGGCGGCGTGGTGATCAAGGAAGTTCAGGATGGTCCGGCAGCGCTCATCGGCCTGCGCCCGGGTGACGTCATCAGCCACCTGAACAACCAGGCCATCGGCTCGGCCAAGGAATTCACCGAAATCGCCAAGGAACTGCCGAAGAACCGCTCGGTGTCGATGCGCGTGCTGCGTCAGGGCCGTGCCAGCTTCATCACCTTCAAGCTCGCTGAATAAGCGGCCAGGTGGGGCGAAAAGGGCAGCTTCGGCTGCCCTTTTTCATGAATCTTCACAATTGACTGGCGGGTAGTTGTGTACAGTCGGGCAGAGGAATCTCCCATCTGCGAACAGCTTAAGGTACAATGCCCGGCTATTTTTCGGCGGGCGTCCGGCTCGCAGCCTTTTCGAGTGTTGACCCGTGAGTGATTTGAGTCATATCCGCAATTTCTCCATCATCGCCCACATCGACCATGGCAAGTCGACGCTGGCCGACCGTTTCATCCAGATGTGCGGTGGCCTGACGGCTCGCGAAATGGAAGCCCAGGTACTGGACTCCATGGACCTGGAGCGCGAACGCGGTATTACCATCAAGGCCCACAGCGTCACGCTGCACTACAAGGCGCAGGACGGCAAGATCTACCAGCTGAACTTCATCGACACCCCCGGCCACGTCGACTTCACCTACGAAGTCTCGCGCTCGCTGGCAGCCTGTGAAGGCGCACTGCTGGTGGTCGACGCCGGCCAGGGTGTAGAGGCCCAGTCGGTAGCCAACTGCTACACCGCCATCGAGCAGGGCCTGGAGGTCATGCCGGTCCTCAACAAGATGGACCTGCCCCAGGCCGACCCGGACCGCGTCAAGGACGAAATCGAGAAAATCATCGGTATCGACGCCACTGACGCCGTGGCCTGCAGTGCCAAGAGCGGCATGGGCGTGGACGAGGTGCTCGAGCGCCTGGTGCACTCGATCCCGGCGCCCGTGGGCGAAATCGATGCGCCGCTGCAAGCGCTGATCATCGACTCCTGGTTCGACAACTACCTGGGCGTGGTCTCGCTGGTGCGCGTGCGCCAGGGGCGCGTCAAGAAGGGCGACAAGATCCTGGTCAAGTCCACCGGCAAGGTGCACCTGGTCGACAGCGTGGGGGTGTTCACCCCGAAACACACCCAGACCGCCGACCTGAAAGCCGGTGAAGTGGGCTTCATCATCGCCAGCATCAAGGACATTCACGGTGCCCCGGTAGGCGACACCCTGACCTTGTCCTCGACCCCCGAGGTCGAAGTGCTGCCAGGCTTCAAGAAAATCCAGCCGCAGGTCTACGCAGGCCTGTTCCCGGTCAGCTCCGACGACTTCGAAGACTTCCGCGATGCCCTGCAGAAGCTCACCCTGAACGATTCGTCGCTGCAGTACATGCCGGAAAGCTCCGATGCACTGGGCTTCGGTTTCCGTTGCGGCTTCCTCGGCATGCTGCACATGGAGATCATCCAGGAGCGCCTGGAGCGCGAGTACGACCTGGACCTGATCACCACCGCACCCAGCGTGATCTACGAGCTGGAGTTGAAAACCGGCGAAACTATTGTCGTCGACAACCCGTCCAAGCTCCCGGATGTTTCAGCCGTGGCCGACTTCCGCGAGCCGATCGTGACCGCGACCATTCTGGTGCCGCAGGAGCACCTGGGTAACGTGATCACCTTGTGCATCGAGAAGCGTGGCGTGCAGCGCGACATGCAGTTCCTCGGCAGCCAGGTGCAGGTGCGCTATGACATGCCGATGAACGAAGTGGTGCTGGACTTCTTCGACCGCCTCAAATCCACCAGCCGCGGCTATGCTTCGCTGGATTACCATTTTGATCGCTACCAGTCGGCCAACCTGGTCAAGCTGGACGTGCTGATCAACGGCGACAAGGTCGATGCGCTGGCATTGATCGTGCACCGCGACAACGCGGCCTACAAAGGCCGTGCGTTGACCGAGAAGATGAAGGAACTGATCCCTCGGCAGATGTTCGACGTGGCGATCCAGGCAGCCATTGGCGGCCAGATCATTGCCCGGACAACCGTCAAGGCGCTCAGAAAGAACGTACTGGCCAAGTGCTACGGTGGTGACGTCAGCCGTAAGAAGAAACTGCTGGAGAAGCAGAAGGCCGGTAAGAAACGCATGAAACAGGTGGGCAACGTGGAAATTCCACAGGAAGCCTTCCTCGCCGTGCTCAGGTTGGATAGCTAGGTCCTATGTCGCTAAATTTCCCGCTGTTGCTGGTCATTGCCGTATTCGTCTGCGGTTTGCTGGGCTTGATCGACTTGCTGTTCCTGGCCCCGCGCCGGCGTGCGGCAATTGCCAACTATCAGGGCAGCGTAAGCCAGCCTGAAATGGCGGTGGTCGAGCGCCTGAACAAGGAACCGTTGCTGGTCGAGTACGGCAAGTCGTTCTTCCCGGTGCTGTTCATCGTACTGGTACTGCGCTCGTTCCTGGTCGAGCCGTTCCAGATCCCTTCGGGGTCGATGAAACCCACTCTGGAAGTGGGCGATTTCATCCTGGTGAACAAGTTCTCCTATGGCATTCGCCTGCCGGTGATCGACAAGAAGGTCATCGAAGTGGGTGACCCGCAGCGCGGCGACGTCATGGTGTTCCGTTACCCGAGCGACCCGAACGTCAACTACATCAAGCGTGTGGTCGGCCTGCCAGGCGATGTGGTGCGTTATACCAACGACAAGCGCCTGTTCGTCAACGGCCAGCCGGTTGCCGAACAGCTGGTAGGTAGCGAGCCGGGCACCTTGGGCAGCGCCACGCTGTACAAGGAAAAGCTGGGCGAGACCGAACACCTGATCCGCAAGGAAATGAGCCGCTATCGCATGCCGCCGGACCAGCAATGGACCGTGCCGGCAGGCCACTACTTCATGATGGGCGACAACCGCGACAACTCCAACGACAGCCGTTTCTGGGATGACCCGAACATTCCCAAGGAGCTGCACGGCATGGTTCCGGACCGGAACATCGTCGGCAAGGCCTTTGCGGTATGGATGAGCTGGCCGGAACCCAAGCTCAGCCACCTGCCCAACCTGTCGCGGGTCGGTTTGATCCATTGATACCCATCGGCGCTGTCCAGCAGACAGCGCCGAATGCATTTCTGACATAGGCTGTGTTCTCAGGGATCGGGAGATTCGCCGCACATCGCGCGGCGGGCCACAGCCAAACAGTCTTTCAGGATGTTGATTTGAACAACGCGTTAAATAACCAACGGGTGGCCGCATGAGTGCTTCCCTTGCCCGTCTGGAGCGAAAGCTCGGCTACACCTTCAAGAACCAGGACCAGATGCTCCTGGCGCTGACCCATCGCAGTTACGCCGGGCGCAACAACGAGCGCCTGGAGTTCCTGGGTGACGCCATTCTCAACTTCGTCGCCGGTGAAGCGCTGTTCGAGCGTTTTCCGCAGGCCCGCGAAGGCCAGCTGTCGCGCCTGCGGGCGCGGCTGGTCAAGGGCGAAACCCTGGCCCGCCTGGCCCGTGGCTTCGACCTTGGTGAGTACCTGCGCCTGGGGTCCGGCGAGCTCAAGAGCGGTGGTTTTCGCCGCGAGTCGATCCTTGCCGATGCGCTGGAAGCACTGATTGGCGCCATTTACCTGGACGCTGACATGGAAACCGCCCGCGAGCGTGTGCTGGCCTGGCTGGCCAATGAGTTCGAGGGCCTGACCCTGGTCGACACCAACAAGGACCCGAAAACCCGCCTGCAAGAGTTCCTGCAGTCGCGCAGCTGCGAGCTGCCGCGCTACGAAGTGGTGGATATCCAGGGCGAGCCGCACTGCCGCACCTTTTTCGTCGAATGCGAAGTGGTGCTGCTGAACAACAAGAGCCGTGGCCAAGGCGTTAGCCGGCGTATTGCCGAGCAAGTTGCCGCTGCGTCTGCACTGATCGCCCTGGGCGTGGAGAATGGCAATGACTGATAGCAACCCGACCCGCTGCGGCTATGTAGCCATTGTCGGCCGCCCGAACGTGGGCAAGTCGACCCTGCTCAACCACATCCTCGGCCAGAAGCTGGCGATTACCTCGCGCAAGCCGCAGACCACCCGCCACAACATGCTCGGCATCAAGACCGAAGGTGATGTGCAGGCGATCTACGTCGATACCCCTGGCATGCACAAGGCCAACGACAAGGCCCTGAACCGCTACATGAACCGCAATGCTTCGGCGGCCCTGAAAGACGTCGATGTGGTGATCTTCGTGGTCGACCGTACCAAGTGGACCGACGAGGACCAACTGGTGCTGGAGCGCGTGCAGTACGTGACCGGGCCGCTGATCATCGCGGTCAACAAGACCGACCGCATGGAAGAGAAGGCCGAGCTGATCCCGCACTTGCAATGGCTGCAGGAGCAATTGCCGAACGCCGAGGTGATGCCGATTTCTGCGCAGCAGGGCCATAACCTCGAGGCGCTGGAAGCGCAGATCGCCAAGCACCTGCCGGAAAATGACCACTTCTTCCCGGAAGACCAGATCACCGACCGCAGCAGCCGTTTCCTGGCGGCCGAACTGGTACGCGAGAAGATCATGCGCCAGCTGGGGGCCGAGTTGCCTTACCAGATCACCGTGGAGATCGAGGAATTCAAGCAGCAGGGGCACGTGCTGCACATCCACGCGCTGATCCTGGTTGAGCGCGATGGCCAGAAAAAGATCATCATTGGCGACAAGGGCGAGCGCATCAAGCGCATCGGCTCCGAGGCGCGCAAAGACATGGAAGTGCTGTTCGACTCCAAGGTCATGCTCAACCTGTGGGTCAAGGTGAAAGGTGGCTGGTCCGACGATGAGCGCGCGTTGCGTTCACTGGGTTACGGCGACCTGTAAGCAATACTGTTGGGGCCGCGTTGCGGCCCATCGCTGGCAAGCCAGCTGCCACAGGTGCTGCACAAGCCCTGGGTGCGATGCGGTCGGTGTGGGAGCTGGCTTGCCGGCGATGGGCTGCACAGCCGCCCCACTGTGCGGTTTTCCTGGCTACAGGGAACGAGTGATCTCCCATGGAACAACCTGTCGGCCAGCCAGCCTATGTGCTGCACAGCCGCGCCTACAAGGAAACCAGTGCGCTGGTGGACTTTTTCACCCCGCAGGGCCGCATGCGCGCGGTACTGCGCCGTGCGCGCGGCAAGGGTGGCAGCCTGGTACGGCCGTTCGTGCCGCTGGAGCTCGAACTGCGCGGGCGTGGCGAGCTGAAGAATGTCGGGCGCATGGACAGCGTCGGCATCGCCGCCTGGTTGCATGGCGATGCACTGTTCAGCGGGCTGTACCTCAACGAGTTGCTGATGCGCCTGCTGCCTGCCGAGGCGCCATTCGTGGCCCTTTTCGAGCACTACGCACTCACCCTGCATGCCTTGGCCGAGGGGCGCCCGCTGGAGCCGCTGCTGCGTTCGTTCGAATGGCGGCTGCTCGATGAGCTTGGTTACGCGTTTTCCCTGAGCCAGGACGTCAACGACCACCCCATTGCCGCCGATGGCCTGTACCGCTTGCGCGTGGACGCAGGCCTGGAACGGGTCGAGCTGGTGCAGCCCGGCTTGTTCCGCGGCACCGAGCTGCTGGCCCTGGCGCAAGCCGACTGGAGCGCGGACGGTGCCTTGCTCGCCGCCAAGCGCCTGATGCGCCAGGCCCTGGCCGTTCACCTGGGCGGCAAGCCACTGGTCAGCCGGGAACTGTTTCGCAAGCGCTGATCACGACGTATGCTGTGGGCCTCAATCTTCAGGAGAGCCTTTCGTGACTCACAGCAACCGCATGCTTCTTGGCGTCAACATCGACCACGTGGCAACCCTGCGCCAGGCCCGCGGCACGCGTTACCCTGACCCGGTCAAGGCTGCCCTGGATGCCGAGGAAGCAGGCGCCGACGGCATTACCGTGCACCTGCGCGAAGATCGCCGGCACATTCAGGAGCGCGACGTGGTGCTGCTCAAGGACGTGCTGCAGACGCGCATGAACTTCGAAATGGGCGTCACCGAAGAGATGATGGCCTTTGCCGAGAAAATTCGCCCGGCGCACATTTGCCTGGTACCTGAAACCCGTCAGGAACTGACCACCGAAGGTGGCCTGGACGTGGCGGGGCAGGAGGCACGGATCAAGGCGGCGGTCGAACGCCTGGCACGCACTGGCGCCGAAGTGTCGCTGTTCATCGATGCTGACGAGCGGCAGATCGAGGCCTCACGCCGGGTCGGCGCCCCCGCCATCGAGCTGCACACCGGGCGCTATGCCGATGCGCAAACCCCAGGCGAGGTGGCCGATGAGCTGCGGCGCATTGTCGACGGTGTGGCGTTTGGCGTGGGTCAGGGGCTGATCGTCAATGCCGGCCATGGCCTGCATTACCACAACGTCGAGGCTGTGGCGGCGATCAAGGGTATCAATGAGCTGAACATTGGCCACGCATTGGTGGCGCATGCCTTGTTCGTGGGCTTCAAGGCTGCTGTGGCCGAGATGAAGGCCTTGATCGTTGCGGCTTCGCGCTGATCTGTCAGTTACCTGTACCGGCCTATTCGCGGGTAAACCCGCTCCTACAGGGGTTGTGGTACCTATGTAGGAGCGGGTTTACCCGCGAAAGGGCCGGTACAGGCGGCCGATCACTCGGCAGGAAACACCAGGGTAAAGCGGGTCGGCCCCAAGGGGCTGCTGCTCACCTCAACCCGCCCGCCGTGCAGTTGCATGATCGATTTGACGATCGCCAGCCCCAAGCCGGTCCCGCCCTCCAACCGCGAGCGCCCCGAACCCACCCGGTAAAAGCGTTCGAACAGCTGTGGCTGCTCAGCCGCAGCGATGCCGGGGCCACGGTTCTGCACAGATAGCCGTATTTCGTTGCCTGTACGCTGGATATGCAAGTCGACCGGTTCACCCTCAGGGCTGTGCCGTATGGCATTGCTCAACAGGTTCGACAGCGCCCGTTGGACCATCAACCGGTCGCCCAACGCCGTGCTCCAACCCTGCACCCGCAGCGCTACGCCTTTGAGCTCGGCACTGAAGGCGAACAGCTCGACTACCCGGGCAGTCTCGTCGGCCAACGCCACGGGCTTTAGCGCCACCTGGGTCTGCGGTTGGCTGACCTGGGCGAGAAACAGCATGTCATTGATGATGCGGTTGAGCCGGGTCAGCTCCTCGATACTGTCTTCCAGCACCTCCCGGTAGTTGGCGTTTTCCCGTTCGCGCGCCAGGGTCACCTGGGCCTTGCCCATCAGGTTGCTCAAGGGGGTACGCAGTTCGTGCGCCAAGTCGTCGGAGAACTGCGCGAGCTGGCTGACACCCTGATCGAGGCGGTCGAGCATCACGTTGATGCTGCGCGCGAGTTCAGCCAGTTCCAGTGGCAGGCCGCTGGCGGGCAGGCGATGCTGCAGGTCCTGGGCCGAAACCTGGCCAGCGATGCGCCGAAAATGTCGCAGGGGCTTGAGGCCGCGCTGCATCAGCCACCAGGCACCCGCGCCAATCAGCAGCAGCAGCAGCGGCAGCGCCAGTAGGGTTGAGTGCAGGTACGCCTGCAACAGGGCGTTATCGTCGGCGCGGTTGAGCGACATCAGCACCTTGACCGGGGTGTTGTCACGCAGGCGCATCAACCGGCTGACGGTCAGGATCTGGTTGCCGCTGCTGTCGCGCCAGGCGTGAAAGGCCAGGCGTTCGTCGGTGGGCAGCTCAGCGACGCGCGAGTCCAGTGCCGGCCCCAGGCTGAGCAGGTGCGGGTGGCGGCTTTCCTGCGCCAGTACGCTGAGGCTGAGGTTGTCGTGCCCCATCACCAGGTCGAGCAGGGGGTGGGCCCTGGTGCCCAGGTCCTCGCTGCGCAGATCGACGCGCAGGTTGTGCTCGACCTGCAGCATCTTGCGCGCCAAGTCCTTGCGTGCGCGGCTGTCCAGCTCGTGATCCAGGGCGAACACGGCCAGGCAGGCCAGCAACAACACCAGCGCAGCGCCCATCAGCGTGACGCTAAGGCCCAGGCGCAAAGAGAGGCTGGTAGTCTTCAAAAACGCGCCTCCAGCACGTAACCGACACCGCGCAGGGTATGGATCAGTTTGGTGTCGAACGGGTCGTCGATCTTGGCGCGCAGGCGCCGGATCGAGACCTCCACCACATTGGTGTCGCAATCGAAATTCATGTCCCACACCAGTGAGATGATCTGCGTGCGCGACAGCACTTCACCGGTCTGGCGCATCAGCAGGTGGAGCAGGGCGAACTCCTTGGCGGTCAGGTCGATGCGTTGCCCGGCGCGATAGGCGCGGTGGCGGCCCGGGTCCAGTTCAAGGTCGGCGACTCGCAGGGTACTGGGTTGCAGTTGCTGGTCGTTGCGGCGCAGCAGGCTGCGAATGCGCGCCAGCAGTTCAGGGAATTCAAAGGGTTTGAGCAGGTAGTCATCGGCGCCCAGGTCCAGGCCCTTTACCCGGTCGGCCAGGCGGCCATGGGCGGTCAGCATCATGATGCGCGTGGCCGATTCGGCACGCAGGCGCTGAAGCACGGTCCAGCCATCGAGCTCGGGCAGGTTGACGTCGAGGATGACCAGATCGTACGGGTGCTGGCGTGCCAGGTGCAGGCCGTCGGTGCCGGTATGGGCGCAGTCGACCACATAGCCGTTTTCGCGCAGCCCTTGCTGCAGGTAATCGGCGGTACGCAGCTCGTCCTCGATGATCAGTAGGCGCATGGGTTGGCTCGGTGTGGTGAAAAGGGGGCGATTCTCGACCCTGTAGTGACATCAGGGTCAAGGCGCAGGATGTTACGGCATGCGTTAGCGGCCGAGGCGTAGATAACGGATTTGTAATGCGGGTGTTATCTGGCTGTCCGTTGCGGCCCCGGCACATTGCAGGACTGTAATCCGCGCCTCACCTTGCTGTTAGCCAGCCTCTGCGACCATGGCCTGACTGATCGGCTACCACGAGGCAACCCCGATGAACCTGACCAAATACCTACTGTTGGCCACCCTTGCCCTGGGCAGCGCCAGTGTCTACGCCGAGGGCGGTGCGGAGCGCTCCAGGCAGTTCTGGCAAGCGTTCCGCGAAGACCAGCAGCGCCTGCACGGCGACAAGCAGCAGGCCGTGGCCGAGCGCGAGCGCAAGGCGCAAGAGAAGGCCCGTGAGGTGGCCAAGGATTGAGTCGCAACAGCGGCCCCGGCACTGCTCCCTGGCGTCGCTGTCTTTAGGCGCCCGCATGGGTAATGCCTGTCAGTTAAGCGTTAATGGGGCTGCTTTGCAGCCCTTCGCGGGCACGCCCGCTCCCACACGTTTGGCGCTGAACTCAATAAATGCGCGATCCCCTGTGGGAGCGGGCGTGCCCGCGAAGGGTCGCAAAGCGGCCCCAAATTACTTAACTGACTGGCATTACCCCCATGGGCGCTTTTTTTATTTGCGCGCCAGCAGGGTGGCCCGGCGTGGTGCGGGCAGGCCTTCGATGGTCTTGCTGTGGTCGTTCGGGTCGAGGAAGTCAGCCAAGGACTGGTAACGCATCCAGTCGGTGCTGCGCTGCTCTTCAATGCTGGTCACACTCACGTCGACGCAGCGTACGTCGCTGAAGCCGGCACGGCGCAACCAGCGCGCCAACGCCGGTACCGACGGCAGGTACCAGACATTGCGCATCTGTGCGTAGCGGTCTTCGGGCACCAGCACCTGGTTTTCATCACCCTCGACCACCAGGGTTTCCAGTACCAGCTCCCCCCCTTTGACCAGGCAGTCCTTCAGCGCCAGCAGGTGCTCGATGGGCGAGCGGCGGTGGTAGAACACGCCCATGGAAAACACCGTATCGAACCCTTCCAGGTTGGCCGGCAGTTCTTCGAGCGCGAAAGGCAGGTGCCAGGCGGGCAGCTCCGGCAGGTATTGCTGCACCGCCTGGAACTGGCAGAAAAACAGCCAGTTGGGGTCGACGCCGATCACCATGTCGGCGCCCGCACCGAGCATGCGCCACTGGTAGTAGCCGTTGCCACAACCGACATCGAGCACACGTTTGCCCTTGAGATCCAGGTGGGGGGCCACGCGAGACCACTTCCAGTCGGAACGCCATTCGGTGTCGACGTGCACGCCGAACAGGTCGAACGGGCCTTTGCGCCAAGGTGACAGGCCCATCAAGGCCTGGCGCATCTGTGCACGGGTGGCCGCGTCGCAGTCGCAGTCCAGGCGCAGGCCGTTGACCAGGTCGACTTCACTCGGTTGCACGGCGGGCAAGGCTTCCAGCGCACCGCGCCAGCGGTCCAGGTCACCGTGGCCCTTTTCCAGCTTGGCTTGCAGTTGCGCTTGCAGGCCTTGCGACCAGGAAGCCAGGGGGGTACCCGCCAGGCGGCGGACCAGGGGAGACAGATCGATCATGGCAGGGCTATCAACGAGGCGAAGTTAAGGCATTGGAACCACGGCACCACTTTCGAGAAGCCGGCGGCAAGCAGGCGCTCCTGGTGGGTTTCGAGGGTATCGGGGCGCATCACATTTTCAATGGCGCTGCGTTTCTGGGCGATTTCGAGTTCGCTGTAACCGTTGGCCCGCTTGAAGTCCAGGTGCAGCTCATTGAGCAGGTCCTGGGCTTGTTCATCGGCGAAGCGCAGTTTTTCCGACAGGATCAACGCACCGCCGGGCAGCAGTGCCTGGCGGATGCGGGCAAGCAGTGCCAGGCGTTGATCGGGGGCGATGAATTGCAGGGTGAAGTTCATTGCCACCACCGAGGCGGGCTCGAAGGGGAGGGCGAGGATATCGGCTTCGAGCACCTGTACCGGCAACAGCTCCTGGAACATCGAGTCCTGGGCGGTGAGGTACTGGCGGCAGCGCTCGACCATGGCGGCGGAGTTGTCGACCGCGATCACCCGGCAGCCATCGCTGCGCACATGCCGGCGCAGCGACTGGGTGACCGCACCCAGCGATGCGCCCAGGTCGTAAAGGGCGGTATGCGGCTGGGCAAAGCGTGCGGCCAGCACACCGAGGTTTTCCACGATGGTTGGATACCCCGGCACCGAGCGCTTGATCATGTCTGGGAACACGCGCACCACGTCCTCGTTGAAGACGAAGTCGGGCACTTGCTCCAGGGGTTGGGCAAAAAGGCGGTCGGGTTGTTTGCTCACGGCGGATCCAGGCTGCGGGTGGTAGGCAAGGGCGGCATTCTAGCCAAACCGCGGCCTGGATGCATGATTGGCTGACCGGCGCTGCAGCTCAGTTGACCCGAAGGGCGCAATCGAAGGTTTGCACGGGCGCGACGTCGGTGGCCCAAGGCTGCTGGTAGACCAGCACCAGCTTGCCTTCACCCCGGGCGTGGGCCTGGTAGCGCCAGGTGGACAAGCCCGAGCTGCCGACCATGCCTGTGTCGTCTGGCGCGCTGTAGACCTCGGGGCCAAGGCTGTGCAGTACACCGGCTGCCGGGTCCTGCACACGCCAACGGTAGCCGGTAGAGGGGTTGCTGGGCAGGCTCAGCGTGAGGTTCTGGCCAACCTGCAGGCGGATGGGGCACTCGCTTTCGGCGTCCAGTTCGACGGGTTGAGTGGGTTGCTGGGCGCAGGCGCCCAGCAGGGCGAAGCTCAGGGGAACGAGCAGACGAGGGGCGGTCATGTTGGCTCCGGAGGCTGGCGATGGCCTGAGGATAACCGATGATCAAGGAAATTTGTGGGGCTTGTGCCTGATGCCGGTCAGTCAAGCGGTTGGGGCCGCTGTGCGGCCCATCGCCGGCAAGCCAGTTCTCACAGGTACCGCGCAAAGCTTGAGGTCTGCACTGCCCCTGTGGGAGCCCGGCTTGCCGGCGATGGGCTGCGAAGCAGCCCAATGGCTGCCATTAAGGCTTAACTGACTGGCATTAGCCCAGGGCCTGTCAGAACAGTACTTTCGCCACGTCGGCAAAGCGTTTGGCAAAATGCACCGTCAAACCTTCGCGCAGGAAGTCCGGCAGTTCCTCGAAGTCGCCGCGGTTAGGCTCTGGCAAGATCAATTCGAAGATCTTCTGCCGCCGTGCCGCGATCACTTTCTCGCGCACCCCGCCAATCGGCAGCACCTGGCCGGTGAGGGTAAGTTCGCCGGTCATGGCCACACCTTTCTTCGGTGCCTGGTTGCGGGCCAGCGACAGCAGGGCACTGGCCATGGTGATGCCAGCGCTCGGCCCGTCCTTGGGGGTGGCCCCTTCAGGCACATGCAGGTGAATGAAGGCTTCGTTGAAGAAACCGGGGTCACCCCCGAACTGCTTGAGATTGGAGCTGACGTAACTGTAGGCGATTTCGGCCGATTCCTTCATCACATCGCCCAGCTTGCCAGTCAGCTTGAAGCCGCGGTTGAGGGTGTGGATGCGGGTTGCCTCGATCGGCAAGGTCGCGCCGCCCATGCTGGTCCAGGCCAGGCCGGTGATCACACCTTTGCCAGCCAGCACCTGCTCGCTGCGGAACACCGGCATGCCGAGTGCGGCTTCCAGGTCCTTGGTGCCGATTTTCAGCTTGGCTTCCGGGTTTTCCAGCAGCTTGACCACCGCCTTGCGCACCAGCTTGCCCAATTGCTTTTCCAGCTGGCGCACCCCGGCCTCTCGGGCGTAGCCCTCGATCACCGTGCGCAGCGCGCTGTCGCTGATGCTCAGGCTGGCCTTGGCCACCCCGGCCTTTTGCAACTGCTTGGGCCACAGGTGGCGCTTGGCGATGGCCAGTTTTTCTTCGGTGATATAGCCGGACAGGCGGATCACTTCCATGCGGTCCAGCAACGGGCCGGGGATCGAGTCCAGGGTGTTGGCGGTGCACACGAAGAGCACTTTCGACAGGTCCAGGCGCAGGTCCAGGTAGTGGTCGAGGAAGTCGACGTTCTGTTCCGGGTCGAGGGTTTCCAGCAGCGCCGAGGCCGGGTCGCCCTGGTAGCTCTGGCCCATTTTGTCGATCTCGTCGAGCATGATGACCGGGTTCATCACTTCGACATCCTTCAACGCCTGCACCAGCTTGCCGGGTTGGGCGCCGATGTAGGTGCGGCGGTGGCCCTTGATCTCGGCTTCGTCACGCATGCCGCCGACGCTGAAACGGTAGAAAGGCCGGCCGAGCGACTCGGCAATCGACTTGCCGATACTGGTCTTGCCCACGCCGGGCGGGCCTACCAGCAGCACGATCGAGCCACTGATCTCGCCCTTCCAGGCGCCAACGGCGAGGAACTCGAGGATGCGTTCCTTGATGTCGTCGAGGCCTGCATGGTGCTGGTCGAGTACCTTGCGCGCGTGCTTGAGGTCGAGCTTGTCCTTGCCGTGGATGCCCCATGGCAGGGCAGTGGCCCATTCCAGGTAGTTGCGGGTAACGGCGTATTCGGGCGAACCGGTTTCCAGAATGGCCAGTTTGCCCATTTCTTCATCGATGCGTTTGCGCGCCTGCTCGGGCAGGGTCTTGCCTTCCAGGCGCTGCTCGAACTGCTCCAGGTCGGCACTGCGGTCGTCCTTGGTCAGGCCCAGCTCCTGCTGAATGACCTTGAGCTGTTCCTTGAGGAAGAACTCGCGCTGATGCTCGCCAATCTGGCGGTTCACCTCGGCCGAAATCTCGTTTTGCAGGCGGGCGACTTCGACCTCCTTGCGCAACATGGGCAGCACTTTTTCCATGCGCTTGAGCATGGGCACGCAGTCCAGCACTTCCTGCAACTGGCCGCCGGTAGCCGAGGTCAGCGCGGCGGCGAAGTCAGTGAGCGGCGACGGGTCGTTAGGGCTGAAGCGGTTGAGGTAGTTCTTCAGCTCTTCGCTGTAAAGCGGGTTGAGCGGCAGCAGTTCCTTGATCGCGTTGATCAGGGCCATACCGTAGGCCTTGACCTCGTCGGTAGGCTCGGCGGGCTGGCGCGGGTATTCCACTTCGACCAGATAGGGCGGGCGGTGATGCTTGAGCCAGGTACGGATACGCACCCGGGTCAGGCCTTGGGCCACGAACTGCAGCTTGCCGTTTTCACGGCTGGCATGGTGCACCTTGACCAGCGTGCCGTATTGCGGCAATGCCGATGTATCGAAGTGGCGGTGGTCTTCTGCCGGCGTGTCCATGAAGAACAGGGCCAGGCAGTGGTCAGGGGACTTGGCGACCAGATCAAGGGTTTCCGCCCAGGGCTCTTCGTTGACGATCACAGGCAGTACCTGGGCCGGGAAGAACGGGCGGTTGTGGATCGGAATCACATAGACCTTGTCCGGCAGTTGTTGGCCGGGCAGGGCGAGGGCGTGGCCGGCTTGGGCCTGGGGGGTGGTGTGTTCGACTTCGCTGTGTTCGTCGGGGTGTTCCGGGAAATCCTGCTGGTCGCTCATGGGGCACCTGCGTGAATGACTATGGTGCTTAGATGGGGCGCAGGGGATTGGGTTTCAAGTTTCAAGCTGCAAGCTGCAAGCTGCAAGAAAAAAGCGGGACCGCATTGGCCCCGCTTTTACTTGCGGCTTGTAGCTTGTGACTTGCAGCTTATTCAGCCAATTTGTAAGCGATGATGTAATCGCCCATCCGCGTACCCAGCGAGCCATGCCCGCCCGCGGTCACCAGCACATATTGCTTGCCGTCCTTGCCGGTGTAGGTCATCGGGGTAGCTTGGCCACCCGCTGGCAGGCGGGCTTTCCACAGTTCCTTGCCGTTGTTCACGTCGTAGGCGCGCAGGTATTGGTCGAGGGTCCCGCTGAGGAAACCGACGCCGCCTGCGGTCACGATCGAGCCGCCCATGCTGGGCACGCCAACCGGCAGGCCGATCGGCACGGGTGTGCTGTCACGGGTGGTGCCGTTCTTGTGCTTCCACACGACTTTGTTGGTGAACAGGTCGATGGCGGCCACGTAGCCCCAGGCCGGGGCCTGGCACGGCACGCCCAGGGGCGACATGAACGGGTGCATGGTCACGGCATACGGGGCACCGGTGTTCGGCTGCACGCCGCTGGTTTCGCTTTCGCGCTTGCTGCCCTCGGCAACCTGTTCACGCGGCACCATCTTCGACACGAATGCCATGTAGTTGGGCGAGGTGAACAGCAACTGGCGCACCGGGTCGACCGATACGCTGCCCCAGTTGAACACGCCTACGTTGCCTGGGTAGACCAGCGAGCCCTGCTCGGACGGTGGGGTGTACTGGCCCTCGTAGCGCAGTTCGCGGAACTGTATGCGGCACAGCATCTGATCGAACGGGGTGGCGCCCCACATGGCTTGTTCGGTCAGTTCCGGGCCCAGCAGGTTGAGGTCGGAACGGGCCTGGGTCGGCGAAGTGTGGTCGCCTTTCACCGCACCTTGCGGCGTGGGGATTTCACGGATCGGCACGATTGGCGTACCGTCGCGGCGGTCGAGCACATACAGGCTCCCCTGCTTGGTCGGCACGATGATCGCCGGTTTCACGCCATCGTCGGTCTTCAGGTGCACCAGGGTCGGCTGGCTGCCGACGTCCATGTCCCACAGGTCGTGGTGGGTGAACTGGTAGTTCCAGCGGGCCTTGCCGGTCGCAAGGTCCAGGGCCACCACACCTGCGCTGTACTTCTCGGCGCCTGGGGTGCGGTCAGCGCCCCACTGGTCTGGGGTCTGGTTACCCAGCGGCAGGTAGATCATGCCGAGGTCTTCGTCGACACTGGCGATCGACCACATGTTGGCCGAGTTGCGGCTGTACATCTTGCCGGGGGCCAACGGCTTGGTGTCTTCCGGGTTGTTGCTGTCCCAGTTCCACACCAGGTGGCCGTCGTGCACGTCGTAGGCGCGGATAACGCCAGATGGCTCGTTGGTGGACTCGTTGTCGGTGACATGGCCGCCGATGATCACCAGGTCGCGGGTAATGGCCGCGGGCGAGGTGGAGTAATAGCCGCCGGCGGTGAACGGGCCGATGCCGGTTGTCAGGTCGATCACACCCTGGTTGGCGAAGCCTTCGCAGACCTTGCCGTTGTCGGCGTTGATGGCGATCAGGCGCGCATCTGCGGTGGGCAGATACAGGCGGCGCGGGCAGGCCTGCGCCACGGCTTGGCCGGCGTCGCTGATTTTCGGGGCCGGGCTGCCGTCGCGGCTGACGTAGCGGTTCTCGTCATAATACGAAACCCCGCGGCAGGTCATGTGGGCAAAGCCTTTGAAGGTGCCGGTGGGGCTCTTCACCTGCGGGTCATAGCGCCAGATTTCCGCGCCGGTGTCCGGGTCGAGTGCCAGCAGGCGGCTATGCGCGGTGCAGGCATACAGCATGCCGTTGACTTTCAGCGGGGTGTTCTGGTTGGTCAGCTCGACCGGGTCGTTCTCGGTCGGCAGGTCACCGGTGCGGATGCGCCAGGCTTCTTCCAGGCGGTAGGCGTTCTGCGGGGTGATCTGGCGCAGTGGCGAATAGCGGTCGCCATGCTCGGTGCGGCCATAAGCCTGCCATTCGCCGTCCGGCATGCTCGGCGCGGCGCTGGCCATCTCGCTGCTGTCGCGGCCCAGTTCGCCAAACACCTCACCCGGGTGGGTGAACTGGCTGCCCAGGGCGCAGGCGCCTGCGGCCACCACGGCCACGCTGAGCACCGCCGTGTTGGCAGTGCTGGCCGGGCCGATCAGCGGGCGGCGTGCCCACGGTAGCAGCAGGACCACGCCGATGGCGAACCAGATGGCCAGGCGCGGCACCAGTTGCCACCAGTCCAGGCCGACTTCGAGCAAGGCCCATACCGTGCTGCCTAGCAGCACCAGGCCGTACAGGCCCAAGGCAATGCGCCGTTGGGCCAGCAGCAGAATGCCCGACAAGGCAAAGCCGATACCGGCAACAAGGTAGTACAGCGAGCCGCCCAGCTGGCTCAACTTGATGCCGCCGGCCAGCAGGGCCAGGCCCATCAGCAACAGCAGCGCGCCAATCAGGCGCGGTAGCCAGCGGCTTCCAGTGTTGGCACCTTCAGTGCTCATTTCAGGTTCTCCGTCACGTCAAAAAAATTCAGAAACTGCTTTGGATCTTCAGGCCACCGACCAGGGCGCCATCGACTTGCGACACGCCGCCGGGGTGGCGGATGTACTGCAGGTTCGGGCGGACCGTGAGCCAGTTGGCCACATGAATGCCGTAGTACAGCTCGGCGCTGTATTCCGTGTCTTGCACAGGCAGGAAGCCGGGGTTGTCGTAATCGTCAAGGCCGGCTGCCTGGTTGGCCAGGCGGGCGTTCTTCCGGTAGCCAGGGTTGACGTGCACGCGGGCGAGGGCGAAGCCGATGTCGTCCTTGGCGCGGGCATCGAAAGGCCCTTTGAATACCAGTCCAGCCTGAACATAGTTGTCGATGACATTGGTTTTCTTGTCGTGCATCGTTGCGTTGGCGAACAGGCTCAGGCCACGCGAATGGTCGGAGGCCAGTGCAGTCACCTGCTGCTGGGCGCCGAGCCACACGCCATGCTTGCTCGAGCTGCTGCGGTAGGCGCCGCCGCTCAGGGCTGCCGGCTGGCCGTTGCTGTCCTTGAGAACATCGTGTGCCTTGGCATTACTGTAGTAGTAGCCGGCGCGATATTCCCCTTTCAGGCCTTTGACGCGCGGGCTCCATACCAGTTCGACTGGCATGACCGCACCTTGGGTGCCGCTGCCACTGAGCTTGAAGCCGTTACCTGACTCGAGGTTGGACGGGTTCTGTTCGAACACGCCAACCTGCGCGTACAACGTGGGGCTGAGGTTGTAGCGCACGCGCAGGGCCCATTGGCTGACCGGCCAGTTGTACCAGATGCCACCCACCCAGTTGCCCACCTGCGAGCCGCAGAAGGCCAGGTTCTGGAAGTCACAGGGGAAACTGTTGAAGTTCTCGCCTTCGCCGAAACGGCCGAATTTCACGTCCAGTGCGCCGTCGAAGTACTTCTGCTTGATCCACATTTGCGTCAGCCGCCAGGTTTCACCGCGGCCCCATACTTCCTGGGCCGAGGTAAAGCCACCCACGCGTGGGTCGTTGATGCGGTCGTTGCTGATGTTGTCGCCGTGGCGTTCGGTGATGGTCAGCTGCACTTCGGTGTCGTGCCAGCCAAGGATCTTGTCCAGGTCCAGGTGGCTGCCAAAGGTGAACTGGTCGCTGTAGCGCGCGGTACGGTCATGGTCGTAGCCACCGTGCAGGTTGCTGCCCATCTCGCCGGTGTAGCCGAGGGTGAAGTCGTAGCCTTGTTCAAGCAACCGGGTGCGGGTGCCGCCCCAGTCGCCGAGCATCCACTGGGAGTCGTTGGCGAACATTTCGCTGGCGCAGGTGGGGGTCGCCAAGGCAGCAAGGGCGACGCCTATGTAACAGGTTTTGGGCAGTTGGAGCATGAGATAGCGCTATCTTCTGATTATTGAAAAAACGGCAAGCGCATCGAAAGGCGTGGCTTTCAATGGATGTGGCAACGTGGGAGTTCAGTGAAGCGTTTCAGCTTGCGGCGGGGAGGATATAGGGGAAGGCGTCAGAAAAAAAGACAAATTGTCGCAGGTCATTATTGTTCAATTGGTAATAATGTCCGTAGGGCTCTACTCTGCGCAGTTCCTGCGCCTACCCAGGTGTGGCGCAGTACGTGTAGGAAATGGCTTGCCGGCGATTGGGGCGCAAAGCGCCCCCACCATTTCAGAAGGTGGTACGCAGGCCCACTTCCACACTGCGCCCCGGTGCTGGCGCGATATCGCGCAGAATCGAGCTGGCATAGCGCACGGTCTGGTCGGTCAAGTTCTCACCGCGCACGAACGCCAGCCACTGGCTCTGGCCAATATCGAAGCGGTAGCCAACGCTGGCCCCCAGGGTGGTATAGCCATCGGTGCTGCTTTCGTTGGCCGGCTTGCGGTGCTGAGAGGCGGCGTGCTGCACGTCCACCCGGGCCTGCCAGCGGTCCAGCTCCCAGATCAGGCCACTGTTCAGGCGTAGCGGAGCAATACGGGGCAGCGGTTCGCCGCTGTCAAGGTTCTTGGCCCGGGTGTAGTCACCCGACAATTCCAGGGCAAAGCTGCCATAACGGTTCTCGACCAGCTGCCAGCGGTCCTGGGCCTCGATGCCGTAGAAGCGTGCCCGCACACCTTGGTACTGGTACTCCGGGAAACCGTCGTCGTGATCATGGTCAGCTTCGTCGTGGTCGTGATCATGCCCGCCTTCGCGCAGGTTGCCGGTGCCGATCAGGCCGATGTAATTGCGGAAGTGGCTGTAGAACAGCCCGACGCTGCCCTTGTGCGTACCGTTGTCGAAGCGTAACGCCAGGTCGGCGGAAATGGCCTTTTCCTTGTTCAGGCTGGCATCACCGACTTCATAGGCACCGGTGGCGACGTGGGCGCCATTGGCATACAGCTCGTAGAAGGTCGGGGCGCGTTCGGTATAGCCAAGGTTGGCCGCCAGCGACCAGACCGGGTCGAGCTGGTACACCGCGCCCGATGACAGGCTGAACGCATTGAAGCTGCTGGCGCTGGTGGCGTCGACGAAGTTCTCGTTGCCTTTGGCATCCGGGTCCACGCGGGTGTGTTCCATGCGTGCGCCCAGGCTCAGGTTCAGGCGCTCGGTCGCTTGCCACTGTTCGAGCATGAACAACGCCAGGCTGTCGGTATCGGTGTGCGGCACGAAGGCCTCTTCGCCCAGGGCAGAGAATTCGTTGCGGCTGACTTGCGCACCGATCACGCCCTCCACCGGCCCGAGCGGTTGGTGGCGGGCTTCGATACGCGCTTCGTAGCCTTTGTTCTTGAACGTGGTGTGAACCTCGCCTTCCTCGATTTCGCTGTGTTCGTAGTCGGTGTAGCCAGCATCGACCTTGACCGAGCTGAACGGGCCGTCGAGGTCGCGCAGTTCGGAGGCGAAGGCGTAGTGGTCCTGTTTCATGTCCAGGCGCACGCCGGATTCGGCCACCGAGCCGTAGTTGCTGTCGTAGCGGCTGTACGACAGGCCGGCGTAACCGTGGTCCCAGTGGTAGGCACCGCCGATGGCGCCGCCATCCTGGCGGCCATCGCTGTTTTCCAGGCGGTGCTTGCTGCCGGGCTCTTCGGCATCGCGCACTTTCGCGCTACGGGCGTAGCCAGGGATGCGCAGGTCATTGAACTGACGGCTGTTGGCATCCAGGTGCAGGGCGAACGTGCCATCGCCGGCTTCTAGCTTGCCGGCGCTGCTGCGGGTGGTGTCGGCGCCACCGTAACGCAGTTCACCGGCGCCTTGAATGCCCTCGATGGGGGCGTCCGGGATACGGTTGTCAAAGGTGTTGACCACGCCGCCAATGGCGTTGCCGCCGTACAGCAGTGCGGCAGGGCCGCGCACGATTTCGACACGATCGACGGTCACCGGGTCCAGCGGCACGGCATGGTCGTAGGACAGCGAGGAGGCATCCAGGGCGCCTACGCCGTTGCGCAGGATGCGAATGCGGTCGCCATCCAGGCCACGAATGACCGGGCGGCTGGCGCCAGGGCCGAACCAGGTCGAGGCGACACCGGGCTGTTTGTTCAGGGTTTCACCGAGGCTGCCGTGCTGCTGTTGCAGCAGGTTGTCGCCTTCGAGCACGGTGCTGGGCGCGGCCAGTTGGCGGTTGCCCAGCGGGTTGGCCGTGATCACCTGGGGTTCAAGTTCCACCGCGTGGCTAGGCGAAGCGGCCAGCCAGAGCGCGACGGCAAGGGGGGAGAGGCGAAGCGGTGCAGACAACATGAGAGTGGGACGTTCCTTGGCAGATGCTCATATAGTGTTACAACATAACATAACTATTTCAGCACAGAGGTTTCTTCCCTGGCCAGCGTTTTTCTGCGGCCTCGCCGGATCCCACCCGCCACTACACTCGTGTAAGGTGCGCATCTTTCCCACGGAGTACAGCATGAGCACGGCCCAACACAACGCGCTGCACGGCAAGACCCTCGAACAGATCCTTACCGAGCTGGTGGCGCATTACCAATGGCAGGGCTTGGCCGAACGCATTGACGTGCGTTGCTTCAAGAGCAACCCGACGATCAAGTCGAGCCTGACCTTCTTGCGTAAAACCCCTTGGGCGCGGGAAAAGGTCGAGCAGTTGTACGTGAAGCTGCAGCGTCAGGCCTGAACGTGCTGCGGCGACCTTGGCTGACCGGCATGGCGGTGCTGGGCTGGTTCGGCCTGACCGTGCAGGTGTACCTGGTACTGCTGGCGCGTTGGCAGGAGCAGGCCAGCCTGATCGACGGCCTGATCAACGTGTTTGGCTATTTCACGGTGTTGACCAACACCTTGGTGGCCACGGTGCTTAGTTATGCGGCGTTTGGCCGCGAAGGCCGGGCCAGGCATTTTTTTCTGTCGCCGTCGGTGAGTTCCGCGGTGGCCGCGAGCATTGTGCTGGTAGCGCTGGCCTACAGCGTGTTGCTGCGCCACTTGTGGCAGCCAGAGGGCTGGCAATGGCTGGCCGACGAGTTGCTGCACGACGTGATGCCGGCGCTGTACGCCTTGTACTGGTGGTGTGAGGTGCCCAAGGGCCATTTGCGTCTGCGGCACCTGGCGCTGTGGGCACTCTACCCGGCCGTATACTTTGGCTACGCCTTGTGGCGGGGTAGCGAGATTGGCCTGTACGCCTACCCGTTCATCGATGTGGCGAGGCTGGGGTACGGGCAGGTGCTGCTCAATGCTCTGGGCGTGCTGGCGGGGTTCTGGGGGATCGGGCTGGTGTTGCTGGGGCTGGATCGTTGGCGTGGGGCGCAAAAGTTTGCTTAGCCTGTGCCGGCCTCTTCGCGGGTGAACCCGCTCCTACAGGAATACCACAGTCTTCAAGGCTGGTGATGTACCTGTAGGAGCGGGCTTGCCCGCGAAGAGGCCGTAACAGGCTGAAGCCGATTATTCGTCGTCCCCAGCTCCGTCGGCCTCTTCGCGGGTGAACCCGCTCCTACAGGAATATCACAGTATTCAAGGCTGGTGATGTACCTGTAGGAGCGGGCTTGCCCGCGAAGAGGCCGTAACAGGCTGAAGCCGATTATTCATCGTCCCCAGCTCCGTCGGCCTCTTCGCGGGTGAACCCGCTCCTACAGGAATACCACAGTCTCCAAGGCTGGTGATGTACCTGTAGGAGCGGGCTTGCCCGCGAAGAGGCCGTAACAGGCTGAAAACGATTATTCGTCTTCCCCAGCCCCGTCGGCCTCTTCGCGGGTGAACCCGCTCCTACACGAATACCACAGTCTTCAAGGCTGGTGATGTACCTGTAGGAGCGGGCTTGCCCGCGAAGAGGCCGTAACAGGCTGAAGCCGATTATTCGTCGTCCCCAGCTCCGTCGGCCTCTTCGCGGGTGAACCCGCTCCTACAGGAATACCACAGTCTCCAAGGCTGGTGATGTACCTGTGGGAGCGGGCTTGCCCGCGAAGAGGCCGTAACAGGCTGAAAACGATTATTCGTGCGCCCAGCTCCGTCGGCCTCTTCGCGAGTGAACCCGCTCCTACAGGAATATCACAGTCTCCAAGGCTGGTGATGTACCTGCGGGAGCGGGCTTGCCCGCGAAGAGGCCGTAACAGGCTGAAAACGATTATTCGTCGTCCCCAGCCCCGTCGGCCCGCCAGTAAGCCGCGGCTTTCAAAGCATCTTCGGGCACGCCTTTTTCCAGCAGCACCGCCTTGGCCTGGCGGGTCAGGGTTTTTTCCAGCGCTACCCAGGCGTACAACCGGCCTTGCGGCAAGGTCAGGTTCTGCACCAATGCCAGCAGGTCTTCCTCGTGGCGGCGTACCCAGATCACCTCGACCTGCGCCTTGCTCGGCAGCGGCTGGCGCTCCTGCTCATCCTCGATCTGGATCACCGCCAGCACCTGGCGGCCAGCGGGCAGCTCCTCGAGCCGCCTGCCGATTGCCGGGATGGCCGTTTCATCGCCGATCAGCAAGTAGCTGTCGAACACATCCGGCACCACCAGTGAAGCGCGTGGCCCGGCGATATTCAGGGTTTGCCCAACCGCGGCCTGCGCCGCCCACGTGGCGGCAGGGCCGTCGCCATGCAGGACGAAGTCGATGTCCAACTCGTTGGCCATCAGGTCTATGCGCCGTGGCGTGTATTCACGCATGGTGGGCCGTACGCCACTGTCCTTGCCCAGCTTGCGGGCCTCGATGGCCTGTTGCTGCTCCGGGGTTTCGCCGAACAGCAGCTTGATATGGTCGTCGCTGCCCAAGCTGGTGAAGCCTTGCAGTTCAGCCCCGCCCAACGTGATACGGCGCATGCGCGGGGTAAGCTCGGTGACCCGCAGCACCTGCAGGCAGCGCTGGCGAATCTCGTGGTTGACGCGGTGAATGCTGTTAGTCATGGAGCGTCTCCGTAGCAGCGCCGGCCGGCCCGGAAGCGATGGCTTTGGCGGTGTGGTTGAGCAGGTCGCGAACCCTGTCGATTTCTTCAGGTGTCCAGCGGCCGCTGTGCATGTGCAGCGCATGGCGCAGGTTGCCCACCGCTTCGTGAATTTCAGGCGGGCGATCGTGGCCGCGCAAGGCGCGCTTGCTGACTTCGATGCGCATGCGCACGCCGTCCAGCGCCACCGCTTGGTCCGCCAGTGCACCGCGGCCGGCCTCGGTGATGGCATACAGGCGCTTGCTGCCCTGCACCTGGCCGCTGATCAGCTCGGCTTCTTCAAGAAAATTCAGCGTGGGGTAGATCACCCCGGGGCTCGGGCTGTAGCTGCCTTCGAACAGGTTCTCGATCTGGCGGATCAGGTCGTAGCCATGGCCGGGCTGGCTTGCGAGCAAGTCGAGCATCAGCAACTTGAGGTCACCGGGGGCAAATACACGGGGGCCGCGTTCGCCGCGCCCGGGGCGCCGTTCGAAGGGGTCATGGGGGGTATGTTCACGCATGGGAATAGGGGCTCCTTCTTTGCGATATATCGTAAGATATTACTCAAGATATATCTAAAGACAAGCCCTCAATTGCTGATGATTCTCATCTAATTGTTCGATTCGTCCGCTTTCGTGGTCGAGTTGGCGGCCACTTCCGGGGGCTTGCACTCGTTCGGATTGCCCGGCTGCAGGTATGGCATGAGGATCGGTGCCATGCCCTTGAGTACCTGCACCGGCAGCGCCGAAGTGAACTTGAATGCCTCTGCCGAGCGTCCTGGCACGAAGGCGGTCAAGGTGCCGAAATGGTTTTCGCCCAGGAAGAACACGAAGGTGGCGGTGCGGTTGAGCGACCGCGAGCCGATCAGCCGGCCGCCGGCGCCGAAGCTTTCGATGCGGTTGTCACCGGTACCGGTTTTGCCGCCCATTACCAAGGGCGTGCCGTCCTGCAGCTTGAAACTGCCGGAAATGCGCCGCGCGGTGCCGGCATCGACCACCTGCGACATGGCACCTTTGAGGGCGCGTGCCACCTCGACCGGCAGAATCCGCACCCCCCGGTCCGGGTCGCTGATCAGTTTGGTTTCGTAGGGGGTGTTGGCGGCAAAATGCAGGGTGTCGATGCGCAGTGTGGGCAGGCGGATGCCATCATTCTGGATGATCCCGACCAACTCCGAGAGGGCGGCAGGGCGGTCGCCCGAGCTGCCGATGGCGGTCGCCAGCGACGGCACCAGGTGGTCGAACGGGTAGCCCACGCGCTTCCAGCGCTGGTGGATGTCGAGGAACGCTTCGATTTCCACCATGGTGCGAATGCGGCTGTCGCGAGCGCCCTGGTGGCGGCTCTTGAACAGCCAGCCGTAGACCTCCTGGCGCTCGAAGCGGCTGGCGTTGACCATCTCGCTCAAGGTCGAACTGGGGTTCTTCAGCAGGTAGCCGAGCAGCCACAGGTCCAAGGGGTGGACCTTGGCAATGTAACCCTGGTCGGGCAGGTCGTACTTGCCCGGGCCATAGGCTTCGTACATCTCGGCCAGCCGGCCATCGCTGAGTTTGCCCAGGGCGCTCTTGTCCCCCTTGAGGTGGGCGCGGACAAAGGCATTGAACGTTTGCTGGCCCGCTTCGGGGAACAGGTAGCGGTGCACGGCGGCCAACCGTTGCGGGGTCACGCGCATGCTGTCGAGGAAGGTATCCAGGCGCTGTTGCGAGGTCTTGCGCTGGTATTTCTTCCAGAAGCGCATCAGGTAGTTGGTGCCTTCCTTGTCGGCAAAGCGCGCCAGGTATTCCTGGCGACGCGGGTCGGCGTCATCCTTGAGCAGCGGTACGCGGTTGTAGGGCTGCTGGTAGGTCACATAGCGCACCAAATCGCGCATCAGGCGGATGAAGGGCAAGTTGATCGACTCGCGCAGGGCATCCTTGAGCGTGGGGTTGCGGCTGTTGTCTTCCTTGCGGAAGTTGTTGAACACATGCATGCCGCCGCCGGTGAAAAACGCCTCGCCGGTGCTGGCCGAGTACTTGCGCTCCAGGGCGGCGTCGAGCATGGCATCCAGGCTCTGGTTCTTGCTGTTCTGCGCCAGCCAATCCAGTGACCATTGGGTGATGCGGTCAAGCTCGGCGACGTCGACCTTTTTCAGCTCGGCGACAGGCTTGCCGGCATACTTGTCGTGCAGTTCGGCAATGATCTCCAGGTAGGTCGTCAGTACCCGCAACTTCGCCGTGGAGCCCAGCTCCAGCTTGCTGCCTTCGTTGATGTCGAATGGTTGGTCGGTACTGTCGGTCTGCACCCTGACCCGCGAGCCATCGGCGGTGCGTTCGAACAGGGTGAAGCTGTAGCTCACCTGGTCGGTGGTCTTGGCGGTGAGCAGGCGCTCGCCGATCAGGCCGATCTGCGCAGCGAAAGCCGGGTCGGCAAGGTTTTTCAGGTATTGGCTGACCTGCAATTGCAGGTCGGCCTGCAGGGTGCTGGTAGCCGAGACATCGAGGCGGTCGAGGTCGTACAGCGGGCGGTTGAGCATGGCCGCCAGGCGGTTGCGCGCCAGGCTGATACCCTTGTTGGTGACGATGGGCACGATGGTCGGTTGCGCCACCCAGTCGCGGTACACCGCCTTGCTGGCCAGCGCTGCGTCGGCCAGTGGCTGGTCGATGACCTTGTTGGCGGCGAGCACGCGGATGTGCGAATCGGTCAGCTCGGCCAGTTCCACCCGGCCTTTGGACAAGTAATGCGAGGGCCGCCGCTGGGCAATCATCAGCGACAGCACCTGGCGCAGGGCCAGGCCACGCGCCGCCATGCTTTGCGGGTCGGTGGCGGTGGACGTCAGCACCTGGTTGACCTGGTCGAAGTCGGCGCCGTACCACACCCGCAACCCCTCGGCCATGCCGTGCACCTCGCCGTGGCCAGGCACGGCCGACAGTGGCACGCTATTGAGGTAGTCACGCACGATGCGTTTGCGCGCCTCGGTGGTGTCGGGGCCGCCCTGGTACGCGCGCACGCTGGCCGAAATCATCTGGCGGATCTTCTCGGCCCCCGATACGGTCAGGCCATCTGGGGAGTGGCGATACTTTTCCAGTTGCGTGGCCAGGGTGCTGCCACCCGCCGACTGGCCGGGCAGCGCCAGGTACTTGGCCACCTGGCTGTAGGCGGCCTTGGCGAAGCGCGGCCAGTCCACGGCCGGGTTGTTGCGCGGGTCTTGGGTGTCGAGCAGGTCGCGGTTCTCGATGAACAGCAGACTATTGACCATCACGGGCGGGATGGCGGCGAAGTCAGGGTACAGGTGCTGCGGGTAGTTGTACTGATAGAGCGTGTCGCCACGGCAGTCGGTGATCGACAGGCCCGCCTGGATCTTCTCGATATAGGGCACGAAAAGCCCGTGCTCGACGTAGTTCATCAACGCCGGGGAAAACCTGACCTGTTCGCTGATCAGGTAGTCGCGCTTGAGCAGGCGCGGCAGAAATTCACCCAGGGCACTGTAGCCCAGGCGTTTGTCGAACGGCCCGTCACCGGGGTAGATGATGGCGTCGCTGGGGCCGGGCTGCAGCGAGTAGGTGAGGGTGCTGGCGAGCTTGCTGAATTCCCGCGACTGCAACTCGGACGTGCGAAATTCGTCGTAGGCGGCGAAGCCGACAGCCACCAGCGCCACCAGCACGATGAGGATGATCAGCCGCCACCATAGCCGACGCTGCCGGGGGGGCTTGCGTTGTGGCGTCTCGGCCGGCGGTGTCTCGGGTGCTTCCGTTCTGCTTGGTTCCGATTGCCACAGTGCGCCCATAGTCTTCAATCCGGCCAGGTATTTTCGTCTTGCTTGCCTGAAGCTTAGACGGTGAGCGGGTAGGCGGAAACATTTGTCGGCGCTGATCAAGGTACCGGGGGCTCCGGAGAACTCGCTGATTATTCATGGATATACAGCGAAAACCCCTTCAGCGGTCTTCCTATACTGCTCGCCCCTTCGCCCTGCCGGGTTGCGCTGACCCGGCCCGCAGGCCGGCCCAAGAGGCCAGCTTGGCAAGCCAAGGCCACGCCTATCGGCGTGGCGGGTGCTGCACGAAGGCAAATCCAATAACAAAATGAGGTTGAATCGCTATGCCAGTCGGCAACCACCCTGCCCATGGCCAGCCCACCCAAGGCGGCCCGCTCAAGCGTGAACTGGGCGAACGGCATATCCGTCTGATGGCGCTGGGCGCCTGTATCGGTGTCGGTCTTTTCCTAGGCTCGGCCAAGGCCATCGAAATGGCCGGCCCGGCCATCATGCTGTCCTACATCATCGGTGGCCTGGCCATTCTGGTGATCATGCGCGCCCTTGGTGAAATGGCCGTGCACAACCCTGTCGCCGGCTCGTTCAGCCGCTATGCGCAGGACTACCTTGGCCCGCTGGCGGGCTTTCTCACTGGCTGGAACTACTGGTTCCTGTGGCTGGTGACCTGTGTTGCGGAAATTACCGCGGTAGCCATCTACATGGGGATCTGGTTCCCCGACGTGCCCCGCTGGATCTGGGCCCTGGCGGCGCTGGGCAGCATGGGGGCGGTCAACCTGGTAGCGGTCAAGGCCTTCGGCGAATTCGAGTTCTGGTTCGCCCTGATCAAGATCGTCACCATCATCGCCATGGTGCTGGGCGGCGTCGGCATCATTGCCTTCGGCCTGGGCAATGACGGTGTGGCAGTGGGCATCGCCAACCTGTGGAGTAACGGCGGCTTCATGCCCAATGGCGTGACCGGCGTGCTGATGTCGCTGCAGATGGTGATGTTCGCGTACCTGGGCGTGGAAATGATCGGTTTGACTGCCGGTGAAGCCCGTAACCCGCAAAGAACCATTCCGCAGGCCATCGGCTCGGTGTTCTGGCGCATCCTGCTGTTCTATGTCGGTGCGTTGTTCGTGATTTTGTCGATCTACCCGTGGAACGAAATTGGCAGCCAGGGCAGCCCGTTCGTCATGACCTTCGAGCGCCTGGGCATCAAGACCGCCGCGGGCATCATCAACTTCGTGGTCATCACCGCGGCGCTGTCCTCATGCAATGGCGGCATCTTCAGCACCGGGCGCATGCTCTATAGCCTGGCGCAGAACGGCCAGGCCCCGGCGGCCTTCGCCCGTACCTCGAACAACGGGGTACCGCGCAATGCGCTGCTGCTGTCCATCGGCGCGCTGCTGCTGGGTGTGCTGGCCAACTACCTGGTGCCGGAGAAGGTCTTCGTCTGGGTGACGTCGATTGCCACCTTTGGCGCGATCTGGACCTGGGTGATGATCCTGCTGGCGCAGTTGAAATTCCGTGCCGGCCTTACCCCTGCCGAGCGCCAGGGGCTGAAGTACCGCATGTGGTTGTGGCCGCTGAGCTCTTACCTGGCATTGGCGTTCCTGGTGCTGGTGGTGGGCCTGATGGCGTACTTCGAGGACACCCGGGTGGCGCTGTACATCGGCCCGGCATTCCTGGTGCTGCTGACCGTGCTGTACCACGTGTTCCGGTTGGCACCCAAAAACGTGCAGGGTACGGCCAGTACCGCTTCCTGACCTGAGTTGGCCGGGGCCGCGCTGCGGCCCATCGCCGGCAAGCCAGCTCCCACAGGGATCGCAGCAGGGCTGCCAAGCAGCCCCCGGGGCGCGTCAGGCCGCCACCTCACTGTGCGGCTCGAAGCTGTCGGCCCTGGCCAGCTGCCACATGCGCGAATAGAACTGGCCATCCACCTCGCCGGTGAGCAGCTCGCCCGGCTTGAGGAACACATGCATCTGCGAGAACAGCTTGATCTCGGTGGCCGAGATGCGGCGCACCAAGTGCTTGGCCTCCAGCTGTGCAGGGTGTTCCAGGCCAGCCGCCGCCAGCATTTCTGCCAGCGCGCGCAAGGTGTTGTGGTGGAAGTTCAACACCCGCTGGGCCTTGTCCGGCACTACCAGCGCACGTTGGCGCAGCGGGTCTTGCGTGGCCACGCCAGTGGGGCATTTGTTGGTGTGGCAGCTTTGCGACTGGATGCAGCCAATGGCGAACATGAAGCCGCGCGCCGAATTGGCCCAGTCGGCGCCAATGGCCAGTACACTGGCGATGTCGAAGGCGCTGACGATCTTGCCGCTGGCGCCCAGCTTGATCTTGTCGCGCAGGTTCAGCCCGACCAAGGTGTTGTGCACGAACAGCAACCCCTCACGCAGGGGCACGCCAATGTGATCGGTGAATTCCACCGGCGCCGCGCCGGTGCCGCCTTCCTTCCCATCGACGACGATGAAATCCGGCAGGATACCGGTCTCCAGCATGGCCTTGGCGATGCCCATGAACTCCCACGGGTGGCCCAGGCAGAACTTGAAACCCACCGGCTTGCCGCCGGACAGTTCGCGTAGCTGGGCGATGAACTGCATCATCTCGATGGGGGTGGAAAAGGCGCTGTGCCGTGACGGCGAAATGCAGTCTTCGCCCATCAGCACGCCACGGGTCTCGGCAATTTCCTGGGTGACCTTGTGCTTGGGCAGGATGCCGCCATGGCCAGGCTTGGCGCCCTGGCTCATCTTCACTTCGATCATGCGCACCTGCGGGCTACGGGCTTGTGCGGCGAAGCGCTCAGGGTCGAAACGCCCGTCCGCGGTGCGGCAGCCAAAGTAGCCGCTGCCCAGTTCCCATACCAGGTCACCACCGTGTTCACGGTGGTACGGGCTGATGCTGCCTTCGCCAGTGTCATGGTGGAAGTTGCCCAGTTTGGCGCCCTGGTTGAGCGCGCGGATAGCGTTGGCGCTGAGCGAGCCGAAGCTCATGGCCGAGATGTTGAAAATCGAGGCCGAATACGGCTGGCTGCACTGCGGCCCACCAATGATGATGCGGAAGCTGGCCGGGTCGGCCAACGGCGCCGGGCGCATGGAGTGGCCAATGAACTCGAAGCCGGACTGGTACACATCGATCAAGGTGCCGAACGGTTTGTCGGAAGCTTCGTCCTTGGCCCGGGCATACACCAGCGAGCGCTGCGCACGGGAGAACGGCAGTGCGTCGCTGTCGGACTCCAGCAGGTACTGGCGGATCTCCGGGCGGATGGCCTCTACCAGGTAGCGGATGTTGCCCAGGATGGGGTAGTTGCGGCGCACGGCGTGGCGCTGCTGCAGCAGGTCGAACAGCCCGATCAGGCTGAGAACGCCGGCGGTCAGGGTGAAGGGCCACAGCCATTCATGCTGGCTGAAGGGCAGGCTCGCCAAGGTGAACAGGACACAGGCGGCGAAGAAGGCATAGCGGCTGAGAAGTGAAAGGCTCATACGGGGTCCTTGCGATGGCGCGGTCAGGCTCAGGGCCTGGGGGCAAACCCCGACCTTAGCCAAGTTGCCGGGCGCTGCAAATTAAAATCGGGGTAGCGAAAATCATTCTCGCCACGCCAAGCCTCAGCAGCCCTGGCCCATGCTCGGCAAGGCAGGCTGTTTACGGTGCCCCGCGCAGCAGCTTCTGTCGCCAGCTTTCCTGCTCGTGCGCGGGCGCCTCGCTCAGGTACACAGGGCGCCCGGCCACGCGCTTGGCCACTGGCACGCCGTCGCGGTACAGCAGGCGGTTGCCGCTCACCGCCGGCACCTTCACCCCCGGCAGCAACGAGCCGATCAGGTTCAGCGGATCACTGGCACTGACCACCTGCAATGCACCGTCCGCCTCGCGCCGGCGTACCTGGCGCAGCAACCCGACCGCCTCCGGCAAGGCAAATTGTTCACCGGCCAACCCGGCAATGAAGCGCCCCCCACGGATCTCGCCGCGCGCCTCCAGCCGGTGGTAGCAGCGCAGCAGTTCCCGCCACGGCGGCAGTACATCGCTCTCGCGCTCCAGCAGCCGCCAGCACACCACGCCATAGCGCCTTAGCAGGGCGTGGGCGATATGCTCCAGGCGCTGGCTGTCATCCGCCGTGCCCTGGCGCAGCAATGCCCAGCGCCCGGCATGGGACATGCTGCTGGACAACGGTGCGTGGCCGCGCCGGCGGGTGCGTGAAGCGCGTTTCGCCGCCGGGGCAATCAGGCTGCGCAGGCCAGTGAAGCTGTCGGCACCTACCAGGCCGGCACCCACCAGTTCCTGCAACGCTGTTTCCAGTTCGCTGGGCAGCAGGCGGGCATCGTGGGTCAGTTCGTCGAAGAACAACGCGCCCTGAGCCTGCAGCACCTCATGTACCCGCTGCGCCCGTGCGCCAAGGCTCTGTACGGCAGGCGCGGGCGCCAGGCTGCGCCACAGCCCAAGGTGCTCCCGAGGCAGCAACACCAGCGGGGTGCTCGACAAGGTGCTGCCTGAGCGGCTCGCGGCCAGCCGGCTCCAGGCGAATTGCCCGCTGCGGCACGCATCATCGAGCCAGTGGGGGCTGTAGTCGTGGATGCGTGCGGGCAGCAGTTCGGCCTCCCAGGCTGCGGCTGCACTGGGGAAGCCCTGCAACTGCCCAAGCACTTCGGCTACAGCCTGCGGGCCACGCAGCCGCGTGTCAGGTGCCAGGTGCTGCCAGTCGAACAGAAAACGCATGAAGTCCTGCAGGCTGACCGGCTCGATTTCGCGACGCAAGCGCTTGACCGTGTAGCGGTGGATGCGTGCCAGCAAATGGCGTTCGCACCATTGCAGCTCGCTGGCGGCCGGGCTGAAGTAGCCGCGCAGCACATAACCTTCGGCTTCCAGGCGGGCCAGGGCCTGTTCGACTGCCTGCGGCGGCATGCCCAACGGCGCGGCGATCTGTACCAGCGTCTGCGGGCCATGGGCGCTCAGGCGGCCACGCAGCAGTTCCCCCAGGGCATTGTCGGGCTCGATGGGCTGGTCGAAGCCAGGCAACTGTTCCAGCGCCGGTTCGAGGGGCGTCGCCGGGTAGATCGCCTGCAGCAGGTTCAGGCGCTCGCGGGCCAGCCACAACTGCTCGCGGGGCAGGCGCAAGGCGCGGCCGGCCTTGGCCAGTTGCCTGAGGAACAGGTTCCAACCAGGGTTGGCGCTGACCTGCGCCTGGCTGATGGCGCCCAGGCTCATCAAGGTTTCGTGCATTTCGTCGCTATTGCGCGGCTGCGGCCAGGCCTCGGCGGCCACGGCAGCGATGGCGTCGGCGTCCAGTGCGCCCAGGTCGTCACTGCTGTGCACCTCGTTCCAGCGCCGGTTGAGCACCGCCTGGGTACGCCGCTCTTCCAGCGGTGCGTCGTCGAGGAACGTATATGGCCGGGCATTGAGAATGGCCGACGCCAGCGGCGATGGCGCAGGCAGATCGCGGCACAGCAGGCGTACCGCCCCGCTTTCCATGCGCCTCAACAGGGCCAGCCAGCCCGTGCAATCCAGGGCCTCGTGCAGGCAGTCGTCGAGGGTCTGCTCGACCAGCGGGTGCTCGGGTATCTGCCGCTCGCCGGCGATATTTTCCAGGCAGGCGATCTGGTCGGGAAACACCGCGGCAACCAGGTCTTCGCTTTTCATGCGCTGGATTTGCGGCGCTACTTTGCGCCCGCCCACGAAGCGCGGCAGGGCCATGGCGACACTGGCGTTCCAGCGCCAGCGCACACCGAACAGTGGCGCTTCGAGCACGGCCTGTATGAGGAGGGCTTCCGCGGTGCCGCTTTTCAGGTAACGCCAGACCTCGTCGAGGTCGAAACTGTGGCTGGTGGACAGCGACAGCACGATGGCGTCCTCGCTGGCGGCCGCCTGCAGTTCGAAATTGAAGGTGCGACAGAAGCGTTTGCGCAAAGCCAGGCCCCAGGCGCGATTGATGCGGCTGCCGTAGGGCGAATGGATGATCAGCTGGGTGCCGCCGGAGGCATCGAAGAAACGCTCCATCACCAACGTTTCCTGCGAGGGCAGGGCACCGAGCACGTCGCGGGTACGGGCCAGGTAGTCGAGCAACTGCTCGGCGCAGTCTTCGCCCAGCTCGAACGTACCCTGCAGCCATGCCGACACCGCGCGGGTATCGCCGTCGGCCAGCGTCAGCTGCTGGTCAAGCTGTGCCTGCAGCCTGGCCACGGCCGCGGACAGTTCGTCGCTGCGGCCAGGCGCCTCGCCGAGCCAGAACGGAATGGTGGGCGGCAGCCCTTGGGCATCCTCCACCCGAACCCGGCCCGACTCGACGCGCAGAATGCGGTACGAGGCATTGCCCAGCTGGAAGATGTCGCCTGCGATGCTCTCCACCGCGAAGTCTTCATTGACGCTGCCAATGTTCAGCGCCTGCGGCTCCAGCAATACGCTGTAGTCGGCGTTGTCCGGAAGGGTGCCACCGCTGGTCAGCGCGGTCAGCTGGCTGCCGCGGCGGCCCCGCAATGTGCCGCTTACCGCATCGCGGTGCAGGTAGGCACTGCGTACGCCCTGGCGGCCGTTGTAGCCCTCGGCAAGCATGCGCAGCAGGGCCTGGTAGTGCTGCTGGTCGAGGTGGGCATAAGGTGTGGCCTGGCGCAGGCAGTCGAACAACGCCTGTTCGTGCCACGGCTGGTTGCAGGCTTCGGCGACGATCTGCTGGGCCAGCACGTCCAGGGGCGCCCGGGGTATGTGCAGCGCCTCCAGTTCCCCCCGGCGTACGCAGTCGAGCAGGGCCACGCACTCGATCAGGTCGTCACGCGATGTCGGGAACAAGCGCCCTTTCGGCACGCCATCGACCTGGTGGCTGGCGCGGCCAACCCGTTGCAGGAAGGCGGCAATCGAACCCGGCGAGGCCACCTGGCAGACCAGGTCGATGTCGCCAATGTCGATGCCCAGCTCCAGTGAAGCGGTGGCCACCAGTACCTGCAACTGGCCGTGCTTGAGCCGTTGCTCGGCGCTCAGGCGCAGCTCCTTGGCCAGGCTGCCATGGTGCGCGGCCACGGCATCCTTGCCCAGGCGGTCGCTGAGGTGGCGGGTGATGCGCTCAGCCAGGCGCCGGGTGTTGACGAATACCAGGGTGGTGCGATGCTCGCGGGCCAGGGCTGCCAGGCGGTCGTAGACCAGGCCCCAGACATCGGTGGCCATGACCGCCCCCAACGGTACCGGCGGCAGCTCGATGGCCAGGTCGCGTGGCCGGGCATGGCCAACATCGACAACCGCGCAGGGCCGGCCGCTTCCGACCAGAAACTGCGCCACCCGCGCCACCGGGCGCTGTGTGGCAGACAGGCCGATACGGCGCAAGGGCCGGCCTGCCAGGGCCTGCAAACGTTCCAGGGTCAGCGCAAGATGCGCCCCGCGCTTGTTGCCGGCCAAGGCGTGGATCTCGTCGACGATTACCGTATGCACGTTGCGCAGGCCTTCACGACCAGACGCCGAACCCATCAGTACATACAGGGATTCAGGGGTCGTGACCAGAATGTGCGGTGCCAGCTTGCGCATGGCGGCGCGTTCTTTTTGCGGGGTATCGCCGGTGCGCACGGCGGTAGTGATGCGGGGTGCAGCCAGGCCCTGTTCTGCCAGGGCCTGGCTGATACCCTCGAGCGGGGCTTGCAGGTTGACGCGGATGTCATTGGACAGCGCCTTGAGCGGCGAAACATAGACCACCTGGGTCTGCGCCGGCAGCTGACCCTGCTGCGCCAGGCCCTGGCAGAACAGTTCATCGAGCACGGCCAGGAACGCGCTCAGGGTCTTGCCCGAGCCGGTGGGTGCGGCCAACAGCATCGACTGGCCGCCATGGACCAAGGGCCAGGCCCGGGCCTGGGCATCGGTAACGGTTGCGAAGTGGCGGCCGAACCAGGTGCGTACGGCGGGGTGGAACAGTTCGAGCACCGGGTGCTGTTGGGCGGGCAGGTTCATGGGTTGGTTATGGAGGGGCATGGGCGCTTTGGCAAGGGGCCGTTCGTCTGGCCGGCACCCGCGACAATGGTCTTGTCAGCCCAAGCGAGCCCGTGGGATCCTCCCCGGCCATTGTTGCCAGCGAGTTCAGCCCATGCCCAATACCATTCGCATCGCCGCCGCCCTGTTGCTCGACCCGCAGGGGCGCACCTTGCTGGTGCGCAAGCGTGGCACCGAAGCCTTCATGCAGCCGGGGGGCAAGATCGATGCGGGTGAAACGGCGCTGCAGGCACTGGTGCGCGAACTGCACGAGGAATTGGGCCTGCACATCGACCCGGCCCAGGCCGTGTACCTGGGCCAGTTCAGTGCCACGGCCGCCAATGAGCCCGGCTTCGAGGTGCAAGCCGAGCTGTTTCGGGTCGACAGCGCCGCTGCCGTGGTCCCGGCGGCAGAAATCGAGGAGGTGGTATGGCTGGCTGCAGATCAGGCGCCAGACCAGCCACTGGCGCCCTTGACCCGCGACCTGATCCTGCCGCTGTACCGCCAGTTGCTCAACGCACCGCGCTGACGCCGTCGAGGGTGGCGAAGGAGGTGTCCTTGGCGGTCAGCAGAAAGTCGCGCATGTACGGCGCATCGAGCATGTCGGTGCGCACAGCGGCGTAAAGCGTGGCAAACAGGCCTTTCTCGCCCAGGCGCTTGCCTTTCACATAACCCCGCGCGCTGTACTCATGCAAAGCCCAGTGCGGCATGCCGCAGACGCCCCGGCCGCTGGCGACCAGTTGCATCATCATTACCGTCAGCTCCGAGGTGCGCACAGCGGCCGGCTCGATGTCGGCCGGCTCCAGGAAGCGGGTGAAGATGTCCAGGCGGTCGCGCTCCACCGGGTAGGTGATCAGGGTCTGGTCGAGCAGGTCATGGGGCACGATATACGGCTTGCTGGCCAGCGCATGCTGGTTGGCGACCGCCAGCATGGCTTCGTAGGTGAACAGCGGCACGTAGGTGATGCCGGCCAGGTCCACCGGGTCGGAGGTCACCACTAGGTCAAGGTCACCACGGGCCAGGGCTGGCAAGGGTGCAAAGGCGAAGCCGGAGGCCAGGTCCAGTTCGACTTCCGGCCAGGCATCGCGGAACTGGTCGATGGTCGGCATCAGCCACTGGAAACAGCTGTGGCATTCGATTGCCATGTGCAGGCGCCCGGCGGTACCGCCGGCCAGGCGTGCGATGTCGCGTTCGGCACCCCGTAGCAACGGCAGGGTGGCATCGGCCAGTTGCAGCAGGCGCAGCCCGGCGCTGGTAAAGCGTATCGGCTTGCTCTTGCGTACGAACAGCGGCAGGCCCAGGCGTTCTTCCAGCTCCTTGAACTGGTGAGACAGCGCCGACTGGGTCAGATGCAGGCGCTCGGCGGCTTCCACAAGGCTGTCGGCCTCGCGCAAGGCATGAAGGGTTTTCAGGTGGCGGATCTCCAGCACTGCTGACTCCGGGGTGTGAATGGGGTGAACGAAGCAATGAGTTGAGTTTCGCTCATGTTGGCAACGCTGTCGACTGGGCGTAGCGCCGCACCGCCTGCGGCGAGCCCCACACCCACTGGGGCCCGAATACCCGCGCCGCAGGCGCTTCACACCGTTGTTGAGGTCAACCGAGGCCGTATTTTTTGACCTTGTCGAACAGCGTGGTCTTGGCCATGCCCAGCTCCTGGCTGGCCTGGCTGAGGTTGCCGCCGGTGCGTTGCAGTGCATCGCTGAGCAGGTTGCGTTCGAACGCCTCCACTGCCTCGGCAAAGCCCAGGCCTTGGCTGGCCCCCCCGCTGGGCCCTTTCTTGAACGCCGGCAGGCCCAGGGCGTAGCGTTCGGCCACGTTGCGCAGTTCCCGCACATTGCCTGGCCAGTCGTGGGCGAGAAGGCGGGACAGGGTCTGGCTGTCCAGGGTCGGTGTTTCCCGATCGAAGCGCAGGGCCGATTGCTGCAGGAAGTGCTCGAACAATTGCAGGATGTCTTCGCGGCGCTCGCGCAGCGGTGGCAACTCCAGGGTCACCACGTTCAACCGGTAGTACAGGTCGCTGCGGAACTGACCGCTCTGGCCCAGGCTATCGAGGTCGGCCTTGGTTGCCGCAATCACCCGGCAATCCACGGCAATGCTCTGGTTCGACCCCAACCGTTCCAGGGTGCGCTCCTGCAAGACGCGCAGCAGCTTGATCTGCAGGTTGATCGGCATGCTCTCCACCTCGTCGAGGAACAGCGTGCCGCCATTGGCGTGTTCGATCTTGCCGATACGGCGCTTGCCGGCACCGGTGAAGGCGTTGGCCTCGTGGCCAAAAATCTCGGTCTCGAACAGGTTTTCCGGCAGGCCGCCACAGTTCAGCGCCACGAAGGGCTGGCCCTGGCGACGGCTGAAGTCATGCAGGCAGCGTGCGACCAGTTCCTTGCCGGTGCCGGTCTCGCCCTCGATGAGCACGTTGGCCGAGGTGTCGGCCACATTGGCAATCAGCTCGCGCAGGTGCTCCATGGCCGGCGAGCGGCCGATGATACGGCCTTCCAGGCTGCTCTGTTCGGCCAGCTGGCGGCGCAAGGCAACCACTTCGCGCGACAGCCCCCGTTGCTCCAGGGCGCGGCGCACCACGTCGACCAGGCGTTCCGGGGAGAACGGCTTCTCCATGAAGTCGTAGGCACCATTGCGCATGGCGCCTACGGCCATGTCGATGTCACCGTGGCCGGTGATCAGTACCACAGGCAGGCTGCGGTCGCGGGCCTTGAGGCGGTTGAGCAGCTCCAGGCCGTCGATGCCGGGCAGGCGGATATCGCTGACGACGATACCAGCGAAATCGTCGCCGATGCGCTCCAGCGCCTGCTCGGCACTGCCCACACCTTCGCAGGCGATGTCCTCCAGGGCCAGTGCCTGCTGGCAGCCGAGCAGCACATGCGGGTCGTCTTCGACGATCAGGACGGTAAGAGGCGCTTGGTTCATGGGTGCTCTGCCGATTCGTTAGGGGGCGAAACCAGGGGCAGGGCCAGGACGAAGGCGCTCCCGCCGGTGACGGGGTGCTCGACGTTGAGGCTGCCCTTGGCCGCAGCCGCAAGGCTCGCCGACAGGGTCAGGCCCAGGCCCAGGCCGTGTTCGCCCGGTTTGGTGGTGAAGAAAGGTTCAAACAGGTGCTTGCGCGCCTCGGCGTCGATGCCGTGGCCATTGTCACGCACCTGCAAACGGTATTTGTCGCCCTGCACTTCGCCCTCCAGCCACAGTTCGGGCTGTGGCTGCGCAGCCATGGCATCGAGGGCATTGCCGATCAGGTTGACCAGGATTTGCTCCAGGCGGGTCTGGTCGATGGCCAGTTGCTGGTCCTCGTAGTGGTTGTGCAGCTGCAAGTGGCAGGCGCTGATGCGGTTGCCCAGTACTTGCAAGGTGGCTTCTATCGCCTTGGCCAGGGAAGCCTGGCCACTGTCGTCGCTGCGCCGGGCGAACGAGCGCAGGCTGGCAGTGATGCGGCCCATGCGGTCAATCAGGTCGTTCATGGTGCGCAGGTTGGTGCTGGCGGTTTCCAGCGCCCCGCGTTCGAGGAAGCGCACCGTGTTGCCAGACAGCGTACGCAAGGCAGCCAGCGGCTGGTTCAGCTCGTGGGCGATGCTGGTGGACATCTGCCCGATGGCTGCCAGCTTGCCGGCCTGCACCAGCTCGTCCTGGGCGTGGCGCAGCGTTTGTTCGGCGTGCCGGCGCTCGCGAATCTGGCCTTTCAGGCGTTCGTTGCTGGCACGCAGGTCGGCGGTGCGTTCGGTAATCCGTCGCTCCAGCTGGCTGTTGGCTTCCTCCAGCGCCTCGCGTGCGGCCAGGCGGGTGGCGATGACTTTGCGCCGCTCGTTCCAGGCGATGCCGAGGATGGCCAGCAGGGCGAAGGCGACCCCCACCAGAATGCCCTGGACCATGGATTCGCGGCGCAGGTCCTGCAGCGGGGTGAGCAGGGTGAAATGCCAGGGCGTGTCGACCAGCCGGCGGGTCTGGGCCAGGTAGGCCACTTCGTGGGGCTCGCCGTGGGCAGTCTCGCTGTTGGCGGGGAAGGTCAGTTTTTCCACGCCATCGGCCAGGGTCTCGCGGGCCAGGGGCTGCAACTCGTTCAACGGCCACCAGTAATACTGCAGGCTGCGCGCCAGCCGTTCCTTGGTTTGCGCGGTCAGCGGGCGTACCGACTTCAGGCGCCTGGCAGGGTCGCTGGAAAGGATGATGATGCCATTTTCGTCGCTGACGAATGCCTCCAGGCGCGCCCGCTGCCAACGTTCTTCCAGGGTATCCAGGCGTACCTTGATAACTGCCACGCCAATGATCTTGCCGTGTTCCTCAAGCCCGTGGGCCAGGTAGTAGCCAGCCTCGCCCGTGGTACTGCCGATGCCGTAGAAGCGCCCAGGTTCGCCGCGTACGGCAGTCTGGAAATAGGCGCGGAACGACAGGTCTTCGCCCAGGAACGAATCGGCATCGCGCCAGTTGCTGGTGGCCTGGACCCGGCCATTGGTATCGAGCACGAAAATTGCCCGGCTGCGGCTGCGCCGGTTCAGGCCTTCGAGGTATTCGTTGACCGCCTGGCGCGAACCGCCATCCGGGTCGGTGAGCAGGTGCGAGACGCTGTCTTCCAGCTCCAGCAGGCTCGGCAGGTAGGTGTATTTGCTGATCTCGCTTTCGACCGTGCGCGCGTGCAGCTCCAGCTGGCGTTCACCGTTTTCGCTGAGGGTGCGGATACCGTTGCTCTCGCTGATCAGGTAGCCAGCCATACCCAGGCCGACCATCAGCAAAATGATCAGTGGTGGCAACAGCAATTGACGGAGCAGGCGGGATTTCACGGCAGGCTTGGCAGGGAGAAGAAGCGAAGGATCGCATTTCATCACAGTGGCCTTGTCACGACCAGCGCCTGCTGCCCGATTGGGCAGCCGCGCCGACCGGTTCAATGAAGCAAAATCAGTGTTGCAGGATCTTGCTGAGGAAGTGCTGGGTGCGTTCGTGGCGGGCAGTCGGGTCGCCGAAGAACGCCTCCTTCTGGCAGTCTTCGATGATGTGGCCTTTGTCCATGAAGATCACGCGGTTGGCCACTTTACGGGCGAAGCCCATTTCGTGGGTCACGCACATCATGGTCATGCCTTCGTGGGCAAGCTCCACCATCACGTCCAGTACTTCGTTGACCATTTCCGGGTCCAGCGCCGAGGTCGGCTCGTCGAACAGCATGACGATCGGGTCCATCGACAGTGCACGGGCAATCGCCACGCGCTGTTGCTGGCCACCGGACAGCTGGCCCGGGTGCTTCTTGGCATGGGCGCCAAGGCCGACGCGGTCGAGCAGGGCCAGGCCTTTCTTGGTGGCCTCCGCCTCACTGCGGCCCAGTACCTTGCGCTGGGCGATGGTCAGGTTTTCGGTGATGCTCAGGTGGGGGAACAGTTCGAAGTGCTGGAACACCATGCCCACCCGCGAACGCAGCTTCGGCAGGTTGGTCTTGGGGTCGGCGATCGAGGTGCCATCAACCACGATATCGCCCTTCTGGAACGGCTCCAGGGCGTTGACGCACTTGATCAGGGTGGACTTGCCCGAACCCGAAGGGCCGCACACCACCACCACTTCACCTTTCTTGACCTCGGTGCTGCAGTCGGTCAGTACCTGGAAGTCCCCGTACCACTTGTTGACGTTCTTGATGGAAATCATACGGTGATCCTTTTTTGCAGGCGCTTGACCAGCCACGAAGCGGAGAAGCTGATGAGGAAGTACACGACCCCGGCGAAGATCAGGAACTCATGGGAGCGCCCAATGATGTCGCCGTTGGAGCGTGCCGAGTTGAGGAAGTCCACCAGGCCCACGGTGTAGACCAGCGAGGTATCCTGGAACAGGATGATGCTCTGTTGCAGCAACAGCGGGGTCATCTTGCGAAACGCCTGCGGCAGGATGATCAGGCGCATGGTCTGGCTGTAGGTCATGCCCAGGGCCTGGGCGGCGCCCATCTGGCCCTTGGAGATCGACTGCACGCCGGCGCGGACGATTTCACAGAAGTAGGCGGCTTCGAACATCATGAACGCCACCACGCACGAGGTGAAGGCACCCACCGGGGTGTCCTCGCCGGTGATCCAGCGCAGTACGAACGGTACCGCCAGGTAGAACCAGGTGATCACCAGCAGCAGCGGGATCGAGCGGAAATAGTTGACGTAGGCACCGGCCAGGCGCGACAGCAGCTTGCTCGATGACAGCCGCATGAGCGCCAGGATGGTGCCCAGCACGATACCGCCCACCACGCCCATGACCATCAGTTGCAAGGTCATGAGCATGCCTTCCCACAGGGCGGGCAAGGCCGGGATGATTTCGCTGAAATCCATGTCCATTTACTTGCCCCCCACGGAAATCAGGCCCGGCACGGCGACTTTCTTCTCGACCATGCGCATCAGCAGCATCAGCCCCATGTTCAGGGTGAAGTAGATCAGCGTGGCCAAGGTGAACGCCTCGAACAGGTTGGCGGAAAATTCGGCGGTCTGTTTGGTTTGCGCCAGCAGCTCCATCAGGCCGATCAGCGATGCCACCGAAGAGTTCTTGAACACGTTGAGAAATTCGGAGGTGAGGGGCGGAATGATGATCCGGTAGGCCTGGGGCAGCAGCACGTTGGTGTAGATCTGCGGCAGGCTGAAGCCCATGGCGCGGGCCGCGGATTCCTGGCCGCGCGGCAGCGCCTGGATGCCGGTGCGCACTTGCTCGCAGACACGGGCGGCAGTGAACAGGCCCAGGCAGATGACCACACTGATCAGCGCCGAGGTGGTCGGGTTGAGGTCTTGCTTGAACCATTCCTGCAGGCCTTCGGGCAGCAGGTCTGGCACCAGGAAGTACCAGATGAACAGCTGCACCAGCAGCGGCACATTGCGGAACAGCTCCACGTAGATGGTGGCGATGCCCGATACCAGGCGGTTCGGCACGGTGCGCATGACGCCGAGCACCGAGCCCAGCAGCAAGGCGATGATCCAGGCGGAGATGGCGATGGCGATGGTCCAGCCCAGGCCGGTGATGTACCAGTCGAGATAGGTCTCGCTGCCCACGCCGGTGGACTTGAAGAACACGCCCCAGTCCCAGTTGTAATTCATCGGGATTTCCCCTCAGACGGTTGTTTCACGGGCACCTTGGAACATCCGGGGGCGCTGGGCGCCCTCGGATGAAAGGTTAGACACTAATGAGTGGCCTGCAGGGTTTGATTCGTGCTGTCGAGCACCAGGCCGTTATCTGAGGATCAGGACTTCTTCTCGTCCGCGGCCTTGTCGGTAGGCTCGGCGATCAGTTTCTTCAGCTCATCGCTCATCGGGAACTGCAGGTTCAGGCCTTTTGGCGGGATCGGTTGCTGGAACCACTTGTCGTAGCTCTTGTTGACTTCGCCCGACTTGAAATAGGCAACGATGGCATCGTCGACCGCTTTCTTGAACGCCTCGTCACCCTTGCGCACCATGCAGCCGTAGATTTCATAGGACTGCGGGGTACCGGTGATGACCCAGTCTGCCGGCTTGCGCGCCTTGGCCATTTCACCGGCGAGCAGGGCGTCGTCCATCATGAAGGCTACGGCGCGGCCGCTTTCTAGCATGTTGAAGGCTTCACCGTGGTCCTTGGCGGAAATCACGTTCATCTTCATCTGCTTGTCGGCGTTCATCGCCTTGAGAATGCGCTCGGAGGTGGTGCCGGCGGTGGTCACCACGTTCTTGCCAGCCAGGTCCGGGAAGTCCTTGTATGCAGGTTGACCGTCCTTGACCTTGGTCAGCAGGCGGGTACCGACTTCGAAGATGCCGACCGAGAAGCCGACTTGCTGCTGGCGCTCGACGTTGTTGGTGGTGGAGCCGCATTCCAGGTCGACGGTGCCGTTTTGCACCAGCGGGATACGGGTCTGCGAGGTGACTAGGTTGTAGCGGACCTTGATGTCCGTGCCCAGTTGTTTTTTCAGGGCATCGACGACAGCCAGCTGAATGTCATGCGAGTAGCCCACGGGCTCGGGTTTGCCGGCCAGGTAGGAAAATGGAATGGAAGAGTCGCGGTGGCCCAGGGTGATGGTGCCCGAGTCCTTGATCTTCTTGAGGGTGCCGGTCAGTTCTTCGGCCATGGCTGGCGAAGCAATGATCGCAGCGGCAATGGTGGCGCCCAACAGATGACGAACGATACGCATCAAATTTTCCTCGACGTGTTTGTTTTTTTTATGGAGCCGTTGGCGGACTCTTTCGTTCAACGAATACAGCGAAGCGCTGTGCATTCGATTGAAGAGTGTAGAGCATGAGTCGTGCCAAACGGGTTTGACGAGCAGAAAACCTGATCGTCCGGGCGCTCGGGGCCCTGGCGAAGTGCGTCTACCTCGGACTTTCGTTCGGTTTTCCGAACTATCCTGGTTGCTACGGTCGGAAAACCGATTGTTTGCTCAGGCGGGCTCGCTGCTGGAACCCAGGTTGGGGCTATGGGTGTACCTCAGCCTCTGGCTGGAGGGCTGGTTGACTCGGCGCCCTTGTCGCTGGAGCTGAACCGATGACCGAGCCATTGTTTCCCGCTGAATCGATCGATACCCTGATTGCCCGGCGCCTGCCTGCATGGCTGGTCGCCCATGGCAATGTCGACTGGCTGCTTGCCTTGCGCCGCGCGCTGCACGCCCAGGAAGAAGCGACCCATTCGCTGCACCGAATCCTGCAAGCCATTCCGGCACTGGATGAGTTCGCAGCTACCCGTTTGAACCAGGTATTGAACCGTGCCGACCTGACGATCGCGGACTTGCGCCGCAGCCATGTGGGTATCGAGCGCACCGTTACATTGCCGCCGATGGCGCCGGGGTGGCCCATTCGCCGGCACATGCAACGATCTTCCACGCCGTTGCTGGCGGCGGTACTGCACAATTTCCATATCGTCGACACGCGCCCTTCGCCCAGCCGCCGGGGCTGGCTACTCGACGCAAAGGGCGAGCACGTGCCGGTGGGTTACGAGGTATTCGCCGGGCGCTGCCGCGAGGCCGATGTGGGCGGGCGCTACCAGGCCATCCTGCGCCAGTGCCTGGCGCCGGACGATGCCCCGGGTGCTGCACCTGACTCGGCCAAGGCCGCTGTACACCGGTGTTTCGAGGAAAACGCCCGCGCCGACCTGGAAGTGGCAGTGCGCTGCGCATTGCTCAAAGGTGACTTGGACGAGAACAGCTACCGCTTGCTGTTGCCCTGTTTTACCGCGTTACCCACGGTGCCGGCGGTGCCGGGTGAGGTCTCACCACGCCAGTTGTACCTGCTGGGCAAATGTGTGCGCGGCGTGGTGACATTGGAGCTGCGGCCGGCGGTGGGTGCGGACTTGCAGGGTGTATGCGTCTGGGTACCGAATGACCCGCAGTCGCCGGTTCGCGTCTATCGGTCCTGGGAAGAGGTGTTCCAGGCGTTGGCCCGGCGCCTGACGACGGCACCCTACCGCCGGTTCTTCAGCCGCTTCATCAGCGAGCGCGACCGGGTTGGCTTTCAGCAACTGCTCGAGGAGCGGATAGAGGCAAGTGCGGCGCACCAGGTGCCTGAGCTCGATGGCAGGCACCTGGCCATCGGCACATCGCTGTTCAGCCATCTGCGTGGGTTGCAGATAGACAAACTGCTCGATGATGCCCACGTGCTGGCCGTACCTACCGCAGACCTCGATGAACAGGAGCGCGATGCTCGGCTGCACGCCTATCGGGAACTGGGCCTGAACCTCTTGAACCTGGCAGGCATGTTCGTTCCGGTGCTGGGCGAGGGCTTGTTGGCCTACACGGCGGTGGAGTTGGCCGGGGAAGTGTACGAAGGCTACCAGGACTGGCGTATCGGCGACCGGCAGGGTGCCATGGATCATGTGTTCGGTGTTGCGCAAACCGTGATTGCGGGTGCGCTGATCGCCACCGGGGCTTCCGTGGTGCGGCATTACCTGCAGCGCGTGCCGTTCGTGGACGCGCTGCAGCCGATGCGTGACCAGGCCGGAAAGGCTGGTTTGGTTGCAGCGAACTTGCCGGGGTATTCGATTGACTGGAGCCCTGGAGATGACCTGCATGAGTGGGTATGGCACCTGGACGGGGCCATGTACCGGGTGAGCGAGGATCCGGTGCATGGCAGCACGCGAATTCGCCACGCATCGCGTGGCGTAGCCTGGCAGCCCAGGCTCGAAAGTAACGGTGGCGATGGTTGGCGCCATGAGCTGGAGCGGCCAGGGGACTGGCAGGGGGCCGGCCAGTTGGTCAGGCGGCTGAGTTCAAGGCTTGCCGGTGTACCCGATGCCGCCGCGGATTACCTGCTCCAGGCGACGGGGTTGAGTGAAGCCCGGCTGCGCCGCCTGCATCTGGAACAGGTGGATGCCCCGGCTCGGCTGTACGATGCGCTGGATGTCTACCGGGCCCATGAGCGCTTCCCCGACCTGGCCGGCCCGGCCTTGGAGCAGCAGCTTGCCGATAGCGTGGCGGAGCACGGCAGCAGCCTGTTGGCCAGGGCGTTCCCCGGTTTGTCGAGGCGTCAGTTGGTTGAGTTGATGGCGCAGTGCAGCGGCGTCGAGCGGGAGCAATTGCTGGATCGGCAACGCATGCCGTTGGCGCTGGCCGAGCGGGCACGCTGGCAACTGCGTGAACGCCGGCTGGACCGCGCGTGTGCCGGCTTGTACCTGCCGCGTGCAGTCAACGCCGACAGCGAGCGGATCGCTTTCGGGGTCTTGGGTGAGCGGCTTGCCTGGCCGCCGACGCTAAGGCTGGAGCTTCGTGAGCGCACTGCGCAGGGGGCGCTGCTGGCCAGTGCCGGCAGTGAGGGCGCCGAGCAGGTGCAATACATCTTCAGGCGCGGCGACGGTTACCGCAGTCCACGATCGGCGCGTTCCCACAGCTTGCAGTGGGCATTGCTGACGAGTCTGGATGAGGCGCAGTTGGCAGAGCTGGGCAATGGTGGCCTGGGTGAAGAAGCCTTCGGCCAGTGGTTGTTGCGCAGTGCCGCAAGTGACCGGGAACAGGCCGCCATATGGTGCGGCATGCGACCTGTGCACAGCGCCTTCCGCCCACCCCGGCGTTTCGGCGATGGGCGCCTGGGTTACCCCCTCAGCGGGCGCGGAAGCGGCGAACGGCAAGCAATCCGGCGGGGCATTCAGCAGATTTTTCCCACCCTGAGCGACGATGAGATACAGGCCTACCTGCTGAACGTCAACGGTGGAGATGCAGGGTTGTGGGAGCACTACACGCAACTGCAAGAGCACCTGGCACAGTTGCGCACTTGCTTGCGCCAGTGGCGCCAGGCCGCCAGCAACCCGCTGCAGGGCGTGAGGCGACGTCGGTTGGAGACCGCCCTGCGCCGCTGCTGGAGGCGCAAGGTGGTCAATGTATCGGGCGATTACGTACTGGACCTGGATGGCGAGCACTTCGGCAGCTTGCCACAGCTTCCGCAGGGCATCCGTTTCGATCATGTCAAACGTTTGTACCTTCGGGACAGCGGCCTTACTGCAATCGACGAGGACTTCCTGCTGCGCTTTGGCAACCTAGTGGAACTGGACCTGTCGCGCAATCGGCTGACCGCGATTCCGGCAGGGCTGGAAAGCCTGGAGCGGCTCAGGACATTGACGCTGTCGCGTAACCATATCGTGCTGGACAGTGGCGGTGAGGGCCGCCTGGTGCAGGTGCGCAACCTGCAGCTTCTGGACTTGAGCCACAACCCGCTGGGGCGTGCGCCGGTGTTGACCACGCTGCGCTACCTGCGCGAAGTGCGGCTGAGGTCCACCGGCCTTGAGCGCATGCCCGAGGCAGTGTCCTGGCGAGCCAGGGTCGATCTGCGTGACAACCGTATCCGTCAGTTGCGCCAGGACCTGGCACGGTTGCGCCTGCAACTGGAAGATCAGGCACTGCACGATAACCCGCTCGACGAGGCCGACGAAGCCCTGCTTGAGCAGGCCAGGGCAACGCAACCCGGTGCTGGCCGCATGCGTCAGCACCGGCCTGTGGACGACGCCTTGTTCGAGCGCTTGGCCGGTACGGCCGAGGCACAACAACGGATGCGCTGGCGCGTCATCTACGACGCGTTAGGCGCAGAGCGTGGCGCCGCCGACCTGTTTCGGTTTCTGGCGGACTTTGCGGGGGCGGAAGATTTCGACCTGGCGCCGGCGCGTTACCGCGCGCGTATCTGGCGCATTCTGGAGTTCTGCGAGCAACATGAGGCTGTGCGTGTGCGCCTGTTCGCTGAAGCCGGTGGCCCAAGGACGTGTGAAGACCGGCTGCTGTTGACGTTGGAGCAGCTTGAGCTGGGTGTAATGGTGGAGCGCGCGGTAGGCGGTGAGCCGGCGGGGCTGGAGGGGCGTTTATGGCGTCTGGGGCGTTCGCTTTGGCGCCTGGACGAAGTCGACCGGCTTGCCGTGCGCCACATCGAGCGCCTGCGTGCCCAGCGTACGGTCGGCGTGGATGAGGTCGAGATCCGGCTGTACTACCGGCTCAAGTTGAGTGCCACTCTGGACCTGCCCATCGAGCACGATGAGATGCACTACCCAGGGTTTGCCCATGTCACCAGCAGCGACCTGCTGCGTGCTCGCGACCAGATTCTGGCAAACGAGACACCTGAGCAAGTGATTGGCTCCCTGGCGCAGCGGCCGTTCTGGGAGGTCCATGCCCGCGAGCGCCACCCGGCGCGCTTCGAGCATGTACTGCGACCGCTCAATGATCGGATGGAAAGCCTCGAAGAGCAGGTAAGCCAGGGACAGATCGACGATTGGACCTTCGCCCTGCGTTGCAAGGCCCTCAAGTACGAATACGAGCAGGCCGAGCGACGCTTGTTGCTAACCCTGGCGCAGGAGCTGCACAGCAGGCTTTGAGCCTGCGCAGCAGCGCCGCATCACGCGGCGTTGCCCTGGGCAAGCCCGGCTCGGGTTTGTTGCAGATACTTTTCCAGGGCCAGGCGCTCTGCTGCATGGGTGAACAGGCCCAATTTGGTGCGGCGCCACAGGATGTCGTCGGCGGTCGTCGCCCACTCAGCCTCGCAAAGGTAGTCGACTTCGCGAGCGAATAGCCCACCGCCAATGGCCTGGCCGAGGTCATCCGGGCCAGTCACGCCGTCGAGCAGTTGCCAGACACGGTTGCCATAGGTGTTCGCCCAGCGTTTGGCGATATTCACCGGCAGCCAGCCATGGCGGGCCAACAGTTGCTCCAGCAGCGCTTGTGCGGTGGTCATGTGTTCGCCGCCCGGCAGGGGCGCGGTGGCCGTCCAGCTGCCGCGCATCTGGCTGAAGAAGGGCTTGAGCTCGGCCATCGCCGATTCGGCCAGCTTGCGGTAGGTAGTCAGTTTGCCGCCGAATACTGAAAGCAGCGGGGCCTGACCGACCTCTGCCGACAGCGCCAGCGTGTAGTCGCGGGTGACGGCCGACGGGTTGTCCGACTCGTCGTTGCACAGCGGACGTACCCCGGAATAGGTGTTAAGGATGTCGGCCTGGCTCAGCTGATGGTTGAAATGGGCGTTGACCACGTTGAGCAGGTACTGGGTTTCCTGGTCGGTAATGGCGACTTTCGCCGGGTCGCCGCTGTACTCCCGGTCGGTGGTGCCGATCAGGGTAAAGCGCTCCAGGTAAGGTATGCAGAAGACAATGCGCTGGTCTTCGTTCTGCAGGATATAGGCGTGTTCGCCTTCATACAGGCGCGGCACGATCAGGTGGCTGCCCTGGATCAGGCGAATGCCATAGGGCGCATCGAGCTTGAGGTCGTCCTTGATGAAACTGGCCACCCAAGGGCCGGCAGCATTGACCAGGGCGCGTGCCCGAATGCGCTGTTGCTTGCCGTCGGCATGCAGCAGGTCTACCTGCCACAGGCCATCTACACGCTCGGCGCGCAGGCAGCGGGTGCGGGTCAGAATGTGAGCGCCGTGTTCACGGGCAGCCATGGCATTGAGCACCACCAGGCGGGCATCGTCGACTGCACAGTCGGCGTACTCGAAACCGCGGGTGATCTGCGGTTTGAGCGGGTAGCCCGGGCCAAAGCGCAGGCTGCGCGAGGCGCCCAGGCGCTTGCGCTTGCCCAGGTGGTCATACAGGAACAAGCCAGCGCGGATCATCCAGGCCGGGCGCAGGTGCGGGCGGTGTGGCAGCACGAAACGCATGGGCTTGACGATGTGTGGCGCCTTGGCCAGCAGCACTTCACGTTCAGCCAGCGCTTCGCGTACCAGGCGAAACTCGTAGTGCTCTAGGTAGCGCAGGCCGCCGTGGATCAGTTTGCTGCTGGCCGATGAGGTGTGCTGGGCCAGGTCGTCCCTTTCGCACAGGAACACCTTGAGGCCCCGGCCAGCGGCATCGGCGGCAATGCCGACACCATTGATGCCACCGCCGATTACGGCAATGTCGTAGCAGTCGGCGAGTGCTGGCTGGGACGAAACGGGCTGGGACACGGGCAAGGCCTCCTGAAACTGTTCATATCGAATATGAACATTAATGTTCGTTTTCGAAAATACTAGCGCAACAGGAGGGCGCTTGCCAGTCAGTTTTCATAGAAAAAACTGATCACATGGCAAGTAAATGAACATTAACGAAAATGCGCTTGAACCCTTCGCGCGACGAGCCGCCCGCAGATCGCGCAGCGCTCGATCTGAGGGCGTTACAGCCTGACGGCCGGTGGGGCGTTTACACCACTTCGATGCGGATCTTGTACTGGTTGAGCAGTTGAGTCAGGGCGGGGGCGGGGGCCTGATCGGTCACCAGGCAATCCACCAGGCTGATCGAACCCAGGCGCACCATGGCGTTGCGCCCGAACTTGCTGGAGTCGGCGGCGAGGATAACCTGGCGGGCATTGGTGATGATGGCCTGGGATACCCGCACTTCCTGGTAGTCGAAGTCGAGCAGGCTGCCGTCCTCGTCAATGCCACTGATCCCTACCAGGGCGAAATCGACCTTGAACTGGTTGATGAAATCGACGCTGGCCTGGCCGACCACGCCGCCATCGCGACGCACCGTGCCGCCTGCCACCAGCACCTCGAAATCATCCTTGGCCGCGAGAATGGCGGCCACATGCAGGTTGTTGGTGATGACTTTCAGGTGGTTGTGATTGAGCAGGGCCCGGGCGATGGATTCGGTGGTGGTGCCGATGTTGATGAACACCGAAGCATGGTCGGGTATTTGCCTGGCCACGGCCTCGGCGATGCGTTGCTTCTCGTCGCGCATCTGGTCGGCACGCATGGCGTAGGCGGTATTTTCGACGCTCGAATCGTAAGCGGCACCCCCGTGGTAGCGGCGCAGCAGGTTGAGTTCGGCTAACTGGTTGATGTCACGGCGGATGGTTTGTGGCGTCACGACGAACAGCTGCGCCATTTCCTCGATACTGACATAACCGCGCTCTCGCACCAGTTCGAGGATTTGTTGTTGGCGTGGGGGCAGATTCATGGGCGGTCCTTTGGGGCTGCCGGACAAATTCTGCAATGATGCCGTAGGACGGAGACTACGGCCAGTGGGCTATGACGCATTGGCCCGGGCTGCGAACCGCGATCCGCGATCCCATGGCGGGACCGCGGCATCGCTGAGGGTGCCTCAGGCGTCGTGATCTTCCCAATCGCGGGTGCGATCTACGGCCTTCTTCCAGCCGGCATACAGCTTTTCTTTCTGCGCTTCATCCAGCTGCGGGCTGAACTCGCGCTCGATGATGGCCTTGTCGCGCAACTCGTCCAGGCCGCACCAGAAGCCACAGGCCAGGCCCGCCAGGTATGCTGCGCCGAGGGCTGTGGTTTCACGCATCTTCGGGCGTTCCACGCAGGTGCCGAGGATGTCTGCCTGGAACTGCATGAGGAAGTTGTTGGCCACTGCGCCACCGTCTACGCGCAGTTCGGACAGGCGCTGGCCGCAGTCCTGTTGCATGGCGTCGAGCACGTCGCGGGTCTGGTAGGCGATCGACTCGAGGGCCGCACGAATGATGTGGTCCACCTTCACGCCGCGGGTCAGGCCAAACAGCGCGCCACGGGCATAGGGATCCCAGTACGGTGCACCCAGGCCGGTAAACGCCGGCACCAGGTACACGCCATTGCTGTCCTTGACCTTGCTGGCGAAGTACTCGGTATCCAGTGCGTCGTTGACGATCTTCAGCTCGTCACGCAGCCACTGCACGGTGGAGCCGCCATTGAACACGGCGCCTTCCAATGCATAGGCCACTTCGCCCCGGGGGCCGCAGGCAATGGTGGTGAGCAGGCCATGGGAAGACTTCACGGCCTGGCTGCCGGTGTTCATCAGCAGGAAGCAGCCGGTGCCGTAGGTGTTCTTGGCCTGGCCCGGTGCCACACACATCTGGCCGAACAGGGCCGACTGCTGGTCACCGGCGATACCGGCGATGGCGATGCCGCTCTTGGTGTGGCCGTACACTTCCGACGACGGCCGCACCTCAGGCAGCATCTGCCGCGGGATGCCCAGGATCTCCAGCAGTTTGTCGTCCCACTGCAGGCTGTGGATGTTGAACATCAGCGTGCGCGAGGCATTGGTGTAGTCGGTGACATGGACCTTGCCACCGGAAAATTTCCAGATCAGCCAGGTATCGATGGTGCCGAACAGCAATTCGCCACGTTCGGCCCGTTCACGGGCGCCTTCAACGTTGTCGAGGATCCATTTCAGCTTGGTGCCGGAAAAGTACGGGTCGGTGACCAGGCCCGTGGCTTCGCGAATGTAGTCTTCATGGCCATCGCGCTTGAGCTGGGCGCAGATCTCGGTGCTGCGGCGGCACTGCCAGACGATGGCGTTGTATACCGGGCGCCCGGTTTCCTTGTCCCATACCACAGTGGTCTCGCGCTGGTTGGTGATGCCCAGCGCGGCAACCTGCGCATGGCTGATGCCCGCCTGGGCCAAGGCTTCGACCATGGTCGCGCTTTGGGTGGCGAAGATCTCCATCGGGTCGTGTTCGACCCAGCCCGCCTGCGGGTAGTGCTGGGCGAACTCGCGCTGGGAGGTACCCACCACGTTGGCGTCACGATCGAAAATGATCGCTCGCGAACTGGTGGTGCCCTGGTCCAGGGCGATGATGTAGTTCTTATCCTGGGTGTCTGTCATGGTCGTAGGCCTTGCAAGAATAGGGGGTCAGGGCTGTGTGTGATGCCGCGATCAACTGGCTTGAGTATCGCCCTGGCGGTTGTCATTTGTCTCAGGGTGCGCGGCAGTTGCAACAGGCAGGTTGCGGGCGATCAGGCCGCGATAGGCCGCGGCGCCCACGCAGGCGCCAACGATCGGCGCGAAGATCGGCACCAGGAAGTAAGGAACGCTGCGCCCACCGGTAAAGGCAATTTCGCCCCAGCCCGCCAGGAATGTCATGAGCTTTGGACCGAAATCACGGGCCGGGTTCATCGCGAACCCGGTCAGCGGGCCCATGGCGCTGCCGATCACGGCGATCAGCAGGCCGATCAGCAGCGGCGCCACGGCGCCGCGCGGCAGGCCATTGTTGTCGTCGGTCAGGGCCATGATCACCGCCATCAGGATAGCGGTGATCACCACTTCAACCAGGAAGGCCTGGCCGGTGGAGAGTGAGGGGTGCGGGTAGGTGGAGAACACCGACGCCAGCTCCAGGCTGGCTTCGCTTCCGCGTAGCATGGCGTGCGCCTGTTCGAAATCGAAGAACAGGTTGCTGTACAGGGTGTAGACCAGTGCTGCACCACAGAATGCGCCGCACACCTGGGCCAGCATGTAGAAGGGCAGTTTGCGCTTGTCGAAACCGGCGAACAGGGTGAGGGCGATGCTCACGGCCGGGTTCAGGTGCGCGCCGGAAATGCCAGCGCTGAGGTAGATGGCCATGCTTACCCCGACACCCCAGATGATACTGATTTCCCACAGGCCGAAGCTGGCGCCCGCGACTTTGAGGGCGGCAACGCAGCCGGTGCCGAAGAATATTAGCAAGCCCGTGCCGAGAAATTCGGCCAGGCATTGGCTGGACAGTGTGGGTTGGCGTAGAGCAGTCGTCATGTATGACCTCGTTGTTTTTGTTGTGAGGCGCTTGGCGCTCGACAGCAAAGCTCGGCGTCCATCCCCATTGACACCGAGCAGGGAAGTGCACCTTTAACGTGCACCACGTATTCAGAAACGAAAAAATATAGACAAGAAACGCTGATGTCAAAGGTCGAAAGTGAACGACCAGTCACGAAATGGCCGCTAAAATCGGTTTCGGATGCCCGTGCCAGAGCTGCGCGATTGCGGTGCGCTGGCTGCCATGTGGGAATTGTCCTAAAGTAGCCGCCGAGCCGTCCCAGACCGGAGCCCCTGCATGACCCCCGCCCTAGACCTGTTGAAGAAGCATCGTGCCGAGCATCGCGTGCACAGTTACGAACACGACCCCAAGTCGGCGTCGTATGGGCTGGAGGCGGCAGAGAAGCTTGGGCTGGACCCGCAGCAGGTATTCAAGACGTTGCTGGCGAGCAGCGAGAAAGGCGAGTTGCTGGTGGCGGTGGTGCCAGTGGGAGGCACCCTGGACCTCAAGGCCCTGGCCCATGCTGCCGGGGTGAAGAAGTGCGAGATGGCCGACCCGGCGGCGGCGCAGCGCGCTACGGGCTACCTGGTGGGTGGAATCAGCCCGCTGGGGCAAAAGAAACGCCTGCGCACCTTCATCGATGATTCGGCGCAGAACTTTGCAACCATCCATGTCAGTGCCGGACGGCGAGGGCTGGAGGTGGAGTTGGCGGCCGCAGTGCTGGCCGAGCATACCCAGGGCAAATTTGCCGGCATTGGCAGGGGCTGAGAAGCTGGGGCTGCCGTGCAGCCCCAGCACCCTGTATCAGGTCGCCGAGCTGTAGCGACGAACCCCGTTCTCAAGGGGCGACAACTGCGCCGCAACGCTACCGGGTGCCGGGAACAGCACCAGGTGGTCGGCCTTTACCGCAATGCCGACATCGTCACCTACCTGCTGATCGTCATGGCTGGGGAATATCGCTTCCAGCTGGCTGCCGGTCGGCAACTGCAGGCGGTACAGGGTCGAGGCGCCGAGGAAGCTCTTGCCGACTATTCTGGCCTGCAGGGGGCTGCCTGGTGCATGCACGATATCGTCCGGGCGTAGCAGCACATCCACCGAGCTGCCCGCGGCCATGATGTAGGCGCGGTTACCCCGCAACTCGCCCAGTTCGGTGCTGACCGCTTCGTGGCTGACCATCTGGCCACGAATGAAATAGCCCTGGCCGATGAAGCTGGCAACGAACGGTGTCTGTGGCTCGTGGTACAGATTGTAGGGTGTGTCCCACTGTTCCAGGCGGCCCTCCTTGAACACCCCTACCTGGTCGCTGACGGCAAACGCTTCCTCCTGGTCATGGGTGACCAGAACGGCACTGGTGCCGCGGCTTTTGAGAATGTCACGCACCTCATGGCTCAGCCGCCGGCGCAGTTCCACGTCGAGGTTGGAGAACGGCTCGTCGAGCAGCAGCAACTGTGGCTCGGGGGCCAGTGCACGGGCCAGCGCGACCCGCTGCTGCTGGCCGCCAGACAGCTCATGCGGGTAACGGCCGCCCAGGCCAGCCAGCTTGACCAGCTCTAGCATTTCTTCGATGACTGCCGCCTGGCGGGGGTGCTTGGCAATGCCGAAGGCTATGTTCTGCGCCACGGTCAGGTGCGGGAACAGCGCGTAGTCCTGGAACACCATGCCGATGCGGCGCTTTTCCGGGGCCAGGGTGAAACCGGCTCGGGAAATTACCTCGCCCGCCAGTTGGACCTCGCCGTCGTGCACCGGCTCGAAGCCGGCGATGGCGCGCAGGGTGGTGGTTTTGCCGCAACCCGATGAACCCAGCAGGCAACCGATGTCGCCTGCGTTCAGGTGCAGGTTGAGGTTCTGGACGATGCGCTGGTCGCCGTAGCCGCAGGCGAGGTTGCGCAGGTTGAGCAGTAAGGGTTGACTCATGCGTGGTGGTAAGCCGGTTCGACAAGGAATTCGAGGAGGGCCTTCTGTGCATGCAGGCGATTTTCAGCCTGGTCCCAGGCGACGGACCGCGGGTCGTCGAGCAGGTCATGGCTGATTTCCTCGCCACGGTGGGCAGGCAGGCAGTGCATGAACAGGGCGTCGGGCGCCGCCAGGTCGAGCAGTTCGCGGGTGACCTGGTAAGGCGCAAAGTGCGCCAGGCGCCGTGCAGTTTCCTCCTCCTGGCCCATGGAAGTCCAGACGTCCGTGGTCACCAGGTGGGCACCGCTTACGGCTTGCTTGGGGTCGCGCACGATTTGCACGTGGTCACCGCCAATGGCCATGAAGCGTGGGTCAGGCTCGTAACCTTCCGGGCAAGCGATACGCAACTGGAAGTCAAACTGCCTGGCGGCCTCGATGTAGGAGTTGCACATGTTGAAGCCGTCGCCGATCCAGGCCACGGTTTTGCCTTGAATGGTGCCGCGGTGTTCGAGGAAGGTTTGCATGTCGGCCAGCAACTGGCACGGGTGCGACTCGTCGGACAGCGCGTTGATCACCGGCACGCGCGAGTTGGCGGCGAATTCGGTGAGGGTGCTGTGGGCATGGGTGCGGATCATGACCACGTCGAGCATGCTCGACAACACGATGGCGCTGTCGCCAATCGGCTCGCCACGGCCCAGCTGGGTATCGCGCGGCGACAGGAAAATGGCCTGACCGCCGAGTTGGATCATGCCGGCTTCGAACGACACACGGGTACGGGTCGAGGACTTCTCGAAAATCATGCCCAGCACGCGGTTTTTCAGCGGCTCGAACAGCACGCCTCGTTTGCGCAGGTCCTTCAGCTCGATGCCGCGGCGGATCACCCCGAGCAATTCGTCGGTGGTGAAGTCCAGCAGGGAGAGAAAGTGCCTAGCGCTCATGATTGACTACCTTATCTGCAACAGTATGCAGGTCGACCGTATGGTTTTTTTGACAACGGGAGTGACCTGCGGCGTAAGCCGCACGGGGGCGGACGAAAAAGGGAAAGGCGCAATACTATAAGTAAATGTCGCCTAAAGCCAAGAGGGGAAACAGCAGCCCGCCTGCAAAGAAGTTGCAAGGCGTGTCTCTACCCATTGGGCTGTGCTGTTTTTTATTTGCTACAGCAGGTTGTACACGGCTTGCTGGCAATTTGGCAAATGGCTGTCGCAAATCGTGCCACTGATGTCGGTGGATTCACGCGGCGAAGCGCGCTGGCCGGGGTAGGGTGCGGGGCGCATAGTTTCAGCTCGTTCACTACCCAACAACAAGGCAGAGGCGGCCATGACCAAGACCCTGCATCACCGTGCGTGTCACCTGTGCGAAGCGATCTGCGGGCTCAACATCGAAATCAGCCATGACGACGCGGGGCGGGCGCAGATCAGCTCGATCAAGGGCGACCCCCACGACCCGTTCAGCCGCGGCCATGTCTGCCCCAAGGCGGTAGCGTTGCAGGATATTCAGAATGACCCGGATCGTTTGCGCCAGCCCCATAAACGGGTAGGGGAGCACTGGCAGGCGATTGAGTGGGATGAAGCGTTTACCCTGGCCGCCGACAGGCTGTGGGCGATCCAGCAGGCCCATGGGCGCAATGCCGTGGCCGTGTACCAGGGCAATCCCAGCGTGCATAACTACGGGTTGATGACCCACAGCAATTATTTCCTCGGCCTGCTGAAAACCCGCAACCGTTTCTCTGCCACATCGGTGGACCAATTGCCGCAGCACCTGGTCAGCCACCTGATGTACGGGCATGGCTTGCTATTGCCGATCCCGGATATCGACCATACCGATTTCATGTTGATTCTTGGCGGCAACCCGCTGGCCTCCAACGGCAGCATCATGACGGTGCCCGACGTGGAGAAGCGGCTCAAGGCCCTGCGCGCGCGCGGTGGGCGCCTGGTGGTGGTGGACCCGCGGCGCAGCGAAACGGCGGCCATGGCCGACCGCCATCTGTTCATTCGCCCCGGGGGCGATGCGGCGCTGTTGTGCGGCCTGCTCAGCACGCTGTTCGACGAGGGCCTGACGCGGCGCTCGCACGTGCCGGTCAATGGTCTGCAGCAGGTTCGCGCGGCACTGGCGCCTCTCAGCGCCGAGGCCATGAGCGCGCTGTGTGGCATCGAGGCGGCCGAGATCCGGCAGTTGGCACGGGATTTCGCCGTCGCCGACAAGGCGGTGTGCTACGGGCGCATGGGCGTGTCGACGCAAACCTTCGGCACCCTGTGTCATTGGCTGGTGCAACTGATCAACCTGGTGACCGGCAACCTCGACCGTGTCGGCGGGGCGTTGTGTACAGAGCCGGCCGTGGACCTGGTCGCGACCACCTCGGGTGGGCATTTCAATGCCTGGCAAAGCCGGGTATCGGGATTGCCCGAATACGGCGGTGAGCTGCCGGTGGCGGCCCTCGCCGAAGAAATGCTGACGCCCGGCGAGGGGCAGGTGCATGCCCTGGTGACGGTGGCCGGCAACCCTGTGCTGTCCACGCCCAACGGCCGCCAGCTGGACGCTGCGCTGGAGGGGTTGCAGTTCATGCTCAGCATCGACCTCTACATCAACGAGACCACACGCCATGCCGACTTGATCCTGCCCTCGACCTCGGCGTTGGAAAATGATCACTACGACAGCACATTCAACCTGTTGGCCGTGCGCAACATCACGCGGTTCAACCGGGCGATCCTGGCCAAGCCGCAGGGCGCCTTGCATGACTGGGAAATCTTTGTCGGGCTGGCGCAGGCCTATGCCAGGCGTGCCGGGCTGGAGATCAAGCCGACCGTGGCGCCCGCGCAGATGATCGACCTGGCCCTGCGCAAAGGCCGCTACGGCGAGGCAACCGCCTGGCAGCTTTCCCTGGCCAAGCTCGATGAGCACCCGCATGGCCTGGACCTTGGCCCGTTGCGCGCCAACCTCGAGGCTCGCCTGGCCACTGCCACCAAGGCGATCGAAGCGGCGCCCCAGGTGCTGCTGGACGATTTGCAGCGGCTGGCCCGGCAAGCACCGCCAGCCCCGAACGAACTGTTGTTGATCGGGCGCCGCCACGTGCGCAGCAACAACTCATGGATGCACAACTTTCATCGGCTGGTCAAAGGCAAGCCCCGGCACCAGTTGTTGATGCACCCCCACGATCTGCAGCAGCGGCAACTGCAGGATGGCCAGCGGGTGCGGATTCGCTCGCGCACCGGTGCCCTGGAAGTCGAGGTACTGGCCTGCGAGGACATGATGCCCGGTGTGGTCAGCTTGCCCCATGGATTCGGTCATGGCCGGCAGGGCGTACACCTGCAGGTCGCCCAGGCGCAGCCTGGCGTGAGTGCCAATGACCTTACCGACGAGCGCTTGCGTGACCCGGTGTCGGGCAATGCGGCGCTCAATGGCGTACCTGTGCAGGTCGAGGCCGCTTGAGCGATGGCAAGGCCGAGCATGCTGCTCGGCTTTCCGTTACAATGCCTCACCGTGCCGACGATCGCGTCGGAAAGTTCAGCTGAGGTGCTAGATGGATATCATCGATACGATCAAAGAGCAGATTGCCAACAACACCATTCTGCTTTACATGAAAGGTTCGCCGAATGCCCCGCAGTGCGGGTTCTCGGCCAAGGCATCGCAGGCTGTGATGGGGTGTGGCGAGAAGTTCGCCTACGTCGACATCCTGCAGAACCCGGAAATCCGCGCCAACCTGCCAAAGTACGCCAACTGGCCGACTTTCCCGCAGCTGTGGGTGGCCGGTGAGCTGGTCGGCGGTAGCGACATCATGCTGGAAATGTTCGAAAAGGGTGAGCTGCAGGCCCTGATCAAGGACGCCGCCGCCAAGGCCAAAGCTGCCGAAGCCTGATTTCGGCAAGCATGAAAAAACCCGCTGATCGCGGGTTTTTTTATGCAGCGGGTGATTACTCTTCGCCCATCTGCGATTGCAGGTAGTTTTCGATACCGATCTTGTCGATCAGCCCCAGCTGGGTTTCCAGCCAGTCGATATGTTCTTCCTCGGACTCGAGGATATCTTCCAGCATGTCACGCGAGCCGAAGTCACCCGCGGTTTCGCAGTGGGCGATGGCGGCCTTGAGATCGGCCAGGCCCTTGTGTTCGAGCTTAAGGTCGCACTCGAGCATTTCCTTGGTGTGCTCGCCGATCAACAGCTTGCCCAGGTCCTGAACGTTAGGGATGCCTTCGAGGAAGAGAATACGCTTGATCAACTTGTCAGCGTGCTTCATCTCGTCGATCGATTCCTTGTACTCGTGCTTGCCGAGTTTGTTCAGGCCCCAATCTTCGTACATGCGTGCGTGCAGGAAATACTGGTTGATCGCGACCAGCTCGTTTCCGAGGATCTTGTTGAGATGCTGGATGACGCTTACGTCGCCTTTCATTTGGGTTCCTGCCCTGTAGAAGTGTGCCAATAGCAGGAAGTTTGAGCCCGATGCGCAAGTGTGTCAAACCTAAGTGATTGAATAATAAATGAAAATTAATAGGAATAAGAATGTTTGTGAACCGCGTTGGTGCCCTAACTTATTGATATGTAGGCATAAAAAAACCGGACACTAGGTCCGGTTCTTGGAAATGCTGGTGTCAGGCGGTGGTGAATTCTACCGGGTAGGGCAGGGCGGCCTGGCTGACCTGCAGCTCGGTCAGGGTCTCGCGAACTACCTGCTTGGCCAGGCAGGCACATTTGCCACACTGGCTGGCGACATTGGTCGCGGCTCGCACATCCTTGTAACTGCAGCATCCTTCATAGATCGCGTCGCGGATCTGTCCGTCAGTAACGCCGACACAAAGACACACATACATAAGGGCTGACCATCGCTGGTTGAGTCGATGGGTTGGAGCTTAATGTTAATGAGAATGCTTGTCAAAGCACTTTCTGCAAGGCCTGTGCTTGAGCGACCGGCGGTTGCCTGCTCGTTGGATTCGGCCTGTCATCAGAAGCCGTGTATGATGGTCGCCTTTGTTGGATGTCGGGCAGGCCCGTCTGGCCCGGCAAACGGTTCTACACCCTCATCAGGAGATTACAATGAGCGTACTCGTTGGTAAGAAAGCCCCCGATTTCACCGTACCGGCCGTGCTGGGCAATGGCGAGATCGTCGACAGCTTCAACCTGGCTTCGGCCATCAAGGGCAAGTACGGCCTGGTGTTCTTCTACCCGCTGGACTTCACCTTCGTCTGCCCGTCCGAGCTGATCGCCCTGGACCACCGCATCCCTGATTTCCAGGCGCGCAACGTAGAAGTGATCGGCGTGTCCATCGACTCGCACTTCACTCACAACGCCTGGCGCAACACCCCGGTCAACAACGGCGGCATCGGCCAGGTGAAGTACACCCTGGCTGCCGACATGACCCACGAAATCTGCAAGGCCTACGACGTTGAGTCCGAAGGTGGCGTGGCCTTCCGTGGTGCCTTCCTGATCGACACCAACGGTGTTGTTCGTTCGCAGATCGTCAACGACCTGCCACTGGGCCGTAACATGGACGAACTGCTGCGCCTGGTCGACGCCCTGCAATTCCACGAAGAGCACGGCGAAGTCTGCCCGGCCAACTGGAAAAAAGGCGACAAAGGCATGAATGCTTCGCCAGAAGGCGTAGCCGCCTACCTGAGCGAGAACGCCGGCAAGCTGTAATTGCGGCGCGCATGAAAAACCGGCCCTGGTGGCCGGTTTTTTTGTGCCTGGGTGGTGGCTGCGGGCTTGTGTTGCGAAAGGGCCGCCAGGCGGCCCCCAGGTCAATCGTTGAAGTCGCGCCAGCCGCCCAGGTCCTTCCAGCGGTTGACGATGCCGCAGAACAGCTCCGCCGTTTTCTCGGTGTCGTACCGCGCCGAGTGCGCTTCACGCCCATCGAAGTCGATGTCGGCGCTTTGGCAAGCCCGCGCCAGTACGGTCTGGCCATAGGCCAGGCCGGCCAGGGTAGCCGTGTCGAAGCTGGAAAACGGGTGGAACGGGTTACGCTTCACGTCATTGCGCGCCACGGCCGCGTTGAGGAAGCCGAGGTCGAAGCTGCTGTTATGGCCGACCAGAATCGCCCGCTTGCAGCCATTGGCCTTCAGGGCCTTGCGCACACCGCGGAAAATATCGGTCAGCGCGGTTTCCTCGCTGACTGCCATGCGCAGCGGGTGGTCGAGCTTGATGCCGGTGAACTCCAGGGCGGCCGCCTCGATGTTCGCGCCTTCGAACGGCTCCACCCGGTGGAAGTACGTGTGCTCGGGGAACAGGAAGCCTTTCTCGTCCATGCCGATGGTCACTGCAGCAATTTCCAGCAAGGCATCGGTGGCGCTGTTGAAGCCGCCCGTTTCCACGTCCACTACAACCGGCAGGTAACCGCGGAAGCGCTCGGCCATTGGATGGCGCGACCCGCTGTTGCCTTGGCTTTCCAGGTCGTCTTCGTAGAGGTCTTCGCTCACGCGTTTTCCTCCAGCAGGCGCCAGCGCAATTTCTCGCCAGCGCGCAGCGGCACCACGGTTTGCTCGCCGAATGGCAGGCTCTGCGGGGCGGTCCATTCTTCGCGGACCAGGGTGATGGTGTCGGTATTTGCCGGCAGGCCATAGAAAGCTGGGCCGTGGAGGCTGGCGAAACCTTCCAGCTTGTCCAGCGCGTTGCGTTGCTCGAACGCTTCGGCGTACAGCTCGATAGCCGCGTAGGCGGTGTAGCAGCCGGCGCAGCCGCAGGCCGCTTCTTTGGCGTGACGGGCGTGCGGGGCCGAGTCGGTACCGAGGAAGAACTTCGGGTTGCCGCTGGTGGCTGCATCCAGCAGGGCCACCTGGTGGGTGTTGCGCTTGAGGATCGGCAGGCAGTAGAAGTGTGGGCGAATGCCACCGACCAGCATGTGGTTGCGGTTGTACAGCAGGTGTTGCGCGGTGATGGTCGCGCCAACATTGGCCGGTGCTTCGGTGACGAACTGCGCGGCATCGCTGGTGGTAATGTGTTCGAACACCACTTTCAAGGCCGGGAAGCGCTCGACCAGGCGGCGCATGTGCTCGTCGATGAAGCGCTTCTCGCGGTCGAACACGTCGATTTCGCTGCGGGTCACTTCGCCGTGCACCAGCAGCGGCATGCCGACCTCCGCCAATGCCTCGATGGCCGGGAAGATATTGTCGATGCTGGTCACGCCCGAATCGGAATTGGTGGTGGCGCCCGCCGGGTACAGCTTGGCGGCATACACGATACCGCTGGCCTTGGCGGCACGCACATCTTCGGGGCTGGTACGGTCGGTGAGGTACAGGACCATCAGCGGCTCGAAGCGGCTGCCTGCCGGGCGGGCAGCGAGGATGCGTTCACGGTAGGCACCGGCCTCGGCGGCGTTGCGCACCGGCGGAACCAGGTTGGGCATGATGATGGCGCGGGCGAAAGTACGCGCCACATCGCCAACGGTGTGGGGCAGGACGGCACCATCACGCAGATGGATGTGCCAGTCGTCGGGGCGCAGGAGGGTCAGGCGATCGGACATTGGGGATTCCAGGCGGGTCGAACTCAAGCCCCAATGCTACCGGAAAACCCTGGGCCGAGCACGGCTATCAAGTTTTCCGGTTGGCGTCCGATAGCCTGCAGGTAAGCCGTTGAAATTGTGGAGCCGCCCGTGCGCCAGCGTTACCTGACCCTGTTGACCCTGTTCGCCAGCCTGCCGGCTGCCGCGCTGACTTTTCAGACGCGCATGGAGAACATTGCCTGGAAGGTCGAGGGTGACCCGTTCGAGTGCCGGCTGATCCAGCCGATCGATGGCTTTGGCAGTGGTGAGTTCGTACGCCGGGCGGGCGAGCAGGCAGTGTTCCAGCTGCGCTCGGCCAGCAACATACTGGGGGCCGGCACTGCCAGCCTGCTGGCGGCGGCGGCGCCGTGGCAACCCGGTCGTGGTGATATCAACCTGGGTAGCGTGCGCATGGCCCGTACCGGCGTGTTGTTCAGTTCGTCGCAAGGCCAGGCCAGCCGCCTGATCAATGGCTTGCTCGACGGGCGCAGCACGGTGGTGCGCAGCTATGCGGGCGAAGCTGGCCGGCCCATGGAGGTGCGGGTACTGCCGGTGAGCTTTGCCAAGGCCTACAGCGATTACCAGGTGTGTGCCGCCAAGCTGCTGCCCATGAACTACGACCAGGTGCGCCAGACCCAGGTCGGTTTCCCGGGCGGGGGCATCGAACTGGATGACGCGGCCAAGGCCAGGCTGGATGTGATTCTCGAATACATGAAGGCCGACCCTTCGGTGAACCATGTCGAGCTCAACGGTCACTCCGACAACAGCGGTAATCGCCTGACCAACCGCGACCTGTCACGCCGCCGGGCGCTGGCGGTGGCGGACTACTTCAAGGCTCATGGTATCAAGGATGAGCAGATCACCGTACGCTTCCACGGCGAGCGCTACCCGGTGGCCAAGAACAACACGGCGGCGAATCGGGCGCGGAATCGGCGAGTGAACATCGAGCTGGACCGGGTGGTGGTGCCTGAAAAACCGGTGGAGAAACCGACCGAGCAAGCCCCCCCTGCTGCTGGTGCTGCGCCGGCCAGGCAACCTTGAGGTTGGACAGCCGCGTGCACCGCAGGCCCTTGACTTGCCTGCCTCACTACCGTCCGTCGCCCCTGTGAAAGTTCTTGTCGCTTTGTCGTCAGAAGCTGTCGCGCCACTGTAAATTTATCGTTAACGCCGTTAGAATCGGTCCTTTTCCGTACAACCCCGTGGAGTGATGGCATGGCGGACGTAAAAAAGGTCGTACTGGCGTATTCCGGCGGCCTTGATACTTCGGTGATTCTCAAGTGGCTGCAGGATACCTACAACTGCGAAGTGGTGACTTTCACCGCTGACCTGGGTCAGGGCGAAGAGGTCGAACCGGCCCGCGCCAAGGCTCAGGCAATGGGTGTTAAAGAGATCTACATCGACGACCTGCGCGAAGAGTTCGTGCGTGATTTCGTGTTCCCGATGTTCCGCGCCAACACCGTCTACGAAGGTGAGTACCTGCTGGGTACTTCCATCGCCCGTCCGCTGATCGCCAAGCGCCTCATCGAAATCGCCAACGAAACCGGTGCAGACGCCATTTCCCATGGCGCTACCGGCAAGGGCAACGACCAGGTGCGTTTCGAGCTGGGTGCCTACGCGCTCAAGCCTGGCGTCAAGGTTATCGCCCCATGGCGCGAGTGGGACCTGCTGTCCCGCGAGAAGCTGATGGACTACGCCGAAAAGCACGGTATCCCGATCGAGCGCCACGGCAAGAAGAAGTCGCCGTACTCGATGGACGCCAACCTGCTGCACATCTCCTACGAAGGCGGTGTCCTGGAAGACACCTGGACCGAGCACGAAGAGGACATGTGGCGCTGGAGTGTCTCACCTGAGAACGCTCCGGACCAGGCCACCTACATCGAACTCACCTACCGCAACGGCGACATCGTTGCCATCGACGGTGTCGAGAAAACCCCGGCAACCGTTCTGGCCGACCTGAACCGCATCGGCGGTGCCAACGGCATCGGCCGCCTCGACATCGTCGAAAACCGTTATGTCGGTATGAAGTCGCGTGGCTGCTACGAGACGCCTGGCGGCACCATCATGCTCAAGGCCCACCGTGCCATCGAGTCGATCACCCTGGACCGTGAAGTTGCTCACCTCAAAGACGAGTTGATGCCCAAGTACGCCAGCCTGATCTACACCGGTTACTGGTGGAGCCCGGAGCGCGTGATGCTGCAGCAGATGATCGACGCTTCGCAGGTCAACGTGAACGGTGTGGTGCGGCTGAAGCTGTACAAAGGCAATGTCACCGTGGTTGGCCGTAAATCGGATGATTCGCTGTTCGATGCCAACATCGCCACCTTCGAAGAAGATGGCGGCGCCTACAACCAGGCCGACGCTGCTGGCTTCATCAAGCTCAACGCCTTGCGTATGCGCATTGCCGCTAACAAGGGCCGTTCGCTGCTCTGATTGCTGGCCTGTGCCATGAAAGAACCCGGCTGCGGCCTAATGCCTGTCGGTTAAGCGTTACTGAGGCTGCTTTGCAGCCCTTCGCGGGCACGCCCGCTCCCACAGGCGCTGAACTCAAGAGATGCGCGATCCCCTGTGGGAGCGGGCGTGCCCGCGAAGGGTCGCAAAGCGGCCCCCAAATTACTTAACTGACTGGCATTAGGCTGCGGCCGGGTTTTTTGTGCCTGCTCGAAATGAAGAGTTTCAGCTGCATGGGTTCGCGGCCTCACTGCCCAGTGGGCTGATGGACAATTGCGCGCATTGGCCTTTATCCACATTGCAAAAGCGCCAGGTGCGGGGCGGCGTTGGTGGTTGCGCAAGCGCTTGCAACAATTGCTGTTCCATCAGGCGACAGGCATCCGGGCCAGAAAACATGAAGGTGACGGGCTCGCCTGGCAACCCCTCCTGCGGCATGGCAGCGAGGGCTTCACTGCCGGGCGGGGGGCGCTGTCCGGTGCTGTTTTGTTGGGTAACTGGGGCTGCTTTGCAGCCCTTCGCGGGCACGCCCGCGAAGGGTCGCAAAGCGGCCCCCAAATTACTTAACTGACTGGCATTAGGCTGCGGCCGGGTTTTTTGTGCCTGCTCGAAATGAAGAGTTTCAGCTGCATGGGTTCGCGGCCTCACTGCCCAGTGGGCTGATGGACAATTGCGCGCATTGGCCTTTATCCACATTGCAAAAGCGCCAGGTGCGGGGCGGCGTTGGTGGTTGCGCAAGCGCTTGCAACAATTGCTGTTCCATCAGGCGACAGGCATCCGGGCCAGAAAACATGAAGGTGACGGGCTCGCCTGGCAACCCCTCCTGCGGCATGGCAGCGAGGGCCTCATTGCTGGGAGGGGGCGCGCTGTCCGCTGCTGCCTTGTTGGGTAACGGGCTGTAGAACGACTTGTAGTTGAAGTTGAGTGTCAGGAAAAACAGCGCGGTCAGGAAGAACGGAAAGCCCACCAGGAACCAGGTATAGAGCTTCTGGCTGGACTCGCTGAGAAAGGGCAGTGTGGCCAGGGCGGAGGCTTCGATGATCCCGGCGAAGATGGCAATGATCGTCAGCGGGGCGACAGGTTGTGCTTGGGTCATGGTGGCTGCCTCCAGCGGTTTTGCCCATCTTTGCCTTACTGCGCCGGGCAACTAAAGACTGGACTGCTTCCCGGTGCGCGACAACGGGCAAAGTCCCTGATCCACGCTTCACCCCGAAGGCGGGAAGGGGTGTTTCAGCCCCTGACAGTCTGTGCTCAAAGTGCAACTGGCCACCGGGTACACGCCTGTAATCGGTAATAAGGAATTTGTTTGTTACAACCATAGTCGCGAAGTGTAGGAAGTTTCCGCAACTATTGTAGGTTTTGTCTGCACATGAGTTTCGTCGGCAAATCGCCGCGCCATCGGTCGTTCTGTCAGTTATCTTGGCGTGCCAAAGCCACAACAGTGAATGAATGGATGTCGCATGAATAAAGTGCTTATCGTTGATGATCATCCGGTCATACGCCTTGCCGTGCGCATGCTGATGGAGCGGCATGGGTATGACGTCGTGGGGGAGACCGACAATGGGGTGGCTGCATTGCAGCTGACGCGGCAACACCTGCCGGACATCGTGGTGCTGGATATCGGTATACCGAAGCTGGATGGCCTGGAGGTGATTGCCCGCATGGCCAGCTTCAGCCCAGGCAGCAAGGTGCTGGTGCTGACGTCGCAGGCACCCGGCAATTTTTCGATGCGCTGCATGCAGGCGGGGGCGGCGGGTTATGTATGCAAGCAACAGGAACTTACCGAGCTGTTGAGCGCAATCAAGGCGGTGCTCTCGGGCTACAGCTATTTCCCCAACCAGGCCCTGCATGCGGCCCGTGGCAGGGGCACGGGCAGCGAGGTGGACATGGTCAACCGCCTCTCGGCCCGGGAAATGACCGTGTTGCAACAGTTGGCGCGCGGGCGTTCGAACAAGGAAATTGCCGACAGCATGTACCTGAGCAACAAGACGGTCAGTACCTACAAGTCACGCCTGTTGCTCAAGCTCAATGCACGGTCGCTGGTAGACCTGATCGAGTTGGCGCAACGGCAAGGCCTGAGCTGAGCACAGGCCATGAAGCCTCCGGGCAGGAGGCTTTGCCAAGGTGGGGCTACAGGTCGTAATCGAAATCGGCCAGTTGTTTCTGCAGGCGCCGTTCTTCGAGCAAGTTGTCGATGGTGCGGCGTTTGCTGAGGTTGGTTTTTGCAGATTCCACCGGGGGCTCCGCGTCATCTTCTACGGCAACAAAATCATCTTCGATCGACAGGTCGTCTTTATCGGTACTCATGAGTCGCTCCAAGCCAAGGGGCCGTTGGCCGACCTTATAACCAGAAAGCAGGCGCTGGTAAAAAAGATTTTTTCAATCGCCTGCAGTGGTTTTCAGCTATCCGCTCAATCGTCAGAAGTTTTGTGCTTGTACTCGCACAGGTCTTCGATCCTGCAGCTGCCGCACCTTGGCTTGCGTGCCTGGCAAACATAGCGGCCATGGAGAATCAGCCAGTGGTGGGCGTCCAGCAGGTAGTCCTTGGGTACGAACTTGACCAGTTTCTTTTCCACTTCCAGCACAGTCTTGCCCGGCGCTATCCCCGTGCGATTGCTGACCCTGAAAATATGCGTATCGACGGCCATGGTCGGCTGGCGGAACGCCGTGTTCAGCACCACGTTCGCCGTCTTGCGGCCGACACCTGGCAGTGCCTCCAGCGCTTCACGGGTCTGGGGTACCTGGCTACCGTGACGCTCGATCAGTAAGCGGCAGGCTTCGATGACGTTCTTGGCCTTGCTGTTGTACAGCCCGATGGTCTTTATGTATTCGCTGAGGCCTTCGACGCCCAGGGCATAGATGGCCTCGGGGGTGTTGGCGACGGGGAACAGGCGCGCAGTGGCCTTGTTGACGCCTACGTCGGTCGATTGCGCGGACAGTGTCACTGCCACCAGCAATTCAAATGGCGTGGTGTAGGCCAGTTCGGTTTTCGGGTCAGGGTTGTCTTCATGCAGCCTGCGAAAAATCTCCAGGCGTTTGGCGGCGTTCATGAATCAGAGCTTTCCTTGATGGCGCGCACAGGCCGGGATTGCCCCGGCCCGCCGCAGAAGCCAACGGGACTGCCATGCAGCCCCCACGGTCAATTACTTGATGCGCTGGCCTGGCTTGGCGCCGCTGTCCGGGCTCAGCAGGTAGATCTCTTCACCACCAGGGCCTGCCGCCATGACCATCCCCTCGGACACGCCAAAGCGCATTTTCCGCGGTTTCAGGTTGGCGACCATCATGGTCAGGCGGCCTTCGAGCTTGGACGGGTCCGGGTAAGCCGACTTGATGCCGGAGAACACATTGCGGCGTTCGTCCCCGATGTCCAGGGTCAGCTGCAGCAGCTTGTCCGCACCCGCCACGGCTTCGGCCTTGACGATCAGTGCCACACGCAGGTCCACGGCGGCAAAGGTGTCGAACTCGATTTCTGCCGACAGCGGGTCCTTGGCCAGCTCGCCGTTGCCTGCCGGGGCCTTGGGTTCGGCGGCGAGCAGGTCTTCCTTGCTGGCGGCGACCATGGCTTCGACCTTGGCCAGCTCGATACGGCTCATCAGCGCCTTGAACGGGTTCAACGTGTGGTTTTCCAGGCGCGACAGGTGGTCGTCCCAGGTCAGCGGGGCCACGTTGAGGAAGGCCTCGGCGTCGGCAGCCAGCAGCGGCAGTACCGGCTTGAGGAAAATCACCAACTGGCGGAACAGGTTGATGCCCTGGGCGCAGATCGCCTGCACTTCGTCCTGCTTGCCCTCCTGCTTGGCCAGGGACCACGGCGCCTTGTCGGCGATCCAGGCATTGGCACGGTCGGCCAGCGCCATGATTTCGCGCATGGCGCGGCCGAAATCGCGGCCTTCGTAGGCCTCGGCAATGGACGGGGCGGCAGCCAGGAAGGCTTCGGTCAGTTCAGGCGCGGCATCACCGCTAACCATCACGCCCTGGTTACCCTTGTGGATGAAGCCGGCACAGCGGCTGGCGATGTTGACCACCTTGCCAACCAGGTCAGAGTTGACCTTCTGCACGAAGTCTTCCAGGTTCAGGTCGAGGTCGTCGACGCCGCGGCCCAGCTTGGCGGCGTAGTAATAGCGCAGGTACTCTGGCTGCAGGTGGTCGAGGTAGGTACGGGCCTTGATGAACGTACCCCGCGACTTCGACATCTTGGCGCCGTTGACGGTCAGGTAACCGTGCACATTGACGGCGGTCGGCTTGCGGAAGCCCGCGCCTTCGAGCATGGCTGGCCAGAACAGGGCGTGGAAGTTGACGATGTCCTTGCCGATGAAATGGTACAGCTCGGCCGTGGAGCCCTCGCGCCAGAACGCATCGAAGTCCAGTTCCGGGCGGCGCGCGCAAAGGTTCTTGAAGCTGGCCATGTAGCCGATAGGCGCATCGAGCCACACATAGAAGTATTTGCCCGGCTCACCCGGAATTTCGAAACCGAAGTACGGCGCGTCACGGGAGATGTCCCATTCCTGCAGGCCGGAGTCCAGCCATTCGGCCAGCTTGTTGGCGACCGCATCCTGCAGCGTGCCGCTGCGGGTCCACTGTTGCAGCATGGCCTGGAAGTCGGGCAGCTTGAAGAAAAAGTGCTGCGAATCGCGCAGTACCGGGGTGGCCCCGGAAATGGCCGACTTGGGGTTCTTCAGTTCGGTCGGTGCGTAGGTGGCGCCGCATTTCTCGCAGTTGTCGCCGTACTGGTCTTCGGCCGCGCACTTCGGGCAGGTGCCCTTGATGAAGCGGTCAGCCAGGAACATGCCCTTTTCCGGGTCGAAGTACTGGGTCACCGAACGGGTGGCAATGTGCCCCGCCTCACGCAGGCGCGTGTAGATGAGGCTCGACAGCTCACGGTTTTCTTCGCTGTGGGTGGAGTGGAAGTTGTCGAAGTCCACCAGGAAGTCGGCGAAGTCGCTGCTGTGTTCGGCCTGGACGTTGGCAATCAGCTGTTCCGGGGTGATGCCTTCCTTTTCCGCGCGCAGCATGATGGCCGAGCCGTGGGCGTCGTCGGCGCAGACGTAAATGCACTGGTTCCCGCGCAGCTTCTGGAAGCGTACCCACATATCCGTCTGGATGTACTCCAGCATATGGCCAAGGTGGATCGATCCATTGGCATAGGGCAGGGCGCTGGTGACGAGAATCTGGCGTGGCTCGGACATGGTGGCTCGGCTACTTATCTGGCTCGGGGTGAAAATGAGGGTGATCGGCCACTATAAAGGGCTGGCGAAGATATTTCACCCCGCAAGCGCATCTGCTGATGATTGACGGGTTAGGATAGGCGCCTGTTTTACATTCAGTTTGCCAATGGGAGTCTCCATGAGTGCCGTCACCCGTGCCGCCATTGAAGGCGTGCTTCGCCAGTACACCGACCCCTACCTGAACCAGGACCCGGTCAGCACCGGTTGCGTGCGCGCCATCGATATCCAGGGCGGGCACGTCAGCGTGCAGTTGCAGTTGGGCTATGCCGCCGGGCTGTTCAAGAACGGCTGGGCCCAGGTGCTGCAGACCGCCATCGGCAATCTCGAGGGCGTCAGCGGCGCCCAGGTGTCGATCGACTGCGTGGTTGCCGCGCACAAGGCCCAGGCCCAGGTGCCGGCCATGGCCAACGTCAGGAACATCATCGCCGTGGCCTCGGGCAAGGGTGGCGTGGGCAAGTCGACCACCGCTGCCAACCTGGCCCTGGCGCTGGCCCGCGAGGGTGCCCGGGTGGGTATTCTGGATGCCGACATCTATGGCCCCAGCCAGGGCGTTATGTTCGGTATCGCCGAAGGCACCCGCCCGCAGATTCGCGAACAGAAGTGGTTTGTGCCGATCAAGGCGCATGGCGTGGAAGTGATGTCCATGGCGTTCCTGACCGACGACAACACGCCGATGGTCTGGCGTGGCCCGATGGTATCGGGTGCGCTGCTGCAGTTGGTGACCCAGACCGCGTGGGACGACCTGGACTACCTGGTGATCGACATGCCCCCGGGCACCGGTGACATCCAGCTGACCCTGGCCCAGAAGGTGCCGGTGGCCGGGTCGGTGATCGTTACCACACCACAGGACTTGGCCTTGCTCGATGCCCGCAAGGGCGTGGAAATGTTCCGTAAGGTCAACATCCCGGTACTGGGCGTGGTCGAGAACATGGCCGTGCACATCTGTTCCAACTGCGGCCATGCCGAGCACCTGTTCGGCGAAGGCGGTGGCGAGAAGCTGGCCAGCCAGTATGGTGTCGATCTGCTGGCCTCGCTGCCACTGTCGATGGTCATCCGCGAGCAGGCCGACAACGGCAAGCCGACCACCATTGCCGAGCCGGAAAGCCAGATTGCCATGGTCTACCAGGAACTGGCGCGCCAGGTAGGGGCGCGGATCGTGCTGCAGGAAGCTGCAGCGCCGGCGATGCCGAGCATCACCATCAGCGAAGATTGACCTGAGAGCGAGCCGCCTGCTTCGCGGGCATGCCCGCTCCCCTAAGGACTGCGCAGCAATTGAAGCCTGCGCGATCCCTGTGGGAGCGGGCGTGCCCGCGAAGAAGCCAGCGCCGAATTTCGAACAAGCATAAAAAAACCCGCCAGAAGGCGGGTTTTTTGAAAGCTAGGAAGCTAGATCGGCTTAGGCGATCTGAACTTCTTCAGCCTGCATGCCTTTCTGGCCGCGGGTAGCGACGAAAGTAACAGCCTGGCCTTCTTTCAGGGTTTTGAAGCCGTCAGCTTGGATGGCTTTGAAGTGCACGAACAGGTCGTCGCCCGACTGAGGGGTGATGAAGCCGTAGCCTTTCTCATCGTTGAACCACTTAACAACACCGGATTGACGGTTGGACATTTTTCTGTCTCCTTGGACAATTTGATAACGGTCAGGAAACACCCTGACCGGGACTGAGCGCAAAGAGAGCAGAAAATTCAGCGATGGGCCGATCAGGATCGTGCATCAAACTAGAGATTCTCGGTGTCACGTGCAGCACAGTGGCGCCACCTTACCCCACTTTCCGCAACCTGCCAATGGTCTGAATGCGGTTTAGGCAAATTCGGATCGACGGCGGCTGCAAGCCGCGCCCGACGCGGAGTGAGGGATGGAACTTTAACCTGGGCGCCGGGACCGGTAAGATGCGCACCACGTTTTCCACCACGCAACTCTTCAGGACACCCCGCCATGAGCATCAAATCGGACAAGTGGATTCGCCGCATGGCGCAGGAACACGGCATGATCGAGCCGTTCGTCGAGCGCCAGGTGCGCGGCGAGCAGGACAGCCGGGTCATCTCTTTCGGTGTTTCCAGCTACGGCTACGACGTGCGCTGCGCCGACGAATTCAAGGTGTTCACCAACATCAACTCGGCGACCGTCGATCCGAAAAACTTCGACGCTGGCAGCTTCGTCGACATCAAGAGCGACGTGTGCATCATTCCGCCGAACTCGTTCGCCCTGGCGCGCACGGTCGAGTACTTCCGCATTCCGCGCGACGTGCTGACCATCTGCCTGGGCAAGAGCACCTACGCCCGTTGCGGCATCATCGTCAATGTCACCCCGCTGGAACCTGAGTGGGAAGGCCACGTGACCCTGGAATTCTCCAATACCACCACGCTGCCGGCAAAGATCTATGCCAACGAAGGCGTGGCGCAGATGCTGTTCCTGCAGTCCGACGAAGCGTGCGATGTGTCGTACAAGGACCGCGGCGGCAAGTATCAGGGCCAGCGCGGCGTGACCCTGCCGCGGACCTGAACCGACGAGCGCGGGGAATTACCTGCGCTTTTGCCACTCCAACGAAGTACGCCGGTGCTCATGATGTGCATCGGTTTCGTCAGGAGCAGCCAATGAAACTCCATCCCGCAATCAGTGCCAAGCTGGCAGGTCTGCAGCCCAACCACATCGGGTTGTTGCCCTGGTCTTTGCTGGCGCATCCGTTGCCCATGCAGGCCGGGGGCGTGCCCCACCAGCCTGACCCCGATACGCCGCAGCCTGCGCAGCCAGGTGAATCTCCACCCATGGAACCGGGCGAGCCGACCTTGCCTGACGAGCCCCCCCCAGCGCCTGTAGCGTGATCCGCTGCTAAAGCGGCCAGACCCGGCCGGCACCAGCCAGGTAGACCTGGCTGGTGGGCAGCGGCGCAATTTCCCAGCCGCCGGTGAACTCACCGAATGCTGGTAGCAGGCTTACCTGTTCGTCGATCAGAAAGCACGGCAGGCGCAGGCGTTGCCTGGCCCTGCCACGCAGGATGAAGACCGGATGCACGTGGCCGGCCAGCACTGGCCGTTCCGGGTGAGCATGCGGTTCGTGCTGCAGGGCGAAGGGGCCCAGCAGCCAAGGTTCATCCATCACTGTGATGCCCAGCGTTTCGGGGGGATCGCCGGCGTTGTGATCGTGGTTGCCGCGTATCAGCACGATATGCAGGCCAGGATGGCTGTCGCGCCATGCCTGCAGACGAGCCAGCGTGGCAGGTGCCCGCGCGCTGCGCGCGTGCAGGAAGTCGCCGAGTACAACCAGCTGTTCGCAAGCGTAGTGGGCCAGCAGGTCATCCAGCCGCGCCAGGGTTGCCTCGGTGGTGCCACGCGGCACCGGTTGGTGCAACGCACGATAACTGGCGGCTTTGCCAATATGCACGTCGGCAACCAGCAATGCACGCTGCGCCGGCCAGTAGATGGCCTTGTCCGGGAGCAGCCATAACTCCTGGCCGCAATGTTCGATGGCCTGATGCTGTAGGGTCATTCCTTGTTCGCCGCCTGTTCCAGTTCTGCCACCATTCGCGCAATACGGTCCGCCAGCTTTTCGGTGCTCAACGTCTCGCGCATGCCCTCCACCAGCAAGGCGAACGCCAGCGGCCCCGGCCGCTTCAAGGCCCGCAGGTCCAGTTGCAGGCCGGCCATCTTCAACAGTTGGCGGTGCAGGCGATCAATTTCCAGTTCCTCGCTCAACACCTCGTCACGGGCCTGGCCGAGCAGCAGGTTGTCTGCATCATGTTTGCGAAACACCTCGTAAAACAGGCCACTGGAGGCCTGAATCTGCCGCATGCTTTTCTGCGCCGCCGGATAGCCGCCAAACACCAGCCCGGCAATCTGGGCAATTTCCCTGAAACGGCGTAGCGCCATTTCACCCGCGTTGAGGCTGGCCAGCACATCCTCCAGCAGTTGCTCGGTGCCCAGCGCCTGCGGCAAGTGCGTCGCCCAGTCCACATGGCCAGGGCTGAGCAGCTCGAAGCCATAGTCATTCACGGCAATCGATACCGACAGGGGTTGCTGGCGGCTCACCCGCCAGGCAATCAGGTTGGCCAGGCCCAGGTTGGCCATGCGCCCGGCGAAGGGGTACAGGAACAGATGCCAGCCCTGGCGCGACTTGAACGTCTCCGCCAGCAGCGTAGCCGTGGTGGGTAAAGCCGACCATTGGGCTTGCAGTGCCAGCAGCGGGCGCACGGCGCGCATTTCCGGGCCGGTAAAACGTTCGTGGGCGGCAGCGTCGAGCTGTTCGACCAGCGCATCGGCCAGCTCGCTCGACAAGGGCATGCGCCCGCCGTTCCAGCGTGCTATGGCAGCCTTGCGTGCGGTGCTGCGGCGTACGTAGGCGGTCATGTTTTCCACCCGCACCAGTTCCAGTACCCGCCCGGCGAATACCAGCGTATCGCCGGGCCGCAGGCGGGCGATGAAGGCCTCCTCGACACTGCCCAGCGTCTTACCGCCGCCGCCCTTGCTCCAGTACTTGAGCTGCAGGCTGGCATCGCTGACGATGGTGCCGATGCCCATGCGATGGCGCCGCGCCAGGCGCTCGCTGGCCACTCGATAAACGCCGTCGGCATGGCGCTCGACGCGCTGGTAGTCGGGGTAGGCCGTCAGTGAAGTGCCGCCGTGGCAGACAAAGTCCAGGGCCCACTGCCACTGGCTGTCGCGCAAGCCGGCGAACGCCCAGGTGCTGCGCACTTCGGCCAGCAACTGGTCGGCGCGAAAGCCACTGCCCAAGGCCATGCTGACCAAGTGCTGCACCAGTACGTCCATGCACAGCCGGGGGGAGAAACGCGCCTCGATGTGCCCGGCTTCCAGTGCCTGGCGAGCGGCTGCTGCCTCGACCAGCTCCAGGCTGTGGGTAGGTACGAGGGTTATCCGGGAGCGCCGCCCGGGGGCATGGCCCGAGCGGCCGGCCCGTTGCATCAGGCGTGCGATGCCCTTGGCCGAGCCGATTTGCAGCACCCGCTCCACGGGCAGAAAGTCTACCCCCAGGTCCAGGCTGGAGGTGCAGATCACCGCCTTCAGGCTGCCCTGCTTGAGGCTGCGTTCGACCCAGTCGCGGGTTTCCCGGGCCAGTGAGGCATGGTGCAAGGCGATCAGGCCGGCCCAGTCGGGGCGGCTTTCCAGCAGGGCCTGGTACCAGAGCTCGGCCTGGGCCCGGGTATTGGTGAACACCAGGCAACTGGCGCTGGCGTCGACCTCGCGGCTAACCTGGTCGAGCATTTTCAGGCCCATGTGCCCGGCCCAGGGAAACCGTTCTATGGCCCCGGGCAGCAGGGTATCGACCTGCAGTGCTTTGTCTTGCCGGCCTTGCACCAGCAGGCCGCCCTCGGGCAGCAGCACGTCCCGTGCATGCTGCAGGTTGCCCAAGGTGGCAGACAAACCCCAGGTCGGCAGGCCTGGGTGCCAGCGGCGCAAGCGGGCCAAGGCCAGCTGCAGTTGCACGCCGCGTTTGTTACCCAGCAACTCGTGCCATTCGTCGACCACGATCAAGCGCAGCGTGGCGAAATCGGCCTCGGCCTGGGCACGCGTCAGTAGCAGGGTCAGGCTTTCCGGGGTGGTGACCAGCACGCTGGGCAGGCGCCGCGCTTGCCGGGCCCGCTCGGCACTGCTGGTGTCGCCGCTGCGTACGCCGACACTCCACGGCAAACCCAGCTCATCGAGGGGCGCTTGCAGGGCGCGCGCAGTGTCGGCGGCCAGGGCACGCATGGGCGTGATCCATATCACCTGCAAGGGTGCTGCCTGGCGCCCCTGCGCCTGGGCCTTGAATGCGCGCAGTGCCGCCAGCCACACCGCGTAGGTTTTGCCGGCACCGGTGCTGGCGTGCAGCAGGCCAGACTCGCCGCGCTCTACCGCCGCCCAGACCCGGCGCTGGAACGCGAACGGTTTCCAGCCACGTTTGCTGAACCAGGCGTTGGCGAGGTCGGTGGTGGGCATGGGGCGCAGGGTCCTTCGAAGGTTGTGCTTCTACAGACCACCCGCCGGCGGCAATGGTTTTACCGGATCAATTGCCCAACAGGTAACCGCTCCGGCACACCTGCTCGCCGGCCACATGGGCGATGACCATGCCCGCGGTAGCCATGCGCCGTACGCTGCGGGCGTACAACAGGCCGGCCTGGCTATTGCGCACGGCAGTGACCCGGTCGCTGAGGGGGTCGATGACTTCGGCGATCAGTTGGCCTGCCGCCAGCTGCTGGCCTGGTTTGGCGTGGTACACCAGCAATCCACCCAGGGGTGTCGCCACCGGTTCTACGGCGGCCAGCGGTGTAGCCGGGCGCAGCAGGGCGGGGAGTGCCGGCTTGGCACCCTCGATAATGCCGGCATGGGTGAGGAAGTCGAGAATCGCCCCGCAATCCTTGCTGGCCAGTGCGTGGCTGACGTCGGCCTGCCCGCGCAACTCGACCGTGACCGAGCAACAGCCCAACGGGATAGGGAAGCGTTTGCCGAAGCGCTGCTGCAACTGCCACCAGACCAGGCTGAAGCACTCGTCGAACGACTGCCCGCCCGAATCGGTGGCCAGCAGGCTGGCCTGTGCACCCAGGTAGCGGGCCAGCGGTTCGATCTGCGGCCAGGCGTCGGGTGTGGTGTACAAGTGCTCCACCGCTTCGAAGTCGCAGTGCAGGTCCAGTATCAGGTCGGCATCGCAGGCCAGCCGTTGCAGGATCAGGCGCTGGGCCTGCAGCGGCGTGCGCGCCGGGTGCGCGTCCAGCCCGCGGCGCAGGTACTCGCGGATCAGCGCAACGTTATGGGCAGGGTCCTGGCTCAGGTGCTCTTCGATCTGGTCGCCGATGGTGTCCGACAGATCGACGAAGTTACGGTTGAAATTCTCGCCACTCTGTAGCTCGAAGCGCCCCAGTGGCGCGTCCAGCAGCACCTGCTCCAGGCCAACCGGATTGGCCACCGGCACCAGGATGATTTCGCGCTGCAGGCGGCCTTGTTGTTCCAGTTCTGCCAGGCGGCGCTTGAGGTGCCAGGCGACCAGCATGCCGGGTAGCTCGTCGGCGTGCAGCGATGCCTGGATATAGACTTTGCCACCACCGCGGGGGCCGAAGTGGAAGCTGTGCAGTTGGCGGGTGATGCCCGGAACGGGTGAGAGCAGGTCGTGTGTTGAATGGTGCATGGTGGTCCTGGCTGCGTGGCGAAAACGGTCTGCGACACGGGTCGGCACACAGATAGAAGCACAGTTTTCGGCGTTGTGCCTGCATAGGGTTTGCCGAAACTCGGTGAGGGTGGGCTGCGCGAGCGAGCCCGCCCCCACCGGGGCCACCCAGCCAGCAACCTAGGCCAGCAAGGCCTGCAGCGTCGCCAGGTAGTCGGCCTCTTCCACCGGTTTGTCCAGGCGCCAGCGCAGCATGCGCGGGAAGCGCACGGCGATACCGCTCTTGTGCCGGCGGGACAGGGCGATGCCCTCGAAACCTAGCTCGAACACCAGGGTGGGGGTCACGCTGCGCACCGGGCCGAAGGTTTCCACGGTGGTTTTGCGGATGATGCTGTCGACCTTGCGCATCTCCGCGTCGCTGAGCCCTGAATACGCCTTGGCAAACGGCACCAGTGCCCGCCCAGGCGTGCCGGCCGGCGCGTCCCACACGGCGAAGGTGTAGTCGCTGTACAGGCTGGCCCGGCGGCCATGGCCACGTTGGGCATAAATGAGCACGGCATCGACGCTGAAGGGGTCGATCTTCCACTTCCACCAGGTGCCCATGTCCTTGGTACGGCCCACGCCGTACAAGGCCTCACGCTGCTTGAGCATCAGGCCCTCGACGCCAAGGCTGCGGGATTGCTCACGCTGGCGGGCAAGGTCGGCCCAGTCCGGGCCTTCGAGCAGCGGCGACAGCAGGACCGGGGCAAGCGGGTGTTCTTCCACCAGGCGTTGCAGCTGGGTGCGGCGTTCGTGCTGCGGTCGGCTACGCCAGTCTTCGCCTTGCCACTCCAGCAAGTCGTAGGCTTGCAGCACGACAGGCGCGTCGGCCAGCAGCTTCTTGCCCAAGGTTTTGCGGCCAAGGCGCTGCTGCAGCAGCGCGAATGGCTGCACGGCCAGCTCCGTCGATGACTCGCCCGGCTTCCACACCAGGATCTCGCCATCCAGCACCACCCCATCAGGCAGTGTCTGCGCCAGGCCATGCAGTTCGGGGAAGCGCTCGGTGACCAGCTCTTCGCCGCGTGACCACACCCAAAGCTGGCCCTCGCGCTTGACCACCTGGGCACGGATGCCGTCCCACTTCCATTCGATCTGCCAGTCACTCGGCGGGCCGAGCAAGGCATCGAACTGCTCGCTGGGCACCTGCAGTGGGTGGGCCAGGAAGAAGGGGTAGGGCTGGCCGCCGCGCTGACTGTGCTCATCGGCGGACTCTTCGGCAATCAGCTTGTGGTAGCTGGCGGCGCTGGGGCGGTGACTGATGTCGGTATACCCAACCAGCCGCTGGGCCACGCGCTTGGCGTCCAGCCCGGCCAGTTGCGCCAGCGCACGGGTGACCAGCAGCTTGGACACGCCCACGCGGAAGCTGCCGGTGATCAGCTTCAGGCACAGCATCAGGCTGGGGCGTTCCAGTTGCGCCCACAGCGCTGGCAAGCGTTCGCGGACCTGCTCGGGCGGCAGGCCCCGCAAAGGCAGCAGATGGTTTTCAACCCAGGCTGCCAAGCCTTCATCGTTGCCTTCTGCATGCTGCGGCAACAGCAATGAAATGGTTTCGGCCAGGTCACCGACTGCCTGGTAGCTTTCCTCGAACAACCAGTCCGGCAGGCCGGCCATGGCCGTTGCCAGTTCGCGCAGCAGGCGCGTCGGCACCAACTGCCGAGGGCGCCCACCGGCCAGGAAATACACCGCCCAGGCAGCATCTTCGGCGGGCGCGGTGGCGAAGTAATCACGCAGCGCTTCGAGCTTGGCATTGCTGGAAGTGGTCGCGTCCAGGCGCAGGTACAACGCAGCGAACGCTTTCATGTCGCAGGCTCGGGGGTGGCTGCATCGTCTTCGTCGCCGTACTCGGTCACGAAGGCACGGGCATCCAGGCCTTGTTCGTTGAGGTAACGCACCAACACATTGACCGAACCGTGGGTCACCATCACCCGTTCGGCGCCGGTCTGGCTGATGGCCCAGAGCAGGCCTGGCCAGTCGGCATGGTCGGAAAGCACAAAGCCCCGGTCCACACCGCGGCGCCTGCGCGTGCCGCGCAGCAGCATCCAGCCGCTGGCGAACGCGTCGCTGTAGTCACCGAAGCGGCGCATCCAGCTGCTGCCGCCGGCTGACGGAGGCGCCAGGACCAACGCCCGGCGCAGCATGGGGTCGTTGCGCGCGATATCGCCGGCATAGCGGGTATCGGGCAGATGCACACCGGCTTCACGGTACACCCGGTTGAGCGGTTCGACGGCGCCATGCACCAGGATCGGGCCGATGCTCGCGTCCAGGCCGTGCAGAATCCGCTGGGCCTTGCCGAAGGCGTAGCAGAACAGCACGCTGGCCTTGCCCAGTTCGCAATTGGCCCGCCACCACGCATTGATGCCGGCGAAGATCTCGCTTTGGCTTGGCCAGCGATAGATCGGCAAGCCGAAGGTCGACTCGGTGATGAAGGTGTGGCAGGGCACCGGCTCGAAAGGGGTACAGGTGCCATCAGGCTCGACCTTGTAGTCGCCGGAGGCTACCCAGACCTCGCCCTGGTACTCCAGGCGCACCTGCGCCGAACCCAGCACATGCCCGGCCGGGTGCAGGCTCAGGGTCACGCCGTGGTGCTGCAGGCGCTCACCGTAGGGCAGGGTCTGCAAATCGATGTGCTGGCCCAGGCGGCTGCGCAGGATGCCGGCGCCCGGGCTGGCGGTCAGGTAGTGGCCGTTACCGGTGCGGGCGTGGTCGCCGTGGCCATGGGTGATCACGGCGCGGTCCACGGGCCGCCACGGGTCGATGTAGAAATCACCGGGTGGGCAGTACAGGCCTTCGGGGCGGGCGATGACGAGGTCCATGGCGTAGGCGCTGGTTACCGAGAGTACTTGTTAGGAGCTCGGAACCAGCTTGGGAGTTCGAACCATTTCTTCGAGGGAAAGGGTCACAGGCTTCCATGCCCGGGTACGCTACTTGCCCGGCACCAGCGTCAAGCGCTGGTTGCCATACGCTCGCGCGAAGTTCTGCTGCTGCAGCGGCAAGCTCATGAAGCGCCCTTTGAACCAGGCATCCAGCCCATCGCTGTAATGGGCGCTGGCCGGGTTGCCGGACTGGCCACTGCTGGTCAGTACCTGCAGCGGTTCGGCCTGGCCGAAGTCGACGATCATGCGCGCGGAGGCGGGCAGGTGGGTGGTGAAGTCACTGCCCCAGGCGTACGGGGTGAGCGCGAGGGTAGTGAAGTCGCCACCTGCGGCTTGCGGCGCACGGCTGAGCGCATCGCCCAAGCCATGGTAGGCCGGCGCCGGCCACTGATACTGGTGCAGCTTGCCCCATTGCCAGGTGCGGCGGTCGGCGCCCAACTGCGCAGTGCCGGCATCTACGGCTGCCGCCAGGCTGCGGGCCAGAATGGCCGGCTTGTCTTCTTTCTGCGGGGTGTTGCGGTCGTCCCAGAACGGGCTGTCGTCGCGCCCCAGCAGGTGATCGGCCTGTGCCGAGAACGACAACCGCGCGTTGCTTACGAAGGCCTGCCAGGCAGGGCTGGACGCAGGGCCGAGGTCATCGAGGAAGGTCTGCCTGGCGACTTCCTGCAGGAACAGTTCATACAGCGCGGCGTCTGCCGATACCGGGCTCAGGCGACCGTCGAATGCCTTGAGCCGCGCCAATGCCTCGCGGGCCTTGTCGCGTTGTGCGCCTGGCAGGGCGTCGATTGCCTGCTTCAGCGGCTGGGCCATGCCGGGGGCGTCGAACATCTGCTTGAGCTGATTGGCCAGTAGTGTGACCTGGTCGCTCTGCAGGGCCATCAGGCTGCGGCTGTCATGGCGGCCATTGCCAGCCAGCTGGGCCAGGCGCTCGGCACGCTCAGGGTAGTACCAGGTGCTGGACAGCTGCATGCCATAGCCGCGTGGCTGGCTGCGCTGGTTGGCATGGCCGATCCAGCCAGCAGTGGGGTCCTGGTCGTACGGGTGCAGCATCGGGTCGGCGTAGCCGTCCCAGTCATAGCGCCCGTCCCAACCAGGGGAGGGCAGCAGGCCCTGGCCTTCGCGGCGGTTGGGGTAGCGCCCGCTGACCTGCCAACCGATGTGCTCGGGCTCGGCGAACACGAAGTTGAGGGCGGCCACAGTGACCTCGCGGGTGCTGTCGAAGGCGCGCTCGAGGTTGCCGGCGCGGGTCAGGTCGAAGAGCGCATCCAGGCTCCGGTCGCCCTTGAACTGCGGCAGGTTCAGGGCCAGGCCCAGGCTGGCGTTGTCGGGCTGGACCAGCAGGGTGCCGTGGCGGGTGTCATACATCACTTCGCGCTGTGGCCGCTGGCCGCGCACGAAGAAGGTTTCGCTGCGCGCGCGGGCCGGCACCCACTTGCCATCTGCCAGGTAGCTCAGCTGGCTGCCCTGGCGGCGCAGTTGTTCGAGGAACAGGTCCTGGTTGTCGGCCATGACTGCGCTGCTGCTCCAGGCCAGTTTGCCGTTGTAGCCGGCCAGCACGATCGGCAGGCCCGGCAGCGACAGGCCGGCAACCTGGTATTTGCTGGTGTGGATCTGCACCGGGCTGAGGGCCCATGCAGCGCGGCTGTCACTGGCCAGCAGGCTTTTGCCGCTGCGGCTGCGTTGCGGGCCCAGGGCCAGGTTGGCCGAGCCTGGGCTACCGAGCAGATCGAGGTCGGCCAGCTTCTGGCTGGCGGCCGCCAGCGCCGGCAGCCCTGGCAACTGGCTGGCCAGGTTGAGGCCCTTGAGCTTGTCGACTTCGCTTGTGGCCAAGGGCTCGTCCGGTGCACCGGGTAGCAGCCAGGCCAGTTTGTCGCTGCCGACTTTCTGCGCCAGGGTCAGGGCGCTGAGTTCCTCCTGCAGGTTCACCGACTGGCTGAACGCATACAGGCAGAAAAGCAGCGCCGAATCTTCAGGCTTCCAGTATTCGGGGCGATAGCCACTGTTGGCCAAATCCGCTGGCAGCTTGTCGCGGTAGCGGAACAGGTAGGCATTGACCCCGCGTGCGTACACCTCGAAAAAGCGCTTGAGCCGTGGCGATGCGTCGGCGTATTGCTGGGCGGCGCTTTGCTTGAGGTTGGCGGCGCGCATCAGGCGGTCGATGTCGAGCGCTTCGCTGCCGGCCAGTTCCGCCAGGCGGCCTTGGGCCAGCAGGCGCATGGCGACCATCTGTTCGATGCGGTCGCCGGCATGCACATAGCCCAGGCTGAAAAGGGCGTCATGGAAACTGCTGCTTTCGATCAGCGGTGCGCCCATGGCATTGCGCCGCACCGAAACGTTCTGTGCCAGGCCCTTGAGCGGCTGCACGCCGTTGGCGGGTGGCACGCTGCCCTGGTAGCCGCCGGTCTGGCAGCCGGCCAGCCCAAGCAGGCCGAGCAGCGTGGCAGCGGTGGTGAACCGCGGGCGGAAGTGAGGAAAGGCGGCGGCGGCCATGGCAAGGGCTCCTGCAGGGCGAGGCGAGTTTGCAAAGGCGCTAAGGTAGTGAGCGCGCAGGCGCCATGCAAGGTCCCAGGTCGGTTTATTTGCCGGTGGCGGGTCAAACCTCGAAGTGCCCTGCCAGGGCGTCGGAAAAATGCGTGCAATTGATGCGGGCGTAACGCCGGTAATCACGGCTGACAGCGAACGCCGAGCCGGGCATCAGCAGGATCTTGTGCTGCTCCAGCTTGCGCATCAACGGCTGCAGGTCAGGCAGTTGCGGGTGGTAGACCCAGAGGAACATGCCACCCTGCGGCGCGATCTCGAACTGCCAGCCGCGCTCGAGCAGCAAGCGCTGTGTCTGTACTTGCTGGCGGATCAGCCGCTGCTGCACATCTTTCATGTGCCGGGCGTAGGTGCCGTCCGACAGGATGGTGTTGACGAAACGCTCGCAAAACGCCGGCACCGCCACGCAGGTCAGCAGCTTCAGGCGGGTCAGCGGCTCGATCAGGTCTTGCGAGCAGGCGATGAAACCTACCCGTAACGACGCCGACAGGCATTTGGAAAAGCTGCCGATGTAGATGACCCGGTCCAGGTTGTCCAGTTCGGCAAACGTCTGGCGCACGGCCGGGCTGAAGTCGCCATACACGTCATCCTCCACCACGTAGAACTCGTGTTCCACGGCCAGGCGCAGCACGCTGAAGGCGTTGTGCGGGCTGATGTTGCTGCCAGTGGGGTTGTGGAAAGTGCTGTTGCAGAAAAACGCCTTGACCTTGTGCCTGGCCAGGTAGCTGCGCATCTCTTCTACGTCTGGCCCGTCCTGGGTTCGGCGGATGCCGACCACCTGGCCGCCGGCCAGTTGGATCAGCTTGATCAGGTTGCCGTTGCCCGGCTCGTCGACGAACACATGGTCACCCGGCTTGATCAGCAACCGGGCGACCAGGTCCAGGCCCTGGGTGGCGCCAAGCGTGGTCAGCAACTGGTTGGGGCGCACTTCAACCCGGGTCAGGCGTTTCATGTGCACGCACAGCTGTTTGCGCATGGGCAGGTAGCCCTGGATATCGCCGTACTCGGCCAGGGAGCTTTGCTCCAGCCGCGCCGTGCGCCGAATCGCCTTGGCCAGCAGCTCGGTGTCGCGCCACGCCGGGGGCAGCCAGCCGCTGCCAAGTTTGGTGTAGTGCTGGCCGCCCTGCAGCAGCCGGAACAGCGGGTCGCCGGCCATGCACTCGGGTTCGTGGATCACGTTCGCCTGCCGGCTGCGGTTGGCGACGAAGTAGCCGCGCCCTGGCGAGGCGGTCAGTACCCCTTCGCTGACCAGCTGGGCATAGGTCGAGACCACATCGTGGTAACTGAAATCGACCGCCGCCGTGAGCTTGCGAATGGAGGGCATGCGCTGCCCAGGCAACCATTCCCCTGCATCCAGGCGTTGCTTGAGCAATTGATGAAGGCTGCAGGTGCTCATGGCAGGTTCCCAACCGTTAGAAAAAAAAGCCTAACAGTTAACGGAAATGCTTGTCGACTGTTCGTTTGCACATGGCCATTACCTGCCACTATTCCCTCGTCGGAACTTTCGGCTGCCAGCCCTGGCAGCCCGTTTAACGTCTGTAAAAACCAGACAACTGGATATAGAGCCGTGCACCCTATGGACATGCAATCAGCCGTCATTGCCAGGCTTCCTGTGCCTGAAGAACTGGAGTCATTCAACGTTGTAAAAAACCTTGTGACCTCGGCGTTACTGGAGTGCTGTTCAATTGAAGAATTTGAAACGCTGAAACAAACCGATGTTATTGAACGGGTGGCGGAACAGGCCCATGACGACTTGTTGGCATTCGCCAGCAAAGACCCTGCCGCCGGCCGCGACCTGGTATTCATTGCCAGAACTTATACGTCCTATTCGGCGGTTTTGCATTATCGGCTTGCACACTGGGTGTACCGCCATGGCGCTTCGGTATATGGCGCCGGTGGGCAGTGCCTGGCCGCCATGATCTCGCGCCGCGGCAAGATGCTGTCGGGCGCAGAGATCCACTTCCGCAGCCGTATTGGCGCGCGCTTCATCATCGACCACGGCATGGGCACCGTCATTGGTGAAACCGCGACCATCGGTGACGACTGCTACGTGCTCGGCGGCGTCACCCTGGGGGCCCGCGGCATCAGCGGCAACCCTTCCAGCCCCCGCCACCCGACACTGGGCGACCGGGTTCAGGTCGGCGCGTTCGCCAGCGTGCTCGGGGCTATCCACATTGGTGACGGCGCCTTCATCGGACCGGGCTGCATCGTTACCAAAGACATCCCTGCCGCCGCCCGGGTGCAGGTCAAAACATCATTGCAGGTGGTACTCGAGTCATGAATGCTCTGAATTACGAAGTTCTGCGCAATACCGAAAAACTGTATTACAAGGATCAATACCTGGCCGCTGCCAATACGCAAGTAACGCGTGTGCACAGCGACGGTATCGAGTTGCAAAGTACCGTCGCTTATCCGGAAGGCGGTGGCCAGGAAGCCGATTATGGAATCATTGAACTTCCGATCGGCAAGGTACGTTTTGTCTGGGTCAAGAAACTCTATGGCAGCCCTATTCGCCTGGAAGGTTTCAAAGGCGGGAAACTGGGCGGCATCATCATTCACACCGTGCACCCGGACGACTTGCACTTGCTCGATGAAGTGACTGTCGATATGCCTGCCCGTGTGAGCATCGATATTCAACGGCGCGAGCGGCTAACACTCTCTCACAGTGCCAGCCACTTCCTGTATGCCGCTGCCATCGGCCTGCGTGAGGAACTGAAGCAGTGGACCATCGGCTGCCACATCAAGGAGGACACGGCTCGGTTCGACTTTCTAGTCGAGGACGCCTTCACCGCTGAGGAGGTGATCGAGATAGAACGGCGCGCCAACGAACTGATCGGTGGCGACGCGCCCATCGAGCATTACGCCGTCGAGGGGCTGGAAGACGCACGCTTGTGGACCTACAACGGCATCGAGATTCCGTGTGGTGGCACCCACCTCGATTCGCCAAGGCGCATAGGGCGCCTGAGCGTGAAACGCAAACGGCTGGGCAAAGGCAAGGAACGCCTGATCTGCGTGTTCCCGGATGCCGAAATCGACCTTGGCGCCTACCACGAGCATGCCTTATGAACACTACCCTGCCGCGGCGCACCTACCTGTACTTCACCGCCCAGTCGATCAACCTGACCACCGCCGTGATGTCGGTGACCATGGCGGCCATCGTTGGCGCCGCACTGGCCCCCGACGCCGCATGGTCGACGGTGCCGTATGGGTTCCAGTTCCTGTGCCTGATGCTGGCAACCTACCCGGTTTCCAGGTTGATGAGCCGTATCGGCCGCAAGAAGGCCTTCATGCTGGGGGCCATTCCGCTGGCGGTGTCTGGTGTCAGCGGCTTTCTGGCGGTGGAGCACCAGGATTTTGCCACGCTGGTACTCAGCCACTCGGCGCTGGGTGTTTACATCGCCTTCGCCAACTTCAACCGTTTTGCCGCCACCGACAACCTTTCCCAGGCCCTCAAGCCAAAAGCCCTGTCGCTGGTCGTGGCCGGGGGCGTGATTGCCGCCGTGCTGGGCCCGACGCTCACCGAGTGGCTGCGCGACGTGGGTGGCTACCCGCTGTTCTCGCTGTGTTATGCGGCGTTCATCGGCCTGGCGCTGTTGTCGTTGCTGATTGCAGTGTGCCTGCCCAACGACACCGGCCTGGCCGCTGCAACCGGCAGCGCTGCCACGTCGGCCAGCAGCCGCAGCGAGCCTTTGAGCCCCAGCGTGTTGGTGGCAATGGCGGTCGCGGCGCTGGGCTACGGCATCATGAACCTGCTGATGATCCAGGCCTCGATGCACATGAAGCATATGCACGAAGACTTTACCGACGTGCGCCTGGCCATCCAGTGGCACGTGATCGCCATGTTCGCCCCGTCATTCTTCACCGGGGCGATCATCCAGCGCCTGGGCATCCGGACTACCGTCTGCGCGGGCCTGGCCCTGTTGATCGGCTGCTCGGCGCTGAATATCTGGTCGCACAGCTACAGCATGATGACCGTGGCGCTGATCGCCCTGGGGCTGGGCTGGAACCTGACCTACGTCGGCGGCGGAGCCTTGTTGGCGCAGTCGCTGCAAAACAGCCCGGCAGCGATGCAGATGCAGGGCAAGAACGATCTGGGCATTGCCATCTGCGCCACCATCGGTGCGTTCAGCCCCGCGCTGCTGTTGAGCACAGTGGGCTGGGACGGCACCAACGCCATCTGCATGGCCCTGTGCATCGGCCTGCTGATCGCCACCGTTGGCCTGTTGCAGAACAAGGCCTGCCTGCAGACTTCCATGGAAGGGAGCCGAAAATGAGCGAACTCATCAACGTCAGCGAGCGCATCTACACCAAGCTGGAAATGAACAACCCCGGTGGCAGCCACAAGTACCGCGCCGCCCGGCGCATCGTTGAGCACGCCGTGCGCAATGGCGACATCATCCCTGGGGTGACCACGGTCATCGAAAAAACCGGCGGCAGTTTTGGCTTCGGCTTGCTGGCGGCATGCCACGCGTATCAGGTGGCCGTCGAGCTGGCGGTTGGGCTGAGTTTCAGCCAGACCAAACGGGACTTGCTGGAATGCTTCGGCGCCCGGCTGATTGGCAAGGAAATGCTGATGGCCGGTGCCACGCCCAAGGACGTGGTGATGCACCACCTGGAAAACCAGGCCGCGCTGGGCAAGTCATACTTCTATACCGACCAGTTCAACAACCCGGTGGGTATCGAAGCGCACCGCTACCAGACAGCCAGTGAACTGGCGCTGCAACTGACCAACGCGGGCGCCGGCAAGCACATCCTGTTCGTTGGCTGCGCGGGCACGGGAGCCAGTTTCACGGGCATTACCCTGGGGCTGAAGGATCACGGTTTCGAGGTGTCGACAGTGCTGGTCGACCCCAACGGCTGTGACTCCAAGGCTGGCGTATTCACCGATCACCGCTTCGAAGGCATGGCGGTAGGCGTCAGCCCGCCATTTCTGGACTGGTCGCTGGTGGACGAACGGGCGCAGGTGCAGCATGCCGAAATGTTGGCAGCGCAACGTTGGTTCTACATGCAAAGCGGGGTCTTCGTCGGTAACACGGCCGCCGCCTGCCTGGCGGTTGCCCAGCGCATGGCCCAGCAGCCGCGCTATGCGGGGACCACCTTGGTGACCATCGCCTATGACGCCGGCCTGTGGTACCAGGACTTGCTAGGGGCGAACCGGCGCAAGGCCGCGTAGCGCCAGGCACGGGGGCAGGTCTGGACCGGGTGCCAGGGGGCATGGTGCGCGAAGCAGGCGCGGCGGGCCATGCCCCTACAGACGCGCTAGATCAGGCGCCGTGGCACTTCTTGAACTTTTTCTCGCTGCCGCACGGGCACGGGTCGTTACGGCCGACGTCCTTCAGGGCGTTGCGTACCGGCTCCTGATGGCCGTGGTTGCAGTGTGGGCCGTGGACATGGCCGTGGTCGTGGTGATGGTCATGGTCGTGGTTGCAGTCAGGGCCATGAACGTGGGGTTGTTGGGACATTGCAGGGTTACTCCGGGATGTGATCGCCGGGGATTATCTCACCACTGCGCGATAAGTGCAGGTCCCGGTGAATCAGCAGGCCAGTGGCCAGGTCGCCCTGCAAGGTGTAATGCAGCGGCTGCCCACTTTTCAGCAGCTTGGCCAGTGGCTTGAGCTGCCGCCAGAGGTTGGTGCGTGCGGTGATCTTGAAGGTTCGCCGGTCGTGGCCGCCTACGCTGCGCCACAGGCTGGTTTCATCCTGCACCAGCAGCAGGTCATTGAGCCGCACGGCATAGGCCAGGCTGCGAATGAACAGACGGCTGTCGTTGGGGTTGATGACCTCCAGGTGCAGTACGAATTCCTGCTGCAGCAACCTGGCCTTGACCGTTTCGACCTCGACCAGGTGCACTTCAGGCGGGCGCCAGTCGTCTGCGCTCCAGCTGGCGCAGCCCGTCAGCAATGCCAGCAGCGAACCGAGCAGCAGCAGACGGGCGCGTTCGATCATGCTCGGTTCCCCATGTAACTGGCGCAGCATTTCTTGAACTTCTGCCCGCTGGCGCATGGGCAGGGGTCATTGCGCCCGGCCTTCAACGCGACCGTGGGGTCTATGAAGTACCAGCGCCCGGCGTGCTGGACGAATGCCGAGCACTCGCGGTGCTGGTGGTCGCCGTCCGGGTCGTGCCAGCGTGCGGTGAACGTGACAAAGGCATGCTCGGGCTGGCCGCCCAGCACCTGCGCGCTTTCCACTTCCAGCCCCAGCCAGGTGCTCTGGGCGCTCCAGGCGGCCATGCCGGCGCGGTCCAGCTGGGCCTGTTGGGCTGGCAGGGTGGTGGCGACCAGGTAGTCGACCAGGCCCAGCACGTAGGCACTGTAGCGTGAGCGCATCAGCGTCTGGGCGTCGGGTGCGGGGGTACCGGCATGGTAATGCCCACAGCAGGCATCAAGCAGGTTGCCACTGCCACAAGGGCAGACCGAGACACTCATCATCACCACCAGTACTTGCCAAAGTTTTCCGGGTTGGCCCAGAACCTGGCGTTGAGCCAGTCCGGGACCTGCTTGTAATCATGCAGATCATAGGTGAACAGGCTCAACACCTGCTCATCGCGGCAGAATTTCTCGCTGGCTGACAAAGCCAGGGCGAAAAAGTCGGTGTCCTGCCAACTGCACGCCGCCAGGTCGGCCAGCACGGCAACCCGGCTGGCATTGAGGTTGCGAATGCCGCCCAGCAACTCCAGGCCGGTTCGCTTGGGCAGGTGTTCCAGGCAGTCCACGAGCAACGCCAGGTCGAAACGCTGGGCTGCCAGTTCGGCAGGCAGTGGCCCTGGCGCAGCGGTAGCGATGGTCACCTGCGGGTGCGCTTGGGCAAAGGCGTCCAGCGCCGGGAAGCGGGTGCCCACCAACAGCAGGCGTTGCGGGGTGAAGCGTTCGAGCAGGGCCGCCAGGGCCTGCTGCGGGGTACGTTGGGAAAAACCTGCGGTCATTGCCAATCCTCGTTCAAGTCGTCCAAGACTAGCCGGCTGCAGCGTGCGGGCATAGAGGCATGTGACCGCGTCGTGGCTAATTGCTGGCAGCATTGGAATGCGCGGTCTTTACTCCCAGAGATCGGCCTTATGCCGATTCCCCCTAGGAGAAGCAATGAAATGAGCATAGTACGCACAGCGTTACCCCTGGTACTGCTCACCAGTGTGTTGACTGGTTGTGCAGGTTTGCAAAAAACCGACTGGCCTAAATGTGCCGCCGTCGGGGGTGTCGGTGGCGCCGCGCTGGGCGCTATCGAAAGTTCCAGCTGGGCTGGCTGGGGCGCGTTGCTGGGCGGCGGCCTGGCGGCAGGTTATTGCTGGGCCCATGGTGATGGCGACGAAGATGGCGATGGCGTGCCGGACAGCCGCGACAAGTGCCCGGGCACCCCACGGGGTGTGCAGGTCGATGCCAACGGTTGCCCGCCAGCTGCGCCGGCGGTGGTCGAGGAAGTGGTGGTGGTGGAGAAGGAAGAAGTCATCGTCATTCGTGATGTGCACTTCGAATTCGACTCTGCACGCCTGACTGCCACTGACAAGGAGCGCCTCAACACGATTGCCACGCGGCTGAAACAGGAAGCGCCCTCTGCCCGCCTGAGTGTCAGCGGCCATACCGACAGCGTCGGCTCCGACAGCTACAACCAGAAACTGTCCGAGCGCCGTGCCCACTCGGTGACCGACTACCTGGTGCAGAGCGGTGTACCGCGCAGCAGCTTCGTGTCGGTGGTGGGGGCCGGTGAAACCCAGCCGGTGGCCGACAATGCCACGGCCGAAGGGCGTGCCATGAACCGCCGTACCGAGATCAAGATCCAGCGCTAGCTCGGCGTGCGCCCGTGCCTTGCGCAGTGGCACGGGCGCTTTCTCAGCGCCGCCGACAATGAAACCGAGGCAAGGTGCGCGCGCAACCGACGGGTGGAACTGCACCTCAGCTGACGGGTGCTGGCGCCTGCCTTGGCATTGCAGTTAATGTGGAGCGCACGGCCGGCGCGAACGGGCCGGCACGCCATAACAACAATCAATGGGGGCGGGGTATGAAGTTCATACTGGGCCTGGGCAAGGTCCTGACAGTCGCATTCTGGGGCGTGGTGTTGTTCAACCAGTTGCTGCCCCAGCCGTTGCCTTTCAATCTGCTGATCAATGCCCTAGGCATCGTTCTGCTCAGCCTGCATCTGCTGGAAATTCTGTTCTTCAATGGCAGCTTGCGCGGGCGCAGCCACCGTTGGTTCGATCGCCTGCAAATTCTGTTGACGGGGATATTCCACGTCATGTCCATTCCCCGTGCGCAGGAGGCGCTGCGAAATGCGTAATCTGATACTGCTTGCCCTGTTGGCTGCCCCCTTTGCCCACGCCGAAAGCCTGGAGGTTGCTGCCAATTCCATGCTGCGCTTGCCGAGCAAGTCGGCCAGCGTACACCTTGAGCATTTGCGTGTTGCCGATGCTGCCACCCTGATGCTGCCCGCGTCGCTGGCGCAATTGAAGGTCGACCAGTTGGAGCTGGGGCGTGATGCGCGGATCGTCGTGGCCCCTGGCGAGCAACCGTTGCTGATCGACGTGCGTAGCGCGCGCCTGGGCGAGGGCAGCGAGTTGAGTGCCACCGGCGCTGCGGGCAGCTACCAGCGGGCAGCCCGCCCTGGGCGTAGCCTGGACCTGGTATTGGCGGAGCTGGATGCCCAGCAGCTGGTCATCGACGCCCGGGGCGGCGCCGGTGCACCGGGTTACGCTGGGCTCGACGGCGGCAATGGCCAGGCCGGCGGCTGCACCTGGGGCCAGGCCAGCCGCGGGGCCAATGGCGATGATGGCGGCAACGGCCATGATGGTGCAGCAGGTGGGCGCATACGCCTGAGCTTGCCGCAAGGCTTTGCCCAGGAGCACATCGTCGTGCGCCTCGATGGCGGGGCGCCGGGCAAACCCGGTGAGCCTGGCAAGGCCGGCAAAGGTGGGGCGAGCAAGGGTTGCCTGGTGTACCGCACCGATGCCGGTGCCAATGGCCGACCGGGGCAGCCTGGCCAGCCAGGCTTGGCGGGGGCGGCGGGCGAGCTGATCCTGCAGCGCCTCTGAACCGTGTGCAGGGGCCTGGGTGCGGCGTTGTCGCCATGGGCCCCACCCACCGGCCGCGCAGGCAGCCCGCCAGGCGAAGGGCTGCCTGCGATCAGATCACCAGCCGCGAACTGGCCACCGCGACCACGGCCAGCCCCAGCAACAGGTTGATGCCCACCATTCGCCGAATGCGGGCCAGCACCGCCGCACCCGTGGGCCAGTCCTGCGCCTGTACCGCCGCTTTCAACTCTGGCAACAGCAAGGCCTGGATGCGCATGAACAAGGCGAACATGGCGATCCCGCCGCCGATCATCACGTGAACGTACTTTGGCGCAGTCTCGAACCCGCTGAAGCGCAGGTGCAACATGCCGATACCACTAATCGCCAAGATCGCCACCGCCAGCCAGACCCAGACGAAGAAGCGTCGGAAAACTTCCACCCACAAGCGCAGGCGCGCAGGCCCCTCAAGGGCTGTAACCGTGGCGGGGCGCAGCACCAGCCAGGCGAAGAACATGCCGCCAACCCATACCAGGGCGGCCAGAACATGCAGTGTGTAGGGCAGGGTAAAGGCGAGCATCCGGATCTCCATGCGGCACATTAGGCAATAGCGGGGTATGATAGCCGCCCCATGCGAAACACTGAAAATATATCCAGCCCTACGGGCGCCTGCAGACCATGATCAGCAACGAACTCAAAGCTACCATCCAGGGCGCCTATACGCGTTTTCTCGAAGCCAAGAGCCTCAAGCCGCGCTATGGCCAACGCCTGATGATCGCCGAAGTGGCCAAGGTGCTTGGCGACATTCCCTGCGACGATGAAGGCCGCCGTGCCGGCGAGCCTGCCGTGGTGGCGGTGGAGGCGGGCACCGGTACCGGTAAGACGGTCGCCTATGCGTTGGCTGCGATCCCGGCCGCCAAGGCCGCCGGCAAACGTCTGGTGATCGCCACCGCGACCGTGGCCCTGCAGGAGCAGATCGTCATCAAGGACCTGCCCGACCTGATGCGCAGCAGCGGGCTGAACTTCAGCTTCGCCCTGGCCAAGGGCCGTGGCCGCTATCTGTGCCTGTCGAAACTCGACATCCTGCTGCAGGAAGGCCATGCCCAGTCGGCCACTGCCCAGCTGTTCGAAGAAGAAGGCTTCCACATCGAAGTCGATGAACGCAGCCAGAAGCTGTTCAACAGCATGATCGAAAAGCTTGCCGGCAACCGCTGGGACGGGGACCGTGACAGCTGGCCCGAGGCCCTGGAGGACCAGGACTGGGCCCGGCTGACCACCGACCACAGCCAGTGCACCGGTCGCCACTGCCCGAACTTCCAGCAGTGCGTGTTCTACAAGGCCCGTGAGGGGATGGGCAAGGTCGATGTGATCGTCACCAACCACGACATGGTGCTGGCCGACCTGGCCCTGGGCGGCGGCGCGGTATTGCCCGATCCGCGCGATACCCTGTATGTATTCGACGAAGGCCACCACCTGCCAGACAAGGCCATCGGCCATTTCGCCCATTACTCGCGGCTTCGCTCCACCGCCGACTGGCTGGAGCAGACTGCCAAGAACCTGACCAAACTGCTGGCCCAGCACCCGCTGCCGGGGGACCTGGGCAAATACATCGAGCAGGTGCCGGAGCTGGCGCGGGAAGTCCGCACCCAACAGCAGTTCATGTTCACCCTGTGCGAACAGGTAGCCGACTTCCGCCCGAGCGAGGACACCGAAGGCCGAGAACGGCCGCGTTACCGCTTCGAAGGTGGCGTGGTACCGGAGCAGATCCGCGAGGTCGGCATCGAGCTGAAAAAGGGCTTTGCCCGGCTCAATGATCTCTTCACGCGGCTGGCCGACCTGCTCAAGGAGGGCATGGACGGCGAGGTCAGCATCGGTATCGCCAGCCACCAGGCCGAAGAATGGTACCCGCTGTTCGGCAGCCTCGTCACCCGTGCCCAGGGCAACTGGGAGCTGTGGACGGCCTTTACCGCCGAAGACCCGGAAGACAGCCCGCCGATGGCGCGCTGGCTCACCCTGGCTGAAAGCGGGGCGTTGTTCGACATCGAAGTCAACGCCAGCCCCATCCTCGCTGCCGAAATGTTGCGCCGCAGCCTGTGGAGCGTGGCCCATGGCGCGCTGGTGACCTCGGCCACACTGACCGCGCTGGGCAAGTTCGACCGCTTCCGCATGCGCTCGGGGTTACCGCGCGATGCCGTCACCTGCGTGGTGCCCAGCCCGTTCGTGCATGGCGATGCCGGCCTGCTGCGGGTCCCCGACCTGCAAGCCGACCCGCGCGACGCTACCGCGCATACGGCGGCGATCATCCGTGAGCTGCCGGGTATCGTCGAAGGGGCCCGGGGTGCGCTGGTGCTGTTCTCGTCACGCAAGCAAATGCAGGATGTGTTCGACGGCCTGGACCGGGACTGGCGCAAACTGGTGCTGATTCAGGGCAACCTGTCCAAGCAGGAAACCCTCAACAAGCACAAGGCCCGGGTCGACGATGGCCAGCACAGCGTGCTGTTCGGCCTGGCCAGCTTTGCCGAAGGGGTCGACCTGCCGGGGGCCTATTGCGAGCACGTGGTCATCGCCAAGATTCCGTTCTCGGTGCCCGACGACCCGGTCGAAGCCGCCCTGGCCGAATGGATCGAGGCCCGCGGCGGCAACCCGTTCATGGAAATCGCCGTGCCCGACGCCTCGCTCAAGCTGATCCAGGCCTGCGGTCGGTTGCTGCGTACCGAACAGGACCGCGGCATCATCACCTTGCTTGATCGGCGCCTGGTCACCCAGCGCTATGGCAAGGCTATTCTCAATGCGCTGCCGCCGTTCCGGCGGGAGATTTCCTGATCGCCGGAGCACTTGCTTCGGCGCGCTGTCCATTACTCAGTCCTGGGCCATGACGGCCCTGAAGGAGAGCCCCAGCCTTATGGTCCGCCGTACCCTGCCCGCTGTTTTCGCCCTGTTGTTCAGCTCGTCCGTATGGGCCGGGCAGCAGACGCTGTTCAGCTTCGTGCGCCCGGCCTCGGTGGTCAACGTGGCGACCGAGGATGCCGGTATGCCGCAGTACAACGCAGAGCAGACGGCCGAAGGCGAGGTGCTGCGGCGTGTGGTGTTCAACCCGGCGCAGCGGCCGACCTTGCGCCTGAGCCCGCAAAGTGGTGTGTGGGACTGGTCCAGCGGCAAGTTCCTTACCTTGCGCCTGCAAAGTGCCATGGACTGGGCGCTGACCGTGGATGTCACAGTGCAAGGCAGCGATGGGCGCACCTTGACCAGCCGTATCGACTTGCCGGCCGGCCCGGCGCAAACCGTGATGGTGCCGCTGACCGCCAGCTCGCCGTTGAGCCAGGGCATGCGCGCAGGGCCCCCCATGCCCTGGCTGCACGGCGGCCAGCGGCTGCTGCTGACCAGCAGCGCCGGCGCTGTAGACCTCAAGCAGGTGGCCTCGGTCAGCTTGAGCATTCCCGGCCCCAAGGTCGCCCAGAACCTGCTGATCGAACGGGTGGGCATTCAGGATGACGACCAGGCCTACCAGGCGGCGTACCGTGAACTGATCGATGCCTATGGGCAGTCCACGCGTGGCAGCTGGCCGGAAAAGGTGGCCAACGACGAACAGCTCAAGGCAGCCGCCAACCGTGAACAGCAGCAACTCAAGGCTTGGCTGGCCGAGCGCGGCAAGCAGCAGTTGGATGCCTATGGCGGCCTGCTGGCGGGGCCGGCCTTTGCTGCCGAGGGTTTTTTCCGTACCGAAAAGCGTGATGGCCGCTGGTACCTGATTACCCCTGATGGCCACGCCTTCTATTCGCTGGGTGTCAATGCCGTGGCAGCCGACGGCGGGCGTACCTACACCGCCGGGCGTGAGGCCATGTTCAAGGCACTGCCGGGAGAGGGCGACGCCCTGGCAGCGTTCTACGGTGAAGGCAACAACGACGACGGCAATGCGTCCTCGCAGGGGCGCAATTTCAAGAAAGGGCGCTGGTTCGACTTCTATGCAGCCAACCTGCAGCGGGCCTATGGCAAGCCCTGCCTGCCGGCGGCGGCAGGGCAGCCGGCCGCTTGCCCACCGCTGGTAGTGGACACTGGCCGTTGGCAGGCGCATGCGCTCGACCGTTTGCAGGCCTGGGGTTTCAACACGCTGGGCAACTGGAGCGAGCCTGCCCTCGGCCAGGCCGGGCGCATGCCCTATACCCTGCCGCTGTCGATCGTTGGCGATTACGCCAGCATCAGCACCGGCATGGACTGGTGGGGGCGCATGCCCGACCCGTTCGACCCGCGCTTTGCCATGGCCACCGAACGCGCCGTGGCCATTGCTGCCCGTGATCACCGTGACGATCCCTGGCTGATCGGCTATTTTGCCGATAACGAGTTGGCCTGGGCCGCACCGGGTAGCGAGCCCAAGGCCCGTTATGGCCTGGCCTACGGCACATTGCGCCTGACCACCGACGTGCCTGCCAAGCGCGCCTTCCTCAAGCAGTTGCGTGACAAGTACCGCAACCAGGAGGGGTTGTCCAAGGCCTGGGGCATCGAGCTGAACGCCTGGGAACTGATGGAGGATCCAGGCTTCGAGGCACCGTTGCCCAGCCCGGAGCACCCGGAAATCGAGCGCGACTACCAGCACTTCCAGCAGGTGTTCGCCGAAACCTACTTCAAGACCATTTCCGATGCCTTGAAATGGCATGCACCCAACCACCTGTTGCTGGGGGGCCGTTATGCCGTGAGTACGCCAGAGGCGGTCAACGCCTGCGCCGAGTTCTGCGATGTACTCAGTTTCAACTTTTATACGCTCAAGCCGCAGGACGGCTACGATTTCGCCCGCCTGGCCGAGCTGGACAAGCCGGTGCTGGTGTCTGAATTCCAGTTCGGTTCGCGTGATCGCGGCCCGTTCTGGCCGGGGCCACTGGAGCTGGCGCGAGAAGAAGACCGCGGCCCGGCCTATGCCAATTTCCTCACTGCCGCCTTGCAACAACCCATGATCGTGGGCGCGCACTGGTTCCAGTACCTCGACCAGCCGGCCAGCGGTCGCCTGCTCGATGGCGAGAACGGCCACTTGGGGCTGGTGGCGATCACCGATGTACCGTACCCCGGTTTTATCGATGCAGTGCGCAAGGCCAACGCCCAGACCATGGCGCAGCTGCGCACCGGCCTGGAGAAGAAACCGGCGCCATGATTACAGGCGGGTGCGGTGCACTTGGCATCGCGACCGCCGGGCTCAAGCCAGTTTGCAAAACGCCCAACTACTGAAACAATGCAGACCTTTTTGACTATCGTCACACGGAGAGCAGCGGGTGCAGATCCAGGGTCACTATGAGCTGAAGTTCGAAGCCGTGCGCGAGGCTTTTGCCGCGCTGTTCGATGATCCCCAGGAGCGTGGCGCCGCGCTGTGCATCCAGGTGGGGGGCGAAACCGTGGTCGACCTGTGGGCCGGCAGTGCAGACAAGGACGGCCAGCAGGCGTGGCACAGCGACACCATCGCCAACCTGTTTTCCTGTACCAAGACCTTCACCGCGGTGACCGCACTGCAGCTGGTCGGCGAGGGCAAGCTGGCACTCGATGCACCGGTGGCCAACTACTGGCCCGAGTTTGCCCAGGCCGGTAAGCAAGCGATCACCCTGCGCCAACTGCTCAGCCACCGTGCGGGTTTGCCCGCCCTACGCGTGCTGCTGCCGGCCGAAGCCTTGTATGACTGGCAGGTCATGGTCGATGCCCTGGCGGCCGAAACGCCGTGGTGGGCGCCTGGCACGGAACACGGGTATGCCGCCATCACCTACGGCTGGCTGATCGGCGAACTGATTCGCCGGGCCGACGGCCGGGCCCCGGGTGACTCGATCGTGGCGCGTACCGCTCGCCCGCTAGGGCTGGATTTTCATGTTGGCCTGGCCGACGAAGCGTTTCACCGCGTGGCGCATATTGCCCGCGGCAAAGGCAACCCCGGTGACGCCGCGGCGCAGCGCTTGCTGCAGGTGACCCTGCGTGAGCCCGAGGCCTTGTCCACCCGTGCCTTTACCAACCCCCCGGCGATCCTGACCAGCACCAACAAGCCGGAATGGCGGCGCATGCAGCAGCCGGCGGCCAACGGCCACGGCAACGCACGCAGCCTGGCGGGGTTTTATGCCGGGTTGCTGGACGGCAGCCTGCTCGAGTCCGAGTTGCTCGACGAACTGACCCGCGAACACAGCCTTGGCCAGGACCGCACCTTGCTCACCCAGACCCGCTTCGGTCTGGGCTGCATGCTCGATCAGCCGGAGGTGGCCAACGCCACCTTCGGCCTGGGGCCCCGCGCCTTTGGCCACCCTGGGGCCGGGGGGGCTGTGGGGTTCGCCGACCCGGAACATGATGTCGCGTTCGGCTTCGTGGTCAATACCCTCGGCCCTTATGTGCTCATGGACCCGCGGGCGCAAAAACTGGTCCGTGTGCTTGCCGGTTGCCTTTGATCGGGTAATGCGGGTATTGCTTCCGCCCTTTGACTATCCTCAATGCCAACGCCTGAAGTGCCTAGGCAAAATATCTTTCTATTTCATGGTGTATCGCTGATGTCTTCACATAAAACCTTAGCACTCGCCCTGTGTCTGACCGCCGTTACCGGTTGCGCCAGCCACTCCCCGGAGGGCTCCAAGGAAGGTGGTTCCAGCTGGTGGCCTTTCGGTTCGGACAAGGTCGCCGAGCAGGAAGTGAAGGCAGCCGTCACAGACAATGTGGCCAAGGCTGATGCCAAGTCGGAAAGCACCAGCCGCTGGTGGTGGCCGTTCGGCGGTGACGACCAGCAAGCCAAGGGCCCTGTGGTGCCTAAAATCGACCAGCAGGCGACCCAGGCCTGGCTGGACGAGTACGAGCCAAAGCTGCGCGAAGCCATCAAGGACAGCAAGCTGGAACTGGAGCGCCGCGACAATGTGTTGGCCGTGACCCTGCCGGTGGACAGCTCGTACAACCCAGACCGCCCGAACATGCTGCTGCCCATGTCGCTTGGCCCGATCACCCGGGTTGCCAAAACGGTTGAAGGCGACCCTAAGACTGCCGTACTGGTATTGGGCCATGCCGACACTAGCGGTGCCGCTGCTGCCAACCAGAAGCTCAGCCTGGAACGCGCCGCGTCGGTTTCGGCCATTTTCCGCCTCAGCGGCCTGCAGCGTGACCGCCTGACCCTCAAGGGTATGGGTTCGGTAATGCCGCGTGCTGCCAATGACAGCCCCGAGGGCCGTGCCCTCAACCGCCGCGTGGAAATGCTGCTGACCCCGCAAAACACCATGGTCGCGCTGCTGGCCAAGTACCAACAGGCTGCTCCGGCACCGGCGCCGGCTGCAATGGTGGCCGTGCAGGATGCCAAGGCGCCTGCCGCCAAGCCGGCCACCAGCAAGCCGGCTGCCAAGCCCGCAGCGAAAAAGCCCGTGGCCAAGGCCAAGGCGCCTGCCAAAACCACGGCCAAGAAAAAAGCCGCGCCAGCCAAGCCTGTCGCCAAGAAAGCTACCACCGACAAGAAAGTAGCTGCCAATAGCCCTGCGAAGACCAACTGATCGTCAAGGAACGCAGCAATGACCCAATCCCTGGCCGATATGCGCCGCGACTACACCCGTGATGGCCTGGCAGAAGCCCAGGCGCCGGGCGAGCCGTTCGCCCTGTTTCACCAGTGGTTCGCCGACGCGGTCAAAACCGAGCAGGCGCCGGTGGAAGCCAACGCCATGACCTTGGCCACGGTGGACGGCGAGGGCCGTCCGCATTGCCGGGTACTGTTGCTCAAGGGGCTCGATGAGCAGGGTTTCACCTTTTTCACCAATTATGACAGTGCCAAAGGCCAGCACCTGCAAGCCAACCCGTTTGCAGCCATGACCTTTTTCTGGCCGGCGCTGGAGCGCCAGGTGCGTATCGAGGGGCGGGTGGTGAAGGTGTCGGCTAAAGAGTCGGACGACTATTACCAGGTACGCCCACTGGGCAGCCGCCTAGGGGCCTGGGCCTCACCGCAGAGCCGGGTGATCGCCGGGCGTGAAGAGCTGGAGGGGCTGGTGAAGGCCACCGAAGCGCGGTTCTCCGATACGCAGCCACATTGCCCGGAACATTGGGGTGGCTATCGCTTGCTGCCTGAGCGGGTCGAGTTCTGGCAGGGGCGGGCGAGCCGTTTGCATGACCGCCTCAACTACCGGCGGGTCGATGGGCAGTGGCTGCGGGAGCGGTTGGCGCCCTGAGATTTTTCGGGGCTTGCCATGCCCTGTCGCGACACCGCGACAGGGCATGGCCTTGCGGCCCATCGCCGGCAAGCCGGGCTCCCACAGGTGGGATCAGGGCATGGTCGGTCTTTCAACGTGACCTTGAATACTCCACCGCCTCCCGTTGCAGCCAGCCTGCCAGTTCCCTGCGCTTCACCTTCGCCGGCCGCGCCTGCTCCAGCCTCTGCAGCATGAACGCGCGTTTGTGCGGATCAGCCCCTGCCAGCGACAACGCCAGGTCGCGGTCCATCCAGCGGCGCATGCGCACGTACAGCCACCCGTGGAAATAAAGCCCCGCAACGGTGGCCACCACGACGATGAAGTAATCCATGGCTATCCTTGGTCTCAATTGAAGCGCCATGGCACAGCCGCACTGGCTGTACCCGGGCTGAATGAAAACAACTTTATTGCGTTTGTACCGTGACAGCCGTCAATGTGCAGCGTCTAATAAGCACCTGACTTATGGAGATTTTACCCATGCGTAAATCCGCTTTGCTGGTGGCAACCTTTACCACCATGTCGCTGCTGCTAGGGGGTTGTGCCTCGAGCCTGACCGGCGATAGCTACTCCCGTGATGAGGCCCGCCGCGTGCAAACCGTACGGATGGGCACTATCGAATCCCTGCGCCCGGTCAAGATCGAGGGTACCAAGACCCCGATCGGTGGTGGTGCGGGCGCCATTGTCGGTGGTGTGGCGGGCAGCGCCGTCGGCGGTGGCCGTGGCAGCATCGTTGCCGCAGTCATCGGTGCCGTTGCCGGTGGCCTGGCGGGTTCCGCTGCCGAAGAAGGCCTGACCCGTACCCAGGGTGTCGAGATCACTGTGCGTGAAGACGACGGCAGCATGCGTGCCTATGTCCAGGCCGTGCAGGAAAACGAAATCTTCCGTGTGGGCGACCGTGTGCGCATCATGACTGTTGACGGCACCAGCCGCGTTTCGCACTGAGCGTAGCGCAGCCAAACAAAACCCCGACTGGCGACTGCCAGCCGGGGTTTTTTTATGCTTCAGGCTGATGGCCGAGCCGGGGTACGCGAACCACGGCTCGGCTGACCCCCGTCAAAGGCCCAGCATGTCCCGCGCTACCGCTTCGGCAATGCGAATGCCGTCGACCCCTGCCGACAGGATGCCACCGGCATAACCTGCGCCTTCGCCGGCCGGGAACAGCCCCTTGAGGTTCAGGCTCTGATAGTCCTCGCCGCGGGTGATGCGCAGCGGCGACGAGGTCCGTGTTTCGATCCCGGTCAACACCGCATCAGGCAGGTTGTAGCCCTTGATCTGCCGGTCGAATGCCGGCAGTGCCTCGCGGATCGCCTCGATGGCGAACGCCGGTAGGCTTGGTGCCAGATCGCCCAGGGTCACGCCCGGCTTGTAGGATGGCTCGACACTGCCCAGCGCGGTCGACGGCCGCCCCGCAACGAAGTCACCCACCAGCTGTGCCGGCGCCTGGTAATTGCTGCCCCCCATCACGTAGGCATGGGCCTCCAGGCGCTCCTGCAGTTCGATACCGGCCAGCGGGCTGCCTGGGTAGTCGCGTTCGGGGTCGATGCCGACGACGATGCCGGAGTTGGCGTTGCGCTCGTTACGCGAGTACTGGCTCATGCCGTTGGTGACTACCCGGCCCGGTTCGCTGGTTGCGGCGACCACGGTGCCGCCCGGGCACATGCAGAAGCTGTATACCGAACGGCCGTTACTGGCGTGGTACACCAGTTTGTAGTCGGCAGCCCCCAGTTTCGGGTGACCGGCGTATTTGCCAAGGCGCGCCTTGTCGATGAGCGTTTGTGGGTGCTCGATGCGAAAGCCCACCGAGAATGGCTTGGCTTCCATGTACACGCCTTTGGCATGCAGCATGCGGAAGGTGTCGCGGGCACTGTGGCCCAGGGCCAGAACCACATGGCGCGAGTGCAGTTGCTCGCCGCTTTCCAGCACCACGCCGGTCAACTGGCCATCTTCGATCAGCAGGTCGGTGACCTTTTCCTGGAAGCGCACTTCGGCCCCGAGGGCGATCATGTCCTGACGCATCTGCTCGACCATGCCGGTCAGGCGGAAGGTGCCGATGTGCGGCTTGTTGATGTACAGGATCTCGTCGGGCGCACCGGCCTTGACGAACTCTTCCAGCACTTTGCGGCCGTGGTGCTGCGGGTCCTTGATCTGGCTGTACAGCTTGCCGTCCGAGAAGGTGCCGGCGCCGCCTTCGCCGAACTGCACATTGGACTCGGGGTTGAGCACGCTCTTGCGCCACAGGCCCCAAGTGTCCTTGGTGCGCTGGCGCACTTCCTTGCCGCGTTCGAGGATGATCGGCTTGAAGCCCATCTGCGCCAGCAGCAGGCCGGCAAAAATGCCGCACGGGCCAAAGCCGACCACGATCGGGCGTTCCTGCAGGCCGGCCGGGGCCTGGCCAACGAACTTGTAGGTCACGTCGGGGGCAGGGCCGATGTTGCGATCATCGGCGAACTTGGCAAGCAGCTCGGCTTCGTTGCTGGCTTGCAGGTCGATGGTGTAGATGAACAGCAGCTCGCTGTTCTTCTTGCGCGCATCGTAGCTGCGCTTGAACAGGTTGAAGCTGAGCAGTTGCTCGTCGCGGATGCCCAGGCGCTGGACGATGGCGTCACGCAGCGCTTCGTCGGGGTGGTCCAGGGGCAGCTTCAGTTCGGTGATTCGTAGCATGGCAGGGTCCAGTATCCCGGCCATGGGCGGCCGGCGGCTTTAAACAAACCGCCAAGTATAAGCTGTTAGCCGCCTTGACTGGCAGGATAAAAGCGCCCGGTGATCAGTTGTCGCGTGCGCCGCCGTAGTAGCCGCAGCCTTGCAAGGTCTTGCCGTCGATGCGCAATTCGGCACGCAGGTGGTCAACGGCCCCAGTGGCGCTGTCTACGCAGCGTTGTGGTGCGACCCACAGTTCCACATGCTGACCGTTGGCTTCGCTGGTCAGGGTCAGGCCGCCACCGGGGACTTCTTCTTCAAGGAAAGGCAGGGGCAGGGGCGCTTGCCCCACGCGGTTGAGCACCATGCCCTTGCCACTGGCCTTGACGTCCCAGCCCGGCTCGTGGCCGCTGGCGCGGAGGGTCAGTTGCCTGAAATTGGGGTCTTCGCAGGCGCGGGTGGACGGTTCCAGGCGGTACAGGCGGCGCACTTCCAGCTGGCCGTCGCTGTTGGCCTGCTTGCTGCCGGTGAGGCGGCCGCGCACATCGGCGAACAGCTTGTCATCGGCACCTTTGGCCAGGTTGGCGGCTTCTTGCAGGATGCCGGTGGCGCCAGCGTCATTGATCACGAAGGTACGGTTTTCGCTGCAAGGCTTGAACAGCAGCTGGCCACCGGCAGCGCGCAGTTCGCCCTGCATGCGCGTGGTGCCGATGTTCGGGTCGCTGGGGGCGTCAGCCATCAGTTGGCAGCCGGCGAACAGGGGCAGCAGGGCGGTGAGCAGCAGGGTGGGGGTGAGGCGCATGGGGCGGGCTCCGGGATCTTTGCCGTGAAAGCTGGCCACGTTACGCAGGCTGGCGGTGGATCTCAAGTCAAGGGTTGCTCGCACAGGCGCCCACTGCCCTGAGGATCGCGGGGGACTTGCAGGCGCTGGCTTGCCGGCGACGGGGGGGCGATGCAGACAACACGTTCCTTGCAGGCAGAAAAAAGGGCCTGTGAAGGCCCTTTCCCCAATCAACCACCCAGATACGCGTCGCGCACCTTCGGGTCGGTCAACAAGGCTTCCCCGGTACCTTGCATCACCACCCGGCCGTTTTCCAGCACGTATGCCCGGTCGGCAATCTTCAGCGCCTGGTTGGCGTTCTGTTCCACCAGGAACACCGTTACGCCGTCACGGCGCAGCTGTTCGATGATGTCGAAGATCTGCTGGATGATGATTGGCGCCAGGCCCAGCGAGGGTTCGTCGAGCAGCAGGAGCTTGGGCTTGCTCATCAGCGCACGGCCAATGGCGAGCATCTGCTGCTCGCCACCCGACATGGTGCCGCCACGCTGGGCGTAGCGTTCCTTCAGGCGCGGGAACAACTGCAGGACTTTGTCCAGTTGCGCCTGGTAGTCGCCTTTGTCGGTGAAGAAACCACCCATGGCCAGGTTCTCCTCGACGGTCAGGCGGGCGAACACGCGGCGGCCTTCCGGTACCACCGCAATGCTCTTGCGCATGATGTGCGAGGACGGCTGGCCGACCAGTTCTTCACCCAGGTACTTGATGCTGCCGCTGTGCGCCTGGGGTGAGCCGCACAGGGTCATCAGCAGGGTCGACTTGCCGGCCCCGTTGGCACCGATCAGGGTGACGATCTCGCCTTGGTTGATCTCCACGTTGACGCTGTGCAGTGCCTGGATCTTGCCGTAGAAGGTGGAAACGTTCTCGAACTTCAGCATTTACGCTTCCCCCAGGTAGGCTTTGATCACATCAGGGTTGTCGCGGATCTCCTCGGGCGTGCCGTGGGCCAGGGGGGTGCCCTGGTTGATCACCACGATATGGTCGGAAATGCTCATCACCAGCTTCATGTCGTGCTCGATCAGCAGCACGGTGACGTTGTGCGACTCACGCAGGTAGCCGATCAGGGCCTTGAGGTCTTCGGTTTCCTTGGGGTTCAGGCCAGCTGCCGGCTCGTCGAGCATGATGATGCGCGGCTGGGTCATCATGCAGCGGGCGATTTCCAGGCGGCGCTGCTGGCCGTAGGCGAGGGTGCCGGCGGTACGGTTGGCGAACTCGGTCAGGTTGACCTTTTCCAGCCAGTACTGCGCGCGCTCCATGGCCTCCTTTTCGCTGCGGCGGAAGCCCGGGGTCTTGAACAGGCCGGCGAAGAAGTTGGTGTTGAGGTGACGGTGCTGGGCGATCAGCAGGTTTTCCAGCGCGGTCATTTCCTTGAACAAGCGCACGTTCTGGAAGGTGCGCACCACGCCTTTACGGGCGATCTGGTGCCCGGCCAGGCCCTGGATGGGCTGGCCATCGAGCAGGATGGTACCGCCGCTGGGCTTGTAGAAGCCGGTCAGGCAGTTGAACACCGTGGTCTTGCCGGCGCCGTTCGGCCCGATCAGTGCCACCACCTGTTTTTCCTTGACGGTCAGGCCCACGCCGTTGACCGCCAACAAGCCGCCGAAGCGCATGCTCAGGCCGCTGACTTGCAGAATTTCGCGGCTCATCGACGCAGCTCCATGTGTGGACGTTGCATAGGCAGCAGGCCTTGCGGACGCCAGATCATCATCAATACCATCAGCGCACCGAACATCAGCATCCGGTATTCGCTGAACTCTCGCATCAGCTCTGGCAGCAGGATCATCACGATGGCCGCGAGGATCACGCCCAGTTGTGAGCCCATGCCGCCGAGCACGACGATGGCGAGGATGATCGCCGACTCGATGAAGGTGAACGACTCGGGCGTGACCAGGCCTTGGCGCGCAGCGAAGAAGCTGCCGGCGAAACCGGCGAAGCAGGCACCCAGGGTGAACGCCGAAAGCTTGATCACCGTCGGGTTGAGGCCCAGTGCACGGCAGGCGATCTCGTCTTCGCGCAGGGCTTCCCAGGCGCGGCCGATCGGCATGCGCAGCAGGCGGTTGATGACGAACAGTGCGAGCAGGGCCAGCAGCAGGGCCACCAGGTAGAGGAAGATGACCTTGTTGATCGAGTTGTACGGCAAACCGAAGAACTCATGGAAGGTCTGCATGCCCTCGGCGGCACGGCGTTCGAAGGTCAGGCCGAAGAACTCCGGCTTGGGGATGTTGCTGATGCCGTTGGGGCCGCCGGTCCAGTCGGTGAGGTTACGCAGGAACAGGCGGATGATCTCGCCGAAGCCGAGCGTCACGATCGCCAGGTAGTCGCCGCGCAGGCGCAGCACCGGGAAGCCGAGCAGGAAGCCGAAGGTGGCGGCCATCAGGCCGGCGATCGGCAGGCATACCCAGAAGCTCCACCCCAGGTAATGCGACAGCATGGCGTAGCTGTAGGCGCCGACGGCGTAGAAACCCACGTAACCCAGGTCGAGCAGGCCCGCCAGGCCAACCACGATGTTCAGGCCCAGGCCTAGCAACACGTAGATCAGGATCAGCGTGGCAATGTCGACCGCGCCGCGTGAACCGAAGAACGGCCACACCAATGCGGCGACGATCAGGCCCATGATCACGTAGCGCTGGGTTTTCGGCAGGGTCAGGTAGTTGCTGACTGCCGGTGGGATCAGTTTGCGGTCCGAGCGGCGGCCCATCACCGCACTCCACTGCCGGTCGAACAGTACCCGCAGGAACATCAGTAGCGAACACACGGCAATGATGCTGATGGTGAACGTGCCTTGGCTGTGCACCACCAGGCTGATGCCGTCGATGCTCAGTTTCAGGCCCAGCACCGGGAAGGCCACGGCCCAGACCAGCAAGGCGCTGAAGAACGCCTGTTTGAGATTTCTGTTCATACTTTTTCAACCTCCGGGCGGCCCAGGATGCCGGTCGGCCGGAATAGCAGGACAAGAACCAACAAGCCGAATGCCACGACGTCCTTGTACTGGTCACCGAAGATATCGGCGCCGAACGCTTCGGCCACGCCCAGCACCAGCCCGCCGAGCATGGCGCCCGGGATGCTGCCGATGCCACCCAGTACCGCCGCCGTGAAGGCCTTCAGGCCCACCAGGAAACCGGCGTTGGGGTTGATCACCCCGTACTGCATGCTCAGCAGCACGGCCGCCACGGCTGCCAGGGCGGCACCGATGACGAAGGTGAGGGCGATGATGTTGTTGGTGTTGATGCCCAGCAGGTTGGCCATCTTGATGTCCTCGGCGCAGGCGCGGCAGGCGCGACCCAGGCGGGAACGGGAGATGAACAGTGTGAGCAGGGTCATGGCCACCAGGGTGACCACGAACACCAGGATCTGCATGTAGCTGATCAGTACCTCCTCCGCGCCACCTGGCCCGAACGAGAAGCTGCCGGGGATCAGGTTGGGGATGGACTTGTCCTTGGAATCTTGCGACAGCAAGACCGTGTTCTGCAGGAAGATCGACATACCGATGGCGGAAATCAGCGGGATCAGGCGGTTGCTGTTGCGCAGGGGGCGGTAGGCAACCCGTTCGATGCTGTAACCGTAGGCACTGGTGACGAAGATCGTCGCGACGAAGGCAACGGTCATCAGGATGGGCAGCGAGTGGATGCCCATCATGGCCAGGCCCGCCAGGGCGATGAAGGCCACATACGAACCGATCATGTACACCTCGCCGTGGGCGAAGTTGATCATGCCGATGATGCCGTACACCATCGTGTAACCGATGGCGATCAAGGCATAGGTGCTGCCGATGGTCAATCCATTAACCAGTTGTTGGAAGAAATGGTAGATCTCAGGCATTACAGCGCTCCTAAAAACCTGATTTGCATTTCGCTGGCGAGGGTAAGGCCAGGAAACCGCGGGTGACGGTTTTAAGATTTTCAGGTGAGCCCGCCCCCGGATCGCGGGGGCCAGGCCCATGAACCTCGTAAAACAAAGCCCACTGCTCGCACAGTGGGCTTCTAGGTCAGCTATTAGTCACGCAGTTACTGAGGGGAGACTTCGGTCTTCGGCTTGCCGAAGTGCCATTCGTAGACCACGAACTTGAAGTCTTTCAGGTCGCCTTTGGCGTCGTAGGACAGCTCGCCGGTCGGGGTTTTGAAGGTGCCGGCGTGGATGGCCTCGGCCACCTTGTCGGTATCTTCGGACTTGGCGGCCTTGATGCCTTGGGCGATCAGTTCCACAGCCGAGTAGGCAGGGAATACGAACGGGCCGCTTGGGTCCTTGCCGTCAGCCTTGATGGCGTCGACGATCTTCTTGTTCGCAGGGTCGGCGTCGAACGACTTCGGCAGGGTGACCAGCAGGCCTTCGGAGGCGTTCTGGGCGATCTGCGAGATGGAGTCGTTGCCCACGCCTTCCGGGCCCATGAACTTGGCTTTCAGGCCTTTTTCCTGAGCCTGGCGCAGGATCAGGCCCAGCTCTGGGTGGTAGCCACCGTAGTAGACGAAGTCGACGTTGTTCTGCTTGAGCTTCTGGATGATCGAGGAGAAGTCCTTGTCACCCGCGTTGAGGCCCTCGAACACGGCGACCTTGGTGCCTTTTTTCTCCAGGGTCTGCTTGACCGCGGTGGCGATGCCTTCACCGTACTGCTGCTTGTCGTGCAGTACCGCTACCACTTTCGGTTTGACGAAATCGGCGATGTAGTTGCCGGCCGCCGGGCCTTGGGCGCTGTCCAGGCCGATGGTGCGGAAGATCAGCTTGTAGCCACGGGCAGTGATTTCCGGCGAAGTGGCGGCCGGGGTGATCATGATCACGCCTTCGTCTTCGTAGATGTCCGATGCCGGCTGGGTGGAGCTGGAGCACAGGTGGCCGATGACGAACTTGACGCCGTCGTTGACCACCTTGTTGGCGACTGCCACGGCCTGTTTGGGGTCGCAAGCGTCGTCGTATTCCTTGGCCTCAAGCATTTTGCCATCGACGCCGCCAGCGGCGTTGATATCCTTGATGGCTTGCTTGGCGCCGATGAACTGCATGTCGCCGTACTGGGTCACAGGGCCGGTTTTGGGGCCGGCGATGCCGATCTTGATGGTATCGGCGGCAAACGAATGGCTGGCTACCCCGGCCAGTACCATCGCGGCGAACAGCTTGGAAATCTTGATCATAGTGCTCCACTCATTCTGTTGTAATTCTTATAGTCCTGGCGGCCAGGGCTACAGACCGGGCGGGATTTGCGGCGTGGCCATGCCAACGCGCAAGCCCACCTTTCCCCCGGAACATGTCCCGGAACTGTACCGGTACAGTGTAGAGCGCTGTCGGATCGCTTGAAAAGCGGTCAAAAAGTGCCTGCTTCCTGGGTTGTCGCTTGATCGAAAGAAAGATACAGAAAGGCGCCATCAAACTGCCTGTATCTGCGCTTTCAGCCCACAAGTTCGGGGCTAATCGACCAAATTACATATTTGAAACCGGGTTTTTCTGCAAAAATGCCGGCCTTTTTATTGGCGATTTTTGCGGATACCACCCATGACCGATCAAACAAGCACCCTCTATGCCAAATTGCTTGGCGAGACTGCAATCATCGAGTGGAAAGCGCTGGAGCGTTTCTGGGCAAAGGGTGACCTGATTTGGGTCGACCCCAGCCTGGATCTGATCGCTGTGGCTGAGGCAATGGCCGAGAACCGCAGTGAAATCTTCGCCAAATGGCGTAGTGATGGCACTGTGGGGCCTGTCTCGGCAGAGCAGGCGCTGGACCTGCAAACCCGCGATCCAGATATATGGGCGGTGGTGGTGTCACCGTTCATCGTGATCCAGGCGAAGGGTGCTGACCAGGCGTGATCTTTTTTGGTGCGTAAAAATGCGCACCGGCCTCGTTTTGGTGCTCGCCGCTGCTCAGGGCGGGTAGAGGTAAGTAACAATTCGGCGTGGCGGTAACAGTTTACGGGATGCGTAATGAGGTTGCCCCGCAAACCAGCTCGATATCGAATCTGACGGGAGTCATTGATGAACACTGCACTACCTTCGCTTGGTTTTGCCGGCATTGGCCTGATGGGCTTGCCCATGTGCCGCCGGTTGCTGGCTGCGGGCTATCCGCTGACGGTCTGGAACCGTAGCCCGGACAAGTGCGCCGCGCTGGTCGCCGCCGGTGCCCGCCTGGCTGGCAGCCCGGCCGAACTGTGCCGCGACAGCGACATGGTGTTGTTGTGCCTGGCCGACACGGCGGTGGTGCGTGAGGTGGTGTTTGGCGAGCAAGGCGTTGCCGAGGGTGGCCGTGGTGGCCAGTTGCTGATCGACTTCTCGAGCCTGGAGCCTACTGCCACCCGAGAAATGGCGGCCGAGCTGGCAGCGCTGTGCGGCATGGCCTGGCTCGATGCGCCGGTGTCAGGCGGCACCGCCGGTGCCGAAACTGGCACGCTGGCGATCATGGTCGGTGGCGAAGCGGCGGACCTGCAGCGCGCTCAGCCGGTACTTGAGGTGCTGGGCCAGCGTGTCACGCACATGGGGGCGGTGGGCGCAGGCCAGGTGACCAAGGCGTGCAACCAGATGATCGTCGCCTGCAATGCGCTGGTGATTGCCGAAGTGGTGGCCCTGGCCGAGCAGGCCGGGGTGGACGCCACGCTGCTGGCCGAGGCGCTGGCCGGTGGTTTTGCCGATTCCAGGCCGTTGCAGATCCTGGCACCGCAAATGGCCGAGAGCCGCTTCGAGCCGGTCAAATGGCACGTGCGCACCTTGCTCAAGGACCTGGACGGCGCGGTCAAGTTCTCGCGCGAGCAAGGTTCGGCAACACCGCTCAGTGGCCTCGCCGCGCAACTGATGCGCCTGCACGGTAGCCAGGGGTACCTGCATAAAGATCCGGCGACCCTGGTAACGCTGTATCGCAGCAAGGGGTAAACACCGTGCGCGTGCGCTGCAGCCGGCCCAGCATGGGTTGCAGTTCGGCCCACGGCATTGGCCGCCCGAGCAGAAAGCCTTGCAGGTAGTCGCAGGCGTGGTCTGCGAGAAACGCTCGCTGTTCTTCGGTTTCCACGCCTTCGCTGACCACTTGCAAGTGCAGGGTATGCGCCATCACGATGATTGCCTGGACAATTTCACGGTCTTTCTGGCTGGCCGGCACGCCTTGCAGGAAGGTGCGGTCGATCTTCAGCACATCCAGGGGCAGGTGCTTGAGGTAGGCCAAGGACGAGTAGCCGGTGCCGAAGTCGTCGATCGACAGGGCGACGCCCAGGGCGCGGACCCGTTTCAGCAGGTTGACCGTGCGCTGGATATCCCCCATCAAGGCGTTTTCGGTCACTTCCAGCTCCAGCTGTTGCGCTGAAACCCCGGCGTGGAACAAGGCCTTCTCCACCTCGTTGGGCAGTTCGTCATGGCTGAGGGTCACCGCCGAGCAGTTGACCGTGACCTTGAGGTCGCCGTGGCCGCCGCGCTGCAGCAGTGCCAGGTCGGCGCAGGCGTGCCGCAACACCCACAAGTCGAGGTCGACGATCAGGCCGTTGGTTTCGGCTATGCCGATGAACCGGTCAGGCCCGAGCAGCCCATGTTGGGGGTGCTGCCAGCGTACCAGGGCTTCCAGCTTGGCCACCCGCCCAGTGCGCTGGTCGAAGATCGGCTGGTAATGCACGCACAGGCCGCGCTCTTCCAGCAGCGCCAGTCGCAACTCTTCTTCCAGTTGCAGGGCAATCGAGGCGCGTGCTTTGAGACTGTCATTGAAAAAATTCAGGCTGTTGCGGCCGTTGTCCTTGGACTGGTAAAGGGCCAGGTCCGCATGCTTGAGCAGCTCTTCGGCGCTGCTGCCATCATCCGGAAAGATACTCACCCCAATACTGGTGGTCATCACCATGCGCCTTCCACAAAGCTCGATGGGGTCTTTCATGCGTTGCATGATGCGCTGGGCCAGGTGGCGGGCTTCGTCGCGGCTGTTGAGGCTGGTGACCACGCAGAACTCATCGCCACCAAAGCGTGCCACCAGGTCCTGGCTGCGGGTCGCGGCCTTGATATGGTTGGCAATGACCTTGAGCAATTCATCGCCAGCGTGGTGGCCAAGGCTGTCATTGATGCGTTTGAAATGGTCGATATCCAGGAACATCACCGCCAGGCGGCTTTCGCTGGCCAGGTGCTCGGCCAGGCGTTCGGCGAACAGTTGGTTGAAACCACGGCGGTTGACCAGGTTGGTCAGTGCATCGTAGTGCGCTGCCTGCTGCAGTGACGCGCGGGCCTGGTCCAGTTCGCTGAGCAGCACGCTGACCCGGCGCAGGTCATGTTCCTTGCTTTGCAGCTTCTTGTCGGCCAGGGCCGCACTGATGCTGGCACCACTGATCAGCAAGGTGATGAAACCGATGCCCAGCGCCAGTTGCAGGCTGTTATCCCCAGACGGCAAGCGCAGTGCGGTATCGCTGGGGATGACCAGGGTCATCGCCGACATCGCCGTGAAATGGGAAGCCACCATGCCCGCGGCGATCAGCAGGCTGGCGCCGTACTTCGCGGCCTGGTACAGGGTGCCGCTGCCATTGCGAAAGTTACGCGCCAGGTGCAATGCCAGCAGGCTGGTGAGCGGGGCGATGATGGCAGCACCCAGCAGCGGGCCGGTCTGGTAGTACTGCCGGGCGCCGGTTTGCATCGCGGCCATGCCGACAAAGTGCATGAGGACGATACCCATGCCGATCAGTACCGCGCTTTGTACGATGTGTGGCGTGCGCATGTCCTTGCGATCGAGGCTGCGCATGGCCAGCCATGCAACCGCCAGGGCAATGAGCAGGGAAAGGATGGTCAGCGGCAGGTCGTAGTGCACTTCGACGGATGCCTTAAAGGCCAGCATGCTGATGAAATGCATGGCCCAGATGCCGCCGGCCAGGCAGCAGGCGCCAAGTACGTTCCATTGCCGGTGGGCGGTAGGGTCTTCGCTGTGGGACTGGCGCTCGGCCATGTCGAGGGTGGCGAAACAGGCTGCGCAGGCTACTACGTAGGCGAGTAGAACCAGCAGCGGCTCATGCCGACAATCGAGCAGGATACGTCCGGTTGCCGGCAGGTCGGCGAACAGTTGCAGGCCCAGCCACTCCATGGAATGCCTCTCGATCGAGTTTTCACTCGTCTGCGCTACAACCCTGTGCAGACTGCCCAGAGGCAGTATAGGAACAAGTGTTTAAGCCTTCCTGGATAATGGCACATTGATTTCTACGATTTGGTTATCAACCTAATCGCTGTCGGAAATATGGCACCCGCCCAAGGGCAGCGTGCCCGCGATGTGCCTGGCACGATGCCAGGCCCCGGCTACGCCGGTTTTCGCGGGCACCTGCGCTGCCCAGGGGGAGGGGTGCTGGTATGGCGTCAGCCGGCGACTAGTACACGAATGGCTTCCAGGCGCAGGGCAGCTTTTTCCAGCATTGCCAGGCCCTCTTCGCGCTGCTTGCGCAGGGCGTCGATTTCGCTGTCACGCACGCTTGGGTTCACCGCTTGCAAGGCGAGCAGGCGCGCCAGTTCTTCGTCGGCCTCCGCTGCCAGGCGGCGTTGGGCTTCGGCCACACGCTCGACGTGGGTCGGCAGGATCTTCTCTTCGCCACCGCTGATGCGCTTGGCCAACACGTCACGCTGCGCCTGGACAAACTTGTTGGCGCTGGCCCGTGGCACGCTTTCAAGCTGGTCGTTGAGCGTTTCGAAGGCCACGCGCGAGGCCAGGTCGTTGCCGTTGGCATCGAGCAGGCAGCGCAGTGCCGCAGGGGGCAGGTAACGCCCCAGTTGCAGGCTTCGCGGTGCCACCACCTCGCTGACGAACAGCAGCTCGAGCAGCACGGTACCGGGCTTGAGCGCCTTGTTCTTGATCAGGGCGACGGCCGTATTGCCCATGGAGCCGGACAGCACCAGGTCCATGCCGCCTTGCACCATCGGGTGTTCCCAGGTCAGGAACTGCATGTCTTCGCGCGACAGCGCCTGGGCGCGGTCGTAGGTAATGGTCACACCTTCGTCGTCGCCCAGCGGGAAGCTGGCGTCGAGCATTTTTTCGCTCGGCTTGAGGATGAGGGCGTTCTCGGAGTGGTCTTCGCTGTCGATGCCAAAGGCGTCGAACAGCGTTTCCATGTAGATCGGCAGGGCGAACTGGTCGTCCTGCTCGAGGATGGCTTCAACCAGCGCCTCGCCTTCACCCGCGCCGCCCGAGTTCAGCTCCAGCAAGCGATCGCGGCCGGTGTGCAGTTCGGCTTCCAGGCGCTCGCGTTCGTGACGGGCGTCGGCGACCAGGCTGTCCCAGGCCTTGCTGTCGCCGCCTTCGAGCAGCGGCAGCAGGCGTGGGCCGAACTGGTGCTGCAGGGCGTTGCCGGTCGGGCAGGTGTTGAGGAACGCGTTGAGCGCTTCGTGGTACCACTGGAACAGGCGTTCCTGCGGGCTGCCCTGCAGGTAGGGAACATGCAACTGGATGGTGTGCTTCTGGCCGATACGGTCCAGACGGCCGATACGTTGTTCCAGCAGGTCCGGGTGGGCCGGCAGGTCGAACATCACCAGGTGGTGCGAAAACTGGAAGTTGCGGCCTTCGCTGCCGATCTCGGAGCAGATCAGCACCTGGGCGCCGAACTCTTCATCGGCAAAGTAGGCGGCTGCCCGGTCGCGCTCCAGAATGCTCATGCCCTCATGGAACACCGAGGCCGGAATGCCGGAGCGCACGCGCAGGGCGTCTTCCAGGTCCATGGCGGTTTCGGCGTGGGCACAGATGACCAGCACCTTGGTGCGCTTGAGCATTTTCAGGGTGTCGATCAACCAGTCGACCCTTGGGTCGAAACGCCACCAGCGCTCGTCGTCGGTGCTGTCACCCTGTGCCTGGAAGGCGACCTCCGGGTACAGCTCGGCTTTCTCGCCTGGCGGCAGCTCGCGGTATTGCTCGGGCATGGCCACCGGGTAAGGGTGCAGTTGGCGCTCCGGGAAGCCTTGGACCGCCGCGCGGGTGTTACGGAACAGCACTCGGCCGGTGCCGTGGCGGTCGAGCAGCTCACGGATCAGCCGCGCGCTGGCCTGGGTATCGCCATCGCTGACCGCGGCCAGCAGCGCTTCGCCCTCAGCCCCCAGGAAGCCCTGGATGGTGGCGTGTGCCTTCGGCGACAGGCGGCCTTCGTCGAGCAGCTCTTGCACCGCTTCGGCGACCGGGCGGTAGTGATCGCTTTCGGCGCGGAAGGCGGCCAGGTCGTGGAAACGGTTGGGGTCGAGCAGGCGCAGGCGAGCGAAGTGGCTGTCCTGGCCAAGCTGTTCAGGGGTAGCGGTAAGCAGCAGTACGCCAGGAATCACCTGGGCCAGTTGCTCGACCAGGGCGTATTCGGCGCTGACCTGGTCCTCGTGCCAGACCAGGTGGTGAGCCTCATCGACAACCATCAGGTCCCAGCCGGCGGCAAACAGCGCATCCTGGGCCTTCTCGTCCTCTACCAGCCACTCCAGGGCCACCAGTGCCAACTGGGCGTCATCGAACGGGTTGCTGGCGTCGCTTTCGATGAAGCGTTCGGCGTCGAACAGGGCCACCTGCAAGTTGAAGCGCCGGCGCATTTCTACCAGCCACTGGTGCTGAAGGTTCTCCGGCACCAGGATCAGTACTCGGCTGGCCCGGCCCGTCAGCAACTGACGGTGAATGACCAGGCCAGCCTCGATGGTCTTGCCCAGGCCCACTTCGTCGGCCAGCAGTACCCGCGGCGCGCTGCGGTCGGCGACTTCGCGGGCAATGTGCAACTGGTGAGCGATTGGCTGAGCGCGGCAACCGCCCAGCCCCCACAGCGCCGACTGCATCTGCTTGCTGGTGTGCTGCAGTGTGTTGTAGCGCAGGCTGAACCACGCCAAAGGGTCGATCTGCCCGGCGAACAGGCGGTCGCTGGCCAGGCGGAACTGAATGAAGTTCGACAGCTGGGTTTCCGGCAAGGTGCGCGGCTGGTTCTGCCCGTCGAGGCCGTGGTAGACCATCAGCCCGTCGATGTCCTCGACCTCGCGTACGGTCAGCTTCCAGCCTTCGAAGTGGGTGATCTGGTCACCTGGCGCGAAGCGCACGCGAGTCAGCGGCGCATTGCGCAGGGAATACTGGCGCGTGTCGCCAGTGGCCGGGTAGAGCACGGTCAACAGGCGGCCATCCTGCGCCAGGATGGTACCCAGGCCGAGCTCTGCTTCGCTGTCGCTGATCCAGCGTTGCCCCGGTTGATACTGCTGCGCCATACTGCCTGAACTCCCGCGATGAAAAAGCCGATTATGTTAACGGATCGGCCGGTGAGACCAAAGTGCCGAGCGCACCTAATGGTGCCGAAAGCCATCAGTCTAGCCGTTTCACCGCTCTGTACCGCACCGCCGACGAGGGCCACGCACCAACATGTCTGCCAAGCACAGCTGGATCAGCGCTTCCATGGCCGTGGGCAGCCTGTTGCTGCTCAGTGCCTGCGAGCAGAAAACCTTCGAGCCTTTGGCCCCCATTCCCACCGATCAGCTTGAAGTGCTGGGCGTGCAGGCGCCGATCAAGAGCGTGCATTTTCGCGACCGCGATGGCGAAGGGCTGCTGGTATTGAGCCGCAGCGATGGCCAGGCCAGCGACCCGGAAAGCGAGCAGGAGGTCGACAAGGTGGTGCTCAAGGCCACCTTGTACGGGCGCACGGCGCAAAGCGATGCGTTCAAGGCCCGCTGGCAGATCGAGCAGGAAACCACGTGCCCCGGCCTGGACCTGGATGTCGACTTCTATACGGATGTCAGTGACGTCAGCGACCTTAACAAAGATGGCGTGGCCGAAGTGACAGTTGCCAGTCATGCCTTTTGCGGCGGGGGTATCGACCCCCACGACATCGCCATCGAAATGCGTGAAGGGCAGGCCAGCTACACCATTACCGGGCAGTCGCTGATCAGCCCCGCAGGCGAGGACCCGGTGGGGGGCGAGCGCACCGACAGCGCTTCGCTCAAGAACGCCCCGCAAGTGTTGCGTGACCATATGGATGCGGTCTGGCAGCAGGTCTACAAGCGCCCCTGGAGCGAAGCCAGCCCGCCCAGTGACGACGAGCCTGACGATGATGTGGAGTAAAGGCTGGGCCTGAGATCAAGGTAATGCCGCGCCTGCCGATACAGCGGGCATAGGAGAACGCCCATGTTGCCGCCGATCATACCGCTCAGTGCCGCCCCGGTGACCTCGCAACAGGACCCGGTCAAACCTACCCCCGACATCAAGCCGGTGGTACCGGCGCAGCCTGCGTCCGGCGAAACTGCCATCGACCTCAAGCAGCAGCGCGATCCGCAGGAGCAGGCACTGCTGTTGCGTGATGAGCAGCGCCGCCAGCAGCAACGGCGCCAGCAGCGTGGGGCGGGGCGCTATAACCCTGAGCCTGGCGACGAGGTCAACGCCGACAATACTGTCCCGGTCGTGCCCATGATGGACGAGCCCAACCGACAAGGGCTGCTGGTGGACATCGAAGTCTGACACGGGGCTGGTCAGCGCCTGCGTCGGGCTTCATCATGCAAGTCTCCGTTGATCGTCGAGCCCACCCATGAGCCAAGACAACCTTATCGATTTCGATGCTGAACGCGCCAAGCGCGTGCATGACCTCAAGGAAAAGCGCCTGAACGAGATGCGCAATGCATTCGAGCAGGCTCTGCCATTGAACACTGGCAAGAAAAATAAGCCCAAGGGCAAGCCGAAGAAGCGCTGAAACTTGACGCAGGTCAACCCTGCACCTGCCTCGTGTGCCCGGGCCCGGGCACCATTGACCCTGATCAATTTTCCCTCGCCCGACATTGGTTAACGTTCTCCCATCGGACAACGGCAAACGAATGGGGAGGCCAGCATGTTCTTCGACAATGTGGTTATCGCCGGTGTGGTAACGGTCGGGCTGATGGTTGCTTTCTTTGCCGGTCTGGGCATTTTCATCTGGAAGGACTCGAACAAGCGCAAGCCGCGCTGACCTTCCGGGTACACGAGCACGCAAGGCATTTAGGGCGACTTCGGTCGCCCATTTTTTTTGCCTGGCATTTGCGTGTTGCCTGCTGGGCCGCAGGGCTCAAGCCAGCTATCGCGCAGCGTGGCGTGCGCTGACGCAGCAGTTGGATTGCAATGAAGATGAGTAGCTAGCTAATTATTCATTTTCACTTTATTCTCTGCGCCATTGTCTATCTTTTCACTACTACCCTCCCCGCAAGGTTCGCCCAGTGCCCATCACGCTTCAGGCCCTGTTCGCCCCCACCCCCCTCGCCATCAAGTTCGCCATCAAAACCCTGCTCGGTGGTGGCCTGGCGTTGTGGCTGGCAATGCGATGGGGCCTGGAGCAGCCGTCCTGGGCATTGATGACGGCGTTTATCGTTGCCCAGCCGCTGTCTGGCATGGTGGTGCAGAAAGGCCTGGCGCGGTTGGCCGGGACCTTTGTCGGTACGGTCATGGCGGTGGTGCTGCTGGGTCTGTTCGCCCAGACCCCGGGGCTGTTTCTGATTGCCCTGGCCTTGTGGCTGGCCTTGTGCACCGCCGCCTCTACCCAGTTGCGCAGTGCCTGGGCCTATGCCTTCGTGCTGGCCGGCTACACGGCAGCGATCATCACCTTGCCGGCCATCGACCACCCGCTGCAGGTGTTCGACCAGGCGGTGGCCCGCTGCACCGAGATCAGCCTGGGTATTTTCTGCGCCACGGCCAGCAGTGCCTTGCTCTGGCCGATGCGGGTCGAGCAGCAGCTTGGCGGCCAGGCGCGTCAGGCCTGGCAGAACGGCCTGCAGGCCGCCAGTGCGATGCTGGGTGGCGAGGACGATGCACGCAGGGGCTTGCTGGAGAGCCTGGGGCGCATCGTTGCCATCGACAGCCAGCGCGAGCATGCCTGGTTCGAAGGCAACCGCGGGCGTCAGCGTGCCCGTGCCATTCGGGGGCTAAGCCAGAAGCTGATGGTGCTATTGCGTATTTCCCGGTCGGTGCGCCGGCAGTGGCGGCAACTGGATGAGCAGCAGGCGGAACACCTGGCCCCCTGGTTGTCTGAAGTTCGGGCGCTGCTGGACAAGCCCGACCAGCCCAGCCTGTTGTTGCTGCGCCAGCGCGTCTGGGATGCCGCGCACGATGAGCATATAAGTTCGGTTGAGCATTACTGCCTGGCGCGCATGGCCCTGCTGCTGGATTACGCAATGGCCGCCGGCCAGGCGCTGGAGGCTGTGGAAACGGGCACGGCGCCGAAGGATGTCGGCCAAGGCCTGGCCGTGCACCGCGATTGGTCGCTGGCCTTGCTGTTCGGTTCGCGTAGCGCACTGGCGTTTCTGGTGATGAGCGCTTTCTGGCTGGCCACCGCCTGGCCCTCGGCGCCTGGCGGCCTGGTGCTGACCTGTGTGGTCTGCAGCCTGTTCGCCAGCCGCGAGAATGGCGCGCAGATTGGCTTGAGTTTCCTGCGCGGGATCTGCCTGGCCATACCGGCAGCGTTCCTGGTCGGGCAGATTCTGCTGCCGCAATGGAGCAGCTTCGCGCTGCTTTGCCTGGGCATGGGGGTCCCGCTGTTGTTCGGCGCGCTGGGCATGGCCCACCCGCGTACCGGCGCCACTGCCACCTCTTATTGCCTGCACTTCATCGTACTGGTGTCGCCGGTGAATGCCATGCAGTTCAGCGTGGCTACCATGCTCAACAGTGCCTTGGCCATGCTGGTAGGGGTGTCGGCAGCGGTCATGGCGTTTCGCTTGTTGGTGTTCCGTCACCCGGCCTGGCTTGGGCGGCGCCTGCGTGCTGCAACCCAGAGTGACCTGGTGCGCCTGACCCGGCGTGACCTGCGCGGGGCCGACACCTGGTTCGGCGGGCGCATGGCCGACCGCCTGATGCAGTTGGCGCGGCATGCCAGCGAGTTGCCCGAGGGTGAGCGCAAGCGCTGGGACGATGGCCTGCACGGGCTGGATATCGGTGATGAACTGGTGCACCTGCGCATGTGCCTGGCGGTCGCGCAGGCGCCACTGGGCGGTGCCGAGCGGGAGTACCTGCAGCAAGTGGAGGCGGTACTGGCCAAAGGACCTGCCGCCGGGCGCGGGCAACAGCTGGACAGTGCCAGCGAACGGTTCATTGCTGCGTTGCACCGCCAGCCTGCGAGCGACCCGCTGCGGTTGGCCGAGGGCGCGGTGCTGCAATTGCAGAAAAGCTGGGGCAAGTGGTGCCGCTGGCAGGAGGAAGCCCATGGGGTTGCGTGAATGGGAAGTGGGGGGCGTGCTGCTCAGCCCGTTTCTGCTTTATGTGTTGCTGGCGCTGGTGCTTACCGGCCTGCTGCGCCTGCTGGTGCAGGCCACACCGTTGGCGCGCTGGATCTGGCATGAAGCGCTGTTCGATGCGGCGGTTTTCGTTTGTGTGCTGTTCCTGGTGGTACGCCTGCTGGGAGCTTTTTAAAGGAGTGTTTCGATGCGTGCGGCCGTACGTACTCTTGTAACCCTGTGTGTGGTGGCCCTGGCCGTGTTGGCCGGTTACCAACTGTGGCAGTACTACATGCTTACCCCCTGGACCCGGGATGCCCGTGTGCGCGCCGATGTGGTGGTGATTGCACCTGACGTTTCCGGCTGGGTGCGCCAGCTCAAGGTGCATGACAACCAGCAGGTCAAGGCGGGAGAGCTGTTGATGAGCATCGACCGCGAGCGTTTTCAGGCCGCGTTCGACCAGGCCAGTGCGGTGACGCAAACCCGCGCCCAGCAGCTGCGCCTGCGCGAGAGTGAAGCAGCCCGGCGTACCGCCCTGGGGCCCGAGGCGATCAGTGCCGAGCTGCGGGAGAACGCGCAGATCAATGCTGCCATCGCCCGTGGCGAGTTGCAGGAAGCCCAGGCGCAGTTGCAGGTGGCGAAGATCAACCTGGCGCGCAGTGAAGTGCGTGCGCCGCGCAGCGGGCACATCACCAACCTGCGCCTGGCCGAAGGCAACTACGTGAACACCGGCCAGTCGGTGATGGCCTTGGTGGACGATTCGACGTTCTATATCCAGGCCTACTTCGAGGAAACCAAGCTGCCGCGCATTCGCGTGGGTGACCCGGTAAAGGTCTGGCTGATGGGCGCGGGTGAACCCATGCAGGGGCATGTAGAAAGCATCAGCCGCGGCATCACCGACAGCAACAGCAACCCGGACAGCCAGCTGCTGCCGGAGGTTGAGCCGACCTTCAATTGGGTGCGCCTGGCCCAGCGGATACCGGTGAGAATCCGCCTGGACCAGGTGCCCGACGGCGTGACCCTGAGTGCGGGGATGACTGCGAGTGTGCAAGTACATGAGCCGTGAGCCGGGGCCCGGGCACCCGCCACTACAGGAACATGCCGCCCGAAACCTCCAGGCGCTGCCCGGTGATCCAGCCATTACCGTCTTCCAGCAACAAGGCGATCGCCGCGCCGATGTCATCCGGCAAACCCGCCCGTCCCAGCGCGGTGTTGCCAGCAATGTAGTCATTCACCTGCGGGTTGTCCCGCACTACGCCCCCGCCAAAATCGGTCTCGATGGCCCCCGGCGCCAGGATGTTCACGCGAATGCCGCGGGCGCCCAGTTCCTTGGCCTGGTAGCGGGTCAGCACTTCCATCGCGCCTTTCATGGCGGCATAGGCGGCGTACCCTGGTAGGGCAAACCGTGCCAGCCCGGTCGAAATGTTGATGATCCGGCCGTTATCGACCAGCAGTGGCAACAGGCGCTGGGTGAGGAAGAACGGGCCTTTGAGCTGAATGTTCAGCAGTTGGTCGAACTGCGCCTCGCTGGTTTCGGTATACGGCACGTTCAACCCGATGCCGGCATTGTTCACCAGAAAGTCGAAACGCTGGCGACCGTGGTGCTGCTGCAAGGCAGCCGCCAGCCGCTCGGTAAAGCCGGCAAAGCTGCTGGCGTCACCCACATCCAGTTGCAGCATGGTCGCCTTCACACCTGCCTGCTCCAGCGTGGCCGCCACGGCCTGTGCTTCTTGGGCCTTGCTGTTGTAGGTGCCAATGATGTCGATGCCACGGGCGGCCAGATGCTCGGCGGTATTACGGCCAAGGCCGCGGCTTGCGCCGGTGATCAGGGCAATCTTGCGGGTCATGGTAAGAACCTCGTGATGGGTGGGTGCTCACAGGTTATTGGTCGGCTGGCGGGTGTTAAATCCTGCAAAAATGGAAATACTGTTCGCCTCAACCGGATAGTCGAGGGTGGGCGTGAACAAGTTGGAGTTGCTGCGGACCTTTGTGCGGGTCAGTGAAGTGAACAGCTTTACCCTGGCCGCCGAGAGCCTGGGCTTGCCACGTTCGACGGTGTCGGAACAGGTCAGGGCGCTGGAGCGCCTGCTGGGCACGCAACTGTTCAACCGCACCACCCGCCGGGTGCGGGCCACGCAGGATGGTGCCTTGCTGTACACACGCAGCAAGGACCTGCTGTCAGGTATGGACGAGATCGAGAGCCTGTTCAGCGCCGATGATGCCGAACTGGCCGGGCGCCTGCGTGTCGACCTGCCGACGATGATGGCGCGGCGGGTCATCATTCCCGCGTTACCCCGGTTCCTGCAGCGTTTTCCACGTTTGCAGGTAGAGCTCAGTTGCACCGATCGGCAGGTCGATTTGCTGCGTGAGGGCTTCGACTGCGTGATGCGCATCGGCGCCTTGCATGACCTGGATGTCGTGGCCAGGCCGGTCGGGCAATTGAGCATGCGCAACTGTGCCAGCCCGGCTTACTTGGCGCGCCATGGGGTGCCCCGTACCCTGCAGGACCTGGCAGGGCATCAATTGGTGCACTACGTGCGCAACCTGGGGGGGCGCTGTGCCGGCTTCGAATACGTGCAGGGTGGGCAGGTGCAGTACCAGCCCATGGCTGGGGCGGTAACGGTCAATAATGCCGAAGCCTACTCGGCAGCCTGCCTGGCCGGGCTGGGGCTGATACAGGTACCGGCGGTGGGGGTGGCCGAACACCTGCAGCGCGGCGAACTGGTCGCACTGCTGCCGGCCTGGCAGGCGCCGGCCATGCCCGTGTCACTGCTGTATGCGCGGCAAAGGCATGTACCCCGCCGGGTGCAAGCGTTCATGCAGTGGCTGGCAGAGGTGCTTCGCAGCGAGGTCGATGCTACGGCGTGAAGTTGAGCCGAGTCATGGCGCACGCACGGCTGCTTGCATTAGGCTTGGACTGGCGAGGTGCCCGGCAGAGGCGACCCTGTGCTGCCCAGCGTGCGTATCTTCCGATTTCATCACGAGGTTACGCCATGGCCATTACTTCCCAGGACATCTGCAACGCAGCTGACCAGCTCAAAGGCTTCGTCGGCTTTCATGACAAGCGCGGCGTTCATATCGTGCGTTTTTCCGAAGACGCGTTCGGTATGGATGTCGCTGACGCCAGCATCACCCCCTGCAGCGAGTTTGTCTGGCGCCCCGAGCAGGGGCAGCGCATGGCCCTGTGCCGGGAGCGCCTGGCACTGTTGCTGGACCAGCACGTGGATGACCGCTTGAACATCGCAGAGCCGCTGCGCATCTACCTGCGCCGCGGCGACTTGCCGGAAATCATCGCCGAGCGGCGTGTGCAGCCTACTGGCTGAGGCCCGCTCGCGCCCGTTGGGTTGATCGAGGCGTTGCCGCGCAACCGTGCAGGGGCGGCTCGACCCGCGCCTACCGGGGGCGCTGCAACAACGCCCGCATGGCCGCGGTATCCAGTGGCCGGCTCAGGTAATAGCCCTGTACTTCATGGCAGCGGTCCTTTTGCAGCATGGCTAGTTGCTGTTCGGTTTCCACGCCCTCGGCCGTCACGGTCAGCCCCATTGCCTTGCCCAGGTTGATGATGGCCTGGACCACCGCACGGTCGCTGCCGCCGTTGGTGCTCAGGCCACTGATGAAGCGCTTGTCGATCTTGAGGCTGTCGAAAGGATACGTTCGCAGGTAACCCAGCGATGAATAGCCGGTACCGAAGTCGTCCATGTTCAGGCGCACGCCCAGTTCTTTGAGCGACAGCATGGTCCCCAGCGCGCCTTCGATGTCGTTGAGCATCACATTCTCGGTGATCTCCAGTTCCAGGCGTTGCGCCGGGAATGCCGTGCCCAGCAGGATTTCCCGCACGTCTTGCACCACATCGCTGCGCAGGAACTGCGCCGGTGACAGGTTGACCGACACCAGGATTTCTGCAGGCCAGTCAAGGGCGGTGCGGCAGGCCTCGTGCAGCACCCAGCGGCCCAGCGCGACAATGATATCGCTCTGTTCGGCCAGCGGGATGAAGGTATCCGGCCCCAGCAGCCCTTCCTGGGGGTGCTGCCAGCGTATCAGCGCCTCGACCGCGACCACGCGCAGGTCGCTGAGGCGGTAGCGCGGCTGATAGTGCAACTCGAACTCCTGGTTGCGCAGGGCGCGGCGCAGGTCGTTCTCCAGTTGCCGCCGGTACTGGATCTGCTGGTTCATTTCGCTGGCGAAGTAGCGCCAGGTGTTCTTGCCGTCTGCCTTGGCCTGGTACAGGGCGATGTCGGCACAGCGAATCAGCTCGCCGGCATCGAAGCCCTGGGTGCGGGTCTGGGCGATGCCGATGCTGGCGCCAATGTGCAGGGGTTGGCTGTCGAACATGATCGGTTGTTGCAGCAGGCCGATCAGGCGCGCGCAGAAACGGTCGATCTCCTGGCGGTTGTCCATGCCGCCAAGTACCACGATGAACTCGTCCCCGCCCAACCGCGCCACCAGGTCACCGTCGCGGGTGGTGTCGCGCAGGCGGGCTGCCACTTCCTGCAGTACCGCATCGCCAGCCGCATAGCCGAGTGAGTCGTTGATCGGCTTGAAGTTGTCCAGGTCAAGCAGCAACAGGGTCAACGGCGGTGAGTCTGTGCCGCGCAGCAGGGCCTGTTCCAGGTGCCGGGCCAGTTTGTTGCGGTTGGCCAGGCCGGTCAGTGGGTCGTGCAAGGACAGGTGCTGAATACGCGCATGGGCGTCGACTTCGTCGGTGATATCGCTGGCAGTGCCGCGCAAACCCACGACCGTGTCCTGGTGCCAGATGGCGCGGGCGGAAATCCGACAATAGCGGTTCTGGCCATTCTGGTCGCGGTAGGTGCAGCGCAGGTTGGCCAACTGCTGTGGGTCAGCGGTGGCCAAGGCATCCAGCCAGGGCGACAAGGGCGTGGTGTCGCAGGCCAGCAACTGGTTGAGCGGTTGGCCGAGCCAGTCTTCGACCGGGTAGCCCGTCACGCTGGCAAAGCGTTGCGACAAGTAGGTCAGGCGGTGGTGCCGATCGGTCTCCCAGATCCAGTCCGATGCCGACTCGGCCACCGCGCGAAAACGTTGCTCGCTGGCCTCCAGCGCCAGGTTGCTATGCTGCAGGTGGGCAAGCGTCAAGCCGATGGCCCGGGAGCTGCGCCACGCATGGCGGCACAGGTAGAGCATGACCAGCCCAAGGATCAGCAGGGCGCTGAGCAGGGCAGGCAATACCGCCCCTAGCAGCTGGCGCCCAGGCAACACGCTGTTCCACGACAGATGGTAGCCGGTGTCGCCCAGGTTGATGCGCAGGTGGTGGTGGGCTTGTGCGTCTTCCTTCTCAACGCGCATGCCGGCCAGGCCTGCACGCTTACCCAGCTGCGCCAGTTTGGCCTCGGTCAGCTGGTCGACGAACAGCAAGACCGGCGCCTGTCTCACTTCGCCTTCAGTGACATCGCGATCTGGCCGTATGGCCGCGGCGGTGAGCACGGCCGGCCAGCCATTGAACAGCACAAAGCGGGTGATCTGCTCGCGGGTAATGGCCGCCGCTCGGGCCTGGTCGATGATCGGCTGGATAGGGGCATCTATGTACGTACCTACGCCTGCGGGGCTGGGCTGGCCTTTGAACAGGGCATAGGTGGTGCGGCCGTTTTCCACGACGAACACGCCTTCGTAGCCGCTGGCGCTGTACAGCGATTCACCTATGTTCTTTTCATCATAGGCCCACTGCCAGTCGGCTTCGCCAGACAAGTGCTGCAGGGCGTCTTCCCATACGGCATAACTGGACAGGAATTGGCGCGACGCCAGTAACCGTTGCTCCAGCGCCTGATTGGCATGGAAGGCGCTGCGTTCGCGCTCTTGCTGGTCGAGGGTTGCGGCGATGTTGAACAGCGCGCCGAGAATGACCAGGCAAGCCAGACCGTAAACGGTGCTGAAGCCGGCGATCAGGTTACGCACTTGGAAACGTGGGGTAGGGCTGGCGGGTGGGAGGTTGGCAGTCCTGGCCATGCGCGAGCGGCTCCTTCAGGAAACCTCCTGCCAGGCAGTGAGGCAGCAGGTTCAATCAGGATAGGCCAGCTTCAGTGCGGTAGCTGCGCCACCGGCAAAATTCACCCGGTCGCGGCCAGCGTGCTTGGCAGTGTATAGTGCCTTGTCTGCCTCTTGCAGCCAATGTTCCGGTGACTCCAGGCTGGCATTGAAAGGCGACAGGCCAATACTCAGGCTGATGCGCAGGTGAGGGAGCTGCGCGTTGCGATACCCGGAAACCTGCTCACGCAGGCGTTCCATGATCTGGCAGGCCTGAGCTTCGCTGGTACCCGGCAGGATCACGCAGAATTCGTCGCCACCGTAGCGCCCGGCCTGGTCGCACTCGCGCAGGTTGCGGCGCAGCTCGGCGCTGAGCTGGCGCAGTACGCAGTCGCCAACCACGTGGCCAAAGGTGTCGTTGATGGTCTTGAAATGATCGATGTCGATCAAGGCGATCACCGCGTGTGCCTTTTGCTGTTTGCATTTTTGGTATTTAACGAGCAACAGGTCTTTCCAGGCGCCGTGGTTGAGCAACCCGGTGAGGCTATCCGTGAGGCTCAGGGCGCTGAGCCGGCGTTTATGGTCGCCCAGCTGGATTGCCAGCCGGTAGCACACCCAGCCCAGGGCCAGGGGGTACAGCGTCAGCATGGGCAGGCAGGCGTATATCTGCAGTGCAGTGGCATTCAATTGCAGGCCTGGGGCGAGCAGCAGGGTGCCGACCAGAATCCCGGCCAGTTGCGCAACAGCCCCTTTGAGCACCAATTGCCGGCCCCCGGCGGCCACGTTGTTCATGGTCATCATCGACAGCACGGTCACGGTCGGCAGCGGGTTGAAGTGCATGGCGGCGGCCCAGAAACCGCCCAGCAGCGAGTCCAGCAACAGGTTGCGTTGCTCGGCCCGGTACGGGGTTGCCGACCGGCTCGCCCACAAGTAGGCGACGTGGGGCCACAACAGGCCATTGAACAGCATCAGGCCCCACACCCAGGTGGGCGGGGATTGCGGGGCGACGCCAGCCATGACGCTGAACAGGCCGATGCCCATGCCCACCACACGTGGCGGGTAGATGCGCTTGACGAACGAAAGGCCTTTGCCGCTGCGGTTTTGCATCATGGTCATGTTCTTCTGCCGGGGTACCGTTTATCGCATAAATCGCATGAATATTGTCGAACAGTGTCGCCCCACTGAAAAATGACCTTACAAGCCAATTCACGGTTGATGCGATCACTGTGGGGTAACATGCGGACTTTCCTGTTGCTAGGAGTGTTGCTGATGGTTCCTTTGGCCAATGCTGCCGGTGACCCGGCGCCCCAGCGTGATGGGCGTTTTCACAATCAGGCGCAGCTACCGAAAGATGGCGTGCTGAAGAAGCTGCGCATCGGTCTGAAGTACCTGTTCCTGCGCAAACCGCCGAATACCCGGCCAACCACGCCGGTCAGCCTGCAACCGATGACCCGCCAGCAGGTGCTCGATGCGCCAGACCGCAGTTTGTGGCGGCTGGGCCATTCCACGGTATTGCTGAAGTTGCGAGGGCGCTTCTTCATTACCGACCCGGTATTCGCCGAACGCGCCTCACCGGTGCAGTGGGCCGGCCCGCAGCGGTTCCATGCGCCCCCGCTGGGGCTTGACCAGCTGCCGCCACTGGCGGCGGTGGTGTTGTCGCACGACCATTTCGATCACCTCGACGAGCAGGCAATCCGCCAGCTGGCCTCGCGAACCGGGGTTTTCCTGGCCCCGCTTGGCGTGGGTGAGCTGCTGATCAGTTGGGGCGTTGCGCCAGCGAAGGTGCGTCAGCTGGACTGGTGGCAGGAAAGCGAAGTGCAGGGTGTGCGTTTTATTGCTACCCCGGCCCAGCACTTTTCCGGGCGTGGGCTGTTGGACAGCAATCGCACTTTGTGGGCGTCGTGGGTGATCATCGACCAAGGCGTACGGGTGTTCTTCAGTGGCGATACGGGCTATTTCAACGGGTTCAAGCTGATTGGCGAGCGCTTTGGGCCGTTTGACCTGACCCTGGTCGAGACCGGCGCCTACAATCTCGCTTGGCCTGATGTGCACATGCAGCCAGAGCAGAGCCTACAGGCCCACCTGGATTTACGCGGGCGCTGGATGCTGCCGATCCATAATGGCACGTTCGACTTATCCACCCACGGCTGGCAGGAACCCTTCGAGCGCATCCTGGCATTGGCAAACCAGGCCCAGGTACGGCTCAGTACGCCGCTGATGGGCGAGCGGGTGAGCCTGGACTCGCCGCATGCCGGGCAGAACTGGTGGCAGCCCCGCCCGGTGCGTCAGCGCAGCCTGAAGAATGAGCGAAGCGTTGCGGCGCGCTAGTGTCACTTGGTGTCGTCTTTGCCACGCTGGCGTTGCGCCCGCTCGTGCTCCAACAGCCGCGAGGGTGCCTTGCCACTGTCACTGCGCACCTGAGCGTGGCTGATGAGCGCGAAAATGAAACTACCGCCGATGATGTTGCCGGCCAGTGTCGGCAAGGCGAACTCCAGCCAGAAGCTGCGCCAGGTTTCTTCGCCGGCCCACACCAGGTAGGACACCTCGACCGAGCCCACTACTATATGGGTGAAGTCGCCAATGGCCATCAGGTAGGTGATCATCAGGATGATCCAGATCTTGGCGTTCTCCATCGAGGGGATCATCCATACCATGGTGGCGATCATCCAGCCCGAGACGATGCCCTTGGCGAACATCTGGCTGATGTCGTTGCTCATGACCTTGCGGCCGATCTCCAGAAACGCCATGTCGGTCTTGCTGTCGAAGATCGGCAGCTCGAGCATCACCCAGGCCACCAGCAGGGTACCCGCCAGGTTGCCTAGCAGCACTACGCCCCAAAGCCGCAGAAGGCGGCCGAAGTTGGCAAGGGTAGGGCTGGTCATGACCGGCAGCACCGCAGTCAGGGTGTTCTCGGTAAACAGTTGCTGGCGGGCCAGGATCACGGCAAGGAAGCCGGCGCTGTAGCCGATGCTGGCGACTACCTGGGCGCTTTCACCTTCTGGCAGGCGGGCATAGAACAGTCCCATGGCCATCAGGGACAAGCCCATCGACAAACCGGCGGCGACAGCCGACCACCACAAGGCGGCGAGGGTCCGTTCCAGTTCCTGATCGCCCTGGTAGCGAATGGTCTCGTGCAGCACTGCCGCTCGTGGCGGCTGGTTGTGGCTGACTTCCTGCTCTTCATCTGCCGAAAGCCCTGGGGTTTTCTCGCTTTGCTCGACACTCATGGCCGCTTCGCTCCGTGGTGGGGTTCTCTACAGATTCGTGGCGATTTCATTAGTTGCCGGGGGGCAGGCGAAACGGCTGAGAAAAGTTTTTGGAACAAGGTGTTGACTCTGAATTCAAAGCGCGTATTATTCGCCTCCTCGCAGCGATCAACGCTTCGAGGCAAGCGGTAAGTTGTTGAAGTTGTTGGCTTTCGAAAGAAAGCAGCGGTAAAAAACTTCAAAATAAACGCTTGACAGCAAATGAGGAAAGCGTATAATGCGCGCCTCGGTTGAGACGAAACACTCTTAGCCAACCGCTCTTTAACAAATCGAATCAAGCAATTCGTGTGGGTGCTTGTGAGTACGGACTGATAGTCAAAAAGATTATCAGCATCACAAGTGACCATGCGAGAAATCACATAGTCATTTGAGGTTGCTGAGCCAAGTTTAGGGTTTCTTAAAAACCCAAGCAGTATTGAACTGAAGAGTTTGATCATGGCTCAGATTGAACGCTGGCGGCAGGCCTAACACATGCAAGTCGAGCGGATGACGGGAGCTTGCTCCTTGATTCAGCGGCGGACGGGTGAGTAATGCCTAGGAATCTGCCTGGTAGTGGGGGATAACGTTTCGAAAGGAACGCTAATACCGCATACGTCCTACGGGAGAAAGCAGGGGACCTTCGGGCCTTGCGCTATCAGATGAGCCTAGGTCGGATTAGCTTGTTGGTGAGGTAATGGCTCACCAAGGCGACGATCCGTAACTGGTCTGAGAGGATGATCAGTCACACTGGAACTGAGACACGGTCCAGACTCCTACGGGAGGCAGCAGTGGGGAATATTGGACAATGGGCGAAAGCCTGATCCAGCCATGCCGCGTGTGTGAAGAAGGTCTTCGGATTGTAAAGCACTTTAAGTTGGGAGGAAGGGCAGTAAGCTAATACCTTGCTGTTTTGACGTTACCGACAGAATAAGCACCGGCTAACTCTGTGCCAGCAGCCGCGGTAATACAGAGGGTGCAAGCGTTAATCGGAATTACTGGGCGTAAAGCGCGCGTAGGTGGTTTGTTAAGTTGGATGTGAAAGCCCCGGGCTCAACCTGGGAACTGCATCCAAAACTGGCAAGCTAGAGTACGGTAGAGGGTGGTGGAATTTCCTGTGTAGCGGTGAAATGCGTAGATATAGGAAGGAACACCAGTGGCGAAGGCGACCACCTGGACTGATACTGACACTGAGGTGCGAAAGCGTGGGGAGCAAACAGGATTAGATACCCTGGTAGTCCACGCCGTAAACGATGTCAACTAGCCGTTGGAATCCTTGAGATTTTAGTGGCGCAGCTAACGCATTAAGTTGACCGCCTGGGGAGTACGGCCGCAAGGTTAAAACTCAAATGAATTGACGGGGGCCCGCACAAGCGGTGGAGCATGTGGTTTAATTCGAAGCAACGCGAAGAACCTTACCAGGCCTTGACATGCAGAGAACTTTCCAGAGATGGATTGGTGCCTTCGGGAACTCTGACACAGGTGCTGCATGGCTGTCGTCAGCTCGTGTCGTGAGATGTTGGGTTAAGTCCCGTAACGAGCGCAACCCTTGTCCTTAGTTACCAGCACGTTATGGTGGGCACTCTAAGGAGACTGCCGGTGACAAACCGGAGGAAGGTGGGGATGACGTCAAGTCATCATGGCCCTTACGGCCTGGGCTACACACGTGCTACAATGGTCGGTACAGAGGGTTGCCAAGCCGCGAGGTGGAGCTAATCTCACAAAACCGATCGTAGTCCGGATCGCAGTCTGCAACTCGACTGCGTGAAGTCGGAATCGCTAGTAATCGCGAATCAGAATGTCGCGGTGAATACGTTCCCGGGCCTTGTACACACCGCCCGTCACACCATGGGAGTGGGTTGCACCAGAAGTAGCTAGTCTAACCTTCGGGAGGACGGTTACCACGGTGTGATTCATGACTGGGGTGAAGTCGTAACAAGGTAGCCGTAGGGGAACCTGCGGCTGGATCACCTCCTTAATCGACGACATCAGCCTACTGATGAGCTCCCACACGAATTGCTTGATTCATTGTAAAAGACGATCAAGACCCAAAGTTATACCATTAGGTCTGTAGCTCAGTTGGTTAGAGCGCACCCCTGATAAGGGTGAGGTCGGCAGTTCAAATCTGCCCAGACCTACCATTTTTGGTTGGAATGTTGAGCACCCCATGCCTCTGGATAAAGAGTGGTGAGGACGGCTCTTCTGCAGTTCAAATCTGCCCAGGCCTACCATTACATGGTTCAGCCGTAGAATACGGGGCCATAGCTCAGCTGGGAGAGCGCCTGCCTTGCACGCAGGAGGTCAGCGGTTCGATCCCGCTTGGCTCCACCACTTTCTGCGGTAGATGTTGCTCCTGCTCAGAAATTAGAAATGAACATTCGTTGATGAATGTTGATTTCTGACTTTTGTCAGATCGTTCTTTAAAAATTCGGATATGTGATAGATATAGACTGACACGCACTTTCACTGGTGTGTGATCAGGCTAAGGTAAAATTTGTGAGTTCTGCTCTTAACTGAGCGAAATGCGAATTTTCGGCGAATGTCGTCTTCACAGTATAACCAGATTGCTTGGGGTTATATGGTCAAGTGAAGAAGCGCATACGGTGGATGCCTTGGCAGTCAGAGGCGATGAAAGACGTGGTAGCCTGCGATAAGCTTTGGGGAGTCGGCAAACAGACTGTGATCCAGAGATCTCTGAATGGGGGAACCCACTCAGCACAAGCTGAGTATCTTGTACTGAATACATAGGTGCAAGAGGCGAACCAGGGGAACTGAAACATCTAAGTACCCTGAGGAAAAGAAATCAACCGAGATTCCCTTAGTAGTGGCGAGCGAACGGGGACCAGCCCTTAAGTTGGTTTGAGATTAGTGGAACGCTCTGGAAAGTGCGGCCATAGTGGGTGATAGCCCCGTACACGAAAATCTCTTATCAATGAAATCGAGTAGGACGGAGCACGAGAAACTTTGTCTGAATATGGGGGGACCATCCTCCAAGGCTAAATACTACTGACTGACCGATAGTGAACCAGTACCGTGAGGGAAAGGCGAAAAGAACCCCGGAGAGGGGAGTGAAATAGAACCTGAAACCGTATGCGTACAAGCAGTGGGAGCCTACTTTGTTAGGTGACTGCGTACCTTTTGTATAATGGGTCAGCGACTTATATTCAGTGGCGAGCTTAACCGAATAGGGGAGGCGTAGCGAAAGCGAGTCTTAATAGGGCGTTTAGTCGCTGGGTATAGACCCGAAACCGGGCGATCTATCCATGGGCAGGTTGAAGGTTAGGTAACACTGACTGGAGGACCGAACCGACTACCGTTGAAAAGTTAGCGGATGACCTGTGGATCGGAGTGAAAGGCTAATCAAGCTCGGAGATAGCTGGTTCTCCTCGAAAGCTATTTAGGTAGCGCCTCATGTATCACTGTAGGGGGTAGAGCACTGTTTCGGCTAGGGGGTCATCCCGACTTACCAAACCGATGCAAACTCCGAATACCTACAAGTGCCGAGCATGGGAGACACACGGCGGGTGCTAACGTCCGTCGTGAAAAGGGAAACAACCCAGACCGTCAGCTAAGGTCCCAAAGTCATGGTTAAGTGGGAAACGATGTGGGAAGGCTTAGACAGCTAGGAGGTTGGCTTAGAAGCAGCCACCCTTTAAAGAAAGCGTAATAGCTCACTAGTCGAGTCGGCCTGCGCGGAAGATGTAACGGGGCTCAAACCATGCACCGAAGCTACGGGTATCACCTTTTGGTGATGCGGTAGAGGAGCGTTCTGTAAGCCTGTGAAGGTGAGTTGAGAAGCTTGCTGGAGGTATCAGAAGTGCGAATGCTGACATGAGTAACGACAATGCGAGTGAAAAACTCGCACGCCGAAAGACCAAGGTTTCCTGCGCAACGTTAATCGACGCAGGGTTAGTCGGTCCCTAAGGCGAGGCTGAAAAGCGTAGTCGATGGAAAACAGGTTAATATTCCTGTACTTCCAGTTATTGCGATGGAGGGACGGAGAAGGTTAGGCCAGCCTGGCGTTGGTTGTCCAGGTTTAAGGTGGTAGGCTGAAATCTTAGGCAAATCCGGGATTTCAAGGCCGAGAGCTGATGACGAGTTGCCTTTAGGCGACGAAGTGGTTGATACCATGCTTCCAAGAAAAGCTCCTAAGCTTCAGATAACTGGGAACCGTACCCCAAACCGACACAGGTGGTTAGGTAGAGAATACCAAGGCGCTTGAGAGAACTCGGGTGAAGGAACTAGGCAAAATGGCACCGTAACTTCGGGAGAAGGTGCGCCGGCGAGGGTGAAGGACTTGCTCCGTAAGCTCATGCCGGTCGAAGATACCAGGCCGCTGCGACTGTTTATTAAAAACACAGCACTCTGCAAACACGAAAGTGGACGTATAGGGTGTGACGCCTGCCCGGTGCCGGAAGGTTAATTGATGGGGTTAGCGCAAGCGAAGCTCTTGATCGAAGCCCCGGTAAACGGCGGCCGTAACTATAACGGTCCTAAGGTAGCGAAATTCCTTGTCGGGTAAGTTCCGACCTGCACGAATGGCGTAACGATGGCGGCGCTGTCTCCACCCGAGACTCAGTGAAATTGAAATCGCTGTGAAGATGCAGTGTATCCGCGGCTAGACGGAAAGACCCCGTGAACCTTTACTATAGCTTTGCACTGGACTTTGAATTTGCTTGTGTAGGATAGGTGGGAGGCTTTGAAGTGGGGACGCCAGTTCTCATGGAGCCATCCTTGAAATACCACCCTGGCAACTTTGAGGTTCTAACTCAGGTCCGTTATCCGGATCGAGGACAGTGTATGGTGGGTAGTTTGACTGGGGCGGTCTCCTCCCAAAGAGTAACGGAGGAGTACGAAGGTGCGCTCAGACCGGTCGGAAATCGGTCGTAGAGTATAAAGGCAAAAGCGCGCTTGACTGCGAGACAAACACGTCGAGCAGGTACGAAAGTAGGTCTTAGTGATCCGGTGGTTCTGTATGGAAGGGCCATCGCTCAACGGATAAAAGGTACTCCGGGGATAACAGGCTGATACCGCCCAAGAGTTCATATCGACGGCGGTGTTTGGCACCTCGATGTCGGCTCATCACATCCTGGGGCTGAAGCCGGTCCCAAGGGTATGGCTGTTCGCCATTTAAAGTGGTACGCGAGCTGGGTTTAGAACGTCGTGAGACAGTTCGGTCCCTATCTGCCGTGGACGTTTGAGATTTGAGAGGGGCTGCTCCTAGTACGAGAGGACCGGAGTGGACGAACCTCTGGTGTTCCGGTTGTCACGCCAGTGGCATTGCCGGGTAGCTATGTTCGGAAGAGATAACCGCTGAAAGCATCTAAGCGGGAAACTTGCCTCAAGATGAGATCTCACTGGGATCTTGAATCCCCTAAAGGGCCGTCGAAGACTACGACGTTGATAGGTTGGGTGTGTAAGCGCTGTGAGGCGTTGAGCTAACCAATACTAATTGCCCGTGAGGCTTGACCATATAACACCCAAGCAATTTGCTAGCGCAGATTGCGGTGGTGAAGATGACATGAACCGAAAGTTCGCAAGGCATCACAAACATCACATATCCGGATTCGCTGGGCTGTCCAACTGGACATTCTGGCTACAGAATTTCTTGACGACCATAGAGCATTGGAACCACCTGATCCCATCCCGAACTCAGTAGTGAAACGATGCATCGCCGATGGTAGTGTGGGGTTTCCCCATGTGAGAGTAGGTCATCGTCAAGATTCATTTCGCAAAACCCCTATCTGCACATGCAGGTAGGGGTTTTGTCTTTCTCACGCCGTTGTCCCGGGCTGCGACAATATTACCGCCCTCACAACGTGACTTTCCCTCGGCTACCCTTCGTCAAGGCTTAGGTCCGGGGCATCCCTGCCCCTCAACCTGGCGATGCCAGCGCACCGTGCTGCGCATTTCTGGACTTCCACCGTCCCATCACTTGAGGTAGCAAGCAAGATGGCCAAGGCCGCCGATGTCGTTGTGCAATGCCTGGAAAACGAAGGTGTCGAGTATGTATTCGGCATCCCTGGCGAGGAAAACCTCGACCTGCTCGAATCCCTGCGCAAGTCGAAGATCAAACTGGTACTGACCCGTCACGAGCAGTCTGCAGGCTTCATGGCGGCTACCTACGGCCGCCTGACCGGCAAGACCGGCGTCAGCCTGTCGACCCTCGGCCCGGGTGCCACCAACCTGGTAACGGCCAGCGCCTATGCCTACCTGGGCGGCATGCCGATGATGATGATCACCGGCCAGAAGCCGATCAAGAAGTCCAAGCAGGGCCGCTTCCAGATCATCGACGTGTGCGGCATGATGGACCCCATCACCAAGTACACCCACCAGTTCGCTTCGGCCGACAACATCCCTTCGCGCATGCGTGAAGCCTTCCGCCTGGCTGAAGAAGAAAAGCCGGGTGCCGTGCACCTGGAACTGCCGGAAGACATCGCCGCCGAGCAGACCGACGCGCTGCCGATCCCGGGCAGCCTGCACCGCCGCCCATTGGCCGAGCACGTGGCCATCGAAGCAGCGATTGAAAAGCTACACAAAGCCCGCAGTCCGATTTTGGTTATCGGCGCCGGTGCCAACCGCAAGATGACCGCCAAGGTCCTCAAGCAACTGATCGACAAGACCGGCATCCCGTTCATCACTACCCAGCTGGGTAAAGGTGTGGTCGATGAGCGCCACCCACGCTTCCTGGGTAACGCTGCGCTGTCGTCCGGCGATTTCGTGCACCGTGCGATCGAAGCGGCGGACCTGATCGTCAACATCGGCCACGATGTGATCGAGAAGCCGCCGTTCTTCATGGTGCGTGGCGGCACCGAAGTCATCCATATCAACTTCCGTTCCGCCGAAGTCGATGCCGTGTACTTCCCGCAGGTTGAAGTGATCGGTGACATCGCCAACGCCGTGTGGCAGATCGCTGAAGGCCTGGGCGACACTTCGCACTGGGACTTCACCCGCCTCATGGCAATTCGTGAAGCCAACGAAGCACAGATCGCCGAAGGTGCCGACGACGACCGCTTCCCGGTCTACCCACAGCGCCTGGTGGCCGACATTCGTCGCGTGCTGCCGTCCCAAGGCATCGTGGCCCTGGACAACGGCATCTACAAGATCTGGTTCGCCCGTAACTACAAGGCGCACAAGCCGAACACCGTGCTGCTGGACAACGCCCTGGCGACCATGGGCGCCGGCTTGCCATCGGCCATGGCTGCACACCTGGTCTACCCGGATCGTCCGGTGATTTCGGTGTGCGGTGACGGCGGCTTCATGATGAACAGCCAGGAGCTGGAGACCGCCGTGCGTCTGGGCATGCACATCACCGTGGTGATCCTGCGTGACGATGGCTACGGCATGATCCGCTGGAAGCAGGCCAACATGGGCTTCACCGATTTCGGCCTGGACTACGGCAACCCGGACTTCGTCAAGTATGCCGAAGCCTACGGCGCCAATGGCCACCGCGTGGAAAGCGCCGACGGCCTGCTGCCGCTGCTGGAGCACTGCATCAAGACCCCAGGCGTGCACGTGATCGACTGCCCGGTCGACTACAGCGAAAACGACCGCATCCTCAACAGCGAGCTGCGTGAGCGCGCGCTGGCGGTGTAAACAGATCCACAAGCCCTTCATAGGGCCAGCAGGCGCTGGGAGCTTATGCTCCTGCGTCAGCTGGCTGTGGGCAATCACTCCTTTCCGCTCTTTATCCTAGGGCGTTTCCCACTCAATCCTCTCCAAGATCCTTCAACTGCTTGAGAATCGCCCGACTGTCCCTCCAAAACCCAACCCCGCTCTACTGGCGACCTTCCAAAACAACCACAAAAAGGAAGTCGCCATGTCCGAACATTGCCCCCCCGTCAGCCCTGTCCGTGTCGCTGTCATCCAGTACGACCCACAAGTCGGGCTAGAGTACTGCGATGGCAACCTGAGCAGAGGCCTGGCACTGGCCCGGCGTGCGGTGCGTGAAGGTGCCAATCTGATCGTGCTGCCCGAGCTGGCCAACACCGGGTACACCTTTCACTCCCGTGCCGAGGCCTATGCCCATGCCGAGACGTTGCAGGCGGGCCGCAGCCTGAAAGCCTGGGCTGATTTCGCCAGGGAATATCAGGTGTACCTGGCAGCAGGATTCGCCGAGCGTGAGGGCCTGAAGCTCTACGACAGCGCCGTATTGTTTGGCCCCGACGGCCTGCTTGGCCACTATCGCAAGGCCCACCTGTGGAACCAGGAAAAACTCTGGTTCACCCCTGGCGACCTCGGCTTCCCTGTATTCGAGACGCCAATCGGCCGTATCGGCCTGCTGATCTGCTGGGACATCTGGTTCCCTGAAGTGCCACGGCTCATGGCAGCGCAAGGGGCAGACATCATATGCAGCTTGAACAATTGGGTGTGGACACCGCCTCCACTGTTTGATGAAACAGGGCGTTGCATGGCGTCTTACCTGACCATGACAGCCGCGCATGTGAACAATGTCTACGTCGCCGCCGCAAACCGTATCGGCAGTGAGCGAGGAGGGCGCTTTCTCGGTTGTTCGTTGATTGCCGGAACCAACGGTTGGCCCATTGGTGCTGTGGCCAGTGCGGAGGAGGAAAGCATTGTCTACGCCGATGTCGACCTCAGCAGCGCGCGTTCAGCGCCGATCTGGAACAGCCTCAACGACCTGCAGCGTGATCGCCGTACCGACCTCTACGATGCTGCGCTTGGCTACCGCCTGCATGCGCCTATGCCACGCTGAGGATCCGCACATGAAGCCATTACTGCTGCCCAATCGGCAGCACGCCCCCGTGCTGATCTTCACCTGCCTGGCAATGCTGCTGGCAGCCAGTCTTGCGTTAGGCCCGTGGCCAGACTACGGGCAACTGGCGGCGACACTGGACCAACCGCTGAGTCGTTTGCGCTGGATAGTGGGCGATATCAGCGAGGTCGCATTCTACAAGCATGAGCTGCCTGCGCTGGGCTTGCTGCTAGGCGCCAGCCTGGCACATTGGGCCCATCTTCGGGGGTACCGCTGGCAGGGTTTTGCCATCTGCTATGGAAGCGGACGGTGGCCATGGGTGTTCACCAGCTCGCTGATGGGCCTTTTACTTAGCCATGCCTTGTGGGGATGGACCTTGGCCAGTGGTAGCTGGCAACCAACGTTCGTGGCCTTCGTGTCGTTGCCGGCAGCCATGGTGCTGTTGTATGGGGCGGGCTGGCGGGTGGCGATAGCAGGCGCATTGCTGGGGGCATTACTGGTAACCCCGGCGAGTCTGCTGCTGGTCAACTACCTGTGCTACCCCCTGCAGTTGCCTGTGGTTATCGGCAACGTGGGTGGTATGGCCGTGGCAAGTGCCGCCGCTTTCCTGCTGTGCAAGCGCTACCCGTCATGGGTCCGTCAGAGCCACGAACCCGACGTTGTGAAGCCTGTGGCCAGCCAGCCATCCTACGGTGTGATCTGGACTTTGCGGCGTGTACTGGCCGATTTCAGTGAAGCCCCCTTCTTTGGCAATGAGCTGGCCAGTCTGGGTCTCCTACTGGGTTTGTTACTGGCTTACCTGTTGGCCCCGGCAGCACCTGCATACGGTTCAATGTTGGCGTTGCACATACTGGCCGGACAGGTCTTGGCATCCTTGGTCGGGGTCGTATTCTGGCGCGGCCAGTGGCAAGCCCGGGGGTGGTATCCGACTTATATTCCGATTGTCTCGATCGTGCCGGCCGCCGTGCTGACGCATGGCGGTAGTTGGCAAGTCATTGTGGCCAGTGCAGTGCTGGGGGCCCTGGTGGCTCCGCCGCTGGCAGTGGCGATCACGCAGCGGTTGCCGGGTTATGTGCATGGCTACATCGGCAACGTGGTGTCGATGGCGATCAGCACGTTGGGAATCGTACCGCTGATCGGGTTACTGGTGGGGGGAGAAGGATGATTGAGCATTCGGACCTGCCCAAGCTGTCGATCGCCAGTTTGGGCGGGACGGTCAGCATGCAGGCTACAGCGGGTGGGTGTGGCGTAACGCCCACCCTGGACTGTGAGCAGCAACTGCTTCAGGTACCGCAGTTGCGCGAAATGGCGCAGTTGACTGTAACGTCATTGAGCCTGGTCCCCAGTGCATCGCTCAGCTTCAACGCGTTGCTGGAAGTGCTGGCCTGGGCTCGCTGCGAAGTCGAGGGCGGTGCCCGGGCCGTGGTACTGACCCAAGGCACCGACAGCCTTGAGGAAACGGCCTATTTCCTTGACCTGCTTTGGCCATTCGATGCGCCTTTGGTGATGACCGGTGCAATGCGCTCGCCCAGCCAGCCGGGCAACGATGGCCCGGCCAACCTTCTGGCTGCGGCCCAGGTTGCATTGGCACGAGGCAGCGGTGGGCGTGGTGTGCTGGTGGTGATGAATGATCAGATCCATCGTGCGACAAAGGTTCGCAAAACAGCCAGCCTGGCGATAGCGGCATTCGACTCGCCTGGTTTCGGTCCTGTGGGGGAAGTTGTAGAAGGTGTTGCAACGTACCGCCATCCCCCAGACAGGCGGGAGGTACTCCCGCTGCCGGGGCGTACCGACCAGCGCGTCATCCTGCTGGAAGCGTGCCTGGACGCCGACACTGTATTGCTGCAGGCTCTGCCCGCATTGCGCTACGACGGGCTGGTCATCGCCGGGTTCGGCGCCGGCCATGTTTCCGGCAATTGGTCTGATGTTCTGGAGCACATGACGCCAACCCTGCCAGTCATTGTCGCCACTCGTACAGGTGAGGGGGCTACAGCCCGCGCAACATACGGTTTTTCCGGCTCCGAGATCGACTTGCAGAAAAAAGGTGTGCACATGGCCGGGCACCTCTGCCCGCGCAAGTGCCGCATCTTGCTGTGGCTGCTGATTGGCGCCGACCGGCAGCATGAGTTACCGGGTTGGCTGCCCACCTGAAAATTTGCCCGTGCTGTGCCTTGCACGGGCAACCCTCCAAGCATTGCTGTGCTAGGGTGCACACACTTTTGCTAGCAAGGATTCCCTGCCCGATGCTCCCGCCACTCAGCGAAAAAGAACTGCACCGCCTCGAAGACCTGCTGATCACTTACGGCAACGACTACTCGGTACTCAACCTGGCCGAGCTCAATGGCTTTTTCACTGCGCTGGCTAGCTCGCCGTCCACGGTCACCCCTGAGCACTGGCTGCCGGCAGTGGCAGGTGGCAAGGTGCCCAAGTTCAAGAAGCCGGCCCATGAAGAAGCCTACGTGGCATTGATGTTGCGGTATGCCGACCAGGTAGCTGAACAGTTGGGCGAACACATCGATCAGTTCGAGCCGCTGTTCGAGGAGACAGAAGACGAGCAGGGCACCGTGGTCGTGATGGAAGAATGGTGCTTCGGCTACATGCGCGCCACCCAAATTGCCGACTGGAAAGCTTTGCCGCCGGAGCAGGACCAGTTGCTCAAAGCCATCTCTTTGCACGGGCTGGAGGATAACTTCGAGCTGCTGGACCAGATGAGCGAAGCGGATATCCAGGCTTGTGTGCCCAAGGTGATCGAAGCTGCGCGTGGTTTGTACCGCTACTTCAACAAGCCGCACTGAGGCACACGGGCTCGGTTGCTGCGGTACTTGCCGGGGCCGCACTGCGGATCCGTCGGCAAGTACCCGAAAAACGCAGACTGTTTTTTGTCATGGGGCGGTTAATTATTCCATCTGGCGAAATTATGGTTTCCCCCGCGCACTGATTCTGCTGCCAGCCGAATCAGTGCAGCATGTGCTCCATCAGCCCAATCCGGTGCTGACCAGGAGCCAAGCCCATGTCGAACCCGATCAAGCTCTACAACTTCCCCAAGTCCGGCCACGCCCACCGCATCGAGCTGATGCTTTCGCTGCTCAACCTGCCTACCGAGCTGGTGTTCGTGGACCTGGCCAAAGGTGCGCACAAGCAGCCGGACTTCCTGGCCCTCAACCCGTTCGGCCAGGTACCGGTCATCGATGACAACGGCACGGTGATCGCAGACTCCAACGCAATCCTCGTTTACCTCGCCAAAAAATATGACAACGGCACCTGGCTGCCCGAGGCGCCAGCCGCTGCCGCCCGTGTACAACGCTGGCTGTCGGTCGCTGCAGGCCCGCTGGCCTTTGGCCCGGCCGCTGCACGCCTGGTGACCGTGTTCGGCGCTTCGTTCAACACTGACGAAGTGATTACCCGGGCGCACACCCTGCTCAAGGTGATTGATGCCGAACTGGCCAAGTCGCCGTTCCTGGCAGGCGACACGCCGACCATCGCCGACGTCGCCAACTACTCCTACATCGCCCACGCACCGGAGGGCAACGTGTCGCTGGAGCCGTATGCCAACGTACGTAGCTGGCTGGCGCGGATCGAGGCATTGCCGGGCTTCGTACCGATGCCCCGCACTGTCATCGGGCTGCAGACCAGCGTCTGATCCCCTGCGAGGAACGCCACCATGCAACAGTCCCCCGATCACCGCCCCTCGCCTTGGCATGCGGGCGAGAAAACCCTGCAGGAAAAGGTCGGAGTAGCAGAGCGCATGGAGGCGTTCGGGCAAAAGGTCATTCGTGACTACATGCCCGACCAGCACCGCACGTTCTACCACCAGTTGCCGTTCATGGTGGCGGCCAGCGTAGACGCTCAGGGGCGGCCCTGGGCGACGCTGCTGGAAGGGCCGGAAGGTTTCGTCAGTTCGCCCGACCCACGCCAGTTGACGATTGACACCAGGCTAGCGGCCGATGACCCGGCGACCCCTGGGTTGGTCGCCGGGCAGGCAATCGGCCTGCTGGGCATCGAACTGCACACCCGCCGGCGCAACCGCCTCAACGGGCAGATTCGCAAGGCGGTTGCAGGGCAATTGCAGGTGACGGTAGAGCAGTCGTTCGGCAACTGCCCGCAATACATCCAGTTGCGCGATTACGCGCGCGTCGCCGAACCGGCCCAGGGGCGCATCGATGCGACGGCCCTGGATGCCACGACCGTCAGTATGATCCAGTCTGCCGACACCTTCTTCGTCGCCAGCTATGTCGAGCATGACAACGGCCAGCGTTCGGTGGATGTGTCCCACCGTGGCGGTCGGCCAGGATTCGTCAGGGTCCAAGGCAATACACTGACCATTCCCGACTACGCCGGTAACCTGCACTTCAACACCTTGGGCAACTTGTTGGTCAACCCGAGGGCAGGTTTGTTGTTCATCGACTTCAGCAACGGCAACGTGCTGCAGGTGTGCGGGCGTGCCGAGGTGCTGCTGGAAAGCCCGGCCATCCAGGCGTTCGAAGGTGCAGAGCGGCTGTGGACGCTGGAGGTCGACCAGGTGGTGTGGCGGCCGGCTGCGGTTTCCCTGCGCTGGGCCTTCAAGGAGTACGCCCCCACCAGCCTGATGACCGGCACCTGGCCCGAGGCCGATGCGCGTTTGCAGCAACGTCAGCAGCAGCGCCAATGGCAAGCCTGGCGGGTGCTGCGGGTAGAGCAGGAGAGCCGCGATATCCGTTCGTTCTACCTCCAGCCGCCCAGCGATAGTGCTGTGGTGTTTGCACCCGGGCAACATGTTCCGGTGCAGGTCAAGCGCGACGGTGAGGCGCCGCTTATCCGCACCTACAGCTTGTCCAGCGCACCTTCCGACGGCTATTGGCGCATCAGCGTCAAAGACCAGGGCCCGGTTTCCCGCCACTTGCATGCGCGTATCGCGCCAGGCGATGTGCTTGATGTTCGCCCACCCATGGGCAGTTTCACGCTCGACATACAGAGCACGCGGCCGTTGGTGCTGATTGGCGCCGGCGTAGGCATTACGCCGTTGCTGGCCATGCTGCGTGAGCAATTGAGCCATGGGCAGGCCCGGGCTATCCACGTGTTCCAGGGGGCGCGTAGCCTGGCCGACCTGCCGTTCAGGCAGGAGCTGGCGAGTTTGCAGCAACGGGCCGAGGGCTTGCTGCACATTCATCGCGCCCTGAGCCAGCCGGAAAGCCATGCGCTGCTTGGGCGGGATTACGAGTTTGCCGGGCGCTTGGGCATCGGGCAGGTCAAGGCGACGCTGGCACTGGACGACTACGAGTTCTACCTGTGCGGACCGGGCAGTTTTACCCAGGACTTGTATGAAGGGTTGCGCGGCGTGCATGTGCCGGATGCGCGGATTCACGCAGAAGCGTTTGGGCCGTCGACGTTGCGCCGGCACACGCACGCCGACCAGCCCGCCTTGCAGCAGCCACCCGCTGCCAGCGAGCCAGTACCGGTGTACTTTGCGGCGTCGGCCAAGGAGGCGCGCTGGGCACCCGGCGGCGGTACCTTGCTGGAGCTGGCCGAGGCGCGCGGGCTGGCGCCGGACTTCAGTTGCCGGGGTGGCTCGTGTGGTACCTGCAAGACCAGACTGGTGAGTGGCCAGGTGCATTACCCGAATCCACCGGCAGAGCTACCGGAGGCGGGGTCGGTGTTGATCTGTTGTGCCGTGCCGGCGCAGGTGCAGGAGGGGGTACAGGCCCTGGTGCTGGACATCTGATACACCAGCCCCGCCTCTTCGCGGGCAGCAGAAAATACCCAGATGAACAATAATCCCGGCACCTCATGTCCCCAGGAGCTCGCATGGACCAGATCCACCTGATGAAGGTATTCGTCGCCGTAGGTGAGCTGGAAAGCTTCGCCGCTGCTGCCCGCCGCCTGGCCATCTCCCCGGCCGCCGTCACCCGTGCCGTCAGCGCCCTGGAGGAGCAGCTGGGGGTCAAGCTGCTACTGCGCACCACCCGCAGCGTGCGCCTGACCGAGGCAGGCGGCCGCTACCTGGAGGACACCCGGCATATCCTGGCCAGCATTCACGAGGCCAACGAAGCGGCGGCCGGCATCAATGCCACCCCCAAGGGCGACCTGGCGGTGACTGCACCGATCCTGTTCGGCAAGAAGTTCGTCATGCCCAGCATCGTTCGCTACCTGCAGCAGTATCCGCAAGTCGACGTGGCCGCCTACTTTCTCGACCGCGTGGTGAACCTGGTCGAGGAAGGCATGGATGTGGCCGTGCGGATCGGCCCGTTGCCCGACTCCGGGTTGAAGGCCTTGCGGGTCGGTCAGGTCCGGCGCATGTTGTGCGCTGCGCCCGGTTACCTGGCGCGCCACGGTGTGCCCAGGCACCCCTCGGACCTGGCCGGGCATGCGGTGATCGGTACCACCAACCTGTCCCCCCGAGCCGGCTGGCGCTTTGGCGTGACCGATGAGCCGACTTTGGTGCGCATGAAACCGAGGCTGACGGTGACCAGCAATGATGGGGCTATCGCTGCGGCCTGCGGTGGCCTGGGGATTGCCCGTTTATTGTCATACCAGGTGGCTGATGAACTGGCGAGCGGGCAGTTGCAGGTGATTCTGGCCGAGTATGAGGAAGCACCCTGGCCGATTCACATACTGCACCGCGAGAGCAAGTACGGGTCGGCCAAGGTCAGAACCTTCATCGACATGCTGGCGCAGGCGCTGCGGGACCAGCAACTGGAGTGAGCATGTAGCGCCCACAACGCGTTACAACGCTTGGTACTGCATGCTGAACCCCAGGCTCATCGTGTCACCCTGTTGCAACAGCCTCAGCCCAGGCCGGCCGGGCAGGTGATGGGCGTTGACCGGGTGGCTGACCGGCTCGAAGCAGAAGAAGCCTTGCCCCGGCGGGCAGAACAGCAAGAAGTGCTCCGCCCCGCTGGCGCGACAGGCCAGCCGGTAGCCTGCCCCTGGCTGTTCGATCACACAGTGCCCCGGCCAGCCACTGAAGGCGTGGTCGACCAGCGTCTCGGGCAGGTGGCCCAGTGCTTCGAACCGCCACGGCTCGGGCACCGTGGCCTGATACGACGGCAAGCGCCCAGCCTCGGCCAGCCACACCTTGCGCGCGGGCGCAGACAGCTTGGTATCGGGGTAGCGCGGAAGGTAAGGGTGCAGGCCCAACCCATACCAGTTGGCCGAATCATCCCGGTGCGTCACATGCAGGTCCAGGGTCAGGCAGCCTTCATGCAGGTGTATATCCAGCGTGGCCTGGTAGGCGAAGGGTACGGCACTGTCCAGCGTCAGCCGTGCGCGCCGGTCGCTGTGATGCTCAACGTGCCAGGCCTGCTGCCAGGCGCTGCCATGGATGGGAAACGGGTCGTGCTCGGTATTCGGCGCCAACGCCTGCCAGCCCTGCGGCCGGGCATAACCCCCCTCGGCAACCCGATTGGACCAAGGCGCCAGTGGGTAGCAAGCCAGCCGCCTGGGCGTGGCGCTGGCCAAGGCAGCCGCGTCGGTATGGCGCAGCAGCGCCTGCCCGGTTGCCTTGACCTGCCAGTTGACCAGGCTGGCGCCCAGTTCCGGCGCCAGGCTCAGGCGGGTCAGGCGGTCCTGCAGGTGCAGTGTGGTCACAGCCATGCAAGGTTCCTCTCGAGCAGAGCGATCAGTTGGCCCGCCGGTAAGTCAGCAGCACGATGCCGCATACCACCACAGCGCCGCCGAGCAATTGCAGCGGGCCCAGTTGCTGGTCGAGCAGGGCCCAACCCAGCAGTAAAGTGGCGATGGGTTCGACGTTCATCACCGGGGCGTTTTGCGCCATGTTCAGCCTGGGTACGCAGACGAACAGCAAGCTGAACGCCAGCCCATACAGCAGTACCAGGCTGGCCAGCGCCACCCAGCCACTGCTGCTGCCCGGCAGCGACAAACCGGCCGGCATCACCCCGCTGGCGCCCGCGAGCAGCATGCTGGAGAACACGATCAGCAGGGTCAGCAGGCTGCGCACCGGGCCCCGCACGCTAGCCAGCTTGTGGTCGGTGATCCACAACGCGCAAGCGAAGGCACAAGCGGCGCCGAAGGCCAGGCTGACCCCCAGCGCCCAGTGCGGGTTGCCCGCACCGCTGTCGGCCAGGCGTGCCGGCACATCCAGCGCCAGCACCAGGCCGCACAGGATCAAGCCCATGAACAGCACGGTGCGGCCAGTGGGGCGCGCACCGCCCAGCGCCCAGGTCAGCAGCGCCAGCAGCATCGGGAAGATATTGCCCACCAGCAAGGCCAAGGCCACCGGGATGCGCGCCACCGCCGAATACAGGCACAGGCTCTGAGTGGCGATCAGCAGGCCAAGCAGCAGTTGCCAGCGGCGGGTGCCAGCGGGCAGCGCCAGCGCCTGACGTTGCCACAGCAGCACGCCGGCCAGCACCAGGAAGGTAATGCCGGAACGGCAGAGTATGGCCAGCAGCACACCGGTGCCGTCATCGAAGGCGATGCGTGCGGCGATATGGTTACCGGCGAATGAGCAGGCAAGCAGAGCCAGCAGGGCGATGGCCAGCTGGCGCGGAAACAGCGGGGGAGCAGAGGAGGGGACAGCCATGTGCAGGATCCGTTTGCAGGTAGATTTTCCAGCCCTATCGCAGTCGTTGTAGGAGCGGCCTTGTGTCGCGATGGGCCGCAAGGCGGCCCCAGCAATATTCGCAACAACGCCGAAAACCTGGGGCCGCTTTGCGGCCCATCGCGACACAAGGCCGCTCCTACAGGCTGAGGTGCGGTTACAGCACCACGCTAGGCAGCCACAGCGAAATGGCCGGAATGTAGGTCACCGCCATCAGCACCAGGAACAGTGCCAGGTAGAACGGCAGCAGCGCCTTGACCGTCGATTCGATACTCACCTTGCCCACCGCCGAGCCAACGAACAACACGGCGCCCACCGGCGGCGTGATCAGGCCGATCCCCAGGTTCACCAGCATGATCATGCCGAAATGCACCGGGTCCACGCCGATGCCGGTGATCACCGGCAACAGGATCGGCGTAAGGATCAGGATCAGCGGCGCCATGTCCATCACCGTGCCCAGCAGCAGCAACATGAAGTTGATGCACATCAGGATCACATAGCGGTTGTCCGACAGGGTGAGGAACGCCGTGGTGATCTTCGAGGGGATCTGCATCAGCGTCATCACGTAGCCAAAGCTGGCCGCGAAGCCGATCAATATCATCACGATCGAGATGGTGCGCACCGTGCGATGCATCAGCTTGGGCAGGTCGCGCCACTTGTAGTCACGGTAGATGAACATGGTCACGAAGAATGACCAGACGACCGCCACGGCTGCCGACTCGGTCGCAGTGAACACGCCCGACAGGATACCGCCCAGGATGATCACCATGGCCATCAGGCCCCACAGTGCCTCACCGGCAATCTTCAGCGCCTGGCGCAGCGGGATGACCTCACCCTTGGGGTAGTTGCGCTTCTTCGCGAACAGCAGGCACAGGCCCATCATCACCGCGCTCAGCAGCAACCCTGGCATCACCCCGGCCATGAACAGCGAGGCGATCGAGACCGTGCCGCCCGCCGCCAGCGAGTACAACACCGAGTTGTGGCTGGGCGGGGTCAGCAGCGCCTGTACCGAGCCGCTCACCGTCACGGCGGTAGAGAACTCGCGCGGGTAGCCTTTGCGCTCCATCTCCGGGATCAGCACCGAGCCCACCGAGGCGGTGTCTGCCACCGACGAGCCTGAAATTGCACCAAAGAACGTCGAGGCCATGATGTTGACCAGCGAAAGGCCGCCGCGCACGAAACCCACCAGCACCCCGGCAAAAGCCACCAGCCGCCGTGACATGCCGCCTTCGGCCATGATGGCCCCGGCCAGCACGAAGAACGGAATGGCCAGCAGCGAGAATTTGTTAACCCCGCTGGCCACCTGGATCATCATCGCCTGCAGCGGTATGTCGATCCACCAGGCGCCGATCAGCGCCGAAAGGCCCAAGGCATAGGCCACGGGCATGCCCAGCAGGATGAGCGCGATAAAACTGCCCAACAGAATGAACGCATCCATTTACGCCGCTCCTTCGTTTTCTTCCAGTTGGTCGAAGCGCACCACCTTGCGGTGGCTCTGGTCGCCCAGCAGGAGTTTTTCCAGCACAAACACCAAGGTCAGCACGCCACCGATTGGGATCGGCGCATAGGTCATGCCCACGCGTACACTGGGCAGGGAGGCCAGAAACTGGTTCCAGGTGGTGATGCACAGCTGGGTGCCGTACCCGGTCATGAACAGGCACACCAGGACCATCAGTACCTGCACCAGCAGGGCCACCAGCCGGCGCTGCAGCGGCGGCAGGCGGTCGGTGATCATCGCCACCGCCATGTGCGCCCCGGCGCGGTAGCTGGCGGCGGCGCCAACGAAGGTGAACACCACCATCAGCAAGATGGCCACCGGCTCTGGCCAGCTGGCCCCGGTGCCGAGTACATAGCGGGCGAAGATGCCCCACGGGATGATCAGCGACATGCTCAGGATCGACAGGCCGGCGACCCAGATACAGGCGCGGTACAACGTGTCGTTGGCACGCAGAAAGAGGTTTTTCATGGGCATCACCAAAGCGGCAGGGCGGCTGACACGGCCCTGCCGAGGTCGGTAGGAAAGGTCGCGCTTACTGCACCGCGTCGATACGTTTCATCAGGTCGGCGTATTGCGCGCCGTATTTTTCCCGCACCGGTGCGGTCGCGTCGTAGAAAGGCTTCTTGTCGACGGTGATGAACTCGACACCGGCGGCCTTGAGCTTCTCTTCGCTGCTGGCCGTTTTCGCATCCCACAGCACCCGCTCTTCCATCTGCGCCTCACGCGCTACCTTTTTCACCAGCGCTTGCTGTTCGGGGGTGAGCTTGTTCCAGGTGGTCTTGGACATCACCACCGGTTCGGGCAGGATCAGGTGGCCGGTCAGGGTGAAGTATTTGGCACTCTGGTAGTGGTTGTGTTCGAGCAGGGTCGGCGGGTTGTTCTCGGCGCCGTCGATTACCCCGGTCTGCAGCGCGCTGAAGATTTCCCCGGTGTCCATGGCGATCCCGTTGCCACCCATGGCGTTCATCATGTCGATGAACAGCGGGTTGCCCTGCACGCGAATCTTCATGCCCTTCAGGTCTTCCAGGCTGCGCACCGGCTTTTTCGTGTAGAGGCTGCGCGAGCCGCCATCCATCCAGGCCAGGGCCACCAGGTTGAAGTCGGAGTTGGTGATCTTGTCGAGGATCTCCTGGCCGATCTCGCCATCGATGACCTTGCGCATGTGGTCGTGGTCGCGGAACACGAACGGCATGTTGAACACGTTCACATCCGGCACCACCGGGCCGACGATCCCCAGGCTGACGCGGGTCATCTGCACGGCGCCGATCTGCGCCTGTTCGATCACTTCCTTCTCCGAGCCCAGCACACCGCCGGCAAACATCTTGAAGGTGATGTCGCCATTGCTGGCCTGTTCCAGTTTCTTGCCCATGTTCTGCTCGGCCACCACCGTGGGGTAGCCGGCGGGGTGAATTTCCGCGAACTTGATGTCCAGCGCCGAAACGGGCATGGCCACGCTGCAGGCGAAGGGGAGTACGGCAAGAAGCAGCTTGCGTTTGAACGTCATGATGAAACTCCGTGGTTTTTATTATCTGGTTTCGGGCGTGCAAAGGGTGTGGTGCGCGTCGCGGGGCTCAGCCCCGCCAGGCTGGCTCCTCCAGGCCCTTGGTGCCTGGGTTGAGGGCGAATACCCCGCCCGCCAGCGGCTGGTCGCCAAGGTCGAGCCCCGCCGGGCGGATCGAGGTGACGTACAGGGTGTCGAAGTTGGTGCCACCGAAGGCGCACATCGCCGGCTTCTTCACCGGTACGCTGAGCGAGCGGTCCAGGCGCCCGTCAGGGGTGAAACGGTGGATCTGCCCGGCGTCATTGCCGCATATCCAATAGCAGCCGTCCTGGTCGATGGCGGCACCGTCGGGGCGGCCGGGGTAATTGCGCATATCCACGAACAGCCGCGGGTTGTGGGGTGTGCCCGTGTCGGTGTCGTAGTCGAAGGCCCAGATCTTCTGCACGCTGGGGTGCGAATCGGACAGGTACATGCGCGTGCCGTCGGGGCTGAAAGCCAGGCCGTTGGGCACGATCATGCCCGCTTGCTGCAGGTGCAAATGGCCCTCGCGGTCATGCCGGTACAGTGCCCCTACGTGGGCGCCTTGCTGCATGTCCAGCAGCATGCTGCCGGCCCAGAAACGCCCTTGGCGGTCGCAGCGGCCATCGTTGAAGCGCATGCCCGGCTGCGCATGCGCCACCTCGCTGAGCACACGGCTGGCCAGGCTGCCGTCGGCCTTGGTTTGAATCTGGAAGATGCCGCTTTCCATGCCGGCCACCCAGCCGTCGCCACTGCGGGCGATACAGGCCAGCATCTGGTCGCCCTGCCAGACCTGGTGCGTGTTATCCACCGGCTGCCAGCGGTGCAACTGCCGCGCGGGTATGTCGACCCAGTACAAGGCCTGCTCGCCAGGGTGCCACACGGGGCTTTCCCCGGTGCCGTTGCGGGCGTCGACGATCAGTTCACAGTGCATGGCCGTGCCTCCTGGCGCGTGCGGTCAGTTGAACGGTCCGGCCACGGCAAATGCGCCGCCCTGATAGACCATGCTCGGGTCATCGGCGGCAGGCGCCGGCTCGGCTTCCACCGCTGCGCGGAAGGGCTCCGAGCTGTCCTTGGGCACGTAGCCCAGGTGTGCGGCATGGCGGTTGTCCCACCATACGGTGCGGTTGGCCGAGGCACCGTAGACAATGGTGTGGCCGACGTTCGGCGTGAACAGGCCGCGCTCGATCAGCTGCACCAGGTCGTCGTAACTCAGCCAGGTGCAGAGCATGCGCGGGTTCTGTGGCCGGGGGAACGAAGAGCCGATGCGGATGCTGACGGTTTCGATGCCGTAACGATCGAAATAGAAGCTGGCGACATCTTCGCCATAGCACTTGGACAGCCCGTAGTAGCTGTCGGGGCGGCGCGGGGCATGCGCGTCGATGCGCTCGTTCTGGCGGTAGAAGCCGATGGTATGGTTGGAGCTGGCGAAGACCACCCGTTGCACCCCATGCTTGCGTGCCGCCTCGTAGACATGGAACACGCCGCAGATATTGGGGCCGAGAATCTCTTCGAACGAATGCTCGGTAGACACCCCGCCGAAGTGCACGATGGCGTCGACGCCTTCGACCAGGGCATGCACGGCTGCCTTGTCGGCCAGGTCGCAGGTGACCACTTCTTCGTGTGGGCCAGCGGCTGGGGCCATGGGGTTGATGTCGGAAAGGCGCAGGACCTCGGCGCAGCCTTGCAGGCGTTCGCGAAGGACCTTGCCCAGGCCGCCTGCGGCTCCGGTGAGCAGCAGGCGTTTGAGGGGGGTAGTGGTCATGACCGGCTCTTGTTGTTAATTGTTGTAGGTTGTCGTATGACTTTTGTGATTATTGGCAGTGCGATTCAGTGTTGTCAATGACAACTCAATGTCAGCCCGGTGTCATGCGCGTGCCCTGTAGGAGCGGCCTCGTGTCGCGAAAGGGGTGCGAAGCGCCCCCACCACTGCACCTTAGCGGCATGATTCGCCAAGGGAGGTTCGCCCTCCTTACGCGACACAAGGCCGTCCCTCCAAAGGTCTGCATCAACCCTTACAGCAACGACAATGGATAATTGAAAATCAACCGGTTCTCATCGAACTCGTTATTGCTGTAGTCCCGCCGAATCGACGAATTGCGCCATTTCACACTCAAATCCTTGAACGCTCCGCTCTGGATCACATACGCCAGTTCAGTCTCACGCACCCATTCCTTGCCATCCGTCACCACCCCGCTGTGCACGTCGCGGCCGCTGATGTAGCGGTTCATCAAGGTCAGCCCCGGCACGCCGACGGTGACGAAGTTGAAGTCATGGCGCACCTGCCATGAGCGTTCGTTGGCGTTGTCGAAGCTGGCGTTGTAGCTGTCATTGGCCAGGGTTCCGCCACTGGTGCCATTGACCCGCATCCAGGTATCGCCATCGACCTTCTGCAGCCCGACCCAGAAGGTGCTGCCGCCGTATTTGGCGGAGAACATCCCCGAGTACGTCTTGTTGTCCAGCTCGCCAGCGCGCCTGGAACCGTCGTCATCACCCTGGAAATAGCCCAGGTTGGCGCCCAGGGTCCAGTCGCCGAGCGGCTGGCTGTGGCTCAGCTGCAGGTATTGCTGCTGGTACACGTCCTTGAGCACCGCATTCCACAGCCCCACCAGGGTGCGCTCCTGGTTGAACCTGTACTCGCCGCCGACGAAGTTGAAGCGGTCCGACACCGCGCCGCCGTAGCTCATGTCCTCCATGCTGGCGTCGTTGCGCGGGCTGTTGGCGCGGAACTGGCCGCCGTACAAGGTCAGCCCGGCAATCTCGTTGGACGTGACCTGCCCGCCACGCAATGTTTGCGGCAGTGAACGCCCGTCGTCCGCGCGCAGAATTGGCAGTACCGGCATCCATTCGCCGATCTTCAGCTCGGTTTTCGAAATGCGCGCCTTGCCTGCCACGGCAAGCCGGCCAAAGTCATCCGCCGGCCGCCCATCGTCGTGGCGTGGCAGCAGCCCGGTGCCATAGGTGCCGCCCCCGCCATCGAGCTTCACCGACCACAGCCCCAGCACGTCCACGCCAAAACCCACCGGGCCCTCGGTGAAGCCGGAGCGGGCATCGAGGATCACGCTCTGGGTCCATTCTTCGGCTTTGCCTTGCGGGTTGGCGGGGTTGGTGAAGTTGCGGTTGATATAGAAGTTGCGCAGGCCCAGCACGGCTTTGCTGTCTTCGATGAAACCTTGGGCAAGGCTGGTGCCCGGCAGGCAGCTGAGCAGGCTGGCGCCAAGCAGCGCACAGGGGAGGGGGGTGTGGCAGATTTTCGACATGGGTTGCTTCCGCTGATGTTGTTTTTGTTATGTGTTGTCGTACAACTGCGGCTTTTTTAACAAGTGAAAAACCCGCTGTCAACGGCGTTGGCCGCCAGCATTTAGCTACTTTCAGCGGTGAGCGCTCAAGCGCAGGCTCTAGTTCGGGCTCGCAATAACAATTGGTCATACTACGACTGCCCGCGAATTGTTGCATTTGTCGCAACGCACTGCCTCGGGTGCGTCAGTTTGTCGCAGAATTATTTAGTAATACTATTCTTCGTTGCTGAATGTCTTATCGATTCAGACCCATGGAAACGGAGATTTCACCGATGAGCACCACCCGTGCTTCACACCCCTCACGCTTGCTGCCCAGATTGCTAGGCGTGGTTTTTTTGCTGATGGGCCTGGCCTTGTTGGCCGGCGGCATCAAACTGGCAACCCTTGGCGGTTCGCTGTATTACCTGCTGGCCGGCATTGGTTTGGCGATTACCGCAGCCTTGTTGCTGGCTGGCCGACGTGAGGCATTGAGCGTTTATGGCGTCGTGCTGTTGCTGAGTTCGCTCTGGTCGTTGGTCGAGGTGGGCCTGGACTGGTGGCAACTGGTCCCCCGGCTGGCCCTCTGGTTCGTCCTTGGCCTGGTGTTGTTATTGCCTTGGCTACGCAGGCCATTGACGCAGGGCCAGCCTTATCCCCTCGGTACAGGGGTATTGAGCGTGGGCGTGGCGGTCGCGGGCCTGATGGCGCTGGCCAGCCAGTTCACCCAGCCTGACACCGTGGGCGGCCGCCTGGACCGTGACACGGCAGGCACCACCAGCACGGCACCGGCAATGCCTGACGGTGACTGGCAGTCCTACGGCCGTACCGAGTTTGGCGACCGTTACTCGCCACTCAAGCAGATCACCCCGCAGAACGTCGGCAAGCTCAAGCTGGCCTGGACCTACCGCACCGGTGATATCCCCGGGCCGAACGACCCGGGCGAGACCACGGCGGAAAACACCCCGCTAAAAGTCAACGGCAAGCTCTACGTGTGCACCCCGCATAGCCAGGTGATTGCCCTGGACCCCGACAGCGGCAAGGAGATCTGGCGTTTCGATCCCAAGCTCAGCACGCAGAATGCGGCCAACTTCAAAGGCTGGGCGCACATGACCTGCCGCGGCGTGGCCTATTACGACACGGCCAGCTCGCAAGTGAGCCCCGTGCAAGGGCAGGCCTGCGCCAAGCGCATCTACGTACCCACCGCCGACACCCGCCTGATCGCGCTGGATGCCGATACCGGCCAACAGTGCGCCGGCTTTGGCGACAACGGCCAGATCGACCTTACCCGCAACATCGGCAGCTTCGCCCCTGGTGGCTATTACTCCACTTCGCCACCCACCGTGGCCGGCGGCCTGTTGATACTTGGCGGTCATGTCACCGACAACGTTTCCACCGACGAGCCGTCCGGCGTGGTCCGCGCCTATGATGCAATCACCGGCCAGCTGGTGTGGAACTGGGACAGCGGCAACCCCGACGCCACCGCGCCGATCGGTGACGGCCAGTTCTACACCCGCAACTCTCCAAACGTGTGGTCGGTGATCAGCGCCGATGAGAAGCTCGGCCTGCTGTACCTGCCCATGGGCAACCAGATGCCCGACCAGTGGGGCGGCAACCGCACGCCAGAGGCGGAGAAATTCAGTGCCGGCCTGGTGGCCCTGGACATCGCCACTGGCAAGGTGCGCTGGAACTACCAGTTCACCCATCACGACTTGTGGGACATGGATGTCGGTGGCCAGCCGAGCCTGGTCGACATCAAGACCGCCGAAGGCATCAAGCCTGCGGTGATGGCATCGACCAAGCAGGGCAGCATCTACGTGCTGGACCGCAGCAACGGTCAGCCGCTGGTGCCCATCCACGAAACCCCGGTACCGCAAGGCGCCGTGGAAGGTGATCACACCGCGCCGACCCAGCCGATGTCCGAGCTCAATTTCATGCCGCCTACCCTGCGTGAGCGAGACATGTGGGGCGTAACGCCGTTCGACCAGATGCTGTGCCGCATCGACTTCCGTTCGCTGCGCTATGACGGCATCTACACTCCGCCATCGCTGCAGGGCTCGCTGGTCTACCCCGGCAACTTCGGGGTGTTCGACTGGGGTGGCATTTCGGTCGACCCGGTGCGCCAGATCGCCTTCGTCAACCCTAGCTACATGGCCTTCAAGTCGCAGTTGGTGCCTGCCTCGAAAATCGCCGGGCAGCCGGCGCGCAAGAGTGAAACCGAGGGCATCCAGGCCAACAAGGGCGCGCCTTATGGCGTGATCATGGGTGCTTTCCTGTCGCCGCTGGGGCTGCCTTGCCAGGCACCGGCCTGGGGCTATGTGGCCGCAGTGGACCTGACCACCCACAAGGTGATCTGGAAGCACAAGAACGGCACCGTACGTGACAGCTCGCCCATTCCGATCCCGCTGACCATGGGCGTGCCGAGCCTGGGCGGAAGCTTCACCACCGCCAGCGGCCTGGCGTTCCTCAGCGGCACGCTCGACCAGTACCTGCGTGCTTATGACGTGAGCGATGGCAAGGTGCTTTGGGAAGGGCGCCTGCCGGCAGGTGCTCAGACCACGCCGATGACCTACACCGGCAAGGATGGTCGCCAGTACGTGCTGGTGATGGCCGGCGGGCATGGCTCGTTGGGTACCCGGCAAGGGGACTATGTGATGGCGTTTGCCCTGCCGGAGTAAGCGGCGGCAGGTTCAAGGCCTGTGAGATCGAGCACCGCGCGGCCGGCGCTTGGTTTCACGGGCTTTTTTGATGGCGGGCATGTCGCGACCCAGTGACCTCCCACAAGATGAAGTATAAATCCCTATATATGGGATTGTGTTTTACATGTTGGAATTTCTCGCCGCCCAAGTTTATAGTCGCCTCACTCACTGCCAAAAACAGAACAGGTGAAGCGATGCAGGCGCAATTGATCGCGCTCGACTGGGGAACCACCTCCCTCCGTGCTTACAAACTCGCCGCGCAAGGCCAGGTGCTGGATGTGCGCACCCTGCCCAGCGGCATCATGCACTTGCCAAAAGCCCCGCGCCTGATCAACGGCCAACTTTGCAATGACGGTTTCGAACTGGCATTCGACGAGGCCTGTGGCGATTGGCTCGACGCCCAGCCCGGGCTGCCCGTGATTGCCTGTGGCATGGTCGGCAGCGCCCAGGGCTGGCGCGAGGCCGCGTACCGCGAAACCCCGGCCAACGTCGCCAGCCTCGGTGGCGCGCTGCAAACTGTCGGCAGCCTTCGCGGCGTCGAGGTGCATATCGTGCCCGGCGTGATCCAGCACGCGCGCCTGCCCAATGTCATGCGGGGTGAAGAGACGCAGGTGCTGGGCGCACTGCCTGGGGTGAATACCGATGACCTGCTCATCGGCCTGCCCGGCAGTCATTCGAAATGGGTAGAGGTTGTCGATGGCTGCATCGTCCACTTCGATACCTTCATGACCGGCGAGATTTTCGCCGTGCTCAGCGCGCACAGCATCCTTGGCCGTACCCAGCAGCGCGGCGCCGCGTTCGATGCGCCAGCCTTCGACTTCGGTGTGCAGGCCGCTTGCTCCGCCGAGGGGGAGATCGGCCCGCTGTCCACCCTGTTCAGCGCCCGCACCCTGGGCCTGACCGGTGAGCTGAGCGCCAGCGCCCAGCCCGATTACTTGTCGGGTCTCCTGATCGGCCATGAACTTTCAGCCCTGGCCAAACTGCAGCGCCAGCGGCGCCACAGTGTGCACCTGCCGGAAATCCTGCTGATCGGCAACGGCCCGCTGTGCGCGCGTTACAGCCGGGCCCTGCAGGCATGCGGCTTCACCCATGTGAGTGTCGCCGAGCAGGCCACCGAGCGCGGTCTTTGGCAACTGGCGCTTGCCGCCGGCCTGGTTCATTCATCCTGAAGGGAGCTCGACATGCTCGAACAAGCATTGGCACACAACGGCCTGATTGCGATTCTGCGCGGTTTGCAACTGCATGAAGCGGCTGCGGTTGGCGAAGTGCTCTACAGCGCCGGCTTTCGCATCATCGAAGTACCGCTCAATTCGCCTGACCCGTTCGCCAGTATCCGCCTGCTGCGTCGCACCCTGCCTGCCGATTGCCTGATCGGTGCAGGTACCGTGCTGACGCCGGCCCAGGTCGCGCAGGTGAAAGAGGCGGGCGGCCAGCTGATCGTCATGCCCCACAGCGACCCAGCTGTACTGCGTGCTGCCAAGGCGGCAGGCCTGTACCTGGCACCAGGCGTCGCCACACCGACCGAAGCCTTTGCCGCCTTGGCGCAAGGGGCCGACGTGCTCAAGCTGTTCCCGGCCGAGCAACTGGGTCCGGCGGTGGTCAAGGCCTGGCTGGCCGTGCTGCCCGCCGGCACCGTGCTGGCGCCGGTCGGCGGCATCACCCCCAGCAACCTGCAGCAGTTCCATGCCGCTGGCGCCCGGGGCTTCGGCCTGGGCTCCGGCCTGTACAAGCCAGGTATGACCCCTGAACAGGTCGAGGCCGCTGCCAAGGCTTACGTGAGCGCCTGGCAGAGCCTGCGCTGAGCCGGCCCTGCACTGCATCCAACAAAAGAGACAAGCAGATGAAAATTACCAAGCTGACCACCTTCATCGTTCCGCCGCGCTGGTGCTTCCTCAAGGTCGAAACCGATCAGGGCGTCACCGGCTGGGGCGAGCCTGTTGTCGAGGGCCGGGCCCACACCGTGGCTGCCGCGGTCGAGGAACTGTCCGATTACCTGATCGGCAAGGACCCGCGCAACATCGAGGATATCTGGACCGTGCTCTACCGCGGCGGCTTCTACCGCGGTGGTGCCATCCACATGAGCGCCCTGGCGGGTATCGACCAGGCGTTGTGGGACATCAAGGGCAAGGCGCTGGGTGTGTCGGTCAGCGACCTGCTCGGCGGCCAGGTGCGCGACAAGATCCGCGTGTATTCGTGGATCGGCGGCGATCGCCCCGCTGACACCGCGCAAGCGGCAAAAGAGGCCGTGGCACGTGGTTTCACCGCCGTGAAGATGAACGGCACCGAGGAACTGCAGTTCCTCGACACCTTCGACAAGGTCGACCAGGCGTTGGCCAACGTTGCTGCCGTGCGCGATGCGGTAGGGCCGAACGTGGGCATTGGCGTGGACTTCCATGGCCGCGTGCACAAGCCCATGGCCAAGGTGCTGATGAAGGAACTCGACCCTTACAAGCTGATGTTCATCGAAGAACCGGTGCTCAGTGAAAACTACGAGGCGTTGAAAGAACTGGCGCCGCTGACCAGCACGCCGATTGCCCTGGGTGAGCGGCTGTTCTCGCGCTGGGACTTCAAGCGCGTGCTCAGCGAAGGCTACGTCGACATCATCCAGCCCGATGCGTCGCATGCCGGCGGCATCACCGAAACCCGCAAGATCGCCAACATGGCCGAGGCCTACGACGTCGCCCTGGCGCTGCACTGCCCGCTGGGCCCGATCGCCCTCGCGGCCTGCCTGCAGCTCGACGCTGCCTGCTACAACGCTTTCATCCAGGAGCAGAGCCTGGGCATTCATTACAACGAGAGCAACGACCTGCTCGACTATGTGCGCGACCCCGGCGTGTTCGACTACCAGCAGGGCATGGTCAAGATCCCCAACGGCCCTGGCCTGGGCATCGAGATCAACGAGGAGTACGTGATCGAGCGCGCCGCTGTGGGCCACCGCTGGCGCAACCCGGTGTGGCGCCACGCCGATGGCAGCTTTGCCGAGTGGTGACTGGCTGGCCCCACCTGCGTTGAAACGACCTCAATAACCATAACAAGAGGCACTGCTCATGCACCCGCATACCCTTACCGGGCAGGCGACCCTGTCGGCGCCCAGCCGCAAGCGCTTTTTCATCATGGTGCTGCTGTTCATCACGGTGGTGATCAACTACCTGGACCGCAGCAATCTGTCGATTGCAGCACCGGCCTTGACCAGCGAGTTGGGCATCGACCCGATTCACGTCGGCCTGGTGTTCTCGGCGTTCGGCTGGACCTACGCTGCCATGCAAATCCCAGGCGGCTGGCTGGTCGACCGCGTACCGCCGCGCATTCTGTATACCGTGGCGCTGGTGCTGTGGTCGCTGGCCACGGTGATGCTCGGTTTCGCGGCCAGCTTCATCGCGCTGTTCGTGCTGCGCATGGCGGTCGGCGCCCTGGAGGCGCCGGCATACCCGATCAACAGCCGCGTGGTCACTACGTGGTTCCCCGAGCGGGAGCGGGCCACGGCCATCGGCTTCTACACCTCCGGGCAGTTCGTCGGCCTGGCGTTCCTGACGCCGGTGCTGGCCTGGCTGCAGCATGCGTTCGGCTGGCACATGGTGTTCGTCGCCACGGGTGCGGTGGGCATTCTCTGGGGCGTGATCTGGTACGCGGTGTATCGCGAACCGCGCGATTTCAAGGGTGCCAATGAGGCCGAGATCGAACTGATCCGTGAGGGCGGCGGGCTGGTGGATATCCAGCAGGAGCAGGCCAAGACCAAGGCCAGGTTCAGCTGGGCCGACCTGGGCATCGTGCTGACACAGCGCAAGCTCTGGGGCATTTACCTCGGCCAGTTCTGCCTGAATTCGACACTGTGGTTCTTCCTCACCTGGTTCCCGACCTACCTAGTGAAGTACCGCGGCATGGACTTCATCAAGTCCGGCATGTTGGCCTCGCTGCCGTTTCTCGCCGCCTTTGTCGGGGTGCTGTGCTCGGGCTTTTTCTCCGACTGGCTGATCCGTCGTGGGGCCAGCGTGGGCCTTGCGCGCAAGCTGCCGATCATCAGCGGCCTGTTGATTTCCACCGCCATCATTGGCGCCAACTTCGTCGACTCCACCCCGCTGGTGATTGCTTTCCTGGCGCTGGCGTTCTTCGGTAACGGCCTGGCCTCGATCACCTGGTCGCTGGTTTCTACCTTGGCCCCGGCGCGTCTGCTCGGGCTGACCGGCGGGGTGTTCAACTTCATCGGCAACTTGTCGGCGATCGTCACACCCATCGTGATCGGCTTCCTTGCCAGCGGCGCTTCGTTCGCCCCGGCGATCACTTACATCGCCGCGCTGGCCCTGCTTGGCGCGCTGTCGTACATCCTGCTGGTCGGCAAGGTCGAGCGCATCGAGTTGTAGCCGCGCCCTGCGGGTGAACATAATGTCGCCCGCCCATTCGCACTTCGATAAAGGCCGCACATGCAGGAAGACCCTACCAAAACCGCCCCTACCGGCACCCAGACCCTGCTGCGCGGCCTGGCCGTTGTGCAGGCCGTGGCCGCAGGCGCGCGCGACCTCAAGGACATCGCCCAGCACATCGGCACCACCCGCAGCACCACCCACCGCCTGGTCAGTTGCCTGGTGGACGAGCGCTACCTGCGCGTGGTGCCCCAGGTCGGTTACCTGCTTGGCCCCAAGCTGATCGAACTCGGCTTCCAGGCCCGAGAAGAGCTGCCGCTGGTGACCCTTGCCGGGCCGTACCTCGACGAGCTGTCGGCGTTGACCGGCGACACCATCCACCTGGCGATCCGCGAAGGCGATGAGGTGCTGTACCTGCACAAGACCCCGGGGCGCAACGGCCCGGAGATGCGCTCCCGGGTCGGCCACCGCATGCCGCTTGCGCGCACGGGTATCGGCAAGGCGCTGATGCTCGACGACACCCCGGCCGAGTGGCAGAGGTTGTATGAAACCAGCCTGCCGGCAGGTGGCAAAAGCGCGTTCTGGCCGCACCACGCCGAGCAGACCTGGGCGCAGTTCGAGCAGCGTATGGTCGAGTATGGGGTGGGCGGTTATGCCTTCGACCTGGAGGACAATGAACCCTCGATCCGCTGCGTGGCGGCCCCGGTACGTGATGCCAGCCGGCGGATCGTGGCGGCGGTCAGTGTGGCCAGTACGGTGCCTTACATGCCCGAGGAAAAGATGCGCGAGCTGGTACCGGTGGTCAAAGGCGTGACCGCGCGGCTTTCGGCAGAGCTTGGGCTAAAGCACTAGCCTGAACCGCGTTGGCACTGAACTACGCGCTCCAATTGGTGCCTGAGCGCCAACAATGACATGACGTCCATTTCCCCAAGCAAGGAGGCTTCACCATGCAACCCACCCCGGGCACGTCCGCCGGCAAGCTGCTCGGCAGTTATGGTTATGGCAAGGCGCTGATCGTCAGCTTGATCACCCTCGGCATCATCTGTGTGGGCCTCGCGGCTTTTGTCGGCTACCTCAGCACCATCGTCTCGACGGACGTTAGCGGCCCGGTCGACCTGCAAACACGGCGTGGCACCACGCTGCATTTCAGCGGCCCGATACAGATCTTCTACTTCACCATTGGTTTGCTGCTGGCCCTTGGGTTGAGCATGTTCGGCCTGGCCCTTTGGCAAAAGAAGCTGCGCGTCGCCCGTTATGAGGTGTATGAAAAAGGGCTCTGCCAGGTGATCGGCAGCGAGCGCGATTACTTGCCGTTCAGCGAGATGGACGACCTGTACCTGTTCGCCTCTGGTCAGACATCTGCTGCCGGCCTGGTCAACAACCTGGCGTACCGCCGCAACGACAGCGAAGCGTTCCGGCGCGTCAATGCCCACCTCAAGGGCCTGTACAAGTTCATTGACCTGGTTCGCGAGCTGCACCTGAACGAACGCCTGCCCCAAGCCATGGCCACCCTTTCGCAGGGCGGTACAGTGCAATTCAACTACATCGGCACTGGCCAGGTGTGGGGCAAGCGTGTCAGCGGCAACTTCCTCAATGTCACGACCAAACCTCTCCGGGTCACCCGTGATGCCCTGGAAGTCGAAGGCATCAAGGTGCCCATGACCAGCCTGCGCAGCATCGATCTCAGTGCCTGGACCGAACTGGTGGTAATCAAGGACGAGGGCGGCAGGACCGTGCTGTCCACCGCGGGGAGCGGCATCATGAGCTTCGACCTGTTCCTCAATACCCTGCATAACCTGCTTGAAGCAAAGCAGGCCTCTGCCACCGCCTGACGCCCTGCCAGGATCCCTCTCAGGAGCGGCCTTGCCGGGCGCCGGACCGGTCGGAAAGGGGCGCAACGCGCCCCCAGCCAGCCGTTGATAATTTCCGTATTTCCATTATCCAGTCGGGTTTTTGATTAATGATTGTTTTTTTGGGAGCTACGGACGCTGAGCCCAGCTGGTGAGTCTTCGGCGACTTTTGCAAAGATTGGTTTTTCCTGGATCAATCTATACTCAAACCGATCTCGCCCACGACCACTCAGACTGGCAAGTCCAGTCCCGGCACATGGCAACTGAGTGTGCCGTACCCCTCCTGTCGGCGTGGGCGAGGTCTCTTGTCACTCTGCCTTATCTCGGCAGAATCAAGTGCGCAGCTTATCAGCGCATATGGCAACCAATGCCTGGTCCAGTTCACTCTGCCCGCGAAGCAACCGACGCGGTGTCTGGCACCGGCTTCGCCGGTGTTCGCGGGCACGCCCGCTCCCACAGGGGTATCCCCGTTTGCGGAAGGTTTCGTGATACCTGCAGGAGCTGATCTTGCCAGCGATGATTGCATTGCAGGATTAGCCAGGCTTTGGCAATACGCAATGCCCTGTGGGAGCGGGCGTGCCCGCGAAGCAAGCGACGCGGTGTCTGGCACCGGCTTCGCCGGTGTTCGCGGGCAAGCCCGCTCCCACGGGGGTATCCCTGTTTGCGGAAGGCTTTTGTGATACCTGCAGGAGCTGGTCTTGCCAGCGATGATTGCATTGCAGGATTAGCCAGGCTTTGGCAATACGCAATGCCCTGTGGGAGCGGGCGTGCCCGCGAAGCAAGCGACGCGGTGTCTGGCACCGGCTTCGCCGGTGTTCGCGGGCAAGCCCGCTCCCACGGGGGGTATCCCCGTTTGCGGAAGGCTTTCGTGATACCTGCAGGAGCTGGCCTTGCCAGCGATGATTGCATTGCAGGATTAGCCAGGCTTTGGCAATACGCAATGCCCTGTGGGAGCGGGCGTGCCCGCGAAGCAAGCGACGCGGTGTCTGGCGAATCGGCTTCACCATCCACCTGTCCATGGGCGGTCTCAAGTGCCCTGAAACGTTATCGTAATGGACAGAGAGGGACAATGCCGGGAGCTGTATGAGCCTTCCGCAGGCAACAAAAAAGGCTGCCATTCGGCAGCCTTCTCGATGCTCAGCCCGGACGATCAATCCCAGCTCAACGCCCCACCAGTCTGATACTCAATCACCCGCGTCTCGAAGAAGTTCTTCTCTTTCTTCAAGTCCATGATCTCGCTCATCCACGGGAACGGGTTGGTAGTCCCTGGGTACTCTTCCTTCAGACCAATCTGGGTCAAACGACGATTGGCGATGAACTTGAGGTAGTCCTCCATCATCGCTGCGTTCATGCCCAGTACGCCGCGTGGCATGGTGTCGCGGGCGTATTCGATCTCCAGCTGGGTCCCTTGCAGGATCATCTGGGTCGCTTCTTCCTTCATCGCCGCATCCCACAGGTGCGGGTTCTCGATCTTGATCTGGTTGATCACGTCGATACCGAAGTTCAGGTGCATCGACTCGTCACGCAGGATGTACTGGAACTGCTCGGCAACGCCGGTCATCTTGTTGCGGCGGCCCATGGACAGGATCTGGGTGAAGCCGCAGTAGAAGAAGATGCCTTCCAGTACGCAGTAGTAGGCGATCAGGTTGCGCAGCAGCTCCTTGTCGGTTTCGACGGTGCCGGTGTTGAACTCCGGGTCGGAAATGGCGCGGGTGTACTTCAGGCCCCAGGCGGCTTTCTTCGCGACCGACGGGATCTCGTGGTACATGTTGAAGATCTCGCCTTCATCCATGCCCAGCGACTCGATGCAGTACTGGTAGGCGTGGGTGTGGATCGCCTCCTCGAAGGCCTGGCGCAGAATGTACTGGCGGCACTCGGGGTTGGTGATCAGGCGGTACACGGCCAGGGCCAGGTTGTTGGCAACCAGCGAGTCGGCGGTGGAGAAGAAGCCCAGGTTGCGCATGACGATGCGGCGCTCGTCTTCGGTCAGGCCGTCCTGGCTCTTCCACAGGGCGATGTCGGCGGTCATGTTGACCTCTTGCGGCATCCAGTGGTTGGCGCAGCCGTCCAGGTACTTCTGCCAAGCCCAGTCGTACTTGAACGGTACCAGCTGGTTCAGGTCGGCGCGGCAGTTGATCATGCGCTTTTCGTCAACGGCAACACGGGCCGAGGAGCCTTCCAGTTCGGCCAGGCCTTCGGCAACGTCGAGGGCGTCGAGGGCTGCCTTGGCACGTTTGACGGCGTCGGAGTCAGCAGCGGTGGCCGCACGGGCTTCCAGGGCGGCGGCACCGCCGGCGCTGTCGAGCTTGTCGAGGGTGGCGGCGGCAGCGGCCTGCGCAGGGTTATTGCCTTTGGCGGCTACTTCGCCGTCTTCTTTGTCGAATTCGTCCCAGCTCAGCATGGTTTGGCTCCTGCTTGAGGGTTGCCCTGGGCAACCGCTTGGATTTAAAGAATGTGATGCCTGACGCAAGGCCGTAACGGCGAATGGACAGCTCGAGAGGCTGACTCTCGTTTACATCTGAATGTGTTCTGGCTTGTACCTGGCCAGGCCTCGGGGAGGGGCCAGGACAATTGAATGGTGCTCTTTTCAGAGGGGGCGAAGTATATCGGATTTCGCCTTGGATCGGGGCGCGTCTCTTGCGGGCGAGCGTAACTTTTTCGACCGGAAATGCGTGCGTCCGTTCACCGGGTTTGTGTGGCTTGCTATGGGAAGGGAGTGTAGCGGCAAAACGCGGATGGCACTACATGTTGTGGATTTTTATTTTTAAGCCACATTATGTGGTGTTGGCGTGATTTTTGTGGGAGCGGCCTTGTGTCGCGAACGGGCCGCAAAGCGGCCCCGCGAATCATGCGGCGAAGCTGCAATCTTGGGGGCGCTTCGCACCCCAATCGCGACACAAGGCCGCTCCCACAGTGACCGCGTTTTGTGAGAAGTCCTGTTCTTTTGCCGAGCCGCGTGAGCGCTGGGGAAAGGGCAAGGTTTCTCCGGGGTGCAGATACAAAAATGCCGCGCGGGGCACCCAAGGGCACCCCGTGCGGCATTCAGGCCTTACTGGCAGGCTTCGCAGTCTGGCTCGTCGATCGCGCAGGCCTTCGGCACTGGCGCTGGGCCTGCTGCCTGAACCGGGGCGTTGTCGCCACCGCTGGAAACGGCGTTGAGCTTGCCGGTGTTGATGGTCGACTTCTCGGTGCTGGTCGCGGCCAGGGCACGGAGGTAGTAGGTGGTTTTCAGGCCACGGTACCAGGCCATGCGGTAGGTCACGTCCAGCTTCTTGCCCGAGGCGCCGGCAATGTACAGGTTCAGCGATTGCGCCTGGTCGATCCACTTCTGACGACGCGAGGCCGCATCGACAATCCACTTGGTTTCGACTTCGAACGCGGTGGCGTACAGGTCTTTGAGCTCTTGCGGAATACGCTCGATCTGCTGCACCGAACCATCGTAGTACTTCAGGTCGTTGATCATGACCGAGTCCCACAGGCCGCGGGCTTTCAGGTCGCGCACCAGGTACGGGTTGATCACGGTGAATTCGCCCGACAGGTTGGATTTCACGTACAGGTTCTGATAAGTCGGCTCGATCGACTGCGACACGCCGGTGATGTTGGCAATGGTTGCAGTTGGCGCGATGGCCATGATGTTCGAGTTACGGATACCTTTCTTGACGCGCTCGCGCACCGGGGCCCAGTCCAGCGACTCTTCCAGGTTGACGTCGATGTACTTGGCACCACGCGCCTCGATCAGGATCTGTTGCGAATCCAGTGGCAGGATGCCCTTGGACCACAGCGAGCCCTGGAAGGTCTCGTAGGCGCCACGCTCGTCGGCCAGGTCGCACGAAGCCTGGATGGCGAAGTAGCTGACCGCCTCCATCGACTTGTCGGCGAACTCGACGGCCGCGTCGGAGCCGTACGGGATGTGCTGCAGGTACAGCGCATCCTGGAAGCCCATGATGCCCAGGCCGACCGGGCGGTGCTTGAAGTTCGAGTTACGCGCTTGCGGCACCGAGTAGTAGTTGATGTCGATCACGTTGTCGAGCATGCGCACGGCGGTGTTCACGGTGCGTTGCAGCTTGGCGGTGTCCAGCTTGCCATCATTGATGTGGTTCGGCAGGTTGATCGAGCCCAGGTTGCAGACCGCGATCTCGTCCTTGTTGGTGTTCAGGGTGATCTCGGTGCACAGGTTCGAGCTGTGGACCACGCCCACGTGTTGCTGCGGCGAACGCAGGTTGCACGGGTCCTTGAAGGTCAGCCATGGGTGGCCGGTCTCGAACAGCATCGACAGCATCTTGCGCCACAGGTCTTTGGCCTGGATGGTCTTGAACACCTTGATCTTGTTGTACTCGGTCAGGGCTTCGTAGTACTCGTAGCGCTCTTCGAAGGCCTTGCCGGTCAGGTCGTGCAGGTCGGGCACTTCCGATGGCGAGAACAGGGTCCACTTGCCGTCATCGAAGACACGCTTCATGAACAGGTCAGGGATCCAGTTGGCGGTGTTCATGTCGTGGGTACGGCGGCGGTCATCACCGGTGTTCTTGCGCAGCTCGATGAACTCTTCGATGTCCAGGTGCCAGGTTTCCAGGTAGGCACACACGGCGCCTTTGCGCTTGCCACCCTGGTTCACGGCAACGGCCGTGTCGTTGACCACTTTCAGGAACGGCACCACGCCCTGGGACTTGCCATTGGTGCCCTTGATGTACGAGCCCAGTGCACGGACCGGGGTCCAGTCGTTGCCCAGGCCACCGGCGAATTTCGACAGCATGGCGTTGTCGTGGATCGCGTGGTAGATGCCCGACAGGTCGTCTGGCACGGTGGTCAGGTAGCAGCTGGACAGCTGCGGGCGCAGGGTACCGGCGTTGAACAGGGTCGGGGTCGAGGCCATGTAGTCGAACGACGACAACAGGTTGTAGAACTCGATCGCACGGGCTTCCTTGTCTTTCTCTTCCAGCGCCAGGCCCATGGCCACACGCATGAAGAACACCTGTGGCAGCTCGAAGCGCACGCCATCCTTGTGGATGAAGTAGCGGTCGTACAGGGTTTGCAGGCCCAGGTAGGTGAACTGCTGGTCGCGCTCGTGGTCGATGGCCTTGCCCAGACGCTCCAGGTCGTAGCCTTTCAGGGCAGGGTCCAGCAGCTCGAATTCGACGCCTTTCTCGACATAGGCCGGCAGCGCCTTGGCGTACAGGTCGGCCATTTCGTGGTGGGTGGCGCTTTCGGCGACGTTCAGGAAGCCCAGGCCTTCGGCGCGCAGGGTGTCCATCAGCAGGCGTGCAGTGACGAAGGAGTAGTTCGGCTCGCGCTCTACCAGGGTACGGGCAGTCATCACCAGGGCGGTGTTGACGTCCTTGATGGCTACGCCGTCGTAGAGGTTCTTCAGGGTTTCGCGCTGGATCAGGTCGCCATCGACTTCGGCCAGGCCTTCGCAGGCTTCGCTGATGATGGTGTTCAGGCGGGCCATGTCCAGTGGTGCCAGGCTGCCGTCGGCCAGGGTAATGCGGATGCTCGGGTGTGGCTCGACCACGGCGTCGTTGTTGGCGCGGGTCGCACGCTCCTTGGCACGCTGGTCGCGGTAGATCACGTAGTCGCGGGCGACTTTCTGCTCGCCGGCGCGCATCAGGGCCAGCTCGACCTGGTCCTGGATTTCTTCGATGTGGATGGTGCCACCCGATGGCATGCGACGCTTGAACGTGGCGGTAACCTGCTCGGTCAGGCGCGCGACGGTGTCGTGAATGCGCGACGAGGCGGCGGCGGTGCCGCCTTCAACTGCGAGGAACGCCTTGGTGATGGCAACGGTGATCTTGTCGTCGGTGTACGGGACGACAGTGCCGTTACGCTTGATCACGCGCAGTTGGCCAGGGGCGGTAGCAGCCAGATCCTGCTGGGAATCGGCGGCCTGCGGCACCTTGGCCTGCGGGTTCTCGCGAGTTGTGTCGGTTTGCATGGGTGGGTGTCTCCACAGTTTCTATATTGTACAGGCGCCTTTTGAGCGCCCACCGTTCCGTCCACTTGCTCGATAACCTCACGGGGATGCGCACTGCATGCGCACCCGCCCGCGCGGGCGTACCGACTTCGGGACAGACTCAGGAATAAGGGGCAATGGCTTGCCGCTCCCTGGCCGAAGTCAAAGGTTCTGGGCTGGGCCCAAAAACTGTTGCTGATGAGTGCCAGGCTGGCCTGCAACACCCATGCCCGAACAAGGCCCTGGGTGGGCTTGCCTCGGTCGCCTCCGCAGGAGCGGTTTGGCTGCTGAAATCACTTGAAGTTCCACCCCGAAGATCGCTTGACCTTGCGGGTTGACTTTTGTGTGTGATTTTGCACGAACCCCTATATCTAGTGGTTCGCTGCGATCGGGATACAAGATAATGCGGTATTGGGGTCTTTGCAAGGCGAGCGTCTGTGGATAACGTGTGGGTACTTTGTGGGTGAAAGGTGAGTATTCGCTGTAGGCCTTGTGCCAAGTGGTTTGCAGTATTTTTCGGCCGTTCGCCGCCCCGTCGCAGTTTTTGCGGGCGCGCACCCTACCACAAAAAACGCTCGAGCCAAGGGGGCAGGTGCGTGGCTGTAGCGGGTTGCTGCCTGTCAGATCGAGCACCGCGCGGGCCACGCTCGATTTCATGGACAGCAAAGATCTACAGTCATACGCTCAAAGGCCAAGATTGCGATCCAGAGAATAAAAAGGCCAAAGCCATGGACCAGACCCAACCCCGCATTCTGATCGTCGAGGACGACCCGCGCCTGGCCGAGCTGACCGCCGAGTACCTGCAGGCCAACGGCTTCGAGGTCGCGGTCGAGGGCGATGGCGCGCGTGCCGTGCGTCGGATCGTCGACAGCCAACCTGATCTGGTCATTCTCGACCTGATGCTGCCGGGCGAGGACGGCTTGAGCATCTGCCGCCGGGCGCGCAACCAGTACCCTGGGCCGATCCTGATGCTCACCGCACGCAGCGACGAACTCGACCAGATCCACGGGTTGGACCTGGGCGCCGACGACTATGTCTGCAAACCGGTGCGCCCGCGCCTGCTGTTGGCGCGTATCCAGGCCTTGCTGCGCCGTAGCGAAGCCCTGGACAGCAAGCGCCAGGACCTGGCGTTCGGTGCCCTGCACATCGACAACCGGCTGCGCGAGGCGCGCCTCGGTGAGCAACTGATCGAACTGACCGGCGCCGAATTCGACTTGCTCTGGCTGCTGGCCAGCAATGCCGGGCGGGTGCTTAGCCGCGAACAGATCTTCACTGCGCTGCGTGGTGTTGGCTACGACGGCCAGGACCGTTCCATCGACATCCGCATTTCCAGGATCCGCCCCAAGATCGGCGATGACCCGCTGCAGCCGCGGCTGATCAAGACCCTGCGCAGCAAGGGCTACCTGTTCGTCGGCGAGGCACCATGAACAATTCGATTTTCCTGCGCATCTATGGCGGCATGCTGGCGGTGCTGGTACTGGTGGCGCTGCTGGGCGTGCTCAGCCTGCACCTGGTCAACGAGGTGCGCGCCGCCCAGCACCGTGAGAGCCTGGCGCAAGGCACCTTCAGCCTGATGGCGGACAACCTGGCGGTGCAGAACGCAACCGAACGCAAGCGCTCGCTGTTGATCTGGGAGCGCCTGCTCGGCGTGCCACTGGCGCTGCAGCCGATGAGCGCCCGCCGGCTTGATGGCACCCAGCGTGCGCGCCTGGCCCGTGGCCTGGTGGTGGTGGAAAAAACCGGCCCGCATGCGGCACAGGTGCTGCGCAAGGTTGGCCAGGAAGATCTGATGCTGGTGGCGCAGATCAACCAGATCAGCGAGCAGTTGGCACGCGCGACACTTTATCTGCTGGCCGATGAGCTGGTGCGCTACCCGGTCACCGAACAACAGCAGCGCCTGGCCCGGTTGACGCAGGAAAAAGGCTTCGGCTTCGGCGTTGCATTGCAACGGATCGAGCGCGTCAGCCTGGACGATGACCAGCGGCACAGGGTCGAGGAGGGCGACACGGTGATGGCGCTGGGCAAGGATGGCGATTCGATCCGGGTGTTCGCCGGGTTGACCGGCTCGCCCTGGGTGCTGGAGATCGGCCCGCTGTACCAGCTCAACCCGTATCCGCCGCAGTTGCTGGTCCTGATCGCGTTTCTGGGCCTGTGCCTGATCGGTCTGGTGGTCTACTTGCTGGTCCGCCAGCTGGAGCGCCGCGTGTCGGGCCTGGAAGTTGCCGCCACACGCATCGCCCAAGGCAGCCTGGACACACGCGTACCGGCTGGCGACACCGACTCGGTAGGGCGCCTGGCCGCAGCATTCAATGGCATGGCCGAGCACTTGCAGCGTTCGCTGACCATGCAGCGTGAGCTGGTGCGCGCGGTATCCCACGAGTTGCGCACGCCGGTGGCGCGCCTGCGCTTTGGCCTGGAGATGATCGAAAGTGCCAGCACCGAGCAGGCGCGCGCCAAGCACCTGGCTGGCATGGACGGCGACATCCAGGACCTCGACAAGCTGGTCGACGAAATGCTCACTTACGCGCGCCTGGAGCAAGGCGCGCCGGCCTTGCAGTTCCAGCGGATCGACATCGATGCCTTGCTCGACCGGGTGATCGACGAGCTGGCGCCGCTGCGTGCCGATGTGCGCGTCGAGCGGGGTGAGTGCCAGGGGGCCGATGCCGACGGCGCCTGGGTCGAGGCGGAGCCGCGCTACCTGCACCGGGCGCTGCAGAACCTGGTCGGCAATGCCATGCGCCACGCCGAGTCGCAGGTACGCCTGAGCTACCAGCTGGGGCAGCAACGCTGCCGCATCGATGTGGAAGACGATGGCCCAGGCATCCCGGAGGGGGTATGGGACCGCATTTTCACGCCGTTCACCCGCCTGGACGACAGCCGCACCCGCGCCTCGGGCGGGCATGGCCTGGGCCTTTCGATCGTGCGGCGGATCATCTACTGGCATGCCGGGCGAGCCACGGTAGGGCGCAGTGCGGCGTTGGGGGGCGCCTGCTTCAGCCTGAACTGGCCGCGCCAGCAGGCAGCCTTGTAGGCCTCAGACGCTCACCAGGCTAAGCAGATGGCCGTGTTGCAGGCTGAACTGGCCGTGCAGCTCTGCCCCGCGTTGCCACTGTGGCGACAGGTCGGTGAGCAGGCGCAGGCGCGCCAGCCCCTCGCCAGACCAGTCGAGCACTTCGGCGTGCTCGAAGTAGAAACGCTGGCGGGTCAGGGGGTAGAGGGTCTTGAACAGGCTTTCCTTCAGCGAGAAGGTCAGGGTGACCGTCAGCCCAAGCTGAGCGCGGTCCAGGCGCTGCAACTCGGCCGGGGTGAGAATTTCGCCCATCAAGCGCTCGGCGCGTTCGTCATCGAGCAGGGCTTCCTGATCCAGGCCCAGGCCCTGGCAGCTGTGGGCGCCAGCGACCACCGCGGCGGCCCAGCCTTGGCCATGGGTGATCGAGCCATGAATGCCGGCGGGCCAGATGGGCGAGCGGTCTTCATGGGTGCCAGGCACATAATAGCGACCGTCCAGGCGCTGCAGCGCGGCCCGTGCGCATGCACGGCCGGCCAGGTACTCGGCCTGGCGCTTGGGCACCGAGCGTAGCAGGCTGGCGCTTGGCACTACCCCCGCGCGCTGGAAGTCGTCGGCCCCCAGCTGGGCGGGGTCGAAGGCGCAACTGACCAGCACCGCACCGGGTAATGGGCGGGGCAGGGGCCAGTGGTACTGAAGTGGGGCGCAGCAGGCGGGGAGCGTGTTCATGGCGGCTATTGTGCCAGCCGCGGCGACGGTGTGGGAGATGCAATAGCCGAGGCTGCCGTGCAGCCCATCGCGGCAAGCCTGCAGGCCCGACGATCTATGCAGTGCCTGTGGAAGCTGGCTTGCCGACGATGGGCCGCAAAGCGGGCCGTACAATCGCTATTTGAATACCTTCTTGAAAAACGCCTGCATATCCGCCCAGGAGCTTTCATCCGCGGCCTTGTTATAGCCAATGTCCGGACCGCCATGCTCGCCATGGCTCAAGCGGTCTGCGTCCGGGTTGGTGAAGCCGTGCTTGGCCCCTTCGATGCTGACGAACTGATAGTTCACCTTGGCCGCCTCCATCTCGGCCTTGAAAGCCTCGACCTGTTGCGGCGTGACCATGCTGTCGGCCGCACCGTGCTCGACCAGGATAGCCGCGCGTACCACGCCCGGTTTGGCCGGGGTAGCGGTAGCCAGTGCGCCGTGGAAGCTCACTACGCCGTCGAGTTTCTCCCCACGGCGTGCAGCATCCAGCACCACCTTGCCGCCGAAGCAGTAGCCGACCGCACCCAGCTCGTGCTTGTTGGTGTTCGGTTGCAGTTTCAGCAGCTCAAGGCCCGCATCGAAGCGCCTGGCTGCAGCGGCAGGGTCTTTCAGTGCGGCCGCCATGAACGCCTGGGCATCCTGCGGGTGCTCGGTGTGCTTGCCATCGCCATACATGTCGATGGCCAGTGCGTTATAGCCCAGCGCTGCCAGGTCACGGGCGCGGCGCTTGGCATAATCGTTCAGCCCCCACCATTCATGCACCACGACAATGCCTGGGCGCTTGCCCTCGACGGCGTCGTCGTATGCGTAGTAGCCGACCAGCCGGTTGCCGTCGGCATCCTGGTAAGGAATTTCGCGGGTTTGTACCGCCGCTTGGGCAAGGGCAGCGCTGCACATCAGGGTCAGAGCCAGCAGGACACGCATGGGTACTACTCCTAGGTCGGCAATCAAGTCGTTCAGCCGAGGTTCAGTCAGGGTTCAGTCGCGGTTCAGGGTGCCCTGCTTACTCTAGCTTCCAGACCGAAACAGCGCACCCAACTGGAGTAACCTGCCATGAAAACCTTCAATACCCTGCTTGCCGCCATGGCCGTCTGCGCCGCTGGCATCACCACCGCCCAGGCTGCCGACGACAACTTCGCCAGCCTCACCTACGGCCAGACCAGCGACAAGGTTCGCAAGTCCGGCCTGTTGCAGCGCAACACCGACAACCTCAACACCGACGGCATCATCGGCAAGGATGACACCTGGGGTGTGCGTGTGGGCAAGATCAACGACCAAGGCCGCTACTACATGACCTATGACAACGTCTCGGGAGATCACAGCGGCCTGAAACTGCGTCAGGAAAACCTGCTGGGCAGTTATGACCTGTTCCTGCCGGTGGGCGATACCACCAAGCTGTTTGGCGGTGGCAGCCTGGGCATGACCAAGCTCACCCAGGACTCGCCAGGCGCCCGCCGCGATACCGACTACGGTTATGCCTACGGGCTGCAGGCCGGTGTGATCCAGGACATCACCGACAAGGCTTCGGTGGAGCTGGGCTACCGTTACCTGCGCACCAATGCGGCAACCGAAGTGGGCGCGCATGGTGGGCCGAAGGATGGCACCCTGCGCCTGAGCAGCAGTGCGCAGACTTACCTGGCAGCCTCCTACAAGTTCTGACGGCCTGCCGGGTTATCCTGTACCGGCCTCTTCGCGGCTAAAGCCGCTGCCACAGCGATCGCACAGTCCAGCAAACCTGTGTGCTCCCTGTGGGAGCGGCTTTAGCCGCGAAGAGGCCGGTACAGGCAATAGATGAAAAGGAGCTGTATATGAAACTGCTGGTGGTCGAGGACGAAGCCTTGCTTCGCCATCACCTCTACACCCGCCTGGGCGAAAGCGGCCACGTGGTCGAGGCGGTCGCCGATGCCGAGGAGGCGCTGTACCAGGCCGGGCAGTACCACTTCGACCTGGCCATCATCGACCTGGGCTTGCCCGGTATCAGTGGCCTGGAGCTGATCACGCGCCTGCGCAGCCGGGACAAGACCTTCCCCATCCTCATCCTCACGGCCCGTGGCAACTGGCAGGACAAGGTCGAAGGTCTGGCCGCAGGCGCCGACGACTACCTGGTCAAACCCTTCCAGTTCGAAGAGCTCGAAGCCCGCCTGAATGCGCTGCTGCGCCGCTCCAGCGGCTTCACCCAGTCGACCATCGCTGCCGGCCCGCTGGTGCTCGACCTCAACCGCAAGCAGGCCAGCCTCGATGCGCAGCCGTTGGCGCTCACGGCTTATGAGTACCGCATCCTCGAATACCTCATGCGCCATCATCAGCAAGTGGTGGCCAAGGACCGCCTGATGGAGCAACTGTACCCAGGCGATGAGGAGCGTGACCCGAATGTCATCGAAGTGCTGGTCGGCCGCTTGCGCCGCAAGCTGGAAGGCGAGCAGGGGTTCAAACCCATCGATACCGTACGTGGCCTGGGCTACCTGTTCACCGAGCGCTGCCGATGATTCGTTCCCTGCGCGTGCGCCTGATGCTGGCCGCCGCCGTGCTGGCGCTGCTGTTCATGCTGGGGTTGCTGCCCGCGTTGCAGAAGGCGTTCAGCCTGGCCCTGCAGGAGTCGATCGAGCAGCGCCTGGCCTCGGACGTGACCACGCTGATATCGGCCGCGCGCATCGAAGGCGGCCAGTTGCAGATGCCCGAACTGCTGCCGGACGAGCGTTACAACCTGCCGTACACCGGCCTGCTCGGGTATATCTTCGACCGCGATGGCCAGTTGGTCTGGCAGTCCCGCGCCACCGCCGACCGGCACATCAACTACCGGCCGCGCTATGACGGGCGCGGCAACGAATTTGCCCGCATCCACCAGGCCGACGGTGAAGAGTTCTTTGTCTACGACGTCGAGATCAAGCTGCTGGGTGGCCAGAGCGCAGCCTACAGCATTGTCGCCCTGCAGCCGGTGAGCGAGTACAAGGCCACCCTCAACGGCCTGCGCGAAAAGCTCTACCTGGGCTTCGGCGCCGCCTTGCTGGCGCTGCTGGTGTTGCTGTGGGCCGGCTTGACCTGGGGCTTGCGCTCGCTGCGCCGGCTCAGCCACGAACTGGATGAGGTGGAAGCAGGGGCGCGCGATGGCCTGAGCGGCCAGCACCCCCGCGAGCTGCTGCGCCTGACCCGCTCGCTCAACCGTTTGCTGCGCAGTGAACGCGAGCAGCGTACGCGCTACCGGGATTCGCTGGACGACCTGGCACACAGCCTGAAAACCCCGCTGGCGGTATTGCAGGGGGTGGGCGAAAGCCTGCAGCAGCGCAGTGGCGAACGCGAACAGGCGCGGGTGCTGCAAAGCCAGATCGAACGCATGAGCCAGCAGATCGACTACCAGTTGCAGCGCGCCAGCCTGCGCAAGAGCGGCCTGGTGCGCCACAGTGTGCCGCTACGGCCTGTGCTCGACAGCCTGTGCAGCACGTTGGCCAAGGTTTACCGGGACAAACGCGTGGAGGTGCAACGGGTGTTACCCGGGGCGGCCCAGGTGCCGATGGAGCAGGGCGCCTTGCTGGAGATGCTCGGCAACCTGCTGGAAAACGCCTATCGGCTGAGCCTTGGCCAGGTGCGCGTAAGCCTTGAGCAAGTGCCAGGGCGCCTGACCTTGTGCATCGAAGACGACGGGCCGGGCGTGCCGGCCGACCAGCGCGAGCGCATCCTCGAGCGCGGTGAGCGGCTGGACAGCCAGCACCCGGGGCAGGGCATCGGCCTGGCGGTGGTCAAGGATATCGTCGACAGCTATGACGCCGTGCTCAGCCTGGGGGACTCCCCACTGGGTGGGGCTGCGTTCAGGATTACCTTCAACCTTGATTGATTCACGGCCCGGGTGGGCGGATTCCCGCCAACATGCCTGTACAAAACCCGCCACCGGGCGGAAATCCGCCAGCTTTCCTCACCTTTATCGCCCCGTCGTTGGGCACTAATCCTTGCTAAACAAGGCATTTGCACCCTTGCTGGGCACTTTGGCACCACCCTTGCTATTGATCTACGCAGAGGCCTGCCCAGGCAGCTCGAACACAACGACAAATCCCTCCAGGTGCAGGAGGGTTAGCGATTCAGGTGCCCCATCACCCTGGGAAGGGTGAGCCGGCACACTTGAGGAAAATTAGCCATGACGACACGTCAGCCGCTGTACAAATCCCTGTATGTCCAGGTGTTGGTCGCCATCACCATCGGCATCCTGCTCGGCCACTTCTACCCGGAAACGGGCGTCGCGCTCAAACCCTTCGGTGACGGTTTCGTCAAACTGATCAAGATGGTCATCGCCCCGATCATCTTCTGCACCGTGGTCAGCGGCATCGCCGGCATGCAGAGCATGAAGTCGGTCGGCAAGACTGGCGGCTACGCGCTGCTGTACTTTGAAATCGTCTCCACCATCGCCTTGATCATTGGCCTCATCGTCGTCAACGTGGTCAAGCCAGGCGCTGGCATGCACATCGACGTCAGCACCCTGAACGCCAGCAGTGTGGCTGCCTACGCCGCCGCCGGCGCGCAGCAGACCACGGTCGGCTTCCTGCTCAACGTCATCCCCAACACCGTGGTCGGTGCATTCGCCAACGGCGATATCCTGCAAGTGCTGATGTTCTCGGTCCTGTTCGGCTTCGCCCTGCACCGCCTGGGCAGCTACGGCAAGCCGCTGCTGGACATGATCGACCGCTTCGCCCATGTCATGTTCAACATCATCAACATGATCATGAAGCTGGCCCCGCTTGGCGCCTTCGGTGCCATGGCCTTCACCATCGGCCAGTACGGCGTGGGTTCGCTGGTGCAACTGGGCTACCTGATGGCCTGCTTCTACATCACCTGCCTGTTGTTCGTGCTGGTGGTGCTGGGCGGTATCTGCCGCGCCCACGGCTTCAGCGTGCTTAAACTGATCCGCTACATCCGTGAAGAGCTGATGATCGTGCTGGGCACCTCCTCGTCGGAATCGGCCCTGCCGCGCATGCTGGCCAAGATGGAACGCCTGGGTGCCAAGAAGTCCGTGGTTGGCCTGGTGATCCCGACCGGTTACTCGTTCAACCTCGACGGCACCTCGATCTACCTGACCATGGCAGCGGTCTTCATCGCCCAGGCCACCGACACCACCATGGACATCACCCACCAGATCACCTTGCTGCTGGTGCTGCTGGTGGCTTCCAAGGGTGCTGCCGGCGTCACCGGGTCGGGCTTCATCGTGCTGGCTGCCACCCTGTCGGCGGTGGGCCACCTGCCGGTTGCCGGCCTGGCGCTGATCCTCGGTATCGACCGCTTCATGTCCGAAGCCCGCGCCCTGACCAACCTGGTCGGCAACGCCGTTGCCACCGTGGTCGTGGCCAAGTGGGTCAAGGAAATGGACAACGACAAGCTGGCCTCGGAGCTGGCGTCCGGCGGTGCACCGCTGGTTGATACCCGCCCAACCGACGACCTGGGTGTAGCTGAAGGCCCGGCTCGTTGATAGCGGCTTGAAATGCAAAAAGGCGACCTCGGGTCGCCTTTTTCATGCCTGCACGGTCCTTGTAGGAGCGGCCTTGCGTCGCGAAAGGGCTGCGTAGCAGCCCCGGCAAGCTCGCAGGATGGCTAAAGCCCCGGGGCCGCTACGCGCCCCATCGCGACGCAAGGCCGCTCCTACAATGGGCAGCGAACAATCCTGAATCGGGGTCAGGCCAGCAGCACCTCCAACACCCGTTCCGGTGCAGGCACCTGGTAGGCCGGGCGTGGGTCCTGGGCCAGGCACTGTTCGATCAGCGCCAGGCGACCTCGGGTCGCCTTTTTCATGCCTGCGCGGTCCTTGTAGGAGCGGCCTTGCGTCGCGAAAGGGCTGCGTAGCAGCCCCCGGCAAGCTTGCAGGATGGGTAAAGCCCCGGGGCCGCTACGCGCCCCATCGCGACGCAAGGCCGCTCCTACAATGGACAGCGAACAAGCCTGAATCGGGTCAGGCCAGCACCACCTCCAACACCCGGATCACCTCCGGCTGCGGGTAATGCCAGCGCACCTGCACATCCCAGAACCTCACCCCGTACACCCGTTCCGGTGCAGGTACCTGGTAGGCCGGGCGTGGGTCCTGGGCCAGGCATTGTTCGATCAGCGCCACCAGCGGCTCACCCAGCCGCAATGCATGCTCGCGGGCCTGCGCCAATGCGCTGTCGGCCCAGTGCACGGCAATGGCTGCAGGCGCGGCGCTGGCCATCTGGTTGCTGGCGCATGCAATGCTGTCGGCGTAAGGCACGTAGGGCTTGATGTCCAGCACCGGCGTGCCGTCCAGCAGGTCGATCCCGGACAGCAGCAGCCGCCCCGGTTCAACCCCCTCCAGGCGCACCACCGACTGGCCGATGCCATTGGGCCGATGGGTGGCGCGGGTCGCGAACACGCCCATGCTCTTGTTGCCACCCAGGCGCGGTGGCCGCACCTTCAGGCGTGGCTTGTCTTCCAGCGCCTGGTGGAACAGGAACAGCAGCCAGACATGGCTGACCTGCTCCAGGCCTTCGACTGCCTCACCCTGGTCGAACGGCGGCAGCAGCTCCAGCACACCGCGGGCGGCGGGAGCCAGCTGCGGTTGGCGCGGAATGGCAAACTTTTCCTTGAAGCATGAACGGACGATACCGACCGGGGCAACGGTGTGCTGCATGGTCACTCAGCCGCGCACGCGCAAAGTCAGGCCCTTGAGGAAGTTGCGCAGCAACTGGTCGCCGCACGGCCGGTAGTTGTCGTGGCCAGCTTTGCGGAACAGTGCACTCAATTCCGGCTTGCTGACCGGGAAGTTCACGGACTTGAGGATCGCGTGCAAGTCGTCCTCCTTGAGTTCGAAAGCCACCCGCAGCTTCTTGAGGATCAGGTTGTTGGTCACCGGCAGCTCGATCGGTTGCGCCGGGCGGCTGTCATCCTTGCCGCGACGGTAGAACACCAGGCCGTCGAGGAAGTGCGCCATCACCCGTTCAGGGCAACGCACAAAGCCTTCTTCGTCTTCTTTCTTCAGGTAGGTGGCGAGCACCAGCGGGTGCACTTCGAGGCCGGAGAGGCCGATGATCTCGGCCATCTTGGCGTCGTTCACCTTGAGCATGTAGCGCAGGCTGCGCAGGACGTCGTTGTGGTTCATTGCTGCTGAATCCTGTTCAGGTGCCGCGCGTTCCAGCACGGCCTATTACTTAGAAACGTTCGGTAGTGGCCACATAGCGCCATTGGCCCAGCGGCAACTTGCCCATCGATACGCCACCCAGGCGAATGCGCCGCATGCCGACCAGCTCCAAGCGCAGGTAAGCGCACAATTCGGCGATCTGCCCGGGCTGCGGGTTTTTCAGGGCCATGCGCAGGTGGGTCTCGTTCTGCCAGCTGGCCTTGGCCTTGGGTAGCTCACGGTCATTGCGCGTAGCACCGCGGGCCAGGCGCTCCAGTGCCTGGGGCGTGGTCTGGCCGCGCACTTCAACGATGAATTCCTGCTCCAGGCGGCGCAGGTCGGCTTCGATCTTGCGGGTCACCCGCCAGTCCTGGGTGAACACTTGCAGGCCACTGGCGCCGCGCTCCAGTGGGGCGACGCAAGCCTGCCGGGCAAAGTGCCCGTGCAGCGCACGCACGCCCTCGCGGTGGGCTTCGCTGAGGCTGCCCATGTTGATGCTGGCGCGGGCGCTTTCGCTGTCCATGTCGGCAGGCTGGTTCAGCAGCAGGGTCACCGGCTCCAGGGTCTCGGCGCGGGCGCCAGGCAACAGCTCGACGCGCTGTTGCCCGACCTTGAACTGCGGCTGCTCGACCACCACGCCATCGACCGTGACCCAGCCTCCTTCAATGTACAGCTCGGCCTCGCGGCGAGAGCAGCCAAGCTGCTCGATGAGGCGTTTGGACAGGCGGACGGGTTCGGACATGGCGCAATTCGCAGAGGCAGGGAAAGGTGACCATTGTACCTGCCCCTACGCGGTTGATGATGGGAATCTGTGTCACTTGCGCCATTTCGGCGACCTGCTGCGGCATATTCAGTCGCCGCTGCACTGGCCTGTGCCCCGCAGGCGCATATGCAGCAGGGGGTAGGGTTGGCCAAGGCCGTCGGTAGGGGAGCGGCCGACCACCTCGAAACCTTCATGCAGGTAGAAGCCCAGGGCTTGCAGGTTCTGCTCGTTGACGTCCAGGGTTTCGGCATTGAGTTCGTTGATGGCGTAGCGCAGCAAGCGCCTGCCCACGCCCTGGCCACGGTAGGACGGGGCAACGAAGAGCATATCCACCCGGCTGCTGGCGACCCCGGCGAACCCGCAGATACGCTGGCGATCCTTGCAGCAGACCAGCATCACGGCGTCGAGGTAGCGGTACAACACATGCTCACGCAGCAGCCGGACATAGGCATCGGGTAGAAAATCGTGGGTCGCGCGCACCGAATCTTCCCAGACCTGGGCCAGTTCGGGGTAGTCTCTCAGGTGCGGGGTTTGCAGGGACAATGGCTGGCGCATCGGGGTACGTTCCTCTGGGGCTGAGGAAACGATAGATGCTAAAAGCGCAACAGGCCCAAGGATTGCCGGTGCGCCTGCGCGGCCCATCATCGGCCAGGCAGCTCCCTGGTAAAGGAGCTGCTGGCCGGCGATGGTGCGCAGCGTACTGCGTGGGTGTCAGACCGGCTCGGCCCACATGTCGTATTCGTCGGCGTCTACCACCCGGCAACGAACCTTGTCGCCTGGCTTGAAGCCATGGTCGCCATCGATGAACACGCTGCCGTCGATTTCCGGGGCATCGAAGAAGCTGCGGCCTACCGAACCTTGCGCCTCGACTTCGTCGATCAGCACTTCGATCTCCTTGCCGATGCGCAGTTGCAGGCGGGCAGCGCTGATGGCCTGCTGGTGGGCCATGAAACGGTCCCAACGGTCCTGCTTGATGTCGTCCGGTACTTCATCCAGGCCCAGGTCGTTGGCCGGGGCGCCTTCCACCGGCGAGTACTGGAAGCAGCCCACGCGGTCGAGCTGGGCTTCGGTCAGCCAGTCCAGCAGGTACTGGAAGTCTTCTTCGGTTTCGCCGGGGAAGCCGACGATGAAGGTCGAGCGGATCACCAGCTCGGGGCACTGTTCGCGCCACTGCTTGATGCGTGCCAGGGTACGGTCTTCGAAAGCCGGGCGCTTCATCGACTTGAGCACTTTCGGGCTGGCATGCTGGAACGGAATGTCCAGGTACGGCAGGATCTTGCCGGCCGCCATCAACGGGATCACATCGTCGACATTCGGGTAAGGGTACACGTAGTGCAGGCGCACCCAGGCACCCAGGCTGCTCAGTGCTTCGCACAGTTCAAGCATGCGGGTCTTGACCGGGCGGCCGTTCCAGAAGTCGGTCTTGTACTTGACGTCAACGCCATAGGCGCTGGTGTCCTGGGAAATCACCAGGATCTCCTTGACCCCGGCCTTCACCAGGCGCTCGGCCTCGCTCAGCACTTCGCCCACCGGGCGGCTGACCAGCTTGCCGCGCATCGACGGGATGATGCAGAAGCTGCAGCTGTGGTTGCAGCCTTCGGAAATTTTCAGGTAGGCGTAGTGGCGCGGGGTCAACTTGACCCCTTGTGGCGGTACCAGGTCGATCAGCGGGTTGTGGTCCTGGCGGGGTGGCACCACTTCGTGCACGGCGTTGACCACCTGCTCGTACTGTTGCGGGCCTGTGACCGACAGCACGCTTGGGTGCACGTCACGGATGTTGCCTTCTTCAACGCCCATGCAGCCGGTCACGATGACCTTGCCGTTTTCCTTGATCGCTTCGCCGATGACTTCCAGCGATTCGGCCTTGGCACTGTCGATGAAGCCGCAGGTGTTGACCACCACCACGTCGGCATCCTCGTAGGTGGGCACGACTTCATAGCCTTCCATGCGCAGCTGGGTCAGGATGCGCTCGGAATCGACCAGGGCTTTGGGGCAACCCAGGCTTACGAAACCTACCTTGGGGGTGGCGGGCGTGGTGGACATGACTAACCTCGGTATTGAATGCAGGTCGCCCGGCCGGAATAGGGGGCGATCTTGACGGGCGCTTTTGGCGCCTCTGATCAAAAAGTGCGCAATTCTAGCGAGCGCAGGGACGCTTGACCAGCAGAAATACGACGAACGCTGCGCTATGCTTCGCGCCGTTGCGCCAAGCTGCAGTGAGTGCTTGGTCGCAGAGTGAATACTGAAAGGCCGTAATGGCCGTCTGCGGGAGTGGTCGATGGTTCAGGCAAGCAGTCACGCTGAGGGCGGGCACGAGGGTAAGCAGGGTGCGACGCGGTCGCTGGGCCTGCTCGTGGCAGCGGTCGGGGTGGTTTATGGCGATATCGGCACCAGCCCGCTGTATACCCTGAAGGAAGTCTTTACCGGTGGTTATGGGGTGCCGGTCAACCATGACGGCGTACTGGGGATCCTGTCGCTGATCCTCTGGTCGCTGCTGTGGGTGGTGTCGTTCAAGTACGTGATGTTCATCCTGCGCGCCGACAACCAGGGCGAGGGCGGCACCATGGCCCTGACTGCGCTGGCGCGGCGGGCTACGGCGGCCTACCCGCGGCTGCGCACACTGATGGTGATCTGTGGCCTGATCGGCGCTTCGCTGTTCTATGGTGACAGCATGATCACCCCGGCGGTGTCGGTGCTGTCGGCGGTAGAGGGCATGGGCCTGGCCTTCGACGGTATCGACCACTGGGTGGTGCCGATTTCGCTGGTGGTGCTGGTGGCCCTGTTCCTGGTGCAGAAGCACGGTACCGAGAAGATCGGCAAGCTGTTCGGCCCGATCATGGTCACCTGGTTCGTGGTGCTCGGTGCACTGGGCGTGCACGGCATTTCGCAAAGCCCGGAAGTGCTCAAGGCCTTCAACCCCGGCTGGGCGGTCAACTTCTTCGTGGTGCACCCGGGGATGGGGGTGGCCATTCTGGGTGCGGTGGTGCTGGCGCTGACCGGTGCCGAGGCATTGTATGCCGACATGGGCCATTTTGGCCGCAAGCCTATCGCCCGTGCCTGGTTCATCCTGGTGCTGCCGGCGCTGGTGCTCAACTATTTTGGCCAGGGCGCGCTCCTGCTGCAGGATCCGGATGCGGCCCGTAACCCGTTCTACCTGCTGGCACCGGGCTGGGCGCTGTTGCCGTTGGTCGGCCTGGCCACCCTGGCCACGGTCATCGCCTCGCAGGCAGTGATTTCCGGGGCCTTCTCCTTGACCCGCCAGGCCATCCAGCTGGGTTATATCCCGCGCATGCAGATCCAGCACACCTCCAGCGACGAGCAAGGGCAGATCTATATCGGTGCGGTGAACTGGACCCTGATGGTGGGTGTGGTACTGCTGGTGATCGGTTTCGAGTCCTCCGGGGCGCTGGCGGCAGCCTACGGCGTTGCGGTAACCGGGACCATGCTGATGACCACGATCCTGGTGTCGGCGGTGATGCTGCTGCTGTGGAAGTGGCCGCCGCTGCTGGCGGTGCCGATTCTGGTCGGTTTCCTGCTGGTCGACGGGCTGTTCTTTGCCGCCAACGTGCCGAAAATTGTCCAGGGTGGCGCCTTCCCGGTGCTGGCTGGGGGCGTGCTGTACCTGCTGATGAGCACCTGGAAGCGTGGCAAGCAGATCCTGGTCGAGCGCATCGACGAAGGGGCATTGCCGCTGCCGTTGTTCATCAGCAGTATCCGCATTCAGCCACCGCACCGGGTCGAAGGCACGGCGGTGTTCCTGACCGCGCGTTCCGATGCCGTGCCGCATGCGCTACTGCACAACATGCTGCACAACCAGGTGCTGCATAGCCAGGTGGTGTTGTTGACGGTGGTCAGCGAGGACCGGCCGCGGGTGCCGGAGCACGAGCGCTTCGAAGTGGAAGCCTATGGTGACGGCTTCTTCCGCGTGCTGCTGCATTTTGGCTTCATGGACGAGCCGGACGTACCGGCGGCGTTGAAACTGTGCCATCTGGATGGCCTGGACTTCACCCCTATGCGCACCACGTACTTCCTCAGCCGTGAGACGGTGATCGCCTCACGGCTCGAGGGGATGTCGCGCTGGCGTGGCAACCTGTTCGCCTTCCTGCTGAAGAATGCCAACGGCAACCTGCGCTTCTTCAACCTGCCGCTGAACCGGGTGATCGAGCTGGGGACCCAGGTCGAGATCTGATTGGCAAGGGGCCGCAAAGCGGCCCCGATTTTTGTCAGTTCTGCTCAGCCACGCTTGCCTTGCCTTGGCGCGTCTCGATCTCACCAATCAAGCGCTTGGCCAGCGCCGGGTAGTTCTCGTCGAAGTGGTGGCCGCCGGGCAGCTTCATGCGCTCGCCAACAGCCGTGCCATCGGTGCAGCCGCTTTCGTCGGCTTCCTCGACGCCATACACACACACCACCTTGGAGGCAGGCAGCTTGGCCATTTCCGGCCCGGTTGGCGCTTCCTGGCCTTCCTTGCCCAGCCAGCCCTCGACTTCGATTTCGAAACTGCCACTGCGGGCAAAGGCCAGCAGCACCACGGCGTCGATACGCTGCTGGTCTTCGGCCGGCAGGCGGTTGTAGATCGCCGGCAGTACGTCGGCACCGAATGAATAGCCGGCAAGCACGAAGCGCTTGGTGCCCCATTTCTGGCGATAGTGCTGCATCAGTTCGGACAGGTCGGCAGCGCTTTGTTCGGGGGTTTTGTGCTGCCAGTAATAGCGCAGTGTGTCGATGCCCACCACCGGGTAGCCCAGCTTGGCCATTTCGCCAGCGACGTCGCGGTCCAGGTCGCGCCAGCCGCCATCGCCGGAAAGGAACAGGGTGACGGTATCGGTGGTTTGCCCGGCCGGCACCTCGACTACCGGGACTGGCAGCGCGTTGCCATCGTGGCCGAGCAAGGCCTGGGTCAGTTGCGCCTTGAGCACCTGCGGCAGGTGGATATCATAATCGCTGATGCTGGTTTCGGCATTGGCCTGGTCACGCACGAAGGCGGCGCTGGCGTCGTCCGGGTTGTCGTTCCAGGCCACGCTCCAGTGGCCATGCGCCGCCGATTTGGGCAACGGCGCCTGGCAGCCGGGCTGCTCAAGGGCAAAGCCTACGGAAATGGCGCGGGCCTTGTCATCGCTCTGCCCGGCCAGCCAGCGCCAGGCCTGGGCGGCACCAGGGCCGATACCGGCGACCACGTCGGGTTTTGCCGGCAATTGCTTCAGGGCCTGGTCCAGCGCCTGTTGCTGCTTGCTGCAATCGTTCGGTGGCAGGATCACCTGCACCAGCTGCGCTTCGCCAGCCTGGGCCAGGTCCAGCAGTTGCTTGTCGCTCAGCGCCTGGTCCTGAGGCACGCCGATGGCCACGCTGACTTTGGGGTGCACGCCTGGCGTCACCCGGGTAATGGGGGTGTCATTGATGCTCATTTGTTCCAGGTGCGCCTCTGGGGCAGGGCGCGTCCACAGCCAGAACGCCAGCCCGCCACCCAGGGCAGCCAGCAACAGGGGAACGAGCAGGTACAGCCAATAGCGTCGGGTCATCAACGTTTCACCAATCCAGTCAGGCCGCCAGCAATGAGGGCGGCAGTGTCGGCCAGTGCCACCAGCGGGTCGAGCCCGGCTGGCACGGCCATGTAGCGGGGTTCCCAGTCCGGTTGGAACTTGTCCTTGAAGCGCCGGAGCCCCTGGAAGTTGTAAAGCTGCTCACCACGGCGGAACACCAGTGAGCCCAGGCGCTGGGTCAATGGCGCGCCACGCCGTGGCTGCAGGCCGGAGAGCGGCACCATACCCAGGCTGAAGCGCCCGTAGTCACGGCTTTTATAGTGCAAGATCAAGCCGATCATCATGTACTCCATGGTCAGCTTGGGGGCCTCGGGGTGGGCGCGCATCAGGTCCAGGCTCGCCAGTTCGTGGCTGTGGGTTTCCAGCAGGTTGGCAAAGGCCACCGGGCGGCCCTGGAAGCGAATCAGGGCAATCCGGAAGTGCTGCAGGTAGTCCGGGCTGAAGCGTCCCAGCGAGAAGCCTTTCTCGCGTACGTTCTTGCCGCCTAGCCAGGCGTCGGAGATTTCCTTCAGTTCTGCCAGCGGTGCATGGCCAGGCTCGTGGATTTCCAGGCTCAGGCCATCGCGTCCGCCGCGGTTCCAGGTATAACGCAGGTCCTTCATTTCCTTGCCCTTGGCTTCGAGGTCGAAGCGGCGCAAGTCGACCCGGGCCTCTTCACCCAGTTTCAGCGCGGTCAAGCCAATGTCCATGTAGAACGGCAGGTTTTCCGCGCGTACCTGGTAGAACACCGGCCGCGCATGGTGCAGGTCGCACAGGTCGCGGAACTGCCAGATCATCTCGGCCCGTTCCTGGGCCGGGCCGATCGGGTCGTACAGTGCCACCAGGCTACGGCCGCGCCGGGCGTACATGAGGAAGGCATTGTCCCGTGGGTGGAACAGCAAGGCCTTGTCGCCGGTGAGTGCCAGGCCGCCGTCAGGCTGGTCGGAAGCCAGCAGAATGCGGTTGGCACGCTGCAGTTCTTCTTCGTCAGGCAAATGGATCACCGGTGGTGCGGTGCGCAGCAGCCAGGTCAGTGCCAGGGCCGCCAACAGCAAGGCGCTGCCCATGGCGGCGCGCAGGCCGCGGGGGGCGTCGGCGTCGAGGGTGAACTGCCACCACAGCTGATGGCTGTAGGGCACATCCTGGTAGGCGAACAGCAGCAGCCACACCGAGGCCCCGACAACACAGGCACTTGCAACCAGAAATACCGGCGAGAAGGGCAGCTCCATCAACCGGCTGGGGCGGTAGAACGAGCGCCGGAACACGGCGAGCAAGGTGGCAGTAAAGGTCAGCAGGCTGGCCTCTTCCCAGTCGAAGCCTTTGAGCAACGACAGCAGGGCACCGACCAGCAACAATACGATTGTCAGCATCCAGGCGGCCGACAGGCGCCGACGCAGGCCTTGGGCCAGCAGCAGGCACAGCACGCCGATCAGGCTGGCGCCGAAGTGCGATGCATCGATCAGCCGGTGTGGCACCAGAAAGCCCATGTGCTCCAGGCGCGTGTCGATTTCCGGGGTGGCGCCGGAGAACAGCAACACCACACCAGACAGGAACACCAGGATCGACAGGATAGGCGCAGCCAGGCCCGAGGCGGCCTTCATGGCCTGCTGGGCGAACAGCAGGCGCCGGGCTTCGTTGGCCAACAGCAACACGCAGGCCAGCAGCAGCGGCACCACTACGTAGATCAACCGGTACAGCAGCAATGCGGCAGCCAGCGGCGCCGCACCCAGCTGGTTGGCAAAGGCCGCCAGCAGGATCGCCTCGAACACCCCGACCCCGCCCGGTACATGGCTGAGCACACCTGCCGCCAAGGCCAGCAGATACACCAGCACGAACGCGCCGAACGGGGGCGCTTCGGGCAGCAGCAGGTACAGCACGGTAGCGGCAGCTGCCACATCCAGTGCAGTGATCAGCAGTTGCAGGGGAGTCAGGCGGGCATCCGGCAGGCGCAAGGTGCGGCGCCCCAGTTGTACCAGCAGGTTATTGGCCAGTGGCTGTTCGGCAAGGCGCCGACGGTACAAGCCGATGACCAGCAGGGCAGAGGCGACCAGCACCGCACTGGCGATGCCTGCCAGCAGGCCCTGGGCCAGGCCAAGTGCGCTGGATGCAGCCCGCAGATCGCTCAAGGTCGCCAGGGCGGCCAGGGGCGGAAGCGCGCAGCCCAGCGACAGGCTGGCAAAAACGGTCATGCGTGCGACCTCGCCAGCGCCCAGCCCATGGCGGGCGTACAAGCGGTAGCGCACCGAGCCGCCCGAGAGCATCGACAGGCCGATGGCGTTGCCGATGGCGAACGCACTGAAACCACCCAGCACCAGGGTAGGTGCCGGCAGCTTCACCCCGGCATAGCGGCTGGCCGACCACTCATAGCCCAGCAGGATCACGAAGCCGACCACCGTCGCGACAAAAGCGCCCAGCAGCGACTGCGCCGGCACACTGAGCATGGCGTCGTGCAAGGCGTAGATGTCCAGCTCGCTGAGCAAGTGGCGGCAAGCGATCAGGGCCATGGTGAACAGCAGCAGGGTCACCGCAAGGCCGATGGGCTGGCGGTAGCGGCTCAGGCGTTCGAGCAACGGCAGGCGCTGTACGGCACCTGGCAGCACCGTGGCGAGCGGTACCTGGGGTTCGGGGTTGTGCGTAGTCATGAATTGCCCCGGGCAAGCAGCGCGAGGTGGAGGAGAGGTGCGGCCAAGTGAAAGTCCCTTTGGAAAACGTATCCGGATATTACTCCGGACAACATGACTTGCAGTCGTCCGGCAGCGTTAAAGATAGTTCATCCTGAGGATGAGCCCTCAACACCGCAGGTTGGGTAGGTAGACCCGGTCATACGAGCGGCAGGAGACAAACGCAACAAACCCCGCGCTGCTGTTACACAGGCGGGGTTTGTTCTGACGAATATGGTTGCGGGAGCCGGATTTGAACCGACGACCTTCGGGTTATGAGCCCGACGAGCTACCAGGCTGCTCCATCCCGCGTCAGAGGTGCGCATTCTACAGTTTGCCGGTCTGGTGTCAAGTGTTTTCACGCTCTGGCTCGAGATCTTTTTCAAGCGCAAAGAAAAAGGCCACTGTGTTAACAGTGGCCTTATCTTGAATCTGGTTGCGGGAGCCGGATTTGAACCGACGACCTTCGGGTTATGAGCCCGACGAGCTACCAGGCTGCTCCATCCCGCGTCAGTGGGGCGAATTCTACAGTGTGCAGCGTGTGTGTCAAGCGCTACTTTTTGATTTACCGAGACTTTTTGGAAAATCGCTTTTTCATGGAAACAAAAAAGGCCCTCCTTTCGGTGGTCGGTGGTCGGCACATATCTGCGGCTCGACACCGCCCGACGTAGGAGCGGGTTCACCCGCGAAGGGGCCGGGCCTGTTGGCGTGATTTCCTGGGTATTCACCGTTGCAGCCACCACCGCATTCGCGGCTGAAGCCGCTCCTACATCGGGCGAGTTGAGCGGGGCTCTGGGGCGTGGGCTGGAAACAAAAAAGGCCCACCTTTCGGTGGTCGGCACATATCTGCGGCTCGACACCGCCCGACGTAGGAGCGGGTTCACCCGCGAAGGGGCCGGGCCTGCTGGCGTGATTTCCTGGGTATTCAACGTTGCAGCCACCACCGCATTCGCGGCTGAAGCCGCTCCTACATCGGGCGAGTTGAGCGGGCCTCTGGGGCGTGGGCTGGAAACAAAAAAGGCCCACCTTTCGGTGGTCGGCACATATCTGCGGCTCGACACCGCCCGACGTAGGAGCGGGTTCACCCGCGAAGGTGCCGGGCCTGCTGGCGTGATTTCCTGGGTATTCAACGTTGCAGCCATCACCGCATTCGCGGCTGAAGCCGCTCCTACATCAAGCGAGTTGAGCGGGGCTCTGGGGCGAGGGCAGGGCAAAGAAAAAGGCCACTGCGTGAACAGTGGCCTTTTCTCGAAACTGGTTGCGGGAGCCGGATTTGAACCGACGACCTTCGGGTTATGAGCCCGACGAGCTACCAGGCTGCTCCATCCCGCGCCTGTGAGATCGAATTCTACGGATTTGCGCGCTGGTGTCAAGCAATTGTTTTGAAAAAACCTTTTTTGTTCAAACCCTTAGCGCATCACACCTGCATGCGGCTCAGGCGCGGCGGGCCTTTCAGGCCGATTATCGCGTGGGCACGCGGGCCAGCTGTTGAACGGGCGGCCCCATGCGATACTATCTGTATGAATTTACAGTGCTGACGGTCATCCATGTCTTTGCGCAAGATCATCCACGTTGACTGCGATTGCTTCTATGCCGCGATCGAGATGCGTGACGACCCGCGCCTGGCCGGGCGGCCCATGGCAGTGGGCGGCTCGGCAGAGCGCCGTGGCGTGATCGCCACCTGTAATTATGAAGCGCGTGCCTACGGTGTGCGCTCGGCCATGGCATCGCGCCACGCGCTGAAACTGTGCCCGGACTTGTTGATCGTCAAGCCGCGTTTCGAGGCCTATCGCGAAGCCTCGCGGGAAATTCATGCCATCTTTCGAGACTACACCGAGCTGATCGAGCCCTTGTCGTTGGACGAGGCCTACCTGGATGTCAGCGACAGCCAATGGTATTCGGGCAGCGCCACCCGTATTGCCGAGGATATTCGCCGGCGAGTCGCGCGTACCCTGCATATCACCGTGTCGGCGGGGGTGGCGCCAAACAAGTTCCTGGCCAAGATCGCCAGCGACTGGCGCAAGCCCAACGGGCTGTTCGTGATTACCCCCGATGAGGTCGAGGCATTCGTTGCGGCCTTGCCAGTGGCCAGGCTGCACGGCGTGGGCAAAGTCACGGCAGACAAACTGACGCGCCTGGGTATCGAAACCTGCCTGCAACTGCGTGACTGGTCGCGTCTGGCGCTGGTGCGCGAGTTCGGTAGTTTCGGTGAGCGGTTGTGGGGGCTGGCGCGAGGTATTGACGAGCGTGCGGTGCACAACGATAGCCGGCGCCAGTCGGTCAGCGTGGAAAATACTTACGACACCGACCTGCCGGACCTGGCCAGTTGCCTGGCGCGTTTGCCGGAACTGTTGGAAAGCCTGAACGAACGCATCGCCCGCATGGACAGCAGTTACCGGCCAGAGAAACCCTTCGTCAAGGTCAAGTTCCATGACTTCAGCCAAACCACGCTGGAACAGGCCGGGGCGGGCAGGGACCTGGAAAGTTACCGGCAATTGCTGGGGCAGGCGTTCGCCCGCGGTGGCAAGCCGGTGCGTTTATTGGGGGTAGGGGTAAGGTTGCGCGATCTGCGCGGGGCGCATGAACAGCTGGAGCTGTTTGCGCCTATATAAAGAAGCGGCCTTGCGCCGCGGTGGTCGGCGCAGCAGCCCCGGCAATTCAAGCAGCAATGCCGAATGCCTGGGGCTGCTGCGCAGCCCATCGCGACGCGAGGCCGCTCCTACACGGTAATCGCGATAGAGGCCGGGTTATTGCGCCCCCGGGTCAGCCACCAATCGCCCGGTAGCCTTGGTCAGCGACTGCAGAAACTCCTGCTGCAGTTCCGGGTCGTTGCGGGTCAGCTCGATCAGGCTCTGTTCCATTTCGCTGGCTTCTTCTTCAAGGCCCAACTCGGACAGGCGCTTGACCCGGTGTACCCACTGGCTGACATCGTCATCTTCGAGGTCATCGAAGATCAGCTCATGGGCCTCATGCAGCTTGTTGCGCAGGGTGGCGCTGACCAGCAGGCTGGCGTCGCCACGGACCCCGTTGTCCTCGTCGAGCACTTGCAGGTGCAGGGTGCCGACGTGGTTGAGGTTCTGCTCCGAAAACGGGCTGTCCAGCAGGTTCAGGCGCAGCACGCCGCTACGGTCGGTGGTCAGCTCGTGAGTCATTTTGCCAGCCTTGACCTCGACCAAGCGTTCGCTCCACGGCATGCTGGTGGATTCTTCACGCTGGCCTTTCTGCACTTCGCTGATCCCGGCGAGGTTCTGCTGGGCGCGGCCATTGGACGCTACGTTCATGAACGGGTTGAGCCCGTCCACCCCATAGCTGAGCCAGTCGTGGGTCATGCTTTGCGGCAGGTTGCCCAAAGCGAAGACATTGACCACGTTGGCGCCAACCCCCGCCACAACGGCCACCGCACCCAGCGGGATCTCGTAGATCTCCCGCCAGGGCTGGTAAGGCGTGTAGCGATCATAGCGGCGGGTGACTTCGAATTCGGTCACTTCGAAACGCTTTTGCTCATGCACGCGCACACGCCGTTGCGGCAGCTCCATCACCTTCGGCTCGCCGACATCGATCTGCAGGGTGTGGGCGAGCAGTTTGCGCTCCACGCGCTCTTCATGGTCGCTGCGCTGGGACATCTGGTTGGCGCAGCCGCTGACGAGCAGTGCGCCGCACAGTGCGGCGCCCCCCCGGGTAAAGGTACTTCGCTTGAACATGATTACTCGTGCATTGGTTATCAGCGGCGAACGCGGGCCTGCAGGAAGGTCAGCACTTCATTGAGCGGCAACGGCTGGGCGTCCTGCTCGGTGCGGTGCTTGTACTCCAGGTTGCCTTCGGCCAGGCCGCGATCGCTGACCACGATGCGGTGCGGGATGCCGATCAGCTCCATATCGGCGAACTTGATGCCGGGGCTGGTCTTCTTGTCGCGGTCGTCCAGCAGTACTTCGTAGCCGGCGGCGGTCAGTTCGGCGTACAGCTTGTCGGTTGCCTCGCGAACCGCTTCGGTTTCGTAGCGCAGCGGTACCAGGGCAATCTGGAACGGGGCCAGGGCGTCGTTCCAGATGATGCCTTTGTCGTCGTAGCTCTGCTCGATGGCGGCTGCCACCACGCGCGATACACCGATGCCGTAGCAACCCATCGACAGCACGACCGGCTTGCCGTTCTCGCCCAGTACCTGGCACTTCAGCGCTTCGCTGTACTTGGTGCCCAGCTGGAAGATATGCCCGACTTCGATGCCACGCTTGATGATCAGGGTGCCTTGGCCGTCCGGGCTCGGGTCGCCTTCAACCACATTGCGCAGGTCGGCTACCTGTGGCACTGGCAGGTCGCGCTCCCAGTTCACGCCGAAATAGTGCTTGTCGTCGATGTTGGCACCAATACCGAAATCGCTCATCAGCGCCACCGAGCGGTCGATGATGCATTCCAGCGGCAGGTTCAGTGGGCCCAGCGAGCCGGCGCCGGCACCGATTGCCTCGCGCAGTTCGGCTTCGGTGGCCATTACCAGCGGGTCGGCAACCTGCTCCAGCTTGGTGGCCTTGATTTCGTTCAGCTCGTGGTCGCCACGAACGATCAGGGCCACCAGCTTGCCCTCTTCGGCGCCGCGCACGATCAGGGTCTTGACGGTTTTCTCGATCGGCAGGCCGAAGTTTTCCACCAACTGGGCGATGGTCTTGGCGTTTGGCGTGTCGACCAGGCGCAGCTCTTCGGTAGGCGCAGGGCGCACGGTTTCCCGTGGGATGGCCTCGGCCTTTTCGATGTTGGCGGCGTAGTCGGAGCTGTCGCTGAAAATCACGTCGTCTTCGCCAGACTCGGCCAGTACGTGGAATTCGTGCGAGTAGCTGCCGCCGATCGAGCCGGTGTCAGCCTGCACTGGGCGGAAGTCCAGGCCCAGGCGCGTGAATATGTTGCTGTAGGCCTGGTGCATGCGGTCATAGGTTTCCTGCAAGGAAGCCTGGTCGGCATGGAACGAGTAGGCGTCTTTCATGATGAACTCGCGGCCACGCATCAGGCCGAAGCGCGGGCGGATTTCATCGCGGAATTTGGTCTGGATCTGGTACATGTTGAGCGGCAGCTGTTTATAGCTGGACAGCTCGTTACGGGCCAGGTCGGTGATCACTTCTTCGTGGGTTGGGCCGACACAGAAGTCACGCTGATGGCGGTCTTTGAGGCGCAGCAGTTCCGGGCCGTATTGTTCCCAGCGGCCGGACTCCTGCCACAACTCGGCGGGCTGGATGCTTGGCATCAGCACTTCGAGGGCACCGGCGGCGTTCATTTCCTCACGCACCACGGCCTCGACCTTGCGCATTACCCGCAGGCCCATCGGCAGCCAGGTGTACAGGCCGGAGGCCAGTTTGCGGATCATGCCGGCACGCAGCATGAGCTGATGGCTGATGACCACTGCATCGGCAGGGGTTTCTTTCTGGGTGGCGAGCAAATATTGACTGGTGCGCATGGTTAGCCGTGTCGATTGCCTAAGACGTTGAAATAGCCCCGCATTGTACGGGGGTGAAACGAAGGCGTACAGGATGCCCCAGGGCGTGACGCTTGTCAGCCAAGAAAAAGCCCGGCGTGGTCGCCGGGCTTTTCAGGTGCGGGGCACTGCAAGCCAGGCTTACAGGATGCTCAGCGGGTACTCCACGATCAGGCGCAGTTCGTCGATCGAAGGCGAACCGTAGTAAACGCCATCGGCCGAACGGTAGGTGGCTTGACGGACGCGGAAGCTCAGGTCCTTGGCCGGGCCGCTCTGCATCACGTACTTGACGTCGATGTCGCGTTCCCATTCCTTGCCGCTGTCGGTGGTGCGGGTGGTTGCACCGGTACCACGTACATAGCGGGTCATGAAGGTCAGGCCGGGTACGCCGAATTCAGCGAAGTTCAGGTCGTAGCGAGCCTGCCAGGATTTTTCGTCTTCGGCGTTGAAGTCGGAGCGCGCCACGGAGTTGGCCAGGAAGACCGTGCCGCCACCGTCTACACCGTAGGCGTAATCGCCGTCACCGGTGACCTTCTGGTAGGCCAGGGTGAAGGTGTGGGCGCCGACGTTGTACGCGGCCGACAGGCTGGCTGCGATGTTGTCCAGTTCGTTGCTGCCGTCGGACTTGCTGACGAATGCACCGGTCAGGTTGTTGCCGATGGACTTGGTGTCATAGATGTTGAAGTCGAACACCAGGCCTTGCTTGTCGCTGATCGGCAGCGCCCAGTTGATATTGCCGTACCACTTGCGGAAGTGGTCTTCGACACGCGAGTAGTAAACGCTGGTGCTGAGGTTGTCGGAGAGGGCATAGGTGCCACCAAAGACATTGGCCTCGGTCAGCCGCAGGCTGTCGTGGTAAGTCTGGGCCTGGGCGTTCAGCGCAGTGAAGTGACCAGCGTGCAGGGTCAGGCCGTCGATTTCGTTGCTGGTGATCAGGCCACCTTCGGCAACTTCTGGCAGCAAGCGGCTGTCGTCGGTTGCGAATACTGGCAGTGCGGTGAACTGGTCGCCCCACTTCAGTACGGTGTTGGAGATGCGCATTTTCACAGCGCCGCCCGCTTCCGAGTAATCATCTTGCGAGCGACCGTCCGAGCCAGTCGGGAACAGGCCGGTGCCGGCGCGGCCGCGGCCGCTGTCCAGCTTCAGGCCGAGCATGCCGATGGCGTCGACGCCGAAGCCTACGGTGCCTTGGGTGAAGCCGGATTCGAAGGTGCCCAGGAAGCCAAGGCCGGTTTCTTCCACGCGGCTCTGGCTGCCAGGCGCGTTGTTGCGGAAGTCACGGCTGAAATACAGCATGCGGGTCTTGACGTTCAGCTTGCTGTCTTCGATGAAACCTTTGGACTCATCTTGTGCGGAGGCCATTGCCAACTGCGAGGTCCCTGCCGTAACGGCCAGGGCGATCATGCTCCACTTCATCACGCGCATCGTGATTTGCTCCTTTGGTTTTTAGGAAGAGTACCGCTGCGTCCAAGTGTTTTAGTTATATGGAGCAGCTCTTTCTTGTTATGTCGGCGAAAATGTATAGCACGCTGACTGTTCTTGGCGATATGGCGATAGAGACTCTTTACGGAACTTTTCCACCATGTCGCGTTCAGGTATTTCCATGTCGCAAATCACGCCCCAATATAGGGCCGTATAACCCCAGCGCTGCTTCTTTAGCCGCCATGAATCGGTAACTACCGACGCCAGCTGAAGAAACTCCCTGGTAACCAATGCCGCTGTTGTTATTTGTCGCGTACACCTGCCATTGCAGATGCCGTGCCGACTTGGCGTGAAAGGAATGCAACAAGCGTGCTCAAAATTCGCAACAGTTCATGAAATTTTCACAAAACCCCCTACCGAGGGTCGGAAAGTGCCGTAAACACGGGGTCGAGCGCCGTTTTGGTATTGTTGAGTTCGAGAATCATTAAAATTTAAAGCGCGCTCATAAAAGTCAATGTGTTACCGCCATTTGTTCATCCAGAGTAGTTTGTGGGGTGGCAGGTGCGGGAGGGGTGGGTAGATGGCCTCATTTTGGTGCGAAAAGTAGCGCTGTGTTACCGGGATTGTGCAGGGTATTCTTGCCACCCATGTTTTCCGCGCCATGCGGGTCGTTTTGTCTTAAGGAGATATGCCGTGTTCGTCCTCGATTCGCGTCTGCAGCAGGATTCCCTGGTGCTGGGGGAGTTTGCGCTGTGCCAGCTGCTGCTGAGCAAGGATGCCAATTACCCATGGTTCATTTTGGTGCCCAAGCGTGCTGAGGTGAGCGAGCTGTTCGAGTTGAATGCGCACGAGCAGCAGCAGCTCTGGCAGGAGACCACCCAGTTGGCAGCAGCGCTGAAGGCCAGCTACCGCGCCGACAAGATGAATGTGGCAACTTTGGGCAATGTGGTAAGCCAGTTGCACATGCACGTGATCGTGCGCCGGCGTGACGACGCTGCCTGGCCCGCCCCGGTCTGGGGCAAGTGCCCGCCAGTGGCCTATACCAATGCCCAGCTGCAGGCGGTGCGCCAGCGCGTGCGCGACTTGGGGCTGGCCGGTTATCAGGAGGCCTGACATGTCACTGGAAATGCGCATGATCGAACTGGAAACCCGCCAGGCCTTCCAGGATGACACTCTCCAGGCATTGAATGATGTGGTGGTCGAGCAGGCGAAGGTGATCGAGCGCCTGCAGTTGCAGGTGGCCGAGCTGATAAAGCGTCATGAAGAAATGGTGGGGCAATTCGGCAGCGAAGGGGACGAGGCGCCGCCGCCGCATTATTGATGCGCTGATCACTGTTCTGATCGGGTGCAGGGGGCCCCACAGGGCGGTCGTCAGGCCTGTGGGGGCATTCGTGCTGGGGCTGGCGGTATCAGCGGCGGGTCACGGCCACCACATCCTCGGCCTGCAGGCCTTTGTCGCGGTGCATCACCGAGAATTCCACGCGCTGGCCTTCGACGAGGATGCGGTGACCCTCCCCGCGAATGGCGCGAAAGTGCACGAAGATATCATCACCCGAATCACGGGAGATGAAGCCAAAGCCTTTGGACGTATTGAACCACTTCACGGTGCCGGTATCGCGGTTGCCGGTATCTGGGGCGGTGTGCTGGCTGTTGCGTGGCTTGCGCGGGCTGCGCGCAAAGCCCACGGCCAGGTGCAGGGCGACGGCCAGCGTGGCGCAGACCAGTGCTGCCAGGTTGCCCATTTCCGGGCGGGCCAGCAGCGTCAGGGTCTGTAGCACCACGGCAACTACCAGCAAGGCGCAGGCCAGGTGCTGCAGTTGCTGGCGCGCGCCTCGGTAATACAGGGGCACGACTGGCGCCAGGACCAGGTTGAGCAGGCCAAGCAGTGCCAGGTAGACCGCGTCGGGTTGCAGGAGGAAGGGGGTTGCTTCGGTTTTCAGGCTGGGTATGAGCGATAGCAGCAAAGCTGCCACGCCCGTCACCAGATGGACGATCTTGAACATGGGGTTGGCTCACAGTTGATAAGGCCGATCACAGGAAGAGCGGGCAGCACGGTGCGCATGAGGTGTAAAGCGCAAACACGTGGCAGGCCAGCCTATGCACCCGGCAATAACAGTCCGCACGGGTGGCACGCTGCCTATTTAACAGTAAAGCCGCAGGCTACTCAAACTGCAGGCCGCCCGGCGGGCGATGTGTTGCGCCATGTCACATGCGACCGGCGCCAAGTATTGCTACAGTGGTCGTCGCCCGCTTGAGTCTCAAGCCTTATGCAAAGGGGAACTTCATGGCAATCGATATCGGTATCAGTGAAGAAGATCGCAAATCCATCGTTGATGGGCTGTCCCGCTTGTTGTCGGATACCTACGTGCTGTATCTGAAAACCCATAACTTTCACTGGAACGTCACAGGGCCGTCGTTCCGCACCCTGCACCTGATGTTCGAAGAGCAGTACAACGAATTGGCGCTGGCGGTGGATTCCATCGCCGAGCGCATCCGGGCCCTGGGCTTCCCGGCGCCGGGGTCATACGCATTCTATGCCCGGCACTCGTCCATCAAGGAGGAGGAAGGGGTACCCGCTGCGGAAGAGATGATCCGCCAGTTGGTGCAAGGGCAGGAGGCTGTGGTGCGCACGGCGCGCAGTATTTTCCCGGTAGTCGACAAGGTCAGTGACGAACCGACCGCCGACCTGCTGACCCAGCGCATGCAGGTGCACGAGAAGACCGCCTGGATGCTGCGGGTGCTGCTCGACGGCAAATAATTACCCAGGCTGTCACATAACCCTGTGGGAGATAACACAGCCCTACGGGCTGCGCTGTCGCGCAGAGAACTCGATTCATAAGCACGACGCGGATCCTGTGGGAGCGGGCGTGCCCGCGAAGAATCCAGCGCGGTGGCTGGCACCGGCTACGCCGGTGTTCGCGGGCTCGCCCGCTCCCACAGGGGCCGCGTCGTGCATGACAATCAGTGTTTGTGCAGGAACACTTTGCCGCTGCTTTAACCGCGCCCATCAGCGCTTCATAGGCCACCTGGTACCTGTGACGAGGAAGTGTGGCGCATGATGCAAGCGAGCAAGCGTGTAAACGGCCAGGGGCGTTGGCCGGGGAAACCGTGCATCGATCCGTTCAAGGCGGATTTCGACATGTTGCAGATCCAGCCGGTGTCGCGCTCCGTGCGCCTCAACGGCTTTTCCACGTGCCTGCGCCTGGAGGCCGTCTACTGGCAGATCCTCGAGCGCATTGCCGCCGCCAACCGTTGCTCGGTCAGCGCGGTCCTGTCCTACGTTGACCGCGAGATCCACCTGCGCCAGGGTGGCGTGCGCAACTTCAGCGGCCTGATCCGGGTCATCTGCGTGGCGTGGCTGCAGAACCCGCCAAGTGCGCGCTGATCGCCTGGCGGGCTGCGCAGTGCTTGCTAACCATATATAATCCCGCTTTTTGCTGCCCCCGCAGCCAGCGTTTTGGTTGACGAGAGACACCCATGCCCCTGTATGACTATCAATGTGCATCCTGCGAGCACCGTATGGAAGTGCTGCAGAAGATCAGTGCCGCGCCGCTGACCGATTGCCCGGCCTGCCAGGCGCCAGCGCTGAAGAAGCTGCTGTCGGTCCCAGGCTTCCGCCTGAGCGGTAACGGTTGGTACGAAACCGACTTCAAGACCGGGGCGAAAAAGAATCTGGCAGGCGGCGACAAGGCCGACTGAGTTGAATGCTGTGACCGGGTCTTGCAGTATTAGCCCTCCGGGCGGCCAAGGCCTCCACCGAATACACGAATCACGAGAAGCGAAACCACCATCATGATGCGCAGCCATTATTGCGGCCAACTGAACGAGAGCCTGGACGGCCAGGAAGTCACCCTTTGCGGCTGGGTCCATCGGCGCCGCGACCACGGCGGGGTGATCTTCCTCGATATCCGTGACCGCGAAGGCATGGCCCAGGTCGTGTTCGACCCGGATCGCGCCGAAACTTTCGCCGCTGCAGACCGCGTGCGCAGCGAATACGTCGTGCAGCTGACCGGTAAGGTTCGCAAGCGCCCTGAGGGTGCAGTGAATGCCAACATGGCGTCCGGTGCCATCGAAATCCTCGGCTACCAGCTGACCGTGCTCAACGAAGCAGAAACGCCACCGTTCCCGCTGAACGAGTACTCCGACGTCGGCGAAGAAACCCGCCTGCGCTACCGCTTCATCGACCTGCGTCGCCCGGAAATGGCCGACAAGCTGCGCCTGCGCTCGCGCATCACCAGCAGCATCCGTCGTTTCCTTGACGAAAATGGCTTCCTCGACGTCGAAACCCCAATCCTCACCCGTGCTACCCCGGAAGGCGCGCGCGACTACCTGGTACCTAGCCGTACCCACGCCGGTAGCTTCTTCGCCCTGCCGCAGTCGCCACAGCTGTTCAAGCAGCTGCTGATGGTGGCCGGCTTCGACCGTTACTACCAGATCGCCAAGTGCTTCCGTGACGAAGACCTGCGTGCCGACCGCCAGCCGGAATTCACCCAGATCGACATCGAGACCAGCTTCCTCGATGAAAACGAGATCATGGGCCTGACCGAAAGCATGATCCGCAAGCTGTTCAAGGAAGTGCTCGACCTGGAATTCGGCGAATTCCCGCACATGACCTTCGAAGAAGCCATGCGCCGCTACGGTTCCGACAAGCCAGACCTGCGTAACCCGCTGGAACTGGTTGACGTTGCCGACCAGCTCAAGGATGTCGACTTCAAGGTGTTCGCCGGCCCGGCCAACGATCCGAAGTGCCGTGTAACCGCCCTGCGCCTGCCAGGCGGCGCCAGCATGCCGCGCAGCAAGATCGACGAGTACACCAAGTTCGTCGGCATCTACGGTGCCAAGGGCCTGGCCTACATCAAGGTCAACGAGCGCGCCAAGGGTGTCGAAGGCCTGCAGTCGCCGATCGTCAAGAACATCCCCGAGGCCAACCTCAACACCATCCTCGACCGCGTTGGCGCCGTAGACGGCGACATCGTGTTCTTCGGTGCCGACAAGTTCAAGGTGGTCAGCGAAGCGCTGGGCGCGCTGCGTATCCGCCTGGGCCACGACTTCGAGCTGCTGACCTGCGAGTGGGCACCGATGTGGGTCGTCGACTTCCCGATGTTCGAAGAGAACGAAGACGGCAGCTTCACCGCGCTGCACCACCCGTTCACCGCGCCGAAGTGCACCCCGCAAGAGCTCGAGGCCAACCCGGCTACTGCGCTGTCGCGTGCCTACGACATGGTCCTGAACGGTACCGAGCTGGGTGGCGGTTCGATCCGTATCCATCGCAAAGAGATGCAGCAGGCCGTGTTCCGCCTGCTGGGTATCGAAGCCGAAGAACAGGAAGAGAAATTCGGCTTCCTGCTCGACGCCCTGAAGTTCGGTGCACCGCCTCACGGTGGCCTGGCCTTCGGCCTGGACCGCCTGGTCATGCTGATGACTGGCGCCCAGTCGATTCGTGAAGTGATTGCCTTCCCGAAAACCCAGAGCGCCGCGTGTGTCATGACCCAGGCCCCTGGCCTGGTCGACGCCAAGGCCCTGCGCGAGCTGCACATCCGACTGCGTGAACAGACCAAGGTCGAATAAGCAGTCCCGGGCGCATCCACATGGATGCGCCTTTGCGTTTCGGCGCAGGCATTTTCCCGTCCCGCCCCGTCATGGGGCGGGGCTGTTTGTGATTCAAGGAAAACGGAGTCGTTATGGCTGGTCATTCCAAGTGGGCGAATATCAAGCACCGCAAAGAGCGCCAGGATGCCAAGAGAGGCAAGGTCTTCACCAAGTGGATCCGCGAACTGACGGTCGCTGCCAAGCAGGGTGGTCCTGACCCGGCATCCAACCCGCGCCTGCGCCTGGCGCTGGACAAGGCCCTAGGCGCCAACATGAGCCGCGACATCATCGACCGCGCCGTGGCCCGTGGTGCTGGCACCAACGAAAGCGACAACGTCGAAGAGCTCAGCTACGAAGGTTACGGCCCGGGTGGCGTGGCGATCATGGTCGAAGCCATGACCGACAACCGCAACCGTACCGCCGCCGCCGTGCGCCATGCCTTTACCAAGTGTGGCGGCAACCTCGGTACCGATGGCTCGGTGGCCTACCTGTTCGAGCGCAAGGGGCAGCTCAGCTTTGCGCCAGGCGTGGACGAAGACGCGTTGATGGAAGCGGCGATGGAGGCCGATGCCGACGACGTGGTAGCCAACGACGACGGTTCGTTCGAGGTATTCACCTCGTTCAACAGTTTCTATGCCGTGCGGAACGCCCTCGAAGAGGCCGGCTTCAAGGCCGCTGACGCGGAAATCGTGATGCAGCCGACCACCAGTGCCGAACTCGACCAGGAGGGTGCCGAGAAGGTGCTCAAGCTGATCGACATGCTCGAAGACCTGGATGACGTGCAGAACGTCTACTCCAACGCCCAGATTTCCGACGAGATCATGGAAAACCTCGGCTAAGGTGATTTGGCATTTTGTGCCAACTCTGAGCGTTTGATAGCGCCTGTGCCGGCCCTTTCGCGGGTAAACCCGCTCCTACAGGTGTCACGCCCATTTCAAATGTGGTGCAGTACCTGTAGGAGCGGGTTTACCCGCGAAAGGGTCGGCGCAGTTTGTAGCGATGCATCATTTTTTCGACGGGCTTTATGACTCTGATTCTAGGTATCGACCCCGGCTCGCGAATCACCGGCTACGGCGTCGTCCGCCAGACCGCCCGTGGTTGCGAGTACGTGGCGTCGGGTTGTATCCGCACCGGCAGCGGCGAGCTGCACGAGCGGCTGCAGATCGTTTTTCGTGGTGTCAGTGAAATCATCACCCAGCACGGCCCGGTAACCATGGGCATCGAGCGGGTGTTCATGGCCCGCAACGCCGACTCGGCGCTGAAGCTCGGCCAGGCGCGCGGCGCTGCTATCGTTGCCGCTGCCGAAGCCGGCCTGGAAATCGCTGAATACAGCGCCACTCAGGTCAAGCAAGCCGTGGCCGGCACCGGTGGGGCCAATAAGGAACAGGTGATGATGATGGTCATGCACCTGCTGAAACTGACGCAAAAGCCGCAGATCGATGCCTCCGATGCGCTGGCCATTGCCCTGTGCCATGCCCATACCCGTTCCAGCCTGGTGCCCCATGGCCTGGCCACCGCACGCCGACGTGGCGGGCGCTTGCGTCTTTGAGCGCTTCATGCGCAGATACAAAATTTGTCCGGGTGAAGCATTCACCCGCCGCATTTGCTGATAGGGTTGAGCGGTCGTTGACCGGCTCCCCGAGAGGAAGGATCGGAACGTGATTGGACGTTTGCGCGGCACCCTGGCGGAAAAACAGCCGCCGCACCTGATTATCGACGTCAATGGCGTGGGCTACGAGCTCGAAGTGCCCATGACCACGCTGTACCGTCTGCCCAAAGTGGGCGAAACCGTTACAGTGCATACCCATCTGGTGGTGCGCGAAGACGCGCACCTGCTCTATGGTTTTGCCGAAAAGCGCGAGCGCGAGCTGTTCCGCGAGTTGATCCGCCTGAACGGCGTAGGGCCCAAGCTGGCCCTGGCGTTGATGTCCGGGCTGGAGGTCGACGAGCTGGTACGTTGCGTGCAGGCCCAGGATACATCGGCCCTGGTACGCGTGCCGGGGGTCGGCAAGAAAACCGCCGAACGCCTGCTGGTCGAACTCAAGGACCGCTTCAAGGCCTGGGAAACCTCGCCGGCCATGTTTACCCTGGTGTCGGATGGGCCGTTGCCGGCCGCCAGCGCATCAAGCGCCGAGGCCGATGCAGTCAGTGCCCTGGTCTCGCTGGGCTACAAGCCGCAGGAAGCCAGCAAGGCGATTGCCGCGATCAAGGACAAGGCTGGCTTGAGCAGTGAAGAACTGATCCGCCGCAGCCTGAAAGGGATGATTGCCAAGTGATCGAAGCCGACCGCCTGATCGCCGCCAGTGGCCGCGACCGTGAAGAAGTCCAGGACCGTGCGATCCGGCCGCTGAGCCTGAGCGAGTACATCGGTCAGCCGGTGGTGCGCGAGCAGATGTCGTTGTTCATCCAGGCTGCTCGCGGGCGCAGCGAGTCGCTCGACCACACGCTGATCTTCGGCCCGCCAGGCTTGGGCAAGACCACCCTGGCCAACATCATCGCCCATGAAATGGGCGTTTCGGTGAAGAGCACCTCTGGGCCGATTCTGGAGCGCCCGGGCGATCTGGCGGCCATGCTGACCAACCTCGAACCGCACGACGTGCTGTTCATCGACGAGATCCACCGGTTGTCGCCGGTTGTCGAAGAGGTGCTGTACCCGGCCATGGAAGACTTCCAGCTCGACATCATGATCGGCGAAGGGCCAGCGGCCCGTTCGATCAAGCTCGACCTGCCGCCGTTCACCCTCGTCGGTGCAACTACCCGTGCCGGGATGCTCACCAACCCGTTGCGTGACCGCTTCGGCATCGTCCAGCGCCTGGAGTTCTATAGCGACAAGGACCTGGCCACCATCGTCAGCCGCTCGGCCAATATTCTTGGCTTGGCCATCGAGGACCTGGGTGCCTACGAAATTGCCCGCCGCGCCCGTGGCACGCCACGAATCGCCAACCGCCTGCTGCGCCGCGTGCGTGACTACGCCGAGGTGCGCGGCAAGGGCCAGATCACCAAGGCCGTGGCTGACATGGCGTTGAACCTGCTGGACGTCGACGAGCGCGGTTTTGATCATTCCGACCGTCGCCTGTTGCTGACCATGATCGAGAAGTTCGATGGCGGCCCGGTGGGCGTCGACAACCTGGCGGCGGCCATCAGCGAAGAGCGCCATACCATCGAAGACGTACTCGAGCCCTACCTGATTCAACAGGGTTACATCATGCGCACGCCGCGTGGCCGCGTCGTCACACGGCATGCCTACCTGCACTTCGGCCTGAATATTCCAGGGCGTCTGGGGGAGGGCGCAGATTATTCGGAACCGGGCGATGAATGACAGATCGAAACCGACTTTTCGTGGTCCTACCGCAGGCACGCCGAATGGTTGCTGGCAATAAGACATTAATGACGAAAAAACAGTTGCCACAGCGGATTGGCAAGCCGAGGAGTAAGCACTAGAGTATGCGCGCGCAAAATGGCCTGGAACCGTTCGCACACCGTTGTCGCGTCTATTACGAGGATACCGATGCCGGTGGCGTGGTGTATTACGTCAACTACCTGAAATTCATGGAGCGCGCGCGCACCGAACGCCTGCGGCACCTGGGGTTCTCCCAGTCGCAACTGGCCGAAGACAATCTGCTGTTCGTGGTCCATTCCAGCGAAGCGCGCTATCACGCGCCGGCGCGGCTGGACGACCAACTGCGGGTCACCGCGCAAGTACTTGAACTCAATCGCGCCAGCCTGCGTTTCGTCCAGCAGGTTTGGCGGGAAAACGATGAAACGCTGCTCTGCGAGGGGCAGTTCCTGGTGGCCGCAGTGCGTGCTGACACTTTCAAACCCCGAGCCATACCCCCCCAGCTGCGCGACGCTTTTGCGGCGGACGGCTCGGGTAATCAATCGAACGCAGGAGAATAAGCGTGGAAGCTAACGTCGTCGACCATACCTCCATGTGGAGTCTGGTCAGCAATGCCAGCGTGGTGGTTCAGCTGGTAATGCTGACCCTGGTGGCCGCCTCGGTCACCTCATGGATCATGATCTTCCAGCGCAGCGCCATGCTGCGCGCCGGTCGTCGTGCGCTGGATGCCTTCGAAGAGCGCTTCTGGTCGGGCATCGACCTGTCCAAGCTGTACCGTCAGGCAGGCAGCAACCCAGACCCGGATTCAGGCGTGGAGCAAGTATTCCGTGCCGGCTTCAAAGAGTTCTCGCGCCTGCGCCAGCAGCCGGGTGTAGACCCGGATGCGGTCATGGAAGGCGTGGGCCGTGCCATGCGCGTGGCCATCTCGCGCGAAGAAGAAAAGCTCGAGCAGAGCCTGCCGTTCCTGGCCACCGTCGGTTCCACCAGCCCGTACATCGGCCTGTTCGGTACCGTATGGGGCATCATGAACTCCTTCCGCGGCCTGGCCAGCGCCCAGCAAGCGACCCTGGCCACCGTTGCCCCGGGTATCGCCGAAGCCCTGGTGGCTACGGCCATCGGCCTGTTCGCGGCAATTCCGGCGGTCATTGCCTACAACCGTTTTGCCGCGCGCAGCGAAGTGCTGATCGGCCGTTACTACACCTTCGCCGACGAGTTCCAGGCGATCCTGCACCGTAAAGTGCACACCAGCGAAGAGTAATCAGGTAGAAGCCCATGGCCCGAGTTCGCCACAAACGCAAGCCCGTCGCCGAGATGAACGTGGTGCCCTACATCGATGTGATGCTGGTGCTGCTGGTCATCTTCATGGTGACGGCGCCCATGCTCAACCAGGGCGTGAAGGTAGACCTGCCCAAGGTTTCCAGCGAAGCCTTGCCGCAGGACAACAACGTCCAGATCCTCACCATCTCCATCAAGGCCGACAAGACCTATTACTGGAACCTCGGCAGCGAAGTCGATACCGACAAGCAGATGGACAAGGCCATGACCCTGCCGGCCATGACCGACGCCGTGACCAAGATCATTGCCGCCGGCCGTGACCAGGGCAAGCAGACCCAGGTATTCATTCGGGGTGACAAGGCGGTCGACTATGGCGCGGTCATGGGTGCCATGGGCGGGTTGCAGAAGGCCGGTGTCGGTAACGTTGGCCTGATTACCGAGGCGCCCTGATGCAACAGCGAGAGCCATCTGCCTCGGAAAGCTACTTCTGGCCCAGTGTTTGGGCCATCGGTCTGCATGTGCTGGTGTTCGGCTTGCTGTTCGTCAGTTTTGCCATGACGCCTGAGCTGCCGCCTTCCAAGCCAATCGTCCAGGCTACCCTGTACCAGCTCAAGTCCAAGAGCCAGGCGACCACCCAGACCAACCAGAAGATTGCCGGGGAGGCGAAGAAAACCGCGTCGCGCCAGACTGAAGTCGAGCAGCTGGAGCAGAAGAAGGTCGAGCAGGAGGCCATCAAGGCTGCGGAACAAAAGAAAGCCGACGCCGCTCAAAAGGCCGAAGAGGCTCGCGAAGCCGCCGAGGCGAAAAAAGCCGAGGACGCGGCCAAGGCCGCCGAAGCCGCCAAGGCCAAGCAAGCCGCCGAAGCCAAGAAGGCCGACGAGGCGAAGAAAGCCGCCGAGAAGCAGCAGGCTGACATCGCCAAGAAGAAGGCCGAGGACGAAGCGAAGAAAAAAGCCGAAGAAGAGGCCAAGAAAGCGGCCGCTGAAGAGGCGAAGAAACAAGCCGCCGAGGACGCCAAGAAGAAGGCAGCCGAAGAGGCCAAGAAGAAAGCAGCCGAGGACGCCAAGAAGAAAGCGGCGGCCGAGGACGCGAAGAAGAAGGCAGCTGAAGAGGCCAAGAAGAAGGCCGCTGCAGACGCCCAGAAGAAAAAGGCACAGGAAGCGGCTCGCAAGGCGGCAGAAGACAAGAAAGCCCAGGCCCTGGCCGAGCTGTTGTCTGATACCACCGAGCGGCAGCAGGCCCTGGCTGACGAGCAAGGTGACCAGGTGGCCGGCGATTTCGACGACCTGATCCGCATGCGCGCGGCCGAGGGTTGGGCGCGTCCGCCTTCCGCGCGCAAGGGCATGACGGTGACCCTGCAGGTAAGCATGTTGCCGGACGGTACCGTTACCAGTGTCAGCGTGGTCCGTTCCAGTGGTGACGGCCCGTTCGACAGTTCGGCGGTGGCTGCGGTCAAGAACATTGGTCGTTTGACCGAGATGCAGGGTATGAAGCCGAGCGATTTCAATCGTTATCGTTCGTTCAAGATGACATTTACACCTGAGGATCTAGCGTTGTGATTAAACGTCTGAGAGGACTGCTGGTCTTGCTCTGCTGCGTGGCAGGCTTGGCGGTGGCAGAGGAAAAGAACATCCTGGTCACCAGCGGCAGCGACCGGGCCACGCCCATCGCGGTAGTACCGTTCGGTATGCAGGGCGGTAGCGTGTTGCCTGAAGACATTGCCGACATCATCGGCAACGACCTGCGCAACTCTGGCTACTATTCACCGATTCCGCGGCAGAACATGATCAGCCAGCCGTCGCAGGCCAGCGAAGTGATCTTCCGTGACTGGAAAGCCCTGGGCGCCCAGTACGTGATGGTCGGTAGCATCGTGCCGTCGGGTGGTCGCCTGCAGGTCCAGTACGCGCTGTTCAACGTCGCCACCGAGCAGCAAGTGCTGACCGGTAGCGTGGCGGGCAGCACCGACCAGTTGCGCGACATGGCGCACTACATTGCAGACCAGTCGTTCGAGAAGCTCACCGGCATCAAGGGTGCGTTCTCGACCCGTATGCTGTACGTGACTGCCGAGCGCTTCTCCACCAACAATACCCGCTACACCCTGCAGCGTTCGGACTACGACGGTGCACGTGCGGTCACCCTGCTGCAATCGCGCGAGCCTATCCTGTCGCCGCGGTTCGCACCGGATGGCAAGCGTATTGCCTACGTATCGTTCGAACAGAAGCGCCCGCGCATCTTCGTGCAGAACATCGATACCGGCCGCCGCGAACAGGTGACCAACTTCGAGGGCCTGAACGGCGCGCCAGCCTGGTCGCCTGACGGTTCGCGCCTGGCCTTCGTGCTGTCCAAGGACGGCAACCCGGACATCTACGTGATGAACATGGCCTCGCGCCAGATCAGCCGCGTAACCGCCGGCCCTGGTATCAATACCGAGCCGTTCTGGGGTAAAGACGGCAACACCATTTACTTCACCTCCGACCGGGGCGGCAAACCGCAGATCTATAAACAGTCGGTCAGTGGCGGTGGTGCCGAGCGCGTAACCTTCGTGGGTAACTACAACGCCAACCCGAAACTTTCGGCAGACGAGAAAACCCTGGTGATGATTCATCGCCAACAGGGCTTTACCAACTTCAAAGTGGCGGCACAGGACTTGCAGCGCGGAAGTGTAAAGATTCTCTCGGAAACAAGTCTTGATGAGTCTCCCACTGTTGCGCCAAACGGCACCATGCTAATCTACGCCACCCGCCAGCAGGGCCGGGGAGTCTTGATGCTCGTGTCGCTTAATGGCCGCGTGAGGCTCCCACTTCCTACCGCTCAAGGCGAAGTCAGAGAACCGTCCTGGTCCCCTTACCTGAACTGATTGCGGCGTAATACGTTTTGCTTAACACACTGGGGTTTCATTAGGAGTTTCACGATGGAAATGCTGAAGTTTGGTAAATTTGCTGCGCTGGCTCTGGCCATGGCCGTAGCTGTAGGTTGCTCCTCGAAGGGCGGTGACAACGCAGGCGAAGGCGCTGCTGTAGATCCTAACGCTGGCTACGGTGCCAACACTGGCGCTGTCGACGGCTCCCTGAGCGAAGAAGCCGCCCTGCGCGCAATCACCACCTTCTACTTCGAATACGACAGCTCGGACCTGAAGCCAGAAGCCATGCGCGCTCTGGACGTTCACGCCAAGGACCTGAAAGCCAACGGCAACCGCGTTGTTCTGGAAGGTAACACCGACGAGCGCGGCACCCGCGAGTACAACATGGCTCTGGGTGAGCGTCGTGCGAAAGCCGTTCAGCGCTACCTGGTTCTGCAGGGTGTTTCCCCTGCTCAGCTGGAAGTGGTTTCCTACGGCGAAGAGCGTCCAGTTGCTACCGGCAACGACGAGCAGTCCTGGGCTCAGAACCGTCGCGTAGAACTGCGTAAGTAAGTTCTTATGCGTATGTGCCGCCGTGTAGTAACCGTCCTCGCACTCAGCCTGCCGCTCGCGGCCTGGGCTGAGGTCCCTGTAGTAGATGACAACGCAGGCAGTTATCCGCCCGCGGGTTATGGCACGAGCGGCGCCTATGCCGGGTCGGGGGCTTCGGCCCCTGCCTCTGCACAGGGCCAGCTGTTCATGCAGCTGCAACAGATGCAGGACCAGCTTTCCCGCCAGCAAGGCATCATCGAAGAGCTGCAAAACGATGTGTCGCGCATGAAGCAGGAAAACCTGGAGCGGTACCAGGACCTGGACCGTCGCATCAACAGTGGTGCTGCACCTGCCGCAACCCCTGACAATTCCTCCGGTGGTGCATCCAATGCCGCCTCCGGTGCAGCAGCCGGTGCTGCTGCGCAACAACCGGCCGCCAGTAGCGAGCCCGGTGATCCGGCGAAAGAGAAGCTCTACTACGATGCAGCTTTCGATCTGATCAAGCAAAAAGACTTCGACAAGGCCAGCCAGGCGTTCACCGCCTTTCTGCGCAAATACCCGAACAGCCAGTACGCCGGCAATGCCCAGTACTGGTTGGGTGAGGTGAACCTGGCCAAGGGTGACTTGCAAGGCGCCAGCCAGGCGTTTGCTCAGGTCAGCCAAAAGTACCCTAAGCACAGCAAGGTGCCAGACTCGCTTTACAAACTGGCCGACGTCGAGCGCCGCATGGGCCACACCGACAAAGTCAAGAGCATCCTGCAACAGGTCATCACCCAGTATCCCGGCACCTCTGCCGCGCAATTGGCACAGCGTGACCTGCAAAAGCTCTAATGCCCTTTGCAGTAGCGTTTGAAATAAACCCGCGCCAGTCGCGGGTTTTTTCGTTAGAATCACGGCCCTTTTTTCGTAAACACGCTGCTGCGGATAACGCGATGTCGAGTCCGCGGCAGTGCCTGACGGAGGCGGGCAGCCTGTTTAGCTGTCACGCCCGTGGCGAGCATGCAAGACACATTACGCATCACCGAAGTCTTTTACTCTTTGCAGGGTGAAACACGAACGGCTGGGCTGCCCACGGTATTCGTGCGGCTCACCGGTTGCCCCCTGCGCTGCCAGTACTGCGACAGTGCCTACGCATTCAGTGGCGGTACCGTTCGTACCCTCGATTCGATCCTTGAGCAAGTGGCCGGCTTCAGGCCGCGCTACGTGTGCGTCACCGGCGGCGAACCGCTGGCCCAACCGAATGCCCTGCCGCTGCTGCAGCGGCTGTGCGATGCCGGCTACGAGGTGTCGCTGGAGACCAGTGGCGCGTTGGATATCGCCGGCACCGACACCCGGGTCAGTCGTGTGGTAGACCTGAAGACCCCAGGCTCCGAAGAGTCGCATCGTAACCTCTATTCGAACATCGACCAGCTGACCCGCAACGACCAGGTCAAGTTCGTCATCTGTTCCCGCGAGGATTACGACTGGGCAGTTTCCAAGCTGATCCAATACAACCTGGCCGAGCGTGCCGGTGAAGTGCTGTTTTCACCCAGCCATCATCAGGTGAGCGCCAGCGACCTGGCAGACTGGATCGTCGCCGACAACCTGCCCGTGCGCTTCCAGCTGCAGTTGCACAAGCTGCTGTGGAACGACGAACCCGGGCGTTGATTGAGGAGTAAATACACATGACAGAAAAACGCGCAGTCATCCTGTTGTCCGGTGGCCTGGACTCGGCCACGGTGGTCGCCATGGCCAAGGCCGACGGCTACAGCTGCTATACCATGAGCTTCGATTACGGCCAGCGCCATCGCGCCGAGCTGAACGCCGCCGCCCGCGTGGCCCGCGACCTGGGCGTGGTCGAGCACAAGGTCATTGGCTTGAACCTGGACGGTATTGGTGGTTCGGCCTTGACCGACAGCAGCATCGACGTGCCGGAAACCCCCGGTGAAGGTATTCCGGTGACCTATGTGCCAGCGCGCAATACCGTGTTCCTGTCGCTGGCGCTGGGTTGGGCTGAAGTGCTGGAGGCGCGTGATATCTTCATTGGCGTGAACGCCGTGGACTACTCCGGCTACCCGGATTGCCGCCCAGAGTTCGTGGAAGCGTTCGAGCGCATGGCCAACCTGGCGACCAAGGCCGGGGTCGAAGGGCAGGGCTTCCGGATCCAGGCGCCGCTGCAGAACATGAGCAAGGCGCAAATCGTGCAGGCCGGTATGGCCCGCGCCGTGGACTATAGCCTGACTGTTTCCTGCTACCAGGCCGACGATGAAGGACGTGCCTGCGGCAAGTGCGACAGTTGCCGCCTGCGTGCTGATGGCTTCAGGGCTGCCGGTGTCGACGACCCGACGCGCTACGCTTGAACTGATCAGAGGGTATTGATTTCCCGTTAGAAATCAGTATTATACGCGCCATCCAACGGGTCGTTAGCTCAGTTGGTAGAGCAGTTGGCTTTTAACCAATTGGTCGTAGGTTCGAATCCTACACGACCCACCATATTCACAGCGGTTCGTATGTACTAGGAAGGGAAGGGCTGTCACAGCCAATCTAGTCGTGCTGCCGTCTGGAGCGAACCTTAGGCGCGCTTCAGCGTGATGTCAATATGAAATAGCCCGCAGCCTGCACAGGTTCGCGGGCTTTTTCTTTTATCTGGCCAGAATAATCATTTGAGCCTGCCCGCCTCCTGCGCAAACTGGGCCAGGTGTTTTGCTGAAACGCCTGAGTCGCCCTGTTTCAGGCACCTCCAAGCTTTATCGTAAAAGCTGGGAAGCGGCTGAAAAACCACAGGACCCTTGCAGTCAGGCGAGGCGACCACCGAGGGTTTCAGCGACCCAGTCGGCTATATAATGGCCAGCGTTGATACTGTTATCGAAGCTTGAGTGCTGTACCCCCCCCATACGCTCATCGAAAATCTTCAGCTCGCGTTTTGGGCTGTTGATCAGTTGCTCGTAGGTGCGTTCGGCCCACTTGACGGGAATCTGCGAGTCCCTAGCGCCGTGGGTAACGAGAAATGGGACCTTGATGCGATCCAGCACGCCGTCCAAGTGCACGTTCTCGGCGATGCGCATGAAGTCCTCCATGTCCTTAGCACCCCATACCCATTGAACGTGAGCCCAATAGTGCGGTACCGGAAAGCTACCTTCCTTCTCCAGGCGGCGCTTTTGTACATCGCGCCAGTCATGGTTCGCCCCCCAGACCACGCCGCAGGCGAAGCGCGGTTCGAACGCCACTGCACGCGGGCAGTAATACCCACCAAGGGAAACGCCTTCCATGCCGATACGCTTGGCATCGACGTCGTTGCGGGTTTCCAGCCAGTCCACCACACGGCTCGCCCAATGTTCGCTGTCGTACCGCGCGGTCAGGTGATGCAGGCGCAATGCCTCTCCGGTACCCGGCTGATCGATGATCAAAGAGGACACACCACGTTTGGCCAGCCAAGCGGGCAGGCCAACGCGATACTTCATTTCCTTGGTTGAATCCAGTCCGTTGACCTGAACCAACAGCGGAGCCGCTCCAGTAACACCTTCGGCGCGTACAAGCAGGCCGGACAGATGCGCCCCCTCATAGGGTATTTCTACCCGCTCGCAGTTTTCCTTGGACAACTCAATGCTGCGAGCGAAGGTTTGTAACACGCGTTGATAAAGCGCTTGGCGACCTGGAGCGCCATGAGCCTGAAGGCGCTCGCAGGTCAGGTAGTAAGTCGATGCCCGGTTGTATTTCTCGCCCGCTGAGAACAGGCGCCCTGCGGCTTCATCTTCCTCGGCCATGCTGCAAAGCTTGTCGGCCATTTTTGCCCAGGTCTCGCGGAAGGCCGCAGTACCGGCCGCATCCGGATGCTTGGCAGCTTCAGCGAGCGGTTTGCACATTTCTTCGATTTCGCCGATGCGCGCGCCCATCTCTATGGCCAGGTTGACGGAAAGATCCCAGACGTAGTTGGTAGGGAAGTAACGGAACATTCTTGTTGTCCTTTGAGGTCGTCTGACACGCCCGCCTTGCAGGCGTAGTGCCGAGTCACCTTAAGGACCCATTCGGCAAGTTGGCCAATCGTTACTTTGGATGCGAGGTATCACGCGCTGCGATGCCTGGGGGCGAGAGATCGACCGTCTTGATGAATTCGTGAATACGTTCGCGCAGCCATCGGTGCATGGGGTCCCCGTCCATGCTGCGGTGCCATAGCATGAATTCCCGCATGGCCGGAATCTTCACAGGCGTTGGGAGAATACGTAGTGGCAGATATCTGGCGTAGAGGTAGGCCAGCCTACGGTGCATGGTTGCGATGCGCTGAGTGCCCACCACCAACTGCGCAACGGTATTGAAGTCGTGGGTGATCACCTCCAGGCGGCGATTGAAACCGTACTGGGTCATGAACCATTCTTCAATACTTGAACTGCGGTTGCGACCGAAGCCAACCGAGATGTGTCCCAGTTCCATATATTGCTCGAGCGATAATTGCTCCCCCACCAAGGTATTGCCGGCCCAGACCACGCACACGTGTTCTTCCTCGAACAGCAGGTGCGATGGATGTCCTTCGATTACGTAACGTTCAGGAACGATCATCAGGTCGATTTCACCACGGACCAATAAGTCGCCATCGTTAGGCGCGATCATGTCGAAGGTAATGTGGGGAGCCTGCTCGTGAATTTTCTGTATCACCTGCGAGAACAGTACGGTGATCAGATAGTCAGAAGCCATCAGCTTGAAGTGCCTTTTGGTTGAGACCGGGTCGAACAGCTGTTTGGTGGTGATGGACGAGCGAATGGTCAACAGCACTTCGCGCACCGGCTTGGCCAGCTCCAGTGCATAAGGTGTGGGCTGCATCTTGCGGCCGACTTGCACCAGTAATTCGTCCTCGAAAAATGTCCGTAAGCGACCCAGCACCCCGCTTGTGGCTGACTGAGTCATATGGAGGCGTTCGGCCGCGCGGGTGATGTTCTGCTCTTCCAGCAGTACATCCAATGCGACCAGCAGGTTCAGGTCGAGGTGGTTGAAGCGCATGGCATAGATCCTGATCGTTGTATTTATTTTCAAGATACATTTGCCGCCAACTATGGCTTTAGTCAACCTGCCCTGCACCACGATCGAGCTATGTCGCCTGCAGATGGGCGAGTGACGATGTATTGCGTTTTTCGATACCTAGCATCCCCATACGTGATTGGTCCTCATCGTCTGTTTTGCCTCATCTTGATTGCCAAGTCGCGGCGCTGGTGAGCTGCCCGGCTTCCACCACCGGCGGCTCGCCAACTCGCCGGAAGAACAATTTCAATGGAGTGGTAGTCATGAACATCATTGGCCTTGACGCGCTGGTATTTGGCGTCGATGACATTCAGGCTTGTGCCGACTGTCTGCGCGATTACGGTCTGGCCGCCATCGAACTAAGCGAAGAAGGCGGGCGGTTTGAAGCGCTCGATGGTACGGCCATCATTATTCGTCGACACGACGATCCGGCTCTGCCCCCCGCTATGGGGCCGGCACCTTCCCTTCGCGAAACAGTCTATGGGGTCGGGGCCTCGACCGACCTCGACGCCATTGCCGAGGAGCTTGGACGTGACCGGGCTGTGGTGCGTGATGCCCAGGGTGCCTTGCACAGTGTCGACGACCTGGGTTTCGCCTTGGCGTTTCAGGTTACTTGCCGGCGTGCCTTCGACGCTGAGGCTGATCTGACCAATGCCCCCGGTTCTGCTCCCCAGCGCCCGGCCAACAAGCCAGGCATCACGCCGGATATGCCAGCACTCCCACGTACGCTGTCGCACGTTGTGTATTTCGTACCTGATGCCGCGAAGGGCGAAGCGTTCTACCGAGATCGCCTGGGCTTCGTCACCACCGATACCTTCGTTGGAGTCGGCCCTTTCATGCGCACTGGTGCAATGGTCGACCACCACTGCCTGTTCATGATCCAGACGCCGCCCCATATGCGCGGTTGCGAACATTTTACCTTCCATATGGGCAGTGGTACCGAGGTGCTACTGGCTGGTCGGCGGTTCGAAGAAAAGGGTTGGACCAGCTTCTGGGGGCCGGGCCGTCATCTGTTCGGCTCCAACTGGTTCTGGTACTTCAACAGCCCGCTGGGTTGTCATGTCGAATACGACGCAGACATGGACACTCATGATGATCAGTGGGTGGCCCGTCAAGCACCGATGTCCGCGGATAACTCGCAGCTTTTCCTCTTCTCCTCCAGGGAGAAGTGGGCACCCGGTGGTCCGCCGCCAAAGCACGGTTGAGCATGTTTGTCGCGCTTTGCCGGCTCGATGAGCTGGTGGAGGGGCAGTCGCGTGGATTCGACCCGTTGCAGCGTGGCAAAGATAGCCTGTTTGCCCTGCGTCACGCTGGTGTCTTCTATCTCTATCGCAACAGTTGCCCGCACCTGGATGTACCTCTGCACTATCGCAAGGACCGCTTTCTGTCTGCCGATGGTTCTCGAGTCATCTGCTACGCGCATGGCGCCCAATTCGAGCCCGATACCGGCCTTTGCGTGTTCGGACCCTGCTTTGGAGAGCGATTGGTAGCCGTGCCCTGGAGGGAGAGGGGAGGTTGGCTGACGGTCGATGAGCGGGTATTGCAGTGAGTTGAGGTATCGCGATCGGCGATACATCGAATCCATACATGCGATTAGTCAAATTCCTGGTTTGGCCTGAAGCTGGTGGCCAAGGCTGCACAGCACCACCACCAGCGGCCATTTCAAATAAGAACAAGAAGCGAGAAGTTACATGAATTCAGTCAAGACAGTCTTGGTCGTCGGGGGTGGAATCGGTGGTCTTTGCGCAGCCATCGCCCTACGACGCAAAGGTATCGCCGTCGACCTGGTCGAATTGAAATCCGAGTGGACGGTGTACGGTGTCGGCATCATCCAGCAGAGCAATGTCGTGCGTGAGATGTCGCGGTTGGGTCTGCTTGATGCCTATCTCGATGCGGCCTATGCCTTCGAAGATGTTGCCATCTACACCACCGATGGGCAGCCACTGGTGCGCATCCCAGGTCAGCGTCTGGCCGGTCCACAATACCCTGCCAATGTTGGTATTTCCCGACGTGCCCTGCACAAGGTACTGAGCGAGACGACCATCGAACTGGGTGCCAAGGTACGCTTGGGCACCACTTTGCAATCCATGGAACAGGATGAACGCGGCGTCGATGTGGTGTTCACCGACGGCACCCGCGCACGCTACGACCTCGTGGTAGGGGCCGACGGCTTGTACTCCAAAGTGCGCGAGATGCTGTTCGGCAACAAGTACATGCCGCGTTTCACCGGCCAGTCGGTGTGGCGTTACAACTTCCCGCGTATGCCGCAGATCGATCATCTGGCGAACTATCAGGGACCTGCGGGCAATGCCGGCTTGGTACCGTTGTCCGATGAGGTCATGTACATGTTCACCACTTCTCATGAGCCAGGCAATCCTTGGATGCCCAATGATTCTCTGGCTGCCGAGATGCGTCAGCGCCTGCAAGGCATGGGAGGGCTGATTGCCGAGTTACGCGAGCAGATCGCCGACAACGGGCAGGTAGTCTACAAGCCCCTAGAAGCCGTGTTCGTCAACGAACCTTGGTATCGCGGCCGTGTCGTGATCATTGGCGACGCTGCGCATGCCACCACTCCACATCTGGGCCAGGGTGCCGGCATGGCTATCGAGGATGCTTTGGTGCTTAGCGAGGAACTGACTGCCGAAGGAGATATTGGGCAGCAGTTGGCGCGCTTCATGGCCCGGCGCTTCGAGCGCTGCAAGTATATCGGCGAAAAATCTCTCCTGGCGGGTGAGAAGGAGATGGCGCGTGATCGCGACTTCGACCGTATCGGGCTTGTCAAGGAAATGCTGGAAGTCACTGCCAGGCCAATCTGAGGCCTTTAACCCGGCCGTGCTCGCCGGCATGCCGCCGGCGTGACTTCGATGCGGCGCCTCATACGATTCGAGTCGCCTTGCAGCGATGCGTGAACAAAGCAAAAAACTCTCATAAAAACAAAAAGAGGTTTATATCGATGGCAAATCGAGAGCTCGTTGCACCCTGGCGAAAGCTGGCTGCCGACCGCCTGACCCTTGCCGCAGCGCTGCTGGCATGCACCAACCAGGCGGTTGCATTTCAGATCGATACTGCAAACCCCGACCTCAGTCTGCGCTGGGATAACACCGTCAAATACAGCGCCGCTTGGCGTATGCAGGATCGCAGCAGCAAGCTATCCGAGGGTCAAGTTGCGCGTAACCAGGATGATGGCGATCGCGCCTTTGGCAAAGGCCTTATCTCCAATCGGCTCGACATTTTCAGCGAACTGGACATGGGGTTTCGCGATTTCGGTGCCCGTGTCAGCGCCGCCGGCTGGTACGACACTGAGTATCAAGAACACAATGACAACAATGATCCCGCCCGGGCTAACCAGCGTTCGGTAGCTTACGATGCGTTTACCGACGACACCCGTCATTTGCATGGAGGTGACACCGAACTACTCGACGCCTTCGCCTACTGGAATGGCGAGCTGGCCAATAGAGCCCTGTCGGTGCGCCTGGGCCGCCATGGCCTGGTATGGGGCGAGAGCATGTTTTTTGGTGCCAACGGCATTGCTGGCGGGATGGCGCCCGTGGATGTGGTCAAGGCGATTTCCGTGCCCAACACCCAGTTCAAAGAAATCACCCGTCCGGTCAGCCAAATCTCCACGACCTATCAACTCACGGATGATCTTTCCCTGGGCGCCTTCTACCAGTTCGAGTGGGAGGAAACCCGCTTGCCAGGTGCAGGCAGCTACTTCTCCGTAAGCGACACTATCGGCGAGGGCAATGAGCGCCTGGTCGTAGGCGACCCGTTTCCCGCCTTTCTCGGTGGTAACCCGAATAGTCCATCAGCGTTTTTCCACGGTAAGGACAAGAAGGCCAAGAGCTCAGGTCAGGGCGGTGTGCAGTTGCGCATCACTGACGATACGGTTGAATACGGCCTGTACGCCATCCAATACCACGACAAGTCGCCCAAGCTTTACCTCAAACCCAGCACCACCCCCGAGTTCAGCACCGGAAAGATCGGTGAGTATTACTGGGTCTATCCGGAGGATATCCGGGCACTTGGCGCCAGCTTCATTACCACGGTGGGTGAATACAGCTTCGCAGGTGAAGCCTCCATGCGCTGGAACATGCCACTGGTTTCCAATGGCCAGACGGTCCTGCCCGGCGTGGCCGCGGACAATAACGATGATGCCCTTTACGCGATTGGCCGAACCGCCCATGTCAACCTGAACATGATTGCGTCCTTCGGGCCAAATTTAATTGCGCAAGAGTCGGGGCTGGTCGCCGAAATCGCCTGGAATCGCCTGCTCAAAGTTACCGAGAATCGCAGTGCGCTGGACCCCAATGCGACTGACGACGCGGTGGGCATGAAGCTGGTGTACACCCCTACTTACCGGCAGGTCATGCCTGGCATCGATCTCAGTGTGCCAATTGGTATCAGCTACTTCCCCATGGGTAAGTCCGCTGTGGTCGGCTCTTTCGGCCCTGACAAGGGCGGTGACGTCAACATTGGCGTGAGTGCCACCTACCTCGACCGCGTCACCCTTGGCCTGACTTACACACACTACTACGGCCCCGAGGACACCAATCTGAACTCGGCCAGCCAGTTCAATTACAAGCAGTCGTTGAAAGATCGCGATTACTTGGCCTTCTCCGTGAAAACCACATTCTGAGGATCGCGCACATGGCTAGTCAGTTTGCACTCAAGACGTTTTTCCTGACGCTCGCAGGAGCGATGGCCCTGAGCTTGCAGCCGGTGATCGCTGCTACCGCCGACGATCTTGGCAAAAGCCTGACACCGTTCGGCGCCGAAGCATCCGGCAACGCCGACGGCAGTATCCCTGCCTGGACTGGAGGCATGACTACGGTCGATCCCTCCTACAAACCCGGAGGCAAACGTGGCGATCCATTTGCCTCGGAAAAGCCGCTGTTTAGTATTACCGCGAAGAACATGGCCCAGTACGAAGGCAAGATTAGCGATGGCACCAAAGAGATGCTTAAGCGCTACCCAGACACCTATCGCCTGGATATCTACCCGACGCACCGTACGGCGGCCGCACCTCAGTGGGTGTACGACAATACGGCAAAGAATGCCCGGAACGCCAAGCTGGTCGAGAGCAGTGCGGGCCTGATTCCTGAGGGCGCTTATGGGGGTATTCCGTTCCCGGTACCGAAAAACGGCAGCGAGGCGATGTGGAACCACCTCCTGAACTGGCGTGGTACACCGCTGGCCATGGATTTCCGGCATTACCTGGTCACTGCCGAGGGTACGCCAGTCATGACTACGGACGGCAAGGCCATCCAAGAGATGCCCTATTACTACCCGGAAGGTTCGGCAGACAAGTTCGATGGCGATTATTGGTTGTTCCGATTGACCAACGTGGGGCCAGCCCTACGTGCGGGCGAGCAAATCATGGGACGCACCAACCTGAACGGCGATAAAAGCCAGGCTCACGTCTATCTGGCGGGTCAGAGACGTGTGCGCAAGCTGCCCAACGCCTGCTGCGACACGCCGACTCCGGCCACCGCTGGCGTCATGTCCTTCGATGAGTTGAATGTATTCCAAGGTCGCATGGACCGCTTCAACTGGAAGTTGGTGGGCAAGCAGGAAATGTACATCCCCTACAACACCAACAAAGTGCAAACCGCGAGCAACCCAGAAGATGTGCTGGGCAAGCACCATATGAACCCGGATTACGTGCGCTGGGAGTTGCATCGCGTGTGGGTCGTCGAGGCAGAGCTTGCCCCTGGCAAGCGCCATCAGTTGCCGAAAGGGCGCTACTACCTCGACGAGGACACTTGGCAGGCCATTCTGGGTGATCGCTGGGATGCCAACGGCCGACTGTCGAAGAGTCTCTGGTCGCTGCCAGCTGTCATGCCGGACATCCCTGCAGTGGCTCAACTTTCCTCAGGTTTCTACGACCTGACCTCCAACACCTGGTTCATCCAGAACCTCTATGCGGGCAAGGCACAGCAGTACGCGATCGTCGATCGCTATAAGTCCTCCGAGTTTTCGCCAGCAGCGATGGCCGGCCGAGGCGTGCGCTAGAGCCTGATCGGGAGGGCCATGAGTCCTCCCTGTTCGATGCAGTTCGAGGTGAATGATGAGCAGATCGAGATGGACAAGCGGCTTTCTTTTAACCCTTGCCTTGCCCTTTTCGTTAGCCACCCAAGCTCAGCCGCTGGCTGTGGCTGGCGTGCTACAGAGTCCAGCGATGCGGACAGTGAATGCAACACATGCCGTTTTCAGCAGTGTCGTGCGTGCCGAGGATCGGCTGGTTGCCGTGGGCGAGCGGGGGTTGATCCTGTTGTCAGATGACAATGGCCTGACGTGGCGTCAGGCCAGCGTGCCGGTTTCCGTAGGTTTGACGGCCGTGCAGTTCGTTGATGCCCAACATGGCTGGGCGGTAGGCCATGGCGGTGTGGTGTTGTTCAGTGAAGATGGCGGGGAGAGCTGGCAGGTGCAGTTGGAAGGGCACCACGCTGCCGAGTTGGAATTGCTTGCCGCACAGCAGGCGGTAGGCGTAACAGCGGATGTCGATGCGGCTCAGGCACGTGTCGAAACGGCGCAGCGGCTAATGGATGAGGGCGCGGACAAACCGCTACTGAACCTGCACTTTACCGATCAACAGCACGGCCTGGTCGTCGGCGCCTATGGTATGGCGCTGCGTACTGCCGATGGTGGAAGGACTTGGCAGTCGGTTGTCGGCCAGATCGACAACCCGACAGGTTTGCATCTGTATGCGGTAGCTCAACAAGGCCGTGACTGGTACTTGGCCGGTGAGCAGGGTTTCCTGGCCCGCTCCAGCGATGATGGTCGGCACTTCGAGCAACTGCCAAGCCCCTATGAGGGCACATTTTTTACGCTGGTGCCGAGACAGGACGGCTCGCTGTTGCTTGGCGGTCTGAAAGGCAATGTTTTCCTCATCCGCAGCGCTGGCAGGGTAATCGAACCGCTGGAAGTGCCAACACCGGTGTCATTCAGCGACGGCACGCGCCTTGATGATGGCCGAGTGCTGCTAGCCAACCAAGTGGGTGCCGTGTTCGTTTTGGGGGCTACCAGCCACCGTCTGCAGCAGCTGATCCCACCCCAAGGGCGTCCTCTTGCCGGGCTGGCCCAGGCCGCGGACGGCAGTCTGGTCGCTGCTGGGTTTACCGGTCTGTCTCAGCTGTCTTCATCTGCTGCGAAGGTTTCGGAGTGATTTCATGACTTTCAATACGTCTGCCAGCCAGCAAGCCTTCGACCCGCGTTCCGGTTCGTTGATTGAGCGAGCCTTGTTCAATCACCGGCACTGGGTACTGCTGGTCTGCCTGGTGAGCACGCTGCTGCTGGGCTGGCAATCGAGCCGCCTTGAGCTCAACGCTAGCTTCGAAAAAATGATTCCCACCGGGCACCCCTACATCGTCAACTATCTGGAGAACCAGAAGGAGTTGTCTGGCCTCGGTAACGCGCTGCGTATTGCTGTCGCCAATAAAAAAGGCGATATCTACGACGCCGACTACATGAAGACCTTGCAGGCGCTGAGCGATCAGATCTACCTGCTTCCTGGCGTTGACCGTGCTTTCATGAAGTCGTTGTGGACTCCCGCCACACGCTGGGTATCGGTGACCGAGGAGGGCCTGGACGGGGGGCCGGTGATCCCTGATCAATACGACGGCGGGCCTGATTCGCTGGCAGAACTGCGACGCAACGTGCAACTGTCCAACGAGATTGGCCAGTTGGTATCGTTCGATCAGCACTCCAGCATTATCTACGTCCCTCTGTTGGCGAGCACTGCCGACGGTCAGCCGCTGAATTATGCACAACTATCTTCCCAGATCGAGGAACTGCGCAGCCGCTTTCAGAGCGACAGCATTGCCATTCACGTGACCGGGTTCGCCAAGAAGGTCGGCGACTTGATTGCAGGTCTGGAGCAAATTCTGCTGTTCTTCGCCGCCGCGATCCTGATCACCACGGTTGTGCTCTACAGCTATACCCGCTGCGTACGAAGCACACTGCTGGTGGTCATCTGCTCACTGGTGGCGGTGGTCTGGCAGCTTGGCCTGCTGCCCTTGCTGGGGTACGAGCTGGATCCGTACTCGGTGTTGGTGCCGTTCCTGGTGTTCGCGATTGGAATGAGCCATGGCGCGCAGAAGATGAACGGCATCATGCAGGACATCGGGCGTGGCATGCATCGTTTGGTGGCGGCACGTTTCACGTTCCGACGGCTGTTTCTGGCCGGTCTTACTGCGCTCCTATGCGATGCCGTGGGCTTCGCTGTGCTGATGATTATCAAGATCCAGGTCATTCAGGATCTCGCCATCATCGCCAGCTTGGGCGTCGCAGTGCTGATCTTCACCAACCTGATCCTCTTGCCGGTGCTGCTCTCCTATGTGGGGGTGAGCCCGAAGGCCGCGCAACTCAGCCTCAAGAGCGAGCGAGCCGAGCAGTGTGGTCAGGCACGGCACGCCTTCTGGCGCTTTCTCGATCTGTTCACCCGTCGTCCTTGGGCCGGCCTGTGCGTGGCAGTGAGCCTTGCCTTGGCGGTGCTGGGCTTCATGGTCAGCCTACACCTGAGCGTTGGCGATCTGGACCCAGGGGCGCCGGAACTGCGAGCCGATTCGCGTTATAACCAGGATGATGCTTTTCTCACCCGACACTACGGCGCAAGTAGCGACTTGTTCGCGGTGATGGTCCATACACCGGCGGGCGCCTGTGCGCGTTACGACATCCTGCGCAAGGTCGACCAGTTGGACTGGCAGTTGCGCAGCCTGCAAGGCGTGGATTCGACCAATTCGCTGGCGTTACTCAATCGTCGCATGCTGGTCGGCCTGTCCGAAGGCAGTCCGAAGTGGTACGAGCTGCAAAACAACCAGGCGACGCTGAACATGATCACCGCCAGCGCACCTCGAGGGCTCTACAACGAGGCGTGCAACCTGCTGACCCTGTATGTTTACCTCACCGACCACAAGGCCGAGACGCTGACTCGTCTGGTGGATCATGTCGAAGCCTTTGCTGCTGCCAACGACACTGAAGAAGTGCAGTTTATGCTTGCGGCTGGCAACGCGGGTATCGAAGCGGCCACCAATATTGTCGTGAAACAGGCCAACCGAGAGATGCTGTTCTGGGTCTACGGTGCGGTGATTCTGCTGTGCCTGATCACCTTCCGCTCCTGGCGCGCCACACTGTGCGCGGTGATCCCGCTGATGCTCACCTCGATTCTTTGCGAGGCGCTGATGGTCTGGCTAGGGATTGGCGTGAAGGTCGCAACGCTGCCGGTCATCGCCTTGGGCGTGGGCATCGGCGTGGACTACGCGCTGTATGTCATGAGCATCATGCTCGGCCATTTGCGCGAGGGGGCAAGCCTTTCGCAGGCCTATTACCGTGCGCTGCTCTCGACCGGCAAGGTGGTCATGCTGACCGGCGTCACCCTGGCCATTGGTGTGGGTACATGGGCGTTCTCTCCGATCAAGTTCCAGGCCGACATGGGCATTCTCCTGGCGTTCATGTTCGTCTGGAACATGGTCGGTGCGCTGCTGTTGCTCCCGGCCCTGGCCTATTTCCTTCTTCCTGTCGGCAAGCGCCATGCCCCGTTGGTCGAGCATGCGGCCGATCATGAGGTACATGCCCAACCTGCAGATGCTGTCATGCCTGCGCCACGCGTAGCCCATGGCTGAACTCGACTTTCCAAAACAACAATAGGCATCGCCAATGAAACGACTGACCTTGCTGCTCAATAGCCTCCATGAGGGGCTCATCATTTACGGAGCCATGTTCTGGGGCATCCTGCCGTATGAGGTGAGCCATGAGCACTGATCGCCAAGCGGGGCTCGCGCAATCCGCGCTGCTGCTGTTCGGTAGCTGTCTGCCGGTATTGGGGGCGGTATTGATCGCGCCGATCCTGCCGCGTATGCAGGAGCATTTCGCCGACACGCCGAGCGTCGCGATTCTGACGCCCATCGCGTTGACCATTCCGGCGCTAGTGATCGCATTGCTGGCCCCTTTTGCCGGAATGATTGCTGACCGTCTGGGGCGAAAACCCCTGCTGCTTGGTTCGCTCATGCTGTACACGCTTTGCGGTCTGTTGCCTTTGTGGCTGGAGTCGCTGCCGGCGATTGTCGCCAGCCGGGCCGGACTTGGCTTGGCGGAGGCCGGAATCATGACCTGCTGTACCGCGCTGATGGGCGACTATTACCAAGGCTCTCGACGTGAACGGCTGTTCGCGTTGCAGATGGTCGCCACCTCGCTTTCGGCAGCGGTGTTCATCGCGTTGGGCGGTGCCTTGGGGCAGAACGATTGGCGCTTGCCATTCATGCTCTATGCCGCCGGGGTGCTTCTACTGCCGATCATGGCCCGGTGTCTCTGGGAACCAAGCCCCTTGGAGGCGAGCTCACATCAGGCAGCGCCCGAGAGGTTTCCATGGAATGCGCTGTTGCCGCTCTATGCGTTGACCATCCTGGCCGGCATCAGCCTGTTCATCGTTCCGGTACAGGCGGGGTATCTGCTTACCCTCTTGCAGGTGGACGCCCCGCAGCAGATTGGCATGACCATGGGCGCGAACCAGCTTGGCGTGCTGATCGGTGCACTGCTTTTCCGGCTGCTGACAGGCCTGCGTCGGCAGACCGTGATGCTGCTGGCATTCGCCACCGCCGGGCTGGGCGGTTTGCTGATGGCGAAGGCGGGTAGCCATGGGTGGGTCATTGTCGCCGTGCTGGTCAACGGGCTCGGAGTTGGCCTGATGTTACCGGCCCTGATCACCTGGGTAATGAGCAAGGTCAGCTTTGCCCAGCGCGGCCGTGCAGCGGGCGGCTTCACGGCGGCACTGTTCGCCGGGGAGTTCCTCAGCCCATTGGTGGTGATTGCCTTCACAGGCGGCCAGCTTGCCGCCTTGCCAACAGTGCTGGTCTGGATCGCCATCATGCAATTCGTGCTGGCGCTGGTCTGCCTTGTTTTGCATCGCGTATTCCGCGCCTTGGCCGAACCGGCCGCTGCGCTTGCCTGACCCGTAGAGGTTGTCCATGACCTATCTGCCCGACTCCACGACGCTTGACCAACTGTTTTTGACGGCCCGCTCGCATAACCAGTGGCAAGATTGCCCGGTGCCTACCGATCTGCTACATCGGCTGTACGAGCTGCTGCGGCAGGGACCGACCAGCAACAACTGTTGCCCGGCGCGCTTTGTATTCCTGGCCAGCACCGAGGCCAAGCACAAGCTGTTGCCAGCGCTCAAGGGGCACAACGGCGAGAAGGTGCTGCATGCACCCGTGACGGTCATCGTCGCTTGGGACAGCCGCTTCTTTGAGCACCTACCCGAGCTGTTTCCGCTTTATGACGCTGCGGCTGTTTATCGCGATGACCCCCAGTCGACCTTCGTTGCGGCCCTTCGAAACAGTAGCTTGCAGGGTGCCTACCTGATGCTTGCCGCCCGGGCACTGGGCCTGGATTGCGCGCCGATGTCCGGCTTCGATGCCGACCGGGTAGACGCCACATTTTTCCCGGACGGACGCTGGCGCAGCAATTTCCTTTGCAGCCTGGGTTATGGCGATGCAGAGGGCTTGCGCCCGGCTGGGCCGCGGCTGCCCTTCAAGCAAGTTTGTCAGGTGCTGTGAATTCACGGCTTAGGAGTCTTCGTATGCAAACACTTCCTGCATTCCGGCGCATCGTCACGGGCCATGACGGCAACGGCCGCGCTGTTGTCGCCATGGCGGGTGAAACGCCCAATAACTTCCCGCTCAAGGCCGTGCCCGGCACGGTGTTCTACGAGGTATGGAGGAGCCACGACAGCCCAGCATCTCTGGATAATTCTGGCGATCCCACGAATAGACCTTTGCAGCTCGGTCCCGCTGCATCAGGCAGTGTCATCCGGGTGGTCGACATTCCACCGGACAGCCTGCAGAACCAGGTTAGCGCCGAGGAGGCTGCCGCCGCGTTCGCCGAGATCGGTCAAGCGCAGGCCGGCACCGGCAAGCCAGACTCGAAGCATAAGCTGATGCACCGCACCGAGACCTTGGACTACGGCATTGTCACCGAAGGCGAGGTCTGGCTGGTGCTCGACGGTGTGGATGTTCACCTCAAGCGCGGCGACATCGTGGTGCAGCGCGGTACCAATCATGCGTGGAGTAACCGTACCGAGCAGATGGCGCGCATGGTCTTCATCCTGCTCGATGGCCGCTATGCCGATGAATTAAGGGAGCTGGTCGAATGAAATTGGCAACGTTGAATGACGGCACTCGTGATGGCCGTCTGCTGTTGGTCTCGCGCGATTTGACGCGCGCTGTGAGTGCCGCCGATCTTGCGCCGACTCTGCAGGCCGCTATCGACCATTGGTCGAGTGTGGAGCACGCGCTGCAATGTCGCTATGACGCACTGAACCGCGGCAACTTGAAGGGCGCGTTCGATTTCGACGCAGGACAAGTGATGGCACCGCTACCGCGCGCCTGGCAATGGCTGGATGGGTCGTGCTTTCTCAGCCACAGCGAGCTGATGCAACGTGCGTTCAACCTTGACCCTATCGAAGGGGTAGCGCACACGCCGCTGATGTACCAAGGTGCGGGCGATGACTTTCTAGGTCCGCGTCAGGACATCTCCCTGCCCAGCGAGGCCCATGGTATCGACTTCGAGGGTGAATTCGCCGTTCTGGTCGACGCGGTACCGATGGGGTGCACGGCCGAGCAGGCGCGTCAGCACATCCGATTGCTGCTGCAGGTCAATGACGTCAGCCTGCGCGCACTGGCGCCGCGTGAAATGCGCACTGGCTTTGGCTTCGTCCAAGCCAAGTCGTCCTCCAGCTTTGCGCCGGTGGCGGTGAGCCCCGACGAGCTGGGTGCGAGCTGGCGCGATGCGCGCGTGCACCTACCGTTGCAGGTCGAATGGAATGGTGAGTGGTTTGGGCATCCGCATGGCGGCGACATGCATTTCGGCTTCGATCAGTTGATTGCCCATGCGGCGCTGACTCGACGGCTGAGTGCCGGCACGCTGATTGGTTCAGGTACGGTCTCTAACCGTGACCGCGGCGTCGGCTCGGCCTGCATTTCCGAGCGACGGGCCATCGAGATGATTGAGCAGGGTGCACCACGCACAGGTTTCATGCGTTTTGGTGATCGCATCCGCATGGAAGCACGCTGTGCCGACGGCAGCGCGTTGTTCGGTGCCTTGGACCAGCGTGTGGTGCAGGAGGTAACCCCATGCGAGTGATGATCACCGGTGCCAACGGATTCGTCGGGCGCGAGCTCTCACTGCGCCTGCTGGCCGATGGCGTGCTTTGCGGCCAGCCTGTAGAGGCTTTGCTGCTGCTGGACCAAAGCCTGGACGGCTTTCCCGAGGACAAGCGCATCCGCCGATATTGCGGCAGTGTGGCCGATACCGCGTTGGTGCGGCGCGCGCTCGCTGACGGTGTCGATGTCGTGTTCCACTTGGTCAGCGTGCCGGGCGGTGCTGCCGAGGCGAATTACGAGCAGGGCTACGAAGTTAACTTGAGGGCCAGCCTGGAATTGCTGCATCAGTTGCGTAATGCAGACCGTGCGCCCCGTCTGGTTTACGCCAGTAGCATCGCGGTATACGGCAGCAATCTTGCTTTGCGCATGGACGAGGCATCAGCCTGTCTGCCGCAGTCGTCGTACGCCACCCACAAACTCATCGTCGAATCTCAGCTCGTCGACCTGGCTCGGCGTGGTGAGGTGGATGGAGTTGCGCTGCGCTTGCCCGGTATCGTCGCCCGTGCGCGTCAGTCGCGGGGGCTGAAGTCGGCCTTCATGAGCGATCTGCTGCAGGCGTTTGCGGCAGGCGAACACTATGTGTGCCCAGTTTCAGCGCAAGCCACGGCCTGGTGGATGTCGGTTCGTTGTTGTGTGGACAACTTAGTGCACGCCGCTGAATTGCGAGGCGAACTGGCGAGCCGGGTTATTCAGTTGCCCGTGTTACAGCTATCGATCGAGCAGGTGCTGGACGCGCTGTCGATCTGGTTTGGCGAAGAGCCACGCAGCCTGCTCAGCTTCGCTCCGGAGCCTGAACTGGAGGCACGCTTCGGCTGTTATCCGCCGCTGCGCACACCGCAGGCCAAGGCCCTCGGTTTCCACCACGACGGGTCCGCAGCCGCGCTGCTGCGCAATGCCCTGAATCTGCCCGCGACGCCACGAGCGCGTCGTCCCGTCCCGTCTCTTGCAGGAGCACCATCATGAGCCAGAAGAAGCGTCGCCTGGTCGATTTGTCCGTCACACTCGACAACAACCCCTACACCGACCCGCCGCCCTTGCTGCCGAAGATCGTTTACATGGATCACCAGCAGGGCTGGCCAGAGATGGCGGCGATGTTTCCAGGCTTGCGCAAGGAGCAAATGCCGGGCGATGAATCTTGGACCGCCGAGCGGCTGGACATCACCACTCACAGTGGCACGCACATGGATGCGCCTTGGCACTATGCGTCGACCACAAATGGCGGTCAGCCGGCATTCGGTATCGATGAGCTGCCGCTGGAGTGGTGCTTGCAACCAGGCGTCAAACTGGACTTCCGTCATCTCCCTGATGGGCATGTGGTGAGCGCGTCCCAGGTCGAGGCTGAGCTGGACCGCATCGGGCATCATCTTCAACCGCTGGACATCGTGCTGGTCAACACCCGCGCAGGCAGCCTGTTCGGTCAGCCAGGGTACCTGGAGGCCGGTGTCGGTATGGGGCGCGAAGCCACGCTGTACTTGTTGGAACGCGGGGTACGGGTGGTCGGGACCGACGCCTGGAGCTGGGATGCCCCGTTCAAATATACACGGCAGCGTTTCGACGAAACGGGCGATGCCTCGTTGATCTGGGAGGGTCACAAGGCCGGGCGGGATATCGGCTACGGCCAGATGGAAAAGCTCGCCAATTTGCACAGCTTGCCGGCCAACGGTTTCCAGGTTTCGTGTTTCCCCTACAAGATCAAGCATGCCTCAGCGGGCTTTGTGCGCGCCGTGGCTATCTTCGAAGAATAAAAAGGAGTTTGCCGTGCGCCTTTCTGCCTTACTGACCGTCGCGATTTGCCTGGCAAGTGCCAGCGTAGTGGCAGCCGACCGGCCCAATATTCTGCTGATCGTCGCGGACGATCTCGGTTACTCCGACCTGGGTGCATTTGGTGGCGAGATCGAAACGCCCAATCTTGATCGCATGGCCGTCAATGGCCTGCAACTGACCAGCATGTACGCGGCGCCGACCTGTTCGCCGACCCGAGCCATGCTGATGTCCGGTACAGATAACCATTTGGCAGGCCTGGGTACCATGGGCGAGGCCATCCAGCCCTTCCAGCGAGGCAAGCCGGGTTACGAGGGCTATCTCAATCAACAGGCACACTCCATCGCGCAGCTGCTGCGTGATGGTGGTTATCGCACTAGCATGGTGGGCAAATGGCACTTGGGGCTGGCGCCCGAACAAGGGCCTGATAGACGTGGTTTCGAGCAGTCGTTCACGCTGCTTGAGGGCGGTGGCGTGCACTTCAAGCCCACTCCCGGATCCAAAGCGAAGATCGAGCAGATTACCTACCGTGAAAACGGCCAGCCGGTGGAGCTGCCGGAAGATTTCTATTCCACCGATTTCTATACCGATAAGCTGATCAGCTACCTCAGAGCGGGTGAGGGTAGCGACAAGCCGTTCTTTGCTTATGCCGCCTTCACCTCGCCGCATTGGCCTTTGCAGGCGCCTGAGCCTTACCTCGATAAATACCGCAGTCGCTATGACGGCGGCTACGACGAAGTGCGGGCGGCGCGTGTTGCGCGGATGAAAGAGAAGGGTTTGATGCCGGCTGATTTCCAGGCGGCGGCACCACTGCCGGTAACTGCGCAATTACCAGGTTGGAAAGAGCTGAATGCGCAGCAGCGGCAGGTCGAGGCCCGCAAGATGGAGATTTACGCTGCCATGGTGGACAACCTTGATCACAACATAGGTCGGTTGCTCGACTATCTGCGCGAGAGCGGACAGCTGGACAACACCTTGATCGTGTTCATGTCTGATAACGGCGCCGCAGGGGAGCGCCATGAGGTGTTCTACCCTGCAGGCCCAGACACCGACAACAGCCTGGAAAACATAGGGCGTCGCGGCTCGCAGATCGACTATGGGCTGCGTTGGGCGGAGGTCAGCGCGACGCCGATGCGTCTGTTCAAGGGTACCACTGCCGAGGGCGGCATCAGCGTTCCTGCCATCGTCCAGCTTCCTGTCAGCCTGCGGCGCCAAGGTTTGGAGCGCAGCGTGGCGCGCGTCGATGATCTGGCGCCGACCTTTCTCGCCCTGGCATCTTTGCCTGATCCAGGTGATACCTATCACGGCCAGGCCAAGCATCCCATCACGGGTCGCTCAATGCTGCCGATGCTTCAGGGCAAAGCGCGTCATGACGGAGTCATGGCGGGCGAGTTGTTCGGCAGCCGCTACTACCGGGAAGGCGATTTGAAGTTGCTGGGCCTGGTCCCGTGGGCGAAGCCGGGCGAGGCACCCCAGCCTCTGCGTTGGCAGCTTTTCGACCTGTCCCGCGACCGTGGCGAGCAGCACGACCTGGCAGATAGCCAGCCGCAGACCATGGAGCGGCTCAAACAGGCCTGGCAGGCTTATGCGCGTCAAGTAGGCGTGGTTGCCCCACCCCAAGCCGCCAAACCATGAAGCGTTGGTGGATCAGCGGTTTTATTCTGGCGGGCGTTGTGTTGGCGGTGGCCGTGGTATGGCCTCGTCCTGCACCGGTGCTGGGCAGTCGCACCACATGCGAGGCTTATGACGGTTTGCCCAACGGCTGGGAAAGCGAACCACTGGCCGGCATGATCCGTATAAGTGGGGGGCGTTTCACACCAGGCAATGAAAGGGGGTATCCGGATGAGCGCCCTTTGGGAGCCGTGGATGTTGGCGACTTCTGGATTGATCGTACCGAGGTGACTCGTGCGCAGTTCGGTGCCTTCGTGGCCGCCACAGGCTATGTCACCGAAGCTGAGCGAGCGGGTGTGGCCGCCGTATTCAGCCCGCCACGGGACGGCGCCCAAGACATTACCCCTTTGAACTGGTGGAGGCTGGTCAGGGGCGCTGACTGGCGCCACCCTGAGGGCCCCGATGCTGCCCCTGCCGCCCTGGATGGGCGGCCTGTCACCTTAGTGACCCTGGCTGATGCCCAGGCCTATGCAAACTGGCGTGGCAACCGGTTGCCAAGTGAGGCCGAGTGGGAGTACGCGGCGCGTGCAGGCGGCCCTTCCCAGCGCTTGGGCGAGCTGCCGCTGGATGAAGATGGGAAGCCCGCTGCCAACTATTGGCAGGGCGCATTTCCGCTGATTGATATTGGCGAAGACGGGTACGCCGGCCTGGCCCCGGTTGGCTGTTTCGCGGCTAACGCCTTTGGTTTGTTCGACATGATCGGCAATGTCTGGGAGTGGACCACCGATAAACAGTGGAGCCCCTTGATGGGCCATGCCAATGGCGACCCCGGGCAGTTGCGAGCAGTCTCAGGCCGATCATCGTCCAGGGTTATCAAAGGGGGGTCATATCTGTGCTCGGGCAACTACTGTGCTCGCTACCGCGCGGCTGCCAGGGAACGCCAGGAAGCTGACTTGGCGACGTCGCATGTCGGTTTTCGGACCATTCGCCCTATCTTGCCCTGATGCATGACCCACGTGGAGTTGTGGCGATAGGTGTGGGACGCATCGAGGCCCCGGCCTCTGTGCTAACTGATTCAAAGTGAACCCGACCGGGTTTCTGTATGCATTGCTCGTACGTCTGGGCGTATAGGAGAATTGGAATATGCGTTTGATTGCATGCTTGTGCAGCGCTTTGTTATTACTGAGCTATGGTTCGGCGAAGGCCGATGAACAGCAACGCGCTCGGCAGTTGCTCCAGCGCGCGGTGGAATACTACCGCGTGCAGGGCGATATCGCTTTTGCTGCATTCAGCCGCCAAGGCGAGTTCATCGATAATGAGCATTATGTGTTCGTGGTCGATACCAACGGTACGCTCTTGGCGAGCGGCGGGACGTCGGCCACCTGGATTGGTCGGGATGTGACCCAGGCCTTCGAGCCAGAGGTTCGCGCAGGATTTCGCAAGGCACTGTCTGGTGACGAGGGGCAAGTGCTATCGGCAGAATACCGCTGGATGAACGCGCAAGACGGCAGAGTTGAACGCAAGCGGGTTTTCTTCCAGCGCGTGGGCGATCGGGTACTGGCCGTTGGCATGTACCTACCGCGCGCAACGGCTGACCAGGCCAAGGCGTTTCTGAATCGCGCAGTCGAAGCTATCGAGCTCGAGCCCGAAGCCACCCTGCAGGCTATCAACAACCTGTCCGCGCGTTTCAATGAGGATGACCTGTATCTCTTCATCATCGATCTGCGCAATGGTCGCTACGTGGCTCATGGCTACAACCGCAGGTTGCTGGGTGTCGAGTTCACCACCATCAAGGATCCCGAGGGCAAGCCGGTCGGCGCGCCCATTCTCGAGATGATGAAGAGTCGATCTGAAGGGGGGTACGGCTACCGCTGGCGTAACCCGGTGACCGGCAAGGTGGAAGACAAATATGCGCTACTGCGTAAAACCGGTCATCTGCTCGTCGCGACGGGCTACTACCTGGGCTCCCAGTAAGCAAATGCCGTTGTGGGGCTGTACTCGGGCAACTTCATGTAATCGGGAAATCAAGCCGTTACTTCATCAGTAGCTTCGACGCGCAAACGTAAAGGCCATCAGCGAAGTTTGATAAAGCTGAAATCACTACGGCGCTTCTTGCACCCTGCGCTTGGCGATGGAGAGTTTCGAGTAGTGTACTGGGGCGGCGGGTGCACTATTTTCAATCGCCTTGAGAAATGCCTCGGCGTCGTTCATGGGCAGGCGTTTGAGGTACTCGACATCCAGGTTCCACCATTCGCTTGCAAGCAGCCGCTCAATGACTTCAGCGCTATGCCGGTACTTGATGAACTTGGCTGGGTTTCCGCCAACGATCGCATAGGGGGGCACGTTTTTTGTCACCACTGCCCGTGTGGCAATGATTGCCCCCGTGCCTACCTCTACACCTTCCAAAATGGTCGCGCCATGCCCGACCCAGACATCGTGGCCCAGGGTCACCCAAGCGGCCCCTGGCGAATAGGACAAGCCTCCCGTTTCATACTGGAAGGGGTGCGTGCTTACCCAATCGGTAGGGTGGGTATGCTTTTCCTGGCCCAGTGTGCAGTCGGATCCGATCGAGCAAAAACGGCCGATCGCAGAAATCACGGATAACGTGCTGCCACTCCTGATGTAGGTGTGGGCACCGATGGTTACCGACGGCGACTCTACCCTGACGTGTCCAAGGCTTACACCTTGCTCAATGGTTGCGCAGGCACGGGCGCTGAAGGAACCAGAACCTCCGGCGGCTTTGCCGCCCAGTTTTCGGAACGCTTTCTTGAATTGTCGTTCTTTGAATATTTTGAGCATAGTTTTGATCGCATCACGCTTTTGGGGGATCTTAGCAAGCCTTCTGCAATGAACAAACGCTTACTCCGCCCATTCCGGGTCGCCCGTGAACACCACCGTCAACCAGCGGTTCGGCCCTTCACCGCCCACGGCTTCACCAATCTCGTTGCGCCACGCGTCCCATTCATCGATGGTCTTCGCTGCCATGGCCTTGGGTACGATGAAGTACAGCTCGATCTCGCGTGAGCGCCCGACCTTGGCAACATAGGCACGGTAGGACTGCAACCCGTGGCGGGCGACAAAGGCCTTGGCCACTTCGTCCACGTGCAGCTTGAGGTCGCCTGGGGTGACCAGGAAAATGTCCGCCAGGGCCTGGCGCACCACCGCCATCGGCAGCGGCACAATCACCAGGCACACCAGGGCCAGTACCGCCGGGTCGATGTACGGTGATACCCACTCCCATGAGGTTCCCTGAACCGCGTAACCAAAGCAGAAGGCGATCAGCAGCGCAGCGGTGATGCTGGCCGACATCACCCAGCCCTTGACATCCATGGCCACGAAGTCCGACTTCAGCTGGCGGTTGGCGCGGGCCTCGACCAGGGCGATGGTCACGCAGCAGATCACGGCCACTACCGCGTAGACCATGGCAATGCCGAACTCCAGGTGTCGGCCGCCCTGCAGCAGGCTGCTGACGGCGTTGATCAGGGCATAGACCGCCACGCCGCTGAGCAGGATGCCATTGAGTGCCAGCACCATCGGCTCCAGGTGCCAGAAGCCCATGGTGAAACGCTCGCGCAGCTTGCGCGACATCTGCACGCTGGTGGTATGCGAGGTGATCAGCTTGACCACCACCAGCGACAGGCCGCTCATGCTGGCGTCGACCAGTGAGTAAACGCCATCGAACATGATCGAGAACGACCCGGAGGCCACGCCGAAAGCGATGCCGATGCTGGCGATGAACAGGGTGACGGCGATCGAGGTGCGCAGCAGGCCCTGTTCGCTGGTGATGTCGAAGAACGAGGATCGGGGGGCGGTTTGCATAAGGTGTGCTCGGCAAAAACGATGATGCTGTGGTGCCTGTGAGGGCCTCTTCGCGGGTAAACCCGCTCCTACAGGGGGCATGGCTTCAAAGGCCAGTGCGGGTCCCTGTGGGGGCGGGTTTACCCGCGAATAAGCCCTTACAGATTAGACGCGGAACTGCTCCATGAGCGCTTGTTGCTGGTTGGCCAGCCGGTTCAAGGCCTGGCTGATGCGAGCCGACTCGTCTGCCTGGCCTGCCAGCGATTGGGTAACGTCGCGAATGCCGGCTACGTTGCGGTTCACCTCTTCGGCCACTGCGCTCTGTTCCTCCGCGGCCGAGGCAATCTGCAGGTTCATGTCGCTGATCACCGCCACCGCCTCGCCAATGCGTTGCAGTGCCGGCAGGGCCTGCTCCATGCGTGCAGCACTGGCCTGCGCCTGGCGTTGGCCCTCGTGCATGGCGCCCACGACATCCTGGGTGCCTTGCTGCAAACCTTCGATGACCTGGCGAATTTCCTCCACCGACACCTGCGTGCGCTGTGCCAGCCCGCGCACCTCGTCGGCGACTACGGCAAAGCCACGGCCGGCTTCCCCGGCACGGGCTGCTTCAATGGCCGCATTCAGTGCCAGCAGGTTGGTCTGCTCGGCGATGGTACGGATGACTTCCAGTACCGTGCCGATCTGAGTGCTGCGGCCCTCCAGGGCGCGTGCGTCGGCCATGGCCGTGTCCATGTCCAGTGCCAGCCGGTCGATGCCCTGGCGGGTACTGTCGATCAACTGCAGGCCTTCCTGGCTGGCCTGGTCGGCGGCACGTGCCGCCTGGGCCGCCTGCGCGGCGTTATGGGCGACATCCAGCGCGGTGGCGCTCATTTCGTTGGCCGCGGTGGCCACTTGCTCGATTTCACGGTGTTGCTGCTGCATGCCGGCGCTGGTCTGGCTGGCGATGGCTGCCGACTGGTCGGCGGTGCCTCGGGCCTCCTGCAGCGAGCCTTTGACCTGGGCGATGACCGGCTGCAGTTTGTCGAGGAAGCGGTTGAACCACGCGCTGAGCTGGCCCAGTTCGTCCTGGCGGGCGTAGTCCAGGCGGCGGGTAAGGTCGCCTTCGCCGCTGGCGATGTCTTCAAGCCGGGCAGCCACCGCCAGGATCGGGCGGGTTACCCCGCGGGCCGTGAGCCACACCAGCAGCAAGCCCAGCACTGCCGCGCCCAGGCCGATCAGCAGGCTGGTCAGGTTGGCACGCTGGTTGTGCGCATCCAGGCGCTGATTGAGGGCTACCGCGGGCGCCTGCAGCACGCTTTCCGGCACTTCCAGCAATACCTGCCACGGGGCGGCGTCGGGAATGGGCGTGAAGGGGTGCGCAACCCGTAACTGGCCAGCGGCAACTGCAGGCTCAACGGGTTTGCCGAGCATGCTGGCGTCGCGGCTATTGCCTGCCAGCAGACCGGCCGCGCTGGCGATGCTCACCTGGCCCTGACCCTCGAACAGCTCGCGGCGGCCGTTTGTGCTCAGTTGCTGCAGGTTGTCCAGGCTGATATCCAGGCCGACCACGCCCACCACTTTGCCGTGTTCCAGCAAGGGCAGGGCGATGCTGGTCATCAGTACCTGGCTGCCGTTGACCTCGTCCAGATACGGTTCCAGCAGGCAGGTTGTGCCGGTCTCCAGTGGGCAGGTCAGCCAGCGGTTCTTCGCCGCGCCGTTGCTGCCGATGCTGGCGTCGCCGAGCAGCGCTTCTGGCATGGCTTCGCGCTCCAGGGTGCCCGGGCGCGGCTGCGACCAGTACAGCGAAAAGCGCCCGCTCTCGTTGCTGCCCACCGCGTCCTGGCCGCGGTACTGGCTGTCTTGCTGGTCCAGTGCATCGGGTTGGAACACCAGGTACAGGCCGATCATGTCAGGTTTGCCGGCCAGGCTGGCTCGCGCCTGGCGGGTGAGTTCTGCGCGCAGGTCGTTGCCACCTCGGGCTTGCAGCACTTGCACCAGGCGGGCAAAGCCATTGCCGTATTGATAAGCGTCCATGAAGTAGCGCTGAATGCGCAGGGCCTGGGTTTCGGCGTGGGCTTCCAGGCGCTGCCGCGCGCTGCTGTCGAGCATGGCGGTGTTGGCTTGGTTGACCAGCGTGGCACTGCGTTGTGCCTGAGTCAGCGAGGTGGCCACCAGCAAGGCGACGATGGCCAGCAGGCAAAGGCCGGCCAGCAAGGTGATCTTCCATTGGATGGAGAGGCGGCGCAGCAGCATGGAGCTTTCCTTTTCGAACACTGCAACGCCCGCGGCCAGGCGCGGGCGTTGTGGGTAGCGTGGGTCATTCAGGCACGTAGTTGGGGGGCGCCGAGCGGAACGCCTTGGTCAGCCAGCCCAGGTACAGCAGGCCGAGCGCAGCCCAGATACCGCCAAAGATCAGCGAGTGGGCATTCAGGTCCAGCCACAGCGAAACGATGATGCAGAAGCCGATGGTGGGCAGTACCAGGTACTTCAGCTGGTTGGCCAGGCCCTTGCGGTTGCCCTCGCGCAGGTAGCAATGGTTGATCACCGACAGGTTGACGAAGCTGAACGCCACCAGGGCGCCGAAGTTGATGATCGAGGTGGCAGTCACCAGGTCGAAGAAGATCGCCGACAGCGAAATGATGCCGACCACGGCAATGTTCAGTACCGGTGTCTTGTAGCGTGCGTGCAGGCGGGCGAAAACGCGGGCCGGGATCACGTTGTCGCGGCCCATCACGTACAGCAGGCGCGACACGCTGGTCTGCGAGGCCAGGCCCGAGGCGATGGTGTTGATCACCGTGCAGGCAATGAACACCGACTGGAACAGTTTGCCCCCGACATACAGGGCGATTTCCGGCAGGGCCGCCTCGTGGTCATGGAATCGCGCCATGGTCGGGAAGTAGGCCTGGATGAAGTACGACACGGTGATGAACACCACGCCACCGATCAGGGCGGTGAGGAAGATCGCTCGCGGGATGGTCTTGCCCGGGTCGCGGGTTTCTTCGGACAGGCAAGTGACGGCGTCAAAGCCCAGGAACGAGAAGCACAGGATGGTCGCGCCGGCGGCCAGTGCGCTGAACTGGGTCTGACCGTCGGCGAACGGGATCAGGCTCCAGGCCGTGCCAAGCCCTTCACCGTGGTGCAGGCCACGCACGCACAGGTAGATGAACACGGCGATGATCGCCACCTGCACGCCCACGAACAGCAGGTTGAAGTGCGCCACCAGGTTCACGCTGCGCATGTTGATCAGGCTGATGAGGGTCACGAAAGCGGCCACCCACACCCATGCGGGTACTTCCGGGAACATCGCCGAGAGGTACAGCTTGGCCAGCAGGGCATTGACCATTGGCAGCAGCAGGTAATCCAGTAACGACGACCAGCCGACCAGGAAACCCACGTGCGGGTTGATCGCGCGCTGGGTGTAGGTGTAGGCCGAACCCGACTGCGGGAAGCGTTTCACCAGGGTGCCATAGCTGACTGCGGTGAACAGGATACCGGCCAGCGCCAGGATGTACGCGCTGGGCACGTGGCCGGCGGTTATCCCGCTGACGATGCCGAAGGTGTCGAATACCGTCATCGGTGTCAGGTAGGCCAAGCCAATGATGATCACGTGCCACAGGCGCAGGGTTTTGCGAAGTTGGCCGTTGCCGGCAGCGCTAGGGTCATGCTGCATGCTGGCATGGCTCCTGTTGCTGGACGCGAACGGCGGGCACGGGGTATGGCGCATGCGGCAAGGGCGAGCGGGTGGGCTCCATGTTGTTCACCTTTTATGTTGGAGCAGCGGAAGGCGCGATGGGGGGCGCGCAAAGTGGTGAAAATAAAAAACGATGGGTAGGTGGGTGTCAAGTTAAACATGACAAGACGTTACGGCATTGAAATATTTATCGATATTAAGTGGATTTTGTTCGGTTTTTACGCGGTTTTTTGCGGTTCTGATCAATTTGTGTGTTCGAAAAAATCAACGATTCGGCCGTGGGGTCAATCGGTTTGTCAGATGCTTCCGAAAGGCAGGATTTCGGCACTTTGGCCTGCGTCCCGTGCCTGCGAGGGTGATATTCTTCGTCCTCTGTGTGGCCCGTGGCCGCCTACCCAGCCCTTACGGACAGCAATCGGTTCAATTCATGAAGAAATCAGTTGGCATTCTTTCCGGCCTGGCGGTTGCCATCGCCGTCGCAACTACCGCTGGCGCCTGGTACACCGGCAAGCAGTTGCCAGCCGAGCTGGACAACGCGCTTGCCCGCAGCAACGCCGAGCTGCAAAAGGCCCTGGTCACCACCGGTGGCAGCCTGCGTATCGAGCGGGTGTCGCTGGAGCAGCACTTCTTCAGCAGTACTGCCCAGTACCGGCTCAAGGCCCGCGACATCAACGTAGGTGAAGGCGAGGTGATCAACTTCGACGTGGGCGTGACCGACCACATCGAGCACGGCCCATTCCCCTGGTCGCGGGTCAAGGCGCTGAAGCTGGTGCCGGTGATGGCCGTCAGCAACAGCACGTTGCAGAAGGACGATGCCGTCGCGCCTTGGTTCGACGCTGCCGGCGGCAAGGTGCCGCTCAGCGCGCAGACCAGCCTGGGTTACGGGGGAGATGTGGTCAGCCGGATTCAACTGGCGCCGCTCAAGCTCGACAAGGCAGACGGCAACCGCCTCGATTTTTCGGGGATGCAACTGGAGGTCAGTGGCGACAAGGACGGCAAGGCCTCCAAGTTCCACGGCCATGCCGACCGTTTGCTGATGAAGCTGGTGAACGACGACCAGCCACCGGCCACATTCGAGCTTCAGGGCCTCAAGCTTGGTGGCAACCTGGCGGCCACGCCGTACGACAATATCTACGTGGGCAACGTCGACCTGTTGTTGGCCGAGGCCAAGGTCACGCTAGGGCCAAAACAGCAGGTCCTGCTGGTCAAGGGCGTGGAGCAGTATGCCCTGCAGAGTCTTGAAACCCCCGACACCGTGGGCGGCCGCGTGGAGTACAAGGTCGGGGACATCAGTTGGGACGGCCGCGCGGTGGGCAAGGCGCAAATGGCGGTGAGCATCACCTCTGTCAATGCCCCGGCGCTGCAGGCCTTGTCGAAATGGTACCAGTCGCACCTGCCGGAGTTCGAAGCTGCCGCTGCTGCCGGCCAGCCGGTGCCGCAAATCCAGATGGACGACGCTGAAAAGGCCCGCTTCCAGGGCGACCTGCGGCAACTGCTGGCGGCCAAGCCCAAGGTGGCGGTGGAAAACCTGTCGTTCAAGACCGCCAACGGCGAGAGCCGCTTCAACATGGCGATGGACTTCGCCGCGCCGGCCAGCTTCGACCTGCCGCCGGACCAACTGAGCAAGCAGGTCGTCACCGAGGTGAAGAGCAAGCTCTCGCTGTCCAAACCCATGATTGGCGACCTGGCGACACTGCAAGCGCTGCTCGATGGCCAAACCGATGCCCAGGCGATCGCCATGCAGTCGGGGCAGGCCGGGGAGATGGTCGGCATGATGGCCGTGCAGAGCGGCCTGGCCACCGTGCAGGGCGATGATGTGGTCAGCAGCCTGCACTATGCCGATGGCATGGTCGATTTCAATGGGCAGAAGATGACCGTGGAAGAATTCGCCATGCTGATGGCCGCGCACCTCGCAGCGCTGTCGCCGCGGGGGTGATGGTTATCCGGCGCTGGTCTCCTGGTGGCTTCACCCGCGAACAGGCCAGCGCCGGCAATACAAAAACCCCTTTAGTAATCGCTGGATTCTCTGTAGCCTTCGGCCTCCGATAATAATCCGCGCCCGCAGAGGGCCGTGGCGGCCTGCGCCGTCCGGCACCCTTAGCCGATCTGTCAGGGCCGGGTGATACACTCGATTTGATGCGCACGCGCGCCTGCAGGTCCAGCGATCATGACCCAGATTTCCGAACGCCTGTTGGTTCAGGCCCACCTCGACGCCAAGCAGCCCAACCCGCTGACAGCCGAGCAGGAGGCCGAATACCGTGCGGCCATCGCTGCCGAGCTCAAGGCCCAGAACGCTGTGCTGGTCGCCCATTATTACTGCGACCCGGTCATTCAGGCGCTGGCCGAAGAAACCGGCGGCTGCGTGTCCGACTCGCTGGAAATGGCCCGCTTTGGTAAGAACCACCCCGCCGAAACGGTGATCGTGGCCGGTGTGCGCTTCATGGGCGAAACGGCAAAAATCCTCACCCCGGAAAAGCGCGTGCTGATGCCGACCCTGGAGGCCACCTGTTCGCTCGACCTGGGCTGCCCGGTCGAAGCGTTTTCGGCGTTCTGCGACCAGCACCCGGAGCGCACCGTGGTGGTGTATGCCAATACCTCCGCTGCGGTGAAGGCCCGTGCCGACTGGGTAGTGACCTCCAGCTGCGCACTGGAAATCGTCGAGAGCCTGATGGACAACGGCGAAACCATCATCTGGGGCCCGGACCAGCACTTGGGCCGTTACATCCAGAAGCAGACCGGTGCCGACATGCTGTTGTGGGACGGTGCCTGTATCGTCCATGAAGAATTCAAGTCGCGCCAGTTGGCCGACATGAAGGCGTTGTACCCGGACGCCGCCATCCTCGTGCACCCTGAATCACCGGAAGCGGTGATCGAGTTGGCGGATGCGGTGGGGTCCACCAGCCAGTTGATCAAGGCCGCGCAGACCTTGCCGAACAAGACCTTCATCGTTGCTACCGACCGCGGCATCTTCTACAAGATGCAGCAGTTGTGCCCGGACAAGGTATTCGTCGAGGCGCCTACTGCCGGCAACGGCGCCGCCTGCCGCAGCTGCGCGCACTGCCCGTGGATGGCCATGAACACCCTCGAGCGCGTGCTGCACTGCCTGCGCAATGGGGGGGATGAGATTTTTGTCGACCCCGCGTTGGTGCCCAAGGCGATCAAGCCATTGAACCGCATGCTGGACTTCACCCAGGCGGCGCGGCTCAAGCTTTCCGGTAACGCCTGAGATTGCCGGAGGCCGCTCGGCGGCCCCAGCACAGCCACCGCGCCGCCTGCTTCGCGGGTAAACCCGCTCCTACAGCTCACGCTACCGATGTAGGAGCGGCCTCAGCCGCGAACACCGGCAAAGCCGGTGCCATCCACCGGGTTGGATTCTTCGCGGGCACGCCCGCTCCCACACAGCGAACACCTGCAACGCCGGTGCCAGCCACCGCGTCGCCTGCTTCGCGGGTAAACCCGTTCCTACAGCTCACGCTACCGATGTAGGAGCGGCTTCAGCCGCGAACACCGGCAAAGCCGGTGCCATCCACCGGGTTGGATTCTTCGCGGGCACGCCCGCTCCCACACAGAGAACACCTGCAACGCCGGTGCCAGCCACCGCGTCGCCTGCTTCGCGGGTAAACCCGCTCCTACAGCTCACGCTACCGATGTAGGAGCGGCCTCAGCCGCGAACACCGGCAAAGCCGGTGCCATCCACCGGGTTGGATTCTTCGCGGGCACGCCCCTCCCACACAGCGAACACCTGCAACGCCGGTGCCAGCCACCGCGTCGCCTGCTTCGCGGGTAAACCCGTTCCTACAGCTCACGCTACCGATGTAGGAGCGGCTTCAGCCGCGAACACCGGCAAAGCCGGTGCCATCCACCGGGTTGGATTCTTCGCGGGCGCGCCCGCTCCCACACCGGCAACGCCGGTGCCCGTAGCGGCATTGTGTCGCGATGGACCTCAAGCGGCTTATAGCCAGCCCGACCTCTTGAAACTGGCATACAACCCGGTACACCCCGCAGCAATTACCCCCAACACCGCAAAATAGCCGTAATGCCAGCTCAGCTCCGGCATATTCTGGAAGTTCATCCCATACACCCCGGCGATCGCCGTGGGGAACGCCAGGATCGCCGCCCACGCGGCAAACTTGCGTTGCACGATGCTTTGCCGTGACGACTCCAGGAACATGCCGATCTCGATAGTCTGGCTGGCAATGTCGCGAATGCCCGACAAGTCCTCCATCTGCCGTGTGACGTGGATTTGCACATCACGAAAATACGGGCGCATGTTCTTGTCGATAAACGGGAAGCTCAGGCGCTGCAGCTCTTCGCTGACCTCGACCATGGGCGCCACGTAGCGGCGCAGGCGCAGAATATCGCGGCGCAGGCTGTGCAGGCGGCGAATGTCGTCCTCTTGCAGTGAGCCCCCCAGCACGCTCTGCTCCAGCGCTTCGATCTCGCCATGGATGGCTTCGCTGACTGGCTGGTAGTTTTCGGTGACGAAGTCGAGCAGGGCGTACAGCACGAAGTCTTCACCGTGCTCCAGCAGCAAGGGCCGCGCCTCGCAGCGCTGGCGCACCATGGCATAGGATTTGGAGTGGCCGTTGCGGCAGGTGATGATGTAGCCGTTGCCGGCGAAGATGTGGGTTTCGATGAACTCCAGCTTGCCTTCGTGACGTACCGGCGAGTATGTGACGATGAACAGCGCGTCGCCGAATGTCTCGAGCTTGGGGCGGCTGTGCTTTTCCAGGGCATCCTCAATGGCCAGTTCGTGCAGGTTGAACTGGCATTGCAGGGTGGCCAGCTCCTCGGCGTTGGGCTCTTCCAGGCCGATCCAGACAAAATGCCCAGGCTTGCGTGCCCACTCGCTGCCCTCGTCGATGCTGATGTTGGTGACCTTCCGGCCGGCGCTGTACACCGCTGACGCCACTACTCGACCCATGGTTGCCCGCTTATTCCGGTTGAACACGGTTCATAGCTTGGGCTGTAGACGGCAGAAGAGCAACCTAGCCCTTGCCCAGTTCCCCTTCCATGCGCTCGATGCACTGTTGCATCTGCACACGGCACTGCTCCACCAGTGCTGGCAGGTCCTGCTGGGTCAGGCCCGCGGTGGCAATGGGCGGCAGCGAGCGCACGATCACGGTGCGGCGGCGCCAGCTGTTCAGGCTCAGGCGCCGGGCATAGCGGCTGACGCACACTGGCACGATCGGCACGCCGGCCTCGATGGCCATGTGAAACGCGCCTTTCTTGAACGCCAGCAACTGCTCGCCGGCATTGCGTGTGCCTTCGGGGAAAATCCAGATAGAGGTGTCGTTCTGCAGCACCCGGGTGGTCTTCTGCAGGGCCTTGCGCGCCTGGTAGGCATTGTTGCGGTCGACCAACACGTTGCCGCCCAGCCAGAACAGCTGACCGAACAACGGTATCCAGCCCAGGCTTTTCTTGCCGATGGCGACCGTGCGCTGCGGCACCACTTGGCCCAGCACGAACAGATCGAAGTTGGACTGGTGGTTGGCCACGATCACGCAACCGGGCGGTTGGTCCCACAGCGGGCCGACCTCGGCCTTGACCTTGATGCGCAGCAGCCAGGTGGCCGGCCGGCTGTAAAGGCGGGCGAACAGGCGGCTGTTGTCGGGGTTGAAGGGGCGGCACAGGCCAATGGCCAGGCCCAGGACGCCAACGGCGAGAAAGTGCAGCGCCAGCAGGAGCATGCGCAATAAATAAAGCATGGTACGACTCACACCAGACAGTCGCCGGGCAGTGTACGGCTGTGCACTGGTTGGGGCAAATGCCGGTGTCAGCTTGTGCTGGCCACTTCGCGGGTGAGCCCGCTCCTGCGCGGGAGCAGCGTACGCCTGCCCCGCGTCGCGGCCAGCAGGCTCAACCCATAGGCTGCTGGTCCAGTTGTATGGCGGTGTCCAAGGCCTCGAGCAGCCCTTTGCGCACCTTCAGCTTGGTGTTCTTGTGCGCCAGCATGTTCAGCTTCTTCAATTCCCGCGCCACGCTCAGCGCCGCTTCCTGCAGTTGTTCGGCAGGCACCACCTTGTCGAGGAAGCCGGCATCCACCGCCGCATGCGGGTCAAACACTTCGGCGTTGATCACCGACCGGTGGAAGGCCGAGCGGCGCAGACGGTCGCGGGCCAGTTCGATGCCGGCGTGGTGCATGGTCATGCCGATCTGCACTTCGTTCAGGCAGATCTTGTACGGCCCTTCGACGCCAATGCGGTAGTCGGCCGACAGCAGCAGGAAGGCGCCCTTGGCCACGGCATTGCCCGGGCAGGCGACCACCACCGGGAAGGGGTGAGCCAGCAGGCGGCGGGCGAGGGTGGACCCGGCGGTGACCAGGCTGATGGCTTCCTGTGGGCCGCGGGTCATCACCTTGAGGTCGTAGCCGCCCGACAGAATGCCCGGCTGCCCGGTGATGATCACCACCGCGCGGGCCTCGGCGGCGCGGTCCAGCGCGGCATTGAACGCGCTGATGACCTCCGGCGAGATGGCATTGACCTTGCCGTTGTTCAGGGTCAGGGTGGCGATGCCGTCTTCGGCGTGGTAGGTAATCAGCTCGCTCATGGCAGAGTCCTTTTGTTGGCGTGGCACCGACGTTACCCAGCGCGATGGGCAAGGTAAAGCAGCAAGGCTGACTGGTCGGTCAGCGCCCAGCCGGGCTCTGGTGCAAATACATGAAAAAACTGAAAAAAATGCTTGCCAAAGGGGAGCGCTTTCACTAAATTAGCGCACCTCGACGGGCCGCAAGGCTTGAAGAGAAACGGTGAAGTGTCCGAGTGGTCGAAGGAGCACGCCTGGAAAGTGTGTATACGAGAAATCGTATCAAGGGTTCAAATCCCTTCTTCACCGCCACATTCTACGAAAAGCCCCCGCGCTGAAAAGCCCGGGGGCTTTTTGTTTCAAGGCCCATTGGGCCGGCTGCACAGCCCCTGTGGCAGCGGGCATGCCGGCGCTGGGCCGCAAGCGGCCCTGAATATCAGAAGCTGACCGAAGCTGACAGCCGGGCAGTGCGCGGCGCGCCCTGGAACAGGTAGTTGTCACCCAGGTAGTCGCCCACATCGCGCCAGTAACGCTTGTCGAACAGGTTGTCCACCGTCAGCCGCAATACCGTGTCATACCCCCCGACCCGTGTGCGATAGCGGCTGCCTACATCGAATACCGTGTACCCACCAACCGCCACATTCCCCGCCTGGCTCGCATACTTGCTGGCGCTGTAGCGTGCGCCGCCCAGCAACGCCAGGCCTGCGACCGGCAGGGTGTATTCGGCGTGCAGTGCTGCGCGCAAGCGTGGCACGTTGATCACCTGATGCCCTTCATAGTCGGCCGTGCCGCTGTCCTGCACCCGCGCCCGAATGGCCGCTGCGCTGGCTTGCACCTGCAGCCTGCGGGTCAGCCAGCCGCTGGCGCCCAGTTCCAGGCCGATGTTCTTCTGCTGGCCTTGCTGCACGTAAGTGAAGCTGCCGGCGCCGTCGGGGCGCGCATACTGATAGGCCTGGCGAAGCTGAAACAGCGCGGCGCTGAGGCTCAGCGCCTGCCAGTCGTGCTTGAGGCCCAGCTCCAGCTGGTGTGATGTTGTGGGCGCGAGGATTTCGGCGGCGTTGCTGGCGAACCAGGGCGCCGTCCCGCCAGCGGACAACCCCTTGGCGTAGCTGGCATATACGGTGGTCTCCGGCTGCGGCTTGTAGATGAGCGCAGCATTGGGCAGCAGTTGGTATTGGCGGGTATGGCGCCCGGCAACGCCGGTCTCGTCCCAGGTCTGTTCGTCCAGGCGTATCTCACGGGCACCCAGCACGGTTTGCCAATGCTCGTTGAAACGGATGCTGTCGCTGACGAACAGGCCGTACTGGCGGCTGTCCAGGCGGCGCTGGCTGGCGCCAAGCGGCTGGTCGGACGGCTCGAAAGCCGGGGCCCCGGTGTCGATGTTGCCGGTACCCAGCCAGGCGTTGTAATACGGGCGCTGGTCCAGCGTGCGCCGCTGGGCGCTGCTGCCCACGGTCAGTTCGTGGCCCACCCCCAGGCCATCGAAGCGCCCGGTGAGCAAGGCCTGGGCCTCGTCGGTGCGGCGGGTGTCGTCTGGGCTGCGGTAGTCGTAGATGTCGTAATCGCCCGTGCTGCCGAAGTACGCGCCTTCACTCGAGCCCCAGGCAAACGCACTGTAGTCATCGATCACCACCTTGCTGCGCGAAGCGCTGAGGGTGCCGGTCCAGTTGTCGTTGAAGCGGTACTCGAAGCGCCCGCCCAGGTTCAGCGAGTCGGTCTGCACCGGCTTTGCCCAGTGCTGGTAGGCCAGCCGGTCATCCGGGTCGATGCCGTGCGGCACTGCGCTGCCGCCGAGCAACTGGTAACCGGGCACCGAGCGCTGTTCGCGGTGCTGGTATTCAGCGTCCAGCTGCAGGGTGGCGTCGGGGCTGATCTGCCAGTCGAAGGCCAGCGAGGCGAAGTCGCGCTGGCCATCAGCATGGTCGACGTACGAGCGCAGGTCTTCATGGGCCAGGTTGGCGCGCAGGCCGAACTGCTGTTCGCTGCCAAACCAGCCGCCAAGGTCGGTGGCCAGGTAGCGCTCGCCCTGTTCGTTGGTCGACAGCGTAAGGCTGCGCACCGCTTCAGCGCGCTTGGTCACGTAGTTGATCAAGCCGCCGGGGGCCGCTACGCCGCTCTGCAGCCCGGACAGCCCCTTGAGCAGTTCCACCTGCTGCTTGTTCTCCAGGGCCACGCTCTGTTCGCCGGCGATGGTCTGACCGTTGATGCGGTAGCTGCTGGCCGCGTTCAGCGCAAAGCCCCGCACATTGAAGTTTTCGTAGTAACCAATGGGGGCATAGCTTTCGCCAACCGACGCGTCGCTTTGCAGCACTTGGCTGAGCATGCGCACCTGGCGGTCTTCCAGCAGTGGCTGGCTGAACACACTGATCGAAGCCGGGGTGTCGAGCAGAGGGGCGGGCTGGAAGCCACCCACTGCAGCCTCGCTGGCCTGGTAGCCGTCGTTGGCGTAGGTATCGACGACCTGCACTGGGGCCAGCAGCACGCTGCCCTGGGCGAGCACGGCAGGGCACTGCAAGGCCAGGCCCAGGCCGAGCAGGCTCAGGGGCAGGCGGGGAGGACGCGGGGGCATGCGGGGGGCTCCTGAAGGCGCGACAGGCCGGCAAAAAGGCGGCATCTTACCAGCCGCCTTGACCCCAAGACGATCCACGCGTTGCGCCACGCTGTCAGGCAGATGCGCCTGGCCGTTGTGCTGGCGCCAGTTGCCGTCGATTGTCGACCAGGTATCGCTGCCTGTAACAGGCGCCTAGGCCGCCCCGGCGGAGGGGCGAGCTTCGGTTTTACGCGCGGCAAGCAGCCATGCCAGCAATGCCAGGGCGCCGATGACCAACCCTGCCGCGACGATGCCCAGCCAGCCTTGGCGCTGGTACAGCTGCGTGCCTAACAAAGAGCCTAGCGCCCCGCCAATGAAGTAGCAGGTGATATACCCGGCGTTGAGCCGGGTACGCGCTTCGGGCCGCAGGGCGATCACGGCGTTCTGGTTGCTCACGTGGACCAGTTGCACCGCCAGGTCGAGCATCAGCACGCCCAGCAGCAAGGCCAGCAGTGACTGTTGGGCAAACCCCAGCGGTACCCACGACAGCAGCAGTACCACCAGGCCCACGGTGGTGCCCAACTGGCCCTTGCCCCGGTCGGCCAGGCGCCCGGCCCAGTTGGCCGACAGTGCACCGGCTGCACCCGCCAGGCCGAACAGGCCGATCACCGCATCTGAATAATGGTAAGGAGGGTTTGCCAGCAGGAATGCCAACGGTGTCCAGAACAGGGCGAACAAGCTGAATGCCAGCAGGCCCAGCAGCGAGCGCAGGCGCAGTACCGGCTCTTCCAGGAACAGGCGGAACACCGAGCCGATCAGCGCCGGGTACTTCAGCCCGGCATGGCTGTGGTGTTGCGGCAGGCTGCGGTACAGCGCCACGGCGGTGATCGCCATCAGCACGGCGGCCAGCACATAGATGCTGCGCCAGCCGCCCAGTTCGGCCATGAAGCCGGCCGCGGTGCGCGCCAGCAAAATGCCCAGCAGCAGCCCGCTCATCAGTGTGCCGACCGCGCGGCCGCGCTGCTGCGGCTCGCTCAGCGAGGCAGCCATGGGCACCAGAATTTGTGCCACTACCGAGAACAGGCCGGTCAACGCCGTACCGAGGATCAGCCATGGCAGGCCAGGCGCACAGGCGCTGATGACCAGGCCGAGGGTGGCGATGACGGTCATCACGGTGATCAGCCGACGCTGCTCGAACAGGTCGCCTAGCGGTGCCAGCAGCAACAGGCCGGCGCCATAGCTGAGCTGCGCGGCAATCACGATGCTGCCGGCGCTGGCGGTGCTCAGGCCGAATTGCTGGGCAATGCTGTGCAACAGCGGCTGGGCATAGTAGTTGCTGGCCACGGCCAGGCCGGTGGCGGTGGCCATCAGCAGGATCAGGGTGCGGCTGAGAGTAGGGGCGGGCATGTGTTTCTCGTAGCGGGCAGGAGCAAGAGGGGGATTATCGGCAAGCACAGGGCACGGCACCAATGCATTTGCGGGGGCGGGTGGCGCTCGATCTACAGGGTGCCACCACACCAACGGCGCAATCAGGCGGCAAAGCCACCGTCCACCGTCAAGCTGGCCCCCGTGATATACCCCGCTTCAGGCCCGGCCAGGTAGGCCACGAAGCTGGCAATTTCGTCCGCTTCGCCATACCGCCCGATTGCCATCAGCGGGATCAGGCTTTCGGCGAATTCGCCGCTGGCCGGGTTCATGTCGGTGTCCACCGGCCCTGGTTGCACGTTGTTCACGGTAATGCCCTGCGGCCCCAGGTCGCGCGCCATGCCGCGGGTCAGGCCGACCAGCGCCGACTTGCTCATGGCATAAGGCGCGCCGCCGGCAAATGGCATGCGCTCGGCATTGGTGCTGCCAATGTTGATGATGCGCCCGCCCTGGCCCATGTACCGCGCCGCTGCCTGGCTGGCGACAAAGACACTGCGTACGTTCACCGCCAACGTGCGGTCGAAATCGGCGAGGTCGAATTCGGTCAGCGGCGCGACCGTCAGTACCCCGGCATTGTTGACCAGGATATCCAGCCGGCCGAAGGCCTTCACGGTGTCGTCCACGGCCAGCTGCACGGCGGCGGCATCGGCGCTGTCGGCGCGCAGGGCCAGGGCCTTGCCGCCGTTGTCGCCGATTTCCCGTGCCAGGTCTTCTGCCGGCCCGGCAGAGCTGACATAGGTGAAGGCCACTTGCGCACCCTCGCGGGCCAGGCGCCGCACGATAGCCGCACCAATACCCCGGGAACCGCCCTGTACCAGGGCCACCTTGCCTTCGAGTGTAAGTTGCTTGGACATGCTGATCTCCTGCTGGAAGCCAGGCTGGAATGCCTTGGATAGGCGCAGTATCGGCGCTTGATTACCTGCTGATAAGATGGCAATCACTATAAGCAGAGTAAACCTTTGGTTGCCAATCATGGCCATGGAATCGTTCAACGCGTTGGAATGCTTCATCCGCAGTGCCGAGGTGGGCAGCTTTGCCGAAGCGGCCAGGCGCTTGCGTATCACGCCCGCTGCCGTGGGCAAGCACGTTGCGCAGTTGGAGGCGCGCCTGGGGGTGCGGTTGTTCCAGCGTAGTACCCGCAAGCTGACCTTGACCGAAGCAGGGCAGCGTTTTCTTGGCGAGGTAAGCGACAGCTTTCGCACCATTCAGTATGCGGTGGCCAACCTGGCCAGTGCCGAAGGGCAACCGGCCGGGCTGCTGCGGGTCAGCATGGGCACGGTGTTCGGGCGTTTGTACGTGCTGCCCTTGCTGGGCGAATTTCTGCGCCGCTACCCAGCCATTACTCCGGACTGGCATTTCGATAACCGCCAGGTCGACCTGATCGGCCAGGGCTTCGACGCGGCCATTGGCGGTGGTTTTGAACTGCCGCCGGGGATGGTGGCGCGCAAGTTGACCCCGGCGCACCGGGTGCTGGTGGCGGCGCCGGCGTACCTGCAGCGGCATGCACAGATCGATGAGCCGCCCGTGTTGCAGCGCCATGACGGCATTCTGATCCGCTCGCCGCAGACCGGGCGGGTGCGCTCGTGGCCGTTGACCAGCCGCTGGCAGGGACAGCAGCCATTGCTCTTGCGCCAGGCCATGACCATGAGCGATTCGGACGCTGCCTGCGCGGTGGCCGAGCAGGGGCTGGGGATTGCGCTGGTGAGTTTGCCGTTCGCGGTGCCCTACCTGCAGGCCGGCCGGTTGCAGCGGGTGTTGCCGGACTGGTATGTGGACGATGGGCATATCAGCCTGTATTTCGCCGAGCACAAGCTGTTGCCGGGCAAGACCCGTGCATTCGTCGATTTCATCGTCGAGCAGTTCGCCGAGCAGGGCCTGGCGGGGCGCTTCGATGCCCTGCAGTGTTAGTAGGCGTCAGGCAACATCAACGACGAACAGTACCTGCACTCCCAGGCTCACCTCATCGTCCACCCGCTTACCCAGCAACACTTGCCCCAGCGGCGAGCGCGGCGTGATCACTGTCACCAGCCCGTCTGCTGCGGCAATCTTCAGGCCGGCAGCCTCAGGCCCCAGAAACACCCGACGTTGTTCGCCGGCCTCATCCTCCAGGGTCACCAGGTTGCTCACCTGCACCCCGCGCGCCGGGTCGTAGTCGCGCAGCAGCAGTTGCTGGTAAATCAGCAGCGCCTGGCGGATTTGCGCACTGCGTCGGGCTTGCCCGGTGGCCAGGTACGAGGCCTCCAGGCCCAGGGTGTCGTACTTGTTCTCGGCGATGTTCTCTTCCGCCGTGGCGGCTTCATAGGCGGTTTGGGCCGCACGGGTCAGCACGTCCAGGTCATGTTCCAGGGTGGCGACGATCTGTGCCAGCAGGTGGGGCTTGCGCGTGGTCAATAACAGAACTCCAGCACGTTGGCCTGGCTTTTGTCGGTAGGTGCAGTGCGATTCTGTTGCAGCCAGAACTGGCACTTGGGGCTGTTCAGGTTGCGCGGGTTGCCCTGCGCAGCCTCAGTGGCCTGTTGTTGTTCCTGTTGCTGCAGCATGTGCTTGTAGCGCTCGAACATTTCAGCTTGCGCGTCGGCCGGTTGCACCGGTGCCGGTGCCACGGCCGGGGCCGCGGCTTGTTGCTCGGGCGGGAGCGGCCACAGTTGCTGCGCCAGCCACAGGCTAAGGGCAATCGCCATTGCGCCAAGCCATAGGCCCAAAGCCACGCACAGTATCAACTGCAACGGCTTCAGGGTGATGGTCAATTCACGGCGGCGGGGCATGGCGGCCTCCTTGGCAAAGTGGGCGGGGTGCATTGTCGCATGCTGTCGGGCAGAATCCGCGTTTTTACGCAAGTTAAAGGGAACGGCGCATGAAAGCCACCTGGGACATCTTCTGCAGCGTGGTCGACAACTACGGCGATATTGGCGTGACCTGGCGCCTGGCCCGGCAGTTGGTGGCCGAGCATGGCCTGGCGGTGCGCCTGTGGGTGGATGATCTCAACGCCTTCACGCCCATGTGCCCCGGCGCCGACGCCAACGCGGCGCAGCAGTGGCAGCAGGGCGTGGACGTACGCCAGTGGCCGGCGGCCTGGTTGCCGGTAGCGCCTGCCGATGTGGTGATCGGTGCCTTCGCCTGCCAGTTGCCAGCGGCTTATGTCGAGGCCATGCGGGTCTGCCCCCGGCCACCCCTGTGGTTGAACCTTGAATACCTCAGTGCCGAGGATTGGGTAGCGGGTTGCCATGGTCTGCCGTCGCCGCAGGCAAATGGCTTGCGCAAAGTGTTCTTCTTCCCCGGCTTCACCGAAAACACCGGTGGCCTGCTGCGCGAGGCTGAGCTGCTGGCCCGGCGCGACGCGTTGCAACAGTCGGCTGCTGCCCGGCAGGCGTTCCTGCAGGGGTTGGCTGTAAGCCCAGCGCCCGGGGCGCTGCTGATCAGCCTGTTCGCCTATGAAAACCCGCAACTGGGCAACTGGCTCGATGCCTTGGCTGCCGGTGACCAAGCCTGCCACCTGCTGGTGCCGCAAGGCCGTGTGGTCGCCGGCCTCAGCCACTGGCTTGGCGAAGCGCCGTTGCAGGCCGGGCAGGTGCGCAGGCGTGGTGCGCTGACCGTGCAGGTGTTGCCGTTCGTGAGCCAGGATGATTTCGACCGGCTGCTGTGGTGCTGCGACTTCAATGCGGTGCGGGGCGAGGATTCGTTCGTGCGGGCGCAGTGGGCCGGGCAGCCCATGCTGTGGCACATCTACGTGCAGGACGAGAATGCACACTGGGAAAAGCTCGAAGCGTTCCTGGCGCATTATCGACGCGGTTTGTCAGCCGATGCCGGCGCCGCGTTGCTGGGCCTGTGGCGGGCCTGGAACATGGACCAGGACATGGGCCAGGCCTGGCAGGCAGCCCGCCGGCATTGGCCGGAACTGCAGCAGCACGCCCGGTGCTGGGCGGCGCAACAGGCCGCTCAGCCGGACCTTGCCACGGCGCTAGTACACTTTTATGGAAATTCGCTATGATATGCGGCCTCGATTTTTATAAATCCATCCAGATTCGGATACTTCGTAATGAAAACTGGTAAAGAACTGAAACCCGGTACCGTGCTGCGCATCGACAACGACCCGTGGCTGGTTCAAAAAGCTGAGTTCACCAAGTCGGGCCGTAACAGCGCGATCATGAAAACCAAGCTGAAGAACCTGCTGACCGGCTACAAGACCGAAACCGTATACGGTGCAGACGACAAGCTGGACGACGTGATCCTGGACCGCAAAGAAGCGACCCTGTCGTTCATCAACGGTGACGAGTACACCTTCATGGACACCAGCGACTACACCATGTACGAGCTGAACGCCGAAGACATCGAAGCTGTTCTGCCTTACATCGAAGAAGGCATGGAAGACGTCTGCGAAGCCGTGTTCTTCGAAGGCCGCCTGGTATCGGTTGAACTGCCGACCACCATCAGCCGTCAGGTTGTCTACACCGAGAACGCTGCGCGCGGCGACACCTCGGGCAAGGTCATGAAGCCTGCCAAGCTGAAGAACGGTACCGAGATTTCGGTTGCTGACTTCATCCAGATCGACGAGTGGATCGACATCGACACCCGCGACAACAGCTTCAAGGGCCGTTCCAAGAAGTAATGCTTCTTGTGAAAGGCAAAAACCCGGCTTCGGCCGGGTTTTTTTGTGTCTGCCAATTGTGCATCACTGCACCTGCAGGGCAGGTTTAGACGGCTACGTGCAGCCGCACATCCACATTACCGCGGGTGGCGTTGGAGTACGGGCACACCTTATGCGCCTTTTCCACCAGCGCTTCGGCGTCGGCCTGGGCCAGGCCGGGCAGGCTGATGTGCAGATCGATGTCCAGGCCGAAACCGCCCGGAATCTGGCCAATCCCCACCTTGGCGGTGATCGAAGCATCGGCCGGCAAGGCTTTTTTCTCTTGCCCTGCCACGAACTTCAAGGCGCCGATGAAGCACGCCGAGTAGCCGGCGGCAAACATCTGCTCAGGGTTGGTGCCGTCACCGCCAGCCCCACCCAGCTCTTTCGGGGTGCTCAGCTTGACGTCCAGCTTGCCGTCGCTGGAACGGGATTTACCGTCGCGCCCACCGGTGGAGGTAGCTTCTGCGATGTACAGCGGAGTGACCTTTTGCATCTTGAGCCTCGCTAATGTGCTGTGCGCTCCCGTTGGCGGGAGGACGCGGGTTGGTGTGGAATTTAAATTAGCGCGCAATTAGTTAGCGCGCAAGATAAATATTCACCGCTCAGCCGAACGGCCATTGCCCAGCATAGCCGCTAAAGGTTTTTCTGCAGGTTCTCGCGCAGGTCCAGCAACTCGGCCTGCAACTGCTGCAACTGCTCAAGGCTGCGACCGCTGGCCTTGAGGATGCACTGCGGCACTTCCTTTGCCCGCTGCTGCAGGGCGCGGCCTTTGTCGGTGAGTTGCACCAGTACCACCCGTTCGTCCTCGCGGCTGCGGTTGCGCTGTAACAGGCCTTCGCTTTCCAGGCGCTTGAGCAGCGGGGTCAGCGAGCCCGGGTCGGTCAGCAGGTGCTGGCTGATTTCACCCACGGTCAGGCCGTCATGCTCCCACAGCACGAGCATGGCCAGGTATTGCGGGTAGGTCAGGCCCAGGGCCTGCAGCAGCGGTTTGTAGACCTTGGTCATCAGCAACGAGGTGGAATGCAGGGCGAAACAGACCTGGTTGTCCAGCAGCAGCTCGTCACAGGGAGCTTGGGTGTCGGCGTTCATGCACGTCCTTGAAGGTAATCAATGGGAAATCCTGGCACGTTGAGCGTCACTGCACGCATCACTCGCGCAGTCCGCTGCGCAGGGCCAGGTCCCAGGGTGGAATCGGACTGAAGCGGCTCTTGAGAAATTCGAGCAGCAAACGGCTGCGAGAGTTCGTTTCATGTTCCAGGCGTAGCGCGTAAATGCCGCTGCTTTCAGCCTGGGGCAGGCCTGCGTCACAAAACAGTGGCACCAGTTCGCCGCGCAGCAGGTACTCGCTGATCAGCCAGGTGGGCAGGTGGGCGATGCCCAGCCCCGCCAGCGCGCCGAACAACAGGGTTTCGGCGTTGTTGGCCGCCATGCGCATGCGGGCCGGGCGGTACAGGCGGGTTTGCCCCGCTACCTCGAAACGCCACGCATACGGCGGTGCCAGGCCGTCCCAGTCCAGGCCGTCATGGCCGGGCAGTTCGCTGGGGCAGTCGGGGATGCCGCGGCTGGCCAAGTAGTTGGGGCTGGCGCAGGCGATGCGCACCATGTAGGCCAGTGGCGTGGCGACCAGGCGGGTATCGGCCAACGGGCCGGCACGCAACACCAGGTCCACTTCGCCCAGGTGGCTGCCATGCAGGTCGACAAAGCTGTCGATCAGGCGCAGCTGCACGTCCAGGCCCGGGTAGGCCAGCAGGAAGTCGGCAATGGCCGGGGCCAGGTGGCGGCGGCCGAACGCGGCGGGGGCGTCGATGCGGATCAGCCCTTCCGGTGCATTGCTCAGCGACACCGCCTCGGCACGGGCCAGGCGCAGTTCCTCGATGATGCGCCTGGCACGCTCGGCAAAGGCGTGGCCCGCCGGGGTGGCGCGCACGGCATGGGTGCTGCGGGTAAACAGGCGGCTGCCCACGGCGGCTTCGAGGGCGTCAATGCGCCGCGCCACCGCAGACGGGGTCAGCGGGTAGCGGCGGGCGGCGGCAGAAAAACTGCCGCTTTGCAGCACGTCCAGGAACAGGCTTAGCTGCTCGGTGAGGGTATCGGGGCTCATGGTTGCCTTGCTTTTGCACAATACGCACAGCCATTGTGCGCTGCTGTGCGTTTCCCCGCCAGCGCACACTGGTTAGCATGCCGCTATCAACTTTGCTGGCGAACGAGGCCCTGATGATCGAGTGGTTGCTGTATATCGTGCTGGGCGCTGCCCTGGGCACCATGGGGGGCCTGTTCGGCATAGGCGGTGGGCTGATCGCGATCCCGGCGCTGGGCGTGCTGTTCGGCCTGGATCAGCAACTGGCACAGGGTACTGCACTGGTCATGGTGGTGCCGAATGTGTTGCTGGCGTTGTGGCGTTATCACCAGCGCAACCGCATCGAGTTGCGCCACGCCGTGCCGCTGTCGTTGTGCAGTTTCGTGTTTGCCTGGCTGGGTTCGATCTGGGCCGTGGGGCTGGATGCGCATTCCATGCGCCTGGGCTTTGTCGGCTTTTTGGTGGCGCTGGCGGTGTGGAACGTGGCGCGGATGTTCATGAAAGTGGCGCCAGCCAGTGCCGAACTGCGTTATGCCTGGCCTTGGCTGGGGGTGCTGGGCAGCTTTGCCGGCACCATGGGCGGGTTGTTCGGGGTGGGTGGCGCCGTGGTAGCCACACCGATCCTGACCAGTGTGTTCGGCACTACCCAGGTGGTGGCCCAAGGGCTGTCGCTGGCATTGGCGGCGCCGAGCACCCTGGTGACTCTGGTGACCTATGGCGTGCATCACAGTGTTGACTGGGGGGTAGGGTTGCCGTTGGCGGTGGGCGGCCTGCTCAGTATCAGCTGGGGGGTGAAGCTGGCCCATGCGCTGCCAGAGAAGGTGCTACGGGCGATGTTCTGCGTGTTCCTGGTTGTGTGTGCGGTGATGCTCGGGTTCGAGCTTTGAGCGTTTGACCGCGCCGGTGGGGGCGAGCGCCGCGCAGGCGGCGCTTCGCGGCACCAGGCCGATGGGGTATGGCGCCGAGGGTTAGCGCCGCACTTGCTTCAGTGTTTCGGCAATCAGGAACGCCAGCTCCAGCGACTGGTCGGCATTCATCCGGGGGTCGCAGTGGGTGTGATACCGGTCTGACAGGGCATCTTCGGTGATTGGCCGTGCGCCACCGATGCACTCGGTCACATTCTGCCCGGTCATCTCGATATGAATGCCGCCGGCATGACTGCCTTCGGCCTGGTGCACCTGGAAGAACTGCTTCACCTCGTCGAGGATCTGCGCAAAATCACGGGTCTTGTAGCCACTGCTGGCCTTGATGGTATTGCCGTGCATCGGGTCGGAGCTCCACAGCACCTTGCGCCCCTCGCGCTCTACGCAGCGGATCAGCCCTGGCAGGTGGTCGCCAACCTTGCCCGCCCCCATGCGTACGATCAGGTTCAGGCGCCCTGGGTCGTTGGCCGGGTTGAGGGTGTCGATCAGGCGGAGCAGCTCCTCGGGGTTCATGCTGGGGCCGACCTTGACCCCGATCGGGTTGTGCACCCCGCGCAGGAACTCGACATGGGCGCCGTCCAGCTGGCGAGTGCGGTCGCCGATCCACAGCATGTGCGCCGAGCAGTCGTAGTAGTCGCCGGTCAGGCTGTCCTGGCGCACGAAGGCCTCTTCATAGTTCAGCAGCAGCGCTTCGTGGGCGGTGAAGAAGCTGGTTTCACGCAGCTGCGGCGCGCTGTCCAGGCCACAGGCACGCATGAACGCCAGGGTTTCGTCGATGCGGTTGGCCAACTGGTGGTACTTGTCGGCCAGCGCCGAGTTGGCAATGAAGTCCAGGTTCCATTTGTGCACCTGGTGCAGGTCGGCAAAACCGCCTTGGGCAAAGGCCCGCAGCAGGTTGAGGCTGGCGGTGGCCTGGTGGTAGGCCTGCAGCAGGCGCTCCGGGTCGGGGATGCGGCTCTTGGCGTCGAAACCGATGCCGTTGACGATGTCGCCCCGGTAGGCCGGCAGGGTGACGTTGCCGATGGTTTCATCGCCCGCCGAGCGTGGCTTGGCGAATTGCCCTGCCATGCGCCCGACCTTGACCACCGGGCAGCCCGCGGCAAACGTCATGACGATGGCCATTTGCAGCAGCACCTTGAAGGTGTCGCGGATTTTTGCCGCTGAAAACTCGGCAAAGCTCTCGGCGCAGTCGCCGCCTTGCAGCAGGAACGCGCGGCCTTCGGTCACTTCGGCAAACTGCCGGCGCAGTTCGCGCGCTTCGCCGGCGAACACCAGCGGCGGGTAGCTGGCCAGGGTCTGTTCGACCTTCAGCAGGTGCGCGGCATCGGGGTAGGTCGGTTGCTGCTGGATCGGCAGGGCGCGCCAGCTGTCGGGGCTCCACGGTTGGTTCATTTCAGGCTCGGTCTTGTCGGTTGTCGGCTGGAGGCCATGGTAACAGTTGGCGCTGCGCTTGTTGCATCGGGGGTGTTGGCGGACAATGCGCGTTTTTGTGCGGGCAGGTGCAGGCATGACGGCGCAACGGCAAGAGCGGCTACTGGCGCGGGTGGAAGATGCCTTTGGCGTCATCAGCGTGTACGAAGTGGACGACTACCGCTTTCTGGAATTCGGCGATGCCATCGAGCAAAGCTGCGTGTTCACCGCCGACCCCAGCTGGTTGGAGTACGACTACACCCGCGCCATGCTGGTCGGCGCGTTGTGCCATGAACAGCCGGAAAGCGCGCTGTTCCTGGGCCTTGGCGCGGGCACGCTGACCCAGGCCTGCATGAAGTTCCTGCCGCTGGATGATATCGAAGCCATCGAGCTGCGTCCGGACGTCCCGCGCCTGGCCATGCAGTACCTGGGCCTGGACGACGACCCGCGGCTGTACGTGCGCATTGGCGATGCGTTGGAGCTGCTGCCCAGCGCAGAAAAGGCCGACCTGTTGTTCGTTGACCTGTACACCGACCATGGGCCGGGGGTAGGGCACCTGGCGTGGAACTTCCTGGCGAGCTGCCAGCAGCAACTCAACCCGGGCGGCTGGCTGGTGATCAACCAGTGGGCCACCGATGATGGCAAGCCGCTGGGGGCAGCGTTGCTGCGCGGCTTGTACCACCGCCATTACTGGGAGCTGCCGGTGAAGGAGGGCAATGTGATTCTGCTGGTGCCAGCGGATCTGGAGCAGACCCTGGACATGGAAGGCTTGCGGGCCCGGGCGCAGGCGCTGACGCCACGGTTGGGCTACAGCCTCGAGGGTTTGATCCGCGAGATTCGGCCGGCTACCTGAATGGTAGGTGCGGCCGTAGCCGTCGCGATCTCTGTAGGAGCGGCCTTGTGTCGCGAAAGGGGCGCGCAGCGGCCCCACATTTTCAGCTTCGCAGCGGATATTGCCGGGGCCGCTCTGCGGCCCTTTCGCGACACAAGGCCGCTCCTACTGGGATCGTGGCAGCGTCAGGGATTATCGTTTCAGCCCCTGAAAATATTCCTCACCTAACCGTACATTTCAGGTATAGTACGCGCCGGTCTTTTAGCGGACCTCAAAATCAGGTGGTGCAAATCCTCCGAGTCCAGCTTCGGCTGCACGTCCGCTAGGCGGACCTTCCCAAGTTTTCTTTTTCAATCGTTTTCGCAAATCCCCGCCGCCAAAGCTGCCTGGGTGACCTGACGGTCTTTCAAGGCATGTGCAGCTTTGGAGCATGGGTCTTTGCGGATGCACCTAGAGGCAGACCCATGACCCAGGAAACCGGCGGCTTCGCCGCTCTCGATCTCAACCCGAATATCGTTGCTGCCGTAGTGGCTACCGGCTATGAAGAGCCCTCCGCCATTCAGCAGCAATCTATCCCGATCATCCTCGCCGGTCATGACATGATCGGCCAGGCGCAGACTGGCACCGGCAAGACCGCTGCCTTCGCCCTGCCGATCCTCAACAAGATCGATGTGAGCAAGCGCGAACCGCAAGCCCTGATCCTGGCGCCAACCCGTGAGTTGGCGCTGCAAGTTGCTACCGCTTTCGAAACCTACGCCAAGCAGATGCCAGGCGTGAACGTGGTTGCTGTGTACGGTGGTGCCCCAATGGGCCCACAGCTGCGCGCCATCCGCAACGGCGCGCAAATCGTCGTCGCCACCCCGGGCCGTCTGTGCGACCACCTGCGTCGCGACGAAAAAGTCCTGTCGACTGTGCAGTACCTGGTACTGGACGAAGCCGACGAGATGCTCAAGCTGGGCTTCATGGACGACCTCGAAGTGATCTTCGACGCCATCCCTGCTACCCGCCAGACCGTGCTGTTCTCCGCCACCCTGCCGTCGTCGATCCGTTCGATCGCCGAGCGCCACCTGCGCGAACCCAAGCACGTCAAGATCCAGAGCAAGACCCAGACCGTTACCGCGATCGATCAGGCCCACCTGATGGTCCACGCCGACCAGAAGATCCCGGCTGTACTGCGTCTGCTGGAAGTGGAAGAGTTCGACGCGCTGATCGCCTTCGTGCGCACCAAGCAAGCTACCCTGGACCTGGCCGCCGCGCTGGAAGCCAAGGGCTACAAGGCTGCTGCGCTGAACGGCGACATCGCCCAGAACCAGCGTGAGCGCGTGATCGACTCGCTCAAGGATGGCCGCCTGGACATCGTTGTCGCCACCGACGTGGCGGCCCGTGGCCTGGACGTACCGCGCATCACTCACGTATTCAACGTTGACATGCCGTACGACCCGGAGTCCTACGTGCACCGTATCGGCCGTACCGGCCGTGCCGGTCGCGAAGGCCGTGCGCTGCTGCTGGTCACGCCACGTGAGCGCCGCATGCTGCAGGTGATCGAGCGTGTAACCGGGCAGAAGGTTGCCGAAGCGCGCCTGCCGAACGCCCAGGCGGTGCTCGATGCGCGCATCAAGAAGCTGACCAACAGCCTGGCGCCACTGGTTGCCGAGGCTGAGGCCACCCATGGTGACCTGTTCGACCGCCTGACCAACGACCTGGGTTGCAGCGCCCGTGCCCTGGCCTCGGCCCTGCTGCGCAAGGCCACCAACGGCCAGGCGCTGGACTTGGCGGCGGTAGAGCGTGAGCAGCCGCTGGTGCCGAGCTTCGCCCCGCGTGGTGAGCGTACCGAACGCGGTGAGCGCAGCGAGCGCCCTGACCGCGGCGACCGCGAGCGTCGCGCGCCGCTGCCGTTGGCCGAAGGCCGCGTGCGTTGCCGTACCGCGCTGGGTGCCCGTGACGGCATCGCCGCCAAGAACCTGCTGGGCGCGATCCTCAACGAGGGTGGCCTGGCGCGTGACGCGATCGGTCGTATCCAGGTGCGCGACAGCTTCAGCCTGGTCGAGCTGCCGGAAGATGGCCTCGAGAAGCTGCTGTCCAAGCTCAAGGACACCCGCGTGGCCGGCAAGCAGCTGAAGCTGCGCCGCTACCGCGAGGATTGATTCTGGCGCAATGAAAAATCCCCGGCCTTGGCTGGGGATTTTTTTGCCTGTGCCATGGTGGGGTTGCGCGGCAGCCCCCGGCAATCGTCAGTCGAACCGGTAGATGTCCATCCCCAGCGCCCCCAAGGTAAAGCCTTGGTGCACAACGCCAAACTGCCCCCCCGCACCAAGGGCAAAAAACAGCGGCAACAAATGCTCATCGCTCGGGTGGTTGCGCACTGCAAACGGCGCCTGTTGCCGATAAGCCAGCAACCCCTCCCGGTCATCAGCCCGCAGTTTTTCCACTACCCAATCTCGAAACGCCAACGCCCACGGTTCGATCACGTCGGGCCCGGCATGCCAGTCCAGCTCGCCAAGGTTATGGGTAATGCTGCCCGAACCCACCAGCAGCACGCCCTCCTGGCGTAGCCCCGCCAGTGCCTGGCCAACCTTCACTTGCAGCGCCGGGCCCATCTGGGTGGGCAGCGAAACCTGCACCACCGGGATGCTCGCATCGGGGTACATCAACGACAACGGCACCCAGGCGCCATGGTCGAACGGCCGCTGCGGGTCGAGGCGCGCGGCCAGCCCGGCGCCCTGCAGCAGCTCGCCGACCCGGCCGGCGAGGGCAGGGTCACCGGGCGCAGGGTACTGCACCGCATACAAGGCCGGTGGGAAGCCGTAGAAGTCATGCCAGGTTTCTGGGTGTGCGCCACCGGTGATCAGCAGCTCGCGGCTTTCCCAGTGCGCCGACACCACCACAATGGCTTGCGGCCGCGGCAGTGCGTTGGCGAGCCCTGCCAGCGCCGGGCCGCTGGCGCCGGGTTGCAGGGCAAGCATGGGGGAGCCGTGGGAAATGAACAGGCTGGGCAGCATGGCGGGGTCCTGAAGGTTAAGATGCACTCATCTTCGATCAACTAAAGATCGAAATCCAAACCAACTTTTACTGGCAAACCATCAAAAAATCGGGAGTGTTCATGGAACCATCATTCTGGCAGCAACGGTGGGCCGACAACCAGATCGGCTTCCACCAGGCGCAGGTGAACCCGTATCTGCAGCGGTACTGGCCAGGGTTGCAGCAGGTGCTCGGCAGCCGCGTGCTGGTGCCACTGTGCGGCAAAAGCCTCGATCTGGCCTGGTTGGCCGGGCAGGGGCACCGGGTGTTGGGCGTGGAGCTTTCGCGGCGGGCCGTGGAGGGTTTCTTCCGCGAGCATGAGCTTGAGGCCGAGGTGCAGCCGCGTGGCGACTTTGAAGTATGGCGCAGTGGCGACGTGGAGCTGTGGTGTGGGGACTTCTTTGCCCTGCAGGCAGAGGATGTCGGCGACTGCGCGGGCCTGTACGACCGCGCGGCGCTGATTGCCCTGCCGCCGCCAATGCGTATGCGCTACACGCAGGCCCTGTCGGCGTTGTTGCCAGCCGGGTGCCGTGGCTTGGTGGTGACCTTGGATTACGACCAGTCGCTGCTGGCCGGGCCGCCGTTTTCGGTGGCGGATGAGGAGCTGAGGCAGGGCTTTGCGGGCTGGCAGGTGGATGAAGTGGAGCAGGCGCAGGTGCTCGGGGAAAGTCCGAAGTTTCTGCAGGCCGGGGCATCCAGTGTGTTGGAGCGGGTGTACCGGGTCTGCCGGCTCTAGCGCGGGTAAGCCTGCACAGGCAGACACAAAAAAGGGCGACCGAAGTCGCCCTTGCTTACCCGGTGGATCAACCGCGACGGCGCAGGGCCTCGATACGGTCTTCCAGCGGCGGGTGGCTCATCAGCAAGCCGGCCAGGCCGTGCTTGAGGCCGCCGTTGATGCCGAAGGCCTTGAGCGTGTCCGGCATGTGCACCGGCAGGCCTTGTTCTACCCGCAGGCGCTGCAGGGCGCCGATCATCGCCGAAGTGCCGGCCAGCTGTGCACCGGCTTCGTCGGCGCGGTATTCGCGGCGGCGCGAGAACCACATGACGATCATGCTGGCCAGGATGCCCAATACCAGCTCGGCAACGATGGTTGCCACGTAGTAGGCGATGCCCTGGCCTTCTTCGTTCTTGAAGATGACCTTGTCGACGAAATTACCGATGATCCGGGCGAAGAACATCACGAAGGTGTTCACCACGCCCTGGACCAGCGCCAAGGTGACCATGTCGCCGTTGGCCACGTGGCCGATTTCGTGGGCCAGTACCGCACGCACTTCGTCGGGCGAGAAACGCTCCAGCAAGCCCTGGGACACCGCTACCAGTGCGTCGTTACGGTTCCAGCCGGTGGCGAAGGCGTTTGCCTCGTAGGCCGGGAAAATGCCCACTTCAGGCATTTTGATGCCCGCTTCCCGGGACAGCTCCTCGACCGTTTGCAACAGCCACTGCTCGTGGCGGGTGCGCGGCTGGGTGATGATCTGGGTGCCGGTGGTCATCTTCGCCATCCACTTGGAGATGAACAGCGAGACGAGGGAGCCGGCGAAGCCGAACACGGCGCAGAACACCAGCAGGCTGCTGAGGTTCAGGTCGACCCCGTTGGCGGCCATGAACCCGTTGAAACCGAACAGGCTCAGGGTAATGCTTGCAACCAGCACCACCGCGAGGTTGGTGGCTACAAACAACAGAATGCGCATCATGGTTGTTACGTTCTCCTGACGGATGAATTGTCGCTTACTGCGGGGTATATAAGGGGCCTGGGGTGCCGTTTCAATCGGGGGACTATTTCAAACTGTGTACGGCGGAGTATGGCAGAGGATGATGCGGGGGCAGTGGGATAGAGCGTTGCAGGATGTAAGAAACATTCGGCTTGGGGGTTGCGTCAAGGCCGCTGGGTGTTTGCCGCAAGGGGGGGGGCGCCTGTGAGATCGAGCGCCGCGCGGGCGGCGCTCGATCTGCGCCCCACCACCACCACCACGTCGAACCTCTCGTGGTCTCCCGCGCCCCCGCGTCGAACTTCTCCTAACCCCCGGCGCCCCCCGTCGAACCCTACTGCGAATAACCCTTCAGAAAATTGCCGATCCGCCCAATCGCCGCTTCCAGGTCATCGACCCGCGGCAAGGTCACCACGCGGAAGTGGTCCGGCCACGGCCAGTTGAACGCGGTACCCTGAACGATCAGCAGCTTCTCCGACAGCAGCAGGTCAAGGGCGAACTTCTCGTCATTGAGGATCGGGCACACCTTCGGGTCGATCCGCGGGAACGCATACAGCGCACCCATCGGCTTCACGCAGCTTACCCCAGGGATGTCGTTCAGCAGCTCGTAGGTGCGGTTGCGCTGCTCCAGCAGGCGCCCGGGTGGCAGCACCAGGTCATTGATGCTCTGGTAACCGCCCAGCGCGGTCTGGATGGCATGCTGTGCCGGCACGTTGGCACACAGGCGCATGTTGGCCAGCATGTCGATGCCTTCGATGTAGCTTTGCGCATGGTGCTTGGGCCCGGAAATGATCAGCCAGCCAGAGCGGAAGCCCGCCACCCGGTACGACTTGGACAGGCCGTTGAAGGTCAGGCACAGCAGGTCTGGCGCCAGCGAGGCGGTGCTGATGTGCACGGCTTCGTCGTACAGGATCTTGTCGTAGATCTCGTCGGAGAACACCACCAGGTTGTGCTGGCGGGCCAGCGCCAGCATGCCCAGCAGCAACTCCCTGGAGTACACCGCGCCCGTCGGGTTGTTCGGGTTGATGATCACCAGGGCCTTGGTGTTCGGGGTGATCTTGGCCTTGATGTCCTCCAGGTCGGGGAACCAGTCGGCCTGCTCGTCGCACAGGTAGTGCACCGGCTTGCCGCCGGCCAGGCTCACGGCAGCGGTCCACAGTGGGTAATCGGGTGCCGGGATCAGCACCTCGTCACCGTTGTTGAGCAGCGCCTGCATCGACATCACGATCAGTTCGGAGACACCGTTGCCGAGGTAGATGTCCTCGATGGTGACGCCTTCGATCTCTTTCTGCTGGCAGTACTGCATCACCGCCTTGCGCGCACTGAACAGGCCCTTGGAGTCGCTGTAGCCCTGCGCGGTGGGCAGGTTGCGGATCACATCCTGGAGAATTTCGTCGGGCGCCTCGAAGCCGAAGGGCGCTGGGTTGCCGATGTTCAGCTTGAGGATGCGGTGGCCTTCCTCTTCCAGGCGCTTGGCGTGCTTGAGCACTGGGCCGCGAATGTCATAGCAGACATTGGCGAGCTTGTTCGATTTGCTGAACTGCATGATGGGATCCCGATTGAGAATACGCGCTACGCCCCGCCGAAAGGTTTGAAAGGGCAGGAAGCGGGTGACAGACTGAACGCCTGGCACACGAAGCCACCTAATATACGTGCCGCCCGCGCCCTGGAAAAGACGGCGTGGGGTGAAATTCAGCCTGCCGAGGTTCCTGCATGAAAAAGATCGAGAAAACCCTGGAAGAATGGCGGTCGATGCTCGACCCCGAGCAGTACCAGGTTTGCCGCCTGAAGGGCACCGAACGGCCGTTCAGCGGCAAGTACAACAGCGAGCGCCGCGACGGCATTTACCATTGCATCTGCTGCAGCCTGCCGTTGTTCGACGCCCAGACCAAGTTCGATTCCGGCTGTGGCTGGCCGAGCTTCTACGCGCCGATCGAAGACAGCGCGATGATCGAGATCCGCGACACCTCCCATGGCATGATCCGTACCGAAGTCACCTGTGCCCGCTGCGATGCGCACCTGGGCCACGTGTTCCCCGACGGCCCGCCACCGACTGGCCTGCGCTACTGCATCAACTCGGTGTGCATCGACTTGCGCCCGCGCGACTGACCGGAGCCCGACCATGGCTGGATCGATACTGGACATTCCCTGCGTGACCCTGGGCGGCGAGCACAAGACCCTCGGCGACTACCCCGGCAAGGCGTTGCTGGTGGTCAATACCGCCAGCCAGTGCGGCTTTACCCCCCAGTACAAGGGGCTGGAGCAACTGTGGCAGGCCTACCGCGGGCGTGGCCTGGTAGTGCTGGGCTTTCCGTGCAACCAGTTCGGCCAGCAGGAGCCGGGCGAGGCGCGGGAGATTGCGCAGTTCTGCGAACGCAATTTCGGCGTGAGCTTCCCGCTGTTCCGCAAGGTGGACGTCAACGGCCCCGGCACCCACCCGTTGTATGTCGAACTGAAGCAGCGTGCCCCAGGCTTGCTTGGCTCGCAGAAGGTCAAGTGGAACTTCACCAAGTTCCTGCTCGACCCGGCCAGTGGCCAGGTCACGCGTTATGCGCCTTTCACCAAGCCGCAGGCACTGGAAGCGGACATCGAGCGCCTGCTCAGCCGCTGAGCGGCACCCAGTGGTCGACCAGCGCCAGCAGCTCTTCGCGGCGGAACGGTTTGGCCAGGTAGTCGTTCATGCCCGCGGCCCGGCAGCGCTCGCGCTCTTCGGGCATGGCGTTGGCGGTGAGGGCGACGATGGGCAGGTACGGCCAGCGGCCGCTCTGGCGAATGCGCCGGCTGGCCTCGTAGCCGTCCATCACCGGCATGTTGCAGTCCATCAGCACCAGGTCGAAGGGTTGCCGTTCCAGCGCCGCCAGGGCCTCGGCGCCCTGGGTTGCCAGTTCGACCTGGCAACCGAGCTTGGCCAGCATCCCCTTGGCCACCAGCTGGTTCACCGGGTTGTCTTCTACCAACAAGATGCGCGCGCGGCCTTCGCCCTGGGTCACGGGCGGCGTGGCCAGCGGGTGTTCCGGCTCATGGCCTTGCAAGGTTCGGCGCAAGGTCTGGTACAAGGCGTTGCGCGCCAGCGGGCGGGCCAGCTGGTGCAGCGGTGCCAAAGCCAGCGACTGCTCTTGGGAAAGGAAGTTGCCGTAGGCGGTAACCAGCAGGATCGGCGCTTGCAGGGCCGGGCGCAGTTCGAATAGATGGTCCACGTCATCGGTGATCAACAGGTCGAACGCGGTGGCCTGCAGGGCCATGCGGCTGTCGTGCCGCTGGTAGCTCAAGCCCCAGGCGGGCAACACGCGCTGCAGGAGCTCGTGCAGCCCGCTGCCCGCCGCACTGAGGGCGGCCACGCGGCCTTGCAGGGGCTGTGGAGGGATGGCTTCAGTGTGCGCAGCCAGCGGCAGCTCGGCGGTGAAGCAGCTGCCAAAGCCCGCTTCGGAGCTTATCTGCAGGTGCCCCTGCATGGCTTTGCACAGGTTGCGGGTCAGGGCCAGGCCAAGGCCGGTGCCGCCGTACTGGCGGGTGATGCCGGCGCCGGCCTGGGTGAAGGGCTGGAAGATGCGCACCTGGGCCTCTTCAGGGATGCCGATGCCCGTGTCACGCACTTGCAGGCGCACGCCGCCGGCAATGCGCTCAAGGCGCATATCGACGCGGCCGAAGCGGGTGAACTTCAAGGCATTGGACAGCAGGTTGCTGACGATCTGCCGCACCCGCGTGGGGTCGCCCAGCACGCTGCTGGGGAAGTCGCCGGCGATCAGGCAGGTCAGCTCCACGCTCTGTGCGGTGTTCTGCGACAGCAGGTTGGCGGTGTCTTCGACCATCGAGCCCATGTCGAAGGCAATGCGCTCCAGTTCCAGCTGGCCGGCGTCGAACTTGGACAGGTCGAGAATATCGTTCAGCAGTTCGACCAGTACCTTGCCCGAGTCGTGGGCAATCGCCAGCTGCTGGCGTTGCTCGCTGGGCAACGGGTTATCCAGCGCCAGGGCGATCATGCCGAGCATGCCGTTGAGCGGGGTGCGGATTTCGTGGCTCATGTTGGCAAGGAAGGCGGCGCGGGCCTGGGCCATGTCCAGCGCCCGCCGGCGGGCCTGTTCCAGCTCCTGGTTGGTCAGGCTCAGGCTGCTGTTGCTGGCCTTCAACTCGTTGGTGCGTGCCGAGACGATGTCTTCCAGCTCGTTGAGGTACTGGGTCAGGCGGTTTTCCGCGGTGCGCCGCTGCTCGATTTCGGTGGCCATGCTGACGAACTGCTGGTTGGCGACTTTCACCAGCACGCCGATTTCATCAAGTTCGTGGCCGTGCGGGCATTCCAGGCGGGTTTGCCGGGGTTTGCGCGGGTCGCTGCCGCTGAGCGCACTGATCACGGTGACCAGTGGCTTGGTCAGCATCAGGTAGAACAGTGCCAGTAGCAGGCCTGTCAGCACCAGGCTGCGGGCAAAACCGTTGAGCAGGGTAATGCCGGCACGGTCGAGAAAGCGGCTGCCGAAGGCGAAGGTGTCGACGTCCAGGTACAGGGTGCCAAGGTATTCCTTGGGCATATGGGTAAGGTACAGGCTTTCACTCAACTGGCGCTGTTCGCCGAACAGGAAGTCGCTCAGCGGCCGCAGACGGTCTTGCAGGCGTGGGCGCTCGACATCGGCCAGGACCGTCTGGTTGTTGTCGATCAGCCGTGCGCGGATCACCGCCGGCGACTGCAGCAGGCCGCGGGTCAGTTCCAGGGCCAGTTCCGAGTCGATGTTGTAGGCGATACGCGAGGCCGGGTTGTGGCTGATTTGCAGCAAGGCCCGCACTTCACGGTTGATGGATGCGTCTACGCTGGCATAATCGATGCCGATCTGGATGAGACTGAGCAATGTTCCCAGGATGAAGCCGACCAGGACTGTCAACCGGGCTTGCTTGTATGACAGGCGATTGGTGAACTTGATATCCATGAGTTCCGAGCTGGTTTCCCATTCCTTGCGCTGCGCAAGCATAGCCGATCATCCCCGGCTGCTGGTGGGTCTGTCTGTTCATTTCAGTTGATCGCCAAGCGGGGGCCGCTTTGCGCCCCTTCGCGGGCCCCCAGGCCTAACACAATCCCTGTAGGAGCGGGCAAGCCCGCGAAGGGGCGCGCAGCGGCCCCGAAAAAACTGAAATTGCTAGGAGTCGTCATGGACGCTCGCTTGATCGCTTTCCTGGACCGCGCCGAATCGGTACTGGCGCGCCTCGAACCCCTGCTGCCGGCCCCGCGCCCGCACATCGACTGGGCCACCACCCTGGCTGCCCGCTGGCAGCGCGATGGCCGCAGCGGCTACCTGCTGCCGCTGGAAGTCAGCCTGGACATCCGCCTGACCGACCTGATTGGCGTCGACAAACAGCGTGACCAGCTGGGCCGCAACACGCACCAGTTCATCAACGGCCTGCCGGCCAACCATGCGCTGCTGTGGGGCTCACGCGGCACCGGCAAGTCGTCGCTGGTGCGTGCGCTGCTGGCCGAGCACGCCAGCGCCGGTTTGCGCCTGATCGAAATCGAACGCGACCACCTGGCCGACCTGCCGCGCGTGGTCGAGCAACTGCAGAAGCTGCCGCAGCGCTTCATCCTGTTCTGCGACGACTTGTCGTTCGAGGCCGGTGAGGGCGATTACCGTGTGCTCAAGAGCGTACTCGATGGCTCGCTGGAGCAGGCACCGGACAATGTCCTGCTGTACGCCACTTCCAACCGCCGCCACCTTGTGCCGGAAAAGGAGAGCGACAACGAAAACTGGAAAAGGGTCGACGGCGAGCTGCACCCCAGTGAAGCGGTGGAGGACAAGATCGCGCTGTCCGACCGCTTTGGCCTGTGGCTGTCGTTCTACCCGTTCACCCAGGCGCACTTCCTTGACGTGGTCGAGCACTGGATCGGCCAGCTGGCGGCCCCGGCCGGCCTGGCCTGGCAGCGTGACGAAGCGCTGGAAATTCTCGCCGTGCGCTGGGCTACCGGCCGCGGTAACCGTAATGGCCGTTGTGCCTATCAGTTCGCTCGCTACTGGGTCGGGCTGCAATTGCTGGAGCAAAAGTAAATGATCGACCTCAATGCCAGTGGCGTCGGCCTCGACGGCTACCACCTGCTGGCGGCGCAAGTGCAGGCGCTGTTTGCCGACGAACGTGATTTCATCGCCAATGCCGCGCAGTTTTCGGCATTTCTCTACCACCAGGTAGGCGACCTGAACTGGGCGGGCTTCTACCTCAACCGTAACGGGCAACTGGTGCTGGGCCCGTTCCAGGGCCAGGTGGCGTGCGTGCGCATTCCGTTCGGCAAAGGCGTGTGCGGCGCGGCGGCTGCCACCGGCAAGACCCAGCGGGTCGAGGACGTGCATGCGTTCCCGGGGCACATTGCCTGCGACAGTGCGTCGAACAGCGAGCTGGTGATACCGCTGGTGAAGGAGGGCAGGCTGATTGGTGTGCTGGACCTGGACAGCCCGAAGCTCGCGCGTTTCAGCCAGGCTGACCAGGAGGGGCTGGAGCGGTTGGCGGCGATCTTCCTGGAGCTGACTGACTGCTGATTGTCGTGTTGCCCGGGCTGGCCCTGTCGCCGGCAAGCCCTGGCAACGCTACAAATTCCGGATCAGTCGTACATCACCTTCTTCTTCCAGGTCTCGTCCTCATCGGTCTTGAGGCCCTGGGTCAGTTCGTTGTGTTCGTCCTCGGCCGGTTCCATCTGGTCCAGCACCTGGGCGTTGGCCCGGCCCAGCAGTTTCTCCAGGTACGTCAGCTGCTCTTCATACACCTTCGGCTCCGGCTGCTTGCGCAGGTACTGCACCCCCCGCTCGAATGCCAGGCGTGCCTGGCCTGGCTGGCCTTTCTGCAGGGCCTGCTGGCCGAGGTTGTTGAAGAACTCGATATGCAGCAGTACCAGAATGTGGCGGATCTCCTTGACCCAGTGCTTGGCCTCCGGCGCGGGCAGGAAGCCCTCTTGCGCGGCCCGGGTCACTTGGTTGTGCAGTGCTTCCAGCAAGAAGCGCACATCCTTGGCCTTGACCTCGGTCTGGATCGGGTTGGGCGGGTTGTTCACCGGGATCTTTTCACCCAGGGCGATCAGCCCTTCCAGTTCGGCCATGCGTGCCTTCAACTGGGCATTGTGCTTGTCCACCGCCAGCTGGCGCTGGTTGAGGTTGAGCTCCAGGCGGGTCAGCAGCAGCTTCAGCGCCGGGGTCATGAACTGGCCCGGGAAGGTCTCGGTGATTTCTCCGCAGCGGCGCAGGCGGTCGGCCAGTTCGATCTTCAGGCGGGCGCGCTCCAGCTTGCCGTTCTCGACCACATTGTTGAGGTAGCCGATCACGATCAGCAACGCGATACCCGCTACGATGAGCAGGGTGATCAGAAGTGGTGTCACCGTTAATGCCTCATTGAAGAAGAATTACAGCGTTGAGTGTAGTGAGTTTGCCTCGGAGCGAATAGCGGCACAGGCAAACCCGTTCTCTATATCGACAAGCCAGCCCGCATCTGCACCCCAACCCACCCGGAAGTCATTGATTTAAATAAATTTCTACAAAGGGGTTGACGCCTGTATCAAGCATCCATAGAATGCGCGCCACTTGCAGCGTAAAGCACACAGCGAAACGCGGCAGGGAGTGAAAGCAGGCAGCGATGCCAGCAGCGTGTCCCCTTCGTCTAGTGGCCTAGGACACCGCCCTTTCACGGCGGTAACAGGGGTTCGAGTCCCCTAGGGGACGCCAAATTGCGGGAATAGCTCAGTTGGTAGAGCACGACCTTGCCAAGGTCGGGGTCGCGAGTTCGAGTCTCGTTTCCCGCTCCAGTTTCTCCGGCAGCGCTTAACGGCGGGGCAGGAAAAGAAAATCCAGGCTGAATCGTGAGGTTCATGTTCTGGTGCACTGAAAAGTGTCGTGTGTCCCCTTCGTCTAGTGGCCTAGGACACCGCCCTTTCACGGCGGTAACAGGGGTTCGAGTCCCCTAGGGGACGCCATTTGCGGGAATAGCTCAGTTGGTAGAGCACGACCTTGCCAAGGTCGGGGTCGCGAGTTCGAGTCTCGTTTCCCGCTCCAGTCTTCCAAGGCTGTGGCGTTCAACAAAACGGTACGGTCTGCTTCAAATATGCGGGAATAGCTCAGTTGGTAGAGCACGACCTTGCCAAGGTCGGGGTCGCGAGTTCGAGTCTCGTTTCCCGCTCCAAATCAAGAATGCCACTCTTTCGAGTGGCATTTTTCGTTATGCCTGGGTGAAAAACAGGCGCATCGCTACTGATAAAACTGTCAGTACCCCCCTCCTTGCTCCCATGCGAACCTGCTCCAGTCACTCTGACAGCAGGGCTTGACTCCCTGCGCACCTATCATCAGGAGGTCTGACATGGCCAGCAAGCGCGAACTTATTGACTGGATGGCGATGGACAGTCGGTTACTCAAGTGGGGAATGATCGCAGCATTCGATCGTGCGACGCTCAACCGTTTTTTGCTCCAGGAATACATCCGTCGTTTTTCCGATGAATCTTACTTTCCACCGATCTGTGGGATGGTCTCTTCGGCCAGTAACGACTGGCAGTACCGATTTGAAAGTTTCGTGCTCGACACCCCGAGAGTCTCGTTCGAAACGGCAGCCCTGGACAACTCCAAGGCTGACATGACCCTGCGAGTTATCGGCGGTAACTTACTGAGTAAAAAGAAAATCAACGGCCAGTGGCAGGTTCGGGAGATCGAATGGATCGACCCGCTTCAGGGGCCGGTGCTGAAGCTGCACCTGAAGTTGTCGGATGTTCCTGGGCTTGTCAGTGATGGCGGCGAGTTGCTGTTGGACCTGAAGCATAGCAGTGATTTCACGTTGACGTTCACCGACGAGCCTTATGAGAACTCGCTGGGGGGACTTGTCTTCAAGGAGCTGTTCGAGTCTTTACCCGACGCGCAACGGCGTTTTCTGCTGGGGCGCATACAGCGGGGTGAGCACGAGCTGATGCATCCACAGTCGTTCATCATGCGTACACAGTCTGCGGGGGAGGGCAGCGAGGGGGGTGTGCTCGGCTTGGTCAGGATGGAGAACGCCCGTTATAACGGCGACGAGCCCACCCCAGGGTCTGACTTCCGGTATCTGGTAGCCGATGACCATACCGCGACGGTCATGATGGATACGCGATATTTCTCAATACCTGCATTGGGCCATGAGCTGCCGAAAGTCATATCAGGCGGCACATTCAAGACGAACTATGACCATATTGGGTTTCCATCTGGGCTTGAGGTAAGCGGCGGTGTTCTAGCCTTGGCTGACACACCTTACCCCGTTTCGATGCCAATTCCGGAAGAGCTTGGTTATGAGGATCGGTACGTCAAAATCTGGTACGCAATCGAAAATCTAGACGTGTCCGCTGAGGGATTGAAGTTCGAGGCTCGCGACGGCAGGGTCTATTGTTCATGGCCAGTCAAGCAGGATTTTAACGTGCTTATCATGGGGTTTGAGAATCCCTGGTATCTTTTCATGTATACGCTCGCACTTGGATATGCTGCGGTGTATCGCCCTGATCTTATTGAACGATTAGCATCCTTAGTACCGGTGCACGTTGATACCACAGTAACAGGATATTATGAAGGCCAGAAAGATTCCGCTAACCTCGTCTATACCTCTACCAGTACGGTTTCTGACGGTCGGTCGCAAAGGCTCAAAGGCTCTAGGCGAGTCAGAACTCTTGAACCTCCGACTAATGAAGAATTAGATCGTTTCTGCGACTTTCTTCTTATGGTTCATGACACCATCGCTGGCTTGATCATGAAGGATGGTCTCATCCTGTATGAGATCGCCAAAAGCATCGAAAATGATGCGTTGAATTTGCTCCCCATCAAGATCTCCATGGAAGAGCCCATACGTTCTGTCCTGACGATGAATTTCGGGGAAGTGGTACGGGTGTCCGACATTGTGGCCCCCTATGACGCGGTGGCATTCGGAGATATCAGTCCCGCGCGCACCCAAGTGCAGCTGAATACTTACGAGCATATCCTGGCTGCTGGAGAGTCTTATCAGTTCTCCACCGCTTCCCCGTTTGTTGTGTGGTCGGTCGAGGCAATTCACGGCATGGGGAAGGCGGGTTCGATCGATTCGCATGGGCTCTATACCGCACCGCCGGCAGAACTTATAGAGGGGGCATTCACGCGTGTACGCGTCACAGCCACTGCAGTCGGTTCCAAGGCCACTGCGTTGCTGACGATCATGCGCAACGTTTTGCAACTCAACCCCCAAGTGAAAGCAACGAGCAACACGGAGGAAGTGGAGCTCTTGGCGAGCACACTTACGACCGGTGGCAAACTGAGCTGGTCGGTGACCGAGCACGCGATGGCAGGTTCCCTCGAGCCCGCCGCCGATGGCCTGTCCGCCACCTACAGGGCGTACGAGCCCAAAGATGGTGAAAGAATGCCGAGCTACGTTCTGGACGAGATCACGGTGAGTGATACCTTGGGTAATAGCAAAGTTTGCCATCAGATCGCCATGCATCGTGAGCCGCTGCTCGAAGTGCAGATGGTCGCCATGAATGAGGGCAGCGTTCAGCTCGAAAGCCGGTTCGATGGCGATCCGATAACGGGTGGGCTGTGGGAAGTGATAGCGGGGCCCGGCGAGGTGGACGCCTCGGGGCTCTACACAGTCGATGAAACGCTCCCTGCGTCCAGATACGCGGTGGTCGGCTGCTCGGTGGATGGAGGTCCATTCGGCATCTTCGACGGCTTCATCATTCTGCCCCTGCCATTGACGGAGCAACAGCGTGCCTTGCCAGGATCGGTCGAGGTCGTGGCAGGGCAGGGCGTGCGTCAAGTCCATTCATTGTAAGTGCTCGCCAACCCCTGGGTGATGGCCGACCGGCCATCACCCAGGGCCGATCAGTCCACGAGCAACGGAAAGATGATCGGCATCGGCTGCCAGCTTTTCTTGTTGTCGAAACTGATCGACGCCTCGATGCGCAGGGTTTCGTCGCGTTTATAGAGCGCCAGTTTGTCCTTGTCGATCTCGCCCAGTTCAATACGGCCTTGCGTGCTAACGACTGCCTTCTCGCCAATTTGGGTACGCAGATTCGAGCCATCGGCAACGCTACGCCCGTAGAGTTCGATCTTGATGAACTGGCTCGTTGCGATGAACGGCCAGATGGCCGAATGCAGGCTGGCCTTGCCAGTACCCAGGCGGGTGAGGTTGAGTATGCCGGCGTCGATCGCATCGCTCTGCGGCGTAGGCAGGTGGTCGACGTTGTCCACGGTCAGGGTGTGGGCCGGCGACTTCTCCGTTTCCCTCTCGGTGAGTTCATAGTACAGCTCGATCTGCTTGCCAATATGAATGGCTACGAACTCAGGGGGCACATGATAAAGGCGGGCATCGGGCTGCAGCGGCTGGGGCTTGTACGAACCTTCCTCGCCCGGCTTGCCCCAGAATACCTCGATGCTTTCGTTAGGGCCGATGTCGGCGCTGTCCGGTATCCGCACGGTGGCGCCCTGGGCCGCCATATTCGGGCGCAAGATGCTTCGGCTCGCCCCCCCTTCGGCTTCGACCAGCGTGGGGGCTGGCAGTACCCGGCCTCGGGGTGTGGCGCGGGCGTACAGCGATTTTGGTATGGAAAAGTGTTCCAGGTTACCGGCGCGGTCTTGAACCCCATACCAGGCCCAGCGCCCGCCCTCGCCGCTGTCGCGAATGTCGGTTCCGGAGATCCTGGCGCGCAGGGGCTGGCCTAGGTCTTGCGGGGTGAGGGTGTAACGGTCGACGACCGTGCTGGTTTTGGCGTCGGGCACCTCGCCCCAGTAAATCTTCACCACATCGCCCGGGGCGGCATCGTCGTAAGGCGCGATGCTGCCCAGCAGCAGGTCGTCATGGGCCTTGAGGTAGCGGTCACTGACGCCATCCTGGATCACTTCCTCCGGAAAGTGGATCGCGTTGTCTTGCGGCAACTCCGGTGGTGCCAGGTCGATGGTGATCGGCAGTGGCTCGCAATAAGCTGGGTTGCCGTCACCTAGCACTACTTCATAGAACACTTCATGTTCGCCATCCACCAGATGCTCGACAGGGACTTCGACGAACAGTTCGTCCTCCTCGATGGGGGCGTCCCAGGTTTTGGAGTGGACGCATTGCTTGTTCCAATACAGGTTCAGTGTTTCCGGGGCTGCAGGGGTTGGCCTTGAATTGAGCCACATGACCACTTCGACCCGCAGCGGCGCCGCCAGTGCGTTGACCGGTAGCAGGTTGGGCTGACCACCGGGAATGTTCGGCAACAGGGCCGGGATGGTGGGAAGAGGGAGTTGTGCGAGTGGCGTTGGGCGCATGGTGTTTCTCCTTGATGTTACGTGGGAGCCGTGACGCCCCCACGCGAATGCGTTACCAGCGATAGTTGACGCCCAGTGACATGCCCCAAGGCTTTTCCAGCTTGTCCCCGTTGCTGTAGTCGAACTCGGCGTGCACCTGCCAGCGCTCCGCCCAGCGAGCGGACAGGCCTGCGCCCACTTCGCCACGGGTGCCGGCCAGGTCGTTGTGGAAGCGATTGTCGTTGACCTTTACATCGTTGCCGCGCGCGAATTCGTGCAGTGCGGCGACCTTGATATACGGCTGCAAAGTGCCGCCGCCTTCGAGGGCGATGTCACGCCCCAGCGCGCTGCCTACCTTGCCCTGCAACGAGCGGCTGCGCTGGCTGTCGGCGCGCATGCCGTTGTCGAGGGTGACTTCGCGGCCTTGCACGATCAGGCCAGCGACCTGTGCGTAGGGTTCGACGAACCAGCCATCACCCAGTTTCAGATGGCGACCGGCCTCCAGCGAAACACCTGCACCGGTGGTATCGAAGTCGCCCTTGGCTCGCTGGCCATCGCTCAGGCGTACCTCGGCCTGGTTACGGAAGCGGTTGAGTTTGCCGACCGCGTCGAAATAGTAACCGGACTGCGGGTCGACCCAGGTGGCATAAACACCCAGGTGGTAGCTGTCGACTTCGCCGGAAGCGCCGCGTGGCAGGTTCAGGTCGGATTTGCTGTAGCCCGCGGTAACGCCGGCCAGCCACTGCCCCTGGCCCAACGGCCTGTCGGCACCGAACGAGATGCCTTGCTGGGTCTGCTGATACTGCGTCGTGGAACTGGACGACACGTTGTATTGGTTGCCATAGCTGCGCAGCCAGGTACCGGCCGTATCACCACCTCGGCGTACGTCGCCCATCCGGCTGCGCAAGGTGGCCAATTCGCCATACCACACTGTCGGGGCAGTGTTGAACAGCCCCAGCAAGGTTTGGGTGCCTGGGCTGACGGTTCTTGTGCTGGTGTCGAGGAACCAGTCGTTGTCGCGCTGGACCAGGTCGTAGGAGTAAGCGCCCAGGTCCACCGGCCCGCCGACCAGCGAGAAACGTGCATCACCCGAGCCGGTATGCACCAGGTGCATCTGGCTCTCGGCTTGCGGCTCGGTACCGCTGCTGCTGACCAGCAAACCATGGTCACCGGTAGCCTGGCCGGTAATGTTGAGGTAGTCATGCTGCAGGGTGTTGAAGTCCACAGCCATGACGAAGGTGCCATTACCCTCCAGGCTGTCGGCGGTAAGGGTATGGAATTGGCCGTCCGCTTCGCCGAAGCGGATACTGCCACCGTTCATCGACAAGGCGCCTATCTGGCTGTCTTCGACCAGCGTCCAGCTGGCGAGGCTGTCGATGGCTACCCGCTCGATGTTATCCAGGCGCCCACGCAGGGTCGCTCGGTTTTCCAGGGTCAGGCTGGCGTGCCCGTCGGGCTGCGCGACGATGTCGCCTATCAGGTCGCTGGCGTTGACGCGTACGCTGGCGGTGGCATTGTCGCCGATGTCGATCAGTGCCTCGCCAGCACCGGCGCTGAGGGTCGAACCATTGAGTATGGCGATTTGTGCATCGGCGGGCGCGCCAGCCTGGCCCACACGGATGGCAGGCCCGGCTTGGCCGCTTGCCTGACTGGCGTCCAGCACCACGGAATTGGCCGTACCGGTTGGCGTCGAACGTATCAATATCCCTTCGTTGACGCCTGAAATCACGCTGCCTTGACTGGCGCGCAGCGTTCCGTCGAGCACCACCAGGCCTGACGATGTGGCCGCGGTTGCACTGACCTGGGTGCGCGTGAGTTCCAGGGTGCTGGCATTGACCGTGGCGCCGCGCAAGGCACCGGTGATCTGGCTGTCGAACACTTGCGCCTGGCTACCCTCGTTCATCAGCAAGCCTTGGTTGCTCTGGCTGCTGAGCTGCGAACGGTTGACCACCGCAGAAGCACCCAGTAACCGCAGGCCAGCGGCATTGGCGGCGACGGTGCTGTCGTTGAGCGTTACGCGAGTACCAGGTTCGGCGATGATTTCGTTGGTGGTGGCACCGTTGGCGGTGAGGCTGCCATCGATCACCTGCCAGCTCTGGCGGGGGGTGCTGGCGTCGATGGTTTGGTCGTCGAACACAGGGGCAGCATCCGTTACTGGGCTGAACGGTAGCAGGAGAAAGCCGCTCAGCCCCAGGAGTGGGGCCGTGCGGGTACGATGGATTCGCATGAGTTATTTCCTTTCAGGTCTAGGACGCAACTAAAGTTCTACGAAAAGGAAAACTGTATTCAGATTGGTCTCTAGGTTATGTAGGAAAAGTCGCCAGTTGCCTGAGTGGTCATCGCTCTCGCGGACAGGAGAGCGATTCCGGTCAGGCCCCAGAAGGTATTTCGCACGAGCCACCGCCATTGAAAATACTCACCAACATTTCAGCGGAGATGGCATTGATCGTTTCCGCTCCGCCGCTGATTTCATAGTCGACCCGTCCACGCCCCCTGTTGACGCCATCGTAGATAGGGTAGATGTTCTCGTCGTAAGGTTTTATTTCCCATCCCCCGCCGGTAATGGGCAGGTCGGTGCCGATGGTCAGATTCTGGGACAGCTCAGCTACTTGCGTATCACCGCTTTCCCCCTTCAGCGCGGTCCAGGTGATCTTCAGCACATGGCCGGCCGAGACGCCGAGGCTTGTCAGGTCCGGGATCGTGACGAGGAACGCGGCCTCTTTACTCCCATCGTTTGGGTCCCAGAGGGAATTGCAATTCAACACCTCCGTGCCATCAGCGCGCTTGAAGGTGCGCTCGAACTTCACCGCAGGAGCCCGCAGCACCACGGCATTTGCGTTCACCAAGGTGGCGAGAGAGTGCTCTTCGTTGGTTTCTCCGGGGGCGGTGATGCCGTAGTGCACCGGCAATTGCGGATCGTTACGTGCGTTATAGATGTATTCCCATGGAATTTCGGCCGTCAGTTCATCGGTCTTCTCGGTGTCGATGGTCAGATCGGCTTCCGGAACGTGTTCGCCTTTCCAGTAGAATTGAATCCGCTCGCCGTCCTTGGCCCCTGGGTAGCGTGTCAGGGTGATGAGGGCAGGCTGGTTTTCATCTTCACGCGTGAGCGTATTGGCCTGGTCGGATTTCTTGCCGCGAACCTCTAGCGTGGGCAGATTGGCGTTTCCGCCTGGCCAGTTCGGATCCGGATCAGGGCGCACAGGGCCTATGACCGAAAAGTCGACATCAACCTCCGTGTCCAGTGTTCCCTGTGACATCGTTCCCCTGAACAGCTCATAGGAGACACGCGTACTTTGGCGGTCGGGTGCGTCGGTGTACTCAGCCTTCAAGGCTGCGGCAGGCACGCGCACCTCGAGGGGGAAGTGCGGGCTGGAGCCGATCTGCTCACTGGGAAGCGGGGTGTTGCCCCAGCTCACGATGAGGGTGTCCGTGCTTTTCCAGTTCTCGAAGGGGGGAATTTCCACCACCACCCCAGTTCGGGCATCCTCCAGGTCCACCAAATTGTCGGGAGCGGCCAGTGGCACCACCGGGTCACCCATACCGCTGGGCAGGGTGCCGAGCGCGACGTCCAGGGCAGTGTAAGTGGAAATGCGGCTGGCATTGCCCGCGATGTCTATCAGCACATAGACCACATAGCAGCCACCGTCGCCATAGGTACGCACGTGTTCTTCACTGATGGTGATCTGCCTGTTGGCAGGTACGTCGATGAGGAGGATTGGGGCAGGGAGATCGTCTGAGCTATTCGGGGGGAGCTCATTGAAGTAATAGACGGCAACCTTGTCGTTGCTCTGGCTGTCCTCATACTCGGGAATCGTGCCCGTCACACCTTGCGGGTTTTGTTTCAGGTAGGCATCGGTGATGGGGACGGCGGGCAGGGCCAGCTTTTCAGGATACTGATGGCCCCAAGGTGGTGTGCGGTCCACGCGCAGTGGCCGGGGGGCGGAGTCGATCGAATTACCGTCGGCGTTCATCTGTTTGTAGAAAAGATCGAAGACCCCCTCTTGCTCTAGATGCGCATGGTCCATTGGCACACTCATTGGGAATGTTGTGCTCTCGTCGGCCGGGATCGATTCGCTCACAGCAATGCTTTCGTTGCTGCCACCCCTCTTGATATACAATTGAACGCTGTCGCCGGCGGCAATGTTCGGCCATTTTGCGATGCTCACATCGAGGTCTTGATCGATTAGTTTCACATTCAGTGTGCCGTCGCTAGGGTCGACGATTGCCGCGACGGTTGGCTCAGCGAGGGCGGCGATGGGTAGGCTGGCCAGGCGCTTGATCCGTTGCGCCTGGTATTGGCGGCGGGCTTCGTCGGCGAGCTGTCGGTTGGGGTGGCGTGAGTCTTTACTGTTCATCCGTAAACTCCTTTGCAGGGTGCGAAGCACACAGGTGTCAGGTGAATTCGGTTCCTGGCATGCCAGGGGGCGCTGACGTTACGTTAGCGCCCGTTCAGGCCATCGGACTACTGGTAAAAATGCTAGGCATGTCCCGACCTGAATAAGGTTTACTTCCTCATTCATCAGAGCTACTGCGGAGCAAACCAGATAACCTGGCGCAGGCGAGAAAGATGGTTGATGAGGCGGTGCAGATGTACACAGAGCAGCCTCACATAGCCGTGAAAAACAAAACGCCCGATGCGGTGCATCGGGCGTTTTTAGGCCGATCGGCCTACGGGAACAGAGCCCGACCGTAGTAAGCCTGTTGCCACCTGTACCGAATTTTCTCGGCCGTGGTTTCACTCACCTCAAGCCACCCTCTAGTAGGGGATTTATACCAGATTACCCCGGACGAGTACTCAAGCGGGGGGCGGTCGAGCTGCGAGAGAACATCACTTGCCAGGGAACTGGACCGTGACGTTCTTGCAATCGCGGAAGAAGTTCCCGGCAAGCTCGGTGGAATGGTATTTTCGAGCTGATTCACTTCCGCGCCGGCTGCTATCGATGAAGTTCGGCTGTTTGCCCCACTTCTTTGCGCATTTAGGCTGGCATTTGAGATATACGAGGGTCGTGTTGACGTTGAAGCGCGGGACGAGCTGGAGGGCACGGCGTCGTCAATTACCGAAGAAGCGCTCGTCGTGGAGTTGCTTCTTGCTATTGATGATCTCGATGACTGCGCCGCCGGCGACCCAGACTGTCTCCTGAATGACCTGAAAAGACTGGCCATTTTTGTAAACGCCGCGTACATGATTGACACGACCGTCACCGCGATGTTGATCGAGAAAGCGATCATGTTCGCTTTCTCGTCCTGCTTGATGGTGGCGTAGATTTGCATACCATACGAGATGACGGCGCCGGCAGCGATGATGGTCAGCACCGTGGCCTTGGCGATCATTCCCGCGGTGACGCTGGCGGCTGCTACCAGTGCACTGATCGAGCTCCCTGCGGTAAACACCGCTGCTACGGTGGCAATCAGCCCGACGCCCAGCATCAACCATCCTTCCCAGTTCCCTCCGCCGCCTCCGTAGGTGGGCACCTCGTCCTCGACCGGGGAGCGTAGCCGGCCGGTGCTGCCCACACCCTCGTGCCCACTGGGATCGCGGAAATTCACCGGGTCGTTGCGGCAGTAGCTGTAGGGGTTGATATCGCCGCCATCGAACACGGTCAGGCTATCGGGGCTATGGAAGCGCCGGATACGTTCGTTGTAGACCCGATAGCCCCGCCCGAGCAGGTACCAGCCCAGTGCAGTCGTGGCCAGCTCGCCGTTGAAACGCAACAGGCCTTTGGCGGCGGCCTGTTCGCTTTCCGGCAGGCTGCCGTAAGCGCCATAGCTGAGTTTGCGCAACTCGCCCAAGTGATACTCGGCGATCACGCTGTGGCTGGCGTTGGTCTGCAACAGCAGCGTCTGGCCAGGTTCGCCACACGCCTGCTGGGCCACTGGCCCTTCGCCGTTGTATAGCACTCGTTGCGCCTGCGCGTTGCCTATGGCCAGGCTTAGGCGATACCCTTCGAAAAACACCTGTGTGGCTTGTTGACCGGTGGCCTGGACTGCATGGAGGTCACCGTTACCGTCATAATGGTATTTGGTGAGTACCTGGCTGGAGGCGTCGGTCACTGACAGCAAACGGCTCTGGGTATCGTAGCAAAGCCGGCGCCCGGCTTCGTCGTTGAGCAGGTTGCCGTTGGCGTCGTACTCGAATGGCGGTATGGGAAGGCCCGGCCGGGCGGGCAGATGCTGGATGCTGGCGAGCTTGCAGGGGTCGTCTTCCCGGGGGGTGTAGAGGGTACGGTATATCGTTCCTTCGATGGTAGTCGTGACCACTTTGATATTGTCGAAACCGTCGTAGAGGAAGATCTCTTTACTGATCGGTCGGCCAAGTTCGTCACGGGGTAATTCGCTGCCAGTGCAGCTGTAGGTGCTCAGGCGAGCACGGCTGTCGTAGGCGAACGTTTCACCCAGCAGCAGCGTGCCCTCTTCGGTCAGCGTGCGGCTTTTCAGGCGTTCACCTGGGTACCAGGTCTGTTCCAGGGTTCGCGTTGGTTGGCCGGTGACCCTGGTGGTACGGCTGGTCTCGCGGTCGTGGTCATCGTAGCCATGGGTGGTGACCTGCTCACTGCCACCGGCCCGATCGGTAGTGGTGACGTGCTCGAGCCGGCCGAGGGTATCGTAACGGTAGGTGACCGTCACCTGTTCGCAGGTCATGCTGCTCACCCTTCCGGCGGCGTCATAGGTATAGCGTGTGGGGGGGCGCGTCTGGTCTTCGCGCAGGTGGATACGCCCGTGCAGCGATGGCTGGTAACGAGTGGTCCAGGTTACCTGATCCTTGCCTGTCCACTGCTCGCGGATCAAATGGCCAAAGCTGTCGTACTCGTACTGGCGCTCGCCCTCTTCGCTGGTGGCGCGTTCCAGTTGGGCGTTGCGTGGGTCGTAGCCGTAGCTGCAGGTTTGGTCGGGGGCCACACTGGCGATCGGCGCGCCGGTCAGGTTCAGCAGGTAGCTCAGTTCGATCTTCGCGCCGGCAGGTGTGGTGTAGCTTGACGGTCGGTTGCGTCCGCCTTGGTAGTGGTAACGATGGCTCTGTTTGCCCACGTCGGTACGCGTGCGGCGATGCAGGCTATCGAACGCTTGAGAACCCAATATCGCACGTTGGTTACGGTCCCCCTCGGGTACCAGGGCAACCTCGGTGAGCAGCGCGGCTTCAGCGTGGGCGGCGTAGCCATGCTCAAGGACCGTCCCATCCGCCAGGCGGGTGCTGCTTAGCCGCCCTAGGGCATCATAGGTGAAGCTCTGGGTGTCGCCATGTTCATCGGTTTGGCGGTGGATGCGTCCAAGCCCATCGTAGGTAAAGTTACGTGTCCACAATAGTGTGCCGCTGGCGTCCAGCGTGCGCAGCTGGTCCGGGGCCTGGAACCTGTTCATCGAAGCTTCGGTCATTGCGTTGATGCGATCGCCGCTGCTGCGCCAACTGCGAATCACCATGCCTTCGCGGGTCGGCTTGGCTTGTTCGTGGTGAATGACGCCGTCGGGGGTCGTGGTGCGATGGCATTGCCCCCAGTCGTCGTATTCGAAGCGGGTGACAAGCGGCTGCGGATTGTTCTGGTACCAGTCATGCTCGGTGCGTTCGATGGTTTGACCTAGCGCGTCATAGCGTACTTCCAGGGTTTCGTGCAGGCGCTGGGGGACGTCTTTGTCGATGTGGTCTCGGGCCTCGCCGATCACTCGTCCGAACCCGTCGACATACGTGCGGGTGGTGACCCCGCCGACAGAGGTCGTGGATGTGCCAGGTGCCTCGCCTATTTCCGTGCAATGCAGATAGTACTGCCAGGTGTTCTCGGCACGGTGTTGCGGGTCCTCGGGGGCTAGAATTTCGCGTTGCGGGCGCCCAAGGGCATCGTACTCATAGAGTACTTGAACCCCTTCGGTGTCCTCGCGCAGTACCACGTCCCCGGTGAACGCCGACTCCTGAACCAGGCTCGTCGATACGCTGCCGTCCCACCCGCTGAGGGTTTCCTGGGTCTGCACCACCGGTACATTGGCCAGTGTCTGGTCGGCTCTCAGCTGGCTGAATGCATGCGTCACCACGGTAGGCAGGAAGTCGCGGGTGGTCACTTTCATCACCACCCGCCCATGCAGGAAGGGTACGTCGATATCGTTGACATAGGTGTACTCATGCCGGGTCAGCTCGACTTCCTGTTGATTGTCCAGCTGCAGCGTTCGCTCTTGTGTCACGGTATGCCAGTCGGCCAAGTCGGCTCGCTCAGGGTCTCTCAGTGCCGGCAGGGCCCTGTAGTCGAAACGCTTGACCAGCGTGGCGGCATTTCCTGGCCCGGCTACGGGTATCGTCACCTGTCGCTTCAGGTAGCTCACGAAACCTTCAGGATTGGCGGGGCAGACACCCTCGTCACCGTCTTCGCCCTCGGCCGGATAGTACTCGCTGATTTCCTGCACCCCGTCGCGCCGAGTGAGGGTCCTGAGGTTCCCTTGGTGGTCGTACGTGCGTGATTCCTTCTCATGGTAAACCTCGCTCGAAGCGCTCGTCAGCCACCAGGAATATTGCGTTTCGATGGGCAATTGGCAGGTGGCCGGCTGCTGATCGAAGTGGGTATCGTCGTGCAGGTTGTAGGTGATGGTCTGGCGTGCCACCGCCTCGCCCTGGCTTGTTTGCTCCAGCACCAGCAGGTGGTAACGGTTGTAATGGCGGTTGATCGAGCGCAGCGCACGCGGCGAGCCGTTACCGTCGTTTGTCCAGTACGTCTCGATGGTGCCGTACCGGTAGTCGCCTCTGTGCTGGTAGAGGTAGTCCAGGCCATCGTCGAGCCAGCTGTAGTTCAATTCATAGCCCAGGAAGTTGCGGGCGTCCGGACGCTGCGCATCCATGCAGTACTGGTAGCGGATGTCGACAGGGTCGCCGTCAGCGGTAGGGTGCCGCAGGTGCCGGGTGACCCTGGGTAATGTGGGCCGGTTGGCACTGGTGGGGAAATGATGCCCACCGTCGGCGTACTCCAGCCGTTCCACACCACCCATGGGCGTACGCATTTCCACGACACACCACATGTCCCTGATTTTTCGATAGTCGAAGGCCCAGGTAGCCTTCTCGTCAGTGGGTAGCTCGAAGCGCACGAGCTTGCCTTCGGCATCGAGGTGCAGTGTGTAGGAGGGGCCTGGCTGGTCGCTGATGTCGGGGTTGAAGGACAAGACCACGCTGTTGCGGCCTGGGGCCCGTTCTATCCGTAACAGCGTCTCGCCGTCGCTCTGACGAACGCGGGACAGGTAGGGATGGCCACCGTAGGTATCGTAGTCGAGGTTCAGCCGATGGCCCTGTGGCGTACAGATTTGCACGGGCACGGCAGTACGGAATTCGCCGCTGCCGCGCTCTTCCAGGAACTCGACCTCACCGCTGCGGTGCACCAGGCGAAAAACCGCTTCGCTGTCGCGATAGAAGTGAAAACTTTCGAGCTTCTGCTGGCCCACGGTCATGCGCCCGAGCTGTGTCGGGTCGCTGATGATCTTGAAGTTTTCGCCGCTATTGGTAGTGAGCAGCCCTTTGCTTTGGCGAAACTGCGACAGGGGTAAATCCCAGCCCAGCCCGTAGCCTGCATCAATGGGGGTCAAGGCATTGTAGGCGAGCGCGATGTCCAGCGCCGGCCCTCGCCGATCATGCGCTTGGACGGTAGGCAGTTTCAGGTTCACGGTGAACTGACCGGTGCGTGCATCGACACCGGTTTGCAGTTGTTCGATGAAATTACTGGCATTGCTGCGCACTCTGGAATTGAGCGTCATTGTGCTGACCTCGTAACAGGGGTACTGGGTCAGGCACCGGTCACGGTAGAAGCCGGGCCTGTTTGTCGCAGACCTTAACAGCGTGATCCAGGTGTGCCACCTAGCATATTTGCCAGTTTCCCGTGGGTGGAGGCAGGGGTAAAAAAGGTTCCATTGCGAGCTTCTGAGATCTCAGTAGCGCTCATCAATGGAGTTCCCCATGCCGTTTTTACCGATGCCTGATGTTCCGGCACTCGATGCCAACAACAGCCTCGATGCCGATGCATTGGATGAAATGCTCGATACACTGATCTGCTATCCGGGCATTGTCGAAGGTGACACGCTCGATATCGATCTTCGCGGTTGTGCAGCCGACGGCAGCCCTTCGGATCACCTTCAAGTGGCACTGGTTGTAGATGAGCTGGATGACCAAGGGTGCTATCACTGCCTCATCCCGGCAGGGAGGTTCAGTGGGCTGAAAGGCGGGTGGGTGTTCTACGCTTACACTGCGCATACCCGGGTAGGCACCCCGGGCGAAACCTATGAAGCGTCATTGCGCCGTTTTTTCTATGTCAACCGTGAATTACCGGCCCAGGGCGGCTTACCTGTCGCACAGCTCCTGGAGTCTCACGACTTGACCGTGGTGGTCGATGATCTGGGCGGCCAGGATGCGCACCTTGTGCTGTTGCCGTATCAGGCAATGAGCGAAGGGGACCAGTTCACGTGCTCGTGGTCGCTTGTCTTCCCCGACAGTGATATAGAACTCCAGAAAGGCACCATTGGCCACACGGTGGGGCCTGACGATATAAACCGTGCAGTCAGCTTGCCATTCCCCCATTCGATCCTCGTGACCGGGAGCGGCCTGGCCCTGAAGGTTTCCTACCGCATCGATTATGTGGGGAACACTCGCTTCAGCGATTCGCCCATGCAAACGCTGCTAATAGTGAACAGCGACCCTGGCCTCCCGGGCTTGCTGCCCCCGCCACGGGTGCGCGACGTTCCCCCTGGTGCTGACGGCACGGTGATCATCGACCCCGATGCTTACCCTGAAGGTATCACCCTCGAGTTCGCACCCTATGCTGGCATGTCCGACAGAGATGGCGTCGTTCTGCTTCTGCAGTATGCCTCGGGGACCAGCGAGGCGCTCGGCATGCGGCTGGACCTCACGTCAGTGGACAGCCAGTTTTTTGCATTCAGTCTCGATGGGCAGTGGGTACGTGACCATCGTGGCGACAAGGTGGTGCTGTCATACCAGTGCGCACGGGGTGGCTACGATGGCCGCTCGCAAGACCTGAGCATCGACATCAAGACCCAACTGAAACTGCCCACTCCAAGCGTGGAAGACGCCGTGCCTGGCGACGATGGCGGAGAGTACGACGGCTCCATCGACGGCTGGAATTCGCTGAATTTCGGTTCGGCCATCTTGATACCTGACCTTTTAGACCTGCCGGTCGGAGCCGAACTCAGCGCTCACTGGCGGGGGTTCACCGAGGCGGGTTCGCAAAGCTTTTCGCTAGCGAGCGACCAGAAGCGCTGCGCTGTCCCAGCCAACCTGATACTGCCGAATCTTGACCGGGTCGTAGAGGTTTCCTGCTCGGTCAGCTTGGGGGGGGAACACCTGGGCAGTTCCGACGCCTACCGGCTTCACGTTGTTGAGGACATCGTCAAAGACCGCCTCCCAGGCATCCAGTGCCAACCGGTCGACAACGGCACTGTGTCGCTGGCGAAGGTGCCGGACGAAGGGCTGGAGCTAAGTGTTGACTACTGGAAAGGCATGGCTGCCGGGCAACAGGTCACCCTTGAAGTTCACGGGCTCGTCGGGGGCGCCTCCAAAACCTTCTACCCGCGCTGCAAGGTGGCCGTTAGCGACGAGGAGGAAGTGGCTGAGCGAATCGTTGCCCATTTCGAAAGGGCCCAACTGAGTGAGTTGGCATTGAACCAGATTTTCCAGGTTCAGGGCAGTGTGAGCTTCGACGAGGGCGCTTCTTTCAAGCCGTTCAAAGCGCTGTCCCTGACCCTGATGTCATAGCGGCTTCGATATGGCAGGCAGGGTGTCGTCCCTGATCGCCATCAGATCCATAACCGAGCAAGAGGACTATCTGCATGTCCGTACATACCGTAGAGGCAATATTAGAGTGGATGGGCCGTTATCCAGACCTGGCCAAGTGGGATTTCGTCCATGCCCTGGACGTCCGGGGGCTCAACGATTCGATGCGCCAGGGGTATCTGTTGCGATGGCGCGATGGGAATGCCATCGACGAGATCAACGGCCAGTTCGACATCGAGCATACCGACATCTCATACAACTTGAATGATGTGCGCCTGGCGGCTCCACAGTTGGACCTGAGCATCGTTTCCGAAGCACGGCCAGTGGCGCGTGTGACGCTGCAGGTGGAAGGCACCGTGGTCATGCTGCAGAGCCTGCGCGGGATTCGTCAATTGGCCCATTACGATGCGCTGGACAGCCTGCGTTTGAGATCCGACCATACCTTGGCCGCTGCTGACGGCAGGCTTCAGCTTGACCTACCAAGCGGTGACGACTTTTTCATGGAAGGCATGGGCTCTTCGGTCGACGGTATGCTGGGGGGGGAGTTTTTCCGGAGCCATTTCGCCGAACTGAGCGATGCACAGCGTTACTTCCTGTTGGCCGGCATCCGCACTGCGCCGGACAAGCCGTTGCGTGCCGGCAAGAATATGGTCGCCAGGTTTCAGCGCAGCGATGATGAGCAGCGCATGGCGCTCGTGCTGTGGTCGACGCTCGATAGCGGAGCGAACGGTGAGCTGCCGGGTGCCCCGTTGCCTTTCCTGCTACCGGATGAGTTCGCCGGCCCGCAGCAGGTGACCAGTCTGCTATCGCTGGCCGCGTTGCAACGGGTGGCGTTTGCCGAGGCCATGTTGGGGCTGATTCCTGATGGCGATTTCTCCTGGACGAGAGGCGAGGGTGGCAGGCTCGAGGGGCTTTCGGCGCGTGCAGGCCGACTCTATGTCCCTGGCAGTGATTACAGCTCGCAAGCTTTTGACTTTCAGCTCGACGGTTTCGATCTAGAGGCACGCACCCTGCGGGCGACCTTTTCGGCGCCGGCGAGCGAGCAGGCCTGGCGCCAGTCGTTCTCGATGTCATTGAAATACCGCCCGCGCGAAAGCTCGTCCTGGAGCAGCCTGTCGCTGACAGGCTCTGTGACGCTGGCTCACCGTTTCGAATTGGGTCTGGCAAGTGACGCAGCCTTCATGACCGAGGGCAAACTGCAGACTTCGGCCATTGGTGCACCGGTGGTCGAACTCACCGGCGGGCTGCCGCCCGACCTGCCCATGGAAGCGCGCGCGCAAATTCACGAGGCGGTGGCGTATTCGATCCACAAGGCCTTCTACAACGCTTTGGCCCCCCACCTGACGGCGCATATCGGCGAGCAGTTGCTCCAGGACTTCACAGTGGGTGAGGCCAGCCAACCGGTGCCCCAGCGGGTTGAAACAGCGATCAACCCGGCGGTGTTCGGTACCTTGCGGGCGCAGGGCTCAACGCTACGGATTGTCGATGCGCCGCTGGTGCTCAAGGCCAGGGATGTGCACACCTTTACCGTCGAGCCCGCCGGCGCCACGCTGCAATGGCGGTTGACCGGCCTACCCGGCAGTTCGGGGGAGTGGGGGCGTATCGATGCCGACACTGGCACCTATACCGCGCCGGGCCCCAATGCCATGGGCGGTCTCGCCACGCGCATCATGGTCACCGCGACCGATAGGGTCACCCAGCAGACGAGCGACGTGCTGGTTACCGTGTTGCCCCACGGGATCAGCGTCAACCCCTTGATCAGGGTGCTGCAGCCAGGGGATGAGGCACAGTTGAGCGCGGCATCGAACGGCGGCGGCGACCTGGCTTGGTCTATCGAGGGCGCAGGGCCAGGGGCGGGTCTCCTCGAACCGACCCCCGATGGAGCCTCCTGCACGTACACCGCGGGTAGCCCCGATCCCGAGAAGGCGTGGGTGATCGACGAAATCGTCGTGAGCGATGGGCGGGGAGAAAGCCGCAAGGTACACATGCTGGTGGAGCAGCGCCAGCCGCTGCTCGACATCGCCCTCGGCGCGCTGCAACCGGACGGCCGTGTGCAACTGGAGGCACGTGTCAACGGCACCCTGCTGGATGAAGTGATGTGGAGCCTGCCGCTAGGTGGCCCCGGCTCTATCGATAAGCAGGGCATGTACGCGAGCGATCCGTTGGCCTTCGAGCATTATGCCCTGGTCGCCGCCAGCTATCAGCACCCCGAGTACGGCACCTTTGAGGGTTACTCGATCTTGCCACTACCGCTTTCGGCCCACTCGGCACTGCTCTCGCAGCTCGTCTGGCATGAGGCAAACGTCACAGACAGCAATGATCCGCAATGACACGAGGCTATCGACATGCTTAGTAATTCACGTAACGACATTATTGCTCGGCTGCAAGGTCCAAGTACCCGTGGCTGGGGGGCGATCTCGGTGTTCAGCCGCGCTCGGCTCAATCGGGCGCTGGAGCAGCAGTACTTGAGCCGTTTGGAAACGCTTACCTTCTTGCCGCCCTGCTCACTCGAATTCCAGGAAGCGGACAAGCGCATCGCCCTGGTCATGATCGAGTTCGGCACCCCGAGGCTGTCCTTTGAAACGGCCTCGTTCGAGGATTCGCAGGCCAGCTTGACCCTGAACATCATCGGCGGTCAGGTGCTCGAATACGGCGGCACGGGGGAGCTATTGGCCCGGTATGAGCTGTCCGAAAGCATGGGCTACACCCTAGAGATGGCCATCGAGTTGACCCAGGTGCAAGGTATCGTCGATCAACGCGGGCGCGTGGTGCTCGATCTGTCCCAGGGCACCCGCCTTGCCAGCAACCTGTACGAAGGGGAGCTCGCCAAGGCGTTGAACACCCGGCTCGGTAGCTGGTTCGCCGGGTTACCTCGGTCTCGCACCCTGTTCGACCTGGGCATCATCGACCTTCAAGGGGTAAGCCCGCTGACACCGGATCGTTTCATCATTCGTACCCAGGCCGCGCCCGGGGCGCAACTGCTGGGTGCGAACAACTATGGGGCTGGGGCGGTGGTGGTGTTCATCAAGCTGCTAGGCAACGAGGCAACCGGCCTCGAGCCTGACCGCGAATTCCCCTACCTAATACCTGACGATGACGATGGTGAACGGTATTCCGCGTCGCTGCTGGTCCAGCGGGAAATGCTCGAGCATGTCACCGGCGGCCGTCTCGATGTACTCAGCAGCCTGTTGTTTCCTGGTGGCCAGGTGTTCCAGGAGATCGACCGTGCTTCACCCAGGGATCTGATCGTGTTTGGCGACATCGCGCCACACCGTAGTCTGTTGACCTTATCGCCGGCGACTCGAACGCTACAGGCCGGGGAGACGGTCCAGTTCACCTTGTATGATGCCAATGGCGCGCGGCTACAAGCGACGCGCTGGACGGCGATGAGCCTGCGCAGTCACCAGCGCGAGGCGGATGGCATGTTCGTGAGTGGCCGCCCGGGCTTGTACCAGGCCGCCGACGTAGAGGCCATTGGTCAAAACAGCCTGACCGTGGTGATCACCGCCGTGCACGAGCAAGGCGGGGTCCTGCGCAAGGCCAGCGCCCGGTTGCTGGTGCAGCACCAGCCGGTCGCCTTCGCGCCTGCGCTGTACAAGACCGTTGGCAGCCTGGAGCCGGTGAGGTTGAACGCCTCGCGTACCGATGACAATGCCTTGTCCTGGCGCTTGCTGGGGCCTGCATTGGGCACCTTGCTACCAGAGGCACGGCAAGCGAAATTCGAACCTGCTGCGGGTATAACCCACGACGTGGCGTTGCAACAGATCGCTGTCGACGCCGAAGGCAAGCAGCGCCTCGGCGTCGTGCTCAACAACAGCTATCAGCCGGCCCGCATCAACTCCAGCGAACAAGGCGTGATCAAGCCTGGCCAGCAACGCACGTTCATGCACGATGATGCCACTTGGTTGCCCAGCGCCGAACGTCGTTGGCGCGCACTGGGCGATGGCGTACTCGATGCTCAGGGCCAGTACACCGCGCCCACCGGCTTGCTCGCGGCCACGGATGTGGTAGCGCTGGCGTTTATCCAGAACGGTGTGAGCTACCCTGGTGGGCACGCGGTAGTGACGGTCTCGAGCCTGGAACCGGAAAAGAGCTGGACAGATCTAGACATATTTCAGGTAACGCTCAGTAGCGGTGTGGGGGGCACGCATGAGGGGCGCGCATTTGCCAACGGTTACCAACAGTTGCAGCTAGACATCAAGGTGAAGCCGGTTCAGCCCGTTTCTGGAGACAAGGTCTATTGGCTCAGCCCTACGGAAATCGCCAGCATCCGCTTGCGCGATCGCCGGTCGGGGTTAGACATCGACCTTTTGGATGAGGAGGCCGAAGGCATCGAGAGCGGCTCTACGTCTCTGTACGCAACGCGCACCACGCCCAATCGGTTCAGGATGTCCCAAGGCGGGCAGGGCCATACGCCTTTGGCCGCCGCTGACGAGGGGGTTACCTTCAAAACACTTTATTTGCACGCACGCTACGAGAACGCCCCGAGTGCCGAGTTCAGCTTGGTTCTGGATAAGGATGGGGGCGGCCAGTTTGTTTCGACAGAAAAGCCCGTTGATAACGCTTCGTTCACATTCAAGCATATACCACGCCCTATTTTCAAAGAGGATCATTACAGCATTGCGCGTTGGCGGGCCGAGGGCGGGTCGGCGGCCCCGGGCGACCCGGTAGAGGACAATTTCGACTTTCATCTCCGGACCCAGGATTACTTTATTCTAGAGTACGGTCAGGGTATTTTCGAGACATGCAAGTTCTATTGGCTCGATGGCTACGCCAAGGATTTATTGGTAACACCGCCCTGCTCGCTGCTGACCTGGGAAAGCAGCTACAACAACGAGGTGATGGCCAGCTATACCGGCTGGATTTTCCGCGACCGCCTGGAAAAAAAGGAAGGCGGTGGCCCGCCTCCACTTGAAATAAAGTATGACAGCCGCCTGAAACCTTATGTGGAGAAAGTGATTGGGGACTTCGATCAGACGGTAAAACTCACCGGTTTCAAGGACGGCGCGTTGGTAATCGTAAACTTCAGGCATGACGAATTTCCATTCAATAAGCAAGCCCTGGCTGTCGTCAATAAAGATCTAGGCGTCGAGTTAGTAGACCAGGATGGCAATGCCCACTATCTGCGCCTTTCTTACGGACAGCCCACCCAGATTGGGCGGCGCAATCAGGTGGCACTTAAAGTCGAGCAACCTCCGCAGAGCGTGATGCAGGGCAATTCGAGAGGAGCGGTATAATGAAAATTCGTACAAGCTGCATGTTGGCGATATTGGGGCTGTTGATACTCGATACAGCGGTTGCCGGCAAAATCGATTTCGCCGAAAAGTGGGACAGCGTCAATGGCCCTGGCGGGGATCGGTGTTCTATTGATATCGAAGCAAGTGAAAAAACACAAATCTTTGACTTCAAAGGTGATAATAATGACTGCAAGAATGATCAGATGACCTATTTCAAGCTTGATAGTGTGCCATCAGCGACTCTGATCGGCTTGTACGCAGAGGCTAAATGTAGAACGTACAACAAACCGGATTGGTATTTCATTTTGCGCGTGAATATAAATCCTGTATCCACGAAGTGGATAGCCATTCCTGACTTGATGAACGTAGCTCCGGATAGGATTGTCGAGAGAGGGGTGCGTCGCGATGATTATGATTATAATCAGGGAAATATCAAAGGGAAATTGTCTTGTGTGTCAATCCATCTCTACTGACTGGTCGCACGCACAACCCTTTCTGGAGATACCAACATGACCGATTCCACTGCCGTTCATTCGAACGCCTTTAACTTCATGAGTTACCTCGCTTCCGGTGTCGATCCACGCACTGGCCAATATACATTCTCGGTCAACTTGCCCGGGCTCAATTGCAATTTCCTGCAGGGGCCGCTGTTCGAGTTCCCGTTGTTCTACAGTCCGCTCAATACCGTCGATTCGGGGTTCGGCAAGGGTTGGACGTTGCGGCTTTCGCAATTCAACCCCGCCACGGACGTCGTCTCGCTGGCCACCGGTGAAAGCTTCAAGGTCACTGGCAAACCCGCCGGCAAACCCTGGGTGATGAAAGAGCAGAAACTCGAAACGTTCCACTTCTACGCGCACGGCAACCGAGGCTATCGTATCGTGCACAAATCGGGCGCTGTCGAAGTGCTCAAGCCGCAAGGCGCCCGCAACCTTGCCGTGCCCGTGGAAATATACAATGCGCAAGGCCATGGAATACGCCTGTACTACCAGGACTTTGGTGGCTTCCCGCAGTTGGCATCGGTCACCCAGGACGATGGCGAGGTCGTGTTGCAGATCAAGCGAGAAGGGAATGCGCTGCACGCCACGACTTTTCCCAACCTGGAAGACGCACAGGCCCGCACGGCCTTCACGTTGCTTCTGAGGGGTGATGGGCAAGTGGACCGGCTCATACTGCCGACCGAGGAGCAAGCTTCCTGGCGCTTTCGCTACGAAACCATGCGCGACCTGCAGTGCATCGTCGAGGTGCAGACCCCGACCGGCGCCCTTGAAGCGTTGCGCTATGAAGACGAAGGCCATTTGTTTCCCGGCAATGCACGTACCTCGCTCCCTCGGGTCACGCACCATTTGATCCACCCCGGATTCGAGCAGCCGACGATCGAGAAGCGCTACGGCTACGAACTCGATCCCACTCGACCCAACAAGCACAATTTTCTCGGTTACGGGCTGCCGGTGACCTGGCAGGACGATGGCTTGGACAACCTGTTCCGCTATGTCGGCACCTATGCATACGGGTCGGTGGAAACCTGGTATGTCGCCGATGAGCAAGGCGTGGCCCAGCCCGTGCGCACCATTACCCGCGCGTTCGATCAGTTCCACCTGCAAACCAGTACACAGACTGTCCAGAACGACAGTGTTCAACGCTCGAGTACGGTGTACAACGTGCAGCTCGACAGTGACGGCAACATGATCGAGTTCGCCCAGCAACCGGCCAATATGCAGTTGCCCACCCGGAGTACCGAGGCCTGGTGGCGCCATTCACAATCGGCTGTGCGCCGTGAACAGAGCGTCCTGACACGGTATGACGGGTTCGGCAACCTGCTGGAGCAGGTCGATGCCACTGGGGTGAAGACGCTGCAGCAGTGGTATGACGCGTCGCATCAGGACGGGCATGACGCCGACCCTGAAGGGTTCGCCCGAGACCTCAAGCAGAAAACCGTGGTGCCGGCCGAAAGCGGTGTGGGGGCGGCCAGCGTCCTGGTAAGCCGTTACCGTTATGCGACGCTGGCGGCATTGGGCAATGATGGCGAGGCGGGCGTGGAGCTTGCGCCGTGGTATGCACTCGACAGCGAGACCCTGGTGGAAATGTTGCCGGCCGACACTGAACGGCAGTGGCAGGAAATGACCTACGAGTACGAGACCGACCCGGCCGAACGCTGGACATACGCTCGACCGCGGCGCAAGGTTCAGCGCATGGAGGGTGGCGACCTCACCACGCGGTATGCGTATAGCCAGCAACCCTACACTGCTGGCCAGACCGCGCTGTTGGGCAATACTGTGCTTGAGGTCCAGGAAACCCTGACCGGTTCGCTCGAAGGCGACGATCAGCACTCGCCTACCCGAACCATCGTGTCCCAGCATTCGGTAGTGCTCGACGAGCCTTTGCTGACGCGCGACGACAACGATGTCGAAATACGCTACGAATACGACGCCTTGCACCGGGTCACCTGCGAGACTGTCGCGCCCGGCCGGCCCGAGCAAGCCAGTCGGCGTTACCAGTACCAGCTTTGTGCCGCTACCGGCGAGCAGGCAAGCCAACTGAGCTTTGACGTCAAGTCGGTGGCCACCCGCAGCGAGTTCGACGGTTTGAATCGGGTCATCGCTGAACTGCGCGAGGACGTCGATGCGCTCATCGATGACAGTGGTGACCTGCATCCGACCTATCGCGCCGCCTTCAACGCGCTGGGAGAACAAATAGCGGAAGAAGACATCGACTGGGTAGACGGCAAGTTGTTGGAATTGCGCACCACATACCGTCATGACGACTGGGGGCAACGATGCTGCACGGTTGGGCCTGACCGGGTGCACCATTATGCCTATACCGACCCGGTAGGGGTCGCTGAGCACGACGGGGTGGTCACTCGGGCCTGGGACGAGGTCGAGGTGGTGGCTTCGGACGGAACCCGTCAGTGGCTCAAGTCGGGCGTGACGGTCACTTGGCTGAACCTTTTCGACAAAGAGGTACGCACCGAACGGCAAGACATCGAGGGCAACACGATCAGTATTCAGGAAGACAGCTACGATGGGTTGGGGCGCCACACCCGCGAGGTCATCGACACACGGGTCAACGAGTACCATTATGATGTCTTCGACCGCTTGCTCGAGCATAAGCTGCCGTATGAACACATTGTCGTTCGTACTTATGCGTCGCACAGTGCCGACGACCTGCCCACCTCCATAGCGATCAACGGAAAGATACTGGGCGAACAGAGCTTCGACGGCCTGGGGCGGATGAGCACCTCCACCACTGGCGGCCGGCTGCAAACCTACACTTACAACGGCAGCCAACTGCGTCCGCAAACCGTGACCATGCCCAGCGGCGATGTGGTCGAATACGACTACGTGCCAACGCTTGTCGATGAGCCCGTCAGCAGGACTATCGCTCCGTCGGGAACCGATCGAGCAGGGCTGGCGAACGCGCAGGACATCTACGACTACGATCGCCAGAACGGACGGCTGTTGAGTTGCGTCGCGGGGGACCAGACGGTCGTGCGCAGCTATTACAGTACCGGGCAAGTGAAGGACGAAACACGGACTTACACTGCGTCAGCCGCGAACGGCGCTGATCAGACCTTCACCATGAAGTACGGCTATAGCGTCAAGGAGCGCCTGATGAGTTACCAGGACGTGCTCGGCGGTGTGCAGACCTATGGCTATGATGAGAGCGGCCGCTTGTCCCGGACGACCCTGGGCTCCACTACGGCGGACTTCACCTACGACGCATTCGGACGCACCCATTCCATCACGACAAAAGACGGCGACCAGCAGTTGGTGACGACCTTGATGTATGACGAGTTCGATCGTGAGGTCTTGCGTACGTTCGACTTCGGCGGTGGCCTGACGCAGAGCTTGAAGCAGGTGTACAACGACATCGATAACTTGGTGCAACGCACGTTGTGCGAAGGCAGCACGGTACTGCGCGATGAGTTCTTTACCTACGACCTTCGTAATCGGTTGACGGTGTACCAGTGCAAGGGCGAGGGGGGGCAGCCTGCATTGCAGGCCCCCGAGGACCCGTGGGGCAATGTGATCGCGCAGCAGGCATTCATGCTCGATGAGTTGGACAACATTACCATGGTGGCCACCACCGATGCCGAAGGCCAGATCCACAGGACCCTCTACAATTTCGAAAACCCGTTGGATCCAGCGCAGCTGACCGGTCTGGCCCATTACCCAGCAGATCGGTCGGTGCTGCCACCTGTGTCGTTCACCTACGATGCCAATGGCAATATGACGTGCGACGAGGCAGGCCGCACCCTGACCTATGATGGCCTGAACCGGCTGCGCGAGGTCGTCGATGGCCAGGCCAACCACCAGTACCACTACGATGCTCAGGACGTGCTGACGGGCACCTCCGGGCCGGCTTGAACCTATCGCGGTGTGGCGCGCTAGCGGTAGCGCAGGGTGAAGTTCAGCGCGCCGCTAGCAGCGCCAGGGACAACGGTGTCCTCGGTCTGGAACAGGTGGGCACCCAGGTCCAGGCGCATGTCGCCCGAGGTGAGCGGCAGCATGTCGTGCTCGACTTCCAGGGGGAAAGGCGAGCTATCGTTCTTGACCACCTGGATGCCGACGCCGCCGGCGTCCGCGCCAGCGCCCATGCTGAAAACGCCGGGGTGGCGCGGGTCGGCCAGCGAACCGTTGGTCGGGTCCAATTGCAGCGTCACTCGGCTATTGCCGCCAGGGTCGGCAACGCAACCTTTCAAGGCGATCGTGAACGGTACGGTCGTGGTGCGCGACCCCGGTCCGGTGAAGTCGCTTTTCTGCCATTCCCCAAGCACCACGGGGTTCGGGCTCACCGCGTCGCCGACGATACTGCACTCGGCCTGGACGATGGTGGCCGATACCAGGAACTTGAACGCTTCACCGAAGTTATTGAAATCGAGGACGGCATTGAACATTTGCTTGGCGGCGAGCCGATGGGGGCCGGGTGCAATGTCACCGGTTTTGACGAAGGTGATCTGTGTGAAGAGGAGCCCCAATATTGTTCCGACAAGACCGTTGTCGGTATCTCTGTAAGCGACGTAAGGCACACGCGTGTCACCGTTCTCTGGAATGAAACTACTGGACATAACGCCGTCAAGCGGTGTTTTGACCCGGATGCGCATACCTATGCCGTCAATACCGGTTTCGAGAATGTGTCCATCTGAGGGTTCACCGCCGATCGGTGGCAAGGGGTGTGGGACAATGGGCACGCTCGCGTTGAGGTGCAAGCGCATGTAGGCGCCGTCGCCAAAATGAAAGCATGTAAGCCTTGCGCCGTCGGTCCTTTCCCAGGTTTCAGGGTCGAGTTGGCCGATGACCGTACCGACCGGGGCGTCGCGCGGCACGTGCAAGGTTCCCAGGTCACGGTGATAGGTCATGGGCATCGGCCCGGGACGCGCCACGGCACAAAAGGAGGGGTCTGCGCTTGGCGCTGCTTGGCCGTGCGGCAGGAAGCCGAGCGTACAGATCAACGTGGTGATAGCGAGGGTATTGCGCGGGCTGAACATTGGATATCCTTGTCTGGCGGTCAACCCGTGGGCGACCGACCAAGGCTGGTGAGTCAGTTGCAGGTCAGGGTTTGCTGTCGATACCCGTCCGAGATGGGCAGGCCAGCAGGGTTCAGTTGCACCTGGCAGCGTGGTTGGTCGTCTTCGCCCCAGTGCGCGGTCAGGGTGTGCTCACCCTCATCCAGGGCCAGCAATAGCTGCCCGCCCTGGCCGACCATGCCTACTACTTCTCCCGAGTGGTCGAGCAGTTGTGCGCCAAAGGGCAGCACGTAGCCTTCGGCGTTGTGCAGGGTCAGCACCATGCGGTTGATGCGGCGGGCCTCGAAGCGGTGCCTGACCACCGCTCCGCGCCGTGGCACAAGCTGGGCAGTGGCATTTTCGATGGTCACATCCGCCCCGAGTTGGTCGGTATCCAGTACCAAGGCGTTAGGCTTGTAGGGGCGCAGGTGAGGAATCAGCGCGTAGCCGTTGGCATCGGTACGGGCTGCGCCACCCTGGCGTATGCCGACGTCGGCGATACCTGGCACCTGAACCAGGCCCATGGTGTCTCCCAGGTAGGGGCCGAAAGCCAGACCGTCTTCATGCAGCAGCACGGCGCCGCTGGCATTCACCGATACGTTACGGTACCGCTCGCTCAGCACGCCTCCCGCACCGAGGCTGGCGTGCGGTGTTTGGTATGCCAAGGCCAGTGAAAGGGTATCATTGCGCTGCTGATCACGCTGAACGCTGGCGTTATAGCCTAGCTCCTGTCCCGCCTGGCCGCTGAGTGAGGTACGCAGGCTACTGCCACTGGCGCTGTGCGACACGTCGGTCGACAGCCGGTGGGTGGCGCCGAACTCCAAGGGCATCGACAGGCTCAGGCCGATTTGGCGGTCACTGTGTGAGCCGGCGCTGGTCAGGGATTGCGAAGCATACAGGTTGTAGTTGAGCGAGCCATGGTAGCCGCTGAAATTGAACTGGAACTGACGTTGTACGTCTTGGCGCTGCCAGTAGTTTTGCTGCGATAGGTTCAGGCTGATCGAGTGCCCTTTGCCGATTTTCTGGTAAACAGAGGCCTCGAGGCGGCTGCGACGACTGCCGAGAAAGCTGCGGTCATTGCTGCCTTGCCGGACCCATTCGTCGAAATCCCGATACCCTTGGGTGGAATAGCGGTAACCGGCGAAGCGCAGGTGTGTGTCGGCGCCGAAGCTCTTGCTGTAACGCATCGAATAGCTCTGGCCCTGCAGGTCGCGGTGCGGCGCTGGCAGCTCGCTGCTGGCGTGGGTCACATCCAGTGAAAGCGCCCCCAGCTCGCCCAGGTCACGCGCCATGCCCAGCGCGACTGCGCGATACCCGGTGCTGGACATCACCCCGCCGTACACCGATGAGCGCCAAGGTGTGCCCATGGCCAGGCCGGCCTGCCAGAATACCGGGGTTTCGAACTTGTCGGGCGGGTTGTAACGCCCCACTGCGGCGCTGTAGTTCCAGACCCCAGGCCGTAGAAGGTTGCCGATGCTGGCATAGGGTTGCTGAAAGCGGCGCACCTGCCCGTCAGCTTCGGTCAGCACCACTTCCAGTTCTCCAGTACCTCCTACGCTCAAGTCGTCGATGGCATAGGGGCCAGGGCTGACATAGGTGGAGTAGATCGGGTAACCGTTCTGCCAGATTTCCAGCTTGGCGCGGCTCTGGGCGACGCCGCGGATCACGGGGGCATAACTGCGCAGGGCATCCGGCAGCATGTCCTGGTCTGCATTCGCACGGATACCGAGCATGGGAATGCTTCGAAACACCTGGCTGTCGGTGAACGACTCGCCCAAGGTCACGGCCCCCCACGTCCCGGGCAGGTCGTGCTGGGCGAAGGTATTGGTCCTGTCCCAGTGTGCCCCGCTGCCGCTGTCTTGTCGCCAGGACTGCTGGCTGCGTAGGCGCCAGCCCTGCACGTTCAGACCGGTATTGAGGTACAGGTCCTGGCTGTACTGGCTACTCTGGTAGCCGTCGCTGCGTCGCGCCGAGGCCTGGTAATTGACGAATGCTGCGTTGATGCCACTGTCCCAACGCTGGGGATCGACATAGCCTGCCACATCACGGCGCAAGGCGATTTGCGGTATGGACAGCGATAGCTGGAGCTTTTCGCTGTCGAAGTTCACTTGCGCGCCGGGCACTACGCCCGGCAGGTCCAGGCACTGGAGGCTGGTGGCCGTCGGATCCTCCAGTGCATCCAGGCGCAACCCCAATTCACCTAGGAGCGCCGGGGGTAGGCAGGCTTCGAGCGTTTGCGTGCGGGCATCGTTTTTGAACGTCAGCAAGTGCTCACCGATGTCCTCGAGATTGACGATCAGCCTCACCCGGTAACGCCCCGGCGGTAGTTGCTGTTCATCGCTCAAGGCGCCGAGCGCCAGGGCGCTGGCGCCAGGTTGGCGGGGGTCTTGGCGAAGAAAACCGGCTTCGAAAGGTGCAGCGATGGCTCTGCCCGGTTGCACGAGCAGGGGCACTAGACAGCTGAGCGCGAGCAGCGCTCGCCGCACCGACTCGCTGTCAGGACAGGTTGGTGATGGGTTCATGTGTTCCATTCCTGAAGGCGACTCGCTACGCTCAGATAGCGTCCTGCACGGGGAGGGTCAGAGGCTGGGTCAGGCCACCGTAATCGTTGATGAACGTAACGGTGACCTTCAGGCCACTCGTGCCGAATTGGCGCGGTATTGCATAGCGTTGCGTGTCTAGCGGGCGCAGCATGTCGGCCTCACGCAGCGGGTGGCGCTGGTCGGCGAGCTGCAGCTCGAACCGGCTGAACACGTAGTGATAAGGAGTGGGATTACTTACTTGCAGGTAGCGGCGGCCGCCCTCCTGCACGGTGGAGAACTCCAGCTTCTTCAGCTCGCGTGCCGGGTTCCCGGCGATGGCGGTGGGCCGGTAGAACAGCTTGATGCGTGTACGCAGGGCGATGCGTAGCGTATTGCGAGCAGCCGAGTCCGGGTCGGCTTGTGGGACTTCCTGCAGGTTGAAGAAGAACAGCGACTCGCGGTCCTGGGGTAACTCATTGGGCAAGCCATTTATTTGCACGGTCTGCTCTCGGCCTGGGTTCAGGCGAAACAGTGCAGGGGTGGTGACGAGCGGCACGCTGGTAGTGGTGTCGTCGGCCTCGGTGTTGACCCAAGCCTGTGCGGCATAAGGCTGCGCCGAGGGATTGGCGACAACTACCGAGGCACTGCGTTGATGAGCGTCGTAGACGATGCGGGTGGTGCTGATGGTGAGCGCTGCCTGGGCACCGTTAGGCGCCAGGGCGAGCGGCAACAGACAAGCGCACAGCAAGCGCCTGCCTGACGTCAGAACATTCATGTCGAGACCGTTCGAAGTGAGGTTGTAGCGGAAAACTCCAGGTGCGCGGGCGGCACCTGGAGTGAATCGTCAGGGCAGTTCGACCGAGAAATTGACGCGGGCCTCTGCGAGGCCTTCGGTCACTACCGGGTCTGTCGATTGGTAAGCTGCATAGAACTGCATGTCAGTCGGTTGCGACGGAGAAATGTCGTACTCTTCCGACTCCATGTCGGGCTTGAGGATGTTGTGATTCTGATCCTTGATCAGTACGCCCAGGCCCGATGCTGTGCCGTCGCCCCGGCGCAGCCCGTAGAGCTCGTCGCCACCCACTACGCCATGCAAGGCTTCGAAAGTGACCCTGGCTTTGGTGCTGGGCGTGCAAGTCGCGTCGGGCGTAATGCGCAGTGCGAACGCCTTTTCCGGTGAAGTGGTACCCACTACCGGGAAGTGCTTGGGCAGGAAGTTGCCCATGGAAACGGAAGGCAGGACGCCCATGCCCGGCTCTACCACCTCGATTGGGCAGGTGCCGCCAGCGTAGATGTAACCCGTGAAGTCGATGCGGCCGGTTTCCGTCGCCGCTGAAACGGTTGTACTCGCCAGCGCAAGGCCTAGCGGGAAAAACAGTCTTTTCATCGTGATGTCCATAATCAAGTTCAGGTGGCTGCGTGAACTCCGCAGGTTCCGGATCGCGAGTGAGCAGTGCACTTCCGGAACTCGAACAGTTTATGGACGGGCGAATAGGGCGAATGTAGGAAGACCGCGAATAACGGTAAGTAATGGGACAAGAGCGCGTAGGAAATAATGCTCTATTCGCGAAGGGCAGTTTCCCGGGGACGCTTCTACACAGTGTCACCGGGCAAACGTGGCATCAGTGGGGTAGGTCGGGCGAACCAAGCGTACGTTTCTGCAGGTTCCAGTCGAAGGGTTCGCCTCTGCGTTCAGCTTCGTAGCGCAGTTCTTCCAGGCGCTGATAGAGATCGAGTTCTTCGTCCGGCATGTAATGCAGGCAATCGCCGCCGAAGAACCATAGCAGGTCGCGGGGCACCAAGTGTGCGATCTGCGGGTACCGCTGGATCACCTGGCAGATCAGGTCCTGGCCCAGGTACTGGCTTTCCAGCGGGTCTTGCGGCAGCAGGGTCAGCAGTTCGTCGAAGCGTTCGAGGAACAGAGCGTGGCTTTCCTCTGGTACCTGCTCGGCTTCACTCAAAGCCACCAGGATGGTGCGCAGGTGGTTCAGGAGTTGCAGGTGGTATTCCAGATTGGGGGTGGCCATGGGGCGGTCCTCGGTGTCGTTGAAACGGTCGCGGAGTATACGCCAGATCATGTCTTTTGGAGACAGTGCGGCCCGCCATGGGCCGCTCCGGTCTAGCGGACCTTGCCGGGCTCGGGCAGCAACTGATCCTTGTCGAAGGCGTCCACGTCGATCACAGCCCGCCGTGCTGCCTCGGCTGCCAGCAACCGTTGCCCCTCGGTCGACTGCAGCACACCCGCCGCCACGGCGGCCTCTATGGTCGATTGCCCGGGCGCGGGCCGCACTCGGCCATCTTTGAGCGCCTGGTGCACGTCTTTTTGCAGGGGGGCCGCTTCACCCAGCAAGTCACAGGCCCGTTGCAGGGCCGCTACCGGGTCTCCCTCAGCCTGGGGCCTGAAGCAGCCGGCCAGCAGTTCTTCCAGCGCTGGGTCGCCTTTATGACGGCCGATCAGTGCAGCCACCTCGGCGTCCAGTTCATCGCTCGGCCCGGTGTGACGGCGCCCGAATGGGAAAACCAGCACGCGCAGGGCGCAGCCGACGAAGCGGTTCGGGAAGTTGTCGAGCAGGCTATCCAAGGCCTTTTCCGCTTGGCCCAAGCTCTCTTCCATGGCCCAACGCAACAGCGGCCGCATATGCTCGGGTGAGCCAAGGTCGTGGTAGCGCTTCAGGGCGGCACTGGACAGGTAAAGATGGCTGAGCACATCCCCCAGGCGCGCACTCAAACGTTCGCGCCGCTTCAGCGCGCCGCCGAGCAGCATCATGGAGAGGTCCGCGAGCATCGCGAACGCGGCAGCCTGACGGTTCAGTGCATGGAAATACCCTTGGCTCAAGGCATCGCCCGGCACCTTCTCAAATCGGCCCAGGCCGATGCCGTGGATGAACGTGCTGGCCGCATTGCCGGCGGCGAACATGATGTGCTGCATCAACAGGTCGTCGAACTCGCGCAGTGCCTGGTCGGGGTCCTGGCGCCCGGCCAGGGCCATTTCCTTGAGCACGAACGGGTGGCAACGGATGGCGCCCTGGCCAAAGATCATCAGGTTGCGCGAGAGAATGTTGGCGCCCTCGACGGTGATGAAGATCGGCGCCCCCTGCCAGTTCCGGCCCAGGTAGTTGTTCGGGCCCATGATGATGCCCTTGCCGCCATGCACGTCCATGGCATGCTGGATGCATTCACGGCCGCGCTCGGTGAGGTGGTACTTGAGAATCGCCGACAGCACCGAGGGCTTTTCGCCCAGGTCCACAGCCTTGGCGGTGAGCAGGCGGGCGCTGTCCATCAGCCAGGCGTTGCCGCCGATGCGCGCCAGGGATTCCTGGATGCCTTCGAAGGCCGCCAGCGGCACATTGAACTGCTCGCGGATAGTGGCGTACTGGCCGGTGACCAGGCTGGTGTACTTGGCCGCCCCCGTGCCGACGGCGGGCAGGGAAATCGAGCGGCCCACCGACAGGCAGTTCATCAACATCATCCAGCCCTTGCCGAGCATGGCCTGGCCACCGATCAGGAAGCTCAGCGGCACGAACACATCCTTGCCGCTGTTGGGGCCGTTCATGAAGGCAGCGCCCAGCGGCAGGTGGCGCTTGCCGATTTCGACGCCGGGGGTGTCGGTAGGGATCAGGGCCAGGCTGATGCCCAGTTCTTCCTGCTCGCCCAGCAAATGGTCCGGGTCGTAAGCCTTGAAGGCCAGGCCCAGCAGGGTCGCGACCGGGCCGAGGGTGATATAGCGCTTTTCCCAGTTCAGGCGCAGGCCGAGGACTTCTTCGCCTTGCCATTGGCCTTTGCAGATGACGCCGGTGTCGGGCATGGCGCCAGCGTCGGAGCCGGCCAGTGGGCCGGTGAGGGCGAAGCAAGGGATTTCTTCGCCACGGGCCAGGCGCGGCAGGTAGTGGTTGCGTTGCTCATCGGTGCCGTAGTGCAGCAGCAACTCAGCGGGCCCCAGGGAGTTGGGCACCATCACGGTCGAGGCCAGGTCGCCGCTGCGGGTGGCCAGCTTCATCGCCACCTGGGAGTGGGCATAGGCGGAGAAACCTTTACCGCCATATTCCTTGGGGATGATCAGGGCAAAGAAACCGTTCGACTTGATATGCGCCCACGCTTCGGGCGGCAGGTCGAGGTCCTGGCCGATCTGCCAGTCGCTGACCATTGCGCAGAGCGCTTCGGTGGGGCCGTCGATGAAGGCCTGTTCTTCCTCGGTCAGCTTTGGTGCCGGGTAGGCCAGCAGGGTGCGCCAGTCGGGGCGGCCGCTGAACAGCTCGCCGTCCCACCAGACGGTGCCTGCGTCGATCGCTTCGCGCTCGGTTTGCGACATGGGCGGCAGGGTGCGCTGGAACCAGCTGAACACCCGGCCGGTAAATACCCTGCGGCGCCAGTCGGGCAGCGCCACCACGGCCACCTTGAACGCCAGCACGATCCAGATCAGCGCCAGCAGCCAGCCGGGGGCGTTGCTGAAAATGCTCATCAGCAGGACGTAGGCCGCCACGCTGCCGAGAATCTGCAGGGGCGCCAGGCGCCGGTGCGTGAGGTATGCCGCGCCGATCACCAGCACTACCAACCATAACAGCAACATAATCGGTCCTCCTTGGAACCAGGGGAGCTTGAACCGTCCCAGACAGCTTAGACGTAACGCCGTGAACGGCAGGGTCAGAACAGTGACAGGGTGTGGCGGCGGGAGTTTCAGGATATTTTCAGCCTGTGCCGGCCTCTTCGCGGGCACGCCCGCTCCCACAGGGATATCACAGGGTTCGAGACGGGTGAGACACCTGTGGGAGCGGGCGCGCCCGCGAAGAGGCCGGTACAGGCGAGAAAACTCTGGAGTAGACTGTGCAGCCCTCCACATTCATAAGGACGTTGCCATGCTGAAGATCTGGGGCCGCAAGAATTCGAGCAATGTGCGCAAGGCGCTGTGGATTGCCCACGAACTGGGCCTGGACTTCGAGTCCATCGACGCCGGCGGCGCTTTCGGCGTGGTCAACGAGCCGCACTACCGCGCGCGCAATCCCAATGGCCTGGTGCCCCTGCTGGAGGACGGCGACCTGGTCCTGTGGGAGTCCAACACCATCGTCCGCTACCTGTGCGCCGAGTACGGCGCCGAGCGAGGCTGGTACCTGGAAAACCCACGCCAGCGCGCCCTGGCCGACAAGTGGATGGACTGGACCACGTCATCCTTGGCAACCCCCTTCCGACCGCTGTTCTGGGGCTTGCTGCGTACCCCGGAAGACCAGCGCGACTGGGTGGCGATCAACGCTGCGCACAAGCGCTGTGCCGAGCTGCTGGCGATGGCCGATGCAGCCCTGGCCAAGCAGCCGTATCTTTCCGGTGGCCAGATCGGCATGGGCGACATCCCACTGGGGTGCTTTGCCTACGCCTGGTTCGAGCTGCCCATCGAGCGCCCGGCCATGCAGCATCTGGAAGCCTGGTACGCCCGCCTCAAGGCACGCCCGGCCTACCAGGCTGCGGTGATGACGGCACTGACCTGAATCGAACACCACGGCTGTTTCGATAGTCACTATCAATACACATGACTGTACTTGTGCGGCCAGGCCTTGCACCATTGGCCGCACTCACTGCGCCAGTGACGTTATCTGGCGTGTCCTGCACCTTATTCTTCGGTAAGTGACCCGCTATGAGTTCTGCCCTGTCCATCCGACAGCTCACCAAAACCTACGGCAACGGCTTCCAGGCCCTCAAGGGCATCGACCTGGACGTTGCCGAAGGTGACTTCTTCGCCTTGCTCGGCCCCAACGGCGCCGGCAAGTCCACCACCATCGGCATCCTGTCCACGCTGGTAAACAAGACCAGCGGCACGGTCAACGTGTTCGGCCATGACCTGGACCGCGAGCCCGCCGCGCTCAAGCGCTGCCTGGGCGTGGTGCCGCAGGAATTCAACTTCAACCAGTTCGAGAAAACCTTCGATATCGTGGTGACCCAGGCCGGCTACTACGGTATCCCGCCCAAACTGGCCAAGGAGCGCGCCGAGCAATACCTGACCCAGCTGGGCCTGTGGGACAAGCGCGACGTGCAGTCGCGTTCGTTGTCTGGTGGCATGAAGCGCCGCCTGATGATTGCCCGCGCGCTGATTCACGAGCCGCGCCTGCTGATCCTGGACGAACCTACCGCCGGGGTGGACATCGAGCTGCGCCGGTCGATGTGGAGCTTTCTCACCGAGCTGAACCAGAAGGGCATCACCATCATCCTCACCACCCATTACCTGGAAGAGGCTGAGCAGCTGTGCCGTAACATCGGCATCATCGACCACGGCACCATCGTCGAGAACACCAGCATGCGCCAGTTGCTGGGCAAGCTGCATGTCGAAACCTTCGTCCTCGACCTCAAGCAGGACCTGGCCACGGCGCCGGTGTTGCAAGGCTACCCTTGCCGGCTGCTGACCCCGCACACGCTGGAAGTGCAGGTGGACAAGGACATCGGCATTACCGCGCTGTTCGGCCAGCTTGCCCTGCAGAACATCGAAGTGCAAAGCCTGCGCAACAAGACCAACCGACTCGAGGAGCTGTTCGTGTCCCTGGTGGAAAAAAACCTGTCGAAGGTGGCCGTATGAGTGTGGAACTGCGTACCAACTGGGTCGCCCTGAACACCATCGTCTACCGTGAAGTGCGGCGTTTTCTGCGCATCTGGCCGCAGACCCTGCTGCCGCCCGCGATCACCATGGTCCTGTACTTCGTGATTTTCGGTAACCTGATCGGCCGGCAGATCGGTGACATGGGTGGTTTCACCTACATGCAGTACATCGTGCCCGGGCTGATCATGATGTCGGTGATCACCAACTCTTATGGCAACGTGGTGTCGAGCTTCTTCGGCAGCAAGTTCCAGCGCTCGATCGAAGAGTTGATGGTGTCGCCGGTATCGCCGCACATCATTCTCATTGGCTATGTGCTGGGCGGCGTGTTGCGTGGCCTGGCGGTGGGGGTGATCGTGACCATCCTGTCGATGTTCTTCACCGACCTGCAGGTGCACCACCTGGGCGTGACCGTGGCCGTGGTGCTGCTGACCGCGACCATCTTCTCGCTGTTGGGCTTCGTCAACGCGGTGTTCGCGCGCAACTTCGATGACATTTCGATCATCCCGACCTTCGTGCTGACGCCACTGACTTACCTGGGCGGGGTGTTCTATTCGATCAACCTGCTGCCGCCGTTCTGGCAGACCGTGTCGCTGGCCAACCCGGTGCTGCACATGGTCAACTCGTTCCGCTACGGCATCCTAGGGGTGTCGGATATCAGCATCGGTACGGCGATCACCTTCATGCTGGTGGCCACCGCGGTGCTCTACCTGCTGTGTGTGCGCCTGCTGGTCAGCGGCCGCGGCATGCGCGCCTGAGGCCTTGCACCGGCATTGGCGCCGCCGCCACTGCCGGCCCACCCACCAGCGCCAGTACAGCATGGTGCCGAAGTAGCCAAGAATGCCCAGCACCACGCCGCACACCACCGAGCCGAGCAGGAAGGGTTGCCACAGTGTCGACAGCTGGTCGGTGATCCACTCGAAGGTCAGTTCGTCAGGCAATGTGCGCGGTGGTACCTGCATCAGCCAGGCGCCGGTCATGTAGGTGACGAAGAACACCGGCGGCATCGTCAGTGGGTTGGTCAACCACACCAGGCTGACCGCGATCGGCAGGTTGCCGCGTACCGGAATGGCCAGCGCGGCGGCCAGCAGCATCTGCGCCGGCATCGGGATCAGTGCCGCGAACAGGCCAACGCCCATGGCCCGCGCCACCGAATGGCGGTTCAGGTGCCAGAGGTTCGGGTCGTGCAGCAACTTGCCGAAAAAGCGTAAGGACTTGTGTTCCCGAATACTGGTCGGGTCCGGCATGTAGCGTTTGAAAAGTCGGCGCGGCATGTAGGCTCCCGGAGCGTTGACCCGGGCAGTATGCCCTTATTCCCGCTCAGCCTCGTTCAGAGTTTGTGACAATTGTTGAGCAAGCTGTGCCGGCAATTGGGCTATGCCTCAGAAGGTGATTTGGCTTCTGGAGCTCTACCTCATGCGCACAGGGATGTTGGCGCTTGCGCTCGGGCTGCTGTGCCTGGGCTTTCTTCCTGCATTGCTACCGGACGGGTGGTTGTGGGTGCTGGCGGCTTGCGCTGGCGTGTGCCTGTTCACCCGCGGGTGGCCATTGGGCTGTTTTCTGTTGGGGCTGTGCTGGGCCAGCTGGTCTGCCCAGCAGGCCCTGGATGACCGGCTGGCGGCCGCTTTGGATGGCCGCACCTTGTGGCTGGAGGGGCGGGTGGTCGGCTTGCCGGCGCGCACGGCGCACGGTGTGCGTTTCGAGCTGGAGGCCGCCCGTTCGCGCCGTGCCGAACTGCCACAACGCCTGCAAGTCAGCTGGTTCGACGGGCCGCCGGTACGGGCCGGCGAGCAGTGGCGGCTGGCGGTGACCTTGCAGCGCCCCGCCGGGTTGTTGAACCCGCATGGGCCGGACCGTGAAGCGCAGTTGCTGGCCCGGCGGGTCGGCGCTACCGGTACGGTGAAGGCGGGGCAGCTGCTGGCGCCGGCCAGCTATGGGTGGCGGGATTCGCTGCGCCAGCGCTTGCTGGCGGTCGATGCCAACGGCCGGCAGGCCGCGCTGGTGGCCCTGGTGCTCGGCGACGGGGCCGGCCTGGCGCGGGAAGATTGGCAGACGTTGCAGGCCACCGGCACGGTGCACTTGTTGGTCATTTCCGGCCAGCACATTGGCCTGGTTGCCGGTTTGCTCTACGGCCTGGTCGCCGGGTTGGCCCGCTGGGGGCTGTGGCCCGCACGGCTGCCTTGGCTGCCCTCGGCGTGCGCGCTGGCCATGGGTGCGGCACTGGCCTACGGCTGGCTGGCCGGCGCGGGGGTGCCGGTGCAGCGTGCCTGCCTGATGCTGGCCGTGGTGTTGCTCTGGCGGCTGCGTTTTCGGCACCTGGGGGCGTTCCTGCCACTGTTGCTGGCGCTGGTGGCCGTGTTGCTGGTCGAGCCGCTGGCGGCGCTGCTTCCGGGCTTCTGGCTGTCGTTCGGCGCCGTGGCCACGCTGGTGTTTTGCTTCAGTGCCCGCCTGGGGGCATGGCGGCCATGGCAGGCCTGGACGCGGGCGCAGTGGGTGATTGCCATCGGTTTGTTGCCGGTGCTGCTGGCCGTGGGCTTGCCGGTGAGCCTGAGTGCGCCGCTGGCCAACCTGGTGGCGGTGCCATGGGTGAGCCTGGCGGTACTGCCGTTGGCCTTGCTGGGTACCTTGTTGTTGCCGTTGGGTGGGGCTGGGGAGGCCTTCTTGTGGCTGGCAGGTGGCTTGCTGGATGTGCTGTTTCGGGTGCTGGCGCTGGTTGCGCAGCAACGCCCGGCATGGGTGCCGCCAGCCCTGCCGCTATGGGCCTGGCTGCTGGTCTGCCTGGGGGCTTTGCTGGTGCTGCTGCCCCGTGGTGTGCCGCTGCGAGGGTTGGGCGGGGTAATGCTGTTGGCCCTTTGGGTGCCGCGCGAGCCGGTGCCTTTCGGGCAGGTGGAGGTCTGGCAACTGGACGTCGGCCAAGGCTTGGCGGTGCTGTTGCGCACCCGGCAGCACAACCTGCTGTATGACGCCGGGCCGGCGAGGGGCGACTACGACTTGGGGGAGCGGGTGGTGTTGCCGACCTTGCGCAAGTTGGGGGTGAGTCACCTGGACGTGATGCTGATCAGCCATGCCCACGCCGATCATGCCGGCGGTGCTGGGGCGATACAGCGGGGTTTGCCGGTCGAGCGGGTTATCGGTGGGGAAGCGCTGGATGATGTTCAGTTGCAACCCTGTGCCAGTGGCGAGCAATGGGAATGGGATGGTGTGCGCTTCTCGCTGTGGCGCTGGGCGCAAGGGCGCAGCAGTAATGACCGCTCCTGTGTGTTGCTGGTCGAGGCGCAGGGCGAGCGGTTGTTGCTGGCCGGCGACATGGAGGCAGGGGCGGAGCGTGCCTGGCTGGCGGCAACCGACGCGCCACGCATCGACTGGCTGCAGTCGCCGCACCATGGCAGCCGCAGTTCTTCCAGCGAGGGGTTCATGCGTGCCACGGCGCCGCGTGGGGTGCTGATATCGCGGGGGCGCAACAATAGTTTTGGGCACCCGCATGCGCAGGTGGTGGAGCGGTACCGGCGGCATGGGGTGGTGGTGCATGACACGGCGGTGCAGGGCGCTTTGCGGTTGGTGCTGGGTGGGTGGGGGGAGGTTGAGGGTATGCGGGGGCAGCGGCGGTTCTGGCGGGCTCGGGGGGAGTGAGGGGAGGGGCTTGCAGGTGCTTGCCACAAGATCTTCAGCGCGTGTGAGATCGAGCACCGAAGCGTTCGCCTCGACACATTCAGCGCGTGTAAGATCGAGCGCCGAAGCGTTCGCCTCGACATATTCAGCGCCTGTGAGATCGAGCGCCGCCCGCGCGGCGCTTCGCGGCTAAAGCCGCTCCTATGTTTGTTTCGGGCCAGTTATTCCTGTGGGATTTGCGCGCGAACGCCTTGGCGCCCGCCACGATATCGCGTCGTAAAAACAAGGCGGTCGCGCGCGTCCGGCACAGGCAATACTGGCCCGAAACAAACGTAGGAGCGGGTTTACCCGCGAAGCGCCGCGCGGGCGGCGCTCGATCTCACAGGCGCTGGAAAACCCAAGGCATGCCCCTGTCAGCCCTGATACCCATCCAAGGCATGCTCCCCGATCTCCGGCAGATGAGCCCCCGCCGTGCCTATGGTAGAGTGGCGGCCTTTATCCGAAGGGGCGTTTACTGTGTGGGAATTGGTCAAGTCCGGTGGTTGGATGATGCTGCCGATCATTCTGAGCTCCATCGCTGCCATGGCTATCGTCATCGAGCGCCTGTGGACCCTGCGCGCCAGCCGCGTCACCCCGCCACACTTGCTGGGCCAGGTCTGGATATGGATCAAGGACAAGCAACTCACCAGTGACAAGCTCAAGGCGCTGCGCGCCGATTCGCCACTGGGTGAGATCCTCGCTGCGGGCCTGGCCAATTCGCGCCATGGCCGCGAAATCATGAAAGAGTGCATCGAAGAGGCAGCTTCGCGCGTCATTCACGAGCTGGAGCGCTACATCAGCACCCTCGGCACCATCGCCGCCATGGCCCCGCTGCTGGGCCTGCTAGGCACCGTGCTGGGCATGATCGACATCTTCAGTGCCTTCATGGGCACGCAGATGACCGCCAACGCCGCGGTACTGGCCGGTGGTATTTCCAAGGCCCTGGTCACCACGGCGGCGGGCCTGATGGTCGGTATTCCGGCGGTGTTCTTCCACCGTTTCCTGCTGCGCCGCATCGATGAACTGGTGGTGGGCATGGAGCAGGAGGCGATCAAGCTGGTGGAAGTGCTGCAGGGCGACCGCGAAGTGGAAGTGGCTGGAGGCAAGGCGTGAAGTTCCGGCGCAATCGCCAGCGGGAGAACGTCGACATCAACCTGGCGTCGCTGATCGACGTGGTGTTCGTGCTGCTGCTGTTCTTCGTGGTCACCACCACCTTCACCCGTGAAACGCAGCTGCGGGTCGAGCTGCCAGAGGCCGCCAGTGCCGAGCAGGCGCCGGCCGACCAGGGCAAGCTGGTGGAAATCACCATCAGCGCCGAAGGCGTGTACTCGGTGAACAACCACCTGCTGCCCAAGAGCGACCTGGCCACCCTGAGCGAGGCCATCGAGCGTGAGTCGGGTGGTGACAACAAGCTGCCGCTGGCCATCAGTGCCGATGGCAAGACCCCGCACCAGGCTGTGGTCACTGCGATGGATGCTGCCGGCAAGCTCGGCTTCAGCCAATTGCGCATGACCACCGTCGAGGCGGCCCAGGGCACGCCCTGATGGCTATCGCCGACCGCCTGCTCGCCGTCTGGTACGCCGGGCACCCGGCGCTGGCGCTACTGCGCCCGCTGGAGGCGTTGTACCGCCGCGTGGTCACGCGCAAGCGCGCGCGCTTTCTAAAGGGTGAAAGTGCCAGCTACCGCGCACCGGTGCCGGTCATCGTGGTGGGCAATATCACCGTGGGTGGCACCGGCAAGACACCGATGATTCTCTGGCTGATCGAGCATTGCCGCCAGCAGGGGCTGAACGTCGGCGTGGTCAGCCGTGGCTATGGCGCCAAACCGCCGCAGTTGCCGTGGCGGGTGCTGGCCGACCAGTCGGCCGAACAGGCCGGGGACGAACCGCTGCTGATCGTGCAGCGCAGTGGGGTACCGCTGATGATCGACCCAGATCGCGCCAGGGCCGTGCAGGCCCTGCTGGCCAGTGAACCGTTGGACCTGATCCTGTGTGATGACGGCATGCAGCACTACCGCCTGGCACGTGACCTGGAGCTGGTCCTGATCGATGCCGCGCGTGGCCTGGGCAACGGCCGCTGCCTGCCGGCCGGCCCGCTGCGCGAGCCTGCCGAACGTCTCCAGAGCGCCGATGCGGTGCTGTTCAATGGTGCCGGCGAAGACCGTGCCGGTGGCTTTGGCCTGCGCCTGCAGCCATCCGCACTGGTCAACCTGCGCAGTGGCGAGCGCCGCGCACTCGACCATTTTCCCGCCGGCCAGCGCCTGCACGCGGTGGCCGGTATCGGCAACCCGCAACGTTTCTTCAATACCCTGCTGGGGCTAAACTGGCAGCCGCTGCCGCACCCTTTTGCCGACCATGCACAATTCAGCGCCCGGAGCCTGGCCTTCAGCCCACCGCTACCGCTGGTCATGACCGAGAAAGACGCCGTGAAATGCCGCGCCTTCGCCGCCGACGACTGGTGGTACCTGGCTGTCGAAGCACAGCCCACGCCGGCATTCAGCGCCTGGTTCGACTGCCAACTGCAGCGTTTGCTGCACAAGCCCTGAGCCCGTTTTCATTTCTGGCCATCTGGCCTAAAGGAAGCCTTCAATGGACACCAAACTGCTCGATATCCTCGCCTGCCCGATCACCAAGGGCCCGCTCAAGCTCAGCGCCGACAAGACCGAGCTGATCAGCAAGGGTGCCGGCCTGGCCTACCCGATTCGCGACGGTATCCCGGTCATGCTGGAGAGCGAGGCACGTACCCTGACCGACGACGAGCGCCTGGACAAATGAGCCTTGACTACACCGTGGTGATTCCTGCCCGCCTGCGTTCCACGCGCTTGCCAGGCAAGCCGCTGCTGGCCATCGCCGGCAAGCCGATGGTGCAACATGTATGGGAGCAGGCGCGCAAGAGCGCGGCCAGCCGCGTGGTCATCGCTACCGACGATGCCAGCATCTTCGAAGCTTGCCAGGCATTTGGCGCCGAAGTGCTGATGACCCGTGTCGACCATGAGTCGGGTACCGACCGCCTGGCTGAAGTGGCGACGCAACTGGGCCTGGCGGCCGATGCTATCGTGGTCAACGTGCAGGGTGACGAGCCGCTGATCCCGCCGGTGATCATCGACCAGGTAGCTGCCAACCTGGCTGCTCACCCGCAAGCGGCCATCGCCACCCTGGCCGAGCAGATCCATGAGCCGGAAACCGTGTTCAACCCCAATGCGGTGAAGGTGGTCAGCGACAAGCATGGCCTTGCCCTGAGCTTCAGCCGGGCGCCGCTGCCGTGGGCGCGTGACACCTTCGCCAAAGGCCAGGACCAGTTGCCAGCCGGCGTACCTTACCGCCGCCATATCGGCATGTACGCCTACCGCGTGGGCTTCCTCCACGACTTCGTCAGCTGGGGCCCGTGCTGGCTGGAGCAGACCGAAGCCCTGGAGCAGTTGCGTGCCCTGTGGCACGGTGTGCGCATCCACGTCGAGGACGCGATCGAGGCGCCTGCCGTGGGTGTAGACACCGCAGAAGACCTGGAGCGCGTACGGCGCTTGCTGGAGGCCTGATGCGCGTACTGTTCGTGTGCCTGGGCAACATTTGCCGCTCGCCCACTGCCGAAGGCGTGCTGCGCCACCAACTGCAGGCCGCCGGGCTCGCCGACCGCGTGCAGGTGGCCTCCGCGGGTACGGGCGACTGGCACGTTGGCAAACCACCCGACAGCCGCACCTGCAAGGCGGCGCTGGCGCGTGGCTATGACTTGTCCAGGCAACGCGCGCAGCAGGTCAAGCAGCGGCATTTCGCCGAATACGACCTGGTGCTGGCCATGGACGAGAGCAACCTTCGCGACCTGCGTGCCCTGCGCCCGCCAACGGCGACGGGCGAGCTTGACCTGTTCCTGCGCCGCTATGGTGCGGCATTGGATGAAGTGCCTGACCCGTACTACGGCGGCGCCGATGGCTTCGAGCAGGTACTCGACCTGATCGAATCGGCCTGCCAGGCGCTGGTGCTGGAAATCAAGGGGCGGTTATGACCGGGCAATGGCAGGAGCAGGTATCGCTCAAGCCTTACAACACCTTCGGCATCGACGTGAAGGCGCGTTATTTCAGCCAGGCCCGCAATGACCTGCATGTGCGCCAGGCGCTGAGCCAGGCTCAGCGCCTGGCGTTGCCAGTGCTGGTGATTGGGGGCGGCAGCAACCTGCTGCTGACGCGCGATATCGATGCGCTGGTCTTGCACATGGCCAGCCAGGGCCGACGGGTGCTCAGTGATGACGGCGAGCATGTGGTGGTCGAAGCCGAGGCCGGCGAGCCCTGGCACCCGTTCGTGCAGTGGACCCTGGCGCAGGGTTTTTGCGGCTTGGAGAACCTCAGCCTGATCCCTGGCACCGTGGGCGCTGCACCCATGCAGAACGTGGGTGCCTACGGGGTGGAAATCAAGGACGTGTTCGTCGGCCTTACGGCCCTGGACCGCGAGACGGGCGAGCTGCGCGACTTCGCGCTGGCGGACTGTGCCTTCGGTTACCGCGACAGCGTATTCAAGCGTAACCCAGGCCGGTGGTTGATCCTGCGGGTGCGGTTTGCCTTGAGCCGTACCCTGCACGCGCACCTGGACTACGGCCCGGTCCGCCAGCGCCTGGCAGAGCAGGGCGTGACCGAACCGACGGCGCAGGCGATCAGCGATGCGATCTGCAGCATTCGCCGCGAAAAGCTGCCAGACCCGGCCGAGCTGGGTAATGCCGGAAGCTTCTTCAAGAACCCGGTGGTTTCGGCCGAATGCGTGGCGCGCATCCGTGCGCAGTACCCCGGCGTGGTCGCCTATCCGCAGGCTGACGGTCAGGTAAAGCTGGCCGCAGGCTGGTTGATCGAGCAGGCAGGCTGGAAGGGCTATCGCGAGGGTGATGCCGGGGTGCATCGCTTGCAGTCGCTGGTGCTGGTCAACTATGGCCAGGCGAGCGGGGCGCAGATGCATGCGCTGGCGCGACGGATCCAGGCCGATATCCTCGAACGGTTCGGGGTTGAGCTGGAGATGGAGCCTAACCTGTACTGAATTAGAGGGCGGTGCAGAACCTGTAGGAGCGGCCTTGTGTCGCGATGGGGCGCGTAGCGGCCCCAGATTTCAGCGTCAATGCAAACATTCCTGGGGCCGCTTTGCGCCCCATCGCGACACAAGGCCGCTCCTACAAAGGGCAGCGCCGGCGCTGACATAAAGTGATAGGCCAAGAAAAAGCCCCGCCAGTTCGCACTGGCGGGGCTTTTTCATTCAGCCTTGGCTATCAACCATGATGAGGCTTTTGCTCATCGGCGGTTTCCAGGGCTGGCTCTCCGGCGGCTGCAGCAGCTTCCTGCGCGGCTTTGGCGGCAGCCTCGGCCTCACGTTTGCGGCGGCGAACTTCACGCGGGTCGTTCGGCGCGCGGCCGTTGGCCAGCATGACAGTGGCAGGCTCTACCACGGCTGGGGCCGCGACCGGCGCAGGCTCGACAACCACAGGTGCAGGCTCGGCCACTACTTCTGGCTGGGCTTCGGCAACCGGGGCAGGCTGTTCGGCAGCCGGCGCAGCCTCGACCACGGTCGGGGCCTGCTCGATTTCACCGGCTTCGACAGCTGGCGCTTCTACCGGAGCTTCGACAGCCACGGCCGGCTCGACAACAGGCGCTTCTTCGACGACCGGTTGTGGCGCGACTTCGACCACGGGCTCGGCAGTTGCCTCGACCACGGCTACAGGCTCGCTGACCGGCTGCTCGACCACTGGGGCCACGGCCACTTCTTCAACCTTGGTGACAACTTCGACTTGCTCGAGCTTTTCAGCCTGCTCAACCGGCTGGGCGGCTTCGCTGTTGTCGGTTGCTGCAGCGGCAACGACGTCAGCGGTGGCGCGCTCGGCCTGCTGGTTGGCCTGGGCTTCGGCGTCGCTGCTGATGTTGCTGGTAGCAACCGCTGCAGTTACAGCCAGGCCGGCCGCCAGTTCAGCACCCAGCTCGGTGGCCTGGTGCTGCTGTGGCTGTTCGTCGCTGCCTTCTTCTTCGCCGTCGATCAGCTCGCCATTGGCATTGCGCTGACGTTCACGACGGTTGCTGCGGCGACGCTGGCCACGCGAGCGGCGGCGCGGACGCTCGCCATCGGTGCCTTCCTGCTCGTCTTGCAGTTGTTCTTCATTCGGCAGTTGCTCTTCGGCCAGCTCGGCAGCCTGTTCGGCCGCTTCTTCGGCCGCGCGTGGCTGACGCTCTTCACGGGGTGGGCGCGGGGCGCGCTCTTCACGCGGAGCACGTTCTTCACGTGGTGCACGCTCTTCACGCGGGGCGCGTTCTTCACGTGGTGCACGCTCTTCACGCGGGGCGCGTTCTTCACGTGGTGCACGCTCTTCACGAGGGGCGCGTTCTTCACGTGGGGCACGCTCTTCGCGAGGGGCCCGCTCTTCACGCGGTGCACGCTCTTCACGTGGGGCGCGTTCTTCACGGGCTACACGTTCTTCACGTGGCTGGCGCTCTTCGCGTTCGGCCGGTGGGGTAGCGTCCAGCGGCTCGCGCAGTTCGCGTACGCGCTCTTCGCCACGGTTGCCGCGGCGGTCTTCGCGTGGCTGGCGTGGTGCGCGTTCTTCCCGCGGTGCCCGCTCTTCGCGTGGGGCACGTTCTTCACGTGGTGCACGTTCTTCGCGTGGCTGGCGCTCGGCACGCTCTTCACGCGGCTTGCGCTCTTCGTCGCGGCGGCCATTGCGGTTGCGGCTTTGCTGACGGCCGTTGCGGCGTTCTTCGTTGCGTGGGCTGCGCTCGGCGGCCGGTTTTTCGGCGGCAGGGGCGACCGGGGCAGCGGCAGGCTCGTCCTTGCCGGCGAACAGGCTGACCAGCGACTTGACCAGGCCCTTGAACAGGCTTGGCTCCGGCGCGCTCGGCGCGGCGGCGGCGGGTGCAGGTTGCTGCTCTTCGGCGGCGGCCGGTACCGGTGCATTGGCGCGGGCCGGGGCGGTTTTCACGGCCGCTTCCTGGCGAACCAGGGTACGGGTGGCAGTCGGTTGTGGTGCTTCTTCGGTTTCGCTGGCGGCGATTTCGTAGCTGGACTGGTTGTTCAGCACTTCCGGGTTGTCGTCGCGCAGGCGCTGGACTTCGAAGTGCGGGGTTTCCAGGTGATCGTTCGGCAGGATGATGATGCGCGCACGGGTGCGCAGCTCGATCTTGGTGATGGAATTACGCTTTTCGTTGAGCAGGAACGCTGCTACCGGGATTGGCACCTGGGCACGCACTTCGGCGGTGCGGTCTTTCAGGGCTTCTTCTTCGATCAGGCGCAGGATGGCCAGCGACAGCGACTCGACGTCACGGATGATGCCGGTGCCGGAGCAGCGTGGGCAGACGATGCCGCTGCTTTCACCCAGCGATGGGCGCAGGCGCTGACGGGACATTTCCAGCAGGCCAAAGCGCGAGATGCGGCCAACCTGCACGCGGGCGCGGTCGGCTTCCAGGCACTCACGCACGCGCTCTTCGACGGCGCGCTGGTTCTTGGCCGGGGTCATGTCGATGAAGTCGATGACGATCAGGCCGCCGATGTCACGCAGGCGCAACTGGCGGGCGATTTCCTCGGCCGCTTCCAGGTTGGTCTGCAGGGCGGTTTCTTCGATGTCGCTGCCTTTGGTGGCGCGCGCCGAGTTGATGTCGATGGACACCAGGGCTTCGGTCGGGTCGATCACGATCGAGCCACCGGACGGCAGGTCGACCACGCGCTGGAAGGCGGTTTCGATCTGGCTTTCGATCTGGAAGCGGTTGAACAGCGGCACGCTGTCTTCGTAGAGCTTGACCTTGCTGGCGTACTGCGGCATCACCTGGCGGATGAAGGTCAGGGCTTCTTCCTGGGCGTCGATGCTGTCGATCAATACTTCGCCGATGTCCTGGCGCAGGTAGTCGCGGATGGCGCGGATGATGACGTTGCTTTCCTGGTAGATCAGGAACGGCGCGGCGCGGTCCAGGGACGCTTCCTTGATGGCGGTCCACAATTGCAGCAGGTAGTCCAGGTCCCACTGCATTTCTTCGCTGCTGCGGCCCAGGCCGGCGGTGCGCACGATCAGGCCCATGTCGCCCGGTACGGTCAGGCCGTTCAGGGCTTCGCGCAGTTCGTTGCGCTCTTCGCCTTCGATGCGGCGCGAGATGCCACCGGCGCGCGGGTTGTTGGGCATCAGTACCAGGTAGCGGCCGGCCAGGCTGATGAAGGTGGTGAGGGCGGCACCTTTGTTGCCACGCTCTTCCTTCTCGACCTGAACGATGACTTCCTGGCCTTCGCTGAGCACTTCCTTGATGTTCACCCGGCCTTCCGGGGTTTTCTTGAAGTATTCGCGGGAGATTTCTTTCAGCGGCAGGAAGCCGTGACGTTCGGAACCGAAGTCGACGAAAGCGGCTTCGAGGCTGGGTTCGATGCGGGTGATCTTGCCTTTGTAGATGTTGGCCTTTTTCTGCTCACGCGCGCCGGACTCGATGTCCAGGTCGTAGAGACGTTGGCCGTCCACCAGGGCTACACGCAACTCTTCGGGTTGAGTTGCGTTAATCAGCATTCTTTTCATGTTGTACCGTCGGTTTCCGGGCTGCCGGAAACGGCGTTCGGCACACACGACGTCTCATGGTCGGTGCCAAGGTGCGCAAAGGGTGGCCGGGCCACCCCCGTGTCGAGCAACGTTCGGCACCAGCCGGTTGCCCAGCCTGCCGTTGTCGCGACGACGCGTCCTGTTTGCTGCGGTGCCAACAAGGCCCCGGTGGCTTCGAATGGGTATCCGAATCAACCAAGCGGGCCGTGTGCACTCAGTCAGGAGGAGGAATCAACCGTCAGCCGTGGACGCCCGGGGGCATCTGTTCAGGACCTTATCCGCTCACCAGCCTTCAATCGGCTGCTGGCCGGACGCGGTGCTACACGGTCCGAGGGCTGTGCATCTCCACCCTGCACGTATCCCTGATAATTCGGGTGCTGCCGCGCGCTGAATCCGCAACGGGTTGCATTTTTCGCCAGCTTCGAATGGGAAGCTGACGCCATTACATGTCCAAGGCTGTTGTTTCCGGAGCATTCGCCTTGCGTTGCGTGGAAGCGACGGGGGCGGGCAGAGCTACAACGAAAAGAATCGGGTAAGCAGGTGAACAACCACACTTGTCGTTTTTTTCGGTCTTCTCTACACAGCGCTGGTGGCGATTCCAGGCAATTCGGTAAACTGGCGAAAACCCCGTAGGACGGCCTCGCGTCCTGGAGAATTGCGTAGGTCAGCAACCGGCTCAGGGCCTGGTTTTGCTGGCCTGCCACTTTTGGCGGCGTTCGCGACTATAGCAGCAATGATTAAGTGCTTCAATTCCATAAAAAATTGTTATGATTCCCGCCATGACGACCAATACCCCTCCGACTTCCGGCGTACAGCTGATCGAAGTCGCGCCGGAGCTTGCCGGCCAACGCATCGACAATTTCCTCATCACGGCGCTCAAGGGCGTGCCCAAGACCCTGGTCTACCGCATCCTGCGCAAGGGTGAGGTGCGGGTCAACAAGGGCCGCGTGAAACCCGAGTACAAGATCCAGGCCGGCGATATCGTGCGGGTGCCGCCCGTCCGCCTGCCGGAGCGCGACGAGCCGGCACCGGTCGCCCAGGGGCTGTTGCAGCGCCTGGAGGCGGCCATCGTCTATGAAGACAAGGCGCTGATCGTGATGAACAAGCCGGCCGGCATCGCCGTGCATGGCGGTAGTGGCCTGAGCTTCGGCGTGATCGAGGCGCTGCGCCAGCTGCGCCCTGACGCCAAGGAGCTGGAGCTGGTGCACCGCCTGGACCGCGACACCTCCGGCCTGCTGATGATCGCCAAGAAGCGCAGCATGTTGCGCCACCTGCATGCGGCGCTGCGCGGTGATGGCGTGGACAAGCGCTACATGGCATTGGTGCGGGGCCACTGGCCCACGGCCAAGAAACAGGTCAACGCGCCCCTGCTCAAAAGCAACCTGCGCTCGGGCGAGCGTATGGTCGAGGTGAACGATGAGGGCAAGGAGGCGCTGACCCTGTTCCGCGTGCTGCGTCGCTTCGGCGATTTCGCCACCATTGTCGAGGCGCGGCCGATCACCGGGCGTACCCACCAGATTCGCGTGCATACCCTGCATGCCGGGCACATGATCGCCGGCGACAACAAATACGGCGACGAAGATTTCAGCCGCGAAATTCGTGAGTTGGGTGGCAAGCGCCTGTTCCTGCACGCCTACGCGCTGACCGTGCCGCTGCCGGACGGTGGCGAGCTCAAGCTTGAGGCGCCGGTGGACGAAGTCTGGGCCAAGACGGTGGAGCGGCTGAGTGCGCCGTGACCTATGAAAAAAGCTTATGAACTGCTGATCTTCGACTGGGACGGCACGCTGGCCGACTCCATCGGGCGCATCGTCGAGTCCATGAACGCGGCTGCCGTGCGTGCCGGTGAGGCGCAACGCAGTGATGATGCGATCAAGGGCATCATCGGCCTGGCCCTGGACGAGGCCATCCATACCCTGTACCCGCACCTGGAGCCCGTTCAGGTCGAAAGCTTCCGTCAGCACTACGCTGATATCTACACCGCCCTGGATCAGCAGCCTTCGCCGCTGTTCGAGGGGGTGAGCGAGTCGCTGGACGCCTTCCGCGCCGAGGGTTACCGCCTGGCGGTGGCCACCGGCAAGGCCCGTCGCGGCCTCGATCGGGTGCTCAAGGCCAACGGCTGGCAGGCGTTTTTCGACATTACCCGCGCCGCTGATGAGACCCGTGGCAAGCCACACCCGCTGATGCTCGAGGAAATTCTCGGCCATTGTGGTGTAGAACCGCAGCGTGCGCTGATGGTCGGAGATTCGGCATTCGACCTGCAAATGGCCAGCAATGCCGGCATGCATTCGGTGGCCGTGGGCTATGGTGCCATGTCGTTACAGGCGCTGGCCGAGTTCGGCCCGCAGGTGTGCATCGAGCATTTTTCCCAGCTGCGCGAGTGGTTGGCTGGGGCCGCAATTCCACTTCCAAGGTAGGTGAGCATGGCAGACGAATGGAAAGCCCCCGAGGCCGAGCCCGGGGAGCGCGAAGAGCGCAAGAGCTGGCAACTGCTGGAAAAGACCCTGTTGGCCAGTGTGCAGGAGCAGCGCCGCTCACGGCGCTGGGGTATTTTTTTCAAGCTGCTGACCTTCGTTTACCTGTTCGGCATCCTGGCGCTGTTCTCGCCGCTGATGGATATGGACAAGGCGGCCTCGCGCGGTGCCAGCCATACCGCACTGGTCGAGGTGCGTGGCGTGATTGCCGACCAGGAGGCAGCCAGCGCAGACAATATCGTCAAGAGCCTGCGTGAGGCCTTCAAGGACAGCAAGACCAAGGCTGTGGTAATGCGCATCAACAGCCCGGGTGGCAGCCCGGTGCAGGCCGGTTACGTGTACGACGAAATCCGCCGCCTGCGTGCCGAATACCCGGCCATCAAGCTGTACGCGGTAATCGCCGACCTGGGGGCGTCCGGTGCCTACTACATTGCCAGTGCCGCAGACGAGATCTACGCCGACAAGGCCAGCCTGGTGGGGTCCATCGGGGTAACGGCGGCCGGCTATGGCTTTGTCGGCACCATGGAAAAGCTGGGTGTCGAGCGCCGTGCCTACACCTCGGGTGAGCACAAGGCGTTCCTTGATCCGTTCTCGCCGGAAAAGCCCGAGGAGACCCGGTTCTGGCAAGGAGTGCTGGACACCACGCACAACCAGTTCATCGCCATGGTCAAGCAGGGCCGCGGCGAGCGCCTGAAAGACAAGGAGCACCCGGAGCTGTTCAGTGGCCTGGTGTGGTCGGGTGAGCAGGCCAAGGCGCTGGGGCTGGTGGATGGGCTGGGCAGTGCCAGCTATGTGGCCCGCGAGATCGTTGGCGAGAAGGAGCTGGTGGACTTCACCGTGCAGGAATCGCCGTTTGACCGCTTCTCCAAGCGGGTCGGGGCCAGTGTGGCTGAGCACCTGGCCATGTGGATGGGCTTCCAGGGGCCACAGCTGCGCTGATAGCCTGTTCTGGCCTCATCGCCGGCAAGCCGGCTCCCACAGGTGCCCCACAGTTCTCAAAACTTGTGCAGTACCCGTGGGAGCCGGCTTGCCGGCGATGGGCCGCAAAGCGGCCCCAGGCCCTCAAGGAATCACCACCCCTTCCTTGGTCAGCATGTCCACCAGCCGAATCAACGGTAGCCCGATCAGGCTGGTGGCGTCGCAGCCATGGGTGCTCTGAAACAAACTCACCCCCAACCCCTCCGCCTTGAAGCTGCCAGCGCAGTCCAGCGGCTGCTCCGCCGCTACATAGCGCTCCACCTGCTCGGGGCTTAGTTCGCGCAAGGTCACGGTAAACGGTATGCAATCGACCTGGCATTGCCCGGTGGCGCTGTTAAGCAGTGCCAGCCCGGTCAGGAAGCACACCTGCTGCCCGCTGCACGCCAGCAGTTGTTCGCACGCGCGCTCGAAGGTCTGCGGCTTGCCCAGCACCTGTTCGCCCAGCACCGCCACCTGGTCCGAGCCGATGATCAGGTGCCCGGGGTGGTTGCCCGCCAGTGCCTCGGCCTTCTGCCTGGCCAGGCGCTGCACCAGCTCTGGCGCTGGCTCGCCGGCCTGGCGCTGCTCGTCTATGTCGGGGCTTGCCCAGGTGAAAGGCAGTTGCAGGCGGGCGAGCAGTTCGCGGCGATAGGCAGAGCTGGAAGCCAGTAACAGAGGAAGCATGGTAGACTCCTGATTCAGTTGAACAAATTCTATCACGCACGATGCTGCCTAATTTCCTTTGACAGGGGCGGGGGGCATCCCTATTATGCTGCGCCTATGTTGAATGACCCGATTCCACCTCACGTTGACCCGCGCAAATTAGCCGATCGTGGCGTAACCCTTAACGGTTCGCTGCCGCTCGCTGATTTGGAAAGACTCTGCGACCCGCTTTCCGACAATGTCGGTACGGTGCAGGCGAAGTTCGATTTTGAACGAGATGAACAGCACGTGGTGGTTATCCACAGCGAGCTGGACGTCGAAGTCAAAATGGTTTGCCAGCGTTGTCTTGAGCTGGTCACCCTGCCGATCCATAGCGAATGCACTTACGCTGTGGTGAAGGAGGGTGCGAATACCCAGTCGTTGCCGAAAGGCTATGACGTGCTGGAACTGGGCGAAGATCCTTTGGATCTGCAGGCATTGATCGAGGAGGAGCTTCTGCTCGCCCTGCCAATCGTGCCTGCTCATCATCCGGAAGAATGCCAGCAGCCGGCGGGCGCAGACGAGCCCGAATCGAGCAAGGACGAGGTATCGCGGTCCAACCCGTTCAGTGTTTTGGCGCAGTTAAAGCGTGACCCAAACGTTTAGGAGTTAATCAATTATGGCTGTTCAGCAGAACAAAAAATCCCGCTCTGCCCGTGACATGCGCCGTTCGCACGACGCTCTGTCGGAAAACGCGCTGTCGGTAGACAAGTCCACCGGTGAAGTCCACCTGCGCCACCACGTTTCGCCAGAAGGCGTATACCGTGGTCGCAAAGTGGTCGACAAGGGCGCTGACGAGTAATCCTTGTCCGCTCAGGTCATCGCGATCGACGCAATGGGCGGGGACTTCGGTCCCCGCAGCATTGTTCAGGCTAGCATTGCCTGCCTTTCCGCTACCCCCTCGTTACACCTGACCCTCGTCGGTCAACCCTCCCTCCTGGAAGATCTTGTCAGTGGCCTTGCGGCTGCGGATCGCGCGCGCCTGCAAATCGTCGCCGCCAGTGAAGTGGTCGGCATGGACGAGCGGCCATCCCAGGTGCTGCGTGGCAAGCCGGACTCGTCCATGCGCATCGCCCTGGAACTGGTGCGTGATGGCAAGGCCCAGGCCTGCGTCAGTGCCGGCAACACCGGCGCGCTGATGGCGTTGTCACGCTTCGTGCTCAAGACCCTGCCGGGTATCGATCGCCCGGCCATGGTGGCGGCGATCCCGACCCAGGCCGGTTACTGCCAGTTGCTCGACCTGGGTGCCAATGTCGATTGCAGTGCCGAAAACCTGTACCAGTTCGCCGTGATGGGGTCGGTGGCCGCCCAGTCCCTGGGTGTTCACCGCCCGCGCGTGGCGTTGCTGAACATCGGTACCGAGGACATCAAGGGCAACCAGCAGGTCAAGCTGGCGGCAAGCCTGTTGCACAATGCCCGCGGGCTCAACTATGTGGGCTTTGTCGAAGGTGACGGGCTGTACCGTGGCGAGGCGGATGTGGTGGTGTGCGACGGCTTTGTTGGCAATATCCTGCTCAAGTCCAGCGAGGGCCTGGCCACCATGATCGGTGCGCGGATCGAGCAATTGTTCAAGGGCGGCTTGCTGGCGCGGGCTGCTGGAGCGGTGGCCATGCCCCTGCTCAAGCGTCTGCAGGCCGACCTGGCGCCGGCGCGGCACAATGGCGCGAGTTTCCTGGGTTTGCAGGGTATCGTCATCAAGAGCCATGGCTCCGCGGGCGTTCAGGGGTTCCAGAGTGCCATCCAGCGGGCGTTGATCGAGATTCAGGAGAATCTGCCGCAGCGTTTGCACGGGCGTTTGGAGGACCTGCTGCTTTAGCCTGCGACGGGGCCCGAGCAGGCAAACAAAGACCTTAGGCATATCACCGATGAAGTGCTTAAATGTGACCGCTTGGTCTGCGTCTTCATCCAAGCTTTCAGATTCCGCGCCTGGCCCAAGGCCTGGCGTACCCTATCCGACGACAAGATCATAAGGGCTTGTTCAATGTCTGCATCTCTCGCATTCGTCTTTCCCGGTCAAGGTTCCCAGTCGCTGGGCATGCTCGCCGAGCTCGGCGCCGAGAAGCCAGTGATCATCGAAACCTTCAAGGAAGCTTCTGACGCACTCGGTTACGACCTGTGGAAGCTGGTCCAGGAAGGTCCGGAAGAGCAACTCAACCAGACCGACAAGACGCAGCCGGCGATCCTCACCGCGTCCATCGCGTTGTGGCGTCTGTGGCTGGAAGAGGGCGGTGCCAAGCCAGCTTTCGTGTCCGGTCACAGCCTGGGTGAATACAGCGCCCTGGTCGCTGCCGGCAGCATCAGCCTGAAAGACGCTGTGCGCCTGGTCGAGCGCCGTGGCCAGCTGATGCAGGAAGCGGTGCCTGCCGGGCACGGGGCGATGGCCGCCATTCTCGGCCTGGACGACGCTGTGGTCGTGGAGCTGTGCGCCGAAGCGGCTGAAGATGAAGTGGTCAGTGCCGTCAATTTCAACTCGCCAGGGCAGGTGGTCATCGCCGGCAACAAGGCGGCGGTGGACCGCGCCATGGAGCTGTGCAAGGCCAAAGGCGCCAAGCGCGCCCTGCCGCTGGCCGTCAGCGTGCCTTCGCACTGCGCCCTGATGAAGCCGGCTGCCGAGCGTTTTGCCGATGCGGTCAACGCCATCGAGTGGAAGGCCCCGCAGATTCCGGTGGTTCAGAACGTCACCGCCGCCATCGCGGCCGACCTCGATGCCCTCAAGCAGGACCTGCTGGCGCAGCTGTACCAGCCGGTACGCTGGGTTGAGTGCGTGCAGGCCCTGGCGGCTAATGGTGCGGTCAATCTGGTCGAGTGCGGCCCGGGCAAAGTGCTGGCTGGCCTGAACAAGCGTTGCGCCGATGGCGTGACCACTTACAACCTCAATACCCCTGACGCCGTTGCCGCCACCCGCGCGGCACTGGCCTGAATTGGAGAAGCTTGCATGAGCCTGCAAGGTAAAGTTGCACTGGTCACTGGCGCCAGCCGTGGCATTGGCCAGGCCATCGCCCTGGAACTGGGCCGCCAGGGCGCAACCGTGATTGGTACCGCCACTTCGGCCTCCGGCGCCGAGCGTATCGCCGCCACCCTCAAAGAGCACGGTATCACCGGCACCGGCATGGAATTGAACGTGACCAGCGCTGAGTCGGTTGAAGCGGTACTGGCTGCCATTGGCGAGCAGTTCGGCGCCCCGGCCATTCTGGTCAACAACGCCGGCATCACCCGCGACAACCTCATGCTGCGCATGAAAGACGACGAATGGTTCGATGTGATCGACACCAACCTGAACAGCCTCTACCGTCTGTCCAAGGGTGTGCTGCGTGGCATGACCAAGGCCCGTTGGGGTCGTATCATCAGCATCGGCTCGGTCGTCGGTGCCATGGGTAACGCTGGCCAGGCCAACTATGCGGCTGCCAAGGCCGGGCTGGAAGGCTTCAGCCGCGCCCTGGCGCGTGAAGTCGGTTCGCGTGGCATTACCGTCAACTCGGTGACCCCTGGTTTCATCGATACCGACATGACCCGCGAACTGCCTGAAGCGCAGCGCGAAGCCCTGCAAACCCAGATCCCACTGGGCCGCCTGGGGCAGGCCGACGAAATTGCCAAGGTGGTTTCGTTCCTGGCTTCGGACGGTGCAGCCTATGTAACCGGTGCAACCGTGCCGGTCAACGGCGGGATGTACATGTAACCCTGCAACTCAATGTGACGGATTTCGTAAAAAAAGAGTCATACTGCGAGCCTAAAATCCGTTATAAAGCTGCAATCAGATTCCAGACAGCGGGTGCGGTGACTAGCCTGAAGGCAGGTTCAGCTTGAAAAGCGAACGTCTTTCTATAAAATTAGCCACCGGCCAGCTGCCTGCATATATCCATTAGGAGTGAAAACTAGGTATGAGCACCATCGAAGAACGCGTCAAGAAAATCGTCGCCGAGCAACTGGGCGTCAAGGAAGAAGAAGTGACTGCTGAGAAGTCCTTCGTCGATGACCTGGGTGCCGATTCGCTTGACACCGTTGAACTGGTGATGGCTCTGGAAGAGGAATTCGAGACCGAAATCCCTGACGAAGAAGCCGAGAAGATCACTACCGTTCAAGCTGCTATCGACTACGTCAAGAACCACCAGGCTTAAGACGTTACCGTCGACGCTACTTGTCGGGGAAAACCGCACTGCCTTCGCTGGCGTGCGGTTTTTTCTTTGCGAGCGCCGCGTATTGTCCAGGCCGCCTCGTTCACCGCGCACCAAGAGTCTGTTGCCATTTCATTCCAGCGCTTGAATGCAATGCCAAGAGACTCTGTTATTAGAAAAGGAGAGTACTGTGTCGCGTAGACGCGTCGTGGTCACCGGTATGGGTATGCTGTCGCCACTGGGTACCGATGTACCGAGCACCTGGCAGGGCATTCTGGCTGGCCGCAGTGGCATCGGTCCGATCGAACACACGGACCTGTCTGCCTACTCCACCCGTTTTGGCGGCTCGGTGAAAGGCTTCGAGGTGGAGCAGTACCTGTCGGCCAAAGAGGCCCGCAAACTCGACCTGTTCATCCAGTACGGCCTGGCGGCCGGGTTCCAGGCGGTGCGTAATGCCGGCCTGGAAGTCACCGACGCCAACCGCGAGCGCATCGGCGTGGCCATGGGGTCGGGGATCGGGGGCCTGACCAACATCGAAGAAACCAGCCGCACCCTGCATGACTCGGGGCCGCGTCGCATTTCGCCATTCTTCGTGCCGGGCTCGATCATCAACATGATCTCGGGTTTCCTGTCGATCCACCTGGGCCTGCAGGGCCCCAACTACGCCATTGCCACGGCCTGCACCACCGGCACCCATTGCATCGGCATGGCCGCGCGCAATATCGCCTACGGTGAAGCCGACGTAATGATTGCCGGCGGCGCCGAAATGGCCGCTTGCGGGCTGGGCATGGGTGGCTTCGGTGCTTCGCGCGCGCTGTCCACCCGCAACGACGAGCCTGCCCGCGCCAGCCGCCCATGGGACAAAGGCCGCGATGGTTTCGTGCTGTCCGACGGTGCCGGTGCCTTGGTGCTCGAAGAACTGGAGCATGCCCAGGCCCGTGGGGCGACCATCTATGCCGAGTTGATCGGTTTTGGCATGAGCGGCGACGCTTACCACATGACCTCGCCACCAGACTCCGGTGAAGGCGCTGCGCGCTGCATGGCCAACGCCCTGCGCGATGCTGGCATCCAGCCGGAACACGTGAGCTACATCAACGCCCATGGCACTTCGACCCCCGCGGGCGACATTGCCGAAGTGGCGGCGATCAAGCGCGTATTCGGCGAGCACGCCTACAAGCTGGCAGTCAGCTCGACCAAGTCGATGACCGGCCACCTGCTGGGGGCAGCTGGCGCGGTAGAGGCGATCTTCAGTGTGCTGGCGATCAACAGCCAGATGGCGCCGCCGACCATCAACCTGGACGAACCGGACGAAGGTTGCGACCTGGACTTCGTACCGCACCAGGCGCGCAGCATGCCGATTGATGTGGTGTTGTCCAACTCGTTCGGCTTTGGTGGCACCAACGGCTCGCTGGTGTTCCGCCGGTTCGCCGGTTGATGCTCAGCTGGATCGACGGCCAGCCCGCGACTGCGCTCAATCTGCAGAACCGCGGGCTGGCTTACGGCGATGGTCTTTTCGAAACCATCGCCGTTCGGCATGGCCGGCCCAGCCTGCTGGACGGCCATCTCGCCCGCCTCGCGCTGGGTTGCCAGCGGCTGGCGATTGGCGCCGACCTGGCGCAGGTGCGTGAGGAATTGCTGCGTTATGCCAGCCAGCTCGGCGACGGGGTAGCCAAACTCATCCTCACCCGTGGCGACAGCCAGCGTGGTTACGCGCCGGTTGCCGATGCCGTGCCCCGGCGTATCCTGCAGGGCGGCCCGTTACCCAGCTATCCTGTTGCCCATGCCGAGCAGGGCGTACGCTTGTTCCCCTGCCAGACACGGCTTGGGGAACAACCGTTGCTGGCCGGGCTCAAACACCTCAACCGCCTGGAGCAGGTGCTGGCCCGTGCCGAATGGCAGGACAGTGACCATGCCGAGGGCCTGATGCGTGACGGGCACGGCCGGGTGATCGAAGGGGTATACAGCAACCTGTTCCTGGTGCGCGACGGCGTGCTCTTTACCGCCGACCTCAGCCGTTGTGGCGTGGCCGGGGTCATGCGCGGTGCCTTGCTCGACCAGGCGCGCTTGCAGGGTATTACGGCCCACGTCTGCGACCTGCCGTATGATGCGCTGGAGCAGGCCGATGAAGTATTTGTTTGCAACAGCGTCTATGGCGTGTGGCCCGTGCGCGGGCTTGCCGCGTTAAACTGGTCGCCGGGCCCGCTTACCCGAAAACTGCAGGCCGTTGCCCGTACGTTACTGGAAACCTGAATTCGTGAGACGTAAATTCCTGCTGTTGCTGGAAATGGGTCTGATCCTCGCCGGTCTGGCGCTAGGCTGGTCGGCCTGGAAAATCAACTCGGTCCTGGAGCAGCCACTGCACGTCACGCAGGAACGCCTGCTCGACGTGCCCAATGGCACCACCCCCAACCGCATGTTTTACCGCATGCAAACCGAAGGGCTGCTCGACGACGCCGTCTGGTTGCGCCTGTACTGGCGCTTCAACATGGCCGGTACCCCGTTGCACACCGGCGAATACCGCCTCACCCCTGGCATGACCGTCGAGCAGCTGTTCGACGCCTGGCGCCGGGGCGACGTGGTGCAATACAACCTTACCCTGGTCGAGGGCTGGACCTTCCGCCAGCTGCGCGCGGCCGTGGCCAAGCATGAAAAGCTCAAGCACACGCTGGATGGCCTGTCGGACGCCGAGGTCATGGACAAACTTGGCCATACCGGTGTGTTCCCTGAGGGCAGGTTCTTCCCCGATACCTACCGCTTCGTGCGCGGCATGAGCGACGTCGAATTGCTGCAGCAGGCCTACATGCGCCTGGAAGAAGTGCTGGCCAAGGAATGGGCCGAGCGCGCCACCGACCTGCCGTACCGCGATCCCTACCAGGCGCTGATCATGGCTTCGCTGGTGGAGAAGGAAACCGGCATCCCCCAAGAGCGCGGGCAGATCGCCGGGGTGTTCGTGCGGCGTTTGCGCCTGGGCATGATGCTGCAGACCGATCCGACGGTTATCTACGGGATGGGTGAGCGCTATAACGGCAAGATCACCCGTGCCGACCTGCGTGAGCCTACGCCCTACAATACCTACACCATCACTGGCCTGCCGCCCACGCCGATTGCCATGGTCGGCCGCGAGGCGATTCACGCGGCGCTTAACCCGGCCGATGGCACCAGCCTGTACTTCGTCGCCCGTGGCGACGGCAGCCATGTGTTCTCCGACGACCTCAACGATCACAACTCGGCGGTCCGGGAGTTTCAGCTCAAGCGGCGGGCAGACTATCGCTCCAGCCCTGCGCCGCAGCAGCCGGCAAAACCGGGCGACGATGACGCTGCGCCAGCGGCCGGCGAAGAGCAGCCGGCACCCGATGAGCCGGCTGCGCAGCCGGCGCCGGCCGCTCCCGCCGGTGATGCCCAGGCGGCCGAGCCGGCAACGCCTGACGAACAACATTAAGGACTGCCTGTGAGCGGCTTGTTTATTACTTTGGAAGGCCCCGAAGGCGCGGGCAAAAGCACCAACCGCGACTACCTGGCGGCGCGCCTGCGCGAGCATGGCCTGGATGTGGTGCTGACCCGTGAGCCAGGTGGCACGCCGCTGGCCGAGAAGGTGCGTGAGCTGCTACTGGCCCCCAGCGATGAACCCATGGCCGCCGACACCGAACTGCTGCTGGTGTTCGCTGCCCGCGCCCAGCACCTGGCGCAGGTGATCCGCCCGGCGCTGGCCCGTGGCGCTGTGGTGTTGTGCGACCGGTTTACCGATGCCACGTATGCCTACCAGGGCGGTGGCCGCGGCCTGCCGGTCGAGCGTATCGCCACTCTGGAGCAATTCGTCCAGGGCGACCTTCGCCCGCAGCTGACGCTGGTGTTCGACCTGCCGGTCGAAGTCGGTCTGGCCCGTGCCGCTGCGCGCGGTCGCCTCGACCGCTTCGAGCAGGAAGGCCAGGCGTTTTTCCAGGCTGTGCGCCAGGCTTACCTGCAGCGCGCTCAGCGCGAACCCCAGCGTTACAGCCTGCTGGATGCCGCACAGCCGCTCGCGGCCGTGCAGCGTGCTATCGATGCGCTGTTGCCGGCCATCGTGGAGCGGTGCCGTGGCTGAGGCCTACCCATGGCAGCAGGCGCTCTGGCAGCAATTGGCCGGGCGCAGTCAGCATGCCCATGCCTACCTGCTGCACGGTCCGCAGGGCATTGGCAAGCGGGCCATGGCAGAGCGTCTGATGGCCCGCCTGTTGTGCCAGCAGCCGCAAGGCCTCGATGCCTGCGGCACCTGCAAGTCCTGCCTGCTGCTGAAAGCCGGTAGCCACCCTGACAACTACATCCTTGAGCCCGAAGAGGCCGATAAGCCGATCAAGGTCGACCAGGTCCGTGACCTGGTGGCCTTCGTGGTGCAGACGGCGCAGCTGGGTGGGCGCAAGGTGGTGTTGATCGAGCCGGTGGAAGCCATGAACGTCAATGCTTCCAACGCACTGTTGAAAAGCCTTGAGGAGCCTTCCGGCGACACCGTGTTGCTGCTGGTCACGCACCAGCCCAGCCGGCTGCTGCCGACCATCAAGAGCCGTTGCCAGCAGGTGGCCTGCCCCCAGCCGAACCTGGCCCAGAGCCAGGCCTGGTTGGCCGCGGCGTTGCCTGATACGGACGAGGCCGAACGCGACGAATTGCTGAGCTTGGCCGCCGGCTCGCCGCTGATGGCGGTCAGCCTGCAGGCGCAGGGTGTGCGCGAGCAGCGTGCGCTGGTTACTGACGGGGTGAAGAAGTTACTCAAGCAACAGCAATCGCCCAGCCAGCTGGCCGAAGCCTGGAAGGCTGTGCCGATGTTGAGGGTATTCGATTGGTTCTGCGATTGGGCGCACCTCATTCTGCGCTACCAGTTGACCCAGGACGAGGAGGGGTTAGGCTTGGCCGATATGCGCAAGGTGGTGCAGTACCTGGCGCAGAAAAGCCGCCAGGCCAAGGTGCTGGAGGTGCAGGCGTGGATCCTCGAACAGCGCCAGAAAGTGCTGGGCAAGGCCAACCTCAATCAAATCCTGTTGCTCGAATCGCTGCTGGCTCATTGGCTGCAACTGCCGGGCGCCCGCTGATTTCCCATTTTCCATGTGTGCCGCTATCCCATGCTCGTAGACTCCCATTGCCACCTTGACCGTCTTGACCTCAGTGCCCATCAGGGCTCGCTCGATGCTGCGCTGCAGGCGGCGCGTGATCGCGGGGTGGGGCATTTCCTGTGCATCGGCGTCAGTGCCGAAAACGCCGGCGCGGTAAAGGCGTTGAGCGAGCAGTACGCGGATGTCGACTGCTCGGTCGGTGTACACCCGCTGGACCTGGCGCCGGGCGAAACCCCGGCGCTGGAATGGCTACTGCGCGAACTGGCCCACCCGCATGTGGTGGCCATTGGCGAAACCGGGCTGGATTACCACTACGAGCCTGAAGCCGCTGAATTGCAGCAGGCCTCGTTCCGCCTGCACCTGGAGGCTTCGCGGCAGACCGGCAAGCCAGTGATCGTGCATACCCGGGCGGCGCGCGCCGATACCCTGGCACTGCTGCGCGAGGCCAATCTGCCGCAGGCTGGCGTGCTGCACTGCTTTACCGAAGACTGGGACATGGCCAAGGCGGCGCTGGACCTGGGCTATTACATATCGCTGTCTGGCATCGTTACCTTCCGCAATGCCGATGCCCTGCGGGAAGTGGCGCGGCAAGTGCCGGTCGACCGCTTGTTGGTGGAAACCGATTCGCCGTATCTGGCGCCAATTCCGTATCGCGGCAAGCCGAACTTGCCGCAATATGTGCGGGAAGTGGCGGAGTATGTGGCTTCGCTGCGCGGGGCCAGTTATGGGCAATTGGCTGAGCAGACAACGGCTAACTTCAAGCGGTTGTTTCCGTTAGCGCGGGTGGGTTGATTCATTGGAGTTGAAGGTTGTGTGAGGGCCATGAGGTGCCTGCCACAACAAATTCAGCGCCTGTGATATCGAGCGCCGCAGGTGTTCGCCGAAGGATTTGCAGCGCCTATGAGATCGAGCGCCGCCCGCGCGGCGCTTCGCGGGTAAACCCGCTCCTACGTTTGTTTCTGGCCAGTATCGCCTGTGCCAGGCGCGCGCGACCGCCTTGTTTGTACGACGCCATATCGAGCCATGCGCCAAAGCGTTCGCGCGCAAATCCCACAGGCATAATTGGCCCTAAACAAATGTAGGAGCGGGTTTACCCGCGAAGCGCCGCGCGGGCGGCGCTCGATCTCATAGGCGCTGCAAATGCTTCGGCGAACGCGGGCGGCGCTCGATCTCACAGGCGCTGCAAATGCTTCGGCGAACACCAGCGGCGCTCGTACCACCCCCAAAAATCCCACCTCCAACGCCCGCCGCAAACACACAAAAAAAACCCGGGTTCTGGGGGAGGAATCCGGGTTAAGACCATTAGGAGTAAAACAAAGGTACGCGGTCCCTGAGCACCTTTATCGGCGCGCCGCTAGGGGGGATGCGCCGCGCCAACACTTCTAGTATTGGCCAGGTTTGGCGGCCTGCCAGTGGCTATTGGTCGTTTTTTAAACAGATTTGGAATACGCCCGCGTCTGGTTCCTCCCGCAGCGTATGGCCGAGAGCATTCTGAAACACAGCCATGCTCGGAAGATCCGTGCAATTTCCCGCAAGTTAGGCATAATAAACCGCTTCGATTGTCATCCAGTCCTTCCCATGCAGAAAGAACCTCGTAAGGTCCGTGAGTTTCGCCGTCGCGAACAGGAAATCCTCGATACCGCGCTCAAGCTGTTTCTCGAGCAAGGTGAAGACAGCGTCACCGTCGAGATGATCGCCGACGCCGTGGGCATCGGCAAAGGCACGATCTACAAGCACTTCAAGTCCAAGGCCGAAATCTACCTGCGCCTGATGCTCGACTACGAGCGCGACCTGAACGGGTTGCTGCACTCGGCCGACGTCGACCGTGACAAAGAGGCCCTGTCGCGTGCCTATTTCGAATTCCGCATGCGTGACCCTCAGCGTTACCGGCTGTTCGACCGCCTGGAAGAGAAGGTGGTCAAGGGCAACCAGGTGCCGGAAATGGTCGAACAGTTGCACAGCATCCGTGCCTCCAACTTCGACCGCCTCACCCAGCTGATCAAGGGCCGCATCAGCGAGGGCAAGCTCGAAGACGTGCCTCCTTACTTCCATTACTGCGCCGCCTGGGCACTGGTGCATGGTGCCGTTGCGCTGTACCACTCACCGTTCTGGAGCAATGTGCTGGAAGATCAGGAAGGCTTCTTCCAGTTCCTGATGGACATCGGCGTGCGCATGGGCAACAAGCGCAAGCGCGACCCGGAGCCGTCCCACTGAGCTACGCCCCACCGGCTATGTGTACAGGGCTTGCAAAAACCTGATTTATGAGTCAGCTTTTGCCGGCCCTTCTATCCATGCCGGAGTCATCCATGATCGTCGATCGTCAAGGCAGGCGGTTTCGTAACCTGCGTGTCAGCCTGACGGCTGCCTGCAATTACGCCTGTACCTATTGCGTGCCCGACGGCAAGCGCCTGGTGGCGGCGCAGGATGAGCTTTCGGCAGACGCACTGGCGCGTGGCGTGGCCTACCTGATTGAAGCAGCCGGCATCGAGCGCTTGCGTATCACCGGTGGTGAACCGCTGGTCAGTCCGCGCCTGGATCCCTTTCTCGCCGCGGTGGCCAAGCTCGGCCTCGAGGATATTTCGCTGACTACCAATGGTCAGCTGCTAGGCCGTAAGTTGCCGCAATTGCAGGCAGCCGGAATTCGCCGGCTGAATGTTTCGCTCGACACCCTGGATCCGTTGACGTTTCGCCAGATCGCCCGCGGCGGCGACCTGGCCACGGTGCTGGCGGCGATGGAGCGGGCTCGCGCCATGGGCATGCAGATCAAAGTGAACATGGTGCCGATGCGCGGGCAAAACCTCGACCAGGTGCTGCCGTTGCTGGATTACTGCATGGCGCGGGGCTTTGAGTTGCGTTTCATCGAACTGATGCGCATGGGCCACCTGGCGCGTGATCACTCTGCTTTCCTGCGGCAATTCGTCAGCCTCGATGACCTGCTCACGCTGATCGGCGGTCAGCATGCCCTCGCCCGTGTCGCTGCGCCGGTGGACGCCACCGCCATGCGCTATCAGATCCCCGGCAAGGGGCACTTCGGCGTCATCGCCAATGAGAGCGTGCCGTTCTGCCGCACGTGCTCGCGGCTACGGCTGTCGTCCACAGGTTGGCTGCATGGCTGCCTGTCGTCGGGCAATCGTCATTTCGTTGGCGACCTTCTGGAGAAACCACGTCACCAAGCCTTGCCGGCGCTGCAGCGGTTACTGGTCAAGGCGCTGGCAGACAAACAGGCATTGGCGTTTTCCGGCGGCGTGACGGTGATGAAGGTAATCGGCGGCTGAAGCTGGCGCAAAAGCTGCATCCGCCGGCTATTCGCCGGTTTTTCGTCGCCGGTCACTGGAGGAAAGATGCGTAGCCTGGTCTTGCTGCTGGCGCTGATGGCGTTGGGCGGTTGCATGAATGTCAGCGATATGGGCGAGGGCGTCCGCTATCACATGAGCGACGCAGGGCTGCTGGACCATAGCGAAACCCGGCGCACGCTGTCGATTCGCCTGCAGCCCGACTCGTTCATCTTCATAGGGCAGGGCGCATTCGTGCCGCCTGGCAAGGGCCCGGTACCCCGGCAGAATGCAGTGGCCGAGCAGGCGTTCAAGAGTTTCGTCGAGTATTTCCCGCTGGTACGCCGCGCCCAAGGCCCGCTGGGCCTGGAAGAGGCCATTGCGCAGGCCCGTTCGGTCGGTGCCGACTATGTGCTGTATACCCGCTTCGCCCGCACCGACGACCGCATCGGCAATGGTGACGAGTGGTACGACGAGCAAGCCGTCGACCGCCTGGGCTGGGACAGCGGCGTGGTGCAGATGATGCTGATCGAAACCAATACCCGTTACCTGATCGATACCGCTCGCATCAAGAGCCGTGGCGGTTTGTTGACGTTCCACGACAAAACCCCCGAGGATTTGCTTGCCGCACCGATGCGCGAGTACGCTCGTAGCCTTCTGGGCATGAGTGAGTGAGGCGAGTGTGATGAGCGACACCGGTAAGGCCAACGACCTGCTGGCGCAGATCCCCAAGGCCAAGGGCCTGCCACCGGTCCACCTGTGGAACCCCGATTTCTGCGGTGACATCGACATGCGTATCGCCCGCGATGGCACCTGGTATTACCTGGGCACGCCCATCGGCCGCAAACCGATGGTGCGGCTGTTCTCGAACATCCTGCGCCGCGATGGTGACGATTACTTCCTGATTACCCCGGTGGAAAAGGTGGGCATCCAGGTAGACGATGCGCCGTTCGTGGCAGTGGCGCTGGAGGTGCAAGGGCAGGGCGAGCAGCAGGTGCTGCGCTTTACCAGCAATGTCGAGGATCAGGTCGAGGCCGGCCCGGCCAATCCGCTACGGGTAGTCACCGATCCGGTGACGCAAGAGCCGTCGCCGTACGTGCTGATGCGCAGCAACCTCGAGGCATTGATACACCGTAATGTGTTCTACCAGATGGTGGAGTTGGCGGTGCCGCGCGAGATCGACGGTGAGCAATGGCTGGGCGTTTGGAGCGGTGGCGAGTTCTACCCGATTGGGCGCAGCAGCTGATTGCATTGTGCGTGCGTCGCCGGCTTCGCAGCAAACGAAAAAGCCCCCGGCTGCTTTCACAGCCGGGGGCTTTTTCAATGTTTGGCTCCGCGACCTGGACTCGAACCAGGGACCCAATGATTAACAGTCATTTGCTCTACCGACTGAGCTATCGCGGAATCTGCGCACATCATACTGATCGCCAGGGGGAAGTCAAGCCACCCCCTGCCAAATCAAGCAGTTACAACACTTGCACGATCGCCTTGGTGACGACATGGATGTTGCTCTGGTTCAGCGCAGCCACAGCGATGCGGCCAGTGTCCAGCGCATAGATGCCAAAGTCGTTCTTCAACCGGGCGACCTGCTCTACGCTCAGGCCCGAGTAGGAGAACATGCCGACCTGGCGACCGACGAAGCTGAAATCGCGGTTGGCACCGTATTCGGCCAACAGCGCGACCATCTGCTTGCGCATGCCGTGGATGCGTTCGCGCATTTCGGCCAGTTCGGTTTCCCACATCTGGCGCAGCTCGGCGCTGTTCAGCACGGTAGCGACGATGGTTGCGCCGTGGGTGGGCGGGTTGGAATAGGTGGTGCGGATCACGCGCTTGACCTGCGACAGCACGCGGGTGCTTTCGTCTTTGGAGGCGGTAACCACCGACAGCGCACCCACGCGCTCGCCGTACAGCGAGAACGACTTGGAGAATGAGCTGGATACGAAGAACTCCAGGCCCGACTCGGCGAACAGGCGGACCGCGAAGGCGTCTTCGGCAATGCCGTCACCAAAGCCTTGGTAGGCCATGTCGAGGAACGGCACGTGGCCTTTGGCCTTGACCACTTCCAGCACGTTTTTCCAGTCGTCCAGGCTCAGGTCGACGCCCGTCGGGTTGTGACAGCAGGCGTGCAGCACCACGATCGAGCCGGAGGGCAGGGCGTTGAGGTCTTCGAGCATGCCGGCGCGGTTGACGTCGTTGCTCGGGGCGTCGTAGTAGCGGTAGGTCTGCACCGGGAAACCGGCCGACTCGAACAGGGCGCGGTGGTTTTCCCAGCTTGGGTCGCTGATGGCCACCACGGCGTTTGGCGAGATCCGCTTGAGGAAGTCGGCACCGATTTTCAGTGCGCCAGTACCACCGACGGCCTGCACGGTGACCACGCGGCCGGCGGCCAGCAGTGGCGATTCGGCACCGAACAGCAGCTTTTGCACGGCCTGGTCGTAGGTGGCGATACCATCGATCGGCAGGTAGCCGCGCGAGGCATGCTGGGCTGCACGCTGGGTCTCGGCTTCGATCACGGCGCGCAGCAGCGGAATGCGGCCTTCCTCATTGCAGTACACGCCAACACCCAGGTTGACCTTGTCGGTACGTGGGTCGGCATTGAATGCTTCGTTGAGGCCCAGGATAGGGTCGCGGGGTGCCAGCTCGACAGCGGAAAACAGGCTCATTGTTACTTCGGCTCTGATTGGAGAGTGATAGGGCGTACACGCTCCAGCCGAATGCACTGAAGCGGTGCACAAACGGGGAGTCAGTATAGTGATACCGACCGGTGACCGCGACACTCTGGCGCGGCTTTTCCGGGTATTTGCGCAAATATTTTTTGACCATCGGTCTGATTGCCCGGTCAACCGTAATACCTGGTTGTGGCTGTGCCTTGAAAGCCCCCCCTTGCGGGCGCATTTGGGTATAGACTACTGGCTAAATTTACAGTTGCTGCAGCACCGCGAGGTCCGTCATGTCCGAGTTCCAGCTCGTTACCCGTTTCCAGCCTGCCGGCGACCAGCCCGAGGCGATCCGCCAGATGGTCGAGGGCATCGAGGCCGGGCTGTCGCACCAGACGCTGCTGGGGGTGACCGGTTCGGGCAAGACGTTCAGCATTGCCAACGTGATCCAGCAGGTTCAGCGCCCGACCCTGGTGCTGGCGCCGAACAAGACCCTGGCCGCGCAGCTGTACGGTGAGTTCAAGGCGTTTTTCCCCAATAACGCGGTGGAGTACTTCGTCTCCTACTACGACTATTACCAGCCGGAAGCCTATGTACCGTCGTCGGACACCTTCATCGAGAAGGATGCATCGATCAACGACCATATCGAGCAGATGCGCCTCTCGGCGACCAAGGCGCTGCTGGAGCGCCGCGATGCGATCATCGTCACCACCGTGTCGTGCATCTACGGCCTGGGCAGCCCCGAGACCTACCTGAAAATGGTCCTGCACGTGGACCGCGGCGACAAGCTCGACCAGCGCGCGCTGCTGCGCCGCCTGGCCGACCTGCAGTACACCCGCAACGAGATGGACTTTGCCCGCGCCACCTTCCGTGTAAGGGGGGATGTGATCGACATTTTCCCCGCAGAATCGGACTTGGAGGCCATCCGCGTCGAGCTGTTCGACGACGAGGTGGAGAACATCGCGGCGTTCGACCCGCTGACCGGCGAGGTCTTCCGCAAGCTGCCGCGGTTCACCTTCTACCCCAAAAGCCACTACGTCACCCCGCGGGAAACCCTGCTGGACGCCGTGGAGGGCATCAAGGCGGAGCTCAAGGACCGCCTGGAGTACCTGCACAAGGCCAACAAGCTGGTCGAAGCCCAGCGCCTGGAGCAGCGCACCCGGTTCGACCTGGAGATGATCCTGGAGCTGGGCTACTGCAATGGCATCGAAAACTACTCGCGTTACTTGTCTGGCCGCCCGGCGGGTGCACCGCCGCCAACGCTGTACGACTACCTGCCGCCCGATGCGCTGCTGGTAATCGACGAATCCCATGTCAGCGTGCCGCAGGTGGGGGCCATGTACAAAGGCGACCGTTCGCGCAAGGAAACCCTGGTCGAGTATGGCTTCCGCCTGCCGTCGGCACTGGACAACCGGCCCATGCGCTTCGATGAATGGGAGAGTGTCAGCCCACAGACCATCTTCGTTTCCGCCACCCCGGGGCCTTATGAGGCCGAGCATGCCGGGCGGGTGGTGGAGCAGGTGGTGCGCCCCACCGGGCTGGTCGACCCGCAGGTCGAAATTCGCCCGGCACTGACCCAGGTCGACGACCTGCTGTCGGAGATCCGCAAGCGGGTGGCTGCCGGCGAACGGGTGCTGGCCACCACCTTGACCAAGCGCATGGCAGAAGACCTCAGCGACTACCTGGCCGATCACGATGTGCGGGTGCGCTACCTGCACTCGGACATCGACACGGTGGAGCGGGTGGAGATCATCCGTGACTTGCGCCTGGGTACCTTTGACGTGCTGGTGGGGATCAACCTGCTGCGTGAGGGCCTGGACATGCCCGAGGTGTCCCTGGTGGCGATCCTCGATGCCGACAAGGAAGGCTTCCTGCGCTCGGAGCGGTCGCTGATCCAGACCATTGGCCGTGCGGCGCGTAACCTCAATGGCCGGGCCATCCTGTACGCCGACAACATCACCGGCTCGATGCAGCGGGCGATCGATGAAACCGAGCGCCGCCGCGAGAAGCAGATCGCCTTCAACGAAGCCAACGGCATCGTGCCCAAGGGCGTGATCAAGGACATTACCGACATCATGGAGGGCGCCACCGTCCCAGGTGCGCGCAGCAAGAAGCGCAAGGGCATGGCCAAGGCCGCGGAGGAAAGCGCCCGTTACGAGGCCGAACTGCGCACGCCTGGGGAGATCACCAAGCGTATCAAGCAGTTGGAGGAGAAAATGATGCAGTTCGCCCGCGACCTGGAGTTCGAAGCCGCTGCGCAGTTGCGTGACGAGATCACCAAGCTGCGCGAGCGGTTGATCACCAGCTGAAGGCTGGCGCCGGCCCTGTGGGTGCATTGTAACAAGCTCAATGGGCCTCGCCCGCTTTCAAGCCCTGGGGCAATTTGCGGGTCAGCAGCACCGCCACCATGCTTACCGCCAAACCAATCCCGACGAAGTGGAAGGCGTCGTTGTAAGCCATGATCAGCGCCTGCTGGTGGGTGATCTCGCTCAGCTTGCCCAGCGCCGCGTTGTCACTCCCCAGGCGCTCCGTCAGTTGCGCCAGGCGCTCGGCCACTTGGGGGTTGGTGGGCACCACGGCCTCACGCAGGTAATCGAAATACACCTTGGTGCGTGCGTCCAGCAGTGTAGCCAGCAAGGCAATGCCAATGGCGCCGCCGAGGTTGCGCAGGATATTGAACAGGCTCGACGCAGACCCTGCGTCCTGCGGCTGAATATAGGCGGTGGCGATCAGCGAGATGGTGACCATGATCATCGGCTGGCCCAGTGCGCGAATGATCTGCACATGGTTGAACTGCGGCCCGGCAAAGTCAGGGTTCAGTACCCCCGAGCCGAAACTGGCAGCGCCGAACAGGCAGAAGCCCAGCGCACACAGCACCTTGGGCGATACCACCTTCATCAGCTGCGGCACCAGCGGAATCAGGAACAGCTGCGGAATACCCATCCACATGATCACTTCGCCAATCTGCAGGGCGTTGTAGCCCTGCACCTGGGTCAGGTACAGCGGCAGCAGGTAGATCGAGCCGTACAACCCGACCCCCATGCCCAGGCTGGCGATGCTCGACAGGCCGAAGTTACGGTTGCCGAGTATGCGCAGGTTGATCAGTGGGTGCGGCCTGGAAAACTGCAGGATGACGAAGGTGATGAGGCTGACCAGGGCGACGCTGCCCAGGGCCACGATCAAGTGCGATTCCAGCCAATCCTTGCGGTGGCCTTCTTCGAGAAATACCTGCAGGCAGCCCAGGCCCAGGCCGAGTGTGAGGATGCCGGCATAGTCGGTGCTTTTCAGCAGGTCCCAGTGCGCCTCCTTTTTCTCCAACCCGTACAGCAGGCCAGCGATCATCACCAGGCCCGGCGGGATGTTGATGTAGAAGATGTATTCCCAGCCCCAGTTCTCGGTCAGCCAGCCGCCCAGGGTGGGGCCGATCGACGGCGCGAACGTGGCGGTCATGGCGAACATGGCCATGCCCTTGGCACGGTGGTGCTCCGGCAGTTTGGTCAAGGTCAGGGTGAATGCCAGCGGGATCAGCGCGCCGCCGGTAAAGCCTTGCAGGGCGCGGAACAGGATCATGCTTTCCAGGTTCCAGGCCATCGAGCACAGCAACGAAGACAGCAGGAACCCGGCCGAAACCCACACCGCCAGGCGCCGCGCCGACAGCAGCTGCACCAGCCAGGCCGTCAGCGGGATCATGATGATTTCCGCGACCAGGTACGAGGTGGAAATCCACGAGCCTTCTTCCAGGGTGGCCGACAGCGCGCCCTGGATGTCCTTGAGCGAAGAGTTGGTGATCTGGATGTCCAGCACCGCCATGAAGGCGCCGAGCATCACGCTCATCACGGCGATCCAGTCGCGGCGGCTGGGCTCCGCCGTCGGGCGCAGCAGTTGTTCAGCGGCCATCGTGGCCTTCGTCTTCGTTGCGCAGGTCCACGGTGGCAGTGACCGACATGCCCGGGCGAATACGTCCGTGCAGAGGGTTGTCGGCGCGGAAGGTGAGTTTTACCGGGATGCGCTGGACCACCTTGGTGAAGTTGCCGGTGGCATTGTCCGGTGGCAGCAGGCTGAATTGCGCACCCGAGGCTGCGAACAGGCTGTCGACCCGGCCTTCGATCGGCGTATCGGGGTAGCTGTCGAACAGCAGTTCGGCGCGCTGGCCTGGCTGCATATGGCCGATCTGGGTTTCCTTGAAGTTGGCCTGCACCCAGATGTCTTCGTCAGGCACGATCGACAGCAAGTAAGCCCCGGCCTGCACCACCTGGCCATTACGGGCACTGCGCTGGCCGATGGTGCCGCTGATGGGCGCGCGGATCTCGCAGCGGGTGAGGTTCAACTCGGCCTGGGCCAGGTCGGCGCGGGCATTGGCGATCTGCGCATCGAGGCGCTTGAGCTCGGCATTCAGTGCGCTGACCTGCTGGCGCTGGCTTTGCAGGTCGGCACGGGCCTTGTCCACTTGCGACCCGGCAACATGGCTGTCGGCCGACAGGGTGGTGACCCGTTCTTCCGACACAAACCCTGGCTTGCGCAGTTTCTCGGCGCGGCTCAGGTCCAGCCGCGAGCGGTCGAACGTGGCCTGGTTGGCGGCCACCTGGGCCTGGCCGGCGGCAATCAGGCTGCTTTGCTGGGTAAGGCGGCTTTGCGCCTGGGCGTACTCGGCTTCGCGGGTGGCCAGTGCCGCACGGGCGCGCTCAAGGGCCAGCTCGAAATCGGCCGCCTCCAGGCGCACCAGCAGGTCGCCCTGGTTGACATGCTGGTTGTCTTCGACCGGCACGCTGTCGATGCGCGCGCCCAACTGGCTGGAGACACGGGTGATCTCGCCCTGTACGTAGGCGTTGTCGGTACTTTCGTAGAAGCGCCCCTTGAAATACCAATGGGCCAGGAAAGCCAGGGCAATGATGGCCACCAGGGTGAAGAATATCGCCAGGCGGCGTTTGAGTTGGGCAGGCATGGGGGATTGTCGTTGCAGAAATGTAAATAAATTTAACAGCGGCAGATGGCCACTCGGCAAGTGACGTTCGCGCCATTGCTGGAGCCCGGTGCCCGCCACCTGCTAACATCCCGCCTTTGTTTCATCTTTCGTTCGAGACTCTCCATGACCACCGTACGCACGCGTATCGCGCCATCGCCTACCGGCGACCCTCATGTTGGCACTGCCTACATCGCCCTGTTCAACTACTGCTTCGCCAAGCAGCACGGCGGTGAGTTCATCCTGCGCATCGAAGACACCGACCAGTTGCGCTCCACGCGCGAGTCGGAGCAGCAGATCTTCGATGCCCTGCGCTGGCTCGGCATCGAATGGAACGAAGGCCCGGACGTTGGTGGCCCGCACGGCCCGTACCGGCAGAGCGAGCGTGGCGAGATCTACGCCCGGTACGCCAAGCAACTGGTCGACGCCGGCCACGCTTTCTACTGCTTCTGCACCGCCGAAGAGCTGGAACAGATGCGCGCCGAACAGCAAGCCCGCGGCGAAACCCCGCGCTATGACGGCCGTGCCTTGCTGCTGAGCGACGAGGAAGTACAGCGCCGCCTGGCCGCTGGCGAGCCGCACGTCATCCGCATGAAGGTGCCCAGCGAAGGCGTGTGCGTGGTGCCGGACATGCTGCGTGGCGATGTCGAAATCCCGTGGGATCGCATGGACATGCAGGTGCTGATGAAGAACGACGGCCTGCCCACGTACTTCCTGGCCAACGTGGTGGACGACCACCTGATGGGCATTACCCACGTGCTGCGCGGCGAAGAATGGCTGCCATCGGCACCCAAGCTGATCAAACTGTACGAGTATTTCGGCTGGGAGCAGCCCAAGCTGTGCTACATGCCGCTGCTGCGTAACCCCGACAAGTCCAAGTTGTCCAAGCGCAAGAACCCGACGTCGGTCACCTTCTACGAGCGCATGGGCTTCATGCCCGAAGCCATGCTCAACTACCTGGGCCGCATGGGCTGGTCGATGCCGGACGAGCGCGAGAAGTTCTCGCTGGCCGAGATGGTCGAGCACTTCGACCTGTCGCGCATCTCGCTGGGCGGCCCGATCTTCGATATCGAGAAGCTGTCCTGGCTCAACGGCCAGTGGTTGCGCGAGCTGCCCGTCGAGGAGTTCGCGGCGCGCCTGCAGAAGTGGGCGTTCAACAGCGATTACATGATGAAGATCGCTCCGCATGTGCAGGGCCGGGTGGAAACCTTCAGCCAGGTCGCCCCGCTGGGCGGTTTCTTCTTCGAAGGCGCGTTGAAGCTGGACGCCAAGCTGTTCGAAAGCAAGAAGTTGTCGGCCGACCAGGTGCGCCAGGTCATCCAGCTGATCCTGTGGAAGCTCGAAAGCCTGCGCCAGTGGGAAAAAGAGCGTATCACCGGCTGTATCCAGGCTGTGGTCGAGGCGCTGGAGCTGAAGCTGCGCGATGCCATGCCGCTGATGTTCGCGGCCATCACCGGCCAGGCCAGCTCGGTGTCGGTGCTGGACGCCATGGAAATCCTTGGCCCGGACCTGACCCGCTACCGCCTGCGCCAGGCCCTGGACCTGCTGGGTGGTGTGTCGAAGAAGGAAAACAAAGAGTGGGAAAAGCTGCTGGCTTCCATCGCCTGATTCAGTATTACACCTAACCTGTGGGGAGCGGGCGCGCCCGCGAATGCGGTGTTTGATCTACGATCGCATTCGCGGGCACGCCCGCTCCCACAAGCCCAGCTGAAGCCCAAAAACCGGGGCAGGGCGGTAAGTGATTGTTATCTGTGAAAAAATTTTTGGTTATTTTTGAAAATTCGTTTGACAGCCCTGCAATCCGATCTTAATATGCGCCCCGTCCACAGCGATGAACGTAAACGAAGCGCCAGGCACCCAGCCAGCGGTTCGGTTCAAAGCGACATTGTGGGGCTATAGCTCAGCTGGGAGAGCGCCTGCATGGCATGCAGGAGGTCAGCGGTTCGATCCCGCTTAGCTCCACCAAATTCCGCTTAACAGCCCAGGCTGGTAAGCAAGACCGGGTCCAGCAACCGGGTCTTGAAGGTAAGAAGGTTCGTCCCCTTCGTCTAGTGGCCTAGGACACCGCCCTTTCACGGCGGTAACAGGGGTTCGAGTCCCCTAGGGGACGCCAGTTTTGCACAAGCGATGTTGTAGATGTCGCTGGGCCGCGAGGCTAAAAATCCGGGGCTATAGCTCAGCTGGGAGAGCGCCTGCATGGCATGCAGGAGGTCAGCGGTTCGATCCCGCTTAGCTCCACCAATTCTGCCAGGGTTCACGCGAGTGAATCTTCGCGAAGGTTACGTCCCCTTCGTCTAGTGGCCTAGGACACCGCCCTTTCACGGCGGTAACAGGGGTTCGAGTCCCCTAGGGGACGCCACTTTTCCTGCGTTTTGCAGGGCTTAAAAAGGCTCGTCGATTATTGATGAGCCTTTTGTTTCGGGGCTATAGCTCAGCTGGGAGAGCGCCTGCATGGCATGCAGGAGGTCAGCGGTTCGATCCCGCTTAGCTCCACCATTTATGCCAGGGTTCATGCAAATGAATCTTTGCGAAGGTTATGTCCCCTTCGTCTAGTGGCCTAGGACACCGCCCTTTCACGGCGGTAACAGGGGTTCGAGTCCCCTAGGGGACGCCAATTTTTTTACCCGCGTTTTGCGGGACTTTGAAGGCTCATTCGATTATTGAATGAGCCTTTTGTTTTTTCCCTTCCCCCGTTTTCCCTGTCATACCTGCTCTGGAATAGGGCCATGGCTTTTGCCTGGCTAACGCATTCTGCAGGCTGCGCAGGGTGCATTGACCCTGGAGCATGGCGATGTCGCTGGACATTGACCCGCTCGCCGCTGCTAAATCGGCTTTTGCGCCAAGGAAGCGAACATGAGTTGGGACCTGCCAACACCCTTCGTCATCGACCTGCGCGTCGGCAGCGAGGACATCGATGGCCTCGGCCACGCCAACAATGCCGTCTACGTCACCTGGCTGGAGCGCTGTGCCTGGCGTCACTCCCAGCGCCTGGGCCTGGACCTTGCCGCGTATCGCCGGTTGGACCGTGCAATGGCTGTGGTGCGCCACGAAATCGATTACCTGGCGGCCGCCTACGAAGACGACGAATTGCAACTGGCCACCTGGATCATCGACTGGGATCAGCGCCTGCGCATGACCCGGCGTTTCCAACTCCAACGCCCGCGTGACGGTGTGACCCTGCTGCGAGCGCAGACCACCTTCGCCTGCATCGAGCTTTCGAGCGGCAAGCCCAGGCGCATGCCGGCAGAATTTCTCGACGGTTATGGGCCGGCGCTGATCGGTGCCTGAAACGCCGGGTTTTTTTGTTAGACTGCCGCCTTTTTCCGCCGAGACCCCGACATGCAAATTGCTCTGGCCCCCATGGAGGGGCTGGTCGACAACATCCTGCGCGACGTGCTGACCCGTGTGGGCGGCATAGACTGGTGCGTCACCGAGTTCATTCGGGTGTGCGACCGCCTGTTGCCGCCGGCTTCGTTCCACAAGCTGGCGCCCGAGCTGCGCCAGGGGGCGCTGACGGCTGCCGGGGTGCCCATGCGCGTGCAACTGCTGGGGTCGGACCCGCTATGCCTGGCGGAAAACGCCGCACTGGCCTGTGAACTGGGCGCGCCGGTCATCGACCTGAACTTTGGCTGCCCGGCCAAGACAGTGAACAAGTCCCGCGGTGGCGCCGTGCTGCTCAAGGAGCCAGAGTTGCTCCATGCTATCGTGCATGCCGTGCGCCGCGCGGTGCCTGCGCATATCCCGGTAACCGCGAAGATGCGCCTGGGCTTCGATAGCCCGGCCGGCGCGCTGGATTGCGCCATGGCGCTGGCTGACGGCGGCTCGGCGCACCTCGTGGTGCATGCGCGGACCAAGGTCGAGGGCTACAAGCCGCCCGCCCATTGGGAGTGGGTGGCGCGGGTGCAGGACGTGGTCAAGGTGCCCGTGTTTGCCAATGGCGAGATCTGGACCGTGGACGACTGGCGGCGTTGCCGTGAAGTCAGTGGTGCCGAGGACATCATGCTTGGCCGTGGGCTGGTTTCGCGCCCTGACCTTGGCCTGCAGATAGCCGCGGCGCGGGATGGGCGTGATTACCAGCCGCTGGGCTGGCAGAACCTGCAGCCGCTGCTGCGCGAGTTCTGGCGCCAGGCCCAGGCCAAGCTGTCACCGCGTTATGCGCCTGGCCGACTGAAGCAGTGGCTGGCCATGCTGACCCGTAGCTACCCGGAGGCGGTGCTGCTGTTTGCCGAGTTGCGCCGCGAGGATGACTGTGCGCGGATCAGCCGGTTGCTGGGCTGTGAGGCGGTGGCCGAGGCCTGTGTTGCCTGAACGGCCGTCGGCCCGTTCCCCCCAGCAGATTTTTTCAATTTACCCCCTTGAAAGCCTTTGTCTCGGCCCTATCTCTTGAGTACGCGATGCCGAATTCGGGTCGCGCAATGACTTACTTGCTGATACTCAGGAGTTTATGACCATGACTACCGCTTTCTCTCTTGCTCCACTGTTCCGTCATTCCGTTGGCTTCGACCGCTTCAATGACCTGTTCGAATCCGCGGCCCGTAATGAGGCTGGTAGCAGCTACCCGCCCTACAACGTGGAAAAGCATGGCGATGACCAATACCGTATCGTGGTTGCCGCAGCCGGTTTCCAGGAGCAGGACCTCGACCTACAGGTCGAAAAGGGTGTCCTGACCGTTATCGGTGGCAAGCGTGACAATGGCGATGCTGAAGTGACCTACCTGCACCAGGGTATCGCGCAGCGCGCCTTCAAGCTGTCGTTCCGCTTGGCCGACCACATTGAAGTCAAGGCTGCCGGCCTGGCCAATGGTCTGCTCAGCATCGACCTGCTGCGCATCGTGCCTGAAGAAGCCAAGGCCAAGCGCATACCGATCAACGGCGACAAGCCAGCGCTGAATTGATGGGGTCGTTGTAAACAAGGGCATCTTTGGGTTAATGCCTGCGTTACTGGGGCTGCTTTGCAGCCCTTCGCGGGCACGCCCGCTCCCACAGGTGAATTCAAGATGTGGGAGCGGGCGTGCCCGCGAAGGGTCGCAAAGCGGCCCCAAATTACTTAACTGGCTGGCATTGACCTTCGGGTGCCATTTTTTGCCTGGCCCTGCGAAAGCGGCCACACCGGGGTTCCAGTCAGTAATCCGCCGGTGCTTCCAGCAACATCTGCCGGAACTCCGCCAACGGCAACGGCCGGCTATGCAGGTAGCCCTGGTACAGGTAGCACCCCAGCTGCTCCAGAAACTCCAGCTGCTCTGTGAGCTCGACCCCTTCGGCAATCACCGCCAGTTCCAGGCTGCGGGCCATGGCGACGATGGCACGGACGATCTCGGCATCGTTCGGGTCGACCGTCGCATCGCGCACGAAGCTCTGGTCGATCTTCAGTGCATCGACCGGTAAGCGCTTCAGGTACGTCAGCGACGAGTAGCCCGTGCCGAAGTCATCCATGGCGAAACTCACCCCATAGCGCTTGAGCTCGCGCATCTTGCTGATGGTGTCTTCCAGGTTCTGGATGACGATGCCCTCGGTGATTTCCAGCTTCAGCATCTTGCGGGGCAGACGGTAGTCGTCGAGGCTGCGCAATACCCGCCCCACGAAGTCGGCCTGGCGGAACTGCCGCGGGCTGATGTTCACGCACAGGCTGAAGTCGTCGGCGTCGATCAGGCCGTCCGTCAGCATGCGCGCGCAGGCGTCGCAGGCCTCGTCCAGGATCCAGCTCCCCACTTCCAGAATCAGCCCGCTTTCCTCCAGTACCTGGATGAACTGCGCGGGTGGCTGCTGGCCAAGTTGCGGGTGGTGCCAGCGCAGCAGCACCTCGGCACCGACGATGCGGTTGTCACGGGCATCCACCTGCGGTTGGAAGTGCAACGCCAGTTCGCCGCGGGCCAGGGCCAGGCGCAGGTCGTTCTCCATGCGCAGGCGTTCGCTGGCGGCCTTTTGCATGGTGGTGTGAAACAGCTGGGTAGTGTTGCGACCGGAATCCTTGGCCCTGTACAGGGCGATATCGGCGCGTTTGAGCAGGTCGGCCGGGGTGGCACCATGGTCGGGGATCAGCGCCACGCCGATGCTTGGCGTGACCTGCAGGCGCTGCCCATCCAGCGACATGGGCTCGGCCAGCAGCTCGCGCAGGGTGTCGGCCAGTTCGCGCACTTGTGCTTCCACCAATTCTCGGCTGCCTTCCAGACCACTGAGCAGCACCACGAACTCGTCGCCGCCCAGGCGCGCCACGGTGTCTTCCAGGCGCACGCTGGCTTCCAGGCGCGCGGTAATGATCTTCAGCACCGCGTCGCCCACCGGGTGGCCCAACGAGTCGTTGATGTGCTTGAAGTGGTCAAGGTCGAGGAACAGCAGCGCGCCGCGCAGGTTGTGGCGCTTGAGCAGGGCGATCTGCTGGCTGAGGCGGTCCATCAGCAGGGCGCGGTTGGGCAGGTTGGTCAGCGGGTCGTGGTAGGCCAGGTGCCGGATCTGCGCCTGGGCGTTCTTCAGCTGGCTGACGTCGCGGGCGGTCAGCAACAGGCAGTCCACTTCATTGAGGGTGATCCGCTCGACCGACACCTCCACGGTCAGGATATCGCCGCGCTTGTTGCGCCCGAGCATCTCGCGGTGATGAACCCGGCCGCGCTCGCGCAGTTCGGCGAGCAAGGCGCCGCGTTGCTTGTCATCGGCCCAGATGCCGATTTCGTACACCGTCTGGCCCACCACTTCCGCAGCGCTATAGCCGGTCAGGCGGCAGAAGCCATCGTTGACTTCCAGGTAACGGCCACTGTTGCATTCGGTGATGGTGATGGCGTCAGGGCTGGAGTGGAAGGCCTTGGCGAACTTTTCCTCGCTGGATTTCAGGGCCGCTTCGGCGCGTTGCTGTTGGGTGATGTCGCGCAGGGTGGTCACGCTGCAGGGCTGGTCGTCGACAGTAATCAGGCGGCTGGAGATCACGCACGTCAGGGGCGCCCCACTGCGGTGGTTGACGACCACGGCGACATTGCTCAGCGCCTGTTCGCGAATTACCCGTTCGATGCGTTGCGCACGCTCGATGGATTCGGCCCACAAGCCGATCTCCTCGGCAGTGCGGCCAAGCACTTGCTCGCTGCTCCAGCCGAAGTTCTGGGTGAAGGCCGGGTTGATCTCGATGAACTGGCCAGTGTCCTGGCGGGTAACGCAGATGGGGTCGGGGCTGACCTGGAACAGGCTGGCGAACTTCTCCTCGGAGGCGCTCAGGCGCTGCTCGCGTTCGACCTGGTCGGTAATGTCGAGCAACGTGCCGGCCATGCGCAGCGGGTTGCCCTGGTCGTCCCGGTAAAGCCGGGCGCGGCTCTCGATGTAGCGCGAAACGCCGTTTTCCAGCTGCACCCGGTAGGTGATCTGGTAGTTGCCGGCAGGGCCTTCGCGCAGGCTTCGGTAGGCCTGGCGCATCGAGTTGCGCTCTTGTTCCGGTACACCCTCGAAGAAGGCGTCGAACGACTCGTGGAAAGGAATCGGCGGCAGGCCGTGCAACTGCGCGGCGCGGGCCGAGCCATAGAGCATGCCGCTGGGAATGTGCCAGTCCCAGGTGCCCAGCTGCGCCGAGTCCAGGGCCAGGTCCAGGCGCTCCTGGCTGTCTTTCAGGGCCTGCTCGGCGCGCTTGCGCTCGCTGGTGTCGACGAAGGTGCTGATCAGGAACGTCACGCCTTCCAGTTCGATGCCCTGGGTGCAGAGAATGCCGTCGTGCACCTTGCCGCTGATGGCCCGGAACTGGACCTCCATGATCTGCGGGTCGCCGTTGGCGCGGGTCGACTCGATCACCTGCTGACGCTGCTCGGGGTTGACCCACAGGCCCAGCTCCAGGCTGGTCTTGCCGATGACCTGGCTGCCAGGCCAGCCGAACATGTCTTCGAAATGCTGGTTGACCTCGAAGATCATGCCGTCGTGGCGGCGGGAGAGCAAAATGGCGTTGGGGCTGAGGTGGAACAGCGTGGCGAAGCGCTTTTCCGAGTTGATCAATGCCGCTTCCCGCTCGCGCTGGCGGGTGATTTCACGCACCACCCCGATCATCTGTGGCCGGCCATGCTGGTCGTGGGTCAGGCTGCCGTTGATCTCCAGCCAGTGCAGGCTGCCGTCCGGCCAGCGGATGCGGTGGCGCATGGCGCGCTCCACCGGCTCGCCGTTGAAAATCGCCTGGAACACCTGGCGGGTACGGGCACGGTCCTCTTCGGGCAGCAGGTCGAGGTAATCGGCATCGGCGGGCAGCGGGCGCTGGGGGTCGAAGCCGAACAGCGCCTGGGTACCGCGTGACCAGCTGACACGGCCGCTTTCGATATCCCATAGCCAGGCACCCAGGCGTGCGCCGTTGAGCGCGGCCAGCAATTGTGGGGCGTTCTGCCAGGCCTGCTCGGATTCCTGCGGGTCGGCCGCAGGTATTCGCGGCAGGCGCAAAAAGCGGTTCACTGTTTTGGGCATCGGTACCAGACCTTTGGCGTAAGACGCGTCCTTGGAGTTGGAAATGCCGGGCTGACGGCCGGTCAGGCGGACCCCGCGTGGCTGTCGAGCAACGCCATGAACGCCCTGGCCGCGTTCGACAGCGTACGCTCCGTGTGCAAAATGTAGCCTAGCTGGCGCGACAGCTGTATGCCGGGCAAGGCGATGGGTGCAACCTGTTCATCGAGCATGGTGCGCGGCAGCACGCTCCAGGCCAGGCCGATCGATACCATCATCTTGATGGTTTCCAGGTAGTTGGTGCTCATGGCGATGTTCGGCGTCAGGCCCTGGCTTTCGAACAGGCGCTGGACGATATGGTGGGTAAACGTGTTGCCACCGGGGAACACCGCCGGGTGGCGGGCGACATCGGCCAGGCTCACTGCCTGGTTGTTGGCCAGCGGGTGCTCGGGCGCGGCGACGAAATCCAGGGCGTCGTCCCATACCGGTACCGCCTTGACCAGGTGGTGCGGTTCGGGCGCCAGGGTGATCACGGCAATTTCGGCGCGGCCATGAAGAATTTCGTCGTAGGCCTGTTCTGAATCCATGAACTGAATATCCAGTGCTACCGCTGGGTATTCGCGGGTGAACGCCCGTAAAAGCGGGGGCAGGCGGTGTAGACCGATATGGTGGCTGGTGGCCAGGGTCAGCCGACCACTCACTGCCCCGTTCAGGTTGGTCAGCGCCCGTCGGGTATCATCAAGGACGTTAAGGATCTGGTAAGCGCGGGGCAGCAGTGCCCGCCCGGCCTCGGTCAGCGTCACTTCGCGCCCCAAACGGTCGAACAGGCGTACGTCCAGCTGCTGCTCCAGGCCCGCGATGCGCTTGCTGATGGCGGGCTGGGTCAGGAACAGGCGTTCCGCTGCCCCGGAAAAGCTGCCGCTTTCCGCAATAGCGATAAAGGCACTAAGGTTGGCCAGGTCCATGGTTTGGTATTCCTTTTGGCTATCCAAAGCATAAAAATTATGAATTTGAGTTATTCAATCTAACCCCATAGCATCGTCCATACAAGCCAAGGGGTTTTTGGCACAGAAAGACGCTGATGAGGAACAGTCTGATGGCTGGCAAAACGCTCTACGACAAACTCTGGGAAGCCCATGAGGTCAAGCGCCGTGATGACGGCTCGTCCCTGATCTACATCGATCGCCACATCATCCACGAAGTGACATCGCCCCAGGCCTTCGAAGGCCTGCGCCTGGCCAACCGCAAACCGTGGCGCATCGACGCCAACATCGCGACGCCGGACCACAACGTGCCAACCACGCCAGAGCGCAAGGGCGGTATCGAGGCCATCGTCGACCAGGTGTCGCGCCTGCAGGTGCAGACCCTCGACGAGAACTGCGACGAATACGGCATCGTCGAATTCAAGATGAACGACGAGCGCCAGGGCATCGTCCACGTCATCAGCCCGGAGCAAGGCGCCACCTTGCCGGGCATGACCGTGGTCTGCGGCGACTCGCACACCTCGACCCACGGCGCGTTCGGGGCCCTTGCCCACGGTATCGGCACCTCCGAGGTCGAGCACGTGCTCGCCACCCAGTGCCTGGTCGCCAAGAAAATGAAGAACATGCTGGTCCGGGTGGAAGGCGAGCTGCCGGCCGGCGTCACCGCCAAGGACATCGTCCTGGCCGTGATCGGCAAGATCGGCACCGCCGGTGGCAACGGCCACGCCATGGAATTCGCCGGCAGCGCCATTCGTGCGCTGTCGATGGAAGGCCGCATGACCATCTGCAACATGTCCATCGAAGCCGGTGCCCGCGTGGGCCTGGTGGCCACCGACGCCACTACCGTTGCCTACGTCGAAGGGCGCCCCTACGCGCCGAAGGGCGAGCAGTGGAAGCAGGCGGTCGAGGCGTGGAAAGACCTGGTGTCGGATGACGATGCGGTGTTCGACACCGTGGTCGAGCTGGATGCCAGCCAGATCAAGCCGCAAGTCAGCTGGGGCACTTCGCCCGAGATGGTCCTGGCCGTCGACCAGCGCGTACCGGACCCGGCCGCCGAAGCCGACCTGGTCAAGCGTGGCTCGATCGAGCGTGCCTTGAAGTACATGGGGCTGACGGCCAACCAGGCCATCACCGACATCAAGCTGGACCGCGTATTCATCGGCTCGTGCACCAACTCGCGCATCGAAGACCTGCGCGCGGCGGCGGAAATCGCCAAGGGCCGCAAGGTGGCCGCCAGCGTCAAGCAAGCCATCGTCGTGCCGGGTTCGGGCCTGGTCAAAGCGCAGGCCGAACGTGAAGGCCTGGACAAGATCTTCCTCGAAGCCGGTTTCGAATGGCGTGAACCAGGCTGCTCGATGTGCCTGGCGATGAACCCGGACCGCCTGGAGAGCGGCGAGCATTGCGCGTCCACCTCCAACCGCAACTTCGAAGGCCGTCAGGGTGCCGGTGGGCGTACCCACCTGGTCAGCCCGGCCATGGCCGCCGCTGCCGCGGTAGCCGGTCATTTCATCGATGTTCGCGAGTTGATCCAAGGGAGCGCAGCATGAAAGCCTTTACCCAGCACACTGGCCTCGTCGCGCCGTTGGACCGTGCCAACGTCGACACCGACCAGATCATCCCCAAGCAGTTCCTCAAGTCGATCAAGCGCACCGGCTTTGGTCCGAACCTGTTCGACGAGTGGCGTTACCTGGACGTGGGCCAGCCTTACCAGGACAACAGCAAGCGCCCGGTCAACCAGGAGTTCGTGCTCAACTATCCACGCTACCAGGGTGCCAGTGTGTTGCTGGCGCGGGAAAACTTCGGTTGCGGCTCCAGCCGCGAGCACGCCCCCTGGGCGCTGGACGAGTATGGCTTCCGCAGCATCATTGCGCCGAGCTTCGCTGACATCTTCTTCAACAACAGCTTCAAGAACGGCTTGCTGCCAATCATCCTCAGTGATGAGGAAGTGGACGAGTTGTTCAAGCAGGTGGAAGCCAACCCGGGCTACCAGCTGACCATCGACTTGCAGGCCCAGGCGGTGACCCGCCCAGACGGCAAGGTGCTGCACTTCGAGATCGATGCCTTCCGCAAGCACTGCCTGCTCAACGGCCTGGACGATATCGGCCTGACCCTGCAGGACAGCGATGCGATCAAGGCCTTCGAAGGCAAGCACCGTGCTGCGCAGCCTTGGCTGTTCCGGGATGCCTGAATGATGTAGCCGGGTTCGCTGGCCTCATCGCCGGCAAGCCAGCGCCCACAGGGTTCCCACAACTTTCAGACTGTGGTGCTCCTGTGGGCGCTGGCTTGCCGGCGATAGCGCCCGTAGAGCCAACCCAGAACCAAAAGGATCGAGACATGACCAGCAGCCAACACACCGACGTGGTCCAACGCCAGTTCGGCGAACAAGCCAGTGCCTACCTCAGCAGCGCCGTACACGCCCAGGGCAGTGAATTTGCCTTGCTCCAGGCCGAACTGGCAGGGCAGGGCGCCGCCCGTGTGCTGGACCTGGGCTGCGGTGCCGGGCATGTCAGCTTCCACGTTGCGCCGCTGGTCGCCGAAGTGGTCGCCTACGACCTGTCGCAGGCCATGCTCGATGTGGTCGCCAGCGCCGCTGCCGAGCGCGGCCTGGGCAATATCATCACCGAACGCGGCGCGGCCGAACGCCTGCCGTTCGCCGATGCATCGTTCGACTTCGTTTTCAGCCGCTACTCGGCCCACCACTGGAGCGACCTGGGCCTGGCCTTGCGCGAAGTGCGCCGGGTGCTCAAGCCAGGCGGCGTGGCGGCGTTCATCGATGTGATGTCACCGGGCAGCCCGCTGCTCGACACCTACCTGCAAACGGTCGAAGTGCTGCGCGACACCAGCCACGTGCGCGATTATTCCGCCGCCGAATGGCAGCGCCAGGTCAGCGAAGCCGGTTTGCACGTGCGCAGCCACACCCGCCAGCCGCTGCGCCTGGAGTTTTCCAGCTGGGTCGAGCGCATGCGTACCCCCGAGCCGATGCGCGTGGCTATCCGCCAATTGCAGCAAGCCATGGGCGAAGAAGTACGGCAGTATTATCAGATCGACAGCGATGGCTCGTTCAGCAGCGATGTACTGGTGCTGTGGGCAGAGCGATAAGTTTTTTTCGGTGGGGCCCGCTTGGCCGCGCCGTGTGAATGGATAGAGGAAAGCATGAGCAAGCAGATTCTGATTCTCCCAGGTGACGGTATCGGGCCGGAAATCATGGCCGAAGCGGTCAAGGTGCTGGAGCTGGCCAACGACAAGTTCCAGCTCGGTTTCAGCCTGGCCCACGATGTGATCGGTGGCGCTGCCATCGACAAGCACGGCGTGCCCCTGGCCGACGAAACCCTGGAGCGTGCGCGCAAGGCCGACGCGGTCTTGCTGGGCGCGGTGGGCGGGCCGAAGTGGGACAAGATCGAGCGTGATATCCGCCCGGAGCGCGGCCTGCTGAAAATCCGTTCGCAACTGGGCCTGTTCGCCAACCTGCGCCCGGCCATCCTCTACCCGCAACTGGCCGACGCGTCTTCGCTCAAGCCCGAGATCGTTTCCGGCCTGGACATTCTCATCGTTCGTGAGCTGACCGGCGGTATCTACTTCGGTGCCCCACGCGGCCAGCGTGAACTGGAAGGTGGCGAGCGCCAGGCCTACGACACCCTGCCGTACAGCGAAAGCGAAGTGCGCCGCATTGCCCGTGTCGGTTTCGACATGGCCCGCGTGCGCGGCAAGAAACTGTGCTCGGTGGACAAGGCCAACGTGCTCGCTTCCAGCCAGCTGTGGCGCGAAGTGGTCGAAGACGTGGCCAAGGACTACCCGGATGTGGAACTGAGCCACATGTACGTCGACAACGCCGCCATGCAACTGGTGCGCGCCCCCAAGCAGTTCGACGTGATGGTGACCGACAACATGTTTGGTGACATTCTGTCGGATGAAGCTTCCATGCTGACCGGGTCCATCGGCATGCTGCCTTCGGCGTCGCTGGATGCCGACAACAAGGGCATGTACGAGCCTTGCCACGGCTCGGCCCCGGACATCGCCGGCCTGGGTATCGCCAACCCACTGGCGACCATTCTGTCGGTGTCGATGATGCTGCGTTACAGCTTCAATCAGTCGGCCGCCGCCGAGGCGATCGAGAAGGCCGTGAGCCTGGTTCTGGACCAGGGGCTGCGCACTGGCGACATCTTCTCGGAAGGCTGCACCAAAGTTGGTACGCAGGAAATGGGCGACGCAGTAGTCGCAGCCCTGCGGAATCTGTAATCTCTCTGGCCCGCCACCCCACATTCCTGGTGGCGGCCCACTTTTAGCAAAGGTGTAGTTGCGATGAAACGTGTAGGTCTGATCGGTTGGCGCGGTATGGTCGGTTCCGTGCTCATGCAGCGGATGCTGGAGGAGCAGGACTTCGACCTTATCGAGCCGGTGTTCTTCACCACCTCCAACGTGGGTGGCCAAGGCCCGAACGTGGGCAAGGATACAGCGCCGCTCAAGGACGCTTATTCGATTGAAGAACTCAAGACCCTCGACGTTATCCTGACCTGCCAGGGCGGCGACTACACCAACGAGGTCTTCCCCAAGCTGCGCGAAGCCGGCTGGCAGGGTTACTGGATCGACGCCGCCTCGTCCCTGCGCATGCAGGATGACGCGGTCATCATCCTCGACCCGGTCAACCGCAAGGTCATCGACCAGCAACTGGACGCCGGTACCAAGAACTACATCGGCGGCAACTGCACTGTCAGCCTGATGCTGATGGGCCTGGGTGGCCTGTTCGAAGCTGGCCTGGTCGAGTGGATGAGCGCCATGACCTACCAGGCAGCCTCGGGCGCTGGCGCACAGAACATGCGTGAGCTGATCAAGCAGATGGGCGCTACCCACGCGGCCGTCGCCGACGACCTGGCCAACCCGGCCAGCGCCATTCTCGACATTGACCGCAAGGTCGCCGAGGCCATGCGCAGCGAAGCGTTCCCGACCGAGAACTTCGGCGTACCGCTGGCTGGCAGCCTGATCCCATGGATCGACAAGGAACTGCCGAACGGCCAAAGCCGTGAAGAGTGGAAGGCCCAGGCCGAAACCAACAAGATCCTCGGCCGCTTCAAGAGCCCGATCCCGGTCGATGGTATCTGCGTGCGCATCGGCGCCATGCGTTGCCACAGCCAGGCGTTGACCATCAAGCTGAACAAGGATGTGCCGATTGCCGATATCGAAGGCATGATCAGCCAGCACAACCCTTGGGTGAAACTGGTGCCTAACCAGCGTGAAATCAGCATGCAGGAGTTGTCGCCGACCAAGGTCACCGGCACCCTGAACATTCCGGTTGGCCGCCTGCGCAAGCTGAACATGGGCTCGCAGTACCTGGGCGCATTCACCGTGGGTGACCAGCTGCTGTGGGGCGCTGCCGAGCCGCTGCGCCGCATGCTGCGGATTCTGCTGGAGCGTTGATCGTTCTGGTTCGTCCGAAAACCCGTGCTGGCAACAGCACGGGTTTTTTGTTTGGCGCCAGCTGCTGCAGCCTCCGCGAACCACCGCTGGCCCGTCAAGCAGTCTGCTACCGCAGCTGGCCCAACCAAGCTGAAGCCGTCACAGACAAAACCCTGCAATCCGAGTAAAGTGCCGCCCCCGCCGTTTTCTGCAAGAGGATCCCTACCATGACACACCCATTGGACATCGCCGTCGTCGGCGCCACCGGCAGCGTCGGTGAAGCCTTGGTACAGATCCTCGAAGAACTGGATTTCCCCGTGGCAACCCTGCACCTGCTGGCCAGTATGGAGTCTGCCGGCAGCAGCGTGATGTTCGCCGGCAAGAAACTGAAGGTTCGCGAAGTCGACAGCTTCGACTTCGGCCAGGTCAAGCTGGCGTTCTTCGCCACTGGCGCTGCGGTCAGCCGCAGCTTTGCCGGCAAGGCGCTGCAAGCCGGTTGCACGGTGATCGACCTGTCCGGTGGCCTGGACGACGCCCTGGCGCTGGTGCCCGAGGCCAACGCCGAGCGCATCGCCGGCCTGGCGCTGCCCGCGCGAATTATCAGCCCGTGCTCGGCCGCTGTCGCCTTGGCCGTCGCCCTGGCGCCGCTCAAGGGCCTGCTGGAAATCGAGCGTATCCAGGTGATGGCCGCACTGGCCGTTTCGGCACAAGGCCGCGAGGGCGTCAGCGAACTGGCCAGGCAAACTGCCGAACTGCTCAATGCCCGGCCGCTGGAGCCACGCTTCTTCGACCGACAGGTGGCGTTCAACCTGTTGGCCCAGGTCGGTGCCGCCGACGATCAGGGCCATAGCGCGCTGGAGCGCCGCCTGGTCAACGAGCTGCGTGTGCTGCTGGGCCTGCCTGAGCTGAAGATTTCCGTGAGCTGCATTCAAGTACCGGTGTTTTTCGGCGATAGCTTCAGTGTGGCCGTGCAAAGCCGTCACCCGGTCGATCTGGCCGCGGTCAACCAGGCCCTGGAGGCTGCCGACAGTATCGAACGGGTGGAAAATGATGACTATCCAACCCCGGTTGGTGACGCAGTCGGGCAAGACGTGGTCTATGTTGGTCGTGTACGGCACGGTATTGATGAACAGCAGCAGCTCAACCTCTGGCTGACCACCGACAACGTGCGCAAAGGTGCCGCGCTCAACGCTGTGCAAGTGGCGCAATTGTTGATTAAACACAGGCTGTAAAAGATACTGGCGAGCACTTTTGTCCTGCTCCGCATGCAGGTTTCGGGACGATTCATACAAGGGAAGAGGTCATGCTTCGAATTCGCAAACTGGTTCTGGCCATGGCTGCAGCTTCAGCGCTGTCATCTGGCATGGCGAATGCGCTGGGCCTGGGGGAGCTGACCCTGAAGTCGGCACTGAATCAGCCGCTGGACGCCGAGATCGAATTGCTCGACGTGCGCGACCTCAAGGCCGCCGAAGTGGCACCCAGCCTGGCGCCTGCGCAAGAGTTCAGCAAGGCCGGGGTGCCATTCGCGGCCTACCTCGAAGACCTCACCTTCACGCCGGTCATCAACCCCAACGGCAAAAGCGTGCTGCGGGTGACCTCCAGCCAGCCGCTGCCTGGGCCCGTGGTCAAGTTCCTGGTCCAGGTGATGTGGCCGCAGGGCCGCCTGCTGCGTGACTACAGCGTGTTGCTCGACCAGGCCCAGGCCCAGAGCGACAAACCGGCTGCTGGCAATCTCAACCCGGCCAGTACCGCTGCCAGCAGCAGCTACACCACCCAGCGTCGCGACACGTTGTGGCAAATTGCCGCTCGCAACACCCAGGGCGGTTCGATCCAGCAGACCATGATCGCCATCCAGGCCTTGAACCCGGATGCCTTCATCGGCAATAACATCAACCAGCTGAAGGTTGGCCAGGTGCTGCGCCTGCCCGACCAGCAGCAGGTTCAGAGCATCGCCCAGGCCGAGGCCAACCGTGAGGTGGCCGAGCAGTACGCGGCCTGGCGTGAGGGCCGTCGGTTGGGCCCGCGGGCCCGTCAGCTGGACGCCACTCGCCGTGGTGCCGCCGACGCCGCCCCGGCGCGTGTTGCCCAGGGCGACAACCTGCGCCTGGTCAGCCCGGGCAACCAGGCGGGGGCCGACCAGGCCAAAGCGCTAAGCGACAAGCTGGCGGTGGCGCAGGAAAGTCTCGATACCAGCCGCCGCGACAACGACGAACTCAAGAGCCGCATGAGTGACCTGCAGAGCCAGCTGGACAAGCTGCAGCGTCTGATCGACCTGAAGAACGACCAGTTGGCGCGTCTTCAGGCGCAAGGTGCCGCCACGCCGTCCCCGGCAGGCGTCGCCTCGGCGCCCACGCCGCAAGCCGCGTCAGCGCCTGCGGCAGGTGCCGAGGCGAGCGGCGAGCCAGCCCCTACCCAGGCTGCACCTGCCAGCAAGCCGGCGGCAGAGCTTGCCCCGGCGCCGGCCAGCCAGGCGAACGGCGCGCTCGAGCAGATTCTCGGTAACCCTTGGCTGCTGTGGCTGATCGCCGGGTCTGCCATTCTTGTCCTGGCACTGCTGTTGTGGCTGCTGGCGCGCAAGCGCAAGGCTCAACAAGAGGCGGAAAAGCACCTGCGCATGGCGCGGGCGCTGGAAGAAGAGCAGGGCACCGGTTTCGACACCGACACCGAAAGCTTCGACGGCGTCGAAGTGGCCGAGCCGAGCGTCACCTTGTCGCCTGCAGTGGTCGCCGCATCGGCCGCCGCTGCCGTGGCTGCGGAAAAAGTGGCCGAACCGTCTGCCGCAGAGCCACCGGCAGACCCTCACGCCGCGCTGCTGGCGGAGGTCGACCAGTGCCTGGCCGAGGGGCGCCTGAACCGTGCCGCCGATCTGCTCGAGCCTGCCGTGGCCGCTGCCCCGGCCCGTGATGACCTGCGCCTGAAGCTGATGGACGTGTATGCCCGCCAGGGTGATCAGACGGCCTTCGCCGAACAGGAGCGCCAGCTGCAAGCCGGCGAGCACAATGGCGCCGCTGTGGCCGAGTTGAAAGAACGCTACCCAGCCATGCTGGGCCTGGCAGCTGCCGGCCTGGGCGCGGCAGCTTTGGCTGCCGAAATGGACGAGCAGTACGTGCAGGAGTTGTTGCACGATGACGCCGCGGCGCCGGTGGTTGCCGATGGGGTGCCTGAGCAGGTGCCAGAGCTCGAACCGCAGGCAGTGGCTGAGCCGGAGGTTGGCGCTGAACCTGATGCCGGGCTGGACCCTCTCGATGAAGTGCCTATCCTGGACGTCGCCGGCCTGGAGGATCAGGGGCTGGGCGAGCCGGACCTGGACCATGCCTTTGACCTGAGCCTTGGGGAAGACCTGCCCGAGGACGATCCGCTGGCCGCGGCGATGCTCGACGAGCCCGCGGCGCAGGCGCCAGTGCCTGATGAGCTGGTGATCGCCGAGCCGGTGCTGGACGAGCCGGTGCAGCCAGGTGCGCCACCAGAAGAACAGCCGTTCGCCCTGGATGGGGACCTGCAAGCCGACGCCGATGCGGATTTCGAAGCCATGCTGGCCCAGGCCGAGCCGCAACCCGCGGTCGACCTGTCGGATTTCGACCTCGATGTCACCGAACCCGTCACCCCCGCTGCTGCGCCAGCAGCCGACACCGCCGCGGGCGATGTGGCTGCCGAGCTGGCGGCCTTCGACAGCGTGCCAGAGTTCGATCCGGTCTCCGAGTTCGATCTGCCCTCGGACTTCGACTTGTCACTGTCGCTGGAAGACGACTCGCCGGCAGACAAAAGCTTTGCCTCGGAACTCGATGACGTGAACGCCGAGCTGGACAAGCTGTCGCAGAGCCTGGAGGCGCCCTCGCTGGAACCGCACTTCACCAGCGAAGATGCAGCCGCGCAGCCAGAGCCGGAGCCGCTGGACGATCTCGACTTCGACTTCTTCTCCGGCAGTGATGAAGTGGCCACCAAGCTGGACCTGGCTCGCGCCTATATCGACATGGGCGACAGCCAGGGCGCACGCGATATCCTCGACGAAGTGGTCAAGGACGGCGACGACACTCAGCGCCAGGAAGCCAAGGACATGCTGTCCCGGTTGGTCTGACGCCGGCGAGGCGGCCATCGGTTACAGTGGACAAGCAACGGCAGCCCTACGCGGCTGCCGTTGTCGTTATAATCCCCGCCATTTCGTACACCCCACAGGTTTCATGCTCTTGGACATCATCGACACCGCCGCCACCGAATCTGCGGCCGAAGGCTACTCCCGCATCGCCCTGGGCGTGGAATACAAGGGCGCACGCTACCGCGGCTGGCAGCGCCAGGCCAGCGGCGTGCCCAGTGTCCAGCAGGCCTTGGAGCAAGCGCTGTCCAAGGTCGCCAACGAGCCGATCGCCGTGGTTTGCGCCGGCCGCACCGATGCCGGTGTTCATGGCTGTGGGCAGGTTGTGCATTTCGACACCCGTGCCGTGCGCGACGAACGTGCCTGGACCATGGGCACCAACTTCAACCTGCCGCACGACATCAGTGTGGTCTGGTCGCAGCCGATGCCGGCTGATTTCCATGCCCGCTTCAAGGCATGCGCCCGGCGCTACCGCTATGTCATCTACAACGACCCGATCCGCCCGGCGCACCTGGCCGAGGAGGTGACCTGGAACCACCGCCCGCTCGACGTCGAGCGTATGGCCCAGGCGGCACAGTCGCTGCTCGGCACCCACGATTTCAGCGCCTTCCGCGCCAGCCAGTGCCAGGCCAAGTCGCCGATCAAGCATATCTACCACCTGCGGGTTACCCGCCATGGCCAGATGATCGTGCTGGACGTGCGCGCCACCGCCTTCCTGCACCACATGGTGCGCAACATTGCCGGCGTGTTGATGGCCATCGGTAGCGGCGAACGCCCGGTGAGCTGGGCGCGTGAGGTGCTGGAAGGGCGTGACCGCCGCGAAGGCGGGGTAACCGCCCATCCCTATGGGCTGTACTTGGTGCAGGTGGAGTACCCCGACACGTTCACCCTGCCCAGGCGTTACATTGGCCCACACTTTTTAAGCGGTTATGAAGGGTTGGCGGACTGACGGGCGAAAAGCCATTTGCTAACATCCGGCCTTTGACCGTTATCATCAGGGTTCGCGTTTCATGAGCTATGTTCGCAGCAAGATCTGCGGGATTACCCGCATCGAAGACGCGTTGGCTGCTGTCGAGGCCGGGGCCGATGCCATCGGTTTCGTCTTTTATGCCAAAAGCCCACGCGCAGTGGACGTGCGCCAGGCGCGGGCAATCATTGCTGAACTGCCGCCGTTCGTGACCACGGTAGGGCTGTTCGTCAATGCCTCGCGGTGCGAATTGAACGAGATCCTCGAAGTGGTTCCACTGGACCTGCTACAGTTCCACGGCGATGAAGCCCCGGAGGACTGCGAGGGCTACCACCGCCCCTGGATCAAAGCCCTGCGGGTGCGCCCGGGCGATGACCTCGAGGCAGCCTGCCAGCGCTATGCCGGCGCTCGCGGCATTCTGCTCGATACCTATGTGGCGGGTGTGCCTGGAGGAACCGGCGAGGCGTTCGACTGGTCCCTGGTACCGGCGCGGCTGAGCAAACCGATCATTCTTGCCGGTGGGCTTTCGGCGGCCAATGTCGGCCAGGCCATCGCCCAGGTACGGCCCTATGCGGTGGATGTCAGCGGTGGGGTCGAGCAGGCCAAGGGCATCAAGGACGCCGCGAAGATCGAAGCCTTCATGCAGGCGGTGAGGCAGGCGTGATGGCAGATGTGACGGCTGGCTGCGCGCCATCGTCCATAGCATTCGCAGCCCTGCCGGGCAGCCGCACCCATGGTGGCGGCAACACAACGCATTAGCGGTGGAGTGGCGCGCTGGAAGCCCCGGCGGCCGCTCCATCATCGTTTCGTAACAGATTTTGAGCTCAAGGGCAGGGCAGGCCGACGATAACGGCCCCGCCTGCCAATACTGGAGAAAAAAAGCATGAGCAACTGGTTAGTCGACAAACTGATCCCTTCGATCATGCGTTCCGAGGTGAAAAAGAGCTCGGTGCCTGAAGGCCTGTGGCACAAGTGCCCGTCCTGCGAGGCCGTGCTGTATCGCCCGGAGCTGGAAAAAACCCTCGATGTCTGCCCCAAGTGCAACCATCACATGCGCATCGGCGCACGCGCGCGCATCGACATCTTCCTCGACGCCGAAGGCCGTGCCGAACTGGGCGCCGACCTCGAGCCGGTCGACCGCCTGAAATTCCGCGATAGCAAGAAGTACAAGGATCGCCTGACCGGCGCGCAGAAGCAGACTGGCGAAAAAGACGCGTTGATCTCCATGAGCGGTACCCTGATGGGCATGCCGATCGTGGTCAGTGCCTTCGAGTTCTCGTTCATGGGCGGTTCCATGGGCGCCATCGTCGGTGAGCGCTTCGTCCGCGCTGCCAACTACGCCCTGGAGCACCGTTGCCCAATGGTCTGCTTCTCCGCTTCCGGCGGTGCGCGCATGCAAGAGGCGCTGATCTCGCTGATGCAGATGGCCAAGACCTCGGCGGTGCTGGCGCGCCTGCGCGAAGAAGGCATTCCGTTCATCTCGGTGCTGACCGACCCGGTCTACGGCGGTGTGTCCGCCAGCCTGGCCATGCTCGGCGACGTCATCGTCGGCGAACCGAAGGCGCTGATCGGCTTCGCCGGCCCGCGCGTGATCGAACAGACCGTACGCGAAAAGCTGCCGGAAGGCTTCCAGCGTAGCGAGTTCCTGCTGGAGCACGGCGCCATCGACCTGATCATCTCCCGTGGCGAACTGCGCCCGCGCCTGGCTCGCCTGCTGGCGCAGATGACTGGCCAGGAAACCCCCGAGCAAGCGCGTGAGGCGGCTGCCGTCGCGTGATGAAACAACGATCCCTGGGCGAATGGCTCGCCTACCTCGAGCAGTTGCACCCCTCGGCCATCGACATGGGCCTGGAGCGGTCGCAGCAGGTGCTTGCCCGGCTGGCGCTGGGTAAGCTGGCGCCCCGCGTGGTGACCGTGACCGGCACCAACGGCAAGGGTTCGACCTGCGCCTTCGTGGCCTCGATGCTGCGCGCCCAGGGGCTCAAGGTCGGCGTGTACAGCTCGCCGCACCTGTTGCGCTACAACGAGCGGGTGCTGATCGATGGCCTGGAGGCCAGCGATGAGCGCCTGTGCGAAGCCTTCGCCGCCGTGGAGGCGGCGCGGGGCGATATTTCCCTGACCTACTTCGAGATGGGCACGCTGGCTGCGTTCTGGTTGTTCCACCATTCGCAGCTCGATGCCGTGGTGCTGGAAGTGGGTCTTGGCGGGCGCCTGGACACCGTGAACGTGGTGGACGCCGACCTGGCCCTGGTGACCAGTATCGGCGTTGACCATGTCGATTACCTGGGCGACACCCGCGAGCAGGTGGCCTTTGAAAAGGCCGGTATCTTCCGCCCGGGCAAACCGGCCCTGTGCGGCGATCTCGACCCGCCACAACCGCTGCTGGACAAAGCCGCCGAACTGGCAGCGCCATTGTTCCTGCGCGGCCGTGACTTTGACCTGGCAAGCACCGAAAACGGCTGGAACTGGCGTGGCACTGCAGCCGATGGCGCGCCCGTTGAGCTGAACGGCCTGCCGTTGCTCGACCTGCCGATGGAAAACGCCGCGCTGGCCCTGCAGGCGTACCTGTTGATGGGCCTGCCGTGGGATGCCGCGCAGGTGCGCCAGGCGTTGCTGGATACCCGGATTACCGGGCGTCTAGACCGTCGCCAGCTGGTCTGGCAGGGCCGGCCGGTGGAGCTGCTGCTGGATGTCGGGCACAACCCGCATGCGGCGCAGTACCTGGCCCGGCGCCTGGCGAGCCGGCCGCTGAAGGGGCGCCGGCTGGCGGTATTCGGCCTGCTCGCCGACAAGGACCTGGCAGGCGTGGTCGCGCCGCTGCACGGGCTGATCGATGACTGGGCCGTGGCCCCGCTGGACACCCCGCGCAGCCGGCCGGCTGCCGAGTTGGCCGACGCCTTGACGAACCTTGGCGCGGCGGTGAAGTCTTATGCCGGAGTCGACGCGGCCCTCGAAGGGCAATGCGCGCAGGCAACGGCAGATGACCAGATCGTGCTGTTCGGTTCGTTTTTCTGTGTCGCCCAGGCCCTGGCGTGGCTGGAGCGGCATGCCCAGGAGGGTTGAGTAGATGGCAGTGCTGGATAAAGGGATGAAACAGCGCATGGTCGGTGCGCTGGTGCTGGTGGCACTGGCGGTGATCTTCCTGCCGATGCTGTTCACCCGCGAGGACGAGATGCGCCAGGTGCGCGTCGAAGCCCCGCAGGCACCTGCCATGCCCAGCCTGCCGGAAGTGAAGGTAGACCCGGTGACCGTGCCGCAGCCGCAGGAAGTTCCTGAAGCACCGCAGTCGGCGCCGGTGGTGGTCGACGAGTCGACTGCCCCTGCCAGCACGCCCAGCCAGCCGATCACGGCCTCGCCACAGACCCAGGCACAGGCCCAGCCGGCCAAGCCGCAGGCCGCCGCACCGGCGGCCAAGGTCGAAACCAAACCTGCAGCGACGCCGGCCCAGGCTGCGCCATCGAAGATCGACGTCAACGGGCTGCCGGTCAGCTGGTCGATCCAGCTGGCCAGCCTGTCCAACCGCGCCGGTGCCGAGAAGCTGCAGCAAACCTTGCGTAGCCAGGGTCACAACGCCTATATCCGTTCGGCCGGCGGCATGAACCGGGTGTATGTGGGGCCATTGATCGAGCGCGCCGAGGCCGAGCGCGTGCGCGATGCGGTCAACCGCCAGAACAGCCTGAAGGGCTTTGTGGTGCGCTTCCAGCCTGAGCGCGGCTGATATCGCCGGGGCGGCTTTGCCGCCCATCGCCGGCAAGCCACACACACACAGAGATCGCATCAGGGCTGGCAGGTGTTTGTCAGAAGATATGCAGCGCCTGTGAGAGCGAGCGCCGCCCGCGCGGCGCTTCGCGGGTAAACCCGCTCCTACGTTTGTTTCGGGCCAGTATCGCCTGTGCCGGACGCGCGCGACCGCCTTGTCTGTACGACGCGATATCGTGGTGGGCGCCAGGGCGTTCGCGCGCAAATTCCACAGGCATAATTGGCCCGAAACAAATGTAGGAGCGGGTTTACCCGCGAAGCGCCGCGCGGGCGGCGCTCGATCTCACAGGCGCTGGAGATGCTACGGCTACCCTTGCCAGAAACCATAGAATCTCCCACAAGGGCTGCACATGGCTTGAGGTTTATACAATCCCTGTGGGAGCTGGCTTGCTGGCGATGAAGCAAACACCAATCCACCTGACATTCCGCTTACCCAAGCCCCCACCGCTCTGGTAAAATGCGCCGCCTCAAACGTCTGCAGGCAGCACCGTGGCATTTACCCTGGTTGATTGGGCGATCATCGCGATCATCGCCGTCTCCACACTGATCAGTCTCAAGCGCGGCTTCGTCAAGGAAGCCTTGTCCTTGCTCATCTGGATCATTGCCGGTGCGGTTGCCTGGATGTTCGGCGGTTCGCTCTCGGTGTATCTTGAAAGCTACATCCAGACGCCATCGATGCGCGTCATCGCCGGCTGCGCCATTCTTTTCGTCGCCACCTTGCTGGTGGGGGCCATGGTCAACTTCCTGGTCGGCGAGCTGATCCGCGTGACCGGGCTGTCCGGCACCGATCGCTTCCTGGGCATGGCCTTCGGCGCCGCGCGCGGGGCCTTGCTGGTAGTGGTGGCCATCGGCCTGATCAGCCTGGGGCCGGTTCAACAGGACACCTGGTGGCAGGAATCGCGCCTGATACCACAATTTCTTCTGGTCGCCGACTGGTCGAAAAACCTGATTCTGGGTTTCGCCGGCCAGTGGTCGCCCGGTGGTCTGATCAGCGCTCCGGCTGATCTTCCGTTCAAGGAACAGTTGCTCGGGCCAGCTAAGCCCTGAGCGCTATTCACTCAAGTTTCATCAAAGTAGGGGTTGCGTCGCATGTGTGGCATCGTCGGTATCGTCGGTAAGTCGAACGTCAATCAGGCGCTGTATGACGCGCTTACGGTCCTCCAGCACCGCGGCCAGGACGCTGCCGGTATCGTGACCAGCCATGACGGCCGGTTGTTCCTGCGCAAGGATAATGGCCTGGTGCGCGACGTGTTCCAGCAGCGCCACATGCAGCGCCTGGTGGGCAACATCGGCATCGGCCATGTGCGCTACCCGACCGCGGGCAGCTCGACCTCGGCCGAGGCCCAGCCGTTCTACGTCAACTCCCCGTATGGCATCACCCTGGCGCATAACGGCAACCTGACCAACGTCGAACAGTTGGCCAAGGAGATCTACGAGTCCGACCTGCGCCACGTCAACACCAACTCCGACTCGGAAGTGCTGCTCAACGTGTTCGCCCACGAGCTGGCGGTGCGCGGAAAACTGCAGCCGACCGAAGAAGACGTGTTCGCTGCCGTTTCCCACGTGCACAGCCGCTGTGTGGGTGGCTACGCCGTGGTGGCAATGATCACCGGCTACGGTATCGTCGGCTTCCGTGACCCGCACGGCATTCGCCCGGTGGTGTTCGGCCAGCGTCACACCGACGAAGGCGTGGAATACATGATCGCCTCCGAAAGCGTCGCCCTGGACGTGCTGGGTTTCACCCTGATCCGCGACCTGGCACCCGGCGAAGCGGTGTACATCACCGAAGAAGGCCAGCTGTTCACCAAGCAGTGCGCCGAAGCGCCGAAGCTGCAACCGTGCATCTTCGAGCATGTCTACCTGGCCCGCCCAGACTCGATCATCGACGGTGTGTCGGTGTACAAGGCGCGCCTGCGCATGGGTGAAAAGCTCGCCGACAAGATCATGCGCGAGCGCCCCGATCACGACATCGACGTGGTCATCCCGATTCCCGACACCAGCCGCACCGCCGCCCTGGAGCTGGCCAACCGCCTGGGTGTCAAGTTCCGCGAAGGCTTCGTCAAGAACCGTTACATCGGCCGTACCTTCATCATGCCTGGCCAGGCGGCGCGCAAGAAGTCGGTGCGCCAGAAGCTCAACGCCATCGAACTGGAATTCCGTGGCAAGAACGTGATGCTGGTGGACGATTCGATCGTGCGCGGTACCACGTGCAAGCAGATCATCCAGATGGCCCGCGAAGCCGGCGCCAAGAATGTCTACTTCTGCTCGGCAGCCCCGGCAGTGCGCTTCCCCAACGTCTACGGCATCGACATGCCGAGCGTGCACGAACTGATCGCCCATAACCGCACCACCGAACAGGTGGGTGAGTTGATTGGCGCCGACTGGCTGGTCTATCAGGACCTGCCGGACCTGATCGACTCGGTCGGCGGCGGCAAGATCAAGATCGAGCACTTCGACTGCGCGGTGTTCAACGGTGAGTATGTCACCGGCGATATCGACGAAGCCTACCTCGACCGCATCGAGCAGGCCCGTAACGACCTGGCCAAGGTCAAGAACCAGGCGGTCAGCGCGATCATCGACCTCTACAACAACTGATTCAGGGAGCGACGGCATGACGGATCAATGGGATGCCGGGCGACTGGACAGCGACCTCGAGGGTGTCGGTTTCGACACCCTGGCGGTGCGCGCTGGCCAAAGCCGTACACCGGAAGGCGAGCACAGCGAAGCGCTGTTCCTGACCTCCAGCTATGTGTTCCGCACGGCGGCCGACGCCGCTGCGCGTTTCGCCGGCGAAACGCCAGGCAACGTCTATTCGCGTTACACCAACCCGTCGGTGCGCGTCTTCGAAGAGCGGCTGGCAGCGATGGAAGGCGCCGAGCAGGCCGTGGGCACCTCCACCGGCATGGCGGCGCTGCTTGCGGTGGTCATGTCGTTGTGCAGTGGCGGTGACCATGTGCTGGTGTCGCAGAGCGTATTTGGCTCGACCATCAGCCTGTTCGAGAAGTACTTCAAGCGCTTCGGCCTGCAGGTGGACTACGTGCCGCTGGCCGACCTCGCGGGCTGGGAAAAGGCCATCAAGGCCAATACCAAGCTGCTGATCGTCGAATCGCCGTCCAACCCGCTGGCCGAACTGGTCGATATCACTGCCCTCAGTGAAATCGCCCATGCCCATGGCGCCATGCTGGTCGTCGACAACTGCTTCAGCACCCCGGCACTGCAGCAACCGTTGAAGCTGGGTGCCGATATCGTGTTCCACTCGGCGACCAAGTTCATCGACGGCCAGGGGCGTTGCATGGGCGGCGCAGTGGCCGGCCGAGCCGAGCAGATGAAAGAGGTGGTGGGCTTCCTGCGTACCGCAGGCCCGACCCTCAGCCCGTTCAATGCCTGGATCTTCACCAAGGGCCTGGAAACCTTGCGGTTGCGCATGCGTGCGCATTGCGAAAGTGCCCAGGCCCTGGCTGAGTGGCTGGAGCAACAGGACGGCGTGGAGAAGGTGCATTACGCCGGCTTGCCAAGCCACCCCCAGCACGCTCTGGCCAAGCGCCAGATGAGTGGCTTTGGTGCAGTGGTCAGCTTCGAGGTCAAGGGCGGCAAAGAGGGCGCCTGGCGCTTCATCGACGCCACTCGGGTGATTTCCATCACCACCAACCTGGGCGACAGCAAGACCACCATCGCCCACCCGGCCACCACGTCCCACGGCCGCCTGTCGCCGCAGGAGCGTGAGGCTGCAGGTATTCGCGACAGCCTGATCCGCGTTGCCGTGGGCCTGGAAGACGTGGCAGACCTGCAGGCCGACCTGGCGCGTGGGTTGGCCGCGCTGTGATGCAGATTGGCGGCAGCACCCCGGGCCACAACGGCCGGGTAGCCCTGGTGACCGGTGCCGCGCGCGGCATCGGCCTGGGCATTGCCGCCTGGTTGATCTGCGAGGGTTGGCAGGTGGTGCTCAGCGACCTAGACCGGCAGCGGGGCGCCAAGGTGGCCAAGGCCCTGGGTGACAATGCCTGGTTCATCACCATGGACGTTGCCGACGAGGCCCAGGTCAGTGCCGGGGTGTCCGAGGTGCTCGGGCAATTTGGCCGGCTGGATGCGCTGGTGTGCAATGCAGCGATCGCCAACCCGCACAACCAGACCCTGGAAAGCCTGAGCCTGGCGCAGTGGAACCGGGTGCTGGCGGTGAACCTCAATGGCCCGATGCTGCTGGCCAAGCATTGTGCGCCGTACCTGCGTGCGCACAACGGGGCGATCGTCAACCTCACCTCCACCCGGGCGCGGCAGTCCGAGCCTGATACCGAGGCCTACGCGGCGAGCAAGGGCGGCCTGGTGGCCTTGACCCATGCGCTGGCGATAAGTTTGGGCCCGGAGATCCGCGTCAACGCGGTGAGCCCTGGCTGGATCGATGCCCGTGACCCGGCGCAGCGCCGTGCCGAGCCATTGAGCGAAGCCGACCACGCCCAGCACCCGACGGGCAGGGTAGGGACCGTGGAGGATGTGGCTGCCATGGTTGCCTGGTTGCTGTCACGGCAGGCGGCGTTCGTCACTGGCCAGGAGTTCGTGGTCGATGGCGGCATGACCCGCAAGATGATCTACACCTGAGCATCCTGTTTATCCTGTGCCGCCCCATTCGCGGGTGAACCCGCTCCGACAACGATCGCATACCCTTGTAGGAGCGGGTTCACCCGCGAATAGGCCGGCACAGGCAACGCAGTATTTTGTCATTTTTGAAAAAAATCCAATGGGGCTATTGACTTAGCTTCGCCACCTGCGTAAATTTCGCGGCCTCAGCGAAGCAAACGCAACAAGTAACATCGCGAGGGTGATTAGCTCAGCCGGGAGAGCATCTGCCTTACAAGCAGAGGGTCGGCGGTTCGATCCCGTCATCACCCACCACTTCCTGAGATGTTCCTGCCGCTTCAGGTTTCGCAAGAAGCCCAGAGCCAGAGAGGAACGCGCTGCGCAGCGGTAGTTCAGTCGGTTAGAATACCGGCCTGTCACGCCGGGGGTCGCGGGTTCGAGTCCCGTCCGCTGCGCCATTTTTCAGTAACAGATGGGTGCCTGGCACCGGTCTGAAGCCACAAGGCCAAGGCCTTGGGCTGATCCCAGTTTCAATCGGGCGCAAGCCTGAACGATACGCAGCGGTAGTTCAGTCGGTTAGAATACCGGCCTGTCACGCCGGGGGTCGCGGGTTCGAGTCCCGTCCGCTGCGCCATCTTCGTTTCAAGGTCCCTAGAACGCCTTGAAGCAAACACGAGAGAAGCGATGATCCAGTCGCTTTTTTTGTGCCTGCCTCGTGGCCCTCGTGCCCAAGGTCAGACCCAGTTTCAATCGGGCGCAAGCCTGAATGATACGCAGCGGTAGTTCAGTCGGTTAGAATACCGGCCTGTCACGCCGGGGGTCGCGGGTTCGAGTCCCGTCCGCTGCGCCATCTTCGCCCCAAGGCCCCATGAACGCCTTGAGGCAACGTCAAAGCGACCTTCGGGTCGCTTTTTTCGTTCTGGTACCTGGCTGTTATTGGCCTGGGCCCACATTTACACCAACCTTACAGGTTCTTCACCGACCAGTGGTTGGTGTGCTTGCCTGCTGTGTTGCACAATAGGCACCCTCTCGACATACCCGGAATACGCAATGACCAGATCTTCCGTCTTTGGTGCGCTCGGGCTGGCCCTGGTGCTGGCGGGCGTGAGCGGTTGTTCCTCGAAAAAAGCGGCCGTCTACGAGCACGAGAACTTCGCTGACTCGGGTACGTTCTCGCGCAGTTTCCCGGTAAGCGATGCCGGCTCTTGCGAGGCGGCGCGGCGCGCCTTGCTCAGCCAGGGCTACATCATCACCAGCAGCGGTGCCAACCAGGTAGTGGGCAACAAGAGCTTCCAGCAGAACAGCGAAAACCACCTGCAGATCAGCTTCAACGTTACCTGCGCGCCAGACGCGAGTGACGACCAGCACTCGACCATGTTCGCCAACGCCCTGCAGGACCGCTACGCGCTGAAAAAATCCAACACCTCGGCCAGCCTGGGCGTGGGCGTGCTGGGGTCGGTGTCGATGCCGATTGGCTCTAGCGACGACTCGATGGTCAAGGTCGCGAGCGAGACGGTAACGGCGGCGCAATTCTACGATCGCTATTTTGCCTTGGTGGAAAGTTACCTGCCCAAGCCGAAGAAGGTCAGCAAAGCCAAGGTCGAAGCGCCAAAAGTGGAAAAGCCGGCGGTTACCCTGGGGCTGCCGGAGCAAGCGGCGGCGAACCCGCTGGCACCGACCCCAGCGGCAGCAGCGCCGGCGCCCGCTGCTGAAACTACGCCCGCCGCGCAGGCCGCGCCTGTCTCCGAAGCGCAGCCCGCGCCAGCAGCGGCTGCCCCAGCCACGGAGGCGCCAGTGGCACCCGTGGTGGATGACAGCCAAGGTTCGCAGCCGCTGGCACCGCCGCCCGAAGCGGCGCCGATTCAGGTGCAGCAGGAAGCGCAGCCGGCCGAGGCAGCCACGGCCACGCCTTGATGCTTTAGCAGTGCTGGCCGCTGGCGAGCCCTGTCATACCCACAGGGCCAGCAGCGCGGCGGCCAACGCAGGCGGCATCACCAGCGCACCCAGGCACAGAAAACGCCATGCGCTGACATGCTCCCCCTCCCGGCGGATCGCCACCAGCCACAACAGGGTAGCCAGGGAGCCGGTAATCGACAGGTTCGGCCCCAGGTCGACGCCGATCAGCAAGGCTGCAGTGGTTTGCTGGGGCAGCGCCACCAGCGAGCCCATGGACCCGGCGATCAACCCGGTGGGCAGGTTGTTCATCAGGTTGCTGGCGATCGCCACACCCACGCCGCCGACCCAGCTGGCGGTAACCGGTGTTTGTGCGGACAGGCTGGCCAGTGCCTGGGCGAGGCGTTCGATCAGCCCGGTCTGTGCAACGGCTTCGACCAGTATGAACAGGCCTGCCACCAAGGGCAGCACGCCCCAGGCCACGTGGCGCAGCACCGGCAGTGGGCTGCGCCGCTGCCACAGGTGGATCAGTGCCGTGGTCGCCACCCCGGCACAGAATGTTGGCAGCCCCAGCGCCCGGTCCAGTGCCGAGGCGCCCAGCAGCAACGCGCCGGTGACCACGATGCCCATTGCACACAGGCGGGCGCCAGTCGTCAGGGGCGCGCCGCTCACGCTCAGCGCCAGCGGTTGGCGGATCTGCCGGCGCTGAGTCACCCGCAGCACCCCATAGGTCAGGCAGATTGCGGCCAGGGAAGGCAGGCTGAACTGGCGTAGCCAGTCCAGCAGTGGCGGCATATGGCTGCCGAATACCACCAGGTTGGCAGGGTTGGAGATAGGCAGTACGAAACTCGCGGCGTTGGCGATGAAGGCGCAGATGAACAGGTAGGGCAGCGGGTCGGCCTTGGCGGCCTTGCACGCGGCATAGACTGCCGGGGTCAGGACCACGGCCGTGGCGTCGTTGGAGAGGAACACCGTAACCAGCGTGCCCACCAGGAATACCAGGTCGAACAGCCGTTGCCCGGAACCCCGCGCATGCTGCACGGCATACCGTGCCAGCCAGTCGAACAGGCCTTCCTGGCGAGCGAGTTCGGCCAGTACCATCATGCCGATCAGAAACAGGTAGACGTCACCGCCTTCGGCCACCGCGGCCAGGGCCCGCCGAGGCGTCATCAGGCCAAGGCCGACCAGCAGCACCGCCCCGCCCATGGCCCAGACGTACTCCGGAACGCGCCATGGGCGCAAAATGACGCCGCAGGTCGCCAGTGCGGCGACCGCCCAGATGATCAATGCACTTTCACTGACAGGCATAAGGCGCTCAGTTTCCGACAGGGGTGGGCAGTGGCGCTGGCAGGCTGCGCGGGTGCGTTTCTGGTAGCGCCAGCACTACCAGGATGAAGGCGACCCCGGCGATACCGGCCAGGGTCAGGAACGCCGCATCGTAGCCCGCAGCCTGCACCACCAGCCCGGCGATGCCAGGGCTGAGCGCAGCGCCCAGCCCGAACACCGCGGTCAGCGCGCCGAGGCTCACATTGAATCGGCCGGTGCCTTCGGTCAGGTCCTTGACCACAATCGGGAACAGCGCACCGAAGATCCCGGCGCCGATGCCATCGAGCAGTTGCACGCCCACCAGCCAGAACGGGTTGTCAGACACCACATAGAGCGCCCCGCGAAGCGGCAGTATCAGGAAACCGATCAGCAGGAACGGCTTGCGGCCCCAGTGTTCGGCCTTGGCGCCTACCAGCAGCGCCATGGGCACCATCACCAGTTGCGCGGCAACGATGCAGGCGGAGGTCAGCGGGGTGGCCAGCTGCAGGTCGACCTGCGAGAGCTTCTGGCTGACCAGTGGCAGCATGGCCGCGTTGGCCAGGTGAAACAGCGCGCAACACGCGGCGAATACCAGCAGGGTCCGGTTGTGCAGCAGTACCCGCAGCCCTGCAGGGGCGTCATCACCGCCAGGGCCGTGCATCAGGCCGCGGGCCAGCTGGTGATCGATGGCCGTGGCAGGCACGCAGCTCACCGCCACGACACTGGCCACGGTCAGCACGGCCATCAGGTAGAACACCACTACCGGGCCGAACAGGTAGGCCAGGCCGCCGGCCAGCAGCGCCGAACAGGCGTTGCCAGCATGGTTGAAGGTTTCGTTTCGGCCTACCCGGCGGGTAAAGGCCTTGGGGCCGCTGATGCCCAAGGATATGGCGGCAATCGCTGGCGCAAAGATCGAGCCCGCCAGGGCACTGATGGTCTGGGTCAGGGCTACCCCGCTGAACGAGGAAATCCACGGCAACAGCAGGCAGCTGCCAGTCACCAGCAGCGCAGCGATCACCACCACGGCACGCTTGGCTTTGGTACGGTCGATCAATGCCCCTGCCGGGGTTTGCGCCAACAGTGCAGCAATGCCTGCCAGGCTCATTACCAGGCCGATGCTTGCCGGTTGCCATTGATGCACCGCCAGCAGATAGATGGCCAGGTATGGCCCAAGCCCGTCGCGCACATCTGCCAAAAAGAAGTTCAGCCAGTCGAGGGCGCCGTCGGGGGAAGCGGGAGAGCGTGGTTTGGCCAAGATGCAATCTCGAAAAGGATCATGGGGGGGAGCGCACCCGCGGTGTGCGCCGGCCGTAACGGACAGGCACACGGCTTCGCCCAGGCCATGCTCGGTGGTCGTTATTCAATTGACAACTGGGTGTTGAAAAGCGCTCCGAATACCGAACGTGAAACATTCTTAATGGCTGCTTCACGCCGCAGGCGCTTCCCGCTTCGCTAGCATGCCGTGCTTTTACTGCGGAGAAAACTCCAGTGTTTCGAATGTTGTCCTGTGCTGCTGTATTAGCGTCTTCATTGGCCTGCTCGCTCGCCCAGGCTGCGCCTGCCGAACCGCCGACCCTTACGGTCCTGAGCTCCGGCGGCATCATGGGCGCAATCCGGGAAGTGGCGCCTGCCTACGAGAAGAAATTCGGGGTCAAGCTGCAGGTGCTGGCCGCGCCTTCCATGGGCGAAACGCCACAGGCCATTCCCAACAGGCTTGCCCGTGCCGAGCCGGCGGACGTTGTGCTGATGGTGGGTGCTGCCCTGGACAAGCTGGTGGCGGTTGGCCAGGCTGACAAGAGCAGCCGGGTCGACCTGGGCCAATCATTCATCGCCATGGCCGTGCGCCAAGGCCAGCCCAAGCCGGATATCAGCACCTTGCAGGGCTTGCGCGCCGTACTGCTCAACAGCAAATCGGTGGCGTACTCCGACAGCGCCAGCGGCGTCTACCTGTCCAAGACCCTGTTCCCCGGCATGCACCTGGGTGCTGGCTTCGCGGCCAAGGCCCACATGATTCCTGCCGAGCCGGTAGGCGCTGTGATCGCTCGCGGCCAGGCCGAAATCGGCTTCCAGCAGTTGAGCGAGCTCAAACCCGTCAAGGGCATCGATATCGTTGGCCTGATCCCGGCCGAAGCCCAGAAAATGACCCTGTATTCGGGCGCGGTGGTCAGCAACAGCCAGCACCATGCCGCCGCGCAGGCGCTGCTTGACTACCTGGCATCGCCACAAGCCGACGCAGCGATCGAGGACAGCGGCCTGAAGCCACTGCCCCATTCGCGCGGTTAGCGGCAGGGGGCGGCGCCATCGGGCCTGCTACAGGCTAAGATGCGCAAGGATAGCCCCCTATCGTTGAAAGAGAGCTGTATGGAGTTACGTCAACTTCGCTATTTCCTGAGTGTCCTGGAGCACGGCAGCCTTGGCAGGGCTGCGGTCGAGCTTGGCGTCGGTGCTTCGGCACTGAGCCAGCAATTGTCGAAGCTGGAAAGCGAGGTCTGTACCCGGTTGCTGACGCGCTCGAGCACCGGCGTGTCGCCGACTGCTGCGGGCCTGGCCTTCGAGTACCACGCGCGCCTGGCCCTGCGCCAGGCAGAGCACGCTGTGCTGGCCGCGCAAAGCGGCCGCATGAGCGGCTATGTCAGCGTGGGCCTGGCGCCGACTACAGCGTCGGTGCTGGGCCTGGCGCTGATCGACAAGATGCGTGAACGCTACCCCGACATCCGCCTGCACCTGGTGGAGATGCTGTCGGGCTACCTGGTGAACCAGCTCAACGCCAGGCACCTTGACCTTGCGGTGTTGTTCCAGGCAGAAGCGGGCCCGCGGCTGGATGTGCGGCCGCTGCTGACCGAGCGGCTGTTTGCACTCATCCCCGCCGCGCTGGTGCGCCCCGAATGGGGTGAATCGCTGACGTTGCAGCAGATCGCCACGCTGCCCTTGGTGATGCCCAGCACACAGCACGGCTTGCGCGCGACCCTGCGCGCGATCTTCGAGCGTGCCGGGCTGGAGGCCAACATTGTCATGGAAGTCGATGGCCTGTCGCTGCTGATGGATTGCGTTTGTGCGGGCCATGCTGCCACCCTGCAGCCGGGCGCCACGGTGGCCCGGGCGCACCAGGCGGGGTTGCGGGTCTATGCCATTGATGATGCCCAGGCGCAGCGCCGCAACGTGATGGTCAGCCTGGCCGACGACGAGCTGTCACCGGCTGCACTGGCGACCCGGATCGTGCTGCAGGAAGTGGCGCGGGCGCTGGTGGAGCAGGGGCGGTGGCCTGGCGCCCGGCTGCTCTGATGGCGGCACGCCGCTTGCCCACCCTTTAGAAAAACTGAAGGCCCCCCCGGTGTCATCGCGTTTCGCCCCGCCCGGGCACTGATTAAAGTCCCTGACCACGAGGAGCAGCCGACCATTCGGCGCTTCGTGATCTGGAGGCGAAATGATCGATGTGCTAGTCATCGGAGGGGGTAATGCCGCCCTCTGTGCCGCGCTGATGGCGCGCGAGGCCGGAGCCAGCGTGCTGCTGCTCGAAGCCGCACCCCGCGCCTGGCGTGGTGGCAATTCCCAACACACGCGCAACCTGCGCTGCATGCATGACGCCCCGCAGGACGTGCTGGTCGAGGCATACCCGGAAGAGGAGTTCTGGCAGGACCTGCTCAAGGTCACCGGGGGCCAGACCGACGAAAAGCTCGCGCGCCTGGTGATCCGTGCCTCTGCCAGTTGCCGGGGCTGGATGCGCCGGCATGGCGTGCATTTTCAGCCTTCCTTGTCCGGTGCGCTGCACACTGCCCGCACCAACGCGTTTTTCATGGGGGGTGGCAAGGCGCTGGTCAATGCCTATTTCCGCAGCGCCGAAGCGCTGGGCGTGCAGATACGCTACGACACGCCTGTGGCCGACATCGAGCTGGACAACGGCCGCTTCGTTGCGGCCCATGTGCCGGCGCGCGAGGTTCAGGGGCGCACCCTGCCGGGCGAACGTATCGAGGCGCGCAGTTGTGTGCTGGCGGCCGGTGGCTTCGAGTCCAACCGCCAGTGGTTGCGCGATGCCTGGGGGCAGAACGAGCGGGGCGAATGGCCTGCGGACAACTTCCTGATTCGTGGTACGCGGTTCAACGAAGGGGTGCTGTTGCGCCGCATGATCGAACAGGGTGCCGACACCATCGGCGACCCCACGCAAGCGCACATGGTGGCGATCGACGCCCGGGCGCCGCTTTATGACGGCGGCATCTGCACGCGTATCGACTGTGTGTCGCTGGGGGTGGTGGTCAACCGCGACGGCCAGCGCTTTTACGATGAAGGCGAGGATTTCTGGCCCAAGCGCTATGCCATCTGGGGCCGGCTGGTGGCTCAGCAGCCAGGGCAGGTGGGCTTCTCGATCATTGACCAGAAAGCCCTAGGTCGTTTCATGCCGCCAGTGTTCCCGGGCGCCCGCGCCGACACCCTGGAGGGGCTGGCGGCGTTGCTCGGTTTGCCCGTGCCGGCCTTCGTCGAGACGGTGCAGGCCTACAACCGCGCCTGCCGGGTCGGCAGCTTCGATCACACCCGCCTGGACGACTGCCACACCCAAGGCCTGCAACCGGTGAAAAGCCACTGGGCTCGGCCGCTCGACACGCCGCCTTACTACGGCTACCCGCTGCGCCCCGGCGTGACCTTCACCTACCTGGGGCTGCGCACCGATGAAACGGCGGCCGTGCATTTTGCCGGTCGCCCCAGCCCCAACCTGTTCGTCGCCGGCGAAATGATGGCGGGCAATGTGCTGGGCAAGGGCTACACGGCAGGTGTCGGCATGTCCATCGGCACTGCCTTCGGCCGCATCGCCGGCACCAGCGCCGCTGCCGCAACCGGCCACGACTATCCAGAACACGAGAACGACCATGACCGCGCAACTGCCTGAAGCACGCCAGCCCGTCGCCCAACCCGCAGCACTCGAACTGATACCTGCGCTGAACCTGGAAGAGCAGGAAGTCGACCGGCAAATGCGTATCTGCAATGCCTGCCGCTACTGCGAAGGCTTTTGTGCCGTATTCCCGGCAATGACCCGTCGGCTTGAGTTCGGCAAGGCCGACATCCACTACCTGGCCAACCTGTGCCACAACTGTGGGGCCTGCCTGCATGCCTGCCAGTACGCCGACCCCCACGAATTTGTTGTGAACGTGCCCCAGGCCATGGCCAAGGTGCGTGGCCAGACCTACGCCGAGTATGCCTGGCCGGCCCGCTTCGGCCGGCTGTATCAGCACAACGGCACCTACGTCGCCGTTGCCCTGTCGCTGGCCCTATCGCTGTTCCTGCTGCTGACCTTGTGGCTCAATGGCACGTTGTTGCCTGGGCGGCTGGCCGGCAACTTCTACGCGGTATTCCCGCACAACACCCTGGCATTGATGTTCGGTGGGGTATTCGCTGCGGCGGGCCTGGCGCTTGGGGTGGCGGTACGTCGCTTCTGGCGCGCTGTCTCGCCTGCAAACGCCCAGGCGCAACCCGCCCAAGGCGCCGTGCTGGAGGCAACCAGCGCGGTGTTGACCTTGAAGTACCTGGACGGTGGCCATGGCCAGGGCTGCAACAATGCCGATGACCGCTACACGCTGTGGCGCCGGCGGTTCCATCACATGACCTTCTACGGCTTCATGCTGTGCTTTGCCGCCACGGTGGTCGCTACCGGCTACCACTACCTGCTGGGCCAGCAGGCGCCATACCCGCTGCTCAGCGCGCCGGTGCTGCTGGGTACCCTGGGGGGTATCGGCCTGATCGTCGGCCCGCTCGGGTTGCTGGCGCTGAACCTGCGCCGGGCCCCGGAGCAGGGCGACGTCGCCCAGCGCCCCATGGACCGTGCCTTCATTCTGCTCCTGCTGCTGGTCAGCGCCAGTGGCCTTGCCTTGCTGGGCCTGCGTGATACCGCAGCGATGGCGATCGTGCTGGCGCTGCACCTGGGTACGGTCATGGCGCTGTTCATCACGTTGCCCTATGGCAAGTTTGCCCATGGGCTGTTCCGCTCGGCCGCCCTGCTCAAGTTCGCCATCGAGAAGCGCCGCCCCAACACCCTCGGCCTGGGCGGGGAATGACGATGAGTGCTGCCGCCCTGTACCCCTCGCTGCACCCAGGCCAACGCCAGGCTGACCGGTCAGCGGTTGGGCCATTTCTCCAGCAGGATCGAGACGAATTTTTCCGCCGCCGGCGACAGCGAGGCGCCACGCCGGTAGACCAGGCCCAGGGTGCGAGTGACCTCGGGCTCGGTCAGCGGCACGCTGACCAGCGTCGGGTGGTCGGCGTTGGGCATCGCCAGGCTGGGCATGGCCGACACGCCCAGCCCGGCTTCGACCATGCCCAGCGAGGTGGACAGGTGCTGCACTTCATAAAACCACTTGGGCCGCAGGTTGAGCCCGGACAGGGCGTGGTCCAGCAGCATTCGGTTGCCGCTCAGCCGGCCCACGCCAATCAGGCGGTAGTCGGCCAGTTCCGTCCAGGTCACGCAATCCCGGTTTGCCAGCTTGTGGTCGCGACGGCAAGCCAGCACGAAATGCTCCTGTACCAGCGAGACGAACTCGATGTCCGGGTGCTGGCCGCTCATCATGTTGATGCCGAAGTCGGCTTCACCGCGCAGCACGGCTTCAAGCCCGTCGTTGGCACTGAGGTCAAGCAGGCGGATACGGATCTTCGGGTATTGCTCGTTGTAGTCGCGAATCACCGACGGCAGGAAATAGAACGCGGCGGTGGGGATGCAGGCCAGGGTCACCTGGCCGGTCTGGCGCTCGGCCAGCTCGCGAATGCTCAGGATCGAGTCTTCGAAGTCATCCAGCAGGCGCCTGGCCTTGGGCAGGAAGTCGCGCCCGACACTGGTCAGGCTGACGCGACGGGTGGTGCGCTCAAGCAGGGACGTGCCCAACCCTTCTTCCAGCTTCTTGATCCGCCGGCTGAGCGCCGGCTGGGACAAATGCAGCGCTTCCGCAGCCTCGTGGAAACTGCCGAGTTCGGCGATTTTCACGAAAGATCGGATGTCTTGGAGTTCATATTCCATCTCGAATCGCTCTCTGGCCCCGGTGTCTAATTGATGCCTGGATCGGAATAATAACTACGATATTTGCATTGGATTGATTTATCCATCCCTGTCAATCTTGTGTCCACAACATCAATGATGTCCATTGATCAACAAGAGTGCGAAATCATGCAACGAATTCCTTGCGTACTCATGCGCGGTGGCACCTCCAAGGGGCCGTTTTTCCACGCCTGGGACCTGCCTGCCAACGTGGTCGAGCGCGACGAATTACTGATCAACCTGATGGGCTCCGGGCATGAACTGGAGATCGACGGGATCGGTGGCGGTAGCCCGCAGACCAGCAAGGTGGCGATTGTAAGCCCTTCGCTGCATGCCGACGCTGACGTAGATTACCTGTTCGTGCAGGTCATGGTCGCGCAGCGCCGGGTCGACACTGCCCCTAACTGCGGCAACATGCTGTGCGCCGTTGGCCCGTTCGCCATCGAGCAAGGGTTGGTCAAGGGCCAGGAAGGCAAGACCCTGGTGCGCATCCGCAACCTCAACACCGGAACGTTCGTCAACTCGCTGGTGGAAACCCCCGGCGGGATCGTGCGTTACGAAGGCCGCACGGCGATCGATGGCGTTCCAGGCACTGCCGCCCCGGTGCAGCTGACGTTCCTCGATGCGGTTGGCAGCAAGACCGGCAAGCTGTTCCCGACCGGCCAGGCCACGGACGTGATTGACGGCGTACCGGTCACCTGCATCGACATGGCCATGCCGATGATGGTGGTCGAGGCCAGCCAGCTCGGTGTCACCGGTTCGGAAACGCCTGCCGAACTCGATGCCAACGAAGACCTGCTCAAGCGCCTGGAAGCGCTGCGCCTGAAGGCCGGCAAGGCCATGGGCCTGGGCGATGTCAGCGGGATGGTCATCCCCAAGCCGGTGTTGGTTTCCAAGCCGCGCTATGACGGCACCCTGCAGGTTCGCTACTTCATGCCGCACAGCTGCCACCGCGCGCTGGCCATTACAGGTTCGATCGGGTTGGCCACTGCCTGTGTCAGCCCTGGCACCGTGATCGGTGAACTGCTGGGCGAGGGCGCCGAGCAATTGACCGAAGTGCGCCTGGAACACCCAAGCGGTGGCATCGATGTGGCATTGTCGCGCACCGGCGCCGATGGCAAGACCATCCAGGCCTCGGTGGTGCGAACTGCCCGACGGTTGTTCTCAGGTTTCGTTTACGCCCCTACATTCCGCAGATTGGCCGGGTAGCTCTGGCAGCCGTTCAGCTCCAAACAATTGCAACAAGCGCATCCGCACAATTTCAACAATGGGTGATGCCTCATGAGACTCGCCAAATCGCTGTACTTTCAGATCCTCTGCGCCGTCCTGCTGGGCGTAGTGGTCGGCCACTTCTGGGCGCAACAGGCTGTTGCGCTCAAGCCGCTGGGTGATGCTTTCATCAAGCTGATCAAGATGATGATTGCCCCCGTGGTGTTCTGCACCATCGTCACCGGCATCGCCGGCATGACCGACAAGCGCTCCCTGGGGCGCTTGATGAGCAAGACATTGCTGTTGTTCCTGGGCTTGACCGTGGTCAGCCTGATGATCGGCCTGGCGGCGGTGTACCTGTTCCGCCCGGGCGTCGGCATGAACATTGACCCTGCGACCCTCAGCACTGCCGGGCTGAGCCAGTACGCTGCGTCGGCGGCCAAGCTCAGCGTGGTCGACTTCTTCATGCACATCATCCCGGATACCTTCATCGGTGCGTTCAACAAGGGTGAGGTGCTGCCGGTGCTGTTCATCGCCGTGCTCAGCGGTTTTGCCCTGTCGTCCATGGGCGAGAAGGGCAAGCCGGTACTGAATGTGCTGGAATCGGCCTCGACCATGGTGTTCCGCATCTTCGGCTACCTGATGCGCTTCGCCCCCATCGGCGCCTTCGGTGCACTGGCGTTCACGGTCGGCCAGTACGGCGTGACCTCGCTGGGTGCCTTGGCCAAGCTGGTCGGTACGCTGTACATCGCCTGTGCGTTCTTCGTGCTGGTGGTGCTCGGCGGCATCTGCCGTGCGTATGGCTTCAGCCTGTGGAAGCTGCTGCGCTACTTCCGCGAGGAATTCCTGGTGGTACTCGGCACGTCCTCCACCGAGCCGGTGCTGCCGCGCATGCTGGAGAAGCTGGAGAAACTGGGCTGCAAGAAGGGCGTGGTCGGGCTGGTGCTGCCGACTGGCTATTCCTTCAACCTCGACGGCACTGCCATCTACCTGTCGCTGGCCGCGGTGTTCATCGCCCAGGCCTGCAACATCGACCTGACCCTTGGCCAGACGGTGACCATGCTGGCGATCATGCTGCTGTCGTCCAAAGGGGCAGCAGGCGTGACCGGCAGTGGTTTCGTGGCCCTGGCCTCGACCCTCACCGTGATCCACGACATCCCGCTGGCCGGGCTTGCCTTGCTGATCGGTATCGACCGCTTCATGTCCGAAGCGCGCGCCCTGACCAGCCTGGCCAGCAACGCCGTCGCGACCGTGGTCATCTCCTTGTCGGAGAATGCCTGTGACCGGAAAACGCTGCTGCGCCGCCTGAACGGGATCCCGGCCGCTGCAGACGAAACCGACACGGCGCAGGCCGACTGGGCTGCAGAGCCTCGGCACCACGTCTGAATACCTTTTCCATCTGTCCTCGCTGACTTGAAATCCCACCCAGCACCCTGACGGTGCGGGTGGGGTAGGGGGCCGTCTGCCCTGCTGGCGGCCGCAACACAATAAAAACAAGAGAAAAAACCATGCTCGCACTCCTGGGCCTGATCATGGTGGTGACCTTCACCTACCTGATCATGAGTAAACGCCTGTCACCCATCGTGGCGCTCACCGTCGTACCGATTGTCTTTGCAGTGATCGGTGGCTTTGCCCCCGAACTGGGCAAGATGATGCTCGATGGCTTGAAAATGGTGGCACCGTCAGCCGCACTGCTGTTGTTCGCCATCCTGTTCTTCGGCCTGATGATCGATGCCGGCCTGTTCGACCCGCTGATCCGCAAGATCCTCAAGCGCGTCAATGGCGACCCGGTCAAGATCGCCATCGGCACCGCGCTGTTGTCGCTGGTGGTAGCGCTGGACGGTGACGGCACCACCACGTACATGATCACGTGCGCTGCCATGCTGCCGTTGTACCGGCGCATCGGCATGAACCCGATGATCCTGGCCACGGTATCGATGCTGTCGCTGAGTATCATGAGTGGCATGAGCCCCTGGGGCGGGCCGGCGACCCGAGCCATCGCCGCGTTGGGCCTGGACGCCACCGAATACTTCATCCCGATGTTGCCGACCGTGATCGGTGGCGCTGCCTGGGTGGTGTTCACCGCCTTCCTGCTGGGCCGTGCCGAGCGTCGCCGCATCGGGAACACCGCCCTGGAGTCGGGTGGTGGCAATTGCTACATCAAGGAAATCCTCGGCGACGCTCCCCACAAGCGTCCACGCCTGGCCTATGTGAACCTGGCCCTGGTGATCGCCGTGATGACCGCGTTGGTATTCGGGGTAATGCACGCAGCGATCCTCTTCATGATCGGCTTCGTCGCCGCGCTGATGATCAACTACCCACAACTGGACCTGCAGAAAGAACGCATCCTCGCCCATTCGGGCAATGCCATGACCGTGGTGTTGCTGGTATTTGCCGCAGGCATCTTCGCCGGGATCTTCTCGGGCACCAAGATGGTCGACGCCCTGGCGCAGACCCTGGTCGACTGGATTCCTGCCGCCTGGAGCCACTGGTTCCCGCTGGTGGTGGCCCTGACCAGCATGCCGCTGACCTTCGTGCTGTCCAATGATGCCTACTACTTTGGCGTGGTACCGATCCTGGCCAATGCCGCGACTGCCTACGGCATCGACCCGATTGAAATCGCCCGCGCCTCGGTACTGGGCCAGCCGGTGCACCTGATGAGCCCGCTGGTGGCCTCGACCCTGCTGTTGGTGGGGATGGTCGACCGCGATATCGGCGACTTCCAGAAAGCCACGGTGAAATGGGCGGTGCTCACATCGCTGGTGATCACTGCGCTGGCGATCGCCACGGGTGCCTTGTCCTTGTTCGTCTGAACTGCCTCGGGCGCCGCGGGGCGCCCAGCTCCTCCAAAAACAACAATAGAGTATCGATCATGTCCCGAGCTGTTTTCCGTGGGGCCACCTGTGGCCTGCTGTGCGGCTGGCTGCCTGTGGCCGGCGCCGCCGGTTTTATCGACGATAGCAAGCTGAAGCTGCAACTGCGCAATGTGTACTTCAACGAAAACTTCCGCGACGAACAGGGCATGAGCCCGCGCGCCGCCGCCACCGCCAAGAGCGAGCGGGTGGAATGGGCGCAGGGCTTCCTGCTCGACTATCAGTCCGGCTTCACCCAGGGCCCCCTGGGGCTGGGGCTCGACGCCATGGGGCTGCTCGGCGTGCGGCTCGATTCGGGCCGCGGCCGCAGCGGTACCGGTTTGCTGCCGACGCATGACGATGGCCGCGCCGCTGACGAGTTTGCCAGTGCCGGCGTGACGGCCAAGGCGCGCCTGGGGCAGACCGTGGTCAAGCATGGCACCTTGCTGCCGAAAACCCCGGTGCTGATCTACAACGATGCACGCTTGTTGCCGCAAACCTACCAGGGCACCCAGCTGACCAGCACCGACATCGACAACCTGACCCTGACTGCCGGGCACCTGAACCGCTTCAAGCTGCGCGATTCCTCTGACAGCACTGGCCTGTACATGGACGGCTACAGCGGTGACGAGTCTGGCGATTTCAACTTTGCCGGCGCCGATTACGCCGTCAACAAGCAGTTGAAGTTGAGCTATTTCCACGGCCAGCTGGAACACTTCTACCGCCAGGACTTTGCCGGCCTGATCTACGACCTGCCCTTGGCCGGCGGCGTGCTCACCACCGACTTGCGCTATTTCAACAGCCGCGACAGCGGCGCTGCCCGGGGCGGCGAAATCGACAATGACATGTTTAGCGGGCAACTGTCGTACACCCACTCCGGGCACACGTTCGGTGGTGGCTACCAAGTGCTCGACGGCAAGGCCGGGCTGCCCTACATCAGCGGCGCCACGGTGTACTCGTTCAGTAACGTGGGTATCGGCAAGTTCATCGAGGAAGAAGAGAAAACCTGGATGGCCAGCTATGCCTACAACTTCGCTGCGGCGGGCATCCCAGGGCTTACCTTCATGACCCGCTACCTCAGCGGGGATAACGGGCGCTCGGCTGACGCCGGGCTGAGCGAGTGGGAGCGCGACATGGAGCTTGCCTACGTGGTGCAATCCGGGCCGGTCAAGGGCCTTGGCGTGAAGCTGCGCAACTACGTGTACCGCGCCGACTTCTCCCGCGGGCGTGACAGCAACCGCATCTACCTGACCTACGACATCGCCCTCTGGTAAGGGCTGAGCGCCGCAGTCAGCCCTGGCGGCTCAGCCTGAGTGGCCGGCCGCGCCGGGGCGACGTGCAGGCGCTTGCGGGCGGCCATGTGGGTTCAGGTGTTGGTCGGTATGTTTGCCCCAGGCATGCTGCCGTGGCCCAGGTTGCGTTCGACGTGGCGCACGGTTTTTGCCAATGTGTGTTTGATGTCCGGGTGAGTGAGCTGATACCTGCGTTCCAGTTGCTCGCTGAAACTTAGGTCGAAGCGCTGCGGCTGGATGAAGTTCAGCGACTCGGGGCTGATTGCCAGGCGGGTCGCTACCCCGGGAATTGCCAACAAGCACTTCAGCACGCCTATCGGCACGTGGTGGCGCGGGGCTTTTACCTGCAGGGTGGCGGCGATGTCCTCCAGCAAGCCTTGCAGGTTAGGGGTGTGCGGGTCGAGTGCAAGCACCTGGCGGTTGGCCATTGAAGGGTCGAATGCCACGCAGGCCATCAGGGTAACCAGGTAGTCGACGCTGACCAGTGGCAGCCAATGGTTGGGCGAGCCCGGAATGGCCTTGAACCGGCCCAACGCCAGGCCGCTAATCAGCGCTGCCAACGGCTGCCCGTCGAGGATGTGCCCGCGCACACTGTCGCCGCAGACCGTGGCAGGGTGAACGATCGAGTACGCTGCGCCCGCACCCTGCATGTAGCGGATGACAGCGTAATGCGCTTCCAGCTTGCTCGCCTCATAACCGCCTACGCGGCGGTAAACCGCGGGCCAGTCGGTAAGCTCCGGGTGCTCGTGATCCACCCCGATGCTGGCCAAGTGGGTGAGGTTCTGCAGCATGTAGCCGCCCACCATCAGCAGGCGGGTGCCCTGGCTCGCCGCCATCTGCGCGACCCGCAGCGCACCTTGCACATTCACGGCACGGGCATGTTCCAGGGAAAGCCCCCAGGTGAAGTGCGCCGCGAGGTGGAACACCACTGCGGCAGCCGACACGCGTTGGCGGTCGGCTTCGCTGAGCCCAAGGCCTTCTGTGCCGATATCGCCGGCAACTGCCTGTACGCATTCAGGCTTGCCCCCCAGGCGGCCTACCTGTTCACGGAGCCGGGCGAGGTTTTCCGGGTGGCGCATCAGCACCCGCACGGTGTGCCCGGTGGCGGTGAGCCGCGCCAGTAGATGCTGGCCGATAAAACCACTACCGCCGGTAACGAAGCATTCCACGCTCATGTCAGTTTCCTTGTCTGCAAGATGGGCGCAGGTTAGGGTGTAGAGCGCACTCTAAGGTCAAGGGGTTTTGTGCCATGAACATCGGGGAGCTGGAGCGCCGCAGCGGCGTCGGCCGCCATGCGTTGCGCTATTACGAGCAGCTCGGGCTGATCGTGGCCCAGCGGCAAGCCAACAATTATCGCAGCTACAGCGAGCAGGCCGTCGCTGACCTGAACTTCGTGCAAACTGCCCAGCGGGGCGGTTTCACGCTTGCCGAAATAGGGGAGATACTGGCCGCCAGGCGCGGCAATACCCTCGATTGCGTGCAGGGTGCACTGCTGGTCACTGGCAAAATGGCTGAAATCCAGGCCAGGATTCAGACGCTGCAGGCCGCGTATGAGGTGCTTGATAGCGAGCGTGCCAAGCTCGTCGCCAGTGCTATTGCGACTGGGCTGACAATTCCTGAAAACATTTCCGCTGGCGCCTGAACGCCTGTCCTCCTAAAAAGGATTTTGTGGTACTCGAGCAGCGTTGCATCGCGTCTTCACTGGAACGATGGCCGCGTTGCCCGATCATAAGCTTGTCATCATTGCGTCATGCCACTGGCTTAGCATGACGGCGATAACTACGAAGATGAAATGAGTAAAGAGGGAGCAGGACCATGGATGAATACCAGGAAGAACTACTCGAATCCCAAGCCTACGAGCTGGACACCCCGGAACCGGCCGACGACGCCACCGAGCTTTGACCTGCCCGCCGCTGGCTGCGGCGAAACTCTCCCGGCGTAAGGCCCGTCCAGCGCTTGAACGCGCGCTGGAAGGCCTCGGCCGAAGCGAACCCCAATAAATAAGCAATCTCGCCGAACGCCAGTTCCGTATCACGGATATAGGTCTCGGCCAGGTCGCGTCGTGTTTCATTGAGCAGGTCACGAAACCGCGTGCCTTCTTCGGCCAGCTTGCGCCGCAGTGTCCAGGTGGGCAGCTGCAAGTGCAGGGCTACCTCGACCAGGTCCGGTTCGCGACCACCGTTGAGCAATGGGCCAAGCAGGTGGGTGATGCGCTCACCCAGGCTGCGCACCCGAGTGCGCTGCAGCATGTCTGCTTCACACAACTGCAGCAGGTGCTGCCAGGTGCTGGGGCAGTGCCTGGGGTTGGCCAACTGCAAGGTGGCGCGGCTCAGGCGCAATTGATTACCGTCGGCAGCGAACTGCACCGGGGTGCTGCACAGCGCCTGGTACTGCGCGGCGTAGGCGGGGGCGGCAAATTCGATTTCGAGGCGCTCGGCCTGCAGCGCAACGCCCGCCAGGTCGGCCAGTTGAGCCAGCCAGCCTGCCAGCACCGAGTCCACCACAAAGCGGTTGTAGGCGTTGTAGGGGCTGATGGAGTAGAAACGCAGCCAGGCACCTTCGGCGTCTTCATGAAAGCTGGAGTGGCCGCGGTAGTTGGCGGCGTACAGCGGTTCGAAGCGCAGCAAGGCGCGCGCGGCTTCGCCCACGGTAGGCGCCTGGGCTGCAGTGACCCCCGCCAGGCCCGCCTGGGCCAGCCGGCTCAGGCGGCCCATGTGCAAGCCCAGCGCGGCTTCGCCACATTGCTCGATGGCTGCATGGCCCAGGTGCATGTAGCGCGGGATCGAAAGGCGCGCATTGGCTTCGCTCAGGCGCGGTGCCTCCAGCCCATAGCGGCGCAGCAGCGGTTCGGGGGCGTGGCCCAGTTCGCGCAGGGCTTCGATCAGCGGCTGAACAAAGCCGACCGACAGCTCGCCCAGGCGCACGCGGGGGCGGGCCATGGCCTTACAACCACAGGTTCAGCAAGCGGGCGCCAGGGCTCGGCGTGCCTGCCAGCAACTCACCGGCCTGGCGGGCGAAGCCTTGGCCGTCACTGCCGTGTTCCCAGAACTGCCCCCGCATGAATACGCTCATGCTGCTGACCCTGGCCCCGGCCGCCTCGGTCAGGCGTTGCCAGGCCGTTTGTTCACTGACCTGGCCGCGCTGCACGGCCAGCTCGGCACTGGCCGCCTGGTGGCGGTTGCCACGCCAGGGGGCTTGCCAGCTGCCTTTGCCGCTGAGAAACACCGGGTTGGCTACCAGCTGCACGCCCTGGCTGGCCAGTTGCTGATGGTTCTGCGGGTACCAGCTGTCACTGCCAACCAGCACGCCCAGGCGCCCGGCGGGGGTTTGCACGACCTGCAGCGGATAATCGCGGCCTTCCTGCACATACCGGCGCATGTCACTGTCGGGGTATTGCTGGCGTTGCGGTTGGCCGAGCAGGGAACCGTCACCGGCGAACACCACGCTGCTGTTGAACAGTGCGCCACGCCCGGCATGCAGCACGCCTTGTTGCACATAGGGGGCGGGCAGCACGATGGAGCCGGCCACCAGGGTCACGCCAAACTCCTTGGCCAGGCCACCGAACAGCTGTTGATAGTCGGCAGCCATCTGCTCGGCCTTCATGCGCAGGTGGGCGTCGGCACGCCGGTCGTCGCCCTCGGCTGCGAGCATGGCCAGCGCGTAGCGCAGCGGGTTGCTCAGTTCCAGCCATTGCTGGGCCTCGCGGCTCTGAGTGACCTGGTACAGCTCGTTCTTTTCGCCGCGTGCCCACAGCCAGGTACCGATGTGTTCCGGCAGCACGACCACGGTGCGCGGGCCGACCAGGCCCTGGGCGCGCGCCTGCTCAAGGTAGGCGGCCAGCTTGCGGTGCAGGCGTTGCAGGTTCTGGTAGTCGCTGGGGAACAGCAACGGCTCGATACCCAGCAGGTTGCCGCGGTCCCCCGGCACGCCATGGTTCAACGCCAGTTCGATGCGCAGGTCGGACAGGTAGTGGCCTTCCGGGCGCTGCTGGCTCCAGAAACCGTAGCCGCAGAGCGCGGCGATCATTACCAGCGCCAGGGCGCTTGCCAGAAGTTTTCGCATGAAACAGGACGGCACATTGGCTGACGAAGGCTCTCTAGGGTAAGCGCCCTGTTTGCCAGGATCAATAACTTGTCAGTTTCGATCATTGAGCCAATTCAAACGGCTGTTTAATGTCGCTGACAGACAAACGACGGAGGCCCGCCATTCGGTGAGGCACCCGCATACCGTGAATCACGCCACCTGGGGACCTTTCCATGGCCGCCGAACGTTACCCGCACCTGCTTGCCCCGCTGGACCTTGGCTTCACCACCTTGCGCAACCGCACCCTGATGGGCTCGATGCACACCGGCCTCGAGGAGCGCCCCGGGGGTTTCGAGCGCATGGCGGCCTACTTTGCCGAGCGTGCCCGGGGCGGCGTCGGCCTGATGGTCACGGGCGGTATTGCGCCCAATGATGAAGGCGGGGTGTATTCCGGCGCGGCCAAACTCAGCACCGAGGCGGAGGCCGACCAGCACCGCATCGTCACCGAGGCGGTGCACGCCGCCGGTGGCAAGATCTGCCTGCAAATCCTGCATGCCGGGCGCTATGCCTATAGCCCACGGCAGGTGGCACCCAGCGCGATACAGGCGCCGATCAACCCGTTCAAGCCCAAGGAGCTGGACGAGCAAGGCATCGAGAAGCAGATCGCCGACTTCGTCAATTGCGCGGTGCTGGCCCAGCGTGCCGGTTACGACGGCGTCGAAATCATGGGTTCGGAAGGTTACTTCATCAACCAGTTTCTCGCCGCCCACACCAACCAGCGCACCGACCGTTGGGGCGGCAGCTACGAAAACCGCATGCGCCTGGCGGTGGAAATCGTCAGCCGGGTACGCGCGGCAGTAGGGCCGAACTTCATCATCATCTTCCGCCTGTCGATGCTTGACCTGGTCGAGGGCGGCAGCGACTGGGCGGAAATCGAGCAGTTGGCCAAGGCCATCGAGCAGGCCGGCGCTACCCTGATCAACACCGGGATCGGCTGGCATGAGGCGCGGATCCCGACCATCGCCACCAAGGTCCCGCGTGCGGCGTTCAGCAAGGTCACGGCCAAGCTGCGGGGTGTGGTGAGCATTCCGCTGATTACCACCAACCGCATCAACACCCCGGAAGTGGCCGAGGCGGTGCTGGCCGAAGGTGATGCCGACATGGTTTCGATGGCTCGGCCGTTCCTGGCCGACCCGGATTTCGTCAACAAGGCTGCTGCCGGTCGTGCCGACGAAATCAATACCTGCATCGGTTGCAACCAGGCCTGCCTGGACCACACCTTCGGCGGCAAGCTGACCAGTTGCCTGGTCAACCCGCGGGCCTGCCACGAAACCGAGCTCAACTACCTGCCTGCGCCAGCGCCGAAGCGCATTGCCGTGGTCGGCGCCGGCCCGGCGGGCCTGGCCGCCGCCACCGTTGCCGCCGAGCGCGGGCATCACGTGACGCTGTTCGACGCTGCCAGCGAAATTGGCGGCCAGTTCAATGTCGCCAAGCGCGTCCCGGGCAAGGAAGAGTTCTTCGAAACGCTGCGCTACTTCCGCAACAAGCTGCAGAGCACTGGCGTCGACCTGCACCTCAATACCCGCGTGGATGTGCAGGCGCTGGTGCAGGGCGGCTATGACGAGATCATCCTGGCCACTGGCATTGCCCCGCGCACCCCGGCCATCCCCGGGGTCGAGCATGCCAAGGTGCTCACCTACCTGGATGTACTGCTCGAGCGCAAGCCGGTGGGCAAGGCGGTGGCCGTGATCGGGGCCGGCGGTATCGGTTTTGATGTATCCGAATACCTGGTGCAGGAAGGGCGGGCCAGCAGCCTGGACCGTGATGCGTTCTGGAAGGAGTGGGGCATCGATACCCGGCTTGAGGCACGCGGCGGCGTTGCCGGCATCAAGGCCGAGCCGCATGCGCCGGCGCGTCAGGTTTTCCTGCTGCAGCGCAAGGCATCGAAGGTGGGGGACGGGTTGGGCAAGACCACCGGCTGGATCCACCGCACCGGCTTGAAGAACAAGCGCGTGCAGATGCTCAACAGTGTCGAGTACCTGGGCATAGACGATGCCGGTTTGCACATTCGCGTGGCGGGCGGTGAGCCGCAGGTGTTGGCCGTGGACAACGTCGTGATCTGCGCCGGGCAGGAGCCGCTGCGCGAACTGCAGGATGGGTTGGTGGCTGCGGGGCAATCGGTGCATCTGATCGGCGGCGCCGACGTGGCGGCAGAACTGGATGCCAAGCGGGCGATCAACCAAGGGTCGCGGTTGGCGGCGCAGCTCTGAGATCGGCCCGGGGCAGCCCACAAGCGCTGCCCCGGGCTTTGCCTGTAAACTGCGATCCATGCATGCATTCGACCTTCCTCAAGCCCCACTGCAACGCTTGAACCTGCCGTGGTTGCAACACGCCCAGGTGCAGGTTGCCATTCTGCGCCTGGACCTGATCGATCCGCTGATCAGCGGCAACAAGTGGTTCAAGCTCCGCCACCACCTGCAGCAGGCCGCCACTGGCAATGCCCCCGGGCTGATCAGCCTGGGTGGCAACCACTCCAACCACCTGCATGCGCTGGCTGCGGCCGGCAAGCGGTTTGGCTTCGCCACTGCCGGCCTGCTACGCGGCCATGCCCAGGACACGCCCACCGTACGGGACCTGCAGGCGCTGGGCATGCACCTGCACTGGCTGGGTTATGGCGGCTACCGCGCACGCCACCAGCCCGGTTTCTGGAAACCTTGGCAAGCGCGCTATCCGGGCTGGCAGTGCATTCCCGAAGGCGGCGGTGGGCTGGCTGGCGCGCAGGGCTGCGCGCTGATCGTGCAGCAGGCGCAGGCGCAGATCTCGGCCCTGGGCTGGCCGGACTACGATGGCTGGTGGTTGGCTGCCGGAACAGGCACTACCGTGGCTGGCCTGGCCATGGCCGAGGCGGGCGCGCGTACCGTGCATGGCGCCTTGGCGGTACCTGCAGACCACGGTGTGGCGCAAGGGGTGGCAGCACTGGCGGGCGCACATGGCTACCAGCTACACGAGGCCTGCCGAGGTGGGTTTGCCCGGTTCGACGACGAACTGCTGGCCTTCATCGCCGACTGCGAGCAGCACACGGGGGTGCCGCTGGAAGCGCTCTATACCGGCAAGGCCCTGTTGGCCCTGCGCGATCATGTCGCCGCCGGGCTGTTGGCGCCCGGCAGCCGCATGATCTTCGTGCATACCGGCGGCCTGCAAGGCCGACGTGGTTACTTGTAGGGCAGCATGCGCAACAGCGTGTTGTCGCGCACCACATAGTGGTGGTAAAGCCCGGCCAGCGCATGCAGGCCGATCAGCCAGTAGCCCCAACTGCCGACGCGCTCATGCCAGCCCTTGATGAACTTGGCCTGGTCCGGGTTCGGGCCGATCAGGTGCGGCAGCTCCAGGCCGAAGAACGGTACCGGTTTGTCGGCGGCGCTGAGGATCAGCCAGCCGGCCAGCGGCATGCCGATCATCAGCAGGTACAGTGCCAGGTGCATCAGGTGGGCAAGGCCGGTCTGCCAGGCGGGCGGCTTGGGCAGGATCGGCGGGGTAGGCCGGCTCAGGCGCATCGCCAGGCGCAACCAGACCAGCACGAAGACACTGAGGCCAAGCATGAAGTGCAGGTCTTTCATCAGGTTGCGTTCGGCGCTGTCCTTGGGGAACAGGCCACGCAGTTCGATAAGGGCGTAGACAGCGGCCAGCAGCACCAGCATCAGCCAGTGCAGGGCAATGGACAGGCGTGCGTAATGCGGTGCTGGGGTGGATGAAACCATGATCAGTCCTCGTCATCAGGTTTGAATAGCGCTCTTGTTGGCGCTCAGGTGTCACTTTAATGGCTACCGGCAGCAGATAGTTGCGCCAGGCCTGTGAAAATTGTGTTGCCTGCACGGGCTTTTGTGCGGGCTGGCGTTGACCTGCGTCAGGCCCGCATCAATCACTGCGAAGCTGCGGCCAATTGTCAGCCACCAGAAACACCCGTTCGGCTTCCTGCCAGGCGCCATCGGCCTCCTGCTCAAGCCGTACCAGCAGTTGCGCCGGGGCCTGCGGGTCCAGCACATGCAGCCACGCTGCAAACTGCTCTGCCTGCCAGCATTGCGCCGCTTCGACCCGCGCTGGCGCCAGCCACGCGCTGCGCGGCAGCGGTTGCCAGCGCTCGCCAACCGCTATGGCCCAATCCCGCCGCCTGACCCAGCGCCCGCGCAGGTGCTGCGGGTTGGCGCCTTCCGGTTCCTCGGCATGCCCAGGCCACGGATAGAACAGATAGCCCCCCAGCCACATATGCGCCTGCACCTGTTGCGCCCCAAGCCGGGCCAGCGCCTGCTGGCTGTGCGTCCCCCGCGACATCGGCAACTGGTGCTGCGCCAGGTGGGTCAGCTTGGCTCCCAGCCGGTCATGACAGCCTGGCCCCAGCCAGGCCTGGGTATCGTGCCCGCCACCGGGCGGGCCCAGGTACAGCTTGATCGCCAACTCCAGGTGGTGGACCCCGTCTGCATCACGCAGCAGTACATCCAGCTCGCCCAAGGTCAGGCCGCCCTCGCGAATGGCCAGGTTGGCGGCCAGCAGTTCAATGCCCGGTGCGTGGCTCAGGGCGAATTGCCACAGGCGTTCGTAGTAAAGCCCCAGGCGCCGGCTGCCCAGTTTCGCCAGCCAATCGCGCAACGGATGGTCATCCTTATCCAGCGCCCGCAGCCACTGCTCCAGGCGGTGCGGCTGCTGTGCCCACAGGCTGCCCGCCAGCGGGTGGCGCTGAGGGCAGGGCGTGCCAGCGAGCAAGGGCGGCGACAGCACTGCCCAGGCCAGGTCGCGTACGGCCGGGCGCTGCAGTTGCCGGGGCAGATCGTGGAGTTGGCTGAAGGGTGTCATCCTGCGAGCATAGCCGGTTTGCCGCTGCCCGGTGGTTTCGCCCATAATCGGCGCATCGTCACCCGCCGCAGAGCCTTGCAGGAGCCCCATGGAGCAATTTCGCAATATCGGTATCATCGGTCGCCTCGGTAGCTCGCAGGTGCTCGACACCATCCGCCGACTGAAAAAATTCCTCCTCGACCGCCACCTGCACGTGATTCTCGAGGACACCATTGCCGAAGTGCTGCCCGGGCATGGCTTGCAGACCTCCACGCGCAAGCTGCTGGGCGAAGTCTGCGACCTGGTCATCGTGGTGGGCGGCGACGGCAGCCTGCTCGGCGCCGCCCGGGCCCTGGCCCGTCACAATATTCCGGTGCTGGGCATCAACCGGGGCAACCTGGGCTTTCTCACCGACATCCGCCCCGACGAGCTGGAAGAAAAGGTCGCCGAGGTGCTCGACGGCCACTACCTGGTGGAAAACCGCTTCCTGCTGCAGGCCGAGGTGCGCCGCCATCACGAAGCCATTGGCCAGGGCGATGCGCTGAACGACGTGGTACTGCACCCGGGCAAGTCCACGCGCATGATCGAGTTCGAAATCTATATCGACGGCCAGTTCGTCTGCAGCCAGAAGGCCGACGGCCTGATCGTTGCCACCCCCACCGGCTCCACCGCCTACGCGTTGTCGGCTGGCGGCCCGATCATGCACCCCAAGCTGGACGCCATCGTCATCGTGCCAATGTACCCGCACACCCTGTCGGGGCGGCCGATCGTGGTCGACGGCAACAGCGAACTGAAGATCGTGGTGTCCAAGGACCTGCAGATCTACCCGCAGGTTTCCTGTGATGGCCAGAACCATTTCACCTGTGCCCCCGGCGACACCATCACGGTCAGCAAAAAACCGCAGAAGCTGCGCCTGATCCACCCGCTCGACCACAATTACTACGAGGTCTGCCGCACCAAGCTTGGTTGGGGCAGCCGCCTTGGGAGCAGTGACGACTGATGCTCGACCCGGCGCGCAGTTTCGACATCATCGGCGACGTGCACGGTTGTGCGCATACCCTTGAACGCCTGCTCGATACCCTCGGCTACAAGCGCGTGGCCGGCGTGTGGCGCCACCCACGGCGCCAGGCGCTGTTCCTCGGCGACATCGTCGACCGTGGGCCACGCATCCGCGAGGCCCTGCACATCGTCCACGACATGGTCGAGGCTGGCCAGGCGTTCTGCATCATGGGCAACCACGAGTACAACGCCTTGGGCTGGGTCACGCCGGCGCTGCCCGGCAGCGGCAAGGCCTTCGTCCGCGAGCACACCCCGCGGCACGCCCGGCTGATCGACGAAACCCTGGCCCAGTTCGCCCAGCACCCCGCTGACTGGCACGACTTCGTCAACTGGTTCTACCAGCTGCCGTTATTCATCGATGCCGGGCGTTTCCGCCTGGTACACGCCTGCTGGGACCGGCAACTGATCGAGCCGCTGCGCCAGCAGTACCCCGACGGGCGCATCGATGAGCACTTCATCCAGGCTTCTGCCGTGAGCAACAGCTTCGCCGCCACCGTGTGCAACCGCCTGTTGCGCGGTACCGACATGCGCCTGCCCGACGGCCTGACCTTGACCGGCGGCGACGGCCTGACGCGCGCCTTCTTCCGCACCAAGTTCTGGGAGGAAGACCCGCAAACCTACGGCGACATCGTGTTCCAGCCTGATGCCCTGCCGGCCGAGGTAGCCAATGCGCCCCTCAGCCACAGCCAGAAAAATGCCTTGCTGCGTTATGCCGAAGACGAGCCGATGCTGTTCGTCGGCCACTACTGGCGCAGCGGCCACCCCGCGCCGATTCGCCCCAACCTGGCCTGCCTGGACTACAGCGCGGTGCTGTACGGCAAGCTGGCGGCCTACCGGCTGGACGACGAAACCCGCATCGACCCGCACAAGTTCGTGTGGGTCGACGTAGACCGCCCACAGGCCAACCAATGAACATAATCGAAGTGATGCGCCTGCCGCTGTCGGTCGACCTCAGCGGCTTCATTCACATGCTGCAGCGCCTGCAGGTGCCGCACCGGGTCAGCGAAGAGGGGGACGTGCAGGTACTCTGGGCGCCCGACACCCTGGCCGAAGACGTCCGCGAACTTTACCAGCGCTACCCGCAAGGCAACGCCGAGCTGCCGGCTGCCCCCGAGCCGGTGGCAGCGGGCATGTCTGCGAAAGTGCCGTCCCTGGCAGAACAGGCCCGGGCCTGCAAGGTCACCACGCTCACCCTGCTGGCGTGCTTCATCGTCGCCGGCCTGACCAGCCTGGGCGACAACTTCACCACCATCAGCTGGTTTACCTTCCTCGACTTCCGGGTGCAGGGCGACTACCTGTATTTCACCCCGCTGGCAGAAACCCTCGACCAAGGGCAATGGTGGCGGTTGGTATCACCCATGCTGCTGCACTTCGGCGTGCTGCATCTGGCCATGAACAGCCTGTGGTACTGGGAGCTGGGCAAGCGCATCGAGCTGCGCCAGGGCCCCTGGATGCTGCTGGGCCTGACCCTGCTGTACAGCCTGGTCTCCAACCTGGCGCAGCACTACACCAGCGGGCCGAGCCTGTTCGGCGGGCTGTCTGGCGTACTGTACGGCCTGCTGGGGCATGTATGGCTGTTCCAGTGGCTGGCACCGAACCGTTACTTCAACCTGCCCAAGGGTGTGCTGGTGATGATGCTGATCTGGCTGGTGGTGTGCCTGACCGGTGTGGTCGGCAGCCTCGGCCTTGGCCAGATCGCCAACGCCGCCCACGTTGGCGGGCTGCTCATCGGATGCCTGACCGGGCTCTTGGGTGGGGCGCTGGCCCGGCGTAAACTGTCGGCTTGAATCAGGAGACTGTATGTCCACTTTCGCGCAAATGATTGAAAACATCACCCCGGAAATCTACGAAAGCCTGAAACTGGCCGTGGAAATCGGCAAATGGTCGGATGGCCGCAAGCTCACCGCCGAGCAGAAAGAGCTGTCGCTGCAGGCCGTGATCGCCTGGGAGATGAAAAACCTGCCAGAAGACCAGCGCACCGGTTACATGGGCCCCCAGGAATGCGCGTCGAAGTCTGCACCGATCGCCAACATTCTGTTCAAGTCGGACTCGGTACATTGATCGAACTCGCTCGTGGCTCGTTGAGCAAAATGGCGGTAAGCCTGCAGGCGCCGGTGGTGCAGTACAGCTTCCGCCTGGGTGACACGCAGGTGCCGGTCAACCCGCTGATCGGCCAGCGCCTGCGCCTGGAATACCTTGGCGCCATTCACTGCAGCCATTGCGGCAAGCGCACCAAGACCAGCTTCAGCCAAGGTTACTGCTACCCGTGCATGACCCGGCTGGCCCAGTGCGATGTGTGCATCATGGCCCCGGAAAAATGCCATTACGAGGCCGGCACCTGCCGTGAACCGGCCTGGGGCGAACAGTTCTGCATGACCGACCACGTGGTCTACCTGGCCAACTCGTCAGGGATCAAGGTCGGCATCACCCGCGCCAGCCAACTGCCCACCCGGTGGCTCGACCAAGGGGCCAGCCAGGCCCTGCCGATCATGCGCGTGGCTACCCGCCAGCAGTCTGGCCTGGTCGAAGACGTGCTGCGCAGCCAGGTGCCCGACCGCACCAATTGGCGTGCACTGCTCAAGGGCGATGCCGAGGTGCTCGACCTGGCGGCCATTCGTGAGCAGGTATTCGACGCGTGCGCCGAGCGCCTGGGCGAGCTGCAGGGGCGTTTCGGGCTGCAGGCGATCCAGCCGCTGCCGGACGCCGAAGTGGTGCAGATCAACTACCCGGTCCAGGCCTACCCGCAAAAGATCGTCAGCTTCAACCTGGACAAGGACCCGGTCGCCGAAGGCACGCTGCTGGGCATCAAGGGCCAGTACCTGATCTTCGACACCGGTGTGATCAATATTCGCAAGTACACGGCCTACCAGTTGGCCGTGCTCCAGTAAAAAGGACCTGCACATGCGCACCGAACAACCGCAAGTGATCTACCTGAAGGATTACCAGGCGCCCGAGTACCTGATCGACGAGACGCACCTGACCTTCGAGCTGTTCGAGGACCACACCCTGGTTCACGCGCAGCTGGTGATGCGTCGCAACCCGGCACGCGGTGCCGGCTTGCCGCCGCTGGTGCTCGATGGCCAGCAGCTGGAGCTGCTGCGTGCCGCGCTGGATGACCGGGAATTGCAGGCCGCCGACTACCAGCTGGACGGTGACAGCCTGACCGTGCAGCCGCAAGCCGAGCACTTCACCCTCGACACCAGCGTGAAGATCCACCCGGAAAGCAACACTGCGCTCGAAGGTTTGTACAAATCCGGCAAGATGTTCTGCACCCAGTGCGAGGCCGAGGGGTTCCGCAAGATCACCTACTACCTCGACCGCCCGGACGTGATGAGCAGTTTCACCACCACGGTGATCGCCGAGCAGCATCGCTACCCGGTGCTGCTGTCCAACGGTAACCCCACCGGCAGCGGGCCGGCCGAGGACGGCCGCCACTGGGCCACCTGGGAAGACCCGTTCAAGAAGCCAGCCTACCTGTTCGCCTTGGTGGCCGGTGACCTGTGGTGCGTCGAAGACACCTTCACGCGCCAGTCGGGCCGTGATGTGCTGCTGCGCATCTATGTCGAGCCCGAGAACCTGGACAAGTGCGACCACGCCATGGTCAGCCTGAAGAAGTCGATGCGTTGGGACGAGGAAGTCTACGGCCGTGAATACGACCTGGACATCTTCATGATCGTTGCCGTCAACGACTTCAACATGGGCGCCATGGAAAACAAGGGCCTGAACATCTTCAACTCCAGCTGTGTGCTGGCCCGCGCCGAAACGGCCACCGATGCCGCGCATCAGCGTGTCGAAGGTGTGGTCGCCCACGAGTATTTCCACAACTGGTCGGGCAACCGCGTCACGTGCCGCGACTGGTTCCAGCTGTCGCTGAAGGAAGGGTTCACGGTGTTCCGCGATGCCGAGTTCAGTGCCGACATGAACTCGCGCACGGTCAAACGCATCGAGGACGTGGCCTACCTGCGTACTCACCAGTTTGCCGAAGATGCCGGCCCCATGGCCCACCCCGTGCGCCCGGACAGCTTCATCGAGATTTCCAACTTCTACACCCTGACAGTGTACGAGAAGGGCGCCGAAGTGGTGCGCATGGTCCGCACCTTGCTGGGTGCCGATGGTTTCCGCAAAGGCAGCGACCTGTATTTCGAGCGCCACGATGGCCAGGCGGTGACCACCGACGACTTCATCAAGGCCATGGAAGACGCCAACGGCGTGGACTTTACCCAGTTCAAGCGCTGGTACAGCCAGGCAGGCACCCCGCGCCTGGAAGTCAGCGAAGCGTACGACGCCGCCGCCCAGACCTACAGCCTGACGTTCCGCCAAAGCTGCCCGCCCACCCCGGACAAGGCCGAGAAGCTGCCGTTCGTGATCCCGGTGGAGTTGGGCCTGCTGGATGCTGCCGGCAACGACCTGCCGCTGCAACTGGCAGGTGAAGGCGCCGCCACGGCGGCCGAACCAGCCACCAGTCGGGTGCTGTCGGTGACCGAGGCCGAGCAGACCTTCACCTTCCAGGGTATCCAGGCCAAGCCGCTGCCGTCGCTGCTGCGTGGCTTCAGCGCCCCGGTCAAGCTCAGTTTCCCGTACGACCGCGACCAGTTGATGTTCCTGATGCAACATGACAGCGATGGTTTCAACCGCTGGGAAGCGGGCCAGCAGCTGGCGGTCCAGGTGTTGCAGGAACTGATCGGCCAGCACCAGCGTGGCGAAGCCCTGAAACTGGACCAGCGCCTGATCACGGCCTTGGGCACGGTACTGGGCAACCCGTCGCTGGACCCGGCCATGGTTGCCGAAATGCTCTCGCTGCCGGGTGAGGCCTACCTCACCGAAATCAGCCAGGTGGCCGACGTGGACGCCATCCATGCCGCCCGCGAGTTCGCCCGCCAGCAGATCGCCGAGCAACTGTTCGACGCGTTGTGGGCGCGCTACCAGGCCCACCGCGAAGCCTCGCGCAGCACTGCCTATGTGGCCTCGGCCGAGCACTTCGCCCGCCGCAGCTTGCAGAACATCGCCCTGTCGTACCTGATGCTGAGCGGCAAGCCGCACGTGCTGGAAGCGACCCTGGAGCAGTTCGAGCACTGCGACAACATGACCGAGCGCCTGACCGCGCTGGCGGTGCTGGTCAACTCGCCGTTCCAGGCCGAGCGGGCGAAAGCGCTGGAGGCGTTCGCCGAGCACTTCAAGGACAACCCGCTGGTGATGGACCAGTGGTTCAGCGTGCAGGCGGCCAGCACCTTGCCGGGCGGGCTGGCGCGGGTCAAGGCGTTGATGCAGCACCCGGCGTTCACCCTGAAGAACCCCAACAAGGTGCGTGCGCTGATCGGTGCGTTTGCCGGGCAGAACCTGGTCAACTTCCATGCCGCCGATGGTTCTGGCTACCGTTTCCTGGCTGACCTTGTGATCGAACTGAATGCGCTGAACCCGCAGATCGCTTCGCGTCAGCTGGCGCCGCTGACACGCTGGCGCAAGTATGACGAGGCGCGCCAGGCGCTGATGAAGGGCGAGCTGGAGCGGATTCTGGCTTCGGGTGAGCTGTCCAGTGATGTTTATGAAGTGGTGAGCAAGAGCCTGGCTTGATGATTCTGTAGCCTGGGCTGGCCTCTTCGCGGGTGAACCCGCTCCTACAGGAACTGCACTGCTTTCATGGGCGGTGCGGTGCCTGTAGGAGCGGGTTCACCCGCGAAGCTTTTCAGGCCGACAACAAAACATAACACCCCGCCCGTTGTAATCCCGCGAACATCCCCGCTACGATCCCTTCAAGCTGTTGCAGGCCTCTAGATCAGGCTTTTCGCAGTGCCTGCAATGCATTGACCCGCCGAATAAAAACACCAAGGGGACAGTCATGAGGGAACACAACAGGCGCCGCGCCTGGCCATTGGCAGCGGCATTGGCGCTGGCACTGGGCGCGTGGGCCGGCAGCGTGCAAGCCGCCAGTGCCGACCAGTACTCCACCGAATCGGCCAAGGCCAGCCAGAGCCTGTTGATCGGCGCCACCCACGCCGGCAAGCGCCTGGTGGTGGTCGGTGATCGCGGCCATATCCTGTTCTCCGACGACCAGGGCAACACCTGGACCCAGGCCCGGGTACCTACCCGGCAGTTGCTCACCGCCGTGTTCTTCATCGACGACAAGCGCGGCTGGGCCGTCGGCCATGACGCCCAGGTGCTCACCAGCAGCGACGGCGGCGCCACCTGGACCAAGCAGTTCGAAGACCTTGCCCGTGAAGCGCCGTTGCTGGATGTCACCTTCCTGGATGCCCGGCATGGCTTTGCCGTGGGCGCCTACGGGGCCTTCCTGGAAACCACTGACGGCGGCCAGCACTGGCAGGACGTGGCCGAGCGCCTGGACAACCCCGACCAGTTGCACCTCAACGGCATCACCCAGGTGCGCGATGCCGGCCTGTTCATCGTTGGCGAGCAGGGCGGCATGTTCCGCTCTGCAGATAACGGCCAGACCTGGGCCAAGGTGCAAGGCCCCTACGAGGGCTCGCTGTTTGGCGTGATCGGCACCCGTTCACCCCGCACCCTGCTGGCCTATGGCTTGCGCGGCAACCTGTTCCGTTCAGCCGACTTCGGTGACAGCTGGCAGCAGGTCGAATTGAAGGCCGCGCGCGGCAGCCTGGAATTCGGCCTGGCTGGCGCTGCGCTGCTGGCTGATGGCGCCCTGGTGCTGGTCGGCAACGGCGGCAGCGTGCTGCGCAGTACCGACGATGGCCAGACCTTCAGCGTGTACAACCGTGGCGACCGCATCGCCCTGGCCGGCGTCAGTGGTCTGGCCGATGGCGGCCTGCTGCTGGTGGGCCAGGGCGGTGTGCACCTGGCAACCGCGCAAGGTGCCGATCGCATTGCCGAGGAGCCGCGCCAATGACCAGCCGGGAGAGCATCACCATGCATCCGCATCACCAGGACAAGCCTACGCTGCTCGAACGGCTGATCTTCAACAACCGCCCCGTGGTCATCGCCCTGTGCGTGCTGATCAGTATTTTCCTGTTCTGGCAGGCGACGCAGATTCGCCCCTCCACCAGTTTCGAGAAGATGATCCCGCTGCAGCACCCGTTCATCGAGCAGATGATGGAGCACCGCAACGACCTGGCCAACCTCGGCAACACCGTGCGCATCTCGGTGGAGGCGGTCAAGGGTGACATTTTCGACAAGGATTACATGGAGACCCTGCGCCAGATCCATGACGAGGTGTTTTACCTGCCTGGCGTCGACCGTGCCGGGCTGAAGTCGCTGTGGAGCCCCAGCGTGCGCTGGAGCGAGGTCACGGAAGAGGGCTTTTCCGGTGGCGAGGTGATCCCCAACACCTACAACGGCTCCCAGGACAGCCTCGATACCCTGCGCGACAATGTGCTCAAGTCCGGCCAGGTCGGGCGGCTGGTCGGCAACAACTTCAAGTCCAGTATCATCGATGTGCCACTGCTGGAAAGCTACCCTGACCCGCAGGACCCCAGCCGGCTGCTGAAACTGGATTACCAGCAGTTCTCGCACCTGCTGGAAGAGAAGGTGCGTGACAAGTTCCAGGCGCAGAACCCCAATGTGAAAGTGCACATTGTCGGCTTTGCCAAGAAGGTCGGTGACCTGATCGACGGCCTGGTGATGGTGGCGATGTTCTTCGGCGTCGCCCTGGTGATCACCTGGGTGCTGTTGTACTGGTTCACCTGGTGTATCCGCAGCACCATCGCCGTGCTCATCACCACCCTGGTGGCGGTGGTCTGGCAACTGGGGCTGATGCACGCGGTGGGTTTCGGCCTGGACCCGTACTCGATGCTGGTGCCGTTCCTGATCTTCGCCATTGGCATTTCCCACGGGGTGCAGAAAATCAACGGCATCGCCTTGCAGTCGAGTGACGCCGACAACGCGCTCACCGCTGCACGGCGAACGTTCCGGCAGTTGTTCCTGCCGGGCATGATCGCCATCCTGGCCGATGCGGTGGGCTTCATCACCCTGCTGATCATCGACATCGGGGTGATTCGCGAGCTGGCCATCGGCGCGTCCATCGGGGTGGCGGTGATCGTGTTCACCAACCTGATCCTGCTGCCGGTCGCCATCTCCTATGTCGGTATCAGCAAGAAGGCCATCGAACGCAGCAAGAAGGACGCCACCCGCGAACACCCGTTCTGGCGCCTGCTGTCGAACTTTGCCAGCGCCAGGGTGGCGCCGGTGTCGGTGGCGCTGGCGCTGCTCGCCTTCGGCGGGGGGCTGTGGTATAGCCAGAACCTGAAAATCGGCGACCTCGACCAGGGCGCGCCGGAGCTGCGCCCCGACTCGCGCTACAACCAGGACAACAACTTCGTCATCAGCAACTACTCGACCAGTTCCGATGTGCTGGTGATCATGGTCAAGACGCCGGCCGAGCAGTGTTCCATCCACTCGACCATGACCCCGATCGACGAGCTGATGTGGACCATGGAAAACACCCCGGGGGTCCAGTCGGCGATCTCCCTCGTCACCGTGTCCAAGCAGGTGATCAAGGGCATGAACGAGGGCAGCCTGAAATGGGAAACCCTGTCGCGCAACCCCGACATCCTCAACAACTCCATCGCCCGTGCCGATGGGCTGTACAACGGTGACTGCTCGCTGGCGCCGGTACTGGTGTTCCTCAACGACCACAAGGCCGAAACCCTGGAGCGGGTCACGGCGGTAGCCCAGGCGTTTGCCGACAGCCACAACAAGGAGGGCCTGCAGTTCCTGCTGGCAGCAGGCAATGCCGGGATCGAGGCCGCGACCAACGAGGTGATCAAGTCGGCCGAACTGACCATCCTGATCCTGGTGTACATCTGTGTGGCAGTGATGTGCCTGATCACCTTCCGCTCGTTGGCCGCTACCCTGTGCATCGTTCTGCCGCTGGTGTTGACCTCGGTGCTGGGTAACGCGCTGATGGCCTACATGGGCATCGGTGTGAAGGTGGCCACCTTGCCGGTGGTGGCGCTGGGCGTGGGCATTGGCGTTGACTACGGCATCTACATCTACAGCCGCCTGGAAAGTTTCCTGCGCGCCGGGTTGCCGTTGCAGGAGGCGTACTACCAGACCCTGCGCTCGACCGGCAAGGCAGTGCTGTTCACCGGGCTGTGCCTGGCCATTGGTGTGTGCACCTGGATCTTCTCGGCGATCAAGTTCCAGGCCGACATGGGCCTGATGCTGACCTTCATGTTGCTCTGGAACATGTTCGGGGCGTTGTGGCTGCTGCCGGCCCTGGCGCGGTTCCTGATCAAGCCGGAAAAGATGGTGGGCAAGCAAGGAGGGTCGATTTTCGCCCATTGAAGGCAGGGGGCCGCGTTGCGGCCCAATCGCCGGCAAGCCAGCTCCCACAGGGATGTCACAGGGTATACTGGCAGCACTTCCCTGACAGGTAACCCAATGTCCTCCCTCAACCACGCCCTGCAGTCCTGCGACATGCTCCTGATCGACGGCCTGCACGCCTTCGACTTCACCGCCGATACCACTGGCCTGCGCGTCGAGTGCATGGACGGCCGCCAACTGCGCCGCTGGTCGTTTACCCCCGAGCAGGTCGCCGCGGCGACCGCCATGGGTGACGAGTGGCAACTGGACGATGCCAACGGCGCGCATCGGCTAGTCTGCATGAGTGCCTTTCGCGCCCCGGATGAAGACCAAGATGAACCGCACCTGGACGACCCTGCTGACCGCTAGCCTGATGAGCCTGACTATCCCGACCCACGCCGCGACCCTGCTGGTGGGCAGCTATACCGATGGTGCCAGCCAGGGTATCTACCGCTACCAGTTCGACGAACAACGGGGCCACATCGACCCTACCCCGCAGCAAGTGGTGAAAAGTGTCAGCCCGTCGTGGCTGGTGCTGTCGGCCGACCGCCGCCTGCTGTTCGCTGTCAATGAAACCCCGGGCGGCAATGCCAGCAGTTTCAGTGTCAGTGCAAAGGGCGACATCAAGCCGCTCAACCAGGTGGCCAGCCAAGGCGACGAGCCAACCCATGCCAGCCTCAGCCATGACCAGCGCTACCTGTTCGTGGCCAACTACGCGGTCAACCCTGACCCCGGCGGCAGCCTGGCAGTGATGCCGGTAGCCAGGGACGGTCAGCTCAAGCCGGTCGTGCAGCAACTGCGACACCGGCCCAGTGGCGTCAACCGCGAGCGCCAGGCGGGGGGGCATGTGCATTCACTGGTGCTGTCACCCAATGGGCAGTATCTGTACGCCTGCGACCTCGGTGCCGACAAGGTATTCATCTACCGCTACGACGGCGCCAGCCCGGACCAGCCGCTGAGCCCTGCCACGCCGGCGTCGGTGGCGTTGCCGCCAGGCAGCGGACCACGCCACCTGCTGTTCGATGCCACGGGGCAGCATGCCTACCTCACGTTGGAAATGAGCGGTGAAGTGGTGATGTTCGATGTCAAGGGTGCGGGCCTGACCGAGGGTCAGCGCCTGGCACTCACCGAAGCCTCGACGTCGACGGCCAAGGCGGCGGGCGGGTTGCACCTGTCGGCGGACGGGCGCTTCCTGTACGTGAGCAATCGCGGTACAGCGAATGAAATCGTGGTGTTTGCGGTTGGCGAGGGCGATGGCAAGCTGACGTTTGTGCAGCGCCGCTCCGTGGAGGGCGACCACCCCCGCGAGTTTGCCTTGGACCCCGACAACCGCTTCCTGCTGGTGGCCAACCAGAAGAGCAACCAGATCGTGGTCATGCGCCGTGACACTACCACTGGCAAGCTGGGCGAGACGGTGCAGACCCTGGCCCAGGACGCACCCTCGGACTTGAAGTTCATCGACTGATATCAAACACCACGCCTTGTAGGAGCGGCCTTGTGTCGCGAAAGGGCCGCAGCGCGGCCCCGGCAATGTCGGCGGTAACGCAAGAACCCGGGGCCGCTGCGCGACCCTTTCGCGACACAAGGCCGCTCCTACAGGGAGCCGCGTGAAGCTACCTGGCCATGATCGAGCGGAACAGGTCTGATGCCAGCCACCCCTCCAGCCAGCTCCGCAGCCGCGGATAAGCGGCCTCTGCGAACCACTGCGGTTCCACCCCGGCAAACTGGCGCATCAGGGGCAGCAAGGCGGCGTCGGCGATGCTCGGCTGGTCAGCCAACAGGTACGGCCGGCTCTCCAGCAACCCTTCGAGCTCCGCCAGCCAGGCCTCGGCCTGCTGGCGGTAGTAGGCGCGAGGGTGCTGCGGGTAGCGCTCGGCATACTTGTACAGGTTCACCTGCGCCTTGAACGTGCTGTCATTACGCGCGATCAGGGCATGCGCCTGCTGCGCCGCAATGGGGTCGGCGTGCAGTTGCCAATCCTGCGGGTCGTTCTGCGCCAGCGCCCAGCGCATGATATCCAGGCTCTCTTCCAGCACCTGGCTGCCGGTATCCAGCACCGGCACCGTGCCCTTGGGGGACAAGGCCAGCAGTTCTGCCGGCTTGTTCTTCAGCGCCACTTCGCACACCTCGACCTCACAGCCGGCATAGCGCAGGGCCAGGCGCGCGCGCATGGCCCACGGGCAGCGACGGAACGAGTACAGGATCACCCGCACACCTGCACTTCGCTCAGGCCATTGCCTTGGCGGCGCACCTGAATCTGCACCGGGATGCGCTCGTGCATTTCCTGCACGTGGGAAATCACTGCCACCTTGCGCCCCTGGGCCTGCAAGCCGTCAAGGGCATCCATGGCCAGCTGCAGCGACTCGGGGTCCAGGCTGCCGAAACCTTCGTCGATGAACAGCGATTCGATGCGCAGGGTGCTGGAAGCCATCGAAGCCAGGCCAAGGGCCAACGCCAGCGACACCAGGAAGGTTTCGCCGCCGGACAGAGAGTGCACCGAGCGCAGCTCGTCGCCCATTTCGGTGTCCAGGACCAACAGGCCCAGGGCACTGCCGCCTCGCTTGAGGCGGTAGCGGCGGGCCAGTTGGCGCAGTTGGCTGTTGGCATGGTGCAACAGCAGGTCGAGGTTGTAACCCTGGGCGATCTTGCGGAACACATCGCCCGAGGCCGAGCCGATCAGGGCATTCAGGCGGGCCCAGCGCTGCCACTGCTGGCGGGCTTGCTCGATCTCGGCTGCCAGTGCCTGATGGGCCTGCTGGCGGCGCTGGTCATCGGCCTGCTGCGCCCGCAGTTCGGCGCATTGCTGCTCGTGGCTGGCCATGCGCTCGCGCAGTTCCAGCAGGGCTTGCTCGAGGGCTTCGGCCGTGGTGTCCACTGTCATGTCGGCCACATGCTGTTGCAGGCGCTGTTCGCGTTCCTGCAGCAACACGCGGCTTTGTTCGATGGTTTTTTCCGCGCCTTGCAAGCGCTGGCGCAATGCTGTGACCTGCGCATCCTCCATGGCCAGCAGGCGGTCCAGCCCGGCGTCATCCAGCTCCGGGTGCTGGCTGCGCCACTGCGCGATCTGGCCCTGCAACTGCTGGCATTCGGCAACCAGCGCCTGTTGCTGCTGGCCGTCGGCCTTCAGCTCGCTGGCCAGTTGCACGGCTTGCGTGCGCAGCTCCTGCAGGCGCTGGGCGGTGTCTGCGTCCAGGGCGCGGGCTTGGTCCAGCGCGGCGTCCATGTGCTGTTGCCAGGCTTCGGCAGTGGCGTGTTCACCGAGCAGTTCGCCGAGGGCGGCCTGGGCCTGCTGGCGCTGCTCGTCCAGGGCGGCAAGTTGCTGCTGCAACTGCTGCAGGCCTTGCACGCGGGCCTGGTGCTGGTCGCGCAGCTTGTCGAGTTGCGTCTGCCGGGCCTGCTGTTCTTCCAGTTCGTCCTTGCGCTGTTCCAGTTGCTGCAAGCGCTGGGCGATCTGCTGGTCCAGGGCCAGGAAGGCATTGGCCGGGTCTTCGTCGAGTGCCTTCAGGGCCTGTTCGGGCAGCACACCGGCCAAGTCGTGCAAGCCTTGCTGCAACTGCTGCTCGTCGTTGGCCAGGGCCTGGTGCTGTTGTTCGAGGTGGCGCTGGGCCTGCTGTTGAGCGTCTTGGGCGGCCTGCAGTTGCTGGTTGAGGCGGGCAGCATCGCGTTGCAGCGTGAGCAGCGCGCTCTGGCGTTTCTCGTCCTGCGCAATTTCCGCCTCCAGGCGCTGCAGCTGGCTGGCCAGCCAGGTGCTACGGGCCTTGTCATCCTGCGGGGCCAGGGCCGGCCACAGGCTGTGCGCCTGAACTTGCGCCACCAGCGGTTGCAACTGATCGCCCAGTTGCTGCTGTTGTTGCTGGAAGTCCTTGAGCTGGGCGTTGACCACGCCCAGCTGGGTGCGCAGCTCGACCAGCTTGGCGTTGAGGGTGTCGACCTGTTGCTGCGCGGCAGCTTCTTCAGCCTGGTCATGGCGGCCCAGGCTGTGCAGCAGTGCGTCAGGCTGGTGGAACGGGTGTTCGGCACTGCCGCAGACTGGGCAAGGTTCGCCATCGCGCAATTGGTCGCGCAGTGCCTCCACGCTGGTGGTGCGCGCCAGGCGTTGCCGCTCCAGCAACTGGCGGGTGAGGTTGAGCGCCTGTTCGGCCGCCTCCAGCTCGGCCTTCGCCGCGGTGCCCTCGCTGATCAACTGCTGGCGTTGCTGCATGGCCTGTTGCTGGCGTTCACGAACGCTGTCCAGTTGCTGGCGCAGTTCCAGTTCGCGGCCGTGCAGGCGCGACATCTCTTCAACGGCGCGCTGCTGCTTGCGGTTGTCCTGCAGCATGCCACCGAGCAGGTCGATCTGCTCGGCCAGGGCCTGGGGTTCGGCCTTGGCTTCGCGGAACAGCAGCTCGTAGGCATCGCGCTCGGCCTGCAGCTGCACATTGGCCTGGCTGGCCTGGGCCTGCAGGCCGGGCAGCTCTTCGCGGCCCTTGGCCAGGCGGCCGCCAATCAGCATCACCTGTTTGAGTTGCGGCAGGTAGGCGTGCCACGCACTGGCCAGGCCTGCTAGGTGCTCGCTGTCGGCAAGGGCACTGTCGATCTGCGCCAATTGCTGCAGGCTGCGCTGCTGGTTGGCCTCCAGCTGTTGCAACTGCTGCTGGCCATCGGCGACGTGTTGTTCAGCCTGTTGGCTGCTGCTGCGTTGCGCGGCCAGCGCTTCGTCCAGGCGCGCCAGGTTGTCCTGGGCGGCGAAGGCCTGGCGCAGGCGTGGGGCATTCTCGCCGTGTTGCGCCTGGCTGTCGGCGAGCGCCTGGCGTGCGGCGTTCAGTGCTTGCTCCAGGGTATTTGCGCGTGCCTGGAGTTCGTCCTGCTGCTGTTGCTGCTGCGCAATTCTTGCCGCCAGTGGGGCCAGTTGTGCGTTCAGCGCCTGCTGGCGGTGGAACTGGTGGCGCTGAGGTGCCAGGCGCTCCAGGCGCAGCAGGTCCAGGCGCGGTTCGGCCAACTGCTGCCAGTCCTGCTCGGCGGCCTGCAGCGCGCGGGCCGCCTCGGCGTGCTGGGCTTGTAGCCGGTTTTGCTCGTGCAGCCAGTTGCGTTGCTGTTCCAGCTGGCGCTCACCGGCCTGGTCAGCCTTCAGGTGCTGCTGCGCCTGCTCCAGTTGCTGGTCGAGCTGGGCGCGGGCTTCGGCGTCCATCGGCAGCAGGTGGCTGGCGCGCGCGAGCAAGTCGTTGTGCACCTCACCGGCCTCGCGGGCCTTGCTGAACGCGCGCTGGCCCAGGCGGGTGTAGATGGCGGTGTTGGTCAGTTTTTCCAGCAGTTCGCTGCGCTCTCTGTCGTCGGCCTTGAGAAACGCGCCAAACTCGCTCTGGGCCAGCATCACCGCGCGGGTGAACTGCTCGAAGTTCAGGCCCAGGCGGGCTTCGACCAACTGTTTGTATTCGTTCTTGCCGCTGGCCAGGACCTGCTCGCTGTCCAGGTCGTAAAAGCTCTGGCGGCTGTGCTGCAACTTGCCGTTGGCCTTGTCGCGGGCGCGGTTGGCTTCCCAGCGGGCACGGTAGCGGCGGCCGTCGACGCCGACGAAATCGACTTCGGCAAAGCCGCTGCCGGTACCACGGCGCAGCAGGTTGCGCGGGTCGGATGTGGGGATGTCGCCGTCGGCATCCGGCACCTTGGCTTCCCGACCGATGTCATTGAGCCGCGGAACGGTGCCGAACAGGGCCAGGCACAGGGCGTCGAGCAGGGTACTCTTGCCGGCGCCGGTGGGCCCGGTAATGGCGAACAGGCCGGCGCTGGCCAGGGGCTCGGCAGTGAAGTCGATGTCGACGGGGCCGGCCAGCGATGCCAGGTTCTTCAGGCGGATGGCAAGAATCTTCATGGCTGCTCCTCTTCCTGCTGCACGTCCTGCAACAGCAGGGCAAAGTCGGCCAGCGCCTGCTCGTCGACAGCGCTGCCGTAGGCTTGCTCCCAGGCCCGGCTGAACAGGTCTTGCGGGGTCATCTGGGCCAGTTCGACAAAGGCCAGGTCATCATCTTCGCTACTGTTGCGCCCAGCATACTCGGCACTGATGCGCACCAACCGCACTGCCTTGCCCGCCAGCGCGGTCTCGATCTGCTGGCGCAGGTCCGGTTGCGGCTCGTCGAGAATGACCCGCACCTCCAGCCAGGGTTGGCGATTGGGGTCTTCCAGCAGGTCGATTACCGGCAGGTCTGCCAGTAGCTGTAACAGCTCACCCAGCGGTGCCGGGCCGATGCGTTGCAGGGCCACGGCGCGCGGTACCGGGCGCGGCTCGACGCTGACCAGGCCGCTGCCGTCCAGTTCCACCTCCAGCACCTGGTGCGGGTAGTTGATTTCGGCGAACGACAGTGGGATCGGTGAGCCGCTGTAGCGGATGCGTTCTTCGCGGTTGACCTTCTGTGGCTTGTGCAGGTGGCCGAGGGCGACATAGCTGATGGCCTTGTCGAACAGCTTGGCCGGCAGCGCCTCGGCGTTGCCGATGATCAGGCTGCGCTCGGAGTCTTCCGACACTGCGCCCCCGGCCATGTGCGCATGGCTGATGGCAATCAGCGCCTGGTCTTTCTTGCGTTTTTGCAGTGCTGCGGCGATCAGTTGCTGGTGCACCTGGGTGATGCCTTGCAGGTAGTCGTCGCCCAGGTGGGGGCCGGTGACTTCGGCCGGCCGCAGGAACGGCAGCGCCAGGCACCAGGCTGCGACCTTGCCGCGGCCATTGGTCAGCGGGATCAGCAGCCGCTCGGCATCCAGTTGGCCCTCGTCCAGCCAGTGCACACGGCCCAGGGCGTGGGTGCGCAGGCGGCGCATGAGTGCGGCAGGCAGCTCGATGCGCGAGCCGGAATCGTGGTTGCCGGCGATCATCACGATGTCCAGCTTGGGCTGTTGTTCATGCGCCTGGACGATGAAGTCGTAGAGGCGCTCCTGAGCTTTGACCGGGGGGTTGACCGTGTCGAAGATATCGCCGGCGATGAGCAGCGCATCCGGCTGGCGCAGGCGAAGCTGGCCGAGCAGCCAGTCGAGGAAGCAGGCGTGTTCGAAATCGCGTTCCTGGCCGTGCAGGCTTTGGCCCAGGTGCCAGTCGGAGGTATGAAACAGACGCATGGATGACCTGTGGTGTCGAGTCGAGCAAGCCAGAGGGCTTGGCTTTGGGGATGGGCGTTGCGCGAGGGCGGTATGGTAACCCAAGCAGGGGGGTGGGGGGCAGGGCGGGGAATGGGGGGAGGGCTGGCACCGGCTGCGCCGGTGTTCGCGGGCGCGCCCGCTCCTACAGGCACCGCGCAAAGCTCAGGCATACGTTGTACCTGCGGGAGCGGGCATGCCCGCGAAGAGGCCCTGGCAGGCAGCCGGCTACTTGGGATAAAGCGGCGGCAAGCTGCCGTTCTCCCCAGCCGGCAACAACACCTGCTCGGCCGGCGGTATCGTGCCGATCGCCCGCCACAAATCCTCACCCTGCCAATACTGCCCACTCTCGCTGTACAACGCGCCATTCAACCCATCCAGCGCATCCGACAACGGCACGAAGCGCGCCGCCATCTCGGCCAGGGTCTCCGGTTGCTGCCGGGCCCAGGCGTCCAGCGCCTGGCGGGTGGCCTGGGGGTCGTTCGCCAGGCAGGCGCGCTTGAGGTCATCCAGCAAGGTGCGCGGGCTCGGCCCGTTCTGCGCCGCACGCAGCACCGCCGGTTGCGAGCGGGCGCGCCACCACAGGGCGAAGCCCAGTACGGTGGAAAGGGCGAACAGCAGAGTCGCCAGTTGCCAAGGCCACAGCGCGCTGCTGGCGCTGCTGCTATCGCCCACCGGGCTGTCGGCACTCAATGCCGGGTTGTCTTGCACGTTCAGCGTACGCGCCGGCAGGCTGCTGTGCTCCAGGTGATCTTCACGGGTGTTCCACCACGCCACTTCCAGCGCCGGCAGGGCCAACGTGCCGGCATGGGTGGGCACCAGTGCTTCGCGTTCCTCGCGGTTGGCGGTCATGCCGCGTTCGTTGATTTCGTTGCGCAGCAGCGGCTGGTCGGGGTAGCGGCGCAGGCCGATGATCTCGGTGGCGGGTAACGGCGGCAACTGGGTGCTGGAAAGGCCTTCGGCGCGCAAGGTGATGTTGCGCGTCAGCGAGTCGCCAATCTGCACCTGCTGGTTGCCGGGGTCGGGGTTCCAGTGCTCTTCCAGTGTCAGGCTACGCGCCGGCAACCACGGCACACCCGCAGGCCAGGCGGCGGGAATCGGGCGTACCGCCAGCCGCAGCGGCAGCGAGCTGACCTGTACCTGGTGCCCGGCCCGGGCCGTGCCATTGGCTTGCGGGGTTTCGTCGCTGCTGGCTGCGGCGGTGGCGCTGAACGTCAATGGCGGGATCTCGAGCGTGCCACTTTGCTGGGGGTACACGGCATAGCGGGTTTCGATCACGCCGTGGCGCACGCCATTGATTTCCTTTTCATAGGTGCGCGATTCGCCGAGCGGTTCGACCTTGGCGCCTTCCAGCTGCAGCGGGCTCAGGCTGCTGTCGTCATAGAGCGCCACCGAGTGATAGATGCGCAAGGTGAGCACAGCCTGCGCCTGCACGTAGACGTCGGGGCTGTCGAGGGTGGCCTCGATGAAGACCTGTGAAGTGTCCTGGCGACTGGCATCGGCCTGCAGCACTTGCAGGTCGATGGCCTGGCTGCGTGACTGACCCAGCTGCAGCTCGGGGATACGCAGGCTGCCGCTGCGCCGCGGCAGCAAGGTGATGATCCAGCGGGTGCTGGCGCGGGTTTCACCGTCGAGGGTATGCAGGCTGTTCAGCTGGCGCGTGCCGCGCACCTCGAAGTCGCCTTCCAGGGCGCGCAGGTCGGGCTTGCCGAACTGGGTGACGTCCTGGCTTTCCAGGGTCAGTTCCAGGCTTTCGCCAGCCTCCAGGCGGGTGCGGTCGACGCTGGCCTGCAGCAGGGGTTCAGCCTGGGCCAGGGTGGCCCACAGCAGGGAGAGGAGCAAGACGCCGAAGCGACTCATCGTGGGGTTTCCTGTTGCAGTTGCTGTTCGTACCAGAATTTGCGCCGCAGCAGCTCCGCCGGGTTATCGGGGATCTCCCGCAGCCATTGTTCCAGGGCTTGGCGCTGTTCGGCGTCGAGGCTGGTCGACACCGGGCGCTGGGGCGGCTGGATGACGCCCTCATCGGCACCCGGCTGGTTACCCGGTGCGCCCTGGCTGTTGCTGCTGCTTTCGCCAGGCTGCTCGGCGCTGGCTTGTTCATCACCGCTGGGGGTGCCCTGGGCGGCGCTGCTGGCCGAACTGCTGTTGCCTTCGGTGTCGCTGCCGGGCGTGCCTTGGGCATCGTTACCGGGCGGTTGTTCCTTGGCCTTGGCCTGGCGCTGTTGCAGCAGCTGTTGCACCAATGCCTGGTTGTCCAGTGCCACTTGCAGATCGGGTTGGCGCTCCAGCGCCTGCTCGTAGGCGTCCAGGGCCGCTTCCAGCTCACCGGCACGGGCCAGTGCATTGCCTCGATTGTAGTGGTCGGCGGCCGTGTCGCCTTGGGAAAATGCCTCGGCCGCACCCGCGTAGTCGCCCGCCTGGTACAGCGCCAGGCCGCGCCACTGCGTGTCCTGGAAGTGCCGAGCCGCGCTGGCTGGGCGGTTCAGCTCGAGCAGGCGTTGGCCTTGCTGGTCGGGGCGCAGCCATAGGTCATCGAGCTCGAAAGCCTGGCTGGGCTGGGGCAGGGCCAGCAGCAACGGCAGGCAGAACAGCCAACCGCGCCGGCCGGCACACGCGGCCAGCAGCAGCAGCGGAATCAGCAACCAGTAGCCCTGGTCGGCCCAGCTGTCCAGCTGCAGGGTCTGGCCGTCGTTGCGCCCGGCCCGCGGCTGGTCGAACAGGCCCAGGCCGCGCAGGTCCAGGTCGTCGATACGCGCATGCCGGTAGCGCCCGCCGGTGCCGTTGATGAAACCCTTGAGGCTGGCGTTGTCCAGGCGGGGCACCAGAATGCCGCCTTGGTCATCCTTGAGGTATTCGCCATTGGCCTGGCGCACCGGGGCACCGTCACGGCTACCGATACCCAGCATCAGCAGGCTTGGGCCCTGCCGGCCAAGGGCCTGGGCGATGCCCTGGCGCTCCGGGGCGCTGAGCGACGACCCGATCAGCAGCAGGCGGCCCTGGCCGAGCCCGCTCTGGGCCAGCAGGGCCAGGCCCTTCTGCACGGCCAGGTCGGCGCGCTGGCCGGGCTTGGGCATGATCGACGGGTCGATGGCCTCCAGCAGGTTGCGCGTGGTGGCCAGGTCATCGGACAGCGGCACCAGGGTGTGTGCGGAGCCGGCATAGACCACCAGCGCCGTCTGGCTGTCGCGGCGGTGCTCCAGCAGGTCGAGGATTTTGCGCCGGGCCTGTTCCAGGCGATTGGGCGGGCTGTCCTCGGCGAGCATCTGCGGGGTCAGCTCCAGCAATATCACCAGCGGGTCGGCCGGGCGCTGGCGGTTTTCTTCCACCCGCTGCCAACTGGGCCCGAGCAGGGCCAGGATCACCAATAGCCAGGCCAACCCCAGCGCCACCCACGGCAGTTTGCTGGTGTTGCCGTTGCCGCCGCCCAGCAGCACAGCGTGGAATGCCGGCGGCAGGATCAGCTGCCAGCGCCCGGCGCGTTTGCGCCGATGCCACAGCTTGTACAGCAGCCAGCCAAGCAAGGGCACGGCCAGCAGCCACAGCGGGCGCAACCATTGCGGCCACAGGTCGATCATCGCCGCCTCCTCAAGCGCAAGCGCTTCAGGCGTTGGCGCCATTCCGGGTGTGGCTGCAAGAAGCGCGGCTTGCGCAGCAGGCGCTGCATCAGGTTGTCGGGCCATTGCACGGCCACCACCAGCAGCACGCTCAGCAGCAGCGCCAGGGCCAACGGCCAGGCGTACAGGGCTTGGGCGGTGCGGGCCTGGGTCGGTTGCTGGGCCACCGGTTCGAGTTGGTCGAGGGTGTCGCCAATAGCATCCAGTTCGGCACCGTCATGCGCGCGGAAGTAGGCGCCGTGGGTGATTTCGCCGATTTCCCTGAGTGCGGCTTCGTCCAGGTCCAGGCTCGGGTTGAGGCCGAGCAGGCCTGGTGTGCCACTGGCTTCGGGGTTGGCGCCAATGCCGATGGTGTAGATGCGCACGCCTTCCTGGGCTGCCAGGCGGGCTGCCGTCAGCGGGTGGATCTGCCCGCCGTTGTTGGCACCGTCGGTAATCAGCACCAGTACCCGGCTTTGCGCCGGGCGCTGGCGCAGGCGTTTCACCGCCAGGCCAATGGCGTCGCCGATGGCCGTGTTCTTGCCGGCGATGCCGATTTGCGCTTCGTCGAGGAAGGTGCGCACGGTACGCCGGTCGAACGTGAGCGGGGCCTGCAGGTAGGCCTGGCTGCCGAACAGGATCAGGCCCACGCGATCGCCTTCTCGGTCCTGCAGGAAATCGCCGAGCAGGGCCTTGACCAGGTCGAGGCGGCTGATGTCTTCGTTTTTCCACTGCATGTCCGGGAAGTCCATCGACCCGGACACGTCCACCGCCACCAGCAGGTCGCGGCCGCTGGCCGCCACCGGCACCGGGTCACCGAGCCATTGCGGGCGCGCGGCAGCGCACAGCAGCAACAGCCAGATGACCACGAATGGCCCTTGCTGGCGCCAGGTGGGCAGGTTCAGCCGCGCGCGCCGCCCGGCCAGGCCTTCCAGTTCGTTGAGGAAGCCAACCTTGAGTACCGGTTCGCCGCTGTCGGCGGCGGGCAGCAGCAGGCGCGCCAGCCACGGCAGCGGCAACAGGGCAAAGACCCACGGCCAAGCCAGTTCAAACATGCTTGCGGATCCAGGTTTCGACGGCTTGGCTCAGCCCGGCGATGGCCTTGTCGTCGAGTTTGCACTCGGGTTTATAGGCGCCTTCGACCAGCACCATCCAGCGTGTGAGGCCGGCTGCGGGGCAGCGGTTGTCGAGAAATGCCAGCCACTGGCGGCCGTTGAGGGTGTGGCTGTTGGCGCCCGGGTAGTGGCTGCGGCACAGGCGCTTGAGCAGGGCGTTGATCTGTTGCAGCCAGGCGCCGGCGGGGGCGCCGTCGTAGGGGCGTGGCAGGCGTGCCAGCTCGGCCAGCGCTTCTACCCGCACCGGGTCCAGCGGTTGCTCGGCGCGTACGACACGGCGCTTGCGCGGGCGCCAGTGCCGCAGCCGCCACAGGCCCCAGCCCAGCACTGGCAGGATGACCAGCAATGCCCACCAGCCGGGTGCTGGCGGCCACAGGCCGATGGGCGCCGGTTCGATCAGCGGTTGCAACTGATCGAGCGGGTTCATGACGCGCTCCGCGGGCGCTGTGCGCTCAGGTATTCGCGCAATTGCTCGATCATTTCACTTTGCGTGCTCAGCGGCATCAGCAGCACCCGCAGCTTTTGCGCCAGCAGCTCCCAGCGCTCGATGCGGGCTTCGGCCTGCTGGCGGTAGGCCTGGCGCAGGTTGGCGTCGAGGGTGTCGAGCTCCAGCTGCGCGCTGCGTTGGGCAAAACGCAGCAGGCCAGCGGCCGGCAGGGCATGGTCGAGCGGGTCGGACACCGGCAGCAGCAGCAGGTCGCAATGCCGTGACAGCATGGCCAGGTGCTGCTCCACTTGTGCGCTGAGCGAACGCTCGTCGCAGATCACGATGGCCAGGCTGCCCGGGCGCAGCACTTCGCGGGCGCGGCGCAGGGCCAGGCCAAGGCTGTCGGCCCCGGCAACCGCCTCGGTGTGCAGTGCCTGGTTGACCTTGGCCATGCGGTTGAGCAACTGCAGCAGGCTCTGTTTGCTGCGCCGGGGCTTGATTTCGTGGTGCTCGTTGTCGCCGAACACCAGGCCGCCGATGCGGTCGTTATGGGCCAGCGCGGCCCAGCCGAACAAGGCGGCGGCCTGGGCCGCGAGCACCGACTTGAACATCAGGCCCGAGCCGAAGAACAGCCGCTGGCTCTGCTCGACCAGGATGAAGATAGGCCGTTCGCGTTCTTCGTGAAACAGCTTGGTGTGGGGCTCCTGGGTGCGTGCGGTCACGCGCCAGTCGATGTTGCGCACGTCGTCGCCGGCCTGGTACACGCGCACCTGGTCGAAGTCCACACCGCGCCCGCGCAGTTTGGAATGGTGCAGGCCGACCAGCGGGCTGCGTTGGCCGGGCTTGGAAAACAGCTGGATTTCGCGCACGCGGTGGCGCATGTCGATCAGCTCGGCGAGGCCGATGCGGATGCCGGGTTCGGCCAGGTGCGCAGTGGGCATGGGGTCAGGCAACGGCGACGACGTCGAGGATGCGCTGGACCACGCGGTCCTGGTCGATCCCCGCGGCCTCGGCTTCGAAGGAGAGGATGATGCGGTGGCGCAGTACGTCGAACAGCACCGCCTGGATGTCTTCGGGGCTGACGAAGTCGCGCCCGGCCAGCCAGGCGTGGGCACGTGCGCAGCGGTCCAGCGAAATGGAACCGCGCGGGCTGGCGCCGTAGGCGATCCAGTCAGCCAGCTCGGTATCGAATTTGGCCGGGGTGCGGGTGGCCATGACCAGCTGCACCAGGTACTCCTCGACGGCATCGGCCATGTACAGGTTGAGGATTTCCTTGCGCGCGGCAAAGATCGCCTGCTGGCTGACCCGCCGTTCGGGTTTCACTTCGCCGCCCAGCGCTTCGCCGCGGGCCTGCGCCAGGATGCGCCGCTCGACCGCGGCGTCCGGGAAGCCGATTTTCACGTGCATCAGGAAGCGGTCGAGCTGGGCTTCGGGCAGCGGGTAGGTGCCTTCCTGCTCGATCGGGTTCTGCGTGGCCATGACCAGGAACAGGGGTGACAGGTCGTAGGTGCTGCGGCCCACACTGACCTGGCGTTCGGCCATGGCCTCGAGCAGTGCCGACTGCACCTTGGCCGGTGCGCGGTTGATTTCGTCGGCCAGCACCAGGTTATGGAAGATCGGCCCCTGCTGGAACACGAAACTGCCGGTTTCCGGGCGGTAGATTTCCGTGCCGGTGATGTCGGCCGGAAGCAGGTCAGGGGTGAACTGGATGCGGTGGAACTGCGCTTCTATGCCCTCGGCCAACTCTTTGATGGCCTTGGTCTTGGCCAGCCCGGGCGCCCCCTCGACCAGCATGTGGCCGTCTGCCAGCAGCACGATCAACAGCCGCTCGACCAGTTTCTCCTGGCCTAGGATCTGGGTTGAAAGAAAGGTGCGCAGCGCGATCAGCGCTTCACGGTGTTCCATCGGCGACGGTTCCTGGTAGGGGGCCGGAGGCGGCTGACGGCAGCTGCCCTGGCAAGGGCTGATACTTTAATCCATCCGGGGGGGCGGCGACTAATGGCACGGGGTAAATTTATCGCTGCAGCGGGCCTGGGGTATGGAAAACTCTCACGAAGGCTTGGCGATTGCCTGATGTTGCCTGACGGCGTACTGGCGCCTGCTTGTGCTTTTGGGTCAAGCACAAGGCACGAAGATGGTAGCGAGCAACGGCGGTACGCCGACCCCTCGGCGGGTAACCCTGCGTTTCGGGGTGTTCTTCGATGGCACCGGTAACAATCAGCACAACGCCACGGTATTGGCGGGGCACGGCGGCAGTTATGCCAATGCGCTGAGCAACGTAGCCCTGCTGCATGCGTTGTACCCGGCGCAAGCGGCCGATGGCGAGGCGCGCCAGGTCTTTTTCAAATGCTACATGGAAGGCATCGGCACCTTGGCCGGTGAAACCGACCCGGTGTATGCCTCTGCCACCGGGCGTGGCCGCACGGGCGTCGAAGCCCGGGTGGCCGAGGCGTTGCAGGTGATTGCCGGGCAACTGCAGGGTTGGTGCCAGGCGCACCCGCAGTGTGTGCCGGCACGCCTGGAGTTCGACTTGTTCGGCTTCAGCCGTGGCGCGGCGGCGGTACGCCACCTGGCCAACCTGTTGCACGACGGTGCCGGGGGATTGTTGCCGGTAGCGTGTGACATCGCGATCAACTTCATGGGCTTGTTCGACACGGTGGCCGCGATCATCGCGCCGTTGCAGGGCGACTTCGACCCCGCCGACGAGCGCCACGGTGGCTTGCGCCTGGGCCTGGGGGCGGGTATTGCCCGGCAGGTGGTGCACCTGGTGGCGCGCGATGAGCAGCGGCATAACTTCCCGCTGGTGAGCAGTGGCCACGACATAGTGCTGCCGGGTGTGCACTCGAATATCGGTGGCGGCTACCCGGAAACCGCATGGGAACAGGTGCTGTTGTGCAAACCCCAGTCCCAGCGCGTGCCGGTGGCGACGCCTGCCGGGCAATGCCGCGTGCATGCCGTGATGCAGGGCCTGTTGGCGACGGATTTTGCCGACATGGGGGAACCCCGGCCACGGGTGATCACCTGGGAGGAGCCGATCGCTGGCGGCCACCCGCGTGAAGCAGAGAAGCAAGTCTACGCAGCGGTAGCCCGCGAGCGAGAGGTGGCCGGGCACTTGTCGCGCGTCTACCTGAGCGTGATGCGCGAGCTGGCGGTACGGGCTGGCGTGCCGTTTGCGCCGTTGGGCGGCCAGGCGGAGCACCGTTTGCCGGCTGAATTGCAGGTGATCAGCGCAAAATTGCATGGCTTCGCTTTGGGCGAAACCGGGCAATTGGCGCTGAGCGAGCAAGAGCAGCGCTTATTGCGCGACAAGTATGTGCACGCTTCGGCGAACTGGAATGCGCTGAAAGGGTTGCGTAACAGCGTGCTGGATGTGTTGTTTGTCAACCGGCCAGGGGTGGCGGGGCGGGTGGTGCATGGGAATCCGGTGGGGTAAATGCGCCTGGGGTGGCAGGGGGTCGCCACCCCATTCATTCATCGCTGCGCGTTCCTGCGTTTTCGAGCCATATACCCCTCCTGCGCCAAGGTCAGCGCCACCGTCAGCACCATGAACGCTACCGAAGCAACGAAAATGCCATTTGGCAGCCCCCGGTCGAGCATCCAGCCGAACGCCACTGGCCCGACGGCGCCACCGATGTTGAACCCGGTCGAGACCAGCCCGAAGGTCTTGCCCTCGGCACCCTTGGGCGCGGCCGCTTTTACCAGCATATCCCGCGACGGGGCGATCATTCCGGTCAGCAGGCCGATGCTGCCCAGCACCACCACCAATGCCCATTCGCGCAGCACACCCAGGGCAACCACTGCGGTCAGCACAGCGGCCAGGGCGAAAGCCAGCGCCGCCACCAGGCCATGCCGGCGGGTACGGTCGGCCAGGGCACCGCCACACAGCACCCCTGCGGCGCTGCAGAGCAAGAAGGCGGTAAGCGCGGTATTGGCCCAGGCCAAGGTCAGGCCTTGGCCTTGCACCAGTGCGGCAACGGAGAATTTCTCGATGGCACTGGTGCTCAGGTTGAGCAATATGAACAGCACTGTCAGCACGCCGATCATGGGGGTGAACAAGCGCACTCGGCCGTTTGCCGGGGGCGCGCCGGTAATGCTTGGGTTGCCCATCTCCGTTACCCGGTACACCCCACTGCCTGGCAGCGATATCAATAGCAGCGCAGCAGCGCCGAACACTGCGCCCGTCGCCAGGGCTGCCCGTGTACCCAACACGGTAGCGATACCGAGGAATAGTGCCGGGGTTATCGCCGAGCCGAGAAAGCCGGCGAAGGTATGAATGGAGAATGACCGCCCCAGCCGGTCTGGCTCGATACCCTTGGCCAGCAGCGCATAGTCGGCCGGGTGGTACACCCCATTGGCCAGGCCGGCCAGCGCCATGCTCACCAGCAACGCCGCATGGCCGGGGCTGGCGGCCAGCAGCAGGAAACTGAGGCTGCCCAACAGCAGCCCGGCCTTGAGCACCTTGCGCGCGCCAAAGTGGTCGACGGCGTGACCCAGTGGGGCCTGCACCAGGGCAGAGACGATATTGAACACCGCCAGGGCGACGCCGAGTTCGACGAAACCGACCCCCAGCAGGGAGGGCAGCACTGGCAGCAGTGCCGGGACCAGCATGATGTGCACATGGCTGACGAAATGTACGGCGGCAACCTGGGTCAGCAGCTTGGGGGCAGCAACGTAGCGCATGTCGGGACCTGTAGACAGCGTGCGCGCCTGGCGCACGGCAAGGGGGATGGAATGCCCGCTTGGCGGGCGTAGCTGCGCAGCGCCCGAAGGCGGCCATGCAAACGCCGGCAGCGATCCCGCCACCAAGCGCGTTGCCTGTTGCGCGGGTAACCCGCGCTTAAAGGGCTGCGCTGTCGAGGGTCAGGCAGCCAGTTCGGTCAGCAGGTTTTTCAGATAGTCGCTGCCTTGCACATCCAGCGCCTGCAACGGCAGGCGGGGCGCGCCGACATCCTGGCCCAGCAGCTTCAGGCCGGCCTTGATGGTGGTGGGCAGGCCGCGGCGGGTGATGTATTCCAGCAGTTCGTACTGGCGGTAGAACAGCGTGCGGGCTTCGGCCAGTTGGCCTTGCTGCACGGCGTCCCACAATGCCAGGTTCAATGCCGGGATCAGGTTGGGCGCGGCGGTGCACCAGCCGCTCGCGCCTGCCACCAGGGCCTCCAGGGTCAGCGGGTTGCAACCGTTGTAGAACGCTACCTGACCCTTGCTGGCCTGGAACAGGCGGTGCATGCGCTGAATGTCACCGGTGCTTTCCTTGACCATAGTCACATTCGGCACCTCGGCGAGGATGCGCAGGATCAGTTCCACTGACAGGTCGGTGCCGCTGGTGCCCGGGTTGTTGTAAAGCATGATCGGGATGTCGATGGCGGCGCCGACGGCCTTGTAGTGGGCCACCACTTCCGCTTCTGTGAGCTTCCAGTACGAAATGGGCAGCACCATGACCGCCGTGGCCCCGCATGCCTGCGCCAGGCGCGCACGCTCCACGGTGCGTGCGGTGGTCAGGTCGGAGACGCTGACCACGCTGGGTACGCGCCCGGCGATGCGCGCCTGGCTGAAGCGCACTACGCTTTCCCATTCGCTGTCGCTCAGGTAGGCCCCTTCGCCGGTGCTGCCCAGCGGCGCGATGGCGTGCACGCCATGCTTGATCAATTGGTCGATGGACGTGCCCAAAGCCTCCAGGTCGAGTGTGCCGTCTGCCGAGAAGGGAGTGATGGTGTAGCCGATGACGCCGCGAATTACAGGTGTAGACATGACCAGGCACCTTTGCCGTTGTTGAGGGAAGAGTACAGCTTCGAGTCAGGCCAGGCAGTCGCCGTGGGCCCGCAAGGCACGCCGCGCGTAATAGCTGAACGCGGCGCCATGACGCTTAGGGGTGGAGATCCAGTCGTGGGCTTCCTTGCCCAGGGCTTCGGGGATGGGGCGGATGTCACCGGCCCCCATGGCCAGCAACTGCATCCTGGCGGCCCGCTCGAACAGCAGGGCAAGCACGCAGGCTTCTTCGATCGAGCCGCCGGCGATCAGCAGGCCATGGTGGGAAAGCAGGATCGCGCGCTTGTCGCCGATGGCCGCCGCGATGATTTCGCCTTCTTCATTGCCTACCGGCACACCAGGCCAGTCCTTGAGGAAGGCGCAATCGTCGAACAGCGGGCACAGGTCCATGTGCGAGATGGCCAGCGGTACCTCCAGCATCGACAGGGCGGCGCTGTGCAGCGGGTGGGTGTGGATGATGCAGTTGACGTCAGGCCGGGCGCGGTAGAGCCAGCTGTGGAAACGGTTGGCCGGGTTGGCCATTCCACGGCCTTGCAGCACGGTCAGGTCTTCGTCCACCACCAGCAGGTTGGAGGCGGCGATTTCGTCGAAGCCCAGGCCCAGTTGCTGGGTGTAATAGGTGCCAGGCTCCTGGGCGCGGGCGGTGATCTGCCCGGCCAGCCCCGAGTCGTGGCCGCCGTCGAACAGGATGCGGCAGGTGAGGGCCAGCTTTTGCCGGGTACTGTAGGTGTTGTCGGCCAGGGCCGTCAGCATCTGCTGCTGGGCGTGCTTGACCAGTTGGTCCTTGGGGGCGTGCATGGTGGTCGTCATGGGCGGTACCTGCAGGAAAGGGCGGTGAATTGCTGAGCGACACAGGGAGGTCGCCAGGACACACGGCGATCATAATGACACCTTGTGTCATTTTCAAGCAGGGAATGACACAATTAGCCTGCAGTGGGGCTCCAGAGGTGGCGGGCCGGGCGGCAAGGAGGTGCGCGAGGGGGCGTTGGCAAAGCGCGCGGCGCAGGCGCTTACACCGGCCGGGCCGGTGTTCGCAGCTGGCGCCGCGGCAAAAAGGCGCGCGTTACGCGCCTATGCAGCGCGAAGCGGGCAGCGGGGCCGGGTGCGCGTGCTGGTATTGCCGGAAGGCCTCGGCAATGGCATTGATCAGCGGCGCGTCGCTGAGCGGGTTCAAGGCCGGGAAGCGCTTGCCGTTGCAGATGCCCTGGTAGGTCAGCACAGCCTCGACGCTGTGATCATGGTCCAGGTACACCTGCCTGATCGCCTGGGCGTCCAGGTTCTTCGCATCGTCGCAGCGCAGGGCGTGGTGAATGGCCAATGCCGCGCCAAAGGCCAGGGCCGGGGTGTCGATGCCGTGCCTGCTGGCCAGCTCGATGCTGCTGAGGATACGTTCATTGCGCTGCAGTTTGCGCAGCGGGTCGCGGCCGACGCGGGCGCACGGGTCCTTGAACGAGGTTTTGCAGCGCGCCAGAAAGGCGTCGGCGAACCGGCTGATCACCTCGCTCATTTGCGGGTACTCCGCTTCCAGGGCGGGCGCCACTTCCTGGCGTATCAGCCGCTCGGCCAGGGCATTGACGCGGGCGTCGCCCATGCCCTGGCCCACCCACGCATGGCCCAGCAGGCTGGCGTACCAGGCAATGATCGCGTGCGGGCCGTTCCACAGGCGGTTCTTGATGACCTGGATCTCGGTAATATCCGGCACCGTGTGCACTTGGCGCAGGCGTTCGAGCAGATCGCTGCCGCGCTCGACATACAACGGCATGTCGGCTTCGCTGTTGAACAGCACCAGGTGCAGTTGGCTCATGGCGCTGCTGGGCTGCGCAAAGGGCCTGAAATGCCCGAGCAATCGCTCGTATTCAGCCGGCGGCGCCGAGGCACTGCGGGGGGCGGCAGGCTCTTCTTCCAGGCTGTTGCGAAACATCTGCGACTTGATCCGCAATTGCCGCACCAGCGCATCGTTGCTCAGCTTGGAAACGATGCGGCTGACTACCGTTTCCGCGAAATGGGTCTTGAGCATTACCTGCTCGCAGATCGCTGGCGGGCACAAGGTCGCCAGCTCGGCTTGCACATGCCGGCGCACGAACGCGCCGCCACCCACCTTGTTCAGCACGATCAGCAACGTCAGTTCGCGGCCGCGGCGCTCGAAACGCTGCAGCAGGCCTTGGGCAATTACCCTGGCCTGGTTGCGAATGGCCTGTTCAGGCAGGCTCAGGCCGATGATCTCGGCGTCGTTGTACATGGCGATCACCGCCTGTTCGTCGTCCAGGTCGATCATGCGCACATTGTCGATGGTCTGGTCGAACGAGGTGCTGCCATAGCGCACGCTGTAGCTGCCGAAGGCACTCACGCTCTCGCGCAGCATGCGTGAGCGGGTAGCGGCGATGATTTCGCAGGGCCGGGTGTAGCCGTCCCAATGGGAAAACACCTGGGTCAGGTAACCGCCGCCGATGGCGCCAAAGCCATGAATACCGACACGGAACTGGTTCAACGACGCCGGGAAGGGTTCGCTGAGCGCGGGCATGCCCAGCTCGGGCACGCATGCACTCAGGTCGGCGAGGAACTCCGGCATGCTGTGGTAAGCCTTGAGTGCGCCGGCCTTGATGTCGGCGGCAGGTGGCTTGATGTCTTCGATCAGAATCGCCTGGCCCTCGGCACGCATGGCCGACAGCATGCCGTTTTCCGAATCCTCGACCATGAAGCACTGCGCTGGCGTGCAGTTGAGTGCGCGGGCGGCCTTCAGGAAGATCTCCGGGTGGGGTTTGCCCTGGCTGACTTCATCGCCACACACGGTGATGTCGAAGTACTTCAGCACATTTGCGTTGATCAGGTATTCCTCGGCGATGGCGCGGCGGCTCGAGGTGGCCACGGCCATGGTCAAGCCGGCCTTGCGCAGGCGCTCCAGCACCTCCAGCAAGCCGGGCTTGATCGGCACGCCGTGATTGCGCACGTACTCCAGCTCCAGTTCATCGGCGCGCTGGCGGATGGCGGCATAGGGGAAGTCTTCGCCGTTATGCGCCTTGGCCAAGGCTTCGGCTTTTTTCGCGCTCAGGCCCAGAGAGCCGAGCAGTGTGTGGTCGCCCAGCGGTTTGCCGAAGATTTCCAGCGACGCTTGCTTGAGGGTCTTGAAGCGCAGGCGTTCGGTGTCGAAGAGGGTGCCATCCATATCGAAGATAGCGCTGAAGATGCGTTTGCCGTGAAAGAAAAGCATGGGTTGTTGCCCCTTGTCGGTGGGTCGGACATCCCGCCTGCAACAGGCGAGCTTGGCGTGCGAGCTGCAGCAATGGCAGTCAGGTAGGGGGCACGCGTTCGACAGGAGGGCGCTGGGGGTTAACGCAGAGGTAGGGGGGGATGGAGCGGGGGGTACACAGCAGGTTGGCGAACCTGGAAGCGAGGCGGGCGGCACGTTTGGCCTTGAGGTCACGCCCACTGGCTGCAGTCGGTTTTGCAGGCAGTGGGCGCAAATAGCGATGGATACGTGTGATTCCGAGCATGAGGTACTGTGAGTCCTTTTTCGACTTTGGTAATCCTTTTTCAGCCTTGCACGTATGCGCCGCGACATGCAAGGCTTGGCCTTTCGCTCGTCTTGCACAACCAGGTGAACCGCCATGACCCAAGCTACCGACCAGGCCTTCTACGACCGTGCCGATGCGCACATAGAACTGGCCAACCAGCAGATCGACAGGGTCGAGGACCTGGGCAAGGTTAGCGCCTCGCTGACCTTTGGTGCTGCGCGCTTCAGCGCCTGGATGAGCGCCCGCAGTTTCAAGAGCGGCGCCGAACTGGGCGCTGCGCGGGACGAGATCCTGAAATACTTCTGCGAGCAGTACCGGATGATGCTCGAAGATAACCTGGACGAGCATATCAAGCATTTTGAACAGTACATGTTGGGGAAGAATGACTAACACCGCAGGTCGCTCGCCCCAGCCTCTTCAGCACCTTCTGGCCAACAACTGCCAGCCCTGATGCGATCCCTGTGGGAGCGGGCAAGCCCGCGAAGAAACCAGCGCGGTGCATGGCACCGGCTGAGCCGGTGTTCGCGGGCATGCCCGCTCCCACAGGTATTGCACCTTTGTCTTGGCTACGATATCGCCAGCGGTGATGGCGTGGGCCGGACGCCATGTCCGGCCCTGAACCACCTGTTGCGCCTTGGGTCAACGGCGCAGCAGGCGAGAAATCACCAGTGTGACGGCGGCGGTGATGGCCAGTGCGGCGAAAGGCTTTTCCTTGACGAACGAAGTCACCGTGTCCACGGCATCACCATAGGTCTTGGTCACTTGGCCTGCCGCCTGACGCGCATCGCCTTCGGCTTCCAGCGCCGGGTCTTCGACCAGCCGGCCTACAGCGCTCTGCGCCTTGCCTGCAAGGTTCTCGGCAACACCTTCGATCTGTTCGCGTTTCATGATGGCTATATTCCTTCCTGTAAGCGGCTTTGGGTTGATAGCACAGGGTTAGGGAGGTGAAGGGCGGCAATGGTTCCAACTACTCATCACCTTCAAGCCACACGCCCCTGCAGGGAATCGCACGTGGCGTGAGTGGGCGAGGCTAGCGCGCCTTCTTTTCCAGAATCCGCGCGCCGCTCCCTTCCTTGGCCAGCACATCCCCGGGGTTGCGCAGGGGGCAGTCCTGCAGTGACAGGCAGCCGCAGCCAATACAGTTGTCGAGGCTGTCGCGCAGCGCCTCCAGGGTACGGATGCGTGCATTCAGGTCTTCGCGCCAGGCGCTCGACATTTCGCCCCACTGCGCCGCGGTCAGCTTGCTGTTGGGCGCATAGCGGCTCAATGCCTGGCGGATTTCCTCCAGTGCGATACCGGTGCGCTGTGCCACCTTGATGATCGCCAGGGTGCGCAGTACCAGCGAAGGGTAGCGGCGCTGGTTGCCCGCCGTACGAACGCTGGCGATCAGCCCCTTGGCTTCATAAAAGTGCAGCGCTGACACTGCCACACCGCTGCGCTTGGCGACTTCGCCCACTGTAAGCATCCGCGTGTTGTCTGCTGCCATGCCTGTCGACCTTGCCTTGGGTTGAGCGCTGTAAGGGCGCCTTGAGTTGTGAAACGGCTTACCCCGCTGCGCGATCCCGGCGCAACTGGGTAACCAGGGTAAAACGGTCATGCGGGTGGATCGTCTCGGTCACGGCCATCAGGTCGCCGTTCTCTTCGCGGTAGTGGCGAATGATCTGCAACCCCGCCGAACCCACCTGCGCCTTCAGCGCGAGGGCCAGCTCGGCCGTCAGCGCTACCGCCCGTACTTGCTGGTCGATCACCGCGATCGCGCGGCCGTAATGCTGCTCGATCAGCCTGGCAATCGGCTGTTCGGGCTGCTCGCGGGCGCGTTCGATGACTTCGCCGTAGTCCCGCTGTGCATAGACCTGGGTGCAGCATAGCGGCGGCGCAGCCTGCGCCACGGCGATGCTCGACAGGCAAAAGTAGTGCTCACCCGGCACCAGCCCCAGCCGTGCCGCCTGGCCCAGGTCGGCAACGAAGTGCTGCACATCGCGGATCTGCCAGCGCTGATCTGGCGCCAGCTGTGTCAGGTCGGCGACGCTGGCCAGCGACTGCGTGTAGCCCCCGCGCGGGCTCCTGGCCTCGACCCGGGTGCCGACGCGCTTGCGTCGCGATACCAGCCCCTGGCCGAGCAACTGGTCGATCGCGGCACGTACCGTGTGCCGGCTCACACCGTAAAGGTCGCACAGCTCGTGCTCGGTTGGCAGCAGGCTGCCCACCGGATAGCGGCCACTGGCAATGCCTGCCATCAAGTCCTTGGCTACAGTGGCATAGCGCGTCGGGTTCATACCTGTGTTCTGTCTCGCACCTGTCGTCGGCCGAGAGTGTACCAGCGACCTGCGCCGGGTGGTCGGCGAGCAGGCTGCACCTGGCGGTGCAGCCCAGCATTTACGGGGCCCGCTGACGCTTTTCAGGTGTTCTGCCGGGCCCGCAACAGCATCGCCGCCAGGGCGCACCCGAGCAAGGCCAGGCACGCCAGGTAGAATGCGTCGCTGTAGGCCATCAGGTACGCTTCGCGGCGAATGGTCGCCGCCAACCCCTCCAGCGCCTGTTGCTGCTGCGGCAACCAGCTCTGCACCGTGTGGTTGATGCGTTCCTGCATGCCCGGCTCGAACACGCTGACCTGCTCGTGGATGCGTTCGCTGTGGAAACGCTCGCGGGTGGCCACCAGCTGGGTCAACCCGGCCGTCCCGACCGCGCCCCCCAGGTTGCGCAGCATCGAGAACACGGCCGACGCCGACCCGGCTTCACGCTTGTCCAGCCCGGCCACCGCCAGCACCGACAACGCAACCATGATGAACGGCTGGCCGATGCCACGTACCACAGTGGATGGGATGATCACGTTGTCGGCACTGTCGGCGCTCAGGCCTGCCCCCAGCCAGCAACCCAGCGCCATGATCAGGAAACCGCTGGCGACCATGAACTTGGCGCTGGTCCAGCCCATCAGCCGCGGCATCATGGGCGCCAGCAGCAACTGCACCACGCCATAGGCAATCAGTGCTACACCCACGTCGTGGGCGCTGAAGCCCTGCAGTTGCGACAGGTAGTTGGGCACCAGGAACACCAGGCCGAAGGTTGCCGCGCCGAAGATGAACATGGCCACACTGGCGACGCCGAAGTTGTAACGCCCCAGCAAGCGCAAATTGATGAAGGCGCGCTGGCCGCGCAGTTGGGTAACCACGAACACCACCAGGGCAATGGCGGCAATCGCGCTCATGCCAACGATGAACGATGAGCCGAACCAGTCTAGCCTGCCGCCTTCTTCCAGCACGATCTGCAAGCCACCCAGGCCGATCACCATGGCCGCGATACCCAGCCAGTCGCCCTTGCGCAGCAGCGCGAGTTGCATCGGCCTGGCGTCGATCGACCAAGCGATGGCGAACAGCAGGGCGATACCCGGGAACAGTTGCAGGTAGAAGATCCAGCGCCATGAATAGGCGTCGGTCAGCCAGCCGCCAATCGACGGCCCGGCCGCCTGTGCCACGCTGTTGGCCAGGCTGAACAGCGCCATGCCCATGGCCATCTTGCTGGCTGGCAGCTCGGTGATGATCAACTGGAACGACAGCGGGATCAGCACCGCGCCGGCCGCGCCCTGTACTACGCGCAGGGTGATCATCGTTTCCAGGTTGGGGGCCCACGAGCAGGCCACCGAGGCCAGCAGGAAGATCAGCGAGCCGGTCCACATCACCCGGCGCAGCGAAAACACTTCGACCAGCCACGCGGTCAGCGGGATCATGACGATTTCCGCCACCAGGTAGGCGGTAGAGATCCATGAGCCTTCCTCGAAGCTGGCCCCCAGCGAGCCACGGATTTCCGGCAGCGCGGCGCTGGTGACATGCACGTTCATGCCGGCCATGAAGCAGCCGAACAGGCCGCCGAGCACGGCGACCCAGGCGCGCAACGTGACGGGTTGCTCAGTGGCCATCGGCAACCTCGGCGGGGCGGGTGTCGACGATGCTCACCACCGACATGCCCGGCAGCAGCTGCAGGCCTGCGGGCGCTGGGTCGAGCAGGATGCGCACCGGGAAGCGCTGGACGATCTTGGTGAAGTTGCCAGTGGCGTTGTCCGACGGCAGCAGGGCGAAGACATTGCCCGAGGCGGGGGAGAAACTGGCCACACGGCCGTGCAGTGGCTGGCCGGCAAAGCTGTCGACGCGGATTTCGACGGGTTGCCCGGGGCGCATGCGGGCCAGTTGGGTTTCCTTGTAGTTGGCGACCACGTAGGCCTGCTGTACCGGCACCACTGCCAGCAGCGGCTGGCCCGGCACCACGTACTGGCCAGCACGCACGCGGCGTTGGCCCACGATGCCAGCGAGCGGGGCGCGAATCACGGTGTCGTGCTGGTCCTGGCTGGCCAGTCGCTGGCGAGCCTGGGCGTGGGCCAAGGCGGCTGCGCGCTGTTGCAGTTCGGCGTCGGCCTGGGTGGAGCGGGCCTTGGCCATGGCCAGTTGAGCGCGTTGTTCGCGCAGCGCGGCCTGGGCCCCTTGCAGCGCCGCTTGGGCCTGAGCCGCCTGGGCGTTGGCACTTTCCAGCCGCTGCGCGGTGGCCGCTTGATCGCGTACCAGGCCGCGGTAGCGGTGCACGTCCAGGGCAGTGCGTTGGCGTTCGGCGGTGGCGCTGCGCACGGTCGCTTCAGCCTGCTGGATGGCGTGCTGGCGCTGGTTGATGCGCTCGGCCGCCAGCTGTTGGCCTGCCTGTGCGGCGGCTAGTGCTGCCTGGGCTTCGGCCACGCTGGCCTGGGCCTGCTCGACGCGCGCGCGGTAGTCCTGGTCTTGCAGCCGTACCAGTACATCGCCGGCCTGGACTGGCTGGTCGTCCGCCACTTCCACCTTGGCAACATAGCCGGCGACGCGCGGGCTCAGTGCCACCCAATCGGCACGGACATAAGCATCGTCGGTGGTCTGCAGGTAGCGGCCGGTGGTGAGCCAGTAGCTGGCGAAGGCCAGCACCGTGACGGCCGCCAGGCTGCCGCCGGCGATCCACGCCTGGCGGCGACGGGGTCTGGTGCTAGCTTGCTGTGCTGCTTCGGCGGGGGCGTTCTGTTCTACGGCGGCATTCATGTTCGGTTTCCATTTCTGATGTTGGGGCTGCTGCGCAGCCCATCGCCGGCAAGCCAGCTCCCACAGGGACCGCGCTGGCCTTGGCGTTTGTTACAGGGCAGCGACTCCCTGATCATTGAAAAGGCTCTCGGCCCAGCGCGGTCCCTGTGGGTTGTTGCTGCGCGCTACCACCGACCACCCAGCGCGCGGAACAGGTTGACCTGTGCCTGCGCCAGGCGCCCTTGGGCCTCGACCTGGCTGGCGCGCAAGCGGATCAGTTCGCGTTCGCTGTCGAGCAATGCCAGGCCGTCCACCGTGCCGGCGCGGTAGTTGTTCTGGGCCAGGGCAAAGCCCCGCTCGCTATGGCCAAGCGCTGCCTCCAGTGCCTGCAGGCGCTGCCGCTCACCGGCGTAACGCGCCAGGGCCTGGCGCACGTCCTTTAGCGCATTCAACGCTACGCCCTGGTAGCGGGCGACTTGCGCCTGCTGCAATGCTCGGGCCTTGCCAACCCGAGCGCGATTGGCCTTCAGGTTGGGGAACTGCCAGTGAATCAGCGGGCCGATACCGAACATCACCGCGCGGCTGTCGCCGAGGTCGGCCAGGTGAGCGGCGGAGGAGGTCAACGAGGCGCCGAAGCTGACCTTCGGGTACAGGTCCGCCCGGGCGATTTCGGTCTCCAGCGCAGCAGCCCGCAGTTCCCGTTCTGCCTGGCGCAGATCCGGCCTTCGCTCAAGCAGGCGCCACCCATCGCCAAGCGGTAGCGGCACCGACACCGTGGGGATGGCGCTGCAGTCGCCTACCGGTGCCGCAGCCGCCTGGCCACTGAGCATGGCCAGTTCGTAAAGCGCCATTTGCCGCCTGGCAACGAGCATCGGCAGTTGCGCCCGCACCTGCTCACGCAAGCCCAGCAGGCGCTCGCTGTCGAGCGCCGTTGCCACGCCGGCCTGTTGCTGGCGTTCACTCAGTTGCACGCTGCGCTCGAGGCTTTGCAACGACTGCCTGGCCTGGGCCAGGCGTGCGCCATACACGCATTGAGCCAGGTAGGCGCGGCTGGTCTGGGTGACCACCTGCAGGCGTACCAGGTCCCGTGCTGCAGCGCTGGCATCGGCTTGAGCGCGGGCACGCTCGATGGCCGCACGTACCTGGCCCCAGACATCCACTTGGTAGGCCAGCTCGATGCCGGGGCTGAATTGCCATTGTGACGGCGCATGGCTGTCAGTGGCCTCGGCCAGGGTCTGGTCATCGGCGCTCTTGCCATAGGTTGCGCCAATCTCCACTGCAGTGGCGGGCCAGCGGCGCGCGTCGAATTCACCGATACCCGCCAGCATGGCCTGCACAGTGGCGTCTGCCTGGGCCAGGTCCTGGTTATGCGCCAGGGCCAGCTGTACCCAGTGGTTGAGTTGCGGGTCCTGGAACAGCGCCCACCATTGCGCGGGTAACGGCTGCTGGCTGACCCCCGCCGGCAGGTCTGCCAACGGGTTTGCCTGCAGCACGGGTGGCGGCGCGGCGGGGGCCGGCTGCCGCGTGCACGCCGTGAGGGCACCGAGCACGGCGAGCGTGGCGCCCAGCCGGGCAGCGAAGGGAGAAAAGTGCAGTAAAGGCATCACACAGGCCACTTGAAGAGGGTGATGCGAGGTTAACCAGGGACGGGAAAGCGGCGCTGTCGCAAGCAGGACAAGCCTGCGCGCAAGCGGGACAACCTGCTGTTCAGTGGCCGCGAGTGAGGTTGTGCTGCCAGTCACTCGGCGCGTAGCCGAGGATGCGCTTGAACATGGCGGTGAACGCGCTTGCACTTTGGTAACCGTGCTCCAGCGCCACGTTGAGAATCGGCTGCCCCTGCGCCAGGCATTGCTGGCTGAGCATTACCCGCGCGCGGGCGCGCCACTCGCCATACGACATGCCCAGTTCGCGTTGAAACAGCCGCGCCACGCTGCGCGCACTCAGGTTCAACTGCGCGCCACACTGCGCCAGCGTCAGGTCCTGGGCCGGGTCCTGGAGAAAGCCCTCGCACCAGGCACGCAAGCGCGGGTGCGAGGGCGTGGGCACGAAGGCATGGATGCGCCGAGCGGCGGACAACTCGTTCAGGATCAATGCCCGTGCATGCTCGCCGTCACGCCGGTCGAGCATGCGTGACGCGGCCAGGATCAGTTCCCGCAGCAAGCCGGATACCACGATGACCTGGCAGCACGCGATGCCGGCGTCGAGCAGCAACGTGCGCATGCTCACCACGCCCTGCATGCGGATGGCGTGGCTGACCCCGGCAGGCACCCACAGTGCATGCCCGCCGGGGATCACCCAGTCGCCTCCCACGCTGCTGACGCGCATTACCCCGCTGGCGGCATAGATCAGCTGGTCTTCAGCGTGGCAATGGCTGGCGACCTGGTCGCCGTGGCCGTAGTCCCTTTCCAGTGTTCGCATTCAAGGCATCCTCGATATTGGATCCAATTATACGGCGGTGGATTTTTATCGGGTTGCGATGGTAGGCATGGAAAAGGGGTGAGCAAGACGCAAAATGGCTGTTTGGCAGTTGAACGTGGTGAATTATTGCCAGGCGAGTGCTACGCGCAACAAGTAACGCGGCTTCTTTTGTCAGATCCAGACATCATTGACCGCGGTGCGCTCGCCGCCTTCATGCCCGGTGTTCAGAATGCCGCGGGGCTCGATCATCATCAGTTTCGCTTCGCCCTCTGCGGCTGTCCTGTGTTCGATACCGCGCGGCACGACGTACAGCTCACCGGGGTTGACGTACACACAGCCATCGGGCAGATCGATGCGCAAAACACCCTCCAGCACCAGAAATGCTTCGTCGGTTTCCGGGTGTGCGTGCCAGATGAATTCGCCTTCGATGCGCACCACCTTGAACTGGTAGTCGTTCATTTCGGCAACGACCCTGGGGCTCCACTGCTGCTCGATCAGCGACGCTTTGTGCAGCAGGTTGGCAGGCTGGGAGGGGATACGGGCTTCAGACATGACAATTCCTCGTTGAGTGGAGTGGCCAGCCTAACGGTCTGCAAGAGGCGCATCTTGTACGATCCTGCAAGTCAGCGCGTGGGGCGCAGGCGCTCCAGCCAGCGCATGGGCGGCACCCCATAGCAACGGGTGAAATGCCGGGTCATGTGGCTTTGGTCATGAAAGCCGGCAGCAAGCGCCGCATCGACCAGGCTGAACCCGTCGACCACCATGCGCCGCAAACAGTCCAGGCGGCGCAAGGTGACGAAGCGGTAGGGGCTGGTGCCGTACAGCGTGCGAAAATCACGCGACAGGCTCCAGCGCTCGCGGCCGCTGGCCTGTTCGAGCATGTCCAGGGTAATGCTCTGGTGCAGGTGCGCCATGATGAAGGCTCGGGCACGTTCGGCGGCTTGGTAGTCCAGGCGCTTGCGCCCGCGTGGTTTGCCGCCGACCGCCAACAAGGCCATGGCCAGGTCGTACAGGGCGTCCTGCTGCTCCAGCGGCTCCAACGGGTGGTCCACGGCCTGTACCAGTGCCTCGCTGGCCTGGTACAGCCGTGGGTCGCTGGACAGCCCGCCAGCGATGAAGGGCAGCGGCTGGCCACCCAGGACGTTCTGGATCAGGGCCGGGTCGACGTAAGCCATGCGGTAGCGAAAGCCTGCGTTGGTGCCGGCCATGCCGTCATGCAGCTCGTCCGGGTGCAGCACCAGGGTGTTGCCGGGTATGCCGTGGCGCAGCGAGCCCTTGTAATGGAAGCTTTGCACGCCGGCCAGGGTTCGCCCGACCGAGTAGGTATCGTGGCGATGCGGGTCGTAACCGTGGCTGCCGAACCAGGCCTCGATACGCTCGATGCCGCCCGGCTGGTCGCTGCGGATTACCCAGTCGGACGGTGGCGGGTCAGCTTTACGGTTCATCGCGGTGGGAGCCTGGGCGGAGCACGGCTGGGGCGGCCGTGAGGGGATGGGAAGCAAGGGTAACCGGACTGTCCGTTGTCGGGCAATCGGGTCGCCGCCAAGGGCCGTGCTGCCAGGTTATCTACCAACGTTGACTCGACCAGGGTGCTTGTCAGTGCTGAAATCGAGCAAGCACAACCACAATGGGCCGGGAGCGCCAATGAACCGCAACGAACTGCGCAAAGCCGATATCAACCTGATGGTGGTGTTCGAAGCGCTGATGCAGGAGCGCAACCTTACCCGCGCCGCAGAAAAGCTGTTCGTCGCCCAACCTACGGTCAGCGCTGCGCTGGCGAGGTTGCGGGCGATGTTCAATGACCCGTTGCTGATCCGTGTGGGCAACCGCATGGAGCCATCGGCTCGCGCCCAGGAGGTGATCAAGCACCTCACCCCGGCCCTGGATGCGATGTCTGTGGCCCTTAGCCTGACCCACGACTTCGACCCGCTTTCCAGCAAGATGACCTTTCGCATCGGTTTGTCCGATGACGTCGAGTCCGGGCTGTTGCCGCCCTTGTTGCGGGCGCTGCGGGTCGAGGCGCCGAACGTGGTGGTGGTCGTGCAGCACGTGGATTACTGGCGCATTCCCGACTTGCTGGCGGCGGGTGATGTCACGGTCGGCATCAGCCAGACCCGGGGCCTGCCGGCCAATGCCAAGCGCAAGGTATTGCGCTGCATGCAGGCCAGGGTGGTGCGCGCCGACAAATCGACCACGGCGTTGACGTTGGATGAGTTCTGCGCCCGCCCGCACGTTCAGGTTTCGCCCACGGCCAATACCCACGGTGTAGTCGATGACTGGCTCAAGGAGCTGGGGCGCGAACGCCAGGTGGTGTTGTCGGTGCCGCAATTCAGTACGCTGCCGGCGATCCTGGCCGGTACCGAACTGCTGGCCTGCTGCCCCGATTACGCGGCCCAGGGGATGGAGCGCTGGGGCAACCTGCAGGCCGAGCAACTGCCGTTCGCGGCCACGGCGCTGGAGCTGGCCATGGTCTGGCTGAGCACTACCGACAATGACCCGGCCGAGCGCTGGCTGCGCGGCCGCCTCGAGCACTACATGGGCGGTATGGCCTAGCCGGCAGAAGGGTGCTTAAAGGCCCGCTTCCAGGTCCAGCAGGTCCTGCACGGTCTGCCGCCGGCGGATCATCCGCAGTGCGCCGTTCTCGATCAGGAACTCTGGCAGCAGTGGCCGGCTGTTGTAGTTGGACGACATCGATGCGCCATAGGCCCCGGCATCGTGGATCACCAGCAGGTCGCCCACCTGTGCTTGCGGCAGGTCTTGCGGGGTGAGTTCCTGGTCGTCCTGGGTGAATACGTCACCCGACTCGCACAGCGGCCCGGCCACCACGGTTGGCTGGCGTGGGCGCTCCACCGGCTGGCCGTTGGCATCGAGCAGGGTCATGCCGTGGTAGGCGCCGTACATGGCCGGGCGCATCAGGTCGTTGAAGCCGGCGTCGATCATCACGAAGGTATTGCGCCCCACCTGTTTCACCGCCCGCACCTCGGCCACCAGGTAGCCGCACTCGGCCACCAGGAAGCGGCCGGGTTCGATCTCCATACGCACCGGGTGGCCGAGCATCGCTTCGATTTCCTTGCGTGCCACTGCCCAGGTCTGGGCGTAGCGCTGCAGGTCGACCGGCTTGTCGCTGCTGCGGTAGGGGGTGGAAAGCCCGCCCCCGATGGAAAACGCCTCGATGTCCACCCCCAGGCGGCCGACCAGCTCGATCATCGAGCGGGCTACCTGTTCCAGGTGCTGGTAATCCACGCCCGAGCCAATGTGCATGTGCACGCCGACCAGGTGCAGGCCGTGTGCCTTGATCACGCCCAGCGCTTCGTCCAGCTGCTCATGCCAGATGCCGTGCTTGCTGTTTTCACCGCCGGTGTTGGTCTTGCGGCTGTGGCCGTGGCCAAAGCCGGGGTTGATGCGGACCCACACGCGGTGGCCAGGGGAGCGCTCGCCCAGCTGGCGCAGCATGTCGATGGAGCCGGCGTTCACTTCGATCTTTTCTGCCACCACCCGCTCCAGGGTAGGCCGGTCCAGTGCATCGCAGGTCAGCACCACGCCGGCCGGATCGCCCTGAACGCTGGCGCCGGCAGCGAAGGCCCGCTCCATCTCGCCCAGCGACACGGCGTCCAGCACCAGGCCGTGGCCGCGCATCAGGCGCAGCACGTGCAGGTTGGGGTTGGCTTTCTGGGCGAAGCGTACGGTGTCGAACACCTTCAGCTGTTCGACACGCTCGGCGATGGTGCCGGTGTCGTAGGCCCACAACGGCGAGCCATGTTGGCGCACTGCCTCGGCCAGGAGGGTGAAGGGTGTTGTCATGTTGGCGCTACTCGCTCAGGTGATACCAGGAAGGAAAGCAGGATGCGATAAAGCAGGAATTCAGAAAAATAGCTTTTTTTCTGTCGGCCATTCATATCTGATATGGCCACTGTCATTACGCAGGGCGTTGCCGTGAAATTGTCCGTCCGCCATATCGAAGTGTTCCGCGCCATCATGGCGGCGGGCAGCGTCACCGCCGCAGCTCGCCTGCTGTTCACTTCGCAGCCCACCGTCAGCCGCGAGCTGGCCCGGCTGGAGCAGGTCACCGGGCTGAACCTGTTCCAGCGCGAAGGTGGGCGGCTGGTGCCGACAGCCCAGGCACTGCTGTTGATCGAGGAGGTGGAGCGCGCCTATGTCGGGCTGGAGCGGATCGACCGCTTTGCCCAGGCCATTCGCAATTTCGAGCAGGGCCGGTTGGCCATCACCTGCCTGCCGCTGTTCTCGCAAACCCTGCTGCCCAAGGCCTGCCAGCGCTTCCACCAGCAGCACCGGGGGGTGAGTGTGAGCATTCTGGCCCAGGAATCGCCGTTGCTGGAGGAGTCACTGGTGGCCCAGCAGCACGACCTGGGCCTGACCGAGGTCGAGCAGATACCCCGCGGGGCGTATGGGGAGCGGCTGTTCAGCGCCAACATGGTGTGCGTGCTGCCCGAACACCACCCGTTGCAGGCCAAGGCCGAGCTGGCGTTGAGCGATTTTCACGAAGTCGATTTCATCAACCTGGCCAGCCTGGACACCTACCGCCAGCAACTGGACCAGCACTTCCGCGCGGCGGGTGTGAACCGCCGCACGGTGATCGAGACGACCAGTGCGGCCTCGGTCTGCGCCATGGTGCGCCAGGGCCTGGGGGTTGCCATCATCAACCCGCTGAGCGGGCTGGAGGCCGCGCAGGGCGGGCTGCCGATCCGGCCGTTGCGGGTATCGGTGCCATACCAGGTGATGCTGATCCGCCCGGATCATCGGCCGGCTTCGGCTGCGGTGGAGCCGTTTTGTGAGGCATTGCGGGCGCAGGCTAAAGCAATGCAACAAGCGCTGGCATGATCAGGGGCGACGCGCGGCGTATGAAGCCCTAAAGCTCGCAGACGAAGGTGCCAGTGCCGGCCAGGATGTTCTCCAGGGTTTCCTTCACCTCATCCAGGTCACTGAGGTCGCTGGTCAGGTTGATTTCCAGCACCTCATCCCCCTTCAGCGCATCGCGGTCACCGGCGGCCACTTCGATCAGCAGGCGCTTGGCACACAAGGTCACTTTCAGCCCGTCCAGCGTCGACGGCTCGTCATCCAGGGTCAGGTCGACGGTGTCTTCGTCCGGGTAGCGGGTAAGCAGGAACATCTGGCCCTTGTCGCTATGGCAGCAAAGGGTCGCCATGTTGTCTTCCTCGTCATCGCAAGGGGTGGCGAACAGCAGGGCGGTGTTGATTTGCATGAGCAGGCTCGGATCAAAGGAAACGGAAGGGAATTCTGACAGTCTTGGCTACATGCATAAACGTAAAGTTACCGCCCCTTGACCGAAATTGTCGCAGCGCTGCAAGCCTTGATGACCGATCAGTCGTTAAGCTTCGCCAGGCCCGGGCGTGCCTGCGCACGTTCCACCTCTGGTTTTTACCGTCCGCCTTGCCACGGGTTGGCTATCGTTGATCCGTAAATGGCGCACGCAGCGACGCTTCAACTATTACAAAGCCCAAGCGGAGTACCACAGATGGCGTTCTTCACCGCAGCCAGCAAAGCCGACTTCCAGCACCAACTGCAAGCGGCCCTGGCGCAGCACATCAGCGAACAGTCCCTGCCACAAGTGGCGCTGTTCGCCGATCAGTTCTTCGGCATCATCTCTCTGGACGAACTCACCCAGCGCAGGCTTTCCGACCTGGCCGGCTGCACCCTGTCGGCCTGGCGCATCATCGAGCGTTTCGACCCCCAGTCCCCGCAAGTACGCGTGTACAACCCCGATTACGAACGCAACGGCTGGCAGTCGACCCACACCGTGGTCGAGGTGCTGCACCACGACCTGCCGTTCCTCGTCGACTCGGTACGTACCGAGCTCAACCGCCGCGGCTATAGCATCCACACCCTGCAAACCACCGTGCTCAGCGTGCGCCGGGGCGCCAACGGCGAGCTGCTGGAGCTGCTGCCCAAGGGTAGCCGGGGCGAGGGGGTGCAGCACGAGTCGCTGATGTACCTGGAGATCGACCGCTGCGCCAATGCCGCCGAACTGGCCGTGTTGACCCGCGAGATCGAACAGGTGCTGGCTGAGGTTCGGGTGGCGGTTGCCGACTTCGAGCCGATGAAAGCCAAGCTGCAGGAAGTGCTCGCCAAGGTGGAGCAAACCGCGTTCGGCCCGGCGCAAAACGAGAAGGGCGAGGTCAAGGCCTTCCTCGAGTGGCTGCTGGACAACCACTTCACCTTCCTCGGCTATGAGGAATTCACCGTTGCCAGCACCGCCGATGGCGGCCAGATGGTCTACGACGAACAGTCGTTCCTCGGCCTGCCGCGCCGCCTGCGTGTGGGCCTGACGGCCGACGAACTGCGCATCGAAGACTACGCCGTGGCTTACCTCAACGAGCCGCTGTTGCTGTCGTTCGCCAAGGCCGCGCTGCCCAGCCGCGTGCACCGCCCGGCCTACCCGGACTACGTCTCGATCCGCCAGCTGGACGCCGACGGCAAGGTCATCAAGGAGCACCGCTTCATGGGCCTGTACACCTCGTCGGTGTACGGCGAAAGCGTGCATGCCATACCGTACATCCGCGGCAAGGTCGCTGAAGTGGAGCGCCGCTCGGGCTTCGATCCCAAGGCTCACCTGGGCAAGGAGCTGGCCCAGGTGCTGGAGGTGCTGCCGCGCGACGACCTGTTCCAGACGCCGATCGACGAGCTGTTCACCACAGTCATGGCGATCGTGCAGATCCAGGAGCGCAACAAGATCCGCGTGTTCCTGCGCAAGGACCCGTACGGCCGCTTCTGCTACTGCCTGGCCTACGTGCCGCGGGAAATCTACTCCACCGAAGTGCGGCAGAAGATCCAGCAGGTATTGATGGAGCGCCTGAAGGCCAGCGACTGCGAGTTCTGGACGTTCTTCTCCGAGTCGGTGCTGGCCCGCGTGCAGCTGATTCTGCGGGTCGACCCGAAAAACCGCATCGACATCGACCCGCAGCAGCTGGAGCGCGAAGTGGTGCAGGCCTGCCGCTCGTGGCGCGACGACTATTCTGCGCTGGTCGTGGAGAACTTCGGCGAAGCCCAGGGCACCAACATCCTGGCCGACTTCCCCACCGGCTTCCCGGCGGGCTACCGCGAGCGTTTCGCCGCCCACTCGGCGGTGGTCGACCTGCAGCACGTGCTCAACCTGTCGGAAAGCAAGCCCCTGGCGATGAGCTTCTACCAGCCATTGACCCAGGTCGGCGAGCGCATCCTGCACTGCAAGCTGTACCACGTGGACACGCCGCTGGCGCTGTCCGATGTGTTGCCGATTCTGGAAAACCTCGGCCTGCGCGTACTCGGCGAGTTCCCGTACCGGCTGCGCCATGCCAGTGGCCGTGAATACTGGATCCACGACTTCGCCTTCACCTACAGCGAAGGCCTTAGCCTGGATATCCAGCAGCTCAATGACACCCTGCAGGACGCGTTCATCCATATCGTGCGCGGCGATGCCGAGAACGATGCCTTCAACCGCCTGGTGCTGACCGCCGGCCTGCCTTGGCGCGACGTGGCACTGCTGCGTGCCTACGCCCGTTACCTCAAGCAGATCCGCCTGGGCTTCGACCTTGGCTACATCGCCAGCACCCTGAACAACCACACCGACATCGCCCGTGAGTTGACCCGGCTGTTCAAGACCCGCTTCTACCTGGCGCGCAAGCTGACCCAGGACGACCTGGACGACAAGCAGCAGCGCCTGGAACAGGCCATTCTGACCGCGCTGGACGAGGTGCAGGTACTCAACGAAGACCGCATCCTGCGCCGCTACCTGGACCTGATCAAGGCCACCCTGCGCACCAACTTCTACCAACCGGACGCCAATGGCCAGAACAAGTCGTATTTCAGCTTCAAGTTCAACCCGCGGCTGATTCCCGAGCTGCCCAAGCCGGTGCCCAAGTTCGAGATATTCGTCTATTCGCCGCGGGTCGAGGGCGTGCACCTGCGCTTTGGCAACGTGGCCCGTGGCGGCCTGCGCTGGTCCGACCGCGAAGAAGACTTCCGCACCGAAGTGCTCGGCCTGGTCAAGGCCCAGCAGGTGAAGAACTCGGTGATCGTGCCGGTGGGTGCCAAGGGCGGCTTCCTGCCGCGGCGCCTGCCGCTGGGCGGCAGCCGTGACGAGATCGCGGCCGAAGGCGTGGCGTGCTACCGCATCTTCATTTCCGGATTGCTCGACATCACCGACAACCTCAAGGATGGCGGCGTGGTGCCGCCGGCCAACGTGGTGCGCCACGATGATGACGACCCGTACCTGGTGGTGGCGGCCGACAAGGGCACCGCGACCTTCTCCGACATCGCCAACGGCATTGCCATCGACTACGGCTTCTGGCTGGGCGACGCCTTCGCCTCGGGCGGTTCGGCCGGCTACGACCACAAGAAAATGGGCATTACCGCGCGCGGCGCCTGGGTCGGCGTGCAGCGGCACTTCCGTGAGCGCGGCATCAACGTGCAGGAAGACCCGATCACCGTCATCGGTGTGGGGGACATGGCCGGCGACGTATTCGGCAACGGCCTGCTGATGTCCGACAAGCTGCAATTGGTGGCCGCGTTCAACCACCTGCACATCTTCATCGACCCCAACCCCGAGCCGGCTTCCAGCTTCGCCGAACGCAAGCGCCTGTTCGACCTGCCGCGCTCGGCCTGGACCGACTACGACACCAGCATCATGTCCGAAGGCGGTGGCATCTTCCCGCGCAGCGCCAAGAGCATTGCCATCAGCCCGCAGATGAAAGAACGCTTCGCCATCGAAGCCGACCGCCTGACCCCGACCGAGTTGCTGAACGCGTTGCTCAAGGCCCCGGTCGATCTGCTGTGGAATGGCGGGATCGGCACCTACGTCAAGGCCAGCAGCGAAAGCCACGCCGACGTCGGCGACAAGGCCAACGACGCGCTGCGGGTCAACGGCAACGAGCTGCGCTGCAAGGTGGTGGGCGAGGGTGGCAACCTGGGCATGACCCAGCTTGGCCGGGTCGAGTTCGGCCTGCACGGCGGGGCGACCAACACCGACTTCATCGACAACGCCGGCGGCGTGGACTGCTCTGACCACGAGGTCAATATCAAGATCCTGCTCAATGAAGTGGTGCAGGGTGGCGACATGACCGAGAAGCAGCGTAACCAGCTGCTCGGCAGCATGACCGATGAAGTCGCCAGCCTGGTGCTGGGCAACAACTACAAGCAGACCCAGGCGCTGTCGCTGGCCGCCCGCCGCGCCCGCGAACGCATTGCCGAGTACAAGCGCCTGATGGCTGACCTGGAGGCGCGGGGCAAGCTGGACCGTGCCATCGAGTTCCTGCCGTCCGAGGAGCAACTGGCCGAACGCCTGGCCGCCGGCCATGGCCTGACCCGCGCCGAGCTGTCGGTGCTGATCTCGTACAGCAAGATCGACCTCAAGGAGCAGTTGCTGAAGTCGCAGGTGCCCGACGACGACTACCTGACCCGCGACATGGAAACCGCCTTCCCGCCGTCGCTGGTCAGCAAGTTCGCCGAATCCATGCGCCGCCACCGCCTGAAGCGTGAAATCGTCAGCACCCAGATCGCCAACGACCTGGTCAACAATATGGGCATCACCTTCGTCCAGCGCCTGAAGGAGTCGACTGGCATGAGCCCAGCCAACGTGGCCGGGGCCTACGTGATCGTGCGCGACATCTTCCACCTGCCGCACTGGTTCCGCCAGATCGAGGCCCTCGACTACCAGGTGCCGGCGGAGGTCCAGCTGACGTTGATGGATGAGCTGATGCGCCTGGGCCGTCGCGCGACCCGCTGGTTCCTGCGCAGCCGCCGCAACGAGCAGGACGCCGGGCGCGACACCGCGCACTTCGGGCCGAAAATCGCGCAGCTCGGGCTTAAGCTGGATGAGTTGCTCGAAGGCCCGACCCGCGAACGCTGGATGGTGCGCTACCAGGGCTTCGTCGAGGCTGGCGTGCCGGAACTGCTGGCGCGCATGGTGGCCGGTACCAGCCACCTGTACACGTTGCTGCCGATCATCGAGGCGGCTGACGTTACCGGGCATGAGCCGGCGCAGGTGGCCAAGGCGTTCTTCGCCGTGGGCAGCGCGCTGGACCTGACCTGGTACCTGCAGGAAATCAGCAACCTGCCGGTGGAAAACAACTGGCAGGCGCTGGCCCGCGAGGCCTTCCGTGACGACATCGACTTGCAGCAGCGGGCGATCACCATTTCGGTCCTGCAAATGGCCGACGGGCCGCAAGACATGGACGCCCGTGTGGCGCTGTGGGCCGAGCAGCACCGGGTGATGGTAGAGCGCTGGCGCGCCATGCTCGATGACCTGCGCAATGCCAGCGGCAACGACTATGCGATGTATGCGGTGGCCAACCGCGAGCTGGTCGACCTGGCCATGAGCGGGCAGGCCGCGGTGGTGCCGTCCTGAGCCTTGTCGTGAGGTAAAACAAAGCCCCGGCAGCGATGCCGGGGCTTTTTGTATTCCTTGTCCCGGCCTCTTCGCGGGTAAACCCGCTCCTACAGGTACCCCACAAGCCTTCGGGTCTGTGCAATACCTGTAGGAGCGGGTTTACCCGCGAAGCGGCCGGTGCAGGTTTACTTGAACCGCCGCTCCACGCCTTTCTCCACCAGGATCTTCGCCGAAATCTCTTCCACCGAAAAATGCGTGGAATTGATGTTGGGAATGTTCTCCCGGCGGAACAAACTCTCCACCTCGCGCACCTCGAACTCGCACTGGGCAAAGCTTGAGTAACGACTGTTGGGCTTGCGCTCGTGGCGGATGGCCGTGAGGCGGTCAGGGTCGATGGTCAGGCCGAACAGCTTGTTGTGGTGCTTTTTCAGCACTGCCGGCAACTGCAGGCGTTCCATGTCGTCTTCGGTCAGGGGGTAGTTGGCGGCCCTGATGCCAAACTGCATGGCCATGTACAGGCAGGTTGGGGTCTTGCCGCAGCGCGACACACCCACCAGGATCAGGTCGGCCTTGTCGTAGTAGTGCGTGCGCGCGCCGTCGTCGTTGTCCAGGGCGAAGTTCACCGCCTCGATGCGTTCCATGTAGTTGGAATTGCCGCCGATCGAATGGGACTTACCCACGGAATACGACGAATGGGCGGTCAATTCCTGCTCAAGAGGGGATAAAAACGACGAAAAGATGTCGATCATGAAGCCATTCGACGTGGCCAGGATCTCACGTATGTCCTGGTTGACGATGGTGTCGAAGATGATCGGGCGCACCCCGTCACGCTCGGCCGCGGCATTGATCTGCTGGACCATGGTCCGCGCCTTGTCGGGCGAATCGATGTACGGCCGGGTGAATTTGTTGAACGGGATGCTCTCGAATTGCGCGAGCAGACTCTGGCCCAGGGTTTCGGCTGTGATACCGGTGCCATCGGAGATGAAGAACGCGGTTCGTTTCATTTGCGACCTGGGCCTTAAGCTGATGAAGATTCTTGGATATGATAAGTTCGGTTTGCCGAATGCGGCTGTCGACATTCTGCCACATTTGCAAAGCCTATTTTCCAGGTACAGGCCACAAACGCCCGGCCAAGTCATAGCGGACAGGCGGGCGCCCTTTGAGCTTTTCCAACACAGTTAGTGGAGAGATCACCTTGGTAGAGTACGTAGTTTCCCTCGATAAGCTCGGCGTCCATGATGTGGAGCATGTGGGGGGCAAGAACGCATCCCTGGGCGAGATGATCAGCAACCTTGCCGGTGCTGGTGTATCGGTGCCGGGCGGCTTTGCCACTACGGCGCAGGCGTACCGCGATTTTCTCGAGCAGAGTGGCCTCAACGACCGAATCCATGCGGCGCTCGACGCCCTCGACGTGGATGACATCAACGCCCTGACCAAGACCGGCGCGCAGATCCGCCAGTGGGTCATGGAAGCCGACTTCCCGGCGCGTCTGGATTCGGAAATCCGTACGGCGTTTGCCGAAATGGCCGCTGGCAACGACAACATGGCCGTTGCCGTGCGCTCCTCTGCCACTGCTGAAGACTTGCCGGACGCCTCGTTCGCCGGCCAGCAGGAAACGTTCCTCAACATCCGCGGCGTGGACAACGTGATCCGCGCGGCCAAGGAAGTGTTCGCTTCGCTGTTCAACGACCGTGCCATTGCCTACCGCGTGCACCAGGGCTTCGATCACAAACTGGTCGCCCTGTCTGCCGGTGTGCAGCGCATGGTTCGTTCCGAAACCGGCACCGCCGGTGTCATGTTCACCCTCGATACCGAATCGGGCTTCCGCGACGTGGTGTTCATCACCGGCGCCTATGGCCTGGGTGAAACCGTGGTACAGGGTGCGGTCAACCCTGACGAATTCTACGTGCACAAGAACACCCTGCAGGCTGGCCGCCCGGCTATCCTGCGCCGCAACCTGGGCAGCAAGGCGATCAAGATGGTCTATGGCGACGAAGCCAAGGCCGGCCGTTCGGTGAAAACCGTGGAAGTCGACCGCGCCGAACGTGCGCGCTTCTGCCTGAGCGACGCCGAGGTCAGCGAACTGGCCAAGCAGGCGATGATCATCGAGCAGCACTACCAGCGCCCGATGGACATCGAATGGGCCAAGGACGGTGACGACGGCAAGCTGTACATTGTCCAGGCCCGCCCTGAAACCGTGAAAAGCCGCTCCAGCGCCAATGTCATGGAGCGCTACCTGCTGAAGGAAAAGGGCACGGTACTGGTCGAAGGCCGTGCCATCGGCCAGCGCATCGGCGCCGGCAAGGTCCGCGTGATCCACGATGTATCGGAAATGGACAAGGTGCAGCCGGGCGACGTGCTGGTTTCCGACATGACCGACCCGGACTGGGAACCGGTAATGAAGCGCGCCAGCGCCATTGTCACCAACCGCGGCGGCCGTACCTGCCACGCGGCGATCATTGCCCGTGAGCTGGGTATTCCGGCCGTGGTCGGTTGCGGCAACGCCACCCAGGTGCTCAAAGACGGCCAGGGCGTCACGGTTTCCTGCGCCGAAGGCGACACCGGCTTCATCTTCGAGGGTGAACTGGGCTTTGACGTCAAGCAGAACTCGGTCGATGCCATGCCCGAGCTGCCGTTCAAGATCATGATGAACGTCGGCAACCCGGACCGGGCCTTCGATTTTGCCCAGTTGCCCAACGCAGGCGTGGGCCTGGCGCGCCTGGAATTCATCATCAACCGCATGATCGGCGTGCACCCCAAGGCACTGCTGAACTACGCAGGCCTGCCTGCCGACCTCAAGGACAGCGTCGACAAGCGCATTGCCGGCTACGACGACCCGGTCGGCTTCTACGTCGAGAAACTGGTCGAGGGCATCAGCACCCTGGCCGCGGCCTTCTACCCGAAAAAGGTCATCGTGCGCCTGTCGGACTTCAAGTCCAACGAGTACGCCAACCTGATCGGCGGCAAGCTGTACGAGCCGGAAGAAGAGAACCCGATGCTGGGCTTCCGCGGTGCCTCGCGCTACATCAGCGAGTCGTTCCGTGACTGCTTCGAACTCGAGTGCCGCGCGCTCAAGCGCGTGCGCAACGAGATGGGCCTGACCAACGTTGAAATCATGGTGCCCTTCGTGCGTACCCTGGGCGAGGCCAGCCAGGTCGTCGACCTGCTGGCAGAAAACGGCCTGGCCCGTGGCGACAACGGCCTGCGCGTGATCATGATGTGCGAGCTGCCGTCCAACGCCATTCTCGCCGAGGAATTCCTGGAGTACTTCGACGGCTTCTCGATCGGCTCCAACGACCTGACCCAGCTTACCCTGGGCCTGGACCGTGACTCGGGCATCATTGCCCACCTGTTCGACGAGCGTAACCCGGCCGTGAAGAAGCTGCTGGCCAACGCCATTGCCGCGTGCAACAAGGCTGGCAAGTACATCGGCATCTGCGGCCAGGGCCCTTCGGACCACCCGGACCTGGCCAAGTGGCTGATGGAGCAGGGCATCGAAAGCGTGTCGCTGAACCCCGACTCGGTACTCGAAACCTGGTTCTTCCTCGCCGAAGGCCAGGGCGCAGCCTGACGCAATAAAACGCGGGGGGCGTCTGGCGTGCCCCCGCCTGGTTTTTTCCAGGGCGAGTTCCAGCAATGGATCCCGCCCTTTTTTGTGCACCAAGCAACCTTATGCAAAGCAGTAGCCGTTTATTTCCCGTGGCCTTGCTCAGTGCCGAGCGCCGCGGCGACCTCAGTGAAGACGTGTACCGGATCAAGGCCGGCAACAGCCCTGATCCCAGTGTGGAATTGGCCGTTACCCGCCTGGGGCTGGCAGACCAGGAGCACGCCCAGGGCGTGCCGGTGATTCTGCTGCATGGCAGTTTTTCCAACCGGCGTTTCTGGTATTCGCCCAAGGGCATCGGCCTGGGGGCCTATCTGGCACGTGCCGGTTTCGACGTATGGATCCCGGAAATGCGTGGCCACGGCCTGTCGCCACGCAATGCAGCCTGGCGACACAACAGCGTAGCCGGCTACGCCCGTGACGACCTGCCAACCATCAACGCCTTCGTGCGCGAAAAAGCCGGCCAGGCGCCGCACTGGGTGGGCCACTCACTGGGTGGAACAACCTTGGTGGCAGCCTTGGGTGGCGGTTTTCTGACCGCCGACCAGGTCGCGAGCGTGGCACTGTTCGGCACACAGGTCAGCCGTGTGTACTGGCCGTTGAAAGTCCCGCCAGTGGCCTGGGGCGCGAAGTGGCTGCTCAAGCGCTGGGGGCAGATTTCCGGGCCGCGCTTCAAGCGTGGGCCAGAGGACGAACCCCTGGGGCTGGCCCTGGAAAGCCTGCGCTGGCATGGCTTGTTCGGGCGTTTTGGCGACAAGAAGCAGGATTGGTGGGCAGGGCTGGCTGAGGTTGATGTGCCGCTGTTGGCAGTGGCCGGCGCCGGCGACTTCCAGGACCCGGTGTGGGCCTGCCGCAAGCTGTTCGAGCAGGTGGGGGGCGAGCGCAAGCAGTTCCTGCGGCTGGGGCGTGAAGAAGGTTTTGAAGCCTTCGGGCATGTCGACATGCTGGTGAGCAAGGCTGCGCAGGTGCAGGTGTGGCCGCTGGTGGAGCGCTGGCTGCGTAACCCGCTGTTGCCGGTGCATGCGTCCACAGTGGTTGCAGAGCCTGTGCCGGTCAGCTGAGTTTGCGTCGCCTGTGCTGGCCTCTTCGCGGGCGCGCCCGCTCCCACAAGGACCTCACAGCATTCAGCCCTGTGTGAACCTGTGGGAGCGGGCATGCCCGCGAAGAGGTCAGCACAGGCAAAACCCAACTGACTGCTTGGTCCCGGATGACTGCAATGGGCTCTACGGTGTAGCCTTGGCCGATACCCGCTTTCGTTGTGACTGACAGGAGCTTCCCATGCAGCATTACGTAACGCCCGACCTGTGTGACGCCTACCCGGACCTGGTTCAGGTGCTGGAACCGATGTTCAGCAACTTCGGTGGCCGCGATTCGTTTGGCGGCCAGATCGTCACCATCAAGTGCTTCGAGGACAACTCGCTGGTCAAGGAGCAGGTCGAACTCGATGGCAAAGGCAAGGTGCTGGTAGTCGATGGCGGTGGGTCACTGCGTCGGGCATTGCTGGGGGATATGCTTGCCGAGAAGGCTGCCAGAAACGGCTGGGAAGGCTTGTTGATCTACGGCTGCGTACGCGACGTCGATGTATTGATCCAGACCGACGTCGGCGTGCAGGCGCTGGCCAGCCACCCTATGAAGACCGACAAGCGCGGCATCGGCGACCTCAACGTGGCAGTGACCTTCGCCGGCGTGACGTTCCGCCCGGGCGAGTATGTGTACGCCGACAACAATGGCGTGCTGGTGTCGCCAAGCCCGCTGAAAATGCCGGAGTGATGCGCCGCACGCGCTGATGGAGCTTTGATGTTCGAGGAAGACAACGCGCAGTGGGGGCTGGTGCACGCCCTGGTGCTCGATGGCAAAGGCGGCGCGCGCCCGATTGCCCGTACCGAACTGGCCGACCTGCAATTGCAGCCCCAGCAGAGCCTGTGGCTGCACTGGGACCGCAGCCACCCGCAAACCCGTACCTGGCTGCTGCATGAAAGCGGCCTCAGCGAGTTCGCCTGCGAGCTGCTGCTGGAGGAAAACACTCGCCCGCGCTTGCTGCCCATGGCCGATGAACAGCTGCTGCTGTTCTTGCGTGGGGTCAACCTGAACCCGGGTGCCGAGCCGGAAGACATGGTCTCGGTGCGCATTTTCGCCGAGGCGCAGCGGGTCATCTCGCTGCGCTTGCGGCCCCTGCGCGCCAGCGACGAAGTACTCCAGCTACTGGAACAGGGCAGGGGGCCCACATCCGCATCCGAACTGCTGCTGCTGATGGGGGAACTGCTGACCGAAAAGGTGCAGGGCCTGGTCAGTGACCTCGCCGAACTGGTCGACCTGGAAGAAGAAAAGGTCGAATCCGACGAACGGTATACCCCCGAACAGGGCAGCCTGCAGCAGATCCGTCGGCGGGCCGCCGGGTTGCGCCGGTTCCTGGCCCCGCAACGGGAAATCTATGCCCAGTTGTCACGCAGTAAATGGGGCTGGTTCGCCTATGCCGATGCCGATTACTGGAACGAGCTTAACAACAGCCTGATCCGCTACCTGGAGGAGCTGGAGCTGACCCGCGAGCGCGCCGCGCTGGTGCTGGAGAGCGAAGACCGGCGCCGTAGCGAGCGGATGAACCGCACCATGTACCGCTTTGGCATCATCACCTGCATCTTTCTGCCGATGAGCTTCATCACCGGGCTGCTGGGCATCAATGTCGGTGGCATTCCGGGGGCGCAAAACCCCTACGGCTTCCTGTTCGCCTGCATTGTGGTGCTGGGGCTGGCGGTGGGGCAGTGGTGGTTGTTCCGCCGGTTGCGGTGGGTATGACGCGTGGGTGGGCTGCAGGCGAACATCACACCATTCGAAACATTCGTGCCAATCGGATGTGTGACCCATCGCCGGGCCATCTCGTCTCTAGCTGACACTGCGCGAGGTGCACATGCACGATCCGTTTGAAGAATCCCTGCGCGACCTGCTCAAGGCGTCACCCTCCGGCAACGACCGGGACGACCGGGATGACGCTGCCTGCTTGGGCCGCGTGCTGAAAACCGCCAACCGCCAGGTCGGTGCGGGTGATCTGTTCAGCTTGCTTGGCCGCTGGAGCCAGGCGCTGCTGATCGCCGTGAACAATGGCTCGGCGCATGTCGCGCCGGTGCGTCGACACACTTCCCGCAACGCTGCCACTGGCAGCAAAGCAGATAAGGCCGATTGAATATGGAACTCGATCTCTGGACCCAGAGCCTGGTCACCGCGATGACCGCCCTTTGGACCAAAGTGGCGAACTTCATCCCTAACCTGTTCGGCGCACTGGTCGTGGTGCTGCTCGGTTTCGTGGTAGCCAAGCTGCTCGATACACTGCTGTCCAAACTGCTGGCCAAATTCGGCCTGGACCGCCTCATGGCCGGTACCGGCCTGACCAAAATGCTGGGCCGGGTCGGCATACAAGTGCCCATTTCCACCCTCATCGGCAAGATCGTCTACTGGTTCGTTCTGCTCATCTTCCTGGTTTCCGCCGCTGAATCGCTGGGCCTGGAGCGGGTTTCGGCGACCCTCGACATGCTTGCCCTGTACTTGCCGAAGGTGTTCGGCGGGGCCCTGGTGTTGCTGGCCGGCGTGCTGCTGGCACAGGTGGCCAATGGCCTGGTGCGCGGTGCTGCAGAAGGCATTGGCCTGGAGTATTCGGCTGGCCTGGGGCGTATCGCGCAAGGGCTGGTCATCATCATCAGCATTTCGGTGGCCATCAGCCAGCTGGAGGTGAAAACCGACCTGCTCAACCATGTGATCGTCATCGGCCTGATTACCGTTGGTCTGGCGGTTGCCCTGGCCATGGGCCTGGGCAGCCGCGAAATTGCCGGGCAGATTCTGGCCGGCATTTATGTTCGCGAGTTGTACCAGGTAGGCCAGCAGGTGCGGATTGGAGAGGTCGAAGGGCTCATCGAGGAAATCGGCACGGTGAAAACCACCCTGCTGACCGATGAGGGGGAGCTGGTGTCGTTGTCCAATCGCGAGCTGCTGGAACAGCGAGTCAATAGCCGCTAACCGCGTGAAAGCTGTTAATGTATGCCGCCGCGAAATTCGACCCACGGGGTCGCGCGGCGACATTGACCTGACTGTCGGCCAGATCCGTTTTGAATAAAGTTCCTACGCCGCCCATGCGTTATGACCCTCGCGAGCTCACCGACGAAGAGTTGGTGGCGCGTTCGCATGAGGAGCTGTACCACGTCACCCGCGCCTATGAGGAGCTCATGCGGCGCTACCAGCGGACCCTGTTCAACGTTTGTGCACGTTATTTAGGGAACGACCGTGACGCGGACGATGTCTGTCAGGAAGTGATGCTGAAGGTGCTGTATGGCCTGAAGAACTTCGAGGGTAAATCCAAGTTCAAGACCTGGCTCTACAGCATCACCTACAACGAGTGCATTACCCAGTACCGCAAGGAGCGCCGCAAACGCCGGTTGATGGATGCCCTGAGCCTGGACCCTGTTGAAGAGGCGTCCGAGGACAAGGCACCGAAGCCGGAAGAAAAAGGCGGGCTGGACAAGTGGCTGGTGCATGTGAACCCGATCGACCGCGAGATCCTGGTGCTGCGTTTTGTCGCAGAGCTGGAGTTCCAGGAGATCGCCGACATCATGCACATGGGCCTGAGCGCGACCAAGATGCGATACAAGCGTGCGCTAGACAAGCTTCGTGAGAAATTTGCGGGCCTCGATGAAACTTAGTCGTCTGCAAATATCTCTAACGAATCGGCGAGTTCTGCTAGACTTGCCGTCGAGTTGTCCCCCTTGTTTATGGTGGGACTGCTTAACTATCACCAGATGGGGATTTAACGGATGAAATTGAAAAACACCTTGGGCTTGGCCATTGGTTCGCTCGTAGCCGCCACCTCGATTGGCGCTATGGCACAAGGTCAAGGCGCGGTCGAGACTGAAATCTTCTACAAGAAAGAATTCTTCGACAGCCAGCGCGACTTCAAGAACGACGGCAACCTGTTCGGCGGTTCGATCGGTTACTTCCTGACCGACGACGTTGAACTGCGTCTGGGCTACGACGAAGTGCACAATGCTCGTGGCGATGACGGCAAGAACATCAAGGGCTCGAACACCGCCCTGGACGCCGTTTACCACTTCAACAACCCGTACGACGCTATCCGTCCGTACGTTTCCGCTGGTTTCTCGCACCAGTCGCTGGGCCAGACCGGCCGTGGCGGTCGTGACCACTCCACCTTCGCCAACGTTGGCGCCGGTGCCAAGTGGTACATCACCGACATGTTCTACGCCCGTGCTGGCGTTGAAGCCCAGTACAACATCGACCAGGGCGACACCGAGTGGGCCCCAAGCGTTGGTGTTGGTCTGAACTTCGGCGGTAGCCCGAAGCAAACCGCAGCCCCTGCTCCAGCACCTGTTGCTGAAGTTTGCTCCGACTCCGACAACGACGGCGTGTGCGACAACGTCGACAAGTGCCCAGACACCCCGGCCAACGTTACCGTTGACGCCGACGGCTGCCCGGCTGTTGCCGAAGTCGTTCGTGTTGAGCTGGACGTGAAGTTCGACTTCGACAAGTCGGTCGTCAAGCCAAACAGCTACGGCGACATCAAGAACCTGGCTGACTTCATGAAGCAGTACCCACAAACCACCACCGTGGTTGAAGGTCACACTGACTCCGTGGGTCCAGACGCTTACAACCAGAAGCTGTCCGAGCGTCGTGCCAACGCTGTCAAGCAAGTCCTGACCCAGCAGTACGGCGTAGAATCCAGCCGTGTTGACTCGGTTGGCTACGGCGAAACCCGTCCGGTTGCTGACAACGCCACCGAAGAAGGCCGTGCTATCAACCGTCGCGTTGAAGCTCAGGTAGAAGCCCAGGCCAAGTAATTGGTTTGAAGCTTCACGAAAAACCCGGCCTCGGCCGGGTTTTTCTTTGGCTGGGTTTTACCGGCCGGCGGGCCGTGGCTGTCAGCCGGTAGCGGCCACCCACTGCTGAACCACCTGCGTCCCAACCACCTCGCCAATCACCAGGATCGCCGGGCTACGCAAGGCGAACCCACGCGCATCCTCGACCATCCCCTGCACATCGCTCCTGCACTCGCGTTGCTCGGGCAGCGAGGCATTCTCGATCATGGCCACCGGCATGCAGGGTGGCATCCCCCCGTCCAGCAACCCTTGGCGGACCTGCTCCAGCCGGGCCACGCCCATGTACACCACCAACGTGGTGCCAGCCTGGGCCAATGCTGCCCAGTTCAGTGCGCTGTCATCCTGGGTATGCGCGGTCACCAGCGTTACCCCGCGGCTGACGCCCCGCGAGGTCAGGGAAATACCGCACTGCGTGGCGCCTGCCAGGCCTGCGGTGATGCCGTTGACAATCTCCACCTCGATACCATGCCCCTGCAGCCACAGGGCTTCCTCGCCGCCGCGGCCGAAAATGCACGGGTCGCCACCCTTGAGCCGCACCACACAGCGCCCTTGGCGGGCGTGGCGCAACATCAGGCGCTGGATGAACGCCTGCGGCGTCGAGCGGCAGCCGCCACGCTTGCCCACTGCAATAACCCGCGCCTGCGGGCAATGCGCCAGCACTGCCGGGTTGACCAGGTCATCGATCATCACCACTGCCGCTTCCTGCAAGGCGCGTACAGCCTTGAGGGTGAGCAGTTCCGGGTCACCCGGGCCGGCGCCAACCAGCCACACTTTTGCATTCATTCGTGTTTCCTCATTGGCAAGGTGCATTCAGCCCTTGAGCAGGGTGAGCAGCAATATCAGGTTGATCAGTAACGACAGCACGGCCAGGGTGCGCCAGACTTTCAGTGGCTCGCGCTCCAGCAATGGCCGCGGGCGGCCGGGCAATTCCTGGCGGTCGCCCCGTTCGAGCAGCAGCAACCAGTGTTCGGCGGTTTCGAAGCGCTGCGCCGGGTCGGCGGCCACGGCCTGCTGCAGGTTGTGCTGCAGCCACTCCGGCAGGTCGGGCCGGTAGCGCGCCGGGTTGACCGGTTGGCCGAAGCGTGGCCGCTGAAAAGCTTCCACTTCCCCATACGGGTAGTGCCCGGTCAGCAGGTGATACAGCGTCACGCCTGCGGCATACAGGTCCTGGCGGGGGCTGGGCGGCTGGCCGTCGAAGGCTTCCGGGGCGATGTAGGACGGGGTGCCGGGCAAGGCATGTTGCGGGTCTTCGCAGAGCCCGGGGCAGTACGCCAGGCCGAAGTCCAGCAGGCGCAACTGGCCATCGCAGCCCAGGTGCAGGTTGTCGGGCTTGATGTCGCGGTGCAGCAGGTTGCGCCGGTGCAGCACCCCTACCGCCTGTAGCAACTGCCGGGCGAGCTCCAGCCACTGGGCCAACGGCAGTGGGCCATTTTCGGCCAGCAGTGCGGCCAGGCTCTGGCCCGGGTATTCGCGCATCACGTAGTACAACTGCTGGCGCTGGCTGCAGGCGTGCAGCTCGGGAAAGTGCCGGCCGGCGACCCTTCGCATGAACCATTCTTCGAGCAGCAGGCCCTGCGCCGCACCAGGCTCCTGCCGCCGCTCGGGCGGCAAGGTCTTGAGCAGCCACGCCTGGCCCTGGCCATCGCGCACCCGGTACAACAGGGACTGACGGCTGTGTGCGCGCAGTTGTTCGACCTGCCAGCCATCGATCGACTGGCCTGCCCGTAACGGCTCGGGCACGGGCCAGTGCTGCAGTTGGGCCAAGGTGTCGCCAAGGTTCGCCGTGCCCGGTTGTTCGACCTGCACCAGCATGGCGCTGGCGTTATCCTGGCTACCGTTGAGGTGGGCGCTGGCAACCAACGTGTCCACGGCCAGCTGCAGGTCGGGTTGCTCGCGCAGCACCGCCTGGATGTGCTGGTCGCCCAGGCTGGCCCACACACCGTCGCTGACCAGCAGATAACATTCACCCGGCTGCAATTCGCCTTCCAGGTAATCCACCAGCAGATGCTGGTCCAGGCCCAGCGCGCGTTTGAGTACATGCTGCATGCCGGGCTGGTCCCAGACATGGTCTTCGCTCAGGCACTGCAGCTGGCCGGCGTGCCAGCGATACACCCGGCAGTCGCCTACGTGGGCCAGGGTGAAGCGCCGCCCACGCAGCACCAGTGCGCTGAGGGTGGTCAGCAACGGCTGGCCATTCCCTTGGGCGCGCAGCCAGCGGTTCTGTGCCAGCAGCAGGCGGTCGAGGGCCTGGGCCACGCCCCAGGTGGCCGGCGTGGCGTAGTAGTCCAGGGCCAGCGCCTGCAGGCTGGCCCGCGCGGCAAGGCCGCCGTCGGCACATTGGCTGACCCCGTCGGCCAGGGCGAACAGGTAGCCCTTGCTGGCGGCCAGTTCGGGCGCCGGGGTGACCAGGCGCAAGGCATCCTGGTTTTCCGCGCGCGGCCCGGTGGCGCTGGCCTGGGCAAAGCTCAGTTGCAGGCTCATGGGTGTGCCTCAGACCCGCGCTGCGGTCACGGCCGCCGAGCCCCAGGTGGTGCGCCAGCGTTGTTTCACGCCGTGCAGGCCGAACCAGGCCAGCAGGCCCAGGCTGGCGAACAGCCACAACCCCAGTTGGTAATCGCCAGTGTGCTGCTTGATGGTGCCCAGCCCCGCCGCCAGCAGGAAGCCACCCATACCACCGGCCATGCCGATCAGCCCGGTCATCACGCCGATTTCCTGGCGGAAACGTTGCGGCACCAGTTGGAACACTGCGCCATTGCCGGCACCCAGGCCGAGCATGGCGCTGACGAACAGGGCCAGGGCGGCGGCCGCGGAGGGCAGGTTGAAGCCGACGGCAGCAATGCAGACGGCCGCTACGCTGTACATGCCCAGCAGCGTGCGGATGCCGCCAAAGCGGTCGGCCAGGGCGCCACCAAGCGGGCGCATCAGGCTGCCGGCGAACACGCAGGCCGCCGTGTAGTAGCCGGCGGTGACCGGGCTCAGGCCGTACTGATCGCTGAAGTAGCCGGGCAGCGCGCTGGCCAGGCCGATGAAACCACCGAACGTGACGCTGTAGAAGAACATGAACCACCAGCTGTCGCGGTCGCCCAGTGCCTTGAGGTAGTCGGCCATGGCTTTGGGCTTGGGCCGTTGTGGGGCGTTACGTGCCAGCAAGGCGAAGACCACCAGCGCCAGCGACAGTGGCAGCAATGCAAAGCCGAAGACATTGTTCCAGCCAAAGCCGGCTGCCAGTGCCGGGGCGAGCAGGGCCGCGAACACCGTGCCCGAGTTGCCGGCCCCGGCGATGCCCATGGCCTTGCCTTGATGCTGTGGCGGGTACCACTGCGAAGCCAGTGGCAGCGACACGGCGAACGAGGCGCCGGCAAAACCGAGGAACACGCCCAGCAGCAGTGCCTGTTCATAGCTGTGCACGCCCAGGCGCCAGGCAGCGGCCAGCGCGACGATGACCACTACCTGGCCGATCAGCCCGGCGGTCTTGGGCGACAGGCGGTCCACCAGCACGCCCATGGCAAAGCGCAGGATGGCCCCGGCCAGGATCGGCACCGCCACCATCAAGCCCCGCTGTTGTGCGCTCAATTGCAGGTCGGCGGCAATCTGCACCGCCAGCGGGCCCAGCAGGTACCAGACCATGAAGCTGAGGTCGAAGTACAGGAACGCGGCGAACAGCGTGGGCACATGCCCGGATTTCCAGAAGCTGGTACTCATCGAACACCTCACTCGGTCATGCAACGGAACGAAAAAGACGCCGCCACCCGCTCCACGGCTGTGGAGGGGCGAGCGACGTCTTTGTCGGAATTTAAGTGGGGCAACCGCCGTTGGTTACCGGTGCGTTTTGTTGAGCAAGAGATGGGCCAACTGTGCCTGGTCAGGGGGGCCAGGCAGTGCACCGGCCCCCTCAGCCGAGCATCTCGTGCATGGCGATGATCTGCTCGGCCACCTGGATCAGCTTCTGTTGGCGGCTCATGGCCTGGCGGCGCATCAGGGTGTAGGCCTGTTCTTCGTTGCAGTCTTTCATTTTCATCAGCAGGCCCTTGGCTTGCTCGATACGCTTGCGTTCGGCCAGTTGCTGGTCGCGCGCCAGCAACTGGGCGCGCAGGGCCTGGTCGCTTTCGAAGCGAGCCATGGCCACGTCCAGAATCGGCTGCAACCGCGCCGCATGGATACCTTCCACGATATAGGCACTGACCCCTGCCTGGATCGCCTGGCGCATCACCCCGGGGTCGTGTTCGTCAGTGAACAGCACGATCGGTCGGGGTTGGTCACGGCTGACCAGCACCACATGCTCCATCACATCGCGGTCCGGTGAATCGGTATCGATCAGCACCACGTCCGGGCGCACCGTTTCGACGCAGGCGGGCAGGTCGATGGTCAGGCCTGGGGCTTCGGTGACGTCGAAGCCGGCCTCGGTCAAAGCGGCCTTGAGGCGGCCTAGTTTGCTCTGGGTGTCGTCGATCAGCAGGATGCGCAGCATGGTCGTCCCCCCTTACCTGCCAACCTGGGCGTCGGGCAGCTCGCCCAACGCATGCAGGCTGAAGCTACGGGCATAGCCGTAGGGGTCGCTGCCGTCCCAGCGGCTACCGTCTATCAGCAGGCTGCTGCGCATGGGGTGCGCCGGGCATGCCACGCCCAGGCTCTGGGCGGCCTCGGTGTACAGCGCCAGGTGCTGGACCTGGCCCGCGACCTGGAGGTAATCCGGGTCTTCGCGCAGCAGGCCCCAGCGGCGAAACTGGGTCATGAACCACATTCCGTCGGACAGGTATGGAAAGTTGGCTCGGCCCTGGTCGAACAGGCGCAGGGCGTGCGGGTCTTGCCAGTGGTTGCCCAGGCCGTCCTGATAGTGGCCGAGCAGGCGTGGCTCGATGCTGGCCAGCGCGGTGTCCAGGTAGGCGCTGCCACTGAGCAGTTGCGCGGCGCTGCGGCGGTTGTCCGGGTTTTGCTCGATGAACCGGCTGGCAGCGAGGATCGCCTTGATCAATGCGCGCGCGCTGTTGGGGTATTGTTCGGCGAAGGCCCGGGCACAGGCCAGGACCTTTTCCGGGTGGTCGGGCCAGATCGACTGGCTGGTGGCCAGGGTAAAGCCCTGGCCTTTGGCTACCGCGTCGGCGGCCCACGGCTCGCCGACGCAGAAGCCGTCGATGCGCCCGGCCTGGATGTGTGCGGCCATCTGCGCAGGCGGTACGACTACGCTGTCGACGTCACGCAATGGGTGGATGCCCTGGCTGGCCAGCCAGTAATACAGCCACATGGCGTGAGTGCCCGTGGGGAAGGTCTGGGCGAAGGTCAGCCGTGGGCCATGTTGGTGCACCAGCCGCGCCAGTGCCTCAGGGTTGGTCACGCCTTTGCGTTGCAGGGTTGGGGACAGGTTGATGGCCTGGGCGTTCTGGTTCAGCCCCATGAGCACGGCCATGTCGCTGCCCGGCACGCCACCGATACCCAGGTGCACGGCGTAGACCAGCCCATACAGGCAGTGCGCGGCGTCCAGTTCGCCACTGACCAGTTTGTCCCGCAGGCCGGCCCACGAGCCCTGGCGCTTGAGGTTGAGGGTCAGGCCGTGCTGCTGGGCGAAGCCCTGGGTGGCGGCGACCACGACCGAGGCGCAGTCGGTGAGGCCCATGAAACCGATGTTGAGGCTGGGTTTCTCCGGCGCGTCGCTGCCGTTGACCCAGGCCAGGGGCGTTGCTCGGGGTGCGGTGTTCACAAGGTTCCTCGCCCATACTGATAAGGCTGTGGGCAGTTGGGGTGCAACCGATGTGCCATTTACGCGACCACCTCGCCCCATGGCCCCACGATGTGCTGTCATGCCGGCGCCGCGCTGGCTATAATCGCCCCCTCACTCACCCTGAGCCTTGCCCGCCCATGTATACCCTGGCCCGCCAGCTGCTGTTCAAGCTTTCCCCGGAAACTTCCCACGACCTGTCCCTGGACCTGATCGGTGCCGGTGGCCGTCTTGGCCTAAACGGCATGCTGTGCAAGCAACCGGCGGCGTTGCCGGTTTCGGTCATGGGCTTGAACTTCGCCAACCCGGTCGGCCTGGCCGCCGGCCTGGACAAGAATGGCGCGGCCATCGACGGCTTTGCCCAGTTGGGCTTCGGTTTCGTCGAAATCGGCACCGTCACGCCGCGCCCGCAGCCGGGCAACCCCAAGCCTCGGCTGTTCCGCCTGCCGCAAGCCACCGCCATCATCAACCGCATGGGCTTCAACAACCTGGGGGTCGATCACCTGCTGGGTCGTGTTCGTGCGTCGCGCTACAGCGGTGTGCTGGGTATCAACATCGGCAAGAACTTCGACACCCCGGTCGAGCGCGCGGTCGACGACTACCTGATCTGCCTGGACAAGGTGTACACCGCTGCCAGCTATATCACGGTCAACGTCAGTTCGCCGAACACCCCGGGCCTGCGCAGCCTGCAGTTCGGCGATTCGCTCAAGCAACTGCTCGATGCCCTGGCCGAGCGCCGTGAGCAGCTGGCTGCTGCACATGGCAAGCGCGTGCCGCTGGCGATCAAGATCGCCCCGGACATGAGCGACGAAGAAACCGCCCTGGTGGCGGCTGCATTGATGGAGTCGGGCATGGATGCGGTGATTGCCACCAACACCACGCTGGGCCGTGAGGGTGTCGAAGCGCTGCCGTATGGGGGCGAGGCAGGTGGCCTGTCAGGCGCGCCGGTGCTGGAGAAGAGCACCCATATCGTCAAGGTGCTGGCGGGCGAACTGGGTGGCAAGTTGCCGATCATTGCCGCCGGTGGCATCACCGAAGGGCGCCACGCTGCCGAGAAGATCGCTGCTGGGGCGAGCCTGGTGCAGATCTATTCGGGCTTCATTTACAAGGGGCCGGCACTGATTCGCGAAGCGGTGGATGCGATCGCGGCGATGCCGCGCTAGTTTGGCGCTTTGCCAGCCCATTAAAAAGGGCCCCTTGAAGGGGCCCCTGGGCCTACGCCCGCCGCCCGACTGGGGCGTGCATGTAAATCGAATTCAGTATCCTCGATCAGCCTACGGCGTGATTTTCGTTGAGTCTATGGATGCCAGCGGTGCCAGTCATTCCGTCCCAGTTATCGCCGCGACCTTCACGCCAGCCGTTGATCCAGGCTTGGCGAACAGAAGGAAGATTGAACGGGCAAAGTTCGCGGGATTTGCCGGTGACCCCGTATTGGTAGCCACGTGAATATGCTCTTTCCAACGGATCACGCTTAAGTCTTCTCATAGGGTGTTGCCCTCACTTGTTGACTGTAATGTCCCGTCGGCCTCTCCGAGGCCGGGCAGAGTCTTTCTGCCGGTTTGCGCTCGCTGCCGGCGTCGCGAGCTGAATGTGCCGCCTCGTTGCGAAGCGGCCTGAGACCAGTTCTATCGAATGCGAGTCACGGTGTGAATGATCGATTTGTCATAAGGACGTAACGTTTGTGAGGGTGTGGGGATAAGTAAAGAAATGCGACTCAACCTTGTTTAGCGTTGAGCCCGCTACGATCGGGGTTTGCCGATCATTGACGTCATTTTGCCAGCGTCACTCAAGGAACAGAGAAATAATTTGAAATGCGACGAAGGGTCACACAGGGCTCTACGTCGCCAGAATTTTTCGTACTGCCTGATGATCTAAGCTGTCTTTGCCACCCGGCAAAGCGCAGATCTGTCAGGTGGCCCGGCCCGCTGCGGCACACGTTGTGCCCAACCGGCCACCTGCACGCCTGCTGGAAAGGCGTGCGGGCAAACATCGCGGGGCGATGCGTCGCCTCGTCAGTCAATAGCCCAAGGCTCTGGAATATTCATGTCGGACCGTTTCGAACTCTACCTCACCTGCCCCAAAGGCCTTGAAGGCCTGCTTGCCGAAGAGGCCAAAGGCCTTGGCCTGGACGAAGTGCGTGAGCACACCTCGGCCATCCGCGGCGCCGCCGACATGGAAACCGCCTACCGCCTGTGCATCTGGTCGCGTCTGGCCAACCGTGTGCTGCTGGTGCTCAAGCGTTTTTCCATGAAGAACGCCGACGACCTGTACGACGGCGTGCACGCCGTCGACTGGGCGGACCACCTGGCGGCCGATGGCACCCTGGCGGTCGAGTTCAGCGGCCATGGCTCGGGCATCGACAACACCCATTTCGGTGCGTTGAAGGTCAAGGATGCTATCGTCGACAAGCTGCGCAACCGCGAAGGCCTGCGCCCGTCGGTGGAAAAAATCGATCCTGACGTTCGCGTGCACCTGCGCCTGGAGCGCGGCGAGGCGATCCTGTCCCTCGACCTGTCCGGGCACAGCCTGCACCAGCGTGGCTATCGCCTGCAGCAGGGCGCCGCGCCGCTCAAGGAAAACCTGGCGGCCGCTGTGCTGATCCGCTCCGGCTGGCCGCGTATTGCCGCGCAAGGCGGTGCGCTGGCCGACCCGATGTGCGGTGTAGGTACGTTCCTGGTAGAGGCCGCCATGATTGCTGCCGATATCGCGCCCAACCTCAAGCGTGAACGCTGGGGTTTCAGCGCCTGGCTCGGCCATGTGCCGGCGCTCTGGCGCAAGGTGCATGAAGAAGCGCAGGCACGGGCCCAGGCTGGCCTGGCCAAACCCCCGCTGTGGATCCGTGGCTACGAGGCCGACCCGCGGCTGATTCAGCCGGGTCGTAACAACGTGGAGCGCGCAGGCCTGGGTGACTGGGTGAAAATCTACCAGGGCGAGGTCAGCACCTTCGAGCCGCGCCCGGACCAGAACCAGAAAGGCCTGGTCATCAGCAACCCGCCCTACGGTGAGCGCCTGGGCGACGAAGCCAGCCTGCTGTACCTCTACCAGAACCTGGGTGAGCGTCTGCGCCAGGCGTGCATGGGTTGGGAGGCTGCGGTATTCACCGGGGCGCCGCAACTGGGCAAGCGCATGGGCATTCGCAGCCACAAGCAGTACGCGTTCTGGAACGGCGCGTTGCCGTGCAAGCTGCTGTTGTTCAAGGTGCAGCCTGACCAGTTCGTCACCGGTGAGCGCCGCGAGGCACCGGCCGACACCCGTGAGGTCGGCCAGCAGGTACCCGTCACCAGCGAGCCGGCACGCCTGTCGGAAGGGGCGCAGATGTTTGCCAACCGCCTGCAGAAAAACCTCAGGCAACTGGGCAAATGGGCCCGACGCGAGCAGGTCGACTGCTATCGCCTGTACGATGCCGACATGCCTGAGTATGCCCTGGCAGTCGATCTGTACCACGACTGGGTACACGTGCAGGAATATGCCGCACCACGCTCGGTGGACCCGGACAAGGCCCAGGCGCGCCTGCTCGATGCCCTGGCGGCCATTCCGCAGGCATTGGGCATTGCCCCGCAGCGCGTGGTGCTCAAGCGCCGCGAGCGGCAAAGCGGTACCCGCCAGTACGAGCGTCAGGCTACCGAGGGCCGTTTCCAGGAAGTCAACGAAGGCGGCGTGAAGTTGTTGGTCAACCTCACCGATTACCTCGACACCGGCCTGTTCCTCGACCATCGCCCGATGCGCATGCGTATTCAGCGCGAAGCAGCCGGCAAGCGCTTCCTCAACCTGTTCTGCTACACCGCCACGGCCACCGTGCACGCGGCCAAGGGTGGGGCGCGCAGCACCACTAGCGTCGACCTGTCGAAAACCTACCTGGACTGGGCGCGGCGCAACCTGGCGCTCAATGGTTATTCCGAGCGTAATCGGCTGGAGCAGAGTGATGTCATGGCCTGGTTGGAGGGTAACCGTGACAGCTACGACCTGATCTTCATCGACCCGCCGACCTTCTCCAACTCCAAACGGATGGAAGGTGTGTTCGACGTGCAACGTGACCATGTGCAGTTGCTGGACTTGGCCATGGCCCGCCTGGCGCCCGGTGGCGTGCTTTACTTCTCCAACAACTTCCGCAAGTTCCAGCTGGACGAACACCTGATGGCGCGCTACGCAGTGGAGGAAATCACAGCCCAGACGCTGGACCCGGATTTCGCCCGCAACAACCGTATCCACCGAGCCTGGCGCTTCCAGCTGCGCTGAGCCGACGGGGTACATTGCGCGGGTAGTGGCCAATAGCTATAACTTGGTTCATGGCTGGATAATCCGCAGGACGCTGACGTGACGAGACGGGTGTATGTCAAAGTGTGGCGTGCTTGCGCGGGTGCCTGGCCTGCGCGCAGAGGCGATGTCCGCCTGGGTGATGGCCCTGATTGCGCTGCTGGCCGGCGGCTTGTTGACGGCCGCCCTGGCTCTGGCCGCGCAGTCGTTGTACAACCAGCAGCTGCGCCAGCGCTTCGAGTTGCTGGCGGGAGAGCGCTTTGGCCGCATCGCCGAGCGTTTTGCCGAACAGCAGCAGCGCCTGGATGGGCTGCGCTGGTTTTTCAGCTATTCCGATGAAATAACCCCCCGGGAATTTGCCGGTTATGCCCGGCCGCTGCTGCACCGTACCCAGGCCTATGCCTGGGCCCCGCGTGTAGAGGCCGCGCAGCGCGCCATATTCGAACGCCAGGCCAGCACCCTTGCCGGCCCGGGCTTTATGATTCGCGATCAGGACCCGCAGGGGCAGTGGCGCCGCGCCCCCGCGCGCGACCTGTATTTTCCCGTGCTGTATAACGCGTCAGGCACCTTGCCGGGGCTGCCATCTGGTCTCGACCTGGCTGCGCAGGATGCGGCCCGGGCAGTGCTTGCGCGGGCGCTGGTGCCGGGGAGCATGGCGGTGTCGCAGCCGCTGAAGTTGAATGCCAGCGAACCGGGCGCGCGCGGCCTGATGATGGTGGCCCCGGTATTCGCCGTTGCCACGCCCCACGGCACGGCAGCGGGTTATGTGCTGGCCCTGTTGAGCATGCCCGAGCTGATCGGCGATGGCCGGCCAGTGGCGCCTGACGATAACCTGGTAACGCGCCTGGTTGACCCGTCCGGGCGGCAGGGCCCAGAAGTTCTTTACGACTCCAACAACCCCGTGGCGCCCCTGTCGCTGGTCAGCGATCAGGTGCTGCCCCTGGCGGACCGCCAGTTGCTGCTGAGTATCCGCCCCAGCCTGGCATTCCTGCAGGCCAACCGTTCTTCGGCGGTGCTGGCAGTCGGTGCACTGGGCGGTTTGCTGAGCCTGCTGCTGAGCGTGATGTTGTTCAACCTGTTCAGCCAGCGTCAACGGGCCTTGGCCCTGGTTGCACAGCGCACCGCAGCGCTGCAGGTCAGCGAACAGTCGCTGCGCGGCACCCACAACCAGCTGCGCAGCGTGCTGGATGCCGCGACCCAGGTTGCGATCATCGCCACCAACCTCAAAGGGGTGGTCAGCACTTTCAATGCCGGTGCCGAAAGCATGCTCGGTTACCCGGCCAGTGAAGCCATTGGCCGCCTGCGCCTTGAGCAACTGGTGCTGGCCGAGGAGCTGAGCCAGCGTGCCCATGCCTTGAGTTTGCGCTTTGGCCGCGCCATTGCGGGGGGCCATGCACTGTTTGCCGAAACCGTATACGAACAGGGCGCCGAGCCGGGTGAGTGGACCTTGGTACGCGCCGACGGCAGCCAACTGGTAGCCAACATGCTGGTGACCGCCATGCTGGACGACCAGGGTTTATGGGTGGGTTACCTGGCCATCTGCATCGACGTCACGGAGCGGCGTCGGGTACATGAGGCATTGGCTGCGCGTGACCGGTTGCTGGAAAAACTCAGTGCCGAAGTACCGGGCGGCATCTACCAGTACAGGCTTGATGCAAACGGCCATTCGTGTTTCCCCTATGCCAGCAAGGGGCTGTACGACATTTATGAGCTTGACCTGCAGCAGCTGCGCGAGGATGCCGCCGCAGTGTACGAGCGCATTCACCCTGATGACCTGGAGCGGGTGAGCCGTTCGGTGCGCTACTCGGCCGAGCACCTGACGCCATGGCGCGAGGAGTACCGCGTGTGCCTGCCCCGGGCGGGCTTGCGCTGGGTGCGTGGCGAGGCAACGCCGGAAGTGGGCGAGCAGGGCTGCACCTTGTGGCATGGCTACCTGACCGATATTTCCGATCTCAAGGGTGTGGAACACGAGTTGCGCAGGCTGTCGGTGACCGATTCGCTGACCGGCATCCATAACCGCCGTTACTTCCAGGAACGGCTGAAAAACGAGTTGGAGCGTGCCCAGCGAGATGGCCAGGCGCTGGCGGTGATCATGCTCGACATTGATCACTTCAAGCGCATCAACGACCGTTTCGGCCATGCGGTCGGTGACCGGGTGCTGCGTAGCCTGTGCCAGCGCATCGGCCAGCGCTTGCGGCGTACCGATGTGTTCTGCAGGCTGGGCGGGGAGGAGTTCATGGTGCTGTGCCCGGGCACTGATGCCGAGCAGGCGCGTGTGCTGGCGCTGGAGCTTTGGCAAGGCGTGCGCAATGACCCGGTAGACGGCGTGGGCCAAGTCACCGCGAGTTTCGGCGTGGCCGGGTGGCGGCCGGGGGAGGGCGCCGACGCGTTGCTGTTGCGCGCCGATGCCGGGGTTTATGCGGCCAAGCAGGCCGGGCGGGACCGGGTAGAGGGGGAGTCTGCCTGACCGCGCTGCCAGGTGCTGGCCACCACATCTTCAGCGCCTGTGAGATCGAGCGCCGCGCGGGCGGCGCTCGATGCATCAATTGGCAGCGGTGCTGCCGGCCAGCTTCGGCTGGCGGTACAGGTCCAGCAGCACCTGGTCCAGCACCTGCGAGGCACCCCAAGGTTTCGGGTCGTTGAGGATCGCCGCCACTGCCCAGGTGTGGCCGTTGCTGTCGCGGCTGAAACCGGCTATTGCGCGCACCGTGTTCAGGGTGCCGGTCTTGATGTGCCCTTCGCCGGCCATGGCGGTGCGCTTGAGGCGCTTGCGCATGGTGCCATCCATGCCCACCAGCGGCATCGAACTCATGTATTCGGCAGCGTAGGGGCTCTTCCAGGCTGCCTGCAGCATCTCGGCCATTTCCCGGGTGCTGACGCGCTCGGCTCGCGACAGGCCAGAACCGTTTTCCATCACCAGGTGCGGCGCGGTAATGCCTTTTTTCGCCAGCCACTGGCGTACCACGCGCTGTGCGGCACGCGCATCGTCGCCATCGGCATCGGTGCGGAACTGTGCGCCAAGGCTGAGGAACAACTGCTGGGCCATGGTGTTGTTGCTGTACTTGTTGATGTCGCGGATTACTTCGACCAGGTCTGGGGAGAAGGCACGTGCCAGCAGGCGGGCACTCTTGGGTACGTTCTCGACACGGTCGCCGCCCTGGATGGTGCCGCCCAGCTCGTTCCAGATGGCACGCACGGCACCGGCCGCGTAAGTCGGGTGGTCAAGCAGGGCCAGGTAAGTCTGCGAGTTGCAACCGTCACCCAGTTGGCCGCTGACCGTCACACTGATGCCGTTGGCCTGAGGCACTGGGTTGTAGCGCACATCGCCACTGCATTGTTTCGAGGCCACAGGCTTGACCTGGTTGTCGATGCGGATGCTGGCAATCGGTGGCTCCACCGCAATGGTGACCTTGCCTCCATCGTTGCGGGCAACAAAGCGCAGGGCCTTGAGGTTGACCAGCAGCGAGTCGGGCTTGACCAGGAACGGCTTGTTTTCGTCACCGCCGTCGTCGTTGAACTGGGGCAGGTTGGGTTGCACGAAGTGGCTGCGGTCCAATACCAGGTCACCGGTGACGGTGCGCACACCATTGGCGCGCAGGTCACGCATCAGCAGCCACAGCTTTTCCATGTTCAGCTTGGGGTCACCGCCGCCTTTGAGGTACAGGTTGCCGTTGAGCACCCCGTTGCTCAGGGTGCCGTCGGTGTAGAACTCGGTCTTCCACTGAAAGGTCGGGCCAAGCAGCTCGAGGGCTGCGTAGGTGGTAACCAGTTTCATGGTCGAGGCCGGGTTTACCGACACGTCGGCATTGAACACGGTGGGAACACCGGGGCCATCCAGGGGCAGCATGACCAGCGACAGTGCGGTGTCTTGCAGTTTGTTGGCTTTGAGCGCCTGCTGCACTTTGGCAGGCAAGGTGGTGTTGACGGCTGCGGCTTGGCTGGGCAAGGCGAAGGGCAATAGCAGGCCGGCGAGAACGAGGGGACGAAGCGTTTTGATCATGGTGAGCAAATACCCTGCAGCGAGGGAAAAGGACATTGGGGCTGTAAGCGATGATGGCCCCACGAGCTAAAGAAACCGCATTATGCCCCAAGCGTAGCGACGATGCGCCACGTTCGACGGAAAACCATCGCCAATAAAAAGGCCACCTCGAGAGGTGGCCTTTCTTCGATCGAACCGGGCTGAGGGTTACTCAGCCTTGTTGATCGGCTTTTCCGGGTACCAGGCGTCCAGCAACGGGCTGACTTCGATCTTGGTCAGTTCGCTGCGGCCTTTGAGCCAGGCTTCGACGGCGGCGCGTTGTTCTTCGCTGACCGAGCCGCGTTTGACCGAGCACACCAGGCCGTAATCGTCACCGCCTACATAATCCAGGCCGTTGGCGTCCATGGCTTCAGCCAGGAACGCGTCGAGGAAAGCATCGATTGCCTGGTCATCCAGATCTTCCTTGAATTCCAGGTTCAGCTCGAAGCCCAATTCCTGAAACTCGTCGACACACAGCTTCTTGCGCAGACGACGGGAGCGGTTTGTGGCCATGAAACAATCCTCTTAGGTAATAACGCCGCGCAGTCTACCAGTTAACACGCGTGGCTGCCTGCCTGAGTGTCGGCGGGTGGCGCCAACTCCCTGGCCAGGGCGCGCTCCACCCGGCGCATGTGGCGTGCCAGTGCCTGGCGCTTCAAGCGTAGCTGGGCAGGGGTGAGGGTGCCGGCTTCCAGCGCTTCGCATGCCGCCATCAGGGCGGGTGCCTTGAGCATGCGTGCGGCGCTCAGCACCTTGTGGGCCTGGTCGGCGATGGCCGTGCTGTCGTGCTGCGGGTCCAGCGCCATCAAGCTGAGCAGGTCGGCCTGCAGGCTCTGCAGTAGCGCTTGCAGAAAACGCTGGCGGTCGTCGGGTGCTGGCCCGGTCACGGCCGCCAGGCCGCCCAGTTCGTACAACCTGTTCGGGGGGCATTGCTGGCGGCGCGGGTGAATGCCCGCCAGGCACTGGCTGAGCGTACTCAGGCTGATGGGCTTGAGCAGGCAGTCGTCCATGCCGGCGCTCAGGCATTTGCGACGGACCTCTGGCTGGGCGTTGGCGGTATAACCCAGGATGGTGCAGCGCGGCCGCTGGCCATGGCGTTCTTCGGTGCGCACCGCGGTTGCCAGCTGGTAGCCGTTCATGTGCGGCATGTTGCAGTCCAGCACCAGCACGTCGAAATCACCGGCGCGCCAGGCGGCCAGGCCTTCCCGGCCATCCCGGGCGCTGGCATGCTGCAGGCCCAGATAACCGAGCTGCTGCGCCATCAGTTCCAGGTTGGCCGGGTGATCGTCGATCACCAGCACGCGCAGACCGGGGTCGGGAACGTCCAGGCATTCCGGCAACTGGGCGGGTTGCGCTGCAGCATCGACCCGTTGCAACGGCATCTTCAGGCGCACCTGGGTGCCGACATCCTCCAGGCTCTTGATGGTCAGGCTGCCCCCCATCATGTCGCACAGGTTGCGGCAGATGGCCAGACCGAGCCCGGTGCCCGCACGGGCACCCTGGCTGTGCGGGTTGGCTTGGATGAACGGGTTGAACAGGCGCTTCAGGTCGTCGGCATGGATGCCGATACCACTGTCGCGCACCTCCAGGTCCAGCATTGCAGGCCTGCCAGGGGCTTCGTCCAGCAGGCTGACGCAGATGCGTACCTGGCCATGCTCGGTGAACTTGATGGCGTTGCTCACCAGGTTGGACAGCACTTGCTTGAAACGCAGGGGGTCGAGCAACGCGTGGCAACGTGCGGCCGGTTCGATGATCACTTCCAGCGCCAGGCCTTTTTGCCGTGCCTGGCCATCGAACATGCGCCCCACCGACTCGACCAACGCTGCCAGGTCGACCACCTCGGGGGCCAGCGACAGATGCCCGGATTCGATGCGCACGATATCGAGAATGTCACCGATCAGGCCCAGCAGGTCTTTGGCCGAATGGTGCGCCAAGGCCAGCGCGCTGCGGTCCACCCACCCTTGATCGGCGCGTTTGACCGCCAGTTCGAGCATGCCGATGACCGCATTCATGGGCGTGCGGATTTCGTGGCTGATGGTGGCCAGGAAGGTGCTTTTGGCGCGGTTGGCATCGTCGGCCTGCTGCTTGGCCTGGCGCAGTTCCGTGACCAGCTGGCGGCGGTCGCTGATGTCGATCCAGCCGCCGATGATGCCCTGCACCTCACCCAGCGAATCACGGTAGGGCAGGATCCAGTGGTAGATGGTCATCTCCCGGCCCTTGATCCGCAACGGGCGGTCCATGATCAGGGGGGAGCCGGCGGCCATCACTTTGTGGTAATCCGCCTGGATTTGCCGGGTCTGTTCGGCGTCGGCGAACAGGCTGGCGGTCAGCTGTTTGCCGATAACCTGCTCGGAGCGGGCCTGTACCGCCTCCAGATAGCTGTAGTTGCAGCTTTGAAGGCGGCCATCGCGGTCGCGCACGTACATGGGGTGAGGGGTGCCGTTGAGCAGTGCGCGCATGAATGCCAGTTGGTCGTTCAGCGCCCTTTCGGCGCGCTGGCGCTGACGGATCTGCAAGCGCAGGCGGGCGTTCCAGAGCAACGCCAGCAGAAGCAGCACCGCCGTGGCCAGTACCACCTGCAGCGCCAGCCGGCGGTAGCTCTGGCTCTTGCTGTCTTCGTGCGGGCCAAAGCTACGCCAGCGGTTGTTGATGACCCCCAGTTCCTCCGGCGAAATGCTCTGCAGCGCCTTGTCGAGGATCGAGGCCAAAGCCGGTGAAGACGCGTTGGTGGCCATGGCGTAGTTGGCGGGCTCACCGCCGACCGAGGTGCGGATGACCAGGTCGGGGTTGCTGGCCAGGGCGTGGTTGGCATCGATCAGGGTGGTGATCACCGCATCGACGGCGCCGCTGTTGAGCAACGCCATGGAGTAGAACGCGCTGGCGCTCTCGACCCAGCCAATGTGCGGATAATGCTGCGGCAACGTGGCATGCATGGCACTGTGGCGGGTAAAGGCGATGCGGTAGCCCTGCAACTGCTCCAGGGACCCTGGGGCCGGTTTGTCCTTGCGGCTGACCAGAACATAGGCGCTTTCCAGGTACGGCCGGCTGATCTGCAGGTCCTTGTCGACCAACCCGGCGATGGCCAGGGCGGCGATCACGTCGGCGCGGCCATCCTTCAAGCGGGCGATCATGTCGGCGATGCCACTGGCCCGCTGTACCTCGAAGCGCAAGCCGGTGCGCAGGCGAATGAGCTCAAGCAGGTCTGCAGTGATGCCGCGAAAATGTCCTGAGCCGTCGAAGTAGGACAGGGGCGCAGCGGTGTCGTCAATGGCCACACGCATCACGGGGTGCTGTTGCAGCCATTGTTGCTCTGTTGCGCTCAATCGCAGGTTGCGGTCGGTCAACAGCAGGTCGCTGCCGGCGCTCCAGCGTTTGAAGATACTGGCACGCATGGCGGGGGGCTGGCTATCGAGGATGGTATCGACCAGTTCCCTCAGTACGGTGTCCTGCTGGCGCAGGGCAAAGCCGAAGCCGATGGCTTCGTGCTTGCCGAAGTTGGCCATGCGCAGGCGTGGCAGGTGGCCGCGGTTGAGCTGGTAGTGGGTGGAAATGGTGTCGCCGATGAACACGTCGGCCTGGCCGAACGCTACGGCATTCAACGCCTGGCTGGAGGACTCGAACGTCAGCAGCTCGGCATCGGGGTAGGCGTTGAGCAGTTCTGCCTCGGGCAGGTAGTGATAGAGCATGCCCAGGCGCATGCCGGCCAGGCCCGTGTCCAGTGCCCGCGTTTCGTCTTCGCGTGTGACCAGCACCGGCTGGTCAACGGCATAGGGGTGCGACAAGGCCAGGCCGTCGCTGGCCGCTTCGTAGCCATTGGCGCTGCCCAGCAGGTCGATGTCGCCTTGCCGGAGTGCTTCCAAAGCGGCCTGCCGGCTGGGAAAACGCAGCACCCGGACCGGCAACTCCAGGGCCGTGCCGATCAGGTTTGCATATTCGGCGGTAAGCCCCTGGTAGTCACGGCCGCCACTGGTGATGTCGAACGGCGGGTAGTCAGGGGCCGATGTTCCCAGCACCAGTTCCTGGCGCCCTGCAAGCCATTGCCGTTGCTCGGCGTTGAGTTCCGGTGGCGCTGGCATAGCCGACGAACGCGGGAGGAGCGTGTACGATGCAGTTTCGTGGTGGGTGGCCACTGCCGCGCTGCTGAACAGCAGCAGCGCGAGCAGCAAGCGGGCGAAAGGGCGGGCCATGAACATGCTCAGACCAGTGCGTTGCGCTTGGCCATCTCGATCAGGTCGACCAACGTACTGACCTGCAGCTTTTGCATGAGGCGCTTCTTGTAGGTACTCACGGTCTTGCTGCTGAGGAACATGCCCTTGGCAATTTCCTTGTTGCTGCGCCCTTGGGCGAAGAGTTGCAGCACCATCAGTTCGCGATCATTTACCTGGCGGAAAAGTTGCAGGTCGCTCGTGGTTACCTGGTCATGCTTTATTGCCTGGCTGGGGAAGTAGTTGTAACCGGCCAGCACGGCCTTGATTGCACTCAGCAGTTCACCGAGGTCCTCCTGCTTGCACACATAACCGGCAGCACCCGAGTGCATGCAGCGAACGGCAAACAACGCCGGGGCCTGGGCAGTCAGCACCAGCACTTTCATGGGCAGCGCCATGGCCTGGAAGCGCGCAAGCACCTCCAGCCCGTCTAGCTTGGGGATGCTGATGTCGAGGATGACCAGGTCGGGGTGGCTCTCGCGGATCATCTGCATCGCGTCCACGCCATTGTCCGATTCACCGACAATCTTGTAATTCTGGTTTTCCAGCAGCATGCGGACGGCAAGGCGGATGACCGGATGATCGTCAACAATAAATATGGAATGCATGTTCAACTTGCCTGCGGTCAATTGTGGGTGACAGGCGGCACCTTATCGCAGTTGGAAGTCAACGGGCATGCAAGGAAGGGCTGTTTGCCCCATATGGGAAATGGCTTACAAGATAAAGCAAAACGGGCTACGAGATAATCGTGCGCGACCCAATGTCAAAGTGCATTTGGTAACTTTTCGTTGGCAAATTAAACGTGTTGTTTAATTTGCCCTTGGTATATGTAGGAAGTTTCCTGTAACCCAGGTGCAGCACCGGCACGCTGGCCGGTCTGCACCGCCATGGCTCAGCCCGGGCCCGAGCGCCCGGTCATTTCCCTGGCCATTTCGCTGGCGTAGCTGTCGGTCATGCCGGCGATGAAATCGATCATGCGCAGGAACGCGTTGTACAGCGAGCCGTGTGGGTCTGGTGCACTGTTGCCGAGCAGGTCCATGACGCGCCGGCTCTTGAACGAGGGTGTGCGCCCGCCGTGTTGTTCGAGCGCCGCGCCGCAGAAGGTATTGAGCAGGATTTCCAGTGTGGTGTAGGCGCCGATTTCGTGCAGGGTCTTGCGCTTGTCCTGGAAGATCTTGTTGCGCGCCATGTCTTTGGCCTGCAGCACGCAGCGCTTGGCCGGGCCGTGCATGTGTTCGACCAGGTCGCCTGGAAGTTGCCCGGCCAGCAACGCTTGCTGCTGCTCGACAAAAGCTTGGGCGGCAGCGTTGGTCAAGTGCTCGATGGCCTTGCCACGCAGGATGGCCAGCTTGCGCCGGCGAGAATCGCCAGGGCCGAGTTGGCGATAGGTTTCCGGCAGATCGTCGCCGACCAGGTCGAGCAACAAGGCTTCGACTTCGCCGTATTGCAGCAGGTCCATCTCCAGGCCGTCTTCCAGGTCGATCAGCGCGTAGCAGATGTCATCCGCCGCTTCCATCAGGTACACCAACGGGTGGCGCGCCCAGCGCTGGTGCTCCAGCTGTGGCAGGCCGAGCTTGCGGGCGATCTGTTCCAGCAGTGGCAGCTCGCTCTGGTAGCTGCCGAACTTGTGCTTCTTGTAGCCCAGGGCGTCGGCATGGCGGGCGCTCCAGGGGTATTTGAGGTAGGTGCCGAGGGTGGCATAGGTCAACCGGGTGCCACCGTCGAACTGGTGGTACTCCAGTTGCGTAAGCACGCGAAAGCCCTGTGCATTGCCCTCGAAATTGAGGAAGTCGGCACGCTCGTCATCACCCATGTCGTCCAGCCACCCGCGCCCGGCCGCCTGCTGGAACCAGTGACGTATGGCGTCTTCGCCAGAATGGCCGAATGGCGGGTTGCCGATGTCGTGGGCCAGGCAGGCCGACTGCACGATCATCCCCAGGTCGCTGGGCGCGCACCAGTCTGGCAAGCTTTCGCGCAGGGTTTCCCCCACGCGCATGCCCAGCGAGCGCCCCACGCAACTGACTTCCAGCGAATGGGTCAGGCGCGTGTGAATGTGATCGTTACTGGTGACGGGGTGCACTTGGGTCTTGCGCCCCAGGCGGCGAAAGGCGCCCGAGAAAATGATGCGGTCGTGGTCTTTGTGGAAGGGGCTGCGCCCGAGTTCTTCGGCGCTATACAGGGCTTTGCCCAGACGTTCGCGGGTGAGCAGGGTGTGCCAGTCCAAGGCGCGGTCTCCAGGGGGTCAAAGGCTATAGCTTCTGGTGTGCTGTGCCTGCGCGCAAGTGGCAGGGGCAACGCTGGCCGCTGGCTTGCATTAGCCGCGAATGGCCGGTGGCGGCACCGATACATTCGCGGTTGAGCCTGCGCCCATGCACCGCCTTCAGCGGCGACGGCTACTTTGCAGGTACAGGCGTACCAGCGGCAGCAGGCTGGTGCCCAGGCGCACAAGCCTGCCCAGGTTGCCGCTGCGCACGCCCTTGCCGGTCATGAAGCCCAGGGCTACCACAGCGCCAATGCCCCACAGCGGCGCGTGTTTGATGCCCAAGCCGTCGTGCAGCGAGCTGCCCATGCCGCGCATGCGCTGCAACGGTGCCAGCAGTTGCCCGGATTCGTGGCGGATCTCCTGGCGGTGCATTTCCATGCGCAGGCGCAGCAACGCCTTGCGCAGCTCGCGTGGGTTTCGTGTGTTCGGCAGTTGTGGCAGGTTCATGGCAACAAGCGCTCCCGGTCCTTGGCGAGTTCTTCGAGAGTGGCGTTGAAGGGGGATGACTCGTCGAACACCGCTGCCTTCAACCGTACACCGCAATACAGTGCAGCCAGGCTATAGAACACGCACAGGCCGATGATGCCGGCAAGGCGATAGCTGTCCCACAGCAGCACCAGTAGCAAGCCCGAAAGTGCAGTGAGCAGCAGCAGGGCGAACACCAGTGCCAGGCCGGCGAACAACAGCAACCTCAGCGTGCGGCCTTTCTGCTCCTGCAGCTCGATACCGAACAGCTCGATATGGCTGTGCAGCAGCCCCAGCGCGGCTGCGCCCAGGCGCCTGCCCGATGCGCCGGCGCCGTTGGCTTCGTTCTCCATGGGAACCCCTTAACGCCGGTTGGCCAGCAGGCCGATCAACAGGCCGACGCCGGCAGCGATGCCGATGGCCTGCCATGGGTTTTCCTGTACGTACTGCTCGGCGCTGCCCAGCGCAGCCTGGCCGCGGTCGCGTACCGACTCCTGGGTCAACTGCAGGGTTTCGCGGGCCTGAGCCAGGCGCTCGTGAATCTGCCCGCGCAACTCCTCGGCCTGGTCGCCTGCCAGGTTGGCGGTGTCGGCCAGCAGCTTTTCGGTGTCGCGCACCAAAGCCTGGAAGTCAGCCATCAATATCTCTTGTGCAGTCTTTGCCGAATTGCTGGCCATGTGTCTCTCCCTGTCGATGAATGTTGGTAGTTCGAGTGATAGCACGCGCGGAAGGTTCAAGTGACCGTACACCCGCGTGTGCTGGTATGCGCCTTGCTATGTGTTTGCCACGTTGCGGGGCACCTCAGGCTGTTCTTGCGCCGATTCGGGGCGCCCACGCGGCGAATATCGATAAACCTTAACGCAATCCTCGACAAACCCAAGAAAAAACCACGCAGGTCGCGCCCACGCAACTGAAACAGGGTGATGGCTGGCACCGATTCGGTGCAGGGATGCAGGTTCTTGAACTGTCCTGGTGCCTTTTTCAGCAGGTCTGCCTATTTCATGGATAACATGCACAGCGCGATGGACTCCCTGGTCCACGGTTCCAACACCCTGTTCCTTCTCATGGGCGCCATTCTGGTGCTGGCCATGCATGCCGGCTTCGCGTTTCTCGAAGTGGGCACCGTACGCCACAAGAACCAGGTCAATGCCTTGTCGAAGATCCTCAGCGACTTCGCCATTTCGGCGCTGGTGTATTTCTTTATAGGCTACTGGATCGCCTATGGGGTCAACTTCTTCCAGCCTGCTGCAACGCTCGCTGCCGACCATGGCTACGCGCTGGTCAAGTGCTTCTTCCTGTTGACCTTCGCTGCAGCCATTCCGGCGATCATTTCCGGGGGCATCGCCGAGCGTGCGCGTTTTGTGCCGCAACTGTGTGCCACCGCACTGATCGTGGCATTCGTCTACCCCTTCTTCGAGGGTGTGGTGTGGAACGGCAACCTGGGCCTGCAAGCCTGGTTGCAGGACCGCTTTGGCGCGCCGTTCCATGACTTTGCCGGCTCAGTGGTGGTGCATGCCATGGGCGGCTGGCTGGCGCTGGCGGCGGTGCTGCTGCTCGGCCCGCGCCGCGGTCGCTATCGCGATGGTCGGCTGGTGGCTTTTGCGCCCTCGAGCATTCCCTTTCTCGCCCTGGGCTCGTGGATCCTGATCATTGGCTGGTTCGGTTTCAACGTGATGAGCGCCCAGACCTTGGAGGGGCTCAGTGGCCTGGTGGCGATCAACTCGTTGCTCGCCATGGTTGGCGGCACGTTGTCGGCGTTGCTGGCGGGGCGCAACGACCCCGGTTTCCTGCATAACGGGCCGTTGGCCGGGTTGGTGGCGGTTTGCGCCGGCTCAGACCTGATGCACCCGATCGGTGCGCTGGCTACCGGCCTGGTGGCGGGCGGGCTGTTCGTGTGGACGTTCACCGCGGCCCAGAACCGCTGGAAAATCGACGACGTGCTGGGTGTTTGGCCGTTGCATGGCCTGTGTGGCGTGTGGGGTGGGGTTGCCTGCGGTATCTTCGGCCAGGCGGCACTGGGCGGCATGGGCGGCGTCAGCCTGGTCAGCCAGCTGCTGGGGAGCCTGATGGGGGTGGTGGTGGCACTTGCCGGTGGTTTTGCCGTGTATGGTGCGCTGCGCGCCGTGCATGGCCTGCGGCTGAGCCATGAGCAGGAATTCCAGGGCGCTGACCTGTCGCTGCACCGTATCGGCGCCACCAGCCAGGATTGAAGGTGCACGATGGCCGTGGTGGTCCTAGAATAGGTTTCTCTGCATGCTACATCGGGACCCGCCCCATGCTGCCTGAATGCCAACTGTTCGGCACCCTCGGCTGCCACCTGTGTGAAGTGGCCGAGTCGGTGCTGATGCCCTTCGTCGATCATGGCCTGCTGGTGGAGCTGGTCGATGTTGCCGAAAGTCAGCCTTTGTTCGAGCGATATGGGCTGGTCATTCCGGTGCTCCGGCGCTGTGACAACGGTGCCGAGTTGCACTGGCCGTTCGATGCCGAGCAGGTGGTGGCGTTCCTGGGGCAATGACACCGACAGGGGAGGTACAACCCTGCTCCATGGCAGGTGATGCGCGCTGATGATCAGGCGCCGGCGCACCAGTGCCGGTGCCCCTAGCCATCATCGGAACCGCTTGCCATGTTGATCACACCACATTTCACCCTCGCTGAACTGACCGTTTCCCAGCTCGCGGCCAGGGATGGGTTCGACAACACCCCGCCACCTGAAGCCAGGGCCAACCTGCAACTGCTGTGTTGTGCGCTGGAACAGGTGCGCGCGCTGTTCGGCGTGCCCATCATTATCAGCAGCGGCTACCGTAGCGAGAAAGTCAACCGGTTGATTGGCGGTGCCGCCAACAGCCAGCATATACAAGGGCTGGCGGCTGATTTTACGGTCATCGAGGTCAGCCCGCGCGAGACCGTGCAACGGATCAGCGAAAGTACGGTGCCTTTCGATCAACTCATTCTCGAGTTCGACAAGTGGGTGCACCTGTCGGTGGCGCGGGGCACCCCGCGGCGCCAGGTGTTGACCATCCGCAAGGGCGGCGGCTATCTGGCGGGGCTGCAATGAAGCGCATTGACTGCGACGCGAGGATGTTCGTATGCTGTATATAAATACAGTATCGAGGTAAAGCCATGCTCAACGTCGAGCAACTCAAGTACAGCGTCAACCGCATGCCTGTGGAGCGGGTGGCCGACGCCGTTCTGGAACTGCGCCTCGAAGGCCTGGTGACCGATGACCGCACCCCCTTCGGCAAGGTGCATTTCAATACCTGCTTTGCCGAGATCGAAGCCTTGTTCCAGCGTGCCGGCTACCACCGTGGGCTCGATGTGGTCGGGTACCAGGGAGCGCTCTACGCACTATACGACCCTGGCCGCTGGGAGCCGGTGCAGGTGCTGCGCTGGTTGAAGGAGCGCAGCGAGGCGCTGGCCCAGGCTGGTTGATGGGGCGGGGTTGGGTGATAATGCGCGGCCGTGCCTGTTCCGAGCCCTGCCATGTCCACGCCATTCGACCCCGCCCGCCAGCAAGCCAGCACCGTGTGCCTGCCACCCGGTCACTGGGCAACGGTGCTCGATTGCCTGTGTGACCATTTCAAGGCCATCGACCGTGCCCAGTGGCTCGACCGCTTTGCCAGGGGGCGGGTGCTGGACGCCCAGGGGCAGGCAGTGGCTGCCGAGCTGCCTTACAAACCGGGCATGCGCTTGCACTATTTTCGCGAAGTGCCGAACGAGCGACCGATCCCGTTGCAGGAGCACGTGCTGCACGTGGACGAGCACCTGGTGGTGGCGGACAAGCCGCATTTCCTGCCGGTGACACCGACTGGCGAGTACGTTGAGCACACCTTGCTGCGCCGCCTGATCCGCAGGCTGGATAACCCTCACCTGGTGCCGTTGCATCGCATCGATCGGCATACCGCCGGGCTTGTGCTGTTCTCTGCCAACCCGCATACGCGTAGCGCTTATCAGCGGCTATTCCCCGAGCGACGCATCGACAAGCGCTACCAGGCCATCGCGGCCGCTTTGCCGCAACATGCGTTTCCGTTGGTGCACAAAAGCCGTCTGGTGCATGGCGAGCCCTTTTTCCGCATGCATGAGGTAGAGGGCGAGGCCAATAGTGAAACCCTGGCCGAGGTGCTGGAGAAGCGCGGAGCGCTGTGGCGGTACGGGTTGTCGCCGGTCACCGGCAAGACCCACCAGTTGCGGGTGCACATGGCTGCGTTGGGCGCGGGCATCAGCAATGACCCGTTCTATCCGCAGTTGCTCGACACCGCCGACGATTACCAGCGGCCATTGAAACTGCTGGCGCAGAGCCTGCGTTTCACCGACCCGTTGAGCGGCGAAGAGCGCTATTTCGAGAGCCGCTTGAGCCTGGACTGGTAAACCTGTCTGGGCATGCGTTGCCAGCCAGGGGCTGCTGTGCAGCCCCTCGCGGCGCGTAGGTCTGCGGTCAGCGGTTGAAGCGCTCCACAAGTGAGTACTGGCTCCCCGCCGTAGTGGTCAGCTCTTCGCTCAACAGCGCCGAGTGCTGTGCCTGCTCGGCGGTCTGGTCGGCCAGTTCGGCGATGGTGCTGATGTTACGGCTGATCTCATCGGCCACGGCGGTCTGCTCTTCGGTCGCGGCGGCAATCTGGGTCGCCATGTCGGTGATGTTGGCGACCGCTTCGCTGATGCCGACCAGCGCTTCGTCAGCCTGCATCACACGATCAACGCCTTCCTGCGCCTGACGGTGGCCGGTTTCCATGGTCAGTACGGCGTTGCTGGCGGTTTGCTGCAGCTTGGCGATCAGGCTGTGGATCTGCCCGGTGGACTCGGCGGTGCGTTGAGCCAGCTGGCGCACTTCGTCGGCCACTACAGCAAAGCCACGGCCCATTTCCCCAGCCCGCGCCGCCTCGATGGCGGCATTCAATGCCAGCAGGTTGGTCTGGTCGGCAATGCCCTTGATCACATCGACGACACCGCCAATTTCGTCGCTGTCCTTGGCCAGTTGCGTGACGGTCTGGCCGGTTTCGCCCACTGCTGTTGACAGGCGTTCGATGGCCTCGCGGGTTTCCCCGGCAATCTGCCGGCCCTGGCTGGTCAGGCGGTTGGCTTCCTGGGTGGCATCGGCTGTGCGTTGCACGTGGTTGGCAACTTCCTGGGTGGTCGCGGCCATCTGGTTGACGGCGGCGGCGACCTGTTCGGTTTCGACCCGCTGGCGTTCCAGCCCCGAAGAGCTCTTGTGTGCCAGGGCGTCGGACTGCCGCGCCTGGTCGCTGAGGTGCTCGGCGCTGTCCTGCAAGCGGGTCAGGCAGGTTTTCATGCGCGCATCCTGGCTGAGCATGGCCATTTCCAGGCGGGCCTGCACGCCACGGCTGTCGGTGTACATCTGCGCGATCAGCGGGTCGGAGGTGGTCTGTTCAGCCAACCGCAGCAAGCGCTTGAGGCCGCGTTGCTGCCAGCTCAGGCCGATCAGCCCAAGCGGTACGGAAAGCGCGGCGGCCAACGCGAAGCCCCAGGAATGGCCCAGCCAGTTGCCAATCAGGAAGCCCGCCTGGCTGATCAGGATGAACGGCAACCAGTCCTGCAGCACCGGCAGCCACTTGTCACGGCGCGGTACCGGCGGCTTGCCCTGGTTGATGCGCTGGTACAGCGCCTCGGCGCGGCGGATCTGCTCGGCGGTGGGTTTGACCCGCACAGACTCGAAGCCGACCACCTGGTTGTTGTCAAAAATCGGTGTGACGTAGGCGTTGACCCAGTAGTGGTCGCCCGACTTGCAGCGGTTCTTGACGATACCCATCCACGGCTGGCCTTGCTTGAGGGTTTGCCACATATGGGCAAACACCGCAGGCGGCACGTCGGGGTGGCGCACCAGATTGTGCGGCGCACCGGTCAGTTCTTCGCGGGTGAACCCACTGATGTCGATGAAGGCATCATTGCAGTAGGTAATCACGCCCTTGGCGTTGGTGGTGGAGATCAACCGCTGCTGGGCAGGGAAAGTCCGTTCTCTCTGGGTAATCGGCTGGTTGTTACGCATGGGGTGATAGTCCGCAGGGCTTTGGATGGGTATCGGCAAGCCACCGGGATTATTGAGTGATTATTTAACATGCGTGACAAAAGGTGTTCGATTTTGGTGCAAGGGTGCCTGAGCAATCGAGCGCCGTGTGGGCGGCGCTCGATTGGCAGGTGTCGCAGGTTTTCCAGTGCGGCTGCGCCCTCAACCCGCAATCAGCTGGCGCAGCACATAATGCAGAATTCCGCCTGCCTTGAAGTACTCCACCTCGTTGACGGTATCGATCCGGCACAACACCTCGATCTGTTCCTGCTGGCCATCCTCGCGGGTGATGCGCACCTGTAGCGGCATGCCGGGGTGAATCGGTGCGCCGTCCAGCCCCAGCACGTCGATCTGCTCCTTGCCGGTCAGCCCCAGCGCCTTGCGGTCATGCCCGGCCGTGAACTGCAGCGGCAGCACGCCCATGCCCACCAGGTTGGAGCGGTGGATACGCTCGAAGCTTTCCGCCAGCACTGCCTTCACGCCCAGCAGGTTGGTGCCCTTGGCCGCCCAGTCGCGGCTGGAGCCGGTGCCGTATTCCTGCCCGGCGATCACCACCAGCGGGGTTCCTTCCTGCTGGTAGCGCATGGCCGCGTCATAGATCGACAGTTTTTCACCCGAGGGCACGTGCAAGGTGTTGCCGCCTTCCTCGCCCGCCAGCATTTCGTTGCGGATTCGGATATTGGCGAACGTACCGCGCATCATCACTTCATGGTTGCCGCGCCGCGAACCATAGGAGTTGAAGTCGCGTGGCTCCACACCTTTTTCGCGCAGGTAGCGCCCCGCTGGGCTGTCGGCCTTGATGTTGCCGGCAGGGGAAATGTGGTCGGTGGTCACCGAGTCGCCCAACAGCGCCAGCACGCGGGCGCCGCGGATATCGGTGATGGCCGGTGGCGGCCCGCCGATGTCGTCGAAGAATGGAGGGTGCTGGATATAGGTGGAGTCTGCCTGCCACACGTAGGTAGCGGCCTGGGGTACCTCGATGGCCTGCCACTGGGCATCGCCGGCGAACACTTCGGCATATTGCTTGTGGAACATGGCCGTGTCGACCTTGGCCACGGCCGCCGCGATCTCCTGCTGGCTGGGCCAGATATCGCGCAGGTACACCGGTTGGCCGTCCTTGCCCGTACCCAGCGGGTCACGCGTCAGGTCCACGCGCACACTGCCGGCGAGCGCATAGGCCACGACCAGCGGCGGCGATGCCAGCCAGTTGGTCTTGACCAGCGGGTGAACGCGCCCTTCGAAATTACGGTTGCCCGACAGCACCGAGGCCACGGTGAGGTCAGCGCTGGCAATGGCTTTCTCGATGGCTTCATCCAGCGGGCCGGAGTTGCCGATGCAGGTGGTGCAGCCATAGCCAACCAGATCGAAGCCCAGCTCGTCGAGGTATGGCGTGAGCCCGGCGGCCTGGAAGTAGTCGGTGACTACCTTGGAGCCCGGTGCCAGCGAGCTTTTCACCCAGGGTTTGCGTTGCAGGCCTTTTTCCAGGGCTTTCTTGGCTACCAGCCCGGCAGCCATCATCACGCTGGGGTTGGAGGTATTGGTGCACGAGGTGATGGCGGCGATCACCACGGCGCCATCGCGCAGGGTGTGGGTCTGGCCTTGGTGGCTGTAGTCGATCTCGCCGGCCTGGTCGGCATTGCCAACGGCCACGCCACCACCCCCTTCACTTTCCAGGCGGCCGACTTCCTTGGCCAGCGGCTTGGGTTGCAGTTCGATGAAGTGGTCGAAGGCCTGGCTGACCTGGCCCAGTGCGACCCGGTCCTGCGGCCGCTTGGGCCCGGCCAGGCTGGCTTCGACGTCGTGCATGTCCAGCGCCAGGGTGTCGCTGAACAGCGGCTCGTGGCCGGGCAAGCGCCACATGCCTTGGGCTTTGCAATACTGCTCGACCAGTTGCACGGTCGCTTCTGGCCGCCCAGACAGGCGCAGGTAGTCCAGGGTGACGTCATCGACTGGGAAAAACCCGCAAGTAGCGCCGTACTCCGGGGCCATGTTGGCGAGGGTGGCGCGGTCGGCAAGCGGCAGCTCGGCCAGGCCGTCGCCATAGAACTCGACGAACTTGCCGACCACGCCTTTCTTGCGCAGCATCTGGGTCACGGTCAGCACCAGGTCGGTCGCAGTGATGCCCTCGCGCAGCTTGCCGGTCAGCTTGAAGCCGATCACTTCCGGGATCAGCATCGATACGGGCTGGCCGAGCATGGCCGCCTCGGCCTCGATACCGCCGACCCCCCAGCCGAGCACGCCCAGGCCGTTGATCATGGTGGTGTGCGAGTCGGTGCCGACCAAGGTGTCGGGGAAGGCATAGGTGCGGCCATCGGCTTCACGGGTCCACACCGTGCGGCCCAGGTATTCCAGGTTGACCTGGTGGCAGATGCCGGTGCCCGGCGGTACCACGCTGAAGTTGTCGAAGGCGTTCTGGCCCCAGCGCAGGAAGGCATAGCGCTCGCCGTTGCGCTGCATTTCGATTTCCACGTTCTCGCTGAAGGCTTGCGTTGTGCCGTAGCGGTCGACCATCACCGAGTGGTCGATCACCAGGTCGACCGGTGACAGCGGGTTGATGCGTTGTGGGTCGCCGCCGGCCTTGGCCATGGCGGCGCGCATGGCGGCCAGGTCGACCACTGCCGGTACGCCGGTGAAGTCCTGCATCAGTACGCGTGCGGGGCGGTACTGGATTTCGCGGTCGGAGCGCCGCTCGCCCAGCCATTGGGCGAGGGCGCGCAAGTCGTCGCCGGTCACGGTTTTGCCGTCTTCCCAGCGCAGCAGGTTTTCCAGCAGCACCTTCAGGGACATGGGCAGGCGTTGCAGGTCACCCAGCTGGCGGGCGGCTTCGGTGAGGCTGAAATAGTGGTAGGTCTGGTCGCCGACCTTGAGCGGCTTGAGGGTGTTCAGGCTATCGAGCGAGGGCATTGCCAACTCCTTCTGCGCCGGTGCCCGGCATTGAATTGCGGTTTGCCGGTAGCACCGTTGTGTATCGGCCCGCACGGCACGGACCTGGCTGAAAGGTCAGGTTAGACCGGTTTAGGCCACCTGACCCTTTTCTGGACCGGCGGGGCGTGTCGCAGGTTCCGAACTTCCTTTATCATCGCCGCCCTGCCGGCGCCTGTGACGCGCCCGCCGTAGTGGAGTGAGAGATGAATACCCTGTTCATGCATTGCCGGCCCGGTTTCGAGGGTGAGGTGTGCGCCGAGATCAGCGAACATGCCGCCCGCCTGGGTGTCGCGGGCTATGCCAAAGGCAAGCCGCAAAGTGCCAGCGCCGAGTTTGTCTGTAGCGAGGAGGGCGGTGCCGAGCGGTTGATGGGGGAGCTGCGTTTCAATCAGCTGATCTTCCCGCGGCAATGGGCCCGGGGTGCGTTTGTCGAGTTGCCGGAAAGTGACCGTATCAGTGTGCTGCTTGCGCAGTTGGCTGGTTTTCCGGTGTTCGGCAGCCTGTGGCTGGAAGTGCTGGACAGCAACGAGGGCAAGGCGTTATCGACGTTCTGCCGCAAGTTCGAAGTGCCTTTGCGCAAGGCCCTGGAAAAGGCCGGGCGCCTGGTTGACGACGCCAGCCGCCCACGCTTGCTGCTGACCTTCATCAGTGGCCGGCGGGTATTTGCGGGTATCGCTGCGGCCAACAACAGCGCGTTGTGGCCCATGGGTATCCCGCGTCTCAAGTTCCCCCGCGAGGCGCCCAGCCGTTCGACCCTCAAGCTGGAAGAGGCCTGGCACCAGTTCATCCCGCGTGAGCAGTGGGAGCAGCGCTTGGGCGATGATATGACCGGCGTCGACCTAGGGGCTTCGCCGGGGGGGTGGACTTACCAGCTGGTGCGTCGTGGCATGTTGGTGACGGCTATCGATAATGGGCCGATGGCCGAGAGCCTGATGGATACCGGCCTGGTCCAGCACCTGATGGCCGATGGCTTTACCTGGCAACCCAGGCAACCGGTGGACTGGATGGTTTGCGATATCGTCGAGAAGCCGGCGCGGACGACTTCGCTGATCGAAACCTGGTTGGGTGAGGGGCTATGCCGGGAGGCGGTGGTCAACCTGAAGTTGCCGATGAAGCAGCGTTATGCCGAGGTACGGCGGCTGCTCGAGCGCATGGAGGCGACGTTCAAGGCACGTAAGGTACGGGTTTCGATTGCGTGCAAGCAGCTGTATCACGACCGTGAGGAAGTGACATGCCATTTGCGGCGGCTTGATCTGAAACCTCGTTGATTTGATGGTTGGTGGTTGAGGGTGGTGCGGATGCGAACGAATACCTATGCGGTTCCAACGGCCACACCTTTGCAGAGCTTGAAATCCTGGGCGCTGGTTTTTGGTGGCGTGATAACTCCAGCTGCGGTAGAGACGCATAGTCACCTTTTCGCCCTTACGGCGAGTCACTTTTTGTCAGACGCGACAAAAAGTAACCAAAAAACGCTGCGCTCCCGTCATCCGGCCCCTGCGCTGCGCTCCGGGGTTCCCTCGCTACGGGCATGCTCCCGGGAGTACGCGCTGCAGGCCCCGTCCCTGGGGCCTCAGCGCTTGACGGGCATCCATGCCCGTCACCTCCCTCCGCATACCCTCCGCTCGGCCTCCTGAAGTCGCGAAGATCAAGATCAAGATCAAGATCAACAGCCAGATCAAAAGCTGTGCGGGGGTGGTTGCATGGTGCGAAACCCAAGAAAGCGCTGCTGTTGCTTCTGCTTTTTGCTTTTGCTTCTAAACGCGCGGTAGCACAGGCGCTGCAGATTGCGACTTCAGGAGGCTGAGCGAAGGGCATGCGGAGGGAGGTGACGGGCATGGATGCCCGTCAAGCGCTGAGGCCCCAGGGACGGGGCCTGCAGCGCGTACTCCCGGGAGCATGCCCGTAGCGAGGGGACCCCGGAGCGCAGCGTAGGGGCCGGATGACGGGAGCGGGCGGCTTTGGTTACTTTGGCCAAGACCAAGGTAACCCGCCGTAAGGGCGGAAAGGTGACTCGGCGCCGCCTACGCGAACGAATACCTATGCGGTTTCAACGCCCACATTTTTGCAGAGCTTTAAATCTTGAGCGCCGGTTTTGATAGCGCGAAAACTCCAGCTGCGATAGCGACGCATAGTCACCTTTTCGCCCTTACGGCGAGTCACTTTTTGTCAGACGCGACAAAAAGTAACCAAAAAACGCTGCGCTCCCGTCATCCGGCCCCTGCGCTGCGCTCCGGGGTTCCCTCGCTACGGGCATGCTCCCGGGAGTACGCGCTGCAGGCCCCGTCCCTGGGGCCTCAGCGCTTGACGGGCATCCATGCCCGTCACCTCCCTCCGCATGCCCTCCGCTCGGCCTCCTGAAGTCGCGAAGATCAAGATCAAGATCAAGATCAACAGCCAGATCAACAGCCAGATCAGAAGCCGTGCGGGGGGGGCGGCGCGAAGCCTCTGACCCGCCGTAGGGGCGCAAAGGGCCTGGGCAACGCCCGTCCGGACGTATGGCCTGCAAAGCCGCGCTTGGACCCCGCCGCGTGATGCGCGACAATAGCGATCATTTTCGGAGCCCCCCATGACCGATTTCACCCCCGACGCCATCCTCGATGCCACCGGCCTGAACTGCCCGGAGCCGGTGATGATGCTGCACCAGCACGTACGCAACCTGGCCGCCGGCGGCCTGCTGAAGGTCATCGCCACCGACCCGTCCACCCGCCGCGACATTCCCAAGTTCTGCAACTTCCTCGGCCACGAACTCGTGCAACAGCAGGAAGACGCCGGCACCTTCCTTTACTGGATTCGCAAAAAAGCCGACTGAAACCCTGTGCAACCCACCCGGCGATGCGCCTACACTGCGCTCCCCAGACAGGAGAGCGCCATGCTGATAGTTGCCGACGAAAACATCCCGCTGCTCGATGCCTTCTTCCAAGGCTTCGGGGAAATTCGCCGCTACCCCGGCCGAAGCCTCGATGCCGCCAGCGTCAAGGACGCCGATATCCTGCTGGTACGCTCGGTGACCAAGGTTGACCGCACATTGCTCGAAGGCAGCCGGGTACGCTTCGTCGGTACCTGCACCATCGGTACCGATCACCTCGACCTGGACTATTTTGCCGAAGCCGGCATTCGCTGGAGCAGCGCGCCAGGCTGCAATGCCCGCGGCGTGGTCGATTACGTGCTGGGCAGCCTGCTGACCCTGGCCGAACTGGATGGCGTTGCGCTGCCCGAACGGGTCTACGGCGTGGTCGGTGCAGGTGAGGTCGGGGGGCGGCTGGTACGTGTGCTGCGCGGCCTGGGCTGGAAAGTGCTGGTGTGCGACCCGCTGCGCGAGGCCGCTGAAGGCGGTGACTACGTCAGCCTGGAAACCATTGTCCAGCAGTGTGATGTGATCAGCCTGCATACCCCGTTGCAGCGTAGCGGCGGCTACCCCACCTGGCACTTGCTGGGCCAGGCGCAATTGGCACACTTGCGCCCGGGTGCCTGGCTGGTCAACGCCAGCCGTGGGCCGGTGGTGGACAACGCCGCCCTGCGCGAGCTGCTGCTGCAGCGCGACGACATCCATGCCGTGCTGGACGTATGGGAAGGCGAGCCGCAAGTCGACCTGCAACTGGCCGACCTGTGTACCCTGGCGTCACCGCATATTGCCGGTTACAGCCTCGACGGCCGCCAGCGTGGCACCGCGCAGATCTACCAGGCCCTGTGCCGCTTCCTCGGGGTGGATGAGCAGGTGCAACTGGCCGACCTGCTGCCGCGCCCGCCGCTGGCGCAAATCGAGCTGGATGCCAGCGCCGACCCGGCCTGGGCCCTGGCCACCCTGTGCCGCGCCGTGTACGACCCGCGCCGTGACGATGCCGACTTCCGCCGCAGCCTGAGCGACGACCCACAACAACAGCGTGCCGCGTTCGACCAGTTGCGCAAGCAGTACCCAGCGCGACGCGAAATCGAGGGGCTCGCGGTGCGCCTGCGGGGCGAGGCGCCGCAGTTGGCGCAACTGGTCAGTGCGCTGGGTGGCGTATTGGTCTGACGGCCTGCCGGCCGCTGCACGGCCACTCTCCCGGGGGAGCGTGCTCAGCCGGGCCTGGCCGCATAGGGCCAGTGCAGAACTCAGGCAAATAAAAACCCGGCGCAGGCGCCGGGTTGCAAGAAATTCGCCGCTCAACCTTTGCGTACGCGCTCGACCCGGCTCTGTTCCAGGGCCTTGCAAGCCTGCTGGATCATCTGCTCGGTGATCGGTACCTCGCGCCCCTGGGCATCAATGATCGAACCGCATACCTGGGGTTGCTGGTTCGGCCGGGGCTGCTGGTTGTCGCTGGTAGGCTGCAAGCTCATGCATGGTCTCCTCATCAGGTGAACACTCAGGGTAGTCCTGCACCGTGACTGGCCTGTGACGACAGGCTCGTCACGGCAATACCAGTCCAACAGAAACGCTGGCAAAGCTCCATACCCTGGTTAGATCGATAGGCTATAGCTACCTGCCCGCGTTCCCCAGCCCTGATGAGTGGTAGTCTGGGCCTTCGCCACACATAGTGATCGTCGCCATGTCCGAATCGGTTTCCCCGCAACCACGCCGGGCATTACGCCTGGCCTGGCAGTTCGTTCGCCCCTATCGCCGGCAGGTTCTGCTGGCCTTGCTGGCACTGGTGGTCACTGCGGGCATCACCTTGTCGATGGGCCAAGGCATCCGGCTGCTGGTCGACCAGGGTTTCATGACCCGTTCCGCGCACCAGCTCAACCAGACCATCGGGCTGTTCCTGCTGCTGGTACTGGCCCTGGCGGTGGGAACGTTCAGCCGTTTCTACCTGGTGTCCTGGATTGGCGAGCGCTGCGTGGCCGACATGCGGCGGGCCGTGTTCAACCACCTGATCGGCCTGCACCCCGGCTTTTTCGAAGATAACCGCAGCGCCGAGATCCAGTCGCGGCTGACAGCAGACACCACGCTGCTGCAATCGGTCATCGGTTCGTCGCTGTCGATGTTCCTGCGCAATGCATTGATGGTGCTGGGCGGTGTGGTGCTGCTGTTCATTACCAACCCCAAGCTCACCAGCATCGTGGTGGTGACCCTGCCGCTGGTGTTGGCGCCCATCCTGCTGTTTGGTCGCCGCGTACGCAGGCTGTCGCGGCAGAGCCAGGACCGGGTCGCCGATGTAGGCAGCTACGTGGCCGAGACGCTGGGGCAGATCAAGACTGTGCAGGCCTACAACCATCAGGCACACGACCGCGCACTTTTTGCCGACACGGTCGAGGCGGCATTCACCGTGGCGCGCAAGCGCATTGCCCAGCGGGCCTGGCTGATCACTCTGGTGATCGTCTTGGTGCTGGGGGCGGTTGGGGTGATGCTGTGGGTGGGCGGCATGGATGTGATCGCCGGGCGCATATCTGCCGGCGAACTGGCCGCCTTCGTGTTCTACAGCCTGATCGTCGGCAGCGCCTTCGGCACCCTCAGTGAAGTGATCGGCGAACTGCAGCGCGCCGCCGGTGCTGGCGAGCGCATCGCCGAACTGCTGGCCGCACGCAGCGCAATCCTGCCGGGCTGTGCCGCCTCGGGCCTGGCGGGGCAGAGGGCCCGCGGGCACATCGAGTTGCGGGAACTGGTGTTCGCCTACCCGTCAAGGCCCACCGTGGCAGCGGTAGCTGGCCTGAGCCTGGTCATCGAGCCTGGCCAGACCGTGGCCCTGGTCGGCCCATCAGGGGCCGGCAAGTCGACCTTGTTCGATCTGTTGCTGCGGTTTTACGACCCCCAGCAAGGGCGCATCCTGCTCGACGGCCAGCCGCTGACAGAATTCGACCCTGACCAGCTGCGACGGCAGTTTGCCCTGGTTGCACAGAACCCTTCGCTGTTCCGTGGCACGGTGGAAGCCAATATCCGCTATGGCCGCCCCGAGGCGAGCCAGGCCGAGGTCGAAGCCGCAGCCCGCGGCGCCCATGCTGATGAATTCATTCGGCAGTTACCTCAGGGCTACCAGACACCGCTGGGGGAGGGTGGCATCGGGCTTTCCGGCGGCCAGCGCCAGCGCCTGGCCATTGCCCGGGCGCTACTGGTGGACGCGCCGATCCTGTTGTTGGACGAAGCCACCAGCGCCCTCGACGCGCAAAGCGAACACCTGATCCAGCAAGCACTGCCCCGCCTGATGGCCGGGCGTACCACGCTGGTCATCGCCCATCGGCTGGCCACGGTCCAGCACGCCGAGCGCATCGCGGTCATCGACCAGGGGCGCTTGGTGGCGGTGGGCACTCATCGCCAATTGATCGAGCAAAGCCCGCTGTATGCCCGGCTGGCGGCCTTGCAGTTCACCAGTGCCTGACACAGGGGTGACGGGGCAGTGCAGGGGTGGCTATCGGCTTTCAACGCTACCGTTGGTAGCGGTTTCCAGGCACAAAAAAGCCCGCATCAGCGGGCTTCTGGAGGATCTGGTCGGAGAGACAGGATTCGAACCTGCGGCCTTCTCGTCCCGAACGAGACGCGCTACCTGGCTGCGCTACACTCCGATGAACAAAATCCTACTGCATCGTGTTTTTGCTCGCAAGCCCCTGTTGTGCAAAGGGGCTTTGCTGAATACGCGGCGCGGTTACAGCTCTTTCACGGTGCGGATCTGGTCCTTGTTCAGGCGGGTGCGCTTGCCGTCCAGCTGCTCGAATTCGTAGAAGCCGGAGTCTTCGTCGTAGGACGGTTTATCCGTCGCCTGGATTTCTCGGCCATCGTTCAGGGTGATGACGGTTGGGGTGGAGCAGCCGGCAAGGGTGCCCAGGCCCAAAGCGAGCAGGAAGGCGGGTAGGGTCCGTTTGATCATCGTGGTTCTCCAAGTGCGATGGTGCTAGATGACATTTATGACGCAGGACTTTAGTGCAAGTTCACTGCAAGTGCATCATAGCGATAAATCTGCGCGGTTGATCCAGGGCAAGTTTGTTGGGCGCAACCCGGTAAAAGTGCGCTGTGATATAACTGCGGCCAACCTATCCTGTTGTGACGGACCCCCATGAAAGCCAAGGCAGATACCCCCTTTGTGCCGCTGAATATCGCGGTGCTCACCGTTAGCGATACCCGCACGCCCGACACCGATACCTCTGGCCAGATGTTCGTCGACCGGTTGAGCGAGGCCGGCCATCATCTGGCAGAGCGGGTATTGCTCAAGGACGACCTGTACAAGATCCGCGCACAGGTTGCCACCTGGATCGCCGACGAGCGCGTGCAGGTGGTGCTGATTACCGGCGGCACTGGCTTTACCGGCCGCGACAGCACGCCGGAGGCGGTGGCCTGTCTGCTGGACAAGCAGGTCGATGGCTTTGGCGAGTTGTTCCGGCAGATCTCCGTGCCGGATATCGGTACCTCCACGGTGCAGTCGCGGGCCTTGGCCGGCCTGGCCAATGGCACCCTGGTGTGCTGCCTGCCGGGCTCGACCAATGCCGTGCGCACCGGTTGGGACGGCATTCTTGCCGAGCAACTCGACGCTCGCCATCGGCCATGCAACTTTGTCCCGCACCTGAAGCAGGCAATGGCCTGTGACAGCCGTGGCTGAGGTCAGTCAGCCACGGCCGCTGATGCCGGTAGAGCAAGCCCTGGAACAATTGCTGGCATTGGCCGAGGCGGCACCGATTCAGGAGACTGAAAACCTGCCCCTGGCCGAGGCCGAAGGCCGGGTATTGGCGACCGACCTGGTGGCCTCGCTCGACCTGCCGCCCTGGCCGAACAGTGCCATGGACGGCTATGCCCTGCGCCTGGCCGACTGGCAGGGCCAGCCGTTGCCTGTCAGCCAGCGCATCTTCGCCGGCCATGCGCCACAGCCTCTGCAGCCGGGCACCTGTGCCCGCATCTTTACCGGCGCCCCGGTGCCGGCAGGTGCCGATTGCGTCGAGATGCAGGAAAACACCCAGGTGCTGGAGGATGGCCAGGTATGTTTCGTCGAGGCGCTGCACGCCGGGCAGAACATTCGCCCGCAGGGCCAGGAAACCCGCAAGGGCGAGCAGGTGATGAACGCCGGCACGCGCCTGGGACCGATCGAACTGGGCCTGGCGGCGACCTTGGGCCACGCCCGGCTCGAGGTGGTACGCAAGGTCAAAGTGGCGGTGCTGTCCACCGGCGACGAACTGGTCGAGCCCGGGCTGCCGTTGGGGCCCGGCCAAATCTACAACAGCAATCGTCGGCTACTGGTCAGTTGGTTGCAGCGCCTGGGGTGCGAGGTGGTCGATGCCGGCATCCTGCCGGATGACCTGGCGCAGACCCGCGCCTGCCTGGCCGGGCTGGGCCACGTCGACCTGATCCTGTCCACTGGCGGCGTGTCGGTGGGCGAGGCCGATTACCTGGGGGCCGCACTGCGCGAAGCGGGCGAGCTGGCGCTGTGGAAGCTGGGGATCAAGCCGGGAAAACCGCTGACCTTCGGCCATTACCAGGGCGTGCCGGTGATCGGCCTGCCGGGTAATCCGGCCTCGACCCTGGTCACCTTTGGCCTGCTGACCCGGCCCTACCTGCTGCGGCGCCAAGGGGTGGGCAATGTCATGCCGCTGCGCTTCGACATGCCGGCGGGGTTTGACTGGCCCAAACCCGGTAGCCGCCGCGAATACCTGCGTGCGCGCATCGAGAACGGCCAGGTACGCATCTACAAGAACCAGAGTTCGGGTGTGCTGCGCAGCGCAGCCTGGGCCGACGGGCTGGTGGAGGTGCGCGAAGGCAGCACGCCGAAAACGGGTGACAGCGTGCCATTCATTCCCTTCAGCGAACTACTTGGCTGAACGCCCCAGCCAGGCATCGGCCAGCGGCCCTGGCACCGGTGCTGCCTGGGTCAGGCGCATGTGTACGGTTTCCAGTTGATGAGCCGCCACGCTCCAGTCGTGGCGCTGGCGGGCGAACTGGCGCCCGGCCGCGCTCAACTGGCTCATGCGCCAGGGCTGGTTGAGCAACTGGGTGATCAGCAGGGCCAGTTGATCACTGTCATCGCTGCCCAGGTAATGCTCGCCGTTGTTCACCGCCAGGCCGGAAACGCCCTTGCCGGTACTGATGACCGGCAAGCCGGCAGCCATTGCTTCAAGGATTTTCACCTTCGAGCCACCGGCATAGCGCAGCGGCGCGAAAAACAGGGCTGAGCGGCTTTGCAGTTCACGCAGATCGGGGCGATAGCCGAGCCATTCGATCCGCGGGTCATTCCAGTGCAGCTTCCAGCTGGCCGGCATCGCATGCCCGGCAATCGCCAGGCGCACGGCCGGGTTGCTCAGCCACACCTGCGGCATGATGTATTCCAGCGCCCACTCGATGGCTTCCAGGTTGGCGCCGTATTCAAAATTGCCGACAAACAGCAGGCGCTGGCTGTGCAGCGCCGGCTGCACCTGCTGGTAGAAATCACATTCCACGCCATTGACCACTACATTCACCGGGCGCCTGCTGATCTGCCCGATCAGCTCGGCGTCGTGAGCGCTGACGGCTACCAGCTCGGTGGGCTGGCCCAGCACGCGCTGTTCCCAGCGCCGGTAGCGCCAGCGATCGAAGGCATTGAGCGGGCGTAGCCATAACGGCAGGCGGTCATGGCAGGCGCTACCGGTAACCGACTCCAGGTTGTGTTCGCTGAGCATGAAGGGCAGGCCGCGGGCCTGCAGGGCCTTCTCGAACGGCTGGAAGCTATAGCTGTGCTCGATCTGGATCACGTCCCAAGGTTCCTCCAGCAACTGCTCGAAGCGGTGCCGCAACGCTGCGCAAAGGCCATTGATGATCGCCCGCATGGGGTAGTCGATGATCGGCGATGCCAGCAGGTTCAGCGGGCTATGCAGCGGCCTGCGCGGCAGGACTATCAGCCGTTCGAGGTACGGTTCCAGTGCCTCGCGTGCGGCGTCGCTGAGGGGTATCTTCGATTGCACCAACAAGGTGATACGGTGGCCGCGCTGGGCCAGTGCCCGGATCAGGTGGTATTGGCGAGTCTTGCAGCCACTGGTGGTCGGCCAAGGCAGGTAAGGCAGTGTCCAGAGAATACGCATGACCGTGGTCCTCGCTGACGGCTGCAGAGGGCAAGACGCGCCTGTCGGCCGGTTGCAGGAGAGGGCCGGGAGGTGCGTCCGTGGCGGGCAAGCCAGGGCATTTCACAGTCAAAATGCTGACTCGCCTGTGCTCATTCGCTTGTAGGGTCAAAAACCTGTCAAAAGTGTCTCGACTCAGCATAGCCGGGCATTGTCGGCTGTGGAAAAAATGCCATTATCTTCACTACCAGCCGAGCCGGCGCTGCTGCAGGGAACACCGCCTGCCACGCGCGACACGCCGCTGGCTGTTTTTGAACGCGGCATGCAACGATCCACGCGTGCCCGTGGTCGAGATAGGGTTGGTCAACCTCAGGGAGATGCGCCTATGCAAGCGCGCAAGGCAATGCTGGTCCTGCACGGCAAGCAGGCGATGAACGACGAACTGCGCGATGCCGTGCACGACATGCGCGACAGTGGCTGGGTGCTGGATGTGCGGGTCACCTGGGAGGCGGGCGATGCCCAGCGCCTGGTGACCGAGGCGCTGGCGGCAGGTTACAGCCACATTGTCGCCGGTGGCGGCGACGGGACCCTGCGCGATGTGGCCGAGGCCATGGGGCAGGCCGGGACCGATGCCAGCCTGGTATTGCTGCCGTTGGGCACCGCCAACGATTTTGCCAAGGCCGCCGGCATTCCGCTGGAGCCTGCCGCTGCGCTGGCCTTGTTGAACGTGGCGGCACAGCCCATAGACCTGGGCCAGGCCGGCGACCAGCTGTTCCTCAACATGGCCACCGGCGGGTTCGGTAGCCAGGTCACGGCCAATACGTCCGAAGACCTGAAGAAGGTCCTGGGCGCCGCGGCCTATCTGTTCACCGGCCTCACACGCTTCAGCGAACTGCAGGCGGCTTCGGTCGAGCTGCAAGGGCCGGATTTCCACTGGCAAGGGGACCTGCTTGCACTGGGTATCGGCAATGGCCGCCAGGCGGGAGGCGGGCAGGAGCTGTGCCCGGATGCGGTAGTCGATGATGGCTTGCTCGATATCGCCGTGCTGCCTGCCCCACAGGAAATGCTGGGCACGTTGCGCGACCTGCTGGCCGGTGATGGCCTGTTCGTCCGTGCCAGGTTGCCCTGGGTCGAGATCAAGAGTGCCCAGGGCCTGGACCTCAACCTCGATGGCGAGCCCTTGCAGACTACCAATTTGCGTTTCGAAGCCCGGCCCGCAGCGTTGCGCCTGCACCTGCCTGCCGGGTCGCCGCTGCTCAGTCGTCCAGGCTGATGATCTTTTCGCGCACGGCAAACAGTACCAGGCCAGCCACATCATGAATTTGCAGGCGCTTCATGATTTGCGAGCGGTGGGTTTCCACGGTCTTGATCGACAGGCCAAGGCCAGTGGCAATTTCCCGGGTCGACTTGCCGCGCACGATCAGGCGCAGGATCTCCAGCTGGCGCGCCGTGAGGTTATGCCGGTCGCTGCCGCCCTGTGCGCCCGGCCTGTTGCGCTGCAGCGCCTGGTTGATGACGGTGTGGGCGATGGCCGGGCTCAGGTAGCGCTCGCCGTGGCGTACCGCCTCCAGGGCCTGCTCCAGCTCGGTGGCACTGGTGTCCTTGAGCAAATAACCGTGGGCACCGCTTTCCAGGGCACGCATGATCAGGTCCGGATCGGTGTGCATCGACAGGATCAGCACCTTGCAGGTGCTGCCGCAGGCCCGCAATTGGGTCAGGGCGTCCAGGCCGCTGGTCGAGCGCATGGAAATGTCCAGCAGGACAATGTCCGGCGCCAGTGCGCGCACCTGCTCAAGCAACTGGCTGCCATCGTCGGCCTCACCGACCACGCTGTAGCCGGGAATGTCGCAAACCAGCGCACGTACGCCGGCGCGGATCAGCGAGTGGTCGTCGACCAGCAGCAATCTACAGGTCATGGGCAACAGTACTCCTGGCGCGTTGCTGGGTGCGCGGTGGCCACGGGAACATCGCTTCTATCCGTGTACCCTGGCCAGGCTGGCTGGTGATCTGCAGGCTGCCCTGCAAGGCCGTTACCCGCTCCTGCATGCCAGCCAGGCCGCGCTGGCCGGCCTCGGCCGGGTGCCGGGCGGGGACGAAGCCGCGGCCATCGTCGTGAATCGACAACGCCAGCCCGGCAGGGGTGCGTTGCAGGCGCACAACCAGGTTGCGTGCCTGGGCATGGCGCAGCATGTTGGTGACTGCTTCCTGGGTGATGCGGAACACTGCCATGGCCACTGCATCGTCAATACCGCCCAGGCGTTGGTTGCACGCCAGGCTCCAGTGTACGCTGCTGCTGCCCAGCGTGCGGACCAAGTGCGCGCGCAAGCTGGCTTCCAACCCAAGACTCGCCAATTGCCTGGGGTTGAGCAGGCTCGACACGTTGCGTACCGTGCCCAGGGTGTCATCCAGGGTGCTGTGCAGCGCATCGCAGTGGCCCTGCAACTCGGCCGGCATGCGCCGTTTCAGCCACTGCAGTTGCAGTTTGGCGGCAGTCAGCAATTGGCCAATGTCGTCGTGCAACTCCCGGCTCAGGTGTTGCCGCTCGTCTTCCTGCACCTTCAGCATGCGCTCGGCCAGTTCAGCCGGCCGCAGGCTGATCGACCTCGCCCCCAATCCCAACTGCAGGGTGGCGGCCAGCGTTGCGGCCAACTGCAAAAGCAGCAGGCCAGCCGGGATAGCCAGGTTGGCCAGGTACAGCATCAGGTTGGTGACCAGCGAGGCCACACACAGCCCGACCGTCAGCCAGCGCAGCAGGGCAACGCGGCAGCAGCTACGCATGTAGAATTTCAAGCGTGGGAGCATAAATAGGGAAGCCACTGAAGTATTGCTGATAGAGGCCTTGCACAATGCGGGTCAGAGGCTTTGGCGCAGTACTTCCGCTGTTTGGTCGAGCACCTGATGTGCAAACTTTTTTGTGATTGCAAGTGTTTGTGGGGGCGCATATTACCACTTCGTACGGTGTCGGTCGCGGCTGGGTGACGCTCCGAAACGCCTGTTGGCAGGGCGGTGCCGGGTAGCAAAGTGCCACCCGCGGATCCCGCTGCTCGCACCCGCGCTGCAACTAAGGCGGTAATGATTCAACTTGGCCTTCCTGAAACTTTGCGAACTTTGCAAGTTCGACCAGCGCAGGGCTTGAGTGCATGTAGTTAGTTGCACTTCTGGTCAGGTTAATGCGGGCGGTACGACCGGCTGCCATGGCTGCCGGAGCGCATGACATCATGCGGGTGATCGCACGTTTTGCCTGCTTCATCGCAAGACGCGCAAGCCGGGGCAAGGGGTTGCTGCACGACCTTGGCCAGCTCGCCTAGCAGCACCAGTTGCTCGCCGATATCCAGGTTCAACCGCCCGGTTCGGCTGTCGAGCAACTCCAGTTGCCAGGCCAGCAGGGTGAGGCACGCCTCGATCGCAGGCAATGCCTCTGGCTGCAGGCAGCCGCTGTAGCAGGCCGGGGCCAGCAACTGGTGAAGCGCGGTGGCGTAATGGGCAACTTCGCGCGCGCCAAGGCGGGTGGCCTGCCCGGCGAGGCTGGCCAAGGTGCTGTCCAGGCAGCGGCAGGCGTCCGGATCGTTGTCGATCAATTCCAGATGCTGCAGGCATTCCTGGGCCTGGGTCAGCAGTACCTGGGCATCCAGCAGGAAGCCCTGCAGTGCGTTATCGAACGCTAAGGCAGTGTCCATGATCAGGTCCCCGCGCGTGGGGTAGGCGCAGGTGACGGGCACGCCGCAACGATAGCTAGCAAAAGCCTGACTCCATTCATGCAATGAGAATGGCGTCACATTAATGGCTAAAGGATATCGCGAATATCAGGTTTCACCTGACTGCCCCTAGGGGTTTCCCTGATGCGGGCTGCCGAATTCGAGCGGGGTGCCGGCAGTAAAGCATGATGGTAAAGTGATATCAATTGCCGGGTCGGCATTTTCCCGCAAGGGTCAAGGTGTGCGGGAAGCCGCCGATACAGGGTAGATCAATTCACCTTTTTCGACTCAAGCCTGGGGGCTTTCCAATGGCTGGCATTCTCGACACGGTAGACCAACGCACGCAACTGGTAGGTGAGAACCGCCTGGAAATCCTGATGTTCCGCCTGGCGGGCCGCCAATTGTTCGCGATCAACGTGTTCAAGGTTCAGGAAGTGCTGCAACTGCCCAAGCTCACCCTGATGCCCCAGCGTCATGCGTTCGTCTGCGGTGTGGTCAACCTGCGTGGGCAGACGTTGCCGGTGATCGACCTGTCCCAGGCCATTGGCATGCGCCCGCTGCAACCCACGCCCGACAGCACCATCATTGTCACCGAATACAACCGCTCGGTGCAGGCTTTCCTGGTAGGAGGGGTCGACCGCATCGTCAACATGAACTGGGAGTCGATCATGCCGCCGCCGTCCAGCGCCGGGCGCCAGCATTACCTGACTGCCATCACCAAGGTCGATGAGCAACTGGTCGAGGTCATCGACGTGGAAAAGGTGCTGGCTGAAATCGTGCCTTACAACGCCCGGGTTTCCGGCGACAAACTGGCCGACCCCGTGCTGGCACGGGCGCGAGGCCGCGAGGTGCTGCTGGTGGACGACTCCAGTGTGGCCCTGGCGCAGTTGCGCGACACCTTGTCCCAGTTGGGCATGAAACTGCATGTGGCCAGTGATGGCCTGAAGGCACTGCGCATGCTCAAGGGTTGGGCCGATGCCGGCGAGGACGTGTGTGAAAAGCTGCTGATGGTGTTCACCGACGCCGAAATGCCGGAAATGGACGGTTACCGCCTGACCACCGAGATTCGTGGCGATGCGCGGCTGCGCCAACTCTATGTGGTGCTGCACACATCGCTGTCGGGCAGTTTCAATGAATCCATGGTCAAGAAAGTGGGCTGCGACAACTTCCTCTCCAAGTTCCAGCCCGATCGCCTGGTCGACGTGGTCAAGCAGCGCCTGTTGCTGGATACGGCCACCGCGTGATCGCCACGCCTGCCCGGTATAAGCTTGGCATTTGCCAAGACGCGAGGCGGCAGGGATGTTTCTGAGTGAGTTGTACCGATACCCGGTGAAGTCGTGCCAGGCGCAAAGCCTGCGCGCTTCGCCGGTGGGGCTGCTGGGCCTGCAGGGTGACCGGCGCTGGATGGTGGTCGAGGCAGAAAACGGACGCTTCCTGACCCAGCGTGCCTGGCCACGCCTTGGCCAGATCGCGGCGCACGATGACGGCTGCGGCCAGCTGCTGTTGCAGGCGCCTGGGCGCGCCTCGCTGAGGGTGGCAGTGCCACCTGCCGATGAGGGCCTGCGTGGCGTGACGATCTGGCGCGATACCTTGCGCGTGCCAGACGCCGGCGATGGCGCGGCGGCCTGGCTGAGCGAGTGGCTGGGCAAGGCTGTGCGCCTGGTGCATTGCCCGGAGCAGCGTGCCCGTTATTTGCCCAACGGTTATGGCTTCAACAGCGATCGCGCGGCTTTTCCGGATGGTTTCCCCTTGTTGCTGATCGGCCAGGGCTCGCTGGACGAGCTTGACCGCCGCGTGGGGCGGCCCATGGAGATGCTGCGTTTTCGGCCGAACCTGGTAGTGCAGGGCGCCGAGCCTTTCGCCGAGGATGGCTGGAAGCGGATCCGCATTGGCACCCTCGAATTCCGGGTGCTCAAACCGAGTGTGAGGTGCATCTTTACCACTATCGACCCCGCCACCGGCGAGCGCAGTGAAGACCGTGAACCGATGGCCACGCTCAGGACCTTCCGCGAAAAGGAAGGCGATATCCTGTTCGGGCAGAACCTGGCGGTGGATGGCAGCGGGTGGCTTGAGGTCGGGATGGGCGTGGAAATCCTGGAATAGCTGTGTGCTGGCACCGGCCTGTTCACAGGTTTGCCCGTGAACAGGCCGGCAAGGGCTCAGCGAACCTTACATGTCATCGAAATACCGCTCATGCCAATCCACCAGCGGCTGCGGTGCATTCAGTTTCTGCCCGTAGATCACTGAATACGACAGCACGTTCTGCACGTATTGGCGGGTTTCGTCGAACGGGATCGACTCCACCCACACATCGAAACTCAGGTGCTTGGCGCCCCTCAGCCACTGGCGCACGCGCCCGGGCCCGGCATTGTAGGCTGCCGAGGCCAGGACCCGGTTGCCGTTGAACTGGCTGTGCACCTGGCTCAGGTAGGCGGCGCCCAGCTGGATGTTCTTGTCCGGGTTGAGCACTTGTGCCGGTGAGGCAAGCGGAATGCTGAACTTGCGGGCCGTTTCCTTGGCGGTAGCCGGCATCAGTTGCATCAGGCCGCTTGCGCCGACCGGGGAGCGTGCGTCTTCCATGAACGCGCTTTCCTGGCGGGTAATGGCAAATACCCAGCTCGAATGCAGGCCGCGCACGTTGGCTTCGCGCACCAGCGTGTCGCGGTGGGCCATCGGGAAGCGGATGTCCAAGTCGTCCCAGTACTGGGCCTGGCTGATGGTGCGGATGGCCGGGAAGTACCAGCGCAATTCATAACCCAGGCGCGCCTGCGCCACCATTTCATCGCGGTTGAAGTGCCGGCTGACGTGGTACCACTCGCGGCGGCCTTCGACGATCTGGCCGCGGGCATGGAATTCCAGGGCCCGCTGGATGCCGGGTGTATTGCGTACTTTCTTCACCAGTTGCGGGCTCAGCAACAGGGGTTTGTTGTTCAGCTGGTACGGTGTCTTGGCCCGGTCGGCGGCGAGGAAACCATAGAAGTCACGCTCGCGCGCCACGGTCTTGTACAGCAGCGGGATCTGCGGGTTGTTCGGCTGTGCCAGCTCCAGGCTGCGCGCTTGCCAGTACTTCCAGCGGCTGCTGCTGGCCAGGTCCTGAGGCAGACGCCGGGTCAGCTCGTAGGCGTCTTCCCAGCGGCCCAGGCGCAGAAGCAGGCGCAGGCGCCATTCACTGACGGTGTTGTCGCGCAGCTCAGGGTCGTAGCGGGTCATCAAGTCGAGCGCACGTGGGTCGTAGCGGCGGGCCAGGGTCAGGCCGATTTCGCGGGCGATGGCCACCTTTTCGTCGCGGGAAAAATGCATCCGCTGGGCGTAGTCGTCCAGCAGCGCCATGGCCCGCTCCGGGTCCTGGCGCGCCAGGCGGCGCAGGCCCAGGCTGACCACATCGGCCATCGCCTCGTTGGCCGGGGCAAAGCGTGATGGCTGGTTGAGCAGCTCAGGCTTCTGTGCCACGTCGACCAGCAGCCGGCCTTGCGCGCCGAGGGTGGTCAGGCCATTGACCAGGCTGTTGGCCAGGCTGTAATTGCGCGCCTGGGCTGCCAGCTTGGTGCGCTGCCAGCGCTTGCTCTCGGTCAGCTGGCCTTCAGCGGCCCACATGCCGAACAGTGTGTCACACGCGGCAGGTTGCGACTTGCCCACGTTCCACAGCTTTTCGGCGGTGGCGTTGCCTTCGGCGCGCAGGCCATGGCTGAGCTGATACTGGCCGTTGAGGCAATCGAGCTCGGTGAAGTTGAGCTTGGGGTCGTAGTACTTGACGAAGGTGTCCCACTCACCGCGTTCGGCCAGCCAGCGCAACCAGCGCAGTTTCATCCAGTTGGCCTGGGGCAGGTCGCCATGCTTGGCGAGGAACGCCTCGATTTCCTGGTTGCTGGCGCTTTTCAGGCGGGCGGTGAGCTCGTCGTAGGCCAGGTACGGGGTCAGCGGGTAGTCGCTCAGAGCCTGGGCATAGCGCAGGTAGGGGCCTTTGTCGCCTTTGGCCAGCGCGCGTTTGGCCTCGTCGTAGTACTGGCGCTGCAGGGTGAGGTCGGTGGCCTGTGCCGCGCTGGTGGCAGCGGTCAGCAGCAGGCAGGAAGCAATTTGTAACAGGCGGCTGCGCATGATACGTCCGGGCAGTTGAACCATGGGGAAGTGACGGCGGAGCCAGCACTGTTGGAAGCTATTGCCTTAGCTTAGCCGTTTGCCGGCAGCAGGTGAAAGCACTGTGCTTGTATCGGCATATTAACGTCGACCGGATGTCGCCACGGGTGCATCGATTGGCCTGGCAGCTGCCGTCGGGGGCCCAACTCAGGTAGAATGCGCGCCCGATTTATGGAGACCAACATGACCCTGCTCAAATTCAGCGATGTGTCCCTCGCATTCGGCGCCATGCCGCTGCTGGACAAAGTGTCCTGGCAGATCGCTCGTGGCGAGCGGGTGTGCATCATCGGCCGCAACGGCACCGGCAAGTCGAGCATGCTGCGCCTGGTCAAGGGCGAGCAGAAGGGCGACGACGGGGAAATCTGGCGTGCGCCGGGCCTGAAGATCGGCGAACTGCCGCAGGAACTGCCGGTGGCCGATGAGCGCACGGTGTTCGACGTGGTCGCGGCCGGCCTCGACGGCGTGGGTGAACTGCTGGCGCAGTTCCACCACCTGAGCATGAACATCCAGGGCGACGATGACCTGGAAAAGCTCATGCATGTTCAGCACGAACTGGAAGCCCGCGACGGCTGGCGCCTGCAGCAGGTGGTGGAAAGCACCCTCAGCCGCCTGCAATTGCCTGCCGACAAGACCCTGGCCGAGCTGTCCGGTGGCTGGCGCCGCCGTGTGCTGCTGGCCCAGGCGCTGGTGTCGGAGCCCGACCTGCTGCTGCTCGACGAGCCGACCAACCATCTGGACATCGGCGCCATTGCCTGGCTCGAAGAGGCCCTGCGCGGCTTCAACGGCGCGGTGCTGTTCATTACCCACGACCGGTCGTTCCTGCAGAACCTGGCCACCCGCATCCTTGAACTGGACCGTGGCGGCCTGATCGACTGGAACGGCGACTACGCCAGCTTCCTGGTGCACAAGGAGGCCGCACTGGCCGCCGAAGAAACCGCCAACGCGCTGTTCGACAAGCGCCTGGCCCAGGAAGAAGTGTGGATTCGCCAGGGCATCAAGGCCCGCCGTACCCGCAACGAAGGTCGCGTGCGTGCCTTGAAGGCCCTGCGGGTAGAGCGTGGCGAGCGCCGCGAACGCCAGGGCAAGGCCAATATCCAGATCGAGGCGGCGGAAAAGTCCGGCAAGCAGGTCATGGTGCTGGAAAACGTGAGTTTCCATCATCCCGAAGGGCCGATGCTGGTCAAGGACTTCTCCATGGTCCTGCAGCGCGAAGACCGTATCGGCCTGCTGGGTGCCAACGGTACCGGCAAGACCACCTTGCTGAAGTTGATGCTCGGTGACCTGGAGCCCACTTCAGGCAAGGTCGAGCGCGGCACCAAGCTGGAAGTGGCCTATTTCGACCAGATGCGCCACCAGCTCGAGCTGGAAAAGACGGTAATCGACAACCTCGCCGAAGGCCGTGACTTCATCGAGATCGATGGGCAGAACCGCCATGTGCTCAGTTACCTGGGCGACTTCCTGTTCAGCCCCCAGCGTGCGCGCACGCCGGTCAAGGCGCTGTCGGGGGGGGAGCGTGCCCGCCTGCTGCTGGCCAAGCTGTTCAGCAAGCCGGCCAACCTGCTGGTGCTCGACGAACCGACCAACGACCTGGACGTGGAAACCCTCGAACTGCTCGAAGAGGTGCTGTCCAACTACAAGGGCACCGTGCTGATCGTCAGCCACGACCGGGCCTTCCTCGACAACGTCGTCACCAGCACCCTGGTGTTCGAAGGCGAGGGCAAGGTGCGCGAGTATGTAGGGGGTTATGAGGACTGGATTCGCCAGGGCGGCTCGCCGAAGCTGCTGGGCGTGACCGAGAGCAAGGGCGGCAAGTCGGCTCTCAACAGCGCGGTGGTGGAGAAGGTCGAGGCCAAGCCTGCGCCTGTTGCTGCGCCGGTGGTGGAAGAGGCATCGAAGAAAAAGCTCAGCTACAAGCTGCAGCGTGAGCTGGAGATGCTGCCGGGGCAGATCGACGCGCTGGAGCAGCGCATGGCTGAAGCTCAGGAAGAGGTGAATGTGGCGGGCTTCTATCAGCGGCCGATTGCGGAAACTTCGGCAGTGCTGGCCAGGATCGAGAAGTTGCAGGGTGAGCTGGATGTACTGGTGGAGCGCTGGGCTGAGCTGGAAGGCTGATAGTTGTTAGCCTGGTCCGGCCCTATCGCCGGCAAGCCAGCTCCCACAGGGACACCATAAGGCTTGAAATCCATGGTGCCTCTGTGGGAGCTGGCTTGCCGGCGATAGGGCCGGACCAGGTCGGCTCAGTCTTTCTTCTGCAAGCGTACCGCCAGCACGTCACACGGCGCACCGTGCAGCACGTCATTGGCCGTGGACCCCAACAGCAACGCCAGGCCGTGGCGGCCATGGCTGCCGACCACGATCAGGTCGCAGTGTTGTTCCTTGGCAAGCTGGTGAATTTCCTGGCGAGGTTGGCCGTAGGTCAGGTGCGAGTCGCCCCGATTAATGTCCGGGTACTTGTTGAACAACCGGTCCATGCGCTCTTTGGCCTGGTCGAACTGCTGTTGTTGCAGTTGCGACAGGTCCATCGGCACATCGCCGCCAAACGCCATGGCCATTGGCTCGACGATATGCACCAGCGATACCTTGGCGTTCGATGGGGCAGCCAAGGCCATGGCGCGCTTGATCACCGGGTCGCATTCTTCGGTCAGGTCGACCGCGACCAACAAATGTTCGTAGGGCATGAGCAGTACTCCTGACAATCGCGATAAAGGAAGTATGGTCGCTTTCGGGCGGGTCTTCCGTGAAAAATGGCTAACCAGCTCATTTGCAACGCTTTATGGAATCTACTGATATGACGGTATTGCTGGTGGTGTCAATCCTTGCGCTGATTCTCAGCCCGTTTTCCTGGTTGCGCAGTTCGCGCAAGCAGAGCGAGCAGATGATGCTGCGCCTGGAAGCCCGACGTATGGGGTTGGCCATGCAGCTGGCCCCGCAACAGTGGCCGCACTGGCTGGAGAAGGAGCCGCCAAGTCCTTGCCCGCAGTACCACCGGGCGCGCCGCCGTGGGCACCAGAACAGCTTCAGCTACTGGCAGGTCAGCCCGGGGGTGTGGTGGAACCAGTACCGCGAACCCTGCGAAGACCCGCGTTACGTGGAGGCACTGGCGCGCTTGCCGGCGAGCGTTTACAAGGTAGAGGCCGATGCCCGGATGATCGCGTTGTACTGGACTGAACGGGGCGATACGGCTGTATTGCAGGATGTTGCCTACGTCCTCGAAACCCTCGCCTGAGTTCAGCTAAACACGATTCCTTTAGGAGCAATTGTCTTTCTCAAAATTTGAAAAGCCTGCGCGATTCACCTGTGGGAGCGGGCAAGCCCGCGAAGCAGGCGACGCGGTGGATGGCACCGGCTTTGCCGGTGTTCGCGGGCATGCCCGCTCCCACAGGGCCTGCGCTGGCTTGGAGTTGCCGCCGTACTTGCAGGAGCAACTGTCTTTCTCAAAATTTGAAAAGCCTGCGCGATTCACCAGTGGGAGCGGGCAAGCCCGCGAAGCAGGCGACGCGGTGGAGGGCACCGGCTGCGCCGGTGTTCGCGGGCAAGCCCGCTCCTACAGGGCCTGCGCTGGCTTGGAGTTGCCGCCGTACTTGCAGGAGCAATTGTCTTTCTCAAAATTTGAAAAGCCTGCGCGATTCACCAGTGGGAGCGGGCAAGCCCGCGAAGCAGGCGACGCGGTGGAGGGCACCGGCTGCGCCGGTGTTCGCGGGCATGCCCGCTCCCACAGGGCCTGCGCTGGCTTGGAGTTGCCGCCGTACTTGCAGGAGCAATTGTCTTTCTCAAAATTTGAAAAGCCTGCGCGATTCACCAGTGGGAGCGGGCAAGCCCGCGAAGCAGGCGACGCGGTGGAGGGCACCGGCTGCGCCGGTGTTCGCGGGCATGCCCGCTCCCACAGGGCCTGCGCTGGCTTGGAGTTGCCGCCGTACTTGCAGGAGCAATTGTCTTTCTCAAAATTTGAAAAGCCTGCGCGATTCACCTGTGGGAGCGGGGCTGGGCTGGCTTGGAGTTGCCGCCGGACTTGCAGGAGCAACTGTCTTTCTCAAAATTTGTAAAGCCTGCGCGATTCACCTGTGGGAGCGGGCAAGCCCGCGAAGCAGGCGACGCGGTGGAGGGCACCGGCTGCGCCGGTGTTCGCGGGCAAGCCCGCTCCCACAAGTGGAACGGTGAATGACCAGGTCTAATCCCCTCTCAAGACACAATGCCGCTCCTACAACGACAAAGCGGCGGCTTGGCGTACCCCTGAAGGGGTGGGGTGCCAAGTCGCCGCTTTGCGTTCTGCTTTCGCAGAAAAGGCCAGGCAGGCCGGGTATTCATTCACGCAAGTGGCAGTGTAGCCATACCCGCTCGCCGCGCAAGCGAAAATGTGCAGCGCCTGTGCAATCGCGGGGTCGATCGCTGGCATGAATGACCGGTGATCACTGTCATCATGGTTTGCTGCGCGCACGCTACAAAATGACCGGAAAGTCGCGTTTTCTTCGTGCTCGTGAGCATTTGACAACGCAGATCTTTTCGGAGAATGTGTGCACACCCAAATCAAACGGGCGTATGAATTGAGCGTTTGTATGTCACCACGCCAAGCCATACTTCCGACTAGCGCGCTGACGGGTGTGCCTGGGCGGGGCAGCTAGGCCTGCTTCCGCTGCAGCGATCGGCGTGTACAGTTCAGCTTCCATATCGTGGAGATCAGTTGATGATTTACGAAGGTAAAGCCATCACGGTTAAGGCTCTTGAAAGTGGCATCGTCGAGCTCAAGTTCGACCTCAAGGGTGAGTCCGTCAACAAGTTCAACCGCCTGACCCTGAACGAGCTGCGCGAGGCCGTAGGCGCCATCCAGGCCGACGCCTCGGTCAAGGGCGTCATCGTCAGCAGTGGCAAGGACGTGTTCATCGTCGGCGCCGACATCACCGAGTTCGTCGACAACTTCAAGCTGCCCGAGGCCGAACTGGTCGCCGGCAACCTGGAAGCCAACCGCATCTTCAACGCCTTCGAAGACCTCGAAGTGCCGACCGTCGCGGCCATTAATGGCATCGCCCTGGGTGGCGGCCTGGAAATGTGCCTTGCCGCCGATTACCGTGTCATGTCCAGCAGCGCCAAGATCGGCCTGCCGGAAGTCAAGCTGGGCATCTACCCGGGCTTTGGCGGCACCGTGCGCCTGCCGCGCCTGATCGGTTCGGACAACGCCATCGAGTGGATCGCTGCCGGCAAGGAAAACCGCGCCGAAGACGCCCTCAAAGTCGGCGCCGTCGATGCCGTGGTTGCGCCCGAGCTGCTGCAGGCTGGCGCCATCGACCTGATCAAGCGCGCCATCAGCGGCGAGCTCGACTACAAGGCCAAACGCCAACCCAAGCTGGAAAAACTCAAGCTCAACGCCATCGAACAGATGATGGCGTTCGAAACTGCCAAGGGCTTCGTTGCCGGGCAGGCCGGGCCGAACTACCCGGCCCCGGTCGAAGCCATCAAGAGCATCCAGAAGGCCGCCAACTTCGGCCGCGACAAGGCGCTGGAAGTCGAAGCGGCCGGGTTTGCCAAACTGGCCAAGACCTCGGTTGCCGAGAGCCTGATCGGCCTGTTCCTGAACGACCAGGAGCTCAAGCGCAAGGCCAAGGCGCACGACGAAATTGCCCACGACGTGAAGCAGGCTGCCGTGCTTGGCGCCGGTATCATGGGTGGCGGCATCGCCTACCAGTCCGCGGTCAAGGGCACCCCGATCCTGATGAAGGACATCCGCGAGGAAGCCATCCAGTTGGGCTTGAACGAGGCCTCCAAGCTGCTTGGCAACCGCGTTGAAAAGGGCCGCCTGACCCCGGCCAAGATGGCCGAGGCGCTCAATGCCATCCGCCCGACCCTGTCCTATGGCGACTTTGCCAATGTCGACATCGTGGTCGAGGCCGTGGTCGAGAACCCGAAAGTCAAACAGGCGGTGCTGGCGGAAGTGGAAGGGCAGGTCAAGGACGATGCGATCCTTGCCTCCAACACTTCGACCATCTCCATCAACCTGCTGGCCAAGGCGCTCAAGCGCCCGGAAAACTTCGTCGGCATGCACTTCTTCAACCCGGTGCACATGATGCCGCTGGTGGAAGTGATCCGTGGCGAGAAGTCCAGTGAAGTGGCTGTGGCCACCACCGTGGCCTATGCCAAGAAAATGGGCAAGAACCCGATCGTGGTCAACGACTGCCCGGGCTTCCTGGTCAACCGCGTGCTGTTCCCGTACTTCGGCGGCTTTGCCAAGCTGGTCAGCGCCGGTGTCGACTTCGTGCGCATCGACAAGGTCATGGAAAAGTTCGGCTGGCCAATGGGCCCGGCCTACCTGATGGACGTGGTAGGCATCGACACCGGCCACCACGGCCGTGACGTGATGGCCGAAGGTTTCCCTGACCGCATGAAGGACGAGCGCCGCTCGGCGGTGGATGCCCTGTACGAGGCCAACCGCCTGGGGCAGAAGAATGGCAAGGGTTTCTACGCCTACGAAACCGACAAGCGTGGCAAGCCGAAGAAAGTGTTCGACGCTACCGTGCTCGACGTGCTCAAGCCGATCGTGTTCGAGCAGCGTGAAGTCACCGATGAAGACATCGTCAACTGGATGATGGTGCCGCTGTGCCTGGAGACCGTGCGCTGCCTGGAAGACGGCATCGTCGAGACCGCTGCCGAAGCCGACATGGGGCTGGTCTACGGCATTGGTTTCCCTCCCTTCCGCGGTGGTGCGCTGCGCTACATCGACTCGATCGGTGTCGCCGAATTCGTTGCCCTGGCCGATCGCTATGCCGACCTGGGGCCGCTGTACCACCCGACCGCCAAGCTGCGCGAAATGGCCAAGAATGGCCAGCGCTTCTTCAACTGAGCGGTCAACGAGCTAGAGCGAGAGATTTGATATGAGCCTGAATCCAAGAGACGTGGTGATTGTCGACTTCGGTCGCACGCCGATGGGCCGCTCCAAGGGTGGCATGCACCGCAACACCCGCGCCGAAGACATGTCGGCGCACCTGATCAGCAAGCTGCTGGAGCGCAACGGCAAGGTCGACCCCAAAGAGGTCGAGGACGTGATCTGGGGCTGCGTCAACCAGACCCTGGAGCAGGGCTGGAACATCGCCCGCATGGCTTCGCTGATGACGCAGATCCCGCACACCTCCGCTGCGCAAACCGTCAGCCGCCTGTGCGGCTCGTCGATGAGCGCGCTGCACACCGCCGCCCAGGCCATCATGACCGGCAACGGCGATGTGTTCGTGGTCGGCGGCGTGGAGCACATGGGCCATGTCAGCATGATGCACGGCGTGGACCCTAACCCGCACCTGTCCTTGCATGCCGCCAAGGCTTCCGGGATGATGGGCCTCACTGCAGAAATGCTCGGCAAGATGCATGGCATCACCCGTGAGCAGCAGGACCTGTTTGGCTTGCGTTCGCACCAGTTGGCCCACAAGGCTACGGTCGAAGGCAAGTTCAAGGATGAAATCATCCCGATGCAGGGCTACGACGAGAACGGCTTCCTGAAGGTGTTCGATTACGACGAAACCATTCGCCCGGAAACCACCCTCGAAGGCCTGGCGTCGCTCAAGCCGGCATTCAACCCCAAAGGGGGCACGGTCACGGCCGGTACTTCGTCGCAGATCACCGACGGCGCGTCGTGCATGATTGTCATGTCTGGCCAGCGCGCCATGGACCTGGGTATCCAGCCGTTGGCGGTAATCCGCTCGATGGCGGTGGCAGGTGTGGACCCGGCGATCATGGGCTACGGCCCGGTGCCATCGACCCAGAAAGCCCTCAAGCGTGCCGGGCTGACCATGGCAGACATCGACTTCATCGAGCTCAACGAAGCCTTCGCTGCACAGGCTTTGCCAGTGCTGAAAGATTTGAAAGTGCTCGACAAGATGGATGAGAAGGTTAACCTGCACGGCGGCGCCATCGCTTTGGGGCACCCGTTCGGTTGCTCTGGGGCACGTATTTCCGGCACCCTGCTCAATGTCATGAAGCAAAATGGCGGTACCCTCGGGGTGGCGACCATGTGCGTCGGCCTCGGCCAAGGTATCACCACTGTCTTCGAACGCGTCTGATCGCGCCGCTGGACAGCAACCGGGGCCTTGTGCCCCGGTTTTGTTTTTTCAGGTTTTATTCAGGAGGGTGTGCAACATGCAGATACAGCCAGGCGTCTACCGGCATTACAAAGGGCCTGAGTACCGTGTCTTCAGCGTTGCGCGGCACTCCGAGAGCGAAGAGTGGATGGTTTTTTACCAGTGCCTGTATGGTGACTACAGCTTCTGGGTGAGGCCACTTTCGATGTTCCAGGAGTCCGTCGAGGTTGACGGCGAGCAGGTGCCACGCTTTGCTTTGGTCAAGGCCGAAGAGGGGCTGCCCGGGTTGCTGGGCAAGTCGCACGCATGATCGTTCGAACTTGACCTCACACTTTTGCCACTATATATAGCGGTGCCGCGTGTCGGCACCTGACGCGTTTTTCATCTTCAGATTCAGGAATACTCCGATCCATGGGCAAATCGCTGGTCATTGTGGAATCCCCGGCCAAGGCCAAGACCATCAACAAGTACCTGGGCAACCAGTACGTGGTGAAGTCGAGTATCGGCCATATCCGAGACCTCCCCACCAGCGGTTCGGCCAGCGCAAGCAAAGAGCCGGCCGCCAAGCGTGGTAAGGCTGCGGGTGAGGCCCCGGCGCTTTCACCCAAGGAAAAGGCCCGTCGCCAGCTGGTGTCGCGCATGGGTGTCGACCCCGACCACGGCTGGAAAGCCAAGTACGAGATCCTGCCTGGCAAGGAAAAGGTGATCGAAGAGCTGCGCCGCCTGGCCAAGGATGCCGACACCATCTATCTCGCAACCGACTTGGACCGCGAAGGGGAAGCCATTGCCTGGCACCTGCGCGAGGCCATCGGTGGTGACGACGCCCGCTACAAGCGCGTGGTGTTCAACGAAATTACCAAGAAGGCGATTCAGGAAGCCTTCTCGCAACCGGGCGAGCTGGACATCGACCGGGTCAACGCCCAGCAGGCTCGGCGTTTCCTTGACCGTGTGGTGGGCTACATGGTGTCGCCGCTGTTGTGGGCCAAGATTGCCCGTGGCCTGTCCGCCGGTCGCGTGCAGTCGGTAGCGGTCAAGCTTGTGGTAGAGCGCGAGCGTGAAATTCGCGCGTTCATCCCGGAAGAATACTGGGAAATCCACGCCGACCTCGGCACCGCGAAAAACGCCAAGGTGCGTTTCGAAGTGGCGCGCGAAAATGGCGAGGCGTTCAAGCCGCTGAACGAAGCCCAGGCCATGGCCGCGCTGGAGAAGCTCAAGGCTTCCAGCTACAGCGTGGTCAAGCGCGAAGACCGCCCGACCAGCAGCAAGCCGTCGGCGCCGTTCATTACCTCCACCCTGCAGCAGGCCGCCAGCAACCGCCTGGGCTTCGGCGTGAAGAAGACCATGATGATGGCCCAGCGCTTGTACGAAGCTGGCTACATCACGTACATGCGTACCGACTCGACCAACCTGTCGGCCGATGCCCTGGACATGGCCCGCAGCTACATCGAGCGTGAGTTCGGCAAGCAGTACCTGCCGGATGCGCCGCTGGTCTACGGCAGCAAAGAAGGCGCCCAGGAAGCGCACGAAGCGATTCGCCCGTCGGACGTGAATACACACCCGACCAAGCTCAGTGGCATGGAGCGCGACGCCGAGCGCCTGTACGAGTTGATCTGGCGCCAGTTCCTGGCTTGCCAGATGCCGCCGGCGCAGTACCTGTCTACCAGTGTTACCGTGGCTGCCGGCGATTTCGAGCTGCGCGCCAAGGGCCGTATCCTGAAGTTCGACGGTTATACCCGCGTGCTGCCACAGCAGAGCAAGCCGGGTGAAGACGACGTACTGCCGGAAATGGTCCAGGGCGAAGCACTGAAGTTGCTGCAGATCGACCCGAGCCAGCACTTCACCAAGCCGCCGGCACGCTTCACCGAAGCCAGCCTGGTCAAGGAAATGGAAAAGCGCGGCATCGGTCGCCCGTCGACCTACGCGGCGATCATTTCCACCATCCAGGACCGTGGTTATGTGACCCTGCACAACCGCCGCTTCTACTCCGAGAAAATGGGCGACATCGTCACCGAGCGCCTGTCGGAAAGCTTCTCCAACCTGATGGACTACGGCTTTACCGCCGACATGGAGGAGAACCTCGACGACGTGGCCCAGGGCGAGCGTGACTGGAAGAACGTGCTCGACGAGTTCTATGGCGACTTCAGCAAGAAGCTGCAGACGGCCGAGTCGAGCGAAGACGGCATGCGCGCCAACCAGCCGACCATGACCAACATTCCGTGCAAGGAATGTGGCCGGCCAATGATGATTCGTACTGCTTCCACTGGGGTATTCCTTGGCTGCTCTGGCTACAGCCTGCCGCCGAAAGAACGCTGCAAGGCGACCGTCAACCTGGTGCCCGGCGATGAGATCGCTGCGGACGACGAGGGCGAGTCCGAGTCGCGGGTGCTGTTGGGCAAGCACCGTTGCCCGATCTGCGCCACGGCGATGGATGCCTACTTGCTGGATGAGAAGCACAAGCTGCACATCTGCGGTAACAACCCGGACTGCCCTGGCTACGAAATCGAAGAAGGCAACTACCGCATCAAGGGTTACGAAGGGCCAAGCCTGGAATGCGACAAGTGCGGTAGCGAGATGCAACTGAAGACCGGCCGGTTCGGCAAGTTCTTCGGCTGCACCAACCCGGCTTGCAAGAACACCCGCAAACTGCTGAAAAGCGGTGAGGCAGCGCCACCGAAGATGGACAAGGTGGACATGCCTGAGCTCAAGTGCGAGAAGGTGGACGACACCTACGTACTGCGCGATGGCGCCTCGGGGTTGTTCCTGGCGGCCAGCCAGTTCCCCAAGAACCGCGAAACCCGGGCACCACTGGTCATGGAAATCGTGCCGCACAAGCACGAGATCGACCCGAAGTACCACTTCCTGTGCGATGCGCCGCAGAAGGACCCGGACGGCCGCCCTGCAGTGATCCGCTACAGCCGCAAGACCAAGGAGCAGTACGTGCAGTCCGAGGTCGATGGCAAGCCTACCGGCTGGAAGGCGTTCTACGACGGTGGCGCGTGGAAGGTAGAAGACAAGCGCTGAGCCTTCAGTGCTGTAATTGGGGCCGCTTAGCGGCCCCAATCATTTATGATGCAGAAACTTGCCTTGCAGCCTGAAGGGAGGGCACAGAAATGGCCCAGGAAACCTACACCCGCACCAACCAGAAACTGTTCTTTGCCGGCCTCGCCCTCGAGGCCATGGCCAAGGCCGAGCAAAGCCAGGCCATGAATGCCCAGGGCCTGGTACAGGCCGAGCGCGAGTCGGCGCTGTTTCACCTGTACGGCGCGCTACTGGGCATGTGCCATGAAATTGGTGCTTTCTACCGCCTGCCGGTGGTGGCAACTGTGGAGCAGGCGCTGGCCGACGACAGCCTGAACGGTATTGCCATCCCCGAGGTGGCCGAGCTGCTGGAGCTGGCGCGCCAGCGTGAAACCTGGCTGGCGCAAATGCTCAGTGCTTATGCCGATTTGTTCCGACCACCTGTCGCCAGGAAAGCGCCAAAAACCGATGTTACTCAGCCGCTGATCCAAGCCGTGAACCTTGACGAGCCCGAGCAACCAGCGTTGTCCCGCGCCGAGCTGGAAAGCTGGCGCAATAACCTCAAAGGCCTGGTCAGGCGTTTTCGCGACGCGTTGAGTGAGTGCTGATCGCGGCAACGGCTGATACAATACTGGCCTTTCGCGGAGAACTGCCATTTATGTCTACGTCTTTTCTGGAAATTGTCGAGTTGCCTGATGGCCGCATCGAACTGCGTCGCGCCGAGGATGAAGGCTCACTGGTAACCTTGGATTTCTCGGAAGACGCCAAGGTATTCCTGCAGGGTCAGCATGTTGAAGTGGCCAAGGCCATGCTCAGCGTGGGTGTGCAGATGGCCGGTCGCCTGATGGAAGGTGAGGCTGAGCGTGATGAAGGGCCGCGGGTGCTGCACTGAACCCTGAGGGTGCAGCAGGTGCCTGGCGTTTTGAAGTAACAGGCAAAGCCTGAACATCAGCCGAGGCGGATGTTCAGGCTTTGTGCATTTCCGGTAGTGGCTGCCCGTAGCAGTTGCTGGCGGGCAGTGGCATTCACGCTACCCAGCCAGCTGACCACCGTGTGGCTAAGGCCCAGGCGCAGGGCTTCGCAGGCCAGCTGCAATGGGCTCTGATTGCTACGGGGTTGCAGCAGCAGGATCCGTTCACGGTTGAGGCCTGCGTCGCGCAGCCAGGCCTGGGTCAGGCTCGACGGCGGCGCGATCAGGGTCAGCCAGCGGGTTTCGTCTTCTTCGCTCAGCTCACGCAGTACGGGTGCCAGCAGGTTTTGGCAGTGCCCTTGGGCGCCACGCAGCGACAGTTCGCTGAAAAGCTCGGGGTCGCTGTGCTTGCGTGCCAGTTCGCTGGCCTTTAAGCCAGGAAGTACGGGTTGGGCAAGGAATGCTTCGAACAACGGCAACTGGGCTTGCTCGGGTACGTGAATGAACTGCTGCATGACGCCTCCTGGATCAGCGGCGAATGACGCCGACGCTCAAGCCCTCGATCACCAGTTCCTGTTCTTTCAGGTCGACTTCGATGGGGGCGAATTCGGGGTTTTCGGCCAGCAGCCAGACTTTGCTGCCTTCGCGCTTGAAGCGCTTGACGGTCACTTCGTCGCCGATGCGGGCCACCACGATCTGGCCGTTGCGTGCTTCACGGCAGGTGTGTACTGCCAGCAGGTCGCCGTCCAGGATACCGACGTCCTTCATGCTCATGCCGTGCACGCGCAGTAAATAGTCGGCCTGGGGGTGGAAGAACGCGGGGTTGATGTTGCACGATTGCTCGATGTGCTGCTCGGCAAGGATCGGTGCACCGGCAGCCACACGGCCGATGATGGGCAGGCCGCTTTCTTCGGCCTTGGCTTCGAAGCCCGGGATGCGGATGCCGCGGGATGCACCTGGGGTCATTTCGATGGCACCCTTGCGGGCGAGGGCCTTGAGGTGTTCTTCGGCAGCGTTGGGCGATTTGAAGCCCAGTTCCTGAGCGATCTCGGCACGTGTGGGCGGGAAACCGTTGTCTTCCAGGCAACGCTTGATGAACGCGAGAATTTCGGCTTGGCGTGGCGTCAGTTTCAGCATGTTGGGCGCTCTGGCTTTTTGTACAGTGACTGGGATTATATACAGTACTGGATAAGCTTCAAGCCACACGTTGCAAGAAAAGTCGAACGCCCCCTCCCGGAGGCACGACGCGCGCTGTTTTCCAACGGCGACCGCCCGGTCACCGAGCCTTGACAGATGCAGGGCTGAAACGTATGTTTCAAACAACTGTTTGTCTGGCGGAGTAGTCGGAGTAGTCATGGCCCAATCGGAAACCGTTGAACGCATTCTCGATGCTGCCGAGCAGCTGTTCGCGGAAAGGGGGTTCGCTGAAACCTCGCTGCGGCTGATTACCAGCAAGGCCGGGGTCAACCTGGCGGCGGTCAACTATCACTTCGGTTCCAAAAAAGCGCTTATCCAGGCTGTGTTCTCGCGCTTCCTGGGCCCGTTCTGCGCCAGCCTCGAGCGTGAACTGGAACGCCGCCAGGCCAAGCCCGAGCACAAGCCAAGCCTGGAAGAGCTGCTGGAAATGCTGGTGGAGCAGGCATTGGCCGTGCAGCCGCGCAGCAACAACGACCTGTCGATCTTCATGCGGCTGCTGGGCCTTGCCTTCAGCCAGAGCCAAGGGCACTTGCGGCGCTACCTGGAAGACATGTACGGCAAGGTGTTCCGCCGCTACATGCTGTTGGTCAACGAGGCGGCTCCCCGTATTCCGCCGCTGGAGCTGTTCTGGCGCGTGCACTTCATGCTGGGGGCGGCCGCGTTCAGCATGTCCGGCATCAAGGCCCTGCGGGCCATCGCCGAAACCGACTTCGGTATCAATACGTCCATCGAACAGGTCATGCGCCTGATGGTGCCGTTCCTGGCGGCCGGCATGCGGGCGGACAGTGGCGTCACCGACCCGGCCATGGCCACTGCACAGCTGCGCCCACGCACCAAGAGCAGCGCCGCCACGGCCAAGGCCTGAAGGCTGGGCGCGGCGCGGCGCTTGGGCTAAGCTAGCGCCGCTTCTGTTCAGTCTTCAATTAAGGAATACCCATGACCGTCAGTCTGCAAGGCTCCCTGATGGTGGACATCGCCGGTAAATGGCTGACCGCCGAAGACCGTCACCTGCTGCGCCAGCCCGAAGTGGCCGGCCTGATCATCTTCGCCCGCAATATCGACAGCCCGCGCCAGGTGCGTGAGCTATGCGCATCCATCCGCGCCATACGCCCCGATCTGATTCTGGCGGTGGACCAGGAGGGCGGCCGTGTGCAACGCCTGCGCCAGGGCTTTGTACGCCTGCCCGCCATGCGCGCGCTGGCCGACAACGACAACGCTGAATACCTGGCCGAGCAGTGTGGCTGGCTGATGGCGACTGAAGTGCTGGCAGTGGGCCTGGACCTGAGCTTCGCTCCGGTGCTTGACCTTGATCACCAGCGCAGTGCCGTGGTGGGCAGCCGCGCCTTCGAGGGCGACCCGCTGCGTGCGACGCAGTTGGCCGGGGCGTTCATCCGCGGTATGAATGCCGCAGGCATGGCGGCCTGCGGCAAGCATTTCCCGGGGCATGGCTGGGCCGAGGCCGATTCGCACGTGGCCATTCCCACCGATGAGCGCAGCCTTGCGCAACTGCGCCAGGCCGACCTTGTACCGTTCAGCCGCCTGAGCGGGCAATTGGCGGCGGTGATGCCGGCGCATGTCATCTACCCGCAGGTGGACGACCAGCCGGCCGGCTTCTCGCGCCGCTGGCTGCAGGACATTCTGCGTGGCGAGCTGGGCTTTGACGGGGTGATCTTCAGTGATGACCTGTCGATGGCCGGTGCCCATGTGGTGGGCGATGCGGCCAGCCGTATCGAGGCGGCATTGTCTGCCGGCTGCGACATGGGCCTGGTTTGCAATGACCGCGCGGCGGCAGAGCTGGCACTGAGCGCAGCGCAGCGCATGCAGGTCAGGCCCTCGCCGCGTATCGCCCGGATGCGCGGGCAGGGCTTTGCACGTACCGACTATCGCCAGCAGCCACGCTGGCTGGCGGCGTTGGGCGCGTTGAAAGAGGCGCAGCTGGTCGACTGACCTGTCGCCGCTGTAGCGGGTTTCTGGTTGCCAGTGAGATCGCCGCCGGCGCGGCGCTCGGCCTCACTGCCAGCCAACCCTCACGGCCGACCCGAGGGCATCAGCGCCCACGCTTGCCCGGCAACGGTGCAAACAGGGCATCGATCTCTTCATCCCCCAGCCGCCACTGCCCAGCCTGGCCGCCATCGAGCAGGCTCGCCGCCAACGCGGCCTTCTCCTGCTGCAGTGCCTGTATTTTCTCTTCCACGGTGCCGCGGGTAATCAGCTTGAACACGAACACCGGTTTGTCCTGGCCTATACGGTAGGCGCGGTCGGTGGCCTGGTTTTCGCTGGCCGGGTTCCACCAGGGGTCGAAGTGGATCACCGTGTCTGCCGCCGTCAGGTTCAGGCCCACGCCGCCGGCCTTCAGGCTGATCAGGAACACCTCGCTGTCACCCTGCTGGAACTGCTGCACTGGCGTACGCCGGTCGCGGGTATCGCCGGTGAGCAGGCTGTAGCGGATCTGGCGCTTTTGCAGTTCCTGCTCGATCAGTGCAAGCATCGACGTGAACTGCGAAAACAGCAGTACCCGGCGGCCTTCGCTGAGCAGCTCATCGAGCATTTGCAGCAGTGCCCCCAGCTTTCCCTTGTCGGCCTGGTTACCCTTGCTCTCCACGCCTTTTACCAGGCGCAGGTCGCAGCACACCTGGCGCAGCTTGAGCAGCGCGTCGAGGATCACGATCTGGCTGCGCGCGGCACCGTTGCGGGCAATTTCATCGCGGACTTTCTTGTCCATGGCCACGCGTACCGCTTCGTAGGTGTCACGCTGGGCGTCGCTGAGCTCGACCCAGTGCACCATCTCGGTTTTGGCCGGCAGCTCGGTGGCCACCTGCTCCTTGGTGCGGCGCAACAGGAAGGGCCGGACGCGGTTGGCCAGGTGGGCCATGCGCTCGCTGTCACCGTGGCGCTCGATCGGCGTGCGGTAGTCCTGGTTGAAGCGCTTCAGTTCACCCAGCCAGCCGGGCATCAGGAAGTGGAAGATCGACCACAGTTCGCCCAGGTTGTTTTCCATCGGCGTGCCGGTCAGGCACAGACGCTGGGTGGCCTGCAGTTCGCAGGCGGCCAGGGCCGCCTTGCTGGTACTGCTTTTGATGTTCTGTGCCTCGTCCAGCACCAGCACGTGCCACGCGTGCGCGCGCAGGTGCTGCAGGTCGCGCGGCAGCAGCGCATAGGTGGTGAGGACCAGGTCGTAGTCGCCCAGCTTGGCAAAATGCTTGCTGCGCCCTGGCCCGTGCAGGGGCAGTACACGCAGGTCGGGGGCGAAGCGTGCGGCTTCGTCCAGCCAGTTGGGGATCAGGCTGGTCGGCATCACGACCAGGGCTGGGCTGACGAGGCGCCCGCTTTCCTTTTCCAGCAGCAGGTGAGCCAAGGCCTGCAGGGTCTTGCCCAAGCCCATGTCGTCGCCCAGAATGCCGCCGGTACCCATTTCGCGCAGGGCCTGCAGCCAGTTTAGGCCTTGCTGCTGGTAGGCGCGCAAGCTGGCCCGCAGCGCGACTGGCGGTGCGACCTGCAGGTCACGCGCGTCACGCAGGCGGCGCCCCAGGTCGCGCACATGCTCGCCACCTTCCCAATGCAGCGGCATGCCTTCGATCTGGTTCAGGCGCGCAGCGTCGGCGCGGTCCAGGCGCAGGGCCGGGCCTACGCTGCCGTCGTGCAGGTACAGCTCGCCCAGGGTGCCCATCACTGCCTTGATACGGCCATAAGGCAGGGCGACGCGCAAGGGCGAGGCATCCAGGCGGCCGCGGTTCAGGTCGATCAACAGGTGCTCGTCGTCACTGCGCCGGGCGAGTTCGCTGGGGCGTAACAGCTCTGGGCTGCTGCGCAGCAATTCCAGCACGATCGGCAACAGGCTGTGGCGCTGGCCATCGACCACGATGCCCAGTTCCAGGTCGAACCATTCATGGCCCGGCGCTTCGTCGATGGTCGCGTACCAGTCTTCCACCTCTTGCAGGTCGAAGGCGAAATCGCGGTGGGTATCGATGGCCCAGCCGGCTTCGCGCAGGCGTGGCAGGCCCTCGCGGGCAAAGTGCAGCCAGGCTTCGTCGTCGGGCAGTTGATACATTTCCCCGGCACTGTCGGGCAATGCCTTGCTCTGCCGGGTTGCAGGCCTGAAGCCGAAGTCCCGCAGCACCTTGCGCAGGGCTTGTTCAGCCTGGGGCTGGCGGCGGATGCGCTGGCTGGTGTTGCCTGCAAGGCGGGTCAGCGGCTTGTCGTCGCTACCGCTGGCTTGCAGGCCGTCATAGTCGAATGCCAATGCGGCGCGATGTTGCATCTGCCGTTGCATGCGCCCGGTTTTCGGCATGTAGGCGGTGTACTCGAGGCTGCCGAGGGCCAGCAGGGCCTGTGGCTGTATGTCCTCGATCACTTGCTCTCGCACGGGGGCTGGGGTCGGCACCTTGTGGCTCAGGGCATTGAGCTTGTGGCTCAGGGGCACGACCAGGTGTTCCGGCACATCGGGGGCGATGGTCAGCTGCACGGCCACATGCGGGTCAAGGGTGTGTTCGACCTTGCCCACCTCTTGCGCCTGCACATCGAAGTAGTACAGCGGCAGCAGCGGGATGACGCAGCGCAGCGGTTCCTCACCGCTGTACCACAGCCCGCGGTAGTTGCCATTGCCCTGGCGTACCCAGCGGAACTCGGCTGGGCGGGGCGGGCCTTCGTGCAGCAGGGGCATGTTGACGTCGAACAGCATGCGCCCGGTCTCCAGTGCGCGCTGGAACAGTTCGCCGCCTTCCTGGCCTTTGAGTTGGTAGCCGCGGTCCTGGCCGGCACCCTGGTTCAATGCCGCAAGCAGGCGCAGGATGCGCGTGTCCTGGTCGGTGACGAAGCGCGGCGGCTCGTAGAGAAAATCGTAAAGCGACTGCACCCGGCTGAAGCGGATGCCGTCCTCGCTCCGTGTGCCTTTGCGCACCAGCAGCGAACAGCCGGCAGCATCGGTCAGTTGCAGCTGGTAGCAGACCATGCGCCCGCGTTTGTCATCGGCTGCGCCGGTCTGGGCCGGCGGCTGCTCCAGGCCACTGAGCCAGTGCTGCAGTTCGGCCGACAGCATACCCGGTGGGCTTTGCACAGGCTCGGTGCTGATGTCGGGGCCGCTGAGGGTGAACAGTACCGCAGCGCAATGCTTGCAGTTTTGGCGTACCGGGCAGTCGCACTCACCCTCGACGTGGCAGCGGCCGCCTGCAATGTGCAGTTCGATGGTTTGCTGGTAGACATTGTCGCCGCTGCCTTCGCACCGGGCGGTGATGGTCTGGCGATAGATAGCGTCCAGTTCTACCCGGCCTTCATCGGCATAGCGTTCTGCGCGCTGCAGGGTGGCCTTGCTGAACGACTGGGTCCAGTTCGGGTATTGATTCACCAACTCGACGGCATCTGGCTTCATGCGCTTACTGCTCCATGATCTCCGGGTCCATGGCCGGCATTTTCGGCGTGCCCGGTGGCGTGATCTTCAGCAGCACCGCCAGGTGCCCACCGTCGAGGAAGGTCAGCTGCCCACCTTTGACGTTACTGTTGCTTTGCTTGAACTGCTCGCTTTGCAGCACGCTGCCGTTGCCATCCAGCTGGTTGACCCAGAAGTTGGCCTCCACCGCGATGAAGCGCCCTTGGGCAATGCTCAGGTTGCCTTCGATAGGGAAATGGCCGAATTGCTCGGTGCCTTCGCCCAAGGCGATGCGGCTGGGTTGGTCGCCCACCTGTTGCCGCCAGGCCTTGTGCATCAGCACGGTGTAGTCTGCGGTCGCTTCCAGGCGGGTGGCTTCGTCTTCCAGCGCCGGGCGTTGCTCGGCGTCTTTGTGCAGGCGCGCAGCACCGCCGCTCCAGTCTTCCGGTGCGAACGGGCTGGTAAAGGCGGGCACGCTGTTCTGCCGCACCAGAATCATTTCTACCTGATACAGGCCTTCGGCGAAGGCGGCTGGCGCGAACAGCGCCAGCAGCAGGGTCAGGCAACGGATGGCACGCATGAATCTTCCTTAGGCAGGCTGTGGGGTCAGGCGCTCGAACAGCGCCTCCAAGGTGTTGAAGCGTTCGTCCGGGCGCTCCATTGGCACCAGGAAGCGGAACTGGGTCGCGCCTTCGAACTTGTAGCGTTTGGGCTGGCCCTGAATCAATTTGATCAAGGTCAGCGGGTCTACCGGGGTTTCGGCCTCGAACTCGAGCTTGCCGCCATTGGGGCCGGCATCGACTTTCTTGATGCCGAGCTTTTCCGCCTGCAGCTTGAGCGACGTCAGGCGCATGAGGTTCTTGGTGGGTTCCGGTAGCAGGCCGAAGCGGTCGATCATTTCGACCTGCAGGTCCTTGAGGCCCTCTTCGTCGGCCGCCGAGGCAATGCGCTTGTACAGGATCAGCCTGGCATGCACATCGGGCAGGTAGTCTTCGGGGATCAGCGCCGGCAGGCGCAGGTTGATCTCCGGGCCGCCGCCCAGTGGCTGTTCCAGGTTGGGCTGGGTGCCCTTGCGAATGGCCTTGACTGCGCGCTCGAGCATTTCCATGTACAGGGTGAAGCCAACGGCCTGGATCTGCCCACTCTGGCCTTCGCCCAGCAGCTCGCCGGCCCCGCGGATTTCCAGGTCGTTGGTCGCCAGCACGAAGCCGGCGCCAAGGTCCTGGGTGTTGGCGATCGCTTCCAGGCGCTTTTCGGCGTCGGCGCTGACCTTCTGTCGGGTGGGCGTGAGCAGGTAGGCGTAAGCCTGGTGGTGGCTGCGGCCAACCCGGCCGCGCAGCTGGTGCAACTGGGCCAGGCCGAACTTGTCGGCGCGTTCGATGACGATGGTGTTGGCGCTGGGCACGTCGATACCGGTTTCGATGATGGTCGACGCCACCAGCACGTTGAAGCGCTTGTGGTAGAAATCGCTCATCACCTGTTCCAGTTCACGCTCGCGCATTTGCCCATGGCCGATGCCGATGCGTGCCTCGGGTACCAGTTCGGCGAGGTCGGCTGCGCATTTCTCGATGGTTTTCACATCGTTGTGCAGGTAGTACACCTGGCCGCCGCGCAGCAGTTCGCGCAGCAGCGCCTCTTTGACGGTGCTCTTGTTCTGCTCCATGACGAAGGTGCGCACTGACAGGCGGCGCGCCGGCGGCGTGGCGATGATGGACAGGTCGCGCATGCCCGCCACCGCCATGTTGAGCGTGCGCGGGATGGGGGTGGCGGTGAGGGTGAGGATGTCGACCTCGCTGCGCAGGGCCTTGAGCTGCTCCTTCTGGCGTACGCCAAAACGGTGCTCTTCGTCGATGATTGCCAGGCCCAGGTCCTTGAAGCGTACGTCGTCCTGCAGCAGCTTGTGGGTGCCGATCAGGATGTCGATCTTGCCCTCGGCCAGGTCTGCGGCGGCGGCGGCGACTTCCTTGGCGGACTTGAAACGGCTCATCACTTCCACGGTCACCGGCCAGTCGGCGAAGCGGTCGCGGAAGCTGTTGTAGTGCTGTTGGGCGAGCAGGGTGGTCGGCACCAGTACCGCCACCTGGCGGCCGCTGTGCACGGCAATGAACGCCGCACGCATGGCCACTTCGGTTTTGCCGAAGCCCACGTCGCCACAGACCAGGCGGTCCATCGGCTTGGGCGCGAGCATGTCGGCGCGCACGGCTTCGATGGCGGCCTGCTGGTCGGGGGTTTCCTCGAACGGGAAGCCGGCGCTGAACGTGGCGTAGTCGGCGGACGGGTCGGCGAAGGCGTAGCCTTTGCGCGCGGCACGCCGGGCGTAGATGTCGAGCAGTTCGGCGGCCACGTCGCGGACTTGTTCGGCAGCCTTGCGCTTGGCCTTCTGCCAGGCTTCCGAACCCAGCCGGTGCAGCGGTGCCAGGGCGTCGTCGCTGCCGGTGTAGCGGGCGATCAGGTGCAGGTTGGCGACCGGCACATAAAGCTTGGCGTTTTCGGCATATTCCAGGGTCAGGAACTCTGCAGCCTGGCCGTCGATTTCCAGCGTGGCCAGGCCCAGATAGCGGCCTACGCCGTGGTCAATGTGCACCACCGGTGCGCCTTCGCGCAGTTCGGTAAGGTTCTTGATTACCGCGTCATTGGCGGTTTCGCCACGTTTGTCACGGCGCCGGCGCTGCATGACGCGCTGGCCGAACAGCGGGCTTTCGGCGACCAGGGCAATGGCCGGGTCGTCCAGCAGCAGGCCTTCGTCCAGTGGGGCGATGGTGATGGCCAGGCGCTCGGCACCGGTGATGAAATCGTGCCAGCCATCAACGGTGTGCGGGCGCAGCTTCAGCCGTTCGAGCAGCTCCAGCAATACCTCGCGTCGGCCGGCCGATTCAGCGGTGAACAGCACGCGGCCGGGGAACTGGTCGAGGAAGCTGGCCAGCTCGGCCAGTGGCTGGTTGGCCTTGGCCTCGATCGCCAGGTTGGGCAGGGCGCGCGCCGGGAAGCGCTCGCGCCCTGCGCCGGCTTCCAGGTCGTCGCTGCTGACAACCACCCGCGGCCACTGCTTGAGCCGGGCGAAGCAGTCTTCGACCGGCAGGAACAGCTCGGCCGGTGGCAGCAGTGGCCGGCTGAGGTCGCCACGGCGGTCTTCATAGCGCCCGCGCACGTCGTTCCAGAAGTGTTCGGCGGCCTGTTCCACTCCCGGCAGCGAAAACACCTGGGTGTCCGCCGGCAGGTAGTCGAACAGGGTGGAGGTTTCTTCGAAGAACAGGGGCAGGTAGTACTCGATACCGGCGGGGATGATGCCGCTGGCCAGGTCCTGGAAGATCGCGCTGCGGCGGAAGTCGACGTCGAAGCGTTCGCGAAAGCGTGCCTTGAAGCGGGTCACTTCGTCCTTTTGCATGGGGAATTCGCGCGCAGGCAGCAGGCGCACGGAATCCACCTTGTCTATCGAGCGCTGGGTCTCGGGGTCGAAGGTACGCAGGGTCTCGATCTCGTCATCGAACAGGTCGATGCGGTAGGGCAGCTTGCTGCCCATGGGGAACAGGTCGATCAGTGCACCGCGCACGGCGAACTCGCCATGCTCATAGACCGTGTCGACGCAGCGGTAGCCGGTGGCTTCCAGCCGCGTGCGCATCTGCTCCACGTCGAGGGTCTGGCCCACGTCCAGCACCAGGCTGCTGCCCAGCAGAAAGCGCGTGGGTGCCAGGCGGTGCAGGGCAGTGGTCACCGGCACCACGAGGATGCCGTGGCTCAGCTCAGGCAAGCGGTAAAGGCTGGCGATGCGCTGGGAGATGATGTCCTGGTGCGGCGAGAACAGGTCGTAGGGCAGGGTTTCCCAATCGGGAAACGGCAGCACCGGCAGGTCGGGTGCGAAGAAACGCAGCTCCTGTTCCAGGCGGTCGGCGGCCTGGCTGTCGGCCGTCAATAACAGGGTGAAGCGGCCAGCGCTGCTGGCGGCCTCGGCGATGGCAAGGCTGAGGGCGGCACCGGGCAGGTTGCCCCAGGTTTGTTTGCCGGCCGTGGCCGACATTTGCGGTAGGCGCAGAACTGACACGGGAGATTGCACTCCAAGCGTTGCGGCAAAGAGACCGATTGTACCGGTGACGGTGCCGGCTGTCAGGCTCCAAAGGGCATGAATGCTGGCTTGGCTCGCTGCGACAGGCGCTCATTGCCGGTTCTGTGTTGGGGCGTCATAATGTAGCCCCTTTTTTCTGTCCCTACATGTGGAAGGTTCCCGTGACTCAGAAGCCCGACCAGTGTCTTGGTGAGTGGATCGATCGTGAAGCCCTGGCTGAAGCGATGATCCCGCTTATCGGTCAGCTCTACCGCAACAACAATGTGGTGAGCTCGATTTATGGCCGCAGCCTGATCAACCGTTCGGTTATCTCGATCCTCAAGGCGCACCGCTTTGCGCGTCATCGCCAAACCGACGAAACCGAACTGTCCGTCCACGAGACATTCCCCCTGCTCAAAGCCATGAGCGAGCTGAAACTGGGCGCCGCTTCGGTCGACCTGGGCAAGCTGGCCAACAAGTTCAAGCAGGAAGGCAATGGCCGCACTGCCGAGCAGTTCGTCCGTGAAGAGCTGGCCGACGTGGTTGGCCAGCAGAACGCTTCGGCGCGCAAAGGCACTGACGTGGTGCTGTACGGCTTCGGCCGCATCGGCCGCCTGCTGGCGCGCATCCTGATCGAGAAGACCGGTGGCGGCGACGGCCTGCGCCTGCGCGCCATCGTTGTGCGCAAGGGCGCCGAAAACGACCTGGTCAAGCGTGCCAGCCTGCTGCGCCGTGACTCGGTGCATGGCCCGTTCGATGGCACCATCACCATCGATGAAGCCAACAACACCATCACTGCCAACGGCAACCTGATCCAGGTTATCTACGCCAAGAACCCAAGCGAAGTCGACTATACCCAGTACGGTATCGAAAACGCGCTGATCGTCGACAACACCGGTGTATGGCGTGATGCCGACGGCCTGGGCCAGCACCTGGCCTGCCCGGGCGCTGCCCGCGTGATCCTCACCGCACCTGGCAAGGGCGCGCTGAAGAACATCGTGCATGGCATCAACCATGGCGATATCACGGCCGATGACAAGATCATCTCGGCAGCTTCCTGCACCACCAACGCCATCGTGCCGGTGCTCAAGGCCATCAACGACCAGTACGGCATCGTCAACGGCCACGTCGAAACCGTTCACTCGTTCACCAACGACCAGAACCTGATCGACAACTTCCACAAGGGCAGCCGCCGTGGCCGCGCCGCGCCGCTGAACATGGTCATCACCGAAACCGGTGCCGCCACCGCTGCTGCCAAGGCACTGCCAGTGCTCAAGGGCAAGCTGACCGGCAACGCCATCCGCGTGCCTACGCCGAACGTTTCGATGGCCATCCTCAACCTGAACCTGGAAAAGGCCACTACTCGCGACGAAATCAACGAGTACCTGCGCCAGACCGCAATGCACTCCGAACTGCACAAGCAGATCGACTACGTTGCCTCGCAGGAAGTGGTTTCGACCGACTTCGTTGGCTCGCGCCACGCCGGTGTGGTGGACGCTGAAGCGACCATCGCCAATGACAACCGTGTTGTTCTGTACGTGTGGTACGACAACGAATTCGGTTACAGCTGCCAGGTGGTTCGCGTGATGGAAGACATGGCCGGTGTGAACCCGCCTGCATTCCCACGCTGATTCGCGGGTAAGGCAATGAAGAAACGGGAACCTTCGGGTTCCCGTTTTTTTTGCCTGCTTTTCATGTTGCTGCGGCCTTTGCAGGTGCGTACGCCCGGTAAATCACTTGGGCTCGGATGACGAGCGGCACTATTTCGAGGACAATGGCCGGCGCTATTGGCACCCCCTTTCGATGCCCGTGTCCGGCGCCCGGTGCGCATGACCGTGCCGCCGCTCGGGTGACTCGGGCCGGGGGTGGCTGCGTCTCCCGAGCTACGCCCGCGTTTGCGCAGGCGGTGAAAGGCGAGTGAAAGCGCAAGCAGGGATGATTGCCGCCAGGGATCGGTAAAGCATATGTAGTGCGGGCGAAATTGGCCTACGACGCGACCAAGGGTTAATGTGCGCGGCGTTCACGCTTGATTAGACTGCACCCGAATTTTCTCATGGCGCCCCGGCGGCATGATCGCGTCCCGCGAGCGACCGTGGCTTGCGGGCCAGTTCTGAAGGAGTACGCATGGCTGTCTACAACTACGACGTAGTGGTGCTGGGTTCCGGCCCGGCCGGTGAAGGCGCGGCAATGAATGCCGCCAAAGCAGGGCGCAAGGTTGCGATGGTCGATGACCGTCGCCAGGTCGGTGGTAACTGCACCCACCTGGGCACCATCCCGTCCAAGGCACTGCGTCACTCGGTGCGGCAGATCATGCAGTTCAACACCAACCCCATGTTCCGTGCCATTGGCGAGCCGCGTTGGTTTTCGTTCCCGGACGTGCTGAAAAGCGCCGAGAAGGTCATCGCCAAGCAGGTGGCTTCGCGCACGGGCTACTACGCCCGCAACCGGGTTGACGTGTTCGTCGGTACCGGCAGTTTTGCCGACGAGCAGACCGTGGAAGTGGTGTGCTCGAACGGCGTGGTAGAAAAGCTCAATGCCAAGCACATCATCATTGCGACCGGTTCACGCCCCTACCGCCCGGCCGACATCGACTTCCACCACCCGCGCGTCTACGACAGCGATACTATCCTCAGCCTCAGCCACACCCCGCGCAAGCTGATCGTTTACGGCGCCGGCGTTATCGGTTGCGAATATGCTTCGATCTTCAGTGGCCTGGGTGTGCTGGTAGAGCTGGTGGACAACCGCGGCCAGTTGCTGAGCTTCCTCGACTCGGAAATTTCCCAGGCGCTGAGCTACCACTTCAGCAACAACAACATCACCGTGCGGCACAACGAAGATTATGAGCGCGTCGAAGGCCTGGACAACGGTGTGATCCTGCACCTGAAGTCGGGCAAGAAGATCAAGGCCGACGCCTTGCTGTGGTGCAACGGCCGTACCGGCAACACCGACAAGCTGGGCCTGGAGAACATTGGCATCAAGGTCAACAGCCGGGGCCAGATCGAGGTCGACGAGGCCTACCGTACCAGCGTGCCGAACATCTACGGCGCCGGTGACGTGATCGGCTGGCCAAGCCTGGCCAGTGCGGCCCATGACCAGGGCCGCTCGGCCGCTGGCAGCATCGTGGACAACGGCAGCTGGCGCTTCGTCAATGACGTGCCGACCGGCATCTACACCATTCCGGAAATCAGCTCGATCGGCAAGAACGAACAGGAGCTGACCCAGGCCAAGGTGCCGTACGAAGTGGGCAAGGCGTTCTTCAAGAGCATGGCGCGGGCGCAGATTGCCGGCGAGCCGCAAGGCATGCTGAAGATCCTGTTCCACCGCGAAACCCTGGAAATCCTGGGGGTTCACTGCTTCGGCTACCAGGCCTCGGAGATCGTCCACATCGGCCAGGCGATCATGAACCAGCCAGGTGAGCAGAACAACCTGAAGTACTTCGTCAACACCACGTTCAACTACCCGACCATGGCCGAAGCCTACCGGGTAGCTGCCTACGACGGCCTGAACCGGCTTTTTTGAGCGGCTCCGACCGGTGGCCTGAGCCGGTCGGAGAGACCGATTTCAACCCTGCCCGAGGGTGGTCTTGGCCAAACCGGGAAAGTCTGTAATCAGGCTGTCCACGCCAAAGTCAGCCAGCCGGCGCATCAGTGCCGGCTCGTTGACCGTCCACACCGACACGTGCAAACCCTGGGCCTGTGCTTTGAGCAGGCGTTCGGGGGTGCATAGCGTCCAGTTCAGGGCCAGCAAGTCGCAGCCGTAGTTCTGGGCGACCTTCAACGGGTCGAGCCAGGCGTACTCCGCCACCAGCCCACGTTTCACATCTGGCACCAGCTCCTGGGCTGCACCCAGTACTTCGCGCGAGCTGGAGGTGATGGTGACCTTGTCCAGCAAGTTGTACTGCTGGGCCAGCTCGCGGATGGCCAGAACGGTGGTGGCAGCGCGCGTGCGCGAGGCGCTTTTCACCTCCAGTTGCCAGTGCTCGAACGGGCATTTCTGGAACAGCTCTTCCAGCGTGGGAATCGGGCAGGGCTGCACGTGGCCTGGCCCGCCCTTGCGGGCATCGACCTTGACCAGGTCGGCGGCCGGGTGTTCGACCACCTTGCCGCGCCGGCCGGTGGTGCGCTTGAGGGTGGCGTCGTGGATCACCATCAGCTGGTTGTCGGCTGACAGGTGCAGGTCCAGTTCGCAGCGGGTCACGCCGTGTGCCAGGCACTGCTGGAAGCTGGTCAGGGTATTTTCGGGTGCTTCGCCCTTGGCGCCGCGATGGCCGTAGATCAGGGTCACGTTCGTTCCTTCAGATCAGAGAAAACAGGTTCAGGATGCAGGGCTGTTCTGTTCCAGTTGCTGGCGCCGTTGCTGCTGTTGGCGCTGCAGGATGTAACGGGCCAGCAGTTGCCGTTGGGCGTCGGTCATGTCGATGAACTCGGTGCCGACGTCGTAACCGCCCCCGGTGCGCTGGTCGCAGTGGGTGACTTTACCGCGCAGCAGCAGGCCGTGGGCACGTGGCATCAGCACCATTTTCACCTTGACCCGGGTGCCGGGGGCAAGCGGGTTGTGCTGGGTAAACTCGATACCGCCTTCGGAAATGACCACTGGCTGGGGTTGCCCCACTTCGCCGAGCAGGGTCTGGGCAACCACTGCACTGAGCAGGTCGAGGCGTTTGTTCTGCGCGCGCAGGAAGGCGGCCAGGGTGCGGTCCTTGTCGCTCAGCTGGCGCAGCAGGTGCTGCGCCTCGAAGTCCGACAGGTGCAGCTCGCTGAGCAGGTTGAACAGTGGGGAATCATCTTGCAATACATCTGGGTCAAGGGCTTCGGCCGCGCTTAGGGGGCTTATTTGAAGTGCGATCCGATCGTCGATGCGGTAGTATTCGCGGCGATCTTCTTCGTCTAATGTCGTCATGGCGAACCCAAGGTAGCGGCGGTGGTCCGAGTGTAAAGCCGCCGTAGGCGCCTCGCCACAAGGACGTTCCCTTTCATCCGAACAAGCCCCGACATGTTCAGACCTCTTTTCGCATTTATCGGTACGCGTTATACCCGTGCCAAACGTCGCAATCACTTCGTCTCGTTCATTTCCCTGACCTCGATGATCGGCCTCGCCCTGGGCGTGGTGGTGATGATCGTGGTGCTGTCGGTGATGAACGGTTTCGACCACGAGATGCGTACCCGCGTGCTGGGCATGATCCCGCATGCCACGCTGGAGAGCGGCCAACCCATTGCCGATTGGCAGGCCCTCGCCCAACAAGTAAAGCAGAATCCGCAGGTGGTGGCGGTTGCGCCGTTCACCCAGATGCAAGGCCTGCTGACCCATGATGGCAAGGTGCAGAAAGTGCTGCTCAATGGCATCGACCCGGCCCGCGAGCGCGAGGTGTCGATCATCGACAACTTTGTCTTGCAGGGGCGCCTGGACCAGTTGGCGCCGGGCGAGTGGGGGATCATGATCGGTGACAAGGCGGCGGCCAAGCTGGGTGTGGCCATCGGCGACAAGCTCACCTTCGTCGCCCCCGAGGTCAGCGTGACCCCGGCCGGCATGTTCCCGCGCATGAAGCGCTTCACCGTGGTCGGCACCTTCCACGTTGGGGCGGGCGAGATCGACGGCTACTTGGGCCTGACCAACATCAGCGACCTGTCGCGCCTGCACCGCTGGAAGCCCGACCAGGTACAGGGCCTGCGCCTGAAATTCGACGACCTGTTCCAGGCGCCGCGGGTGGCTTGGAGCATCGCCCAGCAGTTGGGTGACCAGGCGTTCTACAGCCGCGACTGGACCCGTACCCACGGTAACCTGTACCAGGCGATCCGCATGGAAAAAGCCATGATCGGCCTGCTGTTGCTGCTGATCGTGGCGGTGGCCGCGTTCAACATCATTTCCACGCTGGTGATGGTGGTCAACGACAAGCGTGGCGACATCGCCATCTTGCGCACTCTCGGCGCGACGCCCGGGCAAATCATGCTCATCTTCATGGTCCAGGGCACGGTGATCGGGGTGATCGGTACCCTGATCGGCGCCGTGGTCGGCATTCTTGCCGCATTGAATGTCAGTGCCGCCATCGCCGGCATCGAGAAACTGATCGGGCACAAGTTCCTCAATGCCGACGTGTATTTCATCGATTACCTGCCATCGCAGATCCAGGCCCAGGACGTGTACATGGTCTGTGGCGCGGCGCTGGTCCTGAGTTTCTTCGCCACCTTGTACCCGGCCTGGCGTGCGGCCCGCACCCAGCCTGCCGAGGCGCTACGTTATGAGTGAGTCGCGCATGAGTGATAAAGCCGTTCTGAGTTGCCGCAACCTGGGCAAGTCCTACGACGAGGGCCCGGAGTCGGTACAGGTGCTGTCCGGCCTTAACCTGGAGCTGCACGCCGGTGAGCGCATTGCCATTGTCGGCAGCTCGGGCTCTGGCAAGAGCACCTTGCTGAACCTGTTGGGCGGCCTTGACCGGCCCACCCAGGGCAGCGTCTGGCTGGCGGGCGAAGAGCTGTCGGCGCTGGGTGAGCGTGCCCGCGGCCTGCTGCGCAACCGTGAGCTGGGCTTCGTCTACCAGTTTCACCACTTGCTGCCGGAATTCACCGCCATCGAAAACGTGTGCATGCCATTGCTGATCGGCCGCACGCCCATCCCCGAGGCCCGTGAGCGGGCCGAAGCACTGCTCAAGCGCGTAGGCCTGGGCCACCGCCTCAACCACAAGCCGGCCGAGCTATCGGGTGGCGAGCGCCAGCGTGTGGCCATTGCCCGGGCCCTGGTCAACCGCCCTGGCCTGGTGATGCTCGACGAGCCTACCGGCAACCTCGACCACCATACTGCCCAGGGCATTCAGGAGTTGATGCAGGAGCTGTCCAGTGCTTCGCGCACAGCGTTCCTGGTGGTAACGCACGACCTCAGCCTGGCGCGCCAGATGGACCGTGTATTGAAGCTCGACGACGGCCACCTGGTGGCAATCTGAGCGACTGTACGGGGCAACAGGCGTTGCCCCGTTTTCCTGTTTTCATTGGGTGATTTCGTACATGTTCAGACCCTTGCCCATTTTCATCGGCGCGCGCTACACCCGAGCCAAGCGCCGCAACCACTTCATCTCGTTCATCTCCATGACCTCGATGATCGGCCTGTCGCTGGGCGTGCTGGCGATGATCGTGGTGCTGTCGGTGATGAACGGCTTCCAGCGCGAAATGAGCTCGCGCATCCTGGGCCTGGTGCCGCATGCCGCCATCCTCGGGGTGCAGCCACTGGACGACTGGCACAAGGTTGCCGATGCGGCGCTGCAGAACCCGGCAGTGATGGCCGCCGCGCCCATTACCGAAATGGAAGGCATGCTCTCGTACAAGGGCGCGATGCAGCCGATTCAGGTGAGCGGTATCGACCCGGCCGAGGAGAGCAAGGTCTCCATCGTCGGCCAGCACATCGTCCAGGGCCGCTTGCAGGACCTGCAGCCCGGTGAGTTCGGCGTGGTCATCGGTGAGCTCACGGCCCGCCGTTTCCGCCTGAATACCGGCGACAAGCTGACCTTGATCGTGCCGGAAATCAGCAAGGAGCCGGGTGGTATCACCCCGCGCATGCAGCGCCTGACCGTGGTCGGCATTTTCAAGGTCGGCGCCGAACTGGATGGCTCGCAGGCCTATATCCATATGGCCGATGCTGGCCAGATGCAGCGCTGGGCGCCGGGCCAGGTGCAAGGCGTGCGCCTGAAGCTGCACGACCTGTACGCCGCGCCGCAGGTGTCCAAGGCCATCGCCGCCGGGCTGGGCGATGCCTACCGTGCCGATGACTGGTCGCACACCCAGGGCAGCCTGTTCAGTGCGATGAAGATGGAAAAGACCATGATCGGCCTGTTGCTGATGATGATCATTGCAGTGGCGGCGTTCAACATCATCGCCACCCTGGTGATGGTGGTGAACGACAAAGGCCCGGACATCGCCATTTTGCGCACCCTGGGCGCCACGCCAGCGCAGATCATGGGTACGTTCATGGTCCAGGGCAGCCTGATCGGTATTGTCGGCACCCTGATTGGCGGGGTGCTGGGCGTGATTGCCGCGCTGAACGTCAGCCAGATCGTCGGCTGGCTGGAGCGGGTGAGCGGGCAGCACATCTTCACCTCGGATGTGTACTTCGTCAGCAGTTTGCCGTCGCAACTGGAGGGGAGCGATGTGTTGATGATCTGCACCGCCGGCCTGGTGATGAGCTTCCTGGCAACCATCTACCCGGCTTACCGGGCTTCGCAGGTGCAGCCGGCCATTGGCCTGGCGGTTTGAGCCACAGCTGAAGGCTTGCGCAGCGGGCTGCAAGGCAGCCTGTTTCACCGGCCTTCAGTGAATTCGATCACGAAGCGCGTCCACCCCTGCGCGCACTCCGCGCGAATGCAGCCGCCATGGGCCTGCACGATCGACCGGGTAATCGCCAGCCCCAGGCCGGCATGCTCGCTACTGCCTTCACGCCGTGCCGGGTCTACCCGGTAGAAGCGGTCGAACAGCCGTGGCAGGGCCGCGGGCTCGATGGCTGCGCCGGTATTGGCCACGCTGATGCTGGGCCCCGCTGCCAGGGCCACCCGTATCTGCCCGCCTGCCGGGGTAAAGCGCAGCGCGTTATCCAGCAGGTTGGACAGGGCCCGGCGCAGCATGTGCCGGTCGCCGTGCAGCATGGCCTCACCTTCGCGCAGCATCTGCACGTCGCCGTCTTCGGCCAGCGGTGCGTAGTATTCCAGCAGCGCATCCACTTCCTCATGCAGTGCCAGTGGCGCTTGCCCAGGCACCAGCAGCCCATGGTCGGCCTTGGCGAGGAACAGCATGTCATTGATCATCTGCGCCATCCATTGCAGCTCCTCCAGGTTGCCATGCAGGGCCTCGCGGTATTCTTCCAGGCTGCGCGGGCGGGTGAGGGTGACCTGGGTGTGGGTCAGCAGGTTGGACAGCGGTGTGCGAAGCTCGTGGGCGATGTCGGCGGAGAACGCCGACAGGCGCTGGAACGCATCGTCCAAGCGCTGCAGCATGGCGTTCATGGTGCTGGCCAGTTCGGCCAGTTCTACGGGCATCTGGGCCACTGGCAGGCGGGTGGTGAGCGAGCGAGCCGACACGCCAGCGGCCACCTGGCCCATTTGCCGCAACGGCCGCAGACCGCTGCGGGCCGCCCAGGCGCCCAACAGCGCGGTGGCCAGCGCCGACAGGCCGACAGTCAGCCAGATCAGGCGCTGCATGCCTTGCAGGAAATGCTGGTGGTGCGTGATATCAAGGTACAACGCCAGTTGGGCCGATGCGTTGCTGCCCGGCGCCAAGGGCGCGGTCAGGCTGCGGTAGTCCGCCCCTTGGGCATGCTGGGTGCCCAGCCCGGTCGGCAGCACTGCCGGCGGCAGGCCGCTGCGGCTGGCGAACCAGGGAGTGCCGTCGGCGCCGCTGATGCGCAAGGCCAGGTCGGCTTGATGGCTCAGCGCTTCGCGCAGGGCGGGCAGGCGCGCCTTCAGCGCTTCGGCGGTAGTGATGCCGTCCAGTTGCGTGCGCAGCAGCGACAGCCGTGAGGCGAGTAGTTGTTGATCCAGTTCGATGAAGTGCTGCTCACTGGCCCGGTTGAACAACAGGCCGGCGCCCAGCGAAACGGCGGCGGTGCAGGCGGCGAACAGCAGCGCCAGGCGGCTACCCAGGGATACCCGGCGCATCACGCTGGCCGCACTTCGAGTACATAGCCCATGCCGCGCACGGTGTGGATCAGCTTGTTGGGGTGCGGGTCGTCGATTTTCAGGCGCAGGCGGCGGATTGCCACTTCGATCACATTGGTGTCGCTGTCGAAGTTCATGTCCCACACCTGTGAGGCAATCAGCGACTTGGGCAGCACCTCGCCCTGCCGGCGCAGCAACAGTTCCAGCAGGGAAAATTCCTTGGCGGTCAGGTCGATACGGCTGCCTGCGCGTTCGGCGCGGCGGCGGATCAGGTCCAGGCGCAGGTCGGCCAGGCTCAGGGTGGTGTCCTGGCTCGGGCTGGCGCCACGGCGCAGCAGGCTGCGTACCCGCGCCAGCAGTTCGGAAAAGGCGAACGGTTTGACCAGGTAATCGTCTGCCCCCAGCTCCAGGCCATGTACCCGGTCCTCGACGGCATCGCGCGCGGTCAGGAACAGCACAGGCGTATCCCGACCGGCCTGACGCACGGCCTGCAGGATCTGCCAACCGTCGCGACCGGGCAGCATCACATCCAGGATCAGCAGGTCGTGGTCGCCGCTCAGGGCCAGGAACTGGCCGGTCTCCCCGTCGCTGGCCAGTTCGGTGGCGAAGCCGGCCTCGTTCAGGCCCTGGCGCAAGTACTGGCCGGTACGGGCCTGGTCTTCGACGATCAGCAGTTTCATAGGGGTACCAAGGTTTCAGCTGGCTTGCGGTGGCGCTGGAAACGGGCGCGCTCCGTGCGTAAGCCGCAGGGGTGGCTGAAATGATACGTGACGATGTGTCTGCATGCCCAACCTGACAAAGTTGTAATCTTGCTGTCAGCCAGTTGCCAGTCACCGGTGACTAATGTGGCTGCACCCTGTCGTGTATTCCCGGAGTCATCATGAAACGCCTGTTCCTCGCCGCCACCCTTGCCATGGCCAGCCTGCCGGCCCTAGCCGGCCAGGCCGGCACCTTTGCCTTCGGCGAGCCAGCCCCGGCGGCCAAGGCCACCCGCACTGTAGAGGTGGTACTCAAGGACATCGCCTTCGAGCCCAAGAGCCTGCAGGTAAAAGCTGGCGAAACCGTACGTTTCGTGCTCGTGAATGAAGGCAAGCTGCCACACGAATTCAACCTGGGCGACAAGGCCATGCACGCCGAACACCAGAAAGAAATGCTTGCCATGCAAGGCAAGTTGTTCAATGAGGGCATGAACCACCAGGGCATGGACCATGGCCAGGCGATGGCCCCTGGGCAAATGATGGGCCATGAACAGATGAACGATCACGGCGGTGGGCACGCGCACGGCGGCGGCAACACGGTGCTGGTGATGCCTGGCCAGCGCGCCGAACTGACCTGGACCTTCCGCAAGTCGGCGCCTATCGAGTTCGCCTGTAATGTGCCGGGGCACTACCAGGCCGGTATGGTCGGGGCACTGACCATCGAGTGACGGGGCCTGCAAGGCGGGGTGCAAAACCGGTAGACTAGGGGCAATTCCGAACCTCCAGGTCAGTTTACATGCATCCCGCTGCCGAACACTCCCCGCTGGGCAAAGCCAGCGAATACGTCGCTACCTACTCCCCGGAGCAACTGTTCCCGATCCCGCGTACGGCCAAGTGGGCCGAGCTGGGTGTTACCGCCCAGACCTTGCCTTGGCACGGTGTGGATTACTGGAACTGCTTTGAGCTGAGCTGGCTGCTGCCTTCTGGCAAGCCCGTGGTGGCGATTGGTGAGTTCGCCATTCCGGCCGATTCGCCCAACATCATCGAGTCCAAGTCGTTCAAGCTGTACCTCAACTCGCTGAACCAGACAGTCTTCGCCACCCTCGACGAGCTGCAGGCATGCCTGGCGAAGGACCTGTCGGCAGCAGCGGGCAAGCCGGTTGGGGTGAAGGTGCGCACGTTGGCAGAGGTCGAGGCCCAGGGGGTGGTGGCGTTGCCCGGCCTGTGCATCGATGCGTTGGACGTTGCCATCAGCAACTACGCACAGCCGCAGCCAGAGCTGTTGCGCTGCAGCCCTGAGCGGGTGGTTGAAGAAACCGTACACAGCCACCTGCTCAAGTCCAACTGCCCGGTTACCGGGCAGCCGGATTGGGGTAGCGTGGTCGTCGAGTACAAGGGCAGGGCGCTTGACCACGCCAGCTTGCTGACCTACCTGATCAGCTTCCGCCAGCATGCCGACTTCCACGAGCAGTGTGTGGAGCGCATCTACCTGGACTTGAAGCACTTGCTGCAGCCGGAGCACCTGACCGTGTATGCACGGTATGTGCGCCGCGGGGGGCTGGATATCAACCCGTACCGCAGTACCGATGCTATCAGCCCGGATAACCAGCGGCTGGTTCGCCAGTAAGGGCTGGGAACGCAGGAGGGGTGCAATGCACCCCTTCGTGGTGTCAGATCCCCATGCTGTGCAACGAGTTGGCAATGCTGCGCAGGGTGGCGGTAAGGTCGGGGTGTTCGGCCTCGAAGCGTTCGATCGCCAGGTTCACGCCGTCCACCAGGTTGTTGTCCGGGGTGGCTTCCTCCAGTTTCAGCTGTGCCTCGATCTGGCGCGCTTCTTCGTGCAGTGCGGCCAGCTCTTCTTCCGAGAGCGGTACGTTACGGTCCAGTTGCTCGCGCAAGGTGTTCAGGCGCTCTTGCAATTCGCGGGCAGGCATTGGCTTTTCTCCATCAATGGCTTGGCTAGCCATGGACCTCAGCGAAGCGGCAAAGGTTCTGGCCTGCTTTCAGCGTAATCCACCTGCCGGCGCTTTGCATGATCCGCGTCAACATGGCTGTATCAGGGTTTTTCACCTTTGGCCCGGCGCTGCGCGATGTCGTGCAGGCAGGTATCCAGCGCTTCCAGGTGGTCGATCACCGAATGCACGCCCAGGCTGAACAACGCCAGGGTCGCCTTGCCGCGCGCCAGGTCCTGCTCCGCAGGGGGTAGCGCTTGCCATCGGGCGGAACCGGGTTCGCACAGTGGGCTGCAGGCAGCCAGGCCGATCGTCCACAGCCCGGCGTTGAGCCCCGCCTGCAGCAACCGCGGGTCGCCGCTGACCAGTACACAGCCCGCCAGGTGTTGGCTGCCCAGCTGCATCAGTGCTTGCCAGCAGGCATTGGGTGCTGGCAAGCCCGGGTCGGTCACCGTAAGCCCCGGGAGCCAGTCAGGCAGCACCTGGGCCATGCGCTGGCTCGGCGGGTCGGCGATCTCATCCAGCCAGATACAGGGGACGTGGCGCTGATGCAGGGTGGCGAGGATGGCCAGCGCGCCGGGGGCCGGTGCGGGTGCGCCGTTGGCACTCTGTACCAGGCAACCGCGCAGGCCGAACAGCACAGCGGTGAGGGCGGGTGTAGCGTGCATGGCGGCGTCCCCAAATACACCGCAGGCTATTGGCTGATTGTTACCGCCCTGTGACAGCGGGGGCTGGTGCAACAGTTGTTCACAAAATATTGAGCAAAAATGTGTAAAGCTGTCTAACAGCCCGTAAGCCTCTATACTGCCGCCTTAACGTCACGCGACCCGTGCGCTGGCGGTCGAGAAACCCGATGGAGAGACATCTATGCGTAGGATCGGTGCCAGTGTGATCGATCGAGTCACCCAGGCCTGTGTCTGTGCCGGCATGCTGCTGGCGCCCGTGGCCGCCACCCAGGCGGCCACCGAGGAAGATCCCTGGGAAGCGGTCAACCGCCCGATCTTCCGTTTCAACGATACGGTCGACACCTATGCCCTCAAGCCATTGGCCAAGGGCTATGAGGCCGTTACCCCGCAGTTTCTCGAAGACGGTATCCACAACATCTTCCGTAACCTGGGCGATGTGACCAACCTGGCCAACAACATCCTTCAGCTCAAGCCCCACGCAGCCGGCGTGGACACTGCGCGGCTGATCGTCAACACCACCTTTGGCCTGGGTGGGTTCTTCGATGTGGGCACCAAGATGGGCCTGCAGCGCAGTGACGAAGACTTCGGCCAAACCCTGGGCTACTGGGGCGTGCCGAGTGGCCCGTACGTGGTCATCCCGCTGCTGGGCCCGAGCACCGTGCGTGATGGCGTGGCCAGGTACCCGGACACCTATACCAAGCCTTACCGGTACATAGACCACGTGCCGACCCGCAACTCGATCTTCGCCCTGGACGTGATCGACACCCGCGCCAGCCTGTTGTCGGCCGAGAAGCTGATGCAAGGCGACAAGTACATCTTCATTCGTAATGCCTACTTGCAGAACCGCGAGTTCAAGGTCAAGGATGGCGAAGTCGAAGACGACTTCTGACCGTTCACGCTGTGCAGGGGCGCCCGCGCTAGGCCGCCCCTGCTGGCTTCGGGCGCCGCTTCAATGCATTGCCAGAATCTTCAGGCCGAACTTCTGCTGGCCGTCTGGCTGGTCGGCGATCCACACCACCTCGGTGCTGGCGTGCAGCCCCTTCAAGGCCGGGTGGTCGGAGTCGATCCGCACTTCGAGCTGCTGACCTACCTGAAAATGCTCTGGCGCCTGCACCTGCATGCCGCCGCTGGACAGGTCCAGGCAGCGCGCGGCGATGACCTGGCCTTCGTGCAACAGGCTCACTTCGGCGTCGATGCGCATGCGGATGAAATCGCGTTTCTCGCTGTGGCTGGAGGGCGTGTGGGGCATGCTGCATCCTTCCCATCGGGTTGCGCTGGTCGACTTTCTTATAACTCCCGGCGATTTGCCCTGTAAAGAGCGATGAGGTCGACCCACGCATGCTTGAAACCCCTGGCGGATGGGAGTACCGTCTGCGCCTTACAAGGTTGCTCTCACAGTTGCCGACAGTTGCCGGGCAGGTGTTCTTGTCCTACAACTCAAGTAGAGTATGACCACAAAGAATTCCCGTAGCTGGCCGTCTGCCTTGCCGACACCGCTGCACCAACCTAAATCGGCGCCGTTCGCCCACATGCAGAATACCAGTGCAACGCTGCTGATCATCGATGACGACGACGTGGTCCGTGCGAGCCTCGCCGCGTATCTTGAAGACAGTGGTTTCAGCGTGCTCCAGGCCGGTAATGGCCAGCAGGGGCTTCAGGTCTTCGAAGAGCACCAGCCCGACCTCGTGATCTGCGACCTGCGCATGCCGCAGATGGGCGGGCTCGAACTGATCCGCCAGGTCAGCGAGCGTGCGCCGCAGGTGCCGGTGATCGTGGTGTCCGGTGCCGGCGTCATGAGTGATGCGGTGGAGGCGCTGCGCCTGGGGGCTGCCGACTATCTGATCAAGCCGCTGGAAGACCTGGCCGTACTGGAGCACTCGGTGCGCCGCGCCCTCGACCGCTCGCGCCTGGTGCTGGAAAACCAGCGCTACCGCGACAAGCTCGAAGCCGCCAACCGCGAACTGGAGGCCAGCCTGCACCTGCTGCAGGAAGACCAGACCGCCGGCCGCCAGGTGCAGATGAACATGCTGCCGGAAAGCCCGTGGGGTGCCGGCGAGTTCGCCTTCGAGCATCAGATCATCCCGTCGCTGTACCTGTCGGGTGATTTCGTCGACTACTTCCGCGTCGATGACCGGCGTATCGCCTTTTACCTTGCCGATGTTTCAGGGCATGGCGCGTCGTCGGCCTTTGTCACCGTGCTGTTGAAATTCATGACCACACGCCTCATGTTCGAACTCAAGCGCAACAAGATGCGTGAGTTCAAGCCATCGGAAGTGCTCAGCCACATCAACCGCGGCCTGATCAACAGCAAGCTGGGCAAGCACGTGACCATGGTAGGTGGCGTGATAGACGAGGATTCGGGCCTGCTGACCTACGCCGTTGGCGGCCACTTGCCGCTGCCGGTGCTATACACCCCAGGCAACGCCCGCTACCTGGAAGGCCGTGGCCTGCCGGTGGGGCTGTTTGACGAGGCCACTTACCAGGACCTGGTCGTGGAGCTGCCGCCACAATTCAGCATCAGCCTCATGTCCGATGGCATTCTGGACCTTTTGCCGGGTGATACGCTCAAAGATAAAGAAGCCGCCTTGCCGGAGATCGTCAAGGCAGCAGGTGGTAGCCTGGATGGGCTGCGTCAACGTTTTGGATTGGCTACGCTTGGGGAGATGCCGGATGATATCGCCCTATTGGTGTTAAGCAGGAACCTTCAATGAGTACCGGTAGAATCCAGTTCGCCGAGCAGAGCGGTACCTTTGTACTGAAATTTGTCGGTGAAGTGCGCCTGACCTTGTGTTCGGCGCTGGATGCAACGATCGAGAAGATTTTCACGGCGCTGAACTTCTCGGCCATTGTCATCGACCTGACCGAAACCGAGAGCATCGACAGCACCACCTTGGGCCTGCTGGCCAAGCTGTCGATTCTGTCGCGGCAGAAGGTAGGCCTGCTGCCAACGGTGGTGACCACCAATCCGGACATCTCCCGGCTGCTGCAATCGATGGGCTTCGATCAGGTGTTCAACATCGTCGATCGGCCGATTCCCTGCCCCGAGTGCCTGACCGACCTGCCGTCGCAGGACCAGAACGAAGACGTGGTGCGTTCCAAGGTGCTGGAGGCGCACAAGATCCTCATGGGCCTGAATGACTCCAACCGCGAAGCGTTCCATGACCTGGTGAATGCGCTGGAGCGCAGCTAGGCACTGTGCCTTGAGCGGCGTGCGCGGTCGTAGCGGCGCCACTTCGCAAGAGCCTGACCCACGCGCTGGCCACACTCCGCCTGGCTACGGGGCTCCGATAAACTCGGTTGCCTGCCCGCCACCCGCATCCAGCTGATACACGCGCACCGGCCGCCCTTGCTGATCAAAAAACACCTGCCCCAGCCCTGCGCCGTTCCACAGCCGTTCCCCGGCCTTGCTGTGACTGGGCGTGCGTGGCACGACCTCCATTTCCCGGCGTTTGGTAAACCAGTTAAGCGGCGAGCGCGGCGAGTACAGCCAGCGGTTGAGTCGGTCCAGCACGTCCAGCAGGCGCCGGGGGAACTCGTTCTTGATGCCGCTGCTGGTCACTTGCCACAAGTGCGGGCTGCGTTGGCGGTGGCGAATCAGCACTTCGTAGACGAATGAATAGTGCACATCGCCCGACAGCACCACGTAGTGCCCGGGTGTGCGCGAGTGGCGGAATATGTTGAGGATGACCTGTGCCGCCCCGCGGTGGGCCATCCAGTTTTCGGCGTCGACCAGCAAGGGGTAGCCCAGCCAGCTGAAGACCTTCTGCACCGTCTCGATCAGTTTCACGCCGAAAATCGGCGCCGGTGAAACGATGACTGCCGATGGGTGATCGAGCAGCGCCTGCTGCAGTTCACTCAACGCTTCCCAGTCCAGCAGGCCGGATGGCCTGGCCAGGTTGCTTTCGCTACGCCAGCGGCGGGTACGGGTGTCCAGCACCAGCAAGGGCGGCTCGGTAGGCAGGCTGAACTGCCAGCCCTGAAAGCGCAGCAGCTCACCGATCACTGCATCCTGGTTGTCGCCGGTCAGTGCCTGGCACTGGCCGAGCAGCGGCTTGCAGGTGTCCGGGGCATTGCCCCAGGCCTGGCACAACAGGTAGCCGAGCAGGGCATTGCCGATGATCCGCCGTGAAAACGGGTGGCCGTAGGCGGTCTGCTCCCATTGTGCCGACAGGTTCCAGTCGTCGGTGATGTCGTGGTCGTCGAAGATCATCAGGCAGGGCAGGTGGGCCATGGCCCTGGCCACTTGGCCAAGGTTGTCGGCAAACCCGCGGACCAGCGGCAGCTCGTGCTGGTAACGGGCCTGGTGCTGGTCGCTGAGCCCGGCTGGCATGGCCAGGTCGACCAGCTGCCACGGCACGGGTGACCACACCAGCAGGTACATGGCCATGACTTCGGCGAAGGTCACCAGGTGGTTGTCAGCGTTGCTGGAAGAGAAGATCGGTTTGCGCTTGCCACCGAAGAACCGCTCGCGCAGGGTTTCGTTGAGCTTCTGTGCTGGCAACAGGTCTGCGCGGTGATAGTAACTGGCCGGGTGCTGGTACAGCGCCTGGCTGTCGGTGACCACCGCACCTTCAAGTTGCTCGTCGAACAGGCCCAGGCGCGCGATCAGGCTGTGGATGGCACGCAGCATCGGCCCGGCCACGTCGTCGGCATACACCTGGTCGCCGGTCATCAGCAGCACGGCGGGGCGGTCTTGCGGGGTTGTGCAAGCCTGCAGCAGGCGGTCGGCGCACAGCAGGCCGTCGGCCGCAGGGTGGTGCGGTTTGCGGCAGGAGCCATGCAACAGGTGGTCGAGGCGCTCGCGCAACACCAGGTTGGGGCGCTGGTTGCCGGGGTAGAGCAGGTGAGGTGCCCAATCGGCGATGCCCTTGCCATTGATCAGCAGGTCATAGTCCAGCAACTGGTTGCAGGGCAGCGCATCGCTGAAATGGATATCCAGCAGGTGAATGAAGGCGTGCTTGCCTACGGCTATCACCTGGCAGTCGACCTGGGCCTCGCTGGCGTGGCAGACGAATTGCGCGTGCAGCGGTTCGGTGGCGACCAGCCAGATAGCAAGGCGCTGGGGTTCCAGGCGCCGCAGGACCGGGCCGGCCAGTACGAGGGGCAGCAGTGTAGGGGCGGTCATCAACAGCTCGGGAAGGGTATGGGGCGCAAGGTGCTTGGCACTTTACGCCCGCCTGGCAAGGCCGAAACTACTCAGGCGTTTTCAGCCATCAGTTTTTCCAGCTTTTCCTGGTCCCGGGCAAACTGGCGGATGCCCTCGGCCAGTTTCTCGGTGGCCATGGCATCTTCGTTCATTGCCCAGCGGAACTGGCTTTCGTTCAGCACCTGCTTGGCTTCGCCAGCAGTGCCGGGCTTGAGCATGCGCGGCAACTCACCCTGGTCGCTGCTCAACTGGTCGAGCAGGTCAGGGCTGATGGTCAGGCGATCGCAGCCCGCCAGTTGTTCGATCTGGCCGATGTTGCGGAAGCTGGCACCCATGACGACGGTGTCGTAGCCATTGGCCTTGTAGTAGTTGTAGATGCGCGTGACCGATTGCACACCCGGGTCTTCGGCGCCCACGTAGTCCTGGCCGGTGCTTTTCTTGTACCAGTCGTAGATCCGGCCCACGAACGGCGAAATCAGGAACACCCCGGCATCCGCACAGGCCTGGGCCTGGGCGAACGAGAACAGCAGGGTAAGGTTGGTCTGGATACCTTCCTTTTCCAGCTTCTCGGCAGCGCGAATGCCTTCCCAGGTCGAGGCCAGTTTGATCAGCACGCGGTCACGGCCGACGCCGGCTTTTTCATACAGGTCGATCAACGCCCGGGCCTTGGCCAGCAGGGCCGGTTCGTCGAATGACAGGCGGGCATCCACTTCGGTGGAGATGCGCCCGGGAATGACCTTGAGGATGCCCGAGCCCACGGCCACGGCAAATTTGTCGCAGGCCAGGTCGACATTGCCCTTGGCATCTGCCTTGACCTGCTTGAGCAGGTCCGCGTAACCGGTGATGGCAGCGGCTTTGAGCAGCAGCGACGGGTTGGTGGTGGCATCGACCGGTTTCAGGCGGGTGATGGCGTCCAGGTCTCCGGTATCGGCGACCACGGTGGTGAACTGCTTGAGTTGTTCCAGCTTGGAGGTCATGGGCGTGCTCTGTCCTGTGCAATGACTCGACATTACCCGAGCCCCGACGGCCGCTCAAGGGCCGGTAGGCGCGGGCCTGCCACGAAAGGTGGTGTGAAGATGATATTCGAGTCCGGCGCCACCCCGAGGTTCCGCACACCACCGCGCGTGCTGGCGTCATCTGCACCCGCTGTCGCTACACAGCGCATCAGCGCCCCTGAAGCAGCTCCACTGCCTGGTCGAACACGGCCAGCGGCTGCGCCGCCTTGTGAATATCCGCCGACAGCAGCTGACGGAAGCGCCGGGCGCCCTTGAACCCCTGGGCCAGCCCCAGAATGTGCCGGGTAACATGGTGCATCGCGCCACCACTTTCCATGTGCGCCACGATGTACGGCCGTAGCTGCGCCAACGCCTCGCTGCGGCTGATCACGGCAGCTTCGCTGCCGAACAGTTGCTGATCAACCTCCGCCAGCAGGTACGGGTTGTGATAGGCCTCACGCCCCAGCATCACCCCGTCGAAGGTTTGCAGGTGCACCTGGCACTCGCCGAGGGTTTTGATTCCGCCGTTGAGCACAATCTCCAGGTCCGGGAAGTCGGCCTTCAGTTGTGCTGCCACGTCGTAGCGCAGCGGTGGAATCTCGCGGTTTTCCTTCGGCGAAAGCCCTTCCAGAATCGCGATGCGCGCATGCACGGTAAAGCTGCGGCAGCCCGCCTCGCGTACTTGGCCAACGAAGTCGCACAGCTCGGCGTAGCTGTCGCGCCCATTGATGCCGATGCGGTGCTTGACCGTCACCGGGGTGGCTACCGCATCGCGCATGGCCTTCACGCAATCGGCCACCAGCGCCGGGTGGGCCATCAGGCAGGCACCGATCATGTTGTTCTGCACCCGGTCGCTCGGGCAGCCGACATTGAGGTTGACCTCGTCGTAGCCGGCTTGCTCGGCAAGGCGGGCACTGGCCGCCAGGTCGGCAGGCACGCTGCCGCCCAGCTGCAGGGCCAGCGGATGCTCGGAAACGTCATGGCGCAGGAAACGGTCGGCGTCGTTGTGCAGCAGGGCGCCGGTGGTGACCATTTCGGTGTAGAGCAAGGTTTGCTTGGACAGCAGGCGCAGGAAGAAGCGGCAATGGCGGTCTGTCCAATCCATCATGGGGGCAACGCTGAAGCGGCGTGACGGCTCAGGGCGCGTGGTTTGTGGCTGGGAGCCTGATGTTGCAGTCATTTCGTTCAACGTGTTCTGTACCGGTTTCGGGGGTTCGAGGCGTTTTTACCCAGGCGTTTGATACAAAGTACCAACCGACATACGACATGTACCAATCGTGGAAAAGGGTCGATGGCAGCACCCGCTACCCCGTCCAGTTCCGCACTGATCGCGACAAGGCGACAGTCTACCAAGAGAGCCGGGTGTTCGCCTGCAAACACGTCGCGGTGGCCTGGGCGAAGCGACGGTACGCCGAGTTGAAAGAGGCGAGGGCTATCGGGGGGCTGCCCCGGAAACGCGCCTCGACCAGGAAGGCTAAAACGCTGGCGCGATCCACCGGTAGCCAAGCCCTGTTGGCCCGCATACAGTAGAGCACCGATGATCGATGCAACGGTTACCGACTCACCAGCAGGATCAACAGCCACAACGCGCCCCGCGTGAACCAAGGAAGAAAGCGATGAGCCAACCACCCAATGATCTGCCCATCTACCGAGTGCTGACCGGCCCCGACAACGCCGCCTTCTGCCGGCGGGTCAGCGAGGCCTTGGAAATGGGGTACCAGTTACATGGCGCACCTGCCGTCACCTTCAATGGCAGCGATGTGATCGTGGCGCAGGCCGTGCTCTGGCCTCGAACCGGTGACTGATCATCGGCCGCCATGCATGCCTCTTCAATCCCCCGAAGGTGCAGTGGCCAGCTTAGCGTGGGTGGTCAGTTCTTCATTGATGAAGGCCGCGATCATCGCCCGGTAAACCTGCTCCACCACCTCGGCTGAAGCACCGGTTTGCTCCGCCATTTCGCGAACCTTCGTTATCACCTGCTCGACCCGCGCAGGCGCACGCACGTCATCGGTCGTCTTCTTGAAGGCGGCCGCTTGCGTCACGAGTCGGCCACGTTGGGCGAGAAGCGAAACCAGGCTGCGGTCAATTGCATCGATCCCTTGGCGGACTTCTTCCAGTGAGGTGCAACGTACTTCCATTTGCGCGAGTTCCTTTTCATGAGACTGCGGTTGGTTGGGGGTATCACTTGCGCTTACCTGGGCCGGCCAGCTCTGCCGGCTACGGCAATTGAGCAAGGGCCATCATTAGACTAGCTACGGCCCATGATTCCCAGGCTTTCTGTGGCGTACGCCCGTCTCTGTTTCTCCCCGGCCGGCACGCAAACGGGTCAAATCACTTTCACCGCCCGGCCTATGAACTTGACCGGCCCCGTTGGCAGGCCGGTAGGCGAGCCGCCGGCTTTCTCCAGTGTCAGCTCGAACAACTGGTCGGCTTCCAGCGGTGGCAGGCTCTGCAGGGGGACCCGGTAGGGTTCGCCGGGTTTGACCAGGCCCAGGGATACTGGCGCCCCCCACTGCGGACCCTTGGTCCAGAACTGCAAGGCCATGCCTTCAGGGAGCGCATCCTTACCGAGCGGGAGAAGCTCGATGGTGCGGCTGTCGCTGGTCTGCACCACCCAACCCGGGGCCTGGCTGCTCGGTGCCACCAGCACCACCACGAATTGCGTCGCGGGTGGGGGCGTTGTCAGCAAGGTGAACGCCAGCACTACACTGGCCGCCAACCCGGCGGCCGTGGTTGCTTGCCACAGGCCCAGGCGTTGCCACCACTTGGCTCGCCGCTCGCTGGCCGGGTGCGCCAGCTCGTTCAGGCTGCGCTGAATACGGCCCCACAGGCGCAGGCTCGGTGGCTGCGGCGCGGCCAGCGCGGCCAGTTCCAGCAGGCGCGACTCCCAGGCATCCACAGCGGCGCGCAGGGCTGAGTCGGTACGCAGGCGCTCAGCCACTGCCGTGTGTTGCTCCGGCGGCAATGTGCCCAATACGAACTCGCCGGCGAGGGTGTCCAGCGCTTCGTCAGTCTCCGGCTTCATTCCAGGCACTCCCGCAGTGCTTTCAGGCTGCGCTTGATCCAAGCTTTGACGGTGCCAAGGGGGGCGCCCAGCAGAGTGGCGATTTCGGCGTGGCTGCAGCCGTCCACGTAAGCATGCAGGATGCAGTGCTGCGGGCCGGGCTGCAATTGTTCGAGGCAACGGTAAATCTTTGCCGAGCCTGACCACAGGGCCAGGTCATCCAGCCTGCCCGGCAAGGTGGGCACGGCAGCCATGTCGGCATCGTCCAGCACAGTTTCGCGCCGGGTATCGCGTATCGAATTCAATGCCAGATGGCGTGTGATGCTGTAGATCCAGCCGCGGGCCGAGCCGCGCGCGGGGTCGTAGCTGGCAGCGCCAGTCCAGATGCGAATGAACGCATCGTGGACGATGTCTTCGGCCGTGGCGTTGTCACGCGCGATACGCCGGGCTACGCCCAGCAGGCGTGGCCCTTCGTGATCGTACAGCGCTTGCAGGGCTCGCCGGTCACCCTGTGCGCAGGCCTCCAGGCACTGGTGGAAGTCGAATGGGGTGACAGGCGAATTCAAGGTGTACGGCTTCCTTGTGTCTGGCGAGGTACCCCGGCCATCCAGCCGGGGGCTTGCCATCGAGCTTAGATCATCCGCTGCTGGATGTTGGCGCCGGCGCGCGTTACCTGGCTGTCCAGAACACATAGTCGGCCTGGTACTGGACGACCTGCCTGGCCCCCTTGTTCTGGGCCGTGCAGTCGCTGGTAGGGGCCACGCCGCCGCGGGTGGCCAGGCGCTGGATGTAGCTGACCCCTTGCATGGCGCCTTTACCTTCGGCCGGGTTGGCCTTGACCAGTTGATAAGGAATGGCGCCTTTGTCTGCCGGGGCCAGCGCCAACTGGTTGCCGGTGACTTTCGAGCCATCCTTCGCTTGCCAGGTGGCGGGAGGACCAAAGTAGTCGCCCACTTGTTTGCCGCTACGGTCATTGAGCACGGCCTTGGGCCCAACGAAGGTCCATTCGGTCTGGCCGGCCGCATCGGCTTTGTCGCGGCACTCATAGGTGATCTCGCCGACCCCGACGGTCTCCAGCATAACGCGATGCCCCTCGGGCACCTGGACGGCAGTGGGCACGGCGGTTTGCGCGTGGGCGGTCTGCAGCGCCAGGGCAAGGCTGCAGGCGAGCAGGCAAGCGGAGTATGTATGGCTCATGGGTAATGCTCCTGACAGGTCATTTGGCTGGGCGGTCATGGTCCACCCATCAGCAATACCCACCACGGGGCGTACTGGATGCACGTGGACAGAAAAATAGTTGCCTGCAAATGGCCGGCCGGCAGCGGGCAACCAAAGCCCGGGAGTAGGGTGGTGTCGTTTGGCGCGGTTACGCGGGTGGCCCTGCGGGTCAGGCGGGTCGTGGGGCATGCGCGCCGGGAAGGTGCCAGGGGTCGCGCAGTGGAGGTGCAGACCTCTTTACACGCGTGCATCCGTGCGGGCTAAGGGCCAGCATCACTTGGCCCTCATCAGTCGGCTGATCGTGCCCCGGTCAGTGATGCGCGCTATCCACCGCAATGCTCTCGCCGCTCACCGCGAGGTAGCTGGCGTTGCGGTTGGCGAGGGCGTAGTGGATCAGCCCACCCAGGCCGGCGCCGAAGAACCAGGAGAACTGCGACAAGGTCTCGAAGGCTGGGACCAGCGCCAGCACGATGGCGATCAGTGCCGCCGGCACGAATGCCGCAACGGCACGCAGGTTGACGCCGCCGCTGTAGTGGTAGGCCGCCTGCCTGCTTTCGCTGTAGAGCTGCGGCAGGTTCACCCGGCTGCGGCGTACCAGGTAGTAGTCGGTGACGATGATGCCGTACAGCGGGCCGAGCAGGGCGCCCAGGCCACCGAGGAAGTACACGATCACTGAGGGGCTGTTGTAGAGGTGCCAGGGCAGGATCACGACCGCAATGGCGGCACTGAGCAGGCCTGCGCGGCGGAAATTCAGCAGGTTGGGTGCCAGGTTGGTCAGCACGTAGGCCGGGGCGACGAAGTTGGCCATGATGTTCACTGCCACGGTCACGATCAGGAAAGCCAGGCAAGCCAATACCAGGCCGGCGGTGTTGGGGATGGCCGCAACGATTTCGGTCGGGCTCTGCACCAGCTTGCCATCGATGCTGAACTGCGCACCGGCCAGTACCACCGCAATCAGGGCAAAGCCAAGCATGTTCACCGGCAGGCCCCAGAAGTTGCCTACGCTGATGGTGCGCCGGTCCGGGCAATTGCGCGTGAAGTCACAGAAGTTGAGAATCATGGTGCCGTACAGCGAGACCCACAGCGCAGCAGCGCCGAGCACTTTCAGCCACATGGCCGAACCGGTCGGGGCATTGCCGCTGGACCAGGCGATCGACAAGCCGCTGCGCCAGTACATCCAGCCGGCCAGGCTGGCGAAGGCGACCAGAATGATCGGCCCGGCCAACGACTCGAAGCGGCGCACCATTTCCATGCCGTAGGCGAAGATCGCCACCTGCACGCACCAGATGCCGAGGAAGGTGACCCAGCCCAGGCTCGACAGCCCGAGGATGCTGTTCTGGTCGTAGGCCTTGAGGTCTGGGGCCATGGCGGTGAGCAGTACACGCAGCACCACCGAAGCCAGGTAGGTCTGGATGCCGAACCAGGCAATGGCGATCACCGCGCGGATCAGTGCCGGAATCTGGGCACCATGGATGCCGAAGCTGATGCGGCACATGACCGGGTAGGGCAGGCCGGTTTTCTGACCCACGTAGCCGGACAGGTTCATCAAGCCGTAGATCACCAAGGCACCGAGGGCGAAGGCGGCCAGGATCTGCGCCCCGCTCATGCCCAGGGCGAACAGCCCGATGGCGAACGAGTAGTTGGCCATGTTGTGCACGTCGTTGGTCCACAGCGCGAACAGGCTGTAGCGACCCCAAGTGCGCTTGGCGGCACGGGTAGGGGCCAGGTCGGCACTGTACAGGCGCGGGCTCAATGTCACCTGGCCCGGGTCCGCCGTGGCGGTGGGGCGTGCATCAAGCTGGCTAACATCGGAACGCGAAATCGACGCCATCGGGTCTCCATGATGGTTGTGTACTTTTGTTTTTGGATTTGTATACAAACAAGATTCGTACCAATCGATCAGGCGCAGGTAATTACAGCGGGTTGCCGGTCTCTAGCCGATCATTGCCTAGCGGGCGTGTATTTGAGTTGGGAATTTTGTGCACATTTCAGGTGCGCATTTGTTACCCCTTGCGCCAAGCCGAGGCGCTTGCTGTAAACAACGCAGATACACTACATGCCATTGGTCAGCAAATGATCGGCAAATGGCCTGAAAGCGAACACAGTAGCCGCATTTGGCTGCAAGCAACGGCTGGACAGGCCCGTTTTCCAACAGGGATCCGTATCGATGTTCACCTCAGTGCGCCGCGCTGTGCGGCTTGCGATGGCCATTGCCGGCCTGATCATTCTCGGTGCCTGGCACAGCGCTCAGGCGCAGTCGCTGCCCAGTGCTGCCGAGCTGCAGCGATTGGCACCCGCCGCCAGTCTAGCGACCTTGGCCCTGGCGCTTACCGCCTATCACTGTGCGAGCCAGGGGGAAGGGGACAAATTGCTGACCGTTATCGATTATTCCAGGGCCTCGCGTGACAAGCGCTTGTGGGTGTTCGACCTGCGCGCCAGGCAGCTGTTGTTCGAAGAGTGGGTCACCCATGGCAAGAACAGCGGCGCCGATCTGCCGAACGCGTTTTCCAACGCGCCGAACAGTTACCAGTCCTCCGTCGGCCTTTATCAAACCGGCCAGGCCTACAATGGCAAGCATGGGCGCTCGTTGCGCCTGCAGGGGCTGGAGCCAGGGTTCAATGACAACAGCATGGCGCGTGCGATCGTCATGCACGCCGCAGCGTACGCCGACCCCAGCGTGGTGCCTAGCCTCGGCCGCCTCGGGCGCAGCCAGGGTTGCCCTGCCGTACGCCCGGCGATTGCCGAGAAATTGATCCACACGCTGCAACGCGGCAGCTACGTGTTCGCCTACTACCCGCAGCAGGCGTGGCTGAAGCACTCGCGTTACTTGAACGCCCAACGTTGCGTGGCAAGCCCATCGATCGCCGGCAAGTGACGAGGCGCGCTTACCTCGTCAGCAGCCTCACACGCTACGCGTCAGGCCGCCGTCGACCTTGATGTTCTGCCCGGTCATGTAGGCAGCACCCTCGCTGGCAAGGAACGCGATGGTGGCGGCAATTTCTTCGGGGGTGCCGTAACGCTTGAGCGGTACGCTGTCGCGGCGTTGCTCTGTGGCTGGCAAGCTGTCTATCCAGCCCGGCAGCACGTTGTTGATGCGCACGTTATCGGCGGCGTAGGTGTCGGCGAAGATCTTGCTGAAGGCCGCCAGCCCCGAGCGGAACACCGCGGAAGTGGGGAACAGGTCGCTCGGCTCGAATGCCCAGGCGGTAGAGATGTTAATGATCACGCCACCCTTTTGCCGCTGCATGTAGGGCGTCACCAGGCGTGTCGGGCGAATGACATTGAGCAGGTAAGTGTCCATGCCTTTGTGCCAGTCCTCGTCGCTGATCTCCAGGATGGGCGCACGTGGGCCGTGCCCCGCGCTGTTGACCAGCACATCGATGCGGCCCCATTTGCCGACCACAGCGTCTACCAGGCGCTGCAGGTCCTCAACCGACTGGTTGCTACCGGTAACGCCGATGCCGCCAAGCTCCGCCGCCAGGGCCTCGCCCTTGCCCGATGAAGAAAGGATGCCCACGTTAAAACCATCCGCGGCCAGGCGCCGAGCTACGGCGGCACCCATGCCGCTGCCACCGGCCGTGATGATTGCAACTTTGTCTACTGTCATGCTGCCTCCAAGGTTGGCGTTCATCTGATTGCGTAAGTGCTTCCACCATAGCAGCGCCCTCGGGTGGCAAGTGAGACAGTCAAGCTTCTCAGAGCCAGTAGTTAAGCTACTGGCTTGTTGCGCGTGGCAGGGACCAAGTCGCGCAGACGCAGACCGGCGGCGCGCAGATGATCTTGACGCGTGAAATTTTTAATGTATTTTTTCATGAAAAATATCTGCGAAAATTTCACGAGCGCCCAGGCTATTGAAGGCGTGCCAGAGGTTGAAGCCCTTGCAAACGCGGGCGGCATTCAAGGGCGAGTCTTCACTTGAGTTGGTTCACCTCACAAGGACAAGAACATGAGTGCCCCCTCTGCGGATTTGCTGCTTGAAGTGCGTGCGTTTCGGGCGCAGCATCCGGCCATACGTTATGTCGACCTGATTGCGCTGGACATTCCCGGGCATTTCTACGGCAAGCGCTACCCCATCGACATGCTGGAAAAGGTTGCAGCTGGTGCACCGCTGAAGCTACCGCAGAACTGCGTGCTGCTGGGTACCCAGGGCGGCCTTTACCCGATAGGTGACTACTGCTTTGCCGACGGTGACCCGGATGCCGTACGGCGGCTGGTGCCAGGTACGCTGAAGCCGGTGCGCTGGGAACAAGAGCCGATCGCCCAGATGCTGATCACCTCCGACGGCACCGCCAGGCCGATCGAGTTCGAGCCACGGGAAGTGCTGGCCCGCGTGCTGCAGCGCCTTGCCAGGCGTGGGATACGCCCGGTGGTGGCGTTCGAGCTGGAGTTTTACCTGTTCGATCGCGCGCTGGACAACGGCTTGCCCTGTTACCCGCGTGACACTGCCAGCGGCGACGCAGACGACCAGCCGAACATGCACATCGAGCGCCTCTCGCGCTTTTCCTCGGTGTTGCATGAAATGGTCGATGGCGCCAATGAGCAAGGCGTGCCGGCGAACGTGATCACTGCCGAGCTGGGCCCAGGCCAGTTCGAAATCAACTTCTCGCACAGCGACGATGCCCTTGCCGCGGCTGACTGGTCGGCACTGTTCTGCCGCAGTACCCGGGGCATTGCCCTGAAGCACGGCTACCGTGCCAGCTTCATGAGCAAGCCCTACCTGGATGCGCCAGGCAGCGGCATGCACGTGCACGTCAGCCTGTACGACAACGACGGCAACAACCTGCTTGCCGCTGCCGAACAGCGCAAGCTGCGCCATGCGGTGGCGGGGTGCCTGGAACTGCTGCCGCACTGTATGCCGATTTTTGCCCCCAACCACAACGCCTACCGCCGTTACGGTGCCATGGTCAACGCCGCGAGCAAGGCCAGCTGGGGCTTCGAAGACCGTGATGCGTGCATTCGCATCCCCGAATCCGACCCGCGCAACCTGCGCATCGAGCACCGCCTGGCAGGCGCAGATGCCAACCCGTACCTGGTGCTGGCGGCCATTCTCATCGGCATGGAGTACGGCCTGGAGCGGGGCGTCGAGCCCATCGCCCCGCTGAACGACGACCGCCAGAGCGGCATCGACTTCCCCAAGGACCCGCTCAGCGGCCTGGCCGCCATGCGCCATCACCCGGTGCTGGAGCAAGGCCTGGGCAGCGAGTTCGTGATGGTCTACTGCGAAAACAAGTACCAGGAGCAACTGGACTTCATGCGCCACATCGATGCCCGCGAGTACCGGTGGTTCCTGTAGCGCCTGCGGTTCGCCCCCATCCCTTGCCAACGAAAACCACGCGCAATACTCATTGCCGGAGGACGCTATGCCACGTGTGCCCGTGATCGGCATCACCGCTTGCACCACCATGAGCGGGCAGCATGCCACCCAGACCATTGCCGAGAAGTATGCACGTGCGGCAGCCAAGGCGGCGTGCGGCCTGCCCATCGTGATACCCAGCCTGGGCGAGCTGCTCGATAGCGCCGACATCCTCGCGGTGGTGGACGGGCTGATCTTTACCGGTTCGCCGTCCAATATCGAGCCGTTTCACTACCACGGCGCGGCCAGTGCCGAGGGCACCCAGCACGACCCGCTGCGTGACGCCACCACGTTACCGCTGATGCGCGCGGCGATCGCCGCCGGCGTGCCGGTGCTGGGCATCTGCCGTGGTTTTCAGGAAATGAACGTGGCACTGGGCGGCACCCTGCACCAGAACGTGCATGAGGCTGGCGCATTCATGGACCACCGCGAAGGCGCGGGCGAGCCAATTGCCAAGCAATACGGCCCGCGCCACACCATGCATGTGCAGCCAGGCGGTTTGCTCGAACGCCTGGGCTTGCCGGCAGTATTCGAGGTCAACTCCATCCACGGCCAGGGCATCGATGTGCTGGCGCCGGGGTTGAGGGTGGAGGCATTGGCGCCCGACGGCCTGGTGGAGGCGATCTCGCTGGACAACGGCCAGGGCTTCAGCCTGGCCGTGCAATGGCACCCCGAGTACCAGGTCATGGACAACCCGCAGTACCTGACCCTGTTCCAGGCGTTCGGCGCGGCTTGCCGCCAGCGCTCGCTGCTGCGCCAGAACCGCAAGCAACCCCACCGCGCAGCGCGCCTGCGCGACCTGATGGAGTGAAGACAATGAGTGCACAGAATTCGCAGACCCAGGCTTGGCAAGCGCTTAGCCGCGACCACCACCTGGCGCCGTTCAGCGATGCTAAACAGTTGGCCGAGAAAGGCCCGCGCATCATCACCCAGGCCAAGGGCGTATACCTGTGGGATAGCGAGGGCAACAAGATCCTCGATGCCATGGCTGGCCTGTGGTGCGTGGCGGTCGGCTATGGCCGCGATGAGCTGGCGGAGGTCGCCAGCCAGCAAATGAAGCAGCTGCCGTACTACAACCTGTTCTTCCAGACCGCGCACCCACCGGCGCTGGAGCTGGCCAAGGCGATCGCCGACCTGGCCCCGCCAGGCATGAACCATGTGTTCTTCACCGGCTCCGGTTCCGAAGGCAATGACACCGTGCTGCGCATGGTGCGCCACTACTGGGCGCTGAAAGGCCAGCCCGACAAGAAGGTGATCATCGGCCGCATCAACGGCTACCACGGCTCTACCGTGGCAGGCGCTGCCCTGGGGGGCATGAGCGGCATGCACCAGCAGGGCGGGGTGATCCCGGATATCGTGCATATCCCGCAGCCGTACTGGTTCGGCGAGGGCGGCGACATGACCGAGGCCGACTTCGGTGTGTGGGCCGCCGAGCAGCTGGAGCGCAAGATTCTGGAGGTGGGCGAAAACAACGTCGCAGCCTTCATCGCCGAGCCGATCCAGGGTGCCGGGGGCGTGATCATTGCGCCGGACACTTACTGGCCAAAGGTCAAGCAGATCCTTGCCAAGTACGACATCCTGTTCGTGGCCGATGAAGTGATCTGCGGCTTTGGCCGTACCGGGCAGTGGTTCGGTACTGACTACTATGACCTCGAGCCCGACCTGATGACGATCGCCAAGGGCCTGACTTCGGGCTACATACCGATGGGCGGCGTGATCGTGCGTGACGAGGTGGCGCGGGTCGTCAGCGAAGGTGGCGATTTCAACCACGGCTTTACCTATTCCGGCCACCCGGTGGCCGCGGCGGTGGCGCTGGAGAACCTGCGCATCCTGCGCGACGAGCAGATCATCACGCAGGTGCAGGAACAGACTGCGCCTTACCTGCAGCAGCGCCTGCGTGAGCTGGCCGACCACCCGTTGGTCGGTGAGGTGCGCGGCCTGGGCATGCTGGGCGCGATCGAGCTGGTAAAAGACAAGGCCAGCCGCACCCGCTACACAGGCAAAGGCGTGGGCATGATCTGCCGCCAGCACTGCTTCGACAACGGCCTGATCATGCGCGCGGTGGGCGACACCATGATCATCGCGCCGCCTTTGGTGATCAGCATTGCCGAGATCGACGAGCTGGTGGCAAAGGCGCGCAAATGCCTCGACCTCACGTATGAGGCTGTTCGCTGAGCGGCAGGTGGCATCAGCGGGGCTGCAAAGCGGCCCCGGTTTGCCTGTCTGGCACGCAGCAAGGCCTGGAAGCATTTTGCTTTGCAGGTTGAATCCTGTACTTTTCAGGGCATTGTTTTTCCGTCCGTACGTCGCGATTCAACTATGAAAGTGCACGAAGAAATCGAAGGCCTGGCAGTACTGATTCGCGACCTGCGTAAGTTCAAGGGCCTGACCCTTGGCGAGCTGGCCCAGCGTATCGGCCGCTCGGTGGGGTTCCTGTCCCAGGTCGAGCGCGGTGTTTCGCGCCCGACCGTCGCCGACCTGACGGCCATCAGCGAAGAGCTCGGTGTGTCGACTGCCTACTTCTACAAGCTGGCCAAGCCCCGCGAGCTCGGCTGGGTTACCCGCCCGCACGAGCGCCGCACCTTGCACCTGGCCGGTGGCATCACCGATGTGCTGGCATCCCCCAGCATCAGTGGCGCCTTCTCCATACTCGATAGCCACCTTGAACCTGGGGCGAGCAGTGGCGAGGAGTACCTGGACGACAGTTCAGAGCAGGGGTGTTTCGTGCTCGAAGGCGAATTGACCGTGTGGCTCGACGGCGGTGAGCCCGTTACCCTGCGCGCCAATGACAGTTTCCAGCTGCAGCCACATGCCAGCTTTCGTTATGCCAACCTGACCGGCAAACCAACGCGGGTGTTGTGGGTATTCAGCTGATGGAAAGATGACCTGCAAACACTGGGGTGGCTGCATGGGTTATCCTTGCACCCCGCAATCAACCACAAGCAGTGAATTGAACGATGGGTTTTGAACAACTAGCAGAGCTACGCGACCGCCTGCGGGCGGAGAAACAGCAGGTAAAGGCCGAAAGCGCGAAACAGCCAAAGCGCAAGCCGTCCCCGCAGGCGAAGCCGCGCGAACAGGATCCGGCGGTCGCTGCGATCTGGCCTTTGCAGAAGCATTTTCCCCTGGCCTTCCCGGTCAACCCGGCCCCCAAGGTGCCGCTCAAGGAAGGCATCTTCAAGGATGCCGAGCAACACCTGGAGCTGCTCGGCCTGACCCGTGAACAGCTGAAGCTGGGTATTTCCACCTGGTGCCGCGGCGCCCGGTACTGGGCCAGCATGGTCGAAAATGCACCGCGCCTGGACCTCAGTGGCCAAGCAGCGGGTACCGTGACTGCTGCACAGGCACTGCATGCCAAGCAGCAGGCTGCGCGGCACCGCAGCCAGGAACGCCGTAACCGGGCCAAGGCCAAGGCACAGGCTGCCGCCCCTGCCGCCGAGCCTGCCGCCGAGCCTGCTGCCGAGCAGCCTGAGGGCTGACCCCGCCCCTCGCCAACCTGGCGAACCTACTGATCGCCTCCGTGCATCGGTGCCTGGGGCTGCCCTGCTGGACAGCCCCGGGCACAACGTCAACCGCGACCGTGAGCGTTGATTGACATGGGCCTGCAACTGATCCCTGCCACCACCAGCCACTGCACCTTCGCCCGCGACCTGACTCGCCGCGCCATGCTCCCTTATTACGGCCAATACGGTCTGCTATGGGTGGAAGACGCCTTCGACCAGGCCTGGGGCTGGCGCGAACAGTGGCTGGTGGCAGATGGCACCGCGGTGCTGGGTTACTGCAGCCTCAGCCAGGACCGCCAGGCCCTGTTCATCCGCGAGTTGCATTTGCTCCCCGAGCACCGCGGGCGCGGTGTTGGCAGTTGGGTGCTGGAGCAGTTGGCACTGTGGGCCAGGCAGCGGCAGTTGCCGCTGCTCAGGCTGATGGTGTTTCGCAGCAATCCGGCACGCCGCCTTTACCAGCGCCATGGGTTTATCGAGATGGGTGAAGACGATTGCTTCGTGCGTATGCAGCGCGCTATCGAGTGATCGCCAGGCGCTGGCGTGTCCAGCGCGAACGGCGTAGGCATCAAGGATCCATATCGACCATCAGCCGGCACGTTGCCTACCTGCTGGCGCGCTTGACGGGTCATGTTAAACCCCGGTAAACAGTATGGATTCTCACAGCTGAGCGTCGGACGTTTCTGACGAAAGTAATGCGTTAGGCCCACTGTGAAAAATTTTGTTAAGGTGGCGGGATCCAATCGCCCTGCTGATGAGGTGTGTGCTTGATTAGGGTCTTAGTCGTCGATGATCACGATCTGGTACGAACCGGTATTACGCGCATGTTGGCCGACATTGACGGCCTGCAGGTGGTGGGTGAGGGGGACTCGGGCGAGTCGGCGCTCAAGCTGGCCCGTGAGCTGAAGCCAGACGTGGTGCTGATGGACGTGAAAATGCCCGGCATCGGCGGCCTGGAAGCCACTCGCAAACTGTTGCGCAGCCACCCGGACATCAAAGTGGTTGCAGTCACCGTGTGCGAGGAAGACCCGTTCCCCACGCGCTTGCTGCAGGCCGGCGCTGCCGGTTACCTGACCAAGGGCGCAGGGCTCGATGAAATGGTCCAGGCCATCCGCCTGGCATTTGCCGGCCAGCGCTACATCAGCCCGCAGATCGCCCAGCAGTTGGCGCTCAAGCCGTTCCAGCCACAAGGCTCGCCGTTCGACGCCTTGTCCGAGCGGGAAATCCAGATCGCCCTGATGATCGTCGGTTGCCAGAAAGTGCAGATCATCTCCGACAAGTTGTGCCTCTCGCCCAAGACCGTCAATACTTACCGTTATCGGATCTTTGAAAAACTCTCGGTCACCAGCGACGTCGAATTGACCTTGCTGGCCGTTCGCCACGGTATGGTTGACGCAAGCCTGTAAACCTCATGTCCCAAGTTTTTGATGCCAGCGCATTCCTGGCGACCTGCAGTGGTCGCCCCGGCGTTTATCGGATGTTCGACGTCGACGCCCGCCTGCTGTATGTGGGCAAGGCCAAGAACCTGAAAAAGCGCCTGGCCAGCTATTTCCGCAAGACCGGCCTGGCCCCCAAGACCGCCGCGCTGGTTGCGCGCATCGCCCAGGTCGAGACCACCATCACCGCCAATGAAACCGAGGCGTTGCTGCTGGAGCAGAACCTGATCAAGGAATGGCGGCCGCCCTACAACATCCTGCTGCGCGACGATAAGTCCTACCCCTACGTGTTCTTGTCTGACGGGGAGTTTCCCCGCCTGGGTATTCATCGGGGCGCGAAAAAGGCCAAGGGCCGTTACTTCGGCCCATACCCCAGCGCCGGCGCCATACGTGAAAGCCTCAGCCTGTTGCAGAAGGCCTTTTCCGTGCGCCAGTGCGAAGACAGCTATTACGCCAACCGCACCCGGCCCTGCCTGCAGTACCAGATCAAGCGCTGCAAAGGGCCGTGCACCGACTTGGTAAGCGCCCAGGAATATGCCGAGGACGTGCGCCATTCGGTGATGTTTCTGGAAGGGCGCAGCCAGCAGTTGGGCAATGAGTTGAATGCCGAAATGGAGAAAGCCGCCATGGCACTCGATTTCGAAAAGGCCGCCGAACTGCGCGACCAGATCAGCCTGCTGCGCCGCGTGCAGGACCAGCAGTACATCGAAGGTGGCACGGGTGATGTCGATGTCATCGCTGCCTTCGTCAACCCGGGTGGCGCCTGCGTGCACCTGATCAGCGTGCGCGGTGGGCGGGTACTGGGCAGCAAGAACTTTTTCCCGCAGGTGGGCATCGAGGAAGACCTGGCCGAGGTCATGGCCGCCTTTCTTTCCCAGTACTACCTGGGCAATGCAGAGCGCGAACTGCCAGGCGAGTTGATCGTCAACGTTGTGCACGAAGACTTCACCGCCATTACCGAGGCCCTGCACACGCTGCGTGGGCGCGAGCTGACCATCAGCCACCGGGTAAGGGGCACCCGGGCCCGCTGGCAGCAACTGGCCGTGACCAACGCCGAGCAGGCGCTCAACGCCCGGCTGGCCAACCGTCAGCACATGGCGGCCCGCTTCGAGGCCCTGGCCGAGGTCCTGGGACTGGACGAAGTGCCGCAGCGCCTGGAGTGCTACGACATCAGTCACTCCAGTGGCGAAGCCACCGTAGCCAGCTGCGTGGTGTTCGGCCCCGAGGGGCCGATCAAGTCCGACTACCGCCGCTTCAATATCGAAGGCATCACCGCTGGCGACGATTACGCCGCCATGCACCAGGCCCTGACCCGCCGCTATGGGCGTATCAAGGACGGGGAGGGCAAACTGCCCGACGTGCTGCTGGTGGACGGTGGCAAGGGCCAGCTGAACATGGCCCGCGATGTGATGCAGGAGCTGGGTTTCAGCGAACTGACCCTGCTGGGTGTCGCCAAGGGCGTCACGCGCAAGGCCGGTTTCGAAACCCTGTACCTGAACGACGTGCACCACGAATTCACCCTCAAGGGCGATTCTGCGGCCTTGCACCTGATCCAGCAGATCCGTGACGAAGCCCACCGCTTTGCTATCACCGGCCATCGCGCCCGGCGTGGCAAGGCGCGGCGGGTGTCCAGCCTGGAAGATGTTGCCGGGGTAGGGCCAAAGCGCCGCCGCGACCTGCTGAAACATTTCGGCGGCCTGCAGGAGCTCAACCGCGCCAGTATCGATGAAATTGCCAAAGCGCCCGGCATCAGCAAAAAGCTTGCCGAATCAATTTATGCCAGCCTGCATAGCGAGTAGAATGCCGGCTCAACTTGCGGCCAGTCGTACCGATGAATATTCCAAACTTGCTCACCGTTCTACGCGTCCTGCTCATCCCGTGCTTCATTCTGCTGTTCTACATGCCGTACCAGTGGAGTTACATGGCCGCCAGCAGCGTGTTCGCGGTTGCCGCTGCCACCGACTGGCTGGACGGCTACCTGGCGCGGCGCCTGCAGCAAAGCACGCCGTTCGGTGCCTTCCTCGACCCGGTGGCCGACAAGCTGATGGTGGCGGTGGCCCTGGTGCTGCTGGTACAGACCCATGCCAATTTCTGGCTTACCCTGCCGGCAGCGGTGATCATAGGCCGTGAAATCGTGGTTTCGGCACTGCGCGAGTGGATGGCCGAGCTGGGCGCGCGGGCGCACGTGGCCGTGTCCAACCTGGGCAAGTGGAAAACGGCAGCGCAGATGCTGGCGCTGGTGATCCTGCTGGGCAACCCGCCAGCGGTGACCTTCTGGGTGATCCTCGGTTATGCACTGCTGTTGGTGGCGGCGGGGCTCACACTGTGGTCGATGGCGCACTATCTGCTGGCGGCCTGGCCGCACCTGCGCGAAGGTTCGGAGCAGAAGTAAAAGTTTTTTTGAATCAAGGGGTTGACGCGGTTTTTGAAATCGCTAGAATGGCACCCATCACGACGCGGGAATAGCTCAGTTGGTAGAGCACGACCTTGCCAAGGTCGGGGTCGCGAGTTCGAGTCTCGTTTCCCGCTCCAAACATGGATTTGCAGGTTTCAATTGAGGTCTGTAAATCATCGAAAATAGACGCTTCGGCGTCTTTTTTCGTTTCTGTGAGCCACGAAATTCCAAGTACATTTTCAATTACAGCGATTTCGTTGAGCTGGGTTAAACGCCGGCCCATGTTCGCGTTCAGCCAGTCTTGCCTCCCGGGTGGCTGCCAGGTGCAGGCGCTCACCCAGCCACATGACCCACGCGGCTTTTTCGTAATGCTCGGTGATCGACAGCCTGACGTGAGGGCGCAGCAGCGTCAGGCTGCTGTGGCCGCTACCGTCGTGCAGCGGCTGGATCCAGCCGTAACGCAGGCCCAGAGCATAGGCCGTCGCCCATGAGCCGGCGGCAGACTGGAATGCGTCTTCGCTCCACATCACGGGCATGTTCGAGTATTGGCGAGTGTCTGGTCGCAAATCCAGTGCCGCCTGGACCAATTGCATACCCTGTGGCGGAAGGTTGCCTGCGCTGAGCTGATGGTTCTGGCTGTTGTAGGTAAAGCTGTAGAAGGGGAACGCCAGTTCTGCAACGAGGGTAGGCAACTGCTCGAGCAGCGCTGGCAGGTCTTGCAGGCGCTGCCAGTCCGCCGCTGTTCGGTTAATCATCGCACCTCCGTTCAAGGCAGCCCCGACGTGATCTGGAGGTGTCGTATCCAGGACGAAACTAACCGTAAAACGAGTATGAGCGTTAAATCCTACTCAATTGGTCAACTGTAGCGCCACCGCCGCGATCAAGCAAAGCGCCAGACTGTTGAACAGGGCACATAACGCTGTGATCGCGGAGAGGCGGTTTTTGCCTCGGAGTGCTTTGATCGACGCCGGCTGCTTCTTCCTGGAGGCTGGTGAACTGGCTGCCCTTGTGAACCACGCTGTTCACACGCCAATGCACATTTAGGTCGTCGCGAGGGTGGCCTGTGAGTGTGAAGCTCAGGCCAGGCTGCAGCCTGACGTCATCCCCCTGCTCCTGCGCGATGCGCACATCATGGCGCAGGGCGGTGATACGGTTTTCGGTGAACGGCTTGCCCACGGCATCGCGCTTGTAGCGGCCGGGGTAGTCGAAGCGCTCGTAGTCGCTGGACTGGTGTTCGAGGAAAGCGCCTGAAGCACGGTGTTCCTGGCGATACGCTGGGTTGGTGAAGGTGTAGTCGCGTTGTACCTGTCGCGAGGTTCTGACGTGCTCGCTGTAGCAAAAGCGCCGCAGGCAAGGCCTGGCCTGATCGCCGCCACTGTTGGATTGATACAGCACGGTATTGGGGTCGATAACGTCTTCGCCGTCGAAGAAGCCTTCGTCACCGTTGTCGGTCTTGAGCGCCCCATGGCTGATCAGCCCGAGGGATAGCAGCTGATCCGTGATGATCAGCTTATGCAGGTTTTCACTGTGCTCGAAGCGATAGACGAAGCAAGACGCAAGGGCCATGCAATACCTGTAGGAGCATGAGGCCGTGTGATGTTGATGTCGACGATGCTGGCGTCCTCCAGCTTGGTGGTGAAGAAGTGCTCCTGCTTGCCCTCCACGGAAGTGCGATACCAATTGACTTCAACGGTCGGCAGCATTTCGCCGCTGGGCAAAGCTTCATACATCAGCGGTGTCGCCTTGTTCAGCGCGCTGGTGAAGATGAAGGGTTTGTGGACCCGTTGGCCTGCAGGCTGGCCACTCTATGGATCGGTAGGTACGGTCACTTGGTGCTTGATCTCCTGCACTAGGATCTCGTCTTCGTGGCCTTCGACAAACACTTTGCCGACTAAGTCGGAGGTGAGGGCGCCCGCAGTGATGTTGCCTTGAGTCTGGCCTTCAGTGTTGATGTAAGCGGGTGTTGGCATGGCAGTTTCTCCGGAGCCCATGTGGATAAAGCCTGCTTTTGAGTGGTGAGGTCATGCTGTTAATCGGGCGTCTACAGTGAGTAATGTTGTAATGTGGTTTGGTATTGTGAAGTTATGGTGGTATTTGTACGTCCTGCCAGTGCAGAGTGATGCCTCTGCACTGGCTTGAAAGATAAGGTCAGTTGTTGTCAATGTGATTAATCAATTTCCAGGTGGTTCCATCGTATCTGATTAATTTTTTAGATCCTAATGCCCAAAGTGTTCCATTCTTTGTCTCTATCGAGTCAATCTCAATGATTTTCTCGGGCAGATTGACTTTTAGTATTTTGCCGTGACGCATGTTGTATAACCCGTCGCTTGCGCCAATGTAATATTCATCCTCGAAATTTGCTATAGAATAAAAGTCGCAGTCAAGCGTCTTTCGGCAAATTGCTCGAAAGCCATTTATGGCGTTCCCTTCTAGAATGGTGCCATTTGATCCGGCGACCCAGACCTCGCTCTCCGACTGTATAAATATGCCGTACAGGCATGCCCTGGTTATGGGGGGGAGTATTGACCAATTGATTCCGTTGTAGTGAGCGATGAAACCTTCGCTTCCGACAATGTATATATCAGATTGGTGCAGTCCGTGAATGTCAATCAAGTCTAAGGGAGTAGCGATGGTAGTGAGGGAGCTGGGGCTTTTGTCTCTAATTCCGGCATCAAAGCGCTCCCACTTTTCTTTTTGCCTCTTGTATACCTGCCCGGCATACCCGCATGCGTATAGCGCATCTCCTATATGTCTAATGCGAGTCATATAGCCTCGGCTCTCCTCTGTGTGACTGAGGCCGGCACCTTTGATTTTTTCTATTCTGATACCTGCGGAGCTATAGAGTTCTACATCACCCTGCTCGCTTAGCGAACAAACATGCCGGGGAGTTGTGGGGTTCGCAGGAACTAAACATGTAGATATCACTGCCCAACCCGGTAGGTCGTGATGGAACCATTGATTGGAGGGTGTCGCACTATCGTCATAAATAAACATTCTTGTGAAAATCATGTCGCTGGCTAGATTGTCTAGCGTGCCAGTCATGTAATATATGGTTTCGCTTATCGCGGTCCCGGCCAGCATCGTGATGCTGGAATTGTTTGTTTTTTTCATTTAAAGTGGTCCTGTGCCTGAATTGGATTTTGAGCCAACTGATTCTACAGGAATGGTTTTAGTAATATGTCCATATGGGTCGGCTCTGCCTATGAAGTCAAGCTGCAACCCTTTGGATTGGTGATAGCCTCTAAGCTGCGCTGATAGGTTGGCTTCATTGCATTTTGTTACTCTGCTGACTGCTCTGGCGCCAATTTCTTCTAATGTAAGCAGTGGGGCGGTTCCCCTCGGTGAGTTGAGTAGACCCACAGCCTGTTCTTCCGGATCGTAAATTCGATGAATTCTACCATGCTCACCTGTCCGATCTTTGCCCTGAACGCATATCACTAACCCATCATTATTGGAAAGCCCACCAGGAATTCGAGTCCTTGAGCCTAATCGAAAAACACGGTCTGGGACGACATGGTGGCCGGTCAGTGGCGGGGGACATGTCGGTCTTCCTTTGATTTTATATGGACGGAGTATGCAGCGCGGGTCGATAACACGCTTGCCTTTCCCTCCATCTCGTAATCTAGCCGTTGATTTGCTGAATTTTCCGCCAGTTTTCCCAATGAGTACTCCACCTTTAATGAGTCCCCCCGCAAACGGAATCATTGCTGCGGCAGATGCCATTGCTTCAGTGTAATTCCCCCTTCCTATGCTGATGGCAGCGTTAGTGCCCCCAGCAATTGTTCCGATCCCAGGGATAATGCTTAACAAGTCAAGACTCAGTTGTATATTGTACAGTGTGTTGTCTTTAGAGTTGAGTTCAGGATCTAATTCTTCGTCGATAGTGGGATTGTAGTCGCTGTTTTTCTTGTTGGGAAAGTCGACTGAGCCTATGACTCGACCTACAGTGTTTCCATTGGGGGTTGTTCCTATGTGCTCATCTTTCGTTGTTTTCGGCGGTGCGTAGTCGGGCAATCCATATTCTGGGACGTCTGCGCGAAATTTTTTATATTCTTCATAAGACAGGTGCTCTCTGGTTGTTAGTATTTTTCCGTTCCAGAGTTGAACGACTACGGTATTACCTTCTTGATAGGTGGCGATGCTGTGCGTATCGCTTATGTATTGTTGGAACTTACTGATTTTAATTTCTAAAGGTTCGTCCATGACTACGACCCATTCATCCAAAATAGATCATTGTGGCGGACGACCAATTTCCCCTCGGCGCGCACTGTGCTACTTTTTTCTTGCGGGTAACATTTACCGCCAACGGTATTGCTGGTTATCCCTTTCGCCGCACCTGCCTGATCCCCATCAGTTTTGGGTACGAGGCTCATGTCATATACGACAATTGGTTTGCCGTTGACACGCACGGATTTCGCTACGCCAGTTGCTATCTTCAACTCAGCAGTGACGGGATAGGGAATAGGCGGGGTCGCGCTACCCATGGGAGTTTTACAAACATCGGGGGCGATGCTGACGACTCTCCAGTTTGCTTGTTTACGAGCAAGTATATTCGTTGCCATCAGCCTCTCTCCCCTTCAGTTTGTTTTGTGGGTCGGGCGCGTTTTATGAGTGGGGCTGTGGGATCGATCTCGAACCTGGCTTCCAGTGCACGGATAGGTTCGGTAGAGGGAAGGCTGATTCGATGAGTCAACGATAAACTCATTGCGTCTGTGTCGATAACCAGGGTGTCAGTGAGTAAGGGAATGGGAATCAGCGCACCGTTGTGAAACCGTGCCAGCAGAAATGGGCGATGACCTGGTAATTCAACGATCAGGCGACCGTTGTGGCCGTTTTCATGTGAAGTCAGGTTGAACAATTCGATCTGTACATCAGGCCTCAAGAAGGCTGTTTGCTGATCTGCAGGAGCACAGTTCCAATAGCCAAACTCAAAGTCGGCAGGGAGGCCAGGCCAGCGAGTGTCCCGCCATTCATCATCATAGGTGCCCGCGAGGGCAAGGCGTGGCGCCCAAGCGCGCCCGACTACTCCAAACCCTGCTGGCTGGTGAGTGAGCGCTCTGGATATCTCGGCCATCTCTTTAGCAGTGACATCACCATCGGGCTGGTGGCTACTTACAAGTTTTGTAATGGGGTCATTGATTTGTTCAATCTGAGGAGCCAGCAAGGCCTCTATCGGCTGCTCAATTGCGTTCGCGAGCTCAAAGTGACGAGTGTCGACCCATCCCTGGCCCAGTGGATTGCTATAGCAAACCTGATTAATGATATGAGGCTCAGAGGCACGATCAGGAAATTGAGGGTTATGCAAGATGCTTGAACCGCCAAAAGCGTATTCCCATTGCAGTGGTACGCGCTCAGCAAGTTCAGCTTCAGTAACATGCCATCCAGTAAACAGGCTTGGCTTGAAGATCCTAGGCCCGGTGAAGCGGAGCCGCTTGTTCAACAAGATATTACGAGTTGGGGCATTAGCGCGGCGCAGTGTTGCCTCCGCTTGTGCATCCCGCCATGCATATAACTGTTGCTCCGTCGGAGGTCCGTCTGAAGTGGACGATTTTGGTGATGTAATATTTATCTTTAATGGCGCCGCAGGTTCGCTCAAGCGAATTCCAGCAGTCCACGACCGCGCAGCTTCCATGCCTGGTGCATAGGCATGTCCATTGACAATAACATCACAGCGAGGTTTGAAAGGTGCTAAATCACTTTCTTCCTTGACGCTACTGCGCCCTTCCTCGCCATAGTATTTATCGGCTAGGCAAAGTGGAACTGGATCATCATCGATTACTTCAGCGGAAAAGCTCCCCGGTTTCTTGGCAATGGGTTGTAGTCGATAGCCAACTTTCATCACAATCACTGGGTGCTCTATATCCAGTTTGCTGAGCGCACTGAAGCACATGACGTCAAACGGCGTCAGGTTGCGAAATTCCATCCTGGGTTACCCCTTCAGTTAAGATCGACATCCTTGCCGTTGATTTGCACAGGCCCTGTGGCACTGAAGTCAAAGTTGCTGCCGTTGATCAGCACGGTTCCGTCGGACTTCATGACCAACGACGCTTTACCAACCGTGATGCTGAGTTCGTCGCCTGCTGTGATGTTGAAGCGGTTGCCAACGATCACGGACTTGTGAATGCCCACCTGCTCGCTTTGGCTAAGACCAACTGTCGTGTTCATTGCCGCACCGACACTGACCTGGTAGCCCGCGCCAATGGTCAATGCCTTGGCCAATGCGATGGTCTCGGTCTTGTTGGCACCGATGGAGATGGTTTCGTTATGATCCACCCGCTCGCTGCGGTCATTGCCGACGAAGGTGGTTTCGTTGTGTTTGACGACGTTGTTCTGGTCCTTCTCCGCATGGATAAACACTTCCTGTCGACCCCGCTCGTCCTCGAACCGCAGCTCGTTGAAGCCATCACCCTTGTGGGTCTGGCTCTTGATGGTCATGCGGGTTTTGTGGTCGGGCAGGTCGTAGGGCGGCAGCTGGTTACCGCAATAGGTGCGCCCGGTGATCATCGGCTGGTCGGGGTCTCCGTTGACGTACTGGATGACCACGTCCTGCCCGATGCGCGGGATGGCCATCGCTCCCCAACTGCCACCTGCCCACCCTTGGGATACACGCACCCAGCAGGAGCTGAACTCGTCGTTGTTGCTCTCCCGGTCCCAGGGGAAGCTGACCTTGACCCGGCCCCATTCGTCGCAGTAGATCTCCTCGCCCGGAGGGCCGACCACGGTTGCCATGTGCGGGCCATCGACTCGAGGCTTGTCCAGCGGAGGGGGGCGCCACTCGGTTCTGCCGGGTACCAGTTGGGCGGTTTGCTCATAGCGTGTGCTTTGATCGACGCCGGCTGCTTCTTCCTGGAGGCTGGTGAACTGGCTGCCCTTGTGAGCCACGCTGTTCACGCGCCAATGCACATTTAGGTCGTCGCGAGGGTGGCCTGTGAGTGTGAAGCTCAGGCCAGGCTGCAGCCTGACGTCATCCCCCTGCACCTGCGCGATGCGCACATCATGGCGCAGGGCGGTGATCCGGTTTTCGGTGAACGGCTTGCCCACGGCATCGCGCTTGTAGCGGCCGGGGTAGTCGAAGCGCTCGTAGTCGCTGGACTGGTGTTCCAGGAAAGCGCCTGAAGCACGGTGTTCCTGGCGATACGCCGGGTTGGTGAAGGTGTAGTCGCGCTGGACCTGTCGCGAGGTTCTGACGTGCTCGCTGTAGCGCAAGCGCCATAGGCAAGGCCTGGCCTGATGGCCGCCACTGTCGGACTGATACAGCACGGTGTCGGGGTCGATAACGTCTTCGCCGTCGAAGAAGCTTTCGTCACCGTTGTCGGTCTTGAGCGCCCCATGGCTGATCAGCCCGAGGGATAGCAGCTGATCCGTGATGATCAGCTTATGCAGGGTTTCACTGTGCTCGAAGCGATAGACAAAGCCCTCTTCAGCCGCCAGGCGGGCGATGAAGGCAAGGTCGGTCTCGCCCGCTTGCACGCAGAACTCGCGCACGTGGTGATCCCTGATCGCGCGAAGCTCGTATTGAACGATGCCTTGACGTTTGAGCATCAGCTCAAGAATCTGCGGCACGGTTTTTTGTTGGAAGATGCGCCAGTTCGAACGCAGTCCGGCGCGGGCCAGAACAGGTTCGACTAACGCATGGTAGTAAGTGCGATGGAAGCCACTTTCCCCTTGGCTAAGACTACTGACCAACCCATGTACGTAGCGTACGGGTCGTTCACCGTCCCAGATCGTGAAGACGATCGGCTTATCCAGCAACTGGCCGAAATCGATGTCCGGTTCGAAGCTGATCAATTTCAGTTCGAGGGTGAAAGGCGTGCTGATCGCTTCCTTCAGTTCGAACGACACCACTTCAAATTCGGCATTGCCAACCAGTGGCTGAAGGCTGTAACGGAGGTTGGATTGACGAGGCATGGGAAGTCCTGTTTCGCTGACCTGGTCTTTGCAGCCCGGGCAGTATTCCTGCCCGGGCTGGTGTCGTTGAATCAGACAGCCTCTATGGGTCTACGCCAGTCATCGGAACCCGCCGTGCTGGCGGTGATGTGCTCCCACTCAATGCCGCGATAGCTCATCGAAACCTCGACGAACTGAGTGAAATCTTTGTTCTCCTGCTTTTGAACATGGGGCATCTCCAAGTCGATGTCGACGATGACGGCATCGATCAACTTCGTGCTGAAGAAGCATTCTTGCTTGCCCTCAATAGATGTGCGGTACCAGCTGATTTCCACATTAGGTAGCAGCTCTCCACTGGACAGTGCGCTGTACAGAAGGGGCACCGCTTTATTGAGAGAGCACGTGATTATCAGAGGCCCGTGAACACGCTGCCCAGCAGGCTGACCGCTTTGGGGGTCGGTGGGCACGGTTATCTTGTGTTTGAGTGCCTGTACCAGCATTTGATCTTCGTGCCCCTCGACGAAGATGTTGCCAACTGATTCGGCGGTGAAGGCGCCCGCGGTGATGTTGCCCTGGGTCTGGCCTTCGATCTTGATGTAAGCGGGTGTTGGCATGGCAGTTTCTCCTGCGTCCATGTGGAAAAGCACGCGCACAAGCGGCTACGTGGCCATCGGAATCGATGGGCTTTTTCAACGGGGCAAACGCCCCGTCAATTCGTTGAATACGATCGTGCCGACTGCCGGCGGTTACTGCTGCAAGATGCTGTCGAGTGACTGCAGCACCTCATGGGTGATCAGGTGCAGGCGGTAGCTGTAGATGCCGTAGGCCGTGGCCATCGCAAGGGCGGAAAGCACCAGAGGGCTCCACCAAGGCCATTGCCGGTTCATGCGGAAGTTGCGCGGGGCAACGTTGCTGTAAGGGTCGCAGACCGTTGTCGGCGTAGGCCCACGTAGCTCCCGGATGATTGCGTGGAGCTGGTGAATGAGGGTGTTCAGCGTTTCGTCGCCTTTGGGGGCGAGGCCATACTTGCCTTTGAGCCCCAGGCACAGAATGAAGTACATGAACTCCAGCACGTCCTGGTACCGCTGGGGTTCTTGCATCAGGCGCGAGATCACGGTGAAGATCTTTTCGCCGCCAAAGGTTTCACTGTGGTAGATGCTGAGCAGGGGCTCCTGGCTCCAGAGGCTTGCCTGGCCCCAGGGCCTCTCCATCACGGCTTCATCGATGAACAGGCACAGGCCATAGGAATAGGCCAGAAGTTGCGTGGTCTCGTAGCCCTGCTGACGCAGCTCTTGCTGGATATTTTCGATCTGGTTGCGCACCTGCCGGTGCACCTGTTCGAGGTTGGGCAGTGTATCGAGCGTGCGGATGCGCATGACCAAGCCGAGCAAAGGGGCGGCGGCGTCCAGCATCACATTGCTGTAGCCGCCCCGCAGTTGGAAATCCGGATCGGCTGGGTAGCCTTCACCCGCCGGATCGGGTTCTGGCGTGGGTGTCGAGCATCCTGCCCCCTTTGTGCCTGCAGTGTTTTCAAGCATCCAGCGCAGCTGCTCGACTTTCGCAGGTGCGCTGCCATCGCCCGGGTGGTCGTTCGCGTGCATTTCACTCACTCCTGATTGCCCAGAACTGCAACTCGAGCCCGGGGAATTCCCCGGCGATATGAATCCCGAAACCGTTGGCCGTGTTCATGCAGGCCCAGGCCGGGTCGCGGCAGTCGAGCCCGAAATAGCTGAAGCCTGCATGGAAGGGCAGCTCGCGCGGCGCGACCGGCAGCGGCTGTAGCGCAATACCGGGCAGTTGCTTGTGCACCAGGTCATTCAACGTTTCCAGGGACGTGACCTTGGCCTTCTGCATGAACAGTTGGCGCAAGGTCGGCGGCGGCATGTCTGCACGCACGGCAAGGATGAAGTCCGCGTCATCGATCAGGCGGCGGTCTTCGAGCGTCGTCGTCATTACCCCGTAATCCAGCGCGTTCAGCGGTAGAGAGACCGCCCGCGGCTGCAGGACCGTACCCAGGGCGCGGCGCAACGTGTCCTGCAGGGGGTTGAACGACGCACGCAATGCGCTGTGCTGGTAGGCGGGGTACTCAGCAGGCAGCCGGCTTTCGTCGGTGAAGGTCACGAACTCGCCGCAGGCCTGGCTCATGTGCAGGTACAGCTGCTCAGGGTGTGTCTGCCCCTGCCTGGCCAGGTGCTGGAAGCACGGCCACCACCGGTTCATGGCTTGCAACAGGTTGAAGTCGCGGATATCGGCGATGCCGGATTGGCCAGCAGCACCGATTCGGCTGGCCAGGTTGCGTGAGCGCTCGCGCAGGGTGTTGGTGATTTCTTCGAGGTAACGCTGCAGTGCGGGCACAGCCCGTACCGAGACGCTGGTCGGGTAGAACCCTTCGTCGAGTTGCAGGCTGCCATCGGGTCGCCGCTCCAGGATACGTGCCAGTGCCAGGCGGGTGTAGGCGCTGCTGTCGTCAGCCTTGCGCTTGAGTTGCAGGTTCGGCACTGCCAGATCGACCTGGGCCAGGTCGCCATCGGCGCTGTGGGTGTCCTTGATTTCCTGGGGCTGAGCGCTGTAGCGGAAATTGGCGGCGTTGTCGGGCCAACTCACCTCTCGACCGCCCTCGGTGCGCAGCGGCAGGCACAGGTAAACCTCGCTGTCCTTTGCGCCGTCGTCGTCGATTTCCAGCGGCGGCGGCGGCGGCAGGTCTGCCGGAATGTCGAACACCGTACCGTCCGGCATGATGCCGCGGGCGCGGGTGATCGCGACCTTGCCCAGGCTCAGGTATTCCTCGTTCAGTTGCAGCTCGCTGAAGCCATAGAAGGCCGCGTTCAGGCTGGCAAGACGTTGGTGCTGGGCTGCTTCAGCGGCGCGTGTAGCCTGCTGGAAATGCTGCGGTTTGACGAACAGGCCTTCAGGCCACAGGACGGGATTACGTGAACTCATGAGCGCTCCGTGTCAGCGTGAGTGAGCGAGAAGGGCAGGGTTGCAGGCGCCATCAGTCTTGCTCCTTGAGCAAAACCTGCGTGTCGTTGAGCAACACCGACAGGATGATCTGGTGGCCCCGCGGTGGAATGCGCAGTACCTGGTTCCAGGTGGCATCGTCCTGGTTGCGGTAATCGGCGATCACGGCAACGAAGCGGGTCTCGGGCTCGATGGCGGTAAGGGGAATGAACTTGAACTGCCCAGGGTGCAGCAGGTAATCGTCATCGCGAATATAGGTACTGCGCAGCGCCTTGGCGGGGTCTTTGTCCAGCAGCTCATAAAGGCTGTTGCGCAGCAATGAGTCGTCGCGCAGTTGCAGGATCTTGATAGCCATGGGCGTAGCCACCGCTTCGGTGGCCGGCGTGGTGCTGTGCGGTAAGGTCAGCACCATGTTCGCGTCTTCGTAGCGGCCGGGTGTGCTGTGCTCGAAGGGCGAGCGAAGCGGGAGATCGGCCTCTTCCTCTGGTAACTCGACAGGCGAGGCCGCCGGGTACTGCTCCTGCAGAAACTCGAACAGGGTGCCGACCTTCTCGGCCAGGGCGTAGGGGTCGCCCGCGCTCAAGGTGACTGCGTAGGGGCTGGGGGCCAGGCTGCTTTCTTGCTCGGCCAGCACCTCCACACTGCTGGGGTTGCTGTTGAGTGTGGGGCTGGCGTTGATGCTGAAAGCAATTTCGGTAGGGTGATCCTTGGGCGCCCCGACGGGTATCGAAGGGTTCAGCGCCACTTGGCCCATTTTGCCCAGGGCGGTGCAGCCCGAGAGCCCGATCAGGGTTGCCAGAAGCCCGGCCACCAGTGAATGACGCGTCATCGGCGTTCTCCTGCAACCAGGCGGTCCAGCGGGTCCTGCGCCGTGGCTTGCGTCACCGCGTCCAGTGCTGCCAAGGGATCGTTGCCCATACCTTGGGCGAATACCGAGCAAATCTCGGCGACCGGGGCCGTTTTGGGCTGGGCAGGCCAACGCTCTGCTGGGGCATCCAGGATGAATTGGTCGAGCACCCGTGAGTCGGGGTTGAATAACGCCTCCAGCGAACGGGCATCCGCTGGCGAGAGCTGGACCAACAGCCGATAAGCGCCGACCCGAAGCCGGTCGCCCTCAAGCAGCCGCCTGGCTGACCGCGTGCCCAGGCTGCCCAGGTTGTCGTTCAGGTAGGTGTGCCCGCAGCGGTCGATGACGCAGAAGCTACCTTCGAGCCAACGGATCTCGCAGTGGATCGGTGCCACGCTCTGTGCGCCGTCATTGATCAGCCACGCGGCCCCCACGCTGCCGATGGTGCCGCCTGCGCGATCGAATGTGTGCCGGGCCGTGACGTTGTGCTGCAACTGGTCGAGGTTGGTAATGTTCAAGGTCAATGTGCTCATGAGCGCCCCCGAAAGCGCACCACGGGGCTGATCTGGCCATGGCGGTCATCGGTGAAGCTGGTCCAGCCCAGGTGGGCGCCTTGGCGCGGGTGCAGGCAGAAGGGCGACAGCGCGTTGTGCTGCAGCCGCAATTCCAGGTCGTAGGCCAACCCATCGCGCAGCAGGAAGTCGATCAAGGCGCGCAAGCGATTGAAGTTGATGCCGCTGGGCAGCAAGCCACGCAGCTGGGGTTGGTCCAGCTCGCTGATCACGATGGTGAACTTGCTGCTGCGCGTTCGCGTGCGGCTGCCGACCAGGAACGAAGTGCCCAGCTCGCCGTTGCTGCAGCCAAGGCTTACCAGTTGCCGGGTTGTCGTAGGCACCGAGCGGGTCTCGAACTCCCTGATGTGCACCTGTTTCAGGTCGAAGCAGTGGGTGATGATGCCCGCGACGGTGCCCGGTGCGCGGCTGCGGCTGGCGATGACACCGGCGAAGCTGAGCAGTCGGCTCCAGGGCAACGGCGTGTCGCCGCGCAGTTGTTTGTCATTCAACCCCAGCAGGGCAAAGATGTACTGGGAGAAGCCATCGCTGGCACCTGGCTGGAAGCGAATGTAGTAGCGGTACTTGCGCCACACGCGGTGCAGCAGGGTGAGCAGGTAGTGGTTGAAGAAGTCGAAAAAGGCCGGCCGCACACCGATACCCTGCGCATGCTCGTAGGCCACCTGCTCCAGGTAGTAGGCAGGCAAGGGTGAGTCAGTGCCATGCAGGCCCATGAAGGTGGCGCACACGCGGTAGCGGTCTTCTGCCCCGGGCATGCGTTCGGCTTTGTACACGTCGGAAACCGGAAAGGTCAGCCGTGGGTCACAGGCCAGCCGCACGCGCAGCCGGGTGGCCTGGTCCGGCCAGCGCGGTTCCAGGTCATCCCCATGCAAGCCGTGCAGGCGCTCCAGCAACTGGTAGAAGTTGTACTGGTGTGCCTCGGCGAGCAGCCTGTCGGCTAGATCAGCGGTTGTTTGCCGGTCTGGATGGGCCATGTGTAGTGCTCGTTGTTGGTGATGTTGATTACTTCCAGTTGATGGAAGGAATTGATGCTGGCGTACAGGGCGAAGAAGTGCGCCAGCACGCAGCCGAACAGGTACAGGTCGCCTTCACACAGGAAGGCGGCCTGGTCCAGCTTCAGCCGTGTGCGCAGCCCGCGAATGGGCTGGCCCTTGATCAGCCAATCCAAAGGCTCGGTCTGAACATCGCGAATGCCTTCCAGGCGCTTGTGGGTCGTGCGCGTCTGCTGCAGGTCGTGCAAGGCCACGAAGTCATAGGCACGGATCACCGCCTTCAGCGGCTCGGCAGACAGCAGCGACAGGTAGTTGAGCGACATGTTGGAAACCAGCGCCCACTGCAACTGGCCATCCAGCACTGGCCGGTAGGGGCGGGTGGGTTTGCAGATGTTGGTGTAGGTGGTCAGCGCTGGCGTGGCTTCGCAAACCACATCGATGTCGTCGACGCCTAACGCCAGGGGCAGATCGCGGTTGGTGCAGGTCAGGTCGATGGACGCCGTTTCCAGCTCACCGGTGTAAGCGTTGGCATCGGCACGCACGAAGGCGATGCGGTGCGTGACGCCCTCGCCGCGCAAGGACTCCTCGAGGGTGTAGCGGTAGTACAACGCCGTGCGCCCTTGAGCATGCTCGATCTCATGGGCGAACGATTCGAACGGGCGGAACGTGCGTAGGTGTTCGCCGGTGCTGCCGTCTGTTGTGGTGCGGGTGCTGACCACCTTGTCGACACTGAAAATCTCAAACGCATGCCGTTCTTTCCCTCTGGGGGTCAGCTCGGCAGGGGCCTGCCGATTGGAGAGGTCGATAGGTTCGGCGCTGTAGCTGAACAGGTTGACCGCCGGCGTGCAGAACAGGCGCAAATCCGCCATGCCGATACGCAACGAGGCAGGGAGCTGGCGGGTGAAGTGAAGTTCGATGCCCACCTGCCGAGTCGCTTGATCGGGCCAGACTTTCTGCAGTGCGCTAACGCTGAAGAAGTGGAAGCGCTTCGCGAAAACGAAGTATTCCTGCAGGATCCGATAGCCATCGAAGACGTTCTGCGGATAAGGCAGCAGCCCTTCGTTCGCGCTGAAGCCCGGAAAGATGATGCTGCTGGCCGGCAACCGGTGCACCTGGCCATTGATCGTTACCGCCACATGCTTGAGGTATTGAGCAAGCCACAGGTAGAGCGTGCGGGCTGTCTTGTCATCACCGCTCAAGTGGAAATCCAGGCTGTCGCAGCCGAGGGTGTTCAAGGGGCGCTCGACCAGGGTGCGCAGTTCGATGCGTGCTACCGAACTGTCGAGCGTCTGGGTAGCGCTGACCGATTCGATCTCGAACGGGTGGATGTCCACGGCCGTGCACGTGCGAAACTCACAAGGCACGCCATCCACAGGCCTGGAGAACAACGGTGAGCCCTTGGGAATGCAGTGTGATTGGCTGAGCGCTTGCTTGAGTGGCGTGAACTGGATGATCGTGGCGCTCGGCAGGGGCCGCAGGTAATTGGGCCACAGCAACTGCAGCATGGGGTGCGTCAGCTCTGGCAGGTCATCCTCCAGCTTGAGGCGCAACTTGGCGGTGAGGAAGGCAAAAGCCTCCATCAGCCGTTCGACGTCCGGGTCGCTGCCACCTTTGCCCAGCAGCCGGGCAAGTTGTGGGTTGTCGGTAGCGAAGTCGTTGCCCAGTTCATGCAGGTAACGCAACTCTTCGCTGAATCGATCCTTGAGTGACATCGGTCACCTCACTCGGGTATGGCGGCTATGGCCGTTGACCAGCAGCTCCAGTTGCAGCTGCTCGTGGTGGTTGTTGACCTGCACCTGGCAGTCCAGCCTGAAATGCAGCTCCAGCGGGGCGTGACACGCGGGCATGGCCTTGAGCGCGCGCACGTGCACGCGCGGCTCGAAGCGCTGAATGGTGCGGCGTATGTCGGCACTCACTTGCTTCAACAGGTCGCCACTGCTTGTGGCATGCCCGTTGAAGTCATGCAGGCCCAGTTCAGGGCTGCTTTGTGAGCAGCCCTGACGTGCATTGAGTAGCGTTTCCAGGTGGCGCTTGATGGCGGCAATCTTTTCGGCAGCGTTTTCTTGCCGGGAAGGCGTGCGGGTAACAGACGGGTCCGTCACCAAGCGATTGAAAAAACCACTCATTCGGTATCAAGCCGGCCAACCAGCGAGATCTCGAAATTTGCGCCCATGTATTTGAAGTGCGGGCGCACGGCGAGCGAGACCTGGTACCAGCCCGGATCCCCGGCAACGTTCGAAACCACGACCTTCGCGGCCCGCAATGGGCGACGGCTGCGCACATCGGCCGAAGGGTTTTCCTGGTCGGCGACGTACTGCCTGATCCATTTGTTCAGCTCGGACTCAAGATCGCGGCGTTCCTTCCAGCTGCCGATCTGCTCGCGTTGCAGCACCTTGATGTAATGGGCCAGGCGATTGACGATGAACAAGTAGGGCAGTTGCGTGCCCAGCTTGTAGTTGGTTTGGGCCTGCAGGCCTTCCGGCGTCTTGGGGAACTGCTTCGGTTTCTGGACCGAATTGGCCGAGAAGAACGCGGCGTTGTCGCTGTCCTTGCGCATGGTCAAGGCGATGAAGCCTTCTTCGGCCAGCTCGAATTCCTTGCGGTCGGATATCAGCACCTCGGTTGGAATTTTCGCTTGCAGTTGCCCCAGCGCCTCATACAGATGCACGGGCAGGTCCTCGACGGCGCCACCGGACTGCGGGCCAATGATGTTCGGGCACCACCGGTAGCGGGCAAAGCTGTCGTTGATGCAGCTGGCCAGCAGGAAAGCGGAGTTGCCCCACAGGTAGTTGTCGTGTCGCCCGTCGATGTTTTCTTCGTAGTTGAAGGTTTTGATCGGCTGTTCCTGAGGGTGGTAGGCCGAGCGGAGCATGAAACGTGGCCCGGTCAGCGCAACGTGCCGAGCGTCTTCGCTTTCGCGGAAGGCGCGCCACTTGGCATGCCGTGGCCCTGCGAAGATGTCTTTGATCTCCTTCAGGTTGGGCAGCTCTTCAAAGCTGCTCAAATTGAAGAAATCGGGTGCGGGGGCGGCAAGGAAGGGGGCGTGCGCCATGGCACCGACAGACGCCATGTAACTCAACAGTTTGATGTCTGTGGCAGCGGGGCCGAAGTGGTAGTTGCCCAACATGGCCGCCACCGGCTCACCACCGAATTGCCCATAACCTGCGGTGTAAACGTGTTTGTACATACCGCTGCACGTAATGTCGGCCGCATTTTCAAAGTCATCGAGCAGGTCGTCTTTGCTCACATGCAGTACTTCAAGCTTGATGTTCTCGCGGAAGTCTGTGCGGTCGACAAGAAGTTTGAGGCTGCGCCATGAAGATTCAAGTTCCTGGAATGCAGATTGATGGAGGATGGTATCCATCTGCTGGCTGAGCACCCGGTCCAGCTCTGCAATCATCTGGTCGACGCGGTGTTTGTTGATGAGTTGATCTGGATCATTGCTTTTAAGTATTTCGGCAATAAAGGCCGATACACCTTGGCGAGCGACTTGATAGCCCTCTTGTGCGGGCACCAGTTTGGTTTCGGCCATGATCTGGTCGAGCAACGTGGCGTTGCTCAATGTTTCGCCCGACCGTTCAGCGGCGAGGGGAGTGCTGGTTGACTTTGCCATGGGACGCTCCGTTGTCTCAGTCTTCTTTTGGCGCCTCAAGCACCAGGTTCAACTCTTCGGCGAGTTGCTTGCGGGCCTGCTCGTTGCTCAGCAGGTGCTGCAGTTGCTTGCGGAACGCGGGCACGTTGCCCAGTGGGCCTTTCAGCGCCACCAGCGCTTCGCGAAGCTCCAGCAGCTTGCTCAGCTCCGGTACCTGGCGGGCGATACCGTCTGGTGCGAAGTCATTGAGCGACCTGAACTGCAGATGAACCGCCAGCTCCGCGTCGGCAGCCGTGGTGAGCATGGAGGGCACCGACATGGCCAGACGGACGTCGGCGTCCTTCAACACATTGTTGAAGGTGTGTTTATCGATGCGCATGAGCGCTCGGTCTTCCAGCGCGCGGGCGTCATCCAGGCCGAAATCGCCCATCACCAGCATCTTGTGCGGCAGCTCTACTTCGGCCTGTTCATCACCTGTGGCGGGCACGTATCGGATATTGATTCTTTCTTTGGGTGCAACCGATCCTGTGGGCTTTGCCATCGCAGAATCTCTCCTTGGTTTGTGTGGGAAGTCCCTGATAGTTGTTCGTGAGTTCTGATTTAGTTTGTAGGAAATTTCCTTCAGACTTGATTACGATATAAACAAGAGCGGGGTAGTCATTGCCTCTTGCGTAAAAACCTTGCGCCTGAAATTGTTATTCAGTCGAGGGTCAAAGTGTAAAAAAATATTTGTTTGTATTTGCGATTTTTTATGAGCTAGTCTCTTGCCGCTCGCGGGTCGGAGTGCCCGTGATTGCGTTTAAATATCAGCGGAGCTGATACAGGGCATATGTACTATCGAGAGGGAATTTAATTGCGATGCCTGGCGAAACATACCTCTGGCGCAGGTCTTTTTCTGATAATCAATTGCATGCCACTGCCAGTGCATGCCGATCAGAATTGCTCGCGCATCGTATCCAACGTTGAGCGCCTGGCCTGTTTCGATCAATCCGCCGGAACACCTGCGCACCGCGTGGCCGCGCAGTGGTCGGCACCGGAGCAGGACTCACCCACGGTGCGTCGGGTGCTGGCCTATGAAACAGGCCGAAATCCCGACGATTTGACGTTCCGGCTCACGCGTGAAGACGGGGGGCTGACGATTTCTGCACCCGCAATCGCTTCGGCTGCACCGCACCCCTACCTGGTAATCAGCTGTTTGCAGAACATCTCGCGGTTGCAACTGATCGCCGCACACCCCGTGGATGCCAGCCGGCTGACGGTGCGCTTGCAGGGGGAGCGTGGCGCCACCGCCGCGACGCCCTGGCAGGTGACGGAGAACGGTCAGGTGCTCGATGCCGGCCGCGGCCTGCCCGGAATCGAACAGATCAGGCAGCTGATCGGGGCCCGGCGCATCCAGGTGCACAGCGAAAACCCTGCCGTTGGCGGGTTGGTCTTCGACGCTCAGGGGCTTGACCCGCTTATCGGCGAGGTGCGCAAGGCATGTCGCTGGTAGCCGAGGTCAATGCACAGGAAATCGCCCGGTTGCTCGCAGCCCTCGACGCGCAAGCACCGGCCGGCCTGTTCGATGTGGAGGATGAGACCTACCAGGCCATCGACCAGGAAATGGTCAAGCTGGGTGGCCTGCAGGAGGCCACTATCGATTGGGTCTACATCGAGGAAGCGTCGCGCCAGTACCTGGGGCAACAGTGCAAGCATCTGCGCATCGTGGCACACCTGAGTGCCGCATGGCTTCGCAGTGCTTGTTGGGAACGCTGGGCGCTCACGTTGGCCTTGCTGGCCGGCATGGTCGAGCGCTACTGGGAGACGGCTTATCCCAAGCCAGGGCCCAAGGGTTACCTGGGTAAGCGCAAGCTGGTTGGCTTGGTGCTCAACCGCTTGAACGAAGCCCTGCCGCGCCTGGACCGTTTCACCTATAGCCCTGCGCATGCGGCCGGGGCGCAACAGGCGCTGCTGCGGCTGCAACAGCTGCAAGCCGTGGCCCTGCTGGACGACGCCATGCTCGATGATATGGCGCGGCTGCTACGCAAGCACTCGGAACGGGCGAGTGGCGCAGGCGAGCCTGCTGCGGCCAGGGCTTCGGCGCCCGTCATCAAGCCCGCGCCACTGGCCGAAGTCATCGCCACACCCATGCCCCGCGTGTCCCTCGGCAACGAGCGTGAATCACGAAGGGCGGTGCTGAGCATGGCTGAGCTGATCAACCAGCAGGACCCCTACGACCCAACGGGGTATCAGTTGCGTCGCTTCGGCTTGTGGGCTCACATCCAGGCCGCGCCTCAAGCAGGGCAAGGTCACCGCACCGAGCTGATGGCGGTGCCGCTGGAGATCGCCGGCGATTATGAAGAGGCCATTGCCGGCAGCGTGTTCGACGCGGCGCTGCTGCAGCGGATCGAAAAAAGCGTGTCGGCTTGCCCCTTCTGGATGCGCGGCAGCTTGCTTGCGGCCACCACCGCCACACGGTTGGCAATGCCTGAGGTGGCCGAAGCCATCCGCGCAGCGACTGCCCGGCTCGTCCAGCGTATCCCCGCCCTGCAGCAGTTGTGCTTCAGCGACGGCACGGCGTTTCTGGACGACCAGTGCATGGCCTGGCTCAAAGGCGCAGGCCAGCAACCGCAAGCTGAAACGGCGCAAGAGTTCGTGGGCCTGCGCGAAGAACTTGTCAGTCAGTTGGAAAGCGGTGGGGTAGAGCCGGTTTTGCTCAGGCTCCAGGCCATGCAGGCAGATATTCGCGCGCCGCGTGAGCGCTGCCACACCACCGTGATCGCGGCCGATCTGCTGGCCGCGCGCGGCGTCTCGTGGCTGGCCCAGGACCTGTGCGCCAGCGTTGCCCGAACCATGCAGCAAACCATGGCCAGTGCCTGGGAGCCGGAGGTGTTCAAACGCCTGCAACAGCATGCCGCCCCTGATGCGTTGGCCGATCAGAACAAGGACTAGGACCCGCCATGAATCAACGATGGACGCTATTGAAACGTTGGCTTTTGCCCCTGGCGACTCGAGTCGGCCTAGCCATGCCTGTGCTGCTTGTGCTGGGCAGCGTGCTGATGCTGGTAGCCATCTGGTGGCTTGGCCCACAGTGGGCATGGCGTGAACAGCATCCGCTTGCCAGCATTGCGCACCGCAGTCTGGCCAGCCTGGTGCTCGTGCTGGTGCCGCTGCTGTGCTGGCTGTTGGTGCTGCGCAGGCGCTACGTGCGCCTTCAGGCAGAGCGCAACGAGGCGGCGGCCGCAGAGCTGGACAGCGTATTGCCGTTGCTTCGGGCCCAGGAAAACGCCTTGGACCAAGGGCTGGCGCGATTACTAGGCAGTGCCGGAGGGCGGCGTGCCCTGTACCGATTGCCCTGGTACCTGGTGATAGGCGACCAGCATGCGGGCAAGTCCAGTTTCATTGACCGTACGGAGCAAAGCTTTTCCCTGACCCGGATCGACACGGTGCAGGCGCGGGATACACAGGCGCAGGCCCTGGCCTTCCCGATAGGCTGGTGGGTCAGCAACGAGGCGGTGATCATCGATCCGCCCGGGGCCTTTATCAGGCAGGACTCGCCGGCAGGCTCGCCCGCCGGGGCGCCAGGTGCCCCGCAAGTGCCACCGGCTACACCCGCCAGGCTCTGGCAGCACCTGCTGGGGTGGCTCGTACGAAATCGCAGCCAGCGGGCACTCAATGGCATGGTGCTGGTCGTGGACCTGCCTGCGTTATTGCAGGGTACGCCCGAGCAGCGTGTTGCCTTGGCCCACAGGCTGCGCACGCGGCTGTACGAAGTCAGCAGCCAGTTGGGCTCGCGCCTGCCGTTGTATGTGGTACTGAGCAAATTCGACCTGCTGGACGGCTTCGACCAGCTCTATGCGGGCCTCCCCGTCGATTTGCGGGAAAACATGCTGGGCTTCACCTTCAAGCTGGATACGGTCGGCACCTTCGATGCCTGGCTGCAGGAGTATGGCGATCATTACCAGCAGTTGCTCAGTCGGCTGTTCGAGCAGGTGGTGGATCGACTCGATACCTTGGCCAGTGCGCCGCAGCGCGCGCGGCTGTTCTCGTTGCATGCCCAGTTGATCGGCTTGCGCCCGATACTGCTGGGTTTCCTGAAAGAAACGCTGGCGAGTGACCGCTACACCACACCCGCCCTGGTGCGGGGGGTGTACTGGTCTTCGGTCATTCAGCAAGGGGACGTGCTCAACGCCTTCGTGCGCGAGTCAGCCCAGCCCTACAACACAGCGCTTCCGTTGCTGGAGGGCAAGGCGCAAGGCAAAGCGTTTGCCTACTTCATCCAGCACGCGTTCCGGCGTGTCATCTACAAGGAGGCGGGGCTTGCCGGAGACAACATCAAGGTGGCGCGCAGCAAGCGCCGGTTGTTATGGGGCGGCTCGGGTGTAGGCATGCTGGCTTTCTGTGTTGCCGTAGCCAGTTGGCAGCGCTTTTTCGACATCAATGGCGCCAAGGCCGCCAACGTGCTCGCCAAAAGCCGGGAGTACAGCCACCACCAGGTGGATCAGCGCCTGGACCCGACCGGGCGCAACCTGCTGGAGCCGCTGGACCAGATCCGCGATGCGGTTTCGGTGTTTGGCGACTACCGCGCCGCCTGGCCGGGTGTTTCCGATCTAGGCCTCTACCAGGGGCGTATCATTGGCCCGCGTGTCGATGAGGCTTACCTCAGCTTGCTCTCCAGGCGATTCCTGCCGGCCTTGGCCAGTGGCGTGATCGACGCCATGGATGCCGCTACGCCAGGCAGTGAACGGCAAATGGCTGCCCTGCGGGTTTACCGCATGCTGGAAGACCGCCAGAACCGGCGGCCTGCGTGGGTCGAGACGTGGATGGCCCGCCAGTGGCAGCAACAGTTTCCTGGCCAAGGGCAGCTGCAGCGCGACCTCATGCGCCACCTGAAGTACGCCTTGGCCTATGCCGACACCGAGTTGCCGCAGTACCGCCAGCGTATCGCCGTGGTGCAGGCGGCGTTGCGCAAGGTGCCGTTACCGGAGCGGGTTTATGCCGGCCTCAAGCAGCAGGCTCAGGAACACCTGCTCACGGGCCTGGATCTGCGTCAGCAGGTCGGCCCCGCGTTCGACGTGGTGTACCAGCGCTCGGCTGGGGCCAGCGGCGAGGATGTGCGACTGGCGCCGATACACACCGCCAAGGGTTTCAAGGAGTACTTCGAGCCCCGCAGCCAAAGCTTCGCCGACATGGCGATGATCGACCAGTGGGCGCTGGGTGAGCGCAGCCAGCTGGAGTACTCGGACGCTGATCGGGCGGTGTTGAGTGAGCGTCTGCGCAACCTCTACAGCGCCGACTACATAAACAGCTGGCGGCGTGCATTGAATGGCGTTTCGGTGGCGGATTTTCACGACCTCGAACATGGCGTAATGGTCCTGCAGCAGCTGACCGGGCCCGCGGCGCCATGGCATCGGCTGCTGGCTACGGTGAAAGACAACACTTCGCTGTCATCGGCTGAGGTACTCGACACGGGCAGCGCCAGCGACACGCTCATGCCCAAAGGCAGCGAGCCCGAGCGCCAGCAGGCCTGGGCCATCCAGCGGGCTTTTGCGGGGCTGAGCGGGATGCTGCATGCAACGCAAGACAAGCCAAGCTACTACGATGAAGTGCTGGCGGCCATGGTGGCCGTGCACGACTACGCCAAGGCCGTGCAGGGCAGCCCAGACCGGGGCAAGGCCGCCCTGCAAGCGGTGCAGCAGCGTTTTGCGATGACCGGCCCGGACCCGATCGGCACCCTGCAACGGGTGGCCACCGGTTTGCCTGAACCGCTCAATCACCACGCCAGGAAGGTAGCCGATGAAACCGCCCGAGTGCTGCACATCGAAGCCCTGCGCGAGCTGGAGCGGCGCTGGGACACCGAGGTCTACAGCTTCTTCCAGCAGCGCCTTGCCGGGCGTTACCCTTTCGTGGCCAGGGCGCCGGATGCGTCGCTGGATGACTTCGAGGCGTTCTTCGGGCCGCAGGGGCGGTTGCAACGCTTCAGTGATCAATACCTGAGGGCATTCCTGCACGACAACCTCGAGGCGCTGCGCGCCGGCCCGCAAGGGCAGTCGCTGATCCGCAGCGATGTGATCGAGCAGTTGGCGCTGGCCAACCGCATTCGCGAAACCTTCTTCGACCAGCGTGGCAACCTGAGCGTGCAGTTCAGCATCGAGCCGCTGGGGCTCAGCGCTAACCAGCGCACCAGCCTGCTGGACCTTGACGGCCAGTTGATTGCCTACACCCATGGCCCGCGGCAGCTCACCGGCATCATCTGGCCGAACACGCTTGGCCGGCACGTGCGCAGTAATCTGACTCTGCTCAGGCAGAACGGCACTAGCAGCCGCCTGGAGTACCGCGGCCCCTGGTCGATGTTCCGTTTGCTCAGCCGCGGTTCGCTCAATGGGCGAACCGCAACCAGCGTGGACCTGAGCTTCAGCACCGGTGATGGCGTGATGCGCTACCGGCTCAGCGCTGAAAAAGCGTTCAACCCCATTACCCAGGAACCGTTCGAGGGCTTCCAGTTACCCCGTGGGTTGCTGCAGCAGCCGCTTGAAGCCCGGCTGTAAGGCGGTGTTCGCAAGGGCGCAGGGATCTTTTGAAAAATGCCACGGCACCAAGCGGGTGCGCGGCCCTGCCCGCCGAGCAGGCGGCGCGGTGCAGCACAGCGTCTGCGCCGCGGTTCCCGGCCAGGTTGAGGGTTGTCACTATCTTTCCGTTTTCTGTCCGATTGCCTGCTTACTCCACGTTACACCTAAACGGTTAAATCCCTGCCTGAACGTACACGGGATTTCACCATGAACACCTCCCTCTCCTTGGCGCCACAAGATTCCACCGAGGCGCAGTTGCAATGGCTACAACGGGCTGACCGTACTGTTGCACTGGACATCATGAAGCTCATCAACAGCACGGTTGAGGATGGCGGGGTGCTGGGCTACGAGCAGGCGATGTCGGTCGACCAGGGTGTCGGTTTCGCCACGGCGTTGCAGGCGCGTATCGAGGGCGGGCATACCTACGCTTTGCTCGGCCGGGCACCTGCCGGCCCGGCGTGCCTGGTCATCCTGTCCCGTAGCAGCATGCCCAACTGCCGCCACATCGCTGACCTGAGCAAAGGCGTGGTACACCCAGACTTCCGGGGCTCCGGGCTGGTGGCCCGGGCCTTCGCGGAAATCGTGCGGCTGTGCCAGGCGAAGGGTATCGAACTGCTGACCCTGGACGTACGCGAAGGCACCCGTGCCCACCGCCTATGGCAACGCTTCGGGTTTCAGACCTACGGCGTGCTCGACGACTACGCGCGGGTCAACGGTGTGAAGCACCGCGGCCACTACATGGCCCAGTCAGTACAAAGCCTGGCCCAGCGACTCAACCTGAGCTGAAGCGCCCTCAATCGTTCGCCTGCGGCCATCGCCGCCAAGGGCCCCCCTTTTCCATCATTCAAGGAACGCCACCATGGCCTTGTCGACTGCAGCCTTTCGCGATCAGCTGGAGCAGAAACTGCACCACCATCTGACGCTGTCTCACCCGATCTTCGAAGCCCTGCTTTCACCTGAAGGCAACAAGCCGCTGCTGCGCAAGGTTGCGCTGCAAGGTTACCAACTCACCAAGTACTTCCTGACTTATGTCGAGCACCTGTTCTTCCATTGCCCGCTGCCTGCCCACAAGCGCGCGCTGATCACCAACTGCTTCGAGGAGGAGACCGGGCGGCTCTCGCGTACCGATAACCATGTGGTGCTCATGCAGAATTTCTTGCGTGCACTGGGCATCAGCGATGCCGAGCGTGATGCCGAGCAACCACTGCCGGCCACCTGGGAGCTGATCGACTACCGCCTGCAGGCGGTACGGGACCCGGCGCGTTACCACGTGGGGGCTGCCGCGGTGATGATCGCCAGCGAAGGGCAAAACCTCGAGACCGTTGCCGGTGATGCACGTCACGTGCTGCTCGGCCGGGCGTACGGCCTGACCGAGCACGACTTGCTGTTCTTCTCCGTGCACCAGAAGGAAGACGTTGGCCACGTCAACGAAGGCCTGGATCTGGTTTCGCAGCTGTGCACCACGGCCCAGATGCAACAAGAGGCGTTGCAAGCGGTAGATCACACCTGCCAGCTGTTCTATGCGATGTACGAAAACATGTACCAGGTGTATTGCCGGGCTCCCCAGGCCGAAGCGGTGTAATACCCCGCGCAGAGGATTGGCCATGAAACAGAAATTCAGCTCAACCCTGATCGTCTCGGTGCTGGTAGTCGGCTTCGTGGTGATGTTCCTGTCCAGCGCCCTGAAAGGGCTGTACCAAGTGTACTTCGTCGACCTGGCCACGCACTTCGGTGGCGGGCGTGCGGCCTTGGCCACGGCAGGTTCTTTGTTCGTGCTGACCATTGGCCTGGTGTCGCCGGTGGTGGGTTGGCTGAGCGACCGGGTTGGGCCGCTGAGCACGGTTGCCCTGGGCAGCGTAAGTGCAGGGGTGGTGCTGCTGGGGGTGACCTTGGTCGGCAGCCAGCTGATGCTGTTCACCCTGTTGTATGGCCTGCTGGGTGCCTTCGCCCTTGCCGCGATGACCTACGTACCCATGGGCATTCTGGTCGATCGCCTGGTCGCAGAGCGTTTCAAGGCCTTCGCCTTCGCTTTCGTGACCAATGGCACGTCGATCGGCTTCATCGTGCTTTCGCCGCTGTGGATCATGCTGCAGCAGCGCGTGGGCTGGCAGCCGGTGTTCTCCTGGGTCGGCCTGATCTTCCTGGTGCCGTTGAGCCTGGCGCTTTACTGGGTAGCGCGCACCGTTCCGCTCAAGCCCGACCCGCAGGCGGCGCTGGTCAAGCACTCGGTCGCGTTTCTGTTGCGTGATTCGCGGTTCTTCGTATTGGCCCTCAGCTTCGCCAGCTGTGGGGCCACCATGGCGTTCATCGACGTGCACCTGGTGTCGTTCTGGCAGGGCGAGGGGCTGCCTGGCTCGGTACAGGCCAGCGGCCTGAGCTTGCTGGGTGTGCTGGAACTGGTCAGTGGCCTGATGGCTGGGTGGCTGGCTACCCGCTACAACAAAGGGCTGCTGCTGATGATGTTCTACCTGCTGCGTACGGCGGCGGTGATCGTCCTGCTGACCACGCCCGGGCCGCTGGGTACCTACCTGTTTGCGGTGCTGTTCGGTGCCAGTTACCTGGGTACGGTGGTGCTCACGTCAGCATTCTGCTTTGCCCTGTATGGCGCCGAAATCAAAGGCAAGGTGTTTGGCCTGCTGTTCCTCGTACACCAGCTGGGTGCGTTGCTGGCCACACAGCTCGGCGCCCTGGATTTCGACCGGCATCAAAGCTACCAGTTGACCCTGGTTGGCCTGGCGACGGCCACCGTAATGGCTGCACTGGCCTCCCTGTGGCTGGTTTCGGCACGCGTGGCCGCAGAAGCCTCGGCCCCGCCAGTGGCTGAAGCGGAATAGCCCCCGATCAACTGCGCATTGTTCAATGCAAACTAGGAGATGCACCATGCAATCGTCTGCGATTGGCCTGGACGGCTTTGATGCAACGTCGGCGCTGCACAGCAATCGGGTCAGCGATTTGTCCGATGTTTTCTGCGAGCCATTGGCCATGACGTCTGCTTATACCTTTGCGTCGGCGCAAGAGGCTGCAGAACGTTTCAGCGGGCAACAGCAGGGTAATGTGTACAGCCGCTTCACCAACCCCACGGTGCAAGCCTTCGAAGGCCGCGTGGCGGCGCTCGAACAAGCGGAAGACGCGGTGGCGTTCGCTTCCGGGATGGGCGCGTTCACCGCGCTGTGCCATGGGTTCCTGCAGCAGGGTGACAACATTGTCTGCAGCCGCGATGTGTTCGGTACCACCGCCAGTGCCTTCAGCGTTTACATGGCGCGGTTCGGCATCGAGGCGCGGTTCGTCGACCTTACTGACCTGGGCCAATGGCAGCAGGCGATCGATGACAAGACCCGCCTGGCGGTGCTGGAGTCCCCCTCCAACCCGCTGCTGAAAATTGGTGACATCCGTGCCATCAGCCTGCTGGCGCACGCCAAGGATGCGCTGGTTGTGGTGGACAACACCCTGTTGACGCCGGTGCTCCAGCGCCCGCACAGCCTGGGTGCGGACTTGGTGATCCATTCGGCGGGCAAGTACATGGACGGCCAGGGGCGTGCGCTGGCCGGTGTAGTGACCGGTTCCAAAAGCCTGATGCAGGTGTTGAGGGGCGTGTTGCGCACGTTGGGTATTTCCTGCAGCCCGTTCAATGCCTGGTTGTTGCTCAAAAGCCTGGAAACCCTTGAAATCCGCATGCTGCGCGTGCAACAGGGCGCCCTGGAGCTGGCCCAGTGGCTTGGCGAACAACCCCTGGTCAGCGCTGTGCATTACACCGGCCTGGCGCAACACCCTCAGCATGCCTTGGCGTGCAGGCAACAGGATGGCCATGGCGGCTTGCTGAGTTTCGAGATCTTCGGCGGGCAGGCAGCGGCCTGGCAATGGATCGATCAACTGCAGTGCGTGGCGCGCTGCACCAATATCGGTGATACCCGCAGCATGGTCACGCACCCGGCCAGCACCACCCATGGCCGCCTGGATGCGCAAGCGCGGCGCCACGCCGGCATTTCCGACGGGTTGATCAGGCTGTGCGTCGGCCTGGAGCGGGTGAGCGATATCAAGGCCGACCTGCAACAGGCCTTCGATGCCGTGGCCTACCAACCCACGGTCCAGGCAGCGCCGGGCCGCCCCCGCAGTGTGGTGGCCAATGGCTGAACTGCTCGCTTCCGGGTTCTCCATTGGGGTGTTTGCCGTGGGCATGCAATTGCTCGCCCTGGTCGCGGTGTATGGCGCGTGCACCGCCCGGCAAGTGCGCGGTTATGCCGTGGCGTTCGGCTTGGGGTGCTGTGTGCTGATCGCAATGGTGGTACTGGACCCGTTGGCGCTTGGCCGCTGGCCCATCGAGGGTGTGGCAGCGATGACGATGTGCGGCTGAGACGGGCGTCCGTTCTTTGTGAAACAGCAGCAATAAAAGCCCGTAGGGGCGTTCAGGAGTCGTTAAATGTATAAAAAATTGGCCATCAGCCTGTTATTGGGGTGTGCGCTGCCGTTCGCAGCGGCCCAGGCTGAGGTTGCATCCGACGCTGGCGAGACTGTGGCCACCGTCAGCAAACGGCTGGTTTCGTTCTACAGCCAGCCCCTGCCTTCTGCCGGCAAACTGAAACCGATCAGGGTGCCAGCGGTGCTGTCTATGCCGGCCAATCAGGCCGGGCCAGCACCGGCTGTGGTGATATTGCACGGCTCGGCGGGGATGGACTCACGTGGGCCGTTGCACGCGGCCGACCTCAATGCCCGCGGCATCGCCACGCTGGAACTGGACATGTGGGGCGCGCGCCGGCTGGCTGGCGGCGCACAGGGGCGGCCGCCCCGGGTTCACGATACCTTGCCGGACCTGGCGGGCGCCTTGTCTTACCTGGCCAATCAGCCAGGGGTCGATAGCGAGCGGGTAGGGGTGCTCGGGTTTTCATGGGGTGGCGCCCAGGCCATGCTCGCCGCGTCTGCGTCCATCGACGATGAGCTGCAACAGGCCTCTGGGGTGCGCCCCGTAGCCTTGGCAGCGTTCTATCCCGTGTGCTGGGGATACAACCGTGTGCCAGGCTATGACTTGAAGCACCTGGCGCCGGCCCGCCTGCTGGTGCTGGTCGGTGAAAAGGACCAGTACGATGATGACCCCAAGGCTTGTACCAAATTGGTTGCAAGCCTGCCTGCCGAAGACCAGGCACGGGCAACGGTGCTGGTCTACCCCGGTGCCGAGCATGGCTTCAATGGCCTGGAAGCCGCGCAGGAATACAAGGACCCGTTCCTGCACCGTGGCCAGGGCGGCTTGGGGCGTTCGGCACCGGACCCAGCAGCCCGGGAGGCGTCGCGCAAGGCTGTGGTAGCGTTTTTCACAGACAGTTTCGCCACCCCCACCGTGAGTGGTCGCTGATACTAGGTGTTTTCCTGGGTGATCACGCTGCGAAACTGCAGCGGCGGTTGCGGCATTTCCCGCCGCCAGGCCAGGCGAAAGGCATGGCTGCTGCCGTAACCGCAACGTTCGGCGATCTGTTCCACATTCAGGCGGCTGCCGCGTAACAGGTCACGGGCCAGGTCGATGCGTTGGGCGCGCAGGTAGTCCTGCAGGGTTTGCCCCGTGTTCTCGCGAAACAGGCGTGCCAGGTGCCGGTAGCTGACATTGAACTGGCTGGCCAGTTGTTCGAAGCTGAAACTGCTGCCCAGGTGCGTGTCGATATAGTCCTGGGCCGCGTGTACCAGCGGGTGGATGTGGTTGCGTGCCAGGTCGGCCGCGCGCAGTTGCACATCTTCGCCAGCACGGCGACGGTAGATCACCAGTTCCTGGGCCACCTGGTTGGCCACGGCTTTGCCGAAGTGCAGCGACACGATATGCAAGGCCAGGTCGGTGCCGCTGGACACGCCCGCCGAGGTGAACACACCGTCGTCCTCCACGAAAAGGCGATTTTCCAGCACCTTGGCTTTTGGGTAGCGTGCCTGCAGCAAGCCGACATAGCGGTGATGGGTGGTGCATTCACGGCCGTTCAGCAGCCCGGCTTCGCCCAGCAGGAACGCGCCGGTGCAGATGGAACAGAGTTGCACGTCTGGGGTTTGCCCCATCACGTTCGCCAGCCACTGCGCGGTTGCGGCCAAGGTCGCAGCGTCGCTGGGGCTGGTAGACAGCTTGTTGCCGACCACGAACAGCAAATCTTCGGGCGAAAGCTGTTCGGGCAGGGGATGCAAGCCGCTCAAGGTCACACCTTGATAGCTGCTCATCTGTTGTCTGGCTGCGATGCAACGGACGCTGACCGGCGCCAACCGGAGCTCTTCCAGGCTGGCCATGATCTGCAGCGGCCCGCCGAGGTCCAGAATGTGTGTGCCCGGGAGTAACAAGAACCAAATGGTGCGCATGACGGTATTCCTATGATGTTCAAGCGCCTGACGTAAAGCGGCACCTCAGCAAAATAGCGTCAAAAGGCCATGCAGTGAAAGCCTGGCCGGACCAGGCGCTGGCAATAGGAAAACTCAATGTTGACCATTGAATAGGGGCAACAGCCACCGGCGCTGGCCAGCGATAAACTCCAGACGTTCGCTGTGAAGGCGTGTTGAGGGACCTGGGTGTGGACAGCCAGTATGAAATCCATTTCGTGCGTGCAGGGCACAAAGAGGTCGTGCGTGTGTGTGCCCCCAGCATGTCACACCAGCGGGCATTGGGCATTGCGCTCATGCATGTGGGGGCCTGTTACGGTCAGCTCGGCGTGGATGCCGACCTCATGGCTTTGGCTGAGCGGCTATCTGTTTCACAGGTGCGCTGGAACAGAGCCAGTCATACCATGTCGTTCGCGGAACGCTCTTCGCGCCAGGCCGTGAAGCTATGGGACCGTCAGGGCAGCCAGTAACCATCCATACTTGGCCAAGGCCTGCATTCGCAAAGGTGGTGCAATGCTGTTCGCGGACCGCCTCGGCTTTCTGTTCCAAGGCGGCCTGCGGTGCAAACCTGGCAACCTTCAGGGGGCCAGGAACCGCCAGCTTTCAGTGATTTCCCGGCCCACCTGCTTCAGCCGGGAAACCCTGGGCACTTTGGGGCGAAGCCTGCCCACCAGCCGGGCCGGCTGGGTTGCTGCTGGTAGGTCTCAACCCGATCGGCGGCGCTGCCAAGCAACTCGGCCACGCTGGAACCGCGCCCCGCCACATAGGCGTCCAGCTCGCGCACCGCTTCTTCCAGTACCGCGTACCCGCCGGTGAACACCGCCGAAGTCATCTGCGTGGCACAGGCCCCTGCCAACAGGAAACGGGCCACATCGCGCCCGCTGCGTGCCCCGTTGGTGGCGATCAGCGGGTAGTCGTCGGCCATTGCCTTGCGCGTTTGCATCACCCAGCGCGCGGTCAGCGGCAGCGCCCAACTGCCGCCGATCGCCGCACTGGTGCCGAGCAACGGCAAGCCCGTTTCCAGGTCCGGCAGGAAACCCATGAACCTGCCCATCAGCACCACACTGTCGGCACCGCCACGGCGCGCTGCCTGGGCAAGGCCCACCACGTCCTCGCTCTGCCCGGTCAGCTTGATCCACAAGGGCAGGCTGGTCGCCTGGCGCAGCCGCCGGACGATCGCTTCGATCCGCGCTGCACCGCGCTCCAGCACAATGGCGCCCTTGGCCGCTTCCTCGCCATGCGGGGCGCCGATATTCAGTTCGAGCACCCGCAAGCCGGCCTGCTCGATGCGCTGGGCAAACGCGGCGCACTGCTCCAGGTCACTGAGAATCAGGCTGGGAACCACGTATGCCTGCTGTTCGCGCGCTTCGCGGTCCAGCACCACCAGCTCTGCCAGCCACTCGTCGAACCCCCGCTGCAGCAGCCCGGAGCGGCCGAACAGGCTGGCTTCGGCTGGCGGCCGGAAATTCCAGGGCAGGCGGTTCCACTGCGCGTCCAGCAGCACGTAGTCGGTCTTGTCCAACTGGTCCTTGGCGGCCTGTGATTCGTTGGTGGACTTCGCCACCACCGCCCCGGCGCCGGTGGCCAGTGCAGCGCGGATGGCGGCAGCGGTCATGGTCTGCTCACCGGCGCCACAGATCACCGGGTTTTTCAGGGTCAAGCGGCCAATCTGCGTGGTCAGTCGTGTCATGCCCGTGCCCTCACAGGTTCATCAGGCGCGCGGCGTTGCCCGAGATCATCTTGCGGATGTCTGCGTCGCTGTACTGCAAGTCCAGCAACTGGCCAATGACATTGCGAAAGCCGTCGGCGATACCTGGGTTGCCCTGCTGGCCGAGGTCCGAACCCAGGATGGTCAAGTCGACGGTGCCAGCCTCGATCACCTCGCGCAGGAAAGTGTCGTCGTAGAACTTGAACTTCGAACCGGGTACCCACATGCACATCGAGTGCTCCATGAACACGCCGTCCTTGGCCAGTTGGCGCATGTCGTCCAGGGTGGCGTCGACCACGTAGGTCGGGTGGTTGACCAGCAAACGCTTGACCCCGCGCTGGCGGGCCTCTTCGAACAGTGGCCAGATCTCGCGGATGTTCAGGTGGCCGGCGGAAAGCACCACGTCCTGTGCGGCGATCAGGTCGAGAATGGCCTTGACCTCGTCCTTCAGGCGCCCGGCCTCGTCCAGCACGGTCAGCGGAATCGGCTGCAGCATGCGCTGGGTGGTCTGGGGGAATTTTTCGACGAACTTCACGTCCTGGTGATGGTGGGCGATGTGGTTGGCCGAAGAGAAGGTCGGCATCCACACCAGCTTCGCCCCCAGGGTCAGGCCGTGCTCCACGGCGTGTACGTTCAGCCCGCCCACGGCATTGTTCAACGGCACCCCGGACAGCATGTGCACATCCAGTTCGCTGAAGTGCTTGTTCAACAGGTGGGTGACCGGCGTGCAACTGTAGTAGTGGTCCTTGAGCAACACGGCTTTCAGGCCGGCCTCGGAGGCTTCGCGCATGGCTTCGACATGGTCGCAATAGCGCGGCATGACCGAGGGGCCGCTGTGGCAGTGCAGGTCGATGGCGCCTTTGAGCAGGCGCTCGATGTGCGCCTGGCGTGCTTCGTTGGTGGGGGTGTCGATGATGGCATTCATGGCAGGGCTCTCTTGTTGTCTGACGGGTCAGTGGGCCGACCCGGGGAATTGGCGGACTTGCTGGCCCCAGCCGGCACGCAGCAGCGCCTGGTCGGAACCGAGAATGAAGAAGCTCACGCCACGGGCAGCAAAGCGCTGCAGATCGTCGTGGCTGGACACGAACATGCCAGTCGGCTTGCCGGCCGCCTGGGCGGCGTCCAGTACCCGGTTCACGGCGTCTTCCACGCGTGGATCGTCGAGGCGCTCGGCACCCAGCGACACGCTGAGGTCGGCACGCCCCACCAGCAGGCAGTCGATGCGCGCCAGCCGGGCCAGGTCGTGCAGGTGGTCCAGGGCTTCGCGGTCTTCGATCTGGGCGATCACCGCGTGGCGACCGTCTTCGGCGGCCAGGTGCTCGGCCAGGTTGGCGCGGCCGTAGCCACCGGCCCGGGGCGAGTTGGAAAAGCCCCGGCAACCGTCGCGGTAATGCAGCGCCTGCAACACCGCGCTGGCCTGGTCGGCGCTGGTGATATGCGGCAGCACCAGGCCGTCTGCACCCAGGTCCAGCGCTTGCTGCAAGGTGGCCGGGCGTTTGTCCGGCACCCGCACCAGGCCACCGGTGCGTGCCGCGCGGCAGGCCAGCAGGCAGAGGTCCAGGGCGGCGGCACCGAAGGGGGCGTGCTCGGCGTCCAGTACTACCGCGTCCAGCCCGGCATCGCCGGCAATCTCGATCACCGCGTGGCTGGGGGTCTTGATGAAGGTGCTGAGCAGCGGTTGGCCCTGGCGCAGGCGCTGGGCGAAGGTCATGCCGGCTTACCCTTGCCATGGGTGAATTCGGCGGCCTGGTACTCGATCAGGTGGCGGTAGTCATCGCGGATTGGCGAAAACACGTCGAGGTTCATTACCACTTCATCGCCTACCGGCTCGGCGTAATGCACCACGTGGGGCGGGATGCGGATCATGCTGCCCGGGCCGCCCTCGACCACTTCGTCATCAAGGTGAAAGCGCACCCGGCCCTGCACGATGATGACCAGTTGCTCGAAGGTATGGCTGTGGGGGAACACGTCCATGCCGGGTGTCAGCCAGTTCATGACGCACAAGGTGTCGTCGCCACGGAATGCCACGCGCTCGACGCCTTTGCGCACGGTTTCGCGCGGCAGTGCATTCCAGTTGTGAAGCAGGGCCTGGGCAAGACTCATCAAGGTGTACTCCATTTCTCTTGTAGGAATAGTGTTTCTCTGTGCGATAAACCTACGCCGGCTGTCCGTACCCGGTCAAGTGCCTTTTTCGACCTTGACAGCGGTTCTGGAGCGCCTCTAGGATTGTGTCGTACAAAAAAACAACGTTTCTACAAAAGAAACAAAGTAAAGGAAGTGCCATTCATGCGAGTCATTCAATCCCTGCTGATCGACGGGCAGTGGTCTGCCGGTAACCATCCGCGCCAGGCCGACGTCTTCAACCCGGCCACCGGCGAAGTCATCGCCCACCTGGGGCTGGCAGATGCCGGCGACCTTGAACGGGCCCTTGCGGCCGCCGCGCGTGGCTTCGAGGTCTGGCGCAAGACCTCGGCCTACGAGCGCTCGAAAGTGCTGCGCCGGGCGGCCGACCTGGTGCGTGAACGTGCCGACAAGATCGCGGCGCTGATCACGCTGGAGCAGGGCAAGCCGCTGGCCGAGGCGCGCCTGGAAGCGTTCGGCGCCGGCGACCACATCGACTGGTACGCCGAGGAAGGCCGCCGCGCCTACGGCCGGGTTATTCCGCCGCGCGCCACAGGCGTTCGCCAACTGGTGCTGCGTGAGCCGATCGGCCCGGTCGCGGCGTTCAGCCCATGGAACTTCCCGGTCAGCCAACTGGTGCGCAAGATCGCCGGGGCGCTGGCTGCCGGCTGCTCGATCATCGCCAAGGGGCCGGAAGAAACGCCGTCTTCGTGCATAGAGCTGTGCCGCGCCTTCCAGGATGCTGGCGTGCCGCCTGGCGTGCTGAACCTGGTGTTCGGTGTGCCGGCCGAGGTGTCTGACCAACTGATCCGCTCCGAGGTTATCCGCAAGGTTTCTTTCACCGGCTCGGTGCCGGTCGGTCGCTCCCTGGGCGCGCTGGCCGGGCAATACCTCAAGCGCTGCACCCTGGAGCTGGGCGGGCATGCGCCGTTCATCGTCTGCGATGATGCCGACATCGACGCGGTAGCTACCCTCGGGGCCAACCTCAAGTTCCGCAATGGCGGGCAGATCTGCGCCTCGCCTACGCGCTTCTATGTCCAGGCCAGCGTGTACGAGCGCTTTGTCGAGGCCTTCTGCCGGGTCAGCGCCGGCCTGAAAATGGGCGATGGCCAGGACGCCAGCACCCAGCTTGGCCCCCTGGCCAACCCGCGCCGGGTCGCAGCCGCCCAGGAATATGTCGACGACGCCCTGGCGGTGGGGGCGCAGTTGCGCCTGGGCGGGCAGGGCGGTGAGGGGGGCGGCTTCTATTACCCGGCCACGGTGCTCACCGAGGTGCCGGACAACGCCCGCATCATGAGTGAGGAGCCGTTCGCGCCGATTGCCTCGATCGTTGCCTTCGACACCCTCGAAGCGGTGGTCGCCAAGGCCAACAGCCTGCCCTTTGGCCTGGCGGCCTTCGCCTTCACGCGCTCGGTGCAGCGCGCCACTTTGCTGGCCGACGAACTGCAAGCGGGCATGGTTTCGATCAACCATTTCGGCCTGGCTGCACCGGAAACACCGTTCGGTGGCGTGAAGGACAGCGGCTACGGCAGCGAAGGCGGCAGCGAGGGCCTGGACGCCTACTTCACCACCAAGTTCGTCAGCCAGGTCGGCTGAGTTACTTCACTCAAGAGAACAACAAGAATGGATACCTTCGATTACATCGTGATCGGAGCCGGATCGGCCGGCTGTGCGCTCAGCGCACGGCTGGCCCAGGCCGGCAAGCAGGTGCTGCTGCTCGAAGCCGGCCCGGCCGACAATCACCCCTATGTGCACATTCCCGGCACCTTCATCCGCGTACACGGTACCCGGCGCACCTGGATGTACCGTACCCAGCCCGAACCGTTCGTCAACCAGCGTGAAGTGTTCATCCCCCAGGGCCGCACCCTGGGTGGCGGCAGTTCGGTGAACGCGATGATCTACATCCGTGGCCAGGCCAAAGACTATGACGATTGGCAGAACGCTGGCTGCCCTGGCTGGGGCTGGAACGACGTATTGCCGGTGTTCCGCCGCTGCGAAGCCAATGCCCGGCTGGGCGGGGAACTGCATGGTCGTCAGGGGCCGTTGAAGGTCAGTGACCCACGGCACAGGCATTTTCTCAGCCGTGCCTTTGTCGATGCGGCCGTGCAAGCTGGCGTGCCGGCCACCGATGACTTCAACGGCGCGCAGCAGGAGGGGGCGGGCTTCTACCAGACCACCACCGCCGCTGGGCGCCGCGCCAGCTCGGCTGCTTCCTACCTGCGGCCGATGCGCAGCAACCCCAACCTGCGGGTAATGACCGGCGTGCACGCCACCCAGCTGCAGTTCGACGGTGCCCGGGTGGGTGGCGTGCAGGCCAGGGACGAGGCGGGCCGGGTCCTGGCCTTCCGCGCCCGTGGCGAAGTCATTGTCAGTGCCGGCGCCATTGCCTCGCCCAAACTGCTGATGCTTTCCGGCATTGGCCCGCGCGAGCACCTGCAGGCCCTGGGCATCGATGTGCGGGTGGACGCCCCGCAGGTCGGCGAGAATTTCCAGGACCACCTGAGCGCCTCGGTGTATGCACAAACCCGCGAGCCGGCCAGCCTGCTTGGCCATGACCGGGGCCTGCGTGCCCTCGGCCATGGCCTGAAATACTTGGCCACGCGCCGCGGCCTGCTCAGCTCGAACGTGGTGGAAAGCGGCGCCTTCGTCGACGCTACCGGTTGTGGGCGCCCTGACGTGCAGTTCCATGTGGTACCTGCGCTGGTCGGTGACATCGACCGGCTGCCGCCGGCTGGCCACGGTATCTCGGTCAACCCCTGCGCCCTGCGCCCGCGCTCCCGTGGCCGGCTGCGGCTGAAAAGCGCCGACCCGTTGGCCGACGTCGCGCTCACCGCCAATTACCTGAGCCACCCCGAGGACATGCGCACCTTGGTGGCCGGTATCAAGCTGGCGCGCAAGATTCTTCGCGCCCCGGCCTTGGCCGGCGTGGTCGAACGCATGCTGATGCTGCCCGAGCATGACGACGTACCCGACTCGGTGTTCGAGGACTACGTGCGTACCGTCGCCAAGACCGTGTTCCACCCGGCCGGCACCTGCCGCATGGGGTCCGATGAAGCGGCGGTGGTCGACCCGGCCCTGCGGGTGCGCGGCGTGCAGGGGCTGCGGGTGGCCGACGCTTCGATCATGCCGACGATCGTCAGTGGCAATACCAATGCGCCATGCATCATGATCGGCGAGCGCTGCGCCGACTTCATCCTGTCGGCCCAGGGCTGAACAGGCTTGCTTCACCACCACAACAATTACAAAAGAGTACTGCGATGAAGCTCATAGCCCGCAACACGTTCGACAACGAGCAGGACAGTGTGCTGTACAACCGCATCGCCTGGCGGTTGCTGCCGTTCCTCTTCGTGCTTTACATCATTGCCTTTCTCGACCGGGTCAACGTCGGTTTTGCCAAGCTGCAGATGTCGGCCGACATCGGCCTCAGCGACCTGGCGTTCGGCTTTGGCGCCGGGGTGTTCTTCATCGGCTACTGCCTGTGCGAGATTCCCAGCAACATGATGTTGCAGCGGGTCGGGGCGCGCTTCTGGATCACCCGGATCATGGTGATGTGGGGCATTCTGTCGGTGTCGATGATGTTCGTGCAGACGCCCAACCAGTTCTATGTACTGCGCTTCCTGCTGGGCATGGCCGAGGCCGGGTTCTATCCGGGGGTGGTGCTGTACATGACCTACTGGTTCCCGTCCTACGCCCGTTCCCAGGCCATGGCCTGGTTCAACCTGGGCATCGCCATGGCGGGCGTGCTGGGTAGCCCGCTGTCGGGCTGGATCATGCAGACCTTTGCCGGTGTGCACGGCCTGGCTGGCTGGCAATGGCTGTTCCTGATCGAGGGTACGCCAGCGGTACTGCTGGGCATCGTGGTGTTCTTCTACCTGGACGACCGCCCTGGCAACGTGCACTGGCTCAGCCCAGAGCAGAACCAGCGGGTGGTGCGCCAGCTGGCTGCGCAACGCCAGGCCCAGGAGCAGGCGGGGGCCGGGCACAACTTCCGTGCAGCGTTCGTCAACAAAGACTTGTGGCGGTTGATCTACGTGAATTTCGCGCTGCTGTGTGGGACCTACGGCGTGAGTTTCTGGCTGCCGCAGATCGTCCAGAGCCTGGGCAGCCAGAGCCTGACGCACACCGGGCTGATCGCCGCAATTCCGTTCGCGGTGGCCTCGGTGGTAATGCTGGTGGTCAGTCGGCATTCGGACCGTACCCGTGAACGGCGCTGGCACGGCACGCTGTGCAACCTGGCCTCGGCGGCCGGGCTGACGATAGCGGCGGTGTTCCACGACCAGCCGGTGCTGTCGCTGGCGGGCCTTAGCCTGGCGATGTCGGGTGGCCTGGCGGGTTTCTGCGTGCTGTGGGCACTGCCCGGGGTGCTGCTGACCGGCACGGCGGCAGCGGCCGGTATCGCCCTGATCGCCACCATCGGCAACCTTGGGGGCTATGCCAGCCCGTTCATGATGGGCTGGGTGAAGCAGGGCAGTGGGCACCTGGAGTATGGGCTGTATGTGCTGGCGGTGATGACCCTGATCGGTGCGTGGGCGATGTTCTCGGTCAAACCGCCGCAGCCGCACCGTGCGCCGGCGGTGGCGCAGCCTTCTGGCGTTTGATGTCGTAGGCCAACACAAGCGTTTCGCCGAGCGATACAATCGGGTCTTTCCCAAGCCCGAATGCGAGGTGAACGCTTGAACCAGGATGATGAAAAGCCCGCCAGCGGCCCTGCGCTGCTCGAGTCGGTGGAGATGGTATTCCGCCTGCTCGACGAACTGACCGCTGCGCGGCGCCCGCTTGGCGTCACCGAGTTGGCCCAGCAACTGCAAACCGCCAAGCCGCGTACTTACCGGCACCTGGCCTCGATGCGCCAGCTCGGTATTCTCGAACAGGACCCGGCCACCGAGAAGTATCTGCTGGGTGCCCGCCTGGTGGCTTATGGCGAAGCGGCCAGCGAACAGTTCGACCTGCGCGCCATTGCCGACCCTTACCTTACCCGCATTCGTGACGCCACGGGCCAGACGGCCTTGCTGGCGGTGGCCACCCATGACACGGCGCTGGTGGTGTCCTGCGTGGAGTCCAAGGCCAATGTGTGCATTTCGGTGAAACCGGGTAACCGCGTATTGCCGTACTGCTCGGCGCAGGGGCGCACGGTGCTGGCATTCGCCGACGCGGCCAGCCAGCAGCGGGTGATGCGGCGCAAGATGCCGCAACTCACCGAACTGACCTTGCATGAGCCCGACGCGCTGGCCGCGCGGCTGGCGTTGATTCGTGAACGTTTGTATGACGATGCGGACGGCGAGGTGACATTAGGGATCAATGCGCTGTGCTGCCCGATTTTCCGCGATAACGACCAGATTGTCGGGACCATTGGCATTGTCGGGCCGAGTGCCGCTATTCCGTCGCCACCACCGGCGGCGATGTTGCGCGAGTTGCAGTCGGCGGCGGCGGAGATCAGTGAGCGCTTGCACGCGGGCACGTATCAGCGGTTGTGATGTAGCAGCGGCTTCAGCCGCGAACACCGGCAAAGCCGGTGCCAGCCACCGCGGTGCCTGCTTCGCGGGCGCGCCCGCTCCCACAGGTAGGGTGCTGGCTTCAAGCTCGCGCTACCGATGCGGCTAGAAGCGCACGCTACTGATGTAGGAGCGGCCTCAGCCGCGAACACCGGCAAAGCCGGTGCCAGCCACCGCGGTGCCTGCTTCGCGGGCGCGCCCGCTCCCACAGGTTGAGGTGCTGGCTTCAAGCTCGCGCTACCGATGCGGCTTCAAGCTTATGCTACCGATGTAGGAGCGGCTTGAGCCGCGAACACCGGCAAAGCCGGTGCCAGCCACCGCGGTGCCTGCTTCGCGGGCGCGCCCGCTCCCACAGGTTGAGGTGCTGGCTTCAAGCTCGCGCTACCGATGCGGCTTCAAGCTTATGCTACCGATGTAGGAGCGGCTTGAGCCGCGAACACCGGCAAAGCCGGTGCCAGCCACCGCGGTGCCTGCTTCGCGGGCACGCCCGCTCCCACAGGCAGGGTGCTGGCTTCAAGCTCGCGCTACCGATGCGGCTTCAAGCTTATGCTACCGATGAGCGGCTTCAGCCGCGAACATCGGCAAAGCCGTGCCAGCCACCGCGGTGCCTGCTTCGCGGGCGCGCCCGCTCCCACAGGATGTAGCAGCGGCTTCAGCCGTGAACACCGGCAAAGCCGGGCTCTGGCGTCAGAAGATATTCAAGGGGTATTCGGTAATCACCCGCACCTCATTGAAGTTCAGGCCGCGGTCCGGGCTGCGGAAACTGGCTTGGCGAACCCTGAACGACAGGTCCTTCGCCGTACCCGACTGCACCACGTACCTGAGCTCCAGGTCCCGCTCCCACGCCCGACCGTCATCGGTTTGCGCAGTGTGGAAATCAGTGCCGCGCAAGTACCGCGCCATGACGCTCAAGCCCGGTACACCCAGCGCCACGAAGTCAAAGTCATAACGCGCCTGCCATGACCGCTCGTTCTCGTAGTTGAAGTCCGAATACTGCACCGAGTTGGCCAGGAACACCGTACTGTTGCCGTCCACGCCATAGGTATAATTGCCCGTCCCGCTGACCCGCTGGTGGGCCAGCATGAAGCTGTGCGGGCCGGCTGCCAGCGTGGCCGACAAACTCCAGATCCGGTTGTCCAGGTCCCCGGCGCGCTGGGCGCCCTGGCTGCGGGTGTCATAACCGTTGAAGTCGAACTTCGCCGCATACCTGTCATTGATCGGCAAGACCAGGGTCGCACCCAGGTAGTACTTGCGCCAGTAATCCTTAACATCGGAATGATAGGCCCGGGCACTGAACGCCTTGTTGAAGTTGTAGTTGCCGCCAATCAGGTCCAGTGACGTCAGGCCGCCACTGTCATGTTCACTCTGGTCACGGCTGCGCAACGCTGTGAAGTGTCCGGCATTCAAGGTGAGGTCGGGTATTTCCTTGCTGGTCAACAACCAGCCCTGGGTGGTTTCCGGCAGCAAGCGCGTGTCGGCGGTGGCCAGCACTGGCAGGTTCACCACTTGTTCGCCGAACTTCAGCACAGTGTTCGACAGGCGTGCCTTCACCGCCGCACCGCCCTTGGCATAACTGTTTTTGGCGCCATCGCTGTCTTCTTCGAGCAGCAGCGTGCCGCCCCCTTTGCGGCCGCCCCCGGTGTCCAGTTTCAAGCCCAGCAGCCCAATGGCGTCGACGCCAAAGCCGACCGTGCCTTCGGTGTAACCGGACTCGAAAACACCGATGAAACCCTGCGCCCACTCCTCGGAATAGTTCTGCGCCGTGCGGTCATCGAGGAAGTTACGGTTCATGTAGAAATTGCGGGCTTTGATCGAGAATTGCGCGTCGTCAAAGAAGGCGTTGCCGTCGGCCATGGCGTTGCAGGTAAACGCGCAAGTTACAGCCAGTGCCAGTGAAGTCTTCTGAGCATTCATATTGTTATTGTCCAGGCGTGTGCGTGTACGCAGCGGTGATCCGGGCGATCACGGCTGTGCGTTCAAGTTCGATAAAGCAGAAGGTGTGCGGGCAGTTCTTAGGGTTACAGCGGTTTTTGACGTTGAACGTCCCCCCTTGTCAGGCAGTTATATTTGTTTTTATCTGCGAAACATTGTTTCTCTCAGTGAGATGGATGTTAAGGACCCTGCCAAGCGGCTGTCAAGGGTGGAGAAGATGAGTGGAAAGCCACCAGGACCGGACCACCGGCCTGCTATTAATTCTCCATTCGCAACAATGGCTTCGATATTTGCATTTGATTGATTTATGCAGCCCTGTCACGCTCTCGCGCTACGCGAAATGACGCCTGAGCCCGGCCCGGTCCGCTGTATCGCCTGGACGGCGCGCCCAGCTGCTCTTGGGCACCCATTACATGGCGACCTGGCAGCCAAATCGTTCAAGGATGCAATGATATGAATAACTGGCTTACCAACCTCACAGTCGCCAAGAAGCTGACGTTCGGCTTCGGGCTGCTATTGCTGTTGGTGATTTTGAGCATTGGCGCAGGCTGGAGCGCCATCAGCAGCTTGTCCTACCGGATGGACCGCATGAGTGCGGTCAACCGGCTGATGGACGACATATCCAAGATGCGCCTGGACCGTTCGGCTTACCTGCAAAGTGAAGGCGATGCTCAGGCTGCCAAGGTTTTGCAGGACAAGATCGTCGAAGTTGGGCAGCACCTGGTCGAGCTGCAAGGGTTTTTTGCCAATGCCGAGAATGCACGGCGGATTGCCGCAATGGCCGAACACCTGGGCGCCTACCAGCGGGGTATCGAGGGGTTGGGCGGGGCCTATGAGCAGATTGAGCAGTCGCGGGCGGTACGCCGCAGCAGCGGCGACAGCGCACTCAAGCGCCTGGATGAGCTCGACAGCCTGACGGGTGAACAGAACGGCTTGCGTGACCAGGCACTCTACAAGGCGGTCAACGACCTGCAGATGCAATTTCTGTATGCGCGCTTTGAAACCCGTGGCTACACCTACGGTGGCAATGGCAAGCAGTATGCTGCTGCGGCCAAGGCCATTGACGCGACACTGACCGCGTTGCAAACCCTGGGGGATGTTCTGCAGGGCTCGCGTGCAAGCCAGCTCAATGAGCTGACGCAATCCGTTACCGCCTACCGGGCCTCGCTGGACACTCACCGCGCGGCGTTGACCCGCATCGACACCCTGCTCAAGGACATCCAGAAGCAGGGTGATGCATTGCTGCAGACCAGCCAGGACCTGTACGACCAGCAGATGCAGATGCGCCAGGACGATACCCGTGATGCGGCGTGGACGCTGATCAGTTGCCTGGTGCTGGCGCTGCTGCTGGGCGGGCTGGCGGCCGTGTTGATCACGCGGCAGATCGTGCCACCCCTGCGTGAAGCGTTGGCCCGGGTGCGGCGCATTGCCGAGGGCGACCTGAGCGTCTTCGCCACGGGCTCGCGCAAAGACGAAATCGGCGAGTTGCAAGATGGCTTGCAGCACATGACCGGCAGCTTGCGACAACTGGTTGGGCATATCGGTGATGGTGCGACGCAGATCGCCAGCGCCACCGAAGAGCTGTCGGCGATTACCCGGCAGACGCAGGCAGGCGCTACCGAGCAGATGCAGGAAACCGAGCAGGTGGCTGCGGCCATGCACGAAATGACCACCTCGGTGCAGGATGTGGCCCGCAACGCGGTCGAAACCGCGCGCTCGGTCAACCAGGCGGCGCAGGATGCTGTCAGTGGCGGCGACATCGTCAAAAGCGCAATCGCGCGCATCGAAAACCTGTCTGCCGAGGTGGAGCTGACCAGCGCAGCGGTGAGCACGCTGGCTGAAGAAAGCGGGCGCATTGGCAGTATGCTCGACGTGATCAAGGCGGTGGCCGAACAAACCAACCTGCTGGCATTGAACGCAGCGATTGAGGCCGCGCGTGCAGGCGAGGCCGGCCGTGGCTTTGCCGTGGTAGCGGACGAAGTGCGTGCCCTGGCGCAGCGCACCCAGCGCTCAACCGAAGACATCGAACAACTGATCGCAGCCCTGCGCGCGGGCACGCTGCAAGCCGTGCAGCGCATGGAAACCAGCCGCGGCCTGACCGGCGAGAGCGTGCAACTGGCCCGCGATGCAGGCATTGCGCTGGACAACATCACCCACAGCATCGGCGGCATTCAGGGCATGACCCAGCAAATCGCGGCGGCTGCCGAACAGCAGGGTGCCGTCGCCGAAGAAATCAATCGTAATGTGCTGAACGTACGCGACATTACCGAACAGGCGCAAACCGCCAGCGAACAGACCAGCACGGCCAGCCTGGAGTTGGCCGGTTTGGGCAATTCACTACAGGGGCAGGTACGCCGGTTTCAGCTCTGACCCGGCCTGAGGTAGCGCGCCGTTAAGGGAAAACCCGCATTGCTGGAACGTGGGGCGGGACCTAGGATGGTCATCGACGTCAACCTTTATCGAGGAGTACGCGATGACCACTGCAGCCGAAGACAAACGCCCAACCCCAGACCCTGCTGAGGTGGGCGCGTTTTTCCCCTCACCGTATTCGTTGAGCCAATACACTTCGCCCACCTCTGACCTGAGCGATGCCGAGTACCCTGGTGCGTACAAAGGTGGCCGCTGGAAGGTTCTGGTCATCGGTGCCGATGAGCGCTACCTGCAAACTGCCAATGGCACCCTCTTCTCGACAGGCAACCACCCGGTAGAAACCTTGTTGCCCATGTACCACATGGACAAGGCGGGCTTCGCTTTCGATATCGCCACGGTGTCGGGCAACCCGGTCAAGTTCGAATTCTGGGCCATGCCCTCGGAAGACCAGGAGGTACAAGCGTTTTACCGCAAGTACCAGGCGTCATTCAGGCAGCCGCTGAAGCTGGCAGAGGTCGTCAAGGCCTTGGGTGATGACTCCGACTACATCGGCGTGTTCATTCCCGGGGGGCACGGTGCGCTGATCGGCTTGCCGGAAAGCAGCGAGGTCAAACAGGTGCTGGAGTGGGCGGCCGACCACGATAAATTCATCATTTCGCTGTGCCATGGCCCCGCGGCACTGTTGGCCGCGGGCATGGGTAAAACGGCGGAAAACTACAGGTTCAGCGGCTACAAGATCTGTGCGTTCCCTGACGCGCTGGATGCGCAAACCCCGGATATCGGCTACATGCCGGGGCACCTGACCTGGAAGTTTGGTGAGAAGCTGCAGGCCTTGGGGGTAGAGATCATCAACCAGGACATTACTGGCAAGGTGTACCAGGACCGCAAGTTGCTCACCGGCGACAGCCCGCTTGCGGGCAACAACCTTGGCAAGCTGGCCGCGGCCGCCTTGTTGAAAGAAACGTCCGGGCGATGACCTGCGGCGTAGCCGAAGTGGCGATGCAGGTGGCCCTGGCGGTGGAACGTGCCACGACGCTGGCGGGTGTCCAGGATGCGCTGCGCCCCTTTGCCATGCGCTTGGGCTACGACCGCTTCGTGCTCTTCTCGGTGCGCGCAGTCGCAGATGCGCTGGTCGACCGGGTGTACTGGGTGGAGGGCGACTGGTGGGGAGATGGGCAAGCGATCGACGCCAGGACCTACCTCACGCGTTGCCCGGTCACCCGGCATATCCTGGAAGCGCGGGCGCCGTTTTTCTGGACCAAGACCTGTGACGAAAAGGGCGAGCGTTACCGGGTGGTGCGGCGGCCGGCAGGCGCGGGTGTCCACGGTTTACAGTTGCCGATATTCGGGCCGCAGGGGCTGGAAGGTGCGATGAGCCTGGGCGGGGCGCGCATCGATAGCAGCCCTGAGGCGCGCCTGATGCTGGCCATGGTCGCTACCGCCGCCTTTCATACCGCCCGCCGTTTGCTCCAACCGCCCCTGGCGGCGAGTGCCACGCAACTTTCGGCGCGGGAGCGGGAAGTACTGCGCTGGACCGCTGCCGGAAGCCGGCAAGCCGATATAGCTGCAACCCTTGGCTTGTCGGAACGCACCGTCGAGAACCACCTGCGTGCGGCGCGGCGGCGCCTGGGTGTGGCAACCACGGCTCAGGCGATCAAGATCGCCCTGCACAATGGCGAGTTGGGCAGCCGCCCGGAATAGGGCGGTGGCCGGGTTTCAGGCCGCAAATACCACACCGGTACGGGCAGCCGCATTGCGGATATGCTCCTGCATGGCACGCTGTGCACCGGCCTGGTTGCCACGGGCCAGCTGGCGCAGGATCTTGCGGTGTTCTTGCCAGGTTTCCATGGCCCGCTCGGGGCGGATGAAGGGCAGTTTCTGGCTTTCCAGGAAAATGTCCTGGCTGGCGGTGATCACCTGCAGCATCGCCAGGTTGCCGCTGGCCTCCAGCAGGCGCCGGTGGAAGGCGTAGTCGAGGCGGGCGGCGGCGTCGAAACGGCCGGCACGCAGCTCCTGGCGCATCGCCTCGACATTCGCCTCCAGCGCATCGATATCCGCACCGGTCAGGTACAGGGCCGCCAGGCCTGCCGCGAACCCCTCCAAGGCATAGCGCAACTGGAAGGTGTCCACCGCCGATACCTGTTCGGCGTATGGCCAGGAGAACGTGGCCGCCGGGGGTGCCGAGGGCGCCTGGACGAAAACGCCCTTGCCCGGTTGCACGCTCACCAGCCCCAGCGCACTCAACGACGACAGCGCTTCGCGCAGCGACGCACGGCTGATACCCAACTGCTCGGCCAGGTCGCGTTGCGATGGCAGGGCATCGCCGGGTTGATAGTCGCCTGCCTCGATCAGCTTGCGAATGGCCTGCAAGGCTATTTCCGGAACGGCGCGGGGGAGCGTGTCGAGCATCTGTTCAGACCAGTTGGGAAGCGATGTGCGCTTTGTAAAGGCTTTACCGGGTGTCTGGCAAGCCTCGCTCCGTGCTGGCGCAAGGGCAGGGCAGGCTGCACGAAAGCGGGGCATGGCCGCGGCTGGCGGGCTGACTGTTCAGACCAGTAAGACCGCGAACAGCCGCATGCCCAGGGCTTTTCCGGGGCCAGGCGCCAATGCTGGCACGGGCTGTGCAGTTTCAGCGCTAACGACCTTCTGCATACCCCGAGGCTTTTCCATGAAAAACATCCGCTCCCTGTTGCTGGCGACGCTGCTGTGTGGTGGCGCACTGGGCGCTGCCCAGGCCCAGGCCGACGCCCTGGCCGACATCACTGCCCGTGGTGTGCTCAAAGTGGCCGTGCCCCAGGACTTTCCACCGTTCGGCTCGGTCGGCCCCGACCTCAAGCCCCGCGGCCTGGACATCGACACTGCGCAGTTGTTGGCGGACAAGCTGGGCGTCAAGCTGGCCCTCACGCCCGTCAACAGCACCAACCGCATCCCGTTCCTCACCACGGGCAAGGTCGACCTGGTGATCTCCAGCCTAGGCAAGAATGCCGAGCGCGAAGCCGTGATCGATTTCTCCCGCCCTTATGCGCCGTTCTACCTGGCCGTGTTCGGCCCGGAGCAGACGTCGATCAGCGACATCGGTGCCATTGCCGGCAAGACCATCAGCGTGACCCGCGGCTCGATCGAGGACATGGAACTGACAGCGGTTGCCCCCAAAGGGGCGGTCATCAAGCGGTTCGAGGACAATAACTCCACCATCGCAGCGTACCTGTCCGGCCAGGTTGAACTGATTGCCAGCGGCAGCGTGGTGATGGCTGTCATCGCCGAGAAGAACCCGGCCAAGGTGCCGGTGATGAAGGTCAAGCTCAAGGACTCGCCCGTGTACGTCGGGCTGGCCAAGCAGGAGCCTGCCTTGCTGGCCAAGGTCAATGCCACCCTCGATGCCGCCAAGGCAGACGGCAGCCTCAACCGCAATGCTGAAAAATGGTTGAAGCAACCATTGCCGGCCGACCTCTGAACTGCCCCTGGATTCGCTGACTGATGGCCTATCAATTCGATTTCGCGCCCGTGTTGGCCCAAGGCGACCTGCTGCTCAAGGGGGCGTTGTTCACGCTCCAGCTGACCGCAGTGGGCACCCTGTTCGGGGTAGCCCTGGGCGTACTTGGCGCTGTGGCGCGTGCCTGGCGGCTCAAACCGTTCGATGTGCTGTTCGGCGTGTACGTGGAACTGATCCGTAACACGCCCTTCATCGTGCAGCTGTTCTTCATCTTCTTTGGCTTGCCCGCGTTGGGGGTGCGCCTGACGGAATGGCAAGCCGCGGTGCTGGCCATGGTGATCAACCTGGGGGCCTATTCCACCGAAATCATCCGCGCCGGTATCCAGGCCATTCCCAAAGGGCAACTGGAGGCGGCGGCGGCACTGGCCATGAGCCGCGCCGAGGCGTTTCGCCATGTGGTCCTGCAACCGGCGCTGGCCAAAGTCTGGCCGGCCCTGTCGAGCCAGATCGTGATCGTCATGCTGGGCTCGGCGGTTTGTTCGCAGATCGCCACCGAAGAGTTGTCGTTCGCAGCCAACTTCATTCAGTCGCGCAATTTCCGGGCGTTCGAGACTTACCTGCTGACCACGGGCCTGTACCTGATCATGGCCATTGCGGTACGCCAGGTGCTGCTGTGGTTCGGGCAGCGCTTTCTGATGGGGAGACGATGAATGGAGTTCACCTTATGGGACATCGTCCGCAACTTGCTGGTTGGCATGCAGTGGACCCTGCTGCTGTCGCTGGTGGCGTTCATCTGCGGTGGCGTCGCCGGCCTGCTGGTGCTGCTGGCGCGCCTCTCTGACAACTTCGTGCTGCGCGGGGCCGCCAAGGGCTATATCGAGCTGTTTCAGGGCACGCCACTGCTGATGCAGTTGTTCATGGTGTTTTTCGGCATTGCCCTGTTCGGCGTCGATATTTCGGCCTGGATGGCGGCGGCCATCGCCTTGACGTTGTTCACCAGTGCCTTTCTCGCCGAAACCTGGCGCGGCTGCGTCGAGGCCATTCCACGTGGCCAGTGGGAAGCCTCCGGCAGCCTGGCCATGACCCGGCTGGAGCAGATGCGTTACGTGATCCTGCCCCAGGCGCTGCGGATTGCCGTGGCACCTACCGTCGGTTTCTCGGTGCAGGTGGTCAAAGGCACGGCGGTCACTTCGATCATCGGCTTTACCGAGCTGACCAAGACCGGCGGCATGCTCGCCAACGCCACCTTCGAGCCCTTCCTGATCTACGGCTTGGTGGCCGTGGGTTATTTCATGCTCTGCTACCCGCTCTCGCTGAGCGCCCGTTACCTGGAAAGGAGGCTGCATGCCCCTGCTTAGAGTGTCTGCGTTGCACAAGTACTATGGCGACAACCACGTGCTCAAGGGCGTAGACCTGAGCATCGAAGAGGGTGAAGTGGTCGCCATCATCGGCCGTAGCGGTTCCGGCAAAAGTACCTTTCTGCGTACGCTCAACGGCCTGGAGTCGATCAGTGACGGCGTGATCGAAGTGGATGGCGAGTACCTGGATGCCGCGCGCGCTGACTTGCGCACGCTGCGGCAGAAAGTCGGCATGGTGTTCCAGCAGTTCAACCTGTTCCCGCACCTGACGGTCGGCGAGAACGTCATGCTCGCGCCGCAGGTGGTGAAGAAGACCAGCAAGGCCCAGGCCCGCCAACTGGCTGAGCAAATGCTGGCCAGGGTTGGCCTGGGCGACAAGTTCGACGCCTACCCGGACCGCCTTTCTGGCGGGCAGCAGCAACGGGTGGCTATCGCCCGCGCCCTGGCGATGTCGCCCAAGGTTTTGCTGTGCGACGAGATCACCTCGGCGCTCGACCCGGAACTGGTCAACGAAGTGCTCGGCGTTGTGCGGCAATTGGCCAAGGAAGGCATGACCTTGATCATGGTGACCCATGAAATGCGCTTTGCCCGGGAAGTGGGTGACAAGCTGGTGTTCATGCACCACGGCAAGGTTCACGAAACCGGTCACCCACGTGATGTATTCGCCGCGCCGCGTACGGCGGAGCTGGCGAATTTCATTGGCAGCGTAATGGGCTGAGGGGCAGGCTTCAGAGGGGCTGCAGGTGGCGGGCCTGAAGTGAACCGGCAGCGGGCATCAGCTGCACCATGCCCACACCAGTAACGCCGCCAGCCCAGCCCCGACCGCCACCGAGCAGCCGCCTAGCGACAGCGCCGCCCGGCCTTGCCGGTACCAACCATCCTGGCCAAGCTGGCGTGCCGGCCCCAGCAGGCTGCGCCAGCGTAATTCCGTTTGGTGAAACGCCTGCAAGTTCGCGGCATCTGCGTCCAGCCAGCGGCGGAAGTCGATGCGCTCGCATGCGGTCACCTGGGGGCTCTGCAAGCGCACGTACCATTGGCTGGCCACGCTTGCCAGCACATCCCGGCGCGGGCGCCCGGCCATCAGGGCCTGGTCCATGTTGCGTTCGACAGTGGCCAGTGGCAGGTCAAGGCGGGTGGCAATGCTGGCGAAGTCCAGCTGGTCGAGGCGGCTCAGCAGCATCACTTGCTGCACCCGGCGTGGCAGCCGCTTCAGCGCGTGCAGCAGGGCATTGTCGGCATCAGGCTCATTGACCGCGGTAGGGTGTTCGACGGGCAGCAGCAGACGGGTCATGACCGGCTCCTTGCGCTACAAAGGGGAAGGGGTGGGGGCATCTTCCGTGATGCGTGGTCAGCGTAGGTGAAACGAGATTGATTCTCAAGTGCTGATTGCGCAAAGTTTTGTAATGAGCGTTCACGCCCTGAAACACATTTGCTACCATGCGCGCCATCACGATCTTCATTAGCCTGAAGAGCCAAAAAAAGACCCGGCAAAAAGCCGGGTCAAAAACCGTGATTAGCCTGATGAGGAGATAATCTGAAAGCGACCTAAGCTTTCAGGTTATCCAGCAGATCTCGCGATCAGCTGAGTGCAATAATAATCGTTATCATTTGCCAGTCAAATGAATTTTATCATTCCGGTAAAAAAGTTTTACCGGTGCGCTTCCTTGTCCCGGCAATCGGGGCCTTTGCCGTTACGCGGCCATCACGTGCTCTCCCTTCCGTTCACCTACAAACCCCGGTCTTCACGTTGCTTGTGCTCGAGCAGCGCACGTGCCATGTCCATCATGTGCATCAGCGCGAAGGTCAGCTCGCGCTGGCTGCCGTGCTGGTGCGTGGCGGTTTCCTGTGCGGTGGCGGCAGCGCAGCGCAGCAGGGCGATGGCGTGTTCCTGGGCCTGCTCGCTGGTCACGCCTTCGTGCAGGGTCCAGATCTTGTTGTCCAGCGTAGGGCGCGGCGGGTTGGGGTTGAGGTAGTAGTCGAGGGCGCGGCGGGCGGCTTCGCTGTCGAGATCTGTTTCGTCGTTTTTCGGTAGTTTCATCCTGATACCTGCTAATGCCAGTAAGGAAAGGGATCAGGCCGATACTAATACCCAGAGTATTTGAATTGCCACCAAGAAATAATACTGAATGTTTATTGAGCGCCAGTAGGCAGTCCGTATCGTGCCAGCGATGAATATGGATAAATGGATTGCCCTCGTCCGTGACCGGATGGAGGAGCTAGGGCTTACCCAAGAGCAGCTTGCCGAGCGCGTTGGCGTGTCTCAAGGCAGCGTGGGGCATTGGGTGAACAAAAGGCGTCAGCCGAAGATCGAGTCGATGAACCGCACGTTCGTCGAGATTGGCATGCCTCATTACCACGTCAGCTTGCAGTTGCGCGTTCAGGGCCAGGTCGGCGAGGAGCGCGGTACCTACGAGGTGGATGACGATGATGATGACCTGGACCTGATGCAATACATCGTATGTTTCCGCTATCCGGTGTTGAGTTGGGATCAGCTAGGTGGTGCCCAGATAGCGGAGCCTGCTGAGTTCGAGCAGACCGATTACCTGGCTCAGGGGAAGGCGTTCTGGCTGACGGTGGAAAATGATGCGATGAGTGCTATCAGTGGCCGCAGTGTGCCGCAGGGCATGCGAATGCTGGTGGACCCTGGGGCGCAAGCTGTACCTGGGCGTCTGGTGATTGCGCGTCAGCCAGGTAAACCGGCGATTTTTCGTGAATTGGCCGAGGAGGGTGGGCAGCGGTATCTCAAGGCATTGAACAGTAATTACCCGGCCTTGTTGTGCGAGGAAGGCTGCGAGTTCTTGGGGGTGGTTGTGCGGGTGCATGGCTCCTTCTAGGTGTTTTGAGGTTGTTGTGAGGCTGGTGAGCGTAGGGCTTGGGTAGTGGGGCGCCTGTGAGATCGAGCGCCGCCCGCGCGGCGCTTCGCGGGTAAACCCGCTCCTACGTTTGTTTCGGGCCAATTATGCCTGTGGGATTTGCGCGCGAACGCCTTGGCGCCCACCACGATATCGCGTCGTAAAAACAAGGCGGTCGCGCGCGTCCGGCACAGGCAATACTGGCCCGAAACAAACGTAGATACTCTGTTGGCGGTCAAGCTTTTCTGAGGTGTTCAGAGCTGAAAAGCTTGGCCGTATCAAATGGCTCATCTCCGCTCATGCACGCCCAGATGCCTGTCAGGTACTTGCGCATGACAGCGGCGATCGCTTGCATTTTTTTCTTGCCCCTGCTGATCAGCGACTCATAAAAAGCCTTCGCATAAGGATCGCAGCGCACCGCCGTCAGCGCAGGCATGTACATGGCTGCCCGTAAATAGGCATTCCCGCTTTTGCCGAGCCGACCAGGTTTATCAATGCTTGTTCCAGACTGTGTCTGTCGAACATCAAGGCCAGCATGACGAGCGACCTGAGAGGACTTGAGCGTTTCGGGCAGCGTGGTCAGCTCAGCCAGGGCGGCCAGCGCCGAGACCTCTCCAATCCCAGGGCCTGCGAGGAGTTGCTCGTACTGTCGAGTTAGCCTTGGACACTGGGCGATTAACTCGCGCCCTGCCTTACGAAAGCGCTCGATTCGATTACTTAGTGAAGCAATCTCTTCTTCTTGATCCTCGATCAACATCGAGGCAGTCGTGGCGGTCGCCTGCAATGCATGCAGCTCGTTCTTCGCCCTGATACGGTGTCCCACCAAACGATTGATGTGCCGGCCAAGGCCTCTGAGTTCAAGCTGTACAGTGCTTGGAGGTGTCCACAAACGCGGGGTCATACGCTCCCCGTACTCGGACAGCAGCTGAGCATCTATTGCGTCAGTCTTGCTGTTCACCAGCATCAGTTTGGCGAAGTTGTGGAAGCTCTTGGGGTTGATCACGGAAACAGGTAGGTCAGCAGCGTGCAGCTCAATGGCCAAGTCCAGGTAATAGATCCCGGTCGCCTCCATCACGATCGACGTAGGCTTGAGCGCCTGCAGCTTTTTCACCGCAGCCTTGCGACCGGCAGGGGTTTGAGCGATATCCCACTGACCGGCAGTGCGCCCATCTTTACGCACCCCAACGACCGAAGTCCGTGAGCCGATATCGAGGCCAACCCAGACACTCATTCTTCCCTCTCCCAAGCGAATTAGGTAACAATGGCCTCCGGTTCCCCGACCTCGAACTTCATGCCGCTGCAACCTTGTAATGCGAAGTCCGACTTGTCGGCTTCTCGATACTCTTCGTGGTGGGCAATGAGGCGGGGGGCCTCTCTACGTACAAGGTCAGGGGCAAACCCTGCCTTCAGGAGCGATCGGCCTCCCCGGAAGTGCTTCTTCAGCCTGACGAGAATAACTTCTCCCGCCAGGCCAGTCACAACATACAAGGAGCGGGTTTACCCGCGAAGCGCCGCGCGGGCGGCGCTCGGTCTCACAGGCGCTGCAAAGGGTATGGCGAACACCTGGCAGCCCCACCCCAGCGCCACATAAACCACCCAACCCCCAGCCACCTCACTCCGCCAATTCGACCAGCACCGTCCCTTCGCTGACCATATCCCCTTCCTGGCAGAACAACGCGTTCACCGTGCCGCCATGAGGCGCGCGAATGCTGTGCTCCATTTTCATGGCCTCCAGCACCACCAGCGCGGTACCGGCCTCCACCGCCTGCCCCGGCGCCACCAGCACCCGCACGATACTGCCGTTCATGGGGGCACCCAAGCCGCCCTGGTGACCGTGGCTGGCCTCGGCCTCGGCGATCGGGTCGAAGGCTTCGATGGCATGCATCTCGCCGCCCCACTGCAAGTACAACGTAGCCCCGCGGCGCATCGCCAGGTGCTGGCGACGCACGCCGTCGTGGTCATGCACCAACTGCTCGCCCAGTAACTGCCAGGTGGGCGCCGCGCTGTGCTCCAGGCCCACAGCGTGGTCCTGGCCAGCACTGACCAAGTGCAGGCTACTGCGCGCGGGCAGGCCCAGGCGCAGGCCGCTGCGCTCGGCCCATGGCGAACCGGGGTCATCTTCGCGCTGCTGCCCGGCCTGGCCCTGCCGCCAGGCTTCGGCTGCGGCCTCCCAGAAGCTGACCGGCAGCGGCTGTAGTGCCGGCAGCAACGCGGCCTGGTGCCGCGCAATGAAGCCGGTATCCAGCTGCGCCGCGGCGAACGCCGGGTGCGCCAGAATGCGCCGCAGGAACGCGAGGTTGGTCTTCACCCCACCAATGGCGAATTCGTCGAGCATCGCCAGCAAGCGCAAGCGTGCCTGCTCGCGGTTTTCGCCCCAGGCAATCAGCTTGCCCAGCATCGGGTCGTAGAACGGCGACACCGCATCGCCTTCGCTCACGCCACTGTCCACCCGCCGGCCTTCGCCAGCTGCCGATTCACGGTACAGCGCCAGCGTGCCGGTCGCCGGCAGAAACTCGTTGGCCGGGTCCTCGGCGTACAGGCGAACTTCAATGGCATGGCCGATCAGCGGCACCTGCTCCTGGGTGATCGGCAGGGCCTCGCCGCACGCCACACGAATTTGCCAGGCCACCAGATCCAGGCCGGTAATGGCCTCGGTGACCGGGTGCTCCACTTGCAGGCGGGTATTCATTTCCATGAAGAAGAACGCGCCACGGGCGTCGAGCAGGAATTCCACCGTACCGGCACCGACATAGCCAATCGCTTGCGCCGCCCGTACCGCCGCCTCGCCCATGGCCTGACGCAGTTCGGCCGACAGGCCGGGGGCGGGGGCTTCTTCGACCACCTTCTGGTGGCGACGCTGGATCGAGCAATCGCGCTCGTTGAGGTACAGGCAATGGCCGTGCTGGTCGGCGAACACCTGGATTTCCACATGGCGCGGCTTGAGCACGTACTTCTCCACCAGCATGCGCGCATCGCCGAACGACGCCTGCGCCTCACGCTGGGCCGACGCCAGGGCATCGGCCAGCTGGCTTTCCTCCTCGACCACCTTCATGCCCTTGCCCCCACCGCCAGCGCTGGCTTTGAGCAGCACCGGGTAGCCGATGCGCCTGGCCGCGTCGCGGAAGGTGTCGAGGTCCTGGGCTTCGCCGTGGTAACCGGGCACCAGGGGCACCCCGGCGGCCTCCATCAACGCCTTGGCCGCCGACTTGCTGCCCATTGCGTCGATGGCGCTGGCCGGTGGGCCGAGGAAAATCAGCCCCGCCTGCTCGATGGCGCGGGCAAAGCCTGCGTTCTCGGACAGGAAACCGTAGCCTGGGTGAATGGCCTGGGCACTGCTGGCCTTGGCTGCAGCCAGCAGCTTGTCGACCAGCAGGTAGCTGTCGGCGGCCTTGGTGCCGCCCAGGTCCACGCGGATATCCGCTTCGCGGCTATGCCGCGCGTCACGGTCGATGGCGCTATGCACGGCGACGGTGGTCAGGCCCATGGCCTTGGCGGTGCGCATCACCCGGCAGGCGATTTCGCCGCGGTTGGCGACCAGCAGGGTGGTCAAAGCGGGGCGGCTCATGGGCGCGGCTCCTTGGTCTCAGCGGTTTGCCAGGCGGGTGGGCGTTTCTCCAGAAAGGCGCGCAGGCCCTCCTGGCCTTCGGCGCTGACGCGGATACGGGCGATGGTGTTCTCGCAGTAGCGGCGCAGCGCCGGGCTGAGTTCGCCGTCGTCCACTTCACGCAGCAGCTCTTTGGTGGCACGCAGGGCCAGCGGAGCGTTCTGCAGCAAGTTGTTCACCCATAGCGCCACCTGTGCGTCCAGCTCAGTGGCGGGGTATACCTCGGCCAGCAGGCCCAGTTCGCGGGCCCGTGTACCGCTGAAGCGCTCGGCAGTCAGGGCATAGCGGCGCGCGGCACGCTCGCCGATGGCCTTGACCACGAACGGGCTGATCACCGCCGGGGCCAGGCCGATGCGCACTTCCGACAGGCACAACTGGGCGTCTTCTGCGCCAATGGCCATGTCACAGCAACTGATCAGGCCCAGTGCCCCGCCAAACGCCGCACCTTGGACCACGGCCAGGGTCGGTACCTTCAGCCGGTGCAAGGCGTACATCAGTTCGCCCAGTTCATGGGCGTCATCCAGGTTGGTGTTGAAATCCAGCTGCGCCGACTGCTGCATCCAGGCCAGGTCGGCACCGGCGCTGAAGTGCCGGCCACGCCCGCGCAGCAGTACAAAGCGCAAGCCGGTATCGTCGGCCAGCCGATCGATGGCGACGATCAGCTCGCGGATCATCTGCGCGTTGAACGCGTTGTTCTTGTCCTCGCGGCTAAGCCACAGGGTGGCGAAGCCGCGCGGGTCGCGAATCACTTCGAGGGTGCTGAAATCGCTCATGGGGTCACATCCGGAAAATGCCGAAGCGGCTCGCTTCGATCGGCGCATTCAGCGCAGCGGACAGTGCCAGGCCCAGGATGTCGCGGGTTTGCGCCGGGTCGATGACGCCGTCGTCCCATAGCCGGGCACTGGAGTAGTAGGGGTGGCCCTGCTGTTCGTACTGGTCGAGAATCGGCTGCTTGAGCCTGGCTTCGTCTTCGGCACTGAACGGCTGGCCACTGCGCTCGCTTTGCTCGCGCTTGACCTGGGCCAGCACACCGGCGGCCTGCTCGGCGCCCATCACACCGATCCGCGCGTTCGGCCACATCCACAAAAAGCGTGGGTCGTAGGCACGGCCGCACATGCCATAGTTGCCGGCACCGAAGCTGCCGCCGATGATCACCGTGAATTTCGGTACCTGGGCGCAGGCCACGGCGGTCACCAGCTTGGCGCCATGCTTGGCGATACCGCCTTCCTCGTACTTCTTGCCCACCATGAACCCGGTGATGTTCTGCAGGAACAGCAGCGGGATACCGCGCTGGCAGGCCAGCTCGATGAAGTGCGCGCCTTTTTGCGCCGCTTCGGCGAACAGGATGCCGTTGTTGGCCAGGATCGCCACCGGGTAGCCATGCAGGTGGGCAAAGCCGCAGACCAGGGTGGTACCGAACAACGCCTTGAATTCGTCGAACAGCGAGCCGTCGACCAACCGGGCGATCACTTCGCGCACATCGAACGGCTGCTTGGCATCGGCGGGCACCACGCCATACAGCTCGTCGGCGGCGTACAGCGGTGCCACCGGGGCGAGGCGTTGCAGCTTGCCCAGCTTGTGCCAGTTGAGGTTGGCCACGCAGCGCCGGGCAATGGCCAGGGCGTGTTCGTCGTTGTCGGCGTAATGGTCGGCCACGCCGCTGGTACGGCAGTGCACATCGGCCCCGCCCAGGTCCTCGGCACTGACCACTTCGCCCGTGGCGGCTTTTACCAGCGGCGGGCCGGCGAGGAAAATGGTCGCCTGCTGGCGCACCATGATCGCTTCGTCGGCCATCGCCGGCACGTAGGCACCACCGGCAGTGCACGAGCCCATCACCACGGCGATCTGCGGGATGCCCTGGGCGCTCATGTTGGCCTGGTTGAAGAAGATCCGACCGAAGTGCTCGCGGTCAGGGAACACCTCGTCCTGGCGGGGCAGGTTGGCACCGCCCGAGTCGACCAGGTAGATGCACGGCAAGCGGTTTTGGTGGGCGATGGCCTGCGCACGCAGGTGCTTTTTCACCGTCAGCGGGTAGTACGAGCCACCTTTGACCGTAGCGTCGTTGGCCACGATCATGCATTCCACGCCTTCTACGCGGCCGATGCCGGCGATCACCCCGGCAGCCGGTACGTCCTCGCCGTAGACCTCGTGGGCCGCCAGCTGGCCGATCTCGAGGAACGGCGAGCCCGGGTCCAGAAGGCGGTCGATGCGCTCGCGTGGCAGCAGTTTGCCGCGGGAGGTGTGCCGTTCCTGAGCCTTGGGCCCGCCGCCCTGGGCGACCTGGGCCAACAGGCCGCGCAGGGCCTGGACCTGGGCGGCCATGGCGGCATGGCTGTGGGCATAATCCGCCGCCTTGGTATTGAGCTGTGACTTGAGAATCATCATGACCCCTGGCGCAGATCAGCGCGTCTCGTTGAACAGTTCGCGGCCGATCAGCATCCGACGGATTTCGCTGGTGCCGGCACCGATCTCGTAGAGCTTGGCATCGCGCAGCAGGCGGCCAGCCGGGAATTCATTGATATAGCCGTTGCCGCCAAGAATCTGGATGGCTTCCAGGGCCATTTGCGTAGCCCGCTCGGCGGTGTACAGGATGACCCCGGCAGCGTCCTTGCGGGTGGTCTCGCCACGGTCACAGGCCTGGGCCACGGCATACAGGTAGGCGCGGCTGGCATTGAGCTGGGTGTACATGTCGGCGATCTTGCCCTGGATCAGCTGGAACTCGCCGATGCTCTGGCCGAACTGCTTGCGGTCGTGAATGTACGGCACCACCAGGTCCATGCAGCTTTGCATGATGCCGGTCGGCCCGCCCGACAACACCACGCGCTCGTAGTCCAGGCCGCTCATCAACACGCGTACGCCGCCGTTCAGCTGGCCGAGAATATTGTCTTCCGGTACTTCGACGTTGTCGAAGAACAGCTCGCAGGTGTTGGAGCCGCGCATGCCCAGCTTGTCGAACTTGTTGCTGCGGCTGAAGCCTGACCAGTCGCGCTCGACGATGAACGCGGTGATGCCGTGGGCACCCTTGTCCAGGTCGGTCTTGGCATAAATCACATAGGTATTGGCGTCCGGGCCGTTGGTGATCCAGGTCTTGCTGCCGTTGAGTACGTAGCGGTCGCCGCGCTTTTCTGCGCGCAGCTTCATCGACACCACGTCGGAGCCGGCATTGGGCTCGCTCATGGCCAGTGCGCCGATGTGCTCGCCGCTGATCAGCTTGGGCAGGTACTTGAGTTTCTGTGCGTGGCTGCCGTTGCGGTTGATCTGGTTGACGCACAGGTTGGAGTGGGCACCGTAGGACAGTGCCACCGACGCCGAGGCCCGGCTGATTTCCTCCATGGACACCACGTGGGCCAGGTAGCCGAGGCCGGCGCCGCCATATTCTTCCGACACGGTGATGCCCAACAGGCCCATGTCGCCGAACTTGCGCCACATATCGGCAGGGAACAGGTTGTCGTGGTCGATTTGCGCGGCACGCGGGGCCAGCTCGGCGGCGACGAAGGTGCGCACCTGGTCACGGAGCATGTCGATGGTTTCGCCCAGGGCGAAGTTCAGGGTGGGGTAATGCATGCAGGGGCACCTTGTTGTTCTTGAAATGGGTTACACCGTAGCTCATGGAGCTGTCGCCGCTCCCACAAGCTTCGGCTTCACGCCTGAGGATCGGTGTTGTTCATCACCTTTACGTTAACGTAAACCTGGCTTAGGCCGGGTGTCAATCTGATCGTCACCTTTACGTAAACGTAAATCTGCGCCAGAGTATCTCCGCTTGCTTCAGCCGTGCCCAGAACAACCACAAGAAGGGACACCCATGAGTCAACCAAGCTATACCCGCGGCCGCCAGGACCAGCCGTTGCTGACCCAGACCATCGGCCAGGCCTTTGACGCCACCGTGGCGCGTTGCGCCGATGGCCAAGCCCTGGTTTCGCGCCACCAGGGCGTGCGCTACAGCTGGCGGCAACTGGCCGAACAGGTCGACGCGTGTGCCCGCGCCTTGATGGCGCTGGGCCTGAACCGCGGCGACCGGTTGGGCATTTGGTCACCCAACTGCGCCGAATGGTGCGTGTTGCAACTGGCCAGCGCCAAGGTCGGGGCGATTCTGGTCAACATCAACCCGGCCTACCGGGTGGGTGAGTTGGAATACGTGTTGCGCCAGGCCGGGTGCCGCTGGCTGGTTTGCGCCGATGCTTTCAAAGGCTCCGATTATCACGCCATGGTTCAGGCGCTGGTGCCAGAGCTGGCGAGCGCCCCCGCGGGCGCACTGGCCAGCCAGCGCCTACCCGAGCTGCGCGGGGTCATCAGCCTGGCAGCCAACCCGCCGGCCGGTTTCATGGCATGGCAAGCCCTGGCCGGGCTGGCCGGGCAAACCTCGAGCGAAGCCTACCTGGCCCGCCAAAGCGGGCTGCAGTTCGACCAACCGGTGAATATCCAGTACACCTCCGGCACTACCGGTGCACCCAAGGGCGCCACGCTGAGCCACTACAACATCCTCAACAACGGCTTCCTGGTCGGCGAAAGCCTGGGCCTGGGCGAGCGCGACCGCATGGTGATCCCGGTGCCGCTTTACCACTGCTTTGGCATGGTCATGGCCAACCTGGGTTGCATCACCCACGGCAGCACCATGATCTACCCCAACGATGCCTTCGATGCCGAACTCACCCTGCGTGCCGTGGCCGAAGAGCGTGCGAGCATTCTCTATGGCGTGCCTACCATGTTCATCGCCATGCTCGACCACCCGCTACGCGCCCAGGTGGACCTTTCCAGCCTGCGCAGCGGCATCATGGCAGGGGCTACCTGCCCGATCGAAGTAATGCGCCGGGTGATCGACCAGTTGCACATGGCCGAGGTGCAAATCGCCTATGGCATGACCGAAACCAGCCCGGTTTCGCTGCAAACCGGGCCAGAGGATGAGCTGGAGCTACGGGTTACCACCGTTGGTCGCACGCAGCCACAGCTGGAAAACAAGCTGGTAGACGCTGACGGCTGTATCGTTTCGCGCGGCGAGATCGGCGAACTATGTACCCGCGGCTACAGCGTGATGCTCGGCTACTGGGACAACCCCGAGGGTACCGCGGCAGCCATCGACCCTGCCGGCTGGATGCACTCGGGTGACCTGGCGGTGATGGACGAGCACGGCTACGTGCGGATCGTGGGGCGCAACAAGGACATGATCATTCGCGGTGGCGAGAACATCTACCCGCGCGAGCTGGAAGAATTCTTCTATACCCACCCGGCAGTGGCGGACGCCCAGGTGATCGGTATTCCGTGCAGCCGTTATGGCGAGCAGATCGTCGCATGGATCAAGTTGCACCCTGGCCACACGGCCACCGCCGAAGAGCTGCAATGCTGGTGCAAGGCCCGCATCGCCCACTACAAGGTGCCGCGGCATATCCGTTTCGTAGACGAATACCCGATGACGGTAACCGGTAAGGTGCAGAAGTTTCGCATGCGCGAGATCAGCATCGCCGAATTCTGCGCCGATGGCGCGGGTTGACGGACGAGGCTGTCTGGTTCACCCGCACCGGCAGTTGCCCGCCTGCACCGACCTTGCAGGCGGCAAGGTCGGTAACCTGGTCTACCCTTAGGCTTTCACCGGTGGTTCCTGGTTCGGCGGGTCGCCCACCGTCGGCGGTTCGGTTGGCTTGACCGGCAGCTCGTCCGGGTCTTGCTCCGGCACGGGCGGCGGCAAGCTCGGGTCGTCGATGTTCGGATCGGGGGTTTCCGGTGGTGTTGGAATGTTCATGGCCTGACCTCGCGTGGGTGGTTTGAAGAGGTACTGCAGGCTTGGACTTCGGCCAGCTGCGATTCGCTCAATTTTTTTGAACCCTCACGCCCGCGCCCGGCTCTGAACCCTTACCGCCACCAGCCTGAGGGAGCAAGGTCGATGTCACGAAACGAGCTTTTTGAAAGCGTGCCAATGGCCAACGATCATCCTGACCAGGCCATTAGCCTGGCCCAGGCGCTGCTGGCCCCACGCATCGTGATCGAGGACACCCAGCCGGTGCTCGACGCCGGCACCTTCGCCGCCAAGGCCATCAGTGGTCAACCGGTTGCCGTCAGCAGCAAGGTCTACAGCGATGGCCACGACCGCCTGGCCGTGGTGCTCAACTGGCGCCCGGCGCACAGCCAGCGCTGGCACTCGGTGCCGATGCAGTCGGCGGGCAACGACCTGTGGCTGGCCGAGTTCACCCCCACCGAGCTGGGGCCGCACGTGTTCGGTATCCAGGCCTGGATCGACCCGTTCGCCACGTACTGCCACGACCTGGAAAAAAAGTACCATGCTGGCGTCGAGGTCAGGCTGGAGCTGGAAGAGGGGCGGCTGATGCTCGGCCAGGGCATTGCCCTGTGCGATGGCGCCGTGCGCAACGAGCTTGAGGCCGTGCTGCAGCGCCTGGCGGAGGTGGGCAGTGACGACCAGGTGGCACTGCTGCTGGACCCGCGCACCGCCCGGCTGATGGCCGAGGCCGAGCACCGCAGCTATCTGGCCCGCAGCCGCGAATTCCCGCTCGATGTGGACCGCCCGGCTGCGCAGTTCGCCAGTTGGTACGAACTGTTCCCACGCTCGATCACCGATGACCCGCAGCGCCATGGCACCTTCAACGATGTGCACCAGCGGCTGCCGATGATCCGTGACATGGGCTTCGACGTGCTGTACTTCCCGCCCATTCACCCTATTGGCCTGCAGCACCGCAAGGGGCGCAACAATGCGCTCACGGCAGAGCCGGGTGACCCGGGTAGCCCGTATGCCATCGGCAGTGCAGAGGGTGGCCACGAAGCGATTCACCCGCAGTTGGGCAGCCGCGAAGACTTCCGCCGCCTGGTGGCTGCTGCTGCCGAGCACGGCCTGGAAATTGCGCTCGACTTCGCCATCCAGTGCTCCCAGGACCACCCCTGGCTCAAGCAGCACCCGGGCTGGTTCAGTTGGCGCCCGGACGGCACCATCCGCTATGCCGAGAACCCGCCAAAAAAATACCAGGACATCGTCAACGTCGACTTCTATGCCCCTGAAGCAGTACCCAGCCTTTGGTTGGCGCTGCGCGATGTGGTGGTGGGCTGGGTCGAGGAAGGCGTGAAGACGTTCCGCGTCGATAACCCGCACACCAAGCCGCTGCCATTCTGGCAATGGCTGATCGCCAATGTGCGCAGCCAGTACCCGGAGGTGATCTTCCTCGCTGAGGCGTTCACCAAGCCCGCCATGATGGCGCGCCTGGGCAAGGTCGGCTATGCGCAAAGCTACACCTACTTCACCTGGCGCAACACCAAGCAAGAGCTACGCGAATTTTTCGAGCAACTCAACCAGCCGCCATGGAGCCAGTGCTACCGCCCCAATTTCTTCGTCAATACCCCCGACATCAACCCGTTCTTCCTGCACACCTCCGGCCGTGCCGGTTTCCTCATTCGTGCAGCATTGGCGACCATGGGCTCAGGGTTGTGGGGTATGTATTCCGGTTTCGAACTGTGCGAAAGCGCCGCGTTGCCAGGCAAGGAGGAATACCTGGACTCGGAGAAATACCAGCTGCGCCCGCGCGACTTCAGCCAGCCCGGCAACATCATTGCCGAGATCGCCCAGCTCAATCGCATCCGCCGGCAGAACCCGGCCTTGCAAACCCACCTCGGCGTCGCGTTCTTCAACTGCTGGAACGACAACATCCTGTACTTCGCCAAGCGTACGCCCGAGCGCGACAACTACATCCTCGTGGCAATCAGCCTAGACCCGCACAACGCTCAGGAGGCGCACTTCGAGCTGCCGCTGTGGGAGCTGGGGCTCGATGACAACGCCCAAACCCAGGGTGAAGACCTGATGAATGGTCACCGCTGGTCGTGGTACGGCAAGACCCAGTTCATGCGCATCGAACCTTGGCACCAACCATTCGGCATCTGGCGTATCGAAAAGGCCGGTTAGGGCATAGGTACCGGGCCGCCTTGCGGCCCATCGCCGGCAAATAGGCTGCACGGCAGCCGCAACGCCAGCCAACACGGTCCACAGACATGCAAGGAGTCACCCATGGCCAAGCGGTCCCGCCCGGCAGCCTTCATCGACGACCCGCTGTGGTACAAGGACGCTGTCATCTATCAGTTGCACATCAAGTCGTTCTTCGACTCGAACAACGATGGCATCGGTGATTTCGCCGGCCTGATCAGCAAGCTGGACTACATTGCCGAGCTGGGCGTCAACACCCTGTGGTTGCTGCCGTTCTATCCTTCGCCGCGGCGCGACGACGGCTATGACATCGCCGAGTACAAGGCCGTGCACCCGGACTACGGCAGCATGGCCGATGCCCGTCGCTTCATCGCCGAGGCGCACAAGCGTGGCCTGCGGGTCATCACCGAACTGGTCATCAACCACACCAGCGACCAGCACCCTTGGTTCCAGCGCGCCCGCCACGCCAAACGCGGCAGCAAGGCACGCGACTTTTACGTATGGTCCGATGACGACCAGAAGTACGATGGCACCCGCATCATTTTCCTCGACACCGAAAAGTCCAACTGGACCTGGGACCCGGTGGCAGGCCAGTATTTCTGGCACCGCTTCTACTCGCACCAGCCAGACCTCAACTTCGACAACCCGCAGGTGCTCAAGGCGGTAATCGGGGTTATGCGCTTCTGGCTCGACCTGGGCGTGGACGGGCTGCGCCTGGACGCCATCCCTTACCTGATCGAACGCGATGGCACCAACAATGAAAACCTCGCTGAAACCCACGGGGTGCTCAGGGCCATTCGCGCCGAGATCGATGCCAACTACCCAGACCGCATGCTGCTTGCCGAAGCCAACCAGTGGCCGGAGGACACCCGCCCGTACTTCGGCGAAGGCGACGGCGACGAATGCCACATGGCCTTTCATTTCCCGTTGATGCCGCGCATGTACATGGCCCTGGCCATGGAAGACCGTTTCCCGATCACCGACATCCTGCGCCAGACCCCGGAGATCCCGGCCAACTGCCAATGGGCGATCTTTCTGCGCAACCACGACGAGTTGACCCTGGAAATGGTCACCGACCGCGAGCGCGACTACCTGTGGAACTACTACGCAGAAGACCGCCGCGCGCGCATCAACCTGGGTATCCGTCGGCGCCTGGCGCCCTTGCTGCAGCGTGACCGCCGGCGCATCGAACTGCTCACCAGCCTGCTGCTGTCGATGCCCGGCACGCCCACGCTGTACTACGGTGACGAGCTGGGCATGGGCGACAACATCTACCTGGGCGACCGCGATGGCGTGCGCACGCCCATGCAGTGGTCGCCGGACCGCAATGGTGGCTTTTCCCGCGCCGACCCACAGCGCCTGGTGCTGCCCCCGGTCATGGACCCGTTGTACGGCTACCAGACGGTCAACGTCGAGGCACAAAGCCACGACCCGCACTCGCTGCTCAACTGGACCCGGCGCATGCTGGCGGTGCGCAAGCAGCAGAAGGCCTTCGGCCGTGGCACGCTGCGCACGCTGAGCCCCAGCAACCGGCGCATCCTGGCCTACATTCGCGAATACACCGATACCGATGGCAACACCGAGGTCATCCTGTGCGTGGCCAACGTTTCCCGCGCCGCCCAGGCGGCAGAACTGGAATTGTCACAGTACGCCGACAAAGTACCGGTGGAGATGCTCGGCGGCAGTGCCTTCCCGCCGATCGGCCACCTGCCGTTCCTGCTCACATTGCCACCCTATGGCTTTTACTGGTTCCTGCTGGCTTCGCACGACCGTATGCCCAGCTGGCACGCCCAGCCTACCGAGGGGTTACCCGAATTGATTACGCTGGTATTGCGCAAACGCATGGAAGAACTGCTGGCGGCGCCTGCCAGCGATACCCTGCAAACCAACATCCTGCCTCAGTACCTGCCGAAACGGCGCTGGTTCGCGGGCAAGGAAGGGCCCATAGACAAGGTGCGGCTGTGTTATGGCGTGCGTTTCGGCACCGCCCCTACACCGGTATTGCTCAGCGAGCTCGAAGTGCTCAGCGACGGCGTGGCCACCCGTTATCAATTGCCGTTCGGGCTGCTGCCCGAGGAGCAGATCAACAGTGCGCTGCCGCAGCAACTGGCGTTGTCCCGGGTGCGCCGGGCCCATCAGGTGGGTCTGATTACCGATGCGTTCGTGCTCGAGCCGTTCATCCGCGCCGTATTGCGTGCGTGCCAGGAAAGCACGCGGCTGGCGTGCGGCGCCGCTGAAGGCGAGCTGCGTTTCGACTGCACCGAGCAACTGGCCAGCCTGGGGCTGAGTGAAGAAAGCCAGGTGCGCTACCTCAGCGCCGAACAGTCCAACAGCTCGGTGGTCATCGGCGACCGTGTGGTGCTCAAGTTGATCCGCCGGGTCAACCCGGGCATTCACCCGGAGCTGGAAATGAGCGCGTACCTGACCGCTGCCGGCTTTGCCAATATCTCGCCATTGCTGGCCTGGGTCAGCCGTGTGGATGCGCAGGCAGCACCGCACTTGCTGATGATCGCCCAAGGCTACCTGAGCAACCAGGGCGATGCCTGGGCCTGGACCCAGAACACGCTTGAGCGCGCCATCCGTGACCAGATGGAGCCCACCCGTTCGGATACCGAGGCACATACCGACGCCCTGGCCGAACTCACAGCCTTCGCCGCCTTGTTCGGCCAGCGCCTGGGCGAGATGCACGTGTTGCTGGCAGCACCCACCGATGACCCGGCCTTCCAGCCGCGGCCCAGCGATGCCCACGACCGCGAACGCTGGGTGACCCAGATCAGTGCCGAGTTGACCCATGCCCTCGACCTGCTGGCGCAGCACCGCGATCACCTGGACCGCGACAGCCAGGCGCTGGTCGATGACCTGCAGCAACAGCGTGATGGCCTGGTCGAGCATGTTCGCCAGTTGGCCGAGCAGGCCGAGGGCGGCTTGCTGATGCGCGTGCACGGTGACTTGCACCTGGGCCAGGTGCTGGTGGTGCAGGGTGATGCCTACCTGATCGATTTCGAGGGTGAGCCGGCCCGACCCCTGGAAGAACGCAGGGCCAAACACAGCCCTTACAAAGATGTCAGCGGCGTACTGCGGTCGTTCGACTATGCTGCTGCGATGATCTTGCGCGGCGCGTCTACGGTGGACCTTTCCGAGGCGGCTCGGCAGGCCCGGCAACGGGTGGCCCGGCAGTACCTGCACCAGTCGCGGCATGCCTTTATCGAGGCATACGGCCTGGCCACCGCTGCCATGCCCCACGCCTGGCAGCAGGCGGAAGGCGAGCGCGCTGCGCTGGAGCTTTTCTGCCTGGAAAAGGCGGCCTACGAAATTACTTATGAAGCCGAGAACCGGCCGAGTTGGCTGGCCGTGCCTTTGCATGGCCTGCATGGACTGATCAGTACCTGGGGAGAGTCAGAATGAACGTAACAACGCGTGAAAACGGCGGCCTTCGGCAACGGGACCTCGACGCCCTGGCCCGCGCCGAACACGCCGATCCATTTGCGGTACTCGGCCCCCATGACGACGGCGCTGGCGGGCAGGTGGTCAACGCCTTCCTGCCCAGCGCCCTGAATGTGCGCATTCTTGCCCGCGAAGACGGGCGCATCCTCACCGAAATGGCGCAGGGCAGCCTGCCAGGCTTGTTCTCCGCGCACCTCGATACAGCACAGCCTTACCTGCTGCAGATCGGCTGGGCCGGTGGCGAGCAGGTGACCGAGGACCCGTATAGCTTCGGTCCGCAATTAGGCGACATGGACCTGCACCTGTTTGCCGAGGGCAACCACCGCGACCTGTCCGGGCGTTTCGGCGCGCAGCCGGTGCAGGTCGAGGGCGTCGACGGGGTGTGCTTTTCGGTGTGGGCCCCCAACGCCCGGCGGGTATCGGTGGTGGGCGACTTCAACAACTGGGATGGGCGCCGCCACCTGATGCGCCTGCGCCATGGTGCCGGGGTGTGGGAGCTGTTCATCCCACGGCTGGGCGTAGGTGAAACCTACAAGTTCGAAGTGCTCGGCAAGGATGGCATCCTGCCGTTGAAGGCCGACCCCCTGGCCCGCGCCACCGAATTGCCGCCGAGCACGGCGTCCAAGGTAGCGGGTGAGCTGGGCCATGCTTGGCAAGACCACGACTGGATGGCGCAACGGGCGCAGCGCCATGCGTACAACGCGCCATTGTCGATCTATGAGCTGCACCCCGGCTCCTGGCGCTGCGAAATGGACGAGGCCGGCGAGGTCGGGCGCTACTACAACTGGCGGGAACTGGCCGAGCGCCTGGTGCCGTATGTGCAGGCGCTGGGCTTCACCCATATTGAACTGCTGCCGATCATGGAACACCCGTTCGGCGGTTCCTGGGGCTACCAGCCACTGTCGATGTTCGCCCCCACCTCGCGCTACGGCAGTGCCGAGGACTTCGCCGCCTTCATCGATGCCTGCCACCAGGGCGGCATCGGGGTATTGCTGGACTGGGTACCGGCGCACTTCCCGACAGACGAACATGGCCTGGCGCGCTTCGACGGCACGGCCCTGTACGAGTACGACAACCCGCTGGAAGGCTACCACCAGGACTGGAACACGCTGATCTACAACCTGGGCCGCAATGAGGTGCGCGGGTTCATGATGGCCTCTGCGCTGCATTGGTTGAAGCATTTCCACATCGACGGGCTGCGCGTCGATGCGGTGGCCTCGATGCTGTACCGGGACTATTCGCGCAAGGCCGGCGAGTGGGTGCCCAACCGCCACGGCGGGCGCGAAAACCTCGAGGCCATCGACTTCATTCGCCACCTCAACGGTGTGGCGGCCCATGAGGCGCCGGGGGCGTTGATCATCGCCGAGGAGTCCACCGCCTGGCCCGGGGTCAGCCAGCCGATCGAGCAGGGCGGGCTGGGCTTTGCCTACAAATGGAACATGGGCTGGATGCACGACACCCTGCACTATATCCAGAACGACCCGGTCCACCGTGCCCACCACCACAACGAGATGAGCTTTGGCCTGGTGTATGCCTACTCCGAGCATTTCATCCTGCCCATTTCCCACGACGAAGTGGTACACGGCAAGCACTCGCTGATCGACAAGATGCCCGGCGACCGCTGGCAGAAGTTCGCCAACCTGCGCGCTTACCTGGCCTTCATGTGGGCCCACCCCGGCAAGAAGCTGCTGTTCATGGGCTGCGAATTTGGCCAGTGGCGGGAGTGGAACCACGATAGCCAGCTGGACTGGTACCTGCTGCAGTACCCTGAGCACCAAGGCGTGCAGCGCCTGGTGAGTGACCTCAACCGCCTGTACCGCGAAGTCCCGGCGTTGCATGAGCAGGACTGCCAGCCACAGGGCTTCCAGTGGCTGATCGGTGACGATGCGCAGAACAGCGTGTTTGCCTGGCTGCGCTGGAGCAGCAGTGGCGAACCCGTGCTGGTGGTCGCCAACTTCACTCCGGTTCCGCGTGAGGGTTACCGCATTGGCGTGCCGTTCGGCGAGCGCTGGCAGGAGCTGTTGAACAGCGATGCCGAGATGTACGCCGGCTCCAATGTCGGCAACCTTGGGCTGGTGCACAGCGAAGACATCGCCAGCCACGGCCAGCCGCAGTCGCTGGCCCTGAACCTGCCCCCGCTGGGTGTGCTGGTGATGAAGCCCGCCTGATGCATCTGCTGTGCTGGCCCCGTCGCTGGTTTGCCGGCGCCAGGGCCAGCGCAGGCTACCATCGCATGCGCACCCCAAGGCTGCCAATCAGCCCATTGAGGTCATTGCCATCCACATCGCTGCTGTAGTCGGCACTGACGAACATGGCCACCGAGGGCGTTACCCGCGCCACCAGCCCCAGGCCCAGTTCCACCGTTGTCGAAAAGCGCGAACTGGAGATCTTGTCGACCTGTTCCAGCTTCACTTCGTCAGGGTTGCTGAAGTCATACCACACGTTGGTCCGCACATAAGGCTCCAGGGGCATGCCGCGCATTTCATAGCGCCCGGACAATGTGGCGCCGACGCGGCCGCTCCAGCTGGGCTGGCTGTCGAAGGCCTGCCGGGTTGCGTGCTGCCCTTGGCTACCGGGGAAGAACTGCTGGTTCATCAATTGCGCCTGGGGTTCGATCACCCAACTGCCAGCCAGGGGGATCGGATAGCCGCCCTCCACCGAGAAAGTCATCGCGTGGCCGCTGTCGCCCGGCCGTTGGCCGGTGTCACCCCCGCCATCCACCTCGATGCGCGAACCCACGGCCACGGCATCCAGGTGCCAGCCCTGTGCGTGGGCCATGCTCCAGTACATGCCCAGGCTTTCCCCGCTCAGTTGCGTAGCATTGCGCGGCTTGTCGCCCAACAGCTGGCGCATGCCATTGAAGCTGCCTTGCAGGTTGTTATGGCCGACCACCCTCCCGGCGCGTTGCACCTCGCCTGCTGGCGTTGCACGCACGAACAGCTCGGGGCCGGTCATCAGCTGCTGGTCGGGCGCTGCGAGGGGTTCGGGCGCTTGTGTGCCGTTGCGGGGTAGGGGCGGATAAAGCTGTGACCACTCATACGCGAACGTTTCCACCGGGGTTGCCAGAAGCAGCGACGTGGAAACCGCGTAGAAAAGACGGTCGATGCGCACGGGGCTCGAAGTGGTTTTCATGGCGGGTCTCCTTTGCTCTTGTGAAGTACAGCTTGAGGACCTGGTCTGTTGTCACAGGCTGTACGGCAAAACAGAGGGCGACCCAAACCAGCACGCCCGCTTCGGCACACGCGCCCAAAGGCGCGCGCTAGAGGCTCGGCGCGAGATTTTTACTGCTCGGTAATCTTCAGCTAAGGAGAGGGGAGGGCTTGCGTCAAGAAAACGTGAAAGGCCCGTTCACCTTTTGTGGGGGTGACCAAAGCGCTGATTCAAAAGAAAAACTGTGCGGCTATAGCGGCGTTCGCTATTTCCCGCGAGGGCGCTATGAAGAATGATTGCTAGCGCCACGCTCGGGCAGTGGCGGCGTGTTTGCCGCAGCATATGCGGCGGTTGTGAGATCGAGCGCCGCCCGCGCGGCGCTTCGCGGCTAAAGCCGCTCGTCGGGCGGGGTACACCGCCCCATGTAGGAGTGGCTTTAGCCACGAATACGGTGGTGGCGGCAACGGTGAATACCCAGAAGACATTGGCCAGCAGGCCCGGCCCCTTCGCGGGTGAACCCGCTCCTACATCGGGCGGGGCACCATCGCCCAATGTAGGAGTGGCTTTAGCCACGAATACGGTGGTGGCGGCAACGGTGAATACCCAGAAGACATTGGCCAGCAGGCCCGGCCCCTTCGCGGGTGAACCCGCTCCTACATCGGGCGGGGTACACCGCCCCATGTAGGAGTGGCTTTAGCCACGAATACGGTGGTGGCGGCAACGGTGAATACCCAGAAGACATTGGCCAGCAGGCCCGGCCCCTTCGCGGGTGAACCCGCTCCTACATCGGGCGGGGCACCACCGCCCAATGTAGGAGTGGCTTTAGCCACGAATACGGTGGTGGCGGCAACGGTGAATACCCAGAAGACATTGGCCAGCAGGCCCGGCCCCTTCGCGGGTGAACCCGTTCCTACATCGGGCGGGGCACCACCGCCCAATGTAGGAGTGGCTTTAGCCACGAATACGGTGGTGGCGGCAACGGTGAATACCCAGAAGACATTGGCCAGCAGGCCCGGCCCCTTCGCGGGTGAACCCGATTACATCGGGCAGGGCACCACCGCCCAATGTAGGAGTGGCTTTAGCCACGAATACGGTGGCGGCGGCAACGGTGAATGCCCAGAAGACATTGGCCAGCATGCCCGGCCCCTTCGCGGGTGAACCCGATTACATCGGGCGGGGTACACCGCCCAATGTAGGAGTGGCTTTAGCCACGAATACGGTGGTGGCGGCAACGGTGAATGCCCAGAAGACATTGGCCAGCATGCCCGGCCCCTTCGCGGGTGAACCCGATTACATCGGGCAGGGCACCACCGCCCAATGTAGGAGTGGCTTTAGCCACGAATACGGTGGCGGCGGCAACGGTGAATGCCCAGAAGATATTGGCCAGCATGCCCGGCCCCTTCGCGGGTGAACCCGATTACATCGGGCAGGGCACCACCGCCCAATGTAGGAGTGGCTTTAGCCACGAATACGGTGGCGGCGGCAACGGTGAATGCCCAGAAGATATTGGCCAGCATGCCCGGCCCCTTCGCGGGTGAACCCGATTACATCGGGCGGGGTACACCGCCCAATGTAGGAGTGGCTTTAGCCACGAATGCGGTAGTGGCGGCAATGGTGAATGCCCAGACGATAGTGGCCAGCATGCCCGGCCCCTTCGCGGGTGAACCCGCTCCTACATCGGGCGGGGCACCACCGCCCAATGTAGGAGTGGCTTTAGCCACGAATACGGTGGTGGCGGCAACGGTGAATACCCAGGAGATATTGGCCAGCAGGCCCGGCCCCTTCGCGGGTGAACCCGCTCGTTTGTTTCGGGCCAGTATTGCCTGTGCCGGACGCGCGCGACCGCCTTGTTTTTACGACGCGATATCGTGGTGGGCGCCAGGGCGTTCGCGCGCAAATTCCACAGGCATAACTGGCCCGAAACAAACGGAGCGAGCAAAGCATCACGATGCGCCGCGTGGGCGGCGCTCGATCTCACATGCACTGAAGAGGCCGCGGCGGGCACTGCCCACCGCGCCTACCCGGTTCACTCGTCTTCGCGTTGCAACACCATCAACACCATGGAGCGCCCCTTTACCTCGAAGGTGCTGTCGAACTGCAGGTGCTGGCCCTTGCGCAGTTCGGGCCGGTCAGTGTCGATCAGGCAGTTCCAGTGATCGCCATCCGGTACTGTCGGCAGCTTGAACGGCACCACATCATGGTGCGAGTTGACGATCAGCAGCACGGTTGCCTCGGCGCCGGGCCGGGCAATACCGCTGACCTGCGCGCGGCCATCGATCAGCATGCCCAGGCAGCGGCCGTGCGGGTCTTCCCACTGCTCCACGGTCATCTCGCCGCCATCCGGCGCCAGCCAGGTCACGTCCTTGACCCCGATCGCTTCGTTGTAATCGCCAACCAGGAACCGCGAGCGGCGCAGTACCGGGTAGGTGAGGCGCAGGCGAGTCAGGCGCTTGACGAAGGCCAGCAGCTCTTTGCCTTCCTCGTCGAGGTCCCAGTTGATCCAGCCGATCTCACTGTCCTGGCAGTAGGCATTGTTGTTGCCGTGCTGGGTGCGGCTAAACTCGTCGCCCGCCACGATCATCGGCGTGCCCTGGGCCAGCAGCAAAGTGGCGAAGAAGTTGCGCATCTGGCGCATGCGCAGGGCGTTCACGGCCGGGTCTTCGGTCGGCCCTTCGGCGCCGCAGTTCCACGACAGGTTGTTGTCGGTACCGTCCTGGTTGTTCTCGTCGTTGTCCTCGTTGTGCTTGTGGTTGTACGACACCAGGTCGCGCAAGGTAAAACCGTCATGGGCGGTGATGAAGTTCACCGAGGAGTACGGCCGGCGGCCACGGTTGTTGAACATGTCGCCTGAGGCCGTCATGCGCGCGGCAAAGTCGGCCAGCTGGCCTTCATCGCCTTTCCAGAAGGCGCGCACGGTGTCGCGGAAGCGGTCGTTCCATTCGGCCCAGCCTGGGGCGAAGTTGCCCACCTGGTAGCCGCCTGGCCCGCAGTCCCATGGCTCGGCAATCAGTTTGACCTGGCTCAGCATCGGGTCTTGGCGGCAGGCCACGAGGAAGCCGTGGCGCTCGCTGTAGCCGTCATGGTACCGGCCAAGGATGGTCGCCAAGTCGAAGCGGAAGCCGTCCACGTGCATTTCGCCGGCCCAGTAGCGCAGCGAGTCGGTGACCAGTTGCAGCACGCAGGGGTGGCTCAGGTCCAGGGTGTTGCCGGTGCCGGAGTCGTTGATGTAGTAGCGCTTGTCATCCGGCATCAGGCGGTAGTACGAGGCGTTGTCGATACCGCGCATCGACAGGGTCGGGCCGCGCTCGTTGCCCTCGGCGGTGTGGTTGTAGACCACATCGAGAATCACCTCCAGCCCGGCGTCGTGCAGGTGCGCGACCATCTCCTTGAACTCGGCGATCTTGCCGCTGGCCAGGTAGCGCGGGTGGGGGGCGAAAAAGGCGATGCTGTTGTAGCCCCAGTAGTTGTTCAGGCCCTTGTCCAGCAGGTGCTGGTCGTTGACGAACGCGTGAATCGGCAGCAACTCGATACTGGAAACACCCAGGTCCTTGATGTGCTTGAGCAATTCGTCGTTGGCCAAGCCGGCGAAGGTACCGCGCAGCTCCTCCGGCACGGCGGGGTGGCGCATGCTGATGCCGCGGGTGTGCGCCTCATAGAGGATGGTGCGCTCCCAGGGTACCTGGACCCGCTCGTCACGGCCCCAGGTGAAGGCCGGGTCGATCACCTTGCACTTGGGCACGAAGGGGGCGCTGTCACGTTCATCGAACGACAGGTCGTCGTCGGGGTGGCCGATGGTGTAGCCAAACAGGGCCTCGGACCACTTCAGTTCGCCGACCAGCTGCTTGGCATAAGGGTCGATCAGCAGTTTGTTGGGGTTGAAGCGGTGACCGTTTTGCGGCTCGTAAGGGCCATAGACGCGGTAGCCATACACCAGGCCAGGGTGCGCATCGGGCAGGTAGCCATGGTAGATCTCGTCCGTGTATTCGGGCAGCTCGATGCGTTCGAGCTCATGCTCGCCGGTGGAGTCGAACAGGCACAGCTCGACCTTGGTGGCATTGGCCGAAAACAGGGCGAAGTTGACGCCCAGCCCATCCCAGGTGGCGCCGAGGGGAAAGGGTTGGCCTTCGCGGATGCGGGTTGGGGCAACCGAGCGGGTTTTCTTCGGGGTACGGGGGCTCATGGCAATCCTCAAATGGCCGTGGTGGAAGGTATGGAAGTGATGCAGTGCTGCCCAGGTGCCCTCTCGGTGGCGCCCGGTCCCCCTGAAGCAACCACGACCGCCAGCCGTGTGGCGATCATGGGGGAGCGGGCAGGCCGCGAAGTGGCCGAAACCGGTTTAACCGGCAGTTGGCTTTTTGACCGCCCTTGGTTTCTTCGCCGCCGCGGGTTTAACCCCCGGCAGTGCCGCTACCTTGGGTTCGGCCGGCGGCTTGGGCTCGGCTGCCGGCTTGGGTTTGGCAGGGGCCCGCTTGCGCGGTGCGGCTTTGGGCGCCAGGGCCTCGGCCTCGGCCAGCTTGCGGGCCATTTCCCAGTGGCGGTCTTCCTGGCCGGCGGGTTTACCTTCTGACTCCCAGATCTGGTAGGCAAATTCGCGAATACGCTTTTCATCGACACTCATCGAAACGCTCCTGATGCTCAAGATTGTTGGATCAACAGGTTGACCGGAAACTCCGCCAGCACGGCGCTCAACATCAGCTCCCTTGATGAGCTGACCGCCGCGCATGGGAAAAGTCCCGTCGAATTGGCAGGTGATACGGCAAACGGTAAAACCAGCCGGGTGTCGTCCCAGTTCTGTGCCGGGATCAACGGTGTTGGCGCGCTGCCGAGTAGGCTGTTGGCCAGGCGTGGGGCCACGACGATGGCGCGTTCGCCTTCACCCAGCCGGGCGAAGGCGACGACCTTGTCGGCATGCCGGCCCTGTACCGTCAGCGGCAGGTAGGCACCGCGGCGGAACAGCTCGGCGTGCGCCTGGCGGCAGTCCAGCACACGGGCGACCAAGGCCTGCTTGAGGCGGCCGTCGCGCCAGTGCGACAGCAGCTCGGCCATAGGTGTGGCGCTTTCCAGGGTGGCACGCCGCAAAGCGTAGTCCACGGCGCGGCGGTTGTCCGGGTCGACCAGGCTCAGGTCCCAGTATTCGTTGCCCTGATACAGGTCGGGCACGCCCGGGGTGGTCATGCGCAGCAGGGCCTGCACCAGGCCATTGAGGGCGCCGGGGCAAGCGAGCAGTTGTGCGGCATCGGCCACCGATTGGCGCAATTGCTGGTTTTCACTGCCCAGCAGCAAACCGTCCAGGTAGCGGGCACAGGCCGCCTCGTAGGCCTCGTTCGGTGCGTTCCAGCTGCTGCGCAGCTTGGCCTCGCGCAGGGCCTTCTGCTGCCACTGGCGCACGCGGTCGGCGTATTGGCGCAGGGCGTTGGCGTCGTGCAGGTCAAGGTCCAGCGGCCAACTGCCGAGCAGCGTCTGCAACAGCATCAGCTCGTCGCCGGGGCTGGGCGCCAGGCCGTCCTCCAGCGGCGCACGCAGCGGCGCCGCCAGCTCGCGCCAGTGCTCCACGCGGCTGGCCAGCCACGGCCCACGCTCGCTGAGCACGGCCAGGCGGGCGCGTGTGTCTTCGCCACGCTTGTGGTCATGGGTGGCGGTGGCCAGCAGGTTGTCGGGGAAGTCGCGCAGACGCCGTTGCGCTTCGTTGTGGAAGTGCGCCACCGGGGCACTGAAACGCTCGGCCTCGAAGCCCACATCGTTGCGCGACAGCAGCCGCGCGCTGCGGTAGAAAGCCGTGTCTTCCACCGCCTTGGCGGCACTGGGTGCGGTCAGTTGCTGGAAGCGCACGCAGGCATGGCGCAACTGCTTGCGCGCGCGCCCCGGCGGCAATTGCCGCCAGCCTTGGCCACCCAGCCACTGTTCCAATTGGTCGAGCAACGGCCAGTCGGCTTCGGCCAGGTCCTGGCGGGCATTGGTCAGGGCTTGCTGGAAAAACACTTCGTCTTCAGCCGGGCGCCCGCAGGCATTGAAGTAGGTGCGGTAGACCGGATAGTGTGCCACCAGCGCCTGCAAGGCACGGCGGATGGCGCCCAAGGTCAGGTCGCGAGTCATCAGGTCGTTGCGGGCGACCTGCAACAGCGCCTGGGCTACCGACTCGCAGTCGCCTGCCAGGCTGGCGTTGAGCACCAGGTGGCGCGCCTGGCGCACTTCTTCAGCAAAGGCCGGGCGCTCGCTGATGTTGGCCCACAACTCGGTCAGCGGTGCTTCACCGGCCGGGTCGTGCTGCAGCAGCGACACCTGGTTCATGAACTCGTAGCCAGTGGTGCCGTCGGTGTGCCAGTCGAGGTGCAGGTGTTCGCCGCTGCCGAGAATCTTTTCCACATAGATCGGGAAGTGTTCGACCGCGGCGTTCAGCGGCCGACTGGCCAGCAGGCCGTCGACGCGCCGGCGCAGCTTGCGGCAATAGCCGCGCGGGTCGGCCAGGCCGTCGATATGGTCAATGCGCAGGCCGTCCACCAAGCCGCGCTCGATCAGCTCGAAGAGCTTGGCGTGGGTCGCCTCGAACACCACCGCGCGCTCGACCCGCAGGCCACCCAGTTCGTTGATGTCGAAGAAGCGCCGCCAGTTGATGTCGTCGGCGGCGGTGCGCCAGCTGGCCAGCCGGTAAGTCTGGCGCTCCAGCAGCAGGTGCAGGCGCTTGAAGCCGCTTTCGGCACGGCTGTCGAACGCCACCAGGGCCGATTCGAGGTCGGCACCCTGCTGCACCAGGCGCGCCAGTTCGGCCTGCAGGGGCAGGGCGTCAGCCAATGGCGTGGCCGCTTCGCCCAGCGCCGTGAAATGCTCCGCCAGGGCCTGCAAGGCGGGGTCCGGGCTCAGGGCCAGGATCCAGCCGTAGTCGATCGGGCAAATCGGGAAACGGTGCTGGTAGTGGGCGACTTGCAGCACCCCCCGGTCCTTGTCGAACTCCAGCGGGAGTTCGCCGTTTTTCAAGCACACGCCATAGTCGTTACCCAGGAACGGCAACAGCAATTGCCCGGCCAGCAGCGGATCGCTGGAATGCCACTGGATGTCGAAGAATTCTGCGTACGGGCTACGCCGGCCCCAGGCCAGCAGGCATTGCCACCACGGGTTGTCCGCGCCGCCTACGGCCATGTGGTTGGACACGGTGTCGAGGATCAGCCCCATGCCATGCTGGCGCAAGGCCGCGACCAGGCGCTGCAACGCCGCCTCGCCGCCCAGCTCGGGGTTGACCTGGGTCGGGTCGACCACGTCGTAGCCGTGGCGTGAACCGGCACGGGCCTTGAGGATGGGTGAGGCATACAGGTGGCTGATGCCCAGTTGGGCGAAGTAGGGCACCAGCGGCACGGCGTGGTCGAGGGTGAAGTCACTGTGGAACTGCAGGCGCAAGGTGGCGCTCAAGGGCTTCATCGGTCACGCTCCCAGGCTTGTTCGCGGGCTTGGGCAAGCAGCTCCAGGCGCCGCGCGGCATCGTCGTCATTCAGCAGTTCATGCACCGGGCGGGCGAAGCGCCGGCGCCAGTTGGGGTGGCCGGTGGTGGTGCCTGGCAGGTTGGGTTGCTCGTCGCAGCCCAACAGGTCTTCCAGCGGTACCAGCACCAGTGGCGCCCGGGTATGGCCCACGTAGCGGATGGCGGCATCGATCACGGCGTCATCGTCCTTGAGCACGCCATAGTTGGCTTGCAAGGTGCGGCGCAGGCCGTCGTGTTGTTTCTGGCGGTCGTGGCGCCAGTGCAGTTCGGTGGCAGCGTCAATGAGTTGCAAGCGGTGGCTCCAGTCGATATCGCGGTTTTTCAGCCAGCCGGCCAGGGGCGCCAGGTCGTGTGTACCGGTAGTGGCCAGGGCGTTGTCGGGCCAGTCCAGTATCGGCGTGAACTGCCCAGGCTGGCGCTGCTCGAAAGGCAGCACGCGCATGCCCAGCACGGCTTTCTCGGCCAGGGCTTCGCGCAGGCCGGCGGGCACCGTGCCCAGGTCTTCACCAAGGATGATGGCCTGGTGGCGTAGCGATTCCAGCGCCAGTAGCCGCAGCAGGTCCTCCAGCGGGTAGTTGAGGTAGGCGCCTTCGCTGGGCTCGGCGCCTTGCGGTATCAGCCACAGCCGGCGCAGGCCCATGACGTGGTCGATGCGCAGGCCGCCGGCATGCGCCAGGTTGGCCCGCAACATTTCGATGAACGCGCGGTAGCCGTTGCGCTTGAGGCCTTCGGGCGAAAAGGCGCAAATTCCCCAGTTCTGTCCGGCCCGGTTGAGAATGTCGGGCGGTGCGCCCACATTCAGGCCCGACAGCAATTCGTCCTGGCGGCTCCAGGCCTGGCTGCCGGCACCGTCGGCGCCAACTGCCAGGTCGGCGATCAGGCCCACCCTCATGCCGTTGCCGCGGGCGGCCTCGTGGGCGCGTTGCAGGCCACGCTCGGTGAGCCATTGGCAGAACGCGTGGAACTCCACCTTGGCCGGGTAGGCCTCGGCGATGGCCTGGACTTGCGGGTGACAGGGGTCTTGCCAGGGCTTGGGCCAGTGCCGCCAGTCGGCGCCCAGGCCATGCTCCACGGCATGGGCCTGCAGCACTTCGAAGCGGCAATGATGCTCCAGCGCTTCCCCGGCGGCTTTGCGGAAACTGTCGAAGTCCTCGCGCAGCGGGTGGCTGCCTTGGCTGAACCCCTGGTACAGCGCCTCCAGCACACGCAGCTGGGCGCTGGCGGCACGTGGCCAGTCAACCAGCGGGCGCTGCTGCAGTTCTTCCAGCTGTTGCTCCAGGCCGCAGGCTTCGATGGCCATGCGCACTTCCCGTTCACCCAGCAGGGCGGCGGGGCTGGCGTACAAGGCATTGAGCAGCAGGCGGCTGGAGGGCGAGTAGGGGCTGTAATGTTCCTGGTCGATGGCCGACAGGGCATGAATCGGGCTGATGGCCAAGGCATCGGCGCCGCGCTCCGCGGCCGAGCGGGCCAGTTGTTCAAGGGCCAGGCAGTCGCCATAACCACCGTCGCCAGGGCGGCGCAGGCTGTACAGCTGAACCGCCAGCCCCCAGCAGCGCGCGGGTGGTTGCTGCGCGCTGTGCTCAAGGCTGTCTTCAAGGCTATGGCAACGGGGCGGCGCTACGGCCACCGTGAAACGGCGGCTGTCGATTTCGACCTGGTGGTAGCCGACAGGCAGTTCACCGGGCAGGCGGGCCTGCCGGTCAAGTTCGAGCACACGCGTGGCGCTGTTCTCGAGGGTGCAACGGGCGACGCTGGCCGCGCTGAAATAGCGCGAAAGGTCCAGCGGCTGGCCCTGGTCGGCCGTCAACAAGGGCGGCAGGTGCTCACTGTCGTCAGCGGCTTCCAGGGCCTGCAGGCTTGCGGCGATTGCCGCATCGTCGCCGGCCGGGTGGCCCAGGTTTTCGAGCAGGTTGCGCAGCACGTGGTCGCTCACGCGCTGAGGGCGGTCATTGGCGTCGATCCAGTCGCGGCTAAGTCCGACGCGGTTCGCCAAGCGGTGCAGGGCGGTTTCGCTCATGGGCGCTCCTGGGCAGGGGGAAGCAGGCTGACCACGCAGCTGTACGCCGCCAGTTGGCTGTCGGGGTGGCGAGCATCGCCGCTGTCGAACAACCGCAAGGGCGGTGGCGGCAGCTCGACCGGCTGCGGGCTGTCGGCCAGGTTCAGGTCGATGCGCAAGGTGTTGCCATTGCCCAGCTGCCAGCGTGCGGTGACTGCCTTGTCACCGTGCACCTCGGCGCCCAGCGCACAGCTGCCAGGCAGGTGCGGGATCACATGGTGGCGGCGCAGGTCGAGCAACTGCTGATACAGGCCATGCCAGCCGGCCAGCACCTGCTTGCTGTAAGGGCGCGATGCGGCATAGGTCTGTTCGGCGTTGGGGTCGGGGATGTGCTCGCGCTGCTCGGGGTCAGCGAAGGCCTTGAAATGGGCGAACTCGCCACGGCGGCCTTCGCGCACTGCATCGGCCAGTTCGTCGTGGAAGTCGGTAAAGAACAGGAAGGGCTGGCAACTGCCTTCTTCGTCACCCATGAACAGCAGGGGGATCATCGGTGCCATCAGGAGCAAGGTGGTGGCAGCGCGCAGCGCCGGCGGTGGGCACAGGCGGGTCAGGCGCTCGCCCAGTGCGCGGTTGCCAACCTGATCGTGGTTCTGCAAGAACAGTACGAAGGCACTGGGTGGTAGATGCGCACTGGGTTCGCCGCGCGGCGTACCGTGGCGGTTGGCCTGGCCTTGGAACACGAAGCCTTCGGCCAGGCAGCGTGCCAGCTGGTCGATGGGGCGGTCCTTGTAGTCGGCATAATACCCTTCGGTCTCGCCGGTGAGCAGCACATGCAGGGCGTTGTGGCCGTCATCGTTCCACTGCGCGTCGAAACCCTGTTGCAACAGGGTGGCCTGGTTGTGCTCGTTCTCCAGCACCAGCCACACGTGGCGCCCGGGCTCCACTGCGGCACGCACGCGGTCGGCCAGTTCCACCAGAAAATCGGGTTGGTCGATGGCATGTACGGCATCCAGGCGCAGGCCGTCGCAGCGGTAGTCGCACAGCCACATCAGTGCGTTTTGGATAAAGTATTCGCGCACCTGCGGGCGGCGAAAGTCGATGGCCGCGCCCCAAGGCGTCTGCCGATCTTCCCGGAAGAACGGGCTGGCATACTGGTGCAGGTAATTGCCGTCGGGGCCGAAGTGGTTGTACACCACGTCCACCAGCACCATCAGCTTTTCACCATGGGCCTGGTCGACCAACGCGCACAGTTGCTCTGGGCTGCCGTAGGTGTGCTGCGGGGCATAGGGCAATACGCCGTCGTAGCCCCAGTTGCGCTCGCCGGGGAACTGCCCCAGGGGCATCAGCTCTATTGCGCTGATACCCAGCGCGGCCAGCTTCGGCAGTTGCCGGGCTACGCCTTGGTAGCCATCGAGCAGCCCCACATGCAGTTCCTGAATGACCGCCTCGTGCCAGGGGCGGCCTAGCCACGGGTGCTGCCAGGGGTAGCTGGCCACATCCACCACCTGGCTGGGGCCGTGCACGCCAGTAGGCTGGTAGCGCGACGCCGGGTCGGCCACCTGCAGTGCATCATCAATTCGAAAGTGGTAACGGTCGCCGGCCTGGCAGGGCGCCACGCCACTGAACCAACCGTCTTCATCGCGCTGCAGGGCGATAGCCGGCTGCTGCTCCAGTTCCACGCTCACGCTGCGCGCATCGGGTGCCCAGAGGGCGAAGCGCGCCGACGTGGCGTCCAGCAAGTGTGCGCCATGCCTGTGCATCTTACTGCCCTCGCTCAGTAGTGGCTCAGTTGTGCTTGCTTGACCAGGTCTTCGTACAGCCGGGCGTAGGGTTCCACCGCCTGGCACCAGTTGAACGGCTGGGTCATCGACAGGCAGCGCATGGCGTTGAGCAGGTCCTTCTTGCCATATACATAGAAGGCGCGGCCAAGCGCTTCGCGGTAGCTGTCGACGGTCGACTCGTTGAACAGGAAGCCCGTGACCCCGCACTCGATGGTGTCGGCCAGGCCGCCGGTATTGCGCGCCACTGGCAGCGAGCCAAAGCGCTGGGCATACATCTGGCTGAGCCCGCAGGGCTCGTAGCGCGAGGGCATCAGCAGGAAATCACTGCCGGCGAACATGCGCCGGGCGTCGGTTTCGTTGAAGCCGATGCGTACCCCGATACGGCCTGGGTGGCGCAGCGCCAGTTCGCGCATGGCCTGTTCTTCCTCCGGCTCGCCACGGCCGATGATCGCGATCTGCCCGCCTTGTTCGACGATGTAGTCGGCCACGCCCAAGGTCAGGTCCAGGCCTTTCTGGTAAACCAGGCGCGAAACCACTGCGAACAGCGGGCCGTCGGAGTCGTCCAGGCCGAACAGTTGGCGTACTTCGTGGGTATTGCGTGCCTTGCCTTCCCAGTCATTGATGCTGAAGTTGTGCTGCAGGTGCTTGTCGGTGGCCGAGTCCCAGCTTTCGTCGATACCGTTGGGGATGCCGCCAAGCAGGCCTTGCTGGGCTTTGCTGGCGAGGAAGCCATCCAGGCCGCAGCCGAATTCCGGGGTGGTGATTTCCCGGGCATAGGTGGCGCTGACCGTGGTGATGTGGCTGGAGTAGGCAAGGCCCGCCTTGAGGAACGACAGCTTGCCGTAAAACTCCATGCCTTCCTGCTGCATGGCGTGTTCCGGGATGGCCAGTTCGGGGCTGCACCCACGGCTGTACACACCTTGGTAGGCCAGGTTGTGGATGGTGAACAGGGTTGGCGTGTTGAGGCCGCGCCAGTGCATGTAGGCTGGCGCCAGGCCGGCCGGCCAGTCATGCGCATGCACCACTTCGGGCTTCCAGTGGATCATGCCTTCGCCGGCTGCGATTTCCGCTGCGGCCAGGCCCAGGCGAGCGAAACGGATGTGGTTGTCTGGCCAGTCGCGACCGTTGTTGGCGCCATAGGGGGTGCCGTCGCGCTGGTACAGTTCGGGGCAGATGAGCACATAGATGACCAGGCCGTCGGGCATGTCCATGCGGCCGATCTTGCATGGCGGCAGGGCTGCGTGGCCGCCCAGTTCGCCGACGATATGGATCGGGTTGTCGCTTTCGACCACCTGCGGGTAGCCCGGGATCAATACCCGAACATCGTGCAAGTGCGCCAGGGCGCGCGGCAGGGCTGCAGACACGTCACCCAGGCCGCCTGTCTTGACCAGGTCGGCGATTTCCGAGGTCACGAACAGAATCTTGCGCTTGTTGGGGTTGTGCTGGCGCTGGGCGCCGGGTGCCTTGGCTGTCGTGGCGAAATCCGGGGTGAGCGGTTCGCGCTTCTCGGTGGTGAACGTGTTTACGTGTGGCTCGACAGCGGCACTGATCATACTTCTCTCCGTCCCTATGCTTGCCGGGTGCTGGCACCCGTGGCGTTGTTTCGTACTGGTTCTCTCTGCTTGCTGAATACGTACTGCTTTCCATGCCCCAAGGTCGTGCGCACAGGCAACGCGCGCTCGGCGTTCCGGCCGAAGGCGTTTGAGCGGGTAGGGGTGGTGGCCGAAGCTGGGAGATCCCGTTGCGTTTGGCCTACTTAGTTCCTGACCTGCCCGCGTTCCGTAAAGTTCGACTTATTTTCGTCACTCTTCCATTGAGCAAATCGCGGGCCGAAAACCGAGTGTAGGAGAGAAAAGGCAGAAAAGGTGACCCACTGGTCACATTTGAGAGCATGCGGGCTAGACGCAAACGTTGGCGTTTGTGAATGGATGTGAACAAGCATGAAGCGGGGTGGGTAATTGCGTGCTGATGCCGCGCCTTTTTGTGGCGGGATGGAGTGCGTGCGCCATATTGGTGCGCCTGTGCTCGCCCGAAAAAGGGCCGCCAGGTGGGCGTGGAGTTTATCTGCGAAGCGCCGCTCGCGCGGCGCTCGATCTCGCAGAAGGTGAGCCGCTACAGCCCTTCACCCAGCACCCGGTCGATGCTATCGACGAAGTAATCCACGCTGGCCCGGCTGGTGCACATTGGCGGCTTGATCTTGAGAATGTTCAGGTGATCCCCTGTGGGTTGCATGAAGATGCCCAATTCCCGCAGCCTGTCGCAGAGCAGCTGGGTTTCCTGCGTCGCGGGCTCCAGTGTTTCGCGGTCACGCACCAGTTCCAGGCCCAGGTAGAAGCCCGAGCCATGCGCGGCGCCGGCCAGCGGGTGCTTGTCGACCAGCGCCTGCAAGCGCGCCTTGAAATAGCGCCCGGTATCGCGGGCGTTGTCCCACAGGCCTTCTTCCTGCATCACGTCCAGTACTGCCATGCCAATGCGGCAACTGACCGGGCTGCCACCGGCGGAAGAGAAGAAATAACCCTCGGCCTCCAGTGCTTCGGCAATGTCGCGGCGGGTAATGACTACCCCCAGCGGCTGGCCGTTACCCATGCCCTTGGCCATGGTGATGATGTCGGGCACCACGCATTGCTGCTCGAAGCCCCAGAAGTATTCACCCAGGCGGCCGTAACCGACCTGGACCTCGTCGGCGATGCACACACCGCCCCTGGCCCGGACCTTGGCATAGGCCTCGCGCAGGTACCCCGCTGGCAGCGCGATGCCACCGGCATTGCCGTACACCGGTTCGCAGATGATGCCGGCCAGCTGTCGGCCACGGGCATCGAGGTCGGCCAGCTTGGTGTCGACATCGCGCAGGTAGTCTGCTGCGCTGTCGGCGCCACGGTAGCGGCCGCGGAAGGTATTCGGCGCCTCGACCGGGTGCACCCAGTCCGGGCGGGTGTGCAACGCCTGCGGGTTGTCGGCGATCGACGTGGAGATGGCATCGGTGGCCACCGACCAGCCGTGGTAGGCCTCCAACACGCTGAGCAGGTCGCGCCCGCCGCTGTAGGCCCAGGCCAGCCGTATCGCCAGGTCGTTGGCTTCGGTGCCGCTGTTGACCATGAAAACCCGGTCGAAGCCTTCGGGTACCAGCTTCAGCAAACGTTCGGAAAATTCGGTGACGGCCGCGTAGTGAAAGCGCGAGTTGGTATTGAGCAACGACCACTGCCGCGCCGACTCGGCGACCATGCGCGGGTGGCCGTGGCCCAATACCGCAACGTTGTTGAGCATGTCGAGGTAAGCGCGGCCTTGCATGTCGAACAGGTAGTTGCGCCAGCCACGTTCGATGTGGGGTGGCTGCGCGTAGTAGTGTTTCTGCGAGCGCGCGAAGCTGGCGTCGCGACGGGCCAGCAGGGCCTGTGGGTCAGGCAGTGGCTCGGCATCGCAGTCCAGGCCCAGCAGCGGCGCGGGGGAAGGGCACAGGGCCAGCCAGGCATCGGCATGGGACGGGGTGGCGAAGAAAGGTGGCTGGGTGTCGGTGCCCAGGCACACTTGCACGCGAAGCACGCCGCAACTACGGCCCAGCGCCTGGCCCTGGGCCACGGCCTGGCCAGCGGCTGGCGCATCTTGCAGGCCTTGCAGCCACAAGGCCCAGCGCGCAGTACGCAGGCAGCCGCCAGTATCGCCATGGCGCTGCCAGGTGCCGGCCGCCGGTGCCTGGAGCAGGCTGGCGTGGGGCACATGCAGTTCAACGCCCAGGGCGCAAGTGGCCGGTTCTGCGGCGCGGTCGATATGGGTTTGCGACAGGCGATATTGCCCGTAGAGGGTGCAGGCCGGGGCAGTTTGCCGGGTGAGTAGGTGCTGGTCGAAGCCAGGTTGCTCCCAGTTCCCCGCCTCATAGTGCGCACTGAGCACGCCGAGGTCGAGCCGGTGCACCGCCTGCCCTTGCAGTTCGGGAAGCAGCGGCGCGCAGTGGGTCATGTCTGGCGTGGCGACCGGCAAACCGGCAGCCCGCAGGATCGCCGCCTGCATCAGGGCGAAGGGCACGGCGGTGGCGGTGTCGAAAATTTCCCACTCATGGGCGACATTGTCGCGGGTGTACTGGTTGCCTGGGTCCACAGCCAACTGCTGGGCGCTGCTCAGCACCACTACTGCGGCGCGGTTCAGCACCAGTGGCCAGAGGGCCCGCAACTCTGCTTCTGTGAGTGGGTTGAGGGCCTGGTAGGCGCTGATCGCCGGGAGGATCCGCAGCGGGTCGCCTTCGGCGTGGTGCAGCAGCGCCGCACAGGTTACTGACAGATCGGCGATGCGCCAGGTGCGTAGCAGGTCGCCGAAGTCGATCAGCCCTCGCAGTTGCCATTGGCGCTGGTCGTCACGCGCCCACACGGTGTTGTCGTCGGTGATGTCCAGGTGCACGGCTTGGCTTGGCAGGCTGCCGATCAGGGGTGCCAGGTGTTCGGCAGCCACAGCGGTGGCCTGTGCGATGCGGCGGCGCTGGTCGGCATCTTGCAGCACGGGAAGCAAGTGCTCTATCAGCGTTTGCGCATGCTTGGGGTCCCATTGCAGGGTGCGCTCAAGGCCAGGGTGGTCGAAACCGGCCAAGGCCCGGTCAAGCTTTGCGCAAAGCCCGCCCAGCTCCGCCATCAGTTGCGCCGGGAGGTGGGCAAGGCGGGTCAGCGGTTGGCCTTCGATGTATTCCAGCAGGCGTACCCGCAATGGCTGGTCTGCGACGTCCAGTTCCAGCAAGGCTTCGCCACTGAGTGCCGGGCGCACGCCTGGCACGGGCAGGCCATGCTTGCGCAGGTAGGCGAGGGCCGCATGCTGGGCCTCCAGTTCGACCTGGGCGTAGCTGCCATGGCATGCCTTGAGCACGAAGCTGCCTTGCGGCGCGACCACACGCAGGTTCAGGTCCTGCTGGCTGCCCAAGGCCGACAACTCACCCGTGAGGCCGTAATGGGCCTGCAGCAGGCCTTGCGCCTGCGTGGCGTTGAGCACAGGCCCTGGCAAGCTGGAACGCTGGACCAGCGCTTGAAGGGCAGGGGAGGCATTTGGGTGGTGACTGGACATGGGCTCTACCGTTGAGGCGGGTTGACGGAGCGACTTTATGTCCTACCTGGCTGATGACTAAAGACGATCGTCATCAGATTTTCTGATGACCGGTGCAGTAACTGTTACATGCTGAAACGGTGCGTGTGTTCCTGTGAGCTCGGGGGTTTGTGAACTTCCCTGGTGGGCCGATCTCTTATGAGACAGATGATATTGCATCACCGTCTGTCGAAATATAATGCGAAAAGTTGTACAAAAATTTCTCTCTGTACAAGTATTGATGTAGCGTAGTGCTATTACTCTATGCTTGGGTCCGCGTGGGACAGGTGAGATGCCATGAAAGTTGCCCCCGTTCCGACCAATGAACCCGACCGTTTGGCCAAGATCGCCGAATCGTGCGTATTGCACCAACCGCAGAGCAGCGAACTGACCGCGCTGGTCGAGATGGCCCGCCGCTACTTTTCCATGCCGATCTGCCTGGTTTCGATCGTAGGGGAGTGTGAGCAATGGTTCACGGCCAAGGCCGGGCTGGCCGCCGATGCCACCCCCCGGGATGTTTCATTCTGTGCCCACACCATTCTCCAGGCGCAGCCACTGGAAGTGCTGGACGCTGCCCTGGACCCGCGCTTTGCCGACAACCCCCTGGTCACGGGTGAGCCTGGCATTCGTTATTACTGCGGGGCCCCGCTGCTGGTAGACAGCCAGGTGGCCATCGGCAGCTTCTGCATCATCGATACTGCACCACGGCCCGCCTTGGATGAGGCGCAACGGTCGATGCTGACGTCCTTCAGCGAAATGGCCATGCACATCATCGCCGGCATGCGCCGCAACAATTTTCACGACCAGGCCACCGGCCTGTTCAACCGCCTGAAGCTCGAATGTGATGTGGTGGCGGGCCTGGACCGGGGTAAGTCGCTGACCCTGTTGGCGGTGGACATCATGGCCGCCGAGGCCCTCAGCGATATCATCCGCGGCCTGGGTTACAACTTCGCCCACGACTTGACGTTGCAGGCCAAGGCGCGCATCGCCAGCCAGCTGGATAACGGCTTGTCGTTGTACAAGATCAGCCCGACCCGCTTCGGTGTGCTGCTGGAAGACGCAGACGACGTAGAGCCGTTGTGCGAGCGGATTGTCGACGCCCTGCAGGCGCCTGCGCAATGCCACCAGATTCCGGTGTTGCTGGACGCCGGTATCGGCATCGCCCCCATCACGCAGCAGTGCGAAGACCGTGACGGCATGGAGTGGATGCGCCGGGCAGTCGCGGCAGCGGATACCGCGCGGCGCAGGCCTGGCCGGCATGGGTGGTACGAGCCGGACGTGGACGCTGCGCAACGCCGTGCGTTCCTGTTGCTGGCGTCGTTGGCCCAGGCGCTGCAGAGCGACGATGAACTGAGCCTGCACCTGCAACCGCGGATCGAGCTGCCTTCAGGCCGATGCTGTTCTGCCGAAGCTTTGCTGCGCTGGCGCCACCCGTTACTGGGCGATGTCGCCCCGGCGGAGTTCATCCCTTTGGCTGAAAAAACGGCGCTCATGGCCAGCCTCAGCCTTTGGGTGATGCGCGCAGCCTTGCGGGTGCTGGCCTGTACCCGGGACCTGGATTTCAGTCTCAGCTTCAACGTCACCGCGCGCGACCTGGAAAGCGCAGGGTTCATGGATGCACTGCTGCACAGCTTGCAGGCCCAGGCCATCGACCCGCAGCGGGTACAGCTCGAATTCACCGAGAGTGTCTTGATCGAACAGCCCGAAGAAGTGCTGCAGCAACTGCTGCGCGGCCACCAGGCAGGGATCGCCATTGCCATCGATGACTTCGGCACGGGCTACAGCAACTGGGTTTACCTGACGCAAATCCCCGCCAGCATCGTCAAGCTCGACAGGTCGCTGGTGCACCGTGCCGCCTCGGGCACGCGTGAAGCATTGTTGGTGCAGTCGGTGGTAGGGCTGGCCAACGAACTCGGTTATCAGGTGGCCGCCGAAGGGATCGAAACCGCCGAACAGCTGGTCCAGGCCTGCGCCTGGGGCTGCGTTGAAGCGCAGGGCTATTTCATCGCCAGACCGATGCCTGTAGCCGTTTTCAAGGAGTGGTTTCACGACACTCAACAGAAAGTCTCTGTCGTCTGACTTCCCACCATGATGCATAACATCGCAGGTCTTATTGATGTTTAATCGCCACCTCAAAGCTGCACTCGCAGCGCAACACGCCGAGCTCGTGCAACTGCGTCAGCGCCTGGCAGAACTCGAGCAGAGTCCCATGTTGCGCCTGGACGCGCAGAACCGTATCGCGGAGTGCACCGCGGGTTTTGCCCAGGCACTCGGCGCCGCGCCGGGCGATGTCGTGGGCATGCCCCTGCAACAGTGGCTGGCCGCGCCGGGGCTGGAAAGCCAGGCGTTGCTCGAGGCCTTGCTGCGTTCCACGGCGATGATTCAGTTTGGGCTGGACGGCCGGGTGCAGGCTGCCAACCCGATGTTTCTCGCCGCCATGGGCTACCGCCTGGAGCAGCTGGTCGGCCAGCATCATCGAATCTTCTGTGATGCCAAGGAAACCGCCAGTGCCGAATACACGGCGTTCTGGCGCACGCTCAATGCTGGCCGGTACGTGACCGGGCGATTCCGGCGTATTGACAGCCAAGGGCGCGAGATCTGGCTGGAGGCCAGCTACAACCCGGTCCACGATGCCAGCGGCAAGCTGGTGAAAGTGGTCAAGTTCGCCACGGTGGTGACCGCCCAGGTCGAGCGTGAACAGGCGGTAAGGCAGGCGGCCAACATGGCGCTGGACATTTCCCGGCGCACGGACGCCAGTGCCAGCGATGGTGTCACGGTGATGCAGGGCATGCAGCAGGCCATGCAGAACGTGGCGAGCCAATTACACTGCGCCGGCGATACCATTGCTGCCCTGGGCCAGCAGTCGACGGTCATCAGTACGATCGTGCAGACCATTGGGGCCATTGCGTCGCAGACCAACCTGCTGGCCCTGAATGCCGCGATCGAAGCTGCGCGCGCCGGCGACCAGGGGCGGGGCTTCGCCGTGGTGGCCGATGAAGTGCGCAAGCTGGCGGGGCGCACCAGCACCGCCACTGCCGAGATCGATGCGGTGGTCGCGCACAATCATCTGCTGGCCAACCAGGCGGTCAGCGAGGTCGAGCGCAGCCGCCAGGAAGCGGCCAATGCGGTGGATTTCGTTACCCAGGCGAGTACGGCCATAGGCGGTATTCAGGCCGGTGCCAGGCAAGTGGTGGCGGCCGTTGGCCGGGTGAGCGAAGACCTGTAGCCAGGCAGCGGGCAACGCGCCGCCCAGGCTCGCATCACCCAGCAAACTGCCCGTGCGCGGCTTCACGAAGGCTCCACCTCCAGAAACGCCGCCTCCAGTAGCTGCCGGGTATACGGATGTTGCGGTGCATGGAAGATTGCCTGCGCATCCCCCTGTTCAACCACCTGCCCATGCTTGATCACCATCAACTGATGGCTCAGTGCCCTGACCACCGCCAGGTCATGGCTGATGAACAGGTAAGTGAGGTTGTATTTTTGCTGCAGATTACGCAGCAACTCGACCACCTGGCGCTGCACCGTGCGGTCCAGCGCCGAGGTCGGCTCATCCAGCAGAATCAGCGCCGGCTTGAGCACCAGCGCCCGGGCGATGGCAATGCGCTGGCGCTGCCCACCCGAAAACTCATGCGGGTAGCGGTGCCGGGTGCCCGGGTCGAGCCCTACCTCCTCCAGCGCCGCAATGATGGCCGCCTCCTGCTCCTGGGCATTGCCAATACCGTGAATGCGCAAGCCCTCCCCAACGATGTCTGCCACGCACATGCGCGGGCTGAGGCTGCCGAAGGGGTCCTGGAACACCACCTGCATCTCGCGCCGTAACGGGCGCACGGCTTTCTGGTTCATCCCCTGCAGGTCTTGCCCGTGGAAGCGGATACCCCCCTGGCTGGCAATCAGCCGCAGGATCGCCAGGCCCAATGTCGACTTGCCCGACCCGGACTCCCCGACGATGCCCAGCGTTTGCCCCTGCGGCAAACTGAAGTTGACCCCGTTCACCGCCTTGACATGGTCGACAGTACGCCGCAGCAGGCCCTTCTTGATCGGGAACCAGACCTTGAGCTCATCGACTTGCAGCAGCGGCGCACCTACCGGGTTGTGCGCCGGCAGCCCGCTGGGCTCGGCATTGATCAGCATCTGCGTGTAGGGGTGTTGCGGCGTGCTGAACAGGGCCGCGCAGTCCGCCTGCTCGACAATCTGCCCGCGTTGCATCACGCACACGCGGTGGGCAATGCGCCGCACCAGGTTCAGGTCATGGCTGATCAGCAGCAGCGCCATGCCCAGGCGTGCCTGCAGTTCCTTGAGCAGGTCGAGAATTTTCAGCTGCACGGTCACATCCAGCGCCGTGGTCGGTTCGTCGGCAATCAGCAGTTCCGGCTCGTTGGCCAGGGCCATGGCGATCATCACCCGCTGGCGTTGCCCGCCGGACAGCTCGTGGGGCAGGGCCTTGAGGCGTTTGCGTGGCTCCGGGATGCCGACCATTTCCAGCAGCTCCAGGGTGCGCGCAGTGGCTTGCTTGCCGGTCAGGCCCTTGTGCAGCAGAAGAATTTCATTGATCTGCTTTTCGATGCAGTGCAGCGGGTTCAGCGACGTCATCGGCTCCTGGAAGATCATCGCAATGCGGTTGCCGCGAATGCGCTGCAGGGTTTTTTCGTTCTGCTGCAGCAAGTCCTTGCCTTCATGGCGGATGCTGCCGCGGGGGTGCTGGGCCAAGGGGTAGGGCAGCAGGCGCAGGATCGAGTGCGCAGTCACCGACTTGCCCGAGCCGCTTTCACCGACCAGCGCCAGCGTCTCGCCTTTGCGGATGTCGAAACTGATGCCATCCACCACCCGGTTGACCTGGTCGCCGGTTACAAACTCGACGACCAGGTCGCGCACTTCGATCAGGTTCTGTTCACTCATGTCACTTCCTCGGGTCGAAGGCGTCGCGGGCGGATTCGCCGATGAATACCAGCAGGCTCAGCATCAGCGCCAGTACTGCGAAGGCGCTGATGCCCAGCCAGGGTGCCTGCAGGTTGGACTTGCCCTGGGCCACCAGCTCGCCCAGCGAGGGCGAACCGGCGGGCAGTCCGAAGCCGAGGAAGTCCAGGGCCGTGAGGGTACCGATGGCGCCGGTGAGAATGAACGGCATGAAGGTCATGGTCGAGATCATGGCGTTGGGCAGGATGTGCCGGTACATGATTGCGCCGTTGCGCATGCCCAGGGCTCGGGCGGCACGCACGTACTCCAGGTTGCGGCCGCGCAGGAACTCGGCGCGCACCACGTCGACCAGGCTCATCCAGGAAAACAGCAGCATGATGCCCAGCAGCCACCAGAAGTTCGGCTGCACGAAACTGGCAAGAATGATCAGCAGGTACAGCACCGGCAGCCCCGACCAGATTTCCAGAAAGCGTTGCCCGGCCAGGTCGACCCAACCGCCATAAAACCCCTGCAAGGCGCCGGCGAGGACGCCGATGATGGAGCTGGCCACGGTCAGGGTCAGGGCGAACAGCACCGATATGCGGAAGCCGTAGATCACCCGCGCCAGCACATCGCGGCCTTGGTCGTCGGTGCCTAGCCAGTTGTCCGCCGAGGGCGGTGCCGGGGCCGGAACGCGCAGGTCGTAGTTGATGCTCTGGTAGCTGAACGGGATCGGCGCCCACAGCACGAAGCTGTCTTTCTTGGCCAGCAGCTCGCGGATGTAGGGGCTCTTGTAGTTGGCTTCCAGCGGGAATTCGCCGCCGAACGTGGTTTCCGGGTAGCGCTTGAAGGCGGGGAAGTACCACTGGCCGTCGTAGCGCACGGCAATCGGTTTGTCGTTGGCGATCAGTTCGGCACCCAGGCTGAGGCCGAACAGGATCAGGAACAGCCACAGCGACCACCAGCCACGGCGGTTGGCCTTGAAGCGCTCGAAGCGCCGTCGGTTGAGGGGGGACAAGGCCATGTCAGTGCTCCCGGCTGGCAAAGTCGATGCGTGGATCGACCAGGGTGTAGGTCAGGTCGCCGATCAGTTTCACCACCAGCCCCAGCAGGGTGAAGATGAACAGGGTGCCGAAGACCACCGGGTAGTCGCGGTTGATGGCCGCCTCGAAGCTCATCAGGCCCAGGCCGTCGAGGCTGAAGATCACCTCGATCAGCAGGGAGCCGGTGAAGAAGATACCGATGAACGCCGAAGGGAAGCCGGCAATCACCAGCAGCATGGCGTTGCGGAACACATGGCCATACAGCACCCGTGGCCGGCTCAGGCCTTTGGCCTTGGCGGTCACCACGTATTGCTTGTTGATTTCGTCGAGGAAGCTGTTCTTGGTCAGCAGGGTCATGGTCGCGAAGTTGCCGATGACCAGCGCGGTGATTGGCAGCACCAGGTGCCAGAAGTAGTCCAGCACCTTGCCGGTGGTGCTCAGCTCGTTGAAGTTGTTTGAGGTGAGGCCGCGCAGCGGGAACCAGTCGAAGTAGCTGCCGCCGGCGAACAGCACGATCAGCAGGATGGCGAACAGGAAGGCGGGGATCGCATAGCCGACGATGATCGCCGAACTGGTCCACACGTCGAAGTGGCTGCCATGGCGTACCGCCTTGGCGATGCCCAGTGGGATCGACACCAGGTACATGATCAGTGTGCTCCACAGCCCCAGCGAGATCGACACCGGCATCTTTTCGATGATCAGGTCGATGACCTTGGCATCGCGGAAGAAGCTGTCGCCGAAATCCAGTCGGGCGTAGTTCTTGATCATGATCCACAGGCGTTCGGGCGGCGATTTGTCGAACCCGTACATGCGCTCGATTTCGGCGATCAGCGCCGGGTCCAGGCCTTGGGCGCCACGGTAGTTGGAGCCCGCCACGGACACCTCGGCACCACCACCGCCAATGCGGCTGGTGGCGCCCTCGAAGCCTTCGAGCTTGGCGATCATCTGTTCAACCGGGCCGCCAGGGGCAGCCTGGACGATGATGAAGTTGATGATGAGGATGCCGAACAGGGTCGGGATGATCAGCAGCAGGCGGCGCAGGATGTAGGCCAGCATCTCAGTTGGCCTCTTCCGCAGAGGCTGCGCTGACGGCCGGGCTTACCCCGGGCTTGATCCACCAGGTGTCGATGCCGATGTCGTACTTGGGCGACACTTTCGGGTGCCCGATGTGGTTCCAGTAGGCTACCCGCCAGGTCTTGATGTGCCAGTTGGGGATGACGTAATAGCCCCACAGCAATACCCGGTCAAGGGCGCGGCAATGGTCGATCAGGCTTTGGCGCGAGTCGGCATTGATCAGTTGGTCGACCAGCTGGTCGATGGCCGGGTCGCGCAGGCCGATGAAGTTGCGGCTGCCGGGGTTGTCGGCGGCGGCACTGGACCAGAATTCGCGCTGCTCGTTGCCGGGCGAGTTGGACTGCGGATAGCCGCCGACGATCATGTCGAAATCGCGCGAGCGCAGGCGGGTGATGTACTGCGAAACATCGACCCGGCGGATGTTCAGCTCGATACCCAGGTCAGCCAGGTTGCGCTTGAACGGCAGCAGGATGCGTTCGAACTCGGTCTGCGCCAGCAGGAACTCGATGCTTACCGGTTTGCCCTGGGCATCGACCATCTTGTCGTCGACGATTTTCCAGCCGGCCTCCTGCAGCAGCTTGTAGGCCTGGCGCTGCTGCTCGCGGATCATGCCGCTGCCGTCGCTGACCGGGTTGTGGAAGGCCTCGGTGAACACCTGGTCGGGTACTTTGCCGCGCAGCGGCTCGAGGATCTTCAGTTCGCTGGCGCTGGGCAAGCCACGGGCGGCCATTTCCGAGTTTTCGAAGTAACTGCCGGTACGGGTGTAGGCACCGTTGAACAGTTGCTTGTTGGTCCATTCGTAGTCCAGCAGCAGGCTCAAGGCGTGGCGTACGCGCACATCCTGGAACACCGGCCGGCGGATGTTGAAAATGAAGCCCTGCATACCAGTAGGGTTGCCGTTGGGCAACTCTTCCTTGATCAGCCGGCCCTCGCGCACGGCGGGCACGTCGTAGGCGGTGGCCCAGTTTTTCGCGCTGACTTCCAGGCCATAGTCGAACGCGCCGGCCTTGAGTGCTTGCAAGGCTACGGTGGTGTCACGGTAGGCGTCGAAGGTCATGACATCGAAGTTGTAGAACCCACGGTTGATCGGCAGGTCCTTGGCCCAGTAGTCCTTGACCCGCTCGTAGCGTACCGAGCGCCCGGCCTTGACCTCGGCCACCTTGTACGGGCCGCTGCCCAGCGGAATTTCCAGGTTGCCGCGGTTGAAGTCGCGGTTTTCGTACCAGTGCTTGGGCAGCACGGGCAACTGGCCGAGGATCAGCGGCAGCTCACGGTTGTTCCGGTGCTTGAACTTGAACAGCACTTTCAACGGGTCTTCGGCGACCACCTCGGCGACGTCGGCATAGTACTGACGATACAGCGGCGCACCATCCTTGATCAGGGCGTTGAAGGTAAACACCACGTCATCGGCACGCATGGGGTGGCCATCGTGGAAACGTGCTTCGGGGCGCAGGTAGAAGCGCACCCAGCTGTTGTCCGGGGCTTTCTCGATCTTGCCGGCGACAAGGCCATATTCGGTGAAGGGTTCGTCCTGGCTCTGGCGCATCAGGGTGTCGTAGATGATGCTGATGTTTTCGGCCGGCACGCCCTTGTTGATGAACGGGTTAAGGCTGTCGAAACCGCCGAAACTGGACTGGCGGAAGGTGCCACCCTTGGGCGCCTCGGGGTTCACGTAGTCGAAGTGCTTGAAGTCGGCAGGGTATTTGGGCGGCTCGTCGTACAGGGTGAGCGCATGTTGCGGTGCGGCCAGGGCGGGAAGGCTCAGGCAGGCGAGCAACAGGCTGCCAGCCAGCCGGCGCAGGCGGTGCGTTGGCATCATTGGGCTTTCTCCGAAGTCTTTATCCACCAGCTGTTCAGCCCAAGGGTATAGGGCGGTGTGGTGACGAAGGCGAACCGGTTGCGGTAGGCCAGGCGATGGTTGTCCAGGTACCAGTTGGGGATCATGTAGTACTGCCATGAGAGGACGCGGTCCAGGGCGCGGGCGGCAGCCACCTGGTCGTCGCGGGTGCGTGCGGCCAACAGGGTGTCGAGCAGGTGGTCGACCACCGGGTCCTTGACCCCTGCATAGTTCTTGCTGCCCTTGGTGCCGGCCTGGCTCGAATGGAAGTACAACCACTGCTCCAGGCCGGGGCTCAGGGTCTGATTGAGGGTCATCAGAATCATGTCGAAATCGAACTGGTCCAGGCGTTGTTTGTACTGGGCACGGTCCACGGTGCGCAAGCGCGCATCGATACCGATGCTGGACAGATTTTCGACATAAGGTTGCAGGATGCGTTCAAGGTTGGGGTTTACCAGCAACAGCTCCATGCGCAACTGCTGGCCTTTGCTGTCGACCAGGCGCTGGCCGTTCAGCTTCCACCCCGCCTCGGCGAGCAGGGCCAGTGCCTGGCGCAAGGTTTCGCGGCTGACGCCACGGCCGGCGGTGTGGCTGACCTGGTACGGTTCGCTGAACAGTTTGGCGGGTAACTGGTCACGGAATGGCGCCAGCAGCAGCCATTCCTTGCCGGTGGGCACACCGCTGGCGGCGAACTCACTGTTGGGGTAGTAGCTGGTCGAGCGCCGGTAGGCGTTGCTGAACAGGGCGCGGTTGGTCCACTCGAAGTCGAGCATCAGCCCCAGTGCCTGGCGTACCCGTGGGTCGCTGAAGGTCGCCCGGCGGCTGTTCATGAACAGGCCCTGGGTTTGCGTGGGGATGCGGTGCGGGATCTGCGCCTTGATCACCTCGCCACGGCGCACGGCCGGGAAGTTGTAGCCGTTGGCCCAGTTCTTCGCCTGGTGTTCGATATAGATGTCGAATTCACCGGCCTTGAACGCTTCGAAGGCCACGGTGGCATCACGGTAGAATTCGTACTCCACGCGATCGAAGTTGTACTTGCCTCGGTTGACGGCCAGGTCCTTGCCCCAGTAACGCTTGACGCGCTCGAACACCAGTCGGCGCCCCGGCTGTACCTCGGTAATGCGGTATGGGCCACTGCCCAATGGCGGCTCGAAGGTAGTGGCCTTGAAGTCACGGTGCTGCCAGTAGTGCTTGGGCAGCACTGGCATCTCGCCCAGGCGCAGGATGAGCAGTGGGTTGCCAGCGCGCTTGAACACGAAGCGGATGCGCAGCGGGCCGAGGATGTCGACCCGTTGCACCTCTTGCAGGTTGGTGCGGTAGATCGGGTGGCCGTCCTTGAGCAACGTGCGGTAGGAGAAGGCCACGTCTGCCGCGGTGATCGGCTTGCCGTCATGCCAGCGGGCTTCCGGGCGCAGGTTGAACACCACCCAGCTACGGTCCTCGCTGTATTCCACCGAGCGGGCGATGAGGCCATAGCTGGAGGTGGGCTCGTCGCCGGACGGGTCGTATTGGCCGGTACCGACCATCAGCGGCTCGTTGAGCTCGCTGATGCCGTACTGTTGGAAGTTGGGCGTGGTCACCGGGCTCGACCCCTTGAAGGTATAGGGGTTGAGGGTGTCGAAGGTGCCAAAGGCCATCGCCCGCAACGTGCCGCCTTTGGGCGCTTGCGGGTTGACCCAGTCGAAGTGGGTGAACGTGGCTGGGTACTTGAGCGTGCCGAACTGCGCGTATCCGTGGCTTTCGCTCACCATCGCGACTGCGGGAAAGCTCAAGGCCAGGCTGATTGACAGCAGGAGGGGACGTATCAAGTCGGCATCCGATCCAGAGGCGTTGGGCTTTTGTCGGCGTACAGTAACAGCTTGGGGGGGTGGGAAAAAGAGAGGTTTTGAAGGCGGAGGCAGTGACTAAGGCCGTTGCCGGTAGCTGCGGGGGGACTCGGTACCTGTGGGAGCGGCCTTGCGTCGCGAAAGGGGCGCGCAGCGGCCCCCAGGATCACAGCTTCGCAGCATAGGCTGCCGGGGCTGCTGTGCAGCCCTTTCGCGACACAAGGCCGCTCCCACAGGAGCGCGCAGTGGCCGCTGGCTTTGGATCAATGCCCGACGTAGACGGTCAGGGTCTGCCCGGGCTTGAGGGCATGACCGCTGCGCGGGTTCCAGCGCTTGAGGTGCTTCATTTCCACGTTGAAGCGCTTAGCCACCAGGTATAGCGAGTCACCCTTGCGCACCTTGTACTGGGTAGAGCGCTGCGCCGACGCCGCTACGCGATTGCCGGCGGCGCTCGGGGCGTTGCCGCCGCGCAGGGCCAGGACCTGGCCAGCGCGCAGGTTGTTGCCGGACAGGCGGTTCCAGCGCTTGATGTCCTTGATCGATACGCGGTTGGCCTTGGCAATGGCGCCCAGGTTGTCGCCACGCTTGACCCGGTAGCTGCGCGCAGCCGCCGGTGCCCTGGTTTCGGCCACGGCACGGGCGAACACAGCCTTGTTCGGTTGCAGGGCGACCAGCTGCTCGGGGTTGAGGTTGGACAGGCTGTTGCTCAGCAATTGTGCCTTGGCGGTCGGCACCAGCAATTGCTTGGGCCCGTCCACGGTCATGCGTTTCTTGAAGGCGGGGTTGAGCTGGATCAGCTCGTCTTCGTCGATGTTGGCAAAGGCCGCCACCCGCGACAGGTCGAGCCGATCATTGATGGCCACGGCTTCGAAGTAGGGTTCGTTGGCGATCGGGTTCAGGTTCACGCCGTAGGCTTCAGGGGTAAGCACCACTTGCGACAGGGCCAGCAGCTTGGGCACGTAGTCCCGGGTTTCCTGGGGCAGCGGCAGGTTCCAGTAGTCGGTTGGCAGGCCCAGGCGCTCGTTACGTTCGATGGCGCGGCTGACCGTGCCTTCGCCGGCGTTGTAGGCGGCCAGGGCCAGCAGCCAGTCGCCGTTGAACATGTCATGCAGGCGGGTCAGGTAGTCCAGCGCGGCATTGGTCGAGGCGGTGATGTCGCGGCGGCCGTCATAGAAATTGGTCTGGCGCAGGTTGAAGTGGCGACCGGTTGCCGGCATGAACTGCCACATGCCTGCGGCGCTGGCCCGCGAATACGCCATCGGGTTGTAGGCGCTTTCGATGGCTGGCAGCAGCGCCAGCTCCAGGGGCATGTCACGCTCCTCGAGGCGCTCGACGATGTAGTGCAGGTACAGGCTGCCGCGCTCGCCGGCGCTCTCGATGAAGGTGGGGTTGCTGGCGAACCACAGGCGCTGCTGCTCGATGCGCGGGTTGACGTCGATGCTGTCCTGCAGGGCAAAGCCCTGGCGCATGCGCTCCCATACGTCCTGTGGCGCCTGCTCGGCCGGCTTGACCAGCAGCGGCGCGGGCTTGTGCTTGATCCGCGCCTGGTAGTTGTGCGCGCGAACGCTATCGGATTCGTCGAGCTGACGGGTGCTCTGGCAACCCACCAGAGTGGCGGCCAGAGCCAGCGCACTGATTTGGGCCAGGCGCGTCAGGGCGACTGAATGAGAGGTTCTGCGGCTACGGGAAGACATCGGCTGAGACAGGTATCCGGGCAAAAAATTTCGGCGATTCTAGAAACCGCTCCGGGCCGGGTCAACCGTTGAACACAGATTGCGATATATCTTGCGGTTATCAGAAGGTGTCTTTCCAAGACCTCAAGGCAGCAAAAACAGCGACATGCGTAGCGTTTGAATGTCCCTTCCATTCGTCTGCTTTTTGTTTAACTAATGTTTCAGAGGTGCGCAAAAAAGGGTTGGTCAGGCGCTCCAAGCCAATCGTCGACGGCAATGTGATGCGCTGGTCGGCGCGCAACCGGGTCACCTCGTCGAAGCGCTGCTGCACATGCGGGTTGTCGGGCTCGACGGCCTTGGCGAAGCGCAGGTTGGCAAGCGTGTATTCGTGGGCGCAGTACACCTGGGTGTGCGCGGGCAGGGCCGCCAGGCGGGCCAGGGCGGGTTGCATCTGCTCGGGCGTGCCCTCGAACATGCGCCCGCAACCGGCCGCGAACAGGGTATCGCCGCTGAACAGGAGCGGGGTTTCCGGGGGCTGGTCACTGAAGAAAGCGATATGGCCCAGGGTGTGGCCGGGCACCGCCAGCACCTGGAACACCACGCCCAGCACTTCGACCTCGGCGCCCTCGTCCAGCGCCAGGTCACGGCAGGGAATCTGCTCGTTGGCCGGGCCACAGACCCGTGCGCCGGTCAGTTGCTTGAGCCGTGCCACGCCGCCGACGTGGTCGTTGTGGTGGTGGGTAATGAGGATGTCGCTCAGCGCCCAGCCGGGGTTGGCGGCCAGCCAACGCTCCACCGGGCCGGCGTCGCCGGGGTCGACCACCGCACAACGGCGTTTGGCAGTATCCTGTAACAACCAGATGTAGTTGTCGGAGAAAGCGGGAAGAGCATCGATCTGTATCATGGTGCGGATCCGATTCACCTAGCGTGGCACATGAAGGCATCTTAGCCGCGATGGCGCGGCGGGAGAACCTTCGAGGGAGAGCGCAATGACCGACCAAGCCTTTGCCCAGGCCGATCCGGACTGGGTCGAGCTGATCAGCCTGGCCCGTGAGTGGTTCAATGGCCCACTCGGCCAACTGATGCTCAAGGAAGAAGACCAACTGCTGGAAGAAGAGCTGGGGCGCTTTTTTGGCGGTTACCTCGTGCATTACGGGCCCTGCGCCGAAGCACCGCCCCAGGCACCCCAGGTGCAGCGCAATGTGCGCCTTGGTGCGCCGTTGCCGGGGGTTGAAATTGTCTGCGAGGAACAGGCCTGGCCGCTGAGCGAGCATGCTGCCGACGTGGTGGTGCTGCAGCATGGCCTGGACTTCTGCCTGTCGCCGCATGGCCTGCTGCGCGAGGCAGCCAGTGCCGTGCGCCCGGGGGGGCACTTGCTGATCGTGGGCATCAACCCGTGGAGCAGTTGGGGCATGCGTCATTTCTTCAGCCATGGCGCTTTGCGCAAGGCGCGCTGCATCTCGCCGTCGCGGGTTGGCGACTGGCTCAACCTGCTGGGCTTCGCGCTGGAGAAACGCCGCTTCGGGTGCTATCGTCCGCCGCTTGCCTCACCGGCCTGGCAGCAGCGCCTGCAAGGCTGGGAGCGGCTGGCCGGCGGCTGGCAAGGTGCCGGTGGTGGGGTCTACCTGCTGGTGGCGCGCAAGATGGTGGTAGGGCTGCGGCCCCTGCGTCAGCAGCGTCGCGAGCCCATGGGCAAGCTGCTGCCGCTGCCGCTGGCCAAGGTCAACCGCACGGCAGCCAACCCTGAAACTGACAAGCACTGAATTCAAGAGTGGTACATGAGCGATAGCGTCGAAATGTTTACCGATGGTGCCTGCAAGGGCAACCCCGGCCCGGGTGGCTGGGGGGTGCTGATGATCTACAAGGGCGTCGAGAAGGAACTGTGGGGCGGCGAACGTGAAACCACCAACAACCGCATGGAGCTGATGGCGGCGATCCAGGGGCTGATGTCGCTCAAGCGTGAATGCGAAGTCGTGCTGACCACCGACTCGCAATATGTGATGAAGGGCATCAATGAGTGGATGGTCAACTGGAAGAAGCGCGGCTGGAAAACCGCGGCCAAGGAGCCGGTAAAAAACGCCGACCTGTGGCAACTGCTCGATGAGCAGGTCAACCGCCACAAGGTCACCTGGAAGTGGGTACGCGGGCACATCGGCCACCCCGGCAACGAACGGGCCGACCAGTTGGCCAACCGTGGGGTCGATGAGGTGCGCGCCCAGCGTTGAGCTGGGGTACAATCGCCGCTTTGTAACTGATGCAAGTTGGAGCGCCCGGCGTGGAGCAGCAGCAAGATAAACGGTACGTGATTCTCGATACCGAGACCACGGGTATGCCGGTTGGCGAAGGTCACCGGATCATCGAAATCGGCTGTGTCGAGGTGATCGGCCGGCGGCTGACCGGGCGGCATTTCCATGTCTACCTGCAGCCGGACCGCGAAAGTGACGAGGGGGCGATCAACGTCCACGGCATCACCGACGCGTTTCTGGTCGGCAAGCCGCGCTTCGCCGATGTAGCCGATGAATTCTTCGAGTTCATCCAGGGCGCCACGCTGGTCATCCACAACGCGGCGTTCGACGTAGGCTTCATCAACAACGAATTCGCCTTGCTGGGCCAGCAGCATCGCGCGGATGTGTCGCAGTACTGCACCGTTCTCGACACCTTGCTGCTGGCGCGTTCGCGCCACCCGGGGCAGCGCAACAGCCTCGATGCGCTGTGCAAACGCTACGATATCGACAACTCAGGCCGCGAGCTGCACGGCGCACTGCTCGACTCGGAACTGCTGGCCGACGTCTACCTGGCGATGACCGGTGGCCAGACCAGCCTGTCGCTGGCCGGTCATGGGGCGGATGCCGAGGGTGACGGGCAGGCTGGCGGCGGCAGCGAAATCCGCCGGATCACCGGTCGAGCGCCGGGGCGCGTGATCATGGCCAATGCCCAAGAGCTGGAAGCGCATGCCGAGCGGTTGGCAGCCATAGCCAAATCGGCAGGCGGGCCTTCGATGTGGCAGGTGCTGACCGAGGCATCTGCCGGCTGATTGTGGCTAGCAGTCATGCTGCTGCCGGTCATCCATCACCGGCCATGCGCCACGGCTTGCTTCACGGAATGCGGATGAGCTCGACACCGCTGCGGGCCAGCTCGAAGCGGTTTTCGCCCAGGTAATTGACCTTGTCGCCGATGGCCAGGCGGTAGGTGGTGATGGGGGCGCCCAGTGTGCTGCCGTCAAGTTGCAGGGTCGACTCCTGAAACTCGTGCACGGGGTAGATGCGGCCTTCGGCGTCACGGGCGTGGAATTGGCCGACCATTACTGCTGCCATTTGGGTGGAAACCTCTGAAATACGTAGGAAATGTCTGTAGTCATAGACCGTGCAGGAGGGCTGGAAGTTTTCGCGTCGATGAAAAAAAACCAAAGCGGCGAGAAACGGTCATCTATAACTACAACGTCCTTTAACCCGTATAGGTAGGAAATTGCCATGAGCCAGGTGTATTCGGTTGCGGTTGTTGTCGGTAGCTTGCGCAAGGAGTCCTACAACCGTAAGGTCGCCCGCGCACTTGCGGAGCTGGCATCGTCCAGCCTTGCCCTGAAAATCGTCGAAATTGGCGATCTGCCGCTGTACAACGAGGATGTCGAGGCCGAGGGTGCTCCCGAGCCCTGGAAACGGTTTCGCGATGAAATTCGCCGCAGCGATGCCGTGCTGTTCGTCACCCCTGAATACAACCGCTCGGTCCCGGGCTGCCTGAAGAACGCCATTGACGTTGGCTCCCGGCCTTACGGGCACAGTGCCTGGAGCGGCAAGCCCACCGCGGTGGTGAGCGTTTCGCCAGGGGCTATCGGCGGCTTTGGTGCCAACCATGCCGTGCGCCAGGCGCTGGTATTCCTGGACATGCCGTGCATGCAGATGCCCGAAGCCTACATTGGCGGTGCCGCCAACCTGTTCGACGAGTCGGGCAAGCTCAACGACAAGACCCGGCCATTCCTGCAGGCCTTTATCGACAAGTTTGCTTCATGGGTGAAGCTGAACCGGTCGGTCTGAACCGCCAACCCACTCGTGGGATGCCCCTTGCCGCAGTGGCCTGGCCCGCTGCTGCAAGGGGTGCCATGCGTCAGCGGAAGCTGTAGGAAACCCCGGCGTATACGCTGAAGCCTTCGCCCGGGGTGGAGCGCGCATTGTCATTACCGGCATCGTTGTAGGCGGGCGTCACCGTCGCTGCATAACGCTGGTTGGTGAGGTTGCGCAGGTCCAGCCAGGTCTGCCAGTCCTGGCGGGGTGAATCCCAACCGATGCGCGCGCCGAGCAGGGCATATTCATCAGCGTGGTAGCTGTTGGCGTAGTCCACCTGCACCTTGGACGCCAGCTGGGTATTCACCCCGGCATGGAAACCGTTCGGCCAGTCGTAGCGCAGCTCGGCCTGATAATAGTGCATGGGGATGCCAGGCAGGCGATTGTCACCGAACGCCTCGTCATCGCGGTAGTGGAAGTCACTGAATGTATAGGCCTGGCGCAGGCTCAACTTGCCCGTGCCTGCGCGTTCCCACAAGGTGCTGACGAGGCCGGCTTCCACACCTTGGTGCACCGTGGCGCTGGCATTGAACTCGGAGGTGAAGTTCGGCACCACTTCCACGGCGAGCAGTTCGTGGCGCACCTGTGCGTAGTACCAGGCCAGGTCCCAGCGGCCGATGGCCGAATCGCCACGTGCGCCCACTTCCAGGGTGGTTGCAGTCTGGTTCTGCATTTCGATCGGCTGGATCTGTTTGCCGCCAGCACTCGGTGCGCTCCAGATCAGCGACCAGGGGTGTGGCGGCTCGACCGAACGGCTGAGGTTGCCATACACCTGCAGGTCCGGCCGAAGGTCGTAGCGCAAGCCCACACGGGGGGCGTAATCCCAGTCATGCATGCTCACTTTGCCGCCCTCGGCAGGGTAGGTGACGTCGCTTTCACGCCGGGTGTAGATCATGGCCAGGCCGGTGGTCAGCCACAGGTTGGGCACCAGTTCCAGGTCATTGCCGGCATGCAGCACGGTATCGGAGCCCTGGTAGGTGAAGTCCCGCGTTCTTGCACCGAACACGTCGCCAGTGCGGGCGAACTGCGAGGCGCCGCTGTTTGGCAGGTGTTTGGTGGTGCGCCAGCCGAGAGTGGTCTTGCTCTCGTGGCCGTACAGGCTGTCGCGGCGCGAATAGTTGAGCGTGCCGCTGACGTCGGTATAGGCCACCTTCAGGCGCATCGGCCCTTCGCGCAGGTCCATGGGGTAGTCGTGGTAGACCAGGCCGGCTTCCACCCGCGCGTCATCGTCGAGGTAGAAGGTAGTCTTGTTGCCTACCCAGGTGCTGCCCGGTTGCGGGCGGCTATCGTCACGGGCCAGGTAGGCAGGGTTAGCCGCCCGAGGGTGGTGCTTGATCTGGTCCTTGGTCAGGCGCCCGGCCAGTTCGTTCTCGGTTTGTCGGTAGCGCAGGTAGAAGCGCGTTTCGAGGTTGGGGTTGAAGCGGTAGCCGACATTGGCAGCCACGCCCTTGGCACTGCCGCTGCTGTGAGCCTGGTAACCGTCGTATTCGGCATCGGTCAACGCGACGTAGTAGTCGAGGTTGCCCAGCACCTGGCCCGAGCTGATATGCCGATGCTGGTAGCCGCGGCTGCCCACCTCGTAGCGTACCTGCAGCGGTGCAGCGTCATAGCCAGTGTGGGTGACGTAGTTGATCGCGCCACCCAGTGCCAGCGCGCCCTGATCGAAGCCGTTGGCGCCGCGCAACACTTCGGCGCGGCTCAGCCACAAGGGTTCGAACAGCTCGTAGGGGGTGCCCCCGGGGCCGGTCAATGGCAGCCCGTCGAACATCGTGTAGATGCCAGAGCCATGTGCCCCCGGGGCACGATTGAGGCCTGAGCCGCGGATCGACAACTTGATTCCGTCGTTGCCTGCCGATTGTGCGAACACACCGGGCTGGTAGGCCAGCACATCCTGGTTGCTGGCCACCCGGCCTTGGCCGACGCGTTGCATGTCCACCAGGTTGCTGGCGCCCGGTATTTCGCGCAGGCGCTGGGTGGCGGCCGTCAGTTCGGTCTGCTCCTCGTCGGTGATCAGAACCTGGTCGAGCTCGACCGAGGGTGCCGCCACGGCGGGCTGGGTGGCGCCCATGGCAGCCAGCAGGCCCAGGCAGGATGACAGGGGCATAACGCGACGCATTGTACGACTCCAGGCGAAAAGCGAATGGACAACGGCGTTGAGACGAGCGAAATGCCGCCGGGAGCACGAAGAAAAGCACACATTTTCCCGCTGCTTTCGTCAGACGCTTTTGTACGAAAGTTCTTTACAAGCGGCGGCGATGGAGGCTGCCGCCCGGGCTTCGTAAGGTGAACGCAGATCGGCAAGCGTGCCGTGCTCACTCACCCGTGGAGTTTAAACATGACCGACAACGCTCGACATTCGCAGCACCCTCCGGCGGACGCCCCGGTGCGCCTGACACCACGTGAACAGCAGGTGCTGCTGTGGTGCGCCTATGGCAAGAGTTCCTGGGAAATCGGGCAGATCCTGGCGTGCAAGGAGTCGACCGTGAATTTCCACGTGTCCAACATCCTGCGCAAATTCGATGTGCCCACCCGGGTAGCTGCAGTGATCAAGGCTATCCGTTACGGCATGCTGGCCGAGCAATGAGGAGGTGACGCATGAGTACCGATCGCCTACCACGCATTGCCGATAGCCACGACCCGTTCTGGCCCCGGGTGGACTTGGGCAGGTTGCATGAACGCCTGAAGCTGCAGCAGCCAGTCAGTGATGCGGCGCTGGAGGTGGCCGCGCGCTGTGCCGTGATTGCTGCGGCAAGCGAGTTCGCCCGCTGGCGAGCGGCGCTGCGTGAGCGGGGCTACCAACGCCTCGAGGACGTGACCGGGCATGACCATGGGCGCGCCTTGCACGTGTGTTACACCCGTTTTGTCGAAGCCGCGATCCTGCATACCTTGGGTTCCGCGCCTTGCCTGGCTGGACCGCGACGAGGGCTGAAACATGCCTGAACAATGGTTCTGCGACCACTTGGGTTCAACCCTGGCGCAGATGCTGGGGGTGGATGGCAATGTGTTGTTCGCCGCGCTGCTGGGGGCGTTGCTGGTCAGTGCCGCACGCGACCGGTTGATCACCAACACCGCCAAGCGCCTGACACTGTCCAAGAAACTCTTGCTGGTGTTCGTCACCGTAGGCGTGGGCCATTTGTTCGAGCCGCTGATTTCGGAGTCGGTGCCTTTGCTGTCACGTGGCATGGCCGGCTTTGTGGCAGCGGTAATCGTCATTCCGGTGAGCTTGAAGGTCATGGTGCTGGTCGACACCCTCGACCCGCGTGAACTGATCCAGCGCTGGCGAAAACGGGGTTAGCCCGTCAGCTCGCTCAACTGCTGTTCCAGTTGCCGGATTCGCTGCTTGTCTTCGATGAACAGCAAGATGGCTTGGCGGTCGCTGGGCGACAAGGTGCGCAGGCGCTCAAGCACATCGGCTTCCCAACCTGCCGGCCCTCGGCTTGCCGGGGCCTGCTCGCCATGGCCTAGCAGAAGCCAGTCCAGCGAGCAGGCGTGTTGCCTGGCGATCTCGATGCAAAGGGAATAGGGAATGCTATCGCGCACCTTCCAGCTGCTGAGCGTTTGCGGGCTCACAGACAGTGCGCGCGAAAGATCGGCGTCGGACTGCGCGCCGGTTAGAAGCTTGAGCCGCGTGAGCACCGCAGCCAGTACGTGAGTACTCATAACAAATATCCATGACTGGTTTAATGATATTCCATGGGCTTAAACTACTCGTTATGAATACAGCCCTGCGTTTTAAGGAGCATTTCTGCAATGAGAAACACCAAACTGAAGAATAGTCCCGATTTTGTGGCCAATACTGACACACTCCGGCGAGCATTCTCACTGAAGTTGAACCTGAACAGTGCTTGCAGGTACCTGCCGTGAGTACTTACAAGCTTGTCTGCCCGCACTGCCACAGCAGGATGCGCATCCGCACCAGTGAAGGTCGCCATATTTTCCTGCGCATTGCTTATTTGCAATGCACAACCGAGGCCTGTGGCTGGTCGGTACGTGCCGAATTCGAAATGACCCATGAACTGTCGCCCAGCGGCATGCCCAACCCGGAAGTCTACCTGCCTTCAGCCAATGGTGATTTGCGCAAGGCGGCCCTGCCGGGCGCAGGGCTGGGTAGCCCTGGTGAATGAGCTGGCATGCTCAGCGACCTAAAACACGCACATAAAAAAACACCCCGCATCAGCGGGGTGTTTTCATTGCCAGGGCAATCAGCCGATCAGTTGCAGGCCGGCTTGCTGGACCATTTCCAGCAGGGGTTGCGGGTACACACCCAGTACGAAAGCAAGAATGGCGATGGCCAGCAGCATGACGCCACCGGTGCGCTGCTCCCACTTCAGCGGTGCGTCGTGGCGACGCAGATTCGGCTCGACCAGGTACAGGGTGACCATGACCCGCAGGTAGTAGTACACGCCGATGGCGCTGCCGATCACCAGGGCCCCAACCAGCCACCACAGGTGCGACTCGACACCGGTGGCGATGATGTAGAACTTGCCGATGAAACCGGCGGTCAGCGGGATGCCCGCCAGCGACAGCATCATCACGGTCAGCACTGCAGTCAGGTACGGGCGGCGCCAGAACAGGCCGCGGTATTCGTACAGGGCATCGGCGTCACGGCCACCATAGGGCGAGGACATCAGGGTGATGACCCCGAAGGCGCCCAGGCTGGTGATCACGTAGGTGACCAGGTACACGCCCATGGCTTCCAAGGCCAGGCCCTTGCTAGCGATTAGGGCGATGAGCAGGTAACCGAAGTGGGCGATGGACGAGTAACCGAGCAGGCGCTTGAGGTTGCTCTGGGTCAGCGCCAGCAGGTTACCGACCAGGATGGAGGCAACGGCGATGACCGCCAGTACGGTGCTCAGCACGCCGCTGCTGGCAGCAGGGGAGAGCATGAACAGGCGCACGACCACGGCGAACACCGCGACCTTGCTGGCGGTTGCCAGGAACGCGGCAACCGGCGCCGGGGCGCCTTCGTACACGTCCGGTGTCCACAGGTGGAAAGGTACCAGCGACAGCTTGAAGGCCAGGCCGACCAGCATCATGCCCAGGCCCAGTTGGGCCACCAGGCTTGGCATGCTGGTAGCCGCCAGGGCCTTGCCGATCTGGTCGAAGCTCAGGCTGCCGGCGTCGGCGTACAGCAGGGCCATGCCGAACAGCAGGAACGCTGAACCGGCCGCCGACAGCACCATGTACTTGATACCGGCTTCCAGCGAGCGCTTGTTGAAGAACGCATAGGCCACCAGGCCGTAGACCGGCACCGACAGCAGCTCCAGGCCGATGAACAGCCCCGCCAGGTGGTTGGCGCTGACCAGCACCAGGCCACCGAGTGCCGACATCAGCAGCAGCAGGTAGAGCTCTTCACGGTTGCCCGGGAAGCCTTTGGAGCCTTCGCCCAGGTAGGCGTGGGCCAGGGTGACGCAAGCCAGCGTGGCCACCAGGATGATCGCCATGTACAGGCAGGCGAACTTGTCGATGGTCAGCAGCGGGGTGACCGCCAACGGTGCCACCTTCAGCACCGGCAGGATCGACAGCAGCGCCAGGTTCAGGCCCACGGTGGACAGCAGGAAGGTTTGCGAGTGGTTGCGCTTCCAGGCGATCGCCAGCATCACCACCACCGTGGTGATGGTGGTGATCAGCATCGGCGCCAATGCGATGAAGTGTTGAGTGGTGAATTCCATAGCGCTCTTACCGGGCCGAAGCGAGTTGAGTGAAAGCGGAGCCGAGCCACTGCTGCACACCACTCATGGTGGCGGCAGAGGTGTCGAGGAATGGCTGCGGATACACGCCCAGCAGGATCAGCAGGACCGCAAGGCCCAGCACCATGATCAGCTCGCGACCGTCCATGCCGGCCAGTACGGTGTCGCTCTTGGCCGGGCCGAAGTAGGCGCGGTGGATCATGATCAGCGAGTACACCGAGCCAAATACCAGGCCGGTGGTGGCGATCACGGTGATCCACGGTACATGCACGAAGCTGCCGAGCAGGATCAGGAACTCGCCGACGAAGTTGCCGGTGCCGGGCAGGCCCAGCGAGGCAGCGGCGAAGAACAGGCTGATGGCGGGCAGGTAGGCGATACGGTGCCACAGGCCGCCCATCTGGCGCATGTCACGGGTGTGCAGGCGCTCGTACAGCTGGCCCGACAGGATGAACAGCGCGGCAGCCGACAGGCCGTGGGCCAGCATCTGGATCACCGCGCCTTGCAGGGCCTGCTGGCTGCCGGAGTAGATACCGATCAGCACGAAGCCCATGTGCGAGACGCTGGAGAAGGCGATCAGGCGCTTGATGTCGGTTTGCGCGAAAGCCAGGAACGCACCGTAGAAGATGCCGATCAGGCCCAGGGTCATGGCAATCGGCGCGAACTCGGCCGAGGCGTTCGGGAACAGCGGCAGGGCGAAGCGCAGCAGGCCATAGGCCGCAGTCTTCAGCAGGATACCGGCCAGGTCCACGGAACCTGCAGTGGGCGCCTGGGCGTGAGCGTCAGGCAACCAGGAGTGGAACGGCACCACCGGCAGCTTCACCGCAAAGGCGATGAAGAAGCCCAGCATCAGCAGGTATTCCACGCCCGCAGGCAACTGGGCCTTGAGCAGGTCGCTGTAGTTGAAGGTGAGCACGCCGGTGGTGTTGTAGTTGACCAGGACCAGGCCAAGGATCGCCACCAGCATGATCAGGCCGCTGGCCTGGGTGAAGATGAAGAACTTGGTCGCCGCGTAGATCCGGGTCTTCTTGCCATCTGCCGAGCTGTGACCCCAGAGCGCGATGAGGAAGTACATCGGCACCAGCATCATTTCCCAGAAGAAGAAGAACAGGAACAGGTCCAGTGCCAGGAACACACCGACCACGCCGCCCAGGATCCACATCAGGTTGAGGTGGAAGAAGCCGACGTGACGCTGGATTTCTTTCCACGAGCACAGGACCGACAGCACACCGAGCAGGCCGGTAAGCAGGATCATCAGCAGCGACAGGCCATCGAGGGCCAGGTGGATGCTGATGCCGAAGCGCTGGATCCACTGGACTTTGTATTCCAGGGCCCAGGCCGGTTCGGCGCCAGGTGCGGGGGCGAGGGTGTAATCGCCGTGAGCCCACAGCCACAGGCCGATGCCTAGCAGCAGGGACATGGTCAGCAGCGCGATCCAGCGCGGCAGGGTGGCGCCGAAGCGCTCACCCAGCCAGCACAGGAAGCCGCCGATGAAGGGGATCAGGATCAGCCAAGGCAAAATCATGACGGGTTCGTTTCCTTTTGCAGGGTCGCAAGGTTCGCAAAGTTCATGGTCATACCGCAGCCACTACCACAGCGCCGAGTACCAGCACTGCGCCAACGGCGATCGAGGCGGTGTACCAGCGCAGTTGGCCAGTCTCGGTCTTGCTCATGGCGACGTGGCCGCCGCGAGCCAGGCGAGGGATGAGGCCAATGCCGCGGTCAACCGGATCCTTGCGCAGCATGTGGCTGATCAGCAGGTAAGGTTTGACGAACAGCTTGTCGTAGATCCAGTCGAAGCCCCAGGCAGCGAACCACCAGGCCGAAAGCACACGGCCGATGCTGCTGTTGGCCACCGCACTGACGAAGCTGCGCTTGCCCAGGAACAGCAGGGCTGCCAGCAGGATACCGGCAATGGCGATCGACCCCGAGGTGATTTCCAGCGCGTGCTTGGCGGCGCCACCGGCATGGCCGGCGCTTTCAGGCAGCACGCCGGCCAGCGGTGGGGTGATCCAGGCACCGATGAAGGTCGACAGCACGATCAGTACGCCCAGCGGCAGCCAGTGGCTGATGCCGTGGCCGGCATGCGCTTCGGTCTTGGCTTCGCCGTGGAAGGCGATGAAGATCAGGCGGAAGGTGTACAGCGAGGTCATGAACGCGCCCACCAGGCCGGCGTACAGCAGGCCGGTGTTGCCACTGGCGAAGGCTTCCCAGAGGATCTCGTCCTTGGAGTAGAAGCCTACCGTCACGATCGGCAGGGCGGCCAGGGCCGCGCCACCGACCACGAAGCTGGCATAGGCCAGGGGCAGTTTCTTCCACAGGCCGCCCATCTTGAAGATGTTCTGCTCGTGGTGGCAGGCAACGATCACCGCACCGGAGGCCAGGAACAGCAGTGCCTTGAAGAACGCGTGGGTCATCAGGTGGAAGATCGCCGCGTCCCAGGCACCGACGCCCAGGGCCAGGAACATGTAGCCGATCTGGCTCATGGTCGAGTAGGCGAGGATACGCTTGATGTCGGTTTGCACCAGCGCAGCGAAGCCGGCCAGTACCAGGGTCACGCCACCGACTACGCCTACCAGGTGCAGGATGTCGGGTGCCAGCAGGAACAGGCCGTTGGTACGGGCGATCAGGTACACGCCCGCAGTCACCATGGTCGCGGCGTGGATCAGTGCCGAAACCGGGGTCGGGCCGGCCATCGCGTCCGCCAGCCAGGTCTGCAGTGGCAGCTGGGCCGATTTACCCACCGCACCGCCCAGCAGCATCAGCGTTGCCAGCACCATCCAGGTGTCGCCCGCCTGGAATTTCTGTGGTGCCAGCACCAGCAGCTCCTGCACGTTCAAGGTACCCAGCTGGGCGAACAGGATGAACAGGCCGATGGCCATGAACACGTCGCCGATGCGGGTGACGATGAATGCCTTGAGCGCGGCATTACCGTTGTTGCGGTTGCTGTAGTAGAAGCCGATCAACAGGTACGAGCACAGGCCCACGCCTTCCCAGCCGAAGTAGATGAACAGCAGGTTATCGCCAAGGATCAGGAACAGCATGCTGGCGATGAACAGGTTGGTGTACGAGAAGAAGCGCGAGTAGCCGGCTTCGCCACGCATGTACCAGGAGGCGAACAGGTGGATCAGGAAGCCGACACCGGTGACCACGCCGAGCATGGTGACCGACAGGCCGTCCAGGTACAGGGTGAAGTTCGGCGCGAAGCCGTCCACCGACATCCACTGCCATAGCAACTGGCTGTAAGCGCCGCCTTCAGGTGGGGCGACGTTGAATTGCCAGATGACGTAGGCGGCCGTGGCCGCCGACAGGCCTACCGAGCCGACGCCGATCAGCGCGGACAGGTTCTCCGAGAACCGTCCGCGCGAGAACGACAGCAGCAGGAAGCCGATGAGGGGAAAGACGAAAGTCAGGAAGAGAAGGTTCATCCGCGCATCTCACTGGCAGCATCGATGTCGAGAGTGTGGAACCGGCGGTACAGCTGCAGCAGGATGGCCAGGCCAATGCTGGCCTCGGCAGCTGCCAGGCTGATCACCAGAATGAACATCACCTGGCCGTCGGGCTGGACCCAACGGGCCCCGGCGACGACGAACGCCAGGGCAGAGGCGTTCATCATGACTTCCAGGCTCATGAGCACGAAGAGGATGTTGCGGCGGACCATCAGGCCAACCAGACCTAAGCAGAACAGGATGCCGGCGACTGCCAGGCCATGTTCGAGAGGGATAGCACCCATGATTTACTCCTTCGCCTCGTTGCGGCCCAGGTGGAAGGCGGTCACAGCTGCCGCCAGCAGCAGCATCGACGCCAGTTCGACCACCAGCAGGTAGGGGCCGAACAGGCTGACCCCCACGGCTTTCGGGCCCACGGTGGTGCCGCTGATGCCGGCGCCGCTCGGGCTGACGAACAGCACGTACAGCAGCTCTGCCAGCAGCAGGGCGCCAAGGATGACCGGCCCGGCCCAGATGCCGGGCTTGAGCCAGCCGCGCTCCTGGGCCACCGAAGCCGGCCCGAGGTTGAGCATCATCACCACGAACACGAACAGCACCATGATGGCGCCGGCGTAGGCGATCACTTCCAGGGCACCGGCGAACGGTGCACCCAGGGAGAAGAAGATCATGGCCACGGAAATCAGCGAAATGATCAGGTAAAGCAAGGCGTGCACGGGGTTGGTGCCGGTCACCACCCGAAGGGTGGACACCACGGCGATCCCGGATGCGAAGTAGAAAGCGAATTCCATCTTTCTGTCCTTATGGGAGCAAGCTCTTCACGTTGATCGGCTCGGCTTCGTTCTGTGCAGCGCCTTTCGGCTTGCCAGCGATGGCCATGCCCGCAACACGGTAGAAGTTGTAGTCAGGGTTCTTGCCGGGGCCGGAAATCAGCAGATCTTCTTTCTCGTACACCAGGTCCTGACGCTTGAACTCGGCCATTTCGAAATCCGGAGTCAGCTGGATCGCGGTGGTCGGGCACGCTTCTTCACACAGGCCGCAGAAGATGCAGCGCGAGAAGTTGATGCGGAAGAACTCCGGGTACCAGCGGCCGTCCTCGGTTTCGGCTTTCTGCAGCGAGATGCAGCCGACCGGGCAGGCCACCGCGCAGAGGTTGCACGCTACGCAGCGCTCCTCGCCGTCGGGGTCGCGGGTGAGCACGATGCGGCCGCGGTAGCGCGGCGGCAGGTACACGGGCTCTTCGGGGTACTGCAGGGTGTCGCGTTTGCGAAACCCGTGGGAGAACACCATGGCCAGGCTGCGCAGCTGGGTGCCGGTGCCTTTAACGATGTCGCCGATATACTTGAACATGGGTCAAATCCTCACTGGGCCGCGACGGCTGGCGTGTTGTAGAGCACGAGCGCAGCGGTCACCAGCAAATTGATCAGGGTCAGCGGCAGGCAGAACTTCCAGCTGAAGTCCATCACCTGGTCATAGCGTGGGCGCGGGATCGAGGCGCGCAGCAGGATGAACAGCATGATGAAGAACGCGGTCTTCAATGCGAACCACAGGAACGGCAGTTGCGGCAGGATGCCGAACGGGCCGTGCCAGCCGCCGAAGAACAGGGTCACCAGCAGCGCCGAGATGAGGATGATGCCGATGTACTCACCGACGAAGAACATGCCCCACTTCATGCCGGCATACTCGATGTGGTAGCCGTCGGCCAGTTCCTGTTCTGCTTCCGGCTGGTCGAACGGGTGACGGTGAGTCACGGCCACGCCAGCGATGAAGAAGGTGCAGAAGCCGAAGAACTGCGGAATGATGAACCACAGGTTCTGCGCCTGGTACTCGACGATGTCGCGCATGTTGAACGAGCCCACCTGCACCACCACGCCCATCAGCGCCAGGCCCAGGAACACTTCGTATGACACGGTCTGTGCCGAAGCCCGCAAGCTGCCCAGCAGGGCGTACTTGTTGTTCGACGACCATCCGGCAAACAGCACCGCGTAGACCGACAAGCCGGCCATGGCGAAGAAGAACAGCAGGCCGATGTTCAGGTCGGCGACGCCCCAGCCCGGGGTGATCGGGATGATCGAGAAGCCGATCAGCAGGGCGCTCATGGCCACCACTGGCGCCAGGGTGAAGATCATCTTGTCGACGAAGGGCGGGTTCCAGTCTTCCTTGAAGAACATCTTCAGCATGTCGGCTGCGATCTGGAACATGCCGAACGGGCCGACACGGTTCGGACCGTAGCGGTCCTGCCACCAGCCCAGCAAGCGGCGTTCGACGAAGCTGAGCAGGGCGCCGCAGACCACCACGGCCAACAGCACCACGATAGCCTTGACGACCTGGATGATCACATCGATCACTTCGGGGGTGAACCAGCTCATTGTGCTGCCTCCTGCAGACCTTCGACGGGTGCACCGAAGATGGCAGGCGGAATGCCGGCCAGGCCTTTCGGCAGCGCGACCAGGCCAGCGCCCAGCTCTTCATTGATACGCAGCGGCAGGCGCAGGGCCACACCGGCAACGGTCAGGCTCAGCAGGGCACCTTCGTTGACGCCCAGGCGGTCGGCCTCGGACTTGGCCAGGGCCACGTAGGCCGCCGGAATACGCTGTTGCACCGGAGCGGCGCGCGAGGAACTTTCTTCGCTGCCGAACAGGTGGAAGAACGGTACGGCAGTCCAGGTGCCACGGGCCGGGTTGAAGGCGCCCGGAATGGCGCTGAACCAGTTCAGGCGGTCGCCTTGCGACTCGATCAGGCGCACGCCCGGGTCACCAGCACGCAGGTGGCCACCGACCTCGTCCTGGAACTTGTTCCAGGCTTGCGGCGAGTTCCAGCCCGGCGACCAGGCGAACGGCACCTGCTGGCGCGGTTCGGCCGAGCCCGAGTAGCCTTCCATGGAGAAGGCGAACGCGGTGTCCTTGTCTTGCGGGGTACGTGGCTCGTGCACGCTGATGTTGGCGCGCATGGCGGTACGGCCGGAGTAGCGCAGCGGCTCGCGGGCCAGCTTCATGCCCTTGATGCGGAACGCGGCGCTTGGCGCGGCATTGACGATGCCGGCCAGTTGCGGCGCGGCAGCCGCACAGGCGCTGGTGACGTGGTCCAGTTGCGTCCAGTCGACCGGCTTGTTCAGCAGGGTGGCACGCAGGGCGTGCATCCAGCGCCAGCCTTCGTGGATCTGGATGCTGCTGTCCAGGTACTGCGGGTCGAACACCTGGAAGAAGCGCTGGGCACGGCCTTCCTGGCTGACCAGGGTACCGTCGCCTTCGGCGAACGAGGCGGCCGGCAACACCAGGTGGGCGCGGTCGACCGTCGGGGTTTTCGAGTGGTCGGCGACGATCACCACTTTGGCGGCCGCCAGGGCTGCGTCGACCTTGGCAGCCGCTACGCGGGCGTACAGGTCGTTTTCCAGCACCACGATCGCATCGGCTTTGCCGCTGATGACGGCGTCCAGCGCGGCATCCACCGACTCGCCACCGAGCATGGCCAGGCCGATGCTGTTGGCCTCTGGCACCACCAGGCTCAGGGAGCCGTTTTTCTCGCGCAGCTTCAGGGCCTTGGCGATGTTGGCGGCGGCTTCGATCAGGGCCGGGTGGGCCAGCGAAGTGCCCGCTACCACCAATGGGCGCTTGGCGGCCACCAGGGCGTCGGCGATGCGCTGGGCCAGGGCTTTGGCTTCGGCGTCCAGGCCTTCGACAGCCGGGGCGCTCGGGTCGATGGCGTGAGCCACTGCGAAGCCGAGGCGGGCCAGGTCGGCGGGGGCTGCGTGCACGCACTCTTCAGCCACGTCGTCCAGCTTGGTTTGCGCCAGCGAAGCGATGAACAGCGGGTACAGCGCGTGCTGGCCGATGTTCTTCACGGCAGCGTCGAGCCAAGGCTGCACCTTCATCGCTTCGGCCATGGCCTCGGCCTTGCCCTTGGTCGCCTGGCGCACAGCCAGGGCGACGCGGGCAGCGGTCTGGGTCAGGTCTTCACCCAGCACGAACACGGCGTCGTGGTCTTCGATGTCGCGCAGGGTCGGCACCGGCAGCGGGCTGTTGTTCAGCACGTCCAGAGCCAGGCGCACCCGGGCCAGCTCGCCAGCTTCCATGCCCGAGTAGAAGTACTCGGCACCGACCAGCTCACGCAGGCCGTAGTTGCTTTCGAGGCTGGCGCGTGGCGAACCGATGCCGACGATGGTGCGGCCGCGCAGCAGGTCGGCGGCCTTGTCCAGGGCGGCGTCCAGGCCCAGCTTGGTGCCGTCGGCCAGTTGTGGCTGGCGCGGGCGGTCCGTGCGGTTGACGTAACCGTAGCCAAAGCGGCCGCGGTCGCACAGGAAGTACTGGTTCACCGAACCGTTGAAGCGGTTTTCGATACGGCGCAGCTCGCCGTAGCGCTCGCCTGGGCTGATGTTGCAGCCGCTGGAGCAGCCATGGCAGATGCTCGGGGCAAACTGCATGTCCCACTTGCGGTTGTAGCGCTCGGAGTGGGTCTTGTCGGTGAACACGCCCGTTGGGCAGACTTCGGTCAGGTTGCCGGAGAACTCGCTTTCCAGCACGCCGTCTTCGACGCGACCGAAGTACACGTTGTCGTGGGCGCCGTAGACACCCAGGTCGGTCCCGCCGGCGTAGTCCTTGTAGTAGCGCACGCAGCGGTAGCAGGCGATGCAGCGGTTCATCTCATGGGCGATGAACGGGCCGAGGTCCTGGTTCTGGTGGGTACGCTTGGTGAAACGGTAGCGGCGCTCGTTGTGGCCGGTCATTACCGTCATGTCCTGCAGGTGGCAGTGACCGCCTTCCTCGCACACCGGGCAGTCGTGCGGGTGGTTGGTCATCAGCCATTCGACGACGCTGGCGCGGAACGCCTTGGACTCTTCATCGTCGATGGAGATCCAGGTGCCGTCGGAAGCAGGGGTCATGCAGGACATGACGATACGACCACGGGTGTCGTTCTCGTCGGTGTACTGCTTCACCGCGCACTGCCGGCAGGCACCCACGCTACCAAGCGCGGGGTGCCAGCAGAAATAAGGGATGTCGAGGCCGAGTGACAGACACGCCTGTAAAAGGTTGTCAGCACCGTTGACTTCGAGCGCTTTGCCGTCTACGTGGATAGTGGCCATTGTTCAAAGTTCTTCGTTGGCCCGCGTGAGCGGGCGTGGCTAATGGAAATCGGTGAGCCTGCGGCACGCCACGAGTCATTCGGGCCTGCCGGCGGGCTGGCGGGTGGCACGGACCACCCGCGTTCTATCTTTTTATGCGCCGACCACAATCGGCTTCGCCAGGTTCGGGCGCAGGGTGCCAGCGCTTTCAGGCGCCACACCGGCCTCGAACTCCGAGCGGAAGTATTTGATGGCACTGCCCAATGGCTCGACGGCACCCGGTGCGTGAGCACAGAAGGTACGGCCTGGGCCGAGGAAGTTGACCAGCCCCAGCAGCGTCTCGATGTCTTCGGCGCGGCCCTGGCCCTTTTCCAGTGCGCGCAGCATTTTCACGCTCCACGGCAGGCCGTCACGGCAAGGGGTGCACCAGCCACACGACTCGCGGGCGAAGAACTCTTCCATGTTGCGCAGCAGCGACACCATGTTGACGCTGTCGTCGACCGCCATGGCCAGGCCCGTACCCATGCGGGTGCCGACCTTGGCGATGCCACCGGCGTACATCTGCGCATCGAGGTGCTCGGGCAGCAGGAAGCCGGTACCGGCGCCGCCTGGCTGCCAGCACTTGAGCTTGAAGCCGTCACGCATGCCACCGGCGTAGTCCTCGAACAGCTCGCGGGCGGTAACGCCGAACGGCAGCTCCCACAGGCCCGGGTTCTTGACCTTGCCGGAGAAGCCCATCAGCTTGGTGCCGTGGTCTTCGCTGCCTTCACGGGCCAGCGACTTGTACCAGTCATTGCCGTTGGCAACGATGGCTGGCACGTTGCACAGGGTTTCGACGTTGTTCACGCAGGTCGGTTTGCCCCATACACCCACCGCAGCAGGGAAGGGCGGCTTGGAGCGCGGGTTGGCGCGGCGGCCTTCCAGCGAGTTGATCAGCGCGGTTTCTTCACCGCAGATGTAGCGCCCGGCACCGGTGTGCACGAACAGCTCGAAATCGAAACCGCTGCCCAGGATGTTCTTGCCCAAAAGGCCTGCGGCCTTGGCTTCATCAATGGCGCGGTTGAGGTTCTTCGCGGCGGTGGTGTATTCGCCGCGCAGGAAGATGTAGCCGCGGTAGGCCTTCAGGGCGCGGGCGCTGATCAGCATGCCCTCCACCAGCAGATGGGGCTGTTGCTCCATCAGCATGCGGTCCTTCCAGGTGTTGGGCTCCATTTCGTCCGCGTTGCACAGCAGGTAGCGGATGTTCATGGATTCGTCTTTGGGCATCAGGCCCCACTTCACCCCGGTGGGGAAGCCGGCGCCACCACGGCCCTTGAGGCCGGAGTCCTTGACGCTTTGCACGATATCGTCGGCGGACATGTCTGCCAGCGCCTTGCGCGCGGCGGCGTAGCCGTTCTTCGATTCATACTCGGCCAGCCATACCGGTTCGCCGTCGTCACGCAGGCGCCAGGTCAGCGGGTGGGTTTCGGCCGTGCGCGCGATGCGGTTGGCCGGGCCGAAGGAAGTAATGGTCATACGTAACCCTCCAGCAGTTTGGAAACGCCAGCCGGCTGCACGTCACCGAAGGTGTCGTCGTCGATCATCAGCGCCGGGGCTTTGTCGCAGTTGCCCAGGCAGCATACCGGCAGCAGGGTGAAGCGGCCGTCTGCGGTAGTCTGGCCAAGGCCGATGCCCAGTTCGCTCTGGATCTGGCTGACCACCGATTCGTGGCCGCCGATGTAGCAGACCATGCTGTCGCACACGCGGATGATGTGGCGGCCGACTGGCTGGCGGAAAATCTGGCTGTAGAAGGTGGCTACACCTTCGACGTCGCTGGCCGGAATGCCCAGCACTTCGCCGATGGCGTGAATGGCGCCGTCCGGCACCCAGCCGCGTTCCTTCTGAACGATCTTCAGGGCTTCGATGGACGCCGCGCGCGGGTCCTCGTAGTGATGCATTTCGTGCTCGATGGCCGAGCGCTCGGTTTCGCTCAGGGCGAAACGGTCTGTCTGGATAAGCGTGCTGTTCATGCTTAGCGGTCCACGTCAGCCATAACGAAGTCGATACTGCCCAGGTACGCAATGAGGTCGGCGACCATGCTGCCTTTGATCACCGAAGGGATCTGCTGCAGGTGCGGGTAGCTCGGGGTACGGATCCGGGTGCGGTAGCTCATGGTGCCGCCATCGCTCGTCAGGTAGTAACTGTTGATGCCCTTGGTCGCCTCGATCATCTGGAACGACTCGTTGGCCGGCATCACCGGGCCCCACGAGACTTGCAGGAAGTGCGTGATCAGGGTTTCGATGTGCTGCAGGGTGCGCTCTTTCGGCGGCGGCGTGGTCAGCGGGTGATCCGCCTTGTACGGGCCTTCCGGCATGTTGCGCAGGCACTGGTCGATGATGCGGATACTCTGGCGCATCTCCTCGACACGGACCATGCAGCGATCGTAGGCATCGCCGTTGTGGGCCAGCGGTACTTCGAACTCGAAGTTCTCGTAGCCGGAGTAAGGGCGGGCTTTGCGCAGGTCGAAGTCGCAACCGGTGGAGCGCAGCCCGGCACCGGTGGTGCCCCAGGCCAGTGCTTCCTTGGTGTTGTAGGCAGCGACGCCGATGGTGCGGCCCTTGAGGATGCTGTTCTGCAAGGCCGCCTTGGTGTACTCGTCGAGGCGCTTGGGCAGCCATTCGACGAAGTCTTTCACCAGTTTGTCCCAGCCGCGCGGCAGGTCGTGGGCGACGCCACCGATGCGGTACCAGGCCGGGTGCAGGCGGAAACCGGTGATCGCCTCGATCACGGTGTAGGCGCGCTGGCGGTCGGTGAAGGTGAAGAACACCGGGGTCATGGCACCCACGTCCTGAATATAGGTGCCCAGGAACAGCAGGTGGCTGGTGATGCGGAAGAACTCGGCGAGCATGATGCGGATCACGTCGACCTTCTGCGGCACCTGGATGCCGGCCAGCTTCTCCACCGCGAGCACGTACGGCAGGTTGTTCATCACCCCGCCGAGGTAGTCGATACGGTCGGTGTAGGGGATGAAGCTGTGCCAGGACTGGCGCTCGGCCATTTTCTCGGCGCCACGGTGGTGGTAGCCGATGTCCGGTACGCAGTCGACGATCTCTTCACCGTCCAGCTGCAGCACGATGCGGAATGCACCGTGCGCCGAAGGGTGGTTGGGGCCGAGGTTGAGGAACATGTAGTCCTCGTTGGCGCCCTGACGCTTCATGCCCCAGGCTTCGGGGTTGAAGCGCGCCGATTCCTCTTCGAGCTGCTGCTTGGCCAGGGTCAGGCTGTACGGGTCGAACTCGGTGGCACGCGCCGGATAGTCCTTGCGCAGCGGGTGGCCTTCCCAGGTGGGGGGCATCATGATGCGGCTGAGGTGCGGGTGGCCGGCAAAGTCGATGCCGAACATGTCCCAGACTTCGCGCTCGTACCAGTTGGCGTTCGGCCAGATGCTGGTCACTGATGGCAGGTTGAGGTCGCCTTCGCTGAGCGACACCTTGATCATCACGTCGCTGTTACGCTCTACCGACAGCAGGTGGTAGAACACGCTGAAGTCGGCGGCTGGCAGGCCGCGGCGCTGGGTACGCAGGCGTTCGTCGACGCCGTGCAGGTCGTACAGCATGCTGTACGGCTTGGCCACGCCACGCAGGAAGCTCAGCACTTCCTTGAGTTGGGCGCGCTTGACCCACAGCACGGGCATGCCGGTGCGGGTTTCCTGGGCGACGAATGCTTCGGCGCCAAAACGGTTGTGCAGTTCGACGACCACATCCTGGTCGTCAGCCTTGTAGGGCGGAATGAAAATAGCGTTGTCCGCTGTCATGGTCTCGGTCGCTTTGGGTCAACGTTAAGAATGAAGCCAGGCCGCCGGCTCCATGGGGAGCGGGCGGCAGGTCGCTGGATCAGACTTCGTCGGGGCTGCGCAGGTTGGTTACGGCAATGCGCTGCTCACGACGCAAGTCTTTCTGGGCTGGCATCTCGGCACGGTAAATACCTTGATCACCAACAACCCAGGAAAGCGGGCGTCGTTCTTGGCCGATCGACTCCTGCAGCAGCATCAAGCCTTGCAGGAAAGCCTCAGGGCGTGGCGGGCAGCCAGGCACATAGACGTCCACGGGGAGGAACTTGTCGACCCCCTGAACGACCGAGTAGATGTCGTACATGCCACCGGAGTTGGCGCACGACCCCATGGAGATCACCCACTTGGGCTCGAGCATCTGCTCGTACAGGCGCTGGATGATCGGCGCCATTTTCACGAAGCAGGTACCGGCAATGACCATGAAGTCGGCCTGACGCGGCGAGGCCCGGATGACTTCGGCGCCGAAGCGGGCGATGTCGTGGGGGGCCGTGAAGGCCGTGGTCATTTCCACGTAGCAGCAGGACAGGCCGAAGTTGTACGGCCACAGTGAGTTCTTGCGACCCCAGTTGACCGCGCCACGCAGCACATCTTCGAGCTTGCCCATGAAGATGTTCTTGTGGACCTGGTCCTCCAGCAGTTGATCGGTGACGGTTTCCCGTTCACCGACCGGGTACTGCTCGTTGGGCGCATCCGGATCGATTCTGGTGAGATTGTATTGCATGCCAAAGCCTCATTGTTTCAGCTTCGCTTGCCGCTTGCGGCGACCTTCGGGAGCCCAATCAAGTGCCCCGACGCGCCATAGGTAGACAAGACCTGCCAACAGAATTGCTATGAAAACGAGTGCTTCGACGAACCCGGTCCAGCCGCTTTCGCGGACGGACACAGACCATGCAAAGAGAAAGAGGGCTTCGATATCGAAGATCACGAACAGCATCGCGACCAGATAGAATTTGGCGGACAGGCGCAGGCGGGCGCTGCCGACGGGCAGCATGCCGGATTCGAAGGGTTCGTTCTTGGCGCGGCCCCATGCCTTGCTACCGAGCAGGCTGGACAGGCCGAGCATGAAGGCGCACAGGCCGACGACACCCAGGAGGAAGATGGCAAAGCCCCAGTTGTGGGCGATGAGTCCTGCCGAATCGGACATGCTAGAAATCCTTATACAGAGACCCAGCTCTGCAGTCTGAAATAAGTGTAGAGCGGCGACTTGGTGTCGCACATGCAGTGACCAAATGTCGCAGCTGAATCAATCGCGCTGATTTTATGGGTAAACCTGGTGCAAGTAAAATTTCTGTAGCAAATTTATCCGTAGGATTTAGTGCAACAGCAGCGCGTAAATGGCTGAAAGCCTTGAAATTCGGGCATTGCGTGCGCTTTTGTTAATTATGTTTCTTGCGAGTGGTAACGAATTACAAGTTTCGTAATGATAATTAATATCATTTGGCCTGATGCCATTTAATTGGGCTGTTCTGAGCCTTGTAAAGTTCATCTGGCGAGTCCCCCTACTTGTAAATGCGAAAGGGCCGTGTTCTAGCAGCTTAGCGCGGCGGTTGCACCGCTCTGGGTCAATACTTTAGTGGTTGGGTCATGACTGGCTGATGAAGCGGCCGGCCAGTGCTGCCCTGGGTGCGGTGCTGCCACAAGCATAGACGTGATTGTGGGGTTTGTTGGGCTGGCGTGGGTCGCGTGAGGGCTGCCATTTGCATGGCGAAAGGAATGCAGCGCCTGTGAGATCGAGCGCCGCCCGCGCGGCGCTTCGCGGCTAAAGCCGCTCCTACGTTTGTTTCCGGCCAGTCCATCCTGTGCCAGGCGCGCGCGACCGCCTTGTTTGTACGTCGCGATATCGAGGCGTGCGCCAAAGCGTTCGCGCGCAAATCCCACAGGCATAACTGGCCCGAAACAAGCGTAGGAGCGGCTTTAGCCGCGAAGCGCCGCGCGGGCGGCGCTCGATCTGCGCAACACCGCAAAAACCAAGGCAGGCACCTCGCCGCCCTGATGCGGTCCTTGCTGGTTTGTTGCCTCAACATAGACCTGATTATGGGGTTTGTTGGGGCTGCCGTTGGGTCGCGTGAGGGCTGCCATTTATATGGCGAAAGGAATGCAGCGCCTGTGAGACCGAGCGCCGCCCGCGCGGCGCTTCGCGGCTAAAGCCGCTCCTTGTATGTTGTGACTGGCCTGGCGGGAGAAGTTATTCTCGTCAGGCTGAAGAAGCACTTCCGGGGAGGCCGATCGCTCCTGAAGGCAGGGTTTGCCCCTGACCTTGTACGTAGAGAGGCCCCCCGCCTCATTGCCCACCACGAAGAGTATCGAGAAGCCGACAAGTCGGACTTCGCATTACAAGGTTGCAGCGGCATGAAGTTCGAGGTCGGGGAACCGGAGGCCATTGTTACCTAATTCGCTTGGGAGAGGGAAGAATGAGTGTCTGGGTTGGCCTCGATATCGGCTCACGGACTTCGGTCGTTGGGGTGCGTAAAGATGGGCGCACTGCCGGTCAGTGGGATATCGCTCAAACCCCTGCCGGTCGCAAGGCTGCGGTGAAAAAGCTGCAGGCGCTCAAGCCTACGTCGATCGTGATGGAGGCGACCGGGATCTATTACCTGGACTTGGCCATTGAGCTGCACGCTGCTGACCTACCTGTTTCCGTGATCAACCCCAAGAGCTTCCACAACTTCGCCAAACTGATGCTGGTGAACAGCAAGACTGACGCAATAGATGCTCAGCTGCTGTCCGAGTACGGGGAGCGTATGACCCCGCGTTTGTGGACACCTCCAAGCACTGTACAGCTTGAACTCCGAGGCCTTGGCCGGCACATCAATCGTTTGGTGGGACACCGTATCAGGGCGAAGAACGAGCTGCATGCATTGCAGGCGACCGCCACGACTGCCTCGATGTTGATCGAGGATCAAGAAGAAGAGATTGCTTCACTAAGTAATCGAATCGAGCGCTTTCGTAAGGCAGGGCGCGAGTTAATCGCCCAGTGTCCAAGGCTAACTCGACAGTACGAGCAACTCCTCGCAGGCCCTGGGATTGGAGAGGTCTCGGCGCTGGCCGCCCTGGCTGAGCTGACCACGCTGCCCGAAACGCTCAAGTCCTCTCAGGTCGCTCGTCATGCTGGCCTTGATGTTCGACAGACACAGTCTGGAACAAGCATTGATAAACCTGGTCGGCTCGGCAAAAGCGGGAATGCCTATTTACGGGCAGCCATGTACATGCCTGCGCTGACGGCGGTGCGCTGCGATCCTTATGCGAAGGCTTTTTATGAGTCGCTGATCAGCAGGGGCAAGAAAAAAATGCAAGCGATCGCCGCTGTCATGCGCAAGTACCTGACAGGCATCTGGGCGTGCATGAGCGGAGATGAGCCATTTGATACGGCCAAGCTTTTCAGCTCTGAACACCTCAGAAAAGCTTGACCGCCAACAGAGTATCTACGTTTGTTTCCGGCCAGTCCATCCTGTGCCAGGCGCGCGCGACCGCCTTGTTTGTACGTCGCGATATCGAGGCGTGCGCCAAAGCGTTCGCGCGCAAATCCCACAGGCATAACTGGCCCGAAACAAGCGTAGGAGCGGCTTTAGCCGCGAAGCGCCGCGCGGGCGGCGCTCGATCTGCGCAACACCGCAAAAACCAAGGCAGGCACCTCGCCGCCCTGATGCGGTCCTTGCTGGTTTGCTGCCTCAACATAGACCTGATTATGGGGTTTGTTGGGGCTGCCGTTGGGTCGCGTGAGGGCTGCCATTTGTATGGCGAAAGGAATGCAGCGCCTGTGAGATCGAGCGCCGCCCGCGCGGCGCATCGCCGGCAAGCTGAACTGGCATGCAGCACAGAGGCACCCCTGATAGGCACGATTCGTCTGTAGGAGCGGCCTTGTGTCGCGAAAGGGCCGCAGAGCGGCCCCGGCAATTTTGCGGTGGCGCACAGATCCCGGGGGCGCTACGCACCCCTTTCGCGACACAAGGCCGCTCCTACAGGGTTCATCCGCGAAAGGGCCGGTACCGGCAAAAACAAAGGCCCGGCGCTTTTACAAGCTCCGGGCCTTCGTTCAACCGCATTCCACTATCAGTGGAACTGCTCTTCTTCGGTCGAACCCGTCAGTGCAGTCACCGACGAAGCCCCACCCTGAATAACAGTGGTCATGTCGTCGAAGTAGCCAGTGCCCACTTCCTGCTGGTGCGCCACGAAGGTGTAGCCCTTGCTGGCGTCAGCGAATTCCTGCTCCTGCAGCTTCACGTAGGCGGTCATGTCATTGCGGGCGTAGTCGTGCGCCAGGTTGAACATGCCGTGCCACATGTTGTGGATGCCGGCCAGGGTGATGAACTGGTGTTTGTAGCCCATGGCCGACAGTTCGCGCTGGAACTTGGCAATGGTGGCGTCGTCCAGGTTCTTCTTCCAGTTGAAGGAAGGCGAGCAGTTGTACGACAGGATCTGGTCCGGGTACTCCTTCTTGATCGCTTCGGCGAAGCGGCGGGCTTCGTCCAGGTCCGGTTTGGCAGTCTCGCACCAGATCAGGTCGGCATACGGCGCGTAGGCCAGGCCGCGGGCGATGGCCTGGTCGAGGCCGGCGCGCACTTTATAGAAGCCTTCACGGGTGCGCTCGCCAATCACGAACGGCTGGTCGTACGGGTCGCAGTCGCTGGTCAGCAAGTCGGCGGCGTTGGCGTCGGTACGGGCCAGGATAATGGTCGGCACACCCGACACGTCAGCAGCCAGGCGCGCGGCCACCAGCTTCTGCACGGCTTCCTGGGTCGGTACCAGTACCTTGCCACCCATGTGGCCGCATTTTTTCACCGAGGCCAGCTGGTCTTCGAAGTGCACGCCGGCAGCGCCTGCTTCGATCATGTTCTTCATCAGCTCGTAGGCGTTCAGCACGCCGCCGAAACCGGCTTCGGCGTCGGCCACGATCGGGGCGAAGTAGTCGATGTAGCCGTCGTCGCCTGGGTTCTTGCCCGCTTTCCACTGGATCTGGTCAGCGCGGCGGAACGCATTGTTGATTCGCTTGACCACGGTCGGTACCGAGTCGACCGGGTACAGCGACTGGTCAGGGTACATGGACTCGGCCGAGTTGTTGTCGGCGGCAACCTGCCAGCCGGACAGGTAGATAGCCTGGATGCCGGCTTTTACCTGCTGCACTGCCTGGCCGCCGGTCAGGGCGCCCATGCAGTTGACGAAGTCTTTCTCGGGGCGGAAGGACGGGTGGGCACCTTCGGTGACCAGCTTCCACAGTTTCTCTGCACCCTGGCGGGCAAAGGTGTGCTCGGGTTGCACGGAGCCACGCAGGCGAACGACATCAGCGGCGGTGTAGGTACGGGTCACGCCTTTCCAGCGCGGGTTCTCGGCCCAGTCTTTCTCGAGGGCTGCAATTTGCTGTTCGCGTGTCAGTGCCATGGAAATAAACCTCGTCGCATCGATCTTGAGTTAATTGTGCTGATGCTCGGAGCAGATCAGGTGCCTGGCGGCTGTCCTGTTCGCAGGCGTGCGGCGGCGAACGCGAAGGCTCGAAGGGGAAGGAGAGTGCAGGCCAGGCAGAGGGCGCCCCGGCAGGTCGGCTCGTGGATGCCTAACTGCGGTGCTACGCGATTGCCAGTACTGCGGTGATGCGCTTCCGTCCCTCGGGACAACTTCTTCGTTGCAGTCGCAATCCCGTCGAACCGCCTTGTGGGCCGTATAGACACAAGGCGCCTCCGGGGGTGGGAGGAGCGCGCCTCGAAGGCCCTTGCCAGGGCCCCTGATTAGCGGGAGCGAGGCCATCATGCCCTTGGGAAAAACACCCTGTCAAATGTTTTGTAGTGGTTTTTTGTGCTTACTACATCTTTGGTCTAATACGACTTGTCAGTCAGTTTCAAGGCCTTTGGTCGAGGCCTTGAATTGCCTGGGATCAGTCCAGAAGGTCGACTTTTACCCGCACAGTCATGTTTTCACCGCGCTGGGTGCTGTAAATGCGGTTGGCGGGGCTGCGCTCGGCTTGGCTCTGCTGGTTGTAGCCTGCCAGTGTGAGCCACTCGCCGAGCTTGCCGGTGATGGTTGTGTCGGTGCTTTGCACTTTCACTACATCTGCACGTTCGTTGCTGATGCGGTCATTATTGCTGCTGATTTGCAGACGGACCGTATCGCCGCTCACGCTTGGGGTTACATAAAAACCTTGGGTCACGTTGCGGTATTCGGTGTTGCTCTGGAGGCGCCCGTAGCCGTCGGTGCTGGTGCTGGTAACCGGGATGCTCTGGCCAACCTGGATGAGTGCTGGCTGGCCTTCGCTGGCCTGAACTTGCTGCATGCCACCGTCGCGGTTGCTGGTGCCGTAGCGAATGACCTGGCCGTTGCCCCGGTTGTCCTGGAAGTTGCTGTCGTTGTTGTCAACGCTGATCAGCAGGCGCTTGGGCGCGGTATCCAGCTGCTGCAGCAAGGCACGCAGGTCGTCGATGCGCTCGGGGCTGGCGTTGACGATCAGCTTGTTCTCGAAGGCGCTGACCGTGCCGTCTTTGGCGATGAATGCCTGTGCGGCAGGCAGCAGTTCGGCACTGCTGCGGTGCTGCAGCGGCAATACCTCGGTGGCGGCCTGGGCGGTGAGGCTGGCGGCCAGCAGCAGGGCGGCGCATAGGGGGCGTAGCGGCATGTCCATGATCTCCGCAGGTGGGGTTGCCATGATGGCAAAGGCGTCCTGCCTGTGCTGGATGCACATCAAAAACTGCCTTTTACCCTGGCTTTATCCAGGAAACTATAAATTATAGTCAGCCAGATAATTGCAGATAATCGCCCTCCACAGGCCGTGCCAGGGAGCCTGAGAGCCCTTCGGCTACATTGCGCGGTGGCTGCTGTCAGACAAATTCCGTAACATCCCGCCTTCGATTTTTGCCCGCTCTAAAGGCCGTACAGGTGCCCCAGGCTGTTGTCCGGCTAATTACAGGATGCCCATGAAACACACCCGACTACGCGCCGACCTGCTCGCCGGCCTGACCACCTCGTTTGCCTTGGTGCCCGAGTGCATCGCCTTTGCCCTGGTGGCCCACCTCAACCCGCTGATGGGCCTGTACGGTGCGTTCATCATTTGCACCTTGACCGCACTGTTCGGCGGTCGGCCGGGCATGATTTCCGGGGCTGCCGGCTCGATGGCGGTGGTGATCGTGGCGCTGGTGGTGCAGCACGGCGCGCAATACCTGCTGGCAACGGTGCTGCTGGGCGGGGTGGTGATGATTCTGTTCGGCCTGCTGCGCCTAGGCAAGCTGGTGCGCCTGGTGCCGTACCCGGTCATGCTAGGCTTCGTCAACGGCCTGGCCATTGTCATTGCAATGGCCCAGCTAGAGCATTTCAAAAACGGTGAGCACTGGCTCAGTGGCACGCCTTTGTACCTGATGATCGGCCTGGTGGCGCTGACCATGGCGGTGGTCTACCTGTTGCCGAAGCTCACCCGCGCCGTACCGCCGGCACTGGTGGCGATTCTTGGCGTTGGCCTGCTGGTGTACCTGCTCGGCCTGCCCACCCGCACCCTGGGTGACATGGCGCACATCGCTGGCGGCTTGCCGGGGCTGGCGCTGCCGGATGTGCCGTGGAACCTGGAAACCCTCAAGATCATCGCCCCCTACGCGGTGCTGATGGCCATGGTCGGCCTGCTGGAAACCCTGCTCACGCTGAACCTGACCGACGAAATCACCGAAAGCCGCGGCTACCCGGACCGCGAGTGCGTGGCATTGGGCGCCGCGAACATGGTGTCGGGCCTGTGCGGTGGCATGGGGGGTTGCGCAATGATCGGGCAAACGGTGATCAACCTGAGCTCCAACGGCCGTGGCCGGCTGTCGGGTGTGGTAGCCGGGGTGATGATTCTGCTGTTCGTGTTGTTCCTGTCGCCTTTGATCGAGCGTATTCCCCTGGCGGCGCTGGTTGGCGTGATGTTCGTGGTGGCCCAGCAGACCTTTGCCTGGGCGTCCTTGCGGGTGTTGCACAAGGTGCCGGTCAACGATGTGCTGGCGATCATCGCGGTGACCGTGGTCACGGTGTTTACCGACCTGGCCATGGCAGTGCTGTTCGGCATCGTGATCGCGGCGCTGAACTTTGCCTGGCAGCATGCCCGGGAGTTGTACGCCGACAGCCATGAAGACGCCGATGGCAGCAAACGCTATCAAGTGCATGGCACGCTGTTCTTCGCCTCGACCACTTCATTTCTCGACCAGTTCGATGCCGCCAGCGACCCGGCCCAGGTCACGCTGGACTGCCAGCACCTGAGCTTTGTCGATTACTCGGCGGTTGCCGCACTGCAGACCTTGCGCGAGCGTTATGCCAAGGCGGGCAAGCACCTGCGCGTGGTGCATCTGTCGGAGCGGTGCAAGAAGCTGTTGAAGCGGGCAGGGGAGCAGCACTGAGAAAGGTTATTGTCTGTGCTGGCCTCTTCGCGGGCATGCCCGCGAAGAGGCCGGTACAGGCGAATGAATCACTCCCCGCGGTTTTTCTTGACGATGCCATCGGCAATGCTGGCTGGGGCCTCGGCATAGCGGGTGAACTCCATCGAGAAGCTGGCCCGGCCCTGGGTCATCGAGCGCATCGAGGTGGCGTAGCCGAACATTTCGCCTAGCGGCACCTCGGCGCGGATCACCTTGCCTGCCGGGGTTTCGTCGCCGTCCTGGATCATGCCCCGGCGCCGGCTCAGGTCGCCTAGGATGTCGCCCTGGTATTCCTCGGGGGTGACCACCTCCACCTTCATCACCGGCTCCAGCAGTACCGCGCCGCCTTTTTGCGACAGCTGCTTGGTGGCCATCGACGCTGCGATCTTGTAGGCCATCTCGTTGGAGTCCACATCGTGGTACGAGCCGTCATACACCGCTGCCTTCAGGTTGATCAGCGGGTAGCCGGCCAGCACGCCGTTCTTCATCTGTTCTTCGATACCTTTCTGGATCGCCGGGATGTATTCGCGTGGCACCACGCCGCCGACGATCTCGTTGACGAACTCCAGGCCTTCCTTGCCTTCGTCACCGGGGGCGAAGCGGATCCAGCAATGCCCGTACTGGCCGCGGCCGCCGGACTGGCGGACGAAGCGGCCCTCGATCTCGCAGGTGTTGCGGATTTTCTCGCGGTAGGCCACCTGCGGCTTGCCGATATTGGCCTCGACGTTGAATTCACGGCGCATGCGGTCGACGATGATGTCCAGGTGCAACTCGCCCATGCCGGAGATAATGGTCTGGCCGGTTTCTTCGTCGGTGCGCACGCGGAATGACGGGTCTTCCTGGGCCAGTTTGCCCAGGGCGATGCCCATTTTTTCCTGGTCGGCCTTGGTTTTCGGTTCCACGGCCACGGAAATCACCGGGTCGGGGAAGTCCATGCGCTCCAGGATGATCGGCTTGTCCATGTCGCACAGGGTGTCGCCGGTGGTCACGTCCTTCATGCCGATGAGGGCAGCGATGTCGCCGGCGCATACGTCCTTGATCTCCGCGCGCTGGTTGGCGTGCATCTGCACCATGCGGCCGATGCGCTCTTTCTTGCCCTTGACCGAGTTGAGCACGGCATTGCCGGAGCTGAGCACCCCGGAGTACACCCGGGCGAAGGTCAGGGTGCCGACGAACGGGTCGGTGGCGATCTTGAAGGCAAGGGCCGAGAACGGCTCCTTATCGTCGGCATGGCGTTCCAGGTGCTTGTTTTCGTCGTCGGGGTCGGTGCCCTTGATTGCCGGGATTTCCGAAGGGGCAGGCAGGTAATCGATCACCGCATCGAGCATCAGCGGCACGCCCTTGTTCTTGAACGAGGAGCCGAGGATGGTGGGTACGATTTCGTTGTTCAGGGTGCGTTTGCGCAGGCCGGCCTTGATTTCTTCGATGCTCAGCTCTTCGCCCTCGAGAAACTTCTCGGTCAGTTCGTCATTGGCCTCAGCCGCGGCCTCCACCATCTTCGCGCGCCATTCATCGGCCAGCACCTTGAGCTCGGCAGGTATCTCTTCTTCGCGATAACTGGTGCCGTTATCGGCATCGTTCCAGTAGATAGCTTTCATCTTCACCAGGTCGATCTGGCCGATGAAATGCTCTTCACTGCCAATGGCCAGCTGGATCGGCACCGGGTGGTGGCCCAGGCGCTGGTCGATCTGTTTGACCACCCGCAGGAAGTCGGCGCCCTGGCGATCCATCTTGTTGATGTAGGCCAGGCGCGGCACGTGGTACTTGTTGGCCTGGCGCCAGACCGTTTCGGACTGGGGCTCGACGCCGTCGGCGCCGCTGAAGACCACCACGGCACCATCGAGCACGCGCAGCGAACGTTCCACTTCGATGGTGAAGTCGACGTGGCCGGGGGTGTCGATGATGTTGAACCGGTACTTGTCGGCGAACTGCTTGGTCGAGCCTTGCCAGAAGGCCGTGGTCGCCGCCGAGGTGATGGTGATGCCGCGCTCTTGCTCCTGGGCCATCCAGTCCATGGTCGCGGCGCCATCGTGCACCTCGCCCATCTTGTGGTTGACCCCGGTGTAGAACAGGATCCGCTCGGTAGTCGTGGTCTTGCCGGCGTCGACGTGGGCGACGATGCCGATGTTGCGGTACAGCTCGATGGGCGTTGTGCGGGCCATGGCGGACTACCTGCGGCTGGGCGGATTCCACCACGTTAGCAGACCCGTGGAATCCTGCCGTGCCGCCGGGCTGTCAGTCGGCCTGGGCCTGCAGCAGCCACTGGCCATCCACTTCGCGAGCCAGGCCACACGCCGGTAGCAGGGCCAGCAAGCGTGGGTGCAGGCCGGCTTCGGTGAAGGTCTTGAGCGTGGCCAGGTCCAGCGCGCCGATCAGGTTCAGGTCGGCCTTGGTATAGGACAGCCAGGCTTTCTTCAGCACCTGGGCCACATCGCTGCCGGCGGTGCTGGCGAAACGGCGGTGCCACGGGCGGCCGTCGAAGGTGAAGGTGTGCGCGTGGCTATAGGTGCTGGGGTCGGCACCTTCGACGCAGCGGTGGCAGCGGCACGGGCCCTCGCCGAAAGCGTTGCGCAGGTAGCTGTTGAAGTCCACCACCGGCTTGAGGGACAGACGTTTGTCGACATCGAACAGGTCGGCGATCAGGGGTTCTTCGGCGCTCACTCGGGATCCTCGTGTGGTGTGGCGTGCATCGGCGGGCACCCTAACAGATCGGGGCGGCCAGATCACCTGTTGCAGGGCTGGCCGCTTCGCGGGTGAACCCGCTCCCACAAGGGCTGCAGCGTATTCAAGGGTTGTATGCCTGTGGGCGCTGGCTTGCCAGCGATGAGGCCAGTAGAGACAACAGGCAATGCCTGCCGTACTCTACGCGCCCATACGCCTACCCACCCATTGAGGTAACCCCGCTTGAGCACCCAGTACCCGTACATCGCCACCGTCACCATCAGCGCCGAGGACCGTGGGGGCGATACCGAGGCATCGGAAAACCCCGGTATGCGCGTTGGCCTGGAGGCGGTGACCGAAACCCTGAAAAAGGTGCATTTCGTCGGTACGCTCGCGGCGCCTGAAAAGAATGCCACGCACATTTGCGTCACCCTGGAGAACGGCCTGACCTACTACGGCCCTATCGTCAATGGCCATGCCGAACTCGAAGGCGGCTGGATCGCGTTCGAGTCCGACATGCTCACCCCGGCAGAGCTGGGGCTGTAACGCTCAGTTCAACTCCGCCAGGCACTGCTCGAGGATATCCAGCCCTTCTTCGAGCACCTCGGCCTCGATGGTCAGCGGTGCCAGCAGGCGGATGATGTGCCGCGCCTTGCCGCTGGGCATCAGCAGCAGGCCTTTGGCGCGTGCCGCGTCCAGCACCTTGGCCAGTTGCGCCGGGGCCGGGCTGCCGTCTGCATTGACGAATTCAATCCCGCGCATGGCGCCCACGCCTGTCAGGCGCCCGATGAACGGGTACAGGCCCGAGGCCGTCCAACGCTGGTGGCGGCTGACGATGGCCTGCTCCTGGCGCTCACCCCAGGTAGCCACGTTCTCGTCGGTCATCTGCGCCAGGCTGGCCAGTGCTGCCGCACAGGCAATGGGGTTGCCCGAGTAGGTGCCGCCGAGGCCGCCCTTGGGTAATGACCCCATCAGGTCCTTGCGCCCGACCACCGCACCCAAGGGCATGCCGCCGGCAATGCTCTTGGCCAGCAACAGCAGGTCGGGCTCGAGCCCCAGGCGCGGGAAGGCGAAGCGCTGGCCGGTGCGGCCAAAGCCTGACTGGATCTCGTCGATGATGATCAGGATGCCGTGCTGGTCGCAGAAGCGGCGCAGGGCCTGGGCGAAGGCCGGGTCGAGGGTCAGGAAACCACCTTCTCCCTGCACTGGCTCAAAAATGAACGCCGCCACGTCTTCCACGGCCAACTCGACGCTGAACAGGCGGTCCATGGCCTTGAGTGCCTGTTCGCAGGTGACCCCGGTGTCCGCGCTCGGGTAGGGCAGGTGGTAGACCGGCCCGGGCAGCTCGCCGACCCGTTGCTTGTACGGGGCGACCTTGCCGTTGAGGTTCAGGGTAGCCAGGGTGCGGCCGTGGAAGCCCCCGTCGAAGGCGATGATGGCCCGTTTACCGGTGGCGCCACGGGCCACTTTCAGGGCGTTTTCCGCGGCTTCCGCGCCGCTGTTGGTGAGCATGCCGGCCAGCGGGTAGCTGACCGGTACGAACTGGCTCAGTTGCTCCATCAGCGCCAGGTACGGACCATGGGGGGCGGCGTTGAAGGCATAGTGAGTGAGGCGGGTGGCCTGGGCCTGGATGGCCTCGACCACGGCCGGGTTGCAGTGGCCCAGGTTGAGCACGCCGATACCGCCGACAAAGTCGATGTAACGTTTGCCGTCAGTGTCCCAGACTTCGGCATTGCGGCCATGGGAAAGTGTGATTGGGTGAACGATGGCAATCGACTGGCTGATACTTTCCTGGTTCATGACACACGCGGACCTTGTTCGAGTTTCTTATTATCCAAACGTGTTCGCAGGTTATTCCGCAAACGAATTATTCGATTGCGGTCATTCCATGGATTCGTGATCTGGCCGATACTTCGCCATTCAAATCAATCCCCCTCAGCTACCCGCTCCCGTATCCACTGCACAAAAGCCCTTATCTTGGGCACTTCGGCGGCATGTTCGGCATGGGCGATGAAGTGCCGGCCATTGCTTGGCACCGGGTGGTCCCAGGCCACCACCAGCTTGCCTTCGCTCAATTCCTCGGCCACCAGGTAGCGCGGGATCAGGGCGATGCCACAACCGGCGATGGCCGCGCGGATGCACAGGTAGAAGGTGTCGAAACGCGGCCCGTGGTAGCTGTTCTGGCTGTGCAAGCCCAGCCCCAGGAACCACTCATGCCAGGCTTCGGGCCGCGACACGCACTGCAACAAGCGGTGCTCGGTCAGTGCCTGGGCACTGTCGAAAGGGTGGCTGGCCAGTAGCTGCGGGCTGCACACCGGCACGACCTCTTCACTGAACAATTCGATGCAGGTTGCCCCGGGCCAGGTGCCCTGGCCGAAGAAAAAGGCGATGTCGGCCTTGGCCTGGACCAGGTCGAACGGCTCCAGCTCGTTGCGTATGTCCAGGTGAATACGTGGGTAGCGGTCGCCGAAGCCCTTGAGCCTGGGCACCAGCCAGCGCGCCCCGAAGGTGGGCTGGGTAGCGATGCGCAGCACTTCGGTTTCGTCGCCATAGCTGAGGATGTAGCGGCTGGAAATATCGATCTGGGTGAGGATCTTGTTCACTTCGGTGAGGTACAGGGCGCCGGCCGGGGTCAGGTGCAGGCGCCGGCGAATACGCTGGAACAGCGAGTGCGAGAGCATGTCTTCAAGCTGCGCCACCTGCTTGCTGACGGCGCTCTGGGTCAGGTGCAGCTCTTGCGCCGCACGGGTGAAGCTGAGGTGGCGGGCGGCCGCTTCGAAACACTGAAGGGCGGTGGTCGAGGGCATCAGGCGTTTGGACATGACGGGCGAATACCGAGCAAAAAAGTAAGGAGTTCATTCCAAAACGGAATCATGTGTTTCGAAAAGGTCGTTTGTTGACCCCGGCCTATAGATTAATACTGACCTGGATCAACAATGACAACCGGTCATGTAGAGAGGAGGTCGTAAACCCGCTTTCGGTCTTTGCAAAACAACAACAACACGCATCAGAAATTTAAAAGAATTCTGCTCCGACCTTCAGCCGCCATGCCGCGGCCGACCCATTCGAGGGTTCTTCATGGCTTCTCACGACAACAAGAAACAGCGCTCCTTGCAGCACGGCCTGACCTCGCGCCAGGTGTCCATGATTTCCATCGCCGGCATCATCGGCGCCGGCCTGTTCATCGGCTCGTCCAATGCCATTGCCACCGCCGGCCCGGCGATCCTCATCTCCTACGCCATGACCGGCCTGCTGGTGCTGCTGGTCATGCGCATGCTGGGTGAAATGGCCATCGCCAACCCCAACAGCGGCTCGTTCTCGACCTATGCCAGCGAGGCCATCGGCCCGTGGGCCGGGTTTACCATCGGCTGGCTGTACTGGTGGTTCTGGGTACTGATCATTCCGGTCGAAGCCATCGCCGGCGCCGACATCCTGCATGCCTACTTCCCGGGCGTGCCCTCGTGGCTGTTCGCCTTCCTGATCATGCTGGTGCTGTCGGGCACCAACCTGGTCAGCGTGAAGAACTTCGGTGCGTTCGAGTACTGGTTCGCCTTGGTCAAGGTGGTGGCGATCATTGCGTTCATCGTGGTCAGCGGCCTGGCGGTGTTCGGTTTCTGGCCGCTGGCCGAGGTGTCCGGGGTCAGCCGCCTGTGGGACCACGGCGGCTTCATGCCCAACGGCTTCGGCACCGTACTGGGTGGCGTGCTGATTACCATCTTCTCGTTCTTCGGTGCCGAAATCGTCACCATCGCCGCTGACGAAACCGCCAACCCGAAAGACAAGATCCGCCGTGCCACTAACCTGGTGGTCTACCGCATCGCGATCTTCTACCTGGCCTCGATCTTCCTGGTGGTGTCGCTGGTGGCCTGGAACGACCCGGCATTGAAGGCGGTCGGTTCGTTCCAGCGGGTGCTGGAAGTGCTGAACGTGCCGGGGGCCAAGCTGCTGGTCGACCTGGTGGTACTGGTGGCAGTGACCAGTTGCATGAACTCGGGCCTGTACACAGCCTCGCGCATGCTCTATTCGCTGGGCGCGCGTGGCCAGGCGCTGAGCATGACCAAGCGCATTGCCGGCTCCGGGGTGCCGACCGTGGCCGTGCTGTTCTCCACCTTGGCAGGCTTCGCCGGTTGCCTGGTCAACTATGTTTTCCCTGGCAAGGTGTTTGGCTTCCTGTTGTCTACCACCGGTGCCATCGCGTTGCTGGTGTACCTGGTGATCGCCGTGTCGCAGCTGCGCATGCGGGCCCGCGCCGAACGCGAAGGGCGCCCGCTGGAGCTGAAAATGTGGCTGTTCCCTTACCTCACGTGGCTGGTGATTGGCACCATTGTCATGGTGCTGGGCTACATGCTGTTCAGCGATGCCTACCGTTATGAAACACTGATGACCGCCGGGGTGACCCTGTTCATCCTGCTGGTGTCGCTGACCCAGCGGCGTGGCCGCGTGGTTGCGCAGGCCGCCTGATGTTTCTGCTTTAATGGGGGCGTTGCGCGCCCCCTTTTTCATCAGCACAGGAAGCGTATGAACGACCAGCCCCTTTCCCTCCAGGCCATGGCGGCACCAGACGGTACCTGCTACGGCTGCGGTTGTTCCCACCCCAGCGGGTTGCACCTGCAAAGCCATTGGCATGCCGATGGTATCCACCTGGTCTGCAGGCATGCCCCGGACAGCACCTTCAGCGGTTGGCCGGGCCTGGTGTACGGCGGCCTGCTGGCGATGCTGGTGGATTGCCATTCCAACTGGACCGCCATGGCCTACCACTACCGGCACGAAGGCCGCGCGCCGGGCAGCTTGCCGCGCATCGACTGCGTGACCGGTACGCTCAACCTGACCTACCTGAAACCCACCCCGATGGGCATCGAATTGCTGCTCAAGGCCCGGGTAGAAGGTGAAGTAGGTCGCAAAAGCCGGGTGATCTGTGAAGTCTGGGCTGGCGATGTACTGACCGTGACGGCGGACTCGGTGTTCGTCCGCGTCGATACCGAAAAACTCAAGCTCAAGGCCCACGGCCAGGGCTGAGCAGCGTCGGTTTCAGAATGCGCCTGGTCGCTCGTACGCAACCCTTCGGCGGCATAAGTGCCATGCTTGCAGGATGCCGTCGGACCAGCGCACGCAGATGCGCGGCCGTCAGCGAGGAGGCCGCCGCCATCGCGCAACCGTGACGTTGCCGGCGTGCCGCAGCAGAACACGCTGGATACCTGCCATTACAACAAAACAGGCAGGGTCCGTGATGCCGAGGTCCGCTGTATGCCTGATGAATTGCTCCACCTGCCCGTTATCCAGCGCATTCTGGCGCGCGACAAAGACACCCCCGGCGCCCTGTTGCCGATGCTGCATGCTATCCAGCATGACCTGGGCTACATCCCCGATGCCGCCGTTCCCGAACTGGCCCATGCCCTCAACCTCAGCCTGGCCGAGGTGCGTGGGGTAATCAGTTTCTATCATGACTTCCGCACTGCGCCGCCGGCACGCCATACCTTGCGCCTGTGCCGCGCCGAGTCGTGCCAGAGCCGTGGCGCCGAGGCACTCGCGGCGCAGCTGCGTGAACAGCTGGCACTCGACGACCATGGCACCAGTGCCGACGGCGCCATCAGCCTGCGCCCGGTGTATTGCCTGGGCGCCTGCGCCTGCTCACCCGCGCTGGAACTCGACGGCCAGGTGCATGCACGGCTCACCCCCGAGCGCTTGCGCGCCTTGGTCAATGCCTGCCAGGAGGATGCAGCATGCTGAAGCTGTTCATTGCCTGTGATTCGGTCGCCCGCGCCGTGGGCGCCGACCAGGTCGCCGAGGCCTTCCAGCGCGAAGCCGAGCGGCGCCAGTTGCCGCTAGAAATCCAGCGCACCAGCTCGCGTGGGCTGTACTGGCTGGAGCCGCTGGTCGAGTGCGACAGTGCGCAAGGCCGCCTCGGCTTTGGCCCGGTTACCGCACAAGACGTGCCGGCGCTGCTCGATGCCCTGGCCGGTGAGCCCGCCGAGCACCCGCTGGCGCTTGGGCCGGTCGAGGCCATCCCCTACCTCAAGACCCAGCAACGGCTGCTGTTTGCCCGCGCCGGCATTACCCGCCCGTTGTCGCTGGACGACTACCGGGCGCACGGCGGTTTCGCCGGCCTTGAAGCCGCGGTAGCGCTGGACGGCGCCGAAGTGGTCGCTGCCGTGCTGGACTCTGGCTTGCGCGGCCGCGGTGGTGCGGCCTTCCCGGCGGGTATCAAGTGGCGCACCGTGCGGGACGCTGGCGCAGGCCAGAAGTACGTGGTGTGCAATGCCGACGAGGGCGACTCCGGCACCTTTGCCGACCGCATGCTGATGGAGGGCGACCCGTTCCTGCTGATCGAAGGCATGATCATTGCCGGCCTCGCCGTGGGCGCCGACATGGGCTACATCTATGTGCGCTCGGAATACCCCGATGCCATCCGTGTGCTCGAGCAGGCGTTTGCCATCGCCCGTGCGGCCGGTTACCTGGGGGCCAACGTAGCCGGTAGCGGCCGGGCTTTCGAGCTGCAGGTACGGGTGGGGGCCGGCGCCTACATCTGTGGTGAAGAAACCGCACTGCTCGAATCGATCGAGGGCAAGCGCGGCATCGTCCGCGCCAAGCCGCCACTGCCCGCGCTGCAAGGCCTGTTCGGCTTGCCGACATTGGTCCACAACGTGCTCACCCTGGCCTCGGTGCCGATCATCCTGGCCAAGGGCGCCGCGTTCTACCGTGACTTCGGCATGGGCCGCTCACTGGGGACCATGCCGTTCCAGCTGGCCGGCAATGTGCGCCACGGCGGCCTGGTGGAGCGGGCTTTTGGCCTGACCCTGCGCGAGCTGGTAGAGGGCTACGGGGGCGGCACGGCCAGTGGCCGGCCGCTGAAAGCTGCGCAGGTCGGCGGCCCGCTTGGCGCCTGGGTGCCACCCAGCCACTTCGACACGCCGCTGGACTATGAAGCCTTCGCCGCCATGGGCGCGATGCTTGGCCATGGCGGTGTGGTGGTCGCCGACGACACCCTGAACATGGCCAGCATGGCGCGTTTTGCCCTGCAGTTCTGCGCCGAGGAGTCGTGCGGCAAGTGCACCCCGTGCCGCATCGGCTCGACACGGGGCATGGAGGTGGTCGACCGCTTGATCGCCAGCAGCGAAACTGGCGAGCGCCATGACCACGCCCTGTTGCTGCGCGACCTGTGCGACACCATGCAGTACGGTTCGCTGTGCGCCATGGGTGGCATGACCGCCTACCCGGTCGCCAGCGCCCTCAAGTACTTCCCCGCCGATTTCGGGCTGACCACCACGGAGGCCGCACAGTGATCAACTTCTTCGACCCGCAAACCGACCTGGGCACCCCGGCTCGCGACAGCGACGTGCAGGTCAGCCTGAGCATCGATGGCCGTGCCATCAGCGTGCCGGCCGGCACCTCGGTGATGCGCGCCGCGGCCTTGCTCGGCACCAGCATCCCCAAACTGTGTGCCACCGACAGCCTTGAAGCCTTTGGCTCGTGCCGCATGTGCATGGTGGAAATCGAAGGCATGCGCGGCTACCCGGCATCGTGCACCACGCCGGTCAGCGAAGGCATGGTAGTGCGCACCGAAACCCCGCGCCTGGCCGGCTTGCGCCGCAACGTGATGGAGCTGTACATCTCCGACCACCCGCTGGACTGCCTGACCTGTTCGGCCAACGGCAACTGCGAGCTGCAGACCGTGGCCGGCCAGGTTGGCCTGCGCGAGGTGCGCTATGGCTATGAAGGCGCCAACCACCTGGCTGAGAAAAAGGACGTTTCCAACCCGTATTTCGACTATGAACCGAGCAAGTGCATTGTCTGCAGCCGCTGCGTGCGCGCCTGCGAGGACATCCAGGGCACCTTCGCCCTGACCATCACCGGGCGTGGTTTCGAGTCGCGGGTGGCGGCGGCCGGCGGGGACAATTTCCTGGCTTCGGAGTGCGTGTCGTGCGGCGCCTGTGTGCAGGCCTGCCCAACCGCGACCCTGACGGAAAAAAGCCTGGTGCAACTGGGCCAGCCCGAGCGTTCGGTGGTCACCACCTGTGCCTACTGCGGTGTGGGTTGCTCGTTCCGCGCAGAAATGAAAGGGGACAAGCTGGTGCGCATGGTCCCGGACAAGAACGGTGGTGCCAACCATGGCCACGCCTGCGTCAAAGGGCGTTTCGCCTGGGGCTACGCGACCCACCCGGACCGCATCACCAAGCCGATGATCCGCAAGCGCCTGGAGGACCCGTGGCAAGAGGTCAGCTGGGACGAGGCGGTGAACTACGCCGCCAGCGAATTGCGCCGTATCCAGCTCAAGTATGGGCGTGACTCCATTGGCGGCATTACCTCCAGCCGCTGCACCAACGAAGAAGCGTACCTGGTGCAGAAACTGGTGCGTACGGCGTTCGGCAACAACAACGTCGACACCTGTGCCCGGGTCTGCCATTCACCGACCGGTTATGGCCTGAAGCAGACCCTCGGCGAGTCGGCAGGTACGCAAAGCTTCGACTCGGTGATGCAGGCCGACGTGATACTGGTGATCGGTGCCAACCCTACCGACGCCCACCCGGTGTTCGGCTCGCAGCTAAAGCGCCGCCTGCGCCAGGGCGCGCGGCTGATCGTGATCGACCCACGGCGTATCGACCTGGTCGACGCGCCGCACGCCCGTGCCGAGCTGCACCTGCAACTGCGCCCTGGCACCAACGTGGCCATGCTCAACGCCTTGGCCCATGTAATCGTCACCGAGGGCCTGCTGGACCAGGGCTTCATCGATGCCCGCTGCGAAACCGAAGACTTCGCCCGCTGGCGCGACTTCGTCAGCCGTGCCGAGAACGCCCCGCAAGTGCTTGGCCCGGTGTGTGGCGTAGCGCCAGAGCAGATCCGCGCCGCCGCCCGGCTGTACGCCACCGGCGGTAATGCGGCCATCTATTACGGCCTTGGGGTGACCGAGCACAGCCAGGGCAGCACCGCGGTGATGGCCATCGCCAACCTGGCCATGGCCACCGGCAACATCGGCCGTGAGGGGGTAGGGGTCAACCCACTGCGCGGCCAGAACAACGTGCAGGGTTCGTGCGACATGGGTTCGTTCCCCCATGAGTTGCCCGGTTACCGGCATATTTCCAACCAGGCGGTGCGTGAAGAGTTCGAGCAGGCCTGGGGCGTGACCTTGCAGCCCGACCCGGGCCTGCGTATTCCCAACATGTTCGAGGCAGCGCTGGACGGCAGCTTCAAGGCGCTGTACTGCCAGGGTGAAGACATTGCCCAAAGTGACCCCAACACCCAGCACGTTACCGCCGCCTTGCTCGCGATGGAGTGCGTGGTGGTACAGGACATCTTCCTCAACGAAACCGCCAAGTTCGCCCACGTGTTCCTGCCGGGCAGTTCGTTCCTGGAAAAAGACGGCACCTTCACCAACGCCGAGCGGCGAATTTCACGGGTGCGCAAAGTCATGGAACCGCTCGCGGGCAAGGCTGACTGGGAAGCTACCATCGCCCTGGCCGACGCCCTGGGCTACCCGATGCACTACCGCCACCCGTCCGAGATCATGGATGAAATCGCCCGCCTGACCCCGACCTTCCGCCGGGTCAGCTACGCCGAAATCGAACGCCATGGCAGCCTGCAATGGCCCTGCAACGAGGCCGCGCCGGATGGCACGCCAACCATGCACATCGACCAGTTCGTGCGGGGCAAGGGCCGCTTCATGCTCACCGGCTATGTGCCGACTGACGAAAAGGTCAACAGCCGTTACCCGTTGTTGCTGACCACCGGGCGCATCCTCAGCCAGTACAACGTCGGCGCGCAGACGCGGCGCACCGGCAACGTGGCCTGGCACGACGCCGACCGCCTGGAAATCCACCCCACCGATGCCGAAAGCCGGGGTATCCAGGACGGCGACTGGGTCGGCATTGGCAGCCGTGCCGGGCAGACGGTGCTGCGCGCCAAGGTCAGTGCGCGGGTGGCCGCGGGAGTGGTGTACACCACGTTCCACTTCCCCGAGTCGGGGGCCAACGTGATCACCACCGACAACTCCGACTGGGCTACCAACTGCCCTGAGTACAAGGTCACGGCGGTGGAGGTGGTCAAAGTGTTCCAGCCTTCGCAATGGCAGCAGCGCTATCAGGACTTCAGTGATGAACAGCGGCGCCTGCTGCAGGAGCGCCGCACAGCGGAGAAAGCCGAGGTACGCCAATGAGCAGCGCCAGCCTGGTCAAGATGGCCAACCAGATTGCCCATTATTTCGACAGCGAGCCTAACCGAGCGCTGGCCGTGCAAGGGGTACGCCAGCATCTGCAAAGCTTCTGGACGCCGGCCATGCGCAGGCAGCTGCTGGAGTGGATTGCAGCCAACGACGGGGAGGGGCTGGACCCGAAGGTGCGTGAAGCATTGGGCTGACGGCTACCTGCGCCCTTGTGCAGGCGCGCCCCCGTGGCGCGCCTGCAGGGGGCGTCAACCCCGGACCCGTTCGGCCAGCTTGGTGCTGGTTTCTTCAAGCTTGAGCACCAGCACGTCGCCCTTCAGCTCATCGAGTACCACCTCTGCAGTATTGCCAATCAACGCCCCGGTAATCCCTGTGCGGCACACCGTACCGATCACGGTCACCACCGCATCCAACCGCTGCTCGGTATGGGGGATAAGCACATCTGCCGGTCCTTCAGCCACGTGCAGGCGTTCCTCGCTGATGTCGTACTTGGCCTGGAACGCCTCGCACGCTTCACGGTAGCGTGCCTCGATGGTTTCGCTCAACTGGTAGACCGGGTCGGCCGCCGACAGCATGGGCGACGGGTGTGCGCTGATGACATGCAGCTCGCCCTTGGCCAGCGCGGCGATGTCATGGCCATGGTCGATGATGCTGGCGTGCAGGCGGCGGTGATCCTCGTCCTGGTTGCCAACGTCCACCGCGGCCAGAATCCTGCCGCCAGTCCACGGCCGCTCGCTCTTGACCATCAGCACGGCACACGGGCATTGGCGCAGCAGTTTCCAGTCACCGGGGGTGAGCAGGGCCTTTTTCAGCGGGTTGTCGGGGCGGTGTTCCTTGATCACCAGCTCACAGCCTTCGGCCTGCTGCACGAAGATGATGGTGTCGTGCAGGTTGCCGCGCCAGGCCTCTTCGTGGGAGACATTGTCATAACCGTCGTCGTGCAGTTGGCGGCTCAGCACGCTCAACAGCGCGCTGTGGTCATGCCGTTTGTCGCACATCAGCAGGTGCAGGCGCGCGCCGGTGACGCCTGCAATCAGCTTGGCCCGGGTCAGTGCCCGGCTGTGGGCGTGTTCGGGGTCGAGCACCACGAGAATGCTGCGGATGGCTTGCATGGGCATTAACTCCACTCAAAGGGGGCGACCAATGCCTGACTATAGTCCCCGCTGCCCGCGCGGGTGCTTGATACACATCAAGCATAGCCACTGGCGCCGACCGCCACCGCCGGTATAATCGCCAGCCCTGCCTGTTCCGTGTGGTTGCATGCTCATGTCCCTGACCCCCGAAATCGATGCCTTCCTGGGCTGCCCGACGCCAGACGCCTGGATCGAAGCAGCACTGGCCGACCAGGAAACCTTGCTGATCGACCACAAAAACTGCGAATTCAAGGCCGCCAGCACTGCCCTGAGCCTGATCGCCAAGTACAACACCCACCTTGACCTGATCAACATGATGTCGCGCCTGGCGCGCGAGGAACTGGTGCACCACGAGCAGGTGCTGCGCCTGATGAAACGCCGTGGCGTACCGCTGCGGCCGGTGTCGGCGGGGCGCTACGCATCGGGGCTGCGCCGGCTGGTGCGCGCCCATGAGCCGGTCAAGCTGGTGGATACGCTGGTGGTCGGGGCGTTCATCGAAGCGCGCAGCTGCGAGCGCTTTGCCGCGTTGGTGCCGCACCTGGATGAAGAGCTGGGCCGTTTCTACCATGGCCTGCTGAAAAGCGAGGCGCGCCATTACCAAGGCTACCTGAAACTGGCGCACCACTATGGGGATGCGGCGGACATTGCCCGCCGCATAGAACTGGTGCGCGCGGCGGAAGCGGAGCTTATCCAGTCACCCGACCAGGAGCTGCGCTTCCACAGCGGGATTCCGCTGGCGCAAGCCGCCTGAAGCGTGCCGCCGGCGCGGCTGCCCGGTCAGTTGCGCCGGCCCAGCAGCAGGCCCACCACCAGGCCGAGGCCGGCGGAAATGGCCACGGTTTGCCACGGGTGGCCACCGATGTAGTCCTGCGTGGCGTTGACCATGGGCTGCGCCTTGTCACGCATGTTTGCGGCGGCCTGGCGTGCCTGTTTCAGCTTCAGGCTGACCTGCGCGCGCAGGCTGTCAGCTTCTTCGCCAACCAGGGCAGCGCTGTCGTTGAGCAGCTTCTCCGATTCTTCGATCAGCGCCTGCAACTCACTGAAGACCTGGTCCTTGATTTGATCGCTGTCGGCCAGCGTGGCTTTTTTCCGGGCCATGAAAGTGTCCTCGTCGATGGGTGGTTTGAACAATGGATACTTGCGCGCCGGAAAAGTTGCGTCGGCGTGAGGTTGGCGCGTTGGTGTAAGATAGCCGCCATTTACCGTCTAGCAGGTGATGCATGAGTTTCAATCTGGCCAACATGAGCTTCGAGGAACGGGCGCAGATCGAGGCAGAGAAGGCCCGGCTGTTCGAAATGTGGCAGACCAACCTGGGCAAGGCCAAGGGCGAAGCCGCGCGGCTGATCGCCGAGAAGCCACGGCGCAAAGGCAAATGGGCCGAGTGGGTACGCGCTGAGCTGGAGGGCATGTCGCCGCCCGAATACGCCAGCATGGTCCGCAGCGAAGTCAACAAGCTGATGGCAGCAGCCAGCGCCAACCGCTGAGCGCCCGCTGTTTACCAGGTGGTCCCTTTAGGCAGGTCCAGCTTGCCCTCGTCGGTGAATCGCACGGTGCCCAGTGGCCCGCTGGCCAGCTTGCCGCGTAGCTTGTAGGGCAGGCCCTGCAGGGTACCCACCTGGCCCAGCCCGTAGGCCTGGCGCAGGAAAGAGAACGCCGTGATGCTCACCGGCACCACGATCACCGCCTCGTCGTAGCGGCCAATGTGCCCCTGCTGGTCACTGACCCCGGCAGCCAGTGGCTGGCCGTTCACCTCCAGGTCGAGGGCGATGCCGTTGTAGTCGATTGCCTCTTCGTTGGGGTTCTGCACCCGCATTTTCACGGCCATGCGCAGCTCCAGTTCCTGCCCCGGCAGCGGTTCTATGCCGATCACGCTGATGTTCAGCGGGTCGCGTGGCTGCAGGAGCGCGCAGGCCGCCAGGCTGCTGGTCAGGCACAGGGCGATGAGCAGGCGGGTGTAGCGGTGCAGTCGGGCAACCATGGGTACGACCTTGCCTAAGTGAACGAGCCGTCAGTGTGGCAAATACGCGCCGGCGTTGAAAGTGTTGGGTCAGATGAAAGATACTGTTTCTCATTAACAGTCGATAACTTCTCTTACTGGTCGTTCCCAAACCCATGCTGACTTCACCTGTGTCGGGCCTGCTGGCGAGTTTCCAGGAGCACTACGACGACTTGCTGCAGTTCCTGACCCGGCGCATGAGCGACCGCCAGCGTGCCGCCGACGTCGCGCAGGAAACCTACCTCAAGCTGGTGAACATCGACGAGCAGGCGTTGCCGGTGCTGCACGCGCGCAGTTTCATCTTCCGCGTGGCGGGTAACCTGGCCATCGACGCCCTGCGCCGCGAGCAACGCATCGCGGCCAGCCACGATGATTGCGACGGGGCAGGCGAGCTAGCCTGCCCAGCGCCAGCGCCCGAGGCGGTGTTGCTGGCGCGTGAGCGCCTGCAGCTGCTCGATCAGGCGCTGTTGCAGTTGCCCTGCAAGGCCCGCCAGGCCTTGTTGCTGAACCGCGTAGACGGCCTGACCCAGAAGCAGGTCGCGCAATGCCTTGGCGTGTCGGAAAGCATGGTGGCCAAGTACATTGGCCAGGCCCTGCGCCATTGCCGCCGGTGGCTGCAGCAGGCGGGCGTAGCAGCCTGCGGGGTATTGCTGGTCACTGCCCTGGTCGCCTGGCAGCAGGCGCCGGTGTTGTTGGCCGATTACCACACTGGCGTGGGTGAGCGGCAGGTCGTGACGTTGGCCGATGGCACGCGGGTCACCCTGAACAGTGCCAGCGCCTTGCGTGTGGTATTCAGCGAGCATGAGCGGCGCGTGGTGCTGGCTGCAGGTGAGGCACTGTTCGAAATGGCCGATGATGCCCGGCCGTTCGTGGTGGACACGGCCGGTGCGGCGGTGCAGGGCCGTGCCGCCACCTTCAGCGTGCGCCGTGATGGGCACGTGGTACTGGCACGTGGCGAGGCCAAGGTCGGCGAGCAGCCGTTGGCAGTAGCGGCGGATGCCGGTGCCCAGTTGGCCTGGCAGCGCGGCAAGCTGATCTTCAATGGCAAGCCGTTGGGGCAGGTGCTGGAAGAGCTGGAGCGTTACCGGCACGGGCGCATCGTGCTGTCCGACAGCAACCTGGCGGCGATGGAGGTGAGTGGGGTCTTCGACCTGGATGAGCCGCAGGCGCTGTTGCGCACCCTGGAGCAGCGGTATGGGCTGAAGGTGACCTACCTGCCTTGGTTGGCCGTGGTGCATTGAGCGGCCAGCGCAGAAAAAATTTGCAGTGGCCACTGCAAGTTCCTGCAAGCCAGATCGTCGTAGTGGGACTGATCAGCAACTCATTCTCATTTACGACTTGTCAGGAAGCGCCTACGTGTCTCTGATGCCCAAGCCTTTGCCCCGCCGCCGCGGTTCACTTCACCATGCTCTGTTGTCTTGCAGTGCCCTGGCCATGCTGACTGGCCCGCTGCATGCGGCTGCTTCGACCACCGCCGAAAACGCCCAGCTGCAGGCCAGGCAGGTTCAGCTCGACCTGCCTGCGCAGCCGCTGGATCAAGCCCTGACCTCGTTTGCCGACCAGGCCGGCCTGCACTTGCTGTACACCACCGGCGATGTCGCCGGCCTGGCCGGCCCGGCCCTGCGCGGCAGCTACAGTGTCGAGCAGGCGCTGCAACAATTGCTGGCCGGTAGTGGCATGCGCTGGCAATTCAGCGATGCCCGCACGGTGACCCTGCGCAAGGCCGAGGCTGCGCCGCAGGCGGTCAACCTCAAGCCGATCGAAGTCAGTGTGGCTTCGCGTACCAGTACGGCAATCAGCGAAATCCCCGGGACCGTGTGGGTGGTCGACCAACAGCAACTGCGCGAACAGATCGACAGTGGCGTCAGCCTGAAGGAAGCCATCGGCAAGCTGGTGCCGGGCCTGGACCTGGCACCGGAAGGGCGCACCAACTACGGCCAGAACATGCGTGGGCGCAATGTGCTGGTGATGATCGACGGGGTCAGCCAGAACAGCTCGCGGGGGCTGTCACGCCAGTTCGACAGCATTTCGCCGTTCAATGTCGAGCGCGTCGAAGTGCTGTCTGGTGCCAGCGCCATCTACGGCGGGGGCGCCACCGGCGGTATCATCAACATCGTCACCAAGAAGGGCGAACCCGGGCCGGCCCGTTTCGAGACCCAGTTGGGTGCCAGCAGCGGCTTCAACAACAGCGACGATCTGGCCACCCGCTTTGCCCAGTCGATCAGCGGCGGCAACGAGCGGGTCAATGCCCGCCTGGGTATCTCCGGCGAGCAGAACGAAGCGTTCTACGACGGGGCCGGCGAGCAGATATTCATCGACAACACCCAGACCGACCTGCAGTACAACCGCACGGTCGATGTGCTCGGCAGCTTGGGCATGCAGTTGAACGAGCAGCAAAGCCTTGACCTGCTAGCCCAGTATTACGACTCGGGCAACCACGGCAGCACCGGTATCTACTTCCCCAACCTGAACTACAACGCGCCCTCCGACCTGGAAGATGCCGAGCTGCGCAGCGGTTATTCAGCCGGCCTGGAGCCGCGCACCCGGCGCCTGCTGCTCAACGCCAACTACCACCACAGCGACGTGCTCGGCCAGGACTTCTACCTGCAAGCGTCGTACCGCAAGGAAGACGACAACTTCTACCCGTTCCCGTACTACAACCGGGCCACCCCTACAGGCTCGCGGGGGGTTTACTTTGCTGCCTCGCAGCAGAACTTCGAGGTTTCCAGCCTCAAGGGGTTGTTCGCCAAGCAATGGGACACGCTCAAGCTGACCTATGGCGTGGACCTGGACCGCGAGCGCTTCAGTGCCGAGCAGACCACCTTCAACGCACAGACCTCGTCCGAATCCGGTGGCCTGGACCTGGAGAAGGAGAGCAAGGCCGCACGTTACCCGAGCTATCGGGTAGATGGCGTTTCGCTGTATGGGCAGCTGGACTGGCGCGCCACCGACAACCTGACCTTGTCTGGCGGCGCCCGGCGCCAGCAGATGGACGTGGATGTCAGCGACTTCAAGGGCGTGCCCGGCGGCAGCAACGATTACCAGGTCAACCTGTTCAACGTCGGCGCCATTTACGACTTCAAGAATGGCCATCAGGCGTGGGCCAACTATGGCGAAGGCTTCGACCTGCCAGACCCGGCCAAGTACTACGGCAAGCCGGGCCTGAACGTGGCAGACAACCCCCTGGCCGGGATCAAGAGCCGTCAGGTGGAGCTGGGCTGGCGCTATGCCGACCTGGACTGGGACGCCCAGGCAGCGCTGTACTACATCTGGTCGGACAAGATCATCAACGTCGACTCGCAAACGCTGACCATCAATGTCGAAGAGCAGAAGAGCCGTGACTTCGGCTTTGAAGGGGCATTGACCCGCCACTTCCAGAGTGGTTGGGAAGCGGGCGGCACGCTGCACCTGACCCGCTCCGAGGAAGAGGCGGTCGACGGCGGCTGGATCAAACGCGATGCCCGCTATGCGTCGTTGTCGAAGGCCACCGGTTTCGTTGGCTGGAAGGGTGACGGCCGCAGCGCGCGGCTGCAGGCCAACCACGCTTTCAGCCTGAAGGACGACGCCGACCATGAGATCGACGGCTACACCACCTTCGACCTGCTGGCCAGCCAGGACACCGGTTTCGGCACTTTCAGCGCGGGTATCCAGAACCTGCTGGACAAGCAGTACAGTACGGTCTGGGGGCAGCGCGCGACGCTGTTCTATTCGCCGACCTACGGGCCGGCGTACCTGTATGACTACCAGGGGCGCGGGCGCACCTATACGCTGACCTGGAGCTTGGCTTACTGAGCCTGGGCGCATGGCAGGGGTGCCTGGGGCCCTTTGGGTTGAGCATTCAGTATTGGTTGCCGGGGCCGCTTTGCGGCCCTTCGCGACGCAAGGCCGCTCCTACAGGCACCGTGCTTGGCTTTCAGGCGAAGGCCGCCAATACATCTTCGGCAAATGCCTGCTGTGCCTCGCCGGCCACCTGCGCACGGTGCCGGGCCAGGGTAAACGGCACGACAAAATCCAGCCCCGGGTCCAGCGCCCACAGCTGCCCTTCGGCCTCCCACGCCAGGGCGCTGTGACACGGCAGATAACCAATGTGCCTGCCCGACAGAATGAACGTCAGCACGCTCTCGATCTGTTCTGCCACCGCCATGCCGTGCCTGCTCTGGAACGGCTCGTCGCCTTCGATGAAACGGTACGGGTGGCGCACCTGGTCCTGCTCCAGCAAACGCTGGCGGTGTACCTGCGGCACGCCGAACAAGGGATGCCCTTTGCCGCAATACAGCCGCTGCCGTTCCTCGAACAAGGGCTGGTAGTCAAACGCTGCCTGTTTACCGGAAAAATAGCTGATGGCGTAGTCCAGCCGCTGCTCCAGCAACAACCGCTCCAGCTCCGCCGGTGGCGCACTGATCAGTTCCAGTTGCACCGACTCGACGCGGCGGCGAAATGCCGCGATCGCCGCCGCCAGCTTGAGGCTCACCTGCTTGTCCTGGTTTTCCGCCAGGCCGATGCGCACGGTGCCCAGCAGTCGCCCGGCAACACCGTTGGCCTGCTGGCGGAACTGCTCGATGTTCAGCAGCAGCGCGCGCGTGGCTTCCAACAGCATCCGGCCTTTCTCGGTCAGCCGGAAACCACCCTTGCCCCGGCTGCACAGGCGGTAGCCCAGGCGTGTTTCCAGCTGGGCCATGCGTTGGCTGATGGTGGGCTGGCTCAAGCCCAGCAGCCCCTGTGCAGCGCTGAAACCACCGGCCTCGGCTACAGTGACGAACAGCCGCAGCAGGTGCAGGTCGGGGTCATGCACTTGTCCGAGCATTGCATTGCTCCTGATGAATGTCAGCTTTGCAAACTTGCCATTTCTTCAATGTAACCCGGCTGACATGCTCGCGGCATCCACCCATTTGCCGAGGTGTCTGTCATGCGTTCATCGTTGTGCCTATTGTCGCTGGTACTGGCCTTGCCGCTGCAAGCCGAAGAGAAAGTCGTGAACCTTTACAGCTGGGCGGACTATGTCGCCCCGCAGACCCTCCAGCGCTTCGAGCAGGAGACCGGCTACAAGGCCCGCTACGACACCTTCGATACCACCGAAGTGCTGGAAACCAAGCTGCTTACCGGGGGCAGCGGATACGACGTTGTCGTGCCGTCCGCCACGGTGCTGGCGCGGGCGCTGAAGGCCAATGCCCTGCAGCCGTTGCAGGCCCAGGCCATGCCCGGCTATGCCAACCTCGACCGCGACCTGCTGGCCAAGCTCGCCGCGGCCGACCCCGGTAACCGTTACGCGGTGCCTTACACCTGGGGCACGCTGGGCCTGGGGGTGAACGTACAGGCGGTGCGCCAGCGCCTGGGCGAGGTACCGCTGGACAGCCTCGACCTGCTGTTCAAGCCCGAGTACGCCAGCCGTCTGAAAGACTGCGGTATTGCCATGCCGGACTCGCCGCAGGAAGTGATCGGCGTGGCCCTGAACTACCTGGGCAAGGACCCGTACAGCCAGAGCAAGGATGACCTGGCAGCTGCCCAGAAGCTGCTGGGCCAATTGCAGCCGTCGATCAGCTACGTTGCCAATGGCCGGCAGATCAGCGACCTGGCCAACGGCAGCGTGTGCCTGGCGCTGACCTACAACGGCGATGCCGCCATGGCCGCCGACCAGGCCCGGCGTGCCGGCAAGCCGTTCGAGCTGATCTACCGCATCCCCCGCGAGGGCACGCTGGTGTGGCAAGACAACCTGGCCATCCCCAAGGATGCACCTCACCCGGAGGCGGCGCGGGCGTTCATTGCCTTCATGCTCGAGCCCGAGTCGGTGGCGGCGCTGACCAACACGTTGTTTTTCGCCAACGCCAACCAGGCCGCCACGCCGCTGGTGGATGAAGCCGTGCGCACCGACCCGGATATCTACCCACCGGCCGAAGTTCGTCAGCGGCTGTTCGCCGACCGCAGCATGGCCCTGGCCGACCTGCGCCAGCGCAACCGCCTGTGGACTGCCTTTCGCAGCCGCCAATAACCCTGCAGACCGAGGAGCCCGACCGTGGAGCAAGCCTTGAACAACGACCAGGCCATTACCCGCGACAGCCTGTATGGCACTGCCGCCGAAAGTACCTATGCCGGCATCACCAGTTTTGCTCGCCGCCGCTACAGCCGCGACCTGCGTGGGGTGGATGTGGTGGTCAGCGGGGTACCGTTCGATACCGCCACCAGCAACCGGCCCGGCGCACGCTTCGGCCCCAGGGCCATTCGTGCCGCCTCGGTGCAGCAGGCGTGGGCCCGCCACTGGCCCTGGGCGTTCGACCCCTTCGACCACCTGGCGGTGATCGACTATGGCGACTGCGCCTTCGACAGCGGTACGCCGCAGTCGGTACCCGGCAGCATCGAAGCCCATGCCGAACGCATTCTTCAAGCCGGCTGCGCGATGCTCACCCTGGGCGGCGACCATTTCATCAGCTACCCACTGTTGAAGGCCCATGCCCGCCACCATGGCCCGCTGGCGCTGGTGCATTTCGATGCGCACAGCGACACCTGGCCGGACGAGGAGGGCAAACGCATCGACCATGGCACCATGTTCTGGCATGCCGCCCGTGAAGGCCTGGTCGACCCCGCCCACTCGGTGCAGATCGGCCTGCGGACCACTAACGACGACAGCCAGGGCTTCGCCATCCTGGACGCCCGACAGGTGCACCGGCAAGGCACCGAGGCGGTCATTGCGGAGATTCGCCAGCGCGTGGGCGAGCGCCCGGTGTACCTGACCTTCGATATCGACTGCCTGGACCCGGCCTATGCGCCTGGCACCGGCACGCCGGTGTGTGGTGGCTTGAGCACGGTGCAGGCACTGGAGATTCTCGGCGGGCTGCGTGGCATTAACCTGGTAGGCATGGACTTGGTGGAAGTGGCACCGGCTTACGACCATGCCGACATCACCGCCCTGGCCGGGGCAACCCTGGCGATGGAGATGCTGTGCCTGTATGCCGCCCGGCACAAGGTCGATACCGGCCAATGAGGGGGGGGGGGGCGCCAGCGGCCTCCGCTGCGCCTGCTGAAACATCAGGATGCAACTCCACCTGCTTTCACACATCTGGCCGCGAACCCCTGGCGCCTCAGGCTATCAAAGCCAGCAGGCGCCGCGTTTTCGTACAGGAGGTGAAGCATGAGTCCGACATTGCCCACGCTGGCCCTTGGCCTGGCCTTGTGCCTGCCCGTGCACGCGGCTCCGCAGCCACCGTTGCAGCTCGCTGCCGACTACCGCAACCCGTACAACAGCCCGATTCAGCGCGCCAACCCCAACAGCCGCCAAGGCAGCCTGCCGGCCACCCCGCCGGTGCGCGGCCCGTCTACCGAGCCGCAACAGCGTGTGCCCACGCTGGACAACCGCGGCATCGGCAATGGCGACAACCTGCGTCGCCAGCAGCAAACCCCGAACCTGGAACCGTCCCGGCCAGCGCGCGACAACCCGCGTGCGCCATAAGCCCACTTGAAAGGAATTGTGCATGCTCCGAGCACCCTGGCTAGCCACCCTGACCGCCGCTGCGCTGCTGCCCCTGCTGGCCCAGGCCGCGTCCGAACAGCAGTTTCCCAGTGAAGAAGGCAGCCTGACCGTCAGCACCGTGGCCGATGGCCTGCGCAACCCATGGGCACTGGCTTTCCTGCCGGGTGGCAAGGACATGCTGGTCACCGAGCGTGCCGGCAACCTGCGCCTGGTCAACGCCGAGGGCAAGGTCGGCCCGCCCATCAATGGCGTGCCGAAAGTGTGGGCCGAGGGCCAGGGTGGCCTGCTGGATGTGGCGTTGTCGCCAGACTTTGCCAAAGACCGCACGGTCTACCTGTCCTTCGCCGAGGAGGGCAGTGACGGCAAGGCCGGCACGGCGGTCGGCCGCGGGCAATTGTCCGAAGACCGCGCCCGGCTGGAGAACTTCAACGTGATCTTCCGCCAGCGGCCCAAGCTGTCGGTGGGTAACCATTTCGGCTCGCGGCTTGTGTTCGACCGCGATGGCTACCTGTTCATCGCCCTGGGCGAGAACAACCAGCGCGCTACCGCGCAGGACCTGGACAAACTGCAGGGCAAGGTCGTGCGAATCTGGCCGGATGGCAAGGTGCCCAAGGACAACCCGTTTGTCGGCAGGGACAATGTGCGGCCGGAAATCTGGTCGTATGGCCACCGCAACCAGCAAGGTGCTGCGCTCAACCCCTGGACTGGCAAGCTGTGGACCCACGAACACGGCCCGCGCGGTGGTGATGAAATCAACATTCCCGAGGCCGGCAAGAACTACGGTTGGCCGGTCGCCACCCATGGCATCAATTATTCGCTGATGCCGATTCCCGAGGCCAAGGGCAAGCATGTCAAGGGTATGGTCGACCCACACCATGTCTGGGAGAAGTCGCCGGGCATCAGCGGGATGGCGTTCTATGACAGCCCCACCTTCAAGGCGTGGGACCACAACCTGTTCATTGGTGCGCTGGCCACGCAGGAACTGATCCGCTTGCAATTGAAGGGTGACAAGGTGGTGCATGAAGAGCGCCTGCTCGGTGATCTGAAAGCGCGCATCCGCGATGTACGGGTGGGGCCGGATGGGTATGTGTACGTACTCACCGATGACAAGGATGGCGCGCTGCTCAAGGTCGGCCTGAGCAAGGAGCCCTGAACCTGGCGCGCCCTTGGCCGTGTAGAATGCGGCATGGCCATGACCCCGCAATTCCTTTACCAGCAAGCCCTGGCGACCCAGGGCTATGTCGCCGACCCTGCCCAGGCGCGCGCCGTTGACGCCTTGCAGGGCTGTTTTCAGGCCCTTGAACAGGGCCGCCCGGCCCAGGGTATTTACCTATGGGGGCCGGTCGGCCGTGGCAAGACCTGGCTGATGGACCAGTTCCATCGCTGCCTGACCGTGCCCAGCCGACGCCAGCATTTCCACCATTTCATGGCTTGGGTGCACCAGCGCCTGTTTCAGCTGAACGGCACTGCCGACCCATTGCAAGCGCTGGCCCGGGAGCTCGCCGGCCAGATTCGGGTGTTGTGCTTCGACGAACTGTTCGTCAATGACATTGGCGATGCGATCATTCTTGGCCGGCTGTTCCAGGTGCTGTTCGACGAGGGCGTGGTGGTTGTCGCCACGTCCAATCAGCCACCCGAGCAACTGTACCGCGACGGTTTCAACCGCGAGCGCTTCCTGCCGGCTATCGCCGCAATCCAGCTCCACATGCAGGTGCTGCCGGTGGCTGGCGGCCAGGATCACCGCCTGCACCCCGGCGCAGCGCAGCAGCGCTACTGGGTGGTAGAGGCGGGGCAGGCCAGCCGGCTGGGCGAGGTGTTCCGCCAGCTTGGCCCCGACGATGGCGGCACCGACCGGCCGTTGCCGATCGGCACCCGGCAAGTCCAGGTGGTGCGCCGCAATGACCACGCCATCTGGTGCCGTTTTGCCGACCTGTGCGAGCAACCCCTGGCAGCCGTGGATTTCATGGCTCTGTGCGACCGTTTTGCAGCCATTCTGTTATCGGCAGTGCCGGCGCTGGGCGGTGAACAGCGGGCGGGGCGCATTGCCCGTGGCACCGAGGATGCGGCGCTGCGGGTAGCGGCGGGCGATCGCCAGCTACCCGCCTTGTCGCCCAACGACGACGCGGTGCGCCGGTTCATTGCCCTGGTCGACGAGTGTTATGACCGCCGGGTGGCATTGTACCTGGAAGCGCACGTACCGCTGGATGCCCTCTACACCCAGGGGTACCTGGCGTTCCCTTTTCAACGCACCCTGAGCCGGCTACGGGAGATGCAACTGCAGCGGTTTGGAGGGGGCTAAGCCCGACAGCCGCTCAGCGCCCCAACCATTCGATCAGCGTGCGGTTGAACCTGACCGGCTCTTCGATCTGCGGCGCGTGCCCCATGCCTTCGAATGTGATCAGCTCACCCTTGGGGATCAGCTTGGTCACCTGCGGCCCCAGTTCGGCATACTTGCCCAGCCTGGCCTTGACCTGCGGCGGCGCGATATCACTGCCGATCGCCGTGCTGTCCTTGTCGCCGATCAATAGCAAGGTGGGCATCTGCAGGTCCTTGAACTCGTGGTACACCGGCTGGGTGAAGATCATGTCGTAGATCAATGCCGAGTTCCATGCCACCGCTTCATGCCCGGGGCCCTGGTTGAGCCCCACCAGCATCTGCACCCAGCGCTCGTATTCCGGCTTCCAGCGGCCCGCGTAATACGTTTTGCGCTCATACTCGCGTACACCCTCGGCATTGAGCTTCAGCTCGCGGGCATACCACTGGTCCACGGTACGGTAGGGCACGCCAAGCGCCTTCCAGTCTTCCAGGCCGATCGGGTTGACCATCGCCAGCCGCTCGACCTGTTGCGGGTACATCAGCGCGTAACGGGTGGCGAGCATGCCCCCGGTGGAGTGGCCGAGCACGCTGGCACGCTTGACTCCCAGGCGCTCCAGCAAGGCATGGGTATTGTCTGCCAACTGCTGGAAGCTGTACTGATAGTGCGCCGGTTTGCTGGACGTGCAGAAGCCGACCTGGTCGACGGCGATCACTCGGTAGCCGGCCTTGCTCAGCGCCTCGATGGTGGTTTCCCAGGTGGCGGCGCAGAAGTTCTTGCCGTGCATCAACACCACGCTGTGGCCGTTGGCCTGGCCTTGTGCAGGCACGTCCATGTAGCCCATCTGCAGGGCCTGGCCCTGGGACTTGAAGTCGAAATGCTGGAGCGGATGCGGGTAGCGGAAACCTTCGAGTTGGGGGCCGAAGGTGGGCGATTCGGCAGCGACGGCCGAACCGCCGGCCAGGCACGCCAAGGCCAGAGCTGTTGCGCGCAGCATGGGGGAACTCCCTGTAGAAGCTTGTAGGAAAAAAGCACTGTAACAGCCCATGGACCGAGGGGAGGGCGAAAGGTGTTACCGAGCGTGAAACCAGCCCAGGGTGATCATGGTGAGCACTGCATAGCGCCCTGCTTTGGCCACGCTCACCAGCAGCAGGAAGCGCCAGAACGGTTCGCGCATGATCCCGGCAATCAGCGTCAAGGGGTCGCCAATCACCGGCATCCAGCTGAGCAGCAGCGACCATTGGCCCCAGCGCTGGTAGCGCTGCTGCGCACGCGCCAACTGCGCGGTGCTGAAGGGGAACCAGCGCTTGTCGCGCAGGTGCTCGATGGCCCGGCCCAACAGCCAGTTCACCACCGAACCGAGCACGTTGCCCAAGGTGGCGACCAGCAGCAGGGTGGCCCAGGCCTCGGGCTGGCCCAGCAACAGCCCGACCAGCACGGCTTCCGATTGCAGCGGCAGCAGGGTGGCGGCGCCAAAGGCACTGAAAAACAGCGCCCACAGGCCGAGCATCAGTAGTTGGCGACCACGGTGTCCCGGCCGCCCTGGGTCACCCCGATCACCTGGTAGGCATCCTTGTGGTCGCCCATTTCCATGCCCGGTGAGCCCATCGGCATGCCCGGCACGGCCAGGCCCTTGAGGTCGTTGCGCTGGCTCAACAGGCGTACCTGTTCGGCCGGCACGTGGCCTTCGACGAACTTGCCGTCGATCACCCCGGTATGGCACGAAGCCAGGCGTGGGGCCACGCCCAGGCGCTGCTTGACCGCGCTCATGTTCGGTTCGACATGGTCGTTGACGGTGAAACCGTTATCGCGCAGGTGGCTGATCCAGGCCTTGCAGCAGCCGCAGTTGGGGTCGCGGTACACGTCGATGGTGTCGCCAGCCTGGGCCAGGCCGCTCATGGCCAGCAGGCCCAGGGTCAACAGATGTTTACGCAGCATGTCGCAACACTCCTTCAGAGCAAACCGGTCCATAGTACAGGATTCTCAGCGGGTGGCTGCTTCGGGGGCAAGGTCACGCATCAGCAACGCGTGGTCGAGGGCGACCTGTTCCGGAATCGGCAGGTAGACCACGTGGCCATCACCCGGCGCTACCTCGATGGCCTGCCGCTGACCGTTGCACAGGCGCTGCAAGTCGAAATGGTAGTTGCCGCGCGGGGTCATCAGCTCGAGGTGGTCGCCCACCCTGAAGCGGTTCTTCACCTTGACCTCGGCCAGGCCGTCGACGCGCACCCCGGTCAGCTCGCCAACGAACTGCTGGCGCTCGGACACCGAGTTGCCACGCTGGTAGTTCTGGTACTCGTCGTGCACGTGGCGGCGCAGAAAACCTTCGGTGTAGCCCCGTTGTGCCAGCGACTCCAGGTTGTCCATCAGCGCGCGGTCGAAGGGGCGCCCGGCCACTGCGTCATCGATTGCCTGGCGGTACGCCTGCACGGTGCGGGCGCAGTAGAAATGCGACTTGGTGCGGCCCTCGATCTTCAGCGAATGCACGCCCATGCCGACCAGGCGTTCCACGTGCTGGATGGCGCGCAGGTCCTTGGCATTCATGATGTAGGTACCGTGCTCATCTTCGAACGCCGGCATTTCGCTACCGGGCCGGTTGCTCTCCTGCAGCAGGAACACCTGGTCGGTAGGGGCGCCCAGGCCCAGGGTGGGCTGCACTTGGCGAACGATGTCGCCCACGGCGTTCTCGGTGGCGGGTGTGGCATCGTACTTCCAGCGGCAGGCGTTGGTGCAGGTGCCCTGGTTGGCATCACGCTTGTTAAGGTAACCCGACAACAGGCAGCGGCCGGAGTAGGCCATGCACAGGGCGCCATGCACGAACACTTCCAGCTCCATGCCCGGCACCTGTTGGCGGATTTCGCCGATTTCTTCCAGTGACAACTCGCGTGACAGGATCACCCGGCCAAGGCCCATGCCTTGCCAGAACTGCACGCTGGCCCAGTTTACCGTGTTGGCCTGTACCGACAGGTGCACCGGCATGTCCGGAAAATGCTGGCGCACCAGCATGATCAAGCCGGGGTCGGACATGATCAGCGCGTCCGGCGCCATGGCGATCACCGGTGCCAGGTCCTTGAGGAATGTCTTCAGCTTGGCGTTGTGCGGGGCGATGTTGACCACGACGTAGAAGCGCTTGCCCAGCGCGTGGGCCTGGGCAATGCCCAGTGCCAGGTTGGTGTGGTCGAACTCGTTGTTGCGCACCCGCAAGCTGTAGCGCGGCTGGCCGGCATAGACCGCGTCGGCGCCATAGGCAAAGGCATAGCGCATGGTCTTGAGGGTGCCGGCAGGGGCCAGGAGTTCGGGCTTGCTGATCAGGGTCATGGTGCGCACCGGGGCAAAGGGCGCGGATGCTAAGGCACGGGGCTGGTGCATGTTTTGATATATATCAACGGATGTAGCGGCACTTTTGGCCAAGCGGCGCGAACTAATATCGCATACGCCATTCGAGGACCTGCAATGAACGAAACTGCCCTACAGAACAAAGCCCTCGCGGTACTCCTGGCGCTGGTGACCATCGCATTCGTGTGGATCCTGCTGCCGTACTACGGCGCGATATTCTGGGCGGTTGTGCTGGCTATCCTGTTTGCCCCGCTGCAGCGCAACCTGGTGATGCGTTTTGGTCGCCGGCGCAACCTGGCAGCGATCACCACGACCATGATCTGCCTGCTGGTGGCGGTGCTGCCGGTGATCATCACCAGCCTGCTGCTGGTGCAGGAAGGCGCGACCCTGTACCAACGGATCGAAAGCGGGCAGCTGGACATTGCCGGTTACGTCGAACGGGGCAAGGACATGCTGCCGGCGTTCGCGCAAAACGGGCTGGACCACCTGGGCGTGGGCAACCTCGATGGTTTGCGCGACAAGATCACCAAGTGGGCGACCCAGGGCAGCCAGGTGCTGGCCAGCCAGGCCTTCAGCTTTGGCCAGGGTACGTTCGAGTTCCTGATCGGCTTTGGCATCATGATGTACCTGCTGTTCTTCTTCCTGCGTGAAGGCGCCGATGTGGCCCGCCGTGTGCGCCTGGCCGTGCCGCTGCCCGAGCACCAGAAACGCCGCTTGCAACTGAAGTTCAACCGGGTGGTGCGGGCCACGGTCAAGGGCAACGTGCTGGTGGCCGTGACCCAAGGTGCGTTGGGTGGCTTCATCTTCTGGGTGCTGGATATTCCCAGTGCCCTGGTCTGGGGGGTGCTGATGGCGTTGCTGTCGCTGCTGCCCGCGGTGGGCGCGGGCATTGTCTGGGCACCCGTGGCCGTCTACTTCCTGCTGACCGGGGCGATATTGCCGGGCATCATCCTGACCGCGTTCGGGGTGCTGGTGATCGGCCTGGTGGATAACCTGCTCCGGCCGATTCTGGTAGGCAAGGACACGCGCATGCCGGACTACCTGATCCTGGTATCCACATTGGGTGGGTTGACGGTGTTCGGGCTCAACGGCTTCGTTATCGGGCCGTTGATCGCGGCGCTGTTCATGTCCAGCTGGGCGATCTTCGCCGAGGCAAAGCCGCAGGTGCAATTGCCGCAGTGACGCCCGGCGATGGCAGTTGCGCGGTGTGCCCAAGGGCTGGTGTTTTCGCGCCAGCGGCCTAAGATGGCCGGTGACTGGGCCCGGAACAACCGATGAGCACGAAAGATACGATCTCCATGCAACTGGTGCGTGAGGCGCTGATGCAGACCTGCCCACCGGGCGAAGCCAATGCCGCCCTGCTGGCGCGTGCCGGCATCGATGCCAGTTGCCTCGAGCTGCCCGAGGCGCGCGTTGCCGCGCAATCCTATGCGCGCCTGTGGCGCTTGCTGGCCCGGCGCTGCAATGACGAGTTCTTTGCCATGGACCCTCGCGGGCTGCGCACTGGCAGCCTGGCGTTCATGTGCCGTGCGAGCATGGCTCAGCCAACCCTGGGGCAAGGCCTGGAAACGGCCCTGGGCTTTCTGGCACTGATGCTCGAAGACCTGCAGCCGTGCCTGGTGCGCCAACCGGGCCTGGCCGAGATCGTTATCAACGAACCGCGCGCGGAGCCGCGCCGTGCCTTCACCTACTTCACCTTCTGGATGATCGTGCATGGCGTGGCCTGCTGGCTGGCCGGGCGGCGCATCCCCATCCTGGCGATCGACCTGCGCTGCGCCGAGCCACCGTTCTGTGATGATTACCGGGTGATGTTTTCCGAAAGCCTGCAGTTCGGCCGCCCGCGTACGCGCATGATCATCCCCGCCGATTGCCTAGGCCTGGCAGTGCGGCGCAGCGAGCAGGAATTGCAGCGTTTTCTTGCCGAAGCGCCCGCCAACATCCTGGTGCGTTACCGTGACCCGTCCAGCCTGGCGCGGCGCATTCGTACCGATCTGCTGCGCCAGGCACCTGCACAATGGCCAGCGCTGGAGCACCTGGCGCAAACGCTGTGCCTGTCTGCTTCTACGCTGCGCAGGCGCCTGGCCGAAGAGGGGCAGACCTACCAGGGGCTCAAGGACAGTGTGCGGCGCGAGCTTGCCACCACCTGGCTGGTCGGCGCCGAGCCAGCCATGGGCGAAATTGCCGAACGGCTGGGTTTTGCCGATGCCAGTTCGTTCTACAAGGCCTTTCGCAAGTGGTTCGGCTGCAACCCGGGGCAATACCGCGCGGTGGTCCAGGCTCGCCACGCTGGCAACTGATTCCGTCTGCTGCACACAGCGCCAATGCGTCAGCGTCGGGGGTTTCCAGCCAAAGGAGCACCCCTTCATGCCACAGGCACCCCTGCACCCCAAGCTCGAACGCGCGACGGATGATTTCATCAGCCAGATACTGCCTGATTGGTTGAGGCGGGCCAGCGCCTCACAAATCATGGCGCTGCGCGATGCCTATAGCGCCTACCTCAAAAGCCAGGCTGAAATGTCGGCTGTACTCCGGCAGTTGCAGCCGATCGATGCGTTTGCCCGCCGCTTGCTGACCCAGGGCCTTTACCGGGAGGGCGGCGCGCTGCTGGATCTTGACCGCTTGGAATGGCGCGAGCAGCGGCGCAGGTTCAAGGTCGAGCCAGGAAAATTGCCCACGGATGAGTCCTACTTCGTGAGGGTGCCGGCGTTGCAGAGGTTGATGCAAAACTTTGCCAGCGGCGAATCCTTTTATCTAGAGACGGCACTGGTATACCCCGCAGACCCCGCTACCGACGTGCCGGAACGGGTGGCCCTCGATGATGCAGCACGGATTGTAGAGGCCTGCCGCAGTACCGATGTGGGCGCACGCTATCAGGAACACCTGGCCCGGTTGTTTACCCCTGCCTTTGAGCAAACACTGGCCACCAGCCTGCGCCGAACCCTGGCCTTGCAACTGGAGATAGCCGCCACCCGCGGGCTTCTGCCGGCAGAGGATGTACAGATAGTGCGCGATATAGTGGCAGGCCGCAGAACTGCCCTTTCAAACGGCCGCACCGTGCGCTGCGGCCCGTTGCAGGTGCTGGGTTGCACGGTGCACGGGGCACTGGTGGTTGAGGTTGCCAACGACAACCAGCGGTATGCCGGCAGTGTGCAACTGGTGCTGTCGGACGATGCCCACTCTGCCTTCCGGCACTTGGTTTCCTGGCGTGTGGTGAACTTCGAGCTGGTCGAGATGTTCAAGGATCCCGCTCGGTATGCAGCGCTGCTGGAACGCATTGCATTACATGAGCGGGCAGGGTTCGTCGCCACCCTGGCCAAGCGGCTGGCCGATGATGAACCTGATCTGGAGCCGACCTTCGCCAACCTGCCGCAGGGGCAGTTCGAAGGCCTGGCGGTACAGCAGTTGCAACGGATTCGCGAGGATGCGCGGTTCCTGGCGGTGCCCACCGCTGATGCCGATTCCAGCCAGACGCTGGCACGTGAGCACGCGTTGGCGTCGGCAGGGCTGGCACTGCTCAACCTGGCGGGGTTGTTCGTGCCGACGGTTGGGGCATTGCTGCTTGCCGACATGGTCGTGCAGACCTTGTCGGAGGTTTACGAAGGGGCCAGGCACTGGAGCCTGGGCCATCAGCATGAGGCTATCGAGCATTTGCTGGGGGTGGCGGAGAACCTGGCGGTAACGGCGGCGGTTGCCGGCGGCGCCACGGTGGTGGCGCGTGGCTTCGTACGCAGCACTTTTGTCGATGGGCTGGAGCCCGTCACCAACGATGCAGGGCAGCAACGGCTTTGGTCGAACGACCTGACGCGTTACCAGAGCGGGCGGCCGAGCGGAACGCTGCGCGAACTGGAAAATGGCCTGCTGAGCGATGGGGTTCGGCACTGGTGGTACCACGACGGTAGCTACTGGCGGGTACGGGCGCAGGGTGAGCATGGCCCTTGGCGCTTGCAGGACGTCACCGATGATACGGCCTTCGGCCCTGCCCTGGAGTGGAACGCTGAAGCCTCCTGGCAACTGGCCAGCGAACGGCCGCTGGAATGGCAAGGCGCCCAGAGGCTGCTGCAGCGCCTGTGGCCTGCATCATCATCATTGGGCTCGGCGCGGGTTGCGCAGGTGCTCAGGGTTGCCGACGTATCCGAGGAGCACTTGCGCGGTTTGCTGGTGGAGAAGCGACCGGTGCCGGTCGCGTTACGTGACACGTTGGAGCGCTTTGCTGCAGGTGAAAGAATGGAGCGTTTCTTCGCCCAGGTGGGCAGTGCGGACGATCAGTTGTGGCAATGGTGCCTGGACGCCCTTGGCCTGCAAGCGCTACCGCGGGATGAGCAGGTGGTGCAGGTTACCCGGCATGCGGAAAGCCTGCGTTCCCGGTTGTTGGACTACCTGGGCGGCCGCTATCTGGAGGCAGACGCCCAGGCCTGGCTCATACGTCGCGATTTTCCGGGCTTGCCAGACGCCTACGTGTTGGAGGTTCTGCGGCATATCTCGACCGAACAGCGGGTCATCCTGCGCACGCAGGCGCGCCTGCCGTTGGCGGTGGCGCAGCAGGCCCGCGAGCTGTTGCAAGTGGCCAGGCTGACGCGCATGCGTGAAGGGCTGTTTCTGGCTGGCAGCCACCACCCCGGCCTGGACGAGTTGGTGTTCTGCCTGTTGCGCGAGCATGCCAAGTGGCCGGCAACAGCGCAGGTGGAGCTGCGTGAGGGGTCGCTTGCGGGGCGTAGGCTGGCGCAGCTGCCTGGGCCGGAACAAACCGCCGCCAACGTGGTGATGGTCCGGCAGGAGGGCCACTACCGCCTGTATGACGTGGCCGGTACCGAGCTACAGGCCAGCGCGCAGCGGCCGCTTGAATTCTACGAAGCGCTGCTGGCCTGCCTGCCCACGGCAGACAGGCAACGCCTGGGTTGGCAGGGCGACCAGGCGCGCAGTGCACTGCGCCTGGCCCTGCAACGCTGGCTACCGCAGGGGCGTGGTGCGCTGTTGAAATTACTGGGTGTCAGCGACGTTGGCGTGCCGCCAAACCCTGTTCGGCGCCTGCCCGATGGCCGAGTCGGCTACGTGCTCAGCGGCAGGGGCACAGCGGGTAACTTCAGCCAGCGCGTGTTGCGTACCCGCATTCGAAGCCTCTATCCAGGTTTCAATGAAGAGGAAGTGGAGACCTTTCTGGAGCTGCTGCTGGAGCGGCCAGGTTCGGCGTTCTGCAATCTGTTGCTGCAGGAACAACAGTACCGCAGGTTCAGCGACGCGTTGACACGGTGGGTGGAGGGTACCCGCAACAGTGCCAGCCAGGCGGCGCGGCTATCTGCTGCAGGCGAACTGCGACGCAGCTGGCGCCTGATCGGCGAGCGGATCGTCGACCAGCACGGCGAGTCTCAGGGCATGCGCCTGAGCCTGACGGGCGTACCCTTGCGCAGCCTGCCGGAGCTGCCCGCAGGCACCGATTTCAACCATCTTGCTGAACTGATACTCAGCGACCTGGCCGTGGAGCATGTGCCGGCCAGCTTCCTGCGCTGTTTCACCCAACTGCGCTGGTTGAACATGAGTGGCAATCGCCTGAGCGAGGTGCCTGCCGACCTCAGGCACCTGTCGCACCTGACCAACCTCAGCCTGGCTGGCAACCAGATCCGCATGACGGCGGCGGGTGTTGCAACCCTCGGCAGCCTGACGCGCCTGCGTGTCCTCGATCTGAATCACAACCCCCTGGGCGCCATTGCGCTGCAGTTGGATACCTTGGGGCGCCTGCGCGAGCTGCACATGCGCGGCGCCAACTTGCAGACGGTACCTGCGCAGTTGCACCGCTGCCGGTTGCTGGAGCTCGCGGATTTGCGCGACAACCATATCGGTGCACTGCCAGAGCCGCTGCTGGAAGCGCCTGAGGCGTTGCGGCTGGCGGTGCAATTATCGGGTAACCCGCTGTCGAATGCCGTCAGGCAGCGCATGCTTGCCGCGGGGGCAGTGGAGGCTGCCGTTGACGAGCCTTTGCTGGCCATCGACACCGCACGCGAGCGTTGGCTGGCATTGGTCGCGGCGCCGCAGCGGGGTTTCAGTGAGGCCCGGTGGGATGGCGTTCAGCGTGAAGAAGGTAGCGATGCGTTCTTCCGGTTGCTGACGGAGCTGACCGACACGCGCGATTATCAGGTCATTCCCGATGACCTGGGGCGGCGTGTGTGGCGCATGCTGGAGGCGATGCAGAACGACACGGTGTTGCGCGAAGAACTGTTCAACCTGGCTGCCGACCCGCGAACCTGTGCCGACAGCGTCGCGAGCTGTTTCAGTGCCTTGGAAGTGCGCTTGTATCTGCGCCAGTCATTGCAACAGGCTGAACCCGTGGCCGCACGGCTCACCCGTTTGCGTGTGGCGAGGCAGCTGTTTCGTCTGGAACAGGTGGAGCGCCTGGCCCGAGAGGATGTGAAGGTGCGCCTGGCGCAAGGGCAGCATGTCGATGAAGTCGAGGTCAGCCTGGCGTATCGCACCGGCCTGGCTGAAGAGCTGGACCTGCCAGGGCAGCCGAGAACGATGCAGTTCGAGACCATCGCCGCCGTCAGCCGGCAGCAACTGGCTGCAGCGGCTGCAACGGTGCGTGAAGCGGAGGCTACCGAGCAGTTGCCCCGCTTCATCGCGCAACGTGATTTCTGGCAGGAGTACCTGCGGCGCGAAGAACCAGCAGCGTTCAATGCCGTGGAAGCGCCTTTCTGGGGCCGCATGGAGGGGCTGAGCGCGGAGGCGGCCAATGAAGGCGCCTACCTGCGCGATTTCGACAGGCTGGCGGAAGAGCGCAAGGCGGCGATCGAGGCGTTGTTGATGCGTTTGACCCGCGAGGCGATGGACCTGCCCACGGGGTCGGGCAGCAGGACTGAGCGCGCTTCGGGGTGACTGCCGGGCGTTGGCGGCAGGCGATCGTTTCCTGCTGCCATCGCCGCTGGGGAAGGCGGCACAGTCGGGGGTCATGATCCCCGTCAAGGAACACTGACATGCCCTCGCAACCTGTAAAACCCTGGCTCCAACACCCGGTAGAGCGCTTCATTGCCAACCGCTTGCCTGATTGGCTAAGCAAGGCCAGCCCTGTTGGCCTTGCTGCGCTGCAGTCTGCATTGGATGCGCACCTTGCCAGCCAGCGCACACTCAGCAGCGTTACCGAACACCTGCAGCCACTGATGGCATTTGCCGAGGAGCGCCTGAACGGCGCCCTGGGCCTTGCTGTACCGCTCGATCGGCTGACCTGGCGTGAAGAGCGCCGGCGCCTGCGTGTGGACCTTGGCGGCATCCGCCAGTTCGAATCGTACTTCGTCAGGGTGCCTGCGCTGGAAAAGCTGTTACAGAACTTCAAGCCCAGGGAGTCGTTCTTCGAGCAGACCGCGCTGGTACGGCCGCCCATTGCGCCCGAGCGTGAAGAACAAGCCCTGCCTGCAACTATCGACGCGGTCGTGGCCGCCTGCCGGGAAGCCGATGTCGGCAAGGCCTACCAGGGGCATCTGGCAGCGATCATGAACGCGGCCTTCGAACGCGACCTGGCCTTGGACAAGCGCCTTGAACTGGCGCTGGCTACAGAAATTGCCACCCTCAAGGGGCAGCTCAAGATCAATGAAGTGCGCATGCTGCGCCAACTGGGTCGTGGCGAGACCCCGACGAACCCCGGCAGCCATTATGTTCGGGTGGGCGGGCTGCAGGTGCTGGGTTGCCGGGTGGACGGCGCCTTGGTCATCGAATTGCTCGACTCGTGGTCGATTGCCGTCGGTGGGACAGGGAGGTTGCTGCTGCTCAAGGGGGTGCTGTTGTACCTGCCGGATGATCAGGCTCGGCCACTGCAGTACTACCCTGATTGGCCCACCGCCAACCGCGCATTGGTCGCGGCAATGGCTGCTCCCCATTACCGCAGCGCGTTTGCACGGCGGATTGCGCTCAGCGAGCGTGCCGGCTACCAGGCGTTGCTCGCCACACGCCTGCAAGACGACGAGCCTGATCTGCAACCGCGCAGGCTCTCGACGTCGACGCCCATCTTCGAGCAGATGGCCGCCTGGCACATTCAGCGCATCAAGGCCGATGCCCGATACCTGGCGGTGCCCACCGAACAGGCCGATAGCGATGCTGCGGCTGAGCGGTTGCGTGCCCTGGAGGGCGTCGGCGAGGTGTTGCTCAACCTGGCCGGGTTGTTCGTGCCGGTGGTCGGCACGCTGTTGATGGCCGACATGGCAAGGCAACTGCTGGGGCAGGTGTTCGAAAGTTTCAGTGACTGGAGCCAGGGCCATCAGCACGAGGCCTTGCAGCACATGATGCAGGTGGCCACCTCGCTGGCGGTCAACGGCGCTGTGCTTGGCGGCGCCTATGCCTTGCACAGCGCCTTTGTCGGGCAACTGCACCCGGTGACCAACGAGGCGGGCCAGGCACGCTTGTGGCACGATGACCTGGCCCCTTACCGCCAGGCGCTGCCAGCAGCGCCATTGACCACGCTGGAGAACGGTCTGTTGACCGATGGCAGCGGCCATTGGTGGCGTTGCGATGAGGCATTGTACAGCGTGCGCGAGGATCGCAACGGTACCTGGCGGTTGTTGCACCGGGAGGGTCCCGATGTTTACGGGCCAGCCTTGCAAACCAATGGCGAGCGCGCCTGGCGCCTGGTGACCGAACGGCCATTGGAGTGGCAGGGCACTGCACGTCTGCTGGCGCGATTGTGGCCGGCCGCACAGTCACTTGCCCCAGAGCGATTGACGCAGATACTGAAAGTGGCCGATGTCGACGAGGCTTTTCTGCGCGGTTTGCTGGTTGAGGAGCGGCCCCTTCCGGTTCAGCTGCGCGACACCCTCGAGCGGTTCGCGGTGGATGCCAGGATAGAGACGTTTTTCCAGCAGCTCGATACCACCGTGAACGATACCGAGCTGTTGCAGTGGTGCGTGCATGAGCTGGATATCGACGCGGATACGCTGCCTGCCCAGCTCGCGCAGATCGCGTTGCATGCGCAGAGCCTGCGCGAAGGGATGTTCGAGTACTTCTCGTGTTGCCACCTCGGAGCAGACACTTTGCAAAGCCTGCTGGCGCGCGACTATCCCGGCTTGCCGCACGCCTACACGCTCGACGTGCTGAGCCACGCCAGCGATGCCATGCGGGCGCAGATGGAAAGCACCGGCCGGGTCCCCCTGGGCTTGGCGCAACAGGCCCGTGCCTCGTTGCAACTGGCCCGCCTGACAAGGGCGCGCGAGGCGTTCTACCTGCGCTGCAGCTATCACCCCGATGCGGTCGCGCTGGCGTTTGCCCTGCTGCGTCGGCAGGGGTTTGCGCAAAGCATGCTCAACCTTGAGTTGCGGGACCGCTCAGTGTTCGGCCCTTTGCAGGAACGGTTGCTGCCCCAGGCGGGCAGCCAGCAGACGCTGGTCATGGTCTGGCGCGACGGGGCCTTTACCCTGTATGACGAACAGGGCCTGCCTGCCGAACGGGAGGTGGCAGAACCCGCTGGGCTGTTCGAGGTCCTGGCGGCGTGCCTGCCGAGCGCGTCTCGCCAGCGCCTGGGTACCACAGGAGGGTCTGCTGCCGACAGCTTGCGCCTGGCCCTGCAAGGCGCGATACCCGAGCGTTCCTCGGACCTGCTGAAGCTGCTTGGGTGGCGTGAAGCGCGGGCGCTGGGCACCTCGATGCGACGCTTGCCTGACGGGCGCCTGGGTTACCTGCTCGGCGGCGGCGCCAGCAGGCTACCTTCCGCATCGTCAATCGAGCAGATGTTGCGCAACCGCCTGCGTGGGCTTTACCCGTCGTTCAGTGATGACGATGTCGAGCGTTACCTGGGGATCATGGCGGAGATCGACGGCTCGCCCTTCGACAGCCTGTTGTTGCAGGAACAGGAATTCCGGCGCCTTAACGAAGAGCTGCAGCGCTGGATGTTCCGCGTCATGGGCCCGGCCCGGCATGCGCGCCGGCGGTTGGCCTCTGCATTGCTCCGTGCCTGGCGGCTGGAAGGTGAGCGGGTGTTCGATGCGCAAAACAACCCGGTCGGCCTGCGGCTGCACGTGGCTGACATGGCGGTAGGGGAGTTGCCGACATTGCCGCAGGGCAGCAGCTTTGGCCATGTGGCGGAACTGACGCTGAGAGGTTTGCGCGTTCCTGCGCTGCCCCCTGGTTTCCTAGGCTGCTTCCGGCACCTGCGCACGCTCGACCTGAGCGACAATGCCCTGCGTGAGCTACCCGAGGGCCTTGAAGGGATGCCCGAGCTGAACCAGCTGATACTCCGCAACAACCGCATCCGCCCCAGCGCCGGGCAAGTGGCTGCGTTGTTGCGCTGCGTCAATTTACGCCGGCTGGACCTGAACGAAAACCCGCTGGGCGCTCTGCAGCTGGATGTATCGGGGCTGTACCGGCTGCAGCGGCTGCGCTTGCGGCGTACCGGGCTGACCAGCATGCCTTCAGGCCTGCAATGGTGTGCGCGCCTGGAGTATGCCGATCTGCGCGACAACCAGATTGCCGAGCTGCCCCAGGCATTGCTCGACGCCCCGGCCGCGGTGAGGCAAGTCGTGGACGTGGAAGGCAACGCGCTGCCCACTGCGTTGCGCGAGCAACTGTATGCACCTGAAATCGTGCCCGTCCCGCTCATGCTTGGCGAAGGTGCAGAAGCGCAGGCCATGCACGCATGGCTGGGCACGCGCGCAGAGGCTGACCAGGCCCTAGGCCGCGAGCAGTGGCAGGCCTTGCGCAGTGAACCGGGCAGTGATGCATTCTTCGAACTGCTGGTGGGCATGACCCAGAGTGCCGAGTTCCGCCTTGCGCCTGAACAACTGGGCGCCAGGGTGTGGACCTTGGTCGAGGCGCTGTCGGTGGACCGCGACCTGCGCGAAGCCTTGTTCGCGCTGGCCGACGAACCACGTGCCTGCGCCGACAATCTCGCCAATTGCTTCAGCAACCTGGAGGTCCGGTACCAGGTACTGCATGCCACCCAGGGCGGTGAGCCTGTGGCTACCCGTGATGCGCGGCTGTTGCTGGCACGGCGCCTGTACCGCCTTGACAGCGTACTGGCACTGGCCAGGGCGGACATCAACAGCCGCTACGCGGATGGCCGTTGGCAGCGCGGCGATCATGCCGAAGAGGAAGTCGAGGTCAGCCTGGCCTACCGCACAGGGCTGGCTGAACGCTTGAACCTGATCGGCCAGCCACGGTACATGCTGTTCGGTGCGTTGGCCGTGGTCTCTGAAGCCGACCTGGAGCGTGCCTGCAACGCAGTGCTGGCAGGGGAGGCGAGTGAAGACATCACGCGCTACATCAGCCAGCGGGACTTCTGGATTGAGGTGTTGCGCGCCGAACACCCACAGGACTTCGCCCTGATCCAGCAGCAATTCGAGCAGGCCATGGAGGCGCTGGAAGAGCGTATGCAGCAGTTGGGCAGTGGTGCCTACGACGCCCAGGCCCGAACACTGATGCGCGACCGCCAGGAGGCGCTGGAAGCCTTGGCCCTGCGCTTGACCCGGGAACGTCTGAACAGGGCTTGACCCGTCGTAGGGTAGCGCGCGAGCGCATTGCACTGCCTGCGCACGGCCAAACCGGTCACCCAGATTGACAGCTTTGGCCATTGCCGCGGGTGACGCGCGGCGCGAACATCGTCGGACCGATGGTTAACTCCAAAAACAACAAACCAGGAGTCCGATGATGCGTGATTACGCCGAGGCTGTTCGCCTGTTCGAGCTTGGCAACACCGTAGCTGGGGCACTGCACGGCAACCTCGAAACCCTTAACGCGTGTGTCGAGTGCTGTGACCGCCATGTAGGCGGTGGCAAGGTGGCACTGCTGCATGTCGATCGCGATGGCCACACTTCCCGCTACAGCTTCGAGCAATTGCACATGCTGGCCGCCCGGTTCGCCAATGTGCTCAAGGCGCAAGGCGTGCAGGCGGGCGACAGGGTGGCGGGGCTGTTGCCACGCACCCCCGAGTTGCTGGTCAGCATCCTGGCCACCTGGCGTATCGGGGCGGTGTACCAGCCCTTGTTCACCGCCTTCGGGCCCAAGGCCATCGAGCACCGTCTTGAACAGTCACGCGCCCGTGTCGTTGTCACAGACAGCGTCAACCGGGGCAAGCTGGACGATGTGCACGCCTGCCCGACGGTCATCACGGTGAACGCCCGCAGTGGCGAACTGGATTTCCAGCAGTGCCTGGCCGGCGCCGCGCCTGAATGCGAGCCTGTGATGCGCTCGGGCGACGACCCGTTCCTGCTGATGTTCACGTCCGGTACCACCGGCCCGGCCAAGCCGCTGGAAGTACCGTTGCGCGCCATCGTCGCCTTCCAGGGCTACATGCGCGATGCCATCGATCTGCGCCGCGAAGACAACTTCTGGAACCTGGCCGACCCCGGCTGGGCCTATGGCTTGTATTACGCCGTGACCGGGCCGCTGTCCCTTGGGCATGCCACCACCTTCTACGATGGCCCGTTCAGTGTCGAAAGCTGTGTGCGGGTGATCGAAACGCTGGGCATCACCAACCTGGCCGGGTCGCCCACCGCTTACCGTTTGCTGATCGCGGCCGGCGATGCCTTCGCGGCACCGATCAAGGGCCGCCTGCGCGTTGTCAGCAGTGCCGGTGAGCCGCTGAACCCGGAAGTGATTCGCTGGTTTGCCGACGAATTGGGGGTGACCATCCACGACCACTACGGGCAGACCGAACTGGGCATGGTGCTGTGCAACCATCATGGCCTGCAGCACCCGGTGCACCCGGGCTCGGCCGGCTTCGCCGTTCCAGGCCATCGGATCGTGGTGCTGGACGAGCAGGGGCGCGAGCTGCCGGCCGGCGAGCCGGGCATTCTCGCGGTCGACCGCGAGCGGTCGCCGCTATGCTGGTTCGCTGGCTACCAGGGTTTGCCGACCAAGGCCTTCGTCGGCAAGTACTACCTGAGCGGCGATACCGTCGAGTTGAACCAGAACGGCAGCATCAGCTTCGTCGGGCGTAGTGACGATGTGATCACCACCTCTGGTTACCGTGTTGGCCCTTTCGACGTGGAAAGCGCGTTGATCGAGCACCCGGCAGTGATCGAGGCTGCGGTGATCGGCAAGCCGGATCCGGAGCGCACCGAGTTGATCAAGGCGTTCGTGGTGTTGGCCAGCGGCTATCACGGCAATGCCGAACTTGAAGAGGCATTGCGTCAGCATGTGCGTCAGCGCCTGTACGCGCACGCCTACCCCCGCGAAATCGAATTCGTCAGCGACCTGCCCAAGACCCCGAGCGGCAAGCTGCAACGCTTCATCCTGCGTAACCAGGAAGTCGCCAAACAACAAGCGCCGCAGGCAACACCTGCCAGCGCCTGAAAGGAAAACCGACCATGCAGATAGCGAACAAACACTTCATCGTCAGCGGCGCGGCATCCGGGCTGGGCGCTGCCACTGCGCAGATGCTGGTGGAGGCGGGTGCCAAGGTCATGCTGGTTGACCTCAATGCCCAGGCCGTTGAGGCCAAGGCGCGTGAACTGGGCGAGCATGCCCGTTTCGCGGTGGCTGACATCAGCGACGAGCAGGCTGCCCAGGCAGCAGTCGATGCAACCGTCAGTGCGTTCGGTAGCCTCCACGGGCTGATCAACTGCGCCGGTATCGTAGGCGCCGAGAAAGTGCTGGGCAAACAGGGGCCGCATGGCCTCGCCAGCTTCGCCAAGGTGATCAACGTCAACCTGGTCGGCAGCTTCAACCTGCTGCGCCTGGCTGCCGCCGCCATGGCTGAAGGCGTTGCCGGCGGGGATGGCGAGCGTGGCGTGATCATCAACACCGCCTCCATCGCGGCGTATGATGGCCAGATCGGCCAGGCGGCCTATGCCGCGTCCAAGGGCGCCATTGCCAGCCTGACCTTGCCGGTAGCCCGTGAACTGGCCCGCTTCGGTATCCGTGTGATGACGATCGCCCCGGGCATCTTCGAAACACCGATGATGGCCGGCATGAGCGAAGACGTACGTGCTTCCCTCGCCGCTGGGGTGCCGTTCCCGCCACGCCTGGGCCGCCCGCAGGAGTATGCCGCGCTGGCGCGGCACATCATCGAGAACAGCATGCTCAACGGTGAGGTGATCCGCCTCGACGGTGCGTTGCGCATGGCTGCCAAATAAGGAGGATGACCATGACCCTCAGCAATGACCCGATTGTGATCGTCAGCGCCGTGCGCACGCCCATGGGCGGCCTGCAAGGCGACCTCAAGAGCCTGACCGCGCCGCAACTGGGCAGTGCCGCCATCCGTGGCGCAGTCGAGCGCGCCGGCATCGATGCCGCCAGTGTCGAGCAGGTGCTGTTCGGCTGCGTCCTGCCGGCCGGCCAGGGCCAGGCCCCGGCGCGTCAGGCGGCGCTGGGTGCCGGGTTGGACAAGCACACCACCTGCACCACCCTGAACAAGATGTGCGGTTCGGGCATGCAGGCCGCGATCATGGCCCATGACCTGCTGCTGGCCGGCACCGCCGAGGTGGTGGTGGCCGGTGGTATGGAAAGCATGACCAACGCCCCCTACCTGCTGGACAAGGCCCGCGGTGGTTACCGCATGGGCCATGGCAAGATCATCGACCACATGTTCATGGATGGCCTGGAAGATGCCTACGACAAGGGCCGCCTGATGGGCACCTTTGCTGAAGACTGTGCCCAGGCCAACGGCTTCAGCCGCGAGGCCCAGGACCAGTTTGCCATTGCCTCGCTGACCCGCGCCCAGGACGCGATCAAGAGTGGCCGTTTTGCCGCCGAGATCATTCCGGTGGAGGTCACCGAGGGTAAGCAAACGCGGATCATCAAGGACGACGAACAGCCGCCAAAGGCGCGGCTGGACAAGATTGCACAGCTCAAACCGGCCTTCCGTGAAGGCGGTACGGTGACCGCGGCCAACGCCAGCTCGATCTCCGATGGGGCTGCGGCGCTGGTGCTGATGCGCCGCTCCCAAGCCTCCAAGCGAGGGCTCAAGCCTTTGGCGGTGATTCACGGGCATTCGGCCTTCGCCGATACCCCGGCCTTGTTCCCCACTGCGCCCATCGGTGCTATCGACAAGCTGCTTGTGCGCACGGGCTGGAAACTGGCCGAGGTCGACCTGTTCGAGGTCAACGAAGCCTTTGCCGTGGTCACCCTGGCGGCCATGAAACACCTCGACCTGCCCCATGACAAGGTCAACATCCACGGTGGCGCCTGTGCCCTCGGCCACCCGATCGGGGCATCCGGGGCACGCATCCTGGTGACCTTGCTGTCGGCCCTGCGCCAGAACAACCTGCGCCGGGGTATAGCGGCCATCTGCATCGGTGGTGGCGAAGCCACGGCCATGGCGGTCGAATGCCTGTACTGAGGTGAACCATGCTGGTAACTGACGAGCAACAACAGATTTGCGACGCGGTCCGTGCTTTCGCCCAGGAGCGCCTCAAGCCGTTTGCAGAGCAGTGGGACAAGGCGCACCGCTTCCCCAAGGAGGCGATCGACGAAATGGCCGAGCTGGGCCTGTTCGGCATGCTGGTGCCGGAAGCCTGGGGTGGCAGCGACACCGGCTACGTGGCCTATGCCATGGCCCTGGAGGAGATTGCTGCAGGTGATGGCGCGTGCTCGACCATCATGAGCGTACACAACTCGGTGGGCTGCGTGCCGATCCTGCACTTTGGCAGCGAGCAACAGAAAGCGCAGTTCCTGACGCCGCTGGCCAGCGGCGCGATGCTCGGTGCCTTTGCCCTGACCGAACCACAGGCGGGTTCTGACGCCAGCAGCCTGAAGACCCGCGCCCGTCTGGATGGCGACCATTACGTGCTCAGTGGCAGCAAGCAATTCATCACTTCCGGCCAGAACGCCGGGGTAGTGATCGTGTTTGCCGTAACCGACCCGGATGCCGGCAAGCGCGGCATCAGCGCCTTCATCGTGCCCACCGATTCACCCGGCTACCAGGTGGCACGGGTAGAGGACAAACTCGGCCAGCACGCTTCCGACACCTGCCAGATCGTCTTCGACAATGTGCGGGTGCCGGTGGCCAACCGGCTGGGTGCCGAGGGTGAGGGCTACAAGATCGCCCTGGCCAACCTTGAAGGTGGCCGTATCGGTATTGCTTCCCAGGCGGTGGGCATGGCCCGGGCCGCGTTTGAAGTGGCGCGTGAGTACGCCAACGAGCGGCAAAGCTTCGGCAAGGCGTTGGTCGAGCACCAGGCGGTGGCGTTCCGCCTGGCTGATATGGCGACCCAGATCGCGGTGGCCCGGCAGATGGTGTTGCACGCCGCTGCGCTACGCGATGCCGGGCGCCCAGCCCTGGTGGAAGCATCAATGGCCAAACTGTTTGCCTCGGAAATGGCCGAAAAGGTCTGTTCGCACGCCTTGCAGACCCTGGGCGGTTATGGCTATCTGAGCGACTTCCCCCTGGAGCGGATTTACCGCGACGTTCGGGTTTGCCAGATTTACGAAGGCACCAGCGACATTCAGCGCATGGTCATTGCGCGCAACCTATGAAGGAGCAGATTGCATGGCATTCGAAACCATCCTGTTGGATATCCACGGCAAGGTCGGCCTGATCACCCTCAACCGGCCGCAGGCGCTGAACGCGCTGAACGCGCAGATCGTCGGCGAAATCAACCAGGCCCTCGATCAGCTGGAGCGCGATGCCAATATTGGCTGCGTGGTGCTGACCGGCTCGGCGAAGGCGTTTGCCGCGGGTGCCGACATCAAGGAAATGGCCGAGCTGCAATACCCGCAGATCTACGTCGATGACCTGTTCAGCGATGCCGACCGTATCGCCAACCGCCGCAAACCGATCATTGCTGCGGTGTCCGGCTTTGCCCTGGGCGGCGGCTGTGAGCTGGCGATGATGTGCGATTTCATCCTCGCCGCCGACAATGCCAAATTCGGCCAACCGGAAATCAACCTTGGCGTACTGCCGGGCATGGGCGGCACGCAGCGCCTGACACGGGCGGTGGGCAAGGCCAAGGCGATGGAGCTGTGCCTGACCGGTCGCCTGATGGGCGCTGAAGAGGCGGAGCGGGCCGGGCTGGTGGCGCGGATCGTGCCGCAGGCCGACCTAGTGGAGGAGGCACTGAAAGTTGCGGCGACCATCGCCAGCAAGTCGATTCCGGTGAGCATGATGGTGAAGGAAAGCGTCAACCGGGCGTTTGAAGTTACCCTCAGCGAGGGTGTGCGGTTTGAACGCCGTGTATTCCACGCGGCTTTCGCCACCGAGGACCAGAAAGAAGGCATGGCCGCTTTCATTGCCAAGCGTGAGGCACAGTTCAACGACCGTTGATTGAAGTGTGTGACCAACTGTTCGCGCCTGGGCGGCTCCGACCCGCTCGGCGCGCAACCCATCTGGGCGCTGGCCCCAGCTGCCAGCTCGACACCGACCAGCGGATTCTGGTGCCGGAAAGCAAATTCGCAGCCTTTTGCAGTTGCTCCACGCGACGTGGCGCCTTAGACTGCCGCCCCCTGTAAAAGAGTGCCGATTGGCGCTTGAAGAATTCCGTTGCCGATGCCGAGGCGTCGGCGGCACCTGAATCGCCCAAATGCACATTTTTTCATAGAGAAATCGATGACCAAGGAACAGTTGCTGGCCATGTCGGCCGATGACTACATGAACGCCGACCAGCTCGCCTTCTTCACTGAGCTGCTGCAGGCGATGAAAGTCGAAACCCATGAACGCATCGAGCTCAGCCGCACCACCATCGAAGGCCTGGACACGCCGTCGGACCCAGCCGACGTGGCTTCGGTCGAAGAAGAGCGCAGCTGGCTGGTGAATGCCATCGACCGCGACCAGCGCCTGCTGCCTCAGCTGGAAATGGCCCTGGACCGTATTGCCGACGAAAGCTTCGGCTGGTGCGACGACAGCGGTGAGCCCATCGGCCTGAAGCGTCTGCTGATCAGCCCGACCACCAAATACTGCATCGAAGCCCAAGAGCGCCACGAGCAGCTCGACCGCCACCAGCGCCAGGTGTAACCCCTCGCGCGGTGCCGAGCCCCACGGAGCGATCCCTGGGGCTTTTTGCGTTTGTTGTCGCCCCGTTTTTGTTGCTGCAGGCGTAACACAGCTGTACCGGGCGGCGCTGTTTCATCCTTGGGCGCAGGCGTATCATGGCTATATCGTTAGGGTGCTACTTAAATTCCGGAGGGAATGATGCATAGCCGAGTCGATGTGGCCGTGATGATCGGTTCAAGTGTGCCCGCCACAATGCAGGCACTGGGCAGGCGTGTCTGCTGGGTGGTGCTGGTCAACGGTGAGCGGCGCGGTACCGCTTTTGCCACGCGCGAGGAAGCGTTGGAGTGCCAGGCTGCCTGGCAGCAACAACTGAAGAAAGGGCTCGCCGCCTGAAAATGTTGTTTGCCTCTCGACGGGTTTCAGTGTTTTCGGGCATATTTGTCCTACAGTAATGCGCACCAGGGTTTGCCTTCTTGCAGGCTCACGCCCTGGCCGTGTTTTCTGGCGAGTGATCTCAGGCATCACGTTTCCCGTGCCGGGAATGGGCCAAACGCCTTCGGTTGAAGGCGAATCTGGCAAACCAGAGTAAAGTTTCCTGCGCGCTGCATCGTCGGCGGGCACAGACATTTCGTATATCGCTTTATTACTCTTTTCGCCTATCGATAAGACAGGGCCGTGCCTCCCCGAGCTTGGGTGAGGGCGGGTTGTAACCGGTTGAGGATTACTTCATTGGCAGTCAGCACACTTGATACCCATGCGTTGTTCGCCCTCGGCGACTTGCGCGGTAAATTGGCCCAACTGTTCCAGGGCCGCTTCATTTATGTAACCGAACAGAATCCCGAAGGCCTCTACATGGCCGAAATCGACACAGAAAGTGCGTTGGTGGTAGACGATAAACAGCGCCTGGAACTGAAAGTTGGCGACCATTTCCGCGCTGCCGTATTGCCCAGCCGCGAGGGCGGCAAGTTGGAAATGCGCTTTCGGGAAATCAAGTTGAATGTCTATGGCGTGGGTGATTACGCTTTCGTTTCCGTGCCGGAAGGCGAGGGCATCGTGTTTCGCGAAGGCCAAGGGGTCATGTTGGTATTCGCCGCGCAGCAGCAGATACAGGAAGGCCTGGGCAAGTTGCTGAAGGCGGTAACCGGCAAAGTTGCCAAATGGCGCAAGGGCGAGCTGACCACCTTCAAGGCCAGTGAATGACTGCAACTGATGATGCGCCCGCCAGCCGGGCGGAGTTTCATCGGCAGCATCATGCGGCTGCCGTAGCCGAGGCGCGGCGTATGCTGGCCCGGCGCGAGGCACTGCAAGGGGCCTGGTTGAACTGGGTGGCGGCAGAGCTGTACAGGCTCGGCCCGCCCCCTTACGCCGCCATGGTGCGCCGCGAGTTGCAGCGCCTGAGCCAGGTGTGAGGCGGCAGACCTTCAGTTGCCACTGTCGCAGCCGCTGCTGACCTCTTCAGGCACTGGCTCTTTCGCCACCCGCTTGCGGAACAGCGCTGCCCGTGCGAGCAGCAACGTGGTCACCGGCACAGTGATCGACAGCAGAATGGGGATCAGCCAGGCGTGCAGCACCGCCGCGTCCTTCAACCACGAAAAATAGATGATCGAGGCCAGTGCCACGCACCAGGCGCCGATGGTCGAGGCCAGTGCCGGTGGGTGCATGCGCTGGAAGTAGTCTTTCAGGCGCACCAGGCCCACTGCACCTACCAGGGCGAACAGGCTGCCGGTGATCAGCAGCACCGCCGTGATCAGTTCCAGCCAGAATGGCAGTACCAAGGTTTCAGTCATTCGATCACCTCACCGCGCAGCAGGAACTTGGCCAGGGCAAACGAGCCGACGAAGCCGAACAGCGCAATCAACAGGGCACCTTCGAAGTAGGTGTCACTGGCATAACGGATACCCAGCACCAGCATGGTCAGCATGGCCAGGATATACAGGTAGTCCAGCGCCAGGACCCGGTCCTGGGCAGACGGGCCACGGAACAGCCTGAACAGCGCCAGGGCCATGGCCAGGGCGAAAATGAACAGGCTGGCGAGGACAGCGTTGGCGAGCAGGCCTGTCATTGAAAAATCTCCATCAGTGGGCGTTCATACGTGTCCTTGAAGTGCTGGACGAAGGCCGCTTCATCGTCCAGGTCGAACACATGCAGCAGCAATACGCTGCGGTCCAGAGCCAGTTCCGACCAGACTGTGCCAGGCACCACCGTGGTAATCATCGCCAGGGCCGCCAGGCCGTGCGGGTCGCGCAGGGCCAGCGGTATATGCACGAACGCCGAGCGTGGCGGCTGCTTGCCGGCCCGCAGCACGCCGCGGGCAACCAGCAGGTTGGACATGATGACATCGACGCCGACCCGGCCGATAAGCCGGGCGACGACCAGCGGCCGCTTGACGTGTGCGTGCTGCGGCCGCAAGGGGGCCATCAGCAGTGGCGCCAGCACGCCAAGGGCGGCGCCCAGCAGCAGGTTACCGGGGCTGACCGAGAGGTTGAGCAGCAGCCACAGGCCGAACAGCGAGACCGAGAGGAGCGGGGCGGGGAACATGCGGCTCATGGCAGCACCTCGGCGCTGGGCGAAGTCGGGCCAGGGATCGGCCGGGCGGCCATTACGGCATCGATATAGGCATCTGGCGCCTGCAGGCTGGCGGCCGTGTCCTGGGTGTAGCGCAGCAATGGCTCGGCCTTGAGGCTGAGAAAGATGCACAGGCCGAGCAAGATGACGATCGGCAGGCATTCGAACCGGCGCAGTACGGGTGACGGGCGCTCTTCGGGCTTCCAGAAGCGTTGGATGCCAACCCGGCCGAAGGCGATCAGCGAGGCCATGCCCGAGAGTATCAGCAACGCTACCAGCCCCCAGCCGGCCGCACTCAGGGGCTGCTCGACGGGGCCGCCCAGGCCGTTTGGGTTGAACAAGGCGCTGATCAGGTTGAGCTTGCCGACGAAGCCCGAGAGGGGCGGCATGCCGATGATCAGCAAGGCGCAGGCGATGAAACTCAGGCCCAGGAAAGCCATGGTCCAAGGGATGATCTGGCCGATCACCGCCTTCTGCTCGTCATCGAGGTTGATACCTTTGGGGGGGTGCAGGGACTCCAGCGGGGGCGGCATCACATCTTCTTCTTCGTCCAGCGGCGCCTCATTGGCCGAGCGCGAACGTTCGACCAGCTCGGCGAGCAGGAACAGGGCGCACAGTGCCAGGGTCGAGTTGACCAGATAGAACAGTGCCGCACCGGTCAGCGCGGGCTGGGCAAAGCCGACCGCGCCGAGCAGGGTGCCGGCCGAAACCAGGATGCTCAGCGCTGCCATGCGTTCCAGGCGCTGTGCTGCGAGAATGCACACTGCGGCCACCGCCAGGGTCACCAGGCCACCGTACACCAGCCATTGGCCGCCGAAATGGGCCGAAGCGCCGGCCTGGCCGGAGAACAGCAGCGTCCACAGGCGCAACACGGCGTACAGGCCGACCTTGGTCATGATGGCGAACAGCGCAGCCACCGGCGCACTGGCCGATGCATAGGCCGGTACCAACCAGAAGTTGAGCGGCCAGATGCCGGCCTTGACCAGGAAGGCCATGGCCAGGATGGCTGCACCGGCGTGCAGCAGGCCACGGTCAGCTTCTGGCACCAGGGGAATCTTCAGGGCCAGGTCAGCCATGTTCAGGGTGCCGGTCACGCCGTACAGCATCGCCGCGCCAATCAGGAAGAGCGACGAGGCAAACAGGTTGATGGCGATGTAGTGCAGGCCGGCACGCACGCGCGCGCGCCCCGAACCATGCAGCAACAGGCCGTAGGAAGCGGCCAGCAGCACTTCGAAGAACACGAACAGGTTGAACAGGTCGGCTGTGAGGAACGCGCCGTACAGGCCCATCAGCTGGATCTGGAACAGGGCGTGAAAGCTGGCCCCGGCACTGTCCCAGCGGGCGCGGGCAAACAACAGGGCACTGAAACCGATGACCCCGGTCAGGGTCAGCAGCAGCGCAGACAAGTGGTCCAGCACCAGCACGATACCGAATGGCGCTGGCCAGTTACCCGGCAGGTACACGCCGATCGATTCTGCCTGGCCCTGGGTGCGTACCCACAGCAGCAGGCTGACGGCGATGGCCAGGCCGGTGAGGGTCGACAGCAGGTTCAGGCGGGCTTTGATGCGGCGGTGTTTTTCGCCCAGCAGCAGCATCATGGCCGCCGTGACCAACGGTAGCAGGATGGGCGCGACGATCAGTTGACTCATGTCGCTCATTCGTCACGCTCCCGGCCATCGACGTGGTCGGTCCCGGTCAGGCCCCGCGAGGCCAGCAGCACCACCAGGAACAGCGCGGTCATGGCAAAGCTGATCACGATGGCGGTCAACACCAGGGCTTGCGGCAGCGGGTCGGTGTAATGCAGCAAGTCCTGGGTCACGCCGTCCTTGATAATTGGCTCTTTGCCAATGAACAGGCTGCCCATGCTGAAGATGAACAGGTTGACGCCGTACGACAGCAGGCACAGGCCCATGATGACCTGGTAGGTACGCGGGCGCAGGATCAGCCATACGCCCGAGGCGGCCAACACTCCGATGGCGACTGCAATGACTTCTTCCATCAGGCGGCTCCTGCTTGGTTGGTTTTCGCCGGGTTACCCGGGCGGTAGGCACGCACCGACTGGTGCGCCAGCGCCGTGAGGATCAACAGGGTCGAACCGACCACCACGGTGTACACGCCGACATCGAAGAACAGCGCACTGGCCACGTGCACGTCGCCCAGCAAGGGCAAGTGCAGGTGGGCGGTATGGGTGGTCAGGAACGGGTAGCCGAGCAGCATGGCGCCGCCCCCGGTGAGGGTTGCGCAAAGCAGGCCGGTGCCCATCCAGCGCAGCGGCCGCAGGCTCATCTGCGCCTCGACCCATTGGGTGCCCGCCACCATGTACTGCAGGATGAACGCCACCGACATTACCAGGCCAGCGACAAAACCGCCCCCTGGCTGGTTGTGCCCCCGCATGAACAGGTACATCGAGACCAGCAGGGCGATGGGCAGCAGCAGGCGCACCAGCACCGCTGGCACCATCATGAAGCCCAGTGCGGTATCGGTGGCATGCCGCGGGTTGATCAGGTCGGTGACCACGTCAGGCGCCAGCTGGCGCTGCTGGGCCGGCAACTGCATGCTCTCCTTGGGTGGGCGGAAGCGCCGCAGCAGGGCGAATACGGTCAGCGCCACGGCCACCAGCACGGTGATTTCACCGAGGGTGTCGAAACCGCGGAAGTCGACCAGCATGACGTTGACCACATTGGTGCCACCGCCCTGCGGCAGTGCGCGGCTGAGGTAGAACGAGGAAATGTCATTGGGTGTCGGCCGCGTCAGCATGGCATACGACAACAAGGCCATGCCGCCACCAACCAGTACCGCCAGCAGCAGGTCGCGCAAGCGGCGTATGCGCGCACGCTCCAGGCTGCCGGGCGATGGCGAGACACCTTCGATACGCCGAGGCAACCAGCGCAAGCCGAGCAGGATAAGCACGGTGGTGACGACTTCCACCACCAGCTGGGTCAGGGCCAGGTCGGGTGCGGAGAACCAGACGAAGGTGATGCAGGTCATCAGGCCGCAGACGCTGACCATGGTCAGGGCTGCCAGGCGATGGTACTTGGCCTGGTAGGCAGCGCCGATGGCGCAGGCGATTGCGATCAGCCACAGCGCGACGAATACCCCGGACCCGGGAATTTTCGGCCGCTCGCCCCAGCTCAGGCCGCTGTAGAGCATGGGCGTGAGGCCGGCCAGGAATGCGGCGACCACCAGCATGAACAGCTGCGACTGCAAACGCCGGCTGGTGAGCAGGCGCTCGATGCGCCGGGCAAGCAGCATCAACTGCACCTGGCCGTATTCGAACAGGCGCTTGCCGTTGAACCGCTCGATCACCGGTGGGGAAGGGAAGCGGCCCCGCCGCAGCTGCTTGCGCAACATGAGGTACAAGACGATACCGCCGCTCATGGCGAGCAGGCTCATGAGCAGCGGCGCATTCCAGCCATGCCAGATCGCCAGGCTGTATTCCGGCAGGGTGCCGCCGACCACCGGCAATGCCGCGGCAGCCAGCAGCGGCCCGACCGACTGCGCGGGGAAAATGCCCACGACCAGGCAGGTGAGTACCAGCAGCTCCACCGGTGCACGCATCCAGCGCGGCGGTTCATGCGGGGTGTGCGGCAGGTCCTGGGCCGTAGGGCCGAAGAACACATCGACGGTAAAGCGCAGCGCATACGCCACGCTGAACGTGCCGGCGAGGGTGGCGACTACTGGCAGGGCGGCTTCGACCCAGGCGGTGGAGCTGATGAACACCGTTTCAGCGAAGAACATTTCCTTCGACAGGAAGCCGTTCATCAAGGGCACGCCAGCCATCGAGGCACTGGCCACCATGGCCAGGGTGGCGGTGTACGGCACCAGGCGGATCAGGCCACTGAGGCGGCGGATGTCGCGGGTGCCGCTTTCGTGGTCGATGATGCCGGCGGCCATGAACAGCGAGGCTTTGAAGGTGGCATGGTTGAGGATGTGGAACACCGCGGCGACCGCGGCCAGCGGGCTGTTCAGGCCGAGCAGCAGGGTAATCAGGCCGAGATGGCTGATGGTCGAGTAGGCCAGAAGGCCCTTCAGGTCATTCTGGAACATCGCGGCGAAGGCGCCGAGCAACAGAGTGATGGCGCCGGCGCCGCCGACGATCCAGAACCACTCCTCGCTGCCAGAGAGCACTGGCCACAGGCGGGCCAGCAGGAATACCCCGGCCTTGACCATGGTTGCGGAGTGCAGGTAGGCCGATACCGGCGTTGGCGCAGCCATGGCGTGGGGCAGCCAGAATTGGAAGGGGAACTGGGCGCTCTTGCTCAGGGCGCCGATCAGGATGAGGGGCAGCAGCACCGGATACAGCGCGTGCTGGCGGATGGTGTCGCCGGCAGCCAGGACCTTGTCCAGGTCGTAGCTGCCGACCACATGGCCGAGCAGCAGCGCCCCCACCAGCAGGCACAGGCCGCCTGCGCCCGTTACCATCAGTGCCATGTAGGCGCCGCGGCGGGCGTCTGCACGGTGGTGCCAGTAGCCGATAAGCAGGAAAGAGAACAGGCTGGTGAGCTCCCAGAAGAACACCAGCTGGATCAGGTTGCCGGAGATCACCAGGCCCAGCATGGCGCCCATGAACGCCAGGAAAAAGGCGAAGAAGCGCGGCACCGGGTCTTGGGGTGACATGTAGTAGCGCGCGTACAGCGAGACCAGCGTGCCGATGCCTAGCACCAGCAGCGAGAACAGCCAGGCGAAGCCGTCCATGCGCAGCACCAGGTTCAGGCCCAGGCTGGGCAGCCACAGGAACTCTTCGCGAATCACGCCCCCGTGGGCGACCTGAGGGTAAAGCAGTGCTACCTGGACGGTACCGACCAGGGCTACGAGCCCGGCAAGGATGGACTCGGCGTTTCGTGCGTTGTGCGGCAGCACGGCTGCCAGGCAACTGCCCACGAACGGCAGAAGCAATAGCACTATCAAAGACATAGCGGCCTATTCTGGAGAAGTTTGCAAGGATCATACGTGCCGGGGGGGTGATCACCAACACGCAAGCTGTCGCAGAATCCTACAAATAGACTGTGACAAGTGATTTTTTTATAACAGTTTTTTACAAAGCATAGCTGCAGTTGGCTGCTTCATAGGCCTGCCTGCCGCTCACCCGGTACCTGCTCGCCGTCCCCTGTGGCGCATTCGCTGCGCCGCCGTACCTTGAGTTCGCTGACTACCACCGCGATCACGATCAGCAGGCCGCCCAGCAGCGCCACGCCGGGGAGCCGTTCGCCGGCGATACGCCCGACGATACCAGCCCACACCGGCTCACCAGCATAAATAAGCGTTGCCCGGGTGGGCGAGACCGACTTCTGCGCCCAGTTCATCGCCACCTGAATTACCGCACTCATCGCGCCCAGGCCGATAGCGCTGACCAGCAGCAGCCAGGAAAAGTCAGGGATGCGCTCCTGGGTCGGGACGATCATCAAAAACGCCAACACCGACGCGGTCGCCAACTGGACAACGGTGACCCGACGCACATCGACCTGGCCGGCGTAGCGGCTGATCAGGATGATCTCGCCAGCGATCGCCACAGCGCTGACCAGGGTCACCATTTCGCCTTCACTGAAATGCAGGCTGCCGCCTTCCGGGCCGGCCAGCAGCATCAGGCCGGCGAACGCCAGGCAAATGCCGATGCTGGGCATCAGGCCTGGCCGGCGGCCGAGTACCAGCCACTGCAACAGGGGCACGAACGGCACATACAGCGCAGTGATGAACGCCGACTGGCTGCTGCTGATGGTCTGCAGGCCCATGGTCTGCAAACCATAGCCGAGCATGATCGTGACACCGATCAGCATGCCGGCCTTGAGCTCGGTGAAGGTAAGCCCAGGCAGCGCCCGCGCTGACACCACGCCCACGAACAACGCCGCTGCCGCAAAGCGCAGGCCGACGAAGAACATCGGGCCGCTGACGCTCATCACGTTATGGACAAGCAGAAAGGTGCCGCCCCACAACATGGTAATGAACACCAGCACGACTTCTGCCTTGCTCAGGCGAAAGGTAACGGTGGGGGTTGGCTTGCTGCTGGGCTGGATCATGGTCTTGCACACTCGGCGTCAGGCGGCGCACAATCGCCGCAAAGTGGGCAGTATACTGCGCAATACACAACGGTGAGCAATATAGTGCACAAAGAATCTGCGCACCGTGCTTCGGTGCTGCAACACGTCAGCCTCAATGTTCGCAGCCTGCGCAACGCCGCTGGTATGAGCCAGGCGGTGCTGGCTGAACGCTCGGGGGTTAGCCGGCGCATGCTGGTGGCCATCGAGGCGGGGGAAAAGAACGTCAGCCTGACCACCCTGGATTTGATCGCCGAGGCGTTGGGGGTGGCCTTCAGTACGTTGATCCAAGCGCCGGACCTGCGTGATCCAGGGCGTATCGAAGAGCTGGCCTGGGCGGGCGAGCACCCCCAGAGCCGGGCGGTTTTGCTGGGCACCAGCGCGGCGCGGCGCGAGGTCGAGCTGTGGGAGTGGACGCTGGCGCCGGGCGAGCGTTATGCCAGCGAGGCCGATGCCGAGGGTTGGAGTGAGCAGATCTATGTATGCGCAGGGCAACTTACCCTGATCATCGAGGGGATGGAACATCGCTTGCAAGTGGGGCAGTTCCAGGTATTCCCCAGCAATTGCCGGTACGCCTACCGGAACGATGGCGCCGTGCCGGTGCGGTTTGTGCGTAATGTGGTGATCTGAGGCCCCGCAGGTTCGACGCCCCGTGGTGGTTTGCAAGTGATCTGCCGGCGGGATGGGGCGCAAAGCGCCCCGAGCACCTCAAGCCTGTGCGGCCACCATTTCGCTCGTCTTCACGACTTTGGCGTAGGCGAAGGCCAACGCTGCCATGGTCGCATCCTGTACCTGGGCCGCTGGCACCTGCTTGCCGTCGAACATCAGTGCCAGGGTCGCGCAGGCATCGTGCACCAAGGTCACTTCAAAGCCCAGGTCGGCGCGTGCACAAACCGCTTGACCTTGACTTAACTTGAGGTTTTACCCTGCTCGGCATCGCGCTGCATGCGCCCGTAGCCAGGAGACTGTCGATGTCGGCAAACCCTCAAGCCCTGTGGTTCACCCAGATGATCGAATATGAAGTGCCAAGCCCGTGCCAGCAGGCGTTGGCTCAAGCGCTGGTGGTGCGCAGCGAAGTGTTGGCAGCGCGCTGCGAAGGCCTGCAAGGCGTCAGCATTCAGGCAAGCGACGATGGCAGCCGGGTGCTGCAGTACCTGCAATGGCAGTCACGCCAGGCCTGGTCGGCGGCGGCCGAGTATTTCAATGAGGAACCCTTCCTCGACCTGTTGCGCCGGCACCAGGCACGGGGTGTCAATTTTGCGGCCTACCAGACCTTGCGCAGCCTGGTGCGCAGCGCCGATGGCGGCCTGCATTGCCAGGTAGGGGAGGGTCAGGCGTACCACGGTGCGTAGTGTGGGTACCGGTCCAGGCGGGCACCGATGACCATTTCGCTGATCCATGCCGCCAGAATCGAGCTGTAGGCTTTCTGGCTTTCTTCACTGGATAACGCGTGGTCGGCGCCGTCGACCATGCGGTGGGTCAGGGAGTGGGCGCTGACAAATGCCGAGCGGTAGCTCATCAGGGTGCTATGCGGTACATAGTCGTCCTGTTCGGACTCCACCAGCAGCACATCACCGACGAACTCGGCGCAGGCGGCCAGGGCGCGGTTGTCGGCCGGCCCCAGGGGGCGCTGGCGGTAGGCGTTCAAGCGCTGACGATCAAGGGCTTGCTTGGGGCTGTCCCATTCTTCGTCCCAGTACATGGCCGGTACCCGCAGGGCCAGCCATTTCACCGGGCGTTCGCGGGTCAGCAAGGTGGCCAGGTAGCCGCCATAGCTGCTGCCGATGATGGCGATGGCGTTGCTGTCGACCGCCGGGTGGCTGATCAGGCGGTCGTAAGCCACCAGCAGGTCTTGCAGGTTCTGCTCACGGGTGACGGTCAGGCGCTGGCTTTGGGTTTTTTCATGGCCGCGCAGGTCGAAGGTCATGCACACGCAGCCCAGGCCGGTGATGTGTCGGGCGCGAGCCAGGTCACGTTGCTGGCTGCCACCCCAGCCGTGGACGAAGAGAATACCTGGCATCTTGCTGCCAGGGCTGACCAAGGTCCCGGCGATGCGGTCGTTCTCGACCTGCAGTTCGACGGTTTCACTCTGAATGGTCATGCTCGCGAATCCGCGCAAATTTACTGAGTTGTCCGAGTTCACTGTCGTTTCCTTGGTAGAAAAGGGTGGCATCCGCGGGCAGGTCGGCGCTGCCGAACACTTCATGGGTGGACGCTCGTACCTGCTGCAGTGCCGGGTCGTCGGCAAATGCCTGCAGGGCCAGCAGCTCGGCGCTGCTGGCACCGCCCAGGCGCCAGGATTGTTCGAGTACCCCGCTGCATGGCTGGCCAGAGGCAGTGGTGCCGCGGGCGATATCGTAGTTGCGCCGCGACGCCACAAAGCCCGGAAAATGCCGTTCGGCAGCCTGTTCGTAGACCATGGCCTGGTTCACGGCCAGCCGCAGGTGGTCTTCAAGGGGGCGTTGCAACAGGGCCTGATAGTCGCCACGGACTACGATCAGGTCAGATCCCCCGTACACCTCGCAGCCCTGATGGTCACGGGTGAGTTGCTGGGTGCCATGGTAGCTGCAGGTGAGGCCGGCCACCCTGACCTGACCAACGCTGAAGGTCTGCACTTGGCTCAGGTCTTCTTCCAGCACCAGTCCCCATACCGCCAACTGCTGGTCGTCCATACCGTTCAGCAAAGGGGTCAGCTGATCCAGTTCTGTGATCACCTGTTGCCCGCGGCCTGCTCTGGCCCGTACTGGCTTGACCCGCACAGGACCAGCGCGCAACAGCAAGCCTGCAGCATGGCGGGCATCGGGTTTGCTGAACACCGTAAAACCGCGCAGCAAGGCGTCGCCGGCCTGGCGGGCGAAGCCATCGGTCCAGCCCTCAGGGCCGGAGGCTCCCGCAGGCAGCGGGTGGGAAATGGCTTTGGTGGCCATGTAGGGGCAGGGTACCAAGCCGCCGAATAGATCGGACTCACTGACAATGCCCAGGCTGGCAGCCTGCTCGGTGTCGGTCAGGGTTTCGGTCGGGATGCAATAGTAGTTGTCGGTGGCGACAGGCAGTCGCGTGGGCTGCACATGGGGGCAGCCCAGCAAGCGTGCCAGGCCCTCGGCGAGCTTCAGGTGCACGGCCCGCTCATGCTCGGGTGTATGTTCCCGAGTGTCGAGCAGCACGACGGCAGTTTTAGCGGGGCAGGCACTGGGCATGGTCTGCTGCCTGTGTGTGGCGAATGTACAGTGTGTGAAGCCGTGACCCTGGGGAAGTTCAGCAATACTTGATCGGCGGTCCTTGTGTAGGACGGTTCCGGTTCGCGCCTGGGCGATTGCAGGGCTTTGGCGCCTGCTCCATTATCCGCCTATTGGATCAACCGTGATGTAGCCGCAGGAGAGCGCATGAACGTGCAGACCCCCTTTGAATACAGCGTGCCACAGCGCCTGATGCGTCTGCGCCAGGCCATGGCGGCAAGGCACATCGATGCCTTGCTGGTGCCTTCATCCGACCCGCACCTCTCCGAATACCTGCCCGGCTATTGGCAAGGGCGCCAGTGGCTGTCGGGGTTTCATGGCTCGGTGGGTACACTGGTGGTGACCTCGGCGTTTGCCGGGCTATGGGTCGATAGCCGCTACTGGGAACAGGCCGAGCATGAATTGGCCGGCAGTGGTATCGAGCTGATGAAGCTGTCGCCGGGCAAGCCTGGCGCGCTGGAGTGGCTGGGAGAGCACGCTGAGCCCAACGGCACCGTGGCAGTCGACGGTGCCGTCATGGCATTGGCCTCGGCGCGGCAATTGGCAGAGCGCCTGAAGGCGCGCGGGGCGCGGCTGGTGACCGACCAGGACCTGCTGGGCGAGGTGTGGGACGGGCGCCCGGCGCTGCCTGGCAATCCGGTCTATCAGCATTTGCAGCCGCACGCCACGACGAGCCTGGCGCAAAAGCTCGCGCAGTTGCGCCAGGCCATGCAGGCCAAGGGGGCCGATTGGCACTTCATTGCCACCCTCGATGACATCGCTTGGCTGTTCAATCTGCGCGGTAGCGACGTCTCATACAACCCGGTGTTTCTGGCCTTCGCCTTGATCAGCCAGCAGCAGGCCATGCTGTTCGTTGGCCAGGGCAAGGTGGATGCGCACCTGCGCCAGGTACTGGCGAGCGACGGTGTCGAAGTGCGCGACTACAGCGAAGCAGGGCAGGCGCTGGCTGCCGTGGCGGCAGGCAGCCGGCTGCTGCTGGACCCGGCACGCGTCACCTGCAGCCTGTTGGCCAATTTGCCGGTGGGTATGGAGCTGGTCGAGGGGCTGAACCCCACCACCCTGAGCAAGGCCTGCAAGGGTGACGCTGATCTCCCCTACATCCGTCAGGTCATGGAGGAAGACGGGGCGGCATTGTGCGAATTCTTCGCCTGGCTGGAAGCCAACCTTGGTCGAGAGGTCGTCACCGAGCTGACCGTGGACGAGCAATTGAGTGCCGCACGTGCACGGCGGGCGAATTTCGTGTCGCTGAGCTTTTCGACCATTGCAGCCTTCAATGCCAATGGTGCGATGCCGCATTACCGCGCCACCGAGCAGTCGCATGCACGCATCGAAGGCAACGGGCTGTTGCTGATCGATTCGGGTGGGCAGTACCTGGGGGGGACTACTGACATCACTCGCATGGTGCCGGTGGGTGTTCCCAGCCACGCGCAGAAGGAAGACTGCACCCGCGTGCTCAAAGGCATGATCGCCCTGTCGCGGGCCACGTTTCCCCGTGGCATCCTGTCGCCCCTGCTCGATGCCATTGCGCGCGCGCCGATCTGGGCTGACCAGGTCGACTACGGGCATGGGACCGGGCACGGGGTGGGCTATTTCCTCAATGTGCATGAGGGGCCGCAAGTGATTGCCTACCAGGCGGCACCGGCGCCCCATACGGCCATGCAGCCGGGCATGATCAGCTCGATCGAGCCGGGCACCTACAGGCCTGGGCAATGGGGGGTACGCATCGAGAATCTGGTGGTCAACCGCGAAGCAGGCACGAGCGCCTTCGGTGACTTCCTGAACTTCGAGACCTTGACGCTGTGCCCGATCGACACCCGCTGCCTCCTGCCCGAACGACTGACCCAATGCGAACTGGAGTGGCTCAATGGCTATCATGCCCACGTGCGCGAGCGTTTGGCCCCGTTGTTGAAAGGGGAGGCGCTTGGCTGGCTCGAAGCGCGCACCGCGCCGCTATAAAGCGCGGCAAAGAGGGCAGCCGATGCGCTGCCCTTGCTGCTATTTGCAGATGACGATCATGCTGCGGCTGGTGTAGCCCGCTGGGTTGATGCCGAACAAATAGTCACCGTCTTCTTCGTCGCTGTCACCAGACCGTGCGACCACCCGGTAACCGCGGGTGCTGCAAGCGCTTGCCGCCTTGCTGTAACACTTGTCCCACGAGGATGAAAGGCCGGAGCAATTGATATGCAGGCCCTTTTTGCCCTTCTTGACCTCGGTCTTGGCCGTGGCGGCACATCCAGCAATAGCCAAGATGGCCAGGATGAGAAAAATACGTTTCATTCCTGTCCTTATATGCAGGGCGAATCCGATGTCAGACCCTGTCGTTATCGCTTCGGTTCTTCCTGAATTTCCTCAGCGCCAATGTTCGCTTCAGTAGAGCGCGTGAAGATCGTGATGCTGTGACAGCTTAATCAGCGGGGCCGATCGCGACAATCATTAATACGGTCTCAAATGAAAATATTTCTCATATCAGTCGGCGGCGATGGGTGGGCTGGTTTCTTTTCGCATCGACAGCGTGGTGCCCACAGAGGCCGCAATGATCGCCAGGATCGCCAGCCATTGGGTGACTGTCAGAACTTCGCCAAGGAACAAAAGGCCCGACAGCGCCCCGAATGCAGGCTCGATGCTCATGAGGGTGCCGAAAGTGCGCGCCGGAATGCGCGTCAGGGCAACCATCTCCAGGCTGTAGGGCAGGGCGGTGGACAGCACTGCAACGGCGAGCGCTACGGGAATCAGTGCCGGGGTGAGCAGTGCGCTGCCGGCATGGGCGATGCCGATAGGTGCGACGAACAGGGCGGCTACCACAACGCCCAGGGCGGCACTCTGGATGCCATGCTCGGCGCCGGCGCGTTGCCCGAACAGGATATACAGTGCCCAGCATACACCCGCCCCCAGGGCATAGGCTGCGCCCACAGGGTCAAGTGCTTGCCCGCCATGGCCGGCTGGCAGCAAGAGCAGCAAGCCAACAATGGCCAATGCGATCCAAAGGAAGTCGGTGGGTCGACGCGACGACAGCAGCGCCACGGCTAGCGGACCGGTGAACTCAAGGGCCACGGCAATGCCAATGGGCACCGTTTGCAGTGCCATATAAAAGAGGAAATTCATGCCGCCCAGGGCCATGCCATAAATGATGACGTTGCGCAGGGTTTTGGCGGTCAGGCGAACCCGCCAGGGGCGCAGTATCAGCAGCATGATGATGCTGGCGAAGATCAGCCGCAGGGTGGTGGTGCCTTGTGCGCCAACGATGGGGAACATGCTCTTGGCCAAGGAAGCGCCTGACTGGATCGATGCCATGGCAATCAGCAGCAAGCCTATCGGGAAGAGGGTGGCGGCCAGGCTGCGGGGCTGGGTGTTCATTTAAGGGCGGCATTCCTTGGAGAGGGAGGGGTGAGCAATATAGTGCGCAATTAGCTGGGTAGTGGGCAAGGTGCCCTACAGAGGTTTTGTAGCGCTGGCTAGCGTGCAGGGCAGGGTGCAGGCCGAGCACGCTGTTGCTCGGCTGCCGGGATTCTGCGGAAAACCTAAATTATTGAAATTAAAGGTTGACCTACAAAAACGCCGCCCTATAATGCGCACCATTCCAACGCGGTAGCAGGCATTGCCAGCCACTGTGTTGAGTCAAGTGTTTGAAGCTAAACGAGTTTCTCGCAAAAAACTTCAAAATAAACGCTTGACAGCAAATGAGGAAAGCGTAGAATGCGCGCCTCGGTTGAGACAAAACACTCTTAACCAACCGCTCTTTAACAAATCGAATCAAGCAATTCGTGTGGGTGCTTGTGAGTACGGACTGATAGTCAAAAAGATTATCAGCATCACAAGTGACCATGCGAGAAATCACATAGTCATTTGAGATTGCTGAGCCAAGTTTAGGGTTTCTTAAAAACCCAAGCAGTATTGAACTGAAGAGTTTGATCATGGCTCAGATTGAACGCTGGCGGCAGGCCTAACACATGCAAGTCGAGCGGATGACGGGAGCTTGCTCCTTGATTCAGCGGCGGACGGGTGAGTAATGCCTAGGAATCTGCCTGGTAGTGGGGGACAACGTTTCGAAAGGAACGCTAATACCGCATACGTCCTACGGGAGAAAGCAGGGGACCTTCGGGCCTTGCGCTATCAGATGAGCCTAGGTCGGATTAGCTTGTTGGTGAGGTAATGGCTCACCAAGGCGACGATCCGTAACTGGTCTGAGAGGATGATCAGTCACACTGGAACTGAGACACGGTCCAGACTCCTACGGGAGGCAGCAGTGGGGAATATTGGACAATGGGCGAAAGCCTGATCCAGCCATGCCGCGTGTGTGAAGAAGGTCTTCGGATTGTAAAGCACTTTAAGTTGGGAGGAAGGGCAGTAAGTTAATACCTTGCTGTTTTGACGTTACCGACAGAATAAGCACCGGCTAACTCTGTGCCAGCAGCCGCGGTAATACAGAGGGTGCAAGCGTTAATCGGAATTACTGGGCGTAAAGCGCGCGTAGGTGGTTTGTTAAGTTGGATGTGAAAGCCCCGGGCTCAACCTGGGAACTGCATCCAAAACTGGCAAGCTAGAGTACGGTAGAGGGTGGTGGAATTTCCTGTGTAGCGGTGAAATGCGTAGATATAGGAAGGAACACCAGTGGCGAAGGCGACCACCTGGACTGATACTGACACTGAGGTGCGAAAGCGTGGGGAGCAAACA
>NZ_CP081491.1:642500-3352500 GCF_028751975.1 Pseudomonas sp. NEEL19 | reverse complement strand
GGTGGTAGGCTGGAATCTTAGGCAAATCCGGGATTTCAAGGCCGAGAGCTGATGACGAGTTGCCTTTAGGCGACGAAGTGGTTGATACCATGCTTCCAAGAAAAGCTCCTAAGCTTCAGATAACTGGGAACCGTACCCCAAACCGACACAGGTGGTTAGGTAGAGAATACCAAGGCGCTTGAGAGAACTCGGGTGAAGGAACTAGGCAAAATGGCACCGTAACTTCGGGAGAAGGTGCGCCGGCGAGGGTGAAGGACTTGCTCCGTAAGCTCATGCCGGTCGAAGATACCAGGCCGCTGCGACTGTTTATTAAAAACACAGCACTCTGCAAACACGAAAGTGGACGTATAGGGTGTGACGCCTGCCCGGTGCCGGAAGGTTAATTGATGGGGTTAGCGCAAGCGAAGCTCTTGATCGAAGCCCCGGTAAACGGCGGCCGTAACTATAACGGTCCTAAGGTAGCGAAATTCCTTGTCGGGTAAGTTCCGACCTGCACGAATGGCGTAACGATGGCGGCGCTGTCTCCACCCGAGACTCAGTGAAATTGAAATCGCTGTGAAGATGCAGTGTATCCGCGGCTAGACGGAAAGACCCCGTGAACCTTTACTATAGCTTTGCACTGGACTTTGAATTTGCTTGTGTAGGATAGGTGGGAGGCTTTGAAGTGGGGACGCCAGTTCTCATGGAGCCATCCTTGAAATACCACCCTGGCAACTTTGAGGTTCTAACTCAGGTCCGTTATCCGGATCGAGGACAGTGTATGGTGGGTAGTTTGACTGGGGCGGTCTCCTCCCAAAGAGTAACGGAGGAGTACGAAGGTGCGCTCAGACCGGTCGGAAATCGGTCGTAGAGTATAAAGGCAAAAGCGCGCTTGACTGCGAGACAAACACGTCGAGCAGGTACGAAAGTAGGTCTTAGTGATCCGGTGGTTCTGTATGGAAGGGCCATCGCTCAACGGATAAAAGGTACTCCGGGGATAACAGGCTGATACCGCCCAAGAGTTCATATCGACGGCGGTGTTTGGCACCTCGATGTCGGCTCATCACATCCTGGGGCTGAAGCCGGTCCCAAGGGTATGGCTGTTCGCCATTTAAAGTGGTACGCGAGCTGGGTTTAGAACGTCGTGAGACAGTTCGGTCCCTATCTGCCGTGGACGTTTGAGATTTGAGAGGGGCTGCTCCTAGTACGAGAGGACCGGAGTGGACGAACCTCTGGTGTTCCGGTTGTCACGCCAGTGGCATTGCCGGGTAGCTATGTTCGGAAGAGATAACCGCTGAAAGCATCTAAGCGGGAAACTTGCCTCAAGATGAGATCTCACTGGGATCTTGAATCCCCTAAAGGGCCGTCGAAGACTACGACGTTGATAGGTTGGGTGTGTAAGCGCTGTGAGGCGTTGAGCTAACCAATACTAATTGCCCGTGAGGCTTGACCATATAACACCCAAGCAATTTGCTAGCGCAGATTGCGGTGGTGAAGATGACATGAACCGAAAGTTCGCAAGGCATCACAAACATCACATATCCGAATTCGCTGGGCTGTCCATCTGGACATTCTGGCTACAGAATTTCTTGACGACCATAGAGCATTGGAACCACCTGATCCCATCCCGAACTCAGTAGTGAAACGATGCATCGCCGATGGTAGTGTGGGGTTTCCCCATGTGAGAGTAGGTCATCGTCAAGATTCATTTCGCAAAACCCCTATCTGCGCATGCAGGTAGGGGTTTTGTCTTTGTGCTCCAAAAAAGTCCCCTGGCCTCACAACAATCCCTGTGGGAGCGGGCGTGCCCGCGAACACGGGCGAAGCCCGTGCCAGCCAGCTTTCATGAAATGTACGTCATGTATGCCTGAAGCGTTATAGGGCAGTGCTACGCTCGCGGAAATACTCAGCACGGACATTCACCATGGACATGAACTGGCACCAGGCCTTGCAAGAGAGCCTGAGTTGGCTGGCAATCGCCTCGTTCATCACCTTTGTCGGCTTCACAGCCGCCGCTATTCTGGCCGTACGCTACACCCGCTGGGGCAGCCAGTTCTGGCAACTTGCGGGGCCTTATTTCAGTTACAAACGCAGTTGGCGGCCACTGCTGGTGTTTGCGTTGCTGCTGGTGCTGACGTTGTTTTCCGTACGCCTCAATGTGCTGTTCTCGTTCTGGTACAACGGGTTTTACAGCGCTTTGCAGGGGCTGGACCAAGGGGCATTCTGGTACCTGCTCGGGGTCTTCGCCGTGCTGGCCAGCATCCATGTGCTGCGCTCGCTGTGCTCTTTCTATGTGAACCAGGCCTTCAGCATCACCTGGCGGGTATGGTTGACCGAGCGCCTGACCCGTGACTGGATGCACGGTGATGCTTACTACCGTGGACAATTTCTTGCTGAACCGGTCGACAACCCCGACCAGCGTATCGAGCTGGACGTAAACGCCTTCGTCAGCAACTCTCTGTCCTTGGCCTTGGGGGCAGTCAGTGCGCTGGTGTCCCTGGTGGCGTTCACCGGGATCCTCTGGGGGTTGTCGGCGCCGTTGGCCGTGGCCGGTGTTGAAATTCCCAGGGCGATGGTGTTTGCCGTGTACCTGTATGTGATCGTCGCCACCTGGATCGCCTTCCACCTGGGCCAGCCTTTGATTCGCCTGAACTTCCTCAACGAAAAGCTCACCGCCAACTTCCGCTATGCGCTGATGCGCCTGCGTGAGAATGCCGAGAATGTCGCTTTCTACCAAGGTGCCGAGGTTGAGCGGGGCACCTTGCTGGGGCGCTTCGCGGCACTGATCGTGAATGCCTGGGCGCTGGTATTTCGAAACCTCAAGTTCAGTGGTTTCAACCTGGGGGTCAGCCAGGTGGCAGTCGTGTTCCCGTTCATTCTGCAGGCACCGCGCTTCTTCAGCGGGGCAATCAAGCTGGGTGACATCATGCAAACGTCTCAGGCATTTGGGCAGGTGCAGGATGCACTGTCGTTCTTTCGTGAATCGTACGATGCATTCGCGCAGTACCGGGCTAGGCTGGACCGTCTGACCGGTTTTCTCGATGCAAACGCGCAGGCAAGGGCATTGCCGCGGGTACTCACTGCGGAGCAGGCCCATGCGCTGCAGATTGCCGACCTCAAAGTGCTGCGCCCGGATGGACACGCCCTGATCACTGATCTGAACCTGAGTCTGCAAGTTGGCCAGGCGCTGTTGATCAAGGGGCCTTCAGGCAGCGGCAAGACCACCCTGCTACGCGCCCTGGCTGGCCTGTGGCCCTATGCCGAAGGGGAAGTGCGGCGCCCACTGGGCCATCAGGCGCTGTTCTTGTCGCAGCGTCCCTATTTGCCTTTGGGGGACCTGCGCACGGTCATTGCCTACCCGGCGGTGGGGCAGCCCGAGGATCAGGCGCGTATGCAGCAGGTACTGCACCAGGTCAATCTTGGGCACCTGGCCGAGCGCCTGGAGGTCAGCTGCGATTGGTCGCATATTCTGTCGGTGGGCGAGCAGCAGCGCCTGGCTTTTGCCCGGGTTCTGTTCAACCGGCCGCAGGTGGTGTTTCTTGATGAGTCCACCTCAGCGATGGATGAGGGGCTCGAGCATGCCCTGTATGCGCTGCTGCGCTCGGAAATGCCTGGGGCACTGTTGCTCAGTGTCGGGCACCGCAGCACCCTGGCAGGTTTTCATACTCACCGGCTGGAGGTGGATGGGCGTGGCGGTTGGTCATTGGTGGCGCAGGCGCCTGCGCTGGCATAGTGTTCAGCATGCCTGCCTCGCAGCATGCCAAACACTGTGCACCAGCCCGCCACCCGAGGCACTTGATGAAAGCTACCCGTTTGACCCTTATTTGCCATGCCCTGACTCAGGCCCAGAAGACCGGGCGCCTGCACTGCGCTGATGACGGCATCCTGCCGCTTTCGCAACCAACAGTGCCTCTCCTGCCAGCGGTGCAGTTGCTGACGGCGCCAGAGCGGCGCGCCTGCGAAACAGCGGCGTGGTTGTCGAGCACGGTGCATGTCGAGCCCGCCTTGGCCGATTGCGACCTCGGGCATTGGCAGGGCATGGCGCTGAAGCAGTTGCAGGCCGAGCAGCCGGAAGCGTTGGCCGATTGGTTGCAGGAGCCAGCCAGTAACGTGCATGGCGGGGAGTCGTTCGCTGCGCTGTGCCAGCGGATGGCCGCCTGGCTGGCGGCTTTCGACAGGCCGGGTGAATGGCTGGCGGTAACCCATCCGCAGGTCATGCGTGCCGTGCTGGTGCAGGTACTGGGCTGCCCGATGAGTGCCGGGCAGCGTATCGATGTGTTGCCGCTGTCACGTCTGGAACTGAGCCATACCGGGCAGTGGCGGCTGCGCCTGGGTGAGGTTCAGAACGCCAGCTTGTAGCCGATCAACAACAGCATGGCGGCCAGGCACGGACGCAGCACGCGGTCGGAGATCCGCCCGGTCAGGTGGCTGCCCAGGTAGATGCCCGGCAGAGAACCCAGCAGCAGGTAGCCCAGTAGCGACCAGTCCATATTGCCCATGCCGGCATGGCCAAGGCCTGCCACCAGCGTCAGCGGCACGGCATGGGCGATTTCCGTACCGACCAGGCGACGGGTGACCAGAAACGGGTACAGCAGGAATAACGCCACGGTACCCAGGGCGCCGGCGCCGATGGAGGTCAGGGTCACCATCACCCCCAGCACCACGCCGGTCAGCACGGTGAGGGTGTTCAGGGTACCTGCGCTGAGGTGGTAGTGATCGCCGGCATGGTGGCTGGCGAAAGCCTGCAGCCGCGATTTGAACAGAATGGCCAGCGCGGTGAGGATCAACACTACCGCCAGGCCTTGCTTGATGATGGCATTGAGCGCCGATGTGTCGGTATGCAGGGTGCTCAGGAACCACAGGGTCAATGCGGCCGCAGGCACGCTGCCGAGGCTGAGCAGGCCGGTGATCTTCCAGTCGATGTTCTTGTTGCGTGCATGTACCCAGACGCCACTGGCCTTGGTGATGGCGGCATAGAGCAGATCGGTGCCGACGGCCGTCGCCGGGTTGATACCGAACCACAACAGGATCGGGGTCATCAGCGAACCGCCACCGACGCCGGTCATACCGACGATGAAACCCACGACCAGTCCCGCAATGGTGAAACCAAAAGAACCTACATCCATACGCTACTCGACCGCCCAACATTGCCCGTTATCGGATGCAGCCAGCATATAGATTTTTTTATAGCCAAATAGACTTGTTCGTTATTAGGTTATAACCGCGTAAGGATGGGGGCGCTGGGCGCCCCCGGGTTGTCAGATCCGGAAACTCCCCACCAATTGCTTCAACCGGCCGGCCTGCTGCGCCAGTTGATCGCAGTGGCGCAGGGTTTCGTTAAGGTTCTCTACCCCTTGCTGGTTCAGCGCATTGATTTGGGTAATGTCCAGGTTGAGGCTTTCGACCACGGCGGTCTGCTCTTCGGTAGCGGTGGCCACCGACTGGTTCATGCCGTCGATCTCGCCAATACGCTGGGTGACGCTGGCCAGGCGCTCACCGGCCTGGTTAGCCACTTGCACGGTTTGCTCGCTGGACACCTGGCTGGTGTTCATGGTGTGCACCGCTTCGCGTGAACCGACTTGCAGGCTGGTGATCATGCGGTGGATTTCTTCTGCCGATTCCTGGGTCCGGTGGGCCAGGTTGCGCACCTCGTCGGCCACCACGGCAAAGCCTCTACCCGCTTCGCCCGCGCGTGCTGCCTCGATCGCAGCGTTCAGTGCCAGCAAGTTGGTCTGCTGCGAGATGCCTTTGATCACGTCCAGGATCTTGCCGATTTCATCAGTGCTGGCATTGAGCGTTTCAATCTGTGCGCACGATTCGCTGATGCGCTGCGACAGCGCAGTCATGGCGTTGATCGCTTCTTCCACCACTTCCCGGCCACCGTGGGCCTGCTCGCTGGCACCACTGGCATGCTGCGAGGCATCTGCGGCGTTGCGCGCGATTTCCTGGGTCGCGGCGCCCAGCTCATTGATGGCTGCGGCCACGCTGTTGGTGCGCATGCTCTGCTCTTCTGAGCCACTGATCGACGCATTCGACGCGCTGACCACTTTCTCCGACAGGTCATGCACCAGGCGGGTGGCCGACGACACTTCGCTGATCGAGGCGTGAATGCGTTCGACAAAGCGGTTGAACGACGTTGCCAGTTCGCCGAATTCGTCCTGGTTCTGCACCACCAGACGGCGGGTCAGGTCGCCTTCACCCTCGGCGATATCGCGCATGGCGCGGCCCATGGTGGTCAGCGGGCGCATCAGTAGTGGAATCAGCAGGCCCAGCAGGCCGGCAATGGCCGCCACGGCAATCAGCATGGCGATGATGGCCGATGTGCGGAACTGGCTGAGTGCGGCGTAGGCCTTGTCCTTGTCGATCGACAAGCCGATGTACCACTGGGCCGAAGGCAGCCCGGCGACCGGCGCGAACGAAATGATCCGGTCCTGGCCGTTCAGGGTGACATCCTGCATGCCGGCAGCGACGCGCAGGTCGCTGCCGGGGTAGATGTCCTTCAGGTTTTTCATGACCTGGTCTTTGTTCGGGCTGACGATCACCTGGCCATTGGCATCGGCGAGGAAGGCGTGGCCGAGGCCACCGAAATCCACCGAGTTGATGATCTCCACCAGGGTATCGAGGGTCAGGTCACCGCCAACCACACCGATCATTTCCCCCGTGGCCTTGCTTTTCACCGGGGTGGCGATAGTGACCATCAGGCCACCGACCGCACCCTGGTACGGTGGCGTCAGCACCGTTTGCCCGGCATTGGCCGCCGCTGCATACCAGGGCCGTTGCCGTGGGTCGTAGCCGGCAGGCATCTGGGCGTCCGGGCGCTGGGTGAACACGCCGTTGGCCTGACCGAGGTAGGTGAACAGGAAGTTGCGCGTGTAGGAGGGTTGCTCGATCAACCCGGCCAGGGTCTCGCCGGCACCCTGCTGGCCGATATCCTGGGCCAGGTTTTCCAGGACCAGGATGCGGCCGCTCATCCAGTTTTGCACGCTGCTTGCGGTCAAGGCCCCGGCCTGCTGCACCGAGGCTTCTATGTTCTGGCGGATAGTGTTGCGTTGCAGGTAGTCGTTATAAAGCGTGAACAGGGCGAATGCCAAGACCACGACGCCGCAGGCGCTGAGCAGGATCTTGTGGCGAAATTTCAGGTTCATGTTTCGAGACCTTGAGCCAATGTGGGGAGGACGCAGCGCGCTTATGACGTTCTGCGGGGCCTATCGACCGGGATATCGGCTCGCGGGGTAAAACATTGAAGTACTTACAGTAATTTCTTACAGGCCTTTCGACAGACGGCACTCAGCCCTTGGCCAGTTGCTCTATCAGTAACCTCGCCGCTTGCTGCAGTGGCTGTTGTTTGCGCCACAGGATGTGCACCGGCAGCTGCAACTCGTTGCGCGTATTACGGAAGGCCAGGCGCACCAGGCGCCCGGTTGCCAGCAGTGGGGCTACCCGAGACAACGGCAGGTCGCCCCAGCCCAGGCCGGCTTCGACCATCTGCAGGGCCAGGTCGAAGCTGTCGGTCGACCAGTGCGTGGCGCCGATCAGCGGGCGTGGATCGGCCAGCGGCAGGTCACGGCTACGCACGAGGATCTGGCGCACCCGGGTCAGGTCTTCGAGGTAGTGGATGCGTGCTTCACGCAGCGCCGGGTGGCCAGGGGCTAGGGTGGCTACCAAGGCTTCCATACCGATGTGTTGAAAGCCCCGGCGCGCATCCACCTGCAGGCCAGCGAAGGCCACGCAAAGATCGGCGCGGCCGCTGTCCAGCAAGTGCAGGGCCTCTTCCTGCGGGGCGCTGAGCAAAGCGATATCGAGCAATGGGTAGCGCGCACCGAGGTCGGCGATAGCCGCCAGCAACGGGCGGTGATCGATGTCCGGCACCACCGCCAGCGTCAGGCTGCTTTCAAGCCCCTGTGAGAGCTCCAAGGCATGGACTTGCAACAGCCCGAGTTGCTCGGCAATCAGCCTGGCGTGCGGTTCCAGGGCCAAGGCCCGGGCGGTGGGCCGAACTTCGCGGGGCCCGCGTTCGAACAAGCTGTATCCCAGCTCCGCTTCCAGATTGCCAATGGCCATGCTGACCGCCGACGGTACCCGTTTGAGGGCGCGAGCGGCGGCGGAGAACGAGCCGCGGTCGAGCACGGCAAGAAACAGCTGGATGTTGTCGCTGGAAAAGTTCATGGCAGCCTCCTGTCAGCAGATCTGACAGCTGCTGACTTTTGCTGTCAAGCGAGGTGAAGCATTATCGCGCCCTTCGTTATTGGGATTGGAGGGAAATGCAGGTGCAGGGTTTGAAGCGCAAACTGGTGTACGTGACGTGCTATGAGCTGATAGGGCTGAGCATGTCGACCCTCGGGCTGGCTTATCTGTCAGAGACCCAGGCGTCGCATACCGGGCCATTGGCGGTGATGATCACTACCATTGCCATGCTCTGGAACCTGATTTTCAACACGTTGTTCGAGCGCTGGGAAAGCCGCCAGGCCAAGCGCGGCCGCAGCGTGGCGCGACGGGTGGCGCATGCGGTCGGCTTTCAGTTGACCCTGGTGGTGTATCTGATCCCGCTGATTGCCTGGTGGCTGGACATGACACTGGTAGAGGCACTGCTGGTGGACATGGCGTTCATTGTGCTGATCCCTTGCTACACCTTCGCCTACAACTGGGTGTTTGACCGGATCTTCGGCTTACCGACCTCGGCCATGGCCAAGGCTTGACTCGGGCGCTACAGGCCACCGCCTGGTACACCCGCTGCTGGACCGGTGCATGGCTGTCAGGAGCGGGCTTGGCCCTTGCGCGCGGGCTACGCCAGGTCGAGTTTCTCTTCCAGCCGGTCGAGGTGGGTGTGCATCAGCCCCAATGCCGCCTCGGCATCGCCTTGCTCCACGGCATCGATGATCGCCGCGTGTTCTTCCCACGCACAATGTTCGCAGCACGGCGACTCGTAGCGGGCAATGATCAGCGAGGTCATCGGCACCAGGCCGTTGAGGAACCGTGCCAGGGGTGTATTGGCCGCCACTTGCGCCAGTTTGAGGTGGAACTCGCCACCCAGGCGGATCGCCGCGCAACGCTCGCCACTTTCATGGTGCTGGCGCTCACGTTCAACCAACTGGCGCAGTTGGCGTATCTGCGCAGGGCGGGCGCGCTGTGCGGCCAGGGTGATCAGGGTGGTCTCCGCCAGCCGCCGGGCACTGAGCACCTGCCGCGCCTGCTCGGGGTCGGGGGCTGCCAGGTGCGCGGTGTGGCTCGGGCGCTGCACCACCACTTGCTGGTCACACAGGCGCCCGAGCACGCGGCGGATCACGGTACGGCTGACCCCAAACGCCTGGCCCAACGCCTGCTCGGGCAGCAGGCTGCCGGGGGGCAGGCGCTGTTCGAGAATGGCGTCGAACAGCCGTGGGTAGATTTGCTCGGCCGACAGGCGGGTTTCGCCGGCCGCGAGCAGGGCAGGCAAGTGGGGGGCGGCGTTCATGGTCGCTCTCCTCAGGTCATGGATGCAGGTGTTCATCCGGGATGTTCAGCGGGATGCCCATGCGCGAGCCCTCGGCCAGGATGTGCTGGCGCATCTGGGCACTGGCCAGGGCACTGTTGCGTTCGCGAATGGCGCGTACCACTGCCTCGTTCTCCTTCAGTCTTGCGGCCAGATGCTCCGGTGAGTTGCGCAGCATGTCGGCGCTCTGTTTAAGGGCGTTGCCGGTCTGCTGCACGACACTCTGGAAGATCGGGTTGGTGGTCAGGGCGAAGAGGGCCTCATGGAAAGCGATATAGGCCCTGGCACCAGCTTCGCTGTCATCGGCCTCCAGCGCTTCGCGCATGTCCATCAGGGTGAGGCGCAACTGGCCAACATCCTGGCTGTTGGCCGATTGTGCCACCAGGCCGACGATGAACGGTTCAAGGGTGTAGCGCAGTTCCAGTACGTCAGCCAGGCTGGCGGCGGCGCTGGTATCCAGTCCCGGTTCCAGGGCGGCAGCTTCGGCCTCCAGCACCAGTACACCCTTGCCCGGCAGCGCGCGCACCAGGCCCAGGGTTTCCAACACGGTTACCGCCTCGCGCAGGCTGGGCCGGCTGATGCCCAGTTGTTCAGCCAGCTCGCGCTGGCCTGGCAGCATGTCGCCGCTGCGCCACTGGCCGCGGGCCAGGGCCTGGCGGAGTTTTTCCACCACTGAATTGACGACGGTCGATGAGCTGATCACGGTTCGCTCCTTGAAGGGCCGGCATCAGTGCCGGCCACGTTCGCTCAGAATTCCTGCTGGTGGGCATTGGGCTGTTTGCGTGGCAACGGGGCAAAGCCGGGTTTGCCTGCCAGTACGTTGTTGGCACGCTCCAGGTCGATGTCCTTTTCCCAGCGGGCAATCGCCACGGTGGCTACACAATTGCCGATCAGGTTGGTCAGTGCCCGGCCGATGCCCATGAACCAGTCCACCGCAAGTACCAGCACCAGGCCGACAACCGGAATCGCCGGTACGGCAGTCAACGTGGCCGCCAGGATCACCAGCGCCGAGCCAGGGATGCCGTGCGCGCCTTTCGAAGTTACCAGCGACACCAGCAGAATGGTCAGCAGGTCAGTCATCTCCAGCGGTGTGCCGGTGGCGTTGGCGATGAACACGATGGCCAGCGTCAGGTAGATGGAGAAACCGTCCAGGTTGAACGAGTAGCCGGTGGGAATCACCAGCCCCACCGTGGAACTGCCGATGCCCAGGTGTTCCAGCTTGCGCATGATCTGCGGCAGAACGGCGTCGGAAGAGGCGGTGCCCAGCACGATGGTCAGCTCTTCACGCAGGTACTTGATCAGTGGCAGCAGTTTCAGGCCCGACAGGCGCATCACGGTACCCAGCACGATCAGCACGAAGCCTGCACAGGTCAGGTAGAACAGCGCTACCAGGCCGCCCAGGTGCTGCAGCGATTCCAGGCCGTACTTGCTGGTGGTGAAGGCGATGGCACCGAATACACCGATCGGGGCCAGGCGCACGATCATGCCCATGATGCGGAAGATCACATGGCTCAGTTCGTTGATCAGCCGCGAAATGCCGGCGGCCGAGTCGCCCACCAGGTTCAATGCGCTGCCGAACAGCACCGAAAACAGCAGCACCTGAAGGATGTTGTTGTCGGCGAAGGCGCCGATCACCGAGGTAGGGATCAGGTCCATGAAGAACGCTGCGGCGCCATGGATGTGTTGACCGCGCTCGGCCAGGCTGCTGGCATCGGCACTGGACAGTTGGTCCAGGTGAATATTGGCGCCGCTGCCGATGCCGCTGCTGAAGGCGAATACCAGGCCGATCACCAACGCCAGGGTGGTCAGCACTTCAAAGTAGATCACCGACTTCAAGCCGATGCGCCCGACCTTTTTCAGGTCGCCCGCGCCCGAGATACCACTGACCACCACGCAGAACACGATCAGGCCGATGAGCATCTTGATCAGCTTGATGAAGCCGTCGCCTAGGGGTTTGAGTTGTAGCGAAAGGTCGGGGAAGCTGAGGCCGCAGGCAATGCCGAGGGCAAGGCCAAGCACGACTTGCAGGAATATCGAACGCGAGCACCATTTGAGCATGGGAGAAGTCTCAGATCGGTGTCCTTGCTTCGGTAGCCGCACGGGGCGAAAGAGCGCAGGACTTAATTATTGTGGTCTTACCGGTTTGTTCAGCGCGATGCCATAAAAGCGCGAAAAATCGTTCTTTGCAAGGGTTTTTGGCCTTACCGGTCTGACCAGTTATGGGGCAATTGGGCCTGCCGCGCTCTAGTTCGGTGCGCAGCGTGACGTTCATGGTTTGCGCAGGGCATGCGAGCAAGCACGCTCCCGTGCCGCTGATACCCTTGAACCTGATTCGGGCTGGGCCCGCCCCATACGGCCAGTGCAAACTACCTGCCAATCCCGCCTTGCGTTCGCCATTTCTTGTGGTGCATCAAGCCCGAGCCCTCGAAACCGGGCAAAAAAAAACGGCACCTGCCAGAGGTGCCGTTTTCGCTATGTGCCAGCTTTACTTGTGCAGCTCTTGCGCTGCGTACAGCGTGTTCTCCAGCAGGCACGCCCGGGTCATTGGCCCAACCCCGCCCGGTACTGGGGTAATCCAGCCGGCGCGGGGCAGTGCGGTCTCGTAGACCACATCGCCGACCAGCTTGCCATCTGCCTGGCGGTTGATGCCCACGTCGATCACGATGGCGCCTTCCTTGATCCACTCACCTTTGACCAGGCCCGGCTTGCCTGCGGCCACCACCACCAGATCGGCGCGGCCGACATGGCCGGCCAAGTCCTTGGTAAAGCGGTGGCATACAGTCACGGTGCAGCCGGCCAGCAGCAGCTCCATGGCCATTGGGCGGCCAACGATATTGGAAGCGCCGACGATGACGGCGTTCATGCCGTACAGATCCTGGCCGGTGCTTTCCAGCAGGGTCATGATGCCTTTTGGTGTGCACGGGCGCAGCAGCGGAATACGCTGGGCCAGACGGCCGATGTTGTACGGGTGGAAGCCGTCCACGTCCTTGTCAGGGCGAATGCGCTCGAGCAGCAGCGACGCCTCCAGGTGCGCCGGTAGCGGCAACTGCAGCAGAATACCGTCGACGGCCGGGTCGTCGTTAAGACGGTCGATCAGCTCGGTCAGGGCTTCTTGCGTGGTCTCGGCGGGCAGGTCGAAAGCCTGCGAAATGAAGCCGACCTCTTCGCAGTCCTTGCGCTTGTGCGAGACATAGACTTGGGAGGCGGGGTCGGTGCCGACCAGGATCACCGCCAGGCCCGGCGTACGCAGGCCTTGCTGGCGACGCTCCACGACACGTTGAGCGATCTGCTGGCGCAGGCTGGCGGCGATTGCCTTGCCATCGATTAGGTGTGCAGTCATAGACGCGTGATTAACCATCGAGAAGGAAACAATAAAGAGCGCGCATTCTCGCACGACATGGGCGAAGGGCAAAGGCGGGTGGTCGGGCAAATCCCCTAAGCCCTTAAATAATTTAAATTTTTTTGAAAAAGGTGTTGACGACTTTCGGGGTCGCCTATAAGATTCGCCGCACTTGTCGGGCACAGCCTAGCACTGGTTGGCTAAGTCGGGCAGAATGGGTTGTTTGGCAGTTAGCTGTTAAATACTTGTTCGGTTAGGCTTGAAGCTTAAGCGCCCGTAGCTCAGCTGGATAGAGCATCCGCCTTCTAAGCGGATGGTCGCAGGTTCGAGTCCTGCCGGGTGCGCCATTAGGCAGCTTTGGCAAGCAAGTTGGCTGTAATGCAATATGGTGGGCGTAGCTCAGTTGGTAGAGCGCTGGATTGTGATTCCAGTTGTCGTGGGTTCGATTCCCATCGTCCACCCCATATTTTCGAAGGCGCCTCGATAGCATCTGGCGCCTTTGTTTTAAGCGTTACGCGGACGTGGTGAAATTGGTAGACACACTGGATTTAGGTTCCAGCGGCGCAAGCTGTAAGAGTTCGAGTCTCTTCGTCCGCACCATGTTTTTGTAAGGTTGTACCGTAACACCGCACTATGGTGGGCGTAGCTCAGTTGGTAGAGCGCTGGATTGTGATTCCAGTTGTCGTGGGTTCGATTCCCATCGTCCACCCCATATTTTAAAGAGGCGCCTTGGTCGTGAGATCAGGCGCCTTTTTTGTTTTCATTGCTCCGTCATGCGGGCACTGCACAGTTCAGCACAAAATCTTCGTGATTCCCCCCTTGCAATGCTCTGGTGGCAGCCCAATAAAAGCTGTTAGATTTCAGCCGGTTGAAGCGCCGGCCCCGTTGGCCGGCAGAGGAACAGCCCGATGATTGCAAAAGAAGCCCGTCAGGCCTTGGCGCTGCAGCGCTTTGCCGAAGCCAACCCGCAGCTGCTCGAGGAAATTCGCGAGCTGGATGCGCGCGAGCAGGCCCAGCAGATCGAGTGGGCGTTTGAAGATGTGGCCCAGGAGCAGGGGCTGCAGCCCTGGGAGCTGGCGCTGCAACTGATCGCCGAAAGCCCGGAACAGTTGCACGCCATGCGCCTTGAAACGCACCGCGAGGTCGCCGAGGCGCTGGGCCTGGAGTGGGAAGAATACTGCCAGTTCAACGAGATCGACCCTGAATAAAGGGAGCGAATCGCCCCTGGCAGTTGTTTGACAAGTTATTACGGCTGCACTGCGCCATGGGCAGGGTGCCGCTCTTGATGAAGGAGGCCCGGCGGCACGCCGTGCGGGCCTTGAAAGCTAATCGACCGGCGTGGTTTCCCGTCGTCCCGTGTGGGGTGACTTCTGCCGCGCGACTCACTAGAATGCTTGCCCTTGATTCTGGAGTCGGGCTAACGCCGGCTAACGTCTGTGCAACGAGGAATATCCATGCAAGTTTCTGTTGAAAACACTTCCGCTCTCGAGCGCCGCATGACCATCGCCGTTCCGGCCGAGCGCGTCGAGAACGAAGTCAACAAGCGTCTGCAACAGACTGCCAAGCGCGCCAAGGTTGCCGGCTTCCGCCCAGGCAAGGTGCCAATGAGCGTGATTCGTCAGCGCTTCGAAGCCGATGCACGCCAGGAGGCGTTCGGTGATCTGGTCCAGGCTTCCTTCTATGAGGCCATCGTTGAGCAGAAGCTGAACCCTGCAGGTGCCCCGTCCGTTGAACCCAAGTCGTTCGAAAAAGGCAAGGACCTGGAGTTCGTCGCCATCTTCGAAGTGTTCCCGGAGTTCACCGTTTCCGGCCTGGAGTCGATCAACGTCGAGCGCCTGAGCGCCGAAGTGGCCGACGCCGACCTGGACAACATGCTGGAAGTGCTGCGCAAGCAGAACACTCGCTTCGAAGCTGTCGAGCGCGCCGCGCAGAACGACGATCAGGTCAACATCGATTTCGTTGGCAAGGTCGACGGTGAAGCGTTCGCCGGCGGCTCTGCCAAAGGCACCCAGCTGGTACTGGGTTCCGGCCGCATGATCCCGGGCTTCGAAGACGGTCTGGTGGGCGCCAAGGCTGGCGAAGAGCGCGTTGTCAACGTGACCTTCCCAGAGGACTACCAGAACCTGGACCTGGCCGGCAAAGCCGCCGAGTTCACCATCACCGTCAACAGCGTTTCGGCCCCTGTGCTGCCTGAGCTGAACGAAGAGTTCTTCGCCCAGTTCGGTATCAAGGAATCGACCCTGGAAGGCTTCCGCGCCGAAGTTCGCAAGAACATGGAGCGTGAGCTGCGCCAGGCAATCAAGACCAAGGTGAAGAACCAGGTCATGGACGGTCTGCTGGCCGCCAACCCGATCGAAGCGCCGAAGGCCCTGCTGGAAAACGAAGTCAACCGTCTGCGCGTCCAGGCTGTTCAGCAGTTCGGTGGCAACATCAAGCCTGACCAACTGCCTGCCGAGCTGTTCGAAGAACAAGCCAAGCGCCGCGTAGTGCTGGGCCTGATCGTCGCCGAAGTGGTCAAGCAGTTCGAGCTCAAGCCGGACGATGCCAAGGTTCGCGAGATGATCGAAGAAATGGCTTCGGCTTACCAGGAGCCTGAGCAGGTCATCGCTTGGTACTACAAGAACGACCAGCAAATGAACGAAGTGCGTTCGGTTGTGCTGGAAGAGCAAGTTGTAGATACTGTTCTGCAGAAAGCTACTGTGACCGACAAGTCGGTCTCGTACGAAGATGCCGTAAAACCAGCCCAGGCACCTGCCGAAGCTGAGTAATACGTTTTCTCTCGTAGGAAAACCCCACAAGCCAGCCTTCGAGCTGGCTTGTGCGTTATCAAGCCATGACTATTTGGGAGTGAGCGCAGGACATGTCCCGCAATTCTTATATTCAGCAGAGCTCTGACATCCAGGCCGCAGGCGGCCTGGTCCCGATGGTTATCGAGCAGTCCGCCCGTGGCGAGCGTGCGTACGACATCTATTCGCGCCTGTTGAAGGAGCGAGTGATTTTCCTGGTTGGCCCGGTTGAAGACTACATGGCCAACCTGGTCGTAGCGCAGATGCTGTTCCTCGAAGCGGAAAACCCGGACAAGGATATCCATCTCTACATCAACTCCCCGGGCGGCTCCGTCACCGCGGGCATGTCGATCTACGACACCATGCAGTTCATCAAGCCGGACGTCTCGACCATCTGCATCGGCCAGGCCTGCAGCATGGGCGCCTTCCTGCTGGCCGCAGGTGCCAAGGGCAAGCGTCACTGCCTGCCGAACTCGCGCGTGATGATTCACCAGCCGCTGGGCGGCTTCCAGGGCCAGGCGACCGATATCGAGATCCATGCCCAGGAAATCCTCAATATCAAGGCGCGCCTGAACGAGTTGCTGGCCTACCACACCGGCCAGGATCTGGAGACCATCAAGCGTGACACCGAACGCGACAACTTCATGAGCGCCTCGCGCGCAGCCGAGTATGGCCTGATCGACTCGGTCTACGACAAGCGGCAACTGGCCTCCTGAACCGGGGGGTCAGAGCAGGTGGGTGCCCAAAGCGCCTACCTGCGGACTTGAAAAAGCCCGCAATTGCCTTCATCTTGTGTTGCAAGCCTACCGGATTGGATCGATCGAATGACTGACACCCGTAACGGCGAGGACAGCGGCAAATTGCTCTATTGCTCCTTCTGCGGCAAAAGCCAGCACGAAGTGCGCAAATTGATTGCCGGGCCCTCGGTATTTATCTGCGACGAGTGCGTCGACCTGTGCAATGACATCATCCGTGAGGAGGTGCAGGAAGCCCAGGCCGAGAGCAGCGCGCACAAATTGCCTTCGCCGAAAGAAATCAGCGGCATCCTGGACCAGTACGTCATTGGTCAGGAGCGCGCGAAAAAGGTGCTGGCTGTAGCGGTGTACAACCACTACAAGCGCCTTAACCAGCGTGACAAGAAGGGTGACGAAGTCGAACTGGGCAAGAGCAACATCCTGCTCATCGGGCCTACTGGCTCGGGCAAGACCCTGCTCGCCGAAACTCTGGCACGCCTGTTGAACGTACCGTTCACCATTGCCGACGCCACCACCCTGACCGAGGCCGGTTATGTGGGTGAAGACGTCGAAAACATCATTCAGAAGCTGTTGCAGAAGTGCGACTACGACGTGGAAAAGGCCCAGATGGGCATTGTCTACATCGACGAAATCGACAAGATTTCGCGCAAGTCGGACAACCCGTCCATCACCCGTGACGTCTCGGGCGAGGGCGTGCAGCAGGCGCTGTTGAAGCTGATCGAAGGCACCGTGGCTTCGGTACCGCCGCAAGGGGGGCGCAAGCACCCGCAACAGGAGTTCCTGCAGGTTGACACCCGCAACATCCTGTTCATCTGCGGTGGCGCGTTCTCGGGCCTTGAAAAGGTCATCCAGAACCGTTCCACCAAAGGTGGCATTGGTTTCGGCGCTGAAGTGCGTAGCAAGGAAGAGGGCAAGAAGGTTGGCGAGTCCCTGCGTGAGGTCGAGCCGGACGATCTGGTCAAGTTTGGCCTGATTCCGGAGTTCGTCGGCCGCCTGCCGGTTCTGGCTACCCTGGACGAGCTGGACGAGGCTGCATTGGTGCAGATCCTCACCGAGCCGAAGAACGCCCTCACCAAGCAGTATGCCAAGCTGTTCGAGATGGAAAGCGTCGACCTGGAGTTCCGCAGCGATGCGCTCAAGGCCGTGGCACGCAGGGCTTTGGAGCGCAAAACCGGCGCCCGTGGCCTGCGTTCTATTCTCGAAGGTGTGCTGCTCGACACCATGTACGAGATTCCTTCGCAGAAGGATGTCAGCAAGGTGGTGATCGACGAGAGCGTCATCGACGGCACTTCGCAGCCGCTGATGATCTACGAGAACAGTGAGCCGCAAGCCAAGGCTGCGCCAGACGCCTGATACAGGCAAAGGCCAGTTTGTGGTTGCAAGCATGAAGGGGCCTACGGGCCCCTTCATGCTTTTCCTGTGCTAATGCTTGTAATTTCCCAAGCCTGCCCCCACATTAGGTCCAAGCATCATTTCCACCGGTTTCCGGCCACAAGGCCGCTGTAGAGGCGAAATCATGAAGACCACCCTCGACTTGCCTCTTTTGCCATTGCGCGATGTCGTTGTATACCCGCACATGGTTATCCCGCTGTTTGTGGGGCGTGAAAAGTCCATCGAAGCCCTTGAGGCTGCGATGACGGGCGAAAAGCAGATCCTCCTGCTGGCCCAGAAAAACCCAGCCGATGATGACCCTGGCGAAGACGCCTTGTACCGTGTCGGTACTGTTGCCACCGTGCTGCAACTGTTGAAGCTGCCTGATGGCACCGTCAAGGTTCTGGTCGAAGGCGAACAGCGTGGCGCCGTCGAGCGCTTCACCGAAGTGGAAGGGCACATCCGTGCCGAAGTTTCGCTGATCGACGAAACCGACTCCGCCGAGCGCGAGTCGGAAGTTTTCGTGCGCACGCTGCTGTCGCAGTTCGAGCAGTATGTGCAACTGGGTAAAAAAGTCCCTGCCGAAGTGCTGTCGTCGCTCAACAGCATCGAAGAGCCAGGGCGGCTGGTCGATACCATGGCTGCGCACATGGCCCTGAAGATCGAGCAGAAGCAGGAAATCCTCGAAATTGTCGACCTCACCGCCCGCGTGGAGCACGTGCTGGCGCTGCTGGATGCTGAAATCGATCTGTTGCAGGTGGAAAAGCGCATTCGCGGTCGGGTCAAGAAGCAGATGGAGCGCAGCCAGCGCGAGTACTACCTGAATGAGCAGATGAAGGCCATTCAGAAAGAGCTCGGCGATGGTGACGAAGGCCACAACGAAGTCGAAGAGCTGAAAAAGCGCATCGAAGCTGCCGGCCTGCCCAAGGATGCCTTGACCAAGGCCCAGGCTGAGCTCAACAAGCTCAAGCAGATGTCGCCCATGTCAGCCGAAGCCACCGTGGTGCGCTCGTACCTCGACTGGCTGGTGCAGGTGCCGTGGAAGGCCCAGAGCAAAGTCCGCCTGGACCTGGCCAAGGCCGAGGAAATCCTTGATGCCGACCATTATGGCCTGGAAGAGGTCAAGGAGCGCATCCTCGAGTACCTCGCCGTACAGAAACGGGTGAAGAAAATCCGTGGTCCTGTGCTGTGCCTGGTAGGCCCACCCGGCGTCGGCAAGACTTCGCTCGCCGAATCGATCGCCACCGCCACCAACCGCAAGTTCGTGCGCATGGCACTGGGCGGGGTGCGTGACGAAGCCGAGATCCGTGGTCACCGTCGTACCTACATCGGCTCGATGCCGGGCCGCCTGATCCAGAAGATGACCAAGGTGGGTGTACGCAACCCGCTGTTCCTGCTCGATGAAATCGACAAGATGGGCAGCGACATGCGTGGCGACCCTGCCTCGGCGTTGCTCGAAGTGCTCGACCCGGAGCAGAACCACAACTTCAATGACCACTACCTGGAGGTCGACTACGACCTCTCGGACGTCATGTTCCTGTGCACCTCGAACTCGATGAACATTCCACCGGCGCTGCTGGATCGCATGGAAATCATCCGCCTGCCGGGGTACACCGAGGACGAGAAGATCAACATCGCCATCAAGTACCTGGTGCCCAAGCAGGTCAAGGCCAACGGCTTGAAGAAAGACGAGTTGGAGGTCGATGTCTCGGCGATTCGCGACATCATCCGCTTCTACACCCGTGAGGCCGGTGTGCGTGGCCTGGAGCGGCAGATCGCCAAGGTTTGCCGTAAAGTGGTCAAGGAACATACCGGGCAGAAGCAGGTCAAGGTCAAGGTGGCCAGCGAGCAGCTGGAGCACCTGCTGGGCGTGCGCAAGTTCCGCTACGGCCTGGCCGAGCAGCAAGACCAGATCGGCCAGGTTACCGGCCTGGCCTGGACCCAGGTGGGCGGCGAGTTGCTGACCATCGAAGCCGTGGTTATCCCGGGCAAGGGCCAACTGATCAAGACGGGCTCGCTGGGCGATGTCATGGTCGAATCGATCACTGCCGCGCAAACCGTGGTGCGCAGCCGCGCCCACAGCCTGGGTATAGCCGCCGGCTTCCACGAGAAGCACGACGTGCACATCCACATGCCCGAAGGGGCCACACCGAAAGACGGCCCGAGTGCCGGTATCGGCATGTGCACGGCGTTGGTCTCGGCCCTTACGCAGATTCCGGTGCGCGCTGATGTCGCCATGACGGGTGAAATCACCTTGCGCGGCCAGGTGCTGGCAATTGGCGGGTTGAAGGAAAAACTGCTGGCAGCACACCGGGGCGGTATCAAGACGGTCATCATTCCGGAGGAGAACGTTCGCGATCTGAAGGAAATTCCGGAAAATATCAAACAGGATCTGCAGATCAAACCCGTCAAATGGATTGACGAAGTCCTGCAAATTGCGCTGCAATACGCTCCGGAGCCCTTGCCAGATGTGGCTCCCGAGATCGTCGCGAAAGAAGAGAAGCGCGACAGCGATGCCAAGGAAAGAATCAGCACGCATTAGTGGTTTTGGTCTGGGAGGCTTTCCTTGACAGTTTTTTCGAGGCCTTGCTATAAAGCGGCTCGTTATTGTCAACAAGCCTCCCAACGTACGTTTCGTAAGCTTTCCATTACATACTTAGAAACAAACTCAATAGAGAAATAAGGGGACTTAGAGTGAACAAGTCGGAACTGATTGACGCTATCGCCGTATCGGCTGACATTTCCAAAGCTGCTGCAGGTAAGGCTCTGGACGCTGTGATCGACTCCGTAACCGGTGCCCTGAAAGCAGGCGACGACGTCGTTCTGGTTGGCTTCGGAACCTTCACGGTCAAAGAGCGCGCCGAGCGCACTGGCCGTAACCCACAAACCGGCAAGGCGATCAAGATTGCAGCCGCCAAGGTTCCAGGTTTCAAGGCAGGCAAAGGCCTGAAAGACGCCGTCAACTAAGTCGTCTTCAGCCGGACCCGGCCAGGCCTGGTCCGAGCACGCTGATGGCGGGGCGCAAACGTTCCCGCCTGACACGTTTGCTAAGCAAAGGCGCATCCTCGGATGCGCCTTTCTTTTATCAGGATTCTACCCACGCTCCGCGGTTGTCGACGCAGTGGTACAGCCGTTTCTGGGGGACGCATGCTGCAAAATATCAGGGACAATTCACAAGGTTGGATTGCCAAGTCCATCATCGGCCTAATCGTCGTATTGATGGCGTTGACCGGTTTCGAAGCCATTTTTCAGGCCGCCACACATAGCCAGGACGCCGCCAAGGTAAACGGCCAGACCATCAGCCAGAACGAGCTGAGCCAGGCGGCCGACATGCAGCGCCGCCAGCTGATGCAACAGTTGGGCAAGGACTTCGACCCAGCGCTGCTGGATGAAAAACTGCTGCGTGAAGAGGCCCTCAAGGGCCTGATCAGCCGCAAGCTTTTGCTGCAGGGGGCTGAAGACGCCAAGTTCGCCTTCTCCGATGCCGCGCTGGATCAGGTGATCCTGCAAACGCCGGAGTTCCAGGTCGACGGTAAATTCAGCGCCGACCGCTTCGACCAGGTCATTCGCCAGATGGGTTATGGCCGCATGCAGTTCCGCGACATGCTGGCCGAGGAAATGCTCATCGGCCAGTTGCGCACCGGCCTGGCCGGCAGCAGCTTCGTCACCGACCAGCAAGTCGATGCCTTCGCCCGCCTCGAGAAGCAGACCCGCGACTTCGCCTCCCTGACCTTCAAGGCCGACCCGGCCGCGGTCAAGGTCAGCGACGCCGAGGTCAAGGCGCACTACGACCAGCACGCCAAGGAGTTCATGTCGCCTGACCAGGTGGTGATCGACTACATCGAGCTGAAAAAGTCTGCCTACTTCGACCAGGTCAAGGTGACCGACGAAGAGCTCAAGGCCCAGTACGAGAAAGAAATCGCCAACCTCGCCGAGCAACGCCACGCGGCGCACATCCTGATCGAAGTGAACGACAAGGTCAGCGACGCACAGGCCAAGGCCCGTGCTGAAGAGATTGAGCAGCGCCTGGCCAAGGGTGAGAACTTTGCCACCCTGGCCAAGGAGTTCTCCCAGGACCCGGGTTCGGCCGGCAACGGTGGTGACCTTGGTTTCGCCGGCCCGGGTGTGTATGACCCGGCCTTTGAAGAGGCGCTGTACAAGCTGCAGGATGGCCAGGTATCGGCGCCGGTGCGTACCCAGTTTGGTTACCACCTGATCAAGCTGTTGGGTGTACAGGCGCCAGAAGTGCCGAGCTTCGCCAGCCTGAAGGACAAGCTTACCCGTGACCTGAAGACCCCGCTGGTCGAGCAGCGTTACGTGGATGCCAGCAAGCAGTTGCAGGATGCTGCCTATGAGGCTTCCGACCTGGCCCAGCCGGCCCAGGACCTGAACCTCAAGGTCCACACCTCTGCACCATTCGGTCGCGAAGGCGGCGAAGGCATTACTGCCAACCGTTCGGTGGTGCAGGCTGCGTTTTCCGAAGAAGTACTCGACGAGGGGGCCAACAGTACCGCCATCGAGCTCGACCCGGAAACCACCGTGGTATTGCGCGTCAAGGAGCACCGCAAGCCTGAGCAACTGCCGCTGGAGGCAGTGGCCCAGAATATCCGCCAGCACCTGGCCAAGGAGAAGGCCACGGCCGAACTCAAGGCCAAGGCGGACAAGCTGATCGCCGGCCTGCGCGACGGTTCCATTGCTGCTGGCAGTGTGCATGAGGGCCAGGGCTGGAAAACCCACGAAGCCGTGACCCGCGGTGAGGAAGGCATCGATCCTGAGGAGCTGCAGGCGCTGTTCCGCCTGGCGAAACCGCAAGCCAAGGACAAGCCGGTGTATGGCAGCGTCGTGCTGCGTGACGGTAGCCTGGTGGTGCTGCAGCTCAAGGGCGTCAACGAAGGCACTACCGCCACCGACGAAGAGAAGCAGCAGATTCGCCGCTACCTCGCCTCGCGTGCCGGCCAGCAAGACTTCGCGGGCTACCGCAAGCAGCTGGAAGCCAATGCCGACATCACCCGTTACTGACGTGATCGCTGCATGACGAACGGGCCGCCTAGTGCGGCCCGTTCTGTTTCTGCTGCCTGCTTCGGCCTAGCGCTTCACCCCTTCATGATTATCCAGCGTGTCCCGCGCGATCTCGCGCCCCAGGGCAATCAGCTCGGGCGCCTTGTAGAATTCGAAGAACCGGCATACCCGTTTCGGCACGTTGATCAGCACATCCGGCGGATAGCCGGCGATCTTGTACTGTGCCAATGAGGTCTGCATGACCTCGAAACTCTGGTTGATCAAGTCCAGCAGCGAGGCTGGGCCCACGTTGTCGATGATGAACGAACCGGTAGCCGACTTCGGCGCGCCTTCGCGCTCTGGCGCAGCCGCCGGCTGCTGTGTGCCCGGGCTGGCGGCTTCGCTTTGCCATGGGTTGGGCTGTGCCAGCCCTTCAGCGACGATTTCCTGTTCGATGCGGATCAATTCTTCGGCCGGTTTGCGCCGGAACGGCAGGTGGGCGCCCAATGAACTGAGCAAGGCATCGAAGCGCATCTTGAACGCTGCCGGGCGCTCGATCACGGGCAGCTGGTACTGCTTCTGGTTGGTGGCGTTGAGGTTGACCGCGATGATCAGGTCGCAATGGCTGGACACCACCGGCACGATCGGCAGCGGGTTCAGGATACCGCCATCAACCAGCATGCGGTTGCCCTGCATTACCGGTGTAAACAGGCTGGGGATGGCCGCCGAGGCGCGCATGGCCTGGTGCAGGCAGCCCTCCTGAAACCATATCTCCTGCTGGTTGGTCAGGTCGGCGGCAACCGCCGTGTAGGGGATGCGCAGTTGCTCGATATTGATCTCGCCGACGATCTTGCGGATCTGCCCGAATACCTTGTCACCGCGAATGGCGCCCAGGCGAAAGCTGACATCCACCAGGCGCAGCACATCCAGATAATCAAGGCTCTCGATCCAGTTGCGGTACTCGTCCAGCTTGCCGGCGGCATAGATGCCACCGATGACTGCACCCATGGAGCAGCCAGCGATGCAGGCGATATCGTAACCCCGGCGCTCGATTTCCTCGATCACGCCTATGTGCGCATACCCTCGGGCCCCGCCCGAACCCAGTACCAGTGCCACGCGTTTACTCATCAACTTTCCCCGGCCAGTGCCATCATGCCTCTACAATGCACCCATCGTTGCCTCTGCTTCAATGTAGATTGTGTGCAGCTACTGTAGTAAAACCGCTTTGGCAAAGCCGGCCGGGCAGGGCACTTTTGAACTGCCGGGGCGTCGAAATGCCACCGTTTTTTTCCTTGAGGTATCACCGATGAAAGCCTGGATCTGCCTTCCCCTGATTGCTCTGGCCCTTGCCGGCTGCGCAGGCAAGACGGCCTACCGAGAAAGTTGTGCGACCCAGCTGGATGCCGCCTGGAAGGAGCTTGACCTGGCCAAGGCCGAAGGCTTTGCCGGTGCCGTGAGTTATTCCAAGGCTTTGTCGTTGCTCACCGGTGCTAAAACCCAGCAGCAGTTCGAAGGTTATGAAAGCTGCACGCGCAAAGCCGAGAAGGCGCGCTTCTACATTCGTGAGTCCCGCGCCGGGCGTTGATCGAGGAGCGTCCCATGTCTGCCATGCTCGACGCTGTCGTTGCCCAGATACTGGCCTTGCAGGTTCGCCTGCTGGCGTGTCGCGAACGCCTGGCTGCCGATACCGACAGCGAGGCCCTGCATGACCTGCGTATTGCCGTACGGCGGCTGCGCAGCCTGCTGCGGCCCCTGAGGGGGCTGCCAGGGGTGGAGCAGCTGGAGGCCGCTGCAAGCGCGCTGGGGGCCCTGACCACGCCCTTGCGTGACCAGGAAGTATTGGCAGCGCAACTGATCGCTAGCGGTTACACCGAAGCTGGGCAACGCCGCATGCAAGGCCGCGGCAGTGCATACGCCAGCGTTGCCCGCAGCCAGCAGCTGGCCCGGGTGCTGGCGATTGCAGATGCCTTTCCACTGTTCCTGCGCGCAGCGGGCCGCGAAGGCCTGGCCAAGGCATTGGGCAAACGCGTCGACAAGCGCTTGGTCAAGCAGTGGCACAAACTGCACCACGCCTTGCAGGACCCCAACCACGACCGTCACCGGCTACGTTTGTTGATCAAGCGTGCGCGCTATGGCGACGAGGCCTACCCGCAATTCCAGCATGCCAGCCAGAAACTGCAGCGTCTGCTGAAAAAAGCCCAGGCCGACCTGGGCGACTGGCACGATCGCTTGCAGTGGTTGCTCCAGGCGCGTGAGCACGCCGACCTGGCACCTTGCCAAGCCGTTTGGCAGCAGCAGTTGCAGGAGGCCGAGCAAAGCGCCGATGTGACCCTGGCTGCGCTGGGCAAGGCCATTGCACGTCGCCAGCCCGGGAAATGACCGAAATGAGGGCTGTTCGTCCCGCGTTAGCTGGCTAGGATGGGCACACCCTTTTCGCCGCACGCAGGAGCCGGTCCATGAATTTCAATCAACTGCTCGACGCTGTGCGGGCCAACCCCGACGCAGTCAGCATTCCGCCGACCTGGGCGCAAGGCCGGGCGGCATTTGGCGGCCTCATGGCGGCCCTTGTGTACGAGGCGATGCGCCTCAAGCTGTGTGACAGCCGCCCAGCGCGCTCCCTGGCCATCACCTTCGTGGCCCCTGCAGCGGCAGACGTACCTATCCGCTTCGAGGTGGAGGTGCTGCGCGAGGGCAAGGCGGTCAGCACCTTGCTTGGCCGCGCGGTACAGGCGGGCCAGGTGGTGACGCTGTTGCAAGGCAGCTTCGGGGCAGGGCGGCCTTCGGTCGTGCAGGTACCGGCGTTACCGGCTACGGAAATGAAGGCGCTCGAAGAGGCGGCACCGGAGCTGCCCTATATCAAGGGGGTCACGCCGGAATTCATGCGCCATGTTGCCTTGCGCTGGGCCGTGGGCGGGCTGCCGTTCAGTGGTAATCACTCGAGGAAGATGGGCGGTTGGGTGCGCTTGCGCGATGTCGCCGACGAACGCATCAATGAGGCGCACCTGCTTGCCTTGGTCGATGCGTGGCCGCCGAGCTTGATGCCGTTCCTGAAGCAACCCGCAGCTGGCAGCACGCTGACCTGGACGATCGAGTTCATTCAGCCTGTGGTCACGGTGTCTACCCAGGACTGGTGCCGCTATTGCGTTGAAACCGAATACGCCCGGGATGGCTATGGCCATGCGGCAGCAGCACTGTGGACCGCTCAAGGTGAATTGCTGGCGCTGAGCCGGCAGACTGTCACCGTGTTCGCCTGACAGGCCGGCACAGGGCCATCGGCTCAGCGCCGGTGCTTGTGGCGCTCCCGCCATGCCTTCAGCCAGGCGCCACTGAAAACAAAACGCGGGAACGTGATGAACTGCTCCGTCAGCAGGCGCTGCACGGCATCCTGGCGGTTAGCGAACGGCTCAGGTTGCTGAGCTTCCAGGCGGTGCCCCTGGCGCTGCAGGCCCAAGCCGGCAATCAAGGCAATGATACCCACCGCGATCTGGCTCAGGTCGAGCCCGAACAGGCCCGACAGTACCAGCAGCGCGCCCAGAATGAACAACGGGACGGCAATCAGGTGCAGCACCAGGTTTGTCGGGTGACGGTGGTTATGGTGGTAGCCGCGCCATTGCCAGGCGGGCAGGTTGGGCAGACGTTTACTCATGGGCATTTCCTCATCCAATGCCCAAAGCTTAGTGCTGCCCGCGCAGGGGGGCCAATCGAGGCTGGCTATGGTGGCTATAGCTTGAGCTGGCCGATGGCCTTGTTGAGCGCCCCAGCCAAGGTCGCCAGCTCGCTACTGGTGGTGGCCGAGCCCACCGTCTGTTGCACGGTCTGTTCGGTGACGTCACGAATGCTCACCACCGCGCGGTTCATTTCCTCGGCCACCTGGCTTTGTTGCTCGGCTGCCACGGCAATCTGCGTGTTGCTCTCGCGCATCTGCGCCACGGCACCGGTGATCTCGGCCAGGGCTGCACCGGCTTCCTGAGCCTGGCGCACGCAATCATCAGCCTTGTACGAACTTTCCTGCATGAACTCCACCGCATCACGGGTACCCGACTGCAAAGCCGAGACCATTGTGGTGATTTCGTCAGTGGAGGTTTGCACGCGCTTGGCCAGGTTGCGCACCTCATCGGCGACCACGGCAAACCCGCGCCCCAGGTCGCCGGCGCGTGCGGCTTCGATGGCGGCGTTTAGCGCAAGCAGGTTGGTTTGTTCGGCGATGCTGTGAATCACATTGACGACCCCGTTGATGTTCTGGCTGTCATCGGCCAACTGGCGAATCATCTCGGCGGTTTGCTGAACACCGCTGGACAGCCCGGCAATCGAATCCTGGACCCGGCTTACCACCTCTTTGCCGCTGCCGGCCAGGGTGTCGGCGGTTTGGGACAGGTCACGGGTAGCGCCGGCATGCTGGGCGATGTGGTGCACGGTTGCCGACATTTCGTTGATGGCGGTGGCCGCCTGGTCGGTCTCGCTTTGCTGGCCAAGCATGCCGCGGCGCACATCATTCATGCTGGCGGCCAGGCGCGCAGCGCCCGAGTCCAGCTGTGCGGCAGTGTGGGCGACGGTGCTGACGACGCGGTGGTAAGTGGCCTGCATGGCATTGAAGGCACCGGCCATCTGGCCGACCTCGTCACCACAGGCCAGTGGCACACGGGCTGCCAGGTCGCCGGTTTTTTCCACGTGCAGCATCACATCCTTGAGGGTATTGAGCTGGCTGAGCAGAAAACGGATGAGCAGTTGCGAGGCAGCGAGCATGGCCAGCATCAGAATCAGGACACACACCGCGTAATTGCTGAAGCGTTCGAAGAACACCTGGCACAGGCTGGGCGACGGAGCCACTACCGCCATGTACTGATTGCCGCTGTGCACGACCTGTGCGCCGCGCACCGGGTTGTCGCCCAGCACCCAGGCACTTGGCAGGTCCACCCAGCCCTGGCCGTCGCGCAGGGGCTCGAGCGGTTCACCGGCAAAGGTGGGCGTTTGCCCGGCTGACCAGCTGATCACATTGGCCTGGCGCGGTATTGGCTGCTGGCTTGGCCAGGCAGCCAGCAGCTCGGCTTGCTGCAACGCCTGTACCTGGGCCACCTCGGCGCGGGCGCGTTGCTCCAGGTGCACGGCATACACCACCAGCAGCAAGGTCGTGACAAAGGCCACCGCGTTGACGGCCCAGAATTTGTACTTCAAGGAAACATTGCTAAGCCAGGCACCCATGGGCAGGTCTTCTCTGAGTTGAGCGGAAACAATATTGGCAAGGTGCCATCATTGTGCCGGCTCGTGCCAGGGCCTTTCTTGATGTGTATCAAGAAAAAACTGCGGGGTGTTTTCCTGCCTCAACCGGCCCCGTCAGCTCAGATCTGGAAGAACGCCCGTGCCGTGGCCGTGGTGTGCGCTGCCGTGTGTTCGACCGATTCACCCCGGTGCAAGGCCACTTCATGCAGTACTTGCGGCAAGAAGGCCGGCTCATTACGGCCGTTCTTGGGTTTGGGGCGCAGGGTGCGGGGCAGCAGATAGGGGGCATCGCTTTCCAGCATCAGCCGGCCTTCGGCAATGTTGCCCACCAGCGCGTGCAGGTGCGTCCCCCGGCGCTCGTCGCAGATCCAGCCGGTGATACCGATGTGCAGGTCCATGTCGAGGTAGGCGAACAGCGCCTCACGCTCCCCAGTGAAACAATGCACGACCGCCGCGCTCAGGTGGTCGCGGTAATCCTTGAGAATGGCCAGCAAGCGCTCGCTGGCATCGCGCTCATGCAGGAACACCGGCAGGCGTAGCTCAACGGCCAGCGCCAACTGGGCTTCCAGGGCTTTTTCTTGCACGGGGCGAGGGGAGAAATCACGGTTGAAGTCCAGGCCGCATTCGCCCACAGCACGTACCCGTGCCTCGCTTAGCAGTTGGCGCAGTCGGCCTTCGCTACCGGCCTCCCATGTCTTGGCATCGTGGGGGTGCACGCCGGCAGTGGCAAACAGATGCGCGCCACTGGCGTCCAGTTGCTGGCACAGCTCCAGTGCCTGTTCGCTGACTGCCAGGCTGGTGCCGGTCAGCACCATCTGGGTCACCCCGGCTTCGATGGCGCGCTCGACGACGGCCGCCTGCTGGTCGTGGAAGCTGCTGTTGGTCAGGTTGACGCCGATATCGATCAGTTGCATGGTGGTCTCTCGTGCCGCGGAGCGGCCAGCATAGCAAAAACCGGGTTTTTCTGAACAAAACCAAGAACTTCATGCTGTGGCCGGGGTCTTTTGCCGTCATTTATCACTTGGCGTGCGACCCTGGGTGCCGCCCCCGAAGGGATCTTTTTGCGCATGCGATTCTGGCTCACTTTCCTGTTGGCGCTCGGGCTGGTCTTGTCCGGGGCGGCCCTTGCGCAAACCCAAGGGCCGCAACATAACCCTGCGCCTGCCAAGGTTCGCGACTTGCAGCAGATCCGCAGCAGCAAGGTGCTGCGGGTGCTGGTCAACCAAAGCCGCAATAGCTCGGGCGAGGTCAAGGGCGAACCGGTCGGCATCGAGTATTACCGCCTGCGGGCCCTGGAACACTTCCTCAACGCGCGCCGCGACGACGATCAACAGATCGAGCTGCAGCTCATACCGCGGGCCAAGGAGCAATTGCTCGGCGCCCTGGCGCGTGGCGAGGGCGACCTTGCTGCACCGGGCGAGCTGCTGGACCCCGGCACTGTGCGCGGTGTCAGCAGCAGCGCACCGCTACTCGATCAGGTGCCGCTGACACTGGTCGGGCGCAAAGGCGAGCGCAGCTTCAGCAAGCTCGAGCAGCTGTCGGGGCGAACCGTGGCATTGACCAGTGCCAGCGCGGCGGGCCCATTCATCCAGCAGGCCAACCAGCAATTGGCCCTGCGCAAGCGACCGCCGATCAAGGTGGAGTGGGTCGACTCGACATTGGCCGTGGAAGATGTGCTGGAGATGGTCCAGGCCGGCATCTACCACCTGACCGTGGTGGAGCAGCCTATTGCCCGGCGTTGGGCGCGGGTGATGCCGCGCCTGCGCCTGCACAGCGGTGTGCGGCTGGGGCCGCCGCAGGCCATGCGCTGGTATGTCGGGCGTGATGCGCCGCAGTTGCTCGCTGCAGTCGATCGCTTCCTCAAGGGTTACCGGGCGCCAGACAACCAGGATGCCGCGTTCGAGCGGATTTACCGCCGCCAGTATCGGGTGCACAACCCGTTGGCCAGCAAGGACCGCCGGCGTCTGGCAGCGCTGCGGGCGGTGTTGCAGAAGCATGGGCAGGCGCAACAGATCGACTGGCTGAACCTGGCGGCGCTGGCGTTCAAGGAGTCGACACTGAACCCGACCGCACGCGGCAGCGGTGGCGCCCATGGGCTGATGCAGATCACCCCGGCAGCAGCCCAGCGTGTGGGGGTGAGCAACACGGCCACGGTAGACGGCAACGTGCTGGCCAGCGCGCGCTACCTGGCGCTGATCCGCCGCACGTTTTTCGCCAGCCCCAAAATCAACGAGCGCGAGCGCATGGCGTTCGTGCTTGCTGCCTACAACCTTGGCCCCGAACGTGTTCAAGCCATGCGCGCCGAAGCTCGCCGACGCGGGCTCAATGGCAACCAATGGTTCTTCCAGACCGAGCGTATTGCCATGGAGCAGGTGGGCATGGGGCCGGTGAACTTCGTCAACAGTGTCAACAAGTACTACCTGGCATTCAACCGCGAACGTGCAGCGCTAGAGCGGGTAGCCAAGCGATAAAGTATCGAATCAATAGATAGGTGAGCTGGGTTTTTTGCGATTTCAATATCTGCGAAACTGATTAAGATGGCGTCCATCTCAACACAACTGCACCCCCCAAGGACGCTTCGCTATGAACAACACCACGCTCAATGCCCTGTTTTCCACCCGTGCCGGCGCTGGCCTGAGCATTATCCGCATACTGGTCGGCATCATCTTCATGGCGCATGGTGCGCAAAAGCTGTTCGGCATGTTTGGCGGCTATGGCCTGGAAGGCACCGGCCAGTGGATGGAAAGCATCGGCCTGGCGCCGGGTTATCTGATGGCCCTGTTGTCCGGTAGCGCCGAGTTCTTCGGCGGGTTGGCCCTGGTGCTGGGGCTGCTGGCGCGCCCGGCGGCGCTGGCACTGAGCGTGACCCTGATAGTGGCGATTTTCTCGGTGCACATTGGCAATGGCTTGTTCATGTCCAACAACGGCTACGAGTTTGCCCTGGCGCTGTTGGCCGGTACCGTTGCCGTGATGATCGAGGGCGCCGGGCGCTTCTCGCTGGACCGCCTGATCGCCCGCTGACCCGTTGCAAGCTGTGAGCGACAAGCCGCAAGCAGGGGCGGGCCTTTCCTCGGCCTGCTTCTGCTTGCGGCTTGTCGCTTGCAACTTGAAGCTCATCGCTCTAGCATACCGCCTGCGCCGATTTAAACAGCTACTTGCGGGGCGCAGGAGAGCCCCTTGTGCGGCTCGTCCGAAATACCGCTAAAGCGCTGGTTCGGTGACGCCTCCCACCGCTGCCCAGCGGGATTCGCGAGGCGGAGAGAAGCACCATGAGTTGCCCACGTACCAGTGTCTGTTTGAGCCCTCTGCCTGCACACCAGGCATCCCGCACGCCGCGCATCCTGCTCGGCGGCCAGCATCAGCCCACTCTTTTGCGTCACCTCGAAGGCCTGTCCCGGCGCAAGGGCCAGGCACGCGCATTCCTGATCCAGTTCGCCGATGACGCCTGCAATCTTGCGCAGTATGGGCAGGACCGTTTCGACCTTGCGGTCATTCAGTCGCCCGGCCCGCAGGACGCTGCCGAGGTCATCGGCCACCTCACCCGTATCGCGCGCCAGGGCCTGATCACCCGCCGCTGAGGAGCGTTTGTTGAGCACCAACATCATCACCAGCGAAGGCCATGCGGCGCTGAAGAAAGAGCTGGACCACCTGTGGCGGGTCTATCGCCCCGAGATCACCCAGAAGGTCGCCTGGGCGGCGTCGCTGGGTGACCGTAGCGAGAATGCCGACTTCTCTCAGGCACCCCAACGGAACTACTATTTCCAGCGCAGCCCTTGACCCAGTAGGTCTGTAGAAATAGTAGGCCTACTATTTCAGACCTACTCTTTCGAGTAGGAAATCTAGCTGCTTTGAGGGGTTGTCCATGCTCTGACAGCCGAATTGTTCCCGCAAGCTTGCGTGACTTCCAACCCGGCACAGGTTCAAGCCCCTCAAGAACGCCACCGACTTTCCTCCCTGACCAAGCCGGAAGCTCCTTACGCTTCCCCGCCCTAAAGGCATTACGCAGTCCATTGTTGCTTTGGTATCTGCACCATCGATCTCCCAAATTAATCGACAATTGACAGCTCAATGAGGCGTCAATAAACCGTCAGTCAGCGCACCATCCTGATCGCTACCCCAGGGCTACCCCCGCACTGCTACCCGTAGCCCCGTCTCGCAGATATCTTCTCGGCCCATTTGTTCGTCCTGGAAAAAATGCGGTTTCTGACCCATATTCATACTGGCCCTTTGCCGGCTTCGCCCGTGCCCGTGGCTAGATCGTGCGTAAATCTGGGCCAAGCTGAAAGCCCTGGCTCAGGCCGCCAACCAAAACCAACCCGAGCCCATATCACCAAGGGAGTGCTGCCTTGCCCAAGCTGGAAAAAGTAAGGACGCTTTCCATACGGCTACTGCGTAGTGAGTGCGCAGCCGACGAGGCTCTCAAGGAGGAGTACGTATCAGGAGGGCGTCGCAATCGACTTACGCGAAGCGCTTGGCCAGGTATCGAAGGCGCGGAGTTATTGGTGGGCCAGATCTTCACCAGTAGGCCAGGCTGGATTTCCTTCGTAGAAGAGCAAGCAGGCACGCAGCCAGATAACCTCATTGCCAGCGGCGCTGGTGGCGTGTTGTTCCTGCCAGTGGATGACCGGATCTTTGCGGTCTGCTTTGGGCACATCCACATAGCACTGGAAGACGAGGCGTTTGAACGCCAGTTCGGCCTCAAGGTCACGCTGAATTCGGTACCGCGCGATGGGTTGCGCACGCTTGATCTGGCAACCCCTGACGCCGTGACGTTCCAGAAGCGTGTACAGGCCAGCAAAGACAGCGACGTCCAAGACTTCGGGGTCGACGTGCTGAGGGATCTTGCCCGCGTCGCTGGTGGTACTCCTAGCGAAGCGAGCTTTGCAAAATTCGTTGCCGGGCGTGACAGCCTCTCTATTACCTGCAAGCTCGCGTCTGAAGATTTGCTCAGTAAATGCGAGCAGATCATGCAGGTCTATCGCAGCAACACCTATAAGCAGCGCTTCCCCTGGATCGACAACATGCAGGTCGTCCGGGATAGGGCCACCCTGAGCGCCCTTGATCGAAAGCTTTTCGCCGCGATAACGGCATTGCGTGGTGGCGGCGAGAGCGAGCTTCACATGGCACCACCTGAGATCGTGGATTATCAGGAGGGGTGCCTGTTGCACTACAACGGTTTCGGCAGCAGCGGGACTGATTTTCACAGTCTTTCGATCGAGGACTACGTGGCTGAGCTTGATCGCTGCGGCTTCCACGGCACCATCGATGACATCCGAGACCGCCATTACATCAAGGCCAAGGCTCCAGATTCTGAGGTCTTCAAAGTCCAGTGGCGCGTCTACCATTGCTTCACGTTTGAGACGAGCATCCGCACTGACGGAGTCAGCAACAGCTACGTCTTGTTCTCGGGGCAATGGTACTGCGTCGAGCGCAATTTCAAACGGCAGGTGGAGGCTCGTTACCAGGCTATCCCGAGGGTGACCATTATCGGGCCGACGCACTGCCGAAATGAGCGAGAGCTCATCGCTCACCTAGAGGATAGCCGGGCTGACCTGCTGTGCCTGGATCAGGTGAAGATCAACCCGCTAGGGGTTCGCTATGCCAACATTGAGCCCTGTGACTTCCTATCGAATGCGAGGCAGTTCATTCATTTGAAGGACGGGCATTCGTCAGGCCCCATCAGCCATCTATGGTCGCAAGGCGTTGTCAGTGCGGAATCGCTGGTGAGTGATGCGGATTTCCGCAAGAAGCTGCGTAAAGTCGTGAGCACTCGTAGAAGCGCGGCCCTGGCTCTGCTGCCTGCCATCAATGGCCGCGTGGCACGGGCTGATTACACTGTCGTTTATGGCGTGATGCGAAAACCCTACAGAAACGGCGACCTGGATCTTCCCTTTTTCAGCAAGGTCAGCCTGCAAGCCGCGGTGGATCGAATAGAGCAACTGGACATTCCTGTAGCCCTGGAAATCATTGCGAAACCGGCGCACGAGCACGATGAGCTCGGTGCAGAGGGTGGGGGAGAGGCTGAGGGCACTGAGAACGCGGATGCGGGACTTGGAGAAGAGGAGTAGTCGATACCGGACGCCATCTCTACCCCAGGGTACGCCGATGATGGCAAAATGCAGGTATTGAGCGCGCGGGTCGAATGTCACCAAGGCGCCGTTAGAAGCTATCGACAGGATTTCACTGCATGAGTCATGCACCCAAGGATGGAGAGAGCGAGGCTGGCCCGCCATCCAAATTACGGCATTTCGTATCACAAAAACGTGCGGCTCTCTCGCTGACGCGGTTTCGTGCTCAGCGCAGACACGGTGGGACTGCCCATATAAGTCCTGTTGCGACAGCCGGGGCAACAACCACCAAGCGTAAAGATGGCTATTTTGCAGGCGCGTTGGGCGCTACGGTTGTTGCAATCGTCGGCGTATTTGCTGCGTCCTGCGTATCGATTTATAGCACTGACATCGTCAAACAAGGTGGAACGGTAATAACCGCTATCTGGGGCGATATTCCTCTTCCGAAAAACTGGCAGCTAAAGCTCACCGGGCTACTTATAGTTGCGGCTATGATTGTTGTCTTCCTCCGTGAGAGGGCCTTGGGTGCAGTTGTCACAAGTCGTGCAAAAGAGTTTGAAGATAGAATTTCCACCTTGCCCCCGCAGAGCTTTCTCGATGTATATGGGACGGCCATCAAGGAAGTGGGTGACGTTCGTCGAAATACAAAGATTTTATATCGGGAAGGAAAACTCTCGAAAGAGGCACTAGAACATTCTGTTCGCAGTGTGCTCAAGGTAGTGCTTGGTCTTGCGAAGTTGTGGGATGGCGTGGCGTCTGAAAAGGATACGATGGTTTATCGCGCCAATATCATGATTGTCATTCATCCCGATAGCATGGCCGGCCTCAAGGAGCCTGGCAATCCCTTTGAAACCTTGATCAATGAGAGTCCATTCTTCCTGTATCGGGATAACTTGGCGTCGAGAATAGACTACTCGACTGGCTTATTAATAATCGAAAACTCGGCCTTCACGGCGAGCTCGCTTGTAGCCGCCAGTGAGCCGGATGACATGGTGAAGCCTCTGTGCCTGCCATTTTCAACTCAGGCTGTAAATGCTCAGCCCAACCTTCCCGGTGCGCCGGAGGGGGTGGTGAATCGATCTGCTTCCTACGTGGGCAATACCACCAAAGAGATGAAGCACTGGCTGGATGGCTTGGCAACCGCGGAGCCGCGCTACCACAATGAGTATGCGAGAGGTATCCGGAATTACTATGAGAATCGGCGCGAAGCTCAGTCGATTCTTTCCATACCGATTGAGTTTGAAGGCGAAGTGATTGCGATGCTTAATATATATCGTAATAAAGATAATATATTCAAAGGCCAGGAGCGGGGCCAACAATTCGTTTCGCTAATGCTACCGATTTGCTATCAGCTGTCAAAAATGCTAAAATTAGCATCAGAGTTGGAATAGTATTGAACTCAGGAGGATTGCAATGAATGCACTTAAACTTGCTAAGGCCCATTTGAATGCCCTTGAGTCTCGCCGCAAATCAGCTTCGGAAATTGAGTCCGAAATGGTTAAGCGTGCGGATGCTATCTTGAAAGGGAAGGAGATAACCCTTCCGTCTGTCAAGATGATCGTTAGAGCTGGTGCGGTCAGCGCATAGCTGTCTTGGGGTTAACTACGCCATGGCTGATAGATCACCCATCTTCACATTCTAATTGCCTATCCGCTACCGATAGTTCACTGTCGGTAGCGTTTTAGTTTCTGCTGCCCTAAGAATACATATATCGCCTATGCGATCGTTCTGATCGTAGTGTCATTAACGTTTCGTGCATGTTCAACCACATCCAGACCAATTACCTTGGGATGGCGCTGGCAATCGCTGGCAATCGCTGGTGATTGGCACTGAGCAAGGCGAGGGATATTAATGGGAAGTGAGGGCGTCTGTTTGCGGTGCCCTACCGGGCCCGCTGTTGTGAATCAAGCCAGGCCGTCAAAGGCCGGTCTTGGCCCTACGGGCTTCCTCCTAACCTCTGCGCGCTCCCCTTGAGTTATGCCATACCTCGTTCGGGAGAGGGGCGTCTAGGCTTGGTCGCGATGACGCGCGCCGTCCCTCTGTTCCCGGTGTGCTGGCACTGCAAGCGAGCGTATCTCAAGGGAGTTGGAGCGTTAAGCGGTTACCCGCTTCCAAATTCTCGAGATGCTCCAGAGTACCTGTAAACCACTTTTTTGACTCGTAAACCCACGAGGTTTACACGATAGAAATTTGGTTAACAGTTCCATGCTGTCGCGGGGTGTCTCATTCCTCAGCCGGCAGTGAGCGCTTCTGCAGAAAGCTCACCGTGGAGCGGTTGATACTCAGCTGTCGTGCCGTCTTCGATTGACTCAAACCAGATACTTTGCATTGCAGCACGTTCTTGAGTTTCGAAACGTTGACTGGTCGCGCAGCGGGTTGCCCGTTGATAGCCTGGAGCCCGAGCTCCAGCCGGAAGGAACCAGCCACGAAGTACCTCAAAGCCTTTGAGTACAGATGTGCGTTTGGCCGGCCACCATGAGCGCGGGGAACCCAAGACCGGAGACAAGGAAAGGGGGGAAGCGTTGACGGCTGGCGTAGCAGTCGATGACAAGGCGAAGAACGTCATTCGCTTTACATGAACTGATCAGCGCGAGCTGAAATGGCTGGCAGCCTGTACCTATCGCACTGCGCGGTCTCTAGATTGGAGGTTTTGAGGTAGGCTGTTGGCTTGCACTATAAGCCCGTTGCATTGGAGCGGTTCCCCTCCTTTTGGGCATATCAACACGTTAGAGCGCACCAATGTCCAAGGAAATGGAATCTACATGCATGAAGCACCGGAAATGGTTGAGAGCCTAAGCATGGGAGCGGAAATGATTGATACCGCAGTAGTCGAGTACCACGGCAAGCGCCATTCTGACTTTGATCTTCAACGTATCCTTAAGGCGAAATGCCAAGGCTTCAAAAAGCCTGTCACGGCCTATCTCACAGGAGTGATCATCCAGGCACGGGCTGCCGTTGGAGTGGTGTACGGACATGTGAGACAGGACTCGCTGGGTCGTTTTGCGGATTGCCACATCATTCGCACGTCTGATGTGCTGGACGTATCAAAGGAGGGGAGATTTTGGGTGCTAAGGACTGAAAACAGCCGGTACGTGATCGCCACATTTCGTTCGGACGGCGGGCGTCAGAGTCTGCGGGATTTTCAACGCCTGGCGGTTAAGCTGACTTACCTCACCGCCAATCATTTGCATTGAAACGGAGCGCCCATGGCTGATCTCCGCTATTCAATACTTCGGCATTCATGTGCCTTGAGCAAGGACGAAGAGCTTAAGGATTAGTGGGTGCTTGCTTCGTGAAGGCTCCAATTATCCTGGCCTACCTGAACTGTGTGGATCCGCGTAGCGCGCCGTTTTCACCAAGGCGCGCAGCGTGGCTTCAATTGCTTTACGCCTCGCTTGGCTTGGTTTCGACCAGGTGGGAGCACGATAAAAATTTGGTTAACAGCTCAGTACTGTCGGGTGGTGACTCATTCCTCAGCCGGCAGTGAGCGCTTCCACAGAAAACTCACCGTGGAGCGGCTGATACCCAGCTGCCGTGCCGTCTCAGATTGGCTCAAGCCTGATGCTTTGCATTGCAGCACATTTTTGAGTTTCACAACGTTGACTGGTCGTGCAGCCGGTCGCTTCAAGACGCCAATCCCGTCAAGCTGCTCCGCGATATCCGCAGCGCTAATCCGTCCTTCCAAAGCTTCAAGCTCGGCTGCGGCTTGAGCGAGCAAACTCGCGCTGGGGACATTGTCCCGGGTCGCAATAACGAGGGACAGCAGTGCAACCGGGCTAACCCCGAGCGCATCGGCAAGCTCCGAGAACTTGTCCAAGGTCGGTGTGCTCTGGGCATTCTCTATCTTGGCTACGTAGGTGCGGGATGTTGCGTGAGCCAAACCTTCCTGAGTCAGGCCAAGGCTGCTTCGAACTGCTCGTATGACTGCTGCCAGCGCAGGCCTCGTCGACTTCAGCAACGCGATATCCTCAAAAATAGAGGATGTAGCCACGCCGAGGTGTACAGTTACACAGCCTATGATGTATAAAACTGTTCAGTGTGTTGACCCCTGACCGTCATTGACGTTCCGAGCCGCGCTGTGTTGAGCGTTATGAGACCACGTCGACTGACGCCCCTGGGGCGCTCATCTCCTCCGGTGCGCCAGAGGTGGGGCGGATGACCATCTGCAATTAACAGCAAAATCGCACCGCAGTAGTCGCTACCACGAAGTGGCCGCCAGTTCTATGGAGGTTGGTATTTGAGAATTCGGATTTACTCTGACTTGCACAGAGAGTTCCACAGCTTCGACCCGCCACCCCTCGACCCGGGCGTGGGCTTGGTGATCCTTGGCGGTGATATCGACAAGAAGGGTCGCGGCGTGAAGTGGGCCAATGAGGCTTTCGCTTGCCCAGTCGCATATGTCTGTGGAAATCACGAATTCTATGATGGCCACATCGACCGTACGCTTCAAAAAATGAGGGGCGCTGCGCTCAGTCACGTTCACGTCTTAGAAAACGAGACGATGATCATTAACGGCGTTCGGATCTTGGGGACGACCGCGTGGACAGATTTCACGAGTAGCGGTGACCTGGTAGCGGCCTGCAGCATGGCCAAAGAGTGTATGAACGACTTCAGATACATCCGTGTAGACGATTACAGGCGACTCAGGCCTCACGATCTCATGGGGCGCAATCATGTTGCAAAGGCTTGGCTGATCGATCAGCTTGACCAAGAATTTGAAGGCAAAACGATCGTCGTCACCCACCATGCTCCAGCGTCATTCGTGGCTGGGCTGAAGGATGAGGGGCACCTGAACGCTGCCTACACCAATGAGTGGTCGGCGCTGATTGAGAAAGCTGATGTGTGGGTGTTTGGCCATACGCATCACAGCGTCGATGTTGAGCTGGCAGGATGCAGGGTGATCTCCAACCCGAAAGGCTATCCCGGTGAAAATACGCGTTTTGACCCATTCTTTGAGATCGAGATTTGAAATTTGGAATTCCGTGCAAGGTTTGCGCAGTTGACCGCTGGACGAGCTCGCCGGGGACGAACGCGATGGGCATTTAGCGCGACGGATCACGACCGTTTGCCTTGCTTGTCGACCGGGCGATCTGATGCTCTCACGAGTTCGGGGACGACACGGAGCGTGAGTTTAGGTCGCTACTGAGTCTGTACAGACATCCGGCAGTAGCTGCCTATCGGCTCAGGAAGATCTATTGAAATTGTTTGAGGAAAGGTGAGTAGCGTGAGTGCGTGTGAATTGATCGAACTTCCATTGCAGGTCGTCCAGGCAACAAGTGTTGACTGGGGCGTCACGGTTGACGCGTATCTGGCTAATGCAGCGCGAATCGGTGACCGGCTCACCGCCATGGTTTACTGCGACTTGTCTCGCGTGAACAGCAATGGCATGACCGTTGTAACCCCTTCGGTTCGGTCTGTCCGTCAGGTCGACGGATTCACTCTTGTCCGCAGTCTGACCGGTTTTGACCATTACGTGATTGTGTCAGAGCTACCCGTAATAACTGACGCGTAACGCTCTCATCTCATACTTTTCTGCCGCACTGGGCGTGAGTTTACGAATCCGGTTGGCTGAACCGCTTACCTATGCCTGATGACTTGCTACGCCTGCTCAGCAGCCTGCAACGCTTCTTGGAATATACTGTGATGATTAAGGAAAGATATGTCTGATCTGAAAAAAAGACGCTCATTGTCAAAAATTACAACGTTAAAGCTAGGGGTGATTCGGATGCGCTCTACGATCAAGTCAGGTGCGAGGATGCTGATGGGAATACCTTCCACTTCAAACAAGTTGTGATGGTCGATTACTTGAAGAGGCATGGCGCACTTGTCACTGATAGTCCTCGAACTTGGTATTACAAGCATTTCTCCAAGAAGTCAATTGTTCTTGTTGCTATTGAGAAAGAGAATGGGAAGGTAGAGCATGATCTTGATAATATGCAGCGAATTGTAAAGTCCACTGTCTTGAAAGGTGTCCTGATGGCGTTGGTGGCAGTGCCTGCAGGAGCGGTTATTGGTGTTGCTACATTTGGTTTGGGCTTGCTATTCATTCCGCTTGCTCTTTATTATGCCTATCGGTGCGTATTCACGATTCCAGGAATGTTGCGTCGAAAAACATTGGTAGCAGACCTTGCGACTCATGGTGTTGCTGTTCGTTAGTCGGTAGATTGATTGAGTGCGCTCAGTGCTCATGAGGAGCCAAATGACAACTGCGGTTATTTTCGATGCTTTCGGGACACTCATTGAAATTCAGAATCGTCAGAATCCCTACAAGTGGCTGCTACGGATTGGCTCGCAGCAGGGGCGAGTGACTCTGCCTTCTGACCTGCGTGCCTTGATGGCTCTCAATGGAGGCCTCCGGGAGGCCGCTCATTTATTTGGAATCAAACTCTCATCTGTCCAGTTGATCGAGCTTCAGGATATGCTTGATTGTGAACTCGAATCGATTAGGTGTTTTGACGACGCTATGCCAGCTATCGAGCACCTCCAAGGGTATGGTATCAAAGTCGGGGTGTGTTCTAACTTGGCCGGGCCTTACTGCTCACGAGTCAGAAGTCTTCTCCCTGGGTTGGATGCTTATTCGTTGAGCGCTGAAACAGGCGCCCTCAAGCCTGATCCGAGCATGTACCGGAGCGTTTGCGACATGCTTGATGTTTCACCTGGTGAAAACTTAGACTTTGAACGTGATCATGTGCTGATGATAGGTGACTCCAAAAGGTGCGATCAGTACGGGCCGCGCTCATATGGCATTCAGGGTCATCACCTGGATCGTAAAGGAACAGGGCGTTTCCAGAATCTGATTGAGTTTACAAGTGCCATTGCACAAGGCAGCGTGTGAGCCGGATGAGGCTGATCCATGGCTAGGCTCCGGCCTCCAGACAACTACTAATTTCTGCTAAAAAGATCATCGATGTCTAGCGCTTCCAGCCTGTTTTGCTCAACTCGAGGTGACACGTATTCCTGTTCATCTTCCTCAAAGTATCTTTGCATGCGGAATGGCACGTCATAGGCCTCAACAATTTCATTGATCATCGACCTTGAGGGTGATATGTGCCAGCTGGTGAGCTTGTCATCAATCAGGTTCATGAGAGTTTTGTTTGCCGCTGCTAAGTCCTCACCGTCGCCGAATACAATGCATTCTTCGAACATTTCGTCCAGCGAATCATACATTAAACCTTGAGCCAATTCGGCGAATGGTTCTGTTGCCTCAGTAATCTCATTGACTTCAAGGGAGTTGACTAGATTTCCAAGCGCGGCAAACTCCTTCTCCTTGACACCATGATCTATTATCTGCAGTACAAAGTCGAGCAGCGATGCTGGTGGCACTATTTCGTCTTCAACAGCGTCGGCTAAGGTTTTTAGACAGTGTAAGTAGCCTCTAGAGATTGGCTGGCTCAAAATTACATCAGTGGTTTGCTGAAGTCGTTTTTTGGTTGTCGATTCGTCTAGCTTCGACCACATGTTTTGATATAAGGTTGAAAGATATTCCGGCTGGCTGTCTTCGAAATCTAAAGCTTCTTCGTGCTCAAACAGCGACTTAAATATGGTGAGCATGGTTTTTGAAGAAATCAGCTTATTTTGAGCCAAATCCTTAAGCATGATCAGACAGCTGAGGCTGCGCAGGCAGCAGCAGACTGTTTTGAGCAGCAGGACGTCGTTCGCATAGCGGTGGATCAAGTAATCCCCCACGGATGGGTTGAACAATTTGTAGAAGCGCTGCTCGCCAGACATAACTCGCGTGATTAGGGAGTTAGAGAGATGCCTAACTACAAAGGTGAATTCACGTTTTCCCTTGAAGCCCGCATGCTCAGGCATGCGTAGACCTGTGGCATAAGCCTTGGCTAAATCTTGCTCCAGAATGTTGACATCGTTAAATGCGACCAATAGCACCAAGAATCGGCCAAAGTCATCGAGTTGAGCCTCAAATGGATGTTCCCAAATCTTAGTGGGGTTATCCAAAAGATCAGAAATGTGATCCCAATATGCTTCAACGGGAACCTCGTCCAACCGCTGCGGGTCAGTGATGAACTGTATTATGCGCGGGTTGAAGTTATGGTGGCGAATGACATCATGATACCGCTTTTCAATATAGAACGACTCAACGTAATCTGGCGGCAGGCCTGAGTGCCAGATGTGGTTGTACAGGATGTGGGCCTTGTCGAGATTGGAAAGCGATTGGAGCCTGATTTCCATCTCATTCCGATCGACATGGTTGTGTTCAAAGACGTCGTTCAGAATGCGACCCTGGTTCAGGATGGTAGATCGAGATGTCAGTACAAATTTCTTAGTCGCCCGGTCGCGGTTAATTCGCTTGATAAAATTGACGATCTGGCTGCCTTCATGCCCGGTTAGTGCCTCTAGGTAGTTTTTCCCTAGGAAATCGTCGAAATAGAAAAGCTGCGGCCTATCAGGCACGTAAGCTTGTTCGGCTTCATGCACGTCATGGCTGATGGAAAGAAATTCGAAGCCATTTTTGGCGTAGAGCAAGATAAGCTGCTCTGCGAGCGTGGTTTTCCCGATCCCTGCCTGGCCAGTGATAATGACCGTTCCGAGTTCATTGAGCTTATCTACAGCCCATTCGAAATTGCGGGTTTGGACGAAGATTTTAGACTTCTCAACAATCTCGCTCATCATCGCATCGCTACGGCCCATGATGGCATTGTTGAGCAGGTGAACGAGCACCGTAGCGCTGCTAATCCACAGCTTGAAGTGCCTTTGCTCAACCCCACGATGCCTAGCCAGCAGATCGTTCAGATCCTCCTTGCCGTAGATGCTCACAGGGCAAGAGGCGTCAAGAGCTTTCAACAGCTCCTCTTTGTTCAACCTCGAGAGTGGATGCGAAACCACCAGCACGTAGCGCTCAGGCCCCAGCGCAGCCACCTTGGGCGCTTCCGAAGACCGGAGATGGGCTACAAGTCGAGGGAAGGGCGTAGCGGCCCAGTGCTTGGCCTGAAGGATCCACTCGCCTTCATTGGGACTGAAGTAACGGCCATCCACACCACCATCTCTGCCTGGTTTGAAACGTTCAAAACGAACGCCTTCTTCAGCGCTGATGAGATCAGTGCATAGCACCTCAAATTCTTTGTCGTTGAGGCGCGAAAAATCGTAGTCGTTCACTCGGACATCCACTCCATGACAGAGGGGTACGATAGCACTTAGCTACACCGACTGAGGAGGAGGGGCTGGTGGGCAAACTATTTGAGAACAGCCAGGGACGGGCTCAGAGCCTTTGAGTACAAATGTACTCTTTTGGCTTAAACTCGCAGTGAGGCTGCCGTGGGGAGGGGGTTGAGCGGCGGGGCGAACACTTCTGGTCAAGGCATCCTGAGCCCAGGGTTCCCTAGGAAGCAGATCAGCAAGTCGTCCAGGGCCATGGCTTCCTCATCGCTCAGTTTGAAAGGCTCGTAGCCCTCTATGAAGTACGTACGGGCTATATTTTCGACGTCCAGCATTGCGCTATGAACCTGCTTGCCGGCCTTGAAGTAGACCCTGCTTCGCGAAGAAGGGTGCAGTTCGGCTAGGAGGTTTTCAATGTCCTGATGGGACAAACTGAAAGGCTGCTCGTCAATCTTGAAATTCAGAAAGTCAATTTTCCACCGGAACTGCGTGAAACGGTCGCGACGGGCACTGCAGACTCTGAACGGTCGGAGAAATGCGTTTGCTTCTTTAAATCGCACATAGAGCTCTGGTAGGGAAGGTAGCCCTTTCGTGTCTGCGTGGATGATGCTATTGCGATAGTCTTTGAGCTCTCTCGCCTCAGCCAGGAACTTCGACCAAATTTCGGGGTGTTCAGGGAATTGCGGGTGATCTTTTAGTACGTGACGAATCAAGTCCCCTAGTGATTCCTTCGGCTTTTTTCCCGTCGCGCGCTCAATGTAAGCTTTCACATATTGGTCGAAATTGATGGCTTCTGCTCTCAGGTCATCAATCGTGGGCTCGTAGCTTCCAGGGATATCCTGAAAATGGTTCGAGGGAAGGTATTGACGAGCCCGTCGGAATCGTCGGGTAATCCATTGCAGCATCTTAAGTCCTTATGTTGGTGAGGGGGGCGCAGTAGGCTCCCTGATCAAAGCCGGGGACGCTGGTACTAGGGGGCGTGCGATCGCCATAGCCGGAAACAGCCTTTCAGAGACGTTCCTCGTGCCAATTGGAGAATCTGGTCGTGCAATGCACGTAGGTTGACGACGCGGCTCCGAGACACTCTGAAACTGTTGTTGCTCATCTATGCCTTCTACCCGTTGCGGTTATGCGCCAGGGACGCGGCTGCTCTCGATATTTCATACCACAAACCCTTGAGCTCGGTTCTGCTCCATCTGCAGACTGAAATGAGAGCAAATCAACCGAAGCCACAGCTCCAACGTGATGTTAGGGCGAGGCGCAGACATTTGAGGCGGCGAGAGATCATGATGCGAGATGCTAGACCACACCCAAGATTGCCATTTATCAAGGTAGGGATCTTTGTTGACCCTTTGGCCTTCAGCTTTGGGCTTGATTACCAGGTCGGTGAGAGTCACGCATGGTGCTACACCATCGACGATGGCGGAGGCTTTCCCATAGTCAGGGATGAGGAGACTGCGATCCGCTCGGCTGAGGAAACGTTGTTTGCCGTCCGACCTGATGTGGTTCGTAAGTACACAGACTTGGCCATCAGGCAGCAGGATTATGAACTTGCAATGGCACTGGCGGAGCGTCAGGGATATTGGGAAGCGGTAGCGCACCAGAGGAGGGTGGTAGGGCAGATCGTGCGAGAAGCCCAGTGCATCCTCCAGCCCCTGACGCCGTAGGCTATTTTGCCTGTCTCATGCCTTCAGCGAAGAAAGAGTTGGAGAGGAAGCGATACCAATGTGAAAAGCTCTCCTCAGGCTGCTGAGCGAACACTGGCGATCCATTCACAAAGACCTCTCCGCCGACCATGTACCTCGATACACGTATCGTCAAATGGTCATCTCTTTTACGATACCTGTTGATTTTGCTTCCATCCTCTTGCTCATTGATGAAGTAGAAGACCACCAGTGTGTTTGCCTTGGAGAGCTCCTGTAAGCGCGCGAATGTCGTCTCTTCAGGAATGTGGGTACGGATCACCTCGATGATCACGTTAGGGGAGCTGGAGGTGGGAAAGAACTTGTTGGCATCCCGCCCAGAGAGGTCGGGTTGGATGTACCTATCGTCGTGAAAGCCTACGCGAGCGGTGCTTTCCATGAACCATCGGTAATCTGTCCCAGCCAGGGTGGAAAAGACTACCTGTTCCTGATATCCCCCGTTGTCATCGAAGACGTAGACTGAGATCGAGACACGGTTGATTGTGTCGCTACTCATGTTTTTGTACAGCAAGCTCACGCATTTATCGTGCGTGGGGTCGTTTTCGCCTCTTCCTAGACGCGTGCCGAAGGAGGCCCGGCCAATCCGCCTGAAATGGGGACTGTCGATATTTCTCACTGGAATTACCAGCTCATCTGCTTCGTTCAGCAGCGGTTCCTCACGCATTCTTGGGTACAGCGCCTGACTGAAAATATCCTGAACCTGGTAAACGCGGTTCGAGAATCCACCTCTTGCAGCCATCTGTCATTCCTTGTGGGCAAAATGGCGACCTTAAAGCGTTAAGCCGGGTATCGCCACCCTGATGGTTGTCTGCAGCGCTTGAGCACGCTCCTGCAGCAGTTTGCGACTAAGGTTGGAGGGTGGCCTGGGTTTGACCGTTTGCTGATTACGCATCAATCGGCTTCAGGATCTGGGCGTTCTTCATCGCCATCAGTGGTATCGGTTCGCCTCTCTGACCTTGATAGGAGCTGTGCTGCCATCCACGCGCCGGCGTCCGCAAACTCTTGCACCATCTCTTTGAATTCAAGAGGTGACCCCACTGACCTCAAAACGTAATCGCATTGGCGACGTAATTCGAGAGATGGATCGCCAATGCGATGTGCTCTGCTAAGCGCTAGCGGGCTTTGCCATGTGTTGAATCGCGTCCAGAACGCCAATCGCAGCATTAGCGGTTGCAGCTGGGTTTGGCCCCAACCGGTCAGCAGACGGCTGTTGGACTGCCGTCTGTCCGATAAGCAGGTGGCTTGTGGTTCGGTTAGCCTGTGCCGCTATCGTAGGATCAGATTTCGGCGTGGCCCATGCCCCGGGAGGTCGATGTGAATGACCGCTCTGGACACTGTTACCCCATTGTGCTCCTAGGGTTATCCGCACCGACGGAGAATGAGCGCCGTCGCAAGACACTTTCGAATGATCGGTTCTTTCGCGCCGTGTCTGGATTGCTTTCGATCTATTCAGGGTGTATATGCTGTGGTTTATAACCTGAAGCTGAATTTCGGAGAGTTGATGGCTAGGGTTGGGACGAAGCCCCACTCATTGTTTTTATCTAAAATAGGATTGAATGCCGTTTAAAATGTATGATTAGGTTGTCATGCCGAGGTTGTGAGTTGGTATGGTTTCGGTTTAGAATTACGTATGGTCGCCGGGTGGGGTGATTAAAGTTTAAGGAAAAATAAAATATGGCGCTTCATTTGCTTAGCTCGAGCGATATTCATACCTCCTGTCGTCAGCGAATCGAGTCGTGTGAGCTCTGGTTGCGTAGAATTATTCATGATAAATTCAAGGCTGAATTTGGTGATGATTACATAAATGCAGCCGAGGTGGGCGGTCAGTCAGTATTTTCTAATTCTACAAGGCAGCGCGTTCAAAATTATATTGCTGCAAACCCCGGTCAGTATTCTCGCCCAATTGATACTTTGCTGTTCGACGACCTTGGTGCTGCTGTCGGGAAGTATGATGTGTATCAAAAGTATTTCAAAGAAGTCATGGGTGAAGAGTTTTCAATGGGGGCGCAGCAGATCAGAGATGTAGTGAGGTTGTTGGTGCCTATTCGCAATGCTTTGTCGCATGCTAATGCAGGCACGCTATCGCTGCATGATGCTGAGCGAGCGCTATGCTACTGTAGTGATCTGATTTCCCCAATCAAGAAATATTACTCGAAGATGAATGCTCAAGACAAATTCCCCGCCCCAGTGTTTACTAGGTTTTCTGACTCTCTTGGCACCGTCTGGCATCCGAGTCCACCCAGTGACCACCGTTCGATAACAGAATCGCTATACCTAGGTGACGAAGTCAGGTTCGAAGTGGAAGTTGATTCTACGTTTCTTCCCAGCGAGTATACGGTGACATGGATGGTTTGTAATATTCCGTCAACCCTTGCTGAGAAGGGCGAAGGCACCAGCTTTCGCCTGAAAATGGCTAATCATCATGTAGGTACTAGATTTGCACTGCAGGTGATGCTGAAATCTAATAAGGACTGGCACCGTCTGCATAATATGGATGCTTACTTGACCCTGGATTATGAGGTGCTTCCGGTTCCTCGCTAAGCACTTGGTATGACTGTAAAGTATAAAGCTAGGGCTTTGCTGTGCGACCGCGAGGGACATAGCTGGCATGGGGTTGGGTAAGCGTTTCGCCCAACGCTTGGCTAAACTACTGAGCGATCGCTGCGGGATAACTATCATAGTTTTTACGGAGCGCTCGCGTAGGCCTGAATATGACCTTTTTTCGAGCGAATATTAAAGGCAAAGCTTGTCGCTACAACCCCCTGTAACGAATGGGAGTGGAGCGGGCATGAGCGGGAGTGGCCGGATTTAGGCCTCACGTGAATTAGTTTACTGTTTGAGCGCAAAGGCGATTTTGTAAAGTCTGCCATTTGATTCGCTTCCCGAGCGCGTGAAAAATCATGCTGGTCTGCCCAAAAGCTGCCACCTCAAGCGGCAGCCCTGTGGGGCAGGTGCAACGATTGATGGGCTAGTCGGCGGTATGTTCGCCCTCTTTGGTGAGGGCGAAGGTTGCTTATTTATGAACTGCTGACGAGTGCATGGGCTCCGTAGGCTGCAGCCTTTTCCAAAGCGACAAGGTCAATGCCTAGCAGTCGTCCATTGCGTTTCACCACTTTCCCCCCCGACTACAACAGTATCTACATCAGCTGGAGATGCGGACTGGACGATGGATGCCACGGGATCAATAACCGGGAACATGCCTATATTTTTAGCATTCACCATGATGAGGTCTGCTAGTTTGCCCACGGTGAGTGAACCGATTTCGGCTCCCAGAGCCATCGCGTCAGCCGCGCCTTGTGTGGCCCACCTGAGCACATCGCGAGCTGTCATTGTCTGCTCATTGCCAGTGGTTGCGATCGCTAGATTTAGACACGTCTGCATCAGCATGAATGGATTACCGTGGTGAAACCCGCATGCAATGCCTCCGCCAAGCTTACCTGTACGCTGAGTTCGGTCAGGCTCGGTGTGAAACGTTTGCTGGTGCCTTGCTGAGTGACAAAAAAAGCGGGGCCGCCTGGAATAGGTGCGCTGCTGCGCAGGAGGCTATTCCATAGATGCCAGTGAGTATTGATGAAACCTGGAAGGACTAGCATGCCATCACCCTCCAAGACTTGAGCATCGGCAGGGGCAAGTCCTTTCCCTATGCCACGGATCGTGCCGTTCTCAATCCAGATGTCTGTATTCTTCAAATCCCCTAGCTTAGGATCCATGGTGATGAGCGTCTAATCACGAGCCGGGTTGAAGATGGGGTGCTCACCCCTGAGGCGCATGCAGGAAGCATCAGTCCTGCGCCTATGATTGAGCTGAGCTGGACAAATCTCCGACGGTCTAATTTCATCACCTCTCCTTGGGTCTGGCTGCTTTAGCTTGCACTCGGTAAGGGATTTAAGCGCTAGAGCTTAAGCAAGAACCGTACTGAACCTAGCCGAGAACAGCCAAGGGCTTACGTTCTAAATTCTTCAGGAGGGCGTCTGGACGTAGGAATGGTTTAACCCAAGTCTGGGTTTAGGTGGTTGTGAAGGAAAAAGATGCCCGCTGAGGCGGGCGAGGGTCTATCACGTAGGGATGGTTTCAGCTTACTGACGGGCTGTGAAAATTGGGTGAAAAGCAGGTCTTCACAATGTGAACAGCACGAGGAACCGAACCGGCGCCTGGTGTATAGGAGGCATCATTGAATTCTGTTAGTGAACTTGCCAGGGCTCAAGCCTCCGAATCGCCCCAAACTGAAATTTTAGAAATATTGCGTGAAGCAAAGGTACTAGCTAGGCGGTATTACAAACTCACTGGAAAACCTCTAGGAATCACTGGTGAGGTGGCGGAATATGAAGCAGCGACAAAACTCAACCTGAAACTGCATCCTGCTAGACAGGCAGGCTATGACGCGACTGAGGTTGGCCAGGGCGCAGTAGTCACCATCCAGATCAAAGGGCGATGCGTTGCATGGCCTGGAAAAATCAATGGTCGTTTGGGCGCTATTGATCTTAGGCAAACCTTTGATACTGTACTACTGGTGTTGCTTGACCACGAATTTAACGCATTCGCCATGTACGAAGCCACTCGCGGTAAAGTGGAGGAGGCATTGATGAAGCCGGGATCCAAGGCCCGGAATGAACGAGGGGCTTTGGCAATCCAGCAGTTCATATCTATAAGTAGCTGTCGTTGGTCGCGTGAGGACTAAAAAGCTGATATGCAAGTAGAGGGCTGGTTCCGTGGGGTGCTCGCTAAGGCGTCTTGTCGATCCGCTATGTTGCAATGTGCAACCCCAGGGGCTTAAAAATAGAAAAACCATTGTTTAGTTGGTGTTTAAATGATATATCCTGTATCTCATTATTCACTAGGATTGAGGGTTTCAAATGTCGCGCTTGGCAGAATACCGTAAGCTGGAACAAACCTTGGCAGCTCAGCTGGCAGAGTTGGAGGCTCTTAAGGGCAGTAGTGAATTGCAGCGTGAAATTGCGTTTGAAGAGAAACTCCGTGCCCTGCTGAACGAGTATGGCTTCAGCCTGCGTCACATCATCGACATCTTGGATCCACAGCGCGGCGTTCGTTCCGTATCGCCTGCAGTCGCAGGTAAAGCTCCTCGTCGGGAGCGCCAATTGAAGGTCTACGTCAATCCGAACAGCGGCGAGCGTATTGAGACCAAAGGCGGCAATCACACGGTGCTCAAGCAGTGGAAAGCTGAGTATGGCTCAGACGTGGTTGAGTCCTGGCTTTCTTGATCGCTGCCCCTCGGTCTAATAGCTCGAAGGCCCCGCTCTGCGGGACTTTTCTCTAATGGGCATACGCTAGGCGATGCTGCTGAGCTAAGCTGCCAGAAATCTTGCCATCGGACTGAGGCTCATGAACAAAGATGTGTTTGCCATCCTTGAGCCCGGCGAGCCACTGATGACCAGCGCGCTTGATGCGCTCACGCGCTAGCACGAGGCCAAGGAAGCAGAATGCCATCTGATGAGCTCGATGCGTTGAGGCATCAGGCTGAGCAGCTGTTCCAAGCTGTCTCGGAATACCAGTTGCGAGTGCTTGGGTGCCCATCCGCAATGCTACAGTGATGTCCGAACAGATTGACTCTGGAGGTACAAGGTGGACAAACGCCAGCAGGTACTCAGCCGAGCGGAGAAAGTGTTTGGCGACAAAGGGAGGGCTGCCGCATGGGCTGTCCAGGTTAAGTCTCAGTTCGGCGGGATGTCGGCATTGGAATGCGCTGAAACCGAGGACGGCTATCTCCTCGTGATGGAAACGTTGGCAAAGGTGGAGCATGGATTTGGTGCTTGAGCGTTGTTAGGGCGCTTTGCACATACAGAATTTCAAATTGACGACACAGCCAGTTACCTTGGCAGTCAGCTGATTCATCAAGCAATTTGGTAGCCTCTGGCCAGATCAGAAACCAGAGAATGCGCTGATGATTCAGATTCGAAAGTACACCCCTGATATTGCCTGGAGCGGTGAGCAGATCGCCAAGCGCTATGCGCGGAGGTTGGTCGGGCCAGGCTCCGCCGGCGCATTCATACTTTTGTTTCCCGTCAGCCAGCCATTAGGGCTCCTCCTTGGCCCATTTTTATAAGCATCCTACCTTTTTCTCATCGTCATAGTGAGAGCCGCTCTGGATCGAATGGCTTGGTATCCAAAATCCGGTGAACACACTATTGCGTGAGCATGCTCAACCTTCCTGCGATTTGGTGTCACTTCCATCTGGTGGTTGGAAGGCGCCAATGCGCGAGCTCATTGGCCAGTTGCGCATTTCCCTAGCAATGCCTCCCCTCACAGCGATTATTCCTTTAAGGCCTCTCTGGAAGCGGGTCTGAAGATGACTTGGTTCGGCGCTTAAGGTTGAACTGTGCGGGGGGCGGCAGGTAACTGCCGTCCTTACCGTGGCCCGACATACCCAGGTTCAAGCGTGTAATGCAGCTCTCCGAGGCTCGCGCTGCCGCTGGCTACCAACTGAGCAATTGGGCCCTCATGCAGTGCCTCAATGAATTTCCCCTTGTTCAGCCAGAACTCGGTTTTTGTGAATACGGCTTCTAAGTCAGCAGGGATATCCATACGATCTCTGCCCGAAAAATCGCACAGATTGTTGTAGTACTCCAAGGTAAAGCGGAGTGCAGCCAAAGTTTCTAAGGTGCTTGTTCCAAAAGTCGGGGCGTCGGAGTCGTCGTCATATCGCACATGCACTCCTTGCTCTCTCATGGTCATGTATATTTTTTTGATGTTTAGTTTTCTTGCTGCGTGATATATGTCAGTGCTTGCAGCCAGATAAAAGCTGAATGAGTTATTGTTGCTGCCGTCCAGTACGCCGCTTAAAAGATTAGCGGCGCTGAGTATAAATCTTTCAGTTTGTTCAAAGGCATGCTTATGTGCGGCGGGCGTGCCGTCTTCAGGTGTGCCAATAAAAAATCTTTTATGGATCACTGGATGGGTTTTGTAGCTGAAGGTATATTGATTGAAATATTTTGTGTCGTCTATTTCTTTGAAGTATTCGAACATGGCTTTTCGATGCGCATAGTAAGCGTCTAAGTTGTTCTTGGTTCGGCTTAGCACGATTTGTCTGGCAGATTGCTGGGTCGAGTGAAAGCGCGCAACCAAAGCGGCTAATGGCAGTGACATTGACATGAGCGCCAGAGGAAGGAGACTTATCTCAGCAAACTTTTTATACCCTTCGGGTGTGAGGCTTACCTCATAACCTGACCAAGTCCATAAGCCGAATGCGAAACCTAGGCTCAAGGGAATGCCGATGGCTAACCACAGCAAACCTTGCTTGATCAATCCATGCTCGGTATTGAGCTCAAAGACAGAGCGTGCTTTGGTATTTAAGTCATGACCCTCGCCGAGTTTTCTGATGACTAGCCAGAAGGTGGTCAATGTGGGACATAGTATCGTCGCAGCCAGCAGCGCTAGATCAAGCATTCTGAAATCCTGTAGCGATTACCGGATGTACCGGTGAGGGTAATTGATGCTCGCTTTAGCTCTCTACACTCATCACCCTGTCGGGATCTCCCAAATTGGATCCGGGCTTGAATACAGCGGCGGGCATAGCCCCATGATGGGCTGCGCCACCATGGCGACGGGGGTTACTGGTCGGAGAGATCGCTCCTTGGCTCGCTGGATTGCCTTCTTGAGCAGGTGGTGAAAACTCCAGTCAATGTTGGTACCTCGAAGGCGGATCTTCAACATGTTGAGAAACCTTCCGTCGAGATCTGGAGGGCAGTCATCATGCCTCAGCAGGGGTTCAAGGCAGTATTCAATCAACTCACACATAGCACCAAAATCGCAGCGTACCTCGGCATACATGTCACATACGAAATCCCGAACCACACGAAATGTTGAGTTGAATCTCACAAGTGGTGTTGATAGGTAGTCACGCAGAGCATTCAAGCCTTGGGTCGCAAACGCAGTACCTTGATCCATCATCCGGACGAGATCTGCAGAGCTGATCTCGATGAAGTTTCGGCGGGAGATGACCATCTTCATGATGGCGCGTGAGTACTCTGCCGCACGCAGCGCCTGATGTTCAACCAAATACTTCAAGAGATCTTGGGGAGAAGCCGTGGGGATTTCCAGCAGGTAAGCAAATTTCCGCAACCGGCCATCAAGTGCGAGCAGACCGGCCTTACGCTCCATACAGATAAGGAGTGAGCTGAAGTCTTCCTCACTCAAGACCTGATTGAGGGACGGCAGATTGGTTTCAGGTTCATCCGGCCCATACGCAGGCACCACTTGGCAGTAGCTGGAAATCGCGAGGAGGATTGCCTCGATGAGCGCATGGTCACGCGACAACTGGTCTGCGGACTGCTCTGTAAAACCTAGTCGCCCCTCATGTGAGTACAGGGTGGCGCTGGTTGGGAAGGCAGCAATTTTTTCAAGCTTTACCACCAATGTCTGGAAAGTCATGGAGCTCACGAACACCGCTGGGAAGTGCTCTAGCACATCCAGCATTTCCAGCCGTGCCAGCTCCACGAGAATTGAAAGGTCGACGACCAGAGGCCCTTGTTCTTGGCCGGCGCAGGCAAATGTCCCATGGCGTTCCGGCAATCCCGTTGATACCTCAAGGGGCGGCGCGTCAACCGGCCAACGGCAGATGATGTCGATTACATCAAGGCCGAGCATTTTCGCTACTAGACCCAGGGAGGCCGCGTGGTGTTGGTAGATATCAAGCGTGTGAGCGACCTGAACGTTGCGGCTTTCCAACATTTCCTGGATTTCAGAAAAATCGTAGCTGCCATCCTCGTTCTCTGGCAATTCAATCGCCGTCATGGTGGTGCTGGGATTGAAGGTGTTGTTAGCGCATCGATAGGATAGGTCGATCAGGCGCTTGTGAACTGTTGTGATGCTTTTGATTTGGAATTGACTAGACGTGGCTACACCCCGGTTGGCTTGCGAGAACTCCCGAACCTGAAGTCCCAGCAGCGCTTGAGCATGTGCGCTTGATGGACTTATGAATTCCGCACTCGGGCGCAGATCTTGGTCGCATTCCAGGTCAATGGTGACATGGTGAGTGTTGCCACGGACGTCGACCACCTCCACGCTGCACCCTGGCCCCACCTGTGTAGGTGCATTGAGAATCTCTTCAGACGCTTTCCGGGCCACGAGCATCATTGATAAATGAGTCGCAGCAATCTCTACGTCATCCAGGTTGTTGCGCATCACCTGGTACACCCTCTGCAGTCCTTTTGCCACCGCTCCATATCGAAGCTCAGCATTGGCAATTAGGAGGATGTCCTTGGGATCGCCATCCAGTCGCTCCGGAACACTGTGGAGAATTTGCTCGAAATCATCGGCGTTTTCGCTGGCCGCAATCTGGACAAGCTGAAGCCAGGCAGATGAGTCTGAGGGCAGGGATCGGACAACGGCTTCTGCCACGAGGCGCATACGGGCCCAATCGCCTGCTGCGCGGTAAAGGGTCAACGCGAGATCCTGCGCCTCGCCCGATTTGATCCACGTCGCAGGCATGGTGCCCAATAGATCACGTGCACGTGCACGATGCTCTGTATGGACGTAGCAGTTGAGCAAACATACATGCAATGGTGTGAAGGTGTTGTTTGGAAGCAAGCGCTCCAATGCGCCAATCGCATCCCGGTAGCGCTTGACCCGCGCCATCAGCTGTCCGGCCATGGCCAACTCATGCGGATCCGAGATATCTGGCACAAGCTCAGCTACTCGATCTATGAATGCTGAGCGTTTCGTTTCATCGCCACTCTTGCCCATATGAGCACGAGCCGCGAACACGAGGTCACCTATGCAATCGCTTCGCGGCGTAACTCCTCGTTCCGCAATCTCATCCAGCAAAATCGCGTTGTCATGGCATTTCAGCAGCCATTCCCAGCGTAGATACTTGAGTTTCTCTTGGGTGACTCTGATGGTTTCGGATCGGGGCCGTGTCAGAACCTCGGCGTTCACCCGTTCGATGAGCTCGTAATGGTCGGAGTTGAAGCAGGCCTCAGCAAATACCAGTAACGCCTCGTCTGGGAGCTCCTCTAACCGGGCTGAGAAGCGGTTGACGGCGTCCCCAAGGCGCTTCATGTCGCAGAGCGCTTCAAGCTCGAAGCGAAGGATCTCAGGCGATTCGGCAATTCCACGTCGCCTGCCCTCCTCGATAAGCGCGAGGGATTCCTGAGGTCTCCTCAGTAGCACCAGTGCGTAAGCAAGATGAAGAGTTGCTTCCTTCTGAGCATTTGGTACCTGAACAGTCCAAAGCGCTTGCTCTCGGTTATCAAACCTCGATACTGCGTCGGCCAAAAGTGCGGCGCGATCCTCTGGCAGAGCGCGGCTGAACACATGGATAGGGCTGCCAGCGATAAGCCGAAGTACCTGGCGCAGATAATTCTCACGCACAAAAAACGTGACATCCGCTTTGCTCATTGCGATTTGAATGGCCTGAACGGCCCCTTCATCTTCCTCGGCGTTTTCGCAGGCGCTTGCGACCAATTGCCAGGAAGCTGCTTTTTCGAGAAAGGGCTCAGGTATGTCAGATGCAGTAAAACGCTCGCCGTTTTGTATTAAGGCATTGGTGGCGGCCATCCAGACGATGAATGACTCTGGGAACCGAGCGACAAGGGTTCGCCCTAGTGCCGCAGCTTGCTCCGAGTCGTTGCGAAGCATGAATGCTCGAATTCCCGCAGCGCATACACGGTCGTCCGTGTTGCAGAATGCCGGTGCGAGCTCGAAGTCTGCCGCAGCTGCTTCGTTATCTCCCAGATGCCAGTGAGCAGCACCGCGAAGGAGATACCACCGTGCTTTTTGATGCTCGTCGAACTCTGGAAAATCGGGCTCAAGCAACTCCAGGTCTTCGAGGGAATCACTGTAGCGATTATCTTTCTGCCATTCTCCGATCCTGTCCAAGCGCCGTGAAACGGATGAGTTCGCTGAATTTGGACGGGACGGTGGCAGGTCATCCGTCGACATCCGAACACTCGCTATGGATTTCTTTCCTAACAATGGGGCGAGCAGCTCAATGAGCCCCTGCAGATCGGGGCTCTCACCGACGTGGACATTGGTTTTTCCGCTGGTTAGGTTGATCAGGCCCGCCCGGAACTTGCGAGTGGAGGCGAAGACATCTGCCAATTGCCCGAGGTGACGCCCAAGTGATGGAAGATCTACTTCACCCGCTTGGCCATTGAGTTCCGCGCAGACCTCCATAAGCTTTGCCCATACAGCGTCGGCATCATGTGCCGGCAGGCTGTGGCGTATAAGGGTTTTTTGGGTCTCTACACCATCGGCCCTGTCTGAATCGAGATCCTGCGCAAGGAACCGAAGATGAAGCACGAACTGATGCAGTTCTTCTGGGCGGACGAGGCTCTCGCTATACGTCTCGACCGCTGCCTTTATCGCGCTGTAGGCGGTACGGATAGCGTCATTACTAAACCCTGGGGCGTGAACCTTCGTGTCCCAGGACTCGAAAGACGTGGATGACCGAGCGAAGTTGACTACCTCGATTGCACCCTTCATGGCGCCGGTGCTAGCTACATCAAAGACAATCAGCGTTTCATCAAGCTCGCGCTGGAAATCTGCGCTCTCAAAATCCAACCAGGCTAATCCAACGGCCTCTTCAAAGACAGGGTTGGCGGTAGCCCTCAATGACCGTTTCATCTGCATCCGCACCGTCGCCGTCTGACCTGTAGCGCAGCAGTGTGTCGACACAACCAAGTCGTCAGTGTTGTGCTCGTGGATGCGGCCCTGGAATTGCAGTTTGACGACGGTGAAGTCCTGACGAACCCCTGAGCATGCTGCACCGAGGCACATGGCCAAAAGACGGACAGCCTGAACGCGGCGCTCAAATGCGCCTCCCCGGTCGCCCGTTGCAGCAGGGCTTGCTAATTTTTTCCGGGGTTTCGCGGGTTGCGGAGCCACAACGGTTTTAGAGCGTTTGGAGGGTCGATCCTTCGGCATATCCGCATCGCAAAACTTAGAGATGGGTCATTCTAGCCCACTGCCATCATGGCGGTAAGCCGCTACTTGGCTAGCTCCGCAAACCCATCGTGATCGAGGTCGGGTCAGGGGGATTCGTCTTCGGGGACAGATAAATTCTTGTGGCCTGGCGTCCATCAAATGGCGCCGTGAAATGGCGCGATTAGTCGGGTCAGTTCCAGACAAACTTGCTTGGATGGGACATTTCTTTCAAAAGTGCGACGAGTTCATAACCCACCCCCCTTGAAAAATTTTAAGCGAGCCGGAGTTTTTATATTCGAGGGCAAGAGAAAAGCGGTGGTGCCTCAGCCACCACGTTTTTTCAGGAAAAACCTAGCCTGCTTTTCGCTTCTCTGATTTTGCCTTTGCTCTTGATGGTGATCTGGAGGTGTCCGGTTTTCGAGCTGAACAGATCAGTCAGCAAGGGGTAGGGGAGGGGGGAGGTCGGCATTTCGGCGGCAAAGCCGCCGCCTGCGCTTTGAATACAAATTGAGTCTCTTACAGGCAAAAAAATTTTGAGTCGGACACAGGCTCTGGATACGGCTTGTTGCGTCCAAAATTCGGGGGGCAATATGCTGAGTTCGCAGGATGTTGCTGGGTACCAAACTATTGCTTGTTTTCGGACTCATCAGCGGACGACCATGGTTCCGAGTGATGCATTAGCATACACAGGGCCTTGCCCAGGGCTTCAACAGCATGACAAGCGGTGCGACAGAGGCGTAAGGGACTTTGCAAATCCTTCTGAGTGAGATCGAATTCGATGCGCGCAACCTGGATCACTAAGGGGTTTCGGTTATCGTCGGGCCGCGCTTTTAGATGCGGTGGCGTGACCCATGCGACCCATAAACAGAATGCCCCGACGTAGCCGGGGCGATATTGGGGAGGCCTGCACCAGGTTAGACTGGGTCGAGTAACAGGATTCTCATTGAACCTTCGATATCTGCGGTTTGAGTACCAAGCTCAAGCTGAGCCTGCGCTTAGTGAGGGTCTTGAATCTTCCTCCTTCTCGTGGCGCAGCAGAGGGTGGGGTAATGCTGGATTTCCACACGCCTAGCACTACAACGTCGTCGCCATCCTCAATGCCATTGAACCAGGCTGTCTCCCTTGACCACACGCTGACTTCCAAGCCGATACCGTTATCAGCATCGTCTTGATCGATGCGGAAGGGGTTCATCTGCAGGTTAAGCACATTCTTGCTTGCATCTCCTTTTAGCCCCCTACGAACGCTTTTAACATTGCCCTGGATGGCGATAGGGTGTTGAACGACGTTTTGTGATACCGCGTGGAAGGCTTCCATGTGCCGTTCCGTTTCGTAGTAAAACTGATCCCAGCTAACCTTGACATTGCCTTCGAAAATCAGCTCCAAATGCTGCTCGATGTCTTGGTTGCTCGCGCAGAGAGCCCTCAACTTGAGGGCGCGGGTCGCGGAGTTGATGTAGGCGGGCAGGAGGTTGGGATTGCGGGTGTAGGTGCGGCCCGTCTTCGCTCGCGAACCATCAGAATTCTGGTCTTGTGCGATGCTACCTCCTTCCAATGCCTCTTTGATCATCACTAGGCGCATACGATATTTGTTCCGCTGGATGCTTTCGATCAGACCTTCAGATTCCATTGCAATCTTGTCGACCTCTTCGTCCACTCCAAAGCGACAATGCGAAGCATGAGCGCCTTTCGGAAGCAGTCGGAAGTACCCGGGCACCAGAACAGATTTGTCGTACATCTCGCGCGTGTGAGATGGATTGTGAGTGACCGCGACACCGCAATGCGTGCACATCAAGGGCTCCGCACCCATCCCGCGGTGGTAGGTGTTTGCGTCCCACTCTCGTCCATGTTGGTCTTTGGCGAGATTCATTTTGATGCCCATGACTGTTCCTTGTTCGCGCGTCTTTTCAGGGGATGTTTGGGGTTCGGTCGGGGTTGAGTTTGGCTTTGGGTCTGGCGCAGGAAAGCCGCGCTGTAGCGAGCGCCGAGCGTGATGGAAGTCCTGGAAGCCAGACTCACGCGCAGCAGCATCAAGAGCTTCATTGTGGGGGATGTGTTTTTCGCGCTTAAGCTTTGTAGCTTTTCGCCGGATACCACGAAGGGTAGAGGGGGGTGTATCAGTAGTGCTCATGTTCTTCTCCTCCCCATGAGCTACGCCACTCGTCTACGTCGCTAGGGGCCAGATAAAACACGGCCTATGCATAAGAGGTATTGCAGGTAGTGCCGTTTCCAGCTGCCACTGACGAGTGAGATGCGCCTACCTGACGCGAGTCGAAATCTACCAACCCCCTTGCAAGGGTGCAAGGGGGATTACCCAAAGATGTGTCTAGCACGGGTATTTTCAGATCCCTTTGTTTAGCCTGATGGACATGACCCGTATGCTCTCGGAAAGGATATTCTCACGCGACTGCCGACGCAGCGGGCACATGCTTTGCTGCTGCCGTATCGGTGGGTGAGCTGCCGAGCCAGGTCGTCCATCCCCCAAGACGGCACTTCCTGCTAGATGTCAGCCATGTTGGTTCAGCTTGGCCATTTGTTGTGCAGCTCACCATCAACTGCGGTACTCACAAAGGTATTGCTCAGCATGATCGGTGTGACCAGGCCGCCCAATCGATGATCCCACTATGAGTGCTCCGGTAATCAGGGGCGCTCTGGTGCCTTTCGATAACGGGCGATGCATCGTCAGATGCCATACAATTGCCATCTCTTTCCAAAGCAAATGCAGATGCTTGCGCGACCGACGTGGTCGTCAATCGCACCGGCCATGAGTTGGAAGCAGCTGCAGGTTTCTGGCCCCGATGCCACGCGGTGTAGTAGATCAACTCAAGCTTGAGCAGTGAGGAATGAGACATGAGGGATAAAGCCCATCCTTTCCCGTTTGATGTGCAGGCGGGACTCGTTATGCAAGCGTTCCGGGAAGCAACGTGGGAGCGGCTCGATCAGGCGCGCAGGCAAGTGGGAGGCGGGGAGAACGTCCAGCGCTTTAGTCACGGTGGATCGTGGCAGTCACATCACAGCTATGCACCAGACCGTGTCGATCAGATGCAGACGATTGAGCACGAAACAATCCTACGACTTGAGGACATCATGGAGGGCCGGCTCGACGTCATTGAGCGCATGGTTGAGGAGATTTCCAACTGCATGGCGGACAGCTATGCCAAAGCCTTCTACCAGATGCTTTCTGATACGTGTGAAGAGAGCGGCAACGTCATAGATGGCTCCACAGGGAGCTTGGGCGAACGAATGCTCAAGGCTATAGAGCAAGTCACATACTCAGTGGATCGGGATGGGCAAGTATCGCTTCCAGAGTTTCGCATGCACCCCACCCTCGTCAAGCGTCTGCAATCAGATCCATCGCTCAAAGATCCCGTGCTGCTGGCGAGGGCCGAGCAGGTAAAGCAGCTCAAAATCGCACAGGCACTGGAAGAGGAAGCCTCGCGGAAATCCAAATTTCGTAGCAGGGAGCAGTGATGGCTAAGGTATTGTTGTGCATTGGATGTGACGACTATCAGTCCCTTAGTAGACTTTCTGGGGCTGAGCGTGACGCGCTTTCGATCCATGCTGCGCTTTCCACTGGGCCTTTGAGCAGTATCAACCCAGTGCACGCCTATCTGCTGAACTCTCCGACCCGGCAACAGCTAGACGCGATGCTCCTGGATATCCAAGATCGCTACGATGAAATCGAGAGCTTTACGCTCTTCTTTGCGGGGCACGGCGGCGAGGCAAATGACAGCTATTTTCTCTGTCTGAGCGACACCCGAGGTGATCGCTTATCAACCACTGGGTTTGCACTCAGCCGTTTGTTCGAATACTTCAACGAGCTCAAGGCCGCGCATTGCAACGTCATCGTCGATGCGTGCAACGCAGGCGGCATGGTGTCGAACCTGGGCATCCTGCTGAAGCCTGAAGTGATTGGTAAGGCCAAGACATTCGGTGTCTCATTTTTCGTGTCGTCCGCGGCAGATCAGTACGCCGGCGAGACCAGTAGAGGAGGGTATGGAACCCTCGCATTGCTCAAAGTACTGGATGGGGAGATTGATACGGGATCGCGAGCCAGGATGCTTGATCTGGTGGATATAGGTCGACCGGCTGCGGAGTATGTGGCAGAGCATACCCAAGGCAGGCAAATGCCATCCGTATGGGGCGTCAATCTCTACGGCCACATGCCGTTGTTCGGAAATCCGCATGCTTCCGACAACCCTGCGTCCTCGTTGTTGGGACTCACTGGGATCTTACCCACGTCTCCAGCTGGACAAGCCATCAGCAGCCACTCCACCGAGCTCTATACGCTCTTGTTCGCTCCGGAGCACGAGCTCACTCCGGACAAGCTTTTTCCTGTCCTCACCAAGTTCGTAGATAGCTTGGCCGACATACCCAACTCCGTAGGGGCATTCATCGGAGGGATCTGGCAATCACTGGAGAAGGGCACAGCGCGCCATGCCAATAGCTTCTCTCGAGTAGAGCTAAGCGCAACCTGTATAGCTCTGCTGCTCCAGTCCTCTCAACGGGACAGCGCCTCACGGGACTGTATCGTGGCGCTTGCCCACGAGATCGTTGGGGATGTTGAACACCTGATAATCGATATCGTCGATGGCCTTCGCGAGAATTCTGGCTCGTTGTGCCGTCATGGCATTCCCGACCTGTTCTACCTTCCTCAGCGCATATCGCGGATTTTGGGTTGGGCCGGCGCAGCGGTGCATTTGGCTCGGGAGCTCGGCATCAGCGAAACTCCACTCCAAGAAGCACTGGAGAACCTGAGCGTCCTTCTGATGGAGCACTATGCAAGCACGTGTGCCGGCATGAGCGAAGACGAAGCCCCATACTGGGCAGCGTTCCTCACGGCCATCAAAACCGATGACCTCAATGGCCTGGGTGAATTGGTGGTCAGCACATTGATCAATGCGCTTGTTGAGCATGAGGGGCAGCTCGCCCAGCCCTTACTGCCGGCAGAGGATGTATACGCATATCTCAAAGCACGCGCAGACCAGGATCCACCTGCTCTACGCACTTTGAGCAATTCACCCTCTGAAACGCTGGCCCTTGTATTACTCATCAGTGGGCGTCACTCGCTGGAGGAGGAGTTGGATTACAACCTTGCCAGTCTCGACCACGCGCACCTCAACATTTTCATTCCACAAAGCTACCTGGAGTTCAGCCAGCCTTTTGTTCCTAACGGCATAAACCATGTGTTTCAAATCGGTCATAAGGTGTGGACGGTCGCAGATGTTGCTCAACGTTGGGTAGAGGTGTGCAAGCCGCAGATGGATAATGATCCGTCGCTTCGAGACCCAGCGACGCGGATCGGCGCCGTCTGCGCATCACTTCTTTTCCCGAATCGGGTTGCCTGGTTTTTGCTCCGCGAGTAAAGACTGCTCACGCTGGCAGATCCTCACCTTGTGATTTGGGCTGTGCAGGAACCGATGCTCAGCCCCCCCGGGAAGGATCGAAAAATAAGCCGTATGGCGTCAAGCGGCAGGCTAGCTCCATGCAGATGAGTCGTCGTAGCACTGGTGCATCGAATTACCGGTCTATTGAACGGGCCGTGGCCTTCACTGCGGCGAATTCGCAGAAATCAGAGCCTCCGCCAGAGCCTGCAGAGCGTCCTCCAGGCGTCGGTCTTCCCGAGCGTCACCGCTGGCAGGCTTGTGGGTTTGGCAGTGGCGCAGAAGGGCTTCTGCGTCATTTTGATTGAGGTCAAGTTCGATGTGCATATCTACGCTCCATGAGCAATCGCCAGGTTGAGTTGACCGCAGCATACCGTGAAGAGGCGAGGTGAAATTGAGGCTAGGCATTGGACTGTGACGTAGAGACACAAGTGTGGTACTGGGCTAAGCAGGTCTACGGAGATCAGCTGGGCATGATTTTGAACGAGGCACTGGCGGGCTACACCCGGTCTGCTGGCTTCGATGTTTTGACCCGCCTGCATTGCAGTGCAGTGGGGAATGAGGCGCTGGTGACTTTGAGAGCAGCGTTGATACTACGATGGCCCAACGGAGACTTTGGTCATTCGGATGTGTACATCGAGCTACGCTCACGCCTTCGGTCGTATCTATACGATTATCTGTTGCGTCGAGTCGTCCATGAGCGCCCAGGTTTGCCCGTCCTACGGAACGCCATGTTCGCGATAGACCTAGGCTTGTGACGTTAAAAACTAAACTATGGTTTCGATTCTCTGGCCAAGCCCTCCAGCGAACGCAAAAACTAAGCTAAAGCTTAGTTTTCATAGCCTTGTCTCATTCCGATCAACGATTCTGATCGCCGATCAAGGGCTACTACGATGCGCATTAACCTCATGGACTTTCTCTGTCCCGCTACCGAAGACGATTACCTACCAAGGCACCGACACAAGCCTCTCACCACTGACCGCCGGGGTTAGCCTCGTGTGCGTGCACCAGTGCTTCGTCCGCTAATTCAAGCATTTCGGTTAGGGTTCCCGCATCCACGGCATGTGCATCGCGCAGCGCGTACGCCTGGTGCAACAGCTCTCGATGGTGCTTCCTAGGTTCCTTGATCAGCGCATCAGTGTCTTGGAGCAGGTGGTACCACTCCGGAATGGTGATCAATTTAGTTGGTTGAGTGTGCATGGGGCACCTGCGACCCGTACTGTATGTGCGTACAGTATTCGAAATCGATTCCGAGGTACAGGGGGGATGAGCCGTAGTTGCTACCCGGGTGTGGCACATCGAACTGGTACCTTGAGAGCCTATAGGCGGCCCGTAAGATGTCTTGTCACTTGGGAAACGAACTCTCCATGCGGTGTGCGGTGTTCCGTCCATCGGCCCGCTTTCTGAGGCTTGGGTCGGTACTCTGCTGTTGTGATCATAAGTCGTTCCTTGGCCCGTGAAATGCCCACGAAATAGACACAGCGCTCTTCGGCGAGCTTGCCCCAAAATGCCTGGGTTTCGACACCGAGAATGATGACCGTGTGAAACTCAAGCCCCTTGCTTTTGTGGATTGTGAGAAAGCGTACGGCCTGGTCGTCTGAAAGCCGGGCAAGGGCACCGGGAATGGTGTTTTCGCTACTGAGCAGCGTACCGATTCGATCTCTGACCTCACGCACTATTTCATGCAAGCGTGGTTTCGACTCGTAGTCACCAGAGAGGGCCGTCAGAATTGGATACCCTACATCTCGGATGAAGCTGCTTGTAAGCGTCCACCAGTCCTCATACGGGGAAGCGGTTTTGCTAGCGGCCCGTACCTGGCGCAAATGGGCGCGGTAGGTGGTTTCAAACAACCTGTGAAGGTGGTCACGACTGGCCTCCTCATAGGGGGTGAATAAGTCCATCAGACGCGCCCATGCATCCGATTGGCCTTTTCCATACAGACAGGTGAGGTAGTCGATAACCAGTCGTGCTACTGGCTCTTTCAGCAAGTCCTGCAGCTCGCTGTCGTTTCTTGAAGCAATGCCCAGTTTGCCAAGCTCCTCCATCAGGGCTGACCCGTAGTCGTCTACCTGACGAGGCATCAATACTGCGATTTCTCGCGGTGGAACGCCCGCTTCGATCCACTGGCGAATGTTGTCAGCCAGCACCGTCGCTTCTTGTGAAGAATGCTGGAAATTAACCGCCAAGACCTCTCCTTCATCACCCGAGATCAGTTCTGCCGGCGTCACTGCTGAGGGGGCAATTTCACGGATGATTTCATTCTGAACACGCAGCAGATTGGGCTTTGATCTGAAATTCGCGTAGAGGTGAAGGGGAAGGGCATCGAAGTCAGTCGCATACGTCTTGAAGATACCCTCCAGCGCTCCCGCCCACCCCATGATCATCTGCTTGCGATCTCCGACCGCGGTGAGGTGGATGCTGGTACCGAGGAAGAGCAGCTTAATGAGCTCGTACTGGTCAGCGGTGCAGTCCTGGAACTCGTCCAAGAAAACATGCGCGTAGGTTTTGCGGATTGCGTTCCGGGCAACTTCGCTGCGCTGAATGATCTTGATGGCGAGGGGCAGAAGCTGCTTGAAGGTTATCTGCTTGCCGGGGATGGCCTCTGCACCGATTGCGTAATCCGGACTCAAGCCTTCCTCCGCAATGATGGGGAGGAACTTGTCGATGATCCGTTTTGCGAAGCCATGGAACGTCACACTGTCGAAGCGTGATGCGAAGTTCCAGCCACAGCGGAGCTGAATCCGTTCCTTCAGGTTACGGCTGGCATCTGTCTTGAACGACACCGCAAGGATTCGCTTGGGGAAGCGGCAGCTGTTGGTTCGCAGAAGGTAATCGGCACGTTGGGCCAGCACCTCGGTCTTGCCGGCGCCTGGCCCCGCGGTAAGCAAGATCGACCGATCAAGCTCGCGAACCACGCTCCATGCATTTTTCTCCAAGCGCACGCCAGGCGAGGGAGCCCATTGATCATGAGAAATCACTCGGGAGATTCCTCAAGCTTGGCTTTGACCCGGTCTGCTAGCCGATTGAGAGATGGTGGTAGTGAGGCCAACAGCTGCGCGTCAGTGAGATTGCCCAAGGCATCTAGGTGAGCTGCAGGCTTACTGCTGAGCTTGAACAGCTTGTGGTAGGCCGCGAAGAGTTGCTGCTCATCAGCATCGTACTGCCCCGGATTGAAATGGCTCTTGCCAAGTACGGTTACGTGATCGTGCGGTGTAGGGGCTGAAAGCTCGGCACCAAAAGCAGCGGGAAATGCTTTGAGCATCGCGAAGTCTAGATCCAGTGGATCCGAGAAAAACACGTCTCGGTTTTCTAGCTCCACAAATATGCTTCTTGAGCCTTCACTGCCCGTTGGGAAGCAGTGCGCACTCCTTATCAGGTAATGAGGATTATTCCATGCAGGGCGCTCCCAATGACTGGGGATGCTACGCGCGGGATCAAACTTGTCGAGTTGGTCACGTACGTAATTCACTCGTCCCCAGCCACCTTGATGGCGCCCCACGTCGAGGCCGAGCAGGGTGATATGAGGCGTACCTAGCGCGTTCAGCAGCCGCCAGAAATGATTGACATGGCGGCCCCCAAGTGGGGCTATTGCCACTGCGTACTCGTCAACGGGAGCTCCCTTGGCTTGAAGGATTCGAGGTAGCACGATTTCTTCACTATCACCCTCCCCAAGCACCACAAGACGCGCGAAATAGAGCTCGGGAAACGCCTGGACGGCTTCTCTAACGAACTTGTACGCGTCGCTGCGCTTGTCTGGAAGCACGATGGTCGACACATCCGTTTCTCGCTTTGAATTCAGACGCAGATACCTGATCTGGTCAGGTTCAACTCGTCTGAGCATCGACGGGGCCTGCGTGGCGATCAATGCTTGTGCGTCTACGTCTACGCATGATTTCAGGGAGCTCACGATGCGCCCCAAATAGTGCGGGGACAGGCTGTTCTCAGGCTCCTCGACCGCCAGAATCGTGTAGGCAGCAGGTTTCAGTTTGAGGGGATCGAACGAGGTGTTCTGCCCTGATCTGACCTCGCGGCCAATGGTCAGGGATGTGAGAACAAGCGAGAGATACAGCATCGATTTCTGCCCGTCACTCAGCCTGGCGTAGTCCACGTGGCTTTCACCATGGCCGGGCGTGAAGGAAATCGAGAGGTGTCGCAGGATGGCCTCGATTTCAGAGTTCGCGAAGGTAAGTGATGGATTCGCGAAAAAATCGCCTTTGTGAAGACGTTGCCATGCGCCGCTAAGGCTAGTGCTCAAGGTCTTGATCGACTCGTTTTCGGACAAGCACTCAGTGATTTGCTCAGTGAGCTGCTTGATTGAGTCCCGATCATCACTCCAATTGACGGCTCGAAGGAGGCGGCCCAGAAGCGCGCTGGCACCAAAAGCAATATGATCAGCAGGATCCCGGCGAGCAGGTAGGTAGTGAACGTGTATCTCGTCTCGTTCACGCTTCGCTACGGGCTTGAGCGTCGTTGGATTCCCATGCTCGTCCATCCGAGTCACGTAATGTAAACGCTCCTCTACCTCGCCATCAGGGTGGAGAGTGCCTTCCAGGCGGTAGCGAATACGAGGAACCCCATCAGCCGTCTGCAGCGTCATTTGCGTGAAGAACGGCGGTACTGTGTCGTCCTCCTCATCATCGAGTGTTTCGTCGAACGTGAAGTCCGCCTCAATCCAGAGCGAGCGCTGAGCGGGCACCTCCTGCTCGTTCAAGGGGACATGGAAATCTGATCGACGCAGGCGACGTAGGCTTGGCTCGAAACCAAACATGCGCGCCAATGCCTGCAGCGTCGCAGTCTTCCCGGCGCCGTTTGGCCCTAGGAGGTATGTAACGCCGTCGAAGGTTATGTCAGCGACGTCTTGTCCAAAAGACTGAAAACCGCTGATCCGCAGACTGCAAAGCTTCATGTGGTGAGATTCCTTTCGGCTACTCCTGATCGCTCGCTCTGAGTCACGAGGGTATGGTGAGGAGGTGGCACCGTGCCGCTACAAGATACGGCATGCTCCCGGTGGGTGGCTAGGAGGGACTTGCCCTCAGCGGGGTACAGCTTCTGGTACAGCCTCTCGGGCAGCGCATCGTCGCTGGTTCGAATCGAATGATTTCTGGTGCGTGGATAGGCCGCGGGGTGGATTCGGGCAGAAGAACAGGACGAAAAAGGCATTCGTGGGCGGGAGGAGGAGGAGCGTAAGCCGAGGTGCGACGGTAGGCCTGCTAAGTCAGCTGTCGTGGCCTAGGCGAGTGTGTCTATTTAGCCTCGGAGGATCGATCTCTGCTGATAACCGATCCTGTCTGACCTTGGTAGACACCTGGCTCTCACGTGGAGCAAGCAAGGCTGCTGAATCCTGGTGGGGGAGGCTACCCCTAGGCAGGCTGTTCGTAGGAAATGCTAGCGATGAACCAAGTCGCTTCGCCCGTCGGAGTCTGCACCACGACCTCGTCCCCTTCCTCTTTCTTCAGTAGGGCGCGGGCCATGGGGGAATCGATCGAGATGTAGTCCTTCCGACCGTAGATCTCATCGTACCCGACGATTCGGAATCGCTTGCTCTCACCATCTTCATTATCGATCTCAACCCAGGCGCCAAAGAAGACTTTGCCCTCTTGCTCGGGGGCATAGTTGACAACCCGGATATCCTCCAACCGCTTCCGGAGGTATCTGATCCGACGATCAATCTCTCGAAGAAGCTTTTTGTTGTATTGGTAATCCGCGTTCTCACTCCGATCCCCTAGAGAGGCAGCCCAGGTAACCTTCTGAGTGATTTCGGGACGGTAGGTGTGCCAGAGGTGATCTAGTTCAGCTTTCAGGGCAGCGTGCCCTTCTCTGGTGATGATGTTGGTCGGCAACCTCTACTCCTGATACAGATATGGTGGCACCCGGATCCATGGTGAGAGAGTCACCAGGAGAGTCCTTAGGCAATCGCCGCCGAGATGATGATCCAAGTCAGATCCTGGCGAGACTACCACGCCTTGGATCGCTGTTCGAACAGCATCCGATAGGGCAGTGCTTAGGGCCTCATAGATGAGGCTGGTTGTTCTCTCGGGGGTATGATTGTGTGTGCTACAGCGTTGGCACTGGCCACTTCAAGCGGTCAATTCGATTGCGAGAGACCGCTAGAGACGAGCCTACCAGGCCCGTATGCCGGCATCAGAGATGCTCGAGCGCTTTTTTCAAGGCATTGAAGGTGCCTGGGCGGAACAACTGCTCGCCGTTAGGGCCATACGCATCGCCGCGAGAACCAAGCGTCAGTGAGCGTTCGGACAGGAAATCGCTAGAAATCAAGTACTCAAGGGCGCGCCTTTCACCGGGCAAAAGCTTGAATAGCTCAGAGGGCTGTTGACGAGTATCGAGACTGACGATCTTATTCGGCGGTAAGATTTCCCTAAGCTTAAACTCTGCAGCTTTCAACTCTGCGAGCAGCATCTTCGTCAGCAGCTTCTGCTCCCCAATGGGCAGCCCTTCAATCCAAGCGTATTTGCCAGAAACCGGTTTTGGCTTTGGCGGTACTTCCGCTGCAAACGCGTCGATCAAGGTGCGGTACCGGGCACCGCCTTCATTGTGAAGGCTCTGTTTAGCTGGGACGCCATACACTTTGCCGACTTTCGCGATCATCGCATAGCTGAAGTCGGTGCTCTTTCGTTCCTTCTGCTCTTTGCATGCCAGATACACAGCATCAAGGGTCTTGTGCACGCGAGGCGGGCTGCTGGCCTTAAGGCTTTCCAGGACTTCTTCAGGCGACATCATACGAAAACCTCCTCTTCGTATTCGATCAATACTCGAGACTGGAGCGTGCTGTTTGCATTTTTGGACTGACGGCTGGAGTGGCTAAAGTGCGACCCATCGTCGCTTTCTATACCCAGCAACTCCTGGGCCTTGGCGCCAGAAATTAATTGTTGGATAGAGTGCTCTGACAATCGCTCATGCTCAGGAAGATCGCGCATCAAGATGCGCCCATCGACGACCGCATCAAGCTTCGTCCAAGACTTGAGTCGAGATAACATGAACTTTGTTAATTGGTTGCCGATGGCCAGTTGTTGTTTGGCGTCTAGCATGAAAAGCGACGGCTTCATTTCGTTGAACTGAATCATTCGATCCAGAAGCTGGGTTCGAGGCGTGACTGCTAGTTCAGCTTTGGCGGAAATATATATTTCTGCGTTTTCACAAACTTCGTTCAGCTGGTGGAAGAATGAGGTTTCTTCAATTTGAAGCGTGGTCTCATGGTCGCTGTGCATAATGAGCTGAGTTGAGTCGGCGTTGTCGTCGTTTTCAATGCGCTCGTTCATGATGGCCTGGCATTGCTTGGCGAGCCGGTTGATAGAGTTCATGTCTGACAAATACATGTTTGCTTTCTGGGAGGCAGTTTCTATCTGTCCCTTGATAGCTAGTTTTTCAATTTCAAGCTCGCTGATCGGCGTTTCGTCAAACACCAGTCCTGCAGCCTCCGCATCATGTTGCTGGAAGCCCAGCTCCCGCAGGCGATCTTCGATCTTAGCGACTTCCTGTTCCATGCTGTCAAGGTGGTCAAATTGCATTCGGGCAGAAAGCGAGATTTCGTTGCCGAGCGAGAGAAGTCCGCCCAGAAAAACAGGCCCGGTGACGAAATGACGGCAACGGATGCAATTATCGCTTCCCAAGTAACCGGCAGGTACTGCGATTGCTTTGCCAATCTCATTTAGGTAACCGTCGTGGCAGCGGCCACCGGCAAAGGTGCAGAGGCCGTAATCGCGGAACAGTGCACTACCAGCGGCAATGTCGCCAACAAAGCGCTTGATAGCTTCCTCGTTGTTAGTGATGAGCTGGCCTTTGACTGCATTGGTTCGTCCTTGCTGAACCTTCTGCCAAACCGCTTTGGCTCGATCGGCTAGCGCCCGTTTCTCACCCTCTTCAAACTTCATGCGCAACATTTCGCCATTCGCTTTGACGTAATAGATGGTCATGATTACTGAGCTGTGGCCGGCAATTTTGACAATGTCAGCAAGAGGCAGCCTGAACTCCATGACATATGCAGTAATGAGGCTGACCCTCATTGTGTGAGCGGTGTATCGGGACGAATATGAGCTAACTTTGTCCGGATCGCCATGAAGCGTGGCTAGCTCAATTTCAGGTGGCTGGATATTATAAAGTGCAATTGCAATGCGGCATCCTAATCGAACGCCAAAGCTTTCGATGCACTCTTCCTTGTGAAGATCTCTGAATAAAAAGCAATTTTCTTCCTTTGCTTTTCGATCTTCAAGATTTAAATTGGTGTTTTCACAGTCTTCCCATCGCATGGGCTTACTGATGGGGTTGTATTTTGTTTGCCAGTTTCGAAGTCGGATGCACCAGATTGCCAGCGATTCCGGAATCCAAGGAACATCGTACTCCGGTCTCTTACGCGACGTCTTGTTGGTCGTTATGTGCATCCCGAGCTCATTATCAGGATACTTTTTTACAAACCCCTGATTTTTCTTACAGCCGCGAAATGGCGATGGATTGGGAATCCAAGAAATTTTGCCGTCTTCGAATACAGGGATTTCATCGTCACCTTCACCGGAATCAACGTAGGCGAGTTGGATTCCGCGAACTGGAACAGAGGCCAGCGCATAGGTATGCATCCAAGAGCCAGGGAACCAGATTTTATATTTCCCTTTCTCACACTTCCAAATGCAGTCTGGATCGTCATGATCAATTTTATCTTCGTCAATATCAAACCAATCCGCTTGAAATTTATGAAGGTGAGTCAGGTCGGAGAAGCTACTGGCGGTTGGAGGAATGATCCAGTTTTTCAGTTCGTCAACAAAATGATAGGCCAGAGCGGGTTTAACCGTCTCAGTGGGCGAGATGGCGATTCCAATTTCTTTGTTCAATGGCGCGAACGGATCGCGCGCGCCTGGGATCAACGTGCGCTCCCCGGTATCCTCGCAAATGATGCACAGGTTCTCTTTGATAAAACACTCTGCAAATTCTCGAAGCGCGTGCACAGTTTTGCGTTGTTGGGTATCCTTGATACTCCCAATGAATAACTCGAATTCAGTCAGCGTGAATCTGTCCGTGGTGAACACCGCTATTGGATCCTGCCCGATTTTCAATGGCACAAGGAAATCACGCACGAATCGCACCAAATAGTTTTCTTTCACAACACCGGATTTTACTGCTTTCAGGTGCGATCCGAGGACATATTGCCATGCTGCGTGGCTTTTCGGGATCGTGACAATGGTATACGGTTGCTCTCGCCCAAGATAATCAGCCCAGTTAATCCACGATGCTTGGTATACTTTATCTGGTGTTAGCGGAAAGCGGCGATCATTGCTGGCTACGATATGCTTTTTGTAATCAGCTGCGGAGGTGATGTTTAGGTTTTTCAGTAGTTCTTTAGCTTCATCGAAAGAATAGGGTTGAGTGATATCGCAGAACTCATACCAATCAACCCAGTCGTTGGAGAAGTCACGATGTGGGTTTGCGGGCAGGCAGGGGTAGAGTGACTGTTTCTGGCGATACTCGGCACTATTTTTTATGCCAATTACTTTAACGGCGAACTTTGCTTCCTCATAGCTGCCGCATCGTTCGGGAAGGATAAATTGAATCCATGATTTGCACTCTTTGTACACTGCGCAAGGAGTAAGAGGAAGCTTAGGGTCAAGATGCGCAAGCTCTGCGTAATCTTTCATTGTCACAACGCCAAGCTTCCTGGCAGCTGCACCTGCAGATTGCATTGTTGAATAGAATGCGCCGTGAAGGAATACTCTCCAGCCGGATTCGGGCCACTGATCTTTGTAGATAATTTCTGGACACCGTGGCAGTAGAGCATCCTCACGGAATCGGTTGAGGTATTCGGCTTTGGTTTTGATACCAAGAGTCTGAATGGCCTCAGTCGCTTGATTAATATGTTTGTATTTTGGTGCTGTCCCTAGGAATTCTTCCCAGCCCCTCCAGCAATCTTTGTAGGTTTTGGCGGGGTTTTTTGGGAGCTTCGGATCTTCCTCCAAATAGCAAGCAGCGTATTCTTCAGGAGTGCTTATGCCGGCGGCTCTTGCGGCCTGTTGTGCTTCGAGATAATGGTTGTAGGGGGCAGGCTTTTGCTGAAGGAACGTATGCCAGTCCACCCAGTGCTTTTTGTAACAAAGGTCAGGGTTCGAAGGAAGTTCTGGGTGAAGTTGCCTATATTCGATGTATTGGCGACGAGTTTTGATAGCATTCTTAATAATAAAGGCCTTGGCGTCTTCGTAGGTCAGCAGCGTAGGGCGTTTTTCAATGCCCAGATAGTCATACCAGCCGTTCCACTCTTTGTAAATCAGATGAGGGGCTGCATAAAGTTGTGGGTCAATACTTGCGCAAGTGTCTCTGTAGTCTTGAATAGTCCTGAAGTTATACGAACGAGCAATCAGCCGTGCTTCGAAAAAATCTTGGTATTTTTCCTCTTTGTCGAGAAACTCGTCCCAGCTCGTCCAGTGTATTGCGTACTGCACGTCCGGGCGGGAGGGTAGATGCGGATCTTGTTTGTACGTATCTTGATAGCTTTGTGCAGACGTTATACCCAGCCTAAGTGCGGCAGCCTTAGCTTCTTCATAATCGTATATTTTTACTTCTGATCTGCCGAAATAATGACCATAGCCCTTCCAGTCATTGACGTACTTTTGGTAGGGAGCTGAAGGGAGCATGGGGTCTTCATAGCGCCGTTTATTGTACTCAACAACTGTGTTTATCTCCAGCTTAATGCACGCTGCTCGCGCCTCTTTGTATGTTTCGTAAAATTTTTGCTTGGGTTTCATGGCTGTTATTCCTCAGGTAGATGTAGCTAAAATTCAGTCGAACAGGTTCGTTCTTGAGCCTTGTGCGCAAAAGTGGTTATAAGCTATTCTGGCCAGAAGTTTTTGGCACTAATGGTCATCAGATTGAGAAGTTGGTTGGCGCTTAGGGCGCGCTAATTCCTAGATCTTGTTATGCCTCGGTAGCTGGCAATAGGGCGACCAAAGGTTTCCGTCTCTTCCGGCTCGAAGGTTTCGGCAGATGGGGTGAAGTTGTTTCTGGTCTCGGTTTTGCGCATTGTCTCCCTTACTTCTTTATCTGTTTTTTGTAGGTACACGAGACAAGAGTCAGGGTGTGCATGATGCATTGCATGTTTAATGTCGATTTGGGTAAACCCGATTTCTGCAAGCCGGTAACCGTAGGCATGCCGGTGGCCATGCTCGCTTGTGCCTTGATATTTGCAACAGGAAAGGCCAATTCTTTCTACCGCTTGTGTGTGTAGGCGTTGAAAGTTTTTAATGCTCTCAGGTCGACCTTTTGTGTTGGTAAAGGCATAGGGGTGTCTGCCTCTCGCATCCACTCGTTGATACAAAAGATAGTTTTGAAAGGCGAGTAAAAATTCCTGGGCTCTGGGTGGCGGATAGAATTGGACGACAAAAAACATTCGTTTGTTGGTCGTCGGGGCTTTCCATCCAGCGTGAAGTGATTCGGACTTGAGATAGTCCGTCCGCGGTTTCATCCGGAACTTGCGAAGTAGATAGTCTTGGCGGTTCTTATAACCTTTCTCAGGCGCTTTACCTTTAGAGGGGTGATGTACCCTAACTATTGCCTCGCAGCGCTCCTCGTCAATTTCGATATCGTCAAGATAGATATGGAACAGCTCGCTTTTACGGAGCCCGCCAGCATTCATCAGAAGGGTCATGGCTTGGCTTTTATAATCAATCCGCATGTGCTTATGCACACTGCGAGAACTGGCTCTTACAAAGCCTTCATCAAGTAGGGTGTCGAGGTGCTCTTGCGGAAAACGCTTCACCTCGTCCAAGATCACAGGGGAGGATTTTTCTCTTCCTACTTCACGTCTGAATCGATTCTGATCTCGCTCCTCATCTGATGTCAGGTGGCTGAGCAGCTTGTTGTCTTGGCGGTGGTGGTAAGCGCACCAGTTTAATTTTTCCTCATGCTTTGTAGCTTCCCTTATTGGGTTCAGAACAACGCCGCTGTGTCCCGGCTGCAGGATCAACCAGTCCGTGTACCCAGTCAGTAGACTGACAATGTCATCCACATGCTCATGGCTCCGGTTGGGCCAATACAGGCCGGTCGGATCTTCCAGGTCGAGATCAATGGTGCCGCTCTTTAATGCGGTGCGGAACGATTTCAGAAGCATGGTAGGGTTTTCGAATGGAATACCGCTCAGCGCGATGAAGTCCAGGAGCGTCCCTACAGCAGTGGTCACCTTCGCTCGCCATGAGTTGCTCCTGTTTTTCTCACTCAGGTACTGCAGCAACGAGACAAGAATTCCCTGGCTGGTCATCAAGGCCGGAAGGCGGATCGTGTTCAGCTGGGTGGGGCTCTGGTAGTCGACCTTCAATCTGACGGATGTCAGCAATGGCATCTGCACAATATGCATTCAGCGCTGCTCCCCCTGGCGGATGGAGAGTAGGCCTGCTTCGCGTTCGTCTCGTTGCTCGTGGCGACGCTGGCTTTTGCCGTGGTAGCGAGTCAGTCGCTGAAGCTGAGGGCGAGCACCCTGGGCGCGCACGCTGGTCTCAACAACCACAGATTGGGTGTGGGGGAGGGCAGATTTCTCTGGGGGACGTGCTGCACTGAAAAAAATCTCAGCTGACATGCTTGACGCCTTAAGTACACTCGGTGTACTATTCAAATGTCCATTGGTATAAGATGTTATCATTGCGCGCCATCAAAAGACAGTCCGTCCGGGCTACTTTTTGCCGCACCCGCACCCGCACCCGCACCCGCACCCGCACCCGCACCCGCACCCGCACCCGCACCCGCACCCGCACCCGCACCCGCACCCGCACCCGCACCCGCACCCGCACCCGCACCCGCACCCTAGTCCCTATGCGCCTGGCTCACCTCGATCACTCGCTCTCTTTAGCCTCTGCTCTCTGATCTGAGCCCGTCTCGTCTGGTTGGTATTGAGGGGGGTAACACTGGCTTGGAGTCATTGATAGCGGGGTGCCTCACTTGCGTCTGTTCAACAGTGGGTGGCTCATCCAGGCGCGCGTCATGCCATGGCCTCCGGGGGGAGCAGGGGTGGTCACTGATGCAATCTCGAGGTCTTTCAGGTGTCGGCTGCGATCGAGCTGCCGGCTTATGCCTATGACCTTCCGGGTGGCTTTCTGAGGTACCGCTTCTTGAGTGACTCAGCGGCTTTTTAGTGCGAGCGGAGCTGCTGAATGGGTGTTCGCCTGCTGCTGCAGAGGTTGGCTTAATAGCTCTCCCTCTTTGACGCACCAGAATATGCGGGCAGGGTGAAGCCGCCTCAGGCTGCTTGGATGGGTTCGGCAAGTGCTGGGTACGTCCAGTGTGGAAGTGCTGCACGGTCGGATCGCTGATGCTCACTTACCTCAGGTAGAGTTTTGGAGGAGGAACCGTTCGCGTAGTCTTTGAGAATGCAATCCGTCCACCGCACCTGACCCACAAGCGCTTCTCTATATAGAGAGGTTGCGCTACGGCAGGGCGCTGTCCACCGGTGGGTGGAAGAGATTTCTAAAAAGGGGGGCTGGTGGCTGGTGGCGTGGTGCTGCGTCTGAAGCCGCTTTTCTCAGGGTTGCTTAGGTAGGGCTTTGAGTCTTTGCCGCTCGTGGCGGATCGTCAGAAAAATGACATTCATGGCGAATCATGTTTTAGCAGAGTGATCGAGCGTATGGTCTGGGCGTAGGGCTGTGCTCCCAGGCGACTCTTTCTATGGTCGCGCATCGCGCCGTGGTGGCGGGTGCTTTCTTGCGGAGCGTTCTGGTCGGGGGAATCATCAGCCCAGGGGGGAAGGGGGCTGGCTTTCTGGGGAGGAATTGGGTGCGCGGCTACGGAGAATTCTGCCCATCGGAGGGGAAATAGTAGTTCTGAGGTTGGGGTGATAATACCAGTACAACAAGAAGCTGCTGCGCGAGATCGACCGCCGGGTGCGGTATTTGCGCAAGCGTCTTGAGGATGTGAAGGTGGTGGCCTATTCGCCCGAGCAGGAAGGCAAGGTGTTTTTCGGCGCCTGGGTCGAGATCGAGAACGACGACGGCGAGACCATGAAGTTTCGCATCGTGGGTTATGACGAAATCTACGGCCGCAATGACTACATCTCGATCGACTCACCCATGGCCCGCGCCTTGCTGAAGAAGCAGGAGGGTGACGAGGTGGTGGTACACACACCTACCGGTGACGCCACGTGGTATGTGAACAGCATCAGCTACGGCCAGTGAATTGCGGCTGCATGTGCCGGCCCGGATGCCGGGCCGGCACATGCAGCCTCAAGTGTCCCGCAGTACCGCCAAAGGGCTGGCATTGAGCGCCCGCCGCGTGCCTATCACCCCCGCGCCGCCTACCAGCAAAGCCCCTGTCAATGGCAGCAACAGCAACCAGGGGTGCGGCCCCCACTGCAGATTGAAGGCATAGCGGTAAAGCACCAGGGTGATCAGTTCGCAACCCACGGCCGCCAATAACCCGCTGGCTGCCCCGAGCAGGCCGAACTCGATCCGCCGTGCCCTGACCAGCAGCGGCCTGGGCGCGCCCAGTGCACGCAGCAGGGCGCCTTGGCGAATGCGCTCATCCAGCGTTGCCTGCAAACCGGCGAACAGCACCGCCAGCCCTGCCGCCAGCACGAACAGCAGCACATATTCCACGGCCAGGGTCACCTGGGCGAGGATGCTGCGCAGTTGGTCGAGCAGGGCATCGACCTGCAGGATGGTCACTGCCGGGAACGCACGTGACAGGGTCACCACGTCGAGGTCGTGCCCCGGCGCCAGGTAGAAGCTGGTCAGGTAGGTGGTCGGCAGACCTTGCAGGGTGCCGGGTTGGAAGATCATGTAGAAGTTGGGCTGGAAGCTGTCCCAATGCACACTGCGCAAGCTGCTGACCCTGGCTTGGCGCTGTTGGCCGCCGATATCGAACGTCAGCAGGTCGCCAGTCTGAAGCTTCAGGCTCTTGGCCAGCTCTGCCTCCACCGATACCCCGGGGGTGTCGTGTTCGCCGGGCAATGCTTGCCACCAGGTCCCGGCTGTCAACGCATTGCCTTCGGGCAGTTCGGCGGCCCAGGTCAGGCTGAGGTCGCGCTGCACGGCGCGCTCGCCTGCCGAATCCTTGCTGACGATCTGCTGCACCGGTTGTTGGTTGATCTGCACCAGCCGCCCCGGTGTCACCGGGTACAGCGGGGCCGCGACGGCGTTGACCTGCTGCAGGTGCTGAGCGAACGGCTCGCGGTCGTCTGGCAGGATATTCAGGGCGAAATAGTTGGGCGCATCCTTGGGTAGCTGGGCCTGCCAGGTGTCGAGCAATTCCGCCCGCAGCAGGGCGACCAGGGCCATGGCCAGCAGGATCAGGCCGAACGCCAACGCCTGGCCAGCGGCGGCCATGGGGTGACGCAGCAACTGGCCCAACCCCAGGCGCCAGGTCAGCGGGGCGCCGGCCAGCAAGCGGCGCAGGCTGCGCAAGCCGAGCAGCAGCAGGCCACCGAGCAACAGCGCAGCAACCAGGCCGCCAGCCAGCAGGGCGAAGGTCAGCAGCAGGTCCAGGCTCAGCCGCCACATGATCACGCCTAGCGCGAACAGGGCTGCACCGTAAACCAGCCAACTGCTGGGCGGTATCGGCAACAGGTCGCGGCGCAGTACGCGCAATGGCGGCACCTGGCCCAGCGCCGCGATCGGTGGCAAGGCAAAGCCGGCCAGTGCTACCAGCCCTGTGGCGATGCCGGCCAGGGCCGGTATTACGCCCCCGGCTGGGACCACGCTGGGAAGCAGGCCGTGCAGTACGCGGAACAGGCCCAGCTGGGCAAGCCAGCCCAGCAGCGCGCCGGCCAGCGCCGCTACTACGCCGAGCATGGCCAGTTGCAGGCAGTACAGGCCAAGGGCCTGCCGGCGCGACAGGCCCAGGCAACGCAGCAGGGCACTGGCGTCCAGGCGCCGTGCAGCGTAGCGGCTGGCCGACAAGGCTACGGCCACGCCGGCCAGCAACACTGCCACCAGGCTGGCCATGTTCAGGTAGCGTTCTGCCTTGCCCAGGGCGCCGCCGATCTGCTGGTTGCCATCGCGGGTATCGCGCAGGCGCTGGTTGGCGGCCAGGCCTTTCTCAATTGCCTGGCGGTACTGCGCCAGTGCTTCGCTGTCGCCACGCCACAGGTCGCGGTAGGTAACCCGGCTGCCGGGCTGGATCACCCCGGTCGCCTGCAGGTCGGCCAGGTTGATCATCACCCGCGGCGTGAGGCTGTAGAAGTTGTTGGCGCGGTCCGGCTCATAGGTCAGTACCCGGCTCATGCGCAGGGTTTTCATGCCGACGTCGATGCTGTCGCCTATCGACAGCCCCAAGGCCGCCAACAGGCGCGGTTCCACCCATGCTTCACCGGGCGCCGGCCCGCCACCCGGGCGTTCAGCACCATATGGGGCCGCGGCGCTGCGCAGCTGCCCACGCAGGGGGTAGGCGCTGTCGGCCGCTTTCACGCTGGACAGCTGGATACCGCTATCGCCGCCGACCACACTGGTGAACTCGACCACCTGAGCGTGGCGCAAGCCCAGTGCCTGGCCGGCCGCGAGTTGTTGTTCTCGGGCCGGGGCGCTGCCTTGCAACACCAGGTCGGCGCCAAGGAATTCGCTGGCGCGCAGTTGCATGGCGCCGTTCAGGCGGGCACCGAAATAGCCGATGGCGGTGCTGGCTGCCACCGCTACCAGCAGGGCGAAGAACAATACCCGCACTTCGCTGGCACGAAGGTCGCGAAGCAACTGGCGCAGGGCCAGGCCGCACAGGCGGGACAGCGGCATGTGCTTCATCAGGCCTCCACCGCTGCCACCAGGCGGCCTGCGTCCAGCCGGATCTGGCGGCGGCAGCGGCGGGCCAGGCGTTCGTCATGGGTAACCAGCACCAGCGTGGTACCACGCTCCTGGTTCAGCTCGAACAGCAGGTCGCTGATACGCTCGCCGGTGTGGCTGTCCAGGTTGCCGGTGGGTTCATCGGCGAACAACACGGCAGGGTGCGCGGCGAAGGCGCGGGCGATGGCCACCCGTTGTTGCTCGCCCCCGGACAGCTGGCGTGGCGTGTGGCTGAGGCGCGCGCCAAGGCCGACCCGTTCAAGCAAGTTGCGTGCTTGTTCGCGGGCATCGCTGCGCCCGTCAAGCTCCAGCGGCAGCATGACATTCTCCAGGGCGTTGAGGCTGTCCAGCAGTTGGAATGACTGGAACACGAAGCCGACGTGTTCGGCGCGCACCCGGGCGCGCTGGTCTTCATCCAGCGGCCCGAGGTCGTGCCCGGCAAGTATCACCTTGCCAGCGCTGGGTTGGTCCAGGCCGGCGAGCAGGCCAAGCAGCGTCGACTTGCCCGAGCCCGAAGCGCCGACGATGGCCAGGCTGTCACCCTGGGCCAGGTCGAGGGACAGGGCGTGCAGGATGGCGAGGTCACCTTCCGCACTGGGGACCACTTTGCTAAGGTTCTGCGCAACGAGAATGCTGGGGCCCATGGAGAATCCGATGCGAATAAGGTGGCTGAGTGCCGGTCTGGCCCTGTATTGCCTGGCCCAGAGCGCGGCGGCGGGAACGTTGCTGGTGGTTGGCGATAGTATCAGCGCCGGTTTTGGCCTGGATAGCCGCCAGGGGTGGGTCTCTCTGTTGCAGACCCGGCTGGAGAAGGAAGGTTTCGACGCCAAGGTGGTCAACGCGTCGATCAGTGGCGACACCAGTGCGGGTGGCCAGGCGCGCTTGCCCGCGCTGCTTGCAGCGCATAAGCCCAGCCTGGTGGTACTGGAGCTGGGCGGCAACGATGGTCTGCGCGGGCAGCCGCCTGCGCAATTGCAACAAAATCTTGCTTCGATGATCGAGCGCTCGCGGCAGGCTGGCGCCAAAGTGGTGCTGCTGGGCATGCGCCTGCCGCCCAATTACGGCGTGCGCTACACCCGTGCGTTTGCCAACGTGTATGAGCAGTTGGCGGCGGACAAAAAGGTCTCGCTGGTGCCGTTTTTCCTTGAAGGGGTAGGGGGTGTGCCAGAGTTGATGCAGGCTGATGGCATTCATCCGGCCCAGGGTGCCCAGCAGCGCTTGCTGGAAAATGCCTGGCCGGCGATAAAACCCTTGCTGTGATGCTTTAAACGGGGGCAGCTTTCGGCTAATGTTGCGCCCCCCGTTTCGAGTGCCACCGATGCCGCGCCCCGCCTGGTCCCTGTACGCCTACCAATTGATCGAGCCCGATGAGCAGCTTGACCTGTTTGCCTGCCAGGAGGTCCGCGTGCACCTGGTGGCCCGGCAGCTCGAGTTGGGTGTGCCGGTAGACCGTACCTTGTGCGGTGGGCTGCTGCCCGCGCAACCGCGCTGGTCGGGGGTGCCGCGCTCGATCTATCGCGATGGCCGCCTGTGCGAGCTGTGCCGGGCCATCCTCGATGCCCAGCGGCGGGGCATGCGCCCGGTGTGGCCTGAGCTGCACGGCAGCTGAACGACTCGCACCTTTCATCATCTGAAACGCTTGCCGCTCAGCAATGCCTCCCGCTGGCACCAGTGCAGGTGTACAATCGATTATCTTGACCCACCTTTCGAAGGATTTACCGGATGTTGCCGCGCTTTCCTGCCGTCACCCGTAGCCTGTCCCTGGCCGCCCTGCTGGTAGCAGGCCCCGCTGCTGCGCTGGAGCTGCCACTGCCACCTCCTGGTGAAGACATCGTCGGCCAGGTGCATGTGATCAAGGCCAAGTACGAGGACACCTTCGCCGATATCGGCACCGCCAACGACCTCGGCTACCTGGAAATGATCGCTGCCAACCCGGGTGTGGACCCGTGGTTGCCGGGCGCCGGCACCGAGATCATCCTGCCCACCCGCTACATCCTGCCACCGGGCCCGCGCGAAGGCGTGGTCATCAACCTGGCCGAGTACCGGTTGTACTACTACCCGAAAGGTCAAAACGTGGTGTACACCTTCCCGCTCGGTATCGGTCGTGAAGGCTGGGGTTCGCCGATCGCCAACACCAAGATCATCGCCAAGACGCCGAACCCGACCTGGACCCCGCCCGCATCCATCCGCAAAGAGCACGCGGCAGACGGCGATATCCTGCCTGCGGTGGTGCCGGCAGGCCCGGACAACCCACTGGGGCCGTTCAAGTTCACCTTGGGCGTGCCGGGCTACCTGATCCACGGTTCGAACAAGAAGTTCGGTATCGGCATGCGCACCAGCCACGGTTGCTTCCGCATGCTCAACAACAACGTGTTGGAACTGTCCAAGCTGGTGCCGGTGGGTACGCCGGTGCGCATCATCAACGAGCCTTACAAGTTTGGTATCAGTGGCGGAAAGGTGTACCTCGAGGCACACACCCCGCTGGATGACCAAGGCAATCCGTCGGTAGTCGACAAGCATACCGCTGTCATCAATGCCTTGCTCAAGCGCGAAGACCTGGCCAACAACCTGCGCATGAACTGGGACATGGTGCGTGATGTGGTGGCTGCAGAAGATGGCATGCCGGTAGAAATTGCCGTACCGGTGGAAAACCAGGCAGGCACACCGGTGGTTTCCAGCATTCCCCCAGAACTGCAGTAAGGTAGTGGCGGTACAGGGAGGCCCGCCTTTGTGCGGGCCTTTTCGTTACAGTCGCAACGCCCGGCAAAGAGCAGGCAAAAAAAAGCCGACCCACAAGTGGGTCGGCTTCTTAACAATCCTTAAGGATTATTACTTGCGGCTGGCTTTGTCCAGCATACGCAGAGCGCGCTCGTTGGCTTCGTCAGCGGTCTGCTGAGCCTTCTGAGCGGCTGCCAGTGCGTCGTCAGCCTTACGGTAGGCTTCATCGGCACGGGCTTGAGCGCGAGCAGCTGCGTCTTCAGTCGCAGTCAGACGAGCTTCAGTTTCTTTGGAGACGCTGCTGCAACCGGTAGCCAGAACTGCGGCCAGAGCCAGAGCAGAGAATTTCAGAACGTTGTTCATCGTGTTCCCCTTCAAGGACTTTCTATTAAATAGCCATCTCTCGGAAAAGAGAAACTGGCCGGCGTACATAGTACTCATTACTTGTAGTAAGTAAACTGACTGAGCGCAAGAACTGCAAAAAAAATGTTGCTTGACGTGGCCCCGGCACGCTGTGCGAGCTGGGCGTGATCAACAACCTGCCGTGCCCGCAAGCAAGTGTAGTACAGGAACTTTTTTGTTGAACTAAGGGTGACTTGCACGGTCTTTCGGCGTCTTAAAGCCTAGAGCATCCGGCGGCTGCAGGGGCAACGGCATTAAGTGAAGAGGGTAGCGCCAAGCCTTTTTAACTGTCGAAACCTTGAGTAAATCCGCATGCCGCGCCTACTATCTTGTGAGCGCCAGAAGACTCGAACGATTGCAATCGTCCAGTGGTCGTATGGGCAACAGGTGGCGTAGAGCATTCTGTGCCGGATTAAACCACCATCGGTTAAGGGAAGGGTCTACCTGAAAGACCTGCGAGGAGTAGTGATGAGCGAATCGTTGACCATCCACCATGACCAGGCCGGTCATCAGTTCGAGACCACCGTGGACGGTCATCGTGCCTACCTGACGTACATGGACCTAGGCAAGCAAACGCTGGATATCTATCGCACCTTCGTGCCTAACGCCCTGCGCGGCCGTGGCATCGCTGCCGCGCTGACCGAGCAGGCCCTGGCTTATGCCGAGCAGATGGGCTACACGGTGATACCGTCGTGTTCATACGTGGAGCGCTACATGGAGCGCCAGCAGCGGCACTCCACCAAAGCCTGAGCCAGGCCATGAGAGCGGGCCATGGTGAGCCCGTTCAGTAGGGCGTCAATCAGCCACGCTTGCGCTGCGGCAATACATCTTTCAGCTTGGCACGCATGCTGCGCAGCGTTTTTTCGGTTGCCGACCAGTCGATGCAGGCATCGGTAACCGACACGCCGTATTGCAGGTCTTCCAGGTTCTTCGGAATCGACTGGCAGCCCCAGTTCAGGTGGCTTTCGACCATCAGGCCGATGATCGACTGGTTGCCTTCGAGAATCTGGTTGGCGACGTTCTCCATCACCAGTGGTTGCAGGGCCGGGTCCTTGTTGGAGTTGGCGTGGCTGCAGTCGACCATGATGTTTGCCTTGATCTTGGCCTTGGCAAGGTCTTGCTCGCACAGCGCAACGCTGACCGAATCGTAGTTGGGTTTGCCGTTACCGCCGCGCAGTACCACGTGGCCGTATGGGTTGCCCTTGGTGGTGACGATCGACACGCCGCCTTCCTGGTTGATACCCAGGAAGCGATGTGGCTTGGACACCGACTGCAAGGCGTTGATGGCGACGGTCAGGCCGCCATCGGTGCCGTTCTTGAAACCTACCGCCGATGACAGCCCCGAGGCCATCTCGCGGTGGGTTTGCGATTCGGTGGTACGGGCGCCGATAGCTGACCAGCTGATCAGGTCCTGCAGGTATTGCGGGGAGATGGGGTCCAGCGCTTCGGTCGCGGTCGGCAGGCCCATTTCCGCCAAATCCAGCAGCAGCTTGCGGCCGATGTGCAGGCCGTCCTGGATCTTGAACGAGTCATCCAGGTACGGGTCGTTGATCAGGCCTTTCCAACCGACCGTGGTGCGCGGCTTTTCAAAGTACACGCGCATGACCAGGTACAGAGTGTCGGACACCTCTGCGGCCAGTACTTTCAGGCGCTCGGCATATTCGTGAGCGGCCTTGATATCGTGGATGGAGCAAGGGCCGACCACGACGAACAGGCGATGGTCCTTGCCGTCGAGAATATTGCGCACCACTTCACGGCCGGCAGTCACGGTCTGCAGGGCCTTGGCGCTGAGGGGGATTTCCTTCTTGAGCTGATCAGGGGTGATCAGGGTCTCGTTGGAGGCAACGTTCAAGTCATCGATCGGTAAATCAGCCATCGTGTTACTCGTCAGGTCACGGGTGCCGGCCGCCAACAATCCCCGTGCGGCCCAGCAGCAAGAATAATCGCAACGGGGAGCCGAACCTTAGCGCGTTACAAGGGGCGGGACAATGGGCTGAGCCCAGTCATTGTGGGGTTTTTACCTGTACCAAGGGTTGAAGCGCGAATGGCCTGCCCAGCGTTGCCCAGCCGGTGTAAAAAGAACGCCTACCTGTTAGCTGGAGATTGGCATGCATTCGCGCGCACTACGTATTGGCATCATTGGCAGTGGCGCCATTGGCGGCTTCTATGGGTTGATGCTGGCCAAGGCCGGTTTCGATGTGCATTTTCTGCTGCGTAGCGAGTACCCGGCGGTATGTGAGCATGGCCTGAGCCTGGACAGTGCCGAGCACGGCACGCTGCACATGAAGGTGCAAGCCTATGCCAGGGCCGCCGATATGCCGCCCTGTGACTGGTTGTTGATCGGGGCCAAGGCGACCAGCAACGACCACTTGGCCCCGTTGATCGTGCAGGCTGCCGCACCGGGTGCCAAGGTGGTGCTATTGCAGAACGGCCTGGGGGTCGAGGAGCAGTTGCGCCCGGCACTGCGCAGCGACATGCACCTGCTGGGCGGGCTGTGTTTCATCTGTGTCAACCGGCAGGGGCCAGGGGTGATCCGGCATCAGGCCTTGGGTACCGTGAACCTGGGGTACCACAGCGGGCCTGCCAGCGATGGTGGTACGGCGCTGGTCAGTGAGGGCACGGGCTTGTTCCAAGCGGCGGGCATCGACTCGCACGCCATGCCGAACCTGGCGCTGGCGCGCTGGCAGAAACTGGTGTGGAACGTGCCTTACAACGGGCTCTCGGTATTGCTGGGTGCCAGCACCACTGCATTGATGGGCAACGCCGCCAGCCGTGAACTGGTCCTGGCGCTGATGGCAGAAGTTGTGCAGGGTGCCGCAGCATGCGGCCATGTGCTGCCGGAAGGCTACGCCCAACACCTGTTCCAGGTCACCGAGCGCATGCCTGATTACTGGCCCAGCATGTACCACGACCATGCACACAAGCGCCCATTGGAGTTGCAGGCCATTTATGCCGAGCCGCTGGCGCAGGCGCGGGCGGCTGGCTGCCGCTTGCCGCGCATGGAAATGCTCTACCAGGCGCTGTTGTTCATCGACCAGCACCAAGGCCGGGTCTGAGCGTTTCGAGGGGGTATTCCCAGCCCGATACAGCTCACCCGTGCAGCGCGCCGGACGGCGAAGCGTGCCTCTGCCGCGCTGCTAAGCTGAAGCTTGATCTGCCGCAGCGGCAGTCCAGGAGGTCGAATGATCCGCTCCATGCTGTACGCCACCGACCTCGGTGTCTATGCCCCGTTTGTCATGCAACATGCGCTGGCGCTGGCGCGGACATTCGGGGCTGAGTTGTACGTGATCCATGCGGTCGAGCCCATGGGCCAGTTCGCTGAATCTCTCCTGCAAAGCTATCTCGACGAGCAAACGCTCGACCAGTTGCACAGCCAGGGGGTGAATACGGTAATGGCCAATATAGAGCAGCGCGTGCTGGAGAACTTTCGCGATGAGCTGGGCGAGGAGGCCGACCTTGCCGTCATCAAGGCCGTACGGGTTCGCCAGGGCGATCCGGCGCAGGTCATTCTGGATCAGGCGCAACGGCTCAGTGTCGACCTGCTGATTTTTGGTAGCCACAGTGCCGGTGCCGGGGTGGATGTGCCAATCGGCCGTACGGCGGTGCGGCTGCTGCAACTGTCGCCGGTCCCGGTCTACATGGTGCCGTTGGCGCAGCATTTGGGGCGTAGGAAAACGTGAGCCCGGCTGTAGGGCATATCCTCAGCATGTAACAAAATTGTTCTAGATTTATTTCCGGAACCACTAATATAGTTATATATCGTCGCTGCTTGCTGCCGCTGACTCATCGCTGAACCGAGGGAAATCTATGAAGCTTCAACAACTGCGCTACATCTGGGAAGTGGCGCATCATGACCTCAATGTCTCCGCGACGGCGCAGAGCCTGTATACCTCCCAGCCGGGTATCAGCAAGCAGATCCGCCTGCTGGAAGACGAGTTGGGTGTTGAAGTATTCGCGCGCAGTGGCAAACACCTGACCCGCGTTACCCCGGCCGGTGAGCGCATCATCAATACCGCGGGCGAAATCCTGCGCAAGGTCGAGAGCATCAAGCAGATCGCCCAGGAGTTCTCCAACGAGAAAAAGGGCACGCTGTCCATCGCCACCACCCATACCCAGGCGCGCTACGCGTTGCCCCCGGTGATCAGCAGCTTCATCAAGCAATACCCGGAAGTGTCCCTGCACATGCACCAGGGCTCGCCGATGCAGATTGCCGAAATGGCCGCAGACGGCACGGTCGACTTTGCCATTGCCACCGAGGCACTGGAGCTGTTCGGCGACCTGGTCATGATGCCTTGCTACAAGTGGAACCGTTGCGTGGTCGTGCCGCAAGGTCACCCACTGGCCAAGCTGCCCAAGCTGACGTTGGAGGCCGTAGCCGAATACCCGATCGTGACCTATGTGTTCGGTTTCACCGGGCGCTCCAAGCTGGATGAGGCCTTCAACCACCGCGGCCTTACGCCGAAGGTAGTGTTCACTGCCGCCGACGCCGACGTGATCAAGACCTATGTGCGCCTGGGGCTGGGCGTGGGCATCGTTGCCGGCATGGCAGTGGACGCCAAGCTCGACAGCGACCTGGTGGCACTCGATGCCAGCGAGCTGTTCGAGGCCAGCATCACCAAGATCGGTTTCCGCCGTGGCACCTTCCTGCGCGGCTTCATGTGTGACTTCATCGAGAAGTTCGCGCCGCACCTGACCCGCGAAGTGATGGCCAAGGCAATCCAGTGCCACAACAAGCAGGAGCTGGAAGCGCTGTTCGAAGGGGTCGAGCTGCCGGTGCACTGAAACGCGAACAGCGGGGGCTTTGCGCCCCCGGTTCTACAGCGGCGTTAGGGTTTCAAGCCTTGCTGATCAGGTTGCCAGCGTGCAACCCGCACTCCTTCTGGGTGGACTCTTCCCACCACCAACGCCCTTCACGTTCATGCTGGTTCGGCAGCACCGGGCGCGTGCAGGGCTCGCAGCCGATGCTGATGAAGCCACGTTCATGCAGGCTGTTGTACGGCAGCTCCAGCATGCGGATATAACCCCACACTTCTGCGCTGCTCATCTGCGCCAGCGGGTTGAACTTGTACAGCGTGCGCTCGGGCGTGGAGAAGGCGCTGTCGATTTCCAGCGCTGCCACCTGGCTGCGAGTGCCAGGGCTCTGGTCACGGCGCTGGCCAGTGGCCCAGGCGCTGACGGTTGCCAGCTTGCGCCGCAATGGCTCGATCTTGCGAATGCCGCAGCACTCGCCATGGCCGTCCTTGTAGAAACTGAACAGGCCCTTTTCCTTGACGAATGGGTCAAGCTGGGCGCGGTCCGGGCTGAGGATTTCGATCGGCAGGCCATACTGCTCGCGCACCTGGTCGATGAACCGGTACGTTTCCGGGTGCAGGCGGCCTGTGTCGAGGCTGAATACCTTGACCTGCTTGTTAAGCTTCCAGGCCATGTCGACCAGCACCACGTCCTCGGCGCCGCTGAAGGAAACCCACAGGTCGTCGCCGAAGTGCTCGAAGGCAAGCTTGAGGATGTCTTGCGGGGATTTGTTGGCATAGGTCGCGGCCAGGGCGGCGACGTCGAAGGGTTGGCTCATCAGGCGGTTTCCATCTTGGCTGTGGCGCTGTGCGCTCGTAGTGGGGGTGATGGTAACAAAAAAACAGGGTCTGGACGGGCTGGCGCTCACAGGCCTTGCAGTGTCTGCAGCAATACCCGCACCTTCGCAATCGACTCTTCGTACTCGGCCTGCCATTCGGAGTCGGCCACCACTGCGCCGCCACCCCAGCAACTGACCTGGCCATCCTTGACCAGCAGGCTGCGAATGGCGATCGAGCTGTCCATTTCGCCGCGCACGTCCACATACAGCAGGGAGCCGCAGTACAGTGCCCGCCGCGTGGGCTCCAGCTCGTCGATGATCTGCATGGCGCGGATCTTCGGCGCGCCGGTAATCGAGCCGCCAGGGAAGCTGTCGGCGATCAGGTCCAGGGCGTCCTTGCCGCTGGCCAAGCGGCCGGTAATGCTACTGACCAGGTGGTGCACGTTGGGGTAGCTCTCCAGGCTGAACAGTTCCGGTACCTTTACCGAGCCCACCTCGCAGGTACGCCCCAGGTCATTGCGCAGCAGGTCGACGATCATCAGGTTTTCCGAGCGGTCCTTGGGGCTGTGCAACAGCGCCTCGGCATTGCGCCGGTCTTCGCTCGGGTCGCTGGCGCGTGGGCGCGTGCCCTTGATCGGGCGGGTTTCAACCTGGCGTTGGCTGACACGAATGAAGCGCTCGGGTGAAAAGCTGAGCAGGGCGCTGCCGTCGGCCAACTGCTGATAGCCCGAAAAGGGCGTCGGGCAGGCCTGGCGCAGTGCCTTGTAGGCCTGCCACGGGTCGCCCTTGCACGGCGCGCGAAAGCGCTGGGTGAGGTTGATCTGGTAGCAGTCACCGGCCTGGATATAGCGCTGCACCTGGTCGAAGGCGGCCTGGTACTGCGCAGGCTGCAAGTCGCCGGCCATGGGTGCGAACAGCTGAAAGTCGCCATCGGGCGTGTGCTCGCTGCTGGCGAAGAAGCTGATCAGGCGTTCGCGCTCGTGCTGCGCCAGGCTTGGGTGAAACACCAGCTGGCTGGTGCCGTACTGGTGGTCGCTGACCAGCGCCCAGGCATACAGGCCCAGTTGCGCGTCGGGCAGGCCGAGGTCATCCACGGCGTTGCTTGGCAGGTGTTCAAGGCGGCGGCCGAAGTCATAGCTCAGGTAGCCGATCAGGCCGCCGGCGAAAGGCAGTTCTACGCCGCTGGGCAAATCGGCGCTGCCCAGGCGCGCCAGGCCCTCGCGCAGGCGGGCGAGAAAGGCGCGGCCATCCTCTGCGGGTTCGGCTTGCAGTTGTTGCAGCGGCCAGGCACTGAGCAGATCGAAGCGCCCGCGCTCGGCACCAGGGCGGGCGCTGTCGAGCAGGATGGCGCCGGGCGCCTGGCGCAGGCGGGCGAAATAGGCGGCTGGGTCGGGTTGGTAGGGCAGGGGGTGGAGCGTACAGGTCGGCATCAGTATGGACGGCGATGTAAAAGCGAGGAGGGCGATTGTAGACCTGTGCGGGAGCAGCGCCTAGCACTGGGCGCGACATTCAACCCTGTGTTTGGCGCCTGGGGCTGGCTGCGACGCAAGGCCGCTGCCACAGGAGCACCTGCCCCTTGTGGCAGCCGCCTCGGCGATGTCAGCCCGGGTGTACGTGCCCGAACAAGCCCTGCGACACCTTCACCCGCTGTTCGACGTCCTCCGTCAGGCCGTCCTTGGCCAGCGCTTCGATGTGCGCTTCGATGGCATGGGTGCGCTGGGTCAGCCCGCAGTCGTTGGCGATCTGGATGTTCAGCCCTGGGCGGGCGTTGAGCTCCAGAATCAGCGGGCCTTTGTCCTGGTCCAGGACCATGTCCACGCCGATATAGCCCAGCCCGCACAGCTCGTAGCACCCGGCTGCCAGCTTCATGAAGCCGTCCCAGTTCGGCAGTTGCACGCCGTCCACCGCGTTGGTGGTGTCCGGGTGCTTGCTGATGATGTTGTTCAGCCAGGTGCCGCGCAGGGTCACGCCGGTAGCCAGGTCGACGCCTACGCCGATGGCGCCCTGGTGCAGGTTGGCCTTGCCGCCGGACTGCCGGGTGGGCAGGCGCAGCATGGCCATGACCGGGTAGCCCATCAGCACGATGATGCGGATGTCGGGCACGCCTTCATAGCTGATGCTCTTGAAGATCTGGTCAGGTGTGACCCGGTATTCGATCAGTGCCCGGTCACGGTGCCCGCCCAGCGAGTACAGGCCGGTGAGGATGCTCGAGACCTGGTGCTCGATTTCCTCGTGGCTCATGATCTTGCCGGAAACGGTGCGGTAGCGGTCCTCGAAGCGGTCGGCGATCACCAGGATGCCGTCACCGCCGGCACCTTGCGCCGGCTTGATGACGAAGTCGTTGCGGCCGCCGATGATTTCGTGAAGCTTGTCGATCTGCTTCTCGGTCTCGATGACACCGTACATTTCCGGCACGTGGATACCTGCCGCGAGGGCGCGCTCCTTGGTGATGATCTTGTCGTCGACAATCGGGTACAGGCTGCGCTTGTTGTACTTCAGCACATAGTCTGCGTTACGCCGATTGATGCCCATGATGCCCCGGGCCTCCAGGGCTTTCCACGTCTTGATCAGGCCAAACATCACACGTCTGCCTTTTTCACGAATGCCTTGAAGCGCATCAGCTCGGTCAGACGGTAGCCGCGATAACGGCCCATCGCCAGCATGAAGCCGACCAGGATCAGCAGCACGGCCGGGAAGGTGAACACGAAGTACACCAGCTCTGGCACCATCATCAGCAGGTGTGCCAGCGATGCGGCAAACAGGGTGCCGATGGCCACTTTCATGGCATGGCCGCCGCCACGCTCTTCCCAGGTGATCGACAGGCGTTCGATGGTCATGGTCAGGATCACCATCGGGAACAGGGCCACCGACAGCCCGCGTTCAAGGCCCAGCTTGTGGCTGAACAGGCTGATCGCCGCAATCAGCACCACGACGAAGGTCAGCACCACGGACAGGCGCGGCAGCATCTGCAGTTTCAGGTGTTCCAGGTACGAACGCAGTGACAAGCCCAGTGCCGTGATGACCGTGAACAACACGATACCGAAGCCCAGCTGGGTTTCGCGGAATGCCAGGGCGATCAGCACAGGGGTGAAGGTACCCAGGGTCTGGATACCGATCAGGTTGCGCAGCACCAGGATCACCAGCACACCAATTGGGATCATGACCATGATCATGAAGGTCTGCTGGGTTTGCAGGGGCAGGCCGTACAGCGAATATTCGAGGAAGTCGGCGTCGGTGTTCTCGTCAGTCAGCTTGGCCAGGCGAATGGCGTTCATTTCACTGTTGTTCATGCTGAACGTGACGTTGGCCTTCTTGCCGCCATCGACGGTAATCAGGTTGTCGTCACCGGTCCACCACAGCAGGCGGTCGCTGGGCAGGCCTTGTTCGCCCGTGTCCGGGTTGAAGTACAGCCAGTCGTTGCCGTTGTAGCTGCGCAGCCACAGCTCGGGGGTTTGCGGGGTGTCGGCCACCAGGCGGATGGTGTGCACCTTTTCCATCGGTACGTGGGCAATCGACAGCAGCAGGTCGATCACCTGGGCCTTTTTCATCGGTGAAGTATCGCCGGCCAGCAGCAGTTTGACGTTGTCATCGTTGAGGTTGTTGACCCGCTTGATGGTTTCGCTGACGAACGTCTCGACGTCGGCCGAATGCTGGCGGATAGGCGCCATCAGCGCCTCGGCGGCGATTTTTTCGGGGCCGTCGATAGCCAGGCTGTCACGGAAGGTCGGGCCTTTTACCGCGGTTTTTTCGTTGCTGTAGCGCTTGGTCAGCACCAGGCGGTAGTACAGCGTCTGGTTGCCGCTGGCGCGACGGGCCGACCAGGTGACCTTGCGGTTGCCATCGGCACGGTTGACGCTGACCCCGTAGTTGTTGGAGATGAAGCTCTCGTTGAGGCTGACGTAGTCGCGGTTCAGTGGCGGCACGAACATCTGCACCTTGACCGGGTCCTTGGTGCTGGCCACGAACTCGACCTTGGCGTCGATGTTCCACAGGTCGTCGGTTTCATCCTCGGTCACCGGGATGCCGAGGAAGAAGATCTGATAAGCCGTGACTGCCACGCCCAACAACACCAGTACGGTGATCAGGACTTTCAGATGGAGGGTAAGAGAGCGCATCGGGATTACTCTGCTTTGGGAGCGTCGGTGGCACAGGCAGGTTTGCCGGCCGCGTATTTAAGGCTTGGGTCGACCAGCGCGTCGAAGTGCTTGAGCGCCTCGGAGCCGATCAGCAGCGGGAACTGGAAGGCGCTGCGGTCGGTGAGGTTGACTTCGATGGTGCGCAAGGCCTGGCCCATGCAGATTTCGAGTTCGATGACCGGGCGGGCGGTGTAGGCCTTGCCCGATTCAGCATCATAGTCGCCCGCTCGGCGCTTGATTTTGCTGACGCGGGCCAGGGGCCGTTCGATCGGGTGCGAGTGGGCGGCATCGATGGCCAGGTAGAAGCGCACCCAGCTTTCGCCGTTGCGCTTGAAGCGCTTGATGTCGCGGGCGCTGAGCGAGGCAGTTTTGGCGCCGGTGTCGAGTTTGGCCGCCACTTCCAGGTCCAGGTCGCCCAGGCGTGCGTATTCGTTGAGACCGTACACGGTCTTGCCGGCCGCCTGGCCAATGGCCGGCAGCAGGGTGAGGCAAAGCAGCAATAAAACGGGTGTGAGTCTCATAATCCTGGCGCGATGCAGTGCAAGGTTCTAGGCAAGGTTCAGGTCAAGGTGACTGGCAACTACTGCGCAAGCTTCCTCGTTCATCTGTCAACAAGCATGACTGCATGACAGACAGGCTATCCATACCCCATCGGAGGCGCGGCATTCTATCACGACGACGTATTGACGCCAGCGGTGCGCGATCTGACAGCGCTTGGCTTGCCTAAGTTCGTTCTTATACGATTGTCGACAATATTGAATTTGTCTTTGACTTGAGTGGCATCGATGGTTAACTTCTGGCGAAGAGATTTCCCAAGGTGTCGACAATATGCAAGACCTTTCCACCCCTGGCCCGATGCTGGCAGACGAATCGGAAACCTTGTCGGAAAACGTCTTCCGGCGTATTCAGGCGGCCATCGTCAAAGGGGAAATTGCCCCTGGCAGCAAGATCTCCGAGCCAGAGCTGGCACGCACCTATGGCATCAGCCGCGGGCCGCTGCGCGAGGCCATCCACCGCCTGGAAGGCCAGCGCCTGCTGGTGCGGGTGCCCCATGTAGGCGCACGGGTGGTATCGCTCAACCATGCCGAACTGATCGAGCTGTACGAGATTCGTGAGTCCCTGGAAGGCATGGCCTGCCGCCTGGCCGCTGAACGCATGAGCCAGGCCGATATCGACGAGCTGCGCCGGGTGCTCGATACCCATGAGCGGGATGCCGCGTTCCAGGCTGGCCTGGGTTACTACCAGCAGGAGGGTGACTACGACTTCCATTACCGCATCATCCAGGGCAGCGGTAACCAGACGTTGGTCAAGATGCTGTGTGGCGAGCTGTACCAGCTGGTGCGCATGTACCGTATCCAGTTCTCGGCCACGCCCAACCGGCCACGCCAGGCCTTTGCCGAACACCATCGCATTCTCGATGCTATCGCCGAACGTGACGGCGAACTGGCCGAACTTCTGATGCGCCGTCACATCGGTGCGTCCAAGCGCAATATCGAGCGTCACTATCTGGACGCCCACAACAATAACCCACGAGGTGAGAAATGACTGTGAACAGCACACCCGGTCAGCGTTTTCGCGATGCCGTCGCCGCTGAACACCCCCTGCAGGTGGTTGGCGCCATCAATGCCAACCATGCCTTGCTGGCCAAGCGCGCCGGTTTCAAGGCCATCTACCTGTCCGGTGGCGGCGTGGCAGCAGGTTCCCTGGGCCTGCCGGACCTGGGCATCACTGGCCTGGACGATGTGCTCACCGACGTGCGCCGTATCACCGATGTGTGCGACCTGCCGCTGCTGGTGGATGTCGATACAGGCTTCGGTGCCTCGGCTTTCAACGTGGCGCGCACCGTGCGCTCGATGAGCAAGTTCGGTGCGGCGGCGATCCATATCGAGGATCAGGTCGGGGCCAAGCGTTGCGGCCACCGGCCGAACAAGGAAATCGTCAGCCAGCAGGAAATGGTCGACCGTATCAAGGCAGCCGTCGACGCCCGCAGCGACGACAGCTTCGTGATCATGGCGCGTACCGACGCCTTGGCCGTCGAAGGCTTGAACGCTGCCCTGGACCGTGCCGCAGCGTGCATCGAGGCGGGTGCCGACATGATCTTCCCGGAAGCGATCACCGAGCTGCAGATGTACAAGACCTTCGCTGACCGGGTGAAGGCACCGATTCTGGCCAACATCACCGAGTTTGGCGCCACTCCGCTGTACACCACCGAAGAGCTGGCTGCGGTCGATGTTTCGCTGGTGCTGTATCCGCTGTCGGCGTTCCGCGCCATGAACAAGGCAGCCGAGAATGTGTACACCGCGCTGCGCCGCGACGGCACGCAGAAGAACGTGATCGACACCATGCAGACGCGCATGGAGCTTTACGATGCCATTGGCTACCACGCCTTCGAGCAGAGCCTCGACGCGTTGTTTGCCCAGAAGAAGGGCTGAGCCAGTGACAACACCAGCCCCGCATGGCAGCGGGGTTGCCCGCGAAAGGGCGGGTACAGGCAAGCCCGATTAGCCAGCCAGATTTCCATAACAAGTTCAAGAAAGGAGAAACACCATGGCCGAAGCAAAAGTACTCAGTGGCGCAGGCCTGCGCGGCCAGGTGGCCGGCCAGACTGCGCTTTCCACCGTGGGCCAGGCCGGTGCCGGTCTGACCTACCGCGGTTACGATGTGCGTGACCTGGCCGCTGGTGCCGAATTCGAAGAGGTCGCCTACCTGCTGCTGTACGGCGAGCTGCCCTCCCAGGCTGAACTGGCCGACTACAAGCACAAGCTCAAGGGCATGCGTGACCTGCCACCGGCACTCAAGGAAGTGCTCGAGCGCATTCCCCGCGACGCCCACCCCATGGACGTGATGCGCACCGGTTGTTCGGTGCTCGGTACCCTCGAGCCCGAGCTCACCTTCGAAGCCCAGCGCGACAAGACCGACCGGCTGTTGGCCCTGTTCCCGGCGGTGATGTGCTACTGGTACCGCTTCACCCACCATGGCGTGCGCATCGACTGCAGCAGCGACGAAGACACCCTGGGCGGCCACTTCCTGCACCTGCTGCACGGCAAGAAGCCCAGCGAGCTGCACGTCAAGGTCATGAACGTGTCGCTGATCCTCTACGCCGAGCACGAGTTCAACGCCTCGACCTTCACGGCCCGGGTGTGCGCTTCGACGCTGTCCGACCTGTATTCCTGCGTTACCGCAGCCATCGGCACGCTGCGCGGCCCGCTGCACGGGGGGGCCAACGAGGCTGCCATGGAGCTGATAGAGCGCTTCCAGAGCCCGCAGGAAGCCACTGCCGAGCTGCTGCGCATGCTCGAGCGCAAAGACAAGATCATGGGCTTCGGGCATGCCATCTACAAAGAGTCCGACCCGCGCAACGAGGTGATCAAGGGTTGGTCGAAGCAATTGGCCGATGAGGTGGGCGACAAGGTGCTGTACCCGGTTTCCGAAGCCATCGACAAGACCATGTGGGAGCAGAAACGCCTGTTCCCCAATGCCGACTTCTACCATGCCTCGGCTTACCACTTCATGGGTATTCCGACCAAGCTGTTCACCCCGATCTTCGTCTGTTCGCGCCTGACTGGCTGGGCGGCGCACGTGTTCGAGCAGCGCGCCAACAACCGCATCATCCGCCCGAGCGCCGAGTATGTCGGCGTCGAGCAGCGCCAGTTCGTGCCGATCGAGCAGCGCTGAGGCATGGATCGCCAATGCTGCTGCGCAGCCCAATCGCGACACAAGGCCGCTCCCACAGGGACTGCGCAGCGCCCCCATTGGCCAGATCTGTATACCGAGTACCGTGACCGAGCCTGATAACGATATGAATACTGCATACCGCAAGCCTCTGCCAGGCACCGACCTGGACTACTTCGATGCGCGCGCGGCCGTCGAGGCGATCAAGCCCGGCGCCTACGACGGCCTGCCGTACACCTCGCGCGTTCTCGCCGAAAACCTGGTGCGTCGCTGCGACCCGGCCACCCTCGACGCCTCGCTGAGCCAACTGATCGAGCGCAAGCGCGACCTCGATTTCCCGTGGTTCCCGGCGCGCGTGGTGTGCCATGACATCCTCGGCCAGACCGCGCTGGTCGACCTCGCCGGCCTGCGTGACGCCATCGCCGACAAGGGCGGCGACCCGGCCCAGGTCAACCCGGTGGTGCCGGTACAACTGATCGTCGACCACTCGCTGGCTGTCGAGTGCGGCGGCTATGACCCGCAAGCGTTCGACAAGAACCGCGCCATCGAAGACCGACGTAACGAGGACCGCTTCCACTTCATCAACTGGACCAAGAAAGCGTTCAAGAATGTCGACGTGATCCAGCCGGGTAATGGCATCATGCACCAGATCAACCTGGAGAAGATGTCGCCGGTGGTGCACTGCGACCATGGCATCGCCTACCCGGATACCTGCGTGGGCACTGACAGCCACACCCCGCACGTCGATGCCCTGGGCGTGATCGCCATTGGCGTGGGTGGCCTGGAAGCGGAAAACGTGATGCTTGGCCGAGCATCGTGGATGCGCCTGCCGGAAATCGTCGGCGTCGAGTTGACCGGCAAGCTGGCGCCGAACCTCACCGCCACCGACCTGGTGCTGGCCCTGACCGAGTTCCTGCGCAAGCAGAAAGTGGTCGGCGCCTACCTGGAGTTCCACGGTGAAGGTGCGCGCGCCCTGACCCTGGGGGACCGCGCGACCATCTCCAACATGGCCCCGGAGTACGGCGCTACGGCGGCCATGTTCGCCATCGACCAGCAGACCATCGATTACCTGCGCCTGACCGGCCGTGAAGAACAGCAGGTCAAACGGGTGGAAACCTATGCCAAGGTCGCCGGCCTCTGGGCCGACAGCCTGGCCGGCGCGGTATACGAGCGTACCCTGAGCTTCAACTTGTCGAGCGTGGTACGCAACATGGCGGGCCCGTCCAACCCGCATGCCCGCGTGGCCACCAGCGAGCTGGCGGCCAAAGGCATTGCCGGCAGCTGGCAGCAAGTGCCAGGGCAGATGCCTGATGGTGCGGTGATCATTGCCGCCATCACCAGCTGTACCAATACCAGCAACCCGCGCAACGTGATCGCCGCAGGCCTGATTGCGCGCAACGCCAACAGGCTGGGCCTTACCCGCAAGCCGTGGGTCAAGTCATCGCTGGCCCCGGGCTCCAAGGCGGTGCAGCTGTACCTGGAAGAGGCTGGCCTGGAGAAAGAACTGGAGCAACTGGGCTTTGGCATCGTCGCCTTCGCCTGTACGACCTGCAACGGCATGTCTGGCGCCCTGGACCCGGTGATCCAGCAGGAAATCATCGACCGTGACCTGTACGCCACCGCCGTTCTGTCGGGCAACCGCAACTTCGACGGGCGTATCCACCCGTATGCCAAGCAAGCCTTCCTGGCCTCGCCACCCTTGGTGGTCGCCTATGCGATTGCGGGCACCATTCGCTTCGACATCGAGAAGGACGTGCTGGGCGTGGTCGATGGCCAGGAAATCCGCCTCAAGGACATCTGGCCCAGTGACGAAGAGATCGACGCCGTGGTGCGTGCGGCGGTCAAGCCGGAGCAGTTCCGCAAGGTGTACATCCCGATGTTCGCCATCGAGGAAGACCGCGGGCCGAAAGTGGCACCGTTGTATGAATGGCGGCCAATGAGCACCTATATTCGCCGGCCGCCGTACTGGGAAGGCGCCTTGGCCGGTGAGCGTACCCTGCGTGGCATGCGCCCACTGGCGGTGCTGCCGGACAACATCACCACCGACCACCTGTCGCCATCCAACGCGATCATGCTCGACAGTGCTGCGGGCGAGTACCTGGCGAAAATGGGCCTGCCAGAAGAAGACTTCAACTCTTACGCGACCCACCGCGGTGACCACCTGACCGCCCAGCGCGCGACCTTTGCCAACCCCAAGCTGTTCAACGAGATGGTGCGCAACGCAGACGGCAGCGTGAAGCAAGGCTCGCTGGCGCGAATCGAACCGGAAGGCAGGGTGACCCGCATGTGGGAGGCGATCGAGACCTACATGCAGCGCAAGCAGCCGCTGATTATCGTGGCCGGTGCCGACTACGGCCAGGGCTCATCGCGTGACTGGGCGGCCAAGGGCGTGCGCCTGGCCGGTGTCGAGGCCATTGTCGCAGAAGGTTTCGAGCGCATTCACCGCACCAACCTGGTAGGCATGGGCGTGCTGCCGCTGGAGTTCAAACCCGGCACCGACCGCAAGACCTTGGGGCTGGACGGTAGCGAAACCTATGACGTGCTGGGTGCGCGTACGCCGCGCGCTACGCTGACCCTGGTGATTACCCGGGCCAGCGGCGAGCGCATCGATGTGCCGGTGACCTGCCGCCTGGACACGGCCGAGGAAGTGTCGATCTACGAAGCGGGCGGGGTGCTGCAGCGCTTCGCCCAGGACTTCCTCGAAGCTACCGCCTAACCCTAAGAGCAGGGGCCGCGTTGCGGCCCATCGCCGGCGAGCCAGCGCCCACAGGAGTCGCGCAATCTCGATGGCAGCACGGTCCCTGTGGGAGCTGGGTTGCCGGCGATGGGCAGCAAAGCAATCCCGAGGGTCTCATGCCCATCAGACAGGACAGCAAAGCAATGGCTCACGTACCGCAAACAAGAATACCCGCCACCTACATCCGTGGTGGCACCAGCAAAGGCGTGTTCTTCCGCCTGCAAGACCTGCCCGAGCCGGCGCAGGTCCCAGGCCCTGCCCGCGACGCGCTATTGCTGCGGGTCATCGGCAGCCCCGACCCTTACGGCAAGCAGATCGACGGCATGGGCGGCGCGACCTCCAGCACCAGCAAGACCGTCATCCTGTCGCCCAGCATCAAGCCGGGCCATGATGTCGATTACCTGTTCGGCCAGGTCAGCATCGACAAGGCCTTTGTCGACTGGAGCGGCAACTGCGGCAACCTGTCTGCTGCGGTCGGGTCCTTCGCCATCAGTAGCGGCCTGGTCGACAGCGCGCGCATTCCACGCAGCGGCGTGGCCACCGTGCGTATCTGGCAGGCGAACATCGGCAAGACCATCATTGCCCACGTGCCGGTCACTGAAGGCGAGGTGCAGGAAACCGGAGACTTCGAGCTGGATGGGGTAACGTTCCCGGCAGCGGAAGTGCAGTTGGAGTTCCTTGACCCGGCTGCGGACGAGGACGGTGCCGGCGGTGCCATGTTCCCGACCGGCAACCTGGTCGACGACCTTGAGGTGCCGGGTGTCGGCACCTTCAAGGCCACCTTGATCAATGCCGGCATCCCGACCATTTTCATCAATGCTGCCGATATCGGCTACACCGGCACGGAGTTGCAGGACGCCATCAACGGTGACCCGCAAGCGCTGCTGCGCTTCGAGGCCATCCGTGCCCATGGCGCCGTGCGTATGGGCCTGATCGACCATGTCGACCAGGCTGCCGGGCGTCAGCACACACCGAAAGTGGCCTTCGTCGCACCACCCAGCACCTACACGGCGTCCAGTGGCAAGGCGGTAATGGCAAGCGAGATCGACCTGTTGGTACGGGCCTTGTCGATGGGCAAACTGCACCATGCCATGATGGGCACCGCGGCGGTGGCGATCGGTACGGCGGCGGCCATTCCCGGTACGCTGGTCAACCTGGCCGCGGGCGGGGGCGAGCGCAGCGCTGTGCGTTTCGGCCATCCCTCGGGCACGCTGCGGGTCGGCGCCGAAGCCCGCCAGGTAAACGGCGAGTGGACAGTGACCAAGGCAATCATGAGCCGCAGTGCTCGGGTGCTGATGGAGGGCTGGGTTCGCGTGCCTGGCGACAGCTTCTAACCCACCCCTGGCGCTCGGCCTCAAGCGGGGCCGCTGCGCGGCCCTATCGCTGGCAAGCCAGCTCCCACAGGGATCGCATCAGGGCTGATAGGTGTTTGTCAGAAGATATGCAGCGGCTACCCTTGCCAGAAACCATAGAATCTCCCAAAGGGAGCTGGCTTGCCAGCGATAGGGCCGGTGAGGAACAAAAAAGCCCCGGCATTTCTGCCAGGGCTTCTTCTTGTAGCTTGCAGCTTACAACTTGCCGCTCAGCTTACGCCTGTACCACCGGAATCTTGGCGTTGGCAGCCGCTTCGCGGAACTCGGCGATCTGGTCGAAGCTCAGGTAGCGGTAGACGTCGGCAGCCATGCTGTCGATGTCTTTGGCGTACTGCATGTACTCTTCGACGGTCGGCAGCTTGCCGATGATCGAAGCCACGGCAGCCAGCTCGGCCGACGCCAGGTACACGTTGGTGGCGTCGCCCAGGCGGTTCGGGAAGTTACGGGTCGAGGTGGAGACCACGGTCGAACCGGTCTGCACACGTGCCTGGTTACCCATGCACAGCGAGCAGCCTGGCATTTCCATGCGTGCACCGGCCTTGCCGTAGATGCCGTAGTAGCCTTCCTCGGTCAGCTGGTGTGCGTCCATCTTGGTTGGCGGGGCCAGCCACAGACGGGTCGGAATACCGCCCTTGACCTTCTCCAGCAGCTTGCCGGCAGCGCGGAAGTGGCCGATGTTGGTCATGCACGAACCGATGAACACTTCGTCGATTTTCTCGCCCTGAACCGAGGACAGCAGGCGCGCGTCGTCCGGGTCGTTCGGCGCGCAGAGCACAGGCTCTTTGACGTCGGCCAGGTCGATCTCGATGATTTCGGCGTACTCGGCATCGGCGTCGGCCGACAGCAGCTCAGGCTTGGCCAGCCAGGCTTCCATGGCCTGGGCGCGGCGCTCGAGGGTACGGGCGTCGCCGTAACCTTCGCCGATCATCCAACGCAGCAGGGTGATGTTGGACTTCAGGTACTCGGCGATGGCCTTTTCTGGCAGCTTGATGGTGCAGCCGGCAGCCGAGCGCTCGGCCGAAGCATCGGACAGCTCGAAGGCTTGTTCGACAGTCAGTTCGTCCAGGCCTTCGATTTCCAGGATGCGGCCGGAGAAGGCGTTTTTCTTGCCTTTTTTCTCGACGGTCAGCAGGCCTTGCTTGATGGCGTAGTAAGGGATGGCATGGACCAGGTCACGCAGGGTGATACCAGGCTGCAGTTTGCCCTTGAAGCGCACGAGGATCGACTCTGGCATGTCCAGCGGCATGACGCCGGTGGCCGCGGCGAACGCGACCAGGCCGGAACCGGCCGGGAACGAGATGCCGATCGGGAAGCGGGTGTGCGAGTCGCCGCCAGTACCCACGGTGTCGGGCATCAGCATGCGGTTCAGCCAGCTGTGGATGATGCCGTCGCCTGGGCGCAGCGACACGCCGCCACGGGTGCGGATGAAGTCTGGCAGGGTGTGGTGGGTGGTGACGTCGATCGGCTTCGGATAAGCCGCGGTGTGGCAGAACGACTGCATCACCAGGTCAGCGGAGAAGCCCAGGCAAGCCAGGTCTTTCAGCTCGTCACGGGTCATCGGGCCGGTGGTGTCCTGGGAGCCGACGGTGGTCATCTTCGGTTCGCAGTAGGCACCTGGGCGCACGCCCTGGCCTTCAGGCAGGCCGCACGCACGGCCGACCATTTTCTGCGCCAGGGTGAAGCCCTTGCCGCTGTCGGCTGGCTGCTCCGGTTTCTTGAACAGCTCCGATGGGCCTTGGCCCAGCTCGGCACGGGCTTTTTCGGTCAGGCCACGGCCGACGATCAGCGGGATACGGCCGCCTGCGCGCACTTCATCCAGCAGCACTTCGGTTTTCAGGGCGAAGGTGGTGACCAGCTCGTCGCTGCCATGGCGGCGCACTTCACCTTTGAACGGGTAGACGTCGATCACGTCGCCCATGGCCAGGTTGGTGCAGTCGAACTCGATCGGCAGGGCGCCGGCGTCTTCCATGGTGTTGTAGAAGATCGGGGCGATCTTGGTGCCGAAGCAGAAACCACCGGCGCGTTTGTTCGGCACGTACGGGATGTCGTCGCCGAAGAACCACAGCACCGAGTTGGTGGCGGATTTACGCGAGGAACCGGTACCGACCACGTCACCGACATAGGCAACCGGGTAGCCTTGGGCCTTGACCGCTTCGATCTGGGCGAGTGGGCCTACCGAACCCGGCTGCTGCGGCTCGATGCCGTCACGGGCCATTTTCAGCATGGCCAGGGCGTGCAGCGGGATGTCAGGGCGCGACCAGGCATCGGGTGCAGGGGACAGGTCGTCGGTGTTGGTCTCGCCAGGCACCTTGAACACGCTCAGGGTGTACTTGTCGGCGATGGCCGGGCGCGAGGTGAACCACTCGCCGGCAGCCCAGGACTCCAGCACGGCCTTGGCGTTGGCGTTGCCAGCCTTGGCTTTTTCGGCCACATCGTGGAAGGCATCGAACATCAGCAAGGTGTGCTTGAGCTGTTCGGCCGCGACGGCGCCCAGTTCGGCGTCATCCAGCAGCGCGACCAGCGTTTCGATGTTGTAGCCGCCCTGCATGGTGCCCAGCAGTTCGGTGGCGTGCTTGCGGTCGATCAGTGGCGATTGGGTTTCGCCCTTGGCGACAGCAGAGAGGAAAGCAGCCTTGACATAGGCAGCTTCGTCGACCCCTGGCGGTACACGGTGGGTGATCAGTTCTACGAGGAAGGCTTCTTCGCCGGCCGGCGGGTTTTTCAGCAGCTCGACCAGGCCTGCGGTTTGTTCGGCGTTCAGCGGCTGGGGCACGATGCCCAGGGCGGCGCGCTCTTCGATGTGTTTGCGGTAGGCTTCAAGCACAGTTATTTCCCTCATCAGTGGTCCCTAAAGGGGGTCCGGGACGCTCATCCAGCATTCAATGCACCCATGCGCCGCCACGGCTTTTTGAGCCGCCCGGCCAGGGTCGCAAAGAATCCTTACGGAAGCTGCTTTCAAAGTTTTACGCCTGCAGAACGGGGTGCTGATGAGGGCTGGCGCGGGCATGCGAGGGATGCATGGCCCGGGCCAACGCCGTTCTACCGGATCAACTGTGCTCGTGACGCTTTGAAAACAGCTTCCTACGGACATTGTTGCCTGTGAAAAGGCCGGATGATTCTACGGCAAAAAAAGCCCGAAGGTAAGGCGCAGAACATCACTTTAACGAGTGACCCTGGTTAGACAAAGGGCTAACATGGGCGCGTGTTCCATCGCCATGCTGTTGTTTTTCATGTCCAACAACTCCATCAAGACCCCTTGCGTCGGCCTGTGCTCCACGGTGTATGGGGACACGGTTTGCCGCGGCTGCAAGCGCTTCCACCACGAAGTGATCCACTGGAACGGCTACGATGACGCGCAAAAGCGCGCTGTGTGGCTGCGCCTTGAGCAGTTGCTGGTGCAGGTCATGATGGCCAAGCTCGAGGTGTTCGACAAAAGCCTGTTGCGCCAGCAACTGGAGCAGCGCTCCATCCGCTTCGTCGACCAGCAGTCGGAATATTGCTGGGCCTACCAGCTGATCGCCCGCGGTGCGCGGATGATCCGTGATCTGGAAGCCTACGGCATGGTACTGCTGCCGGAATTTCGCGATTGGGAACTGCCGCAGTTGCGCGATGCCATCGACCGCGAATTCTTCCTCTTGTCCGAAGCGCACTACCAGCGTTACATCGCCCCTGCGTTTCTCGCCAGCTCGCTGGGCTAAGCGCTGGCATCAGCGCCTTCGCCGCGGTTCACGCCTTGTTTGCATGGCCTGGGAGCGGGTTCCGGCTGCAAGCGGGCAACAGCACTCACTAGTGTCTTCCTTTTCCGCCAGTGAAGAGGGCTCGACGGCATGTCCCACTACCAATTTCAACCTCAGAAAAGCTTCATTGCCAGGCTGTACTGGCAGCCACGCTTGAGCACGCAAGGGCAGGTTCAAGGCGTGCCCATCGGTGACACAGGTAATGGCGATTCGCCCTTTACCAGTGGTGGCTGGCTGCACGCCGGTGAAGACCATTACACCGACCCGGTGGCACCGGCGTATGTGATCTCACGGCGCAAATTCCGCACGCTGTTCTGGTTCGGCTGCTACGAGACCGATGGTGAGTACGACTTCGAGATCCGCGCCGTGGGTGACGAAGACAGCCATCCGCACTGGCGGCGGCGCGGTCACCGCCTGGATGTCAGCCGCAACGGCTATCTGGCCCTGTACTCGGCCGCGCAGGCCGTTGGCCATGACGCCCTGGCCGCCGGCACCATGCTCTGGCGCCTGGATGGCCTGGCGCCAGAGCAGCTTGCCGAAGGCGATGCGGTCAGCGACGTGAGCCTGGTCAGCCTGCATGGCAAGACGGTCAGGCGGCTGGTCGAGGACGGCTTTCCCTACCTCAGCGAGGTGCAAGGTGAAGCAGGCTATCTGCATCTGCAGGTGCTGAGCATAGGGGCCGCCTGACCCTGGCGGTGTTTCAGTCGCCGTAGTATTCGCACCCGCTGGTGCAGGTCTCGTGGATGCGGACTTTGGACAGCTCCGGCAGCAGCGGCTTGACCTGATCCCAGATCCACTTGGCGATTACCTCGCTGGTGGGGTTTTCCAGGCCGGGGATGTCGTTCAGGTAATTGTGGTCGAGCTGCTCGTAGATCGGCTTGAAAATGGCCTTCACCTCGGCGAAGTCACGGATCCAGCCGGTGTGCGGGTCCAGCGGGCCGGTCAGGTGCAGGCCGACCTTGAACGAGTGGCCGTGCAGGCGGCCGCATTTGTGCCCGGCAGGCACGTGTGGCAGCCGGTGGGCCGATTCGAATGTAAATTCCTTGAAGATTTCCACGCTGTCAGAACTCTGAGTGAATCAATAATGCGCGCAGTTTAACAGCATGACCGCTACAAGGCTTGCAGGCGTTCATGCAGCCGCCCGGTGGCGACCAGTTCCAGCAATTCGTCGCCCAGCCGCTGGCTTTCGGCAATGGCCTTGTACCAATAGCGTTTGCGCCCCGCGGCATCGCCCATGAAACGCTTGAAGTCGTTGCGGTCTGGCAACTTGCCGAAGGGCAGGGCGGCCAGATAGTGCGGTGAGGGCGTCATCAGCAACACGTTCTGCAGCCGCCTGGCATCGCCCTTGCGCCAGGGCAGCGCCTTGTCGAACCAGCCGGGTATGACCTTGTCGGTGAAGTGCGGGTACAGCACCAGGTCGTCGCCGTGGTAAGGCAGGTCGAGGTGGTAATCGAGCAAGCCGCCGTCGCGGTAAGTACCGGCGCCCGCCCCAGGAATATCCTTCACTCCCTGCATGACCATCGGGATCGAGCCCGAGGCGAGCAGGGCCTGGCGCAGGTTGGCCAGGTCCAGCGGCAGGCAGCGCGAAGGGAAGTCGGTCAAGGCATCGAGCGGCGGCGCGCTACGCCCGTCATGCAGGATGATGCGCTCGAAGTGGCGCGCCAGGCGTGCCCGGCCCAAAAGATTGCTGGCGACCACCGAGCCCAGGCCGAGGCCCAGGCGGGCGCGCTGGTCGTGGGCGAGCTGACCGTGGCTTTTCACCACCAGGATGTTCAGGCGATAGTGCGGGTTGGCCAGCAACTGGGCGTCGCGGCCCTGCAGCAGGTCATCGAGCATTGTTGCGCAACTGCGGCTGATTTCGGCCGGTGTTACCCCTTTGGCGAAGTCTTGCTCGGTATACAGTTCGCCAAGCCGGCGGATGCCGGCCACCGGGTCTTGCAGGCAGGCACTGGCGAAGCGCCAGGCGCCGATCGAGGCGCCGATCAGTGCGCGTTGGCGGGGTGCCGACGGTAGCCACTCACCGAACAGGGCCAGGTCCAGGCCTTGGATGCCGAGTGGCTTCGGCCCGCCCGCTGCGCCTGGCAGCACACCCACATCGGCCGCCTGTAGCCCGCGCTCGCGGATGTGCTGCAGGGCACGTTGGCCCGCCTTGAACGTGAGCGCAGGGTATTTGATGTGGATGGCGCTCATGACGGATCTCCTGGGTATCGAGCCGGTGATTATAAGGTTCGGTGAAGCGAATACTGCGTGCTGATGCAACGGCTCGGTGGAACATCACACGGCCCCGCAGGCTGCGCTATCATGCCGCCCGTTGCTTTCAGGTTGAATTAAGGACCGCCGGGTAATCTTAACCCCGTAGACAACTTGTACAGCTCTCAGGAGAGAAGCACGATGAAAACCTTGACTGCCCTGTTCACCGCCGCCGCCCTTGCCCTGGGCGCCAATGCCGCTTTCGCCAAGGATGTGCAGCCCGACGAAGTGGTCAAACTGGTAAACGCCAAGACAATCAAGTCGCTGGACGAACTCAAGGCCACTGCCATGGCCAAGCACCCCGGCGCCACCGTTACTGATTCCGAGCTGGAAGACGAGTACGGCCGTTACATCTACAAAGTCGAGCTGCGCGATACCCAGAACGTGGAATGGGACGTGGCACTGGACGCCAAGACCGGTGAAGTGGTGAAGGACGAGCGAGACAACTGATGCGTCGCTTACCACGGCCAGCGCGCTACCTGGCGCTGGCGCTGCTGGCCGTGTGCTCGCTGGCAGCCGCCCGCGACCTCGACCAGGATGAAGCCCTTAAACTGCGGCAAAAGGGCGTCATCCTGCCACTCGAACAGTTGCTGGAAACCGCCCTGGGGCGTTACCCCGGGGCGCGTTTGCTGGAAGCCGAGCTGGAAGAGGACGATGATCGCTACGAATATGAGGTCGAGCTGCTGACGCCTGCTGGCGTGGTTCGCGAAATCAAGCTTGACGCCAGCACCGGCGCCCTGCTCAAAGATGAGGAAGACGACTGAATGCGCCTGTTGCTTGTCGAGGACAACGTACCGCTGGCCGATGAGCTGATTGCCGGCTTGCAACGCCAGGGCTATGCCGTGGACTGGCTGGCCGATGGCCGTGACGCGGTGTACCAGGGCCAGAGCGAGCCTTATGACCTGATCATCCTCGACCTCGGCTTGCCGGGCATGCCGGGCCTGGAGGTACTCGCCCAGTGGCGTGCCGCTGCGTTGGCCACGCCGGTGCTGATCCTGACCGCGCGCGGCTCTTGGGCCGAGCGTATCGAAGGGTTGAAGGCAGGGGCCGATGACTACCTGAGCAAGCCGTTTCACCCCGAAGAGTTGCAGTTGCGCATACAGGCGCTGTTGCGCCGTGCCCGCGGCCTGGCCAACCAGCCCAGGCTGGAAGCGGCCGGCCTGCACCTGGATGAAGGCCGCCAATGCGTGAGCCGCGACGGTGTAGATATCCAGCTGACCGCTGCCGAGTTTCGCTTGCTGCGCTACTTCATGCTGCACCCACAGCAGATCCTGTCCAAAAGCCACTTGGCCGAACACCTGTACGACGGTGAAACCGAGCGTGACTCCAATGTATTGGAGGTGCACGTCAATCACTTGCGCCGCAAGCTGGGGCGCAGCGTGATCGAAACCCGCCGTGGGCAAGGTTACATCTACGCCGGGAGCGCCGAGTGAAGTCGATCCAGGCGCGTTTGAGCCTGGGCCTGGTCGCTGTGCTGGTGGTGGTGGGCGTGGTGCTGGCACAACTGACCCTGTGGTTGTTCGAAGCCGGCCTGCAACGCTACCTGGAAAACGGCCTGCGCAAGGAAAGCGAGAACCTGCTGGTGGCCCTGGTGCGGGGGCCGTCCGGCCTGCAGCTGGACGAGCGGCGTATCTCGGCGGCTTACCAGCGGCCGTTTTCCGGCTACTACTTCCGCATCGACTTCGACCAGGGCACCTGGCGTTCTCGCTCGTTGTGGGACCTGGATATGCCCAAACCGGCGGCCCCAGGGCTTTCCGACAGCCATGAGCTGCGGCCGGAAGGGCAGCACCTGTTGGCACTGCGTGCCGACTACCGGCGCCTGGGGCAGGATATTTCCATCAGCGTGGCCCAGGACTATTCCCCGGTACGCCAGGGGTTCCGGCGCCTGCAACAGATCGGCCTGGGCATGGGCCTGGTGGCGTTGATTCTGGTGCTGGTGCTGCAGCGCATTACCGTCACCAGCTCGTTGCGGCCGCTGGAGCGGGCACGCCAGCAGATCGCCCAGCTGCAGCAGGGGCAGCGTTCGCAACTGGATGCCGAAGTCCCCAGCGAGCTGGCCCCGTTGGTGGGGCAGATCAACCATTTGCTCAGCCACACCGAAGACAGCCTGCGCCGTTCCCGCAATGCCCTGGGCAACCTTGGCCATGCGCTGAAAACACCGCTGGCGGTGCTGCTCAGCCTGGCGTCGAGCGAGCGCCTCAAGGATTTGCCGCAAGTCAGCGCGCAGATGCGTGAGCAACTGGAGCAGATCCAGCAACGCCTGGCCCGTGAGTTGAACCGGGCGCGCCTGGCCGGCGACGCCCTGCCAGGCGCGCAGTTCGATTGCGATGCCGAGTTGCCCGGGCTACTCGAAACCCTGGGCATGATCCATGGCGAAGGTTTGCTGCTGGCCAGTGATGTGCCGCCCGGGCTGTCACTGCCATGGGACCGGGAAGACGTTCTGGAGCTGCTGGGCAACCTGCTGGACAACGCCTGCAAGTGGGCTGACAGCGAAGTGCGCCTGGGGGCCGAGGCGGATGCCGAAGGGTATCGGCTGTGGGTCGATGATGATGGGCCAGGCATTCCCGAGGGGCAGCGCCAGCAGGTGCTGGGGCGCGGGTCGCGGCTGGATGAACAGGTGGACGGGCACGGCCTGGGCTTGGGCATCGTGCGCGACATCGTGGAGGCCTGGGGAGGGCAACTGGCGTTGCAGCAAAGCCCGTTGGGCGGGCTGCGGGTGAGCCTGAACCTGCCGCGCAAGGCCTAGTGGTCCCGAGCCGCGCCTGCGGCTGCGGCGGCCTGCTTTGCCGATAGGCACTGCAAAAAAATTGCAGTACAGGCGCATTTTTTTGAATTGGCCCATTCGCGCCGCGCTCGGCACAATGCCTTCACGAAGCCGCGTGGTTTCCATCTCTCCACGGACGGAGCCCCTTGTGATATTGCCTGCGCAATACCAGGCCCAGGCAGCTGCCCTGGGCTTTCTTTTCAAACCGAAAAAAACACGACCCCGATAGTTCAAATGCCTGCCTCGCGTTCCGAAAGTCGTCTGCTGCGGCTATTGCCGCCCGCCCTGAATATCCCCCCCAAAGAATGGTTGCGTGCCGGTATTGGCGCACTGCTTGGCTTGTTCCTCGCCGGCTGGCTGACCAGCATGGCCTACGGCCCCGGTATCGCTCTGCACTTGCTCGGCCCGTTGGCCGCGTCGGCGGTGCTGGTGTTCGCGGTGCACTCCGGCCCGTTGGCCCAGCCTTGGCCAGTGCTGGGCAGTTACGCCCTGGCAGGCGCTGTTGGCCTGGCCATGCGCCAGGGGTTCGGCCCCGAGTTGTGGGTGGCCGCCGTGGCGCTGGGGATCTCGATCCTGGTCATGTGCCTGCTGCGCTGCCTGCACCCCCCGGGTGGCGGGGTGGCCGTGAGTGCGGTACTGGCCGACCCGGGCCTGACCGCCCTGGGCGACCACCTGTTGCAACCGGTGTTGCTCAATGCACTGATCCTGGTAACGGTGGCAGTGCTCTACAACCGCCTGACGGGCGTGCGCTACCCCAAAGGCGCGGTAATCCGCAAGGACCTGCACCATACCCATGACCCGCTGCCTACCGAGCGCGTTGGCGTGCGCGGCGAAGACCTGGACCATGCCCTCGAAGAGCTGGGCGAGTTCGTGGACGTCACCCGTGACGAACTGGAGCGCATTATCCTGGCCACCGAGCAGCATGCCTTGCAGCGCAGCCTGGGCGGCATCACCGCGGCGTCAGTGATGTCTCGCGATGTGCAATTCGCCAGCCCCGACACGACGTTGGAGCAGGCCTGTGCCATGCTGGCCGGCCACCATCTGAAAACACTGCCGGTGCTGCAGCACGGCAAACTGGTGGGCATAGTCAGCCTCAGCGATCTGGTTGGCCCGGCCATGCAACGTGGCCGTTTCACCTGGCGCGGACTGTTCGGCCGCCCGCCCGTGCGCCTGGCCCAGGTGATGATGCAGCCAGTGGTCAGCGTCAGCAGCCAGCACCCGCTGGAGCGCCTGCTGCCGCTGCTGTGCGAACAAGGCCTGCATTGCCTGCCGGTGCTCGACGATGGGCGCCTGGTGGGGGTGATCACCCAGACCGACCTGATCGCCGGCCTCAAGCGCCAGTTGCTCAGCAAGGCCCAACGGGTTTCAGAGAACAGGGTCCCAGCGTTGTGACCAGTCGCTTGCGCCGGCGGCCACCAGCCGGCGCAGCACGCTGAACGCCTGCTGCAGGGCTTCGCTGTCGCGTTTGCGCGGGTAGACCAGATAGGTTGGGTAGGTGAATTCAGGCGCGTGCGGGACTCGCTCGAAAACCCCACTGTCGAGGTAGGCCTGGACCACCCGTGTGCGGAAGTAGCCACTACCGCCTTGGTCGAGAATGAACTGCAGCGCCAGTGGCCCGAGGTTGAAGCTCAGCGCCGGGCGCGCGCAGTCGGGCAAGGCCGCGTCATGCTGGCGGCGGAAGGCCTGGCCCCAGTCGATGTAGATATACGGCTCGGGCCGATCGACCCGGCGCACGCGGATCAGCTTTTCTTCCATCAACTGCTCGACCTGCAAACCCGGGCCATAGGTTGGCTGGTAGACCAGCGCAGCGTCCAGCAGGCCCATCTCGACCTTGCGCAGCAGCGCCTCGCCGTCGCTGACCTCGCTGCGGATCGCGTGGCTGGGCAGTTCGCGATGCAGGGCGCTGACCCAATCGAGCATCATCGGGTTGCCCAGGCTCACTTCACCGCCTACATGCAGCACCTGCTGGCAGCCCTCGGGCAGCGGCAGGTCACGGCGCGCCGCCTCCCAGGTCTGCACCAACTGGTTGGCATAACTGACGAAAGCTTCGCCATCGCAGGTCAAGCTGGCGCCACTGCGGCTGCGCACGAACAACTGGCAACCCAGTTGCTGTTCAAGGCGCTGCACCCGGGCGGTGATCGCCGTTTGCGAAACGAACAGGCGCTCGGCGGCAGCGACCAGGCTGCCGCAACGCACGATCTCCAGAAAGGTACGGGCCTGTTCGATATCCATGGGCTGCTCGGTGGCTTGAGGGGGGCCTATTCTAGGGGTTTTGCACCGAAATAGGGCGCATTGGCGCGTTATGCAAATTTGCAGGTCGGTTGTGACTTTAGTCGCCTGGCGAGGCGGGCGGTGCAGGCCATACTTCAGGTTCGCCCTTCAATAACAACAAAATCGGGTTCCTTTCGTTATGAGCTACCAGCACAGCTACGCCCAGTCCATCTCCAACCCTGCCGCTTTCTGGGCGGAACAGGCCGCTCACCTGGCCTGGTATCAAAAACCTGCCCAGGTCTTGCAAGAGAACGCCGATGGCACCCACCGCTGGTTCGCCGATGGCCGGCTCAATAGCTGCTACCTGGCCCTCGATCACCAGATCGAGCAGGGCCGCGGCGAGCAATTGGCGCTGATCTACGATTCGCCGGTGACTGGCGTGCAGCAAACCTACACCTACCTGCAGTTACGCGACGAGGTGGCGCGCCTGGCCGGCTTGCTGCGTGAACTGGGCGTTAACAAAGGCGACGGCGTGATCATCTACATGCCCATGGTGCCTCAGGCGGCCATGGCCATGCTGGCCTGTGCGCGGATTGGTGCGGTGCACTCGGTGGTGTTCGGTGGCTTCGCCGCCAACGAGCTGGCCCTGCGCATCGATGACGCGCGGCCGGCGCTGCTGCTGACGGCTTCCTGCGGGCTGGAGTTCGACAAGGTCATCCCCTACAAGCCACTGGTCGACCGTGCGCTGCAACTGGCCAGGCACCAGCCGCGCTCGGTGCTGGTGCTGCAGCGGCCGCAGGTGAAGGCCGATCTGCTGCCAGGGCGCGACCTGGATTGGCAGGTGGCGGTGCGAACTGCCAAGCCGGTTGAGCCGGTGGCGCTGGATGCCGGTGACCCGCTGTACATCATGTACACCTCGGGCACCACGGGCAAACCCAAGGGCATCGTCCGCGAAAACGGCGGCAACGCAGTGGCACTGTGTTACGCCATGCGCCATATCTATGGCATGCAAGCCGGTGATGTGTGGTGGGGCATTTCCGATGTGGGCTGGGTGGTGGGGCACTCGCTGATCGTCTACGGGCCGTTGATGAGCGGCTGCACCACGATATTCTACGAGGGCAAGCCGATTCGCACGCCAGACGCCGCTGCCTACTGGCGGGTGGTCGAGCAGTATCGGGTCAATGCGCTGTTCTGTGCGCCCACGGCCATGCGTGCCATTCGCAAGGAGGACCCGCAGGGCGAGCGGGTGCGCAACCATGACCTCAGCTCGCTGCGCCATGTGTTCCTGGCGGGTGAAAAGCTCGACTCGAGCACCCATCAATGGCTGGAGCAGGTGAGTGGCAAGCCTGTGCACGACCATTGGTGGCAGACCGAGACCGGCTGGCCAGTCACTGCGCCCTGCGTGGGGCTGGAGGGCAGCGCGGCACGGCCGGGTTCGAGCAATCGCGCCGTGCCCGGCTATCACGTGCGTGTGCTGGACGACGAAGGGCGCCTGCTGGGCCCCCACCAGCAGGGCTCGATCGTGATCGCCCTGCCATTGCCGCCCGGTTGCAGCCAGACGCTGTGGGGCGACCACGGACGTTACCTGCAGGCCTATCTGCACAGCTACCCTGGCTACTACCACACGGGCGATGGCGGCTACCTGGACGATGATGGCTTCGTTTACATCATGGGGCGCACCGATGATGTGATCAACGTGTCCGGGCATCGGCTTTCCACGGGGGAAATGGAAGACTTGGTGGCGCGCCACCCGGCGGTGGCCGAGTGCGCGGTGATTGGCGTGCATGACGAAATAAAGGGCCAGGTGCCGTTGGCGCTGGTGGTGCTCAAGGACGGCGAGGGCATTGCCGAGGCGCAGTTGCTGGTCGACCTGGTGGGCTGCGTGCGCGAGGAAATAGGCCCGTTGGCGTGCTTCAACCGAGTGCGGCTGGTGAAGCGCCTGCCCAAGACCCGCTCCGGGAAGATCCTGCGGGCGGTGTTGCGCAAGATTGCCGATGGGCAGGACTACGTCCCGCCTTCGACCTTGGACGACCCGGCAGTGCTGGGAGAGATCGAGGCGCTGCTGGCTGACTTGCCCAGGGCGGTTTAGCCCTGAGGCCCGACCACCTGCAGTTGCCCCAGGCGGCTGCGGGTGCGCATCAGGTCGGCAAGCGGCCCACCCAGGCTTTGTTCCAACGGTCGTTTGCCGATTACCGTCACCTGCCTGTCCTGGTCGTACAGCACATCCACCAGGTTGACGAACCGTTGTTGCGCCGCCAGTGAGCAGTCCGCCAGGTCATCCAGCCCATCGATGACCCATTCGTCGTACTGCTCGGCCAGCACCAGGTAGTCGATCACCGCCGTGGCCTTTTCGCACAGGTCGTCGAAGCCGAGCACCACGCGCCGGCCCTCCACCGCCAGCGCCCGCAGTGGGCGCTTGTTCACGTCCAGCTGCACGGGCTGTGGCGCGGGTACGTGCAACGCCTGGCGCTGCGCGGCAGTGCCGGGCCATACATAATGCCCCTGGGTGAACCGCTGCTGCTCGCGGTTGGCCGGCAGGCTGCGAAAGTCGGTATCGCCACCGACTTCGAGGACCTCCATCGAGCTGTTGATCAGGCGGATCACCGGCAGGAAACGCTCATGGTACAGGGGGTTGGGCAGCAGCCCCTCAGGCGCGTAGTTGGACGTCACCAGCAAAAACACCCCGCGGCTGAACAAGGCATTGAACAGCCGGGTGAGCAGCATGGCATCGCCAATGTCATGTACATGGAATTCATCGAAACACAGCACCCGGCAATCGCCTATCAGCTCGTCCAGGGTCGCGCCCAGTGCGTCGTCCAGCGCCCGGTGGCGATGCATGCCTTGGTGCAGGCGGGCAAAAAAATCATGAAAGTGCAGGCGCTTCTTGGCTTCGACCGGTACGGCCTGATAGAAGCCGTCGAGCAGCCAGCTTTTGCCCCGGCCGACCGAGCCGTACAGGTACAGGCTACGCGGCTGGCCTTGCTCCAATTGTGCCAATTGCCTGGCCATGCAGTCGATCACCCGGCGTTGGCCATCGCTGAGCTGATAACCGCGGCTGTGCGCCTTGTCTTCGAACCAGGCGAGCAGTTCGCTCTGATGCGCGGCAGCGCCGCGCAGGCGTTGGCCAAGTTGGCGCAGCGGGGTAGGGATCCAGGCAGGCAAAAGCACAGCTCCTTGGGCATTGACGGGGCAGTGTGCAGCTTGCCCGAGGGCGGCGATTTTGACCAATAGAGAAATTGCGCGGCAATCATCACTTCTCGCGATAGGTGTCGCCGCCACGGCTGCCGCTGGGCTATGCCTTGCGTTCCAGCTGGCGCTCAATCATGTACTTCACCGCCAGGCGGCGCTCTTTCAGGTGGCGCAGGTCTTCGTCGACGAAATTGCCTGCCGAGATGGCCTCGGCGGCCAGTACCTGGTTGTCGATATCGACGTACTCATCCAGCAAGCGATCCAGTGCCTTGTCGGCCTGGCGACGTTGTTGAACGATCTCGCGTGGGTAGTGCAGGTCCTGGTAAAGGTCGTGAGAGACGGGCATGGGTTCCTCCTTGGTCAATGCAGATGGGTTATCTGATTTGAAGGGAGGAATGCGAATGTGTTGAAGCGAAGCGAGAAGAAAACGACGGATGGTAGGCGGCGGCGGCAGAAATGACTAAGCCGCTGTTTTTTGGCAATTTTTTTTCATCAGGGGGTTCACAGACCGAAACTTTGTTGTTAAAGTGCCGCGCATTCCAAGACAACACGCAGTTGTCACTCACTTGGAATTGTCAGAGCAGTTCACGCTGCATCCGATACAGGGGCGTCGCCAAGCGGTAAGGCAGCAGGTTTTGATCCTGCCATGCGTTGGTTCGAATCCAGCCGCCCCTGCCATTTCCCAGTTCCAAACGTAACTTGCCCGGTGCTTATTCTGATGAGCGTCGGGTTTTGTCGTTTCTGCGCGTGCGAAATGCCACACCCACTGTGGCCGCAGCGTTGCGTTGGCCAAGGGCCGCAAAGCGGCCCAGCCATTGGTCAGCCCTGGCGCACTGCCAGGCCGCCCAGCATCTCGTTGAGCACGCGCGCCAGTTCATCGGCTTGCACCGGTTTCTGCATCACCAGGCTGCCCGGCAATTCCAACCCTTGCAACTCCGCATAGCCGGTAAGAAACACCACCGGCAGGTGCGGGCGCCGCTCGCGGGCCGCCAATGCCAGTTGCCCTCCGTTGAATTCCGGCATGGCGAAATCGGTCAGCAGCAAGTCGATCTCGTCATCCAGCAACGCCAGTGCCTGTTCGCCGCTGTGCGCCTGGCGCACCTGGTAGCCGTACTGGCGCAGTACATCGCCGAGCATGTCACGTACCAGGTGGTCATCGTCCACCAGCAGTACGGTCCGGTTACGGCCGCTATCGTTGATCGAAAGGCTGAGCACGGCAGCTGCCGGTTCACTGACCGCGCGGTCTTTCACTGCTGGCAGGTATACCGCCACCTCGGTACCACGCCCTGGCTTGGTGTCGATGCGCACACCACCACCGGACTGTTTGGCGAAACCAAAGACCTGGGCCAGCCCAAGCCCTGAACCCTTGCCGATATCCTTGGTGGTGAAGAACGGCTCGAACACCTTGGCCACCACCTCTTCGCTCATGCCGCACCCGGTGTCGCGAATGCTCAGCATCACGTATTCGCCCCGCTCAGGGTCTTCCGGGCGCTGTGGGGGGGTGTCGATGCAGGTGTTGTGGGTCGCCAGGATCAACTGGCCGCCATCGGGCATGGCATCGCGGGCATTGATGGCCAGGTTGAGAATGATCATTTCAGTCTGGGTCGGGTCGGTCAGCGCCTGCCACAGGCTTGGGTCCAGGTCCAGGCGCACCGAGATATTGCCGCCCAAGGTGCGGCGTAATAGTTCCTCAAGGCCCGCCAGGGTGCGGTTGAGGTTCAGCGGTACCGGTTCCAGGCGCTGGCGACGGGAGAAGGCGAGCAATTGCGAGGTCAACTTGGCACCGCGCTCACCCGCTTCGCGAACATGCTTGAGGCGCGACCGGGCTTTGTCCAGGTCGCCCCGGGTCAGATCGCGCTCAAGGAAACTGGCACCGGTGAGGATCACGGTCAGCAGGTTGTTGAAGTCGTGCGCCACGCCGGCAGTCAGCTGGCCGACCGCTTCCAGGCGCTGCATCTGCTGCAAGGCGGCCTCGATGCGCTCGCGCTCATCGATCTGCTCGCGCAGGCGCGCATTGGCTTCGGCCAGGCCCAGCGCGGTTTCGCGCTCGCTGGTGATGTCCCGGGCGACCACGTAAAGCAGCGTGTCTTCGGGCACCACGACCCACGACAGCCAGCGTTGCTGGCCACTGGCGTGGAGGATACGGCCGACGAAACGTGCGCTGGTGCGGCCGTGCGCGAGCGCGGCCAGTTCGGTCAACAGCAGTTCCTGATCGCTTTCGGGCAGCAGGTGCAACAGCGACGACTGGCTCAGGCGCTCGCGGGAAAAGCCCAGGCTGGCTTCCCAGGCGGGGTTCAGTGCCACCGGGGTGAGGTCCTTGTTCAGCACTGCCAGCAGATCCTGTGACAGCTCCCAGGCGCGGTCGCGTTCACGGGTACGGCGTTCCACCCGCTCGCCCAGCATCTCGTTGAGCTGGCGCAGTGCCTGGGTGGCCAGGCGCTGGGTGTTGATGTCTTGCAGCACGCCGGAAAAGCGCACGCACTGGCCGTTGACGAACTGGCTCTGACCACTGCTAAGCAACCAGCGCGGCTCCTGGCCACTGGGTTGGGCAGTGCGAAATTCCACCCGGTACTGGCCACCGCTTTCGGGCAGCATGGCGTATTCGACGGCATCGCGCACCAGCGCCAGGTCGTCTGGGTAGATGCCGTCGTAGAATACCTGCATGGTCATGTCGGCGCTGGCGGGCAGGCCGAACAGGGTCTTGCAGCGCTCGTCGCATATCAACAGGCCATCTTGCGGGCGCAGGTCCCAGGTGCCCATGCCCGCGGCGTCGATGGCGATGCGCGCCCGCGCCTCGACATCGACCAGCGCCTCCTCGGCGCGGCGCCGGCGCTGGCGCTCCTGCACTTCGGTCATTGCCCGGCGTACCGCCTTGGGCAGCAGCGGCAGGTTCTTCTTCAGCACATAGTCGGTAGCGCCCAGGCGGATCATTTCCACGGCATGCTCTTCGCCGTAGATCCCGGAGAGAAAAATGAACGGGGTGTCGACAGCCAGGCGCTGGGCGATGGCCAGCACCTCGGTGCCGGACGAGCCCGGCAGCACGCAGTCGCAAAGGATCAGGTCGTAGTGGTCCTGCTTCAGGGCATGCTCGACCCCCGTATGGTCGAAGACCAGATGCGATTGCACATGCAGCCCGCTGCGCTCCAGGCGCATCAAGGTCAGCTCGGCGTCCATCGAGCTGTCTTCGACCATCAGTAGTTTCAACGGCGTTTGCGGCATCGTTGCGGCGGCCTCAATTGCTACCGCGACGGTTCAGCCGCAGCGAGCCAGGTGGTGGTTCATTCAGTACGGCCCAGAAGATGCCCAGGTCGGAAATGGCGGCGACGAATTCCTTGAATTCCACGGGTTTGACCACATACGCGTTCACCCCTAGCTCGTAGGCGCGCAGCAGGTCGGGCTCTTCGCGGGACGAGGTCAGCATGACCGTGGGGATGCTACGCAGCTCGGCGGTGGCGCGCACTTCCTTGAGTACCTCCAGGCCGTCGACTTTGGGTAGCTTCAGGTCCAGCAGCATTACAGCAGGGTTGCCGTCATCACGATCGGCATAGGCGTTGCGGCGCAACAGGTAGTCCAGCGCCTCGGCACCGTCGCGCAGGACGATGACCTCGTTGGCCAACTGGCTACGCTCCAGAGCCAAAAGCGTCAGCTCCAGGTCTCGTGGATTGTCTTCGACCAGCAGGATGGGTTTGAGCATGATTGTTCAGGTGCCTCGGGTAGTCGCGGGTTGGCGCGGTAGAGAAAAGTGGAAACTAGCGCCATGGTCGATCTGGCCCTCGGCCCAGACACGGCCATCATGGCGCTCGATGATACGGCGCACGCTTGCCAGGCCAATCCCTGTGCCTTCGAACTCTTCCATGCGGTGCAGGCGCTGGAATACCCCGAAAAGCTTGTTGGCGTAGGCCATGTCGAAGCCCACGCCGTTATCGCGGATACAGATTTCGGTTTCGTCCGGGTGTTGCTCGGCGCTGATCGAAATGCGCGCGGGCTCACGACCGCGGGTGTACTTGATGGCGTTGGCGATCAGGTTGTGCAATGCCAGGTTGATGAATGCCGGGTCCCCGATCACCTTCGGCAGTGGCGCAATGTCCCAGATGATCTCGCGGCCTTGGTAATCGGGCGCCAGTTCGCTGCGGATAGCCTCGACCAGGGCGTTCAGGTCGACATCGGACATGCGCAGGGCAGAGCGGCCCATTTGCGAGAAGTTGAGCAGGTTGTCCACCAGGCTGCCGGCGAAATTGGCGGCTTCACCGATGTGTTGCAGGAAGCGCTGGCCACGCTCGCTCAACCCTGCGCCCTCGATTTCGCCGAGCAGCTCGGTATAGCCGGCAATGTGCCGCAGCGGCGCGCGAAGGTCGTGGGAAACGCTGTACGAAAACGCCTCGAGTTCCTTGTTCGAGCGGCGCAGTTCACCGGCCAGCTGTGCCAACTCCTCGGCCTTGCGCAGCACAATGCCAAGCACCGCCGTGCGTAGATCCTGCACGCCCTCGACCACCAGTGGCTCCCAAGGTGCGCAGTAGCCATGCAGTCGCTCCTGCCAGCGCTCGAAACTGTGCCGCGGGTCGAGGTTGCCCTGTGGCCCCACTTGCTTGGTCGGCTGGCCTGCCCAATTCACCGTGCGTACCTGTTCGGGGCGGAACCACAGTAGGTAGTGCGAATGGATCTGCGAAATCGCAACGGCCAGCACGCCACCGGCATGGTCTGCCAGCTCGGGCAACTCGTCGATGTCGCGGCGCACGTTGTCGGTGCAAAATACATGTTCGTCGCCACGCTGGCTCAGCCAGTGCACCAGCGCCGTGACCTGGGCGGTGGGTGGCGTCTGGCCGAACAGGTCGCAGCGCTCTGCCGAGATCACCGCGGCGCCCTGGGCGTCGGCAAAGGTCAACAGGACGTCGGGCACGTCGCGCAGGCCATCGCTGACGCTGTCATGGTCGGCCATGGACGAAATCATGCGGACAATGTGCTGGCGCAATTCCAGTACCTTGCTGGTGCTGGCGTGCGACTCGCGGGACTCGACCTGCAACGACAGCACGCTGGCCAGCAGCTCGCAGGCGGTGCGCGTACGCAGGTCTACAGGCCTGGGCTGCTGATGGTGGCAAGAGATCAGCCCCCACAACTTGCCATCGGACACGATCGACAATGACATCGACGCCAGGGTGCCCATGTTGCGCATGTACTGCAGGTGCACCGGTGAAACGCTGCGCAGTGTCGCAAAGCTCATGTCCAGCGCCTTGCCGGTACGCGGGTTGGCTGCCGGCAGCAGCGGCGAAGGCTGGTAGTTGGCGTCCTCGATCACGCGGATACGGTTGACCCGGTACAGTTCGCGCGCCTGGCGCGGGATGTCCGAGGCCGGAAAGCACAACCCCAGGTAGCTGGGGTAGCCCGGGTCGGCGACCTCTGCCAGAACCTGGCCATTGCCTTCTGCATCGAAGCGATAAGCCTTGACCCGGCCAAAACCGGTGATGCGCTTGAGTTGAACCACCGTTTGCTGCAGCAGCTCTTCAAGGCTGCCGGCCAGGTGCAGGGTGCTGACGAAGTTGCGCACCAGCGGGTAGTAATCGCCTTGCCCGATGAGGTCGGACGGCAGCCGCGGTGGTTCGAATTCGGCGATCAGCACCTGATCGTGACGGTGGGCCAGCAGGTGCAAGGCGGCGGTGTGCGGTGCCCCTTCGCACAGGTGCACATCACCAATGTGAAAGGGGAATACTTCGTCTTCGGGTAACCGCGAAAGGTGCATGCGCAAGTCGAACCCGCCACTGACCAGCTCGGCGAAATGGCAACCGATAAGCTCCCTGGCCGGCTTGCCCAGCCACTGTTCGACGTTTTCACTGGCCTGGAGTACCCGCAAGTCGGCTTCGTCGACGACCACCAGGAAACCGTGGGGCTGGACGCTGCCGGGCACCTGGATCGGTTCCTGAGCGCAACGCTCCACGGCTTGGGCGAGCGTGCTATCTGCAGTCATCAATTGAAAGCTCCTGTCTTGTCGGTCCATGCTTGCCGCACGAGTTTGAGGCAGGATGATGGAGGTACACCTTATCAGAATATCGGCCCATTCGCCGGCTTCTGGCCATTTGAGGTCTGTGAATCACGATGGGTTCTGCCCCTTGCAGGTTTTTTTTCATCGAACGCTATCGCTTTGTTGCTAATACCAAAAAACGGTCGGTTGCAGCTTTTGGCGCCGTGCCTCGCTGCTAGGCTCAACTGAGCATAGAGCGATAAGGACGACAAGGTGAAGGAGCGCTTACTGGCCGGGTTGTTTGGCCTGTTACTGAGCAACGCTGGCGCAGCGGCAGACTTCCTGGTGGAGGTGCGGGTCCTGGTGCAGCGCGGCTGCATGCTGGTCACCCAGGCCCGCGACGCGGGCGTGCAGGCTGCTGGGCGAATCGACCTGGGTGCTGCGCCGCGGCTGGATGGCCCGGCGGCACCGCTGGCCGGGGTGTTGCTCAGCCAGCGCCCGCCGCGCCTTGAGTGCAACCCCGACACGCCTTATCAAGTACAGGTCGACGGCGGCCAGCACGGCGGCACTGGCGACGTGCGTTTCCTGGCCAGCGACGACGCCCCGGGCCGGCCTATTCCTTATCGGCTCTATCGCGACGCGGCCTGGCGCGAGCCACTGCCAGTGAACGTTGCGCAGGCGGCCCGGGTACCGGATAGCGGCTCGGCCGAATTGCCGCTGTATGCGCGAATCGACACGCTGGCCTGGGTGCCGAAAGCCGGCCTGTACGCCGACCTGTTGAAAGTCACGGTCACTTGGTGAGGATGCTGCCATGCACAAGGACGCGCAGCCATGAACCGCACCTCGATCCTGCTGTTGACCCTGGGGCCTTTACTGGTGCCAGGCGGTGCAGCGCATGGCAGCGCCACTGGCTTCATTCAGGCGCGGCTGGTGATCAGCGCTGCCTGCCAGATCAGCAGCAACGAAGCGCAACCGGCGACCCTGGCCAACCCGGGCTTGCTGGACTTCGGCGAGCGGGGCCCGAACTGGGACCAGCCGCTGCGTAGCCGGGTGGATGAAGCAGGCGGCGAGGGCAGCCTGCAAATCAGTTGCACCCCCGAAGTGCGTGCATTCAACGTGCGCATCAATGGTGGCATGCATGGCGACGACGGCATTCGCCGCCTCAGCAACGGCAGCCAGCTGATTCCTTATCAACTGGCACTCGACCCGGGCGGCAACAGCCGCTACGGCATTGGCCAGGCACGGGCCTTCACCATCAGCAGCACGCAACAGATACCGATCCCCATCTACGGCGTGGTGGTCGCGCAACCGCGCGCGCTGCCAGCCGGGCTGTACCGCGACACCCTCCGGGTGACCCTGGACTGGTAACCACGCAAGGAGACTCCGATGCGAACGAACCTTTCATGCTGCATCCTCGCCGGCCTGGGTTTGGCGCTGGCCACGCAGGCCCAGGCCGCCACGGTGACCGGGACCATCAACTCGACGCTGACCTTGACGGCGGCCTGCCAGGTGAATGGCAGTTCAGGCACCTCGGGGTTGAACTTCGGCTCGCTGGATTTCGGCACCCAGGATGCCTTGTTCACCACGGCCAACGCACAGGTGCTGGGTAGCGGTGGCGCGCTGAGCATTCTGTGCTCGGCGGGCACGGTGCCGGCGATTCGCGTGCGTGCAGGGTCGCATGACGGCCAATCGACCGGCGGCACCCGTGCACTGGCTGACGGCGCGGGGAATTTCGTGCCCTACGACTTCTATACCGACTCCGGGCGCACCACCGTGTTGGCCATCGATGGCACCATCACCCTGCCAACCAGTACCGGTGTGGCGCAAACCGTCAACCTGTACGGCCAGGCGCGTGGCAAGGCCGGGTTGCCGGCTGGGGTGTACACCGACACGGTAGCCGTCGAGTTGTCGTTCTGAGCCATGCGCCATTGGCTGACGGTGGGCCTGGCTGGCCTTGGTGCGCTACTGGCGGCGCCACTGGATGCGGCCACTACCAGCACCTTCACGGTCGCGGCGCAGGTCGCTGCCGGTTGCCTGGTGGTGGGTGGTGTCAGCCAGTATGGGGTCCTGAACTATGGCACCCAGTCGGCGTTGTCCACCAGCGTGCTCAGTACCTCGCTGGGCGGCACCACGGTGACCTTCCAGTGCACCCCGGGTGTGGCGGTGAGCATGAGCCTGGGCGGTGGCCAGAACAGTACCAGCGGCACGCGCTATTTGAAGAACACCAGCGGCAGCCAGGTCCTGGCCTACCAGTTGTACCGGGATGCCGCCTACAGCCAGCCGTTGGGCATAGGGCAGAGCGCCACCGTGAGCTACAGCGACGCCACGGCGATCAAGCTGCCGGTGTATGGGCGGGTTCAGCTGACCGGCAAGCTGCCGGCAGGGACTTATACCGATGTTGTGCAAGTGATGGTGACCTGGTGAACGCCAGCGGCGCCAATGACCAGTGCTAAGGAGAGCTTGATGGCAGTAGGCGCGAAGTGGGCGCGAGGGCTGATCGGGTTGTGGTGGCTGGCCAGCCTGCCGGCTGGTGCAGCCACCTCGGTGTTGATCTGGCCGATCGACCCGGTGCTGGAGGCCGACCAGAAGGCCGGCGCACTGTGGCTGGAAAACCGCGGTACCGAGGCTGCCAACTTGCAGGTGCGGGTGTTTGCCTGGCACCAAGGGCGTTACCAGGAGCAGTTCCAGGCCCAGCGCGAGATCATCGGCAGCCCGCCGGTGGCCAATATTCCTCCTGGGCAGAAGCAATTGATCCGCCTGACCCGCACCGGCCCTTCACCTGCCGGCCAGGAAAAGGCCTATCGCATCATCATCGACGAAATTCCGCCGGCCATCCCGCTCGACAAGGCCGGCCCCGGCACCACGGCCGCCATTCGGCTGCAGATGCGCTATTCCGTACCGCTGTTCGTCTACGGCGAAGGGCTGTGGGGCAAGGCGGACCCCGAGGGCGGGCGCGCCACCGCCAGCGTGGGCAAGCCCCAGTTGAGCTGGCGGCCTGTCACGGTGCAGGGCAAGCCTTATGTGGAGCTGCGCAATACCGGCCCGGTGCATGCACGGCTGACCGACGTGGTGCTGCAGCAGGGCGGCCAGCGCAAGGCGCTGGTCGAAGGTTTGCTGGGCTATGTGCTGCCGGGCGCGAGTATGCGTTGGCCGGCACCCGTGGCGCCGAATACAGGCAGTGTGCTGCAAGGCCGGGTCAACGGCCAGGCCAAGGCCGGCACCATACCCCAGGGGCAGTGAACCAGCACCAGAATGCAGCGCAGGGGCCAAGGAGGACCCGGCAATGGTTGGATACCGTGTGTGAAATGGCTAGCGCTGAGGTTGCGCCGCGGGTGCCTGCAGTTGGCCGTGCTTGGCCCAGCGCTGGCGCTGGCCGACGACCTGCCGCCGCCGCCCACGGAGCTGTCCGCCATTGCCGACGCCACGCTGTTCCTCGACCTGATGGTGAACCGCATGCCCAAGGCTGAGCTGGTGCCGGTGCAGCAGCGGGCCGGCCAGTTGTACCTGGACAGCGCCGTGTTGCGTGCGGCGGGTGTGACACTGCCCGGCGACCCCCAGGGCGAGATCGCCCTGGACGCGGTGAGCGGGCTGCACGCCGATTACGACAGCCGGAACCTGCGGCTGTTGCTGCAAGTGCCGCCGGCCTGGTTGCCCGAGCAACAGGTCGGCGATCGTAACCTGTACCCGCCTAGCGATGCGCGGAGCAGCTTCGGCGCGTTGTTCAACTACGACCTGTACCTGAACGACACCGATGACGGCGGCACCTACCTGGCGGCCTGGAACGAACTGCGCGTGTTCGACGGCTGGGGCACCTTCGCCAGCACCGGGCAATGGCGCCAATCGTTCAACGGCGCGCAGGCCGACCCGGCAAGGCGGGGCTTCCTGCGCTACGACACCACCTGGCGCTTCACAGACGAGCAGCGCCTGTTGACCTACGAGGCCGGCGATTTCATTACCGGGGCACTGCCCTGGACCCGTTCGGTACGGGTGGGCGGCGTGCAACTGTCGCGCGACTTCGCCGCACGGCCGGACCTGGTCACCTACCCCTTGCCGGCCTTTGCCGGCGAAGCCGCGGTACCGACCTCGCTCGACCTGTTCATCAACGGCTACAAGGCCAGTTCCAACGAATTGCAGCCAGGCCCCTACACGCTGACCAACGTGCCGTTCATCAACGGTGCCGGCGAAGCGGTGGTGGTCACCACCGACGCCCTGGGCCGGCAGGTTTCCACCACCTTGCCGTTCTACGTCACCAGCAGCCTGTTGCAAAAAGGCCTGTCAGACTATTCGATAGCGGCCGGGAGCCTGAGGCGTGACTACGGTGTGCGGGACTTTGCCTACGGCGCGGGGGCGGCCAGCGCCAGCCTGCGCCATGGGGTAAGCGACACGTTCACCGTGGAAACCCACCTTGAAACCGCTGCCTCGCTGATGCTGGGTGGCCTGGGTGGCAACCTGCGGCTGGGCAACTTCGGTGTGCTCAATGCCGCGCTCGCGCAGAGCCGTTTCGACGGCGATCAGGGGCAGCAGGTCGCGCTGGGTTACCAATACAACAGCCAGCGCTTCGGTTTCAGCTACCAGCGCCTGCAACGGCGTGCCGACTATGCCGACCTGAGCCGGGTCGACACCCCGGACATACAGGCAAGCACACGCAGCGAGCAGGTCAGCCTCAGCCTCAACCTTGACAGGTACGGCAATGTCGGTGCCGGCTACTTTGACGTGCGCGCTGCAGACGGCACGCGTACCCGGCTGATCAACCTGAGCTACAGCAGGCCGTTGTCAGGCAGCAGCAGTGTGTACCTGTCGGCCAACCGCGAAATCGCTGGCGGGCAGTGGGCCGTGCAGGCGCAACTGGTGATTCCGTTCGACACCCATGGCACGCTGGCGCTAGGCCTGGAACGCAGCAACACCGGTGAAACCCTGCAGCGGGTCAATTACGGGCGCGCCGTGCCGGTAGGCAGCGGCGTGGGCTATAACCTCGGCTATGCCCAGGGTAGCGACCGCGATGCCTATCGCCAGGCCGATGTGACCTGGCGCTTGCAGTCGGTACAGCTACAGGCCGGCGTATATGGCAGCAGCGGCGCAACGACCCGCTGGGCCGATGCCAGTGGGTCGCTGGTATGGATGGATGGGCTGTTCGCCGCCAACCGGATCGACGACGCTTTCGTCGTGGTCAGTACCGACGGCTATGCCGATGTACCGGTGCGGTATGAAAACCAGGAGGTCGGCCGTACCGATGCCAGCGGCCACCTTCTGGTGCCGTACAGCAGTGGTTACTACCGCGGCAAGTACGAGATCGACCCCATGGACCTGCCGCCCGATGTGCTGGCGCCGAATGTGGAGCAGCGTGTGGCCGTGCGCCGCGGCAGTGGCTACCTGCTGGAGTTCCCGCTGAAACGGGTACTGGCGGCGAGCATCGAGCTGGTTGATGCCAGCCAGCAGCCGCTGAAACTGGGCAGCCGGGTGACCCACGAGCAATCGGGCAGCCAGGCTGTGGTCGGTTGGGACGGGCTGGTGTACCTGGAGAACCTGTCGCCACGCAACCGCCTGCAGGTCGCGCTGGAGGGGGGCGGGCGCTGCCAGGTCGAGTTCGACTTCCCCGAAGCGCAAGGTTCGATCCCATTGCTTGGGCCGTTGGTGTGCCGATGACGGCCTGGCAGCGGGGCCTGCTGGCAAGCTTGCTGTGGTTGCCGATGGGGGCCGCCTGGGGGTTGTGCTCATCGGTGGCAACCCTGCCGGCCGCGTTCGGCAGCCTCAATTCCACGCAGGTGCGCACCACGGCACAGAACGCCTCGACGCTGAACTCGGGGTTGCAGTGCACAGGGTCGCTGCTGAGCGTGCTGAGCAACAGCGACCATTTCTATCTCACTATCACGTCGCCCAGCAGCGGCCTGGTAGGCCCGACGGGGGATGTGATTCCTTACACGGTGTACGGCGACAACACCACCAATTACCCGATTGCCCGCGGCGTGGCCTATGACTTCGCCCGTACCGGCATTCTCGACCTGTTGGGTTTGCTCGGCGGCACCACCCCCAAATCGGTGCCGCTGTACATGCGCACCCAGGTGGGCAGCAATGTCGCCGCTGGCCTGTACCAGGAAACCCTGACCATTGCCTGGAGCTGGGACTACTGTTCGGGCATTGGCTTGCTCGGCGCCTGCCTTGGGCGCGACATCGGTTCAGGCAGCAAAACCCTGACCGTGAGCCTGACAGTGACCAACGATTGCCAGATCACCACGCCCAACATCAACTTCGGCAGTGCCCCGGTGGTGGCAGGGTTCGCCACGGTCAGCCAGAGCCTGAGTGTGTCGTGCACCAAGGGCAGCAACTACACGGTTGGCCTGGACGACGGGCAGAACGTGGCCAATGGCAGGCGGCGCATGAAATCTACCACCAGCAATTACCTGGCATACGACATTTTCAAGGGTGCCGGTACGGTGCGGTGGGGCGCGGTTGGTGCGGCACGCCGCGCGAGCACTGATGCGGATGTGAACCCCGGTGCCGGTACCGGCACCGGCAGCCAGGTGTTCAACTACAACGCCAAGGTCTACACCGACCAGGCCACGCCGCCCGCGGCCAGCTATGCCGACAGTGTGATCCTGGATGTGCAGTTTTGAAGGCGTGCGCCAGCCGCGGGGTCAGCGCAAGTCGCCAAGCATGCCTGCCAGCGTCTCCAGCACGGCGCCGGCCAGTGCCTTGGAGCGCGCGCCCGACCAGCCGGTAGCGGCGTTGGGCGCATCATCATGGTCCTTGAATGGCATTTCCAGGGTCAGCGACAGGCAGTCGTACGCCATGCCCACCGCATTGCAGGCCAGGGTGGTGTTCGCCTGGCCAGGCTCGTCGCGGGTGTAGCCATGTACCGTCTGGAAGTCGCGGGTAAGGCTGCACAGGGTGCTGCGGAACTGCGCCTCAAGCTTTGCCAGCCTGGGTGTGTAGCCTGGGTTGCCCTCGCACGCCGCCGTGAATACATGGGGGATTTCTTCATCACCGTGCACGTCGATGAAGGCGTCCACACCATATTGCTTCATCTGCGCCTGGGCGAAGAACACTTCCGGGGTGAGTTCGACACTGGCGTCCTGCCAGGCACGGTTGAGGTCCTTGCCTTTGAAGTTGGTGCGCAGATGGCCAAGGAAGGCGCCGTCGGGGTTCATGTTGGGGATCAGGTACAGATCGGCTTTGCCCAGCAGTTGCTGGATCACCGTGTCGTTAGCCTGCAGGCGGTCTATCACGCCCTCCATGAACCATTCGGCCATGTGCTCGCCGGGGTGTTGCTGGGCGATCAGCCATAGCTTGCGCTTGCCCTCGGCACCATCACCCGCCCGTAGCAGGGGAATGTCCCGGCCTTGCACGCTGCGGCCGCTGGCCAGCAATTCGACACCGGGCAGTTGCCGGGCCCGCTCGATCAACTGGTTGTGGCGGGCGCGTGGGTATGGTTCGAAGTAGGCGAACCAGACCTGCGGCTGCTCAGCCTTGAGCTCGAACGAAAGCGCGCTGCCATCGAACTGGCTGGGTACCCGGAACCAGCGTTGCTGGTCGTAACTGGCAACGGCGTTGTAGCCGCTCCAGGCATGCTTGTACGAAGCGCCAGAGGCGTTGTCGAGGCTGAAGCGGTGGACCTGGTCCGGCGTCAGCCCGCTGACCCTGAAGTGGAACCACTGGTAATGGTCGCTGTGGGTGTCCGGGCGGATGGCCAGGCGCACCTGCGCCGGGTTGCTGGCATCCAGTACCTGGATATTGCCAGAATCGAAATCGCAGTCGATGTGCAGGGGGGACAGCGTTACGCTCATGGGCCGGGCTCCTTTGTGGGCATTGTTGTAGGCGTACTGTACACGGCTTGGCCGTGCAAAGTGGCGCTCGGTCCCATGCCCCCCCTGCAGAGTGTCTCAGTCCCAATCAGGGGCAAGGCCCGGCGGGCTGACTTCACGGCCATTGCGTTCCAGCGTGGCGATGCGTGCCATGTCCTGGTCATCCAGCTTCAGGCTACGGGCCAACAGGTTGCTGGCCAGGTTCTCGCGCTTGGTCGACGAGGGGATCACCGCGTAGCCCAGTTGCAGGGCCCAGGCCAGGGCAACCTGAGCCACGGTGGCCTTGTGCTTGGTGGCGATCTCGGTCAGCACCGGGTCCTTCAGCACCTTGCCGTAGGCCAAGGTCATGTAGGACGTGACAGTGATGCCTTGCGCCTCGAGGTAGGCAGCCAGCTTGCTGTTCTGCAAGTATGGGCTGAGCTCGATCTGGTTGGTGGCGATTTCGCCTTTGCCCACCACCTCGATGGCTTGCTCGGTCAACGCGATGTTGAAGTTCGACACCCCGATCTGGCGGGTCAGGCCCGCTTTCTTGACGTCGGCCATGGCGGCCATGTAGTCGGGCAGTTCAACGCCGTTGCCCGGGGCTGGCCAGTGGATCAGCAACAGGTCCACGTAGTCGGTGCGCAGTTTTTCCAGGCTTTCCTTCAAGCTGTCTTGCAGCTTGCCAGGGGCATAGTTGTCGACCCAGATCTTGGTGGTAATGAACAATTCACCGCGTGGTACACCGCTCTCGGCGATGGCCTGGCCGACCTCTGCTTCGTTCTTGTAGATCTGCGCGGTGTCGATGGCCCGGTAGCCTAGCTCGAGGGCGGCCTTGACCGAGTCGATGACCGTCTGGCCTTTGAGGCGAAAAGTACCCAGACCAAAAGATGGAATGCTCATGAGGTGGCTCCTGGTAGGTGAGGGAAGGGGCTGGAATTCAGCCAGGGGGTGCAGCCCCGTCCGTTGTTTGAGTGTGGAGCAGTGTGCAAGTTTGACGCGGTTTGATTAAGGCGGTGTTCGGCCAAGGACATTTGATCCCCAGGCAAAAAAGGGCGCAGGCGTGGGTGGGCGGGGAGGAAGCTGGGGCAGGGTTGAGCGGTACCGGCGGGTGCAAATGAAACGGCCCGCCATCGCGGCGGGCCGTGGGTGTTGCAGGTGGCAATCAGCGGCGACGGAACAGCGGCAGCGGCTCGTCGGTAGCGGCCTGGTAGGTCACCGAGAAGTCCTTGAGGCCCTGCAATGCGTCTTCCGGGTCCTTGTCGGCACGGATGGCGAATGCATCGAAACCGCAACGGGCCATGTAGAACAACTGGTCGCGCAGCACGTCACCAATGGCACGCAGCTCGCCCTTGAAGCCGTAGCGGTCACGCAGCAGGCGCGCGTTGGAGTAGCTGCGCCCGTCGGTGAAGGCGGGGAAGTTCAAGGCAATGACCTGGAAGTACTGCACGTCTTCACCGATTTCTTCGGCTTCCTGGTCGCTGTCCAGCCACACGCCAAGGCCGCCGTCGCGGGCCTTGAGCACATGGGCATGGTCACGCCACATCTGCAGCGGAACGATGTAGTCGTCGCAGTTGGTCAGCTCGTCGAAAGCCGTTTCCTTGGGCAGCAGGTGCCAGGTTTCGTCGACGATCTGATTGTTCTTAATGATTCGCTGCATAGACGCGTTCCTTGAAGGGGTCGATACCGATACGCTGGTAGGTGTCGATGAAACGCTCTTCCTCGGTACGTTGCTCGACGTACACCGCGATCAGCTTTTCGATCACATCGGCCATGTCATCCTGGGCGAAGGACGGGCCGAGGATCTTGCCCAGGCTTGCGCCGCGTGCAGCGTTGCCGCCCAGCGACACCTGGTAGAACTCCTCACCTTTCTTGTCCACGCCGAGGATGCCGATGTGGCCCACGTGGTGGTGGCCGCAGGCGTTCATGCAGCCGGAAATGTTCAGGTCGATTTCGCCGATGTCGAACAGGTAGTCCAGGTCGTCGAAGCGGCGCTGGATGGACTCGGCAATCGGGATCGACTTGGCATTGGCCAGCGAGCAGTAATCACCGCCCGGGCAGCAGATGATGTCGGTCAGCAGGCCGATGTTCGGGGTGGCGAAGCCGCTTTCGCGCAATTCCAGCCACAGCGCGTGCAGTTGGCGCTGCTCGACATCGGCCAGAATGATGTTCTGCTCGTGCGAGGTACGCAGGAAGCCGAAGCTGTAGCGCTCGGCCAGATCGGCCACGGCGTCCAGCTGCTTGTCGGTCAGGTCACCCGGGGCCACGCCGGTGGGTTTGAGCGACAGGGTAACGGCCACGTAACCCGGCCGCTTGTGAGCGCGGGTGTTGCGCGAGCGCCAGCGGGCGAAGCCAGGGTACTCGGCGTCCTGGGTGGCGAAGTCGACGTTGTCCAGGGCCAGGTATTCGGGGTCGACGAAGTGGCGCGATACCCGCTGCACTTCGGCTTCGGTCAGGGTAGTGCTGCCGCCACGCAGGTGGACCATTTCGGCCTCGACCTTTTCGGCGAACACTTCCGGGGTCAGGGCCTTGACCAGGATCTTGATCCGCGCCTTGTACTTGTTGTCACGGCGACCGTAACGGTTGTACACGCGCAGGATGGCGTCGAGGTAGCTGATCAGGTCTTGCCATGGCAGGAATTCGTTGATGAACGAGCCCACCACCGGGGTACGCCCCAGGCCGCCGCCTACCAATACGCGGAAGCCCAGCTCACCGGCCGCATTGCGCACCGGCTCCAGGCCGATATCGTGCACTTCGATGGCGGCACGGTCTTCCTGCGAGCCATTGATGGCGATCTTGAACTTGCGCGGCAGGAAGGCGAATTCCGGGTGGAAGGTGGTCCACTGGCGCACGATTTCGCACCATGGCCGTGGGTCGATGACCTCGTCTGCAGCTACCCCGGCGAACTGGTCGGTGGTGGTGTTGCGCAGGCAGTTGCCGCTGGTCTGGATCGCGTGCATCTGCACTTTGGCCAGCTCGGCAAGGATGTCCGGAACATCTTCCAGCGCCGGCCAGTTGTACTGCACGTTCTGCCGGGTGGAAATGTGGGCGTAGCCCTTGTCGTAGTCGCGGGCGATCTTGGCCAGGGTGCGAACCTGGGTGGCGTTCAGCTGGCCGTACGGCACGGCGACACGCAGCATCGGCGCGAAACGTTGGATGTATAGGCCGTTCTGCAGGCGCAGAGGGCGGAATTCTTCTTCGCTCAGCTCACCGGCCAGGTAGCGGCGGGTCTGATCACGGAACTGCTTGACGCGGTCCTCGATGATCCGCTGATCGTACTCGTCGTATACGTACATAAAAGTCCTGTCTCAGGCATGCAGCTATTCGCGCGCACGGCCGCGCACTCCGGTACGGAGCCGGGGAACGATAGCAGGTTGCGTTTATGCGCTAAAGTGATGTTTTTGCATATGAAAAGAACCAAATGGACTATGTGAGACTGACTGCCATTTGTGCCCGGTATATGGCGTGGCGGGTATAATCCGCGGTTTGCGTTACAGAGATGTCAGCCCATGCTCAAGGCGTTGTGCCAAAGCGTTTGTCTTGCCTTGCCGCTGGCGGCGAGCGCACAACCGGCTTCGGTGGTGTTCCTCAACCCGGGGCTGTCCAACGAGACGTTCTGGAACAGCTACAGCCGGTTCATGCAGGCCGCCGCCCAGGAGCTGGGCATGACCCTGCGCGTGCAATACACTGAGCGCAGTGCCGACCGGGCGTTGACCCAGGCAAGGGCGATACTCACCGCGCCGCAGCGGCCCGATTACCTGATAGTGGTCAACGAGCAATACGTGGCGCCGGAAATCCTGCGCCTGTCGCGCGGCACGGGGGTGAAGCTGCTGCTGGTGAACAATGGCCTCACGGCCAGCCAGGAGCGCAGCATCCTGGCCCAGCCCGACAAGTTCGCCGCGCCACTGGGCACACTGACCAGCAATGACGAACAGGCGGGTTTCGAGATGTTGCATCAGATGGTCGCGCAATTGCCACGTGACCATGGCCCGGTAGAGTTGCTGGCGTTTGTCGGCGTCAAGACCACGCCGGCCTCGCAACTTCGCGAGCAGGGGATGCGCAGGGCGCTGGCCGATTTCCCCCAGGTGCGCCTGCGTCAGGTGGTGTATGGCGGCTGGAGCCGACAGCGGGCCTACGAGCAGGCACAGCTGCTGCTGCAGCGTTACCCGAACATCGGCCTGGTGTGGTCGGCCAATGACGAAATGGCCTTCGGCGCCATGCAAGCTTTCCAGGAAGCCGGCCATACGCCGGGGCGTGACGTGCTGTTCGGTGCGGTGAACAGCTCGCCCGAGGCGCTGCGTGCGCGCATCGACGGCCGCCTGAGCGTGCTGTTGGGTGGGCATTTCACCCTCGGTGGCTGGGCCATGGTGATGCTGCACGATGATGCCCAGGGGCTGGCGCTGAACCGTGATGGCTTGCGTGTACACACGGCGCCGGTCATGCAGGTGATTGACCAGGCCAAGGCCAGGCGTTGGCTGAAACTGCTGGAGCGGGACGACTATGGCGTGGATTTTCAGCGTTACAGCGCCGAAGGACGGCCTGCCAGTTACCAATACCCGTTTTTGACGTCGCCGGTCGAATATTGAAAGACCCTGCTTGAGAGAAGGGCATTGCTCGTCTTAACTGCTGGTTGTGAAGTGCATTCCCATAACCACTACAAGAGGCAATGCAATGGGAAACTCAACCAAGGTCCGCAAAGCTGACAGCAGTGTCGATGCCTGGGCGATCCTCTGCCTGATCGTGCTGGTGGTCGTCACCGCCGTGTACTGGGTCAGCCACCAGTGACTTGAACCTTCCGACCGTGATGCAGCCACGGCGCCTGCGGCAGCCATTGCGCAGGCGTTGTGCTTTGCGGCCCCGTGATTAACGCGCGGTAAGGTGTAGCGCCAGTTGCACCAGGCCAATCAGCACGGCAATGAACACCAAGGTGAACAGTGTGCCCATGACGATGAAATGGCTTGCCTTGCCATGGGTGAAGTCGCGGGCGCGGTTCTTGCCGCTTTGCACGCCGAAGGCGGCGGCGAGGATGCTGTGCAGCATCTGCCAGAAGGTCGGCGGTTTGCCTTGGCTGGAATCGTCCATGCTGGCTCCTGAATAATCAGAGGCAATCAGGGACAGTGTAGGTGGGGTTTGCCGCTACCGTGCAACCCGTTCGCGACCCGAGCCCGCGCCTGCCGAAGCAACCGGGCCCGGTCAGCCGCAACCGGGTGTCGCGAAGGGCCGCAAGGCGGCCCCGGCAGACTCAGCTGTCGTAACCCAGGTTAGGGGCCAGCCAGCGCTCGCTGACGCTGACATCCTGGCCTTTACGCGCGCTGTAACACTCGATCTGGTCCTTGTCGACCTTGCCCACGGCAAAGTACTGCGCCTGCGGGTGGGCGAAGTACCAGCCACTGACCGCCGCGGCCGGGAACATCGCGAAGTGCTCGGTGAGGAACACGCCGCTTGGCCCGGTTTCGCCAATGGCCGTGCCATCGAGCAGGCGGAACAGGGTCTCTTTTTCGGTATGGTCCGGGCAGGCCGGGTAGCCCGGTGCCGGGCGGATGCCGCGGTACTGCTCCTTGATCAGCGCTTCGTTGTCCAGTTGCTCGTCGCGGGCATAACCCCAGTGTTCCTTGCGCACCTGTTCGTGCAGCCATTCGGCACAGGCTTCGGCCAGGCGGTCGGCCAGGGCCTTGACCATGATCGAGCTGTAGTCGTCGCCTTTGTCCTGATACGCCTTGGCCACTTCCTCGGCACCAATGCCGGCCGTAGTGATGAAGCCCCCCACGTAATCGGTCACGCCGCTGCCTTTGGGCGCGACGAAGTCGGCCAGCGACCAGTTGGCCTTGCCGTCCGGCTTGATGGTCTGCTGGCGCAGGTGGTGCAGGGTGGCCAGGGTCTGGCCATCTGCACCGTAGACTTCGATATCGTCATCGGCGACCTGGTTGGCCGGCCAGAAGCCGAACACCGCCCGGGCACTGATCAGCTTTTCGTCGATCAGCTTGTCGAGCATTTCGCGGGCATCGTTGTACAGCGCCGTGGCCGCTTCGCCGACCACCTCGTCGGTGAGGATGCGCGGGAACTTGCCGGCCAGGTCCCAGGAAATGAAGAACGGTGTCCAGTCGATGTATTCGGCCAAGGTGCGCAGATCGATGTCTTCCAGCACCTTCACGCCGGTGAAGGAGGGTACCGCTGGCTGGTAGCCGGCCCAATCGTATTGCGGCTTGGCGGCGATGGCCTGGGCGTAGCTCAGGCGCTCGGTACGGGCACTGCGGTTGGCGGTGCGTTCGCGTACTTCCACGTACTCCTGGCGCGTCCGCTCGATGAAACCTGGCTTGAGCTCCCTGGACAGCAACTGCGTAGCCACGCCAACCGCGCGCGAGGCGTCGGTGACGTAGACCACGGCATCGTTGCTGTACTTCGGTTCGATCTTGACCGCGGTATGCGCCTTGGACGTCGTGGCGCCCCCGATCATCAGCGGCAGCGTGAAGCCCTGGCGCTGCATTTCGCGGGCAACGTGGACCATCTCGTCCAGCGACGGCGTGATCAGGCCAGAGAGGCCGATGATGTCGCACTTTTCGTCGCGAGCGGTCTGCAGAATTTTCTCGGCCGGCACCATCACGCCAAGGTCGACGATATCGTAACCGTTGCAGCCCAGCACCACGCCAACGATGTTCTTGCCGATGTCGTGCACGTCGCCTTTCACCGTGGCCATCAGGATCTTGCCTTTGGCTTCGGGCTTGTCACCTTTCTCGGCCTCGATGAAGGGGATCAGGTGCGCCACTGCCTGCTTCATCACCCGGGCCGACTTGACCACCTGGGGCAGGAACATCTTGCCCGCGCCGAACAGGTCCCCGACCACGTTCATGCCGTTCATCAGCGGGCCTTCGATCACTTCGATCGGGCGTGCGCACTGCTGGCGGCAGGCTTCGGTGTCCTCGACGATGAATGCGGTAATGCCCTTGACCAGCGCGTGCTCCAGGCGTTTTTCCACCGGCAGCGAGCGCCACTCTTCGTTTTCCACCTCTTTGGTGGCGCCGCCGCCGCGGTAGTCTTCGGCGATTGCCAGCAGGGCGTCGGTACCGTGCGGGGTGCGGTTGAGCACCACGTCCTCGACCTTTTCGCGCAGCGCAGCGGGAATTTCGTCGTAGATTTCCAGCTGGCCGGCATTGACGATACCCATGGTCAGGCCGTTCTGGATCGCGTGGTAGAGGAATACCGAATGGATCGCCTCACGCACCGGGTTGTTGCCACGGAACGAGAACGACACGTTGGACACACCGCCCGAGCTCAGCGCATGCGGCAGGTGATCGCGAATGTAGGCACAGGCCTCGATGAAATCGACGGCGTAGTTGTTGTGCTCTTCGATACCGGTGGCGACGGCGAAGATGTTCGGGTCGAAGATGATGTCTTCCGGCGGGAAGCCCACTTCGTTGACCAGGATGTCGTAACTGCGCTGGCAGATTTCCTTCTTGCGCGCAGCCGTGTCGGCCTGGCCCACTTCGTCGAAGGCCATGACCACCACGGCGGCGCCGTAGCGTTTGCACAGGCGGGCATGGTGCTTGAACTGCTCCACGCCTTCTTTCATGGAAATGGAGTTGACGATGCCCTTGCCCTGGATGCACTTCAGGCCCGCCTCGATCACTTCCCACTTCGACGAGTCGATCATGATCGGCACGCGCGAGATGTCCGGTTCGCCAGCGATCAGGTTGAGGAAGCGGACCATGGCGGCCTGGGAGTCGAGCATCCCTTCGTCCATGTTGATGTCGATCACCTGGGCGCCGGCTTCGACCTGCTGCAGGGCGACTTCCAGGGCTTCGGTGTAGTTCTCTTCACGGATAAGCCGGGCGAACTTGGCGGAGCCGGTGATGTTGGTACGCTCGCCAACGTTCACGAACAGCGACTGGCGGTCGATGGTGAACGGCTCCAGGCCCGACAGGCGGCAGGCCTTGGCGATTTCCGGAATTTCGCGCGGCGGGTATTTGGCGACCGCTTCGGCAATCGCCTGGATGTGGCCCGGGGTGGTACCGCAGCAACCGCCGATGATGTTGAGGAACCCGCTGGCGGCGAACTCCTCGACCACCGCGGCCATTTCGGCAGGGCTTTCGTCGTATTCACCGAAGGCGTTGGGCAGGCCGGCGTTGGGGTGTGCCGAGACATGGGTGTCGGCCTTGGTCGACAGTTCTTCCAGGTACGGGCGCAGGTCCTTGGCGCCCAGGGCGCAGTTCAGGCCCACGGAAATCGGCTTGGCGTGGCGTACCGAGTTCCAGAACGCTTCGGTGGTCTGGCCCGACAGGGTGCGCCCGGAGGCATCGGTAATGGTGCCGGAGATCATGATCGGCAGTTCGATGCTGTCTTCCTCGAACACCTGTTGTACGGCGAAGATCGCCGCCTTGGCGTTGAGGGTGTCGAAGATGGTCTCGATCAGGATCAGGTCGGCGCCGCCTTCGATCAGGCCACGGGTGGCCTCCACATAGTTGACCACCAGCTCGTCGAAGGTGACGTTGCGGTAGCCAGGGTCGTTGACGTCCGGTGAAATCGAACAGGTGCGGCTGGTAGGGCCGAGCACGCCAGCAACGAAGCGCGGCTTATCGGGGGTTTCCAGCGTCTTGGCATCGGCCACTTGGCGGGCAATGCGCGCGCCTTCGACGTTCAGCTCGTACACCAGCGATTCCATGCCGTAGTCGGCCTGGGAGATTTGCGTGGCATTGAAGGTGTTGGTTTCGAGAATATCCGCGCCCGCATCCAGGTAGGCTTTCTCGATGGCAGCGATCACGTCTGGGCGGCTGAGCAGCAACAAATCGTTGTTACCCTTGACATCGCTTGGCCAATCGGCGAAACGCGTGCCACGATAGTCGTGTTCCTCGAGCCGGTAGCTTTGGATCATAGTGCCCATGCCGCCGTCGAGGATCAGGATGCGCTCTTTGAGGGCGTTCTGGAGTGCTTGGAGACGAGCGCTGCGGTCGGACATAGGAACTACCTGGTCGGGCGAATATCAGAAGGGGCCGAATCATAACAAAGCTGCGCGGTTTTTAGGTGCATCGCCCATTTCCATGAATTCTGCTCATGTTGGCCTAGCCGGTGAAAACGGTGGCCAAGGACGACCAGGCAACAAATCGTAATGGCTTCAAGAACCAGGACTTTCCGCACATGGTGCAACGTATCCTTGCCGGCGCTTTCGCCCTGCTCCTCAGTGGCGCGGTGCTTGGGCAAGCTCCCCAGTCGAGCCCGGCCATATCCTACACCCGGGACATTCAACCCATCTTCACCGAGAAATGCGTGGCCTGCCATGCCTGCAACGATGCCGCCTGCCAACTGAAGCTGGAAAGCCCCGAAGGCGCAATACGCGGGGCCAGCAAGGTTCCGGTGTACCAGGGCGAACGCAGCCAGGCAGTGCCCACCACGCGGCTGTTCTACGACGCCCACAGCGAGAGCGAGTGGCGCAAGAAAGGCTTTTACTCGGTGCTCGACAACCAGGGCAGCCAGGCCGCGCTGATGGCGCGCATGCTCGAACTGGGGCACAAGACGCCACTCACGCCCAATGCCAAGGTGCCTGACGAGATCGTCCTGGGCCTGAACCGCAACAACATGTGCCCCTTGCCCCATGAGTTCGATGCCTACGCCGGCGCCCATCCCAGGGAAGGCATGCCGCTGGCCGTGACCGGGTTGACGGACCAGGAATACGACACCATGCGCCGTTGGCTGGCCGCCGGCGCGCCGGTCGAATACCAGCCGATCCAACCCAGCGCTGCTGAAGCCCGGCAAATCGCCGAATGGGAGGAGCTGCTCAACCGCCCAGGCTCCACCGAAGCGCTGGTTGGCCGCTGGCTGTACGAGCACCTGTTCCTGGCGCATATCTATTTTACAGGGGGCGAGCAGGGCCACTTCTTCCAGTGGGTGCGCTCGCGCACGCCAAGCGGCCAGCCGGCAGACATCATCGCCACGCGGCGGCCCAACGACCCCCCAGGTACCGACTTCTACTACCGGTTGATCCCGGTGCAGGGCGTGATCGTGCACAAGACGCACATCACCTACCCAATGGGGCCGCAAAAGCTCAAGCGGGTGAAGCAGCTGTTCTATGCCGGTGACTGGCATGCCGCTGCGCTGCCCGGCTATGGCCCGCGCCACCGCGCCAACCCGTTCGAAACCTTCGAGGCCATCCCGGCGGTGGCGCGCTACCAGTTCATGCTGGATAACGCCGAGTACTTCGTGCGCACCTTCATCCGCGGGCCTGTTTGCCGGGGCCAGATCGCCACCGACGTGATTCGCGACAACTTCTGGGCGTTGTTCCAGGAGCCCGCGCACGACCGCTACATCACCGATGCGCACTACCGCGGCGAAGCCACGCCGTTGCTGGCCATGCCAGGCCAGAACGACGACGTGGGCAGTGTGCTGAGCCTGTGGCACGCGTACCGCGACAAGCGCAACGCGTATGAAAAGCTGCGCCGGGAAGCCTATGCCGAGATGCCGGCCCCAGGCTGGGCGACGCTGTGGGCGGGTAACGACAATGCCCTGCTGAGCATTTTCCGTCATTTCGACAGCGCCTCGGTCACCAAGGGCCTGGTCGGCGATGTGCCCCTTACCGTCTGGCTGTTCGACTACCCGCTGCTCGAACGCACCTATTACCAGCTGGCAGTCAATTTCGATGTGTATGGCAACGTGTCCCACCAGTTGCAGACGCGCCTGTACTTCGACCTGATCCGCAACGGTGCCGAGGTCAATTTCCTGCGCCTGATGCCGGCAGACCAGCGCAAGGCGATTCTTGGCGACTGGTACCAGAACAGCGGCAAGGTCAAGATGTGGCTGGACTACGAGGACATCGACAGTGACACGCCGAGCGGTATCAAGCTTGACCCGCGCAACCCCACGCGCGACTTCGGCCTCAAGCTGTTGCAGCGCACCGGCAGCCTGAATGCCGGTCCCGACCCGATCAACCGCTGCCAGGGCGCCTTCTGCTCGCGGCCGCAAATGAGCGAAGAGTTCCGCAATGCCGAGCAGTCGCTCAGCCGCCTGGTCTCGCGCCCGGCGGCCGGGCTGAAGGTGATCAACCAGCTGCCCGAGGCGACGATGTTGCGCATCGAAGGGCAGGGCGGCCAGCGCCAGGTGTACAGCCTGCTACGCAACCGCGCGCACAGCAACGTGGCCTTCCTGCTTGGCGAGGCCTATCGCTACCAGCCTGGCCTGGACACCCTGACCCTGTACCCCGGTGTGCTCAGCAGTTACCCCAACTTCATGTTCAACATCCCGACCAAGGATGTGCCGGAATTCGTCGAGGACATGGAGTACGCAAAGGACGATGCGGCGAAGTTCGAACGCATTGTCATGCGCTGGGGCGTGCGCCGCAGCCACCCCGAGTTCTGGCGCTACTTCCATGACCTGAACAGCTACATCAAGGAAACCGAGCCGCTCGAGGCCGGGGTGCTGGACATGAACCGCTATGAAAACCTCTGATCGGTTTGGCTGACCTTTCCGATACACCTGCGGTCGGAAAGGGTTAGGTGGCCTGTATCGGTGCTCACGCAGCCGATACGGGCCTCAATGCACCGAAAAGCGCAGGTTCTTTCATGTTGTATTCGCTTCAGGCATTGCGGGCGTTCGCCGCTTGGGTGGTGGTCTGCCACCATTTCATGCAGATCTTCTTCGACTTCCATGCCACGGGCCCCGTCGGCCAATTGCTCACTGACCGGGGCGCCGTGGGCGTGGACATCTTCTTCGTGATCAGTGGGCTGGTCATCTACCTGTCGACCTGCGACAAGCCGGTCGAGCCGCGACAGTTTCTGCTCAACCGGGTGCTGCGCATCGTTCCCGCCTACTGGTTCTATACGGCCCTGATGGCCTTGCTGTTGCTGGCGTTCAGCCAATGGATGCCGCACCAGGTGTTCAGTTGGCATCACTTGCTGCTGTCGCTGCTGTTCATCCCGGCGGAGAACCCCGGCGGTTACGGCCTGTATCCCACCTTGAACGTGGGCTGGACGCTGAACTTCGAAATGTTCTTCTACCTGCTGTTCGGCCTGGCTTTCCTCGTGCGCAAACGGCACCACCTGTTGCTGGTGGCTGGCGCCTTGCTGCTGGTCAGCGAGGTGCTGGGGCGGTTCGGCTTGCTCAGCCGCTTTTACAACAACGACATCATCTATGAGTTCTTGCTCGGCATCGGCCTTGGGGTCTTGTACCGCCATGGGCTGATCCGCCAGGGCCGCGTGCTGGCGTTGCTGTTGCTGGGGGCGGCAGGCCTGGCCATCTATCACCTCGATGCATCGCAGCGCTTGCTGCATTGGGGCGTGCCGAGCGCAATGATCGTGCTTGCCTTCATCGCCCTGGAACCGATGTTCAAAGACAACCGGCTGCTCAAGGCGCTGGGCGACTGCTCGTATTCCGTGTACCTGATCCATGTGCTGGTGCTGTATGCCGGCTGGTTCGCCAGCCAGCGGCTGCAGTTGAATCCTTACTGGGTATTCGCCGTGTGCGTGCCGTCCATTGGACTAATGTCGTGGTTCAGCTACCGCTGGCTGGAACGTGGCCTGTACCGGCGCATGCAGGCGTGGCTGGCGGCGCCGCGAGGGGGCGAGCCGGCCTATGCGCTTTCCCGAGTCAAATACTAGGACTTTGTTCGATGCGCCGGTTGGCGTACACTTGGCGGCAAGTCTGTGAGGAACCTACATGAGCGCTATAACCATTACCGACGCCGCCCATGACTACCTGGCCGATCTGCTCTCCAAGCAGAACACGCCTGGCATCGGCATTCGTATTTTCATCACCCAGCCGGGCACCCAGTACGCCGAAACCTGCATCGCCTACTGCAAGCCGGGCGAAGAGAAGCCTGACGACACCGCCGTTGGCCTCAAGAGCTTTACCGCTTACCTGGATGCGGTCAGCGTGCCGTTCCTGGAAGACGCCCTGGTCGACTACGCCACCGACCGCATGGGTGGCCAGCTGACCATCAAGGCGCCGAACGCCAAGGTGCCGATGGTCAATGAAGACAGCCCGATCAACGAGCGTATCAACTACTACCTGCAGACAGAGATCAACCCTGGTCTGGCCAGCCATGGCGGCCAGGTCAGCCTGGTAGATGTAGTGGATGACGGCATTGCTGTGCTGCAGTTTGGCGGTGGTTGCCAAGGGTGCGGCCAGGCTGACGTAACTTTGAAAGAAGGCATCGAGCGCACCCTGCTCGAGCGTATCCCGGAGCTGAAGGGCGTGCGTGACGTGACTGACCACAGCCAGAAAGAAAACGCCTACTACTAAGCCTTCCGGCGGCTGCTGGGCTGCAGCCGCACCGTTGCCTTGGCGCATGCTTGCTCGGGCTGCGTTGCAGCCCGATCGCGACACATGACCGCGCCTGAACAGGCCGCTAAAGTCCGCACACTTAGCAATAAAGTGTTACGTTTTCAAGCCCTGCGACAACAGGCCGCAGCCCGTATTTCAAGGGCTGCAGGCCCTCCCTGCCCAGGTCGGGTAGAACCCCTCTGGGTGTCATGCCAGAATGCCCCGGTTTTTCGACCGGCCCGTCCCGAGGGCCGGCGCCTTCCCTGTAAAGGATGGTTTCATGAATGATCTATATAGCCGGCGGGCAGTCGTCGCCGGCATGGGCGTTCTCGGGCTCGGCCTGCTGGCGGGCTGCAGCCCGGCGCGGGGGCTCGAGTTCAAGTACGGCAAGAACATGAGCAACGAGATCCTCGGGCGCAAGTTCAGCCTCAAGGACCCGCAAGGCAACGTGCGTACCCTGTCGAGCTTCTACGGCAGCATGCCCATGATTTTCTTCGGCTTCACCCAGTGCCCGGCGATCTGCCCGACCACGCTGGCGCGTGCGGCGCAGATCCGCAAGACCCTGCGCGGCCGCGACCGCGACCTGTTCCAGGTGGTGTTCATCACCCTGGACCCGGAGCGTGACACCCCCGAGGTGCTCGATGCCTACGTCAAGGCCTTTGACCCCACGTTCATCGCACTGACCGGCACCCCCGAAGAAATTGCCGCAGTAGCCAAGGAATTCAAGGTGTTCTACGAGAAAGTCCCGGCCGGGGACACCTACACCATTTCTCATTCGTCCACCAGCTACGTCTACGATACACGTGGCACCCTGCGCCTGAGCCTGGGCCATTCCCTGACAGCCAAGGAATGCGCCGAAGACCTGGTCACCCTGATGGAGATCTGCTGAATGTTGATGCAACCGATCAAACGCGGCTTGGCTGCCCTGGCCCTTGCCGGGCTGGCCCTGCCGGCCCTGCCGGCCCTGGCCCAGACCACCGTGAGTGAAGCCTGGGTGCGTGCCAGCGTGCCGCACCAGCAGTCCACCGGCGCATTCATGACCCTGACCGCCAGCAGCGACAGCAAGCTGGTGAGCGTGGCGTCGCCAGTTGCCAAGACCGTTCAGGTACACGAAATGACCATGAACGGCGATGTGATGGGCATGCGTGAGGTGAAGGCTGTCGAGCTACCAGCGGGCAAAGCCGTTACGCTGGACCCCAATGGCCTGCATGTGATGCTGATGGGCCTGAACGGCCAGGTCAAGGAAGGCGAGAAAGTACCGCTGAGCCTGACCATCGAAGGCGCCAAAGGCGCCAAGGAAACCGTGGAAGTGCAGGCTGAAGTGCGCGCGCTCACCGCCGAGGCGGGCGGCGGCCACGACCACATGCACATGCAGCACTGACAGGTTCCAGCAAGCTAGCCTTGGCGCGCCGGTCAACTGCGAAACTTGGGCAGTGGCCGGTCGAGGGTCAGCGAGGTCAAGGTCTTGCGGACTTGCGCCTCGTCGGCTTCCAGCGCCCGTAAACTCGCGCGAATCTTGCCTGCGGCGGGCACATCGCCCTGCCGGTCGATCCAGTCGGCAATCTCCTTGCACGCGCTACTCAGGCAGGCCTGGCGCTGGTTCATCAGCGACAGTAGGGTGGTGAGCTCTCTTTGGGACATGGCAGGATCCTCCGTTCAGCCCTGTTAGTGTAGCAGTGGCTAGGCGGCCTGCCTGTGGCGAGGTGCCACAGCTCAGCCTGGCCGGCAGGCGCTGCGATAGACGCCCGGCGGCACGCCGTAGGCCTGCTTGAACTGCCGGCTCAGGTGGCTCTGGTCGGCAAAGCCCAGGTCGAACGCGACCTGCGACGCCACCAGGCCGTTTTTCAGCATTTCCCGTGCACGGGCCAGGCGCCGCTGTTTGAGCCAGGCATGCGGCGGCAGGCCGGTAGCCTGGCGAAACACCCGGGCGAAGTGAAATGGCGACAGGTTGACCGCCGCTGCCAGCGCCTCCAGCGAAGGCGGGTCGGCCAGCCGGCTTTCCAGCAGTTCGCGCGCGCGGGCCACTGCCAGGGGCTCTTGGCCGGGGGCCGAAGGCGCCGCGCATTGCCCATGGCGCTGCACCAGCGCCAGCACCGCCTGGCGCCAGGCCGTCTGTTGCTGCAGGGCGCTGGCACCGGCTTCGGACAACTGGTGCAGTTGGCTGAATGCAACGGCCAGCGCCGGGTCTTGGATCACGCTGGCCTTGAAGCTGGGCATGCCGTGACGGCCCAGCTCCAGTTCCTCGAGCACCCCTGTGACCCGTTCATGGTCGGGGTAGAAACCGCGATAGCGCCAACCGGCTTCGTGAGCGGTGGCGCCGGTGTGCAGTTCGTCCGGATTGATCAGCACCATGCTGCCGACCGGGGCCAGGTGCTCGCTGCCGCGGTGCCAGAAACGCTGGGCGCCGGACTCGATCACGGTGAACACATAGCCCTCGTGGACGTGCGGGGCGAAGCGCTGCTGAACGTAACGCGCGTGCAGCATCTCGACGTCGCCCAGCGCTGGCGCCTGCCAAAGGTGTGTCTGCTCGCGCAGTGCCCCGCTCATGCCAGCCAACTGCGCAAAAGGAAGAAGATCAACATGCTCACCAGCATGCTCAGCACTACGCTGCGGGTCAACAGCACCAAGGTGATGGCCGCCAGTGAGCCCAGCAGGTAGGGGTTGAGCAGGCTCAGTTCGAGCTGGTGCTCGGGCAGGAAAATGATGGGGCCGCAGATAGCCGTGAGCATGCCCGGCACGGCAAAGCTCAGAAATTGCCGCGCGTTGGAGCTAAGCCGTAAGGGCAGGCGTGGTTCCAGAAACGCGTAGCGGTTGAGAAACACGATGGCCCCCATGGCAAAAATCAGCACCCAGGTCATGTGCGTGCGCCAGCAAATTTCTGGCAGATGAAACCGGCGCTCATGCCCAGCAGCCCGGCGGCGACCAGGGCGGTCTCCCAGTGCCAGTAGCTGAACAGTACCGAGCAGAACAGCGACACGGCTACGCACGCCAGCGTGGCGAGGTTGCGCACCAGCGGCGCGATCAAGGCCACGAAGGTGGCGACGATGGAAAAGTCCAGCCCGTACTGGTCCAGGTGTGGAATGCTCTGGCCCAGCAGGATACCGGCCAGGGTGAAGAGGTTCCAGGCAACGTAGAAGGTCAGGCCCACCCCTAACGCGTACCAGCGGTTGAACTGCTGCTGGTCGTACTGGCTGGTCAGGGCGAAGAATTCGTCGGTCAACAGAAAGCCCAGGCCCAGCCGCCAGCGCAGCGGCTGGTTGGACAGCACTGGGCGCATCGACAGGCCATACAGCAGGTGCTGTGAGGTCAACAGCAAAGTGGTCAGCAGTATCGATGCCAGGTTGGCGCCGCCCTTGAGCATGCCGATGGCCACCAGTTGCGCGGCGCCGGCAAAAACGATGGCCGACAGCCCTTGGCCCTGCCAAGGGCTTAGGTTGGCCTCGATGGCCATCGACCCGGCGAGCAGGCCCCAAGGGGCGACGGCAAGGGACAGCGGCAGGATGGCGATGGCGCCGTGGAGAAAGGCTTGGCGAGCAATGGTGGGCATGGTGTCTGCAATGCGTTTACAGGGCAGGCCAGCATGCCAGACGGGCAGGGGGTTGGCTTGAACGATCTTGCTGGTCGACAGCGCTTTTGGCGTGAGCGCCCGTAATGCCCCCGGGCACCGGCTAGGGGTGCCGGGTCAGGTGTTGCTGCGCTGTCACGCAGCCATTGATGTCGACCGCCTTCTGCAGCAGGCTCAACCGGTGCTGTGGGTCCAGTTCGCTGAGCAGGCGGTACACCTCGGCCTGGTAGTCACGCTGGCGCCCCCACAGCATTTCCAGGCCTTGTGGCTGGTTGCGTCGGCAGGCCAGGTGGGTGGCAGGCTGCGGGTAATAGGGGGCGTACACGGTGGCCATGCTGGGGATGGCCTCCAGGGCTGTGCGGTAATCGCTACTGGCATTGTAGGGCTGGCACCAGGTGGCGATGGCCGGTGCGGGTGCGGCAAAGCCCTGCTTTAGGCTGGCTTCGAGCAACGGGCAGGCAGCTTCAGGGATCTGCGCCGCGGGAAGGTAGGTCATGTAGTACAGGGCCAACCGGTACTGGGCGACCGGGTGGCCCAGCTCGACCGACTTTTTCAAAAGGGCCACCGCTGTAGGCAAGGTGTGAGCCATTGCCTGCCCCTGGCGGCTGAGCTCCGGGTCGGCGCCCAGCGACGTGCGCAGGGTGCTGCTGCCTTCTTCCTGATTGTCGGCCTGTTCCAGCAATGGCAACGCCTGGCGGTAGAGCAGGTCGGCATGCGGGTCGATATTAACCTCCAGCGCCTGGGCAGCCAGCGGCAGTAACGCAACCAGTAGCGCGGGCAGGCGCATGGCCAGGCTCACAGGTGAACTCCATGGGCGGCCAGGTAAGAGTGCACGGTTTCGACGGTCATGGCGGTCAAGCATTGCGCCTCGGGGAAATCGGAACGACCACGTATTCTAGCCAGCCAAGGGGCCTGGCCGAAAGGCCGCTGTGCAAATGTCAGACGAGTCTGATAGGGGTGACATTACGTTGGGCGTGTTTTTCCTGGGCCAGGCCCAGCTTGGCGGTGATCACCTTGGCCAAGGCATTGTTGCCCAGGTCGTTCAGGTGCAGGCGATCGATGAACAAATCTGCCCCGAACACGGGCGAGCTGCTGAGCATGCCGTTCATGTCGTAGCAGGGGACCGGATCGGCCTGGCTCTTGATGCGGCGAAAAAACGCCGAGTGCAGTTGGCTGTCGAGCGCGCCGTCGAGCAGCCGGTCGAAGTTGCCCGGCTGCTGCTCCAGTGCCGCCAACATGGCCTGTTCGCCGGCAGGCAGGGTTTCCCGGCACCAGGGCAGCAACGGTTGCAGGATGAAGGTCAGGGTGGCGTGGCTGTCGGCCAGCAACCGGTCCCACTGCCGCAGCGTGCGGCCAATGGTGTCGGCAGCGCGGGCCAGGCGCTTCTCCGGGGGAGATAGCGGCCAACTGCCCACGGCTTCGGCTGGCGGCGGCGGCGCCAAGGCTTGACCGATGCGCCGCCACAACGATTGCCGGCGGGCGGCGGTGGCAGGCTGCAGGCCTTCGCTGAAGCTGTTGAGAAAGTCCTGGTAAGCCTTGCCATGGGCCGCTGCGGGGCTGGCAAGCACTTCGCACAGGGCTTCGTGGGCCAGGCTGTTCAGGCCGCTAAGCACGACCACGTGGCCGAGCTGGCCCAGGCGATGCTGGTGGGTCAGGAACAACAGCAGCTCCTGGCTGGCATTGAGCCCGCAACCGGCCAGGCTCAGCCAGACTTCGCCGGTGAGCATCGACAGGTGCGAGGCCACGGTGTGCTCGTCGGAGCTGGCGCCGATGCCCAGAGCTGTCGAGCCGCCCACCAGCAAGTTGATGCGTGAAGCGCCGCCGCGCTCGCCCGCAGAAAAGCGCTTGCCGGCGCAATGGCTGTAGCGCAGGCCCAGGGCATCGGTGTTGATGGTGCCGGAGCGGTAGCTGGTTTCGTGCACATGCACGGTGTGTGGCGCGCGGCGGCTGCCGCACAGCAGAAAGCGCTGGTAGTCCTGTGGCAGCGGCGAAGGAGGCGGACTGGTGTGGGTGGGGTTCATGAATGCTCCTTCAATGGCGCCGTAGGGTGCACAGCAGTTTCAGGCCGCCAGTTCTTTCAGGTTGTACAGCAGGCCGCCTGCGGCGATCAGCAGCAGCGCCACGCCGGACGCCAGGCTGATGACCCGGTTGCTACGCTGCGAGGCGATCTTGCCGATGGCGAAGATGTACAGGCTGAGCACAGCGAAGTCGATGGCCACCCAGAGCAGCGACAGGACCACCATGCTTTTGCCGAACGACTCGGTGATCTGGATGAACTGCGGGAAGAAGGCGATGAAGAAGATGATGTCCTTCGGGTTGGAAATGCCCACCATGAAACCTTGCAGCAGCCCGCCACGGCCGGGCTTGGCCGCCTCGTTCGGGGCCTCGTTCGAGGCCGCAGCAGCCGGCGCCTGCAGCGCCTCGCGCAGGGTACCCACGGCAATGTGGCCGATGAACAGGCAGCCCAGCAGGCTCATGATGTTGAGCCAGGTCTTGTCGATGGCCGCGCTGGTGAGGATGATCCAGGCGGCTGCGCCAATCAGCACCAGGGACGCCCAGTTGGTGCCGACGGCGGTGAACATGGCCTTGCGCGAGCCCGAAGCGGCCGCAGTGTTGACGATCAGTGCCACCACTGGGCCGGGCGTGGCGATCAGCAGCAGGACGGTGAGGGCATAAGTGGCGGTGAGTGCGGTATTCACGGTCAGTTCTCGATCAGTATGTCGGGTGTCGGCTGGTGTGCGGTGTGGGTATGAAACGGGCAGCGCGACGGGTTCAGCGAACCTGCCTCCTGCAGCTGGTACTGCTTCCATTCGTAGTTGTCGGCATCGCCAAAAGCGCCAAGGGTGTCGGGCACGACGCCATCGTTGTAGTGGTGTACCCGCTCGCGTATGCGCGCGCGGATGCGCCGGCCGCTTTCGCTGCTGGTGTCGGCCACTTCGTCGAAGTTTTCCCGGGGGTTGATGACGAAGGTGATGTGCTGGCCCAGGTTGCGGCTTTTCATGCGCTGGTGGCCGGGGAAGTTCATGTTGATGAACAGCGGCATGCCGGCGTAGCAGAACGACCAGCCGGTATCGGCGGGGTCGGTCGGTATGCCCTGTGGCCAGGGGTGGGGATCGCGCGCATGCACCCCGCGCAGCACCTTCCAGGCCAGCGCCTGCTGTTCGCTCAGGCTGCTGTCGGCTGCCGTCTGCAGAAACACCACCAGTGGGCTGCCGATGCGCTGCCGGGGTGTGACAGGTGCGATGAGGCGCACATAATCGGCCAGGCCCTGTGCGATATCATCCGCCAGTTGCTCGGCGCGTGCGAACAGGATGTAACAGGTTTCGCCGTTTACCGCCTTGCGGCCGAACAGGCACGGAAATTCGGGGTTGGCGAGAATGGTGCGAAATTGTTCTACGGTGGTGTACGTCCAGTGTTGCATGTCATGACCATGTTCAGCGGCGAGCTCTAGCGCATCCAGGCGATAGCAATTTCCATATCCCGTAAACATGATTTCCCCAGGCGTGAATTTAAATGAACGTTCCAGTCATATGCAGGCAGGATCTTGGTTATATTTGTTTTTTACCTGCATTTTCCGAGACGCACTTCACGTTGTAAAACGCGTGGAACTATGACCTACTATTAGTCTCACTCATGCTCGGGATATCGCCATGTCGGAACGCATCCAGGCCCTGCACGCATTGCGTGCCTTCGAGGTGGCGTCACGCTATGGCTCCTTCACCCGTGCGGCCGAGGAGCTTGCCTTGACCCAGGGTGCAGTCAGCCACCACATCAAGACTCTAGAAGCCATGTTTGGTTGCGACCTGTTCGAGCGCCGTGGGCCCAAGCTGAGCCTGACCGAGCATGGCCGTGTGCTGGCCCAGGAACTGAAAGTGGGCTTCAAGATCATCGAAAATGCCTGCGCGTTGTTGCGCCAGGACCGTTATGGCTTGCGCCTGAAGGCGCCTTCCACGCTGACCGTACGCTGGCTGTTGCGGGCGCTGGATGCGTTCAAGAAGCACGAAGACCACTGCAGTGTGCAGCTGTCGAGCGTGTGGATGGACATCGACAGCGTCGACTTCTATTCCGAGCCATACGACTGCGCCATTCTTCTGGCCAGCGGGCGCTTCCCTGCCGATATCGACAGCTTCAAACTGTTCGACGAGTGGCTGATACCGGTATGCCACCCCGATTACATGGCGCAAGCGCAGCCAGCCCTCAGCGACCTGCCGCAGTGCGAGTTCCTGCACCCTTCCCCCGACCGGCGCGACTGGCGGCGCTGGTTGGCGCGGATGGACGCGCTGCACATCAGTATCGACCAGGGGCAGGTATTCGACACGCTGGACCAGGGCATTTCGGCTGCCCAGCAGGGCCTGGGCATTTCGGTCGTCGATCTGGTACTGGCCAGTGCCGACCTGGCGGCCGGGCGCCTGGTTACGCCATTCAAGCATGCCGTGGCCACCGGCGACGGGTACTACATGACCTGGCTCAAGGCCAGCCCCAAGGCGCGGCAGATGCACAAGCTGCGTGACTTCCTGATGGGCCAGGTGCCGCCGCTGGCCTACAAGGATATCGACTACCTGTACGGTTGAGCCGTACTGCTTCGCGGTGGCAGAGCGCTGTGGCCAAAGTGCCTTGCAACGGCTGCGCGCATGCCAGCCAGCGGTTTAGAATGGCCGGCTTGCCATTTTGTTACCCGGAGCCTGCCCATGAGCAACCTGCAATTCCGCCAGCCCGTCATGACCGACGCCGAGCGCTGCTACCAGATTGAGGTGAGTGCCTACGAGGGCGACGAGGCGGCCACCCTGGAAAAGATCCGCACCCGTATCAGCCAGTACCCACAAGGCTTCCTGTTGCTCGAAGAGCAGGCCGGCATCGTGGGGTTCATCAACAGTGGCTGTGCCCATGCCGTGGTGATGGCTGACGAGGCGTTCAAAGAGTTGGTCGGGCATGACCCGCAGGCAGCCAATGTGGTGATCATGTCGGTGGTGGTGGACCCCGCGCACCAGGGCAAAGGCTACGCCAAGCGGCTGATGGATGAATTCATTGCGCGGACCAAGGCGCAAGGCAAGCAGACCATTCACCTGATGTGCAAGGAGCAGCATGTGGAGCTGTACCGCAAGATGGGCTACCAGTACGTGCGGCCTTCGCCCTCCGACCACGGCGGCATGGCTTGGCACGAAATGGTCATGGCCCTCTAGGCAACCGTGAAGCGGGCCTCAGCAGCCCGTGGCTGCTGAGGTTGCTGGGGTATCAGTACTCCCAGAAGATCCGCTGCAGCTCCTTGCTGTCCTGGGTCTTGGTCATCGCCACCATCGCCAGAATCCGCGCCTTCTGCGGGTTCAGGTCGTGTGCCACCACCCAGTCGTTCTTGTCATCTGGCTGTTCGGCGTTACGCAGCACGAGGCCACCCTGGTTGACGTGCGACGAGCGAATGATCTGCACACCCTCCTTGCGCAATTCCTGCAGCGCCGGCACTACCCGTGAAGACACCGAGCCATTGCCGGTACCGGCGTGGATCAGTGCCTTGGCGCCATGTTGCGCCAACGCTTTGTAGGCGGTGTCGGTCACGTTGCCATAGCCATAGGCGATGTCCACCTGCGGCAGGCTGCTGATCTGTTTGATGTCGAACTCGGAGTTGACCGTGTGACGCTTGGCCGGCAGGCGGAACCAGTACGACTTGCCTTCCACGACCATGCCCATTGGCCCCCAGGCGCTCTTGAACGCTTCAGTCTTGATGTTGACCGCCTTGCTCACGTCACGGCCAGACTGGATCTCGTCGTTCATGGTCACCAGCACGCCCTTGCCTCGCGACTGCTGGTCGCCGGCCACGGCCACTGCATTGTAGAGGTTGAGCATGCCGTCGGCGGACATGGCGGTGCCCGGGCGCATCGAGCCGACTACCACGATTGGCTTGTCGGTTTTCTCGACCAGGTTGAGGAAGTAGGCGGTTTCTTCCAGGGTGTCGGTACCGTGGGTGATGACGATACCGTCCACATCCTTGCTGTCGGCCAGTTCGGCGACGCGTTTGGCCAGCTTCAGCAGGTCATCGTTGCTGATGCTTTCCGAGGCGATCTGCATCACCTGCTCGCCGCGCACATTGGCGATGTCGGCGAGCTCCGGCACGCCGGCGATCAGCTTGTCCACCCCCAGCTTGGCAGCCTGGTAGGTGGCGCTGTTGGCGGCGCTGGCGCCAGCGCCGGCGATGGTGCCACCGGTGGCGAGGATGACCACGTTGGCCAGTTTCTGCCGGGTTTCGGCTTCCTTGGCCGAGGCGGCGGTGGGCAGGACCAGCAGCAGGGCGAGGGCGCTGGGGGCAAAGGTTTTCAGTGCGGCATTCATCGTTCTTGTGCTCTCTTCCAAATGAGATGGTTTTTGAATCGCGCAGCTTGCAAGGCATCTTTCATACCAGCTTGCGCGCGCAGTGGTGCAGGCACCGCCATGTGTTGCAGTGCTGTGCGCAGCAGCCCCGAAACCAAGGCCGCAGCGCAGGTTGGCGCAGGTGCAGCGCAGCCCGGCGCGACCCAGGGGGGGGGCGTTGCGGGGGTAGTGTTCCATTCGAGAATCCGAACAGGCGTAGGAAAAGGTGTTCGGTTTTGCGGAAAGATTCTGGATAATCAGCGCCAACGGTTTCGGCCGCTGACCTGAAAAACGGATTTGACAAACCCTGGTACTGTTTCCATAGTTACGTACCGCAAACGTTTGCGATCCGATAAAAAAACAAGATTCGGAGTCATCGTCCATGAAGCTGCCGTTCCCCGGTCGTCTGCTGGCCCTCGCTGTCGTTTCCTCACTCTCCCTTGCCTTGCCGTTTTCTGCCGCCCACGCCGAAGACAAGCCCAAGGTCGCCCTGGTCATGAAATCGCTGGCCAACGAGTTCTTCCGCACCATGGAAGACGGTGCCAAGGACTACCAGAAAAGCCACGCCGCTGAGTTTGATTTGATTGCCAACGGCATCAAGAACGAAACCGACACTGGCGAACAGATCCGCATCGTCGAGCAAATGGTCAACGCCGGCGCCAAGGCGCTGGTGATAGCCCCGGCCGATTCCAAGGCGCTGGTATCAGCGGTGAAGAAAGCCATGGACAAAGGCGTGGTGGTGATCAACATCGATAACCGCCTGGACCCAGAGCTGCTCAAGAGCAAAGGCATCAGCGTGCCCTTCGTCGGCCCTGACAACCGCAAGGGGGCGCGTATGGTGGGTGACTACCTGGCCCACCAGAAGCTCAAGGCCGGTGACCAGGTGGGCATCATCGAAGGGGTGCCAACCACCACCAATGCCCAGCAGCGCACGGCAGGCTTCAAGGACGCCATGGAAGCCGCCAAAATGAACATCGTCTCGGTCCAAAGCGGTAACTGGGAGATCGACAAAGGCAATGCCGTCGCCGCTTCCATGCTCAACGAATACCCCGACCTCAAGGCCCTGCTGGCCGGTAACGACAGCATGGCGCTGGGTGCGGTTTCGGCTGTGCGTGCCGCCGGCAAGGCGGGCCAGGTGCAAGTGGTCGGCTATGACAACATCAACGCCATCAAGCCGATGCTGGCCGATGGCCGCGTGCTCGCCACCCTTGACCAGGCCGCCAGCCAGCAAGCCGTATTCGGTATTCAAGCCGCATTGAAAATGGTCAAAGGCGAAAAGCCTGACGTGGATGCCGACAACGTCATCCAGACCCCAGTCAAGCTCGTTACCAAGTAGCCCCGACCCTGCCAGGAGAACCGGCCATGCCTGCATCGGCCAATGAAGTGGTGCTCGCTGCCAGCGGCCTTGGCAAGACCTATGCCCAGCCGGTTCTGGGCGAGGTCAGCCTGAACCTGCGGGCCGGCGAAGTGCTGGCCCTGACCGGCGAGAACGGTGCGGGCAAGAGCACGCTGTCCAAGTTGATCAGCGGCCTGGAAACCCCCACCGCCGGGCACATGACCTACCGCGGCCAGGCCTACGCCCCTGCCAGCCGCAGCGAGGCGGAGCGCCTTGGCGTGCGCATGGTCATGCAGGAACTGAACCTGCTGCCAACCTTGACCGTGGCGGAAAACCTGTTTCTCGACAACCTGCCCAGCCGTTTTGGCTGGATCAACCACAAACGCCTGCGCCAGTTGGCTACGGCGGCCATGGCCAGGGTCGGGCTCGATGCCATCGACCCGGATACCCCAGTCGGCGAACTGGGTATCGGCCACCAGCAAATGGTCGAAATCGCCCGTAACCTGATCGGCGACTGCCACGTGCTGATCTTCGACGAACCTACCGCGATGCTGACCGCGCGTGAGGTGGAGCTGCTGTTCACCCAGATCGACCGCCTGCGCGCGCGCGGGGTGGCCATCGTGTACATCTCGCACCGCCTGGAAGAACTGCAGCGCGTCGCCCAGCGGATCGTCGTACTGCGCGACGGCAGGCAGGTGTGTGACGAGCCCATCCAGCGCTACAGCAGCGCCGAACTGGTCAACCTCATGGTGGGCCGCGAACTGGGCGAACACATCGACCTCGGCCGGCGGCAGCTTGGCGCACCCTTGCTCAAGGTTGAGCGGCTTACCCGCAGCGACAAGGTGCGCGAGGTATCTTTCGAGGTCAGGGCGGGGGAGATATTCGGCATCTCCGGCCTGATCGGCGCGGGCCGCACCGAGTTGTTGCGCCTGATCTACGGCGCCGACCGTGCTGACAGCGGCAGCATCGCATTGGGCCAGCCACCGCAGCCGGTGACCATCGATTCGCCCAAGGCGGCCGTGCGCGCAGGCATAGCCTTGATCACCGAAGACCGCAAAGGCGAGGGCCTGCTGCTGAGCCAGTCGATCAGCGCCAACATTGCCTTGGGCAACCTTGGCGCCGTGTCACGGGCCGGCGTGCTCGACGGCGAGGCGGAAAGGGCCTTGGCCGAGCGTCAGATCCAGGCCATGCGTATTCGCAGCGCCGGTGCGCAACAGGTGGTTGGCGAGCTGTCGGGTGGCAACCAGCAGAAGGTCGTGATCGGCCGTTGGCTGGAGCGCGACTGCCAGGTGCTGCTGTTCGACGAGCCCACCCGGGGCATCGATGTCGGTGCCAAGTTCGACATCTACGGCCTGCTGGCCGAACTGGCACGCCAAGGCAAGGCCCTGGTGGTGGTGTCCAGCGACCTGCGCGAATTGATGTTGATCTGCGACCGCATCGCCGTGCTGTCTGCCGGCCGCCTGATCGACACCTTCGACCGTGAGCACTGGACGCAGGATCAACTGTTGGCGGCAGCCTTTGCCGGTTATCAGAAACGTGACGCTCTGCTGCATGAGGCAGCCCCCAGGATGGACGTATGAAAACCACACCGCTCGATAGCCAAGGCGCCGCCGTGCGCCGCAACGGTTCCTATTATGGCCTGGGCACCTACCTGGGCCTGGCCGGCGCCTTGCTGGCGATGATCGTGCTGTTCTCGTTCCTCAGCAGCCACTTCTGGTCGTACAACACTTTCAGCACATTGGCCAACCAGATCCCGGACCTGATGGTACTGGCGGTCGGCATGACCTTCGTGCTGATCATCGGCGGTATCGACCTGTCGGTGGGGTCGGTGCTGGCCCTGGCCGCGTCGACGGTGAGCGTGGCCATGCTCGGTTGGGGCTGGGGCGTGCTACCCGCCGCGCTACTGGGCATGGCCGTGGCTGCGCTGGCCGGCAGCATCACCGGCAGCGTGACCGTGGCCTGGCGCATCCCTTCGTTCATCGTCTCGCTCGGCGTGCTGGAAATGGCCCGCGGCCTGGCCTACCAGTTCACCGACTCGCGCACCGCCTACATCGGCGATGCCTATGCCTGGTTCTCCGACCCGGTCGCCTTTGGCATCTCGCCAGCGTTCATCATCGGCTTGCTGGTGATCGTGCTGGCCCACCTGGTGCTGACCCGCACAGTGTTCGGCCGCTACCTGATCGGCATCGGCACCAATGAAGAGGCCGTGCGCCTTGCAGGTATCGACCCACGGCCCTACAAAGTGCTGGTGTTCGCGCTGATGGGCCTGCTGGCCGGGCTGGCTGCGCTGTTCCAGATTTCCCGGTTGGAGGCGGCCGACCCCAATGCGGGCTCGGGCCTGGAACTGCAGGTCATTGCCGCCGTAGTGATCGGTGGCACCAGCCTGATGGGCGGGCGCGGCTCGGTCATCAGCACCTTCTTCGGCGTGCTGATCATTTCCGTGCTGGCCGCTGGGTTGGCGCAGATCGGTGCCAGCGAACCGACCAAGCGCATCATCACCGGGGCGGTGATCGTCATTGCCGTGGTGCTCGACACTTACCGTAGCCGGCGTGCAGGCCGGCGGAACTGACAACATGGCAACCATCAAAGATGTCGCGGCATTGGCGGGTATTTCCTACACCACGGTGTCCCATGTATTGAACAAGACCCGACCGGTCAGCGAGCAGGTGCGGCAGAAAGTGGAGGCCGCGATTGTCGAACTCGACTACGTGCCCAGTGCCGTGGCGCGTTCGCTGAAGGCTCGTAGCACGGCGACCATCGGCCTGCTGGTGCCCAGCAGCGTGAACCCTTACTTTGCCGAGCTGGCGCGGGGCATCGAGGATGCCTGTGAACGCAACGGCTATTGCGTGATTCTGTGCAACTCCGACGACAACCCACAAAAGCAGCGCAGCTACCTGCGCGTGTTGCTGGAAAAGCGCATCGACGGGCTGGTGGTGGCGTCGGTGGGCGAGGACAGCGACCTGCTGCAAAGCCTGGCCGGCGTACGTACGCCCATGGTGATCGTCGACCGCGAGCTGGAAGGGGTGGACGCTGACCTGGTGCGCATCGACCACGAGCACGGCGCTTACCTGGCGACCCAGCACCTGCTGGCCCTGGGGCACCGCGACATCGCCTATATCGGCGGCCCCGCCGATACCGGGGTAACCCAGCTGCGCCTGCGCGGCTTTCATCGGGCCATGGCCGAGGCGCAGGCGCCGGTGCACAGTGACCGTGTGCTGCACTGCGACTTCACCAGCCCGGGCGGCCATGCCGCCGCTGCGCAAGTGTTGCAGGGGCGGCGCCCTACGGCCATTTTTGCGGGCAACGACATGATCGGTTTCGGCGTGCTGCGCGCTGCCGCCGAACGCAATATCAACGTGCCCGGCGAATTGTCGGTGATCGGCTTCGACGACATCGAGCTCAGCCGCTACGTGTACCCGCCGTTGACCACCGTGGGCCAGTCGATCCGCGAACTGGGCGAGAGCGCTGCCTCGCTGTTGCTGGCGCGCATCGGCACACCCCGGCAAGGCGTGGCGGAGCAGCGCATCGTCGCCCCGCGCATTGTCTTGCGCGAATCCACCGGGCCGCGCCCGGACCTGTTCAACGATTACCGCTAACGCTAAGGAACTGTCATGAATGCCAAGGTTGTGGTGGTCGGCAGCCTCAACATGGACCTGGTGGTCCGCGCCCAGCGCTTGCCTCGCGCCGGCGAAACCCTGCCCGGCGAACGTTTTTTCACGGTGCCGGGCGGCAAGGGGGCCAACCAGGCCGTAGCAGCTGCGCGCCTGGGCGCCAGCGTGGCGATGATTGGCAATGTCGGCGATGACGATTATGGCCGCCAGTTGCACCAGGCATTGTCTGCAGAAGGCATCGACTGCCAGGGCGTCAGTACCTGCCCGGGCGTGTCCAGCGGTGTAGCCCTGATCACCGTGGATGCCGCCAGTCAGAATTGCATTGTCATCATCCCCGGCGGCAATGGCCTGCTGACGCCGCAGTCGGTGCAGCACTTTGAGGCGTTGTTGCAGGCTGCGCAGGTGGTCATCTGCCAGTTGGAGGTGCCGGTCGAGACAGTGGCCTGGACGCTGAAGCGGGCGCACGATCTGGGCAAGCAGGTGATCCTCAACCCGGCGCCTGCCACCGGCCCGCTGCCTGCGCAATGGTTTGCGTTCATCGATTACCTTACCCCCAATGAAAGCGAGGCCGAAGCGCTGACCGGCATCGCGGTGACCGACCAGGCTAGCGCGCAGCTTGCCGCAGAGCGCTTGCTGCAGGCGGGGGCGGGCAAGGTGATCGTCACGCTGGGCGCGCAAGGGGCGTTGCTGGTAACGCCCGAGGGCCACCAGCATTACCCCGCACCGGTGGTGCAGCCGCTGGACACCACTGCTGCTGGCGACACATTCATTGGCGGCTTCGCTGCGGGCCTGGTGCGTGGTGTGGAGGAGGGCGAGGCCATCGCCTTCGGCCAGCGTGCTGCGGCGCTGTCGGTGACACGCGCTGGCGCGCAGCCATCAATCCCTTACCTGGCGGAGCTGGTGCCATGAAGAAAACCCCGCTGCTGAACGTTGCCCTTTCGCGCACCATCGCCGGCATGGGCCATGGCGATATCCTGGTGATCGGCGATGCGGGCCTGCCGGTGCCGCCAGGCGTGGAAATGATCGACCTGGCGATCACCCCTGGCTTGCCGGACTTCGCCAGTGTGTTGCGCGCCGTGCTGAGCGAGCTCCAGGTGGAGCGGCATGTGCTGGCCGAGGAAATGCAGAAAGTGGTGCCGCCAGCGCTGGTCGAGCTCGAGCGCCTGAAGGGCAAGTTGGGCAAGCGCGAATGGCTTAGCCATGAAGCATTCAAGGTGCTGTCGCGCAGTGCCCGGGCGGTGGTGCGTACCGGTGAGTGCCAGCCCTACAGCAATATCGCGCTGGTTTCCGGCGTCACGTTCTGAGCCGTTGACCAGCCGCCGGTGCCACCCGGCGCGTCGGCCGTTATTCACCAAAGGCAACAGGAGTGCCATTCCATGCTCAAGCCCTGGCTTCAAGGACTCGCTTTCATGCTCACTGCCACCAGCTTGCAGGCTGCCCCCATCGACCTGATCATCGACACCGACCCCGGTGCCGACGACGTGGTCGCCTTGTTCCTGGCCCTGGCCTCGCCAGAGGAACTCAATATACGCGCCATCACCACCGTGGCCGGCAATGTGCGCCTGGATAAAACCTCCCGCAACGCGCGCCTGGCGCGCGAATGGGCTGGCCGCGAAGACATCCCGGTTTACGCGGGGGCCGGCCGCCCGCTGGTGCGCGCACCTGTCTATGCCGCAGAAGTGCACGGCGAAGAAGGCCTGGCCGGCGTTCAAGTGCATGAGCCGAAAGCCCCGCTGGCCGCCGGCAACGCCGTGCAGTACCTGGTAGACACCTTGGCGGCTGCCAAGCCGCACAGCATCACGGTGGCCATGCTCGGCCCACAGACCAACCTGGCCCTGGCGCTGATCCAGCGCCCGGAGATTGCCAAGGGCATCAAGGAGGTGGTGGTCATGGGCGGCGCCCACTTCAACGGCGGCAACATCACCCCGGCGGCAGAATTCAACCTCTACGCCGACCCCCATGCAGCCCAGGTGGTTCTGGCCAGCGGGGTGCAATTGACCTATCTACCGCTGGACGTCACCCACAAGCTGCTGACCAGCGACGCCCGGCTGCAGCAGTTGGCCGCGGTGAATACACAAGCCAGCAAGCGGGTGGTGGACATTCTCAACGTGTACATCAAGCACGACATGGCGTTGTACGGCATGCCCGGCGGTCCGGTGCACGACGCCAGCGTCATTGCCTACTTGCTCAAGCCCGAACTGTTCAGCGGCCGGCGCATTCACCTGAGCATCGACAGCCGCGAAGGCCCGACCTTTGGTCAGACCGTCGCTGACTGGTACGGCGTGCTCAAGCAGCCGGCCAATGTGCTGTGGGTGGAGCAGGGTGACGCCCAAGGCCTGTTCGACCTGCTTAGCGCGCGGTTGGCGCGGCTGCAATAGTTGCGTGCGGGGCGTAGCGCTCCAGCACCTGCTCGATGAAGCTGCGTGCTGCCTCGGGGCCGCGGTCGCGCACCAGCAGGTCGATGCCGATCAACAGCAACTCCTCTGGTGTGCCAGGGCTGTACGCACTCTGGCCCTCGGCCCACTTGACCTTGATATCGGCATCGATGGTGTGGCTGCTCATGAAAAGCTCTCGCTAGGGGCCCGGAACGAAGGGGTGAACACCTGACCCTGGTGTTCGATGGAGGCGGGATGCACTCCACTTCTTGCAGCAAATCATGGCTTTGCGCCAGTGACCGTGCGCGCTAAGCATATGGCAAACGCAGCGGGTTGTGCAAAATCCGGTCACGATTGCTTTTCCCCCTCATTGATCGAGTTCAGGCAGACTTGACCGGTTTTGCAACAAATGATGAGCGGAACTGTCGGATCAGACATTCCCATACCGATTTAGGAGGCTTCATGTTCCGTACCCGTGCTTACCTGGCAACCCTGGCGATGGCTGCTGTCCTGGCTGGTTGCAGCACTGGTGGCGATGCTGGTGGTAATGCCGGTGGGGCTGCACCGGCTGCGCCGGCCGGCAACGACGGCCGCTGCGATGCTAGCGGCGCAGACTTTGCCATGGGCAAGCAGGCCAGTGCCGAGTTGCTGGAGCAGGCGCGCAAGGCCAGTGGTTCGCAAATAGCGCGTATTCTCAAGCCGCACGACGTGGTAACCCTGGAGTACCGGTCCGAGCGCTTGAACCTTAACGTCAATGAGCAGGGTGTGGTCAACCGCGTCAACTGCGGCTGATTCAGCTCGTAGGAGCGGGTTCACCCGCGAAAGGGCCGGCCCTGCTGGCCAGTTTCTGTCAGGCATTATGCGTTGCCGGCACCACCGTATTCGCGGGTGAACCCGCTCCTACATCGATAGATGATGCCGGCCCGGCCCCGCAGGCTACCGGCCCCCCGCCCGTTGTAGGAGCGGGTTTACCCGCGAAAGGGCCGGGCCTGCTGGCCAGTTTCTGTCAGGCATTATGCGTTGCCGGCACCACCGTATTCGCGGGTGAACCCGCTCCTACATCGATAGATGATGCCGGCCCGGCCCCGCAGGACTACCAGCCATCCCCGCCCGTTGTAGGAGCGGGTTTACCCGCGAAAGGGCCGGGCCTGCTGGCCAGGTTCTGCGAGGCATTGTGCGCTGCCGCTACCACCGTATTCGCGGGTGAACCCGCTCCTACATCGATAGATGATGCCGGCCCGGCCCCGCAGGACTACCAGCCATCCCCGCCCGTTGTAGGAGCGGGTTTACCCGCGAAAGGGCCGGGCCTGCTGGCCAGGTTCTGCCAGGCATTGTGCGCTGCCGCTACCACCGTATTCGCGGGTGAACCCGCTCCTACCTCGATCGATGATGCCGGCCCGGCCCTGCAGGACTACCAGCCAAATCGCCGGGGCCGCTGCGCTGCCCATCGCGACACAAGGCCGCTTATACAAAAAAATGCAGCGCCATCGGCCTGGGGCGCGCCCATAAAAAAACCCGCCACGAGGGCGGGTTTTTTACAGCTATCCGAATTACTCCGGACGAACCTGTGCAGCCTGCATACCTTTCTGGCCGCGCTCGGCGACGAAGGTAACAGCCTGGCCTTCTTTCAGGCTCTTGAAGCCGTCAGATTCGATGGCTTTGAAGTGAACGAACAGGTCGTCGCCGCCGCCTGCTGGGGTGATGAAGCCGTAGCCTTTCTCATCATTGAACCATTTGACGGTGCCGTTTTGGCGATTGGACATGGGTGAATCTCCAGAACATTTAGTTTTTTCGGTGGTGCAATGCGGCCGAGGCTACGGAGCACGGGACGTATCATAGTCCATTTCTGCGCATCTAGCGCCTTTTACCTTCGCCGGATATTGATCCAGCTCAAAGATTTACCGGCCGACTTTGGCTTTAAGGTTTCAGCTCTTCGGTGCGCAGGCCTGTTTCACAACCGTTTGCGCTTTCTGCATCAGCTTGGCGTCCACGCCATCCTTGCTGTCCAGGTCGGCAATTTCGGCATCGGTAAAGTTCTTCTTGATGGCTTGGGCGCCACAGTCGCAGTGTTTCTTCGCAGTTGCTGCATCAACGCCCTGGCCGCTGGCCACCTGCGTGCACTGGGCCATGTAGCCGGCCTCTTTCCCCGGTGGGAAGTTGCCAGCGTTCGCGGCTACCGGCAGCAGCAGGGCAGCAGTGGCCGCCAGGGCCAGAAGAGAGGGAACTCGCATAACCAGTTACTCCTTGGGTTAAGGTCTCATCAAGAGTAGGTTGCTTCCCAAAGTCTGATAGGGCTTTTTCCGGGTTAGTTCACCCCAACCCCGTAATTTCCAAATATTTCTGCCTGCGGTGCAACCCGCGTGCTAGCATGCCCGGCTTGTGTTCGCGCCTTTGCCTGGCGCAGCCATTTTTCTTTCCAGTCACTCTGGTTCGTCCCTCGCAAGCCGAAAGGCTTCTGCCACTGTGAGGCAGGCTTCCTTTGCAGGAAGGCAGGTCGGATCTTGTACTGGCTCATCCCAACCCACGTGACCTTTGGTAGGGGTCACCACTAGGAGAGGAGGCGCCATGCCCGTTATTACTCTTCCCGATGGCAGTCAGCGTTCGTTTGATCACGCCGTATCCGTAGCCGATGTCGCCGCATCCATTGGTGCCGGCCTTGCCAAGGCCACCGTGGCCGGCAAGGTCGACGGCAAGCTGGTCGACGCCTGCGACCTGATCAGCCACGACGCCACTCTGCAGATCATCACCCCTAAAGATGCAGAGGGACTGGAGATCATCCGCCACTCGTGCGCCCATTTGGTTGGCCACGCGGTGAAGCAGCTGTACCCGACCGCCAAGATGGTGATCGGCCCGGTGATCGACGAAGGCTTCTATTACGACATCGCCTACGAGCGCCCCTTCACCCCTGAAGACCTGGCCGCCATCGAAAAGCGCATGATGGAGCTGATCGACAAAGACTACGACGTGGTCAAGAAGGTCACCCCGCGCGCCGAAGTCATCGACGTATTCACCGCCCGTGGCGAAGACTACAAGCTGCGCCTGGTCGAAGACATGCCGGACGAACAGGCCATGGGCCTGTACTACCACGAAGAATACGTTGACATGTGCCGTGGTCCGCACGTGCCCAACACCCGCTTCCTCAAGGCTTTCAAGCTGACCAAACTGTCCGGCGCATACTGGCGTGGCGATGCCAAGAACGAGCAGTTGCAGCGCGTGTACGGCACCGCCTGGGCGGACAAGAAGCAGCTGGCAGCCTACATCCAGCGCATCGAAGAAGCCGAAAAACGCGACCACCGCAAGATCGGCAAGCAGCTCGACCTGTTCCACCTGCAGGAAGAAGCCCCAGGCATGGTGTTCTGGCACGCCAACGGCTGGACCGTCTACCAGGTGCTCGAGCAGTACATGCGTGGCGTGCAGCGCGAAAACGGCTACCAGGAAATCAAGACCCCGCAGGTTGTCGACCGTATTCTGTGGGAGCGTTCCGGCCACTGGTCCAACTACGCCGAGAACATGTTCACCACCTCGTCGGAAAGCCGTGACTACGCGGTAAAACCGATGAACTGCCCGTGCCACGTGCAGGTGTTCAACCAGGGTCTGAAAAGCTACCGCGACCTACCGCTGCGCCTGGCCGAGTTCGGTGCCTGCCACCGCAACGAGCCATCCGGTGCCCTGCATGGCATCATGCGCGTACGTGGCTTCGTACAGGACGACGCACACATCTTCTGCACTGAAGAGCAGGTGAAGAAAGAAGCAGCCGACTTCATCAAGCTGACCCTGGACGTGTACAAGGACTTCGGCTTCAGCGACATTGCCATGAAGCTGTCCACCCGACCGGCCAAGCGTGTCGGTTCCGAAGAGCTGTGGGACCGTGCCGAAGGTGCACTGGCCGACGCCCTCAACGAATCCGGCCTGGAGTGGGAATACCAGCCAGGCGAAGGCGCCTTCTACGGTCCGAAGATCGAGTTCACCCTGCGTGACTGCCTTGGCCGTAACTGGCAGTGCGGTACCCTGCAGTACGATCCGAACCTGCCAGAGCGCCTGGATGCCAGCTACATCGCCGAAGACAATAGCCGCGTGCGCCCGGTAATGCTGCACCGCGCCATCCTTGGCTCGTTCGAGCGCTTCATCGGTATGCTGATCGAGCACTACGCTGGCGTGTTCCCGGCCTGGCTCGCACCGACCCAGGCGGTGATCATGAACATCACCGACAAACAGGCCGATTTCGCCCTTCAGGTGGAGAAATCTCTGAACGGTAGCGGTTTCCGTGCCAAGTCGGACTTGAGAAATGAGAAGATCGGCTTTAAAATCCGCGAGCATACTTTGCTCAAGGTCCCGTACCTTTTGGTTATAGGGGACCGCGAAGTCGAAACGCAAACCGTCGCTGTGCGCACTCGCGAAGGTGCTGACCTGGGCTCCATGCCCGTCGCCCAGTTCGTTGAGCTGCTGAATCAAGCGGTTTCCCGGCGTGGTCGCCAAGAATCGGAGTAATGACTATTAAGCGTGAAATGAGAAACGATAAGCGTGCTGTACCGAAGGCCCCGATCAACGAGAATATCTCGGCCCGCGAGGTTCGGTTAATTGGCGCAGACGGCGAGCAAGTTGGCATCGTCTCGATTGATGAAGCGCTGCGTATCGCTGATGAAGCGAAGCTGGACCTGGTAGAAATCTCTGCAGACGCAGTACCACCTGTCTGCAAGGTGATGGACTACGGCAAGCACCTCTTCGAGAAGAAGAAGCAGGCTAACGAAGCCAAGAAAAACCAGAAACAGATCCAGATCAAAGAAATCAAGTTTCGTCCAGGGACGGAGGATGGGGATTACCAGGTAAAACTACGCAACCTGGTACGTTTCCTTACCGATGGGGACAAGGCCAAGATCTCTCTGAGATTCCGCGGCCGTGAGATGGCCCACCAGGAGCTGGGCATGGAGCTGTTGAAGCGGGTCGAAGCCGACCTCGCCGAATACGGCACCGTTGAGCAGCATCCTAAGATGGAAGGACGCCAGCTTATGATGGTCATCGCCCCCAAGAAAAAGAAATAATCTCCCGGGCACGGCAGGCCTGATGATTATGTGTAATTTTATCGAATGCGGAGTTCCAACATGCCAAAAATGAAAACCAAGAGCGGTGCTGCGAAGCGCTTCCTGAAGACTGCTTCGGGCTTCAAGCACAAGCACGCTTTCAAGAGCCACATCCTGACCAAAATGTCGACCAAGCGTAAGCGTCAACTGCGCGGTGCCAGCTTGCTGCACCCGTCCGACGTGGCGAAAGTCGAGCGCATGCTGCGCGTACGTTAATTCTGGTTAAGATAGAGGAAGTTACTCATGGCTCGTGTTAAGCGCGGCGTTATCGCTCGTAAGCGTCACAAAAAAATTCTGAAGCTGGCTAAAGGTTACTACGGTGCACGTTCGCGCGTATTCCGTGTAGCCAAGCAAGCGGTCATCAAGGCTGGCCAATACGCCTACCGCGACCGTCGCCAGAAGAAGCGTCAGTTCCGCGCACTGTGGATCGCTCGTATCAACGCCGGTGCCCGCACCAACGGTCTGTCCTACAGCCGTCTGATTGCTGGCCTGAAAAAGGCTTCGATCGAAATCGACCGTAAGGTTCTGGCCGATCTGGCAGTGAACGAAAAAGCGGCGTTTGCTGCGATTGTCGAGAAAGCTAAAGCCGTTCTGGCTTAAGTACCCGCGACAATCACCCGGCGGCGCTCGCGGCGCCGGGCATTGAACGTCATCGATAGGGGAAGAGCCTTCAAAGCTCTTCCCCTATTTTCGTATCTGGAGTCTGTACATGGAAAACCTGGATGCGCTGGTCTCCCAAGCCCTAGAGGCCGTGGAGCGCGCTGAAGACATCACTACCCTGGAACAGATCCGGGTTAACTATCTCGGCAAGAAAGGCGAGCTGACCCAGGTGATGAAGACCCTGGGCAACCTGCCAGCCGAAGAGCGGCCGAAAGTTGGCGCGCTGATCAACGACGCCAAAGAGCGCGTTACCGTTGTGCTCAATGCCCGCAAGGCTGCCTTTGAAGAAGCCGAGCTCAGCGCTCGCCTGGCTGCCGAATGCATTGACGTCACCCTGCCAGGCCGTGGCCAGGCCACCGGTGGCCTGCACCCGATCACCCGTACCCTCGAGCGCATCGAGCAGTTCTTCACCCACATTGGCTACGGCATTGCCGAAGGCCCTGAGGTGGAAGACGACTACCACAACTTCGAAGCGCTCAACATCCCCGGCCACCACCCGGCGCGGGCGATGCACGACACCTTCTACTTCAATGCCAACATGCTGCTGCGTACCCACACCTCGCCGGTGCAGGTGCGGACCATGGAGTCCACCCAGCCGCCCATCCGCATTGTCTGCCCGGGCCGCGTTTACCGCTGCGACTCGGATATCACCCACTCGCCGATGTTCCACCAGGTCGAAGGCCTGCTGATCGACCGCGACATCAATTTCGCCGACCTCAAGGGCACCATCGAAGAGTTCCTGCGCGTGTTCTTTGAGAAAGAACTGGCGGTGCGTTTCCGCCCATCGTTCTTCCCCTTCACCGAGCCGTCCGCCGAAGTCGATATCCAGTGCGTGATGTGCTCCGGCAACGGCTGCCGGGTGTGCAAGCAAACCGGCTGGCTGGAAGTGATGGGTTGCGGCATGGTGCACCCGAACGTGCTGCGCATGTCTGGCATCGACCCGGAAGAGTTCCAAGGCTTCGCCTTTGGCATGGGGGCCGAGCGCCTGGCCATGCTGCGCTATGGCGTCAACGATTTGCGTCTGTTCTTCGACAACGACCTGCGGTTCCTGGCGCAATTCCGCTAGGCCCAATCGACGCAACTTTCAGGAGAACAGCATGAAATTCAGTGAACAGTGGCTGCGCGGTTGGGTAAACCCGCAAGTCTCTCGTGACGAACTGGTTGCCCGCCTGTCCATGGCCGGCCTTGAAGTCGACAGCGTTACCCCCGCTGCCGGCCAGTTCAGCGGCATCGTGGTAGGCGAGATCCTGGCCACCGAACAACACCCGGACGCCGACAAGCTGCGCGTGTGCCAGGTAACCAACGGCCAGGAAACCTTCCAGGTCGTGTGCGGCGCACCTAACGCCCGCCCAGGCATCAAGGTGCCATTCGCCATGATCGGCGCCGAGCTGTCTGGCGACTTCAAGATCAAGAAGGCCAAGCTGCGTGGCGTCGAGTCCTTCGGCATGCTGTGCTCGGCTGCCGAGCTGGAAATCAGCGAAGAAAACGACGGCCTGCTGGAACTGGCAGCCGATGCCCCGGTAGGCGAGAACATTCGTACCTACCTGAGCCTGGACGACGCCAGCATCGAAATCGGCCTTACGCCGAACCGCGGTGACTGCCTCTCCATCGCCGGCCTGGCGCGTGACGTCAGCGCCCTGTACGACACCCCGGTGACCCGCCCGGTAGTGCCTGCCGTACCACCAGCCCACGACGAAGTGCGCCCGGTCGAAGTCAGCGCCCCGGCTGCTTGCCCGCGCTACCTGGGCCGCGTTATCCGTAACGTCGACCTGAGCAAGCCAACCCCGTTGTGGATGGTCGAGCGCCTGCGCCGCAGCGACGTGCGCAGCATCGACGCCGCCGTAGACGTCACCAACTACGTGATGCTCGAACTCGGCCAGCCGATGCACGCCTTCGACCTGGCAGAAATCAACGGCGGTATTCGCGTACGCATGGCCGAAGAGGGCGAAAAGCTCGTTCTGCTCGACGGCCAGGAAGTGGCCCTGCGCGCCGACACCCTGGTGATCGCCGACCACACCCGTGCCTTGGCCATCGCCGGCGTCATGGGTGGCGAGCACAGTGGTGTAAACACCGAAAAAACCCGCGACCTGTTCCTGGAAAGTGCCTTCTTCGAGCCGATTTCCGTTGCCGGTAAAGCCCGTTCCTACGGCCTGCACACCGATGCCTCGCACCGCTACGAGCGCGGCGTCGACTCGCACCTGGCCCGCGAAGCCATGGAACGCGCCACCCAGCTGCTGCTGGACATTGTCGGCGGCGAAGCCGGCCCGGTCGTCGAAGCCGTCAGCGCACAGCACCTGCCGCAGGTGGCCCCGGTTACCCTGCGCGCCGAACGCATCACCCAGATGCTTGGCATGGAAATGGACCCAGCCCAGGTCGAGCAACTGCTCAACGCCCTGGAACTGACCACCAGCAAGGCAGCCGAAGGGGAGTGGACCGTCACCGTGCCAAGCCACCGCTTCGACATCAGCCTGGAAGTGGACCTGATCGAAGAACTGGCCCGCCTGTACGGCTACAACAACCTGCCGGTCCGCTACCCGCAAGCGCGCCTGGCGCCACAGGGCAAGCCGGAAACCCGCGGTGACCTACCGACCCTGCGCCGCCTGCTGGTTGCCCGCGGTTACCAGGAAGCCATCACCTACAGCTTCATCGACCCGAAACTGTTCGAACTGTTCAGCCCGGGCGTAGAGCCGCTGCTGCTGGCCAACCCCATTTCCAGCGACATGGCCGCCATGCGTGCCTCGCTGTGGCCGGGTCTGGTCAAAGCCTTGCAGCACAACCTGAACCGCCAGCAAGACCGCGTGCGCCTGTTCGAAAGCGGCCTGCGTTTCGTCGGCCAGCTGGGTGACCTGCAACAGCAGCCCATGATCGCTGGCGTGGTCACCGGCAGCCGCCTGCCAGAAGGCTGGGCCAACGGCCGCGACGGCGTCGATTTCTTCGACGTTAAAGCCGACGTGGAAGCCTTGCTGGGTTATTCCGGTGCCTTGAGCGACTTCACCTTCAGCGCCGGCAAGCACCCAGCCCTGCACCCAGGCCAGACCGCCGCCATCGAGCGCGACGGCAAACTGGTCGGTTACCTCGGCGCCATCCACCCAGAGCTGGCCAAAGCCCTGGACCTGGACCGCCCGGTGTTCCTGTTTGAGCTGGTGCTGGGCGACGTGGTCGAAGGCCGCCTGCCGAAATTCAGCGAACTGTCCAAGTTCCCGGAAACCCGTCGTGACTTGGCCTTGATCGCCGGTCGTGACGTGGCAGCCAGTGCGGTGCTTGAATTAATTCGTGACAATGCAGGCGAATGGCTCACAGACCTCAGGCTGTTTGATGTCTACCAGGGTAAAGGTATTGATCCTGATAGAAAAAGCCTGGCAGTCGGCTTGACCTGGCAGCATCCATCGCGCACTCTTAACGACGATGAGGTGAACACTACCCTGCAAAACATCCTCACCTCGCTCGAACAAAGGTTGAACACCACGTTAAGGAAATAACGGCATGGGTGCTCTGACGAAAGCTGAGATGGCCGAAAGGCTGTACGAGGAGCTGGGGCTTAACAAGCGTGAGGCCAAGGAGCTGGTCGAGCTGTTTTTCGAAGAAATTCGGCACGCACTTGAAGAGAACGAGCAGGTCAAGCTGTCCGGTTTCGGCAACTTCGACCTTCGCGACAAACGTCAGCGACCGGGCCGCAACCCCAAGACTGGGGAAGAAATCCCGATCACCGCACGGCGCGTCGTCACCTTTCGTCCAGGGCAGAAGTTGAAGGCCCGGGTTGAGGCCTATGCTGGAACCAAGCCATAACGACGAACTGCCCCCCATACCGGGCAAACGCTACTTCACCATTGGTGAAGTGAGCGAGTTGTGTGCCGTAAAGCCACACGTGCTGCGGTATTGGGAGCAGGAGTTCGACCAGCTCAACCCTGTGAAGCGGCGGGGGAACCGGCGGTATTATCAGCGGCAAGACGTGCTGATGATCAGGCAGATTCGCGCGCTGCTGTATGAGCAGGGGTTCACCATTGGCGGGGCGCGCTTGCGGCTCTCCAGTGATGAGGCTAAAGATGATTCGAGCCAGTACAAGCAGCTGATTCGGCAGATGATTGTCGAATTGGAGGATGTGCTGGTCGTGTTGAAGAAGTGAGCTGTGGCTTTTCTGGTGAGTGAAATTTTTTTGAGAAAAAGCTTTCATTTATCAGAGGGTTAGGGTACATTCTTCAACGTTCTCGGCAGTATTGAGAACATGCTTCAAGCCCAGTCGGGGCGTAGCGCAGCCCGGTAGCGCACTTGCATGGGGTGCAAGGGGTCGAGTGTTCGAATCACTCCGTCCCGACCATATATTTCAACGACTTAGCCACCTCCGGGTGGCTTTGTTGTTTCGGGGTACAGTGACTTTTCGAGTGACTTCGCTGTTTTCCTCATCCGATCCTCCTTTTCAAAATCGTCAGTACCGGACCGCGGGAGTCGGTTGCTGAAACCTTGTTTGCCGCTTCAATCAGCTGACCAAGCTCCGCGCCGGAGTAGTGACGGGTCACGCTGCCGTTTTTATGCCCAAGCAACGACTTACGATCCTCTTCAGTGACTCCTGCTGCCCGCAGTCGTCGACACGAAGGTGTGCTTCAAGTCGTGAATCCTGATCGAGGCATATCCAGGGTGAGCGGGGCGAGGGTTTTCCTCCTGCCAGAGGTTCGCCGCTATCACCCGTGCCTTCTTCCATGCCGAATCGTTCATTCGGTGCATCGCTGTGCCGTTGTATGGGAATACCCATTCCTTGCTGATCCCGCGCTGCCTTTCAATGATCGTCTTGGCCACGTTGTTCAGCACCACCAGGCGCTCGTCGTCATTCTTTACGCCCGACCGGGCGTGTCCCCCGCCGAAGTCAGCAGGGATCAGGAAAACACTGGTTCCCAGTTCCGGCACCGATATCTCCCAATCCCACCTCAGCTTGCACACCTCTTGCTCCCGGCAACCGGTGTTTACCTTGAACAGGGCCATGGTTTGCAGATGGCCCAGTAACTCATTGAACAGGATCGACTGCTCTTCCCATGACATTGGGTAGGGCTTACGGCTCGACTTTTTCTCTTCGAGCTTCCTCAGCATGGGCACACTGTGTAGTGGACTACTAACCCCTGACACCCATTTAGGCGAGAATGCTCGCCACAGAGAGGTGTCCGATGACCAAGTAACGCCGTACCTTTACCCCTGAGTTCAAGCGCGAAGCTGCCTGCCTGGTGCTCGATCAAGGCTCCAGCCATGCCGAAGCGGCCCGTTCGCTCGGCTTGGTCGAGTCGGCACTGCGCCGATGGGTTAATCAGCTTCAGCAGGAGCGCGGCGGCGTTACGCCGGCCAGCAAAGCGTTGACGCCAGAGCAGCAAAAAATCCAAGAGTTAGAAGCCCGGATCACGCGCTTGAACGCGAGAAATCGGTACTAAAAAAGGCTACCGCGCTCTTGATGTCGGAAGATCTCAAGCGTACGCGCTGATCCGCCAGCTCAGCGATCATGAGCCCGTTGATTGTTTGTGCGAAGTGTTTGAAGTCACTCGCTCAAGTTACTACGCACATCGTCACTGAAGGTGAACTTCGGACGTTGAACGACTGCGGTTGCGCAGTCGAGTGAATGAGTTGTTCACGCGAGGTCGAAGTGCACCCGGCAGCCGTACCATCATGGCAATGATGCAAGAAGAGGGTTAGCAAATCGGGCGGTTCAGGTACGCAGCCTGATGCGAGAGCTGGCGTTGATCAGCAAGCAGCCAGGATCACATGCGTACAAAAAGGCCAAAGTGGAGCGGCCAGATATACCGAATATCTTGAACCGAGCGTTTGATGTCTAGGCTCCAAATCAGGTCTGGTGTGGATACATCACTTACGTCTGGGCACAGGGCAAATGGCACTATCTGGCAGTTGTCCTGGATCTCTATGCACGCAGAGTGGTTGGCTGGGCCTTATCCGAAAAGCCGGATGGAGACTTGGTGGTCAAAGCGCTGGACGTCGCCTACGAACAGCGTGGAAAGCCTCACGGACTACTGTTCCACTCCGACCAGGGATCGCAATATGGCAGCCGTCAGTTCCGCCAGGGACTGTGGCGCTACCGCATTCGCCAGAGCATGAGCCGCCGAGGCAACTGCTGGGAGGCTGAGCGGTACGGGCACCGTATTTTGCTGGGTAGTTTCCTTTGGCTGCGAAGGTGGCTGTCGAGGGATGCGACTGACCGGGCGATGGACACTGCCGACATCGTCGTCGTACGCCGCCTGAATGAGTTGCTCGACATCGAGCGCGAGGGCCGGAAAGAAGCTGAGGCCCGCGCAGATCAGTTCGCTAGGGAGCGAGCGATCTCGCGGCCACTGTTGGCCGGATGGAGGGAAAGATCGAGGCCTTGACCAGCCAAGTGGCTGGCCTGACAGAGCGGGTGACGTTGCGGCGATGAGGTCGCCCGCCTGAGCCTCAAGCTTGGAGGTACATCATGATGGACAGATGCGCACTGGAGCTCCTTGCCCGCCGCTGGTGGGGTCGCGCAGAGGTCTGGATAATTGCCCTACTGCTGGTTGCCGGTGGTGCGGTCTTGGGCTGGCAGTCGGCGTTCTGGTGGATGGCCAACACTCAGGCGTACCAGGTTGCCGAGATCCGGGTGGCTTATGATGCCGCCATGGCCGAGCGCGACAAGCGCCTGGATGAGCTGACCAGCAAGGCCGAGAGTGCGCCAAAAAAAGCATCGAAGGCCGACCACCGCTACCCTGGCCGCCGACAAAGCTGATGAGGCCCTCAATCGGGTATCGCCGTAGTGCGCGATGAGGCGTGAAGGCGTGGTTTAGTAGCGCACGGTTTGTTTTTCCGAAATCATGCAGCCGTCCATTAGTCACCTCAAGGAGCGAGGTCTGTGAAAAGTCTAGTAAGTGAAAGACCTCCCAAATGCTATGGATCACAACTCAGGTGCGGGTCGGTCGATAGAGGAGGTGATTGTCTAAAGCTTGAACCTCCGGTACCCCGTCGTGGCCTTTTAATCATCTTTCAAGAGAAGCTCAATCGCACTCTGAGGAGGTCGTGATGAGCCTGGACACTGCTATCCGGGAGTGTGGTGTGCGGAAAAATGCCGGCAGCCCGCGCACCCTGACCCCACATGCTGTCGGGGTGGCGCGTGACCGGATCGGCGAGACTGGTGCATCAGAGTGCCAGCGCTGGGATGGTCTTCGGTGGGCAGGCGGGGAGACCCACGCCAATTCAGGCCGGCTCGACAGACATCACCAGGCGTTTGCCCAGCGACGCTAGGGCGCTTTCCAAGGCCTCCAGCTTCGTGCCATGCATGAAGTCAACGAGCCGGTCACCCTGGCTCTGGCTCACGCCGAGCAGGCGACACAGATCGGCCTTGCGCATGCCTTTCACAACCATCAACACCATCGCCTGCGGACTGATCGCCCTCTGGGCAACCTGGTGCGTGCTGGCCGGAAGGGTGCGTGACGGGGTGATCGGCAAGCTGATCTATTCAGCTATCGCCATCAGCGGGTTTGTCGTGACGGCCCGCAACCAGAGCTTGGTCTTCGGCCAGTCCACAGCGGTGCTCACCATGCACGCTACGCTGGCCATGGCCGGGGTGCGACGCATCTTCATGGTCACTTGGTGGCCCGGGCTGAAGGTTTGGCTGTGCCACGCGCTACGCTGCGAGCACTGCCTGAAGGATTGCCGTTACGGGCCGGGCGGTATCAAACGCCGCAATCAATGATCCGCGCCACAAAACAGAGGTGCGCCGTTTCGTGGCGCGCATACTCTTTTTGCTGCACCATTCAGTCCATGTATAGCCACCACAAGGAGTGAGGCACGTGAAAAGTATGTTTAAGGCGATCTGCATGGGGTCAGTGCTAGTGGTCGGTACGGCCCATGCTGATGTAGGCCGGGAGGAATCACTGGATGCCGCAGTGCGCCAGTTCGCGGCAGGTGTGGAGGCCGTATGGCAGCAGTGCCTCAGGAGACCAAACGTGCACACTACGAACGATAGCGATATGTGTCTGTCTGCGATGGTGCGCTCGAGTAACGAAGCGGTCGAACAAAAGTATCAGGAAAAGATTGTGACCGCTCAGGATATGGCTAAGCATCCTGACGCATTTGCGACCTATGAGGCGGTTCCTTCCTTGCTCCAAGATTCTCAGGCGTTGTGGGAGCAATATGTCAAAGCTGACTGCAGCGGAATAGGCGCCGAGAGTGCCGCTGGCACCGCGCGCGCTTCGTATGCTCTCTTATGCAAATACAAGCACGCGCTTCATCGCTTGCGCGCACTGGATGAATGGTTATAGAACCTTTGATCTTCAGCCCTTCAATCGTCGGTTGGCGCAGAGGCCGCTTGAGTAAGGTGGCAGATCAGGTCGCTTTCGGTGGAAAGTCGATGTCTGTTTGCGCCACGTTGTTCAGGTAGTTCGTCAACGTCAGCAGCGAGACCTGCGCGATGACGTCGACGATTTTTGCATCGTCCAACCCTGCTTCCCGTGCGTTCGAGAGATGCTCGTCACTCACTTGGCCGCGGTTGAGCGTGATAGCCCGAGCCAGTGCAGCGACTGCATTCAGCGTGCCGGCCCGCGCTGCCAGCAGGTCATCAGCGCTCAGTCCGGTCTTCCCACCGAAGAAGCTGTGAGCCGCAACGCAATAGTCGCATCCGTTAATTTCAGAAGCCGCCAGTGCCGCCACTTCACGTTCGGCCGGTGTGAGGCTGTTCTTGCTCAGCGCTTGTGACAGCGCGAGATAGCCTGCCAAGGCTGCTGGCGAGTGAGCCAGGGTAGCGAAAGCGTTGGGGAGGAAACCCAAGCCTTTTTCAATGCCCTGAAGGGCAGTGCGCGCAGCGGCTGGCGCTTGGTCAAGGGACAAAGCAGCAATTCGGGTCATGATTTTGCTTCCTTCCAGGTTGTTCGAGGCGTGCCTGTTCAGGCCACAGGGATAGGGTTGTCGACCAGCGCCTGGTTGAACTGGTTGATCAGTTCGTGCTCGTTTGGCCCTTGGTTGGCGCGCAGTGGCACGACGCGGTCAACCAGTACTTCGGTTGTTGCTGCCTCCAGTTTTTCCAGGGTTTCCTGGATAAAGTCGTCCAGCGGCATGGCGCGTTCATCACCACTTTTGTGGATCAGATCGGTGTCGACCCACGGCGGTGCGATTTCCAGCACCTTGACGCTGGTCTCGCGCAGGGCAAAACGTTGCGACAGCGAGTAGGAGTGAATCGCGGCCTTGGTCGCCGAGTAGAGGGCTGTCGCCGCCAGTGGCAGATAGGCCAGCACCGAACTGTTGTTGATGATGTAGGCATCAGGCTGGCGCTTGAGGTGTTCGACAAACGCGGCGCTAACACGCACCGGGCCCAACAGGTTGGTCTGCAGCAGCCCTACAGCCTGCTCATCGTCAAGATCGCCAGAGCCAGGGTTGTCGAAAGGCATGATGCCGGCGTTGTTGATGATGACGTTCAGCGAGGGATGGCGACGGATAACCTCCTGTGCCACATCCTTGATTTGCTGGGGGTCATTGATATCCAGCAGAACGGTGTCGATGCCGGGATGGGCGCTGGCGATTTCATCCAGCAACGATTGGCGTCGGCCCGCGATGATGACCTTGTTTCCACGCTGGTGGAACGCTTCGGCCAGCGCGCGGCCGATGCCCGAGGTACCGCCAGTGATGAAGAGGGTATTGGCGCTGGTTTTCATGATTTGTTTCCTTTCAATGGAGTGATCAAACGCCATAACGCGGGGCGAGTTTGTTGCTGGAGAGGTGTCCGAACAGCGCCGTGCGGCTGCTTTCGTACCGCTCGAAATGCTGTATGTCCTGCATGGCCGGGATGGAGATCAGCACACCGCTGTCGAAGTCTTGAAGGGCGCCACTTACCAGGTCGCTTGCCGACATCACGATGTTGGGATCAAGGTTCTCGACGGGCAGCCCCCCGATCTCCCAGAAGTCGGTAGCCGTAGCGCCTGGCAACACCGCCTGAACCTTGATCCCCTGTTCTGCCAGCTCTTTGTGCAGTGACTGTGTGAAGGCCGTGACGTACGCTTTGCTTGCGCCGTACACGCCATTGAGCATTTCCGGTGCCAGGCTGACGATCGATGAGATATTGATGATCGCGCCCTGTTGGCGAGCGATGAAGCCTGGAACTGCGGCGTAGGTCAGCCGAGTGAGTGCAGTAACGTTGAGGCTGATCATCTCGGCCATGCGCTCGACGTCGCTGTCCAGCAAACGGGTGTGTGTGCCGATGCCGGCGTTGTTGACCAACAGGTTGATGCTGGCGTCTTCGCGCAATTTACGTTCCACCCGCGCCAGGTCCGCTGCGTTGGCCAGGTCAGCGGGGAAGACTTCAACGCTCTGCTGAGTCTGGTTGGTGATGCGGCTGGCAAGCGCGTTCAGGCGGTCACGATTGCGGGCGACCAGTACCAGGTCATAGCCACGTCGGGCCAGGCGGTCTGCAAAAATGGCGCCGATGCCGGTGGATGCGCCTGTGATCAGGGCGGTGCCTTTGTAGTCCTGGGTCATGGTCCAGCTCCGTTGGTTGGGTGTGGAGCCATGATGCAAAAAAACAGATTTGTCTTAAATGACGCTTATAGTCATGTTTTAGGACATTGTTAATGGAGCGGGGTCATGCATCGAATCGGCTACTTGGTCACAGACGGATTTCAGGTCATGTCACTGGCCACCCAGGCGGTTTTCGAGTTCGCGAACCTGGTCGCGGGCGAGCCTGTGTACCGGATCCAAAACTATTCGGTATCGGGCGGGATCATTCGGTCCTCCCTGGGCATGCACATCGACACGCTGGCACTGGATGCCCCAGGGCTAGCAGATAGCTGGATGATCACAGGAACACTCACGCCGCTTACGCCACCCGCTGCCGAGGTGCTGTCGAGCGTGCAGGGGTTTGCCCAGAGCGCCAGGCGCATCGCGGGCATCTGCACCGGCGCTTTCGTCCTGGCTCAAGCAGGTGTGCTCGATAACCGGCGCGCGACTACCCACTGGGCCTATGCCAAAGCGCTTCAAAGCATGCACCCGAGCATTGAGGTGGAAGAGGATCGGATCTTCATTGTGGACGGCCCTGTCTGGACCTCTGCGGGAATGACCGCAGGTCTGGACATGGCATTGGGGATGGTGGAGAAGGATTTGGGGGCGGAGGTTGCCAAATCGGTAGCTCATAGGCTCGTCATGCACCAGCGCCGGTCGGGGGGGCAATCCCAGCACTCTGAGTTGCTTGCCCTGGCGGCCAAGTCTGATCGCATTCAAAGCGCTCTGGACTATGCAAGCAAGCATTTGAACAGGGCGTTGAGTGTTGAAGAGCTCGCAGAGGTTGCGCACCTGAGCCCAAGGCAATTCACCCGGGTGTTCACCGCCGAAACCGGGCAGTCCCCTGCAAAAGCGGTGGAAAGCCTACGGCTGGAGGCCGCTCGGCTAATGATCGAACAGAGTCGCCACAGCCTGGACACGGTTGCAAGGGAAACCGGGTTCAGGGACCGTCGACACATGCGTGAGGTATTTATCCGAGGTTTTGGTGTGCCCCCGCAAGCCGTGCGCCGCGATGCGAGGCGGATCGGATAGGCACGCCACCTGAACGATGTGATTTGGCCGCGATCCAATGTCCAGGGCCGGGTCTGGCTTCATCGCCAGCAAGCGCATGCTGCACAGGCCACGAGCTCTCCAGCCGCAGCTCGTAAGTGTTGGCCGAATGGATAGGTGTTGTGTCAGTTCTGCCACCCTGATTTCCCTTCGATTTCCATATACTTTCACTGTTGTTTTCAAGATATTTCAGCCAAATTGGCGCCAAGCGTGAAGGTGTTCCGTGACTGCAAATCCGACCGATGTGAAGCTTGGCGAGGTACTGCTGGCTGATGTTCTCAACGCTCCAGGCGTGTGGGTAGAGCCGCCTAATGTCCGCAGGGGAGGTGAGAGCGGTGTGTTGCGGGTGGAGCTGGGCGGGCTGACGTTCTATAAAAAGCAGCAAGTCGGGCATGTCTATCGAAGCCTGCGTCACCCTTTCGGCCACCCAACCGTTGCACGCGAGGCAAAGGCTGTGCGTGCCGCCGCAGCGCTGGGGGTGGGTACGCCCGAGCTTGTGTACAGCCATATTCATAAACACCAGGGAGAGTGGCAGGCCGTGATGGTCACGGCGGCGCTGGAGGGCTACATGTCGCTCGAAGACTTCCGTGCCCGGCAGCTGGAAAAAACGCTAGGGCATCATCGCTATCTTGAAATTCTTGAAGCCTATGGCCGAGCACTTGGCAAGCTGAATCTTGGAAAGTGGCAGCACGGTTGCTTGTATCTGAAACATGTCTTCGTCGATTTCAGGGCGCCAGGCGTGGCTGTCGCCTTGCTAGACCTGGAAAAGGCCAGGAGGCGCTTCAGCGCCAAACAGGCCGCCCGCCATGACTTGCGGCAGGTCAAGCGTCGGTCAGGCTGGGATGGCGAAGAGTGGGGGGCGTTCTGTCGGGGCTACAGGCATTCGTTCGGCAAAAAAGCCGATGTATTGCTGTGACGGCCCGTTGTGCTCCATGACCTGCCCACCCATCCAGCATGGATGGAAAGCCAGTAGCGACTTCCCGGGTTGCATAGTACGGTCCGCCTTCAACAACCCCCCGGTGCGTTGTCGCCAATCCCACGGACCGGGACTCTCATGACCTGGGAGGTCGAATGGAAGTCGCTCGAAAGATCAGCCAACAAGCATTGGATAACGCTCTGGTAGCCTTCGCCCGCTACAAAATCGGAGAAATCAAAATCTTCGACCTGGAACAGGCGATGAGCTTCGAAGCGGGCGAAGCCCTGTCCGAAAGCGGTCTGGTCCAGTTCACAATCGCCAAGATGGCGTCTGGCCGGTATCGCATCAGCGATGAAGGGGAGAACGCCATCACACAGGCTGGTCGGGATCGCCTCGAGGCCATCCGCGGCAGATCCTAATCTATTCAGCGTCGAGACGGCCGCAGTGGTGTACTGCGGCCGTTCGCCTGGCGCCCCCGTCACTCCTGCGCAAGGCTGGTTTGAGCCGGTGACTGGGGCATTTGTGGGCTTATGCTTGGCACAACCATATTGCCGAGTTTGAATTGCTGGTAACTGGTGTAGGGCAGCATAACGGTGTCCGCAATGCCCGACATCGCCATATCGACCAGAATCTGGTACGGATCTGAATGGGCTCCAGTTCTCTCAGGGCCAGTCAAATTGCAAAATTGGTAGGCTACACCGCTATACATTCGAGGAATGGCTGGGCAATAGGAGTTCCACTCAGCCAGATCGCCCACTGCCTTCGACTCATTCGATACCGTACGCACGGTTCCACATCCGCTTATCACCGCTGCGATGATGATCCCGATCCATGGCCTCATGATGCTGTCTCCTCTGCAATGGACAGCCATTGTGCATCAGCCCTATTCGTCGATTGAACGTACAAGGTTAGTGATCATACCTCGTTCGTTTCTGACGCTTCTGGATCACCTCGGGGGCACGCCATGCCAGTAAGGCCGCGACTTCTATTTCTTGCAGGCAAAAGAAAGCCCGCTGCTAGTCGGGCTAGAGGTGTTTCACATGGGGATGGCTTGATTGTCCCTCTGCAGGCGTGAAAATGAGGTGAAAATAACGTGCTCAGCCTGTGATTTGTGCCGTTCAGGGTGAACGAGTCGTCACCGAAGTGAGTCTTCAGGAAGCAAGTCTCTATTGGCTGCAACGATACGGACATGGACCTACTGACGAGCTGAGTGTGTGTATGCGGGACAAGAAGGCGCGCGGAGCCAAGATCAAAGACAGGGCAACGGTCCTCTGCCTGCGCAGCGGCAGGATCTTGCTGGTACGGAAAAAAAGCGGGAAGTGGAACTTCCCCGGCGGCGTTATCGAACCGGGCGAGTCGCCTGTTGCAGCGGCTGCGCGGGAGCTGCAAGAGGAAACGTCCATTGAAGGCCACGGTCTCTTTCACCTGTGCACCCTTCAGCTGGGTTCAACCATTCACCATGTGTTCACTACGCATGTCGATGATCAGGAAAAACCCGTGGCTCGCAATGAGATCGTGGCTTGCAAGTGGGTCCTCAGAGACAAGCTGAGCCCAGCCATTCTCAATGCTACGGCCGCTGAGCTGCTATCAAGTCAATTGCCTGCGTTGACCGCTTAGTCGCTTCAGCGCAGCGGCATCGCGCACGGTCTCATCTTTCTCATATCTTGTTCATCATTGGCCCTTGCAGGTTGCCAGGGCTGAGCGTGCACGCAGCGCACCCAGGCCAATTGACGGCAAATGCGGCCCATAAATATTTGCAGCACATACGCACGCTCGGCGGTCGATCCAGTTGTATCGGTTTAATCCCAAAGTAGGGTAAGCCGCACGGCTTGGGGTATAGCCAATTTCGATCGCTGGAGGCGCTATGCGGATGAGGGGTAACGTGTATTGGGCGTGGGTCGACCCTGCGCTGAACCATCGCAGCCATGAAGAAACCCTGGCAGACGGCAGCCGGATCGATGTACAGGTCAGGCTTTCGCGCAGCGGGACCACGCAGATGTTCCTGGGGGTGTATGCCCGTTCCGGGATGGCATTGCACGAAGAGGCCTACGACTGCTGGCCGAAGCGCTCATTGGTTCGTGCCTTGGCCTGGGGCAGCATGCGTGCGCGGCAGATAGCCGAAACAGGGGTGTCTGCCGTGCCCCCCAAGGCCGCCCTGCAATAAGCACCCGGCGGCCTTCTGCCTTAGCTGGTCGGGTCCTGCCCCAATACTTTGCTCAGCGCCACGCGGGCATCCTCAAGCTGCACCAGCGAGGCATGGCGTGCACCGAGTGCGTCGCCATTCTGGATGGCGGTCAAAATGGCCTTGTGCCGGGGCAGGGCGAGCTGGTCGAAGTTTGGCCGCTGGTTGGAATAGCGCACCGATTCGCGCAGGGCCATGGACAACATGTTGCACAGGTAGGCCAGCAGGTCATTGTGGGTGGCGTCGGCGATGCGTGCGTGGAAGTCCAGGTCCGGTTGCAGCCGCTCTTCATGGGTGCGCGCGGCTTCCATGCGTTGATACGCTTCGCTGATGGACTGCACATCTTCGGCCGTAGCGTTGGTGGCGGCCAGCGCGGCGGCGGCGGGCTCGATGACCCAGCGTACACTGGACAAGGTATTGAAAAAGTCCTTCTGCGGCGTGGCCTGCATCAGCCAGTGCAGCACGTCTGGGTCAAGCATGTGCCAGTCATGGCGCGGCCGCACCAGGGTACCGACCCGGGGGCGGGCTTCGACCAGGCCTTTGGCAGTCAGCGCACGCATCGCTTCGCGGAACACGGGCCGGCTGATCGCGTAGCTTTCGCACAGGCTGGCCTCGTTGGGCAGCTTCTGCCCGGGCGCGAGTTGGCCAGAGACGATCTGCAGGCCGAGGTCCTGTACCAAAGTGGTGTGCATGCTCTTGCGCGTGGAGGGCTGGCGGTAGTTCATGTGGGGCGCGGGAGGTCCTTCAAGCGGGGGGAGCATCATAACATCAGTGAATGGGCGGCGGCCTTTTGGCGAGGTCGCAGCAGTTTGGCTTGGTTCGGCGGGAAACAGCGTGGTGGGTGGAACGGGCTTCGTCGGTGTTCGCGGCTGAGCCCGCTCCTTGCGGGGTGCGGCAGGTCAGTGGGAGTGCTTGGGCACCGCTGCCCCTCGGCAGCCCACCAGGAAGTCGAAATCGCAGCCTTCATCGGCCTGCATCACATGGTCCAGGTACAGCTTGGCATACCCGCCGGTGATCAACTGCGGCGGGGCTTGCAGGTCGGCCAGCCGGCCGGCCAGTTCCTCGGCGCTGATATCCAGGTGCAGCCGGCCCTCCTTGCAGTCCAGTTCGATCCAGTCACCTTCCCGCACTGCGGCCAATGGCCCGCCTGCTGCGGCCTCGGGCGCCACATGGAGTACCACGGTGCCGTAGGCAGTGCCGCTCATGCGTGCGTCCGAAATACGCACCATGTCGGTTACGCCCTGGGCCAGCAACTTCGCCGGCAGGCCCATGTTGCCGACTTCGGCCATGCCCGGGTAGCCCTTGGGCCCGCAGTACTTCATCACCAGTACCGAATTGGCGTCTACATCCAGTTCAGGGTCATTGATGCGGGCCTTGTAGTCTTCGAAGTTTTCGAACACCACGGCGCGGCCACGGTGCTGCATCAGCGCCGGGGTGGCGGCTGACGGTTTGAGCACCGCGCCCTTGGGCGCCAGGTTGCCACGCAAGATGCAGATACCGCCATCGGCCACCAGTGGGTTGGCCAGCGGGCGTATCACTGCTTCGTCATATAACGGCGCGGCCTGGCAGTTGGCCCACAGGCTGTTGCCGTTGGCCGTCAACGCGCCGGGGTTGGGCAGCAGGCCATGTTCGCCCAGGCGACGGATGACCGCGGGCAAGCCACCGGCGTAATAGAACTCTTCCATCAGGAAGCGGCCCGATGGCTGCAGGTCGACCAAGGTCGGTGTCCCGCGGCCAACGCGGGTCCAGTCTTCCAGTTGCAGGTCTACGCCAATGCGCCCGGCAATCGCCTTCAGGTGGATAACGGCGTTGGTCGAGCCGCCGATGGCGGCGTTGACGCGAATCGCATTCTCGAAGGCTTCGCGGGTGAGGATTTTCGACAGGCGCAGGTCTTCGCGAACCATATCGACAATGCGCATGCCGGAAAGGTGGGCAAGGACATAGCGGCGGGCATCCACTGCCGGGATGGCGGCATTGTGGGGCAGGGAGGTGCCCAGCGCTTCTGCCATGCAGGCCATGGTCGAGGCGGTGCCCATGGTGTTGCAGGTGCCCGCCGAGCGCGACATGCCAGCTTCGGCAGAAAGGAACTCGTTGAGGTCGATCTGGCCGGCCTTGTAGGCCTCGTGCATCTGCCAGACGATGGTGCCGGCGCCAATGTCCTTGCCCTTGTGCTTGCCGTTGAGCATCGGCCCGCCGGTCACCACGATCGCCGGCACGTCGCAGCTGGCAGCGCCCATCAGCAGCGCCGGGGTGGTCTTGTCGCAGCCTGTCAGCAGCACTACGGCGTCCACCGGGTTACCGCGGATCGCTTCCTCCACATCCATGCTCGCCAGGTTGCGGGTGAGCATGGCGGTGGGGCGCAGGTTGGACTCGCCGCTGGAAAACACCGGGAACTCCACCGGGAAGCCGCCAGCCTCCAGCACGCCCTTTTTCACATGCTCGGCAATTTTGCGGAAATGCGCGTTACACGGCGTCAACTCCGACCAGGTGTTGCAGATGCCGATGATCGGCTTGCCCTGGAATTCATGGTCCGGAATGCCCTGGTTCTTCATCCAGCTGCGGTACATGAAGCCGTTCTTGTCGGCGGTTCCGAACCATTGGGCAGAGCGCAGGGGGCGTTTGGCGTCAGACATATCGGGAGACCTTATTAGTATTACTATTTGTCGTTTATCGCCTAACTGTACTGCGTGAAATCGCGTATGTGAAGGCTTGTCGCTGCAAATAGTATTACTATATTATCCTGTCGCCAGGTTAGCGGTCTGCCAAAAAGCCCCGGCCGGGTGCTGTGCTCATTACAAGAACAATTGGAGACATCGCCATGATTCAGGAGCAGCGGCTTGTCCGCCTGATCACACTGAAACTCATCCCTTTTCTGGTTCTGCTTTACCTGGTGGCCTACGTCGATCGTTCGGCGGTGGGCTTTGCCAAGCTGCACATGGGCGCCGACATCGGCCTGGGTGACGCGGCCTATGGCCTGGGTGCCGGGCTGTTCTTCATCGGCTATTTTCTGTTCGAAGTGCCGAGCAACCTGCTGCTCGACCGCTTTGGCGCGCGGCGCTGGTTCGCCCGCATCCTGGTGACGTGGGGTGCAATCACCATCGGCATGGCCTTCGTGACCGGGCCCAATGGCTTCTACGTGATGCGCTTCTTGCTCGGCGCCGCCGAGGCGGGTTTCTTTCCGGGGGTGCTGTACTACATAACCCAGTGGTACCCGGTGCGGCATCGCGGCAAGATCCTGGGCTTTTTCATCCTCTCGCAGCCCCTGGCCATGCTGATCACCGGGCCGCTTTCCGGCGCGCTGCTGGGGCTGGAGGGCAGCTACGGCCTGCATGGCTGGCAGTGGCTGTTCATCTGCATCGGCACCCCGGCGGTGCTGCTCGCCTGGCCTACCTTGCGCCTGCTGCCGGACGGGCCTGCCCAGGTGCGCTGGCTCAGCGAGGCACAACGCAGTTGGCTACAGGAGCAACTGGCCAACGACCTGCGTGATTTTGGCCAGACCCGCCATGGCAACCCGCTGCATGCGCTCAAGGACGGCCGCGTGCTGTTGCTGGCGCTGTTCTACCTGCCGGTCACCTTGAGCATCTACGGCCTCGGCTTGTGGCTGCCAACGCTGATCCACCAGTTTGGCGGTAGCGATCTGGTCACGGGTTTCGTTTCGGCGGTGCCGTACCTGTTCGGCATCATCGGCCTGTTGATCATGCCCCGCAGCTCTGACCGCCTCAACGACCGCTACGGGCACCTGGGCCTGCTGTGTGCGCTGGGCGCCATAGGCCTGTTCCTCAGTGCCTGGCTGACGGTGCCGGTGCTGCAGTTGGCCGCGCTGTGCGTGGTGGCGTTTGCCCTGTTTTCCTGCACGGCCATCTTCTGGACGCTGCCTGGGCGGTTCTTTTCAGGTGCCAGCGCAGCCGCAGGCATCGCCCTGATCAACTCTATCGGCAACCTTGGCGGCTACCTGGGGCCGTTCGGTATCGGCGCGCTCAAGGAGCACACCGGGCAGTTGTCTTCGGGGCTGTATTTCCTTGCCCTGGTGATGCTGTTCGGCGTGCTGCTCACCGGCGTCGTCTACAACCGCCTGGAGCGTCGCCAACGCCTGGCTTCCACGCGGGCCGCCGAAGGCGCCCGCTGAACTTTGCAACCGACAAGCGAGCACATCAACTATGCGACTGATTCAATTCGAAAGCGCCGCCGGCGCGCGCCATGTGGGCGTGGTGGAAGGCGAGTACGCCCTTGAAGTGCGGGGCGTCAGCAGCACCCGTGAGCTGGCCTTGCAGGCCATTGCCGCCGGCCGCGATCTGGCCAGTGAAGTCCGGGCCGCTGGGCTGGGTGAGCGGCACGACTACCTGGCCTTGCTGGCCCAGGGCCGTGTGCTGCCACCTTTGGACCATCCGGACCCGGCGCACTGCCTGGTCACCGGCACCGGGCTGACCCACCTGGGCAGCGCCGCCACCCGCGACAAAATGCACCAGCAACAGGCCGAAGGTTCCTTGACCGATAGCATGCGCATGTTCCAGTGGGGCCTGGCGGGCGGGCGGCCGCCAGCGGGTGAGGAGGGTGCGCAGCCGGAGTGGTTCTACAAGGGCGACGGCGCGATCGTGGTGCGCCCCGGCGCCGACCTGCCGCTGCCGGCCTTTGCCGAAGACGCCGGCGAGGAGCCTGAGCTGGTCGGGCTGTACCTGATCGGCCCGGGCAATACCCCGTACCGGCTTGGCTACGCCTTGGGCAACGAGTTTTCCGACCATGTGCTGGAGCGGCGCAACTACCTGTACCTGGCGCATTCCAAGCTGCGCGCCTGCAGTTTCGGCCCGGAGCTTCGCCTGGGAGCGTTGCCAGCGCACCTCGAAGGCACCAGCCGCATTCTGCGCGATGGCCAGGTGCTGTGGAGCAAGCCGTTCCTGTCCGGCGAGCAGAACATGTGCCACAGCTTCGAGAACCTGGAGTACCACCACTTCAAATACAGCCAGTTCCTGCGCCCTGGCGATGTGCATGTGCACTATTTCGGCACCGCCACACTGTCGTTCGCCGACGGCATCCAGGCCCGACCGGGCGATACCTTCGAAATCAGCCTCGACGCCTTTGGCCAGCCGCTGCGCAACGGCATTGCCGCAGCGCCCGGGCAGGTTCGCCCGGGGCTGGTGAAAAGCCTGTGAGGGCCAGGCCTTCTTTCTTGTTACAGGAGTCAACCATGTCTGCAAGCAACTTCATTGGCGGCCAGCGCAGCGCTGCTGGCAGCGTTCACCTGCAAAGCCTCGATGCGCGCACCGGCGAAGCCTTGCCGGGGGTCTTCACCCAGGCCACCCCTGGCGAGGTGGCCGCCGCTGCCGAGGCCGCCGAAGCGGCATTCGTCGAATACAACGGCATGGCGCCCGAGCGTCGCGCGCAGTTTCTCGATGCCATTGCCGACCAGCTGGACGCGTTGGGCGATAGCTTCATCGCCACGGTGTGCCGCGAAACGGCCTTGCCTGCTGCGCGCATCCAGGGCGAGCGCGGCCGAACCAGCAATCAGCTGCGCCTGTTCGCCAAGGTACTGCGCCGCGGCGATTACCTGGCGGCGCGCATCGACCGCGCCCAGCCACACCGGCAGCCACTGCCACGCCCGGACTTGCGCCAGTACCGCACCGGCGTAGGGCCGGTAGCCGTGTTCGGTGCCAGCAACTTCCCCCTGGCGTTCTCCACTGCCGGCGGCGACACCGCAGCAGCGCTGGCCGCTGGCTGCCCGGTGGTGGTCAAGGCGCATAGCGGCCATATGGCCACGGCAGCGCAGGTGGGCGAGGCTATCGAGCGGGCGGCGCAGGCGACCGGCATGCCTGCCGGGGTGTTCAACATGGTCTACGGTAGCGGTGTGGGTGAAGCGTTGGTGCGCCACCCGGCCATCCAGGCGGTGGGGTTCACCGGTTCGCTCAAGGGCGGGCGCGCCCTGTGTGACCTGGCGGCAGCACGCCCGCAGCCGATTCCGGTGTTCGCCGAAATGAGCAGCATCAACCCCGTGCTGGTCTTGCCCAGCGCGTTGCGCGCGCGCGGCGGGCAGGTGGCCGAGGCGCTGGCGGCTTCGGTGGTGCTGGGCTGCGGGCAGTTCTGCACCAACCCCGGGCTGGTCATTGGCATTGCCGGTGAGGCATTCACCGCCTTCACTGCGGCGCTGGCTGCGCAATTGGCCGACCAGCCCGCGCAAACCATGCTCAATACCGGCACCTTGCGCAGCTATGCCAGTGGCGTGCAGCGCCTGCACCAGCACCCAGGCGTGCGCCACCTGGCCGGTGCCGAGCAGGTTGGCGACCAGGCCCGGGCGCAGCTGTTCCAGGCCGATGCGAGCCTGCTGTTAAACGGTGACGAACTGCTGCAGGAAGAAGTGTTCGGGCCTGCCACGGTGCTGGTCGAAGTCGCCGACGAAGCCGAGCTGCGCCGCGCCGTGCAAGCGTTGCACGGGCAGCTCACCGCCACCCTGATTGCCGAGCCGCAAGACCTCCAGCAGTTCGCCACGCTGGTGCCGCTGCTGCAGCGCAAGGCAGGGCGCCTGCTGCTCAACGGTTACCCCACCGGGGTCGAAGTGTGCGAAGCGATGGTGCATGGTGGGCCCTATCCGGCCACCTCCGATGCCCGTGGCACCTCGGTCGGCACCTTGGCCATCGACCGCTTCCTGCGCCCGGTGTGCTTCCAGGACTACCCCGATGCGCTGCTGCCCGATGCGCTGAAAAATGCCAACCCGCTGGGGCTGCAGCGCTTGGTCGACGGCCAGCACAGCCGTGAGGCATTGAGCTGATACAGGCTTGAGCATGGCGGCAGCCCAGGCCTTGAAGGCCGTACGGCGCCGACGGGGGAGTTTGTTGCCAAATGTGTGATTTCCTTCACGCACTCGGCGTCAAGAATGCGACCCCCGCCGTCGTCGAGGGGGACTGAACCAGGGCCCGCCATGCAAACGCTGTTGAACGAGATCCTTGAACAAGTACGCCCTTTGATCGGCACGGGCAAAGTAGCCGATTACATTCCTGCGCTGGCCGACGTGCCTGCCCAGCAACTGGGCATCGCCGTCTACAGCAACGATGGCAGTCACTACTGTGCAGGCGACGCCCTGGAACCGTTCTCGGTGCAGAGCATTTCCAAGGTGTTCAGCCTGGTTCAGGCGATAGGCCATTCGGGTGAAGCGATCTGGGAGCGGCTTGGCCATGAGCCGTCCGGCCAGCCATTCAACTCGCTGGTGCAGTTGGAGTTCGAGCGCGGGCGCCCGCGCAATCCGTTCATCAACGCGGGGGCCTTGGTCATCTGCGACATCAACCAGTCGCGCTTCGCTGCGCCAACCTTGTCGATGCGCGATTTCGTCCGGCGCCTGTCCGGTAACCCGCACATCCAGATCGACACCCGCGTCGCCGATTCGGAGTATCAGTTCCGCGCGCGCAATGCGGCCATGGCTTACCTGATGCAGTCGTTTGGCAACTTCCACAACGAGGTGGAAACGGTGCTGCGCAGTTACTTCAGCTACTGCGCACTGCGCATGAACTGCCTGGACCTGGCGCGGGCATTCTGCTTTCTGGCCAACGACGGCTTTTGCAAGCACAGCGGTCAGCAAATCCTCAGCCGTCGCCAGACCCAGCAGGTGAACTCGATCATGGCCACCAGTGGCCTGTATGACGAGGCAGGCAACTTCGCCTACCGGGTAGGGTTGCCGGGCAAGAGTGGCGTGGGCGGCGGCATCGTCGCCATCGTACCGGGGCAGTTCAGCGTGTGCGTGTGGTCGCCGGAGCTGAACGCGGCGGGCAACTCGCTGGCCGGCATGGCCGCGCTGGAGTTGCTGAGCGCACGCATTGGCTGGTCGGTGTTCTGAATACCAGGCTGGCCTGGCGCGTGGTCGCTTGCCCAGCCGGGTTCGGCCAACCTGATTGAACGTTTCAGCACCATGGGCCGTCGGTATTGCATGTCTTATGCAATGGAGGTAGCCCATGAAATACCGCGCACTCGGCAACACTGGCCTGCTGGTTTCGGAACTGGTGGTTGGCACGGTCCCGTTCGGCGGGCGTGGCGCATTCGAAAAAACCGGTAGCGTTGATGTCGACCAGGCACGGCGCATGTTCGACATGGCCTTCGATGCCGGCGTCAATATGGTGGACACGGCCGACTTGTACTCGCACGGCCTTGCCGAAGAAATCGTTGGCCAGGCGCTGGCCCAGCGGCGCCAGTCGATCATCCTCGCGACCAAGGCGCGCAGCCCGATGGGCGACAACCCCAACGACAGCGGGGCGTCGCGTTACCACTTGATTCGCGCCTGCGAGGCCAGCCTCAAGCGCCTGGGTACCGACCATATCGACCTGTACCAGGTACACAACTGGGATGGCGTGACGCCGGTGGAGGAAACCCTGGCGGCCTTGGACCACTTGGTGCAGAGCGGGAAGATCCGCTACTTCGGCACGTCCAACTACACCGCCTGGCAAATGATGAAAACCCTCGGCAGCGCGCGCGTGAATGGCTGGCAGCAGCCGGTCTCGCAGCAAATCTACTACACCCCGGAGGCGCGCGAAGCCGAGTACGAATTGCTGCCCATGGCCATCGACCAAGGGGTTGCAACGTTGGTGTGGGGGCCCTTGGGCGAGGGGTTGCTGACCGGCAAGGTGCGGCGCGGCCAGCAGACCCCCAAGGGCACCCGCCAGGGCAATGACTGGCCAGAACCCTACGTGCATGATCGCGAGCGGGCCTATGACATCATCGAAGCCTTGATCACCATCGGCCAGCGCCATGGCTGCTCGCCGGCACGGGTATGCCTGGCCTGGCTCAAGGACCGCCCAGGCATCACCAGCGTGATCACGGCGGGGCGCAGCTTCGAGCAACTGCATGACAATTTGCAGGCGACCGAGCTGGTGCTCTTGCCAGAAGACCTGGAGCAGATGGAACAGGCCACGCGGATCGCGCCCCAGTATCCCTACTGGCACCGGATCGCGGCCGAAATGGACCGCATCGACCCTGCCGAGGCGCCATTCATCGGCTTGCACCGCAAAACGATGCAGCGCCAGCAACCGTGACGAGTGCCGGTAATCGTTCAGCCACCATCGAAGAGGACATGCCCATGGCCGAGCAGCAGAAAGACCAGCAAACCCAAGTGCCAGCCCATTCCACGGAAGAGGAGAAGGCCCGGTTGAAAGACAAGAACAAGGACGGCATTCCGCCGGGCGCCGAGTAATCGCAGGGCAGTGCCAACCTGGTGGTCGTTTGGCCCAATGGGCCAGGCGGCCGCTATTTACCTGAATTATTTTCTGCCCGACCGGTCAGGTATTGAGTCCTTGTTCAATCAAGAGGTTCTTATGCACGCCTACACGGTCCGCTATCAACTCAATGGCCAGCCTTGCACACACACCTTCGAACTCGAACAGCCCGAGCTTGCCCTGCACCAGGCAGCGCTGCACCTGATGGTGCTGCACTTCGGCGACGGCGAGAACAGTTTGCTGATGCCGCCCGCTGATGCCAGCCCGCAAGAAATCCTGGCCCAGGCCAAGGTAATGGGGCTGACCCAGATCGACGTGGCGTGACGAAGCCCACCGGGTGAGCCCGCCACCCCTTGGCGTGGCAGGCTGAACTTCAGCGCCGCCGTAATGCGGCGGCCAGCCCTAGGGTCAGCACCACCGCACTGGCGATTGCCAGGCCGATGGCAGCCGCGGCGCCCCAGGCTTGCAGCAGTGCTGCCAATACCAGGTAGAACGCGATCACCCCCACCGCGCCAATCGCATTGCCCCGCACCATCGCGGCCATCCCGGGCCGGCCATTCTGTACGTAGGCAAACACGACCAGCGGCCATGCGATTACCGGTATCGGTGCCAGCATGCCGCTGGTTGCCGGGCCCAGCCAGTCGGCCAGGCTTGTGGTCAGCATCAGCAGGCTGGTCGCCGCCACCATGCGCAGCGGTATTTCCCAGTATCGGTGCTTGGGGCGGGCCAGCACGTCCGGGCTGGGCTCGCGGCCACTGGCGCGTATCAGTACCCCGATCAGAACCAGCGCTACGGCCACCGACAGGTGCAGGTTGCCCCAGTGGGTAAATGCGTAAGCCACCAGGCCGTAAGCCAGCAACGCCAGCAGCACGGCGGGTACCAGCGCTGCCCGGCGGGTGCTCCACATGAAGCAGCAGTACGTCGCCTGCACCGCCACCAGGCCGCCCAGTGCGCCAGGCACTGCAGCTACAGCAAAGGTGCTGCCCTGTTCCAGGCACAGGAAGGTCATGACCAGTGCCGAGGTAATGGGCATGCCGGACAACAGCCCGCCCAGCAGGCCGCCCCATCGGCGCGACGCCAGGGAAATGGCCCACATCAGCAAAGGGGTGACGATTAGCTTCAGGTACAACAGCGTCATTGCGCGAATGGGCCCAGGCCCAGCTCGGTGTGGGTGGCCAGGGGCTGCAGCAGCATGCAATCGTTCCTTGTGCGTGGGGGCAAGCCTGCGAGCATGCGGCGGCGCAAGGGCTGGGGTCAAGGCTGTGGCGTGCCTGCAAGGTCATGCCGCGCGGGCCGGGCCTGCGGCGCGAAGCGGCTCACCACGGGATCCGCTGGCCGTCCCACCCCCAGAAGCTGCCACTGTCGGCTGGGCCTGTCCGGCCTACCTGGTCGATCACGCACTGGGCGGCAAACGCCGGCTCGAACAACTTGCCCGGCGGCACATTGCTTTGGAACGGCCGCGACAGCGCGGTATCGGTGGTGCCGGGGTGCAGCGCCAATACCGTAGCCGCCGGGTTCAGGCGTTGCAGCTCGATACTTGCCGTGTGCAACAGCTGGTTCAGCGCCGCCTTGCTCGCGCGGTAGCTGTACCAGCCGCCCAGGCGGTTGTCGCCGATCGACCCCACCCGCGCCGACAACGCGGCAAAGGTGGCCGGCTGGTGGCGCAGCAGGGGTAGCAGGTGCTTGAGCAGTAGAATAGGGGCGAAGGCATTGGTCACGAAGCTGGCCTGCAACCCGGCCAGGTCCAGCTGGGCCAGGGATTTTTCCGCCTTGGCGCCTTGCTGGTGCAGAATGCCCAGCGTGCTCACCACCAGGTGCAGGTGCTTGCAGCCAGCGCTGACCGTGCAGGCCAGCGCAGCAAGGGCCGCCTCGTCGCGTGCATCGCAATCCACCAGCCTCAGGCGTTGGCCGTGTGCGGCCGTCAGCGCAAGCAATGCGCTGCTACGGCTGGCGCTGCGCGATACCGCCCACACCAGGTCGATATCGTCGCGGGCCAGCAAGGCCTGGCACAGTGCCAGGCCGATGCCTTGGCTGGCGCCGCCTATCAGGGCGTTGGCTTGCCCGGTCAATCCAGGGATCAGGTGCATGTGGCTCCCTCGGCACTGCGGGTACTCCCAATGAGTACACCGGGTCATTGCAGATCATGCGCTACCGGCAGCAGCACCGCGATAGCGCGGCTCACAGGTTTTACGCCTGGTAGATCCTGGTCAACAAGCGCAGTAATTGCTCGCGCTCCTCGTCATTCAGTGCCGCGGTAGCTTCCCGGTCGCTGTCGCTGGCGATCTGCTTCAACTCCTTGAGCAGTACTTCACCAGCCTTGCTGAGAAAAATCCCGTACGAGCGCTTGTCCGGTTTGCAGCGCACCCGTACGGCCAGGGCGCGTTCCTCCAGCTTGTTCAACAGCGGTACCACCTGGGGTGGCTCGATGGCCAGCGAGCGGGCCAGGTCCGCCTGCATCAGCCCTGGGTTCTGCTCGATCACCGCCAGTGCCGAAAACTGCGCCGGGCGCAGGTCATGGGCAGCCAGCCGGCCGATAAAGTTCTGAAACAGCTTCAACTGGGCACGGCGAAGGGCATAACCGATCAAGTCTTCAAGCACGACATCCGCCCCGGCAACGGCGGTGGCAGCGGTATCGGTGGTGCGGGCAGACCTTCCCATCGGGTGAATGGCTCCTGGGGCATGGGTAATAAAGTTACCTAGTTTGCCTGCCTTGGCAGGATCCGGCTAGAGGAGGGCTGGTGAAAAAGAGCGGGGGCTGAGGTGCTGCAAAGGATAATTTTCATAATAGTTAATTGACATAACTAATTTACTCCCTTAGCTTGAGGGCATCACCCCGAACAACAAGAGTGCAGAACCATGAGCAAATACGCAGGCCGTTGGGCTACCGTGAAAGTCGAGCTGGAGTCGGGCATTGCCTGGGTCACCCTCAATCGGCCAGAAAAACGCAACGCCATGAGCCCCACCCTGAACCGGGAAATGATCGACGTGCTGGAAACCCTGGAGCAGGACGCCGAGGCTGGCGTACTGGTCCTGACCGGTGCCGGGGAATCGTGGACGGCCGGCATGGACCTCAAGGAGTACTTCCGCGAGGTGGACGCCGGGCCGGAAATCCTTCAGGAAAAAATCCGCCGCGATGCATCGCAGTGGCAGTGGAAGCTGCTGCGCATGTACGCCAAACCGACCATCGCCATGGTCAACGGCTGGTGTTTCGGCGGCGGTTTCAGCCCGCTGGTGGCCTGCGACCTGGCCATCTGTGCCGACGAAGCCACGTTCGGCCTGTCGGAAATCAACTGGGGCATCCCACCCGGCAACCTGGTCAGCAAGGCCATGGCCGACACCGTGGGCCACCGTCAGTCGCTGTACTACATCATGACCGGCAAGACCTTCGGTGGGGCAAAGGCGGCCGAAATGGGCCTGGTGAACGAAAGCGTGCCGTTGGCGCAACTGCGCGAAACCACCCGCGAACTGGCGCTGAACCTGCTGGAGAAAAACCCGGTGGTGCTGCGTGCCGCCAAGAACGGCTTCAAGCGTTGCCGCGAGCTGACCTGGGAGCAGAACGAAGACTACCTGTACGCCAAGCTCGACCAGTCCCGCCTGCTGGACACCGAAGGGGGGCGCGAGCAGGGCATGAAGCAGTTCCTCGACGACAAGAGCATCAAGCCAGGCCTGCAGGCTTACAAGCGTTGAGTGCCAGCGGGCCGCGCCGCCCCTGGCGGCAGCCCGTGAATAGTGCCCATGAATACAACAAGAGGAATGAGCATGTTGCAGGTGCCTTTGCTGATTGGCGGGCGGTCGTGCCCCGCCAGCGATGGACGAACCTTCGAGCGACGCAACCCGGTCAGTGGTGAAGTGGTATCGCAGGTGGCCGCGGCTTCGCTGGCCGATGCCGATGCTGCCGTGGCAGCCGCCAGCGCGGCATTCCCGGCGTGGGCAGCACTGGCGCCCAGTGAGCGACGTGGCCGCCTGCTGGCCGGCGCAGACCTGCTGCAGGCGCGCGCCGGCGAGTTCATCGCTGCGGCCGGTGAAACCGGGGCGATGGCCAACTGGTACGGCTTCAATGTGAAGCTGGCGGCCAACATGCTGCGTGAAGCCGCTGCCATGACCACGCAGGTCACCGGCGAGGTGATCCCTTCCGATGTGCCTGGCAGTTTCGCCATGGCCTTGCGCGCACCGTGCGGGGTGGTGCTGGGTATCGCGCCCTGGAATGCCCCGGTCATTCTGGCCACGCGCGCCATCGCCATGCCCCTGGCGTGCGGCAATACCGTCGTGCTGAAGGCGTCGGAGCAGAGCCCGGCCGTGCACCGGTTGATCGGCCAGGTGCTTCAGGATGCGGGGCTGGGCGATGGCGTGGTCAACGTCATCAGCAACGCCCCGGAGGATGCGCCAGCGGTGGTCGAACGCCTGATTGCCAACCCCGCTGTGCGGCGGGTGAATTTTACCGGCTCTACCCAGGTAGGGCGCATCGTCGGCGAGTTGGCCGCACGCCACCTGAAACCGGCCTTGCTGGAGTTGGGCGGCAAGGCGCCGTTGCTGGTGCTGCACGACGCCGACCTGGACGCCGCGGTCGAAGCGGCGGCCTTTGGCGCCTACTTCAACCAGGGCCAGATCTGCATGTCCACCGAGCGCTTGCTGGCCGATAGCCGCATTGCCGATACCTTCGTCGACAAGTTGGCAGTCAAGGTCAGCGGGCTTCGCGCCGGCGACCCCCAGGCCAGCGACTCGGTGCTCGGTTCGCTGGTCAGCAGTGCGGCGGGCGAACGCATCAAGGCGCTGATCGACGATGCCGTGGCCAAGGGCGCTCGCCTGGTCTGCGGCGGCCAGCTGGACGGCAGCATCCTGCAGCCGACCTTGCTCGACCATGTCGACAGCAGCATGCGCCTGTACCGCGAAGAGTCGTTCGGGCCGGTGGCTGTAGTGCTGCGCGCCGAAGGTGACGAGGCCTTGCTGCAACTGGCCAACGATTCGGAGTTTGGCCTGTCTTCAGCCATTTTCAGCCGGGACACCGGCCGGGCGCTGGCCCTGGCCCAGCGCGTGGAATCGGGTATCTGCCACATCAACGGGCCGACCGTGCACGATGAAGCGCAAATGCCCTTCGGCGGGGTGAAGGCCAGCGGCTATGGCAGCTTCGGCAGCCGCACGGCCATCGACCAGTTCACCCAGTTGCGCTGGGTCACCCTGCAACAGGGCCCCCGGCATTACCCCATCTGAGCAACACGCAATGGGCCGCCCCGGGCAATGCCCGGCGGCGGCAGCCTGTACAACAAGAACAAGGAGCAACCTGCGTGAATACCCAACCCCGCCTGCGGTCATGCGACCCTGGCCAACCGCCGCGCTACCGGCAGGTGTCCATTGGGCACCCACAAGTGCAGGTCAGTGACACCGACGGTGTGCTGCGCATGCTGCCGCTGGAGCCGTTGGCGCCTTTGCCGGCGCGCCTGCTCGACCGCCTGCTGCACTGGGCGCGCGTGCGCCCGCACACCACCTTCATCGCCGCGCGCGAGCCCAGCGGTGGCTGGCGTGAAGTCAGCTATGCGCAGATGCTCGACCAGGTACGTACCATCGCTGCCCACTTGCTGGGGTTCGGCCTTGGCGCCGAACGGCCGCTGGTACTGTTTTCCGGCAATGACATCGAGCACCTGCAGCTTGCTCTGGGGGCCATGTATGCCGGCATTCCTTACTGCCCAGTGTCGCCTGCCTACGCACTGCTGTCGCAGGACTTCGCCAAGCTGCGCCACGTTTGCGAGGTGCTAACCCCTGGCCTGGTGTTCGCCACCGACAGCCAGCCGTTCCAGCGTGCCTTCGATGCCGTGCTGGATGAATCGGTGCCGGTGGTCAGCGTGCATGGCCAGCCGCCACGCCGCCGCCATTTCAGTTTTGCCAGCCTGCTGCAGCCCCGTGACCTGGCGCCGGCAGACGCTGCGTTCGCCGCCACCGGGCCCGATACCATTGCCAAATTCCTGTTCACCTCGGGTTCCACCAAGCTGCCCAAGGCGGTGATCACCACCCAGCGCATGCTCTGCGCCAACCAGCAGATGCTGCTGCAGACCTTCCCGGTGTTTGCCGAAGAGCCGCCGGTGCTGGTCGACTGGCTGCCCTGGAACCACACCTTCGGCGGCAGCCACAACCTGGGCATCGTCCTGTACAACGGCGGCAGTTTCTATCTGGACGCCGGCAAGCCGACCCCGCAAGGCTTCGCGGAAACCTTGCGCAACCTGCGCGAGATTTCGCCCACGGCCTACCTCACCGTACCCAGGGGTTGGGAAGAGCTGGCCAAGGCGCTGGAGCAGGACCCCCAGCTGCGCGAGGTGTTCTTCGCCCGCATGAAGCTGTTCTTCTTTGCCGCAGCGGGTCTTTCGCAAAGCGTTTGGGACCGCCTGGACCGTATCGCCGAGCAGCACTGCGGCGAGCGTATCCGCATGATGGCGGGCCTGGGCATGACCGAGGCGGCGCCGTCCTGCACCTTTACCACCGGGCCGCTGTCGATGGCCGGCTACGTCGGCTTGCCGGCACCAGGTTGTGAAGTGAAGCTGGTGCCTCAGGCCGACAAGCTCGAAGCGCGGTTTCGCGGCCCGCATATCATGCCGGGCTACTGGCGCTCGCCGCAGCAGACCGCCGAGGTGTTCGACGAGGAGGGCTTCTACTGCTCGGGCGATGCCCTGAAACTCGCCGATCCGCAACAGCCGGAGCAGGGCCTGATGTTCGACGGCCGCATCGCCGAGGACTTCAAGCTGTCGTCGGGTGTATTCGTCAGTGTCGGGCCACTGCGCAACCGTGCGGTGCTGGAAGGCTCGCCCTATGTGCAGGACGTCGTGGTCGCGGCGCCCGATCGCGAGTGCCTGGGCATGCTGGTGTTTCCGCGGCTACCCGAGTGCCGGCAATTGGCGGGGCTTGGGGCAGAGGCCAGCGACGCCCAGGTGCTGGGCAGCGACGCGGTGCGCCAGTGGTTTGCCAATTGGCTGACGCACCTGAACCGGGACGCCCAAGGCAACGCCAGCCGCATCGAATGGCTGGCCCTGCTCGAAGAGCCGCCCTCGATCGACGCGGGCGAAATCACCGACAAGGGCTCGATCAACCAGCGTGCGGTGTTGCAGCGGCGTGCTGCCCTGGTCGAGGCGCTGTATCGGCGCGAAGCCCCGGGCCAGTTGCACGCACAGGCGCGGCCATGAGCGGCGGGCTGTGCACCGTGTTCGACGACGTTGCCATCGTCGATATGGTGCGCACCCCTTGGGTTGACCTTGGGGGTGCGCTGGCAACCGTTTCACCCATTGACCTGGCCATCAAGGCCGGGCGGGCGGTGCTGGCGCGTGCCGGTAGCGATCCGCAGGCCGTGGGCAGCGTGCTGGCCGGCAGCATGGCCCAGGCCAGCTTCGATGCCTATTTCCTGCCAAGGCATGTCGGCCTTTACTGTGGCGTGCCGCTGGCTGTGCCGGCCTTGGCGGTACAGCGCATCTGTGGCACGGGGCTCGAGCTGTTGCGCCAGGCTGCCGAGCAACTGCGCAGCGGGGCGCCGCAGGTGTTGTGCGTAGGTGCCGAATCCATGTCACGCAACCCGATCGCGGCCTATGAACACCGGGGCGGCTTCCGCCTGGGGGCGCCGGTCGGGTTCAAGGACTTCCTCTGGGAGGCGTTGTACGACCCGGCTGCCGATGTGGACATGATCGGCACCGCAGACAACCTGGCCCGTGAGCATGGCCTGGCGCGGGAAACCGTGGATGCCTGGGCCTTGCGCAGCCATCAGCGCGCTTTACAGGCCCAGCGGGCGGGTTGGTTCGCTGAGGAAATCGTCAGCATCAGCAGCGAAAGCTTCTTCGCCGACGGCTACCAGCCACGCGCTATCGAACTGCCACGCGGGCTCGCCGAAGTGAGCCGCGACAGCCACCCACGGCCCACCGATGCTGCAGCGCTGGCGCGGCTGCGTACCGTGCACCCTGGTGGGGTACAAACCGCAGGCAACAGTTGCGCGGTGGCCGATGGGGCGGCGGCGGCAGTGGTGGCGCCCTACGCCAGTTGCACGCGACCGCCCCTGGCGAAACTGTTGATGGCCACGGCGGTGGGCGTATCGCCGCACACCATGGGCATCGGGCCGGTGCCGGCCATCGAGCTGCTACTGCGCCGCAGCGGCTTGCGCGCAGACCAGATAGACCGCTTCGAAATCAACGAAGCGCAAGCCGCGCAGGTGGTGGCGGTGGCCCAGGCGCTACGGCTCGATGTGGCAAAGCTCAACGTTCACGGCGGCGCCATTGCCCTCGGGCACCCGCTGGCCGCCACCGGGTTGCGGCTGGTGCACACACTGGCCCGGCAACTGCAGCAGGGCAACCTGCGCTATGGGGTGGCTGCTGCGTGCATAGGCGGCGGCCAAGGCATGGCGCTGCTCATCGAAAACCCCCGTTTCACTGCCTGAACAAGAGGTGTTCCATGGCCTGGAAGGCCCCCCTGCTGGACATGCAATTCGTGCTGCAACATTGGCTCCAGGCTGATAAGGCCTGGCAGGCAATGCCGCCTCATGCCGACCTGGACCTGGAACTGGCGTGGCAGGTGCTGGAACAAGCCGCCCGCTTCACTGAGCAGGTGCTGGTGCCGCTGAACGCCACAGGTGATCGCCAGGGTTGCCGTATGGAGGCGGGGCAGGTGCGGACCCCGCACGGTTTCCCGGCCGCCTACCGGGCTTATGTCGAGGCAGGGTGGCCGGCACTGGCCTGTACCCCGCAGTTCGGCGGCCAAGGGTTGCCGCTGGTGCTCGACGCTGCGCTGCAGGAAATGCTCTTCGCCAGCAACCATGCCTGGGCCATGTACACCGGTATCGCCCATGGCGCGTATCAATGCCTGCAGGCGCATGCCAGCGAACAACTGCAGGCACGCTACCTGCCCGGTATCGTCAGTGGCGAGATCCTGCCCACCATGTGCCTGACCGAGCCCCAAGCCGGCAGCGACCTGGGCCTGTTGCGCTGCCGCGCCGAGCCGTTGGGCGACGGCCGTTATGCCATCACGGGCAACAAGCTGTTCATCTCCGGCGGCGACCACGACCTGACCCGCCAAATCGTGCATCTGGTGCTGGCGCGGCTGCCGGGCGCGCCGGCCGGCAGCCGCGGTTTGTCGCTGCTGCTGGTCCCCAAATGGCTGGAAGACGGTCAGCGTAATGCGGTGCAGTGCGAAGGCCTGGAGCACAAGCTGGGTATCCGCGGTAGCGCCACCTGTGCATTGCGCTTCGAAGCGGCCAGTGGCTGGTTGGTGGGGCAGGCGCACGGCGGCCTGGCGGCGATGTTCGTGATGATGAATTCGGCCCGGCTGCACGTTGGCTTGCAAGGGCTGGCGCACGCCGAGGCCGCCTGGCAATGCGCCCGGGAATACGCCATGGCGCGTAGGCAGATGAATGCGCCCGGGCAGCCCAAGGGCCAAGCCGACCCCATTCACTTGCACCCCGCCATGCGCCGGGTGCTGCTTGAGCTGCGGGTGCGCAGCGAAGGTATGCGCGCACTGGGCTACTGGGCGGCGCACTGGCTGGATGTGGCCGCAGCGGCCACTGACCCCGGCCAACGGGCCAAGGCGTCGACGCTGGCGGCGCTGCTGACACCGGTCATCAAGGCCGCCTTCACCGAGCAAGGTTTCACCCTGGCCAGCAAGGCCCTGCAGGTGTTCGGCGGTTATGGCTACACCTGCGAGTTCAGTATCGAGCAAACGCTGCGCGACAGCCGCATCGCCATGATCTACGAGGGCACCAACGAGGTGCAGGCCAACGACCTGCTGCTGCGCAAGGTGCTGGGTGACGGCGGGGCGGGCATGGCACTGCTTCTGGGCGAACTGCGTAAAGAAGCCGGCACCGGCATGGCAACTGCGGTTCTGCAGAAGGTATGTGCGGTGCTGCAAGGGCTACTTGCCGAGGTTATGTCCAAGGCGGCCGCTGACCCTGAGTACCCGTACCGCGCGGCCGGCGACTTCCTGCAACTGTGTGCCACGGCGTTGCAGGCGTTTGCCTGGGCGCGCACCGAGCGTTGCCTGCAGGCCTTGCCGGTGGACGCGCCACTGCGCCTGCAAAAGCAGGAAAGCATCGGCTTTTTCTGCAACTACCTGATGCTCGATTTCGACCGCCAGGTAGCGGCCGTGGCGGCGGCCGCTGCCCCGTTGCCCAGCATTACCGCACCGTTCTGAAACCCACGTGTGAAGTGGCCATGAACACCGGCTGAGGTTGCCGCGCCGAAGGCCGGTAGCGCAGGCAGCGGTCTGCCGAACACAGGTGCGAACCGCCCTTGATCACTGCCACTTTCACGCCGGGGTCAGCGGGGTCGTGGCTGTCGTCCAGGCTTGGCCCGGGCGGGTCCAGGCCAGCGTCGCGCTGCGGCGCATGGCCTGGGCGGTAACCCGTGCGGGTCAACTCCCAGACATTGCCCCCGGCATCGAACAGGCCAAAGCCGTTGGCCGGGAAACAGCCCACCGGCGAAGTGCCGGTGAAACCGTCGGTGGCGGCATTGTGGTACGGAAACTGGCCCTGCCAGGTATTGGCCATGGCTTTGCCCTTGGGCAGTTCGGTCATGCCCCAGCTGAAGTCGGCATCCTGCAGGCCGCCGCGCATTGCATATTCCAGCTGGGCCTCGCTGGGCAGCCTGCGCCCGGCCCAGCGTGCATATGCTTGTGCATCCTCCAGTGCCACTTGCACCACCGGGTGGTTATCCAGCCCTTGCAAGTCGCTGCCCGGGCCTTGCGGGTGGCGCCAGCTTGCCCCGGGCACGAACTGCCAACCCGGGTGCAGCACATCCGGCCCTTGCTTGAACACCATTGCCCCCGGCACGCGCAGGTGCTGGGGCAGGCTGGGGTCGTCGGCCGTGTCGATCCCCCGCTCGGCATGGGTGAGGTAGCCGGTCGCCGCGACGAAGCGCGCGAACTGGGCATTGGTGACCGGGTGTACATCGATCCAGAACGCCGACACTTGCGCCAGGTGGGCGGGGCCCTCCTCGTCGTAGTAGCGGTCCGAGCCGAAGCTGAACTTGCCGCCGGGCAGTTGCACCATGCCGTCCCGCCAGGGGCCTTCACGGGGTGCGGGTACACCGCCATAGCCATCACACAGCAGCGCCGGGGCCGCCGCTTGCGGCAAGGCGCTGTAGCCAATGGCGAGCAAACCGGCGGCGAGCAGTGCGCAGCCGGCTGCACGCCCGATCATTGCTTGCTGGCCACCGCCGGGCTCGCCACTCTGGCAGGGCTGGCGGGGCGGCCTTCGGCATCGATCAGGATATTGCTGCGCTGGGCGTAGGCCTTCCAGTCGCGCAGCATCTGTGCCACTTGCTCGGGGTGCGCAGCGGCGATGTCGTGGTGCTCACCTGGGTCTTTGCGCAGGTCGTACAGGTGCCACGCCGGTTTGCCGTCGGTGGCATCCCACAGCAGCTTCATCGGGCCTTTGCGCAGCGAAGCACTGCCGTTGATTTCCCAGCCCAGAGCTTCGTCACCGGCATGGATGAGCGTGTCGTCGCCTTGCAGGTAGTCCAGTGCCGAACTGCCCTGCGGCGGCACGATATCGCGGTCGCGGTACTTGATGCCGGGCATTGGCGCACCGGCCAGTTGCAGCAGGGTGGGCATGATGTCGCGCACGCTGGCCAGCGCTTCGCTGCGCCCCGCTTTGATCGTGGCCGGGTAGTAGACAAAGGCCGGCACGCGGATGCCGCCCTGGTAGGTGGTCATCTTGTAGCGGCGGCTGGGCAAGGCGCTGACCTGCGCCCAGGCCGAGCCGATCATCAGGAACGAGTCGCGTCGGCCGTAGTTGTCCAGGCGGTTGTCGAAGTGCTGGCTGATCCACGTCGGGTCCACCCGTGAGGCGTTCTCCGGGCCATTGTCGGACATGAACAGGATCAGCGTATTTTCCAGTTCGCCCCGCTGGCGCAGGTGCGCTACCAGCCTGCCCACCTCGGCATCCAGGGCGCTGACCATGGCGGCGTAGACCTCCATGGTGCGCGCCGATTGGCGTTGCTGCTCGGCGCTGAGCGATGCCCAGCTCGGCACCCCTTCCAGTTGTGGGTCCAGCGGGAAGTCTGCCGGCACCAGGCCGGCCTTGCGCTGGCGCTCCAGGCGCTGTTTGGCGATGGCCTCGTAGCCCTGGTCATAGCGGCCGCGGTATTGCGCCAGGTACTGGTCCGGTGCCTGCAGCGGCCAATGCGGCGCGGTATAGGCGGCGAAGGCGAAGAACGGTTTGTTGCCAGGGTTGGGCTGGTCAATGGCGCCGATCAGGCGGTCAGTGAACCAGGTGCTCGAGTAGAAGTCGCTGGGCAGCGCGATGGGCTCACCGTTGTGCAGGAAGGTTGCGCTGTAGTTCGGCAGCAAGTCCATGTTGGCTTGCTTGAAGTGCGCGGCGCCGCCTTCGAGCAGCACGTAGGCCTGGTCGAACCCGCGGTTCTGCGGCTGTTGCGCAGGTTGCATGCCCAAATGCCATTTGCCGGAAATGAAGGTCCGGTAGCCGGCATCGTGCAGCAGCTCGGCAAGGGTGGCGACATTGCCTGCCAGCACACCCTCGTAGCCGGGGCGCACTTCAGTGCCTGGCGGCAGGCGCTTGCGTGCCTCGGCCATCATGCCCAACCCGGCCAGGTGCGGGTCGTTGCCGGACATCAGCATCGCCCGGGTCGGGGAGCAACTGGGCGCGGCATGAAAGTCCAGCATCAGGCGGCCGTCGGCCAGCAGGCTGTCCAGGTTGGGGGTCTGAATTTCGCTGCCCAGTGCTGACAGGTCAGAGAACCCGAGGTCGTCAGCCACGATGAGCAGAATGTTTGGTTGTTTAACGATAGGGGCGGCCATGGCTTGGCTGGTGCCGAGCATCAGCAGGCCGAGCGCGGCAAGGGATTTTAGGCAGTTCATTGAGGTGCTCTTGTTGTTTTGGTAGGTGAAGGGCGGTGCTTACCCGCAGGTTAGGCACCACCCAGCGTCGATGGTAGCGGCCAAGGGCGGGTTTGCGCAGGCGGTTGGCGCATAAGCGTTCGATCAGCGAACGCTTATGCGCCCAGGCCCCTTGCTGGCGCCATTTAACCATTGACGGCAATATGGTTAACAAAAATAATAGTTAACAGAGTTATCCAATTTTATAAAAACAAGTAAAGGAAACTTCTGATGACCAAGCCGTTGAACCGGGCATGGGTGCCCGTTGTGCTGCTTTCGCTATGCCAGTACACGTATGCTGCGAACCTGCTGGAAGAGAGCCGGCCAGGCCGGCCCGGCGCGCCGCGCTGGGTCGAGGACTACCGCTTCCTCGATGACCCCGCCAAGGCCAGGGACCCGTTCGATGGGCTGCGCTACCACCGGTTGTCCGAGTCGGCCTGGCTGCAGCTCGGCGCGGAGGCCCGCTACCGTGCCGATGCCTTGGACCAACCCTTCTTCGGTTTGCGGGGCCTGAAAGACGACTCCTACCTGCTGCAACGCTTGCAGGCGCATGCCGATCTGCACCTGTTCGATGACAGGCTGCGCACGTTCTTGCAGGTGGAAAACACCCGCGCCTTCGGCAAGGACCTGTATTCGCCCAACGACGAAGGCCGCAACGAAATCCGTCAGGCGTTCATCGACTTCAATCATGACTTTGCCGCAGGCCGGTACACCACCCGCGTCGGTCGTCAGGAAATGGCCTACGGCGATCAAGTCTTCGTCACCTACCGAGACGCGCCGAACCTGCGCCTGAGCTTCGATGGCGTGCGCGCCAGCCTCAACCTCAAGCGCGGCTACAAGCTCGATGCCTTCGCCGTCAGGCCACTGAAAACCGGTGAGGACAGCTGGGATGACGGCAGCAACAACGCGGTGAAGTTCTATGGGCTCTACGGCACGTTGCCGCTGACCCCCAGCTGGAACATGGACCTGTTCGGCTTTGGCCTGCAGACCGACGCGCGCAGCCTGGCTGGCGAGGTCGGCGACGAGCAGCGCTACACCTTCGGCACTCGCCTGTTCGGCCGCTATCAAGCGCTTGACTGGAGCTGGAACCTGGCTGGCCAGCGGGGCCACCTGGGCGGCGCATCGATCCGCGCCTGGGCGCTGTCGAGTGACAGTGGCTATACCTTCGCCCACCCCTGGCAACCCCGGCTGGGGCTGCGCGTCGATGTTGCCAGCGGCGATGGCGAGCCAGGCGATGGCAAGGTCGGTACGTTCGACCCGCTGTTCCCGCGCAACGGCGTGTATGGCGAAGCCAGCCTGACCACCTTGAGCAACTTGATCGTGGTCGGGCCCACGTTCGCGTTTTCGCCTTCGCGCACGGTACGTTTCGAGCCGGCCGTGCTGGCGGTGTGGAAGCAACGCGAAGAGGACGGGGTGTACATGCCGGGCATGAGCATGCTGGCCAACACCCGAGGAACCGGGCGCCATGTCGGCACTATCTACCGGGCCAACGCCCGTTGGCTGGCCACACCCAATCTCACGCTGGACCTGGACCTCAAGTACTACGACGTTGGCGCTGGCATCAAGGAGGCCGGCGGCGATGATTCTTCAATCGTTTCCTTGCGTGCCACATTCAGGCTTTGACTTCACGACCCATAACAACAACAGGGGCCACACATGAGTCATTCATCCAAAGCTGCAAGCAAGCCGGTGCGCACCATCGGCCTGTGTTTTCTGGTGGCGTTGCTTGAGGGCCTGGACCTTCAGGCCACCGGCGTCGCCGCACCGCACATGGCCAAGGAATTCGCGCTGACCTCGGCGATGCTCGGCTGGGTATTCAGCGCCGGGTTGCTCGGGCTGTTGCCGGGCGCGTTCATTGGCGGCTGGCTGGCCGACAGGCTGGGCCGAAAAGCGGTGTTGATCGTCGCGGTATTGCTGTTCGGTGGTTTTTCGCTTGGCACTGCGCATGCCGACAGCTACAGCACGCTGTTGATCGCACGGCTGGTGACAGGGTTGGGGCTTGGTGCAGCGCTGCCGATCCTGATCGCCCTGGCCAGCGAGGCTGCGCCGGAGCACCTGCGCAGCACGGCGGTGAGTGTGACCTACTGCGGCGTGCCGCTGGGTGGGGCGATCGCTTCGGTGATCGGCATGGCCGGGTTGGGTGAAGACTGGCGAGTGGTGTTCTACGTGGGCGGTATTGCGCCGATCATGATTGCCCTGGTGCTGATGCTGTGGCTGAAAGAGTCCCAGGCGTTTCGCGCCCGGCCTGCTGCCAGCGCGGGTGATGCGGGGTTGCTGACCCAGCTGTTCGGGCCGGGGCAGGTCAGCCGCACGCTGCTGCTCTGGCTGGCGTGTTTCTTCACCCTGACTGTGCTGTACATGCTCCTGAACTGGTTGCCGTCGTTGTTGATGGGCCAGGGTTACAGCCGGCCGCAGGCGGGTGCGGTGCAGATCCTGTTCAACCTTGGCGGCGCAGCAGGCTCGTTCCTGACCGGGCGCATGATGGACCGCGGGCATGCCGGGCGTGCGGTGTTCATCGCCTACGCCGGGATGCTGGCCTCACTGGCTGGGCTGGGGCTGTCGAGCAGTTTTGCGCTGATGCTGGTGGCGGGCTTTACCGCCGGTTATTGCGCCATTGGTGGGCAACTGGTGCTGTATGCCTTGGCACCCACGCTGTATCCCACCCACGTGCGCGCCACAGGCGTTGGCGCGTCGGTGGCGGTAGGCCGACTGGGTTCGATGGCCGGGCCGTTGGCTGCCGGGCAAATCCTGGCGGCGGGGGCGGGGGTAGGGGGCTTGCTGCTCGCGGCCTCACCCGGCCTGGTGGTGGCTGCGTTGGCAGCGCGCGCGTTGCTGGGGCAGCGTAAACGCGCAGTTCTGCCTGCTGCGGCGCAGAACGCCGCGCCGTAGGCCTGCCTGTAGTGCAGGGGCTTTGCGGCCCATCGCAGGCAAGCCAGCTCCCACAGGGATCGCATCAGGGCTGACAGGTGTTTGTCAGAAGATATGCAGCGCCTGTGAGATCGAGCGCCGCCCGCGCGGCGCTTCGCGGGTAAACCCGCTCCTTGTATGTTGTGACTGGCCTGGCGGGAGAAGTTATTCTCGTCAGGCTGAAGAAGCACTTCCGGGGAGGCCGATCGCTCCTGAAGGCAGGGTTTGCCCCTGACCTTGTACGTAGAGAGGCCCCCCGCCTCATTGCCCACCACGAAGAGTATCGAGAAGCCGACAAGTCGGACTTCGCATCACAAGGTTGCAGCGGCATGAAGTTCGAGGTCGGGGAACCGGAGGCCATTGTTACCTAATTCGCTTGGGAGAGGGAAGAATGAGTGTCTGGGTTGGCCTCGATATCGGCTCACGGACTTCGGTCGTTGGGGTGCGTAAAGATGGGCGCACTGCCGGTCAGTGGGATATCGCTCAAACCCCTGCCGGTCGCAAGGCTGCGGTGAAAAAGCTGCAGGCGCTCAAGCCTACGTCGATCGTGATGGAGGCGACCGGGATCTATTACCTGGACTTGGCCATTGAGCTGCACGCTGCTGACCTACCTGTTTCCGTGATCAACCCCAAGAGCTTCCACAACTTCGCCAAACTGATGCTGGTGAACAGCAAGACTGACGCAATAGATGCTCAGCTGCTGTCCGAGTACGGGGAGCGTATGACCCCGCGTTTGTGGACACCTCCAAGCACTGTACAGCTTGAACTCCGAGGCCTTGGCCGGCACATCAATCGTTTGGTGGGACACCGTATCAGGGCGAAGAACGAGCTGCATGCATTGCAGGCGACCGCCACGACTGCCTCGATGTTGATCGAGGATCAAGAAGAAGAGATTGCTTCACTAAGTAATCGAATCGAGCGCTTTCGTAAGGCAGGGCGCGAGTTAATCGCCCAGTGTCCAAGGCTAACTCGACAGTACGAGCAACTCCTCGCAGGCCCTGGGATTGGAGAGGTCTCGGCGCTGGCCGCCCTGGCTGAGCTGACCACGCTGCCCGAAACGCTCAAGTCCTCTCAGGTCGCTCGTCATGCTGGCCTTGATGTTCGACAGACACAGTCTGGAACAAGCATTGATAAACCTGGTCGGCTCGGCAAAAGCGGGAATGCCTATTTACGGGCAGCCATGTACATGCCTGCGCTGACGGCGGTGCGCTGCGATCCTTATGCGAAGGCTTTTTATGAGTCGCTGATCAGCAGGGGCAAGAAAAAAATGCAAGCGATCGCCGCTGTCATGCGCAAGTACCTGACAGGCATCTGGGCGTGCATGAGCGGAGATGAGCCATTTGATACGGCCAAGCTTTTCAGCTCTGAACACCTCAGAAAAGCTTGACCGCCAACAGAGTATCTACGTTTGTTTCGGGCCAATTATGCCTGTGGGATTTGCGCGCGAACGCCTTGGCGCCCACCACGATATCGCGTCGTAAAAACAAGGCGGTCGCGCGCGTCCGGCACAGGCAATACTGGCCCGAAACAAACGTAGGAGCGGGTTTACCCGCGAAGCGCCGCGCGGGCGGCGCTCGATCTCACAGGCGCTGCATATCTGCTGGCAAACACTCAGTTCCCTGCTGCCAGCACCTGCGGGTTGGCCACGTTCTGCGGTGCCCCCCCGAAAAACGCCAGCACATTGTCGAAGGCATCACCGAAATACAGCTCGTAGCCGGTCTTTTCCACATACCCCAGGTGGGGCGTGGCCAGCACGCGCGGGTGGCGCAGCAGGGGGTGGCCGGGGTCGAGCACCGGTTCCTGCTCGTATACATCCACCGCCGCGTAACCTGGCCGGCCTGTATCCAGCGCTTGCAGCAACGCCCCTGGGGCAATCAGTTCCGCGCGGCTCACGTTCACCAGCAGGGCGTCCTCCTTCATGCGTGTCAGGTCGTCCAACGTCACCCGGTGCCGGGTTTGCTCGGACAGGCGCAGGTTCAGGCTGACAACATCCGCTTCGGCAAAAAAAGCCTCGCGTGACGCCGCGGCCCGGTGGCCATCCGCCGCGGCGGCGGCCCGGCTGCTGTCGCTGCCCCACACCAGCACCGGCATGTCGAACGCCTGCGCATAGCGGGCCAGGCGTTGGCCGATCTTGCCGTAGCCCCAGATACCCAGCACCTGGCCAGCCAGTGCCTGCCCCAGGTTGACTTGCCAGTGGCCTTGGCGGAAGGCATCGATGGCCGGCACCAGTTGGCGGCGGGCATTGAGTATCAGCGCCCAGGCCAGCTCCGCTGGGGCGACTGGCGAGCCCCGGCCCTCTGTCACCACGATGCCACGGGCGGTACAGGCGGCCAGGTCGAGGTGGCTGGAGACCTTGCCGGTCTGGCTGATCAGCTTGAGGCTTGGCAGGCGATCGAGCAGGGCTGCGTCGATGCGGGTGCGTTCGCGGGTCAGTACCAGCGCGTCAGCGTCGGCAAAGCGTGCCGCCAATTGCTCGAGCGTGGCTGGCTGGGGGGCACGCAGTACGTGGACATCGTGCCCGTGCAGGCGACTGAAGCAGTCGAGGGTACGGATCACGTCCTGATAGTCGTCGGGGATGACAATGCGCATGGTGGTCGAGCCCTGGCAGTACTATGGGGGACCCACGATACCCCAACCTGACCTTCGTTCAAGTGCCTACAAAGGGGGTGATAGCTGCTCCACCAGAAAATCCACGAACACCCGCACCCGCGCCGGCATCGACGGCCCGCCCACGAACACGGCATGGATCGGCTCGCGGTCGTCAGGGTTGTAGGCTTCCAGCAGCGGAAGCAGGCGCCCGCTGGCCAGGTCATCGGCCACCGTGAAGGTGCCGATGCGAGCCACGCCTGCCCCCAGCCTGGCCAGCTGTGCCAGCGCTTCGCCGCTGCTGCATTCGATGTTGCCCCGCACCTTCAACGCAAAGACCTCGCCGTCGCGGCGGAACGGCCAGTCTGCTACGGCCCGGCGAAAGTTGAAGTGCAGGCAGTTGTGGCCGGCCAGGTCTTCAGGCACCAGCGGCGTACCGCAGCGCGCCAGGTACTCGGGCGAGGCCACGACCACCTGGCCGGTTTCGCCAATTGGGCGGGCGCTGAGCGAGCTGTCGGGCAGGTGGCCAAAGCGCAGTGCAACGTCGGCCTGGCCGGCGTGAATGTCGGCCACCTCGTCGCTGATGGTCAGGTCGACCAGTACCTGCGGGTAACGCGCGCTGAACGCCGCCAACAGCGGCACCACGGTCAAGCGGGCATGCCCTTGCGCGGCGCTGATGCGCAAGCGCCCGCGCGGCACGCCCTGGTCGGCGATCGCATCCTCGACTTCCTGCAGGTCGGCCAGCACCCGCCGCGCGCCGCGCAGGTATGCCTCGCCCTCGGGGGTCAAGGTCAGGACCCGGGTGGTGCGCAGCAGCAGGCGGGTGCCCAGGCGGTGCTCGGTGCGGGCGAGAATGCGGCTGACTGCCGAAGGGGTCAGGTTCAAGGCGCGGGCGGCGGCAGACAGGCTGCCCGCGTCCGCCACCTTGGCGAAAACCGCCATTTCACCGGATCTACCGCTGAAGTCCATTTGTGCCTCGTAAGCAAAGGTGATTGGCAAAAAGGCTGTCTAGTGCGCCAGGGAAGCAGATCGTAGCATTTGCCGCATAGCCAAGGAGTTTTTGCCATGCGTATCAATCCACCTCTGGTCGCACTTGCCATCGGTGCCTTCGGCATCGGTGTCACCGAATTTGCCCCCATGGGCATGTTGCCCAGTATCGCCACTGACCTTGGCGTTTCCATACCTGCTGCCGGGCTGTTGGTCAGTGCCTATGCCCTCGGTGTGCTGATCGGCGCACCGCTGATGACCCTGGCCACGGTAAGGATCCCGCGGCGTTACCTGTTGATCGGCCTGATGGCGATCTTCACGCTGGGCAACCTGATGTCGGCACTGGCCAGTGACTACGCCAGTTTGCTGGTTGCCCGCGTGGTCACGTCACTGAACCACGGCGCGTTCTTTGGCATCGGCTCGATCGTCGCCGCCAGCGTGGTACCGCCCGAGAAGCGCGCCGGGGCGGTGGCAGCGATGTTCATGGGCCTCACACTGGCCACCATCGGCGGGGTGCCGCTGGCCACCTGGTTTGGTGAAATGCTGGGCTGGCGCACGGCATTCTGGGGCATCGCCGGGCTTGGCCTGATCGCGATGACCACGCTGTGGTATGCACTGCCGAACGTACCCTCGCCCAAAGGCGACGGGGCCATGGCCGAAATCCGCGTGCTCGTGCGGGGGCCGGTGCTGGCGGCGTTGTTGCTGACCGTGGTGGGCTCCAGCGCCATGTTCACGGTGTTCACTTACATTGCGCCGATCCTGCAGAACGAGGCTGGCGCGTCCACCACGTTCGTCACCGCCATGCTGGTGCTGTTCGGTGTCGGCCTGACTTTGGGCAACGTGTGGGGCGGCAATGCGGCGGATCGCTCGGTCGAGCGCACCTTGATCCTGTCGTTGGCGGTGCTGATTGCCGTGCTGCTGGTGTTCCCGCTGGTACTGGACTGGCCACTGCCCACGGCACTGGCGATCCTGGTCTGGGGGGCGGCCAGCTTCGCCTTGGTGCCACCGCTGCAGATGCGCGTGATGGAAGCGGCCAAGGATGCCCCCAACCTGGCCTCGGCGGTGAACATCGGTGCATTTAACCTGGGGAATGCGATCGGCGCGGCGCTGGGCGGCGCGGTGATCAACGTGGGGTTGGGCTACGCGGCGATTGCCCTGGCAGGGGCGGCGATGGCGGCGCTGGGCCTGGTGCTGGTGCTGCTGTTTGCCTGGCGTGGCCGGGCGGCGGCCATGGCACAGTGCAATGTGCCAGGCTGACCGCGCCGGGGGCTTTACGGGGTGCCGTTACGGCCATGCAGGTGGTAAGCCGGGCGCTCGCTCAGGCGCTCGTAGTAATCGCGCACAGCCGGTAGGTGCGGGTGCTCGAACGGCGTTTCGAACCAGCGGTTGACCGACAGGCCGATAGGAATATCGGCCAGGGTGAACTGGGCACCGGCCACGTAGGCGCCGGTAGCGGCCAGTTGCCGGTCGAGGATGTGCATGTAACGCGCCCAGTCCGCACAACCCGCCGCCAGCGCCACAGGGTCCTGGTGGGCGGGCGAATGCCTGACCAGCGACATGAAGGCGTAGCTCCAGGCGCGGTTCAAGTCTGACGCCTGCCAATCTATCCACTGGTCGATCCTGGCCCGTGCCTGTGCTTCGCCTGGGTAGAACGCGGTGGCGCCATAGCGGTTGGCCAGGTAGCGGATGATGCTGTTGGACTCCCACAGGGTGAAGTCGCCATCCTGGATCACCGGAACCATGGCGTTGGGGTTCAGCGCCAGGAATTGCGCGGTGTCGGTGGCCTTGAAGCCCGTACCCCAGTCTTCGCGTTCGAAGGCGACCTCGAATTCGGCGCAGGCCCACAGGACTTTTCGCACGTTGATGGAAGAAGCTCTGCCCAATATCCGTAGCATGATGTTCGTCCTGAATGGGGGTGGTTGATCGTCCGCCACTGCCCGGTCTCGGTCAAGGGGCAGGGTGCAAGGGGGTTTGGCACGGTAGTTTTGTAGGGCATTTCCGAAAATGAGCCGTTGCAGGCTCAAGTCATTGTGGTGGCCCAGGCCGCCGCCTAGTCTCGGCACGCTCACCCCCCCGAGGAATGAACATGGAAAACGACACCCCCGAAGACAGCAACACGCTCAATGTGGTGGCGGCGGCCAGCCGTTTCGGCCACCCCGATGCCGAACTGGTGCACATGCGGCCGCAGTTGCCGATACGAACCGCGCTGACGGAAGCCTCGGCCATCATGGGCTGCATTACTGAAATCACGCGTAAGGCCATCGACCGGCCAAGTGACCGCAAGGTGATGATCAAGGCCACGTTCTACCTGGCGGGCATGGCCAAGGCACTGGTCGATGGCCAGTTGCTGCAGATGCGCCAGGCCCGCGAGAAGGAGGGCATCGAGTAGACAGGGTTGCCTGGGGGCCATGAACTTGGCACCCTTGGGCGGTTTGAATCGTCTGCATCACCTCAAAAGGAGGTTCGCATTGAGTTGGGACAAGGTGGGGAAGCTCCTGGTCGCGGTGCTGGTTGGCCTGATGGTCCTGTCGGCCGCCTACGCCTTGTTCAGGGGCAACCCGCGGCTGGAAGCGTCACTGACGTATGCCTACCTCACCTATCCTGGCCAGTTCAGCGAGCGCATCAGCAAAGCCAGCGACCAGCTCAAGTATGAGCAGTTGCAGGGGCGCATCAACAGCATCAGCCAGGGGCAGTTGAGCCACGATCAGGTCGAGCGCCTGGTCGAACTGGCTCAGTTGCCGTACGCCCAGCTGTTCGCCAAACCGTTCGAGGCGGGGTTGGTGGACCACCGTACCGGCTTGCTCATCGAGCTGCACAACAGTGGCGATGCGCCGGTGCGCCAAATCAAAGTGCGCCTGCCAGGCAAAGGCCTGGTGCAGGTGCGCGATGCTGCTGGCAACGACACACTGCTGGAGCAGGCTACCGCGCAAGTCGACATCCCTGTCATCGAGCCGGGTAGCCGGTGCAAGGTGTGGGTGTATTTCGACGCCGATTATTCCCAGATCCGCCAGGGCGGCGTCAGCATTACCCATGCCGACGGCGCAGCCAATGTGCAGGTGTATCACGAAGTGATCGGCTTCCCGGCAACCGTGGCCCGCTACAGCCGCGAGCTCATGGGGCTGCTGGTGGTACTGGCGCTGGGCGTGCTGGGCCTGGGTTACGCGCTGCTGGCGCGCCGCTCAGCGCAGCGTTAGGCGCTGCGCCGCAGGGCCCAGGCGCCTGCCTTACTGTTGAACCTCGCGGCTGGCCGTCTGCTGCTCGCCCGCTGCCTTGCCCCCAGGCAGCTGATCGAACGGGTGCAAGCCGTCTTTGCGGTAGGGGTCGCCGATCCAGCGCGGCGCGGCCAGGAACTGCGCGCTCACCAGGCTCTTGGCCGGCTCGAAGCCGTCGTAGCTCAAACCGGCAAGGTCCGACAGCGTATGGATCAGGTGCGAGCTGCTGTACGGGCGCTTGGCCATCGCCTGCAGGTCCCGCGGGTGCTGGGCCTGCCAGCTGGGTGAGGTCCACACCAGGAACGGAATGGTGTACATCGGCCGGGTCGGCGCGCTTTCGTTGCGCCCCAGGCGGTCGTGGTTGCCAGAACTGTATACGTCCTCACCATGGTCGGACAGGTAGACCAGGAAGCCATTCGGGCTGCCGGCAGCGTAGCGCTTGATCAGGCTCGACACCACGAAGTCGTTGTAGCGCACTGCGTTGTCGTAGAAATTGTAGGTTTGCACCTGGTCATCGGTCAGTGCACTCGGTGCGCCCTGCTTGTCGGTGAAGTGGGCATAGGTGTCCGGGTAGCGGTAGCGGTAGTCCATGTGGGTGCCCAGCAGGTGCACGATGATGAACTTGTTGGGGGCCGGGTCTTGCAGGGCCTTCTCGAACGGCGCGAGCACCACGTCATCGTACTGGCTGGCATTCTGGTTGCGCTGGTTGTTCAGGTACACCGGCACGTCCGTCTGCTGCGAGAAGGTGGTGAGCATGGTGTTGCGCTTGGTCATGGTTTGCTGGTTGGTGATCCAGAAGGTCTTGTAGCCTGCCTGTTTCATCAGGTTGATCAGCGAGGGGTCGGTGAGGAACCGGTCCGGGGCCTGCTCATCGCCGAAGGTCAGAATCTGCTGCATCACTTCGATGGTGTAGGGGCGTGGCGACACCACATCGCGGAATACCGTCAGCCCTTTGTCGTTGGCAGCCAGCGCGTCGAGGTTGGGGGTGGTGTCACGGTTGTAGCCATACAGGTGCATGTGCTCGCGGGTGGTCGATTCACCCAGCACCAGAACCAGCGTACGCGGTGCCGAACCGCTGTGGTCACGCAGGTTCTGCAGGGGCGGCAGGGCAGCATTCTGCGCCAGCAGCGCCTGCATGTTGTCCAGTTGCTGGCGGTACTGGCGGTAGCCGACCAGCAATTGCCAAGGCACTGCAGGTTCCATGCGCTGCTGTACCTTTTCCAGCGCATCGGCAAAATTGCGCTCCTGGGTGACCATTTGCTTGTAGAACGGCAGCACCAGGTTGGCTGCCAGCAACAGCACCACCACTGGCAGGCGGCTGCGCAGCGGCAGGTAGACCGGGCGTACGCGGCGCCACAGCAATACTGCCCCCACGGTGTACAGCAGCAACGCCAGGCCCAGCCAGGCACTGAAGTACTGGCTGAAGTACTCACCGGCCTCGGCGGTGTTGGACTCGAACATCACGAAGATGACGCTCTGCGAAAACTCCTGGCGATAAATGCCGAAATAGCTCAGGCCAACCAGCGAAGCAGCCCACAGCAGCAGGCCGATGAGCGCCGCAGTGGCGCGGGTAAGGCGGGGCAGCAGCAGCACCGGGGCCAGCCACAGGCTGCTGAGGAAGAACGCATCACGGAAACCCGAGAAACCGGTAGTGCCACTGAACAGCAGCAGTGCCTGGGTGACGCCAGAGAAATACCAGAAGAACAGCAAGAGCCAGCCCAGGCCGGCCCAGTCCACGCGGGAAGGGGAAGTGGTGTGTGACACGTGTGCCTCGTCGTACCTTGGTAGCCCGCAACGGTGTGCGTGGCCGGAAAGGGCGTGACGCTAATCTGTGGACTGTGAAAATAACGTCAAGGCGAGCAGCCATCGGGCCTTGGTCGTAGCCCGCTGCGCAGCAGCCGTGCGCAGCGGGTTGCTTGCACGGGTATGATGGCGGCCGCTAAACCGTACTCAAAGGCCGTGTGGACCATGAACCGTCGTAAGAAGATCAAGCAGCTGCTGCAGGCGCACCAGAAGAAAGCCAGCGCCAAACTTGCGCCGCGCAAGCCCAGGTACATCTGCAAGGCTGACCGTTTGAAGCTGGAAACAGAAGGGGTGGAGGCGGCCCCACCCCAGGCTGACTGAAGCGCCAGCAGCCGGTGGGTCGGCTTCAGCGGCGGTAGTGCCGGTGCTCGTCATAGTGGCGTTGGTGCATCGCCCGCTCATGGCGGCGCTCCCAATCCCGGCGGCGTTCCCAGTCACGTCGCCGCTCCCAGTCGCGCCGGGCCTGCTCGCGACGCCACTGCTCGCGGCGCCAGTCGCCCCTGTGGTCGTGCCAGCGGTGGTCATCATGGGCCAGCAGGGTCGCCGGCTGAACAGCGGCCGCACTGGCCACGCTCGACCAAGGGTTGTTGGCCGCAGGCAACGCTGGCTGAACGGCCGGGGCCGCGACCTCGGCCGGTTTCAGTGGCAGGGCCGAAGCCGTGCCCGCTGCTGCAAGCGAGAACAGACCGAACAGCATCCACCTGGCGACTTGTATTTTCATGAGCGAAGCCCACCTCTGATCACAATTGAGCTATCAGGCCAGCGGTGAGGCAAGCTGCTTCGCCTGCCGTGACCGTTCTGTGCCACCCTCATAGACCAGCAACCAGGAAAAAGTTCGCTGCAGCAATAACTTGTACAATTATGCGGCATGCAACCCGCGCCGCCCAAACCGGATCAGCGTTCGGCAAACACTGCGCGCAGGTGGCTGCGGTAATGCTCGAATGCAGCGATTGCGCCGTTTATCGCCTCGGCCTCTTGCTGTTCATCCAGCGCCAGGGCGTCCACACGGGCCACGAACTCACGCCAATGCAGCGCACGGCCATCAGGGTGCGGGGCCAGGTGGCTGGCGCCCTGGTCTTCACCCAGGCCCAGGCGTTGGGTGTACTTGAACAGAAACGCAGCCCCCAGGTTCGACCCCTCGCTGCAATATAGCCAGCCCAACGCCTGCGCCGGGCTGGCGCACACCGCAGGTGGTGGCGGTGGCGCGGGCAGGCCCAGGTCCAGCAGGTCGGCCTGCACCGCGGCAAACCGTGACAAGGCCGACAGCCCCGGCAGTTGCCGGTTGAGCTGCGGGTCCTGATACAACGCCAGCAGGCTGCCATGAAAACCATGCTGCACCTGCAGGAACCGGCCGTAGCGCTCGCGGCTCTCGAACGGCCGTGCCGCCATGACCAGCTGATCGACGCTGTCATGGTCGCGGCTGCTGGCCGCTTTCAAGCGTTGGCAGCGGCCTGGCTGCGAAACAAAGGGGGGTGCTGCGGTCATCGGCATATCCGTGGCATGAACGTAATGCGCCCATCATGCTTGGCACCCCGGCCAGCAGCAAGCGTTGCGCGGTGTCAGGCGCCTGTCTGGCTGGAGCCCTTGCGCGAGCCGGCTGAGCCGTCGCGGGCGAACAGCCCATGGACCACTGCGCGCAACCAGCGGTTACCCCCGTCCTGGTGGTAGCGGGCGTGCCAGTGTTGCTTGACCGTGAAACCCTCGACCGCGAACGGGCAGTCGTGCACCTGCAAGTCATGCATGTCGGCCAACGTCTGGCCGATATGGCGGGGCAGGGTGGCGATCAGGTCGGTGCTCCCGAGGATCATGCCCAGGCCCAGGAACGCCGGTAGCTCCAGCACGATACGGCGCTCGATGCCGGCCCGCGCCAGTGCCGTTTCCAGCAGCTTCTGGCCGGTGCCGGCGCTGATCTGCACATGGCCTTCGGCGTAGTAGCAGGCCATGCTCAGGCCGCCGGCCAGGCGCGGGTGCCCGCGTGCGCTCAGGCACACCCAGTCCTGGTCGAACAGCACTTGCTGGTACATGCCACCGCCCAGCCACGGTACGAAGCCGATCGCCAGGTCAGCTTCACCCGATTCCAGCGCGCTTTCGCTGTTGCCATCGATGCGTACCGCCTCCAGGCGAATGCCGGGCGCGTGGCTGCGCACGTGGTTGAGGATGCTGGGCAGCAAGGTGATGTGGCTGGCGTCGCTCACACACAGGCGAAAGCGCCGTTGTGCGGTAGCGGGTTGGAACTGCGGTTCCCAGGCCGCCAGCCGGCGCAGTGATTCGAGGACTTCGCGGCACGGCCCGATCAACTGGTCGGCGCGCGGGGTAGGCGCCATGCCCCCAGGGGTGCGCACGAACAGCGGGTCGTTCAGTTGTTCGCGCAGGCGGCCCAGCCAGATGCTGATGGTCGGCTGGCTCTGCCCCAGCAGTTCAGCGGCGCGGGTAACGCTACGGCAGTGGTAGAGCATATCGAACAGTTGCAGCAGCTTGGGTTCGGGCAGTACCGGGGCAGTGGTCATTATTGTGAATCTCAATGGGGCTATTTGCTGCATTGTATAGCGCTAATAAGCGTGGCTGCATAAGGTGATCGCAAACCACGGAGGTCTGCGATTTGAAAATCTGCATTCTGGGTGCCGGCGCCCTGGGCTGCGCCATCGGCGCGGCATTGAGCGAAGCCGGGCATGAAACCTGGCTGCTCAACCGAGGCCGTGCGCATGTCGAGGCCATCAACCAGCACGGCCTGCAGGTGCAGGATGAGCGCGGCCAGCGCCGGGTCCGCGTGCATGCGGCGACGTGCGCCGATGAGGTGGGGGTGGCCGACCTGGTGGTGGTCTTGGTGAAGTCGTTCCACACCGCCGAGGCGATCGCCGGGGCCAAGGCGCTTCTGGGCCCGCAAACGCTGCTGCTGTCGCTGCAGAACGGCCTGGGGCACGAGGATATCCTGGCGCAGGCGGCCGGGCGCGAGCGGGTACTGGCTGGCAAGACCTATGTCGGCGGCGTGCTGCTGGCGCCGGGGGCGATCCGCGCCGGGGTGGACGGCAAGCAGACCTACATCGGTGAACTGGACGGCGAGCGCAGCGCCCGCGTGCAGGCTATCGCCGAGGTATTCAACGGTGCAGGCCTGGCCACCACGGTCAGCGACAACATCCTCGGCACCATGTGGGACAAGCTGCTGGTCAACGTCGCCACCGGTGCGCTCAGCGCCATCACCAGGCTCAGCTATGGCCAGCTGTACAGCGAGCCGCTGCTGGCGAGCACCGCCAAGGCGGCCGTTGCCGAAGCGATCGCGGTGGCCGAGCACGCCGGTATCCGCCTGAGCCTGACCAGCCCCGAGGCAGCCTGGCAGCTGGCCGCCGAAGGCCTGCCGGCGAGCTTTCGCACCTCGATGCTGCAGAGCCTGGAAAAAGGCTCGATCACTGAAATTGACTTCATCAACGGTTCCGTCGTGCGCTGGGGCCAGCGCCACGGCGTCGCCACCCCCGTCAACGCCACCCTGGTGGCGTGTATCAAAGGCATCGAACGCGCGATGGCCGACCAGCAGAACAAGGACAACCCATGAGCCAGCCGAAAGCCTACCTCGAACACGTCGCCTTCTGGGTGCGTGACATCAACTGGCATATCCGCTTTTTCAGCGAGGTGTGCGGCATGACCCTGCGCGAGTCGCAGGGTGACCCCGAGCAGCCGACCCAGTACTGGACCCTCGGCGGCCTGCAGTTCATCCACCAGCCCGACTTTGCAGGGCCTGAAGGGCGCATGGCGCACTTGGGGATCATGTGCGAAGACCTGGAGGCCGTGCTGGCGGCAGCACAGCGTTTCGGCGTCAGTGCAATGCCGCAGGGCCACAACTGGCTGCGCTTGCCCGACGGCCTGGCCGTGGAGTTCATCCAGGCATTGCCCAAGGCGACGGTCGCCCAGGCACTGGCTATCAACCCACGTGCGCAGGTGCAGCCATGAGCGTGACTGAAAAGTACTGGGACGACGCCCGCGAGGGCGATGAATGCATCAGCCCGAGCTACACCGTCACCCGCGAACGCATCCTGGCCTATGCCGACCTGACCGGTGACCATACCCCGGTGCATGTCGATGAGGCGTATGCCAATGCCAGCCACTTTGGCTGCCTGGTTGCCCACGGCCTGTTCGGCCTGTCGATCGCCGATGGCTTGAAGACCCAATGCGATTACCGCTTCGTGCCGGGCATGTCACTGGGCTGGACCTGGGACTTCGTGTTGCCGATCAAGGTCGACGATGTGCTGCATGTGCGCATGCGCGTTGGCGCGATGCGCCTGAGTAAAAGCCGCCCGGGTTGGGGCATCGTGGTCCTGCCGTCGGAGCTGATCAACCAGCACGGCCAGGTCGTGCAACGCGGCGAGCACCGGCTGATGGTGCCGTGCAAGGGGGCAGCATGAGCCAGGCATTGCCATTGGCGGGTATCCGCGTCATCGACTACAGCCATTTTCTTGCCGGGCCTTATGTAGGGCGTTGCCTGGCGGCGCTCGGCGCCGAGGTGATCAAGGTTGAACGGCCAGGCAGCGGCGACGCCGGTCGCCAGCACGCGTTCACCCTGGATGACCAGCAAAGCGGTTACTTCCTGCAACTGAACATGGGCAAGCAGGGCGTCAGCGTCAACATGAAGGACCCACGGGGCAAGGCCTTCATGCAGCGCCTGACCGATTCGGCCGACGTGTTCATCGAAAACTACCGGCCGGGCGCGCTGGACAAGCTGGGGTTGGGCTATGCCGAGCTGGCGGCGCGCAACCCGCGGTTGGTGTACTGCTCGATTTCGGCCTATGGCCACACGGGGCCGGATGCACACCGCGCCGGCTTCGGGCTGATTGCAGAGGCCAAGAGCGGGATCATGCAGATGGTTGGCGTACCGGGCGAAGCACCGCCGTTGCTACGCATTTCGCTGGGCGACATGTACACCGGCATCCACGCCGTGGCAGCCATCAATGCCGCCTTGCTGGGGCGCGTCAGCAGTGGCCGTGGCCAGCACATCGACATGGCCTTGTACGACACGCTGGTGTCGATGCATGAGTACGCGGTGCAGTGCTTCACGCTGTCCAACGGCACCGTACTGCCCGAGCAGACCGGCCATGACATGCCCACCTCGACGTTGTATGGGGTGTTCCGTGCCGCCGACGGCGACTTGGTGATCGCTGCCCAGGTCGATGACGCCTGGCGGCGCTTTGCCGCCATGCTTGAAGCCAATGGTGGCCCGGCAGGTTTTGCCAGCGACAGCCGCTACCACAGTGTGAATGGCCGCAATGCCCACCGCGAGGCAATTCTGGCGGTGGTGCGCGATTGGGTAGGCGCGCGGCCAGTGGCGGCTATCCTGGCCTTGCTCGATGCCATCGACGTGCCCAGCGCCAAGGTACAGCGCATCGACGAGGTGCTGGCCGACCCGCAGATTCAGGCGCGCAACATGGTCGTCGAACAGCATCACCCGCGCTATGGCACACTGCGCCTGCCCAACCTGCCGTTCCGTTTTTCCGACTGCGACACCACCATCCACCAGGTGGCCCCGGACCTGGGCCAGCACAACGCCGAAGTCGCCGCCGGGCTTGGCTTCAGCGCCGAAGAAATCACCGCCATGCAGGCAGACGGGGTGCTGTTCACCCATGGAGAGGCACGATGAGCGACCGCTATGCAGTGATCGGCCGACCGATCAACCACACCAAGTCTCCGCTGATCCACGGGCTGTTCGCCCAAGCCTGTGGCCAGCAGCTGGAATATGGCGCAATCGAGGGGTCTCTGGAGGGCTTCGAGGCCCAGGTGCTGGCGTTCCGCGGTGAGGGCGGGCTGGGCATGAACATCACGGCACCGTTCAAGCTGCGCGCCTTCGAACTGGCCGAGCGCTGCAGCGAACGAGCGCAACTGGCCCGCGCTGCCAACGCCCTGAAGTTCGAGAACGGCGGCATCGTGGCAGAGAACTTCGATGGTATTGGCCTGCTGCGCGATATCGAGGTCAACCTCGGGGAGCCGCTGCATGCGCGTCGTGTGCTGGTACTGGGGGCGGGTGGCGCGGTGCGTGGGGCGCTCCTGCCGTTCCTGCAGGCCGGCCCTGCCGAGCTGGTGATCGCCAACCGCGACATGGCCAAGGCCGTGGCGCTGCGCAATGAGCTGAATCACCCGCGGCTGCGTATCAGCCGGTACGAAGAACTGCCGGGGCAGGCTTTCGATATCGTGGTCAACGCCACCTCTGCCAGCCTGGTCGCTGAGTTGCCACCGCTGCCTGCCGAGGCCCTGGCCGAGGCCCGGCTGGCCTACGAACTGGCTTATGGCAAAGGCCTCACGCCGTTCCTGCACCTGGCCCGTGAACAAGGTGTTGCGCGCCTGGCCGATGGTGTGGGCATGCTGGTCGAGCAGGCGGCAGAGGCGTTTGCCTGGTGGCGCGGGGTGCGCCCCGAAACCGGTGCCGTGATCGATCGCCTGACCATCCCGCTGGAGTAGGCCTATGGTTGCCAACGTGCCCGTGCAGCTCCGCGCCCACGAACGGCGGCTCGGTTGCCCATGACCGGGCAGCCAACGCAACGCCCTGGCACCCTGGCCCACCCGGCAGCCGCCCAGCGCTCGCGCCAGACCACCTGCATTGCCTTGCTGGTGGCCATCACGTTCTTCATGGAGAACCTAGACGCCACCGTCATTGCCACCGCGCTGCCGCAAATGGCCAGCGACTTCGGCCAGAGCGCGGTCAGCCTGAACATCGGTATCAGTGCCTACCTGCTGGCCGTGGCGGTGTTCATCCCGCTCAGTGGCTGGCTCGCCGAGCGCTTTGGCCCGCGCCAGGTGTTCGCCGGGGCTATCGCCTTGTTCACTGCCGCTTCGTTGCTGTGTGGGCTGGCCGCCAGCCTGGAAACCTTTGTGGCTGCACGGGTGTTGCAGGGCATCGGCGGCGCCCTGATGGTTCCGGTGGGGCGGTTGGTGGTGTTGCGCACCACCGAGAAAAAAGACCTGGTGAAGCAGCTCGCGGTCATCACCTGGCCGGGCCTGGTGGCACCGGTACTGGGCCCGCCGCTCGGTGGCCTGATCGTCACGCACGGGTCGTGGCCGTGGATCTTCTACCTGAACATTCCCCTCGGTTTGCTGGCCCTTGCCGCCGCCTGGCTGTTGATACCCGACACCCGCTGCGAGGCGCCGCGCCGCTTCGACACGCTGGGCTTCGTCTGGTTGGCCTCGGCCTGTGCGGCCTGGCTGGTGGGCCTGGAGCTGCTCGGGTCACTGGCAGGCAACAGCCTGGGGGCAGGGCTGGCACTGGTAGTGCTTGGGGCTGTGCTGACCGGGTTGGCCATCCGTCACGGTCGGCGCCACCCGGCCCCCCTGTTGCCCCTGCACACCCTGGCCATCCGTACCTTCAGGGTCAGCATCGTGGGCGGCACCCTGTTCCGCCTGTCGATCAGCGCGTTACCGTTTCTGATCCCTTTGCTGTTGCAGGTCGGCTTCGGCCTGCCACCGTTGGACGCCGGCCTCTTGGTGCTGGCGATCTTTGCCGGCAACCTGGCGATGAAGCCCTTCACCAGCGGGTTGTTGCGGCGCTTTGGTTTTCGCCGCGTGTTGCTGGGCAACGGCCTGGTCGGCGTGGCCTGTATCCTGGCCTGCCTGGGGTTGCAGCAGGGCATGGCGTGGTACTGGATGGCGCTGGTGCTGTTCATGGGCGGGCTGTCACGGTCGATGCAGTTCACCACCTACAACGCGGTGGGGTTTGCCGATGTGCCGCAGCAGCAGATGGCCGAGGCATCGACGCTGTTCAGCATGTGCTTCCAGCTGGCCATGGCCTTGGGGGTGGCGGTGGTGGCGCTGCTGTTGCGCGTGGCCATGCAACTGCGTGGCGGCGAGAGCGGGTTGACCGTTGCCGACTTCCACTGGGCGTTGCTTGGCCTTGCACTGATTGCCGGTGTGGCCCTGCTGGACGCCCTGCGTTTGCCGGCCAATGCCGGCGACCAGGTGTTGCGCAACTGAGGCAACGGGCTGCGTTGCAGTCCATCGCCGGCGAGCCCACAGCACGCGGGTGCAGCGCAAACGGCTGGCTTGCCGTCGCGTTCAGGCGCCGCTGACCAATTGCAGGGCCAGCTGGTTGTGGCGTTCCAGCACCCGCGGCAGGTCGACCGTGGCCAACTGGCCGTCCTTGACCACCACCCGGCCATTGATGACGCTGGTGTGGACCTGGGTCGGGGTGCAGAACACCAGCGCGGCCAACGGGTCGTGGTGGCCGCCGGCGTAAGCCACATGGCCCAGGTCGAACGCGACGAAGTCGGCGACCATGCCCGGTGCCAGGGCGCCGATGTCGTTGCGGTTGAGCACTTTGGCGCCGCCCAGGGTAGCGATTTCCAGCGCTTCACGGGCGGTCATGGCGTCGGGGCCGAAGCCAACCCGCTGCAGCAGCAGGGCCTGGCGCACTTCGCCGATCATGCTGGCGCCGTCGTTGGAGGCCGAACCGTCGACGCCCAGGCCAACCGCAACGCCGTGGTCACGCATCTTGCGCACCGGGGCAATGCCGGAGGCCAGGCGCATGTTCGAGCAAGGGCAGTGGGCAACCCCGGTACCGGTGCGGGCGAACAGCTCGATGCCATGTTGGTCGAGCTGTACGCAGTGGGCGTGCCAGACGTCGTGGCCGACCCAGCCGAGGTCTTCGGCATACTCGGCGGGCGTCATGCCGAATTTTTCACGGCTGTAGGCGATGTCGTTGACGTTCTCGGCGAGGTGGGTGTGTAGCGAAACGCCATACTGGCGCGCCAACACCGCAGCTTCGCGCATCAGGTCGCGGCTGACCGAGAACGGCGAGCAGGGCGCCACGACGATGCGGCGCATCGACCCGTGACTGGCATCGTGGTAGTCCTCGATCAGGCGCTGCGACTCTTTCAGAATGTCGGCTTCCTTCTCGACCACCGCATCCGGCGGCAGGCCCCCCTGGCTTTGCCCTACGCTCATGCTGCCGCGCGCGGCATGGAAGCGCATGCCGATCTCGCTGGCGGCATGAATGCTGTCGTCGAGCTTGCAGCCGTTGGGGTAGATGTACAGGTGGTCGCTGGAGGTGGTACAGCCAGACAGCAGCAGCTCGGCCATGGCGGTCTGGGTCGACACCGCGATCATTTCCGGGGTCAGCCGAGCCCAGAGCGGGTACAGGTTGGTCAGCCAGTTGAACAGCTCACCGTCCTGAGCCGCCGGCACCACGCGGGTCAGGCTCTGGTACATATGGTGGTGGGTGTTGACCAGGCCCGGGATGACCACCTTGCCGGCCATGTCCAGCACCACGTCAGCGTGCTGTGGCAGGCTATCGCTGGGGCCCACTTGCTTGATCAGGTTGTCTTCGATGTACAGGCCGCCGTTTTTGATTTCGCGGCGTTCGCTGTCCATGGTGACCAGCAGTTGGGCGTTTTTGACGAGGAGGGTTTTCTTGGTAGCGGTAAATGACATGGCTTAAGCCTGTCGCAATACGCCTGGGCGATTACCGAGGTCGTAGGCGAACGCGTATGTAATCAGGAATCCTGAAAGTTGTATACATCAACGGTCGATTGATGAAATAGAGTCATCCTATTAGTGAAATAACACCAGAAATACGAATTCATTTTACCAATAGACTGGTGACCTTATTTCTGGAGCCTGTCTTGATGTCCGCTTTCGAACCAAGCCCTGTGGTCGCCACCCCGAGCCGGCACGCTGCGATCAGCATTGCCATTCTGGCGTTTTCAGCCTTTTTGATCGTGACCACTGAATTTCTGATCGTTGGCTTGCTGCCCGCGCTTAGCCAGGACCTGGGTATTTCCATATCGCTGGCGGGGCAGTTGGTCACCCTGTTCGCATTCACCGTGATGCTGGCCGGCCCGGTATTGACGGCGGCGTTGGCGCACCTGGACCGCAAGCGCCTGTTCATCGGCATTTTGCTGGTCTTCGCCGCAGCCAATGCGCTGGCTGCTGCCTCCGGCAGTTTCTGGGTGCTGGCCGTCGCCAGGGTGATTCCGGCACTGGCGCTGCCGGTGTTCTGGGGCACCGCCAGTGAAACCGCCGGCCACCTGGCTGGGCGCGACAGGGCCGGGCAGGCCATTGCCAAGGTCTACTTGGGTATCTCGGCGGCGATGTTGCTGGGTATCCCGTTGGGGACCGTGGCAGCAACGGCGGTGGGGTGGCGCGGTGCATTCTGGATCCTGGCTGCTTTGTCGCTGCTGATGGCGCTGGCGATGTGGGTATGGATGCCGCACGTGGCGCGCACGGCGAAAGTCGACTTCATGCAGCAGGCGCGCATTTTCAAAGAGCGTTTTTTCCTGGCCAATGTGCTGCTGTCGGTGGTGGTGTTCACGGCCATGTTCACGGGCTACACCTACCTGGCCGATCTGCTGCAGCGGGTAGCGGGCGTGGCCCCGGCGCATACCGGCTGGTGGCTGATGGGCTTTGGCGCGGTCGGCTTGCTTGGCAACTGGATCGGCGGGCGGGCCGTGGACCGCTCACCGCTCAGGGCCAGCGCGCTGTTCCTGGTGCTGTTGGCCATTGGCATGGCGGCGCTGGTGCCGCTGGCCCAGGGGGTGGTGCTGTTCTGCCTGGCGCTGGCGCTGTGGGGCGTTGCCAACACGGCACTGTACCCGGTGAGCCAGGTGCGGGTGATGAGTTCGGTCACCCATGCCCAAGCGCTGGCGGGTACCACCAATGTATCGGCGGCCAACGCCGGTATCGGCCTGGGGGCCGTGCTGGGTGGCATGACCATCTCCCACCTGGGGGTCGGCTACGTGGGCTACGTGGCGGCTGGCATCGCCTTGCTGTCGCTGGCGTTGGTGCCCGTGGTGGGCCGGCTGGCGCCTCAGCCCGGTGCGCAGGCCCGGCTGCCGTGAGGCGCCAGGCGCGGTAGCAGATAGTCGAGCAAGGCGCGAACCTTGGGTAGCCCTTCGCGGCTTTTCAGCCACACCAGGTTCATTGGCAAGCCGTCGGTGGCCAGCGCCGGCAATACTTCGACCAGGCGCCCCTGGTCGAGGTACTGTTGGGTCAGCCAGGTGGGTAGCTGGCCGATGCCATGGCCGGCCAGCACCGCTGCCACTTCGCCTTCGCCATCGCCCACGGCAATGCGCGGCTGCACGGTACGCCGCTCCATTTCGCCGGGGTGGCGGCCTTTGAAGTACCACGGGCTGACCAGGCCGTCGGTGTGGCCATAACCCACGCAGTGGTGGTGCTCCAGGTCGCGCTCGTGTTGCGGTACGCCATGCTTTTCCAGGTAGCCAGGCGCGGCACAGAACATCAGGCGCTGGGCACCGAAGTATTGGTGGCCCAGCGCCGCCGGCCAGGCATCCGGGCCACCGATGCGCACCACGATATCGATGCCCTCGTGCACCGGGTCGACGAAACGGTCGGAGAACGACACATGCGGCTGCAGCAACGGGTGCAGGCGGATGAAGTCGAGGATCAGCGGCAGTACATGCAGGCGACCGTAAGAGGCGGGCAGTTCGATCCGCACTTTGCCATGGGGCTGGTCATCGCTGGCCGCCAGGGTGTGCTCGACTTCTTCCAGGTCGGCCAGGACCGAGGTGCAAGTGCGATAGAACACCACGCCCGCTTCACTCAGCGACAGGCTGCGCGTGGTGCGGTTGAACAGCCGGGCGCCCAGGCGGGCCTCCAGCCGGGCCACGCTCTTGCTGATGGCCGAGCTGGTCAGGTTGAGCCGCTCGGCAGCTGCCGTGAAACTGCCCAAGTCAGCGACGGCGACGAAAACGTCAATGCCTTTGAGGCGTTCGGAAGAGTACATGGGTGGCTTCTTTGATGAACTGGGTTCCCGGTTCGGGTGTGCCTATTGAAGCCTCGCACGTGGATTTCATCAATGAGTTTCGCCTGGCCTGGCCGGCAACGTTACCCGAAACGCCCGGGTGAGCCCCAGCAGTACCAGCAGGCCCATGCCCATCCAGCACAGGCCAATGCTGAACGACAGGCTGGTCAGGCTACTCCACAGCCACAGCGTGCTGAGAAAACCCAGCCCCGGTATGGCGCCGTACAGCACCACATTACCGGCACCGCGCAGCTTGCGGTCGATGAGGTAGTGCTTGACCACTGCCAGGTTCACCGCCGAAAAGGCGAACAGTGCGCCGAAACTGATCATGTTGGCCACGGTGTCGAGGGTAATGACCAAGGCAATCAGCGACAGCAGGCTGACCACCAGGATGGCGGTGGCCGGTACGCGCTTTTTCGTTGCAAGCTGGCCAAACGCCCGCGGCAGCACGCCGTCACGGCCCATCGCGAACAGCACCCGTGACACGCTGGCTTGCGACACCATGGCCGAGGCGAAGCAGCCGGCCACGTAAGTGGCGGTGAATGCGCTGACCAGCAGTTCGCCGCCTACCCGGCGCATGACGTCCACCGAGGCCGAGTCCGGGTTGGCAAAGCTGCCCCAGTCGGGGAAGACCAGTTGTGCGAAATACGACACCACCAGGAACAGCAAGCCGCCGATCAGGGACACAGCAAGGATCGCCAGCGGAATACGGTAGGTCGGGTTGCTGGTTTCCTCGGCCATGGTCGAGACCGCATCGAAGCCCAGGAATGACAGGCACAGTACGGCTGCGCCGGTCATCACCAACGGCACGCTGAAACCGTCGTGGTGGAACGGCGCCAGCAGCGAAACGGGTTCGGCCTGGCCGCTGAGCCTGAGCAAGGCCAGGCCGACGAAAACCACGATGAACACCAGTTGCGTCACCACCAGGATCCAGTTGACGCGGGTGATCGACTCGATGCCGATCAGGTTTAGGAAGGTGACCAGCGCAATGGACCCTGCCACCCACACCCAGGCATGAATGGCCGGGAAGTATTCCGACATGTAGATGCCGATCAGCAGGTAGCTCAGCAGTGGCAGGAAAATGTAGTCGAGCAGCAGGGTCCAGCCGGTGATGAAGCCGATGTGGCTGCCAAAGGCCTTGCGGGTATAGGTGTAGACCGAGCCGGAGTAGGGGTGGGCCTGGACCATGCGGCCGTAGCTGTAGGCGGTGAGCAGCATGGCGGCGAGGGTCAGCAGGTAGGCAGTGGGCAGGTGCCCCTTGGTCATCTGGGTGACCAGCCCATAGGTGGTGAAGACCGCCAGCGGCACCATGTATGCCAGGCCGAACAGCACCAGGGCGGTCATGCTCATGGACTGGCGCAAACGCCCGCTGCTGGCGGCAGGTTGCGCGGTGGCGGGTGGGGTGGTGGGGTGAGCTGTACTTGTTGTTGTATGCATTGCTAACTCCTGGAAAGGGATGCAGGCCACCGCGGCAGGCGAGCAGGCTCGTTACCGGGGGTGTCGTGCAAGGAGGTCGAGCGCAAGGCTCGCAGCGCTGGGGCGGGTTGATGCTCCCACACCCCGCCAGCACCCGGAATCACCCTTTGGGGTGAGCCCAGGCAGCGGCCAGCCGGCTCACCCCAAAGGGTGATTCCGCAGGTTCCCCTGCCATGGGAGTATCTGCCCAACCACGCACCGCACTGGCGGCGGTGCCTTACTCCATATGGCAGGCCGACTGTGACTATCCAATTGCTTTCAGAACAGTGGTTCGAGCACCAGGCCAAGGTCACCGAGGCAATCGGCCGGCCTGGCTTTGCCGCCAACCTGTTTGCAGCACTGGGCGTGATTCGGCCGATCCAGGCCACCACGGTGTACCTGTACCCGCACCACGGCATGCCCTGCGCGCTGTTCGAGCAGGACGACAAGGCGCCCTGGCAGCCCGAGGGCAACGTCAGCCGCTACCTGTCGGGTTTCTACCTGCTCGACCCGTTCTACGGTGCTTGCGTGGAGCAGCTGGGGTCTGGCTGCTACGGCCTCTTCGAGGTGGCCCCCGACCATTTTGAGGTCAGCGAGTACTACCAGTCGTTCTACCGCCACTCGCACCTGGCAGACGAACTCAACTACATCCTGCAGCTGGCCCCCGGCCAGAGCCTGGCCGTGTCGCTGGCCTTCACCGACAAGCTCGACCCGCAAACCCGGGCGCTGTTCGGGCACATCACGCCCTGGGTGCTGGCGCTACTCGGCAAGCATTTCGCCGGCGTCGACAGCCGTGCCGGGCGCTTCGAGAACATCCTTGAGCAGCGTATTCACGCTGCGCTGAACAACTTCGGCAGCTCGTTGCTGACCGAGCGCGAATGCCGCATTGCCCAACTGATCTTGCGCGGCCATTCGACCAAGTCGCTGGCCGAGCGCCTGGGCGTGTCGGAAGACACCATCAAGTCGCACCGCAAGAACGTCTACGCCAAGCTCGATATCGGCACCCAGTCCGAGCTGTTTTCCCTGTTCATCGACGCGCTGGCCAATGCCCAGGGCGTGCTGGGCAAGGACCCGCTGGAAAGCTATATGGGCAAGCGGCGCTGAGCGCCGCTGCCGTGCACCCCACCGCAAAGGAAAACCAACAATGAATGCGCCTTTCGCCCCGCAACGCCAGACCCGTGACTACCAGGCAGCCGACGCCGCGCACCACATCCATGCCTTCCTTGACCAGAAGGCGCTGAACGCCGAAGGGCCGCGGGTGATCGTCGGTGGCGAGCGCCTGCACCTGTGGGACAGCGAGGGCAAGCGTTACCTGGATGGCATGTCCGGGCTGTGGTGCACCCAGCTCGGTTACGGCCGCCGCGACTTGACCGCCGCTGCCGCCAGGCAGATGGACCAGCTGGCGTACTACAACATGTTCTTCCACACCACCCACCCGGCGGTGATCGAGCTTTCGGAGTTGCTGTTCAGCCTGCTGCCCGGGCACTACAGCCACGCGATCTACACCAACTCCGGCTCCGAGGCCAACGAGGTGTTGATCCGCACCGTGCGCCGCTACTGGCAGGTGGTCGGCCAGCCAAGCAAGACGATCATGATCGGCCGCTGGAACGGCTACCACGGCTCGACCCTGGCGGCCACGGCGCTGGGTGGCATGAAGTTCATGCACGAAATGGGCGGGCTGATCCCGGATGTGGCGCACATCGACGAGCCTTACTGGTACGCCGAAGGCGGTGAGCTGAGCCCGGCCGAGTTCGGCCGCCGCTGTGCCTTGCAGCTGGAAGAAAAAATCCTGGAGCTGGGCGCCGAAAACGTTGCTGGCTTCATTGCCGAGCCGTTCCAGGGCGCAGGCGGCATGATCTTCCCGCCGGAAAGCTACTGGCCAGAAATCCAGCGCATCTGCCGCCAGTACGATGTGCTGCTGTGTGCCGACGAGGTGATTGGTGGCTTTGGTCGTACCGGCGAATGGTTTGCCCACGAATACTTCGGCTTCCAGCCCGATACCCTGTCCATTGCCAAGGGCCTGACCAGCGGCTATGTGCCCATGGGTGGGCTGGTGCTGAGCAAGCGCATAGCCGAAGCCCTGGTGGAGCGGGGCGGGGTGTTCGCCCACGGCCTGACCTATTCCGGCCACCCGGTGGCAGCGGCGGTGGCCATCGCCAACCTGAAAGCCCTGCGTGACGAAGGCATCGTGCGCCAGGTGAAGGACGACACCGGCCCCTACCTGCAGCGCATCCTGCGTGAGGTGTTTGCCGACCACCCGCTGATTGGCCAGGTGCAGGGCGCAGGCCTGGTGGCGGCGCTGCAACTGGCAGAGCACAAGCCTACCCGCAAGCGCTTTGCCAATGAAAACGACCTGGCCTGGCAGTGCCGGACCTTCGGCTTCGAGGAGGGGGTGATCATTCGCTCCACCCTGGGGCGGATGATCATGGCGCCGGCCTTGATCGCCAACCACAGCGAGCTGGATGAGCTGGTGGAGAAAACCCGCATCGCCGTTGACCGCACGGCGCGCCTGGTTGGCAAGCTCTGACAGTCCGTCAGCACAACCGCTTGAAAGGAGTACAAATGTACACCCTCGAATTCTGGCAACAGCGCGCGGCGGACCTGTACTTGCCGGCCAGCGCCCTGATCGCTGGCAAAGCCGTGAAGGCCCAAAGTGGCGCGACCTTTGCCGCCATCAATCCCGCCACCAACCAGGTGCTGGCGCAGGTCGCCGCCTGCGCCCAGGCCGACGTCGACCTGGCCGTGGCCAGCGCACGGCAGGCCTTCGAGCAGGGCCCGTGGGCACGCATGGCCCCCGGGCAGCGCAAGCAAGTGCTGCAGCGCCTGGCCGAACTGATCATGGCCCACCGCGAAGAGCTGGCATTGCTGGACTCGCTGAACATGGGCAAACCGGTCATGGACGCCTACAACATCGATGTGCCCGGGTCGGCGCAGGTATTTGCCTGGTACGGCGAGGCGCTGGACAAGCTCTACGACCAAGTGGCGCCGACGGCCGCCAATGCATTGGCCACCATCACCCGTGAGGCCCTGGGCGTGGTGGCGGCGGTGGTGCCGTGGAACTTCCCGCTGGACATGGCCGCCTGGAAGCTGGCCCCGGCCTTGGCCGCGGGCAACAGCGTGGTGCTCAAGCCGGCCGAACAGTCGCCGTTCTCGGCCTTGCGCCTGGCTGAACTGGCCCTGCAAGCCGGTTTGCCCGAAGGCGTGCTGAACGTGGTGCCGGGCCTGGGCGAGCAGGCCGGGCAGGCCCTGGGCCTGCACCCAGACGTGGATTGCCTGGTGTTCACAGGCTCCACCCAGGTGGGCAAGTACTTCATGCAATACGCGGCGCAGTCCAACCTCAAGCAGGTATGGCTGGAGTGCGGTGGCAAGAGCCCCAACCTGGTGTTCGAGCACTGCCAGGACCTGGACCTGGCTGCGGAAAAGGCGGCCTTTGGTATTTTCTTCAATCAGGGTGAGGTCTGTTCCGCCAACTCGCGGCTGTATGTGCAGCGTTCCATCCACGATGAGTTCATCGAGAGCCTGCAGGCCAAGGCCCAGCGATGGCAGCCTGGCAACCCGCTGGACCCGGCCAGCCGCGCCGGGGCGATTGTCGATGCTGGCCAGGCAGCGCGTATCCAGGCCGCCATCGACCGCGCGCGGCAAGAGGGCGCGCGGCTGGTGTGTGGCGGTCGGCGGTTGCATATCGGCGGGTCGGACAACTACATCGAGCCGACCATCTTCGCCGAGGTCGATGCCAGCATGAGCCTGGCGCAGGAAGAAGTGTTCGGGCCGGTACTGGCAGTGAGTGCCTTCGACAGTGAAGAGGAGGCGGTGCGCCTGGCCAATGACAGCATCTATGGCCTGGCGGCTTCGGTGTGGAGCGACGACTTCAACCAGGTGCACCGCGTGGCACGGGCGCTGAAAGTCGGTACCGTGTCGGTGAACACGGTCGATGCACTGGATGTCACGGTGCCATTCGGTGGCGGCAAACAGTCGGGGTTCGGCCGCGACCTGTCGCTGCATGCGTTCGACAAGTACACGCAGCTCAAGACCACCTGGTACCAGCTGCGCGGCTGAACCCGGGCCGGCGGCAAGCACGACCTGCCGCCGGCCGCTCACTCATACGCCTGCACCCCGGCAATATGCCGCCCGGCCACGTAGCCGAAGGTCAACGCGGGCCCCAGGTTGATGCCGCCAGACGGGTACCAGCCACCGAACACACTGGCCATGTCGGTACCTGCCGCGTACAGCCCGGTGATCGGTTGGCCGCTGGCATCCAGTACCCGTGCCTGGCCATCGGTGCGCAACCCGGCAAAGGTGCCAAAGCAACCCGGCTTCACCTTCACCGCGTAGAACGGGCCCTGTTCGATCGGCGCCACACACGGGTTGGGGCCTGGGTGTTGCGGGTCGCCCTGCTTGCGGTTGAATGCGGTGGAGCCGCGGCCGAAGGCCGGGTCCTGGCCGTGGCGTGCAGGGCTGTTGAAGGCCTCGACGGTGGCGCGCAACCCGGCCGCATCGATGCCGCAGGCAACCGCCAACGCTTCGAGTGTGGCGCCACGTTTCAGGTAGCCACTGCGCACATGCGGCCACACCGGCAGTGGCGCCGGGCGGGCATGGCCCAAGCCATAACGGCGCAGGAAACGGTGGTCACACACAAGCCACGAACACACCTCCTGGTCCGCTGGCACTGCCGCGACCATGGCTGCCACATAGTCATAGTAACCGTGCGCTTCATTGACGAAGCGCTTGCCGTTGGCCAGCACCCCGATGATGCCCGGTTTGCCCCGTTCGATGATGTGCGGGAAATGGCCGACAGTGCCATCGCCATGCGGCACCTGCGAAACCGGCGCCCAGGCCACCGGCGACTGCAGGTCGGTGGCCACCACGCCACCTGCTGCCTCGCCCAGGCGCAGGCCATCGCCAGAGCAGCCCTTTGGCGGCAGGGCCAGGGTGTCGTGGCCGCTGGCGTCGCGGGGGAACAGCTGCCGGCGGCGGGCAGCGTCGTGAGGGAAGCCGCCCGCTGCCAGTACCACTGCCTTGGCGCGGATACGCTGCTCGCCCTGCGGGGTCATCACCAGCGCGCCGCACACCTGGCCCGCTTCGACCAGCAAATGCTTGGCTGGCGCCGACACCTGCAGCTGCACGCCCAGGTCCTGCGCCGACTTGGCCAGCCGCGCCACCAGTGCCACGCCGTTGACCAGGTGCATGGCCCGGCCGTGGCGCGCCAGGTGGTACAGGTGCCGGCCGAAGCGCTTGCACACGTGCAGCAAGGCCTTGGGCGAACGGGTCATGTTGAGGAACGCGGCAAGGTCGGCGCCGGCCATGATCGGCATGCCCATGAACGAGGTTTCGCGCAGGGTCTGGCGCAGGCGTGGCAGCAGTGCACCCACCTCGCGGGCATCGTACGGTGCGGCAATCACCTGATGCCCACCTTCGGCGGCGCCAGGGGTGTGGCCGTGCATGTCCGGTATCGCATTGCCGTCGGCAAACTGCAGCGCCGTATGCTTCTCGAAAAACGCCACCATGTGCGGGCAGGCTTCAAGGAAAGCGTCCACCCGTTCGGCATCGTAATGGGCACCCAGCTCATTGCGCAGGTAGGTCCGGGGCTGCTCGATGTCTTCGTCGATGCCGGCGCGGCGTGCCAACGGGTTGCGCGGGACCCAGGCCCAGCCACCGGACCAGGCCGTGGCGCCGCCCAGCACTGGCTCCTTTTCTACCAGAATCACCTTTTGCCCATGCCAGGCAGCTGTTACAGCGGCGGCCAGCCCGGCGGCGCCTGAACCTATCACCAGTACATCGCATTCGGTTTCGAAGGGGGCAGGGGGCATCGCACTAATCCTGTATTGTTATTGGAACGTGGTTCCATATTCTTATTTGGCCCGCCTGGATCCGCAAGGGCACGGCTGGCCGCCCGCGCAACGAGCGGGCGATAATCGAACACTTGGCAGGGCATTGCATGTGTACGCTACCGGGAATGTGGAATCATCTTCTAGAATTCGCAAAACGTAGCAAGGACCTGTGTCATGGCTGGTAGTCAGATCGAACGCGCCTTCAATCTTGTTGAGAGCCTTGCCGGTGAGCCCCAGGGCCTGGCATTGCAAACCCTGGCCGAGCGCCTGGATATTCCAAAAAGCGCCGCGCACCGCATGCTGGCCGAGCTGATGCGGCTGGGCTACGTACGGCAGAACCGTGACAACAGCCGCTATCAGCTGTCGGCCAAGCTGGTCGCCCAAGGCTTCCGTTACCTGGCCAGCAGTGGTGCCGATGTCATTCAGCCGATTCTCGACCGCCTGGCCCAGGACAGTGGTGAGCTGGTGCGCCTTGGTGTCATCGATGGGGGGCGGCAGACCTGGATCGCCAAGTCCCAGGGCGCGCGCTCCGGGTTGCGTTACGACCCGGACATGGGGCGCGACGCGCCGCTGTTCTACACCGCTTCCGGGCACGCCTGGCTGGCCAGCCTGGACGATGAGCAGGCGCTGCAGATGGTGCTGCGCCAAGGCATCGCCGACCCGGGCCAGTTCGGCCCGAATGCGCCGCGCACCACCGACGAGTTGCTCGCCTACCTGCACCGCGCCCGCGAGCGGGGTTATGCCTGGGTCGAGCAAACCTCGGCGGTGGGCACCTCGGCGCTGGCTGCGGTGGTACGGCGCCCGCAAAGCGGCGAGGTGATTGGCGTGCTGAGCATTGCGGGGCCCAGTGCACGCCTGGCGCCAAGCCGTTTGGCCGAGCTGGCCCCTCTATTGCTGGCGGCCACCGAGGAACTGTCTGCCGCCAGCCACGCCAGCGAACTGTTTGCCTGAGGGATATTCCGGTCGATTACCGCACAGTCTGTTCAGCAGGCTCTTCTGAAAAGTTGAACCTGGTTCTAAATTGCTGAGGGTGAATTGTGGAACGCTGTTTCATATTCGCACCACAACAATGACAAGAGGACAGGCTGTTGAACGCACCCCTTCGTATCGCCCTGGTCGGCGCTGGCATTATGGGCCGCCAGCATTACCAGCACTTGCGCAATGTACCCCAGGCCCAGTTGTGCGCGGTGGCCGACCCCGGCCCGCAGGCCGAAGCCTTCGCCGTCGACTGTGGCGTGCCGTACTTTGCCGACCATCGGCAGATGCTGCAACGCGTGCAGCCCGAGGCGGTGATCATCGCCAACCCGAACAACCAGCACGTGGCCACTGCGCTGGATTGCGTCGAAGCCGGCGTGCCGGTACTGGTGGAAAAACCGGTGGGCGTGCAACTGCAGGAGGTGCGGGCGCTGGTCGAGGCGTCACGGCGGTGCAAGGTACCGGTATTGGTCGGCCACCATCGTCGGCACAATCCATTGATCGCCAAGGCGCACCAGGTGATCAGCGAAGGCAAGTTGGGCCGGCTGATCAATGTCACCGCACTGTGGCAGTTGCAAAAGCCCGACAGCTACTTCGACACCGCCTGGCGCCGCGAGCCGGGGGCGGGTTTTTTGCTGACCAACCTGATCCATGACCTCGACCTGCTGCGCTACTTGTGCGGCGAGGTGGTACAGGTGCAGGCCTTAACCCGCAACGACGTGCGGGGGTTCGCCAACGAAGACAGTGCCGCCGTGCTGTTGCAGTTCGCCAATGGCGCCTTGGGTAGCCTGACCGGCTCGGACGCCGTAGCGGCGCCCTGGAGCTGGGAGCTCGACTCGGGTGAAAGCCCGGTCTACCCGCGCCAGGATGGCCAGCCGTGTTATCTGCTGGCCGGCACCCAGGGCTCGCTGAGCATTCCTCAGCTCAAGCACTGGCACTACGCCGAGCCGGGTTCGGGGTGGCACACACCGTTGTTGCAGCACCAGCACAGCATACCCGCCGGCGAAGCATTGACCCTGCAGTTGCAGCACTTCGTGCGGGTCGCCCGCGGTGAACAGCCGCCTTTGGTCGATGCCGCCGACGCTGGCCGCACCCTGGCACTGATCGAAGCGATCCGCCAGGCTGCCGCCAGCGGCCGCGCCTGTGCTCCCGAGCACATTGCCTGATACCCTCTTTCTGGTGACGACGAATGACTGATCGAATATTTTCCCTCGCGGCCCTGACGGTACTCGAACTGTCCCCGCCAGACATGGTCGAGGCTGCTGCCCGCGCTGGCTACAGCCATGTCGGCCTGCGCCTGGTGCCGGCCACCGAGCAGGAACAGCACTACCCGTTGGTGGCCGATGCCGATCTGCGCAGGCAGACCCAGGCACGCCTGCGCGATACCGGCATCAAGGTGCTGGACCTGGAGATCCTGCGCCTTAAGCCGGACACCTGCGTGGCGGATTTCGAAGCCATCCTGGCGGTGGGTGCCGAGCTGGGGGGCACCGAACTGCTGGTGGCCGGCAACGACCCGGACGAAGCACGGCTCACCGAGCGCTTTGCCGCGTTGTGCGAACTGGCGGCGGGCCATGGCATCCACCCGCACTTGGAGTTCATGCCCTGGACCGACGTACGCGATTTGCGCCAGGCCATGCGCGTGGTAGCCAACGCCGATCAGGCCAATGGTTGCGTGCTGGTGGACGCGTTCCATTTCAACCGCTCCGGCTCTGCGCTGAGCGACCTGGCGCAGTTGGCACCGCAACGCATGCGCTATGCCCAATTGTGCGACGTGGCGGGGCCAGTGCCGGCCGACATGGACGAAATCCTGCGCCAGGCGCGTAACGAACGGCGCTTCCCGGGTGATGGCGATGCCGATCTGGTCGGGCTGCTGCGCGCGCTACCGGCCACCCTCCCGCTGAGCCTGGAAATCCCTACCCGGCAGTTGCTGGAACAAGGGATCAGCGGCGAACAGCGTGCGCGCATGGCGCTGGACCACGCCAGGGCGGTATTGGCCAAGGTCTGATAGTGGCCAGTGCGCCGCGTCTTGGTTGACCGGGCGCAAAAAAAGGGCCCGCAAGGGCCCCGTAGAGGTAACTGAGCAGCGCCTCAGGCGCTTTCGACCTGGCGCGGCGCCATGAAGTACATCCATACCAGCGCCAGGAAGTACATGGCCGGGATCATGGTGAACAGCACGGCATAGTTATTGTGGGTAGCCGTCAGCACGCTGCCGACGATCTGCGTCATGAACATCCCGCCAATGGCTGCGCACATGCTGCCGAAGCCGAACACGGTACTCACCAGGTGCTTGGGCGTGTAGTCCATCACCAGGCTCCAGATGTTCGCCGTCCAGGCCTGGTGCGCCCCCACCGCCAGCGAAATGGCCGCCACCGCGACCCAGAGGCCGCTGGCGTTGGCAGCCGACACCACGCTGACCATGGTGCAGGCGAAGACCAGCATGGACAGCAACCGCGCCGTCGTGGCGCGCACGCCGCGGCCGATCAACCATGACGACAGAATGCCACCGCCGATGCTGCCAAAATCTGCCGTCAGCCAGATGATGATCAGTGGGATACCCATCTGGGTCACATTGATGCCCAGGCTGTATTGTTGGTTGAGGAAGGGCGGCAACCAGTACAGGTAGAACCAGAACACCGGTGCGGTGATCGCATAGGCCACCGCGAACGCCCAGGTCCCGCGCAGGCGCAGAATGCGGCTGAACGGCACCCGGGTCGGCTCGGGCTCGACATCTTGCTGGATGTACTGCACCTCGCTCTGGCGCACTGTCGGGTGGTCTTCAGGGTTGTAGTACTTGAGCAGCCACAGCGCTACCCACACCAGGCCCAGGCAGCCCATGGCGATGAATGCGGCCTGCCAGCCCCACACGGCCAGAATAAGTGGCAGCAGCGCTGGGGTTACCATGGCGCCGACATTGGTACCGGCGTTGAACAAACCGGTGGCGATAGCCCGCTCGCCGGCCGGAAACCACAGGCGCACGGTTTTCACGCAAGCCGGGTAGTTGGCGGCTTCGGTCAGGCCAAGGATAAAGCGGCAAACCATGAAACCGGCAGCCGAGGTGGCCAGGCCATGGGCGCCGGTGGCCAGGCTCCAGAGCAGCACGGCAAAGAAAAAGGCCCGTTTGACGCCGACCTTGTCGATCAGCCGGCCTTGCAACAGAAAGCCGATGGCGTAACCGACCTGGAACCAGAAGTTGATGTTGGCGTAGTCCATCGCCGTCCAGCTCATTTCCTTGGCCAAGACAGGCTGCATGATGCCAAGGGCGGCGCGGTCGATGTAATTGAGGGTGGTGGCGAAGAACACCAGGGCCAGCATGCCCCAGCGGGTCTTGCCAACGCCGAAGGCGGCGCGAAGCTTGTCGCCGATCGAACCCTGGGGCATCCGGGGCGCGGCGGGGTGAGTCTTGGAGTTGTGCATGACGGCTCGTTTCTTGAAATTGTATTCAACTGCGGTGCTGCGGATGCGTGACCATTTCCCAGGCAAGGGTGCACGCAAGGCCGGTGCATGGTGAGCAGTGCGGGCGGCAGCGTCAATTCAAGAGGCGGTCTAATGTTCGGTTACCGAACGCTTGCGTGTGCCGGCGAGGCAGCAGAATTACCGCTGAGCCGGCGCTGGCTATTCGCGCGGGCTGCGTGGTAGCAGGGCACCTGGTATTACCCAGCTTTCCACTTCGGCGCGGCTGTACTGCCTGATCCACTGGCGCAAGGTCTTGTGCAAGGTGCTCTTGGCTTCGACGACTTCACCGGTATAGGGGTTTTGATAAAACTTGCTGAGCCGCGCCCGGAAACCGGTCGGTGAAACCAGTGCGTGGGGTTGCCGGGTGAACAGGTCGAACGTGTGGCGCTGCTCAGGTGCCATGATGCTCAGCACCTGCCTTAAACCGAATTGATATTCGGCCAGCAGGTCGTGCAGTTTGCTTTCGAATTCCAGTTCGCGGCGAAGCTGGGGGTCAACCTTGATGAACTGAAGTTCGTCTTTCTTGTTGGCGAGTAGCCATTCGAGGGCGCGGAACTGGGCAAGATGAGACATGGGGCTTCCTCCAGTGCGTGATGGCACCAGTGTTAGCGCGCCGGTCAGAGCAACGCAAGTGGGGAAATAATTTGAGATTTTTGCAGGGCATTGTTCGTTGTTGGGTTGTACGAAAGTCCAGTTCTAAGTTGGGTTGTCAGTAACTTCCTACAGCGGTTGCCTTCAATAACTTCAATCAATGAATGCCTGGGGTTTTGCCTGTCAGGGCATCTGCTGAGGCGCTGCTGGTTGCTTGAGCCCAATGGTGTGCACGCTGGGGGGATCGGTTCTTACAAGATGTTTCATTGCAGCGAAGCGGTGAACTATTGGCGATGCGCAGGGCTCCTTTGCTAGGCGCACCCTGCGCACGGCTGATGGCCCCCCGTCAGCCTGGGTCACTGAATGAAAAGGAGGCACCGTGACCACATCCGACCACACCCTATACCGGCGCACCCCCAGCCCGCTGCACGCCCTGTTGTTGGCCGGCAGTGTGCCGTTGTTCCTGGGCGCGCTGCTGAGCGATATCGCCTACTACAACAGCTACCAGATCCAGTGGAGCAACTTCGCCGCCTGGCTGATCGCCGGGGCTTTGCTGTTCTGCGGGCTGGCGCTGCTGTTTGCCTTGGCCAACCTGATCCGCGCTGAGCGCAAAGGCGGGCGCCCGACGCTGTATTTCGTGCTGCTGCTGGTGACCTGGGTGCTTGGCCTGATCAATGCCTTCGAGCATGCCAAGGACGCCTGGGCGGTGATGCCGGCAGGGCTGGTGCTGTCGGTGGTCGTGAGCGTACTGGCGTTGGCCGCAGCCTGGACCGGCCTGAGCAACCTGCGTTCTGGAGGTGAAGCATGAAGCCCTTGCACGCGTTGAGTGTATTGAGTGTGGCGCTGCTGTTGAGTGCTTGTGGTGGCGATGGCGAGCCTACCCAGGCCCATGGCCCGGACCCGCGCTTGCCCGAGCCACAACGTGGCTTGTTGCCGAGTATGAAGATCGCTCAGCCGGTGGCCTGGGGTGAGCAGAAACCGACCGTTCCCGAAGGCTACAGTGTCACGGCCATTGCCACCGACCTGAAGATCCCGCGCCAGAGCCTGGTATTGCCCAATGGCGACATCCTGGTGGCCGAAGGCAGGGGCGGCAGCGCGGCCAAGCTCAAGCCCAAGGATGTGATTGCCAGCCAGATCAAGGCCAAGGGCAACACCCAGGTCAAAGGCGGCAACCGCCTGACCTTGCTGCGCGATGCCGACGGCGACGGCAAGTACGAGGTGCAGACGGTATTCGCGGAAAACCTCAACGCGCCGTATGGCCTGGCTTTTGCCGACGGCAAGTTGTACGTGGCCAACCAGGACGCCCTGGTGCGCTTCAACTACACCGAAGGCCAGACCAAGGCCGACGGCCCGCCGACCAAGGTCACCGACCTGCCAGCGCAGATCAACCACCACTGGACCAAGGCGCTGACGATCAGCCCCGATGGGCGCTACCTGTATGTGGGCATTGGCTCGAACAGCAATATCACCGAGCGCGGCCTGGAGGTGGAGATCGACCGCGCCATGGTCTGGCAGGTGGATGCCGAAACCGGCGCGCACCGGCCTTACGCCACGGGCCTGCGCAACCCCACTGCACTGACCATTGAGCCGCAGACCGGGCAGTTGTGGACAGTGGTCAACGAGCGCGATGAGTTGGGGCCTGATTTGGTGCCTGACTACCTCACCTCGGTGCGTGACGGCGGCTTCTACGGCTGGCCCTACAGCTACTGGGGGCAGAACGTCGATGAGCGGGTAAGGCCGCAGGCCCCGGACAAGGTCGCCGCGGCGATCAAACCCGACTACAGCCTGGGCTCGCACGTGGCGGCACTGGGGGTGGACTTCTCCATCCCGGCCATGGGGGAGGGTTTTGCTGACGGGGTATTCGTGGGCGAGCACGGCAGTTGGAACCGGCCGAACCCGGTGGGCTACAAGGTCATCTTCGTGCCGTTCAGCAATGGCAAGCCGGCTGGGGAACCGATTGACTTCGCGACGGGTTTCCGCGGTGAAGATGGCAAGACCCGCGGTCGCCCGGTGGGGGTGACGGTGGACCCGCGCGGTGCTTTGATCATTGCGGATGACCTGGCCAATACCGTGTGGCGGGTTACGCGCAATCGGTGAGGGTGGCCGGTTACGCGTGCGGCTCATCGCCGGCAAGCCCACAGGGATCGCATCAGGGCTGACAGGTGTTTGTCAGAAGAGATGCAGCGCCTGTGAGATCGAGCGCCGCGCGGGCGGCGCTCGATCTCACAGGCGCTAAAGATGCTGCGGCTACCCTCGCCAGAAACCATAGAATCTCCCTCAGGTGCGGCGCATGGCTTGAGTGCTGTGCAGTATGTGAGAGCTGGCAGCTTTGAACGGCTTAACAAATGCCCTGGCCATACGCAGCCCCGCTTGACAGTTGCGGGTATACTCGCCAACCGTTTCACTGTTATCCGAGTATTTAGATGGGTCTTTCCGCAATCGCAACACCCGCACCGCGCCGCTTCGGCGTGCCCCTTGTCGCCTTGCTTGTGCTGCTGGCTGGTGCCTGGTTCCTGAACCTCAACGCCGGTTTCAAGCAGGCCTTGCTGCTTATGGTCGGCGCCGCACTTGGCCTGACCTTGTACCACGCGGCCTTTGGTTTCACCTCAGCCTGGCGGGTGTTCATCAACGAACGCCGGGGCGCGGGCCTGCGCGCGCAGATGTTCATGCTGGCGCTGGCGGTGCTGTTGTTCTTCCCGGCGCTGTCGGCAGGTAGCCTGTTTGGCTCACCCGTGACCGGCCTTGTGGCCCCGGCCGGTGTTTCGGTGGTGTTCGGTGCGTTCATTTTCGGCATCGGCATGCAACTGGGCGGCGGTTGTGCCTCGGGCACGCTGTTCACCGTTGGCGGGGGTAATGCACGCATGCTGGTGACCTTGCTGTTCTTCATCATCGGTTCGGTCAGCGCTACCCACCACGCCGACTGGTGGTTCGCCTTACCGTCGTTCCCGGCCACCTCGATCGTGCAGGCGTGGGGCGTGGCGCCGGCGCTGCTGGTGAGCCTGAGCGTATTCGGCCTGATCGCGTGGGCCAGCGTGGTGCTGGAAAAGCGCCGGCATGGCGTGCTGGAGGCGCCTGCGGGCAGTGCGCAGCACGGCCTGCGGCGATTGCTGCGGGGCCCCTGGCCGCTGCTGTGGGGCGCCATCGCTTTGGCCGTGTTGAACTACGCGACACTGGCCCTGGCGGGGCGGCCGTGGGGCATCACCTCGGCCTTCGCCTTGTGGGGCGCCAAGGTGCTTGAAGGCCTGGGTGTGAATGTCGCCAGTTGGGTGTTCTGGCAGGCACCGGCCAACGCCAAGGCGCTGGCTTCGCCGTTGTGGCAGGACATCACCACGGTCATGGACCTGGGCATCGTGCTCGGTGCGCTACTGGCAGCAGGGTTGGCCGGGCGTTTTGCGCCCAGCCTGAAAATTCCGCTGCCGTCATTGCTGGCTGCGGTGATCGGCGGGCTGCTGCTGGGCTATGGTTCGCGCCTGGCCTATGGCTGCAATATCGGAGCGTACTTCAGCGGTATTGCTTCGGGCAGCGTGCATGGCTGGCTGTGGCTGGTGGCGGCTTACGCCGGCAACCTGCTCGGGGTGCGCTTGCGGCCGCTGTTCTTTGCCGGGGAACGCCGCCCGGCGGTGCTGAGCGGCTGCTGATTCCGCACTGGGCGCCGTCCGGGGCTGCTTGAAGCTTGCTTCACGGCAGGGGCCCCGTGGCGGCGTTTTTAAATTCATAAAGTACTTTAGATTTGATTCATAAGTGCTTGAAATAAAACACCTATCTCTTCGCAACTGCATGGTGCACGCACTGCTCGTAATAGGTCTGCCGGATCGCCGCAGGCTTGAGCCTGGAGCGACTGTTATAGGTTTGTTCAGTAATGCCGAAGGCGGTCATGCGCATCCACGGTTTGGCGAACTTTCGCACCTGCAGCTTCTTGCGCGTAGCGTACAGGGTGACCCCGGCAAGCTTGGCTTGCTGGGCTTCACCGGCTATCTGCGCACCCCACTGGCAGGTGTGGCGATCATTCTGGCTGAGCGCCCTGGCCTGGGCGCCGAAAGCGAATGTGGCGAGCAGGCAGCCGGCCATCGTAGCTAGAAGTACTCGCATATTGCTGTCCTAAGCAATTGAAGGGGAACGAAGTTTGCCCTCACTTGCAAAGGTAGGGGGCCAGCAAATTGCCGTCAGCGGGTGGCCCTGTGCAATGACCCAGCAGCCGGGTTGCGCAGGCTAGCCCAGGCAAGGCAGGCGATCCACAGTACCGACACCCCGTAGTTGAGGCGCTGGTACAGGCCGAACAGCTGCCCGGTTTGTGCCGCCTGGGCCATGAGTGCGACGGTGACGATGGCCAGTATCAGGCTGGTGGCGGACAGCAGCGCGACGGCCTGGCTGCCGGCCAGACGCGTCCCGAGCCACGCCCACAGGGCGCTCGCCAGGGTCAGTGAAAGGAACATCAGCAACCCCGACAGGTTGTGCAGCAGCTGTGAGCTGGAAGGTTGCGCCGGAGCGCAGCCTGGGTCGCAAGCGAACCAGCCTGTGCCCAGGCTACCGAGGCCGTGCACCAATACCAGAGCTGCACTCGACAACGCTACCTTCGAGCCGTGCCAGCGCCGCGCCAGGCCCAAGGCAAACAAGATGAACAAGACCGCGAGAGGATAATTGTTGACCCATGGCGACCAGCGCTGCACGGGCGAGCCAACCGCGCCGAGCTGGCTCATGGCTTGTTGGAAATGGTCGTAGCCGGGGTACGCCAGTGCAGTGAGCCAGACCCCGCCCAACAGCCACAAGGGGATCAGTAAGCCGCAGCCGAGCAAAAGGCGGTCATAGGTTTTCATACTGGCAGTTCCTTCCATGGATGCGTGAGGTGGAAACGCACAGTATCCTGCAGCGCAGGCTCTGTGCCAGCACTTCCAGGTTTGTCGGGTAGGTGCAGCCCCAGGCAGGCAATGAAATCCGCACGCGGCATATGTGATCGTACAACTGCTTGCGCTATGATAAGCGCTGTCTTTCAAGGTGAAACACAGGGCGATGACAGAGCAGCAGGTACAGGCAAGGACCCGGCGCAAGCCACGCAGTCTGGCCCAGGAACTGGTTACGGTGCTGACCGAGCGTATTCGCAGCGGCCAGCTCAAGCGCGGCGACAAGCTGCCGACCGAATCGCAGATCATGGTCGAAGAGGGCGTCAGCCGCACGGTGGTGCGTGAGGCCATTTCGCGGCTGCAAGCCGCCGGGCAGGTGGAAACCCGCCACGGCATCGGTACGTTCGTGCTGGATGCGCCGGCGACCGGGGGCTTCCGGATCGACCCGGCTACCGTCGTTACCCTGCGTGAGGTGCTGGCGGTGCTGGAGTTGCGCATTGCCCTGGAGATCGAATCGGCGGGGCTTGCCGCACAACGCCGCAGCGATGACGAGCTGGCCGGCATGCGCGCGGCGCTGGATGAGCTGAACGAGGGGGCGGCGCACGCCACCGATGCCGTGTCGGCCGACTTCCAGTTTCACCTGCGCATTGCCCAGGCCAGTGGCAACCATTACTTCGCCGACATCCTCAACCACCTGGGCACCAGCATCATCCCCCGGACCCGGTTGAATTCAGCGCGGTTGGCGCGTGATGACCAGGCCCATTACATGAGCCGGTTGCGCCATGAGCATGAAGCCATCTATGAAGCCATTGCACGGCGAGACAGCGAAGGGGCCAAAATGGCCATGCGCATGCACCTGAGCAATAGCCGTGAGCGTTTGCGTCAGGTGCATGAAGAGGCTGAGGCGCAAGGGGCCTGAGGCCTGTGCCGCAAAGGGGCGTCAGATCGCCCCGTCGCGCCACTGCCCATTCACCAACCGCCGCAGCTCCAGCGGGTTGCTGTCACGCAGGGCTTCGGGCAACAGCGCCTGCGGGTAGTTCTGGTAGCACACGGGGCGCAGGAAGCGGTCGATAGCCAGGGTGCCGACCGAGGTTCCGCGGGCGTCGGAAGTTGCCGGGTACGGCCCGCCGTGGACCATGGCATCGCATACCTCGACACCTGTCGGGTAACCATTGAGCAGAATCCGCCCGACTTTCTCTTCCAGCAGTGGTACCAGCCAGGCAAAGGCTTCAAAGTCCTCAGGCTCGCCGATCAGTGTGGCGGTCAGCTGGCCGCGCAGGCCAAGCACGGCAGCGCGCAACTGGTCGTTATCCTGAACTTCCACGGCCACGGTGGTGGGGCCGAACACTTCCTCCTGCAGCAATGGGTCGGACTCGACCAGCAACCGGGCATCGGCCTTGAACAACTGAGCATGGGCCTGGCTGCCTTGCTGTGCCTGGCCGGCCAGGTGCTCGATACCGGCATGGGCGTGCAGGTGCTCCAGGCCAGCGACATAACTGCGTAGGCCGCCGGCGTTGAGCATGACCTGGCCGGCCTGCTGGCCCAGGTGCTGACCCAGCTCAGCCAACAGCTGGCTGTACGGTGGCGATTGCAGCCCGATGACCAGGCCCGGGTTGGTGCAGAACTGCCCTGCGCCCAGGCACACCGAACCGGCCAGCTCTCGGGCGATGGCGTCGCCACGCTTGGCCAGGGCGCCCGGCAGGATGATCACCGGGTTGATGCTGGACATCTCGGCGAACACCGGAATCGGCTGGGGGCGCTCTGCGGCCATGCGGCACAGGGCGTCGCCGCCTTTCAGCGAACCGGTGAAACCTACAGCCTGGATGGCCGGGTGCTTGACCAGCCACTCGCCCACGCCGCCACCGAACACCATGTTGAACACCCCGTTGGGCATGCCGGTACGCTCGGCTGCGCGGGTGATGGCGCAGCCGACCAGGTCGGCGGTTGCCATGTGGCCGCTGTGCGCCTTGAACACCACCGGGCAGCCGGCGGCCAGCGCCGCGGCGGTGTCGCCACCTGCGGTGGAGAACGCCAGCGGGAAGTTACTGGCGCCGAACACCGCGACCGGGCCAACGCCAATGCGCATCTGACGCAGGTCCACGCGTGGCAGTGGCTGGCGTTCGGGCAGGGCGAGGTCGATGCGTGCGCCCAGGTAGTCGCCACGGCGCAACACCTGGGCGAACAGGCGCATCTGGCCGCTGGTGCGGCCGCGCTCACCCTGGATACGTGCGGCGGGCAGTGCGGTTTCGCGGCAGACGATAGCGATGAAGGCATCGTCCAGCTCGTCCAGTTCGGCGGCGATGGCATCCAGAAATTCGGCGCGGCGCGCCGGGGCCAGTTGGCGGAATTCGGCGAAAGCGGCGGCCGCGGCTTTGGCGGCTTGGTCGACTTCGCCCTCGGTAGCCTGGGCAAAGTTGTACGGCAGGGCTTCGCCAGTGCTGGCGTCCAGGCTCTGCAGGCGCTGTGCGCCAGCGGCGCTGCGCTGGCCGGCGATGAAGTTGTGGCCGAGGATTTCAGGCATGGGGTGCTCCTGTGAGGGTGGCTGAATGAAGAGTGCTGGGCGAGCCTGCCCAAGGCATCAGGTAATTGGCGCCGGATTGAACAGGGTGATGTCGTTGTGCAAGCGGTGCTGCTCGGCCCAGGTCTGCTTGCGGCCACTGGCAACGTCGAGGTAGTAGTGGAACAGCTCCCAACCCAGTTCCTCGATGGTCGCGCGGCCGCTGGCGATGCGCCCGGCGTCGATGTCGATCAAGTCGGGCCAGCGCTGCGCCAGTTCGCTGCGGGTGCACACCTTGACTACGGGCGCCATGGCCAGGCCATACGGCGTGCCGCGGCCCGTGGTGAAGACATGAAGGTTCATGCCTGCGGCCAGTTGCAGGGTGCCACAGACAAAGTCGCTGGCCGGGGTGGCGCAAAAGATCAGGCCCTTGCCCTTGACCCGCTCGCCTGGGCCAAGCACGCCCTGTATGGCCCCGCTGCCGGACTTGACGATCGAACCCAGCGACTTTTCGACGATGTTCGACAGGCCGCCTTTCTTGTTGCCAGGTGTGGTATTGGCGCTGCGGTCGGCGGCGCCTTGCTGCAGGTAGCGGTCATACCAGTCCATTTCGCTTATCAGCGCGTCGGCCACTGCCTGGTTTTGCGCGCGCGAAGTCAGCATGTAGATGGCGTCGCGAACCTCGGTCACTTCCGAGAACAGCACGGTGGCACCGGCACGTACCAGCAGGTCGGCGGCATAACCCAGCGCCGGGTTGGCGGTAATGCCCGAAAAGGCGTCGCTGCCACCGCATTGCATGCCCAGGATCAGCTCGCTGGCCGGTACGCTTTCGCGTCGACGCTGGTCGAGTTTCTTCAGGCGTGTGTCGGCCAGCGCCATGATTTGCTCGATCATTTCCACAAAGCCCAGGCTAGCGTCCTGCAGGCGGTACAGCCACGGGTCGCTGAGATCTACCGACGGGTCGTTGTCGTGCATCACCTGGCCGGCCTGCAGCTTTTCGCAGCCCAGGCTGATGACCAGCGCTTCGCCGCCCAGGTTGGGGTTGCGCGCCAGGTTGCGCACGGTGCGGATCGGGATATAGGCGTCGCGGGCGTTGATGGCCACGCCGCAGCCGTAGCTGTGGGTGATGGCTACCACGTCATCGACGTTGGGGTATTGGGGCAGCAGTTCGCTGCGGATGCGCTTGACCGCGTGCTCCAGCACGCCGGTCACGCACTGCACGGTGGTGGTGATGCCAAGGATATTGCGCGTGCCGACCGTGCCGTCGGCGTTGCGGTAGCCTTCGAAGGTGAAACCTTCCAGTGGCGGCAGCGGCTGTGGCACGGCATCGCAGCGTGGCAGGCTGTCCAGTTCCGGGGCAGCGGGCATGGCCAGCTGGCTTTCCTGTACCCAGCTGCCCTGGCGCAGGTCTTCCAGCGCATAACCGATGATTTGCCCGTAGCGGCGCACCGGCTCGCCCTTGGCGATGGTCACGGTGGCAACCTTGTGGCTTTGCGGTACGCCCTCGACCAGGGTCAGGCCGTCGGCGAAGCGGGCACCTTCGCCCAGGCCGCCGTCATTGACCACGACCACGACGTTGTCATCGTCGTGCAGGCGCACGTAGCGGGGCGAGTCGGAATGTTCGATCAACTGCATGTTTGGGCCCTACTTGTCAGGTTCTCAGGCTTTTTTGTACATCCGCCCGCACCGAAAGAGCCGGCGCGGGCGTGTCACTCAATGACGCGAGCTGGCCAGTTCGCCGTTGGCAGCAGGCTCAGCCTGTGGTTTTGGGGCGTCGTCGCGCAGTTCGATACGCTTGATCGGGCCAACGATCACCAGGTAGCTGAACACCGCTACCAGGGCGTTGGCGCCTACGTAGACCAGGGCCCACTTGAACGAACCCGTGGCGCTGATGATGTAGCCGATGACGATAGGCGTAGTGATCGAGGCGATGTTGCCGAAGGTGTTGAACAGGCCGCCCGACAGCCCGGCGATCTGCTTCGGCGAGGTGTCTGCCACTACCGCCCAGCCCAGCGCGCCGATGCCTTTGCCGAAGAAGGCCAGGGTCATGAAACCGACGACCATCCACTCGGCGTCTACGTAGTTGCAGAACACCATGGTGGTCGACAGCATCAGGCCGCAGACGATCGGCAGCTTGCGCGAGAAGGTCAACGAGTTGCCACGGCGCAGCAGCCAGTCCGAGATCACCCCGCCCAGCACGCCGCCGATAAAGCCGCAGACCGCCGGCAGCGAGGCGATGAAGCCGGCCTTGAGGATGGTCATGCCGCGTTCCTGCACCAGGTATACCGGGAACCAGGTCAGGAAGAAGTAGGTGATGGCGTTGATGCAATACTGGCCCAGGTACACGCCCAGCAGCATGCGGCTGGTCAGCAGCTGCTTGATGTAACCCCATTTTGGGCCATCGTTGCCGCGCTTGTGGTCCATGTCGACCAGACCGCCGTTCTGCTCGATGTGTTCGAGCTCGGCCGGGCTGATGCGTGGATGCTGGCGCGGGTTGTAGATGGTTTTCAGCCACACCATCGAGAAGATGATGCCCAGCGCCCCCATCACCACGAACACGTGCTCCCAGCCGAAGCTGAACACGATCCAGCCCATGATCGGTGCGAACAGGGCGGTGGCGAAGTACTGCGCGGAGTTGAAGATGGCCGAGGCGGTGCCGCGTTCCTGGGTCGGGAACCAGGCCGCGACGATACGGGCGTTACCCGGGAACGACGGGGCTTCGGCAAAGCCGACGAGGAAGCGCAAGGTGAACAGGGTCACGACTGCCCAGGCAACCGGCAGGCCGCCGACAAAGCCCTGCAACAGGGTGAACAGCGACCAGGTGAAGATGCTGAAGGCGTAGACGTTCTTGGAACCGAAGCGGTCGAGCAGCCAGCCACCAGGAATCTGGCCAGCCACGTAAGCCCATCCGAAGGCGGAGAAGATATAACCGAGGGTTACGGCGTCAATGCCGAGGTCTTTCTGCAGGCTGGAGCCTGCGATTGCAATGGTCGCGCGGTCGGCATAGTTGATCGTGGTCACCAGGAACAGCATGAACAGGATCAGGTAGCGCACATGCGTCTTTTTAGTCGCTTGCATGCTGGTTGTACTCCCACTAGTTATTTTTGTGCGGGCTCACGAATGGTAACCGGAGCGGGGCAGGCCCACTCCGGGCGCGGCATATGGCAGGCCGCAGGCAGCGCTTACTGCGGGCCCATCTTGTCCATCAGCGCGGCGAGCATTTCGTACTCTTCGGCAGTGAGGTCGGTCAGCGGGGTACGCACCGAGCCTGCGTCGTAACCGGCCAGCTTGGCGCCGGCCTTGACGATGCTTACGGCGTAGCCAGCCTTGCGGTTGCGGATGTCCAGGTAGGGCAGGAAGAAATCATCGATCAGCTTGGCCACGGCAGCGTGGTCGTCGCGGGCGATGGCGTTGTAGAAGTCCATCGCTGTCTTCGGCACAAAGTTGAACACTGCCGAGGAGTAGACCGGTACGCCCAGGGCCTTGTAGGCAGCAGCATACACTTCGGCGGTTGGCAGGCCGCCCAGGTAGCTGAAGCGATCACCCAGGCGGCGGCGGATCGACACCATCAGCTCGATATCGCCCAGGCCGTCCTTGTAGCCGATCAGGTTAGGGCAGCGTTCGGCCAGTTTCTCCAGCAGGTCGGCGTTCAGGCGGCAGACATTGCGGTTGTACACCACCACGCCGATCTTCACCGATTTGCACACGGCCTCCACGTGGGCGGCAACACCGTCCTGGCTGGCTTCGGTCAGGTAGTGCGGCAGCAGCAGCAGGCCCTTGGCGCCCAGGCGCTCGGCTTCTTGCGCATATTCGATGGCCTGGCGGGTGGAGCCACCCACGCCGGCGAGGATCGGTACCGAAGTGGCGCAGGTATCGACTGCGGTCTTGATGACCTGGCTGTATTCGCTGGCAGCCAGAGAGAAGAACTCACCCGTACCACCGGCGGCGAACAGGGCACTGGCGCCATACGGGGCCAGCCACTCCAGGCGCTTGATGTAGCCCGCCGGGTTGAAGTCGCCCTGGGCGTTGAAGTCGGTGACCGGGAAAGACAGCAGGCCGTGGGAGAGGATGGATTTGAGTTCTTGTGGGTTCATTGTTGTTGGCATCCTGTGGCGCTTGGGTGGAGGTGTTGTTTTGCGTTGGAAGTAAGTTATCGTACAACCTTGGGGATGACCAGTTCTTTCTTGGAATTTTGTTTTTCGCGAGGGTGTACGCCTCCGGGTGCCCGCCTCGATATGTGTGGTGGGTTGCAGATCGAGCGCCGCCCGCGCGGCGCTCGATCTCACAGGCGCTGAAAAACCGACGACCACCACCCGGTAGTCATCGTATCTCTCAAGGCCAAACGAAAAAAACGATCGCAAAGACAGGCAAAAACCCGCCGCCCGATTCCACGGCAGATATTCTGGGACCAGCAGAGGGTGACCGGGGGAGGCGGGGGCGGCCTTGCGCCGCCCCGCGATCAAAGCAGGGGAAACTGTAGGTCAGGCAGCGCGCTTGACCTGCGCCTTGCGAACCTGGGCGCGGCACGCGTCACCGAACGCCTGGAAGATCTTGATCGAGTCGGGGTTCTGCGCGGCTTGCCATTCTGGGTGCCATTGCACGGCGAACAGGAACGGCGAAATGCTTGGCGCATGAATGGCCTCGACCAGGCCGTCTTCCGCATGCGCGATGGCCTCGATGCCGGCGCCGAGCTTGTGCAGGCCCTGGCCGTGCAGCGAGTTGACGCGGATTTCGTCGCAACCCAAAGTGTCGCGCAGCCAGCTGCCTGGCTTGATCTTCACGCTGTGAACCTGGGCGTACTGCACTTCGACCGGGTCTTCCGGGTTTTCCCGGTGGTCATTGAAACCCGGTTCGGCGTACACCTTCTGGTAGATGTCGCCACCCAGCGCCACGTTGATTTCCTGCATGCCCCGGCAGATGCCGAAGATGGGCAGGCCACGCTTGAGCGCCGCCTTGACCAGCGGAATGTCGAACAGGTCGCGGTTCTGGTCCTGGCCTTTGCCTGGGGTCTGGTTTTCCTGGCCGTACAGCGCCGGGTCGATGTTGCTGCCAGCGCCGGTCAGGTAAACGCCGTCGGCCATGTCCAGATAGGTCTCGAGGTCGTCAATGCCGCAGCAGGTGGGCACCAGCACCGGGACACAATCGGCGAACTCGACCAGCGGGGTGATGTATTTGTGGGTCATGACCTGGTAGTCATGGCCTTTGCGCTCTTGGCTGCCCATGGTCATCAGGACGACGGGTTTGCGCAGAGAAGGTTGCTTGTTGCCAATGTTGCTGTTGGACATATGTCACCTTGGGACAGGTTCGACCTGTCGTTGTTGTGCAGGCGCACGGCGCGGGGCTCTGAGTGGCGCCTGGAGCCCCGAGCACTGCCGGCTCGTCGAGCTGACGATGCCGGTCGGGGCCTGTAGATAGCTTGCCAGAGCCGTTCGATATGTCAAACGACTCAAAGGGGCTGCAAGGCGGGAAATGCGCCGGTTTTGGGTGGGTTGAACCGATGCGGGCCTGTGGCGGCGTGGGTTTGGCGGGAGGTTCGGTCAATAATATTTAACGACGCAGTCGGGTCTTTGCAGCCGTGCAATGAAATAGGTGGCTTGAAGTCAGCGCGGTCGTTGTGGGAGCGGCCTTGTGTCGCGAAAGGGCCGCATAGCGGCCCCCGGATTTCAGCACTGGTGCATACATTGCCGGGGCTGCTGTGCAGCCCTTTCGCGACACAAGGCCGCTCCTACAAGTTCAGTGACAGGTCTGCAATCAGTGCAGGATCTGCGCCAGGAACCCCTTGGCCCGCTCGGACACCTGCCGGGCAAAGCCCATTTCGTGGGTGAGGCAAAGCATAGCCATGCCCGGTCCGTCGCGGTCGAGCAGTACCACCTGGCGCCCGCGGGCTTCCAGGTGTTTGCTATTGTTGATTGCCCGCCGACCACGTGGTGTAGCCGACGAACGCGTTATGCAGAGCGGCGTTACCGAGCAGCACGTCGCCAAAGTGCCCGGCAGTTGCACCGCAGGTATTGCAGCAAGTGGGCCATGCACATGGCCAGGCCGCGCTCGGTCTGAAAGCCTGAAACAAAGATCCGGCGGCAGGTTGGCGAGCATGTAGGTGGCGACCTTGCGGCCTGACGCTGCGGCCCCGTCGAGGCTGGCTTCCAGGCGTTGCTTGATCGGTTGGCTCATGCTGCGGCTCCAGAAGGTAAGGCTTTAGAAGAAAATGAATGTTTCCTGTCATTAGGTCAAAATTTGACAGATCGCTGTCACTCGCGGGTAAGTTTTGCCGTTGCAACGCTGTAGCCACTCCAAAATCAACAAGGAGCTTCAGATGTCCGCACCGTCCACCGGCACCGTCGTGCGCGTGCCGTTTACCGAGCTGCAAGGCCTGCTGCAGGCTATCTTCCAGCGCCATGGCTGCAGCGACAGCGTGGCCAGGGTGCTGGCCCACAATTGTGCCAGCGCCCAGCGCGATGGTGCCCATAGCCATGGGGTGTTCCGCATGCCGGGGTATGTGTCCACGCTGAACAGCGGCTGGGTCGATGGGCGGGCCGTGGCCAAGGTCAGTGACCTTGCCGCCGGCTATGTCAGCGTCGATGCCGCTGGCGGGTTCGCCCAGCCCGCACTGGCGGCGGCCCGCGACCTGTTGGTGGCCAAGGCGCGCAACGCCGGCATTGCCGTGCTGGCGATCCACAACTCGCACCATTTCGCCGCCTTGTGGCCAGACGTGGAGCCGTTCGCTGAAGAGGGCCTGGTGGCCCTCAGCGTGGTCAACAGCATGACCTGTGTGGTGCCGCATGGGGCCCGCAAGCCTCTGTTCGGCACCAACCCTATCGCCTTTGCAGCACCCTGCGCCGAGCATGACCCGATCGTCTTCGACATGGCCACCAGCGCCATGGCCCACGGCGACGTGCAGATTGCCGCGCGTGCCGGCCAGCCGCTTCCCGAAGGCATGGGTGTCGATGCCAATGGCGAACCAACCACCGAGCCCAAGGCGATTCTCGAGGGCGGTGCTTTGCTGCCATTTGGCGGGCACAAGGGCTCGGCGCTGTCGATGATGGTCGAATTGCTGGCGGCGGCGCTGACAGGCGGGCACTTCTCCTGGGAATTCGACTGGTCGGAGCACCCGGGGGCGAAAACGCCATGGACCGGGCAACTGATCATCGTCATCGACCCGGGCAAGGCCGAGGGCGAGCGCTTTGCCCAGCGCAGCCGCGATCTGGTGGAGCAGATGCAGGCGGCGGGGTTGACGCGCATGCCGGGTGAACGGCGTTACCGCGAGCGCGAGGTGGCCGAAGAGGAGGGAGTGGCGCTGACCGAGCAGGAATTGCAAGACCTGAAAGCGTTGCTTGGCTGATCCGGCCTCATCGCCGGCAAGCCAGCTCCCACAGTGGGAGATTCTAGGGTTTGTGGCAAGGGTAGCCGTAGCATCTGCAGCGCCTGTTAGATCGAGCGCCGCCCGCGCGGCGCTCGATCTCACAGGCGCTGCATATCTTCTGACAAACACCTGCCAGCCCTGATGCGATCCCTGTGGGAGCTGGCTTGCCGGCGATGGGGCCATCACTGCCAGCATAAAACCCTGGCCATGCAATGTTGCATAGACAACCTTGCACATTAGTGGATGTTCCTGAGCCGTGTGTGCGGGTATGCTCAGGGCTGACTTTTCGTACTGTCCTGATCCAAGGAGCTGCACGCTGTGTTCAAACATGTCGATGCCTATGCCGGCGACCCGATCCTCTCGTTGATGGAAACCTTCAAGGCCGACCCGCGCGCCGACAAGGTCAACCTGAGCATCGGCCTGTATTACGATGAGGCCGGCGTGGTGCCGCAATTGGCGGCGGTGGATGCGGTGGAAAAGCGCATCGCCGGCCAGGACCATGAAGCGTCCCTGTACCTGCCTATGGAAGGCCTGGCCAGCTACCGTCAGGCGATTCAGGCGCTGCTGTTCGGCGCCGATCACCCGGCCGTGACGGGTGGGCGCGTGGCCACGGTGCAGACCGTGGGTGGCTCAGGCGCGTTGAAGGTCGGGGCCGACTTCCTCAAGCGCTACTTCCCGCAGTCGGAAGTCTGGGTGAGCAACCCGACCTGGGACAACCACCGCGCCATCTTCGAGGGTGCCGGCTTCAAGGTGCACACCTACCCGTACTTCGATCAGGCCACCCGCGGCGTGGACTTCGACGGCATGCTGGCCACCCTGCAAGCGCTGCCGGCCAATAGCGTGGTCCTGCTGCACCCGTGCTGCCATAACCCGACCGGTGCCGACCTGGCCCAGAACCAGTGGCAGCAGGTGGTCGAAGTGGTCAAGGCCCGCCAGTTGATCCCGTTCCTCGACATCGCCTACCAGGGCTTTGCCGAGGGCCTGGTCGAAGACGCCTACGCCATCCGCGAAATGGCCCGTGCCGGCGTACCGTGCCTGGTCAGCAACTCGTTCTCGAAAATCTTCTCGCTGTATGGCGAGCGGGTCGGTGGCTTGTCAGTGGTGTGCGACGACGCGGCCACCGCACAGAGCGTGCTGGGCCAGCTCAAGGCCACCGTGCGCCGCAACTATTCCAGCCCGCCCAACTTCGGTGCCCAACTGGTGGCTGGTGTGCTCGGCGATGCCGGCCTGAATGCCCAGTGGGCCGAGGAAGTCGAAGTGATGCGCAAGCGCATTCTGGATATGCGCCAGGCGCTGGTCGATGCCCTGGCCGTGCTGCTTCCAGGCCAGGACTTCCAGTTCTTCCTGCGCCAGCGTGGCATGTTCAGCTACACCGGCTTCAGCGTCGAGCAGGTCCGCCGCCTGCGCGACGAATTTGGCGTGTACCTGATCGATAGCGGCCGCGTGTGCATGTCCGGCCTGCGCCCGGCCAACCTTCAACGGGTAGCCGAGGCGTTTGCTGCCGTGCAGAAGTAACCCTGCATCGGGGTGCTGAGCACCCCGTTCGCGCTGCAAGGCCGCTCTTGCATCCACCGCGCAACACCCGCGATGCCTGCCACTTGTAAAGACAAGTGCAACCGCCCCTCGGAAAAGGGCTTCGCAAGTGCAACCTTTCCGTGCACAATCGCGCCCCTCTTTTCCGGTTGAGTTGGGCGAACGCACTGTTTCGCCATTCTCAGCCTGTTGCAGTCTTGCGAGTGGAGCTTCACCCGGAATGAATGAGCAGGCCCCAAGCGTTGAACAACGCTTTGCAGAATCGACCCCCGCCACCCTCGGTAACTGGGCGCGGCACGACACCACCTGGATGCTGGGCCTGTTCGGCACCGCCATCGGTGCTGGCACCCTTTTCCTGCCGATCAACGCCGGCCTTGGCGGCTTCTGGCCGCTGCTGATCCTGGCCGTGCTGGCATTCCCGATGACCTATTTCGCCCACCGTGGGCTGACCCGTTTCGTGCTTTCCGGGCGCACCGGTGGTGATATCACCGAGGTGGTCAAGGAGCATTTCGGCAGCACTGCGGGCACCTCGATCACCGTGCTGTACTTTTTCGCCATCTTCCCGATCCTGCTGATCTACAGCGTGGCGCTGACCAACACCGTGTCCAGCTTCATCGAGCACCAGTTGCACCTGCAGCCACCGCCACGGGCCATGCTGTCGTTCGTGCTGATTCTTGGCCTGCTGGCCATCGTGCGCTGCGGCGAGCAGGCCACGGTCAAGGTCATGAGCCTGCTGGTGTACCCGTTCATCGTTGCCCTGGCGCTGCTGGGCCTGTACCTGGTACCGCACTGGACCGGTGGTATCCTCGATAGCGCCACCCAGGTGCCACCGGCCTCGGCCTTCCTGCACACCTTGTGGCTGGCCATTCCGGTGATGGTGTTTTCCTTCAACCACTCGCCGATCATCTCGGCCTTTGCCGTGGACCAGAAACGCCGCTACGGCGACCACGCCGATGAGCGCAGCGGGCAGATTCTGCGCCGTGCCCACCTGTTGATGGTGGTGATGGTGCTGTTCTTCGTGTTCAGCTGCGTGCTGACCCTGAGCAGCGCGCAGCTGGCTGAAGCCAAGGCGCAGAACCTGTCGATCCTGTCGTACCTGGCCAACCACTTCAGCAACCCCACCATCGCGTTTGCCGCGCCGCTGATTGCCTTCGTGGCCATCGCCAAGTCGTTCCTCGGCCACTACATCGGTGCCAGTGAAGGCCTCAAGGGCATTATCGCCAAGACCGGCGCGCGCCCGGGCGCCAAGGCCCTGGACCGGGTGGTTGCAGGATTGATGCTGGTAGTGTGCTGGATCGTCGCCACCCTCAACCCGAGCATCCTCGGCATGATCGAATCGCTCGGCGGCCCGATCCTTGCGGTGCTGCTGTTCCTGATGCCGATGTACGCCATCCGCCGTGTACCGTCCATGCGCAAGTACAGCGGCGCGGCGTCCAACGTATTCGTGGTAGTGGTGGGCCTGGTTGCGCTGACTTCGGTGGTGTACGGCCTGCTGGGCTGATTCCCGGCTGGCAATCAAACAAGCCCGGGTTGGCTGGCGCCGCCCGGGTTTTTTGCGCGTGAAATCAGGGTCTCACCTACATGGGATCTCATCGACCTTGGTGTAAGCAAGTAGCCACCCCCCGCACAAGCTCGCTAGCACGAACAGCAGCCCCAAGCCCCCTGGAAGCGTACGCTCGACGCCTGCTACCACACTGCTTATACCGCCAGCCCCAGCGAACAGGAATGTCGTGTTAAGCGATGCTGCAGCACCCGCTTGACATGGATAGCGTGCCAAGGCCTGCGTCGTCGCGGCCGGGCGCACCAGCGTTGTCCCTGTAGTACATATGAGCACAGCTAGCATAATGCCTGCCACAGATAGCTCCGATAACCGTTCCCAGATAACAAGGGTTATGCCCCCGGCGCTGATGAGCAGAAAGCCCGCTTTTATTTGAGCCTGTGGGCTAACACGTCGGCTCAGATAGGTCGCAGCCGCTCCCCCGGCGATGTATGCCACCCCGTAGCCAATAAATACAATGGAAAATTGATAGGTCGTCAGCCCCAACCTGCTCATCAGGAGGAGTGGTGCTATCACGATAAAGGAAAAATGGCAGGAGAAGGCGAGACTGGTCTGCAGTGTATAGGCGAGGAAGGTCGTGTCTCGCAGCATTATACGATAACTGGAAATACCGGACGCTTTGCGTTGCAAGGCAGTTGTACTTGGTAGGAGTACATACGCCAGAAGTGAAACTATGGAAGCGATAATAGCGAAGCTTATAAAGCTTGCCTGCCAGCCAAAGGACTGCTGGAGGAGCGCACCTACCAGCGGTGATATTGAGATGAACAACCCGCTTGAGCTGGTTAAGAGGATTCGCATGGTATTACGATGTTCATCTCTGTACAGATCCTGCACTAGCGCTTGGCCTAAGACGAGGCTGCCACACCCCAGCGCCTGTAGTAAACGGAATGCCATGAACATTTGAAAGGTGGTAGAGCATGCGCAACCGAGCGCCCCTAGAATGGCTAATCCGAGCCCGCCCAGCAACAGACGTTTGCGCCCGATACTATCCGACAGAGGGCCGATGACGAGTTGCGCCATTGCAACGCCGACAGCAAAGAAACTCACCGAGTAGGCTATCTGCTCTGCACCGACCCGAAACCTATCTGCCAGCGTAGGGAATGAGGGTAGGATCACGTCCAGCGGAAATACCCCTAGCAGGGATATCAGAACCAGCAATGTCGAGTACAGAGGGTGGCGCAGTTTAGCTGAGTAAGCGATCATGCTACCAACCCGGAAGCTTTAAATAGCAAGAAATAATCTTTGTTGGCTAGCAATTCGGTACGCTCAATAGCTCGCAGCGTCGGTGCGCAATTAGGCATCGCTCTCGCTGGCTCGTTGGGGCTTGTTGGCAAGTTTTGCGGACTCCATCTTGATAGGCTTGATATAAATATCCATCAGGTTCGTTTTATTATGGCCCCTCCGATAGTAGCGCCTCTTTTAAGATGTACAAGATATTCGCGCAGGCGAAATTTCCGATAGATTTGTAGGATTATTTACCTTGCTATCTGCGAGTGGGCGATTAGTTGGGCCGGATCGCCTCTACCACAGGCCTTGCGAGCATGTTGGAAACCAAGCTCCTTCCATTGTGCGAGCCTAAACAACAGACATTGTTATCAGGCTTTTAAAGGTGAGCGATAAGGGCGGTTGCTGTCCTGCGTTAGGGGTATCCGCTTTTATCCACATAAAAAGTCTGGCCATAGAAGAATTTCACCCGCCCCCATAGGCACTAGGCCGCCTTCATGCTTAACTCGGTGTCCTTTTCAAACCCCGCATAAGGATTTCGTCATGGCTCAAGTGACTCTCAAAGGCAACCCGGTTCAGGTCAACGGCAACCTGCCACAGGCCGGCGCCCAGGCTCCGGCTTTTTCCCTGGTGGGTGAAGGCCTGGCTGACAAGTCGCTGAAAGACTACGCCGGCAAGCGCAAGGTGCTGAACATCTTCCCGAGCGTCGACACCCCAACCTGTGCCACTTCGGTGCGCAAGTTCAACGCCCAGGCCAACGATGTAGCCAACACCGTGGTGCTGTGCATCTCCGCCGACCTGCCGTTTGCGCAGGCACGTTTCTGCGGCGCCGAGGGCCTGGAGAACGTGAAGAACCTGTCGACCCTGCGCGGCCGCGAGTTCCTCGAAAACTACGGCGTGGCCATCGCCGATGGCCCGCTGGCTGGCCTGGCCGCCCGCGCCGTGGTGGTGCTGGACGAGAACGATAAAGTGCTGCACAGCGAGCTGGTCGGCGAAATCGCTGAAGAACCGGACTACGAAGCTGCACTGGCGGTACTGAAGTAAGCAGCGCGCCTGTCGCGGAGCGCTTGCAGGTCGTGGCAGCCCTGTATAAGCAGGCTTAGCCGCGAATGGGCCGGCGCAGGCTGTGGAACCCCACAGCCCTCAGCGCGCTCCAAGCAACACCCTGTAACGGCCTGGAACACGTTCCGGGCCGTTTTCATTTAAAATTCCGCATCTTGGCAACGTCAGCCAAAGGTAAACCTCTGGTAAAGGCCCTTTGCTAAAACGATGTCAGTGCTTATCGTTCACCCTCCCCAAGCCGTCATTCCGAACAAGGTTCGTTCAACCCATGCAAGCGTCCAATTCCCGTTCCCCTCGTCGCTGGCTGCTCGGCCTGCTGATCCTGCTGCTGGTGGCTGCGCTGGCCTGGTGGCTGTGGCCTGCAGCAACGCCTGGGCATAAGGATGCCAGCGGCGGGCGTGGTGGCAAAGGCATGGGCATGGGCGGCCGCCCGGGCTTCGGTGGTTCAACCGATCCGGTGCCTGTGCGCGTCGAACCCGTGACCGTGGGTGACTTCCCGCTGTATTACAAGGCGCTGGGTACAGTGACTGCGACCAACACGGTCAACGTGCGCAGCCGCGTGGCAGGCGAGCTGGTCAAAATCCACTTCAAGGAAGGCCAGCAGGTCAAGGCCGGCGACCTGCTCGCCGAAATCGACCCGCGCACCTACCGGATCGCGCTGCAGCAGGCCGAAGGCACGCTGGCACAGAACCAGGCGCAGTTGAAGAACGCCCAGGTCGACCTGGCCCGCTACAAAGGCTTGTACGCCGAAGACAGTATCGCCAAGCAGACCCTCGACACGGCCGAGGCCCAGGTGGCGCAGTTTCAGGGCCTGGTCAAGACCAACCAGGCGCAAGTCAACGATGCCCGGCTGAACCTGGAGTTCACCCAGATCCGCGCCCCGATCAACGGCCGGGTGGGCCTGCGCCAGCTCGATCTGGGGAACCTGGTAGCGGCCAACGACACCAATGCCCTGGTGGTCATCACCCAGACCGAGCCCATCAGCGTTGCCTTCACCTTGCCGGAAACCGAACTGGACACCGTGCTGCAGCGTTACCGCAGCGGCGCCAGCCTGCCGGTCGAGGCCTGGGACCGCAGTGACAGCAAGCTGCAGTCCAAGGGGGTACTGGCCAGTATCGACAACCAGATCGACACCACCACCGGCACCCTGAAATTCAAGGGCCGCTTCGAGAACAAGGACCTGGCCCTGTTCCCCAACCAGTTCGTCAACGTGCGTTTGCTGGCCGACACCCTCAAGCAGGTGGTCATGGCCCCGGCGGCAGCCATTCAGTTCGGTAACGACGGCACGTTCGCCTACGTCGTCAACGACCAGAGTACGGTCAATGTACGCAAGCTCAAGGTCGGTGCCAGTGATGGCGAGCACAGCGTTATCCTCGATGGCCTGAAGGCCGGCGACCGCCTGGTACTGGAAGGTACCGACCGCCTGCGCGAGGGCACCAAGGTCGAGGTGGTCGAAAACAGCTCGCAGGTGCCGACGACCCCAGGCCAGAAACTGCAGGGCCAGGATGCCAAAGGGTCGGCACATGCCGGTGAGGGCCAGCCAGGGCAAGCGCAGCCTGGTGCCGCAGCAGGCAAGGCGGGCGCATGAACCTCTCGCGCCTGTTCATCCTGCGGCCGGTCGCCACCACGCTGAGCATGCTGGCCATCGTGCTGGCCGGCCTGATCGCCTACAAGCTGCTGCCGGTTTCTGCCTTGCCGCAGGTGGACTACCCGACCATCCGCGTCATGACCCTGTACCCCGGCGCCAGCCCGGAGGTCATGACCAGCGCGGTGACCGCGCCGCTGGAGCGCCAGTTCGGCCAGATGCCCGGGCTTGAGCAAATGGCCTCGACCAGCTCCGGCGGCGCATCGGTGCTCACCCTGCGTTTCAACCTGGACATGAACATGGACGTTGCCGAGCAGCAGGTACAGGCCGCGATCAACGCCGCCAGTAACCTGCTGCCCAGCGACCTGCCGGCGCCGCCGGTGTACAACAAGGTCAACCCGGCCGACACACCGGTGCTGACCTTGGCCATTTCCAGCAAGACCATGCCGCTGCCCAAGCTCAACGACCTGGTCGATACCCGGGTGGCGCAGAAGCTTGCGCAGATCAGCGGCGTGGGCATGGTGAGCATCGCCGGGGGCCAGCGCCAGGCGGTGCGGATCAAGGTCAATGTCGATGCCTTGGCGGCCAATGGCCTGAACCTTGAAGATGTCCGCACGCTGATCGGCGCGTCCAACGTCAACCAGCCCAAGGGCAACTTCGACGGGCCCACCCGCGTGTCGATGCTCGACGCCAACGACCAGCTGCGCTCCCCCGAGGAATACGCCAACCTGATCCTGGCCTATAACAACGGTGCGCCGCTGCGCCTGAAGGACGTGGCCGAAATCGTCGACGGTGCCGAGAACGAGCGCCTGGCAGCCTGGGCCAACGAAAACCATGCGGTACTGCTGAACATCCAGCGCCAGCCGGGTGCCAACGTGATCGAAGTGGTAGACCGCATCAAGGCGCTGCTGCCGTCGATCACCGACAACCTGCCTGCGGGCCTGGATGTGTCGGTGCTCACCGATCGTACCCAGACCATCCGCGCCGCGGTCAAGGATGTCCAGCACGAACTGCTGATCGCCATCGTGCTGGTGGTCATGGTCACGTTCGTCTTCCTGCGCCGGGCCAGCGCCACCCTCATTCCGTCTATCGCGGTACCGCTGTCGCTGATCGGCACCTTCGGCGTGATGTACCTGGCCGGCTTCTCGGTCAACAACCTCACGCTGATGGCGCTGACCATCGCCACCGGCTTCGTGGTCGACGACGCCATCGTCATGCTGGAGAACATTTCCCGCCATATCGAAGAGGGCGAAACGCCCATGCAGGCCGCGCTCAAGGGCGCCCGGCAAATTGGCTTCACCCTGATATCGCTGACGTTCTCGCTGATTGCGGTACTGATCCCGCTGCTGTTCATGGCCGACGTGGTCGGCCGCCTGTTCCGCGAGTTCGCCATCACCCTGGCGGTGGCCATCCTGATTTCCCTGGTGGTGTCGCTGACCCTGACGCCAATGATGTGCGCGCGCCTGCTCAAACGTGAACCCAAGGAAGAAGAGCAGGGCCGGTTCTACCGTGCCAGTGGCGCCTGGATCGACTGGCTGATCAAACACTACGGCAGCGCCCTGCAATGGGTGCTCAGGCACCAGCCGCTGACGTTGCTGGTGGCGGTGGCAAGCCTGGGGTTGACGGTATTCCTCTACATGGTGGTGCCCAAGGGCTTCTTCCCGGTGCAGGACACCGGGGTCATCCAGGGCATCTCCGAAGCGCCGCAGTCCACTTCGTTCGCCGCCATGAGCGAGCGCCAGCAGGCCTTGAGCAAGGTGATCCTGCAGGACCCGGCCGTACAAAGCCTGTCGTCCTATATTGGTGTCGATGGTGACAACGCCACGCTCAACAGCGGCCGCTTGCTGATCAACCTCAAGCCCCACGGCGAACGCGACGTCACGGCCAGCGAAGTGATCAGCCGGCTGCAGCCGCAAGTCGACCGCCTGGTGGGCATTCGCCTGTTCATGCAACCGGTGCAGGACCTGAGCATCGAAGACCGCGTCAGCCGCACCCAGTACCAGTTCAGCCTGTCGTCGCCCGATGCCGACCTGTTGGCGCAATGGAGCGGCACACTGGTGCAGGCGCTGCAACAGCGCCCCGAGCTGGCCGATGTGGCCAGTGACCTGCAGGACAAAGGCCTGCAGGTATACATGGTCATCGACCGCGACATGGCCAGCCGTTTGGGCATCACCGTGTCGCAGGTCACCAACGCCTTGTACGACGCGTTTGGCCAGCGGCAGATCTCGACCATCTACACCCAGGCCAGCCAGTACCGCGTGGTGCTGCAGGCCAAAGATGCCGCGGTCATCGGCCCGCAGGCGCTGGAGTCGGTCCACGTCAAGGCTGCCGATGGCGGCCAGGTACGCCTGTCGGCATTGGCGCGCATCGAGCAGCGCCAGGCCCAGTTGGCGATCTCGCACATTGGCCAGTTCCCGGCCGTGACCCTGTCTTTCAACCTGGCCCATGGCGCGTCGCTGGGTGAAGCGGTGCAGGTGATCGAGCAGGTACAGCAGGACATCGGCATGCCGCTGGGGGTGCAAACCCGCTTCCAGGGGGCGGCGGAGGCCTTCCAGGCCTCGCTTTCGAGCACCTTGCTGCTGATTCTGGCAGCGGTGGTCACCATGTACATCGTGCTGGGCGTGCTGTACGAGAGCTACATCCACCCGGTGACCATCCTCTCGACGCTGCCGTCGGCGGCCGTCGGCGCCTTGCTGGCCTTGCTCATCAGCGGCAACGACCTGGGCATGATCGCGATCATCGGCATCATCCTGCTGATCGGTATCGTCAAGAAGAACGCGATCATGATGATCGACTTCGCCCTCGAAGCCGAACGGCATCAAGGCATGAGCCCGCGGGACGCCATCTACCAGGCGGCGCTGTTGCGCTTCCGGCCAATCCTGATGACCACCCTGGCGGCGCTGTTCGGGGCCGTGCCACTGATGCTGGCCACAGGCTCCGGCGCCGAGCTGCGACAGCCGCTGGGCCTGGTGATGGTCGGTGGCTTGCTGGTCAGCCAGGTGCTGACGTTGTTCACCACGCCGGTCATCTACCTGTATTTCGACCGCCTGGCGCGCCGCTGGCGCCCGGCCGATAGCGCGAAGCAGGCCGAAGCATGAATCTGTCGGGGCCGTTCATTCGTCGCCCGGTGGCGACGATGCTGCTGAGCCTGGCGATCATGCTGCTGGGTGGGGTCAGCTTCAAGCTGCTGCCGGTTGCGCCACTGCCGGAAATGGATTTCCCGGTGATTGTGGTGTCGGCCAACCTGGCCGGTGCCAGCCCCGAGGTCATGGCCTCTACCGTGGCCACGCCACTGGAGCGCAAGCTGGGCAGCATCGCTGGCGTGACCACCCTGACCAGCAGCTCCAACCAGGGCTCGACGCGGGTGATCATCGGTTTCGAGATAGGCCGTGATATCGACGGTGCGGCGCGTGAAGTGCAGGCGGCCATCAATGCCACCCGCAACCTGCTGCCCAGCGGCATGCGCAGCATGCCTACCTACAAGAAGATCAACCCATCGCAGGCGCCGGTCATGGTGCTTTCGCTGACCTCGGACGTGTTGCAGAAGGGGCAGCTGTACGACCTGGCCGACACCATTCTGGCGCAGAGCCTGGCCCAGGTGTCCGGGGTAGGGGAGGTGCAGATCGGCGGCAGCTCGTTGCCGGCGGTGCGCATTGCCGTCGAACCGCAATTGCTCAACCAGTACGGCCTGTCACTGGATGAAGTGCGCACCGCGGTGGCCAACGCCAACCAGCGCCGGCCCATGGGTTTTGTCGAAGACGCCGAGCGCAACTGGCAGGTGCGCGCCAATGACCAGTTGGAGAAGGCCAAGGACTACGAGCCCATCGTCATTCGCCAGCAGAATGGGACCATTCTGCGTCTGTCCGACGTGGCTGCGATTACCGACGGGGTCGAAAACCGCTACAACAGTGGCTTCTTCAATGACCAGTCGGCAGTGCTGCTGGTGGTCAACCGCCAGGCTGGCGCCAATATCATCGAGACAGTCGGGCAGATCAAGGCGCAGTTGCCGGCCCTGCAGTCGCTGTTGCCCGCCAGCGTGCAACTGAACGTGGCCATGGACCGGTCGCCGGTCATCAATGCCAGCCTCAAGGAGGCCGAGCACACCCTGCTGATCGCGGTGGTGCTGGTGATCCTGGTGGTCTACCTGTTCCTCGGCAGCCTGCGCGCCTCGCTGATCCCCAGCCTGGCGGTGCCGGTATCGCTGGTGGGGACTTTCGCTGTCATGTACCTGTGTGGTTTCTCGCTCAACAACCTGTCACTGATGGCGCTGATCCTTGCCACCGGCCTGGTGGTGGACGACGCCATCGTGGTGCTGGAGAACATTTCCCGGCACATCGAAGACGGCCAGCCACCCATGAAGGCGGCCTTCCTGGGCGCCAAGGAAGTCGGCTTCACCTTGCTGTCGATGAACGTCTCGCTGGTGGCGGTGTTCGTTTCCATCCTGTTCATGGGCGGCATCGTGCGCAACCTGTTCCAGGAATTTTCCATCACTTTGGCGGCGGCAATCATCGTGTCGCTGGTGGTGTCGTTGACCCTTACGCCGATGCTCTGCGCGCGCTGGCTCAGGCCGCACAACGCCGAGCAGACCCGCCTGCAACGCTGGAGCGACAAGCTCCACCTGCGCATGGTCGACGCCTATGACCGCAGCCTGGGTTGGGCCCTGCGCCACAAGCGCCTGACCCTGTTCAGCCTGCTGGCAACCATTGGCCTGAATATCGCGTTGTATGTGGTGGTGCCCAAGACGCTGATGCCCCAGCAGGACACCGGCCAACTGATGGGCTTTATCCGCGGTGACGATGGCCTGTCTTTCAGCGTGATGCAGCCGAAGATGGAAACCTACCGTCGCGCCTTGCTCGCCGACCCTGCGGTGCAGAGCGTTGCCGGCTTCATCGGCGGCAACAGCGGTACCAACAACGCCATGATACTGGTGCGCCTGAAGCCGATCAGCGAGCGCAAGCTGGACGCGCAAAAAGTGATCGAGCGCCTGCGCAAAGAGATGCCCAAGGTGCCGGGTGGGCGGCTGTTCCTGATGGCCGACCAGGACCTGCAATTGGGGGGTGGCGGGCGTGACCAGACCTCGTCGCAGTACCTGTACACCCTGCAAAGCGGCGACCTGGCGGCGTTGCGCGAGTGGTTCCCAAAGGTGGTGGCGGCGCTGCGCGCGCTGCCGCAGCTGACTGCCATCGACGCCCGCGATGGGGGTGGCACCCAGCAGGTGACGCTGGTGGTGGACCGCGACCAGGCCAAGCGGCTGGGGATCGACATGGACATGGTCACCACGGTGCTGAACAACGCCTACAGCCAGCGCCAGATCTCCACCATCTACGACAGCCTCAACCAGTACCAGGTGGTGCTGGAAATCAACCCGAAATACGCCTGGGACCCCAGCACCCTCGAACAAGTGCAGGTGATCACCGCTGACGGTGCCCGGGTGCCGTTGTCGACCATCGCCCACTACGAAAATACCCTGGCCAACGACAGGGTCAGCCACGAAGGCCAGTTCGCTGCCGAAGACATCGCCTTCGACATTGCCGAAGGCTATAGCCCCGACCAGGCCTTGGCCGCGGTGGAGCGGGCAGTGGCGGCCCTGGGCCTGCCGGAGGGGGTGATCGCCAAGCTCGGCGGTAGCGCCGATGCCTTTGCCAAGACCCAGCAGGGCCAGCCGTTCATGATCCTGGGTGCATTGCTGCTGGTGTACCTGGTGCTGGGTATTCTGTATGAAAGCTACATTCACCCGCTGACCATTCTCTCCACGTTGCCGTCGGCCGGCGTCGGGGCCTTGCTGGCGCTGTACCTGACCGGTGGCGAGTTCAGCCTGATCTCGCTGCTGGGGTTGTTCCTGCTGATTGGTGTGGTGAAGAAGAACGCCATCCTGATGATCGACCTGGCCCTGCAACTTGAGCGTCATCAGGGCCTGTCTCCGGAGGAGTCGATTCGCCGCGCGTGCCTGCTGCGCCTGCGGCCCATCCTGATGACCACCTTGGCGGCCATCCTCGGTGCCTTGCCGCTGCTGCTGAGCCAGGCCGAAGGCGCCGAAATGCGCCAGCCGCTGGGCCTGACCATCATCGGTGGCCTGGTGTTCAGCCAGATCCTGACCCTTTACACGACGCCGGTGGTCTATCTGTACCTCGACCGCCTGCGCCACCGCTTCAACCGTTGGCGCGGTGTGCGCACCGACGCCGCCATGGAAACCCCGCTATGACATTTGCCCACTCCCCACTGCATCGTGGCCTGCAGGCGTTGACCCGCGGGCGTGGCTCGCGCTTGCTCAGCGCCGGGTTGTGCGTAGCCATGCTCAGTGCCTGCACCCTGAGCCCGGACTACCAGCGCCCGGCGCTGGACAGCACGGCGGCGCAGTTCAAACACGCCGAGGGCTGGACCCAGGCCACACCGTCCGATGCCATCGCCCGTGGCGCCTGGTGGGAAATCTATGGCGACGCCGGGCTCAATGCGCTGGTCGAGGAACTGAACCGCAGCAACCAGACCGTGGCGCAGTCCGAAGCCCAGTACCGCCAGGCCCAGGCGCTGGTGCGCAGCAGCCGTGCGTCGCTGTTCCCCAGCCTTGACCTGAGCGCCAGCAAGAACCGCTCGGCGCAGGGTACTGGCAGCTCCAGCTCCAGCCTGTCCAACAACAGCAGCGGCATACGCGACACCTACAATGCGCAGTTGGGCGTGAGCTGGGAAATCGACCTGTGGGGCAAGTTGCGGGAAACCCTGAGTGCCAACCAGGCCAGTGCCCAAGCCAGCCTCGCCGACCTCGCCTCGATCCGCTTGAGCCAGCAATCGGAACTGGTGCAGAACTACCTGCAACTGCGGGTGATCGACGAGCAGAAGCGCTTGCTCGAGGCGACCGTGGCCGCTTACCAGCGTTCGTTGCGGATGAATGAAAACCAGTACCGCGCCGGCGTTGCCGGCCCCGATGCGGTTGCCCAGGCGCGCACCCAGCTGAAAAGCACCCAGGCTGACCTGATCGACCTGATCTGGCAGCGTGCGCAGTTCGAGAACGCCATTGCGGTGTTGCTGGGCAAGCCCCCGGCCGACTTCAACCTGGCCGACAGCAAGGCTATCCCCGCGCTGCCGCGCATTCCGGTGTCACTGCCTTCGCAATTGCTCGAGCGTCGGCCAGACATTGCTGCGGCCGAGCGCAATGTAATGGCTGCCAACGCCAATATCGGCGTGGCGCGGGCGGCGTACTTCCCGGACCTCAGCCTGAGCATGAATGGGGGGTATTCCAGCAGCAGTTTCAACAACTGGATCGAATTGCCCAACCGCTACTGGTCGGTGGGGCCGCAACTGGCGCTGACCCTGTTCGACGCCGGCAAGCGCAGCGCCGAGGTTGACCGCACCGTGGCAGTGTATGACCAGACCGTGGCGCAGTACCGGCAGACCGTGCTGGACAGCTTCAAGGAAGTGGAAAACCTGCTGGTGCAGTTGAAGGTCTACGGTGATGAAGCGGTGGTGCGCCAGGAAGCGCTGGATGCCGCCCGCGAATCGCTGCGCCTGACCGAAAACCAGTACCGCGCAGGCTTGATCGGTTACCTGGACGTCGTCAACGTTCAGGCCACCGCGTTGAGTAACGAGCGCAGTGTGCTGAACCTGCTGCAAGGGCGCTTGGTGGCCAGTGTGCAACTGGTGGCCGCGCTAGGCGGTGGCTGGGATGCAGGGCAGGCGTTTGCCGAGCAGGATTGACCGCACATGCAGGCCAGCAATGGCGGGATGATCTAGAATCCGCCGTTTTAGCCGAGCGCCGCATCATGCCGCCTATCACGCTATTGCCAACCACTGCCGACCAGGCGCCGCTGATCCGCAACCTGTACCAGTTCTATGCCTATGAATCCTCCGACTGGGAAGAGGAAGATGTGGAACTGGACGGCCGCTTCTACATTCATGACGAACACCTGCAGCGCTATTGGCAGGCTGCCGGCTGGGGTGCCTACCTGGTGCTGGCCGACGGTTTCATCGCCGGTTTCGTGCTAGTCGAGCGCAGCGAGCTGCCTGGCATTCACGCCCTGGAGCTGGCCGACCTGTTCATCTTGAAGAAATACCGCCGCCAAGGCATCGGCCGGGCAGTGGCGCTGCAGTTGCTCGGCGACGGGGGCGACTGGCTGCTGCGTTGCTATGCCCAGGACCCAACCGCGGTGGCATTCTGCAACGCAGTCGTGGCGAACCTGTCGCGCCCAGTGCGGGCCATTGACCTGGCAGATGAGCCCGCATTGCTCAATTACCTGGTGAGTGGCGCCCGGCACTGAGCGCCACCGGCGTGGCCCCCGGTCAGCTATTCCAGTCCGGGGCAAAGGGCGGGCTGACCACACGCTGGTCTTTCGGTAGTTCGGCAATCGCAGCGCGGTCCTCGTCATCCAGTTGCAGGTTCAGCGCCGCCAGGTTGGCCAACTGGTTTTCGCGGCTGCTGGCCTTGGGGATCGCCGCCACACCGTCCTGGTCCAGTAACCATTTGAGCGCCACCTGGCTGGGCAGTACGCCGTGCTTGCCGGCAATCGCCTGGATCACCGGGTGCGCCGCCGCCTGGCCGCGGGCCAGCGGGGTATAGGCGGTGAGCAGCAGATCATGGCTACGGGCGTAATCCAGCAGCGGCTGCTGGCCGAGCAGCACGTGGTACTCCACCTGGATCGCCGACAACGGCGCCCCGTGCTGTTCCACGACCTCGCGTAGCAAGCCCAAGGGGAAGTTGGCCACACCAATGTGGCGTGCCTTGCCTTCTTCACGCAGGGCTACCAAGGTCTCGATACTGCGGGCCAGGTCTTCATGCTGGCCGGGCCAGTGAATATGGAACAGGTCCACCTGCTCGGTACCCAGTGCCCGCAGGCTGGCTTCCAGCGACGCGCGCATGGCCTTGGGTTGCAGCCGGTCCCACCAGACTTTGGTGGTCAGGTGGACCTGCTCGCGCGGGACGTCGCTGTCGCGCAGGGCCTGGCCGACGGCGGCTTCGTTCTCGTAGGCGGTGGCCGTGTCGATGTGCCGGTAGCCTAACTCCAATGCCTGGCGCACGGCCTGGGTGCACGCGCTGCCGGTCATTGGCCAGGTGCCCAGGCCCAGGGCAGGCAGTTTCAGGCCGTTACGGGTTGTGAGCCTTTGCATGTCAATTCCTTTTACAGTGTGCCGGGTGAGGCCCCATGGTCGATGATCACTGCGGCACGGGCCATGCGCGCGGCGCGCAAAGTGGTCGATCAGCGAACGGAAAATGCGTTCGGCCCCGGCCTGGGGCAAATGAACTTCCTTATGTTGCGGCATCTCTTCTAGAATCCCAGCTGTTGCATCCGCCAGGCTCCGCCTGCGCGGTCATCCCCCTGGCGCGGCCTATGGCGGCGTCGTCATCGAGAGAGCCATGAGTTCCAGTACACCGTTGTCCGGCGTCAACAAACCCTTGCGTGGCATCGCCCTGGTGGTGGTTGCGACGTTCCTGTTCGCCAGCCACGATGCCTTGTCCAAATTCCTCGGCGGCCTGTACCCGATCGTGATGGTGGTATGGGCGCGCTATGTGGTGCATACCCTGCTGATGGCCGGCATTTTCCTGCCCAAGGCCGGCCTGAACGTCCTGCGTACCCGCCGCCCGCTGTTGCAGACCCTGCGTGCCCTGAGCCTGCTGAGCACCAGCCTGCTGTTCACCACGGGCTTGCAGTACCTGCCACTGGCCGAGGCAACGGCGGTCAACTTCCTGGCCCCGGTGCTGGTCACCGCACTGTCGGCGCCATTGCTCAAAGAGCGGGTTACCGTGGCGCAGTGGGTGGCGGTGGTGCTGGGTTTCATCGGCGTGCTGGTGGTGGTGCACCCGGGTGGGGCCATGTTTACCCCGGCGATTCTGTACCCGTTCGGCTCGGCGTTGGGCTTCTGCTTCTATCAGTTGCTGACGCGTATCCTGGCCGCGCATGACAGCCCCACCACCAGCAACTTCTATGCGGGGCTGTGCAATACGCTGGCGATGAGTGCGCTGGTGCCGTTCTTCTGGGAAGTGCCGCGCTGGGACCATGCCTTGCTGATGTTGGCGCTGGGCGGTTTCGGCATGACCGCGCACCTGTTGCTGACCCAGGCATTCCGCCATGCGGCACCCGCGTTGCTGGCACCGTTCAGCTATTGCCAGATCGTGTTCGCCGGCTTGCTTGGCCTGGTGGTGTACAGCCAGGTACCGGATACCTTGAGCCTGGTGGGTATCGCGGTGATCTGCCTCAGCGGCCTGGGGGCGGCGTGGATGCAGCGGGGCAAGTAAGCCTGGCCATCGTCAAGGCTGGCTGGCCATGAACTGCATGATGCGCTCGCGCAGCCAGCGCTCGGCCGGGTCGTTGTCCTGGGCGCCACTCCAGACCATCGACAGCTCGGCCTCGGTGATCTCGAACGGTGCAGGGTCGGCGCGTAGACAACTGTCCTCGACCAGTGCACAGGCAGCGTAGTCAGGTACCGTGGCGATCAGTTCGGTGTTGCGCAGCAGGGCGCGCAGGCTGCCGAACTGCGGCACGGCCAGCACCACTTTGCGGGATCGACCGATCCGCGCCAGGTCGAGGTCGATGTTGCCGCTCATGTCACCGGAAAACGACACCATCACATGCGGCCGGGCACAGTATTCGTCGAGTGTCAGCGGCCCCGGCCGATCGTCGGCGCGCAGCACTCGCACGCCGATATCGCGCAGCTTGCGGCGCTTGGCGGTTGCCGGCAGGTCGGTGGTGTAACTTACCCCCACCGAGATCTCGCCGCTGGCCAGCAAGCCCGGCATCAACAGAAAGTTGGCCCGCCGGACCACCACGCTGATGTCCGGCGCTTCTTCACGCAGGGCTTGCAGCAAGGCCGGAAACAGGCCGAACTCGGCATCGTCCGACAGCCCCAGGCGGAAGACGTTGCAACTGCTGGCCGGGTCGAACTCGCGGGCGCGGCTGATGGCCGCGGAAATCACATCCATGGCCGGGCCCAGCTCCGCGAAGATCTGCATCGCCCGTGGCGTGGGCTCCATGGCGCGCCCGTTGCGGATCAGCAGGGGGTCGTCGAACAGTTCGCGCAGGCGGGCGAGGGCGGCGCTGACGGTGGACTGGGTGATGAACAGCTTTTCACCGACGCGGGTGAGGTTGCGTTCGATCATCAAGGCTTCGAACAGCACCAGCAGGTTCATGTCGACGCGGCGCAGGTCGTTGCGGTTCATGAGGCTTGGGTTCCGGAGCTAAGGGTTTTGCGCTGTATTGAAGCATGGGCCGCCGCGTCGTGCCTTGTATGGATGTGCCGGCGGCCTGGTGGCTGAAGCTGCGGCGCTGAAAGAGCCAACCTATCGCGGCCAAACAGCCGCTCTATTAGACCTGCGCCCAGGCTCGGCTAGTCTTTCTCCTGGCCCCGCGAATTCCGCGCACCGGTGGGGGCAGCACGCCTGTGCAAGACCGCACCCACCCGTTGTGACAGCTTCGCGAGCCCCCGTTTACACCTGATCAGGCATGGCACGCGCGCCTGCTCGGCTGAGCGAACATCTGGCACAGACCGGAAATCTGGATAATCGACCTAAAGGTACCCGCAGATGTCGAACGAATCGAAATGCCCGTTCCATCAAACCGCAGGTGGCGGCACCACCAACCGTGACTGGTGGCCTGACCAGCTCAACCTCAGAATCCTGCACCAGCACTCGTCCAAGTCTGACCCGATGGAGCCGGACTTCGACTATGCCAAGGCCTTCAAAAGCCTGGATTTCCAGGCCCTGAAGCAAGACCTGACCGCGTTGATGACCGATTCGCAGGACTGGTGGCCGGCCGATTTCGGCCACTACGGCCCGCTGTTCATCCGCATGGCCTGGCACAGCGCCGGCACCTACCGCATTGCCGATGGCCGCGGTGGCGCAGGCTCTGGCCAGCAACGCTTCGCACCGCTCAACAGCTGGCCAGACAACGTCAGCCTGGACAAGGCCCGGCGCCTGCTGTGGCCGATCAAGCAAAAGTATGGCAACAAGATTTCCTGGGCCGACCTGATCGTGCTCACGGGCAATGTGGCGCTGGAGTCGATGGGCTTCAAGACCTTCGGCTTCTCTGGCGGCCGCGCCGATGTGTGGGAGCCGGACGAAGATGTCTACTGGGGCTCGGAAAAGGTCTGGCTGGGTGGCGATACCCGCTATGGCAAGGAGCAGGTCAAGGCCCAGCCGCCCGGGCAAGGGGACCTGGTGGCAGAGCCCGCCAAGCACCCACAGGAACAAAGCCGAGACCTCGGTGGCGAGCGTAACCTCGAAAACCCGCTGGCCGCCGTACAGATGGGCCTGATCTACGTGAACCCGGAAGGGCCGGAGGGCAACCCCGACCCGGTCGCCTCGGGCAGGGATATCCGTGAAACCTTTGGCCGCATGGCCATGAACGATGAAGAAACCGTGGCGCTGATCGCCGGCGGCCATGCCTTCGGCAAGACCCACGGTGCCGGCCCGGCCGACAATGTCGGCCCCGAGCCGGAAGCCGCTGGGCTGGAGCTGCAGGGCCTGGGCTGGGCCAACAGGTTGGGTACCGGCAAGGGCGGCGACACCATCACCAGCGGCCTTGAAGTGACCTGGACTTCGACGCCGACGAAGTGGAGCAACGAGTACCTGAACAACCTGTTCGACTTCGAGTGGGAGCTGACCAAAAGCCCCGCAGGTGCCCACCAGTGGACACCGAAGGAGGGCAAAGGTGCGGGCACCGTACCGGATGCCCACGACCCGGCCAAACGCCACGCGCCGTCGATGCTCACGTCCGACCTGGCGCTGCGTTTCGACCCGGTCTATGGGCCTATCGCCAAGCGCTTCAAGGACAACCCTGAGCAACTGGCAGATGCTTTCGCCCGCGCCTGGTACAAGCTGATCCACCGCGACATGGGCCCGCTGGCGCGCTACCTGGGCCCGGAAATGCCCAATGAAGAGCTGCTGTGGCAAGACCCGATCCCGCCAGTCGACCACCCGCTGGTGGGCGAGCAGGACATTGCCGCGCTCAAGGCCAAGGTGCTGGCCACGGGCCTGAGCGTGGGCGAGCTGGTGGCCACGGCCTGGGCTGCAGCATCGACCTTCCGGGGCTCTGACAAGCGCGGCGGTGCCAACGGTGGTCGCTTGCGCCTGGCACCGCAAAAAGACTGGGTGGCCAACCAGGGTACCGGCAAGGTCGTTGCCGCGCTTGAGCACATCCAGGCCGAGTTCGCTGCCAGCGGCAAGCACATTTCCCTGGCCGACTTGATCGTGCTGGCCGGTGCCGCTGCCGTGGAGAAGGCCGCCAAGGACGCCGGTCATGACCTGAGCGTGGCGTTTCGCCCGGGCCGTGCCGATGCTACGCAGGCACAGACCGACGTGGAATCGTTCGCCGTGCTGGAGCCGCTGGCAGACGGCTTCCGGAATTTCAGCAAGGGCCGCTACAGCGTCAAAGCCGAGAAGTTGTTGCTGGACAAGGCGCAGCTGTTGACCTTGACCGCGCCGGAAATGACCGTACTGATCGGCGGGCTGCGCGTGTTGGGTGCCAACCATGCGGGGAGCCAACAGGGCGTGTTCACCGACAAGGTCGGTACCCTGAGCAACGATTTCTTCCGCAACCTGCTGGACATGGGCGTGGAGTGGAAGCCGACTTCGGCAGACAACGAAGCGTTCGAAGGCCGCGACCGCAAGAGCGGGCAAGTGAAATGGAGCGCAAGCCGCGTTGACCTGGTGTTTGGGTCGCATGCGCAATTGCGGGCGTTGAGCGAGGTGTACGGCAGCAGTGATGGCGGCGCCAAGTTCGCGCGCGATTTCGTTGCCGCCTGGGAGAAGGTCATGGAACTGGACCGTTTTGACCTGAAGTGAGGAACCTGCGGGGGCTGCTGGGCAGCCCCCTTTGCCATTGGCGATCCCGCCAATTCCAGGTCGGATAGATACAAAAGTGCCCTTGTCGGTTCTGTTGCAATGCTTCTCAGGCGGCCGGCCTGAACAGCGTGCTCACATCGACAAGGAAACCCGACCATGCAAATGCCCAAGACCCTGAAAATCCGCAACGGCAACAAGGTGCAGCCGACCTTTTCTGCCCAGGAATATGCCGCCCGCCACGCCCGGCTGCGGGCGTACATGGCGGAACACGACATCGAAGCGGCCATTTTCACCTCGTACCACAACGTCAACTATTACAGCGACTTCCTCTATTGCTCGTTCGGCCGCCCCTATGCGCTGGTCGTTACCCAGGACAAGGTTGTCTCGGTCAGCGCCAATATCGATGGCGGGCAACCGTGGCGGCGTACGGTCGGTACCGACAACATCGTCTACACCGACTGGCAACGTGACAACTACTTCGTCGCGATCCAGCAGGCGTTGCCCCTGGCCTCGCGCATCGGGGTGGAGTACGACCACCTCAACCTGCAGAACCACGCCAAGTTCGCGGCCTGCTATCCGAAAGCCGAACTGGTCGATATCGGCGCGCCCTGCATGCGCATGCGCATGATCAAGTCGGCCGAGGAACAGGCGCTGATCCGCCACGGTGCACAGGTAGCCGATATCGGCGGGGCTGCGGTGGTCGAGGCACTGCGTGACCAGGTGCCAGAGTACGAGGTGGCGCTGCACGCGACCCAGGCGATGGTGCGCGAGATTGCCCGACGCTTCCCGGATGCCGAACTGATGGACACCTGGACCTGGTTCCAGTCCGGGCTCAACACCGACGGTGCACACAACCCGGTCACCAGCCGCCGGGTCGGCAAGGGGGAGATCCTGAGCCTCAACTGCTTCCCGATGATCGCCGGCTACTACACCGCACTGGAGCGTACGCTGTTCCTCGACCACTGCCCGGAGGCGCACCTGCGGTTATGGCAGGCCAACGTCGAGGTGCACGAAGCCGGGCTGAAACTGGTGCGCCCAGGCATGCGCTGCAGCGACATTGCCCGTGAACTGAATGACATTTTCCTGCGCCATGACCTGCTGCAATACCGCACCTTCGGCTATGGCCACTCATTCGGCACCTTGAGCCATTACTACGGCCGCGAGGCCGGGCTTGAACTGCGTGAAGACATCGACACAGTGCTGGAGCCGGGGATGGTGGTGTCGATCGAGCCGATGATCATGCTGCCCGAAGGCCGGCCTGGGGCTGGTGGCTATCGCGAGCATGACATCCTGATCGTCCACGACAGCGGTGCCGAAAACATCACCCGGTTCCCGTATGGGCCGGAGCACAACATCATTCGCAAATAAGACTGATGCCGGCTTTGGCGCCGGCACCCCAGCGCCCTGTGGGCGCCGGTGTGTCGGGGCCAAAGCCACTACACACAACAACAATATCCCGTATGACCACCACGCCCTGCCTCCAATTAGAACAACCATGGGGTACCCGTCATGTCCAGCACCACCCTTGACCCATCCGCCGTCGCTGGCGTTTCGCACAGCGCCGAACGCCAAGCCCTGCGCAGGGCTGCCCGGGCCAGTTTCATGGGCAACTTCGTCGAATGGTTCGACTACGCAGCCTATGGCTACCTGGCCACCATCATCGCCGCCACCTTCTTCCCGCAGGCCGACAAGGCCACCAGCCTGTTGGCAACCTTTGCAGTGTTCGCCCTGTCGTTTCTGGTACGCCCATTGGGCGGCATCGTCTGGGGCCATTTCGGCGACCGGTATGGCCGGCGCACGGCGCTGTCGTGGTCAATCCTGATCATGTCGCTGTCCACCTTCTGCATCGGCTTGCTACCCGGTTACGCCCAGATCGGTCTATGGGCACCGGCGCTGCTGTTGCTGATTCGCCTGGTGCAGGGGTTTTCCGCTTCGGGTGAGTATGCCGGTGCAGCAGCGTTCCTGGCCGAGTACGCGCCGCCGGGCCGGCGTGGCTTGTACACCAGCATTGTGCCGGCCAGTACCGCGGCGGGCCTGTTGTTCGGGGCAGCGTTCGTCGCGCTGTTGCATGAAGGGCTCAGCAGTGAAGCCTTGCACACCTGGGGCTGGCGCCTCCCGTTCCTGCTGGCGGCGCCATTTGGCCTGGTGGGGCGCTATATCCGCATCAGCTTGCAGGACACGCCCAAGTTCCTGGAAATGGAGCAGCGCCTGGAAAACAAGGCCGGCATGGCTCCGGCGCCCTTGCGCGAACTGCTCGGCCAGCATCGCCGCAGCCTGGCTATCGGCATGGGGGTTACCTGCCTCAACGCGGTGGCGTTCTATTTGCTGCTCAGCTACATGCCGACCTATCTGTCCACTGAAATGGGCATGAGCGAGCGGGATTCATTCATTGCGTCGACGGTGTCGCTGGCCACCTATATCGGCCTTGTTTTCCTGATGGGGCGGCTGTCTGACCTGTTTGGACGCAAGACCATGCTGGTGGTGGCATCGCTGTTGTTCCTTGGCCTGACCGTGCCGCTGTTCAGCCTGCTGGACGGGCAACCGCTGCTGGTGATCCTGGCGATTCAGATCCTGTTCGGTGCGATGCTGGCGATGAACGACGGGACCTTGCCGTGCCTGCTGGCAGAGCTGTTTCCCACGCGGGTGCGGTTCAGCGGTTTTGCTTTGAGTTTCAATGCGGCCAATGCGCTGTTTGGCGGCACTGCACCGTTCATTGCCACTTGGCTGATCCAGGTGACCGGCAGCAAACTGGCGCCGGCGGGTTACTTGCTGGCAGCGGCACTGGTGGCGCTGGTGGCCATGCTGATGTGCCGGGAAACAGCCCACGCTGCGCTGGAAGATTGAATCACCTGGCCCCCACATCGCGCAAAGGGTGCGAACCTGACCTAGCCCATGACCCCGGTCAGTGCAACGAGGCCTGCCGCCGCTCGCCCAGTGGTGACAAGCCGAAGAACCGGCTGTAGCTCTTGGAGAAATGCGCTGGCGAACTGAACCCGCACGCCAGCGCCACTTCGCGCACCTGCACATCGCTGCGCAGCAGCAGCTCCCGTGCGTGTGACAGGCGCAGTTCCAGGTAGTACTGGCTGGGGGTGCGTTGCAGGTATTTGTGGAACAGCCTTTCGAGCTGGCGCACGGTCACCTCGTTGAGGCTGGCCAGCTCTTCGAGGGTCAGCGGTTCCTCGAGGTTGGCCTCCATGATCGCCACCACCTGGCTGAGTTTGGGCTGGGCACTGCCGAGCAGGGTGCGCAACGGCACCCGTTGGCGGTCGCGCTCGCCACGCACGCGATCGCACAGCAGCAGTTCTGCCGCCTTGGCGGCGATAGCCTGGCCACCGGGCTCGCGGGCTACCAGTTGCAGCATCATGTCCATCGCCGCCACCCCGCCCGAGCAGGTATAACGGTCGCGGTCCAGCTCGAACAGCTGGCTGGAGATGACAATGCCGGGAAAATGCGCTTGCAGGGTTGGCAGGTCTTCCCAGTGGATGGTACAGCGGTAGCCGGTGAGCAGCTCGGCCCTGGCCAGCAGGTAACTGCCGGTGCAGATACCGCCCAGGGGCAGGTGTTGCCGTGCCAGGTGGCGCAGCCATTCGATCAGCGGGCGGTTGCCGCGGCCACGGTCGATCGGGTTGGCGCCTACCACCAGCAGCGTGTCCAGGGCAGGGGCGTTGGCGATGCTGTAGTCGGGCAGTACGCGCATGCCGTTGCTGGCCACCACCGGTGCCTCATCCGCCGCAATCAACACACTGCGAAACAAGGTTTGATGTGCGGCCAGGTTGGCCATGCGCAGGGGTTCGACGGCCGATGCCAGGCCGATCGTGGTGAAATTGGGCAAAATCAGAAAGCCGAAGGTCTTGACCGAACAACGCTTTACACTTGAAAGCGGCGGGTTTGCAGAAACGGGGTGGACCATTGCGCTGTACCTGTGCAAGCTGAGCCGTGGTTTGTCAGGGGCAGTGAAAAACAGGGCCTCGCGTGGTGCTTGTTGTTATAGGTCGTTGCCGGGTCGATCTTACACCCAGGGCGCAGCGGCCAGGAATGGCTCTGCCCGTTGGCAGGGCCGACAGTGATCGCATAGAGAAGGTGATTGTCAGTGAACCCCGAAACCTTGCTGGCAAGCCTGCCAGGCTACGCTATCGCACCTGAGTCGATTCAGGTGCTGCCCGATGCCAAGGCCTACCGTGCCTGCCTGCTCGAGCGTATCGGCATGGCCACCCGGCGCATTGTCATCGTGGCCCTGTACCTGCAGGAAGACGAGGCAGGCCAGGAAGTACTGGACGCCTTGTACCAGGCCAAGGCCGCGCGCCCAGGCCTGCAAATCACCGTCGTGGTCGACTGGTTCCGCGCCCGCCGCGGGCTGCTGGGGGCCGGGCGTCAGCCGGGCAATGCGGCCTGGTACCAGGCCCAGCGCCAGTTGCACGGGCTGGAGATCGCCATCCATGGGGTGCCGGTGCAGACCCGCGAGCTGTTTGGGGTGTTGCACCTCAAGGGCAGCATCATCGACGACTGTGTGATCTATACCGGTGCCAGCCTGAACAACGTGTACCTGCACCGTTTCGATCGTTACCGCCTGGACCGCTATCACCTGTTCCAGTCACCGGCACTGGCGGACGCCATGGCCGACCTGGTGCAGCGCCTGCTGCATCCGGCCGCCACGCCGCGTCTCGATCTGCCGGCGCCACCTTCTACCCGTAGCCTGCGCGGTGACATCCGGCGCCTGCGCGCGCGGATGCGGCGCATGGCCTATCAGGCCCCGGCCCCTGAGCCAGGGCAGGGCCTGCGGGTCATACCGCTGCTGGGCGTGGGTCGAGGCAACCGGTTGAACCGGGCCGTGTGCGCATTACTGGCGGCGGCGCAGGCGCAGATCATCATCAGTACGCCGTATTTCAACCCGCCACGTGTCGTGATGCGCGAGCTTGACCAGGCGTTGGCACGTGGGGTGCGGGTTGAGTTGATTGTCGGCGACCGCACAGCGAACGACTTCTATATCCCCCCAGGCGAACCATTCAGCGCCAGTGGCGCGTTGCCTTACCTGTACGAGGACACCTTGCGCGCCTTCGTTCGGCGCCGCCAGGCGGCGATAGCCAGCGGGCAGCTACAAGTGCGCATCTGGAACGATCCGGGGCATACGTTTCATGCCAAGGGGGTGTGGGTCGATCAGCGTTATTCGCTGCTGACCGGCAACAACCTGAACCCGCGGGGGTTCAACCTGGACCTGGAGAACGGCTTGCTGATCGACGACCCGCATGGGCAATGGTTGGCGCCGCGTGAAGCGGAGCTCGACGGGTTGCGCCATTTCGCGCCGCCGATCGATTCGCTGGAGGCCCTGGGGGTGAAGGCCGAACACCCCAAGGAAGTGCGCCGGTTCCTGCGGCGTTTGCGCTACAGCCGCCTGGAACCGTTGATCAAGCGGGTGTTGTGACACCGGCTGAAGCACGGCGCGGTAGCGCAACGATCTGGCGCAAGGAAATGGCTGCCTGGGCCTGACCGAGGGCTTCATGAAGGGAAGCTGACTGATCGTCAGGTCAGCTATTCAGCCTGCGATGATATCAATATGATGCTACCGCAGGCGTTCCTGCGGTTGAGCTATGATTTACGGGCTCCCGACCAGGGCCCCTCTGAAAAGTCATCACAAGCGCATACAATCGCGCCCTTTTCCTTGTTAACCAGATAGGCCAAAGCGTATATGGCGCTAGATCCACCTACGATGCTGACCATTTCGGTTGCCCTGGCAGCAGCGGCTGCCCTGTATTTGGCAATTGAGTGGCGCAGTGTTCGCGAGTCCTCGCTACTGTTCTGGAGCGCAGGCTTCGCCACCATCACGGTCGGTTGCGTGCTGGCCTTGTTGCGCGGGATCGGTTTGCTGTTCATTGGCATCTGGTTCGCCAATGGCTTGCTGGTAGTGGCCCATGGGTTCTTCTTGTGGGGTGTGCTGCGCTTTACCCAGGAGCGTTTGTCACGGGCCTGGCTGGTCATCGTGCTGGTCTGGTTCGCCCTGCTGCTGTTGCCCGTGGGGCCGCAGTGGTCGAAGGTGATGTTGATGGTCAACTCGTTGCTGGTAGCGGCGCTGACCCTCAAGGCGAGCTTCCTGTTGCGGCCGCATGGCAAGTCGTTGAGCGTTGGCGCGGTGCAGCTGCGCTACGTGCTGTTGCTCCATGGTGTGTTCTACGTGGTCAAGGCAATCATTGCGATTGCACCGGGTACCTTGATCGACCTGGTCACGTTTGGCGGGCTGATCATTCAGGTTTCGCTTGTGGAGGGGGCGATGGCGATCATGCTGATTGCCTTGTCGATGACTGGCACCGTGCGTTACCGACGCGAGGAGCGGATTGCCCGGTTGGCGGCACGCGACCCGCTGACCGCGCTGTACAACCGGCGGGCCCTGGAAGTGCGGGCAGCACCTTTTTTCAAGGACGTCAGCCCAAACCAACCTGGTGCATTGCTGCTGATCGACATCGACAATTTCAAGCTGGTCAATGACCTGCATGGGCATATTGCCGGGGATCGGTTGCTGGTCGCCTTGAGCGAGATGATCCGTACGGTGCTGCCGGAGCGCTCGTTGGCGGCGCGTTTGGGCGGGGACGAGTTTGTCATATTGCTCAGTGGCACCAGCAATGAGCGGGTGTTGGACCTGGGTGGGATCTTGCGGGAACAGTTCCAGCTGTATGCGGGCAAGACGGTGCCGACGCCGGAGGCGGTGACGCTCAGTATTGGCGCCAACCTGTTCGACCAGCCGCCGGCGAGTCTGGCGGCACTGATCGAGCAGGGTGATGTGGCGTTGTATCAGTCCAAGCGGGGTGGGCGGGACAGTATTCGTTTTGTCGAGCGGTCGATGGCGGGGGTTGGCCAGTGAGGCTTCAGCCTTGGTCAGCCCTGAGGCGATCCCTGTGGGAGATTCTATGGTTTCTGGCAAGGGTAGCCGGAGCATCTTCAGCGCCTGTGAGATCGAGCGCCGCCCGCGCGGCGCTTCGCGGGTAAACCCGCTCCTACATTTGTTTCGGGCCAGTATTGCCTGTGACAGGCGCGCGCGACCGCCTTGTTTTTACGACGCGATATCGTGGTGGGCGCCAAGGCGTTCGCGCGCAAATCCCACAGGCATAATTGGCCCGAAACAAATGTAGGAGCGGGTTTACCCGCGAAGCGCCGCGCGGGCGGCGCTCGACCTCACAGGCGCTGCATATCTTGTGGTAAACACGTCGCTGTCAGGTCACGACCTGATAGCACGGTACATACGCCGCCCCGCCCGGCAACTTCATCCGGTGCTGGTCGACGAACGCCTGCAGCAACCGCCCCAGCGGATCGAGCACAGCACTGTCGCCACGAATCTGATAAGGGCCGTGCTCCTCGATCAGGCGGATACCCTTGTCCTTGACGTTGCCGGCCACGATGCCGGAAAACGCCCGGCGCAGGTTGGCCGCCAGTTCGTGCGGTGGCAGATCGCGGCGCAAGTCCAGTTCTGCCATCGCCTTATGCGTAGGGTCGAAGGGGCGCTGGAAGCTCTCCTCGATCTTCAGCAACCAGTTGAAGTGGAAGGCATCGTTGCGCTCGCGGCGGAACTGCTTAACCGCCTTGAGCCCGTCGACCATGTGCCGGGCAACTTCTGCCGGGTCGTCGATGATGATCTCGTACAAGCGGTGTGCCGCCTCGCCCAGCGTGGCACCGACAAAGGCATGCAACTGCTGCAGGTAGGGTTCGGCACTGCGTGGGCCGGTGAGCACCACCGGGAACGGCAGGTCGTGGTTGTCCGGGTGCATGAGGATACCCAGCAGGTAGAGGAATTCCTCTGCCGTACCGGCGCCACCGGGGAAGATGATGATGCCGTGGCCGACCCGCACGAAGGCTTCCAGACGCTTCTCGATGTCCGGCAGGATCACCAGTTCGTTGACGATCGGGTTGGGCGCTTCGGCAGCAATGATGCCCGGCTCGGTCAGGCCCAGGTAGCGGCTGCCATGCATGCGCTGCTTGGCATGGGCAATGGTCGCGCCCTTCATCGGGCCCTTCATCACGCCCGGGCCGCAACCGGTGCACACGTCCAGCTTGCGCAGCCCCAGTTCGTGCCCGACCTTTTTGGTGTACTGGTATTCCTCGCTGCTGATCGAGTGGCCGCCCCAACACACCACCATCTTCGGCTCCACACCCGGGCGCAGGGTGCGGGCGTTGCGCAGCAGGTGGAACACGTAATCAGTGATGCCCTGGGAACTTTCCAGGTCGATGCGCTGGCTGGCCAGTTCGCTTTCGGTGTAGACAATGTCACGCAGGGCGCTGAACAGCATTTCGCGGGTGCTGGCGATCATCTCGCCATCGACAAAGGCGTCGGCCGGGGCATTCTGCAGCTCCAGGCGCACGCCACGGTCCTGTTGGTGGATACGCACCTCGAAATCCCGGTAAGCCTCGAGGATGGTCTTGGCGTTGTCGACATGGGCGCCGGTGTTGAGGATGGCCAGGGCGCACTGGCGGAACAAGGTGTAAAGGCTACCGGTACCGACTTCACTCAGTTGCTGCACTTCACGTTGTGACAGCGTCTCCAGGCTGCCTTTGGGGCTGACGGATGCATTGATGACATGGCGTTGAGGCATCTAAGTCTTTCCTGTGCGGGTAAAACATCCTTCTTGGACAACACCATACCGAGAAATGTGGGCGGCCACGAGGGGGGCGGTGAAAAACCTTTGCAGGGCTACGCCTGCTTCGCCGCCCGGTTGCCGATCAGCTCAACAACTTCTGCACCCCGAGGGTGATTGCCAGGCCGCCGCCAACCAGCCACAGGTTGAGCAGCGCCCCGGTCGCCAGCGCCCGTGGCCCGGCTTGACGAATCTGGCTCAAGCGCGTCTCCATGCCCAGCGCGGTCATCGCCATGGTCAGGGCGAAGGTGTCCAGGCCGTTGAGCGCCTGGGTCACGCTGTCGGGCAGCACCTGCAGCGAGTTCACCAGCACCAGGCCGAGAAAGCCGAAGGCGAACCAGGGCATGGCGATGCGGCCGTTGCCTTTGCCCTGGCCAGCCTGGCGCGAACGGCTGATCCACAGGCCGACCACCAGCAGCACGGGTACCAGCAGCATGACCCGGGTCATCTTGACGATGGTCGCGATGTGGGTGACTTCCGGGCTGACGTTGCTGGCGGCGCCGACCACCTGGGCCACTTCGTGGATGGTGCCGCCCAGCAGCAGGCCGGCACCCAAGGTGTCCAGGTGCAGCCAGCCAGCGTTGATCGCCAAGGGGTAGACGAACATCAACAAGGTGCCGAACAGCACCACACTGCCCACCGCCATGGCGCTCTTGTGCGGGGCGCTGCGCAGCGCCGATTCGAATGCCAGCACGGCGGCTGCCCCGCAGATGGCGCTACCGGCGGCCGTCAGCAGCGCGGTGTCGCGGTCGAGCTTGAAGACTTTCATGCCGCACCACAGGCCGATCAGCAATGTGCTGCCAACCACCAGCAGCGAGACGATTAGCCCCGACCAGCCTACCTCGGCAATTTCCTGCAGGCTCACCCGCAGGCCGAAGAACGCCACGGCAATGCGTAACAAGCCGCGAGCGGAAAAATTGATACCCGCGGCCCAGCTTGCCGGCACGCCGTCACGCAGCGCGTTGCCATACAGCGCACCGGCGACGATGCCGACAATCAGCGGGCTGATGCCAAGCCTGGCGATGGCGGGTATGGCCGCCAGTTGCGTGACAGCCAGTGCGAACAGCGCGACGAACAGGATGCCATTGAGCCGCCCTTTGGTAGAAAGGGTAGGGGTGTAGGCAGGATGGGACGGTACCGTGGCCATGTGAGTCCTCCGGGCAATGATTCGACGAGGCCTACGTTAATCCGGTTATAAGCTTATAAAAAATCGTAATTTGGGATGGCAAATATCCGCTTTGCTGATATTTTGAGTTCATGACCCCAGAACAGCTGATAACATTCGCCACCGTTGCCGAGCATGGCAACATCAGCCATGCGGCCCAGGCCCTGCACCTGTCGCAGCCTGCGGTTTCCGGGCAGCTCAAGCTGCTGCAGGAGGCGTTCGGCGAACCCCTCTACCAACGGGCCGGTCGTGGCGTGCGCCTGACAGCGGCTGGCGAGCAACTGCTCGCACACGCCGAGCGCCTGCGCGATACCTTCCGCCAGGCCCAAGCCCTGCGCGAGGCCATGCGCGGGTTGGAGCGCGGCACCTTGCGCATTGGCGCCAGCACCACGCCCGCCAGTTACCTGTTGCCTTACCTGATTGCCGATTTTCATCGGCAGTACCCGGACGTGCTGGTGACGACCTCGCATGGCAACACGGCGGAGATCGTGGCGGCACTGGACAGCGTTGATATCGCCCTGATCGAGGGGCCACCCGGCCATGAGTTGCCCCTGGGCACGCACACCACGCCGTGGCACGAGGACGAAATCGTGGCGATCGTGCCGCGCGGGCATCCCCTGGCAGGCACGCGCAAGCAGCCATTGGCGGCGCTGGGGGCCTATCCGTTGGTGTTGCGTGAAAGCGGCTCGGGGGTGCGGCAGGTCGTTGAGCGGGCATTCGCACGTGATGGCGTAGCCATGCGTGTGGCGCTGGAAATCGCCGGTGTGGAGGGGGTGAAGGAAGCGGTGCGTGCCGGCATGGGCATCGGCTTTGTTTCAGCCATGTCCATACGCCACGAAGACGGTGCTTTGCAACGGTTGCAGGTGCATCCCCATGCATTGGTGCGTCGTTTTTCCATATTGATGCCGCACGCCGCTACGCCCTCGCGGGCGGCGGCGCGGTTTCTGGCGTTGTGCATGGCATAGCACAAAACGTCGCCCGCACCGATACTCCCCCTCACCGCTCTATCACTGCAAGTGAGTGGACAATCCTTCTGAAGTTATCGATCGTGAGTGGCAAATCCGGTCACAGATTTTGGGCGCTTTTACCATTGTCACGCACGTCATTCGAAGGCGATTATTTTTCTGACGCTTCAGCGACTTCTCCCCAATAAGAACAAATCAGAGGGACGCATCGTGATGCCTTGTAACTTTCCTGCGTTACCTAGCTTTGGCTATCAGCATGTTGTTGATCTTCAGACATGTGGACCCTGGTTGTCTGTGAGTGCATGTATTGAACGCTGTGATTGCAATGCTCAAGCTGACCAAAGCGACCTCTTTGGCGAAGGCTCTCACGGTGTCAGTACACACTGCACATTTGAAGACCTGATTGCCCGCACCCGTTTTAATGATTGCTCTCCCAAACGCCCGAATTAGGCGAACTCGACTTCTGCCTCTCCATCATCACCGTTCGAGACCAACAGGCGTGACGTGAGTGGTTGTGGTGGCCGGAAAGAATGTCCCTGACCGTGTCAGCGCCAAGTGCTGGCTCGCTACCTCGCGTTTATCAAAATAGTTACCGCAAGTACTTCGGCTTCAGGCATGGGGCTGGTGCGTAAATTGTGCCTGGTCTGAAAGACAGTCCTGGCAGTTTCATCCAGACAGTCGAGCATGTTGGATTGGCCTGCGATCGCGACACGTAAGTACACTTCAGTAGAAAAAAATAAGATTGAAGGAGATACGGTATGAGTGCTTTGAATGTGTTCACGTTGGCCGGAGAGTCTAAGTTCAATCGCTTTCATGGGTTGATTCTTTTTTGGTGCGTGCTGATACTGATCATTGATGGTTACGACTTGGCGGTGGTGGGGGCAGCACTGCCAGCCATCATGGTTGATATGCAAATTGACGCAACCAGTGCCGGCGTTATGGCTGGCTCAGCCTTGTTTGGCACCATGCTGGGGGCAATTTTCCTGGGGACGCTGGCAGACCGTATAGGTCGGCCAAAGATGATTGCAATCTGTGTGGCTCTCTTCAGCCTATTCACTGCTGCCGCCGGTTTTACTGACAATCCGTTAACCTTTAGCATCCTGCGCTTTATCGCAGGGTTGGGGATCGGCGGTGTGTTGCCTATCTGCACGGCGCAGATGGGAGAGTTCTCGCCCATGAAGGTTCGCACCCGCTTGGTGACCCTCGTTTTCGCGGGCTATTCGGTGGGCGGAATTTTGGTAGCGCTCACGGGTAAGCAACTGATTGAAAGCTACGGCTGGCAATATGTTTTCTACGTAGCAGCCCTACCAGTCTTTTTGATTCCTTTCATATTGAAGACCATGCCCGACTCTATCGGCTTCCTGTTGAAGCAAGGTCGGGAAGACGAGTTGAAAATCATTGCACGTCGTCTTCGTCCCGAACTTATGATCAAGGATGACACTACGCTTGTCGGTAACCCTCATATTGTTGCCGAGCAAGACAAGCCTGTACGAAGCCTTTTCCAGGAAGGGCGTGCCTACAGCACCGTCATGATCTGGCTGGCGTTCATTACTGGGCTTTTCATGGTATATGCGCTCAACTCATGGCTCACCAAGCTCATGGCCATGGCGGGTTTCAGCCTCGGTTCCGCCCTGAATTTCGTTATTGTGTTCAACCTCGGGTCGATATTCGGTGCACTTTTCGGTGGCTGGCTCAGCGATAAATTCAGCATCAAGCAGGTGTTGGTGGTGTTTTACGTGGTCGGTGCAGTTGCACTCACGCTAATGGGTTACACGCGTTCTACTGAACTGCTCTTCGTCGTCGTGTTCATCGTGGGTGGCTCCACGCTCGGTACCCAACTTCTGGCCTATGCGTATGCCGGGGATTTTTACCCCCCCACCATCCGTTCAACGGGTGTGGGCTTTGCGTCGGGGGTCGGTCGTATCGGAGCGATAGTCGCGCCCGTTTTGATTGGGGCACTCGTATCGATGGCCTTGCCGCTGGAGCAGAACTTCATGGCAATCGGCCTTGCCGGTCTGGTAGGTGCTGTTGCTGTGACCCTGATCAACCAGTCGCGCGCGGACTCCACGGTGGTGAGGAACAAGGTCATTGTTTCACACGATCTGACCTGATATCGGCGCTGTAGGCAGGGGGTCAACGTTCATCATTTGCATGGGGGTGACCTGCGGCTCATGCACAAACACACAACAATAATAAGGGTGCCTGTGATGGGTGGTTTTAATAAAAAGTCATTAGCCTGTTCTGCTGCTCTGCTGGTGACGCCTTATGTTTCTGCTGCGTTCGTGGAAGATTTCAAAGGTGGTCTCGAACTTCGAAACTTTTATTACAATCGCGATTTCCGTAATGATGGGGCTGCGCAGTCCAAGCGCGATGAGTGGGCACAGGGCTTTATCCTGAACCTGCAATCCGGCTTCACAGAAGGCCCCGTGGGCTTCGGTATCGACGCCATGGGCTTGTTGGGGGTCAAGCTTGACGCTAGCCCTGACAGAACGGGATCTGGACTATTGCCCTTCGATTCCGACAGAAACGTGGAAGACGAGTATGGAAAATTCGTGGCCACCGCCAAAGCCAGGGTAGGCAAGACTGAGTTGAGAGTAGGAGGGCTAAGTCCTCTGATGCCTTTACTCTGGAGCAATAACAGTCGCCTTTTGCCTCAGGTTTTTCGCGGGGGTTCTCTGACGGTCAACGATATTGATGCATTGACGGTTACGGCCACAAGGGTCAACGCTGTGAAACAGCGTAACTCTACCGATTTCGAATCACTCACGGTATTTGGCTATGCCCCGGTCGAAGCTGACCATTACAATTACATTGCCTTCGATTACAAAGCTGATAAGGACATGCGACTTAGCCTGCACGCCGCCGAACTTGATGATCTCTACAAGTCCTACTTCGGCGAAATCAAAGTCAGTCGGCCGTTTTTGAAGGGGGATGTCATTGCGGATGTTCGCTTTTTCGATGCCAGCGAAACCGGCGCCAAAAAACTGGGTAGCGTAGATAACCGGACACTGAGTAGCTACGTTGCTTATAGCATAAATGGGCACATTATCGGGGGCGGCTATCAGAAGGCGTGGGGCGACACGCCATTTGCGTTCATAAACGGCACAGATACCTACCTGTTCGGTGAGTCGCTGGTCAGTACATTCACTGCGCCCAACGAGCGTGTCTGGTTCGCCCGATACGATTATGACTTCGCCGCGTTGGGCGTGCCTGGATTGCTTTTCACCACCCGATATACGAAAGGCGATGATATTGATCCTGCTCTGCTAACAACCCGCCAAGCCGCTTCACTTCGTCAAAATGGGAGCGAGGGTGAAGAGTGGGAGCGAGTGACCGACCTCTCTTATGTCATCCAGAGTGGCCCAGCCAAAGGCGTCTCTTTTCAATGGCGTAACGCTACGAACCGATCGACCTATGCGGACAGCGCCAATGAAAATCGATTGATCATGCGTTATACCTTCAATTTCTAACGTGTTAAGGCGGGCCGCACAGATTAGTCGGCCCGTTTCAGCTTATGCCGCCGGAGGGTTTATTGGCAGCTTCCTAGGGTGGGGGACAGGAGGGGCCGCAGGTGGACTGACAGTGCCGGCCTGGTGGGCGCAAGATCACCCGCGATGAAGCCGGCACAGCCGCCATCAATTCACCTTGAAAACGTGTTTCATATAGGCCACGAAATTCTCGTCCCGGCACTGGGTCTTGCCAGGGCTATCGGAAATTTTCGCCACCGGCGCCCCATTGCACGCGGTCATCTTGATCACCATGTTCATCGGCGCTACCCCCGGGATATCGCACGTCAGCTGGGTACCAATGCCGAAGCTCACATTGATCCGCTCATGCAACGCCCGATACAGCCCCAGCGCCTTGGTAAAATCCAGCCCATCGGAGAAAATCAGGGTCTTGCTCTTTGGGTCGATCCCCAGCCGCTCATAGTGGGCAATGGCTTTTTCCGCCCACGCCAGTGGATCGCCAGAGTCGTGCCGCAAGCCATCGAACAGCTTGGCGAAATACAGATCGAAATCGCCGAGGAAGGCATCCATGGTAATGCAGTCGGTCAGCGCTATGCCGAGCAGCCCACGGTACTCCCTGACCCAGCATTCCAGCGCAGCGGCCTGGCTGTCGACCAGGCGCGGGCCCAACTGCTGGTGTGCCATGAACCATTCGTGGGCCATGGTACCCAGGGGCTTGAGCTCGAACTCACGCGCCAGGTGCACGTTGCTGGTGCCAACGAAGCGCCCCGGGAAATCATGCTTGAGGATGTGCACCACTTCTTCCTGCACCCGGTAGGAGAAGCGCCGACGCGTGCCGAAGTCCGCCAACTGGAAACCGGCCAGCTCTTGTGCACTGGCCTCGGCTTTCAGCCAGTCGAGCTTCTGGTACAAGCGCTCGCCGACCTGTTCGATCACCACGTCACGGTAGCGGTAACGGTTGCGCACCTCGCTGATGATCGCCAGCAGCGGGATCTCGTAGAGAATCACGTGCAACCAGGGCCCGCGGACGCGCACTGCCAGTTGCCCGGCGGCGTCCAGGCCCACCTGTACATAGCGCAGGTTGAAACGGAACAGGCTTAGAAAGCGAATGAAATCCGGTTTGAGGAAGGGGATTTTCTCCAGATAGGCCAACTGGTCGTGGGTCACCGTGACCTCGGCCAGCTGTTCTACCTGGTAGCGGATTTCAGCCAGGTAGGGAGACAAGTCTTCGTCGTTGCGGCAACGAAACTCCCACTCCACTTCGGCGTTGGGGTAGTTGTGCAGCACTGCCTGCATCATGGTGATCTTGTAGAAGTCGGTGTCCAGCAGGTTCTGGATGATGCGTGGGCCGAAAACACTTTCGCTCATGGGCGTTGTTCCTTGATCAGGGCAAGCTGGTGGTCGAGCGCGGCTTCGTCGCCGCAGAGGATGACCCCCTCGGCGGCCAAGGCGCCGCACGCCTCGATAGCGCCTGCCTGAGTCAGCGCACGGCAGGCCGGCAGGTACAGCAGCACCTCGAAGCCGGCCTGGCGCAGTTGCCGGGCGGTGGTCTTGACGCAGTAGTCCAGGGCCAGGCCGCCGACGATCACCGCGCCGACCTGCTGCACCTTGAGGTATTCGATGACCCCCGTGGAACGGCGCTCGGCGAGGTCGTGATAGCAGGCGCCGTAGGGGTGCAGGTCGGGCTCGACACCCTTCCACACGAAGTAGTCGTAATCGATGGGCGCCGGCAGGCCAGGCAGCAGCTCGAACCCAGGGGTGCCGGGGACGCAGTGGCTGACCCAGGTCAGGTCGGCGTTGGCCATTTGCAGGGGCTGCAGCATGTGCGCCGGGTCGGCGACAACCCAGGCGGCATTGGCCGGGTGGGCGTCTTTGCTGCCCAGGCGCAGGTCGGCGCGCAGGGCCATGGTGTTGAGGTCAACCGCAATTTCATGGCCTTCGGGAACCGGGAGTTCCTGCGGCGCGTTGCCGGTGAAGCCGTTCTGCGCATCGACATCGAAACTGGCGATTTTCATGGCGGTTCTCCTTGCTGGACTCTCCACATAATCTACCTGGTGATCTAAGTATGTCAAGCGTCTATCCCTATGGATTTGCTTGTTGATTTACTTAGTGTCTCTGGTGGATTATTAGGCCAGTGAACGAGGAGCAACCCGGTGAGTACAGTTGAAGTCCTGGCCAGTGTCGATATCGTGACCCTGCGCCTGGCCCCCGATGCGCAGCATCTGCAAGTGTTGTTGCACCGCCGTGAGCGCGAGCCGCACGCCGGCCAGTGGGCGTTGCCGGGGGTGATCGTCAATGGTCGAACCCCTGACATCAGCCTGGAGGCCGCGGCCGAGCGCGCGTTACGCGAAAAAACCCGGCTGGTGCCGTGCTACATGGAGCAGGTGGGTACCGAGGGCAATGCGTTTCGCGATCCGCGGGGCTGGTCGCTGAGCACCTATTACCTCGCCTTGATCGGCCCTGGGCAGGCAGCCTTGGGTGAGCAGTTGGCGTTTTTCGACCTGGACAGTGTGTTGGCGCGCAAGGTGCTCTTGCCTTTCGACCACACGTTGCTGGTGGAGCGGGCCCGCGAGCGGCTGGCGGCAAAGACCGTGTACAGCAGCCTGCCGCTGTACCTGCTGGCGGAGAAATTCACCGTGCTCGATGCCCTGGGGGCGGTTCAGGCATGCCTGGGGCAGACGGTGAACAGCACCTCGCTGCGTAAGCGCCTGGAGCGCTTGCGTGAGCTGGGGTGGGTGAAGGACACCGGGGAGAAGAACCAGCCCAGGCTGGGCCGGCCACAGCAGTTGTATCAGCACACGCCGCTGGGTGGGCGGGTGTTCATGTTTGATCGCAGCTTGTTGCCGGAGGGAGGTTAGAGTTCGGCTTGAGGGGCAGGGGGCGCTGCGACCGAGCGCCCCACCTGCGGTGCTCGGTCATGTATGGGTCAGCTTCCGGCATCGGAGCTCCCAGCGATGGTGCACAACCATCTGCTGGGATTTGCCGGCGCAGCAAACTCAGTGCCCCATGGCCAACTTGGCACTCAGCTGCCGGCGCCGGTAAGCACTGTCACGGCTGGCCAGCCACCAGTACAGCGGCGAAGTCACCGCCAGCCCTACCAGCCACGACAGGTCGGCGCCGTTGATGTGCTCGGAAATCGGCCCCACGTACAGCGGCGTGTTCATGAACGGGATCTGCACCACGATACCCACCGCATAAGCGAGCAGTGCCTGCGGGTTGTAACGGCCATAGATACCGCCATCGACCTGGAAGATCGACTGGATGTCGTAGTCGCCCTTGTGGATGGCATAGAAGTCGATGAGGTTGATCGCCGTCCACGGCACCAGCACCACCAGCAAGACCAGCACCATGTCGACGAAGTGGCCAATGAAGTCCGCCGAAGCGAACACGGCGACCACGCAGCACGCCGACAGCACGATCAGCGACAGTACCGCGCGGCTCTTGGCGGTCGGGATCCAGCGGTAGGCGAAGGTTTGCACCAAGGTGATGATCGACAGCACCGCGCCATACAGGTTGAGGGCGTTGTGGCTGATGACGCTGAGCAGGAACAGTACCAGCATGACGGGGCCGAGGGTCCCGGTGGCCAGTTTGACCGCATCCATGGTGTCCATGCCGGCCGGAATGGCCAGTACCGCCACGGCGCCGAAGATGAACGACAGGCTCGAACCCAGGGCCGAGCCCAGGTAGGTGGTCCAGAAGGTCGAGCTGACTTTCACGTCTGCCGGCAGGTAGCGTGAGTAGTCCGACACGTAGGGCGCAAAGGCGATTTGCCACAGCGCCGCCAGCGACACGGTGGCCAGCCAGCCGGCCAAGTTGAAGCTGCCGCGGCTGAGGAAGTCGTCGCTCTGCACATGGGTGAAGATATAGCCGAAGCCGACCACGATGCCGATACCCAGCACCCAGGTGCCGATGCGGTTGAGGACGTGGATGAAGCGGTAGCCGATGATGCCGATGATGCCCGAACCCAGCGCGCCGATGACGATGCCGACCGGCACCGGTACTGCGTCGACCACACCGTGCAAAGACTTGCCGGCGAGCACGATGTTGGAGGCGAAGAAGCCGATGTACATGACCCCGGCAATCACTACCACCAGCAGCGCGCCCAAGGTACCGAACTGGGCACGGCTCTGGATCATCTGCGGGATGCCCATTTGCGGGCCCTGGGCCGAGTGCAGGGCCATCAGCACGCCACCGAGCAGGTGGCCCACCAGGATGGCGACGATGCCCCATACCAGGTTCAGGTGAAACAGCTGCACGCCCAACGCGCCGGTGACGATGGGCAACGGCGCAATGTTGCCGCCGAACCACAGCGTGAACAGATCCCTTACCTTTCCATGGCGGTCTTGCGGTGGCACATAGCCGATCGTGTGTTTTTCTATGAGGGGTGCCGAATTGGCTGCACTGGTCATGACTGACTCCAAGGCAAGGTAGGGCATTGGCAACTGCCCGGGTGCGTGCCGGCGATGGGCGACGCGTTCTTGTTGGAGCGATGATGCGGGCCGCTGGGGTAACGGGAAATTAGTAAATATGTACCTTTAAGCCTTAAAAAACCTAAGGCTGACAAAAGCTTAAGCGGCTGACGGTAGCAAGGAGGGTGCCAGTTGGCTGAAGGGCTTGGGGTAGAGGGGGTGCGCGTTGTGTGGGCGGTGATGGGTGAGCTTTGCTGGTGCGACCCGGGCATTTTTGGGGCACAGGGCCAGCACCGGCTAACGCATGAAGTGCACCTTGCCGGTATCGTCATTACCCATGTACATGCCATACACCCCAGCCTGCCGCTCCAGGATGTAACGTTCGAGAATCTGCCGGATCGCCGGGTAGTAGATCTGATCCCAAGGGATCTCATCCGGTGCGAAGAACTTGTACGCCAACGTTTCCGGCCCGTATTGCCCGGTTTCTTCGGTCACGATGGCGCGGAAGATGATGTAGACCTCGCTGATTTTCGGCACGCTGAAAATCGAGTACGGGGAAATGATGTCGGCCCGCACGCCGCTCTCTTCCCACACTTCGCGCAGCGCCGCCTGCTCGGTGGTCTCGCCAGCCTCCATGAAGCCCGCCGGCAAGGTCCAGGTGCCGGGGCGTGGCGGGATGGCACGCTGGCACAGCAGGTACTTGCCGTCGCGCTCGATGATGCACCCGGCGATGATCTTCGGGTTGATGTAGTGGATGTAGCCGCAGCCGCCACAATGCAGGCGTTCGTGGGTGTCACCTGCAGGAACGCCCCGGGCCAGTTCCTTGGTGCAGTGCGGGCAGTAGCGCGGGGCGTTAGGCATGATCAGCGGCCTGTGGGTGGCGTTAAATACGTGGATCCTTCAGCGCCAGGGGCTCGACGATGTCGCGCACCTTGACGTGGTCTTCCTGCTTCTGGCGCAGGTAATCCAGGGCTACCTTGGCAGCCGCACGCACATGGTCGACCGAGGCCTGGTGGGCAACCAGCGGGTCGCCACCCTTGATCGCCTCGACCATCTTTTCCATCTCGCGGTTGCTGGCGCCACGGCGGTTTTCCTGCGACACCGAGGTGGCGCGCAGGTAGCTGATGCGTGCCTGCAACTGGCGCAACTGCTGCGCCGCTACCTGGTTGCCGGAGCCTTCCAGCAGCACGTCGTAGAAGCCTTGAACCGAGTCCAGCACCTGCTGCAACTCGCCTTCTTCCAAGGCTTCGCGGTTGACCTCCAGCGCGCGTTCCAGGGCACGGATGTCCTTGGCCTTGGCGTTGAGGGTGAACAGCTGCACGATCAGGCCTTCGAGTACGCAACGCAGCTCGTAGATGTCGCGGGCGTCTTCCAGGGTGATGATGGCCACCCGTGGGCCCTTGGCGTCGGCGAATTCCACCAGGCCTTCGGATTCCAGGTGACGCAGCGCTTCGCGTACCGAGGTACGGCTGACCCCAAGGCGGTCGCAGAGGTCGCGTTCGACCAGGCGGTCGCCAGGCAGCAGGTGGAAGTTCATGATCGCCGCGCGCAGCTTGTCTAGCACGATTTCGCGCAGGGTAACGGGGTTGCGGTTGACCTTGAAGCTGTCGTCGAGTGGCTGGCGTTTCATCAAGTGCGCTCTTAAAGAGGCTGCCCGGCCGCAACCGCAATAGCACCACGAACCTTGGGTGCTCCTTGCGTGGGTTCGAACAGCCCGGTGTTAACGGGTTGGCTCCGCATCGGCTTCAGCGAACGCTTCGCGGGCCAGGCGGAAGCTGTCCACCGCCGCGGGCACGCCGCAATAAATGCCGACCTGGAGCAGGATCTCGCGAATCTGTTCACGGCTCAGGCCATTACGCAATGCGCCGCGAATGTGCAGCTTGAGCTCGTGGGGCCGGTTGAGCGCGGAAATCATGGCCAAGTTTATCATGCTGCGCTCTTTGAGCGAGAGGCCTTCACGGCCCCAGACGTGGCCCCAGCAGTATTCGGTGACCAGTTCCTGCAACGGCTTGGTGAAGTCGTCGGCGTTCTGAATCGAGCGGTTGACGTAGTCTTCGCCCAGTACCTGGGTGCGGATTTGCAGGCCTTTCTCGTACTTGTCATTGCTCATGCGCAGTGCTCCGGAATGAAACAGGGACATCGGCGGTGGCTTCTTCGCGGGCTTGCCCGCTCCCACAGGTAATGCGCAGGTCTCAGGAACTGCGCCGTCCCTGTGGGAGCGGGCAAGCCCGCGAAGCAGCCAACGCCGGCTCAAAGATCTATCAGCCCAAAGGCGGCAGGGCGCCCAGCTTGCCCTTGTGGTAAATCGTACTTGGCATTGCTCATGCGCAGTGCTCCGGAATGAAACAGGGACATCGGCGGTGGCTTCTTCGCGGGCTTGCCCGCTCCCACAGGTAATGCGCAGGTCTCAGGAACTGCGCCGTCCCTGTGGGAGCGGGCAAGCCCGCGAAGAAGCCAACGCCGGCTCAAAGGTCTATCAGCCCAAAGGCGGCAGGGCGCCCAGCTTGCCCTTGTGGTAAACCATCGGCGTTACCGGCTGCTCGGGTAGCACCAGGTTCTTCACCGCACCCACGATGATCGCATGGTCCCCGCCGTCATACTCGCGCCACAGTTCGCACTCGATGATCGCCGTGGCCTTCGCCAGCAGCGGGTTGCCCAGCTCGCTCAGGTGCCACTCGATGCCCTTGGCCTTGTCCTTGCCCTTGCCGGCAAACGCATAGGCCTCGGCGGTTTGCTCGGCCGACAGCAGGTGGATCGCGAACTGCTTGCTGTCGCGCAGGATCGGGTAGGTGTCAGAGGCGTAGTTGGGGCAGAACAGCACCAGCGCCGGGTCGATCGACAGGGCGCTGAAGGCACTGGCGGTGATGCCGACGATGCCTCCGTCGGCGTCCAGGGTGGTGACAACCGTGACGCCGGACGGGAAGGAGCCCATCACGTCTTTGTAGATGCCAGGTTCGATCATCTCGTGCTACCTCTTAGCGCATCACAAACGGGTCGGGCATGGGCGCGGTGGACAGGTTGATCCACACGGTCTTCAGCTCGGTATAGGCCAGCACCGAATCGATGCCACTCTCACGGCCGTAGCCGCTGTTCTTGAAACCGCCGATCGGGGCCATGGCCGACACGGCGCGGTAGGTGTTGACCCAGATGATGCCCGAGCGCACGTCACGGGCCAGGCGGTGGGCGCGGCCCAGGTCGCGGGTCCAGATACCGGCCGCCAGGCCGAACTGCGAGTCGTTGGCGATTTCCAGCGCCTGCTCCTCGGTCTTGAAGCGGATGACCGCCGCGACCGGGCCGAACACTTCTTCCTGCATGATGGTCATCGAGTTGCTGTCGCACTCGAACAGGGTCGGTTCGTAGAACCAGCCTTCGCCTTCGACCTCGGCCCGCTTGCCACCCATGTGCAGCTTGGCGCCTTCAGCCTTGGCCGCGGCGACCAGGCCTTCGACCACGGCCAACTGCTGCGCGGTCGCCATCGGGCCCATTTCGCTGGCATCGTCCTGCGGGTTGCCGATGCGGATACGCTTGGCGCGGGCGATCAGGCGCTCGACGAACTCGTCGAAGATCTCGTCCTGCACCAGCAGGCGCGAGCCGGCGACGCAGCTTTGCCCTGAGGCGGCATAGATGCCGGCCACAGCGCCGTTGATGGCGCTGTCCAGGTCGGCATCGGCGAAGATGATGTTCGGCGATTTGCCGCCCAGCTCCAGCGACAGCTTGGCGAAGTTCTCGGCACTGCTGCGCACCACGTGGCGGGCAGTGGCTGCACCGCCGGTGAAGGCGATCTTGCGCACCAGCGGGTGGCGGGTCAGCGCCGCGCCGGTGCTTGGACCGTAGCCGGTGACCACGTTGACGACACCCGGCGGGAAGCCGGCTTCCAGGGCCAGGCGGGCCAGCTCCAGGATGGTCGCCGAAGCGTGCTCGGACGGTTTGAGCACGATGGTGTTGCCGGCCGCCAGGGCCGGGGCCAGTTTGATCGCTGTAAGGTACAGCGGGCTGTTCCACGGGATGATGCCGGCGACCACACCGATCGGCTCGTGCACGGTGTAGGCGAACAGGTCGGGCTTGTCCAGCGGCAGGGTGCCACCTTCGAGCTTGTCGGCCAGGCCGGCGGTGTAGTGGAAGAACTCGGGCAGGTAACCGACCTGGCCGCGGGTTTCGCGAATCAGCTTGCCGTTGTCACGGCTCTCCAGCTGCGCCAGGTGCTCTTTGTTCTCGGCAATCAGGTCACCCAGGCGACGCAGCAGCTTGCCGCGCGCGGTGGCCGTGATGCTGCGCCACTGCTTGCTGTCGAAGGCACGCTGGGCGGCCTGCACGGCCAGCTCCACATCGGCCTCGTCGGCATCGGGCAACTGTGCCCAGGCCTGGGCGGTGGCCGGGTTGAGGCTGTCGAAGGTCTTGCCGCTCTGGGCATCGCGCCATTGGCCGTCGATGCACATCTGGAAACGAACGAGGGTCATGCAACAATCCCCTTGGCGGATTCGGTAAGGGTGCGGGCTTGCGCGAGGAAGTCCAGCAGCATCTTGTTGACTTCACGCGGTGCTTCCACCGCCATCATATGCCGTTGCTCGGCCAGCACCACACTGTGCGCACCTGGGATGCGCGCCGCGAGCTGGCGGGTCATGGCCGGTGTGGAGCCCGAGTCGAGCTCGCCGGTGGCGATCAGTGTCGGCACCTGGATGCTGCCCAGGTCGCTGGCGCGGTACATGTCCTGGGTGGCGAACAGCGAATAAGTGGTGTGGTAGCCCTGCGGGTCATTGCTCGCCAGTACCTGGCGGATAGCGGCGACCTGGGCCGGGTTGGCGGCCTTGTATTCACGGCTGAACCAGCGCTCGAGGGCGGCGTCGACGTTGGCGTCGGGGCCCAGTTCTGCGGCTTGGGCGGCGCGGGCGATAACGCCGGCGCTCTGCTCGGGGCTGCGGTTGAACACGCTGTTGAGAACCACCAGTGCCGCCAGGCGCTGCGGGTAGTTGAGGGCAAAGGCCCTGGCAACCAAGCCGCCCATGGAAAAGCCGATTACCGTGGCCTGGGCGATTTGCAGGTGGTCAAGCAGTTCGGCGAGCTGGTCGGCATAGCCTTCCAGCGGGGTATCGGCAGCCGGCACGCGGCTTTGCCCGTGGCCGAGCATGTCATAGGCGATGACGCGGTAGTCGTTGGCCAGGCCAACGAACTGACCGCCCCACATTTCCTTGTTCAGGCCCACGCCGTGGATCAGTACCACGGGTTGGCCCTGGCCGACGGACAGGTAGCTGGTGCCGGCAGGTGTGCGTTCAGCGACAGGCTGAATCATGGAGGGCGCTCCTTGAAGGTCGGGCGCGGCGGGTAAGCACGCCACGCCCCGGCCCGTCTTGGTTGTTGTTATTGAGCGCTGGCTTTTTCGGCAGCCAGTTCTTCCAGGTCGATGTAGCGGTTGCCGATGCGCGGGTGCAGGCGGCCGCCGTCGGCAGCGCCCAGCACCACGACGATTTCATCGGCACGCGGTGCGTCTTCGATCTGCATCTCCAGGGTGATGTAGTGCGAGCGCAGGCCCTCGTCGTCTTTCTGCATCATCGGGATCTGGATCGAGGTGCCTGGGCCACCACGCTTGTTGGTGAAGCTCAGGTAGCTCTTGGCCTGTACCGCTTCGCGGTAGTGGTTGCCAAAGCGCAGGGTGTGGATCACCGCCGAAGCGTGCTCGATTTCGCCATCGGCACCCACCACGGCGGCCTTGCCGTAGGCCTCGATCTTGTCGGCCCCACCAATGGCGGCAGTCAGGCGCTCGACCATCAGCGCGCCCAGCTCCGAGCAGTTGGCGCGGATTTCCGGCTTCAGATCTTCAACGAAACCGCGACCGGCCCATGGGTTCTTGATCACCACGGCCAGGCCGACCATGGTCACCGGCTTGTCGGTGGCCTTGCCGCCTTCGATGCGGGTCTCTTCGGAGTAGGTGACGATCTTGCGGATTTCGAAACTCATGGGTGGCTCCTGGTGAGGGTTATCAGCTCTTGTTGTCTGATGGTATACCATAATATTTGTTGTGCAAGAGGGGGGTGGAAATTTCTCTTGCGGGGGGGACGGGAGGTTGCTGGTCGTAAGCTGCAAGTCGAAAGTCGAAAGCAGATCTGCTTCTGCTTCTGCTTGTAGCTTGCCGCTAAAAAAGCCCGCTCGCGCAAGCCGCATGGGCCCACGGGAGCGGGCTGTGTCCCGCAATGTTTCAGGCAATGGGAATTCAGGCGAACGCCGGTACCACTTCCTTGATGAACAGTTCGAGGGACTTCTTCTTCTCGGCGTGGGGCAGGCTGTTGTCGCACCAGAAGCTGAACTCGTCGACACCCAGCTCCTGGTAATAGCGGATACGCGCGATGATCTCTTCCGGGGTGCCGATCATGGTGTTCTTGCGGATGTTCTCCAGCTGGAACGCCGGCACTTCGGCAAACTTGGACTCCGGGCTTGGCTCCAGGAAGCCGTTGACCGGGGTGGTCTTGTTGCCGAACCAGGCATCGAAGGTGCGGTAGAAGCGCGAAATGGCCTGGGCGCCGACCTTCCAGCCGTCCGGCTCGGCCGGGCTGTGCACGTGGGTGTGGCGCAGCACCATCAATTGCGGGCGCGGTACGTCGGGGTTGTTGTCCAGGGCGGCCTGGAACTTGTTCTTCAGGTCGAGTACTTCTTCGTCGCCCTTCATCAGCGGCGTGACCATGACGTTGCAGCCGTTGGCCACGGCAAAGTTGTGCGAGTCCGGGTCGCGGGCGGCGATCCACATGGGCGGCGTAGCGTTGAACGGCTTCGGTACGCTGGTGGAAGTGGGGAATTTGTAGACTTCGCCGTCGTGGGCATAGTCACCTTCCCAGAGCTTGCGCACCACCGGCACCATCTCGCGCAGGGCCTTGCCGCCGTCGGTGGCCGACATGCCACCGGCCATGCGGTCGAATTCGAACTGGTACGCGCCACGGGCCAGGCCCACTTCCATGCGGCCGTTGCTGATCACGTCGAGCAGGGCACATTCACCTGCCACGCGAATCGGGTTCCAGAACGGCGCGATGATGGTGCCGGCACCCAGGCGGATCTTTTCGGTGCGTGCCGCCAGGTACGCCAGCAACGGCATCGGGCTTGGCGAAATGGTGTATTCCATGGCGTGGTGTTCGCCGATCCACACGGTGCTGAAACCGCCGTCTTCGGCCATCAGGGTCAGTTCGGTCAGGTCTTCGAACAACTGGCGGTGGCTGACCTGTTCATCCCAACGTTCCATGTGTACGAACAACGAAAATTTCATGGGGCTTTCCTCAACGCTTGAAAGGGGCTGGCGCCAGGCAGGGTGGCGCCAGCTGTCTCGATTCACCATGGGCTTCAGGCCAAGGCCGGCAGGCTGGCCATCTTGCCGCGGCAATACACCATCGGCCGCGGCGCTTGGGCTGGAACGATCAGGTTGTGCACCTTGCCGACCATGATGGCGTGGTCGCCACCTTCGTATTCGCGCCACAGTTCGCACTCGATGACCGCCGTGGCGCCGGCCAGGATCGGGTTGCCCAGCTCGCTGAGGGTCCACTCGATACCGTTGGCCTTGTCTTTGCCTTTCTTGGCGAACGCATAGGCGTGTGCCTGCTGCTCACCCGAGAGCAGGTGAATGGCGAAGCGCTTCTGCTTGATCAGTATCGGGTAGGAATCGGAGCTGTAGTTGGGGCAGAACAGCACCAGCGGCGGCTCCATCGACAGGGAGGAAAATGCGCTGGCGGTCAGGCCGACGACCGAGCCGTCGTCGTCCAGGGTGGTGATGACGGTAACGCCGGACGGGAAGGAGCCCAGGACGTTCTTGTAGACGGTTGCGTCGATCATCGGGTTTACCTCTAAAAGGCTGCGGTGGTCCGCGGTTTTTATCGTTGATGTGTCTGATGGTATACCGTAATACCTTTTTTGCAAGCAGAATTTTCAGCCGCACATTTTCACGATGAGCGGCGCAAGGCCACGGAATACGGGGCTTTGCTCGGTATGGTGGTTTGTCGCAGGGGTTTTTCAAGCAGAACAGTGGCCGCTTTTTCGTGCGGATCAGTGTTGTCAAAAGTTTGGAATACCATAATATGGTCCGCAGCTGAGAGGCCGCCTAGATGCGGTTTCCTTACAACGATAAAAACGACCTTTCGAGCTGAAAACCATGTCCCAACCGTCGTCGCAACACCAGTTTGTCGAGAATCACACGGTCGATTATGTGCCACCTGCCGAGCGCCATGGGAAGGCGCGCGACCTGTTCACCCTCTGGTTCAGCACCAACATTGCGCCACTGCCGATCGTCACCGGTGCCATGGTGGTACAGGTGTTCCACCTGAACCTGTTGTGGGGGCTGGTGGCCATCGTGCTGGGCCATCTTGTAGGGGGCGTGGTCATCGCCCTGGCCTCTGCGCAGGGACCGCAGCTGGGCATTCCGCAGATGGTGCAGAGCCGTGGCCAGTTCGGCCGCTATGGCGCCTTGCTGATCGTGTTCTTCACGGCGTTGATCTATGTTGGCTTCTTCATTTCCAACATCGTGTTGGCCGGCAAGACCATCCACGGCATCAGCCCGAGCGTGCCGATGCCAGGGGCGATCGTGATCGGCGCCTTGAGCGCCACCGCCATCGGCGTGGTCGGCTACCGTTTCATCCACATCCTCAACCGTATCGGCACCTGGGTGATGGGCTCGGCACTGCTGGCCGGCTTCATCATGATGTTCATCCAGGACCTGCCTGCCGATTTCTTCAGCCGCGGCGCCTTCAACCTGTCGGGCTTCATCGCCACCGTCTCGCTGGGTGTGATCTGGCAGATCAGCTTCTCGCCGTATACCTCCGACTACTCACGCTACCTGCCGCGTGAAGTCGGCATTGCCAAGCCGTTCTGGGCGACTTATTTCGGCGCTACCCTGGGCACCATCTTGTGCTTCAGCTTCGGTGCGGTGGCGGTGCTGTGCGTGCCGCAAGGCACCGATGCGATGGACGCGGTGAAGCAGGCCACCGGCTGGCTGGGGCCGATCCTGATGGTGCTGTTCCTGCTCAACATCATCAGCCACAACGCCCTCAACCTGTATGGCGCGGTGCTGTCGATCGTGACTGCAATCCAGACCTTCTTTGCCCAGTGGACCCCCAGCGTGAAGGTTCGGGTGATCCTGGCCTCGGTCATACTGCTGGGCTGCGGTATGGTCGCGCTGAACGCCTCGGCAGACTTCATCGGCCAGTTCATCGGCCTGATCCTGGCGCTGCTGTTGGTGCTGGTGCCGTGGGCCTCGATCAACCTGATCGACTTCTACCTGATCAAGAAGGGCCAGTACGACATCGCCTCGATCTTCAGTGCCGACGGCGGCATCTATGGCCGCTTCAATCACCATGCGATCGTTGCCTATGCCTGCGGCATCCTGGTGCAGCTGCCGTTTGCCAATACCTCGCTGTATGTCGGGCCGTACTCCAACCTGGTCGAAGGCGCCGACCTGTCCTGGCTGTTCGGCTTGCTGGTGACGGTGCCGCTGTACTACTGCCTGGCCACGCGCAGCAAGGCTGGCGAGAAGGCGGGGCGGGTTTTGAGTGTGAACGACTGATAGTCACGTGAGGCTGCAACAGGGGCTGCTTCGCAGCCCATCGCAGGCAAGCCAGCTCCCACAGGGGTCGCATCAGGGCTGATAGGTGTTTGTCACAAGATATGCAGTGCCTGTGAGATGCTGCGGGTACCCTTGCCAGAAACCATAGAATCTCCCACAGGTACCGCGCAAACCCTGGCCTTGACGCAACCTCTGTAGGAGCTGGCTTGCCTGCGATGGGCCGCGATGCGGCCCCGGCTATTTCAGATCAGACCTTGAACTGTGCCACCATGCCATTCAGGTCCACGGCAAGGCGCGACAGGTCCTGCGCTGCCGCACTGGTCTGGTTGGCCCCCGCCGAGGTCTGCATGGCCAGGTCACGGATATTCACCAGGTTGCGGTCCACCTCACGGGCCACCTGCGCCTGTTGTTCCGAGGCACTGGCTATCACCAGGTTACGCTGGTTGATCGAGGCCATCGCTTCGGCAATCACCTCCAGCGCCTGCCCGGCGCCCTCGGCCACTTCCAGCGTGCCCGTGGCACGCCCCTGGCTGCTGTGCATCGCGGTCACCGCGCGCTCGGTGCCGTTCTGGATCCCGGCAATCATCTGCTCGATTTCGGCCGTCGACTGCTGGGTGCGGTGGGCGAGGGCACGAACTTCGTCCGCCACCACCGCAAAGCCACGGCCTGCCTCACCGGCGCGGGCGGCTTCGATGGCGGCGTTGAGCGCCAGCAGGTTGGTCTGCCCGGCAATTGCACCGATCACATCCAGCACCCGGCTGATCTCGTTGGCATTGCTGGCCAGCTGTTCGATTTCGCTGGAAGTGCCGGTCACGTCCGCCACCAGGTGCTGGATGGAGGCCAGCGCCTGGTTGACCCGGTCGCGGCCATCGCGGGTAGTCTGGTCGGCACCTCTGGAAGCGTCTGCGGTGCTCACCGCGTTGTTGGCCACTTCTTCGACCGCCGCGGTCATCTGGTTCACGGCCGTGGCCGCCTGGTCGATTTCGGCACTTTGCTGGTGCAAGCCGCGGCTGGTGTCTTCGGTAACGGTGTGCAGCTCTTCGGACGCCGAGGCCAGTTGGTCGGACGAGGCGGCTATCTGCCGAATGGTATCGCGCAGGCTGGTCTGCATGCGGCTCAACGCGCGCAGCAGCAAGGCCGGTTCGTCACGGCCCACCACCTGTATTTCGCGAGTCAGGTCGCCGGTGGCCACGCGTTCAGCCACGGCCACGGCCTCGGCCAGCGGCCGCACGATACTGCGGGTGAGCAGGGTGGCGATGGCGGCAAGCGCCAGAACAATCACCAACAGCGCGCCTATCAGCGCCTGGAACGCTTCGTCAGCCACATCGCTGCTGCGCTGCGAGGCTTGCTCGGCACTTGTGCCGTTGTAGGCAATCAGCGCGGTCATGGCCTGCATCATGCTATCGGCGCTTTGGGTCAGCGGCCCGCTGATCAGTTGCCTGGCGTCGTCCATCCGCCCGCTGGTGAGCCCCTGCAGCACACGCCCCTGTACGTCGGAATACTGCTGATGGGCAGTCATGAAAGCGTTAAACAGGGTTTGGTCATCGGTGGCAGCTACCATGCCAGCGTAATGCTTCAAGCCCTTGGAAAGCTCGATGTTGATGCTGTCCAGCATCTGCAGGTTGCGCTTGCGATCATCGCTGTTGTCGTCGAGCGCGGCACGTAACGTAAGGGCGCGGGCGCGGCCCAGGTCGGTGCTGATTCCATTGAGGGCTACCACTGCCGGCATCCAGGTCACCCGGATCTCGTCCGTAGCGCTGTCCATCTGCCGGGTTTCGTAAAGTGCGATCAGGCCCATCACCAGCACCAGAACGCCCAACAGGGTGAATGCGCTTGCTGCGCGAATGCCGATCTTCAAATTCCTTAACTGCATGAGGTACTCCTTGATGGTGGCGTGCAGGCCTCGAGAACGCAGGCGGCTACCGGTGTCACCGCAGTGGCGCCAGGCTCGGGATGCACCGCAAAGTCGATTGTAGGTCTCACCCTCTTTACTGTTTTTGGATGCGATGATGCCATATGGCCATCATTCTTGAACAGGCATTCAAGTTACGGGATCTGCTGATAAACCCAAGGAAAATTATCGGTTTTATCCGGGAAATCAGCTTCAACGTGGCGCCTTGCAAGCCGGCTTGCGGCGCAGTAGAGCCGCTTAACGCCTTTCGTGGCCGCGCCGGTAGGCCCCTGGCTGTATGCCTACTGCCTTGGCGAAGGCCCGGGTAAAAGCGGCCACCGATTGGTACCCCACCTGTGCACCCACTTGCTCCACCGTGTTGCCCGCCTGCAGCAACCGGCAAGCATGGCGCATGCGCAACGCCAGCAGCACTTGGCCTGGCGACTGCCCGGCCAGCTCGCTGAAGCGTTTGAAGAAAGCCGAGCGCGACAACCCGGTGCAGGCCGCCATGCTCTCCAGTGTCCAGGCTTGGCCGGGTTGCTCGATCAGTTGCTCGAGCAACCCGGCGAACGCCGGCTGCCGAGCAAGCGCGATCAGCCCGCCCAGGGGCTGCCCGGCATGCACTTGCTGGCGCAGTGCATACAGAAAGAGCAAGTGCGTCAGGCGCTCCAGAAAGGTTTGCGAAGGCCCGGTTTGGCGTTGGCATTCGTCCAGGATCAGCCCGAACAACGCCCCCGCCGCGCTCCCGGCGGGGTCTTCGGCACGCAGCAGGATCCAGTCGGCCAGGCCCTCGACAATCAGCGAAGACAAACCCGACTGGAAACGGAAGAAGCCACAGACCAGGCCGACCCCATCGCTGGCGGCGCTGTCCAGCGCCTGCATGGTTTGACGCGGTTGCGCACAGGCGCCTGCCGCGTCCTTGTCGCTGGACAGGCGATAACCCAGGTCGCGCAACAGGAATACGGCGTCGCCTTTTCTCAGGCACACCGGCTGCGCCTGGCCGTCGAGGTGCAGCCAGCAATCGCCCTGCACCACCAAGTGGAAGCTGGCATGGCCCATACCCTGGGTGCTGGCGTGCCAGCCGCCACAGTAGCGGCCGACATGAAACAGGCTGGCATCCAGCTCCAGGCCTTCTAATAACCAATCGACGAGCGCGGCGGACGAAATCATCTAATGCAAAGACTCAGGAGCAAGGAAAGGCGACTGATGAATATGGAGGGTACTTCTTATAACCACCAGACTGTAGTGACATCCATCAGGGAGACCACTCCATGTCCTCGCGCATTACCTTACACACCCTGGAAAGCGCCCCGGAAGCAGCGCGCCCGTTCCTTGAGAACGCGCAGAAGAATTCGGGCTTCATCCCCAACCTGCTCGGCGTGCTGGCCAACGCGCCAGCGGCACTGGAAACCTACGTGACCGTTTCGGCATTGAACGGCAAGTCCGACCTGAGCCTGGCCGACCGCGAAGTGGTGCAACTGATTGCCGCCACCCAACATGGCTGTGATTTCTGTGTGGCGGGGCACACCGCCGTGGCGTTGAACAAGGCCAAGCTGCCGCAGGAGGTGGTCGATGCCCTGCGGGCCCGCGGCGAGCTGCCCAATGCCCGTTACGAAGCCCTGGCCGCCTTCGCCCGCGAAGTGATCGCGACCCGCGGCAATGTGAGCCAGGCCACTTACCAGGCATTCCGGGATGCCGGCTTCAGCGAAGGCAATGCGCTGGAAGTGATTCTTGGCGTGAGCCTCGCAACCCTGTGCAACTTTGCTAATGTGTTCGCCCAAACGCCGCTCAATGACGAGCTTGGCAAGTACCGCTGGCAGCCCACTGCATGATCTGCCCCTGCTAGCGGCGGTACAGCGGTAGTTGTAGGAGTGGCCATGTGCCGCAAAGGGGCCGTTAGGCGGCCCGGCGTTCTCAAAGGAGCAAGACCATGCAGGATTGTGCATTTCGACAGTGGCTGGATGCCAATGCCGAGGCCATAGATCGGGGCCTGTGCGAGCCGCAGCACGTGCTGGCGCAAATCGCCGAATCGCAACTGCTGCGCGTGGGCGTCGACCCGGCCCTGGGGGGTACGGGTGGGCAGGTGACCGACGCCGTCGAGGCCATCGCTGCCATTGCCAGCCGCTCGCTGGCTGCCGCTTTCGTGTGTTGGGGCCAGCGCGCCTTTATCGAGTACCTGTTGCAAAGCCCCAACCAGCCGCTGCGCGCGCGCTTGCTGCCACAGCTGTTGGCCGGCGAGCTGGCCGGTGCCACCGGCCTGTCCAATGCCATGAAGTTCCTCTCTGGCATCGAAGCCCTGCAAGTGCGCGGCCGTCCGGCGGGCGATGGCTGGCACCTGGAGGGCCGCCTGCACTGGGTGACCAACCTGCGCAAGAGTGGGTTCGTGGTAGCGGCGGCCATCGAGGACGACGCGGGCGGTGCTCCGTTCGTACTGGCCATTCCTTCGGATGCCCAGGGCCTGCAACGTTCCGACGATTTGCAACTGATGGGCTTGCAGTCGAGCAACACCGCTGCCTTGGCCTTCCACCAGGTGCCGCTGGCACGTGACTGGTTGCTGCACGAAAATGCCCGCGCGTTCCTGCCGCAGGTACGCCCGGCCTTCCTGGCGTTGCAGTGCGGCATGGCCATTGGCCTGGCGCGCCGGGCACTAGACGAAGTGCAGGCCCACCTGCAGGGGCGTGCCTCATTCCTGGACGAAGCCCGCCAGGTGCTCAGCGAGCGCCTGGAGAATACCGTCAGCGAACTCAAGCAAGGTTTGCTCGACGGCCGCTTCCTGCAACAACCGGCAGCTTTGTTCAAGCTGCGTATCACCCTGGCCGAAAGTGCCGCCGACGCGGTGCAACTGGAATTGCAGGCCAGTGGTGGCAAAGCCTACCTCAGCGAGTATGGCGAAGGCTTTGCCCGCCGCTGGCGCGAATCGGCGTTCGTGCCGATCGTCACGCCCAGCCTGGTGCAGCTGCGGGCCGAGCTGCACCGCCAGGCAGGCGCCGCATGAGTGCAATGTTGCTCGAAGCCCGTGACATCAGCCTGGGCTACCCGGGCGAGGGCGGCTGGCAGCAAGTGCTGGCGCAGTTCGACCTGCAGTTGGGGCGCGGCGAGGTGGTGAGCATTCTGGGCCCCAGCGGCGTTGGCAAGTCCAGCCTGTTGCGGGTATTGGCCGGCCTGCAGCAGCCGAGTGGTGGCAGCGTGCGGCTGCATGGCCAGCCGCTGCAGGGCCCACACCCGCGCCTGGCGGTAGCCTTCCAGGACCCCAGCCTGCTGCCTTGGCTGAGCCTGGAGAAAAACGTCGCCTTCGGCTTGGACTTCGCCCGCCAGCCCAAGCTGGCGGCTGCCGAACGCCGTGCACGTATCGACCACGCTATCGCCGCCGTGGGCCTGGGCCACGCCCGCAGCCATTACCCGGCGCAGCTGTCTGGCGGCATGGCCCAGCGGACCGCGCTGGCCCGTTGCCTGGCACGGCAGCCCGAAGTGCTGTTGCTCGACGAACCGTTCGGCGCGCTGGATGAAGTCACCCGTGCCGACATGCAGCAATTGCTGCTGCAATTGATCGCCACCCACAACACGGCGGCGGTACTGATCACCCACGATATCGACGAAGCCCTGTTGCTGTCCGACCGTGTGCTGCTGCTGGGCGACCATCCAGCGCACATCCTCGGCCAGTGGCAGATCGGCCTGCCGCAGCCGCGCACGCAGCGGGTAGAAGAACTGGGCGCCTTGCGCATCGAAATCCTCAAGACGCTCCGGCGAGCAAGCCGCACGGTCGAACCCACCCCAACCCCACAGGCCTCGGAGGCTGTCCATGTGCATGGATGACTGCTGTTCCTCGTCTTCACGACGTGATTTTCTCAAGCTGGGCGCCATGCTCACCGCCGCCGGTGCACTGCCGTTGCTGTCGAGCCTGCAGGCCCGCGCCGCTGCCGAACCGGACGCGCCGGTACGTATCGGCTACCTGCCGATCACCGACGCCACGCCCTTGCTGGTGGCGCACAACAACGGCCTGTTCGAAGCCGAGGGTATCAAGGCCGAACGCCCGGTATTGCTGCGCAGTTGGGCACAGGTGATCGAGGCGTTCATCTCTGGCCAGGTGAACGTGATTCACCTGCTGTCGCCGATGACCGTGTGGGCGCGCTATGCCAGCAAGGTGCCGGCCAAGGTGGTGGCGTGGAACCACGTGGGCGGTTCGGGCCTAACCGTCGCCCCCGACATCAGCGACATGAAGCAACTGGGTGGCAAGACCGTGGCCATACCCTTCTGGTACTCGATCCATAATGTCGTGCTGCAGCAGATGCTCAACGACAACGGCCTGACACCGGTGTCGAAGCCGGCCAGTGCGGCATTGGCAGACAATGAAGTGAACCTGCTGGTGTTGCCGCCCTCCGACATGCCACCGGCCCTGGCCAGCAAGCGCATAGCCGGTTACATCGTCGCCGAGCCGTTCAACGCCCTGGCCGAGAACCTCAAGGTTGGCCGCGTGCAGCGCTTCACGGGCGATGTCTGGCGCAACCATGCCTGCTGCGTGGTGTTCATGCACGAACACGACCTCGACAACCGCCCCGAGTGGTCGCAGAAGGTGGTCAATGCCATCGTCAAGGCCCAGCACTGGACCCGCGACCACCGCGCCGAAGCAGCAGCCTTGCTGTCGCGTGCTGGCGCCAACAAGTACACGCCCCATGACCCGGCGGTGCTGGCAAAGGTCCTTGCCCCGGCGGCCGAGGACCGTGCCGGCTACATCGCCAGCGGCGCTATTCGCCACCAGCAGTGGGACGAAAAGCGCATCGATTTCCAGCCTTACCCGTTCCCGAGCTACACCGAAGCACTGGTCAAGCGCTTGCAGCGCACCCTGATCGAAGGTGACCACGCGTTCCTCGCCGGCCTGGACCCGGCGCAGACTGCCCGCGACCTGGTGGATGACCGTTTCGTGCGTAACGCCATTGCCGCCGTGGGCGGGCCCTCGGTGTTCGGCATAGCCGACAACTACGAGCGCAGCGAGGAGTTCGCCGTCTGATGCGTACGCATGTGGTACATGCCGGGCTGGGCCTGGTCGGGTTGCTGGGCTTGCTGGCACTGTGGTGGGCCGGGGTCGCCGTGTTCGGCCAGGCTGATGGCCTGTCGGCCCGGTTTGCACCGCAGGCCACGTTGGCCAGCCTGGTCGAGCTGCTGGGGCAGGGCGAGGTCTACGGGCATATCTGGGTCAGCCTCAAGCGCATCCTGGTCGGTTTGTTGCTGGCGTTGCTGATTGGTGTGCCGTTGGGGTTGCTGGTAGGCAGCTACCGGCGCCTGGAGGCGGCGACCACGCCGGCATTCCAGTTCCTGCGCATGATCTCGCCGTTGTCGTGGATGCCGGTGGTGGTGATGCTGATGGGCGTGGGTGACCAGCCGATCTACTTTTTGCTGGCGTTCGCCGCGTTGTGGCCGATCCTGCTCAACACCGCCGCTGGGGTGCGGCAACTGGACCCGCGCTGGCTGCAGTTGAGCCGCAGCCTGAGTGCCACGCGCTGGGAAACCTTGTGCAAGGTGATCGTGCCGGGGGTGATTGGCCATGTGCTGACGGGCGTGCGCCTGGCCATCGGGATCCTGTGGATCGTGCTGGTGCCCTGCGAGATGCTGGGGGTCAGTGCAGGGCTGGGCTATTTCATTCTCGATACCCGCGACCGCCTGGCGTACTCCGAGCTGATGGCCATGGTGCTGTTGATCGGTGTGCTGGGCTTTCTGCTCGATGCCCTGGCGCGCGGGCTGCACCGGCGCTGGGTGCATGGCTGAGCCGCCGGGCCGCGCCGAGCTTGAGCGGTGCGGCCCTGAGCGTTGTGCTTGACGGTGCGATCAGTGCACGTGCTGGCGCTGGCGCACACACTCCTGCGCCTGTGCGGTCAGCGCGTCCAGCCGCTCGTCGCGCATCTGCTCCGCTTCGATCATCGCATCCTCGCCTTGCTGGTTGAGCAGGTAGGTATGAATCTGCAGCACCTCGGCGGTCTGGTAGATGGGGGCGATGTCCAGGCGGCCGATCAGTGCCCCGCTGGCCTGGCCGGTGCTGCTCATCAGCACCTGCGGACCATTGGCGGCCACCACCTGCATACCCATGGCTTCGAACCACGGTACCTGGTTGGCGAAGGCGTTCAGCTCGACGCAGGCATGGCGCGCCTGCAGGTCGCCCAACAGCGCCCGGGCGATGCCCTGGCGGCGATGGCTGGCGCGTACGGCCATGAATGCCAGCGCACAGGCCTGCTCATCGTCCTCGGCGGGTAGCGACAAAGCAAAGCCCAACAACTGGTCAGGCGCTTCGGCATCCAGTGCCAGGGTCAGTGCCACGGCCAGGCCGCGGTTACCGTCCAGGGCTTGCAGGTACTGATGCACCTCCATGCCGACGCCGTACTGGTACAGCGGGTACAGCGGGTTGTCTGCACTGATCGCGACACTGCTCAATTCACCGACGTTGTGAATCACCAGCTCGCGGATCTGGTTCTGGAAAGACTCGGGCGGCACGCTGTCAAGGCGGCTCAGGATGAACATCGGGGGGCAGGCTCCGGGGGTTGGACTGTACAGCCCGCACCGGGAGGGCGCGGGCTGTACAGTCTAACCGGTTTTGACCCATCAGCCGCGCGCCTGTAGTGCGCCGAGCATCAAGTCCAGGTTTTGCACCGCCGCACCCGACGCGCCTTTGCCCAGGTTGTCGAAGATGGCGGTGAGCAGTACCTGGCCGTGTTCAGGGTTGGCGTACAGCGCCAGGCGCAGGTCGTTGCTGTCGTTCAGGGCTTCAGGGTCGAGGTTGGCCGCGCCACCTTGTTGGTGCAGAGGCATTACCTGAACATGGCGGGCTCCCTGGTAATGCTGTTCCAGGCAGGCTTGCAGCTGTTCGGCGCTGACCTGTCCGGGCAGCAGGCGCAGTTGCAGCGGGATGCTCAGCACGATGCCCTGGCGGTAGGCGCCGTAGCCAGGCATGAACAGGGGCCGTGCCGAGAGCCCGGCGTGCTGCTGGATCTCGGGCACATGCTTGTGCGCCAGGTCCAGGCCGTACAGTTGCAAGGCCGGGGCTTTGTCGGCAGCGGGCTGTTCATGCCGTTCTACCGCCGCGCGGCCGCCGCCGGAGTAGCCGGAAATGGCGTGGATGTTCAGCGGGTAATCGGCAGGCAGCAGGCCGGCCTTGACCAGCGGGCGCAGCAACGCGATGGCGCCCGTGGGGTAGCAGCCGGGGTTGCTGACGCGCTTGCTTTGGGCAATGCGTTCGGCTTGGTGCGGGTCCAGTTCGGGCAGGCCATACACCCAGCCTGGGCTGGTGCGGTGTGCCGAGCTGGCGTCGATTACCCGCACCTGCGGGTTGTGGATGGCGGCCACCGCTTCGCGCGCGGCGGCATCGGGCAGGCACAGCAGGGCGATGTCGGCGCTGTTGATCGCCTCGCCACGCCGTCGAGGGTCTTTGCGTTCGGCTTCGGGCAGGGTCAGCAGGCGCAAGTCGCTGCGGCCTTGCAGGCGAGCGTGGATCTGCAGGCCGGTGGTGCCTTGGTCGCCGTCGATGAAGACAACAGGGGTATGCATGGTCGGGGTCCGGGTTGGGGAGGGGATGGCCTATGTTCGCGGGTGGCGTTGATAAAGAAAATTTGAATATCATGACCACCGCATTCAGATTTTCTGAACGATGTGCTGGCCTTTTGGCGGTGAACCTGCCCCTGAAAGCTGCCTTGGCACTCAGCCGTCAGTCTTTGTTTTGTGAGGAAGCCGCAGCGACCATGCGCGAAATCAGCCTCGACCGCCTGCGTACGCTGGTGGTCATCAGCGACCTGGGTTCATTTGCCGAGGCGGCTCGCCAGCTCAACCTGGCGCCGCCCACCATCAGCCTGCACGTGGCCGAGCTGGAGGCGCGCGTCGGCGCCCCGTTGCTCAACCGTACCCGCGGCCAGGTACGGCCCACGGCCATCGGTGAAACGCTGCTGGCCCGCGCCCGTCGCTTGCTGGCCGACGCGGACCAGGCGCTGGACGAAGTTCGCCGCCAGGTGCAGGGCCTGAGCGGCCGGGTACGCCTGGGGGCCTCGACCGGGGCCATCGCCCACTTGCTGCCACAGGCGTTGGCCGGCTTGCGGGTGGAGCATCCGGGGATCGATGTGCAAGTGCAGGTGCTCACTTCGCAAGCCTCGCTGGCGCGTTTGCGCGAGGGTACGCTGGATGTCGCGCTGGTGGCGTTGCCGCAGGTGGCGGTCAAGGGGCTGGCCGTAACACCCTGGCGGCGCGACCCGATCCTGGCCTACGTCCCGGCCGACTGGCAGCCCCCGGCCAAGATCGCGCCGGCGTGGCTGGCGCAACGGGCGCTGATCCTGAATGACAGCACTACCCAGCTGTCGCGGGTGACAAACGAGTGGTTTGCGGCGGCGGGGTTGCACCCGGAGCCGCGTATCGAGCTGAACTACAACGATGCCATCAAGAAGCTGGTCGGTGCCGGGTATGGCGCGACGTTGCTGCCGCAAGAGGGGGAGGCCGCCGAGCTTGATCAGCGCATTGCCCACCGGCCGCTGCGGCCCGGGCTGTGGCGGCAGTTGGGTATCGCCTGCCGGGAAGGGCAGGTGGAGCGCGCTACCGCGTTCGTGCTGCAGGCGCTGGAGCGGCTGCGCCAGTAGCGCCCGCCAACGGTTTCAACCACCCGCTTCGTGCAGGGCCAGGCTCTGACGCAATTGCGCCAGCAGGGCCAGGCGCAGCGCCTTGGGGGCCTGCACGCGGATAGCGCCGGCCTGGGACAGCAGCCAGCTCATCAGCGCCCGGTTGTCGTCTACCGTGGCCACCAGCACAGCGCCACCGTCGGCTTGCGCGGTCAGTTGCATGTCGGCCGACAGCGGCGCCTGCTCCAGGCGTCGGGCAAGGGCGTCATCGACCCAGGCGCGCAGTTCCACCTGGGCCGCCGGGCATAGCGCGTCGGGTTGCAACTGGTGCGCTTGCTCCAGGCTCAGGCCCGGTTGCCAGTACCAGCCATAGGGCATGCCCTTGCTGTTGCATTGCAGCGGGAACAGGGCGGCCAGTTCGACCAGGTCGCGCTCTACGGTACGCTTGCTGGTGGTGTGGCCCACGCCGCTCAGGGCACGTTGCAAGTGGGTGGAGCTCACGCCCGGGTGGCGCCCTGGCAGCAGCTTGAGCAATTGCCACTGGCGGGCAATGGTATGGCGGGTAGGGTGGCTGGGCAAAGGGTTCGTCCTTGAAGGCAGGCATCGCGCCGACCTGGGTGATGGCATTTAGCTATGTATCAGCATACCCTTTCCCCTGATCGGATCCAAGTTGCACTACAAGGCGGCCAAGGCCACCGGCGCGTTGCGCGCGCTTAGCAGCGCCGGTGATGGCGCTGCAGGTCAGTCAAGGCGCTGTTGCAGCCCCTCGATGAACACCTGTTCGGCCCGGCTGAAGCGCTGGTCCCGGTTCCACAACAGGTGAATGTCCACATCGGCAATGCCCTCCAGCGGGTGCAGCTTCCACAGCAGCCCAGCTGCAACATCCGGCGCTACCACGTGCTCGGGCAGGCAGCCGATGCCGAACCCGGCAATCACCAGGCGGCGCACTTCCTCAAGGCTGGGTGACGAGGCCACGATGCGCCCGGCAAAGCCCTGCTGGTCGCGGAAAATGGTCAGTGGCGACAACATGCCGCCAATCTGGTCGCTGGTGAAGCTGACGAAGTTCTCCCGCTGCAAGTCGCCCTCTGCCTGGCCGAACAGTGCATGGTGCTTGCCACAGAAGAACGCGTAACGCTGGCGCAGGAACAGCCGTTGCTCCAGCCTGGGCTGGGCGCGCCGGTTCAAGCTCAAGCCTGCGCTGGCAGTTTTCTCTTGCAAGGCTGCGACGATGTCGGAGCTGCGCATCACGTCGATTTCCAGGTCCACCCGTGGGTGTTGGCGATGGAAGTCGGCCAGGAAGTCGTCGAAGCGGTCGCTGACGATGCGGCTGATCATCAGCAAGCGCACCTTGCCCACCAGTTCGTCGGTGGGCTGCGCCAGCAGGCTGCCGATCTGCGACATCTGCCCGTACACCTCGCCGGCCAGCTGGAACAGCTGTTCGCCCATTTCGGTCAGCACGAAACGCGGCCCACGGCGGGCGATGAGTTGGCGGCCAAGCTGTTCTTCCAGGCGCTTCAAGGCCTGGCTGACTGCCGGCTGGGTGAGATGCAGGCGGGCAGCGGCGCGGCTGATGGACAGTTCCTGGCCAATGACGCGGAAGGTACGCAGCAGGTTCCAGTCGAGGCGGTCGTTGAGCAGGCGGTCAGACATGGCAAGGCTCTATGTTAAGCAGGGTTAATAGTTGGAATAATAAATAGAAAATTGACTAATCATAGCCCTGGCCCGATAAATCACAGGCATCGAGGCCCACAAGCCAAGCGCCGCCAGAGCGCGACCGTGAATTCCCGTCACTCCTGCCAGAACAACAAGCAAAGGAGCCCCCATGAAGCCCGTCACTTGCGCCCAGCCACGCCGTGCCGCTGCCGCCGCTTTCATCGGTACCATGATCGAATGGTACGACTTTTACATCTATGCCACCGCCGCGGCCCTGGTGTTCGGTGCCTTGTTCTTCCCCTCCGATGACAGCCTGTTCAGCACCATGGCAGCGTTTGGTACCTTCGCCGTGGGCTTTTTCGCCCGGCCGCTGGGCGGAATCGTCTTCGGCCATGTGGGCGACCGTATCGGCCGCAAGAAATCGCTGGTCATCACCTTGCTGATGATGGGCATCGTCACGGTGTGCATCGGCCTGTTGCCGACCTATGCGCAAATCGGCGCCAGCGCGCCGGTGCTGCTGGTGCTGCTGCGCATCGTCCAGGGCATTGCGGTTGGCGGCGAGTGGGGCGGGGCCGTGCTGATGGCCGGCGAGCATGCCCCCAAGGGGCGGCGCAACTTCTTCGCCTCGTTCGCCCAACTCGGCAGCCCGGCGGGCCTGATTCTGTCACTGGTGGCTTTTGGCGCGGTCACCCGCCTTCCGGAAGAAGACCTGATGAGCTGGGGTTGGCGCGTGCCGTTCCTGGCCAGCGCCTTGCTGCTGTTGGTCGGCCTGGCCATTCGCCTGGGGGTGAACGAGTCGCCCGAGTTCATCGCCAGCCGCGAGCAGGCAGAAACGGCCCGGCGCAAGGAGCAGGCCCCGGTCTTCGAGGTGCTGCGCAGCGCCTGGCGCCCGCTGTTGCTGTGCATCGGCGCCAACACCCTGGGCATTGCCGGGGTCTACTTCACCAATACCTTCATGATCAGCTACACCACCCAGCAGCTGCACCTGGAGCGCTCGCTGATCCTGGAGTGCCTGTTCTTCGTGGCGATCATCCAGTTTTGCGTACAGCCCTTGGCTGCCTGGCTGGCGGAAAAGCTCGGCGCCACTCGCTTCCTGGCCTTGGTGGCCGTGCTGGCCATGGCCTCGCCTTACCCCATGTTCACCCTGGTCAGCTCGGGCCAAGGCCCTTTGATCGTGCTCGGCATCGCCTTGGCCGCTGCCTGCATGGCCTCGTTCTACGCGGTCATCGCAGGCTACGTCAGCGGCATGTTCGACACCCGTGTGCGCTATACCGCCATATCCCTGGCCTACCAGGTGTGTGGCGCCATCGCCGGGGGCCTGACCCCGTTGATCGGCACCTGGCTGGCCCACCATTTCACAGGGCAGTGGTGGCCGATGGCAGTGTTCTACACGCTGATCGCCACCCTTTCGCTGGTCTGCGTGCTTGCCCTGGCGCGCCAGTACGCGCGCAGCCAGCAGCTTGGGCTGGCCTGAGCGAACCGATTCATTCTGGAGTACCTGCACATGTTGAAAAGCAATGGCGAACGCCTGTGGGCGAGCTTGATGGCCATGGCCGAAATCGGCGCCACCGCGCGCGGTGGCAGCTGCCGCCTGGCCCTCAGCGACGAAGACAAGGCTGGCCGTGAGCTGTTCAGCCACTGGTGCCGCGAAGCGGGCCTGACGCTGAGCGTGGATGCCATCGGCAACCTGTTCGCGCGCCGCCCTGGCACCGACCCCGATGCCGCCCCGGTGATGATCGGCAGCCACCTGGATACCCAGCCGGAGGGCGGCCGTTTCGACGGTGTCTACGGCGTGCTGGCGGGGCTGGAGGTGGTGCGCCGCCTCGACGAGTTGGGCATCAGCACCCGCAAGCCGCTGGAGCTCGCGGTGTGGACCAACGAGGAAGGCGCCCGGTTTACCCCGGCGATGTTCGGTTCGGCCGTGTTCACCGGCACCCTGGCGCTGGAGCAAGCCTTGGCCATACGCGATGCGCAAGGCATCAGCGTCGCCGAAGCGTTGCAGCGTACCGGTTACGCTGGCCAGCGGCCGCTGGGCGGGCCGGTGGATGCCTATTTTGAAGCGCATATCGAGCAAGGCCCGATCCTTGAAGATAACGCCAAGGCCATTGGTGTGGTCAGCGGCGGCCAGGCTATTCGTTGGCTGGATGTGACCGTCGAAGGCATGGCCGCGCACGCCGGCACCACGCCGATGCCGTTGCGCAAGGACGCTTTGTACGGTGCGGCGCAGATGATTCAGGCGCTCGAGCGGCTGGCGGCAGACTATGCCCCCGAGGCGCTGACCACTGTCGGCGAGCTGACCATCGCCAAGTCGTCACGCAACACCATCCCCGGGGTGTTGCAATTCACGGTGGACCTGCGCCACCACCGCGATGAAACCATCGAGGCCATGGAACGCGACCTGACCCTGGCGCTGCAGGCCATCGCCCGCCAGCGCGGTTTGCAGGTGCGCATCGGGCGGCACTGGGTCAGCCCGGCCACGCCGTTCGACCTGGACTGTGTGGCCGCTGTTCAGCAAGCGGTGGATGCCCTGGGTTATGCGCAGCAGTCGATCGTCAGTGGCGCTGGGCACGATGCCATCCTGTTGGCCCGCTATTGCCCGACGGCGATGGTGTTCATTCCCTGCATCGGCGGCCTCAGCCACAACGAAGCCGAGGATGTGCTGCCCGACGATGCCCGCCAGGGTGCCGATGTATTGCTCAATGCCGTGCTGGCCCGCGCCGGCCGTGTCGAACCAGGAGAAGCCTGATGCGTTGCTACTTCCACCCTGAACAATTGCTGCATCACCCGCGCAGCTACTACTCGCGTGGCGCCATGCGCACCCCCCAGGAAGTGCCCGAGCGCGCCCAGCGCCTGTTGCAGGCTGCCAAGGACCTTGGCTTCGACATCCGCCAGCCAGAGGATGCTGGCCTGCAGCCGCTGGCGGCGGTGCATGGCGAGGCCTACCTGGCCTTCCTCGAAGAAGCCCATGCGCGCTGGAAGGAAGTGCCCGAGGACTGGGGCGACGAGGTCATGTCCAATATCTTCGTGCGTGAGCCCAACGCCTTGCGTGGCATTCTCGCCCAGGCCGCGCGCTACCTGGCCGATGGCAGCTGCCCGGTAGGCGAGCGTACCTGGCATTCGGCCTACTGGTCCGCGCAGAGCGCGGTAGCTGGCGCCAAGGCCATTGCCGAGGGTGAGCCCGCGGCCTACGCGCTGTGCCGGCCACCGGGGCACCATGCGCGGTTCGATGCGGCGGGTGGCTTCTGTTACATCAACAATGCTGCCGTCGCTGCCCAGGCCTTGCGCGGCCGCTACAGCCGGGTGGCGGTGCTCGACACCGACATGCACCACGGGCAAGGCATCCAGGAAATCTTCTACGACCGGCGCGATGTGCTGTATGTGTCGGTGCACGGCGACCCGACCAACTTCTACCCAGGCGTGGCCGGGTTCGAGGACGAGCGCGGCCGTGGTGAGGGGGAGGGGTACAACCTGAACCTGCCGATGCCCCACGGCGCCAGCGAAGCGGACTTCCTGAGCCGGCTGGACACCGCACTGGCTGCGGTGAAGGATTTTGGTGCGCAAGTGTTGGTGTTGTCGCTGGGCTTCGACATTTACGAGCTGGACCCCCAAAGCAAGGTGGCGGTTACGACCGAGGGCTTTGCCGTGTTGGGTGAGCGTATCCGCGCGTTGCGCTTGCCATGCCTGATCGTGCAGGAGGGCGGGTACCATCTGCAGAGCCTGGAGGCGAATGCTCGGGCGTTTTTTGCTGACAAAGCGGATTGGCGGTAAGTGCTACCAGGCTGTCTGTTTCGCGGGTTTACCGGCGAACAGGGTATACCGGCAAAGCGCTATGTCAGGCAGAACTCGGCCAGCAGGCCCGGCCCTTTCGCGGGTGAACCCGCTCCTACAGCGGGCGGGGTGGCCTGCAGTCCTGCGGGGCCGGGCCGGCATCATCGATTGATGTAGGAGCGGGTTCACCCGCGAATACGGTGGTGCCGGCAATGCACAATACCTGGCAGAAACTGGCCAGCAGGCCCGGCCCTTTCGCGGGTGAACCCGCTCCTACGACGGGCGGGGGTGGCCTGCGGTCCTGCGGGGCCGGGCCGGCATCATTGATCGATGGTCTCGCCCTCGCTTGCGTTGGCTTCTTCGAACGCCACCGTGGCACTGTGATGCCTCGGCGGGGGCGAGTCCATCGATTACAACGGGGGGGGGGCCGGTAGTCCTGCGGGGCCGGGCCGGCATCATCGATTGATGTAGGAGCGGGTTCACCCGCGAATACGGTGGTACCGGCCACGCACAATGCCTGGCAGAAAACGGCCCGCAGGCCCGGCCCTTTCGCGGGTGAACCCGCTCCTACGACGGGGCGAGGGTGGCCTGCAGTCCTGCGGGGCCGGGCCGGCATCATCGATTGATGTAGGAGCGGGTTCACCCGCGAATACGGTGGTGCCGGCAACGCATAATGCCTGGCCGAAAACGGCCCGCAGGCCCGGCCCTTTCGCGGGTGAACCCGCTCCTACGACGGGGCGAGGGTGGCCTGCAGTCCTGCGGGGCCGGGCCGGCATCATCGATCGATGTAGGAGCGGGTTCACCCGCGAATACGGTGGTACCGGCAACGCACAATGCCTGGCCGAAAACGGCCCGCAGGCCCGGCCCTTTCGCGGGTGAACCCGCTCCTACGACGGGGCGGGGGTGGCCTGCGGTCCTGCGGGGCCGGGCCGGCATCATCGATTGATGTAGGAGCGGGTTCACCCGCGAATACGGTGGTACCGGCAACGCACAATGCCTGGCCGAAAACGGCCCGCAGGCCCGGCCCTTTCGCGGGTGAACACGCCCCCACACGTACTGAGCACACCTCAAGTTCACACGACCGGTATCGCTTACAGCCCAGCCCGACGCACATGCTTGACCAACACTTTCTCCAGCAACTCCCACATCGCCGGGTCGGTGCTGAACGCCACGTTGAAGCGCATCCAGCCGGTGGCTTTGGCATCGACCATGAACAACTGCCCAGGCCCGAGCATGATGCCTTTCTCCAGCGCGTCGTCCAGCAATGCCGCGCTGTCCGGGAGCGCCGGATGGCGGGTCCAGATGTACATGCCTTCGTCGGATTCGATGAACAGTTCAAAGCCCAATCGATGCAGATGCCGACCAACTTCCTGATGCGCCTCGGCCAGGCGCTGGCGCAGACGCTTGAGGTGCTTGCGCCAGCGGCCGTCGATGACCGCGGCATAGACCACACGTTCCATCACCTGCGATGTGGTCAGGCCCGAACGCATTTTCAGCTGCAGCAGCTTCTGCATCAGCTCGGGGTTGGCCAGCATGTAACCGACGCGCACATTGGGCGAAATGCTCTTCGAGTAGCTGCCTACGTACACCACCTGCTGCAGGTGGTCGAGGCTGGCCAGGCAGGGCTGCGGCTCGGCGACCATGTCGGCGTACAGGTTGTTCTCGACCAGGCGGAAGCCGTGCTGGCTGGCCAGCTGCAACAGCCGGTGCAGCTGCGGCAGCGGGGTGCGCGAGCAGGTCGGGCTGTGCAAATGCGGCTGGGTGAAGAACGCCGTCGGGCGGTGATGGGCGAGCAACTGCTCCAACTGGTTCAGGTCGTAGCCCGCCGGGGTACGCGGGACGCCGACAAGCGTCGCGCCCTGGGTACGCAAGATGCTCATCAGGTTCGGGTAGCCCGGGTCGTCCACCAGCACCACGTCCCCCGGCCGGACCAGCGTGCGTGCGGCCAGGTCCAGCGCCTGGCTGGCGCCGTGGGTCAGCATCAGCTGCGCCGGGTTGGCCACTATCGACAATTCCTGCTGCAGGTTCTGCGCGGTCAGTGCACGCAGCTCCGGCAGGCCCATGGGGTCGCCGTACCCCGACAGTTCCAGCGGGCTGCCGGCCACCTGGCGCAGGCCACGGCGCAGGCCCTCTTCGTACATCCAGTCGTTGGGCAGCCAGCCACATCCGGGTTTGTAGGGCAACTGACGGATCTCGAAGATCTGTTGCAGGTACCACTCGGAGTTGAACGTTGGTCGACTGGTGTCGGCCTCGGCGTTGTGCTGCTCCAGCAGCTCGGCTGCCGCGCGGTTGACGAAAAACCCTGCATTGCCCCGGCTTACCAGCAAGCCCTGGGCCACCAGGCGATCGTATGCCTCGACCACGGTGAAGGTACTCACCGAGTAGCTCGCGGCAAAGGCGCGAATCGAGGGCACCTTGGCGCCAGGCTTGAGGGTCTGGTTATCGATCAGCTCGCGCAGCGCGTCGATGATCTGGTTCACCAACGGGGTCGAGGAGTCTGGATGTAGTTCGAGCATTCGGGACCTTCAGGGTGCGTATCGCCAGGCAATTGCAGCGTGTACTGCATAGGCGACCTGTACAGTGCAGTGCGAGTTTGATGCCACTGTGCATGGCTCTCTGCGTCGGACATTTTTACATTAGGTGTCAGATATCGCCACCAATAGCATGTTCAGTTCGCGCCAGGCGCCAGCCCTGGGGCGCGTCAGCAGGCCGCCATGGAAGGCCTGCGTGTGTTCGCGCACACCATCCTGCCCGCATTAGCACTGATGTACAGGTGAAACCGCCAGCCATCGGGGTTTCACGGTTTTCCTTGGATAAAAAGAAGCACGGGGTACACAACTGATGGACGCAACATCCACTACCACCACCGCGAAAAGCGGGCACGAGAGCAAGCTCAGTGCCTCGCTGAAGTCGCGCCACCTGACGATGATGTCGATCGCCGGGGTTATTGGCGGCGCCTTGTTCGTCGGTTCCGGCAGCGTGATCCACAGCGCCGGCCCAGCCGCTGTCCTGGCCTATCTGGCAGGCGGCATCCTGGTGGTGCTGATCATGCGCATGCTGGGTGAAATGGCGACTTCCTCGCCTGATACCGGCTCGTTCTCCACTTACGCAGACCGCGCCATCGGCCGCTGGGCCGGCTTCACCATTGGCTGGCTGTACTGGTGGTACTGGGTCATTCTGATGGCCTGGGAAGCTTACGTAGCCGGCAAGATCCTGCATGGGTTCTTCCCGGATGTGAGCGTCAACGTGTTCGTGCTGGCCACGACCCTGTTGCTGATCACCGTCAACTTCTTCAACGTCAAGCACTACGGTGAGTTCGAGTTCTGGTTCGCCCTGATCAAGGTGATCGCGATCGTCTGCTTCCTGATCGTGTGTACCGCTGCGGTAACCAACGTCTGGCAATTCGGTGAAGTGCGCGGCATCAGCCACCTCACCGCCGAAGGGTTCATGCCCAACGGCATTACCACGGTCATTGGCGCCTTGCTGGGGGTGATGTTCGCCTTCCTCGGCGCAGAAATCGTCACCATTGCCGCTTCCGAAGCCAAAGACCCGGCCGCACAGATCGTCAAGGCGACCAACTCGGTGGTGTGGCGGGTGTGCCTGTTCTACGTCGGTTCGATCTTCCTGATCGTCTGCCTGGTACCGTGGAACGACCCGCACCTGGGGGTTTCCGGCTATGGCGCCTACCGCCGTACCCTGGAGCTGCTGGGCGTGCCGTACGCCGAGCTGCTGATGAACTTCGTGGTACTGACCTCGGTCAGCAGTTGCCTGATCTCGGGCCACTACACCGCTTCGCGCATGCTGTTCTCGCTGGCCCAGCGGGGCGATGCACCGTCGTTCTTCAAGATCACCCGCGCCGGCACCGGTGTACCGGTGTACGCGATCATGGGTTCGTGCGCGGTGGCCGTGGTCTGCGCGCTGATCAACTTCAGCGAGACCCTGCGCCCCAAAGACGTGCTGGAAACCCTGATGAACACCACTGGCATGATTGCCCTGCTGGTGTACCTGGTGATCGCTTTCTCGCAGCTGCGCATGCGCCGCAAGCTGATCGCCGAGGGCAAGGAAGTGCGCCTGAAGATGTGGCTGTTCCCTTGGCTGACCTACCTGGTCATCGCCTTCATCGTGGCGGCACTGGTCACCATGGCCTTCATGCCTGACTACCAGATCCTGGTGATCTCCACCGGCGTGGCCGCGGCCATCGTGGTGGCCATGGGTGTGGTGCACCAGATCCGCTCTGGCAGCAAGCAGCACTAAGCGTCACTCGCGCTTGGAAACGGCCGGCTCCCGTGGGGACCCGGCCGTTTCGCGTTGTTGGGCCTGGGTTTTTTCGGCGGGCATGTGAAAGCCCTGTTTCATCCACGGTGAGCCGAGCAGGGCGGCGGCCGCGATCAGGGCCAGGATGGCAATGGCGATATAGGTTTTCAGGTGGGTGCGCATACAGCTGATGACCCTGCACCCAGCCAGACAGTTCATTGCGTGTGCCGCAACGAACGCGCCGGCCGCCACATGGCGTATGCTCCACCTATCACCCGCCTGGAGGAGCTGCACATGGCCTGGTCCGCCACCCAGTATTCGCTGTTCGAAGACGAACGTACCCGCGCCGTGCGCGACCTGCTGGCCGCGGTGCCGTCACGGCCGGTACGCCACGCCACCGACCTGGGTTGCGGCCCTGGCAATTCCACCGAGGTACTGCTGCAACGTTACCCCGATGCCCAGGTAATGGCGCTGGACAGCGACCCGGACATGATTGCCAAGGCCCGGGAGCGCAAACGCTTGTGCATCCCCCGGGTGCGCACGGTGGTTGCCGACATCAGCGGCTGGTCGGCCCCGGAGCCGCAGGACCTGATCCTTGCCAATGCCTCGCTGCAGTGGGTGCCCGAGCATGCCAAGCTGTACCCGCACCTGGTGCGCCAGTTGAGCGAAGGCGCCAGCCTGGCGGTGCAGACCCCGGACAACCTCGATGAACCGGCCCACCGGCAATTGCGCGAGATTGCCAGCCAGGGCCCGTGGGCCGAGAAGTTCGCCGACCTGCAACTGCCACCCCGGCACGGGGCGGCCTTTTACTACGACCTGCTCAGCCCGCTGTGCGCGCGGGTCGATGTGTGGCGCACCACCTATCACCACCCGCTGGTGGGCGGCGCCGAGGCGGTGGTGGAGTGGTTCAAAGGTTCGGCTTTGCGCCCTTACCTGGCCAGGCTCGATGAGCGCGCGCAGGGTGATTTCCTGCAGATGTACCTGCAGGCCATGCAGCGCGACTATCCGCCGGCCACCGATGGCAAGGTGCTGTTGCCGTTCCCGAGGCTGTTCGTGATCGCTACCCGCTAGGGGCAGTTCAGTGCCAGGCGGCTGCCAGGGCGGCAGGCAAGCGGACCGAGGCTGATGAGATTTCTTGTCGAACCCATGCGCGAGGGCGTATAAACTGCACCCACTTTTGGCCGGTCGCTTCCTGAACCGGCCGCTGAAACAAAGAGAGTCGACATGGGCGCACAGTGGAAAGCCAAGCATAGAGAAACAGCTGCCAATGCCAAGGGCAAGATCATGGGCAAGCTGGCCAAGGAAATTCAGATTGCGGCCAAATCTGGCGCCGACCCGGACATGAACCCGCGCCTGCGTCTGGCCATCGTCCAGGCCAAGAAAGCCTCGATGACCCGTGAAACCCTGGAACGCGCCATCAAGAAAGGCGCTGGCCTGGACGGCGAGGCCGTGCAGTACCATGCCGTTAGCTACGAAGGGTTTGCCCCGCACCAGGTGCCGCTGATCGTCGAGTGCCTCACCGATAACGTCAACCGCACCGTTGCGCAGATCCGCGTGCTGTTCCGCAAGGGCCAGCTGGGCGCCAGCGGTTCGGTGACCTGGGACTTCAACCATGTCGGCCTGATCGAAGCCACCCCCGAAGGCGATGCCGACCCGGAAATGGCCGCGATCGAAGCCGGCGCCCAGGACTTCGAAGAAGGTGAAGAAGAGGGCTCGACCCTGTTCATTACCGACACTACCGACCTGGACGCGGTGCAGAAGGCCCTGCCCGAGCATGGCTTCACCGTGACCTCGGCGAAAATCGGCTATACCCCGAAGAACCCGGTGAGCGCGGCCAGCCTGAGCGCCGAAGCGCTGGCTGAGGTTGAAGCGTTCCTCGAAGCGATCGACGAGAACGATGATGTGCAGAATGTTTATGTTGGTCTGACCGACTGATCTGTGCAATTGGGGCCGCTTTGCGGCCCATCGCGTCGCAAGGCCGCTTCTGTAGGCGCGGCCTTGTGTCGCGAAACGAGGGTGAAGCCCTCGCAGCGGTCCGGAGCCGAACCCGATGAACCCCACCTTCGCCTCCCTCAGCCTCGCCCACCTGCGCACCCTCGACCACCTGCTGCAGTTGAAGAACCTCAGCCATGCTGCCGAGCGTCTCGGCGTCAGCCAGCCGGCCCTGAGCCGCCAGCTGGCCCTGCTGCGCGAAGCGTTCGGCGACCCCTTGCTGGTCCGCCAAGGCCGTGGCTATGTGCTCAGCGAACACGCCGAAACCTTGGTCGAGCCCCTGCGGCAAGTGCTTGAAGAGCTGCAGGCCCTGCGTCAGCCTGCAGTCTTCGACCCGGCCCGCTGCGAGCGGCGCTTCTGCCTGGCTGCCTCGGACTACGTGGCCGAACACATGCTGCCGTTGCTGGTGGCTGCGCTGGAACAGGAAGCACCGGGGGTTTCCCTGGAATACCGCACCTGGCAGGCCGGCCAGTACGCCTTGCTGGCCAGCGGCGAGATCGACCTGGCGACCACGCTGTTCGACGAGTCGCCACCCAACCTGCACGGGCGCCTGCTGGGTGAGGACCGCGCGGTGTGCCTGATGCGCCGCGATCATCCGCTGACGGCGCAAGCCACCCTCAGCCAGGCGGACTACCTGGCGCACAAGCACGTGCGGATTTCCGGTGGCGGCGACAAGGACAGCTTCATCGACCGCCACCTGCGCGCCCAGGGCCTGCAGCGGCGGGTCAGCCTGGAGGTGCCGTTCTTCTGTGCCACGGTCAAGGTGGTTGCCGGCAGCCAGGCCGTGGCCACCGTCCCCGAGCACATCGCCAAGCAACTGAGCCGCTTGCATGGCCTGGCTTGGCGGCCGCTGGGCTTTATCGACCATAGCCAGCGTTACTGGGTGGTGTGGCACCAGCGTATGCAGGCCTCGGCCGAGCACCGCTGGTTACGCAACCGGGTATTCGAGTTGTGGCGCCAGTCGCAGTTCGGCGTGCAGGGTGGGCATGCGCGTTTGCCATAGCAACTATGCGTGACATGGGGTTATTCGTCTGGGCATAGGCGCCTAGACTGGGGGCATTGTGTTGCCTGCGCTGGCCCTGTCCAGGCCAGCGTCCTGTTCTGTGGGCGCTGGCTTGCCTGCGATAGGGCCATAACAGGCTACGGATGACCCAAAGGAGAGCCCGCGTGACCCCCGAACAATTCCGCCAATACGGCCACCAGCTGATCGACCTGATCGCCGACTACCGCCAGACCGTGGGCGAGCGCCCGGTCATGGCCCAGGTCGAACCCGGTTACCTCAAGGCCGCCTTGCCAGGGCAAGCCCCCCAGCAAGGTGAACCCTTCGAGGCCATTCTCGACGACGTCAACGCACTGCTCATGCCTGGCCTGTCCCACTGGCAGCACCCTGACTTCTATGGCTACTTCCCCTCCAATGGCACCTTGTCCTCGGTACTGGGTGACTTCCTCAGTACCGGCCTGGGTGTGCTGGGCCTGTCATGGCAGTCCAGCCCGGCCCTGAGCGAACTGGAAGAAACCACCCTCGACTGGCTGCGCCAGTTGCTGGGTTTGTCCGGCCAATGGAGCGGGGTCATCCAGGACACCGCCTCGACCAGCACCCTGGTGGCGTTGATCAGCGCGCGCGAACGCGCCACCGGTTACGCTTTGGTGCGGGGTGGCCTGCAGGCCGAAGCCAAGCCATTGATCGTGTATGTCAGTGCCCACGCCCACAGCTCGGTGGACAAGGCCGCGCTGCTGGCCGGTTTCGGGCGTGACAACATTCGCCTGATCCCCACCGACGAACACTACGCGCTGCGCCCGCAGGCCTTGCAGGCAGCCATCGAGCAGGACCTGGCTGCCGGCAACCAGCCCTGCGCCGTCGTGGCCACCACCGGCACCACCACCACCACAGCCGTGGACCCGCTGCGCCCGATCGGCGAAATTGCCCAGGCCCACGGCCTGTGGCTGCACGTCGACTCGGCCATGGCCGGTTCGGCGATGATCCTGCCGGAATGCCGCTGGATGTGGGACGGCATCGAGCTGGCCGACTCGGTGGTGGTCAACGCGCACAAGTGGCTGGGCGTGGCGTTCGATTGCTCGATCTATTACGTGCGTGACCCGCAGCACCTGATCCGAGTGATGAGCACCAACCCCAGCTACCTGCAGTCGGCAGTGGATGGCGAGGTGAAGAACCTGCGCGACTGGGGCATCCCGCTGGGGCGCCGGTTCCGTGCGTTGAAACTGTGGTTCATGTTGCGCAGCGAGGGCGTGGAAGCGTTGCAGGCGCGGCTGCGACGCGACCTGGACAATGCCCGCTGGCTGGCAGGGCAGGTCAGCGCTGCGCAAGGTTGGGAGCTGTTGGCGCCCGTGCAGTTGCAGACCTTGTGCATTCGTCATCGGCCGCAGGGGCTGGAGGGCGAGGCGTTGGACACGTACACCCAGGCTTGGGCGCAGCGGCTCAACGCCAGCGGTGATGCCTACGTGACCCCGGCGACGCTGGATGGCCGCTGGATGGTACGGGTGTCGATCGGCGCCTTGCCGACCGAGCGGGGCGATGTGGAGCGGCTGTGGGCGCGCTTGCAGGGCGTGGTTCAGGGCTGAAATGGCTGGGGCCGCTTTGCGGCCCCGCGCCTGTCAGTGGCTTACCGCCTGGACGCTGCCTTTGCGGCTGGCTTCATAGGCTTCCTTTTCCATCGGCTTGGCCTGCGGGTTACCCAGGTCTTCCATCGCCAGGCGATGGGTTTCCGGGGCAATGTAGGCCGCCAGGGCACACACGCAAGTGATGAAGAACGCCAGCCCACCGACCACCAGCGGGATGTTGTCCGAGCCGGGTGGCGCAACCAGGGCGAACAGCGCCGGCAACATGGCAGTCAGCATGGTGCCGATGTTCTGCGCAATGGCCATGGCCGAAACGCGGTAGCGGGTTTGGAACAACTCAGGGTAGAAGCTTGGGAATACCGCGTTGTAACCCTGGTAGACCATGCCCCACATGACGATCGAGGTGATGAATGCCAGTGGCACGTTCTGAATGCTGATCGCATACAGGTAGACGAACGCCAGCAGGCCCGAGCCCAGGCAGCCGGCAATCATGGTCGGGCGGCGGCCGATCTTGTCCGACAGGTTGCCGACGAACGGAATCACCAGCACCGCGACGATGTTGCCGACCACGGGGATCCACAGGTAAACGCTCTTGTCGAAGCCGATGCCATAGGCCGGCTGCACCGCGTAGGCCGCACCGAAGATGGTGGCGACTACCGGAATCACGTTCATCAGGGCCATGAACATCACCAGCACCATGTGCTTCCAGCTGTGGCGGAACGCTTCGCTGATCGGCGACTTGGCCACTTTGTCCTGTTTCTCTTCCTTCACGAATGCCGGGGTTTCATGCACTTCCTTGCGGATGATGAAACCGGCGATCAGCACGATTGCGCTCATCAGGAAGGGAATGCGCCAGCCCCAGTCATTGAAGGCCTCGCTGGGCATGAAGTACGCCAGTGGCAGGAAGACCGCCGCTGCCATGACCTGGCCCGCCTGTACACCCTGCAGGGTGAAGCTGGCGTAGTAGCCCCTTCGGCCGAAGGGCGCGTGCTCCATGATCATCGAACTGGCGCCGGAGATTTCCCCGGCCACGGCGAAGCCCTGGATCAGGCGCAGCACCACCAGCAAGGCCGGTGCCAGGAAGCCGATGTCGTGGTAGGTAGGCAGCAGGCCCACGGCCATGGTCGACAGGCCCATCAGGAACATGCACAGCAGCAACACGTTCTTGCGGCCACGGGTATCACCCCAGTGGCCCAGCACGAAGGCGCCCACCGGGCGCGCCAGGTAACCCACGCCATAGGTGGCCAGCGAAGCGATGATGGCCATTTTCGGGTCGGTATTGGGGAAGAAGATCTGCGGGAAAATCAGTGCAGCGGCCTGGGCATAGATGAAAAAGTCGTAGTACTCGAGTGCCGAGCCTATCCATCCACTGGCGGTCGCTTTTTTTGCTTGCGAGCTGGAGTGAGCCATCGTTGTCTCCGTTGTTATTGTTGTTTGCGCAGGTTCCGCCAGGGGTGTTTGCCAAGGCAGGAGGCAGCGGTCGGTGTGCCTGCGTCTGTGGATCATGTTGACCACGGGGCAGTTGACTGGCAATTCGCTAAAACGGGTTTTGTGCGATAATCGAACGCAAAACTAACCATTCCGTACAAAGAGATTGAAGCAGCGACTCTACCTGCGAATAATCGATCGTGCCATAAACTGTGACAGGTCTTTCTGCCTGTCTGGCACTGTATACCTTCCAAACAACAAGGAACTCCCGCCATGCAGCGTTCGATCGCTACCGTGTCCTTGAGCGGCACCCTGCCGGAAAAGCTCGAAGCCATCGCCGCCGCCGGTTTCGACGGCGTCGAGATCTTCGAAAATGACCTGCTCTACTATGCCGGCAGCCCCCGCCAGGTGCGGCAGATGTGCGCCGACCTGGGTATTGCCATTACCTTGTTCCAGCCGTTTCGTGATTTCGAAGGCTGCCGCCGCGACCGCCTGCAGAAAAACCTGGACCGCGCCGAGCGCAAGTTCGACCTGATGCAGGAGCTGGGTACTGACCTGGTGCTGGTGTGCAGCAACGTCCAGGCCGATGCCCTGGGCGATGAACAGGTGCTGGTCGACGACCTGCGGCTGCTTGCCGAACATGCTGGCAAGCGTGGCCTGCGTATCGGTTACGAAGCGCTGGCCTGGGGCCGCCACGTCAACACCTACCAGCAGGTCTGGAACCTGGTGCGCCAGGCCGACCACCCGGCCCTCGGGGTAATCCTCGACAGTTTCCATACCTTGTCGCTGAAGGGCGACCCGCGCGCGATCCGCGACATCCCTGGCGACAAGATTTTCTTCGTACAGATGGCTGACGCACCGATCCTGGCGATGGACGTGCTGGAGTGGAGCCGCCACTTCCGCTGCTTCCCGGGGCAAGGCGAAATGGACATGGCCGGCTTCCTCGCGCCGATCCTGGCCACCGGCTACCGTGGCCCGCTGTCGCTGGAAATCTTCAATGACGGCTTCCGTGCAGCGCCCACCCGGCAGAACGCCGCCGACGGCCTGCGCTCGTTGTTGTACCTGGAAGAGCAAACCCGGCTGCGCCTGGAACAGGAAAATACCCCGATCGAGCCTGGCGTACTGTTCACCCCGCCCGCGGCCAGTCGTTATGACGGCGTCGAGTTCCTGGAATTTGCGGTCGATGAGGCCGTTGGCGCGCGCCTGGGCAGTTGGCTGAAGCGGCTGGGCTTCGCCGAAGCGGGCAAGCACCGCAGCAAGGAAGTGCAACTGCTGCGCCAGGGCGATATCAACATCGTGCTCAACGCAGAGCCTTACTCCTTTGGCCACAACTTCTTCGAAGCCCATGGCCCGTCATTGTGCGCCACCGCGCTGCGGGTCAAGGACCAGCAGGCTGCGCTCAAGCGTGCCACTGCCTATCGTGGCCAGCCGTTCCGCGGCCTGGTCGGCCCCAACGAGTGCGAGGTGCCGGCGGTACGCGCACCCGATGGCAGCCTGTTGTACCTGGTAGAGCAGGGCACCGCCGGGCATACCCTGTATGACACCGACTTCAGCCTGGACCCTAGCGTGACCGCCACCGGTGGCCTGCGCCGCATCGACCACATGGCCCTGGCGCTGCCAGCCGAGTCGCTGGACAGCTGGGTGTTGTTCTACAAAAGCCTGTTCGATTTCGCCGCCGACGACGAGGTGGTGCTGCCCGACCCGTACGGCCTGGTCAAGAGCCGCGCCCTGCGCAGCCAGTGCGGCACCTTGCGCCTGCCGTTGAACATTTCGGAAAACCGCAACACCGCCATTGCCCATGCGCTGTCCAGCTACCGCGGTTCCGGGGTGCACCATATTGCCTTCGATTGCGACGACATCTTCAGCGAAGTGGCGCGCGCCAAGCTGGCCGGTGTGCCGTTGCTGGAAATTCCGCTGAACTACTATGACGACTTGGCGGCGCGCTTCGATTTCGACGACGAGTTCCTCAGCGAGTTGGCTTACTACAACGTGCTCTATGACCGCGACGCCCAGGGTGGCGAGCTGTTCCATGTGTACACCGAGCCATTCGAAGAGCGCTTTTTCTTCGAGATCATCCAGCGCAAGGGGGGTTATAGCGGCTACGGTGCGGCTAACGTCGCGGTGCGCCTGGCGGCCATGGCCAAAGCCCGGAGCGGCGCGGTGCGCAAGCCAGTGCTCTGACTACGCGGTGGCCTGGAGCCTGGGCGTCAGTCACCTCGCGGCGGCGCTCGATGGCGCCGCTGCGTACTGCGTCAATCCAGGCCTGGGCATTGTGCTGCCAGCTGTCGAGCAAAGCGTGTTCAGGGTCGCGCCTGTTCATCTGTGTTCAGCCTGCCGCGGTGCGTTGCCGTTTGACCCGGTACATGTGGCCGTCAGCATGGCGCAGCAGCATGTCGGCATCGGTGCCGTCTTCGGGGAAGCGCGCGATGCCAATGCTGCAGGAAGGCGCCTGGAGCCCGGCCAACTCGGCATCCAGCGGTTCGGCCATGACGGCCAGGATATGCTGCACCTGTGCGGCCACGACCTCGGCTGACGGGCAATCGGGCAACAGTACGGTGAACTCGTCACCGCCCATCCGCGCCACCGTCGCGCTGCCCGCTACGCAGCTTTCCAGGCGCCGCGCCAGTGTGCACAGTACCCGGTCGCCCACGCTGTGGCCGTGGTTATCGTTGATCTGCTTGAAATCGTTGATATCGATAAACAGCAATGCCAATGGGCGGTCATGGCGCCGGGCGCTGGCCAGGGCGGCGTCCAGCCGTTGGTTGAACATCGCCCGGTTGGCCAGCCGGGTCAGCGGGTCGTGGTGCGCCAGAAAGCGCAGCTCGGCTTCGGCCTGGTGCTGGGTGGTAATGTCACGCGCCACGCCGATGCGGGCCTGGGCCTCCTCTGACCAGCAGGCCGCCCAGAGTATATGCACCACGCCACCGTCCTTGCGGATGTAACGGTTGTGGAAGTCGTAATGCGGTTGGCCATTCATGACCCGCAGGATCGAAGCGCGAGTGGTTGCCAGGTCTTCGGGGTGCATGTAGTCGGTAATTGCGGTACCGACCAGCTCGCATGCCCGGTAGCCCAGCAGCGCTTCGCAGGCATCGCTGACAAAGATGATCTGGTTGTCCCGGTCGACCACGAAGACCGTGTCGAGCATCAGGTGGATCAGCCTGGGGTACAACGCGTGCAGGTCTACGGGCATGGTTCACGGCGTCCTCGGCGGGATGCCCGATCATAGCTGAAACAGCGCCGGATGTGACCGGGGGGCAAGCCTTTACAGGGCAGTTTGGCCGTGCCTGAGCGCCAGCCAGGCGTGGGCAGCCACCGCAGCATTGCAGGCGCGTTATACTGCGCGCTTTTGCCCGTGCCGGAATTCGCCCATGCGCCAGGTGTTGTTAATCGTCGATGTCCAGTCCACCTTCAGCCCGCCAGAGTGGCTGGTCGATGGGCTGCGTCGGTTGTCAGCCAATATTCCTACCGTAGCCTCGGTCGAACTGCACGACGAGCGGGTCACGCCATTTGCGCGCCAGCTTGGCTGGCACCCGGCGGCAGAGGACGAAAGCCTGGTGGAGGCTGACCAGGTGTTCGTCAAGCATGGTTACGGGCAAAGCGCCGAAGCGATCGCGTACATTCGGCAAATGGGCGTGGAGCGCGTGCTGGTGTGTGGCCTGCAAACCGAAACCTGTGTGCTGGCCGCCGGGTTTGCCCTGTTCGATGCCGGGCTGATGCCCACCCTGGTCACCGACATGACGGTCGGCTCCTCGCTGGACCGTTCCGGCAAGCTTGGCATCGAGCTATGGCAGCACCACTTCCGCCAGGTCACCACGTCGGCTGAAGTCCTGGCTGAACTGGCGGGCTAGGTCACGCGCTGCACCCCGTCATCATCCCCGTGCGCTTTTCTGCCAGCGCGCCAGCGGCTGAGCAGCCAGCGCGTGCTGGTATTCCACGCGACACTCACGGCCACGCCCCCGGCGATGGCCAAGGCAACCTCGAACAGCAGGTATGTGGCGATACGGTCCGCCACCGACTGGAACTGGAAGTGCGTCAGGTAGATGAACAGGGTGGCCGAAGCAATCACCGCACCCGCACGTGCCAGCCAGGCCGGTACGGGGACTGCGCGCAGCCAGATCAGCGCCAGCATCGCCGGCAAGGCAATATCGACATAGTGGGTGACGGCCTGCCAGCCAATACCGGCCACCGCCATCAGGTCCAGTTCTGCGACCACCAGCACCGCTACCGCGCTGGCCACCGCTTTGCGGGCGGGGGTATCGGCATGGTGCACGGCCATGCCCAGCACCATCACCGCCAGGAAGTGTTGCGGCACCCGGTGCAGCAGGCCACTGGCGTCGAACACCCAACGGTCGAGTAACACATCCACCGCTACCAGCGTACAGGCAGCCAGGATCAGCCAGCGGAACGGGGCGGCGTTGACGGCCTGGCGTACCCGCTTGCTCGACAGCACCAGGCCAATGATCACGATCATCTGCACCAGCACTTCGATATACCAGTAGTTGAACAGGCCAACCTCGCCGGTCGCAAACCAGTTGGACACCAACAGCAGCGATTGCCAGTGCACCCGGTCGAACACCAGTTGCAGCAGCGCGGTATACAGCACGGTCGGCACCACGATGGCGGCCAGGGACGGCAGCAGTGTGCGTGCATCCCCCCGGGTTTCAATGGCCTTGAGCTGGAAACGCGCCAGGCTGATGCCAGAGACCAGGAACAGTACCGACGTTTCGCCCACGATCGGCCAAGGGGTCATGCCGCTGAGGTGGCCGACCACGATCAGGATGATGGCGAGCATACGCACGAACACCGGCATTTCCATGACCCGCCACCCGCCTTCATGCGGTGCGCTGAGCTCGGCCAGCCGGTTGACCGGCAGGCTTTCCCAACGGTCTGGCAGGTGGCCGATCAACCGCTCGAGCACCCTCGAGGCCTGTACGAATGAAAGCGAGTCACCGCCCAGCTCGACAAAGCTCAAGCGTGGGTCCAGGCGCGGCACCCGCAGTATTCGTGCCCACTCGCTGCACAGCTTCTCGGCCAGCGCTGACGACGGTTGGCTGGTCGGCTCTTGAACCGGGGCGGGCAGGGCGCGTTTGTCGACCTTGCCGTTCGGGGTGAGCGGTATGGCCTGCACGAAGATGAACAGTGCCGGCACCATGTAGTCCGGCAATTGGCGGGCGATAGCCAGGCGCAGGTCGTCGGCGCTGCCGGGCTGATGCAACACGCAGTAGGCAATCAGGCGGGGCAATGGGTGGTCATGGTTGGCCAGTACTACGCACTGCCGGACGGCAGGCAGGCGGCTGATGGTGTTTTCTATCTCCGCCAGTTCCACGCGGTGCCCCCGCACTTTCACCTGGCCGTCAGCCCGGCCGAGGAAACAGGCACTGCCATCGGCCAGGTAAGTGCCCAGGTCGCCAGTGCGGTAGCAGCGGTCGCTGGCCAGCCCGGTGAACGGGTTGGTGATGAACCTGGCTTCGGTCAGCGCCGGGTCGCCCCAATAGCCAAGGGACAGATAGGGGCTGCGGATCAGGATTTCGCCGGTTTCACCTTCGCCCACCAGTTGCCCGGCCGCGTTCACGACCAGCAGTTGCGCATCGGCGATGCCTTTGCCCAGGGGCACCCGGGCCTGTTCCGCGGTCGGGTCGAGCGTGTGGTACGCCATGGCTTGCGGGGTTTCGGTGGTGCCATAGAAATTTACGTTGACGGCATTCGGCGCCACGGCACGCATTTGCTGGTACAGCGCCGGGCTGAGTGCATCGCCGCCCCAGAACAGGTAACGCAGTTGCCTGAACAGCTGGCCCTGCAGCTGCGCGCCGGTCTCGATCAGCTTGCCCAGCGGTGGGGTGAGGTGAATGACGCTGACGCGGTGCAACGCAATCCAGCTGGCCAGCTGTGCAGGGTCGGTAAGGCTGGCCTGGGCCGGGCAGGCAATGCTGGCGCCCAGCGACAGTGGCGTGAATACATCGCGGTAAACCGGGTCGTGGCCGAGGCCGGACAGTAGCGAGAACGTGTCGGCCTGGGTCAGCCCGTGCTGGTGCACATGCCAGTCGATGAAGTGCACCAGCGGCGCGTGATGGGTAACGATCGCCTTGGGCTCGCCGGTGCTGCCCGAGGTGAAGGTGATGTAGGCCGGTTGCCCTGCGCTGACCGCGGGCAGTTGCGCCGTTGGCCGGTCAAAGGCATGCAGTGCCTCGACCGGGTCCTGGGGCACAGTTACCACACAGGCGTCTGCTGCTTCGACGTGTGCCTGGCCACAGCGCAGGACTACCCGAGGTGCCAAGCTGCTGGCGAGCTGTTGCAGGCGGGCGGCAGGGTAGGCCGCATCGGCCACGCTGAACGCCCGCCCGGCGCGCAGGCAGCCAAGCATGGCGTAGACCAGTGCCGCGCCCCGCTCGGCAACAATCAGCACACGGTCGTCGCTATTGACGGTTTTTTCCAGCAAATACGCAGCGATACCTTGGCTGATCTGCGCCAGCTGGGCGTATGTGCAAAGCCTGTGCGCGGTGATGATTGCAGGGGCTTCGGGACAACGCTCAGCCTGTTGCAGGAAGGCTTGGTGAATAGGCTGCTCGGCACGGTACTGCAGGCACAGCGTCGGGTTCGGGCGCAGGTCCGGCATGATGGGTTGGGGCTCCGCATGAACGTTTTGCCTGGCTGGTAGCACAACGCTAGTGCAGGCTGGCCCATGGCGCCAATGGGTGCGAACAACAGGCGATGTTCAGCGTTCGCGCATGAAGAACCCGGCAACGAACTTGCGGAAGGTTTCCGGGCTCTTGAAATCGGCGTAGCGCTTGAAGTTCTCCGCGTCCGGCTCGGGGCCCAGCGGTTGCTCCAGGAGCGATATCGACAATACCCGGTCCTGATCCGAGGTCATCACCAACTCGTCTGCCAGCGCGCCGCCGATCACCGGCCGGCGCATCTGCACTTTCACACCCTTGCTGGCCATCCAGTCGACCAGCGACACCAACGCCTTGAGCGGCTCGCGCTCCTCGTCGCGGTACACGGGGAACAGGTGGGCGCGGGACAGCACGGGTACGCTGGCCACATGGATCAGCTCGTAGTAGTGGCTGCCGGCACTGGTCGGCGAGTACAGCATCAGTGCCAGCAGCGGTCCGCTGGTGCGGCTGCCGCCCCAGTACAAGTGATGCCCCTGGAAGTCGAACCCGTCTTCGTTGCGGTTGTTGAACAGCTTGCGACCCTTGATCTGATCGACGCAGTCAAGCAACAGGCCGTGCCGGCGGTGGTTGCCGAACACCTTGGCTTCGCGCAACCGCGCCTTGAGCATCATCATGTGCTTCATGTCCAGGCGGGTTTCCAGGTAGTTGCTGGCCGGCACCCGCTCCAGCAGCGGGTAGCGGCTTGCCACGCTGCGCAGTTCGGCAAACTGCCCGGTCAGGTCCTTCTTCAGGTGCGTGGCATACAGGTTCAGGCCACTGGTCTCGATCCAGGTCAGCAACAGCGCCAGAAGGCGCTGCTGTGCGCGTCGCTCGCTGCTTTCGCCACCGTCGCCAGCGCCGCCGGCACGGAAATCACCAATCAGCCGCAGGGGCGTGTCGGGTGGCAGCCAGGCGGCGGGTGGCGCGGGGTCGTTTTCGCGCTCGGCGGCTTCGCGCTCGTCTTTGCTGAAGGGGCAACCGGCCGTATGCTCGGCGGTCCCCGGGTTGTTCTTCAGGAACAGCGTGCCGGTGTTGCCATTGAGCGTGACATTCAGCACCGGCAAGGCATCGTTGCGGCAATCGCAGGCCAGCCACTGGTTGGCATTGCGCACCTTCATCAGCAGCTGGTTGGCCTGCAACAGGCGCGGGCCGCCCAGGGTGCCGGTGGCAAAGCCGACCAGCAGCTCTTCTTCGGCGGGGGTCAGGCTGCGCACCTGGGTCGCGGTTTTGTCGATGATTCGCATGAAGCAGCTCCAAGCTACGAGCCTCAAGCTTCAAGCAAAGCGCTGCCGCTTTCAACTGGCCGCTCGGTTACCGCCGAACATGTTCCTGGGGCGGGCGCGGATTTCGTCGGCGCTCAGTCTTGGTTTGAGCTGCCATGTCGATGCTCCTGGGCAATGGGCACCGGTGCGGTGCCCTGTTGCCTGGAATCGGTCATGCAGGCGCAAAAGCGAGCGGTCAGAAGATGTAGTCCGTGGTCAGGAAGCTGGACTGGCGATTGCGAATGATGTCGCTGATCAGTTCCTTGTTGGCGTCCTGGAAGCGTGTGGCGACCAAGGTACGGATCGAGAATACCCGCAAGGCATCATCCACCGACAACGTGCCTTCGGCGCTGTTCTTGCGGCCGTTGAACGGGTAGGTGTCAGGGCCACGCTGGCATTGCGCGTTGATGTTGATGCGCCCGACCTGGTTGGCGAATATATCGACCAGGCTGCCGATGGTCTGCGGGTCGTTGCCGAACAGGCTCAGTTGCTGGCCGTAGTCAGAGTCCAGCACATAGTCGATCACCGTTTGCAGGTCGCGGTAGGGTACCACCGGTACCAGCGGGCCGAACTGTTCCTCGTGGTACACCCGCATGCTGTGGTTGACCGGGTACAACAGCGCCGGGACGAAGAACGAGCCGCGGCTGCGGCCGCCGCCTTCGTTGAGTACCTGGGCGCCCTTGGCCCTGGCATCGGCGACCAGGCCATCGAGGTAGTCGACCTTGCCGGGTTCGGGCAGAGGTGTCAGGGCCACCCCAGGTTCCCACGGCATGCCGGGCTTGAGCGCGGCCAGCTTGCGCTGGAACTTGTCGAGGAAGGCCTCGACCACGTCCTCGTGCACAAACAGGATCTTCAGTGCCGTGCAGCGCTGGCCGTTGAAGGACAGCGCACCGGTCACCGCTTCTTCGACCGCGTTGTCGAGGTCGACCTGCGGCAGCACGATGCCCGGGTTCTTGGCATCCAGGCCCAGGGCCGCGCGCAGGCGGTGCGGGCGTGGGTGCAGTTTTTTCAGGTCGCTGGCAGCCTTGTGCGTGCCGATGAAGGCGAACACGTCGACCTTGCCACTGGCCATCAGGGCGCTGACCGTTTCGCGGCCGCGCCCGTAGATGACGTTGATCACCCCAGGCGGGAAGCTGTCGCGGAACGCTTCGAGCAGCGGGCGGATCAGCAGCACGCCGAACTTGGCCGGTTTGAACACCACGGTGTTACCCATGATCAGCGCCGGGATCAGCGTGGTGAAGGTTTCGTTCAGCGGGTAGTTGTAGGGCCCCATGCACAGCGCCACGCCAAGCGGGGCCCGGCGGATCTGGCCCAGCGTGCCTTGTTCCAGTTCGAAGCGGCTGGAGCGGCGGTCGAGGTCTTTGAGGGCGTTGATGGTATCGACGATGTAGTCGCAGGTACGGTCGAATTCCTTTTCCGAGTCCTTGAGGTTCTTGCCGATCTCCCACATCAGCAACTTGACCACCGCCTGGCGCTGTTCGCGCATACGGGCGAGGAAGGTCTCCACGTGCTGGATACGCTCGGCCACCCGCATGTTCGGCCAGGCGCCACGGCCCTTGTCGTAGGCCTGCACGGCGGCATCGAGGGCGGTGAGGGCGGTATCGGCATCGAGCAAGGGTGCGCTGCCCAGTATGACCTGCTGTTCCTCGTCACCCTGCTTGAGCCACACGGGGCTGCGCACCGTGGCCAGCGGGCCTTCCCAGCGTCGCAGTTGCCCGTTGACCAGGTATTCGCGTTGTTCCAGTGGGCCCCCCAGGCGCCAGGTTTCCGGGATGCTATCAGCGGTGGGGAAGAGTGAATCGAGCAGACGGTCCATGGTTACTGCACCTCACGTTACAGGGCGGATTTCAAGCCAGGTGAATCGCTTCAGCACTGAGCATGCACCGGCGCCGGGAAAAACACCAGTGTGGTACACCCGTGAGCGCAGCGCCTGGTTGTTCGACCAGGCGCTGCGGATTGCTCAGAGCGCCAGGGTGAACAGTGCCTGGGCCGGGCGCATCAGGCCTTGCTGGCGCAGCGCCGGATCGGCGTCGAGCACGGCCAGCCGTCGCCAGAACTCCACGCGTGCATGCTGCGGTTGAGACTGGAATGGCTCCATGTCCAGCAAGGCTCTGAGGTCACGGCGGTACGGCAGCGGCAGGCGCTGCCACAGCGCCGCTTCGTCGGGGCCTGTTTCGTCGAAGAAATCCAGGTAGTCGCTTTCGCTGACCAGCAGGTCGACCTGGTGCGCGGCGTTGTAGGCGTCGATCTGAGCCCGCACGGGCGCGCCCAGCCACTCGCTTTCAAGGCGCAAGGCATCGGCGACAGGCCGGGTGACCGCGAAGTTTGCAGGCAGGTGCTGGAACTGGTTGGAAGCCAGGTCCAGCACGAACGGTTCGCTGATCTGGTCCAGGCCTTGCGGCAGTTCGACGAGGCTGCAACCGGACAGGAACAAGGTTTTCAGTTGCGCAAGATTGCGCAGGTCCGGTGCGCTGATCAGCGGGTTGTCCGACAGGTCCAGTTGCACCAGCCGCGTGTAGCGGTCCAGTGTTCGCTGGGCGCTGGCATCCCAGGTAATGCGGTTGCTGTCCAGGTCCAGCCAGTGCAATTGCCACGGCTGGGGCAGGCGCGGTACACGGTCGAAGCGGCAATCCGACAGCATCAGGCGCCTGAGGTTGGGGAAGCGCTGCGCAAGCGTTGCCGGCAGGTGGCTCAACTCACTGTTCTGGCTGAGCGAAAGATGCTCGATATGAGCGAAATCATCCGGCAGCGCCAGGCTTGCCAGGTCCTCGTCGTTCAGTCCCAGGCCGGAAAGCTCCAGGCTGTACATGCGCCCCGTGGCGGCAAAAGGCAGGGTTGAAAGGCGCCGCCAGGCGTTGACCAATGGGCGTACCGCGGGCTGGCGCTGCGCTGCGCGCGCAGGGTCTGCCTGCACCCAGCGTTGCAGGTCGCCGCGCAGGTCTTGCAGGCGCTGGTGCAGATCGCGCAGGCGTTGGGTGGTCGAGCTCAGGTCGTCGGCGAGTGGCTCGTCCTCGTCATGGCCCAGCCAGGCCTGGATTTCGGCATCGCTGGCATTGGGGTAGATCCGCCGATAAGCGCCTTCTACCGAACCGGTTTGCCGGGGCTCAGCCGCAAGCGGCGTCAGCGGGCGACCGCCGCGCAAGCCACCCGTTGGCCTGGGCCGCACGGCCCGCGGCCCCCACAGGCGCTGTGGCAGGGTCTGCCGGTGCTCGGCAACCCAGCCTAGCAGGTGCTCGCGTAAGGCATTGCCGTCGGCAGCCGTGCCCAGGGATTGCCGGGCATGCGCTGGCAGCGCCTGCGCCACCGCACGGCAAAGGTCCCGATCCCGTTTTGCCGGGGCAGGCCGCTGACCCAGGTCAGCTTCGTAGCCTTCGGCCGACTTGATGACCCGGCTTTGCCTGCCGGCGTGTTCACTGCCAACCCGTGCCAGCAGCGGCCCTTGAGGGCTGGCTGCGCGCAGTTGCAGGCTCAGGTCGCGGGGCCAGCCTGGCAGAGCGTCGAGTGCACTGAACAACAACCGTTCGCTTTCGTCGTTGGCAAACGCCGGTTGCACCACACCCTCGAGGGCACGCACCAGCGGCAATTCACTGTCCAGCTGTCGCAGCTGCATCCCAAACCACGCAGGGAGCTTGCCATGCGCTTGCCAGGTAGCGGTGTCGGCGGCGTTCAAGCGCATCAGCATGCGCCGGGCCAGGGTGGACGTTAGCCGTGGGTAGGTGTCGAGCAACTGCTGCACCGCCGGCGCTACCGCGCTATTACCCTCGTAAAGATGCTGGAAAAGCCCAGGCGGTGCGCTGTCGCCAAGGGCCTGCACCGCGGCTTGCGCATTCAGGCGTTGCAGGGTGTCGAGCAGCAGCGGGGGCGGTGGCAGCCCTTCGACATGCACCTGGCGCAGCTGCTCGCTGTCGATGCCGCAGATGCGGCCGGCTTGTTCGACCTGCTCTGGGGTAAAGGCGGCGTAGGCCTCGCCCAGGCGGCGTACGCTTGTCTCCAGCGCCCAATCACCGGGTTGCTCGTGTTCGCCGCGCCAGGCGCCTTGGGTGTTGTGCTCCAGTGGCGGCTGCCAGGCTTCGGCTGCTTGCGGATGAACGATGCGCCATTGTTGCCGGGCGTCATCGAAGCGTTGTTCGTAGAGGTGGCGGTCCATCCGGATGAACAGGCGCCCCTCATGCAGGTACTGGCCCTGGGCATTGGCATGCACGTCGGCCGGCAGTTGCACGTCACTGCGGTAAGGTGCCAGGTCCTGGTTCCACAGCCGGTAGCGCCCATCATTGCTGCGCACCTCCTGCAAGCTGTCCATCAAGGGGCTGTCGAACAGTTTGGGCACCGCCTGGCCCGCCGCCACGAAGCCACCGAGCAGGGCCAGGTTGAGGCCAATCGCTTCGAGGTGTCGCAGGGCCAGTTGGCGGTCGCCTGCTTGCCAGTCCTCGTAGCCTTCCACCGCTTCACCCAGCAGCTGGCAGGCGGTCACCGCCAGCATCAAGGTGCCGACACCGGGCACGAAGAATGCGGCGGCATTGAGCGCGTCCCAGCCCAGGTTTTCCCATGCTTCGAGCCGCCTGGCCCTGGCGCTGGCGTCCGCTGCTGCGGTGGGCACCGCAAGCAAGCTGGCTTCATGCTTGAGGCGCAGCAGATACTGGTCATGGCAGTAGCCGAACGGTTCGCTCGTGATCGCCTGGCGGGTCAGGCGCAGGTCAGCCTGCGCTGCGCGTGGCCATGGGCGGTCGAAGGCGGTGTTGCCGGCCGCATCCAGGTTCTGCTGCAGCATGTCGAAGAAGTGCGCCTGTTCATCCTGCTGGATATAGGCGGCGAATGCCTGGCGTTCAGCGGGTTCCACCAGCAGGGTTGCCAGTGTGGCGTGCACCGCCGCCAGGTCACTGCACGGGTGCAGGGCCGGTTCGTGGCCCGGCATATGCAGCACCAGCCCGTGCGCGCCGGCATCGATCAGCATGACCTCGTGCAGGGTGATGCCGAACAGCGCCAGCTGCCAACATTGCACGGGGTGCCCTTGCAGCAGCCGCTGGATTTCGTCCCGTGAGGCCCCGTCCAGCAGGTGCCGCAGGTAGGCCAGGTCGGCGGCCAGGCGCAAGCGCGCTTGCTGCGCGCGCACAGCCAGTGCCCGGGTTTCGGGCCGGGCCAGCTGCTGGTCCAGATGGGTCTGGTAGGCGCCGCCCAGGTCCAGCTCCCGGCACAGCGCCGCGAATGCCTGGGGTGCCAGCGGCAGGCGCTTCACCAGGTAGCGCTCGGACCGCAGGGTGAAGTGTGCTGCGGGCGCTTGCATGCCAATCGGTACTGTGCCGGGTACTTCAACTGCAAACACCTGTATATCACTACCCAGGGCAATGGCACTTTCGGGTGTGAAGGTTTCATCATCGGCGAAGTTCTGCAGCGCAGCCTGCAGCAGGCTATCGCGACGATGGCTGTAAAGATGACGCAGCCCCAGCCAATGCCAGTCATGCTCGACCCGCAGTAGTTGGGTATCGAGCAAGGGCGTGTCCAGCCCATGTTCTGCCAGGCGGCCTTTTAGCAGTGGCTCGGCAAACTCACTGATCTGCTTGAGCCCTTTAAGCGCCTTTGCCAACGCCGCTTGCGCATGCAGCAACTGGTTCTGGCTGGCGCAAACCGCCTCGCGCAGGGCGGGTGCGGCATTGTCGAACCAGTCCTGCAACTGCCACGGGGCATGTTGACTGGCCTGTAAAGCGCCCCATTGCCCGGGGTTGGCACGGCGTGCCCAATGCGGCAGTTGTGCCGCGAGCAGGGCGTGGTGTGGATTGTTGCCTATCATGATGATGCACCTCTTTATGCAAAGAAGGCATCAAACGCCAGTTATCGATAGCGAAGTGGTAACCGGTTATCGTGATGTCGGCACGCTTATAGCAATCTGTTGCAATTAAACGCAGTGGCGGGAGGAAATTTGACGCCAGAATAATTCAGACAAATACCAGCCAAGTGCCACTTGCCAAAGTGATTTCGCCCACCTTAAATTGTTACTGAATGTGAAGTTAATGTGCGGCCTAACTTTTGAATATCAATGGGTTAGGTGTTTTTCCGCTGTTTATCTGTCTTGTTCCGATACACCCTGGCACTTCAAAGGACGTGGAAGAAGAAATGAAAGCGACCTTGACCGCAGCGGCGCGAAAATTCATATCGCCCTCCACCCGTTACGAAATCAGACAGTTGGGTAGCCAAGTGCGTGAGGTAATGGCGCGCGCCTGTTTGTGGCGCTGGGAAGTTGCCAGGTTTCGGCTGCAACAGGAAAGCCCTTACGAGATCCTTTACATCGGCCGCAAGCACCAACGGGAAATGGCCAAGCTGCTGATTGGCGGCAAGGGGCAGGGCAGTGCGGCGATCGTGGAAAGCGCCAGTGCCAGCGCACCTGCCGACCATGTGGTGCTGATCAGCGAAATGCCCACTACCGGCGCGCTGTCGGTGCCGCACTATCTGAGCGCCGTGGTGCCACTGGGGCGCCCCCTGGAAGACATCACCGCGCGCTACGACAGTGAACTGCGGCGCAGCATTCGCAAGAACCGCCCGCTTTACCAGATGCGTCAGGCACTTGCCGATGACGAAATTGCCATGGCCGACCGTGAGCTGTTGCGGCCGTACGCGACTGCCAGGCAGGGCATCCATGCGGCGCAGTTTCCCACCGACGATGTGTTCCGCATTGCCCAGAGTGTCGGGCGGCTCGACCTGATTACCTGCGGCGATGAGGTTATCGGCTGCCACCTCGGCTGCGAGGTGGTGCGTGATGGCAAGCGTTACTGGAGCACCCTGCGCTTCGGCTATTGCGAAGCGGTGTTTTCAGACGCCAGGAAGTTGCGCGAAGTGAACTCGATCACCACCTTCATGGCCCTGGAATGGGCGCTGGAACACGGCTTCGATTATTACGACATCGGCCTGTGCCTGGCGCGCCCGGACGACGGCTTGCTGAAGTGGAAGCGGCGGCGTGGGGGCGACATCGATTCGTTGGGCAACCATGCTTACCTGTTCGTGCGGCTGCCAAAGACCGGTACGGCGAAGTTTCTGTGGGACACGCCCATGTTTGCAATGGAAGGCGACAAACTGACCCTGCACCTGGGCCTGCCAGCAGGCCCCAGCGATGACGAAGTTGCCAGCCGTTACCATGAGATGGTGTTCGGCGGCCTGCACAAGATCTACCTCTACGGCGACAACGCCACTGGCGAAACTTTCGTGCAAGCCCTGCGCAACCGCTACGCCAACCAGCAGTCACCCCCCATCATGCAGCGCGTCATGTGCAGTTGAAGGGGCGCACGGATGCGTTGAGTCATCATATTGCGCCATGCGCTGAACCTCGCCATCAAGGGGGACGCTTCATGACAAGCGACATCTCGCAGTTCAATGCTTCGCCGGCCGCTGCGCCACGCAGCTGGACCCTGGCTGCCTACCGTTACATCGCCCGCAAACGGTTGGGCAGAACCCCGCCAATCGACGTCAAGAGCCTTGCCAGCAAAAGTTGGGACATCGCCCCGGGCGAGACCACGGTGTCGCCACCGGCCATTTACCTGCCGGGGCAGTTGGAGCGGGTCACCGGATGGGAAGGCAAGCGGTTCTACCCCTACGTGCACCCGGCGCGCACCATGGAGGGTGGCATCAGTGCGCTGCAAGGGCCGACCCGTGGCTACCTGATCAAGGATGTGTGGCTGGTCGACGGGGCGTTGTACAAGGGTAAGGCCAGCCACTGGTTGTCGCAGAAGCCGAACACTTTCCCGCGCATTGTGGTGGACCATGAAATCGACCGCGCTGCCATCTACTGCACGCAGAATGGCAACTCGTGGTTCGGCACCTGGCTGATGGAGGATTGCCCCACGTATGCGCTGGCCTGCAACGAGGGCGTGCCGGTGACTACGGCACCGTCGGCCAGGTACCCCTTGTTCACCCAGGCGCCGGCCTACGAAGACTGGTTGGACATGCAGCCGCTGCGCCTGCGCAGCGCGTTTTTCCGGGAGCTGGTGCTGTTCGACGATCAGAGCAACAACCGCAGCCGGCATGCCCGCTACCGTGCCATGGGCGACAAGCTGTTGGCGCATGTCGCCCATGCACCGCACCCGGGTGTGTTCCTGCTGCGCGGCGGTGATGGTGACCTGCGCCTGTTGCGCAACGAACTGGCGCTTGCCGAGCACCTGCGGGTTACTCGGGGTTTTCGCATCGTCAACCCGCTCAAGTCGGATGTGCCGAGCATCATCGCCGCCTGCGCCGGGGCCAAGGTGGTGATTGGCGTGGAGGGCAGCCAACTGGTGCATGGCGTGAATGTGCTGCAGCCCGGCGGCTGCCTGCTGACGCTGCAGCCGCCGAACCGCTTCGTCAGCTACTACAAGTACCTGACCGACCGTGATCATCAGCACTTCGGCTTCGTGGTCGGCCTGCCGGAGGGCGACGGGTTCAGGGTCGATATCGGTGAAGTGGAACGCACCCTGGACCTGTTCCCGCAATAACTGTGTAGTATCCAGGCACACGGCAACTGGGGATGGCAATGATCGAGGTATCACGGTTCTGGCGCGACCCTGCGCTACCCTTTGTCGAGGCCCGCAAGGTTGGTGACGGGCGCCAGGTGTGCTACGCCGCGCACTCCCACGAAAGTTTTTCCATCGGGGTGATCACCGGTGGGCGTAGCACTTACCTCAATGGCGATCAGCGCCATGAGGTTGCGGCGGGCACTACCGTCCTGATGAACCCTGGGGTCGTGCATACCTGCAACCCGATTGCAGGGGAGCCGTGGTCCTATCTGATGCTGTTCGTCGACTGGCCGTGGCTGCAGGCGCTGGGGTTCACCTTGCCGGTGCAGACACTCAGCACCTCTGCCGTGCTGTACCAGCGGCTGTTGCAGGCTTTTGCCGAGCTGTTCGATGCCAGTGTGCCGGACCGCGAGGCGCGCCTGGCCACGCTGTTCCGCGAATTGCCCGCCCTGCTGCAGGGCAGTGCGCAGGCCGCCGAAGTGCGTAACCCACGGCTGGAGGCCGCAGCCGCGTTCATCCGTGCCCATCGCTGCGATGCACTGCGGCTTGAGGATATCTGTGCTGCCTGTGGCCTTTCGCGTTCCTACCTGATCCGCGCGTTTGGCCAACACTTCGGGCTGACCCCCCACGGCTATCTGCTCGACCAGCGGGTGCAACTGGCGCGGGCGCAGCTGCGCCAAGGGCGGGCTATCGCCGAGGTGGCACAAGCAGCCGGTTTCGCCGACCAGGCGCACTTGCAGCGCGCCTTCAAGCAGCACCTGGCGGCAACACCGGGGCATTACCGCAATGCTGGCGCCCGCGCGTGCACGCCTGCCTAGGCAGCGTCTGCCGCCCAAGGGGGCGGCTGGGCCGGCTTCAGATCACCAGGTAAAGCGCACTGCCGACCAGCAGCACGGCCAACCCTCGGTTGAGCAGGCGCATATGCCGCGGGTTGCCCAGGTACTGGCGGATAATGCTGCCGGCCCAGGCCCAGCAGGCTACCGAAATGAAACAGATAGGTCCGTAGATCCAGGTGAACAGCCACAGCAGCTGCTGCTCGCCGCTCGTGTAGGCGCCAACCCCGGCCACCGCAGCCAACCAGGCCTTGGGGTTGAGCCACTGCATGGCGGCGCCGTGCCAGGCCGACGGTGCCTGCTCGGGGTGCGTGCTGCCCAGCTCGCCGCTGTCACTGGCCAGTTTCCATGCCATGTACAGCAGAAACGCCACACCGCCCCAGTGCAACAGCAGGCCCAGCACCGGCCAGCGCACCAGCAGTTGGTGCAGGCCCAGGCCGACCAGCACCAGCAACACACAGAAGCCCAGCGTGGCGCCGGTCACATGGCCCAGGCTGGCCCGCAGGCCATGACGGGCACCGCTGCCGAGCGCGACGATGTTGACCGGGCCAGGGGAGATGGAAGCCGCCAGTGCGAAGGCGGCCATGGAGAGGGACAAGCTCATGAAGGAGATCCATTTTGTTGTGAGGCGGCTATGCTGGCCGGTCGCGGGGTGGGGTGTATTGAACAAAAGTACCCGCACCAGGCGACCCGTTGAAATGCGCGCCCAGCGGCCGGCCTCATTCCGCCCGCCGGCCTGTTACAGGTTTTGTAATAGTTTTACGCTGTCGGACAATCCTGATGTCCTTGTAGCATCATTCTCCCTAATTGTTATCAAGGTCTATATGAGCACCTTCGCGGAGCCCCCCAGTTCGTGGCCGTCCTGGCCAAACCTTCCCCGTCCTCGTGACGCTGCCCTCGTGAGTACCCGCTAATGGAATGGCTAGCCGATCCTACGGCCTGGCTAGGCCTGTTGACGCTTATCGTCCTCGAGCTGGTGCTGGGTATCGACAACCTGGTGTTCATCGCCATCCTGGCGGACAAGCTGCCCCCGCATCAACGCGACCGTGCCCGGGTCATTGGTCTGAGCCTGGCGCTGATCATGCGTCTGGGCCTGCTGGCCAGCATTTCCTGGATGGTCACCCTCACGGCACCGCTGTTCGAGGTGTTCGGCAAGAGCTTCTCTGGCCGTGACCTGATCATGCTGTTCGGTGGTGTGTTCCTGCTGTTCAAGGCCACCATGGAGTTGCATGAACGCCTGGAAGGGCATGTGACCCAAGCCAGCGGCACCTTGCGTCATGCTGCGTTCTGGCCAATCGTCGCGCAAATCGTGGTGCTGGATGCGGTGTTCTCGCTGGACGCCGTGATCACTGCGGTGGGTATGGTCGAGCACCTGTCGGTGATGATGATCGCGGTGATTTTCTCGATCGGCATCATGATCGTTGCCAGCAAGCCGCTGACCCGCTTCGTCAATGCCCACCCCACGGTAATCATGCTGTGCCTGGGCTTCCTGATGATGATCGGTTTCAGCCTGACCGCCGAAGGCCTGGGCTTCCACATACCCAAAGGCTATCTGTACGCGGCCATTGGCTTCTCGATCCTGATCGAGCTGTTCAACCAGCTGGCGCGTGCCCGGCGCAAGCGCAGCCTGCAGCAGCACAAGCCGCTGCGTGAGCGCACTGCGCATGCCGTGCTGCGCCTGCTGGGCGGCCGCCGCGTCGAAGCTGACGAGGTGGGCGAGGAAATCGCCGACCTGGTCGAGGGTGGCGAAGAACAGGTGCTGTTCGACCGTCGCGAGCGGGTGATGATCAGCGGCGTGCTGAACCTGGCCGAGCGGCCGATTCGCACGGTGATGACCGCACGTACCGAGGTCGATGTGATTGACCTGGCGCAGCCGCCCGAGGCCATTGCCCAGGCCTTGGCCAACTCGCCGTATTCGCGCCTGCCGCTGATACGCGGCGGCCGAATCGACGAGCCGTTGGGCTTCGTGCACAAGAAAGAGCTGCTCAAGGAGGTGCTGTCGGGTAACCAGCCTGACCTGGAAGGCATGGCCCGGGTGCCGCTGAACCTGCTGGAAAGCTTCAGTATCCTCAACGCCCTGGAGCAGATGCGCGGCCAGTCCACGCACATTGCCTTCGTGGTCAACGAGTTCGGTGACTTCACCGGCCTGCTGACCATGACCGACATCCTGGAGTCGATCGCTGGCGAATTGCCAGATGCCAGCGAGGTTGACGGCCCTGGCATCGTGCAGGAAGGTGAGGGTTTCGTGGTCAGTGGTGCCTTGAACCTCAGCCAGGTGCAGGCGCGTACCGGCTTCAGCGCCCGGGCCACCGAGGACTATCAGACCCTCGCCGGGCTGGTGATGAGCCTGCTCGACCGCCTGCCAATGGTGGGTGATCAGTTGCGCTGGAATGGCTGGACGCTGACCGTGGAGGCGATCGAAGAACGGCGGGTAAGGCAGGTGCGCCTTACACCGAACGGCGACGCTGACGCAGCAGGTGCTTGAAGCCTTCGAGCACCAGCACCAGTACGGCGGCCCAGATCGGCAGGTATGTCAACCACTGGTCTGGGCCGATGGTTTCGCCCAGCAGCAACGCCACGCCCACCAGCAGCACGGGCTCGACGTAGCTGAGCAGGCCGAACAGGCTGAACGGCAACAAGCGGCTGGCCAGCACGTAGGCGATCAGGGCGCAGGCGCTGATCGCCCCCAGCAGCGGAATCAGCGCATACAACCCTGGGTGCGCCTGCAGGTCAGCGCTGGAAAGCGGCCCCTGCATCACGAAATACAGCGCCCAGGGCAGCAGCAGGCACATGTCGCACCATAGGCCACCGAGGTGGTCGGTGCCGCAGCGCCGGCGCAGTACGAAATAGACGGGGTAGCCGGTCACCACCACCAGGGTTTCCCAGGCGAAACTGCCATGCTGGTAGAGTTCGTGGCCCACACCCAGTGCGGCGCAGGCCACGCCCACTGCCTGCAGGCGTGACAGGCGCTCGCCGTACACCAGCCGCCCGGTCAGGACCATGGCCAGTGGCAGCAGGAAGTAGCCCATCGACACTTCCAGGCTGCGCCCGTGCAGGGGCGCCCACAGGAACAGCCACAATTGCACCCCCATCAGCCACGAAGTACCGAGCATGCCGAGCAGTAGCACCGGCGTGCGGCGCACGCGCCCCAGCAATTGGCCGACGCGTTTCCAGTCTTTCGAAACCAGCATGAACAAGGTCAGGCAGGGCAGGGTCAGCAGCGTGCGCCAGCCGAATATCTCTTCGCCATCGAGTGGCCTGAGCAACGAGGTATAGAAGTACATCACGGCGAACATGCAGGACGCCACGACGGATGAAACAATGCCTTTTGACACGAATGCCTCGAATACAGGAGTGGAGCGGTTAGGTCAGCCGCCAATGATCTCAGGGGGCGCGGCTTGCGGCAACCGCGGGGCGCCGGGGCGGGTGGCCAGCGCTTCGAGAAACTGCTGTGCAGGCATGGGCCTGGCGAACAGGTAGCCTTGCTGATAGTCCACGCCATGGCTAGCCAGGTAATCGCGCTGGGTTTCGGTTTCCACGCCTTCGGCGACAATGCCCAGGCCCAGTTTGGCTGACAATTCGATGATGGTTTCCAGGATATGCACCGACAGCGCATCGGCACCGATCATGGCCACGAAGCGCTGGTCGATCTTCAGGTAATCGACCTTGAACTGAAGCAGGTAGTTGAGGCTGGACTGGCCGGTACCAAAGTCGTCCAGTGCGATCTTCACCCCCATGGCATCGAGCTTTTCGAACAGCTCAAGCGCCACGGGCGTGGGTTCGATGAGCTTGCGCTCGGTCAGCTCCAGGGTCAGCACCACCCGGCCTGGGGGAAAGTGCTGCAGGAACGTGCGGCAGTCCTCCAGCAAAGTCAGGTCGCGGCAGTGGTCGGCCGTGATGTTGATGCCGACGTGGAAGCCGTCCTCCAGCAGCGTTGCATGGGGCGCCAGGGCTTGCGCAGTGTGCATCATCAGTGCCCGGGTCATGGCCACGATCTGCCCGCTGTGCTCTGCGTAGGGGATGAACAGGTCTGGGCGTACCAGCCCCTCTTGAGGGTGGTTCCAGCGCATCAACACTTCGACGCCGGCCCAGCGGTAATCACCCTTGCGTACCACCGGCTGGAAGTACGGCAGGAATTCGTCGGCCTCCAGCGCCCGCCTCAGCTCGGCGCGGGGTGAGTTGGCGCGGCGCACCTGCCAGTGGCATACCAGGCCGGCGATCACGCCCAGCACCAGCAGCATGGCGAGCAGGGCAGGGTAATGGCTGCGCCACAGGCGGCTTTGATCGGCGGCGCTGTACCCGCCCTGTACGCTCAGCGGATAACGCGTGGAGGCCAGCAGCACATTGGCGTGATCAGCGGCCGGCGGCTGGCCATGGTGCACGATGCCGTCCTTGCCCATCCAGGCGTCGCCGACGCGGATATACAGTGCTTCGTCGGCGCCTATCAGGCGCAGCGCCGTCAGCAGGTGATCGCCGTCGACCGTGCTGATCGCACCGTGGTCCCCTTGGCTGGCCCTGTACACCAACAGTGGGTGGCCGGGGGTGACCGAGTTGCCATCCATCAGCCACAGTTTGCCATCGACATAGTCGGCGGGGTTGACTGGCTCATCGAATGCGCCGAACAGCGACGTGCAAAAAATGCTGTTGTGCCTGAACAGGTTGGTGGAGCGCACGAAGGCGTTGCGCGTGACTTGGGTGCGTAGCAGCAACTGGGCTTGCTCGCAGGGGACATCGGTGTGCGCCAGCAAGCTGTCGGCGGCGCTCGACAGGTTGTCGAGGATATGTTCGATATGGCCGAGCACCTGCTGCGTGGTGGTGTGGCTGCTGGCCTTCATTTCCCGTTCGATCTGCCAGTGCATGATCGCCAGGCCGCTCACTACCGGCACCATACCGACCACCAGCGGTAACAGGGTGCGCCAACTGAAGGCGCTGCGGTGTTTGGCTGTAAGGGGCATGCTGGGTGGCTACGTTGAAAGGCTACGCTGAAGGGTTAACAGAGAATAGCCGTTAGTCGGGCAGGGGCCTTAACAAAAACGCGACAAAGGCATTTACGCAATGTAGAATCGGTTTACGAATAAAACAATAAGGTCCTTCAGTGCCGAAGGATCAAGCCCGCCGAGAATGGGTCCATATGACATACCATGGGTTCAAGCTGATCATAGGTGACTTCCTCGCCCGCAGCGTGCGAGGTATCCCGTGCGCCCCGCCATTTCTGTTCCGCATCCCACGCAATGATTAATTTTTAGCTGCAGATGAGGACACGAACATGGCTGATATCTTCGAAAATCCAATGGGCCTGATGGGCTTCGAATTCATCGAACTGGCGGCCCCGGCCCCTGGCGTTCTGGAGCCGGTATTCCAGATGCTGGGCTTCACCAAGGTCGCGACCCACCGTTCCAAGAATGTGCACCTGTATCGGCAGGGTGGCATCAACCTGATTCTGAACAACGAACCCAAAAGCATCGCGTCGTATTTTGCCGCGGAGCATGGCCCATCGGTATGTGGCATGGCCTTCCGTGTGCGCAATGCCCATGAGGCCTATGCCCGTGCGCTGGAGCTGGGCGCGCAGCCGGTAGAAATCGAAACTGGCCCGATGGAACTGCGCCTGCCGGCGATCAAGGGCATTGGCGGTGCGCCGCTGTACCTGATCGACCGTTTCGAGGAAGGCAGCTCGATCTACGACATCGACTTCAACTTCATCGAGGGTGTCGACCGCCATCCGGTCGGTGCCGGCCTCAAGGTCATCGACCACCTCACCCACAACGTTTACCGTGGGCGCATGGCCTACTGGGCGGGCTTCTACGAGAAGCTGTTCAACTTCCGTGAAATCCGCTACTTCGACATCAAGGGTGAGTACACCGGCCTGACCTCCAAGGCGATGACCGCCCCGGATGGCATGATCCGCATTCCGCTCAACGAAGAGTCGTCGAAAGGTGCCGGGCAGATCGAGGAGTTCCTGATGCAGTTCAACGGTGAGGGCATCCAGCACGTTGCCTTCCTGACCGATGACCTGCTCAAGACCTGGGACGCGCTGAAGGGGTTCGGCATGCGCTTCATGACGGCGCCGCCGCAAACCTATTACGAAATGCTCGAAGAGCGCCTGCCCGGCCATGGCGAGCCGGTCGATCAGTTGCAGGCGCGGGGTATCCTGCTCGATGGCGCCTCGCAGCCGGAAGACAAGCGCCTGCTGCTGCAGATATTCTCGGAAACCCTGCTCGGGCCGGTGTTCTTCGAGTTCATCCAGCGTAAAGGCGACGACGGGTTTGGTGAAGGCAACTTCAAGGCCCTGTTCGAATCCATCGAGCGTGACCAGGTGCGTCGCGGCGTGCTGAGCACCGACTGACACGCTGGTAGTGGCGCCGCCGTCATGTCCCTTCGGCGGCGCGGCTACGCCTGTTCGCGCGCCCTTTCATCAGCGCCAGGAAAACCACCGAGGCGGTCAGAACCCCCACCAGCAGCAAGGAGGGCAGGGTCTGGCGCATCGACTGGCGAATCTCCCGCGCGGTGAAACCTTCGGCATAGCCGCCTACGACCCGGTAGCCGTATTTCTGCGAAAGCATGCTGGTCGAAAACTCGTCCTGCGAGGGGCGGGCGCCGGCGCGGCTGTCGCCGCCACTCCACAGGTAGCGGTCGTCGAATTCCAGCAGCAGCGTCAACCCGTCCTGGAAAGCGTCCAGCTCGCTGCGAAGCTGCGAGGCATACGCCGTCACAATGACACCCTGATTATTGTCGGCCGTATACAGGTTCACCAGCAGTTTGCGGCGGGTGTCGGCGAGCCCATAGGAAATCTCGACCTGGCGGCCAGACGTGGCAAATGCGGTCAAATCCTCCAGCGGGTCCGGCGTGGTACTGCAATAGGCCTGCTCGCCCTCTACCAGCGTGAGGGACCTGAGCATGGACAGGCTGGTGACATGATCCTGCAAGGTGTTAAGGGCGCTGGCACAAGGCTGCCCGGCCAGCGGTAGTGAACGCAACGCGGTTTCCTGCATGCGGTTGAATGCCTGATCGACACTGTAAACCGCTTCCTTCACGGAAACAGCCGCATTCTCCGCAAGTTTCGTTTGCAGTTGCAGGATCATCACCAGCAACCCAGATACCACGGGTACCAGCCCCACCACGATGAGCAACAGCAACTCCAGCATGCTACGCCCGGCGTTGACGATGTACGACATAGACCTATTGCGCTCCGCTGCAACGCTGTTCCAGTTGAACAGCCGAGCCCAAAGCCTAGGTCTTCGATGGTCGTTCGGCTGTAGGCCGAAGAAAGCGCGCGTGACAGTAATTGCGCAAATCTGCGTAAGCCCTATCGGCCTGCCAGCCGGGCCAGCACCTCGAACTCCGCCATGGTGGGCCGAACGTGCTGTGCTAACTTCAATAGCATTACCCGCAGCCCCCTTGGCCATGCTGGAGCCATGACATTGGTCGCCAAAAAATCATCACTTGGCCTTGAGCCACAGATCCGCCTTCACCCGCCTGCTACCGCAGCCCGCAGGCCGGTTGACGACCGGATCGTGCAGCTGGACTGGAGCCGCACCTCCCTAGGGCCGCTGCCGCGCTGGCCGGCTCCGTTGCGCATCGCGGTGGATATGATGCACCTGTCGCCGTTCCCCTGTGCCGTGGTCTGGGGGCCAGACCTGACGGTGGTGCACAATGATGCCTACCGTGCATTGCGCGGCGGCGCTGCGGATGGGCTCGGCCAGGCGTTCGACACGCTGTGGCGCGAAATCTGGCCGACAGTGGGGCCGTGGGTTTTCAAGGCCCTGGAAGGGCAGTCGAACTTTGTCGAGGACCCTCCCTTGCGCATCGGCAGTGACCCGTGCGGCGAGCCCCTCTGGTGCGCATTCGGCTACGCGCCCCTGCACGATGAGCAAGGCAATGTCGCGGGCTTTCTGCACACGGTGATCGAGACCACTGCCAGCGTCGAGGCACACCGGCATTGGCGCGAGCAGGCGCAAGGCTTCGAGCAGCAGATCGAGCGGCATGTGCTGGAGCGCGAGCAGATCTGGCAGATGTCACGCGATGCGATGATGAGGGTTACCCCGGAGCTGAAGGTGCATGCCGCCAACCCCGCCTGGCACCGGGTGCTGGGTTGGGACGAACAGCAGATCCAGGGGGTGTCGGTACTGGAACTGGTGCACCCGGCAGATCGGACCGAGGTGCAGGTGGTGGTGTCGGCGTTACTGCAGGCCAGCAGCGCAGACCCGATCGAGACCCGCTTGCGGCACCGCGATGGGCATTACCATACCTTCCGCTGGAGCGCGCGCTTCGATGGGCGCTTGCTCACCGTAGTCGGCCAGGATATCAGCGAGGACCGCGAGGAGGCGGCGCGCCAGTCCGAAGCGCTGATGCGCAACACTGAACGGATGGAAGTCGTGGGGCAACTGGCCGGGGGCATGGGCCATGAGTTGAATAACCTGCTTTCTGGTATCGGCGGTAGCCTTGAGCTGCTCCAGCGCCGCCTCCAGGAGGGGCGCCCGGAGCGGATCGGTGCTTATGTGGATGTTGCCCGCGATTCGGTGATGCGGGCCATGGAGCTGACCCACCGTTTGCTGGCCTTTTCCCGCCACCAACCCTTGGCGCCAAAGCCGCTGGACTTCAACCGGCAGTTGCGCCTGTGCGAGCCGTTGTTGCGCAGGACCTTGGGTCCGGAGTTGTGCTTGCACTGGCAACTGGACGTCGCCCCGTGGGTGGTCAACCTGGATGTCACCCAGCTCGAAAATGCATTGATCAACCTGTGTACCAACGCCCGCGAGGCGTGCCTGGAGCGGGGCAATGTCACGATCCGCAGCGTCAACGAACGCTTGATCGCGGCGTTCCCGGACGAGAACGGGCTGCCGCCGGGTGACTATGTGGCCTTGCATGTGGAGGACGATGGCCACGGTATGTCGGCTGCGGAAATCGCCAAGGCGTTCGAGCCTTTTTTCACCACCAAGCCCATCGGCCGTGGCTCCGGCCTGGGGCTGTCGATGGTCTACGGTTTTGTCGGCCAGTCGGGGGGCTATGCGTGGATCGAGTCTGCGCCGAACCAGGGGACCAAGGTGTCGATGTTGTTCCCCAGAACGTTCGAGCCGCTTCCTGATGAGTGCAAACCGGTGCAAAGGACGCAACGCATGGCCCAGGGTGAGCGGCTGCTGCTGGTGGATGACGAACTCAATCTGCGCGCGGTGATGCGTGAATACCTGGTTGAGCGCGGTTTCCAGGTGGTTGACGCAAGCGACGCCAATACCGCATTGGAGCGGTTTCGCCATGACGGTCCGTTCGACCTGGTGATCACCGATATCGGTTTGCCGGGCGGCTTCAGCGGGCGCCAGGTGGCCAAGGCCATGCGCATGCAACTGCCGCAGCAGAACATCCTGTTCATTACGGGCTATGCGGGGCAACCGGTGGAGCCCCAGTTGCTCGAACAGCCTGGCACAGCGTTGATGAACAAGCCGTTTTCGCTGGCAGACCTGGCAGACCAGGCGTTGCGCATGCTCGAACAGTGAGCCCCTCAGGGTTGGCCAAGGATCATGGTCACCTGTTCCTGCAGCTGTCGCAGTTCGAATGGCTTGCAGATCAGGTGCATATCGCACCCTAGAAAGCCCTCGCGCGCCATCGCGGTTTCCGCATAGCCGGTAATGAACAGCACCGGTAACCGGGGGCGCAAGCTACGTGCAATCTCCGCCAGTTGCCGACCGTTCATGCCGGGTAAACCTACGTCGCTGATCAGCAGGTCGATGGGTTGCGAGGCGCGTAGCACCTCAAGCCCCTCCTCGGCGTTGGCCGCACTCAGGCACGTGAAGCCATTGTCACGCAGGGCCTGGCACAGCAGTTCGCGAACATGCAGGTCGTCCTCGACCAACAGCACCCGGTGGCCGTGTGTGGCTTGCGCAGGTACCAACGGTTGGGCGGGCGAGGGTGCCTGGTCGATGTGACGCGGCAGGTACAGGTCTACCCGCGTGCCCTTGCCAATTTGGCTGTGCAGGGTGACATGGCCATGGGATTGCTTGCTGAACCCGTACACCATCGACAAGCCCAGGCCGATGCCTTGGCTGGTCGCTTTGGTGCTGAAGAAGGGTTCGAATGCGTGCTCCAGTGTGCTTGGCGCCATGCCCTGGCCGTTATCGATCACGCTCAGGCGCAGGTAATCGCCGGCGGTCAGGGGGCCGTCGGCCATGGGGCTGCTGTAGATATGCTGGTTGGTTGCCTCGATCCGCAGCAGGCCACCGCTGGGCATGGCTTCACAGGCATTGAGGATCAGATTGTCTAGGGCCTCGCGCAATTGCCGGTCGTCAGCTTCCGCGTTCCACAGGCCTTTGGCGATGCTCACCTGCAGCTTTATCCCAGGCTTGAGTTGAGCCTTCAGCTGCTTGGTCTGCAACAGGGTGTGCAGGTTGACGCATCGGCTGTGCAACGACTGCCTGCATGAGAAGGCCAGTAGACGGTGGGTCAGGCGGGCGGCGCGTGACACCGCTTCGCGGCCCAGGCGCAACACACTGTCCAGGCCGTCGGCGCGGCCTTGCTTGAGGCGCCGGTCGATCAGCTCGAGACTGCCGCCAATACTTGTGAGCAGGTTGTTGAAATCGTGGGCCACGCCGCCAGCGAGTTGGCCGATAGCTTCCATCTTGCGCGCCTGGAAGCGGGCCTGGGCGTAGCGCTCCGTCGGCTCATCAGGCTGGGCGAGCCCGTTATCCAGCCGCTGCTGCAGGTTTTTAAGCTGGTCGCGGGTCAGGTATTGCCGACGCCTGTGGCGCAGCGCGGACTGGGTCATGTGCAGCAGTTGGTCGTCGCCGAAAGGGGGCACCAGCAGGGTAAGGTTGCCGACCGGGTGATTGTGCACGCGGCTGGCCGACCATGCACCCTGGGTCACCAGCACGATGGGCAGATCCGACCAGTGCGGTTGCTGGTCGATAAAGGCCTGCAGCAGGGCACTAGGGCCTGCGTTGAACACCTGCTCGGCGATGATCGCCAGGCCGGCGCCTTCTGCCAGGCGCGCATGCAGGTGCCCCAGGTCGGTGGCACACAGGCAATCGATGCCGGCCGCCGACAGCAGGTGCGAGGTTTGCGCCGCCAACGGCGGTGGGGCGAGGATCAACGCACGTTCATCCAGCGCCAACGAACTGGCCAAGGCAATTCTCCTGCAGAGTGGCCTGATAACCACTGGACCCTGGGCACAGGCTCAGGGTTCAACAGGTTTCAGGCAGGCCTAGAGGCCTTGCTGCAGGGCGGGGTCATCCGGGTTTTGCTGCTCCAGCTCGGCCAGCAGCACCTGCACGTTCTGAAGTTGGCCGGATTCTTTCCAGTACTGGATCAGCAACACCCGCGCGCGACGGTTGGCCGGTTGCTGGCTGAGCACGGTTTCCAGCTGCTTCTGCGCCGCATCAACTTGCTCCAGCGCATGCAGGGTCACCGCCAGGGTATAGCGGTAATCGACGTTGTCCGGGTCCAGTTCAACCGCGCGGGACAGTGCCAGCAAGGCGTACTCACGTTGCTGGTGGCGGATCAGCCAGCGCCCCAGCTGGTATTGCAGGAAGGCCGAGTCCGGGCTGAGGGCCAATGCCTTGCCGAGCACCTGGCGTGAGGCATCGTGCTGGCCTTGACGTTCCAGCAGGCGCACCTGGGTGGCTAGTGCGTCGAGGTTGCCTGGGGCGACGGTCAATGCACGTTGCAGGGCTACCGCAGCTTGGGTGTAGTCATTTTCGTGCATGTACAAGCGCGCCAGGTGCACTTGCGCGTCTGCTTCCTCGGGTTGTTGCGCCAGCGCTTGCTGGTATTGCTCCAGGGCCGCCTGCAGCGGGCCGAAATACAGGCCTATGTCATCCGGGGAAAGGCCAAGCAAGGCGTCCACGGCAGCGAAGCGCACGCTTTGGTCGTCATCGTCCAGCAGCGGGCCAAGCACCAGGCTGCGCTGCGCGGCAGGCAGCAGCCGGCGGATACCTGCGATGGCGGCACGGCGCACCAGTGGCTCGGCGTGTTCCAGGTCTTGCCGGGCGATTTTCAAGGCCAGTGGCGAAGGGTAGTTGGGCAGCTCGGCGTACAGGGCTGCGCGCCGGATGGCGGGCAAGTCGGTGCGTTGCAACTGCTGGTAAAGCACCCTGGCAGCGCCAGGCCGACCGTCGTGGGCCTGGCGCAGGGCCTTGGCATAGCTATGCGCCGGCAAGGCCGGCTGGGCTGGCGGGGTATCGCGCCACAGGTACCCGAACAGCGCCGATACCAGGATCAACAGCAGCACGGCGATCAGGTAGCGGTTGCGTCTGGGCATCGTGGGGTCCATGGCGGCAAGAAGGGCTGAGCTTGGGCCAGGCGATAGATAAAAGCAACGGCTTGGCTATCGCCCCTTCGGTTTCCCGGCGTTTGTTCAGCCAGCTTCAGATTCCCTTCAGATTCGTCACTGATACTTCGCTCAACCCATTCATTAGGGGGGAGTCCCATGACCCATACCCTGTGGAGCAGCCTGCTCCCACTGCCGATAGGCACCCATGCAGCGCATCACGGCTGTTTGTCCCTGCACCTGCCGGGCGACCCTGACCGGGAAGAACTCGAGCACTTCATTCATCGCTGTTTCGCTGAAGTTCACCACGCTGATGTGCACCACTACTTGCCCGAATTGTTGGCATTGCGGGATAGCCATGGGCACTTGATTGCGGCGGCGGGTCTGCGCCCGGCCAGCAGTGGGCCGTTGTTTCTCGAGCATTACCTGGACGTCCCCCTGGAAACGGCGATTTCGCGACTGACCAGCCTGCCCGTTGCGCGCGAGTGCATGGTCGAGGTCGGCAACCTGGCGTCGCTGAGCGCCGGCAGCGCACGCATCATGATCACCGCCGTGACCTGGCTGCTTGCCACCCGCGGGCTGAAGTGGGTGGCGTTCACCGGTGCCTCCACCTTGATCAACAGTTTCCAGCGCCTGGGCCTGGCACCTACCGTGCTGGCGCAGGCCGACCCGGCACGCCTGGACGAGCCCGTTGCGCAATGGGGCAGCTATTACGCCCAGCATCCGCAGGTGTACGCGGGCGAAATCGGCCAAGGCTTCGACTTGCTGCGTAGCGCTGGTGTGTTTCGCCGCCTGGGCTTTCCGGTGCTGGACGAGGAGACCGGCCATGCCGCTTGAACTTGAACGTTTCTGGCAGGCATTGCTGGCCCATGGTGATGCGCCCGCGCTGGAAGGGGCCAGTGCACGCTACACCTACAAGCAGTTGCTTGCCGAGGTGCTACAGCGTGCCGAGGCCCTGCGCCAGCGTCAGGCCGGTGTGCTGGTGCTGGGGCTGGATAACGGTCCCGAACTGCTGTTGTGGGACCTGGCCGCGCTGGTCTCGGGGCGCGCCTGCGTGACGGTGCCCACCTTCTTCAGCCCAACCCAGTTGGAGCATTGCCTGCAACAGAGCGGCGCCAGCCTGGTGCTCGGCCCGCCCGCCTGGGAGAGCTTGCTCGGGCGGCTGGGTTTCGTCGACCAGCACGGCTTCTGGTCGCGGCCAGCGCTGCCTGCGGTGGCCCTGCCTGAAGGCACCGCCAAGGTCACCTACACCTCTGGCAGTACCGGCAACCCCAAAGGCGTGTGCCTGAGCGCGCAGGCCATGTTGCGGGTCGCACACGAACTGGAACAGGCCAGCCGGCCTACGCAGCCTCGGCGCTACCTCGCTGTGCTTCCGCTGGGCGTGTTGCTGGAGAACCTGGGCGTTTACGCCGCCTTGCTGGCAGGGGCCAGTGTCATGCTGTACCCACAGGCCCAGTTGGGCATGGGGGGGGGCAGCCAGGTCGATTTCAAGCGGCTGCTCGGGGCCATCGCGTTGAGCGGCGCACAAAGCCTGATTCTGGTTCCTCAACTGCTGCTGGGGCTGGTCACGGCAATCGAGCGCGGGCTGATGGGGGTTGGCATGCTGCGTTTCGTTGCGGTGGGTGGCGCCCGTGTGGCGCCCAGCCTGCTGGCGCGGGCCGAGGCCGTAGGCTTGCCGGTATTCGAGGGCTACGGGCTGTCGGAATGTGCCTCTGTGGTGGCGCTGAACCGCCCCGGTGCGGTGCGCCCGGGCAGTGTCGGCCGGCCATTGCCGCATGTGCAGGTGCGTATCGCCGAAGACGGTGAGGTGCTGGTTGCCGGGACCCTGCTGCTTGGCTATCTGGGCGACACGCCCAGCCAAACCGCGTGGTGGGCCACCGGCGACCTGGGCTTTTTCGATGATGAAGGCTACCTGCACCTGAACGGGCGCAAGAAACACCAGTTCATCACCAGCTTCGGGCGCAACGTCAACCCTGAATGGGTAGAAGCCGAGCTGACCCAGAGCGGGGTGATCGCCCAGGCGTTCGTTCATGGCGAGGGCATGCCGCGCAACGTGGCCTTGCTCTGGCCGCTCGCCCCGGGCACCCCGGACGCGGCTATCGAGCAGGCCGTGCAGCACAGTAATGCCAGTTTGCCCGACTACGCCAGGGTGCATGCCTGGCGGCGTTTGCCAGCGCCATTCTCGGTCGCCGAGCACACCCTGACCGCCAATGGCCGCCCACGCCGTGAGGCGATCCTGCAGCGTTATCAATCCTTGTTGTCCGACATTCCGTCATGAGGTCTACCATGTCATTTTTCGACACCCTGCAGCTGCAAACCAGCCACGAACGTCAGGCTTTGTTCGCGGTGCCGGTCATTCGCGAGGCGCTGGCCGGCCAGGTCAGCCGGGCCAGCTACATCGCCTTCCTCACCCAGGCCTATTACCACGTTCGCCATACCGTACCGCTGATGATGGCGTGCGGCGCGCGGCTGCCGGCGCGGCTGGAGTGGTTGCGCGGCGCGGTGTGCGAGTACATCCAGGAGGAGTACGGCCACGAGCAGTGGATCCTCAACGATATCAAGGCCTGTGGCGGTGACTGGGAGGCGGTACGCGACGGCCGGCCTGCCTTGCCCATCGAGTTGATGGTTGCCTATCTGTACGACCTTATCGCACGGGGCAACCCGGTGGGGTTGTTCGGCATGGTCAACGTGCTGGAGGGCACCAGCATCGCCCTGGCCACCCATGCTGCCGGGGCGATCCAGAGCACCCTCGGGTTGCCCAACCAGGCCTTCAGCTACCTCAGTTCCCACGGCGCGCTGGACCAGGACCACATGGTCACCTACAAAAGCCTGATGGACCGGCTGGACGACGTGGCCGACCAGCAGGCGGTGCTGCACGCCGCCAAGGTGGTGTACCAGCTGTATACCGCCATGTTCGAAGGTTTGCCACGCACTGAGCATGCCGAGGTGCAGCATGCGCTTGCATGAGTCGGTGGTGGTTCTGACCGGGGCCAGTGGCGGCATCGGCCTGGAACTGGCCGAGCAATTGTGTGCAGCCGGTGCCCGGGTCCTGGCGGTAAGCCGGCACATGGGCAAGCTGGCGGGTCTGATGAACCGCTACCCTGAGCGCCTGCGTTGGCAAACGGCCGACCTGCGTACGCCGACCGGGCGTGAACAGGTGGTCAGCCGCGCCCGTGAAATGGGCGGGGTCAATGTGCTGATCAATGCCGCCGGTGTAAACCGTTTTGCCTTGCTGGACCAGTTGGACGAGTACGCGCTGGATGAATTGCTCGACATCAACATCAAGGCGCCCCTGCAGCTGACCCGTGCCTGCCTGCCCCTGCTGCGCGAGCAACCCAAGGCGCTGGTGGTGAATGTCGGTTCCACTTACGGCTCGATCGGCTACCCCGGCTACGCCACCTACTGTGCCAGCAAGTTCGCCCTGCGCGGTTTCTCCGAGGCGTTGCGCCGTGAGTTGGCCGATACCACGGTGAATGTGCTGTATGCCGCCCCGCGGGCCACCCGCACCACCATGAACAGCAGCGCCGCCACCGCGCTCAACCAGGCGCTGAAGGTCGGCATGGACGACCCGGCCGATGTCGCCCGCGCCGTGCTCGTGGCCGTCCAGTCGGAGCGCAGCGAGCTGTACCTGGGGTGGCCGGAAAAGCTTTTCGTACGCATCAACGGCATGTTGCCAGGGGTGGTCGACCGTGCCCTGCGCAAGCAATTGCCTGTCATTCGCCGCTACATTGGCGGCCATATCAAGGAGTCGAGCAAATGAAGCGACTGGCCTTCGTCAGCCTGCTGGCGTTCACCCCGTTCACCTGGGCACTGGACCCAGCCGGAAACCAGCAGCTCAGCGCGCTGCAACAGCGTTGGGCACAAATCCAGTATCAGACGCCCAAGGCCCAGCGCGCGGATGCTTTCGAGAAGTTGTCCGGTGAGGCGGCGGCATTCGTCAGGCAGCACCCCGGCACCCCCGAGCCGCTGATCTGGGAAGGCATCATCAACAGCAGCTGGGCTGGCGCCGTGGGCGGGCTTGGTGCGCTGGGCAAGGTCAAGTCAGCCAAGGCCAGCCTGGAGCAGGCCATGAAGCTGGACCCTGATGCCCTGCAAGGCTCGGCCTATACCAGCCTTGGCACGCTTTACGACCAGGTGCCGGGCTGGCCGATAGGGTTCGGTGACGGCGACAAGGCGGACCAGCTGTTGCGCGAAGCCCTGAAGATCAACCCCAACGGCATCGACAGCAACTATTTCTGGGCCGACCACTTGTACCGGCAAAAGCGCTACGCTGAAGCCACTGCTGCCTTGCACAAGGCCATGCAGGCGCCGCCGCGGCCGGGGCGTGAACTGGCGGACCAGGGCCGGCGGGCGGATATCGCGGCTTTACTCAAGGCAATCAAGGACAAACAGGACTGAACATGCGGCTACTGCTGGTTGAGGACGATACCGCACTGGGGGAGGGGATCTGCGATGGCTTGCGCCAGGAGGGTTATACGCTCGACTGGTTGCGCGACGGCCAGAATGGCGTGCACGCGCTGCTGCATGAAACATTCGACCTGGCCATCCTGGACCTGGGCTTGCCGCGCCTGGATGGCATCGAGGTGCTAAGGCGCGTGAGAGGCGCTGGCAATAGCTTGCCGGTACTGATCCTCACCGCGCGGGACGCCCTGGATGATCGCATCGCCGGGCTGGATGCCGGCGCTGACGACTACCTGGTCAAGCCGTTCGACCTCAACGAGCTGAAGGCCCGCTTGCGAGCTTTGCTCAGGCGCAGCGCCGGGCGTGCCAAGGTATTGATCGAGCATGCCGGGGTCATGCTCGACCCCGCTACCCAGCAGGTACATTACCAAGGGCTGGAAGTGATACTGACCCCCAAGGAGTACCGCTTGCTACATGAATTGCTGGCGCAGCCGGGCAAGGTGTTCACCCGCGAACGCCTGACACAGCTGCTGTATGGCTGGGATGAAGAACCCGAGAGCAATACCCTGGAAGTGCACATCTACCACCTGCGAAAAAAGCTCAACAACGGCCTGATCCGCACGGTGCGGGGCATTGGCTACCTGGTCGAGGGCAAGGCATGACCTCGTTGCGGCGAAGGACGTTATGGCGGGTCATGCTGCTGTTGCTGTTGGGGACAGGCCTGCTGACGCTGTACAACTATCATGACAGTCGCCATGAAATCAACGAAGTGTACGACGCCCACCTGGCGCAGAATGCCCGCCTGCTGCAGGGGGTCATGAGCCTGCCGGTCCAGGGCGGCTCGCGCGAGGCCATGTACCAGGCGTTCAACGACGCCTTGGCCCAGGCCGGCCACCACCGGGTTGGCCACCCCTACGAAAGCAAGCTGGCATTCCAGGTATGGGGTGAGGGGGGCGTGTTGCTGGTGCATACACCCAGTGCCCCGCAGTTGTCGCTGCCGCCGTCCGAACCTGGGTTCTACGACTTTTCCAGTGGTGACCGGCAATGGCGCGGCTTCGTGTTACCGGTGCCGGAAAAGCACTGGGTCATCTGGGTGGGTGAACGTGATGATGTGCGCTACGACCTGATCGACCGGATCGTGCGCCATACCTTGTTCCCCTTCCTGCTCGGCAGCCTGGCCCTGGTGTTGCTGGTCTGGGTCGCGATCGGCTGGGGGCTGCGCCCCTTGCAGAACATGGCCACGGTCATTCGCGCACGCCACGCCGATTCACTCGAACCCTTGCGCCTGGCGCCATTGCCCTCGGAGCTGGAACCCATGCAAGCGGCCATCAACCGCCTGCTGGCGCAGATCGAAGACATGTTGCGGCGCGAACACCGCTTCATTGCCGACGCCGCCCATGAAATGCGCACGCCGCTGGCGGTGTTGCGCCTGCATGCCCAGAACGCACTCGAGGCCGCGAGTGAGGCCGAACGGCGCAAGGCGCTGGGCTTTCTGATTGGCGGTGTGGACCGGCTGACCCGGGTGGTCAACCAGTTGCTGACCCTGGCCCGTGTCGAGCCGCGCCTGGGCCAGCACGCCGCGGTCAAGGTCGACCTGGGTGAGGTGGTCACCGACACCATGGCCGAGCTGACTCCCTGGATACTCGACCGCGGCCTGGAGCCATCACTGGATATTGGTGAGGGTGATCACCACCTGGGCATCGACGCCGGTGCGTTGACCATCGCGTTCCAGAACCTGGTTTCCAACGCCGTCGAGCATTCGCCCCCGGGAGGGCGCATCAGCGTACTGCTCAGGCGCCTGGAAAACCGTTTCGAGCTGATCGTGGAGGATGAAGGGCCAGGTATCGAGCCGGCTGACATAGCGCGCGTGTTCGAGCGCTTCTACAGCCGTAACAGCCCCAACGGTGCCGGGCTGGGGCTGTCCATTGTCGCCACCATCATTGACCGCCTGGGCGGGCATGTTCACCTTGAGAACCGACCGAGCGGTGGCTTGGCGGCAACCCTGCGGCTGCCTTTGAACTGATGCAAAAAGCTGTACATTGCGGGTGACAAATCTGTACAAGATGCTATGTTTGTACAATATTAGTCCTGGCAGCCGAGGCCAGCATGGCAGTCCCAGCCCGATTCACATCCCTGTGTCTGTTGCTGACCGCCCTGGCCACGGCGGCTGTGGCGGATTGGCGTGCGGATGTGCCGGCCGCACAACGGCTGGGTGAAGGCGATTTCAGCTGGTGGGGCCTGCGTTTGTACAGTGCGCGGCTGTGGGCGGCCGGCCCCGTGCAGCGCTGGGATGAGCCGTTCGCGCTGGAGCTGCGTTACCACCGCTCGCTGTCCAGAGACACCTTGGTCGAAGCCAGCCTTGCAGAAATGCGCAGGCTCGACGGGGGCGGCATGACGGCACAACGCAGCGCGCAACTGACCGGGCTGCTGGAACAGGCATTCGTCGACGTACGCCCTGGCATGCGCATCACAGGTGTTTACCTGCCGAGCCAAGGCTGCCGTTTTTACGTTGACGGCAACCTCACCCGCGAAATAACCGACCCTGTCTTTGCCCGGGCATTCTTCGCCATCTGGCTTGGCCCGAATGCCAGGGACCCACAATTACGGCAGCGCTTGCTTGGGCTGGCCGGCACCGATGGAGAGCCGTGACATGAACGTTGGCAAAGCGCTGTTACTGGTTGGCTGCCTGCTGTTGGGCAGTTGCGGCAACGTGGGGGTCGAGCATTATGCCGGTGAGCAACCCAAGCTCGACCTGGCGGCGTTCTTCTCCCGGCCGGTTCAGGCCTGGGGCATGTTCCAGAAGCGTTCCGGCGAGGTGGTCAAGCGGTTTCATGTGCGCATCGACAGCCGCCGGGAAGGTGAGCGGCTGATCCTCGACGAGCACTTCGTGTACAGCGACGGCACGCGCCAACAGCGCACTTGGACCTTGGTGCCGGACGGGCCTGGGCGCTGGCGGGGCACGGCCGGCGACGTGATCGGCGAGGCCCGTGGCGAAGTGGCGGGCAATGCGCTGCGCTGGCGCTACCGGCTGGACTTGCCGGTGGACGGCAAGCACTGGGAGGTGGACCTGGACGACTGGATGTACCTGATGGATGACGACACGCTGATCAACCGCTCGAGCATGAGCAAACTAGGTGTGGAGATCGGCCAGATCACGCTGTTCTTCCGCCGCCTGCCGGAGGCTACGCCATGAACCTGAATGCATTGGCCCAGCACGTGGATGCTGGCGAAATCGAAGAGCTTGAAGTGCTGTCGCTGGAAGGCGGCTTCTACGTTTTGCGTGCAATTACCGCAACCGGCCCGGTTACCCTGAGCGATGCGCAGGGGCAGCCTGTGCGCCTTCGCTCCACTACTGAACTGCGCGATTTGCTGGCTGACATGGCCGAGGTGCCATGCGTGCTGGTGCAGCAGTCGGTGCATGATGAGATGTGCGGGCAACGTGACGGCCCCATTGCACCGTTGCGCGTGCCGATTACCCTGGCCAGCCAGTGGTAGGTCGCCCCGTGCGCCTGGGCCTGGTGCTGGGTGACCAGTTATCGCTGGAGCTGCCAAGCCTGAAGGCACTGGACCCTGCCCAGGACGCTATCCTGATGGCAGAGGTGGAGGGCGAGGCGCGCTATGTGCCCCATCACCCGCAAAAGATCGTGCTCATTTTCAGTGCCATGCGCCACTTTGCCCAGGCGCTGCGCGAGCGCGGCTGGCAAGTGCACTACGTTCCTATCGATGACAGCGACAATAGCGGCACCATCGTCGGTGAGCTGCGCCGCTGGCGCGAACGGCTTGGCGCGGCGCAGATCGACCTGACCGAATGTGGCGAGTGGCGGCTCGAGCACGCGTTGCGCGAGTCCGGGCTGCCCTTGACGTGGCACCGCGACACCCGCTTTCTGTGCTCGCGTGAAGCCTTCGCGCGCTGGGCAGAGGGTCGCCGGCAGTTGCGCATGGAGCATTTCTATCGCGGTATGCGCAAGCGGTGCGGCCTGCTGCTGGAGCCCGATGGCAGCCCTGCCGGGGGCACCTGGAACTTCGACAGTGAAAACCGTAAACCACTGCCTCGCAACCTGGGCGCTCCGTTCGCGGCGCGCTTTACGCCCGATGCCATTACCCTGGCGGTGATGGCGCTGGTACGCCAGCGCTTCGGCGACCACTACGGCGAGATAGACGGGTTCGAGTACCCCGTCACCCAGCAGCAGGCGCTTGAGCTGTGGCAGCACTTTCTCGACTTCGGTCTGGCGGCATTCGGTGACTACCAGGACGCCATGGCCGAAGGTGAGCCGTATCTTTTCCATTCACGCATCAGCGCGGCCCTGAACATAGGCTTGCTCGATGTGCGGCAGTTGTGCGAAGACGTGCAACAGGCCTGGCGCGAAGGCAGGGTGCCGCTCAACGCCGCCGAAGGTTTCATCCGCCAACTGATCGGTTGGCGTGAATATGTCCGCGGTGTGTATTGGCTGCGCATGCCCGACTACGCCACATTGAACCACTTCGGCAACGCCCGCGCCTTGCCCGAGTTCTACTGGACCGGCAACACCCGCATGCGCTGCATGGCGCAAGCGATAGGGCAAACGCTGCGGCTTGGGTACGCGCACCACGTGCAGCGGCTGATGGTGACCGGCAACTTTGCGCTGTTGGCAGGCATCGCGCCTGCCGCCATCTGTGAATGGTACCTGGCGGTTTACATCGACGCATTCGACTGGGTCGAACTGCCCAACACGCTTGGCATGGTGATGCATGCCGACGGTGGCTACCTGGGCTCCAAACCGTATTGCGCCAGTGGGCGCTACATCCAGCGGATGTCCGACCACTGCAAGGCCTGCAGCTATCGGGTAGACAAGGTGGTGGAAGCCGATGCCTGCCCGTTCAATGCGCTGTACTGGCATTTTCTTATCCGCCACCGTCAACGCCTGTCAGCCAACCCGCGCCTGGCAATGGTGTACCGCAACCTCGACCGCATGGCTGCCGCGCGCCGTGATGGTGTGTGGCAACGTGGCGAGCAGTTGCTCGCCGAGCTGGATGCAGGCAGGCCGCTGTGAAGAAGCAAAACCTGCCAAGCAAGATGTGCGTGGTGTGTGGCCGGCCATTCACCTGGCGTAAGCGCTGGGCGCGTTGCTGGGACGAGGTGCGTTATTGTTCCGAGCGCTGTCGCCGCTCAGCGCCACGCAGCCAGGCGCACCAGCAAGGGCAGGGCCAAGGCCCAGATCGGCACTAGAACCAGGGTGGTTGCCAAAGGCCCCAGGGGCAGCGCGACATCGGCCAGCCTGGCGCCGCCCAGATACGCCAGGGGGCCGGCAACCGCGCCGACCACGGCGCCGCGCAAAAACGGCCGACCAGCCCAGGCCAGGCTATGGCGCAAACCGCTGGCCAGCACCAACCACATCGATGCCAGCCACAAGGGTAACGGCCAGGCATGAAAATCAAATACGCCTAAGCTGCCAAGCAGGCTGTCCAGCAGGCAGCCAACCATGGTTACGCGTAACAGCGCCCATGCTTCTGCCCGCGGCTGTGTGCATGTCCACAGGTGTAGCGCCAGGCCCACAGGTATCAGCACCAGCACCCAAGGTGTGCTGGCACCCCATATGCACAACCACCAGCCCAATTGCAGCCACAGCGCATTGGCAATCTGGCCGCGGGTAACCATCACGCTGGTACAGGCAGTGGCGCGCGACGCGCGTTCGGCGCCGCCCACAACAGCTGCGCCACGCCAATGGCACGCTCTTCGAAGCCGCCCTGGCAGTAGCACAGATAAAACTCCCACAGGCGCTGGAACGTCTCGTCATAACCCAACGCCGCGAGCGCGGCGCGCGACTGCTTCAGGTTGTCGTGCCAGTGCCGCAGCGTCAGGGCGTAGTCGACACCGAAATCCTCCATGTGAACCAGGTTGAGCGCGGTCTGGCGGCTGGCCGTATCGACCAGCACGCTGAGCGAGGGCAGGGCGCCGCCGGGGAAAATATAGCGCTGGATGAAGTCCACCGAGCGCCGTGCCTGAGCATAGCGCTGGTCGCGAATGGTGATCGCCTGGATCAGCATCAGGCCATCGGGCTTGAGCAACGCTCCACACTGGCGGAAGTACGTGGGCAGGTAGCGGTGGCCTACAGCCTCGATCATCTCGATCGACACCAGTTTGTCGAATGTCCCGCGCAGGTCGCGATAGTCCTCCTGCAGCACCGTGATCTGCCGCTCCAGCCCCAGGTCTTTGACCCGTTGCAGGGTATGGCTGTACTGGGCCTGTGACAGGGTGGTGGTGGTGACCCGACAACCATGATGGCTGGCCGCATGGATGGCAAGGCTGCCCCAGCCAGTGCCGATCTCCAGCAGGTGGTCTTCCGGACCCAGTTCAAGCTTTTCGCAGATACGTTGCAGCTTGCGAAGCTGGGCCTGTTCAAGGGGTTGGTCGGGGTGCTCGAACTGGGCAGCCGAGTACATCATGGTCGGGTCCAGCAGCTGTTCGAACAGTGCGTTGCCCAAGTCATAGTGGGCCAGTATGTTGCGTCGCGCACCGCGCTTGCTGTTGCGGTTGAGCCGGTGCAGCAGGCGCAGGGCGGGCCGGCCCAACCGCGCCAGGCCCCCTTCCAGGGCGTCGAGCACCTCGAGGTTGGCGACGAACAACCGCGTGACCAGGGCCAGGTCCGGGCTGCGCCAGTAACCATGGATATAGCCTTCACCGGCACCGATCGAACCATTGCTCGCCAGCAGGTTCCAGGCAGCATCATCGAGAATTTCCACCTCCGCCTGCAAGGCACTGGCGGCATCACCGAAGGCCCATTGTTGCCCATGGCAGAGCACACGCAGGTGGCCATGGCGCAACTTGCCCAGCTGTGCCAGCACAGCGTTGCGCGCCAACGCGCCCAACCAAGGGGCGATGCCTGCTGACTTGCTAACGCTCAGGGTGGGATTGGACATGATCGGAGTCCTCGCAAGGTTGGCCAAGTGCCAGGTCAGCCTGGCTGGCGGTGTGGTCGTGAATAGGCGTGCGCTTGCAGAACAGGCGCAGGGCTTGCCAGTAGATGCCCGTCAGGGTGCGCAGGCTCATCCAGGGGAAGGCCAGGATGTAGCGGTGCAAGGCGGGGCGGTCCAAGGGTTGGCGCCGTAGTGCCAGGTCGGCTTCGAAGACCTTGTGGCCGCTTTGCCAGTTTTCCATGTGGATGCGCACCCGGCTCTCGTCAAGGTGGAAGCGCAAGCGGTAGTCCATGTCCAGCGGCATGAACGGCGACACGTGAAAGGCCTTGTTCACCGCGAACGGCTGCGCCAGCCCGCCCTGCACGGGCAGCACATAGTGGAAGCGCTCTCGCCAAGGGGTGTTGCGTACTTCCAGCAGGATTGCCGCCAGGTGCCCATCGCGGTCGTGGCAGAAGTAGAAACTCACCGGGTTGAACGCCAGTCCCCAGCAGCGCAGCTGGGTCAGCAGGCGTACCGGCCCTTCCGGCACCTGGCCCGTGGCCCGGCCCACCAACCGCCGCGCGGCGCCGGCCAGCGATTGCCCTTGGCCGGTAAAGGCCGGCAGGTAATCGGTTTCACGGAAGCTCAGCGGCGCCAGGCGCGAGCGCCTTAACCAGCGCGACAGGGTCATCAGCCAGGCTTGCTCGTCCAGGTCCAGGTAGAACATGCCGACCCGGTAGCGGAAGGCGTGCGGCCGCGGGCTCAGGCGCCGGTGGCTGAGCCAGCCCAGGCACAGACCGCTGTTCATAGCTGTTCCCCGAAATGGCTGGCCACCTGCAGCGCGCTGGTGACGCCGTCCTCGTGAAAGCCGTTGCCCCAGTAGGCCCCGCAGAAATAGCTGTGCTGACCGCCTTGCAGCTGCGCATGCCGGGCCTGTGCGGCCAGCGCCGCCAAGCTGTATTGCGGGTGGGCGTAACTGAAGCGGGCGATGATCTGGGCGGGGTCGATCAGGGCGGTCTGGTTCAGGCTCACGCAGAACGTTACCGGCGCCTGCAGGCCTTGCAGGATATTCATGTTGTAGGTCAGCGCGGCCGGTGCCTGACCGTCGCCGGCCAGGCGGTAGTTCCAACTGGCCCAGGCTTTGCGCCGGCGGGGCAGCAGGCGGGTGTCGGTGTGCAGCACCACATCATTGTCGGCGTAGCCGATGGCGCCCAGTACTGCCTGCTCCTGTGTACTCGGTGACTGCAGCAGGGCAAGGGCCTGGTCGCTGTGACAGGCGAATACCACCTTGTCGAAGCGCTCGGTGCCGGCAGCGCTGTGCAGGGTCACCCCATCCTGGTCTCGGTCGACCCGGTGAACCTTGCAGTCAAGCCGTACCTGTTCGGCAAACCGCCGGCTCAGCGGGCCGATATAGCTGCGCGAACCACCTTCTATCACCCGCCATTGCGGCCGCTGATTGACCGACAGCAGGCCGTGGTTGCGGCAAAAGCGCACGAAGAACTGCAACGGAAAAGCCAGCATGTCGGCCCGGGACATCGACCAGATCGCCGAGCCCATGGGTACCACGTAGTGATCGACAAAACGTTGCCCGTAGCCTTGCGCCTGAAGATAGCTGCCCAGCGTGGTGTGATCGTCTATGCGCCCTGCATCCAGGTCGGCGATAGCCTGCCGGTTGAAGCGCAGGATTTCGCGCAGCATCCCCCAGAAACCCGGTGACAGCAGGTTGCTGCGTTGTGCGAACAGGGTGTCGAGGCTATGACCGTTGTATTCCAGGCCGCTGAGTGGGTCGTTTACGGAGAAGCTCATCTGCGTGGGTTGTGAGCCCACATCCAGTTGATCGAGCAAACGAATGAAGTTCGGGTAGGTCCAGTCGTTGAACACGATGAAGCCAGTATCGATGGCATAGCGCTCGCCTGCCCAGTCCACGTCCACGGTGTGGGTGTGGCCGCCGACCCAGCTCGCGGCTTCGAACACCGTGACCGCGTGGCGACGGGAGAGCAGGTAGGCACAGGTGAGGCCGGCAATGCCGCTTCCAATGATGGCGATGCGCATGGGTCAGTCCTGTTCGTGGCGGGCCAAGCGCAGGCCCAGGGCCAGGCGCAGACGCGGGGGCAGGGCCCCGAGCACACGCAGGCCCCAGGTGAAAAGGCTCGGGAAGTTGATTTCAAGCGGGCGCCGGGGCAAGCGCTTGGCAATATGTTGTGCCGCGCGCTCGGCAGACCACAGTTGCGGCATGGGGAAGTCGTTGCGGCGGGTCAATGGCGTATCGACAAAGCCCGGGCTGACCAACGTCACGTCGATACCCTCGCGTGCCAGGTCGATCCGCTGCGACTCCACCAGGTAACGCACGGCTGCCTTGGACGCCCCGTAGGCTCCGGCACGGGGCAAGGCCAGCCAGGTTACCGAACTGCCGACCACCACCAGGTGCGGGCGCACGCCTGCCCGCAGCAAGGGCAGGGCGGCGGCCAGGCAGTTGCTCACGCCCAGCAGGTTGGTGCGTACCACGCGTTCGACAAGCGCCGGGTCGAAGTGGCCGGGCTCCAGGTATTCACAAGTGCCTGCATTGAAGACCGCCATGTCCAGCCCACCCCAGGCTTGCTCGATGCGGGCGGCGATCTGTGCCACTTGTGCAGCGTCGGCAATGTCGCCCTCGGCCAACAGCACCTGCCCCGGATACCGCTCGGCCAACGGCAGCAGTGCCTGGCTGCGACGGCCACCCAACGCGACCTGGTGCCCTTGTTCCAGCAGCGCTTGCGCAAGGGCTGCGCCAAGGCCGCTGCTAGCGCCTGTCAACCAGCAGCGGCTCATGCCAGCCTGCCTTTGAGCCAGCGAATGGCCCCGCCCATCAGTGGAACGTGCTCATACAACAGGGCGCCGGCGTCGAAGAAATCCTGGTGAAAATGGACGCGTTCACGCCACTGCAGAAAACTGCAGCCTTGTACCGTTATCGGTGCCCCCCGTGCCAGCCGTGGGTGACGAAACTCGAGGGTCCAGCGCAGGTAACCCTGGCCAGGTAGCACCTCGTCCGCCGCGGCGAAGGCATAGCGGATATCGCGGGCATTGGCGTACAACTGGGCGAAATAGGCCTGCAGGGCGTCGAGCCCGTGAATTTGATGCAGGGGGTCGCGGAAGACAACGTCTTCGCTGTACAGGGTGTTCAGTGAATCGAGGCTGTCCACGTCAAGGTGGGCAAAACGTTCGGCGAACTGCTGCAGGTAAGCGGACATGCTCGGCTCCGGACAATCCTGTACAACACCCGATTGTTGTACAGGTATACTCGAAGCCTACGACAAAAATTGTACAAGTCAAAGTTTTTGTATAGCTATTTCAGCTTTTGCGTTGCGCCAACTGCTGCCGCAGTTCAGCGACCTCGGCTTCCAGCGCCTTGATCCGAGCCTCGGCCTCTACCTGCCGGGACACATCGTGCTGAATGCCGATGTAGTAGGTCAGTTGATCCGCCTGGTTGAACACTGGGCTGATGGACAATTCGTTCCAGAACGGGCTGCCATCCTTGCGGTAGTTGCGCAGGACTTCCCGGCACGGCTTGCCGTCACGAATCGCCTCGCGGATGCGCTGTACGGCTTCCTGGTCATGGTCGGCGCCCTGCAAGAAGCGGCAGTCCTGGTACAGGATGTCCCTGGCCTGGTAGCCCGTCAGCCGCTCGAAAGCTGTGTTGGCATAGATGAGGATGCTGTCTTCGCCTTCCTGCTCGGCTACGACGATGCCGTCGTTGGATTGCTCGACCATCAGTTGCAGGAGTTTTGCAGTGATCATGTAGCGCTACCTACGCAAATGTCATGTTCAGTAAGCGCAGCGTAGCCTCTGTGCAGGGCTTCGCGCGCAGTTTGCTGCATGATGACCCAGTTCGGCACTGCGCAGAAGGTGTGTATCGGTTTAGAATGGGGCACTTCCCGGACGACCCGTGCAATGACTGATACTACTCAAGCCGACCTGCTGCCCATGCGCGATGTGGTCACCCTGACGGGCATCAACCCGGTGACCCTGCGCGCCTGGGAGCGGCGCCATGGCTTGCTCCGCCCGCAGCGCACCGACGGTGGTCACCGGCTGTACACGGCCGAGGACGTGCAGCGTATCCGCGACATTCTGCACTGGACCAACCATGGGCTGCCGATCAGCAAGGTCGGTGAGCGCCTCGCCGCCCAGCCGAAAGCCACCATGCAGTCGGATTCGGCCTTTGCCGAATGGCGCGCAGCGCTGCTGCGTGCTACCCAGGCGTTCGATGCCCAGGCGCTGGATGCGCTGCATGGCCAGTTGTTCACGTTGTTGCCCAAAGCGACGGTGCTGCGCGAAGTGCTGATGCCGGTCTGGCAGCAACTGGCCGCCGGGCGAGCCTTCGGCCAACGCAGCCAATGGGTGTTCTTCGATAATTTCTTGCGTGCGCGCCTACTGATGCGCCTGCAGATGAACCAGGCCAATGCGCCGCGCGTGATAATGGTGGGCACTGAAGGGCATGCTGAAGCACAGTTGCTGTGCACCGGTCTGTTGCTGAGCAGTGAGCAACAGCGCATTGATGTGCTTGGCTGTGATCAGCCACTGGAAGAGCTGGCGCTGGTTTGCGCCGCCGTGCAGCCTGCAGCGTTGGTGATTGCCGTACAGGGCTCGGTGAGCGCAACACTGGCCCGCCAGCTGCGCGCCTTGCAGATGGATGTCGCGTGCCCGCTGGCGTTGGTCGGTGCGGACCTAGCCGGGTCACAATCGGTCTTGCAAGGCATACCCCTGCGGCTGCTGGATGAACAGGGCGATGACCTTGCCGGGGTGCTGAGTGCCTTGCTGGCAGGCCGGTTGGAGCTTTGAGCACCCGCTGCAGGACCGGGTGCGCAAAACTCACAGCATCAACGCGACCTCAGCCTGCCTTGGCTGAAGCGGTTCATTCGCTCAGTGATTTGATCAACTGATCGTTGAAGGCCGGGATATCGTCCGGCTTGCGGCTGCTGATCAGGTGGCCGTCTACCACCACCTTCTCATCCACCCACTCGCCCCCGGCGTTGCGGATATCGTCCTGCAAGGTCTGGTAGCTGGTCATCCGCTTGCCCTTTACCAGGCCCGCCGATATCAGCAGCCAGGCCCCGTGGCAGATCACTGCCAGTGGCTTGTTTGCCGCAGCGTGGCTTTTCACCAGGGCTTGCGCGCCTTCGATCAGGCGGATGGTGTCGGAGTTCTGCACCCCGCCCGGCAACACAATGGCGTCGTACAGGTCCACCTGCGCGCTGTCGAAGGTGGCATCCACGGTAAACTCGTCAGCCGGTTTGTCATGGTTCCAGCCGCGTACCGTGCCGTCCTTTTCGCTCAGGATATCGACCACCGCGCCTTTTTGTTCCAGGGCTTCACGTGGGCCGGTCAACTCGACCTGTTCAAAACCGTCAGTCACCAGGAATGCCACGCGTTTGCCATTCAGTTTGTCGTACATCGTGATTCTCCGTTTTCGATAGGCCTGAGAAGGAGGCCATCGTCCCGCCGGGAAGTTCCAACGCGATTCACCGGCGGTGCTGGCCGATGACATCGCATCCATGCCCCCGAAACAAAACTGAACGCTGAGGTGCGGCCGCCAGTCGTACCGCTAACTTTCATGAAAAAGGATGTTGGCGATGAAGACGATGACTCGACTGTTCACTGGCCTGGCGCTGGCGACCGCGCTGGGCAGTACGGCGGCGTGGGCGGACCAGCCTGGTGCTGACTGGAAGGTGAGCAAAGACCAGGCGGAGGCGACGCTGAAGGGCGCTGGCTACACGCAAATCACCAAGATCGAGGCCGATGACGGCCATTGGGAAGGTGAGGGCATCAAAGCTGATGGCAAGCAGTATGAGTTCAAGGTCGATCCGCGCGACGGCAAGGTCGTCAAGGACGAACTGGATAACTGATCCAGAGCGGGTGTTGCTCACTGAGCGGCCCGTGCCTGGAGCACGGGTTTTTTTTGTGGCCGGTTCCTGCGCCGTTCTGTTGCGCAGTGGCCGGCCGCGCTCAACCGCCGATGCACCCGGACTGAACATCGCGCGCTCGAGGTGCTCTCACCCATAATGATTGAGCGAGGGCAGCGCCATGAGTATCGAACGCAGCATTCCCGAGCTGGCAGCGTGGTATGCGCAGTACGACGACGTCAGTTACCGCAGCGAATCGCCAGACGCCTACCACCATGAACTGCTGCGCACCGCCGAGGCACTGCGCGACGATGGCACACTCGACTGGGACGACTGGCTGGCGCTCAAGGCACTGGCCGACGAAGCCCATGTGCGAGCGCTGGAAGACGCAGTTCAGGCCCACGTGAATGACCCTGACGCATGAAAAACCTCCGCATCGCCACGTTCAACATCAATGGCATCAGCAGTCGCTTGCCTGCGTTGCTGGAGTGGTTGAAGCGCGAACGGCCCGACATCGCCTGCCTGCAGGAGTTGAAGGCCGCCGATCACAAGTTTCCGCGCCAGGAAATTGAAGCAGCAGGTTACGGCTGTGTTTATCAGGGCCAGCCCGCCTGGAACGGCGTGGCCATTCTGGCGCGTGACAGCGAGCCGCTGGAGGTGCGACGTGGCTTGCCAGGCATGGAGGACGACACACAGAGCCGTTACCTGGAAGCAGCGGCGCATGGGGTGCTGGTCGGGTGCTTGTATCTGCCCAACGGTAATCCGCAGCCTGGGCCGAAATTCGATTACAAGTTGCGCTGGTTCGAATGCCTGATCCAGCATGCGCAAACGCTCTATGCCAATGGGCACCCAGCGCTCCTGGCGGGTGATTTCAACGTGGTGCCCACGGACCTGGACATCTACGACACACGTTCCTGGCTCAAGGATGCCTTGTTGCAGCCAGAGTCCCGTGCCTGTTTCGAGCGTCTGCTGACGCAAGGTTGGACGGATGCCGTTCGCCACCTGTACCCGGACGAGCGCGTGTACACCTTCTGGGATTACTTCCGCAACCACTGGGCACGTAACGCCGGGCTGCGCATCGACCACCTGCTGCTCAACCGCGAGCTCTCCCCTTACCTGAAAGGGGCGGGGGTAGATGCCTGGGTGCGCAATGAGGCCAAGGCCAGCGATCACGCCCCTGTGTGGGTCGAATTGGGCGGCCGCCGCCGCAACTGAGGCAACGGGCAAAGCGCTCTGCCTCGGTGGCTACCGGAACAGCCGAGGCCCATTCCGGTAGCGCAGTCACGTGGTGCGTTACTTCTTGCCCGGCAGCACCGAGCTGAGCACCTGTTTGGCGGCCTGCACGATGACCCCGGCCTGGTCAGGGTCGCCCTTGAGCAGGCTGCTGGCGAAGTTCTTGGCCTGCTCCAACTTGATGTGTGGGGGCAGGGGAGGCACATTCGGGTCGGTCTTGAACTCGATCAGCACAGGCCGGTCAGCCGCCAGCGCCCGCTCCCACGCGTCGGCGATATCCTCCTCCCGCTCCACGTAGATACCCTGCAGGCCGATGGAGATGGCGAACAGGTGATAAGGCACATCCGGAATTGACTGTGAAGCCTCGAACTTCGGGTCGCCTTCCATGACCCGTTGTTCCCAGGTGACCTGGTTGAGGTCTTCGTTGTTGAACACCGCGCAGATCCACTGGGGGTTGTCCCATTGCTGCCAGTACTTGGCAACGGTAATCAGCTCGGCCAGGTTGCTCATCTGCATCGCGCCGTCACCTACCAGCGCGACCACGCCACGCTGCGGGTGGGCGAACTTGGCGGCGATGGCATAAGGTACCGCCGCGCCCATGCTCGCCAGGCCTCCTGACAACGAACACTGCATGCCTTGGCGCACCATGAGGTCGCGGGCATACCAGTTGGCACAGGAACCCGAGTCGCTGGTGACAATGGCATGGTCGGGCAGGCGCGGGGAAAGTTCGTGAACGACCCGCTGCGGATTGATGGGGTCTGCCTTGGCCATGGCCCGCTTGGCCAAGGTCTTGTCCCACTTGCCGCGCCAGCCTTCGACCTTGGCCCGCCAGCGCCGATCGGTCTTGTGCTCCAGTAGCGGCAGCAGGGCCTGCAGTGTTTCGCTGGCATCCCCCACCAGGTTGACTTCCATCGGGTAGCGCAAGCTGAGCATGTCCGGCTGCAGGTCGATCTGCACGCCGCGGGCCTGGCCTTCCTTGGGCATGAACTCGGCGTAGGGAAAGCCGGAACCGATCATCAACAAAGTGTCGCACTCGTTCATCAGCTGCGCACTGGGCTCGGTGCCTAGCAGGCCTATCGCCCCGGTGACCCACGGCAAATCGTCGGGCAATACCGCCTTGCCCAACAGCGCCTTGGCCACGCCAGCACCCAGTGCTTCAGCCACCGCCATCACCTGTTCGCTGGCCTGCAGCGCGCCTGCCCCCACCAGTATCGCCACCTTGCGCCCCGCGTTCAGAACCTCGGCGGCGCGTTGCAGGTCGGCTGCGAAGGGCACTACCTTGGGTTTGCTGTAGCCAACGCCGGAGTGCACGGTGCCGTGGGCCCGCGGTGGGTCCTCATAGGGCAGGTCCTGCAAGTCGTTCGGAAGAATGACAGCGGTAACCCGGCGCTCGCCGACGGCAGTGCGCACCGCGCGGTCAAGCAGGTGCCGTACTTGCGCTGGGGTCGACGCCTGCTGCACGAAGGCCCCGGCAACGTCCTTGAACATCGACACCAGGTCCAGCTCCTGCTGATAGTGCCCGCCGAGCGCGGCGCGCGCCTGCTGGCCGACAATCGCCAGAACCGGCTGGTGATCCATGCGCGCGTCATACAAGCCCGTCAGCAGGTGCGAAGCGCCTGGGCCGGAAGTCGCGATGCACACGCCCAGTTCACCGGTGAACTTAGCGTGTGCACTGGCCATGAATGCGGCCATCTCCTCATGCCGTGCCTGCACGAACTGGATCTTGCCCTCAGCTCGCCTCAAGGCACCGAACACCCCGTTAATACCGTCCCCGGGGTAGCCAAAAATACGCCGCACACCCCATTGGTACAGACGCTCCACCAGAAAGTCACCTACTGTGCTGCTCATCATGTTCTCCCTAGGCGTGATCGATAGGGGTCTGGACTGAGCAGCAGGGGGTAAAGTTTCAAGTGAGTGCGCGCGGGCCACCCGAGTGGGCGCATACCGCGCTACAGCCGGCTGGCTCAACCACCGGCGCCGCTGCCACCTGTGCCAGATCCGCCACCCTGGCCCGTTCCGGTGCCGTTCCCTGTCCCGCCACTACCCGAGCCGTGGGTGGTGCCATCTCCGCCTGTTTTATCCGTGTCATTGCTGTCGGTACCGCCGGAGCCGGTGCCCATGCCATCGCTGGGTGTGCCGGACCCGGTAGCGCCGCCGTTGCCGTTCATGTGGCCGCTGTCATCCGTGTGGGTAGCAGGAGCACGCTGGTCATTCATGTCGGTGGCGGCCAGGGCCAGCGGCGCACTGGCTCCAAGGCATAGCGCCAACAACAGCGCGTGGGGCTTGAAAGTCTTCATGGTGAGTCTCCATCGAGGTTGATCACCTTTGTTTGGCCTGATAAGCGCACCGTCCGTGCATTGCTGCCGACGGATGGCGCAACGCTGGGTTCAACCGTCGGACTGTTCCTCAGGCGGAACCTGGCCTTCCGGCCAATCGGGCGCCTGCTTCGGTGGCTCGGGTTCGGGTACCGGCTCGCCGGGGTTGTGGGGTATCTCGTCAACATAGGGGTCGGGATGAGAAGGGTCGATCATGCTGGTTCTCCGCTGGGTGAGTGAGCAAGGCGTTAGGCGGTATCGCCACGTAGACCGTTCCATCCAATCTGCCCATGGGTACACAAACTGACGATTCGACGACGCTGTCGCTACGCCAGTGGAGCAATGCAAATCAAACTTTTACCAGCCTGCATGCTCTTCTGAATACACCTGACGCAGCTGAGGAGAAACTCATGAAACACACCGATGGCAAGACCGGCGACAAGGTTCCACGCCCCATTTCCTCGGAAGAGGCACAACGTGGCGAGCAGGTGCCTGGCCCTGTTTTGGAGAAACCCGACCCCAAGACCGAAACGGTAGACAAGGTGATTACGCCTACGTCGATCAAAGAGCAGGAAGCAGAGACCGAGGCCATCAAGCGGCAGTTGGCGCAGGTCGATGAAAAGGTGGGCAAAAGTTGAGCTGTTGATCGACTGAAGGATGACGGCCGTGAGCCAGGGTTGCGCGGCAGCCCTGGCTGAACGCAAACAGCCTATGGCTGCAGATGCGTAAGGACTCAGCCCGCTTCCATGGCGGTGTTTTTCTTCCAGCCGCGCAAGTTCATGCAGCACAGGCATACCTGCAGAATGATCAGTGCCCAGGCTTGTGCCTGCCAGCCCCATATCGCCCACAGCACATTGCTGCCAATGAAGCAACAGAACCCCAGCTTACGCCTGCCGGGCCGGCGTGAGCCGATACACCATGCGGCCAACACTGTCAGGATCATGGCAGGCCACTCAAGCCAGTCGATCAAGTCGGTCATCAAAGCTACCCAAACACATGCATTTGATGGTGGGACCGCACTCCTTCTGGCGTGGTTCACACTACCTGACGGCCCGGGGCAGGCAGATTTATGGAACCTCTCAACCCGTGGGCTTGCCCATTCCATGACTCAAGTGCTCAACCATCCTGATGAAAAGGAGCAGTTCAATGCCCACCGCAGCAGGCAAGATCCGCTATGGCGTAGTGGCCGGTGGTTCGATTTCCCAAGGTGCGTTCATGCCCGGCATCGGCCAGACCGACAACTCGGTAATCACTGCACTGGTCACCGGCGATGCGCAGAAGGCCACTCACCTGGCCGCCCAATATGGGCTCAACGCCTATGCCTACGAGGAGTATGCGACGCTGTTAAGCGCCGGTGAGGTGGACGCGGTGTATGTTGCTACACCTAATTTTCGCCATCGCGAGTTTGTGATCCCCGCACTGGAGGCCGGTATCCACGTGCTGCTGGAAAAGCCGATGGGCACCAGCGAGGCGGATTGCAAAGCGATGATCGAGGCGGCGCACCGCTCGGGGGCAAAGCTGATGATCGCCTACCGCTTGCACTGCGAGCCTGGCACGCTGGACATGATCGAGCGTGTGCATGCAGGCCATTTCGGCGACCCGCGGTTGTTTACCTCGACCTTCACCCAACGGGTCAAACCTGGCAACCACCGGGCACAGAACGGTTTTGCTGCCGGGCCGGTACCCGATATGGGCCCTTATCCGCTGAATATGGTCCGCCAGTTGTTCAATGCCGAACCGATCGAGGTCAGCGCAGTGGGGGTCCACTCGCCGGGCAGCACCCTGCAAACCTGGGACACGGTCACTGTCAGCCTGCGCTTTCCCGAGGAGCGGTTGGCGCAGTTCACCGTCAGCTACGCGTTGCCAGACACGGAACGCTTCCAGCTGTTGGGTACATAAGGCGAGATCGAAGCTTCGCCTTGCTTCGGCTACGGAGAAGGGGTCGCTATCAGTTACCGTGCCACGATCGGTGGCGAAACGCGGGTGCACGTCAACCCGATTGTCGACCAGTTTGCCGGGGAGACCGCTTACTTTTCCGATTGCATTTTGCGCAATGAAATGCCGGAACCTGACGGTGAGGAAGGCTGGCGCGACGTGCGGGTGGTGGCGGCAATCGAGCGCGCCTTGCTGACTGGCCAGCCACAACGCCTAGAGCCGTTGCCTGCGCGTGCGTTTGCCCGTCGGCGTGAGCAGCGCCGGGCCTTTGCGCTGGCAGAGGCGGCACCGATGATCAACACTGAATCGCCTACTGAATAAAGCCGGTGGCTGCGCGCCCGGGGAGGGCGCGCAGGCCAAGGTCATGCCGCTCGCTGTTCTTCCTTGAGCAGTTTCTTCTGCGCCTCCATGGCCAGCCCCATTTCCTCCAGCTCCTGCTTGCCCAAGAGCTTGAGGGCAGTGGGGAACAGTTCGCTTTCCTCCTCCTCGATATGGTGCTCGAGCAGCTCCTTCATCACTTTGACCCGGCCGGCGAACTCCACGGTGCCGGTTTCGGTGTGCAGCAAGTCAGGAATGACCAGCGAGTCGACAGTGCGGTGTTCCTCTTTGGCCTCGTAATACATCTTGGCCTCTTCCTTGCCGCCGGCCTGCTTGATCGCCGGGTACAGGATCTCTTCTTCCAGGGCCGTGTGGATGTCGACTGCCTGCTTGATCCGTGCGAGCAGCTCGGCACGCTTCTTGACCGCGCGCTCGGTGGTCGAGGACAGTTCTTCGAGCAGTTTCTTCACCAGCTGGTGGTCCTGGATCAACAGTTCAATTGCGTTCATGTGGTACCCCTCATAGGCGGGAAAATGGTCACGGTCGCGAAGTGTTGAGCCAGCGGCAAGCGGCAAGGTTCAATGCGGTTGATCAGCGAACCGGCGTACTGAGCAGGGGAATGACCAAGTGGTCAAAAATTTCTGAATTTTCTAGCGTCGGCTCACTCCATTAGCCTGAATCGATGGAGGAGAGTCCAATGGCAGGGCAGCAGTTGTATGTGATCGAGTATGAGCTTCACGGTGAATTCCGCACCTTCATCATCCGCCTGGAGCGTATGGACAACGCCGAAGCCTGGCACTGGGCGAGCTGTGATGCAGGTGTGGGGATTATCCCCCGCTTTGGCCAGCACACGATCAAGAAGGTCAGCCGCCCCATGGCTGAACGCTATGGCATCGGGAATGTGCGCTGGCGCGCCTCGGGGGATGGCCCTGAGTTCGTTGCGCAGCCGATTGATGTGAAGAAGTTCTCGAACGGCGGGCCGGGCAAAAGCTGATACCTGCCGGCATGCCGCCTGCCGTTGGTCCAGCTTCAGCAAGACCCGCTGAACTTCGTGGCGCGCTACAGCTTCAGCTGAGTAAGAGGCCGTTGTTCAAAGCGGCCCTTTACCAAGAGAACTGACATGAATGAGCCGGTGACATATTTCTGGATCGCCGTGATGGGGATCATCCTGCTGGTCGATCTTTGGGCAATTGTCAGTGTCTTTCGTAGCGACAAGGCAGATGCAACCAAAGCGATGTGGGCCTTGCTGCTGCTCGCGCTGCCGATTGTCGGCCTGGCCGTCTGGGGTATCTGGGGGCCACGGGGCATCAAGCGCGGTACCGGCCCCTCATCACCAGAACACAGTAAAGGATAAGCACCATGAGACCTTCCGAAAAAGACAAAACCGTCGAACAGGCCAAAACCACCGGCGAACAGGAGCGCGACAACGATGCCCACCGGCCGGATGGCTCCGGGGGCACTTCGCATGACTCCACCGCCCAGAAGGAGGCGCGCGAGAAGGGTGTGCACAGCGGCTGACGCGTGGGATGTTGCAACCAATATCTCACCCCCATCAGGAGCCGACCTGTGCCGCGCATCATTACCCCCACTACGCCGGAGCATGAGATCAGCGCGCACAACGCTCGTATGTTCGGCTCACCCAAGGAGCGGCTGGATTTCTATCGCGGTGAAATCCAGTATGAGACCAGTATTCTTGCCAACCGCACCGACGCCTATCTGGCCGCACAGTCATTTCTGGTCATCGCGTTCGTGTCATCGATGGGCAACCTCAACCAGAGCTGGGGCGAAATGTTCACCCTGGTTGTGCCGCCGTTTCTGGCCCTGCTTGGCATACTCAGCTCGCTCAATGCCTGGCCCGGTATCCGCGCGGCCTATCGGATCATCGAGCACTGGCAACTCAAACAGAGCCATTTGCTGCGCAGCGAGCCGTTGATGGGCTTGGCCTATGACGAGTCGCCCCTGTTCAGTGAGACGGAAACATCACAGGCCGGGCACCGCAAGTCCCTGCTGTTCTCGCTGCGTACTCCCTGGATATTCCTGGTGTTCTGGCTGATCCTGGGTGCCTATGCAGTGTTCATCCAGCTGGCCTGAGCAACGCCGCCGCTAGCAACCCTCGGCTCAACGATGACCTGGTCCCCCTGTGCCAACGTCAGCGGCCAGGCCACTTGGCGCAGCACCTGGAACCAGTATGACCTTACGGCAGTTGTCACTTTTCTGATCGAACATCTTGTAGGCTGCGGCCGCCTCTTCCAGTGCCATGCGATGGGTCACGATCAGTTCGGGTTGCAGGCGCCCGTTCTCGATGTAGGTGAGCAGTTCGGGCAGGAACTTCTGCACATGGGTCTGGCCCATCTTGAAGGTCAGGCCTTTGTCGAAGGCATCGCCGAACATGAACCCGTGTACGTACCCTGCGTATACCCCCGGCACACTGACGATGCCCCCGCGGCGTACGGCGGCAATGCTCTGGCGCAGCGCCTTGCCGTTACTGCCCTCGATCTTCAGTGCGGTCAACACCGCTTCGGCGGTACTGCCTTTGGCTTCGAAACCCACCGCGTCAATCACGGCATCTACCCCACGCATACCCGGGGTGAGGCGGATGATGCTGTCGGCCGGGTCGTCGTCGTCCTCGATATTGATAGGCACTACGCCATAGGTGTTGTGGGCGAAGGCCAGGCGGTGCTGGTTGGCATCGACCATGAAGATGGTCTGGGCGCCCAGCATCCGCGCACAGGCGGCACTCAGCAGCCCGACCGGGCCGGCACCGTAGATCGCCAGCGTCGAACCCTGACCCACCTGGGCGTTGGTAACCGCCTGCCAGGCGGTGGGCAGGATATCGGAGAGGAACAACACCTTGTCGTCGGGCAGCGCTGTCGGCACCTTGAACGGGCCGACATTGGCCTTCGGCACGCGCACATACTCGGCCTGGCCGCCGGGCACGCCACCGTAGAGGTGGCTGTAACCGAACAAGGCGGCGCCAGGTGGGATGCTTTTCTTGTTGATGATGGCGCCGCGGCCTCGGTTGGTGGTTTCGCAGGCGGCGAACTGGTCGAGCTGGCAGAAGAAGCAGCTACCACAGGCGATCACGAACGGGATCACCACGCGGTCACCGACCTGCAAGTGGGTAACCCCGCGCCCGGTTTCTTCGACGATGCCCATGAATTCGTGGCCGAAAATGTCGCCATCTTCGGTCTGCGGGATCCTGCCGTGGTACAGGTGCAAGTCAGAACCGCAAATGGCTGTGGCGGTGACTCGCAAGATGACGTCGTCGTCGTGCTCGAGGATGGGATCCGGAACATTGTCGACGCGAACGTCCTGTGGCCCGTGGTAAGTCAGTGCTCTCATGGATACGACTCCTGCGGTGGCTGCTTTCAAGATGGTCCATGCCGGGGAACTCGGCAAGTCGGCAATGTTCAGAAACGGCAATTTATTGGCAAATTCGTTGGGCCACATGCGCCGGCAGCGCAGGCCCGGCAGCGCTGCTGTCTGCATTGAGCAATCTGCCCGCTGTCGTTGTCCAGATTGGACCTGCATCGGTAATGATCGAGGAGTTTTCCGTGAGCAGTAAAAAGGCCCGCGTCAGTAACCAGGCTTCAGGGGATATTTCCGAGCTGCCCCACGACATGTTCTTCGCGGCCGTGGAAACCACGCGGATGCCCATGATCGTCACCGATCCCAACCGTGACGATAACCCCATCATTTTCGCCAACCGGGCGTTCCTCGACATGACCGGCTATGAGCTGGCAGAGATCCTCGGGCGCAATTGCCGGTTCCTGCAAGGCCCGGAAACCGATACCGAGGTGGTCGCAACCTTGCGCGATAGCATCGAACAGCGTGTGGATATCGCCACGGAAATTCTCAATTACCGCAAGGATGGCTCCAGCTTCTGGAACGCGCTGTTCATCTCGCCGATCTTCAATGAGCGCGGTGACCTGATCTATCACTTTGCCTCGCAACTGGACGTCAGCCGCCGTCGCGATGCCGAGGACGCCTTGCGCCAGGCCCAGAAAATGGAGGCGCTGGGCCAACTCACCGGCGGTATCGCCCACGATTTCAACAACCTGTTGCAGGTGATGGGTGGGTACCTGGGCCTGATCGCCAATGAGGCTGACAAGACTCAGGTCGACCTCAATCGCATCCGCCGCAGTGTGGGGCACGCGCAGACGGCGGTGGAGCGCGCCAGCACGCTGACCAAGCAGTTGCTGGCCTTCGCCCGCAAGCAGAAACTGCATGGGCGCGTGCTCAACCTCAACCACCTGGTCGAGGACCTGCGGCCAATGATGGAGCGGACCTTCGGCGCCGATGTTCTGGTGGAGTTCGACTTCGAGGCCGACCTGCGCAATTGCCGCATCGACCCCACGCAGGCCGAAGTGGCACTGCTCAATATCTTCATGAACGCGCGCGACGCGCTGATAGGGCGCAAGCGCCCGCACGTGTTCATTGAAACCCGCAATGTGCTGGTCACCGACATCAACCATTCCTTCGACGGCCTTTTGCCCGGCAACTATGTCAGCCTGTCCGTGACCGACAATGGTATAGGCATGCCGGCCAGCATCCGTGACCGCGTCATGGACCCGTTTTTCACCACCAAGGAAGAGGGCAAGGGCTCGGGGCTGGGCCTGTCGATGGTCTACGGCTTCGCCAGGCAATCCGGGGGGGCTGCGCGCATCTACACCGAAGAGGGGGAAGGCACGACCCTGCGCCTGTACTTCCCCGTCGACGACGCCAAGGTCGTCCAGCAGCCCGCCGTGAAGACCGCCGAACGCAGTGGCGGCTCAGAGCGTATCCTCATCGTGGAAGACCGGCCGGATGTGGCAGAGCTGGCAAAAATGGTGCTCGAGGACTACGGCTACGCAGCCGACATGGTGCTCAATGCGCGGGAAGCGTTAAAGCTTATCCAGGCTGGCGAGCGCTACGACCTGTTGTTCACCGACCTGATCATGCCAGGCGGCATGAACGGCGTCATGCTTGCCCGGGAGGTGCGCAGGCTGCAACCGCAGATCAAGGTATTGCTCACGACTGGCTATGCTGAAAATTCGATCGAGCGCACCGACATCGGCGGCTCGGAGTTCGAGGTGATATCCAAGCCTTGCCAGCCCCATGACCTGGCACGGCGGGTCAGGCAGGTGCTGGATGGGCCTACCGGCGTCACCTGAGCCGCGGCCAGCGGCTGCACGACTGAGCAAGCCCTTGCAAGTTATTGAATTGTTTGCACCTGCTTGTGGTCCAACACTTGCGCTAGGGTCATATGCTCTGTACACCTTCGTCTACAGCTTGGTCCGTGACCTGTACCAGCGTCACATGTCGGTGAGCAGCGGCTGCCGACATTGCCAGGATTATGACGCTCCCACAGAGGTGGATCATGAATAAAGAGGGGGTTGCCGCACCGTCGGCATTGAATACCCGTTCTGAATTACTCTCTATTGCAGATGATTCCTCGGAAAAATTGCGACTTGTGCTGGAGGCAGCCGCTATCGTCGGTACCTGGGTCTGGGATATTCCCAACGATCGGGTCACTGCAGACGAGCGTTTCTCCCGTTCGTTCGGCATTCCTGCGCAGCAGTGTCAGGCCGGCATCCCCTTGGCTGAAGCGTTTTCGGCGATTTACCCCGATGACCGTGAGCGGGTGCATCAGGATATCCAGCGGGCAGTGGCCAACGGCGGAGCGTTTCGCTGTGAATACCGCGTGCGTAACGAGGAGGGTGTCTACCACTGGATCGAAGCCAACGGCCATGCCGAGCTGGACCATAGCGGGCGAGCCGTGCGGTTCCCGGGTGTGCTCATGGATATCGAAGCGCGCAGGGCCGCCGAAGCGGAACGCGATCGGGTCTCGGCCCTGTTGCGCACATTCACGGCCGCCGTGCCGGGCGTGGTCTACGCCAAGGATCTCGACGGCAGGATGCTGATTGCCAACCACGGCGCGACGCAGCTGATTGGCAAACCGCCCGAATTCTACCTGGGCAAGACCGACCTGGAGTTCCTGGAAGACAAGGACCAGGCGCGCCAGGTGATGGAAACGGATCGGCTGGTGATGGGCAGCGGCAAGACCGTGCAGGTTGAAGAGCGGGTCGACATGCCCGATGGCTCGGCAACCACTTGGTTGTCAGTCAAGGCCCCGCTGGTCGATGAAGCCGGGCAGATCATCGGCCTGATCGGCTCATCGATTGACGTTTCCGGGCGCAAGCAGGCGGAAGCTGAACTGCTGGAGCTGAACCGCACGCTGGAAAAGCGGGTCAGCGAAGCGGTTGCCGAGCGTGAGGCGGCGCAGGAGGCACTGCGCCAGGCGCAAAAAATGGAAGCCATCGGTCAGCTCACTGGAGGCATCGCCCACGATTTCAACAACCTGCTGGCAGGCATCATTGGCAGCCTTGACCTTGCCCGGATGCGCGGCAAGGCTGGGCGCACTGCAGACGTTGAGCGCTACCTCGAAGTCGCGCACCGGGCAGCGCAGAAGGCCGCAGCGTTGACCCACCGGTTACTGGCGTTTTCCCGTCGGCAGCCGTTGCTGCCCGTGCGCACCGATGTCAATGAGCTGGTCGAGGGTTTGAAGGACCTTATCAGCCGCACGGTCGGACCGTCGATTGCCCTCAAGGTCAATCTGAACGCGCAGTTGGCCACGTGCCTGGTTGACCCGGTACAGGTCGAAAACTCCCTGTTGAACCTTTGCATCAATGCCCGCGATGCCCTGGCGCAGAAGCCTGGCACGATCACGATCACCACGGCCAACCATACCTTGGAGGCAGGCCCTGGGCTGGATGCCGAACTGCAGCCAGGCGAGTACCTGACCATCAGCGTCACCGACAACGGCATGGGCATGTGTGCAGATACGCTCGCCAAGGCGTGCGAGCCGTTCTTCACCACCAAGTCGATAGGCGAAGGCACTGGGCTGGGCTTGTCGATGGTCTACGGTTTTGCCAAGCAATCGGGTGGCCAGGTAAGGATCAGTTCTGAGGAGGGGGTAGGCACGCGGGTTGAATTGTCCCTGCCGGCAGAGAGGGGCCAGCCGCAGCTGGCGGGCCGTGCAGCACTCGAGCATGGCCTGTGTGGCCGGTGGTCTGACCGTACTGTACTGGTCGTTGACGATGAACCCTCCGTGCGCCTGTTCGTCAGTGATGTGCTCGGCGGTTTGGGGTGTACGGTCATCGAGGCGGCGGATAGCCAGGCTGGCTTGCAGCTGTTGTCTTCCGACACACGCATCGATTTGCTGGTAACGGATGTCGGGCTGCCTGGCGGCATTGACGGTCTTCAGATGGCGTCGTCCAGCCGCCAGATTCGCAAGGCGCTGCCCGTTATCTTCATGACGGGTTTCACCAACCCGGCATTGTTCGAGCACGAGCTTCTGCGCGACCCATCGGCTTTACTGACCAAGCCTTTCGCCGTAGACGAACTGGTGGCCAGGGTACATGCCATGCTGGGCGCGCAGCCCGAACGATAATGCCGGGGTTGGCAGGGCGGCTCTGCCCTCAAAGAATCGGTTTACCACCTGTCACGGCATAGCGCGACCCGCTGATGTAGCTGGCTTCGTCAGATGCCAGCAGCACGTAGATCGGCGCAACCTCGACGGGTTGCCCAGGGCGCCCCATGGGGTAGCCGGAGCCGAAGTTCCGGACCGCCTCATCGGGCATGGTCGCCGGAATCAACGGGGTCCAGATGGGCCCCGGGGCTACGCTGTTCACGCGTATGCCCTTTTTGCCCAGCAACTGCGCCAGGCCGGCCGTGAAGTTGGCGATGGCACCTTTGGTCGCCGCATACGGCAGCAAGCTGGGGGAGGGGTCGTCGGAGTTCACCGAACTGGTATTGATGATCGAGCTGCCCTTGGGCATGGAAGGCAACGCCGCCTTGCAAATGCGGAAAATGGCGGTGATGTTGATATCGAAGGTTTTCACCCATTCATCATCGTCAATTTCCTCCAGGGTTTCGTGGGCCATCTGGAACGCGGCATTGTTCACCAGGACATCGATGCGGCCAAACCGCTCGACGGTCTTGGCCACGATGGCCTGGCAGTGTTGCTTGTGCGCCAGGTCACCAGGCAGCAGCAGGCATTGGCGGCCTGCAGCCTCGACCCAGCGTGCGGTTTCCTGCGCATCCTCATGCTCGTCGAGGTAGCTGATGGCAACATCTGCGCCTTCCCGGGCATAAGCGATGGCCACCGCCCGGCCGATGCCACTGTCGGCCCCTGTAATCAGGGCGATCTTGCCTGCAAGCCGGCCATGGCCGGTATAGGACTGCTCGCCGCAATCCGGGTATGGCTCCATCTTGCGCTGCGTACCAGGAACGCTCTGCGGTTGAGACGGGAACGGCGGGGTAGGGTAGTCGCGCATGGTAAAAGCTCCTGCAGTTGAGAATGCTCATACCGGTTCGAGGAGGCTGGTACCTGCGCGTTGGTTCCAATGCGCCGAGGAAGCGACGAGCGGTGCCACCCCTGCTCGTGAACCAAGGCGCGATTGCTTCGCGCTCCGGTCAGAAGCTTTCCAGCACGATCTTGCCCCGGGCCTTGCCGCTCTCGATGACGGTGTGCGCACGGCGGAGGTTCTCGGCATTGATTGCACCGAAGTGCTCGCCCAGGGTTGTCCGCAGCACGCCCTTGTCGACCAGGCTGGAGACGCGTTCGAGCAGATGATGTTGCTTGATCATGTCGTCGGTCTGGTACAGCGAGCGGGTGAACATGAGCTCCCAATGCAGCGACAGTGACTTGCGCTTGAGGGGCACCACATCCAGCTGCGCCGGATCGTCGATCAGCGCCAGCTTGCCTTGTGGGCGAAGCACTTCTACCAACTGGTCCAGGTAGGTATCGGTGTGCGTCAGGCTGATCACATAATCCACGCACTCGAGTTCATGCGCTGCAAGCTGAGCGGCGATCGGCCGGGTGTGGTCGATGACATGATCCGCACCCAGTTCCTCGATCCACTGTTGGCTTTCAGCCCTGGAGGCGGTACCGATCACCGTCAATTGCGTAAGCTTGCTGGCAAGCTGGATCAGGATGGAACCCACCCCGCCGGCAGCGCCGACCACCAGCAGGCTTTGCCCTTGGCCAGCCTGCTCTGCAATGCCCAGGCGGTCGAACAGCAACTCCCAAGCGGTGATGGAGGTCAACGGCAACGCCGCAGCATCAGCGTTATTCAGACTACGGGGCTTGTGCCCGACGATACGCTCGTCAACTACATGCAGCTCGCTGTAGCTGCCCGGGCGGTCGATGGCGCCGGCGTAGAACACTTCGTCGCCGGGCCTGAACAACGTCACTTCAGGGCCCACCTCGCGCACAACCCCGACAGCGTCCCAGCCAAGCACCTGTGGCTGTTGGCCGCCACGGCTTGCCCGTATTTTCGTGTCGACCGGATTTACCGCAATGGCCTTGACCTCGACCAGCAGATCCCTGGCACCCGCCTGGGGCGGGGGCAATTCTGTGTCGTAGAGCGACTGTGGGTCCTGAATGGGCAAACCGGGTTGGGTATAGACGACGGCTTTCATGGGTTGTATCCAGAGGCTGGGAAAGTGGGTGCAGGCTAAGCATTTCAATTGATTGGAAAAACAGCCTGCATGAAGCAAGACTTTCTCTGCAGGCGTGAAAATGCATTGAGGGCCTCGAGACCCGGCCCCGGTTTGCGCTTGCCCTGATGGGGCTGTGAAGTGATCAGACATTCACTTCAATGAATAGGTAATGTGCGAATTCTGGAGAATCAGAATAAACAATCGAAAATCTTTTCAGCGGTGGCGTTTTTAGGCAGCACATTCCCCGGCGGGCGCATCATCATATTGACCAGCATGTGGCCTTACACGGGCCGCTTGCCTGCAGGGTGAACCTCACCCCAATCGAACCTCCCAAAAGGAACGCCATCGTGCACCACGTCAAATATGACCTGTCCGAAGCCCAGACCAGCCTTGAGTACATCCTCGAACAAGTCATCTATGGCACGGTGGTTGTCATCGTGCGCAATGGCATTGAAATTGCCCGGGTTACCGCGGTGGAAGGTTTGAGCCAGCGTGCTACGCGGCCCATGGCCACCCCGTATGAACTGTAGCAACGCTGCAGGGGGCGCCACCCACCGGCTGAACAGGCACAGCGCTGCTGCACGCCTCGTCATAATATGCACCGCCCCCTGAATTTACCGCGTAAAGTGACCATTGAAGTCCAGCCCTACGCTGGCGCAGCGGAGCGAGCACTGGCGCGCGTACATCGATTAGCGGCTATCGTAGGAGGGCGGTAAGCGAACCGCCTTCGCTGCGTATGGAGGCTGGACGCGTTCCTGCACACTACAAAGGGAACCCTATGCAGCAGCTACCTACGGACGAAACGATCCGTGCAGCCTTGAATCGAACCCATGCACGCCTTCACCGACAACATGAGCTGGTTGTCGAGTTTGGCGTGGTGTCGTTGCAGGTCACAGAACTCGACCTGCTGCTGACGCGCGCCTGTGAAGTGGTTGCCGAGGGCATGAATACGCGCTACGCCAAGGTGCTCCAGCCTGAATTGGACGGCGACGGTTTCGTCCTGTCCCATGGGGTTGGGTGGGATGCTGCAGACATCGGCAGGGCTACCGTGGGTGCAGATGAAGCCAGCCCGGCAGGTTATGCGCTGGCCACCTACAGGCCGGTACTGTCGAACCATCTGGGCATGGAAAATAGGTTCCGCACCCCTGAGCTGCTGAAAAAATACGGTATCGAGCGCGCGATCAATGTACCGATTCGCGGTGTACTCGGCCCATTCGGCGTGCTTGAGGCCGACAGCAGCAATGGTGAGGATTTCGTGGAAAGCGACCTGGTGTTCCTGGAAGGGATCGCTACCGTCATTTCACTGGCTGCCGAACGGATTGCCGCAGGGGTCGAGGCGCCTCACCCCGACCCCTATTCCGAGACGATCCTCAATGCCAGCCCTGACTGGGTGGAGATCATGTCTGCCGACGGGCACATCGAATTCATGAACGAAGCTGGCCTGACCTTCATGAACACCAGCGCTGCCGAAGTTACCGGCCAGCGCTGGCATGAGCTGTGGCCAGAGGAATCCAGGTCGATTGTGTGGGAGGCGCTGGGTAAAGTCGGCGCTGGCGAGACCATTCGGTTCGAAGCGTATTGCCCGTTATCGGCTACTGAGCCGAAATGGTGGGATGTGACGGTGGCGCCGATCATGGGCGTGAATGGCCAGGTTGAGCGAGTGATCGCCGTTTCGCGCGACATCACCGCACGGCATCAGTACGAGGCCCAACTGCTGTCCCTGATCGAGGCGCAGAACACCAGGCAAGACCGCAGCGACCTCTATCTGGAGGAGATTCATCATCGGGTCAAGAACAGTTTGCACCTGGTGAACACACTGCTGCTGCTGCAGGCAAACCTGGCAGCCGACGCGGCGGTCAAGCTGCAGCTTGAAACCGCGGCTGGCCGGGTAGTCACCATTGCCAGTGTTCACGAGCGGCTGTACCAGACCGCTGAAGACCAAGGCGTGCATGCTGAAGAATATCTGAATGCATTGCTCGGCGATCTGGGCAAGGCCTTGGCAGACCGCAAGATCGTTCTGGAGGCAGATGATTTCGTGCTGCCGCCTGAACGTATGGCGCCCCTGGGCCTGGTCATCTCCGAGCTGATCACCAACGCGCTCAAGTACGGCAAAGGCACCATTGAGGTGCTGGTCAAGCATGCAGGCGACCATGCATTGCTCACCGTTCGCGATGAAGGCGATGGCTTCCCGGACAACTACCCCAAGCCGACGGGCACCGGCCTGGGTATGCGCTTGGTCAAAAGCTATTCCGGGTATGGTAGCGCCGCGGTGACCATTGACCGCCAGGCCAGCAAGAGCTGTATTCATGTCCGCTTCAAGCTCTAGCCTTGCCGGTGTTGGCAGCCTGCTTTATCGACTGCGCAAGGTGTCCAGGGCCGGCGACCAGACGCCATGGCCACAACGTTCGCAGCAGCGGGTATCTTCAGCCTCATGGTAGGTCGCAAAGCCGCAGCCTACGCAGCTGTATAGCCCGGCCGCGGGCGGCGAGCTGTATTCGGGCCGGTGTTCGGCAGGCAGCACGGACAAGCCCGGGCGGGTATCCTCGGCAGTGTAGAAATACAGGCTGAGGTCGCCATCGGTCTCCAGCAGGCCCAAACGGACTTGCCCCAGGTGCTCCACGCCTTGTTGGCGCAGCTCCATGAACAGTTCACTGGCTGAAATGTTCAGGTTACGCAGCGAATGGACCTCGTACATGCCGTCCTTGACCACGGTGATGGGCAGGCCATCAATCCACGCCTCGCAGGTCTTGCTTCGCTTCATGAGGTAGATGGTGCCGCGGTACAGCACGAGCAGGGTAATGAACACCAGGGCTACCGGCAGAAGCGGCACATCCTCGTAGAATGTCACGTCGCCCGCCGCAGACCCCAGGGTCAGAATTACCACCAGTTCAAAGCGCGATAGCTGCTTGATCCCGCGGCGCCCGCTGAACTTGAGAAAGCAGAACACAGCGAGAAAGGCGGCCAATACCCGAGCGGCGACTTCCAGGAGAAAGGTGACCGGAAATTCGCCGAGCAACATCCTGTGCAGATCGAATGTGACCATACTTGTCTTTTCCCGTCCGTTAAGCCCTCAATGTGGGCCGAATCACGCCTGGCACGCGCTTATCGGCGGCTGGCATGAACCGCCGCCCAGCGCAGTGCCAGAGGTCTGTCAGGCGTTCGACCGCAGGTAACCTCGCAATGCTCCGTGCGCAGCGGCCCGCGGCAATCGTTCAGCGGGCTGATTACCTTTATTCGCTGGCCTCCAGTTTCGCCCATTGGCGGTAGGCCGCTTTCAGGCTGGCAGGCAAGCAGGGCGGATCACCCTCGATTTTACTGTGTGCCGGGTGGCTGCCCTTCCATTCCATCAGCCACGCGATCAGCGCTGGGCGCGTACCGGGGCAGGGGCCAACCTGCTGCTCGAGGGCATCGGCGATGGGGCCGAGGGTTTCGATGTAGTGGTCGAGTTTGGCGAGCGGGTCGTCCATGCTAGTGAACCTCTATCGATTGCGCAGCAGCGGTGCTGCTGCCATCAGCGTATCTAGCATGGCACGGTCAGGGCTTGCAGTCTTCCATTGGCAGGCTCGCCTTTCTCCAGCGCCAGCAGGGCCGGCATGTCGAGTGTTTCCACCAGCTTGCCGCGCAGGTTGACGATACCTTGCCTGACGGTGAGGGCGTTGCGATGGGATCAGGTTGTGCCTGGCGTCCGGCAACCGGTTGATCTGCGTCAAATACCCGCGTTGTGATGAATGCCGTTGTCGTGAGCGCGTCAGTTGACAAACGTCAAGTCTGCCGAGCATGGCTGAACGATGCTGCGAGCACGTAACGCAACCGCCGAGGTGGGCCATGCAAACCCCGCAAAGACTGCTGTTGATAGCATCGCCGCTGATGCGCCGGACCCCCGTCTACGACCGCGCCGCCGCGCTGGCCAAGGCCAAGGGCAGGGCGCTGCATATCGTGGCGTTCGACTATGTGGAAGGCCTTGCAACCGCAGGCCTGGTCAATGAACAGGCACTGGCGGCAATGCGCGAAAGCTATGTGCAGCAGCACCGCGACTGGCTCGAAGCCCAGGCGCAACCGATGCGCCTCAGCGGTGTCACCGTGACCACCGAAGTGCTGTGGGTGCAGCACCCGCTCGACGAGATCCTGGTGCACCTGCGCGAACAGCCGTTCGCCATGCTGATCAAGGCCTTCGAGCATGAGCCTTGGTGGGCACGCGCCATGTTCACTTCCCTGGATATACAACTGCTGCGCGAAACCCGCATCCCGCTGCACCTGGTGCACAAGGCCCGCCATGCATTGCCCCGCACCATCCTGGCGGCGGTGGACTTGTCCAGGCCAGAGGATCAGAACGAGGGTTTCAATGACCAGATCATCAGCGAGGCGCTGAAACTGGCCTTGCAGTGCAATGCGCAAATCGAGTTGCTTTATGCCTACGACCTGGGCTCGATGTACCTGGACGCCGACGGTAGTCGGGAACACGCCTTCCTGTTCGACTCCAACTTGGCGCACACACTTCATGAAGCCCAGAGCGATGCCTTCCAGGCGCTGGCCGAGCGCAACGGCATAGCGGCCGAGCACCGCCATATGCGCATCGGTGACCCGGCCAAGGCGCTGGCCCTGTTCATGGACAACCATGACACCGACGTGCTGGTGATGGGCAGCTATCACCACCGCGGTATTGGCTGGTTCATTGGCAGTACGGCCGAACGGGTACTGCATCGCTTGTCGTCCAGTGTGCTGGTGATCTCGCCCGAGCGTTCTCAAGGTTGACTTGGCAGTTGTGATGGGCTGCACGAAAGCACCTGCGGTGCGTTGGCACAGACACTGTTCGCGACCGTCAATGGAGGCTGCCTGCCAGCAATGCCATAATGACGACGTCGGTGTTTCCCTTACGTGGCATTCTTCGAGGCGCTGTGCATGAACGATTTCACCCCTTGGACGGCGCTGGCAGGCGGCGCCTTGATCGGCCTGGCTGCTGCGCTGTTTGCCGTGGCCAATGGGCGTATCGCGGGTATCAGCGGCCTGCTCGGGTCGTTGCTGCAACGTGGCGGGGAGGGGCGTGGCGAGAAAGTGTCATTCCTGCTCGGCATCCTCGCCGCGCCGTTGCTGTGGCAACTGTTTACGGCCCTGCCGCCTGCGCACTTTACGGTTTCGCCCGGGTGGCTGGTGGTCGCCGGGTTGCTTGTCGGCCTCGGCACCCGTTACGCCGCAGGCTGCACCAGCGGCCATGGTGTGTGTGGCCTTTCCCGATTGTCGCCGCGCTCGGCAGTAGCAACGCTGAGTTTCATGGTGGCCGGGTTTGCCACCGTCTATATCCTTCGTCATGTGCTGGCAGGTAACTGACATGCAGCGGCTCAGTGGTTTTCTGGCTGGCGTGTTGTTCGGCCTGGGGTTGTTGCTATCCGGCATGGCAAACCCCGCGAAAGTGCTCGGGTTTCTCGACCTGGCCGGGCGCTGGGATGCCTCGCTGGCGCTGGTCATGGTTGGCGCCATCGGCATCGCTTTGCTGCCCATGACCTGGGCGCGGCGGCACAGCGTGGCGTTGCTGGGTGGCCGGATGCAGTTGCCGACGCGGCGCGACATCGACCGGCGGCTGGTGGGCGGCAGCCTCATGTTTGGGGTCGGCTGGGGGATCGCTGGCATCTGCCCGGGCCCGGCACTGGTGCTGCTGGTTGGCGGCTACTGGCAAGCCTGGCTGTTCGTGGCGGCCATGCTCGTGGGCATGGTGGTATTCAGCGCCGTGGAAGCATCACGCCGCTGAATTGACAGGCGCGCCCACGCGCCTGCGCCGACTAGTTTGCGGGAACGAGGATCACGAAGTTCTTTTTCATGTCCTCCAGCACAGTCCACTTGCCTTTGGCGCCGGGCTCGATGATGAACGTGTCGCCAGCGGCGAGGGTGGCCGGCGCACAGCCGTCGAGCTCGATCACGCAGCGCCCGCTCAACACATGGCAGAATTCCCAGACTTTGTAGTCGATACGCCACGCTCCGGTACTGGCCTCCCATTCGCCGGAAATACGACCTTGCTGTTCATCGTGGTAGTACTTGGACGTCAGCGTGTGCGGGTCGCCTTCCACCACCTCTTCGAAGAAGGGCAGGTCGCGCACCGGTTGGATATCCATTTCGCGGAACACGGTCAGTTTCTGGGTCATGGTTATTTCTCGTGCGGGTTGGGGGTTAGGGCGATACATCAAATAGGCTTCGCCGGTGACGGCGAGCATCGGGTGCGGCACGATCTGGCAGGTTTTCACGATCTTGAAGCCATGACGCTCGTAGAAGCGCCGTGCACCGTGGTTTTGCGCGTAGTCGATCAGGCACAGGCCCTGCAAGCCGAGGTCCTCGGCGCGTTGCTGGGCGTGGCGAAGGAACTGCACGCCCAGGCCCTGGCTGCGCCAGGCCTCATCCAGGGCCAGGCTGGAGATGTACAGGGTGTCGGGTATTTCCATGTCGGCGTAAGGCGCGAGTACCGGGTCTGTCTCGACCTGCCGGTCAGGGGCCGCATGCAGTGCATAGCTGTGCATCATGCCGATGACGCGACCTTCGCAGGTGGCCATCAGGCAATTCCTGTATGAAAAATCGCCCTGTTCCCTGGCATAGCGAGCCGCGCCCACACTCAGCAATGCTTCTCCCGGCGCGGCCAGCTTGCTCCATATGTAATCGGCCATGCCTTCTGATGTCAGTTGAAAGAAGCGCGCGATATCGGGCGCGTCCGAGGCCTCGGCAGGTCTGAAGTGGGTAAGCATGTCCAGGGCTTCCATGGGATCGGGTGGTGGGGTGGCGGGTTTACACCGTTGACCGGGGGAGGGTAGGTGCTTTGCAGGGCGGGCATGATGCTCCAGGCGAACACTGTCGGCACAATGCGCGACGGTACGCCTTTGCTCAGTTGCAGGCGGCTGGCCACATTGACGGCGGCGAATAGAGCGCGAAAGTTTGGTTGCTTAAATAACCTGGCATATAGCGGCAGTGAATTCGCGTCTATGATTTGAGCGTCGATCCTCGGAAGTCGAGGCAGGAGCAGGGATGGCCCAGTCAAAGAAAATCAGAGTCATGCTGTCCAGCCGTTGTAATGACCGTTTCCCGGCGAGCAGCGAGCAAACCCTCAGCAGCATCCGAGCGCAACTCAAGCATGAGATAGAGGGCACGCTGCTGTTTGGCAAACAGGTATTCGAAGTATGGATCAACGAAGATGCCCCCCCGTCGGATGGTTTGCAGGACAGTTGGGACGCCTGTTTGCAAGCCGTCAGGGATTGCGACGTGCTGCTTGTGCTGTGCAATGGCAATGCGGGGTGGGCTAGTGGTGACGGGGACATTGGGATTTGTCATGCAGAGTACATGGAAGGATTGGCCACTGCCCGAGGGAAGGTGCGCTTCATTGCCATGCCAAATATAGCGACCAATTCTGGTCTGGACGCGCAGGCTACGCGCAACCTGCGCTTCCAGGCATTCATTGCACAGCAGAGTCCCTTCAGGGGTGGGATGGTTTCGACCGTTGAGCAACTGCGTAGCCGCGTTCAGGAAGCGTTACTCGACGCGTTGGTCGTTCTGACTCAGCGCGGTGTAGCCGCTGCGGCTTCGAGCCGTTTCGACATGGGCCAAGCGCTGGATTGGACACGCATGGACTTCCGTCAGCGCAAGCGAGCGATGGAAGCGGTCCTGTTACAGGCGCTCAATGGCGGCAACACTCCTGCTAGCGAAACGTACGCCATCGTTCCAATTGCCGGACTGAACGTGGTTGTGTTTGCCCATGCCATTCCGGCTGCATTCACGGTCGCCGCTGCGCGTGAGTTGGTGGGTAAGCCTTTTCTACATGATCACGAACATGCTGACCTTTTGAACGGTGCCGAAGGACCGCTGCATTTGATCGCTTGTCATCGTGGTGCCACAGAGCTTCAGGCCACGGCGTTGCTAGGCTTTGCTGACGCCACGGTTGTCAGCGGTTCATTCGGTATTTTTGTCGCTGACGATATACAAAAAGTCCAGTTTGCGTTTTTGGCCAACTGTCGCGATGCGTCGCAAACGCGCCATGCACTCCAGCGTTTCAGGGAGTGGCTGGAGCAAACGGGTGAAGCACAGGCACTGGCGAAAAGAGCCGCTTCACGCGCCAAAATCGTCAAAGTCATTGCCGACGAATTCGAGGGGAGATAGCAGGATGTCCAGAGCACTGTTTACTGTAGGCCCTGTCTTGTCGTTCCGTGGGGTCAGCGACACTGGGCAGTGGCAGGTAACTGCGTTGGTCGGCGTTTTAGCGGGGGCCGCCTTCCCTGCTTTTTCTGTTGATGGCAAGCGCTGCGAGGCGCCGAAGGTTTTGCTGAAGCGGGCGAAAGAAACCATCCTGCGTTACGACCTGAGCTGCGCTCAGCAGGCCCAGGAGCGTACGGTTCAGTTCGGCGTGGGGGAGGGAGGGCCGCAATGGCATTTCTCCGTTCCTGGAAAAGACTATGCCCCAAGGATGGCCTACGTTTCTTGCAATGGCTTTTCCGATCCAAGTGGAATGCGCAAGTTGGTGCGCCCCGAAAACGCCGTCTGGGCGGACTTGATCAGCAACCACGACCGTGATTTGCGTGCTGCAGGGTATGTGCTGGACAAAGAGCAGCTTTGGCACGAGAAGCGGATCCATGACAAGGGACAGAAGCGGTTCCATTTGCTGCTGATGGGTGGGGACCAGATTTACTTTGACTCGATCTGGGAGGACCTGAAACCGCTGAAGAAATGGGTCGGAATGGCGCGAAAGGATCAGCTGGCGTTCAAGGTCAGTGCAGCGCTGGAAAAGGAGATTGAGTCTTACTATTTCGGGCTCTATGCCAGTCGTTGGCTGCCTGATGCTCGGCGTGACTGGGGGCACACTAAACCGAATCTTGATTGCGCTGATGCGATGGCGAGAATACCTACGGTGATGATGTGGGACGACCACGACATTTTCGATGGGTGGGGATCATACAGTCCGGCCATGCAGCACTGCGAGTTGTTTCAGGTGATGATGCGTCATGCGCGCAGGGCGTTCTGGGTGTTTCAGTTGCAGCATGCTGTTGAAGATTTGCCCCCTGTAAGATTGCTCCAGCGTGCCGATGTGTCCCAGCAGGATCCACACTATGAGCCCATACCCTGGAGCGTTCATTTGAAGGGCGACCAGTTGGCCTTGCCGCTCCTGGACGACCAGCCAGGCTTCAGTTTTGGGTATCACGTGGGACCCGTGTCGTTGTTCGTAGCTGATCTACGCTCGGAGCGTTCACGCACGCAGGTTATGGGCGCCGATACATGGAGTGCCATGCAGGCTTGGCTGAATACGCTGCGTGACGGTGAGCCCGTTCATCCTGGGAGCAAATGTCAGCATTTGATCTTCATGTCCTCCGTCCCTGTCGCGCACCCCAAGCTGTCCCTGGCTGAAGGTCTACTCGATACGTTTGGCCAAGACCATGTGCTCGACAGCAATGCGGATGACCTCAAAGACCACTGGTCGCACGGTGACCACGAAGGGGAGCGCAAGCGATTGCTGGAGTCGCTGACCCGTATCGCTGAGCAGAGAATGCTGCGGGTCTCCATTGCATCCGGTGATGTGCATGTCGCCGCCTGGGGCAGTTGCTATCGTCGGGATATCCCACCGACATCAAACTGGGCGCAGATTCAGCAATTCACTTCTTCAGGCGTGGTGCATCCGTCATTGATTGGCGTGGCTGAACGGCTGTTTCTTCAGTTGCTGAATCATACTGCTGGCAAAGTGCAGTCCATTGACGTGCAACACTGTGTCGAAATGATGCTGTTCCCGGGTTTCAACCGCTATGTGATGCCGGCGCGCAACTGGTTGGCGTTTGAGTTGGACATGGGGGATGAGCGAGGGTGCAAGCTGTGGGCGACTTGGCGTTGTGAAACTGAGGAGGGTTTTTCCAACCACCTGCAAGCGGTGCATCCGGCTCAATAGTAGCCCTGCCGCGCCGGTGCAACTGCCCGTAGCAGCCCCGTGTCGCTTAATCGCCCAGAGCAGGTGTGGCCCACCGCGCGAGAAACGCCTCAATTCTGCGCTCAATATCACACTCCACCGTCCGCAGCCGGATGATAGGAAGACCGCAGGCGGCCAGAATCTCATTCTTCATGACGTCCCGAGCGGCCTGCACAGGGTGATCGTGATACCCGCCATCGACCTCGATCACGCCAACTGGGGTCTTGCCAACTTTAAAATAAAGTACGAAATCGCAACTGGCGCGGCGCATGAAAGCCCGCTGGGCTTGCGTCCACTCGAACTTGCCCGTCGATACGAGCTTATCCAGGTGGACCTGCGTATGGTACGTCAGTGCATGGCAGGCTGGCGCTGAAAGCGCTTCGCGAAGCAGTTGCGCCACGATCTGCTCCGACTTGTAGCGTGAGTCTTCGGGCCGCAGACGGGCCTTGAGGCGTTCCAGTGACTGGTCGTACTCGTGGTACAACAAGTCGAATGCCGACACCACTGGCGCACGGACGATCTGCTCATCCTGCGCGTAGTAACTGATATAGCGGATCAGCGCGGCGATGTGGCCATTGTTCTCGGTGAAAACCTCGTCACCGGTCACAAGGGTGAAGCGATGTTTTGCCCGCGACACTGCCACGTTGATCATGCGTGGGTCGTCGACGAAATCCAGACGCCTTTGCGCCTGGTTGCTGCGCTTCTTGTCCAGCACGGTGGAAAAGACGATCTCGTCGCACTCGCGCCCCTGGAACTTGTGCACCGTGTCCTTGATGAAGTCCGCTGGCAGGTGCTTATCGCAGAGTTCGACCTGTGCCCGGAACGGGGCGATGTAACCGCGGCCTTCACCGTCCATTGCAACGGACTGCCTCTCGTCTTCGAGCACTTTCAACAAGGAGTCCAACTCCCGAAGGTTGGTGTTCTTGCGTGCGTGGTTGCCTTTGGCTGTCACCACAAGACGTAGGGGCTCGTCGCCGTTGTTTACGGTCATCGGCACCAGTGCGTTGTCATAGAATTGCTGATTGCAGAACTGGATGATCTTGGGGTGGCAGCGGTAATGCTCCTTCAGCAGCGTCCTTGGCAGCGCCTCCTGGAACACGGCAATGCACGAATCCAGCAGACTGTATTGCTCGCAGTCGTAGGCCGCGGCCGGCGCCGGCAGCCCCAGTTTCACGGGGATGTGCGGCAACTGGCGGTTGTCGCCGACAACGATCAGGTTCTTGGCGCAGCCCAGCGGCAGGATGCCCGGTACTATGTCCTGCAACGACGCTTCATCGATGATCACGTAGTCGAGAACCGCCCCTGGCGCGATCGAATTGACGATCGAGTGCGTGCCGCTGGCCAGGATAGGAAAACGTTGCATGAAGGCATCAAACTCCCTGCGGTAGCTTTTCATATCGAAGCTGGATTGCGGCGGAATCTGGCCTTGCACATGCTGTTTCAGGTGGTGCATCGATGCCGTTGTCAGTTCTTTGAGTAGGGTCGGGAAGTTTGCACGCGCCAACGTTTCGCGGCACGCCAGCAGCTCGGTTTCCTTATCCTGTAACGACCTGTCGTAGTAGTGCATCTGCAGTGCATGGAACGCGGCCATGCGTGCCTCGCCTTCGGTGAAAGGCTTGGTGCGAAAGACTCGGAATTGCAACAGCAGCTCGATGCGATCCTTGAGCTTCACACGTCGCTCGCCCAGGTGCGATAGGTAGGCCATAAGGTCGGCAGTCTTGCGCGGGGTCAGCCTGTACTTGTCCAGCGGCATAACCTGCACACCGTTTTCTGCCTGCCACTGTTGCAGATAGCGCCGCTCGATGACCAGCTCGTCCATTTCAATCTGCAGTTGTGCCGCCCGGTTGTGGTCTGCCAGATGCTGCTTCAAACGGGTCAGCAAGCCCTGGATCTCTTCCAGAGACGGCGCCGGCCCAGCCACGCTGGGTGGCCATGCAGGTAAATCGTCGAAGAACGCTTCGCGGTTTTTCTCATTGCCAAGTTTGGCAACCAGGTGGCCCAGGCCGCATTTTTCCAGTTTCTCGTAGACGTTTGCCACGGCCGCATTGTTGTTGGACACCACCGCAACCCTCTGCCCGCGCAATAGGATGTTGGCGATGATGTTGAGAATGGTCTGCGTCTTGCCGGTTCCCGGTGGGCCTTCGATCACGCTGATTTGCGCACTGAATGCCCGCTCGACGGCCTGATGCTGGCTTTCGTTCAGACCGAATGGATAGATGAGCCCCTGACTTGGTGCGAGCGTTCCATTGCGCCCGGTGCAATAGGCTTGCAAGGCAGTGCTGGCGAGAGCTGGCAGTTGTCCAAGCTGAGTCACGACATTTTTGGCAATGGCACGATCTTCCTCTGATCGCGCTTCAGCGCATCGGCCTTTCGCAATCGCAATGAAATAACCGAAGACAGACGTGTTCTTGATCGAGGTAGGCTCGATCAAGACGATGCCGTCCATCTTGTGAACGTAGGGCCTGGTACCGCCCGGATAGTGCACTACCGCATAGCGCTCGTCGTAGATCACCGCTTTGTCGATGGGTTTGACGATCATGCTGCCAGGTTTGGTCAGGAGTACATTGTTCAACTCGCGGGAAGGTGAGACTCGGCAGTTATTCAGCGGACGGGTGTACTTTTTACTGGATGGGAAATGACAGGTCAGCGCCAACGCTTCGTACTTTTCGCTCCAGCCGATCGTCCAGTCACTGATCTTTGCGGTTTTGTCCTCACCATCCACCTGAATCGAAGCCATATTACCTGTCCCTGTGCGCATGACATTCGGTTACGTCTTGTACTGGAGGCTGAGCGTCTCAGCGCATTGATACCCAGTTCAAACTAGATCAGTATGCCTGTGCCCTCATACAGAAAAAGCTCCTGAGGCGGTCTCAGGATGCAAGGAATCGATCCGACAGCGTGTGGCAGTTGTCTCAATGGCGCGTAGAGTGGACGATCAATCCATTTTGAATCCCATCTGTCCATCGGTCACTTGGCCCGCGTTTTCTGCGGGGATGTCCTCAGATTTCCCACGTTCCAACGACTGGAAGCGCACCGGCTTAGTCAGCTTTTGAACTCGACCCTCATCGACTGATTGTTTGAGCCATTCGCTGATCTGTTTCTTGGAAATGCTCCAGCGCTCGCTCAGCTCATCGGCGGTTGCAGGGCTGTTTAGATATGCCATTTTTCGCAGAAAGAGTTGATAAAAACTCAGCTCACCAACGTCGGTAGCCTGAGTTGAGGCCAAGCTCGAGTCTTCATTGATCAGACCCTCTCTGGTGGGGGGATGCTGTATCGTGTCGCCCTCAACGGGAGCCGTTTTGGCGGTCTCTTCCTCCGTGCTCAAAACGCTATGGTCGGCAGGTGCTGACCCGGAGACGAGGTCTGGTTCAGGCTCGGACTTAGCTTGGGCGTTCAGCCTGTGGACATCGACATGCGCCGCTGAAGACTCCAGCCATTGCGCGCCTTGCGACACCAACGCGAAATTTCCAGATTCCGGATTTGCATCCTGCTTTACCCACAAGGGAACCCAACCTTTTTTCAGGTTTTCGATAGCACCGTTCCAAGTTCCGCCTTTGGTTTCGGAGCGAACCACCACTGCGGCGTGGCTCATACAATAAATGTATTTGTTCCGGGCCATCGCGTTGCCGGCGTTGAATCCTGCCTCTGGGAAAAATGGTGAAACCAGCACTAGGTTGTTGTTCATCAGCCCACCGCGCCATTTGCTGGATAGCGCTGCCGATAACAGGCTATCTGCCATAATGCCGATGACGGTTCCTTCCTGTTTCAATCCGCCCTGCATCGCAGCCTCATCGACGCCCCGCGCGCCACCTGAGACGACGGTCATTCCGGCCATCGCGATCCTCTCACCAAGAGAGGAGGCGTAGGCAAGGTCGGCATCATCCGCCTTGCGCGCTCCGACGACACTGATACCGCGTTGATTGAGCAGTCGCGGATTTCCACAGCCGAAGAGTACTGGCGGCGCGGTGTTACGTAGATGGTGCTTGAGCGCCTTCGGATAGTCGGAGTCAGATCGAGTCAGCACCCACAATCCAGCCCGGTTCCACTTCTCCAGTGCCAATGCCAGCGCATGGCCGCGCTCAAGCAACTGCTCAACGCGGCTCAGCGGTATTTTGTCATCCTGCCACCCCTCAAGCACCACGTGTGGATCAGCCGTCACCAACTCTGCAGGCGTCTTCCCATGAGCGTTGAGCCATTGAGCAAATCGTCCCCATTCCGTTGGGGAGAGCGGTTTGGCGCCACCGACAGATTTTGAGAAGTAAGACGTCAACAGGAGGATCGACTGAGTATTGGTATTTATCATGCGTTGCTTGCCGTAGATGAGATTGCCAGCGGATAGACTAGGTCGCTGCCCGCTTGCTTAAGCAGTGCTGCAATGACGGTCATCGTCCAGCCTGAGTCGATCATGTCATCAACCAGCAGCACCGGGCCGGCGGGAATGCTCGCATTTACCGCGAACACACCATCTAGGTTACGGCACTGATGGAAGCGATTGTTCTGCCACTTTTGTGGCTCGTTTTCTTTCACCTTGGTCACACAGTTGACGAAGGGAATTTCTAGCGTATTCGCCAAGCGCTGAGCAAAGTCAGGTACCAACGTTGGATGCCCCAACGACGGCACGCAGCACAACCAGGTAGGTTTGGGATTGGGCTGCCAGCGAGACTGGATCATCTCAGCCATGGCGGTAACCAGAGCATCGTCAAAGTAGCCACGTTCCTTACCGTTAGCCGCCAATTCTCCCCACCCTCCATCACGCCATTGTGATAGTACTCGACCTTCCGTTGCCTGAAGGTTGGCAGGTAAGTTGGTCGGGAAGCCGTAGTGCTCAAAGCCTCCCTTGGCGATCTGTTTTTTGGGCTTGATCGGAAACTCGGCATGCCGAATGAAGGTTGCCGCTTGATGCACCAGTCGGCGGTCTACCTGACTTGATACTAGCTCCCTGCCCAGGCAGCGCTCACACTTCCCGCAAGCATCATCTTCAGGGTCATCCAATGCGTGTCGTAGGAACGCCATCAGGCAGCCAGGTTCACTCAAGTATGCCTGAACCTGTTGCCATTCATGTTCCCGAAGCTCGGTCAGCCTGTTGATACGGTTCTCATCCAATTCGTAGTGGACTGGGGTACGCACCCACTTGCTTTCGTGCTTGATGAGCGGCGCCGGGCTTTCGACGCTCAGAAGCTTGAGGATTTTTTCTATCTGCCCGTGGGAAAGATTGCTGTGCTCCTCCAGCTCACGAATCGTCAGCCCATTGGACTGAGCCAATACACGGAGTAAATGGTTGACTTGCCTAGGCGGTGGGAAAGCTGCGCGCCTGAAAAAATCATGAATCTGTTCGTCTTCTTCCCCGGACATCAGCAAGCCTAGAGAATGATCGATCGCCCGTCCTGCTCGGCCGACCTGTTGGTAGTACGCGACAATTGAACTCGGCGCTTGGTAGTGAATGACGAAGCCCAGATCGGGTTTGTCATAGCCCATACCCAGCGCAGTGGTCGCCACGAGTACCTTGAGATTGTTGGCAAGCAGTTGGTCTTCCAGGTATTGGCGATATTGATCGCTATTGGCAAAGTCGGAGTTGGCTACGTCGCTGTGATAGGGCGCGGCATTGATTCCATTAGCACGAAGCCAGCGCGCGACTTGCTCAGTATCGCGCTGGGTGAGCGCATAAACAATGCCCGTCCCCGGTAAGGTTGGGATGGTCTGGGCGAGCCAGGCCAGACGGCTAGCTTGATCCGGCATGATCAAGTTTTGCAGCGACAAGCTTTCACGTGTCAGGGGTCCTCGGACGATGTGGATATCACCAAACTGGGCGCGGATATCGTTCACCACCCGCGTGTTTGCCGTCGCAGTCGTGCCCAAAAGTGGCGTGTTGGCAGGTAGGAAACGCAGAATGTTGACTATGCGTCGGTAATCGGGCCGGAAATCATGCCCCCAGTCGGAAATACAGTGTGCTTCGTCGATGACCATCAAGCCGATACGATCTGCGATGGGCTGCAGAATGTCTTCCATAAAGTCGTCGTTTGCCAGTCGCTCCGGCGAGATCAGCAAGCAGTCCACCCGGTTGGCGAGTACGTCCTGGCGGGCCTGTTCCCATTGCTGGGTGTTGGTTGAATTGATGGTGACGGCATTTACACCGATTCGGCGAGCCGCCTCGATCTGGTTGCGCATCAAAGCTAGCAAAGGGGAGATAATGATCGTCGGGCCTTGCCCGCGATCGCGCAGTATTCGAGTACTGATGAAGTACACAGAGCTTTTGCCCCAGCCGGTGCGCTGAACGACCAGCAGCTTTTGGCGGTGGTTAATCAAGGCATCAATTGCCTCCCATTGGCCGTCCCTGAATACAGCAGCCTGGTTGTCGATGGCGACTTTTAAGAGTTTTTCAGCATCGTTCCTTTGCATCGATTAATTCCTTCTAATCAACCCTTCCCAAGACATGACGTCCCGGTTCCATATGACAGATACGATATGAGCGTGATTTTGCTGTAGCGGTTAGGCGAGGTAGGTCCGCTGGGTGTTCAGCATGGTCGACACGAATCCTTGCGTTTATCAAATAAGTTCATGGGCGTAGGGGAACGTGGCGGCTGCAGCCGGTCATGACGTGGGCCTCCCTGCGATCTGGTTGCGATTGCGGCATTTTGCTATCGTCAGCGGCCTTGTGCCAGCACCAATACCGATCTTTCCACGGATGAAGAGGATAGCGTCATGACCATGACCTGGGGGCTGTGCGGCCCGGATCACGTGGGTAGCGAGCGACGCACCCGCACACTCGATATCGGCGCGGCGGTGCGCGATTACAACGAGCGGGCCGTGCCCGGCATGGGCGCTGTCTGGTACGCCAAGCAATTGCTGCTGGCGACCTTGGGTGTTGCCCTAGCCCAGGGCCTGCGCCGGCACGGAATGATGCACTCGAATATCGCCGTGGCCAATGCCGTGGAAGCCTTGGGCTGCTATTTCGCACTCACCCACTACAACGGCCAGGGTGATAGCCGGGTCCGCGGATCGGAGAAATTGCGCGGCAAGGCCGGTTTTGACTTCAAGACCCTGTGCAAGCCCGGCTTCTATGTCAGCCAGCCGATGCGCATGGGCTCCGGCCAGGCCTTGCTGGCCCTTGGGCTGGTGCGTGCCCAGGGCGAACGCTTCAATGCCTTTGCCTGTACGGGCTTTGGCCGGGAGTTCATCAATGCCTGCTGCGAGGATGACGGCGCGCTGCTGGAGACCCTGGTGCAATGGGCGCTGAAAGGCCGCGCTGTGGGCGACCTGAAACCTGGCGTCCGGCAGCTACTTTCACCGCTGCACGGGTTGCCCGTAGCCGCTCGTGTGTTGCTGTCGCGGCGTATCGACAGCGGCGCAGGCGGTGGGGAGCGCCGCGTCGCCATCCGTCGCTGGCTGGCCGCCCGTCACTCCGAGCCGGCGGGGGCGTTCGACTGGCACTTGCGACCTGATGCCATCGACCCCGAGCACTGGAACGACCTACACTACGGCGCGTTGTTCTTCCAGGTCCAGGATGCGGCCTACGATGCGCTCAACGCACTGGAGCAGCATCTGGCAGTACTGAGCACGCTGCGCTTCAGGTTGGGCAGTGTCCTGCCCGAGCGTATCGCCACGCGCCTCGATCACCTGCGGCAACTGGCCCGCCTGTTCCTTGATAATCCGTTGGCGCAACAGACAAACACCGTGGCCGAGGCCTTCTGCCGCGAATGCGCAGACCCCGACGATGCGGACCTGCTGAGCTACTTGGTCCGCCGCGACGACCGGGTGTTGCGTCTGCGCGGCCGGGATGTTGTGCCCGGCTCTGCGTTTCTCCACCAGGGCGCGCCAATCGACGGCGACCAGGTGATCGAGGAGGTCACCGAGGCGCCAGCCCATGCAGCGCTGCCCGCATGGATCTCCCACCGTGTTGAGCGCCTGCGGCGTCTGGACCTGGATCTCCAGGGCCTGGCGCAGGTCAGCACTTCAGCGAAACCGAGCACTGCCATCGAAGAGGTGAATCCATGAGCCAGGTGCCTGCTTCTCTCGTACGGCACTTCGAGGCGCCGGAGGGTTTCACCGGTCAGTTCGGCTGGCTGTGCGGTTTTTCCGCGGACGAGGGTTTCCTCAACGAGGCCCTTGAGCGTTTCACCTACCAGCAGGCCAATCAGCGTGCCTACGCCGGGCAGACGTTTCTGGCGCTGATGCTGGACCCGCGTGCGGTCCAGATCGACCCCATCGGGGTGCCGGGCCTGTTGCACCTGCCGTGGGCCAACGGCAAGCTGCCGTTCAACCTGATGCACGCCAAGGTGGCGCTGCTGGCGTTTCGCAGTAAGGACACCAGCGGTGCCTGGTGCCTGCGCCTGCTGGTGTCCACCGGCAACTGGACGCGACAGACCCTGGAGCAGAGCCTCGACCTGGTCTGGTGCCTGGACTTGTATAGCGATGATCTGTTGTCGCCATCTGACGCCACCCGCCAGGCGTGCGCGGACATCAATAGCGCCTGGGTACTGCTGGATTGGCTTCGCACCCATTACGACCGGCGTGCGCTGCAGGCCAATCCGCTGACGACCGCTGCCGTGGCGCAACTGGACGAGTGTCTGCTCAAGCAGGTCAAGCCCTGGGCAGCCAACTTAATCCCGCGCTTCTTCCATAACCGCAAGAAGTCCCTGCTCGACCAGTTGCCAGCCAAGGTGCTGCATGCCTCGGGCCGTGGCAGCGCGCGGAACTACCTGGCCATGGGCTCGGGTTTTTATGAATCGTCCTTGGCCGACGATCAGTCATCGGTCCCGCTGAGCATCGTCCGGCGCCTGCGCGGTGAAGAGGGTGAGCCCCGTCTGTTGACGGCGAGCAGCTGCGTGGACCTGTTCGTCAACGAGGCGAGCTGTCAGGGCATCGCTGATTCCGTCCCTCTATTGACGGCGGCAGGCATCAACGTAAAACCTGCGGTCCAGCCGGCCTGGTTTGCTGAGCAGCCCCAGCGCACCTTGCACGCCAAGTTCATCTTCAGCGCCAGCGAGGTCGGCCACTCGGGAAAAACCGCCAGCCCCTGGCTTTACCTAGGCTCGGGCAACCTGACCCGACAGGGCTTCACCCTGCAGATGGGGCGCTTGAAAGGCAACCTGGAGGCAGGTGTGGTCTTCGCCCCTGAATCGATGAACTGGTATCCGGCAAAGCCGGGCGTCGCCGACCCGCAAGCGATCGGCTATCGACTGCCGATCCAATGGGATCAGGAGTGTGCCCCCGAGAACCTGCGCCAGGGCCAGGACCTCGAAGTGGGCGACGAGGTATTCGCCGCGGCCCCTGTGGCCTATCTCGTCTGGCGGGATGCAGAGACGCCGGAGCACGGCTGGTTGAGCGCCGACGCGCTTGCGCAGCCGGCTTGCTCGCTGCTGGACACTTCGGAGCAGGTGTGTTCCTGGGTCGAGGGAGAGGGCTTCGCCTGGTCCGGGCCGCAACCCCGGCAGGTGCGGGTCGCATGGCAGGACGCGGGGGCGACCCGGACTGCCGTGGTGCCGGTGCTCGACGGATTCGGCCGTTTGGCCGCCACCGGCTTGCTGGACATCAGCCTGGAGGACGCCTGGCTGCAGCTCGACGGATTCCCACACGCCCCCAGCGAAGACGAATTGCCCAATGCGTTTGATCCCTTCCAGGACCCGCCTGAGCGGAAGGGCAGCCGAGCATCTGCGGGGGAGGCAGCGCGCTACCCGATCCGGCAGATGATGGAACTGATCGAAAGCATCGCCGCAAAACAGACCGCCCTAGAGCCTCGGGACTGGCCGCTGTGGTGTGCCCGCCTGGAGCAGTCCCTCAGCCAGGCTGCCGGCTGCGAGCTGTTGCAGCAGTTCATGGCACTTGAGCTCAATCCTCTTCACGCGCTGCGTCAACCGGCATTCAGGCCAGATTTCGCGGAAATGGCGGATGGCCCGGAAGGTCAGCGCTACGAGATGGCACTAAGCACCATCGAAGCTCATTGGAAGCTCGGCAGTGCATTTCCCCTGGGGGCTGCGATATGACACGGACGGGCTTCAGCTGGGCGAAGGTTTCGGCGGCCCTGCGCAGGCGGGTGGCGGAGCAAGAGCAGTTGGCGGGCGAAAAGGGTGAGGCGGTTGCGCACCTGAACAAGGGCCAGCGCGCCAGCGTGCTTGCGCTGGCCGAGCGCATCGGCGAACACGGTGTCGTGCTGGCTGACGAAGTGGGAATGGGTAAGACCCGTATCGCCGTCGAACTGATTGGCGCAGTCAACGAGGCCGGAGGCCGCGCTGCGATCATTGCGCCGCCGGGGTTGGGCTATCAGTGGCAGGACGAGTTGAAACGCGGCGGTGTCGCCGTGCCCGATATGCTTCGCGGGCTGCTGGGTTATTTCGAAGCCTGGGGGGCCGCCGAGGTCAGCGAGCAGACCCCGTGGTTCGAAGTGCCGACGGTGCTGCTGTCCCATGCCTTCGCCAATTGGCGCCTGGGGGAGGGTACCCGGCGCTGGCGCAGGGAGTTGGTGCCCGAGGTTTTTGCGCAGTGGCGCAAGGCAACCGCAGCCCGGTATCCGAATGGTTATCTGCACTCGGGCGAATACGATGAGTGGATCACCAGTGCCGCAGTCAGTATCGTCGATGCGCTCCGGGAAAATCCCCGGCAACCCGCCAGCACCTGGTTGAGCGACGTCACTGCACAGCACCCTTGGCCTCACCCGGACGTCTATACCGACTACGGCAACGGCAGCCTCTATCGAAGCTGGCTAGAGCAGACCGTCGGGATTGGCCTGGGTGCGTTCGATCTGGTAGTGATCGACGAAGCCCATAAAGGTCGCGGTAGCGACGGCGGCCTCAGCCGCTTGCTCGGTATGCTCTCCAGCGCGGCGCAATGCCGACGCCTTTGCCTGACTGCGACCCCCGTGGAATTGGACGTCCAGCAGTGGAGGCAGACCTTCGAGCGGCTGGGGCTGGACGAAGCCGTGTGCGACCAACTTCAGCCGGTGATCGACGACTTTGACCAGGCCATCCGTCACCTGCGCATCCACTGGCGCTCAAGCGATACTGCACGGCATCGTTATGAGGCGGCGGCCAGCGCCTTCCAGACCATGCTCTGCCCCTATCTACTGCGCCGGGACAAGCGCGAAGACGCTGACGTCCTGCGCTTCACCGAGCGCACCCGTGGGGAGAGCCATCGCAATACCCGCGAGCCGGTCAGCGTGGATGTCCAGCGCCTGGCGCTACCCTGGCGTCAGGCCGTTTGCGCGACCGAGGCGCTCTCGGTGGCGTCGCGGCTGGAGGAAAACGCCAGGGCCAAGCGCCTGCGCCTGACCCTGGCCAACGGTCACGGGATCGCCGACCTGCTCGGGCAGATCAACGAACCCGTGGAACCGTCCGCATCGACGCCGGACGATCCACTTAATCCGCTCGATGAAAAGCGCCAGCAGCGCGTGCAATGGTGGTTGAAAATCGCTGCACAGGCGTTCCAGCGGCCTCATCACCTGTTCGAGCATCCTGCGATCCTGGCCACGATCAGCGCCATCGAAGCGGTGCATGAGCGCAAGGAGAAGGTCCTGGTGTTCGGTCGCTTCACCGCGCCCATGCGCGCCTTGGTACGCTTGCTCAACGCCCGGGAAATGCTGCGCAGGCTGGACGCCGGTGCGTACTGGCCGCAGAGCGTTATCCGCGCCGATGATACGGATGATCATTCCGAGTGGGCCGCGGTACAGGTTGCCCATCGCCAGTTGCAGTCCCCTCTGGACCTTGCCGCGATCCCCGACCTGTTGTCCCGCCAGTACAACAGCCAGGGCGCGCGCCGTGAGCAACTGCGCCGGCGTCTGCTGGAGTGGCTGGATGCGGGGCTGGGCCAGCACGAGCAACTGCCCCGGGCCATGTTTGGATGCCTCAGGGACGCCGAACTCAACAAGGACCTGGCTGATGCAGCCGAGAAGCATCCCGTGGCGCTGTTCACCCGGGCGATCCTCGGCCTGACTGGCGATCAGGCCGGATCACCGACCCCCGAGCATGTCTGCGCGGCCTTCCGCCATTTACTGGAGGCCGCCAGCGACCGGTATGCGGACGACAGCGACATCGCCCACGACGAAGTGGCCTTGCAATGGGAGCCGCTTCTGGTACGCCTGCAGGAAGAATATGCCCACCAAGAGGGTGGCTTCGCCCGCTTGATGTCTGGCGGCACCGAGCAATCCACCCGCCGCCTGTTGCAGATGTCCTTCAATCGCCTCGACAGTTTCCCCCGGGTGCTGGTGGCCCAGTCGGCCGTGGGTCGCGAAGGTCTCAACCTGCACCTAGCCTGCCGCACAGTGATTCTCATGCACCCGGAATGGAACCCCGGCGTGGTCGAGCAGCAGATCGGCCGGGTCGATCGGGTGGGTAGTCACTGGAGCCGCCAACTGGACGAAGCGTTGGAACGGAATACTCCAGCGGCGAAGCTACCACGCATTGATGTGCATCCGGTGATCTTCCGAGGGACCTACGATGAACATAACTGGAAGGTTTTATTGGACCGTTGGGATGACCTGCGTGCTCAGTTACATGGCGAGGTGATCCCTGCACGAGAGGCTGAGGGAGATTTGGAGTATGAGGAAGTGTTGGCGAATTTACAGGCTAGCGCGCCTTGCTTTTCTCCGTTACGGCGGTAAATGCAGACTGTCATCGCGACGATGTGATGGTCAGGATAATGCCCAGATGCTTGTCAGTTTGCAGGCCGCCGCTACAGGACAGCAATGACGGTTGGGGGCATCCTCTTCAAGCCATCAGAAGCATGCCCTCAAATATGCCCCAAATGTAGCAATGAGCTGGAAGTAAATGGCACTTTTAGGCTAGGAAAACGCAGAATTGATCAGCTAAAAAGCATGCGCAAAGCCCTTAAAGACTGTCAGGGTCGCCGAAGAACATCTGTATCCGTGACCGCAGCCAGCGCTCCGCCGGGTCGTTATCCTGCGCGCCACGCCAGGCCATGTGCAGCTCGAAACTACGTACCGGTATCGGCAGGTCCTCCGCCCGCAACCCGCCGGCAGCCGTCAGCGCATCGGCGGTGTAGTCCGGTACCGTCGCCACGATATCGGTCCCCGCCAGCAAGCTCCCCAACCCGTTGAATTGCGGTACCGCCAGCACGACATGGCGCTTGCGACCCAGCTCGTCAAGCGCCTCGTCGATAAAGCCAGACAAGTCCCCGGCAAACGACACCAATGCATGTGGCCGCGCGCAGAAGTCGTCCAGGGTGATGCTGCCAGGCACGCTGTCGGCGCGCAGCAGTTTCGGCGCGCTGCGGCGCAGCACCTTGCGCTTGGCGTTGGCGGGCAGTTCGCTGGTGTAACTGACGCCCACCGAGATTTCCCCTGAGGCCAGCAGGGTCGGCATCAGCAGGTAGTTCACCCGGCGCACCACCAGCACGATGCCAGGGGCCTCGGCGCGAATGCGCTTGAGCAGTTGCGGCAGCAGGGCGAACTCGGCGTCGTCCGACAGGCCGATGCGGAATACGGCATTGCTGGTGGCAGGGTCGAATTCGGCTGCGCGGCTGACCGCGGTGGAAATCGAATCCAGCGCGGGCGACAGCAGCGCGAAGATCTCGTGAGCCCGTGCCGAGGGCTCCATGCTGCGGCCTGTGCGTACGAATAGCGGGTCGTCGAACAGGTTGCGCAGGCGCGACAAGGCCGCGCTGATGGCCGGCTGGCCCAGGAACAGTTTTTCCGCTGCACGGGTCACGCTGCGCTCGTGCATCAGCGTTTCGAACACAATCAGCAAGTTGAGGTCTACACGACGCAGGTCGTTTCGATTCATCGGTGCGCTTCGCCTGAAGGGGGGCAGGGGTGAATCTTAAGGCCAAAGGCTGTTACCCTGCACGGGTTTACGGGTGCCAATTGCAGGGAATGTCAGGTGCCCAATCGATGACAGGCATGTCGACTATTAATGACCACTGGTGGTCTAACAGCAAAAGCCCGGATAGAGTCAGTGGTAATTAGAGGTTCACAAAGGCGAGGTTTGCGATGTCCCGCATGATCCGTTTCCACAAGTTCGGCGCTGCCGATGTGCTCCGTTGCGAGGAGCAGGCCGAACCGTCTCCCGCTGCCGACGAAGTGCAAATTCGCGTCGAGGCGGTTGGCGTCAGCTGGTATGACGTGCTCTGGCGGCAGAACCTGGCGCCCTCGCAGGCACGCCTGCCGGCCGGTATCGGCCATGAAATGGCCGGTGTGGTGACGGCGGTCGGTGAAGGGATCGAAGACATTGCGGTGGGTGACCGGGTTGCCAGTTTTCCCGCTACCAGCGCCAATGACCACCCGGTATACGGGGATGTCATCGTCCTGCCACGGACCGCGATCACACGCTATCCGCAGGTGCTTACCCCGATCGAGGCCAGCGTGCACTATACGCCGCTGCTGATTGCCTATTTCGCCTACGTGGACCTGGCACGGGCCAAGGCCGGGCAGACTGCCCTGGTCACCGACGCCAGCCACTGTGCTGGCCCCGCTTTCGTGCAGTTGGGCAAGGCGCTGGGGCTTAAAGTGTTCGCCGCCACCAAGGATGCCGAGCAGCGTGACTACCTGCTGGGCCTGGGCGCCGACAAGGTGATCGTCACCGAAGAGCAGGACCTGTTGATGCAGGTTGGCAAGTACACTGACGGGCGCGGCGTGGACATGGTTCTGGACGGCATGGGCGGGCCGCAGATGTCGTTGCTGGGCGATGTGCTGGCACCGCGGGGCAGCCTGGTACTGTATGGCCTGCAAGGCGGCAACCAGACGCCGTTCCCAGCCTGCGCGGCCTTCCAGAAAAACATCCAGTTCTACGTGCACTGCATCGGTAACTTCACTGGCAAGCCGGAACTGGGTATCAGCCAGGACCAGGTGGCGCTGCAGCGTGCCTTGCGTGACATCAACCAGTTCACCGCCGACCAGTTGCTGACCCCGCAGATCATCAAGGTGTACCCGTTCGAGCAGGTGGTGGAGGCGCATCGCTACATGGACCAGTGCCCTTGCGGTGGGCGCGTGGTGTTGGATATGGCGCAGCATTGACCGCTGCAGTTCACCGTGAACCCGGGCCAGCCCCGGGTTTTTTGTGCGCGGAATAAAGTAACGTCATCGTTAAAGTGGGAATATTCCTACAATAAAAGACGAAGCGGACTACATATAAGGCATTCATTAAATGCCACCGGAAACATGCCGCCAATTATTTGCGGTTGCATGTGGGTGGTTCGAGGGTCAAGGTGAATTTGGCGCTTTGCTGAATGGTTTTTTTACCGTGATCTGTATCTTCAATTCGCTTCGCATCACTCGATAATGGCGCAATGATACTTTGTGCAAGGAGTAACGGATGCGTACGGCTAGGCCTGAGTCAGAGCATTGCAGGGGTGAATTCTTCTCCATGGCCTGGCGACAGTGAAGGCTCACGTCACTTTATTCAATTGTAGGAAGTTTCTTCTGTAAAAGCCTGGCGCAGTGTAAGCCTGAACAACTTGCTTGGGCGTGCGCCGGCGACTTGAAGTGGTGAGGTGATCCGTGACTGCTATTCACGACCAGGCAATGCATTATATCTACCAGCAAGTACTCGAACGCTTGCTCGCCCATATGTCACAGGCGCAACGGGCCTCCTTGCAGTTGTTGATACAACGTTTATTGGTAGCCGCAGGCGGGCCTGAATATATCGGCACCTTTCGCCTGCAGGTATTGCAAGGCAGTGACCGCCAGGGTGCGCGGCTGCTGGCGATGTTGCGTGCTGCGCAGCTGAGCATCGCCATGCGTGCACCGGTTACTTTTCAACTGCGCGTGCTGGTGGTGAGCTTGCCGGTGGCCGGCAGCCCTACGCTGCAAGGGCTCGATCGAGGCTTCAGTGCGCTGTTCATGCAGGATGACCCGCGGGTGCAACTGCAAATGATCGAGGGGCGCGAAGTGGTGCCGTTCAGTTGCCGCCCCCGTCTAGCGTCCGAGCGCTGGTTGCCGACCAGGGAAGCGCTGCTGATGTTTGGCCACCTGGTCGATGCCAGGCCAGAAGCGGTGCTGGGTAGCCGCCTGCACCTGGAACTGGCGGCGGCCGTAAGCTTCGCGCTGCAGGCTCAGGCGCCCGCCGACGCAATGGTCACCGCCTTGCCCGCAGGGCAGCGCCGCCGCTACCTGGCGTGGGCGCTGCGTAGCCAGCGCCTGGCGGGGCAACGTGGCCCTTACCTGGCGCACCATTGCCTGTCGACGCTGGCCGAGGGCCTGGCGGGCTTGCAAGGGGCCACGGGGCTGGCGCCCGGCAACCCGGCGGATCAGCCTGCGGGGGCCGCGCTCAAGGGGGGGCCGGTGCGGCTGATAGCCATTGATGACCTGCTGCCGCCGTTGCTGGGCGGGCAGCAGTTGGATGCCATGCTGGGCTGGCACTTCGCGGCGGGCGAGACGGCCTGCTCGCCGTTGGCCGCGTTCGTCGACCCATTGGCCTTGGCCCAGTTGCAGGAACTGCGGGCCCGCAGCTTGGAGCCTCAAGCCACCCGGCCGCCCTTGAGGCTGGCGGGGGCGCCGGGCGACAGCAAGCCTGCCGACGAACCTGTGCTGCAGTTTGGCAAGGCCTATGGCCTCAGCCAGGCCCAACTGGAATGCCTGCTGTGCAAACCGTTCGCCAGGCAGGGCAAGAACCTCGAGCGTTTTCTGCGCGCTCGCCATGCCGACATGCTGGTGGCGTTGCCTTACCTGCACCGGGCCATGCAAGGCAAACCTTGCCCCGCGGCGGTCAAAGCCTGGCTGGTGAACACCAGTGGGCTATCACTGGCGCAACTGCGGGCAGTCTACGGCGGTAAGATGCCGCTACCTGCGTGGCGCCTGCTCAGTGCGTTGGCGCGCCGCGACGCGCACTTGCGGCTGTTACCGCGCCACGCCGCTGAACGGCGGCACAGCCCCATGAGGCAACCTTGATGGCGCGAACAGCGGCCGGCGAGTTCGCTTATCGGCGGGTCTACCGCTACCTGGAAGCGTTGATTGGCCAGGCGACGGCTGGTGGTCCGAACCGGCTGCCGTCCTTGCGTGAGCTGTCGCGGCGGCTGCGGGTATCGCTGGCAACGGTGCAGAGCGCCTACAGCCTGCTGGAAGAGGAGGGCCGCGTGCACTGCCTGCCACGCTCGGGCTATTTCGTTCGCCTGGCTGACCTGCAGCAATGTGGCATGCCCCGGCAGACGCCCCAGCTCGCACAACCGTTGCTGGAGCGCGCCTTGTTCACCCACGAGCGGCGCTTGGCCCGCCAGCGCGAGCGCGGCGCTGGCCCTTGGGAAGTGCAGGGCAGTGCGCGCCTGCGCGACGCGCTGGCGGAGCGTTACACCCGTTGCTCGCGCCAGTACTGGCGGGCCGATGACGTTCAGTTGGCCCCGGATGTGCCGGCGTTGCTGGAAACGCTGCTTGCAGCGCTGGCCCTGCAAAGGGGCACCACGGTGCTGGTACAGTCGCCCTGTTGCGGGCACGTGCTGCGTGCTTTGGCGCGCGCTGGCATGCGGGTGTTGGAGGTGCCACCCGATCCACGTGGCAACCCGGACCTGCAGGCCGTGGCCAGGCTGTTGGGCTGCGAGCCGGTCCGCCTGCTGGTGATGCCGTCCTGCCTTGGCCTGCCGCAAGGGCGGCTGGTCTCCCTGCATTACCAGCAGCAGCTTGGCCTGCTGTTGAGCCAGCACAGCGTGTGGCTACTGGAGAACGACCTGGACAGCGAGCTTTGCTACAGCGGCCCACCCGCGACCCGCCTGCGCGATTGGGTCGATCCGCGCAGGTTGATGATCATGGGGGCGTTCGAGGCTGCAGTAGGGCCCGAAGCGCCGTATGCCTACGTACTGAGCCTGGATACCGCCCTGGCCAAGGCGTTCTCCGAGCGGGCGTTCCGCCTTGCGCCGCTGCGGCTGTTGGCGCTGGCCCACCTGTTGGCCAAGGGCGATATCGAAGCGCAACTGGTGGCGTTGCGCAGCAACCTGCAGCAGCGCACGCAAAACCTCGCCTGCGCGCTGACCGCGCAGTTTGCCCAGCGGGTGGTGCTGGAGCCCCCCCAAGGCGGGCCCATGCTGTGGGTGCGCTTCGAGCAGCCGCTGGCCTGGGATGCCATTGCCACGGCCTTGGCAGGTTGCGCATTGCATGCATTGCCGGGGGAACAGTTCAGCTTGCACGGCCGCTACCGGCAGCACCTGGCGCTGATGTGGCTGGGCGACTGCCCAGGCGACCTGCAACAAGCCGTGCAGCGCCTGGCACAGGCCCTGGAACTTCGCCGCAGGCGGGTGCGGCGGTTCCCCGCTGAATCATAGGGCACTGCATGTCCAAGGGCGCGTTCGCAGCCGTTCTTGCAGGGGCGAGCTGACCCACGGCACTTGCCAGGCCCTGGGTCTGTATGTATAACCAGTGCCTTGTTCCCGCTACCTGACCCAGTCCGTGATTGCCCACTCCGTCGACGACCCGTTCTATTACCTGCACAACTTCCGCCAGGTACTGCTGTGGGTCGAACAGCGCTACCAGGACCTGCTCGATGAACAGGAACTGGCGTTCATCCATGCCTTCGGCCAACTGAGCGCGCCAGCCCAGGCCTTGATGGTGCGCATGGTGATGCGCAAGGGCGAACTGTTTCGCAGCGACCGCCTCGTCTATGAGGAAATAGGCGACACCGAACTGGCCCTGCAGCCACTCAAGGCCCTGGGCTGGGTCCGCGAGCCCGAGCAACTGCACTTGGAGCAACTGTTCGCCTTGCTGCGCAAAGACGAACTGGCGTGCTGTTTCGCCGCCCAATTGAGCCGCCCGCGTGCCGCCAAGCATGACTTGCTGGCCCAGCTGCAGCCGCTGCAACTGGCCGCCCGGTCTCTGGCCGAGTGGTACCCGGGCAGTGAGTTGCGCATCTTGCAGTGGTGCCTGCAACCGCTCTGCGACCGCATGCGGCTGCTGTTCTTCGGCAACCTCTACCAGGACTGGTCAGAGTTCGTGCTTGCCGACCTGGGGCTGCTGCGCTACGAGCAGGTGCCCTTCAGCGCCGATTCGCGTGCCCTGCAGCAACGCGCCGATATCGACCTGGCCATGGTGCTGCATGAGTGTGCCGAGCGCCTGGAGCAGGGCGAACACCCTCAGTCGGTAATCACGGCAATACAGCACCTGCACTGCGACAACCCTTGGCTGGCCCGGCGCCGTGCGCAATTGCAGTTCGCCCTGGGCCAGCAATGCGAGCGCCTGGGTGACTGGGACCAGGCCATGGCGGTTTATGCGCAGTGCAGCCATGCCCAGGCGCGTATTCGCCAGGTGCGGGTGCTGGAGCGCAGCGAACGTTGGCCGCAGGCCCATGCCCTGGCGTTGCAACTGGCAGCGGCACCGGCCAATGCACTGGAGGTCCAGGCGCTGGAGCGTATGCTGCCACGCCTGGCCCGCAAGCTCGGTGGCCCGCCACAGCGCCGCCAGCGCGTGGCACCGCTGGCACTGATCGAACTGGAATTGCCCCGTGAGCACGCCGCGCTAGGCGTTGAAGAGGCCGTGCGCCAGCACCTGGCCGCCGAGGGCGGGCAAGCCCACTATGTGGAGAACACGCTGTTCAACAGCCTGTTTGGCCTGCTGTGCTGGGAGGCGATCTTCGCCCCTGTGCCTGGCGCGTTCTTCAACCCGTTCCAGGCCGCGCCGCAGGACCTGCACGACAGCGACTTCCAGCAGCGCCGTAGTGCCCTGTTCGAGCAATGCCTGGCGCGGCTCGACGATGGTAGCCACCACCAGGCGATCCTGGATTGCTATGCAGCCAAACACGGGCTGCAGTCACCGTTCGTGTTCTGGTCGATGCTCAGCGAGGCGCTGCTGCAGCAGGCCCTGGCCTGCCTGCCGGCTGCGCAGTTGAAGCACTGCTTCGTGCGCCTGCTGCAGGACATTCGCAGCAACCGTGCGGGCATGCCCGACCTTATCCAGTTCTGGCCCGAGCAGGGGCGTTATCGCATGGTCGAGGTCAAAGGCCCCGGTGACCGCCTGCAGGACAACCAGTTGCGCTGGCTGGCGTTCTGCCAGGAGCACGGCCTGCCCGTCGCGGTCTGCCATGTGCGCTGGAGTGACGCCGCTTGAGCTACAGCGTGGCGGTGCGTGCCTTGTGCGAGTTCAGTGCCAAGGTCGGCGACCTCGACCTGCGCTTCACGCCGTCGCCCACCGCCCAGGAGGGCATCGAGGGCCACCAGCGGGTAGTGGCCCGGCGTGCGGCCGGCTACGAGTCGGAAATTACCCTGGAGGGCCAGTTCGAAGGCCTTCGGGTGCGGGGGCGTGCTGACGGTTACGACCCTGCCTGCAACCGGCTGGAAGAGATCAAGACCCACCGTGGCGACCTGGCCCGGCAACCGGCCAACCACCGCCAACTGCACTGGGCGCAGGCCAAGGTGTACGGCTGGCTGATGTGCCAGGCCCGGCAACTGGCGAGCATCGAGGTGGCTTTGGTGTACCTGGACGTCGACAGCGATAGCCAGACCCTGTTCAGTGAGCACTGCACGGCCGCTGAGTTGCAGGCATTCTTTCAGGTCCAGTGCCAGCGCTTTCTGGGCTGGGCCCGCTTCCAGCAGCAGCGCCTTTCCGAACGTGACCACGGCCTTCAGGCGCTGCGTTTTCCCTACCCAGCGTTCCGCCAAGGCCAACGGCAACTGGCAGAAACCCTGTACAAGGCGGTGAGCACTGGCCGTTGCCTGATGGCCCAGGCCAGCACCGGCATCGGCAAGACCCTGGGTACCTTGTTTCCGTTGCTCAAAGCCATGGTGCCCCAGCAACTGGACAAACTGTTCTTCCTCACGGCCAAGACCCCGGGCCGGGCGCTGGCCCTGGATGCCATGCGCCAGATCACCACGGGCGATACCCAGCCTGGGTTACGCACCCTGGAACTGATCGCCCGCGACAAAGCCTGCGAGTACCCGGACAAAGCCTGCCATGGCGAGTCCTGCCCGCTGGCGGCCGGCTTCTACGACCGCTTGCCGGCCGCGCGCACGGCCGCCGCGGCCGTGCCGATGCTGGACCGTACCCAGCTGCGCGAAGTGGCCTTGGCGCATCAGGTGTGCCCTTACTACCTGGGCCAGGAGATGGCCCGCTGGGCCGACGTTCTGGTTGCCGATTACAACTATTACTTCGACGCCCACGCCTTGCTGTTCGGGCTGACACAGCTCAACCAGTGGCGGGTCGCGGTTCTGGTCGACGAGGCTCACAACCTGGTCGAGCGCGGGCGGGGCATGTACAGCGCCAGCCTCGATCAGGGGCAGTTGCTGGCGTTGCGCCAAAGCAAACCCCATGGGCTGGGCAGTGCGCTGGACCGCCTGAACCGCCAGTGGAACGCCCTGTACAAAGAGCAACGGGCACCGTACCAGGCCAGCGAAGCGCTGCCGCATGACCTTTTGCGCGCCCTGCAGCAGTGTATCGGGCTGATCCAGGAGCAGATGAACCAGGCGCCCACGCACATCGACCCGCAGGTGCTGCAGTTCTTCTACCAGGCCTTGCAGTTCAGCCGGGTAGCCGAACTGTTCGACGAGCATTTCCTGTTCGATATCAGCCAGCGCCAAGGGCCGCGCAAGCGCCGGCTGGCGACCTTGTGCCTGCGCAATGTCACCCCGGCACGGCTGCTGGCACCGCGCATGCGCGCGGCGCGCAGTGTCACCCTGTTCTCTGCCACGCTGAGCCCGCGGCAGTTCTACAGCGACCTGCTGGGCATGCCGGCCGATACGGCGTGGCTGGAAGTGGCAGCGCCGTTTCGTGCCGAACAACTGCAGGTGCGCATTGCCAGCCAGGTGTCTACCCGGTACCAGCAGCGGCAGGCTTCGCTGGCGCCGATCGTAGAGTTGATTGCCCGGCAGTATGAGCGCCAGCCGGGTAATTACCTGGCGTTCTTCAGCAGTTTCGAGTACCTGCAGCAGGTCGCCGGGCTGCTGGCCGAGCGCTACGCGCAGATCCCATTGTGGGCCCAGGCCCCGGGCATGGACGAAGCGGCCCGGCAGGCGTTCCTCGACCGCTTTGTCGCCGACGGCCAAGGCATCGGCTTTGCCGTGCTGGGTGGTGCGTTCGGTGAAGGGGTGGACTTGCCGGGCACCCGCCTGATCGGCGCCTTCGTCGCCACGCTCGGGCTGCCCCAGGTCAACCCGGTCAACGAGCAGTTCAAGCAGCGCCTGGGTCGGCAATTTGGCGCGGGTTTCGATTATGCCTATCTCTACCCCGGGGTGCGCAAAGTGATCCAGGCAGCGGGGAGGGTGATCCGGGGGGACCAGGACCGTGGTGTACTGGTGTTGATCGATGAGCGTTTCGCCGAGCCGAGGGTGCAGCAGATGTTCCCGGGCTGGTGGCCGCAAGGCGAGCAGTGTACCTGACCGCTGCGTTCAGCACCTGGCACTGCGCAGGCAGGCCCAAGGTCGTTCAGGGGGCTCGATTGGGGTAAGATCACCTTCCATGCCTGATGCAAAGTCCTTGTATATCAAGGTGATGGCACTGTCTTGGGCCAGAATGGCCCGACCGTTAGTTTGTCATGCAGACTCGCTGGCATGCCGTTTTGATCTGCTCCAGCGTCGGCCCGCTGTGCTGCCGGCCAACGCCCCGCTACAGGATTCACGTTTTGTCCGACCTCTCGAAAAATCCGCTGCTGCAGTACATGGCCCGCCTGGCCCCATCCAGCCAGCAAACCATGCGCTACATCCTTCAGGACGCCGCCGACCGCTTGGGGTTCGTCGACTGCAATATCGTCGACGTTCCCTGGCATCGGCTCGAGCCCGGCCATGTGATCGCTCTGGTGGCCGCCCTGCGGGCCGATGGTTACGCGCCGAACAGCTCTTCGCTGTACGTCAACGCCATCCGTGGGGTGATGAACGAGGCCTGGCGCCAGGGCCTGATCGACCACGAGCAGTTGCTACGCATCCGCGAGGTCAAGCCGGCAACCGGCACCCGCCTGCCGCCCGGGCGCAACCTGCGGCGTAGCCTGATTCGCGAACTGATGGACGTGTGCGCTGCCGACCCGCGGCCGCAAGGGGTGCGCGATGCGGCGATCATTGCCTTGCTGTATGGCACAGGCATGCGCAAGTCGGAATCGGTCGACATCGACCTTGCCCAGGTTGATTTCGCCGCGCGCAGCCTGCAAGTGGTGGGTAAGGGCAACCACCAGTTGATCAAGTACGCGCCGCCTTGGGCGTTCGAGAAGCTGCAGGCGTGGCTCGACCTGCGTCGCCAGGCCCTGCCGGCCGGTGCCGAAGATGACCCGTTCCTGTTCAACCGCATCCGCCGCGGCAACCACATCACCCGGGCGCGTATCACCAAGCATGCCATCTACTACATCGCCCGCCAGCGCGGCGCGCAGGTGGGGGTCAAGATCATGCCGCACGACTTCCGCCGCGCGTTCATCACCCGGGTGATCGAGGAGCACGACCTGTCGATTGCACAGAAGCTGGCACACCATGCCAACATCCAGACCACGGCGATCTACGACCGGCGTGACGACAACGAACGCCGCCGTGCGGTAGACCGTTTCGACTACTGAGTGCCGACCAGCGTGCGCAATGGCAGCACCGAAACAGGGCCTGGGTGCGCCCCCGCTTTGTGCGGCCCCCGCGGCGGTGCCCGCTGGCGGAGCGACCGGTAAAAATAATTCATCTGCCTTCACCTGCGGAGTTGGCCCGCAACCTGCTATATCCAGCCTGCGAATTTGATCGAGTGGTCAGGCCGTGCGCCCTAACCGGCGCCCGCCGCTGACCCTCTTACCGGCCAGCAGGCCACGGTTTTCAGGGGCCGCAGGATGTCGCTCGCGGAGCAGATCGAACAACATCAAGACGATGCAGGCTGGAGCGCCCACCTGCAATTGCGCTTTGTCCAGCGTGCGGGCACGACCCGCCTTGGTGCATGGAAACATTTCGGACCTCTTTTGGTGCAGCGGCCCTTCTACCCGGAAGGTGCACCCTGCCATGTGTATGTACTGCACCCGCCGGGTGGCATCGTTGCCGGCGATCGCCTGGAGCTCGACATTCAGCTGGAAGCTGGCAGCCACGCCCTGCTGACCATGCCCGGTGCCAGCAAGTTTTACCGCAGCATAGGCCCGACCGCACGGCTGACCCAGCGCTTCCACCTGGCCGCTGGCAGCACCCTGGAATGGTTGCCTCAGGACAGCATTTTCTTCTCCGGTGCCCGTGCCCGGCTCGCCAGCCATTTCACCCTTGAGCCCGGCGCCCGGTTGCTGGCCTGGGAAACGCTGTGCCTGGGCCGCCCGGTGATGCTCGAACGGTTCGACCAGGGTGCCCTCGACAGCCTGTTGCACATCACCCTGGCCGGCGAAACGGGCCTGTATGAGCGCCTGCGTATCGAAGGCGGCCAGCTGGGCAAGCTCGGTGGCCACCCACTGTTAGCCACCTTCTGTGCCGCGCCGGCCGATCAGGCATTGCTGGAGCAGGTAAGGCCCATGCTCGATGAGCTGGGCACTCCTGCGGGCGCGACGCTGCTCGGTTCGCTGCTGGTGATCCGCCTGCTCGACCATGACAACCAACATTTGCAACGCACCCTGCAACGCCTGTGGCATGTGCTGCGCCCGGCCGTTCTCGGCCTGCCAGCCTGCCCGCCACGTATCTGGGCCACCTGAGAGAGCGCCATGGAGCTGACCCCAAGAGAGAAAGACAAACTGCTGCTGTTCACTGCCGCCTTGTTGGCAGAACGGCGCCTGGCCCGTGGCCTGAAACTCAACTACCCGGAGGCCGTAGCGCTGATCAGCGCCGCCGTGCTGGAAGGGGCCCGTGATGGGCGCACCGTCGCTGAGCTGATGAGCATGGGCCGCGAGGTGTTGAGCCGTGACCAGGTCATGCCTGGCATCGCCGAGATGCTTCACGACGTACAGGTCGAAGCGACCTTTCCGGATGGCACCAAGTTGGTGACCGTGCATGACCCGATCGTCTGAACCTGCCGAGGAACGCCGCATGATCCCAGGTGAAATCCAGGTCGCCGCTGGCGACATCGAATTGAACAGTGGCCGCGCCACGGTCAGTGTCAGCGTAGCCAACCATGGCGACCGCCCGGTGCAGGTCGGCTCGCATTACCACTTCTACGAAGTCAACGAGGCGCTGGTGTTCGAGCGCGGGCCAACCCTGGGCTTTCGCCTGGATATCCCGGCCGGCACTGCCGTGCGCTTCGAGCCGGGCCAGGCCCGTACCGTGCAACTGGTGGCCTACGCTGGCAAGCGCGAAGTCTACGGCTTTCAGGGCAAGGTGATGGGCGCACTGGAGGGCAGGGCATGAGCCGAATTTCCCGCCAGGCCTATGCCGACATGTTCGGCCCTACCGTGGGTGACCGTGTGCGCTTGGCCGACACGGCGTTGTGGGTCGAAGTAGAGAAGGACTACACCGTTTACGGCGAAGAAGTGAAGTTCGGCGGCGGCAAGGTCATCCGCGATGGCATGGGGCAGGGCCAGATGCTGGCCGCCGAGGCCATGGACCTGGTGTTGACCAACGCGTTGATCATCGACCACTGGGGTATCGTCAAGGCCGATATCGGCATCAAGCACGGGCGTATTGCCGTGATCGGCAAGGCCGGCAACCCCGACGTGCAACCCGGCGTCAACATACCCGTAGGGCCAGGCACCGAAGTGATCGCCGCCGAGGGCAAGATCGTCACTGCCGGGGGGGTCGACTCGCACATCCATTTCATCTGCCCGCAGCAGGTGGACGAGGCGCTCAACAGCGGCGTAACCACCTTCATCGGTGGCGGCACTGGCCCGGCTACCGGAACCAACGCCACCACCTGCACCCCGGGCCCGTGGTACCTGGCGCGCATGCTGCAGGCTGCCGACAGCCTGCCGATCAACATCGGTTTGCTGGGCAAGGGCAACGCCTCGCGCCCTGAAGCGTTGCGCGAGCAGATCGCTGCCGGGGCGGTCGGGCTCAAGCTGCACGAGGACTGGGGCTCGACACCGGCGGCCATCGACTGTTGCCTGGGCGTAGCCGAAGAAATGGATATCCAGGTGGCGATCCATACCGACACACTCAACGAATCGGGCTGTATCGAAGACACGCTGGCGGCGATCGGTGACCGCACCATCCACACCTTCCACACCGAAGGTGCCGGTGGCGGCCATGCCCCCGACATCATCCGTGCGGCCGGGCAGGCCAACGTGCTGCCGTCCTCGACCAACCCGACACTGCCGTACACCATCAACACGGTGGACGAGCACCTGGACATGCTCATGGTCTGCCACCACCTGGACCCAAGCATTGCCGAGGACGTGGCGTTTGCCGAGTCGCGCATCCGCCGTGAGACCATCGCTGCCGAGGACATCCTCCACGACATGGGCGCTTTCGCCATGACCTCGTCCGACTCCCAGGCCATGGGCCGGGTGGGCGAGGTGGTGCTGCGCACCTGGCAGGTGGCGCACCAGATGAAGCTGCGCCGTGGCCCACTGGCACCGGATACCCACTACAGCGACAACTTCAGGGTCAAGCGCTACATCGCCAAATACACCATCAACCCGGCGCTCACCCATGGCATCGGCCACGAGGTGGGCTCGGTCGAAGTCGGCAAGCTGGCAGACCTGGTGCTGTGGTCGCCGGCATTTTTCGCGGTCAAGCCCGCCTTGGTACTGAAGGGCGGCATGATCGTCACCGCGCCCATGGGCGATATCAACGGGTCCATCCCTACGCCCCAGCCGGTGCATTACCGCCCGATGTTCGGCGCGTTGGGCGCAGCCCGCCATGCCACGCGCATGACCTTCCTGCCCAAGGCCGCCATGGACCGTGGCCTGGTCGAGCAATTGAACCTGCGCAGCCTGATCGGCGTGGTGGACGGGTGCCGCCGGGTGCGCAAGCCGGACATGGTCCACAACACCCTGCAACCGCTGATCGAGGTCGACGCGCAAACCTACCAGGTGCGTGCCGATGGCGAGCTGCTGGTCTGCGAACCGGCCAGTGAACTGCCGCTGGCCCAGCGCTATTTCCTGTTCTGAAGGAGCACCGATGATTGTCTTGACCCAGCGGATTACCGAACCCGGCGCACGTGCTGTCACGGGTACCGTCACCCTCGATGTGGACAGCCGCATCAAGAGCCGCCTGCGGGTGACGCTGGACGATGGTCGCGAAGCCGGCCTGATGCTGGAGCGTGGCCACCTGCTGCGTGGCGGCGAGCTGTTGGCCGATGCCGAGGGCATCCAGCTGATCCGCGTGCTGGCAGCGCCCGAGGCGGTGTCCACCGTGCGCTGTGATGACCCGCACCTGCTGGCGCGCGCGGCCTACCACCTGGGCAACCGCCATGTCCCGCTGCAGATCGAGCCCGGCCTGTTGCGCTTCCAGCACGACCATGTGCTGGACGAGATGCTGCGTGGCCTGGGCCTGACTGTCGAGGCCGAGCAGGCCCCGTTCGAGCCCGAAGCGGGTGCCTACCAAAGTGCGCCACACAGCCACAGCCACGCTCACGGCCACGATCACCCGTTCGTGCGCTTGCCTGCCCATTCCTGAACTGCCCTGGAGCAACCGATGAAAAAGACTTTCGCCCTGTTTCTGCTGATGTTGGCCGTGCCGGCTTTCGCCCACCCCGGGCATGACAGCAACCCCTTGCATGACGGCCTTCTGCACCCGCTGACCGGGCTCGACCACCTGCTGATGCTGCTGGGCACCGGCGTACTGGCGGCGCTGACCCGGCGCAACCTGACCTTGCCACTGGCGACCCTGGCCGCGATGTTCGGCGGGGCGGTATGTGGTCATCTGTTCGGGGACGTGCTGGGCATGGAAACGCTGATCGCTGTGTCGCTGCTGGTGGCCGCAGGTGCCGTGCTGCTGCCTGGCCGGCAACAGCTGCTGGCCTTGGCGATGCCGGTGTTCGCGCTGTTCCATGGCTGGGCGCATGGCGTCGAGGCCACGCCAAGCGCGTTCTGGCAGTTCAGCGCCGGCTTTGTCACGGTCAGCGGGCTGTTGCTGGCCGCCGGCTTTGCGGTCGGTTGCCTGCTGCGCCGCCATGCTGGCCTGCAAAAAGCTTTCGGCGGTGGCCTGCTGGCCGGCGCCGCGCTGGTACTGGCCGGCTGATGAACAGCGATCTGGCGTTGCTGCGCCTGCTGCAACTGGCCAGCCCAGGCCTGCCGGTAGGTGGCTTCACCTATTCACAGGGCCTGGAGTGGGCCGTGGAGGCGGGCTGGGTAAGGGATGTGCACGGGTTCACTGCGTGGCAGCGTGAGCAGTTGCACGACACCCTGGTCGGCCTGGACTGGCCGGTGCTCGCCCGCTTGTACCAGGCCTGCCAGGCCGAGGATGCGCAGGCCTTCGCTCATTGGAGCCGCTTTTTGCTGGCCAACCGTGAAACCGCCGAGCTGCGCCTGGAAGAACAGCAGCGCGGGGCGGCCCTGGCACGGCTACTCGACGGCTGGCAACTGGGCCAGGCGCCGGCGTGGCGTACCAGCCTCGAGCTGACCCAGTTGGGCGGCATGGCCTGGTTGGCTGTGCACTGGGCCATCCCCTTGCGCCAACTGGCCCTGGGGCATGGCTTTGCCTGGCTGGAGGGCGCGGTCATGGCCGGCGTCAAGTTGGTGCCGTTCGGCCAGCAGGCGGCCCAGACCCTGCTCCGTGACCTGGCCACCGATTTGCCCGCAGCCATCGACCAGGCCCTGACCCTGGGCGACGACCAGCTCGGGGGTGGCCTGCCGTTGCTGGCCATTGCCTCATCGCGTCACGAAACCCAATACACCCGTTTGTTCCGTTCCTGAGGACTGCCTGCATGCATAGCTATCAACAACCCCTGCGCGTCGGTGTCGGCGGCCCGGTCGGCTCCGGCAAGACCGCACTGCTCGAAGCCCTGTGCAAAGCCATGCGCGATCACTACCAGATTGCCGTGGTCACCAACGACATCTACACCAAGGAAGACCAGCGCATCCTCACCGAAGCCGGCGCGCTGGAGCCGGAGCGCATCGTCGGGGTGGAAACCGGCGGCTGCCCGCACACGGCGATTCGCGAAGACGCCTCCATGAACCTGGCGGCGGTCGAGGCGCTGGCGCGCAAGTTCGGCAACCTCGAAGTCATTTTCGTGGAAAGCGGCGGTGACAACCTCAGCGCCACATTCAGCCCGGAGCTGGCCGACCTGACCATCTACGTGATCGACGTAGCCGAGGGCGAGAAGATTCCGCGCAAGGGTGGCCCGGGCATCACCAAGTCCGACTTCCTGGTGATCAACAAGACCGACCTGGCACCGTATGTGGGGGCTTCGCTGGAGGTGATGGAGCGCGATACCCAGCGCATGCGCCCACAGCGCCCATGGACCTTCAGCAACCTGAAGAAAGGCGAGGGGCTACAGGCAGTGATCGATTTCATTGTCGAACGCGGAATGCTGGGTGTGCGCGGTTAAACCGCCGCGCACACCCGCGTAGGCGGTGCCACGCACCGCAGAGCTGTCGCCTGTTCAGCCAGAATGGGCGATAGGCTCGTCACCCAGTTCCTCGGCTGCCTCTTCATCGCCAGGCAGCGCGGTTATCACGCTGAAGTCGCTGACTTCCACCTGGCCGCCGCCATAACCCAGCAAGTGGAAGGAAAACGCCTTGCGATCGGTCGGGTTGTCGAAGCGGAAGTCCATCTCCAGTGGCTGATCGGTGGTGACTTGCACCTCGGCAGGCAGGCCCAGCGGTACGTCCTGTTCCAGTTGCTTGGCCTTGAGCTGGATATAGGCCACGTGCCTTGGGTCCAGCGAGCGGACCTTGATGCGTACCCGGGTACGCGAGCCCCCTGGCATTTCCAGGTACTGGGCACCGATCAGGTTGTCGGCCCAATCATCCTGAATGCGCTTGCGCAGCCTGATCGGCGCAGGGCCGCCAAACTGGTAGCGCAGGTTCAGCGGCGTCTGCAGCAGCGACTGGTCGAGCACGCCGGCCAGGGCACCGATCTGCTGCCCGAGCAGGTTATCGCCGCTGCCAAGGTAGCGGGCCTGCCCGGCGATGAAGCCCTCACTGGCGTAACGCCGGCACCGTTGTTGAAAATCGCACTCGGTAAACACCCCTTGGCCGTTGTGGTAGCGCAGCATGCCGTTGGTGTAGGCGATCATTTCGCGGCCGGTGTCGTAGTCGCGGTACAGCGAGCGACCGCCCAGGGCCATGGGGATCGGCAGCGAGAAGTAGTCGAGCAGTGAAGCGGCAAGGTCGATGTGGCCATAAGTCCCTTGCTTGAGGCGTGGCAATTGGGCCTGCTCCGGGGCCAGGGTCAGGTTGAAGCCCCAGGAGGACGCCAGGCGCACACCGTCGATGCCATGCGACTCGTCGGAGGTCAGCACCACCAGCGTGTCCTTGAGTACACCCTGGCGTTCGAGGCTGTCGAGGAACGCCGCAACCGCGTCGTCCAGGTAGGCCACTGCCGCCTGTTTCGGCGTGTCGAACCGTTCGAGGTACTCGGCCGGCGCGGAATAGGGCTGGTGGGTACCGACGGTCAGCAACGTAAGCATCCAGGGTTTGTCCTGCTGCTGCAAATGGCCCACGTAGCTCAATGCGCCCTCGAAGAATGCGCGGTCATCCTTGCCCCAGGGGAAGTCCAGGTAGTTCTTGTTGGCAAACCACTCCAGGCCATGCACAGCCTCGAAACCGACATGCGGCATGATGCGGTCCTTGGCCATGAAGCGCAGGCCCGCACCTTGGAGGTAATGGGTGGTGAACCCGGCCTGGCGCAACTGCGCCGGCAGGCAGGCCTGGTTACGTTCGTTCTGGGTCAGCAGCTCAACGCCCTTGGGGGTGCCGTTGGCCAGCTTGTCGTAGTCGCCACACAGCATGGCGTACAGCCCACGAATGGTCTGGTGTGTGTGCAGTACGTAGTCCGGGGTATTCATGCCGCGCTCGGCCCACCTGCTGAGCTTGGGCATGAGCTCTTCGTCGAAGGGGCTGTTCAACGCCTGACGGTTGGGCCGCAGGTAAGCGCCGGGGATGCCTTCCAGGGTGATCACCAGCAAATTGCGCGCACGGCCCGGGCCGTCCAGCAGGCGTTGCCCGTGCAGGTCGGATTGCGTCAGGCCGGTGCTGGGCAGGGGGGTGAAGGGCTTGGAAGTGCCCAGCCACTCATCGGCCTGGCGCTGTACCTGGCCCACCCCGGCAGACAGCAATTGATGGCCCAGGTTGTATTGCCGCCATTGGTCGGCATCGGAAGGGGCCAGTTGCTGGCTGCCCCAGTGGGCGCCGAACAGCACGACCGGGATGGCCCAGGCCTTGCGCGGCAGCGCCAGGCCGCGCTGCGCACGGCCGCGCCAGGCAAGCACCAGCCAGGCCAGCAGGCCGCCACCCATCAGCCAGGGCAGCCAGGCATGGGCCAGGCCGCCGCCGGTGGAGTTTTCCATGAACTGCGGGTCGGCCAGGTAGGCCAGGTCGGCGCTGGTGGGCAAGCGGCCCACCGCGCTGACCAGTTCGGCCGAGGCGACCCACAGGGCCGCCCAGGCCAGCAACACCGGCAGCGCCAGCCACCACGGGCGGCGCTGCAGCAGTAACAGCAGCAGGCTGCCAATGGCGAGGTCTGACAGGTAGCCCAGTGGGTTGGACCAACCCAGCATGGCGCGCGCACCCAGTGGGATCACCAACAGCAGGCCTGCCAGAGCGGCAAACCGGGCCTGTGGGTGGTCGGACAGGTTCTTCACAAAAACTTCCCTTTTGCCATTGAATCGTCATGAAACTGTGCTGAATGATAACAGGCGAGCGGGCGGGAAGGCGGGCGCTACAAGGGTGGTTACCAAAAGCCGGGCCCGTAGTCGCGGGCCTGGCTGATGGCGAGGTTCAGAAGTAGTAGGGGAATTTCAGGCTGAAGGAAAAGTCCGGGGCGTCGTCGGTCAGTCCGATGGACAAGTTGGGCACGATGGTGAGGTTGTTGCTGGCGGCGAAGGTCAGGCCGATGTTGAAGTTGGCGGCGTTGTAGTCACTGTTGGAAATCGACTGCCAGTCACCGCCATCCGGTTTGATCTTGCTCTTGCGGGCAAACTGGTCCGACACCGAGAACGACATGCTCATCTTCTCGTTGAGCGCGAACGCGATGCCCCCGCCGATTTGCCAGGAGTCGCCAAGCTTGACGTCGCCCGGCACCTTGCTGTTGACCTGCGGGCTGATGTCGCTGAACGAGTCCTGCATGTTGTAGGTGTAGGACAGGCTGCCGAACAGCACGGCCGGGTCAAAGGTCTTGACCAGCGAGATGCCTGGGGTGATCGACCACACGCCGTTGCCCGTCGGCAGGCTGTCCGGTACCGCCAGGTTGTTGTTGCCGTCCACCTCGCGCAGCTTGATGCCATAGGGGTCCTTGCCGGTCGGCGCCTTGACCCGCAGGGTGGCCACGGCATCCGGCCAGGTTTCGTCTTCGTCGAGGAACTTGTAGGCCACGCCAACGTTGATATCGCCGATTTCCGGGTCACGCGTGACGGTGGCATCGGAGGTGGCCGCGCCCGAGCCGCCGGCACCGCCGGACGAGTAGGTGGATTCGCGGTACACCACCGGCACGTTGATGTCGAACTGCCAACGTTGCGCCAGGTTGTAGCGCGCGGTCATGTCCAAGGTCCAGTTGTCGGCCTTGATGCGGTCGAGGTTGATGCTGCCCAGGAAAATCGAGTCCAGCGCCAGGAACCCGTTGAGGGTCAGTGCACGGGTGTCGTAGTGGGTATAGGTCAGGCCGGTCTCGAAGCTGAACTTGCCGCCACCGAAGAAGCCGCTGGCCTCGTCATACAGGTTGGACACGCTCTGCGCCGGCTCCGAGTCGGCAGTCAGGGCCTGGCCATAGGAACTGCCGGTGGTGCCAGGGGCGCCGGAAGCTACTGTCTGGCCACCCTTCACGCCTTCGGCAGGCGACTTGACCAGGCGTTTGGGTGGGGCCGCCGCCGGGGCTTCTTCAACCTGGCGCACACGTTGTTCCAGCACCATCAACGCTTGCTGCTGGGCCTCATACCGGCGCTTGAGTTCGGTCAGTTCCTGCTTCAGTGCCTCGACCTGCGGGTCGGCAGCGGCATACAGCAATGTGGCCGGGGCCAGGGTAGTCAGACAAACAAAAGCCTTGAGCGTAAAAGATCGGTGCATGGAGTTGCCGTCCCTTCCAACTACTTTTGATGAGACTGAGCGTAGATCAGTATCCGAAAGTGCGAAGGCCTTTGAGCTGATCGAGGCTGCCATTGAGCGAAGCCGCTGTCGGCACGCTCTCGCGCATGACCACATTGAGGGAGGTGACATTGCTGACCAGGTTGCCGTTGCCCAGCAGCGTGGTGTTCTGCATCAGGCCGCCCTGGGCCAGGCGTTGCATGCTGCTGCCCTGGTTGTTGCTAGCGTTGATGTTCAGCTGCATGCCCACGCCGCTGGCCGAGACACTCAGCGAACCGGCGCCGTTTTCTGCGTTCACGGTCTGGCCTGCGGCCAGCGCCTGGCCCTGCTGTTGCACCACCGGTGCCTGGTTTGCCTTGATGACGTTGATGTCGACGTTGTTGTATGCGCCGTTGTTATCACCGGCGGCGCGCACTACCTGGGTGACGCCCTCGCTGGTGGCCAGCCCGGCACCGCCGGTCACGCTGCCGGTCCCGGGCGCAGCGGCCGCCCCAGCCGCGCTGCCGGTGCCTTTTTCATTGATCGTCGACACGTAAAATTGTGGCTTGATTGTCGACGCTTGCACCTGCAGGCTGCTGCTGGCGCCAATCACGTCGCCTTTGGCATTTTGCCAGGTGCTGCTCATGACGATGCCGAAGCTCACGATGCGCCCGGGCATCACGTAGCGACCACGCAAAGTTGCCAGTTCCTGGTCCTTCAGTTCGATGGGTTTGAACGTTTCTGCATGAACCGGCAGGCTGGCAGCCAGGCAGGCCAATGCCAGCAGGAAGGGGTTGTTCATGGCGGGCTCCCGGGAGCGTCATGCTCCTTATCATTGGACGTATCGTTAGAAGAAGTCGCTTTTGATGAAGCCAAAGTCCAGCAGCTCTGCGTCCTGCACCGGGGTGAAGTTGTTCACTCGACCCTTGGCGGTCAGCGGCAGAGGCGGGTCGAGCAAGACATTGTTCTTGTCATAACCCTGGCCGATCACGGCGAAGATGATGCCGTTCCAGCCCTTGAGGAAGTCGTCTACCTTGTAGCGCCTGTGGCCCAGCACCGGGTCACCGACATACACCCAGCCCTTGTCGACTTTCTGCATGACCACGAAGTGCTTGTAGCCACGCACATCCATCAACACCACCACCGGAATGCGCACGCTGTGCAGGGTATCGGGCGCTACACGGTAGCCGCGGGCACGCATGCCCAGGCTTTCCACGTAGCGCTTCATGTCGAGCATCGAAAAGCCCTGGGTGCGCACCAGGTCCTGGTCGGCGTGGGCCAGCATGCCTTCGATGATCTGGTGTTCGTCCACATCCAGCCAGTAGGCCTGGCGCAGGATGGTCGCCAAGGCAGCAGCACCGCAGCTGAAGTCGGTTTTCTGTTGCACCAGGTCGGCGAACTTGCGCTCGCGCACGCTTTGCAGGGGTTTGAACACCACGGCGCCGCCCGGCAATACCGCCAGCGGCATTTGTGCAGCTTCGCTCACGCTGGCCAGGCACAGCAAAAACGCCAAGGCGATAATGCGCATGATCGGATGCCTTCTTGTTCTGTTGAAGAAAGGCCCCCGAAGGGGGCCTTGATTGCAGCGTTAGAACGAGGTGTTGGAGATGGCCAGCGAGTTGCTCTGCTGGTTGCCTACACCGGCGGCCACGTTCACGCCCAGGTTGCCGCTGCCACCGTTGACCGAACCGCTAAGGGTTGCAGTGTTGGTAACAGGGTTGGCCCAGCCGGTCGGGGTCAGCACTTGGAAGGACACGGTATTGCTCAAGTCGTAAGCACTGCTTTCGCTGTAGCTCTTGGCGACGTCGTTGGAGGACTGATGCGATTGCTCGCCAGACTTGGAGAAGTCAGAGGCGGAAGCATTTTCGTACGAGGAGTCATGAGACTTGGTGTACGAAGAATCACGCGACTTGTCGTAGGAGGACTGGTGCGACTTGTCGTAGTTCGAGTCGAATGCCTTCTCGAAGGACGAGTCATAAGCGCTTTCGTGCGACTTGTCGATCGAGGCGTTCAGCGAGGCGTTCAGCGAACCATCGAAGCTGCTGGTGCGCGAGCGTTCGCGGCGGCCGTCGTCGGTGGTGACCGTGCGGGTCGCGTCGGCTGCTGCAGCCAGGCTGGCGTTCAGGCTGGCACTGCTGGACGAGCTGTTGGAACCGCTGGCCGAACCGTTCATGCCCCAGCTGTTGGAACCGCTGGCGCTGGCACTGTTGGAGCCACTGGCATTGGCGCTGCTCGAACCACTGGAGTTCCAGCCGCTGGAGCCGCTGTTGCTGGCGCTTTGCGAGCCCGCCACGCTGAAGCTCGACGACGCGCTGCGGTCATCGGTCGAGTTGAAGGTGCCGTCACGCGAGCTCGACCCGCTGGCCGAAGTGGTGAAGGTCAGCGTGTCTACCCGGTAGGTGCGGTCGGCGCTGTTGTTCACCGTCAGACCTGGGCCGGACTGGTTGGCGGAGGCGGTCGCCGTGGCGTTGCCCAATGGGGCGCCGGTGTTGGCGATGGCCATGGTGTTTTTCTGCTGGTTGAGGTCGCCACCGGCCACGTTGATGCCGATGTTGCCTTCAGCCCCGCTGGCCGAGCCGCTCATCAGCGCCGACGATTGCGTCGAGTAGTTGTCTACCCGGTTGCTGCGGCTGGTTTGCACCACGTCGGCCGTGGCGTTGGCCATGCCGAACACGAAGCTGTTGTCCAGGCTCGATTCGGAGCCGGCGTTGGCGATGGCTGCAGCGTTGTCCTGCTGGTTGCCGTTACCGGCCGCGACGTTGATGCCGACGTTGCCGCTGGAGCCGGTGCCCGAGTCGCTCATCTCGGCTTCGTTGATGGTGCCTTGGTTGGTGATGCGGTTGTTGGTACTGGTTTGAGTGTCCCAGGCATTGGCGGTTGCATACACCGGGATCTTGGTGGCAGGAGGCGTGTGCTGGCCATTGTTGTTGCCATTATGGTAGTCACCGCGCCGGTCGTTTTGCCCAGCTTGTACAGCAACAGCCATGACCGCAGCAATTGCGAAAACCAGAGGCTTGATTGCCATCGAGGGTTTCATGGTGATTCTCCGTACTCTAGTAGGTTAAGTGTCGTTCTTAACTGAAAGGGTCAGTCCGCGACCCGGATGCTCAAGGTGTTGGCCATGCGGTTTCCCACCCCGGCACTCTGGTTCAACTGGATCACCCCACGGCTACCGGTGAAGGCCTGGTCACTGGTGGTGACCTGGCGATAGCCGGCTGGGATATCCGTTGCTCCGGAGTTGTTGAGCAGCGTCACGTTCTGTTGCATGAGGACGCTGTCGTCGATGCTTTGCGGTTGTGCGCCAATGCTGATGCGCATGGCATTGGCTTGCTGGGTGTTGGCGCCTGCACTCTGGTTCACCCCCAAGGCGCCGCTGCCGTTACTGAAAGCGTTGCCCTGAATGGTCGCGCGGGCGTCCATTCTCGGGTCGGCGGGGGTATTGAGCTGTTGGCGGATCTGGGTACTGGCGTTGGCCTCGGGGCCAACGGCGATGGCGCGGGCATTGGCCTGCTGCTGCTGGTCCCCGGCGGCCTGGTTGACGCTGAGGTTGCCCTGGTAGCGGCTGCCGGAACTGTCGATGTCAGCGTTGTTGATGACCGGAACGGGGGACTGGGCGAAGGCGGGCGCACTGCACACCGCAGCCAGCATCAGCAGCATGTACTTCATCTCACTTGCCCCCGCCGGTCAGGATTTGCAGCGGCGCCAGGCCACGTTGCACGCTGGAGTTGACCATGTTGGCGATACCGTTACCGGAACCACCGGTACCGCGGCCGCCGGCCAGGTTGGGCAACTGGTTCTGGTTGCCGAGGTTGCCGCCCAGGTTGTTGGTCTGCTGGGTGATCATGTTGCTGATGCCAGCGCCGCTGCTGATGGCGGCGAAGTCGCCGTCGCTCAGCTCGTTGGTCTGCTTGAGCACATAGGCAGAGGGGTTGGCGTTGACCGTGGTCGGATTGGGATCGGGCCGCAGGGGGGGAACGGTTGCGTTGCGCACCTGCACGTCGCGGGTGATGGTGATGATCCCCTTGTCGGCCTGCGCCGTCAGGCTCAGTGACCCCAGTACGCAGCCCATCAGCAAGGCGTGATAAAGGTGGTTGGCTGTTTTCCTCACGACGGCACTTCCTTCTTTGAGCGCTGGGCCTGATCAGCGATGCGAAGGACAGAGCAGAAGGTGTGCCGCTTTTTGAATTGGTATGAAAATCAGGCGCTTGGCGATGACAGCTAAGACGCAGGTGGGGTGTGGTGTGTCAGCCGTGAAACAGTTGCACACCGGCATGGCCGGGCGGGCCTGCTGTGGCGTCGCCTGAAGGCAGATTTCGCAGCGGTGTTTCACCCGCTTGACACTCACCCTGCTAGTGGGAGCAGCCGCCTGGTTTCGGGGGTTGTACCGCAGGGGGCTGTGTCAGTGGCTTAACACTCGGCAGGGCAGGCTGGCTTATCGCTATCAAGGAGCCTAGCCACCGCTTCCAGGGCCAACAACTGGCGCTGTGGCCAACTCCCTTCAATTATCTGGTGAGGCTGGCCATGCTGCTGCAACCAGGCCCGGCTGTCTTCGAAAAAGCGTTGCCGGTCGCGCACGTCCGGCTGGCTGCGCTGGCCGTCGGCGACCCATTCCACGCCTTGTGGGCTTAGCAAAAGATGCAGGTCGTAATGCCGGGCGAGCAGGGCCTGTTCCAGCCAGGCCGGGCAGTCGCCGAACAGCGTTTGGCTCCAGAGCATGTTGCTGAGCAGGTGGGTGTCGAGGATCAGCAAGGGGGGCGCCTGCTCGCGGGCCTGGTCTTCCCATGCCAGCTGGCCACGGGCAATGCTGGGGATATCGGCGTAGCAGGTATCGCGGCGCTCCTGCTCGATGAAGTGACGCACGTATTCGGCCACCACCAAACCGCCAAAATGCGCCTGGATCACCCCGCTGAGCCAGCTTTTGCCGCTGGACTCAGGGCCGCACAGCACCAGTACTTTCGTCGCCTGCACCGTGCTCATGGCTGCACCAATGCCGGGTCTCGCCGCCATTCCAGCCAGCCGCGTACGGCTATGAGGGTCAAAACGGCGAACAAGCCTGCTGTGAAATACAGCTGCTGGTGCAGGTACAGGCCGACATACAGGGTGTCGACCACAACCCAGAGGGCCCAGCATTGCAGGCGCTTTTGCGCCATCCACAGTTGTGCCACCAGGCTGAAGCCGGTCAGGGTCGCGTCCAGCCACGGCATGGCGGCGTCGGTCCAGTGGGCCATGGCCGCGCCCAAGGCGGCACTCAGCAGCACCCCGACGGTCAGGCCGGCAAATAGCGCCGGGCCTTGCAAGCGCGAGACCTGGCGGGCGTCTTCCGCGCGGTCGGGGCGTTGCCATTGCCACCAGCCGTACAGTTGCAGGAGGGCGTAGGCCAGTTGCAGCAACATGCCCGAATACAGCTTCACCTCATAGAACAGCCAGCCATAGATCAGCACCATGACCAGGCCGATCGGCCAGCACCAGGCGTTCTGCTTGACCGTGAGCCAGACAGCGATGACGCCGAGGACGGCGGCGATGAGTTCAAGGCCGGACATCGGCGATCCTTGGAGGCTGCGGGGAAGGGGCGCGATTGTAGCTGTTCGGCGGGCGAAGGTGTAGCCGCGCCCGCCGGCAGCCCGTACTACACGCGGAACTGGCGCAGTAACTGCTCCAGTTCTTCGCTCAACTGGCCCAAGGCCACCCCAGCATCGCTGGACTGGCGCGCCGCATCGGCGGTTTGCTGGGACAGCCCGGCAGTGTCCAGTACGTTGCGGTTGATCTCTTCGACCACATGCGCCTGCTGCAGGGTGGCACTGGCAATGGACGCATTCAAGGCGGTGAGGTTGTTCAGCGCCTGATTGATGGCGTCCAGGCTGGCGCCGGCCTCGCGGGCCTGTTCGACGGTCTGGCGCGAGGCCTCGCTGCTGGTGTCGATTGCCCGTACAGCGGCGTCCGACTGGCTTTGCAGGTGCTCGATCATGGTATGGATCTCGGCCGTGGACTGCGCGGTGCGCTGTGCCAGCAGGCGCACCTCGTCAGCGACCACGGCAAAGCCGCGGCCTTGCTCCCCGGCCCGGGCCGCCTCGATGGCGGCGTTCAGCGCCAGCAGGTTGGTTTGCTCGGCAATGGAACGGATCACGTCGAGCACGCCGCCGATGCGCGTGCTGTGCCCGGCCAGGTCGCGGATCACTTGCACAGCCTGGTCGATGGTCAGGGACAGCCGGTCGATCTGCGCCAGGCTGCCGTGGATGGCTTGCTGGCCCTGCGTGACCTGCAGTTGGGCGCTGTGCATTTCCCCGGCAGCCTGTTCGGCCGTCTTGGCCACGTCCTGCACGGCGTAGGTCACTTCGTTCACGGCGGTAGCCACCTGGTCCATCTGCAACGACTGCTGGGCACTGCGCTGCTCGGCGGCCCCGGCATTGTCACCCACGTGCCCGGCCGACTGGGCCAGCGCATGGGCGGCCCCTTGCAATTGGCCGACCACGCCCTGCAGCTTGCCATTGAAGCGGTTGAAGTGTTCACCAAGGCGGGTGATTTCGTCGCGACCATGGGTGTCCAGGCGCCGGGTCAGGTCACTTTCACCACTGGCGATGTTGCCCATGGCCTGCACCGCTTCCTGAAGGGGGCGGGCAATGCTGCGGGCGATCAGCATCACCACCAGCGCCATCAGCAGGGCAATGCCCAGGCCAACCAGCGAGGCATCGCGCAACTGGCGGGCAAATTCGGCCTGCACGTCATCGACGTACACGCCCGACCCGATGATCCAGCCCCATGGCTTGAACAGCTGTATGTAGGAGGTCTTGGCCACCGGCTCGCTCGCCCCGGGCTTGGGCCAGCGGTAGTTGACCGGGCCCGCGTCGTGCTGGCGCGCCAGGGCGACCATCTCATTGAACACGGCAAAGCCGTCGGGGTCGCGGATGGCTGACAGGTCCTGGCCGTCGAGCTTTGGGTTGGTCGGATGCATGATCATCTTCGGCCCCAGGTCGTTGATCCAGAAATAATCGTCGTGGTCGTAGCGCAGCCCCCGGACAACTTGCAGCGCTTGCTGCTGGGCGGCTTCACGGCTGAGCGTGCCGGCTGCCTCCAGCCCTTGGTAATAGGCCAGTACCCCAGCAGCGGTTTGTACCACATGGCGGGTCTTTTCGGCCTTGGCCTGGTACAGGTCGCCGTGGATCTGGCGCAGCATCAGCAGCCCCAGCACCACCAGCATGGCCACCGCCACCACCAGGATCAGCCACAGGCGTTGGCTGATCGACATTGATCTCAAAGTGTTCATCCAGCCGCTCCCCCATTGTTCTTTTTATTCAGCTGCATCCAAGCACGGTTTGCAGCCATGCCCCACTCGACTAATGGCTAAGTGCTATCTTTGTCACAGTCTGCAGAAGGTTGCGTAACGGATTTGCAAAGGTGCTCTGACAGGATTTCGGCCGCGCAAGATGAAACCTTTAGCCGCCGTGAACTTTTCCACTGGCGCTGGTCCCAACAGTCGCTGTAAAAAGCCGGTCCGCGTGCGGCAATCGTCAATAGATCAAGAACAAGGAGCCTGCTGCGAGCAGCGCTCCACCGGGGGAATGATGGATTTTTGGACTGCCTTCCAGGCAATCATCTTGGGCGTAGTAGAGGGGCTGACGGAGTTCCTGCCGATTTCCAGCACCGGCCACCAGATCATCGTCGCCGACGTGATCGGTTTTGGCGGTGAACGGGCCATGGCTTTCAACATCATCATCCAGCTGGCAGCGATCCTGGCTGTGATGTGGGAGTTTCGCAGCAGGATCTGCGAAGTGGTTTTCGGCTTGCGCAGCCAACCCAAGGCACGGCGCTTTACCGGTAACCTGTTGTTGGCATTCCTGCCTGCGGTCGTACTGGGCGTACTGTTCGCCGACCTGATCCACGAGTACCTGTTCAACCCGGTCACCGTGGCGGCAGCGCTGGTGGTGGGTGGGGTGATCATGTTGTGGGCCGAGCGGCGCACGCATCGGGTAGAGGTTGACCATGTCGACGATATGCGTTGGAGCCATGCGCTGAAAATAGGCTTCGTGCAGTGCCTGGCGATGATCCCGGGTACCTCGCGTTCGGGCTCGACCATCATCGGCGGGCTGCTGTTCGGTCTGTCGCGCAAAGCGGCCACCGAGTTCTCGTTCTTTCTCGCCATGCCGACCATGGTCGGCGCGGCCGTGTATTCGGGCTACAAGTACCGCCACCTGTTCCAGCCGGATGACTTGCCGGTCTTCGCCATCGGTTTCGTCACGTCGTTCATTTTCGCCATGATCGCAGTGCGTGCGCTGCTCAAGTTCATTGCCAACCACAGCTATGCCGCGTTTGCCTGGTATCGCATCGTGTTCGGCCTGTTCATCCTGGCGACCTGGCAGTTCGGCTGGGTCAACTGGACCTCGGTTCATGGCTGAGCTGCGGCGTGCCGCGCCGCTGGACGGGGTACGCAACCTGCGCCTGAAACTGCTGGTGCTGGCCGTGCTGTGCGTGCTGCCAGGGCTGGGCGCGGCTCGCATGGCCTGGCTCGACCAGGCCTGGTGGCCATTGGCGCTGTACCCGGCGATGAGCCTGGTCAGCGTCATGCTGTACTGGCAGGACAAACACCAGGCACGTCAGCAGGGCTGGCGCACGCCCGAGAAAGTGCTGCATGCCAGCGAGCTATTGGGTGGCTGGCCGGGTGCGTTGCTGGCGCAGCAGCTGTTCCGGCATAAGACGCGCAAGCTTTCGTACCAGCTGCTGTTCTGGGCGATTGTGCTGTTGCACCAGGTGTTCTGGGCCGACTGGCTGTTTTTCGATGGGCGCTTTCTGCCTTTAGGGTGAAGTGCGGCACCGAAGCGGGGGCAGGCGGTATTACAGCAGCAAACCCACCTGTAACCGCTTCGGTAACCGTCGCACCACCAGCTGGTGCGAACGCTGCAGCAAGTCACGCAATTCGTCCCGGCCCATGGGGTAGGGCGGCGCCATGCTGATCCAGCGTGCCCGTGCCAGGTAAGGCGCAGGTCGCACTCCAGGGCGGTCGCAATAGCCGAGAAACAAATCGTCGGCCACCTTGAACGACAGCCCTGCGCCGGCCAGGTCGAGTACCGCGAACATCTTGTTGCCGGCCACCGAGAACACCCGGATACCGCCCCACTTGTAGTCTTCCTGGGCACCCGGCAGCTCCAGGCAGAATGCCGCTACTTCGGCTTCGCTCATGTTCGCGTTCATACGTATCGCTCCCCACACGCCTCGAATGATGCCGCCAGATGGTCGATCCACACCCGTACAGCCGGCAACAGGCCGCGCCGGTGCGGGTACACCGCCTGCAGGTAGCCACCTGGCAGCGACCACTCAGGCAGCAGGCGTACCAGCTCGCCGCGTTCCAGCTCCGCCTCGCAAAACATGCTGGGTAATGCAGTAAAGCCCAGGCCAGCCCGTACAGCGGCATTACGTACTACGAAATCGTCGATCGCCAGGCGCGGCTCCAGGGCCAGGTCCTGTTGCTTGCCGTTGGGGCCCAGCAGGCGAAAGTGCACCAGCCGGTCTGCCTCGGCGGCGCCCAGTACCGGCAACGTCGCCAGTTCGGCAGGGTCGCGAATGTGGTCGGCGAAGCCTGGGGCGGCAACCAGCTGCATTTGCGCCTGGCGCAGGCGGCGGGTGACCAAGGCCGGGTCTTCATCGCCCAGGTCGCGCACGCGCAGGGCAACGTCGATACCTTCGGAAATCAGGTCCACCCGGCGGTTGAGCAGTACCATGTCCAACTGCACCAGCGGGTACTGCTCGAGAAAGCGGCTGATCACCTGCGGCAGAAACGCGTGGGCCAGCGCCACGGGGCAGGACACACGCAAGCGCCCGCGTGGTTCGCTGCTCATGCTGGCCACCGTCTCATCGGCGGCTTCTGCCTCCAGCAGCATGGCCTGGCAGTGATGCAGGTAGCGCTCGCCCACTGCGGTGAGTTTCAACTGCCGGGTGGTGCGCTGCAGCAGGCGGGTGCCCAGGCGCTCTTCGAGCTCGGCGATGCGCCGGGACAAGCGTGACTTGGGAATGCCCAGCTGGCGCCCCGCTGCAGCAAAACCGCCGGCTTCCACTACGCGGGCGAAATAGAAAAGGTCATTGAGGTCTTGCATGAACAGGTCTCATTGTTCCACTCATGAGACAAACTAACGCATTTTCTGCGGCTTATCAGTCATTAATCTCTCCGGTAGGATTCTGCCCATCGTGATCGCCAAGAGATGCGGTCTTCATTCACAGGAGAGTCCCATGAAACTGTTGCACATCGATTCGAGCATCCTGGGTGACAATTCCGCATCCCGCCAGTTGAGCCGCGAGGTGGTCGAAGCCTGGAAAGCCGCAGACCCGAGCGTTGAAGTCGTGTACCGCGACCTGGCTGCCGATGCCATTGCACACTTCTCTGCTGCCACGCTGGTAGCCGCTGGCACCCCGGAAGACGTACGCGACGCCGCCCAGGCATTCGAGGCCAAGCTCAGTGCCGAGACCCTGGAGGAATTCCTGGCCGCCGATGCCGTGGTGATAGGCGCACCGATGTACAACTTCAGCGTGCCGACCCAGCTCAAGGCCTGGATCGACCGCGTTGCGGTGGCCGGCAAGACCTTCCGCTACACCGAGGCGGGCCCTGAGGGGCTTTGCGGTAACAAGAAGGTAGTGCTGGTTTCCACCGCGGGTGGCCTGCACGCTGGCCAGCCAACGGGTGCTGGGCATGAAGACTTCCTCAAGGTGTTCCTGGGCTTCATTGGTGTCACCGACCTGGAAATCGTGCGCGCTCACGGCTTGGCCTACGGCCCGGAGCAGCGTACACAGGCGCTTGACGCGGCACAGGCGCAGATCGCCAATGAGCTGTTTGCAGCGGCTTGATGCACAGCGATAAGGTTTGCAAGGCTGAGGTGCCGGAAAGTCCGCGCTGCTGATCGAGCCCTGCTCAAGGGCACTGGAAACCCGCGAATACGCAGTGTTCGCGGGTTTTCTGCGTTATGCATCAACGTTACAGGTTGACGCAACAGTCGGACTGTTGCGCCACCCTAGGCCACAACTGTGCTGGTCCTCTTCAGAGTTATAGCCTTATGCTGTAACGAAATATGTCTAGAACGCCTGAAGAAGGAAGCTGCCGTGCCGCTCAAGGACCTGCTCATCGCCCTGGTGGTGATTGTTGCCTGGGGAGTCAACTTTGTAGTCATCAAGGTTGGCCTCGACGGCTTGCCGCCGATGCTGTTGGGGGCACTGCGCTTTTTGCTGGTGGCGTTTCCCGCGGTGTTGCTGGTCAGGCGCCCCAAATTGCCCTGGCGCTGGCTCATCGCCTACGGCGCAACCATTTCTCTGGGCCAGTTCGCCTTTCTCTTCCAGGCCATGTACAGCGGCATGCCACCAGGGCTGGCTTCGCTGATTCTGCAATCGCAGGCATTCTTCACGCTCGGCTTCGCCGCGCTATTCCTCGGTGAACGGCTGCGCCTGGCCAGTGTGCTGGGGCTACTGGTGGCGGCCAGTGGCCTGGCCCTGATCGGCAGCGAAGACGGTGGCCACGTGCCGATGGTGGCGCTGCTGCTGACATTGTGTGGCGGGGCCATGTGGGGGCTGGGCAACATCATTACCCGGCGCTTTGGCTCGGTTGACCTGGTGGCGCTGGTGATCTGGGGTGGGTTGATCCCGCCGTTGCCGTTCCTGGCGTTGTCCTGGTGGCTGGAAGGCCCAGAGCGTATTGGCCATGCGCTTGCCAACATCAGCCTCAGCTCGGTGCTGGCGCTGGCGTACCTGGCTTTTGTCGCCACCATGATCGGCTACAGCCTGTGGAGCAAGCTGTTGTCGCGCCACCCGGCCGGTAAGGTCGCGCCTTTTTCGCTACTGGTGCCGGTGATCGGCTTGAGTTCGTCGGCATTGCTGCTGGGCGAACGGCTGACCGCAGTTCAGGGCTGGGGCGCCGTGTTGGTGATGGCCGGGCTGCTGGTGAACGTATTCGGCGCGCGGATCGGCCAGCGCTTGCGTGCGGCCAGCGCCTGACAGGAGGGTAGTGGGGGGCGTGGTGACGGCTGAAGCGTTGACCGGGTGGTAAGGTCCCATTGCCGTTTGCTCAGGTGCGGCTCTGTTAGACTCGGCCTCATTGTTCGAGACCAGGCCAACGGAGCGTTTGCATGATCATTTCCACTACCAGTCAACTTGAAGGCCGCCCGATTGCCGAATACCTCGGCGTGGTCAGCGCCGAATCGGTCCAGGGCATCAATTTCGTCCGCGATTTCTTTACCCGTGTTCGCGACGTGCTGGGTGGTCGCTCTCAGACCCTGGAAAGCGCACTGCGCGAGGCCGCGAGCAGGCCACCGAAGAGCTGAAGGCGCGCGCCCAGCAGTTGCGAGCCGACGCGGTGGTCGGTGTGGATTACGAGATCAGCATGCCTTCGGTACAAGGCGGCATGGTCGTCGTGTTTGTCACCGGCACCGCAGTGCGCCTGCGCTGAAGGCCGGTTTGCCACTGGTCGGCTGCCTGGGTTTTGCCCGAATGGTCTGTAAATGACCGGCTAGTCTCACTTTTACAGGCCGCGTCACTTGGCAACTTTTCTGGTTGCCGGCGCGTTGCCGCTGAAGGGAGAGAGGGCATGAGCGAATCTTTTTTCGAAGACCTTAACGATGCGTTTCCGATCAACAGCCAGGTGCGTTGCGGCCAGGCGGCATTCCGGCTTGGGTTCGCCCACATGACCCTGGATGATTCCGAGCAGCTTCAGCCTGCCCATCTGCAGCGCAGCAAAAAGGGCCGCTTCATGCCACGGGTGCCGCTGAAGAAGTAACCCCGCGCTGTCCGACGGCGGACTTTTTATGGCCATTCGTTGACCCGCCTCATGAAATGATTGGGTAACACTCGCCGGATCGCCAAGCCTGTGCTTTGCTGACGCCACATTCGAGCAACGGAGGACTGGATGCTCATGCGCGTCAGGGAAGAGACTTATTGGCACTGGGCGGACGCCCAACTACACAGCCGCAGCCACGACGAAGCGCTCAGCGATGGCACCACACTGGACGTTCAGGTGCGCTTGTCGCGCCTGGGCGCAACGCAATTGTTCCTGGGGTTGTATGCCGGGGATGGGCGGGCGCTGGTGGAGGAGTACTACCCCGCGCGGCCGGGCGAGACCATGACCCGTGCCATGGTTTGGGGTGTCGACCGCGCCAGGGCCATGGCGACAGGGGCACTGCCGTTGCCGCCCGCCCGCCGCCAGCGGCGCCAGGCGTGAAAAAGCCCGGCCTGTTCAGGCCGGGCTTTGCTAACGGTGGCAAACTCAATTGAGCGGTTCGATCACCTTGACTGCCTGCTGCTCACGGGCAGCGGGCCACTCCTGTTGCAGGGTCTGCAGCACACGGCCAACGAACTCGGTGTCGGCGGCGGCCTTCTTGCCAACGTAGCCTTGGCCACGACGGTAGACCTTGAAGCGGGCACGCATGCTGGGCAGGTGCTCTTCAAATTCAGCTTCGACGGTATTCGGTGGCAGGCGATCGAGGCGCACTTCACCGGTTTGGCTGACCCACAGCAGGTGGTCGTCGAGGCTGTCTTTGCGGCCGGCGAACAGCTGGGCCAATTGGTCGATGGTCGGATTGTTGTTCAAGTTCATCATAAAGCCCCCATTACCCATTCGTAGGTGATTTTCACAGTTGGCGCTACCACGGTGTAGCGCACTACCAACGCTGCTACAGCAGCATCGCAACAGGGGCTTTCTCACGCTGCCTTTTGGACAGTTTCCCGCTCCACGAACGGCCCGCGTTACCGCGCAGACCGTCTGGAATACCCTTGCCACCGCCCCCGATCAGGGGGACGGCTTCATCATGCACAAGGGCGATGAACGGCGTCAACCATTTTGTAGTGAATATTTTTTTTCACTACATAGTGTCGATTTGTTCGACAATCCGCGGCCTTTCTACAGGCCGGAAAGGATCGCAAAGGCGGCACGGACCCGGGCCTCATTGGGGTAATTGCGGTTGGCCAGCAACACCACCGCCAGCTGTTCGGTGGGCACGAACGCAGCGTAGGCACCAAAGCCATTGGTGGAGCCGGTCTTGTTGTACCAGGCCGCAGGCAGCGCCGGCTGGGCTGGCTGCAAGCGCGTGACTGGCTGTGGTTCACGGATCAGCCTCGGGCTGTTGCCATCGACCAGCGTGTCCAGTGCGACCGGGTAGGGGTAGCGCTCCCAACCCAGGCCCTGGGTCATGGCGCCGACCTGAAAGTAGCCTTGGCGGGTAATGCTCAAGGCTTGCTGCAGCGCCGGTGGCAGGCCCTGAGGTTGCAGGTGCAGGCGCACGTAGCGCAGCAGGTCGCGGGCGCTGGTCTTGATCCCGTAGGCTTCGTCGGCATAGGGGCCGGGGCCGACGCGTACCGGCTTGTCGGCGGCATCGTAACCTTGTGCGTACAGGCCCTGGGCGCTGGCGGGCACCTGCAGATAGGTGGCGCGCAGGCCCATCGGTGCCAACAGCCCTTCGCTCATCAGTGTCGAAAACGATTGCTGTTGTGCGCGGGCGGCCAGGTCGCCGAACAGGCCCAGGCTAGGGTTGGAGTAGCAGCGCTGGGTGCCGGGTTTGGCGCGTGGTTGCCAGTGCCGGAAGAAATCGACGACCTGCTGCGGCGTCTGGACGTCATCCGGGAACTGCAGCGGCAGGCAGTCCGCGCTGTAGGCACCGAGGTCGCGAACGGACGCCTCGCCAATAGGGGCGCCTGCCAACGCCGGGTGGTAACGCTTGGCCGGCGCCGACAGGTCCAGCTTGCCCTGCGCGCTGGCCAGCGCGGCCAAGGTGGCGGTATAGGTCTTGCTCAACGAGCCGATTTCGAACAGCGTGTCGCGGCTTACCGGCACGTTGTCGGCCTTGCTGGCCACGCCGTAACTGAAATAGTGCGCATGGCCGTGGGCATAAATGGCCACCGCCATGCCGCTGATGCCTTGCTCCTGCATCAGCGGGCGGACGACCTGGTCGACCTTGGCCTGCAACGGGTCGTGAGCCTGGGCGGTGGTATGGCCCAAGGCAAGCGTGATGGTGGTGGCAATCAAAGCCTTGCGCAAGCGCGGCATGGGCGGTTCCTTGTGTGCATGGTGTCCGTTGAGCGATACCCCAGGGGGTTCCGGCGTTAGCGCTGAAAAGCCGGAAACATTATCGTCTGCCCTTGCACAATGACAAGACGGGAGCCGTGATGAAGTATTTGCGCATGCTGTTCGACAATTTCACCCTGGCCTTGCTCGGGGTGGTCTGCATTGCCACCGTATTGCCTTGTTCGGGCGACGGCGCGGTGTACTTCGGCTGGCTGACCAACCTTGCCATCGGCCTGCTGTTCTTCCTGCACGGTGCCAAGCTGTCGCGTGAGGCGATCATCGCAGGCGCCGGGCATTGGCGCCTGCACCTGCTGGTGTTCTCCTGCACGTTCGTGCTGTTCCCGCTGCTGGGGTTGGCGTTCAAGCCGCTGTTCGTGCCACTTGTAGGCACTGAGCTGTACCTGGGTGTGCTGTACCTGTGCGCCTTGCCCGCAACCGTGCAGTCGGCCATTGCCTTCACTTCGCTGGCCCGCGGCAACGTGCCGGCGGCCATCTGCAGTGCGGCGGCGTCCAGCCTGCTGGGTATCTTCCTCACCCCATTGCTGGTGGTGATGTTGCTGGGCGCCAGTGGCGATACTGGCTCCGGCCTGGATGCGGTCCTCAAGATCACCTTGCAACTGCTGGTGCCATTCGTGGCCGGGCAGATCGCGCGGCGCTGGATTGGCGCCTGGGTCAAGCGCAATGCCCGCTGGCTCAAGGTGGTCGATCAGGGGTCGATTCTGCTGGTGGTGTATACCGCCTTCAGCGAGGCAGTGGTGACCGGCCTGTGGCACACGGTTTCGTCGCAGCACCTGGCCGGGTTGTTCGCGGTATGCGGCATTCTGCTGGCGGTGGTGTTGTTCGCTACCCGCTTGTTGGGCAAGGCGCTGGGCTTCGACCTCGAGGACCGTATCACCATCCTGTTCGCCGGCTCGAAGAAAAGCCTGGCCACCGGTGTACCCATGGCGCAGGTGCTGTTCGTGGGCAGTGGCATTGGCGCGATGATCCTGCCGCTGATGCTGTTCCACCAGATCCAGTTGATGGTGTGCGCGGTGCTGGCGCAGCGTTATGCCAGCCGTGAGCAAGGTTTGCCAGAGGCTCTGGCAGGCGCTGAACGTGCTGCGGCGGGCCCCCGCCAACCCCCAGCCAACCCGTGATCAGTCGCCCTCCAGCGCGCGTTCGACAAACGCGCGGCTGGCGCCAAGCACCTGACGTTGCACGCTTTCGCTGACCAGCATTCGGCCAACCAGCAGCGCGCCCACGCACTGACTGATCAATACCCAGGCCAACTGCTCATCCTCCAGGGTGGCGCTCCAGGCCTGGTGCAGCTGCAGTAACCAGTGCTCGGCCACTTCCCGCACAGGGGCGTCAGCGCGGGCTATCTCCACCCCTAGCGGCGGCAACGGGCAACCCTGCTCGGCGTTGTGCAGGTGCGCCAGGCTAAGGTATTGCTGCAGGCAGCGGGCCAGCCGCTCGCGGCTGGCCCCTTGGCTGGCCAGCCGGGCGAGTGGGCTGTTGCAGAGTTCCTGCCGGACCACCTCGGTGAACAGGTCATCCTTGGACGGAAAGTGGTTGTAGAACGCCCCCCCGGTCAGGCCAATGGCTTTCATCAAGCCGGCAACGCCCGTGCTGGCAAAGCCCCCGCGCTTGGCCAGCGCACCGCTGCTGGCGAGCAAGCGTTCACGGGTTTGCTGCTTGTGTTCGTTTGAGTAGCGCATGGGCGTGCCTCTGCAAGACGGCTTGACGAAAGCCGGCATCGTAGCATAGCGTTCGTTTACTAAACGATCATTTACCAATAGGTGCAGGCATGTCAGAACAACAAAAAGTCGTGCTGGTGATTGGTGCGGGGGATGCCACCGGCGGCGAGATTGCCAAGCGTTTCGCCCGCGAGGGCTATATCGCCTGTGTCACCCGGCGCCAGGCTGACAAGCTGCAGCCGTTGCTGGAAGAAATACGCGCTGCCGGTGGCCAGGCCTACGGGTTCGGCTCCGATGCGCGCAAGGAAGACGACGTGGCGGAACTGGTCGAAACCATCGAGCGCGATATCGGCCCGATCGAAGCCTTTGTGTTCAACATTGGCGCCAATGTGCCATGCAGCATTCTGGACGAAACCCCACGCAAGTATTTCAAGATCTGGGAAATGGCTTGCTTCGCCGGCTTTCTGACTGCCCAGGCGGTGGCCCGGCGCATGGTCCGGCGCGAGCGCGGCACGCTGCTGTTCACTGGCGCCACCGCCGCAACCCGTGGCGCGGCCGGTTTTGCCGCCTTCGCCGGCGCCAAGCATGGCTTGCGCGCATTGGCCCAGAGCATGGCCCGCGAGTTGGGGCCGCGCAATATTCATGTCGGCCATGTGGTGGTGGACGGGGCCATCGACACTGCCTTCATTCGCGACAGCTTCCCCGAGCGCTACGCCCTCAAGGATGAGGGTGGCATCCTCAACCCTGCACACATCGCCGACAGCTATTGGTTCCTGCACGCCCAGCCCCGCGACGCCTGGACCTTCGAGCTGGACCTGCGGCCCTGGATGGAAGGCTGGTAAACCCTTTTCCTTGCAAGGACATGACCATGCACAAGCACGTCGATTTCTACTTTGACCTGGGTAGCCCAGCCAGTTACCTGGCCTGGACCCAGCTGCCGGCGCTATGCGCCCGCCACGGGGCAACGCTGCACTACCGGCCAATGCTCCTGGGCGGCGTATTCCAGGCCACGGGCAACGCTTCGCCAGCGATGATCCCCGCCAAGGGGCGCTATATGTTCACCGACCTGGCGCGCTTTGCCGCTCGCTACGGGGTGCCGTTTGGGCTGCCGCCGGCTTTTCCGGTCAATACGCTGCACTTGATGCGAGGCGTCATGGGTACGCAGTTACGCGCGCCGGAGCGTTTCGAGGGGCTGCTGGCGGTGTTGTTCAAGGGTTTGTTTGCCCAGCAGCGCAACCTGAGCGATGTGGCGTTACTGGACGCCACCCTGGGTGAAGGCGGCTTTGACCCACACGCGTTTCACGCACTGGCAGCAGATGACGAAATAAAGGCAGCACTGCGGCAGGCGACCGAGGTAGCGGTGCAGCGGGGGGTATTTGGTGCGCCGACGTGCTTTGTCGGCGAAGAGATGTTCTTCGGTCAGGACCGCCTGGACTTCGTCGAGGCAGCGCTGCAGCAGGGGGCGAGCAGCCTTTCCAGCTGAGTGCGTTCCCACTGGCTGAGCAGATCGCAGGGGTTGCTTCCATACCGTTGCCAGGCATCGAGCCCGGCCTGCGCCCCGCACGGGGCCGTGCAGTGGATGCACTGGGCAAGGCCCTCGCTGTCCAGCGCGAGGGTCAGTTGCCAGCCGTCGATGATCACGTCCACCAGGGCGTGGTCATGGCGCTGGGCTATCGACAGGGTATGGATACCGAGCGCTGCGTCACGCAGGCGTTGATAGACCACCCGGCTGTTCATGCCGTCAGAAGTTCGCCGGGGTATTGGCGCTGATGATCTCGGCCTCGTCCGGGCCGATGTTCTTGAAGCTGTGCGGCAGCGTGGTGGGGATGTAGTAGCCATCACCCGAGTTGAGCACGCTGACCTGGCCGTCGACCCACAGCTCCACAGTCCCCCGCGTGACCAGCCCGCATTCTTCGCCTTCGGCATGCACGATCGGTTCGCCGGAGTCTGCGCCCGGCGCGTACAGCTCACGCAACATGCGCATCTGCCGGCCTTCGACACTGGCACCGACCAACAGCATGCGCAGGCCGTTACGGCCCAGGTCTGGCTGTTCGCCGCCGCGGAACACATAGCGCTCTTCACGTACCGGCTCGTCGAAGCTGAAAAACTCCGCCAGGCTCATGGGAATGCCTTCGAGGAGCTTTTTCAAGGAGCTGACCGAAGGGCTCACGCGGTTCTGTTCGATCTGCGAGATCGTCGAGTTGGTCAGCCCGCTACGGCGGGCCAATTCCCGTTGGGAGAGGTTGTTGCGTTCCCGCACCAGTTTGAGTCGCGTCCCCGTGTCCATAGCCGCCTTGTAATCAGAGGTGTTTAAAATAACGAGCGATGCGCATTAAAACATACTCTGCCGCGTTGCGCGCTGTGCTTCTCAACGCCTTTGTTCACGCGGGATTGGCCACAGCCCGACCAGCAACAACAGCGTTGCCACGGCCAGGAATGGCAAGCGCGGGTCCACGGCATAAACCAAGGTCCCGGCCAGCGGGCCGATGACCGCGCCCATGCCCTGGGCTGCACCTATGGAGCCGGCCGTGGCGCCTTGCTCGCTGGCCTGCATGGCATTGGCGGCCAGGGCCGAAAACGCCGGGAATACAAAACCCATGCCCGCCGCCGCCACAAAGTAGCAGGCCCATAGCCAAGGGGCGGTGGTCGCCAGCGCGCCGCTGGCAAAGCCCAGCGCCGAAACCGTGGCACCGACCCGGATCATCTGCAGCGGTGGCCACTGCAGCTGGCGTAGCAGGACCTGGGCCAGCATCAGCGCCACACCCACGGTGGTGAGGGCAATGCCGGCAGCCTGGGCGGCCTGGGCTGGCCCCAGGTGCAGGCGGTCAAGGGCGAAGAAGCCGACGGTGATCTGCGACACGGTCACACTCAGCATGGCGCTGAATGCCACCAGCAACGGCCGGCGCAGGCGGGGGTCGTTGAGCCTGACCGGGGTGGGCGCGTGGCTGTGTGCAAGCGCCTGTGGCTTCAGGGCCAACAGCAGCACCACGAAGGCACTGGCAGGGAGTAGCGACATGACCAGAAACGGCAGGCTCAGGCTCTGCCGCGCCAACAGCGCTGCCAGGGCTGGGCCGACCACCAGGCCCACGGCGTTGGCCGCCCCCAGCGAAGCCATGGCCCGTGCCCGCTGCTGCGGCCCGACATGGTCGGCGATCAGGGCGTTGCAGCCGACCGGAATGGCGGCATAGAAGGCACCGATGCAACCGCGGGCGACCATCAGGCCGATGAAGGCCATTGTTGCACCTGGCATCCAGCGCAGTGCACCTTCGACAAACAGGCACAACAGCCAGTAGGCCAAGGTGAAACCCGCGCTACCCAGCAGCAATACGCGCCGACGGCCAAGGCGGTCAGCTGCGCGGCCCCAAGGGCGGGCCAGCAATACCCAGACCACGCCGGCCACGGTAATGGCGGCGCCGGCTTGCCAGGTGGCCATGCCCAACTGGCGGGCGATCGGGCCGATCAAGGCGACGAAGGCCATCATCGACATCGTACAGGCCATGTTGGCCAGCAGCAGCGGGCGTAGATCGAGGGTGCTGGCTGGGCTGAGCGTTGCAGGATCCTTTGCGAGGGTCATGGGGTTTCCAGGGCAGTAGGGCCGGTGACAGCCGGTCATTGATGGAGGTCGACCGCCCTGGGCTGCCTCAGGTCATTGATTGCGGCGCAGGGGGCCAGGCCACATGCTACGCAACACGCCGTCGCGGCGCACCCAGGCATGCATCAGCGCCGCACCGACATGCACCAATACGGTGGCGAACAGCAAGTAGCCCGCCCAACCATGGGCCTGGCGCAGCACGGCATACAGCTGCAGGTTGTGCGGCGCGATCGCGGGCAGGCCCAGCGGGCGCGGGTAGTCGCCGGCAGACAGCATGGCCCAGCCCAGCAGCGGCATCGCCAGCATCAGGCCATAAAGCGCCAGGTGCGATGCGCCGGCAGCCCAGCGCTGCACGGTTGGCACGTCTGCAGGCAGCGGCGGGTGGGGTACGGCCAGGCGCACGCCAATACGCAGCACGACCAGCACCAGCAACGCCAGGCCGGTGGCCTTGTGCAGGCTGATCAGTACAGGGTGGCGCAACGACAGGTCGGCAACCATGGCCACGCCGATGAACAGCATGGCCAGGATCAGCACGGCCATCAACCAATGCAGCGCGCGGGCAAGGGGGTGGAAGGCTTCGGGCTTCATGGGCGGGCTCCGGTGCCGAGCGATTCACGGCTGCGGCGGTTGAAAGATTCCGAATAGGCGGCGGAACGGGCGGCGAGGATCGGGTCGTTGGAGGCTTCGATACCTTGCGGCAGGATCAGGGGGTCGAAGTTGATGTCGCGGCAGGCCCCTTGTTCGGGCCCATCGACCTGCTCCAGCACCAGGGTGCCGGCGTCCACGCTGCGCCGCTCGGCAGGCCAGGGGCGGGCCGGGTCATCCACCGCATCGCCCGGTTCCGCCAGCACCAGGCGCAGGGTCCAGCGCAACGGGCCTTGGGCCAGGCGCTGCTGCAAATCGTGCTGGAGGAACAACTTGTCGTCGACCTGCCCAGGCAACGCGGCGAACGGCGCCTGTGGCTCCAGCTGCCAGCGTACCGGGTGGGCCGCGCCGGCTGCGTCGATCAGGCGGAAGGCATTGATGCTGTGGTACTGCGTGCTGGCGAAGCTGTCACTGGGTTTGTAACTGGCCGCCCATTGACGAAACGCTGCGCTTTCCGGGTGTGCGGCGAAGAACGCCTGCAGCTTGGCAGGGTCCGGTTTGCCGGTGGCCTTGACCGGTGCGCTGGACAGCACCTGCTCGTAGAACCCTTGGGGGTTGCTGACGGCAAGCACCGGCGGGTTGTTCATGCCGGTGCGCCAGACCTGGCCGTCATCGGTGCTCAACTCAATTGCCAGGCTGCGGACCGGTATGCTGGTGTCCGGGGCGAACGGGTTGGCCCCGCCGATGGCGAAACGGCCAATGACCGGCACCCGTGGCTGGCTGAATGCGCGTGCCGTGGACAGGCTGGCTGCCTGGCCGCTGGGCTGGAAGTAACCACTGACGCACAGCCCTTTGGCGTGGTTCTTGCGGTAGCCGGGGTAGTGCCCGGCTTGGGCTTCGAAGGTGTCGATGATGCGTTGCGGGGTCAACTGCGGTTGGCCCAGCCAGCCAGCGGCATACGCGAAGCCGGCACCTGCGGCCAGCATCACGGCGCCGATGGCGGCCAGGCGCAGGGCATTGGCCGGGCCGTGCAAAGGTGAGTTCATGGTGTGCGTCCGGTTCAGTGAAGGTGCGAGTACGACGGGGTAGCGCGCTATTTATTCCCACGGGGGAATAAAATAGGCCTGCACGCGTCTGCCCCTTACAATGACTGCCCCATAGGCCGGACCTGACCATGCACGACCTGGACAACCAGCAGTGGCGCGAACTGCTCGCCCGCTTGCGCCGCTTTGCCGTATGGCTGACCCGTGAACCGGGCAGCGCCGACGACCTGGTGCAGGCTACCGTCGAGCGCGCGCTGAGCCGACGAGACCAGCAACGCGACGCGCAGGCGCTGCGTGCCTGGCTGTTCACCATCCTTTATCGCTTGTACCTGGACGGCAAACGCCGCGAGCGCCTGCATGCGCGCTGGCTGTCCTGGTTCGGCCGTGCCGAGCGCGATGACGAACCCGTTGGTGACAACCTTGAAGCGATCATCCTGGCCCAGGCCGACTTGCAAGCGTTTTCCCGGCTGAGTGCCGAGCAGCGTGCCTTGCTGCTGCTGGTCAGCGTCGAGGGCCTGAGCTACAAGGAGGCCGCCCAGGCCTTGGGCATTCCTATCGGCACGGTAATGTCGCGCCTGTCGCGGGCGCGCAATGCCTTGCGTGAACTGACCGAAGGCTCACCCCAGCCACCGGCCTTGCGGAGATTGAAATGACGCGCCTTATCCCCACCGAAGATGAACTGCACGCTTATGTCGATGAGCGCCTGGAGCCGGCGCGGCGCGCCGAGGTGCAGGCCTGGCTGGCGGCCAACCCGCAGGCGGCGGCACGTGTGGAAGGCTGGCGCGCCGATGCCCGGCGGCTGCGCGCGGCGCTGGCCGGGCTTGGCGAGCCAGCCGGTGCCCCCGCGCTTGAGCTGGGCCAGCTGCGGCGGCAACTGCGCCAACGCCGGCAGCGGCGCTGGGCGGCGGCAGCGGCCATGGTGCTGGCCCTGGGTGTAGGGGGCTTGGGCGGCTGGCAGGCCCGCGATGCCACCCTGGCCAATGCCGAGCTGCCGATGGCCGATGCCGTGCAGGCGCACAAGTTGTTCGCCGCCAGCCAGGCGCTGGATATTCAGGCCAGCGACCCGGCCCAGTTGCGCGATTGGCTGGGCCGGCACTTCAACCGTGTCGGGCAGTTGCCAGACCTGGCCGGCTATGGCTTCAGGCCGGTTGGAGCGCGGTTGCTCAGCAACGAGCAAGGGCCCGCAGCCCTGCTGGTGTTCGAGGACGGCAAGGGCCAGCGTATCAGCCTGTTCATGCGTTCACCCAGCGAAGGCTTTCGGCGCATGCCGAACGGCCAACGGGTCGATGGCCAGCTGGAGGCGCGGTACTGGTCGCATGGGGCGTACAACTTTGCCTTGGTCAGCGCGGCGGACGATGTGCGTGGGGCGGGGGTAGGCGAAGTGCTGCGCTTGGGCTTGTAACCCAGGCTTTGCCGGCGCGGCCTTGTGTCGCGATCGAGCCGCCCCGGCAGGCATGTTGCGCTCACACGGTCAGCTCAACTCAAGCCAGATCGGTGCATGATCGGACGGCTTTTCCATCCCGCGCAGTTCATAATCCACGCCTGCTGCCTTGATCCGCGGCACCAGCGCGTGCGAGGCCATGATCAGGTCGATGCGCAGGCCGCGCTTGGGCTCGTCTTCAAAGCCGCGGCTGCGGTAATCGAACCAGCTGAAACGGTCGTTCACGTCCGGGTACAGGTGGCGGAAACTGTCTACCAGGCCCCAGCCTTTCAAGCGCTCCATCCATTCGCGCTCTTCCGGTAGGAAACTGCACTTGCCGGTCTTCAGCCAGCGCTTGGCATTGTCCGGGCCAATGCCGATGTCGCCGTCCTGCGGCGAGATGTTCATGTCGCCCATCACCAGCACTGGCTGGTCGTTGCGGAACTGGCTTTCCAGCAGTGCCTGCAGGTCGCTGTAGAAGCGCTGCTTGGCCGGAAACTTGGTGGGGTGGTCGCGGCTTTCGCCTTGGGGGAAGTAGCCGTTCATGATGGCGATCGGGTTGCCCTGGGCGTCGGCGAAGGTGCCCCAGATGAAGCGGCGCTGGGCGTCTTCTTCATCGCCGGCAAAGCCTTTGTGCAGGCTGAGCGGCGCCTGGCGCGAGAGCAGGGCGACGCCGTAGTGGCCCTTCTGCCCGTGGTAGTGCACGTGGTAACCCAGCGCCTGTACGTCGGCCAACGGGAACTGCTCGTCGCTGACCTTGGTTTCCTGCAGGCCGATCACGTCTGGTTGGTGCTTTTCGATCAGCGCTGCCAGCTGGTGCGGGCGGGCTCGCAGGCCGTTGATGTTGAAACAGACGATCTTCATGGAAAGACAATCCCGGTAAAAGGCGCGATGCTAGCGGACATTGCCGGCGATCACCAGCGTGGCGGGGCCAAAGGCCTGCTGCTAACGTGCTGTAAGGGTGGAACGAAGCGCGGAGCGCAACCTCCAAGGCTCTGAACGCCCATTCCAGGAGGTCTGCCCGCAATGCCCGAAACCACAGCCGCTCCGGCCCGTGTCTGCCTGCTCGATGATGGGTACAGCCGCGAGGTACGTTCCCTGCTGTACAACGCCTACCGGCACGAACCCACTTTTGCCTATATCTTCCAAGCCCAGCGCCCAGGCTATGAACGGCGCCTGCGGGTGATGGTGCGTGAATGGGTACGCCAGCACTTCTACCTGCAACTGCCTGCGATCGGCTTGCTGGTGGACGATCGCCTGGTGGCCGTGGCCCTGATCGTGCCGCCGCTGCGACGCTTGGGTGTGGCGGACAGTTGGGCCTGGCGCCTGCGCATGATGCTCGGCACCGGCCTGCGCTGCACGCGGCGCTACATGGACTACCAGGCCGCTTTGTCGACCTGCCTGCCCAGTGATCAGGTGCATGTGCTGCCACTGCTGGGGGTGCACCCGCAGTTTCAAGGCAAGCAGTACGGCGAACAATTGTTACAAGCTGTGCATGACTGGTGCGCCGAAGACCCGGGCACCCAAGGCGTGGTGCTGGACACGGGCAATGAGCACTATCTGGCGTTTTACCAGCGCCAGGGTTACGAGGAAATTGGTGAGGTGGCCATAGGGCCGATCCGGGAACGGGTATTCTTTCACCCCAACCCGGTGGCTTCGACATCCGCTTTGGCCTGAACAGGCCGCAAGACGGCTCCCTTGAGCGTTCGGGTCTGGTAGCATTCGCCGCATGACGTATTCAGGAAGATTGACCTGGGGCTTGGTTATCTGGGCCGCCAGTTTTGCAGCATGGGGCCAGAGCGAGTTGCTGGTGCAGGTGAAACCGGCCAACAAGGCGCTCAAGGCCAATGTCGAAGGCTATATAGGCTCACTGGGTGACCGCGATGAGGAAGCACTGTTGCGCTTCAGTCGTGGTGCAGAGGAGCAGGCGCGCAAAGCTGCGCAGGCACTTGGCTACTATCAGGCGCAGATCGACAGCGAGGTCAAGCCTGCCAGCGATGCCGACCACTCCCCGCAGTTGATCCTCAGCATCAACCCGGGCGAGCCGATTCGGCTGCGCAACGTCACGGTGCGCATCGAGGGCCCGGCCAGTGACATGAAGGCCTTTCGGGTACCCGACAGCCGGGCGCTGCGCCCGGGTGAACAGCTCAACCACGGTACCTACGAGGATGCCAAGCGCCTGATCCAGAACCAGGCGTCGCGTTACGGCTTCTTCAGCGGGCGCTTCAGCCGCCAGCGCCTGGCGGTGGACCCGCAGGCCGGGGTGGCCGATATCGAACTGGTCTACCAGAGCGGCCCGCGCTACCGCCTTGGCGCAGTCACCTTTGGCGGCGACACGCCGCTGGACGAAGACCTGCTGCAGCGCATGGTGTCGTTCAAGCCAGGTACCCCGTACGACTCGGAGCTGATCGCCGAACTGAACAACGACCTGCAGTCGAGCGGTTATTTCGAAGGGGTACGGGTGGATGCGGCGCCCACCGCCGCGGTGGGTGAAGACATACCGGTGGACGTGCGCCTGGAAACCCGCAAACCCCGCACCATGGGGCTGGGCCTGGGTTACTCCACCGACGTCGGGCCGCGCGGCAAGGCCAACTGGACCCGCCACTGGGTCAACCCGCAAGGCCACAGCTATGGCTGGGAAACCGAGCTGTCGGCGCCGCGGCAGAACGTGGGGTTGTGGTACGACATTCCCCTCGATCCGCCGTTGACCGACAAATTGCGCTTTGCCGGCGGCTATCAGAATGAAGAACTTGCCGGTACCGACACCCTCAGCAAGCTGCTGACGGTGGGCCCCGAGTGGCACAGCAAGCTGCCCAGCGGTTGGCAACGGGTCATCTCGCTGAAATACCAACGCGAAGAGTACCGCCTGGGCGACGACAGCGGGTTGAGTAACCTGCTGATGCCCGGCGTTAGCTACTCGTTCCTGCGCAGTGACAACCGCATCGACCCGCACAATGGCTACCGCCTGCAATTCGATGTGCAGGTGGCCAAGGAAGGGCTGGTGTCGGACACCAACCTGCTGCACGGCAACGTGCTGCTCAAGGGCCTGACCACCCTGGGCCACAACCACCGCTTGCTTGGCCGCGTGCAGTTCGGCGGCAGCGCAACCAACGGTTTCAAGAACAATATCCCCCCGTCGCTGCGCTTCTTCGCCGGCGGCGACCAGAGCGTGCGCGGTTATGACTACCAGACCCTCTCGCCCGAAAACAGCGACGGTGACCGTATTGGCGGGCGTTACCTGGTGGCCGGCAGTGTCGAGTACCAGTACTCGCTGACCGAGAAGTGGCGGCTTGCCACATTCGTCGACCAAGGCAACTCGTTCAACGACCTGGAATTGCCCAGCCTGAAAACCGGGGTCGGTTTTGGTGTGCGCTGGGTGTCGCCAGTGGGGCCGCTGCGCCTGGACCTGGCCAAGGCGCTGGATGACGACGGTGGCATTCGCCTGCACTTTTCCATGGGGCCCGAGTTGTGAAACGCGTAATCAGATATACCCTGCTGGGCCTGGCTGGATTGCTGGCGGGCCTGGGCCTGGCCCTCGGCTTGTTGCTGGGTACCGAGACCGGCAGCCGCTGGGCGCTGGGCAAGGTTCCCGGTTTGCAGGTCACCGACTTCCAGGGCCGGCTGGGGGGCAGTTGGCAAGCCAGCCGGGTAAGCTGGGCCGACGCCGGCAGCAAGGTCGAGCTGCAGGCCCCGCAGTTGGCCTGGTCGCCTGCCTGCCTGCTGCGCGCCACCTTGTGCATCGACCGCTTGCAGGCACAGCGCATCGACATGGCCTTTGCCCCTAGCACCGAGCCGGCCGACAGCGGCCCCCTGCAATTGCCGGCACTGCGCCTGCCGGTGGCCATCGAACTGGGCGAGGTGAAGGTGGGGCAACTGCGCCTGGACGGCAGTGACCTGCTGGGCGACGTGCAGCTTGCAGCGCACTGGACCCGCGGCGGGATGCAGATCGACAGCCTGCACCTGCAGCGCGACGACCTGCTGCTGAACCTGCAAGGCCATATCCAGCCCGAAGGCGACTGGCCGACAACGCTGCAGGCGCAACTGCAACTGCCGGCTGTAGGGGGCAAGCCCTGGCAGCTGGCGCTGAACGCCGAGGGTGAACTGCAAAAGACCTTGAACCTCACGGGAGCCAGCAGCGGCTACCTGGACGCCACGTTGAGCGGCACGCTGCAGGCCCTGGCCGAGCACCTGCCTGCGACGCTGCAGATCCGTTCCGAAGCGTTCAAGCCTACCGCTTCCTTGCCTGACACCTTGCAGTTGAACCAGCTCGACCTGGCAGCCAAGGGCGACCTGCTCAAGGGCTACCAGCTGTCAGGTACCGCCAACCTGCCCGCAGAACAATCGCCGATCGCCCTGGCGTTGTCCGGCCTGGTCGACAGCAAGGGGGCCAGGCTCGATGCCCTCGACCTTACCGCCAGCGACACCCAGCGCGTCAAGCTGCAAGCCACGGCAGACTGGCAGCAAGGCCTGACCGCCGATGCTCAGCTGGACTGGCAGGATTTTCCCTGGCTACGCCTGTATCCGCTGGAAACGCCGCCACAGGTTACCCTCAAGCGCTTCAATACCCGTGTGCATTACCGTGATGGCAAGTATCAGGGGACCTTTGCCGGTGATCTTGACGGCCCGGCAGGGGCGTTCACCCTGGCCAGCCCTTTTGAAGGCGACCTGGATCAGGTCAGGCTGCCACAATTGGCGCTCACCGCCGGCCAGGGCAAGGCTGCCGGCAGTGTTGCAGTGCGCTTTGCCGATACCCTGGCGTGGGATGTCGACTTGCAACTGTCTGCACTCGACCCGGCCTACTGGCTGGCCGAGCTGCCTGGCACCCTTGCGGGGCCATTGCGTACCAAAGGCGAGCTGAAGGATGACGTGCTGAGCCTGGATGCCCAGCTTGACCTCAAGGGGCGCTTGCGCGGCCAGCCGGCTGTGTTCAAGGCCGAGGCACAAGGGGCCGGGCAGCGCTGGACACTGGGTGCGCTGGCGATCCAGCTGGGGGACAACCGTATCAATGGCAGTGGCAGCCTGCAGCAGCGCCTGGCCGGGCGCATCGACCTCGACTTGCCCCGCCTGGGCCAGCTGTGGCCCCGGCTGCAAGGCCAGGTCAAGGGGCGCGTGGATGTCGCCGGCACGCTGCAGGCGCCGCAAGGCACCCTGACGTTGCAGGGCCAGCGCCTGGCCCAGGCTGAGAACCGCCTGCAACAACTGAACCTGGATGCCAAGCTCGACAGCGCCCAGCGTGGGGTGGTCGAGCTCAAGGCCACCGGCATTCACCTGGGTGACACGGCACTGGGCACGTTGCAGGCCAGCGGCAAGGGTGACATTCGCCAGCAGGCCCTGAACCTGGCCCTGAACGGCCCGCAGCTCAAGCTTGACCTGGGGCTGGATGGCCAGTTGAGCAAGGGCGACTGGCGCGGGCGACTGGCCAGCGGGCGAGTCCAGGCCGGTGGCCAGGACTGGCAGTTGCAGGCCCCGGCGCGGTTGCAGCGGCTGGCCAACGGCCAGCTCGATTTCGGTGCCCACTGCTGGCGCTCTGGCCAGGCCAGCCTGTGTGGCGATGACCAACGCCTGGCGCCGGAGCCGCGCTTGCGCTACCACCTCAAGCAGTTCCCGCTGGGCAGCCTGGCGCAGTGGCTGCCCAAGGACTTCGCCTGGCAGGGGCTGCTCAACGCCGACATCAGCCTGGATATACCGGCCAGTGGCCCCAAGGGTAGCGTGGTGGTCGATGCCAGTGGCGGCACCCTGCGCGTGCGCGACAAAGGCCGCTGGATCGACTTCCCGTATCAGGCCCTGCGCCTGGACAGTACCCTGGCACCGCGGCGTATCGACACGCGCCTGGTATTCCGTGGCGAGCGGCTGGGTGAGCTGAACGTCAACACCCGGCTCGACCCGCTGGGCAAGAACAAGCCACTGTCGGGTGATTTCCGCCTGGCGGGCCTGGACCTCTCGGTGGCCCGGCCCTTCGTGCCGATGGTCGAGCGGTTGGCCGGCCAGCTCAATGGCAGCGGCCAGCTCTCGGGTACCTTGCTGGCACCGCAGGTCAACGGCAACCTGGCGCTCAGTGGCGGCGAAGTCAGCGGCGCGGAGCTGCCAGCCAGCCTGCAGGCACTGTCTGTGCAGGCGCAGATCGCCGGTGAGCAGGTGCGCCTGGAAGGCAATTGGCGCAGTGGCGAAGCAGGGCGCGGGCAGTTGAGCGGCAACCTCACCTGGGGCCAGGCGCTGGGCATGGACGTGCGCTTGCAAGGCCAGCAACTGCCGATCACGGTGGAGCCCTACGCCACGCTGGAGGTCGCCCCGGACCTGACCTTGCGTTTGATCGACGACAAACTGGCGGTCACCGGCAAAGTGCTGGTGCCCAAAGGCAAGATCACCGTGCGCGAATTACCGCCCTCTACTGTCAAGGTCTCGGACGATACCGTCATCGTTGGCCGCCAGACCGAGGAGGGCAAGCCACCCATGGCGATGGCCATGGACATTGACGTCGAAGTGGGCCAGGACAAGCTGTCGTTCACCGGCTTTGGCCTTACCGCCAACCTGCTTGGCCATGTGCACATCGGTGACAACCTCGACACCCGCGGTGAGCTGAGCCTGGCAGACGGTCGCTACCGCGCCTACGGCCAGCGCCTGACCATCCGCCGCGCGCGCCTGCTGTTCGCCGGGCCGATCGACCAGCCTTACCTGGACATCGAAGCCATCCGCAAGGTAGACGATGTGATTGCCGGTATTCGCTTGAGTGGCAGTGCCGAACAGCCGACCAGCCAGGTGTTTTCGGAGCCGGCCATGAGCCAGGAGCAGGCCTTGTCCTATCTGGTGCTGGGGCGGCCGTTGGGCACCTCCGGCGAGGACAACAACATGCTCGCCGAAGCGGCACTGGGCCTTGGCCTGGCAGGCAGCGCCGGTATCACCGGTAGCCTGGCCTCCAGCCTGGGCATCGACGACTTCCAGCTGGATACCGAAGGCTCGGGCAATACCACCAGCGTGGTCGCCAGTGGCAACCTCACCGAGAAGCTGAGCCTTCGTTACGGGGTAGGGGTGTTCGAGCCAGCGAACACCATCGCTTTGCGTTACAAGTTGAGCAAGAAGGTCTACCTGGAGGCGGCCAGCGGTTTGGCCAGCTCCCTGGATATCTTCTACAAGCGCGACTTCTAGGTTGAACGCGGCGGCAACGTCAACGGACGGTGGCCGCGTCGATGAACTCATTGCTGTCGGGTGAGGGTGGCGGGGTGGGGGCGCGTACCGGGGTGATCAGGCTGGTGTACTCCTCGATCAGCCGGTTCAGCGCTTCAGGCGGCTCACTGGCCTGGAACTGCATGCGGATCTGCACTTCGTCAGGGTCTCGGCTGTCGCCTTGGCGACCCTGGCCACCGATGGTGACCTTGAAGCTGGCGGCCTTGTTCTCGCTGGTAGGCAGTAATGCTGGCTGTGCTTCGGTGCCTTTGACACGCACCGACAGGTCAACCTGCATGCGCTCCAGCGCCAGGCCTTTGGGCGACACCAGGGCGAACAGCGGTACACGCATGATGTGCTGGCCGTCCATGGCCACTTCCACCATCTTGGCTTTCATGGGGGCGCCCAACGCTTCGCTGTCACACTCGAAGAACTGGTCGAACAGGTTGATGTACTGCTGCGCGATCAGGCTGTTGGTGGCACTGGCGGCTTCTTGCAGGCCGCGAGTGATCTCGCGCAGGTCGATTGAAGTCATGGGCGCGGGGGCCTTGTCCATTGCGTGGGTTCCTCAGGCCAGAATGGCCCCTTGTTGCTCATCAAGGGGCCAGGCGGAAGTGAGCGAAAAACATCAAGGTTTGGTTCAACCTTTTTTGTCAGCTTTGTCCGTGGGTTTGTTTGCAGCGCCGGGTGCTTTGTCGTTTTCCACCTTGAGCCCCGGTGTGTCGGCTGCCGGGTTCTTGAGGGTGTCGCGCTGCGAGATCTGGTCGGGGCTTTCCAGGGCGGCGTTTTTGACCACCGTAGGTTTGGTCGCAGCGTCGGTGAGGAACTCGATCAAGCGCATGACCGCTTCCGGCGGCTCCTGGCGTTTGAGTGTGGTATTGAATGCATAGCGGGCGCGGGTATCGGTCTTGCGGGTTTGCGTGGATTTGTGGCTGACGCTGCCCCTGACGTTGAGCTTGAACGGCCCCCAGCCGAGCGAGCCGCTGGCGGTGGCGTTCATGTCCTTGCTGGTCACGTCCTCCGACATCTGGTTGATGACCAGCTCGAACTCGACATTACCCTCCTCGATGGTTATGTTCGGGTGGGTGATGGCCGCCAGCAGCGGCACCTTCATGGTCTTGCTGACCACACCTTTGTATTCGCCCTGTTCGTCGACGATGGTTTCGTCATAGTCGAACTGGATGGCTACGGCCTTGCCGTTCTGGATGCAGACCTGCATCAGGAAGTCGGCGTACGATTTACTCGCGGTAACCTGCGCCTGGACCATGGCTTGCAGGGGGCCGGCGATCATGCGATCCATGGGCAGGGCATTGATGACCGAGCCAATGAGGCTGTTGTCTATCGACATAGTGGGATGCTCTTTCTAGTGGGTTGGGGCCGCCGAGGGTGCTCTGGGCGGCAGGGGGGTCAGCGGGCGCACGCCTCCTGGCGGCGGATGTTGCCGATTTGGCGCAGGCTCAGGCCGTACTTGTTGGCCAGCAGGCTGCGGGACAGGCCATTGGCGCTTTCTTTCTGGATTTGCTGGTTACGCAGTTGGCGCAGGAAGTGGTCCGCCTTGGGGATCTCCAGGGCTACCCCGGCAAAGCGCTTGATCAGCGCATCGAGCGCTTCGGGCGGGAGTACGTCGGCGAGCTTGGTGCGCTCGCGGTGCTTGGGGATGTATTTGGGCCTGCCGCCGAACGCGCAGGTCAGCTGGTAGGCGTTGTCGATGCCGATGCAGGTGATCAGTGCCTGCAACGAGTGGGGCAATTGGCTGATATCGATCTGGCTCAAGTCTGGCGTTTGCATGTGGCGCTCCTTCGGGATAAGGGGATATGCGACCCGATCACCGTGGCGTTATGTCGGAGGGTGTGAGCAAATTCTGTGCGACAGCCGAGGCGTGTCGCTAGGCGGCATATGGGTTGGCGGCTGTAGCTTCGGTGAACAGGTTTTGCAGGCAGCAATATCCGCGCATGTAGGAAATGGCGTTGCTGGTAGGCTGCATAGGGTAATTTCTCGCTCGCTCACTGCCGTTCTCAACGAAAGGGTGCTGAACCCTTAGTCGCAGGGGAAACTGCTCAGCAAGCTGGCGCTGTGCAGGTAGGCTTGGGGCGCCGTTCGCATGCTTGCAGGCAACGTTCGCCAATCCACCAGCAGGCACAGGGTGTACAGGGGCTGCCCATCGCGCTGGCCGATCACCTGCCCGTCAAAGCTGCGCCGGTACAGGGCCTGGGTCTGGCGTACGGCTTGCACCTGGTCGGCCTGGGCCAGGGTTTCCCGGGCCAGGTGGGGGAGGCGGGTGGTGGCCACGGTGAAGTTCAGCGGCCTGTTGTCTCCGCCCAAGTAGCCGGCCTGGCGTACCCGTTGCCACAGTTGCTGCCACTGGCTGGTGCCGGCGTGGGTCGCCAGCTCGCGGCCCAGCTCCAGCAGGTGCTCGGCGGGTACCTGCTGGGTATCCAGGGCGTGAACGTAGACGGGGGAGAAAAACAGCGAAGTGAGGAGCAAGGGTTTGTACACGGTGCCTCCGGCATGGGTGCTTGGAGGTTTCATGCTTTCAGGCTGTCACCGCCTGACCCAGCAGGAAATGCAGCGCCGGGGCCGGTGCCCGTTGTATCATTGCCGCGGCTCATTGCGAGCCATTTGCCCCTGATGTTGCAAGGAACCTTCGATGACACACGTGCAGCGCCTCAAATATTCACTTCTGATCATACTGGTCGTACTGGGCCTGATGCTGGGCCTGTCCCACCTGCAGAAGCAGGGCACTATCAGTGAACAGACGTTCCAGATGCTGGCCATCGCCATTGCCGTGGTGGTGGTGGTGATCAATGGCATCCTGCGGCGCAAGGTCAAGCCTTGACCTGCGCGGGCCGGCCAAGCCTGGCCGGCCAGGCGCTCAGCGAGCGGGCGCTTGTTCCAGTATGGCGCGCGCCTGGGGGGCAAGGCTGTAGCACTTGTCGCTGCCCAGCTGGATCACCCCCTCGCTGCACAGGCGCTTGAGCACTTCGCGCACGCTGAGGAACGACAGCGGAATATCCAGCTGCTCCAGTTGCGCGTGCACGCCACGCACGCCAATGCTGCGGCCATTGCGGTCGGCGGCGTGCAGGGCGTCGATCACCTTCAGGCGGATCAGGCTGGTGCGCAGGCCGAAGGTGCGCAGCAATTCGCGGATCTGCTCGTTGCCGGTGCGCTCGTCAGCAAATGCGTCCTGTCCCTTGGGCGCCTTGCCTGGGGCGCGCCCAGCCAGTAATGAGGGTTGCGGGTTGTACATGTGAATGCTCCTTTTCGTGGACGAACCCGAAATGTGGTTGCCTCACTTACTAGGACGAATGAGATCGCAAAAACTGCAACGCACGCGTTAAAAAAATGGCTGTTTTTCATCAAGACGTTCCATCGCCCTGTAAAACGTAAAATTTTCATCTGGCCATTCGTCTGAACGGGATAACCCGCGAACCCGAGGAATGCCCGTGTTTTCACTGTCCCGTCCCATGACCTGCGCCAGCCTGGCGGCCGCCCTGGTGGCCTGGAGTGCCACTGCGCCGGCGCAACCTGCTGCAGCCGACGCCAGCGCCCAGATACGCCGCACCAGCTTCGGCGTGCCGCACATCGTGGCCAAGGACGAGCGCGGCCTGGGCTACGGTGTCGGCTATGCCTACGCCCAGGACAACCTGTGCCTGCTGGCCAACGAAGTGTTGACCGTCAATGGCGAGCGCTCCCGGTACTTCGGCGCCACGGGCAAGACCTTGGAGCAACGCGACAACCTCAGCAGCGACCTGTTCTTCACCTGGCTCAACAGCCCGGCCGCTGTCGACGCGTTCCTCCAGGCGCAGCCGGCGCCGGTACAGGCACTGCTGGCCGGTTATGCCAGTGGCTATAACCGCGCGCTGGCCGAGCGCCGCCGCCAGGGCTTGCCTGCCGAGTGCGGAACGGGTGAGTGGGTGCGGCCGATCAGCAGCCAGGACCTGGTCAAGCTGACCCGCCGCTTGCTGGCCGAAGGCGGGGTTGGGCAGTTCGTGGAGGCACTGGCGGGGGCGCAACCGCCAGGGGCCGGCAGCCAGCTCGCGGCCGCTGGCTATGCCACCGCCCTGGCCCGGCAGGCGCGGTTTGCCACGGAGCGTGGCAGCAATGCCGTGGCGGTGGGTGCCCAGCGCTCGGCCAATGGCCATGGCCTGTTGCTGGCCAACCCGCATTTCCCGTGGATGGGTGGCATGCGCTTCTATCAGATGCACTTGACCATCCCCGGCCAGCTGAATGTCATGGGCGCGGCGCTGCCAGGCCTGCCGCTGATCAATATCGGTTTCAACCAGCACCTGGCGTGGACCCATACCGTCGATACCTCCACGCACTTCACCCTCTATCGCCTGCAGCTCGACCCCAAGGACCCGACCCGTTACCTGCTCGACGGCAAGTCATTGCCGCTGGCCCGGCAACCCGTCAGCGTGGCAGTCAAAGGTGAGGATGGGCAACTGAGCCAGGTACAGCGTGAGGTCTACAGCTCGCAGTTCGGTCCGGTGGTGCAATGGCCTGGCCGCCTGGACTGGGACACGCATGCGGCCTACAGCCTGCGTGACGCCAACCTGGACAATACCCGCGTGCTGCAGCAATGGAACCAGATCAACCGCGCCGAAAGCCTGGCGGCCCTGCGCGGCTCGGTCGAGCAATTGCAGGGTATCCCGTGGGTCAACACCATTGCGGTGGACCAGGCGGGCAGGGCCTTGTACCTGAACCAGTCAGTGATGCCTTATGTGGACCAGCAGATGCTCGACAGTTGCAGCAACCCGCAAGCGCCGGGCAGCCTGGTGGTGCTGGACGGCTCACGCAGCGCCTGCCAGTGGAAGGTCGATGCCCAGGCGGCACAACCGGGTATTTTCCCGGCAAGGCTGCTGCCAAGCCTTGAACGCGAGGATTACGTGCAAAACTCCAACGACCCGGCCTGGCTGGCCAACCCGGCGCAGCCCCTGACCGGGTTTTCGCCGCTGGTCAGCCGCAGTGACCAGCCGCTGGGCATGCGCGGCCGCTTTGCCCTGCAGCGCTTGCAGGGCAAAGCGCGGTTGGGCGTCGATGACCTGCAGCGCATGGTCACCGACGACGAAGTCTACCTGGCCAGCCTGGTGCTGCCCGACTTGCTGCAGTGGTGCCAGGGCGCCAGTGCAGACGTGCAGGCCCTATGCACCAGCCTGGCGAACTGGGATGGCAAGGCCGACCTCGAGAGCGGCGTGGGCCTGGTGCATTTCCACAACCTGCTCACCGCCTTGGCTGAGCACCCGGACAGCTGGCGGGTGGCGTTCGACCCGGCCGACCCGCAACACACCCCGCGCGGGCTGGCCGTGGAGCAGGCCGCCGTGCGCAAGCGGGTGCACGAGGCGGCACTGGCCTCACTGCAGCAGGTGGCCGAGAGCGGTATGGCGCCACAGGTGAAGTGGGGGCAGGTGCAGCAGGCACTCGATGGCACGCCGGTGCCGGGCGGCCCGCAGGCCTTGGGGGTGTACAACGCGATGTACAGTGTGCCGCACGGGCAGGGCAAGCGCCTGGTGGTCAGTGGTACCAGCTATCTGCAACTGGTCAGTTTCACCGACAAGGGGCCAGAGGCCCGCGGGTTACTGGCGTTTTCGCAGTCCAGCGAGGCGGCATCGGCACACGCCAGCGATCAGACCAAGGCCTTTGCGGCCAAGCAACTGGCGGTAATTCCCTTTACCGAGGCTCAGATCAAGGCTGACCCGCAGTACCGCGAAATGGTGATCAGTGAAGCCGACAAGGGCGCAGTGGTACAGCACTAAGGGCGTTTGGCCCGATCGCCGGCGAGCCAGCGCCCACAAGCTCCCCACCGTATTGAAGGCCTGGTGGGAATTGGGGGCCGGCTTGCCGGCGACGTTGCCTTCAGGAAAAGTCGAACGGCGCCAGCTGAAACCCTTGCTCGTCAACCTGCAAGGCCCAGCCCCGGCGGTCCCAGTCGCCCAGCACGATGCGCCGGGCCGGTTGGCCGTCCACGACCAGCTTGTGAATCGCTGGTCGATGGGTATGGCCATGCACCAGGGTACGCACGCCATGCGCCGCCATTACCTTGGGCACTTCCTCTGGCGTGACGTCGACGATTTCAGTGGATTTCATCCGTCCCTGGGTGCGGCTTTCGCTGCGCAGCTTGCGTGCCAGTTTGTAGCGAGCCGACAGCGGCAGGTGGCGCAGAACCCACAGGCTCAGCGGGTTGCGCAGCAGGCGGCGCATTTTCATGTAGCCCACGTCGCGGGTGCACAAGGTGTCGCCGTGCATCAGCAATACCTGCTCACCGCCCAGCTCGATCACGCAGGGGTCGTCGAGCAACGTGCAGCCGGCCGCCTCGCAGAAGCGCTGGCCAAGCAGGAAGTCACGGTTGCCATGCATCAGGTAGATGGCCGTGCCGCTGTCGCCCAGCTGCCGCAGGGCACGGCAGATCGACTGCTGGAACGGCGTCATGGCATCGTCGCCTATCCAGGCCTCGAAGAAATCGCCAAGAATGTACAGCGCCTGGGCGTGGCGCGCGCGGCCATCGAGCAGATCAAGAAACGCCCGGGTAATGTCCGGGCGTTCTTCTTGCAGGTGCAGATCAGAGATCAGCAGAATCACTCAATGATCTCGGCTTTCTCGATGACCACGTCGTCTTTCGGCACGTCCTGGTGGCCGGCTTTGGAACCGGTGGCGACTTTCTCGATGGCATCGACGACTTCACGGCCTTCGATCACTTCACCGAACACCGCGTAGCCCCAGCCCTGCACATTCTTGCCGCTGTGGTTGAGGAAGTCGTTGTCGGCAGCGTTGATGAAGAACTGGGCCGAGGCAGAGTGCGGCTCCATGGTACGGGCCATGGCGATGCTGTACTTGGTGTTCTTCAGGCCGTTGTCAGCTTCGTTCTGGATGCTGGCGCGGGTTTTCTTCTGGCTCATGCCAGGCTCGAAGCCACCGCCCTGGATCATGAAACCTTTGATCACACGGTGGAACACGGTGTTGTCGAAATGGCCGTCTTTGACGTATTGAACGAAGTTCTCAACAGTTTGCGGAGCTTTTTCGGCGTTCAGTTGCAGGACGATATCGCCGTGGTTGGTGCTCAGTTTGACTTTGGACATGCTGAAATTCGCTCTTTCAAGGCATACGGGAATGAGGGCGCGCAGGGCGCGTGCTTACACCTGACGCAGGCTCGGGCGCTCGCGACACATGGCGCGCACCGGCCATTTTGCCACGCCGCGGCAAAAAGCCGTGATAAATCACGCCAGTTTATCCGGGCCCGACTGTCAGCAGCTTGACTGCTTCGGCTATGATAGGCCCTTTGATTCAATCGGCCTACCCAGGCCGGACACGTGCATTCAAGGATCCTATGAGCAAGCCCACTGCCGACAACGCGCCCAACGCCGCTGCCAAAGGCGCCCCCGCTGTCCCTGCGAACTTCCTGCGGCCGATCATCCAGGCCGACCTGGATTCGGGCAAGCACAGCAGCATCGTCACCCGCTTCCCGCCGGAACCCAATGGCTACCTGCACATTGGTCACGCCAAGTCGATCTGCGTCAACTTTGGCCTGGCCAAGGAATTCGGTGGCGCCTGTCACTTGCGTTTCGACGACACCAACCCGGCCAAGGAAGACCAGGAGTACATCGACGCCATCCAGCGCGACGTGAAATGGCTGGGTTTCGACTGGGCCGGTGATGTGCGCTATGCCTCCGACTACTTCGACCAGTTGCACGACTGGGCGGTCGAGCTGATCAAGCGCGGCAAGGCCTATGTCTGCGACCTCACCCCCGAGCAGGCCAAGGAATACCGCGGCAACCTCAAGGAGCCAGGCAAGAACAGCCCGTTCCGCGACCGTAGCGTGGAAGAAAACCTCGACCTGTTCGCCCGTATGAAAGCCGGCGAATTCCAGGACGGCGAGCGCGTGCTGCGGGCCAAGATCGACATGGCCTCGCCGAACATGAACCTGCGCGACCCGATCCTGTACCGCATCCGCCATGCCCACCACCACCAGACCGGTGACAAGTGGTGCATCTACCCCAACTACGACTTCACCCACGGCCAGTCGGACGCCATCGAGGGCATCACCCACTCGATCTGCACCCTGGAATTCGAAGGCCACCGCCCGCTGTACGACTGGTTCCTTGATAACCTGCCCGTGCCGGCACACCCGCGCCAGTACGAGTTCAGCCGGCTGAACCTCAACTACACCATCACCTCCAAGCGCAAGCTCAAGCAGTTGGTGGACGAAAAGCACGTCGACGCCTGGGACGACCCGCGCATGTCGACCTTGTCCGGCTTCCGCCGCCGTGGCTACACCCCGGCCTCGATCCGCAACTTCTGCGAAATGATCGGCACCAACCGGTCCGATGGCGTAGTGGACATGTCGATGCTCGAGTTCAGCATTCGTGACGACCTGGACCGCACCGCACCGCGTGCCATGTGCGTGCTGCGCCCGCTGAAGGTAGTCATTACCAACTACCCGCAGGGCCAGGTCGAGCAACTGGAGCTGCCACGCCACCCGAAGGAAGACATGGGCGTGCGTGTGCTGCCGTTCTCCCGCGAGCTGTACATCGACCGCGACGACTTCATGGAAACGCCGCCCAAGGGCTACAAGCGCCTCGAGCCAGCCGGTGAGGTGCGCCTGCGGGGCAGCTACGTGATCCGTGCCGACGAAGCCATCAAGGACGCCGACGGCAACATCGTCGAGCTGCATTGCTCGTACGACCCGGACACCCTGGGCAAGAACCCGGAAGGCCGCAAGGTCAAAGGCGTGATCCACTGGGTGCCGGCCGAAGGCAGCGTCGAGTGCGAAGTACGCCTGTACGATCGCCTGTTCCGCTCGGCCAACCCGGAAAAGACCGAAGAGGGCGGCAGCTTCCTCGACAACATCAACCCCGACTCGCTGCAAGTGCTCAGCGGTTGCCGTGCCGAGCCGTCGTTGGCCCAGGCGCAGCCCGAGGACCGCTTCCAGTTCGAGCGCGAAGGCTACTTCTGCGCCGACCTGAAAGACAGCCAGCCGGGCCGCCCGGTGTTCAACCGCACCGTCACCCTGCGTGACTCCTGGGGCAGCTGAGGAACCGCCGTGCTAACCATCTACAACACCCTGACCAAAGCCAAGGAAACCTTCAAGCCGTTGGATGGCAACAAGGTGCGCATGTACGTTTGCGGCATGACCGTGTACGACTACTGCCACCTGGGCCACGGCCGCAGCATGGTGGCGTTCGACCTGGTCACCCGCTGGCTGCGCAAGAGCGGTTACGAACTGACCTACGTGCGCAATATCACCGACATCGATGACAAGATCATCAACCGGGCCAACGAGAACGGCGAAAGCTTCGACGCCCTCACGGCGCGCATGATCGACGCGATGCACGAAGACGAGCGCCGCCTGAACATCCTGCCGCCAGACCAGGAACCGCGTGCCACCGACCATATCGCCGGCATGCACGCGATGATCCAGACCCTGATCGACAAGGGGTATGCCTACGCGCCGGGCAATGGCGACGTGTACTACCGCGTCGGCAAGTTCGTGGGCTACGGCAAGCTGTCGCGCAAGAAGATCGAAGACCTGCGCATCGGCGCCCGCATCGAGGTCGACGAGGCCAAGCAAGACCCGCTCGATTTCGTGCTGTGGAAGGGCGTCAAGCCGGGCGAGCCAAGCTGGGAGTCGCCATGGGGCCCGGGCCGTCCGGGCTGGCACATCGAGTGCTCGGTGATGTCCACCTGCTGCCTGGGTGAGAGCTTCGACATTCATGGTGGCGGCAGCGACCTGGAGTTCCCGCACCACGAGAACGAGATTGCCCAGAGCGAGGCGGCCACCGGCAAGCAGTACGCCAACGCCTGGATGCACTGCGGCATGATCCGTATCAATGGCGAGAAGATGTCGAAGTCGTTGAACAACTTCTTCACCATCCGTGATGTGCTCGAGAAGTACCACCCGGAGGTGGTTCGCTACCTGCTGGTGGCCAGCCACTACCGCAGTGCCATCAACTACTCGGAAGACAGCTTGCGCGACGCCAAGGGCGCCCTGGAGCGCTTCTACCATGCCTTGCGCGGCCTGCCGCGCGTGTCGGCCAAGGGCGGCGAGGCCTTTGTCGAGCGCTTCAGCGTGGCGATGAATGACGACTTTGGCACGCCCGAGGCCTGCGCTGTGCTGTTCGACCTGGTGCGTGAGATCAACCGCCTGCGCGACAGTGATGTAGACGCTGCTGCCGGCCTGGCCGGTCGCCTGCGGGAGCTGGGTGATGTGCTGGGTGTGCTGCAGCTGGACGCCGATGACTTCCTGCGTGCGGGCGCCGAAGGCAAGGTCGATGCGGCCGAGGTCGAGGGCTTGATCCAGGCGCGCCTGCAGGCGCGGGCAGACAAGAACTGGGCCGAGTCCGACCGCATTCGCGACCAGCTGACCGCCATGGGCGTGGTGCTGGAAGACAGCAAGGGTGCCACTACCTGGCGTCTGGCTGACTGATCGGTGCAATTGGGGCCGCTTTGCGGCCCATCGCGACACAAGGCCGCAATGCAGGACTCGAAGATTATACGGTCTTTGTGGGAGCGGGCGTGCCCGCGAAGAAACCAGCGCGCTGCATGGCACCGGCTGCGCCGGTGTTCGCGGCGGTTCGACGCCTCGACATGCCCGCTCCCACAGCTTACTGCGTCGGCTTTTCAAATTTTGAGAAAGACAGTTGCTCCTGCAAGTACGGCGGCAACTCCAAGCCAGCGCAGGCCCTGTGGGAGCGGGCATGCCGAGGCGTCGAACCGCCGCGAACACCGGCGCAGCCGGTGCCAGATCCCGCGTCGCCTGCTTCGCGGGCTTGCCCGCTCCCACAGGTGAATCGCGCAGGCTTTTCAAATTTTGAGAAAGACAGTTGCTCCTGCAAGTACGGCGGCAACTCCAAGCCAGCGCAGGCCCTGTGGGAGCGGGCATGCCCGCGAACACCGGCAAAGCCGTTGCCATACACCGCGTCGCCTGCTTCGCGGGCTTGCCCGCTCCCACAGGTTGAATCGCGCAGGCTTTTCAAATTTTGAGAAAGACAGTTGCTCCTGCAAGTACGGCGGCAACTCCAAGCCAGCGCAGACCCCTGTGGGAGCGGGCATGCCCGCGAACACCGGCGCAGCCGGTGCCAGACACCTCGTCGCCTGCTTCGCGGGCTTGCCCGCTCCCACAGGTGAGTCGCGCAGGCTTTTCAAATTTTGAGAAAGACATTGCTCCTGCAAGTACGGCGGCAACTCCAAGCCAGCGCAGACCCCCTGTGGGAGCGGGCATGCCCGCGAACACCGGCAAAGCCGGTGCCATACACCGCGTCGCCTGCTTCGCGGGCTTGCCCGCTCCCACAGGTGAATCGCGCAGGCTTTTCAAATTTTGAGGAAGACAGTTGCTCCTGCAGGTACGGCGGCGCCTCCAAGCCAGCGCAGACCCCCTGTGGGAGCGGGCATGCCCGCGAACACCGGCAAAGCCGGTGCCAGACTCCGCGTCGCCTGCTTCGCGGGCTTGCCCGCTCCCACAGGTGAATCGCGCAGGCTTTTCAAATTTTTGAGAAAGACAGTTGCTCTTACAGCGCGGCCTTGTGTCGCGATGGGCTGCAAAGCAGCCCCGATGGTTATTTGGCCAGCCCGGCCAATGGGCAATGCAGTACCAGCTTGGCCCCACCCAAAGGGCTCTCGCCAATTTCCAGGCCGAACCCATGCAGGTCGACGATCGCCGCAACGATTGATAGCCCCAGGCCGAAGCCGGCGTGGCGGTGGCCTTCATCACTGCGGTAGAACCGCTTCAGTACGGCCGTGCGTTCTTCTTCCGGAATACCCGGCCCGCTGTCTTCAATGGCCACGTGCACGCCAGCGTCGTCCTGGGTGGCGGCCACGCGCACCTGCCCACCTTCCGGGGTGAACTTGATCGCGTTACCCACCAGGTTGGCCAGCGCCTCGAACAACAGCTCGCGGTCGCCGTGCAGTGCCGGCAAGTGCCCCGGCTGGAGCAGCTCCAGGTGAATGCCGCCATCTTCGGCCAACGGCAGGTAGAAGTCGTGCAGCTCTACCAGCAAATCATGCGGGTCAAGCTGCACGAAGCCGGCCCGGCGTTGGCGGTCTTCCAGTTCGCTGATGCGCAACAACCCGCGGAAACGCGCCATCAGGGTGTCGGTTTCGCTGATGGCCTGGTCCAGTGCCTCGGCTTGCGCGGAATCGTTGTCGCTTTGCTGGCGGATGCGGTACAGCTGGGCGCGCAGGCGGGTCAATGGGGTGCGCAGGTCGTGGGCAATGTTGTCGCACACGCCCTTGACCTCGTGCATCAGCCGCTCGATGCGGTCAAGCATGGCATTGACGATGGCGGCCAGCATGTCCAGTTCGTCGCGCCGGGCCGACAGCGGTAGGCGGTGCGTGAGGTCGCCGGCGACAATCAGCTCGGCCTGGGCCTGAATGGCCCGGATGCGTTTCAGGGGGCGGCGGCGCAGCAGGTACCAGCCGGCGAACCCGGGGATCAGGGTGAACGAGATACCCCAGAGCAAGGCATCGAGAATGATCCGTGTGACGACGAACAATGAGCCGTTATCGCGGAACAGCACCAGCCAGCGCCCATCCTGCACCTTGATGGCCACGGCATCGCAGCTGTCGCGGGGCATGCGCGGATCATCGGCGTCCAGGCAACGCTTCAGCTCATGGATCTTGCCGTCCAGCCGCAGCCCAGGGGGCAGGGCACGAACACTGCCGCCCAGCGGGTTGAGTTGTGCATCGAACAGGCCATAGGCATCGAAGCTGCGTTCCTCGAAAGCCTGGCTGGCGATCAGGGCGTCGTCCAGCTGCTTGCCGCTCATGTGCGCGAACAGGTGCTGACGCTGCAGCATGGAATGGCGGGTGAGCTTGTTCAGGTAGCTGGAAACCTCGAAGTACAGCACCCCCATGAGGATGCTGCTCCAGGCCACGAACAGAAAACTGTACAGTGCCAGCAGCCGGCTGGTGGACGAACTCCAGCCTTTAGACGGGTTCAGCAATGGCATAGCCGGAGCCCCGCACCGTACGGATCAGCGGCGACTGGCCGGGTGAGTCGATTTTCTTGCGCAGGCGGCCGATATGCACGTCGATCAGGTTGGTACCCGGGTCGAAGTGGTAGCCCCACACTTCCTCGAAAATCATCATCCGCGTAATGACCTGGCCGCTGTGGCGCATCAGGTACTCCAGCAGTTTGTACTCGGTGGGCAGCAGGTTGAGGGTGTTGTCGCCGCGGCGCGCTTCGTGGCTGATCAGGTCCAGTTGCAGGTCGGCGACCTGCAGGCGGGTCTGGGTCATCGGCACGCTGTTGCGGCGCAGCAGCACCTCGACCCGTGCGGCCATTTCGTCGGAGGCGAATGGCTTGGTCAGGTAGTCGTCACCGCCGGCGCGCAGGCCGCGCACCCGCTCATCGACGTCGGAGAGGGCGCTGATCATCAGGATCGGCGTGGCGATCTTGAGGTTGCGCAGGGTCGTGACGATGGTCAGGCCATCGACCTCGGGCAGCATGCGGTCCAGGGTGATCAGGTCGTAACCGCCGGCAATGGCCTTGGCCAGGCCTTCACGACCATTGTCGGCCCACTCCACCTCAAGGCCATGGCTGGTAAGTTCGGCGACGATTTCCTGGCCGGTGACGGCGTCGTCTTCGATGGTCAGTACGCGAGGCATGCTGGTTCCTGGGCATCTAATGGAGACTCGATTGTGCCAAAGAATAGACAACCGGCGATTTAAGAAAAATTCATCTTGCCACAACCCGCCTGGCTTCACCCATTGTGAAGACAGACGAGCATGTCGCAGCAGGCTGTGAGAGGATGTCCGTCAACACAGCCAGGACCCCGAACGCAGCCTGATGAAGACACCCAAAAGAATCGAACCCCTGATCGAAGACGGCCTCGTCGACGAAGTACTGCGGCCGTTGATGAGTGGCAAGGAAGCCGCCGTGTACGTGGTGCGTTGCGGTAGCCAGGTGCGCTGCGCCAAGGTCTATAAAGAAGCCAACAAGCGCAGTTTCCGCCAGGCCGCCGAATACCAGGAAGGCCGTAAGGTGCGCAATAGCCGCCAGGCCCGGGCCATGGCCAAGGGCAGCAAGTACGGCCGCAAAGAGGCCGAGGACGCCTGGCAGAACGCCGAAGTGGCGGCACTGTTCCGCCTGGCCGGCGCCGGGGTCCGGGTGCCCAAGCCCTATGACTTCCAGGACGGCGTGTTGCTGATGGAGCTGGTGACCGACGCCGATGGCGATGCCGCCCCCCGGCTCAACGACGTGCACCTGGAGGCCGAGGAGGCGCGGGTGTTCCATGCCTTCGTCATTCGCCAGATCGTGCTGATGCTGTGTGCCGGGCTGGTCCATGGCGACTTGTCCGAATTCAATGTGCTGCTCGGCCCGGACGGGCCGGTGATCATCGACCTGCCGCAGGCCGTGGACGCCGCCGCCAACAACCACGCATTCAACATGCTGCAGCGTGACGTGGACAACATGGCCCACTACTTCGGGCGCTTTGCCCCAGAGCTGAAGAGCACGCGCTATGCCCAGGAAATGTGGGCGTTGTACGAGGCTGGCAAGTTGCTGCCTGATACCGTGTTGACCGGGGTATTCCAGGACGACGAGCATGAGGCCGACGTTGGCGGGGTGATGCGGGAAATCGACGCCGCCCGCTTGGACGAGGCCCGGCGCCGGGCAGCGCGTGCCGAGGCGGATAACGGCCCGGCCAAGGCCGAGGAGCCGACACCGCCCTGGCTGCAATGATGTGCTGCCGGTGCAGCCCGCTTCGCAGGTTCCCCACCGAAGCGGGCGCCACCGGCTCAGCCAGTGCCCTGCGCGGCCATTACCTTTGATGCAGGACAATATCTCGTCATCCGGCCTTTTCACTGGCCCCTGACAGGCATAAGGTATACGCCGTTCAAATTCCCTGGAGCAGTCATGTCCAACCAATTCCCCTCTGTTCGTCCTCGCCGCCTGCGCCAGAGCGAGTCCCTGCGCACCGTATTCCAGGAAACCGAATTCCGCCTTGAAGACCTGATCCTGCCGATCTTCGTGGAAGAAGGCATCGACGACTTCGTGCCCATCAGCAGCATGCCCGGCGTGAACCGCATCCCTGAGAAGCGGCTGGCCCAGGAAATCGAGCGCTATGCCCGCGCCGGTATCAAATCGGTGATGACCTTCGGTGTGTCTCACCACCTGGATGCGGTTGGCAGCGACACCTGGAACGAAAACGGCCTGGTGGCGCGCATGTCGCGTATCTGCAAGGACACCGTGCCGGAAATGGTGGTGATGTCCGATACCTGTTTCTGCGAATACACCAGCCACGGGCACTGCGGCGTACTGCATGACCACGGCGTGGACAACGACGCCACCTTGGTCAACCTGGGCAAGCAGGCGGTGATCGCCGCCGCTGCCGGTGCCGACTTCATCGCACCTTCGGCGGCGATGGACGGCCAGGTCCAGGCCATTCGTAGCGCGCTGGACGGTGCAGGCTTCCACGACACTGCGATCATGGCCTATTCGACCAAGTTCGCCTCGTCGCTGTACGGCCCATTCCGCGAAGCAGGCGGCACTGCGCTCAAAGGTGACCGCAAGAGCTACCAGATGAACCCGATGAACCGCCGCGAGGCCGTGCGCGAATCGCTGCTTGACGAGCAGGAAGGTGCAGACGTGCTGATGGTCAAGCCGGCCGGTGCCTACCTTGACGTGATCGCCGACATTCGTGCGGCCTCGCGCCTGCCGCTGGCGGCGTACCAAGTCAGCGGTGAGTACGCGATGATCAAGTTCGGTGGCCTGGCCGGTGCCATTGACGAAGGCCGCGTGGTGCGCGAAAGCATTGGCGCTATCAAGCGCGCCGGTGCCGACCTGATCCTGACCTACTTCGCCATGGACCTGGCCCGCGAAGGCATTTGAGCAGCAAAGCAGCTCCCCTGGCCTGGGGGCGGGCTTACCCGCCCCCAGCGCAATTCCCTACAAAAATTCATTGAGCGCTGAATTATTTTGTGTCCCGTTGTATCAGATGCCATAGAGCATTGATCGACAGGGATACAGGCATGAAATCTCGCAGGAAAAGCGTCAAACCTATTGGCCTCAAGGACATCACGATCGTCGACGATGCCAAGATGAAGAAGGCGATCACCGCCGCTGCACTGGGTAACGCCATGGAGTGGTTCGACTTCGGTGTCTATGGCTTCGTCGCCTATGCATTGGGCAAGGTGTTCTTCCCCAACGCCGACCCCAGTGTGCAAATGATCGCGGCGTTGGCCACCTTTTCGGTGCCATTCCTCATTCGCCCCCTGGGCGGGCTGTTCTTCGGCGCCCTCGGCGACAAGTTCGGCCGGCAGAAAATCCTTGCCGCCACCATCGTCATCATGTCCCTCAGCACCTTTGCCATTGGCTTGATACCGTCCTATGCCAGTATCGGCATATGGGCGCCGATACTGCTGTTGCTGGCGAAAATGGCCCAGGGCTTCTCGGTGGGCGGCGAGTACACCGGCGCCTCGATCTTCGTGGCCGAGTATGCGCCTGACCGCAAGCGCGGCTTCCTTGGCAGCTGGCTGGACTTCGGCTCGATCGCCGGCTTCGTGCTGGGCGCCGGGGTAGTGGTGCTGATTTCCACGGTGCTTGGCGAAGAAAGGTTCCTTGAGTGGGGCTGGCGCCTGCCGTTCTTCCTGGCCTTGCCGCTGGGCATCATCGGCCTCTACCTGCGTAACGCTCTGGAGGAAACCCCCGCGTTCCAGCAGCACGTCGACAAGATGGAGCAGGGTGACCGCGAGGGCCTGGCGTCGGGGCCCAAAGTGTCGTTCAAGGAAGTGGCGACCAAGCACTGGCGTAGCCTGGTGACCTGCATTGGCGTGGTGATCGCCACCAACGTCACCTACTACATGCTGTTGACCTACATGCCCAGCTACCTCTCGCACAACCTGCACTACAGCGAGGACCATGGCGTACTGATCATCATCGCGATCATGGTCGGCATGCTGTTCGTGCAGCCCATCATCGGCCTGCTGAGCGACAAGTTCGGCCGTCGCCCATTTATCGTGGTCGGCAGTATCGGGCTGTTCGCCCTGGCCATTCCGGCGTTCATGCTGATCAACAGTGGTGTGCTGGGGTTGATCTTCTCGGGGCTGCTGATCATTGCGGTGCTGCTGAACTTCTTCATCGGTGTGATGGCTTCGACGTTGCCGGCGATGTTCCCCACTCACATCCGCTACAGCGCACTGGCCAGTGCCTTCAACATTTCTGTGCTGATCGCCGGCCTGACCCCGACCATCGCCGCCTGGCTGGTGGAAAGCAGCGGCAACCTGTACATGCCCGCCTACTACCTGATGGTGATCGCCGCGGTGGGCCTGGTGACCGGCCTGACCATGAAGGAAACCGCCAACAAACCGTTGCGCGGTGCCGCACCGGCGGCATCGGACATCGACGAGGCGCGCGAGCTGCTGCAGGAGCACCACGACAACATCGAGCAGAAGATCGAGGACATCGACGAGCAGATCGCCGAGCTCGAGGCCAAGCGCAAGTTGTTGGTCCAGCAGCACCCGCGCATCGATTGATCAGCGCGGCATGTAGCCACGCTGCCAGGCACGTGGAATGAACCCCGACACCAGGGCCAGCAGGCACGCCAGCACGCAACTGCCGGCCAGTGCCTGCAGGCCCAGGTGCTGTTGCAGCCAGGCGCCCAACGCGGCGCCCACCAGCATCCCTGCCCACGGCACCAGTTGCACCCGCCAGCCGTGGCGCCGCTCGCCCAGCAACCAGCGCCCAAGGCCGCGGCCGAAGCGTGACAGTGCACCGGTGACGTAGGTCAGGCCGATGGGCAGGCCGTTCACTTGCTCGACGACTGCGTTGATCATGCCCATGGCCAGGGTCGCGGCCAGCAATGCCGGGAAGGTGGCCGCCAGTGGCCACGCTGCGGCGCCGGCCAGCAACGCCGCCACGACCACCAGCACGGGCCAGGCCCGGCGACGGAAGCTGCGCGCCAGCACTACGCCCAACGTGTTACCCGCGACAAAGCCCAGCAAAGCGCCGCTCAGGCGCAGCACCAGGGCAAGGTCAGCCTGGCTGATCGCCACCGCCAGGCGCGTTGTATTACCGCTCATGAACGAGACGAAGTCGCCCAGGGCCAGCAGGCCAATGGCGTCGGTCATGCCTGCCAGGACCGACAGGCCGGCCACCAGGCCAAGGCCCACGCGGCCACGCAGCACTTGCAGGCGCAAGCGCCTGGCTGTGCGGGTAGTAAGGGGATGAGGTAGCACCGGCAGGCCTCAAGGCGACAGGTTTTCGCGGGCCAGGGTGCCTTTGATGGTGCGTTCGACCACATCCACCAGCACCATGGTCTGGTGATCGACCTCGATGTTCAGCAGATCGCCGGCAGCGTAGCTGGCGAACGTGGTCTGGCGCAGGGTTTCCGGGATCAGGTTGATGGTGACCAGGTTGTCTTCCACGTCGGCCACGGTCAGGCTGCAGCCGTTGACCCCGATGAAGCCCCGCGGGAACACGTACTTGCCCCATGGCGGCGGCATGCGGAAACGGATGAAGGCGCCGGTCTGCTCGATCGACAGTTCGACTATTTCTGCGGTTGTGGCAATGTGGCCAGCCATGAGGTGGCCGCCGACTTCGGCGTTCATCTTCGCCGAACGCTCGATGTTCACCCCTTGGCCGGCCTTGAAATTGCGCAGGTTCGTGCGTTCCAGGGTGGCGGTCATTGCATCGAACCTGACGTGGCTGCCGTCGATCTCGGTGACAGACAAGCACGTGCCCTCGACGCTGACGCTGGCGCCGATCTTCAACTCATCGAGCAGTTCCGGGGTGAGGTCGATGGTGAACTGGTTGTGGCCCGGGTAGCTGGTCACATCAAGCAGTGGGCGGACGGCCTGGACGATGCCGGTGTACATGGTGTTGCTCCTGGGCGCGAAAAGAAAACACCCGAACGCTATGCCTGTACGGCCTCAAAAGCAAGGCGCCAGCGCCCTGGTGCTGCCCAGGCATGCGGCCGGGCACACCCAGGGCGCTGGCCGGCTCACACATGCCCGGTGCTGTTGACGATCCGCAGGCACAGCGCTTCGTACGGGTCCAGGTTCACCAGCAAACGGCCATCCTCGGTCAGGTCGCCTTCTACCGTTTCGTTGATCATGTCCACCACCGGCCCTGGCGTGAAGCCTGTGAGCAGTAGCTCCTCGGCGATCACCTCCTGGCTGAAGTTCAACGCACTGATCTGGATGCCGCGCCCGGCCGGTAGCTCATGCACCATGACCAGCAACCCAGGGCTGCTGACCTCCGGCACCAGCACCTGGCGGCTGGTGGCAATGCCGTAGGCCTGGCGCACCGCGAGCAGTTTTTTCACCTTGCAGGCGAACGAGTCAGGGTTGTCCAGTTGGCTGTCGAGGCTGCCATACAGCGCCCGCGCCCGCGGCATGCCGCGCACAGACGTGTCCGCTTGCGGGTCGAGCCCGGCCAGGTCGTAGCCGCCGCGGTGAATCCAGCGGGTATCGCCGTCGAGCATGCGCTCGGCCACGGCTTCGCCAGGCAAGGGCAGGGCGCCGACCATGTCCCAGCCCGACAGCGCCACCACACCTGGCTGCATGGCGTTGTACATGACCAGCAGCAGGTGCAGTTTCTGGATCTGCTCGATGTCCCCCGGGCCTATCTGGTCGAGGTCGCGGATGCCCAATGCCGCAGTGATGAGGCTGGCGGTGGTGCAGGCGATGCCATTGGTGACGAAGCGCAGGTTATAGGGCGCATGCTCGCCCGACAGGCGTTCGTAGATTTCTTCGCGGATGTGCTCGCGCAGGATGTTGCCTGGTAATGTCTGGCCCTTGTACAGGTACATGTCATGGGCATGCAGGGTCCAGAAGTGCACCAGCTCCACGGTCAGTTCGTCGTGGTTCTGCAGGGCATGGATCAGTGAGGCCGGGTCGATGCCGAAGCCGTGCATTTCCTTGAGCATCAGGCGCAGGAACTCGGTGTCGCCGGTCAGCAAGGCATGTTGGTAGGCGGGCCGGGTGATGAAGTCGTAGGACAGGTCGGCACCGCCCTTGGACATTTGCGCAATGTCATCGAGGGTCAGGTTCAGCTCCTGGAAACTGAAACCGCCGGCCTTGCGGATCATGCCACCGATCAATTGGTTGCCGACCAGCGACAGCGGGTGGCTTTCCGACCAGGCGGTGCCACTGGCGCGGGTTTCCACCCCGAGAAAACCGTTGGCATCCAGGCGCAGGCCACGTGCACCCAGGCAATCCAGGGCATGCAGGGCGTCGCCGATGATCATCTGCTGGGCGGCAAAGGTGGGGTCCAGCCAGTTCAGCGACGGCTGGCCTTCCTTGAAGTAGTGCAGGTAGACCCAACGCCGGGTCTTGCCGTCGACACCGGTGACCGGTGGGGTGGCGCTCCAGTCGGTTTCCTTGACCCCCGGCTCGAAGAAAATCACCCGCTGCAACTGCCCGACGATGTAATGGCGTGCCTTGAGCTCGTCGCACTGTGCGGGCAGCAGGTTGGCCGAGTCACGTCCGGGTGGCACCTCGGGCAGCAAGTGCCAGTCTTCCTCGCGTATCTCCACCATGTGGTACAGGCCCGGGTAGGCGCCGTAGGCCATTTCCGCCAGGCGGAAGTCGGCGCCCTTGCCGGTGTGCGAAGGGATCAGGTCGTCGATGGTCACCGCATTGTGCGCGGCGGCCATGCGGCTCATCTGGATCAGCTCCGGCTCGCTGCCATAGAGCGGGTCGATATCGAAGCTGATGCGGTCGAAGTTGCCGTCCACGCTGGGTGTGAGCTCGCGGTCGCGAATACCGCCAGACAGCTTGATCGGCCCGGTGTGCAGGCCTTGAATGCCGATTTCCGACAGGCGCTTCCACAAGGCTTCATGGGCCAGGGCACCTAGCACCGAGCAGCCCTCTGGGGCGATGATGGCATCGGGGTAAACGGTCAGCCAGACCGAGGCGATTTCAGTGGCCCGGCGGGGCTGAGCCTCGGCGTAGGGTTGTTGCCACAGGCGCGACTGGCCTGAATAAAGGCTGGCGCGCTCCTGGGAAGCCTTGAGCATGGCGCGCGCTTCGAGCCATTTCACGTATGCAGGGTCGGGCTGGGTCATTTCGCGTCCTCTTTGCGTGTCGGCACCGGCTCAGGTTATGACGGCAGAGCGGTCGGATCGTTCGGCCGGGAGCCAGGCCCTGCGCGAAATGCCTGGCACAGCGTGTTCAGCGCCGTGCAGCCCACTGCTGCGGTGCCAGGAAGGCACCGTGGAAGTAATTGCGCAAAGCCTGCATCGCCGGGCTGAACGCCCGCTCGCGGTGCCAGGCCAGCCCCACGCTCATGGGCGCTACCGGGTCGCTGATGGTCACTGTTTCGATGCGCTTGCCCTCCAGCGACCATGGCCGGTGCACCAGGTCTGACAGAATCGCTACGCCACTGCCATTGGCGACCATGCTGCGCACCGCCTCCACCGAACTGGTGCGCACGCGCACGCTGGGCCGTTGCCCGGCCTGCTGCCAATAGCGCATGGCGCTTTGCTCGGCTTCGTCCACGGTCAACAAAATGAACGGCTCTGTGGCGACATCGGCCAGGCTCACGGCCGAGCGTTCGCACAGGGGGTGGTGCGCGGGCAGCCATAGGCGGCGCTCGGAGTTGAACAGCGTTTCTGAAACGATAGCCGGGTGGGTCAGGTTGGCGGTCAGCACCACCGCCATGTCGAAACGCCCCTCCAGCAGCCCTTGCTCGATGGCACTGCGCTCTTGTTCGTAAAGTTCCAGGGTCACGTCGGGGTGCCAGTGTTCCAGGCGCTGCAAGTGGTGCGGCAGGAAGTAGCCGATCACCGTGTAGCTGGCTGCCAGGCGCAACAGGCCGCTGGCACGTATGTCCGGCAAAGGGCTGTTCAGCGCATCGTCGACGCTGCGCAGGATGACGTAGGCGCGGTTGAGGAAGTGCCGGCCGGCTTCGGTCAGGTTCATGCCCTGGGCGGAGCGCTGGAACAGCAGCACGCCGAGCATGGCCTCCAGCTCTTTGATTGCCGTGGTGACCGCCGACTGGGAAATATTGAGGTGGATGGCGGCCTGGGAGATCTGGCCGATTTCGGCAGTGGCGACAAAGTAGCGCACCTGGCGCAAGGTAAGTGACACGGCAGGCTCCCGGGGTATCTGTTTTTCCGAAGACACCCATTCTGTTTATAGATCTTCCCAAGGGGTAGGGGAGAATCTAACGTGGCTTGCATGCAGCCACAAGCGCCAGGGAGATACGGTCATGCAAGCAGTGGATTTCAACTCGGACATGGGCGAGGGCTTTGGCCCGTGGACCATTGGCGACGGCGTGGATAACGAGCTGATGGGCTATATCAGCAGCGCCAATATCGCCACCGGTTTTCATGCCGGCGACCCCGGCACCATGCGCCGTACGGTGGAGCGGGCCAAGGCCCTGGGGGTTGCGGTGGGGGCACACCCGGGGTTCCGCGATCTGGTCGGTTTCGGTCGCCGGCACATCAACGCATCGGCGCAGGAACTGGTCGACGACATGCTTTACCAGCTCGGGGCGCTGCGTGAAATCGCCCGGGCCCAGGGCGTGAGCCTGCAGCACATCAAACCCCACGGGGCGCTTTACATGCACCTGGCCCGTGACGAGCAAGCTGCACGCTTGCTGGTGGAAAACCTGCGGCTGATCGAACCGCAGTTATTGCTGTTCTGCATGCCCGGCTCGGTGATCTGCCGCATTGCCCAGGAGCTTGGCCAGCCGGTGGTGCGCGAGTTCTATGCCGACCGCGAGTACGACCTGAGCGGCTCGATCGTGTTCACCCGTAACGTGAGGGGCTACCAGCCTTTGGCGGTCGCCGAGCGCGTACTGCGGGCTTGTCGGCAAGGTGTGGTGCGCACCGTCGAGGGCCAGGACCTGGCCATCGAGTTCGATTCCATTTGCCTGCACAGTGACACGCCGGGCGCCCTCGACCTGGTCGAGGCCACGCGCAAGGCGCTGGACCAGGCTGGCATCGTGGTGCGTTCACCACGCTGACGCTGGCATCCGGCAGTTACAGGCCGGAGCCTGATCATGTTGTTTTCGCCTGCCTTTCTATAAAGATTTCAAGAAAAGGAACAGTCATGGCCGAATCGCTTGCTACAACGCCTATCCGCTACAGCTTCGGCGCCGACGAGCACCTGTTTGCCGAGGTCAGCGAGAGCATGTCGCTGGAAGCCTTCTTCAAAGGTATGGCCGTCACCCGTGCGGTAGAGCGCCTGGCGCTGGACGGCGTGCTGGATGTGTGCCTGGCCAATGCGTCGTTCCAGGTGCGTTTCGACCCCGACCGCATCGCCCCCGATGCCCTGCTGGCAGCGGTGCGCGGTGCCGAAGCGCAGGCGGTGGCCGAGCGTTCGATGCATACCCGCATCATCGAGATTCCGGTGTTGTACAACGACCCCTGGACCCACGAAACCTTGATGCGCTTCCGTGACCGCCACCAGGACCCGGCCAGCACCGACCTGGAGTACGCGGCCCGCATCAATGGCCTGGCCGATGTCGACGCGTTCATTGCGGCGCACAGCGGTGCACCGTGGTTCGTTTCCATGGTCGGCTTCGTCGCTGGCCTGCCGTTCATGTTCCAGATGGTCGAGCGCCAGCGGCAATTGCAAGTGCCCAAGTACCTGCGGCCGCGTACCGACACGCCCCGCCTGACCCTGGGCCATGGCGGTTGTTTCGGTTGCATCTATTCGGTGCGCGGCGCCGGCGGTTACCAGATGTTCGGCGTCACCCCGGCACCGATCTACGACCCGCAACAGACCTTGAGCTACCTGAAGGAGCACATGGTGTTCTTCCGCCCAGGTGACATCGTGCAATTCAAACCCATCGACCGCCGCGCGTATGACCAGGCAGTGGCTGAGGTGGAGGAGGGCCGTTTCGACCTGCGCATTCGCCCGGTGGTGTTTTCCCTGGACGCATTCCTTGCCGACCCGGTCGGCTACCCGAAATCGCTGCAGGAGGTGCTGGCATGATCAAGGTACTCAAACCGGGCCTGGCGACCTCCGTGCAGGACCTGGGCCGCGAAGGCTATTACCACCTGGGCATTCCGCCATCTGGCGCGCTCGACCAGTATGCCCTGAGCGCAGCCAATTACCTGGTGGGCAACCCGCCGGGCGCTGCCGGCCTGGAATGTGCGCTGGTCGGCCCTGAACTTGAGTTCCAGGCAGATGCGCTGGTGGCAGTGTGCGGTGCGCAGATGCCCGCCTTGCTCGATGGCCGCGAGCAGCGGCCCGACACGGCATTTGCCGTGCGCGCCGGGCAGGTGCTGCGTTTCAGCTTCCCGACGGCGGGGGCGCGGGCCTACCTGGCAGTGGCGGGGGGTATTGATGTGACCGAGGTGCTGGGTAGCCGATCGACCTACGCGCTTGGGGCCTTGGGTGGCTTCCAGGGGCGCAAGTTGTTGGCCGGTGACCTGTTGCCGGTCGGCACACCCACCGGCACCGGCCGCGCCGGCGCAAGCCTGCCGATGGCACTGCGCCAGGCCCTGGGCGGCGAAGTGGTGCTGCGGGTGGTGCCGGGGTTGTATTTTCACCGGCTGACCGAAGCTGCTGCGCAAAGCTTCTTCACCGAAGCCTGGACGGTAGGCTCCGAGGCGGATCGCATCGGTTACCGCTACAAAGGCGGCAGTGCCTTGAGTTTCCAGCCACGGGAGCAACCGTTTGGTGCTGGTTCGGACCCTTCCAACATCGTCGACAGCTGCTACCCCATCGGCTCGATCCAGGTACCGGCCGGGCTGGAGCCGATCATCCTGCACCGGGATGCCGTATCGGGCGGTGGCTACGCCATGATTGGCACGGTGATCAGCGCCGACCTCGACCTGATCGGGCAGATGCAGCCGAATCAGCAGGCACGCTTTCTGAAAGTCAGCCTGGAGCAGGCACTGGAGGCACGCCGCTCTTACAAGAAGAAGCTGGCGTGCCTGGCCCGGTTGTTCAGCTGAACGGAGGACAACTTGCCGATGCGGGGGGACAAGGGCCGCCAACCCCGCCCGGCCATTTACGCGGGTTGCTGGGCCAAACCGTTACTGACGTTGCGCCCCAGCACCAGCACGGTGACGAAGCCACAGCCCACCAGGGCCGTGGCCAGGCTCAAGAGCACTGCGGTGCCCATGTGGTCCACCACTTGGCCGCCAAAGAACGAGCCTACGGCAATGATCACCTGGAACAAGGCCACGAACAGCGGCATGCCCCGCTCGACATCCTTGGGCGCGACCACGAACATCCAGATATTGGCGCAGGCCGGGAACGCGCCGAAGGCGAACCCCCACAGCGCAATCAGCATCGCCGCGCCGGTCAGGCCGGTGGCGAAGTACGGAAACAGCGCTGTGCTGGCGGCGATCAGCAGTGCCACCAGCATCAGCGAATGGCGCACACTGCGGTTGGCTGCGAAGCCGGCGAAGATATTGCCCATGAACCCGGCCACGCCATACAGCAGCAACAATGAGCCGATGGTCGGGCCGTCGAAGCCGGCGTTCTGTTTGAAGAACGGCGCTACATAGGTGTAGGCGGCAAAATGCGCCAGGCCAATCAACAGCACGGCGATCAGGCCCACACGCGCTTGCGGGTTGATGAACAGCGCCGGCAGGTCGCGCACACCAATGGCTTTTTCGGGCAAAAGCCGCGGCAGCAGCAACACCTGCGCCAGGAGCACGGGCACGCCCACCAGTGCAGTCACCAGGAAGGTCATTCGCCAGCCCAGCAGGCCGCTTAGCCAGGTGCCTACCGGCACGCCCACCACCGTCGCCAGGGTCACCCCGGCCATGATGATCGAGTTGGCCTTGGCCACGCCAACGCCCTCAGGGGCCAGGCGCCCGCTGAGGGCGATGGCAGTGGCCCAGAATCCGCCGATGCTGACACCCAGCAGTACCCGGCCGACCAGTAGCAGGCTGAAGTCGCCCGCATAGGCGACGATGCTGTTGGCGATGATCATGATCAGCGTCAGGCCGATCAGCAGGTAGCGCCGGTCCAGCGCGCCAACGCCCACGGAAATGGCCGGGGCGGCCAGCGCGGCCATGATGCCGGGCAAGGTGACCATCAGGCCGGCGAAGCCTGCACTGATACCCAAGTCGCTGGCGACATCGTTGAGAACGCCCACCGGCAGAAATTCGCTGGTGACCAGGGCGAAGGCGCCAATGGCGACCGAGAGGATCGCCAGCCACTGCTGGGTCACGCTCTGTTGATTATGTTCAGGACGGCCCCGTGGGGCCTGGCTGGCACTTGGCATGGTGGTGACTTCCAAGGAGGGATGACGCCTGTAGCAGGCGCGGGAGGGGGGATCGGCCGGGGATTATAGGGGTGGGTGTGGGCGGCCGACAGGCGAACGGCGTGATAGTGAACATCAGTGCCATCGATGAAACGCCGGGCGCAGAGCGGTTGCTGGCGAATGACGCCTCGGCGTGCAGACCGCTGACCCAAAATATTGCATGAGTCTTCTTGATGCTTTCACCTAGCAGTACTAATACTAAATCACGGCCGCAGAGGGATGATCATGCAAACACGCTTCGTTGTGGTTCCCGCAGTGCCGCTGAAAAAAGAGGTTCAGCCTCGGCGGCTTGGCTTTCCCGCTGCATTGGGCGAGGGTTACGACCTCTACGATACGCAAGACAAGGTGCGTTTGAGCCTGAACTTTGCCACCCGAGCCCAGGCGGAATTCGAGTGTGACTGTCGCAACCGCTGCCCGGATGCCGACGCTGCGGAGATCGCCGGCATGGTCTAGTCACGTAGGGTGGGCCCTCACCAAGGGGTGGGGGTAGCGATCAACCGTGCTTGCGCAGGGCGGCGACCAGTTCGGCCTTGGTCATGCTGGAGCGGCCTTTTATGGCTTTGCTGCGGGCTTCCTTCAGGAGGCTTTCCTTTGTCTGGCTTTCCAGTGAGCTGCTGGATGCGCGCGCGTGTCCGTGGCGGGTGTGTGCTGCCCGCCTGGCCGAATCGGCGCGGGCGGTTTTCTTCTCGCTGGCAGAGGTGCTGTTCCCTGAACCGCCTTGCTTTTCACCGCCGCCGGATTGCTTGTTGACCGTGGCCCAGGCGCGCGCTTCGGCTTCCTCTTTGGCCAGGCCTTTATCCTCGTAGGCGTGCTCGATGTGCTCGGCCTTGCGCTTCTGTTTTTCGGTGTACTTGCCTTTGTCGCCGCGTGGCATGGTGTTCACTCCTGCAGTTGTACCTGAACGGTTGAAACGCTCCCCGCCAGAGAGTGCCGGTCACTGGACGAGCGGCACCGCGCCGCGCATCGACGACAACCGCGCGCGACACTGTCGCCAACCCCATTCGCGCCGGTCTGGCGCGCAGGCGGGTGGCTATCCACATTGGGGGCATGTGTGGCAGGGATAGCGCAGGTGAGGGCTTCGCCCTCATTTCGCGACACGAGGCCGCTCCTACAACAGATTGCCCGAGCGGGGACAACATGCACCCAAGACAGCAGCCCCTGTGGGAGCCCGGCTTGCCGGCGATGGGCCGCAAAGCGGCCCCAACCGGTTGACGAAGCGGGATCAACGAACGGCCTGCCTTTCAATGGTCACAAAGCTGTAACACAGCTGATGCAAAGTGTGCCGGCCATCACAAGGAGCGCTTTTCGATGATTCGCCTGATGAAGTCTGCTGCACTCGCCGTTGCCGTTTCGCTTTGCGCCACTTCCGCTGCATTTGCTGCTGAAAACGTACGCCTTACCGGTTCCGGCGCCAGCTTCCCGGCACCGATCTACCTGACCTGGTTCAAGGATTTCAGCAAGAACACAGCGGGCGTTACCGTTGATTACCAGTCCAAGGGGAGTGGCGCGGGCGTTCAGGACTTCCTGAACAAGACCGTCGACTTCGCCGCCAGCGACTCGGCCATGAGCGAAGCCGACATCGCCAAGGTTGCCGAGGGCGTCCAGTTGCTGCCAATGACCGCCGGCGAAATCGTCCTGGCTTACAACCTGCCCGGCAACCCCAAGGGCCTGAAGTTGCCGCGCGATGTTTACTCGAACATCTTCCTCGGCAAGATCACCCAGTGGAACGACCCGAAAATCGCCGCGGCCAACCCGCAAATGAAGCTGCCTGACCTGCCCATCACCGTGGTGGTACGTGCCGACTCCAGTGGCACCAACGCCGTGTTCACCAAGCACCTGTCGGCCATCAACGCCGACTTCAAGAGCACGTTGGGTGAGGGCAACACCGTCAACTGGCCAGCGACCGACAAGTTCATCAAATCGCCGAAGAACGACGGGGTGACCGCTACCGTTCGCCAGACCCCAGGTGCCATTGGCTACATCGAGTACGGCTTCGCCAAGCTGGCCAAGGTGGACTTCGCTGCCCTGGAAAACAAGGCTGGCCAGTACGTGGTGCCAAATGCCGAAAGCGGTGCCCAGGCCCTGGCAGCGGTGAAACTGCCGGAAAACCTGGTCGCCAACCTGCCCGACCCGGAAGGCGCCAAGTCCTACCCGATCACCTCCTACACCTGGATGATCTTCCGCAAGGACAACGGCAATCCGGCAAAGGCCAAGGCCATGCGTGAGATGGTCGAGTACGGCCTGACCCAGGGCCAGAAGATTGCCGACTCGATGGGCTACATCCCGCTGCCGCCATCGGTTGTCGACCAGGTCCGCAAAGCGTCTGCAAACATCCAGTAACACCCAGGCGCTCCCGGCAGCGGCATGAAGCCATGCCGGGGGTGTTTGTCCCTTGTCCCGGAATACGCCATGAACACACCTTTTGCCATACCGGATAATCCCGATTCCGCGTGCCAGCCGCCGTCTACGAAAGACTTTCTGGTCGACCGCACCTTCCGTGCGCTTGCCCGTGTCGGGGTGGTGCTGGTACTGGCGCTGGTTTTCGCGCTGGTCTACGAAGTGGGCCGCAAGGCACTGCCAGGCATTGAAAAGCACGGTTTCGACGTGCTCCTGGGCAGTGTCTGGGATGTGAACCAAGGCAAGTACGGTATTCTGCCGGCGATCTGGGGTACGCTCTACAGCGCCTTCATCGCCCTGTTGATTGCCGGTTTCTTCGGCGTCAGCATGGCCATTTTCCTCACCCAGGATTTCCTTCCGGCCAGGCTTGCCGCGGTGTTCCGCACCATCGTCGAGCTGCTCGCCGCCATCCCCAGCGTGGTCTATGGCCTGTGGGGCATCTATGTGGTCATCCCGGCCATTCGCCCCCTGACCACCTGGTTGAACAGCGAGCTGGGCTGGATTCCGTTTTTTGGCACCTCCCTCAGCGGGCCCGGCCTGCTGCCGGCCGCACTGGTCCTGGCGATCATGATCCTGCCGACCATCGCTGCCGTTTCGCAAGACGCGCTGACCAGCGTGCCGATGAAAACCAAGCAGGCCGCCTACGGCATGGGCACCACGCACTGGGAGGCCATTCTGAAAGTGATGGTGCCTTCTGCGGCCACCGGTATCTTTGGCTCGCTGGTGCTGGGCCTTGGCCGGGCACTGGGCGAAACCATGGCGCTGGCCATGCTGGTGGGCAATGCCAACACCATTTCCGTGTCCTTGTTCGCCCCGGCCAATACCCTGGCAGCGCTGCTGGCGCTGAACTTCCCGGAAGCCGGCCCGAACGAGATCGAAGTGCTGATGTATGCGGCACTGGTACTGATGTTCATCACCCTGCTGGTGAACGTGCTTGGCTCGATGATCATGCTCTACGCCCAGCGGGGGAATAAACAATGACCAACCTGACGACCCCTGCCGCCGCGCTGCCCAGCCTGCAGCGCCGGCTCGAAGGCCGCGCCTTGCGCAGCCTGGTGTTGACCATCCTGGCCTGGTTGGCCGCGTTGCTGGCCAGTGTGCCGCTGATTTCCGTGCTGTACATGCTGATCACCCGCGGCGGTGCCCGCCTGAACCTGGAAGTGTTCACCGAACTGCCGCCGACGGGGTTCGAGATGGGCGGCGGCTTCGGCAACGCCATGGCCGGTACCTTCGTTATGGTCGGCATCGCTGCCGCCATCGCGGTGCCGGTGGGTATCCTGGCCGCGGTGTTCCTTGCCGAGCTGGGCCCAGACAGCAAGCTGGCCAACGCTGCAAGGTTTGCCGCCAAGATGCTCACCGGCCTGCCATCGATCCTGGCCGGTGTGTTTGCCTACGCCCTGGTGGTGATGACTACCGGCACCTATTCGGCACCGGCAGGCGGGGTGGCACTGGCGGTGCTGATGCTGCCCATCGTGGTACTGACCGCCGAAGAGGCGATGAAGATGGTCCCCAAGATCATGAAGGACGCTGCCTACGGCATGGGCTGCACCCGTGCCCAGGTCATCTGCAAGATCGTGCTGCCCACCGGCTTGCCGGCCATTCTCACCGGCGTGATGCTGGCCGTGGCCCGTGCCGCAGGTGAAACCGCGCCCTTGCTGTTCACCGCGCTGTTCAGCAACTACTGGATCTACCACAACGGCGACCTGGCGGTGATGAACCCCACTGCCTCGCTGGCAGTGCTGATCTACAACTTCTCCGGCATGCCGTTCGACAACCAGCTGGAGCTCGCCTGGGCGGCCTCGCTGGTGCTGGTCATGATCGTGCTGGTCATCAACATCCTTAGCCGTGTATTCGGCAAGCCCAAGTATTGAGAACAGGGAGCATCCATCTTGAACGTATCCACCGCACAACGTGCCGCTCCCGTGGCCAGCGAAGCCACCCCCATCGTCATGGACTGCAAGCTGGACAAGATTTTCTACGGCAACTTCATGGCCGTGCGCGACAGCCATGTGCCGATCCGCAAGAACGAGATTACCGGCTTTATCGGCCCGTCCGGCTGCGGCAAGAGCACCGTGCTGCGTAGCCTGAACCGCATGAACGACCTGGTGAAAGGCTTCCGCTTCGAGGGCCACGTGCACTTCCTGGGCCAGGATGTGTATGGCAAGGGCGTAGACCCGGTAGTGGTGCGCCGCTATATCGGCATGGTGTTCCAGCAGCCCAACCCGTTTTCCATGAGCATTTTCGACAACGTTGCCTTTGGCCTGCGCCTGAACCGCTACAAAGGGGACCTGGGCGACCGCGTGAAACACGCCCTGCAAGGCGCTGCGCTGTGGGACGAAGTGAAGGACAAGCTCAAGGTCAGCGGCCTGTCGTTGTCCGGCGGCCAGCAGCAGCGCCTGTGTATCGCCCGGGCCATCGCCACCGAGCCGGAAGTGCTGCTGCTGGACGAGCCGTGCTCGGCACTCGACCCCATTGCCACCCGCCGCGTGGAAGAGCTGATGGTCGAGCTGAAAAAGGACTACACCATCGCCCTGGTGACCCACAACATGCAGCAGGCGATTCGCGTTGCCGACACCACGGCGTTCTTCTCGGTGGACATTTCCCAGGGTACCCGTACCGGCTACCTGGTCGAGATGGGGCCGACCGCGCAGATCTTCCAGAACCCGCGTGAACAACTGACCAGTGACTATATCAGCGGCAAGTTCAGCTGACCCATCGCTGTACAAGGGGGCGGTGCTGCAACCAGGAAGGTGGCAGCACCGCCCGCACAACCTTTGGTTAAAGTGTTACCCAGGATTTCCAATGCAACCGATGCGTCGATTAGATCTGTCTGCGGTAGAGCGCGCTCTGCGCGAGGTGCAGGGCCGTTTTGCCGAGCTGAGCCAACACTTCACCGAACCGCGGGACCCGTTCACCGACGAGGTGCTGCTGAATGTGGTTGAAGGCTACGCGCTGATTGACGACTATGTCGCTCGCGGAATAGACCTGTTCGACCTGCAACAGCTGAACCTGATGCTGGAAATCAATGCCACGGTGCTGTGTGGCCGGGATCCGGCCCGGCGCGTGGAGTTCGCGGCGCACCTGGCGGCGACCGAAGCGCATTTTTTCAACAATGTGGAAGGTGGCATCAAGGACTTGCATAACTGGTATTGCGCCTACCGCAGCGATTCGATCTGGAAGCGGGCAGCCGGTGTGTACGTGCGTATCCTCAGCAAGCCACAGCTGTTCATCGAAGGTAACAACCGCACCGGCTCGCTCATCGTCAGTTACCTGCTGATGCGTGCCGGGCTGCCGCCATTCGTGCTGTCGCTGGACAACGCCGAGGGCTACTTCAACCCGTCCTCGGTCATACGTAATTCCGCCAAACACGGTGTCAAGGCCTTGTACGAACTGCCCAAGATCAAGAAAAAGTACGCCGCGTTCCTCGAAGCCAAGTCGCCTGCGCCCGGCAAGTTCTTCCTGGGCGCCACCGCGGTGCCTGTTTGCGCGGGGGGGCGCTGATGCAACCGTTCACCCTGATAGAGCGCGGGCGGCAGGCCATCGAGCGCAAGCTCAAGCGTGGCCAGGTGCGCATTTCGTTCGATATCGACGACACCCTGGCCTGCCAGCCTGAGCACGCGGCTGCCGAGCACAGCAGGTTGCCGGGCTTCGTCCACCGCTGGCTCGGTGAGCCCCTGCGCAGCGGTACCCGCGAGCTGATTCGCGACCTGCGCCGCCAGGGCTGCAGCATCTGGATCTATACCTCGTCCGGGCGCACCCCAGCGTACATCCGCCGCTGGTTGCTGCTGTACGGCATTCATGTCGACGGGGTGGTCAACAGTGACCGCCACCAGCACATACTGGCGCGGAATGGGCTGGCGCATTCCCCGTCCAAACTGCCTTCGGCGTTCGATATCGACCTGCATGTGGATGACTCCGAAGGCGTGCGGCTGGAAGGCGTGGATCATGGTTTCCGCGTTGTGGTGGTGTGCCCGCAGGACCAGCACTGGGCGCAGAAGGTCAAGGCCGCAGCGGTGGACGTGCAGGCCCGCCTGGCCCGGCAGCAGCCACACCGCTACGAGATGCCCGCGTGCCCGCGTTCGCAGGCACTGGCTTCCTGAACCGTCGTGTAATTGGGGCTGCCTTGCAGCCCATCGCCGGCAGGCCAGCCCCACAGGGACCGCATCAGGGCTGACAGGTGTTTGTCAGAAGATATGCAGCGCCTGTGAGATGCTGCGGCTACCCTTGCCAGAAACCATAGAATCTCCCACAGGGACCCCAGGCCCCGGTTCATTCATGCGTATTGATACCCGCCTGCCACGCCTGCCTACACCCTAAGTCTTGCCACCCCGACCCCAGCAGGTCCCAAGACCAAATCACCGCGCCACACCCTCCGCCCCAAAGCACCCGCCAACCCACGCCAAAGCAGCGTTCCGGGTGGCCTGTCGGCTTCTGATAATCGCCTCCGACACCCTGTCCCCCGTTTGGAGCGCGCCATGCACAACAACAAAAAGCACCTGCCGCCTCGTTTTCTCGCTGCTGCCTTCGCCAGTGTTTCCGCCTTGGGCCTGAGCGGTGCCGCCGAGGCCGAGATCATGCTGTACGACAAGGACCAGACGACATTCTCTACCGATGGCTACATCAACGCCTTCTATGTCAACAGCAAGGTCGACCGCGAGGGCGAGCAGTTCGACCGGCGCCAGTCGCGGGTGAAGATGGGCTTTTTGCCCAACTACATCGGTTTCAACATGGGCAAGCAGGTAGACGACCTGAAACTCGGCGCGCGGGCGTCGTTCTGGGTCACCATCAACGACAGCGAAACCAACGGCACCGATACCGCCATCGACGTGCGCCAGTTCTACGGCACGGTGGCCAACCCTGAGTGGGGAGAAGTGCTGATCGGCAAGGACTTTGGCCTGTTCGCGCGCTCCAACATCCTGTTGGACGAGCTGCTGGCCGGTTATGGCCAGGTCAGTGACACGCTGGGCCTGGTGGATGGCGGCGGGGTGTCGTTCGGCAACATCGGCAGCGGTTACCCCTATCCATTCCCCACCTCGCAGATCACCTACCGCACGCCGGTGATGGACGGCCTGCGCGTGGCGGTGGGCATCATGGACCCTGTGGATACCAACGACAGCAGCCCGACCGGCAAGGCCTACCAGGAAAACCCACGCACCGAGAGCGAAATCACCTACCAGTTCGACCTGGCGGGGGCGCAGATCTACAGCTGGGTCAACGGTAGCTACCAGACCTCGGACAACACCGACTCGACGGTCCAGTCCGTCACCTCCAAGGGGGTCGGCTATGGGGTGCAGGCGAAGCTGGGCGGCTGGTCATTGACCGGCTCTGGGTTCCAGGCCAAGGGCATCAACCCGTTCTTCACCAATAACGCGGGCGAGCCGGTGTTGCGTAATGTGGACAGCGACGGCTACCTGTTACAGGGCTCCTACAAGTTCGGCAAAAACCGCGTGGCGCTGTCGTATGGCAAGACCAAGGACGATGGCAACGGTGCGGTGGGCAGCGGTGCCGACTACACGACCCGTGGGGTGGCGTTGTTCCATGACGTCAACGACAACCTCAAGCTGGTGGCCGAGTACAACCAGTTCTCCATCGATGGGCATGAGGGCAGTGCGCAGAACGAAGACACCGATACCTTGGCTGTGGGCGCGGTGCTGACCTGGTAAGCACGGGGCGGCAAGGCAGGCGCAGGTGAAGCTGGCACTTACACCCTTGGAACCGCCCACCCGCTACCCAAGTAGCATTCGCCCCACGTACCCGGCTTCGTACACTGCACCTTCAGCCGCCCTGCGCCGGAGACTTTGATGCAACAGGCCCTCAACGACGGTGTGCTCAGCGCCATGTCCCAGGCCACCGATGCCCGGTTGGCCGCCCAGGACCTGGCGCGACAGCTCCTGCACCCCCACCTGGGCCTGGTGCTTTTTTTCTGTTCTGCCGAATACAACCTCCAGGAGTTGGCCCAGGCATTGGAACAGGGGTTTGGCGGCATCCGCCTGGTGGGGTGCACCAGTGCCGGCGAAATCACCCCGCAGGGGTACGGCCGCAACTGCGTGACCGCGCTGGGCTTCGATCACCGGCACTTTTCCATTGCCACCGGGCTGATCGACGAAATGGAGCACTTCAGCCTCATCGATGCGCAACAGATGGTCGAGCGCCTGGTCGGCACCTGCCGCAGCAATTCGTTGGCGCCGATCAAGGGCCACAGCTTTGCCCTGACCCTGCTCGACGGGCTGTCCAGCCGGGAGGAGATGGTCCTCGCTGCCCTCAGCGCGGCGTTGGGGGACATCCCGCACTTCGGCGGTTCGGCCGGCGACGACAACTACCTCAACCGCACGCATGTCTACCACGGCGGCGCCTTCCACAGCGGCGCAGCGGTGGTGGTGCTGGTCAACACCTGGCTCGACTTCGAAGTGTTCACCACCCATCACATCCAGCCGCGCCAGGAAAAACTGGTGGTCACTGGCGCCGACAGCGGCCAGCGCCGGGTATTCGAGCTGAATGCCGAACCCGCTGCCGAGGAATATGCCCGGCTCATCGGTGTGCCGGTGGCGGCGCTCGATTACCGGGTGTTCGCCGCGCACCCGTTGGCCGTGCGCATTCACGACCAGTACTACATGCGCGCCGTCCAGCGTGTGCACGATGACTTGAGCCTGAGTTTCTACTGTGCCGTGGAGAACGGCATCGTGCTCACGGCCATGACCCCAGGGCCGTTGCTGCCGAACCTGCATGAGCTGTTCGACGGCCTGCACCAGCGCCTGGGCCCGCTGTTGTTGACCATTGGTTGCGACTGCTTCCTGCGGCGTCTGGAACTGGAGGGGCAACACAGCCTGGAACTGGTGGGGGCGTTTCTGCGCGAGCAACGGGTGATCGGGTTCAACACCTACGGAGAACAGTTCAATGGCATGCATATCAACCAGACCTTCACCGGCGTCGCCATTGCCCGCAACCGGCCTCCTGTCGGTCGCTGACCTGCAGGCCGAGCTGGCCCGGCTGCAGCAGCAGAACCACAAGCTGCAGCGCATCAATGGTGCGCTGATCGAACGTGTCGAGTCCGGGGTCACCCGCGGCAACGACCCGTACGCGGCGTTTCAGCATTCGGTGGTGCTGGCCGAGCAGGTGCGCGAGCGCACCGATGCGCTGAGCCAGGCCATGGCCGAGCTGAAGGCGGTGAACCACCTGCTCAGCGAGGCCCGGCAGCGGGCCGAGACCGCGCACCAGCACCAGATTCGCCTGATTACCGACAACGTTCCGGCGTTGATCGCCTACCTCAATGCCGACCTGGTCTATGAATTCACCAACAAGGTGTACGAGGAATGGTACTGCTGGCCGCGTGGCGTGATGCTGGGGCAAAGCCTGCGCGAGGCCCACAGCGAACAGCATTACCAACGCCTCGAGGCCTATGTGACGCGGGCGTTGGCGGGCGAGAGCGTGACCTTCGAGTTTGCCGAAACCAACGTCAAGGGCCAGGAGCGCTACATGCTGCGCTCCTATGTCCCCAACCGCCTGGCCAGCGGCGAGGTGGTGGGTATTTTCGTGTTGATCCGCGATATCACCGAGCGGCGCAATACCGCGCAGGCATTGCACCAGGCCTATCAGCATCTGGAGCAGCGAGTGCGTGAGCGCACGGCGGAGCTGACCAGCCTCAACGACCAGTTGCTGCGGGAAATCGAAGAGCGCAGCCAGGCGCAAGCGCGGCTGCGCGAAGCCAAGCGCGAGGCCGAACAGGCCAACCTGTCGAAAACCAAGTTTCTGGCTGCGGTCAGCCATGATTTGCTGCAACCGCTGAATGCGGCGCGGCTGTTCACCAGCGCGTTGCTGGAAAGCCGCGAACCGCAGCACAGTGCCCAGTTGGTCCGCAATGTCAGCAACTCGCTGGAGGATGTGGAGAGCCTGCTGGGCACCCTGGTCGACATTTCCAAGCTTGATGCGGGCGTGATCAAGGCCGATATCGCGCCTTTCGCGCTCAGCGAGCTGCTGGACAACCTGGCGGCCGAATATGCCCAGGTCGCGCGTAGCGAGGGCCTGGCCCTGCATTTTGTAGGGTGTTCGGCGGTGGTGCGCAGTGATATCCAGCTGTTGGCGCGCATTCTGCGCAACCTGCTCAGCAATGCCATCCGCTACACCCGCAGCGGGCGGGTGGTGCTGGGTTGCCGGCGCCTGCGTGGCGGCCTGCGGATCGAGGTGTGGGACAGCGGCATCGGCATCGCCGAAGAACACCTGGAGGAAATGTTCCAGGAGTTCCGGCGCGGTGATGTGCAGCGCCCCGAGCAGGATCGCGGGCTGGGCCTGGGCCTGGCGATCGTGGAGAAGATCGCCGGTATCCTGGGCCATCGCATCCGCGTGCGGTCATGGCTGGGCAAGGGATCGGTGTTTGCCGTCGAGGTCCCGTTGAGCACCGTTGCGCCCAAGGCGCAGCCGAGCCAGCCTGTGTGCGAGCCGATGTTCGAACGCCTGCGTGGGGCGCAAGTCTGGGTGCTGGACAACGATGCGGCCATTTGTGCCGGCATGCGCACGCTACTCGAAGGCTGGGGGTGCAAGGTGATCACCGCGCTGTCGGAGGAAGACCTGGCGCGCCAGGTGGACAATTACCACGCCGAGGCCAACCTGCTGATTGCCGACTACCACCTGGACAATGACTGCAACGGCCTTGACGCGGTGGCGCGCATCAATGCCCGCCGTACCCAGCCGCTACCGGCGCTGATGATCACGGCCAACTACAGCAACGACCTCAAGCAGCAGATCCGTGAGCTGGGCCATACCCTGATGCACAAGCCGGTGCGGCCGTTGAAATTGAAAACTGCAATGAGCCATTTGCTGGGCACTCAAGGCTAGGGCCGGGTGTGCTATGGGGGCTGCAACGCGGCCCCCATGAAGCTGGAGACGGTCAGCGCCGCAGGTAGTCGGCGAAGTCGATATCGCCCGCACTGAGAATGGCCTGCACGCGGTTGTGCACATTGAGCTTGCGCAAGATCGCCGACACATGCGCCTTGACCGTGGTCTCGGCGATATCCAGGGTGTAGGCGATCTGCTTGTTCGATTCCCCCTTGGTCATGCGTTCCAGTACCAGCAACTGCTTGCGGGTCAAGGCCTGGAGCATTTCCGGCGGGAAGCTCGGCGCATCGTTCTGGCGCCGGCCGGTGCTGCTTTTCTGCGCGCGGATGATGTCGGGCGGCAGGTAGACATTACCGTTGAGGATCTGCTCGATCGCCTCGATCATCTGTGCGCGCGGCGAGGACTTGGTGATGAAACCCACCGCGCCATAGGTGATGGCCTGCAGCACGATCTGTTTCTCCTGTTCGGCCGACACGATCACCACCGGCGTGGTCGGTGCTTCGTTGCGCAGGGTGATCAGGCCGTTGAGGCCGTGCATGCCGGGCATGTTCAGGTCGAGCAGGATCAGGTCGAGGTCGTCATGCGCCTGGGTCAGCGCCAGGGCGCTGTCCAGGTCGGCGGTTTCCATGACCTCGCTGCCTTGGAACCCATCGCTGATGACGTTGTGGATGGCTTCGCGAAACAGGGGGTGATCGTCGGCAATCAGAATTTTGTACATGGCCTTTTCACCTTGTTTTTATTGGATGGAGCAGGGCACGCAGTGGCAGTTGAACAGATCAGGGCAAAGGCACCGGTTGCGCCGGCTGCAGCGGCAGGTTGGCCTGCTGCCACGCGTCAACGCCGTCGCGGTACCAGTACAGGTTGTGATAACCCAGGGCTTTAGCGCGTTTTACCGCGTTCCAGCTCAGCCAGCAATCGGCGCGGCAGTAGAACACCACAGGCTGGTCGGTGTGCCCGGCGGTGGCGCTTTGCAGGTTGTGCGCGAAGTACGCCTGCCAGGCCGGGCTCAGCTCGCCATCGCCGGTGTTGGCCAGCCACAGGCTGCCGGGGAGGTTGGCGTGCGGCTCGTCTTCGATGAAGCGGCCCTGCAGCCACTGGCGGCGGTACACGTCGATCAGTACCGGCCGCGGCTGCTGGCTGAGCAGGCGTTGCAATGTGGCGGTGTCTACCACCTGGGCGCCGTCGACCTGGGCCGGGGTCGGGCTGCGGTAAAGGGTGATGCGGTAACCGTCGGCAGAGAACAGCGGCGCCGTGTCGGCCTGGGCGGTGCCCAGCGTCAGGCTCAGTGAAAGTGCCGCCAGCAAGGGGCGTGGCAGCCGGGGCAGGGCACGTGGCATGGGGTTCTTCCTTTTTGTTATGAACCCATTACATGCCAGTAGCGGTGCTTTGTGAATGCGACGATAGACAGTAAACGCAGTACTAAAGTAGTAGGTGACTTAGCGCCGCCCGTAAGCCTGGGCCGCGCCAGGCCACAGGATCATCGTGGCTTGCGCAACGCTGCGTGCTGGGGGTTGAAGGTGGCGATCGCCAGCAGCGTGAACAGCACCGTCAAGCCCAGGCACACCGCCAGCGCCAACAGGTTCAGGCGCTGGTACAAGGCAAACCGCACCAGCTCCACGGCATGGGTGAACGGGTTTACCGCGCACAGCCAGTACAGCCACTCGCTGGCTTCGCGCATCTTCCACAGCGGGTACAGCGCCGAAGACAGGAAAAACAGCGGGAAAATCACGAAATTCATCACCCCGGCAAAGTTCTCCAGCTGGCGGATGGCGTTCGACAGCAGCAGCCCCAGGGCACTGAGCATGAACGCCACCAGCAGCAGCGCCGGCAGTGCCAGCAGCAACCCCACCGCCGGCGGTTGCACACCGTACACCCAGGCAATGGCGAGGAACGCGTACTCCTGCAGTAGGGAAATGAGCGAGGTCGCCAGCAACTTGCTGGCCAACAGGAACGGCCGCGGCAGGGGGCTGGTCAGCAGCACGCGCATGCTGCCCATTTCCCGGTCATAGACCATCGACAACGACCCTTGCATGCCGTTGAACAGCAGGATCATGCAGGCCAGCCCCGGGATGATGTACACCTCGTAGGGGATGTAGGTGTCGTACGGCTCGATGATGGCAATGCCCAGCGCTGCCCGAAAACCGGCAGCGAACACCAGCAACCACAGCAACGGGCGCACCAGGGCACTGAGCAGGCGCGTGCGCTGCAATACGAAGCGCAGCCATTCGCGCAGCATGATGCCGTTGAAGCACTGCCAGTAGGCGTTCATCGGGTGTGGGCTCCTGAAGGCTGCCGGGTCAGGTGGGCAAAGGCATGGTCCAGGTCGCCGCCGTGCTGCAAGCTCAGGGCATCGGCGGTACCGCTGGCCACCAGGCGCCCTTGATGGAGAATCAGCAGGTCGTCGCTAGGCTGCACTTCGTCCAGCAGGTGGGTGGTCCACAGCACACTCAACTGCTGCTGGCGGCACAGCTGCCGCACGTGCTGGTTGAGCGCCAGGCGGCTGGCCGGGTCGAGGCCGACGCTGGCCTCGTCGAGCAGCAGCAGGCGTGGCTCGTGCAGCAGCGCACGGGCGATTTCTACCCGCCGGCGGTGGCCGATATTCAGCTCGCGCACGCTGTCGTGGCGGCGCTCGCCCAGGCCCTGGCGCGCCAGCTCGGCCTCTACCCGCTGGTTGCCCTGGCGCCGTGACAGGCCATGCAGCGCGGCGTGGTAGCGCAGGTTCTGCTCCACGCTCAGGTCCAGGTCCAGGGTGCTCTGCTGGAACACCACGCCCATCTGCCGCAGCGCCGGGCGCGGGGTGTCGCGCAACGAGCAGCCGCACACCCGGATATCGCCGTGCTGCAGGTCGTAGAGGCGGGTCAGCAGGGCGATCAGGGTCGACTTGCCGGCGCCATTGGGGCCCAGCAACGCGGCAAAACGGCCCGGTGCCAGGCTGAAACCGACCTGCCGCAGCGCCTCGCGCTGGCCGTAGGCGAAGCTCACATCGGCCACCTCGAGGGCGTTCATGGGGTGACCACCACGCCCCAAGGGTAGCGCCCGACTTTCACCGATTTGAGCACCTTGAGGTTCTGCGTATCGATTACCGATACATCGCCGCTGACCCCGTTGGTGGCCAGCAAGCGGCGCTGGTCGGGGGAGAACGCCAACTGCCAGACCCGCCGCCCGACCAGCAGGTAATCGAGCACCTCGTAGGTCTTGGCATCGATCACCGCCACATGGTTGGCCGGGCCCAGGGCGACGAAGGCATACTTGCCGTCCGCGCTGAGCTTGATGCCCACCGGCTGGACCTTGTCCGGGTGCACGCCCTTGATCTGGAAGTTCAGGGTTTTCAGCACCTGGCGCGTGGCAACGTCAAGGACGGTCACTGTGCCGCCGATTTCCGCCGAGGCCCACAGCCTGGAACCGTCCTGGCTGAATTCGACGAAGCGCGGGCGCTGGTCGACCAGGGTGCTGTCGGCCAGGGTCTGGGTGCTGGTGTCGATCCAGTGCAACATGTTGGTGGTTTCGCTGGTATTGACCGCCCATTTGCCATCGGGGCTGACGGCCATGCCTTCAGGCTCGATACCGACATCGATCTGCCCCAGTACCTGGTCGGTCACGGTGTCGATCACGGTCACCAGCGCATCGTCTTCGTTGGAAACGTACAGCCAGCGGTCGTTGGGGTGCAGGGCGAACTGCTCGGGGTCCTTGCCGGAGGGCAGTTCCTTGATGATCTTGCGGGTGGCCACGTCCATCACCTGTACCCGGTCGGAATCGCTGGCGCAGATGTACAGCAGCTTGTTGTCATGCGACAGCAGCAGCCCACGAGGGCGTTGGCCGACCGCAAGGGTTTCGGTGACCTCCAGGGTCTGCAGGTCGATCAGGCTGAGGCTGTTGTCCTTCTCGTTGGACACCCAGGCAGTGGCGGCCAGCGCATGCCCGCAGGCCAGCGCCAGGGCGCCCGTCAGCAGGCTGGGATAGAGCAGGGCGCGGGAAAGCAGGGGGCGGCGCATGGCGTATTCCTTATTGTTGTGGTTGTCGGCTCAGGGGTACGTGCAGGTCACTTCGGGCTTGTCGTAGCCCAGGCTGTCCATTTCGTTGAAGGGGTGCAGGAAGCCGTCTTGTGGTGAGGTGCTGACCAGTGCGCGAGGCTGTACCAGCGCAATCGGTTGGCGCAGCTCGCCGTTCCAGGGCCGGTAGCTGAGCTTGCGGCCCTTGAAACCGTCCAGGGGCAGTTGCTCGCTGAGCAGCAGCTGTTGCAGCGCCCGTGGGTCGGCCTGGCGCAGTTTGCTGACCGCGCTGGCAATGCTGCGCACGGCCATCCAGGCGGCGAAATCACGGTCGTTCATCCAGCGCCCGGCCTGGGCCTCGAAACGTTTTTGCAGTTGCGCCGCGCCGAAGGTTTCCACGGTCTTGTGCCAACCGGTGGGGGTCAACCCCTGGGTGCCCGCCACTGGCCGCGGGTACCAGGTCTGGTAGGGCAGGTATTCGCCAAAGTCACCGCGTTCGTCGGCCACCAGCACCACGTCGTATTCGGCGGTTTGCGTGAACAGCGGCATGTCGGCCTGGGCGCTGCGGCGCTGGTCGTTGTCGAAGGTCCAGGCTTTTTCCGCGACCAGCTGCACGCCGAAGCGTTTCGCCGAGCGGCGCAGGGCGGCGGCGTAGGCCTGGTCATCTGCGGTCTGGCCGACCACCAGCAGCGCGCGTTGCCATTTGCGCAGCACCAGGAACTGCACCAGCGCATCGGCGAGCATTGCCCGGCCCGGCAGGCTGTGCAGCACGTTAGCCAGGCACTGGCTACTGCGCAGGCTGTCGTCGGGGCTGCCGGCATTGAACAGCAGGCTGTCGGGCAGCGCCGCGGCCAACGCGCGCAGGCTGGTGGCCGGGGCGTTGACCACGAACAGGCGCAGGCCTTGGTCGTGTTGTGCTTGGGCCGCCTGCAACAGCGCCTCGGGGCTGTCCACGCTAGCGCTGGTCAGCTGGAACTGTTGCTTGAGAAAACGGCCGGTGCTGTTGCTGTCGACGATCGCCAGCTCGGCGCCCTGCAGGCCAGCGTCGGCCGGTTCGGGGATGATATTGGACAGCAGCGGGCCCGGGTCGGGCCGGTAGCCCAAATAGCCGATGCCCACGTGCAGTAGGGCGTCGGCCTGGCCCGCAGCGGCCGACGCATGGGGCGCGGACAACACGGCGATCAGGGCCAGCAGGCAGAACAAGGCAAGGTGGGCAGGCTGGCGCATGACACACTCCACGGCAGATGGCGCCAGCATAGGAACCCCGCCGGGCGCGGGAAATATGCAGAAAGTAGCGCTCGGCCGGTACCAAGGTAGTAATTTCCCGCGCCACCTACGGTTTTACGATGGGCCTCGGCACCCCTGAAGAGAGCTCCCATGCGCCTGTTCAACTTGTCTGCGCTGTGGCGCATCAACCTTTGGGTCACCGGCTGCTTCGCCCTGGTGACGGTGGCCTGTGCCGGGGTGCTGCTGCACCAGGCTGTGGCCGACGTGGAGCGTGAGCTGCAGTCTGCCGAAGCCGTGGTGACCTACCTTGCCGACACTGCCGAGCGTGACCCGGCCAGTTTGCAGCCGGGCCTGACCCAGAACCTGCGCCATGTGCGGGTGCATTGGCTGGCAGCTGGCGATGCCGCCCTGTTGCCGGGGGATGCCGGTGTGGATGCCTGGCTGGGCCGCCAGCTGTTCGGTCAACACCACCCAGGTGGCCGTTTACTGACACTGAGCGATGGTCGGCGGGTGCTGATTGCCGTGGATGCCCGCGATGAAATCGACGAAGTCTGGGAGTCGCTGGTGCAATTGCTGAGCTTGTGCGGCCTGGCGCTGGTATTGAGCCTGGTGACCATCCGTTGGGCGGTCGGGCGGGCCATGGGGCTGCTGGCTGAATTGCTGGGGGCGCTGCGGCAGGTGTCGGCGGGGCACCTGGCCGTGCGTTTGCGCGAGGCCAACCTGCCGGAGGCACGCCAGTTGGCTGCGCACTTCAACGCGATGGTGGCGAACCTGGAGCAGGCCCGGGCCGACAATGCGCAACTGACCCAGGCCCTGCTGGCGGTGCAGGAGCAGGAGCGTACCCGGCTGGCGCAGGCCCTGCACGATGATCTTGGGCAGTACCTGGCCGGTATCCGCGCCCAGGGCTGCCTGCTGCGCATGGCAGCCGACCAGCCCGCTGTGGTCAAGCAGACCACACAGCAACTGGAACTCAATTGCGAACATTTGCAGCAAGGGTTTCGTGCCCTGGTACAAGACCTGTATCCGGTGGCGCTGCAACACATGCCGCTGGCGCAGGCCATTGGCCTGCTGGTGAGCCAGTGGCAGGCCAGGCAGGGCATCGATTGCCGGCTGCGGGTTGGCGAGCATTTGCCAGACTTGCCCGCGCCGAGCAGGACGCACTTGTACCGGCTGCTGCAGGAGGCGTTGACCAATGTCGCCCGGCATGCCGGCGCCAGCCAGGTGCGGGTGCGCCTGCAGCGCAGCGCCAAGGGGTTGCGCTTGTTCGTGCGCGACAACGGGTGCGGCGCGCGCCAACCGCGCCGGCCTGGGGTTGGCCTGCACTCGATGGCCGAACGCGCGCGCAGCCTGGGGGGGGAATTACGCATTTTCAGCCGCCCGGGTGGCGGTTGGGCGTTGGCGCTGAACATCCCCAAGGAGGTGTGATGAATATCGTACTGGTCGACGACCATGCTGTGGTCCGCCAAGGCTATGCCAGCCTGCTGCGAGCGGTAATGCCAGACATCCAGGTGCGCGAAGCGGCCAGTGGCGAAGAGGCGCTGGCCCTGGTGCACGAGCAGGTGCCCAACCTGGTGGTCATGGACTTCGGCCTGCCGGGCATCAGCGGCCTGGAAGCCACCCGCCGGCTGCGTCAGCGCCTGCCCCAGCTGCGAGTGCTGTTCTTCAGCATGCACGACGAGTTGCCCCTGGTGCGGCAGGCGCTGGAGGCCGGGGCGTCGGGCTACCTGACCAAGAATTCGGCGCCCGAGGTGCTGATCGAGGCGGTGCAGCGTGTGTTGGCCGGGCATGCCTACATTGAACAGCCGCTGGCCACGCAATTGGCCTGCACCACCCCGCACAATGAAAGCGACCCGCGCCTGCAGCGCATGACCCAGCGCGAGCTGGAGATTTTCGTCATGCTTGCCAAGGGCACCCCGGCGCGGCTGATTGCCGAGCAACTGTGCATCAGTGGCAAGACCGTGTCCAACCATTTGACCTTGCTCAAGAGCAAGCTGCAGGTCAGCTCGCATGCCGAGCTGGTGCACCTGGGGATTGACCTGGGGCTGGTGCGGGTAGCGGGGTAGGCCTTGTGTCGCGATGGGCTGCCTGTAGGAGCGGCCTTGTGTCGCGATGGGCTGCAAAGCAGCCCCAGGGTTTCAGCATGGTGCACAAATTGCCGGGGCTGCTTTGCAGCCCATCGCGACACAAGGCCGCTCCTACAGGCAGGCGCAATCAGTCATTTGTCCCAGGTTTCGGGGCAGCCTGTGCATCCCTCCATGTTGGCCTCCTGGAAATTCCCGTAATGCTGCCGTGCCCCGCGCAGGTCGGCGCGCGCCAGGTTGCTTTGGCCGAACTTGGCCTCCTGCAGGTTGGCGTCGGTCAGCCTGGCCTCCTGCAGGTCGGCCTTGCTGAGCCAGGCCATTTCGAGGTCCGCAGCCTGCAGGTTGGCTTTGTGCAACTTGGCCCCGGACAACCGGGCGAACTGCAGATAGGCCGCGCTGAGGTCGGCGTTCTCGAACTGCGCGCCTTGGGCGAACAGGCCCCAGCCCTGAATGGCCACCAGGTGGCTATTGCTCAGGTCGGCCAGGCGCAGGTTGCTCTGCTGCAGGCTGGCGCGGGTCAGGTTGGCGCCTTGCAGGCGGGCTTTTTCCAGGTTGGCCAGGTCCAGTTGGGCGTGGCGCAGGTCGGCGTCGCGCAAGTCGGCGCCGGCCAGGTTCATCTTGCGCAGGTCCTGGTTGGCCAGGTTGGCGCCGCGCAGGTTGGCACCCGGGCACTGGCTGGCTTCGGCGATGACGCAGCCGTTGATGGTCAGTGGGGCATCGTCGCCAGCGTCTTCGGCATGTGCGGCCAGGGCAGGCGAGAGCGCCAACAGCAGGGCAATGGGCAGGTAGTTCATGGCGAATGGCTCTCGTGGGTGTAAGCACCAGGTGAAGGGGCCGCAACGCGGCCCCGGGTATACGCCACCTCAGGCGATCACCGCTGGGCGGTCTTGTTGTCCCAGCTCGGGATCTTGAACACCCAGAACGAGCCACCCTGGGCAACGGGCTTGGTCAGTTCGGCCATGTCGCCACCCCACAGCGGCACCGCACCGCCGTAGCCGACCGTCACGCCGATGTACTGCTCGCCATCCTGCTCCCAGGTGATGGGCGGGGACACGATGCCGCTGCCGGTCTGGAACTTCCACAGCTCCTTGCCCGTCTTGGCGTCGAAGGCCTTGAAGAAACCATCGCCGGTGCCGGTGAACACCAGGTTGCCCTTGGTTGCCAGCACGCCTGCCCACAGTGGCAGGTGCTCTTTGTGTTCCCACACCAGTTTGCCGGTGGTCGGATCCATCGCACGCAAAGTGCCGACGTGGTCGTCGTACATGCGCTTGATGCGGAAGCCCATGCCGAGGTAGGCCGAGCCTTTCTTGTAGTTCACTTCCTCGGTCCAGTATTCCTCCTTCCACTGGTTGCCGGGGATGTAGAACAGGCCGGTGTCCTGGCTGTAGGCCATGGGGTTCCAGTTCTTGCCGCCGAGGAATGGCGGTGAAACCTCGACTGGCTTGCCTTTGGTTTCACCCGGCAGCGGCTTGGCCGGGCGCTGGCCGGGGTTTTCCACCGGGCGCCCGGTCTTCAGGTCGATATGGCTGGCCCAGGTGATGTTGTCGACGAAGGGGAAGGCGTTCTGCAACTTGCCATTGTTGCGGTCGACCACATAGAAGAAGCCGTTGCGGTCGGCGTGGCCGGTGGCCTTGACCACCTTGCCGTCCTTGCCTTTGTAGTCGAACAGCACCAGTTCGTTGTTGCCGGAGAAGTCCCAGGCGTCGTTGGGGGTGTGCTGGTAGAACCACTTGACCTCGCCGGTGCTCGGGTCTACACCGACCTGGCCGGAGGTATACAGGCTGTCGTAGTCGTGCGGGTTGCCGTCTTTCGAGGTACGCGCCCAGGTGTTCCAAGGCCCCGGGTTGCCCGCCCCGACGATGATGGTATTGGTTTCCGGATCGAAGCTGGCGCTTTGCCAAGGGGCGCCGCCACCATGGCTCCAGGCTTCGACCTTGCCGGTTTCGGTGGTGGGGTCGTCTGGCCAGGACGGTGCCTTGACGTCGCCGGTCGGGGTGCTGTCCTTGCCATTCAGGCGGCCCATGTGGCCCTCGACGAAAGGCCGCATCCACACTTCTTCCCCGGTGTCCGGGTCGCGTGCGAACAATTGCCCGACCACGCCGAATTCATCCCCCGAGCTGCCGTGGATCAGCAGGACCTTGCCAGTGGTCTTGTCCTTGATCAGCACCGGCGCGCCGGTCATGGTGTAGCCGGCACTGTGGTCGCCGAACTTCTTGTTCCAGACCACCTTGCCGGTGTGTTTGTCCAGGGCCACGACCCGCGCGTCGAGGGTGCCGAAGTAGATCTTGTCGCCGTAGATGGCGGCGCCCCGGTTGACCACGTCGCAGCAGGGGCGAATGTTGTCGGGCAGGCGGTGGTTATAGGTCCACAGGCGTTTGCCGGTCTTGGCATCGAGGGCAAATACCCGTGAGTACGACCCTGTCACATAGACCACACCGTCGCTGACGATGGCCTGCGATTCCTGGCCGCGCTGCTTCTCGTCGCCGAACGAGTAGGACCACGCCGGGGTGAGCTTGAACACGTTCTTGTCGTTGACCTGGGCCAACGGGCTCCAGCGCTGGGCATTGGTGCCCATGCCGTACTGCAGCACGTCGTTGGTGGTGAGGTGGTCGTTGGCGATGTCTTCCCAGGTGACGTTCTTGGTGGCAGTTGCCGCAGGGGGGGTGGCCGCTGTTGCCACGCTGCCCAAGGCCAGGCTACCGGCCATCAGCAGCACGCGCACGCTCAAGGCCAGCGGGGAAAGGGCGGGTAGCGATCTTATTGTCATGGTTGCAGTTCCCAGTGGAGGTTTTGGCCTGCACAGGGTGGGCCGCCGGGGCGCTCGCCGGATACGGAAAAAATCCCGCCATTGCCGGGAAGAGTTCCCGGTCGGCACCTCATTTGGCCGTTCGCCACAAGCCCTACTACCAAGGGAGTAAGGCGCGACCACCAAAGCAGCATTCGGCCGTATGCCGGGTGTTTTTAAGATGGCGACACGGCCTCTGTGGTTGAGGCTTTGCGTGCAATGGTGAGGGCATAACAATGACAACAAAACGCAATGTGTGGCTTGCTGCAGGCTTGTTGGCCGGCGCGGTAATGACCGGTACGGCCTGGGCCCATGGCAATGTAGTCCCACAGGCGGTAGAGACCAAGGGGCTGACCCCGGTCAAGGACGCTGGGGTTAGCCTGGACGCAGACGGCTGGGCGGCGGTCAACCCTTACCGTAGCTCGCCGGAACACGACAAGGCAGTCGAGATCGGCGCCTCGGCCTATAACCAGAACTGCGCGGCCTGCCATGGCCTGGAAGCCAAGTCTGGCGGCATTGCCCCGGACCTGCGGCTGCTCGATGTCGGCGACGCCGGCGATGAATGGTTCGTCGAGCGTGTGCGCCATGGCGCGGTGCGCGACGGCCGCGTGTACATGCCGAAAATGGCCGACTACCTGAGCCAGGAGGCCTTGTGGGCGGTGCGCACATACCTGGACAGCGTGCACGTCGAGGAGTAACGGCCATGCGCCTGATGGCGGTGCTGTTCGGTGCCCTGTTGCTGTGCTGTGCGGCGGCCCAGGCGCAAGTGCGCAACTACGACACGATCATCGCCGCCGGGGAGCTCAAGGTAGCGGTGTACAAGGACTTTGCGCCTTACAGTTTCCAGGACCACGGCCAGCCGCGGGGCGTGGATGTGGACCTGGCGCAGGCACTGGCCGAGGCGATGGGCGTGCGCCTGAAACTGATCTGGGCGCCGCCTGGGGAAAAGCTCGACGACGACCTGCGGGACTACATCTGGCGCGGCAGCCCGCTGCGCCATCAGCAATTGGCAGACCTGATGCTGCGGGTGCCCTACGACCACGATTATGCGCAGAGGCGCAACGAGCTGGGCGAGTTGGAAAACGCCCAGGTGGTGATGTTCGGCCCGTATCAGCAAGAACGTTGGCAGGTGGCCTATGACCGCCGCCGGTTGCCTTCGGTGGCCAGTGTCGCGGTATTCCAGCAGCACCCGATTGGGGTAGAGGTCGACAGCGTGCCGTCGTTCTACCTGACCTCGGTGTTCAACGGCATGCTCAGCGCCAAGACCCACCATTACCCCGGCGTGCAGCAAGCCTTCGCCGCCATGCAGGCCGGTGAGGTAGACGCGGTGATGGCCATGCGCGGCGAGGTCGACTGGCAACTGCATGAGGCCGCGAACCCACAGCTGGCGTTGGCGGAAAATGCGTACCCCAACCTGGGCAAGCAGGCCTGGGACATCGGCATGGCCGTGCATGAAAGCAACCGGCAGTTGGCCTATGCGGTCGAGGAGGCGCTAGAGGTGTTGATACGGGAGGGGCGCATGCAGGCGATCTATGCCCAGTACGGCCTGCGTTACCAGGTGCCGGAAATGTACCAGTAGCCTGGGCTCGGCAGCCCGGTAAATGGGAGCGGATCATGAACCTCAAAGCAACCTTGCTGCTGGCCTGCTGGCTACCTTGGGCAAGCCAGGCCCTGGCCAGCGAGCCGCGTGCCAGCCAGGACCCGGTGCCCTCGGTGATGTGGGACTTCTACCACAAGCAACTGCTCGACCAGGCAGCGTTCGTCTTCGATGAGCGGGTCAAGCTGCTGGCTCCCCCTTTTGCCGAGGACGCACGCCAGGTGCCGTTGGAAATCGATGCCCGCGCGTTCACTGGCGAGGTGGTGCGCATCATTGCCTGGGCCGAACTCAACCCGCTGCCGCGCATTGTCGACTTCCAGCCCGGCGAACGGGTACTGCCGTGGTTATCGCTGCGTATCCGTATCGAGCAGGCCACACCACTTCGCGCGGCGGTGCTCACGCGCGACGGCCTGTGGCACGTGGGCTCGACCCTGATCGATGCTGCCGGCGGTGGTTGTACCGCCCCCAGCGTGGTGCGCACCCAGCCCGGCTGGGAAGAGCACCTCGGCGAGGTGCTGGGGGGCCGCTACCCGCGTGGCGACAGCAGCCGCCTGCGCCTGCAGGTGGCGCACCCGATGGACAACGGCCTGGTCAGTGGCATTCCCGAGTTCTACCTCAACCATGCCGAGTTGCAAGGCGCCGATGGCCAGCGCCTGGCCAGCCTGACGCTGTACCCGGCGGTCAGCGAGAACCCGAACCTGAGTTTCGATATCCAGGGCCCCGGGCCGACCCGGCTGTTGTTGCAGGACAACAGCGGTAACCAGTTCGAGGCGGCAGTGCCTTGAGCGCGGTCGCCATCCACCCCTGAACCGAGGCGCCTGCCATGCGTTGGATCCTGCTGTTGCTGTTGTGCCTGGGCCTTCCGGCCCAGGCCAACCTGGATTACCGGCTCGCCCCCCGGCAGATTGCCGAGGGTACCTGGCTGCTGGAGGGCAGTACCGACAATTTCGCCAAGGCCAATGGCGGCAACGTGGTCAACACGGCCTTCATCGTGACCGACGAGGGGGTGGTGGTGATCGACAGCGGGCCGTCCAGACGCTATGGCGAGGCCTTGCGCCAGGCGATTGCCACGGTGACCGACAAGCCGGTGCTGGAAGTGCTGCTGACCCATCATCACCCGGACCATGTGTTGGGCAACCAGGCGTTCACCGACGTGCCCATCGGCGCCCTGGCCGGCACCGCAGCGTTGCTGCGCGAGCAAGGCGATGCCATGGCGGAAAACATGTACCGCCTGGTTGGTGACTGGATGGGAGGCACCGAGGTGGTGCTGCCGACCCGAGTCGTGGAGCCGGGTGTGCGCGAGGTGGGCGGGCACCGCCTGCGCCTGCTCGGGCTACGCGGGCATACCGGTGCGGACCTGGCGATCCTCGATGAAACGACCGGGGTGCTGTTTGCCGGCGACCTGCTGTTTTATCAGCGTGCCCTGACCACCCCCAACAGCCCGGGCCTCGATGTATGGCTGCACGACCTCGACACCTTGCAGGCGCTGCCCTGGAAGCAGCTGGTAGCCGGCCACGGGCCGCTGGCCAGTGATGCGCAACCCTTTGTGCAGATGCGCGACTACCTCACCTGGCTGCACAACCTGCTGCGCGACGGCGCCGCCCGTGGCGACGATATGGCCGAAATGATCCGCAGCCCGATACCCGAGCGCTTTGCTGGCCTGAGCCTGACGCGTTACGAACTTATTCGCAGTGTCAGCCACCTATACCCGCGGTACGAACGCCAGCAACTTCGGCGGGTAGATAGTACGTCGCCGATATAAATCTCAGCGTTTGTTAAGAATGTTGCTAACCTCATTACCCTTCCTGAATTCTTACAGATATTTCCCATAAAAATATATGTCTGTGCGCATTCAAGTTGAATGTCACTGCGGCGTGACAAAAATCATTTTGTCGCGCGCACAATTTTATTGACATGAGTTTTTTGGTGGTGGAGCATCTTTACGTGCCGAGCCATCGAGAGTGATGATCGAATATGCGCCATGCAAGCTTCCTGATATTTGCATTATGTGCACTATGGGGTTCCTTCCGCTAAACCGTATATGTGGTTTTCTCGTGTGGGTCAGAATACATTTCAAGCATTAGTTAATAACTAAATTCCTGCAAGGTGGAAAGTCAATTCGGGATATTTCTGGATAATTGCCCTCATGATCATAAGGTGTTGCCGCAGAACTTATGCATGGTCGATCCTTGATAATCATCAATCGGGTGGCAGTCCGTTACGATCAGTGTTAGAACAGCTAATATCCGTGTGCGCAAGAAAGCGCCGTTAGCACCCAAGCAATGGACTGAGAGGATAGAGAGTTATGTGTTTGTTACATCGAGTCATTGCCAGTCGTGCCAGAGTTTTTCCTAATAAATCAGCGATTGTTTTAGATGGTGTCGCGACCTCTTATAAAACCTTTCAGCAACAGGTGAGTTACACCGCATCTGTATTGCGTAATCTACGAGTTACTCCGGGCAGCAGAGTGGGGCTGTATTCATCTGTGTCGGTCGAACTGATTGCTGCTTATCTTGGGGTGCTCGAAGTTGGGGCTGTTACAGCAGCGGTTCATCACACGTTGAGTCGCATTAAGTTGATTCATCAGCTCAAGCACTCAGGCGCTCGGGTGCTGATCACTGACTGCACCGAGGATCTTCCAGGTCTGATGGAGGCGGTTGGACTGGAATGGATACTGCTTACATGCCCATGCACCTCCCTACCGCACCGAGTGATTCAGCTGTCGGATGCCACTTCGGTAAGGCTTGAGCTGCCAAACCCGGATATTTCGGGAACATGTGAAGATCCCGAATGGCCTACTTCAATATTCTATACATCCGGGTCATCCAACAATCCGAAAGGCGTGCTAGTCAACCATCGAATCATGATAGACGTTACACGTCGAGTGACCGCTTACCTAGCCAATACCGCCAACGATCGTATCCTAAGTTACTCGACCCTGGCATCTGATTACGGTGTCTATAATATAATGATGCCACTTTATATCGGCGGTACTGCCGTGATTGAAAGTCAGCCTGCTACTACTGCAGAAGATGTTGTGGCAGTGGTAGAGCGCGAAGGGGTGACCGCCATGCATGTGTTTCCCCCAATATTTTCGTTGCTTGCCCACAGTAGTCCAGATTGGGAAGCACGAGTTCGAAGTCTAAGATACATTTCGAGCAGTGGTCAGTCTCTGTATGCTCGACATATTCAGCAGTTTCGGAAAGCATTTCCACAAGTTCTAATTTTTTCCAGCTACGGGCTAACCGAATGCAAACGCGTCAGCTACCTCCCCCCCGAAGAAATTGACCGGCGCCCGGCATCTGTGGGCAAACCCTTGCCCGGCGTGAATGTTTATCTAGTTGATGAGGGCGGTCGAGCCATCGACTATCCCGGAAAAGTCGGCGAACTCTTGGTTGCCAGTAGCTACCTTATGCTCGAGTACTGGAATATGCCGGAAGCTAACGCCGTGAGTATCGTACGCGATGCATTCGGCCACTCACGACTGTTCCGCACGGGCGACTTATTCAAGCAAGATGCCCAAGGCTACTTGTATTACGTGGCACGCAAGGATGATGTATTCGCACGCAGTGCCTGGAAGGTAAATCCGCGGGAAATCGAACAGTGCCTAGCGACGCATCATGCGGTTGCAGAGGTATTGGTTGTGCCAGTTGAGGATGAATTGGCCGGGCACGTTCCGCGGGCTTATGTTGTGCTCGAGTCTGGCAAGGCGCAGACCAGCGAGCAAGATCTTATCGAACACTGTAAAGCTTCATTAGACTGGCACATGGTACCGGCTAACTGCGTGTTCGCTGATGCTTTGCCAAAAACCCACTCGGGTAAGTTGAGTACTAAAGTTCTGATCTGACAGATGGAGTGGAGCATGGACACTTTTTCGCAGCAATCGTTGGGCGAAGCCAGCCTAGATCATGACCTGGAACAGAGCGCCATGCTGAAGTTGGCTACATATTTTCACGACCTTGCTACTGGTGCGAGCCAAGTACCATCGCAGCCTCTGGACAGTCATATCAAATCACAGATTGATGATCCTCAGGTGCTTGAGTACCACGATCGATTAATTGCGGGTGCAGGTCCACTTTTTTCTCATTTTCTGGCGAGCGTACCTTACATACTCGAGGAGCTCTCCAGGGTTGGGGTGGCGCTTTCTCGACTGGTCTCGGCCAACCCGCCGCTTGCTGGGCAGCGGTATAGCATGTTTGAAGTAGATGGGTTTGATGGCAGCAATGGACGTGCATTGGCTGGCCACTCGAAGGGCTTGATCGTTAGTTTCACATGCTCTCCAAATCTCGCCAATCAGGTCGTATTCGAACGGCATGCTGACCCAGCCATGTCGTACTTTTACCCACACTCATTCTTCAAGGTGACCACGGACTTGCTGCAAAAGCGCGAATATCACGCCTTCAAGCACGGCTTCGACTTCATTTACGAAATGGCAGCATTCCAGTTCTATAGTCGTGATCGCGGTCAGCAAATAGATCACATCCAACGTTGCTTGAAGCCCACCGGACTGGTTTTTTTCCTTGAGAAGCTCAACCATCCCGATTTAAAAGAGTATCGGCGGCGAGAACGTGTAAAGGATGAAGTATTTAAAACCCGCTACTTCACGGAGGATGAAATTTTTTGGAAACGCGAGCAGATGCTTGCACAAATGCAGAATGGACAGGTTAGTTGGGACGAGCTTGCCAGCGCCCTGTCGGTTCGCTTCAAACACGTCCATATGCTTTGGAATAGCAGCAATTTTTGCGAATTTGTAGCTTCGAACGATACGCAACGCATCGAGCAATTCCTCAGCCTGCTGGGTCCGATCGCCCAGCCACCGGGCTTTTGCTTTGAAGGTCCGCGACTGGGTTCAGCATCGGTACATCATGATGGGTCAGAGGTGACGGGCGATGTCTGAATATTTCCCACCGGCTTTGCATCACGCTGCCAATCCCGAATTCTGTCAACGGGCCTTAAACCTTTTGCCAAGCTGGCGCGAGCGGGCGAAAACAGCGCAGTCAAACCGTCGCTTGACCCGGGATACGTTCAACGAGTTATTCATTGGTTCGTGGCTGGATTTGTTGTCCCCTCACGCACCTGCAACGCAGAGTTCGCACTGGCCCACAGTGGTGGAGAGCTCGCGGATTGCTGCGAGGGCCTGTCCCTCCACCGGGTGGATAATAGCCTTGGTCGGTGCACACAGTTGCTTAGTCCGACGTCTCCCTCCGACGTGCCAGAGTCAACTGTACGCCGGTGGCCTTCGGCAGCTTTTCGCCTCAGCGTCTTCGAGCGCCAGCAGCCAACTTACCTACGAACCGGATGGCATACGTGTAAACGGACGCTGGCGGTTCAGCTCAGGTATTGAGGATGCGACTTGGTTGATACTCAACGCACCTTGCGAGAAACACCCAGAGGCTGGGCATATCCCACGCTTCCTTGTACTGATTGCCGCGGAAGATGTTAAGCGGTTTGACAGCTGGGACAGCTGTGGAATGGCCGCGACCGGCTCCCACGACATCGAGGCTTTCCAACTGCTCGTGCCCCACGATCGAGTGTTCGCCATGCACGAGATCGTAGGCCGGCAGCCACCTAAATCAGGACCGGATTACATTGATCAAGTGCCATTGGTGCCCTTCCTCAGCACCTCTATCATCGGTCCTTTGCTCGGCTGTGCGGAGGGAGCACATGAAGCCTTCGTCGCAACGCTCAATGAATCCCTAGCCAGCGATTCAAGGGTAGCTGAGCAGGTCGCTCACTCAGCTGCGCAATTGCAAAGCGCCGGGCTTCTGTATAGCTCATTGATCTCACGATTGCATGACGCTGGCACTCATGATCGCGTCCTTAATGCTTTGCAACTTCTGGATTTACGCCGCGATCGTGCCTATCTGGCGATGCAGTGCGTGAAAGCTGTGCAGCGCCTAGTGAGGTGGCTTGGCGCATCTTCCCTGTCGGCTGGACATCCATTTCAGCGGCACTGGTACGACATCCAGGCTATCGCTGCACATCGTGATTTGGCTTGGAGTGATGCGATGCTGGCTAGCGGAGAAGCCATCTTGCGACGCAGCACTCCAAGCCAAACATGACCTTAATTCAATCTCGTTTCTTAAAGAGGATTACATGTTTATTCGCAGAATATCTGAAGTGGAACAGACACCTTACTTCGTAGAGTGGGGTGCCGGTACTAGTCATCGGCTAATCACTGAACGTGACGCCATGGGCTTTACCATCTGTCACACAGTGGTTCGTGCCGGCACCGAGTCGCTTTTGCATTATCGGAACCACTTGGAGGCATGCTACTGCATTGGTGGACAAGGTGAGGTTGAAGATATGCAAGGTAATGTCTATCCCATATATCCCGGGGACGTTTATGTACTGGACCAACATGATCGACATTACCTGCGAGGCGGTGATCAGCAGGATTTGATACTGGTCAGTGTGTTCAATCCTCCACTGCGCGGTGACGAGAAACACAACCTCAACGATCGCTCGGGCTCGGCCTACTGAGGGACGGTCAGGTCTGTATTCCCGCTTTTCTTGAGGAGCCGAGCATGCGCAAGGATTACCTTGCTTTCTTCATTTCGCTATTTCTTTCGCGCCTAGCGGACCAGGTTCTGTTATTCATTGTGCCGCTGGTAGTGTTCCAGGTAACCAACAGCGTCGCCTGGGCAGGGCTGGCATTCTTCGTCGAGTCACTCCCGCGTTTTCTCGCGTTTCCAATATGCGGCGCACTCTGCGATAAATTCTCACCCATCAGAATCCTGCACATCAGCCAAATCTACCGAGCCTTGCTTTGTGTACTGGCAGTGGGGCTCCATGCCTTCTTCGGAGGTTTGGCTTGGCTGGTGGTACTGTCGGCGTTATGTGGGGTGCTGACCACCCAGGGCGTCATGGCCCGCGAGGTGGTAATGCCGCATATCTTCAAGCACTACAGCTATACCAGAACACTTGCCTATTCGCAGATCGCAGATCAGACCGGCCTGGTACTTGGGCCGCTACTGGCGGCCGCGTTGCTGCAGATGATGGCGTGGGACTGGGTAGCGCTATGGATCGCTGGGCTGTTCCTGCTGGCCGATCTGAGCCTGCGGATATGGCAGCGGGCCAGCCAGGTAACGCTGCCGCTATTCGAGCAGCAGGGGAACATCTGGTTTCGACCCGTGCGCATCGCCTTCGCGCACATTGGTGAGCAGCCCGAACTCAAGAAGGTCATAACCTTGGCTATCGGCGTCAATCTGGTCGTCGGGGTCACTCTGGCCACCTCAGCGGCCATGGTGCTTGGTGAGCATGGCGCAGACGATGACGCTTACGCAGGCCTGCAAGCGATCGGCGCGGTGATCACGATCTTGATCTTGTTCGTGCTCGCCCGGGTGTCGATGCCGCTTCGAATAATGGGCAGTGTGGGCTATTCGATGATCATCGTCGGTGGCTTAATCAGTGCCATGAGTTCCAACCTTGCAGGTTATGCGCTGGGTTTTTTGCTAATTGTCGGCTTTGACAAAATGTTCAATGTCTATATGCGCAATGTTCGTCAGCGTGTCATTCCGGCGCAGGATTTCGGTAAGACGGTGGGGGTGATCACGTTGCTCAACAACCTGTCACAACCGTTGGCAGGTTTGCTGGTCGCATCGCTGGCGGCCTCGGTGGGTGCTGATGGTGTGATTTTGATGCTTGCAGTGCTGAGCGCCATGATCGGGGCGGCAGCCATGTGGTGTTTTGCAACACAACCCAGCCCCATACCAAGGAACTAGAAATCTCCACACTGCGAGCAATTGTTGGCAAACACCCCGGGACCAAGAATTCCCGGCACACCGGGAAAATTTCCCGGGCACAACAAAAAAACCAAAGGTAGCCGACATGACCCGATCCCCACGTCGTCCCGCGTTCGCCGTGAGCCTGGTGCTCAGCGCCATGTTGCTGGCCGGCGCTGCCCACGCCGCCGTCAGCAATGAAGATATCCTCCAGGACCCGAAGAACCCCCAGCAGATCGTGACCAATGGCCTGGGCGTGCAGGGCCAGCGTTACAGCCCGCTGGACATGCTCAACACCAACAACGTGAAGGAACTGCGCCCGGTCTGGGCGTTTTCCTTCGGCGGTGAGAAGCAGCGCGGCCAACAGGCGCAGCCGCTGATCAAGGATGGGGTGATGTACCTGACCGGCTCCTACTCGCGGGTATTCGCCGTGGACGCGCGAACCGGCAAGAAACTGTGGCAGTACGATGCGCGCCTGCCCGATGACATCCGCCCATGCTGCGACGTGATCAACCGGGGCGTGGCGTTGTACGGCAACCTGGTGTTCTTCGGCACCCTCGACGCCAAGCTGGTGGCGCTGAACAAGGACACCGGCAAGGTGGTGTGGAGCAAGAAGGTGGCCGACCACAAGGAAGGCTATTCGATCAGCGCCGCGCCAATGATCGTCAACGGCAAGCTGATTACCGGCGTGGCTGGCGGCGAGTTCGGTGTGGTGGGCAAGATCCAGGCCTACAACCCGGAAAACGGTGAGCTTCTGTGGATGCGCCCCACCGTGGAAGGCCACATGGGGTATGTGTACAAGGACGGCAAGGCCATCGAAAACGGTATTTCCGGTGGCGAAGCCGGCAAGACCTGGCCGGGCGACCTGTGGAAGACCGGCGGTGCAGCGCCGTGGCTGGGCGGCTACTACGACCCGGAAACCAACCTGATCCTGTTCGGCACCGGCAACCCGGCGCCGTGGAACTCCCACCTGCGCCCAGGGGACAACCTGTATTCCTCATCGCGCCTGGCACTGAACCCGGACGATGGCACGATCAAATGGCATTTCCAGAGCACGCCACACGACGGTTGGGACTTTGACGGCGTCAACGAGCTGATCTCGTTCAACTACAAGGACGGCGGCAAAGAGGTCAAGGCCGCTGCTACTGCCGACCGCAACGGCTTCTTCTACGTGCTGGACCGCACCAACGGCAAGTTCATCCGCGGCTTCCCCTTCGTCGACAAAATCACCTGGGCCACTGGCCTGGACAAGAACGGTCGGCCGATCTACAACGAGGCCAGCCGCCCGGGTGCACCGGGTAGCGAAGCCAAGGGCAGCTCGGTGTTCGTTGCCCCGGCGTTCCTCGGTGCGAAAAACTGGATGCCGATGGCCTATAACCAGGACACCGGGCTGTTCTACGTGCCGTCCAACGAGTGGGGCATGGACATCTGGAACGAGGGCATTGCCTACAAGAAAGGGGCGGCGTTCCTGGGCGCCGGCTTCACCATCAAGCCGCTCAACGAAGACTACATCGGTGTGCTACGTGCCATCGACCCGGTCAGCGGCAAGGAAGTGTGGCGCCACAAGAACTATGCACCGCTGTGGGGTGGGGTACTGACCACCAAGGGCAACCTGGTGTTCACCGGTACCCCGGAAGGCTTCCTGCAGGCGTTCAACGCCAAGACCGGCGACAAGGTCTGGGAGTTCCAGACCGGCTCTGGCGTGCTCGGTTCGCCGGTGACCTGGGAAATGGACGGCGAGCAGTACGTATCGGTGGTGTCCGGCTGGGGCGGCGCGGTGCCGCTGTGGGGCGGCGAAGTGGCCAAGCGGGTCAAGGACTTCAACCAGGGCGGCATGCTCTGGACCTTCAAGTTGCCCAAGCAGTTGCAGCAGACCGCCAGCGCCAAACCCTGACCCCTACTACCAAATGACGAGAGCCCCGCTGCCAACGATGCATTCGCCTGGCAGGCGGGGCTTTTTACCATCGGCATATCGCCTGTCGTGGGACAGGCATTGACCTGCAGAGGCTCAGCATGATCTACGCACAACCCGGAACCCCAGGCGCCGTCGTTTCCTTCAAACCGCGCTATGGCAACTTCATCAATGGCGAGTTCGTGGCGCCCTTGGCTGGCCAGTACTTCACCAACAGCTCGCCGGTCAACGGGCAACCGATCGCCGAATTCCCACGCTCTAGCGCACAGGATATCGAGCGCGCCCTGGACGCTGCCCATGCCGCGGCTGACGCGTGGGGCAAGACCTCGGTGCAGGAGCGGGCCCTGGCGCTGCTGAAAATCGCCGACCGGATCGAACAGAACCTCGAAGTGCTGGCGGTTACCGAAAGCTGGGACAACGGCAAGGCCGTACGCGAAACCTTGAATGCCGACGTGCCGCTGGCGGCGGATCACTTCCGTTATTTTGCGGGCTGCATTCGTGCCCAGGAAGGTGGCGCGGCGGAAATCAACGAGACCACCGTGGCGTATCACCTGCACGAACCCCTGGGTGTGGTCGGGCAGATCATCCCGTGGAACTTCCCGTTGCTGATGGCAGCCTGGAAACTCGCCCCGGCGTTGGCGGCGGGTAACTGCGTGGTGCTGAAACCGGCCGAGCAGACGCCGCTGTCGATCACCATTTTTGCCGAGCTGATCGCCGACCTGCTGCCGGCCGGGGTGCTGAACATCGTCCAGGGCTATGGCCGTGAGGCTGGGGAGGCGCTGGCCACCAGCAAGCGTATTGCCAAGATCGCCTTCACCGGGTCCACCCCGGTGGGCTCGCACATCATGAAGTGCGCGGCCGAGAACATCATCCCGTCTACCGTCGAACTGGGTGGCAAGTCGCCGAACATCTTCTTCGAAGACATCATGCAGGCGGAGCCGGCGTTCATCGAGAAAGCCGCCGAGGGCCTGGTGTTGGCGTTCTTCAACCAGGGCGAGGTGTGCACCTGCCCATCGCGTGCGCTGATCCAGGAGTCGATCTACGAACCGTTCATGGCCGAGGTGATGAAGAAGATCGCCAAGATCAGCCGTGGCAACCCGCTGGACACCGAAACCATGGTTGGCGCCCAGGCGTCGGAGCAGCAGTACGACAAGATCCTCTCGTACCTGCAGATTGCCCGGGAGGAGGGTGCCGAATTACTCACTGGCGGTGCCGCCGAGCGCCTGCAGGGTGACCTGGCCAGCGGCTATTACATCCAGCCGACCCTGCTCAAAGGCCACAACCAGATGCGCGTGTTCCAGGAAGAGATCTTCGGCCCGGTGGTGGGGGTGACCACCTTCAAGGACGAAGCCGAGGCCCTGGCGATCGCCAACGACAGCGAGTTCGGCCTGGGGGCCGGCCTTTGGACCCGCGACATCAACCGTGCCTACCGCATGGGCCGCGGCATCAAGGCCGGCCGGGTATGGACCAACTGCTACCACCTGTACCCCGCGCATGCGGCATTCGGTGGCTACAAGAAGTCGGGTGTGGGCCGTGAGACGCACAAGATGATGCTCGACCATTACCAGCAGACCAAGAACCTGCTGGTGAGCTACGACATCAACCCGTTGGGCTTCTTCTGACCTCCTGATGAACCTGCGCGGTTGGCGCAGCGGCCTGGTGTCGCGGCCAGGCTGCGCAGCCACCCTCATTGCTGTAGCGGTGCAGCGAATGCCAGGCCGCCTCCCCAGGCGCCCTGGCTGGCCTGATGGCAATGTGTGGCAACCCCGTTGCTACCAATGCACCCGGCAAACTCGTTCCAAAGTAGCATTCGCCCGCACCACCGCCCATGCATTAATGCCTCTACCGGAATCGCCCGGCACAAGAAGAGGACATGCCCCATGTGGACCAAACCCGCCTACACCGACCTGCGCATTGGCTTTGAAGTGACGATGTACTTCGCCAACCGCTGATGCCTGCCCGGCCACCGTCAAGGTGGCCGGATCCCCACGCCCGGTGCCTGCCGTGAAACTGATCGACCGCCAGCAGACACTGGCCCTGGCCAAGGGCTTGCGGCTACGCTGGGACCCGTTGCAGGCATGCCATGTGCTGCTGTACCCCGGGGGCGTCATCGAGCTCAACGCCAGTGCCGGCTGGGTGCTGGAGTTGCTGGACGGCCAGCGCAGTACGGCAGCGATCATCGACCAGCTGGCACAGCGTTTTCCCGAGGTTCCCGGCCTTGGCGAGGACGTACTGGCGTTCCTGGAGGTTGCCCGCGCCAAGGCGTGGATCGAATGATGCCTGTGCCGCTTTGGTCTGGTTGCTTTCGCCGCGGGATGCTTTACGCTGGCGGTTATCTTCCAGAACAATAAGAACAGGCTTTACGATGAGCCAGAGTTTCAGCCCCCTTCGCAAGTTTGTTTCGCCTGAAATCATCTTTGGTGCCGGCTGCCGACATAATGTGGCCAACTACGCCAAGACCTTTGGTGCGCGCAAGGTCCTGGTGGTCAGCGACCCTGGGGTGATTGCCGCTGGCTGGGTGGCCGACGTCGAGGCCAGCCTGCAGGCGCAGGGTATCGACTATTGCCTGTACACGGCCGTTTCGCCCAACCCCCGGGTCGAGGAGGTGATGCTCGGCGCCGAGATCTACCGGCAGAACCACTGCGATGTGATCGTCGCGGTCGGTGGTGGCAGCCCGATGGATTGCGGCAAGGCCATTGGTATCGTGGTCGCCCACGGGCGCAGCATCCTCGAGTTCGAGGGCGTGGACATGATTCGCGTGCCCAGCCCGCCGTTGATCCTGATCCCGACCACCGCCGGTACCTCGGCCGATGTGTCGCAGTTCGTGATCATCTCCAATCAGCAGGAGCGCATGAAGTTCTCCATCGTCAGCAAGGCGGTGGTGCCCGACGTGTCGCTGATCGACCCGCAAACCACGTTGAGCATGGACCCGTTCCTGTCGGCCTGTACCGGCATCGACGCGCTGGTGCATGCTATCGAGGCGTTCGTGTCTACCGGTCATGGCCCGCTGACCGACCCCCATGCGCTGGAAGCCATGCGCCTGATCAACGGCAACCTGGTGGAAATGATCGCCAACCCCGGCGACATCGCCCTGCGCGAGAAGATCATGCTCGGCAGCATGCAGGCGGGGCTGGCGTTCTCCAACGCGATCCTGGGCGCGGTGCATGCCATGTCGCACAGCCTCGGCGGTTTCCTCGACCTGCCTCATGGCCTGTGCAATGCGGTGCTGGTCGAGCACGTGGTGGCGTTCAACTACAGTTCGGCGCCCGAGCGCTTCAAGGTCATTGCCGAGGTCTTCGGCATCGACTGCCGCGGCCTCAACCACCGGCAGATCTGCGGCCGCCTGGTGGAACACCTGATTGCCCTGAAGCACGCCATCGGCTTCCATGAAACCTTGGGCCTGCACGGGGTGCGCACGGCCGATATTCCGTTCCTGTCGCAACATGCGATGGATGACCCGTGCATCCTCACCAACCCGCGCGCGTCGAGCCAGCGAGATGTCGAGGTGGTCTATGGCGAGGCCCTCTGACGAGCAGCAGCGCGCGCTGGCAGGGCTGTTGGGCCTGGGCGACCACTCGGCGCGTAAAAGCCATTACCCGGAATTGTCTGCCCGGCTGGATGAACTGGAAGCCGAGCGCAACCGCTACAAATGGTTGTTCGAGAACGCCGTGCACGGCATTTTCCAGGCCAGCCTGCAGGACGGCATGCGTGCTGCCAACCCGGCACTGGCCCGCATGCTCGGCTATGACGACCCACAGCAAGTGCTGTTTTCCCTGACCGACCTGGCGACCCACCTGTTCGATGGCGGTGCGCAAGAGCTACAGGCGATTACCGCGATTCTCGCCCGGGAGCACAGCCTGCATGGCTATGAAACCCGGCTGCGGCGCAAGGATGGCAGCCACCTCGACGTGCTGATGAACCTGCTGCTCAAGCCCGGTCACGAAGGCCTGGTTGAAGGCTTCGTGGCCGATATCACCGAGCGCAAGCAGGCCCAGCAGCGCCTGCAACAGCTCAATGACGAACTGGAGCAACGGGTTGCTGCACGTACCGATGAGCTGATCGAGGCGCGCGATGCTGCCGAAGCCGCCAACCGCAGCAAGGACAAGTACCTGGCTGCTGCCAGCCATGACCTGCTGCAACCGCTGAACGCCGCGCGCCTGTTGATCTCCACCTTGCGTGAGCGGCCGCTGCCAGACGCCGAACATGTGCTGGTGGAGCGTACCCACCAGGCGCTGGAGGGCGCCGAAGACCTGCTGACCGATTTGCTGGATATCTCGCGGCTCGACCAGGCTGCGGTCAGGCCCGATGTGGCGGTTTATCGCCTGGACGAGCTGTTTGCGCCTTTGATTTCAGAATTCCGCTCGGTGGCTGATGCCGCGGGCCTGAAATTTCACGCCAGGGTTGCCGATTATGCCGTCAGCACGGATCTGCGCTTGCTGACGCGCATTCTGCGCAACTTCCTCAGCAATGCCTGCCGCTACACCGACGAGGGCCGCGTTCTGTTGGGGGCAAGGCGCCGCGGCGAACACTTGCGCCTGGAGGTATGGGACAGCGGGCGCGGCATCGCCCAGGACCGTTTGCAAGCCATATTCCTGGAGTTCAACCAGCTGGACGTTGGCCGCGCGGCGGACCGCAAGGGTGTAGGCCTGGGGTTGGCCATCGTCGAGCGGATCGCCAAGATTCTCGGCTACCGGATCGAAGTGCGTTCGTGGCCGGGGCGTGGCTCGGTGTTCAGCATCGAGGTGCCGCTTGGCCAGGCGCTGCCGCCGCCCCTGCAGCTCGCGCTGCCCCAGCCCACTGCCGGCAACCCGCTGCCGGGCCGTCGCCTGCTGGTGCTGGACAACGAAGTGAGCATTCTCGAAAGCATGGGCGCGTTGCTGGGGCAGTGGGGCTGCGAAGTGGTCACCGCCACCGATCAGCAGGGTGCCTTGCAGGCGCTTGAAGGGCGCGCCCCGGAGCTGATCCTGGCTGACTTTCATCTGGATCACGGCGTGGTGGGTTGTGAGGTGGTGCGGCAGTTGCGCGAACATTACGCCAGCGCCATACCGGCGGTCATCATCACGGCCGACCGCAGTGACCAGTGCCGGCGCTCGTTGCGCAAGCTTGGCGCACCGTTGCTGAACAAACCGGTGAAACCAGGCAAGTTGCGTGCGGTATTGAGCCAGTTGCTGGGCTGAGGGCATGAAGCGTATTGGGGGGCGGCACGGCCCGTTGAGGGGGGGCTCATCCGCGAAGAGGCCGGGCCTGCTGGTCGTGTTTCCTGGCCATTCACCGTTGCAGCCGCCACCGCATTCGCGGGTAAACCCGCTCCTACACTGGTCGGTGGTGACTACGTGTCCGCGAAGAGGCCGGGCCTGCTGGCCGGGATTTCCTGGCCATTCGCCGTTGCAGCCGCCACCGCATTCGCGGGTAAACCCGCTCCTACACTGGTCGGTGGTGGCTGCGTGTCCGCGAAGAGGCCGGGCCTGCTGGCCGGGATTTCCTGGCCATTCACCGTTGCAGCCGCCACCGCATTCGCGGGTAAACCCGCTCCTACACTGGTCGGTGGTGACTGCGTGTCCGCGATGAGGGCGGGCCTGGCGGCGGGATTTCCTGGCCATTCCCCCATCAGCCATACGGCGGCGCCGGAAGTTCGGCCAGCAAGGTTTTCAGGCCTTCGCCCCACTGCCGGCGAATCTGCTGGTAATAGGCATCGTCGCTGGCGATGCGGATGGGCTGCGGTGCCTCCAGGGCATCGGCTCGGTACACCAGCAAGTCCAGGGGCATGCCCACCGACAGGTTGCTGCGGATGGTGGAGTCGAACGAGATCAGGCCACAGCGCAACGCCTCATCCAGCGGGGTGCGGTACTCCAGGTTGCGGTCGAGTATGGGCCGCCCGTATTTGCTTTCCCCCAACTGCAGGAAAGGCGTGTCGCGCGTGGCCTGGAAAAAGTTGCCCTGGGCATAGACGTTGTAGATCGCCATCGGCCCGCCCGCAATCTGGCCACCGACGATGAACGAGCTGCTCAGGTCGATACCGGCAGTCAGCTTGCTGCGGTCGCGGCACACCACCTCGCGCAGGGTATCGGCCACCAGCACCGTGGCATCATAGAGCGTGGCGACATTCAGCAGGTGCGGGCCGCTGCCCTGGCTGCGTTGCTGCAGCAGGTTGACCACTGACTGCGAGGTTGCCAGGTTGCCCGCCGTCTGCAGCACGATCAGGCGCTCACCGGGTACGCTGAAGACGAACAACTTGGCAAAGGTGGAGATCTGGTCGATACCGGCATTGGTGCGTGAGTCGCTGATGAAAACCAGCCCGTCTTGCAGGTGCATGGCGACACAGTAAGTCATGCAAGTTCCCTTGTGTGGCAGAGGTAGTGGCCTTGCTGCAGGCGCGCAGCAAGGCTGGCTTGAGGGCCAGGCGTCACTGGCGATGCACGTGAACACTGGCTTGCATGGACTCGGTGCCACCCCCGCGGCGCACGCCCCTGACCGGGCAGGCGTCGAGGTAGTCCAGGCCCACGGCCAGCTTCAGGTGCCGCTCGGGCCGGGTCAGGCGGTTGGTGATGTCGAAGCTGTACCAGGCGTCGTCGACCCAGGCTTCGGCCCATGCATGGCTGGCCAGGTGCTGTTCATCCTCGGTGCACAGGTAGCCGGAAACATAGCGGGCCGGTACCCCCAGGCTACGGGCGCAGGCCAGGAAGGCATGGGTATGGTCCTGGCACACGCCCGCACCGGCATTGAACGCTTCGCTGGCCGTAGTGCCGACGGAGGTCGACCCTGGGCTGTAGGGCATGCGCTCAGCCAGCCCCTGCATCAGGTCGATCAATGCGGCGCGGTCACGGTGCGTGCCGCATTGCTGGGCGGCGAAGGCCACCAGCGCATCGTCGGCCAGGGTCAGGTGGCTGCCACGCAAGAACGGCAGGGGTGACTGGCAGGCTGCCTCCTGTTCGCAGGCCGGGTCGATCTCGACCTGGCCGCTGGCAGTGAGGGCCAAGTGCCCATGGGGCTTGTCCAGCGTCAGCACATGCAGGATGTTGCCGTACGGGTCGATCTGGCTCTTCACCTTGCAAGGCAGGTCCAGTTGCCATTCGACGATGCGCTGGCGTTCGCTGCTGCGCGGGGTCAGGCGCAGGAACTGAATGCTGTTGGACACATCACTGGCGTAGCTGTAGGTGGTGTCGTGGCGGATGGACAGTTTCATACAACCTCCAGGTAGGAGTGATGGACCGCCTGGCCCAGTTGGTTGACGCGGCCGATGAAATCGCTGAGCCAGGGATGCAGCCCGGCGTCGAGGATTTCGTCGATGGCGGTGTAGCGCAGCCGTGCGTTGAGCTCGGCGGCCAGCCGCTGGGCCGCTCGCCCGGTACTGCCAGGCAGGCCGGCCAGGATCTGGTCCAGCTCCTCAATACAGGCATGCAGCGAGCGCGGCACGTCGACGCGCAGTAACAGCAATTCGGAAACCGGGCCGGCACTGGGCGCGGCGCGGTAGATTTCATTGAAGGCTTCGTAGGAGGTCAGGGCGCGCAGCAAGGCACTCCACTGGTAAAACCCCCTGGCCGAGTCGTCGCTGACCTCGTCGGAGGCCTCGCCGAACATTTCATAGCGCGCATCGAGCAGGCGCAGGGTGTTGTCGGCCCGTTCCAGGAAAGTGCCCAGGCGAATGAAGCTGTAGGCATCGTTGCGCATGATGGTACCGGAGGTGGCCCCGCGGAACAGGTGCGAGCGCTCCTTGACCCAGTCACAAAACTGGCTGATGCCGTAGCGGCCCAGCCCGTTGCTGGCAATGTTGCGCATTTCGATCCAGGTGGCGTTGATGTTCTCCCACATGTCGGCCGTTATCCGGCCGCGCACTGCATGGGCGTTGGTTCTGGCCGCCTGCAGGCAGCAGTAGATGCTGCCGGGGTTGGTGGCATCGAGGGCGAAGAAATGCAGCATGCGCTCGGTGTCGAGCTCGGCGTGGCGACGGATGTAGTCGTCGAGCGTGCCCGAGGCCAACAGTGACATGGCCAGTTCGGCATGGCCGTCGCTGCGCCCCGCCTGCGGCATCAGTGACAGCGAGTAGCTGACCTCGAGCATGCGTGCCAGGTTTTCCGCACGTTCCAGGTAGCGGGACATCCAGTACAGATCAGAAGCAGTTCGCGAAAGCATGGTTCAGTCCTCCACCACCCAGGTGTCTTTGGTACCGCCACCTTGTGACGAGTTGACCACCAGCGAGCCTTCCTTCAGCGCCACGCGGGTCAGGCCGCCTGGCACCAGGCGGGTTTCGCTGCCCGACAGTACGAACGGGCGCAGGTCGATATGCCGCGGCGCGATGCCGCTGTCGACGAAGGTCGGGCAGGTGGACAGGCACAAGGTCGGTTGCGCGATATAGGCATGTGGACGCGCTTTGATGCGGGCGCGGAAGTCCTCGATCTGCGCGGCAGTGGCGGCCGGCCCGACCAGCATGCCGTAGCCGCCAGAGCCCTGGGTTTCCTTGACCACCAGCTCGGGCAGGTTGGCCAGTACATGGGACAGGTCGGCCGGTTTGCGGCACTGCCACGTCGGTACGTTGTTGAGGATCGGCTCCTCGCCCAGGTAAAAGCGGATCATGTCGGCGACATAGGGGTAGATCGACTTGTCGTCGGCTACGCCGGTGCCCACCGCGTTGGCCAGCACTACGTTGCCAGCGCGGTACACCGAAATCAGCCCGGGCACGCCCAGCATCGAGTCGGGGTTGAACGAGAGGGGGTCGAGGTAGTCGTCGTCCAGCCTGCGGTAAATCACATCGACCCGTTGCGGGCCGGCGGTCGTGCGCATGTACACATGCTCGTCGCGCACGAACAGATCGGCGCCTTCGACCAGCTCGATGCCCATTTCGCGGGCCAGGAAGGCATGCTCGAAATAGGCACTGTTGAAGCGCCCTGGGGTAAGCAGCACAGCAGTGGGGTTATCCAGCGGGCTGGCGCTCTTGAGCGTGTCCAGCAGCAGGTTGGGGTAGTGGTCGATGGGCGCGATGCGCTGGGCGGCGAACAGCTCGGGGAACAGGCGCATCATCATCTTGCGGTCTTCGAGCATGTAGCTGACACCACTGGGGGTGCGCAGGTTGTCTTCCAGCACGAAATAGCTGCCATCGCCATCGCGCACCAGGTCCACGCCGGCGATGTGCGCATACAGGCCCCGGTGCAGGTCCAGGCCCTGCATGGCGATCTGATAACCCTCGTTGGCCAGGACCTGCTCTGGCGGGATGATCCCGGCCTTGAGGATGCGTTGGTCGTGGTAGATGTCTTCCAGGAACAGGTTCAGGGCCTGCACGCGCTGGATACAGCCGCGCTCGACCGTACGCCACTCGCTGGCGCGGATGCTGCGCGGGATGATATCGAAGGGGATCAGCCGCTCGGTGTCCTGTTTGTCGCCATACAAGGTAAAGGTGATACCGGCGCGGTGGAACAGCAGGTCGGCCTCGCGCCGGCGCTGCTCCAGCAGCTCCAGCGGGGTGTTCGCCAGCCAGCGGGCGAACTCCTGGTAGTGCGGGCGGCAGCTGCCGTTCGCGTCGTACATTTCATTGAAAAAAGCCCGGGACATACCCACTCCTTGCCGCCGTTACCGGCAGCTTCATTGCCGTTCATCTGCGTCTTTCAGGGTGCTGCCTTGCTGGTAAGTGGGGGTGTCGTCAGCCTCGGTCGCGTTGGGTTGCGGGTGCATTCCGTTCACCAACCAGCATTGCAATGAAAGTGCCGAAAACCCGGTGCAGTGCCGGGCAGGCCAGGGAATGGGCGGTGGGCAGCGGTTTTGCTGGGCGGCGCCTGGTCCAGGCGGGGTGAGGTGGCGGCCGGCTGACCGGCCGGCATGCATCAAAACAGGGCGCCTGGTGTGCAGCCGCGTTTTTTGAACCGAGTTGGTGCGTACCGCCATGCCGGCCAGGCCAGGCAGGCGGTTCAACACCTCAACCCGCGTTGGCGGTCAGTTCCTGGCGAACGATGGCAGCCCCGGCGCTCAACGCCTTGAGCTTGCCGCTGGCGACCGCGCGCGGCAGTGGGGCCATGCCGCAGTTGGTGCAGGGGTAGAGCTTGTCGGCGTCGACGAACTGCAACGCCTTGCGCAGGGTGTCGGCCACGGCTTCGGGCGTTTCGATGGCAGGGTTGGCGACATCGATGGCACCGACCATGACCTTCTTGCCCCGAATCAGCTCAAGCAGTTCCATCGGCACAAGGGCGTTGTGGCACTCCAGCGAAATGATATTGATGCTCGACTGCTGCAACGTCGGGAACACCTGCTCATATTGCCGCCATTGCGCCCCCAGGGTCTGTTTCCAATCGGTGTTGGCCTTGATCCCGTAGCCATAGCAGATGTGCACCGCCGTTTCGCACTTGAGCCCTTGAACGGCGCGCTCCAGGGCGGCCACGCCCCAGTCGTTGACCTCATCGAAGAACACATTGAATGCCGGTTCGTCGAACTGGATGATATCGACGCCCGCCGCTTCCAGTTCCAGGGCTTCCTGGTTGAGTAGCCTGGCAAATTCCCAGGCCAGTTTTTCCCGGCTTTTGTAATGGCTGTCATACAGCGTGTCGATCATGGTCATGGGGCCCGGCAGCGCCCACTTTATTGGCTGGGCAGTTTGCTGGCGGAGGAACCTGGCATCGTCGACGAACACAGGTGCCTGTCGCGCGACAGCACCCACCACCGAGGGCACGCTGGCGTCGTAGCGATCGCGAATGCGCACGGTCTGGCGTTGCTGGAAATCGACCCCGCTCAAGTGTTCGATGAACGTGGTCACGAAATGTTGGCGGGTCTGTTCGCCGTCACTGACGATATCGATGCCCGCGTGCTGCTGTTCCTGCAAGGCCAGGCGCAAGGCGTCCTGTTTGCCTTCGGCCAGCTGCGCGCCCTGCAACTTCCAGGGTGACCAGAGTGTTTCAGGCTCCGCCAGCCAGGAAGGCTTGGGCAAACTGCCGGCAGTGGAGGTGGGAAGTAGCGTGTTCATCAGCGGTTACCTTGTGCGTTGGGGTGATCAGCCGGCGTATTGAGCGGACCATTGCTCCAGGGTGGCCTGGTACGGTTTGACGAAGCGCTCCTCGGCAAACCTGCCTTGTTCGAGCGCCAGGCGGCTGCGCTCTTCGCGGTCGTAGACAATGCGTGTAAGCGAATAGTCCTGGTGCTGCAGGCTCGGTTGGTAGGCCATTGCGGCTGCCGCATTGGCGTTGTAGATCTCGGGGCGGTAGATCTTCTGAAAGGTTTCCATGGTGCTGATGGTGCTGATCAGCTCCAGGTCGTTGTAGTCGGCCAACAGGTCACCGGCAAAGTAGAAGGCCAATGGCGCCACGCTGCCGGGCGGCATGAAGTAGCGCACCTTGAGCCCCATCCTGCTGAAGTATTCGTCGGTCAGCGAGTGGTCGTTCTGGTGATACTCCACGCCCAGCACCGGGTGCTGGTTTTCAGTGCGGTGGTAAACCCTGCTGCTCGACACACTCAGGCAGATGACCGGCGGCTTGTCGAAGTGCGCCTTGTAGGTGGCCGAGTTGATGAAGCACTTGAACAGCTTGCCATGCAGTTCGCCAAAGTTGTCCGGCGTGCTGAAGCTTGGCCGACCCTTGTTGTGTTCCAGCAACAACACACTGAAGTCGTAGTCCCGCACGTACGAGGAAAAGTTGTTACCGACCATGCCGTCGATACGGCGGTTGGTGGTGTGGTCGACGATATGGGTCTGCAACAGCTCGATCAGCGGCAGGCCGCTGCTGCGCTGTTCACTGTGCAGGTGCAGTTCCACCGAAATGATATCCAGCTCTACGCTGTAACGGTCTGCATAGGCATTGTCCCAGTGCGCCAGGGCGTTGAAGCGGTTGTCGATCATCTGCAAGGTGTTGCGCAGGTTTTCCTGGCGGTTTTCCCCCCGCGCCAGGTTGGCGAAATTGGTGGTGATGCGCGTGTTTTCGCCGGGCTGGTAGTGCTCGTCGAAAGCGATGCGCTGCACAGTGAATTGCGGTGCGTAAGCCATGTTGTATGGTGTCCTGGTGCCTCGCTCGTGCCGTTGGGTAGTGCAAGCAGGCAACTATTGCCATGGCGCGAGCGACGTGATGTCCGTGTTCAGGCCGTATTCTAGGCAGGGGCCCTGCATGAATGATATTGAAGATAAATCACTAATGATTTAGCGCCGCTCATGATGCTGGGGTATCGGGAGTAGGCAACGGCAGGGAAAGCCTGTGCATGCGGTCGAGCGCGGGCGGTTGGCCCTGTGATCTTGCTCGCAACTTTCCAGACTAAAGGTACGGAATTTTCAAGTTGGCATGAATATCCCATGTCAGTCAGGAGTCCAGTCTCCACCTACTGCACTACCTCCATCACCTCCACGGAAGAACAAGAAAGGGGGCTAACATGAGTTGTCTGATTTGCGCAGGGCACGCGGAATCCGTCGAATGCACCCTTGGATGGGAGGAGCGGCGCTGTTCCCAATGCGGGTGTTACCGAATGTCCCAGTCGCTGATCCTGTTGATGATGGAAGAGGGGCAGATCTTCGACACCGAGCGCATGCGCCAATGGCTGGTCGTGCGGCGTGGGCAGGTGCCGGTGCCCGCCATCGACCATGAGCACGCCATACTGCGCCTGTGAGTGGCGCAGACGCTCAGGTGCCTGTACAGGCAGTTGTGTACCTGGCTGGCTGACCTACGGCATCATAGCCGCTCGGCCACCCACTGACCCAGGATGCTGCAATGCGCAAAGTTGGCGAGCGACTGCCCGACGTGAACCTGTACCCGTCCAACAACCATGCTGGCGCCTGCACCCAGGGCCCGAACGCTTCTTCCATTGGCCAGCGTCGCCAGCAGCGCACAAGGTAAAGACGGTTGAAACTTCACCAGCTCCGGGCGCTTGTCGCCATTCACAATGCCGGTAGCATCCTCGAAGCCTCCAAGCTCCTGCACATTACCCAACCTGCCCTGAGCCGTTCGATCAAGGAGCTGGAGCGCGAGGTGGGCTTCGCTTTGCTGCAACGCTCACCCAAGGGCATGGCCCTGACCGAGGAAGGCAAGCGCGTGATCCGCCATGCCAACCTGGTGGTCGAAAGTATTCGCCGCCTGCAGATCGAAGCGGCGAGCATCCAGGACGCCACACTGGGCGCGGTGTCGATCGGCGTCACCTCGCTCACGGCCATGCTTGACGGGGTGGATGAAAGTATCCTGGCGTTCCGGCGTAAATACCCGCGGGTCAAACTCACCATCACCGACCTGCGCCCTAGCCAGATCCTGCAACGTTTGCGCGATGGCAGCCTGGACTTCGCCATCACATCGCAGCAGCCGCTCAGCCGCCTGAGCCTGGACTGGGAGGCGCTTGGCAGCATCAAGGGCAGCGTGATCTGCCATGTGTCGAACCAGCAGCAGTTCAGCAAATCGCTGCGCACATTGCAGTACGCCCACTGGATCAGCCTGGACGAATTGGCCGATCAGGCTTCGCAGTTTCACCAGCTGTTCGAGGCCAACGGCCTGCCCGTGCCGCAAAATACCGTGGAGTGCACCTCGGTAATGATGGCGCTCAAGCTGCTGCAGAATACCGAGGCGCTGATGACCATCAGCCAACTGGCGGTGGACCAGAGTTTCAGGTACGGCATTGGCAGCGACTTCGTGGTCATGCCGGTGCAAGAGCTGATCCCGGATTACCCGATCAACCTGGTTTGCATCGACCGCCATAGCCTCACCACACCTGCGCAGGAGCTGTATCACAGCTTGCGCGGGCGGGTGCTGAGGCAAGCCCGGGCAGGGGCGTCAGAAGTGGTAGTACATGCCTAGCGCGACGTTGACCGGGTCGTCGCCCGCTTGCTCGAGCGGGGTACCTGCGTAGGTGACCGCCGAAGCGGGCTGGTTGGCGATCAGGCCGACCCGACCATACACGGCCCAGCGCGGGGTCACGAAGTGGTCGTAGCCAACCATTGCCGCGAAGGCGTCGTGGTCCTTGGCGGTGACCTGGCGTTGCATGATTGCCAGGCGTAGCACATCGCGTTCGCCAACCGGCACCATTGCGCCCGCAGTGATCAACGTTGTGCTGGGGCTGCCGGCCTGGTCCACGTCCTGGCGTTGCCAGGTCAGGCTGGTGGCCAGCGGGCCGAAGTCGTAGAACGCCGACAGGCTCTTGTAGCGGTTGGCGGTCTGGCGCGTGTTGCCAGCGTCGTCCCATGGGTCGCTGTAGTACAGGTTGTAGGAGCCCAGCAGCATCACCCGCTCGTTGCGGTATTGCAGGCGCGCGCCACCGCCTCGCAGGGTGCGCCCCTGGCTGGCGGCATCGTCGAAACCAAGGCTCACTGCCGTGCCCAGGCTGAAACCGTTGAGGTTCGGGGTGGTGTAGGCCAGTGTGTGCTTGGGGCGCAGGTCCAGGTAATAGGCGCCCTTGCCGGCTGCTGGCAGGGCCAGGTAGGTGTAGGGCGAGCCGTACGTGGCCAGGAACGGGTCGGCGTAGGTGGGGGTGCCCATGCTGTAGGTCTTGCCGAACTCCAGTTTACCCAGGCTTTTCGAACGTAGGGCCACAGCCGCCAGGCGCAGGCTGCCGACAGTGTCCCAGCTGCCCTCCAGTGCCTGGCCATTGAGGTTGAAGCCTTCTTCGGCTACCAGCTCCAGCGCGCTGTCAGCGCTTAGCCCCTTGCGCGCATACAGCCCAAGCTTGTTGGTCCAGGCACCGCCGCCGGCCAGCCTGAAGCCCGCGTGCCGCTGCGAGTCGTGGTAGCTGGCAAAGGCGTCCACGGTGCCGTAGACCTTGAGCGTGTCATCAAAGCCGTAGTCCACCCCGTAGTAACCGAAACCAGGCGCGATCCGGGCGAGTGCCGGAAAGCCCTCTGCCTGTGCCTCAGCGGCCAGGCAAGCGCTTTGGATCATCAACAGCAACGATGTAGTGCGAGTGTTCATTCACGACTCCAAGCCAGCACGATGATGGGGTGGCTGTAGCGTCGGTGAATAACCCGTTGCAGTGTGATTGCTTATTCGGCCAGTGCATGCCGTTTGGTTAAGCCAATGGGCGCCTTTGCGGTGGCGCATGACCGGTGCTCATGCCCTTGGCAACGGCTGACCTGCGGCCATCGGGCAACGCCTGCAGCATCGGTTGCATGCCTGCCGGGGTGCCGACCCCAGGGCGCTGGGCTGATTAACCCCGGGTTAACCAATTGCCGAAACTGCAAGTGTATTGACTGCCCGATTGGCCGATATTCGTTGCACGCCGCGATTCGCCAACGGAGAAAAACAATGACAACACCGCTACCCGCACCGCCAGTTCTGCAGGCGGATGCGCCTTGCAGTGCGCACTCGTCGTCCTCGCGTAAAACCTTGATTGCCTGCTCGCTTGGCAATGCACTGGAAATGTACGACTTCACGATCTACAGCTTTTTCGCTGTATTGATCGGCAAGCATTTCTTCCCGTCCGATTCGGCAATGGCTTCGTTGTTGATGTCGCTGGCCACCTTCGGCGTCGGCTTTCTGATGCGGCCGGTCGGGGCCATGGTCATTGGCCGTTACGCCGACCGGCATGGGCGCAAGGCGGCCTTGTCGCTGACGATTGGCTTGATGACCCTGGGTACGGCATTGATCGCGTTCACCCCCACCCATGCGCAGATCGGTATCTGCGCCACGCTGCTGCTGGTGGCCGGTCGGCTGATTCAGGGCCTGTCGGCCGGTGGCGAGATCGGTACCGCATCGGTGTTCCTGATGGAGTCCAGCGCTGTTGGCAAGCGCTGCCAGAGCGTCAGTTGGCAGGCGGCCAGCCAGGGCTATGCCGCCCTGGTGGGGGCAGGGTTCGGTCTGGCGCTCAGCCAATGGCTCGAGCCGGACGCGCTGGAAAGCTGGGGTTGGCGCATCCCGTTCATTTTCGGCCTGCTGATCGGCCCGGTCGGCTGGTACATTCGCACGCGGTTGCCGGAAACCCATACCGCCGAAGCGGCGCGTTCAAGCGAGCCGGTGCTGGATGCCGCCCTGCTCAAGCGAATCGCCCTGGGCATTGGCCTGATGGCCAGCTCGACCATCGGCATGTACCTGTTCGTGTTCTACATGCCCACCTACCTGACCACCGCCTTGCATTACCCGCCAGGCAGCGCGATGGCGATCGCCTGCATCAGCAGCGGCTGCATGGCGCTCATCTGCCCACTGGCAGGCAAGTTCGCCGACAAGCACCAACTGCGCAAGCGCCTGCTGGTATGGACGGTCGCCACGCCGGTGGTGCTGACCCTGCCGGTGTTCTACCTGCTCGGGCATATCCAGCACATGGGGCTGGCAATGATGTGCGTGGCGGTGCTGATCCTGCCCACCTGCATGGGCGCCGGTGCGTTCTTTGCCCTGATGATGGAGGGGTTCCCCAAGGCGCGGCGCTCTTTCGGCACTTCGGTCAGCTACAGCCTGGGGGTAACCCTGTTTGGGGGGTTCTCACCGTTGGTGGCCACCTGGCTGATCGCTGCGCTGGGTACGCCATTGGCCCCGGCCTACTTCTTGTTGGCCGGTGGTGCAGTCAGCCTGGTCTGCCTCAACTACTTCCCTGAAAACAAAGGATGCGAGTGACATGGGTACTTTGCAGAGTGATCAGCCGTTGCAACCAACTGCAGCGCTTGATGCGTTTGTCATGCTGCGCCGGCAGATCCACGCCGCGCCGGAGATAGGCGGCGACACCCCGGGAACGGCGGCGCTGGTAGCCGACACACTGCAGGCGCTGGGCTACACGGTGCATCGGCAGGTGGGTGGGCACGGGGTGGTGGGGGTGCTGAAGGTGGGTGACAGCCCGCGCAGCATCGGTTTGCGTGCCGACATGGACGCCTTGCCCATGACCGAGAAGAACGCTTTCGCCCATGCCAGCAAGGTGCCCGGGCGAATGCATGCCTGCGGTCATGACGGGCACACCGCGATCCTGCTGGCGGCTGCAGCGCAACTGGCGGCTACCCGCCAGTTCAACGGCACGTTGAACCTGATCTTCCAGCCGGACGAAGAGGGCCTGGCCGGCGCCAGGGCGATGATCGACGACGGGCTGTTCGAACGCTTCCCGTGTGATTCGGTGTATGCCCTGCACAACATGCCCGGCCTGCCGGTGGGCACGTGCGTGGTACAGGCCGGGCCGACCATGGCCTCTTCCCAGCGGGTCAGCATTCGCATCACCGGCAAAGGTGGCCATGGGGCGATGCCGGAACTGTCGGTAGACCCGATAATGGCGTTGCACAGCCTGATCGGTGCGATCCAGACCATCAAGTCGCGCAACCTGAGTGTCGACGACCATGCTGTGATCAGCATCGGCATGATCCAGGCTGGTACGGTGTACAACATCATCCCCGACGAGGCCTGCATGCTGCTGAGCGTGCGCACCGACACGGCCGAGACCCAGCAGAAGATCAACAGCCGGATAGAGGCGTTGGCCAGGGGGCACGCGCAAGCTTTTGGCGTTGAGATCGATGTGCAGTTTACCCAGCTGGCCCCGGCGTTGTGCAACAGCGAGCAAGAAAGTGCGCTGCTGCGCGAGAGCCTGCGACCGCTGTTCGCCGATGGCGCACTGCTGGACAAGCTGCCGAAAAAGGTCATGGGTACCGAAGACTTCGCCTACATGCTGCAGGCGCGGCCAGGCTGTTACTTCATGCTCGGCAACGGCACCGGCGAGTTCCATGGGTGTTCGGTGCACAACCCTCACTATGACTTCAACGATGCGTTGGTGAAGATCGGCGCCGATTGCTGGGTCAAGTGGGTGCAGGACGCGTTGCGCTGAGCCGGACCGGGTACTACCGCCTGGCCGGTGGCGGCCACACGGTGGTGCGCCACAGGCCATGGTCGTGCCTGGGGTCAGTGCGCGCTGGCCACGGTCTGCGGTTGCCAGCCGCCACCCAGGGCTTTGTAGATCGAAACGATGCCGCGGTACAGCTCGACCTCGCCTTGCGCTTGCGCATCTTCGGCACTCAGCCGTTCGCGTTCGGCATCGAGCAGCACCAGGTAGTCCACGGTCCCCTCGCGGTAGCGAATCGAGGCCAGCTGCGCCGCCTTGCGGCTGGCTTCGCTCTGGCGCATCAACGACAGCAACCGTTGTTGGGTCTTGGCGTAGTCGCTGAAGGCGTTGGCCGACTCTTCCAGTGCCAGCAACACCTGTTGCTCGTAATTGGCCATGGCGCCTTCGGCGTCGGCCTTGGCCCCGCGCAGGCGGGCCCGCACGCTGCCCAGGTCGAACGCCGCCCAGGTAATGCTGGGGCCCAAGGCCCAGGCGTTGGCCGCCGATGAGCCGAGCTGCGACCCGCGCGCGGCGGTAAAGCCCAGGAAACCGCTGAGGCTGACCCGCGGGAACAGGTCGGCGGTGGCGACGCCGACGTTGGCCGTGGCGGCTGCCAGTTGGCGTTCGGCGCTGCGAATGTCCGGGCGGCGGCGCAGCAGTTCGCCGGGGTCGCCCACCGGCAGCGCCTTGGCGATGGCCGGTAGCGCCTTGGGCGACAAGTCTACGCTGAGGGCGTCGGGGCGCTGGCCGAGGAGGGTGGCGATACGGTGCCGCGCCCGGGCCTGTTCGGCCTGCAGTTGCGGCACCGTCGCTTCGACCCCGGCCAGGCGGGCATCGGCGCGCACCACGTCGAGGTCGTTGCCGACCCCGGCGTCGCGCAGGGTTTCGGTGATGCTGCGCGATTGCTGCTGGGTCTTGAGGTTGGCCAGGGCAATCTTCTCGCGCAGCTGTGCACCGCGCAATTGCCCATAGGCATCGACCAGTTCGGCGATCAGGCTGACCTGCAACTGCTGCAGGTCGGCGGCAGCGGCCGCTTCCTGCGCTTCACTGGCTTCGATCTGGCGCTGGATGCGACCGAACAGGTCCAGCTCCCAGGCCATGTCCAGGCCCAGGTCATAGCGTTCGCTGTTCACCCGTTGCTCGATCTGGCCAGGAACCTGGCCTTTGCCGATATCGCTGCTGGCACGGCTGGTGACCACCGGGAACGGGTCGTTCTCGGCGTCTTCACGGATTGAGCGGGCCGACTTAAGGCGGGCGAAGGCCACGCGCAGATCCCGGTTTCCGGTCAACGAAGCCTGCACCAACTGGTTCAGTACCGGGTCGTCGAACTGCTTCCACCACAAGCTTTCAAAGTGGCTGCGGTCATAGGCCTTGGCCTGCGCATCAGCGCCCAGCTGGGCAGGTGCGGTGGCGGGGGCCTGGTAGTCCGGGCCGACCGCGCAGGCGGCCAGGGCCAGGGCCAGCAGGCTTGGCGTCAGGGGTTTGAGCAGGTTCATGCGTGGTTCTCCAGCACTTGCACGCGTTCGGCCTTGCGGGCCTGGCGACGCTCGACGAAACGGCGGATCAGGAAGAAGAACACCGGGGTGAGGAACAATCCGAATACGGTCACGCCGATCATCCCGGAGAACACCGCCACACCCATGGCATGGCGCATTTCCGAGCCTGCACCCGAGCTGAAGACCAGCGGCACCACACCCATGATGAAGGCGATGGAGGTCATCAGGATCGGCCGCAGCCGCAGGCGGCACGCTTCCAGCACGGCAGCCAGCGGGTCGAGGCCCTTGGCCTGTTCGTCCTTGGCGAACTCGACGATCAGGATCGCGTTCTTGCACGCCAGGCCCACCAGTACGATCAGCCCGATCTGGGTGAAGATGTTGTTGTCGCCACCCGATACGATCACACCGGTGATCGCCGACAGCAGGGTCATCGGCACGATCAGGATCACTGCCAGCGGCAGGCTCCAGCTTTCGTACTGGGCAGCCAGTACCAGGAAGGCCAGCAGCACGCACAGCGGGAACACGAACAGCGCGGTGTTGCCCGAGAGGATCTGCTGGTAGGTCAGGTCGGTCCACTCGAAGGTCATGCCGTTGGGCAGTTCCGCTTTCAGCAGTTTTTCGATGGCCGCCTCGGCCTGGCCAGAGCTGTAGCCGGGCGCTGCGGCACCGTTGATTTCAGCGGTGATGAAACCGTTGTAGTGCATCACACGGTCCGGCCCGGAGGTATCGCTGACCTTGAGGAAGGTCGCCAGCGGTATCATCTCGCCCAGGTTGTTGCGCACCTTCAATTGGCCGATTTGCTCGGCATCGAGGCGGAACTGCTGCTCAGCCTGGACGTTGACCTGGTAAGTGCGGCCAAAGCGGTTGAAGTCGTTGGTGTACAGCGAGCCCAGGTAGACCTGCAGGGTGTCAAAGATGTCGTTGATCGCCACGCCGTGGGTCTTGGCCTTTTCCCGGTCGATGGCGGCATCGACCTGCGGCACGTTGACCTGGTAGCTGGTGAACAGGCCCGCCAGCTCCGGCACCTCGTGGCTTTTGGCGATGATGTTCTGGGTTTCCTTGTACAGGGCTTCATAGCCCAGGTTGCCGCGGTCTTCGATCTGCAGGCGGAAGCCGCCGATGGTGCCCAGGCCTTGTACGGGCGGTGGCGGGAAGATCGCGATGTAGGCGTCCTGGATATCGGCGAACTGCGCATTGAGCGCGGCAGCGATGGCGGCAGCCGACTGGCTTGGGTCCTTGCGCTCGTCAAACGGCTTGAGTGGGGTGAACACGATGCCGCTGTTCGGGCTGTTGGTGAAGCCGTTGATCGACAGGCCAGGGAAGGCGACCGAGTCGGCCACGCCAGGTTGCTTGAGGGCGATTTCGCTCATGCGCTTGATCACCGCCTCGGTGCGGTCGAGGCTGGCGGCGTCGGGCAACTGGGCGAAGGCCACCAGGTATTGCTTGTCCTGGGCCGGTACGAAGCCGGTGGGGGTAGACGAGAAACCCAGGTAGGTCAGGCCCATCAGGCCGGCGTACACGAACAGGGCGATGCCGCTGGAGCGAATGACCCGGCGCACGCCGCCCACATAGCGGTGCGAGGCACGGTCGAAGAAGCGGTTGAACGGGGCGAACAGCCAGCTGCCCAGGAGTTTTTCCAGTAACCGCGAGAAACGGTCCTTGGGCGCATGGTGTTCCTTGAGCAGCACGGCAGCCAGCGCCGGTGACAGGGTCAGCGAGTTGAATGCCGAGATCACCGTGGAAATGGCGATGGTCAGCGCGAACTGCTTGTAGAACTGCCCGGTCAGGCCGGAAATGAAGGCAGCAGGTACGAACACCGCACACAGGACCAAGGCGGTGGCGATGATCGGGCCGGTCACTTCGGCCATGGCCTTCTGCGTCGCCTCCAGGGGTTTGAGGCCCAAGCCGATATTACGCTCGACGTTTTCCACCACCACGATGGCGTCGTCCACCACGATACCGATGGCCAGCACCAGGCCGAACAATGACAGCGCGTTGAGCGAGAAGCCGAACAGGTGCATGACCGCAAAGGTGCCGATCAGCGATACCGGCACCGCCAGCAACGGGATGATTGAGGCGCGCCAGGTTTGCAGGAACAGAATGACCACCAGCACCACCAGCACCAGCGCTTCGAACAGGGTGTGCACCACCGCCTCGATGGAGCCGCGCACGAACACGGTCGGGTCATAGACGATGCTGTAGTCCATGCCTTCGGGGAAGTCCTTCTTCAGCTCGGCCATTTTTGCCCGTACTTCGTCGGAGATCTCGATGGCGTTCGAGCCTGGGCGCTGGAAGATCGGCAGTGCCACTGCCGGCTGGTTGTTCAGCAACGAGCGCAGGGCATATTGGCTGGAGCCGAGCTCGACCCGGGCGATGTCTTTCAGCCGGGTGATTTCGCCGTCGGCGCCGGCGCGGATGATGATGTTCTCGAACTCTTCCTCGTTGACCAGGCGGCCCTGGGTGTTGATCGACAGCTGGAAGCTGGTCGAACCCGGGGCGGGCGGGGCGCCCAACTGGCCGGCGGCGACCTGGCGGTTCTGTTCACGAATGGCCGCGACCACGTCACTGGCGGTGAGGTTGCGCGAGGCGGTCTTGTTCGGGTCGAGCCAGACGCGCAGCGAGTAGTCGCCCATGCCGAACAGCTGCACATCACCCACGCCGCCAAGGCGTGCCAACTCGTCCTTGATATTGAGGATGGCATAGTTGGACAGGTAGAGCATGTCGTAGCGGTTGTCCGGCGAGGTCAGGTGCACGACCATGGTCAGGTCGGGCGAGGCCTTGTCGACGGTGATACCGATGCGGGTCACTTCTTCCGGCAGCTTGGGCTGGGTGCGGGTGACGCGGTTCTGCACCTGCACCTGGGCGTTGTCCAGGTCGGTGCCCAGGGCGAAGGTGATGGTGAGCGTCAGTTTGCCGTCAGCGGTGGACTGGGAAGACATGTACAGCATGTTCTCCACACCGGTAATGGCTTGCTCCAGCGGCGCAGCCACGGTTTCGCCGATGACTTTCGGGTTGGCGCCCGGGAAGTTGGCGCGTACCACCACGGTTGGCGGCACCACCTCGGGGTATTCGCTGATGGGTAACTGGAACAGCGAGATCGAGCCGGCAATCAGCAGCACCAGCGACAGCACGGCGGCGAAGATCGGCCGGGTTATGAAGAATTTGGAGAAGTTCATCGGTCTGGTCCCTTAACCGCGTGGCGCCTGGGCGCTGGCGTTTTTCACGTTGTTGCCCGCCACTTTGGGCGCCGGGTTGCTGGCCTCCAGGGCCTGGCGCTGCTGGGCGAGGGCGGCGAGGGTCTGCTCGCTGGCCATCTGGGTTTCCTGCGGCGTCACCGGCGAACCCGGGCGTACGCGCTGCAGGCCCTTGACCACGATGCGGTCGTCCTTGCCCAAGCCGCTGCGCACGATGCGCAGGCCTTCGAGTTTCGGCCCCAGTTCCACGGCGCGGTAGGCGGCCTTGTTGTCCTTGTCCATGACCAGCACGAACTTCTTGCCAAGGTCGGTGCCCACGGCCTCGTCGCTGATCAGTACGGCGTCGTACTGGGCACTGCCCACCAGCTTCAGCCGGGCATACAGGCCGGGGGTGAACTGGCCGTCGCGGTTGTCGAACACGGCGCGGCCACGGATGGTGCCCGTGCGCGGGTTGACTTGGTTGTCGACGAAGTTCATCTGGCCCAGGTGAGGGGTGCCGGTTTCATTGGTCAGGCCGAGGTACACCGGGGTGCTCTGGCCGCGTTGGCCCTCGCGCGCCAGCTGGGTGTACTTGAGGTACACGCGCTCGTCGGCGTCGAAGTAGGCGTAGACCTTGTCGGTGGAGACCACGCTGGTCAGCGGGGTCACGTCGGCGCTGACGATGTTGCCGGCCGTGAACGCGGCGCGGCTGACCCGGCCGCTGATCGGCGCGGTAACCCGGGTAAAGCTGAGGTTCAGGCGGGCGAGGTCCAGTTGAGCCTGGATGGCGTCGACCCCGGCCCGGGCTTCGGCAGCGGCGCTGCTGCGCGATTCGGCCAGCTCGGCGGAAATGGCGTTGCTGTCGCGCAGGCGCTCACCACGGCGGGCTTCATTGGCGCTGCGGATGGCGGTGGCCTTGGCTTGTTGCAACTGGGCTTCAAGGCGGCGGACTTCTGCCTGGAACGGACGCGGGTCGATCTGGAACAGCAGGTCGCCTTTCTTGACCTGGGCGCCCTCGGTGAAGGCGACCTGGTCGATCTGGCCGGACACCCGCGGGCGCACCTCGACGGTTTCCGGGGCTTCGAGGCGGCCGGTGAACTCGTCCCATTCATTGATCGGTTGCTCGATCACCTTGGCCACGGTGACCTTCGGCGCGGCGGGAGCCTGCACGGCGTCGGGGGTTCGGCCGCAAGCGCTGATCACCACCACAGCCAGGGCTGCGAGGGGGAAGCGCAAGGGTTTGAGTGATTGTTCCATGGAGAACTCCGCCAATGTATTAGTGATGGGCGGAGTGTGAGTGTCTTGCGCGAGAGGCACGAATCGAACGGGCCGAAATGTATTATCACGCTGAATGATAGGTCGGGATCAGCGGGTGGTGAATCGAGGGTGCGGGCCTGCACCCGAAGCCGGTGCCAGGGCCCGCTGCCACGGGCTTAGCGTTGGCTGCCGCCAGCGCCGCCTGCGTCGGCACCACCGGTCCCTTCGGACCCTGTGCCGTCCATGCCTGGCAAGTCACGACTGTCGTTCTGCTGGGCGGGCGGGCTGTCCGGGTCATTGCCCTTGATGCGCGGGTCGGTATCGCGCGGCATGGGTTTTTCGATCGGGTTGAGGGTGCTGTCCACGCCGGGCTGCGGCGCGTTGTTGTGCGGGTCGTCGGGGTAGGTCGGGCCAGTGCCGGCGGCAAGCGCCAGTGGCGAGGCGAGCAGGGCAATCAGCAGCACGCTTGAGCGGTTCATGGCAGTCTCCATTGCGTCGGGTGGGGCGTACTCCCTTTCGGCCCCACCCGTGGCGCTAACGTGCCATTGTTGCGCTCATTGTTCCGATCAGCGGTTACACCACCAGCGACAACAACATGATGAAGATGATGCCGACGATGGAAAGAATCGTCTCCATCATGCTCCAGGTCTTGAAGGTTTCGGCCACGGTCATGTTGAAGTACTGCTTCACCAGCCAGAAGCCGGCGTCGTTGACATGCGACAGGATCAGCGACCCGGCGCCGGTGGCCAGCACCAGCAACTCACGGTTCACCCCCGGCACCAGGTCGATCACCGGTGCCACGATACCCGCGCCGGTGATGGTCGCGACAGTGGCCGAACCGGTGGCGATACGGATCACCGCCGCCACCAGCCAGGCCAGCAGGATCGGCGAAATTTCCGCTTGCACGGCCATTTGCCCGATCACGTTGCCCACCCCGGTGTCCACCAGCATCTGCTTGAAACCGCCGCCGGCACCGACGATCAGCACGATCGCAGCGGTTGGCGCCAGGCTCTGGTCGAGCATTTTCATGATTTGCTGGCGGTTGAAACCGCGGGCCGAGCCAAAGGTGTAGAAGGCCAGCAGCAAGGCAGCGAGCAGGGCGGTGATCGGGTGGCCGATCAGGTCCATCCACTGGCGCACTATGTGCTCGGCAGGCAGCACCACGTCGGCGAAGGTTTTCAGCAGCATCAAGGCCACCGGCAGCAGCACGGTGATCAGGGTGATGCTGAAGCTCGGCAGGTTGCCTTGGTCGGACTCCTTGGCGATCTGGTCCATCAGCTCCTGCGACGGGTTGCCGGGAATGTAGCGGGAGATGAAGTTACCGAACAGCGGGCCGGCGATGATGGCGGTAGGCAGCGCCACGATCAGGCCGTAGAAAATGGTCTTGCCGATGTCGGCGTGGAAGATGCCGATCGCCAGCAACGGGCCCGGGTGCGGCGGTACCAGGCCATGCACGACCGACAGGCCGGCCAGCAATGGAATGCCGATTTTCACCAGCGAAACCCCGGAGCGCCGGGCCACGATGAACACCAGTGGAATCAGCAGCACGAAGCCGATTTCGAAGAACAGCGGAATGCCCACCAGGAAAGCGGCGAACATCATGGCCCAGTGCACGTTCTTCTTGCCGAAGGCGCGAATGAGGGTTTGCGCGATCTGGTCGGCGCCGCCGGAGTCGGCCATCAGTTTGCCAAGCATGGTGCCCAGGGCGAGCACGATGCCGACAAAGCCCAGCACACCGCCAAAGCCGTCCTGGAACGACTTCATGACCTTGGCCACCGGCATGCCGGAGGTCAGGCCCAAAAAGCCGGCCGCCAGGGTAAGGGCGACGAAGGGGTGAACCTTGAAGTGGGTGATCAGCAGGATCAGCCCGACGATCGTCACGAGCGCGTCGAGCAACAGGAAGGTATCAGTAGCCAGTCCGAACATGGTTTCAAGGCCTCGGTCTTATCGTTGTTTTGGCGTAGCGTTTGTTTTGGCGTAGCGTTTTACGAACTTTCCGCGCTTTCGCGGGGTCGGGTAGCGCTGTCTTTGGTGAGCCGGTAAACCGCTGGGTCAGGCGGTCTGCGCCAGGCCCTGCTCACCGCAGCGCTTTAGCCAGCGGTCTACCGCTTCGGCCAGGGCTTCGATGGGCTGGGTAGCGTCCAGGGCCAGGGTCAGGGGCTCGCCACGGGGCGATTCCAGGGCGGCGAACTGGCTGTCGATCAGGCTGGCCGGCATGAAATGCCCAGGGCGTGCCCTCACGCGCTTTTCGGCTTCGGCAGGCGACAGTTCGAGGAAAACGAACACCAGCCCAGGCATGGCCTGGCGCAGGGTTTCGCGGTAGCGGCGCTTGAGCGCCGAGCAGGTCAGGATCGGGCGTTCGCCGGCCTGGCTGATGGTTTGCAACTCTTCGCCCAGGCGCACCAGCCAGCCGGCGCGGTCGGCGTCGTCCAGGGGGATGCCCGCGCTCATCTTGCGGATGTTTTCGGCAGGGTGGAAAGCGTCGCCTTCGATCAGGCGACCGCCGCTTCGGTCAGCGATGGCAGCACCGATGCAGCTTTTGCCGCAACCGGCCACGCCCATCACCACGATGGCGGACAGGGGAGAATTCATCAGTACCTCCTGCGGGGTGAGGTAGCGCTGTCTCGTCGCTGACGAACAGCCACCTCCCCGGTGTTATTGGTCTTGTCCTTACGCAGTATGGACGCCTGGCAGCACGCGTGTAGCGGCAGCTACCAAAGATTACATTGCCTGCATCCTGAGACAGCGCTACCTTAGTGGCCGTTCCCCATCCTTGCAAGTAGTAAAATTACAACATCCATGTCCCGCACCGGCTCCCGTACCACAGGTCGTCCTACCCTGGCTGAAGTGGCCAGGCTTTCCGGGGTTTCCCCGATCACCGCTTCGCGCGCGCTGCGCGGCGTGAGCACGGTTGCCCCAGAGCTGGCCGCAAAGGTCATGGCTGCCGCCGCCAGCCTGGGCTACGTGGCCAACCCTGCGGCCCGGGCGTTGGCCTCGGCGCGCAGCCAGTCTGTCGTGGTACTGATCCCGTCGCTGTCCAACCAGCTGTTCATCGATACCCTGGAGGCCATCCACGACGTCATGCGCCCGCGTGGGCTCGAGGTGCTGATCGGCAACTATCACTATGACCTGGCCGAAGAAGAGAACCTGATCCGCAATTACCTGGCCTATCAGCCCTGCGGCATGTTGCTGACCGGGTTCGAGCGCAGCGATGCGGCCCGCCAGATGCTGGCCGCCAGCGGTGTACCCTGCGTGCACATGATGGAGCTCAAGGGCGAGCCGGGGGCAGTATCGGTCGGTTTTTCCCAGGAGCAGGCGGGGCGGGCTGCCGCGCGGCACCTGCTCGAACGCGGGCGCAAGCGCCTGGCATTCATAGCCGCGCAACTCGACCCGCGGGTGATGCAGCGGGCCGAGGGTTTCCGCCAGGCCCTGGCCGAGGCGGGCCTGCACGCTGCGGAACTGGAAGTGTTGGCCCCGGAGCCTTCTTCGATTGCCTTGGGCAGCACACTGTTCAGCCGCCTGATGCAGCAGGCCCCGGATGTGGACGGCATCTTCTTCTGCAACGACGACCTGGCCCAGGGCGCTGTCTTGCAGGCGTTGCGCCAAGGTGTGGAGGTGCCTCGCCAGGTGGCCATGGTGGGCTTCAACGACCTGCCGGCTTCGGCGCACATGGTGCCGCGCCTCACGTCTATCCGTACCCCGCGGGCTGCCGTCGGTCGGGGCGCGGCCCAGGCCTTGCTCGCGTTGCTGGACGGCAAACGGGTGGCCAGTGCCCAACAGGACCTGGGTTTTGAGCTGATGGTGCGGGAAAGTACCTGATTCGCTCGCCTGTGCAATGGCGTTGACCACGCCCTGGCGGCCTGCCGGCGTAACAGAAATGGAGTAATCACAAAGCGATGGCACTGTGCTTGCACCGCGCATACGGCCATCTATGCTCATGAAACCGCGCATAAAGGAGGCCCGGCGTCATGTTCGATTTCCATCGCAAATCCGATTTGGTCGAGATCCAGCGCAGCCATCAGGCATTGGCCGACGCACAGGCCAAACTGGCTGCCATCAGTCGCTCCATGGCAATGATCGAATTCGCCCCGGATGGCACCATTCTCGACGCCAACGACCGCTTCTGCCAGGCCATGGGTTACAGCGCCGAAGAGCTGCGCGGCAAGCACCACCGGCTGTTCTGTGAGCCGGGCTACGCCCAGAGCGCCGAGTACCAGCAATTGTGGCATGAGCTCGGCGAGGGCAAGGCCATCAGCGGCACGTTCGAGCGCGTCGACAAGGCCGGCCGTGAAGTCTGGCTGGAGGCCAGCTACATGCCCGTGCTGGATGCCCAGCGCCAAGTCAGCAGCGTGATCAAGGTGGCGTCCGACATCAGTCAGCGCGTCGCCCTTGAGCATGAAAGCGAAAGCCTGCTGAAGGCGATCAGCCGCGCCATGGCAGTGATCGAGTTCACCCCGCAAGGGCGGGTGATCAAGGCCAACCAGAACTTCCTGGACACCATGGGTTACCGGCTCGACGAGGTGGTAGGGCGCCACCATGGCCTGTTCTGCCTGCCGCACGAGCGTGAGTCGGCCGAGTACCGCCAGTTCTGGGCCTCGCTGAACCGTGGCGAATACCACTCGCACCGCTTCGAGCGGGTGAACAAGCAAGGCCAGACGGTGTACCTGGAAGCCTCCTACAACCCGATCTTCGACAGCAAGGGCCGCCTGTACAAGGTGGTCAAGTTCGCCAGCGACATCACCGACCAGGTCTGTACCCAGCAAAGTGCCGCCGATGCGGCCCATGCCAGTTCGGTGCAGACCGATGCCTGCGCGCGCAAAGGCACCGAAGTGGTACAGCAGACCGTGCAGGTGATCGAGCAGATTTCCGTGGAGCTCAACGACGCAGCGCGCAGCATCGATGCGGTGAGCAAACAGTCGGATGTGATCGGGCAGATTGTGCTGACCATTCGTGGTATCGCCGACCAGACCAACTTGCTGGCGCTGAATGCGGCCATCGAAGCCGCCCGTGCCGGCGAACACGGGCGCGGCTTTGCCGTGGTCGCCGATGAGGTGCGCAACCTGGCCGCGCGCACCAGCAAGGCTACCCTGGAAATCGTCGATGTGGTGCGGCAGAACCACGACCTGTCGCTGCTGGCCGTAGCCAGCATGCAGTCAAGCCTGAACCGCACCGGCCATGGCGTGGCGCTGGCCAATGAAGCCGGCACGGTGATCATGGAGATTCAGCAAGGCTCAAGGCACGTGGTCGATGCCATCAGCCAGATCAGTTCGACGCTGCAATTGCATTGAGCGCAGCACGCATATCGTCCAGCAGGGCCTGCAGGCTGGCTTGCAGCCGTGCGCGCGGCTCGTCGGTCGGCGAGCCTTGCGCCTGGGCCGCTTCGATCGCTTCGCAATCCTGGACCACGGTGCGTACCCTGATCATCTTGGCACCGCCCTTGATACGGTGGGCCAAGGCCCGCAGCGCCTCTTCTGGCGCGTCCGCCGCCAGCGCATGCAGGGCCGCCAGGTCTTCACCAACGCTGATCGACAGTTGCTCTAGCAAATGCCTGGTGAGCTGCGCGTCGTCCTGAGTCAGGTGGCGTAGCTCATCCAGGTTCAAGCCGCCCGCGCGCGCTGTTGGCGCAGGTGGGCGGGCCTGGGGCAGGTGGGCTTTGAGGGCTCGCAAACCTATCGGCTTGAACAGGCAAACGTCCATCCCGCTGGCCAGGCAGCGGGTACGTTCCTCGGCCTGGGCATTGGCGGTGATACCCAGAATCCGGCACCTGGGCAGGCTGCGCTCGGCCTCGAACTGGCGAATGCGCCGGGTGAGTTCATGGCCATCCATGACCGGCATGCTGCAATCGGTGATCACCACATCGAAGCGCCCCGCTTGCCAGCGGCCCCAGGCGACTTCACCGTTCTGCGCCAGGCTGACCTGGTGCCCAAGGGTGTGCAATTGCCGCTCCAGCAATAGCAGGTTGGCAGGGTAGTCGTCGACGATCAGCACATTCAAAGGCCCGTCGCTGTTTTCCAGTTGGGCCGGGTCCTCGGGCACGGCTGCCGGGGGCGCGCAGGTGGGCAGCTGCAGGTTCACTTGCACCCGGGTGCCGACGCCTTCGACACTTTGCAGCTTCAGCGTGCCGCCCATCAGCTCGGCAAGCGTGCGGCTGATGACCAGGCCCAAGCCTGCGCCCTGGCGGGCCCTGGGGCCGTCGGCCTGGACAAAGGCATTGAACAGGCGGGCCTGGTCGGCAGGGCTGATACCGATGCCGGTGTCGCGCACATCCAGCTCCACCGGCAACACGTCATGGCCGGCGATAACCGGCAGAAGCAGGTTGGCCTGCACCTCGCCACGGTCGGTGAACTTGATGGCGTTGCTGATCAGGTTCGACAGGATTTGCTTGAGCCGCAGCGGGTCCGCCAGCACCCAGGCCGGTTCAGCCGGCAGTTCGCCGTGCAGGTGCAGGCCCTTGGCCCGGGCGTTGCCTTCGAACACGCGCAAGGTGGCGCGCACCAGTTCGCGCAGGTCCGTGGGCACGGGTTGCAGGGTGATGTGCCCGGACTCGATCCGGGAAATATCGAGAATGTCGCCAATCAGTTCCAGCAGGCCAAGCGCTGAATCATGTGCCGTCTGCAGCGTATGGATATCGCTGCGGCCGCTACGGCAGTCCTCCAGCGCCAGTTCCAGCAACCCGATCACGGCATTCATCGGGGTGCGGATTTCATGGCTCATGGTGGCCAGGAACGTGCTTTTGGTCTGGCTGGCCTGTTCAGCGTCGTCCTTGGCCTGGCGCAGTTGCTCCAGCAGCCCGCGGCTCAGCGCCAACTGGTCCTGCAGGGCGTGTTGCGCCTCGGTGCGCTGGTTGATCAACTTGCGCAGGTAGCTGTTCCAGAACACCACGCCGGCCAGCAGCAGCGCCGACAGCACCAGCACTTGCAGGGCGAGGGTGCGGTAGTCGCGCCAAGGGCTGTCGCTGACCAGTGAGCTGGTGCGCCAGCGGTTGATCAACTGCGCCAGTTCTTCAGGCGGAATGCTCAACAGTGCCTTGTCGAGAATGGCCTGGAGCTGGGGCTGGTCGGCGGCCACGGCGAAGGCGGCCAGGGCCGGGTCTTCATCGAGCACACTGGCAATGCGCAGGCGGTCCTTGAATACATGGCTGATGTAGTACGCCGCATTGATGTGGTTGCTCAGGGCGACGTCGGCACGGCCATTGGCCACGGCCTCCATCAGGCCCAGCGGGTTGTCCACCTCGACCAGGCGGGCCTGCGGGTAGCGTTGCTGCAGCAAGGCGCGTTGCGGCGAGCCTTTGACCACCGCGATACGCTGGCCGTCCAGGGCCTTCAAAGGGGCGGGTGCGATGGTGTCGCTGCGGGTGACCAACACCCTTGGGCTGACCAGGTAAGGCCGGGTGTAGCGCAGTTGCCTGGCGCGGTCTGCGCCGTAGCCCAAGGCGCCGATCATCAGCGCATCACCTTGGTTCAGCCGCTCGACCATGTGGTAGGCCGATGTGCTTTCAACGGTCTTGAACTGCAACCCGGTGCGCAAGCCGATCTGCTTGAGCAGATCCAGGGTGATGCCGTTGGCGTTGTCCTGGGCGTCGTTGAAGGTCAAGGGCGCCAGTGATGTGTTGATCAGCACGTTGACCACGGGGTGCTCGGCGATCCAGGTTTCCTCTTCGGCACTGAGGGCCGTCAGGTGGCGCTGCAACAACAGGCTGGTATTGCCACCGCTCCAGCGGCGCAGGATGTTCAGCCGTTCGCTTTCACTGATGCGGGCCAGTGCCTTGTCGACCAGCTGGCGCAAGTGCAGGTTGTCGCTGGACAGGGCGAACGCGAACGCTTCGGGGGCGGCCGGGGAAAAGTGGTCGATCTTCAACGTGCCCTGGAAGCTTTTGCCGATCATGAAGTCGGTGCTGATGGCGTCGCCCAGGTAGGCGTCGGCCTCGCCCAGTTCGACAGCGGCCAGCCCGGCCAGGGTGGAGCGGTACAGGCTCAGTTGCGCCTTGGGGTACAGGCTGCGTACGGTATTGGCGGGCAGGTAGTGATCAACCATGGCCAGGCGCAGGCCGGCCAGGTCGGGCGTACCCTTCAGGCTGCGCCCCTCCCGGGTCACGACCACCGGCAGGTCGTCGGCATAGGGTGAGCTCAGGCTGAGGTGGGCGTCTGCTGCCTCGAAGGCGTTGGAGCTGCCCAGCAGGTCGATGCGCCCCTCATGCAGGGCAGTGATGGCCTCGTGGCGGCTGGCAAAACGGCGCACTTCGATGCCAATGCCAAGCTGCTCGCCGATCAGGCCGGCGTAATCGGCGCTCAGGCCTTCGTAGTCACGGGGGCTGACATTGATCTCGAAGGGCGGGTAGTCCGGCCGCGAGCTGCCCAGTACCAGTTGCCGGTGCTGCTGCAGCCACTGGCGGTCTTCGGCCGAGAGCGCCAGCGGCGCGGCAGCACTGACCGAGCGCGCCAACAACTGCCGGGGTTCGCTGCTGGCCTGCAACCCGCTGGCATTGGCCAGGCTGATGATCATGAAGGCGCTCGCCAGCAGGAACTTCATGCTCGCCAGCCGCTCAGTAGACGCTATTGCGCTTGGCCAGGTCGACCATCTCGACCAGCGATTCGGTCTTGAGTTTTTCCATGATGCGGCCCCGGTAGGTGCTGATGGTCTTGGCGCTCAGGTTCATGCAGGTTCCAATGTTCTTGTTGTTCTCGCCGCGTGCCAGGCGCCGCAGCACTTCCATCTCACGGTTGGAAAGGCTGGCCAGGCGCACCGGTTCGCTCTCCAGGGAGTTGCTGTTGACCGACATCTGCGGAAACGTCGAATAGCCCTTCACCAACGCCTTGAGGGCGAACAGCAGGGCCTCGTGGTCCTCTTCCTTGGTGACGAACGCGCCGATACCGGCATCCAGGCAACGGCGCACGTACAAGTCGGTGGCCTGGCCAGTGAGCACCATGATCTTGGGGGTTGGCTCCAGGCACTGAAGGCGCTTGATGACCTCCATGCCGTCCAGGCCAGGCAGGCCGATATCCAGCACCACCACGTCCGGGCGCAGTTCACGGGCCACCTGCGCCACCTCGCTGCCATTGCCGACTTCGCCGACGACATGAAAGCGCTCACGCTCGAGCAGTAGGCGCAACGACAACCGCACGATAGGGTGGTCGTCGACGATCAGCACGGTTGTCATGGGGAAAACTCCTGTCAGGATGTGGTCCGCTTCCTGGAACACTCAGGAATACGTTTGCAAGCGGGTTAATCGGAAGCGCAGCACCATACGGCCAAACCTGACGTTTGGTAATCCCGAGTATAGAAGTGTTGAAAGTATCCGGACTACTTGTCGAAAATTCCTACAGGTAGTGGAAAAACATCACCACTGCCACAGTGGTGATGTCAGACAGGAAAGGGCGCTCAGGCGCAGCCAGTGGGGTTTCGACCCTGTGCAGGGCAAGCCTGGGCGTGCTCAGTCGCCAGGCCGATACAGGTGGGCGTGACCGGCACGGTACAAGGCGGATTCGGCGAACGGCGCATCCCCCAGTACATGGCCTACCAGGATCAGTGCCGTGCGCCGGAAGTGCTTGGCCGCGCTGCGCTCGACGATGTTGCCCAGCGTGCCGCGCACCCAGTCCTGGTCTGGCCAGGTGGCGCGGTGCACCACGGCCACCGGGCACTCGGTGCCGTAGTGGGGCAGCAGCGCTTCAACGATCCGTGGCAGGTGCTTGACCCCCAGGTGAATCGCCAGGGTGCTGCCGTGGCGGGCCAGGTCGGCCAGCTGTTCCCCGGGTGGCATTGGCGAACTGTCGCCGTAGCGGGTCAGAATCACGGTCTGCGCCACTTGCGGCAGGGTCAGTTCACAGCCGAGCAGGGCAGCGCTGGCGGCCGTGGCAGTGACCCCGGGGATGATCTGGTAGTCGATACCCAGTGCCTTGAGGTGGCGGATCTGCTCGCCGATGGCGCCGTACAGGCTGGGGTCGCCGCTGTGTACCCGGGCGACATCCTGGCCGTGTTCGTGGGCGGTGCGCATGGCTGCGATGATCTGCTCCAGGTGCAGTTCGGCGCTGTTGATCACGGTACTGGCCTGGTGGCCTTCGAGCACGGCAGCCGGCACCAGCGAGCCTGCGTAGATGATCACCGGGCATTGGCGGATCAGCCGCTGGCCCTTGACCGTGATCAGTTCGGGGTCGCCGGGGCCGGCGCCGATGAAGTAGACGGTCATGGAATGTCCTTGCAAAAAAAGGGTATGGCGCGTTCAGCAGGCCAGGGCGAGTGTCGCCGGGCCGAGCACCTGGCGCTTGAGCAACAGCCGTGGGCTGCCTTGTTGCCGATCGGCCAGGGCCAGTGCGGTGCTCTCGGCCACGCCCCAACACCCGGTGTGGGCATGGGCGGCGGCGGAGCGGTGGCTGAGCAGTGGCTGGTAAGCGTGCAGTTGCTGGCTATGGTACAGCACCAACGGCACACCCAGGTGCTCGGCCAGCTGCTGCAAACCCGGCTCGTCAGCCTTCAGGCTGATGCTGGCGATGCCGCGCAGGTCTGCCAGTGCCAGGCCGTGGTTGGCCAGTGCCTGGCACAACAGGGTGTGCAGGGTGGCCGCCGGGCAACCCCGGCGGCAGCCAAAACCGGCATAGAAAGCGCCCATCAGGCCTGGCTGGAACGGCGGAACAACCAGGCGCTGAGCAGGCCCAAGGCCAGCCAGAACGCCGCATTGGTCAGCCACGAGGCCAGCTTGAACTGGGTTTCCAGGGCCTGCGGGGCCAGGCTTTGGTGAACCTCGGGCTGCGGGGCGCCGAGCACATGCGGGATCACCAGCAGCACCGCGCCCAGCACTTTCAGCAGCCCGTGGCGGGCGAACACCAACAAGGCCAGGCCGAGCGCGGTGGCGCTGGCGGTGCCGACCCACCAAGCCTGGCGTTGCCCCAGGTCTGCTGCAGCGGTGCCTGGCAGTTCGGGCGGCAAGCCCAAGGTCGGGGCCAGGCAGAACACGGCGAACCCCGCCAGCCCCCACAAGGCACCGGTACTGGCGCGGGTGGGCGCGCGCAAGCTGTACAGCGCGGCGAGAACAAGGGCGAAGCCGACGGCAACCACCAGGTTGCCGCCCGTGGTGGCGAGCACCCGTTGCCAGCCATCTTCCGGCGACCAGGCCTCGGCGCTGTGTTCATGGGCAGGCACTTCACTGCCATGCTCATGGTGCGCGGCAGGTGCCGAGGACTCGTAGGTTTCCGCCTGAAGAATCAGCGGGGCCACCCAGAAGCTTTGCAGCAAGGTCAGCAGCAGGGCGGCGAGCAGCCCGCTGAAACCCGCAGTGCGGGCAATGCGCATGATCATGGGGGCGTACTCAGTGGCAGGGGAAGGCGGCGCTGTGGCGGGTGTCGTGGGCGGCGTTATGCACCGCCTCGATGTGCGAGAACCCGGCGAAGTAGACCAGGCACAGGCCCAGCAAGCTGGCACCGACGGCAATGATGACGCGCTGGCTGAGGGTAGCGGGGGTGGCAAGGCTGTGTGGCTTGGTGCTGGCGACGGGCATGACGCGTTCCTCTGCTTTTTGTGGGCAATGGGCAGGCGCGGCAGCCCCGGGCGCGGTTACCCAGGGGAATGCAACAGCGCCCGCCCACCGCGGGTTGTTCATGAACGCCAGGCCGGTCTCCGGGCTTGCGAGGAGGAGCAGGGCTCCTGGCAAGCGTCACCTTCCCATGCCGCACTACATGGCACAGTGGTACAGACGCTTCGCTCGCTTACCGTTGCGGGGGCAGCACCGGCATTGTCGGGCCCTGGTCAGGGCCTGCGACGCACCGGTTTCCCGTTTCACCCCATGAAGGGGCACCTGAACGTGAGGCGTAAGGAGAGCATGGGGCGGCCCTGGCGTCAATTACCCGGTGAGCTGCGCATGTGCCTGGGCCGGGTGGAGCAACCGTTAGCCCCGCGCGAATGCCGCCAGCTTGTCCCCGTCCAGGCGGTAGCGTACCCACTCATCCTGGGCCTCGGCGCCCAGCTTCTGATAAAAGCCGATTGCCGGTTCGTTCCAGTCCAGCACGCTCCACTCCAGGCGCCCACAGTTGTTGGCCACCGCCTCGCGGGCGATGTGCTGCAGCAACTGGCGGCCAGCCCCGTCACCGCGCTGTTCGGGGGTGATGTACAGGTCTTCCAGGTAGATGCCGTTGCGCCCCAGCCAGGTGGAATAGCTGTAGAAATACACGGCAAAGCCGATCGCCTGGCCATCGCGTTCGCAGACCAGGCTATGCACGGTACTGCCTGCACCGAACAGGCTGTGCTCGATATCGGCCAGGGTCGCGACCACCTCGTGGCGCGCGCGCTCGTACTCGGCCAGCTCGGTGATGAAGTTGAGGATCTGCGCGGCATCGGCAGGCGCGGCAGGGCGAATGGAAAGGCTCATGAGACGGCTTCCTTGATCCAAGATGGCAGTACAGTGAAGTGTATCTGCATAATTTGTTGTAACTGTATTGGTCGCCTAGGAGGACGACTCCGGTAGTGTGGCAGCACCCTCAATGAAAGTGGAATGCCCGCCATGCTTGCCTCTGTCGACCTGCTGAGCGCCTTCGTGCTGTTCGCCTTTGTATCTTCGATCACGCCAGGTCCAAACAACACCATGCTGCTGGCCTCGGGCGTGAACTTCGGCGTGCGCCGCTCGGTTCCCCATGCCCTGGGTATCAGTTGCGGTTTCATGGTCATGGTGCTGGCGGTCGGCCTGGGCCTGGGTGAAGTCTTCAAGGCCTGGCCGCCGCTGTACACGGTATTGCGCTACACAGGTGCGGCCTACTTGCTGTACCTGGCCTGGAAAATTGCCACTTCCGGGCCTGTGGATGCTGCCTCGCCTGGCGCGCGCAAGCCTCTGGGCTTCTGGGGCGCAGCCGCATTCCAATGGGTCAACCCCAAGGCCTGGGTCATGGCGGTGGGGGCCATTACCACCTACACCCCGGCGCAAGGCTACGTGACCAATGTAATGGTCATTGCCGCAGTGTTCGCGTTGGTCAACCTGCCGAGCGTGGGCGTGTGGGTGATGTTCGGCAGCGCCTTGCGCAACCTGCTGCAGAACCCGCGCTGGCTGATGCTGTTCAATGTCCTGATGGCCCTGCTGCTGGTGATTTCACTGTACCCGCTGCTGTTTGTAGAATCGGTGTTTCCCTAGCATTGCGAGTGCCGTAAACCCATGCAGTTGATTCCCTGGTCCCATGAATGCGCCGAAGGCTTCACCTTGCGTGGTTGGCGAACCCCGGCCAGCGGCAAGCCACTGCTGCATTTCTTGCATGGCAACGGTTTTTGCTGTTTGGCCTACCAGCCGTTGCTGATGCGCCTGGGTGAACATTTCGACCTGTGGCTGTGTGATGTGCAAGGGCACGGTGACAGTGACCATGGCGGGGCGTTTCTGGGTTGGAACCGTACGGCGGCGCTGGCCGTGGAAGCCTTCGAAGCGGGCCGTGGCGAATACGGCGAAGTGGCCCGCTTTGCCGTGGGCCACAGCTTCGGCGGCGTGTTGACCGGGCTGATGTTGGCCAGTGACCCGCAGTTGTTCGCCCGTGCTGTGCTGCTCGATCCGGTGTTGTTCAGCCGCCGGATGCTCGGCGTGATGGGCGCCGCGGCGCTGGTTGGCCTGCACCAGCGTCATGCCTTGGCGCGCAAAGCCGCCAGCCGCCGCAGCCATTGGCCTGATCGCACAGCGGCGCTGGCTTCGCTGCAGGGCCGGGGCATCTTCAAAGGCTGGGCCGATGCGGCGTTGCAGGCGTATGTCGAGCATGCCATCGGCGATTGCGGCGAGGCCGTGGTGCTCAAGTGCCGACCCAGCCGTGAAGTGGAAATCTTCAGCTCGTTCCCCAAGCGCATGTGGGCCAGCCTGTGTGCAATCAATACCCCGACCCACGTGATCTATGGCAAGCACACCTATCCGTTCGTGCCACGCTCGGTGCAGCGCCTGGTGTCGCTGAATGCCAGCATCAGCGCGCAGGAGGTCGCCGGTGGGCACTGCTTCATGCAGGAAGACCCGGCGATGGCAGCCGAGCAGGTGCTGGCTTTCTTGCAGCGGTGATTGTTCTGTAGGTGGAACGATGTGGGCCGTTAAAGCCCTCTACCGGCAGATTGTCATCATTGATAAGGTGATCCAAACCGAAACAGGAGCCTTCTCATGAAAACCATTCTGGGTATCCACCACAGCCCCCACGCCCATTGGGTGGGTGACGGCTTCCCGGTCCGCAGCCTGTTCACCTATGACCACCTGGCCAGCCAAATCAGCCCGTTCCTGCTGCTGGACTATGCCGGCCCGCATGCGTTCACCCCAACCCAGGCCCGGCGCGGCGTTGGCCAGCACCCGCACCGTGGCTTCGAGACAGTGACCATTGTCTACCAAGGCGAGCTGGAGCACCGCGATTCCACAGGGGCCGGCGGCCTGATCGGGCCGGGCGATGTGCAATGGATGACCGCCGCCAACGGCATCATCCATGAAGAATTCCATTCGCCAGCCTTTGCCGAGCGGGGCGGCATGCTGGAGATGGTGCAGCTGTGGGTCAACCTGCCGGCTCGCGACAAACGTGCGGCGGCGGGCTACCAGACGCTGCTGGCCAGCGATATCCCGGTGGTAGCGCTGGCTAACCAGGCCGGCAGTGTGCGGGTGATAGCCGGGGATTACCAAGGCCACCAGGGGCCGGCGCGCACTTTCACGGCCATGGACGTCTGGGACCTGCGCCTGAACAATGGCGCTGCCTTGGCGTTGCCGGTGGCCGCCGGGCGCAACGCGGCGCTGGTGGTATTGCGCGGTCGCGTGCGGGTCAATGGTGAGCGCGAAGCCGGGCCGTCCAGCCTGGTGCTGTTTGACCGCGAGCAGGCGGATGTACGGGTCGAAGCGCTCGAAGGTGCCAGCGTGTTGCTGCTCAGCGGTGAGCCGATCGACGAGCCGATTGTGGGTTACGGCCCGTTCGTGATGAACAGCCAGGCGGAGATTGCCGAGTCGTTCGACGACTTCCATGCCGGGCGGTTTGGCCAGCTGCAGCAGTAGAAGGGCGCGGGGCCGGTGCCGGCCCCCACTGAAGCCCTGCGCAACCATTCGTCGTGAAGTTCGTTGCTGCGACCGAACACCCGATCCCGGCAGGCGATCTTCCACTAAGGTGCTAGAGGATTCCCCGCATCATCATTGCCCCGGCGCATGGACGCCCGCCGCGGCATGCGCATTATCAATTGGCACCCAGCCCCACGAGGGCGTACTTCCTCACAACAGGCCATCCCACCGAGAGGGTCGTACCATGTCGTTGATAGGAGTTTCCATGCTCGAGCTGCGGCAGTTGATCGAGCATGCTTGCCTGCCGGATCGCTGTGAGATCAGCTGTACCGATGGTGCCAACCTGACCATCCGCCTCGGTCAGGGTCAGAGCCTCGATGAGTGCTGCACCCTCAGCGGGGTGCCATTGCGCAGCCTCAACAGCTGCCGCGATGTGCTGAACCTGGTGGAGCAATTGCATACCCTGCGTGACCGCCCGCCTGCACCGCTCAAGTCCATCGCCTGATGCCAATGCACGCGCCCCGCCCAGCCTTTGGCTGGCGGGGGAGGGGCTGCGCGCAGCCGCCAGCCGTAGATCGCCTACTGCAGTTCCACCAGCAGGTTCAACCCGCCATCGCCACACTTGCCCTTGTCGCGAACGACCCCATGGTAGCTGCGACCGTCCCACATGAACGCCACGCTATGGGCACGCTCGACCTTGTGCGGGAGCGGTGGGCAGATGTGCACACGCAGCGCGGGGCGGCCTTGCAGATTCAAGGGCGCAAGTTGGCACTGGCATTCAACGGACTGCGCAACCGGCCCGAACAAGGTATCGCGAACGTAGTCCAGTTGCAGTGAGGCATTGGGCGCACGGCCGGGCATCTTCATAGGGATTCGACTCGTTGATTACGGCAAGGGCGGCAGGTCTGGCAAGGCATGACGGACTCCTGGCGGGCGGCACTGTAATTATGCTCTGAACCCTGGGGTGGCCAGTCGTTCAACCTGTTTCATGCCTGTGTGGCACAGGCCCGACAAAGCCTAGCCGCCCGCCTTGCGCAAGGTGAGGTTGATGCGCCGCTCGCCCATGCGCGGGTGCACGCCGGGCTTGATCGGCAGTACGCCATGAAAGCGCAGGCGGTCTTCGCCGCCCCACACCAGCACATCGCCGTGGCTGAGGGCTATGCGCTGGGTTTTGTCGGCCCGCTGCAACCCGCCGAACAGGAACACCGCCGGCAGGCCCAGCGACAGTGAAACGATCGGTTGGCCGAAATCGTGCTCGTCACGGTCCTGGTGCAGGCTCAAACGTGTGCCCGGCAGGTAGTGGTTGATCAGGCAGGCGTCCGGGGTGAAACCGTCGAAACCGGCCATGGCGGCAGCGCGGTTGGCCAGGGTGAGCAATATCGGCGGCAAGGCAGGCCAGGGCTGGCCGGTAAGCGGGTCCGAACGGCTGTAGCGGTAACCCTGTGCATCACTGACCCAGCCCAATGTGCCGCAGTTGCTCAGGGCCACCGCCATGCGCAGCCCGCCGGGCGTGTGCATGTGCCGAAACGGTGCGGCACGCAGCACCGGCCGCAACGCGTCGAGCAGTGGTTCGACTTCGCCCAGGGCAAACCCGGGCAACAGCACGGTTTCGCTTGCCAGGCGTTGTGGCTGAGGGCCGAACAGGTCGAGGTCGGACTGAATCATGGCCTGGGTATCGAATGGGGTAGGCCCATTGTAATGGGCTTCGTCGCCCAGGCCTATGCGCGAGTGAGTACACGTGGTCGCAATGTCAAGACTGAAACCGGTTTCAAAAGATTTCTGAACGCGCTAGATTACTCGGCTGTCTTTTTGAAGGCCCAACAAGACTCGCCCGCACAACACCAGATGGCGCTTATAAGGCCGCCCGCAGCCGATGAGGATTCACCATGCCCGAGCATGCTCCCGACAACCCGCGCAGGGACTTTCTGCGCAAGACCTTGACCTTGATCCCCGTGGTGACCGTCGCCAGCACCGGGCTCGGGGCAGGTGCCAGCCAGCTGCTGGCCGCGCCGCAGCAGGAACCGAAGGTGCCGGCAGCGCCACCGGCGGGCACGTACCAGCCAACCTTCTTCAGTGCCGAGGAATGGGCCTTCGTGCAGGCCGCCGTAGCGCGCATCATCCCTGCCGATGCCCTCGGGCCCGGTGCGCTCGAAGCCGGGGCCGCCGAGTTCATAGACCGGCAGATGAATACCCCCTACGCGACCGGGGCCCAGTGGTACATGCAAGGCCCGTTCAACGCCGACGCCCCACCCGAACTGGGCTATCAACTGCAGTTGAACCCGCAGCAGATCTACCGCCTGGGCATCGCCGCAGTGGATGGCTGGTGCAAGGCCAACAGTGGGCAAGTGTTCGCTGCGCAAGACAGCGCTACCCAAGACCGGATACTCGGCAAAGTCGAGGCGGGTGAGCTGGCGTTCGAGGCAGTACCGGCCACGGTATTCTTCAGCCTGCTGGTGCAGAACACCCGTGAGGGGTTCTTCTGTGACCCGATTCATGGCGGCAACAAGGGCATGGTCGGCTGGACCCAGATCGGCTTCCCGGGCGCGCGCGCCGACTTCATGGACTGGGTGGAGCGCAACGAGCCGTACCCTTTCCCGGCTGTATCGATCCGCGGCGAGAGGGCCTGAGGCATGGCGACTGTTTTGAAAAAGGTGGATGCCGTCATTGTCGGTTTTGGCTGGTCGGGTGCGATCATGGCCAAGGAGTTGACCGAAGCCGGCCTGCAGGTGGTGGCCCTGGAGCGTGGGCCGATGCAGGACACCTACCCGGAGGGTAGCTACCCGCAGGTAATCGACGAGCTGACCTACAGCGTGCGCAAGAAGCTGTTCGTCGACGTGTCGAAAGAAACCGTCACCATTCGCCATAGCGTGAACGACGTGGCACTGCCCAACCGCCAACTGGGCGCCTTCCTGCCTGGCAAGGGCGTGGGTGGGGCAGGCTTGCACTGGTCGGGTGTGCATTTCCGGGTAGACCCGGTCGAGTTGCGCCTGCGCAGCCATTACGAGGAGCGCTACGGGCGCAAGTTCATCCCCGAGGGCATGACGATCCAGGACTTCGGCGTCAGCTACGAAGAGCTGGAACCGTATTTCGACTTTGCCGAGAAAGTGTTCGGCACGTCCGGCCAGGCCTGGACGGTCAAGGGCCAGCTGGTAGGTGAGGGGCGGGGTGGCAACCCTTATGCACCCGACCGTTCCAACCCGTTCCCGCTGCCGGCGCAGAAGAACGTGGTGTCGGCCAGGCTGTTCGAAAAGGCCGCCAGCAGCCTGGGCTACAAGCCCTACAACCTGCCTTCGGCCAACACGTCAGGGCCTTACACCAACCCCTACGGCGCGCAGATGGGGCCTTGCAACTTCTGTGGTTTCTGCAGCGGCTACGTGTGCTACATGTATTCCAAGGCATCGCCGAATGTGAATATTCTGCCAGCGCTGCGCCAAGTGCCGAATTTCGAGTTGCGGGCCAACGCCCATGTGCTGCGGGTGAACCTGGACGACAGCAAGCGCAAGGCTACCGGCGTGACCTACATCGACGCCCAGGGGCGCGAGGTGGAGCAGCCGGCCGACCTGGTGATCCTGGCGGCGTTCCAGTTCAACAACGTGCGGCTGATGCTGCTTTCCGGTATCGGCAAGCCCTACGACCCGGTGAGCAACGAGGGTGTGGTCGGGCGCAACTTTGCCTACCAGAACATGGGCACGGTCAAGGCGTTCTTCGACAAGGACACCTACACCAACAACTTCATCGGCGCCGGTGGCAATGGCATTGCCATCGATGACTTCAACGCCGACAACTTCGACCATGGCCCGCATGGCTTCGTCGGTGGCTCGCCAATGTGGGTGAACCAGGCTGGCAGCCGGCCCATCGCCGGTACTGCCAACCCGCCTGGCACCCCGGCCTGGGGCAGCGCCTGGAAGAAGGCCACGGCCGACTATTACACCCATCAGGTGTCGATGGACGCCCACGGCGCCCACCAGTCCTACCGTGGCAATTACCTGGACCTGGACCCGACCTACCGGGACGCCTACGGCCAGCCACTGTTGCGCATGACCTTCGACTGGCAGGAAAACGACATCAGGATGAACCAGTTCATGGTCGACAAGCTGAGCAAGATTGCCCAGGCGATGAACCCCAAGGCCATTGCCGTGCTGGGCAAGAAGGTCAAGGACCACTTCAACACCGCCAGCTACCAGACCACCCACCTGAACGGCGGCGCGATAATGGGCACCGACCCGAAAACCAGCGCGCTCAACCGTTACCTGCAGTGCTGGGATGTACACAATGTGTTCGTTCCGGGGGCATCTGCATTCCCCCAGGGGCTGGGTTACAACCCCACAGGGCTGGTGGCGGCGCTGACCTACTGGTCGGCTCGGGCCATTCGTGAGCAGTACCTGAAAAACCCCGGCCCGCTGGTCCAGGTTTGAGGAGCGATGAGCATGAAGACAATGTTGATCGCAACCCTGCTACTGGGCGCCGGCGTGGCTGGCCAGGCCGTTGCCGCTGAGGATGCGCAGGTGCGTCAGGGTGAATACCTGGCCCGCGCCGGTGACTGTGTGGCCTGCCACACCGCCAAGGGGGGCAAGCCCTTCGCCGGTGGCCTGCCGATGCAAACACCTATCGGCACGGTGTACTCCACCAATATCACCCCGTCCGCCAGTGGCATTGGCCATTACAGCTTCGAAGACTTCGACCAGGCTGTACGCAAAGGGATCGGCAAGGACGGCAGCACCCTGTACCCGGCCATGCCATACCCTTCGTACGCGCGCATCACCGAGCAGGACATGCAGGCGCTGTACGCCTATTTCATGAAGGGCGTCGAGCCGGTGGAGCAGCCCAACCAGGCTACCGATATTCCCTGGCCGCTGAGCATGCGTTGGCCGTTGGCCATCTGGCGTGGCCTGTTCGCGCCTGCGGCAACGCCCTGGCAAGCCTCGGCAGCGGCTGACCCGGTGGTCGACCGTGGCGCGTACCTGGTCGAAGGCCTGGGGCATTGCGGTGCCTGCCACACCCCGCGGGCGCTGACCATGCAGGAAAAGGCGCTGAGCCCGGCCGAGGGCAAGCAGTTCCTTGCCGGCAGCGCGCCATTGGAGGGCTGGATCGCCAAGAACCTGCGCGGCGATCACAAGGACGGCCTGGGCAGTTGGAGCGAAGCCGAGCTGGTGCAGTTTCTCAAGACCGGGCGCAGTGACCGCAGTGCGGTGTTCGGCGGCATGAGCGACGTGGTCGAGCACAGCATGCAGTACATGACCGATGCCGACCTGACGGCGATTGCCCGTTACCTGAAGACCCTGCCGCCCAGCGACCCGAACGACCAGCCGCATGTCTACGACAAGCAGGTGGCCGATGCCCTGTGGCGCGGTGACGACAGCAAGCCTGGCGCCGCGGTGTACATCGACAACTGTGCCGCTTGCCACCGAACCGATGGCCAGGGCTACACCCGTGTGTTCCCGGCCCTGGCCGGCAACCCGGTGGTGCAGACGGCGGACGCCACCTCGCTGATCCATGTGGTGCTGGCAGGCGGCACGGTGCCGGCGACGCACACCGCACCGTCGAATTTCACCATGCCAGCGTTTGGCTGGCGCCTGAGCGACCAGGAAGTTGCCGAGGTGGTGAACTTCATCAGGACCAGCTGGGGTAACCAGGCGGGGGCGGTTACCGCCGGGGATGTGAAGGCATTGCGCTGAGAGGGGGTTGCCTCAGGTTCGGCGAAGGCATTGTGTCGCCGAACCTGGCCTTGCCCGGCTGGCCAGCCCGGTCGCTTCGGCCGACCAACGGCATATTGACGAAAGCACCAAGTTTTGGTGTATTGAAACCGGTTTCATCGTCCACCTAATAATCATAAGGACACCCATGACCGACGCGCCTGCCCATGCCCGCGAACGGGTCACCATCAGCGAAGTCGCGCGAGTGGCTGGCGTTTCCAAAGCCACGGTCTCGCGCTACATCGGTGGCGATCGCCAGTTGCTGGCCGACGCCACCGCCAAGCGCCTGGCCGAGGTCATCGAACGCCTTGGCTACCGCCCCAACCAGATGGCCCGTGGCCTCAAGCGCGGGCAGACGCGCCTGATCGGCATGCTGGTTGCCGATATTCTCAACCCCTATTCCGTAGCCGTGATGCATGGCGTGGAAACCGCCTGCCGCCAGCATGGCTACAGCCTGGTGGTGTGCAACACCAACCGTGACGACGACCAGGAGCGCCACCACCTGGTCGCCCTGCAGAGCTACAACGTCGAAGGCCTGATCGTGAACACGCTGGGGCACCACCCTGGCGAACTGCTCAACCTCCAGCGCGACCTGCCCATGGTGCTGGTCGACCGTCAACTCCCTGAACTGAATGCCGACCTGGTCGGCCTGGATAATGCCGACGCCGTCGAGCAGGCCCTGGACCACCTGCAGGCACGCGGCTACCGGGATATCCTGGCGGTCAGCGAGCCGCTCGATGGCACCAGCTCGCGCCTGGAGCGGGTGCAGGCGTTCGGGGCCTCGGTCAGCCGCCGCCCAGGCATGCGTCAGCAGGTGCTGGAAACCGGCGCTGGCCTGGCAGGGCGGTTGGCCGCGTTCCTGGCTGACCGCGGTCATGGCCCGCAAGCCATTTTTACCTGCAACGGTGTTGCCACCCTGGCCGTGACCCGGGCCCTGCATGACGCCGGGTGCAATCTGTTTGCCGATGTCGGCCTGGTCGCACTCGACGATCTGGACTGGTACCCCCTGGTCGGCACTGGCATCACGGCATTGGCCCAGCCTACCGAACGCATCGGCGTAGCAGCCTTCGAAAGCCTGCTCGGCCGGCTTCGCGGCGATGGCGCAGCGGCACGACGCATCGAATTCAAGGCCGACCTGGTCATCCGCGGCTCGACCCGACCCCAGTAAGCAGCGGCAGGCCTTGTGCCTGACGCTGCCGTATAAAAATGAAACCGGTTTCAAAAGGATAAAAACAATGTACCCGAACCCCGTTTCCATCAGCCTCTCCAGCTATGGCGCCGACTTTGTCCGGCAACGTGGCCAGGAGCAGTTTCTCGACCTTTTGGCCGCCGCAGGCGTCAGCCGGGTGGAGTTGCGTGAAGAATTGTTCGCCAGTGCACCCGATGCCGCGGCACTGGGTGCCGTGATTGCCGGGTTGGGCATGGAGTGCCTGTATTCGACCCCGCTGGAGCTGTGGACGGCGCAGGGCGTGCCCGACCCTTCGCTGGTGCACAAACTGTACACCGCGCGGGCGTTGGGCGCGGTGGCGCTGAAAGTGTCCTTGGGCCATTTCAATGAACACTGCGACCTTTCGGCCTTGGCGGCGCTGCTGCCCGCGCAGGGGCCGTTGCTGTTGGTGGAAAACGACCAGACCCTGCAAGGCGGCAGAATCGAGCCCCTGCAGCGCTTCTTCGAGCAGGCCGATGCATGCGGCCTGAACCTGGGCATGACGTTCGATATCGGTAATTGGCACTGGCAGGGCGAGGTGGCGTTGCACGCTGCCCGGCAACTTGGCCGGTGGGTGCGCTATGTGCATTGCAAGGGCGTACAGCGCCGTGCCGACGGCCGCCTGGTCGCCGTGCCGCCGCAAGCATCAGACCTGCGCGCCTGGGCCGAGCAACTGGCCGAATTCGCCCCTGGGGTGGTACGCGCCGTCGAGTATCCCCTGGCCGGCGACGACCTGTTGGCCCTGACCCGGGCCCAGGTGCACAGCCTGTCGCGGCTGGGTGCTGACCAGGAGGTGGCCCATGCATGAGCATGACGTGCTGTGCTTTGGCGAAACCATGGCCATGTTCGTCGCCGAGCACTGCGGCGACCTGGCCAGTGTCGGGCAGTTCGGCAAGCGTATCGCCGGCGCGGACAGTAACGTGGCCATCGGCCTTGCACGGCTGGGCTTCAAGGTACGCTGGCTGAGCCGGGTAGGTGACGACTCGCTGGGGCGCTTCGTGCTCGACAGCCTGCGCCGTGAAGGCCTGGACTGTTCGGCGGTGGAAGTGGATGGCCACTGCGCCACCGGCTTCCAGCTCAAGGCCCGTTGCGATGATGGCAGCGACCCCGCGGTCGAATACTTCCGCCGGGGTTCGGCAGCCAGCCGGTTGTCGCCTGCGCTGCTGCAACCTGGCTTGCTGCAAGCGCGCCACCTGCATGCCACGGGCATCCCGCCGGCGCTGTCGGAAAGCTGCCGGGCACTGTCGCACGGGCTGCTCGACGCCATGCGTGCAGCCGGGCGCAGCATCTCGTTCGACCCCAACCTGCGGCCCTCGCTATGGCCGGACCAGGCCAGCATGGTGCGCGAAATCAATGCCCTGGCGAGCAAAGCCGACTGGGTCTTGCCAGGCCTGGAAGAGGGCCGCCTGCTGACGGGCCAGCACAGCCCCGCCGATATCGCAGCGTTCTACCTCGACCAAGGCGTGGAACTGGTGGTGATCAAGCTGGGCGACGCCGGAGCCTACTGGCGCAGTGGCAACGGCGAGGGCCAGGTCGCCCCTGTAGCCGTCAGCCGTGTCGTGGACACCGTCGGCGCCGGTGATGCGTTCGCCGTGGGCGTGCTCAGCGCACTGCTCGAGGGGCGCCCAGTGGCAGAGGCGGTGGCGCGTGGCAACTGGTGCGGCAGCCGCGCCGTGCAATCGCGCGGCGACATGGAAGGGCTGCCGCTGCGTCACGAACTGGAGGCCTACGACCTGCGCAGAAGTGCCTGAATGCTTTAACCGGAATCACCTGTTGCCACAAAAACAACAAGCTCAGGAGTCAAAGACCATGCAAAGCCAAAAACTGGCACCGCGTCGCTGGTGGTACATCATCCCGATCGTGTTCTTCACCTACAGCCTGGCTTATCTGGACCGCGCCAACTACGGCTTCGCCGCCGCCTCGGGCATGGCCGAAGACCTGCACATCACGCCCGTGCTGTCGTCCTTGCTGGGGGCGTTGTTCTTCCTTGGCTACTTCTTCTTCCAGGTACCTGGGGCCATCTACGCTGAAAAACGCAGCGTGAAGAAGCTGATATTCGTCTGCCTGATCCTCTGGGGCGGTTTGGCCACGCTTACCGGGATGGTCAGCAATGTCTACATGCTGATCGGCATCCGCTTCCTGCTGGGCGTGGTCGAGGCCGCAGTGATGCCCGCCATGCTGGTGTACTTGTGCCACTGGTTCACCCGTGCCGAGCGCTCCCGCGCCAACACCTTCCTGATGCTCGGCAACCCGGTCACCATCCTGTGGATGTCGGTGGTGTCGGGTTACCTGATCAAGCATTACGACTGGCGCTGGATGTTCATCATCGAGGGCCTGCCGGCGGTGATCTGGGCGTTCTTCTGGTGGCGCCTGGTGGATGACCGCCCAGCCCAGGTCAGCTGGCTGAGCGCCCAGGAAAAAGCAGACCTGCAACAGGCGCTGGCGGCCGAGCAGCAGGGCATCAAGCCGGTCAAGAACTACCGCGAGGCATTCCGCTCGCCGCAGGTGATCATCCTGGCGCTGCAGTACTTCTGCTGGAGCATTGGCGTGTACGGCTTCGTGCTGTGGTTGCCGTCGATCCTCAAGCAGGCGGCCAACGTCGACATTGTGCAGGCCGGCTGGCTGGCCTCGGTGCCCTACCTGGCGGCGGTAGTGGCCATGGTGGGCGTGTCCTGGGCGTCTGACCGCGTGCAAAAGCGCAAGCGCTTCGTGTGGCCGCCGCTGCTGATCGCTGCCGTGGCGTTCTATGGCTCTTATGCCCTGGGCACCGATCACTTCTGGTGGTCGTACGCGCTGCTGGTGGTCGCTGGCGCCTGCATGTACGCGCCCTATGGCCCGTTCTTCGCCATCGTGCCCGAGATACTGCCGGCCAATGTCGCCGGGGGTGCCATGGCGCTGATCAACAGCATGGGGGCGCTGGGCTCTTTCGGCGGCTCCTGGCTGGTGGGCTACCTCAATGGCGCCACGGGTGGGCCTGGCGCCTCGTACCTGTTCATGTGCGGTGCGCTGCTGACTGCCGTGGCGCTGACGGCCGCCCTCAATACCTCCCAGACCTCCGGCCGGGCAAACGCAATGGCACGCGCCTGGCGCTGAACCCTTAGGAATGACTGCAATGAAAAAACGAATCGTCTTGTACAAGCGCCTTTCCGATGACCTGATGGCGCGCCTGCACGCCCAGGTGGACGTGACCTGGGTGGACATTGCCCAGCCCGATGGCCTGGCGCGCCTGCGCGATGCCTTGCCAGGGGCGCACGGGTTGCTGGGCGCCAGCCTGCGCCTGGACGCCAGCCTGCTCGATTTGGCGCCGCAGCTGGAGGTCGTGTCCAGCGTTTCGGTCGGGGTGGACAACTACGACGTTGCGCAGCTCAGCCGCCGTGGCGTGATGCTGACCAATACCCCGGACGTGCTGACCGAAACCACGGCGGACACCGGTTTCGCCCTGATCCTGGCGACCGCCAGGCGGGTGGTGGAGCTGGCCAACTGGGTGCGTGACGGCCATTGGCAGGCCAACCTGGGGCCGGCGCATTTTGGCTGTGATGTGCATGGCAAGACGCTGGGCATCGTCGGCATGGGCCGCATTGGCGAAGCGTTGGCCCGGCGTGCTGCCGCAGGCTTTGGCATGCGCGTGCTGTACCACAGCCAGCGCGCCAAGCCCGACGTAGAAGCACGCCATGCTGCGCGCCAGTGCAGCCTGGACGCGCTATTGCAGCAAGCGGACTTCGTCTGCCTGACGGTGCCGCTCAGTGCCAGTACTGAAGGGCTGATCGGTGCGCGTGAGCTGGGGTTGATGAAGCCCGAGGCGATTCTGGTGAACATTTCCCGCGGGCGGGTGGTGGACGAGGCTGCGCTGATCGACGCGTTGCGCGCCAAGCGTATCCGAGGTGCAGGGCTGGATGTGTTCGTGCAGGAGCCGTTGGCGGTTGACTCGCCACTGCTGCAGCTGGACAACGTGGTAGCAACCCCGCACATCGGCTCTGCGACACAAGAGACTCGTCAGGCCATGGCGCGCTGTGCAGTGGACAACCTGCTCAGCGCGCTGGCGGGGGAGCGGCCTGCGAACCTGGTCAACGGCTGATCACAGGCGGCGCCGTCAGCGGCAGTTACCGGCCTTGCGGTAACCTGCCGCCTGCGCCTCACCTTCATTGGCGAAACTGACCTGGTTCTTGGCCGCTACCTGGGTGTAGCCGGGGCAGCCCACTGCCAGGTGGTAGACGTGGCTGTTGCGGTTGCCCAGCACCGAACCCGGCGCCCCGGCATTGGCCTGGCCCGGCTTGCCTGGTGCCTGGGCGGGCGCCGCTTGCGCCACGCCAACCCCGCTGGGTTTGTAATCCGCCGTCCACTTGCGCTGGCCGCTGACGAAAGGGTTGGCATGCCCCATGATCGCGGCGATGCGGCGGTCGCGCTCCTTTTCCCACGCTGACACCGGGTACTGCTTGTCCCAGGCCATCAGCACTTGTTGCTGCTGGCGCGACATGTTCAGGCGATAGCGGTCGTACATGTAGAAGGTGGTACGGGCCACCAGGCCTTTGACTTCGTCACGAGGCTCGGCGGCGCGCTGGGCGAAATCCACCTTGGTGGTGCACTGGCCGTATTCGCCGGCGTTGCCGCTGACCATGCCGTAGTTGAAGTTGCTGCGGTCGCCATTGACCTCACCCACGGCCGGGTACAGGTTGAACAGGTCGGCCTCCATGGCGCGGAACACCGGGTCGCTGTCCACACAATGCTCGCGCCCACCGTTCTTCCAGCATTGGCGCTGGTTGCCGAAGGTATAGGCCGGCACGATGTGTTCCCATTCGGTGCGCTCGGCGCGATTTTGCTGCTTGCGCGTCTGATAGCCGCACGACGCCGCATCGACCCGCCCACCGGACTTGCCGACCCAGGTCCATTTGCAGCCGCAATACAGGTCGCCCATGGCACTGCTGGCTTGGTCCAGGTACACCTTCTGCTTGGCCACGACCTTGGCCTCGGTGAAGGTGGCAGGGGGTGTGGCCCACGCGGGCAAGCTAAAGGAAAATAGTAGAGTTACGGCATAAAGCAGTGATTTCATAAGAGAAAAATATTCAAATGCGAGGACGCGCATTGTAATACTTTCATCGTCATTGGCCAGCACGCCGGGCATACCCGGCGAGCTGGCAAAGGCCCACGCTACTTGAAGCCAGCCACCGCGTGCGGGATATACGGCGCCTGCAGCCGTGCCACTTCATCGGCACTGAGCTGCACCGACAGCGCGGCCAGCGCATCATCCAGATGGGCGGGTTTGGAGGCGCCGACGATCGGTGCGCTTACGCCGTTTTTGCCCAACACCCATGCCAGCGCGACCTGGGCCATTGGCACCCCCCGTTCGCCGGCAATCTGCTCGACGACATCGATGACCCGGCCATCTTCGACCTCGGTATCTTTATAGAACGACTGCCCGGACAGGTCGCTACGGGTGCGGTCGGTCTGCTGGCCGTTGGGGCGCGTGAGGCGGCCGCGGGCCATCGGGCTCCAGGGCAACAAGCCCACGCCTTGGTCCAGGCACAGCGGGATCATCTCGCGTTCTTCTTCGCGGTACAGCAGGTTGAGGTGGTTCTGCATCGAAACGAAGCGGCTCCAGCCGTTGCTGGCCGCTACCTGCTGAGCCTTGGCGAACTGCCAGGCATACATCGACGAAGCGCCGATGTAGCGCGCCTTGCCAGCCTTGACCACGTCGTGCAGGGCTTCCATGGTTTCCTCGATGGGCGTGTGGTAGTCCCAGCGGTGAATCTGGTACAGGTCCACATAGTCGGTGCCCAGGCGCGTGAGGCTGGCGTCGATGCTGGCCATGATCACCTTGCGGGACAAGCCCTGTTCATTGGGCCGGTGGGTGCCTTGCCCCATGTTCGGTGGGTAGAACACCTTGGTGGCGATGACCGTTTCTTCACGGCGCGTGAAGGCCTTCAGCAGTTTGCCGACGATCACTTCCGACGTGCCGGCAGAGTAGCTGTTGGCAGTGTCGAAGAAGTTGATGCCTTGCTCGACGGCATGGCGAATGATCGGCCGGCTGGCCTCTTCGTTCAAGGTCCAGGGGTGGGTGCCGGCATCCGGATCGCCGAACGTCATGCAACCCAGGCACAACCTGGAAAGATCCAGGCCGGTGCTACCCAGCTTTACGTATTGCATCGTGATCTCCTAGGAAGGGGAAGGGATGAACCCAGCCTGCGGCTGGTGCCGATGGTAGTGAGTTCAGCAATGGGGGGAGGTTCATCGAACGCCGTGTGACGCTGTACCTACCCCTGCCCAGCACCGCTGCCGGGTCAATGCCCGCCACGCATCCGCCGGGCGAGCAGGTAGATGCCCAGCCCGACCAGCGCGGTAGCCGCGCCGATGTAGCCGGTGCTGGTCCAGCCCATGCCGGCGGTAATCGCCATACCGCCCAGCCAGGGCCCCAGCGCATTGGCCAGGTTGAACGCGGCATGGTTCGACGCTGCGGCCAGGCTTGGCGCTTCATGGGCAATGTCCATCAAGCGGATCTGCAAAGGTGCCGCCAGGGCGATCATGGTGCCCACCAGGCCGATGCCCAGCAGCAGGCTCCAGAGCGCCTGCGCGGCAACGGTAAAGAACAGCAGCACGGCGATCGACCATACCAACACCAACCCCACCGCACGGAACTGCAACCGGTCGAACAGCTTGCCGCCTGCAATGTTGCCAACGATACCGCCCACACCGAAGGCCGCCAGGCCGAACGGAATCCACTGCGGCGCGACCTGGGTCACCTGCAGCATGGTCGGCGCCAGGTAGCTGAATACACAGAACATGCCGGCAAAGCCAATGGCCGCGATGCCCAGTGCCATCCACACTTGCGGCAGGGCAAAGGCGCGCAGTTCCTTGCGTGGGTCGCTGCGCACCTCATCGTGCGGCTGGGGCACGAAGCGCCAGACCAGGGCAATGGTGCACAGGGCGATCACGCCGACCAGCACGAACGCCGAGCGCCAGCCAAAGTACTGGCCGAGGAAGGTGGCTACAGGGTTGCCTAGCAGCATGGCCAGCGTCAGGCCCAGCATCACCTGGGCCACGGCCCCGGCACGCTGGTCCTTGGCAACCATGCTCGAGGCCACCACCGCGGCGATGCCGAAATAGGCACCGTGGGGCAGGCCGCTGATGAAGCGGAAAGCCACCAGGCCGCTGAAGGAAGGGGCGAGGGCGGTGGCCAGGTTGCCCAGCGCATACAGCAGCATCAACAGCAGCAGCATGTGCTTGCGCAGCAGTTTGGCGCCCAGAATCGCCAGGGTCGGCGCACCGACCATGACCCCCAGCGCATAGGCACTGATGGCGTGGCCCACTTGCGGTTCGCTCAACTGCAGGTTGCTGGCAATGTCGGGCATCAGGCCCATGATGGAAAATTCACCGGTACCGATGGCGAAGCTGCCCAGCGCCATGGCGGCTTCCATCTTGGCGACGGCGCTTTTGCTGGGCGGCGGGGGGAGTTGCTGGACTGACATCTGAATCCCTTGTTGGGCCTGTATTGAAACATGCTGAAACGTTCAAGGCGGGATGATAGTCAATCGGTGGGCGTAACGTCGAGGTAACGCCGCCGCTCAAACCAGGGGCCAGGCCCCGGTCAGCGCTCCAGGTAATGCGTTTGCGCGGCGAAATCGATGAAGCGTTTGCTGGCCAGCGACAGGTATTCCCCTGAACGCCAGCACAATCTGAAGCTCATCTGCTGTGCTGGCCGGAAGGGCACGCCGACAATGCCCGGTGTACGCTGCTGCACCGAGCGCAGCAGGGTGGCCACGCCCATGTTGTCCAGTGCTGCCTGCACCACCAGCGAGACGAAATTGCTCTGCAGGGCCACTTGGTAGGTAATGCCGTGTTCGGCGAAAAATGCGTCCAGCAGGTGGCGCTGCACGAAGGTCCGGTCGAATACCACCATGTCGGTATTGCGCAGGTCTTCGGCGGTGAGAAATGCCTTGCCGGCATAAGGGTGGTCGGGGTGCATGCACGCCAGCATCTCGTCGCTGCCCAGCAGGATCGACTCCTTGTCCTGCGGTACGCGCCGCGATTCCAGCAACGCCAGGTCGATTTCCCGTTGTTCGAGGCGCTGGCCGATGTCGGCGGCGCTGCCCTCGAACACGGTCATGGCGATACCGGGGTACGACTGACGGAACGCGTTCATCAAGCCTGGCACATAGTGCAGGCCGAACATTGGCGGGATACCCAGGCGCACTTCGCCGCGCTTCAGGTCAGCCATGTCGCGCAGCTCCTGCCGGGCCACATCCATTTCGCGCAGGGCCGAGGCAATGCGTGGCAGAAACTGCTCGCCTTCGGCCGTGAGCAGCACCTTGCGGGTGGTGCGGTTGAACAGGGTCACACCCAGCTCTTCCTCCAGCCGGGTAACCGCCATGCTCAACGCAGGCTGGGCTATGTGCAGGTGTTGCGCTGCTTTGGTGAAGCTGCCTTGGCGGACGATTTCGACGCAGCAACGCAGTGCCTTGAGGTTCATTGGGGCGTACGACCTTTTCGTAGTCAGTGCATTTATAACGAACTGTGATGCCACGCATCATAACAATATATTTATTATTATTAACCAGAGGGCCTACGATGCGCGCCACTGAGACATCCTGCAACATCTCAGTCACGCAGCCGATCTCGCTGCAATCCCCCAAAGATTTTGAGGTAGTACCCTAAATGGCCAAGGCCGCCGATGTCGTTGTGCAATGTCTGGAAAACGAAGGTGTCGAGTATGTATTCGGCATTCCTGGTGAGGAAAACCTCGACCTGCTCGAATCCCTGCGCAAGTCGAAGATCAAACTGGTACTGACCCGTCACGAGCAGTCTGCAGGCTTCATGGCGGCTACCTACGGTCGCCTGACCGGCAAGACCGGCGTCAGCCTGTCGACCCTCGGCCCGGGTGCCACCAACCTGGTAACGGCCAGCGCCTATGCCTACCTGGGCGGCATGCCGATGATGATGATCACCGGCCAGAAGCCGATCAAGAAGTCCAAGCAGGGCCGCTTCCAGATCATCGACGTGTGCGGCATGATGGACCCCATCACCAAGTACACCCACCAGTTCGCTTCGGCCGACAACATCCCTTCGCGCATGCGTGAAGCCTTCCGCCTGGCTGAAGAAGAAAAGCCGGGTGCCGTGCACCTGGAACTGCCGGAAGACATCGCCGCCGAGCAGACCGACGCGCTGCCGATCCCGCGCAGCCTGCACCGCCGCCCGCTGGCCGAGCACGTGGCCATTGAAGCTGCCATCGAGAAATTGCGCACCGCACGTAGCCCTATCCTGGTGATCGGTGCCGGCGCCAACCGCAAGATGACCGCCAAGGTCCTCAAGCAACTGGTCGATAATACCGGTATCCCATTCGTCACCACCCAGCTGGGCAAGGGTGTGGTTGACGAGCGCAGCCCGCGCTTCCTGGGTAACGCTGCGCTGTCGTCCGGCGATTTCGTGCACCGTGCGATCGAAGCGGCGGACCTGATCGTCAACATCGGCCACGATGTGATCGAGAAGCCGCCGTTCTTCATGGTGCGTGGCGGCACCGAAGTCATCCATATCAACTTCCGCTCCGCCGAAGTCGATGCCGTGTACTTCCCGCAGGTTGAAGTGATCGGCGACATCGCCAACGCCGTGTGGCAGATCGCTGAAGGCCTGGGCGACACTTCGCACTGGGACTTCACCCGCCTCATGGCAATTCGTGAAGCCAACGAAGCGCAGATCGCCGAAGGCGCCGACGACGACCGCTTCCCGGTCTACCCACAGCGCCTGGTGGCCGACATTCGTCGCGTGCTGCCGTCCGAAGGCATCGTGGCCCTGGACAACGGCATCTACAAGATCTGGTTCGCCCGTAACTACAAGGCGCACAAGCCGAACACCGTGCTGCTGGACAACGCCCTGGCGACCATGGGCGCCGGCTTGCCATCGGCCATGGCTGCACACCTGGTCTACCCGGATCGCCCGGTGATTTCGGTGTGCGGTGACGGCGGCTTCATGATGAACAGCCAGGAGCTGGAAACCGCCGTGCGTCTGGGCATGCACATCACCGTGGTGATCCTGCGTGACGACGGCTACGGCATGATCCGCTGGAAGCAGGCCAACATGGGCTTCACCGATTTCGGCCTGGACTACGGCAACCCGGACTTCGTCAAGTATGCCGAAGCCTACGGCGCCAATGGCCACCGCGTGGAAAGCGCCGACGGCCTGCTGCCGCTGCTGGAGCACTGCATCAAGACCCCAGGCGTGCACGTGATCGACTGCCCGGTCGACTACAGCGAAAACGACCGCATCCTCAACAGCGAGCTGCGTGAGCGCGCGCTGGCGGTCTGAGCCTGGGCAGCCCACCTTGGTGGGCGCGTCCTGGCGCCGTGAAAGGGCCAGCGCAATGCGGCCCTGAGTCTCCAGCTGACGCTTTGGGGCTGCCTGCAGGGTGGCCCCAATCATTTCACCGGCAGGTAGCTGCGCTCAGCCCTCAGCCCGAGGGCCCCGCCAGGCGGCGGCAGACAACCGTTCGACAAAGAAATCGGCCAATGCCTGCACCTTGCGTGGCCGACTCCGCGCCGAAGGGGTGACGAAATACAGGCCCCCCTGGGTCATGCGCCATGCCGGCAATACCCGTTCCAGGCGGCCATCGGCCAGGTAGTGCGCCGCAATGAACTCTGGCAGTTCGGCAAGCGCGACACCTGCCAGCAACGGCGCCACCAGTGCATCCGAGTTGGTGACCCGCAGCGGTCCTCGCGGTGTTACATCCTGTTGCGTGCCATCGGCGTGGGTAAAACGCCACACCTGGCTGCGGGCGCGGTAGGCGTAGCTCATGCACGCATGCTCGGCCAGTTCGCGCGGGTGCGCAGGGTGGCCATGCCTGGCAAGGTACCCGGGTGCCGCCACCAGGTACTGGGTCACTGAGCAGATATGCCGCGCCACCAGTGAAGAGTCGGGCAGGGCGGCAATGCGCAACGCCGCGTCGAAGCCGTCGGCCACCAGGTCTACGGTAGAGTCGGACAAATGCAGGTCCAGCTCCAGGCCGGGGTAACGTGCCAGCAATTCTGGCAACAGCGGTGCCACCCAGCGCAGGCCGAACGACATGGGAACCGCCAGGCGTACCAGCCCGCGCGGTTCCACCGACCGTTCCAGCGCCTGGCTTTCCATCTCTTCGGCCTGGCGATACAGCGCGCTGGCCTGGTCCACCATGCGCTGGCCAAACTCGGTCAGCGACAGCTGGCGTGAGGTGCGGTTGAACAGGCGCCCGCCCAGGCGCTCCTCCAGGCGGGCCACGGCCCGGGAAACGGTCGGCACCGACACGCCCATGGCCCTGGACGCCGCAGCGTAGGAGCCTTCTTCTGCGACTTTGGCGAACATCGCCAGGCCTTCGAAATCCGGAATTCTTGCCATTTCAATTCTGCAATGATGACTTTCAAACGATTCTATTTTGAAATTGCCTGCAGGTCGATACGCTTCTCCCCACAGTCACTCACCCACACTGACGGAAGAAACACCATGAGCAACAAACTCGAAGGCAAGATCGCACTGGTCACTGGCGGCACCACCGGCATCGGCCTGGCCACCGCCAAACGCTTCGCCGAGGAGGGCGCACACGTCTACATCACTGGGCGGCGCCAGGCAGAGCTGGACAAGGCGGTAGCGCTGATTGGCAACGCGACAGGGGTGGCAGTCGATTCCACCCGCCTGGATCAGCTGGACCAGCTCTATGCCCGGATTGGCCAGCAGCATGGGCGCCTAGACGTCCTGTTCGCCAATGCAGGCGGCGGCAGCATGCTGCCACTGGGCGAAATCACCGAAGCACACTACGACGACACCTTCGACCGCAATGTGAAGGGCGTGTTGTTCACGGTGCAAAAGGCATTGCCGCTGCTGTCGCACAACGCCTCGGTCATTCTGGCCGGCTCGACCGCGGGCAGCTCGGGTACGGCGGCCTTCAGTGTGTACTCCGCTTCCAAGGCCGCCGTGCGCGCGCTGGCCCGCAGCTGGATCCTCGACCTGAAGGACCGCGGGGTACGGGTCAATACGCTCAGCCCTGGTGCCACCCGTACGCCCGGCCTGGTGGAGCTGGCTGGCCCGGACGCCCAGCAACAGCAGGGCCTGCTCGATTACCTGGCCGCCCAGGTGCCGCTGGGCCGGGTTGGCGAATCGGTGGAGATAGCCAATGCGGCAGTGTTCCTGGCCAGTGACGATGCCAGTTTCGTCAACGGCGCCGAGTTGTTCGTCGATGGGGGGCAGGCGCAGGTCTGACGGGGGCGGCACCCGCGCGCCAGCGAATGGGCCGCCTGCCCCGGGTGGGGTACAAATGTACTCCTTGAGCGCAAGCGCTTGAAGCGGGGTGTGATCAATGCTCTCATCCCGCGCTTGCGCTTATGGGTTTTGAACGATGAACCGTCCGCTTTTTGTCTCTCTCGATGGCCCTAAAGGCACCGGCAAGACCACCTTGCTGGAGGCCGTTACGCAAGCCCTCAGGCTGGGCGGGCACAAGGTGGTCCGCCTGTGCGAGAGAAACAACGATCCCTCCCGCGGCGATACCATGGCCTTGGTCAACAGGCTTGCCCGCAACCCTTGCCAGGCGCTGGAGCATGAGGTTTGCCAACGCTTTGCCGACAGCCGTGCCTGGATTTCCCGAAACGTGCTGCCCCGGCAACCGGCCGGCAGCATCATCCTGATCGATCGCTGGTACCCGTCGGACGCAGCCTTCCGCCGCAGCGTGCCGTTTGCGCAGATCCTGCAGTTGAACCTTGAGCGCGGCGTGCAGGTGCCGGACCTGCACGTGGGCGTGGTCACCGCCGCCGAAACCTCCTGGGCCCGGGCGGCTGCGCGCACCCGCGGGCTGCGCAGTACCGTCATCCACACCCTGGATGAACAGGTAGCCTGCACCGAAGCGTTCGAACGTGCGGTTGCCGAACAGGGCTGGGTGCTGTGCCGCAATGAAGGCACGGTGGAGCAGGCCAGCTGCCAGATCGTGGCTGAAATACACGCAGTGCTGCGGCAGGTGTAAGGCCCACCGAGCCACCCTCGGCGGTATCCGCACCTCGTGCTCGCGGCGGATGCGAACCTCGGCCGCCTGCTGGTACCACCCTCAGGCCTCGATCGACGAGTGGTGCCCGGTGATCAGCCACTGGTCGTCGATCCGTTCAAAGGTGAACAGGAAGCGCGCGGGCACCACCCGCTGAACGCCTGCTTGGCGATAGACGAACGTATAGAGCCCACCGACCACCACGGTGCCGAGCTTGCGGCTCACCCGTTTCTTGAATACCTGGATGTCACACACCAGCCCATCATTGGCCAGGAAGTTGTCGAAGTAGTTGCGACGGCTGTCGTCGCAGTCCCGTACCTGGTTCGACAGGGTCGGCACCAGGATCGCATCTGGTGCATAAAGCGCCAGCACTTGGTCGACGTCACGCGTGGCGACCGTCGCCGCCCAGCGATAGAGCGCAGCCTTGGCCCCCGCCAGGCAGGCCAGTTCAGTGTCGGCGTAGGGTTCGGCGGCAGAAGTGTGAGAAGCGCGCATGCGGATTACCTGTAATGCAAGAAGAGGGTGACGGGGAAATACCCACTGGTATACAGTGTTATAACATAACATTTTAGCAGTGAGTGATGGGTCATGCCGTTCCGGTTCAAGCAGCCAGCCAGTGTCAGCCACGGGGACGCGCGTTCATGAGCCGTATCCTGATCAGAAATGCCCGGCTGGTGAACGAGGGCAAGGTGTTCGAGGCCGATGTCTTCATTGCCCGCGGCCGAATCGACAAGATCGCCGCCAGCATCGAGGGCATGAATGCACCTGTGGAGATCGATGCCCAAGGCCGCTGGCTGGTGCCTGGCATGATCGACGACCAAGTGCACTTTCGCGAACCCGGCGCCACGCACAAAGGCTGCATGGCCAGTGAGTCACGTGCTGCCGTGGCCGGTGGTATCACCAGTTTCATGGACATGCCCAACACCAGGCCGGCCACCTTGACGCTGGCGGCCCTTGACGACAAGAAGGCCCGCGCTGCCAGCTCATCGGTTGCCAACTACGGTTTCCATTTTGGGGTGAGCAAGGACAACCTGGAGACCGTTGCCCGTCTGGATCCCCGGCAAATTGCCGGGGTGAAGGTATTCATGGGCGCCTCCACCGGCGACATGCTGGTTGATGACCCCAGGGTGCTCGAGCGGCTTTTTGCCTGTGTACCGACGGTGTTGCTGGCGCATTGCGAGCATACCCCTTCGATCATAGCCAACGAAGCCCGCTTCCGTGCGCAGTTCGGCGCAGGCATCACGCCAGCGATGCACCCGCTGATACGCGATGCAGACGCTTGCTGGCGCTCGTCCAGCCTGGCGGTCGAACTGGCAAACCGTTTCGCTACCCGTCTGCATGTGCTGCACCTGACCACTGCCAGGGAGTTGCGGCTGTTCGAGCCTGGCCCGTCGGCCCAAAAGCTGATCACCGCTGAGGTGTGCGTCCACCACCTGCTGTTCGATGACCGCGACTACGCAAGCCTGGGCAATCTCATCAAGTGCAACCCGGCGATCAAGACCACTGCCGACCGCGACGCGCTGCGCCAGGCCTTGCTGGAGGACCGCATCGATGTGATCGGCACCGATCATGCCCCCCATACGCTGGCAGAAAAACAACAGCCTTACGGCTTGGCACCTTCCGGGTTGCCGCTGGTGCAGCATGCACTGCCAGCGCTGTTCGAGCTGGTCGAGCAGGGGCTGCTGCCGATCACCCAGTTGGTGCGTAAAACCAGCCATGCGGTCGCCGACCTGTTCGCGATAGAGGCGCGTGGCTACCTGCGCGAAGGCTACTGGGCTGACCTGGCCCTGGTCGAACGCCTCGACGCACCCAGGCCGGTTGGCCTCGACCCGGTCCTTGCCCACTGCCAGTGGACACCTTTGCAGCACCACTGCCTGCGCCATCGGGTCACGACCACGATCGTGTCCGGCCAGTTGGCCTGGCATGAGCACCGCTTGAACGCGGACTGCCAAGGCTTACCGCTGGCGTTCAATGACCAGCGGCGCTGAAACGCAACCCTCCACGCGAGAACGACTGCAATGACTGAAGACCAATTGCTCCGCATGCCTGAAGCGGCCTATATGGACGCTGCACAGCTGGCCTTTTTCCGTGATCTGCTGCTGGTACAGCGGACGGAGCTGCAAGCGCGAATTTCCCGTGAGTTCGAGTTGATGCAGCAGTTCGAACCCAGCAGCGACCCCTCCGACCTGGGCACCGTGGAAGAGCAACGGCACTGGCAACTGCGCTTGCTGGAGCGGGAGAAAAAGCTGCTGGACAAGATCGACGAGGCTTTGGAGCGCATTGCCCGGGGTGAGTACGGTTGGTGCAAGGACACTGGCGAACCCATTGGTCTCAGGCGCTTGCTGCTGCGCCCGACAGCCACGCTGTGTATCGAAGCGAAAGAGCGTCAGGAACGCCAGGAGCGGCATATTCGCGAGGATTGAACACCCGCCAGCAAACGGTAGCCAAAGGGGCGCGTCACCGCAGCGCTGTAGGCGGGTCTCGCGATGGCCGGCATTGACTCCCCCCGGCTGATTGCTTACAACGTGAGCACTCACAACAACAATAAGAGTGGCGCGCTGTGACAACCATGGCCTCTTGCAACGGCGTTGCCCATGCGGTTTCGTTGCTGCGTACCTATACACAAGCCGCGTTGAGCTTTACCGCAGACCAGGTCGAGGCTTGCGATGCGCGGCACGCGTCGGACGTGCTTGCAGCCAATTACAGCGCGAACCGGCTCGCCGTGGACAACCGCGATGGTGCGCTTGCCATGCAGCTGCAGCGCCGCGCTGTCGGTGAATTGCAGGTGGCCAGTTTGCGCTTTGGCGTGCCGGTCATGCTTGACCAGACGCCCACCTCGTTTTTGCTGGTCAGCACCCAGCTACAAGGCAGCGCGACCATCCACACGCCAAAAGGGGTGTACTCCGGCGGGGGCGGGCTGGTGATGATCGATTCACTGGAAGACCGTATCAACAAGGCATTCAGTGCCGACAGCTGGCGTTTGCATGTGCAATTCCCCCTGGCCCTGATCGAGGCGGCTTGCGTGGATTTCCACGGCTGCATGCCGGCCAGGCCACTGCGATTCGATGCGATGTTGCAAGCCGGCGGTACGGCGCAGATGCGCTGGATCGGCTTTCTCAACCTGTTGATGACGTACATGATCGGCCCTGAGCCTACGCCCGATGCTCGCACGCTGGAGTTTCTGCAGCAAAGTGCGCTGTTCACCCTCATGCATGCGCTGCACGCCGATCACGGCGCCGGGTTCGGCCCGCAACCCTTGATGCCCCGGCATGTGAAGCGTGCCGAGGGGTATATCCGTGAGCACCTGCGCGACGATCTCAAGCTGACAGACATTGCCAGCGCAGCGGGGGTCAGCGTGCGCTCCTTGAGCGAAGGCTTTCAGCGCGCGCTTCAGCAGTCTCCCATGCAGTACGTCAAGGCGCTGCGCCTGGATGCTGCGCGCAATGAGTTGCTGTGCAGCGGCTCGGACCGGCTGGTGTCCGAGGTTGCCGAAGCCTGGGGGTTCAACCACCTTGGCCGTTTCAGCGAGCAGTACCGCCGGCGCTTCGGCGAGTTGCCGTCCAGTACCCCAAGGGCCTGATCAAAGGCTCAGGAGTTCGGCCACGGGGAACTGGTTGGTCGTTTTCATCTCGCGCAACGACAGGTTGGACCTGATACTCGCCACGCCGGGCAACTTGCGCAGCACCTTGTCGATGAAGCGGCTATAGCTGTCCAGGTCCCGGGCGACAACTTGAAGCAGGAAGTCGGCTTCGCCCGTGGTGTTGTGGCAGCTCAGCACCTGCGGAGCCGCCGCGATGATCTTTTCGAACTTCGCGGTCGCCTCTTCGCTGTGGTCGGTGCAGGAAATCTGCACGAACGCCATCACCCCCAAACCCAGCTTCTTGCGGTTGAGTATGGCCTGGTAGCCCTCTATCACGCCGCTCGCCTCCAGCCGCTTCTGTTTCCTCCAGCATGATGCCTCACTCAGGCACAACTGCTCGGCCAGCTTGACGTTCGACAGCCTGCCGTCACGTTGCAGTCTGTCCGCTATTGCAATGTCTACTTTGTCCAGTGCGTCGGCCATGCGCCAATCCTTCAGAATCAATGAGCTTTTTGAAGATTTATTTCACTTGCGCACCCATGTCAACCGAACTCTGAAAGGTAATTTCAGCCGTTTTCTTCATACTGATAGCCGCCGAAAAGCGCTGCTCGGGCGCTGCCGGAAGCACGACTCATCCAACCGTTTTCAGCAGGGGTAAACGTCATGAAAGCTGTCGTCTACGAAGCCTTTTCTCAGCCACCGCGCTTGATGAATATCGCCGATCCAAGCCCGGAGCGGCATGGTGTGGTGATTGAAGTCAAAGGCACAGGCGTGTGCCGAAGCGACTGGCATGGTTGGAAAGGCCACGATCCGGACATACAGCTGCCCCACGTTCCAGGCCATGAGCTGGCAGGCGTGGTCGCCGCCGTAGGCGGCGATGTGACCCAGTGGAAGGTGGGTGACCGGGTAACCGTTCCGTTCGTAGGCGGCTGTGGCGCCTGTGCGCAGTGCCACAGTGGCAATCAGCAGGTGTGCCACACCCAGTTCCAGCCCGGTTTTACCCACTGGGGGTCTTTCGCTGAATACGTGGGTATCCATCAGGCTGACCTGAACCTGGTGGCCCTGCCGGAAACCATGGACTATGCGACTGCAGCCAGCCTGGGTTGCCGCTTCGTCACTTCATTCCGCGCGGTGGTGGACCAGGGCAGGGTCGGCGCAGGCCAGTGGGTCGCGGTGCATGGCTGCGGTGGCGTGGGCCTTTCGGCGGTGATGATCGCCCAGGCCATCGGTGCCAACGTGGTTGCAATCGATATCGCGGATGACAAGCTGGCACTGGCGCGGGCACTGGGCGCCGTGGCCACCATCAATGCCAGTCAGGTAGCGGACGTGACGGAGGCGGTGATGGAAATCACCCGGGGCGGCGCACATGTGTCGCTGGACGCATTGGGCCACCCGACCACGTGCTTCAACTCCATCAACAACCTGCGCCGTCGCGGCCGGCATGTGCAAGTCGGGCTGATGCTGGCAGACCACGCCCAGCCTGCGATCCCCATGAGCAAGGTGATTGCCCATGAGCTGGAAATCTACGGCAGCCATGGCATGCAAGCGCATCGCTACGATGCCATGATGGAGATGATCGGTTCGGGCAAGCTGGCCCCTGAAAAGTTGGTGGGCAAGACCATCAACCTGGCGCAGTCCATCGACGCGTTGATGAACATGGACCGCTTCGATACAGCGGGTGTGACCGTGATTACCGAGTTCTGATGCACCAGCAACGGTGGGCTGGTACGGGTTACTGCCGGCGCTGGCCTGAATCGCGGGCAAAAGATAGCCCGCTGCTAGACGGGCCAATGGGAACTGCTATCACACGTAGGGATGGCTCAACGATCGCCCATCGCTTGTGAAAAATGAGTCAAAAAAAGGTGCCGAGCTTGTGATCCCGCTGGCTGGCGCATGTGGTCAGCCACTATCGCAGAGGTGCTCGCTGTTGTTGCCTGCACACAAATCCGCCCGAACCGGATAGCTGCTGCTGGAATCGGCTAACGCCGCGTACGGCGCCTCGGTAGCCTGAGGGTGCTGGATGCCTGGGCTTGGTCAGCAGTGCTGACGGGGCCGGGCGCTACTTCCTCAGGCAAGCCCGCCTGCCAGCAGCGGGCACTGTTACTCATAAAAACAATGAAAATAAAACTTGGCGTTACTGCACAACTGAGTATCTGTCTCTGTGCGTCTTCACTGCCCATCCAGGGTGCGCGGGCCGATTTTATCAGCGACAGCCATGCTGTGATCGATGCACGCAACATGTACATGAACCGTGACTTGCGCAACTCGGGAAGCCCCGAGCCCATGCGCGACTGGGGGCAAGGGTTCACGCTGCGCTTCAACTCGGGCTTCACCGACGGGGTAGTGGGGTTCGGCGCGGATGCCATCGCGCAGATGGGCGTCAAACTCGATGCAGGCCAACGCGGTAGCAGCACCAACCTGTTGGTGCTGGGGCGTGATGGCAAAGCAGAGAACGAATGGTCTGAAGCCGGCGTGACCGCGAAGATGCGCCTGGGCAAGTCGCAGTTGTCGGTGGGTTCGTTGCAGCCCAACTTGCCCGTGGTCATGTACAACGATACGAGGCTGCTGGCCACGCGCTACACGGGAGCAATGTTGACCTCCAAGGATGTCGACAACCTTAGCCTGACGCTTGGCCAACTGACCCGGGTCAACCTTCGCGATTCGACCGATAACAAGGACATGGCCTACGCGTACAACGGCTTGAGTGCTGGCGACTTTGATTTCGCGGGTGGGGCCTACACGGTCAACAAAGACCTGTCGCTGAGCTATTACTACGCGCGCCTGGAAGACGCCTATGCACAGCATTTCGTGGGCCTGAATCACACGGCTGAAATAGCCCCTGGGCTGAAGCTTGTGACCGATCTGCGCTATTTCCATAGCCTCGATGAAGGCCGGGCCATCGGGGGCGACATCGACAACGACTTCCTCAATGGCATGGTCACACTGGATACCCAAGGGCATGGCTTCAGTGCTGGCTGGCAGAAATTGTCTGGGGACGGCAATTTTCCGTTCCTGGCAGGTGCCGACCCCTATTCGGTCAACCTGGTCACGCACAATACCTTTGCAAAACAGAACACCCGCGCGTGGCAGTTGCGCTACACCTACAACTTTGCGGCCATGGGCGTGCCCGGGCTTACTTTCATGACGCGTTACGTACAAGGGCGCAGTATCGAGGCCAGCGGCGTGGCGGACGGGCATGAGTGGGAGCGCGACATGGATATCGCCTACGTCATACAGTCGGGGCCATTGAAGGATTTGAGCCTGCGTTGGCGGAATGTGTCGTTCCGCTCGGGCAATGGCTTGACCACCGATCTTGACGAGAACCGGGTGATCCTGGGGTACCAGATAGCGCTCTGGTGAGCCGGGTAGGGAGGGGCGAGCACGCCCCCTCACACCATCGAATCACGCTGAGGCGTACGCCAGGCAACGCAGCAGGGTGTTGAGTGCCGGGTTGGTGTTGGCGGTGCACCACACTGCCCGTACTTCAGACAGAAGGTTTGCGGTATTCACTGGCAAAATACTCGCCTCGTTTCTGGCTTGCAGTTTTCTGGCGAAGTGCTCGGGCAGCAAGCACAAGTGCCGGCTGTGGGCCAGCAGCGAGACGATCAGCGTCATGGAAATGGAGTCTATCGTCCCGCCAGGCAACCTCAAGCCATGCATGGCCAGCATCGCCTCCAGTGCCTCACGTGCAGGTGAACCCGCGTTAGGCACGATCCAGGGGTACTTGACGGTCTGTGCCCAGTCGACCACGCCCTGCCGCGCGAGCGGGTGGTCAGGCCCGGCGACGATGACCAGGGCTTCATGCATCAAGGTTTGCTGGGAGACACCCGCCACTGCCAACGGTTGCCATATGCGGATAATCGCCATGTCGATCGAACGGTCGACCAGCTGCGGGATGAGTTTGTCGGCGGTGTTTTCTTCCACTTTGATCGACACCGAGGGTGCGTGCTCGTACAGGTAGTTGAGCGCGCCAGGCACCAATGTCGCACACACCGATGACACAGTGCCTAGCACCAGGTGCCCACCTTTGCCCTCGCGCAGGGCAAGGATTTCATGCTGCGCCCGTTCCAGATGATGGAGCACGCCCCGGGCGCTGCTGATCAGGGCCAGCCCCACCGGTGTCAGCGCCAGGCGGTTGCCGACCCGCGTAACGACAGGGTGCCCGATACCTTCCTGTATTTCTGCCAGCTGCTTGGAAACAGCAGACTGGCTGACGTTCATGGCTTCAGCCACCTTGCGCACCTGCCCAAGGTCGGCAAGCGCTACCAGTATGCGCAGTTGCTTGAGGCTGAGCGATGACCGGAAGAACCTGTCCAGCAGCGCTTTGTTGTCACTATCAGTCATTGTGGTCCGGGGGCGATTGCGGCAATTGCCGGTGGCTGGATTGTATCGGCATGACGCGTTCGATACAGCGCCAAAAGCACATGAGCTACGGCTCATGCGTTGGGGAAAATAAGTCAGTCGACCTGCGCGCTGGCGTTCATTAACGTCTGCCAAAGCCTGGCGTTGGCCAGCGAATCACAATAAAAAACACGAGATTGCCTTACATGTCAGCCTTCGGTTCCACGCCCAGCGCAGGCGAACATCGTCTACCGGATGCACGCGATGCCGTCCCCTGGCTGCGTGAGCACTTCGCCCGGGCGCGCGCAGACCACACCAAGCTGCAGATTCGCGGCGCCGGCACCCACAGCCACGCGGCCACCGAGGCTGCCGTGATTTCCATGCAGGGTCACACCGGCATCGTTGAGTACGACCCCAGTGACCTGGTCGTAACCGTTCGGTGCGCCACCCCGGTCGCGCTGCTCCAGCGAGTGTTGGCCGAGCACGGCCAGATGCTCGGTTTCGAGCCAGTGGTGCAACAGACCAACAGCATAGGCGGGGCGGTGGCGCTGGGGTGGTCGGGCCCGCGGCGGCCCTATGCCGGGGCACTGCGTGACCACCTGATCGGGGTACGGCTGATCGATGGCCTGGGAAGAGACCTGCGTTTTGGCGGGCGGGTGGTCAAGAACGTCGCCGGGTTCGACGTGGCGCGCCTGGCGGGCGGCAGCCGCGGCATGCTGGGGGCGCTGCTCGAGGTGACGCTGCGCGTGATGCCGCGGCCTGCGGCAGAGGTGACGGTGGCCACGGCCTGTACCGCGCAAACGGCGCTGGCCACGATGCTGGCGGGCGGCCAGGGGCCTGGCCTGCTGTCCGCATCGGCTTACGTGGATGGCCGCCTGTTCCTGCGCTACAGCGGGAGCGATTACAGCGTTCGTCACGCCTTGGCGAACCTGGCAGGTGAGTATGCCGAAGTGGCTGATGGGGCGGCCTTCTGGCGCAGTGTGGTTCATCGTGAGCATGGTTTTTTTCGACCAAGGCCAGGGCAAACGCTGTGGAGGGCAAGCGTGCGCCCCGATGCACCGCTGCACCCTGCGACGGGTGCGATCGATTGGGCAGGGGGCGTGCGCTGGGCTTGGCTGCCCAGCGGCGATCAGCACCTTCATGGCTGGGCCCAAGACCATGGCGGGCATGCGCTGGCCTGGCGTGCGCCTGCAGGCGGGGATTGGCACGGATTGTCCGCGGGCATGACCCAGTTGAGCCATGGCCTGGCGGATATTTTCGACCCCTGCCGGATCTTCGATCGCGGCGCCTTGCGTGACGCTGCCAAAGAGAATACCCAATGCGTGTAGACCTGCATGAACGTTTGATCGCCAGCGATAGCGCAATCCAGGCTGCGGCCCTGGTCGAGAGTTGCGTGCATTGCGGGCTGTGCGCTTCCGTTTGCCCGACCTATGAAATGCTGGAAAACGAACTCGATAGCCCAAGAGGCCGAATCTACCTCATCCGTGACACCCTTCAGGGCGGGACGGCAACGGCCGGCACGCGGGGGCACCTGGACAACTGCCTGCACTGCAAGGCATGCGAGACTGCCTGCCCGTCAGGTGTGCAGTATGGCCACCTGATCGACTTGGGGCAGCAACTGATCAACGCGCAACAGCCGCGGCCCTTCTGGCAGCGCGCCAAGCGCTTGGCCATTCGTTCGGTGATGACCTGCAGGCCTGCCCTTGGCACCCTGGCGCGTATCGGCTGGGCGTTGAAGCCCTGTTTGCCAGGCCGCCTGCGTGCCCTGGTACCCGACCGCCCGGCACTGGCAACAGGGCTCGCGCCCAGGCACGCGCGCCATGTACTGAGCCTGCAGGGTTGTGTGCAGCCGGTGTTTACGCCGGGTCATGACGCGGCGCTGTCCCTGTTGCTGGACCGGTTTGGCGTTGCCATGGTGCACGCTTCGGGAAGTGGCTGCTGCGGGGCACTCAGCCAGCATCTGGATGCGCCGCACGCCGCCAAAGCGGCCATGCGGCGCAATATCGATGCCTGGTGGCCCGCGATCGAGCGGGGCGCGGAAGCGATCCTTTCTTCATCTACCGGCTGTGGTGCGCAGCTCAAGGACTATGGGCACTTGCTGCGCGATGACCCGGCCTACGCGCCCAAGGCGGCGCGGGTCAGTGCATTGGTGCAAGACCCTGGCACGTTCCTCAATGCCCTGTGGGCTGAGCGGCCCCTTGCCCTGAAACCGCTGGCAGCCGGTGAAGAGCGGTTGGCCTTTCATGTGCCGTGCAGCTTACGCAACAGCCTGCGGGCCAAAGCGCAGGTAGAAACCATTCTTCGCCGGGCGGGCTACACATTGATACCCGTGCAAGAGGAGCACATGTGCTGCGGCTCTGCGGGCGCGTATTCGCTGCTGCAGCCCGGGCGCAGTGAAGAACTGCTCACGCGCAAGCTGGGTCACCTTGCCGCCGGCCAGCCCTCACGGGTGGTGTCGGCCAACGTGGGCTGCATCCTGCACCTGCAGAAAGCCAGCCCGGTCGAGGTCGGCCACTGGCTGGAGTTGCTTGCGCAGCGTCTACCTGACGAGGAATGCTCACATGCCTGAACACAACCGTGCGCGCCAGTGTGCCGTCGATGCCTTCAAGGCGATCGTGGGCGATCGCTGGGTGATCGATGAGCCGGCGGCGCTCGTCCCTTACGAGTGCGACGCGCTGTTTCATTTGTGCGAGCGGCCCATGGCGGTGGTACTGCCGGCTGATGAAGACGAGGTCTGCCAGGTACTGCGCTATTGTGCGCAGCATCGCATAGCCATCACGCCACGGGGGGCCGGCACCAGTCTCTCTGGCGGGGCAACGCCTGTGTCGGGCAGTGTCGTGCTGGGCCTCAACCGGCTTCGCGCTGTCACCGTGTTCGCAGCCGCAGGGCAGGCGCTGGCCGGGCCGGGCGTACGTAACGTGGCGGTTTCCGAGCACGCGCAACCCCATGGCCTGTTTTTCGCCCCCGATCCGTCCAGCCAGAGCGCCTGCACGATTGGCGGTAACGTGGCGGAGAATGCAGGCGGCGTGCACTGCGTCAAGTACGGGCTCACGGTGAACAACCTGCTGGGGGTACGAATGGTCGACGGGGCAGGCCAGGTGCTCGACCTGGGCAGTGCCGCGCTGGATACCCCGGGTTTTGACTTTCTGTCGTTGCTGACCGGGTCGGAAGGGCTGCTGGGCCTGATTACCGAGGCGCGCCTGCGCCTGCTACCTGTGCCGTCGAAAATTCGTGTCTTGCTGGGCTTTTTTTCCACGCCAAGAGACACCTGCAACGCTGTGACCGCTATCATCGGGGCCGGGATTGTGCCTGCCGGGCTGGAAATCATGGATAACGCGTCCTTGATCGCTGCCGACAGTTACTCGCCGGGGCTGAAGCTGCGTACGGACGCAGGCGGCGCGCTGCTCTGCGAACTGGATGGCCAGGCCGCCGAGATCGCCGCCTGGACGGAACAGATCCAGGTGATCTTCCGGCAGCATGGGCTGCTGGAGTTGCGCCAGGCAGATGAGCAGCATGAGCGGCTCGAACTGTGGGCGGCGCGCAAGAACATCCTGCCGGCGTTGCTGAGAACGGCGCGGGATGTGTATGTGGCCGATTGCGTAGTACCCCGTCGGCTGCTGGGTGAAGTGCTGGACCGTATCAACCAGATGGCCGCCGAGGCGGCGATCGAGGTGGTGCAGAGTTTCCATGCCGGCGACGGCAATCTCCATTCGGTGTTGCGCTACGACAGCCGCAACCAGGGCGAGGAGGCGCGGGCAATGGCGCTGGCGGACCGGATCATGGCGCTGGCGCTGGAGGCCGGCGGCTCGATAAGCGGTGAGCATGGTATCGGTACGGAGAAGCTACACGGCATGTGCTGGCAGTTCGGTGCGCACGAGCTGGAAGTGTTCGCGCAGATCCGCACGCTGTTCGACCCGCATTCGATCCTGAACCCCGGCAAGGCAATACCCACCCTGCATCGCTGTGCGGAACTTGGCGGCATGCATATCCACGAAGGGCAAATGGCGCACCCGGACCTGCCTCGTTTCTAGGTGCTGCCTGCAACGCCCAGGCACCTGTAACCACCCACAATACCAATAAAAAGGTGACACCATGAGCACGACGACATGCACTGCGCGCTCCTCCATGTTGACCATCGGGCTGTGTTTCATAGTCGCGCTGCTCGAAGGCATGGACATTCAATCTGCCGGTATCGCCGGCCCGTCCCTGGCGGCCCATTTCGGCCTTTCTTCAAGTGCGCTGGGCCTGGTATTCAGCGCAAGCATCATCGGGCTTCTACCTGGCGCGCTGGTGGGCGGCTGGCTAGCGGACAGGGTTGGCCGCAAGCGGGTGCTGATGGCCGCCGTGAGCCTGTTCGGCCTGTTCTCGCTGGCCACTGCCCTTGCCTGGAACTATGAAACCCTGCTGAGCGCCAGGTTCCTGACCGGGTTAGGGCTGGGCGCAGCCATGCCCAACCTGATTGCCCTGTGTTCCGAAGCGGTTGAACAGCGCCTGCATGGCACTGCCGTCAGCCTGATGTACTGCGGCATGCCGCTGGGCGGCGCCCTGGCGGCCGGCATCGGCCTTACCGGCACCGAGGACAGCTGGAAAACAGTCTTCATCGTGGGCGGTGTCGGGCCATTGCTGATCATCCCGCTGCTCTACCGGTGGCTACCTGAGTCGCGTGCATTCAGCGCGCAACGAGCGGCCGGCGCGCGGCAGCAGGCCGATTGGCGTGGCCTGTTCCAGCGCGACACCGCCAGACCCACGCTGCTGTTGTGGGTCGGCTTTTTTTTCACGCTGATGGTGCTGTTCATCCTGCAGAACTGGCTGCCTACATTGCTGAGGGGGCTGGGCTTCAGCCGGGTCGACGCAGCCACCGTGCAGATCGTGCTGAACGTGGGCGGGGCGTTGGGTGCGCTGATGCTCGGGCGGCTGCTCGACCGGTGGAATGTGGCGATGCTGGTGGTGCTGATGTACTGCGGCATTCTCGTGGCGCTCGCCGGGCTAGGGCTTTCCGCGCACCTCACCGGCATGCTGGTCGCAGGGTTCACCGCAGGCTTTTTCTCCATTGGTGGGCAGTTGGTGCTGTACGCCCTGGTGCCCCGGTTCTATCCAACCGCCATTCGCGGCACCGGCGTTGGCGCTGCCGTGGCGGTCGGCCGGCTGGGCTCCATGAGCGGGCCTTTGCTGGCTGGGCAGATGCTGGCCGCTGGCAGTGGCGCAGCCACCGTGCTGATGGCTGCAACCCCTGGCATTCTGGTAGCCGCTGGGGCGGTGTTGTGGCTGTTGCGGGGGCACCGCGGGGTGCAGCACGGCGTGCCCGCCCAGCTTTAGAGCTGGCTGGCCCATTCTTTCAGCCACGGGCCCAGGAATTCGGCGAAGCCGTCGGCAGCGGGCGAAAGGTTGCGCACGGTGGATTGATACAGGCACACCGAGCGCAAGGTTTCCGGGTCTTTGACGTTGCAGGTCTTGAGCCCGTAGTGCCTGGCCAGGCAACCCACGTAGGCGGGGGCGAGTGTGGCTGCCAGCCCCTGTTCGGCCATGCCCAGCGCCGTGGTGATGTTGTCCACGATTTCTACCGGGCTGATGCGCAGCGCCTCCGGTGCGTTTGCGTGCATGGGCAGTACGCTGCGTTCGTGGTCCCGGCCCGAGGCCACCAGGTGAATATCATGCAGATCGTGCCAGGTGACCCTGGCCCTGCTGGCCAGCGCGTGGTCCGGCGAGCAGAACAACACCCAGCGGCTCTCGAACATGGCCTGGCGACGAACATCCGTGCCAACCGGGCGATCCGGGCCCAGCGCCAAGTCCACATCACCTGCCGCGACGGCATCGGCCAGCATCTCCACGGGCAGGTCGCGGATGCGCACCACGACCTTGGGGTGGGTCAGGCCATAGGCCTTTATTGCAGCAGGTAGCGCGCGACTGGCCAGCACCAGGGGCGCACCGATCCGGACCACGCCCGCAGCCCGGTTGCGCACATCGGAAGCGGTGCTTTCACAGGCGCGCGCGTGGCGCATGGTGGTTTGCACCGAGGCAAAAAAGTCACTGCCTGCCGCGGAGAGGCTGACCTTGCGGGTGGAACGATCAAACAGGCGGAACGACAGCACCTTTTCCAGCTCAGCGATGAGCTGGCTTACGGCCTGCGGCGTCATGCCCAGGCGCTCTGCGGCGCCGGCGAAGCTGCGCAGTTCTGCCACGCAGACGAAGGTTTCGAGTTGGCGCAGGGTGAAGCGCAAGAAAGCCATGATTATCAAGCCCAGGTTGATTTAAGAGAAACTTTCATTGCTTTTTATTGCTAAGTCAATCCGTAAGAATCCCCTCAATCCACAACGACAACAGGCCACTCATGGCCGGGGGACACCCACAGTGCTTGAGCGATCAACTCATCGGGCGTTGGCTGCCGAACTCCACGAAGCGCAGGTTTCGCGCCAACAGGTGCGGCAGTTTTCCCAACGCTTCCCTGATATGACGATCCACGACAGTTATGCCATTCAACGCGAATGGATAGCGCTGCAGCTTGCCCAGGGGCGCAAGGTCATTGGCCACAAGATCGGCCTCACCTCACGGGCCATGCAGATCTCGGCACAGATCACCGAGCCCGACTACGGCACCTTGCTCAATGACATGCTGTTGGCCGACGGCTCTGAAGTACAGGCGTCGCGGTTCATCGTGCCGCGCCTGGAGGTCGAGCTGGCGTTCATCCTTGCGCGCCCCCTGCGTGGCCCTGACGTGACCTTGCTCGATGTGCTCAACGCCACTGACTATGTGATGCCTGCCCTTGAACTGATCGATGCGCGAATCGAGCAGTTCGACCGCGATAGCAAGGTGCCCCGCCAGGTGCGCGACACCATCGCCGACAACGCAGCCAACGCCGGGATCATCCTGGGTGGCCGGCCGATGCGGCCCGACCAGGTGGACTGGCGCTGGGCTGGTGCGTTGCTGTTCAAGAACGGGGTCATCGAAGAGTCGGGGCTGGGGGCGGCGGTGCTCAACCACCCCGGCAATGGCGTGGCGTGGCTGGCCAACCGTTTTGCCCTGCATGGCGAAGGCCTTGAAACCGGGCAGATAATCCTGGGTGGCTCGTTCACGCGCCCGGTCGCATGTGCGCCTGGCGACACTTTCCATGCCGACTACGGCCCGCTCGGTTCGATCTCGCTGAGGTTCGTATGACTGCCCGTTCCTTCCGCGAAGCGCTGGCCCTCGACACGGCGCAAATCGGGTTGTGGCTGGCCCTGGCCGATGCCTACAGCGCTGAAGTCTGCGCTACCGCCGGGTTCGACTGGCTGTTGATCGACGGTGAGCATGGCCCTAACGATCTGCGCACGATTCTGGCGACCCTGCAAAGCCTTGCAGCCTATCCCGGGCACCCCGTGGTGCGCCTGCCGCACGGGGATGCGGCACTGATCAAGCAAGTGCTGGAAACCGGTGCCCTGACGCTGATGGTGCCCATGGTCGAAAACGCCGAACAGGCGCGCGACCTGGTGCGGGCCATGCGCTACCCGCCGCAGGGTGTGCGGGGTTTGGGCTGCGGCCTTGCACGGTCGTCACGGTGGGGCGCCGATGCGCAGTACCTGACCCAGGCCAACGAGCGGGTGTGCTTGCTGGTTCAGGTGGAAACCGTAGAGGCGCTGGCCAATGTGCAGCAGATCGCCGCGGTGGAGGGGGTGCACGGCGTGTTCTTCGGGCCTGCCGACCTGAGCGCTTCGATGGGCTTGATCGGGCAGCCGGGGCACCCTGAGGTGGTCGCCGCCATCGAGCAGGCGATCGACGTGGTGAACGCTGCAGGAAAAGCGGCCGGGGTACTGAGTACCGACCTTGCCTTGGCACAGCGCTACACGGCGCGAGGCGCACGCTTCGTCGCCGTAGGGGTGGATGCCACGCTGCTGGCGCAAGCGGCACGCACGCTACTGGGGCGCGTCCGGGCACCCGTGTCCGAGGCCGCACCTGCTTCCTCCGGTTATTGAGCCCCAGGCGCTTGATGACCTTCAACAACGACAAAATGGAGTTATCGATGCCATCTGCCCTTATTGACGTGGCCGGTGTACAGGTTTCCCCCGACCACTATATCGACGGCCAGCGGATCGCCTCGGCGACCACCTTTGAGCTTTTCAGCCCCATCGACCAGCAGGTGCTGGGCCATATCGCCGAGGGCGAGGCGGAGCATGTGGAGGCCGCGATCGTGGCCGCCGAGCGTGCCTTCACCTCGTGGAGTGCGCTCAGCGCGGCGCAGCGCAAGGTGTACCTCGACCGCTTTTCGGAAGAGATCGGCAAGCGCGCCGAAGCCTTTTGCCTGCTGGAAAGCACCGACGCCGGCGTGCTGCTGTCGCGCATGCGCCATGGTGTGATCAACCGCGCCAAACTGAACATCAGCTGGTTTGCCGAGCACGCGCTCACCCTGCAGGATCGCTGCCTGGAAACCGAGCAGGCTACCCACCACATCCGCCATGACCCCGCCGGCGTGGCTGTGATCATCACACCGTGGAATTCGCCGTTGATGCTGGCCACCTGGAAGCTGGGGCCGGCGCTGGCAGCCGGTAACACCTGCATCGTCAAGCCGCCGGAGTGGGCACCCCTGACCAGCTCGTTGCTGGCTGACGCCGCCCACGCCGCCGGTTTGCCGGCCGGGGTGCTCAATATCGTGCAAGGGACCGGGGCGAAAACCGGGGCCAAGCTGGTCAGCGACCCGCGGATCGCGCGCATCTCGTTCACCGGCAGCGTGCCCACTGCCAAGGTCATTGCCGGTGCTGCCGCTGCCAACCTGGTGCCCTGCAGCCTGGAACTGGGTGGCAAAAGCGCATTCATCGTGCTCGAGGATGCCGACCTGGATAACGCTGCTGCCACCGCGGCGCTGATGTATCGCAATGCCGGGCAGGTCTGCCTGGCGGGCACCCGGCTGCTGGTGCATGAGCGTGTTGCCGAGCGTTTCGTCGCCGCCATGCGTGGTTACGTGGAAAACCTGGTGGTGGGCGACCCTCGGGATCCGGCGACCGAGGTTGGGCCGGTCATTCACCCGCGCCAGGTCGAGCGTATCCAGGGCTTTATCGAGCGTGCGGTCAGTAGCGGGGCACAGGTGCTCTGGGGCGGTGACAAGCACAGCTACGGTGCCCAGTACCTGCAGCCGACCCTGATCGGCAACGTCGAGCAGGCCGACGAGATCGTTCAGAACGAGGTGTTCGGCCCTGTCCTGACCCTGCAGACCTTCAGCAACGACGCGCAAGCCGTTGCCATGGCCAACGGCACGGACTTCGGCCTCGGCGGGGTGTGCTATGGCGAAACCGTACACGCCACGGCCGTCGCGCAGCAGGTGCGCACCGGCTTCATCTGGGTCAACAGCTTCGGTATCCGCGACCTTGCCGCACCGTTTGGCGGCATCAAGCGCAGCGGCATCGGCCGCGAGGGGGGCGACTGGAGCTTCGAGTTCTTCTGCGACGTGAAAGACGTGGTCGTGCCGCAAAAGCCGTTCCGCGCCAGTTTCAGCCAGCGATAACAAGGAAAACGAAAAATGGGACAAATAGTCGGCGCGGCGATTGTGTCGCACCACCCAGGCCTGATGCAGTGTGAAGAGTTCCGCCGCGCCATGGGCGCCGGGGAGGACTCTGACCTGATTGCCGGGTTTGCGCGTGTACTCGAAAAAATCCAGGCGCTCAAACCCGATGTGGTAGTGATCTTCGACAGCCACTGGTTCACCACCGGTTATCACCTGGTCGATGCCAGTGCGCGTTATGAAGGGCGCTACACCTCAGATGAAATGCCGTGGTACCTGCATGGGGTGCCCTATGCCTACCGTGGTTACCCGGCGCTGGCACAAGCCATTGAGCAGGTGTCCCGCGAGCAGGGGGGTTACAACCGGGCAATCGCCCACCCAGACCTGGAGCGCCAGTACGCGACGATCAACGTCATCAAGCTGCTGCGCCTGGAAACCCTGGACATTCCCGTGGTCACCGTCAGCTCCTGTCAGAACTGCGAATGGCCGCAGTTCCTGCAGTCGGGCGAGGCGGTCGGCGAGGCCATCCGGCGCAGTGACCTGCGCGTCGTGCTGCTGGCATCAGGGGCGCTGAGCCACAAGTTCAACGGCATCGACTGGAAGCCCAACAACCCGCGCATTTTCCATGAAAGCAACGTGTCTTCCGCGGCGGCCATGGAGAGTGACAAAGGCGCTATCGCCTTGATGGCCGAAGGGCGCCATGACCAGATTCTGGCGCGCTGGGATGAAGACTACCGGCGCCAGCCGTGGGAAGCGTTCGGTGCCCATTACCTGCAGATGCTGGGTGCATTGGGCGGCGACAAGTTCCAGGGCAAGGGTACTGCGCTGTCGGAATACGAGAACGCCCGCGGTACCGGCAACATCCACGTCTGGTTCGACGTCTGACCGATTTCCAACCACCCCTACAATAATAAGATGAGGCAAACCCATGAACGGTAATGCCGTTACCGGCCCGCTACCGCTGGCCGCGCTGGACATTGAAGAAGCCACCTATTCCCAGGTGACGCGGCGGCTGATTCCTTTCTTGTGCCTGTGCCTGGTCATCGCGTTCCTTGACCGGATCAATGTCAGTTTCGCCAAGCTGCAGATGATGGACGACCTGCAGTTCAGCGAGGCAGTGTACGGCCTGGGTGCAGGCGTGTTCTTTCTCGCCTACTTCCTGTTCGAGCTGCCGAGCAACCTGATCATGCACCGCGTGGGCGCCCGCCGCTGGATCGCGCGCATCATGATCAGCTGGGCGTTGCTCACCGGTGCGATGGCGTTGGTCCATGATCAGACCACGTTCTACATACTGCGCTTTCTGTTGGGCGCCGCGGAAGCAGGGTTCTTCCCCGGCATCGTGCTTTACCTCACCTACTGGTACCCGGTTAACCGCCGCAGCCGGATCATGGCGCTGTTCATGTCGGCGATACCGCTGGCGGGTTTGCTTGGCGGGCTGTTCTCGGGCTGGATCATGGATTCGCTCGATGGCAGCTACGGCATGGCCGGCTGGCAGTGGCTGTTCGTGGTCGAATCGATACCGTCGCTGATCGTGGGGGTAGCGGTGCTGTTCTACCTGGACGATCGTATCAGCAGCGCCAAGTGGTTGACCGACGAACAGAAGACCTTGCTGCAGGCGCGCATCGACAGCGAAAGCAAGGTGAAAACCGAGCTGTCACTGGGGGCAGTGCTACGCCACCCGTTGGTGTGGATGTTCGCGCTGGTCTATTTCGGGAGCTCCATGGGGCAGTACGGGTTTGGGTTCTGGCTGCCTTCGATCATCAAGGCAACCGGCGTTGAAAGCACCACCCACATCAGCCTGTTGTCGGCAATCCCTTACGCCTTCGGCGTGGTTGCGATGATTCTGGTCGGCCGCCACAGCGACCGTACCGGCGAGCGCCGTTGGCACTATTGCGCGGCTGCCAGCACCGGGGCATTGGGCTTGGCCCTGGCCGTGGTGTTCCAGCACAACACCATGGCCGCGATGTTCGCCCTGACCCTGGCCAGCATGGGCCTGCAGAGCATGGCGCCGATCTTCTGGGCCATGCCCACGGGCATGTTGGGCGGCGTGGCTGCCGCTGCCGGGATCGCCCTGATCAACTCCATCGGCAACCTGGCAGGGTTCTTCAGCCCGTACCTGGTGGGCTGGGTCAAGACCAATACCGGTACTACCGCCAGCGCCATGTACATCATTGCCGGCTTCGTGCTGATGGCCGGGTTGGTGGTTGTCGCTTTCGTGCGCACTGGCAAGCGCTGAACATTTCAAGAGGTTAGAAAAAATGGATTTCGAGTTTCCACTCCAGGCCTTGCCTGAAGTCATGCGTGGCCCCCGTGTCGAGCGACGCCGGGTGTTGTTGGGCGGCACCGCGTGCTGGGGCACGCTGATCGAGGAAGGTGACGCGGCCGGGCAATTGCGCCTGGACGATGGTCGGGTGATCGCTGCCGAAGGCCAGGCCTACCTGCCGCCGGTCAACCCCGGCAAGATCATCGCTGTGCACATCAGCTACAGCTCGCGGAGTTTCGAAACACGCAACAAGGCCAAGCCCACCGAGACCCCGACGTATTTCGTCAAGCCGCGCACGTCGCTCAATGGGCATGAAGGGCAGATCCACAAACCCGCAGACTGCCAGTACCTGAACTACGAGGGCGAGTACGCCGTGGTGATCGGGCGCAACTGCCGTAACGTCACCCCCGATGAAGCCTGGGCCTACATCGAAGGTTTCTGCCCGGCGCTGGACATGGGCCTGCAGGATTTCCGCGACACCGACCAGGGCAGCATGCTGCGCGTCAAAGGCGCCGACACGCTGCTGCCGATCGGCCCGGGCATCGTGCGCGGGGTGAACCTGTTCGAGCAGACGCTGCGCACCTACGTTAACGGCCAGGTGGTCCAGCAGGCCCACATCGGTGATGAAACCATCTGGGGCCCGCATTACGTGATCGCCGACCTGGCGCGGCATATCACCCTGGAGGCGGGCGACGTCATTCTCATGGGCACGCCGTGCCACTCGCGCAGTATCGGCGCGGGCGACGTGGTGGAGTGCGAGGTGACCGGCATCGGCCGCATTCGTGGGCAGGTCATTGCCATCGACGCACCGCGCGCCAGTGCGCTGGGTGTCGGCCATCAACCCACCGACAGCCCGGAAGTTCGCCGTGTGGCCCTGGGGTTCGACGAGCGTGTGCCGTCGTTACTGAAGGACAACCTCGTGCGCGCCCGCGAACGGGGCTGATGTGCCAGTGGCAGCGCCGCGCGGGGTGAGCGCTGCCGGTCTTTAGGATGTGGGAGTAGCCCAAAGCGATGTATTGCAATTTCATCGACGGACAATGGGTCGAGGGCCAAGCGGTCTCGACCAACATCAACCCCTCTGATACCCGAGATATCATTGGGCACTACGCACGCGCCAGCGAAGCCCAGGCGCAAGCAGCGTTCGCCGCCGCCAGCCAGGCGCTGGCGGAGTGGGCAGCATGGGGGCCGCAACAGCGCAGCGATGCACTCGACAGCATCGGCAGCGAAATTCTGGCCCGCCGTGACGAGTTGGCAGACTTGCTGGCACGGGAGGAGGGCAAGGCCTTGCCCGATGCCCGCGGCGAGGTGCTGCGTGCGGGGCAGATCTTCAAGTTCTTTGCCGGTGAGTGCCTGCGCCTGCCAGGCGAGCTGCTGGCTTCCACCCGCCCGGGCATGACGGTGGAGATTACCCGTGAACCGATCGGCGTGGTGACGGTGATCACCCCGTGGAATTTCCCGCTGGCGATTCCGGCCTGGAAGATTGCCCCAGCCTTGGCCTACGGCAATACCGTGGTGTTCAAACCCGCTGAACTGGTGCCTGGTTGCGCCTGGGTGCTCGCTGAAATCATCAGCCGCGCTGGCCTGCCGGCCGGCGCATTCAACCTGGTGATGGGCAGCAGCCGCGAGATCGGTAATGTGCTGCTGAACGACCCCAGGCTGGCGGCCATCAGCTTTACCGGTTCGGAGGGCACTGGCCGCAAGGTGGCGCAAGCAGCAGTCGCCCGCCCAGGTGGCATGGCGCGCTTCCAGCTGGAGATGGGCGGCAAGAACCCACTGGTGGTGCTGGACGATGCCGATATCGAGGTGGCCGTGGCCTGCGCCCTCGACGGCGCGTATCACGCGACCGGGCAACGCTGCACGGCATCGTCACGGCTGATCGTGACCGACAAGGTCCATGACCGCTTTGTGGCGGCGATGCTGGCGAAGCTGCCAGGCTTGCAGGTGGGCGATGCGCGCAACCCGGCAACCCGGATTGGCCCGGTGGTGGATGCCGCGCAACTCGCCCAGGACGTCGACTATATCCAGCTGGGCCAGCGCGAAGGCGCTGAGCTGGTGTACGGCGGCCAGGCCATTGCAGAGGTCGAGGGCAAGCCCGGCTTCTACCTGACGCCCGCGTTGTTCGTTGGCGCTTCGCCGGCCATGCGTATCTGCCAGGAAGAGATTTTCGGCCCGGTGGCGGCGGTGATCCGGGTGGCGGATGCCGAGCAGGCGTTGGCCGTGGCCAATGCAACGCCTTATGGCTTGTCGGCCGGGGTGTGCACGACCTCCCTCAAGCAGGCTGCGCGGTTCAAGCGCGGGCTGCAAGCCGGCATGGTCATGGTCAACGCGCCGACCGCGGGGGTCGACCCCCATGCGCCCTTTGGCGGGCGCAAAGGCTCCAGCTACGGGCCCAGGGAGCAAGGCCGTTATGCGGCCGAGTTCTTCACCCAGGTGAAAACCAGCTACATCAACCCGTGAGCCCGGCCTGGAAGTGAGCGGCGGCGCGCTGGTACAGCAGCGCTGCCATCTCGGCCCTGGTTTCAACGGTAATGGCAGCCGCATGCGGGGAGAGAATGACGTTGGGCAGGGTGGCGAGGCGGCTGTCGAGTGCCGGTTCGCTGGCGAACACATCCAGCGCCGCGGCTGCGATGACGCCTTGGTCCAACGCCTGGATCAGGTCATCTTCCGCGACCACGGAGCCGCGCGAGATATTGATCAGCGTGCCAGCGCTGCCTAGCGCCTGCAGCACCTGGCTACCAACCAGCCGGTCAGTGGCGGGGGTTGCAGGGCAGCACAGCACCAGCACATCACACCAGGCCGCCAGTTGCTCGATGTGATCGAAATAGGCAAGCCCGGCTGCCGGCTTTGGCCTGGGCGTGTGGTAACCCACCTCAAGCCCCAGCCCCTGCATGCGCTGGGCCACCAGCGTGCCTATCTTGCCCAACCCCACAATGCCGACTTTGCTGCCGCTGACGCGGCGGGTGGGTGTGAAGGCTTCCTTGCCCCACTGGCCGGCCCGGACGAAGCGATCCGCCTGGGTAACCCTGCGCTTGGCTGCATACAGCAAAGCCACGGCGTAATCAGCGGTGTCTGTGGTAACCGCGTCGGCGGTGTTGAACACCTCGATGTGCCGTGCTGCCGCTTCAGCCAGGTCGATGCGGTCCAGACCGGCACCGTTGCACAGGATCAGCTGCAAACGCGGCAACTGGGCCATCTGCTGAGCGCTGGCACCGACCATGCTGGTGGTCACGGCCACTTCGATCTGCTCGGGCGCTTCGGCCTGCGCGATGGGGCACACCTCGAAGCGCGCCCGCAGGCGGCGCTCCAGCATGTCGGGAATGGGCCCGAGATTGACGATGGTCGGCATGTTCAATGGTCCTTGCAGGTGGGTTTCGCCTTGCCGCAGCAGGCATCAGTGCCCGCAATAGGTTGGCTTGCGTTTTTCCAGGAAGGCAGTCATGCCTTCTTTCTGGTCTTCGCTGTCGAACAGTTGCACGAAGGCGCTTCTTTCAAGCTTCAACATGCTATGCAGGGGGGCGTCCTCACCGGTGGCCAGCAGTGCCTTGATCGCCCGCACGGCCAAGGGCGGCTGAGCGGCGATACGCGCGGCGATGGCACCTGCGCGCTGCAGTGCAGCGCCTTCGTCACACACTTCGGAAAGCATGCCGGCATTGAAGGCCTGTTCAGCGCTGAGGGGTTCACCTGTGAGGGTGAGCAACGCCGTGCGATACTTGCCAATGGTGCGCAGCAGGCGCTGGGTGCCGCCTGCCCCTGGCATGATGCCAACGTTGATTTCCGGCTGGCCGAGGCGCGCCGTGCGCGAGGCAATGATGATGTCGCAGGCCAGGGCCAACTCGCAGCCGCCACCCAGGGCGTAGCCCTCGATCGCGGCGATCACCGGCTTTTCGCAGCGGTCGACGACTTCGAACAGGCGTCCGGTTTGCAGGGCCGTGTGTTGAGTGGGGGTCATGTCGCGCATCTCGGCGATATCTGTGCCGGCGACGAAATAGCCACCTGCACCGGTGATCACCAGGGCATGCACGCGCGGGTCGCCTGCCAGTGCCTCTACGGCCTCGGCCAGCAGCTGTTTGATTTCCAGGTTCAGGGCGTTGCGACGCTCTGGCCGGTCGAGGGTAATGATGGCGTAGCCATCTGTGTGAATCTGCTGGTGAACGGGGTTTGTCGAAGGCATGTTCGGGCTCTATTCAGCGTGGTTCCAGGGCGTGTTGGTCAGTGCCTTGCGGCGCAGCAGCGCATTGGCGCGGTAGCGGCCATCGGGGCAGGCGCGGGCCAGGTTGTCCAGCACGGTGACCACGTTGTGGTTGCCGAACGCGTCGGCCCAGGCCAGCGGGCCCACCGGGTAGTTGACCCCCTTGAGCATGGCAAGGTCGACCGCCTGCGCGGTGGCGATGCCTTGGCTGACGGCCTGCGCCGCTTCGTTGGCAAGCATGCACAGCGTGCGTGTCACGAGCATGCCCGCCACGTCGTCGATGATGACCACCTGCTTGCCCAGCGCCTGGAAAAAGCCAACCACGCTATCCAGGGAGGCGCGCCTGCAGGTGTCGGCGCCGCTGAGCACGACCAGGGAGGCTGCTTCAAGGTGGGTAGAGGCGTCGAACAGCACGACCTGGTCGAGTTCCTGGGCGGTCGCCAGCGCAAGGGCAGTCAGCCCGAGGCAAGGGCGTAGCTGCACGCCGTCTACCATCAGGTAGCCGTCGCCGTTGTGCCTTTCGATGTGGCAGCCATGTTCCTCGGCCACGTGCCGAACGGTTTGCGCCCCAGGAAAATCGCCAAATTGCTGGACCAGCTTTGGTTGTGGGCAAGCGGCTTCATAGGTGATGGCATCGGGCGTCGAGCCCGGATCGTAGCGGTAGAAGCCGCGGCCGGTCTTGCGGCCCAGCCACCCTGCGTCCACCAGTGCTTTCTGGGTGAGCGAAGGGCGGTAGCGAGGGTCCTGGAAGAAGGCGTCGTAAATGCTTCGCGTCACCGCAAAATTGGTGTCGTGGCCGATCAGGTCCATCAGCTCCAGCGGCCCCATGCGAAACCCGCCTGCATCGCGCAACGCGGCATCGATCACTGCAGCAGGCGCCACCTGGTCTTCCAGGCCCAGCAGGGCTTCGGCGTAGAACGGGCGGGCCACGCGGTTGACGATGAAGCCTGGCGTTGACTTGCACTCGACTGGGCATTTGCCCCACTGGGTGGCCAGTTCGCTGACCTGGGCTACCACGGTTGCGCAGGTGGCTTCGCCTTTGACCACCTCGACCAGCGGCAGCACCGTTGCCGGGTTGAAGAAATGCATGCCGACCATGCGCTGCGGCCTTTGCAGGGTTGCCGCGATCGCCGTGATCGAAATGGAGGAGGTGTTGCTGGCGAGGATGGTGTGCTCGCCGACCACTGCTTCGAGTGCGCTGAACAGTTGTTGCTTGATTTCCAGGTTTTCGATGATGGCTTCCACCACCAGTGCGCACGCCGAGAGTTCGCTCAACTCGGCTGCCAGGGTCAGCCGGGCCAGGCATTCGTCCCGTTGCCGGGCAGTCAGGTGCCCGCGCTTGACCCATCGATCCAGCGAGGCGGTGACGCTTTCGGCGCCCTGGGTCAGCGCTTGCTGGCGCGTGTCGTGCAAGTACACGGTATGCCCGGCTCGCAAGGCCACGGCGACGATGCCCGCACCCATCGTGCCTGCCCCTATGATGCCAATGCTGGCTGTTTTGCTCAGTGCGGTGCTCATGCCTGATACCCGTGTGACAGTGCGAATGATGCCAACACTGTACGTACATGAGACCTTAAAGGTCAATAGGATGACCTATAGAATTAACTACCAATGGACCTTAAAGGCTAATAATGCAAACCTATGGTTTATGCGATACTGCCGCCGCGCGATCAAGGCATGCCCCACGGGGCTCACAGACGAGACCAATTGATGAAAGACCTAGATGCATTGGCCAGCAAGTCAGGCATTGATTTCAGCCGCAGTGGCGTAGCCCGCTACATCCAGCTGGCCACGTTGTTCCGCCGCAGGATCGAGCAAGGCCTGTGGCCGGTAGGCGGGCAGATACCCACGGTGGATGACCTTGCCGCGGAGTGCAGCGTGGCTCGCGCAACGGTGCGTCAAGCGCTGGACATCCTCGAAGAGGACAAGCTGATACGGCGCTTCCGTGCCAAGGGCACCTTCGTCATCCAGCAGCCACAAGAGCAGATGTGGTGTGAAGTGCCCACCGACTGGTCGGGCCTGTTGCTGTCACCGGAAGGGGTCACGACAGAGGTGCTGTCTTTCGACGTCAAGGCCCAGCCTGTCAATGTGCAGCACAAGATCGGTGAAATGGCACCGGAGTACCGGTGCTGGCGGCGCCGCCACCTGCGCGAAGGCAAACCGTATTACATCGGCAACGCATTCATCGATGCGCGGCTGGTGCGCAAGATTCCGGCGAAACTGCTTGAAACCCACACGACCTTGCGAATCCTCAAGGACCTGCCCGGCCTGACGCTGAAGGAAGTGCACCAGACCATCACCATTGGCACGGCAGACCTGGCGACTGCAGAGGCGCTGGAGATCCCGCTCAATGCCCCGGTTGCCTATTGTTACCGGTCTGCCATCGATGACCAGGGGCGGTTGGTGTTCGTCGGGGATGGGGTATACCGAGGTGACGTGGTCAGGCTCGACGTCAAGGTCAGCGTATGACTGGCGGGATGACGCTGCATTGGTCGCCACTGTCGCCGTTCGTGCGCAAGGTCATGTGCGTGATCCATGAACGCCGGCTGGCAGGCCAGGTGCGCTGTGTGCGCACCAAGGTCTCCCGGCACGTGCCCAATGCTGCGCTGCTGGCGATCAACCCGTTGATGCGCATTCCAACACTGGAGCTGGGTAACGGCTCGGTGTTGTTCGATTCTGTGGTGATCTGTGAATACCTCGATACCCTCGGGCACGGCCCGGGGCTGTACCCGCAGCAGGCCGACAGGCGTTGGCAAGCCTTGCGCTGGCAGGCGTTAGGCGATGGCTTGTGTGACACGCTGATTGTATGGCGACATGAACGTGAGCGGCCCGAGGCCCAACAGCAGCAGGACTTCCTGCACGCCAGCGCACTCAAGCTCTCATCGACCCTGCAATTGCTGGAGCATGAGGTGGCGCAACTGGATACGGTTGCCTACGGTATTGGCCATATCGCGATCGGCTGCGCCCTGGGCTACCTGGCGGTTCGCTTCGCCGACGTGCCGTGGCATGCCAGCCACCCCCAGCTTGCCCAATGGCAGCAGCGATTCGAGGCGCGCGAATCCAGCCGGTTGAGCGCGCCTGCGCACGCCTGAGAAAAAATCATTGCACGGGGGATGGCAAGCGCTTTTCAGATAGGTCTATACTGAAAAGGTCATAAAGTTAGCACATAGGATCAAAAGTGACCTTTGTCTCTACTCCCCACCCGGCAAGCCAAGCGATGACCCTGCACTGGTCGCCGCGCTCACCGTTCGTACGCAAGGTGATGATCGTACTGCACGAAACGGGTCTGCTCGACCGCGTCACCTGCGTGCGCAATGTCGTGGGCATGAACCAGCTCAATGAGCAGGTCATGCTCGACAACCCCTTGAACAAGATCCCGACGCTGGTGCTTGCCGATGGCCGCAAGCTCTACGACTCGCGTGTCATCTGTGACTTCCTCGATGGCCTGCACAATGGCACCAGGCTGGTCCCGGCCGACCGTGCCCGGTACCTGCAAGCCATGACCTGGCAAGCGCTGGGCGACGGATTCATCGATGTGCTGTTGCTGTGGCGCAACTGGTACATCGACCGTGGCTTGCCCCACGACTGTGCCGACGACCCCTTTCTCAATGCCTTCAACGCAAAATGCCAAGCCGTGCTCGCCGCCCTGGAAGCCCAGGCTGCCGAGCTTGAAGCCGCACCCTTCGGGCTAGGCCATATCGCCATCGGTTGTGCGCTTGGCCAGCTGGATTTTCGCTGGTCATTCATTGCCTGGCGCCCCGGCCATCCGGCCCTGGCGCACTGGTATCAGCAGTTCCAGTCGCGCCCCGCCGTGGCCGCGACCGCAATTCGTGATGACAACGCGCCGAGCGCCACCTAACTCTGGAGTCCATAACATGGCAGGCCCACTTTCACATATCCGCGTTCTCGATCTGAGCCGGATCATGGCAGGCCCCTGGTCGGGACAGGTTCTGGCTGACCTTGGTGCTGACGTAATCAAAGTCGAGCGCCCCGAGGTCGGGGATGACACCCGTACCTGGGGGCCTCCCTTCCTCAAAGATCAAGCAGGCAACGCGACGAAAGAAGCCGGCTACTACCTGTCGGTCAACCGCGGCAAACGCTCGGTCACCGTCGACCTGGCGGACCCGGCCGGGCAGCAGGTGGTCAGGGAGCTGGCGGCCGCGTCGGATATAGTCCTGGAGAACTTCAAAGTCGGTACCTTGAGCCGCTACGGGCTGGGTTACGACGATCTCAAGGCGGTAAAGCCGGATATCATCTACTGCTCCATTACCGGGTTCGGGCAAACCGGACCCAAGCGTGACAACGCCGCCTACGATTTCATGATCCAGGCCATGGGCGGCTTGATGAGCGTGACCGGGGAGCGGGACGACCTGCCGGGCGGTGGGCCACAGAAGGTCGGTATCCCGATCGTCGACATCATGACCGGCATGTATGCCACCGTGGCGGTGCTGGCTGCACTGGCGCACCGCGAGCGCACCGGAGAGGGCGAGTACATCGACCTGGCCATGCTGGATGTGCAGACGGCGGTGCTGGCGAATCAGGCCATGAACCACCTGGTATCAGGCAAGACCCCGCAGCGCGCTGGCAATCGCCACCCGAACATCCAGCCACAAGACGTTTTCAAGTGCGCCGATGGCCACATCGTGCTGGCGGTAGGCAACGACGGTCAGTTCCGGCGTTTCTGCGAAGTGATTGCAGCGCCAGCACTGGCCGACGACCCCCTGTATGCCACCAACCAGGCCCGGGTCGACAACCTGCCGTCCTTGCTGCGCCTTATCGCCGAGCGGCTTGCCGAGCGCCCGCTGCAGGAATGGCTGAGCGCGCTGGAAGCAGCCAAGGTGCCGTGCGGGCCGATCAACACGGTGCCCATGGTGTTTGCCGACGAGCAGGTCCAGGCCCGAGAAATGCTGCGCCAGCTGCCCCACCCACTGGCCGGCGTGGTACCGCAAGTGGTAAGCCCGATTCGCATGCGCAATGCCAGTCTGGATTTCAACCGTGCACCGCCGCTGTTGGGCCAGCACACGGCTGACGTGTTGCGTGAGCTTGGCATCACGATCCCTGTTCCATCCGCCGCCTCGCAGGAGTGAGTCATGGCCAGAATTCCGCTGTTTGATGCCCGCACCATGTCCGAGGCGCAGGCTGAAGTGTATGAAGCCGTTGTCCGTGGCCCCCGCGGGCGCCTTGTGGGCCCTTTGCGGGCCGCCATGCATAACCCGGTGCTGGCTGACCGCTGGCAGCGCCTGGGCGAAGTACTGCGTTACGACACGGTGTTGCCCAAACGCTTGAGTGAACTGGCGATCCTGGTCACGGCGCGGCGCTGGAATGGCCAGCTGGAATGGCATATTCACGCCGACGACGCAGCCAAGGCCGGGTTGCAGAGCACGATCATCGACGCCATTGCAGCAGGGGAGGCACCGGTGTTCGACGACTCGGAGGCCTGGGACATTTATACCTTCGCCCGGCAGATGCAACTGCATGGCGACGTTCAGGAAGACGTGTACGAGCGCATTCATGCGCGCTGGGGCACGGTGGGCGTGGTCGAATTGTCTTCGGTGATCGGCTACTACACGCTGGTTGCCATGACCCTGAACGTGCACCGTATTCCGTTGCCCGATGAGGTCAAGGCGCCCCTGCAAGTGGCAACCGATGCCCAGTGCGGCTTACCGCGTTTGACAGAGCCGGCGCCGGCGGTTTTCCAGGCTGGCGCACACCCTGCGATGGGGGAGCGTTGATGGACACCATTGAACCGCGCATGCCGGCGCACACCGCTCGAAGCGTGCCGGCGGGTGCCTGTGACGTGCACTGCCACGTCTTCGGCCCGCTCGATACCTTTGCCACCGGCCCGGCCACGTATGCGATTCCATTGGCAGCGCCCTCGGTCTATCGCCAGATGCTGGACAGCGTCGGCCTGGACCGGGGCGTGCTGGTGCAGCCGGCACCTTATGGCACCGATACCCGCGCCCTGGTCAATGCCCTGGGTGAGCTGGCCGGCCGGGCACGGGGCATCGCCGTTGCCGATGCGAGCATCAGCGACGCCAGCCTCGACACCTTGCATCAGGCGGGGGTACGCGGGCTGCGCTTTATCGAGATGCTCGACCCCAGCAGCGGCAAGCGTTACGCCGGCAGCATAGGCGTCGATACCCTGTGCCAATTGGCGCCACGCATGCGCGAACGGGGCTGGCACGCGCACATCTGGGCCAAGGCCCAGGACTGCCCGCGTGTCTTCGAGACGGTCAGGCATCTCGACATGCCGATCGTGTTCGACCACATGGGGCAATTCGATGTGGCGGCCGGCGTGGAAGGCGCGGCGTTCCAGCAGTTTCTGGCCCTGCTCGACAGCGGCCAGGTGTGGGCAAAGCTGTCGCTTTGCCGGGTGTCCCGGCAGGCACCTGCATACGCCGAGCTGCAGCCATTCCACCAGGCCCTGGTGAACAAGCGGCCAGACAGGCTGCTGTGGGGGTCTGACTGGCCCTTTGTGCGCATGGCCGAACAATCACCGGACGTCGGCCAGTTGCTGGACGTGTTCATGAACTGGGTAGGGGACGAAGCGATCATTCGTCAGATCCTGGTGGACAACCCTGCCCATCTTTTCGGTTTCGACAGTAAGGAAAGCGCGTGATGCAAGATTTGAAGCTTGAGATCAACGAGGGCGTGGCGGTCGTCACGCTGGACCGTGCACCGGTTAACGCAATCACCTTGGCCCACTACCAGGCTATCGGCGAACTGTTCACCCGGCTGGGGAGCGACCCGGCGGTCAACTGCGTGATTTTCACCGCTGCAGGTGATCGGGCCTTCTGTGCTGGCCTGGATCTGCACGAGTTCCTTGCCGCGACCGTCGATGAAGACCCCGCGCGTGCGGCAGTCGTGCGGCAATGTTTCGCGGCGGTACGCCAGTGCGCCGTGCCGGTGATCGCAGCGGTAAACGGCCCTGCGTTGGGCGCCGGAACGGTGCTGGCGGCAGTCTGCGATATTCGCCTCGCCAGCGAACGGGCAAAGTTCAGCATGCCGGAGATCAACGTCGGCCGCTGTGGCGGCGGCGCGCACCTTGGGCGTTTGATCGGGCAGGGCAACCTGCGCAAGATGTTCTTCACCGGGCTGCCGATCGACGCCGCAGAGGCACTGCGCATTGGCCTGGTCGAGGAGGTTCTGGCGCCTGAGGCCCTGATGTCGCGGGCCCAGGAGCTGGCCCGGCTGATCGCGAGCAAGAGCCCGCTGGGCTTGCGCATGGGCAAGGCGTCGCTGAACGAGATCGAGTTCATGCAGGTAGAAGACGGCTATCAGGTCGAGCAGGGCTACAGCACCCGGCTGATGGCGACCGAGGACGCCCGTGAAGCGACCCGGGCGGTGGTGGAGAAGCGCGCACCGGTGTTCGTCGGGCGCTGATCAGGCGGGGTGGCGCAAAGGGAGATCAGTGATGATCTCCCTTTTTTCGTCACGCTTACCGAGGTAAGCCATCAGCCCAATCGGCAATGGCGTCGGCGGTTTCCAAAGGCTTTTCCGCCGGCAGCGCATGGCTTGCATGTGGGATGACCTTGATCGTCACCCGGTCGCCGAACTCCTCCTTGGTTTCCATGCGCGAGCGCTCGGGCCGGAAGGGGTCGGCGCCAGCCTGCAAGTCTAGGATCGGGGCGCTGCCGCCTGCCCAGTAGCTCTCTTTGGGGGTATTGGCACGTGCCTCCCGCTGGCTTTGGGTGACCTGCGGGTGCCACCCGGTCAGCCAGGGGCGCGGATCATTCCCTTCGGCGAAGAAGGCCAGGCGCAACGCGGCGAGTTTTTCATCCTCGGGGGTTTGCTCGGCGTTGATCCGGGTGATGGCATCGGACAGCTCGCTGGGCCACTGGCGTGCGCCACCGGCAAGCAGCACGATCCCGCGCACAGCCTGTGGGTGGTCGCTGGCGATGGTCTTGGCGATCCACTGGCCGTACGCATGCCCGGCAACGATTGCCGGGCCGCCTTCGGCGGCGATCACGTTGGCGAAGTCGTCGCCGAAATCGTGGAACGTCACGTTTTTCATCGGCCCTTTACTGCCTGCCACACCCCTGGGTTCGGGCAAGACCACGCGATAGCCGCGGCGCACCAGTTGCTCGGCCAATGGGGCGAATTCGGCGCTGCCGCGGCCAGTGGAGGCCAGGATCATCACCAGCGGCCCCTGGCCCTGCACCGAGTAGGCGATGGTGGCGTCGGCATGCTGGATGGTGCGGTGGGCGATGTTGCCCTGCGACCAGGCGGCCGGGGCGAGCGCAATTGCGCACAAGACACTCAGAGGGGCGACTAATTTCGACAGTTTCATTGAACACCTTCCGGTTGGGGGGAAACCCCTGCACCCCACCCGCCAGAGCGTGGCCGGCGTGGGGGAGGGTGGAATGAGCTGGATCAGAACTTGAAGCTGTAGTCGACGATCAGGCGGTCCTGGTCGCTGTTGCGCTGGTAATTGCTGCGCAGCACGCCATGGCGCCAGCGCACGGCGAGGTCCTTGAACGTGCCGCTTTGCACCACGTAGCCGATATCGGTATCCAGTTCCCGCTCGCGGCCATCCTGCTGCACCCCGACGACCTGGGCGTTGTCACTTTTCACATAGCGCACGGTCAGCATCAGCCCGGGAAGGCCGGCAGCCGCGAAGTTGTAGTCATAGCGCGCCAGCCATGAAGCCTGGTTCTGCTTGGCGAAGTTGGTCAGCATCATTTCGGTGTGCAGGTAGGTGGCTGTATTTTCCAGCTGCGGGTATGCGCCTTTGCCATCGACCTTCTGGTAGCCGGCCTGCAGCGTGTGGCCGTTCCACTCGTAGCCGAACAGCCCGCTGTACACCCGATTGTCGATAGTGCCGGCGTCGCCAGCGCCGGCTTCCTGGGAAGCGAACAGCCTGATGTCGCTGACCAGGCGCCCCGGCCCCGCCGGCAACTTGCCTTTGATGCCGACGAAGTGTTGGCGGTAGACGTCTTCCAGCTCACCGAGGTTGTAACTGAGCACCACATCCTTGCCCAGCGCGTAGTCTGCTGCGGCGTATTTGAAGTCGCGGTTGTCGGTGCGTGGGTATTGCCCGTTGGCGTAGGCGATACCGATGCCCTGATAATCGGTGGAGTCCCGGTGGCGGGCACGGTCGAGCCTGCCGGCGCGCAGGGTCAGCCCGTTGATCGAGGTGTTGGTGACCTGGGTGCCGCGGAAGTCCTGGGGGAACAGCCGGGTGGTGCTTGGCTGCAACACGCCCAGGCTCGGGTTGATGGTACCGACCAGCACTTGCGTGTCCTGGTACAGCCTCAGCTTCGCGGTGAGGGCCAGTTTGCTGTATTCGTCCTGTGACTCGCGGGCATAGCTGGGGCCACCCGGGCGGCTTTCGGCGTTACGCGGCAGCAGGCCAGAGCCGCTTCGCTGCGGACCTGAGTCGAGCTTGAAACCGTACATCAGTGCTGCATCCAGGCCCAGGCCAATGTCGCCCTCGGTGTAGCCGGACTGGAAGCGAAAGGTCAGGCCCTGGGCACTTTCTTCGACGCGGTTCTGGCCGCTGCCATCCCGGTAATCGTTCTGGAAATAGAAGGTTCTGGAGTCCACCGAGGTCTTGCTGTCATCGAGAAAAGCGGCTTGTACGCCTGACGACACGGCGAGGGTAAGTGTGGTCAGCGTCAGCAGCTGCCGGTTCAGGTTTGTTGTCATTGTTACCTGTCCTATGTGGGGGCGTTTCTATCGGCTGGCATCGCGTCAGCCCACCACAATTACCGGCGAGGACGACCTAAAAGTCAATAGGCTATAAAAATGACCTATTGACTTTTAGGTCGTGCAGCGGTCTCATGGGACCACAGCAAGCGCCCAGGGCTTGGCTGATAGCCGTACACTGAGCGGCACGCTCATGTGACGGCAAAACCGATAACAACAACAGGGCAACCCACAATGATCACAGCGCGCGAAAGTGCAGATGCCGTCCAGGCTTACACCGACGAACAGTTCGCCCAGCGGACGTTCGCTCGTGTGAAATGGAAGATCCTGCCACTGCTCATGATCTGCTACGTCTTGGCACTGATTGACCGCAACGTCATCGGCTTCGCCAAGCTCGGCTTCATGACTGACCTTGGTTTCGGCGAAATGGTGTACGGCATCGGCGCCGGCATTTTCTTCGTCGGCTATATCCTGTTCGAGATCCCCAGCAACCTGATGCTGCAGCGCATCGGTTTTCGCAAGACGGTGCTGCGCATCATGATCATGTGGGGTATCGCCTGTGCGGCGTTCTCCATGATGCAAAGCGAAACCATGTTCTACATCCTGCGCTTTGCGCTGGGTGTGGCCGAAGCGGGCTTCTTCCCGGGGGTGTTGCTGTTCCTCACGCTGTGGGTGCCGCGTAACCGCCGAGCCAGCGTAACGGCGATGTTCATGGCTGCGATCCCTATTTCAGGCATGATCGGCGGGCCACTGGCGGGCGGCATCATGCAGCACCTTGACGGTTTGTTCGGCCTGAAGGGTTGGCAGATCCTGTTCCTGGTCGCCGGCCTGCCGGCCTGCGTGATGGGCGTCGCCACCTACCTGTTGCTGGACAACTCGCCCAAGGAAGCCAAGTGGCTGTCCGAGCAGGAGCGCCAGGTCATCCTCGACGAGTTGGCGGCAGATGACACCAGCAATGCCAACGAACACCATTCCCTCTGGGGCGCGTTCAAGGACAAACGTGTGTATGTGCTGGCGTTCACCGCACTGGCGGTTTTCAGTGGCGCAGTGGCGGCTGCATTCTGGGTGCCGACCATCATTCGCAAAACGGGCATCACCGACCTGTTCCATGTCGGCCTGCTGTCGGCACTGCCGTTCATGGTGGGTGTGATCGCGCAGTACCTGGTGGGCAAGCATTCGGACAAGGTCATGGAGCGCCGCTGGCATGTGGCGATCTGCTTGAGCATTTCGGCGCTTGGCTGGTTGACCCTGGCCATTCTGCAACCCAGCACCACTGTCTCGGTGATTCTGCTGATCGTCGCCACCGCATCGGTTCTGGGTGCGACCGGTCCGTTCTGGACATTGCCCGGCAGCCTGCTGACCGGCAAGGCGGCAGCGGGCAGCATCGCCCTGGTCACCACGCTGGCCGGTGTCGGTAACGTGTTCATGCCGGCGCTGGTGGGTGCGTTGATCGATCTGACCGGCAGCATGGCCGCATCCCAGGCCGCCTATGGCGTGCTGATGCTGACTGGCGCCGCGATGATCCTGCTGGGCACCCCGGCTGAAGCCGGCAAGCCCGTCGTCAAAGCCAACTGATTCGCTTCAGAATCTGCACAGGAACGATGCACATGCGTGATGTTTTCATATGCGATGCCGTCCGTACGCCAATCGGGCGTTTTGCTGGAGCCCTGGCGGGCGTGCGGGCGGATGACCTGGCCGCTGTTCCACTCAAGGCGTTGATCGCCCGCAACCCTGGGGTAGACCTGACGGCCATCGAGGAAGTGTTCCTGGGCTGTGCCAACCAGGCCGGTGAGGACAACCGCAATGTTGCGCGCATGGCCGCGCTGCTGGCCGGGTTGCCGGCATCTGTGCCGGGGGTGACCTTGAACCGCCTGTGCGCCTCGGGGCTGGACGCAGTTGGTACGGCCTACCGGGCAATTGCCTGCGGCGAAATGGCCTTGGCCATTGCCGGTGGCGTCGAGTCGATGTCCAGGGCACCGTTTGTAATGGGCAAGGCTGAAGCGGCGTATTCCCGTGCGCTGAGCATCGAGGACACCACCATCGGCTGGCGCTTCGTCAACCCGGCCATGGCCGAGCAGTATGGCGTAGACAGCATGCCGCAGACCGCGGACAACGTTGCCGCGCAATACGGTATTTCCCGTGCAGACCAGGATGCCTTTTCCAACCGTAGCCAGGCCCGCGCGGCGCAGGCGCAGCGCAGTGGTTTCTTCGCTGAAGAAATCGTTCCTGTGGTCGTGCGTGAGCGCAAGGGCGAACGGATCGTCGAGCAGGACGAGCACCTGCGCCCGGAAACCACCCTGCAGGCACTCTCGGCGTTGAAACCGGTGAACGGTGCGGGCAACACCGTAACCGCAGGCAATGCGTCGGGTGTGAACGATGGTGCAGCCGCCATGTTCCTTGCCAGCGCAGCGGCGGTCGAGCGCCATGGCCTCACCCCACGTGCCCGGGTGCTGGGCATGGCCAGCGCGGGGGTGGCGCCACGGGTCATGGGTATCGGGCCTGTGCCAGCCGTGCAGAAACTGCTGGCCCGGCTTGAACTGGAAATTGGCGACTTCGATGTCATTGAGCTCAACGAGGCGTTCGCCAGCCAGAGCCTGGCCGTGGCCAGGGCATTGAACATTGCCGACGACGCCCTGCACCTGAACCCGCATGGCGGTGCCATCGCCCTCGGTCACCCCTTGGGCATGAGCGGTGCACGGCTGGTGATGACCGCCATTCACGCCCTGGAAAAGCAGGGCGGCCGGCGCGGCCTGGCAACGATGTGCGTTGGGGTCGGCCAGGGCCTGGCGCTGGCCTTCGAACGCGTTTGACGCAACACCTCAAGCCAGGCTTGCCTGGCTTCTTACAAAAAAAATGCTGAGGAGCCTGTAATGGGTACCATCTCGTCGGACTTGCTACGCCAAGTGACTGCCGAACTCTATGAGCGCTCGCTGAAGAAAATCCCTGAAGACACCAAGCGGGCGCTTGCCCAGGCGAAGGCCGTGGAGCGCAATCAGACCGCAAGCCAGACCCTGGACATCATGATCGCCAGCGCACGCGCGGCGGAAGAGGAAAACCATTTTGTCTGCTCCGACTCGGGCGTGCCGGTGTATTTCGTCAAGGTTGGCACCAAGGTCAATTTCGATGGGCCGGTGAAGCAGGCCATCACCGATGGGTTCAGCGACCTCGTCGCCACCATCCAGCCACCCATGCTGGCCCATGTGACCAACCCACTGACTCTTGAGCGTGGCTACGCGGGCAAGGACATGCCCATCACCACCTTCGAATTGATCGATGACGCTGATTACGTCGAGATCACCTGTTCACCCAAGGCCCTGGGCTCCGGGCGCTGGGCAGCACTGGAAATCTTCACCTTTCCAAGCCTCGAAGACATCGAGCGGTATGTCATGGAAGTGGTCCTCAAGGCTGGCCCTCAGCACTGTCCTCCGGTGGTGATCGGTGTCGGGATTGGCGGCACCTTCGACTACGCCGCGAAACTGGCCAAGCAAGCCATGCTGCGCCAGATCGGAACATCCAACCCCGAGCCAGTGCTGGCGGACATGGAAGAACGCTTGCGCCAAGCCGTCAATGCCACAGGGTTCGGCCCCATGGGTACCGGCGGCGATAGCACGGCCATGGCGGTGCACGTGGATTACGCGTCCGGCCATGGTTTCACGCCGGTGGCCGTGTGCTTCAACTGCTGGATCAACCGACGTCGTTCCGCCCGGATCCACCCGGACGGTCGCGTCGATTATTTCGAGTGAGGAACGCCCTATGAAGCGGCTTCAAGCGCCATTTGATGAACACGCTATCCGTTCCCTTCGTGCCGGCGACCTGGTGGTGGTTGACGGCGACGTGGTGATCACCGCCGGCCTGCCCACGCACCAGCGGTTGATGCACTGCCTGGAAAGCGGCGAGGCCCCCCCTGTCGAGTTGCGCGGCCAAGCGCTTTTTCATCTTGGGGGCTACAGCCAAGGGGAGGGCGAGCATTTCGAGATGCTCTACATCAACCCCACGACCAGCACCCGGTTCAACCCGTACATGCCAACCTTGATCGAGGGTTTCGGCCTTCGGGTGGTCGGCGGCAAAGGTGGCCTGGATGAACATAGCGTCGAGGCAATGAGGAAGGTCGGGTGCGTATACCTGTCCTTCCTGGGTGGCGGCTGCACCTTGCTGTCCCGGGCGATTCAGCGGGTTGTCGAGGTCGGCTGGCCGGAGATGGTCACGCACTATCGGCTTTCACGAATCAATGTGAACGGCCTGGGGCCGGCAGTGGTTGCCATTGATGCGCAGGGGAACAGTTTGTACGCGCAGAATGCGCAGACAGCCGGGGCCCGCTCAGGGGAAGTGTTGGCAGGCCTGCACGCTCAGGCTCGGCAGGAGAAAAGTCAGCTTTCCTAGCATGGGCAAGAACCGCCTGGCCCCAGCAGCCTGCAGCCGGCGGTTCTGCTGGGGCAGGCGGCGCAGCACCAAGGCGGGATCGTGCAGCGGCAGCCAACGCTAGTGGCGCGAAAGGTTATGGTATAACATAAATAAGCGCGGCACTGGCCTTTGGCCTTGCCGCGCATTTGTCTGCCAAACAACAACCCACGCCCGACTCAGGACTCTCAATGCGATTCCCCCAAGCATCGTTTGCCATTTTCACGGCAATGTTCACACCTGACCTTGTCGCCGGACAGACCGGCACCTCGACCATCACGCTCGGTGACGTGAACATCACCCAGACCGCTGGCGTAGCCTTGAGCACCGAAAACGTGCTGACCTCGGTCGACGTTCTTGGCAGCGACCAGGTGCGCGACAAGAACGTGATGAACAGCTGGCAGCTGTTGGGGCAGATGCCAGGCATCCAGTTGACCGAAACCGGCCAAGGTGCAGAGTCTGGCAAGGTCAGTTTCCGTGCGTTCAACGGCGAGGGCTACATCAACGGCATCAAGACGTTGATCGATGGCGTGCCAAGCAACGTCAACAGCGGCAACCAGCGCTTCATCGACATGATTTTCCCGTTGGACATCGAATACATCGAGGTGGTGCGCGGTACCAACGACCCGCGTTATGGGCTGCACAATATCGGTGGCAACATCAACTTTGCCACACGCCAGGGCGGCAACTATGTCGATAGCCGGGTGACCTACGGCAGCTTCGATACCCGTGAAGTGCAGTTGGCAGTCGGCCACGAGGAGGGCAACTTCGCCCAGAACTACATGCTCGCCAAGCAGGACAGCAACGGCTACCGCGACCACAGCAACTCGAACAAATATGCGTTGGGCGGCAAATGGTTTGTCAACAACGATGACCAGACCTTCCGTGTCGGGCTGATTGCCCGGCTTTATCATCACCAAGCCCAGGAGCCGGGCTTCCTCACCCGTGACCAACTGCACGCCAGCCGCACCCAGTCACCTGCCAAGAACGGCAATGATGGTGACGACCGCGACATGAAGCAGGTGAGTTTGCACAGTGACTGGCAGCTGGCCGATGACCTTGGCTTGAGCAGCAAGCTGTACTACAACAGCTACAACGATGACCGCACTGTCACTTTCACCGATTACCGGCCTGGCAACGCACCTCGCCAGCGACGCCAGTGGGACGAGCAGCAGCGCGGCATGCTCAGCAACCTGACCTGGCGCGCCAACGAGTTGCTGACGCTCGATGGCGGCATCAACTACGAAGAGCAGGACAACCTGTACCGTCGCCTGCGCTACAACTACGGTGTGCCAACCGACTTCGACGCGCCGCCGGCGCGCGTGCAAAATGACGACGCTTACACCCTGCGCAATATTGGCGGGTACGTGCAGGCGGTCATTCAGCCTACCGATGCGCTGAAGATCATCCCTGCCATGCGGGTGGATAAATTCTCCGGCAACACCGAGGTGCTCGGCGGCGCCAAGGCATCCCTGCAGGACTATGGCTGGATCCGCCAACCGAAACTCAGCGTGATCTACAGCCTCACCCCCGAAATCGACGTTTACGCCAATTGGGGGCGCACCTTCCAGGTGCTCACCGGATCGGCGGAACCGGCTTACCTGCTGCCCGGGCAAGCCTCGTACGACCCGTCCATCAACACGGGCAAGGAGGTTGGGGTGAAATTCCAGCCGTTCCCGGGTGCCCAGGCGCGGCTTGCGCTGTGGCAGCAGGATGCGACCGATGAAGTCGCGAACATGCCCAGCACCGGTACCACGGTGGGGCTCGGCGAAACCCGCCGCCGTGGCGTGGACATGCAGATCAGCGCACAGCTGGATGAACAGTGGACGGTCTGGGCGTCCCACGCGGTTCAGGAGGCGAAAGTGGTCAAGGGCCTGGCTGCCAACGGCCAGTCGCTGTCAGGAAAAGAAGTGTTTTCCACCCCTCGCTACATCAGCAATGTGGGCGTCGAGTACCGCTACAATGACGATTGGAAGTTCGGCGCGCAGGGGCGGGCACAGGGTAGCTACTACATCGATGAGCTCAACGAGCAGGGCAAGTACGGTGGCTTCGTGGTCGTGGATGCCAGCGTGAGTTACCGGATCACCCCGTCCACCAGCGTGGATCTGCAGGTGAAGAACTTGCTGGGCCGCGAATATGAATATGTCTGGTACGACAACTTCTTCTGGGGCGGCAACGACCAGCCCATGTTCTCGCCCGCCCCAGGCCGTTCGGCATTCGTGTCGTTGAACATGAGCCTGTAACAGGCTGGCCGTGCCACAGGCGAGCGTCTGCTCGCCTGCTCGGGGCCAGCGTGGCCGCCCCGCTTTGCCATCAGAAGTCGAACGTCACACCGGCATAGAGTGCGCGCCCGTCACCGGGGGCGTGCAGCGAAGCGTGCGCCCCATCCGGGTCGTACCAGGCGTACTCGTAATAGCGGTTGGTCAGGTTTTTCAGCTGCAGGTCCACGCTCATCGACGCACTGACCTGGTAGGTTGCCCCCAGGTTCAGCAACACATAGCCACCGTAGGTGCCTTGGGTGTTCTCGCGCTCCAGGTAGTAGTGGGTCTGGCCGTTTGCCCAGGCGCTCAGTTGCAGGGCAGGCGTGGCCTGGTAGTTGATGCCGGTATTCCACAGGTGGTGCGGCACATGGTCGATCTCTTTGCCTTTGCTGCCAGGCAGGGCGCTGCTCGGCTCAAGGATCTTCGAATATTGCCATGAGTACGACATCCACATCTCGGTGCGTTCGCTCGGGTGCAGGTTGACCTGCAGGTCGTAGCCCCAGCGCCGTGTCTCACCAACATTGTCCGACTCCCCGCTGGGGTCGTTCAGGCGACGGCTCACTTCGCCAGAGGCGTCCTGACGCCAGTAGGCCACGCGGCCATCGACCCAGCTGGCCGGGGTGAACTTGATGCCGGTTTCCCAGCCTTCGTTGATCGAAGGGGCCAGGTCCTCATTGCGCGGCGGCACCTTGTAGGCTGCGGCGCCGGTCCCGACCTGGAAGGTGCGGCCCCAGTTGGCGTAGACGCTGGCAAACTTCCAGGGCGAATAGACAATGCTGAGCTTGGGCTGCTTGATCAGCCCGTAGTCGTTGATGTCGTAGTCCTGCCCGGTCATCTTGTTGGTGAAGTCACCGCTGATCTTGTCCACCCGATAGGCCGGCACGATCTTCAACGATGGGAACGGCTCGATCTCCGCCTGCACGTAGGCACCGACCGTGTTGAAGTCGAAGTCCTGGTCGCGGGTCTGCGCCTGGCGTACACGCTGCACGGTGCGATAGCGCTCGCTGCGGTTCTGTTGCTTTTGCACATCGCTGCCACCTTCCAGCGCGAAGGCGTGCAGCCAGTCCACCTGTGGCCGCCAGGTCAACGAGGTAATGGCACCGTACTGGTCTTCGTAGGTGTCTCGTTCCTGTTGCGAGCTGGTAGCCCAGTATTGAGTCCAGCGACGATCGTCGAAGGTATTGAGGTAGGTCTTGGCTGACCACGACAAGGTGTCGGCCAGGTCGGTATCGAAGTGCACGCTGACTTGGTTCATCCGCCGCGTCCCCTTGTCCGTGGCGTTGTAGTCATTGCTCATGCGCGGATGATGGCGGGCGTCATCCTCGGTCAGGTAGCCCGCCTCCTGAGCTTCTGACTCGTAGTGACGGGCAATCAGACCAAGGCGGTAGCTGCCATCGTCGGGGGTATAGAACCATTTGCCGCCGAAGCTGTAGCGCTCGGTATCGGCATGGTCACGGTAGCCATCAACCTGCTGGCGAGCGAAGAAGTAGTTCTGCGTCCAATTGCTGGCCTCGATGCCCTTGGCCAGTTGCACTTCACGCGTATTGAAGCTGCCGTAGCGCAGGCGCGCCTTGTTGTAATTGCCCCCGGTGCGGGTGTGGATATTGACGTTACCGGCGATGTTGTTGAGGCCGTAGCGGGGGTCGCTGGTACCACGCACCACCTCGATGCTGTCGATGTCCATGGGAAACACCGAGTCGATGAAGGGCATGTTGCCGTCGTTGGTGTTGCTGGGGATGCCATCGATCAGCAACTTGACGGCATTCACTTCGCCTTCGCCATTGAAGCCGCGAAACGACAGCTTGCCCGAGGTGGTGCCCTGGTTGAATTCGGTCAGCAACACCCCGGGCGCGCGCCTGAACAGCTCCCAGCTGTAGGCCACCGGCATTTTCTCGAGGATGTCGCCGCCCAGGATATCCACCGAACTGAGCACGCTGCTGGTGGCCAGCGGGCCGCTTTCGGTACTGGTCACGTTGACCGCGCCAAGGGTGAGGGTGGAGTTTTCAGCAGGCAGTGTTTCGGCCACGGCCAGTGTCAGGGGGCTGAGGCTGAACAAAGCGAGCACGGGCAAGGCAGCACGTGCGGTACAACGGAACGCAGGCATGGAAAGTTTCCTGGCTAGACAGTCGGGCAGGGCTGCACACCGCAGGTCACGGGGCAGCTGTTGGCAATCAGCGACGGGTCAGGCCAGGGGAGAGGCGCGGGGGTTGAGCTTTGGCCACTGCTCACGCGGCAGTGGCAACCTGTGGCTGTCACCGAGCAGAAGCGCATCGGGCCAGAACCGCGGGAACAGGTGTCGATAGTAGTCGCTGGCCAGCAGGCTATGCCCGGCATGGCCACAGCAGCAGTCGCCCGCCTGGTGTTTCGTTTCCGGCTGGTCACCGAGTTGGGGCAGCTCGGCCTTGAGCTGGGCCAGCAGTGACTTGGGCAGGCTCTGTGCACCGTGCAGGCTGCAAAAGCTACCGAGAATCAGGGATTGGCTGTCGACGCGGGGTGTTTGCAAGGCACGGTCAAGCGGCATCGCCAGCAGGTTGAACAGCACGGCGAAGCAGGCGAACAGACAGAGATGCGCACGCGCTCGTGAAAGCATGAATCACCCATGGAAACGTCGCGCGCATTAAGCCGTATCAGTGACCGGCAGTTCAAGTTCGGTGGCGCGCCATTTTGTCGCACGCACTGCATGGGGCCCTGGCGCTCAAGCACGGGCCTTTGCTGGGCGCTCACCGGCGTTCGTAGACTACGCCCTGGATCAGGACCTGATTTGGCTCGGTGGCCTGGTCAAAGCGTTCATGGGCTTGCACGATGGCGTGCTGATGCTCGTTCGCCCAATTGACCAGTGCCATGACGGGCTGCAGCAGGGTTTTACCCAAGTCCGTAAGGTCGTAATCGACGCGCGGAGGAATGGTGGGATACAGCGTGCGGGTTATCAGCCCATCGCGCTCCAGTCCGCGCAAGGTCAGGGTCAGCATCCGCTGCGAAATACCGTCGATGCCACGCTTCAACTCATTGAAGCGGCGGGGGCCGTTGGCCAACACGGCAATGATGTAAAGGCTCCATTTATCGCCGATGCGGTCCAGGATCTTGCGGGTGGCCAGGCAACCGCCGGCCTCGGGGGCCGCCATGTCTGGCGGTACATCCAGATGACTAAGTGACATGCCTGTGCCTTCTTGTGCGTAAACAGAGGGCACCCTACCATCCTTTGTACCTGTTGGTAACCCACACTAACTTTGTTACCTGGTACCCTTTTTATACCTGGAGGCAGCATGCACGAGCAGAAAAGGATCGCGCTGTTCGGCGCGACCGGACCCACTGGCAGGTTCATCATCGAGGAAGCCTTGAAGCGGGGCTACAGCCTGTCGGTTTACACCCGTGACGCCAGCAAGCTGGAAGCTTTTGCGGGCCGGGTACGCGTCGTCGTCGGTGACCTGCAAGACCAGCCAGCCATTGCGAAGTGCGTGGAAGGTGCCGAGGCAGTGATCAGTGCCCTGGGCCCCAACAGCCTGAAGGTGCAGGGCGACAAGCCCGTCATGCGCGGATTGCACAACATCATCGCGGCCATGAAACTTGCAGGTGTGCGCCGCCTTTTGCAGATATCCACGGCTGCCTATCGTGATCCGAAGGACCGCTTTGCGTTCAACGCACATGCGTTCGTGCTGCTGTTCAAGTTGCTGACGCGCAAAGCCTATGAAGACATCAAGGCAACTGGTGAACTGATCGCCCACTCGGACCTTGACTGGACGCTGGTGCGCATACCGAACCTCAAGGACGGCCCGGCCCAGAGCAAGGTGCAAGTGGGCTGGTATGGGCAGGCCAAGCTCGGCATGAAGTTATCCAGGGGCAATCTTGCCAAGTTCCTTGTCGACCAGGTGAATGACGAAACCTACCTGCGTGCCGCCCCTGGCATTGCCAACCAGTGAAGACTGGATGCCCTGTTGCGAATGTCGTGCGCCGAGAGCCTTGTAAAAGCGTAAACCTGTGCAGAAAGTTGCACACGGGTGGGGTTCATTGTCATTTGGGTTTGAACTTGAACCGCGTTAGGATTCTCTAACTAACACCCCACCCACTTCGGAGTAAGTACATGTCGCGTCTGGCAGAGTTTCGTCAGCTTGAACAAAAACTGGCCCAGCAATTGGCTGAACTTGAGGCGCTGAAAGGGTCGTCTGAGCTGCAGAAAGAAATCGAGTTCGAAACAAAACTGCGCGACCTGTTAGCCAAATATGGCTACAGCCTGCGTGACATCATCAATTTGCTCGATCCGCAGGCCAACCGCCAGTCAGCCCCTGCGGCCACAGCGAAAGCACCGCGTCGTGCCCGACAGGTGAAACAATACAAGAATCCGCACTCTGGCGAAGTTATCGAGACCAAAGGCGGCAATCACCGACAGTTGAAAGAGTGGAAGCAGCAATACGGCGCGGATGAAGTCGAAAGTTGGGTCGCCCGCTAATCCGTACTGCGCACAACAGAGCAATTGGGGCCGTTCTGTGCCCCATTGCCGGCAAGCCAGCTCCCACAGGAACAGCACAGCCCTCAAGCATTGCACGGTCCTGTGGAAGCTGGCTTGCCGGCGATGGGCTGCGCAGCAGCCTCATTGGGTGTTACTCACACTCAAGTGAACTACCCGCCAGCGGTGGTGCACAGCTTCCCAGCGAGATACAAGCCCATTACAATCGCGATGAATTCCTATTCTCGTTTTCGCGTGGGTAACAAGATGTCCGGATCGGTCACGGAAACGACGCACCATCAACACCTGCACAGGCTGTATCAGGATCACAACGGTTGGCTACGTGGCTGGTTGCGCCAACGTTTGAGTAATTCGGCGGATGCTGCCGATCTTGCCCAGGACACGTTCGTACGGGTAATGGTCGCGCGCACCGCCCATTCGCTGCAGCAACCCCGTCATTACCTGGCGACCATCGCGCGCGGGTTGGTCATCGACCTGTATCGCCGCCGCAGCCTGGAGCAGGCGTACCTGCAAGCATTGGCGTCCAGGCCGGACGTTCATGCGCCCTGTGCCGAGACCCGGGCAATCATTCTGGAAAGCCTGCTGGCCATAGACCGCATGCTCGACGGCCTGGGGCTGCGTACACGGCAAATATTCCTTGCTGTGCAACTGGATGGGCTGACGTATGAGAAGACCGCCGAGCGTTTCAATGTGTCGGTCAGCACCGTGCGCAAGCACTTGGCCAAGGGCCTGATGCACTGCCTGTTGATGGACGGCGAATGAACCAGGTACTGGCCCAGGCGGTTGAATGGCATGTTCGCCTCAATGACAGCAGCGCCACCCAGGCCACCCGCGCGCAATGGCAGGCCTGGCTGGATGCCGACCCCGTGCATGCACAAGCCTGGCAGCGTGTAGAGCGGTTGCAACAACGTTTGAGCCTGGCACCCGCTGGCGTGGTCTCCACCACCATCGAGCAGGCACGCCAGCATAGAAGGGCGGTACTCAAACAGCTGGTCGTGCTGCTTGGGGTCGGTGCAACCGGCTGGGCAGGCTACCGGGCTTCGCCCTTCGCCGCCGACTACAGCACGGGCGTCGGCCAACGGCAGCGGCTGACGCTGGCCGATGGCAGTGTACTGGTGCTGGATACCGCCACGCGTGTGGATGTGCTGTTCGATGCCCAGCAACGGCTGATCGTGTTGCGCCAAGGTGCCATTCTGGTCGATACCGCAAAAGATCCTCGCGCCCTGAGCGTGCAGACTGCGCAGGGGCGTGTCGAGGCGCTCGGCACCCGATTCACGGTGCGTCAGGACGATGGCACTACCCGGGTTGCCGTGCAAGCGCATGCCGTGCGGGTCAGGCCGCAACTGGGCCTCGGCCAGGCACTGCGCGCCGAAGCGGGGCAGGCGGTGAGCTTCAGCGCTACCACCATAGGCCCCCTGCAGCCAGCGCCAGAGCAGGGCTCTGCGTGGGCGCGCGGCATGCTGGTTGCCGTGGACTGGCGCCTAGATGCGGTACTGGCCGAGCTCTCCCGCTATCGCCACGGTGTGCTGAGCTGCTCGCCTGATATCGCCGGCCTGCGGCTCTCCGGCACTTTTCTGCTCGACGATACCGAGGGCGCGCTGGCCAACCTGGAGGCCTCACTGCCGGTTCGGGTCCGCCGCCTGACCCGTTACTGGGTAAGGCTGGAGCGCCAGGCGGCATGACGGTGAATTTTTCTGCATAGAGGGGTAACAGATTTTCATTCCTGTTTCGGCTCTACCTGCATGTGCGCATCAGACGCACCCATTGCCAACGCTGACAGGAAACCTTTCATGCAAGTACGCCCCCTCTTTTCTGGCCTTTGCGGCCAACCCACAGCACGGGCCCTGTGCTTTACTGGCGCCGTATTGGCGGTGACGCCTGCCTGGGCCAAACCGATCGACTATGACATCCCCGCTGGCACGTTGGCCGCCGCCTTGAGTCAGCTCGCTGCCGCCAGTGGCGTGATGATCACCTTCAGCTCGGAACAAACGGCGGGCTTGAGCTCGCCAGGGCTGCACGGTAGCTACGAGGTGGAGCAAGGCTTCGCCCATGTGCTTCAGGGCAGCGGGTTGCGCATTGTGCAGGCTGGCGAAAAACGGTTCGTACTCGCCAGCATGGAAGCCGGCGGGGCCCTGCAGCTGGGCGCTACCACCATCGATGCAGCAGGCCTGGGCGCCATCACGGAAGGGACCGGCGCCTACACCACGGGTGCCACCAACGCCGCCACCAAGCTTGCCTTGTCATTGCGCGAAACCCCGCAAACGGTCAGCGTGATGACGCGCCAGCGCATGGAAGACCAGCAACTCACCACACTGAGCGATGTGCTGAAACAGACGCCAGGCCTTTCCGTGCAGAACATCGACAGTGAACGCGTGAACATCTATTCGCGTGGGTATGCCCTGGACAGTTACCAGTTCGATGGCATCCCGACCACCTTGATCGTGCAAACCAGCGCAAGCCCGCAGAGCCTGATCGATACCTCGGTCTATGACCGGGTCGAAATCGTCAGGGGCGCCACCGGTTTGATGACCGGTGCCGGCGACCCCTCTGGCAGTGTCAACCTGGTCCGCAAGCGGCCAACCGCCGGGTTCCAGGGCTCGGTCAGTGCCGGCGCAGGCTCGTGGGACACGTATCGCACCGAAGTGGATGTGTCTGGCCCGCTGACCACCGATGCGCGCTTGCGCGGCCGCGCTGTCATGGCTTACCAGCAGGGCAACAGCTTTATCGACCACTACCAGCAGGAGAAGCAAACGTATTACGGCATTCTGGAAGCTGACCTCACCGACAGTACGCTGCTGACGGTCGGTTTCGACTACCAGAAGAATGACCCGCGTGGCGTATCCTTCGCCAGCTTCCCGTTGTTCTACAGCGACGGCGGGCAGACTGACTTCCCACGCTCCATCAACGCCGGGGCGCGCTGGAGCTATCGCCAGCAGAACACGCTCAATACCTTCGCGACCCTCGAGCACGGCCTGGCCAACGACTGGAAACTGAAGGTGGCGGTGAACAACATGTACAGCACCCGGGACTATTCGCTGGCTTCGCTCAGTGGTGGGGCACCTGACCGTGAAACAGGTGAGGGCGCCTACCTTTACGGGGGAGATGGCTATGGCTCCCAGCGCCAATTGGGTCTCGACGCCATGGCCCAGGGGCCGTTCCAGTTCCTGGGCCGCGAGCATGAACTGGTATTGGGCCTGAGCGCTTCGCAGTTTAAGGACTACAGCGACCCGGACGATGACGACCTGGAGATGCGCCCGGCCAATATCCATAGCTGGGACAACGACACCGAGCGGCCGACATCGGTCGGTAAACTGATGAACGACGACACCACGATTCGCCAGGATGCGGCGTACATGGTGGCACGCTTCAAGCCGGCGGACGATCTGTCGCTGATTGTCGGTGCCCGTGTCGGTGACTACAGCTACAAGAAGAAAGCTATCTACAACCCGCCTTACACGCGTTCGTCCAGCACTGCCGAAAGCCGTGAAAGCGGCTTCATAACGCCTTATGCCGGGGTGGTGTATGACCTCGACGACATTCATTCGGTGTACGCCAGCTACACGACGATCTACAAGCCTCAAGCCCTACGAGAGCAAAACGGCAGGAATCTGGAGCCGAGGGAAGGGGACAACTACGAAGTTGGCGTGAAAAGCGAGTTCTTCGACGGCCGCGTCAACACGGCCATTGCCCTTTATGAAATAAAACAGGACAACCTGGGGGTTCCCACGGGCGAAACCGTGGAAGGCACGGTGCGCGAGTCGGCCTACCGCGCGGTGGCCGGCGCGAAAACGCGCGGTATCGACATGGAAATCTTTGGCGAAGTGCTCCCGGACTGGAATGTCAGCGCAAGCTACAGCCATAGCGTTACCAAGGATGCCGACCATGAGCGCATCAGAACCGAAGCACCGGCTAACTTGATAAAGCTCTGGACGACCTACCGTCTTCAAGGGGACCTGAACCCATTGACCATCGGCGGGGGCCTGAACTGGCAAAGTGGCATGAGCGTGACGACGAGCCAGGGCAAGGCGACGCAGGACCAGTATGCCGTGTTCAACGTGATGGCGCGTTATGACTTCACCCGGCAGCTGAGCGCTTCTGTCAACGTCAACAACGTGTTCGACAAGCAGTATTTCAGCGCCCTGGACCCGACCTTCTTCACCGGCTACTACGGTGAGCCACGCAATATCATGTTCAGCACCCGGTACGCTTTTTAACGCGGGGAGGGTGCAGGCCCGCCGACGCCTCAGGCCAGCCTTTGCAGATAGCCCGGCGCGTCAGGTTCGGGCAGCACCGACAACACCTTGAGCCGCTGCAAGGTCCGTTCGCGGGCCTTGCACAGGTGGTCACGCAGGCATGAACAGGCAGTGTCGACGGTGCCGTACAGCAAGGCTTCGAAGACCAGGCGGTGCTCCACCAGCATGGCTTCGTCATTGCTGGACTGCAGGGCTTCGTGCAAGACCCGGCCGACATTCATGGGGATCTGACATTGGCGAATGACTGCTGCCATGCGGGTATTGGCCACGCCGGCGATGCAGGCCACATGCAGGTCCTGCTCGAGTTGTTCGATGTCGGCGCGCTTCACATCACGGCCGGCGGCCTGCGCACTGACTACGCGGTGCAGCATCGCTTCAAGATCACTGCGGCTGACATGCTCGACGCCTTGGCGCAGGGCATCCGGCTCCAGCAGCATCCGTAGCTCGTAATCGTGCTTGACCGCCTGGGCCGTCAGGGGGCCGGCGAGCCATTGCGAGTACGGCTCTTTTTCCACCAGCCCTTTGTCGCGCAATCGCATCAACGCTTCCCTGACGACATTCCGGCTGACGTTGAGTTCTTCGGCGGCACTCTGCTCATCGATTCGGTAATGACCAAAGACCATGAACCGCACGACCGTCTGGGCAAGATGGTCGTAAATTCGCTCACCTACCGGGCGGTAATCGATCAGGTCTTCTTGTGGCTCCAGCCCCAGGAGCTTGCGCGTGAGCGGTGCGCGCAACGGCGTTTCGCTGGTGCCCTGGGGGTCGACGAGAAAGCCCCGGCCCTCGAAGCGGCGGATCAGACCTTCCTCATGCAGCAGGTTCAGGGCCTGGCGAACCGGTACCCGGCTGGTGCCGAAGAGTTCTGCCAAAGGCCCCTCCACCAGCACCAGCCCTGGCGCCGTCTGCCCACCCAGAATCGCCTCGCGCAGGGTGTTCCGGATGATCTCGTAACGAGAGGCCGGGCGGTCTTCAAGGGGCTGGGTAACAGACATCAGAGGGTTCTCATGAAGCGTGGGAGGCCAGTTTCGCACAAGCGAAGCGAGATGTGACCGGTCGCCGGTGACACTGCTGTGAACGGTTTTGGGGCAGGCTGTTACCGAACACCCCAAAATGTATCATCCAGTAAAACATACATTTAATAGGCGCGACCGTGATTGGCTACAGCGGGCCATCGCCAGCCCTTGGCAAACACGGATCCGCGCATTTCTATGAATCGCTGCACAAGGTTGGCACGACGCATGCTTATGCAAATGTACGTATTACACAAATATACATTTAAGGGGTTTTGCCATGCGTGCCGATGCGCTTTCCCTGGCCGGGCAGTTTGCCGCGGGAACCCACGACCCTGTTACTGCGATGGAAGCGGCACTGGTGAGCGCTCAGCAGGTGCCGGCTGCATTCATCACCCTGTGCGAGGCGCGGGCGCTGCGCGAAGCGGCTGCGGCCAGGTGCCGCTGGCAAGCTGGGCAACCGTTGTCTGCGTTCGATGGGGTACCGGTCGTCTGGAAAGACCTGTACGACCTGGCCGACCACATCACCACTGCAGGCGCGAAGGTGCGCTTGCACGCGCAACCGGCGCCGCGTGATTGCGCGCTGGCCACGGCGCTCAGCCGGGCGGGCATGGTCAGCGTGGCAAAGGCCAACCTCAGTGAGCTGGCGTATTCGGGGCTGGGCCTCAACCCCCATTTCGGCACGCCAACCAACCCGGAGTTCGCCGGTGCCGCACGCGCGCCGGGTGGCTCGTCATCGGGGTCGGCAATTGCGGTCGCCCAAGGTGTGGCCCCTATCGCCATGTCGACCGACACTGCCGGCTCCATCCGGGTGCCGGCGGCGTTCAATGGTTTGGTCGGCTACCGCAGCAGTGCCAAGCGGTACTCATTCGAAGGGGTCACCCCCCTGGCACGGTCCCTCGACTCGCTGGGGCCCATTACCCGTAGCGTGCGCGATGCCATCGTGCTCGACAACCTGCTGCTGGGCGACCGGCTTGGCATGCCGCTCGATACCGTTGCCCTGCCCATCGTCGGGCTCAAGCTTTGCGTGGATGCGCAGCTGCTGGGTGACGCACGCATTCAGCCAGAAGTCAGGGCCAACCTTGTTGCGGCACTGGAGCGGCTGGCTGCAGCCGGCGCGGTGGTCGAGCACAAAGCTGTCCCGGCCTTCCAGCAAGCACTGGACGTGATCGAGCAAATCGGTTGGCTGGGCGGCGCCGAGGCTTTTGCCCTTTACCAAGGGCTGCTCGACAGCCCGCAGGCCGAGCGACTGGACCCCCGGGTGCGCAAGCGGCTGGAGGGCGCCCGTGCCTACCCAGCCAGCAAGCAAGTGCTGCTGTACCAGGCTGCCGAAGCACTGAAAGCACAGATCGCATGTGAGCTGGACGGGGCCTTTCTGGTAACCCCGACCGTCGGCCATGTGGCGCCACTGCTGGCACCGCTGGAAGAGGACGCCGAGCTGTTCGTTGCCACCAACCTGGCAACGCTGCGGCTGACCATGCCGGGCAGCATGTTGGACATGCCTGGCGTTGCTTTGCCAAGCGGCACGGGGGAGGCAGGGCTACCTACCAGCCTGCTGCTTTCGAGTTCGAGTGGGAATGACAAGGCCTTGCTGCGAGCTGCATTGGCGATCGAGCCCTACGTGCGCGCCGGGCTTTGAATCAGCCCACCGGGCAGCCAGCGGCGTGCCTGCAATCAATTGAATAACCAAGAGGTCGAGATAATGACAAAAGAGATTTTTGTATCGATTGGCGTTGATGTGGACGCGGTAGCCGGTTGGCTGGGCTCCTACGGGGGGGAGGATTCGCCCGACGATATCTCGCGTGGGCTGTTTGCCGGCGAAGTGGGCGCGCCGCGTCTTCTCAAGCTGTTCAAGCAATATGACCTGCGCACAACCTGGTTCATCCCGGGCCATTCGGTGGAGACCTTCCCCGAGCAGATGAAGGCGGTGGTGGAAGCGGGGCATGAAGTGGGCATTCATGGGTACAGCCATGAGAACCCGATCGCGATGACGCCGGAACAGGAAGAAATCGTTCTGGACAAGTCGATTGAAATCATCACCCGGTTGGCAGGCAAGCGGCCCACGGGCTATGTGGCCCCGTGGTGGGAGTTCAGCAACGTTACCAACGAACTGCTGCTGAAGAAGGGCATCAAGTACGACCACAGCCTGATGCACAACGACTTCCACCCTTACTACGTTCGAGTGAAAGACAGCTGGAGCAAAATCGATTACAGCCAGCACCCCGATACCTGGATGAAGCCCTTGGTGCGCGGTGAAGAGACCGATCTGGTCGAGATCCCGGCCAACTGGTACCTCGATGACTTGCCGCCGATGATGTTCATCAAGAAATCGCCCAACAGTCACGGCTTCGTCAACCCGCGCCACCTTGAAGAGATGTGGCGTGATCAGTTCGACTGGGTCTACCGGGAGAATGACTACGCGGTATTCCCCATCACCATTCACCCCGATGTGTCCGGCCGGCCTCAGGTGCTGCTCATGCTCGAGCGGCTTATCGAGCACATGAAAAGCCACCCAGGTGTGAAGTTCGTCACCATGGACGAAATCGCCGACGACTTTATCCGGCGCCAACCGCGCAAGCGTTGAGCCACTGCTTCGGTTAGCACGTTTTCAAGCGGATCCAAAACAAGAGAAGCGCCGATATGACCACTACGCAAGCCACCACCACGGCTCCTGTGACCGAGCCTGGTACCTGGAAACCGGTACAGCTGGAATCCAGAGACGTCAGATACGCAACCTGGATTGCTTTCTTCGCCTGGGTTTTTGCAGTTTACGATTTCATCTTGTTCGGCACCCTGCTGCCGGTCATGGGCGGGCATTTCACCTGGAGTGAAGCTGAACAGGCGGAAATTGCCACGTGGGTAGCGGTCGGCGGCGCTGTCGTGGCCTTCATTGTCGGGCCGCTGGTGGACAAGATCGGGCGCCGTGGCGGGATCATCTTCACCATTGGCGGCACCGCACTGTGCTCTGCGCTGACAGCGGTGTGTGCCGGCATGGGCAAGGGGCCGTTGATTGCCGTGCGTTCGGTGGCAGGGCTGGGTTACGCCGAGGAAGGGGTCAACGCTACCTACCTGACCGAGGTGTACGCAGCGTCGACCGACCCGAAACTGATCAAGCGCCGCGGCTTCGTCTACAGCCTGGTACAAAGCGGCTGGCCGGTTGGGGCGTTGATCGCAGCAGGCCTGACGGCATTGTTGCTGCCGCACATTGGCTGGCAGGGTTGCTTCATCTTCGCCGCTGTACCTGCGCTGGTAGTTGCCATCCTGGCGCGCAAGCTCAAGGAAAGCCCCCAGTTCCAGGTGCATCAGCGCATCCACCAGTTGCGCAAAGCAGGCGACGAACCTGCCGCGCGCAGCCTGGCGCGCGAGTACAACGTCGACTACGACGAGCACGCCAAAGCCGGTGTTGCTGCTGCCTTCCGTGGGGCGGCCCTGCGACCGACGGTGGTCTTGAGCCTGGCGATCCTGCTGAACTGGTCGGCTATCCAGGTGTTCAGCGTGCTGGGCACGTCAGTGATCGTGAGTGTTCACAAGCTGTCGTTCGAGAACTCCTTGTGGATCCTGGTGTTGTCCAACCTGGTGGGCTTCATCGGCTACCTGGTTCACGGTTGGCTGGGTGACCGAATTGGCCGGCGCAATACCGTAGCGCTGGGCTGGATGTGTGGCGGCCTGGCCTTCTTCGCCATGATCCAGGGCCCCAGCGACCTGGTCACGGTCATCGCCTTCTACAGCCTTGGCCTGTTCTTCCTGACCGGCCCTTACTCCGCCATGTTGTTTTTCATGGGCGAGAGCTTCCCCACCAGTATCCGTGCCACAGGCGGCGCCATCGTGCATGCCATGGGGCCGATCGGCGCCATCGTCGCCGGGCTGGGGATTACCAGCGTGTTGTCCACTGGCGGTGAATGGCACAGCGCGGCGCTCTGGTTCGGCGCGCTGCCTTGCTTCCTGTCGGGCTTGATCATGCTTGCCGCCCGGCATGTCGAACCTCTTTCAGTCAAATAACCAGGAGTTGCACACATGTCTCGACCCGTAGCGTTGGTCACTGGGGCTGCCAGTGGTATTGGCCAGGCGGTCGCCGTCGCGTACGCCCGGATGGGTGTGCGCGTGATGGGCGGCTACCTGCCCGCCGACCCGCATGACCCCGCTGAAACGGAGCGGTTGGTCGCCCAGGCCGGCGGCGAATGTTCGATGATGGCGATGGACGTTACCGACAGCGCTTCACTGGATGCCATCGCCGCCGCGGCAGTCGAGCGCTTCGGTCGGCTCGATTATGCCGTGGCCAACGCCGGGCTTTTGCGCCGGGCGCCGCTGCTGGAAATGTCGGACGAGCAATGGAATGAAATGCTCAACGTCGACCTTACCGGCGTGATGCGCACCTTCCGCAGCGCAAGCCGCCACATCGGGGAAGGCGGCGCACTGGTGGCCATTTCGTCGATTGCCGGTGGCGTGTATGGCTGGCAGGACCACGCGCATTACGCAGCGGCCAAGGCTGGGGTGCCCGGGTTGTGCCGCTCCCTGGCGGTGGAATTTGCCCCCAGGGGCATCCGTTGCAACACCATCATTCCCGGCCTGATCGAAACCCCGCAATCGCTGGACAGCAAAAATTCGCTGGGCGCCGACGGCCTGGCCAAGGCGGGCAAGGCGATCCCGTTGGGGCGCGTAGGACGCGCCAGCGAGGTTGCCGACCTGGTCTGCTTCCTGACGGGCCCTGCGTCGAGCTACATCACCGGCCAGAGCATCGTGATCGATGGCGGCCTTACGGTGCGCTGGCCTGAATAGGAAATTGCTGCGCCGCAAGCTCGCCTTGCGGCCGCGAGGAGAACAAGCATGAAACCATTGCAGAACCGCCGCGCCGTCATAACCGGCGCGGGGAGTGGCATCGGCGCGGCCATCGCCCATGCCTACGCCGATGCGGGCGCGCTGCTCGTGTTGTGTGACCGCGACCCCCAGCGCCTGGCGGTGGTCGCGAACCAATGCCGCGACCGCGGCGCGCAGGTGATCGAATCTGTCGCTGATGTGGGTAGCCGGGAGGGTGCGCAAGCCGGTGTAGATGCCTGCGTGGCAGCGCTGGGGGGCATCGACGTGCTGGTCAACAATGCCGGCATGCTGACCCAGGCCCCCTGTGTGGACCTGACCCAGGAAATGTGGGATGAAATGCTGCGGGTGGACCTGACCAGCGTGTTCGTCGCAAGCCAGCGCGCGCTGCCGTACATGCTGGCGCAGCAGTGGGGGCGCATCATCAACATCGCCTCCCAGCTAGGGATCAAGGGCGGTGCACAACTGGCGCACTATGCGGCAGCCAAAGCCGGCGTGATCGGTTTCAGCAAGTCGCTGGCACTGGAGGTGAGCAAGGACAACGTACTGGTCAACTGCGTGGCGCCAGGGCCGATTGAAACCCCGCTGGTGGAGGGGATCAGCCAGGCGTGGAAGGTTGCAAAGGCCAAGGAACTGCCGTTGGGTCGCTTCGGCAAGGCTGAAGAAGTGGCACCGATCGCCGTGCTGTTGGCGAGCGAGCCTGGCGGCAACCTGTTCGTCGGGCAAACCCTTAACCCCAATTCCGGCGATGTAATGCCTTGAGGTGAGCCATGTGTGGACTTTGCGGCCTGATCGGTGAGGACGCCCACTGGAGCGACCCGCTGGACACGACCCTTCCCGGCCGCCGCGAGCGCTTGCGGCGCATCGCCGCGATCAATCAGGTGGTAGCACCCTTCAGGCTCAAGGTCAGTGACGTGCAGGGTGCGTCGTATCTGGTGCAAGGCCCTACCGGCAAGCAAGGTGTTGCCGCGGGCCTGGATCAGCTCTGGCAGACCGCCGAAAGCATACTGGGGCGCACCCTTGACCCCCTGGATCCGCGCATCCTCGATCACCTGGAGGCGTCGGCATGAGCCTGCAGATCAATGTGCTTACGGGTTTTCTGGGCAGTGGCAAAACCACCTTGCTCAAGCGGGTGCTGGCCAATGCGGACATGGGCGACACGGCGGTGCTCATCAACGAGTATGGGGAGGTGGGGATCGATGACGTGCTGGTGCAGGAAGTTGCCCCCGACACGGTGTTGCTGCCGAGTGGGTGTGTCTGCTGTTCGGTAAGGGGGGATCTGAAGCAAGCGCTGATCGACCTGCACGGCAAGCGTGCGCGCGGGGAGGTTCCGGCTTTCCGCCGCGTGCTCCTGGAAACCACAGGCCTCGCCGACCCCGCGCCCATTCTTGCCACGCTGCAGCGAGACCCACAACTGCGCGGCCGCTATCACGTGGGCCTGATGGTGACGGTGGTCGACGCCCAGCACGCCATGCTTCAGGAGCGGATTCACCCCGAGTGGCTGGGCCAGGTCACGGCTGCCGATCGGCTGCTGGTGAGCAAGGCAGACCTGGTAAGCGCTGCGGTGCTCGACCCGTTGCTGGCACACTTGCAAGCCCTCAACCCAACGGCATCGATCGCGTTGGCGAGCACGGTCGGGCAGGGCGATGAGCAGCTTCTGGGCGAGGGGCTGAGAAGCCTGGAGCCCGATGAGGAGGTCGCCAGGTGGCTGCTGTTTGCGCCCACCCGGCAGCCGCACCACGGCGGCGCCCAGGTGTGTGCACTGGAGTACGACATACCGCTGGACTGGCTTGCCTTCGGGGTTTGGTTGTCGATGCTGCTAAGATGCCACGGAGACCGAATTCTGCGGGTCAAAGGGATCTTGAATGTGATCGATGCTGAACAACCTATCGTCATTCACGGCGTACAGCACTGCCTGCATCCGCCTGTGCATCTGCGCCAGTGGCCAGGGCAGGCGCGGCGCTCGCGCCTGGTGATCATCGTGCGCGATCTGGATACCCAGCTGCTGCGCCGCTCTTTCCAGGCTTTTTTGCAGCGCCTGGGGCGTGCGGCATGAGTGGCCCGGTCACGTTGCGGGTATTGGGCACATCGGTCACGCTGCTGGAGCCCATTCGCTTGCGCGCGGAGAAAGAACTGGGCATTCGCATCGAGTACCAGATCCACGACGTGCAGACCGTTCAACGCATTGCGTTGATGCACCCTGAACGCTATGACCTGTACGACCAATGGTTCCATAGCATGGATTTTGTCTGGCCGGCCGGTGCCATCCAGCCCATCGACATCCGCCGGGTCGCCTTGTGGGACGAGATCAACGACCTGCCCAAGCGGGGCAGGCTGCACGCTGGGGATGAGCTGGCCGGCGGCAGCCTGCCCTGCGACCGGCTGTATGTTCAGCATGACCGGACCCTGGCCAACCGCCCAACAGACTGGATCAGCATGCTGCCGCTGACCCACAACGCGGACAGCTTTGCCTACAGGCCGGACCTTCTGCCGCCGGGGTTCGGTATCGAGAACGAGAGCTGGTCCTGGTTGGTTGACCCCAACTGGTGTGGGCATGTGGCGTTGCAGAGCGATGCAGCCATCGGGGCGCTGGACGCGGGACTGGCGGTGCAGGCCAAGGGGTTGGCCACGTTCGATGTGATCGCGAACCTGCGCCTGGACGAGATCGACCAGCTTGCGGCAGTGCTCATCAAGCTCCAACGCCAAGGCCATTTCGCCGCGTTCTGGTCTGATGACCGCGACGCAGGCAAGCTGATGCTGGGCCCCAAGGTGCACATCGAGAGTGTCTGGTCGCCTGCCTTGATGCAGCTGCACCGCGAAGGCATTCAGTACCGCCAGGCCGTGCCCAGGGAGGGTTACCGTGGCTGGTTTGGTGGCCTGTCGTTGTCCCGTGCCGTTGAGGGTGGGGTGAAAGATGCGGCCTATGCCTACCTGAACTGGTGGTTGGCAGGTTGGCCAGGCGCGATGATGGCCCGGCAAGGGTTCTACATTTCCAATCCACTGCGCGCGCGCGATCACCTGTCGGCGGCTGAGTGGGATTACTGGTACGAGGGCAAGCCAGCCCGCGAGCAGTTGCTGGGCAGTGATGGCGAACCGCTGATCGAGCCTGGGCAGCTACGCGAAGGGGGCGCCTACGCCGAGCGTGTGGGCCGTATCAGGGTCTGGAACTCGGTGATGGATGAGCATAATTACCTGGTGCGCAAGTGGGCTGATTTTTTGCGGGCGGGTAAATGAGCCGGTCGCAGACCGGCGCCAAATACCCACGCACGCCGGACGGGCGCTATTTCGTCGTCAACGGCCAGCTCTGGCGCTGCAGCAACCCTGCGCTTGCAGACGAAGCGCGCCAGCACCTGGTGCGCGCGCTGATGGAGGCAAGGCGAGCGGTGAAGCAGGCGAAGGCCTGCGAAGATGCAGCCGCGTTAGGGCGGGCTCGGGCAGCGGTCAATGATGCCAAGGTTGCATTAGGCGAGCGTGGGCCGGTGTGGTGGGACGACGGTAGCCCTGATTACAACCGCTACAAGGCTACTAACACCCCTTATGCTGCCTGGTACGACCGGCTGGTCGCGCAGCTGTGAAGGCCTTCCACCGTGCGGGCAAGGCCGCGAAGGGCGCCAGCGTTCAGCGCCGAACCGATCTGATACCGAGCCCGGGGCTCGGTGAACTTTTACCAGGGTGGACGACTAGATGCTTTTCGTGGTGCTGCTTGGGGGCAAACACCCCCAGGCAAAGATTGAGGTTCACGACATTGTGTTTGCAGCCGCGGATACGCTGGAGCAGGCATACCCGCAACTACGGGGCGGTTGGTTTGGCAGCCCCAAAGGCGTGCACATCGATGCCTGGATGGCGGTCGATGGGGTAGACAACTGGCGCATCGAGCTCAGCCCGCTGGCGCCTTCGCCTGAATCCCTGCGGCTCTATTTTATCAACCTGGGCGGCTACGACGCCCAGGCTTTTGGCGAGGCGCACGAGTATCTGCTGGTGGTCGCGAAGGACAAACGAGAGGCCATGGCGAAGGGCAAGAAACAGGCCATGGCGCATTGGTCGCAAGCTCACAATGATGCAGTTCTGGATGTCGACGACTGCCTGCCCATCGACCAAGTGGGCGGGCGTTTCGTGCACCTTGTCGAGGGGCCGCATGCCGGGTTACGCCGACGGAATCAGTACATTGTCCTTTGATGACGGTAGCGGCGGTCAGCTTGGTTATTGAGCCATGGGCCATTTCGTCTGCGGGGGTCGTAGCGGGATGGCTGGCTTCCCAATTGAATTTTTGCCGCACCTCACCCCTCACACGCATGAGTAGCAGACCGCTGTAGGTGGTATGCCACCTACAGCTATCCCCCATTGCCTGGAGGCTTTGCCATGCAACCCAAAACCGAAGGTCATGAAGAGCACGGACCGAGTGGAGTGCCGTTCATCAACGATCCGGAAAAGCCGAGTTCCCCGCCATTGAATGACGCTGATGCCACCGATGCCGCAGAGGCTGAAGAGGACATCGAGGACGATGGCCTATCGTTTTGAGCCGATTACGACCATTCTCACCCCAGCGCGCTACGGCGCCTTGATGAGCCTCTGGCGATGATCAGACGCAGGTGCAGATGACGACCGGACCGACCCGGTGGCCATCAGAAGGCCTGGGTTGCTTGCGAAGCGCAACCCAGGCGGCATCTGCCAGCCAATCGCCCAATGGCCCAAGGCATCGTTCACCTGTCTCGGCGTTGGAAATGGCCCACCACAACCCCAGCGAGCAGCCCGATAACCGCTGCACTCAGCAACAAGACGGCTTTGTCTTTCGAGGTTTTGCAACCACCCAATACACTTGGCTGCAGCGAGCCTTTGATAGGGGAGCGGCTCAACGGCTGTGGCTGCGCGGCAGAGGAAACGGCGCCGTGTGTCGGCGCCGTGATGGGCTGATCGGCCGCGATAGGTGAGAGCTGAAGGGATGTACCGTCCACCAGGTTCAAGGTCAAGTTGCTGATAGTGCCGGCTACCCGCCCAGGGAAAATAGGCTCCCCTGCAGCATCGAGATTATCGTAGATGAACCGGTCACCCTCCAGCCAGCCGACAGCCGTCAAAAGCTCTGGGCCGAGGTAATACTTGCCGTCCAAAAAAAAGCCGGTGAAAGAGTGGGCGCGCTCGATGTTTTCAACGCAATACCGTTCACCTGGCTTCATACCTGTCGTTTGATCGATCATGGTGCGAGCTCCGTGAAGTTTATACGTAGTCAGGGCCCAATGTGCCAGGTGCCGCGCCTGGAACAAGGATCACCTTGCGGCAGTTGTCCTCTTTCTGGTCGAACAGCTTGTAGCCCATGGCCGCTTCCTCTAATGCAAGGCGGTGGGTGACAATGAGCTCGGGCTGCAGGCGGCCTGCTTCGATATGCTCAAGCAGCTCGGGCAGATATTTTTGCACATGGGTTTGCCCCATCCTGAAGGTCAGGCCCTTGTCGAAGGCATCACCGAACATGAACGCGTGGATGAAGCCCGCGTACACCCCGGGCACGCTGACGATGCCACCACGACGCACAGCTGCAATGCTCTGGCGCAGGGCCTTGCCGCTACTGCCTTCGAGTTTCAAGGCCGTCATCACGGTTTCTGTAGTGCTGCCTTTGGCTTCAAACCCCACGGCGTCGATGACCGCGTCCACGCCACGCATTCCGGGCGTCTGGCGAATGATGCTATCGGCCGGGTCGTCATCATTCTGGAAGTTGATCGGGATGACACCGTAGGCGTCCTGGGCGTAGGCCAGGCGATAGTCATTGTCGTCGACCATGAACACGGTGTGAGCGCCAAGCATTCGCGCGCAGGCGGCACTCAGCAGCCCTACCGGCCCTGCGCCATAGATCGCCACCGATGAACCTTGGCCGATCTGCGCGTTCATGACCGCTTGCCAGGCGGTAGGCAGAATATCGGAAAGAAACAGGACCTTGTCATCTGCAAGGGTCGTAGGCACTTTGAATGGACCGACGTTGCCTTTGGGCACCCTGACATAGTCGGCTTGGCCTCCTGGGATTCCGCCATACAAGTGGCTGTATCCAAACAGCGCTGCGCCGGGTGGGATGGCCTTTTTATTGATGATCGATCCGCGGCCGGTATTGGTCGTTTCGCAGGCGGCGAATAGATCGTGCTGGCAGAAGAAGCAACTTCCGCAAGCGATCACAAATGGAATCACTACGCGGTCGCCAACCTGCAGGTTCGTTACGCCCCTGCCGACGTCCTCCACGATGCCCATGAATTCGTGGCCGAAAATGTCGCCATGTTCCGTTTCCGGGATCTTGCCTCGATAGAGGTGAAGGTCTGATCCGCAGATTGCGGTAGCGGTCACCCTCAGGATGATGTCGTCTGGGGCCTGGAGAACAGGGTCAGGGACAGTGTCGACCCTGACATCATTGGCGCCGTGATAAGTCAGTGCTCTCATGGTCTTGCTCCTGCATTACAGAAAATGGGGTGTATGCAGGGGAAGGCAGTAGGGCGGGCAAAGTTCAGACCAACCGATTCAGTGGTGGTTGGGTGTATGCCCTTCGGGCGCGGCAACCCTACTCAATGCTGATTCCTGGCATGAATGTTTACCGCTGGATACACGAAAGCCGAAGGTGTTGTAGGACAGGGGCACCGGTATCAGGAGTGCGAAACCTGCCTAGACGACCTGATCTGCTTCCGGCACGGCGCGCGCAAGATCCTCAGCATCTGGCCAAGCATGCAAGAGAATGACAGGCACCGCTTTGGCGGCGGGCACTTTGCTCCGCTTGGCATGGTGCCACAGGGGCACGAGCGCATTGGCCTCGGGGTAGTAAGCGGCGGCGCAGCCCACCGGTATGTCATAGGCGATAATCTGAAAAGGGCCCGCCTCGCGGCGAACTGTCGGTTCCACAGCTGTACGCAAGCGAACCCAACCCCCCGGCACGAAGCCCAGGCGGACGATATCGTTGCGGTTGAGGAACACCACTTTGCGCGTGCCCTTTACGCCCCTGAAACGATCGTCGTAACCGTACACGGTGGTGTTGAACTGGTCATTGCTGCGCAACGTCATCAGTTGCAGGACATCACGGCCGGCTTCGCCCGTCAGCACGTCGTCGTCTTCATCCAGCGTGCCTGGGGTAATGAACTGCGCCTTCCCTGAAGGCGTAGCCCATTGCCGCTTTGACACGCCCAGCGGGCGATGGAACCCGCCGTGCTCCCACATCCGCGTCTCGAAGTCATGGAAAATACTTGGATAAACCTTGCTGATGGCTTCGCGAACCAGGGCATAGTCGTGCTTCCAGTGCGCCCAGGGAATGGCGACCGTGTCGCCCAGCGTCGCCCGGGCCAACTCTGCGATGATCGCCAACTCCGAGCGCAGCTGCTCTCCTGCGGGTTCGGCGTGGCCGCGCCAGGCGCGGATGCAGCCGGTGCTGTCTTCAGTGGTGTAGGTTTGTTCGACCCCAAGCTGCCGGTCGATCTCGATCCTGCCCAGGCAGGGCAGCAGCCAGGTGCTTTCACCAGGGACCAGGTGGGTGCGATTGAGCTTGGTCGCGATCTGTACACTGAGGCTGAGCTGGGCCCAGGCGGGTTCCACCCGGCTGGTATCGGGCACGGCACGCAGAAAGTTACCGCCAAGCCCGATGAACCCCTTCACACTGCCATTGAGAACGCCCTCGCAGGTGTCGACCGTCGCCAGACCCTTGTGCTCCGGAATCTTGAAGCCGAACAGCGACTCGATCTTCTCCCCGGGTACTTTCGCAGGGTCCTCGGTGATGCCTACCGTGCGTTGGCCCTGTACGTTCGAGTGCCCTCTGACCGGGCAGATACCGGCCCCTGGTTTGCCGATATTCCCGCGCAGCAAGAGCAGATTGACCAGCATCTGCACGTTGGCTACCCCGTGCCGGTGCTGGGTCATGCCCATGCCATAGACGATCATCACTTTCTCGCTGCGCGCATAAACGGTGGCCGTGGCCTCCATCGCGCTTCGGCTCAGGCCGGACCGTCGCTCCAGTTCAGCCCATGTGTATTGCTGCACACGCTCCATGAACTGGCCCAGGCCGTCCGTATGTTGTGCGAGAAAATCGTGATCGAGCACCGGCGGCTCGCCGTTGCTTTTGGCCCTTTCCTCCATTTCCAGTAGCGCCTTGGCCATCCCCATGACGGCAGCGGTGTCACCGCCGATGGCCACTTGGTGGTATTGAGTGCTGATGACTGTGGATTGCGGACCGAGCATTTCAGTGGGGGACTGGGGGTTTACAAAGCGCTCCAGACCACGTTCCCGGATCGGGTTGAAGGTGATGATCGGGACGTTGCGCTTGCGCACCTCCTGAAGCGGGTGAAGCATGCGCGGGCTGTTGCTACCTACGTTTTGCCCGAAGAACAGAATGCAGTCGGTATGCTCGAAATCGGCCAGTGAGACCGTGCCAACCGGGACCCCGATGCTTTCCTGCAGGCCAACCGAGGTGCTTTCGTGGCACATGTTGGAACTGTCGGGAAGATTGTTCGTGCCATAGGCACGGGCGAACAACTGGTAGATGAACGATGTTTCCAGCGATGCGCGCCCTGATGCATAAAAAACGACTTCGTCGGGGCTGAGCGCGCGCAACTGCGCGCCGATGGCTTCATAGGCTTGCTCCCAGGTCACGACCTGGTAGCGATCAGTGTGCTTGTCGTAACGCATTGGGTGGGTTAACCGGCCATGCTGCTCCAGCTCGAAGTCCGACCAGCCGCGCAACTCGGTCAAGGAGTGGGCCCTGAAGAAATCGGGCGAGGTGCGTCGTGACGTCAATTCCCATGCCGTGGCCTTGGCACCATTCTCGCAAAATTCCAGGGCATGAGGGTCGCCTGGCTTGGCCCAGGCACAGCTCACGCAGGCGAAACCCTTGGGCTTGTTCAGCTTGAGCAGGGCGGTTGTGCCTTTGATCAGTGCCTGCTCGCGCCAAAGGATATTCAGCACGGAGTGAGCCGACCCCCAGCCGCCCGCTGCAGAGGTATAGGGCCGAAAATGTGATGTGCCATGGATCATCTTCATGTCGACCTCGCCTTGCCATTCAGTGTGTCTAAACGCTACGAGTACTGGGGAGCCTCTAAGTTCGAAGCGATTCAAGGGGCGGCTGGGACCCCGCGCACGCAACGGGGGGCGAATGGGGTGGGCGCTCACGCGCCCCTGATGCCCAGGCCCTCGCGCGCTGGCACCGACAAGTTGGCTTCTTGCGGCAATGCGGTGACCTTGATCGCCCGCACCGGTACCGCGAACTTGGCGCCCACTTTGGAGAAGCGGTCGAGCAGGTGGAAGTTGATCGCCTGCTGGATGTCCATGTACAGGTTGTAGCCTGGGTCCTGGACGATGTATACGCACTCGAACTCCAACGCTTCCTTGCCAAAACCACGCAAATGAGCACGGTCGAAGCGCACCTGCGATTGCGCCTTGATAGCCTCCTCAACGATGCCAGGGGCTTTTTTCACTGCCTCGGTGGGCGAGTCGTAGGACAGGCCAAACTCAAACACAATGCGGCGTTCCTGCAGGCGTTTGTAGTTCTGGATCGTGCTGCTGATCATGCTGGCGTTGGCCATGACGATCTGCTCGCCACCCAGGCTGCGGATGCGTGTGGTTTTCAAGCCCACATGTTCAACGGTGCCGGCCAACGGGCCAATGACGATGAAGTCGCCGACCTCGAAGGGTTTGTCCACGGCGATTGACAGGGAGGCGAACAGGTCGCCGAGTATGTTCTGCACGGCCAGCGCCACGGCGATACCGCCGACGCCGAGGCTGGCGACGAACGCAGTGATGTTGACGCCCAGGTTGGACAGCATCGCCAGTACCACCACCGACCACAGCAGCACCCGCGCCCCCCACGCCGACAGGGTGGCCAGTGCGCTGGCCTGGGTAAGACCATCGGTGCGTTGACCCGCGAAGTAGCGATCCAGCCCCAGGCCGATGGCGCGGTTGGCCCACAGCCCGATTTGGAGGGCGGCGACCACGAACCACAGGCTGCTGACCCGTGTCAGCCAGCGCTCGGGCAGGTCGAGCATGCTCAGGCCTACCAGCAAGGACGCGAGCAGTAGCAGGGAATTGCTGGTGCCGGCCAGCACCTTGGCCAGCACATGGCTGAGCACGCCGTCGTGTTCGGCCCAGCGCCGGATGCGGTGCAGCAGGAAGCTGATGGCGGCGCGGGCGACCAGGAAAGTCGCGATGGCCACCACCATGGCCAGCAGCCAATTGAGTATGGAGATGCCGAACAAGGTAGTCTCGGTGAACAGGGCTATCAGGCGGTCATTCATGAGCAGTGGGTCTCCTGGGTGACTGGATTGATATGACGGTCTTTTCATGGGATGCCCTGACGGCGCCATAGGTCGATCGAATTTCAAAAACCGCACGGCGGCATGCTGAGTGATCGCTAGGTGAGCCAGCGCGCCGAGGGTAGCGTCCATGGAACGACAAGTGCACCTGGCGACTCCATTACAGCAACGGCGATCCATGGAGTGCCATGATGATCCACGTGGGATGCGCGGGCTGGAGCTTGCCGCGCCAGTATGCCGAGGCGTTCCCGCAGCAGGGCAGCCACCTGCAGCGCTACGCCGCGCGGTTGGGTGCCGTCGAGATCAACAGCTCGTTCTACCGGCCGCACCTGCCGGCGACCTATGCCCGTTGGGCTTGCGCTGTACCAGCGGATTTCCGCTTTGCGGTGAAGCTACCCAAGCACATCACCCACGAGTTGCAACTGGAACGCTTTGAGGCAGCGCTTGATGCGTTTCTTGGGCAATGCCAACACCTGGGTGACCGCCTTGGCTGCCTGCTCGTACAATTACCGCCATCGCTGGCCCATGATGATGGCCGGGACCGGCGTTTCTTTGAACGCCTGCGCCAGCGCCATGCCGGGCCGGTGGCGGTCGAACCCAGGCACGCCAGTTGGCAAGCGGCGCAGTCGATGCTGGTCGACTTGCATATCGCTCAAGTGGCGGCGAGCCCTTCGCGTTTTGGCGCCGACGCACAACCCGCGGGCTGGCGAGGCTTGGTCTACTGGCGCCTGCACGGCGAACCGCGCATCTACCGCAGCGAGTATTCCCAACAATACCTGCAACAGCTGGCTGCACGGCTGCGGCGCAGCCACGCTGCCGGTGCGGCTACATGGTGCGTCTTCGACAACACGGCTTCGGGTGCTGCGCTTGGAAATGCGCTGGCGCTCGAAGGGTGTCTGAGTTAGGGCATTCTGCGGCCGTCGCAACCACCTTGCCTATTGCGTATTTTATTGCTTCAGCTAACTTGTACAGAAACCTGTACATGAATGAGGTTTTGTACATGTATTGCGAGTGGCCTCTGACGCTTTACTTTGACGGGGCCTGCCCATTGTGTGCCAGGGAGGTCGCATTTCTGCGCAGGCGTTGCACGGCAGCAAAGCTCATCCTGGTTGATATCGACAGCGATGAATTCGATCCCACTCCTCTGGGCCGGACGATGGAGCAACTACGGTCCTGTTTGCACGCAAGGTTCGCGAACGGGCAATGGGTCACCGGCTTGGACGCGACCCTGTGGGCTTGGCGTGCTGCCAGTTTGGGCCTTTGGGCAGCACCCTTGGCGTGGCGCCCGTTGCGTCCAGTGCTTTCGGTTCTTTACAAATTGTTCTGTCGCTTGAGGCCAAGTCTGGCCTGGTTACCCCATCCCGATGGCGGGCAACGTTGCAAAGGTGAGGCCTCCAAATGTCACATTCGCTAGCCGAACACTATCGTGAGATCCTTGTTGGCGTGGGTGAAAACCCGCAGCGCGAAGGGCTCCTGGATACGCCTCAGCGTGCTGCCAAAGCGATGCAATACCTATGCAATGGCTATACCCAGAGCTTGGGTGAGATCGTCAACGGGGCGCTGTTCGAAAGCCAGAATGACGAGATGGTTGTCGTTCGCGACATTGAACTGTACTCGTTATGCGAGCACCACATGTTGCCGTTTATTGGGAAGGCACATGTCGCGTACCTGCCAACAGGGCGAGTACTAGGGCTTTCCAAAGTAGCGCGCTTGGTGGACATGTTTGCCCGCCGTTTGCAGATCCAGGAAAACCTGACCAGGCAGATTGCCTGTGCCATGCAGGAAGTGACCGATGCGGCAGGGGTTGGGGTGGTCATCGAAGCCAAGCACATGTGCATGATGATGCGTGGTGTGGAAAAGCAGAACTCGGTGATGATTTCCTCGGTCATGCTAGGCGAATTCAGAGACTCGCCAACGACGCGGCATGAATTCCTCACGCTGATTGGCCGACACACCTGAAGTTTGGTTTTGAGTCGTGGAGGAGGGCGCACCCATGGGTTCAGTGTTCGATACGTTATCTCCGAGCCGCTTTACGATCCTGGGCTACGGTGGCTTGCTTCCATTTCTGGGTCTGGCACTGCTGGTTTGTTTTGGCGGTGAGTATCGAGATAACCTGGCTGAAGCGTTGGTTGGCTATGGGGCCGTGATACTGAGTTTTGTCGGGGCCCTGCATTGGGGTTTCGCGATGACGTTGCCAGCCTTGCCTGCTATTGAGCGACAACAGCGGCTTGTGTGGAGTGTCATGCCAGCCCTGATCGGCTGGGTTGCCATGTTGTTACCGGTGTCATGGGGCTGTTGGGTACTGGCTTCAGGATTTACCGTGCACTTTTGGCAAGACCGTAAACTGGCCAACTTCATGCCCGGCTGGTATATGCCTATGCGGGTACGTTTGACGGTCGTGGCGAGCTTGTGTCTGGTATTGAGTGCCATTGTCATGGCGTTCGGAAACTGAAGTCACAGAAGAAACAAATAGCAAAATTTTCCCCCTTGCAACATTTTCACGCTGGATAAAATCTGATGGTGTGACGCCGGGCCCCTCTGACGGTAAGTAGCCGCCATGTCGGAGTCATAGTTGTTAAACTACGACTATATAGGAGGGGCTCATGTCTGCCCTTAATACGTATCTCTCCCAAGACGTGCTTGGCACTGATCTCTGGCTGTGGCTTTCATTTTTCGCTGTCGTGTTGACGCTGCTGGCGCTTGACCTAGGGGTTCTCCATCGTGGGAATCGAGAAATCGGTGTCAAGGAAAGCCTGCTCCTGTCAGCTGGCTACATCAGCATGGGCCTGCTATTTGCAGTCTGGGTCTATTTCCAGAAAGGCAGCGACGCAAGCATGGACTATGTGACTGGCTTTCTGATCGAGAAGTCGTTGTCCATGGACAACGTGTTCGTTATTGCCCTCATTTTCAGTTTTCTTGCCATTCCCAGAGAATTTCAGCACCGAGTGCTGTTCTGGGGGATCATGGGTGTCATTGTATTGAGGGCCATCATGATAGGCCTGGGCGCGGCGCTGATTACACAGTTCAGTTGGATTCTTTACTGCTTCGGCGCCTTCCTGGTATTCACGGGTGTGAAAATGCTGTTCGCTCGAGTGGACCATGAGCCCGACCTGGAAAACAATCGCTTCGTCAAGTATCTGCGCAGTCATCTACGCGTGACTGACGAGTTGCACGGTCAGCATTTCCTGGTCCGTATACCTGATGGCTCCGGCAGGCGGGTAATATGGGTGACGCCGCTGTTTCTCGCGTTGATTCTGATTGAGTGCGCCGACTTGGTGTTCGCGGTTGACAGTGTGCCAGCGATCTTTGCCATCACGCAGGACCCCTTCATTGTCTATACGTCGAACATTTTCGCGATACTCGGTTTGCGCGCACTGTATTTTGCATTGGCTGCGATGATAAGCCGCTTCGCCTATCTCAAATACGCCTTGGCGCTGGTACTGGTTTTCATAGGCGCGAAAATATTCCTGCACGACCTTGTTGGCAAGGTGCCTGCCGAAATTTCTTTAAGCGTTACAATTGGCCTACTGATTGGCGGCGTGTTGCTGTCACTCTGGAAAACCAGAACGCCGGTCAAGGTTTAAAGGCTTGCATCGCGCTCGGCAGGGCGGGTGAGGTGGGCTGGTCGACGCTGCTTGCTGCCATGATCCTGTTCGTTCAGATATTCAGCGACCTCGTGTTTCAGCCAACTCGAGAACACTTGCTGCTTTGTTTCCGAACGCTCACGGTTGGGCAATACCAGCCAATAGGGGTAGGGATAGGGCGCGATCACGGGGGAGAGTTGCACCAACTCCCCTCGTTGAATGGCGTCGTGCACAAGGCTGCGGCGCTCCAGGGCGATCCCCTGGCCCAAACGTACGGCTTGGAGTACCAAGTTGGAGTCGTTGCTGCACAGGCCGATGCGCGGCACTTCCCTATCCAGCCCAGCGGCTTGACACCAAGGTTGCCAAGATTCCATGTTGAAAATTATGTTGCTGCCGATGATCTCTTCAGGGGTCTGAGGGTGCACCCCACCGTTGAAGTGCGGGGCGGCAACCACCAGCGTCTCGTCATGAAAGAGCAAGTGCTGCTCCACCCCATCCCAGTCGCCCTTGCCCATGCGGATCCCGACGTCGACAGATTCCCGCGCCAGGTTAGATAGCGCGAGACTGGCCTGCAGCCGGACGCTGATATGCGGCTGTAATTGCTGGAAACGTGGCAAGCGGGGCAACAACCAGCTGAAACCGAACGAAGGGAGAACGGCGACCACCAGTTCCGTTGATTTCGGTTGTATCTTGATCAGCCGCGTGGCTTCGGCAATTGCGCCCAACGATTCGCGAATCTGCAAGGCATACAGTCTTCCGTCCTCACTCACCCGCAGGCCCCGCCCCTCACGGACGAACAGGGTGACGCCGATCATGTGTTCCAACACCTTGATTTGCTGGCTGATGGCTGAGTGGGTGACGTGCAGTTCCTTGGCAGCTGCGGTAACGCTGCCCAGCCTCGCAACCGACTCGAAGCAGCGTAGGCAGGTGATCGGGGGTAGATTCGACATGTAAGCAGCCCTTACAAATATCGGCAAAAAAAACTGATTTATAAGTGGCAAGGCTCTCATTAATGTAAGGGACGGTAAAGTCTTCGGCTGGAAAGCCGGCCGGCGCCATAGACGATGTGTGCGAAGCTCATCCGTTCACATGGCCGCTGCCTCGGCTGTTCAAACGTCGGATAACGGTGTTAGCGGTCACCATCAATCAAGGAGACTATCGATGAAACTCATTGGGATGCTGGATTCACCTTACGTTCGCCGGGTAGCTATTTCCCTGGACCTTCTGGGTATCGAGTTTGAACATGACCCACTGTCGGTGTTTAGCACGTTCGAAGCGTTTTCCAGGGTCAATCCGGTGGTCAAAGCGCCGACTCTGCTGCTCGATGACGGCTGCGTACTGATGGACTCGACGTTGATCATCGATTATTTCGAGAGCCTCAGCACACCCCAGAGCAAGTTATTGCCAAGCCAACCGCAGGCGTTGGCCGGGGCTCTGAGTAGAGTGGGGCTGGCGTTGGCGGCATGCGAGAAGACGGTGCAGATCGTCTATGAACATAAGCTTCGACCGGCGGAAAAGGTTCATCAGCCCTGGGTTGAACGCGTCACCCGTCAGCTGCTGGCGGCGTGCACTGAGTTGGATAAGCAGTGGGCGGCGCAGGCGTCGCACGGCCTGCGTCCGGACCAGGCCGGGGTCACCAGTGCGGTGGCCTGGTCGTTCATGCAGTCGATGCTGCCCAACGTAGTCAAGGCGAGCGATTTCCCGGCCCTCAATGCCCATGCGGCCCGCCTGGAGCAGACGGATCTGTTCAAGCGTTATCCGATTGCCTGAGCCAGGGCGGAACGGGCCGGGCTCAACCGCGCCGATCGCCCCTCCCTACGCATCCTCGCAAAGAATTCGCGCTGTTAAAACCGCAGCCTGGAAATCAAGATGGCTTGAGGCAAACGACTTCATGAGGAGCGAGCGGGGAAGGGCCCAATCCCATTTCTCTCGGATCATATTTTCGACATTTTCCAAGATCGGCTCTACGTTCGAGATATCCATTTGACCGACCACGCGCAACGCTCGCAATGTGTCCTCCGCGCCGAATGCAACTTCCAGGAATAGCCCGGTGTTTTCACACTGAATGCCCACATGCCTGAACAACAAGGCCAGCGCATCGTTAGTGTAATCCCCTCGCCAGGTTGCCACATGGCTTACGCTGGCAGAGCCAATTATCGCTGCGTCACCCAACCCGATAGCGCGGAAGTTACTCCGAGCCTCGTCTAGGAGCGCTTGAGCGTGTTTGTCCAGGAAGGGACAGGATGTGGTTTCCATCAACACGTTTCGCATCTCAAGCCTGACACGATCATCTACCCGGGCACCAAGCCCATCAAACTGAGGAGGCTCGCCGCCCCGCGCCGGTGTGACCACGATCACCTTCGCTTCAAGATCGACATCCTGAACCTGCCAGCGTTTGCCGCCAAAAATGATGCGTTGCCCCTTGATCAGGGGTTTGCTGACGGGCAGCGAGCCAAGTGGTTTGCCATCCCTCAGCAAACGAAACTCTTCATCACTCGTGAAGGCGGTGTAGAACTCATAGTGGTTGATCAACCGCTCCCCGAGCTCACCTGGCAACAGGAGTCCGGAACTGTCCTGCACGATCAACTCCTTCTCACCCATACCCTTGAGCAAAGACAGGAAATCCGGCTTGGTGACGCTTGCAAAACTGCCGCTTGCTATGAGATTTCCCCATAGTTGCGCCGCCGAGGCACCGCCGAGCTGAGCAATCGAGGACAAGCACTGCTGCACCAGTGTAGAGGCGTGCAAGCCGCCCGAGCGAGGCGGCTCAAACCAACCACTGATCAGCAAGCGGATCATGGCGACCGTTTGGACAAGGCCTTCACGCAACTGATCGGAGAGGTCGGAATGATCCGTTAAGGGGCGCTCTCGGCAGTACACCCTCAGCATGGCAGGCTCACCGGGTCGACGACCTGAGCGGCCAAGCCGTTGCCTGAGACTGGCCACGGAGGGTGGGGAGCCGATCTGTGCGACCGTCCTGATGTTACCGATGTCGATACCCAGCTCAAGGGTTGTAGTGCATACGGCAGAAGCTGGAGGGTCTCCGGCCTTCAACGCGCGCTCGGCATCCTGACGCAGCTCCTTGGACAGGCTACCGTGGTGCGGCCAGAACTCGTTGGGCACTCCATCGTTCTCGCACAGTGAGCGCAGACGATCGGCAAACCATTCAACCTCCTGGCGACTGTTGGGGAAGATCAGGTTATTGTGCCCCCTCAACACCTTGTACAGGTGGCTGGCAATTGCCACCTTGGTACCAGAAGTATCCTCCTGCTCGGCGTTTTCATCTGTTGACGCTTTCCCAGGGTCTTGCGCCACCACCTGTTGCATCGGCTGTTCGATGTAGCCGCGTACCTGCACCTGGAGCTCCTGGCCAGAAGATTTCGACTCGATGACGGTGATGTCATCAGGGCGAACAGGCCTCAGGAACTTTCGGGCCAGTGACATCTCGCCAAGCGTTGCAGAAAGCCCTACCCGAGGCAGGGCCCTGCCCACAACGATCTCAACCCGTTCCATAAGCGATTGCAATTGCTTACCGCGCTCGCTGCCAATGAAGGCATGGAGCTCATCGACTACGATGTAGCGCAGGTTCTGAAAAGCCCCAGGTAAACTCGAGCCCCTGTTTACGAAGAGGGCTTCGAGGGACTCCGGCGTGATCAGCAGGATGCCCTCAGGCGATTTCAGGAACCGTTGTTTCTTACTTGCTGCCACATCACCATGCCAGGCAACGACGGGCAGCTCTAGCCGATCGCACAGCCGACTGAGCCTGTCCCATTGGTCATTGATCAGTGCCTTGAGTGGGCTGATATACAGCACCGCGCCGGCGGGCTCTCGATCGTTGAGGAGGTTGGTCAGGATAGGGAGGAATGCAGCCTCCGTTTTGCCTGCCGCGGTGGACGCCGCAATGATCACATCGCGATCAGCGCCCACCAACGCCGGTACCGCCCACTCCTGGGCATCACGTAGCGATGTCCATCCCTGTGACCAGACCCACTGCTGAACCTCGGGATGAAGACGCTCAAACGAACAAGAGTCAGAGCTTGAAGCTGGCGAGCTCATCGTCGGCCTCAACTTCAAGATCCTGTTGGCCAGCCTCATCCTTGGTCAGCTCCACGGCGCCCAGCAAGGTACGCCAGTCCGCTGTAGGGTTCTGCTCGATCACCGCAAGCAGGTTGATGAAAGCCGTAATGGTCGTGCGCGGCGTCCGGAAATAGGCCTCGCCCAAGCGCTGGTTGCAATGCGCCATAAACGCTGGGATGGCTTCGTCCGGCAGCAAGAACTTCTCAGGTTCGCCGAAGGCATAGACATTGCGCAGCTTCTGCAGCAGCACGTAGAAGTCTTCAGGGGTCAGGCTGCTGAGCCGAATGACAGGCCCAGAAAGGTCAACCAGGCCAGACTTCGCAAAGCTGTTTTCCGCGAGGCGCGATTGCAGGGCAGGGTAGCTGTAGAGTCCCCGGCGCGTGTCCATCAGAAACTCTGGTGTGCCTCCCAAGACAAAGCCCAGGCCTTCAGCCGACCCCTGCAGCGAATCATTGAGTATGCGCAGAATCTGTTCGTAGTTGGCGTTGCGGGCCTGGGTGTTTGCCAGCTTGTACAGGTTGACCAATTCATCCAGGCAGACCATCAAGCCGCCGAAGCCGGCCAGGCGCACAAACCTGGACAGCAATTTCAACTGGTCGTAGACGGAGGCATCGTCGACGATCGTACGCACACCGAGCGCAGCCCGGGCGTCGGTCTTGGTGGAGAATTCCCCACGCAGCCAGCGGATGGCATCAGCTTTGAGCTGCTCATCGCCTTCCTCGAAACCGCGGCAATAGGCAGCAATGACGTCGGCAAAGTCATATCCGTTGACCATCTCGGTGAGCTCCGCCAGGTACTCACGAATGACCACCTCGCTCTCAACACCTTTGGCCTTGGCTTCCGTTTTAGCCTGTGAGATGAATTTCTCAACGATACCCTGGAGCGCTCCGCCATCGGGTTTGGTGCGCGTGGCCATGTTCTTGGCCAGTTCGGAGTAAAGGGAGCGCGCCTGACCGCCGGATGCATGAAGACGACGATCAGGATTCAAATCGGCGTGCATGGTGACGAGCTTGCGCTCCATTGCGATGCCGCGAACCAGGTTGAGGAAGAAGGTTTTACCCGCGCCATACTCGCCAACGACGACGCGGAATGCGGAGCCGCCATCCGCGAGACGATCCACATCCTTGAGCAGTGAGTCGAGTTCACCCGCCCGACCTACCTGGATAAGGTGCTGCCCTACACGGGGCACAACACCCGCACGCAGCGATTGAATGACCGCGTCGCGATCCTTGGCTCGTATTTTACTCATAGGGCTAATTCATCCAGAATTTCGGGGTTGATTTCGATGGGATCATCGCCTTCAGTCACGGGCATGTCGAACAGCTCAAACGCTGTGTCGTTGATCCGTTCCAGGGCGCCATCCAGCATCAGTTCCATATCGCTGGCTGCGTCTTCCAGCTCAGCGCGGCTCCATTCAGTCCGAGAAACCAACAGGCGGAGGAACGCAGAATGCTCGACGTCCAAACCATGAACGGTAGCAAGCTGTTCGGCGCTGCTGCCTTCCTGTTCTTGGGGCGCTTCTGGTTCCAAGGCGCCAGATGTTTCGGTGGGAGACTCTTCATTGAAGACGCTGGCCAGAAGCGCCGACACCTCTGCCGTTTCTTGTTGCAAACGAGCGACCTTGCCCATGTCCAGTGCGAAGCCTGAACCAATGCCTTCTGAAGCTTCGGCCGCAGTCGCCAACGTGGCGGTCGAAGTCATTGCCTCCACAACCTGGGAGGGGCGAACGGCTGCACTATGGAGATCGCTATAGACGCACTGCGGATCGAGGGCGAGCGTTTTGTAAACGCGTTCAAGCAGCTTCACTTCCTGCGGCGTCACCTCGCCATCCGCATGTGCCAAATGGGCCAGGAAGCTGGCAATTTTTCGTTTGGCCTCGAGGGTCAAGGGTTCAAGCTTCTTCTTGAGACTGGCCAGCGTGGGCGGTTGCTTCAGCTGAATTTGGAGGTGCGCTTTCAGGCGTTTGCGATGCGCGACGCAAAGGTGATCCCACGAGTCAATGTGCCCAGATAGTAGGCTGATTTCCTCAAGCGAGGTGTCACCGTCTGCAGCTGCGACTGCACTGGCCAGGTCTAACGTCACTGCTGCGGCGCTGTAGGCATCCGTAGCGCGAAGCGTGCCTTCGTCAGAGTCCGAGGCGAACAGCGCGATGGTGTCTTCTGCCTTGGGCGTACGGCTGCCGGAAAGGACATCGGGCTCCAGTCCAATTCGCTTGCTTTCCAGAGCGCGGGCTAGTGCTACGACTTTGTCGCGAGAGAGGGCGCCGGCGGATTTGAATCGGCCTGCCAGCTCACCGAAACTCATGCAGAGGGTTTCGCCCCCGACGCGTTGCTCCAACTGTTCGAGTTCCGATTTCGCATCAGCAGGCCAGAGTTCGGTTGGCAACTGGAGGATGGCTTCCAGGCTATCCTCGGCGTCTGGATTGCGCCCCAGATACCGACTGTAAGCATCGAGTACGGTGGTGCAGTCCTCTACAATGACCTGCAGCTTGTTACGCGTTCCTGAAGTCGCCGCGACATCAGGAAGGTCACCTAAGGCCACTGCCGGGATGCTCAACCCGGCCGAAGCAGGGCGATAGGCAATCTTCAGCTTGGTCTTGTTCTGAGGAAGCACAATGCCGTTGGGGTAGCGCTTCGCGAATTCGTTTTTAAAGAGTGCTGCGAATTGCTCCGGGCACCTGGTCACGGGAGTGCGCCTGGGAATGTTTGGCTCCGCAAGCGCCCAGGCCAATGCCCAGCTCGGATTAAGCGGATACTTGTCCACGGCCATCTGTCCCAGCGCAACGCGTAGGGACATGGGCAGCTCATACCCATCTGCGGCGCTGGCGGTGGGTTCACTCATGTAGCTCTGAGGTTGAACAGAACCCGCATCGACATGAGCGAGGAAGCGAGTGGCGTATCCGCGGAAGGAATTGTTGTCGCCGTAAAGGCCAAGTAAACGCTTGACTTCGGCCTTGATGGCCGGGATTTCAGCCATGGCCTGAGGGTCGCTTGGTGCATCGATCAGCGTGCGGCGTTCAAGCCCATAGAAAAACAGGAACACGTAACCCGCATCAGCAGGCTGGCGACGACCTCCTGCCAACCATTGCAGGTACGCTCGCCGCGCCTCGGGCGTGATGCTCCGGTAGCTCGGCCAGTAGGGCATCTGTCGCTCGGTGAGGTTCATCGGTGAGCGCGCGACACGAAGCGTGGCATCGATCAGGGACGGTTCAGATTGGCCGAATTGTGTCGCTCGCTCGGTGATGTAGAGCAGTCCGCCGGGGATGGCCAAGCCAGCCACGTTGATGGAATCATTTTCAGCCAGCCAACGGACTCCCATGGGCTTCGCGCTTGGCTTTGGGATGGCGTAGGTCTGACTATCTCTGGTCGAGCCAACCTGAACGGTATGGAAGCCTCGCTCGTGAGTGCTGGCGCTGAACTGGGCGGTTACAGCGGGTGTTTGTGGAGAGGACGCAACAGTCTGAGCAGGAATATCATATTCAGGAACGTCAGGCTTTGCTTGAGTAGCGCGTCTGAGTGCCCATACCAGTACGCCTATTCCCAGGATCACCCCGAGGGCAATCCACACCTGTTTGGGAACTTGGGCCAAGAGGGCAACGACGAATAACAGGGCATATAGAGCGATCGGCCCGCCGCCGCTCCCTTTTCGTTTCCGTGGCATATGAGTGTTCCATACTGTGGATAATGGCCAAATGACATTCTTACGGATTTTTCAGGGCCGGCCAAGCGGAACAGACGAAGCGAGCTTACTGACAAAATCACTGAACTGGATCGCGTGGAGAACCGCTTGCCTAAGATCCTACGGACGGGTGTGCGATGACGGCACAAGAGATCTCGGTGCTGGTCTTCGTAGGCCATAATCCGGAGCGGTATCACCAAGGAGTACAAATGTACTCATTGGGCTTTCAAGCGAGCCACTTCGCATGTCGTTTCAGCCTCTCGAACTTTTCGTGGAAGACCTATACGGCCCACTTGAACGCCATTAGGTGCTTGCCGGAAAGATACCCTTGCCCTTCGTGCCACTGGCCAATGAAGATCACTAACGGCTCTGTGCGCGTGCGGGTAGCGGCAATTGCACGGGCCGAGGAGCACACCGGTGAGTTCCCCGCTAAGCGCAATATCTCTCGGCGGATGCAGTCACCGAAACACGGCATCTCAAGCTGCCATTAATGCCGGGGAGGGCGGTTGCAATCTTGGCGCAGATATGAGCGTGGCAGTCTCGGAGCCAAGACCCCGACGAAGTCAGGCTTGATTTACGTCAGCCATGCCGAGCTTGGTTCTCCTTGGTCTGGATTTCACCGGTGGTGCATGCTCGCAGTCCTGACTTGATCCTGCCTTTTGATCGTCGGGCTCGTCGGCTTTGAAGCTAGAGAGGTTCAATCAGGTAACCGTCTCAGCACTGGGCACACGATCTTCTAGTGTCTTGCGTTGAACTCGGGCCGTTGGCGTTGCTTGCCGAGGAAGTTGATCCCGAGGAGCCGCATTTCAAATGCCTCTAGTGAGGGGGCTAGGGTACCGAGCCGTGGCGCCGGCCTTGATCGTGGCCCAAGATGTATAGAAGAGCCGCCAGAACACGGCCGAGGATGACAGCGCATGGATGTAAATTTCAGACGCCGAAGGATACAGACGGATATGGAATCAGCTTTAGGCCGCTAGGCACAGGGATCAATGATAGTGAGGCTTGCGGCTGAGTTGGGTGCTGGATTACGCGATGGTGCCGATTGTCGAGCAACCATCGGTCTGAGAGGAGAAGACTAAACTGGGCTATGATCGGCGCAGTTGAGTGAAGTTTCAGGTTCTACAATAAGAAATTTAACAGAGTAGGTCGTTTCGCTGGGTGTTGCGTTTACAGTTCATGCCTTAGGCACCCGGTTTTCCTAGATTTGTGAGTTTAATTCGTCGCCTACAATGATAAAGCTGTGTTGCTCGCCCAAATCCGCGCTCTGTTGCAAATAATTTGTTACATGTCGATCGATCCAATGAAGCCGGAGACCCGTTTTTCACCTTTGAAGCAAACTCAATTAAGCTCAGCAACATAATTGAAAGAGACGCCAAAAAATGGAATTTACTGGGTTAACTCGGCAGTTGTTAATTGATCCTGAGCTTTGGAGTATGACCCGATCAGGTGCACGGGCCGGTCGGGGTTTCCGATATCAGGACGCGGTGGCCGCTTGGCTCGCCTCAGTGGCGTGGCGCGGTGAAGCCACTTGGACGCGGCTCATTCCGGAAGGTGTCGACGACCTTACCTTGCACGGACCTGAGCTTGAGTTTAGAGCCCAGCTCAAGGCCAGGCATGATCCTCAGGGTGTCTTTTCCCAAGCCGAGACGGCAAAACACCTCGCCAAGAGTGCTAAGGATCTACCTCACGATTGGCGTGAATCCAATCGGGTGAGATTAGCACTGGTGCTAGAGCGACCGCTTGAGGGTATTCAACCTACAGGTTGGATAGTCACACTTGCCGAAAGTGACCAAGATCTGACGAAATTCGAAAAGCTTTTGGCAGAGGCCTTAGGGCAACCCGACGATGATTTGGTCGAGGCTTTACTGGCACGCACCCATCTGGTGATTGAGCCCGACCCGCTAGAACGCGGCTGCGCTGCTCTCACCAGCACATCACTACCGCCTGCGGGTGTGCGGCTGGTGCTGCAACAACTTCGCGAGCAGGCTGGGAAAGCATCTGATTCTAACTATCTAGCATCGAGCGAGAAGCCAGAAACATTGGACCGCAGCGACGTGCAGATACTTATCGATGGGGTTCAAGGGGTCATTGATCCTATCGGCTACGTTGATCTGATAGCTGGTCTCGCAGAGACTGCAAATTTCAGCGAACCTATGCCGGCTGGGGGCTTCTACCGAGGTGTCAACGTGGCACCGGGGCACGTCGGGGCTGGTCTAGTGTTTGCTCGACCGGAATTGATGGCGGACATTTTAACCAGCCTTGAGACAAAGCGATTTGCTTTGGTTGCGGGTCCTTCCGGAGCGGGGAAGTCAGCACTTGCCTGGTTGTCGGCTCACCATACACGTCATGCCGTGCGCTGGTATCGCATTCGGGAGCTGCAGGTCGCCGATGTAGCAAAGCTCGTTCAGCTCGCCAAACTACTAGAAGCGAGCCCTGAGCGCCCAGTCGGTTTTGTCGTTGACGATGTGGGCCGTCAGGAGACGGCGGGATGGGACGCGCTCGTTCGGGAGGTGGAGGCCCAAGCAAGTCTACTTGCCATCGGAACGGTGAGAGAAGAGGACATCTTTCTTCTGTCATCCGCAGCTCGTACGCCGACGATCCGACCCAAGCTCGATGAGAGTCTGGCATACGGAATCTGGAAAGCTCTGCAAACGTCCGGCTCAGTAGCTTTCAGTCACTGGCAAGAGCCATTTGAACTAAGTAACGGTCTGCTTCTCGAGTACACCCACTTGCTAACTGCTGGGGAGCGTCTTGAGGAGACGATTCGTGAGCAGGTACGTCGTCGTCTTGCCGAAGACCGGGACGATGAGCTGATGATTCTAAGGACCATTTCCTTTGCTGCTGCTCAAGGGGCAGCTATAGATCCAGTTCGGCTTCGAATACTTTCTGGAATGGATGAGCCTCGCTTTGCAAAGCTGCTTCAGCGACTGGTCGATGAGCATGCGGTGCGTGCCAGGCCTGACGGGGCGCTTGCAGGGTTGCATGAGATTCGTTCGACATATCTGGACGGAGCCATCCGAGAGCTTCTCGGTGAAGCTCGAAGTCGGGCAGTTACAGCAGCAGCTGAAACCCTTGCGAGCGATACCTTCGCGGCTTTCATCGTTCGGGTCTTGCGACGATGGCCTGAAGAGGAAAAAGCAATGTTGGGGGGGCTCGCTGCTCGGCTAAAGACAGAAGAAGGGCGCTGCTGGACGCCAGTTCTTCATGGCCTCGGACTCGCAACCGCGGATCGAGTTGCAGAAAAATGGTTGGAAATTTCTCGCTCAGCAGATATTGATGACCGCTTAAGCGGGTTCACTTTTATGTTTGCTCTTGCGAGTGTGGATTTCTCCGACGAACCGTTGTTCGCCAAACCGAAGATAGCGCACGCCTCCTTCTCGAAAGTAAATGTCGCCGATCTTCGTAGCATTTTGATCGAGATGGCGACAGACGCTTGGCCTACCCAACTAAGTGTTAGCGAGACAGCTGAGCTCGCCGCTACGCTGTTGCCAATTGCCGGTTGCAAATCACCGCCGTCTATCAGGTGCATTCCAAGTGGTGACTTGTCTGAAGCGCCCCTGGAAGATCTTCTAGCTCTTCTCATCACGCTAAGAGAAGTAGATTTAGATGCTGCGCGAACCGTTGTCGAGATGTCCGGGGGTACGACCGCTCTCATTAGTCGTTTGTACAATGAAAGCCCTTGGGTAACTCGACCCGAAATCGGAGAGTCCGACGGCATGCTAAGTGTTACTGGGTACGTCCGTTTCGTTCACCCAGAGGTTCAGTTAGATCTGAACGAGGAAGTCGTACGCCTTTGCACGGCCATGAGCGCTGTGGTACCTGATGCTGAGCTCCTCATCGCAGACGCGATCTTCAGCGACGGCCGTCCTGTTGGATATGGTGAACACTCTCAGAACTCCAAACGTATGCCGCGGCATGCAGTGATTGCTCCTGCACGTATTGCCTGGAACCAGGCTGAAATTCGAGCGATCAATCGTTTGGTTGCTGCGCCGACCGAAACCCAGCGAACTACGGAGTTAGCCGTCGCTGTCAATGAGCTTGGAGTCAAGCTGAGGGAGGCGGGGGATTTCTACTGTCGGATGGAAACTCCGGGAGCGAAGTGGAAAATGCTTCTGCAGATTCGGGACTGGCTCACCACGTTCATTCAACCTCCGAGTATCAATGAATCGCTCACCGGACCTTTATCAGCAGGTAAGTTGAGTGATAGTGACAAACTCCATGACTTCGTTACAGGTCTGCAGCGGCTGATGACTGAGCTCACTGACGGTGTTTCGGAAAAGCCGAACCTTATGGCTGCCCGGACAGCTAGCTTGGTGCGCGAAGCGGAGTTATTACATCGCCCAGAGTTATGGCGCATGACCAGCGAGCCTCCCCTGGAAATGTTGGTTCAAATAGCCGAGACGCTTCGGCAGATACGCGCCGTACTTGCCGACACTGCTATGAATCCGGATCAACGCCTTGTGTTTGCAAGTCGTTTTCGTACCACGAGTCGTCGCCACTCCATTCTACGTCGAGCTGCGGAAGATGCGTGCCAAAGGGCTGAGTCATTGACATCCGCTCGGCGAGAACAGATACGGCTCGCTATGGCGGACAAAGGATTGAACGTTGAAGTGTATTCGCGTAATCAGCCCGAAAGCAGTGGTGCTCAATGGCCAGATGCTGAGTTTGCCGTTCTATTGAAGGTTGAGGCGCTTTTTGATTGGTTAACCACGGAGGAGTCTTTCTCCGCAGTGGCAGCTGCACTATCGCCCCAAGCAACCGTTAGCTACGGAGCGGTAATCAATGGACGCTTAGCTCCTATGGGCATGACTTTCATAGTTTCGTTATTTCCCGACGTTACCTTCGCTGACAAATGGAAAGATAGCGTACCGTACTCTCCGATAATCGATGAAGACTTAAGGCTCTACGATGAGGCTTTGGAGGCCATTGGAGCTATGTCGGCAGCTTGCGCAGAATCAGGACGTGAGATGAATGCCAAAGAGCTTGTGTTTGTAACCAGCATGATGGAGCGATGCAGACGCAGTATGGAGTGCATAGCGACGAAGCTAGAAGATACCGCAGATGATGTACTTATCGACGTAGCAGGTTCTCTCAGTCGTGCGTTCAGTCGCTTTCAGAACGAGTTAGAAAATGAAGAGGGCGAAACAGTAGCTTCTGATTTGTCAGCCGGTCTACGCGGGACTATGACAGATCTGACGTATGAAATCCTTTGCATTCGTTTAGCCCTTATGGAACGTGCTGCATTTCGATTGGGGAGCACCGGCGTTTAAAGCTGATCGGTTTTTCAGGTTCACGCGGCAAGGGCAGCGTTGTGCTAGTGAGCGCCGACGAGACTAGGTTGGCGAGCAAACTGCCAAGGGAGATGATAATCGTGAGCAACGCCTGTTTGAAATCGTTTGCTCATTAGATGCCCGACCTCCGTTCGCGGGCATCTGCTTTTATAACGTCACGACCAAGGGGATCTGCCTAGGGAGTTGCGCACTTTTGAGTCAGCCGTTGGCATGCACCGCGGCGGGACAAAAGAGGGTCGGGCTCAATCCTAAAGTTTAGTAGACGCCAATGATGGCGTTGGGCTATCTTTTGCCAGGCTGTGGCCGGGTCAGCTTACCTGGCGATCATGGGTAAGGATGCGGTTATGATCAATGAGCTCCAAGCTAGTAAGTCTTGCTACTTCTATAAGCAACACCGCTCCATTACTGCCAAGGCCATCTCTGCCGTGTTTCGGACGGTCCGGGCAGGCCAGATTGCGCCATCCAATAACCATTTTAGCTACAACCGCGAGCCATACGGGAATGCCTACTGGTCTGCGCTCTGCTTTCAGTTTGATCGTAAGCCGGCGTTCCTGGCTGGCTCCACGTCGATTATGGAGAGGGTGAGCGGATACTTGCTGATTGTGGAGTACGAAGACCATGTCGCGGTGTTCAAATCGCAGCTCGATCTGCCCTCGGATTTTGTCAAAACGCACCTGGTGAGGATGAGCGCGCAGAGTATTGATAACGGGCTCACCTCTGAAGACGCTGTATTTGACCGCGTACGGTTGCGTCATATGACGACGTCACGACTGGCGCTGCGCAGCAAAACCCTCGAAGCCCCGGATTTACGGAATGCTGTAGGTATGGCGTCATCCGGCCGCTTCGCGCCATTGGGATATAGCTTCCTGCAAGATGGGGAGCGTTACTCGACGACTCCTCGTACTGGCCGCATCTCACAGCGCTCAGACCGTTCGGGGTATGAGCAGCTAGTGAGGTTCGCCTGCGAAATCATTGATCAAATCAAGCTGAAGGGCGAAGTGGCGTCTGCTGGCTTCCTGAGTGCATTCGCTCGACCCATGGAGCTGTCGCAACTCAAGGCGGTGCCCAATCAGCTTGGGGTAGACACGGCACTCCTGCAGGACGCCATTTTTGAGCTCAACGAGATTAGGTTCGTCAAGCCAGATGGAGTGGGTCATCGGGAACTGAACCGGCTGGAAACCGAAGAGGTTCTGCAGGAGTTGAGTACTGTGTTCTTGGTGGGGAAGACGAAGACCAAGCTTCTTCTCAAGGATCCGGTAAGCGGCGCTGAGGTCGGTGAAATCGTCGTAAACAAATCTCGGATCTCGTTCAAGCAGTTGGACTTGCCCGCGATCAAAGATGTGGCCGTGGAAAGGGCAGATCTGCCTGTAGGCACAGATGCCGACCGTATTCCCCTGAGAAGATTCATTGATCGTACTGACACATTCATCGTTCTTTTTGATGCGCCCCAATTCGCGTACATCGATGGCAGCCTGTACCAGGATGATTCGCTGACCAATGGTGGGGCTTCGTTCCTCGGATACCTGTTCAAAGATAAAGAGCTTGCTAAGGTTACGGATGAGAAAGGGGACTTCAAGGCAACCCAGGTCGCATTCGACTCAGACTCCACGTTTGGAGTGATTTTGGCAACGATCGCCGCTGAGGACGACATCGTCGTCTGTGATGACCTGGGCGACGAATGGGCTGATTTCATTGGCTTAAAGACTGATCCGGGAGCGCCCCGCATCACGTTCTATCATGCCAAGCACGGTGCTCTCTCTTTGGGAGCAAGCCCGTTCCATATTTCGGTCAGTCAAGCTATCAAGAACCTGGGAAACCTCGGACTCCCAGCAGCTAAAATGCGATCGAAGTACCGCAAATGGCGAAAGCCCTACAAAAATGACAGTACAACCACGAATATCAGTCGGTTCTGCAAGGGCGATGCAGCAGCCGCTGTCGCCGGCATGAACCTTTGCCGCGACGCCCCGCATACCATGAAGCGAGTCGCCATTGTCACCTCATCCCTCAGCAAAGCGGCCGTCAGTGATGCCTTCAAAAGTATTCAGGCGGGAGGTAATGCCGACCCCTACTTTGTGCAGCTGTATTGGTTGCTGTCCTCGTTCTTTGCTGCCTGTGCAGAGGTAGGTGCATTTGGCTGTGTGATTTGCCAAGAATGAGACTTTTCCGGGGGATGGTTGACGCGTCGGAACAACTGACGATGACATGAGGATGAGCGGTGATGGCGGTATCTATCCCTTGGGGGCTTGCTGGAATATTGGTTGGGTGGGCTTGGAGGAGGATCGAAAAAGTGCTGTTCTACAAAACCTACCTGGTGTCCCACCGAAGATGGTCGAACCAGTACGGGTTAGGCGCATATTGGGAGCTGCTTGGCGAAGATCTGGAATATACGCTGCGCATTGCCCAATCGACCGACCCATTGCCGCAGGTGTCGAAAATTGCGTTCCGTGCGAGGAAGCATGTGGTCAAATGCTTCAAGGGGGTATTTGAAGCCAAGGGCATGGATGTGCGGTACCAGGAAAGCATCACGATCTTCGATGTGGATGCCACACCGATCATTTACAGCTTGGTCAATCTCCCCATATGCGAGCCCATTGACGTTAACCAACACGCCATCCGATTTTCACTGGATACGGTCGGATTCCGGCTCTGCAGCGTCGAGTTCGAGGATGGGCGGCTTGAAAGGATTTCAGATCCTTTGACGCAGACGCTTACCCAGACCTGGGCGCAAAATTCACAGTGGAAGGAGAATTGGGGGAGCTACTGGAATCTCGATGCCATCCACTTTGCTAAGCAGGAACTCGGAATTTTCTGGCGCTGGTTTGGAACATATTCTTATATTGGGCGCTACTCTTCAGGCGGTCAGCTATCTGGCTCGGCACCCTGGTGGCGGCCAATGGCCAAAATAGTCGGCTGGGTGATGAGCCTTCCGTGGCTGGTAACGGTACAGTTCTGGTTGGCGATCTGGTCTGGCCTATTTGTTCTCGACAAGGACGATCGATTGAGCTGGCGCAGGAAGGGCTCCGCGGGCGATCCGGGTTGATGGGGGAGTGCACCTGTATCATCCTTCTGCCATCTGGTCCGGAGGCACTCCAAGCTGCAGGTCGAGCGGGCGCTGATTGCTGAGATGATCGAGCTCGCCGGCTGTAGTGAGGATATGGATACGGTTCGAATGGGCAGTCGTGGCAACAGGCGATCCACTTGGCCCAGGGCGCAGCCGAACAAGCGCTGTCCGAACAGCGGCAGGTGTTACTCACCGAGAGAGAGCCGCTCGCGGCAGTTGAGGATCAAGCATCACCGGGATGCCGCCCAGCATCGTCAGCAGGCGGTGGCGGTCTGCCGATCTACCGTTGAAACCCGGAGCAGCAGTTGCGGCAAACGATCGAGGCCGAACGCAAGAGCGGCGCCGCCCAAAAAGCGCTGATTGTGTTTTCTGATGGCCACCAATGACTTCTGGGCTTTGATACTTCTCTTAATGGTCAGATCTTGAGTCAGCAAGATGTAAGCGAGCGAGGCGGATAAACCACTCAGACTGCGCCGATATAGCTCATCAACCCAGGGCGATTGATTGTTCCCCTGATACACGAGGCACAACTCTCTACGAGGGCGCGTGACGCCGACATAGAAGAGTCTCCGGGCTTCACGCAGTGCAGAAGTACTTCGGTTGTCTCGCGCGTTGGGAATATCGCCCTGATTGATACCGAACAGGATGACAGCGTCGCCTCCGCCATAGACAGCGAGCATCAAAAACGGTGCTAGGGTTAGCCGGTGGGTGGAAATGCAACGCTTACAAAACACCCTGTATTTAACATAATATGCATTATGCGCAGCATCACATAAGCACACTAAAGCCTTGGATGGGCAGATCCGAAGCAACACGCTGCCCTTGAAGCTCATCCACGCGCATCAGGCGTCTGCGACCAAGCATCTGCAGCGCTTCGATATCGAGCTCAACAACCCGCTGATCTCAAATCTCCGGCGTATCGCTCCGCGCGGCATTCCCCAACCCCGTATTACGTATTGGCCGAGCATGCTTCTGGCTAAAGCACGATGTTCAAGCGTCTGCTCGTAAACCAAAACCTCAGCAACACGCAACGCCCTGGATCTCCGCTGTACCTGACACGCTCATCAATACAGAAGTATCCATGCCTTTGAGTCCGAACCACCCAGAACCCATCTGCGGATTTCATGCTTTACGTTGGAGGTCTGCGCTACGCCAGTGGACTCAGTACCCGCATCCCGCAGGCTCCACGGAATCTCTGTGCACAGCGCTTATGCAGCAAAATGCGGTTTTCGAACAAGTCCATTGCAGCCCAATAATCCGCGCACATAGTGCAATGTCCACGAGATTCCCAGCCCCGGACCGGCGATTTGCAGCGTCGTCCCCAAATACCCTAGCGACAAGGCTTCAATCATTTGCGCTCAATCAAGGCATCGACATCTACCGGTACCGTCAACCAAACAGGTCCAAATCCACAGCACAAGATGCCCCTGAGCACATTCCGTAAAGTGGAGGCCGTAACGCTGCCTTGAAGCGACTACCCTTTTTTGCAATGATAGTTTCATACCCTTCAATAATAACTACGCTAAATATCCATTTAGTTGAGTTAACGTTGTAGTTCACCAATATACTGGCCCTTCCCCGCAAATACGTCAGCCACGGTTCGTGCCCTCGCCCGCTTATCCCTTCTTGGCTACCGGCCAGCAGCCCTGAGCTTCGCTCTCAGTCCCGCGGCTCACCACCATAACGCCTGCACGCGTCCCGCCATACCCGCAGCCACCTTTCCACGCCTGGCAAACCGGTGGAACGTTTCTGCAACCTCCCGGGTCGCACAACAAAGACGCAGCCAACTGCGTGAACCCTGACCGTGAGGACCTTCCATGAGCGCGCTCTCTTCCAATGGGGCTGCAGAAAACCCCATCTACCTGACCCTCAATGGTCAGCCACGAACACTGGCAGTCCACCCGTGGACCACTCTGCTCGACCTGTTGCGTGAACAGCTGGACCTGGTAGGTACCAAAAAAGGCTGCGACCACGGCCAATGCGGCGCCTGCACGGTGTTGCGCGACGGCAAGCGCGTCAATGCTTGCCTGACCTTGGCCATCATGTGCGACGGCGCAGACTTGGTGACCATTGAGGGGCTGGCCAGCGGCGACGCGCTGCACCCTATGCAACGGGCCTTCATCACCCACGATGCGTTTCAGTGCGGGTACTGCACACCTGGGCAGATCTGCTCTGCCGTCGGGCTTGTGCGTGAAGGGCGAGCCGACGGCCGTGAGGCCATTCGCGAGCAGATGAGCGGCAACCTTTGCCGCTGTGGTGCCTATGGCAACATCGTCGCCGCGATCGAAGAAGCCCAGCCGCTGATGGCACACCCGGATCAACCACAACGGGGGGCGAAGCCATGATGCCCTTCAGTTACCACAAGCCTGCGTCAGTCAGCGAAGCCGTGAGCCTGGCTGGCGACAGCGCGCGCTTCATCGCCGGGGGCACCAACCTGGTCGACCTGATGAAGGAAAATGTGGTCCGCCCCGAGCGCCTGATCGATATCTCAGGCTTGGCGCTGGATGGGCTGCACCCCACTGCCAACGGTGGCGTCATGATCGGTGCCCTGGTCAGTAATGCCGACCTGGCCTGGCACCCGATGATCGAGCAACAATACCCGTTGCTGTCACAGGCTATCCTGGCGGGCGCTTCACCGCAGTTGAGAAACATGGCCAGTACCGGGGGCAACTTGCTCCAGCGTACACGCTGTTACTACTTCTACGATACCGGCACCCCCTGCAACAAACGTGAACCCGGCAGCGGATGCCCTGCTCGTAGCGGCCGCAACCGCATACACGCCATTCTTGGCGCCAGTGAGGCCTGTGTGGCCACTCATCCGTCCGACATGTGCGTAGCACTGGCAGCACTCGAAGCCGTGGTGCACGTAGAGGGACCGGCTGGCAAACGCCAGATCCCGTTCGCAGATTTCCATCGCCTGCCGGAGAACAATCCGGAGCGTGATAACCAGCTGGCAGCCGATGAACTGGTAACGGCCGTAGAGCTGCCGCCACCGCTGTTCGAACAGCATTACCGCTACCTGAAAATTCGAGACCGAGCCTCCTACGCGTTTGCGCTGGTGTCGGTCGCTGCGGCCTTGCGCTTGGATGGCGATGTAATTCAGCACGCCCGCCTGGCGCTGGGCGGTGTAGCGCACAAACCATGGCGCGACCCGGGTGTGGAAAGCCTGCTGGTTGGCCAGGTGCCTTCCGAGGCGCTGTTCGATAAGGCCGCGCAGGCGCTGCTTCAGGGCGCGCAGCCGCTGACCCACAATGGTTTCAAGGTAACACTGGCGCAGCGTGCAATCGTGCGTGCATTGGCTGACGCGGCGCACAGTGCCGCTGGTGGGGGGGCATGACCATGGTCAACAGCAAATCTGTAGTCGGTACCCCATTGGACCGCGTGGATGGGGTGGCTAAAGTCACCGGCCAGGCACGCTATGCGGGCGAATACCCAAAAGACGGCCTGCTCCACGGCAGCGTGGTGTCCAGTACCATCGCCCGCGGCCGTGTACTGCGCATCGACGCTACCGAGGCGCTGGGCGTACCCGGCGTTGTCGCGGTGCTCGACCATGGGCATCGTCCGCATATTTCCAGTTATGACGATGACTACAGCGACGCCGATGCAGCTGAGGGCGCGCCCTTTCGGCCCCTGTTCAACGATCGAGTGCTGTATAGCGGGCAACCCCTGGCGTTGGTGGTGGCGCACACCCTGGAGGTGGCCCGGTATGCAGGCTCATTGATCCGGATCGAATACGCCGAGGAACCTCACGAGACAGACCTGGGCGCCACCAAGGCGTCGCATGTGGCGCCGGCAGAAACACCGGCCCCGCGTGGCGACTTCGCTGGCAGTTTCGCTGGGGCACCCGTGCAGGTCGATGCCACCTACCTGACTGCCAACGAGCACCACAACCCGATGGAGCCCCACGCCTCCACCGTGCACTACAAGCCCGACGGCAGCCTGGAAATTCATGACAAGACCCAAGGCACGCAGAACTGCCAGGACTACCTGCACAAGGTATTCGGCCTGTCGAAGGCCCAGATCCGTGTGCACGCAGCCTTCGTCGGCGGTGCCTTCGGCTCGGGCCTGCGCCCGCAGTACCAGCTGCCCCTGGCAGTGATGGCGGCGCTGCATCTTCAGCGCTCTGTGCGCGTCACCCTCACGCGCCAGCAAATGTTCACGTTCGGCTACCGGCCCCGCACCGAGCAGCGTTTGCGCCTGGGGGCAGATGCAGATGGGCGCTTGCTGGCTGTCGGTCACGATGGGCTGGGGCAGACCTCGCGCTTCGAAGACTTCACCGAGCACCTGGTAGAATGGAGCGGCATGCTCTACCAGTGCGACAACGTTGAACTCAACTACCGCCTGGCCTCGCTGGATGTGTACACGCCCCTGGACATGCGTGCCCCTGGGGCCGGTTCAGGCGTGGTCGCGCTTGAGTGCGCGATGGATGAGCTTGCCTGTGCCGCTGATATCGACCCGGTAGAGCTGCGCCGGCGTAATTTTGCCGCCAACAACGGCAACGAGGGCAAGCCCTACTCCAGCAAGGAACTGCTGGCGTGCTACCAGCAAGGCAGTGAGCGTTTCGGTTGGCAGCACCGCAACCCGAAACCGCGCAGCATGCGCACTGGCAACCAATTGGTCGGTTGGGGAATGGCGGGCGGCGTCTGGGAGGCCATGCAAATGAAGGCCAGCGCGAAAGCGCGCCTGGATGCCCAAGGCCACCTCACTGTCAGCAGCGCCACCACCGATATCGGCACCGGCACCTACACCGTCATGACCCAGATTGCAGCGGACGCTGCGGGCGTCAGCGTGGAGGATGTCACCTTCGTGCTCGGTGACTCGTCTCTGCCCGCTGCGCCCCTGCAGGGCGGGTCGTTCACGGTATCGTCGGTAGGGTCGGCCGTGCGCCAGGCTTGCCAGGTGTTGCGTACCAAGGTGCTGGAGCATGCCCGCAAGGTGCATCCGCAAGTGGCGAGCGCAGCGCGGGAGGACATCGTCTTCGCGGATGGTTACCTGCACGCGGGTAGTTTTCGCGTGGCCTTGGCAGATATCGTCGCCAGTGCCCCCGGCGCGGAGTTCGAAGTGCAAATCGACGCTGAGCCTGGTGCAAGGCGCCAACCGTTTTCCACGGCTACCCACTCGGCGGTGTTCGTCGAGGTCCAGGTCGACGAAGACCTAGGCATGATCAAGGTCACCCGAGTGGTCAGCGCCGTGGCGGCGGGCCGCGTGGTCAACCCGAAAACGGCTCGCAGCCAGATCCTGGGCGGCGTGGTATGGGGTATCGGCATGGCACTGCACGAAGAGGCATTGACCGACCATGGCCTGGGTCGCATCGTCAATCACAACCTTGCGGAGTATCACATCCCGGTGAACGCGGACTGTGGTGACATCGACGTGCTCTTCGTTGAAGAGCACGACGATGTCGTCAATGAGCTGGGGTCCAAGGGTGTGGGCGAAATCGGCGTGGTCGGCGTGGCTGCCGCAGTGGCGAACGCCATCTACCACGCAACCGGCAAACGCGTGAGGGAGTTCCCGATCACACTCGACAAGGTGCTGTAACGCGAAAGTTGTGAGAAGCATGCGAGGGGAGCGGCTGCAGGCCGCTCCCCTCATTTCTCAGCAAATCGGTACTCGGAACTGGGGCCATCTGCGGGCGGAGGGAACCGCAGCAGCCCCTGCGCTGCCGCTAGACAATGGCCGCAGGGTCGCCCACCGACTGATTCGGTTTGCTCCCCGACAGGCGCCAGCTCACCGCAGTAATCCCATACCGTTCAGCCATCGGGCGGCTGACCTTCCTGATCTTTTCCCGCCCAAATTTGGGGATGATCCCAATGCCCGCATCGCAACTTGCCCAATGCCAGGCTTCGGCATTGTCCAGGCGGTCCAGGCGAATGATGAAACTGCGCGGCTGACCATGCAGTTGATAATCGATGATGAACAGCTGTGGGGCAGGCATCGCAGGGGCCTCCTCTTCTCCATGGATGACACCCTGATTGATCGGGGCAGCAGCAGAAGATTCAAAAAAATATCGATCGACAGGCACCAGCGGCGCCCGAGCGGTGTACGCCTACAGGCACACTACCGCTCGCGCATTACCTTCACTCGCTGCGGGTGCCGTGGCTGTTCCGGCCACCTTTGCGTCCGGCTTCCGATGCCCGCTGGCGATCATTGGCGAAGTTGCCGCCCGACGCCTGGCCGCCTTTGTGCCCAGCGCGCGATGCCCGCTCACGGTCGTTGGCGAAATTGCCCGGATTGGTTTCTTTGGTTCCGCCGCGCTGGCGGGTACGTTCCTGATCTTGTGCCATGTGGTTTCTCCTTGCGATGAATAGGCAGTTGCACAACCTGTGCGTTCATACAGTGCACGCACCCAAGGTTGCCATGTTCAGATTCCGAACCTGCAATTGCCCGCTTGGCTCACACGTTTTGACGGCAGCTGACCGGTGGCCCGAAACACGTGCAGGCCAACTATTTGCGCCCCGTTTGCAGGCGGGTCGCACTTTATCGCGCATGCAGCAGTCACAACTGCAGGGTAGCGGCCTATAATCGCCCCACTATCCAAGCGTGACTGCACAGTCACGCACCGCCCGTAAGGCTCTTGTACAAGGCTCCGTCGATGAAGTCCTCGCCCAAGCAACCCGCCGCGCCGCAAAACCCTGCACTCAGCCCAAGCCACTTGGACTTTCCGGTGGTGGGCATCGGTGCCTCCGCGGGTGGCCTGGAGGCCATCTGCACGCTGTTTAGGCATATGCCAAGCGACTGCGGCATGGCGTTCGTGGTGGTGCTGCACTTGTCGCCGGATCATCAGAGCGTGGCCGACCGGATCATCCAGGCCACCACGCAGATGCCCGTGCGCCAAGTCACCGAGCCGGTGCCGATCGAGCGTAACCATGTGTATGTCATCTCCCCGGCCAATCGCCTCTCGACCAATGACGGCTACCTGCGCGTGACCCCCGCCAATCGCCGCCGTGGCGACCACGTGGCCATTGACCTGTTCTTCCGCGACCTGGCCGACGTGCACAAGGACCATGCATTCTGCGTGGTGTTGTCGGGCACCGGCGCCGACGGTGCCGTGGGGCTGTCGCGGATCAAGGAGCAAGGCGGCGTGACCCTGGTTCAGACCCCGGACGATGCCCAGTACGACAGCATGCCCCGGGCTGCCATCGAAACCGGCATGGTCGACCTGGTGCTGCCCGTGGCCGAGATGCCACAAAAGCTGCTGGAGCTGTGGCGTAACGCCCGCCAGGTCAGGTTGCCGGAAATCGAGGATGACACCCTGCCCCCGGCGCTGGGCACCCGTGTAGGCGACGCCCAGGCCAGCGAGCCGCTGCTGGAGGAGATCCTCCTGCAGTTGCGCAGCAACACGGGGCACGATTTCCAGCACTACAAGCGCGCCACCGTGCTGCGGCGCATTGAACGCCGCCTGCACGTGACCGGGCAAAGCAACCTCGCCGGCTACTTGCACTACCTCGAGCAGAACCCCGCCGAGTCCACGGCGTTGCTGGCAGACATGCTGATCGGCGTGACCAATTTCTTCCGCGACCGCGAAGCCTTCGAGGCCCTGGAGCGGCACGTGCTGCCGCAACTGGCCAGCGAGCATGACCCCGTCGACGGCCATGACGAGATCCGCGTCTGGTCGGCCGGCTGCTCCACCGGCGAAGAGGCCTACAGCCTGGCCATGCTGATCTGTGAGCAACTTGCGCTGGAGCAGCGCAACCGCAAGGTCCAGGTGTTTGCCACCGACCTCGATGAGCGTGCCATTGGCATCGCCCGTACCGGCTTGTACTCCGAAGCGATCGTGACCGATGTGCCGCCCAGCCGGCTACGCCAGTTCTTCGTCAAGGAAGACCAGCATTACCGGGTGCGCAAGGAAGTGCGCGAAAAAGTGTTGTTCGCGCGCCACAACCTGCTGTCGGACCCACCCTTTTCGCAAATTGACCTCATTGTCTGCCGCAACCTACTGATCTACCTCGACCGCGAAGTGCAACGCGACATCCTGTTGATGTTCCACTTTGCCTTGCGCCCTGGCGGCCATCTGTTCCTGGGCTCGTCCGAGTCCGCCGACGTGGTGGGTGAACTGTTCGCGCCGGTGGACAAGCGTAACCGTATCTTCCGCGCCCGTGACGTCAGCAATGCCGGGCGCCGCGCCGAGCGGCAGGTGCCTGGCAGCACTGGCGCCAGCCTGCCATTGGACCCGTTGGCCAAGGCCAAGCCCGGGCGCAAGCCCTCCTATGCCGAGCTGCACCACCGCGCCCTGGCCATGCGCATGCCGGCCAGCCTGATCGCGGATGTGGACGGCAATATCCTGCACATGAGCGAAGGTGTGGGGCGCTTCCTGCAACTGGCCGGCGGCGAGCCCAGCCGCAATCTGCTCGGCCTGGTGCTGCCGAGCCTGCGCCTGGCGCTGCGCAGTACGCTGTTCCAGGCGCGCCAAGGCACCGAAGCGGTCACCTCCCGGCCGGTCGACCTGGGCGATGGCCAACAGCCGTTGCAGGTGGAAATCACCGTGCAGCCTTACAAGGACGACGTGCACAACGGCGATTGCCTGCTGGTGGTGTTCGAGCAGCGGGCGCCCGACCCTTCCCTGCCACTGCCGGGCGTCATCCGCCAGACCGACAGCATGGTCCTGCATAACCTGGAGCGTGAACTCCAGCGTACCCGCCTGCAGCTGCAGGAAACCATCGAGCAGTCGCAGGTATCCAGCGAGGAACTCACGGCCTCCAACGAAGAAATGCAGGCAATCAACGAAGAGCTGCGCTCGGCCAGCGAAGAGCTGGAAACCAGCAAGGAAGAGCTGCAATCCATCAACGAGGAGTTGCTTACTGTCAACTACGAGTTGAAGAACAAGGTGGAAGAGACCGACAAGGTCAACGACTACCTGAGCAACCTGATCGCCTGCACCGAAATCGCCACCGTGTTCGTCGACCGCAACTTGCATATCCGCTGGTTCACGCCGCGCGCCGCCGACCTGTTCAACATTTTACCGGTCGATACCGGCCGCTCATTGCTCGACATCACGCACCGCCTGGACTACCCGGCCATGGCTGATGATGCCCGCGCCGTGGCCCAGGGTGAGGCCGTTATCGAGCGGGAAGTTGGCGGCCAGCGCGACCACTGGTACCTGGCACGCCTGCTGCCCTACCGCTCCAGCGAGCAGAAAATCGACGGCACCGTCCTGACCTTCATCGACATCAGCAGCAGCCACGCTGCCGAAGAGCATGTGCGCCTGGGCGAAGAACGCTTGAGCAAGCAGTTGGCGGAATCGCAAACCACCAGCCACATGAAAGACGAGTTCTTCGCCATCATGTCGCATGAACTGAAGCACCCACTGAACCTGATTCAGCTGAATGCGGAAATGCTCCGCCGCCTGCCCTCGATCAAGCAGATCGGCAACGCCAGCAAGGCCGTTGCCACCATCTGCGAGGCGGTTGGCAGCCAGGCCAGGATCATCGATGACCTGCTGGATGTGGCACGCATCCGTACCGGCAAGCTCAAGCTCAAGACCGAGCCGGTAGACCTTGGCGCCATCCTGCGCGGCATTCACGCTGTGGTGGTGGCTGAGCAACACCCCTGTCTGGTGCGCCTGGAGCTGCCTGCCGACGGCTTGCCAGTGATGATCGAAGGCGATGTCACGCGCCTGGAGCAGATCATCTGGAACCTGCTGAACAATGCCCTGAAATTCAGCCCGGCAGGCAGTGAGATACGCCTGGTGTTGAGTCGTGACGATCAACAGGCACGCCTGCAGGTGATTGACCAGGGCGTAGGCTTGAGCCCCGACAGCCTGGAGCATATCTTCGACCTATTCAGCCAGGCTCCCCAACTGGCCAATCAGAACCGTGAAGGCCTGGGCATCGGCCTTTCGTTGGTACGGCAGTTGGTCGAAGCCCAGGGCGGTACCGTGCAGGCCAGTTCGGCCGGCTTGGGCTTGGGCTGCACCTTCTCCGTTTGCCTGCCCCTGTGCAACGTGCAGTCGCCGCCTTGCGCCAACCCTGCAGAACATTCCAGGGAGGGCCGGCTGCAGGGCGTGCGTGTGCTGCTGGTGGATGACTCGGTCGAGGTATTGGAGATCATGCAAGAGCTGCTGGAAATGGAAAACGCCAGCGTGCGCGCCTTCAGCCGCCCCCGCGAGGCGCTGGAGGTGGCCTCCGGTGAGGAGTTCGACATCATCCTCTCCGACATCGGCATGCCGGTGATGGATGGCCATGCCTTGATCAAGGCGCTGCGCAGCCACGCCCATCTGCGCCACACCCCGGCCATTGCCCTCACCGGCTACGGTGCCAGCGCAGACCAGCACAAGTCACGCCAGTCCGGCTTCGACCGGCACCTGAACAAGCCGGTCGGCTACGACGAACTGGTGGAGGCCATCGAAACCTTGAGCGGCACGGTGCCTTACTGATGGTCGGCCGGCATGAACCTCAGGCGTGCACGCTCCACTGGTTCATGTCCAGCGTGATCGGCATCTCGTCGACGGCATGGATCACGCCGCTTTGCAGAGCCTCCTGCGGCCCCAGAATCCGCGGGTACGCCATCAGGTAGCGCGGCACATCCAGCACCTCGGGCGCACCTTGTGTGCGCTCGGCCACAATCTGCGCATACAGCTGCAGGTCATAATCCAGGCTCATCGCATATTCGGCCATGCGTGAATGGTCGACCGAGCCATGCAAAGTCCAGTGAAACGGGTGGAACAGGAACTTGCTGTAGCTGCATGCCGTGCGCCACTCCCCGGCCAGGAACAGGATATTACCCATGGACTCGACGGTGCCCAGGTTGTGCGTATGCACCGGCACCGGCAGCGCCCGCAGGAAGTTGTACAAGGTAAAGCCGTAGCTGCACTCGCCGCCCATGGTAGCGATGTTCAGTTGCAGCACCTCGGCGCCCTGCTGCAACGCCTTTGAGCAGGTATTGATCAGGTTGCCACAGGTCGATGAATTGATCGGCCCGGTGAAATGAATGATGTGTCTGGCCATGTTTGCCTCCGGGGTTGGCAGGTCAATTCCTAGGCTTGCGCGCCTGGGCGCTTATCCGGTGGAATCGTCTGCGCCGGCAAAGTTCAACCTGTCAGTCGCCGCTCCCGTTGGTCAAACGCGGTGAACCCTTGGCCCTCTGCGCCAGTCGCATCTTCACAGTAACCGAACAAGGAACCGGTGATGAGGACGACAGCGTGAGCGATATCCGCATCGGCATTTCCGGGTGGCGCTATGGCCCCTGGCGCAAGGACTTCTACCCCAAGGGCCTGCGCCAGGACGATGAACTGGCGTTCGCCTCGCGGGCCGTGAACAGCATCGAGATAAACGGCTCGTTCTACAGCTTGCAAACCCCAGAGCGCTACCTGCGCTGGCGTGATGAAACGCCGGATGGCTTCGTTTTCGCGGTCAAGGGGCCACGGTACATCACCCATGTGCGGCGCCTGAAGGAGGTTGAGGAGCCAGTGGCCAACTTCTTCGCCTCTGGCCCGCTACTGCTAGGCGACAAGCTGGGGCCGTTCCTGTGGCAGTTCCCACCGAACATGAAGTTTGACGAAGAGCGTTTTGCCCGGTTCTTGCAGTTGCTGCCACGTGACCGCAAAGCCGCGCGCGCATGCGCCCAGGGCTGTGCCGAACGGCTGCGGGACAGTGGCGGCCTTGCAATCACCGGTAATGTGCGTTTGCGCCACGCGGTGGAGGTCCGCCATGAGAGCTTTCTTTGCGAGGCGTTCATCAAGCTGCTGCGCAAGCACCGTGTTGCGCTGGTGGTTGCAGACAGTGCCGGCAAGTGGCCGCATGCCGAGGATGTGACCGCCGACTTCGTGTACATGCGCCTGCACGGCGACGTGGAGCTCTATAGCAGCGGCTATACCGCGCGTGCGTTACGCCGCTGGAAACAGCGCATCCTGCACTGGAGCCAAGGCGGCCAGGCAGACGACGCGCGCCTGATCGTGCCGGGGCCGCCACCTCGGCGCGCGGCGCGTGACGTGTACTGTTACTTCGACAATGACCAGAAGGTCCATGCGCCCTACGACGCCCGCCGTTTGCTGCAGAAGCTGTCGCTGGACCACGAACTGATGACCGAACCGGGCGTGGTGCCGGAGGTGGCCTTGTGAACGAACCCATGACTGCTTTGCCGCGCAGCACCGATCAGTCCACCGCCGTGCGCCGCTTGAACGTACTCACGCTGAACGTGCACAAAGGGTTCACCTTCTTCAATCGCCGCTTCATCCTGCCTGAGCTGCGTGAAGCGGTGCGTGCCACCGGTGCAGACCTGGTGTTCCTGCAGGAAGTGCATGGCAGCCATCAGCAACATGCCTTGCGCCACCCGGCCTGGCCTGATACCCCGCAATATGAATTCCTTGCCGACAGCATGTGGCCCCAGTTCGCCTATGGCCGTAATGCCGTGTATCCGCAGGGTGACCACGGCAACGCCTTGCTGTCGAAATTTCCCATCCGGCGCTTCAACAACCTCGATGTGTCGGTGCAAGGCAAGGAACAACGCGGCCTGCTGCATTGCCAACTCGAGGTGCCAGGGCACGACCAGATGCACGCCATTTGTGTGCACCTGGGCCTGCGCGAAGCCCATCGGCAAAGCCAGATCCAACTCTTGCTCGACCTGCTGGCCAGCCTGCCGCCGCAAGCGCCGGTCATCGTCGCCGGCGATTTTAACGACTGGCGCCTGAAGGCAGATGCCGTGTTAGGCGAGCACCTGGTAGAGGCCTTCGGCGAGCGCTTCGGCACCCCGGCACGCAGCTTTCCGGCGCGTCTGCCGCTGCTGCGCCTTGACCGCATCTACCTGCGCAACGCCATGCCGAGCGCTGCCCAAGTACTGTCGAATTACCCGTGGTCGCACCTTTCCGACCACGCACCATTGGCCGCGGAGATTCACCTGTGAACAGACCTTGGGTAGAGGGCAACAACGTAAAGTTGCTGATCAACGGCGAGCAGTATTACCCCTGTGTGTTCGAGGCCATGGCCCGTGCCCAGGAGGAAATCCTGCTGGAAACCTTCATCATTTTCGACGACAAGGTCGGCCGGCAACTGCAGCAGGCGCTGATCGACGCGGCCCGCCGCGGCGTGCGTGTCGAAGTGGTGGTGGACGGCTATGGTACTGGCGACCTGCCCGCGCCGTTCATCGCGGCCATGACAGATGCCGGCGTGAGTTTCCACGCCTTCGACCCGCAGCCGCGCCTGGTGGGCATGCGTACCAACCTGTTCCGGCGCCTGCACCGCAAGATCGTGGTCATCGATGGCGAGCGGGCCTTCATTGGCGGCATCAACTACAGCGCCGATCACCTGGGCGACTTCGGCCCCATGGCCAAGCAGGACTATGCCGTCGAGGTAACCGGGCCGGTGGTGGCACAGGTGCATGCCGCCAGCAAGCGCCTGATGTCACCGGTGCTGCAGGAGCCAAGCGCCGTGCGGCCGTTGACCGAGCCCGCCGGGGCCACCACCGCCGTGCTGGTAGAGCGTGACAACGGCGTGCGCAGGACAGCCATCGAAAGCCAGTACCTGCAGGCGTTTCGCGGTGCCAAAGAACGTATCGTGGTGGCCAATGCCTACTTCTTCCCCGGCTACCGGCTACTGCGCGAGTTGCGCAACGCTGCCCGGCGAGGGGTGGCTGTACACCTGATCCTGCAAGGGCAGCCAGACATGCGCTGGGTCCGTGCGCTGTCGCGGTTGCTGTACAACTACCTGCTGCGCGATGGCGTGGTCATTCATGAATACTGCAAGCGGCCCTTGCACGGCAAAGTGGCGCTGGTGGACGACGAGTGGGCGACCGTGGGTTCCAGCAACCTCGACCCGCTGAGCCTGTCGCTGAACCTGGAAGCCAACCTGTTCATCCGCGATCGCGCTTTCAACCAGCTGCTCGGCGAGCACCTGCAGTCACTTGCGCACGAGCAGTGCAAGCCGGTGACCCTGGAACGCATGATCCGTGGCTACTGGTGGCGGGCACCGCTGATATTCGCTTGCTTCCATGCGGCGCGCCATTTCCCGCGCATCGCCGGCTGGTTGCCGGCACACCGCCAACGGCTGCGCTCGCTGCAGCCAGACGTCGAGGCCCCGGCCGGCGACCTGCACGAGGGCAATACCTGATGGCACGGACAACCTGGCAAACCTGGGCCAAGCGCGTATTGACGGTGGCGTTCCTGATCCTGATCCCTGTGCTGCTGTACCAATTGGCCCGCAACCTGGACTGGAACGAAGTGCGCCAGTCGCTGCTCGCCTACAAGCCTGGAACGCTGGTGGTCGGCCTGGCAATTGCGGTGTGCAGTTACCTGACGTTCGCCAGCTACGACTTGCTGGCCCGCGCCTACACCGGTCATCAGTTGCCCGCCCGGCAAGTGCTGCCGGTCGCCTTCGTGTGCTACGCGTTCAACCTCAACTTCACCACCTGGGTCGGCGGGGTTGCCTTGCGCTACCGCCTGTATGGGCGCCTGGGGCTCGATACCCCCACCATCACACGCATTCTCACGCTGGGCCTGCTTACCAACTGGATGGGCTACATGCTGCTGGCCGGCAGTGTGTTCGCCCTGGGTCTGGTCGAACTGCCGGGCAACTGGGCGGTGGGCACCACAGGGCTGCGCCTGATCGGCGCGCTCTTGCTGGCGATTACCGCGGCGTACCTGCTGGCCTGTGGCCTGGCCAAGAAGCGCACGTGGCGTTGGCGCGAGCACGAAGTCACTTTGCCAACCCTGCGCCTTGCGCTCTGCCAGGTAGCGCTGGGGGCCAGCAACTGGGCATTGATGGCGCTGCTGATTTACTGGTTGCTGCCGGGCGACGCCTTCTACCCCGCGATCCTCGGGATACTGTTGATCAGTTGCGTGGCAGGCGTGGTTGCACATATCCCGGCGGGCCTGGGTGTGCTGGAAGCGGTGTTCCTCGCCCTGCTGCACGGGCAGATGGCGCAGGGCACGCTGGTAGCCGCGCTGTTAGGCTATCGCACCCTGTACTACCTGATACCGCTGGTGATTGCGATCGTGACTTATCTGGTGCTTGAGAAGCGCGCCAAGGTCATGCGCCAGCGCGACAATTCGGTGCAAACCTGATGGTGCGGGGCAGGCGCGGTTAACGTCGGCGCGGCCTGGTGCCGCGCCAACAAGGCGAGCTCAAGGGGAAATCGGGTCGCTCGCCGGGAAGGTCTCATCCAGCGCATTGTCTACGGCATTTTCGTCCGGTTTTTCGCTGCAATGGCAGGCTTGCATCCTGCAGCCCTCGCCATGGCTATGGCCGTTGGCGCAGGCCTCACAGCAATAGGCCTTGCCGTCACGCTGCAAGGCATTGGCGTCCACGGTGCAGGAACAGTCGGTACAGGCACAACGTTGCTGATTCATGATCTGCTCTCCTCGTCATCGATCACATCATCGGTCCAGGGTTCCCCATCAAGCGGCGCGGAACGTGCCAGTTCGGCTTCATCCAGCCCAAAGCCGCCACCGATTTCGTCGGCATCCACTTCGCGCAGGTCCATGTCAGCCGGGCCGTCGCCGCCGCAGGGCTCGTGGGGGTCACGGGCGCCGGTTTCATCCAGCAGCGTATCCGGGCTCAGGTCGTCGTAGGTGACGTTGTCTTCATGCAGGCTGTCGCTCAGCGCTTCGCCACCCGTCATGCCGCTTTCGGCAACACGCTCTGGTGGGAATTCGCGCTCGATCTCGCTCGCCGGGCGCTCGTCCCCTACCCGTCCCTGGCGTTCGTCCAGGCGCTCATCGAAGTCCAGTTCGTGCACGCTGCCCATGCGGTCCTCGGTGTCGTCGATCTCGGTTGGGGTGTAGGGCTTAGGATCTTCTGTTCGGGCCATGTACGTTCTCCGTCAGTTGGCTGCATTCGGTCGACTGCATCCGGTGGCCGAAGATTCAGAGTTTTTTGAACTCCCTGCCTGCCCGGCGCCTCCCACCTCTACAGAGTGCGATTTGCCCGGAGCCGGACATGGCCAAGCCCCTGCAGGAATACGCGCGCAAGCGCGACTTCAACGCAACGCCCGAGCCCAGTGGCAAACGCAGCCGTGGCAAAAAAGCCTATGCGCTGCAGTTCTGCATTCAGAAACACGACGCCAGCCACCTGCATTACGATTTCCGCCTGGAGTTGGGCGGTACGTTGAAGAGCTGGGCGATCCCCAAAGGCCCGTCGCTGGACCCAAAAGTGCGCCGCCTGGCCGTGCACGTCGAGGACCACCCGCTGGACTATGCCGATTTCGAGGGCCATATCCCTGAAGGCCACTACGGGGCTGGCGATGTCATCGTCTGGGATCGCGGCATCTGGGAGCCGGAGGGCGACGCCCATGAGGGCTATGCCAAGGGCAAGCTCAAGTTTCGTTTGCAAGGCGAAAAACTGTCGGGGGTGTGGAACCTGTTCCGCACCCACCTGGCGGGCAAGAAAGAACAATGGATGCTGGTCAAATCCCACGATGCCCAGGCCCGTAGCGAAGCCGAGTACAGCATCGTCGACGCGCAGCCCGACAGTGTGCTCAGTGACCGCACCCTGATCCCCCGCAAGCCGGCAGCCAAGCAAGCCGCCGCCAAGCCGCGGGCTACCCGCAAGCGCCCCGGCAAGGTTCGCCAAGGCGCACTGCCGACCCAGATGCAGCCACAGCTGGCCACCTTGGTGGACACGCCGCCCCAGGGCGACTGGCGCTATGAGGTCAAGTTCGATGGCTATCGCATCCTGGCTCGTATCGACGGCGACGATGTGCAGCTATTCACCCGCAACGGCCATGACTGGAGCAGCAAGATGCCCCGCCAGCTCGCGGCACTGCGCGCGCTGGGCATCGATTCGGCCTGGCTGGATGGTGAAATGGTAGTGGCTGACGAAAATGGCGCAGCGGACTTCCAGGCGTTACAGAACGCCTTCGACACCGAGCAGGACGAGCACATCACTTACTACGTGTTCGACCTGCCCTTTCTGGGTGGCCAGGACCTGCGGCAGGCACCGCTACAGGATCGCCGCGAAACGCTGAAAACCCTCCTCGATCACGACGCGTCAGACGTACTCAAATATTCCGCCGACTTCGACGAACCGGTCGACGCCCTGCTGGCCAGCGCCTGCCGCCTGGAACTCGAAGGGCTGATCGGTAAACGTGCGGGCAGCCCCTACAGCGGCCGTCGCAGCGCGGACTGGATCAAGCTCAAATGCAAGCGGCGCCAGGAGTTCGTGCTGGTTGGCTACACCGACCCCAAAGGCAGCCGCAGCGGCTTCGGGGCTCTGCTGCTGGCCTTGCACGACCCGGACAGTGGCGAGTTGCGCTACGCCGGCAAGGTCGGTACCGGCTTCACGGCTGCCACCCTGGCCAGCATCCATGCCCGCCTGCAACCACTGGAAATTGCCAGGCCCGCCGTGGCCCGCCCGCCCAGTGGCGCCGAAGCCCGCGGTGTGCACTGGCTGAAGCCGCAACTGCTGGCCGAAGTGGCCTATGCCCAAATGACCCGCGACGGCATCGTACGGCACTCGGTCTTTCATGGCCTGCGCGATGACAAGCCCGCCACCGCCATCGACCTGGAACGCCCCATGCCCACCAACACCACGCCCCGCCGCAAACGCGGCAAAGCAGCGCCCCTCTCGGAGGACCTGCACCTTACCCATCCTGACCGGGTGATCGACGCTACCACGGGCGTGACCAAGCGCGATGTGGCCGAGTATTACGCCGCCGTCAGCCAGTGGTTGCTACCCCAGATCCAGCACCGCCCGGTGGCATTGGTGCGCGCACCCGATGGCCTGGCCGGTGAGCTTTTCTTCCAGAAGAACGCCAGCCAGTTGCACCTGCCCAATGTGCTCGAATACGACAAGGCCCAGGCCGGCCAGGCGGCCATGGTCATCAACCGCGCCGATACCCTGCTGGGCGCGGTGCAGATGAATATGCTCGAGCTGCACAGCTGGAATGCCACTGACAAGGACTTCGACAAGCCCGACCGCTTCGTGCTCGACCTCGACCCTGACCCCGCGCTGCCCTGGAAGGCCATGCTGGAAGCCACTCAACTCACCCTCACCCTGCTCGACGAGCTTGGCCTGAAAGTGTTCCTCAAGACCAGCGGCGGCAAGGGCATACACCTAGTGATACCGCTGACCCGCCGCGCGGGTTGGGACGAGGTCAAGGCCTTCAGCCATGCCATCGTCGAGTACCTGGCCAAGCTGTTCCCCGACCGCCTCAGCGCGGTATCAGGACCCAAGAACCGCATCGGGCGTATCTTCATCGACTATCTGCGCAACGCTCGGGGGGCGACAACCGCGTGCGCCTATTCCCTGCGTGCACGGGAAGGCCTGCCGGTATCGGTGCCCATTTGGCGTGAGGAACTGGCGACGCTCAAGGCCGCCAACCAATGGAACATCGCCAACCTGCCCGCGCGCCTGGCGGAGGTCGACGACCCGTGGGCGGACCTGGGCAAGGTCCGCCAGTCCATTACGGCGCGCATGCGCAAACAGCTGGGGCTTGCCTAGTGGCCACGCATCAGGAGACCCGCCCATGAGCATCGTCCAGGACTTCAACCTGACCCATTTCGACCGCCTACTGCGTACATTTGGTGATCGTCAGCAACCCCTCAACCTCGACACTCAGTTGCCTCAGCTGATGCAGGCGCTGCAGGCCGACCACCTCGACCTGCTGCCGTTGCCAGGCCAGGGCAATACCTTGCGCCGTTGGCAGACCTTGGCCCGCGTGGCGGGTTGCGACCTGGCCCTGGCCAAACTGTATGAAGGCCACACCGATGCCCTGGCGATTCTGGCGGAGTGCGCAGCTGCGCATTACGTGGCAGAAGGCATTTGGGGCGTGTGGGCCGCCGAGCCACCTGATGCCCGCGCGGTCATAACCTCCCGCGACGGCGACAGGGTACGTTTGCAAGGCACCAAAGCCTGGTGTTCCGGGGCGTTGCAGATCGACCGGGCACTGCTAACGGCCTGGGATGAGCAGGGTCAGCAGCAGTTGGTCGCCATCGAACTGTCGCAGCCTGACCAGGGGCTGAACATCGAGCACTGGCAAGCCGTGGGCATGGCTACCACGGCCAGCGTCGAGGTCACCTTCGATAACACCCCGGCAACGCTGATCGGCAAACCTGGCCAGTACCTGGCGCGCCCTGGTTTCTGGCACGGCGGCGGCGGTATCGCCGCGTGCTGGTATGGTGCGGCCGAGGCCCTGGCCGACTACCTGCGCGAGTATTGCCGCAAGCCGCGGCCCGACCCGCATGCCGATGCCCACCTCGGGGCGGTGGACGCCGCTTTGTATGGTGCGCGTGCGGCGCTGCGTGAATGCGCCGCCTGGATCGACCGGCAGCCGGGTGCAGATGCCAGTTTCGAAGTGCGGCGCACCCGCGCCCAGGTCGAGCAGGCCGTGGACCAGGTCATCAGCCATGTAGGGCGGGCGCTGGGTGCCACACCGTTCTGCCGCAACAGCCACTTCGCCCGTTTGAGCGCCGATTTGCCGGTGTATCTGCGCCAGAGCCACGCGGAGCGTGACCTGGCAGCGCTGGGCCAACAGCTGGCGCAGGTGCCGGCAGGGGCGTGGCAGCTATGAGTGTCAACTTGATCCAGGCCAGCAGCGGCACCCCTTGGGCCGATTGGCAACAGGCCGCCCACCTGGCCCGGGCCACTTGGCTCGACCCCGCCCGGCTCTGCCCCCCCGGGCGCCGCCTGGTGATGATCGCGCCCCACCCGGATGATGAAATCCTCATGGCAGGCGGCCTGCTGAGCCGTTTCAAAGGCCGTGAAGCCGACCTGGTGCTGATTTCCGCAACCGATGGTGAAGGCAGCCACCCTGGCTCGACCCAGTGGAGCGAGCATCGCCTGCGTCGCCAACGCCCCCAGGAAAGTCGCCTGGCATTGCAGCAGCTTGACCTGGACCCGAGCCGCGTGGACTGGCGCCGGCTCAACCTCAAGGACGGCCAATTGCCGCGAGAGGAAGCGTTCCTCGTCGGCCATCTGACTCAATTGTTGCGCCCGGACGACCTATTGATGGCTACCTGGCGCAATGACGGTCATTGCGACCACGAGGCCGTCGGGCGCGCCGCCGCCCACGCGGCATTGGCGCGGCAAGTGCAACTGGCCGAGGTCCCGGTCTGGGCCTGGCACTGGGCGCAACCCGACGACCCTCGCCTGCCCTGGCCCCGTGCCCACCGCCTGCAGCTGGATGAAGCCCGGTTGGCGCGCAAGCGCAAGGCCCTGGCCGCCCATGCCAGCCAGTTGCAGGCAGACGGTGAGCGGCCGCCGGTGCTACCGGCAAACCTGCTGGATTGCTTGCTGCAACCTTTCGAACTGGTGTTCCTTTGACTGGAGTTGTCATGAGCCTCGACCCACAGTATTTCGCCGACTTGTATGCGACCAATGAAGACCCGTGGGCTTTTCGCACCCGTTGGTACGAGAAGCGCAAGCGCGAGCTGGTCATGGCCAGCCTGCCCCGTCAATGCTACCAGCGGGTATTCGAGCCAGCCTGCGCCAACGGCGAGTTAAGTGCACTGCTGGCCGAACGCAGCGGGGAACTGCTATGCCAGGACCTCGATCCCACCGCCGTGGGGCTGGCCCGCGAACGCTTGGCTCAGGTGCACAATGCGTCTGTGGAACTGGCGCGGCTCCCGGCAGACTGGCCTGGTGGGCGCTTCGACCTGATCGTGCTGAGCGAGGTGGGCTACTACCTGGACCCCACCGACTGGCTGCAAGTCATCGAACAAGCGGTCGCCAGCCTGTCTTACGACGGCGGCCTGCTGGCATGCCACTGGAAGCACCCCATTGTCGGTTGCCCGCAGGATGGGCGTGAAGTGCATCGCATGCTGGCCCGCCACCTGCCCCTGTACAAGCAGTTCCAGCATGATGAAGCGGACTTCGTGCTCGAGTACTGGTCAGCCCAGCCCAGTGTGGTCGACCTAGACGAGACTTGCCCATGATCGCCGTCGTGATTCCGGCCCATAACGAAGCCCGCCGCCTCGGCCGTTGCCTGCGTGCGGTGCTGATTGCCGCCGTGCAGGCACAGCAGGCTGGCCATCGGGTCGAGGTGCTGGTCGTGCTCGACCGCTGCAGCGATGGCAGCGCCGCCGTGGCGCGGCGTTTTGGTGTGCAGGTGCTGGAGGTGGAGGCTGGCAGTGTTGGCATGGCCCGGCGGGTAGGCGCGGCGCACATGGTCGACCGTGGTGCGCGGTGGCTGGCCTGTACCGATGCCGACAGCCGGGTACCGGGGCACTGGTTGTTGTCGCAGCTGGCCTGCAGTGCCGAGGTTGTCTGTGGCACGGTACACGTCGAATACTGGCAGCCGTGGCAGACGGCGGCCTTGCGCCAGCTCTACCAAAGCCGCTACGAACAGCGCGAGGGCCACCGGCACATTCATGGCGCCAACCTGGGCGTGTGCGCCGACGCCTATGCGCGAGTCGGCGGCTTCCAGCCCTTGGCCGCCCATGAAGACGTGCAACTGGTCAGCGACCTGCAAGCCAGTGGCGCGCAGATCGTCTGGACGGCCAGGCACAGCGTGGCCACCAGCAGCCGCCTCGACAGCCGCGCCCGGGAAGGCTTTGGCGATTACCTGGCGGGGCTACAGGCTCTGGTTTGATCGAAGCGCTTGCGGGGCTTCGATCAGGAGGCCTTGCGCGGCTTCTTCGCCGGCTTCTTGCCGCCGAGGCTGCGTTTTAGCAGCTCGGTAAGGTCGAGGATGTCCGCACCTTTCTCGGCGCTGGCGGCCTTGCCTTTCTCGACTGTAGCGATCTTGCCTTTGCTGGCCTTTTCTTCCACCAGGTCCAGAATGGTCTGGCGGAAGGCGTCATGGTAGTCCTCGGGCTTCCACGGCCCGCTCATGTCTTCGACCAGTCGCTTGGCCATGTCCAGTTCGCGCTTGTCGACCTTGGTATCGGTCACACTGCTGTCCAGCTCCAGGGTCTCCAGCCCGCGCACTTCCTCTGGCCAGCGCAAAGTGATCATCACCAGCGCGTCATCCAGAGGGCGCAGCAGCGCCAGGTGCTGGCGGGTGTGCAGCACCACCGTGGCCAGCGCCACCTTGCCGGTTTTTTCCAGCGTCTCGCGCAGCAATGCATAGACTTTGCCGCCGCGCCGGTCGGGGGTGAGGTAATACGGCGTATCGAAGTGCTGCAGGGGTATTTCGCCAGCCTCGACAAACGAGAAGATATCGATCGTCTGGGTGGCTTCAGGGCGAGCTTTACGGATCTCCTCCTCGCTGATCACCACGTAGCGGCCCTTTTCATACTCCACGCCTTTGACGATGTTGTCCTTGTCGATTTCCTTGCCGGTGACCTTGTTCACCCGCTTGTAGCCCACAGGCTCCATGCTGCGCTTGTCCAACCAGTCGAAGTCCACCCGTTCGGTGCGCACCGCAGTGTTGAGGGCCACGGGGATATGCACGAGCCCGAAGCTGATAGCGCCTTTCCAGATTGCCCGAGCCATGACACTGCTCCAAAGTTGGCTGCCGATACCAACAGTGACTGCACCGGGTGGCGAAGGTTTAATGGCATTGCCCCACGGCCACCAATGGCCCGCAATCAGACCGCGTTGAACAGCACACGCTTGAACGCTTCGGCCGCCAGGTGAACCTGTACGGCCCAGTCACCGGCAGCCTCGCTGCCCGCGTCATCGGAGATGTACTTCAGGCACACGAACGGAATACCTTCGCTGCGGGCGATCAAGGCCAGCACGTAGGCTTCCATGTCGACCACGTCGTAAGGCGCATCGCTGTGGTTGGTTTCGAAGCTGTCGCCACTGCCGCAGGTTTCCAGCGCCAGGCCGGGTATGGCCGCACCGTGTTCGAGTAGCACCGGGGTATTCGCCAGTGGCGTCTCGTAACGGGCGAAACCCAACGGCGTCACGTCCATGTCGCGCTGCACGAAACGGTTGCAGCACACGACAACGCCTTTGCCGTGGCGCTGGCTGCCAGCAGAACCCAGGTTGACGATCAGCCTGGGGCGGCGCACAGCGATGGCCTTGGTCAGGGCGATAGCGGCATTGACCTTGCCGATACCGGTGAACACGGTGTTCATTTCGCGGAACACCTCGCCCGCTTCGGCTTCAAGGGCGAAAACGAACAAAGTGTCATCCAGGGAGATATCGGGGAATTGCGTGGTCAGCATCATGGCGCGGGTGGTCCGTGTGGCGGCAGGGGGCGCGCCATTGTCGGGCAACCCCGGCCAATTGCAAGTGCGCAGTACCACTTCTACAGGCGGGTAACCGTCAGGGCTACGGCGGCTATCCGCTCCACGGCTTCGTAACCCGGCTCAGCCAGTTGCTCCCCGAACACATCAGGGTCGATTTCCCGATACACCCAAGAGCACGTGGGGCCGGCCAGACGCAGGCGAACAGCCTCGAGCAAGGGATCCCGGCCGTCCACGATCGCCACACCGGTATACAACAGCAACGAGCCGCCCGGGCTTAGCCGCTCGCGAGCCTGTTCGACAATCCGCAACGACAACGCGGCCCCCAGGGCGCCACCGCCATGCCGGTAGGTCCGCTCGCCCACATCGAGCATGTAGGGCGGGTTGGCAACGATCAGGTCGAAGCTGCCGGGCACATCGTCCAGCAGGTCACTGTGCTTCACCGAAATATTGCTGACGCCGGCCAACGCTGCATTCACGGCGGTGTAGCGCAGGGCAAGCGGGTTGATATCCAACGCAGAAACCTGCGCATGGTGCGCCGCACGCGCGATCAGCAAGGCGCCGATGCCGGTTCCACAGCCAATGTCTACGGCATGCTCAATCCGGTTGGGGGCGTGTCGCAGGTGGTCGTGGACAACCTGGGCGAAGCGGTAGCTGTCTGGGCCGAAGAACACCGCGTCCGCGGCCTCGGTCGGGTAGGCAGAGTGGACCAGTAAAAGGTCATCCACCGTAGACCAGCGTACGGTGCTACGCCACACATCACCTGGCGCACCAGTGAGGACCCCCGCTTGGTTCAGTTGGGCCATTTGATCGCCACTGAGCAGCTTGGCGCTGAACGGCCGGCTCCAGCCGAACACATCCCGCAGCGTTCGTGCCTGCTCCCCTGCAGACCTGGCCATAACCCGCGCGTGGGTGGCCGGTGTCACGCAGGTAAACCGATAGCCATCGGCCCGCAGGCGCTGGCCCAACTGCAATAATGCACCGTCACTGGCCAAGCGTTCAGGGTCATTGATCATCAGCGCGGATCCTCCTGGATCATCCCTGTGGCCTGCAGATAGGCACGGGTGGCCCGCAGCCCATCAGGCGTGGCGTGGTGGTTGCCGGCCATGCGTGCGATCAGCGCATCAATATCATGCGCGTCGACATCCACGGCCGCATCATCGGCGCATGCCGGCAACTGCCAGCTTCCGGGGAGCACGCGACGAACGCGCGACTGCCAACCTGCTGCGATCCAGTCGTGCCACAACTGCTTTTCATAGGCGGTGAACACACCGTACATCGGTGCTGATGGCCCATCCACGAGTGCCCACCAGCGGCTTTGCGCGGGTTCTTCACCGCGGCGAATCCAGCCCTGCGCCTGCAGCGCCTGCAGAAAGTGCGGCATGGCGCCAGGTTCTGCCAGCCATTGGTTGATGGTGCGCCCCTGCAGCCGGCACCGGTCTGAATGCATGAACTGGCCAAACTGGCGCTTCTGTTCCAAGGCCTGCACCAATTCCGCTTCCAGGTCGAAAAGGCTGACCAGGGTGGGTGTGTCCACGCCAAGGTCATTCAGGCGGTAGCCGTGCCGTACTCGCTGGTAGAACCCGGAGGGGTCACTGCGCGGGCTGAGTTGGCGCAAGGCCTGGATTGACAGGTGGGCGTGACCGCTGGCGGCGTTGTCGATCGTGACATGCAATTGGAAATACTGGCCGTCGATGCCCATTTCGGCGAGTTCATAGGTGGTAATCAGCAAATGCAGCGGGGGCTGTTCGTAGCCGAGGTTGTAACCGATCAGCTCAGGGAGGAAGTCCTCACCGTAGCGGCCCAGTGCCAGCTGCAGTGCCCCCTGCAAATAGCGTTCGTCTTCAAGGTGCAACGGCTCCAGGCAACCCAGACGGCTCATCAGCCGCTGATAGATCGCCACATGGTTGCAGCGCACATCACCGCTGCCCAATTCTTCCAGGTAGGTCCGGATCAACCCGTGGTAGCGCGGGTCTGCCCAATGCCGCAACGTACTGTGCAACCACGCACCATCCACCGCCTTGGTCGGTGCCACCTGTTGCAGGAACCATAGCGCTTGCGCGCGCGTAGCAAAATAGCGGCGTGGCCCACCTTGCTGGCGTTGTGCCAAGTAGGCGGCAAAACCTAGAGCTACTTGCCCGGCGTGGTGCGCGCTCCAGGCTTCAAGCTCCACGGGGTCGGCTGGCAGGTCATCCGGCAAGTGCCTGGCACGCTCCAGTTGCTCATTCAACCATTGCGCGCCAGCGTTATCAGTGCCTGCCAGCAAGGCTTCGTAACGCTGTTGCAGGCTGGTTGTGGCCAGTGAGGCCGGAACTGTCGCGGCGGTCTTGCGTGTCATGACCGTCATGCCGTTTTCCTCATGCGCGTTCATTGGCTGGGTTTCTGACCTGGCATCGGTTCAGGATCTGGCGCAGGTTGGGGGGCGGGCTTGTCACTGGGTTGTTGCATTTGCAGGGACGGCTTGGTGGTGTCGGCGTCGTCTTTGCCGGGGTGGCCATTGTCTCGGTCGAAACAGCCGCCAACCAGCAACAGGGCGCCCGACAGAGCCGCCACAGGTAACCATTGCATACCGACCTCCAGGGCTACTCGATGGCAGTGCCGGTTCCCCGGCACTGCAGGGCCTCGTTTACGAGCGGCCGCCTTTGCGGCCCGATTCACTGGTTTGGCCGCCGCTGGAATGCTGCCCGCCCTTGCGGCCTGCCTCGGAGGCTTTTTCGCGGTCATTGGCGAAGTTGCCCGAGTTCTTGTTACCGCCCTGGCTGCCTTGTTGGTTGCCGGTACGGCTATTGTCTTTAGTGGCCATGGTCTGAAACCTCATATGATTTCGGGATGCACGGCTTCAGCGCCGTACATGAATTCGGAGTACGGGCTCGGGTCGGGATTCGTTTCAATTGGCAGGCCTTCGGACCGGTGGCGTTAAATAAGCGGCCAGTCCTTATTTGGCGCGCCTTTCAGTCGCGCGGCGGGTTATCCATATGGGCCTGACGCCGGCCAAGCCAACCGCCGGTGGCCGCCCAGGCCACGGCCAGTACTGCCCCAATCAGCATGGCCAGTTGCGGGTGTTCGCCCATCACGTCCAGGGCACGCTTGAGCCAGCCACTGAGGGCGTCGCCACCCCGGTACACCACGGTATCGATGAAGTTCTTGGCCTTGTACTTGTCCTCGGCCGGCAACACGGTGAACAGCATCTCGCGCCCCGGTCGTACCAGCGCATACTCCCCTGCACGGCGCACCACCATGACCATTACGAACACCGCGAACACCGGGGCCAGCGCCAGCCACAAGAAGCCCACTGCCATCACCAGCGGCACGGCCATCAGCAATATGCCTACCCCCAGGCGACGTGCCAGCCGCCCGGTGAGGAAGACTTGCGTGAGGATGGCCAAGGCTTGAACAACGCTGTCGATCAAGCCGAACACCTGGGTTTGGCGGGTGGGGTCGGTGAAAGTCTGGCTGACGATGCGCGCCTGCTCGAAGTACAGGAAGGTACTGACACTTGCCAGTAACACCACGAACAGCGCAATGCCCAACAGATAAGGCGAGCGCAGTACCGCAGTGGCACCGGCCAGTGGGTTGCCGCCCAGCGGCCTTGCGGCGCTACGCTCGGCATGCGCTGGCAACGGTTGCCGCTGTCGCCAGCGCTGCAGAAACAGGCTTGCCCCGACGCTGCCGAGCAGGAATACCGCCGCCAGCAGCAGCAACCCGGCATGGCCCAGCGGCGCCACCAGTAGCGTGCCCAGGATCGGCCCGCTGAGGCCACCCAGGCTGGCCCCGGCGGCCAACAGGCCGAACAGGCGCTTGCCTTGGGCCGTAGAAAACAGGTCGGCGAGCACGCTCCAGGCTAGCGAGATGGTCAGCAGGTTGAACACCGAAAGCCAGATGTAGAACGCCCTCGCCGCCCACAGGTTGTCTGGTGTGCGGGTAAACAACACAGCGAACAGCAGCAGGTTGCTGACAAAAAAACCATAGGTACAAGGCAGGATGAACCGGCGTTGCACGCCACTGGCCAGCCAGCCGAACACCGGCAGGCATGCCAGGCTGGCGATGAAGGTTCCGGTGAACAACCACTGCAGGTTGTCAACGCCACCGGCAACGCCCATGGTTTCGCGCACAGGGCGCAGCATGAAGTAACCGGTAAACAGGCAATAGAACAGCAGCAGGCCGGCGATAACCGCCGGGCCTTCGCCGGGCTGTATGTTCAGCCCTTGATCCATGCCCCGCCGCCAGGCAGTCATACGCTCAGGTGAAGTGCCTGATCAGCGCCTGTTGCTGCGCCTGGGTAAGCAGTGGGCCCTGGCCAGCCATGAGCTGGTCGAGCTGGCGATCTGGCCGACCGGTGGCGGGAATTACCGTCGTCACCGCCGGGTGGCTGATGGCGAACTTGAGAAACAGCTGCGCCCAGCTGCCGATGCCCGCTTCAGCGGCCCAGCCGGGCAACGGCTGGTCTTTGACGCGGGTGAACAGGCGCCCATCGTCGAAAGCGCGGTTGATCAGCACCGCCACACCCCGCTCCTGGCACAACGGCAGCAATTCACGGGCCGCCTGGGGGGCACTGACCGAGTAGTTGATCTGGATGAAATCCAGCGCCTCGCTGCGCACCAGCTCGGCGACCTCGGCGTGGCCACTGTTCAGGTAATGGGTGATCCCCACATAGCGGGTTTTGCCCTGCTGCTTGAGTTCGCGCGCGTAGGGCAGTTGGGTTCGCCAGTCACGCAGGTTGTGCACCTGCAACAGGTCGACCTTGTCGGTGCGCAGCCGCTTCAGGCTCTCAGCCCATTGCGCTTGGGCTTCTGCGCGGCTGTCGGCGGCAATCTTGGTGGCAATGAAGCAGCGTGAATGCCACCCCCCCTCCTCCAGCAATTGGCCAAGAATGCTGTCGGCGCCACCGTAATTGGGCGAGGTGTCGATCACCCGCCCGTCACCGTCGAAAAAGGCCTTGAGCACTGCCCGCAGTTGCTGGTAGGCAGCCGAACCGGCTTCAACCTCGAAACTGCCGGAAGTCCCGGCGCCAATGACCGGCAGCGCTTCACCGCTGGACGGTACGGCGCGGGTCAACATGCCTGCCGGCGTGGCCGCGTGCAACCAAGGGGCGCTGGCCAGTAGGCCTAACGTAGCACCCACGCGTAGGACATCACGACGTGCATACATGGAAAAGCTCCCGTCATGCCAGGGAAACTTCCAAGGCTAGTCGCTCCACCCGGCGCGCGTGGGCGTTTCTGTGTCCGGATGTTTTTACCTGGCCTGCAGCAGCGGGCTCAGGTCGACACCGGTGGCGCTGATTGGCGGGCACCAGTAGTAGCCGCCGCTCAGGGGCCGGCTGAAGCGGTACAGGCCGTCGATGATGCCGTCCTCCAGGCCACTCATGCGCCGCAGTTGCACTTCGAAGGCATCGAAGCTGCGGCCCAGGGCAACGAAAGCCAGGCCGGCACCGCGCTGATCGGCCCAGGATACCGAGCGGCGCACCATGAAGGCCTCGGGCTCGAAGCTTTCCTGGGCAGTACGCTTGACGTGTGCCGACTCGGGCGCGTCGTCGAGTTCTTCGTTGTCACTGAGGCGGCGGCCCATGATGTTGTCCTGGTCGGCCTGGGGCAGCGACTTGAAGTACGCCAGGTCGTGCTTCCACAGCTGAAACGCAGCAAAGCTGGAACCATCGGCAGCGATCGCTGCCTGCACCGCATCCTCGTCCACCGGGTTCTCAGTGCCGTCTTCGTAGCCGGTCAGGTCCAGCCCACCCCGGTGCAGGAAACCGTCAACGCTGTCGGCCAGGCGCAGGGCCGGCGCCAACGCCTGCTCCAGTGCCTGGGCCCGCAGCAGCAGGTCGCCGCGCTCATTGCCACGCAGCCACAGCCACAACGCATGCTGGGTGCTGGGGTTCTCTACCGCCGCATCCAGCAGCGGGAAAGGACGCAGGCCAGGTACTTCACGCCCCAGGGCTTTGGCCATGGGCGCGCCTACGCCGAGGATCACCTGCACGCCATCGACCTGCGGTAGCAAGGCATCGAGGGCGGCAGGCAACGCCTCGGGCGATTGCAGGGTGAAGAACAGGTGGCGGGCGTGGGCCGGCACCGGGGTGGCAATCAGACCTTGCTGGAACGGCATGACAGGCTAATCCTCGAAAAAGGCGGCATGCTACTGCGCCTGCGGGCTTGCTGCAACGCGCCATACAGCGCCGATGAGGGATGTCTCTGGTAACAAATGGTTACCAAGAGCTGGCTCTTTGCAATTACCTATCCACCCCGGCCCACCTAGACTGCTTCGGATCCTTCGCCCGAGAGACTACCGATGACCGCCTCGCCCCTGCTCACCGCCGTTCTGCCCCTGGCCCTGGGCATCATCATGCTGGGCCTTGGCCTGTCGTTGACCTTGGCCGACTTCGCACGGGTGGTGAAATACCCGAAGCCCGTGGTGGTGGGCCTGGCCTGCCAGATTCTGCTGTTACCGCTGGTGTGCTTCCTGATCGCCAACGGCTTTGGCCTGGAGTCGGCGCTGGCGGTGGGGTTGATGTTGCTGGCCGCTTCGCCGGGCGGCACTACGGCGAACCTGTTCAGCCACCTGGCACATGGCGATGTGGCGTTGAACATTACCCTCACAGCGGTCAACTCATTGATCGCGATTCTCACCATGCCGCTGCTGGTCAACCTGTCGTTGAGCTGGTTCATGGCGTCGGACCAGGCCATACCGCTGCAGTTTGCCAAGGTCATGCAGGTGTTCGCCATTGTCCTGCTGCCGGTGGCGCTGGGCATGCTGATTCGCCGCTTTGCCCCCGCGTTTGCCGCGCGCATGCAAAAGCCGATGAAGCTGGTGGCGGCATTGTTTCTGGCATTCACCATTGTCCTGGCGCTGGCCAAGGACTGGCAGACGGTGGTCGAGTACGCACCGGTCGTGGGCCTGGCGGCGCTGCTGTTCAACATCTTGAGCCTGGCGGTGGGCTACTGGGTACCGCGCCTGCTCAACATCCCCAAGCGCCAGGCCATCGCCATCGGCATGGAAATCGGCATACATAACGGCACGTTGGCGATTGCCCTGGCCCTGAGCCCGTCGCTGCTGAACAACCCGACCATGGCAGTGCCGGCAGCGCTGTACAGCCTGATCATGTTCTTCACCGCCGCCGGTTTCGGCTGGTGGGTCAGCCGAGGGCACGCCGTGGCGCAGCCTGAAAGCGGCACCGCCAGGTAACGCCCAGGCAGTCAGCGCCGGTTGCGCTTGCCCCGCAGTTGCTGTTTCAACACTTTCAACGGCGGCGCGTAGAAAAAACCGAACGACACACCCCCGGTGCGCCCCTTCACTGCATGGTGCAGCCGGTGCGCCCGGTGCAGGCGTTTGAGGTAGCGGTTTACCGGCCGTGGCCGGCGCGGCCAGTGCCGATGAAAGAAGCCATCATGGGCCAGTACATACAGTACGCCATAACCCGCCACGCCACCGCCCACCCACTGCAGCGGCGCATGTCCGCCCTTGCCCAGGGCGATCAGGGCGGCGGCTATCAGCGCCAGCGCCAGCAGGTAGAGGTCATTGGTTTCGAGCATGCCCAGCTGTGGCTCATGGTGCGAGCGGTGCAAGCACCAGCCCCAGCCATGCATGATGTACTTGTGGACCAGCGTGCCTACGCCCTCCATGGCCACCAGGGTGCCGAACAGCACGGTCAGATTGAGCAGCATGGAACGGTCCGGGTGATCGCATAGGGTGGCGCAAGGTTACCGGCTGATGGCTTTTTTTTCCATGTGGCAGGCCCGGCTGCTGGGCATTTGCCGATTAAGGCATTGTCATCTTTCCCCACTTGACCGGTATTGCCACGGGGCGTATGGTCCGCGTCGCAATTTAGCCATCCCAACAGGAGACCCGCTTTGGACAGTAGCCCCAGTCGCTTGCGACAGGCCCACGTGGCGCGCTAGCTCGGCAGTGTCCTGCACTGTCTGGCCAGCCTGGCATGACGGTGGTTTCTTGTAACCCCGCTTCACCTCCCTCCCCCCGTGGTCCTGCGCATCTTTCTGGTTTTTCAACCGCGCCCAGTGAAGGCGCTCATGCGGGCGTGTGCCCGTGGAAGAGGTGAGCTATGGATTGGAATGTTTTTCTGCTGCGCGTCAGTGTCGCGCTGCTGCTAGGGGCGCTGATCGGCGCCGAACGCCAGTTGCGCCAGCGCCTGACCGGGCTGCGCACCAATGCACTGGTCAGTACCGGGGCCTGCCTGTTCGTGCTGATGACCCAGGCAGTGCCCGGCATGGCCGCTGCCGATGCCTCACGCGTTGCCGCTTATGTGGTCTCGGGCATTGGTTTTCTCGGCGGCGGGGTGATCATGCGCGACGGCTTCAATGTGCGCGGCCTGAATACCGCCGCCACCCTTTGGTGCACGGCAGCGGTCGGTGTCCTGTGCAGCCTGGGGCTGTTGCTGGAGGCCGCGCTGGGTAGCCTGGTGGTGCTGTGCGCGAATATCCTGCTGCGCGACATCGCTCAACGCCTTGACCGCCAGGGCGTGGTGCCCGCCAGCGAGCACGAACAGCATTTCGAAGTGCGCATCGTCTGCCGCGCCGAGGACGAGATCCAGGTGCGCAGCCTGATGCTGCACAGCCTGGCCGAACCGCAGCTACGCCTGCAGTCGCTGCAAAGTGCCGACCTGGACAACCCGGCCAGGCTTGAGGTGCGTGCAGAGCTGTTGGGCACCGCCCAGGCACCGGCGCAGTTGGAGCGCCTGGTCAGCCGGGTCAGCCTGGAAAAGGGCGTGAGTTCGGTGCGTTGGCAACTCCAGCAGCAGGTGCTGGCCGTGGATTGAGCGCCACCGGGTTCGCTGCCGGTGATGAAAAAGATTAAACCTTTGCCCTGCCCCGCCCCTCAACCGTACGCGACACTGAGGTCGCGCCAAGGTTTAAGGAGTGAAGCATGAGTAGTCTTTTCATCAAGCGTGTCGGGTTATCGATGGTGCTGGGTCTGGTATCGGCCCACACGCTGGCAGCCAGCTCCAATGATTTCGTCGATGCAGCGGTCGAATCCGGCATCGCCGAAGTGGTTACCGGCAACCTGGCCCAGGAAAAAAGCCAGAACGCAGAGATCAAGACCTTCGCCCAGCAAATGGTCACCGACCATACCCAGGCTAATAAGCAACTCGCGGACATCGCCCGTAAACTGGATATTTCCGTACCCGACGACGCGGCGATGACCGACAAGGTCAAGAAGATGATTCTGGAATGGCGTGACGAGTCGTTCGACAAGTCTTACCTCAACAACCAGGTCGATGCGCACGAGAAAGCGGTCGAGCTGTTCAAGAAAGAAGCTGCGTCCTCCGACAAGGCTGAGCTGAAGGCCTTCGCCAGCGAAACCCTGCCCAAGCTGGAACAGCACCTGGAGCACGCCAAGGCACTGCAGGCCAAACACGCTAAGTGAACGTGAGGTTCGACATGAGTAACGATGCACTGAAAAGCGAAGTACTCACCCGTCTGCTGCATGCTCACCCGCAGGGGCTGGGCAAGGAAGTGCTGGACAATTATCGTGGCGAGAAGGCCGTTGCAGGCATGCTCAAGACCCTGCAGGACGACGGCCTGATTCATGATGGCAGCGTGGTGGTCAGCAGCGACCACCAAATCAGCGTCCAGTACCCCATCAAGCTGTCGGCGGCCGGTGTAGACGCCGCCAGGCGGGCCGAGGGCTAAGCGCTGGCAAACCGGGGATTTGCGCCGCCTGGTCTCACAGGCCGGGCAAATCCCTCGGTAAACCCGCCAGCCCATTTCGCTCAGCTGGCGGGCATTCCCTATTTCTTCTCCACATCCCTGGGTGGTTTGGCGGGGCCCTGCGGGTCAACCTGCGGATCGTCGAGGTCCGGCGAATCCGGGTCGAAACCCAGGTCACTCTGCTTGTCCGCCTGCTCCGACGAATGCGGCCCCTGTTTGTGCGGTGGTTGTTGATCAGGCATGGCGCTATCTCCTTGAGGTGTTTAGGGAAGATAGCGCTGCCACGAAAAAGTTTGATTAACCTGCTGCTTCGGCCACCCGCGCCCGGCACTGCGCCAACGCCTCGTCACGCTCGCGCAGTTGTTCCTCGAAGTGTTTCAGCTGCCGTGCTTGCTCGGTACACAGCTCGCGCCGCTGTTCCAGGCTCTGTGCCTGGGTCTCCAGTTGCCGGCGCATTTCCTCACTGGCGCCCTGCGCCTGCGCCAGGATCGTGCGCAAACCCTGGATCTGCGCATCACGTTGCTCCAGCAATTCCCCCTGCGCCCGGCATTCGCTGGCCACTTGGCGGTGCTCACCGAGCAAGCGCTCGTTATCGCGGTGCAGGCGGGTCAGTTCGTCCTGCTTGACGATCATGCCCTGCTGCAATTGGCGCACTTCCACCTGCAACTGCTGCAATTGCGCCTCGTGCCGGCGTTGTTCCTGCTCGCGCTGCTCACGGCTGGCGCTGCGGTAATGCTCAAGGGCGTCGCGGGCATGGCGGTGCTTGTCTTCCAGTGACTGGATCTGCTCGTCCTTGTCTGCCAGGCGCAGCTGCAGTTCGCCCAGCGACTGGTTGAGGCTCGCACTGCGTAGCTGTTCGGCCTGCAACGTGCTTTGCGTGGACAGCAGCCGCTCGGACTCGGCGGCCAGTGCTGCGGCATCGATCTGGTGCTGCTGATGCGCGGCCGCCAAGGCTTGCTGCGCGATTTCGAGCTGGGCCTCCAAATGTTCACGCTGCTGGGTAAACGTGCTTTCGGCCTGCTCGATGGTCAGATCGGCCTCGTCCTGCAACTGGGTCGCCAATTGCCCAACCATGCGGGCAAGCACCTCACTCAATGCAACGCCACCTTCCGCGGCAACCGGCTGCTGGCCGTTCAGCTCCTTGAGGTAGCGGTGAATGGTGGTCTTCGAGCCGGTATTGCCCAGTTCGATACGAATGGCATCGATGCTGGGGTTTTCGCCCCGGGCTATCAGCGCCTGGCGTGCCTGCTGCACCACCACCTTGTTTATGCCGCCCCGGGCCATGAGTGCTCCTACGATTTCGTACTGTGTTATGTAGCATGTAATTACGTACTGATTATGCCAATGATTGCCTTCGTCAGTAAAGGTTTTCTCACATGGAATAATCGCGGCTTATCGCATGTGAGGGGTGAATTTGTGGGTTTGGTAGTGCTGGCAGCGGTACGAAGCTCTGCAACCACCCGCCTTGTGTCCCAGGCGCTTTGCCGCCACCATGAACGTCCGGTTCCTGCCCCAGCGAAAAAGCACCCGAAACACATGACCCTGGATAACTACAAGGCAATTGCCGACAGCATCGCGCTGTTGCTGTACCCGCACGCGGAAGTCATCGTCCACGACCTGCCCAGCCAGACAGTGGTGCACATCGCCAACAACTTCTCCCAACGCACCTTGGGTGACGACTCGGCGATCGATCATGAACTGGGCGACTTGCTCCAGGGCACGAACCTTGGCCCTTACGAGAAACTCAACTGGAACGGCCAGAAGGTCCGTTCGATCAGCACCGTGTTGCGCAATGCCCAGGGCGAAGCCGAGCACCTGATGTGCATCAACCTGAACGTGTCGGTACTGGAGCAGGCCCGTGTTGCGCTGGATGCGTTTTTCCAGATGAGCCGAGTGGTGCCGCAACCGGACGCGTTGTTCCGCAATGACTGGCAGGAACGCATCAACACCTTCCTGCATGGCTGGCTGCAGGCGCGCAGCCTGTCACTGCAAACGCTGCGCATGAAGGACAAGCGCAGCCTGGTGCAGGCGCTGCATGCCGAGGGCGCGTTCCAAGGCCGCAGTGGCGTGGACTATGTGGCCAACGTACTGAGCATGGGGCGCGCGACCGTATACAAGTACCTGAAAGAGCTCAAGGCCCTTTAAACCCACTATCGCTGGCTTGCCGGGATGAGCACGGCGACGCATGTGCACGCCTGCTTGTCTCTAATAGAATAAACGTCTACGGTAGACGGATATTCCATATCTATGCAGGTTTACAGCATGGCAGCCACTCCCGCTCTTGCGCCCATTATCGATGCCACTCAGTTGGATGGGCTTTTTCGGTCCATAAAGGATGCCCATACGGCACTGCGCCCTGCCGTCAGTGTGACGCCGCTGACCCGCAGCGCCCGCCTCTCGGAGCAGACCGGTTGCGATGTGCTGCTTAAATGCGAACATCTGCAGCACACCGGTTCGTTCAAGTTTCGCGGCGCCAGCAACAAGATCCGCCTGCTGCCAACCGAACAGCGGGCTGCCGGGGTGATCGCCGCGTCTTCGGGCAACCACGGGCAGGCGTTGGCAATGGCCGGCAACGCCGCTGGGGTGCCGGTGACGGTGTACAGCGCCGCTTCAGCGTCGGCCTACAAGCTGGCAGCGATGCGTGCATTGGGCGCCGAAGTCATCTGCCTGCCCACCGACCCGTTGGGTGCAGAACTGGAGGCCGCCAGGCAAGCGCGGCTGCAGGGTGTGCCGTTCGTGTTGCCGTACAACGACCTGCAGGTCATCGCAGGCCAAGGCACCCTCGCAATGGAGTTGTTCGAGCAGGCACCCGACCTGGACGCGGTATTCGTCGCGGTGGGCGGCGGCGGGCTGATTGCCGGTATCGGCGCCGCCCTGCGCGTGCTCAAGCCAGGCACCGAGATCATTGGTTGCTGGCCCGAAAATGATCCCGCACTGGCGCGCTCGCTACAGGCGGGTGAGATCATCGAAGTGCAGGCGCGCGAAACCCTTTCCGACGGCACCGCCGGTGGCATCGAGCCAGGTGCTGTCAGCTTCCCGCTGTGCCAGGCGCTGGTCACCGGGACGGTGCTGGTCAGCGAGGACGAAATCCGTGCGGCGATGCGCGACATCGCCCGCCACGAGCGCTGGATCATCGAAGGCGCTGCGGCAGTTGCCGTCGCCGGCATGCAGAAACTGGCCAGGCAGTACCAAGGCAAGCGAGTTGCGGTGGTCCTGTGTGGCCGCAACATTGTCCTGGACAAGTTTCTCGAAGCGGTCGGGTGACAGCTGACGCCAGGGCCCGGCATAGCGCCGGGCCCCAACCTCAACCGCTCAGAGCAGGCGCTGCACCTGGGCTGGCGTACGCTGCATCAGCACCTTGCCATGGCGCACCGAGACCAGCGCATGCCCCTGGCTGCGCACCATCTCGTAGTCATCGGGTGCCGACAGCAGCAACAGGTTGGCTGGGCGCCCCACCTCGATGCCATAGTGCTCGCCAAGGTTCAGGGTGCGGGCGCTGTTGTCCGTGATCAGGTCCAGGCAACGCTGCAAGTCTTCGTAGCCGAGCATGTGGCAGATGTGCAGCCCGGCTTCGAGAATGCGCAGGATGTTGCCGTTGCCCAGGGGGTACCACGGGTCCACGATGGAGTCCTGGCCAAAGCACACGTTCATGCCGGCGCGGTCGATTTCGGCTACCCGGGTAACCCCCCGGCGCTTGGGGTAGTTGTCGAAGCGCCCTTGCAAGTGGATGCTTTCGGTTGGGCAGGACACGAAGTTGATGCCCGACAGCTTCAACAGGCGGAACAGCTTGTAGCAGTAAGCGTTGTCATACGAACCCATCGCCACGGTATGGCTGGCGGTGACCCGGGCGCCCATGCCACGCACCCGGGCTTCCTCGGCCAGAACTTCAAGAAAACGTGACTGCGGGTCGTCGGTTTCGTCGCAGTGCACGTCTACCAGGCAGCCGCTGCGCTCGGCCAGGTCCATCAGGAATTTTATCGACGACACGCCCTGGTCGCGGGTGTTCTCGAAATGCGGAATGCCCCCCACCACGTCGGCACCAATGGCCACCGCTTCGGTCATCAATGCCCTGCCGTTGGCATACGACTCGATGCCCTCCTGCGGAAACGCGACGATTTGCAGGTCGACCAGCCCGCGGACTTCGTCGCGTACCTCGACCATGGCCTTGAGCGCGGTAAGCGTCGGGTCGGTGACATCGACATGCGTGCGCACATGCTGGATACCGTGGTCCACCAGCATGCCAATGGTTTTCTTCGCGCGGGCCTTGATGTCATCGTGGGTGGTGAACTGCTTGCGCTCGGCCCAGCACTCGATGCCCTCGAACAGCGTACCGCTCATGTTCCACCTCGGCTCACCGGCCGTCAGGGTGGCGTCAAGGTGGATGTGCGGCTCGACAAAGGGCGCTACCACCAAGTTCTGTGCAGCGTCCAGGTCGCCGGGCGCCTGCGCCACTGCATTGGCCTGCGGCACGATTGCGCTGATGCGCTCGCCAGCAAGTTCAATGCGGAACAAGCCGGGTTTGCCGCGCAGCCGGGCGTTGATGATGTTCATGCGGTTACTCCTTGCCGTGGGCTTCGCTCATGCGCCATACCAACATGGCGACCGAAGCATTCATGCGAAAAAGCGGGTCGTCGATCGACTGCCCGCTCAGTTGTTCGATGCGCTGTATGCGCTGATTGACAGTGTTACGGTGCAGGCCCAGGCGCTGGGCGGCTTTGAGGCTGTTGCCATTTTCCATGAGCAAGGCGTCGAGGGTGTGGACCAATGCAGTGGCCTGCTTACGCCCTGGTGCCAGCAGCGGGCCAAGGGTACGGCTGACGAAATCGTCGATCAGCGAGCGGTCGACGATGCCCTGTAGCAAACGCAACACGCCCAGCTCACTGAAATTGCAGTAACCACTGGCCGGGCGCAGGTGCCGAGCCACATCCAGTGCCTGGCGCGCTTCATTCAAGGCCTGGCGGTAGTGTGCACAGTCTTCGGCAAGGCTGGAAAGCCCCATGTACAGGCTCAACTCGCCGGCTACCCCTTGTAATTGCCGGTACAGCGCGGCCAAACGTTCCGGCAGGTCTTGCGTGTCGGCCAGCAACACGACGAACAGGTCACCGGGCAGGTGCGCCGTGACGCTGCCCGGCTGCTGCCGGCACCAGGCTTCCAGTTGGTCCTCCAGGGCCTGGCGGGTGTGCTGCCAGCGCCGCTCGCCGAGCGTCAGCCCCAACCGCTGGAACAGCTCATCGACCCCGGCCAGCCGCAAGGCCAGTAGCCGGCGCGGTTCATCCAGCGCCAATTGCAGGTGCGCAGCGCGCTGCCGGGCAATCGCCAGGCTTGGGTAATCGCCACTGAGCAGTTGGCCGAGGATGTCGTTGCGCGAGCGGCGAACCTGGGTCATCTGCACCAGCGCAGTACCGATCAAGTGGGTGACCACCACCATTTTCAGGGCGTAAGGCTGTTCGATCAGTGGCAAACCCAGCTGCTCGGCACGGGCAATCACTGCAGGCGCAATGTGCTGGATGAAACTGCCGCCGGTGAGGATTACCAGCCCGGCAATGCCGACGGCGTCACCGTCTTCGACCAGCGCAAGCAGGTTGGCCTCACCCCGTGGGTGGTTGATGCCGGTGACGAACACCAGCTCGCCGCCCATCACCCATTCGGCGATACCTTCGTTTTCTGCCACATAAGGCCAGCGTACCCGCCGTTGCAGGTTGCGCGCCCCGGCGCGCACGCTCATCTCGTGCAGGCCGGGCAGCTGCAGGATTTCTTCCAGCGCCAGGCTCACGGTTCGACGCCCGCCTGGGCCGCTGAGCGGCGCCCGCCCAGCTCGAGCACGACGATGTAGCACAGCGCCGAGGCGCCGATACCCACCAGCGGTGCCACCCACGGCGAAGCGTAGGCCAGTACGGCGCCAACGGCGTAGGCCAACAGCCCGACCAGGTTGTAACGGGGCAGCGTTGCAGTGCCCAGCGCCGGGTATTTACCACGGTGGCGGTACCAGAAATCGGCCATGATCACGCCACCCACCGGCGGAATGATCGAACCCAGCAGCACCAGGAACGGGATCAGCATCTCGTACATGCCACCCATGGCCAGCACGATACCCACAGCGGCCGCCAACAGGGTCGCCGTGCGCCGCCGTTCGCTGCGCAGCAGGTGGCACGCGGCAGCCGAAACGTTGTAGATGGTCGGCCCCTGGATGGTCCACAGGTTCAGGCACAGCATGACCACTGCGGCAAAGGACAAGCCCTGCAGCATCATCACTTCGACGATATCGGCCTGCTGGTAGACCATGGCGCACCAGGCGCCTGCCACCACCATCAGGCCGTTGCCCAGCAGGAACGCGACCACACTGGCGCTCACCGCTACCCGCCCGCTGCGCGACAGGCGTGTCCAGTTGGTCGCCTGGGTAGCGCCGCTGGCAAAGGTACCGAACACCATGGTCACTGCCGCCGAAAACGTCATGGTTTCATGCGGTACTACCGCCGCCAGGCCGGCGAACCCGCCGGCATCGCGGGTGGCAATGTACATCGACACCAACAGCAGCACGAACATCAGTGGCACCGAAACCCGGGCCAGCACATCCAGCCCCTTGAAACCGAGGATGGCGGTGATGCTGAAGCCCAGGCCGAACAGCACCATCAACGGCAGGCTGAAACCCTCTGCCAGGCCAAGCAGCTTGACCAGCACGATCGCCACCGTGGCGGTGCCCCAGGCGTACCAGCCCAGTTCGGCGAAGCCCAGCAGGAAGTCGGACAGCCGGCTGCCTGCCTCCCCGAAACAGAAACGCCCCATCAACACCGTGTTCAGGCCGCTACGCGAGGCGATGAAGGCCAACGCGGCGGCATACAGCGCAAGCAAGCTGTTACCGAGGGTGGCGACCCATAGCATGTCGGCGAAACTGAACGCCATGCCCAGTTTGCCGCCGGCAAACATGGTGCCGGTGAAGAAGGTGAAACTGAACAGGACCATGGTGATCGGCAGCAGGCCTTTGCGGGCTGATGGCGGCGCTTCGCTGAGTGGAAATTCGCTGGGTGAGCTCATTGCACGGGGCTCCAGGTTGTAGTTGGGAGCAGCTGGAGCAAGATGCGGGCCGCTTTTTGCGGCCGCCAAACAGCGAAAAAAACCGGGCATGCAGCCCATTGGTGCATGTGCACAGTGACCAGTAAAGGTGGGTTTTACCCCGGTGAAAGTGTGCGGCTCGACTTCTTTTGAGGCATTCATGCACCAAAGCGGTTCCGGGCTGAGTAGTAACCACCCAGCCCGACACCGCACGCAACGTTATGCCGCCCCGTCCAGCCCCATCTGCCAGAAATCCGCTTCCAGGCTGGAGGCCTGGGCGAAAATGGCTGCCAGTTCGGCAAAACGCTGCTCGGTCATGCTGCGTGCTGCCAGCTCGTCGAGGTGCCGGCGAGCTGCCGCAGCCACCCCCTGGTAGGCTGTACCCGCGTACTCGCCAATCCACTCGCGGTATGGGTGGCCGCTCAAGTCGCCAATCTGCTCGGCCAGGGCGCGGCCGATTTCGGCATAGCCGACCACGCAGGGGGCCAGTGCCACCTGCAGCTCCAGCAGGTCCCCGGCAGCGCCGCAGTCCAGCACGTAACGGGTGTAGGCCACGGTGGCCTGATGCTCTGGCGCCGCTTCAATGTCGGCCTGGCTCAACCCCCAGCGCGCGCACAGCCGCAGGTGCAGCTCGGTTTCATCGAGAATGGCCGCCAGCGTGGTCTGCGCGGCACGAATGTCCGCCGGGCGTCGGCTTTTGTAGGCAGCCAGCGCCCAGGCCCGGGCAAACTGGACCAGGAACAGGTAGTCCTGCACCAGGTAGGTACGAAACGCTTGCTCGCTCAACGTGCCCTCGCCCATCTGCTGCACGAAGTCGTGCGTGACATAGCTGGCCCAGGGGCGGTTGGCGGCGGCTTTCAGGCGCTCGAAAATATCCATGCTCACTGGCCCTCCGGGTAGATGGCATCGAAGAAGGCCAGCTCCAGTGCCACGGTGCGTTGGTAGAAGTCACTGGCCAGCGCCGCCGCCTGCGGGCCTACCCGGTCCAGTTCGGCCTGCAGGAAGGCAACGAAGTCCTGGAAGGCCGGGTTGTCATGCAGCGTGATCCATTCGGCATGGACAAAGTTGGCCGGCAAGGGCTTTGGCGCTTTAAGCGCCCAGTCCAGGTACAGGCCCTCGGCAACGTTGAGCACCGCCAGCGCCGCCGCGTAGGAACGGGTGGCGGCCGCTTCGCGCATGATTGCCTTGAAACCGGCAGTGGGTGCGGTATCGGCAGGGTCGCGGCGTTGCGCCGGGCTGACATCCAGCGCCTCGAACGCGCGCAGGAAATAGGTGTTCTCGTCGCTGCAGATCATGCCGGCAAAGCGGCCGAAGCGCAGCCGGGCCTCGAAGGTATCGGCAGTGGCGATGGCGGCACCGAGCAAGGTCAGGAAGCTGTCGAGAAAGCGGTGGTCCTGCACCAGGTAGTCGATCATGATCGGCGCCGGCAGGCTGCCGTCGCACAGTTGGGTCACGAAACGGTGGCCAACGGCGGCCGACCAGGTCGGGTCGCTATGGCGGCGCAGGGTGTGGCTGAAGCGTTCGGTCATGGTGCTGTCCTTACAGGGGATGGCAGCGAGACCTTGGCACTGGACATGGACGAGCCTCGCATGTGAGGCCGGCAAAAAGGCAGGTAACGACACGTATCGAGCCCATCCCTTCGCCGGCATGATCCGGATCAGGTTCGAAGGGTCACCGCGCTGCGATGCTCAGCGGTTTCTCAGCCCGTTGCCGGGCTCCCCTTGGTCGCGCTCAGGTATACCGTAGCGTGCCGCTGCTGTACAGCGCGCCCGATCACACCCGGGACAGCCGGGTGATTTAGGTTTATCGTGTAGCCGTCCTCCACCGCCGCTTGCACCATGACCGATATCGAACGCTACCTGCGCGCCGCCACCCGCGACAACACTCGGCGTAGCTATCAGGCTGCCGTCGAACACTTCGAAAGCCACTGGGGCGGCTTTCTGCCGGCCACCGCCGAGAGCATCGCCCGCTACCTGGCCGAGCATGCCGACCAGCATGCCGTCAGCACCCTGCGCCAACGGCTGGCCGCGCTGAGCCAGTGGCACGTTGCCCAAGGCTTTCCCGACCCCACCAAGGCCCCTCTGGTGCGCCAGGTGCTGCGCGGCATTCGTACTTTGCACCCGGCCCCACCCAAGCAGGCAGCGCCGCTGCTGCTGCAGCACCTGCAAACGGCGATCGCCTGTTTCGAAGAGGAAGCCCGCCAGGCCCGTGAGCGTCACGACTTGGGCGCCTTGCGCCGCGCACGGCGCGATAGCGCGCTGCTGTTGCTGGGCTTTTGGCGGGGTTTTCGTGGCGATGAGCTGGCGCGCCTGCGCGTCGAGCATGTCCAGGCCGAAGCGGGTGTCGGCATCACCCTGTTCCTGCCACGCAGCAAGGGTGACCGCGAAGCGCTGGGGGTGCAGCACCGCACCCCCGCGCTCAAGGCCCTGTGCCCGGTCACGGCCTACCTGCAATGGCTGGAGGTTGCCGGTATTGCCCACGGGCCGGTATTTCGCAAGCTCGACCGTTGGGGCAACCTGGGCGACAGCGCGCTCAACAGCAACAGCCTGGTGGGGCTGCTAAGGCGCATGCTGGCACGCGCCGGGGTTCCGGCAGCCTTGTATACCGGCCACTCGCTGCGGCGCGGTTTCGCCACCTGGGCCACCGCCAATGGTTGGGAGTTGAAAGCGTTGATGAGCTATGTGGGCTGGAAAGACGCCAAGTCAGCGCTGCGCTACATTGATGCGGCACAACGCTTCGGCGAACTGGCCGCCCTACCGGCCGGCCATGATCAGGTACTCATCCCCTGACGGCTGCGCAGCGCCACAGGCGGGCGATGTCACAGGCCCGCGCCTGCAGCAGCTCAACGGCATCGGCACACGCCTGCTCCAGGCTCATTGGCCCACTGCTCAGGGCAAAGGCCGCATCCACGCCGTGCGCATACAACTGCTGGTAGCCCTCACCCAAGGTCCCGGCCAGTACCACCACCGGTACCCCGTGGCGCTTGGCGACCCGGGCCACGCCCATTGGCGTCTTGCCGCGCAAGGTCTGTGCATCGAAGCGCCCCTCGCCCGTCACCACCAGATCAGCACCTTGCACCAGGGCATCGAGCCCGGCCAGTTCCGCCACCACCTCTACCCCGGGGCGGAACTGCGCGCCCATGAATGCCCGCGCGGCGAAACCCATGCCACCGGCGGCGCCACAACCTGGGTAGTCACGCACATCCTCACCCAGCAACTGCGCACACTGGTCGGCAAAATGCCCCAGCGCCTGGTCCAGCGCCTGCACCTGCTGCGGGTTGGCGCCCTTCTGCGGGCCGAAGATCGCCGATGCACCATTGGCGCCGCACAGCGGGTTGTCGACGTCGGCCGCTACCTCGAACTGTACCTCAGCCAGGCGTGGGTCGAGATCGCTGGCATCGATATGCGCCAACTGCGCCAAAGCCAGCCCCCCTTCCTCCAGCGCCTGCCCCTGGGCATCCAGCAGGCGCAGGCCCAACGCACGCAACATGCCGCTACCGGCGTCATTGGTGGCACTGCCGCCAATGGCCAGCACCACGCGCTGTGCGCCGGCAGCCAACGCGGCGGCAATCAGCTCGCCGGTACCCCAGGTGCTGCTGCGGCAGGCATCGCGCTGCCCGGTTGGGACCAGCTGCAGGCCACTGGCCTGGGCCATTTCGATGATTGCCGTGCGGCTGTGCGGCAACCAGCCCCAGCCGGCTTCCACGCTCTGCCCCAGCGGCCCGCGCACGGTCTGGCGGCGCAGCTCGCCGTCGCTGGCGGCAAGGATCGCGTCCATGGTGCCTTCGCCACCATCGGCCATCAGGCATTCGACCACCTGCACACCCGGGCAACCCTCACGCAAGCCGGCAGCGATGGCGCGCGCAACCCCGGCAGCATCGAGGCTGTCCTTGAACGAGTCGGGGGCAATGACGATCTTCATGGGGATTCTCCTGTCCTGATGGCGGCATGCTGACAGCTGTGCGCCCAGGCGGCCTCGGTCAAATGCACAAAACCCTGGGTGGGTTGTTTGGGCGGATGCCTTTGGCCTTTGCCGGCGATAGGGCCGCAACAGAGAAATGCTTCAGTCTGCAGGCAACAGCTGCAACCCCAGGTACAAGCTCAGCATGCCTTCCATCCGCAGCGGGTCGACCTCGCCCAACTCGGCAATGCGCTCCAGCCGGTAGCGCAGGCTGTTGCGATGAATGCCCAAGGCGTCGGCACAGGCCTGGCTCTGGCCGTCATGGGCACACCATGCCCGCAGCGTGGTCAGCAGCTGGCCGCTGCTGTCCTTGACGCGTATGCGCTGTAACGGCTCCAGCAGTTCATCCAGTGCGTCATCATTGCGGTGGCGCCACAGCAGCGCCGGCAGCCGGTAGCGCTGCAGGCTGAGTAGGCGTTCGCCAGGCAATACCTCACGGCCATAAGCCAGCAAGTCACGCACCCGACGGTAACCCCGGCGCAACTGCTCCAGGCTCTGCGCGGCGCTGCCCAGGGCTAGCCGTTCCACTTCCCAGCCATGCCGTTGCAGGCGTTCCAGCAGGCGCGGCTCATCCAGCGCGACACCCGCCGGGCGGCACCACAGCAACGACTGCCGCGCCGGGCTGACGCACCAGCTGTCGGGGTAACGGCTGATCAACCACGCTGCCAGTGCCTCGGCGGCCGGCCCCGAGGCCAGTTCGAACAAGCACGGCACGCGCGGCAGCTGTGGCTTCAGGCCCAGTTGCCGGGCTTCGTCGAGCAACCGCGGGGAATCACCGCTGCCGCCAAGCAGCAACGCCAGCAGGTCGTCACAGCGCTGCCGCCGCCACTGCTGGTCGGCCTGCAAATGGCGCTGGGCCAGCAGCATTTCGGCGGTCATGCGCACCAGTTCACCGTAGGTTCGCACGTGCTGCGGGTCGCCGGTCAGGCCCAGCACGCCCATCAACCTGCCGTCGAGCATCAACGGCAGGTTGACCCCAGGCTGCACGCCTTTCAGGCATTTGGCCGCGTCAGTGTCCAATTCGACGATCCGGCCGTTGGCAAGCACCAACTGGGCGCCTTCATGGCGGGTGTTGATGCGTTCCGGCTCGCCGCTGCCCAGGATCAACCCCTGGCTGTCCATGACATTGACGTTGCACGGCAGAATGGCCATCGCCCGGTCAACGATATCCTGTGCCAGGTCATGGTCGAGTTCGAACATTGCACGGTCCTTAGGGTGTTAGGCTTTTGGGCTCGGGCACAGCAGCCCGCGCCCGGCACTGTGCAAAAGCACAAAGACAGGCACGCCGCAGTCCCCGAGACTCGTCAGGGCGAGCGCCGGCACAGGCGACGCGGCGATAACCATAACAACAGAGAATCCGATCATGGCACACAGCCCAGCCCCTGACCAAGGCACGGACACCACCCGCAACGCGCTGTACCGGCGCATCACCCTGCGGCTGATTCCGTTCATTTTCATCTGCTACCTGTTCAACTACCTGGACCGCGTCAACGTCGGCTTTGCCAAGCTGCAGATGCTCGACGCGCTGAAGTTCAGCGAAACCGTGTACGGCCTTGGCGCCGGCATCTTCTTCATCGGCTATGTGTTGTGCGGCCTGCCCAGCAACCTGGCGCTCAACCGCTTCGGCCCTCGGCGCTGGATCGCGCTGATGATGATCGCCTGGGGCAGTTTGTCCACTTGCCTGCTGTTCGTCACCACCCCGACCGAGTTCTATACCTTGCGCCTGCTCACCGGGGCGGCCGAAGCCGGCTTCTTCCCGGGCGTGGTGTTGTACCTTTCGCGCTGGTTCCCGGCAGCCAGACGCGGGCGCATCATGGCCCTGTTCATGTCGGCTATTCCGGTCTCGGGCCTGCTAGGCGGGCCGTTCTCCGGCTGGATCCTCGAACACTTCGCCGCCGGCCAGCATGGCCTGGCCGGCTGGCAATGGATGTTCCTGATCCAGGGCTTGCCGACCGTGGCCCTGGGCATTCTGGCAGTGTTCCTGCTCAGTGACGGTTACCAGAAGGCTGCCTGGTTGAGCACGGGCGAACGCCAGCTGATCGCCGCAGACTTGGCGGCCGATGCTGTCAGCAAGCCTGCCACTACCGGCGACAGTGTACTGGCGGTACTGACCAACCCGCTGATCTGGACCTTTGGTTTCGTCTATTTCTGTATCCAGAGCGGTGTCTACGCCATCAACTTCTGGTTGCCGTCGATCATCAAGGGCATGGGCTTCGACAACCCGCTGCTGATCGGCTGGCTCAGCGCCATTCCGTACTTGTTGGCCGGGGTGTTCATGATTCTCTGCGGGCGCTCGGCCGATTTGCGCAACGAACGCCGCTGGCATCTGGTGGTGCCGATGCTCATGGGCGCCGTGGGCTTGCTGATCGCAGTCAACTTCGCCGCCAACCCGGCCATCGCCATCCTTGGCCTGTCCATCGCCACCATGGGCGCGCTCACCGGTCTGCCGATGTTCTGGCCGATGCCCACGGCGCTGCTCAGCGCCAGTGCCGCCGTGGCCGGCCTGGCGATCATCAACTCGGTCGGCCAGATGGCCGGCTTCCTCAGCCCGTACCTGGTGGGGTTCATCAAGGACCAGACCGGGTCCACCGATGCCGCCCTGTATTCGTTGGCGGCACTGATCGTGCTCGGTAGCCTGGTGGCGCTGCGCGTGACCAGGGCCGGTGCACTGAGTGCTGCCCGGGCCAATTGAGTCCAGCGGCGGGCCGCTGCCAGACCACGCCAGCATACTGATGCAACGGGGTGTTCTGGTGGCAGCGGGCCTGGCCCGCTACCACCGGAACACCGGTCGTCAGCCCAACGCATCCCCTTCCCACCTCAGGCGTCAAATGGTTCCAAAGGCCCCCTTTGGAGAACCCTCATGACCCAGTACGCCGTGGCCCGCCTGGCACAACTCGACGAGCACCGCCCGTTGCGCGTTCAGGCTGGCAGCGAAGAGATCATCCTCGTTCGCCAAGGCCAGCAGGTACGCGCCTATCAGGCCAATTGCCCGCACGCCGGCGCGCCGCTCGACGAGGGTGTGGTGTGCGCCGGGCTACTGGTCTGCCCGTGGCACAAAGCCGCGTTTGCCGTCGACGACGGCGCAGTCTGCGAACCGCCGGCACTTGCCGACCTGCACCGCTACCAGGTGTGGCTCAAGGGCGATCAGGTGTGGGTAGATGACCAGCCCCTGGCTGCCGTCGAGCCGCCCAGGCACAGCGATGCCCGCTGCTTTGTGGTGGTGGGTGCCGGGGCCGCGGGCAGCGCTGCGGTGGCCGCCCTGCTCAGGCAAGGTTTTGCCGGCCGGCTGGTGTGGATAGACCAGGAGCGTCAGCCCGCCTATGACCGGACCTCGCTGAGCAAATTCGTGATCGCCGGGCAGATGCCCCCCGACGAAGTACCCGCCTTGCTCGACGCCGATGCCTTGCGCCAAGGCCAACTGGAGCGCAAGCACGGCAAGGTGCGCAGCGTTGACAGCCAGCACCGCCAAATCACTTTGGCTGACGGCCAGTCGATCGCGTATGACGCGTGCCTGCTTGCCACCGGCGGTAAGCCCGTGCGCCCGCAACTGGCCGGTATCGATCTGCCTGGGGTGTTCACCCTGCGTTCCCGCGACGATGCTGAGCGCGTGCTCGATGCGGCCGAGCCCGGCCAGTCGGTGGTCATTGTGGGCGACGGCTTCATCGGCCTGGAGGCCGCTTCGGCCCTGCAGGCGTACGGCGCGCGGGTGCATGTGGTGGCCCGCCACGAGATCCCCTTGGCTCGACAGCTGGGTGAGCGCATTGGCCGTTGCCTGCGCACGCTGCATGAGGCTCAAGGGGTGACTTTTCACGGCCCCACCGAGGTCAAGCTGATCGAAGGCCAGGGGCAGGTCGAGGCCGTGGTACTGGCCAACGGCGAGCGCCTGCAAACAGCCTTGGTCGTGCTGGGAACCGGCGTCGGCCCCGCGACCGCGTTTCTGCACGGGGTGCCCCTTGGGGAAGACAAATCGGTGAGGGTCGACGCCGACATGCGTGCTGCCCCCGGCCTTTGGGCGGCAGGGGACATCGCCACATTCCCGCTTGCCGGGCGCCCGGTGCGCATCGAGCACTGGCGCCTGGCGCAGCAACAGGGGGTGATCGCAGCGGCCAACATGCTCGGCGAGCAACGCCGCTACGCCGACGTGCCGTTCTTCTGGACCTACCAGCACGGGGTCACCTTCGAGGTGCTGGGGCACGCACAGGACTGGAACCGCATCGAGTTCGTCGGCGGGCCGGAAACAGGTGACTTCATTGCCCTGCAGTGTGTGAACGAGCAGGTCGAGGCAGTGATTGCCAGGGGGTATTCCGACGCCATGGCGGCGCTGTCGCAGCGTATGAAACAGCCGTTGACCCTGCAACAGGCCCTGATGCTGATCGGCTGAAGGGGCTTGGGTAGGCCCGCCCTTCGATCACAGGCTCAGGCCAGCACCTTTAATTACCAGCAGATGCACTGGATAAAACAGATAGCCCCAGCGCCCCACTGCCGGCACCCGCCAATCATCATGGCGCAACAGCGCTAAGCCAAGCGCAAGCGCCGAGGCCGCGCTCAGCAGTGTGAGCAGGGTGATCGGTGCCAGCAAATGCGCCTGCAACCAGCTATTGGTCAGGTTGCCGCCCATGGCCAGCAGGCAAGGTAACACCCAGGCCGCGCCGCCCTGCCGGCGCGCCATCAGGCAGGCGCCTGGCAGCAATACCCCGGGCACCCCATACATCAACTGCCCACTGAACAAAAAACCTGCCAGCCCGGCCGCCAAACCCAGCAAACGCAGCGACAGCAACGGGTAATGCACACCCCAGGCCACCAGCAACCCCAATACCAGCGTCGGCATCACGTTCAATGTCTGCGAGCCGCCATCCAGCCAGCGATATGCAGGTTCCGACAGCACCGCGAACAGCAGCATCAGCCCCAGGTAGCGCACATTGCCAATGGTATTGAAAGCCCCTGCCCTGGCCCGCTGCACATTCACTGCAATGGCCAGGCAAAACAACGGGAACGCCAGCCTGCCCACCACGAACAGGCCATCGGCTGTGGGCCATAGAAAGCGCAGGTGATCGGCGACCATGGTCGCCATGGCGGTCCATTTGACCAGGTCCAGCCCCGCCGAGCGCAACCCTCAGCGCTCGCGTTCGGCAGGGCTGAGGCCCAGGTAGCGCTCGGTCCACAGGGCCAACGGCAGCGGTGGTTGCTGCTCCAAGACACGCCGCCAGATCAGCACTAGGTCGCGCCTGTTGAACATCGACCCGGGCCCGGTTTGGAAAGCCGCTGGCACATCGACCACCCACTGCCCCTGGCGGTCCCGGTGGGCCATGCGGAAACGGAAGCTGTAGTTGCCCGGGATACCCATGCGCAAGTCCGTGACCACCAGCACCTCGCCGACCTGGTCGTAACGCAACCAGTCATCGGTGAACCAGCGCAGACGTTGGTACAGCTCATCGGTGGCCAACACCTGCGCCAACTGCGTATTGCGCGGCAAGCGCTGCATTTCTGGCGCCTGCCGGTCGAAAGCGCTGCTGATGCCCTCGTAATAGTCACCCCCGGGCGTTTTCGCCAACACTCGCCAGACCAGGCTGTTGAAGGCAATGGGCACGGCACGCAGTTCAGTGGTGACGACACCTTGCTGGTCCAGTGCGGCCTGGAAGCGCTGCTCGGCGGCCATGCGCCCGGCAAGGCCGAAACCAAGGTACGCCGTGCTGAACACCAGTGCCAGGGTCAGCAGCCGCGTGGCCCTGGCACTCACCCCGCGCACGGCCGCGTAGATAACGGCGGCCACCAGGGGCAAGGTATACACCGGGTCGATGATGAACACCGCAGCCCAGCTTTGCGGTGTGACTGGCAGAGGCCAGAACAACTGGGTGCCATAGACCGTGAAGGCATCGAGCAATGGGTGGGTGATCAGCACCAGCCAGAACGCGAGGAACAGCCTGTTCAAGGTATAGCCTTTGTCGGGCCAGCACTTGTTGACCAGCCAGGCCAGCAGCAAGGCCAGCCCGGTGAGCACGAACAGCGAGTGGGAGAAGCCGCGGTGGTAAGTCATCTGCGACACCGGGTCGGCGTAGCGGATGATCACGTCGAGGTCCGGCAGCGTGCCCAACGCCGCGCCATACAACAGCGCGCGGCGGCCTTGCAGGCGGCCCAGCACGGCACCCTGCAGGGCGGCGCCGAGTACAGCTTGGGTAATCGAGTCCAAGGGAGCATTCCTGGCAGGTGGTGACGGGAAACTACCCTCAACCAGGGCCGCTAGGCAATTCCCCGCCTTGTTGCCAGATGCAACGCCGCAAGACCGGGCGGTTCAGCCGAGGTCGCCGCCCCCTACCGGCAGGGTCACGCCGGTGATATATGACGCTTCATCGCTGGCCAGGAACAGAATTGCCCCGACCTGCTCGTCGATGCTGCCGTAGCGGTGCATCAGGCTGCTGTCGAGGGTCTGGTCGACAATTTGCTGGTACCAGCGCCTCTCCTGCTCGGTTTGTTCGGCGGTGTTGCGCGGCACCCGCCGTGGCGGCGCTTCGGTGCCACCCGGCGCGGTGGCGTTGACGCGGATACCACGGCCAGCGGTTTCAAAGGCCAGGCAAGCAGTCAGCGCATTGACCCCACCCTTGGCCGCACCATACGGCACCCGGTTCACGCCCCGGGTGGCGACCGACGAAACGTTGACAATGACCCCGCTGCCGCATTCAAGCATGTACGGCAGTGCGGCGTGGCAGCACCACAGGGTGGGAAACAGCGAGCGGCGCACTTCGGCCTCTATCTCTTCGGCCGCGTAGTGCTCGAAAGGCTTGGCCCAAATGGTACCGCCCACATTGTTGACCAGTATGTCGAGGCGGCTGAACGTTGCTACCGTGCTGGCCATGACCCGGACGCAGTCGGCGTGCCGTTCAAGGTCGGCGGTCAGGGTCAGCACCCCCTCGCCGGCCAGTTCGTGGACCAGTTCGGAGCGGTCTACCGCCACCACTTGCGCCCCCTCGGCCTTGAGCCGCCAACACACGCCACGACCAATGCCTTGGGCGGCGCCGGTGACCAGGGCGACCTTGCCTTGGAATCTGTTGTTCATGTTCAAATCTCCGCTTCTCCGCGGTCCCCGTAGGAGCGGGTTTACCCGCGAATGCGTCCGACCAGGCGACGTTGCTGTACCTGCTGGCCTCTTCGCGGGTAAACCCGCTCCTACAGGGGGGCGGTGTCATGCTCGAGGTAAAGGTAATCAGGCCGCCGCCGCGAACTTTTCGTAGTAGAAGTTGGCCGGGGTAATGCCCTGCTCACGCACGTACTGGCTGACCGCTTCGACCATCGGCGGTGGCCCGCACAGGTACACATCCACATCGCCATCGTTGAGGTGGCCCGGCTCGATGTGCTGGGTCACGTAGCCCTTGTGCGGGTATTGGCTGTCCGGGTTGGCCACGCAGGCGCTGTAGGTGAAGTTGGGGATGCGTGCAGCCAGTGCTTGCAGGCGGTCGAGCTCGACCAGGTCGAAGTCGTTGGTCACGCCATAGATCAGGTGCAGCGGGTGTTCACTGCCCTGCTCGGCGATCTTTTCCAGCATCGCGGTGAATGGCGCCAGGCCGGTACCGCCGGCCAGCAGCAACAGCGGGCGCAGAATCGGGCGCAGGTAGAAGCTGCCCAACGGCCCGGTCAGACTCATGCTGTCGCCGGCCTTGGCCAGGTTGGTCAGGAAGCTGCTCATCAGGCCGCCCGGTACGTTGCGGATCAGGAAGCTGACTTCGCCGTCCTTCTGCAAAGAGCTGAACGAATAGGCGCGGGTCTGCTCGCTGCCTGGCACCTTCAGGTTCACGTACTGCCCTGGCAGGAACGCCAGGCGGCTCAGCGCTTCGCCCTTGATCGACAGGGCAATGGTGCTGGCCGACAATTGGCGCACATCGCTGATGGCCGCCTCGAAACTGCCCTGTTCGGTCTTGCACAGCTGCGACGACGCCGGAATACGTATCACGCAGTCGCTTTCGGCGCGCATCTGGCAGGTCAGCACGTAGCCTTCGGCGATTTCGTCTTCGCTCAAGGCATCTTCAATAAAGTTGTCGCCCAGGTCGTAACGCCCGGATTCGGCCTTGCACTTGCAGGTGCCGCAGGCGCCGTCGCGACAGTCCAAGGGGATGTTGATGCCTTGGCGGTAAGCCGCATCGGCGACGGTTTCGTGGCCGGTGGCCTCGATGAAGCGGGTGACCCCGTCTTCGAAATTCAGTGCGATCTGGTAGCTCATGTTGCACCTCGCGGGCGAGCCGACCCACGGCGCGTCGCAAAACGCACCGGGCAGTGCTCGCAAAACCCTGTATCAGATGTGGTAGATGTCGATGACCTGGCGCACATAGTCGTTCTTCAGCACGACCTTTTTCGCCTTGATCAGCGGCTGCTTACCGCGCAGGTCGAGGGTGTAGAAACTGGTGCCAAAGTAACTGTCGGTGGTCTTGTAGCGGAAGCTCAGCGTGTGCCAGTTGAAGCGCACCTTGCAGCTGCCCTCGCCCTGTTCCACGATCTCGATGTTGCTGATGTTGTGCGAGGTGCGGGTATCAGGGACGGTCGCACTGGAGCGCTCGGTCTTGATGCGGAATATGCGGTCTTCCAGGCCACCACGGTTGCCGTACCAGATCAGCGAGATTTCGCTTTGTGGGTCTTCGGTCAGGCTGTCGTCATCGTCCCAGCTCGGCATCCAGAAGCTGACGTCGCTGGCGTACAGTTCCAGCCATTGGTCCCACTGGGCATCGTCCAGGTAGCGCGCCTCGCGGTAAAGGAAATCGCGCACGGTTTCATGCAGGCTCATTGCACGGCCTCCACGTGGATCAAGTGTTGTTCGTGCTTGAGGGCGCGGACCATGGTGGCCTGCCAATACTTGTGCTGCAGCACGAACAGGCCTTCGTCCTCGGTGCGCACGCCAGACAATAGCGGCTGCAGTTCGATCTCTTTGGCCGCCGCATCGGCGCCTTCCACCCAGTGCGCCGCACCGCGGGACATGTCGTTCCAGCCAGTACCGCGGCCATAGCCAGTCTGGCACGAGCGGAACTCTTCCAGGTCGTCCGGGGTGGCCATGCCGCTGACGTTGAAGAAGTCTTCGTACTGGCGGATACGCTTGGCCCGCGCCTCGGCGCTCTCGCCTTTCGGCGCGATGCAATAGATGGTGATTTCGGTCTTGTTCACCGAAATCGGCCGGGCAACGCGGATCTGCGAGCTGAACTGGTCCATCAGGTACACGTTCGGGTACAGGCACAGGTTGCGCGAGTTCTCGATCATCCAGTCGGCCCGGGCCTGGCCGAAGTCGGCCGCCAACTGCTCACGGCGCTCGTAGGCCGGGCGGTCCTCGGGGTTGGCCCAGCGGGTCCACAGCAGCAGGTGGCCGTGCTCGAAGGAATAGAAGCCACCGCCCTGCTTGGCCCAGGCGCCAGCGCTCATGGTCTTGATCGCGTCACCGGCCTCGCGCTGCTTGCGCTGGTTCTGGGTGGCAGCGTAGTTCCAGTGCACGGAGCTGACGTGGTAGCCGTCGGCACCGTTTTCAGCAGTGAGCTTCCAGTTGCCTTCATAAATGTACGAGCTGGCACCGCGCAGCACTTCCAGGCCTTCCGGCGACTGGTCGACGATCATGTCGATGATCTTCGCCGACTCGCCCAGGTGCTCGACCAGCGGCTTGACGTCGGCATTCAGGCTGCCGAACAGGAAGCCGCGGTACGACTCGAAGCGCGCCACCTTGGTCAGGTCGTGGGAGCCCTCGCAGTTGAAGCTGTCGGGGTAGCCGGCATTGCTCGGGTCTTTTACCTTGAGCAGCTTGCCGCTGTTGTTGAAGGTCCAGCCGTGGAACGGGCAGGTGTAGCTGGAACGGTTGCCGCGCTTGTGCCGGCAGAGCATGGCACCGCGGTGGCTGCAGGCGTTGAGGAAGGCGTTGAGCTCACCGTCCTTGTTGCGCGCGATGAAGATCGGCTGGCGCCCCATGGTCAGGGTGAGGAAGTCGTTGTTCTCGGGGATCTGGCTTTCGTGGGCCAGGTAGATCCAGTTGCCCTCGAAGATGTGTTTCATCTCCAGGTCGAACAGGCGAGGGTCAGTGAACATCTCGCGCTTGCAGCGATAGATGCCCTTTTCACGGTCGTCCTCGAGCATGGCATCGAGGTAGTCGAATCCCAGGGACATGGCCAGGGTCTCCCTTGTTATTGTTTAGACCTGGTCAGGTTAGGGATTGGTATGGGGCGGGAATATCCGGTTTGTGCGGGGTGCTATCCGTTTTGTGCAGGTGGATGTGAAAGGTTCAAGGGCCTCTTCGCGGGCACGCCCGCTCCCACAGGTACTGTGTATCCCTCAAAGGTCAGGAATTCCTGTGGGAGCGGGCGCGCCCGCGAAGAGGCCGGTGTCGTTCAGCGCCGATTACGCAAGGTTTCCGAGGGCAACTCGCCAAACTGCTGCCGATACACCTCGGAGAACCGCCCCAGGTGCAGGAAGCCATAGTCCATGGCCAGTTCGGTCACACTGCGTACCGAACAACTGACATCGCTGAGGCAGGCATGCACCTGCTCCAGCTTGCGCTGGCGTACATAGTGCTTCGGCGTGGTCTGCAAGTGCCGTTCAAACAAGGCATACAACGAACGCACGCTCATGCACGCCTGCTCTGCCAGTGCTTCGGCGGTCAGTTCAACTTTCAGGTTACGGTCGATGTGGTCGATAATCCGCTCAAGACACGCGCCCGGCGAGCCCAGGCTCTCGCGGCGGATATTGTTGTTCATCAGGGTCAGCAGCTTGCTGGCGACGATCTGGCTGTAATGGCCCTGCACCCGCGGCAGCGAATCGCTCACCTCCGCCTCATGGCAAACCATTGCCAGCAGGTTGACGAAGCCATCCAGTTCATCCAGCCGATAATGGTTACGCAAAAAGCGCACGCCGCCGTCGGGGCGGTGCCAGCGCTGTTCATCGCAGATTGAATCGAGCAGACGCGCAGGCACCTTGAGAATGAATTTTTCGCAGTCTTGCGAATAGGTCAGGTCAACCGGGTCATCGGGGTTGATCAGCAGCAATTCGCCCGGTACCAGGTGCTGTTCACCCTTGTGTCCGCGCCACAGGCAGTTGCCGTTGAGCAGTACTTGCAGGTGGTAGATGGTTTCCAGCGCCGGGGAGGTTACCCGCACGCTGCCGCCGTAGCTGATGCGGCACAGGTCGAGTTCGGCGAACTTGCGGTGGCTGAGGCTGGCCTGGGGGTGGGTAGTGCGCGACAGGCCGATGCAATGCTGGCCGACATGCTGGTTGACATAATCGGACACAGCATACGGGTCGGCGTGGTGAAACACGCTACTGCGCTCGCTCAGCAGGCGGTTTTCCATAGGCAAGGCACTCGGCATCGTTATTGTTCTGGTCGCCGCTTCCTACAGCCTTGTGGGGCTGTGGTTGCGGTCGTCACGGTCATTCTATCGGGCCGGTTGCAGGTCGCGGGGGCAGGCGACAGCCGGTGGATGAGCACACTTAAGCAAAAAGGCGGGGGTTGGGCAATGCAGCGTTGGGATTGGGTGGGCGGATAGCGGACACGCCAAGTATGGTTGGTGTTCGGTAATCGAACTCACTTTGCAGGTCTGGCCCTATCGCCGGCAAGCCAGCTCCCACCTCGACCGCATGGGCCTCAAGCGCTGTGCAGTACCTATGGAAACTGGCTTGCTCCAGTCCAGGCAATACAAGACAGTTGCTTGCACAGAGATACCGCTAGCCTTCAGGCCCCGTGGTCCTGTGGGAGATTCTAGGGTATAGGGCCGGTGAATTTTCGCAGCGTTCTGACTCAGTGGACCGCCACATCCTGCCGGCCTGCCCAGCCCTGGCTGCGTGCCCGGTACTGCCGCGGTGCAATGGCGAACAACTCACGAAAGCGCCGGTAGAAATGCGGGAAGCTGACAAACCCGCTGGCCACCGCCACTTCGGTCAACGACTTGTTGGTGTGTTGCAACAGCTGCCGCGCATGGGTCAGGCGCAGCTCCAGGTAATACCGTGGCGGCGTGGCCTGCACATGGCGGTGGAACAAGCGTTCCAGGTGCCGGCGGGACAGCCCCGCATGTTCAGCGATCTCGTCGATACCGATCGGGTCTTCGATATTGGCATGCATCAGCTCCAGCGCCAGGCGCACGCCGTGAGGCATGCCAGGGTCAATGTCCGCCACGCCGGCCGTAGTGTCATTTGCCACCCGCGAACGGTCGCACGCCAGCATCTGTTCCACGGCCCGCCGCAACGGCACCCCACCCGCCTGCTCAAGCATGGCCAGCATCATGTCCAGCGCGCTGCAGGCACCTGCGCAGCTCATGCGCCTGCGGTCCAGCACATGGGCCTGGCGGCTGATCCGCACCTTGGGGTAGAGCTCGTTCATCATCGCCCGGCCATCAGGGTGAAAGGCGCAGTCGTGGTCATTGAGCAAGCCCGCCTCGGCCAGGAAGTAGGCACCGTTCCACAAGCCGCCCAACTGGCAGCCCTGCTGGTCGGCCTGGCGCAGTTTGGCACGCAACTGGGGGGCCGCTTGCAGGCGCACGCGTAAACCGCCGCACACCAGCAGGCAACCCAGGCCTTGCACCTGCAAATCGCTTAGCTGGGTGTTGACCGGCAAGGCAATGCCCAGGTCGCTCATCACCTGCGGCCCCTCGCCCACCACCTCGATCTGGAACAACGGCGTGGCGCTCATCAGGTTGGCGGTCACCAGGCTGTCCATTGCAGCGGTGAAGGCCATCATCGAGAAGTGTTCACGCAGAACGAAGGCCACCCGCTGGCAGGGCATTGGCAGTGAAGTGCGAAAGCCGGGCTCCAGATGGGCCAGGTTGGTGTTCTTGAGGATGCTTTCGAAGTGGCTCATGGCTATTAACTCAACAGCGAGAATCGCATTGGCTGCTTCGCGGGCTTGCCCGCTCCCACAGGCATTGCACAGTGTTCAGAACCTGTGGCGGACCTGTGGGAGCGGGCGAGCCCGCGAAAAAGCCAACGCTGATGGATCAGGTTACTGACCGGCCTGGGCCGCAGCATCACGCGAGGCTTGCAGCCACTGGTCAAACTGCTGACGGTGGGCGGCAACCCATTCCTTGGCATGGCGGGTAATGTCGGCAGGCTTCTTCTCGCCCTGCTGCATCTTCAGGTTCTGGTTGCTCTCGTCGTCGGTGCTGATCTGCACCAGCGACAGAAACTTCAGCGCCGCCGGGTTCTTCTCGGCAAAGTCCTTGTTCAGCACCGCCACCACCTTGTCGATGGCAAAGCCCAGGTTCTTGCCGTGATAGGTGGTATCGACGTCGTTGTTGCCATCCGGCAGGTCGGTCTTCGGTACTTCCAGCCAGACGACGTCCTTGCCCTCCACCAGTACGCTGGCAATCCACTGTGGCACCCAGGTGAAGTACAGGATTGGCTTGCCTTCCTTGAAGCGGGCTATGGTGTCGGCCATCAACGCAAAGTACGAGCCCTGGTTCACGGTTACGGTCTTGTCCAGGTCGTAGGCCTTCATGTGGTGGGAGATCACCAGTTCGCAACCCCAGCCCGGGTTGCAACCCGTCATGTCAGCCTTGCCGTCGCCGTCGGTGTCGAACAGTTTGGCGATTTCGGGTTTTTTCAGGTCGGTGATGTACTTGATGTTGTATTGGTCGGCCGTTTTCTTGTCGATCAGGTAACCCTGGGCAACACCGGGCAGGATATTGCCGGTCTTGACCATTACGTCATCGCCACCGGCCTGCTGGTAGAACTTGTCGTGCAGTTTTTCCCACAGGTGCACGGTGAAGTCGGCATCGCCGTTGGCCAAGGCCACCATCATCACGCCGTACTCGGTCTCCTTCGGCTCCTGGACCTTGTAGCCCAGCTCGCGCAGGCCCTCCATGGCCACTTCGCCACGGAAACGCTCTTCGGCAATGGAGGGGAAGATCGGCGTTACCTTCACGCCGTCGCCAGGTTTGTCCGCCGAAGCGTGTGCGGCCAGCGCGGCGGCGGCCAGGGTCAGCGCGGTCGCGCATTTGAGGATGCTGCGGGAGAACTTGGATGGGTGCATCGTCGCTTACCTTTTCTGTTTTTCTTCAAGTGCGGCAGGTCGAACGTTTCAGAAAGTCTTGTGCGGTTCAGGCAGTCTTGCGCCGCCCTTGCGGTTGTGCAGCACCACACAGGCGCAGCACCACGCCTACGGGGCCAGTGTGGTACCAGCGCACGCCAGGCTCGGCATTGCTGCGCGTGCCCATGGCCTGGGTCAGGCGGTCGAGGAAGATCGCCAGCAGCACCAGCCCTACACCACCAACCGTGGCCAGGCCCATGTCCAACCGGCCGATACCGCGCAGCACCATTTGCCCCAGGCCACCCACGGAAATCATCGAGGCGATCACCACCATCGACAGCGACAGCATCAGGGTTTGGTTGAGGCCCGCCATGATGGTCGAAGTGGCCAACGGCAGTTGCACGCGGGTCAACATCTGCCGTGGCGTGCAGCCAAAGGCGCGAGCGGCCTCGATCTTGTCCTCCGGTACCTGGCGGATGCCCAGGTTGGTCAGGCGCACCAGCGGCGGCAAGGCGAACACGATGGTCACCAGCACCCCGGGCACGTTGCCGATGCCGAACAGCATCACCACCGGCACCAGGTACACGAATGCCGGCAGGGTCTGCATGGCATCGAGCAGAGGGCGTACGATGCTCTCCAGGCGGTTGCTGCGGGCGCAGGCGATGCCCAGCGGAACGCCGATCACCGCGCAGAAGAATACCGAGGTCAGCACCAGCGCCAGGGTGGTCATCGACTCGGACCACACGCCGATCAGGCCGAGCAAGGTCAGGGTGATGAAGCACAGCAGTGCCATACGCTTGCCCGCAAGTTGCCAGCCCAGCAACGTCGAGAGCAGGATGCCGAGGGTGGGCGGAATGCTTTGCAGGGTGAACTCGATGCCGTTGAGCACCTGGTCGATCGGCCAGCGAATGGCGCGGAATACCTCGCGGAAGTTGTGCACCAGGAAGTTGAGTGTCGCGGTGACCCAGTCACCCAGGGGTAGCGTGACCGCCTGGAACGGGTCGAGAAGGCTGAATTCGGACATGAGGGCTTACCTCTTGGTGGCTTAGTTGCGGCTCAGGGTCTGCAGCAGCTCGTTCTTCGACAAGGTGCCCTTGAAGGCGCCCTGGCGGTCGAGTACCGGTACCGGGTAAGGCAGGTCGGCCGCAATGCCGAGCACCTCATGCAGCGGCGTATCGGTGTAGACCGGGCGTTGCTCGTGCAGGCTGTAGCGGTCACTGGCGCTGGCACCCTTGGCGTCGGTGTCGACCACACCCAGCAACTGCCCACGGTCGTTGACCAGGTAGCCGAACGGAACACCGGCCTGGAAAGTCGGAGCCTTGCCGTTGACCTTGCACACCACTGCCGGATCGAACCGGGCCACATCACCGGCCTTGAGCACGCGCGAGCTGTCGAAATGCTTGAAGAAGGTGCGCACGTAAGCGTTCGCCGGCTGGTTGATCAGCTCCTGCGGGGTGCCGATCTGCACCACGCGGCCACCTTCCATGATCGCGATGCGGTGGCCGATCCGGATGGCTTCTTCGATGTCGTGGGAAATGAAAATGATGGTGCGCTGCTGCTCGGCCTGCAGACGGATCAGCTCGCCTTGCATTTCGCTGCGGATCAGCGGGTCGAGGGCCGAGAACGCTTCGTCCATCAGCAGGATGGCCGGGTCGTTGGCCAGCGCCCGGGCCAGGCCCACACGCTGCTGCATGCCGCCCGACAGCTGGTGCGGGTAGCTGTGTTCGTGCCCGGCCAGGCCAACCTGGCTCAAGGCCTCGCGGGCACGGCTGTGGCGTTCGCTTGGCGCTACGCCGGCAATCTCCAGGCCGAAGGCGGTGTTTTCCAGCACGCTCATGTGCGGCATCAGGGCGAAGGACTGGAACACCATGCCCATTTCCTTGCGCCGCACGTCGAGCAGGGCCTTGTCAGAGAGCCCGGTAATTTCCTTGCCGTTGAGGTGGATGCTGCCGGAGGTGGGTTCGATCAGGCGGTTGAACAACCGCACCATGGTCGATTTACCCGAGCCAGACAGGCCCATGATGACGAAGATCTCGCCACGCTTGACGGAAAAGGTTGCATCGAAAACGCCGACGACGTGGCCGGTCTTGCTGAAGATCTCGTTCTTGTCGGCGCCCCTGCGGAGCATCTCCATGGCCATGTTCGGGTTGGGCCCGAACACCTTGAAGATATTGTTTACCGAAAGAATCTCATCGGCATGGCTCATACGACCCTCTTTATTATGCTTATAACCAATCTTTCAACATCGCACTTTCAATAAGGCGGTAGAGATCAGTGCGAGTACGCTTGGCAGTCCGTTCAAATGCGAACGTGAGTCAGAACCGGCACGCAGAAAATCCTGCTTCAAAAAATTATTCGACATCGATGTCTCGAATGTCGCGCCGTGAGCTCAACGTTAGGGCGTGCCCCCCTGGCGGTCCAACGACATTTGTTCGCCGCTAACCATTACCTGAAGTTATCAATCACGCTAAGCCGCTGCCCTGAGGCCCGGGCGCACTTACCAGTCAGCGTGGAACACGCTAGAGTGGAGCGATTGGCCACCCTCCAAGGACCACGTGCCCGCCCCATGGTCAGACACCTCGAACCCGATCAGACGCTGATCAAGATGCCCTCCCTGCGCGCCGTGAAGGTCTTCGTGGCCGCCGCCAGGTACCAGAACTTTACCCGTGCAGCCGAGGCGCTGTGTGTCACCCAGGCCGCAGTCAGCCGGCAGATCCGTGAGCTGGAAACCTACCTGGGGGCCGAACTGTTCAATCGGGTCGGCCGTGCAGTGGAGCTCACCGTGGCCGGCTCGATCTTCTTCGATGCGGTGCAGTTGTCGTTCGTCAACATATCCCAGGCCGCCGAGCGTATCCGCAGTAACACCAATACCAAGCACGTGGTCACCTTGTGCTGTTCGCCGGCGTTCGCGGCGTTGTGGATGGGGCCACGGATGCCGAAGTTCTTTGCCGAAAACCCGGATATCGACATCAATCTGGTCACCACGCAGAACTTCCTGTCAATGGAGCCGGGGGTGCGGCCTGACATCTACATCACCAAGCTGGGCAAGGTGCAGGCTGGCTACAGCTCGCACCCGCTCAACCATGACGTGATCTACCCGGTGTGCACCCCACAGTACCTGGCCCGGCACCCCGAGGTGCAGACGCTGCAAGGCTTGCGCGATGGCACCCTGCTGAACCTCAGCCCTTATGGGCGTTCGCAGGTGGCCGAACATGTGGACTGGAACGTCTGGCTGGCCTTCCACGACGTTGACCTGAAAAGCCGCGCCAACACCGCACCGCACTTCTTCAACGCCAACGACTACAACCTGCTGGTGCAACTGGCCCTTGGCAACCAGGGCGTAGCGCTGGGCTGGCACCACCTGGTGGCACAACTGGTGGCCCAGGGGCTGCTGGTGCGCCCGGTGCAAGAGGAGTTGGTGCTCAAGGACACCTTCCACTTCCTGGCCTTCAACGAAGACAAGGAACATGAGCCCAGTTGCCTGCGCTTGCGCGACTGGTTGCTCGAAGAGTTCCAGCCGTTGCTGGATTCACTGGGCAGCAGCTGAGCCACTGTTTCACAGGCGCGCAACGGCCGGCACTGCTCACCCGCTCACTGCGGTAACAGCTTGCAACCAGTCCAGCCCACCATTGAGGCACTTTCCTCACACGCACGCCCCGGCATCTGTTAAAAAGCCCACATGCCCACCCTTTTCCTCTCCCACCTACGCCGCCGCTGGCTGACCTGGTTGTGTGCCACCTTGCTTGTGATCGGCCTGCCCAGCAGTTGCGCGGTGCTTCAGCACAAAGAGCGCGAACTGGTGTTCCGCATCGAACCTGGCCAGGCCAGCTGGTTCCGTGGCCTGCCCAGCGGTGTGCAGGAGCTTGACCTGCGGCCGCGCAGTTTCGCTGCCAATCAGAGCCTGCACGCCTGGTGGTGGCCGGCCAAGCGCGCCAATGCCCCGGCCATCCTCTACCTGCATGGGGTGCGCTGGAACCTGACCGGGCAGTTGTTCCGCATCGAGCAGTTGCATGCCATGGGCTACTCGGTGCTGGCCGTGGACTACCGCGGCTTTGGCCAGAGCCGCGGCGGGCTGCCCTCCGAGGCCACGGTCTATGAGGACGCGCGCATCGCCTGGGAGCGCTTCGCTCAGTTGCAACCCGACGCGGGCAAACGGCTGATCTTCGGCCATTCGCTGGGCGGTGCGGTGGCCGTGGAACTGGCCCGCGCGCTGGCAGCCGAAGCACGCCAGGGCGGTGCCGCGGCCCCGGCGCGTGGGTTGATACTGGAATCGACATTCACCTCGTTGGGCGATGTCGCCGCTGCGGTAGCCAATACGTCACTGCCGGTGCGTTGGTTGCTGTCGCAGAAGTTCGACTCGCTGGGCAAGATCCAGGATATCGGCTTGCCCGTGCTGCTGGTGCACGGGCTGGATGACCGCTTCGTGCCAGCGCGTTTCAGCCAGCAGCTGTACGAGGCGGCCCGGCAGCCCAAAACCCTGCTGCTGGTACCGGGGGCTAGCCACAATAACAGCATGAGCCTGGCCGGGCCGCGTTATCGGCAAGCGATCCAGGCGCTGCTCTGAAAGCGTTACTGGCCCCCTTTGTAGGCGCGGCCTTGCGTCGCGACAGGGCTGGGCAGCAGCCGCGGCAATGTGTCGTCATGGCTATGATCCGGGGGGCGCTACGCGCCCCTTTCGCGACGCAAGGCCGCTCCTACCAGGGCCAATGCAACAGCCAGAGTCACTGTACAGGCAGGAAGTTCATCAGCAGCAGGCTCTGTGCATAGTTCAGCCCGATCCGCCGATACCGCTCATCCAGCAACTCTGCCAGCAAATCCAGGCGCGCCACGATCTTCCCGAACTCCACGGCGAAACTCAGGTTGCTGCCCTCTTCGGAAATCTCGTTGGAAAACAGCAGCAACACGCCATTGGCATCTTGCCGCTGGCTCAACATCCAGGTGGCCTTTTCGATATTGCGCGCGGCGTTGTTGATGAACAGCGGGTCGATCGTGTCGGTCATGTAGAACTCGGTGCGCCCGCCGTGAGCGGTGATCAGCATGCTGCCGATGGCATAGATGAAGGCGCCGACGCGGTCACCGCGAAACTCCGGGCTCAACGCGTAACTCAAGGCTGCCAGGTCACGACGGTTGCCCAGCTGCGCCAGCGGCTGGCGGTGTTCGATGGCCTTGCGGATCTGCCGCTCGGCAGTGGCGGCGTCGACGTACCCCGACATCTTCAACTGGTTGGGGTTGCGCAGGTACAGCTTGCTCATCAGCAGGTACAGGCTTTGCAGGTTGTCGCGCATCGACAGCGTGGCCAGGCGGTCGACACTGGTCTGGAACAGTTCGCTGGGCTTGCCGTCGGCAAACTGGTCGAGCATGTCGCGGCCCTGTTCCTGGGTGCAAGCACACAGGCAGGCGAGCACGCCTGCCAGCAGCACGCGGGGAATCAGATGAGGGTAGCTTGCAACCATCGGCACCGGGTCGATATTCGGCGGCCGCATCGGGGATCGATGTGGCCTGGCCAAGCATAGAGCGCGGAAATGGCAAAAAGTGCAGTGTAAAGGCCGCCGCAGGCCCGGCGGCATACCCTCACATGGCGTGGCGCAACTTCTCCACCATCTGCGCGTGCAGCGCCGGGTCGCCACAGGCCACTACACAGCCGCCGTGCTGCGCCGAACTGCCATCCCAGGCGCTGATCACCCCACCCGCCCCTTCGATGATCGGCATCAGCGCCTGTACGTCATAGGGTTGCAAGCTGGCCTCCACGATCACATCGACGAACCCCGACGCCAGCATGCAGTAGGCATAGCAATCGCCGCCGTAGCGCATCAGCCGCGCCTGCCCGGCTACCGCCTCGAACGCGGCCTTGCGCTCGGCCGTGTCGAACATGTCGGGGGTGGTGCACATCAGCGTGGCCGTAGCCAGGTCGGCGCAAGCGCGGGTACGCAAGGGTGTAGCGTTGCGCCAGGCCCCCTGGGGGGTGCCAATGAAACGCTCGCCGGTAAAAGGCTGGTTCATCACCCCCAGTATTGGGCGGGTACCGTCGTTCAGCGCAATCAACGTTCCCCACAATGGCAGGCCGGTGATGAAGGCACGGGTGCCGTCGATGGGGTCGAGTACCCAGGTCAGCGGGCTGCTGCCCACCGCCACCCCGGCCTCTTCGCCAAGAATGCCGTGGTCCGGGTAACGCGCCTGGATCAACGCGCGCATCGCATCCTCGGCCGCCTTGTCGGCCACCGTCACCGGGTCGTACAGGCGCCCCCCCTTGTCCTCGACGTCCAGGCTGGCACGGAAGTACGGCTTGATGGCCTGTGCAGCGGCGTCGGCCAGTTGCTCGGCGAATGTACGCAACTCACCAATCTGTGGGGCACTCAGGGACATTGGGAACAGGCCTCGTGACAGTTATGAAGGTCGGCATAATACCCGACAACCTGCATTGCACCAGCCGTACGCACAAAGTGCCACTATAATGCCACTAGCGGTCCTTCATTTAACCGTCACTCATTCGTTGTACTAGGATACCGATCAGGTGCCCACGCCAGCCGAGGATGCGGCTGGCAGCCACGCAACGGCACAACCCTTACTGGCCTTCATGGACGATACGATGAATTCGAAACAGCTTTACCCGCAAATTGGCAAAGTCATCGCCAGCACCGGCAGCCATCAGTTTCCGCGCATGCTGCACGACCTGATCCAAGCTCACCTTGCCATCGACGCCATGCAGATCCGCCACCTGCCTGGCCTGCCTTGCGAATCGAGGCTGTTCGATGAAACGGTATTCTCTTCCCAGGCACAGCCAGGCAGCGACTTCAACGACCCTGCCCGCCTGCACCGTATCTGCCATGAAGGCAATGCGCGCATGGAGATCCAGGTGCTGCGTGCCGACTCCGCCTACGGTTTTTCGAGCTTCGAGCGCCGCCACCTGGACGCGATTTCCCCCTTGCTGCTGCCCATGCTGGAGAAGCACATCGACGCCTTGCAGCCTGGCCCCGAGCGCCATGCCCGGGAAAACCTCGAACAGCGCTTCGTCGACCGCCTGGCGCAGTCGGGGCTCAAGCTTTCCGAGCGCGAGCGCCAGGTGTGCCTGGGGTTGCTGGCCGGGCATACCGCCCCACAGCAGGCCGAGCGGCTGGCCTTGAAGGTGAATACGGTTGAAAGCTACCTGCGTCGGGCGGCGATCAAGCTGGGCATCAGTGGGCGGCATTCGCTGATGCGCTGGATGTATGCCGAGGGCTGACTAGTGTTTTCCTGTACCGGCCTCTTCGCGGGCAAGCCCGCTCCCACATGTCATCACAGGTTCTGAATACTGTGCAAAACCTGTGGGAGCGGGCTTGCCCGCGAAGCGGCCGGCACAGGTCTGCCTCAATCCCGGGCCAACGCCTCGATCGGATCAAGCCGCGCTGCGTTCCTTGCCGGTACAAACCCGAATACCACGCCGATCAGCGTCGAGCAGGCAAACGCCATGACGATCGAGGCTGGCGAAAACACCATTTCCCATTGTCTGACGAACAGCTCGAACAGGTACCCCACGCCATACGACAAGCCGATCCCGACCAAGCCGCCAAACAGGCACACCATCACCGCCTCCACCAGGAACTGTTGGCGAATGTCCGACTGGCGTGCCCCCACCGCCATGCGAATGCCGATCTCGCGGGTACGTTCGGTCACCGACACCAGCATGATGTTCATCACCCCGATGCCGCCCACCACCAGCGAGATCACGGCAATCAGTGACAGCAGCAAGGTCAGCGAGCGGCTGGTCTTCTGCACCGTCTGCATGATGCTGTCGAGGTTGTTGGTGAAGAAGTCCTTGGTCCCATGGCGCTGCAGCATCACCCGGGTCACCTCCTCTTCAACGCGCTTGCTGGGCACGCCATCCTTGATGCGCACACTGATGCTGTCCAGGTGCCGCTGGCCCAGGATGCGCCCGGCAGCGGTTTCGTAGGGTACCCAGATGTTCAGCTGGTTGCTGGCGACGAACAGGTTCTTGTTTTCGGCCGTTACCCCGATCACCGTGCACGGCAGGTTGCCGACCAAAATCACCTGCCCCAGCGGGTCAACGTGGGGGCCGAACAGGCGCTTGCGGGTGTTGTGGTCGATCACCACCACTTGGGCCTGGCGCCGTGCATCGTCGGCGCTGAACACGATGCCGGCGGCCAACGGTATGTTGCGCACCTGAAAATAATGCTCGCTCACGCCATTGAGCTGCGCGTCCACGTCCAGGTTGCGGTAGCGCACCAGGGTGCTCTGGCCGATCACCGGGGTGGCGCTGTCGACGTAGTACAGCGCGTTGAGCGCTGCCGCGTCGGCAGGTAGCAAGGTTTCGATGGTCTTGGCCCGGCTGTCACCGAAATTGCTGCCGGAGTAGATGTCGATGGTGTTGCTGCCAATGGCCTGGATGTCTTTCAGGACATAGCCCTTGGCACCCTCGCCAATGGCCGAGATGGACACCACCGAGGTGATGCCGATGATGATCCCGAGCATCGTCAGCAGGGTGCGCATGCGGTGCGAGATCAGCGCGAGCCACGCCATCTTGAACGCCTCGCGAAACAGCCCCAGGCTGACCCACAGGCGACGCCCAACCGCCACCTGGGCCACAGGTGCCGGTTGGGCTTCATGTTCAGCGATGGTGATGGCGGGTGAACTGGTACGCCGGTCGCTGACAATCTGCCCATCACTGACCTCGATGATGCGTTCGGCATGCGCCGCCACCTTGGGGTCATGGGTCACCAGGATCACCGTGTGCCCGGCCGCGTGCAGCTCCAGCAGGATGTTCATCACTTCCTTGCCGCTGGCAGTGTCCAGTGCGCCGGTCGGCTCGTCGGCCAGAATCACCTGGCCGCCGTTCATCAGTGCCCGGCAGATACTCACCCGCTGCTGCTGGCCCCCCGACAATTGGCTGGGGCGGTGCTCCAGGTGGTGCTTCAGGCCCAGTCGGGTCAGCAGCTCGCACGCCCGGGCATGGCGCTGGCCCTGCGGCGAGCCGGCGTACACCGCCGGTATCTCCACGTTGTGCAGCGCATCCAGGTGCGGCAGCAAGTGGTAGCGCTGGAAGATGAAGCCAAAATGGTCACGGCGCAGCGCCGCCAGGGCATCATCGTCCAGCTCCCGGGTTTCCTGCCCTGCAACCTGGTAGCTACCGCTACTGGCGTGGTCGAGGCAACCAAGGATATTCATCAGCGTCGATTTGCCCGAGCCTGAGGCGCCGATGATCGCCAGCAGCTCACCGCTGTGAATCTGCAGGTCGATACCCTTCAGCGCCAGGAATGTTCGATCGCCTGCCTGAAAACTGCGCGTCACCCCCTGCAAGCGCAGCAACGGCTGTGCCGGCTTGCAGGTCACCGCCGTGCCTGCGCCAGGCTGCACATTCATGTTCATGCTCACGCCCCCGTTTCGCCTGACACCGGCTCGCCAATCACCACCCGGTCACCTTCGGCCAGGCCGTCCTCGATCTGCACCTTGACGTTGTTATTGATGCCCGCCTGCACGTTGCGCAACTGGGCGAAGCCCTTGGCATCGAGCACCCGCACCGGGAAGCTGCCATCAGCGTTGCGTGCGCCCAGTGCGGCCACGGGCACGGTGAGTACGCCGCGGGCGGTGTCGAGCACGATATGCACCTGCGCAGTCATGGAAATGCGTAGGCGGTGGTCGGGGTTGGGTACTTCGAACAAGGCGTTGTAGAACACCGCGCCAGTCGGCTTGCCACTGCTGCCTTCCTGCTTGTCGCTGCTTTGTGCGTAGTTCTGCGGTGCGGGTTCGGTGCCGCGTAGCTTGGCGTAGTAGCGTTTGTCCTCGCCAAGGATGGTGAAATACACCTCCTGGCCAGGGGCAATGTGGATCACATCGGCTTCCGACACCTGGGCCTTGACCGTCATGGTGTCGAGGTTGGCCAGTTTGAGCAGCACCGGTGCCAACTGGTTGGCGATCACGGTCTGCCCCTCCTGGGTGACGATGCCCACCACATGGCCGGTGATGGGCGCATTGATGCGGGTGTAGCCCAGGTTGACCCTGGCCGTGTCGATTTCCACCCGCGCACTCTGGAGCTGCGCATCCAGCGAGCGCACCGCAGCCTGCTGCACTTCGTATTCCGACTCGGCATTCTCGAAGTCCTGGCGCGACACCGACTCGTCAGCCTGCAGTTCGCGGTAGCGCTGGTACACGCGCCGGGTCTGCTTGAGCTGGGCCAGGGCCGAACGCCGTTCGGCCTGCAATTTTTCCTTGTCGACTTCAGCCTGGCGCAGGGTATTGCGCAATACCAGCGGGTCGATCTCGGCCAGCCACTGGCCCTGGGTCACCTTGTCGCCGAGCTTGACCTTCAGCGACTTCAACTGCCCCGACACCTGGGCACCCACATCCACCTGCTTGATGCCTTCGAGCGTGCCACTGGCCAGCACCGCGTTCTCGATATCGCCACGCTCGACCGTGGCGGTGATGTATTGCGGCGGCTTGGCCGGGGCCTGAATGGCGTACAGGCTGATGCCTGCAACCAAGGCCACTGCCAGGCCGAGGCCGAACTTGCGCAATCTTGACTTGTTCATGAACACTCACTTTCCCAAGAAATTCACTCGACCCTGGCAGCGCTTGCCCCTTGCCGAAGGCAGGGGGCAAGCTGCCGTGGTCACGGGCTGACCTTGCCGTGCTGCACGGCCTGGCCGTCGTGCCACCAGGCCGCCAGGCTGAACACGTCCGGCACCTTCAAGATGCTGAAGTGGTCGCCCGGCCCCTGCCACAGCCTCAGTTGCGGCATCAGTTGCTGCCAGCCTTCCTGCATGGCGGCGTGCTCCCGGGCGTTGCCCAGCGCGTCGAGTTGCGGGTCATCGACCAATACCAGGCCCACCGGCCCGGTATACGTCAGCGACGGCCGATAGACGGTGCGCAGGGCCGTGGCGAAGGTACGCACTGTGCCCTCCAGCACCGCTGGCGTGGACCGCGCTGGCAACAGCCCGTTGCGCACCATGCCGGCATGCAGTTGTCGCAACTGCTCATCAGCCGTGGCCAGGGCAAACGCTGCCGGGTCGATGGCCAAGGTTTTGCCGGTAGACCGTTGCAGCGCGTCAACCAGCTGCTGCAACGCCTCGCCGAAGGTGTACGGCTGGCCGCACGTTCCTCCGGCGCCCGGCGCCTCGCTGTCGATCAGGGTCAACGAGCGCACCGGCCGGCCCTTGGCCTGCAACCTCGCGGCGATGGCATGCGCAACCCACCCGCCGAACGAATGACCGACCAGGTTCAACGGCCCGTGCGGGTACACCGCCTCGATCGCCTGCACATGGCTGTCGGCGGCGGCTTCGACGGTACTGTGCGGTATGCCGGCACCGTCCAGGCCGCGGGCCTGCAAGCCATGCAATGGCCAGTCCGGGCCCAGGGCTTCGGCAAGGCCAATGAAGCTGGTGACGCTATCCCCGGCCCCCGGTACGCAGAACAGCGGCGCGTGCCCGGCGTGCCCGCTCTGAATCGCCACGTGCGCGACCGGGGCCGGTGCCACGGCGTTCGGGCAACCGGCAAGCGCCTCGCTCATCACCTGCCCAAGGGCAGCGACGTGCGGGGCCTGCATCAGGCTGCGGTGGTCGCCCGGTACCGTCAGGGTCTGCAAGCGCTGGCCGGGCAGTGCCTCGCCCCAACCCAGGGTCGGCAGAGGGGCCGGGCCCTGCTCGGCGCGGAACAGGTGCACCGGTATGTGCAACGGCGCCGGGCGGTAATGCGCCAAGGCATAGCCATGGGCCAGTTCACGGCTGAAATAATGCAGCAGTTGCGCATCGCTCATGCTCGCCCACAGGCCATAGAGCAGGCCCTGCGCTCTGCAGGTAGCCAGCAACGTGGCGAAATCCGCCTGTACGGCCTCCAATTGCTGCAAGTGCGCAACCTTACCGGCAGCCGCCGGCCCTTGCGTGCCCCAGAACGCCGAGCAGTTGAGCAATAGCTGCCGTTCCAGCGCGTACTGCCCTGCCCAGCGCGCCTTGCCCTGGTCGGCCAGGCGCGGCGCGTAGGTGTCGATCAGCCCGACGAATTCGACGCTTTCGTCAGCCCCCAGCAACTGGTTGGCGATTTCGAAGGCAACGATGCCGCCGAACGACCAGCCAGCCAGGCGGTACGGCCCGTGCGGCTGAACCTGGCGCATCTGCCCGATGTGGTACCGGGCCAGGCACTCCAAGGTACGCGGTTGCGGCTGCTCGGCAGGTACGCCGGGCAAGCCGTAGATCGCGAACTCGCCGCCCAGTTGCTGGCCCAGCACGGGGAAGTAGAAATCCAGCCCGGTGAACTCGTGGACCAGGAACAGCGGCGTGCCTGCCGTACCGGTACGTACCGTGACGGCCCCACCCGCTTGCCTGGTGTTGTCGTCCAGCCGTGCTGCCAGCAAGGCGACGCTGGGCTGCTGGAACACATCGTTCAGGGCTGTCTTCAAGCCTGCTTTGCTGAGCCTGTCGAGCAGACGGATAGCCGCCAGGGAATGCCCGCCCAGCTCGAAGAAGTTGTCGTGCCGCCCTACCCGCTCCACGCCCAGCAGCTCGGCCCACAGGGCCGCCAGCAAGTGTTCGGTGTCGCCTTGCGGGGCTTCGAACGGGCGCTCCAGTACCGCGCCCGGCGCTGGCAGTGCCTTGCGGTCGAGCTTGCCGTTGGGGCTCAGCGGCAGGGTGTCCAGGTGAATCAGTACCGCCGGGACCATGAACGCCGGCAAGCGGCTGAGCAAAGCGGCGCGCAGCACCTCCAGCGTATGGTGTTGCCCGGTGTAGTAGGCGAGTAATTGCTGTTCGCGTGCGATCACCACCGCTTCCTGGATACCTTCGATACCGGTGAGGCAAGCCTGGATTTCGCCCAGCTCGATGCGCAGGCCATGCAGTTTGACCTGATCGTCGTTGCGGCCGAGGTATTCGATGTTGCCGTCCGGCAGGTGACGCGCCAGGTCGCCGGTGCGGTACAGGCGTGCGCCGGGTACGAACGGATCGTCGATGAAGCGCTCGGCGGTCAGTTCGGCGCGGTTGAGGTAACCCCGGGCCACCTGCACGCCGCCGATGTAGAGCTCGCCGGCTACACCCTGGGGCACTGGTTGCTGCTGGTCGTCGAGGATGTACAGGGTGGTGTTGGCGATGGGTTTGCCGATCGGGGTGTTGTCCGGGGAGGTGGTGCAGTGCCAGGCGCTGACATCCACCGCGGCTTCGGTCGGGCCGTAGAGGTTGTGCAGCTCGACGGTTGGCAGCTGAGCGTGGAAACGCCGTACCAGATTCCCCGGCAACGCCTCACCGGAGCAGATCACACGTATCAAGGGTAGGCGCGGCATTGGGTTGTGATCGGGCTGCGCGGCCGCCCCGGCGGTAATGATGTCGGCTTGGAAATCCTGGGGCCGCTGTGCGGCCCTTTCGCGACACGAGGCCGCTCCCACAGGGGCCTGCGCAGCAGCCCCGGCGACAGGGGCTGTCGAGGACAGGAACACGTCGAGCATCGAGGGTACGAAATGCAGGGTGGTGACGTGCTCGCGGGCGATTACCTCGCGCAGGTATTCGGGGTCACGGTGCCCACCGGGGCGGGCCATGACCAGCCGTGCACCGGTCTGCAACGGCCAGAGGAACTCCCACACCGATACGTCAAAGCTGAATGGGGTTTTCTGCAGCACCACGTCGGCCGCATCCAGGCCGTAAGCGTCTTGCATCCACAGCAGGCGGTTGACCACCCCGGCATGCTCGTTCATCACGCCTTTCGGTAGCCCGGTCGAACCGGAGGTGTAGATCACGTAGGCCAGGTGCCGGGCATTCAGCCCTGCCACCACAGGGTTCGTCGCCGGCAAAGAAGCCCAGCTCGGCTGGTCCAGATCGATGAGCAGACCCGCCTCCGGCACGTGCCGGGTAGCCGCATGCACCAGCACCGCCACCGGCGCGCTGTCGGTCAGCATGTGCCGCACGCGCTCGGCCGGGTAGTCCGGGTCCACCGGCACATAAGCGCCACCGGCCTTGAGAATGGCCAGCAGCCCCACCACCATCGACAAGCCGCGTTCGACGCAGATGGCCACGCGATCGTCCGGTTTGACCCCCAAGCCGATCAAGTGGTGCGCCAGGCAGTTGGCCTGCTGGTTGAGCTGGTCGTAGGTCAGCTCGCCCTCCTCGGCCCTGACCGCCACCGCCTCGGGGGTGCGCCGGACCTGCGCCTCGATCAGGCCGTGCAACGTCTGCCCCAGGTCGTAGGCGACGGCTGTGTCGTTGAAGTCCAACAGCAAGCGCTTGCGCTCGTGCGCATCCAGCAGCGGGGCGTGCGCCGCAATGGCCCGGTCGCTGGCCACGAAAGCCCACAGCAGTTGCTCGAAATAGCCCGCGAACCGCGCAACGGTGGCCCGCTCGAAAAGCGCCGTGGCGTACACGATGCCGCCTGCAAAACCGTCGCCGCGCTCGCCCAGGCTCAAGCTCAGGTCGACCTTGGCAACGCTGGCCGGGCCGCCCAGTGCAGTCACCGCCAGGTCTGCCAACTGCAGCGCCTCGCGGCCTGGGTTGCCATCCCAATCCAGCGACACCTGGTACAGCGGCGTATGCGACAGGCTACGGCGCGGCCGCAGCCGTTCGACCACTTGCTCGAACGGCAGGTCCTGGTGCGCCTGGCCGGCCAGTACGACCGCTTTGACCCGCGCCAGCAACGTCGCCACATCCGGCGCGCCCGACACATCCAGGCGCAGCGCCAGGGTATTGACGAACATGCCGATCAGCCCGTCCACCTCCGCTTGCTGGCGGTTGGCGACCGGCGAGCCGATCACGACTTCATCCTGGCCGGCCAGGCGCGCCAACAGCACCCCCCAAGCCGCCAAGAACAGCATGTATGGCGTGACCGCGTGGCGCCGGCACAGGGCTTTGAGCTCGCTGCTCAAACGCGGATCCAGGCTCAGTTCAACACTGTCGCCGGCATACTGCTGCCGCTCCGGGCGGGGTCGGTCCCAAGGCAGGCTGACAAGGACGGGTGCGCCGCTCAACTGGGCGGCCCAATAGTCCGCCTGCTGTTGCAAGGCTGTGCCACTCAACCACTGGCGCTGCCACACGGCATAGTCCAGGTATTGCACCGGCAAGGCAGGCAGTGGGTCAGGCTGCCCGGTGCTGAAGGCCTGATACAGTGCACCCAGCTCCCTGACCAGTACCCCCAGCGACCAGCCATCGGCGACCAGGTGGTGCAGCGTCAGCAGCAGCACATGGTGGTCCTGGCCCAGGCGCAACAGCCGCCCGCGGATGGGCAAGTCATGGGCCAAGGCAAAGGCCTGGCCGGCGTCTTCGCGCAGCAACGCGGCCAACGCCACCGGGTCAAGGCCTGGGCAGTCCTGCCAACCCAGGCTGAAACCGCGGCTGTCACTGGCCAGGCGCACATGGGGCTCGCCATCCTCAGCGACAAAATGGCAACGCAGGCTTTCGTGCCGCTCGATCAGCCGGTGCAGCGTGCGTTCCAGTGCGGCTCGCTGCAGCGGGCCCTGCAGGCGCAGGGCGATGGGGATGTGATAGGCCGCACTGGCTTCCTGCAACTGTGCCAGGAACCACAGGCGCTGTTGCGCGAACGACAGCGGCAGCCGGCCTGTGCGGGGCGCCGGCGTGATGGCCGGCAACGCCTGGCCCTCGCGCGTGAGGCAGGTGGCCACCGCTGCCAGGCTGTCGTCGGCAAACAGGTCGGCCAGTGCCAACTCACGGCCCAGCCGTTGGCGCACTTGCGCGAGCATGCGCATGGCCAGCAGCGAATGGCCGCCCAGCTCGAAAAAGCGGTCCTGGCGGCCGATCGGCTGTACTTCCAGCAACTCGGACCACAGCGCTGCCAAGGCCTGCTCGCGCTCGCCTTCGGGGGCCTCGAAGGCAGCCACCGCAAAGTCCTGCGGCCCCGGTGCCGGCAAGGCCCGGCGGTCGACCTTGCCATTAGCGTTCAACGGTAGCCGTGCCAAGGCAACGAACGCCGATGGCACCATGTACTCCGGCAACCGGCCGCGCAGGTAGCCACGCAGTTGCAGGGCGTCCAGGCTGGCGGCCTGGCGGGTGTACCAGGCCACCAGGCGCAACGGCCCGGACGCATCGGCAACGGCCATCACCACGACTTCGCCGATGCCCGGGGCCAGGGCCAACTGCTGCTCGATCTCGCCCAGCTCGATGCGAAAACCGCGGATCTTCACCTGGTCGTCGTTGCGCCCCTGGTACTCCAGTTGGCCGTCGCCGCGCCAGCGCACCAGGTCGCCGGTACGGTACAAGCGCGCACCCGCCTGGGTGCTGAAAGGGTCGTCGATGAAACGTTGGGCCGTCAGCTCGGCACGGTTCAGGTAGCCCAGCGCCACGCCATCGCCACCAATGTACAGTTCCCCCACCACACCTTCCGGCACCAGCCGTTGCCAGGCATCCAGCACATACACCTGGGTATTGCCGATAGGCCGGCCAATGGGTACCTGGGCGGCGTCCTCCGCCAACTCGCTTACCTCGCAGGTCACCGCAAAGGTGGTGGTTTCGGTCGGCCCGTAGGCGTTGAACAACCGCAAGCGGGGGGCCTGTTGCAGCAAGGCCCGGAACGCTACCGGCTCGGCACGTTCGCCACCGCACAGCAACACGCGCAGCCGGGCCAGCGCCGCTGGAACCCACTGCACATACTGGTTGAACAGCGCAGTGGTCAGGAACAGCACGCTGACTTGCTGCTCCAGCAGCGCCGTGGCAAAGCGCGCGGGGTCGATGAGCGTGGCATGGTCGATCACGCGCACCTGGCCCCCGTTCAGTAGCGCGCCCCAGACCTCGAAGGTGCTGGCGTCGAATGCCGGGTTGGAGACAAAAGCGAAACGGTCGCTGGCCAGCAGCTCGACATAGCCGTTGTTCAATACCAGGCGCGCGATGCCCCGGTGCGGCACACACACGCCTTTGGGTGTGCCGGTAGTGCCGGAGGTGTACATCACATACGCGGTGCTGCCGCCAGCCTGCACCGCTGCAGGGTTGGTGCTGGGTTGGCGGTCGAGCGCCAGGCTGTCGAGTTCCAGGCGTGGCACCGACAGGTCGGAGGCGATGTCGGTAGCCGTGAGCAGCAACACCGCCTGGCAGTCCTCGAGCATGAACAGCTGACGCTCGGCAGGGGCATGCAGGTCGAGCGGCACGTAGACGGCACCGCACTTCAGCACGGCCAGTTGCGCCACCAGCAGTGACAGCGACCGCGGCAACAGGATGGCCACGCAAGCGCCAGGTTCTACCCCGCTGCCGATCAGGTAGTGGGCCAGGCGGTTGGCGCGCTCGTTGAGCGCGCCATAGCAAAGGGTCTGCTCGCCCTGCACCGCCGCCACAGCCAGCGGGTGAAGGGCCACGCGCTGCTCGAACAGGTGGTGCACGGCAACGTCACGGGGGTAGGCGTAATGGGTGGCGTTGCGTGCGTGCAGCAGGTCCTGGCGCTGCGCCTCGTCGATCAGCTCCACTTGGGCCAGGGCTTGCTGGTCATCATCGGCCATGGCCCACAGCAGGCGCTCGAAGTAGCCCAGGTAGCGCTGCACGGTGGCGGCGTCGAACAGTGCCGTTGCGTAGTCGAGGCTGCCGGCCAAGGTATCGCCCTGCTCGCCCAGGTTGAGCGTGAGGTCGAACTTGGCCACTGCCGCGGCCTGGGGCACGGCCTCCAGTTGCAGGCCTTGCAGGTGCAAGGCTGCGCCTTGGGTGGCCTGCCAGTTCAGGCTGACCTGGAACAGCGGCGTGTGCGCAAGGCTGCGCGCCGGGCGAAGCATTTCCACCACGTGCTCGAACGGCAGGTCCTGGTGGGCCTGGGCTTGCAACACGCGGTCGCGCACCTGCTGCAGCAGCGCCTGCGCGGTGCCCGCTGCGCTGCTGTCGATGCGCATGGCCAGCGTGTTGACGAACAACCCGGCCAGCGGCTCCAGCTCGGCCCGGCCGCGCCCTGCCACCGGGCACCCCACCACCACTTCGGGCTGGCCTGCCAGGCGGCCGAGCAGGGCCGCCCAGGCACCGAGCACGGTCATGTACAGCGTCACCCCATGGCGCCGGGCCAGCCCGCGCAGGGCGGCGGTCAAGCGTGGCTCGAACCGCACTGGCAGGGTTGCACCGGCAAAGTCCTGGCGCGGCGGCCGTGGCCGGTCAGCAGGGAGCTTGAGCAGCTCGGGGGCACCTTCGAGGCTCTGTTGCCAGAAGGCCACCTGGCGTTGCAGCTGCTCCCCAGCCAGCCAGCGGCGCTGCCATACCGCGTAGTCTGGGTACTGGATGGCCAACGGCGGCAGCGGGTCATCGCGACCGTTGCACATGGCTGCGTACTGCACGCTCAGTTCATGGGTCAGCACCCCCAGCGACCAGCCATCGGCTACGATGTGGTGCACGGTCAGTGCCAGCACATGGTGCTGCGCGCCCAGGCTCAGCACGTGGGCACGAAGCAACGGCCCGTGGGCCAGGTCGAACGGCGCTGCCGCCAATTCCTGCAAGCGGCCTGGCAACACTTCAGCGGCCAGCGTTTCACAGCTGAACCAGCCGTCGCCCGCAGTGGCGGCAATCACCACCTCGGCGCTGTCATCACGCGCCACGAAGCGGCTGCGCAACGTCTGGTGGCGCTTGATGATGCGCAACAGCGCACCCTCCAGCGCAGCGCTATCCAATGGCCCGCGCAAGCCCAAGGCCAACGGCACGTTGTAGGCCTGGTTGCCGCCCTCCATCTGCGCCAGGAACCACAGCCGCTGCTGGGCAAACGACATCGGCAGCGTCTGCCCGTGTGGCACCGGCACGATCGCCGGCAGCGCAGTGCCAACGGCCCCGGCCAGCACCTGGGCTACCGCGGCCAACTGCGGGTTGGCGAACAGCTCGGCCAGGCTCAGTTCCACGCCCAGGCGCACGCGCACCTGCGACACCATGCGCATGGCCAGCAGCGAATGGCCACCCAGGCTGAAGAAATGGTCGTCGCGCCCCACGCGCTCGACCTGCAGCAGTTCCGCCCAGATCTGTGCCAGTGCCAGCTCCAGCTCACCCTGCGGCGGCGCGTAAGCCTGCTCGAACAACGCAGCACGTCCAGGGCGCGGCAACGCCCGGCGGTCGAGCTTGCCATTGGCCGTCAGTGGCAATACCGGCAGCTCGACGAATGCCACCGGCACCATGTAGGCCGGCAGGTGTGCCTGCAACTGCCCGCGCAGCCCCTCCGGGTTGAGGGGCTGCACGTCGGGGCTGGCGGTGAAATACGCCACCAGCTGCGGGTGCCCGGGTTCATCCTCACGCGCGATCACCACCGCTTCGGCGATACCGGCCAAGGCTGCCAGGCGGCTTTCGATTTCGCCCAGCTCGATGCGTACGCCGCGGATCTTCACCTGGTCATCGTTACGCCCCAGGTAGTCGAGCGTGCCGTCCGGCAGCCAGCGCACAAGGTCGCCGGTGCGGTACACGCGCCCGCCCGCCACGAACGGATCGTCGCAGAACCGCTCGGCGGTCAACTGCGGGCGGTTCCAGTAGCCCCGGGCAACCCCGACACCCCCGATGTACAGCTCGCCCGGCACGCCCAGGGCGACCGGTTGCATATGCGCATCGAGCACGTACAGCCGCGCATTGTCCACCGGCTTGCCGATATGCAGCACACCGCCCGCCTCCAGCGCCCCGGAACTGGCCACCACCGTGGCCTCGGTCGGCCCGTAGTTGTTGACCACGGCAAAGCGCTGGGTGCGATTGAACTGGCGCAAGCGGTCGCCACCAATCAGCAGGGTGCGCAAGGTCGGATGTTCCAGGTGGTGGTTGAAGGCATATTCAGCCACCGGTGTGGGCAGGAAACTGACGTCCAGCGGCTGCGCCTGCCACCAGGCGAGCATGGCATCGAGGTCATCGTGGCCCTCGGTGGTCGGCGCCAGGTGCAGCGTGGCCCCGGCGCACAATGCCGGCCACACTTCCCAGGCCATGGCATCGAAGCCAAAGCCGGCCAGGCTGGAGGTGTGCCGCCCCTGGCACAGGTCGAAAGCACGGCAGTGCCAGTCAACCAGGTTGCTTACGCTGCGGTGTTCAACCATCACGCCCTTGGGTTGCCCGGTCGAGCCGGAGGTGTAGATCACATAGGCCAGATGCTGCGCAGCAAGCCCGGGCACGACCGGGTTGGCGTCGCTGGCAGGCCAGTCCGGCTGGTCCAGTAACAGCAGCGTTACGCCGATTTGACCAAGGCGATGGCTCAACGCCTGTTGCGTCAGTACCACCGCGGGGCTGCTGTCTGCCAGCAGGTAGCCGATGCGCTCGTCGGGGTGCGCCGGGTCTACCGGCACGTAACCTGCGCCGGCCTTGAGCACGGCCAGCAGGCCCACCAGCGTGTCCAGCCCGCGCCGGGCCACCACGGCCACCCGGTCGTCCGGGCGCACACCCAGGCTGATCAGGTGGTGGGCCAAGGCATTGGCGCGGCGGTTGAGTTCGCCGTAGCTCAGTTGGGCGCCGCCACTCGTTGCAGCGATGGCCTCTGGGCAACGGGCAACCTCTTGCTCGATACGTTGGTGCAGGGTCAGGTGCTGCGCGTGGTGGGTGGCGCAAGCGTTGAAGCCTTCCAGCAGCGTTTCGCGTTCAGCAGGGGGCACCATGGCCAGCCGGTTCACCGCCAGGTGTGGGGTTTGCAGCAGGCTTTCCAGCGTTTGCTGGACATACGCACACACGCGCTGGGCCGGCACTTGCGGGCTGGCCAGCAAGGTCAGGCGAAACGCCTCGCCCAGGTCGTCCACGCTCAGCGTCAGCGGGTAGTTGGTCGCTTCAGCCGAGTCGATGATATCGATGCCGGTCAAGGCGGCACGGCGTGGCTCGCTGCTGCCTGGCGCGCTGTGGCGGTAGTTCAGCAACGCATTGAACAACGGCGCCGATGCGGCCACGCCGCTGCAGCGCTGGGCCAAGGCCAGGGGCGCATGTTCATGGCGCATCAGCGCGCTCAGGCGCTGGTGGGTGGCGCGCACCGCGCTGCCCAGGTCGGCGCTGTCCAGGTCAACCCGCAGTGGCAAGGTATTGATGAAGATCCCCAGCGCCCGGTCGGTAGCCTCGGCGCCCTGCAGGCGGCCCATCAGCACTGTGCCGAACACCACCTGCTCACGCCCGGTAAGGCCCCCCAGTACCCGGCCCCAGGCCAGGTGGAACAGGCTGGCGACGCTCACCCCCAGGCTGCGGGCCTGGGCGCGCAAGCCCTGGCACAGTGCCAATGGCAGGTCGAGCTGGTGCTCGGCATGCACCTCGCCAGTGCCCTGCACGTCCTGCAAGCCATACGCCAGGGTGGCTTCGTCGACACTGCCAAGCATGTCGCGGAAAAATGCTTCGTGCCCGGCTTCGCTGATCCCCAGCACCGCCTGCGCAACATAGTTGCGAAACGGCACCGGTGCGCCCAGTTGCGCCTCGGCGCCGCTGAGAAACGCAATCAGCTCGTGGCGCACCACCTCCAGGGCACTGTGGTCCATGGCGATATGGTGGAACTGCAAGGTCGCAGTCAGCCGCCCGTCGGCCTGTGGCGCGTCACGCAGCAAGCGCATCAGCGGCGCCTGGGTCAGGTCGAGCCAGTTCCGCTTCGGGGCATCGACGGGCAGCGTCATGACCGTCAGTTCGGCCTTGCGCCATACCACCTGCACCGGCGCTTGCAACCCTTGCCAGTGCACCGAGGTGCGCAGGATATCGTGGCGGGCGATCACCCCGTTCAAGGCGTCGGCGAATGCCTGCAGGCGCGCCTCGCTGGCGAACACGAAGCGTGCCTGCATCACGTACGGGTCATGCTCGCTGGCACTGGCGTGGTGGAAGAGCATGCCTTGTTGCAACGGCGCCAGTGGGTAGATGTCCTGCACGTTGGGCGCGCCCCCCGGTATTGCGTTGACCACGCTGTCCAGGCTGGCCTGGTCGAGCGTGACCAGGTTGAGCAGTTGCGGGGTGATGTGCGTGCAGCCTGGCGCAATGAGGTTGCCCGGCACCTGTACCGCGCCCTGCTTGACCGCCACGTACTCCCCTCGCTCGAGCATGCCGACAAGGGTGGGTTTGTGCGCACGCAGTTGCGCCACCAGGGTGCTGTCGGTCAGCGCCTGGCGGTTGCCCTGGACCACCAGTTGGCCATCCTTGAGTGCCAGCTGCACATTCTGCGCGGTCAGTGTTGCCAGTAATTGGTTGATGCTCACAGGACGATCTCCATGCTGTCTGTGATGGCTGCATAGCCGGCCAGGGTCGGTTGGTCGAACAAGGCGCGTACATCGGCCTCCAGGCCTTGCTCGCGTAGCCGTGACGTCAATGTCACGGCCAGCAGCGAGTGGCCGCCCAGTTCGAAGAAGTTGTCATGCCGCCCCACCTGCTCCAGGCCGAGCAGTTCGCACCACAGGGCCGCGAGCAGGGTTTCGGTGTCGCCTTCAGGGGCCGCGTAAGGGCGGTCTTCGATGGCACCGGGTGCAGGCAAGGCCTTGCGGTCGAGCTTGCCGTTGGGGCTCAGCGGCAGGGCGTCGAGGTGCATGAACAGCGCCGGCACCATGAATTCCGGCAACTGCGCGAGCAGCGCCGTGCGCAGTGTGTCCGTGCTGTGCGGGGCGCCGGTGTAGTAAGCCACCAGGCGTTGTTCATGGGCGAGCACGACAGCCTCCTTGACGCCCTCGATGGCCGTGAGGCCGGCCTGGATTTCACCCAGTTCGATGCGCAGGCCACGCAGTTTGACCTGGTCGTCGTTGCGGCCGAGGTATTCGATGTTGCCGTCGGGCAGGTGGCGTGCCAGGTCACCGGTGCGGTACAGGCGTGCGCCGGGTACGAACGGGTCGTCGATGAAGCGCTCGGCGGTGAGTTCGGCACGGTTGAGGTAACCCCGGGCCACCTGCACGCCGCCGATGTAGAGCTCGCCGGCTACCCCCTGGGGCACCGGTTGCTGCTGGTCGTCGAGGATGTACAGGGTGGTGTTGGCGATGGGTTTGCCGATCGGGGTGTTGTCCGGAGCGCTGGTGCAGTGCCAGGCGCTGACATCCACCGCGGCTTCGGTCGGGCCGTAGAGGTTGTGCAGCTCGACGGTTGGCAGCTGAGCGTGGAAGCGCCGTACCAGATTCCCCGGCAACGCCTCACCCGAGCAGATCACACGTACCAAGGGTAGGCGCGGCATTGGGTTGTGATCGGGCTGCGCGGCAGCCCCGGCGGTAATGGTGTCGACTTGGAAATCCCGGGGCCGCTGTGCGGCCCTTTCGCGACACGAGGCCGCTCCCACAGGGGCCTGCGTAGCAGCCCCGGCGACAGGGGCTGTCGAGGACAGGAACACGTCGAGCATCGAGGGAACGAAATGCAGGGTGGTGACGTGCTCGCGGGTGATCACCTCGCGCAGGTATTCGGGGTCTCGGTGCCCACCGGGGCGGGCCATCACCAGCCGTGCGCCGGTCTGCAACGGCCAGAGGAATTCCCACACCGACACGTCAAAACTGAACGGGGTTTTCTGCAGCACCACGTCGGCCGCATCCAGGCCGTAAGCGTCCTGCATCCACAGCAGGCGGTTGACGACACCCGCGTGCTCGTTCATCACGCCTTTCGGCAGCCCGGTCGAACCGGAGGTGTAGATCACGTAGGCCAGGTGCCGGGCATTCAGCCCTGCTACAACCGGGTCAACCACAGGCTGATCCGCCCAGCTCGGCTGGTCCAGATCAATGAGCAGACCCGCTTCCGGCACGTGCCGGGTAGCCGCATGCACCAGCACCGCCACCGGCGCGCTGTCGGTCAGCATGTGCCGTACGCGCTCGGCCGGGTAGTCCGGGTCCACCGGCACATAAGCGCCACCGGCCTTGAGAATCGCCAGCAGCCCCACCACCATCGACAGCCCGCGTTCGACGCAGATGGCCACGCGATCGTCCGGTTTGACCCCCAAGCCGATCAAGTGGTGCGCCAGGCGGTTGGCCTGCTGGTTGAGCTGGCCGTAGCTCAGCTCGCCCTCCTCGGCCCTGACCGCCACCGCCTCGGGGGTACGCCGAACCTGCGCCTCGATCAGGCCGTGCAAGGTCCGCCCGAGGTCGTAGGCGACGGCCGTGTCATTGAACCCGGCCAGCACCCGCTGGCGTTCCTCGGCCTGCAACACCGGCAAGCGCTGCAACGCCAGCGCCGGTTCATGCTCCAGGGCCTGCACCATGGCCTGCAACACCTGCTCCATTTGCCCGCAGATGCGCGCAGCGCCAACGCCGGCAGTGGTCATGGCCACCAGGCGGAAACCACCCCCGGTGTCGTCAACGTTCAAGCTCAATGGGTAGTTGCTGCGCTCCTGGCTTTCCAGGCTTTCCATCCCTGCTGTCGCCTGCTTCTGGCTGGCGGTGGCCTGGCTGCTGTGCCGGTAGTTGAGCATTGCGCTGAACAATGGCTGCGGCGCCGCCACGCCGCTGCAGCGTTGCGCCAATGCCAGCGGGGCATGCTCGTGGGCCAGCAGCGCGCTGAGGGACTGGTGGGTAGCATGAGCCGCCTCGCGCAGGCTGACGCCGGCCAGGTCGATGCGCAACGGCAAGGTGTTGATGAACATGCCCAGCGCACGCTCGGCGCCTTCGCCGCCTTGCAGGCGGCCTAGCAGCACCGTGCCGAACACCACGCGCGGTTGCCCGCTGGCGGCGCCCAGCAGGCGCGCCCAGGCCAGGTGGAACAGGCTGGCGACGCTGATGCCCAGTTGCCGCGCCTGCACCCGTAGCCGTTGCCCCAGGCTGTCATCCAGCCACAGCTGCGCTTCTTCGATGTCGCGGCCATCGCCTTGGACATCGCTGAGGCCGAACGGCAGGGTCGGCTCGTCGATCGTCGCCAGTTGCTCACGGAAGAACGCTTCGTGCGCATCCTGGCTGAGGCCAAGGCGTGCCTGGGCCACATAGTTGCGGTAAGGCACTGGGGCGTGTGCAGGTTCGTCGTTGCCCTGCAAGAAGCCGATCAGCTCCTCGGCCACCACTTCCATGGCGGTATGGTCGAGCACGATATGGTGGAACTGCAGGGTCGCTTCGATCGGGCCGTCCGCATCGGTGTACAGCAGGCGCAGCAGCGGGGCCTGGCGCAAGTCCAGAGCCGCAGAGACCGGTCGGCCCGCTGCAGCACCGCTGCCAAGGGTTTGTGGCACAAGCGATGCAACGTCGCGCAGCACCACTTGCACCGGCTGGGGCAAGCCGTCCCAGAGGATGGCGGTACGCAGCACGTCGTGACGCGCGATGACGTTGTCCAGTGCGCGGGCAAAGCGTGCCAGGTGCTCCCGGCTGGCGAAGGCAAAGCGTGATTGCAGCACATACGGGTCGTGGCCCGCAGCACTCAGGTGGTGGTAGAGGATACCTTCCTGCAACGGCGCCAGTGGGTAGATGTCCTGCACGTTGGCCGCACCGCCCGGCACCTGGGCGACGATACGCTCGATCGCGCCCTGCTCCAGGGCCAGCAGCGGCAGCATGGCCGGGGTGATGTGGGTGCAGCCGGCAGGGATCAGGTTCTCCGGCACCTGCACCTCGCGTGCCTGGCCCAGGGTGGCCGCCAGCGCAGCGATGCTCGGTTGGCCGAACAAGGTCCGCACATCGACCTGCAGGCCCTGGCGGCGCAAACGTGCCGTCAGGTTCACCGCCAACAGGGAATGGCCGCCCAGCTCGAAGAAGTTGTCGTGCCGCCCCACCCGCTCGACCTGCAGCATCTCGGCCCACACGGCAGCCAGTGCGCTTTCGACTGCGCCTTGCGGTGCCACGTACTCCTGCCTGGCCAGCAGCGCCGGGTCGGGGTCTGGCAAGGCCTTGCGGTCGAGCTTGCCATGCCGGGTCAGCGGCAAATGGTCCAGGCGGGTGAACGCCAACGGCACCAGGTGTGGCGGCAAGCTCGCCTGCATCGCCTCACGCAACGCGTCCGGGGCAACCGGCGCGCTGGCGGTGAACCAAGCCAGCAGGCGCTCACCGCGCACCAGCACCACGGCATCGATCACGCCCGGCTGGGCAGCCAGCACGCTTTCGATTTCGCCCAACTCGACCCGCACACCACGGATCTTCACCTGGTCATCGTTGCGGCCCAGGTAGTCCAGGGTGCCATCGGCATTCCAGCGCACCAGGTCACCGCTGCGGTACATGCGCGCATGGGCCTCGCTGCTGAACGGGTCGGCCAGGAAGCGCTCGGCGCTCAGCGCCTCACGCCTGAAGTAACCGCGTGCCACCCCGGCCCCGCCGATGTACAGCTCACCAGCCGCGCCCACCGGCACTGGCTGGCGCTGTTCATCGAGCACATAGACACGGGTGTTGGCGATGGGCTTGCCGATGTGCGGTACGCTGCCAGGCAGCACCCGGCCAGCGCTGGCCACCACCGTTGTTTCGGTCGGGCCATAGTTGTTCACCACGCTGAAGCCTGGGTCGTGTTCGAACGCCCGCAAGCGGTCGCCACCGACCAGCAAGGTCCGCAAGGTCGGGTGCTGGCGCTCTCGGCGCAGGGCCTGTTCGGCGACCGGCGTTGGCAGGAAGCTGACGGCCAGCGGTTGTTCCAACCACCAGTCGAGCAATTCGTCCACGTGTTCATTGGCCACTTGCAGCGGCGGCAGGTGCAACACCGCCCCTGCGCACAGCGTCGGCCAGATTTCCCAGGCCAGCGCATCGAAGCCGAACCCAGCCACGCTGCTGGTATGGCTGCCTGCCGTCACGGCAAAGGCCTCGCAGTGCCAGTGCACCAGGTTGGCCAGCGTCGCATGCTCGACCATCACCCCCTTGGGCTGGCCAGTGGAGCCGGAGGTATAAATCACATAGGCCAGTTGCTGGTGATCCAGGCCAGCCACGTGCGGGTTGCTCTGCGCTGCGCCTTGCCAGGCGTCGCTGTCCAGCACGATGCACGGGGCGTCGCCCACCAGGGCCCGGGTCGCAGACTCGACCACCACCCGCGCAGGCGCGCTGTCGGCCAACAGGTAGGCGATCCGCTCGGCCGGGTAGGTCGGGTCGATCGGCACATAGGCAGCGCCGGCCTTCAGCACGGCCAGCAAGCCGATCTGGCGCTCCAGGCTGCGCGGCAGGCACAGGGCAACCCGGTCACCCACCTGCACGCCCTGGGCAATCAGGTAATGGGCCAGGCGGTTGGCGCTACGGTTCAGCTCGCCATAGCTCAGCACCCGGCCACCCTGGACCAGCGCCGCAGCCTGCGGCGTGCGTGCGGCCTGGGCTTCGACCAGGGCATGCACGGTGCGCCCGGTCGGGTAGTCGCGCCGGGTTGCATTGAAGGTGTCCAGCAACTGCTGGCGTGCCGCCTGGTCGATAATCGGCAGCGTGCTCACCGCAGCGGTTGCGCCCTGCGCCAGTGCCTGGGCCAGTTGCGCGAGTGCCTGGCTCATCCAGCGTGCCACCTGCTCGGCGCCTACGCCCTGCTGGGCCAATACGCTCAAGGCAAAACCTTCGCCCAGGTCGTCGACGCTGAGGGTCAGCGGGTAGTTGCTGCGTTCCTCACCCCCCAGCAGGCGCACGCCTTGGCTGCCGGCAGCACGGCCAGCGGCACTGCTATGGCGGTAATTGAACAAAGCGCTGAACAGCGGCGAAGACGCCGCCACGGCGCTGCAACGCTGGGCCAGGGCCAGCGAGGCATGCTCGTGTTGCAGCAGCGCAGACAGCCGCTGGTGGGTCAGGCGCACCGCCTGCACTACCGGCGTCGACAGGTCGATGCGCAGCGGCAAGGTGTTGATGAACACACCCAGTGCCCGGTCAGCCCCTGCACCGCCTTGCAGGCGGCCCATCAGCACCGTGCCGAAGACCACGTCGCTGCGGTTGGCCAGCACCCCCAGTACCCGCGCCCAGGCCAGGTGGGCCAGGCTGGCGACACTGACGCCCAGGCGCCGGGCCTGTTCGCGCAGGTTGCGGGCCAAGGTGGCATCCAGCTGCAGTTGGGCCTCTTCGATGGCATGCCCTTCGCCCTGCACATCGGCCAGGCCGAACGGCAGGGTGGGCTCATCCAGGTCACCCAGCATCTCGCGGAAGAATGCCTCATGGCCGGCATCGTCTGCCGCCAACCGCGCCTGGGCCACGTACGTACGGTACGGCACCGGCGCGGGCAGTTGTGCGCCCTGCCCGTCCATCAATGCCTGCATTTCGCCCGCGATGACCTCCATGGCGGTATGGTCCAGGGCCAGGTGGTGGAACTGCAGTATCGCCACCACCCGCTGGTTGCGCGGGTCGGCGGCATACACCAGGCGCAGCAAAGGTGCGCAGGCCAGGTCCAGGCGCTGGTGGCGGGCATCGTAGCGTGCCTGCAAGGCATCGAGCACCGCTTCGCTGCCCAGCCCCTCGACAGCGGTAACCGCCATGCGGGCCTTGCGCCAAACCACTTGTACCGCCTGCTCAAGGCCTTCGCTGAGCACAGCGGTGCGCAGGATGTCGTGGCGGTCGATCACCTGCTGCAGCGCGCCAGCCCAGCGCTGCAGGTCGGCCAGGCTGTCGAACGCCAGGCGTGACTGCAGCAGGTACGGGTCGCCCTGCTCGGCGCTGAGGTGGTGGTACAGAATGCCTTCCTGCAGCGGTGCCAGCGGGTAGATTTCCTGCACGTTGGCTGCACCACCCGGGACGCTGGCAACGATACGGTCGATGCTGGCCTGATCCAGTTCGATCAAGCTGAGCATCGCCGGGGTGATCGCCTGGGCGTCGACCGGTACCCGGTTGGCCGGTACGTCCACCTCGCGCCCGCTGCCCACGGCAGCGGCCAGTGCCGCCAGGGTCGGCTGGGCGAACAGGACACGCACATCGGCAAGCAGGCCAGCCTTGCGCATGCGCTCGACCAGGGTTACCGCCAGCAGCGAATGGCCACCCAGTTCGAAGAAGTGGTCATGGCGCCCGACCTGCTCGACCTTCAGCACCTCGGCCCAGATGGCGGCCAGGGCAACTTCCACAGCCCCTTGCGGGGCCTCGAAAGCCCGGCTCACCAGGGCGTCGCTGCCCGGAAGCGGCAGTGCACGGCGGTCAAGCTTGCCGTTGGCAGTCAATGGCAGCTCGGCCAGGCACACGTAGGCAGCCGGCACCATGTAGTCCGGCAGCAGGCTTTGCAGGCGGCCGTGCAAGTCGGCGACCAGCGGCGCTGCCGCGTGCGCGGTGAAGTAAGCTACCAGGCGTTTGTCGCCCGGGGCGTCTTCACGCAGGACCACGGCGCTGTCACGCACGCCTTCGCACTGGCCAAGACACGCTTCGATTTCCCCGAGTTCGATACGGAACCCGCGCAGCTTGACCTGCTGGTCGGCACGCCCAAGGTAGCGCAGCGTGCCGTCGGCCTGCCAGCTGACCAGGTCGCCGCTGCGGTACATGCGCGCCTCTGCCTGTCCACTGAAAGGGTCATCGAGGAAGCGTTCGGCGGTCAGCGCGGGCTGGCCGAGGTAGCCCAGCGCCACGCCATCGCCACCGATATACAACTCGCCTACGGCGCCCAGCGGGACCGGTTGCCGACGGGCATCGAGCACGTAGCAGCGGCCATTGCCGATGGGCTTGCCGATCGGAATGCTGCCTTGGCCCACAGCCGTTATTTCATGGGTGGTGCTGAAGGTGGTGGCCTCAGTCGGGCCGTAGCCATTGAGCAAGTGCTGCGGCGCACCGTCGCGCAGCACCCGGGCGACCACTGCCGGGTCCAGCACGTCGCCGCCCACCATCAGGTAGCGCAGCTTGGCGAAGGCTGGCAGCAAGGCATCGGCAAACTGGTGGAACAAGCCTGCGGTCAGCCACAGCACGCTCACCTGCTGGGCTACCAATACATCGCGCAAGGCCTCGCGGCACAGGACCTGCGGCTGGTCGATCACCACCACGCAGGCGCCGTTGAGCAGCGGCGCCCATACCTCCAGGGTACTGGCGTCGAATGCCGGGTTGGAGGCGAAGGCCACCCGGTCGTCACGGTTGAACTCGGCAAAGCCGTTGTTGATGGCCAGCCTAACGATCGCCCGGTGAGGAACCAGCACACCTTTCGGCGTGCCCGTCGAGCCCGAGGTGTACATGACGTAGGCCGCGCTTTGCGCGTTCACCGCCAGGGCCGGTGCATGGTGGGGGCAGGCGGACAGGTCGCAGCGGTCCAGTTCTACCCGCACGGCCCCGCCGGTTTGCGCCTGGCTGGCGAGCGTCAGCAGCACGCGGGCCTGGCAGTCCTGGATCATGAACGCCTGGCGTTCAACCGGGGCATTGCTGTCCAGCGGCACGAATACCGCAGCGCATTTGCTCACGGCCAATTGCGCGGCGAGCAGGTCGAAGCTGCGCGGCAGCAACAGTGCCACCCGCTCACCCGGGTTTACGCCCAGGCTGAGCAGGTGGTGAGCCAGCCGGTTGGCATGCTCATCCAGTTGCTGGTAGGACCACTGGCGCTGCCCGTGCACCACGGCGGTCGCCTGTGGCGTAAGGGCGGCGTGGGTACCGACCAGTTGGTGCAGCGCATGCTCGTGCGGGTAGTCTCGGCGGGTGGCGTTGAAGCCTTGCAGCAGCAGTTCGCGTTCGCCGGGCGCCAATTGGCTGAGCGTATGCAACGGCGTGGCCGGGGCCTGTTGCAAGGCATCGGCCAGTTGCGCCAGGGCGGTCGCCAGCAGGCGGCACACCTGCCCGCCGTCTACCTGCGACACCGCCTGCACGGTGAGCACCAGGCCTTCGCCCAGGTCATCGATGTTCACCACCAGTGGGTAGTTGCTGCGCTCGTGGGCTGCGATCTGCTCGATGCCCTGCCATGCCTGGCGCAGTTCGACCTTGGCGGGGGCGCTGTGACGGTAGTTCAGCAGGCTGGTGAACAGCGCCTGGGTCGCCGGCACGCCGCTGCAGCGCTGGGCCAGGGCCAGCGACGCCTGTTCGTGGGCCAGCAGCCGCGCCAGGCGCTGGTGGGTAAGGCGCACGCCCTCGGCAGTGCCTGCGGCACCGACGCTGACGCGCAGGGGCAAGGTGTTGATGAACATGCCCAGCGCCCGTTCGGCACCTTCGCCGCCCTGCAGGCGGCCCAGCAGCACCGTGCCGAACACCACCTCTTCGCGGCCGGACAACTGCGCCAGTACTTGCGCCCAGGCCTGGTGCATCAGGCTGGCGACGCTCACGCCCAAGTGCCGCGCCTGCTCGCGCAAGCGCCCGCACAGTGCGGCATCCACGGTCAGGCGGCTGTCGTGTACGTCACGGGTGTCACCGTGCGCATCGTGCAGGCCGTAGACCAGGGTGGGCTCATCGATGTCGCCCAGCAGTTCGCGGAACAATGCTTCATCGGCTTGGGGATCGGCGCCCAGGCGCGCCTGGGCCACATAATTGCGGTAAGGCACGCTGGCCTCGGCGAGCGGGCGGCCCTGCAGCACAGCCGTGATTTCCGCCACCAACTGCTCGACGGCGGCGTGGTCAAGGATGATGTGGTGGATCAGCAACGTGGCTTGCAGGCCCGTGTCGGTCTGCTCGGGCAACAGCCGCACCAGCGGGGCCTGGCCAAGGCCGATACCCGTGCAGGCGGGTGCGCAGTGCATGCTGGCGGCAAGCGACGGCACCGTATGCCAGACCACTTGCACCGGTTCTTCCAGGGTTTGCCAGTGAATGCTGGTGCGCAAGATGTCGTGGCGGGCAATGACCTGGTCGAGGGCGGCGGCAAAAGCGTCCAGTTCGGCTTGGCCAGGGAAGGCGAAGCGCGCTTGCAACACATACGGGTCGGCGCCGTCGCTGGCCAGGTGGTGGTAGAGAATGCCCTGCTGCAACGGCGCCAGGCCGTAGATGTCCTGAATGTTCTGGATACCGCCGGGCACCTGCGCGACCAGGGTGTCGATGGCCGCCTGCGACAGGTCGGCCAGCGGCAGCATGGCCGGGGTGATCGCCGTGGTCCCCCGGACAATACGGTTGGCCGGCACCGCCACGCGTGTGTCAGCGCCCAGCGCCGCGGCGAGCGCAGCCAGGGTGGGTTGGCCGAACAACACGCGGATATCGGCGTGCAGGCCTTGGGCACGCAGGCGCGCGGTCAGGCTGACGGCCAACAGCGAGTGCCCGCCCAGTTCGAAGAAGTTGTCATGCCGCCCTACCCGCTCTACGCCCAGCAGCTCGGCCCACAGGGCCGCCAGCAGGTGTTCGGTGTCGCCTTGCGGGGCCTCGAACGGGCGGTCCTGGAGGGGGCCGGGGGCTGGCAGAGCCTTGCGGTCGAGCTTGCCGTTGGGGCTCAGCGGCAGGGCCTGCAGGTGCATGAACTGTGCCGGCACCATGAATTCGGGCAGATGGGTGAGCAATGCGCTGCGCAGGGTGTCCACCGGTTGTGCGTCGCCAGTGTAGTAGGCAACCAGGCGCTGGTCGTGGGCCAGCACCACCGCCTCCTTGACGCCTTCGATGGCCGTGAGGCCGGCCTGGATTTCACCCAGTTCGATGCGCAGGCCACGCAGTTTGACCTGGTCGTCGTTGCGGCCGAGGTATTCGATGTTGCCGTCGGGCAGGTGGCGTGCCAGGTCACCGGTGCGGTACAGGCGTGCGCCGGGTACGAACGGGTCGTCGATGAAGCGCTCGGCGGTGAGTTCGGCACGGTTGAGGTAGCCCCGGGCCACCTGCACGCCGCCGATGTAGAGCTCGCCGGCTACCCCCTGGGGCACTGGTTGCTGCTGGTCGTCGAGGATGTACAGGGTGGTGTTGGCGATGGGTTTGCCGATCGGGGTGTTGTCCGGGGAGGTGGTGCAGTGCCAGGCGCTGACATCCACCGCGGCTTCGGTCGGGCCGTAGAGGTTGTGCAGCTCGACGGTTGGCAGCTGAGCGTGGAAACGCCGTACCAGATTCCCCGGCAACGCCTCACCGGAGCAGATCACACGTATCAAGGGTAGGCGCGGCATTGTGTTGTGATCGGGCTGCGCGGCTGTCCCGGCGGTAATGATGTCTGCTTGGAAATCCTGGGGCCGCTGTGCGGCCCTTTCGCGACACGAGGCCGCTCCCACAGGGGCCTGCGTAGCAGCCCCGGCGACAGGGGCTGTCGAGGACAGGAACACGTCGAGCATCGAGGGTACGAAATGCAGGGTGGTGACGTGCTCGCGGGTGATCACCTCGCGTAGGTATTCGGGGTCACGGTGCCCACCGGGGCGGGCCATGACCAGCCGTGCACCGGTCTGCAACGGCCAGAGGAATTCCCACACCGACACGTCAAAACTGAACGGGGTTTTCTGCAGCACCACGTCGGCCGCATCCAGGCCGTAAGCGTCCTGCATCCACAGCAGGCGGTTGACGACACCCGCGTGCTCGTTCATCACGCCTTTCGGCAGCCCGGTCGAACCGGAGGTGTAGATCACGTAGGCCAGGTGCCGGGCATTCAGCCCTGCTACAACCGGGTCAACCACAGGCTGATCCGCCCAGCTCGGCTGGTCCAGATCAATGAGCAGACCCGCTTCCGGCACGTGCCGGGTAGCCGCATGCACCAGCACCGCCACCGGCGCGCTGTCGGTCAGCATGTGCCGCACGCGCTCGGCCGGGTAATCCGGGTCCACCGGCACATAAGCGCCACCGGCCTTGAGAATGGCCAGCAGCCCCACCACCATCGACAAGCCGCGTTCGACGCAGATGGCCACGCGATCGTCCGGTTTGACCCCCAAGCCGATCAAGTGGTGCGCCAGGCAGTTGGCCTGCTGGTTGAGCTGGTCGTAGGTCAGCTCGCCCTCCTCGGCCCTGACCGCCAGCGCCTCGGGGGTGCGCCGAACCTGCGCCTCGATCAGGCCGTGCAAGGTCTGCCCGAGGTCGTAGGCGACGGCTGTGTCATTGAACCCGGCCAGCACCCGCTGGCGTTCCTCGGCCTGCAGCACCGGCAAGCGCTGCAACGCCAGTGCCGGTTCATGCTCCAGGGCCTGCACCATGGCCTGCAACACTTGCTCCATTTGCCCGCAGATACGCGCAGCGCCAACGCCGGCAGTGGTCATGGCCACCAGGCGGAAGCCTTCGCCCAGGTCATCCACGTTCAAGCTCAATGGGTAGTTGGTACGCTCCTGTCCCTGCAGCACCTCGATGCCGTCCCAGCCCTGGCGCTGCGCCGTGTCGGGCTGGGCACCGTGGCGGTAGTTGAGCATGGCGCTGAACAGCGGCAGCGGCGCGGCGACGCCACTGCAACGTTGCGCCAGGGCCAGCGAGGCATGCTCGTGGGCCAGCAGGCCACTGAGCGACTGGTGGGTGGCATGGGCCGCCTCGCGCAGGCTGACGCCGGCGAGGTCGATGCGCAGTGGCAGGGTGTTGATGAACATCCCAAGCGCGCGCTCGGCACCCTCGCCGCCCTGCAGACGCCCCAGCAACACGGTACCGAACACTACGCTGGGCTTGCCACTGGCCGCGGCCAGCAAACGCGCCCAGGCCAGGTGGAACAGGCTGGCCACGCTGATGCCCAACTGCCGCGCCTGGTGGCGCAAGCGGCCGGCCAGGTCGGCAGAAAGGGGCAACTTGGCCTCGTGGATGTCGCGGCCATCGCCTTGCACGTCACTCAGGCCGAACGGCAGGGTTGGCTCGTCGATATCAGCGAGCTGCCCACGGAAGAACGCCTCGTGCCCGGCCTGGCTGATGCCCAGGCGCGCCTGGGCTACGTAGTTGCGGTACGGCACAGGGGCATGGGCCGGGGCCGCAGCGCCCTGCAGGTGGGCACTGAGCTCTTCGCCAACCACGTCGAGCGCCGTGTGGTCGAGCACGATGTGGTGGAACTGCAAGGTGGCCTCGATCGGGCCGTCGGCGTCGGTGTACAGCAGGCGCAACAGCGGCGCCTGGCTCAGGTCGAATTCAGTGCTGGATGGGCTGTTGTCGCCGCCTGACTGCGCAACCGGTGCGACGGCCCGCAAGACCACTTGCACCGGTTGCGGCAGGCCCTCCCAAAGAATGGCCGTGCGCAGCACATCGTGCCGGGCGATGACCGCGTCCAGCGCGCTGGCGAACGCGTGCAAGCGTTCACGGCTGGCGAAGCGTAGCTTGGAGAACAGCACGTAGGGGTCGTGCTCGGCACTCAGGTGATGATAGAGAATCCCCTCCTGCAACGGCGCCAACGGGTAGATGTCCTGCACGTTGGCGGCGCCGCCTGGCACCTTGGCGACAATAGCGTCGATGGCAGGCTGGTCGAGGTCGATCAGGCTGAGCAGCTGCGGGGTGATCTGCGTGCAACCGGATGGAATTCGGTTTTCCGGCACTTCCACACCTTGCTCGGCACCGAGCGTGGAGGCCAGTGCGGCAATGGTCGGCTGGCCGAACAAGGTCCGCACATCGACCTGCAAACCTTCCAGGCGCAAGCGCGCGGTCAGGCTCACGGCCAGCAGCGAGTGCCCACCCAGCTCGAAGAAGTTGTCGTGCCTACCCACCTGCTCAACCTCCAGCAGCTCGCGCCACAACCGCGCCAGCAAGGCCTCGGTGTGGCCCACAGGGGCCTCGTAAGGTCGCCTTTGCAAGGCCGTATCGGCCGCTGGCAGTGCCTTGCGGTCAAGCTTGCCGTTGGGGGTCAGGGGTAGCTGTTCAAGGTGGATGTACTGGGCCGGCACCATGTACTCGGGCAGCCGGGCCAGCAATGCCTGGCGCAGGTCATCGACCGGCTGTTCCGTACCCGTGTAGTAGGCGACCAGGCGCACGTCGTCCACCGCGAGCACAACGGCCTCGCGCACGTCGGCGAGTTGTGCAAGGCAGGCTTCGATCTCGCCCGGCTCGATGCGCAACCCACGCAGCTTGATCTGCTCGTCGCAACGGCCAAGGAATACCAGGTTGCCGTCCTGGTTCAGGCGCACCAGATCACCACTGCGGTACAGGCGCTCACCTTCGACGAACGGGCTGGCGATGAAGCGCTGCGCCTGCTGCTCAGGCAGCCCCAGGTAACCCCGCGTTACCCCGGCGCCGCCAATGTGCAGCTGCCCGGCCACACCATACGGCACCAGTTGGTCGTCGCTGTCGAGCACGCAGAGCCAGGTATTGTCGATCGCCTGGCCGATGGGCAGGCTGCCTTGAGGGAGCGCGGCATCTGGCTGCAAGGTCCAGGCGCTGCAGTCCACCGTGGTTTCGGTAGGGCCGTAGACGTTATGCAGGCGCACCTGCGGCAAGCGCTGGCGCACTTGGGCCGCCAGCGCTGCGCTCAGCTCACCGCCGCCACACACGATGTCGGTCAGGCTGTTGCAGTGGCGGCTCTCGGGCTGCTCGATGAACTGTTGCAGCAAGGCCGGCACGAACTGGACCACCGCCACCGCCTGCGCCTGCACCCGCTGCACCAGGTAAGCCGGGTCGCGCTGGCCATCCGGGCGCGCCAGCACCAGGCGCAAGCCGCTGCACAGCGGCCAGAACAGCTCCCAGACCGAAGCATCGAAGCTGACCGGGGTCTTGTGCAGCACACCGCCCTCGCCCACGTGTGGGCACAAGCGGCGGCTCCAGTGCACCAGGTTGACCACGTTGCGGTGCTCGACCATCACCCCCTTGGGCACGCCAGTGGAGCCCGAGGTGTAGATCACATAGGCCAGGTGCCGGGCGCCCAGTCCGGGGATGCGCGGGTTGCTGATCGGTTGCTGCTGCCAGCACGGCTGGTCCAGGTCGACCCATGGCAGGTCCAGGGTGCCAGCGATGTCGCGCGTGGCACCGTGTACCAGCACGGCCAGCGGTGCGCTGTCGGCCAGCATATGGCGAATACGCTCGGCGGGGTAACCTGGGTCGACCGGCACATAGGCAGCGCCGGCTTTGAGAATGGCCAGCAGGCCAACCACCATGTTCAGCCCACGCTCGACACAGATCGCCACCCTGGCATCGGGTTGGGCCCCTAGCCCGACCAGGTGGTGGGCCAGGCGGTTGGCCTGTTCGTCGAGCTGGCGGTAACTGATTTCGCCTTCTTCGGCCACCAGCGCAACGGCATCGGGGGTACGGCGGACCTGGGCCTCGAACAGGTGGTGCAGCGGCTGCTCAAGGTCATGCGGCTGTGGCGCAGGGCGTTGCAGCAGCTGTGCGCGCTCCGCCGCGCTGAGCACGCACAACTGTTGCACCGGCGTGCCCGGCGCGTGCTCCAGCGCGTCCAGCAGGCCGACCAGCACCTGTTGCATCTGTTCGCACAGGCGTTGCGCACCGACCTGCGCGGTGACCTGCGCACTGATGCGCAGGCCGTCACCCAGGTCATCGATGTTCATGCTGATCGGGTAGTTGCCATGCCCGCGCGGGGGTAATACCTCCACGCCTTCCAGCGCTTGCTCATGTGCCTGCAGCTCGCTGGCCGTGGCGCCATGGCGGTAGTTGAGCATGGCGCTGAACAGCGGTGTGGGCGCGGCCACGCCGCTGCAACGCTGGGCCAACGCCAACGCCGCGTGCTCATGCACCAGCAGTGCCGCCAGCCGTTGGTGGGCCTGGCGCACCCCTTCGCGCACATCCAGGCCCTGCAGGTCGAGGCGCAGGGGCAAGGTGTTGATGAACATGCCAAGGCCGCGATCGGCACCGGCCCCACCCTGCAGGCGGCCCAGCAGGACGGTGCCGAATACCACGCTGGACTTGCCACTGGTGCCCGCCACCAGCCGTGCCCAGGCCAGGTGCAACAGGCTTGCAGCACTGACACCCAGCTGGCGCGCCTGGCTGCGCAGGCGCTGGTACGCAGCCGGTTGCAGGGCCACGCTGGCCTGTTCGAACTGGCTGGCCTGGAGCTGCAAGTCGGTCAGCCCATAGGGCAAGGTAGGTTCGTCGATATCGGCCAGTTGCGCGCGGAAGAACGCCTCGTGGTCAGCCTCGCTGACGGCCAGGCGTGCCTGAGCCACGTAGTTGCGGTAAGGCACCGGGGCCTGCGTGGGTTGCAGGCCGTGCAGGTGGTCGCGAATTTCAGCCAGCACCGCTTTCATGGCGGTGTGGTCGAGCGCGATATGGTGGAACAGCAAAGTGGCTTCGATGGGGCCCTCTGCGCCGTGATAGTGCAGGCGGATCAGCGGGGCCTGGCTCAGGTCAAAGGCGGTGCGGGTGGCCGCGCCTGTGGCAACCGGGGCGACCGTGCGCAGCACCACCTGGACCGGCTGTGCCAGGCTGTCCCAGAGCACGGCGGTGCGCAGCACATCGTGGCGGGCGATGACCTTGTCCAGGGCGCCGGCAAAGGCTTGCAGGCGGGCCAGGCTGTCAAAGCGGATCGGCCATTGCAGCAGGTAGGGGTCTTCGCCGGTCGCACTCAGGTGGTGGTAGAGAATACCTTCCTGCAACGGCGCCAATGGGTAGATATCCTGCACATTGGCGGCGCCGCCAGGTACCGCTGCAACAATGCGCTCCAGCGACGCCTGGTCCAGGGTCAGCAACGGCAGCATGTCCGGGGTGAGCTGTGTGCAGCCAGGCGCAATACGGTTTTCCGGAACGGCCACTTGCCGGTTCTGGCCTATGGCAGATGCCAGCGAGGCGACCGTGGGCTGGCCAAACAGCACCCGCACATCGGTTGGCAGGCCTTGTTGGCGCAAGCGCTCGATGAGGCTCACCGCCAACAGCGAGTGGCCACCCAGCTCGAAGAAGTTATCGTGGCGCCCTACCCGGTCGACACCCAGCACATGCGCCCATATGGCCGCCATGGCGACTTCGGTCTCGCCCACAGGGGCTTCGTAGCCGTGCCCGACCAGGTCGGTAGTGTCCGGGTCGGGCAGCGCGCGGCGGTCGAGCTTGCCATGGGGGGTGAGCGGCAGTGTTTCCAGGCGCATCAGCGCCTGCGGCACCATGTAGGCCGGCAGGCAGGCTTGCAAGGCCTGGCGCAGGTGGTCGACCGTCACAGCGGCGCTTGCGGTGAACCAGGCCAGCAGGCGTTCGTCGCGGACCAGCACCACCGCATCACGCACGCCCGGCTGGGCAGCCAGCGCGGCCTCGATCTCGCCCAGCTCCACGCGCACACCGCGGACCTTCACCTGGTCGTCATTGCGGCCCAGATAGTCCAGCGTCCCGTCGGTATTCCACCGCACCAGGTCACCGCTTCGGTACATCCGCGCGCCCGGCAGGCGGCTGAACGGGTCGGCCAGGAAGCGCTGTTGGGTCAGCTCAGGGCGGTTGAAATAACCCCGTGCAACCTGCGCGCCGCCAATGTACAGCTCGCCAACCACACCGGCAGGCACCGGTTGCCGGCGCTCATCCAGCACATACACCCGGGTATTGGCGACGGGTTTGCCGATGTGCAGCGCCGCACCGGGCTGCAAGGCCCCCGAAGTCGCGACCACGGTGGTTTCGGTGGGGCCGTAGTTGTTGACCACGGCAAAGCCAGGGTCGCGGTCGAACTGGCGCAGGCGGTCGCCACCCACCAGCAAGGTACGCAAGGTCGGGTGCTGTACCGGGCGACGCAATGCCTGCTCGGCCACCGGGGTGGGCAGGAAGCTCACCGCCAAGGGCTGTTGCTGCCACCAGTCCAGCAGTTCCTCCACGTGCTCGTTGCCGACCGCTGCCGGCGGCAGGTGCAGGGTGGCCCCGGCGCACAAGGCCGGCCAGACCTCCCAGGCCATGGCGTCAAAACCGAAGCCGGCCACGCTCGAGGTACGGGTACCGGGCTGCACGGCAAATGCCTGGCAGTGCCAGTGCACGAGGTTGAGCAGGGTGTGGTGCTCGACCATCACGCCTTTGGGTTGGCCGGTGGAGCCCGAGGTGTAGACCAGGTAGGCCAGTTGCTGGGCACCCAGCCCAGGTACTTGTGGGTTGTCGCTGAGGCTGTGGTAAGCCGCTGGCGAATCCAGGTCGAGCCGAGGAATAGCGGTCGCCAGCCCGGTGGTTTGCGTGTCGGCCAGTACCAACCGTGGGGCACTGTCGGCCAGCAGGTAGGCAATGCGCTCGGCTGGGTACCCCGGGTCTACCGGCACGTACGCCGCGCCGGCCTTGAGCACCGCCAACAGGCCGACAATGCGTTCGCAGTGGCGCCCGAGGCACAGTGCAACGCGGTCACCACACTGCACGCCCATGGCGATCAGCTGGTGCGCCAGCTGGTTGGCACGCCGGTTCAGATCGCCGTAACTGAGCGTTTCCTCACCCTGGCTTACTGCGCTGGCGTCTGGCGTGCGGGCGGCCTGGGCCTCGATCAACGCATGCACCGTGGTCGCCGGGGGGAAGGCTTGCGCGGTGGCGTTGAAGCGGCCGAGCAACTGCTGACGGGCGTCTTCGTCGAGGATGGACAGGCCGTTCAGTGGGGTGCCCTGGCTGAGCTCCAGGGCCTGGACCAGTTCGGCGACGGCGTTGCACATCCAGGCCGCCACCCGCGCGGCGCCAATGCCAGGCACAGCCAGAACGCTGAACGTGAACCCCTGGCCCAGGTCGTTGACGCTGAGGGTCAAGGGGTAGTTGCTGCGCTCCTCGCCACCCAGCAGCCGCACTCCCTCCCATATGCCCTCGCCTTCACGCGGCGCATCGTCGGCACTGTGCCGATAATTGAGCAAGGCGCTGAACAACGGCGCTGAAGCGGGCACGCCGCTGCAGCGCTGGGCCAAGGCCAGCGGTGCGTGCTCATGGGCCAGTAGCGCTGCCAGGCTGCGGTGGGCGGCGCGCACGGCGCTGGCGACTGGCTGCCGCGTGTCGACCCGTAGCGGCAAGGTATTGATGAACATGCCCAGGGCGCGGTCGGCGCCCTCGCCCCCTTGCAGGCGGCCCATCAGCACGGTGCCGAAGACCACGTCGTCGCGGTTGGCCAGCACGCCGAGCACACGGGCCCAGGCCAGGTGCATCAGGCTTGCGGCGCTGACCCCCAGCTGCCGGGCCTGGCTGCGCAAACGCCCGGCCAGCCCAGCGTCGAGGGCTTGCGTGGCACTCTGCACAGCACGGCCGTCGCCCTGCACGTCGGCATGGCCCAACGGCAAGGTCGGCTCCTCGACGTCGGCCAGCATGTCACGGAAGAACGCTTCATGCCCGCCCTGGTCGCCCAGGCAAGCCTGGGCCACATAGTTGCGGTACGGCACCGGCGGCGGCAGGCTGTGGCCCTGGCCGAACAGCAGCGCCCGCATTTCACGGGCCACCACGTCCATGGCGGTGTGGTCGAGGGTGAGGTGATGGAACAGCAGTACCGCCACCACTTGCTGGTTGGCCGGGTCGAGGCTGTAGTACAAGCGGGTCAGCGGGGCCTGGCCCAGGTCCATGCGGTGGTGGCGGGCGTCAAAGCGCGCGTGCAACTGGTCGATACGGGCCACGCCGGGCTGCTCGGGCAGGTCATCGACTTCATGAACACCCAGCAGTGCCTCGCGCCATACCACCTGCAGGGGCTGCGGCAGGCCCTGCCAGAGCACGGCCGTGCGCAGGATGTCGTGGCGGTCGATCACCTGTTGCAACGCCCCGGCCCAGGCCAGCAAGCGCTCCACGCTGTCGAATGCCAGGCGCGTCTGCAGCAGGTAGGGGTCGCCTTGCTCCGCGCTCAGGTGGTGGTACAGCACCCCCTGCTGCAGTGGTGCCAGGGGGTAGATTTCCTGCACGTTGGCGGCGCCGCCCGGCACGCTGGCAACCACTTGGTCGATGACCGTCTGCTCCAGCTCGACCAGGCTGAGCATGCCCGGGGTGATGCGCTCGGCGCCCGGCGGGACGCGATTGGCGGGCACGGCGATTTCCGCACCGGCCCCCACGACAGCAGCCAACGCCAGCACGGTCGGTTGGGCAAACAGCACCCGTACATCAATGACCATCCCTGCGCCACGCAACCGCTCGACCAGCGTAACGGCCAGCAGCGAATGGCCGCCAAGTTCGAAGAAGTTGTCGTGCCGCCCCACCCGCTCGACACCCAGCACCTCGGCCCAGACCTGCGCCATGGCCGTTTCGGTAGCGCCTTGCGGCGCCTCGTATTGCTGGCCGAACAGTTCGCCAGTGGCCGGTTCCGGGAGCGCGCGGCGGTCAAGCTTGCCGTGGCTGGTCAACGGCAGTTCGGCCAGGCGGGTGAACGCCACCGGCAGCATGTGTGCAGGCAGGCAGGCGCGCAGCGCCTCGCGCAGGGTGTGCGGGTCCAACGGGGTGGTTTCGGTGTACCAGGCCAGCAGCCGTTCGCCCCGCACCAGCACCACGGCCGCGTCTACGCCCGGTTGCGCCGCGAGGGCGGCTTCGACTTCACCCAGTTCGACCCGCACGCCGCGGATCTTCACCTGGTCGTCGTTGCGCCCGAGGTAGTCAAGGGTGCCATCGCTGTTCCAGCGCACCAGGTCGCCGCTGCGGTACATGCGGGCATTGGCCTGGGAGCTGAACGGGTCGGCCAGGAAGCGCTCTTCGGTCAATGCTGGGCGGTTGAAGTAGCCACGCGCCACTTGCGCACCGCCGATGTACAGCTCGCCGGCGACGCCCACGGGCACAGGTTGCAGGCCCTGGTCGAGCACATAGAGCCGGGTGTTGGCAGTCGGCCGGCCGATGTGCAGTGCATTACCTGGGCTGAGCAGCCCCGAGGTGGCCACGACGGTAGTCTCGGTCGGGCCGTAGTTGTTGACCACGGCAAAGCCTGGGTCGCGGTCGAACTGGCGCAGGCGGTCACCACCGACCAGCAGGGTGCGCAAGGTGGGGTGCTGATGCTCACGGCGCAAGGCCTGCTCGGCCACCGGCGTAGGCAGGAAGCTGACCGTCAGCGGCTGCTGCAGCCACCAGTCGAGCAGTTCGTCGACATGCTCGTTGCCAATGTGTGCCGGTGGCAGGTGCAAGGTGGCCCCGGCGCTCAGGCTTGGCCACACCTCCCAAGCCATGGCATCGAAGCCGAAACCGGCAAGGCTCGAAGCCTGGCTGGCGTTGTCCACGGCAAACGCCTGGCAATGCCAGTGCACCAGGTTGGCCAGGGCATGGTGCTCGACCATCACCCCTTTGGGTTGCCCGGTGGACCCGGAGGTGTACACCAGGTAGGCCAGCTGCTGCGCATCCAGCCCCGGCACCTGGGGGTTGCTGTCGTCGGTGGCATAGGCCTCGGCCTGGTCCAGGTCCAGCCGCGGCACAGCGCCGGGCAAGCCGTTGACGGTGGTTTCCGCCAGCAACAGCAGCGGCGCGCTGTCGTCGAGCAGGTAGGCAATGCGGGCGGCCGGGTAACCCGGGTCAATCGGAACGTAGGCCGCACCGGCCTTGAGCACGCCAAGCATGCCCACCAGCCGCCTGGCGTTGCGCGGCAGGCACAAGGCGACCCGGTCACCCAGTTGCACACCCCGCGCGCGCAACTGGTGGGCCAGCTGGTTGGCCTGGCGATTGAGTTCACCGTAGCTCAGCGCCTGGCCGGCCTGCAGCAGCGCCGGCGCGTCGGGTATATGGGCAGCCTGGGCCTCGACCAGCGCATGTACGGTGCTGCCCTGCGGGTAGTGCCGGGCGCTGTCGTTGAACCGTTGCAGCACCTGCTCGCGCTCCTCGGCCGGCAACACGGCCAGCGCTTGCAACGGCGTGCCCGGTGCCTGTTCCAAAGCCTCCACCAGGCTGGCCAGCACCTGTTCGAACTGCGCGCACAGGCGCGGCGCATGCCATTGGGGCAGGCTCTGCACCGTCAGGCGCAGGTCCTCACCCAGGTCATCGACACTGACGGTCAGCGGATAATCGGTACGTTCTTCGGCGCCGACAATATCGATGCCGGGGGCAACCGGTATGATCTCGGCCGCGTCGCCCGCGTCACTGTGGCGGTAATTGAGCATGCTGTTGAACAGCGGCGCCGGTGCGGCCACGCCGCTGCAACGCTGGGCCAGCGCCAACGATGCCTGCTCATGGCCGAGCAAGGCGCTGAGCCGGCGATGGGTGGCCAGCAGCCCGTCGCGCACGCTGTGCTGGCCCAGGTCGATGCGCAGCGGCAAGGTATTGATGAACATACCCAGCGCCTGCTCGCCGCCAACTCCGGTGGTCATGCGGCCCAGCAACACGCTGCCGAACACCACGGCCTGGCGTGCCGAGAGCTGGCCGATCAACCGGGCGAAACCCAGGTGCAGTACGCTGGCCGGGCTCACCCCCAACTGCCGGGCCTGGGCACGCAGGCGCTGGCTGAGCGCCGGCGCCAGGGTCAGGCGTGCCTGCTGCAGGGGCTGGTCGACCTTGTCCTGCTGGCCGAAGGCGAGCGTGGGCTCATCGATGTCACCCAGCATTTCACCGAAGAAACGTTCATGGGCCTGTTCGTCGAGAGCCTGGCGCGCTGCCGCCAGCACATTGCGAAACGGCATGGGTGGCGGTAGCTGCGCACAGGTGCCGGCAAGGTGGGCCTGCAGTTCGCGGCGCACGATGTCCAGCGCGGTGTGGTCCATGATCACGTGGTGGAACATCAGCAGCGCGACCCATTGCTCGCCCTCGCCCTGGGCATGCACCAGTTGCATCAACGGCGCCTGGCGCAGGTCGAGCCGGTAGTGACGCGGGTCGAAGCGCTGGCACAGGCTGGCCAGTGCGTGGCTGCCGGCCAGCGGCAAGGCCTCGCGGACCAGTGCAGCTTCACGCCAGACCACCTGTACCGGGTTGTCCAGGTACTCCCAGTGCACGGCGGTACGCAGAATGTCGTGCCGCTGGATGACCCATTGCAGCGCCTGGGCAAAGGCCTCCAGGTGCTCCTTGCTGGCAAAATGCAGTTGCACCTGCGACAGGTACGGGTCGCCCTCGCTGGCGGCCAGGTGGTGGTAAAGCATGCCCTGCTGCAACGGTGCCAGCGGGTAGATGTCCTGCACGTTGGCAGCACCGCCCGGCACCTGCTCGACAATGCGGTCGATGGCGGCCTGGTCCAGGGTTACCAGTGGCAGCATGTCGGGGGTGATGCGAAAGGCCGGGCTGAGCCAGTCGTCATCCTGTTCGGCAAGCATCTCCAGCAAGGCCGGCTTGTGCCGTGACAGCGCCTCCCACAAATGATCGTCCAGGGTTTCGTCGTCACCGAGGACGATCAGGTCATGGTCTTCACGCTGGAGTCGAATTGCACGGGTGGAAAGAGCTGCCATCAGTTCGCTGAAGTGCATCGGTAAGCATCCTGCTTTGCCTGGAAATAAGGTTGGGGGACACGCTAATGGATCGTGACCGGGCGGTCTGACATGGAGAGTGGGGACAATTCGAGCCTGCGCGGTGCATGGCACCGCCCTGGGCTGATGGCAGGAAGGGTGAAGCAGCCCTGCGCGATGCAAGGCTGCGTTCATGGCAAGCGCCGGTCAGAGGCGCCGGCGCTTGCCCAGGCCAGGGATGGTGGTTTGTGGCACCACCACGGCAAGCTGCTCGCGCTGGGTGCTGGCCGCCAGCCCCGCCAATGTCGGCTGGCTGAACAAGGTTCTGGCGTCCACATGCAACCCGGCCTGGCGCATGCGCGCCACCAGGCTGACCGCCAGCAGCGAATGCCCGCCCAACTCGAAGAAGTTGTCGTCGCGGCCCACCTGTTCGATCTTCAGCACCTCGGTCCAGATCGCGGCCAGCGCTGTTTCCAGTTCGCCCTGCGGGGCCTGGTATTCACGGCTGATCACGGCCTCGGCATCCGGCGCCGGCAGCGCGCTGCGGTCCACTTTGCCATTGCGGCTCAGTGGCAACGCCGCCAGGCGCACGAAGGCCTGCGGCACCATGTATTCGGGCATGCGCGCCAGCAGGTGGCTGCGCAGCGCCTCCAGCGCCGGCGCCGGCTGGCCATCGTTGCAGGTGAAGTACGCCACCAGGCGCTCTTCTCGCATCAGGACCACCGCCTGCCCCACCGCCGGGTAGGCGGCCAGCAACGCTTCGATTTCCCCCAGTTCAACGCGCAAACCCCGCAACTTGACCTGGAAGTCGTTGCGCCCCACGAAGTCCAGTTCGCCGTCGGCGCGGTAGCGCACCAGGTCGCCAGTACGGTACAGGCGGTCGCCTTCGACGAACGGGCTGGCAATGAAACGCTCGGCCTGCAAATGCGGCAAACCCAGGTAACCGCGCGCTACGCCGACACCGCCGATGTGCAACTGGCCCACCGCGCCCAGGGGCACCGGGCGGTCGTGCGCGTCCAGCACATACAGCCGGGTGTTGCTGATTGGCCGACCAATCGGCGGCGCCTGCGTGGGCAGGGGTTGCTGCGCTTGCAAGGTCCACGCGGTGCTGTCCACCGTCGCCTCGGTGGGGCCGTAGACATTGTGCAGGCGCACGCCGGGCAAGCGTTGCCGCACACTGTGCACCAGCGCCAGGGTCAGCTCGCCGCCGCCGCAGAAAATATCGGTCAGGCTGGTGCAGCGCTCCACGCCCGGCTGCTCGAGGAACTGGTGCAGCAGGGCCGGTACGAACTTGACGACGCTGACCTGCCGGGCCTGAATCAGCTGCACCATGTACGCCGGGTCACGGTGGCCGTCCGGCCGCGCCAGGACCAGGCGCAGGCCGGCAGTCAAGGGCCAGAACAGCTCCCACACCGAGCCATCGAATGTGCACGGCGCCCGTTGCAACAGCGCATCCCCAGGGCGCGGCGGGCAGATTTGCGACCCCCAGTGCATCAGGTTGCACAGCCCACGGTGCTCCACCATGACCCCCTTGGGGGTGCCCGTGGACCCCGAGGTGTACATCACATAGGCCAGTTTTGACGGCCCCAGCCCCTCGACCTGCGGGTTATCGGCCGGGTTGGCCTGCCAGCTGTGCGCGTCCAGGTCGAGCCAGCGACAGGCCAGGCCGGCGAACAGGCCCTGGGTAGCGCCGTGCACCAGCACCAGGGTTGGCGTGCAGTCCTGCAACATGAAGCGCAGGCGTTCCTGCGGGTAGCCGGGGTCCAGCGGCACATAGGCACCGCCGGCCTTGAGCACGCCAAGCAAGGCCACCATTAGCGAAATGCCGCGCTCCACGCACACAGCCACCCGGCTGTCCGGGCCGACCCCTTGGGCAATCAACTGGTGCGCCAGGCGGTTGGCCTGGGCATTCAGCGTTTGGTAGTCCAGGCTGTCGTCGCCCGCCTGCAGGGCGATGGCCTGTGGCGTGCGCCGAACCTGGGCCTCGAATAACGCAGGCAGGGTCTGCCAGGTTGGGCTGTGCGGGTCTTCGGTGCGGTTCAAGCCCTGCAACAAACGCTGCAACTCGTTGTGTGGCACTGCACACAGGGCCTGCAGGCCCTCAGTGCTGCCGCGGGCAAGCGCATCGGCCAATTGCTGCAGGGCGTTGAGCACGAAGCCCATGACCCGTTGCGCCCCGATCGCACGCGGCGCACGCACGGCCAGTTGCAGCGTATCTGCCTGCTCATCCACGGTCAGCACCAGCCCGTGGCTCTCGACCTCGCTGGCCTCGACCAGCGCTACACCGGGCAGCACCTGGCCGAACGGGAGGCTGCCCTGGCGGTAATTCACCAGGCTGTCGAACAGTGCGCTGCCTGCGGGCAGGCCGCTGCAACGCTGGGCCAGGATCAGCGGCGCATCTTCATGCGCCAGCAAGGCGGCCAGCCCGGCATGGGTTTCACGCAGCGCCTGGCCGGGTGCACGTTGGGCCAGCGGGACACGCAACGGCAGGCTGTTGATGAACATGCCCATCGCGCTGCCGGCACCGGGGCCGGCCATGCTGCGCCCCAGCAGTACGGTGCCCAGCACCACCTCGTCACGCCCGCCGAGGTGGCCCAGCACCTGTGCCCACGCCAGGTGCAGCAGGCTGGCCAGGCTGGCGCCCTGGTGCCGTGCCTGCTGGCGTAACGCGGCAACCTGTTCGCCGGCCAGGCGATGGTCGCAGCGCTCCAACTGCTGCTCATCGACTGGCGCCCCGCCATAACCGGGGATCGGTGCTTGCGGTTCGATACCGGCCAGTTGCGCGCTGAAGAAGGCAGCGTGACCGGCCTGGCGCTCGGCCTGGGTGCTGGCGGCGACATAGTCGCGGTAAGCCACGGGCGTGGCCAGGCCGTCGCCCTGCCCGGCCATGCAGGCTGCCAGCTCACCCAGCAGCACCTGCAGCGATACCGCATCGTTGACCAGGTGATGGAAGCGCAACAAGCCCAGCCAACGGCCCTGGTCGGTATCCTCGCTGCACACCAGCGCCATCATCGGCGCTCGGCGCAGATCCAGGGGCTGGCGTTGCGGGTCGAAGTGGCTACGCAACTGCGCAGCGGGGCCGTGCCACTGCTCGACCGGCAGGCGCGCCTGGCGCCAGACCACCTGCTGCGGGTGCTCCAGGCCTTCCCAGCACAGGCTGGTGCGCAGAATATCGTGGCGCTCGATCACCTGCTGCAGGGCAGCGGCAAAGGCTCGCAGTTGTGCATGGCTGGCGAAGGCGAACAACGCTTGCTGTTGGTAGGGGTCGCGGGCGTCGGCAACATGGTGGTAAAGCAGCCCCTGCTGCAGAGGGGCCAGTGGGTAGATTTCCTGCACATTGGCGGCCCCACCGGGCACCGTGGCCACGATGCGATCGATGGCAGCCTGGTCCAGTTCGGTGAGTGCCAGCATGCCCGGGGTAATGCGCTGGCAACTTGGCGGTACCTGGTTGCCCGGCAGTACTGGCTGTTCGACCCGAGTCACGCTGGCAGCCAGGCTGGCCAGGGTCGATTGCCCGAACAGCACCTGCACGTCCGCCTGCCAGCCCTGCTGGCGCATGCGTTCGATCAATTGCACGGCCAACAGTGAATGGCCACCGAGTTCGAAGAAGTGGTCCTGGCGCCCTACCCGTTCAACCTGCAGCAACTCGCCCCACAGCTGCGCCAGCTGTTGTTCGACTGCGCCTTGCGGCGCTTCATGTTCGCGGCGCACCTGGCTGTTTTCGTCGGCGTGCGGCAACGCCCGGCGGTCGAGCTTGCCATTGGCGGTCAGCGGCCAGCGCTCAAGGCGCACGAAGGCCCCCGGCAACAAGGCGACCGGCAGCCGTTCACGCAGGTGCTCATGCAACGCCCGCGGCGTCACCGGCAGGTCGGCGATGAACCAGGCTTGCAGTTGGCCATCGCGCAACATGACCACGCTTTCGCGCACGGCCGCATGGCGGGTGAGCGCGGCCTCGATCTCAGCCAATTCAACCCGCACCCCACGGACCTTGACCTGGTCGTCGTTGCGCCCGAGGTACTCCAGCGTGCCGTCGGGTAGCCAACGCACCAGGTCCCCGGTGCGGTACAGGCGGGCGCCCGGCTCGCGGCTGAACGGGTCGGCAACAAAGCGCTCGGCTGTCATCTGCGGGCGGTTCAGGTAGCCACGGGCTACCCCCTGGCCGCCCACATACAGCTCACCCGCGGCACCGGGCGGCAGCAACTGGCGCTGAGCATCGAGCACATAGAGCCGGGTATTGGCCACCGGCCCGCCGATATGCAGCGGCCTGCCCGCCAGTACTTCGCCCGAGGTGGCCACCACCGTGGTTTCGGTGGGGCCGTAGTTGTTGACCACGCGGTAGCGCTGCTCGCGGGCCAGGCGGCGCAGGCGGTCGCCGCCGACCAGCAGGGTGTGCAAGGTGGGGTGCAGCTCGCCCTGGGCAAAGGCATGCTCGGCCACAGGGGTGGGCAGAAAGCTGACGTCCAGCGGCTGCGCGCGCCACCAGGCGAGCAAGGCGTCGATGTCTTCGGCCCCGTCGCGCACCGGTGCCAGGTGCAAGGTCGCGCCGCTGCACAGCGCCGGCCAGATCTCCCAGGCCATGGCATCGAAGCCGAAACCTGCCAGGCTCGATTGCTGCCGCCCAGGGCCGAGGTCGAAGCTGCTGCAGTGCCAGTCGACCAAGTTGGCCAGCATGCGCTGCTCGACCATTACCCCTTTGGGCAAGCCGGTAGAGCCGGAGGTATAGATGACATAGGCAAGGTCTGTGGGCGCTTGTGCGGCGAACTCGAACGCCCCGGCGGGCGCTGCGGCCCAGTCGAAGCGGTCCAGTTCGATCTGCGCCAGGGTGTGGGCCGGCAGCCGATCCACCAGCCGGGACAGGGTCAGCAGCACCTCCGGGGCGCTGTCCTGAAGCAGATAGGCAAGCCGCTCACGGGGGTGCGCAGGGTCTATGGGCACATAGGCAGCGCCGGCCTTGAGCACGGCCAGCAACCCTACCAGGGTATCCAGCCCGCGCTGGGCGATCAGCGCAACCCGGCGTTCGGGCCCAACGCCCAGGCCCGCCAAGTGCTGCGCCAGCAGTTCGGCGCGCCGCTCCAGTTCGCCATAGGTCAGCGCCTGGTCATGGAAGCGCGCCGCCACTGCGGCCGGCCGGGCCTTGGCCTGGGCCTCGATGCGCTGCTGAATCAGGCCCGCCGCCGCCACTGGCATTTGCGTGGCATTCCACCGCTCGAGCGCAGCGTGCTCAGGCGCGGTAAGCAGGTCGAAGTCGCCGGCTGTCGCCTGCGGCTGTTGCAGCCCTTGCTCCAGCACGTGTAGCAGGCGCTGCGCCAGGGCCTGGGCTTCATCGTCGGTAAACCAGGCGCGGTTGTGCACCACGTGCAGCATGGCTGCGTCGCTGTGGCTGTTGCAGCGCAGGTGGACACTCAGTGGCGTGGGTTCGTGGCCGTTGCAGATCATCACCGTATGGCCAGGCGCATCGGTGATTTGCAGTGCGTTGCTGTCGTCCTCGAACGAGACCATCAGTTCGAACAGCTGCGGCCGTTCTTCGCGCAGTGTGCCAAGGCTGCGGTTGAGCTCACTGAGGGCGAAGCGCTGATGGCGAAAATCCTGCTTGAGCGCATCGCGGATGCCCTGCACCAGCGTGGCGAACGAGCACTCGCGGGCAAAACCCAGGCGCAGCGCGCTGACCTGGGTGAACAACCCCAGGGTCGCCTTGAAGCGCGCGTTGCCGCGGTTGCGCACCGGCAGCCCGACCACCCACTCGTCGCGCTGCCAGGTACGCGTCACGCAGACGTGCAAGGCGGCCAGCAGCACGTGCAGCGGCGAGGCTTGCAGGTCGGCAGCGCAGCGGCGCATGCGCGCCAGCAGTTGGCGGTCGAACGGCTGGCGCTGCGCGCCACTGGGCGTGGCGGTTGCCGCGCTCGCGCGTTCGCGCGGGGCCAGCAGGGCATCGGGCAACTGCTGGTACTTGGCCAGCCAGTAGTCGCGATCGCGGGTTTGCCGCGCGGATGCCTGGTACTGGGCGTCGTCCTCGATGAAGGCTGTGTAGGACGCCGCCCCGTGCGGCAGGGGCAGGCCTTGCTGCAACAGGCGGTAATGGTCTGCGAGCTGCTTGAACCACTGGTCCACACCCCAGCCATCGAGGATCAGATGGTGGGCTTGCAGCGCTAGCAGGTAACGCTGTTCGCCAATGCGGATCAAGGTGGCCGCCCATAGCGGGCTGGCGGCATCCAGCTGATAAGGGGTGCGCATTTGCGCCTCGAGCAAGCCTGATGCAGCTGCGAAAGGCTCGCTGGCCTGGCGCAGGTCATGCCGGCCCAGGGTGACCGCCATGTGCGTGGCGAAGTACTGGCGGGCAAGCCCGCCCTGCGTGACCAGCACCGTTCGTAGGCCATCGTGCTCAGCCACCAGGTGCTGCAGCGCCTGCTGCAGCAGCCCGGCATCCACATTCCCTTGCAACTCGACGTACGCCCCGATGTTGTACAGCGGTGAGTCGCCATGGCTGATCTGGTCCAGCCAGATGTCACGCTGGGCGATGGTCAGGGCGAAAGTGTCTGGGGCAGGCATGATTCGGCAGGTCCTTCTGGTTGATCATCCGCGCATTCAAGCACCGCTGCCGACAGCTGTATGGCCTGCCAAACCCGGACAATCGGGGCGCGCGGGCGGCCTGCTGAAAAACGTGTAGGACATTGGCCATAGCCGACCATCCACGATGGCCTACGGCAGCGTCTATGCGCTGCGATCAGGGCGCATTCGCCGTGGTTATGGCGTCAAATACCCGGCAAGTCAGCCTTTGGCACACGCGCCACGTGGTGCGGCCGCCACCCAAGGCAGTCATTTGGTGGCATTTTCTGTCCCGGTTTTCCATTACAGACGCCAGCCTGCCAGCGGGCTTGAATACGCCCACCCTACCCCACCCTACTTTCACCCTGGAGCACTGGCCCGCCAAACCACCTGCTGCAATACCCTGAACCAAGGACGACAAGGAAATGATGCTGACCGACAGCCGCGACTACCGCCCCGACCCACAGCTTTACCTGCAATTGGGGGAATTGATCGCCAGCACCGGCGCCGCAGGCTTTGCAGACCAGATGTTGGGCCTGGTGGCAGCACAGGTGCCTGTCCACCGGCTCGAACTCAGCGAATGGACGCTTGACCCGCAGCGGGCGAATGTCAGCCATATCAAGCTGCTGGGCAGTGCTGGGCTGCAACCCGCCGCCGCTGGCGAAAACCAGCACCAACCGCTGCTGCAGCGCATCATGCAGATGAAGGACCCACTGCTGATCGAGTTCAAGGCCCCGCCTGGCGCCTTGCACCCGCGCCAGAGTGCCCATCAGTGCCACCTGGTGTCGTGCAATGGCCGCAAGCGCTGGGTGATCAGCTTTCATCGCCTGCCGTGCCAGCGCGCCTTCGCCCTGGGTGAATTGTCCCAGCTCAAGTGCTTGTCCGACACCCTGCTGCCCTTGGTCGAGCACCACGGTCAACTGCTTGAACAGGGCGCCACGCGCGCTGCAGGGGCCGGCCTGGGCGAGCTTGAAGCAGGTTCGCTGCGCCAGGCGTTCGGTGAACGGCTGGTGCACGAGGCCGTGCGCCTGTCGACCCGTGAACAGGAGGTATGCCTGGGGCTGCTTACTGGCGGTACCGTGCCAGAGATGGCCCAGCGGTTGAATGTGAAGAACAGCTCGGTGGAAACCTACCTCAAGCGTGCCACGGCCAAACTAGGGGTCAGCGGCCGCCACGGCCTGGCGAAATGGATGGCCGGTGCCTGACTGCGAGAACCTGCAATGCCCCGACATGTGTTGACCTTGTTTGCCGCGCTGTTGTGCGGCTGTTCACTTGCCCCTGCTTACCAACGCCCCGCCCCTGCGGTACCCGCGCAGTTTCCGCAAGGGCCCGCCTATACCGCCGATACGCCACCGCCGGTCGAAGCCGGGCAGCAGGTATTCCGCGACCCGGTGCTGCGCCAGTTGATCGAGGCCGCCCTGGCCAACAACCGCGACCTGCGCACCGCCGCACTCAACGTCGCGGCTGCGCAGGCACAATACCGCGTGCAGCGCGCCGAACGGCTACCCCAGGTGGCGGCTGATGGCCACGGCCAGCGTCAGTACCTGCCCAGGGGCATGACCGGTACCGGTAAAGGCATGATCAGTTCCAGCTACGCGGCCACGCTGGGGCTGAGCGCCTACGAAATCGACCTGTTCGGCCGGGTGCGCAGCCTCAGCGACCAGGCATTGCTGAACTACCTGGCCAGTGACCAGGCACGGCGCAGTAGCCGCCTGAGCCTGGTGGCGAGCGTTGCCAGTGTGTACCTGACCTGGCAGGCCGACCAGGCGCTGCTGACCCTGGCCAACGAAACCCTGGCCACTGACCAGCGCAGCCTGCGCCTGGCCCGTAACCAGCGCCGGGCGGGCACGCTGTCGGCACTGGATGAGGTGCAGGCGCGCACCCGCGTGGACAGCACCCGGGCGGCAGTGGCGCGTTACCGGCGGCTGGTCGCGCAAGACCTCAACCAGCTGACGCTGCTGGTGGGTGCCCCGGTTGCTGCGAAGGGGGTCGCACAGCCCCTGGCGGCCGAGCAGATTGCCAGGCTGCCGGCCGGTTTACCGTCTGACTTGCTGCAGCGACGCCCCGACATACGCCAGGCCGAGTACCAGTTGCGCGCCGCCAACGCCAATATCGGTGCTGCGCGGGCGGCGTTCTTTCCCAGCATCAGCCTCACCGCCAATGCCGGCAGCACCAGCCCCCAGCTCAGTGGCCTGTTCGATGCAGTTTCGGGGACCTGGCTGTTCCAACCGCAAATCAACCTGCCGATCTTTACCGCAGGCAGCCTGCGCGCCAGCCTAGATTACGCGCGCCTGCAGAAGGATATTCAGGTGGCGCAGTACCAGCGAGCCGTCCAGCGCGCATTCCAGGAAGTTGCCGATGGCCTGGCCGCGCGGGCGACCTACCAGCGCCAACTGCAGGCACAACGCGACCTGGTCGCGGCCAGCCAACGCTATTACGACCTGGCCGAGCACCGTTACCGCATTGGGGTGGACAGCAGCCTCACCTTCCTGGACGCGCAGCGCGCGTTGTTCAGTGCCCAGCAAGGGCTGATCAACGACCGCCTGGCGCAGTTGCTGGCAGAGGTGAACCTGTTTGCGGCACTGGGTGGCGGGTGGAATGACCAGGATTGAACGCCGGCCCAGGCGTGCAGCGCATCTGGCACACGCGTGCGATTTAAAATTAATGCATTTGATAATGATTCGTAGTAATTTCGCGGCGCAAATTTCTCCCAGCGCCCTACTTCAGGATCGTCCAGTCGATGCGTCGCACGTTCGTTTCGCTTTGTGTGCTTCATGCTGTCTCCCCAATGGCCCTCGCCGAGCCCGAACCGCTCAGCGACCCGGCCCAGATCGAACTTCAGGCCCTGAGCATCACTGGCACAGCCGACAGCGAACGGGCTGATGGCCCAGTGCTCGGCTACAAGGCCAACCGTTCCGCCAGTGCCACCCGCACCGACACCGCGCTGCACGAAACACCGCAGTCGGTCAGCGTGGTGCCCAAGGCGGTGCTGCAAGACACCGGTGCCACGCGCCTGCAAGACGGCCTGGACTATGCCGGTGGCGTCGGCCGGGCCAACAACTTCGGTGGCCAGGGCCTTACCACCTTCACCGTGCGCGGCTTTACCACCGGCGAGTTCTACCGTAACGGTTTCCCGATCAACCGTGGTTACCCCAACGCACCAGACGCCAATACCGTCGAGCGGCTGGAGGTGATCCGCGGCCCGGCCAGCAGCCTGTACGGCCGTGGCGACCCCGGCGGCACCTTCAACGTGGTCAGCAAGCAGCCGCTATCAGAACCCAAGGTCACCCTGGGCAGCCAGTTCGACGACCAGGGCATGCACCGCGCTACCCTCGACGCCGCCGGCCCGCTGAACCAGGACGGCTCGCTGGCCTACCGCCTGAACCTGCTTGGCGAGGGCGGCGACAGTTTCCGTGATGATGTGCAAAGCGAGCGTTATGACGTGGCGCCAGTGCTCAGCTGGCAGGTCAACGACACGACCAAGGTCGTGTTCGAAGGCGACTTCATGCGCAACAACCACCCGCTGGACCGCGGCCTGACCCGCTACGCCACCCAGCGTGGCAGCGCTTCGCGTGACACCTATATCTGGGAAAAAGGCAGCGATAACCTGCTGCACAACGACAACAATATGGCGCAGGTACGTTTCGAGCACCTGCTCAATGACAACTGGACGCTGGCGGGCGGGTTCCAGTTCCTCGATGGCTCGCTCAAGGGCAATGCGGTCGAAGCCAACGGCGCGCCGCTGGATGGGCGAACGCTGGAGCGTAACTTCAACTACCGCAAGCTGGAGTGGACCGATCGCGACTGGCAGCTGAACCTGACCGGCTACTTCGACACCGGCGGCTTCAGCCACACCTTGCTGACGGGGGTGGAGTACGAGAACTACGACTACAACTCGATCATCCAGCGGTCCTCTGCGGTGGCGGGCACCTACCCCATCGACATCTACGACCCGGTGCTTGGCCAGCCACGGCCGGCGCTGACCCGCACCACGACCTGGGACAAGGAAAACCTGCAGACCTGGGCCTTCTTCATCCAGGACCAGGTGGCCCTGACCGAGCGATTGAAGGCTTTGGCAGGGGTACGCTTCGAGCGCTTCGAGCATGACTACGACAACAAGCTGGACAATGCCGGTGATTTCAGCAAAGGCGAAAACGGTGCTACGCCCCGGATTGGCCTGGTCTATGACCTCACCGACACGGTCGCCGTCTACGCCAACACCGCGCGCTCTTTCAAACCCAACACGGGAACCCCGGCCAGCGGCGGGGGCTTCGACCCGGAAAAGGGCAAGTCCTACGAACTGGGCGTGAAATGGGAAGCGCTCGACCGCCAGCTGAGTGTCGACGCAGCGGTCTACCACATCGTCAAGGAAAACGTGTTGACCCGCGACCCGGTGGACCCGAACTACAGCGTGGCGGCCGGCGAAGTGCGCAGCCGGGGCCTGGATATCAACGTTGCTGGCAATGTCACCCCCGAGTGGCGCGTCATTGGCGGCTACGCCTATGTGGATGCCGAAGTGACCAAGGACAACCGCCTGCCAACCGGCACGCGACTGGCCAATATCCCGCGCAACAGTTTCAGCCTGCTCAACACCTATGAGTTCCAGGACGGTGTCGCCAAGGGGCTTGGCTTGGGGCTTGGGGTGAAATACGTGGATGACCGCAACGGCCAGACCGAGGCCACCACGTACACCATGGAGCAATACACGGTGGTTGATCTGCTGACCTTCTACCAGGTCAACGACCATATACGCCTGAACCTGGATGTGAAGAACCTGTTCAACAAGGCGTATGACGAAGGCGCATTCAACCTGTATGCCTACCCGGGTGCGCCGCGTACGGTACAGGCTGGCGTCGCGTACACCTTCTGAACGGCTGGGGCTGCATAAGCAGCCCTACCTGTCAGAAACCTTTGCTGTAGAACAGCGAATACGACTCGATGCCGTCGTTGGGCTGCTTGATCCCGGCGTTGGAATAATGGATCGCACGCAGCCCGACCTTCTGCTCTCCTGGCAGTTTCAGGCCAAGGCCGATACGGTCCTCGAAGTTGAACGACGAACCTAGGCGCTGGTCGCCCACATCGGTCTTGGAGAACGCGGCCAGGCCGATGCCCGCTTCGATGTACGGGGTGTAGGTGAAACCGCTGAATTCATAGGTGAATACCGGGCTGAACGACAGCGAATGGGCGCCACTGGCGTCGCCGCCCTCCCAGTAGGTGTAGCCGGCGTCCCAGTAACCGCTGACATAGCCGATGTCGCTTTGCAGCCACTTCTTGTCCCAGTCGAACGACATACCAATGCGGTAGGTCATGTCGCCCTGGCTGGTAACGCCCACGGCGCCGGACACCTGCGCGGCCTGGGCCGTGCCAGCGCCGGCAAGTGCCAGCACGGCAACGGCCAGCGATGCTGCGAGACGGGTTTTCATCTACGACTCTCCTGATGGTCTACACGGCAAGCGGGGGCTATAGCCCCTCGATTAAGCGGTGACCGGTTCATCCCGACCGGTCACACGAGGTAATACTTTTCTGATTATTGTCCAGATAATCCGAAAGTTGGAAGTAAATTGCCATTATTGCTCATACACCGTTGCGGTGTGAGGCGCTACCACACCGCGAGCGCCGTACAGACGTGCGGACTAGACGTAGATTAGTAGTTGTAAATCATTGGTTTGCGTTCTTTTCTTCAAGCAGTTTCACGAACATGCTCAAGCTGCGTGATACCGTGCCACGTCGCCACACCAGCCAGGTTTTCAGGTAGCGGAAGTCTTCCGACATGGGCCAGGCACTGACCGTGCTGCAGCCCGGCATGTTGTCGAGCATGCTGCGCGGCAGCATGGCGAGGCCGGCCCCGGCGCTGACGCAGGCGAGCATGCCGTGGTACGACTCCATTTCATGGATCTTGCCGGGAACCGCCTGGTCCTGGACGAACCAGTTTTCGAAGTGATGCCGGTACGAACAGTTGGCCCGGAACGCGTAGATGTTTTCACCGTTGACGTCCTGGGCGCGGGTCACCGGGGCATGATTGAGCGGTGCGATGACCATCATCTCTTCCTCGAACACCGGGATGCCCTCCAGCGTGGGGTGCAACACCGGGCCATCGACGAACGCAGCCACCAGGCGGCCAGACAACACCCCCTCGAGCATGGTCCCTGAAGGGCCGGTGGACAGGTCCAGGTCCACCTTGGGGTAGCGCTGGTTGTAGGCCGCCAGCAAGGCCGGGATGCGCACGGCTGCGGTGCTTTCCAGCGAGCCCAGGGCGAAGGTGCCCTGCGGGTCTTCACCGGCCACGGTCAGGCGGGCCTCGTGCACCAGGTCGAGAATGCGCCGGGTGTATTCCAGGAAGTTCCAACCCGCGGGTGACAGGCGCAAGCGGCTTTTCTCGCGGATGAACAGTTCCACACCCAGGTCCTCTTCCAACTGCTTGATGCGCGTGGTCAGGTTGGAAGGCACCCGATGGATATGCTGCGCGGCAGCGCTGATGCTGCCCTGCTCTGCCACGGCCTTGAAGATCTCCAGTTGCACCAGGTCCACAGCCTTTCTCCAAACGTGAATGTTTCGCTCATTATTATTCAGTTTTCATTAAAGCCATAGCCCACTAGTCTGGCTCCACTGTTCAATAACGACGAGAGTGCCCTGCCATGAGTGCGATCAGCAGCCTGACCCACGCCATCTCCCTCGACCCGTACACCGGCGAGCAGATCGGCGCCTACCCGTTCGACACCGACGCCGCACTGGAAGCGGCGCTGCAGCGTGCCAAGGCCGGCTACCGCCAGTGGCGCCAAGTGTCGCTGGGTCAGCGCAGCGAGTACCTGCTCGCCTTGGCCAGCACCCTTGAAGCCAAGGCCGAGGCCTTCGCGCAGATGATCAGCCGTGAAATCGGCAAGCCCATCGCCCAGGCCCGCGGCGAAGTCGCCAAGTGCGTTGGCCTGTGCCGCTGGTATGCCGAGCACGGCCCCGCGATGCTGGCCGCCGAGCCTACCCAGGTCGAAAAGGCCCGCATCGAATACCGCCCGCTGGGCCCTATCCTGGCGGTGATGCCTTGGAACTTCCCGGTCTGGCAGGTACTGCGCGGCGCCGTGCCGGCGATCCTGGCCGGCAATACCTACGTGCTCAAGCACGCGCCGAACGTAATGGGCAGCGCCTACCTGCTGGGCGAACTGTTCAAGGATGCCGGCCTGCCGCAAGGCGTTTTCGAAGTGCTGAACGTGACCCCGGAGGGCGTCACCCGCGCCATCAACGACCCGCGCATTGCCGCGGTGACCCTGACCGGTAGCGTGCGTGCCGGCATGGCGATCGGTGCCCAGGCCGGTGCCGCACTGAAAAAATGCGTGCTCGAACTCGGCGGTTCCGACCCGTTCATCGTACTGGCTGACGCCGACCTGGACGCCGCCGTCCAGGCAGCCGTCATCGGTCGCTACCAGAACACCGGCCAGGTCTGCGCAGCGGCCAAGCGCATGATCGTGGAAGCAAGCATTGCCGACGCGTTCACCCGCAAGTTCGTGGAGGCAACCCGGCAGCTGAACATGGGCAACCCGCTGCAGGACGACACCTACATCGGCCCCATGGCCCGCTACGACCTGCGCGACGAGCTGGATGGCCAGGTACAGGCGACGCTGGCCGAGGGTGCCACCCTGCTGCTGGGCGGCCACAAGGTCGAAGGCGTTGCCAACTTCTATGCCCCGACCGTGTTCGCCAATGTGACCCCGGACATGACAGCATTCAAGCAAGAGCTGTTCGGCCCGGTGGCGGCGATCATCACGGCCCGTGACGCCGAGCATGCCGTGGAGCTGGCCAACGACAGCGAATTCGGCCTGGCGGCGACCATCTACACCGCCGACTATGCGCTGGCCGAGCGCATGACTGCCGCGTTGGATACCGGTGGCGTGTTCATCAATGGTTACTGCGCATCCGACCCCCGCGTGGCGTTCGGCGGCGTGAAGAAAAGCGGCTTCGGGCGCGAGCTGTCGCACTTTGGTGTGCGGGAGTTCACCAATGCCCAGACCGTGTGGCTGGACCGGAACTGAGCCCAGTCAGGCAGGGGCTGCGTTGCAGCCCCTGCCAACCTCAATCGCGCACCTGGTCCTTGACCCAGTCCAGCATCCCCCCCGGCACGATCAGCTCATGCCGCGCCCGCGAACAGGCGGTGTACAAGCCTGCCAGCAGGCGCGCCCGTTCATTGCGGTTACCGGCCACCTGCGGCGTGACCATCAGCTCGGGCGACACCATCACCCGGGCAAACTCCATGTTCTTCACATCCCTTACCCGCCCGAGGAACAGCTTTGGCGCCTTGGTCCAGCGGTAACGGCTCTTGGCCTGGGCAAAGTGCTGCGGGGTGTAGCCCTTGCGCAGCAGGTTGGCCACCGCGACGAATGCCTTGTCCTCACCCTTGTCCTGCTCCAGCGCCTGCCAGCTGGCATAGCGGAACAGCATCGGGTGACGAGGCCGGGTGCCATGGCGGTACAGCTCGATGCAATCCTCCACGAACAGTTCGAAGTCCTTGCGCGCGCTTTGCAGCAGCACGAACGGCACGCCTTGGTGCGTCAGGCGCTGGAACCAGCCAAACAGCCCCCACTCGTCATCGACGATCAAAGCGGTGGGCTGTTCCGGCACCGTGACCGCATCGAAGAAGCTGACCCGGGTGTAGTGCTCGGCGCTCCCACTGAAGGCCGCCTGGATCGATGCCGGGTGCGCCTGTATCAGCGGGTTGAGCACGTTGTCCATCGCCGGCCCTGCGCGTAGCGAGTGGTCGATGCAGCGCTGGCGGATGAAGCTGCCATGGTGCGCACTGAGGCCGTTCAGGTTCTGCAGTTCGTCACCGAGGGCGATGACCGCTTGCGGGCTGCGGTCAAGTACGGCAAGCATCGGTGCCGACAACTCGTGCGCCTCGTCGACGATGACGTGGGTGTAGCCGCTGTCAATCACCAGGCCGGTCAGCGCCAGCAGCTTGACCCGGTGGTAGTCACGTACCGGCAACTGGATTTCCCGCGCTGACGGGCGAGTCAGCTCCTGCCAGTACAGCCGTGCCTTTTCCAGCAACACTTCCTGGTCCAGTGGCGATGTGCCCGGCCCGGCCCAGGGCACATGGTGCAACTGCACCTGCGCGTCGGCACTGTGGCAAAACGCCCGCACCGCGCGGATGCACAAGGCAACCACATCGCGCGCGGCAAGCGGGCCAATGTCGGGTATGGCCAGCCAGCGCACCACCTGCGCCTCTTGCGGGCGCCACGAGCGCTTGGTGCGGTAAGGGTCGCGCAGGCGCCAGCCGTTGCTGGTCAGGTCGCGGTTCAACAGCTCGTCGGCCAACTGACCGAAGGTCAGCGCGGTGTAGGCTGCGGCATCCTTGACCCGCGCCTGCAGCGCACGCAACTGGCCCTCGGTCAAGGCCAGCAACAAGGTGCGCTGCGGCTCCAGCAACCGGGCGAACTGGTGGATCAGAAAGGTCTTGCCGGTACCGGCAAAGCCCTGCACGGCGACCGATTCGTCGATACCCCCCAGAAATTCACGCAACAGCCGGTTCTGCTGGTCGCTGAGCATCAGGTCGCTGGCCAGCGCCGGCAGGTGCACGGGGTGCAGCGGCGTGGCGCGCTGGCGATAGCGGTCGGCGAACTGGAAATTCCACTGCCCCTCGTCGTCCTGCAGTTCATCTGCGCTGTACGCCACTTCGCCACTGAGTAGCGCAATGCCGTTTTCGCCCAGCATGCCCAGGCCCATGGCGAAGGCTTCACGGTCGAAGTGCTGCGCCACCTGCCCCTGGAACCGCCCAGGCGCGGCACGTTCAACGTCGTTGGCGATCCGCACGATCTCGGCAAACCGGCGTTCCTGAGCATCGGCCGAGGCAGTCGCCGGTTGGCGAGGCAGGTTTTGCACGAACAACACCGCAGCGGCCTGGAGCAGGCTGGCGCTGCTGAAGAAGTCGGTAGGGGGAACACTGGCGAGGCTGTCAGCCTGGTCGCTGGGCAAAGGCAGGTAGAACATCGGCACCTCGGGTCGAAACAGGCTGGCACGATAGCAATTTTCGGCGCCGGCTGCTGCACTTGCGGGCCGGCGGTTCAGCGCTTGACGCGCTTGAGTGTCTCGCTCGGAAACTCCTTGAACAATTGCCGGTAACTCTCTGAAAACCTTCCCAAATGCCAGAACGACCAACGCATCGCCACTTCCGCCACGGTCACGCCACCGCCCCGCAACAGATCGCGCCGCGCCCCATTGAGCCGGCGCAACCGCAACCAGTGCGCGGGCGGCATGCCGGTGTAGGCCTTGAAGGCCTGCTGCAACTGGCGCAGCGACACGCCCGCCACCGCCGCCAGTTCCACCAGGTTCAAGGTTTCTTCCGGGCAGTCAGCCGCCCACTCGCTGACCCGGTGCATGATCGCCCGCTCCTCGTCCCGCCGGCCCATGGCCATGCCCTGCAAGCGCTGGCAGGCATTGTCGAGGATGAACAGGCAGTCCTCCAGCAACTGCTCCGCCAACGCCTGCCCCTGCAACGGGCACCCAGCCTCGCCCAAGCGGGTCAGGGTGGCACTGAGCCAACTGCCGAACAACGCATTCTGGCCACTGCCCAGCGGCACCATGAACAAACCGTCGAGCCTGCGAGGGTCCAGGCCGTGGCTGGCGAGAAACGTCTGGTCGAACACGACGGCCACTTCCTGGTAATTCTCTGGCGTGATCCAGATGTTGCGGCTCTGTTCATTGAGCAGGTAAAGGCTGTTCTCGCTCTGGTCGAAGCAGAACGCCAGTGACCCGCTCGGCGCCCGGAAGAACTGCTCTACCCGGGTGTTGAGGCGTTCTTCGTAGACCTGCACGCCGTCAAGCCCCAGGCAGCGCAACTGGCCGCTGAAATGGCCCGGCGACATCTGCCGGTACTGCTGCTGCCAACCGGGGGTGATGCGAACCTGCTCGGACACATCCGAGGTGTGGAAAGCTTGTACCTGCAAGGCGTTGGGCGTTGTCACGCTTTGTCCTGATTGCACTCTTTTGGTGCATTGAATGCCGAAGAAAGTGGATAGATGGCGATGGGCTGCCGAGCCCAAGATAGCCTCCAGCGTGTCACCTGGGAAGCGCGATGCCCTTGAAGCTGTGCAACGGCTTTGGCGGGTGCAGCGCCTCCCACATAAAAAAATCAACCAAGAGGTCTGTATGAACGCCCCCTTCGATCAGCTCTCCACCTGGCTGAAAGAACACCGGATCACCGAAGTAGAATGCGTGATCAGCGACCTGACCGGCATCGCCCGCGGCAAGATCGCACCGACCGCCAAGTTCCTTCACGAACGTGGCATGCGCTTGCCCGAGAGCGTGCTGCTGCAAACGGTCACCGGCGACTACGTTGACGACGATATCTATTACAACCTGCTCGATGCGGCTGACATCGACATGGTCTGCCGCCCCGACCCGAGCGCTGTGTACCAGATCCCGTGGGCCATCGAACCTACCGCGATCGTGATCCACGATACCTTCGACAAGCAAGGCAACCCCATCGAGCTGTCGCCGCGCAACGTGTTGAAGAAAGTGCTCAAGCTTTACGCTGACAAGGGCTGGCAACCCATTGTCGCGCCAGAGATGGAGTTCTACCTGACCAAGCGCTGCGAAGACCCGGACCTGCCACTGCAAGTGCCGCTGGGGCGTTCCGGCCGGGCCGAAAGCGGCCGGCAGTCGTTCTCGATCGATGCCGCCAACGAATTCGACCCGCTGTTCGAGGACGTGTATGACTGGTGTGAAATCCAGGGCCTGGACCTGGACACGCTGATCCACGAAGACGGCCCGGCGCAGATGGAGATCAACTTCCGCCACGGCGACGCGCTGGACCTGGCCGACCAGATCACCGTGTTCAAGCGCACCATGCGTGAGGCTGCGCTCAAGCACAACGTGGCTGCGACGTTCATGGCCAAGCCGATCACCGACGAGCCGGGCAGTGCCATGCACCTGCACCAGAGCGTGGTCGACATCGCCACCGGCAAGCCGATCTTCGCCAACGACGACGGCAGCATGAGCCCGTTGTTCCTGCACCACATCGGTGGGTTGCAGAAGTACATCCCCAAGCTGCTGCCGATGTTCGCCCCCAACGTCAATTCGTTCCGCCGCTTCCTGCCGGACACCTCGGCACCGGTCAACGTCGAGTGGGGTGAAGAAAACCGCACCGCCGGTTTGCGCGTCCCCACCTCCAGCCCGGAAGCGATGCGCGTGGAAAACCGCCTGCCCGGCGCGGATGCCAACCCTTACCTGGCGATCGCTGCCAGCCTGCTGTGCGGCTACCTGGGCATGGTCGAGCAGATCGACCCGAGCGCCCCGGTGCAGGGCCGCGCCTACGAGCGGCGCAACCTGCGCCTGCCCATCACCATCGAAGATGCGCTGCAGCACATGGAAGACTGCGAGACCGTGCAGCAGTACCTGGGCAAGCAGTTCGTGCAGGGTTATGTGGCGGTCAAACGGGCCGAGCACGAGAACTACAAGCGCGTGATCAGCTCGTGGGAGCGCGAGTTCCTGATGCTGAGCGTCTGAGCCGCCCTGGGTGCTGTGCAGCCCCCACCACACCTGAACTCGTAGAACAAAACCAACGAGGTGTTCCCATGCGTCATCTGCAAGCCCTGATCCCCGCGGCATTCACCCTGCTGTTCGCCACCACCAGCCACGCCACGCCCACTGTGAGCGTGTACAACTGGACCGACTACATCGGTGACACCACCCTGGCCGACTTCCAGGCCAGCAGCGGCATCAAGGTGGTTTATGACGTGTTCGACTCCAACGAAACCCTCGAAGGCAAGCTGCTGGCGGGGCGCACCGGCTACGACGTGGTAGTGCCCTCCAACCATTTTCTGGCCCGCCAGGCCCAGGCCGGTGCATTCTTGCCGCTGGACCGCAGCAAACTGCCGAACTGGAAGCACCTGGACCCCAAGCTGCTCAAGCAGCTTGAGCAGAACGACCCCGGCAACCAGTATGCGGTGCCCTACCTGTGGGGCACCAATGGCATCGGCTATAACGTGGAAAAGGTCAAGGCTGCACTGGGCGTAGACCGCATCGATTCCTGGGCGGTGCTGTTCGAGCCCGAGAACCTGAAAAAGCTCAAGCAGTGCGGCGTGGCCTTCATGGACTCGCCCGATGAACTGTTCCCCGCCGTGCTCAACTACCTGGGCATGGACCCGCGTAGCGAAAAGCCTGCCGACTACGCCAAGGCCGAGGCGCGCTTGCTTGAGCTGCGCCCGTACATCACCTATTTCCACTCGTCCAAGTATGTTTCCGACCTTGCCAACGGGAATATCTGCGTAGCGTTCGGTTATTCCGGTGACGTGTTCCAGGCGGCCAACCGCGCCGTGGAAGCGAAGAACGGCGTGAAGGTCGCCTACAGCATTCCCAAGGAAGGCAGCAACCTGTGGTTCGACCTGCTGGCCATTCCGAAGGATGCGAACAACCCGGAGCAGGCGCTGGCCTTCATCAACTACCTGCTCGACCCCAAGGTGATCGCCAAGGTCAGCGCCACGGTCGGCTATGCCAACGCCAACCCGGACGCCAAGGCCTACATGGATGCCGCGCTGGTGGACAACCCCGAGATCTACCCCCCGCAGGAGGTACTGGACAAGCTGTACATTTCCAGTACCCCCAGCCCGAAGATCATGCGCGTCATGACCCGCTCCTGGAGCAAGATCAAGTCCAACCGCTGAGCCGAGACCCTCTATGTCATTCAATACCCAACACACCGCTTCGTACTATGCAGCCACTGCGCGCGATGCGGCCCCCTACCCCAGCCTCGACGCTGACCTGAGCGCTGATGTGTGTGTGGTCGGGGGTGGGCTGACCGGGGTCAATACGGCGCTGGAGCTGGCCGAGCGTGGTTTGTCGGTGGTGCTGCTGGAGGGGCGGTGCATCGGCTGGGGTGCCAGTGGCCGCAACGGCGGCCAGCTGATTCGCGGCATCGGCCATGATGTCAGCGGTTTTGCCCGGCATGTCGGCCAGGATGGCGTGCGCTACCTCAAGCAGGCCGGCATCGACTCGGTGGCGCTGGTCGCCGCGCGCATCGCCCGCTACGACATTGCCTGTGACCTGCGCTGGGGCTTTTGCGAACTGGCCAACACGCCCGCGCAGTTCGACGCCTTCAAGGATGAACTGCAAGACCTGGCAGCGCTAGGTTACCGCCACGAAACACGGCTGGTCGCAAGCGGGCAGCTGCATGAGATCGTCGCCAGCGACCGGTACGCCGGCGGCCTGGTGGACATGGGTTCAGGGCACCTGCACCCGCTCGACCTGGTTCAGGGCGAGGCCCGCGCCGCCCATACCCTGGGCGTGCGCATTTTCGAGCAAAGCCCGGTGCTGCGTATCGAGCATGGGCCCAGCGTTACCGTGCATACGGCACACGGCAGCGTGCGCGCGGGCCGCCTGGTGCTGGGCTGCAACGCCCACCTGGACGACCTGGAACCGCGGCTGAGTGGCAAGGTGCTGCCAGCCGGCAGTTACGTGGTGGCCACCGAACCGCTGCCCGAAACACTGGCGAGCCGCTTGATCCCGCAGAACATGGCACTGTGCGACCAGAAAGTCGGCCTGGATTACTACCGCCTCACCGCTGATCGCCGCCTGTTGTTCGGCGGCGCCTGCCACTATTCCGGCCGCGACCCCAAGGACATCGCCGGGTATATGCGGCCGAAGGTGCTGAAGGTATTCCCGCAACTGGCCGATGTGCGCATCGACTACCAGTGGGGTGGCATGATCGGCATCACCGCCAACCGCTTTCCCCAGGTCGGGCGCTTGAGCCAACACCCCAACGTGTATTACGCCCAGGGCTATTCCGGGCACGGGCTGAACGTGACTCACTGGACAGCCAAGCTCCTGGCGGAAAGCATCGCCCTGGGCCACAGCCACGGCCTGGATGTGTTCAGTGCAGTACCGCATCTGACGTTCCCCGGTGGCAAGGCACTGCGCTCGCCACTGCTGGCGCTGGGGATGTTGTGGTACCGGTTACGTGAGGTGTTGGGCTAGCAACGTGTGGGTGTTGTTTGCCAAAAGATATGCATCGCCTGTGAGATCGAGCGCCGCCCGCGCGGCGCTTCGCGGGTAAACCCGCTCCTTGTATGTTGTGACTGGCCTGGCGGGAGAAGTTATTCTCGTCAGGCTGAAGAAGCACTTCCGGGGAGGCCGATCGCTCCTGAAGGCAGGGTTTGCCCCTGACCTTGTACGTAGAGAGGCCCCCCGCCTCATTGCCCACCACGAAGAGTATCGAGAAGCCGACAAGTCGGACTTCGCATTACAAGGTTGCAGCGGCATGAAGTTCGAGGTCGGGGAACCGGAGGCCATTGTTACCTAATTCGCTTGGGAGAGGGAAGAATGAGTGTCTGGGTTGGCCTCGATATCGGCTCACGGACTTCGGTCGTTGGGGTGCGTAAAGATGGGCGCACTGCCGGTCAGTGGGATATCGCTCAAACCCCTGCCGGTCGCAAGGCTGCGGTGAAAAAGCTGCAGGCGCTCAAGCCTACGTCGATCGTGATGGAGGCGACCGGGATCTATTACCTGGACTTGGCCATTGAGCTGCACGCTGCTGACCTACCTGTTTCCGTGATCAACCCCAAGAGCTTCCACAACTTCGCCAAACTGATGCTGGTGAACAGCAAGACTGACGCAATAGATGCTCAGCTGCTGTCCGAGTACGGGGAGCGTATGACCCCGCGTTTGTGGACACCTCCAAGCACTGTACAGCTTGAACTCAGAGGCCTTGGCCGGCACATCAATCGTTTGGTGGGACACCGTATCAGGGCGAAGAACGAGCTGCATGCATTGCAGGCGACCGCCACGACTGCCTCGATGTTGATCGAGGATCAAGAAGAAGAGATTGCTTCACTAAGTAATCGAATCGAGCGCTTTCGTAAGGCAGGGCGCGAGTTAATCGCCCAGTGTCCAAGGCTAACTCGACAGTACGAGCAACTCCTCGCAGGCCCTGGGATTGGAGAGGTCTCGGCGCTGGCCGCCCTGGCTGAGCTGACCACGCTGCCCGAAACGCTCAAGTCCTCTCAGGTCGCTCGTCATGCTGGCCTTGATGTTCGACAGACACAGTCTGGAACAAGCATTGATAAACCTGGTCGGCTCGGCAAAAGCGGGAATGCCTATTTACGGGCAGCCATGTACATGCCTGCGCTGACGGCGGTGCGCTGCGATCCTTATGCGAAGGCTTTTTATGAGTCGCTGATCAGCAGGGGCAAGAAAAAAATGCAAGCGATCGCCGCTGTCATGCGCAAGTACCTGACAGGCATCTGGGCGTGCATGAGCGGAGATGAGCCATTTGATACGGCCAAGCTTTTCAGCTCTGAACACCTCAGAAAAGCTTGACCGCCAACAGAGTATCTACGTTTGTTTCGGGCCAGTATTGCCTGTGACAGGCGCGCGCGATCGCCTTGTTCGTACGACGCGATATCGTGGTGGGCGCCAAGGCGTTCGCGCGCAAATCCCCCAGGCATAATTGGCCCGAAACAAACGTAGGAGCGGGTTTACCCGCGAAGCGCCGCGCGGGCGGCGCTCGATCTCCCAGGCGCTGCACATCTTGTGTCAAACACGCGTCAGCCCTCATACGATCCCTACGGGATCTGGGCTTGAACGGCGATGAACTGCAAAGCAGCCCCCTACCCCCCGCAGTAGCTCAACATTCGACGAATGCAACCGCCAGGCCCCCGCGCGAAGTTTCCTTGTAGTTGGCATGCATGTCCGCCCCGGTATCACGCAAGGTGCGGATTACCCGGTCGAGCGAAATGAAATGCTCGCCATCGCCCCGCAGTGCCATTTGCACCGCATTGATCGCTTTCACGGCAGCGATGGCATTGCGTTCGATGCACGGCACTTGCACCAGGCCACCGACCGGGTCGCAGGTCAGCCCAAGGTTGTGTTCCAGGGCAATTTCGGCAGCGTTTTCCAGTTGCGCCGGTGTCGCGCCCAGCACCTGGGCCAGGCCGGCGGCCGCCATCGAGCAGGCAGACCCGACCTCCCCCTGGCAGCCGACCTCGGCGCCGGAAATGGAGGCGTTCTTTTTGCACAGGATGCCAACCGCAGCCGCGGCAAGCAGGAAGTCCACGACATCCGCGTCGCAGGCACCAGGGTTGAACTTCATGTAGTAGTGCAGTACCGCCGGGATGATACCGGCTGCACCGTTGGTAGGTGCAGTGACCATTCGCCCGCCAGCGGCGTTCTCTTCGTTGACCGCCAGGGCGTACAGGTTGACCCACTCCATGGCGCCGAGCGTCGACCCGATCACATTAGGCTTGCCCAGTTCCTGCAAGCTACGGTGCAGCCGCGCCGCACGGCGTTTGACGTGCAAACCGCCGGGCAGAATGCCCTCGTTGCGCAGGCCGTTGTCCACGCACTCGCGCATCGCGGCCCAAATGCGCAGCAGGCCGTCGCGCACCTCGGCTTCCGGGCGCCAGGCGCACTCGTTGGCCATCATCAGTTGCGCCACACTCAAGCCGTGGGCCTGGCACAGCTTCAGCAACTGGGCACCACTGCCGAACTCGTAGGGCAGCACGGCGGCGTTCTCTGCAGTTTTCGGCGCATCGACTTCGGCCTGTTCGACGATGAACCCACCGCCTACCGAATAATAGGTCTGGCACAACAGGCTATCCTGCCCGTGCATGGCTTCTACGCGCATGGCGTTGGGGTGGTACGGCAGGTTTTCGTCGAGCAGCAGCATGTCTTGCGCATACCCGAACGCCACGGGGTGGCTGCCGTCCAGCATCAGGCAGTGTTCCTGCAGCACCTGACCGATGCGCGATTCGATGGTGGCCGGGTCGATACGGTCTGGCCATTGCCCCATCAAGCCCAACAGGCAGGCACGGTCGGTGGCATGACCAACGCCGGTCGCCGACAGCGAGCCATACAGGCGTACTTCAACGCGCGTCACCCGCCCCAGCAAGCCCTGCTCGCGCAGGGCCTGGGCAAAGGTCGCAGCCGCGCGCATCGGGCCGACGGTGTGGGAGCTGGACGGGCCGATGCCGATTTTGAAAAGGTCGAAAACACTGATAGCCATACTAATGCCTGACCATGCGCTGAAAGGTAGCCAGTGCACGGTTATCTGGAGAAAATGGGCGCTGCTGCGATTTTGCGCGATACTGACGCTGTGCTACTGAAATGACCAACGAAACTTTCTAAGCAAGGCTTTAGCAGGACTAAACGATGCTACGCCAACTCAGCGGCCAGATGTTTGTTTGGCTGCACGTCTTTGCCTGCGCCGCCAGGCACCTGTCCTTTACCCGCTGTGCAGAGGAACTGCACATCACCCCCGGGGCGGTCAGCCAACAGATGCGCCAGCTGGAAGAGCGCCTGGGTTACCGGCTGTTTCTGCGCCGGGCACGGGGCGTGGAACTGAGCGCCGAAGGCCAGCGCCTGGCGCAGACCGTGACCGACGCCTACGGCAGCATCGAGGCAGAGCTGCTACGCCTGGATGCCGGCGAGATCCGTGGCACGTTGCGGGTGCGCTCCATCCCCTCGTTCCTGGCCAAGTGGCTGACGCCGCGCTTGCCACGTTTCCAGCAGCGCTACCCGGACATCGAACTGCGCCTGGTGGCCGAAGACAGTGCCCAGGCCTTGACCCCGGGCGACTTCGACCTGGCCATCGACCTCAACGACGGCAGCTACCCGGGCATGCTCTCCACGCCGCTGCTGGACGAGCAGATATTTCCTGTATGCGCGCCCTCACTGCTGCGTGGGCGTCCCCCGCTGCACGGGCCGGCCGACCTGGTGCACTACCCGCTGCTGCACGACATCACCGCCTGGCGTGGCAGTTCGGAATATGCCGAATGGGAGTTCTACCTGGACGGGATCGGCGCCACTGGGTTGGACGTACGCCGTGGGCACACCTTCAACCGCAACCACCTGACCATCGAAGCAGCGATTGCCGGTATCGGTGTGGCCATTGCCCGGCGCACGCTACTCAACGATGAACTGGAGCGCGGCGCGCTGATCGTGCCGTTTGGCGTACCGATCGCCAACCACAAACGCTACGTGGTGCATTACCCGCCCGGCGGGTTGACCCAGCCGGGCGCGCGGGCGGTACATGACTGGCTGGTGGAAGAAGCACGGGGGTTTCGCGAATTGCACCCGTTGAACACAGCATGATGCCTGTTCTGCACCTGTGGCATGACAATCAGTAGGCCTGTTTACCGGTGAACGCATTCAACGTGCGTACCAGAATCACGAAATCCAGCCACAACGACCAGTTGTTGATGTACTCGATGTCGGAGTCCACCCGCTGGATCATTTGTTCGATGTCCTTGGTCTCGCCACGGAACCCCCGCACCTGGGCCAGGCCGGTCATGCCAGGCTTGATGTTGTGGCGAGCGAAGTAATCCACGATGTCCTGGGAATACAAGGTGTCGTGCTGCAAGGCATGCGGCCGTGGCCCGACCAGCGACATTTCGCCGGTCAGCACATTGAACAGCTGCGGCAGTTCATCGAGGCTGGTACGGCGGATGAAGGCCCCAACCCGGGTCAACCGCGGGTCGTTCTTCTGGGCCTGCTGCACCACACCGCCTTCGGGCTGGTGTACATGCATGCTTCTGAATTTCCAGATACGAAACGCCTCACCCGTCCAGCCGGTACGTTCCTGGCGGAAAAACACCGGGCCGCGGCTGTCGAGCTTGATGGCCAGGGCAACGGCCAGCAATACCGGCGACGCACACAGCAGGATCAGCGCGGCCAGTACCCGGTCCTCGAGGTTTTTCAGGAACAGGCTCATGCCTGTGAGCGGGGTTTCCGACAAGGTCAGCACCGGAATGCCGGCAATTTCCCGCACGCTGTGGTTGATCAGGCGCAACGAGAAGATGTCCGGTACCCAGTTCACCGCGATACACTTGTCGAGCAGCTTGAAGTATACGTCGTTGATCACTTCCGAGCCGCCCAGCGGGGTCACCAGGTAGACCGTGCGGATGCCGTGGCGGGCGACCAGCTCGTCAAGCTCGGCAATATGCCCGAGCACCGGCAGGCGCTGCTTGCCCTCGGCGCCCTCGCCCGCTTGCGGCTCAACTTTGTCGACCAGTACACACCCCAGCACCCGCTCGCCAAACCACGGGTTGCTGCTGATTTTCTGGTAAAGGAAGTTGGCCAGGTCACCATTGCCAATGATCAGGGCATTGTCCAGGCGTGCATGTGCGGTGAAACGCTTCTGCAGCTCACGCACGGCGAAGTGCAGGAACAGCTGGGCGAAGTAACCGATGACGAACAGTTGGCCAACCAGCAGCCGGGAGTAGGTTTCGCTCTGTTTGGTCAGGAACGCCATGACCACCAGAAAGCAGAACGTGGCCGACCAGGCCTTGAACAGGCGAAAGGCCTTGATCGAAAGCCCGACGTTGGTACGGTAGATCGCGTAATGATCATAAATGACCGCCAGTGCGCCGATCAGCAACAGCAGCATGATCACGTAATCGGAGGTGATGTAGCCGAACTGGTCATAGATCAGGTACCAGGCGATACCCGTCACGGCAATGCCGTCGAGGCCGGCCTGGATGGCGTTGCTGACACTGCTTCGGCGCTGGAGTAAGGAACGACTGCTTCTGGGTTCGAAAACCATTTCAGACCTCATCAATTGGAGCGTGGCAAGTGCCTTACAGCCAACAACCAGTCTTGAATCACAGCCATGCAGCGCCGCACGCGGCGAAGCGCGCAGCATCCAAACCATTGATATCACTGTAGCAGCCAGCTGCCACAGGCGGGCCCGGAATACGTGCTGCCACAGCTTTTGGCCGATTCACAGCGTGCGCCTGGCCGCAGCGCTCGCCCGCCGATACAGCAACGTGCGCAGCAGAAACAGCGGGTTGCCCACCACGTAGCGCATGAACAGGCGCCTGGGCTCACGCCACAGCCGATACAACCACTCGCCGCCAAGCGCCCGCAGCCAGCCGGGGGCGCGGCTGACCTTGCCGCCGAGAAAGTCCAGGATCGCCCCACCACACACGATCAGGCAGGGGCCGCTGATGCCGGCCAACTGTGCGGCGACCGCTTCCTGCTTGGGCATGCCCATGCCCAGCACGATCAGTTCGGGTTGATGCTCGCGCGCCAGTTGCAAGTAGGTATCGACAGTGGCAAAGCCGTCGTGAACCGACACCGGCGCCACGCCGAAGGTGTCGGCGCAGTGCTGCACCGCCTGGCGTAGATAGGGTTGCCGCGTGCCCCAGAAGGCCACCTTGTGCCCCCGGTAGGCCGCCAGCAGCCTGGGAATGAAATCGGTACCGTTCATGTTCAGGCCAGGCTCCAGGCCCAGGCGGCGGTAAAGGATCGCCATGCCGGAGCCATCGCGCAGCAACACATCGGCTGCCGACAGTGCCTGGCAATAACCCCCGTCGCGCACCACCAGGTTCATTGCGTGGGCATTGACGAACCCCAGCACAGTCGCTTTGCTCGGGGTTGTAAGGTGCTCGAGCAGGCGCTGCACGGCGCTTTCGTCGGCGACCACATGCAGCTGCCCGACCAGGCGCCCCCAGCGTTGCTGCCATTGCCGCTGGCTCATCAGTCGTCATCCCGTTTCGAGCGCACCCATTCGACCTGGCGCTTGATCAGAAAGCCCAGGTAGAGGGGGATTTTCCTGGCTGCGTAGAACGGTGCGTACAGCAACACCGAGAATGGTATCAGCTCCCGACAGAAGCGCGCCCAGGCCACCACCACCGCCACGCCGAGTAACCCCAGCCCCAGCAGGGCGAACCCTGCAGGTGCCACCAGCCCGGTTACCAGGTAAACCAGCCAGGTCAGCAGGTTGAACCCCAGCAGCGCCAACACCAGCAACGCCAAGGGTGATACCACCAGGTCCAGGGTCATCGCCGCGAGGGCACCATTGCGCTGGGTGATGGCAGCCAGCGCCCGCTTGGGCCCATCGGTCAGCATCAACCCCAAGTGGCCGTGCTCCCAACGCGTACGCTGGCTGTTGAGGCCTTGCGGGCTGAGCGGGAACTGGCTGGTCACCAAGGCTTCGGGGCAGAACAGCGGTGGCTTGCCTTGCTGGCAAAGATCCAGCCCGAGTTTCACATCCTCGACCAGATGGCCGTTGGCCAGGTTGACCTGGCGCAGGTCGTGCCAGCCGAAGGCCATGCCGGCGCCCATCAACTGGCAAGGCAAGCCCAACCGCGCCCAGCCACGCGGGCGAACCAGGTTCTTCACCCGCCAGGCAAATTCGGCGACCTGCACTTTCAGCCCGGCCCCTACGGGTGCCCGCATCAGGTACAGCGCCTGCACCGGGCGCGCCGTTTCACGGCAACGCCGAGCCAGGATATCGATGGCGCCCTCGCCGACCTGGCAATCGGCATCCACCACGATCACCACCTCAGGGGGCTGGCGCGCCAGATGGCGCACGCCGAAGTCCAGGGCATAGCCTTTGCCGCGCAGCTGGGCGTCATACCGCTCCACCACTTCGGCCCCCGCTTCGCGGGCCAGCTGCGCCGTGGTGTCGGAACAGTTGTCGGCCACTACCAGCAAGCGGTCACCCTCGAGCAGTTGCGGCACGATGCTCGCCAGGCTGGCCTGGATGATCGAGGCCTCGTTGTGCGCCGGCACCAGCACCGCAAGCGTTGGCCGCGCCGTGGTGCACGGTGGCGGCCTGCGTGCGGGCAGGCAAGCCAGCAATACCTGCAGCGAAAACACCAACACCGGCACCAGGACGATGACCGTCAGCAGGCCCAGCAACCACGCTAATACACTTATCATGCGAATGCCTTGAAGTAGCCGGCCAGCCTGGCCGCCTCGGTGTCGATGTCGTGCCGTTGCAGTACCCGTTCGTAGGCCGCCTGGCCCATGCGCTGCAACACCTCGGCAGGTTGCGCCAGGCACTCGGCCATGGCCGCTGCCAGCTCGTCCACCGCGCCTGCGGGGAACAGCCAGCCGTTCTCGCCGGGCCTGACCAGTTCCGGGATCCCGGCAACAAACGTGGTCAGCACCGGGCGGCGCAAGGCCATGGCCTCCATGATCACCACCGGCAGGCCCTCGGCAAAGCTGGGCAATACCAGAGCGCGGGCAGCGAGGATCTCGTCGCGCACCTGTGCACTGCTGATCCAGCCAGTAATGCGTACGTGCTGCTGCAGGCCGTGGCGGGCAATCAAGGCCTCGATCTGCTCGCGCATTTCACCGTCACCGGCCAGCACCAGCTCAAAAGCCTGCGACTGGGCCGCCAGCCGGCGCGCGGCCTCCAGCAGCAACAACTGGCCTTTCTGCTCACACAGGCGCCCAACGCACACCAGGCGTGGCGCCGCGGGCGCCTCTACCGCAGGCACCGCATGGAACGCGCGCTCCAGCCCACAATGCACCACCTTGACCTTGGCCCAGTGCTCGTGGGCCACCCAGCGCAGCAGCTGGCTGCGCCCATACGAGCTGACCGCCGCGACAAAAGCGGCGCGCCGGACCTTTTCCCCCAGGTGCAGGAACTGCGGCTTGTCGAACTCTTCGGGGCCGTGCACGGTGAAACTGTAGGCGGGCCCGCCCAGCATGTTGGCCAGCATGACCACTTCGGTAGAGTTGGTGCCAAAGTGCGCGTGCACATGCTGCGCCTGCCCTGCCTGCAGCCACTGCAGCACCTGGCAGGCTTCGGCCAGATACACCAGGTGGTAGGGCCAGGCGCGGTCCGCCCGGCGGCCAAGCCGCAGTGCCAGCCACAGCGCCCGGCCAAAGCGCCGTGGCTGCGCGCGCAACACCTGCCACATGGGCCGCAACAGCTGTTTCAGCCCGCCTTGCAGCACGTAGCGGGTCTTGCCCCGCTCGGCCACGTCCTCGGCATCCTGCACCTCGGCGTCCCAACCACGCAGTGCCAGGCGCTGCACCTCTACCCCTTGGCGCTCCAGCGCCAGGATCTCGCGGCGGATAAAACTGTGGCTGACCTTCGGGTACTGATTGATGAAATAAGCAATGCGCATATGAACCCAGATCCAAACCCGCTTGATGACCAACCGCCCCAGGCAACCTTTACTTCAGGCTGTCGACTACCGGCGGCCTGCCTACTGCCGATGCACTCACAGCAAATGCATCCCCCTGTGTTCCTTGTAGTCCAAGGTTGGCACCATTGCTTGGCAAAGCTGCTTGCAAGCGGGTGAATACATCGTCGAGCAATGCCTGGCGACGGCGATACATCGCCCGTTTCTTTGCCGGAATGTCGGCCTCGGCACGCTGCGCCGGCGCCAATGGCAGGCTGTAGAAATCGGCATGCTCCGAAGCGCTGGCACCATGCTCCTGCCAGATAGCATCGTAGTTGGCCGCCAGCTCCTGGCCCTTGTCACGGCCAAAATAAGCGTGGCGGTGATGCCGGCTGGCATCGTTCACGGCATACAACCGGGCGACCCCCAACGTTCTGGCCAGGCACTTCAACGCCTCCAGCAGCAAGCTGCGCGGTCGCAACCCCTCGAAGTCTTTGGTCAGGTCGCGGTAGATGGCCAGCGAGGTGTCGCTGTCGATGCCTTTATGGATGCCCTGCACTGCGCCGATGTACAAACCGATGCCGGCCGGCCCCTGGCACAGGGTGAACGCCAGGGACGCCACACGCAGGTCACCCTGGAACAGGTTGACCACCAGCTCGCCTTCGCGCTTGAACCAGATCGGCCGGTCGAGCACCAGGCAGCAGCCCGGCGAATAGCGACCAAGGTCACACAGGGCAAGGCTGTCGTCCCGGCCCAACAGCAACAGCCCAGGAAAATGCCGGGCCACCAGCTCGAAGTGCGAGGCCACTGCATCGAGGCGCTGCGGCGCCTCCCAGTGCTGGCTGATATAGGGCCATTGCACGACACCGATGCAGTCAACGCCCAACTGCTGCACCCCCGGCTGGCCCAGTGCCGCGGTCAGGCGCTGCATGAAGGTGTCCAGCTGCGGCCAATGCCTGGCCATCTGCAGGCTCAGCTTGTACTTGTTGTGCAATGCCCGCAACGAGTAACCGGGTTGCAGGGTAAACACGCTTTTCACGAGGGTGCCGAGCATCATGGGCCTCTCTCACTTGTACTCGATCAAAGCCGCTTTGCCAGCCGCCAGGCGGTGGCGCAGAAACTTCAGCTGGCCGAGCATTTCGGGGAACTTGCCCAGTACCAGAAACACGGCCTGCAGCCAGTTTTCGCGCGGCGACCTGTTGCCCCGCTGCGCCAGGCGCATGGCCTGCAACGGGTAGATCAACAACAACCCCAAGCCCCAGCCGCCCACCAGCAGGCAGGCCAGCACGATCGACACCGGAATGCCCAGGCCCCACACCCAGGCCCGGCGCGACTCGCGCAACCAGTGCCGCTCGGGCGGCTGCCCGTGCAGATAGGCGCCCTCGGCGTAGGCATGCCCGGCACGCAGGCTGCGCCGCCACCATTGGCTGAACCGGGTCATGTCGGCGTCGTGCAAGGTCATCTCGGCATCCAGGCGCCAGATTTTCCAGCCCTTGGCGCGCAAGCGCACGCACAGCTCCGGTTCTTCCCCGGCGATCAGGTCAGGCCGAAAACCGCTCACGGCGGTGAAAGCGTCTACCCGCATCAACGCATCACCGCCGCAGGCCTTGGCCTCGCCGATCGGGGTGTCCCATTCCAGGTCGCACAACAGGTTGTACACCGAGCGCTGCGCGAAGCGTTCGCGGCGCCGGCCACACACCACCGCCACCGCGGGGTGTGCGGCCAGAAACGCCTGGGCGGTGGCCAGCCAGCGGGCATCCACTTCGCAGTCGCCATCGACGAACTGCACCCAGTGCATGGCGGGCAGCAACCGCTGCAACACGGAAAAGCCTTCGTTACGCGCCCTTGCCGCGGTGAACGGGGTGCCCATGTCCAACGCCAGCACCTCGACGCCCAAGGCAGCGGCCAGTTGTTGCGAACCGTCGCTGGAGCCCGAGTCTACATACACGACCTTGTCGGCCCCATGGCCCAGCGAGCGCAGGCAGCGCTCCAACCGCTGGCCCTCGTTGCGGCCAATGACCACCACGCCGGTCTGCATCGCCAAGGGCCTCACTCGACCGCCACCGGGGCGACCAGGTGCCGGGCCTTGATGACTGCCGGTACGCCGACAGCCAGGGAGTTATCTGGCACATCCACCAGCACCACGGCATTGGCACCAATGATCACGTTGTTGCCGATGCGAATGCTGCCCAGTATCTTGGCGCCCGTACCGATGTCGACGTTGTTGCCGAACACCGGGGCAATGGGCTCGTCGACATTTTTCAGGCCGACTACCACGCCGTTGCGGATGCGACAGTCGTCGCCGAACCGGGCGTAGCCGCTGACCACGATGCCACCGAAATGGTCGATGACGAAATTGCGGCCGATCACCGCCTCGCAAGGCAATTCCACCCCGGTGATGATCTGCACGAATTTGAACAGCACCTTGTACACCAGTGAGCACAGCTTGCGCAGCAGCGCCGGGCGCACGCCGTAGCGCCAGCGGCCGAAGCGGTACACCAGCAATACCCAGAAGCCTTGGGCGCCCCAGTCGCCACCATGGGCCCGCAGGTCGGCGCGAATATTCTCGAACATGACGGTAGCTACCTTGTCGGTTGGCTGGCGTAACGGGTCTGCAACAGCAGTGACCAGGTCGCCCGGCAATGACGCCAGCAGGCCTGTATCGCGCCCCGGCCGCGTCGTTTCAACAGCGCTTTGAGTGCCAGCACCAGGTCGCCCACGGTCACCAGCAGCATATGCAACGCCAGCCCGGCCAAGCCATGATGCTTGCGGAAATACAGCAGCTCGCTCTCGATCTGGTAAGCGGAAATCTGCCGGCTGGCAGCTTCCAGCTCGGTGACTGACTTGGAGCTTTCACCCCCTATGTGGACCACCGTCGTATGTGGGTAGAACACCACTTTCCAGCCGGCCTGCTTGACCCGCTTGCAGTGGTCGACTTCCTCGTAATAAAGAAAGTAGCGCGGATCGAACAGGCCTACCTGGTCCAGGACTTCGCGGCGTACCAGGTAGAAGCACCCGGGCAACCAGTCGCATTCGCGGACCGAAGCGTGGTCCCAGTCCATGTCGTCGACCATTTTCAGCCCAGGGAACAGGCGCCCTAGGCCAGTACGCCCGACGAAGACGTTCAGCGGCGTGGGAAAATAGCGGCAGCTGGGTTGCAGGTCACCCTCACGGCCTTCGAGGCGTACCCCCAACACACCGCAGTCCGGGTGAGCATCCATGTAGTCGACGGTTTTTTGCAGGGAATCGGCAGCCACGAACGCATCGGTGTTCAGCAACAATGCATACTTGCCTTGCAGGTGGGCCAGCAACTGGTTGTTGGCGCGGCCAAAACCCACGTTGTGCTTGTTGCTCAGCAACACTGCTTCCGGGCAAACCTCGGCCATGCGCTGCAGCGAGTCGTCGACGGAGGCATTGTCCACCACCAGGTAACTGGCCAGGTGTTCGCTGCCTGCACGGCGCAAGGCATCGAACATTGGCTGCAGCAACCCGGCGGTGTTGAAATTGACCACCATCACGTCGACCGGTTTGCTAGCCATTATTGCCATCCCCGAAGAAGTACTGGCGCCTCTGCGCCATCAGTTGCGGCTCAACCGTGGGGTCGTAGGCGCCGTCGCGCTGTTTGATCAGGTCGATCCACGGGTAGGCTTCGCAGCGTGCCTCGACCCGTTTGACCAGCGCCTCGGTGGTGCAGATGAACACGGCCGGGTTGCCGCCGTAGACAGTGCCCGGTGGCACGTCCTTGGTGACCACCGCCCCTGCCGCGACAATGGACTCGGGGCCGATGGTCACCCGCGGCATGATGATCGCGCCGTGGCCGATGAAGCAGTTGTCCTTGATGTCGATGAACCCGACCGAATCAAGGTGCTTGCCAAACCGGTGTTCGATCAGCAAGACCACCCCGTCGTGGCCGATCAACGTGCAGTCGGACAACCCCACGCTGTTGCCGATACGCACCAGTGACGGGTCGAGGAACTTGCAGCCGGCATTGACGAAGAAATTGTCGCCTACCGAGTGAAAGTTGCCCCAGCGTTTGAGGTAGGCGCCCCACTCCAGCCCCGACGGCCTGCAGAACCGGCGGTAGAACGTGCCTCCGCGCCCGGTTGCATGTGCGTAATGTGCCACTGCCTTGCGTATCCATCCCATCATCCTTCCTGGCCTCGCGATCAATACGGCTCGAATGCCCTGAGGCGATGCGGTCTCGTTCTTCTAGATGCTGACCACTACGCACTCAACCTGTGTACAACATGGTTCACGCGGCGGCGCCGCTTTCCGTCCTCATCTTCGCGTCAAGGTGGTCGGCCAGCCGCACGGCGAACTGCAACAGCGGCATGGTCGGGTTGGAGGCGCCGCCCTTGGCAAAAATACTGCTGCCGGCGACATACAGGTTTTGCGTGCCGAACACACGGCAGTTGCCGTCCACGACGCCCGTTTGCGCAGACGCGGCCATGCGCGTGGTACCCATGTGGTGGGCATGGGGCGCCATTTTCAGCGGTATCGAGGTGTCATAGACAAACTCGTTGAGTTTGACGAAGCCCAGGCCCGTGTCAGCGAACTGCTTGGCCAGCTCGGTACCGATGCACTTGATGGTGTGGCGGTCATCGGCACTGAGCACCCAGTTTACGCTGACCTTCGGCACCCCCAGCGCGTCGTGCTCGTCGAGCAGCGAAATGCGGCTGTGCAGGTTGGGGAACTGCTCGATCATGGTACTGATCACGCCGTCACCGGGGCAGCTGAACTTGGCCACGAACTCGATCTTGCTGGAAATCCCCATGTCGCAGGCCAGGTTCTCGAGAAAATGCTTGACCTCGGCAGTGCGGCCATAGGTTTGCACATCGGCCAACAAGGCTGTGGTGACGTTACCTTTGCCGGCCTGGTATTCGGCGAGGAAGGCATCGGTGGTGTAGTACTGGCGTGGCTCCGGGTCTTGCCCGGACTTAAGGATGAAGGTGCCCATCTCGATGTTCAGGTGCTCCATGAAGCACGCGCCAACCAGGCCTTCCTTGTTGACCACCCCCGCAGCCACCAGGGACTGGCTGTTCAGCAACTGTCGGGCATTCTCGATGGCCCCCGTGGCCAGGATGAAGTTGCGGGCCACCAAACGCTGGCGATTGCGCTGGTAGTCCGACAGCACCACCGCCGCCAGGTGGCCGGATGCCTGGTCGAATTCCAGGTCCACGCAGTTGCAATTGATGAACAGGTCCAGGCCCTTGGTCTGCTCCAGCGCCGTGGCGTATTTCTGGGCAAAGCGGGTCGGGGTGCTGAGCAGGAAACGGTCAGCTTCGAAGTCGCCACCCTCGAGCGCGGTGTTCAGTGCCCGAAAATCTGCCCCGGGGGGCAGGTCGACGATATCCATGGCCACCGGCAGGTAGGGCTCGATCTCCGCATAGGCAATCGGCCAACCCGGCAACTCACCCGGTGGGGCCACAGCGAAGTCGGAAGCCGTGAAGGGCCGACACCGGCCGGCCCAATGGTTGGACGTGCCGCCCAGGTAACGCAGGCGGGTTTCCTCGGCATACAGCTCAAGGCCGGTCGAGGGGCAGGCGTACAGGGCTTGCGAATGCGGGGCGTACTCACGCCCCCCACCTTCGGCCAGCAACACGTTCCAGCCGGCTGCCGCCAGGCGCAGGCCAAGGGTGATCCCCGCAGGGCCAGCCCCGATGATGCAGAAATCATAGTTGTCGCGCAGCGTCTTCTGCTGCTCATAGTCCTGGATCATGCTGGCTGGTTCCGAAAATAGCGGGACGGCAGTACCCAGCCGTTGATCACCACGAACCCTGGTTTCTCAACCGGTTTGCCAGCAAACACCGCCGTGGCGCCGAACGCCGCGCTGCCCACGCCCAGCAGCACGCAACTCTGGAGAAAGCCTCTACGACCCAACTGCGCAGTACAAAAAGTGAGCTTCCCCATGATCCTGTGACCTGTCCCCATGAAAGTTACACCCAGCACGCAGCCCTACAGCCAGTTGAAGAAGGCCGTGAGCAACGCCCCGCACAGCGCCCCCACCAGCAGCATCGGTAGCACCACCAGCTCACGTTTGAGGCTGAAGATGCCCAGCTTGCGATTGACATGAACAACCAGTACCAGCGTCGGCACCGTGTGCAGGGCCACCCCCCAGATCGCCCATTGCACACCTCCCAGCGCCAGCAACAGCGGCAGGAGCCCCCACAGCGAAACCAGGCGGATGATGTTGTCCATGGCCTGGTACTTGGTGAGGCCCAACGCAATCCATACCTGATGAGCCAAGGTATAGCGCAATACGATGAAGGACAGCGAAAGAATCGCCAGCATTTGGCCAGCTTCCTGGTAGCGGTCATCGTACATCCAGCCAATCAGCAGCGGGCTGGCTGTGAGGAAGCCCCCGCAAATGAACAGCACCAGCAGGTCGACAAGCAAACGGAAGCGGTAATACAGGGTCTTCAGCCGCGCTTTGTCGTCGGCCCTGGCCGCCTCGCTAAACGCTGGCAGCGCCACGGCGCCGACGATCTTCATCAGCGCCGTCTGAACCGCGCCAAGGATGAGCACGGCGATGGAGTACACCCCCAATTGCGCCGCCGACATGCTGGCGCCAAACCAGATACGGTCACCGTACATGGCCAGTACGCCGACCATCGACGACAACAGGATCCAGCGGCCGAACACGATCAGTTCGGTGAGTGCCGTACGGTCCCAGCGCAAGTGGTTGCGCGGGCCCTCCAGCGCGGTGTGACCCAGCACAGTCCAGGCCACCGCCGAGACCAGGCCCGCGATGACCAGGGCCCAGATCGAGTGGGTCAGCACGCCCAGTACCAGCATCACCACCAGCCCGGCCAGTTGCGAGGCCAGGTCGACCAGCGTCACGCGCTTCTGCTGGAAGGTACGCACCGCAACATCGATCTTGGTGGATTGGAAGCCCCATATCAGCGCCGACAGGCCGGTAACCGCCAGCACCATTGGCAGCACTGGGGCGGCATAGGTGGAGTCTGCCGGCCACAACTGCTGGTACTGCGCCACCCAGGCCGCCAGGGCCAGCAGCAGCGTCAGGGCGAACAGCACGAAGCCGCGGATGATCTGCACGGTCCACGCCGTATTGAGAAAGTCCGGGTCGTCGCCACGGTGGCTCTGGATGATGTTCTGGCGCAGGCCAACATCGGACAGCAGATGCAGAAGGACCGAAACGGTGGTGGCGATGACCATGACGCCGAACATTTCCGGCAGCAACAGCCGCGCCATGATGAGGTTGCCGCCAAGGCGCATGACCTGTGAAGCCACCTGCGAGACCAGGTTCCACGACCCGGCCCGCATGGCCCGCTTGCGCAGGCTCGCGGAGGCTGACACATCAATCGACGGCATGAATTCATTCTCTGACTGATTGGCTAAAAGTCACTATAGTTTCAATTAGCCACGATGCTAGTGCCCTGGCCCGCAACTCAGCGCCTCACTGCCTGGCGGCGTCTTGGGAGCCCGGCCGGCGTTGCCACTCGCCCGAAGACAGTTTAGTTGCGCGACAGGGCAGCCGCCGTTTGCCCACCGAAGGAAAGGTGCACATAGCCGATGCCTGAACATTTTCGTGCGTTGATCGTCATTCTGTTTCTGGCGAGCGTGGTCTTCCTGTTGGCGCGGCGGCCAGCCACCGACCTGATTCCGCTCAGCGATTACAAGCGCCGGCGCAATTTGTGGTTCCTGCTTACCGTGCTGGCGTTCGTCTCGCACAGCTTCTGGCTGTACCTGGGCGCGGGTGCGGCCATCCTGTTGCTGGCACGGCGCCGCGAGCACAACCCCATGGCGCTGTTCTACATGCTGTTGTTCCTGATCCCGCCGGCCTCGGTGCAAGTGCCGGGCTTCGGCGTTGTCAATTACCTGGTCGACCTGAACCACATTCGCCTGCTGACGCTGTGCGTGCTGCTGCCGGCTGCGCTGGAGCTGCGCCGGCACCCCGACAGCGTGCGCTTTGGGCGCACCTGGGCCGACCGGCTGCTGGCCGCCGGGCTGGTGCTGATGAGCGTGCTGTACCTGCGCGAGACCACCCTGACCGATACCTTGCGCCAGGCCCTGTACCTGTATGTCGACGTATTCCTGCCGTACTACGTGGCGAGCCGTGGCCTGCGCCAGCTCAGCGACTTCAAGGACGCGATGCTGGCGTTCGTGCTCACCTCCTTCGTCATGGCCCTGATCGCGGTCGCCGAATACGTGCGCCACTGGTTGCTGTACAGCGCCTTGGTCGATGCCATGGGCGTGCCTTGGAGCATGTCGGGCTACCTGAGCCGTGGCGGCGCCCTGCGGGCAAGTGTCACCACCGGTCAGGCGATTGCACTGGGCTATGTGATGAGCGTGGCGATCGGCCTGTTCCTGTTCGTGCAGGGTTACGTGCAGCGGCCCTTGCACAGGGCCATGGGCGCCCTGCTGCTGGCGGCCGGCCTGTTCGCGCCGTTGTCCCGTGGGCCGTGGATTGGCGCAGTGGTCATCGTGGTGGTGTTCATCGCGCTGGGCAAAGGTGCGGTCAGGCGCCTGGCGCTGCTGGGGGCGGCCGGCATGCTGGCGCTGCCGTTGCTGACGGTGGTGCCGGGCGGTGACAAGGTGCTGGACCTGCTGCCCTACATCGGCAATATCGAAAAGGAAAACATCACCTACCGCGAGCGGCTGATGGACAACTCGTGGATCGTCATCCAGCGCAATCCGCTGTTCGGCTCGTTCGACTTCCGCAACACCCCGGAAATGCAGGCGATGATCCAGGGTGAAGGCATCATCGACATCGTCAACACCTACATCAACCTGGCACTGCGCGTGGGGCTGGTCGGGCTTGGCCTGTTCGTGGCGTTCTTTGCCGTGGTGCTGCACGGTATCCGCAAGGCGATGCGCAGCTTCCCGGACAAGGACGACGAACGACGACAGCTCGGCCGCGTGTTGCTGGCAACGCTGATCGGCATTCTGGTGATCATCTTCACCGTCAGCAGTATCACCTTCATCCCCGTGGTGTACTGGTCGATCGCCGGTCTGGGCGTGGCCTACACCCAGATGGTGCGGCGGCTGCATGCCAGCCCCGCGGTGGCACTGGCCGAACCCGACCTCCAACCCAGGTAATGTTCATGAATGCGCTCGCCCTGCGTGGTTTCATCCGCCTTTCGGCCTTCGCCAGCCTGGCCTTGCTGCCATTGCCAGGTTGGGCGTCTGCCTGGCAGGTCAGTGTCGACGAGCACACTGGCCTGCCCACCGTAAGCCGTGGTGGCGGCCCGGTGATGAAAGCCAAGTTCGATTTCTGGGCCGCCAACTGGAGCTGGACCGGCTTCTACACCGACCTCAAGGTCAACGGGCCGTACCACTACACCCTGCTGGGCAAGAACAAGGAACTGGACTTCGACCTGGCCGCGGATATCCGCAAGGAGCAGGCGCAAACGCTGAGCTGGACCTTCGACCTCGATGCACACAGCCGCAAGGCCGGGGTGATGGGGGGCGGCATGGTGTTCCAGTTCGACCCTGCGCAGGTCACCGGGGCCATGGGCGCCCCGCAATTGCTGCCAGGCAACCGCGGCTGGTGGTGGGGCAACGCCGAGCAGGGCCGGCGCATCGAAATGCGCTTCGAGCCGCCCTTGGACAAAGTGTATTTCGAGCGTGGCAACCCGTCTGAGCTGCGCGCGTTTCTGTACCAGGACCCGATCACTGCCGGCAAGCAACAGCTCAAGGCCGTGCTCAACCTGACCGGGGACATCGAGCTCGCACCCACAGCCACCGAACGCTTCGGCCTGGCCGACCCGGCCAGCTGGCCAGACGACCAGTTGGACTGGCGCAGCGCGCCGGTAGATTTGTCGTTCCTCAACGCAGCAGAAAAACCCGCTGGCAAGCGTGGCTTCGTCAAGGCGGTCGGCGAGCAACTGGTGTTTGCCGACAACACCGCCGTGCGGTTCTGGGGCACCAACCTGTCGGCCTATGCGTTGTTCAAAAGCCCCGACGAGGAGATCCGCCAGCAGGCCAAACGCTTGTCGGCCCTGGGTTTCAACCTGGTCCGCCTGCATCATCACGATTCACCCTGGGTCAGCCCCAATGTGTTTGGCGACGGTACCTTGGTGCGCGACACCCAGCAGCTCAGCGCCGAATCGCTGCGCAAGCTGGACCTGTGGATCAAAGCACTCAAGGACGAGGGCATCTACATCTGGCTGGACATGCATGTGCAGCGGGCGCTCACTGCCAACGACAATATCGAAGACTTCGACGAACTGGCCAAAGGCGAAGCGCGCATCGACCTGAAGGGCTACGCCTACGTCAACCGCAGTATCCAGCAGGCAATGAAACGCTTCGCCGAACAGTACCTGACCCACGTCAACCCATACACGGGGCTGGCCTACAAAGACGACCCGGCCATTGCCGCCGTGTTGATCACCAACGAGAACGACCTGACTCAGCACTACGGCAATGCCCTGATGCCGAACAAGGATGTGCCGCGCCACAGCGAACGCTACATGGCTGCCGCCAAGGCCTTCGCCAAACAGTACGACCTGCCCGCCGACCTGACTTGGCGCGCCTGGGAGCATGGGCCATCGAAGCTGTTCCTCAACGACCTGGAGCAGCGCTTCAATGCCGACATGATCGCCCACCTGCGCAGCGTGGGCGTGAAAGTGCCGATCGCCACCACCAGCACCTGGGGCGGCAACGGCCTGAGTGCGCTGCCGGCACTGAGTGTTGGCGATGTGATCGACGCCCATAGCTATGGGGACATGGGTCAACTGGAGAAAAACCCGCTGACCAGCGACGGCATGATCGACTGGATCGGCGCCGCCCAGGTGGTCGGCAAGCCACTGACCGTCACCGAGTGGAACGCCGAGCCGTTCCCGCTGCCAGACCGTCACTCGCTGCCACTGTACGTGGCCGCTACCGCCAACCACCAAGGCTGGGACGCCCTGCTGCAATATGCCTACAGCCAACAGGCGTTCAACCCGGGTTGGCGCACGGCAGACAACTGGCACGCCTACAACGACCCTGGCATGCTCGCCACCCTGCCCGCTGCCGCCCTGCTCTACCGCCGCGGCGACGTGAAGCCGGCCACTACCGACTATGTGTTCGCCCCGACGGCAGCCACCCTGTACAACCAGGAAATCACCCCGCGCAATTCACCACTGCTGCGTACTGCCATGGAAAAGGGCCGCTTGCAGATCGCCCTGCCGCAAACGCCGCAACTGCCCTGGCTGAAACCTTCTGCCATCCCAAGCGGCGCGCACGTGCTGCAAGACCCCGATGAATCGCTGTTGCCAGCGGATGCCAGCGAATCGACCACCGACACGGGCGAGCTCAGGCGTAACTGGCAACAAGGCCTTTACACCATCGACACGCCGCTCACCCAGGCTGCCACCGGCTGGCTGGGGGGGCGTTCGATCAGCCTGGGCGCTGTGCAGGTGCAGGCGACTACGCCGTATGCCAGTGTCGTGGTGCAGAGCCTGGACGACAAACCGCTGGGGCAGTCGCGGGACCTGCTGGTGTCGCTGGGCACCCGGGCCATGCCCAAGCCCGATGACAAGACACCGTTCAATGTCGAGCCGCTGGAAGGCCGCCTGACCATCCAGGCGCCTGCCGGCCTGAAGCTGTACGCCCGCGATGCACAGGCGCAGTTGAAGGCGCTGCCTGTGGCCTACGACAACGGGCACTACACCCTGACCTTCGACGGCAGCTACATGTCCAACTGGCTGTTCTTGAAATAGGGCACATGGCCATCTACGCTCGATTCACTGCGTCGCTAAAACAGCAGGTCACAGGGGGTGCGCATGAAATGCCTGGTTGTCGGTGGCGCCGGCTACATTGGCTCACACATGGTCAAGCACCTCCAGGGCGCCGGTCATGAGGTGGTGGTGGCGGACCTGGTTTCACCTGGCCCCGGGGTTCAATGGGCCAAGCTCGACATTGCCGACGAAGCCGCACTGGATGTGTTGTTCGGTGTTGTGCGTTTCGACGCGGTGTTTCACTTTGCCTCGTTCATTCAAGTGGGTGAATCGGTCAGCGCACCCGGCAAGTATTACCAGAACAATGTGGCTGCCACCCTTGCGCTGCTGCAGGCCATGGTCAACGCCGGCATCAAGTACCTGGTGTTTTCGTCGAGCGCTGCGGTGTATGGCAACCCGCTGTATGTGCCTATTGACGAAGCGCATGGCAAGCAGCCAATCAACCCCTATGGCTTGAGCAAATGGATGGTCGAGCAGATTCTCGAGGACTTTGACCGTGCCTATGGTTTGAAGTCGGTTTGCCTGCGCTATTTCAACGCTGCCGGGGCCGACCCCGAGGGCCAGTTGGGTGAGCGGCATGAGCCGGAAACCCACCTGATCCCGTTGATCCTGCAGGCGGCATCGGGGCGGCGCGAGGCGGTCACGGTGTTTGGCCGCGACTACGACACCCCGGACGGCACCTGTATTCGCGATTATGTGCATGTGTCGGACCTGGCCACGGCGCATGCGTTGGCGGTGGACTACCTGCTGGCGGGTGGGGAGCGTACTGCGTTCAACCTGGGCAATGGCCTGGGCTTTTCGGTGCAGCAGGTGATCGATATGGCGCGTGAGGTAACCGGGCGACAGATCGACACACTGGAGGCCCCCCGCCGCGCCGGCGACCCGCCGCGGTTGGTGGCCGATGCCAGCAGAGCGTTGCAAGTGCTGGGCTGGCGGCCGGAGTTCGCCGCGTTGGAGCAGATCGTCCGGCATGCGTGGCAGTGGGAGTTGCAGTACCCCTGGGCCATACGCCAGGGGCGGCAGCCGTGAACAGCACGGGCCGCGTTCGTCGTTAGCCACAGCGACACCGCCCGTCGTAGGAGCGGGTTCACCCGCGAAGAGGCCGGACCTGCCGGCATGATTTCCTGGCCATACACCATTGCAGCCGCCACCGCATTCGCGGGTAAACCCGCTCCTACACTGGTCGGTGATGGCTACCTAACCCGGATCGGCACGGCCCGTTGTGGGCGCGGGTTCACCCGCGAAGAGGCCGGACCTGCCGGCAAGATTTCCTGGCCATTCACCATCGCAGCCGCCACCGCATTCGCGGGTAAACCCGCTCCTACACTGGTCGGTGATGGCTACCTAACCCGGATCGGCACGGCCCGTTGTGGGCGCGGGTTCACCCGCGAAGAGGCCGGACCTGCTGGCAAAATTCCCTGGCCATTCATCGTTGCACCCGCCACCGCATTCGCGGGTCGGTGGTGGCGAAATATCTCGGATCAACATCACCCGTCGTAGGAGCGGGTTCACCCGCGAAGAGGCCGGACCTGCCGGCAAAATTCCCTGGCCATTCATCGTTGCACCCGCCACCGCATTTGCGGGTCGATGGTGGCGAAATATCTCGGATCAACATCGCCCGTCGTAGGAGCGGGTTCACCCGCGAAGAGGCCGGACCTGCCGACAAAATTCCCTGGCCATTCACCATTGCACCCGCCACCGCATTCGCGGGTCGGTGGTGGCGAAATATCTCGGATCAACCTCGCCCGTCGTAGGAGCGGGTTCACCCGCGAAGAGGCCGGACCTGCCGGCAAAATTCCCTGGCCATTCATCGTTGCACCCGCCACCGCATTTGCGGGTCGATGGTGGCGAAATATCTCGGATCAACATCGCCCGTCGTAGGAGCGGGTTCACCCGCGAAGAGGCCGGACCTGCCGGCAAAATTCCCTGGCCATTCACCGTTGCACCCGCCACCGCATTCGCGGGTCGATGGTGGCGAAATATCTCGGATCAACATCGCCCGTCGTAGGAGCGGGTTCACCCGCGAAGAGGCCGGGCCTGCCGACAAAATTCCCTAGCCATTCATCGTTGCACCCGCCACCGCATTTGCGGGTCGATGGTGGCGACATATCTCGGATCGGCATCACCCGTCGTAGGAGCGGGTTCACCCGCGATGAGGCCGGACCTGCCGGCAAGATTTCCTGACCATTCACCATTGCAGCCGCCACCGCATTCGCGGGTAAACCCGCTCCTACACTGGTCGGTGATGGCTACCTAACGCGGATCGGCACCGCCCGTTGTGGGGGCGGGTTCACCCGCGGTACTTTAGCGTCGCCTCAGTAATAGGTACGCGGCTGTTCGTCAGCCTTGTTCAACACCGTACCAATCAGGTTGACCCCTGCCAGGTGGTGCAGGCAGTCCTCGATTTCTTTCTTGTTGTTCATGCCATTGGCCACCACCAGCAATACACAATCGAACTTGGGTATGGCGGTGATCGCGTCGTCGGAGCTCAGCAACGGCGGCAGGTCGAAAATGCAGATGCGCGACTCGTAGCGGTTGCGCAACTCGCCAATCAGGTTACTCACCTTGGGCGACGACAACACCTCGGTCGACAACGGCACCGGCACCCGGGTCGGCAGCACCACGAAGCGCGGCAAGGTCGGGTTGACCAGGCAGTCCTGCAGTGGCGACTTGTCGTTCAGGAACTCATTCAGTGCATGCTCCATCGGCAGCCCCAATGTGCTCCCTACCTTGGGCCGGCGCAGGTCGAAGTCCACCAGCAAGGCGGTCTTGGTGGTGTGGTGGGCAATACTCATGGCCAGGTTGACCGCCAACACGGTTTTGCCTGCCTCCGGCGTGGGCGAGGTGATGGCCAGGGTGCGCCAGCCGTTCTCGTCCATCAGCCGCAGCACCTGGGTGCGCAAAAGGTCGATCGGCCCGTTCATGTTCGAGTTCTTGTTGAACGCCACAATGCGGTTGCGCTCCAGGTGGTCTGGATGCAGCGGCACCACCTTGGTGTTGACGTAATCGAACTGCCCCGGCACCTCCGCCAGCGCCGTGCCAGGGGCCGGCGACAGCGGCTGAGGAGTACCCGGTGTGACCTGATGAATAGTGTTGCCAACAGCCGGCTTGGTCCTGTCCATCACTGCATTCCCTATACGAACCGCGACATGACTTTGTACAGCAGCACATCCAGTGGCATGTAGTACACGTGCACCAGCACTATCATGATAGCCGCCAGCGCCAAGGCCGCCACGATCAAGCGGTTACGCCAGCGTTTGCGCCTGGCCACATCGGCCCGCGTCTCGATATACGGCAGTGCCACCAACACCCGTTTGCCCAGCAGGTTCTCCAGAGCACCAACGCCCCGTACCCGCTGGTTGAGCATTTCCAGCAACATGACCAGCGCGCCGCCACCGGCCGGCGCCAGAACCAGCCCCAGCGCGGCGATCTTCTTGCGGTTAGGCTTGATCGGCTTCTCGGGCAACAGGGGCGGCTCCAGCAGCACAAAGCGCTCGGCTTTGTTTTCCTGCTCCAGGCTTTCGGTGATTTTCGCGCTCATTTCCTTGGCGCGGATTTCTTCGTATTTCTTGCGTGCGTTGTCGTGGTCACGCATCAGGGTGACCAAGCCACGCTCGACCTGCGGCGCCTCCAGGATCTCGGCTTCATAGCCTTCCATTTTTCGGGTCAGCTCGCGCTTTTGCTCGGCCAGCGAAGCGATGCGTTCCTGGGCGGCGCTCATTTTGGCGCGTACCCGGGCAACATCCAGGCTGACCGAAGACGCAGTGCTGGTGCGACCACCACTGGCCTCCAGCGCCTGAATCTTGCGTTTGACCGCCACCACATCGGGGTGGGCTTCCTTGTAACGGGTCAACAGCCGGGCGTACTCTGCTTTCAGGCTTGGCAGGTCCTGGGCCTGGTCGGCAGCGGCAGGGCGCGCGCCATCGGCAGCCTTGGTCGCCAGGCCGGCATTTGCCGCCGACAGTTCGAGCTCCAGGTAACGCAACTCTTCCTGCGCCGCCTTGTAGTCCCGGTCGACCTCACGGAATTCCAGCTCCGAACGCGACAGCATGTTCATGCGCAGCGTCTGGTGCTCGGGCAGTGCATTGGCATGTGCCTGCTTGAAATCGGCCAGCTGGTTTTCCAGGCTGGCCAGCTCAGCGCCCAGCTTGTTGGCTTCCTGGGTGAGAAACTCGGTGGTTTCGTTGGCCCGCTCGGTACGCTGCTTGAGGTTTTCGTTGAGGAACAGCGATACCAGCTCATCGGCGACCTGCTTGGCCACTTGCGGCTGCTTGTGCTCGAACGACACATTGAAGGCCACAGTCGCCTCGCCCCTGCCGCGCACGAACGTGGTAAGGGTCTCGACCACGATGGCGTTGCGCATCTGGTCGATTTTGTCGCTTTCGCCAAGACGCTTGTCGGCGAACAGGTCGTACTTGTCGATGATGCGCAGCAGGTTCTCGCGGGTCATGACACGCTGGCGGATCACCTCGATGCGTTCATCGGCAAAACTGGTGGTGTTGGTTGATACCAGCTCGGGCGAAATCTGCTGTGACTCCACCAGGATAGTGCCGGTCGACTGGTAGATCGGCGGCACCATCAAGGCCACCGCCACGGTCGCGGCCAGAATGACTACGGCACTCACCCCTAGCACCAGGGCTCGGTCCTTGATTATGGCGATGTAATCTCTGAGGGATAGCTCGTAGTCAGACTTCATGGGGCCACCTGCCTGAAGTTCAGATGTCGGGGTACCTGTACGTCAACGTCAAACCCACGATGGTTGCGGTTGCATCCGGTACGTGGTCCTGCTGGCGTTCCTTGTACATCAGCGACAGGCGCAGGTCCCAATACGGCGAGAACTCTCGGCTGGCCCATACGCTGTACGTTTGCAGTGTGTTCGGTGACTGTCCTTTGCTGTCTTGCCAGGCAGCGTCTGCGCCCACCCGGGTCAGCTCGGTAACGGCATAGCTCCACACCCCGCGTACCTGGTCCAGCTCGGCGAAGCCGCCTTCGGCACTGGCCACCGTGCTGCGTTCGGCGGTGAAGCTGGCATCGGCCCGCACACCGGTATAGAGCAACGCCACCCCACCCTCCCCGCGTCGGCCGCCTTCATCGCCCGACACCTGGTTGACACCAATGTGGGCATCGGCACTCAGGCCATCGGCCAGTTGGTACTTGATGCCCACAGCCGGGGTGTAACTGTTGGAAGCGGTGGCGGTCAGGTCCTGCTCGGGCTCGTAGCGCCGCGCGCCGAAGCGGGTATACACATCGGCGCGCTCGCTCCAGGCATAGGTCCAGGTAAAAACGTTGGCCAGTTCGTTGTAACCCGTCAGCGTGCTGACGTCATACCGGGCGCGGCTGTAGGTGGTTTCGTTGCTCAAGGTACTGCGCTCGGTAACCGCCTGGCTCCAGTTGCCGGTCAAGGTGTAGAGCTTCTGCGTGCCATCAGTGGTGATCACCCCGGTATCCAGCACAGTGCCCGACAGCGTCGAGCTTTCGTTGTAGCGTGCCACCAGGCCAAAACGCCCGCGCTCGGTGGTGCGCTGCCAGCCCAGGCTGATGTCGGGGTCCTCGCGGTTATCGACTACGTTGGTGTCGGACGAGCGCAACACATTCATGCCCAGCCCCAGTCTCAGTTCGTCACGGTCGAAGGTGCCGATCAGGGTGTAATCGGGCGCGATGATCGTGCGCGTGATGCCCTTCTCGCCCGACGTCAGCAACAACGGGTTGCTGTCGTACTCGACGGATGTCGGCACCACCACCGTAGACTGCCAATTTGCCGCCAGGGCCGATTCCGTAAACGGCAAGACCAAGATTGCCGTTGCAATGCTAGTTGTTCTGAGAAGTGGCATTAAATGTTCTTATTGAAGGCAAGATCAAGGAACGACCAGCGTGTCGCCAGCCTGAAGTTGGATGTTGGTGGACATATCGCGCCCAGACACCAGGTCCTTATATCGCACGGGCAAGATCTTTTGGGAAGCGCCTGCGCCACGAACTACCTTGATCTCGCTTTCGTCGGCAAACTTGTCCAGGCCACCCGACATGCTCAGCGCCTGCAACACGGCGGTCGGCCCGGCCATTTGCACCGGCCCCGGCTTGATCACTTTGCCCTGGACATAGACCAGGTTGCCGGCGATGCTCTTGACGACAACGCTGACATTCGGGTCGGGAAGGTATTTTTCAAGTTTGGCAGCCACTTGCTTTTCGACTGCGGTTACATCGAGCCCGGCAACATTGATGCGCCCGGCCAGTGGGAAAGTGATACTGCCATCGGGTAGTACGGTCGCTTCCTGGCGCAAGCTGTCTTCCTGCCAGACCGATACCATCACCACATCGCCAGGGCTGAGCAAATACGCAGAGCTGCCGGTATCGGCGCAACTGGCACTCGACCACACCGTCAACAAGCAGAACGCGGCAAACAATGAACGCATCATGAGGGTCCCTCCGGCCAAATGGCCCGACAAAGAGCACTGTATGAGAACAACGCACCAACTCTCGCTCCGCTTCGCGACCCACCACTGCCGCGACGGCCTCGACCTTCCTGGAGGCCCTTACCTTGACGCTGTGCAGCCTGGGCTGCGGTGCCTGAAACCATGGACCTTCATGGGCTACAGGGAATATAGCAACGGTTGGTGAATTAACAAGCCAGCGGCGAAGCCCCACCCCGCGACTTGCGGCAAAGGGTGTTCAGATTTTCCGGCGGTTGGCCACCGCCACAAAACCGACAACGGCGAACGCAAAGAACCAGCCAGCCGTTGAAACAGGAATGATACTGTTCTGGCTTATATACGAATCGGCTGCGCGCGCAGCGCCACTCAAGAGCACCAGCAAGAACATCGATTTGATTATCAGAGTCGTGCGCATACGCCCTTCCTTTAAAAAGGAAAATCAATGAGTTATTGGCGAGGTAGTGCGGGGTTTGTGTCGCTGTTGAATTGAGCTTATGGGCACAGTGACACTACGTCAATGATCCGACACCATAATAAAATTCAATGGACGGCAGGCAGATTCGTCAAAAAAACGACAGACAGGAAGTGCTGCACCCAGCCAGCTGCTGGATGCCAGCGTTTCACGGATGAGAAAGTGAAAGGTTCAGGCAGGCCTGCAACAGCGCCCTGCCCGGCTCATTCCTCGGCATGGTGAACGACCACCAGCAATTGCGCCGGCTGCGCGCCTACCGAACGCAGGCGATGCGGGGTTTGCGCGTTGAAATGCAAGGCATCGCCCTGCTCCAGCAGCACCCGCTCGTTCATGAAGTCCACCTCCACCTGGCCCGCGTGCACGAACAGGAACTCTTCGCCCTGGTGCTCCTTGAAGGTCGGGTCGCTGAATTCCGAAGGCGGCTGGATCAGGAACGGTACCAGGCTGCGCTGCCCCACCTGGCTGGTCAATGCCGCATAGCCGGGACCCTGGCCGTCACCCACCAGCGCCTGGCGCTCGCCGTGTCGCACCAGGCTATAGCGGCTCTGGCCGGCCTGCTCTTCGGCAAACAGTTCCTCGACATTCACGTTCAATGCGCGCGCCAGCTTCAGGGCGGCAGCAATCGACGGCGTGTTGAGGCCACGTTCGACCTTGGACAGGTAGCTTTTGGTCATGCTGGTCTTTTCGGCCAGCATTTCCAGGGTCATTCCCAGTTTCTTGCGCAGCAGTTTCAATCGGATAGACATGTGACGCGTGTTTCCCAGGCCAAGGCAGCCCGGGCATGATACGTGGAGCCGCCGCTCATGGCATCACCGGTGGCACATACTGCAGCGTGGTGCCCAGCGCCCAGAGCAATACCAGCACCAGCGGCACGTGCACCAGCAGTTGCACAAAGGAAAAGCCGATCAGGTCGCGTGCCTTGAGCCCCAGCACGCCCAGCAGTGGCAGCATGTAGAACGGGTTGATCAGGTTCGGCAAGGCCTCTGCCGCGTTGTAGATCTGCACCGCCCACCCCAGGTGGTATTGCAGGTCGTTGGCCACCAGCATCACGTAGGGCGCTTCGATGATCCATTTGCCGCCGCCCGACGGGATGAAGAAGCCCAGCACCGCCGAATACACGCCCATCAGCAAGGCATAGGTGTCGTGGGTGGCGATCTGGGTGAAGAACAACGATATGTGGTGGGCCAGGGTCTGTTCGTCCACGCCCTTCACCTGGGTGAGAATGGCCGCGATCGAACCGTACAGCGGGAACTGGATCAGCACCCCGGTGGTGGTCGGTACCGCCCGCGCCACGGCGTCGAGGAAACTGCGCGGGCGCCAGTGCAACAGGGCACCGAGCATAATGAACAACAGGTTGTAGGTGTTGAGCCCGGAGATGGCGGTAATCGCCGGTTTGGTAGCGAACTCCTGGTACAGCCAGCCGGCAGCCAGGGCGACCAGCAGCAGAATCAGGATGGGGCTGTGCTCCAGCCATTCACCGGGGCGGGTGCGCTGGGGTGCCGCCGGTGCAGTGAAGCTGGGGTCGACGCCACACGCTTCGGCGCTGCGTGCGCTGTTCGGCCCGGGTGCCGTGGCGTAGGCGATGACCAGCGAGACGATGACCAGCGCCGCCAGCATTACCCCGGATTGCCACAGAAAGATGGTTTCGGTGAACGGGATGACGCCGGTGATTGACAGGATCGAAGGCGGCAAGCTGGCCGGGTTGGCCTGCAGCTGCGCCGCCGACGAAGACAGGCCCAGTGCCCACACAGCGCCCAGGCCCAGGTAGGCGGCCGCCCCCGCAGCACGGTAATCCATCTTCAGGTCGGTGCGCCGCGCCAGGGCGCGCACCAGCAAACCACCGAACACCAGCGACAGGCCCCAGTTGAGCAAGGAAGCCAGCATCGAGATCAGGGCCACCCAGCACACGGCCGAGCGGCCATTGCCAGGGATACGCGCCAGGCGGTCGATCAGGCGTGCCGCCGGTGGCGAACTGGCGACCACATAGCCACCGATGACCACGAAAGCCATCTGCATGGTGAACGGAATCAGGCTCCAGAAACCATCGCCGAAGGCCTTGGCGGTGTCGGTCGGCTTGGCCCCCATGGCCAGCGCGCCGATGCACACCAGCAGCACCGCCAAGGCGGCGAATACCCAGGAGTCGGGGAACCAGCGTTCGGCCCAGTTGGAGCAGCGCAAGGCAAAGCGCGCGCTACGGCTGTCTTGAATTTCAGCGGCCACAGTGGCATTCCTTTTATTGGTTTTATGAGGTGAAACAGACAACGCAAAAACCCTGTAGGTACAGGTTGACTCGCGACCATGCCGGTAATGTACCGACACACTCAGCGGTGCAACCTGCGCCTACAGGGTTGGGTGGCGTAACGCCTTAGAACGTCATTTCCTGCACATCATCCGGCACGATCAGTTTGCCGGCAGTCTTCTCGATGATTTCCTCGATGCTCACCCCTGGTGCGGTTTCGCGCAGGATGAACGCACCGTCTTCAATTTCCAGGTAGGCCAGGTCGGTCAGCACCTTGCGGATGCAACCGGCACCGGTCAGCGGCAGGCTGCACTGCGCCAGCAGCTTGGACTCGCCGTCCTTGGACGCGTGGGTCATGGTCACGATGATGTTCTCGGCGCCCGCCACCAGGTCCATGGCGCCGCCCATGCCCTTGACCAGCTTGCCCGGGATCATCCACGAGGCGATATTGCCCTGCACGTCTACCTCGAACGCACCCAGCACGGTCAGGTCGACATGGCCGCCACGAATCATGGCGAACGACTGCGCCGAGTCGAAGATCGAGGCACCCCGGCGGGCGGTGACGGTCTGCTTGCCGGCGTTGATCATGTCGGGGTCGAGGGTGCTTTCGGTGGGGAACTCGCCCATGCCGAGCAGGCCGTTTTCCGATTGCAGCATCACATCCATGTCGGCGGGGACATAGTTGGCCACCAGGGTAGGAATGCCGATACCCAGGTTGACGTAGTAGCCGTCCTTCAGTTCACGGGCGACGCGTTGCGCCATCTGTTCGCGGGTCAGTGCCATGGTCAGGATCTCTTTGTTGTTCTGGTGGAGGCCGCTCAGGCCTTGACGGTGCGCTTTTCGATACGCTTTTCGAAGGTGCCGACGATCACCCGGTCAACATAGATGCCTGGGGTGTGGATCTCGCTCGGCAGCAGCACACCGGGTTCGACGATTTCTTCCACTTCGACCACGGTGATCTTGCCGGCAGTGGCCGCCAGCGGGTTGAAGTTCTGCGCGGTGTTGCGGTACACCACGTTGCCGTAATGGTCGGCCTTCCAGCCCTTGACGATGGCGAAGTCACCGGTGATGGACTCTTCGAGGATGTACTTGCGGCCCTTGAATTCGCGAACCTCCTTGCCTTCGGCAACCGGCGTGCCGTAGCCGGTGGCGGTGAAGAACGCCGGGATGCCGGCGCCGCCAGCGCGCATTTTCTCGGCCAGGGTGCCTTGGGGTGTCAGCTCCACTTCCAATTCACCGCTGAGCAACTGGCGCTCGAATTCGGCGTTTTCGCCCACGTAGGAGGCGATCATCTTGCGGATCTGCCGGTCTTCCAGCAGCACCCCCAGGCCAAAGCCGTCCACCCCGCAGTTGTTGGAGACCACGGTCAGGCCCTTGACGCCACGGCGCCTGATTTCGCTGATGAGGTTTTCCGGAATGCCGCACAGGCCAAAACCACCGGCCAGTACCGTCATGTTGTCGGTCAGCCCGTCGAGGGCCTGTTCGTAGGTTGCAACGCGCTTGTCCAGTCCGGCCATGCTGATCCGCCTTTTGTAGTTGTTGAACCGACGAGGCTGTCGGTGAGCGTGTGTAGCCATCTTCACCGCAAGCGACTGATTTGTTAATTTTGTTTTCATCATCGATTGATAAATTTCGCAAAATAAACGATAGGCCCGTCATGAACGTCAAGCAACTGCGCGCTTTTGTCGCCGTGGCCAAGTACCAGAGCTTCGCCCAGGCCGGTGAACACCTGCACGTATCGCAACCGGCCCTGAGCCTGACCATCAAGGCCCTGGAAGAGAACCTGGGCGGCGCCCTGCTCAGCCGCACCACCCGCAGCGTCAGCCTGACGGCCGAAGGCGAAGTGCTGCTGCCGCTGGCGCGGCGGCTGCTGGCCGACTGGGACGATACCGAAGAGATGCTGCGGCAACGCTTCACCCTGCAACTGGGCCGGGTCTCGGTGGCGGCGATGCCGTCGTTCGCCGGTAACCTGCTGCCCCATTCGCTCAAGGTCTTCCGCCAACGCTACCCCAAGGTCAACGTCACCGTGCACGATGTGATCAACGAACAGGTGCAGGAACTGGTGCGCCACCGCCGAGTCGAACTGGGCATTGGTTTCGAGCCGGACAATACCGACGGCCTGCACTTCCACCCGCTGTACATGGACCGTTTTGTCGCGGTGGTGCCCGCTGACTCACCCTTGGCGTTGTTGAACCAGGTCAGTTGGGCGCAACTGATGGCCGAAGATTTCGTGGCCCTGCAGCGGCCGTCTGCGGTACGCCTGCTGATGGAGCAGAACGTTGCCTCCCAGCACGGCAAACTGGCCGTGGCGTTCGAAAGCCACCAACTGGCGACCATCGGCCGCATGGTTGCCAGCGGCCTGGGCGTTAGCGCGGTGCCGGCCCTGTGCATCAACCAGATGCAGGAACTGGGTGCACGCTGCGTGCCTCTGGTCGAACCCACGGTCGAGCGGCGCATTGGGGTAATTGCCCTGAGCGAGCACAAACTGTCCACCGCAGCGCAGGCGTTGCTTGAAGTTCTACTGTCCAATACACAGCCCCCGGAGGTGACATGCGTTACGTGAAACTGGCAGGCGCGAGCGTGCCGGCCATTGGCCAAGGCACCTGGTACATGGGCGAAGACCCTGGGCGCAAGGCGGCAGAGGTAGCGGCCTTGCAACAGGGTATCGAGCTGGGCCTGAGCCTGATCGACACCGCCGAAATGTATGCCGAAGGCGGTGCGGAGACCGTGGTTGGCCAGGCCATTGCCGGGCGCCGCGACCAGGTGTTCCTGGTCAGCAAGGTCTACCCGCACAATGCCGGCCGGCAGGGCATGGCAACCGCCTGCGAGCGCAGCCTGGCACGCCTGGGTACCGAGTGCATCGATCTGTACCTGCTGCACTGGCGGGGCCAGCACCCGCTGGAAGAAACCGTCGCCGCCTTCGAGCGTTTGCGCGAGCAGGGCAAGATCAAGCGCTGGGGCGTTTCCAATTTCGATATCGACGACCTGCGCGAATTGAACAACCCTGCCTGCGCCACCAACCAGGTGCTGTACAACCCGGCCCAGCGGGGCATCGAATTCGACTTGCTGCCCTGGTGCCAACAACGCGCGCTACCGACCATGGCCTACTGCCCGTTGGCCCAGGCCGGGCGCTTGTTGCAGCACCCGGTGCTGGCAGAAATAGCCGAGCGCCATGGTGCCACGCCGGCTCAGGTCTGCCTGGCCTGGGTTACCCGTGATGATGGCCTCATTGCCATCCCCAAAGCCGTGGCGCCCGAGCATGTTCGGCTGAATGCAGCAGCGGGTGCATTGGCCTTGACCCACGAAGACCTGCGCGCAATCGACCTGGCCTTCCCGGCGCCCACCCGCAAGCAGCGCTTGGCGATGGTGTAGTCCGCCAGGGCATTTTCGTGAATGCGTGGCCGCGCCGCCGCGGGGAAGCCCGCGAAGTTAATGAAAGTCGCGGCTTCGCACGTCCAACCCCTGCAACAGCGCGGTCACATCTTCCAACCGCCGCGCTATGAGATGGCGCACGCCATTTTGCTGCTCCAGCCGCCCGCTGACCTTGAGCAACTGCGCCCCCACCAGCGCCCGCCTTTGCCGCTCGGCCAGCGCCCGCCATACCACCACGTTGACCATACCGTGTTCGTCCTCGAGGGTGACGAACGTCACCCCGCTGGCGGTCTGCGGCCGCTGCCGCCCCACCACCAGCCCCGTCACGGCGATGTTGTCGCCATGCTCCAGGCCTTGCAGTTCTGCAGAACTGCGGCAGCCCAGTGCCCGCAGACGCGTACGCAGCAATGTCAACGGGTGCGGCCCCAATGTGGTACCCAATGCCTGGTAATCGGCCACCAGGTCCTGCGCCACTGTTGGGGCCGGCAATTGCACCGCCACCTCCGGCACGGCCTGCACATCGGCAAACAGCGGCAGTTGCGCCTGCACGGCCGCCACCTGCCAGCGCGCCTGATGCCGGTCGCTGGCCAAGGCGCGAAGCGCGCCGGCATCCGCCAGGCAGGCCCGCGCGCGGGTGGCCAGCCCGGCACGCAGGCACAGGTCTTCCACGTCGCGCCATGGCTGCTGCGCCCGGGCCTGCTCCAGGCGCCTGGCGTCGGCTTCGGCCAGGCCCCGGACCAAGCGCAAGCCCATGCGCAAGGCCAAGGTGCCCTGGGCATCCGGCTCCAGCGTGCAGTCCCATTCGCTGTGGCAGACATCCACCGGCCGTACCTCGATGCCCTGGCGACGCGCCTCCTGCAGCAGTTGGTCGGGGCTGTAGAAGCCCATGGGCCAACTGTTGACCAGGGCGCAGGTGAAAATGGCCGGTTCATGGCACTTGAGCCAGCTGCTGGCATAGCACAGCAAGGCAAAGCTGGCGGCATGCGACTCTGGAAAACCATAGCTGCCGAAGCCTTTTATCTGTTCGAAAATGCGCTCGGCGAATGCCAGCTCGTAGCCATTGCGCAACATGCCCTGCAGCAAGCGCTGGCGGTGCGGTTCAAGACCGCCATGGCGTTTCCAGGCGGCCATGCTGCGCCGTAACTGATCGGCCTCGCCTGGTGAATAGTCGGCTGCGACCATGGCCAGCTCCATCACCTGTTCCTGGAACAGCGGCACACCCAAGGTGCGCTCGAACACCTCCTTCAGTTTTGGCGACGGGTAGGTCACCGGCTCTTGCTTCAGCCGCCTGCGCAGGTAGGGGTGCACCATGTCGCCCTGGATTGGCCCCGGGCGCACGATGGCCACCTCGATCACAAGGTCGTAGAAGGTGTTGGGCCGCAGCCGCGGCAACATGGCCATTTGCGCGCGCGACTCGATCTGGAATACCCCCATGGTCTCGGCGCGGCTGATCATGGCGTAGGTGGCGGGGTCTTCGCAGGGGATGGTCGCCAGGGTCAGTTCACGGCCACGGTGGCGCTGCAGCAGGTCGAAGCAACGGCGCAAGGCACTGAGCATGCCCAGCGCCAGCACGTCCACCTTGAGCAGGCCGACCATGTTGAGGTCGTCCTTGTCCCACTGGATGACGGTACGTTCGGCCATGGCGGCGTTTTCCACCGGCACCAGCTGGTCCAGCGGCTGCTGCGAGATGACAAACCCGCCCGGGTGCTGCGACAGGTGCCTGGGGAAGCCGATCAACTCGCCGGCCAGTATCAGTACCCGCCGCAACAACGGGCTGCCAGCTTCGAACCCGGCCTCGGCCAGGCGTTGTTCGTCGGGTATGCGGTCGCTCCAGCGGCCACAGCATTTGGCCAGGGCATCGACCTGGTCCATGGGCAAACCCAGCACACGCGCGACATCGCGCACGGCACCTGCAGCATGGTAGGTATTGACCACCGCCGTCAGCGCAGCACGGTGCCGCCCATAACGGCGGAACACGTACTGGATCACTTCTTCACGGCGGTCGTGTTCGAAATCCACGTCGATATCGGGCGGCTCGTTGCGCTCGCGTGACAAAAAACGCTCGAACAGCAGGCGGTGCTGCATGGGGTCGAGCTCGGTGATGCCCAGCACGAAGCACACCACCGAATTGGCCGCCGAGCCGCGGCCCTGGCACAGGATACGCTGGCGCCGGGCGAAGGCGACGATGTCGTGCACGGTCAGAAAGTAGCTTTCGTACCCCAGCTCTTCGATCAGCGCCAGCTCCGTGTCCAGCACCTGCCGCACCTTGGCGCTCGGCCCGTGTGGCCAACGCACGGGCAACCCCTGCTCGCACAGAGCACGCAGCCAAGTGGCCGGGGTATGAGCTTCAGGCACCAGTTCGCGTGGATACTGATAGTGCAGTTGGCCGAGGTCGAACTTGCAGCGCTGGGCAATGGCCAGGGTCTCGGCCAGCATCTCGGGCGGGTAGAGTTCTGCCAGTTGTACCGGGCTGCGCAAGTGCCGTTCGCCATTGGCAAACAGAAAACGCCCGGCTTCGGCCACCTGGCAATGCTGACGAATCGCAGTCATGCAGTCCTGCAACGCCCGGCGGCCGCGCACATGCATATGCACATCGCCACAGGCCACTGCGCGGATACCCAGCTCGGCCGCCAGGGCTTGCTGGCCCTGCAGATGCCGGGCATCGTCACTGCCACGGTGCAGGTGCACGGCCAACCACAGGCGCTGGGCAAAAAGCCCGCGCAACCACTGGCCGGTGGCCGTATCGCCCCTGTCGCCCGCCACCCACAAGGCCAGCAAGCCGTGATGGTGCTGCTGAAGGTCATCCCGAAAAAGCTGGTACTGGCCCTTTTCCGCCCGCCGTCGGGCGCGGGTAATCAGTGCGCACAGGTTCTGGTAGCCCGCCAGGTCGGCAACCAGCAGCACCAGCTTGGGGCCCTCGTGCAACTCTACTTCGCTGCCGACGATCAGCGGCAATTGGTGCACCTTGGCCGCCTGCCAGGCGCGCACGATACCGGCCAGCGTACATTCGTCAGTGATCGCCAGGGCCTGGTAACCCTGCTCTTTGGCCCGCCTGAACAGTTCGTCGGCGCTCGAAGCGCCGCGCTGGAAACTGAAATTGGACAGGCAATGCAGCTCGGCATACGGGGCGGAGTTCATGCGAACCAGCCCTGCAACCAAAGCGGGCCAGCCTGGCCCAGGTCACGGTAGGCCCAGCCACGCAGGCCGTCGCGGGTTTCGATGCGGTAGTAATCGCGGCGTACATCGCCGCCATCCCACCAGCCCGACTCGATGCGCTCGGCAGGGCTCTGCAAGCGGTAGCCAGCCTCGTCCAGCGCCAGCGGCGCGGGCAGCAACCAACCAGGGCGACTGCCCGGGGCCACCGGCATGCCCCCGAGCGCCCCCTGCTCTGCCAGTTGCCAGGCACATTCGGGCCGGTGATCGGCGGCCGCGCTCAGGCCTTGGACGGCCTCATCGCCCAGCCGCGCGCGCAAGCGCTCGCGCAATTGTTCCCAAGGTTGCGCCTGTTGCGCCCGTGGGTCGAACAACGCCTGGTGCTGTGGCACAAAGGCTGGCAGGTCTTCGGCGACCAACCGCAGGTTGCGCACCGGGGCCGGAATACGCAGCGGCTCCAGGCGCCCACGGGCCAGCTCGAACAGCATCGCGGCGTCGCGCTCGGCGGCCAGCAAGCCGACCTTCAGCAGCGTGTCCGGGCCTTCGACATGCTCCAGGTGCAGGCAAAAGCGCTGCACGCCACAATCGCGACCGGCCAGGAATGCGGCCAGGTCGTTGAGCATGCGCCGCAGCGGAAACAACAGCGCCTGGTGCGATTCAACATCGAAGTTCAGCTCCAGCCGGCTCTCGAAACGATCGGGCGGCAGGTAGAAGTCCAACCCCAGGGTGCGCAGGCCGAGCAACTGATCCAGGTGCAGTTGGACCTGGGCAGGAAAGCGTTTGGCCAAGGTGTCGCGCGGCAACGCCAGCACCTGGCCGAGTTGCCGCAAGCCCATGCGGGCAAAGGCTTCGGCAGCCTCTGGCGGCAAGCCGATGCGCTGGATGGGCATGTTCAGCAACGCGTTACGGGTGGCTTCGGCATCGGCGACCACCAGGCCATCGTGGGCATTGGCCAGCATGCGCGCTGCCACCGGGTTGCTGGCTACCACGATGCGCTGGCGCAAGCCCAGTTCAGCCAGTTCCTGGCGCAGGCGTGCTTCCATCACCGGCCATGGGCCGAACAGCTGCAGGCTTGAGCCCACCTCCAGCAACAGCGCACGCGGGTAATGCAGGCTGACCTGGGCACTGAAACGGTAGGCCCAGGCGGCCAGCAGTTGCTGCATGCGCTCGATGCGCCTGGGGTCTGTTTCGATACAGGTGAAACCATCGGCCAGCGCACGTGCAGCAGTCAGGGTTTGCCCGGCCCGCAGGCCGAGTGCCGCCGCTGCCGGGTTGACTGCCTGCAATACCCGCCGCTGGCTGGGCCCGCCAATAATGACCAGGGGGTTGGCTGGGTCTTCGCGCTCGCGCAGGACGGTGTCCAACGCCAGTTGCGGAAGCAGGATGCAGGCCCAGAGCATGTTGCATCAGCCCTGCCACGGGCTGGCAATGGGCAGGGCCGGCGGCATGCCGCCGCGGCTTTTCAGCACCCGCCATTGGGCTGGGCGGGTATCCACGGCGATACGCAATGCTGCCGGTGACGGGTTGTGGGCGGCCTGCTGCGGCCGGCAGGCAAAGGCCAGCGCCTGGCCGGTTTCCGCCGCCACTTGCAGGCGCCGCAGGGCACGGTCATCGGCACGCTCGGGCCAGCACAGCACTGCCGCGCAACTGCCCGAGCGCAGGCACTGCTCGGCGGCCCACAGGGCGTCAGCGGGTTCGGCGTTTACCTGCACCAGCCAGCGCAGGTCTACCCCCGCGGCCTGCCAGGCCGGTGCATAGGGAATGAAAGGCGGCGCCACCAACACCACGCGGCTGGCTTCTGCGCTCAGGCGTGCCAGGGTTGGCCACAGCAACTGCAATTCGCCACAACCCGGGTTCGCCAACAGCAGTTCGCTCAATGCGGCTGCCGGCCAACCGCCTTCCGGTAAACGTTGGTCCAGCGCGGCATGGCCGGTTGGCTGCAGCCCCAGCGGTCGCGCCTGGGCCTGCCGGCCGCGCCATACCCGGCGCTGGTCCAACAACCGGTCGAGGTCGACCACCGCGCCCATCAGTCACGCCTCAGCAAGCCACAGAACACGCCTTCGATGAAGAACTCCTGTGTGGGGAGCACATCGATAGGCGCATAGGCTGGGTTACGTGGCAACAACCGGTAGTGCTTGCCCACGCGTTGCAGGCGCTTGATGGTGACTTCGCCGTCGAGCCGGACTACCACGATCTGGCCATCACGGGCATCGGCCTGTTGCAGGATGCCGACCAGGTCACCGTCGAAGATGCCGTCATCGATCATTGAATCGCCACGCACCTTGAGCAGGTAGTCGGGGGTGCGGCGGAACAGGCTGGGGTCGAGCAGCAACTGCTCGTGGATGCCCAGGTCCGGGCCGATCGGGGCGCCTGCCGCCACTTGGCCGAGCACCGGGACTTCGAGCATTTCTGGCCGGCGCAGGGGGTCGGCCAGGCGAATGCCCCGCGCCTGGTTGGGGGTGACATCGATATAACCCGCCTGACACAGGGCGGTGATGTGTTTGCGCGCGACGCTGCGCGAGGCAAAACCGAAGCGCGTGGCGATGTCCGCCAGGCTCGGCGGCTGCCCGTGGTCGCTGATGCGCTCGCGGATGAAGTCGAAAATGGCGCGGCGTTTGGGGGTAAGGTTATTCATGGAGCACATTTGTACTCCTTTCGCCGCGTGCTGAACAGACCCCTTCGTCGTCCGCATTGGTTATGATCCCCCGGCTTGTGTTTTTTGTACGGGATACCCCATGCTCACCGCCCTGCTGTTCGACCTCGACGGAACCCTTACCGACACCGACAGCCTGCACTTGCAGGCCTTTCGCCAACTGCTGCGTGACCATGACGGCCGCGAGCTGAGCCAGGCCCAGTTCGAGGCCCAGGTCAGCGGCAGGGCCAATGGCGAGCTGTTCGCCGAACTGTTCCCCGGCGCCAGTACCGAACAGTGCGCGAGGCTGGCCGACCGCAAGGAAGCCTTGTTCCGGGAGATGTCGCCGGCGTTGCAGCCCATGCCAGGCCTGCTGCGCCTGCTGGAGCATGCCCAGGCCCATGCCATCGGCATGTGCGTGGTCACCAACGCGCCGCGGCTCAATGCCGACCACATGCTCGCTGCCATGGGCTTGGCCCAGCGCTTCGAGCATGTGGTCGTGGCCGACGAGCTGGCCCGGCCCAAGCCCGACCCGCTGCCCTACCTTACGGGGCTGCAGCGGCTGGGCGCCGCGGCCGGGCAGGCGCTGGCTTTCGAGGACTCCTTGCCGGGGGTGGCTGCAGCCACTGCGGCCGGTATCTTTACCGTCGGCGTAGCCACCACGCAAACGCCTGAGCGGTTGCGGGCAGCAGGGGCACAGCTGGTCATCGCTGATTTCAACGACGCCCAGTTGTGGGCATTGCTCGAGCAACGCCTTGATCCTCGACACCGCCACTGAAGCCCTAGCCATCCCAACCACCGCGCTGCCCAGGCCACCTCATGCTGATCGACGAAGAACTCACCCTGAAAAAGCTGGAAACCTTCCTCGCCTTCATGCGCAGCGGCAACCTCAGCCGCGCTGCCGCCGAACTGTGCACCAGTTCGGTCAGCGTGCACCGTGCCATCCATTCGCTGGAAAGCGCCCTGCGCTGCGCCCTTTTCAAGCACGAAGGCCGGCAGCTGATTCCGCTGGAAAGCGCCTACGTACTGGAAAAGAAAGCCCGCCTGCTGATCCAGGACGCCGAGCAGATGGTGCGCCAGACCCGCGAAGCCGCCGGCTTCTACGCTGAACGCTTTCGCCTGGGCGCGCTGTACTCGCTAACGGTAAAAACCGTGCCCAAGCTGGTGATGGGGCTTAAGCTGCGGCGCAGCGAACTGAACATCGACCTCACCCTGGGCTCCAACCTCGACCTGCTGCAGCGCCTGAAAAACCATGAACTGGAGGCCATTCTCGTCTCCCTGGACGAGAGCGTCAGCGACCCGGCCTGCGAACAACTGCCGCTGTTTTCCGACGACATCTTCCTCGCCGTACCTACTGATTCCCCCTTCGCCGAGCAGGCCGAGGTGGACCTGGCCGACCTGGCCAACTCCACCTTCATCACCCTGACCCAAGGGTTTGCCACACACCGCGATGGCGCCCGGGTCTTCCAGCAAGCCGGCTTCGAGCCAAAGGTCGCCATGCAGGTCAACGACATCTTCACCCTGCTGAGCATGGTCAGCTCGGGCGTGGGCTTTGCCCTGCTGCCGGGGCGCATCGCGGCCGTCTACGAGAACCGCGTCAGGCTGATAGCCCTGCAACCGCAGTACCGTTTGCAGCAGCATATCGGCGTGGTGTTTCTGAAGGCGCGGGAGCGGGAGCCGAACCTGCTGGCCTTGCTGGCGGAATGCCGGATGTACAGCCTGGAGCGCTAGGTTGTTGCACTGGCACCGATGAAGGGCGGCACCAGGAGCGTAGTGCTGTCCACTTGAGCAGTTGGGGCCGCTCCGCGACCCATCGCAGGCAAGCCAGCTCCCACAGGGATCGCATCAGGGCTGGCAGGTGTTTGTCAGAAGGTATGCAGCGCCTGTGAGATCGAGCGCCGCCCGCGCGGCGCTTCGCGGGTAAACCCGCTCCTACATTTGTTTCGGGCCAGTATTGCCTGTGCCGGACGCGCGCGACCGCCTTGTTTTTACGACGCGATATCGTGGCGGGCGCCAAGGCGTTCGCGCGCAAATCCCACAGGCATAATTGGCCCGAAACAAATGTAGGAGCGGGTTTACCCGCGAAGCGCCGCGCGGGCGGCGCTCGGTCTCACAGGCGCTGAAGATACTGCGGCTACCCTTGCCAGAAACCATAGAATCTCCCACAGGACGGTGCAATGCTTGAAGTGTGCGCTGTACCTGTGGGAGCTGGCTTGCCTGCGATGGGCTGCGCAGCAGCCCCAATCAGTGTGGCATCACCCTCAAGTAAGCAGCATCAGGCACCAAGAGCGGCCATAGGGTGCGAAAGCATGACCGCCAGCCTCAGGCCAACGCCCGCTGCACCTCGCCAACCGTGCTCGCCAGGCTGCTCAGGTGCAGGCTCAGTACCCGCTCGACAGGCGCCTGGTCCAATGGCCAGTGCAAGGCGATGCTCCCGGCCACGCGGCCTTCGGCATGCACGGGCAAGGCAATGGCGCGAATCAGGTGCGGCAGGCGTACCGGGTACTCCCAGTGGCCCTCGGTGCGCTGGCCGAAACCTTTGTGTGCCTCTTTCTCGATATCGCGCAGCAACGCATCGTCCCCCAGCCGCGCATCGGCCGCCAGGCGTTGCACCTCCTCCAGCCCCAGCTCACCCAGGCAGGCGCGGCCCATCGCCGAATGGAACAAGCTGGCATGATGGCCGACGATCTGGCAGGTATGCGGGTAACGCTTGCGCAGGATCTGCGGAATGGCGCTTTCCATGACCTCCAGCCGCTGACCATCGAAACACGACAGGTCCACCACCAACCCGGTACGTTCGCTCAACTCCAGCAGCATCGGCGCGGCGCGTTCCACCAGGCGCCGCTTGAAGCGCAACTGGCGGTCACCGTACAAGCGCCGCGAGCACAGCCGATAGCGCCGGTCGCTGAGGCCGCGATAAACCCAGCCCTGCACCTGCAAGGTAGCAAGCATGCGCGACACCGTGGCCTTGGGCAGTGTGGTCAGGTAATGCAGTTCTTCAAGGCCCAGTGCCTGGTGCTCGCCCAGCAGGTCGACGATGGCCAGCGCCCGCTCCACCGAACGCACGCCGCCACCTTCTGCCGTGATGCCCATGGGGATGACCTCCTGGTTGCCAGAGGGTCAGCATAGCCAGCAAAAAGCGCGCCTGGCCAGCACCTCATGGCGCCTGCAGGCTGGGCGGCGGGCAACGTTGCACCCAGCCGGTGAGTTGTTCATGGGCATAGGCCAACTGCAACACGGCATGGTCTGCCTGGGCCGGGCCAATGATCTGCAAGCCCATGGGCAAGCCGCCAGGGTTGAAACCGATCGGCACGCTCATGCTCGGCAAGCCGGCCAGGGTCGGCCCGATCACCACTTCCATCCAGCGGTGGTAGGTATCCATGGGCCGCCCGCCTACCACCTGCGGCCATGGCAGGCACGCATCGAAAGGGAACACCTGGGCCGATGGCAGCAGCAGGAAATCGTAGTGCTCGAACAGCTCAGCCATGGCGCGGTACCAGTCACTGCGGTCCAGCGAAGCCTGGTACAGCGCTGCAGCACTCAACTGCAAGCCGCCTTCCACCTCCCACTGTGCTTCGGGCTTGAGCAGTGTGCGCCGGGCCGGGTCGGCATAGGCTGCGCTGAGGCTGCCATGCACCAGGAAGTGGCGGTGCGTGAGCCAGCACTGCCACAAGCGAGCCAGGTCGAATGCCGGTTGGCAGGCCTCGACCCGGCAGCCCAGCTCGGCGAAATCGGCCAAGGCCGATTCGCACAGGCTCATCACCCCGTCATCCATCGGCAGGTAGCCGTTGTAGTCCCCCAGCCAGCCCACCCGTACGCCGCGCAGATCACGTTGCAAGCCGGCGGCGAAATCGCGCCGGCCTTCGCTCAGCGCCAGCGGTGCCCGCGCATCTGCCCCGGCCTGAACCGATAACAGCCGGGCCACATCGGTCACGCTGCGGCCCATCGGCCCCTCGGTGGCCAACTGCTGCACGAACAATTCCGGCGCAGGGCCGTGGGGCACCCGCCCCTGCGAGGGGCGCAGGCCGAACACGTTGTTGAACGCCGCCGGGTTGCGCAACGAGCCCATCATGTCGCTGCCGTCGGCCACCGGCAGCAGGCGCATGGCCAGTGCCGCCGCCGCGCCACCGCTGCTGCCCCCCGCCACCCGTGTCGGGTCGTAGGCATTGGTGGTGGTGCCGAACAAGGTGTTGTAACTCTGCGACCCCAGGCCGAACTCGGGCACGTTGCTTTTGCCCACGATCAAGGCGCCACTTGCCCGCACCCGCGCCACACTGATCGCGTCGTGCTGGGGAACCTGGTCGGCGAACAGCGGCGAACCCAGTGTGGTACGCAGCCCGGCCGTGGCCGCCAGGTCCTTGATGGCCTGGGGCATGCCATGCATCCAGCCGCGTGAATGGCCGCGGGCCAGTTCGCGGTCACGTTGGTCGGCCTCGGCCAGCAGCGCCGCGGCCGGGCGCAGCGAGACCAGCGCATTGACCCGTGGGTTGCACCGCTCGATGTGCACCAGGTAGGCCTGCATCACCTCGCGACACGACAGCTGGCGGGCGTGTATGGCTTGGGACAAGGCTTCGGCGCCGAGGGCGACAATGGGGTCGATGACAAGCGGCTTCACGGTTTCACTCCAAGGTTGAAGGCAGCCCGGTTGCCCGCCCGGGGTGCGTCTTTCAGACAGTAGGTAGCCAACAAGGTCAGCAGGCAGGCAAACAGTACATAGAACGATGGCGCCACCGGGGTTCCCAGCGCCTGGGTCAGCCAGGTCACGATCAACGGGGCAAAGCCACCGAATACCATGACGGCCACGTTATAGGCCACCGACACGCCGGTGGAACGCACCTCGACCGGGAACTGCTCGGCCAGGGCAGTCGGCGCCGGGCCGAAGAAACCGCCGATAGCCGTGCACAGCAGCAATTGCATGACCAGCAGGCGCTCCAGGGATGGCGCCGCGGCGACCCAGACATACAGCGGGTAGACCATCACGAAGAATGCCAGGGTGAAGGCCATCAGCACCGGCCGCCGCCCAAAACGGTCCGACAGCGCCCCGGCCAGTGGAATGACCACCGTCATCAGGCCCACCGCGAGCATCTGCACCAGCAGCACCTGGTCCAACGGCAGGCCCAGGCTTTTGTGGGCAAACGTCGGCATGTTCACCAGCACCACATAGAACGACACTGTGGCGCCAGAAGCCAGGCCCATGGCCACCAGCAGGCTGCGCCGGTGTTCACGCAGCACCTGCGGCAGGCTGGGCGAGCGGCCCTTGGCCTGGCGGCGGGCCTCGATGAACGCCTCGGGTTCTTCCATGTGCTTGCGAATCCACAGCCCTACCGGGCCGATCAGCAGCCCCAGCACAAACGGGATACGCCAGCCCCAGCTGTCCAGCGCCGCCGGCGAGCACAGGTGGGTAACCAGTGCCACCATCGCCGCACCGCCGAACACCGCCAGGCATTGCCCCACCAGTTGCCAGGAACCGTACAGGCCCTTGCGGTGGGCCGGGGCACTCTCCACCAGGAAGGCCGTGGCGCTGGCGTACTCACCGCCCGTGGCAAAGCCCTGCAGCATGCGCGCCACCACGATCAACAGCGGCGCGGCCATGCCAATGGCCAGGTAATCGGGGGCAAAGGCGATCATGGCGATCGACACGGTCATCAGGCGGATGATCAGTTGCATCGCCGCCTTGCGACCCTTGCGGTCGGCGTACATGCCCAGCAGCACACCGCCCACCGGGCGCATGAAAAAGCCGACACCGAAGGTGGCCAGGGCCATCAGCAGCGAGGCGTATTCATCGTCGGAGGGGAAGAATTGCCGGGCAATGATGCTGGCCAGAAAGCCGTACACGATAAAGTCATACCACTCCAGGGCGTTGCCGATGACGGCAGCCACCACTTGCCGGGTGCGCGACACGCCATTACTCGAAGTCTGCATAGGGAACACTCCACACGGTGATTGGGTGATCGCCCGGGCACGGTCGCACCCGGGTTCCAGCGGCAGTCGGTAAAACGGCAGGATCAGGCAGGTGCTAGCCAGCGCTCTGCCAGCGCGCCCCAGTAGGCAGCGCCGGTCAGCAGGATGTCGTCGTTGAAGTCGTAGCCGGGGTTGTGCACCATCGGCCCCGCGACGCCGTTGCCGATGAACAGGTAGGCACCCGGGCAGCGTTGCAGCATCCAGGCAAAATCCTCGCTGCCCATCAGCTTGCGGGTGTTGGCATCCACCGCGTCGGCGCCCAGCAACTCCACGGCTACCTGGGTGGCGAAGGCGTTTTCTGCCGGGTGGTTGACCAGCACGGGGTACGCCGGGCGGTGCTCGATGCTGGCGCGGCAGCCGAAGCTTTCAGCCTGGTGGGTGATGATCGCCCGCACCCGCTGCAGGGTCTGCGCCCGTACTTCAGCATCCAGCGCCCGCAGGCTCAGGCGCAGCAGTGCCTGTTGCGGGATCACGTTGGCCGCTTCGCCGGCCTGCAGGGCCCCCACCGTCACCACCGCTGCCTCCTGGGCATCGATATTGCGCGCCACCACGGTTTGCAATGCCAGCACCACACTGGCGGCGGCGACCAGCGGGTCGACCGTCAGGTGCGGCATGGAGCCGTGGCCCCCCACGCCGTCCAGGGTCACGGTGAGCAGATCTTGCGAAGCCATCATCGGCCCTTCCCGTAAGCCCAGCTGCCCCGCGGGCAACCCTGGCATGTTGTGCATGCCGAACAATGCATCGCAGGGAAAACGCGTCAGCAAGCCATCGGCCAGCATCGCCTCGGCACCACCCTGCCCCTCTTCTGCCGGCTGGAATATCAGCGTCAGTGTGCCGTCGAACTGCCGGGTGGCGGCCAGGTAGCGGGCGGCACCGAGCAGCATGGTGGTATGCCCATCGTGGCCGCAGGCGTGCATGCAGCCTTGGTGCTGGCTGCTGTAGGCGGCACCGGTGGCCTCATGGATGGGCAGCGCGTCCATGTCGGCACGCAAGCCCAGGCGGCGCTGGCTGCTGCCATGGCGCAGCACGCCCACCACGCCGGTCTTGCCGATGCCGGTGTGCACCTCGTAGCCCCATTGTTCCAGGTGGCCGGCGACCAGCGCTGAGGTGCGGTTTTCTTCGAAACCCAGTTCCGGGTGGGCGTGAATATCATGGCGGATTGCGTGCAGGTCGCTGGCCACCTCGTTCAGCCAGGCCAGGATGTGCTGATGTCGGGACATGTGCAGTCTCCTTGTGCGGGTGGTTTCCCGTTCTTGTTGTTCGCCTTGGGGTCACGACGGGTGAGGCAGGTCGTGCTGGCTGCCAGCTAAACCTGGCCTGCCGTGGCACACAACCGAAACTGGTTTCATGCTGCGGAACAAAAGCCTGGTGCTGGTGGTGCTCCATCCGCGGCCACGCATAGGAAACCGTCGCTGGCGCATAGGCTGCTGACGCGAATGATTCTCGATCAGGCGCTACAATGCCGGCCGTTGCGTGCCCGTGCGGGGTGCGCGTTGCCAACATCGAGGAACGGGCATGGCCAGAACAACGCTGGTGGGGGTTTTCACAGGGCTGGTGGTCGCAGGGGGTATAACGCCGACGAGCGCGAGCGAACGGCTGGTGCTGGAAGACACGGTGGTGGCCAGCGACAAGCTTGAACAAGCCCGCGACCAGTTGCCTGCCAGCCTCTCGGTGATCGACGCCAGGACCCTGCAGAGCACACCGGTGGACTCGCTGGAACAACTGGTGCGGCGCACCCCGGGGTTCACCTTCCAGCCCTTTGGCCAGTCGGGCACGCAACTGCCGGTGGTGCGCGGCCTGACCTCCAATGCCACGGCCTTCTCCAACTCGCTGCTGATGCTGGTCGACGGCGTGCCGGTGTTGCGCGGCCAAGGCTTCGACAATGACCTGGTGGGCGTCGAGCGCGTGGAGATCCTGCGCGGTCCGCAATCTGCACTGTACGGTCGCAACGCCGAGGCCGGCGTGCTCAGCGTGTTCACGCGCCAGCCGGGCGACGCCGACTACGCCCGGGTGGAAACCGGGCTGGGCAGCCGTGACAAGCGCCTGGTCAGCGCCGACCTGAGCACCGCGCTGATAGAAGGCACCCTGTACGCAGGTGCCGCTGGTCAATGGACAAGCCAGGACGGCTACCTGGACGACGACTTTGCCGGTGGCAAAGCCGACGACCGCGAGCGCCAGAGCGGCCGCCTGACCCTGCGCTGGACGCCGGACGCGCTCACCGACGCGACCCTGCGCTACAGCACCCTGAAATACCGCGACCAGGCCGCGCAATGGGGCAGCCGCACGGGCCGCGACCGGGCAGTGAATTCCGGGCTGGCCGGGCGTAACCACTCCAGCGGCGACACCTGGTCGCTGGACCTGCGCCGGCAACTGGGCGGCGACCTGGAACTGCGCTCGATCACCGCACGCAGCGTGTTCGACGACCGTCTACGCCAGGACACCGACTTCCAGCCAAGCGACCTCATGCACCTGGCCCGCGACTACCATTTCGAAACCCTGAGCCAGGAACTGCGCTTGAGTGGCAGCCACGGGCAAGGCCGCTGGCTGCTGGGCGCGTATGCCGACCGTGAAGACCACGACCTGGATTACCAGCAGAAACTGCCGATGGGGCTCAGCCGCACCCAGGCCGGCCTGGGGGGCAATACCGCCGCGCTGTTCGGCCAATGGCTGCAGCCGCTGTCCGGGGCCTGGTCGTTGACCTTGGGTGGCCGCTATGAGTACGCACGTGCCTGGATCGACCCGGCAGGCAACCGCAACCAGTCCGACAGCTGGCAGCACTTCACCCCCAAGGTGGCATTGCAGTATGCGCTGAGCGACGATGCCCAGGCCTACGTCAGCTACAGCCAGGGCATGCGTGCGGGCGGCTTCAATGCCTTCGCCAGCAGCGCCGGCAACCCGGCGTACGACCCGGAGCAGGTGCGCAGCCTTGAGGTGGGCCTGAAGGGCCTGACCGCGGACCAGCGCCTGCGCTACTCGGCGGCGCTGTACCGCATGCAGGTGCGTGACATGCAGGTACAGCAACTGGTGCAGCAGGGGCTGGTGTACATCACCAATGCGGCGGCGGCGACCTCCACCGGCCTGGACCTGGACCTGGAATACCTGCTGGGCGAACGCTGGACCCTCACTGCAGCGCTGGGGCTGAACCGCACCCGCTTCGAGCGGTTCCGCGAGGGGAGCAACGACTACGAGGATAACCGCAACCCGTTCGCCCCGGACTTCACCGGCCACCTGGGCCTGCGTTACGACGCCGATGCCGGCTGGTACGTACAGGGCGCGCTGAGTGCGGTGGGCAAGGTGTATCTGGACGCTGCCAATACCTATCGGCGCCCCGGCTACGGCCTGGTGGACCTGAGCGCTGGCTACCGCTTCGGGCAGTACACCGTCAGCACCTATGTCGACAACCTGCTGGACAAGCGCTACGACGCCCAGGGATTGCTCAATGGCGCTGTGACCGTGTACAGCCCGCCACGCGAGGTGGGGATGAGGGTCAGCTTCGAGCTGTAGGGGGGGCGCGCCGCTGCGACCCACGCCATGGCCCGCAGCGGCGCCCTGACCGGGCTCAGCGCTTGCGCCCGAAGATCGACTTTGGTGACCGCCCGAAATAGCGGGTGAACGCCACGGTGAAGTTGTTCGGGTATTTGTACCCCACCTGCCACGCCGCCTGCGCCACCTGTTGCCCGGCCTCCAGCAAGGTCATGGCCTTGCGCATGCGCAATTCCAGCAGCATGCGTGCCGGTGTGGTGTCGAACAGGTAACGGAACCCCTCCTTGAGCTTGTGTTCGTTCATGCCCACCGCCGTGGCCAGGTAATCCACGGTCAACGGCTTGTCCAGTTGCTCGCACAACAGGTTGCGCGCCCGCTCGATACGCTGCACGTCGCAGGTACTCAAGGCCGCGGCGGTGCTGGGCGGCGGCGCCAGCAGGTTGAACTGCTCGGCCAGCAGGCTGAGGGTGTGGATATGCAGGTCCAGCCGGTGGGCCGGGTCCAGACCGCCCGGTTGCAGGTAGCGCACCAGCGCGGCGGCATGGGCTTGGGCGGCCTGGGAGCTGGGCCGGAAATCCAGGCGGTGCAACCGGCCACTGCCCAGCACTTCAGTGGCCCGTGCCTCGCCCACGTACTTGCACAGCGTCGCGTGGTCGATCACCACGCGCAGTTGCGAAGCGGTTTCGTTGGCCTGGTACCGGCGCTCGCCAGGCGTGGCACGGAAGGCGGTGATGGTGGTGTGCCCCGCCTCGAACGCCAGGGTGCTGCCGTCCTGGCCGATGAAGCCGGATTTTCCCTGCAGCCCCACCGTCACCACCATCACGTGGCCGTCATGCGGCCCGCAGGTCTCCTCCACCAGCGGGCGTGTGGGGTGGTAATGCAGGCGCCCCAGCGACAGGCCTTGCTCCAGTTGCAGCAGGTCGGTGTGGCACTGCCCGTAGGCTTCGTCCAATTGCAGGCGCAGGCGCCCGTCGGCGCTCAGCGAACGGTGCCGGGGCTGGTCCAGGCCCAGGCGGCAGGTGGCGTTGCTCGTGTTCATGAAGACATCCCTGAGGATCTGCGGCCGTCGTACCGCATAAAAACGGCTCCGGCTCGCATATTTTATGTGAATGATTCTTATTTAATATATACCACCCTTTGAGCTGATTCGGCCATGCCCCGTTTCGTTCCTTATCCGTGGGCCCGCAACGGCCACACACGCGACAACTACAGGAAGTTACCGTGACCCGACTTGCACCCCGCCCCCGCGACCTGCACCCCACCGCCACCCACCCCTTGCAAGCCTGTTGGGACCTGCAACTGGGAGGGCTGGCGGCCGACGCCTTGCAGCTGGCGCTGGCACACGGCCTGTTCGATCACCTGCAGCAATACCTCGCCCCCGCCCAGGTGGCGCAGGCCCTGAACTGGCATGCCGAGAGCGCCGACTACTTCCTCGAACTGCTGTGGAGCCTGGACCTGCTCGAACGCCATGCTCAGCGCCCGGCGCGCTACCGCAATAGCCCGCTGGCCGACCGCCACCTGCGCAGCGACGCGGTCCAGTACTGCGGCGATGCCTTGATGTTCCGCCACCGCGTGCTGCGGGAAACCGGCGCACAACTGGACGGCTACCTGCGCACGGGCATGCCGCGCCAGGCGCCGAGTACCGCCCAGCTCGACCAGGGGTGGGCCAATGCCGCGCGCTTGCAGATCGCCCAGGAACAACGAGCGGTCACCTGCGACAGCGCCTGTGCCTTGCTGGCCAGCCTGCCGGAGTACCCACGCCTGCAACGCCTGCTCGACCTCGGCGGCGGGCCGGGCCTGGTGGCCATCGCCCTGGCCCGGCAACTGACGGCGCTCAGCGGCGTGGTCCTCGAATACCCCGAGACGGCACAGGTGGCCGCCGACAATATCGCCGCCGCCGGCCTGGGCGCCCGGCTGAGCGCGCGCGGCGCAGACCTGAACAGCGACGACATAGGCAGCGGCTACGACCTGATCTGGTGCTCGTCGGTGCTGCACTTCGTCGACGACCTGCCGGCCACCTTGCAGCGCCTGCACGCGGCGCTCGCGCCCGGTGGCCTGCTGGTGTGCTGCCAGGCTGAAGTGCCCCAGGCCCGTCAGGTCGCGGCCCAGGTGCTGCCCTACTACCTGCACATGCGCCTGCAAGGCCGCCACGTACTGGCCGAGGGCGAGCTGGCGCAGCTGCTGCGCGACAGCGGCTGGCGTGGTGTAGAGCAGGTCGATGGCGTGCGCTACCCACTAACGCCGGTAACGGCAGTCATCGCCCGCAAGGCCAAGGAGTGACACCATGACCCGCCCCCCTGTCATCGCCCTGCAACTGCTGTTCGGCTGGCTCAACCTGGCCTTGGCGGTGCCGAGCATCTACCTGATGTTCGGCCTGCCGCTGGTCATGCGCCAATACGGCTGGAGCGGGACCGAGATCGGTCTGTTCCAGCTGGCCGGGCTGCCGGCGGTGTTCAAGTTCCTCATGGCCGTGCCGGTGCAACGGGTGCGCCTGGGGCGCTCGCCGTTGCCGCGCTGGCTGGCGTTGCTCGGTGGCGTGCTGATCGTGCTGTACGCGCTGATCGCCCGCGACAACCTCATCGAACAGCGCCTGGCACTGTTCGCCATGACCTTCGCCATCAGCATCGTCGCCACCTGGATGGACATCCCACTCAATGCCCTGGCGGTGCAATGGCTGCCGCGCCACGAACAGGTGCGTGCCGGCAGCATCCGCGCCGCGGCCTTGTTCGTGGGTGCGATCGTGGGCGGCGGCGCGATGTTGCTGGTGCAGTCGCGCCTGGGCTGGCAGGCGCCGTTCGTGATCATGGGCGCGGCATTGGCACTGGGGGTACTGGCGCTGCTGCTCGTAGCCAGGCGCCTGCCGAGCGTGCCCACACCGGCAGCCATGGCACCGGGCCTGGTGGCCGATTGGGCCGGCTTTTTCGGCCAGCCGGCGGCACGCCAGTGGACCTGGTTGCTGCTCAGCGCCTTCCCGTTCATCGGGGCGGCCTGGCTGTACCTTAAACCCCTGCTGCTCGACCAGGGCATGGCCCTGGAGCAGGTGGCCTGGCTGGTGGGCATTGCCGGGGGCACGCTGGGCGCATTTGCCAGCCTGGTGGGCGGGCGCCTGATTCCGCTGCTGGGCACGGCACGGGCGATTGTCCTGTACCTGCTGGCGGCGCTGCTGGCCTTGGGGGTGCTGGGCCTGGCGGTGTGGCTGCGGCTGGGCCAGCCCTGGCTGATCGCCGGTGCATTACTGCTGGCCTTGGCCATGGGGGCGGTGTCGGCGCTGATGTTCGGCCTGACCCTGTTCTTCAGCCGCCAGCAACGCAGCGCCAGCGACTATGGCCTGCAGTCGAGCCTGTTCGTGGTCACCCGTCTGGCTGCACCGGTGCTCGCCGGCCTGCTGCTCGACCGCCTGGGCTATGGCGGCTTGTTGGCCAGCCTGGGCGCTGGCCTGGCGCTGGCGCTGGTACTGGCGTGGCGGGTGCGCCACAGCATCGCCCGCAGCACCGACGCCCTGTTGCGCACCTCCGGCGACGCCGCCCCAGGCACCGCTTCCATCACCCTTGAGGGCAAACCATGAAGCCACACCGCTACGGCATCTGCCTGATCAGCCGCGATCCGGCGCTACGGGCCGACGTCAGCGCCGTGCTCGACCGGCTCAACCACTGGCTGGGGCATGAGACCCCGCACGCCAGCCAGCACTGGCCCGACGCCCAGTTGCAGAGCCTGTACCGTCAGGTCGCCGGCCAGGCCGAAGCCTACCTGCGCCAACAGGCCAAGCCAGGGGCGCTGGCCCTGCAACTGCTGGCCTTCGACGACCTTGCCCAGGCCCAGGCGGCGCTGGCTACCGCCTGCCCCTGCGATCACGTGCTGCTGGACACCCGTGACCTGCAAGCGCAACCCGAGCACGACCCCTTGGGCGCCCTGCTCGACACCCAGCCCGAAGCCCGCCGCTCGCCCAGCAGCGCCGTGCTGCTGTGCCATGCGCAGCACCTGCAGCACTGGCTGACCCGCCTGGGCGGCAACCGCCTGCTGCGCGTGCCCCACGAAGACCGCGCGCTGCGCCGCGCCGACCTGCTGCGCCTGTTCGTCGACCACCTTGAGCACGCCTACTGCAACCGCTTGCTGGCACGCACCACCCTGCAATCGGCTGAGCCGGTGAGCCTGGCCCGCGACATCCAGCAGCGCATGACCCAACGCTGGGGCCAGGCCTGGGATTGCCATTTCTTTACCGGCTCCATGGTCGCCGGCCTGCTCGACTCGCTGGGCGAGCTGCTGCGGCCAACCGCCTGCGGTTTCCACAGCGCCTGCAACGAGCACGCCCTGGCGGTCAGCGCCCTGGCCGGCTGGCAGCTGTACCAACGGGCCTACGTGATCGTGATGACCTCGGGCATGCTTGACGAGATGCGCGGCACCCTGGCCAACCTCAAGCGCGCCGGTGCGCCGGGCCTGGTGGTCTGCGCCGACTCCCCGGAGTCGGTCTGGTTCGCCTTCCAGGGCACCCTGGACGCCGACAACGATGGCCATCAGGTCATCGCCGCCCGCGGCCTGTGGCAGCGCTTCGTGCGCCGCCCGGATGAAGCCGCGGCCTGTGTCGAACAGGCCTTCGCTGCCCTTGACCAACGCCCGGCGCCGACTTTCCTGTTCGCCACCCAGGCGGTGCTCGAATCCCGCGCGCAGTTGGAAGGCCCGCCCCCGCCCATGCCCGCCACAGCCATGCAGCAGGCGCTTACGGCACCGGAGTTGGCGGCGCTGGAGCAGTTGCTGGAGGTGATCAACCACACGCCTTCGCGCCTGCTCTGGCAATGCGGGCGGCTGGCTGCCGACGAGCGCCAGCGGGTGGTCGAACTGGCGCGCCGCGCTGGCATCGCGCTGGCCGACAGCATTGTCGCGCCCGGTAGCGTATGCGCCTATCAGGACCAGGAGCCGGTGCCCAATTACCTCGGGCCGCTGTCGATGTACGGATTCAGCCGCCGCGTGCACGCGTTTCTCGAAGGCACCGACAACGAGCCGGGCAAACCCTGGCTGATGTTCGTCAAAAGCAAGATCGACCAGTCCGCCACGCCCTACTCGGAAGGTCGCCTGCCCAGGCTGTTCCACATTGCCCAGGTCAACCACCAGCCCGGCCATATCGCGCCGTTTTGCGAGCTGCCAGTGCCGCTGGCCCTGAACAGGGTGCTCGACTACCTGGAGCCGCGCCTGGCCGTACCGGCCGCGCTGCTGCGCACCCGCCGCGAGCGGCTGCAAAGGTTGCAGCGCACCCGCGAGGTGCTGCCCAGCGACCAGATCGAAACCCTGCCGATGACGCCGAACTACTTCTTTCATCGCCTCGGCCAGTTGCTTGGCGAGCTGATCGAGTGTCACGGCTACCGCTACACCGGTGTCTACGACGTGGGCCGTTGCAGCCTGTCGGCCCTGCGTAACCTGCCCCGTACCGACGCCGGCTTCTCCGGTTGGTACGGCCGGGCGCTGATGGGCGATGCGCTGATGTCGCTGCCCTACATAGCCCTGAACGACGAACGCCATGTGCTGGCGTTCATTGGCGACGGTGCCCGCGCCCTGGTGCCGGACATCGAGCAGCGCCTGGCGATGAGCCTGGCCAGCAGCGCCGATGCCGGCCAGCGCAACGTCACGGTGATGTACCTGGCCAACGGCGTGCTGTCGATGATCCAGACCTACCTGGACAAACGCTATGCCTGCCACGGCGCCAGCCAGGTCAACGTGCCGCTGGCCGAGGGGCCGCTGTGGGAAGAGCGCGCGTTCGGCCCGCTGCGTGTCTGCCGCGCCCGCCTGCTGCAGTTCTGCCCCGACACCCTGCGCCAGGCGCTGACTGCGCCGGGGCGCCTGAACTTCTTCGACGTATGGCTGGGCCACAACTCCGAGGGCGATGGCTTGAGCCTGGTCTCGGAAACCGCCTGGAGCCGCCTGAACATGGAAAACTGCTGATGAAATTCGGATTCATTGCCCACCCCACCTCCACTGGCCTGCTGCATCAGGTCAAGCTGGTGGACATGCTCGACCGCACCCTGGAAGAACAGGCCTGGGGTTACCAGGCCGAGCGCTGGCAGCAGCGCAACCTGGTGCCGTTCATCGATTTCGGGCGCATCGTCAGCGCCTGTGGCGCCGAGTGCTCGGGAATGCTGCAGTTCATGCCGCTGACCGCCGAGCAGATGCTGCGCCAGCCGCGCGCGGTTGCCGAACGGGTGCTGCAGGGCGTGGCCGCGCTCAAGGCCGAAGGCGCCGAACTGGTGGGCCTGGGCGGCTTTACCGCGATCGTCGGCAACCGCGGCGTGGCGACCATGCAGCAGGCTGAGGTGGCCGTTACCACCGGCAACTCGCTGACCGCCTTCGCCGCCTACGCCAACCTGATGGACAGCCTGCGCCTGCTGGGCATCGCCGCAGCGGACGCCGAGGTGGCGGTACTCGGCTACCCCGGGTCGATCGCCCTGGCCGTGGCGCGGTTGCTGGCCGAACAGGGCTGCCGGCTGCGCCTGGTGCACCGGGGCAACGCCCAGCAGGCCCAGGCGCACCTGGACTACCTGCCCAGCCAGTACCACGCCCAGGTCACCCTGCATCACAACCTTGAAGACTGTTACGCCCAGGTGCGCTTCTATGTAGCCGCGACGTCCAGCGGCGGCCTGATCGACCCACGCCGGCTGCTGCCAGGCTCGGTGGTGCTGGATGCCGCCTTGCCCAAGGACGTGATGGACGTGCCCCACCAGCGCCGCGACATCCTGCTGGTGGACGCCGGCCTGGTCTCCGCCAGCCCCGCCGTGCACCTGGGGCTGCGCAGCCTGGGCCTGGAGCCCAAGCGCAGCCTCAATGGCTGCCTGGCCGAAACCATGATCCTGGCGCTGGAGGGCCGCGCCGAGCCATTCTCCCTGGGCCGTGAGTTGCCGGTGCACAAGGTGCTGGAGATCGGCCGCATCGCCGAGCGTCACGGCTTCAGCCCTTCGCCCATGACCCATGACGGCGAAGTGCTCGCCAGCGAGGCCTTCGACCGCCTGCACCGCCACCACCACCCGCGCCGTGCGCTACGCGCCAGCGACGCCACCGACGAGCCCCTGGCCTTGCGCCGCGAAGTGCTCAACAGCTTTGCCGAGCACATCAACCCGGTGCTGCGCGAGTTCTACCGGTTCAACCACATCGAGCGGGTGTTCAGCCAGGGCCAGGGCTGCTGGCTCACCGACCTGGACGGCCGGCGCTTTCTCGACTTCGTCGGCGGCTACGGCTGCCTCAACACCGGCCACAATCACCCAGCCATCAGCCAGGCCTTGCAAGGCTACCTGCAAGCGCAATTTCCCACCTTCATCCAGTACCTCTCGGCGCCATTGCACGCCAGCCTCCTGGCCCAGCGCCTGGCGGCACTGGCACCCGGTGGGCTGAACCGGGTGTTCTTCAGCAACTCCGGAACCGAGGCGGTAGAGGCGGCACTGAAACTGGCCTTGGCCGCCAGCGACAGGCGCAGCGTGGTCTACTGCGACAACGGCTACCACGGCAAGACCCTGGGCGCACTGTCGGTGACGGGCCGGGCCAAGCACCGCACCCCCTTCGAGCCCCTGCTGCCGCGCTGCGACAGCCTGCCCTTCGGCGACCTGCACGCGTTGCGCAGGCGCCTGGAGCAAGGCGACGTGGCTGCCTTCATCGTCGAGCCGATCCAGGGCGAAGGCGGCGTGATCCTGCCACCGCCTGGCTACCTGGCTGGGGTTCGTGCGCTGTGCGATGAGTTCGACTGCCTGTGGATACTGGACGAGATCCAGACCGGCCTGGGCCGCACGGGCAAGCTGTTCGCCTGTGAGTGGGACAATACCGCGCCCGACATCATGGTGCTTTCCAAGTCGCTGTCCGGCGGCCTGGTGCCAATCGGTGCCACGTTGTCCCGCGACGCCGTGTGGGAACGTGCCTATGGCGATATCGACAGCTTCGCCCTGCACACCTCGACCTTCGGTGGCGGTAACTTCGCTGCCGCCGCGGCCCTGGCGGCGCTGGATGTGCTGGAGCAGGACGGCCTGTGTGCCAATGCCGCCGAAGTGGGGGCGTTTCTGCAGGCCGGCTTGCAGCGCCTGGTGGACCGCTACCCATTCCTGGTGGCGGTGCGCGGCCGCGGGCTGATGCTGGCGATCGAGTTTCACCAGGACATGCGCGGCGGCGTGCAGGCGTTGGTCAAGGAACTGGCGGGGCGCATACCGGGCCAGGCCATGGCCACCTACCGCATGCTGTCGGGCGCTGCCCGCGCGCACCTGGAGGCCGCCGCCCAGGCATTGGAGCAGAACCTGGAAGACATGTTCGTGCTGCGCTTCATGACCAAGCTGTCCGAGGAACATGGCGTGCTCACCTTCGTTACCGCCAACAACAACCGGGTGATGCGTATCCAGCCGCCGCTGGTGCTCACGCGCGACGAAGCCGAACGCTTTCTGAGCGCCTTCGCCAGCGTCTGCGAGGACTTGGCCACGTTCCAGTCCTGAGCCCCGGGGGCTGCCAAGCAGCCCCTTTCCGCGCTGCCACCGCCCCGCCGACAAAACCCATAGTTTTACCGCGCTTTGCCATACGAATCGGGCCGCTCGGCGGATTGAACCGGTGGCCCGCACAATTGAAAATGGTTCCAGTTCGTATCTACTGAATGGAAGAAAGCGATATGACCTTACCGCCTCTGGTCGAGCCCGCAGCCGAGCTCAGCCGCGAAGAAGTGAACCGCTACAGCCGTCACCTGTTGATTCCCGACATCGGCGTACTCGGCCAGCGCCGCCTGAAGAACGCCAGGGTGCTGGTGATCGGCGCCGGCGGGCTGGGCTCGCCGACCCTGCTCTACCTTGCCGCAGCCGGCATCGGCACCCTGGGCGTGATCGACTTCGACCGGGTCGACGAGTCCAACCTGCAACGCCAGGTGATTCACAGCGTCGACACCCTCGGCGAACTCAAGGCCGAGAGCGCTCGCCAGGCCATTGCCCGCCTCAACCCCCTGGTCAAGGTGCACACCCATACCGAACGCCTGGAGGCGGACATGGCCGTGGAGCTGTTCAGCGGCTACGACCTGATCCTCGACGGCACCGACAACTTCGCCACCCGCTACCTGGTCAACGACGCCTGCATCCTGGCCGACAAGCCCTACGTATGGGGCTCGATCTTCCGCTTCGAAGGCCAGGCGTCGGTGTTCTGGGAGAATGCCCCGGGCGATCGCGGCCTGAACTACCGCGACCTCTACCCGGAGCCACCGCCGCCGGAGCTGGCGCCTTCCTGCGCCGAAGGTGGCGTGCTCGGCGTGCTGTGCGCGGCCATCGCCTCGATCATGGCTACCGAAGCGATCAAGCTGCTGACCGGCATCGGCGAGCCACTGCTGGGCCGCCTGATGGTCTACGACGCATTGCAGATGAGCTACCGCGAGCTGCCCTTGCGCCGTTTGCCGCAGCGCCAGCCGGTCACCGCCCTGGGCGACTACCAGGCGTTGTGCGGGCTGGACCGACCCGCTGCCAGTGATGCAGCGCCCGTGCCGCAGATCAGCGCGGTGCAGCTCAAGTCGCTGCAGGATGCCGGACGCGCGCCGGTGATCATCGACGTGCGCGAGCCGACCGAATGGGACATCGTGCGCATCGACGGCGCGGTGCTCATGCCCAAGTCTGCGCAGGTGGCGACGCAGATCGTCGAGCGCTACGGCCACGACACCGACCTGGTGATCACCTGCAAGTCGGGCATGCGCTCCAGAGCCGTGGCCGGCGACCTGCAACGGCTCGGCCACGGCAGGGTGCGTGACCTGCAAGGCGGCGTGCTGGCGTGGGTGCGCGAAGTGGAACCGGCCCTGCCGAGCTATTGAGGGCGCCCGCATGGTTCTGCGCATCACCGCTCAGGCCCTGGAACAGGTAAGGCACCTGGCCCAGGCCGCGCATCCCATCGAGGCCTGTGGGCTGATTGCCGCCGCCAGCGGCGAGCCGCTTGCACACAGGGTGGTGCCGATGCGCAACCAGGCCGCCAGCCCCACCTGGTTCAGCTTCGATCCGCGCGAGCAGTTGCAGGTCTGGCGTGAGCTGGATCAGCGCGACGAAGACTGCCGGGTGATCTACCACTCGCACACCGCCAGCGAAGCCTGGCCAAGCCGCGAGGATATCGCCCTGGCCAGCGACCCCAACGTGCATTACCTGATCGTCTCGACCTGGGGCGAGGCGCGGCACGCCGCGCGCAGCTTTCGCATCATCGACGGACGGGTGTTCGAAGAGCCCCTGTGCGTCCAGCCCTGACCCTTGCCGGCCCCCCCGGCACAACGTGTACCACAAGGAGAAAAGCATGTCGGTTTCCGTGATCGTCCCCACCCTGCTGCGCCCACTCACCGACGGCCAGAAGCAGGTCCAGGCCCAGGGCGATACCGTGCGCCACATCATCGAGCACCTGGACAGCCGCTACCCCGGCATCAAGGCCCGCTTGGTGAAAGACGACCAGGTGCACCGTTTCGTCAACATCTACGTCAACGACGACGACATCCGCTTCGCCGACGGCCTGGCCACGCCTATCCGCCCCGGTGACCAGCTGACCGTACTGCCCGCCGTGGCCGGCGGCTGACCCACCGTTCACCGCTTCGCGGGCCCGCCCGCGAAGCCTGCTCGCCCGTAACCTGTCCGCGAGATCCGCCATGTCCCGTATGCTAGATGACGCCAGCCTCGGCTGGCGCAGCGGCCCCTCCCTGCCCGGCTGGCAGGGCCTGAGCCGCGCCCTGCAACACCACGGCCAGTGCCTTGGCCTGCGTGCCCTCGACGGCCTGGCCGAAGGGGCCGCGCTGCAGTTGGCCCACCCTGATCTGCACCCCGTTCACATGCGGTTCGTTGCACCGCCAGGTCTGCCCCTGGAGAGCACCAGCGAGTTCATACAGCAAGCGGCCTGCGGCCTGATGTCGGTGCACGGCCGTGCCAGCGGGCGCCCGCAAGCACTGGGCGTGGATTACCTGGCCGCCCTCAACGCCGCCCTCGCCTGGCAGGCCAGCCTGGCTGCTGCCGTCGGCCAACTGCGCGGCGGGCAGTTCACCCAGGTAAGCCTGGACCCGCTGCGCGGCGGCCTGCTGAGTATCGGCCAGTACCTGGCTGGCGCAACCGCACCGGAAGACGCCGAACGGCTGCTGCCGGGGCAGGACGACGCGCTTGCCCGCCCGCCGTTCGTTTCCCTGGAAGGCACGGCCTTCGAACTGGAAACCCTCGACAGCCAGCCCTGGCGCCACTTCTGGCACGCCCTCGGCTTGCCCGACAGCCTGGCCGGCAAAGCCTGGCAGCACTTTCTGCTGCGCTATGCCAAGGCCGTGGCGCCGATGCCGGCCGAATGCCTGGACGCACTGGCGCGCCTGCCGCTGGCGCAGATCCGGCAGCAGGCGCGGGCCAGCGGGGTAGCGCTGGTGGTACTGCGCAGCCCGGCGCAGCGCCAGGCCGATGCCGACTACCCGGCCAGCCTGCACACTCCCTGGCGGCTGACACCCGGCCCGCAGGCAGCGCTGCGGCCAGCCCCGCGCCCAGCCGCGCTACCGCTGCAAGGCCTGCGCGTGCTGGAGTCATGCCGCCGTATCCAGGGGCCGCTGGCCGGGCACCTGCTGGCCCTGCTCGGTGCCGAGGTGATCCGCCTGGAGCCGCCAGGCGGCGACCCCCTGCGACACATGCCGCCCTGCGCCGATGGCTGCTCGGTGCGCTTCGACGCGCTCAATCACCTGAAGACGGTACGCGAAGTGGATATCAAGTCCGCTGCAGGTCGCGCCGAGATCCACGCCCTGTGCGCCGACGCCGACGTGTTCCTGCACAACTGGGCCCCCGGCAAGGCTGCCGAGCTGGGTCTGGATGCCGCCGACCTGCAGCTTGCTCAGCCGAGCCTGGTGCATGCCTACGCCGGGGGCTGGGGCGATGCCTTGGTATCGGCGCCCGGCACCGACTTCACCGTGCAGGCGTGGTCCGGCGTCGCCGAGCGCATCGCCCGCGCCAGTGGCACACGTGGCGGCACGCTGTTCACCGCGCTCGACGTCCTGGGTGGTGTGATCAGCGCGCAAGGCATCTGCGCCGCGCTGCTCGACCGCAGCCTGCACGGGCGCGGCAACCAGGTACACAGCTCGCTGCTGGGCGCCGCCGACCTGTTGCTGGCCACCCCCTGCAACAGCACCCCGCCCAGCCTGCTGCAAGGGGTGTTCGAGACCGGCGACGGCCTGCTCGCACTGGACTGCCAGACACGCCAGCAGTGGCAAGCGCTGGGGCAACTGCTGGGCGGCACCTGCACCCCCGCAGAGCTGCCCCGGCGCCTGGCCAGCGCCGACGCCCGGCACTGGCAGACGCGCTGCCAGCAGGCTGGCATTGCCGCCAGCCAGGTGCATCAGGACCTGGCGCGCCTGGCCAACGACCCGCGCCTGGCCGACTGCTTCGGTCAGCGTGCCTACCGATCCGTTCAATCACCCTGGAGTTTCACATGAACACTGCCGGCATCATCGACCTGGTACCCCAGGCTGCCCGTCGCCGCTGGCGCGAAGACGGCAGCTACCCTAATCGCGACGTGTTCGACCTGTTCCGCGAACGCGCCCGGGAAACGCCGGCCAAGCCGGCGGTGCTGTCCCCCGAGGGCGACGTCAGCTATGCCGAGCTGCTGGGCGCAGCCCTGCGCCTGGCCGGCAGCCTGCGCCAGTCGGGCATCGTTGCCGGCGACGTGGTGGCCTACCAACTGAGCAACAGCTGGCGCTGCTGCGCCATCGACCTGGCGGTGGCGGCCCTGGGCGCCATCGTCGCACCCTTCCCGCCGGGGCGCGGCAAGCTCGACATCCAGGCGCTGGTGCGCCGCTGCGATGCCCGCGCGGTCATCGTACCAGCCACGTATGCCGACATCGACCTGTGCGAGGTCATCGAATCGCTACGCCCAACCCTGCTCTCGTTGCGCGTGCTGATCGTAGACGGCGCACCGCGTGCAGGCTGGTCGACCCTCGACGCCCTGTTCGAGCATGCGCCGATCGACAGCACCAGCCTGCCGCGCGTGTGCCCGGACTCGCCAGTACGCCTACTGGTGTCTTCCGGTACCGAGTCCGAGCCCAAGCTGGTGGCGTATTCGCACAACGCACTGATCGGTGGACGGGGGCGCTTCCTGCAGCGCATCAGCGATGACGGCGCCGAATTCCGCGGCCTGTACCTGGTCCCGCTGGGGTCCTCGTTCGGCTCTACCGCCACCTTCGGCGTGCTCAGCTGGCTGGGCGGCTCGCTGGTGGTACTGCCGCGCTTCGAGGTGGGCGAGGCGATAAAGGCCATCGCGCGCCTACGCCCAACCTTCATCCTTGGCGTGCCGACCATGCTGCAACGCATCGCCGCCGACCCGGCCCTGGCGCAGATCGACACCTCCAGCCTGCGCGGGCTGATCTGCGGCGGTTCGGTGATCGACCAGGCCACCGTGCTGCGCTGCAGCGAAGCGTTCGGCTGCGGTTTCATCAGCCTGTATGGCTCGGCCGACGGGGTGAACTGCCACAACACCCTGGACGACCCGCTGGAAGCGGTGCTGGGCAGCGTGGGCAAGCCCAACCCGGCGGTCTGCGAAATACGTATCGTCGACGACCTGGGCCGCGAAGTGCCCCAGGGCAGCGTGGGTGAAATCACGGCACGCGGGCCGCTGAGCCCGATGCAGTACGTCAATGCGCCTGAACTGGACGAGCGCTATCGCGACGCCGAGGGTTGGGTGCGCACCGGCGATCTGGGGTTCATCGACGCGGCCGGCTACCTCAAGCTCGCCGGGCGCAAGAAGGACATCATCATCCGCGGCGGCGCCAACATCAGCCCGGTGCAGATCGAAGGCCTGGCCATGGCCCACCCGGACGTGGTAAGCGTGGCCTGCGTGCCGGTGCCCGACCCGGACCTGGGCCAGCGCGTATGCCTGTGCGTGACCCTGCGCGACGGCGCCCCGCGCTTCGCGCTGCAGGACATCACCGGGTTCCTGCGCGAACAGGGGCTGGAAGTGAACAAGCTGCCGGAATACCTGCGCTTTTATCGCCACCTGCCACTGACACCGGCCGGCAAGGTCGACAAGCGTGCCTTGGCCGCCGACGCAGCCGGGCTGGGCGAGCCCGTGCGGCAGGTGGGCTGAGCCATGGCCAACGAGCACGTCATTGAACTGGCGCAACGGGTACGCCACTTCGTCGAGCAGCAGATTTTGCCCCGTGAGGCCGAGCTGGGCCGCTGCGACGCGGCGGCGGCGCGGCTGAGCGCCGAACTGCAGGCGCAGGCCAAGGCCGCCGGGGTATTCGGTAATTTCTACCCCGTGGCCGACGGCGGTCGCCTCGCGCGCCTGAGCGATTACCTGGAGGTGGCCGCCGAAGAAGGCCGCAGCGAGTTCGCGCCGGCGATTCTCGGCTGCGACGCCACGCTGGACTGCCACATGCTGGCACGCCACGCCAACCCCAGCCTGCGCGAGCGCGTGTACCTGCCGCTGGTGCGCGGCGAGCAAGTGCCCTGCTATGCCATGTCCGAGCCCGACAGCATCGGCTCGATCCCGGCCACCCTGAACAGCCGCGCCCAATGGCAAGGCGACCACTGGCGGCTGACGGCGCGCAAGTGGTTCATCTGCCGTGCCGAGCGGGCAGATTTCGCCACCGTCATCGCCCGCACCGACGAGGGCCCGTTGCAGACCGGCCTGTCGATGCTGGTGGTGCCCTGCAACAGCCCAGGCTTTCGTTTTGTGCGGCCTCTGGCGCTGCTAGGCCGTCAGCAGGGCCAGGGCGAGCTGCACCTGGAGGCAGTGCGGGTGGAGCCTGACCAGGTGCTGGGCGCGCCAGGCCAGGGCCTGATGCTGATGCAGCAACGCCTGGGCCTGGGCCGCCTGTTGCGCGCCGCCCACTGGCTGGGCCTGGCCCGGCGCTGCTTCGACGATCTGTGCGCGCGGGTGCACTCGGCCCGCGGCGCGCAGGCACGGCTCGCCGACAAGCAACTGGTACGTGCCCGGGTATACCGCTGTTACCGCGAGATTGCGGCGGCCCGGGGCCTGCTGCGCGAGGCAGCGGCCACCTTCGATCGCGGCCAGGCCAGCGCCATCGAAGTCAACCTGGCCAAGCTGGCGGCCTCCGATGCGCTGTCGCTGGCCGTGGATTCGGCGATCCAGATAATGGGCGCCGAGGGCCTGAGCGAGCTGTCGCCGCTGTCGGGCATCTACCGCGGCGCCCGCACCACGCACATTCTCGACGGCACCGACGACGCGCTTATCAGCACCCTGGGGCGCGACCTGCTCCAGGCCACGCGCCCCGGCCGCGCCTTCGACGTGCTGACCCCTTCCGTTCCTTCGCCTGCCAAGGAGGCCCCATGAAGCGGCATGTTCCGCTGGCCGCCCTGCTCACCTGCGCCATGGGCCTGCCGATGATGGTGTTCTATGCGCTGGGTGTACTCGGCCCGCAACTGATTCAGGCGCTGGGGCTGGACCGCGAGCAACTGGGCTGGCTGACCACCAGCGCATTCGGCCTGGCGGCGCTGCTGTCACCATGGGCCGGGGCGCTGGTACAGCGCATTGGCTCGCGCCGTGGCTTGCAGGCGCTGTTCATGCTGGTGGCACTGTCCTTCAGCCTGGTGCTGGTGCTGCCGGGCTTCGTCGGGCTGGTGATCGCCCTGGCCTTCTGCGGCGTGGCCCAGGCGCTGGCCAACCCGGCTACCAACCAGGCCATCGCCCAGGCGGTGGACGCACCGCGCGCCAGCCTGGTAGGCATCAAGCAGGCCGGGGTGCAGGCCTCGGCGCTGCTCGCCGGCCTGGCCCTGCCGGTGCTCAGCCAGGCCCTGGGCTGGCGCATGGCGCTGGGCTGCTGGGCGCCATTGGCGCTGCTGCTGGCGCTGCTGGTCGCTCGGCAGATCGCCCCGGCGCCCCAGGCGCATCGACCGCCCGTACGCGTACAGCGGCCCAACGGCTGGCTGCTGCGGCTAATGGCCATCCAGGGCTGCGCCGGGCTGTGCCTGTCGGCCTTCATCACCTTTTTTGGCGTGCATGCCAGCAGCCTCGGTGTGACGCCCGCGAGCATCGGCTTGATGATCAGTGCGTTCGGCGTCACCGGTGTGCTTTCACGGCTGCTGCTCACGCCGTTGGGCGCGGCTTTCAGGGATGAAACCGTGTTGCTGGGCGGCCTGTTCCTGTTCGCCCTGGCGACGATCGTGTTGATGCAACTGGCCACGCCCGCGCGCCACTGGCCCCTGTGGGCGGCGGTGGTCGGAATAGGCCTGAGCCTGGTAGCCAGCAACGCGGTGGCCATGAGCATGCTGCTGCGCGAACCGCGCTTCGGCGGGGTTGCCGGTAGCGCCGGGCTGCTGTCGCTGGGGTTCTTTGGCGGTATCGCACTGGGCCCACCGCTGTTCGCCGTGCTGCTGCGCCAGCCCGGCGGCTTCACCGCGGGCTGGACACTGCTGATGATCGCCTTGTGCCTGGGCGCCGGGCTATGCCGCAGCCTGTACCGGGCGCGGCAGGTGTCGGAGGGCTGCGCCGATGCCGGAACAGCGTAAACGCGAGGCGATCATCGAAGCCCTGCTGGCGCCCCTGCCGCGCATCTCGCAGCAGTGCGATGGCCATTTCCCGTTGTACCGCGTCGATCGGGACTCGCCCTGGAAACTGTCGCGCCGCGGCTCCTGGCTGGGCGGCTTCTGGGCCGCGCTTTGGTGGCGGCGCGCCCAGGCCAGTGGCGACGCGGTGGATGTGGCCGAAGCACGGACCTGGAGCGCCCGGCTGGCCGCACAGCTTGGCGAACCGAGTGTCAACCGCAGCTTCGTGTTCTGGTACGGCGCCGGCCTTGCCGCCCGCCAGTCGTGCGACGAGCAGGCCCATGGCCTGGCCACCCAGGCGGCCGCGGCACTGGCCGCGGACTTCGATCCGCAGTTGGGCGGTTGGTGGCTGGGCACAGGGCTGGGGGCTGGCGAGGCTGGCGCCAGGACCTTGGACATCGACGCACTGGCCCCGACCCTCGCCCTGTTGCATGCCAGCCCGGACGCCGACCATTGGGCCTTGGCACGGCAACACCTGCAGCGTTGCCTGAACAGCTTGTCCGAGCCCTCGGGCGCCTGGGCCAACCAGGCCCTGTTGCTGCCAGGCGGTAACTGGCAGCGTACCGCGCCAGGCCAATGGGCACGGGGGCAGGCCTGGGCGATGCTGGGGCTGGCCGAGGCCGTAGGTCGCTATGGTGGTGAATACGCCGAGGCCGCAGGCCGGGCCTGCGAGTACTGGACCCAGCGCTGGGGCGCTGCCGCCGCCAGCGGCCGCCCACGCGCCGACGAGGCCGACCCCTGCGCCATCGCCATCGCCTCGGTGGCCTTGCTGCGCCTATGGCAATGCCTGCCGGGGCGTAATGCCTGGTGCGAGCTGGCCTGCCGGCAGATAGCCGGGCTGCTGACAACGTCGGTGCGGCATGGCTGCTTCATCGGCCACCGCTATCGCCTTGATGCGCAGCGTACCGGCCTGGTGGAAACGCCCTGCGCGACCTTTTTCCTGGTCGAGGCGCTGCGCGCCCAGGGTCAGGTACTGGCTGGCGACGGCGGCGTGGCGGGGTGGTGAGCGGCGGGCGTGCCGGGGCGTTCGCCTTTGGACAGATCGGCCTTGCAGCAAACCGAAGTTTTTGTGAGTGAAGTTGCTCCTACCACAGAGCTCAATGGCACAATTTCACCCATCGGTGCGGCAATGCAATACCTCACACCTAATCGTAGCGAATGGGGCACTCCAAAATTGATAGGCACCCTTTCCAACTAGGGCTGAACATGAACACCGAAAAACTCAGACAGAAGTCGGTCAAGCTTCGCCTGCTGATCGACAGCCTGAAGGCACAGGACCCCGCCGCCATGAAATTGAGCGTCGAGCTAGAGCCACTGCTGCATGCGGCAGAGCAACAGCTGATCCACTGCGCCATGGAATGGCGCGACATCCCGGGTCACTACCTGTTCACTGAAGAAGGCTTGCAGCAGTATGCTGATCTCGAGCATGCGTTTGCAGAGTTTCGCATTGAGTTGACAGGTGGAGAGTCAGCTACGTTGGCCCGGCTCAAAGCGAGTATGGGCGAGAAACCCCAATGAGATAGCAACTGATTTCCTATGTCGTGACCCCAGCAGCCGATCCTGGATGAGGGTGCAAACCGGCGGCCCACTCGATCGCCCGGGACGAAGCCTTCAGCATGCTGGCCGGCATCGCCCAGTTTTTCAAACAGACTGAACCGCAAAGCCCGGTGCCGTATCTGATAGAACATGCCATCAAGTGGGGCAACATGCCGCTGGAAGGCTGGCTGAGCGATGTGATCAAAGACAGCAATGTGGTGGACAACATTCGCGACGTACTTGGCACCCGCGAACCGAAACCCTGACCCACGTCAGCGACTATGCTGCTACCGTGAGCTTCCCGTACCGCCAAGGAAAGCGCCATGCCGCCACGTTCCACTCCCCCCACCGGTTTCGTTCGTGTCCGTGGTGCCCGCGAGCACAACCTGAAAAACATCGACGTGGATATTCCGCGCGATGCGCTGGTGGTGTTCACCGGGGTGTCCGGCTCGGGGAAATCCTCACTGGCGTTCTCCACCCTGTACGCCGAAGCCCAGCGCCGCTATTTCGAATCGGTGGCACCCTACGCGCGGCGCCTGATCGACCAGGTGGGTGTGCCGGATGTGGATGCCATCGAAGGCTTGCCCCCGGCAGTTGCCTTGCAGCAACAACGGGGCACGCCAAGCGCCCGTTCTTCGGTAGGCAGCGTGACCACATTGTCCAGCTCCATCCGCATGCTCTATTCACGCGCGGGGCAGTACCCGGCAGGCCAGGCCATGCTGTACGCCGAGGACTTTTCGCCGAACACCCCGCAGGGTGCCTGCCCGCAGTGCCACGGCCTGGGCCGCGTCTATGAGGTGAGCGAGGCGACCATGGTGCCCGACCCGTCACTGACCATCCGCGAACGCGCGATCGCGGCCTGGCCAATGGCCTGGCAAGGGCAGAACCTGCGCGACATCCTGGTCACGTTGGGGTATGACGTGGACATACCCTGGCGCGACCTGCCCCAGGCCCAGCGCGACTGGATCCTGTTCACTGAAGAAACGCCCACCGCACCGGTCTATGCCGGCCTGACCCCGGCGCAAACCCGCCAGGCCCTCAAGCGCAAGCTGGAGCCCAGCTACCAGGGCACTTTCACGGGTGCCCGGCGCTATGTCATGCATACCTTCATGCATTCGCAAAGTGCACAGATGCGCAAGCGCGTCGCCCGGTACATGCGCCCCAGCGCCTGCCCGCTGTGCCACGGCAAACGCCTGAAGCGTGAAGCGCTGGGCGTGACCTTTGCCGGGCTGGACATCGCCGAGCTGTCGCAGTTGCCGCTGCAAGCGCTTGCCGAGGTGCTGCGCAAGGTCGCGGCAGCGGGCTACCTGGAGCCACAGCAAAGCCAGCTGACCCTGGAAAAGCGCCTGGCCGCGCAGCGCATCGCCCATGAGCTGCTGGAGCGCATCGACACCCTGCTCGAACTGGGCCTGGGCTACCTGGCCCTGGAGCGCAGCACGCCCACCTTGTCATCGGGCGAACTGCAACGCCTGCGCCTGGCCACCCAGCTGAATTCGCAGCTTTTCGGCGTAATCTACGTACTCGACGAACCCTCGGCCGGCCTGCACCCGGCCGACAGTGAAGCGCTGTTCCAGGCACTGCAACGGCTGAAGCAGGCGGGCAACTCGGTGTATGTGGTGGAGCACGACCTGGACACCATGCGCCGGGCCGACTGGCTGGTGGATGTAGGCCCCGCCGCCGGCGAGCACGGGGGTAGCATCCTGTACAGCGGGCCCCCGGCGGGGCTGGCCAAGGTCGAACAGTCCTGCACCCGCGCCTACCTGTTCGGCGCCCAGGCCCAGGCCCCGCGTGCGCCACGCCAGCCCCGTGGCTGGCTGAAGCTGGAAGGCATCAGCCGCAACAACCTCGACAACCTCAGCGCGGCATTTGCGCTGGGCTGCTTCACGGCGGTAACGGGTATTTCCGGTTCGGGCAAGTCGAGCCTGGTCAGCCAGGCCCTGCTGGAGCTGGTGGGCGCGCACCTGGGCCATGCCGGACAAGGCGACGAGCCTGAGGAGCAGAGCCTGGAAGACGAACCGCAACAGGCCAGCAGCGGCCATGTCAGCGCCGGCCTCGAGGCTATCAAGCGCCTGGTGCAGGTAGACCAGAAGCCGATCGGGCGCACGCCGCGCTCCAACCTGGCGACCTACACCGGGTTGTTCGACCATGTACGCAAGCTGTTTGCCGCCACCGAACAAGCCAAGGCGCAGGGCTTTGACGCCGGGCGCTTTTCCTTCAACGTGGCCAAGGGCCGCTGCGCCAATTGCGAAGGCGAGGGTTTCGTCAGCGTCGAGTTGCTGTTCATGCCCAGCGTGTACGCACCCTGCCCGACCTGCCACGGTGCGCGCTACAACCCCGAAACCCTGGCGGTCAGTTGGCAAGGCATGAACATTGCGCAAGTGCTGCAACTGACCGTCGACCAGGCCCTGCAGGTGTTTGCCGAACAGCCTCCGGCCCGGCGGTGCCTGCAGGTGCTGCAAGATATCGGCCTGGGTTACCTGCGCCTGGGCCAGCCGGCCACCGAGCTGTCCGGGGGTGAGGCGCAACGCATAAAGCTGGCGACCGAACTGCAACGCATGGCCCGGGGCGCGACCCTGTACGTGCTGGATGAGCCGACCAATGGTCTGCACCCGCAAGACATCGACCGGCTGCTGCTGCAACTGAACCGCTTGGTCGAGGCTGGGCACAGCGTGGTGGTGGTGGAACATGACATGCGGGTGGTGGCGCAGAGTGACTGGGTGATCGATATTGGGCCAGGTGCCGGGGCTGCCGGGGGCAAGGTGGTGGTCAGCGGAACGCCGCAAGTGGTGGCCAACTGCAAGGAAAGCCGCACGGCGGCGTTTCTGGCCAAGGCATTGTAAGGGCCTGTACCCGCACTTTTGTACATTGCCAGTTCTGCAACCCGGGGCATAGAATGCGATCAATTCCTAATTGCACCTATTTCCCGGAAACCCGCGCCCCATGCCGCCCGCCGACCCCACCCTCAACCTGCACGTTCAGACGCTGTACACCGAGCACCACGGCTGGCTGCAGGGCTGGCTGGGGCGCAGGCTGGGTAATGCCTGCGATGCGGCTGATCTGGCCCATGACACCTTCCTGCGCCTGCTCAGCCGTCAGGGCAACAGCTATTTCGGCGGTGAGCCTCGGGCATTGCTGACGCACATTGCCAAGGGCCTGGTGATAGACCGCTGGCGTCGCCAGGATGTCGAACGGGCGTATCTGCAGGCCATCGCGCATCTGCCCGAACCAGAAGTGCCGTCGGCCGAAACCCGCTGGATGATCCTCGAAACGCTGTACCGCATCGATGCCATGCTGCGCGAGTTGCCGGCGCGGGTTCGCCACGTGTTCCTGCTGTCGCAACTGGACGGGCTGACCTACGCGCAAATCGCCGAACAACTGCAGGTTTCGCTGGTGACCATCAAGCGCGACATGCGCACCGCCTTCCTCGCCTGCCTGAGCATGGACGAATGAGGCCACCTATCGACCCCCTGATCCTCGGCGAGGCCGCCGACTGGCTGGTGCAACTGCAGTCGGGCGCAGCCACCGACGATGACCATCGCGCCGTCCAGGCCTGGTGCCAGCGCAGTAGCCAGCATGCCCTGGCCTGGCAGCGCGCCGAGGCCATCCTCGGTGAGTTTCGCCGCCTGCCAGCGCCGGTTACCGGGGAAACCTTGCGCCGGCTCAGCCGCCAGGGTGCGGTCAGCCGCCGCCAGGCCCTGCAGCGTCTGGGGATGTGGCTGCTGGCGGCACCAGCAGCCTGGATGGCCTGGCGCGAGGCACCCTGGCAGCAATGGGCCGCCGATGCCCGCACGGCGGTTGGCGAACAACGCTCACTGACACTGGCCGACGGCAGCCACGTACTGTTGAACACCCACACCGCCATCGATATCCGCTTCGATGCCCGGCAACGCCGTATCGCCTTGCTGGCAGGTGAAGTGCTCGTGACCAGCGCCAACGACCCGGCAACCCCGCCGCGCCCGCTGGTGGTGACCACCCCGCAGGGCCATGCGCGGGCGCTGGGCTCGCGCTTCAGCGTACGTATCGACGGCGCACTGACCCGGGTAGCGGTGTTGCAGGGCACCGTCGCCAACCGCCCGCTGCACGCCGCCGCCAGCGTGCAGCTCAAGGCGGGCGAGCGCTCCGCGTTCGATGCCGACCGTGTACTGCCCGCCACCCCGCTGGAAAACGGCGACCTGGCCTGGGAACACGGCATGCTGCTGGCGCGCGACATGCGCCTGGCCGACCTGTTGCAGGAGCTGGGCCGCTACCGCCCGGGCGTGCTGCGCTGCCACCCGGCAGTGCGCGGCCTGAAAGTGTCTGGCGCCTTTCCGGTGACCGATACCGATGCCAGCCTGCGGCTGCTGGCCGACACCTTGCCGGTAACTGTCCAGGGCCTGACTCGCTATTGGGTGACGGTCGAGCCCCTGAGCTGACCCGGGCTCAGCGCCACGGGAATCAACGACAGGCATTTTGATACCTTTTCCGGCGTCGTCCGGTGATCAGTGCAGAACCTCCCTTTTCTGCACCTACAGGACCCTCGCCCAATGCCCCATTTGCCTTTCAAGGCACTGAGCCTTGCCATCGCCATGGCCGCCCTGGCACCAGCGGCGATCGCTGCCGACGCCACCACCCGCGACTATCACCTGGCCGCTGGCCCGCTGGCCGATGTGCTGGCACGCTTCGCCGCCAATGCCGGGGTGCCCTTGTCATTCGACCCGGCGCTGCTTCAGGGCAAGCAAAGCCAGGGCCTGCAGGGCAGTTTCAGTGTGCCGGAGGGTTTTGCTCGCCTGCTGGCCGGCAGTGGCTACAGCCTGATCAGCACCGGCAGCGGGGGCTACACACTGGCGCCGGCAGTGGACCTGGGCAGTGCCCTGGAGCTGGGCGCCACCACCATCAACAGCAACCTGGCCGCCAGCGGCGATACCTGGCAAGGCGGCCAGGTGGCGCGTAGCGCACGCCTGGGTGTGCTTGGGGAACAGCCGACCAGTGATGTACCGTTCAGCGTCACCAGCTACACCGCCAAGACCATTGCCGATCAACAGGCGCGTACCCTGGGTGATGTGTTGCTCAATGACGCGGCAGTGCGCCAGTCGGCAGGCTTTGGCAATTTCTCGCAGGTGTTCACCATCCGCGGGCTGCCACTGAGCACTGACGACATCAGCTACAACGGCCTGTACGGCGTGCTACCGCGGCAGATCATCACCACCGAAGCACTCGAGCGCGTCGAGGTGTTCAAGGGCCCGAACGCCTTTCTGAACGGCGTCGCCCCCCAGGGCAGCGGTATTGGCGGTGCGGTCAACCTGGTTCCCAAGCGTGCCGCAGACACGCCAACCCGCCACGTCAGCCTCGATTATGCCACCGGCGCCAATGTCGGCGGCCACCTGGACCTGGGCCAACGTTTTGGTGAAGACAACCGCTTCGGCGCCCGTATCAACCTGGCCCAGCATGACGGCGGCACGGGTGTGCACGACGAAGCGCAACACGCCACCTTGGTAGCTGTAGCCCTGGACTACCGGGGCGAACGCCTGCGCCTCTCCACCGACCTGGGTTACCAGAAAGAACGCATCAACCAGGGCCGGGCGGTGATCTACCCAACCGGCAGCAAAGTGCCCCATGCCCCCTCGGCGCGCGACAATTACGCCCAACCGTGGACCTGGTCACAGCTGGAAGACACCTACGGCATGCTCAACGCCGAATACGACCTCAACGACAACTGGGTGCTTTATGCCGGTGCCGGGGCCAAGCACACTCGCGAAAACGGCGAATACTCCTCGTTGTACGTCAGCGACGCCAACGGCACTGCGCGGGGTGGCTACCTCTATTCACCACACGATGAGGACAACAAGAGCGCCATGACCGGTATCAATGGCCAGTTCGCCACGGGGCCGGTCAGCCATCGGCTCAACGTCGGGCTTTCGGGCATGTGGGGCGAACAACGTTCGGCTTACGCCGCAGTTGCCGCTGCCAACCGCTATGCCACCGACCTGTACCACCCGGTCAAGGTGCCGCGCCCGACCAATACGTATACGGGCAGTGACCTGCACGACCCGCGTATCGTGGGCAAGAACCGGGTCAAGAGCGTGGCGATGTCCGACACCCTTGGCTTTGTGGATGACCGTGTGCTGCTGACCCTGGGCGTGCGCCGGCAATCGATCGGTGTCGACGGCTGGTCTACCGCTAGCGGTGAGCGCAACGCCAACTATGACGAGTCGGTGACCACGCCGGTCTATGGCCTGGTGCTCAAGCCGTGGGAGCATGTGTCGTTCTACGCCAACCGCATCGAGGGCCTGGCACAAGGCCCCACTGCCCCGTCGAGCGTGACCAATGCCAATGAAGTGTTCCCGCCCATGCGCAGCAAGCAGGTCGAGGCCGGGGTCAAGCTGGACTGGGACAGCTTTGGTGCAACGCTTGGCCTGTACCGCATCGAGCAGCCCAACAGCACCACGTTCCGCAGCGCCGGTGCCGAGCGCGACACCTTCAGCATGGACGGCGAGCAGGTCAACAAAGGGGTGGAATTGAATGTGTTCGGCGAGCCGGTGCACGGCTTGCGCCTGCTGACCGGTGCAGTGTTCATGCACACCGAGCTCAAGAACACTGCCAATGGCGCCAACGACGGCAACCGTGCGCCGGGCGTGCCGCGCTTCCAGTACAACCTGGGCGCGGACTGGGACGTTCCAGGCATCGCCGGCGCGGCATTGAATGCGCGGGTGTTGCGTACCGGCGGCCAGTACGTCAATGCCAGCAACAGCCTGAACATCCCGGCCTGGACCCGGGTCGACCTCGGCGCACGTTACCGTTTCAAGGTGGATGAGCAGTGGGTGACCTTGCGGGCCAACCTGGAGAACGTCGCCAACAAGGCCTATTGGGCGTCGGCCTCGACCACCAACAACTACCTGACCCAAGGCACACCACGGGTGCTGCGCTTGTCCGCCAGCGTAGACTTCTGACGCCCCCGTCGGCCAGCAGCCCCGGCCCTTTAGCGGGTAAACCCGCTCCCTTGTGGGAGCGGGCGTTCCCGCGAACACCGGCGCAGCCGGTGCCAGCCACCGCGGCGGGTTCTGTGCCACCCGCGAATACGGTGCTACCGGCAACGCACAATACGCTCAAAACCAAAGCCTACACCTAGCAGCACCAAGCGCCGCTCAAGTACAGTCTGCCCCATGAACAAATACGCCCCACACGCGTGGCTACCCCACGAAAAGCCCACCCTGCCAGGCTCCCCCTCCACGCCTTTGCATTCGCCAGCAAAACGCCTGGCGTATGGCGTGGTCGGCCTGCTGGTAGCCATTACCGGTGGCTTGGGCAACGCGCTGGTCACCGCCAACCTGATGTTCCTGCAAGGCGCGCTAGGTGCAACCACGGCGGAAATGGCGTGGCTGCCAGCGGCCTACGTGATGACCAACGTGTCCATGAACCTGCTGTTGGTGAAATTCCGCCAACAATTCGGCTTGCGCGCCTTCACCGAGGTGTTCCTGGTCCTATACGTCCTGGTCACCTTCGCCCACCTGCTGGTCAACGACCTCAACTCGGCCATCGCCGTACGCGCGGCCCACGGCATGGTAGGGGCGGCGCTCAGCTCGCTGGGGCTGTACTACATGATTCAGGCCTTCCCCGCCCAATGGCGGTTGAAGGCCATGGTACTGGGCCTGGGCGCTTCGCAGCTGGCATTACCCCTGGCGCGGATCTTTTCCGAAGACTTGCTGCAGATAGCCGAATGGCGCGGGCTGTACCTGTTCGAGCTCGGGCTGGCCCTGGCGGCACTGGGCTGTGTCCTGCTGCTCAAGCTGCCGCCCGGTGACCGCTTCAAAACCTTCGAGCCACTGGACTTCCTGACCTTCACCCTGATGGCCAGCGGTACCGCCCTGCTTTGTGCCGTGCTGTCGCTGGGGCGCATCGACTGGTGGCTGGAGGCCCCGTGGCTCGGCGTGGCGCTGGCGGCATCGATTGCGCTGATGCTCAGCGGCCTGGCCATCGAACACAACCGCCGCAACCCGTTGCTGATGACCCGCTGGCTTGGCAGTGGCGCCATCATCCGTCTGGCCCTGTGCGTGGTGCTGATCCGCATGGTCACCTCGGAGCAATCCACAGGGGCGGTAGGCTTCCTGCAGGCCTTGAACATGAGCAGCGAGCAGATGCGCAGCCTGTACTGGATCATGCTGCTGGGTGCCGTGGCGGGCCTGGCCAGCAGTGCCCTGACCATAAACCCCAACCACCTGATCATCCCGCTGTTCGTGTCCTTGCTGGCCATGGCCGTCGGTGCATTCATCGACAGCGGTTCCAGCAACCTCACGCGCCCGGCACAAATGTACTTCAGCCAGTTTCTGCTGGCCTTTGGCAGTACCTTCTTCCTGGGGCCGTCGATGGCCCTGGGTATCAGCCATGTGCGCGCCAACCCCCGTAACCTGGTCAGCTTTTCGGTGCTGTTCGGCATCTGCAACAACGTTGGCGGCCTGGTTGGCGCGGCACTGCTCGGCACCTTCCAGACCTGGCGGGAGAAGTTCCACTCCAGCCACCTGATGGACCACCTGAGTTATTTGGAACCACTGGTCAATGCCCGCGTACAAAGCGGTGCAGCAGCCTACAGTGGCATCCTCGCCGACCCGGCCCTGCGCACTGAAGCCGGCATGCGCCTGCTGGCCACGGCCGCCAGCCGCGAAGCCAATGTCATGGCCTACAACGATGTGTTCGTACTGATCGGCAGCATCGCCATACTGACCATGATCTGGATCTGCATCCGTAGCACCTGGCTCTGGTACTCGACACGCCAGGCCACCACCACCGACTCCACCCCTGGTGTGCCCACCCGATGACCGACGACACCCGTACCACGACCACCACCGCCATCGCCGAAACCCCGGAAGGCGCAACGCCGCCCAGCGAGCCGGGTAGCCCGGTACGCACGCGGCGGGTGCGGTTGCTGTCCTCGATCTGCTTTGCCGCCGTGGCCCTGGCAGGTGTTCTGCTGGTGCTCTATGCCTGGCGCCTGCCGCCCTTCAGCAGTGCCATCGAAAGCACCGAAAACGCCCTGGTGCGCGGGCAGGTCACCCTGATCGGCCCCCAGCTCAGTGGTTACATCGTCGACGTGCCCGTGCACGACTTCCAGTTCGTCAAGGCCGGCGACCTGCTGGTGCAACTGGACGACCGTATCTACAAGCAGCGCCTGGCCCAGGCCCTCGCCCAGTTGCAGCAGCAACAGGCAGCCCTGGCCAATAACCTGCAACAGCGCAAGAGCGCCGAAGCCACCATTGCCCAGCGCCAGGCCGCCATTGGCGATGCCCAGGCCCAGGCGACCAAAGCCAAGGCCGACCTGCGCCGCAATCAGGCGCTGGTCAGCGACGGCTCGGTTTCCCGCAGTGAACTGGACGTGACCCGCGCCAACGAGGCAGCTGCCGTCGCCAGCCTGGCCCAGGCCAAGGCCGCGCTGGATATCGCCCGGCAGGACCGGGAGACCGTGGTGGTCAACCGGGCTGCGCTCGAAGCGGCCGTGGAAAACGCCAAGGCCGCCGTGGAGCTGGCGCGCATCGACCTCGACAACACCCGGGTTACCGCCCCGCGTGACGGCCAACTGGGGCAGATCGGCACGCGCCTGGGTGCTTATGTCAATTCAGGTGCACAGTTGATGGCGCTGGTGCCCGACACCCTGTGGGTCATCGCCAACATGAAGGAAACCCAGATGGCCAATGTGCGCATCGGCCAACCCGTGAGCTTTACCGTGGACGCGCTGAACCACCTGAAGCTGTACGGGCACGTGCAGCAGATTTCGCCGGCCACCGGTTCGGAGTTCGCCTTGCTGCAGGCCGACAATGCCACCGGCAACTTCGTCAAGATCGCCCAGCGGATACCCGTACGGATCACCGTGGATGCCGACCAGCCACCCGCCCGGCAGCTGCGGCCGGGGATGTCGGTGGTGGTCAGTATCGATACCCGGGTGCAGCCTTAGCTGCCGGGCGCAGTTGCCTGGCTACCTGCGGCGTCTCGTCGCAGGGCCAGGCCCCTTGGGCAAACCCTCGCAACCCCGTAGAATCGCGCTTCCTTTTCGCCCGTCGCCGTCAACGGTGGCAACCAGCAGCAATGACAGAGTCCGTGCCTGAACACATGCCCACCATGTGAAATAGGCTCAACCCTCCCCGCCCGGCCCCATCCCCTACGGCCCAGCGGTTGAGTCTTGCCCAGGTCGCATCCGTGCAGCTACTCGCCCCTTGCGGGGTCGAGCCGGTGTGCGCGTCCGAAAAGGCGCTCATTCCGCTCATCCAACCAGAGGTACCTATGTCTCCGCGTTTGCTGGCCATGGCGCTGGCGCCCCTGCTCGGGCTGTTCATCATCGCCCTGGGCAACGGCTTCATGTCTTCCCTCACCACCCTGCGCCTGGGCGCTGCCGGTGAGTCTGCCACCACCATTGGCATCGTTTCGTCGACCTACTTCATCGGCCTCACACTGGGCGCCATCTTCAACGACCGGCTGATCCTGCGCATCGGCCACATTCGCGCCTATACCAGCTTCGCCTCGCTGATTGCCGTGACCATCTTGCTGCAGGGCTTGTTCTACGACGTGACCTGGTGGTCGGTGCTGCGCCTGATCAACGGCTGGGCCGCCGTGGGCGTGTTTCTGGTGATCGAAAGCTGGCTGCTGCTGGCCGGCGACGCGAAAATCCGCGGCCGCCTGCTGGCGCTGTACATGATCGCCTTCTATGGCGCCGGGGTCATCGCCCAGGCCGGCCTGGGGGAGATCACCCAGTTGGGCGATACCGCGCCGTTCATGCTGGCCGGCGTGCTCGCCGCGCTGTCGGTGCTGCCCATCGTGATCCTGCCGCGGGTATCGCCCTTGCTAGAGCAGGTCGAACCCCTCAAGCCCCGGCAGTTGCTGGGCGTGGCCCCTTCGGGCCTGGTGGGTTGTTTCGGCTCGGGCGTCGCCATCGCCGGCATCTATGCCCTGCTGCCGCTGTACCTGCAACGCATCGGCCTGGAGGTGGGCGAAGTCGGCAACATGATGGCCTGGGTCATCCTTGGCGCCATGCTGTTGCAGTACCCGGTCGGGCGCTGGTCGGACCGCAAAGACCGCCTGGACGTACTGCTGGCGCTGGCCGCCTTGTGCGTTGTGCTGTCACTGGTCACGGTCTTCCTGCCCTCGGACTCGTTCCTGCTGCCGGCCATGCTGTTCCTGTTGGGCGGAGGCGTGTTCACCCTGTACCCGGTCGCGGTCAGCCATGCCGCCGACCGCGCACCGTCCGATGCGCTGGTGCCGATGATCCAGGGTTTGCTGCTGATCAACTCACTGGGCTCGGCCATGGCACCGGTGGCCATTTCGCCGATGATGACCGAGTTTGGCGAGGCCGGACTGTTCTGGGCGTTTGCCGTGGTCAACCTGGCGATGCTGTGCTTCTTCATGTGGCGCCGTGGCAAGCGCCCGGCGGCAGAACACCCGGCGCCCTTCGCCGCCTCGACCACGTTCTCGCCCACCGGTGCCGAACTGCGGGTAACCGAAGACCTGATGCATGCCGCGCAAGAGCATCCGCCGCTGGAGCCCGCCGACCCTGCACCGGCTGCCCAGAGCCAGGCCCACTGAGCCAACGGGCTGCCATGCAGCCCGGTTGTCTACCCCACCAACCCTCGCACACAGAAGTACAGGATCGACGGCCCCATCAGGCACCCCAAGCCGGTATGGAACGTGGCGGTCAGTGCCCCATAAGGCACCAGCCGCCGGTCCGTCGCCGCCAACCCGGCGGTCACACCCGACACAGTCCCCGCCAAACCGCCGAACACCATTGCCGAGCGTGGGTTGTCCAGCGCCAGCAAACGGGCCGATACCGGGGTGAACACCATCACCAGAATCGCCTTGATCAAACCGGTGGCGATCGACAGGGCCATCACGTCCGAACTGGCACCCAGCGCCGCGCCGGTCACCGGGCCGACGATGTACGTCACGGCGCCGGCACCAATAGTGGTCATGCTCACCGCGTCGCGGTAACCAAAGGCGTACGCCACGCCCGCCCCGACAATGAATGGCAAGACCGTGCCGAGCAGCAGCGCCACCGCGCCGATCATCCCGGCACGGCGAGCCTCGGTGGCCTGCACCTCGAACGCCGTGGCAACGATGGCGAAGTCGCGCAGCATGGCCCCGCCCATCAGGCCGATGCCGGAAAACAGCGCCATGTCGGCCAGGCCTTTCTGGCCGCCTGTGAGGGTGCCGCCCACCCAGGCCAACACCAGCCCGATGACAATGGCGATGGCCGAGCCGTGCACGCGGCCGAAGGTCAGGTACCTGGACAACAACACCGACAGCCACATGATGCCGCCCACCACCGCGAAGGCAGTGATCAGGCCGTTATGTTCCAGGGCATTATCAATGATCGGCCACATGTTCAGCGCCCTCCTGCAGGGGCAGCATGCCCATTGGCCTGGAGTGGCGCCTCGACCGCGGGGAGCGGTTCGCCGCGGTGGCTGCGGCTGATCAGTGCAATGGTCGCACCGCACACCAGCACCGCACCTATCGCAGCCAGCAGCGCCACCGGCCCGCCGTGCAGGGCAGTGACCACGTTCTGTTGCGCCGCCATGGCCACCACAACCGGAATGTACATGGCCCCCCAGAAGCCCACACCGAACTCGCACTCCTTGCTCATGCCACCGTGACGGTGCATGTAAAGGCGTGCGCAGATCAGCAGGATCATGGCGATGCCGACCCCGCCTACATTGGATTTGACGCCCAGCAGTACGCCCAGGAAGTCGCCGACGATAACCCCAGCCAGCGTACAGACCGCCAGCAGTGCCACACCATAGATGATCATTGTTGTTGTCCTCAGGTAGTGTCGAAGTTGCTTGTTGTTGTTCTTCGCCATCGGTAAACCCGCAAGCGCCGCACTGGCTTCATTAACGGGCGTAGCCCGTGCCAGCCGGCGCGCTGCCCGCCATCATCGCCGGTCCGCCACCTCCTGGCGCAGCAGCGCATCCAGGCTGTCCCATCGGGTGCCTTCCACCGCCAGCACCCTGCCCTGTTCGAACACCGGCCTGGCCAGGCCGCTGAGCGTGCTGCCAGGCGGCATTTCCAGGTGCAGGCGCACGCCGCGTTCATAGGCATTGCGCAACGCTGCCCGCCAGTCCACCCGGCGCGCCATGTTGCCGGCCAGATCGTCGCGCAGGCGCTGCGGGTCGACTATCACCCGTGCGCTGCTGCCACTGAGGTAAGTGATACGTGGCCGCTGCAGTTCGACCGCAGCGAAGGCCGCAGCCAGCTCTGCTGCCGGGCCAGCCAGCAACGGGCAATGCGATGGCACGCTGACTGCCAGCCGGCGCGCGATGCCCCTGCCCAGGCTGCGCGCGCGGGCCGCCACCGCCGCCATCGCCGTTTCGCTGCCGGCAATGACGATCTGCTGCTCGCTGTTGAGGTTGGCGACATACACCTCGCCGCCCACCTCGCCCAGCAAGCGCTCGACACTGGCCAGCTCCAGGCCACTGAGCGCAGTCATGCCATAACCGCGCGGATAGGCCCGTTGCATCAGTTCGCCGCGCAGGGCAACCAGGCGCACAGCGTCGGCAAAGCCCAAAGCACCGGCCACCACTGCCGCCGGGTAGGCGCCGACCGACAAGCCCGCCACACAATCCGGCCCTGGGCTGCGCTGCATCAACCAGCGCGCCCAGGCCACGCCACTGAGCAGCAGGCACAACTGCACGGCGCGGGTCGACTGCAGGGCGTGCTCGCTGTCCAACGCCAGTGCGTTCTGGCCAAGGGCATCGCTGGCCTCTTCCAGCACCGGCGCGCTGCCTTCGGGCAGGCGCTGCAACATGCCGACCTGCTGGGCACCCTGGCCCGGGAACGCGAACAGAGTGCTCATGCGGCACGCTCCCGTACAGCCCACGGGTCTTCGCACAGGCATGGCCCCACGGACGACTTGAGCAACACACGGTGGGCGAAACCGGCCCACTCGCGCAACGCCACAGCCCCGCCCGGGGTTTCCAGCTGCGCATCGATACGGCATGGCGCGCCGTCCAGCATCGCCAACAGCGTGCGGGCCTGTATACGCGCCAGCGGTTGCGGCGTGCGTACCAGTATGTCCAGGTCGCTGTCGGCGTGCAGCACGTCGATACCCGTTGCAATCTGGTAACCCACGCCACCTGTCGGCCCCCAGGCCAGGCCGCAGGCATCGAGCATTGGCGCTACCCAGGCCAGGGCCTGCAATGCTGGCCAGGCGCGCTGTGTTGGCCGCTGCAAGGCTTCGGGGGCCTGTTGGCGTTGAATGTCGCCAACCCGCATCAACGCTGCCAGGCGCTGCGCCCGCCCTTGGCCACGTACGCCCACGGCGACCCATCCGGCGTCACACACCGCGCGGCGCACGACCACCGGCTGGCCGCCGGCCAACACTTCCCGTGCCCACAGCGGCGCGTCGGCCGGCAGGGCCGAAGTGGGCATGCCCCACAGCAGGTCATGGGGGCGTGGCGCGTTCACCTCAGGCACCCTGCCATTGGCGGCGCAGTTGCTCACGCACTTGCCGCGAGGCACTGCGGTGTTCGCCCGCCAGCCGCGACGACAGGTCGGTCGAGCTGCCAATATCCCGGACCGCGTCGGCAAGGCAGGCACGCACCCGGGCAATGTCGGCGCTGCCAGGCGCTTCGGCGTTGGCCACCGTCAACCGACGCCACAGCAGGCCCAGTGACGCATAGCTGTCCAGGTCATAGGCCATGGGCGGCACCTCGGCGGCCAACGCTTCCAGTTGCTCGACACTGCGCAGGGTAATCCGCGCGGCTGCCGCCTTGCCCATGGCATGCACCATTACCCCGGCATCGTCCAGGGCGATCAGGCGCTGGGCCTGGTAGCCGTGGGCAAGAAAAGCGCCAGACATGGCCTTGCCGACCAGCAGCCCGATTACCGGGTGACCGGCCAGCCGGGCCTGGGCGTAAGCCTGCACAGCGCCAGCCAAGGCCTGATGGATACCCAAGGCCTCCTCACGGCGACCGTAGGCCTGGCTGGGCACATCGATCACCGCGACAATTGCGCGCTTGTGCCCCTGGCTGTCAGCGTCGACCGCGTCGCTCACGGCCTTGGCCAGGCCCCAACCCTCCAGCAGGCCGACTTCGCCGCCGCGGGCCCGGGGGAACGGATTGGCGGGGTCCGGGACCACGGCGATAAAGCGCGCCAGGCGGTTGTCCAGTTCGCCATCGATGACCTGCAACGACGCCGGGTAGCCCGGCAAGGGCTGGCCGCCCGCCAGGCCCGGCAGCCAGTTCATGGCACGGTTCATTGGGCTTCTCCTTGGTAAAGGGCACGCACAGCGGTAGCGTCCAGTTGCGGGCACTCGGCGCCCAGCCGGGCCATGCGCTCGAGGTACCAGGCGTGTTGCCGGGCGCGGTCAGCGCCAGGCGAGTCGAGCAATTGCAGCAGGCAGTCGCGCAGCGCCTGGATGTCATCGGCCACATAGCCATCGACCAGCCCGCTGGCATGGCGCTGTTCGCCGCCGCTCAGGCTCCAGATGAACGGCCGGTCCTTGGCGTCATACTCGGCAATGCCGGCTTCCTGTTCGATGACCTGAGGCCCGTTGAGGCCCAGGCGGGCCTCGCGGGTGACCAGTAGATGGCTGCACAAGCCAGCGGCGATTGACATGCCGCCGAAGCACCCGACGGGACCTGCAATCAGCCCGATTACCGGCTGCCAGGCCCGCAGTTCGACGATCGCCGCCTGGATTTCGGCAATCGCTGCCAGGCCAAGGTTGGCTTCCTGCAAGCGCACACCGCCGGTTTCCAGCAGCAGCACTGCACACGTGGGGATGCCATTGCGGTTGTCTTCGATGGCCAGCTCCAACGCCCCGGCAATCTTGGCGCCGCCCACCTCGCCCATGCTGCCGCCCTGGAAGCCGCCCTCGATAGCGGCGACCAGCGCATTGCGCCCGTTCAGCGTGCCTTTGGCGATGACCACGCCGTCGTCAGCCTGCGGCACGATGCCCTGCAAGGGCAGCCAAGGCGACATCAGCCGGTCGAAGGGGCCGAGCAGCTCGCGGAAACTGCCCGGGTCGAGCACGGCGCGGGCGCGCTGCCGGGCACCCAGTTCTACGAAGCTGCGGCTGCGCAGCAGGCGTGCGGTGTCAGTCATGGGCGATCTCCTCGAAGCCTTGTTCCAGGCGCAGGCGGACCACCCCCGGGGTGGCGCCGAAGTCATGAATGTCGATGTTCACGGCCGGCCAGGCGCGGCCCTCGAACAGGCGCTGGAACAGTTGCGCCCAGCGCGCGGCGCTGCCATCGACCGAAGTCACCACCTGGATCTGCAGATGGCCGGCGGTGCCGGGCTCGATCAGTACTTCAAGGTCGCCGGAGCTGACACAGCCCACCAGCGTGCGGCCACGCCCCGGTTCGGCGGCGGGGAAATCGAAGGTCAGGGTTTCCATGTCACAGGCTCCCGGCTTTGTCGAGGAACAGGCAGGCGGCCAGTAGATCGGCGGCGCCGCCCGGTGAGGCGTTCAGTTGCAGCAGTTGCTGGTCCAGCGCACGCAGGTGACGGCGCCCGGCCAGGGTGGCACTGCCCCCGGCACCCAGTACCGCGCGGGCGCCCTGCTGCACGGCGGCCAGCCCGGCAGGCCCGCTGCGCCACAGCACACAGGTATCGCTGAGCACGGCCATGATGGCGAGCAAGGCATCGAGCCGGGCGTTGGCCTCACTGGCACCGCTGGCACGGCTGCGTTGCAGGTGTGGCAAGCCGTGGCCGATAACCGCAGGGAAGCCTTGTTGCGCCTGTTCGCGGGCACCGCTGCGGCCATAGCGCTGGCGCACCTGCAGGCCGTGGCTGTGCTGCTGCGGCATGGCCGGGTCGTCGAACAGGGCGATGCGCCCGGCCCGCGCGGCCACCGTGTTGGCGCTGGCATCGGGGTCGAGGGCCTTGGCGGCGACCAGCAGGCCCAGGGCCCAGATAGCGCCGCGGTGGGTGTTGACCCCATGGGTCGCGGCCAGCATCGCGGCTTCGCCTTCACGGCCGAGCTGGCCCAAGCTGGCGCGCAGGGGTTGGCCGATGGTGCCAATGGTTTGCGCGGCTGCGGCCATGTTGCGCAGGCAGGGCCACAGGGCCAGGGCCGAGGCGTGCATCAGGGCCAGGGTCATGTCGGTGTGAGCGCCGTTGCTGCGGCGGTCGACCAGGCCGGGTTTGGGGGACAGCTCGGCTTCGTCGATCAGGGCTTCCACGGCCAGGTCGGCCAGGTGGTCTGGCAGTTGAATCCGGGTTGTGTGGGCTGGCCTCTTCGCGGGTAAACCCGCGCCCACAGGGACCGTAACAGGTTCAAGGCGCAAGTCGCGTGCTTTCATCACCAGCTCCTGAACCGTGCCGGCGGGTTGTACAGGCCGCCGGACCATTCAACCAGGTCGGCAACGCTGCGCGCTGCCAGCAGCTCGCGGCTGGCGTCAGTGCGGCGGATGCCCAGGTCTTCGGGCAATGCCACCAGGCCTTGCTGGCGCAGGCGCGCAGTGTCTTTCGGGTCATGCCGCAGGCCGATGGCGGTAACCCCGGCCACAGCGGCAATCATCTGCTGGCGCTCTTCCAGGCTGCGGGCCTTGTACAGGTAGGCAATGCCCTCTTCGGTCAACAGGTGGGTAACGTCGTCACCGTAGATCATCACCGGGGCCAGCGGCATGCCGGCCTTTTTCGCCACGGCCACCGCATCCAGGGTTTCCACGAAGGTCGGTTTGCCGCCTTCCTGGTAGGTTTCGACCATCTGCACCACCAGCTTGCGGCCGCGCTCCAGCAGGGTTTGCGGCACGGTCATGTCGAGCCAGGCCGGCGTTGCATGGCGCCGGCCCCGGGGGTCGTGGCCCATGTTCGGCGCCCCGCCAAAGCCGGCCAGGCGGCCGCGGGTGACTGTCGACGAATGGCCATCACCGTCTACCTGCAGGGTCGCGCCAATGAACAGGTCCACGGCGTACTGCCCGGCCAGCTGGCACATCATGCGGTTGGAGCGCAGCGAACCGTCACGGCCGGTGAAGAACACATCGGGCCGCTGGGCGATGTAGTCCTCCATGCCCAACTCGGTGCCAAAGCAATGCACGCTTTGCACCCAGCCGCTTTCGATAGCCGGGATCAGCGTAGGGTGAGGGTTGAGGGTCCAGTTGCGGCAGATCTTGCCCTTGAGCCCCAGCGACTCGCCGTAGGTGGGCAGGATCAGCTCGATGGCAGCGGTATTGAAGCCGATGCCATGGTTCAACGACTGCACCTGGTGTTTTTCGTAGATGCCGCGAATGGCCATCATCGCCATCAGCACATGCACCGGCTTGATATGACGCGGGTCGCGGGTGAATAGCGGTTCGATGTAGAAAGGCTGGTCGGCAACCACCACGAAATCGACCCATGACGCCGGGATATCGACGCGCGGAAGGTCGTCCACACGGTCGACCAGCTGGTTGACCTGGGCGATGACGATACCGTCGCTGAACGCGGCCGGCTCTACCAGCGCTGGGGTGTCTTCGGTGCTGGGCCCGGTGTACAGGTTGCCCTCACGGTCGGCAATGAAGCCTGCCACCAAGGTCACGTTGGGGATCAGGTCGACCAGCAGCCGCGAGTACAGCTCGATATAGGTGTGGATCGCGCCGACTTCGAGCAAGCCGTCTTCAAGCAACTGGCCAATGCGCAGGCTTTGTGGCCCGGCGAAGGAGAAATCCAGCTTGCGGGCGATGCCCCGCTCGAACAAGTCCAGGTGTTCTGCACGGCTGACGCTGGGCATGATCATGTGCAGGTCGTGCAGGCGCTCAGGGTCGACCTTGGCCAGCGAACGCGAGAGGAAGTCGGCCTGCTTCTGGTTGTTGCCTTCCAGCACCACCCGGTCGCCGGGGGCCAGCAACAGCTCCAGTGCTTCGACGATACGCTCGCTGGGCAGCACCGCACCGTCGGCAAGGTGGCGGACCTGATCGAGGCGGCGTTGCTTTTCGGCACGCCGTCGCGACCATTGCGGCGGTGGATTCTGTGTTGTTGTCATGGTGACTCCACGGGTTCGCTGTCGTGGGGTCACCTTAGGGCGGGGGCCAGCCGGGCATCAATCAAGCTCGGCGCTGGATCGTTACGCTAAGGTTAATGATCGGGGTTCTGGTGGACCAAAACACCAAGAACATCGGCGCCCGCCCACCGAGCCAGCCCGGTAAACCTCAAACCTTGCTAGAGTGGCAACACTGCCAGGCACGCAAAAATGCAGATTCCCCCTGCAGATTTGTCGATTGTACAAGGCAAATTCGCATGCAAGGATCCCCAGATCCTCCAGCGAAATCCAGACTTCACTTGGAAAATCAATAACAAAGCAGGGAGAAGGCAATGACTGCGCACGCTTACACCTCGGCCACCGACCATGTACTGGCCGAGGTCCGCAACCAGGTCGGCCACCTGACACTGAACCGCCCCGCCGGCCTCAATGCCCTTACCCTGGACATGGTCCGTAGCCTGCGCCACCACCTGGAACAGTGGGCCCGGGACCCGCACGTACGGGCGGTGGTGCTGCGCGGTGCAGGCCCCAAGGGTTTTTGCGCCGGTGGCGACATCCGTTCGCTGCACGACAGCTTCAAGGCCGGCGATACGCTGCATGAGACCTTTTTCGTCGAGGAGTATGCCCTCGACCTGGCCATCCACCGTTACCGCAAACCGGTGCTGGTGCTGATGGACGGCTTCACCCTCGGCGGTGGCATGGGCCTGGCTCAGGGCTGTGACCTGCGCGTGGTGACCGAGCGCAGCCGCCTGGGTATGCCTGAAGTCGGCATTGGCTATTTTCCCGACGTGGGCGGCAGTTATTTTCTGTCGCGCCTCCCTGGCGAGCTGGGCATCTACCTGGGTGTAAGCGGCGCACAGGTGCAGGCCGCCGATGCGCTGTATTGCGGCCTGGCCGACTGGCACCTGGCCAGCGACCAACTCGCCGCCCTGGATCAAGGCCTGGACCAGCTGAGTTTCGGCGACCACCCGCTCAAGGACCTGCAGGGCCTGCTGGCCAGGCTCGGTAGCCAGGTGCTGGAGGATGCCCCGCTGGAAAAGCTGCGCCCGGTCATCGACCACTTCTTCGCCCTGCCCGACCTGCCGGCCATCGTCGAGCAATTGCGCACGGTCAGCATTGGCGACAGCCACGCCTGGGCCACGGCCACTGCCGATCAGCTGGAAAGCCGCTCGCCGCTGGCCATGGCCGTTACGCTGGAGATGCTGCGCCGGGGCCGCCAACGGGACCTGGAGGCGTGCTTTGCCATGGAGCTGCACCTGGACCGCCAGTGGTTCCAGCATGGCGATATCATCGAAGGCGTACGCGCCCTGATCATCGACAAGGACAAGCAACCGCGCTGGAACCCACCCACCCTGGCTGCACTGCAACGCCAGCGGGTCGACCAATTCTTCGAAGGCCTGTGAGCCCGGGAGTACACCGATGCAAGACCTGGAACTGAGCGAAGAACAGATCATGATCCGCGACATGGCGCGCGATTTTGCCCGTGGCGAAATCGCACCGCACGCCCAGGCGTGGGAAAAGGCCGGCTGGATCGATGACGACGTGGTACGCAAGATGGGCGAACTGGGCCTGCTGGGCATGGTCGTGCCCGAAGATTTTGGCGGCAGCTACACCGACTACGTCGCCTATGCCCTGGCGGTAGAGGAAATTTCCGCCGGTTGTGGCGCCACCGGGGCGATGATGAGCATTCATAACTCGGTAGGTTGCGGCCCGCTGCTGGCATATGGCACGGCCGACCAACAGCAGCAATGGCTGCCACGCCTGGCCACGGGTGAAGTGATCGGCTGCTTCTGCCTGACCGAGCCGCAAGCCGGCTCCGAGGCGCATAACCTGCGAACCCGCGCAGAGTTGATAGACGGCCAATGGGTGATCAATGGCGCCAAGCAGTTCGTCAGCAATGCCCGGCGTGCCGGCCTGGCGATCGTGTTTGCGGTAACCGACCCGGAACTGGGCAAGAAGGGCCTGTCGGCCTTTCTGGTGCCCACCGACAACCCGGGCTTCAAAGTCGACCGCAGCGAACACAAGATGGGCATCCGCGCCTCTGACACCTGCGCGGTCACGTTCGACAACTGCCGTGTACCGGCCGCCAACCTGCTGGGCGAGCGCGGCAAGGGCCTGGCCATCGCCTTGTCCAACCTCGAAGGTGGCCGGATCGGTATCGCCGCGCAAGCGCTGGGCATCGCCCGTGCGGCATTCGAAGCAGCGCTGGGTTATTCACGGGACCGTGTGCAATTCGGCAAGCCGATCAACGAGCACCAGAGCATCGCCAACCTGTTGGCCGACATGCAGGTGCAAGTAAACGCTGCGCGGCTGCTGATTTTGCATGCTGCGCGCCTGCGCAGCGCCGGCAGGCCGTGCCTGTCAGAAGCATCGCAGGCCAAGCTGTTCGCCTCGGAAATGGCCGAACGGGTGTGCTCGATGGCGATCCAGGTACATGGCGGCTACGGCTACCTGGAAGACTACCCGGTAGAGCGTTACTACCGCGATGCCCGGATCACCCAGATCTACGAAGGCTCGAGCGAAATCCAGCGCATGCTGATTGCGCGGGAGCTGAAGCACTACACGCTTTAGTAGGTCGACGACCGAGCCCTGGCGCCAGGCTCTGCCCACCTAGCGCCAGTAGCGGGCGTCGTCCACCAGCTCGGCGTGCCTTTCGAACAGCGCTGGCAACTGCTCCTTGAGGTAGTCGATCCAGGTACGCACCTTGGCATCCAGGTAGTGCCGTGACGGGTAAATTGCATACAGCGCACTCTCGCGCAGCCGATACGGCGCCAACAGGCGGCACAGCCGCCCCTGCCCGATCGCCTGGCTGGCGGTGTAGAACGGCAACAGGCCTATGCCCATGCCCAACTCGCTGGCCACCAGCATGGCATCGGCAACATTGGTGGAGAAACCGTCCTTCGGTACGATCACACACTGGTCGACCCCCTGCGGGAACACCCAGTCACCTTCGTACATGGGGTACGACATGCGCAGGCAACGATGGCCGTGCAAGTCTTCGGGGCTTTCCGGTACGCCATTGGCTTCCAGGTAGGCCGGGGCCGCGCAGGGGATACTGAAGATATTGCCCAGCGGCACGGCGATCAGCTGCGAATCGGGCAACGCGCCGTCCACGGTAATCACCACATCATGCCCTTCGGCCAGCGGGTCGGGGTTGCGCTGTGACAGGGTCAGCTCGATCACCACCTCCGGGCACAACGCGTTGTAGCCGGCCACCAGCGGCATCAGCAACAGCCCCAGGCCATGGGGACAGTGCAGGCGTAACCGCCCACGCGGCGTCAGGTGCGCACCACGGGCCTCGCCCACCGCTTCTTCGGTCAGCAGCATGATCTGCCGCGCCCGCTCGAGAAACCGCTCGCCGGCCTCGCTCATGCGCAAGCGCCGGGTGGTGCGGTGCAACAGGCGGGTCTGCAACTGGTTTTCCAGCTCCGCCACGATGCGCGAAACCTGTGCCGCAGAGATGTCCAGGGCGTTGGCGGCCGCCGCGAAGCTGCCGCATTCCACCACACGGGCGAAGGTACGCATGGCATGGAGCATGTCCATGAAAGTGAGCTCCTTACTAAGTGTTATTGTTACGTTAAAGGCAGGAATCTATCACGACTTAGCCCATTTATTGTGTAAGGCCTTTGAATACATCATTAGTCATACATTGTAAAAGGAGCCAGCCATGAAACCCTCCCTCGCTATAATCGCCATTTCCGCTGCCTTGGCTTCGTGCGCAGCCCTCGCCGCCACGGGCAACGATCAGCCAGCCAGTAGCAACTATGCATACGGCATGCACCTGGATGTGGCCAAAGTGATTTCCATCACCCCGCCCAGCAACGTCGGCGACTGCCAGATCGGCACCGCTCACATGGTGTACCTCGACCACCATGACCAGAAGCACGAAATCAGTTACCGCGAGATGAGCAACTGCCCGCAACAGTGACTCAGGCCAGCAGCTGCTTTATCCAGCCTACCTGCTGGTTGAAGTCGTCTATCTTCGCCTGCGGCACAGCGCACCGGGCCCGCTGGAAATTGGCCAGGGTGTGCTGCTTCTGGCGCAGCATGCGCTGCCATTTACCCAGGAACGCCGCGCTTTTTTCCTGCATCAGCAACGGCCCGAAGTACAGCTGTTGAGCGGTGTACACCGCCCTGCCCGGCTCGGCGACGATGATCTCGTAGTCGAAGCGGTTTTCCCGCAGCAGTTCCTCGTGGACGATCCGGTAGCCATTGCCGGCCAGCCACTGGCGTAGTTCGCGCTCACCGCCGTTGGGCTGCATTACCAGGCGGGTGACGCCGGCCAGGCGCTGCGGGCCTGCCTGCAGGATGGCGCACATGGTGTCGCCGCCCATGCCGCACAGGCTGATCACCGTGATACGGTCCTGTGGCTCGATGGCCGCCAAGCCATCGGCCAGGCGCACGGCCACAGAGGCCTCCAGGCCGTTGCGGCTCACCGTGCGTTGGGCCGAGGCGAACGGCACCTGCGCCACTTCACCGGCCACCCCGGCCTCGATCACCCCGCGCAACATCAACGCCACCGGCAGGAAGCCATGGTCCGAGCCAATGTCGGCCAGGCGCGCGCCCTGCGGCACATAGGCAGCCACGCGCTCCAGGCGCCGGGACAAAGTCTGTTCGTTCAACGTAAACCTCTGGTCTGGCAATCGGCCGCGATTCTGCCGGTGAACGCCGCGCTTTACAAACGCCGGGGTGCGCTCGACCGGTGCGTTGCGCTCGCGTAGGCTTGCCGTTTTCCTTCCGTTGCAAGGCGAACCACAATGGCTCAAGCAGACATCATCTATACCCCCGACCCGGACGCCGACTCGATTTCTTCCGACGTCGCCGAGTACAACGGCGTGCTGGTCACTACCCAGATCCCGACCCGTGCCGACGGCAGCCTGGAGCTGGGTGACATCGTCGCGCAAAGCGAGTGCACCCTGCAGGCCTTGAAAGTGGCGCTGGAAAAAGCCGGCAGCGGCATGGACCGCGTGCTGCACCTGACCATCTACCTGACCGACATGGCCGACCGCGCGGCATTCAACGAGGTGTACCAGCGCTTCTTCAGCAAGCCCTGGCCGGTGCGTGCCGCCGTTGGGGTGGCCGCCTTGGCGTTCGACGGCATGCGCGTCGAAGTGACGGCGATGGCCGCCAAGCGCTGACCGACCGTCGTTGCCGTCCCCCTCGCACCTTGGCTGCACACCTTCGGGCAGCCCAAGGGTGCCGCCAGCCCGTTTCGCCGCTACAATGCGCGCCTAACCCGTGACAGCCCGAAAATACAACGACATGTCCCTTCCAAAGAACCAGCTGGAACTGCTCAGCCCTGCGCGTGACGTGGCCATCGCCCGTGAGGCGATCCTGCACGGCGCTGATGCCATCTACATCGGCGGCCCAAGCTTCGGCGCGCGCCACAATGCCTGCAACGAAGTCAGCGACATTGCCGAACTGGTCGAGTTCGCCCATCGGTACCATGCGCGCGTGTTCACCACCATCAACACCATCCTCCACGACAACGAGCTGGAGCCGGCGCGCAAGCTGATCCACCAGTTGCATGACGCCGGTGTCGATGCACTGATCGTGCAGGACCTGGGGGTGATGGAGCTGGACATCCCGCCAATCGAGCTGCACGCCAGCACCCAGACCGACATTCGCACCCTGGAGCGGGCGAAATTCCTCGACCAGGCCGGTTTCTCGCAACTGGTGCTGGCCCGCGAGCTGAATTTGCAGCAAATCCGCAGCATCGCCGCCGAAACCGACGCGGCCATCGAGTTCTTCATCCATGGTGCACTGTGCGTGGCATTTTCCGGCCAGTGCAACATCTCCCACGCACAAACCGGGCGCAGCGCCAACCGTGGCGACTGCTCGCAGGCCTGCCGCCTGCCCTACACCCTGAAGGATGACCAGGGCCGCGTGGTCGCGTTCGAGAAACACCTGCTGTCGATGAAAGACAACAACCAGACCGCCAACCTGGCCGACCTGGTCGATGCCGGCGTGCGCTCGTTCAAGATCGAAGGGCGTTACAAGGACATGGGCTATGTGAAGAACATCACGGCCCACTACCGCAAGGAACTGGACGCCATCCTGGAAGGCCGCCCGCACTATGCCCGCGCTTCCAGCGGGCGCACCGAGCACTTCTTCCTGCCCGACCCGGACAAGACCTTCCACCGCGGCAGCACCGACTACTTCGTCACCGACCGCAAGGTCGATATCGGCGCGTTCGACTCGCCAACCTTCACCGGCCTGCCGGTGGGCGTGGTGGAAAAGGTCGGCAAGCGCGACCTGCACGTGGTGACCGACGTGCCATTGACCAACGGCGACGGCCTGAATGTGCTGGTCAAACGCGAAGTGCTGGGTTTTCGCGCCAACATCGCCGAGCCCCGTGGCGAGTTTGAAGAAGACGGCCAAACACGCTACCGCTACCGCGTCGAGCCCAATGAAATGCCCGAAGGGCTGCACAAGCTGCGCCCCAACCACCCGTTATCGCGCAACCTGGACCACAACTGGCAACAGGCCCTGCAGCGCACGTCCTCCGAACGCCGGGTGGGCGTGGAGTGGCACGCGGTGCTGCGCGAGCAACGCCTGCTGCTGACCCTGAGCAGCGAGGAAGGGGTCAGTGTGCAGGTAGCCCTGGAGGGCCCGTTCGGCGTCGCCAACAAGCCCCAGCAGGCACTGGAGCAACTGCACGACCTGCTCGGCCAGCTGGGTACCACTATGTACCACGCCGACCGTATCGAGCTGGACGCCCCGCAGGCGTACTTCATCCCCAACTCGCAGCTCAAGGCCCTGCGCCGCGAGGCCATCGAGGCACTGACCGCCGCGCGGGTACAGGCCCACCCACGCGGCGCGCGCAAGGCCGAGACCACGCCGCCGCCGGTGTACCCCGAGTCGCACCTGTCGTTCCTGGCCAACGTGTACAACCAGAAGGCTCGCGACTTCTACCACCGCCATGGCGTGCAACTGATCGACGCCGCCTACGAGGCCCATGAAGAGCACGGCGAGGTGCCGGTGATGATCACCAAGCACTGCCTGCGTTTCAGCTTCAACCTGTGCCCCAAGCAGGCCAAGGGTGTCACCGGCGTACGCACCAAGGTCGCGCCCATGCAGCTGATTCAGGGCGACGAGGTACTGACGCTGAAATTCGACTGCAAGCCGTGCGAGATGCATGTGATCGGCAAGATGAAGAGCCATATCATCGACCTGCCGACACCGGGCAGCGCGGTCGCACAAGTGGTTGGGCACATCAGCCCCGAAGACCTGCTCAAGACCATCCCGCGCGGGCCGCATTGAGGGGTTCGGCCCTGGGTGATGTTCGCCCAGGTGCCGTGGTGTAACGCTCAGCGTATCTGGTGCTTGTGCAACAAGCGGTAGAACGTCGGCCGCGAAACACCCAGCACCTTGGCAGCCATGCTCAGGTTGTCACTGTGCCGGTTGAGCACATCGCACAAGGCCTGGCGCTCGGCGCGGTGCTTGTATTCTTCCAGGGTGCCTAACGGCTGCTGTTCCTGGTCGTGCAACTGCAAGCCCAGGTCCTGCGCCTCGATCTGCCGCCCTTCGGCCAGCACCAGCCCGCGGCGTACGCGGTTGGCCAGCTCGCGAACGTTCCCCGGCCAGTCATGGTGGCCCATGGCTGCCAAGGCGTGTTCACTGAAGGAGCGCGGCCGGCGCCCGGTTTCCAGGCTGTAGAAATGGGCAAAATGGTTGGCCAGCATGGACAAATCGCCGTGCCGGTCGCGCAGCGGTGCTGTCACCACCTGCAATACGTTCAGGCGGTAATACAGGTCTTCGCGAAAACGCCCCTGCTCAATGGCCCGTTCCAGGTCCACGTGGGTCGCCGCCAACACCCGCACATCCACCGGTATTGGCTGGCTGCCGCCTACGCGCTCGATGTGCTTCTCCTGCAAAAAGCGCAGCAGGTTGGCCTGCAGTTCCAGCGGCAAGTCGCCAATTTCGTCCAGGAACAAGGTGCCGCCGTGGGCCGCTTCGATACGGCCGACCTTGCGCTGGTGCGCCCCGGTAAAAGCGCCTTTCTCGTGGCCGAACAATTCGGACTGGATCAAATGCTCAGGGATGGCGCCACAGTTGATGGCGATGAACGGCTGATCACTGCGCTGCGACTGGCGGTGCAGCGTGCGCGCCACCAGCTCCTTGCCAGTGCCGCTTTCACCGCGGATGAGCACAGGTGATTCGGTAGGCGCCAGTTTGCCCAGCAGCTTGCGCAGTTCGCGAATCGGCCGGCTGTCACCGAGCAATTCGTCGTTCGCGTCATCGACCTTGACCGCACCCTTGCCGCGCAGGCGCGCCATGCCGAACGCCCGGCCCAGGGTGACCTGCACCCGCGAGACGTCGAACGGCAAGGTGTGGAAGTCGAAAAACCACTCACAGACAAAGTCACCGAAGGCTGGCATGCGCAGTTGGTCGGCGCTCAGCACGGCGATCCACTCGGTGTTGCTGCGCTTGATCATGTCCTTGACCGCGTCCGGGTGCCGCAGGTGCGCGGCCTGCAAGCGCAGCAGGCCCACATCGCAGGGGTGGTCCAGTGCGGCGGCGAGCATGCAGCTGTCGACATCCCAGCCGGCGTTGCGCAGGCCCGGCAATAGGCGGTGGCAATCGTCGCAGGGGTCGACGATCAGCAAACGGCGTTGCGCGGCAGGCTGTTGCATGACCGATCCTTGGCGCCATTGTTTGATTTTTTTAAAGTAAAACAGCAAGTTGTGGCGCCCGTTTAACAGTAGCAACGAAGTTGACACTGCCCAGTACCGTCCGTCTGCCGACGCATTTTTTTACAAACGCCCACGGGAATTTTCGCACTTTAACGACATCACATGGCGGCGCAGGGAATAACGGAGATTGCCCTGGCAAAAAATTTATTCGCAATGTGTGACTTGCTACCGCACAGCGAGCATCAGTACACATAACCCCGCGCTGCACTTCGCGCACCTGAGGCGACTTTTAAGCAACGCGGACTTACTTCGCTGTTTGGGACCACAGAGAGACCGAACCATGAATGCCCCGCTCCGTGTCAACGAAGCACTGCTGATTGCCGACCACGCCTTCGAACCCTTCCAGTGCGTAGCCTGGGATGCCCCCAATGGCACTGGTGAACTCAGCCTGGCAGTGATCGACCGGACCAACACCCGCATTGGCGCCAAGCAGGTGTCTTCGCGCATCTACTCCGACCCCGCGCAGTGGGCCAGCCTGATCGAGGAAGTGCGCGCCGAATTGTGCGAAAAAGGTTACGACCTGCAACCTTGGTCGATGCCGAAATAATACCGGCGTTTATAACAAGTGCGTGCAGCGCCACGCACTTGTGCAACTTTCATCGTGCAGGCCTGACAACTTTGTCACTTGCGACATTGTGCCGCAGTGCCCCTGTTCAATACGCGAGCTTGAAGTGGTGCAAGTGCTGATAATCCGCCTGCAATTGCTCGGCCAGGCGCTGGGCACGCCCTAGCCGTACCGGCGCCAGTTCCATGTCCACCAACAGCGTGGCACAAGGCATGGGTTGGACCGTGTTGCTGTGCTGCACGCGCCCATCGGTAAACACCAGGCAGCGCAGCACTTCTTGCGGGTGTGCCCGCTGGCGTGCCTGCAGCCAATGCCGGGCCTGCTCCAGGGCTGCGAACAGTGGCGTGCCCCCGCCAGCCCCCAACGCCTGTAGCCATGGCTGCAAGGCCGCCGACGCCTTGAGGCCATGGCGCTGCCACTGCGGCGTGCGCCCGCTGGCCGTGAGCAGCGCCAGGCGAGCACGCTGGCGATAAGCCTGATCGAACAGTGCTGCCAACACCCCCTTGGTCTGCGCCAAGGCCTGGTGGCGGCGGGTTGAAGCCGACGCATCGACGATCACCAGCCACAGTTCGGCAGGCCTGGCCAGGCGTTGCTGCCAGCACAGGTCCTGGCGCTGGCGTGGGCGCCCCTTGAGCAAGGTCGGCAGCCAGGCGACCCTACCTGCCACCGCGTCGCGTGCGCGCCCCCGGCTGGCACCGTGCTGCTTGCCTGCACCCGCCTTGGCATCCCCCCCTATGGCGTGTGGCTGGGGGGGGCTCAGGGCTTTTTTGCCCAGTTTGGCACCTCGCGACGGGCGCCACTGGCCACCGGCTGCGCGGGCAATGCACCCCAATCGCCCTGCCCGCCTTGTTCACCAGGGTTGCTGCCGGCCGGCTGTTCCGCCTGTTGCGGGGGGGCTGGCGGATTGGCCTGTGGCGCCACCCGGCGGCGATGGCGCAAGGCGAATTCGGCTACGGCCTCCACGTCGGTTTCTTCAATGGCTGCACCACCGCGCCAGGCACAGTGGGCGCGCGCCGCGCGCAGCCAGACCAGGTCGGCGCGCAAGCCATCCACGCCAGCAGCAAAACAGCGCTCGGTGATCCAGGCCAGTGCCTGGTCGTCCAGCGCAATGCCCGCCAGCACATGGCGCGCCGCCTGGCAGCGCTCGCGCAACTGCGCCTGCGCCTGCGCCCATTGCGCGCAAAAAGCCTGCGGGTCATGGTCGAAGGCCAGGCGCCGACGGATGATCTGCTGCCGGGCCGCAGGTTCGGGCAAACCTTCCAGGGCCACATTAAGGCCGAACCGGTCGAGCAACTGCGGGCGCAGTTCGCCTTCTTCCGGGTTCATGGTGCCGATCAGCACGAAGCGGGCGCTGTGGCGGTGCGAGATGCCGTCGCGCTCGACGCGGTTGGTACCGCTGGCGGCCACGTCAAGCAACAGGTCGACCAAGGTATCTGGCAGCAGGTTGACTTCATCCACATACAGCACGCCGCCATCGGCCTGGGCCAGCACCCCTGGGGAGAACTGAGCCTTGCCCTGGCCAAGCGCGGCGTCGAGGTCCAGGGTACCGACCAACCGTTCCTCACTGGCACCCAGCGGCAGGGTCACGAACGGGCCCTCACCCAGCAGGTCGGCCAGGCCACGGGCCAAGGTGCTCTTGGCCATGCCGCGCGGGCCTTCGATCAGCACGCCGCCGATTTTCGGGTCGATGGCCGTCAGGCACAGGGCCAGCTTCAGGTCCTCGGCACCCACCACGGCCGCCAGCGGAAATTGTACGGGTTCACTCATGTCAAGCCTGTTCCTCGCCGTCGAGCAGTTGCTCCTCAAGCGCTTCGCGGTAGTCACCAGGCGCTTGCCACAGGCCACGTTGCTGGGCCTCCAGCAGGCGCTCGGTAAGGTCACGCAAGGCCTCGGGGTTGTGCTCGCGCATGAAGTCGCGGGTGGCCGGGTCAAGCACATAGGCGTCGGCCAGCCCCTGGTAATGATGGTCGTCGATCAGGTGCGTGGTGGCGTCGAAGGCGAACAGGTTGTCCACCGTCGCCGCCATCTCGAAGGCGCCTTTGTAGCCATGTCGCTTGACCCCATCGATCCACTTGGGGTTCAGCGCACGGGCGCGGATCACCCGGTTCAGCTCTTCTTTCAAGGTGCGGATGCGCGGCCGGTCCACCTGGCTGTGGTCACCGTGGTAACTGGCCACGCCGGCCCCGCCCAGGGTTTCCGAAGCCGCCAGCATGCCGCCCTGGAACTGGTAGTAGTCGTTGGAATCGAGCAGGTCGTGCTCGTGGTTGTCCTGGTTTTGCAACACCGCCTGGACCTTGGCCAGGCGCTGGGCGAACTGGGCGCGGGCCGGGGTGCCGTCATCGCTGCCGCCGTAGGCATAGCCGCCATGGTTGAGGTAGACCTCGGCCAGGTCTTCGCGGCTGTGCCACAGGCGGCCGTCGATGGCATTCTGCACCCCGGCACCGTAGGCGCCGGGTTTGGCCCCGAACACCCGCCAGCCAGCCTGCCGAGCGGCCTGTTCGGCGCTTGCACCCTGGGCCTGCAGCGCAGCGCGCTCGGAGCGTACACGGGCAGCCAAGGGGTTGAGGTCGTCGGGCTCGTCCAGCGCCGCCACCGCCTGCACCGCGGCATCGAACAGGCGGATCAGGTTGCCGAAGGCATCGCGGAAGAACCCGGAAACGCGCAAGGTCACGTCCACCCGAGGGCGGTCGAGCAAGCTCAGCGGCAAGATCTCGAAGTCATCGACCCGTTGGCTACCGCTGGCCCACACCGGCCGCACGCCCATCAGCGCCATGGCCTGGGCGATGTCGTCGCCGCCGGTACGCATGGTAGCGGTACCCCACACTGAAAGGCCCAACTGGCGCAGGTGGTCGCCATGGTCCTGCAGGTGGCGTTCAAGAATCAGGTTGGCCGAGGCGAAGCCCAGGCGCCAGGCCGTGGTGGTAGGCAGGTTGCGCACGTCCACGGTATAGAAGTTACGGCCGGTGGGCAGCACATCGAGGCGGCCACGGCTGGGCGCACCACTGGGCCCGGCCGGCACGAAGCGCCCGGCCAGCGCCGCCAGCAAGCCCTGCATTTCTGCGCTGCCGCAGGCATCCAGGCCCGGCGCCACCTCCATGCACAGGGCTTGCAGCACCGCATGCACGGGGTGCCATGCGGCGCTGTCAGGTAGCTCTACAGTACCAGCCAGCGCCTGCTCGATCAGGTGTAGCGCCAACAGTTCCAGGCGCTCCCGCGTATCGCCACAGGTGCGCCATGCCTCGCTGCTTACCGCTTGCAACGGCTCGGGGCGGTCGCCCTGCCACGGCTGGCCGAGTTCGCAATCCAGCGGGTCGAAGCCGGGCACCAGCGCCTTGGCCAAGGTGCGTAGCAAGCTGGCATTGCCGCCTCGGCCATCGCCACGCTCGACCCTGAGCAACGCCAGCAGCGTATCCAGCCGCAGGCGCCCGGCAGGCGATTGGCCAAACACATGCAGGCCGTCGCGGATCTGCGACTCCTTGAGGTCGCACAGGTAAGTGTCCAGGCGCGGCAGCCATACGGCAGCATCGTCCAACTGCCCCTCCAGCTGCAGCTCGCGGTCGATATGGTTGGCCTTGACCAGTTCGAGGATGTCGCGCTGCAACTCGCGCGCCCGCCGAGGGTCGAGCAGTTGCGCCTCATAGAACTCGTCGGCCAGTTGCTCCAGGTGGCGCAACGGCCCGTAAGTCTCGGCACGGGTCAGCGGTGGCATGAGGTGGTCGATGATCACCGCCTGGGTACGGCGCTTGGCCTGGGCGCCCTCACCGGGGTCGTTGACGATGAATGGGTAGATGTTCGGCAGCGGGCCAAGTAAGGCGTCCGGCCAGCACTGCGCCGACAGCCCTACGCCCTTGCCTGGTAGCCATTCGAGGTTGCCGTGCTTGCCAACGTGTATCACCGCGTCGGCAGCGAAGGCATGGCGCAGCCAGAAGTGAAACGCCAGGTAACCATGTGGCGGCACCAGGTCGGGGTCGTGGTAGACCGCGCTGGGGTCCACCTGGTAGCCACGTGCCGGCTGGATGCCGACAAAGGTCAGGCCAAACCGCAGGCCGGCGACCATCAGCCGGCCACTGCGGAACATCGGGTCCTGCTGGGGTGGCCCCCACCGTTCCAGCACCGCCTGGCGGTTGGCTTCGGGCAGGCGCGCGAACGCAGCCTGGTAGTCGGCCAGGCTCAAGCTCTGGGCGCAAGGGCGCTGGTCGAGGTGGTCAAGGTCGTTGGTCACGCCACCGAGCAACTGCTGGATCAGCTGCGTGCCACTGCCCGGCAGGTCGGCCACCGGGTAGCCTTCGGCCTGCAATGCCTCGAGGATGTTCAGGGCCGCAGCGGGCGTATCCAGGCCAACACCGTTGCCAATACGGCCATCCCGGGTCGGGTAGTTGGCCAGCACCAGGGCCACGCGCTTCTGCCCATTGGGCAGGCGCGCCAGCTCGACCCAACGGCGCGCCAGCTCGGCGACGAAGTCCATGCGTTCGGGGTGGGCGCGGTAGCACACCACGTCCGACTGGCTGCGCTCGCTGCGCCAGGCCATGTCCTTGAAACTGACCGGCCGGGTGATGATGCGCCCGTCCAGTTCGGGCAAGGCAATGTGCATGGCCAGGTCGCGCGCACCCAGGCCCTGTTCGCTGGCTTCCCAGCCGGGCTGGTTGTCCTGCGCGCAAATGGCCTGCAACACCGGGATATCACGGCGGAACGGGCGCAGGTTGGGGCGTTCGGGGCTGGACAGGGCAAAACCGGTAGTGTTGACCAGCACCTCGGCGCCGACCTCGTCCAGCCAGGCTTCGACCTGCTCCAGGCAGGCGCTTTCCTTCAGGCTGGCCACGGCGATCGGCAATGGATTCAGACCGGCCGCCTGCAGGCGCTGGCAGAACACGTCGATGAACGCGGTGTTGGCGGCTTGCAGGTGCGAGCGGTAGAACAGCAGCGGCGCTACCGGGTGTTCGGGGTGCCACTGCGGGTACCAGTCTTCCAGCGCCGCGCTGCCCTTTTGTGGGTGGTACACCGCCGTGCGCGGCAACGGCTGTGGCTCGTCCCAGGCATAGTCGCGGCCCAGCCACTGGCTGGCCAGGCAGTTGAACAGGTTGATGGCGTTGGCCTTGCCGCCTTGGCGCAGGTAGTGCCACAGGCGTTCGGCCTGCGCGCCGGTGACGTTGCCCAGGCTGGTCAGTTCCGGGTCCGGGCGGTCGTCGCCCGGCACCAGGATCAGCTGCACGCCACGGGCCGCCAGTTCGACCAGTTGTTCTACGCCATAGCGCCAATAACCGACGCCACCGTGCAGCGACACCAGAATGACCTTGGCGTGGCGCAGCACCTCGTCAACGTACAGGTCGACCGAGGCATGGTTCTGCACCTGCATCGGGTTGGCCAGGCGCAGGCTGGGGAAGTCTTCGGGCAGTTGCTCGGCGGTGTCGGCGAGCAATGCCAGGTGGGAATCGCCGCTGCAGAGAATCACCAGTTCGGCGGGTGTCTGGCCGAGGTCGGCAATGCTGTCATCCGGCACGAAGCCGCCGGGCTGGGTCCGCAGCAGGTGCATGGGTCAGGCGCCCAGGGCCTGGCGCAGGCGCGCTTCCAGCTGGGCCGCATCAAGGTCCTGGCCGATCAGCACCAGGCGGGTGATGCGCGGCTCGTCGGCACGCCAGGCACGGTCGAAGTGCTTGTCGAAACGGGTACCCACGCCTTGCACCAGCAGGCGCATCGGCTTGCCCGGGATGGCAGCGAAGCCTTTGGCACGCAGGATGCCGAACTCCACCACCAGCTGGCTCAGGGCGTCGAGCAGCAGGCTTTCGTCGGCTTCCGGCAGGTCGATGGAGATGGAGTCGAAGGCGTCGTGGTCATGATCGTCATGGTCGTCGCCGTCGTGGTGCGAGTCGTGGTGGGTACGGCGGCCATCGATGTGCGCCTCGGACTCGGCGCCCACGCCCAGCAGCACTTCCAGTGGCAGCTTGCCGCTGCTGGCTTCGACCACTTTCACCGCCGGCGGCAGTTCTTCGGCGACTTCGGCACGCACCTTGGCCAGGCCTTCGGCGTCGATCAAGTCAGCCTTGTTCAATACCACCAGGTCAGCGCTGGCGAGCTGGTCGGCGAACAGCTCGTGCAGGGGCGACTCGTGGTCCAGGTTGGGGTCCAGCTTGCGCTGCGCATCGACCTGGTCCGGGTAGGCGGCAAAGGTGCCGGCAGCCACCGCCGGGCTGTCGACCACGGTGATCACGGCGTCGACGGTGCAGGCGTTGCGGATCTCCGGCCACTGGAAGGCCTGCACCAACGGTTTGGGCAGGGCCAGGCCGCTGGTCTCGATCAGGATGTGGTCCAGGTCGCCACGGCGTGCCACCAGCTCGCGCATCACCGGGAAGAATTCTTCCTGCACGGTGCAGCACAAGCAGCCGTTGGCCAGCTCGTAAACGCGGCCGGTGGCCTCTTCTTCAGTGCAACCGATGCTGCATTGCTTGAGGATTTCGCCATCGATGCCCAGTTCGCCGAACTCGTTGACGATGACCGCGATGCGGCGGCCCTGGGCGTTGTCGAGCATGTGGCGCAGCAACGTGGTCTTGCCCGAGCCGAGAAAGCCGGTAACGATGGTAACGGGGAGCTTGGCCAGTGTTTTCATGTCGCAGTGCCCTTGGCAGTATGGCGCGGGCATGCAGGACGACAGCCACCGGCCAGGCCGGCCGGGCTTGTTCGCCACCGGATCACCCCGCCCGGTTGAAAGTCGAAAACGTGACGAGGCAGGTCTCCTGGCTTGCACCGTTCCAGTTGCCTGCCGCGGCAGCAGTCTGGCGGGATGACGCCTTCCCGCGCGTTGGCGCAGTGGCTGTGTCGATCCGTTGTCGGTGCTTACAGTTGCGGGGGCAGCCGCGGCTTGTACCGCGTTCCCGTCTTAGCTTCGGCCTGGCCGAAGAACCTCGAAGTGGCAAGGCTACGCAGTGGTTGGCGGGTGGTCAACCGTTGCGGGTTGGCCGGGCAGCGGTGGGCAGTGCAAATGGGTTAAAGTGGCAGCCCGCCCCACGATCTAGGCCGCCTCATGTCTCTCGCCCCCTATCCGCCCAGCCCTGTGCAGCGTACCGGTGGACACCCCCTGCCAATGCAAGCCAATGACGAGGCCAACCCGTGAAAACGTTGAGCAAACGTGAACTGGCCCGCCTGGAGCGCGAACTGGTGGCGGGCCTGACCGAAGCCTGCGAAGCCGCCAAGGCGGAAATTGTCGGGTTCAGTTGGCTAACCCACCGTCTTGACCCGCATGAGTTTCCCGCCAGCCTGCGGATAACCTGGGTGTTCGAGCAGGAGGCGGACAAGTTGGCGGCCCTGGCGGGTGACGCGAAGGGGCGCATGCTGGCATTGACCCGCCTGGCGCTCGAGCAAGCAGGCATAGCGCTGGACCACCCCGCCTGGCATGTGCGCTTCGACAGTGAGCAGGCCTGCCAGCAACGCCACGGCGGCGACTGGGCCAAACGCTTGTCGGGGCGCTGAACGCTGGCGGGCTGCTCGACGAAACCTGCGACCGGCCGTTCCCGATCCGCCACGGATGTATTAAGGTGGCATGGTGCGCATATAACAGCAGCCCGAGCGATCGGGCACTAGCAAGACAATGAGGGTGTCATGAGCAACGAAAGCATTAATTGGGACAAGCTGGGTTTCGACTACATCAAGACCGACAAACGCTACCTGTCCGTATGGCGCAATGGCGAGTGGGACAAGGGCACCCTGACCGAAGACAACGTGCTGCACATCAGTGAAGGCTCCACCGCGCTGCACTATGGCCAGCAATGTTTCGAGGGCCTGAAGGCCTACCGCTGCAAGGATGGCTCCATCAACCTGTTCCGCCCGGACCAGAACGCCGCCCGCATGCAGCGCAGCTGCGCCCGCCTGCTGATGCCGCAGGTGCCGACCGATGTGTTCATCGAGGCGTGCAAGCAAGTGGTCAAGGCCAACGAAAAGTTCGTGCCACCGCACGGTAAAGGCGCCTTGTACCTACGCCCGTTCGTGATCGGAACCGGCGACAACATTGGCGTGCGCACCGCCCCCGAGTTCATCTTCTCGGTTTTCGCCATTCCGGTTGGCTCGTACTTCAAGGGCGGCATGAAGCCGCACAACTTCCAGATCTCCAGCTTCGACCGTGCAGCACCGCAGGGCACCGGTGCCGCCAAGGTCGGCGGCAACTACGCTGCCAGCCTGCAGCCAGGTGCCGAAGCGAAGAAAGCCAACTTCGCCGACGCCATCTACCTCGACCCGTTGACCCACACCAAGATTGAAGAAGTCGGCTCGGCCAACTTCTTCGGCATTACCGCCAACAATGAGTTCGTCACGCCTAAATCGGCCTCGGTGCTGCCAGGCATCACCCGCCTGTCGCTGATGGAGCTGGCACAATCGCGCCTGGGCCTGACCGTGGTCGAAGGTGACGTGGAAATCAGCAAGCTGGACCGCTTCGTCGAAGCCGGCGCCTGCGGTACTGCTGCGGTGATCACCCCGATTGGTGGCATCGAGTACAACGGCAAGCTGCACGTGTTCCACGACCTGGAGAAGGTCGGCCCGGTCACGCAGAAGCTCTACAACCAGCTGACCGGCATCCAGAGCGGTGATGTGGAAGCACCGGCTGGCTGGATCGTCAAAGTCGCCTGAAGCGCTTTTGCGTTGTAAAGACGGGGCATGCCATCGCTGGCATGCCCCGTCTTTTTATGGGCCAAGCCATCAGGCAGCGCCTTAAAGGTTTGAGCGTCTGCGCGTCAACGGCCAGGGCGACGTGCATCAATAGTCACTATCGAGAGGGGCAATTTCTACCAGGCGCGACAACCACATAACCTAGCTCCATCGCCTCGCCACCTACACCCTTGGCCCCTGGAGCTACCTGATGAACACCCTGGCCCGCTTGCTGACTGCCACGTTTGCCCTGCTTACCCTCGCCATCAGCAGCGGCTGTGCCAGCCACCCTGAACTGCGCCCGTACAGCGCCGACGAAACGCGCCAGTTACAGCTGGAGGCCTTGCAGCGCCGCGGTCTGTCGCTGGACGACTATGAGCAGCAACGCCGGGTGATCCAGCGTGCCGGCAACCTGCCGGTGGTGACCGAGGCCGCCGATGCCGACCGTTCGACCAAAGGCTGAACCCGCCGCTACAAGGTTTTCAGCGGCCGCTCGGGCAGGTATCCTTGAACGCTCTACCGTAAGCCCTCCAGGACGGTGACCATGTTCAGGCCCCTGCTGTTGCTGAGCATTGCCCTGCTGTTCAGCCCCCCTCTGCTGGCCCAGCAGATGAAGCGCCAACTGGGCGATTTCGACTTTACACTCGGCACCACCCCTTCCCGCAGCATGGCCCAAGGGTTGATTTCACCCACAGCGGTCGGCGCGTTTCATGGCGGCATGGATTTCAGCCACCCCAGTGGGCTGTACGTCGGCCAATACGCCCCAAGCATGGGTGTGACGGCCAACTCGACCCTGCGCCTGGACAGCTACATGGGCTACAAGCACCACTTCGACAGCACCCTGGGCTATGAGGTGGGGTTGATCCACTACAGCCAGCCAAACATCGCCGGCGCCGAGAGCGTAGCCCTGTATGGGGGAGTTTCGGTACTTGGCAGCCGGTTCGGCGGCGCACTGCGCGACAACCCCGACAACCGCACCGGTACGCTGTTCGCCGATTTTGGCCAACTGCCCTTGTTCGATGTCGACCTCACCGTCAAACTCGCCCATCACCGCCTGGGCACACCCTTCACCATCGGCGATGGCAGCCAGGTGAATGCCTTTTCCGACTGGTCGCTGGAACTGTCGCGCCCTTGGCTAGGCATCGACCTGAACCTGATCTACAGCAACTCGAGCCTCAGTGGCACCAGCTGTGACGCCTACTCAGGCATGAACACCTATTGCGACAGCGTGGTCACCCTCAAGGCCCAGCGCAGCTTTTTCTAGGCTTTTCCTACAGGGCCTGGCGGCGCGGCACCAGCGCCAGCGCAATACCGCCCAGCACTACCACACTGGCGAGCAACAAACGCAGCGATAACGGCTCGCCGATCAGCGCAACCCCGCCCAACCCCGCCAGCACCGGCACACTCAGCTGCAGGGTCGCCGCCTGTTGCGCACTGACCTGCCGCAACACGCCATACCACACGGCATAACCGGCTCCGGAAGCCAGCACACCGGAGCCCAGGGCGAACAGCAAGCCACCGGCACTAAGGTGTGGCCCGGCTCCCAGCAACAGCAGCGGTGCCAGCACCACCAGCCAGGGCAGGCTGCGGGCAAAGTTGCCGGCCGTGTCGGCCAGCGGCCTGGGCGACCCTCTGCCGAGCAAGGTGTACGCCCCCCAGGCGATGCCAGAAATAACCATCAGCAAGGCACTGCTGAACGGTGGCGCCGAAGCGCCTGGCAACAAAAGCACCAGCAAGCCGGCGAAGGCGATCAGCATACCCAGCAGGCCCCGTGCGCTGATGCGTTCGCCCTTGCACCAGGCAAAACCGAACATCGTGATCTGCACGGCACCGAAGAGCAGCAAAGCGCCCGCCCCCGCGCTCAGTTGCAGGTAGGCCGCTGAAAACAGGAAGGCATACAGGCACAAGGCCAGGCCTGCTCGCCAGGTGCCACCCATGCGCTGCGCCGGTCTGCGCAAGCGAATCAGCAACAACAGGAACACTGCACCACTGGCCAGGCGCACCACAGTGAACGAGGCCGGGTCGATCGCCCCGTTCTTGAGGGCCAGGCGGCAGAACACCGAGTTGGCGGCAAATGCCACCAGGCTGAACAGCGCTGGCCAGAGCCAGGCACGAGCCTTATGCCCGGCAAGCGAGCTGGTGCCAGTCCTCATGGTGTGGTACTCGAGGTCAAGTAGGTCGTTTCCTACAAACAGATGAGATTGTTGAACACCTCGTTCGTTTTCACAACTTGCGCATGCCGGTAAGGTGCACGGCACGGCACGGACGCTTTATCGCAACCAAGGACAAAACCATGAGCAAATTCGATTTTCAGTTGGCTTACACCGTCGAAGGGGATGAGGCAGATGCGGCGAAGGCACGTACGTACCTTCGCGAGAAAACCGGCCTGGAAACCGTCCAGCACATCGAGACCACCTTGCTTGGGGTGGTCACGCTCGAGGCCGCGACGCTTGCCGACCGCCAGAAGGATGCCGAGCGCGTATTCCACGCATTCATACACGATGCGTTGAAGACGCTGGGCGTGCTGTCCACCGTGAAGTTCTATGGCTGCCTGATGGTGAACGGCCTCGGCCCCGCCATTCGCTTCAACGTGCTGCCCAAGTGACCGCTGCAAAGTGACCGCTGCAAAGTGACCGCTGGAAAGTGACCGCTGACGGCATCAGGCGCGCGAGCGCCTGATACCTGTACCTGTCATTTTTCTTCGAGTACGGACCGGCCTTTTACGGCGCGCGGGCCGCGCCAGGCCCAGAACAACAAGCCGGGGATTGGCGCGTAGACGACGAACACCACCCACAACATCTTGCGTTCGGCGCGCCGCTCACTGCCGATGATGTTCCAGATGGCCCAGATTTCCATGAGGATGACCAAGGCTGCGACAATGATCCAGATCGTTCCGACTTCCATAAGCGCTCTCTCTTTGCCGTGTAATGGCTTGGGTTGTTATTGACGCTGAGGGTTCAGATTGTTTTGACCACTCCTGCAGGTAACGCACCTCACTGCTGCGGCGCACGCTCCAGCGCCGCCTTCAATGCCGCGGCATCGGTGAACGCCTGCTGGCTCACCAATCTGCCTTCTTGCAACTGCAACCACTGTACCTGCCCTTGCTGCCCGGGGTACCGGCTGGCTACCCGCCCTTCCCGGTCGAGCAGCACCCTATAGCTGTAACCGCGCATGGCCGGGATGGCGAACAGCTTGCTGACCAACGCAGGCATGCGCTGGATGTCGGCGACGAACACGGCCTTGCGTGCTTCCAGGTAACCTTTGGGCGCGTCGGCCAGTGCCGCCTTGACCAACTTGGCGCCGTCCATGTCGCGCGCCACCAGTAATACCCGGGTGTCCGCGCTCAGGGTGTAGGCCTGGTCATGCTGGTCGAGCAACGTAAAGGGCGCGAGCGGTTCGCCCGGCTCCACGGCCGTGGCCAGCAATGGCAACAAGCTGAGCAACAAGGCAGCGGCGTATTTCATCGATAGGTTCCTCAAGGGCCAGGCGTTTCATGCAAGCGCCTATGGCAAAGCATAGTGGGAAAGTCTGCAGCCATACAGGTTGCCTGAACACGACCTGTAATACGACACCGCCACCGGGGAGATTGTCTTTCCTCCAGCCACCGGCCACACTCTGCGAGCCAGCCAGCAAGCGGAGTTCAGAGTGCCCACGCCACGCCAGTTCAGCAAGAAGACCAGTACCAGCAACATGCTGCGGCTCAAGGCCAGCAGCGCCGATGCCCAGGCCCCTTATCAAGTCGATTTCGTGCTGCTCGAACACTTCTCCATGGCCAGTTTCACCGTGGCCATGGACGTGCTGGTCACGGCCAACCTGCTGCGTGCCGACAGCTTCAGTTTCACCCCGCTGTCGCTGGACGGCGACCGCGTGCTCAGCGACCTTGGGCTGGAACTGGTGGCCACCGAATTGTCCCCCAAGGCGTTGAAGTCACCGGACCTGCTGGTCATCTGCGGGGGCTTGCGTACGCCGCTGAAATACCCGGTACTCGACCGCTTGCTGAGTGATTGCGCGGCCCATGGCATGGCCTTGGGTGGCTTGTGGAACGGCGCCTGGTTCCTGGGGCGCGCCGGGGTGCTGGATGACTATGGCTGCAGCGTTCACCCCGAGCAGCGTGCCAGTTTGTCCGAGCGCAGCCCGCAAACCCGCATTACCCCGGCCAGCTTCACCCTCGACCGCGACCGGCTCAGTGCCGCCAGCCCGAACGGCGCCATGGAACTGATGCTGGGGCTGGTGCGGCGCTTGTATGGTGACGGCCTGGCCGAAGGCGTGGAAGAAATTCTGTCGTTCTCAGGCGCCCGTTACCGCCAGGTCGGGCCGGGGGCCAAGAAGTCCATGAGCCTGCACCTGCGTACCATTGTCGAACTGATGGAGAACAACCTCGAGGAAACCCTCAGCCTCGACCAGCTGGCCTCCTACAGCGGGCGTTCACGGCGCCAGATCGACCGGTTGTTCCAGGCCCAGCTGGGCACATCGCCGCGGCGTTACTACATGGAGCTGCGCATTACCAAAAGCCGCAGGCTGCTGCAGTATTCCGACCTGTCGGTGATGGAAGTGGCGGTGGCTTGCGGCTTTGTTTCGGTGTCACATTTCAGCAAATGCTATGCGGCGTATTTTGGCTACCCGCCCTCGCGTGAGCAGCGGTTGGGCGACTGAGCAGGTTGGCGCAGCGTCAGGGGCGCTGCCCAACCTGGATGTAGCGCAGCACCGCATCACAGATCATCGCCTTGTGCCGCAGCTTGACCTGGTCATCCGACAGGTCTATCTGGAAGATCTCGCCAAAGGTATGCCGGTTGGACACCCGGTAAAAACAGAACGAGCTCATCAGCATGTGCAGGTCGATCACCTCGATACCGCTACGGAACACCCCTTCTTCTACCCCGCGGCGCAGCGTGTTGCCCAAGGCTTCGAGCACCAGGCTGCTCATTTCGCGAATAGCCGGGGACTGCTTGACGTATTCGCCGTAGTGGATGTTTTCGGTGCAGATGATCCGCACGAAGTCGACATTGCGGTCGTGGTGGTCGAAGGTGAACTCCACCAGCCTGCGGATCGCCTGGTCGGCCGGCAGCGACTCCAGGTCCAGGCTTTGCTCGGTCTTGCGGATATCGCCGTATAGCTTGACCAGGCATTCGCAATACAACTGCTCCTTGCTGCCGAAGTAGTAGTAGATCATGCGCTTGGACGTAGCCGTGCGTTCAGCGATGGCGTCCACGCGAGCCCCGGCCAGCCCTTGCTGAACGAATTCGTGGATGGCGGCCTGGAGGATATCCTCGCGGGTTTTCTCGGGGTTGTTCTTGCGCGTTCTGCGCCCCCCTTCGGTTTCAGGCTGGCCAAGGCCGACTACGGAATCACTCATACCCACTCACAGGCTGTTTATTGGAATGTGGGGGATTATCCGTGAGCACGGCCGTGCAGGGAAGCACGCTGTTGCGGCTAGCGCTGGGCCGTGACCGGCTCTGCTGGCGGCGTCAGGTGCAAGACACGGTCGCGTCCGCCCTCGGCCAGCAGGTAACCGCCCTTGCCGTCGGCGATGATAGCCTGGGGCGCCTTGAGAAACGTCAGCACCGTGTGCTGGCTGCCGTCGGCAGCGATGCGCAGCAGCCGGGCGCGGTGCGTGTTGTCCTCGCTGATCCACAGGCCACGCTGGTCGCAGTACAGGAACGTTGGGTTGCGCAAACCGTCGACCACCACCGGGTCGCTGCCATCGGCGGCCAGGGCGCGCACGGTGCCCTTGGCTTTTTCGGTGTACAACAGGTCGCCCCTACAGCGTGTCAGGCCTTCGGTTTCTGTCAGGCCGGAACGCAGTACGTCCAGTTGCCCGCTCTGCCAGTCGTAGCGCATGAGGCGGCCGTTACCTTTGCGGTCTTCGATGGCATACAGGTGCTTGCCGTCGTTCCACAGCCCTTGCACGCTGTCGCCATCGAACAACGGCGTGACCTTGCCATCGCGGGCCAGGCTGACGGGCGCGGCACCGCCCTCCTGGCTGAATACCCAACCGCCCTGGGCCGCGACCATGCCGTCGGGTTTGGACAGGTTATCGATGACTACCACCCGGGCGCCGTCGGCGGCGATCTTGAGGATGCTGCCGCGGCCGTCGTCCAGCTCGCGGCTGACCAGCAGGCTGCCATCGGCTTGCGGCAGCAGTGACGCAGCCTTGGTCACGTCACCGTGCAGCACACCGACTTTCCAACCTGCCGCGGCCTGCACCGGATAGAAGCTTTGCCAGGCGAAAAAGCCCAATGTGGCCACGAGCAGGCCAGTGGTGGCGGTGAAGACGATTCGGGTGCTGCGCTTGCGCAGGATAGACGGCATAGGGGGGCTCCTTGGAAATGCCGGGGGATCCTAACAAGGGAATGTGAAAAATATGTCGGAATCATCTGATCGGTAGCCCCTGCGTGCGAACGCGCATTCAGCGATCGAATCCTGGGTATTCCAACATTTAATTTGTGCATGGCGCGCGCTCGACCCTATTCTGTCGCCACATCCCCTGCGCCGCACCGGCCGGTGCGGTTCACGGCACGGGGAGAGAACAACAAGTCGAGATTGTCCATGTCGAACCATTCGTACTTCGCCCCCCACGGTGGGCACCCGGCTCAAACCGAGCTGCTGACTGACCGTGCCATGTTCACCGAAGCCTACGCCGTCATCCCCAAAGGCGTAATGCGTGACATCGTCACCAGCCACTTGCCATTCTGGGACAAGATGCGCATGTGGGTCATCGCCCGCCCACTGACCGGTTTTGCCGAGACTTTCTCGCAGTACATCGTCGAAGTGGCCCCGGAGGGCGGCAGCGAACGCCCTGAGCTGGACCCTGATGCCGAGGCGGTGGTGTTCATCGTCGAAGGCGAACTGGACATCACCGTCGAAGGCAAGCACCACACCCTGGTGCCAGGCGGCTACGCGTTCCTGGCGCCAGGCGCCGAGTGGAGCCTGCGCAACAACAGCAAAGCCAATGTCACCTTCCACTGGCTGCGCAAGCACTACCAGAAAGTCGAGGGCCTGGACGCACCTGAGTCGTTCGTGACCCACCGTGACAACGCCACCGTCATTGAAATGCCGGGCACCGAAGGCCGCTGGGTCACTACCCGCTTCGTCGACATGGCCGACATGCGTCACGACATGCATGTGAACATCGTCACCTTCCAGCCCGGCGGCGTGATCCCGTTCGCGGAAACCCATGTGATGGAGCATGGCCTGTACGTGCTGGAAGGCAAGGCGGTGTACCGCCTGAACCAGGACTGGGTCGAAGTGGAAGCCGGCGACTTCATGTGGCTGCGCGCCTTCTGCCCGCAAGCCTGCTACGCAGGTGGCCCAGGCAAGTTCAGCTACCTGCTGTACAAGGATGTGAACCGTCACGTGCACCTGACGCTGAACCCCAAGCGCTGAGGCACCGGGGCGCATGGCGCCCTGCTCCCGACACAAGGCCGCCCCCGCAGGTTTGCGTGAACCTGCAGGGGCGGCCTTGTTTCAGGCGCACGGGCAAGCGTTTACTGCACGACCCCGCAGGCCACCCGGGCTCCACCGCCACCCAGCTTCTCGGGGTGGTCGCTGTGGTTGTCACCACCAGCATGCACCATCAGTGCATGGCCTTTGAAATCGGTGGCCTTCAGCCGCGGCGCGAGGACCGGATAGGTGGCCTTGCCATCAGCCCCCACATACAGCGCCGGCAAGTCGCCGCGATGACCGCTGTCATCATAGGGGCCTTTGTGGGCGTTGCTGGAATCCGGGTCCCAGTGCCCGCCCGCAGCGCCCGCTGGCACAGGCTTGCCGCCTTCTTGCGCCGGTGCGCACGAGGCGTTCTGGTGGAGGTGGAAGCCGTGCACGCCTGGCGGCAGGTCCTTCAGGTCGGGGGTGAGCAACGTGCCATATTTGTTCTGCTCGATGCTGATAGTGCCAATGGACTTGCCAGGGCCGTCGGGGCCGGCCAGCTTGAGTTCGACCGTTTCGGCCGCCTGGGCCAACCCGGCGCTGGCCAGTAAAGCGACAAATGCAGCTGTTTTCATAGTGCGTCTCCATGGCTTGGGTTGCTGGGCGTACTGCCCACGTTAACGGTGGGACTGCACGGCCCTGCCAGTCATTCCGCCCCGCCACAGCCTGAAACACTTTTCTCGTTGGGCTAGATGCCGCCCCCGGCCAGCAATTGAGTCATCACCTCGGCCAAGGCCTTGACCATGATGTCAGCGGTCGGCCGGTGAACAATGACGATTTCATAGCTATCGATCTCCGGCAGCCCCTGCCCCTCGCCCAGCACCCGGTGCTCGCCTGTCGCCGCGCGCGGCGGGAGCAAACTGACGCCCATGCCATCGGCCACGGCCGCCTGGATGCCACTGAGGCTGGAACTGGTGAAGCTGATACGCCAGCGCCGGCCCATGCCCTCGATGGCATTGATCATGTCTTCGCGGTACAGGCCGCGTGGCGGAAAGGTCACCAGCGGAATCGGGTCCAGCTCGAACGCCGGCGCGCGGGCACTGTCGATCCACTGCAGGCGCTCTGGCCAGCATGCCACGCCCTCGCGGGTGTTGCGCCGCTGCTTGAGCAGCACCAGGTCGAGCTCACCGTTGTCGTAGGCCTGGCTGAGGTCGCGGCACAGGCCGCTGGTCACCTCCAGCTTTACCTGCGGGTGCAGGCGGCTGAACGCCGCCAGCGCATTGGTGGTCCGCCCGCCGACGAAGTCTTCCGGCACACCCAGGCGCACGGTGGTGCCGACCATGGCCCCGGCCAAGGCTTCGAGCATCTGGTCGTTCAGCGCCAGCATATGCCGGGCATAGCCCAGCAGGGTCTGCCCGGCGTCGGTTGGCAGCACGTCGCGGTTGCCGCGTACCAGTAACCGGTGGCCAACCATGTCCTCCAGGCGGCGAACCTTCTGGCTGATGGTCGACTGGGTGGAATGCAGGCGCGCGGCCGCGGTGGTGAAACTGCCGCAGTCGGCCACCACCACCGTGGCGCGCAACAGGTCAAGGTCGAACAGGGCCCTATTCGATTTCGCGCTATTGGACATCTTGGTATTCAACTAATGAATGACAAGACAGACTTCTATCACGCTATCCCAGGCCCTGCAACGCCCTGCTCAGTCGCCGAGGGCGACCCCTTCGCGCCGCGGATCGGCCCCTCCAGCCCAGCCGTCAGCGGTGCGCTGGATGATCTGCATGCCGCTGGTCATGGTCATTGGCGTGACCTCGTGGCCCCAGGCCGCCAACTGGCGGACCAGTGCCGGGCTGGCCAGCCCTGCCTCCACTTCCGTGCCGGCATTGCGGCTGCCGAAATTGGGCAGGCCGGCAGCCTGCTGCGGGTCCAGTTGCCAATCCAGCAGGCCGAGCAGTGCCTTGTTCACGTAACCGATGATCTGTGAGCCCCCCGGCGAACCCAGGCTGGCCACCAGCTCCCCGCTAGCGCGGGAAAATACCAGGGTCGGCGCCATGGCCGACAGCGGCCGCTTGCCAGGTTGTACCCGGTTGGCCACAGGCCGGCCACGCTCCTGCGCGATGAACGAAAAGTCGGTCAGGGTGTTGTTGAGCAGGAAGCCTCTGACCATCACGTGCGCGCCGAACGCGGCCTCGACCGAGGTGGTCATGGCCAGGGCATGACCGCTGTCATCCACTGCGCTCAGGTGCGAGGTAGAAATGCGCAGGGGCGAGCGGTCTGGTGCCAGGGCCAGGTCGACACCAGGCGGCTGGCCTGGGCGCGCACGCCTCATGCTGTGTGCCCCGATCAAGGCGGCGCGGCTGGCCAGGTAGGCCGGGTGGGTGAGGGCCTTGGCCGGCACGGGCACATAATCGCTGTCTGCCAGGTACTGGGCGCGGTCGGCATAGGCCAGGCGCTCGGCCTCGGCGACCAGGTGCACGGCCATTGGCGCTGCTTCAATACCCGCTGGGGATGAAGTGGGCTGCGGCCGCAACCCAGCCAGGTCATGCGCAGGCACGGCCCGTTGAGCGGCTTCAAGGATGCCCAGGGTCTGCAACACCGTTACCCCGCCGGAAGACGGCGGCGGCACGCCGCAAATTTGCCAGGCCTTGTACGGGCCGCATACCGGCTCGCGCTCCCTGGCCTGGTACAGCTGCAAGTCCTGCAGCGACAGGTAACCGGGATTGGCATGGCTGCGCACCTGGGTCACGATGGCCTGGGCAATCTCACCGCTATAGAACACATCGGCGCCGTGCGCAGCGATCAGCTCCAGGGTTTGGGCAAGCGCCGGGTTGCGCAGGGTAGCCCCCACTGGCAAGGGCCTGCCCTGTTCATCCAGAAAATAACGCGCCATGGCCGGTGACTGGGCAATGAACGGGTCACCGGCTATCAACGTGTGCAAGCGCGGGGAAACCGCAAAGCCGCTGCGGGCCAACGCGATGGCCGGCGCAAACAGGTCGCGCCAGGGCAGCTTGCCATAGCGCTGGTGGGCCACCTGCAACGCCCGCAGCACACCCGGCACCCCCACCGAGCGGCCACCGATCTGCGCCTGCCGGAACGGCATCGGCTTACCATCGGCCTGCAGGAACAGTTGTTCCGTGACCCCCGCCGGGGCTGCCTCGCGGCCGTCGAATGCCTGCACGCGCTCGCCATCCCAATACAGGATGAAAGCCCCGCCGCCAATGCCACTGGACTGCGGCTCGACCAGGGTCAGCACCATTTGCATGGCGATGGCAGCGTCGATGGCGCTGCCACCGGCCCGCAGTATCGCCCGCCCCGCTTCGCTGGCCAGCGGGTTGGCAGCGGCCACCATGTGCCGGCTGGCGTGCACCGGCTGCAGGCCGGTGCGGTACCCGGAAGCCAGTTCCGGTGCAACTGGCAGCACCTGCTCGGCCTTCGCCGCCCCGCTGGCAGCCAGCAGCCACAGGGCCACGAGCAGTGGCTTGGAAAATGTCATCGCGTGCTTCCTGCTTCACCCATTCAGCCCGCCACTGTGGGTCATGGCCAAACCCGAGTTCAAGCTTTTGCGCGATTTTCCTGGCTCCCGGCCTCGTCAGCGGGAGGCGGCAGCCTCAAACCACCTCTTCGAACGGCAGGCCCACATAGTTTTCGGCAATGTTCAGCAAACCTGCCGGCGAGGTCAGGAAGTACTCGCGATCAGCCTCTTGCATCTTCTGGTCCCAGGCGTCCTTGTGGCTGCCGAAGTCGTGCAGCAGTTGGGTCATGAACCAGCTGAAACGCTCGCCCTTCCATACCCGGCGCAGGGCCAGGGGCGAATACTGCTGCAACAGCTCGGTACGCCCCTCGCGGTACACCTTGAGCAAAATCCGGTACAGGTAGTTGACGTCCGAGGCTGCCAGGTTCAACCCCTTGGCCCCGGTTGGCGGCACGATATGCGCGGCATCACCGACCAGGAACAGGTGGCCATACTGCATCGGTTCCACCACCAGGCTGCGCAGCGGCGCGATGCTCTTCTCCAGGGCCGGGCCTGTGACCAGGTCCGCTGCCACCTCGGCAGGCAAACGCGCTTTCAGTTCGGCCCAGAAGCGCTCGTCGGGCCACTCCTCGACACGGTCTTGCAGCGGCACTTGCAGGTAGTAGCGACTGCGGGTTTGCGAACGTTGGCTGCACAGCGCGAAACCGCGGGCGTGGTGGGCATAGATCAGTTCATGGTTGACCGGCGGTGTATCCGCCAGCAGGCCCAGCCAGCCGAAGGGGTATACCCGTTCGTATTGTTTGAGCACACCCTCGGGAATGCTCTGCCGGGAAACCCCATGGAAGCCGTCACACCCAGCAATGTAATCGCAATCCAGGCGCTGGACCTGACCGTCTTTATCAAAGGTCAGGTAGGGCTTCTCGCCCTTGAGCTCATGCGGCTGAACATTGCTGGCCGAATAGAAGATGGGGGCCCCGCTGGCTTCACGGGCCAGCATCAGGTCACGGGTAACTTCGGTCTGGCCATAGACCATCACCGTCTTGCCGCCGGTCAGGGCCTTGAGATCCAGGCGCTGGCGGCGCCCGCCAACCAGCAGCTCGACACCTTCGTGCACCAGGCCTTCGCGGTCCATACGTTCGGCCACACCGGCCTCGCGCAGCAGGTCGACCGTGCCCTGCTCCAGCACCCCGGCGCGGATGCGGCCCAGCACGTACTCGGCGGTCTGGCGCTCGACGATCACCGTGTCGATACCGGCGTTATGCAGCAGTTGACCCAGCAGCAGGCCCGACGGGCCCGCGCCAATGATTGCAACCTGAGTTTTCATTGTTGTTGTCTCTGTTGGAACGATACCGGCCCTGCACTGGCGGTGGCGCGGCATCTGCTGTTAGGGTTTGCCTTTGCATTTTTACGGGCAAAACCCGCAACTGAGCTGTGCTATTCCATGCAAAACCTGCACTTTTACAAAAAACGTTCGATTAACGGACAGGCCAAAGCTGATGAAATCCACCCTCCCCGGCGTTCCGCTGTTCAAGTTGTATGGGGAAAACCAGGCCTGGCCTGGTACCGACCTGCTGCACTGTGAGCCGATCCCCGCACGCAGCCGCCTGCACCACTGGGAGATCAAGCCCCACCAACATGCCGAGCTGTTTCAATTGCTGTACGTGCAACGCGGGCAGGCCCAGGTGGAAATCGAGGGCAACCGCACTGCCATAAGCGAAGCCGCGATCCAGGTGGTGCCCCCCCTGACCGTGCATGGCTTTCGCTTCAGTGCCGACATCCAGGGCCACGTGCTCACTTTTGGCGCCGCGCTGGTGGCCAACCTTGAGCAGCGCCTGGGCGCACCGCTGGCGGTGTTGTCCAAGCCGGTAAGCTACCCGCTGGGCCGGGATCGCGCGCACCTGCGCAGCCTGATCGAGACCTTGCAGCAGGAATACCAGAGCAACGCCCCATCGCGGGCCGCCATGCTGGAGGCGTTGGTGACCGCCCTGATGGTGTGGATCAGCCGCCGTCAGCAGCTTGGGCAGGCCCCGCGCACGCGCGATGAACGCGACCGCCAGTTGCTGGGGCAGTATTTGCGCCTGGTCGAAGCGCACTACCGCGAGCACTTGTCGATAGAGGCATTCGCCGCACGGCTGAATGTGCAGAGCCTGCAGTTGAACCAGCTGTGCCGGGCGCTGAGCGGGCAGACGGCGTTGCAGGTGGTGCACCAGCGCCTGTTGCTCGAGGCGCGGCGCAGCCTGGTTTATACACGCATGAGCATCGGCCAGTTGTCCGATAGCCTGGGGTTCAGCGACCCCACCTACTTTGCCCGCTGGTTCAAGCGCCTGAGTGGGCAAACGCCCAATGCGTATCGGCGGGCAGTGCAGCCTGAATGACCGGCCTGCCTGGCCCCAGGTCCGCAGGCCATGCCCACGCTCGCGCTTGCTTGACGTTTACGTCAAGCTGGCCTCAGGATACCCGGATACTTCCGCCCGAGCCCCAGCATGAGCACGCAGACCTACAGCATCTCCGACCTGTCCCGCGAACTGGACATCACCACCCGCGCCATCCGCTTCTACGAGGAACAGGGCCTGTTGAGCCCAGAGCGCCGGGGCCTGGAACGTATCTATTCGGCGCGCGACAAGGTCAGCCTGAAGCTCATCCTGCGTGGCAAGCGTATCGGCTTTTCCCTGGCCGAGTGCCGCGAGCTGATTGAGCTGTACGACCCCACCAGCGGCAACCTCAAACAGCTCAACAGCATGCTGGCGAAAATCGCCGAACGCCGCGCCCAGCTGGAACAGCAACTGCTCGACATTCACCAGATGCAACTGGAGCTGGACACGGCCCAAGAACGCTGCGAGCAAGCACTGGCCGCCACCCTCAACAACACCGACAACCGCTGAACGCCACAGGAAAACCACCATGTCCCTGCCCAACCACGTGCGCCTGGTCGAAGTCGGCCCCCGCGACGGCCTGCAGAACGAAGCCCAACCCATCAGCGTCAGCGCCAAGGTGCGCCTGGTAGACGACCTCACCGAAGCGGGCCTGGCCTACATTGAAGTGGGCAGTTTCGTGTCGCCCAAGTGGGTCCCGCAAATGGCCGGCTCGGCCGAAGTGTTTGCCGGCATCCAGCAGCGCCCAGGCGTTACCTATGCAGCGCTGGCACCGAACCTGCGCGGTTTTGAAGACGCACTGGCCGCAGGGGTAAAGGAAGTGGCAGTGTTCGCCGCGGCCACCGAAGCGTTCTCGCAGCGCAACATCAACTGCTCGGTCAGCGACAGCCTCAAGCGCTTCGAACCGATCATGGCAGCTGCCCGCAGCCACGGTGTGCGGGTGCGTGGCTATGTGTCGTGCGTGCTGGGCTGCCCCTACGAGGGCAAGGTCAGCGCCGAGCAGGTGGCACCGATTGCCCGCGAGCTGCGCGACATGGGCTGCTACGAGGTATCGCTGGGCGACACCATCGGCACTGGCACCGCCGGCGACACCCGGCGCCTGTTCGAGGTGGTGTCGGCGCAGGTGCCACGCGAGCAACTGGCCGGGCACTTCCATGACACGTATGGCCAGGCCCTGGCCAATGTCTACGCCAGCCTGCTCGAAGGCATCAATGTGTTCGACAGCTCGGTCGCCGGCCTGGGCGGTTGCCCGTATGCCAAGGGCGCCACCGGCAATATCGCCAGCGAGGATGTGCTTTACCTGTTGCAGGGGCTGGGCATCGAAACCGGCATCGACCTGGACCGGCTGATTGCCGCTGGGCAGCGCATCAGCCAGGTACTGGGCCGCAGCAACGGTTCACGGGTGGCGCGGGCGCGCATGGCGCAGTAGGTCATGAAGGTGTCACAGAGGTGTGGGTGAGTGTTACCGCCCCCCATTCCACAGCGAAAAATCGGGTAACAGGGAAACAAATCGACAAAAATTCGGGCCCTGCATTTTTTTCAAAATCCGCTAACTGCTTGATTCTAAAGAATATTCAAAAGTTGGCACGCTGCCTGCTATATCTTTCGTACAACAACAAAAAAAATGCGACACCCAATAAAAACAACAGATAACGGCTCTGACATAACAAGAACAACACGGCAGAGGCGCAGCAAGCAGATTTTTTTGGAGTAGGCAGTCTTTTCAGGGGCCCGCCCCGCGGTCTGGCACAGAACAACAAAACTACCTCGAGGTAGCAGCAGCCAGGTTCGGATCAGCAATGATGAAAGCAGGTCAGCGCTCAAAAAAATACGTTTGCTCTTGACCCCGCATGGGGGTCGCCCGCAACACCAGGACACGCCGACAAAAACAACAACAGGCCAGTCCCAATAATAAAAAAAGAGCAGGCAACAACGCTTTGAGGGGAGCTTCGGCTCCCCTCAGTGCTTCCTGCCCTCTTCCTCCTTCTGTTTATCCTCGTTTTCCCCCTCGAACTTGTCCACCAGCACCGGCATTGTGGCCAGCACCAGCAGGGCCAGCACCGTGCTGATCAGCGCTGTGGCTTCGCGGCCCATGCCAGCGGCCGTACCAATGGCAGCGGTCATCCACAGACCTGCGGCCGTGGTCAGCCCCTTCACATGGCTGGTGTCCTTGCCGTTGCCTTTGAGGATGGTGCCCGCACCCAGAAAGCCGATACCGGCGACGATACCCTGTATCACCCGGCTCAGGGCTTGTGCATCGGCCCCGGCCATGCTCGGTGCCAGCACGAACAGCGCGGCCCCCAGCGACACCAGCATGTGCGTGCGTACGCCCGCCGACTTGCCCCTGTGTTCGCGCTCGAACCCCAGTACTGCACCAAGCACCGCTGCCATCAACAGCCGTAAAAGAATGCGCGTGACCTCACTCGCGTCGGTCACATCGGCGAATTCTGCCTGTATTACCTGCCAGATCAGCTCCATTGCCTGGTTCCCATGCTGAGCATTGTGCTACCTGCCCGGCAGTGCGCGGGGTGTGCCTGCAAGCAGCCGGGCTTGCTGTGTATAGACACTGACCGCCAGCCGCCGTGCAAAGTGCCACTCAGCCCGCCGATGCAACGACCCCGCCCCCCTCGCGGTCCACCCTGTAACCCGCCCAGGAGGCCTGACCATGCCCGTTGAAATCGATGAAGCCACCCGCCGTTGCACCTTGACGGGTGAAAACCTGCGTATCGAGTGTGCTGGCCCGGATATCGAAATCATTACCGACGAACAGTTGCGCATGTCGGTGGCGCTGCACGGCGGTCAACGCGTGCCCATCACCGAAGCCGAGGCCGACGCCTTGACCGTAGCAGGTGCGGTGGATAGCCGCAGGCACCTGAAGGCCAGCACTCCAGGCTCGGTAATCTAGGGGCCGGCGACTCCTGCGCACTATCTGCTATGGTTTTTGGCGCTAAATCTGAACCTGTGCTGCTAACAGTTTCGGCGCCATAGTGCTCATGCCTGATCGAGGCCTGATGAGCACCCACCCATGAATGACAGAATCCTTTGCACAGAGATCGACACCGCCCCTGCCAGCGTCAAACCGCGCCGCACGGACAGCGGCATTCACACCCGCAGCTTCACCGGGCTGTACCGCAACCTGCGCATGGGTTTCGCTGGCGCGCTTTTCTTGCTGTTCTTCGGCACCGCCTGGCTCGACTGGAACGGCCGCCAGGCCGTGCTGTGGGACCTGGCCAACAGCAAGTTCCACATCTTCGGCTCGACCTTCTGGCCCCAGGATTTCATTCTGCTGTCGGCGCTGCTGATCATCTGTGCCTTCGGCCTGTTCGCCGCGACCGTTTACGCCGGCCGGGTGTGGTGCGGCTACAGCTGCCCACAAAGTACCTGGACGTGGCTGTTCATGTGGTGCGAGAAAGTGACCGAGGGCGACCGCAATAAGCGCATCAGGCTGGCCGCCGCCCCTTGGGGCCTTAACAAACTGGCCCGGCGCACGGCCAAGCACTGCCTGTGGCTGGCCATTGGCGTGGCCACAGGGCTGACCTTCGTGGGCTATTTCACCCCGATCCGCCCGCTGGCTGCAGAACTGCTGACCTTGCAATTGGGCGGCGTAGCGTTGTTCTGGGTACTGTTCTTCACCGCGGCCACCTACATCAATGCAGGCCTGCTGCGCGAGGCAGTGTGCCTGCACATGTGCCCGTATGCGCGGTTCCAGAGCGTGATGTTCGACAAGGACACCCTGGCAGTTGCCTATGACCCACGCCGTGGCGAGGCCCGTGGCCCGCGCAGAAAAGGCAGCGATGCTCGCGCCCAAGGTTTGGGCGACTGCATCGACTGTACCCTGTGTGTGCAGGTCTGCCCCACCGGCATCGACATCCGCGACGGTTTGCAGATGGCCTGCATCGGTTGCGCGGCGTGCATCGATGCCTGCGACGGGGTCATGGACAAAATGGGCTATGCCCGCGGGCTGATTGGCTACAAGTCCGAACACAGCCTGCAAGGCGGCTCCACCCACTGGCTGCGGCCACGCCTGCTGGGCTATGCCACTGCGCTGGTGGTCATGCTGGCAGCGCTGGTGCTGGCCTTGCAGCTGCGCCCGATGGTGTCGCTGGATGTGATCAAGGACCGCGGCCTGTTCCGCGAAAACGCCCAGGGCCAGATCGAGAACATCTACCTGCTCAAGGTCATCAACAAGACCGAGCGCACCCAACACTACCTGCTGCGCCTGCAGGATGCCGATGGCTTCACCTTGCAGGGCGACACCGCACTGGTCATCGCCGCAGGCGAAATGAGCGAACTGCCGGTGTCGGTGGCAATGCTCGCCGAGCGGCCGACCAGCAGTTCGCAGACACTCAGTTTTGTCATCAGCGAACGTGACGACCCCGCCATACGCAGCGTGGCCCACAGCCGCTTCGTCGCCCCCATGAACCGCTGATCCCTTACACTGCAACCACCTTGCCTGCCAGGCTTCGACAGAAGGCCAGAATGAAACGCTACGAACGCTTCGCCGACGATATTGCCGAACTGATCCGCTCCGGGGTGCTCGGCCCCGGCCAGCGGGTGCCCTCGGTGCGCTACGCCAGCCAGACGCACGGGGTTAGCCCGTCCACGGTGTTCCAGGCCTATTACCTGCTGGAACGGCGCGGGCTGATTCGCGCCAGGCCACGCTCGGGGTACTTCGTCAACGCCCACGCGCCACGCCAGTTCTGCGAGCCGCAGCCGCTACAGCCGGCCAGCGAGTCCACCGATGTCGACGTCAGTGCGCTGGTGTTCTCCATCCTCGACTCGATCAAGGACCCCAACACCGTGGCGTTCGGCTCCGCCTTCCCCAGCCCCGAGCTGTTCCCGCTGCAACGCCTGTCGCGCTCGCTGGCCAGCGCCAGCCGCAGCATGGACCCGCGCATGGTGGTGACCGACCTGTCACCCGGCAACCCGCAACTGCGCCGCCAGATCGCGCTGCGCTACATGGTTGGCGGGCTGATGCTGCCCATGGAGGAACTGCTGATCACCAACGGCGCCCTGGAGGCGTTGAACCTGTGCCTGCAGGCGGTCACCCAGCCGGGCGACCTGGTCGCCATCGAAGCGCCCGCGTTCTATGCCTGCCTGCAGGTGCTGGAGCGGCTCAAGCTCAAGGCAGTGGAAATCCCGGTGCACCCGCGCCAGGGCATGGACCTGGACGTGCTCGCGCAAACCCTGGACAAGCACCCGGTCAAAGCCGTGTGGTGCATGACCAACTTCCAGAACCCGGTCGGCGCCAGCATGCCAGAGGCGAACAAGCAGGCACTGGTACAACTGCTGGCACGGCACCAGGTGCCCCTGATCGAGGACGACGTTTACGCCGAGCTGTACTACGCGCAGCAGGCACCCAAGCCGGCCAAGGCGTTCGACACCCAGGGGCTGGTGATGCACTGCGGCTCGTTCGCCAAGAGCCTGGCCCCTGGCTACCGCATTGGCTGGGTCGCGGCCGGGCGTTACGCGCAGAAAATCGAGCGGCTGAAGTTGATGACGTCCCTGTGTGCCTCGATGCCTGCCCAGGCCGCCATCGCCGACTACCTGCAGCACGGCGGCTACGATCGCCACCTGCGCAAACTGCGCTACGCACTGGAAGGCCAACAGGCCAACATGCTCGCCGCTATCGCCCGGTACTTCCCGGCCCAGACGCGGGTCAGCCAGCCCTCCGGGGGTTACTTTCTGTGGCTGGAGCTGCCCGAGCAAATGGACGCCCTCAAACTGTTCCACATGGCCCTGGCTCAAGGCATCAGCATCGCCCCCGGGCCGATCTTTTCACCCACCCGACGCTTCGGCAACTGCATTCGCCTGAACTACGGCAGCCCCTGGAACGCCGCCGCCGAACAAGCCATGGAAACCCTGGGGCGGATCATTCGGTCATTTTGAAGGCAAATGGCAATCAGGGTAACTATAGTAGTGCGATCCATTACCGAGGGAGCTCAGCGTGGTTCAGGACGATGCCGCTTCTCGCACACAGGCACTTCACGACAAGGTGCTCGAACTGGAGGCCCAGGTTGCTGAGCTGCGCCTGAAAGCGGCCTGCCAGGACGTCTTGCTCCAGCACATGGAAGAGGGGTTTTGTGTACTGGAGCTGCTGGAGGACGATAACGGGCAGGTCCATGACTACCGCTACATCCTCAGCAATGAGGCCTGCCTTCGTCACACTGCCCATGCCAAGCAGATGGGCCAGACCGCCCGTGAACTGATCCCGAACGAAGTCGATACCTGGCTGCCCCGCTTCGCCGAAGTGGCGCGCAGCGGCCGTGCGTTGCAGTTCGAGGAACGGCTGGCCGCGACCGATCGCTGGTTGAGCCTGTCGGTGCACCGGCTGGAGCCTGCCAGCGAGAAACGGGTGGCCGTGATCTTTACCGGCATGCCAGCCGCGCAAGTCAGCGTGCACCGGCTGCAGGCAATCAATCAGCAACTGACCGAACGTGTCGACCAGGCAGACGCAAACAACAAGCTGCTGGGGGAATTGGTCGACCACAGCCTGGCCAATGTATTTGCTGCCGACTGCAACCTCAGGCTGCTGGCCATCAATCGCACAGCGCAGGAAACGTTCCTGCGCCTGCGCGGGTTTGTCCCCCAGGTTGGCGACCACATTCCGCAGTTGCTGGCGCGCCAGCCCGATATCATGAGCCAGCTGGCACCGGTCTGGCCGCGCATTCTGGCGGGCGAGGCCTTCGTCGATAACATTGCCGTGGGGCCGTCTGAAGCACTGCGGCACTACGAAATCCGCTACAACCCGTTGCGTGATAACCGCTTGATGATTCAGGGTGGCTACTTGTTCGCCTACGACATCACCGAGCGCATCAACGAACAGCAGCGCCTGCGCAAGATTGAAACTGCCCTGGTCCAGTCGCAGAAGATGGAAGCGGTCGGTCAGTTGACCGGCGGTATTGCCCACGACTTCAACAATTTCCTGGGCAGCATCCTGGCTGCCCTGGAAAGCGCCATTCAACGCCAGGATGAACAGCGCTACCCCGAAGCTGCGCGGTTGCTTGGCGCGGCCCGCCAGGACGCCCAACGGGCCGCGGCGGTGGTACAGCGACTATTGGCATTTGCCCGCCAACAGGTGCTGACGCCCCAAACGGTGGATGTGCATCAGCTGCTGGCCGGCATGCGCGAACTGATCATCAACTCGCTGCATGGGGGCATTCATTTCAACGACCAGACCCAGCCGGGTGCGTGGCCGGTACGCGTCGACCTGTCGCAACTGGAGAGCTCCCTGCTCAACCTGTGCATCAATGCCCGCGATGCCATGCCCTCAGGCGGCACGCTGTGCATTGGCAGTGCCAACCAGACATTGACCCACGAGCAGGCCCTCAGCCTGGACCTGCCGTGTGGCGACTATGTACGGATCAGCGTCAGCGACTCGGGCATCGGCATGCCTGCCAACGTGATGCAGCGGGCATCGGAACCGTTCTTCACCACCAAGCCGCTTGGCCAGGGTTCTGGGCTGGGGCTGTCAATTGTCTACGGCTTCATCCGGCAATCCAGGGGCCAGTTGCAAATCGACAGTGTGCCGGGTAAAGGAACCTGCATCGATATCTACCTGCCCAAGGACGACGCCCAGGTGGCAGCGCCGCGCGCGTTGCAACACCCCCCGCCGCCCCTGCCTGCCAGAACGGCCAACCTGATCATGCTGGTGGAGAACCAGCAAACCATGCGCCTGGTCATCAGCGAAATTCTGCAGGAGCAAGGCCACGACGTGCATGCATTCGTCGATGGTCAACACGCCGTGGCCGCACTGCAGGGCGGCCTGCAGCCGGACTTGTTGATCACCGATATCGGCCTGCCTGGGGGGCTGGATGGTCAGCCACTGGGCAACAGCCTGCCGGAAACCACGCCGGTGGTGTTCATCACCGGCTATACCAGCGAGCAACCGGAGCTGCCCACAGCACACCGTTTCGCGGTCCTGCACAAGCCCTTCGAGCTGGCACAGCTCAGCGACCTGGTCACGCGGATGCTGGCCGGCACGCCGTTGTCACGCTGAGCGGCACGGCTCAGCGCCCGCCGCCCAGGTCGATGAACCTGCCGGTGGCATAAGAGGGAGGCGCAAGTGTCAGCCGCCACCGCGTGCCAACCTGCAGAACGGCGTCAATGCCCCGCCGACGCCGGCCCCGCCTTGGCGGTGAACGGTGGCTTGGCGAACCACACCAACAGGATCAACCCGGCGAACACCCAGGTCATCAGGGTGAAGTAGTCCACCGTGGACATCATGTAGGCCTGCCCGTTGAGTATCTGCTCAAGCTGCGCATAACTCTGCGGATTGGCCCCGCCCAGCTGTTCGAGGGTATGCCGCGTGGTCGGGTCGAACTGGCTGATGTTCTCGCTCAGGTAAGCATGATGCTGGTCCGCCCGGCGAATCCAGATCCAGGTGGTCAACGACGCCGCAAAGCTGCCGCCCAAGGTCCGCAGGAAGGTGGCCAGCCCCGAGCCGTCGGCGATCTGCTGCGGGGGCAGGTCGGACAGCAGGATGCTCAAGGTCGGCATGAAGAACAACGCGACCCCGATCCCCATGAACAACTGCACCAGTGCCACATGCTGGAAATCCACCTCGCTGGTGAACCCAGCGCGCATGTAGCAGCTGCCCCCGATTGCCAGGAACGCCAGCCCCGCCAGCACGCGCAGGTCGAAGCGGTGCGCGTACTTGCCCACGAACGGTGACATGATCACCGGCAGCAAGCCGATCGGCGCCACCGCCAGGCCAGCCCAAGTGGCGGTGTAGCCCATTTGCGTCTGCAACCACTGCGGCAGGATCAGGTTGATACCGAAGAACCCGGCATACCCCCCGACCAGCACCAGGGTGCCTACGCGAAAATTGCGGTGCACGAACAGCCGCAGGTTCACCACCGGGTGGCGGTCGGTCAGCTCCCAGATCACGAACACCGCCAGGAACACCACCGATATCAGGCTACCGGCGATGATGAACGACGACTCGAACCAGTCCAGGTCGTTACCCTTGTCCAGCACCACCTGCAACGCACCCACGCCGATAATCAGTGTCAGCAGGCCGATGTAGTCCATCGGCTGGCGGCTGGTCACCACCGGCCGGGTGCGCATTTGCTGGCGCACCACCGCAGCAGCGAACAGGCCGATCGGCACGTTGATGAAGAAGATCCATGGCCAGCTGTAGCTGTCGGTGATCCAGCCACCCAAAATCGGCCCGGCAATCGGCGCCACCACCGTGACCATCGCCAGCAGCGCCAGGGCCATCCCCCGTTTCGCCGGCGGGTAGACGGCAATCAGCAGGGTCTGGGTCATGGGATACAGCGGCCCGGCCACCACCCCCTGCAGCACGCGAAAGCCGACCAGCTCCGGCATGGACTGGGCGATACCACACAGGAACGAGGCCAGCACGAACAGCAACGTGGCCCAGATGAACAGCTTCACCTCACCAAAACGCCGGCTCAGCCAGCCGGTGAGCGGCAAGGCAATGGCATTGCTCACCGCGAATGACGTGATGACCCAGGTGCCCTGCTCGTAGCTGACGCCCAGGTTGCCGGAAATGGTCGGCAAGGCCACGTTGGCAATGGTGGTGTCGAGCACCTGCATGAACGTGGCCAGCGACAGGCCGATGGTGGTCAGCAGCAGGCTCGGCGGGGTGAACTGCGCTGCGGCGTTATCGCTCATCGCTGCGCCGTCTTGCCAGGGGCGCTGTTTTCGTGGATCAGCTTGGCAATCAGGGTATCGGCTTCGCCCAGCTGGCGGTCATAAACCTCAGTGGTATAGCTGGCCTTCTGCGGCGGTTGCTGGGCAAGGGTCGGGCCGCTCTGGTCGTGCAGGTTGACCTCGACCACGGTGGACAGGCCGATACGCAGCGGGTGGTCCTTGAGTTGCTCGGGGTTCAGGTGAATACGCACGGGCACCCGCTGCACGATCTTGATCCAGTTGCCCGTGGCGTTCTGCGCCGGTAGCAGGGCGAAGGCGCTGCCGGTGCCTGCGCCGAGGCTGTCGACCGTACCGCTGTACGTCACTGCGCTGCCGTAAAGGTCAGCACTGATCTCTACCGGCTGGCCAATCCGCATGTCGCGCAACTGGGTTTCCTTGAAGTTGGCGTCGATCCATACCTGGTCCAGCGGGATCACCGCCATGGTCGCGGTGCCCGGCTGCAGGCGCTGGCCCAACTGCACGGTCCGCTTGGCAACATACCCGGTGACCGGCGCCACCAAGGTAGTGCGCGCGTGGTCGAGGTAAGCCTGGCGCAGGTCGGCTGCAGCCGCCATGACCTCAGGGTGCGAAGACACCACGGTGTCGTCGACCAGGGCACTGCTGGTGCTCAGTTGCTGGCGGGCGCTGTTGACCGCGGCCTGGGCCACGCTCAGGTCATCGCGGGCGTGGGACAGCTCCTCGGCAGCGATGGCACCGATGTCGGCCAGCACCTTGCGCCGGTTGAAGTCCTGCTGCGCCTTGCGCAGTTCGGCCTGGCGGGTCGCCAGCTGGGCCTTGAGCGAGTCGACATTGCTGTACAGCCCGCGCACCTGGCGCACGGTGCGCGCCAGGTTGGCTTCGGCCGACTGCAGGGCCACCTGGCTGTCGGCCGGGTCGAACTGCAGCAGCACCTGGCCGGCATGCACCAGGTCGCCGTCATCGGCGCCAATGCTGGTCACAGTGCCGGTGATCAAGGGGGTGATCTCCACCACGTTGCCATTGACGTAGGCGTCGTCGGTGCTTTCATACCAGCGGCCGACCAGGCTGTACCAGGCCCAGGTGCCGATGCCGGCAAGCACCAGCAGCAACAGCAGGCCAAGCAGCCAGGCCTTGCGCTTGCGCGACGGCTCGGGCGCTGCGGAGGGTGTCGGGGTGTCTGTGGAAGTGGCCATGACAATACCTTGAAAATTCGTGACAGGGTTCAACGGTCGCCGAAGCGGCGCACCGTCAAGGGGTCGCCGGCATTGAGCAGGACCTTGGCCAACAGGCCTTCAAGGGTCTGCAACTCTTCTGGGGCCAGCACGCCGCACAGTTCGTTCATGGCGGCAGCGCCGATTTCCGGCAGGCGGTCGGCCAGGCGCTGGCCATCGGCCGTCAGCGCCAGGCGCACCTGGCGCCGGTCGTCGGCGCAGCGGTTACGCACGATCAGCTCCTTCTGCTCGAGGCGGTCGAGCATGCGGGTCATCGAACCGCTGTCCAGCCCGAGGTAGCGACACAGTTCGGCCGGCGTATCCACCTGGTACTGGGTGACGATGATCAACACCTTGAACTGGGCGGCGGTCACGCCCTCCGACTCCAGGTGCCAGTCGAGGATGCGGTCCTTGAGGATCGCCGCGCGCCCCAGCAGCATGCCAATGGCGCAGCTCTGGAAGTTTTCGGGGGAAAAATGGGCCATCGATAACCGCTCGGGGAGTTGTGTGAAAATATTACTGCCTAGGCAGTGAATGTCAAAGCCTTGATTAGCTTGCTATGCAAAATTTCATCATTCAGTCCGTTCGGTACCCACGGTCATGGCCTGCGCATGCTCCGCCCTTGGCCAGGGCGCCACCCGCGTTGCTACTGCCGAGCCCGCAGCCCCAACGCTTCGACCGCCCCGCAGGCTATGGCCATGCCCACCAGCTCTGCCAGGCTGGCCGCCTGGAGCCGCTTCATTACCCGGCCGCGGTAAAGGTCGACGGTTTTCACACTGATGCCCAGGCGTTCGGCGATTTCACGGTTGCTCAGCCCTTGGGCCAACGGCACAAACACGTCACGCTCTCGCGGTGTGAGGCTGTCGATACGCGCCTGCACCTGCGCCAGCGCCTGATCGCCCTGGCGTACCCGCCCCGCGCGCTCCAGTGCGGCCTGCACACTGTCGAGCAGCAACTGATCGTTGTAGGGCTTTTCGATGAAGTCACAGGCGCCCGCCTTGAACGCCCGTACCACGATGGGCACATCGGCATGCCCGCTGACGAACACCACCGGCAGGGCCAGCCCACGCGCGTGCATGGCCTGCTGCACGGCAAGGCCACCGAGCCCCGGCATGCGCACATCCAGGAGCACGCAGGCAGGCCCGTCGTCGACGCACGCCTCCAGAAACGCCTGCCCGGTGGCAAATGGCAACGCCTGCAGGCCTACCGACTGCAGCAACCAGACGGTCGAATCACGCATCCCCTGGTCGTCATCGACCACATAGACTTTTGCTTGCACCGCAGCTCCCCTTAGCGCCTGCTGACCACCAGCCGGCAGCACAATACCAGACCACCGTTGTCTCCCACCCGCGCCCACAGGCTGCCGCCGAAGCCTTCGATCAGGCTGCGGCTCATGCTCAACCCCAGGCCCAGGCCATCCGCCTTGCTGGTGGTGAACGGCGTAAAAATCGCGTCCAGGCGTTCAGGCGCGACCCCTGTGCCCTGGTCGGCGACTTCGACCAGCACGCCGTCGCCATCCCGCGTTGCGCCAAGCAGGATATGCGATGGCCGCTCGCCGTGGTGTTCACGGTTGGCCTCTATGGCATTGCGCAGCAAGTTGAGCAGCACCTGCTCCAACAGCACCCGGTCGGCGTACACCGAAGGCAGTTGCGCGCTGACGCGTAGCTCGATCTGCACCTGGTCACGGGCGGCCTCCCAGGCGCACAGGCGCATGGCTTCGCCAGCCACTTCAGCCACGTCCAGCGCCTGCAGGCGCCGCGGCCCCTTGCGCAGGAACGCGCGCAGGCGGCGGATCACTTCGGCGGCATGGGTAGCCTGCTCGCTGATACGCTGCAGGCCCTGCCCCACCCGCTCCAGGGCCTGTGGGTCACGCCCCAGGCTGTGCAGGTAGCGCTGACTGGCGTTGGCATAGTTGACCACGGCAGCCAGCGGCTGGTTGAGCTCATGGGCAATGCCCGAAGCCAGTTCACCCAGGGTGGCCAGCCGCGCGCTGTGCGCCAGGCTCTCCTGGGCTTCGATTCGCAAGGTGATGTCGCGAGACACGCTGACCACCTCCACCACCGCGCCCGTGTAGGTTTCGCGGATCGCCCGGCTGGCGATCTCGAACCAACGGTAGCCCCCGCTGGCCTGGCGCACCCGGCAAGTCATGGTGTGGTAGCCGTCCTGGTCCAGTGCAGCGGCGGCCTGGCGCAGCACCTGGCGGCGCTCCCGCGGGTGCAGCAGGCCATGCACCAGCCTGCCACGCAGTTGCTCAGGCCAAAGGCCCAACAGACGGTGGGCGGCCGGTGAGGCATCGAGAAAACGGCCATCGGGGCTGTGCCGCGAAATCAGGTCGGTGGTGTTCTCGATGATCAACCGGTACAGGCGCCTGGCACGGCTGGCTTCGCGTGCCCCCTGGCGCTCCTCGCTGGCGTCACGGCAGCGGCCCAGCACCTGCTGGCCCTGGTCGTCCGGCATGAAGGTCCAGAGCACGGTGCGCGCACCGACCTGTACCTCCACGTCGCTGATTGCGCGGTGCTGGCGCAGGCAGGCGCGGACCAGCGCCGCACAGTTGGCCGGTAGCCAAGCACGCAACGTAGGCCCCTCGGCAACCCAGGCCTGCAAGGCCGGGTTCAGCGCCACCACGCTGGCATCGGCGGCCAGCAGCAGGCTCGGTTGTGGGTCCATGGCCAGCAGGCAGGCGGCAGGTTGATCCACGTTGAAGGGCTCCTATCTAGTATTTCTACTATATTGCTATAGTCGATATTCCTATTACCATAGCCATTCGCGTAAAAATGCGACAGAGGGAGCGCCCCACCGTGCGCCTCCCTGTGCACCCTGAACAGAGCTAACAATCAGCCACCGGGGGCCAGGCAGCAGCCGCTGCGCCTGCCTCCCTTACAGGACTACCGCATGTCGATCTATGCCCAGGGCCTGCAGCCCGCTGCCGTCAACCATGTCGCCCTCACCCCGCTGAGTTTCATCGAGCGCACCGCCGCCGTGTACGGCGACTATCCCGCGGTCATTCACGGTGCCATCCGCCGTAACTGGCAGGAAACCTACCAACGCTGCCGACGCCTGGCCAGCGCCCTGGTCGGCCGCGGCATTGGCCGTGGCGACACGGTAGCGGTCATGCTGCCGAATATCCCGGCCATGCTCGAAGCGCATTTCGGCGTGCCGATGACCGGTGCCGTACTCAATACCCTGAATGTGCGCCTGGACGCCGAGGCCATTGCCTTCATGCTGCAGCATGGCGAAGCCAAGGTGCTGATCACCGACCGCGAATTCCACACGGTCATCGCAGCCGCCCTGGCCCTGCTCGAGCACCCGCCACTGGTGGTGGATGTGGATGACCCGGAATACGGTGAGGGCCGCGCAGTCAGCACGTTGGACTATGAAGCCCTGCTTGCCGAGGGCGACCCGGCGTTTGCCTGGGACTGGCCGGATGACGAGTGGCAGGCCATTTCGCTGAATTACACCTCCGGCACTACCGGCAACCCCAAGGGCGTGGTCTATCACCACCGTGGCGCGTACCTGAACGCCATTGGCAACCAGATGACCTGGGCCATGGGCCATCGCCCGGTGTACCTGTGGACCTTGCCGATGTTCCACTGCAACGGCTGGTGCTACCCCTGGACCATCACAGCCCTGGCCGGCACCCACGTGTTCCTGCGCCGGGTCGACCCGCAAAAGGTCCTGAACCTGATCCGCGAACACCGGGTCAGCCACCTGTGCGGTGCGCCGATCGTACTCAATGCCCTGGTCAACATGCCCGAGGCAGCCAAGGCTGCCATCGAGCACCCGGTGCAGGCGATGGTTGCCGGCGCAGCGCCCCCGGCCAAGGTCATTGGTGCCGTCGAGCAAATGGGCATCAAGGTGACCCACACCTATGGCCTGACCGAGGTCTACGGCCCGGTGACCGTGTGCGCCTGGCACGAGGAATGGGATGCGCTGACGCTGGAAGAGCGTGCGCAAATCAAGGCCCGCCAGGGGGTACGCTACCCCACCCTCGACGGGCTGATGGTCGCGGACCCGCAAAGCCTCGAACCCGTGCCGCGCGATGGCAACACCCTGGGCGAGATCTTCATGCGCGGTAATACCGTGATGAAGGGCTACCTGAAAAACCCGGAAGCTACCGCTGAAGCCTTCCGTGGGGGCTGGTTCCATACCGGCGACCTGGCCGTGTGGCACGCCGATGGCTATGTGGAGATCAAGGACCGGCTCAAGGACATCATCATTTCCGGCGGCGAGAACATCTCCACCATCGAAGTCGAGGACGCACTGTACAAGCACCCGGCAGTGCTGGAGGCCGCCGTGGTGGCCCGCCCGGACGAAAAATGGGGCGAAACCCCGTGCGCCTTCGTCGCCCTCAAGCCCGGCCGCGAAGACACGCGCGAAGCCGACATCAGCAGCTGGTGCCGCGAGCACCTGGCCGGGTTCAAGGTGCCGAAGACGGTGGTGTTCGGCGAGCTGCCCAAGACCTCCACCGGCAAGATCCAGAAGTACTTGCTGCGCGACCGCGCCAGAACCCTCTGACCCATGGGGCCTGTTGCGGCTTGACCCACCTGCGCCCGCTGTTGCGCAAGCGGGATCAGCCGCGAAGGGCCAACCCTGATGTACCATTTTTCAAGAGCCGCCAATGACCACCTACACTGCCCCCCTGCGCGACATGCGCTTCGTACTGCACGATGTATTCAACGCCCCGGCCCTGTGGGCGCGCCTGCCGGCCCTGGCCGAGCACATAGACGCCGACACTGCCGACGCCGTTCTGGAAGAAGCGGCCAAGGTCAGCAGCCAGCTGATCGCCCCGCTCAGCCGCCCGGGTGACGAGCAAGGCGTGCGTTTCGACGCCGGCAGCGTCACGACGCCCGATGGCTTCCGCGAGGCGTGGAACACCTACCGCGAGGGCGGCTGGGTCGGCCTGGGCGGCAACCCGGCCTATGGCGGCATGGGCATGCCGAAGATGCTGGGGGTGCTGTTCGAAGAGATGCTCTACGCTGCCGACTGCAGCTTCAGCTTGTATTCGGCGCTGAGCGCTGGCAGTTGCCTGGCGATCGATGCGCACGCCAGCGAGGCGCTCAAGGCCACTTACCTGCCGCCCCTCTACCAAGGGCGCTGGGCCGGCACCATGTGCCTGACCGAGCCGCATGCCGGCACCGACCTGGGGTTGATCCGCAGCCGCGCCGAAGCCCAGGCCGACGGCAGCTACCGCATCACCGGCAGCAAGATTTTCATCACCGGCGGCGAGCAGGACCTGACCGAAAACATCATCCACCTGGTGCTGGCCAAGCTGCCCGATGCGCCCGCCGGTGCCAAGGGCATCTCGTTGTTCCTGGTGCCCAAGTACCTGGTTGACGCCAATGGCCGGCTGGGCGAGCGCAATGCTGCCCACTGCGGCTCGATCGAACACAAGATGGGCATCAAGGCCTCGGCCACCTGCGTGATGAATTTCGACGCAGCCACGGGTTATCTGGTGGGCGCCCCGAACAAGGGCCTAGCGGCCATGTTCACCATGATGAACTATGAACGCCTGTCGATCGGCATCCAGGGCATCGGCTGTGCCGAAGCGTCGTACCAGGCGGCTGCCCGCTACGCCAACGAGCGCCTGCAGAGCCGCGCCGCCATGGGCCCGCAGCTGCGGGACAAGGCCGCCGACCCGATCATCCACCACGGCGATGTGCGGCGCATGCTGCTGACCATGCGCACCCTCACCGAAGGGGGCCGGGCGTTTGCCACCTATGTGGGCCAGCAGCTCGACCTGGCGCGCTATGCCGAAGCTGGCAGTGAGCGCGAGCAGGCCCAGCGCATGGTGGCGCTGTTGACCCCGGTGGCCAAGGCGTTCTTCACCGACAACGGCCTGGAAAGCTGCGTGCTCGGCCAGCAGGTGTACGGTGGCCACGGCTACATTCGCGAATGGGGCCAGGAGCAACGGGTACGGGATGTGCGCATCGCGCAGATCTACGAAGGCACCAACGGCATCCAGGCACTCGACTTGCTGGGGCGCAAGGTGCTGGCTGACGGCGGCCAGGCACTGGCCAGCTTCGCCGCCGAGGTACGGGCGTTCAGCCTGGAAGCCCCACTGCACCGGGCAGCCTTGCAGGCAAGCCTGACACGGCTGGAGGCCACCAGCGCGTGGTTGCAGGCACGCGCCACTGAAGACGCGAACCTGGTCAGTGCGGTGGCGGTGGAGTACCTGCAGCTGTTCGGGCTCACCGCGTATGCCTATATGTGGGCACGCATGGCGGCGGTGGCGTTGGCCAAACAGCATGAAGACAGCGGGTTTTACGGCGCCAAGCTGGCCTGTGCAGACTTTTTCTTCCAGCGCGTGTTGCCGCGCGAGTTGGCACTGGAGGCCAGCATTCGTGCAGGCAGTGCCAGCCTGTACGGGCTGGCAGCAGCGCAGTTCTGACGGCGGGCGCGAAAGGTTCTCAAACGCTCAAAACCGTTGCAATTCCAGCGGAAAACCGGCACAACTGATAGTCATTCGCCATTACCCAGGTTCTCCGGGGCCCATGCGCAAGGGTAGAATGCGCAAAACCCGGAGCCGCAATGAACCAAGACCGCCTCAAGCCCACCCCTGACGATGCGATCACCGACGCCGCCGCGCATTGGTGCATGCGCTTGCATGCAGACGATTGCACGGCGGCCGAGCGCGAGGCATTCCTGCGTTGGCAGACGGCCGACCCCAGGCATGCCGATGAATACCAGGCCATGCTGGAAATCTGGCAAACCGCCGACCTGCTGCCGCGCACCGCCACGATCATGGACGTCAACCCAGCGGCCATCGCCATCAGGCGCCGGCGTAACTGGCGGCCCCTGGCTTCTGCCGCCGCCATCGCCCTGGCCGTGCTGCCACTGGCGGGCTGGTTCGGCTGGGAACAGGGTTGGTTGCCCAATCGCTACCAGCACTTCGAAGCGACTGACCACATGCAGAGCGTGGTCCTGAGCGACGGCAGCCAGGTGCAACTCAACCTGCACAGCGAGCTGACCTTCCTCAATTACAAGGACCAGCGCCAGGTCACACTCAAGCGTGGCGAAGCGTTCTTCAAGGTCTGGCACGACAGCAGCCACCCGTTCATTGTGCGCGCCGGCCGCGGGCAGACGCGCGTGACCGGCACCCAGTTCAACGTGTGGAAGTATCGTGATCAGGTCAAGGTCACGTTGCTGGAAGGTTCGGTGCTGGTCTCCAGCGACGGCAGCGCCGGCGGCTATCGCCTTGGCCCTGGCATGCAGGCCAGCTACCACAAGGGCGACTTCGAACCGCAACTGGAACAGAGCGGCGACGTCGGCAATAGCCTGGCCTGGCGCAGCGGCAAGCTGGTGCTCGACAACCTCAGCCTGGAACAGGCACTACCGGTGATCAACCGCTACCTCGACGCGCCGTTGCGGCTGGCCGATGCCAGCACCGGGCGCATCCGCATCAGCGGTGTCTACAATACCCGCGAGGTGGAGCGCCTGGTCAACAACCTGCCCAAGGTGCTGCCGGTCTACCTGACCCGCAGCAAGGACGGCAGCACCGTGCTCAACCGCATTTCGCCGCCGCCTGGCAAAGGCTGACGCCCGCCCCGCCTACAAGGTCATGGCCGCCAGCCAGCCGAACGCCAGCAACGGCAGGTTGTAATGGATGAAGGTAGGGATCACGGTGTCCCAGATGTGGTGGTGCTGGCCATCCACGTTGAGCCCGGAGGTCGGGCCCAGGGTGGAGTCCGACGCCGGCGAGCCAGCATCACCCAGGGCACCGGCAGTGCCGACGATGCATACCGTGGCCAGCGGGTCGAAGCCCAGTTGGACGCACAGTGGTACGAAGATCGCAGCCAGGATCGGCACGGTGGAAAACGACGAACCGATGCCCATGGTCACCAGCAGCCCCACCAGCAGCATCAGCAAGGCACCTACGCCCTTGCTGCGGTCGATCCACTGCGCCGAAGCCTGCACCAGGCTGTTCACCTCGCCCGTGGCCTTCATCACCTCGGCAAAGCCCGAGGCGGCGATCATGATGAAGCCGATCATGGCCATCATCTTCATGCCCTCGGTGAACAGGTCGTCGGTGTCGCGCCACTTGACGATGCCCGACAACGAGAAGATCAGAAAGCCGACCATGGCGCCGATGATCATCGAATCGAGCAGCAGTTGCACGATGAACGCCGCCGCAATCGCCAGCCCGGCCACCAGCAGCGTCACCGGGTTGTACTGCACGCTCACCTGCTCCACCTGGGCAATGCGTGCCAGGTTGTAGTCGCGTTTCTTGCGGTAGCTGACGAACACGGCCAACAACAGGCCGACAAGCATGCCGGCAGCCGGGATCGCCATGGCGTGGGTGACATTGACGCCGCTCACGTCGACACCGGCGCGGGCCACGTTGGCCAACAGGATTTCGTTGAGGAAAATGTTGCCAAAGCCCACCGGCAGGAACATGTAGGGGGTAATCAGGCCGAAGGTGATCACGCAGGCGATGAGCCGCCGGTCGATGCGCAGGCGGGTCAGCACATACAGCAGCGGCGGCACCAGCAGCGGGATGAAGGCGATGTGAATGGGCAGGATGTTCTGCGACGACACCGCCACCGCCAGCATCAGGCCGATCATCAGCCACTTGAGCTTGCCAGCATTGGCATGGCCCTGGCGGTCGATCATGGCCAGGGCGCGGTCGGCCAGGGCATGGGCCAGGCCGGACTTGGCGATCGCCACGGCAAAGGCGCCCAGCAATGCATAGGACAAGGCCACCGTGGCCCCACCACCGAGGCCGCCGTTGAAGGCCTTGAGTGTGCCTTCCATTCCCAGGCCACCGGTCAGGCCGCCGACGAGGGCGCCAATGATCAGGGCGATGACCACGTGCACGCGGGACAGGCTGAGTATCAGCATGATGCCGACCGCGGCGATCACTGCATTCATGGTGGGCTTACCTCTTTACGACAGAAAAAAGCGCGAACTCTGAAGCAGTGGGCGGCAGATGTCAAAATTGCCAGGTTGCGGCGGATTTCACAGGCGACAAATTTAAATTGAATGTTTGAATAAAGAAAAATCCTACAGCGCCGATACGATGATGTTGGGGCCACTTGCCTGCCCCACGACCTGCCCACCCTGCCCAAAGCCATAACCCTTACTGCATTAAAAAAGGGAACCGCCCCATGCCTTTGCGACAACTCTCCATCCAGTGGAAGATCACTCTGCTCGCCGGCCTTTGCCTGGCCAGCATCGTCACCCTGCTCGTCGGCCTGTCGCTGTACCGCATGGACCACAGCTCGGACCTGGTCAAGGCCAGCAGCATGCAGATGTTGACCGAGGCGGCGCAGTCGCGCATCGAGTCGCAAGGTGAAGTACAGGCGTTGAACATCCGCCGCCAGTTCATGGACGCGTACCAGTACGGTGCCGGTTTCGCCCGCCAGGTGCTGTTCCTGCGCGAACAGGCCGAAAAGCGCTTTCTCGATGCCTTCGACCTGCGCGAGGACATGACGCGCCAGGTACGCGCCGCCTTGCAGGCCAACCCCGACCTGCTTGGCCTGTCGCTGGTGTTCGAGCCCAATGCACTGGACAACAAGGACAACCTGTTCGCCGACAAACCGGAACTGGGCAGCAACGAGACCGGGCGCTTCGCCTTGTACTGGTCGCAGCCGCGTGCCGGCCAGCTGACGGCCATGGCACTGCCTGAACATGACATGGCCAACACCGAGATCGGCCCCAGTGGCCAGCCGGCCAACACCTGGTGGGTATGCCCGCGCACTACCGGCAAGGTGTGTGTGGTGGAGCCGTACTTCTATGCCATCGACGGCCAGCAAGTGCTGATGACCAGTATCGTTTTCCCGCTGACGGTCAATGGCAAGATCATCGCCACGCTGTCCATCGACATCAACCTCAACAGCCTGCAGGCACTCAGCGAAGAGGCCAGCCGCAACCTGTACGAGGGCCGCACCCGGGTCGGCATTCTCAGCCCGGTCGGCCTGCTGGCCGGCTACAGCGCCGACGCCAGCAAGCTGGCCCAGCGCGTCGACCAGGTCGACCCCGCCCATGGCGCCGAACTGGTGCGCAGGCTGGCCGCTGGCAAGCTGAGCATTCTGCATGACCAGCAGCGCCTGAAAGTGCTGGCCGCGTTCCGGCCAATCCCTCATGCCCAGCCCTGGGGCGTGTTGCTGGATGTGCCGGAAAATGCCCTGACCGGCCCCGCTGAAGCACTGAAGCAGGAACTGGACACACTGAACACCAGCGGAACCTTGCTGGAACTCGGCCTGGGCCTGGCTGCCGCGATCGCCGGCCTGCTGCTGGTATGGCTGATGGCGCGCGGGGTCACCCGGCCGATTCTTGGCGTGGCCGCCATGCTCAAGGATATCGCCAGCGGTGAAGGTGACCTCACCAGGCGCCTGGCTTACCAGAAGCAGGACGAACTCGGTGAACTGGCCGGCTGGTTCAACCGTTTTCTCGACAAGCTGCAACCGACCATCGCCGAGGTGAAACGCTCGGTGCAGGCCGCCCGGGGTACCGCCGACCAGTCTTCGGCGATCGCGACTGAAACCAGCGCCGGCATGGAGCAGCAGTACCGCCAGGTCGACCAGGTAGCCACCGCTTCGCACGAAATGAGCGCCACCGCCCAGGATGTGGCACGCAGCGCTGCCCAGGCGGCCCAGGCGGCACGCGATGCCGACCAGGCCACCCGTGAAGGCCTGGCGGTGATCGATCGGACCACCAGCAGCATCGACGCCCTGGCCGCCAACATGAGCGATGCCATGGCCGAGGTCGAGGGCCTGGCACAGAACAGCGAGAAGATCGGTTCGGTGCTGGAAGTGATCCGCTCGATTGCCGAACAGACCAACCTGCTGGCGCTCAACGCCGCCATCGAGGCAGCGCGCGCCGGCGAGGCCGGCCGGGGCTTTGCCGTGGTCGCGGACGAGGTGCGCAACCTGGCCCAACGCACCCAGGCGTCGGTGGAAGAAACCCGCCAGGTGATCGAGGCGCTGCAGAACGGCACCCGCGAAGTGGTCGGCGCCATGGACCAGAGCCACCGCCAGGCGCAGGGCGGTGTCGAGCAGGTCGGCCAGGCGGTGACCGCGCTGCAGCGCATCGGCCAGGCGGTAACGGTGATCACCGACATGAACCTGCAGATTGCCTCGGCCGCCGAGGAACAAAGCGCGGTGGCCGAGGAAATCAACAGCAACGTGGCCACCATTCGTGACGTGACCGAATCACTGTCCGGCCAGGCCAATGAGTCGGCCCGGGTCAGCCAGTCGCTGAACAGCCTGGCCAACCAGCAGCAGGCGCTGATGGACCAGTTCCGCGTCTGAAGCATTGGGGGCGCCAGTGGCCCCCAGGGCAGCCCAACCTCGTCGTCTACACTTGCCGCACTGTCGACGACGAGGTGCACATGAAAACAATCCCCGCGCTCCTGGCCGGGCTGCTGCTGACGGTTGGCCTGGCCAGCACCGATAGCGCAGCAGCGGCCGACCAGCCCGCCCCCATTCATTTCGGCGCCATCGGCTGGGAAAGCGGCGCACTCACCACCGAGATATTGCGGCTGATTGTCGAGCGCGGCTACGGCTACCCCACCGAAACCCTGCCCGGCAGCACGGTCAGCATGGAGGTGGCGCTGGCACGTAACGACCTTCAGGTCATCGCCGAGGAGTGGGCCGGGCGCAGCCCCGCCTGGGTCAAGGCCGAGCAGGCCGGCCAGGTATTCGCCCTGGGCGACACGGTAAAAAATGCCGAAGAGGGCTGGTGGGTGCCGGCCTATGTGATCGAGGGTGATCCTGCCCGTGGCATCAAGCCCAGTGCCCCCGAGCTGCGCCAAGTCCAGGACCTCAAGCGCTACCCGCAGGTGTTTAGCGACCCCGAGTCGCCCGGCAAAGGCCGGTTCCTCAACAGCCCCAGCGGCTGGACCTCCGAAACCGTGAACAGCCAGAAGCTCAAGGCCTACGGTTTGAATGAGCTGTACACCAACTTCCGCAGTGGCTCAGGTGCCGCCATGGATGCTGAAATCACCTCGGCCATCCGCCGTAGACAGCCCGTGCTGTTCTACTACTGGAACCCTACCCCACTCATGGGCCGTTACAAGCTCGTACGCCTGCAAGAACCCCCGTTCGATGCCAACGCCTGGGCCACCCTAACCGATGCAAGCAACCCCAACCCCCAAGGCAGCCAGTCACTTCCGGCGAAATTGTCGATCGGGGTGTCCAAGGCGTTTCGCGATGGCTACCCGGACCTTGTGCGCGTCTTCGAGCAGGTCGACTTGCCAATCCAGCGCCTGAACCAGGCGCTGGCGAACATGAGTGAAAAGCGCACACCACCGCGCGAGGCCGCGCTGGCCTTCCTGCGCGATAACCGCGAGGTATGGATGGCCTGGCTGCCCGCCGATATCGCGGCCAAGGTCGAGGCTAGCCTGTGAGCGGCGGTTTCCCTCAAGCCTTGCAGTTTTCCATCGCTGACAGCGTCAACCGCGTGGTCGACTGGTTGGTGTTGCACTACGGCGACCACTTGCGCAACGTGTCGGACCAGTTGCTGCAGGTGCTGGTCGGGCTGGAGAACCTGCTGCGCCTGGTGCCTTGGTGGCTGCTGCTGGCGATGGTCGGCCTGCTGGCCTGGCACGCCAGCCGCAGCCTGTTGCGCAGCGTGGTGCTGGTAGCCCTGCTGGCGCTGATCGGCATGCTCGGGCTGTGGGACAAACTGCTGCAGACCCTGGCCTTGGTGCTGGTGAGTACGGGTTTGTGCGTACTGGTTGGCGTACCGCTGGGCATCCTGCTGGCCGCCCGGCCACTGGCCAGGCGGTTGTTGCTGCCGGTTCTGGATGTGATGCAGACACTGCCGGCGTTCGTGTACCTGATCCCGGTGCTGATGCTGTTTGGGCTGGGCAAGGTGCCGGCAGTATTCGCCACCCTGATCTACGCCCTGCCACCCTTGGTGCGCCTGACCCAGCTGGGCCTGAGCCAGATCGACCCGTCGTTGCTGAAGGCCGCCCATGGGCTGGGCGCCAGCCGCTGGCAGCGGTTGCGGCGTATAGCCCTGCCGCTGGCGCTGCCCAGCATCATGGCCGGGCTGAACCAGTCGGTGATGATGGCCTTGTCGATGGTGGTGGTGGCGTCGATGATCGGCGCGCGCGGCTTGGGTGAGGATGTGCTGGCCGGTATCCAGACCTTGAACGTCGGCCAGGGTGTGGAAGCCGGGCTGGCGATCGTCGCCCTGGCCATGGTCATCGACCGCATCAGCCAGGCCTACGGGCGCGGTGCACGCTGAACGGCCCGGCGGGTCCGCTTGACCGCGTACCCGCCGACCCGGCACAGCCCAGGAACAGTGTGTAGGCCGGGTTGTCGGTCTCATCCCAGTACTGGTAGCCCATGGCATCCAGCGCCGTCGGCAAGCCCGCCAGCTCTTGCGCCGGCACTTCCAGGGCGGCGAGCACCCGGGCCTGGGCCGCGCCATGGTTGCGGTAATGGAACAGGCTGATGTTCCAGTGCTTGCCCAAGCGCTCCAGAAAACCCAGCAACGCCCCTGGCCGTTCCGGGAACTCGAAGCGCAGCACCCGCTCAGTAGCCCCCGGGGCGGCATGACCGCCCACGGTATGGCGCACATGCAACTTGGCCAACTCGTTGTCGGTCAAGTCCTGTACGGCGTAACCCTGCCCAGCCAGGCTGGCCAGCAGTTGCTTGCGCGGGTCGTGCACCGGGTGGGTCTGCACCCCGACGAACAGGCGCGCCTGCTGGCCGGGGTAGTAGCGGTAGTTGAACTCGGTGATCTGGCGTTTGCCCAGTGCCTGGCAGAACGCACGGAAGCTGCCGGGTTGCTCCGGGATGGTCACTGCAATGATTGCCTCGCGCTGCTCGCCCAGTTCGGCCCGCTCGGCCACATGGCGCAAACGGTCGAAGTTGACGTTGGCGCCAGAATCGATCGCCACCAGGGTCTGCCCTTGTGCACCGTGCTGCGCCACATACTGCTTGATCCCGGCCACCGCCAATGCGCCGGAAGGCTCGGTGATGGAACGGGTGTCATCGTAGATATCCTTGATCGCCGCGCACAGCTCGTCACTGCTCACCGTCAGCACCTCGTCGACGAAGTGCCGGCACAGCTCGAAACAATGCGCGCCGACCTGCGCCACCGCCACCCCATCGGCAAAGCTGCCCACCTGCGGCAGGACCACCCGCTCCCCCGCTGCCATGGCCGCTTGCAGGCAATTGGAGTCGTCCGGCTCGACGCCGATCACTTTTACCTCGGGGCGCAGGTACTTCACGTAGGCGGCGATACCCGCGATCAGGCCACCGCCGCCCACCGGCACGAAGATGGCGTCCAGCGCACCCGGGTGCTGGCGCAGTATTTCCATGGCCACCGTACCCTGGCCAGCGATGACATCGGGGTCATCGAACGGCGGCACGAAGGTGGCGCCGGCCTGGTCGGCCAGTTTCAAGGCATGGGCCAGGGCATGCGGGAAGCTCTCGCCGTGCAACACCACATGGCCACCGCGTGAGCGCACCCCCTCCACCTTCAACGACGGTGTGGTGGTGGGCATGACGATGGTGGCCTTCATGCCCAGGTGCGCAGCTGCCAGGGCCACGCCCTGGGCATGGTTGCCCGCCGACGCCGTGATGACCCCGCGCTCGCGTTGCGCGGTGCCAAGCCGCGACAGGCGGGTGTAGGCACCGCGGATCTTGAACGAGAAAGTCGGCTGCAGGTCTTCACGCTTGAGCAACACCTGGTTACCCAGGCGGGCAGACAAGGCCGGGGCAGCTTGCAGCGGCGTTTCGATAGCCAGGTCGTACACCGGCGCGGCAAGAATGCGCCGCACATGCTCCGACAGCAGTTGCTGGGGGGTTGCTGGGGTACGGGGGGTGCTGAAGCTGGTCATCGATGACTCCTTGGCTTTTTTACGTTGCCCAGGAGTCAGAGAGAAAAAACCCGCCTCCAGGGCGGGTTCGGTGCACGTACGCGCTAGCCCGCCAAGCTGATAATGGCGGTAATAATGATGGCGTTCACGTGCAGGTAGGTGTTCATAGGCCAGGAACTTAGCCTGCCGCGCAGGCCCACGTCAACACTTGGCTTGCTGCGCCGACAGCGGCACATCGAACACTTTGTCGAAGCCCCACTGGAACACGAAGGCGTAGACGAAGAAGAACACGAACAATGCCAGGTTGGTGAGCAGCGCCGCCCACAGACTGACGTTCAGCCAGTAGGCCACCAGCGGCAGCAGGATCAGCACCAACCCACCCTCGAAGCCCAAGGCGTGCAGCAGGCGCCGGGTGAACGTACGTTCACGCCGCTGCTGGCGCGCCTCCCAGCGCTCGAACACCCAGTTGTAACCCATGTTCCAGCTCATGGCGATGCCTGACATCAGCACCGACAGCACCGTGGATTGCGCCATGCCGGCGCCGAACGCCAACGCCAGTGCCGGGGCCACGCAGGCGACGGCGATGGCCTCGTAAAGAATGGCCTGGACGATCTTGCGTGCCTTGCCTTGCATGTTCAGCTCCCTGGCTTGAAGAACTGTAAACCTACAAGAACTGGCCGAGAAGAAAAAGCCTGTACGCCCCTGCCGCCTGCTAACGGGCAGGCAAGCGGATGCGGAACTGCGCCCCGCCCAGCGCCGACTGTGCGACAGTCAACGTACCGCCCTGGCCCTCGATCGCACGCCGGCTGATCGCCAAGCCCAGGCCAAAACCACCGGTGTTCCGGTCACGGCTGCGGTCCAGCCGGTAGAACGGCTGGAAGATCCGCTCCCGCTCCGCTGCCGGAATGCCGATACCGTCGTCTTCCACCGTCAGCAGGCACGCGCCGTCCTGGTCCAGGCACAAGCGCAGCAACAGGCTTTGGTCACAGTAACGCATGGCATTGCGCACCAGATTCTGCACGGCCCGGGCGGTGAGCCGCGGGTCGAGCACAAAGCGGGGTAGCTCGGCTTCGGCGCGAACTTCCCACTGGATGCCACGGCCATCGAGCTCCTCGGCGAAGCCGCCCAGCACGCTGTCGACCAGTTCCAGCAACGACACCTCGACCCGCTCGCGGGCCTGATCGGCGTTGTACAGCCGGCTGTACGACAACAACTCCAGCACCAGCTCATCCAGCTCGCGCACATGGCCGACCAGTTCCAGCAAGCGCTTGCGGCTGGCTGGCGGCACTTCGTCGAACAACAGCACCAGGCCGAAGTCGAGCCGGGTCAACGGCGTACGCAGCTCGTGCGACACCGCATTGAGCAGCTCGCGTTGCTGGTTGACGTGCCGCTCAAGGTCGCTGGCCATGGTGTCGAACACCCCGGCCAGCTCACCGATGTTGGAGTGCGGCGAAATGTGCGTACGCTCGGCCATGTGCCCCTGGCCCAGGCGCCGTGCGGTTTCCTTCAGGCGCTCCAGGTCCCGCCAGTGCGGCCACACCCACAGCAGCAGGCAGCCGAGCATGGCGGCACCGATCAAGACGGTCACCCCCCAGGACAATACGTTGATGTCGAACGGGTCGGGCGGCGAATGCAGCTCTACCAGCCACTGTTTGTCCAGGGGGGCCAGCACGGTTTCGTAATAGCCCCACTCGCCAATGCGTACCGCGTGCAGCCCCTGCGCCAGGCGCGCCTGCTCCTGGTCGCTCAGGCCCGCCTGGTCCATGGGCAACAGCCGCAGTTGCAGCGGTGCGAAATCACCGGCCAGCTCCTGCGCTACCGCTGGCCACTGCTCGCGCGGCGCCTGGCGGAACTGGCGCACGACCATCGACTGCACACCCTTGGCCTGGGCCAGGTTGTAGGCCATGAACCGTTCATGGAACAGACCGACGATACTGTCGGGGATAAGCAGCAGCGCACCGGCATAGGCAATGATGATCACCAGGTACAGCCGCACCAGGATCTTGAGCATGGCCGGTCAGCACTCCCACTCGACGCGGCTGAACAGATAGCCCTTGCCCCATACGGTCTTGATCTTGCGCGCTTCACCGGCGTTGTCGTCGAACTTGCGCCGCAGCTTGGAAATGGCCACGTCCACCGAGCGGTCGGTACCATTGAATTCGATGCCCCGCAGTTGCTGCAGGATGCGGTCGCGGTTCAGCACTTCGCCGGCGTTGCGCGCCAGCACCACCAACAGGTTGTACTCGCCGCTGGACAACTCCACTTCGTCGCCGCGCCAGCTGACCGTGCGCTCGGCCAGGTCGATGCGCAGGCCGCCGATCACGATCAGGTCGTGGTCCAGCCGTGGCTCGTTGACACTGCTGCGGCGCAGCAAGGTACGCACCCGCGCCAGCAGCACACGGGGCTCGCAGGGTTTGCTCACATAGTCGTCGGCGCCCATTTCCAGGCCGAGTACCTGGTCGTGGCTGTCGTCACGGGCGGTCAGCATCAGGATCGGCAAGCCTTGCGATTCCTGGCGCAACAGGCGGCAGACCTGCAGGCCATCGAGGCCCGGCAGCATCAGGTCGAGAATGACCAGATCGGGCTTTTGCCGGCGGTAATCGTCCAGCACATGATCGCCGCGGGCGATCACCTGGACATGGAAGTCGTTGCGTTGCAGGTAGCTGGCAATCAGCTCGGACAGGGCGCTGTCGTCTTCGACCAGGAGAATATTCGGCATAGGTGCTTGGGAATCTAGGTTGTGTTGGACCTTGCCGGCCTCTTCGCGGGCTTGCCCGCGAAGAGGCCGGCACAGGAATACTCAGGATATAGAACACTGCAACACCACAGGCTTGTTCTTTACATTTTTTCACACTCGCCCTACAGGTATTAACAGCCGCCCAGCAATGCCTGCCGTAGCATATACCCGGTCATCATCGGAAGATCCGCATGCCTACTACCCTCTCCCTTCGCCTGCGCCCAGTGGCGCTTCTGGCGTTTCTGAGCCTGTCCCTGGCCGGCTGCGGCAACAGCGCCGAGCAAGACGAACAGGCGCCCACCCCGCAAGTACGGGTGGAAACCCTGCAACTGCAGCCCTTGGCCATCAGCAGCGAACTCAGTGGCCGCATCCTGGCCCCGCGTACCGCAGAAGTGCGCGCGCGGGTCGCCGGCGTTGTGCTCAAGCGGGTGTACCGCGAAGGCAGTGACGTCAAGCAAGGCGATGTGCTGTTCCTGATCGACCCGGCGCCGTTCAAAGCCGACCACGACAGTGCCCGCGCAACCTTGGCCAAGGCCGAAGCCACTCGCTACCAGGCCCGCCTGCAAGAGCAGCGCTACCGCCAGCTGGTTGACGACAAGGCGGTCAGCCGCCAGGAATACGACAATGCCAAGGCCAGCCTGCTGCAGGCGGATGCCGCCGTAGCCGAAGCCAAGGCGGCACTGGCGCGCGCCCGCCTCAATCTCGGCTATGCCACGGTCACCGCGCCCATCTCCGGGCGCATTGGCCGTGCCCAGGTCACAGAAGGCGCGCTGGTCGGGCAAAACGAGAGCACCCCGCTGGCGACCATTCAGCAACTGGACCCGATCCACGCCGATGTCACCCAATCCACCCGCGAGCTCAATGCCCTGCGCCGCGCCTTGCGCGCGGGCGAGCTGCAGCAGGTGGGCGACGGTCAGGCCCGGGCGACGCTGATCCAGGACGACGGCAGCGCCTACCCACTGCCGGGCAAATTGCTGTTCTCCGACATCAGCGTCGACCCCAGCACCAACCAGATCACCCTGCGCAGCGAGTTCCCCAACCCGGACCTGGACCTGTTGCCCGGCAGCTACGTGCGCGTGCGCCTCGAGCAGGCCGTGCAACCCCATGGCCTGAGTGTGCCGCAGCGCGCCATCCTGCGTGACAGCGCCGGGGTGCCCAAGGTACTGGTGGTCGACCCGCAGGCGCGGGTGAGCGAGCGCGAGGTGGTGCTGGGCAATACCCAGGGCGACCGCTGGATCGTCAGCGCCGGCCTGGCCGCTGGTGAGCGCGTGGTCATCGAGGGCCTGCAGCACGTCAAGGCCGGCGACCAGGTGCAGGTCGACCCCAGCCCACAAACGCCGCCCATCGCACAGCACAACGGCCAGTGAGGGCCTGACCCATGCCGCAATTCTTCATAGACCGCCCGGTATTCGCCTGGGTGGTCGCGCTGTTCATCCTGCTGGCCGGCGCGCTGGCCATCCCGCAACTGCCGGTGGCCCAATACCCCAACGTGGCACCGCCGCAGGTCGAGATCTACGCCGTATACCCCGGCGCCTCGGCAGCCACCATGGACGAAAGCGTGGTCAGCCTGATCGAACAGGAGCTCAACGGCGCCGACAACCTGCTGTACTTCGAATCCCAGAGCAGCCTGGGCAGCGCCACCATTACCGCCACCTTCGCCCCGGGCACCCACCCGGACCTGGCCCAGGTCGACGTGCAGAACCGCCTGAAGGTGGTCGAGTCCCGCCTGCCGCGGCCGGTCACCCAGCAGGGCCTGCAGGTCGAGAAGGTGTCCACCGGCTTTCTGCTGCTGGCCACCCTCACCTCCACAGACGGCAAACTCGACGAAACCGCCCTGTCGGACATTCTGGCGCGTAACGTGATGGATGAAATACGCCGCCTCAAAGGCGTCGGCAAGGCCCAGCTGTATGGCTCGGAACGGGCCATGCGCATCTGGATCGACCCGCGCAAACTGGTCGGTTTCAACCTCACGCCCAACGACGTGGCCGACGCCATCGCCGGCCAGAACGCCCAGGTAGCCCCTGGCAGCATTGGCGACCTGCCCAGCCGCAGCACTCAGGAAATCACCGCCAACGTGGTGGTCAAAGGCCAGCTGAGCACGCCGGATGCGTTCGCCGCCATTGTGCTGCGCGCCAACCCCGACGGCTCCGTGGTCACCCTTGGCGATGTCGCCAGGGTGGAAGTCGGCGCACAGGAATACCAGTACGGCACCCGCTTGAACGGCAAGCCGGCCACGGCCTTCAGCGTGCAGCTGGCACCGGGCGCCAATGCCATGCAGACCGCCACCCTGGTACGGGCGAAACTGCAGGACCTGGCGCGCTACTTCCCCGAGGGGGTCAGGTACGACATCCCCTACGACACCTCGCCGTTCGTCAAGGTGTCGATCGAGCAGGTCATCAGTACCCTGTTCGAAGCCATGCTGCTGGTGTTTGCGGTGATGTTCCTGTTCCTGCAGAACCTGCGCTACACGCTGATCCCGACCCTGGTGGTACCGGTGGCACTGATGGGCACCTTCGCCGTGATGCTGGCGCTGGGTTTCTCGATCAACGTGCTGACCCTGTTCGGCATGGTGCTGGCCATCGGCATCCTGGTCGATGACGCCATCGTGGTGGTGGAAAACGTCGAACGCATCATGGCCGAAGAAGGCCTGCCGCCCCGGCAAGCCACGCGCAAGGCCATGAGCCAGATCAGCGGCGCGATCATCGGCATCACCCTGGTACTGGTGGCGGTATTCCTGCCCATGGCCTTCATGCAAGGGTCAGTGGGTGTGATCTACCAACAGTTTTCGGTCGCCATGGCGGTATCGATCCTGTTCTCGGCATTCCTCGCCCTCAGCCTGACCCCGGCACTGTGCGCCACGCTGCTCAAGCCTGTGGCCAAGGGCGAACAGCATGCACGCAAGGGTTTCTTCGGCTGGTTCAACCGCCGTTTCGAGGGCATGAGCGATGGCTACCAGCGCTGGGTCATGCAAGCGCTGCAACGCAGCGGGCGCTACCTGTTGCTGTATGCGCTGCTGCTGGGGGTTTTGGGCTATGGCTTGAGCCAGCTGCCCACGGCGTTCCTGCCCACCGAAGACCAGGGCTACACCATTACGGACATCCAGCTGCCGCCTGGCGCCAGCCGCATGCGCACCGAACAGGTGGCCGCCCAGATCGAGGCGCACAACAGTGAAGAACCGGGGGTCGGCAACACCACACTGATCCTGGGTTTCAGCTTCTCGGGCAGCGGGCAGAACGCTGCGCTGGCCTTCACTACCCTCAAGGACTGGTCCGAGCGAAGTGCCGAACACACTGCCCAGTCGATTGCCGAGCGCGCCAACAAGGCCTTCACGCAACTCAAGGATGCGGTGGCCTACGCCGTGCTGCCGCCGCCCATCGACGGGCTTGGCGAGTCGACCGGCTTCGAGTTCCGCCTGCAGGACCGGGGTGGCATGGGCCACCGCGCGCTGATGGCGGCGCGTGACCAGCTGCTCGAGCAGGCCGGCAAGAGCAAGGTACTGAGCAACGTGCGCGAAGCCTCGCTGGCGGAAAGCCCGCAGGTGCAGCTGGAGATCGACCGCCGCCAGGCCAATGCCCTGGGCGTGACGTTTGCCGATATCGGCTCGGTACTCGACGTGGCAGTGGGCTCCAGCTACGTCAACGACTTCCCGAACCAGGGCCGCATGCAGCGCGTGGTGGTGCAGGCCGAAGGCGACCAGCGCAGCCAGGTGCAAGACCTGCTGAACATGCATGTGCGCAACAGCAGCGGCAAGATGGTGCCGTTGGCCGCGTTCGTCCAGGCCAAATGGGTCAGCGGCCCGGTGCAACTGACGCGTTATAACGGCTACCCGGCGGTGTCGATTTCCGGCGAACCGGCCCCCGGCTACAGCTCTGGCGAAGCCATGGCCGAAATCGAGCGCCTGGTGGCGCAACTGCCCGCCGGTGCCGGCCTGGAATGGACCGGCCTGTCACTGCAAGAACGCCTGTCCGGCAGCCAGGCGCCGATGTTGATGGCGCTGTCGCTGCTGGTGGTGTTCCTGTGCCTGGCTGCGCTGTACGAGAGCTGGTCGATACCCACCGCAGTGCTGCTGGTGGTGCCGCTCGGCGTGCTGGGTGCGGTCCTGGCGGTAACCCTGCGGGGCATGCCCAACGACGTGTTCTTCAAGGTCGGCCTGATCACCTTGATCGGCCTGTCGGCGAAGAACGCCATTCTGATCATCGAGTTCGCCAAGCACCTGGTAGACCAGGGCGTGGACGCCGCCGATGCCGCCGTACAGGCCGCCCGCCTGCGCCTGCGGCCGATCGTGATGACATCGCTGGCGTTCATCCTCGGCGTGGTGCCCTTGGCGATCGCCAGCGGTGCCAGCTCGGCCAGCCAACAGGCGATCGGCACCGGGGTTATCGGCGGCATGCTGAGCGCTACCCTGGCGGTGGTATTCGTGCCGGTGTTCTTCGTCAGCGTGATGCGGCTGGCTGGCACGCGCAAAACCGCAACGGCCGGCGAGGCGCTGCACGACAGCCCCTGAATCAGGGTCCCCAGGGACCCTCTGCGTTCACTTGCGGGGTTTGGTCTTGGCCTCGGACTCCCCGCGGAATCTGACGGCATCCTTCAGATCCTTGCCAGCTCGAAACTTGACCGTCATCGCCGCCGGAATCTTCAACGGTTTGCCAGACCGCGGGTCCCTGCCGACCCGCGCTGGCCTTCGGGCAGTCTCGAACCTGCCGAAACCCACCAAAGCGACAGGCGTGTGTGTGCTCAGCGACGCCTTGACCCCATCGATGAAGGCATCGACTGCCTTTTGGGCCATCGCCTGGCTGAGTTCGGCGCGCGCTGCTACCTGTTCAATAAGTTGCGCTTTGTTCAATTGCCTTCTCCTGGGAATCTGGCTTGCCCTCATTGCGTGGGCAAGGCTGCAGCCCTATTCAAGGGAGAAGCAGCGGCGGGCACAACTGGCAAAAATGTCAGTGCCCTGGCCCCGCGTTCACGTCCACTGGACAACCGCTGTCGTGCGTGTGAGGGTTGCCTTCGTGCCTGCCTCGGACTTTAGCCAATGACTGAACAATTGCTCACCTGCTCTGCCCTGATCCTCGCGGGGGGCCGCGGGCAACGTATGGGCGGCCGGGACAAGGGCTTGATCAGCTGGCAGGGCGAGCCACTGGTGGCCGCAATCCATCGCGTGCTGCGCCCCCTGACTGACGACCTGGTGATTTCCTGCAACCGCAACCAGCAGGCCTACCGGGTGTATGCCGACCAGTTGGTGGGCGATGCCGACAACGACTTCCCCGGGCCGCTGGCGGGGGTGATTGCCGGGCTCAAGGTGGCGCGGCATGCATGGGTGGTGGTGCTGGCCTGCGATGCGCCGCTGGTCGACCGCGCACTGATCGAAGACCTGCTGCGGGTTGCTGCGGCCAATGACAGTGCCGCGATGGCGCACCAGGGCGGCTACTGGCAGCCGATGTTCAGCGTGCTGCCGCGCCAGTTGTTGCCGGTGCTGGAGCAAGCCTGGGCCGAGGGTGAGCGGAGCTTGCAGAAGGCCCTGTTGCGCGCCAAGGTGCAAGCGCTTGAGTGCAGCGCAGACGATCGCCGCTTGAGCAACTTCAACAGCCCCGAGCTGCTGCAGGAACACGCGCAACCTCGCTGATCGCCGGCCCGGCGCAGCGGCCCCATGGCTTGTTGCGCCTACCGCTCGTCGCCCGAGCGGCACCCAGCCCGGCTCACCAGGCCAAACGAATGACAGATCATCCCCACGATGGAGATATCCCATGATCCGCATTCGCCCGCTCTCCCTGTGCCTGGCACTGGCGCTGACCCCACTCGCTGGCACCAGCTTCGCCGCCACGGCCACCAACACCGACAGCCACCCACAAACCGACCAATCTGGCGGCAAGACTGCCGGTGAGGGCAGCAGCGTCAACACCCCTGGCAGCGGCAAAAGCAATGACAGCAGCGACACCGGCAGCAGCACCGACGCCGCCGATGGCGCCACGGGCGGCTCCAACAGCACCGGCGAGGCTACTGGCTCGGGTGCCGGCGCCAGCGGTGGCACCGCTGAAGATCAGGACAGCCGTTGACAGGGCCGTTTAACCATTCAGTACACAAATAAATGATTGAACACATAGTATTTATCCATTGAATGGCCCAGCCGAACTGCAGTAAGCTCGGGCTCATTCACTGGAGCGCAACATGCCAACACACATCCGCCACCTCGCCAACCACACCGGTCGCCAACCGCGCCCTGTGCTGGCCGTTGCCGGCTGCGTAGCTCCAGCAAGCTATTACTTCGGGTATTGGTTTAGCCACTAGGCGCCGATACCTGCACGGCGCCCACCTTCGAGGGGCCGCCGAACATGAGAATACTCAAACCCCCGGTCGGCTCCCCGACCGGGGGTTTTGCGTTTCAGGCCTTTGAAAAAACCATTGATTCACATTGAGGACCGCTTCATGAACTACGCCACCTATTACTACGCCGACACCTACACCTGGCGATTTAGCCAATCCCGCTCGGGCCAGCCAGCCGCCTCCGATCGGTCTTGCACAGGTGGCAATGCAGCAGCCAACAGTAATTCAACGATCTGTCGAACACCTCGATAGGGCCGACCGCGCGGGCCAGCCCCCGCCGTCCGCCCAGGGAAAAATGCCATGCACGCCTCCAGCCTCGCCCTGCCCCTGACCCAGCCGCAAGCGGCCAACACCGCAGTCAGCAAACGCCTCCCCAGTGCGCACCTGCTCAAGCAGCAAATGCCGCTCGCCACAGACCTGGCCCAGCAAGTACATGCCCACCGCCAGGCTATACGCAACATCCTCGAAGGCCACGATCAGCGCCTGCTGGTGATCGTCGGCCCGTGCTCGATCCACGACCCGCGCGCCGCGCTGGAATACGCCGACCGCCTGGCCGCCCTCAGCCGCGACGTCGACGACAAGCTGCTGTTGGTGATGCGCGCCTACGTCGAAAAACCGCGTACCACGGTGGGCTGGAAAGGCCTGGCGTATGACCCGCACCTGGATGGCAGCGACGACATGCATGCCGGCATCGCCCTGTCTCGCGGGCTGATGCTGAGCATGATCGAGCGCGGCCTGCCCATCGCCAGCGAGTTGCTGCAACCGCTGGCCGCGGGCTACTTCGACGACCTGCTGGCATGGGCTGCGGTCGGCGCGCGTACCACCGAATCGCAGATCCACCGCGAAATGGTCAGTGGCCTGGCGCTGCCAGTGGGCTTCAAGAACGGCACCGACGGTGGTATTGCCGTAGCCAGCGACGCCATGCGCAGCGCTGCACACCCGCACCGCCACTTCGGCCTGGACGCGCAAGGCCACCCGGCGATCATCGAAACCCTGGGCAACCCCGACACCCATCTGGTACTGCGCGGCGGCCACAAAGGGCCCAACTACGATGCCCCTAGCATTGCCCTCGCCCGCCAGGCGCTGGCCAAGGCTGGCTTGCAGCCACGGATCATGGTCGATTGCAGCCATGCCAACAGCGGCAAGGACCCAGCGCGCCAGCCTGCGGTGTTCAACGAGGTGCTGGCGCAACGCCTGAGCGGCGACCGCTCGCTGGTCGGCGTGATGATCGAAGGCCACCTGTTCGACGGTTGCCAGGCGCTGGGCAAGGGCGCCCTGAAGTACGGCGTGTCGATCACCGACGGCTGCCTGGGTTGGGCCTCGACCGAAACGCTGTTGCGCGAAGCCGCACAACAACTGTGAGCCGATGGTTGCAAGCCTGGCGAGACATACCCCGGACAAGTGCGCTAGGCTTGCACTTTTTACCCCAAGGAGCAGTACCCATGGCCCGTGCAACCGCCCGTCACATCCTCGTTGCCAGCGAAGACAAGTGCAACGAACTGAAAGCCCAGATCGAAGCCGGTGCCGATTTCGCTGAAATCGCCAAAGCCAACTCCACCTGCCCGTCCAGCCGCCAGGGCGGTGACCTGGGTTCGTTCGGCCCAGGCCAGATGGTCAAGGAATTCGACACCGTGGTGTTCAGCGCACCTGTGAATACCGTGCAAGGCCCGGTAAAGACCCAGTTCGGCTACCACCTGCTGGAAGTCACCAGCCGTCAGGACTAAGCAGCCAACAGCTGTTCATGCCCCCGGTGGCCGCGGGTTCACACGCGAATACGTCAGCTCAGGCAACGAGGCTGCATGCTCGGGCGTATTCGCGGGGTAACCCGCTTCTGCAGGGGTTGTGGTGCCTGTTGCTGCTTTGTTTCGCCCTCGATACCCTGGCCGCCCCCACCCATGCCCTCACGGTGTACGGCGAAGCCCCCCGCTACGGCGCCAGTTTCCAGCATTTCGACTATGTGAACCCCAGCGCCCCCAAGGGCGGCATGCTGCGCCGCTCGGCCATCGAGATTGGCCAGTTCGACCATATCCTGCCGTACATCGACAAAGGCATTGGTGTCAGCCAGGTCGATGGCCTGTTGTTCGCACCCCTGGCCGTGCGCTCATTCGACGAACCCTACACCGTCTATGGGCTGATCGCCCGGCGCATGGAGCGTGGCCCGGATGACGCCTGGCTGCGTTTCGATATCGACCCACGGGCGACCTTCGCCGACGGCAAGCCGGTGCGCGCCGAAGACGTGCGCTTCACCTACGACCTGCTGATGAGCAAAGGCAGCCTGACCTACCGCACCCAGTTCGCCGACGTCAGCGGGGTGACCGTGGAAGGCCCGCGCAGCATCCGCTTCGACTTCAAGCCCGGGCACGGCCGTACCCTGGCGCTGGACCTGGCCAGCTTGCCCGTGCTGCCCGAGCACGACTGGCAGCAACGCGATTTCGCCAACGGGGCCGGCTTCGACAAACCGGTCGGCAGTGGGCCCTACCGCATCGGCCAGATCGACAATGGCCGCAGCATCACCTTCGAGCGTGACCCCACCTGGTGGGCCCGTGACCTGCCGGCCAGCCGTGGCCGCTACAATTTCGCCAAACTGCGCATCGAGTACTTCGGCGACACCGAGGTGGCGCGCCAGGTGCTCAAGGGCGGGGGCTACGATTACAACCGCGAGTTCTCCGCAACCGCCTACACCCTGGGTTACAACGGCGCCACACTGGACGACGGTCGCCTGCAACGGGCCCACCTAGGCCCAGCCAAACCGCAGGTAGCCCAGGGCTTCGTGTTCAACCTGGACCGGCCGCAGTTCAAGGACCGCCGTGTACGTCAGGCACTGGGCATGCTCTGGGACTTCGAGTGGAGCAACCGGCAGATGATGCGCAACCTGTACATCCGCCAGCAGAGCGTGTTCTCCAATACCCCGCTGGCCGCCCGCCAGCTACCCGATGCCGGCGAGCTGAAACTGCTCGAACCGCTGCGTGGCCAGGTGCCGCAGGAAGTCTTCGACCACGTGTTCACGGCACCGGTCACTGACGGCTCGGGAATCATCCGCGCCCAGCAGTTGCAAGCCCTGGCCCTGCTGCAGCAGGCCGGCTGGCATGCCGATGGCGACCGCCTGGTCAACCGCGAAGGTCAGCCCCTGACGTTCACCTTCCTCAACGGCCAGGCCGGCATGGAGCGCCTGCTGTTGCCCTGGAAGCGCAACCTGGCACAGATCGGCGTTACCCTGAATATCCGTAACGTCGACTCGGCGCAGTACGTCAACCGGCTGATGGCCCGTGACTACGACATGGTCGTGACCGGCTACCCGGTGACGCTGTCCCCCGGTGCCGAGCTGTACAACTACTTCGGCTCGGCCGCTGCCCACGACCCCGGTTCGAACAACCTGATGGTGCTGCAGGACCCGGCCGTCGACCACCTGATCGACGGCCTGGTACGCGCTGCCAGCGAGGCCGACATGCTGCGCCACGCTCACGCCCTGGACCGGGTGCTGCAGTGGAATTACTACTGGATCCCCAACTACTACCCGCCAGGCAGCTCCACCGTCTGGTGGAACCGCTTCGGCTTGCCCAAGGTTCAGGCCACCTACGATGAAGGCCTGGACACCTGGTGGGAGGTCAGCCCAACGGCGCTGACCAATGAACAGATGGCCATACGCCGGAACGCCGCCCCATGACCCGCTACCTGTTGCGCCGCCTGCTGCTGATCATTCCGACATTGCTGGCGATCCTGCTGGTCAACTTCGTCATCGTACAGGCCGCGCCAGGGGGCCCGGTGGAACAAGCCGTGGCGCGCCTGCAAGGCATCGGCGGTGGCACCCCCGGTGCGCGCTCGGAGGTTGTGCACGGTGAATCACGCGCCACCCGCGGGCTCGACCCCAAGCTGATCGAAGAGATCAAGCGCCAGTACGGCTTCGACAAGTCTGCGCCCGAGCGCCTTTGGCTGATGCTGGGCCAGTATGCCCGGCTGGACTTCGGCAACAGTTTTTTCCGTGGTGCCAAGGTCACCGACCTGATCCTCGACAAACTGCCGGTCACCCTGTCGCTGGGCTTCTGGGCCACGCTGATCACCTACCTGGTGTCCATACCCCTGGGCATTCGCAAGGCGGTGCGCCACGGCAGCCACTTCGATGCCTGGAGCAGCGCACTGATCGTGGTCGGCTACGCCCTGCCCTCGTTCCTGTTCGCCCTGTTGCTGATCGTGGTGTTTGCCGGCGGCACTTCGCTGAACTGGTTTCCGGTGCGCGGCCTGGTTTCCGACAACTTCGACGAGCTGAGCCTGCTCGGCAAGGTGGCCGACTACTTCTGGCACCTGGTACTGCCCGTCGGCGCCTTGGTAATCGGTGGGTTCGCCACCCTCACCTTGCTGACCAAAAATGCCTTCCTCGACGAAATTTCGCGCCAGTACGTGGTCACCGCCCGGGCCAAGGGCCTGAGTGAGCGGCGGGTGCTCTACGGCCATGTATTGCGCAACGCCATGCTGCTGGTGGTGGCCGGGCTACCACAGGCACTGATCAGCGTGTTCTTTGCCGGCTCGCTGCTGATCGAGGTGATTTTCTCACTGGATGGCCTGGGCCGCATGAGCTACGACGCCGCCGTGTCCCGCGACTACCCCATCGTTTTCGGCACGTTATTCATCTTCACCTTGGCAGGGCTGCTGATCCGCCTGATCGGCGACCTGGCCTACACCTTGCTGGACCCACGCATCGACTTCGACACGAGGGCGCACTGATGCTGTCGCCTGTGGCGCGCCGGCGCCTGCAACGTTTTCGCCGCAACCGCCTGGGCTGGGTCTCGCTGTGGGTATTCGCCGCCCTGCTGTCGCTGAGCCTGGGCGCCGAGCTGGTGGCCAACGACAAGCCGTTGCTGCTGGGCTACCAGGGCGAACTGTACGTACCGGCGCTCAAGCGTTATACCGAGCAGCAATTTGGCGGCCAGCTGCCGTTCCAGCCCGACTACCGCAGCGCCTACGTGCGCAAGCTGATCGAGGACCAGGGCGGCTGGATGCTGTTCGCACCGATCCCGTTCAGCGCCGACACCCCGAACTACGACTTGCAGGTCCCAACGCCCAGCCCACCGAGCAGCAGCAACTGGCTGGGTACCGATGACCAGGGCCGAGATGTGCTGGCCCGGGTGTTGTATGGCACGCGGGTGTCTTTGCTGTTTGCCTTTGCCCTGACCGTGATCAGCGTGGTCATCGGGGTGACGGCGGGCGCCCTGCAGGGCTACCACGGGGGCTGGGTCGACCTGTTCGGCCAGCGCCTGCTGGAGGTATGGTCCGGGCTGCCGGTGTTGTACCTGCTGATTATCCTCAGCGGGTTCGTCGAGCCGGATTTCTGGTGGCTGCTGGGGATCATGGCGCTGTTTTCATGGCTGACCCTGGTCGACGTGGTGCGGGCCGAGTTCCTGCGGGGGCGCAACCTGGAATACGTCAAGGCAGCCCGGGCGCTGGGTTTGCCAGACAGCCAGGTCATGCTGCGGCATATCTTGCCCAATGCCTTGAATGCCACACTGACCTACGTGCCGTTCATGCTCACCGGGGCCATCACCACGCTGACCGCGCTGGACTTCCTCGGTTTCGGCATGCCCGCGGGCAGCGCCTCGCTGGGGGAGTTGGTGACCCAGGGCAAGCAACACCTGGAGGCACCGTGGCTGGGCTTTACCGCGTTCTTTGCCCTGGCGCTAATCTTGTCGCTGCTGGTGTTCATCGGCGATGCCTTGCGGCAGGCGTTTGACCCGAAGGGCTGACGTTTCAGGCAAGGTGCCGGCGCGGGCAAACAACGTATTCAGGACTTTTTCCATGCACGACAGCGACAGCCTCAAGGACTATCCCCACGTTCGGCAACTGGCGATTCGCTCGCTGTTCGAGATCATCGAACAGTCCAGCGAAGGTACGGTGATCGTCGACCGCCAGGCACGTATCGCCTGGATGAACGAACGCTATGCCCGGCGCTTTGGCCTGGCCGACGCGGCCAGTGCGATTGGCCAGCCCTGCGAAGCAGTGATCCCCGGTAGCCTGATGCGCGAGGTGGTGAGCAATGGCCGGCCTATCCTGCTGGACATGCTGGACACGCCGAACGAGCCGTTGGTGGTCATGCGCCTGCCTATCCACGACGACCAGGGCGCGCTGATCGGCGCCATCGGTTTTGCCCTGTTCGATCAGTTGCGCAGCCTGTCGCCGCTGCTCAAGCGTTATTCGAGCATGCAGCAGGAGCTTGCCTCGACCCGCTCGCAACTGCGCGCCCGCCAGGCCAAGTACAGCTTTGCGCAGTTCGTTGGCAGCAGCGCTGCCAGCCTGGAAGCCAAGCGCCGTGCGCGGCGCGGTGCAGGCAGCGACTCGCCGGTGCTGTTGCTGGGCGAGACGGGCACGGGCAAGGAGTTGCTGGCGCACGCCATCCACGCCGCCTCGGCCCGGGCACACAAGGCGTTCGTCAGCATCAACAGCGCCGCCATCCCGGAAACACTGCTGGAGGCCGAGTTCTTCGGCACAGCGCCCGGTGCCTTTACCGGGGCGGACCGCAAAGGCCGCAGCGGCAAGCTGCAACTGGCCGAAGGCGGCACATTGTTCCTCGATGAAATCGGCGACATGCCGCTGGCCTTGCAAAGCAAGCTGCTGCGGGTGCTGCAGGAAAAGGAATACGAGCCGGTGGGGTCGAACCAAATGCTGCGCAGCGACGTGCGCATCATTGCGGCCACGTCCATCGACCTGCAGGCGGCCATGGCCCGCGGCGCATTCCGCGCCGACCTGTACTACCGGCTGAACGTGTTACCGATCGAAGTACCCCCGCTGCGGCAGCGGCTGGAGGACCTGCCGGCGTTATGCGAGGCCGTGCTGGCAGAGCTGGGCAGCCAGTACGAGCTGGAAACCGAAGCGCAGCAACTGCTGGCACGCCATGCCTGGCCGGGGAATATCCGTGAACTGCGCAATGTGCTGGAGCGGGCGACCTTGCTGGCCGATCAACCGGGCCTGGGGGTGGCAGACTTGCGTGCGGCGTTGGGGCCGTTGAGTCCGCTGTCGGCGGCACCGGTGCGCCAGACCTACCGCGAGGCGTGCGAGGCATTCGAGCGCTCACTGATCGCCGGGGCGTTGGCGGACCATGCGGGCAACGTGCCGCAGGCGGCAAAGGCGCTGGGGCTGGGGCGCTCAACCCTGTACAAGAAGATGGTGGCGCTTGGTCTCTGAGCAGAGACTTTTGTCTCTTTTTAGAGATAGCCGCATAAGTTCCGTTGTGCAGGCAGGCAGCTTGCCAATCTGGGAGGAGAAGGCGCGTGCGCTTGGACAACAAAATCTCAAAACAGAGACTGAAACACTGCAAAAAATAAAAACATTATGTAAATCAATAAGTTAAAAATTGGCACGATATCCGCTTTCTCCTGCAAACCGATAACAACAAGACTCACCCAGGAGACACCCGATGACCGTGCTCATCGCCCTTGCCGCGCTGGCCCTGCTGATGCTGGCCGCCTACCGCGGCTACAGCGTCATACTGTTCGCCCCTATCGCCGCCCTCGGCGCCGTTCTGCTCACTGACCCGTCCGCCGTTGCCCCCGCCTTCACCGGGGTGTTCATGGAAAAAATGGTGGGCTTCATCAAGCTGTATTTCCCGGTGTTCCTGCTGGGTGCGGTGTTCGGCAAACTGATCGAGCTGTCCGGCTTTTCCCGCTCGATCGTGGCCGCCGCCATCCGCCTGCTCGGCACCCGCCAGGCCATGCTGGTGATCGTGCTGGTCTGTGCGTTGCTGACCTACGGCGGCGTCTCGCTGTTCGTGGTGGTGTTTGCGGTATACCCGTTTGCGGCCGAGATGTTCCGCCAGAGCAACATCCCCAAACGGCTGATCCCGGCCACCATTGCCTTGGGGGCGTTTTCATTCACCATGGACGCCCTGCCCGGTACCCCGCAGATCCAGAACATCATCCCCAGCACCTTTTTCAACACCACCGCCTGGGCCGCACCCTGGCTGGGCCTGATCGGCACACTGTTCGTGTTCTGCACCGGCATGGCCTACCTGCAGCGCCAGCGCAACAAAGCCCAGCGTGCCGGTGAAGGGTATGGCACCGACTTGCGCAACGAACCGGAAACCGCTGCCGACCTGAGGTTGCCCAACCCCTGGCTGGCGATATCCCCGTTGATGCTGGTGGGGGTGATGAACCTGCTGTTCACCCACTGGATCCCGCAGTGGTACGGCGCGAGCCACAGCTTGCAACTGCCCGGCATGAGTGCCCCAGTGAACAGCGACGTGGCCAAGCTGACCGCCATCTGGGCGGTACAGGCAGCATTGCTGGTCGGCATCCTGATGGTGCTGGCATGTGCCTTCGGCGCCATCCGCAGCCGTTTGGCCGAAGGCACCAAAAGTGCTGTCGGCGGCGCCTTGCTGGCAGCCATGAACACGGCCTCGGAGTATGGCTTTGGCGCAGTGATCGCCTCGCTGCCTGGCTTCCTGGTGCTGGCCGATGCCCTGCGCGGCATCCCCAACCCCCTGGTCAATGAAGCCATCACCGTCACCCTGTTGGCCGGGATCACCGGCTCTGCCTCGGGCGGCATGAGTATTGCGCTGGCCGCCATGGGTGACACCTTCATCGCCGCCGCCCATGCCGCCAACATTCCGCTCGAGGTGCTGCACCGGGTAGCGGCCATGGCCAGCGGCGGCATGGACACCCTGCCGCACAACGGCGCGGTGATCACCCTGCTGGCAGTCACCGGCCTGACCCACCGGGAAGCCTACAAGGATATTTTCGGTATTACCCTGATCAAGACCCTGGCAGTGTTCGTGGTAATTGCCACGTTCTACGCCACTGGCATTGTCTAAGGAGCACTGCATGACCCTCAACGGCAAGACTGCACTCGTGACCGGCTCGACCAGCGGCATCGGCCTGGGTATCGCCCAGGTACTGGCCCGGGCCGGTGCCAACATCGTCCTCAACGGCTTTGGCGACCCGGCACCCGCCCTGGCGGAAATTGCCCGGCACGGGGTAAAAGCCATCCATCACCCGGCCGACCTGGCCGAGGTCGCCCAGATCGAGGCATTGTTCGCCGCGGCCGAGCGCGAGTTCGGCGGCGTCGACATCCTGGTCAACAACGCCGGTATCCAGCATGTGGCCCCGGTCGAACGGTTTCCGGTGCAAAGCTGGGACAAGATCATAGCGCTCAACCTGTCGGCGGTCTTCCATGGCACACGCCTGGCGCTGCCGGGCATGCGCGCGCGCAACTGGGGGCGCATCATCAACATTGCCTCCGTGCATGGCCTGGTCGGTTCGACCGGCAAGGCGGCGTATGTGGCCGCCAAGCATGGCGTGGTGGGCCTGACCAAGGTCGTGGGCCTGGAAACCGCCACCAGCCCTGTCACCTGCAACGCCATTTGCCCGGGCTGGGTGCTGACCCCGCTGGTGCAGCAACAGATCGATGACCGTGCCGCCAACGGTGGCGATGCGCTGCAGGCGCAACATGACCTGCTGGCGGAAAAGCAACCTTCGCTGGCCTTCGTTACCCCGCAGCACCTGGGCGAGCTTGTGCTTTTCCTGTGCAGCGAAGCGGGTAGCCAGGTGCGTGGTGCAGCCTGGAACGTTGACGGGGGCTGGTTGGCCCAGTGACGCAGGCTCCCGCGGTGGTTGGCACCGGTTTTTGCTGGTGTTTGCCGCCGAAGCGGCTGCTGGCCGATGCGCTATCAGCGGTGCGAGAGCACCGCCCACGGGCCTGGGTGAAAGGCCACAAACGCGCAGCAATCAGGCATAATGCGCGCTTTTCGCCCCCCCCCCCGAAGCACAGGTAATCCATGAAAGCTCAAGCCCGCCATATTCTGGTCAAGACCGCTGACGAAGCCGAAAAGCTCAAGCAGCGTATCGCCAATGGCGAGGCGTTCGACGTGCTGGCGAAAAAGTTCTCGACTTGCCCGTCCGGCAAACGGGGCGGCGACCTGGGTGAAGTCCGCCCAGGGCAAATGGTCGGCGCCATCGACCAGGTCATCTTCAAGAAGCCCCTGCGCGTGGTACACGGCCCGATCAAGAGCAAGTTCGGCTATCACCTGGTGCAAACCTTCTACCGCGACTAACACACTGGCCCTGTGCCACCTGACATTTTTGCCAGTTGTGCCCAGCACGCACACCTCTATAAAAACCGCGGTAACCCTGCACGCCATGCGTGACCTGCAGGGCCCCTGGTCAATGGAGGCTTCCCTGATGCGTCTGCGCCTGTTGCTGACTCTTGGCTCACTGCCGTTATTGAGCATTGCCCTGCCCGCTGCACATGCTGCGTGCACCTTAACGCCCACTGCCGGTAACGACAGTTACAGCTGCGACAGTGGCAGCGCCCCCTCGCTGGTTGATACCAGCGGCGACAACCGCCTGGTGCTGCCAGCATCGGGCAGTGGCACGATCACCGGCGACGTGACGTTCGGCGCTGGCAAGGACAGTATCGACATGGCCTCCGGCACCATCGGTGGCAATGTCAACCAAGGCGCAGGCATCGACGATTTCGTGATGAGCGGCGGGGTTATCGCCGGCAACCTCAACCAAGGCGATGGCCTCGACACCTTCCACATGATAGCGGGCTGGATCCAAGGCACGTTCGACAGCGGCGACTACGCCGAAATGGACGGTGGACGCATCGGCAACGTCAATATGCGCCTGGACGAAAACACCTTCATCATGCGCGGCGGTAGTGTCGACCGGAACGTGATCACCGCCTTCGACAAGGACTATGTCGAGATCTTCAATGGCAGCATCGGCGGCAACATCAGCGTCAGTGGGGGTGATGACCAGGTACTGGTGCATGGTGGCGAGGTGGGCGGCGATGTGCTGCTCAGCACCGGCAATGACCGCTTCACCTGGGATGGCGGCCGCATTGGCGGGCGGGTCGATGCCGGGCCAGGTGATGACCTGGCGCTGCTCAAAGGGCTGAGCCCCGAGGTGCTGAACATCACCCTCGACGGCGGTGATGGCAACGACAGCCTGACCTTCGACGCCAGCCAGGCCATGGGCGGTGCACACTACGTGAACTGGGAACAGCTGGCGCTCAACAATGCCAGCCAACTGGCACTGGATGACACGCTGGTGCTGGGTGACAGCAACAGCGGCACAGGCAGCATCGCCATCGACGCCAGCAGTACCCTCACCTCGCGCCAAGGGGCGATCACCCCGTTCACCACCGGCCAGCGCGTCTCGGTCAACAACGCAGGTACGCTCGACCTGAGCGCAGGTAACGATGCCAAGGGCCGCCTGACCATCGAGGGCGACTACACCGGCAGCAACGGTAGCCTGCGCCTGAACAGTGTGCTGGCCGGCGACGGTGCTGCGTCTGACCGGCTGGTGGTCAGCGGCGGTGCCATTGGTGGCGCTACCCAATTGAGCATCAACAACCTCGATGGCGCCGGCGCCGCCACCACGCAGAACGGCATACAAGTAGTAGAGGCACGTGACGGCGCAACCAGTACCGCGTCGGCCTTCGTCCAGACCCAGACGCTTTCGGCGGGCGCTTATGACTACCGGCTGTTCAAGGGCGGGGTAACGGCAGGCAGCGAGAACAGCTGGTACCTGCGCTCGACCTTGGTGGCAGCACCCGCGGTCGTCGCCGAACCGGAACCCGGCGAGCCCCCTGCGCCTGCGCCTGCCGTAACCCCGCCGGTGGCTGCACCGGCCCCCGGCCAGGTCGACCTGCCGGCACCGGTGCAAGGCGAAAGCCTGCCCCTGTACCGCCCGGAAGTGCCGGTGTATGCCGCAGCGCCAAGAGGCGCCGCGATCATCGCCCGCCAGGCGTTGGGCAGCTTCCACCAGCGCCAGGGTGACCAGCAGCTGCTTCAGGGTGAAGGTAGCTTGCCCGCCAGTTGGGGCCAGGCCTATGGCGGCACGCTGCGCCAGCAATGGACCGGCACGGTCAGCCCAAGCCTGGACGGGGACCTGTACGGTTTCAAGGTTGGCCAGGACCTGTACGCCACAGTCAACGACAGTGGCTCTCGCCAGCACATGGGCTTTTATGTCAGCCACAGCCGCCTGGACGCCGACGTCAAAGGCTTCGCCCTGGCCGTGCAGGACCGCAGCGCCGGCGACCTGCAACTCGATGGCGACAGCGTGGGCGGCTACTGGACGCTGGTCGGCCCGCAGGGTGGCTACCTGGATGCCGTGCTGCAGTACACCCGCCTGGACGGGCGCGCCCGCTCCGAGCGGGGTGACAAGCTGAACATCGATGGCCATGCCTGGACGGCGTCGCTGGAGGCCGGCTACCCGATCGCCCTGTCCGACCGCTGGACGGTGGAACCGCAAGCCCAGTTGATTGCGCAGAAGGTCAAGCTCGACAGCGCCAGTGACAGTGTCTCGCGCGTCAGCCATGACGCCCAGGTCGAAATGACCGGCCGCCTGGGCGTGCGCCTGGAGGGTGCCTTCAAGGGCAGCAGCGGGCGCCTGTTGCAGCCCTACGCGCAGGTCAACCTGTGGCACGGCGACGGTGGCCGCGACACCCTGACCTTCGACGACACCGACAAGATCAAGACCGACTACCGCTACACCTCGGTGCAAGTGGAAAGCGGCGTGGTGGCGCAGGTCAGCGATGCACTGAGCGTGCACGGTGGCGTGCAGTACACCGCCAACCTCGACAGCCGCCAGCAGGAAGCCAGCGGGGTGAACCTGGGCATACGCTGGGCGTTCTAGTGCCCTGTCCCGGCAAAAGTGAACAGCTTACTACCCGGGTTGAACCCTAGCGACGCGCCACCAGTAGGCCGAGGCCAGCGCAGCCCAACAGCGAGGCGCTGACCCGGTTGAACAGGCGCCGCGGGCCTGGCTGGCTGAACCAGCGCTGCAGGTAGGCGCCAAGGCCTGCATAGAGGGCGATCGCGGCCCATTCCAGCACCAGGAACAGCGCTCCCAGCCAGAGGAACTGCTCACTGACCGGCATACGACTGTCGACGGTTACGAACTGCGGCAGGAACGCAGTGAAAATCAGGATCGCCTTCGGGTTGCCGGCCGCTACGAAGCATTCCTGCCGCGCCAGGTGCCACATGCCCCGCAGCTCACCGCCGGTGCTCGCAGCCACGCCCACCGGTGCCCGCCACAGTTGCCAGGCAATGTAGAACAGGTAACCCGCGCCCACCACTTTGATGGCCAGAAACAGGTATTCACTGGTATGCAGCACCACCGCCAGGCCCATGGCCGCCAGCGCGATCATGCCACTGAACGCCAGGATGCGCCCGGCACCGGCGACACAGGCGGTGCGCAGCCCGTAGCGGCTGGCGTTGTGCAGCGACAGCAGATTGTTCGGCCCCGGGGCCATGTTCAGGGCGAAGCAGGCGGGGATGAAGAGCAGCAGGCTCGATAAGTCCATTGTTGTTTTCCTTTGGCAGCAGGCGCCTATTTCGGCGGGCACGGGGCCATTCGGTCAAGTGACAGCCAGCGATAAAAACTGTACAGGTGCCTTGCAGCTGTTACCCTGCCAACAACCCCGAGGAGCGCACAATGCCCCGTACCCACGCCGCACTGTGGCGCGACCCGAACCTGCCACATGTGGAAAGCCGGCGCGCCTGCCATAGCCGCGCCTGCTACAGAGCCCACAGCCACCCGACATTCTCCATCGGCGCAGTGGATGCTGGCCTCAGCCTGTTCAGCGGAGCTGCCGGCGGGCAGGCGCGGTTGACACCTGGAACCCTGGTGCTGGTACCGCCCCAGCGCGTGCATGCCTGCAACCCCGCACCCGGGTATGCCTGGAGCTACCAGATGCTGCATGTGGATGCCCGCTGGCTGTCGCAACTGCGCCTGGAGTCGGAACTGGATGACGGCGGGGCTGGCGCCCCTGCGCGTATCTGCCGGGAGGCAGTGCTGTATCAACAATTCTGCGAGCTGAACGGCCTGCTGTTCTCCACCGCCAGCAGTGCAGAGAAGGACGCGGCGCTGGTTGCCTTTCTCGGTGACCTGGACTTTGCCGCGCAGCCGCCGCTGGCACCGGCACCGGCATTGGCGGCTACAGCCCTGAGCGGCTTGATCGCAAGGATCGAAGCCCAGGATCCGGCACAGTTGAGCCTGGCAGTATTGGCGCGGGAGGCCGGGCTTGGGCGCTATCAGTTGATTCGGGCGTTTCGTGCAGCCACCGGTTTCACCCCCCATGCTTACCTGCTCAACGCCAGGGTCAACCTTGGGCGGCAGCTGCTGGGCAAAGGGCAGGCACTGGCAGAGGTGGCCTACCGATTGGGGTTTGCCGACCAGAGCCATTTCCAGCGGGTGTTCAAGGCTCATGTGGGGGTGACACCGGGGCAGTATCGCGGCGCTTGAAGGTGCACAGCCGCGAGGCTGACCCATGGGGCCCCTGCAATATTCTTCAATACGCCATGCCAGCCCGGCAGCAGACTGCGGCTTTTCCCGCAGAGCAGCCCGGCCCATGCAAATATTCCTGATCGTCGCCCTCGCCCATTTCCTTGCACTGCTATCGCCAGGCCCGGACTTCTTCCTGGTCGCACGCACGTCGGTCAGCAGCGGCTGGCGTAGCGCCAGCGGCGTGTGCCTGGGTATCGCCCTGGGCAATGGTGCGTTCATCACCGTGGCCTTCACCGGCTTGTCGATGCTCCAGGAAGGCAGCCCATTGTTTGCCAGCCTGCAACTGGTCGGTGCCGTCTACCTGGTGTACATCGGTATGCTGTTCCTGCGCCATGCAGGGCATACCCGCCTGACTGCGGCCGTTGGCAAGCACACTGGGCCAGGGTGGTGGCAGGGGCTGGGCATGGGTTTGCTGTCTGCCCTTCTCAACCCCAAGAACGCACTGTTCTACGCGAGCCTGGCCAGTATGGTGGGCAGCGCCAGTGCCGGCTGGAAAGCCGCTTGCGCGCTGTGGATGTTCGGTGTGGTGCTGCTGTGGGACCTGCTGATCGCCGTGGCCATCGGCAACCAGCGGGTACTGCGGCGCTTCGCGCGCTGGCTGCCGTGGCTGGAACGCAGCTCCGGGATCATGCTGGTGCTCTTGGGCGCGGCGGTGCTGTTACACCTGGCCTGGGGCTGACCAGCTTCAGGCTGCGCATGTCCACCAAGGTGAAGTGGCCGCTGGCCCAGCCGCCGGTGTCCAGGTGCCAGACATTGCCCAGCAGCGTGGCCTGCGGCACCGGCGTGTGGCCCACCAGCAAGGCACGCAGCCCTTGCACCGGCTCGGTATCGCCAGCCCTGAGTCGCCGCCGCGACCACTGGCATACTTGCCTGACTTTGGGGTCATCCAGCAGCTCCAGCCACGTTCTCAATTGCAGCCAATCGGCAGTCGGGCTGTCGGCATGCAGCAGGCCGACCAGACCTGCCGCACTTTCAACCTCGATCGCAATCGGCAGTTGCTCGAAACGTTCGACGAAACGCAGTTGCTCGGCCCGCGGCAGGTCGATGAACCAACCGCCGCCGGCTTCGCGATACATGGCCAGGTCCAGTTTTCCACCCCGCACGCGGTTAATGGCCAAGGCCTCATGATTGCCTTGCACGGCATGAAACCAAGGCTTGGCCAGCCACTCCAGGGCCGCCTCGTTGTCTGGCCCGCGGTCGACCAGGTCGCCCACGCTGAACAGGCGGTCCACGGCGGGGTCGAAACCCACCGCATCCAGGCATTGCTGCAGGCGCTGGAAATGGCCGTGAATATCGCCCACTGCCAGGTCGCGGCCCCGCAGGTTGGCGATCATGCGCCGTAACCGTCCCATCTCACTGTTCCTCTGCTGGCGCTGCCCAGGCAGGGATGAAAGGCTGACGGACCCGGCCTCCCCCCCGCACGCATCGCACCCTTGATGAACAGCATGGCACAACCTGCTCCAAGCGCGCAGGTCGCGGGCCACTTTCGCCACTTGTGCTCGCTGAACGCCCCTTCACTGGTACAGGCGTCGTGGCCGATAGTATGCTGGCGGCTTCAACCTTTACCAGGGAAGGGTTTACATGAAGCTGTGCGCCGTACAACTGGCATCGCTCAAAGGCGAGGTCTCAGCCAACCTGCAGCGCCATCTGGCCTGCATCGAACAGGCTGCAGCGCTTGGCGCCGAACTGGTGGTGTTTCCCGAGTTGTCGCTGACCGGCTATGAGCCCAGTGTGGCACGCCAGGCGGCCATGCCGGTCAGCGCCAGGCAGCTGGACCCGCTGCAGGCCGCCAGTGACCGCCTGGGCATCACCGTTGCCGTCGGCCTGCCGCTGCCAGCCCCTGACGGCATACGCATCGGCATGCCTGTGTTCAGCCCCAATGCACCGCGCCAGGTCTATGCCAAACGGCGCTTGCATGCCGATGAGTTGCCCTGGTTCAGCGCCGGTGACCAAGCCTTGTTGCTGACCTTGGGTGAACACTGCATCGCCCCGGCGATCTGCTACGAGTCGATGTTCATGGGGCATGCCGCTGCGGCCCGTGAACATGGCGCCGACCTGTACATGGTCAGCGTGGCGAAAACCGCCAAAGGGATCAGCCAGGGTCACCCGCACTACATGCGGGTCGCCCGAGAGCTGGCCATGCCGGTGCTGCTGGCAAACTGCGTGGGGCCAGCCGACACCTTCATTGGCGCCGGCGGCTCGGCTGCGTGGGACAGCAAGGGCCACTTGCTGGCCAGCCTGGACGACCGCAGCGAAGGCCTTATCGTGCTTGATACCCGCCAGGCCAATGCCATTGCACTGCCACTGGACCCGGTATGACCTATTTCGTACTGGCCCTGCTCAGCTATGCCTGTGCCTACTACCTGACCGGCCTGATCATCCGGGGGCAAATGGCCGACGTGGCCGAGCATTTGCGTCACCGGCCCGACGCGCCGACACCCGGCGCCTACCTGCGTGAAGTGCAACAGGCTGCGCGGCGGGCCCACCGGCACTATACCCTGATGGCAGGTTCGGTACTGGCGGTGCTGGCTTGCCTGATCGCCAGCTGGTTCGGCTGAACCGCTAAAGGTCCAGCGCCAGGCTCTGCCGCCCTTCCAGCGCCAGCAGGTATTGCTTGGCCGCCAGCCCGCCGGCAAACCCGGTCAAGTTGCCTGATGAACCGATGACCCGGTGGCAAGGCGCAATGATCGAGATGGGGTTGCGGCCATTGGCCGCGCCCACTGCACGCACCGCACCGGGGTTGCCGACCTGCCGGGCAATCTCGGCGTAGCTGCGGGTTTCACCGAAGGGTATGGCCAGCAACGCGGCCCAAACCTGGCGCTGGAACCCGGTACCGGCAAAATCCAGCGGCAGCTCGAACTGTCGGCGCTCGCCGCTGAAGTACTCACCCAGTTGGCGAGCGGTTTCCAGCAGCACCGGGCATTGATCGTCACTGTGCAGTGCGCCCAGGCGCACGCGGTTTTCGCGCTCGTTCTCCCACAGCACGGCTGCCAGGCGATCGCCGCGCGCTACCAGGGTAAGCGTGCCGACAGGCGATTGCATGATGGTGAATGCGCTGGACATCAGCGGGCTCCTGCAGATTGCGATGCCGCCACTGTAAAGATCCACCGTCTGTGGCGCATCCGCTTTCTTGCTCGGGTAACTGCACAGCAGGCACTGATCCGCACCGGACGGGCGGACTGAGGCGTCCACACTATCACTTTGTGATTAACCCTAATCGAACTGAGTCACGGGTTCTTCTGATGGGTCGAGAATTATGAATGCAGTCAATTCATGAGGTGCAACATGACCATCGTGGCAGAAACGCTCGCCCAGCTCGCCCAGGCACTCAAGGCTCAGGGGGCGCGGCGCATCGCGGAACTTACCTTCATCCGTGCGCCCTATCGCTGCGGCAAGCGCTGGATATGCAGTGTGGTACGCCGAGGGGCCGGGCGCAAACTGATCAAGCAGTCGTAAGCCCGGTTGAAACCTGGCGCGGTCTGAAAGGACCCAGCCGCGCTCGGCGCTGTTTCAGTCCAGGCAATCCTTGGCCGCCTGGCGCAACTTGTCCCCGGACAAGAAACTGCCTTTGTAGAACGTAGCACGGCTGCCTTCGCCTGAATCGATCACCTCCAGTACATCGTCACTGGCCACGGCACTGGATGCCGTCAGCCGATAGCCATGGGCAATCGATTTCTGCGTGGCTTGCGGGGCCACAGCCTGCCATTTCGGCAAGACGCAGGCCGCATATTCCTGGGGCGTTTTCGAACTGAGCTTACTGGCCGTCGGCTTGCCAGGCGTGGCACAACCGGCGAGGCCGGCGATTAACAATGAACTGATAAAAATACGAAAAGTATGCATTTGCAATTGACTCGTATGGATATGCTGCATTCTAACGAGACAGATACCGACTGACCAATCAACCAAAGTCTGGCCATGAGAAGCCTGTTGTTCAACGGCAGCGCGTTACAGCGACTATTTGCTTATAACGACGGAACGAATTGAATCCGCTCCGCTTCTGATGAGCAACAGGCAGCGCAGATTCGGGCTGGCCCTGTTCACTTACCTTGACTCAGTGCTCGCTTCGTTCAGGAGATTGCCATGCTCTGGTGGCTGGAACTACTCACCCAATATGCAACCGCCACTGGCTTGGCTGTCCTCTGCATCCTGGTGTTCTGGGCTTTTGGGCTGGCGTTCGGACGCGCCTATCTGAAGTTGCTTTCTGCCTTGTTAGCCACCATGCTGCTGATGATCGCCGCGTTCCCGCACGGCGTGGACTTCGCCCTGAGGAACCACCTCACCCCGGGCGATGCCAGCGCCCTGCTATTGTTCATTGCCGACGCATCGGGCGTAATCACCGCGGTGCTGCTGGCCTCGTTCTTCTTCGATCCGGAACTGTTGCTGGATGAGGCCTGATCACTCAGGCCTGCCTTTGCTGACCCCAGGCGCAACAGCATCAGACAATCAGGCCCCGCATTATGGAAACGCTTCGCACCATCAAGTCAGATCTGGTCAGAACAGCAGATCACCTGGACCAGCTTAGCCAGACCATGAGTGGCCATGCGCGCTTCATGCTGGCTCGCGGCAGTTCGCCAGGCGACATCGATGTCACCGCGCACGTGCTCGCTATTGATGGGGTTGCGGAGCAACTGCGCGCCGTGGCTGCGAGAATGGATGGCGGCGAGCGCGCAGGTGAAAGCTGGCCGCAGCGCCGGCCTAGCGAAACTTGAGCTTCACCACTTTACTGAGTGCCCAGCCGCTGAAAACGTAGAACGCGTCCAGATAAAAGCGGCCTGCGTAATTGGGTAACGGCGCGTTGTTCAGCAGCACATCAGGATCAGGCGTGGGCGGAAACAGCGCATAAATACCATTGGGCAGCACTGCCAGTGCCAGCAACAACAGGTAAGTCGAGACTTGCAACAGGGTGGCCCGGCTACCGAACCTGACCGACCATTTCAAACCGTAATAGGCTACCAGGCCGGCCACGGGCAATACCCAGAAATGCGTCGGGATTCCAATGAACATTTCGGCGACAACGCTTCTTGCTTCCACCCGCTGCTCTCCATTCAAACTGCTTTAATAGTGCGTGATGCTGTATCACCCGTTAAGGGGCTGCTGCGCAGCCCATCACAGGTAAGCCCGCCCTCATAGAAGAACACATAACTCATTGATTTAGCGAGGTCCTTGGGGCAGCGGGCATGTCGAGGCGTCAAACCGCCGCGAACACCGGCGTAGCCGGTGCAAGCCACCGCGTTGGCTTCTTCGCGGGCACGCCCGCTCCCACACAAGCCGCGTCGCGCTTACCCTTTGAGCTCAAAGCGCGTGGTCAATCAAGCTTTCGAGCACAGCAGAGCGACAGTCATGACTGTCACGCACATCACCATCATGGGCACAACCTGCCAACAACAGGGTACTCACCCCAACCACACAGCGCCTGCCAGCGATTGGAATTTCATCATGCGACACGCTCCTGTTCCCCCCACGAGAAACCGAGAACGTACTACCAGGTAAGCCGCCTTTTTAATTGTCCTTGCGCCATCATACTACCGAGTCTCACTCGGAAAAACTGACAGGTCAGAAGTGACTACGCCTCGGTGGCCGGGCGCTCCTTGTACAACTGAACCATGAAGGTAGTGCCGTACACGGCATTGGAGGTCATGGAGATCTGCCCGCCGTGGGCGTGGGCAACTTCCTTGACAATGAACAGACCAAGGCCGATGGACCGCAGCCCTTCCTGGCGGTCGCTGCCCCGCGTCATTGGCTCGTACAAGGTGGGTATCACTGCTTCGGCGATGGCGGGGCCGTGGTTGTGCACACTGATCAGCACGCTGTCCGCGAAACAGTCAGTGGTCACCGTAATCGGCTGGCGCAAGTCACCGTAGGCAACGCTATTGGCGACCAGGTTGCCGATCATTTGCTGCAGCCTGTCCTGATCCACTTCGAACATGGCCTGCCCGCGGGAAAGATGGCGAATACTGGCGTGGCAGAAGGTGATCCTCAGCTCGCTGACACATTGATCCACCACCCGCAACAGGTCGACTCGCTGACGCTTGATACTGATGCCCTGGCCTAGCCTGACCGAGGCGAAATCCAGCAGGTCGACGATCATGCGCTGCGCGCGCTCGGCCGATGTGTTGATGCTGCCCAACAGGCGCCGGGCCCGCTCGCCCTGCGCATCACGCCCCAGCAGTTCGGTGGCCATCCGGATAGCGGTCATGGGGTTTTTCAAATCATGGCTGGCAACCGCCACCATCTGTTCGGCCAGTAGCGCACGCCGCTGGGCCTCGGCGTAGGCCAGGGCCAGGTCGTCCTGCGCGCGCTGCAGGGCATGCTCGGCGCTGATTTTTTGCGCCAGCAGTTCCTCGGCCCGCTGCATGGCCTGAAACACCGTGTGCTCGTTACGATCACGCTCGCTGGTACTGAACAAGGCCAGCTGAAAGCGAACCCCTTCAGCGGTTTCACGGCGCACGGCATTGAGCAGCATGGCCACCACGTGACCATCGCGGTGACGCAGGCCGACCTTCACCTCGGAAATCGAGCCCTGCAAGTTCAGCAAAGGCCCCCAGTGGGTAAGCTGGAAGGTACGGCCCACGGTGGTCAGCAACTGATCGAAACTGCGCTGTTTCAACTGCGCTACGTCATACCCCAGCCAGTTGCCAAAGGTGGCGTTGCAGCGCAGCAGTGTGCCGTCCGCCTCCATGACGACCAGGCCGCAAGGCGCATGCTCGAAGTAAGACGCGTCGAACATCACGGTCGGATCATTCACGGCCCAGCCCCAGGCGGGCGAAAAACCCGTCCATGGCCGCGGCGCAGGCGCTGGAGGCGCTGAGCTGCGGGTAATGGCCCATGTTGTCCACCAGTACAAGCTGGCTGCTGGGCATCACCCTTTCCAGGTACTCGCCCACGGCCACCGGAACTACCGGGTCCACTCTGCTCTGCAGGATCAGCGTCGGCACATTCAAGCCTTTCACATCCTCGCGGTGGTCGGACAAGAAGATCACGCGGGCGAAATGCCGGGCGATCTCCGCGTTGGTGCGACGGAAGCTGCTGACCAACTCTTCCTGCATCGCGGGCTCACCCGACGCACCCATCAGCACAGGCGCCATGGTGCTGGACCAGCCCAGGTAATTCTCATCGATCATCGACAGCAGCCCCAGCACATCCTCCTGGCTAAAGCCGCCGTTGTAACCGTCCGAGTCGATGTAACAAGGCGACCCCCCGATCAACACCAGCCCCGCGATTCTGCCTGGCTGCCGTAGCTCGGCCAGCACACCGATCATGGCACTGACCGAATGCCCCGCAATAATGACCGGGCCCTGGCCGAAATCATCGATGATTGCGTTCAGGTCATCGGCATAGCCCAACAGGGTCGAGTATTTCGCTCTGTCGTAGGCAGCGAGATCGGACTGCCCAGCACCGACCAGGTCGTAGGTGATGACACGCATGTGTGGAATGAAATGCGGCGACAACGCCTTCCACATCGACTGGTCGCAGCCGAAACCGTGAGACAGAATCAGGGTAGCCGGGCCGTCACCCTCGATATGTACATTATTACGCTGCTGTACAGTCATACATATCCCGATTTCGGTCGACATTGCGCTGATAAAACCAACCAGTCCATGCTGCCTGAGAGCATAGTGGACTGCAGATCAAGCTGCCTGTAGTGCTTGCTGAATGACATTGAGCGCGAAGCCAACCCACTTTCGAAGCCTTAAACCGGCACCATACAGGATGCAGATGGATAGTTCCGAAAAAACCATCGATCACGCAGCTTTTGTATGCCCTAGCGCTCGGTCAAGTGAACGCCGATAGCAAAAGCCGCCACGACCAGCACCACCTCGACCACGACATAAGCAACCAGGAATTCATCGGAAAACATGACAGGGTCTCTGAGACGCCGCAGCGCACGATGCGCTGTGGGAATGGCTCAGAGCCATCAACGCCGGAAAAAGTTCAGCCACGGTGCGGCGCTGCTCAGCAGGGGGCTGGGGCGGCCGAAGCCGTGCACCGTTTTCGGGAAAAGGCTCGGCTGCGGCAGGCAGGTTTTCGAACCGCATTTGCCCGGTTTGCGCAATAATCTGTGCGCTGTAATCGCCTATTTCCGCGCATACCAATCGAATAGTCTGGCGCCATCACATTCAAGGAGCCTGATGATGGCCGCTATGAAATTGCACTTTCTGTTCGACCCGCTCTGTGGTTGGTGCTATGCCAGCGCCGACACGCTGAGGCACCTGGCAGAGCGCTTCGCCGATGAGCTGGAGATGCACCCGACAGGGCTTTTCGCAGGGCCAGGTGCACGGCAGATAAACGCTGAGTTTGCCCACTTCGCCCGGGCCAATGACTTGCGAATCGCTTCACTCACCGGCCAGCCCTTCAGCGAGTTGTATTTCAAGCAGATTCTCGGTGACCGCTCGCTGCGGTTCGACTCACTGCCGGTCAGCCGTGCGCTTACCCTGGCCCGAGGGTACGGCAAGGCGCTGGAGCCAAAGCTGTACGCGGCCCTGCAAACAGCGCGCTACGTGGATGGCCTTGATACCTCGTCGCCCGAGGTAGTGGCGGCCTGCACTGCCGACTTCCTGGGCCAGGAGGGTTTCACGGCCGATGCGCAGGCACTGCTCACGGCGCTTACCCGGCAACAGCAACTGGCCAGCCAAACCTCGGCCCGCTTCACCGAAGCGCAGGCACTGATGCGCAAAGCGGGCGCAAATGGTGTGCCGCTGTTGCTGGTCGAGCTCGACCAGCGCATGCATGCCTTCAGCGGGCCAGACCTCTACAACCAGCCAGAACGCCTGATCGCTACGATCGAGCAGTTCAGGCGGGCTGCAGTCTGAAGCCGTCGAGCACAGTGTTTGCCGCCAGGCTGCTCTAGAAGTTGGCGCCCACGCTGAACGCCACATAATCGCGGTCGCCGCGGGTGCCATAATCGCCGTCGAGGTAAGCGGTATAGGCCAGGCCGGCCCAGTACTGGCTAGCCAGGCTGACGTCCACGCCCAAGCTGATCGAGCGCGAGCCTTCGTTGAAAGCCGAACTGTCGGCCGGCGAAAAGCCCCTGACATCGTGGGCCCAGGCCAGGCCTGGGCGAATGTCCAGGCCCTGGACCAGGTTGGGGTAGCTCCAGGTCGCCCGCAGGCGGTAACCCCAGGCAAAGGCGGTGACGAAGCCCTCGTTGTTGCAGTCGCCCGGGCTCTTCGAAATCGCCAGGCACAGGCTGTTGTCGGCCAGCTCGCCGTTGCCGTAGGCACCGGAACGGCCATAACGCGGCCCGAACCGTCCCTCCAGCCCGCCGACATAGGTCGCCCCAACCTCGCCCATCAGCAGCAACTGGTTCGCGCCCATGACCTGGCTGAATGCCTGCACCACTGATACCTGAGCCTGGGTCACCTCCTTGCGCCGATAACCGTCGAACGGGGTGTAGCCTGTCGCCGGGCGCAGGCCGTCGGCGTTGAGCGGGCTGCGGCCAGGGGCATTGAGCAATGACTGCAGCACATCGTTGCCGTTGAGCTGCACCGGCATGTTCGGGCGGTAGCTCAGTTCACCCTGCACGGCGGCGCCGTTGCGCAAGGTGGTGGCGAAGGTCAGACCGTACAGGCGGATGTCCTCGGGGTACTGCGCCTGGTACTGCGAGGTACCCATGCGCAGCGCGCCAGCCAGGGTCTGCCCGTTGCCGGACGCCATGAACGCGCCGCAACTGGCCAGCGCCACGCCGATGTTGCCGCACAGTTCACGGGCAAAGCCCGTATTGGCGTAATAGCGGCTGCTGACCGTGCCCAGGTAGGGCGAGCGGCTGTGGTAATTGGCCGCGAACAGGCCGAACTCGGTATCCAGAGGTTCCACGTACCAGTGCAACGACACCCCCCATTGGCCACCGTCGCGCGCATCCTGGTCGGCGCCTCGCGGCACGCGTACGCCCTCCGCCGTCAGCGTCACACCGAACGGCGCCAGGGCCTGCGACACGGCCGGGTTGGTCAGCGCCTGCCCGCCGACATCCAGGCCCTGGCAGCCTTCGGGCATGAAGTCGTTGCCGGAAAAGAACGTTGCGCAGTTTTCCAGCCGGGTCTGCTCCCAGTCCAACTGATAAAAGGCGTCGAAAGACACCGCCTGGTTGAGGTTCTGCGTGACATACAGCAGGTTGACCGGTGCCAGGGCGTCCTTCACTTCTGCGCCCGGCCGGCGCAGCGCCGCCTGGTTGAATGGGTTGATCACGTTCAGCCCGCCCTGGATGAACAAGCTTTCCCCCCAGTTGACCACCTGTTTGCCCACACGCAGCGAACCGGGCTCACCCGCAATGTCATAAAGGCCGTAGGCGAAGGCATCAAGCAGCTCCGCCCCTGCGGTTTTCGCCGAGACCAGGCGGTTGCGGTCGTCGATGTCGACGGCCCGCTGGCTGTGGTCGCGCTGCGCAGTGTCGTACCAATAGCTGCCCCGCAGGAATACACCCAGGTTACCGCGACGCACCTCCAGGTCATGGGTGCCTTTGAACAGCACCGAAAAAACGTCACCCGACCGGTAGTTGCGTCGCCCGTCATTGCCATTGGCGGCCTGCAGCTGCTGCTTGTCGGGGTTGGCAGTGCTGACGGCGGTGCTCAATGACAGGGCCGAATCGAAACGCCCTTGCAGCGGCCCAACGTCGAATTGAACGCCCGCAACCGGGGTTGCGAGCAGGCAGCACAGGGCCGCCAGCGGCGCCTGGCGCCGGCAGGTTGGAAGGAGTGCGCTCACGCTTGACCTCTTGTTGTTCTAGTAATGAGGAAAATGATGGGTTCAGCGCGGACACGCCGGCTGCCAAGGCCGGCGGTGTCGGTGACGGGCAGTATCAGGGAGGGCTGATTACGCTCACAAATAGCGTGTTCGGATCAATGCCATGCCGCTTCGTTATGGCCCAAGGGCAACGGCGCGCAACTAAACCGGCAGCAGGCGGGCGAAGGCACTGCGTAATCTGGCGGGAATCGCGACCGGGCGGTTGTTGCGGCGATCGACGAACACATGGGTGAAGCGGCCAGCGGCGCAGGCCTGGGGCTCGCCCTCGGCGAACACGGCCAGGGCGTAATGCACCGAACTGCTGCCCAACCGCTCGACGGCAATGCCCACCTCGATGCGCTGCGGGAACGCGACGGCGGCGAAGTAGTCGCAGGCAGACCCTGCCACGTAAGCCACCACCGGGTCGTGGTGAACATCCAGGCCGGCGTGTTCGATCAGCCAGGTGTTCACGGCACTGTCGAAAAAGCCGTAATACACCACGTTGTTCACATGCCCATACAGGTCGTTGTCGTGCCACCGCGTGGTGATCGGCTGGAAGTGGCGGTAGGCGCCACGCCGCGGGCGTTCCCTGGCCATGGTCAGAACGCCGCCTCATAGAGGGCCAAGGCATCGTCGAGCGTGACCTTGCGCGGGTTGTTGACCAACAACCGTTGCTGTTGCAGGGCATCCTCGGCCAGCAATGGCAGGCTGTGCCGCGGTACCCCGACATCCCGCAGCCGGCTGGGCAGGCCGCAGCGTGGCGCCAGTTGCTCCAGCTCATCGATGAACTGGTTGCACAACTCATGCGGACCGCCCGGCACCAGGCGCTCGCCCAACAGTGCCGGGGCCAGCGCAGCATAGTCGGCGAACGCTGCCAGCCGGTTGAAGCGCATCACGTGCGGCAGCACCAGTGCATTGGCCAACCCGTGCGGCACGTGGTAGCGCGCCCCCAACGGGTAGGCCAGCGCATGCACCGCTGCCACCGGCGCGTTGGCAAATGCCTGCCCGGCCAGGCAGGCACCCAGCAGCATGGCCTGGCGCGCCGCCAGGTTGCCACCGTTGTGAACTGCCTGGTCGAGGTTGCCTGCCAGCAGCGTCAGCGCCTCCCGGGCCAACAGGCTGGACATCGGGTTGCGCTTGAACTGGCTGGTGGTGGCCTCGATGGCATGGACCATGGCATCTATCCCCGTGGCCGCCGTGATCGCCGGTGGCAGGCCCAGGGTGCGCTCGGCGTCGAGCAGCGCCAGGTCAGGCAACAACAACGGCGAGATCACTGCCAGCTTGGCGGCCTCGCCGGTGGTGATCACGGCGACGGGGGTGACCTCCGAGCCGGTCCCGGCGGTGGTCGGTGCCTGAATCAGCGGCAGGCGCTGGCCTTTGGCCTGGTCGATGCCATAGACCGCCTCCAGGGTCTGGTCACAGCCCGGGTGTGCCAGCAGCGCAACCAGCTTGGCGACATCCATCGAGCTGCCGCCGCCGAAACCGACGATCAGCTCGGCGCCGATATGCCGCGCCCGGCCCACGGCCGACAGCACACAGGCATGGCTGGGGTCGGCGCTGACCTCGCTGAAGATGGCCACGCTCAGGTGCGCTTGGGTAAAGCCTGGCAGCAAGTCATCTAGCATGCCCAGGTTGACGATGCCGGGGTCGGTCACGATCAGCACGCGGCGCACGCCACGGCGTTTGCATAGCTGGGCCAGGCGCCCGGCGGCACCGGTTTCGCATAGCAGGTGGGGGGTGGTGGCAAAACTGAAAGGCTGCATGCTCATGTTCCTTGTTCTTGTGGGTGAACAGCGGGGCCAGGTCAAAAGGCAAAGTGCGCTTCATCCAGGCTCATCAGGCACTGTGCGCCGCCGCGCAGGGCATCGCAGTGGGCAGTGGCGCGCGGCAATACCCGCTGCCAGTAGAAGGCAGCCGCGTGCAATTTGGCCTGGTAGAAGGCGCGGTCCTGACTGCCTGTGGCCAAGGCCGCACTGGCGGTCTCGGCCGCCCGTAGCCACAGTGCGGCCAGCAGCACGTAGCCTGAATAGGCGAGGAAATCCACCGCCACCGCGCCTATTTCCTGGGGGTCGCAGCGGCAGGCATCCAGCACTTCGGCGCTCAGGTTGCGCCACTCCTGCAGGCGCTGGGCGACCACCCGGGCCATCCCGGCCAGCGCCTCAACGCGGCAGTTGCGTGCCGCTTCAAGTAGCTCATCGATCAACAGGCGCAGTTGCTCGCCGCCATCGCCCAGCAGCTTGCGGCGAATCAGGTCCAGCGCCTGGATGCCGTTGGTGCCCTCGTACAACTGGGTGATGCGGCTGTCACGCATCAGCTGCTCCATGCCCCATTCACGGATGTAGCCATGCCCACCGTACAGCTGCACGCCCAGGCTGGCAGTCTCCTGGCCAACATCGGTGAGGAAGGCCTTGACGATGGGAATCAGCAATGCCGCCCGGCGCCCGGCGGCCGCCTGCAACTCGGGTTGCAAGGCACCGTGCTCCAGGTCCAGCGCTTGGGCGGCAAACGCCGCCAGCATGCGGCAGCCCTCGCTGAGGGTTTTCTGGGTCAGCAGCATGCGCCGAACATCAGGGTGGCAGATGATCGGGTCGGCACTGCGCTCGGGCGCCACCGGCCCTGCCAGGCTGCGCGACTGCAGGCGCTCGCGCGCATAGGCCAAGCCACCCTGGAAGGCTGCTTCGGCGATGCCCAGCCCCTGCAGCCCGACCTGGAAGCGCGCGTCGTTCATCATGGTGAACATGCACGCCAGGCCCTGGTTGGCCTCCCCCACCAGCCAGCCGCGCGCGCCATCGAAGTTCATTACGCAGGTCGCCGCGCCCTTGATGCCCATCTTGTGCTCGAGTGCGCCGCATTCGAGCGCATTGCGCGGGCCCAACCCACCGCCTGCGGCGCATTCGAACTTGGGCACCAGGAACAGGCTGATGCCACGCACACCGGCCGGCGCATCCGGCAGGCGCGCCAGCACCAGGTGGACGATGTTGTCGGTAAGGTCCTGGTCGCCGCCGCTGATGAAGATCTTGCTGCCGCTGATGCGGTAGCTGCCATCGCCCTGCGGCTCCGCACGGGTACGCAGCAGCGCCAGGTCGGTACCGGCCTGCGGCTCGGTCAGGCACATGGTGCCGGCCCATTCGCCGCTGACCAGCTTGCCCAGGTAGTCGCGCTTGAGTGCTGCGCTGCCATGCCGGTGCACGGCCAGCACGGCGCCCTCGGTCAGGCCGGAATAGATCCGGAACGACAGCGACGCGCCCATCAGCATCTCATGGAAGCAGGCCGCAACCATTTGCGGCAGGCCCTGCCCACCATGCTCCAGCGGGCCGGTCATGCCACCCCAGCCCTGCTCCACATAGTGCAGGTAGGCTTGGCGAAAGCCCTCGGGCGTGCGCACGCTGCCTTGCTCCAGGTGGCAGCCCTGCTCATCGCCCTGGCGATTGAGCGGTGCAACCACCTCGCCGGCGAAACGTGCACCCTGCTCAAGTATGCCGTCAATGGTTTCACGGTCCAGTTCATTGCCCAGGCGGGCACAGTGCGCCGTCACATCGAACAGTTCGTGCAGCACGAAGTGCATGTCACGCAGGGGGGCTCGGTAGTTCATGCACGGCCCCCTCGGACGTCGGCCAGTCGTTTGCCCTCGGCCACCAGGCGCATCAACAACCCGGCCGGGCGCCAATGCTCGCCGAACAGCCCCTGCAGGCGTTCCAGCCGCGCCAGCAGCAAGCTCAGGCCCTGCTGGTCGGCCCAATGCATCGGCCCGCCGGCCTGGTGCGGGAAACCATAGCCATGCAGGTACACCCGGTCGATGTCAGCGCTGCAACCCGCCACCGTTTCCTCAAGAATTTTCGCGCCTTCGTTGACCAGTGCCAGCAGGCAGCGTTCGCGGATTTCCTCGTCGTCGATCGGGCGCCGGTGCACGCCAAGGTCCTGGGCGACCTTGAGCACCAGCGCGTCGACTTCGGGGTCGTGCCCGGCTTCACGGCTGCCGGGGGTATACCGGTAATAGCCCTGGCCGCTTTTCTGGCCGAACCGCCCGAGCGCACACAGCGCATTGTCGACCTGTACCAGCGGCGCATCCATGCCGTTACCAGCCAGCTGGCGCGCTCGCCACTCCAGGTCGAGGCCGACCACGTCGTACATGCGAAACGGGCCCATGGCCATGCCGAACGCCTGCAGCGCACCGTCCACCTGCCGCGGCGTGGCGCCTTCGAGCAGCAGCTTGCGCGCCTCGGCCACATAGCTGGCGAGCATGCGGTTGCCGATGAAACCCGGGCAGTTGCCGGCCACCACCACTTCCTTGCCCATGCGCTGGCCGATGGCCTGGGCCGCGTCGAGCACCGCCGGCGACGTGCGCGCCCCGCGCACCACCTCCAGCAGCCTCATCACATGGGCCGGGCTGAAGAAATGCAGCCCCAGCACCTGTTCGGGCCGGCGGGTCACCGCCGCGATGGCGTCGATGTCCAACGCCGAGGTGTTGCTGGCCAGGATGGCGTCGGCCTTGAGCGTGCTGTCCAGGGTACGGAAGATGGCCTGCTTGAGCGCCAGGCTCTCGTACACCGCTTCGATCACCAGGTCGGCTGCGGCGAGGTCGTCATAGGCCATGACCGGGTGCACGCGCGCCAGGCAAGCATCAGCTTCGGCCTGAGCGATGCGGCCTTTGGCAACCTGTTGTGCCCAGGTTTGCGCAATCATGGCCAGGCCTGCTTCGGTGGCGCCGGGGTCGTTGTCCAGCCACTGCACTGCAAGGCCTGCACGGGCAAGGCTGATGACGATGCCACGGCCCATGGTGCCGGCGCCGATCACCGCCACCTGCTGAATGTTGTAGAGGGTACTCACGGGTGACGCTCCTGGTTCGAGTTGTGAAGGCATTGCCCTCACCCTAGTCAGGCGCCTACTATTTTTGAAATTCTCATTTTCCATCCCATGTATTTTTTGCATGAATATTGCCAACTTCGACCTCAACCTGCTGCGCGTGCTGGACATGCTGCTGCGCGAACAGAACGTGTCGCGGGCCGCCGAGCGCCTGGCACTGACCCAGCCGACGGTCAGCAATGCGCTGGCACGCCTGCGCGACCTGCTGGGCGACCCGCTGCTGGTGCGCGTCGGCCGGCGCATGCGCCCCACCCCGCGCGCCCTGGCCCTGGAAGGCCCGATTCGCGCGGCCTTGCTGCAGATCGAACAAACCCTTGGCGCTGGTGACCGCTTCGACCCCAGGCTTAGCCACCGGCAACTGCGCATCGCTCTGACCGATTTCGCTGAACAGCTGTGCATGCCAAAGTTGCTGGCCACCTTGCAAACCCAGGCCCCGCACTTGCGCGTGGATGTGCTGCACCTGGCGCCCAACCTGCCTGCCGAAGCCCTCGACCGGGGCGAACTCGACCTGGTGCTGGGGCGCTTCGATGACGTGCCCGCCCGCTACGAACGGCGCCACTGGCGCAGCGAAACCCTGCACGTGGCGGTGCGCCAGGGCCACCCCGACGTGCAGGGCACACTCGACCTTGAGGCGTTTCTCGCCCTGCGCCACTTGTGGGTGCACGGCGGCCAGACGCGTGGCATGGTCGACCAATGGCTGGGGGAACAGGGTCTGGCCCGGCGCATCGTCTACACCACGCCCAATTACCTGCAGGCCGCGCACCTGGCCGCCAGCTCCGACCTGTGCGTGGTGCTGCCTACCGCCTTGGCCCGCCATTTCGCCAGGCTGCTGCCATTGCAGGTGTTCGAGCTGCCGTTCGCCCTGCAGCCTTTCCAACTGGAGCTGGTGTACCTTGCCCATCGTCAGCACGACCCGGCTTTGGCCTGGCTGGTGGCGCGCATCATGGACATCGGTGCTGGCTAAGCCATCGCAATTGGGCATGGGGAGCCATGCAAGAGTGGTATTGGTTCGCCAGCGAGCTCTGTCCTTAGAGTGTTTGCCCTCAGAACAGAACAATAAGGACCACCCCATGCACCTGCGCACCCTGCCCTGCCTGCTGGCCCTGGCGTTGCCCCACGCAACGCTGGCCGCCGAGCCGGCCAAGCAAGCCAGCGAGTTCACCCGCCAAAGCAACCAGCAATGGTTGCAGCGCCTGCCCTTCGACGACCGCAGCGACTTCGACAATGCCCGCCGCGGCCTGCTCGAAGCCGTCGACCAGCCCGTGGTCAATGCCGCCGGCAAGACCGTCTGGGACCTGCAGCGCTACGCCTTCCTGGCAGGCCATGCACCGGCCACGGTCAACCCGAGCCTGTGGCGCATGGCCCAGCTCAACACCCTTGCCGGGTTATACAAGGTCCGCGAGGGCATCTACCAGGTGCGCGGCCTGGACCTGGCCAACATGACCCTGATCGAAGGCGAGCACGGCCTGATCGTGATGGACCCGCTGCTGTCGGTGGAAACCGCCCGGGCCGGGCTGGCCATGTACATGCGCCATCGCCCGCAGCGGCCGGTGGTGGCGGTGATCTACACCCACCCGCACGTCGATCACTTCGGCGGGGTACGTGGGGTGGTCGACGAGGCGGACGTCAAGGCCGGTAAGGTACAGGTCATCGCCCCACAAGGGTTCTTCGAACATGCCGTCAGCGAAAACGTGCTGGCCGGCCCGGCAATGAAGCGCCGTGCGCAGTACATGTACGGCGCGCCCCTGCCCCGCGGGCCACGCGGCCAGGTGGATGCCGGCCTCGGCAAAGGCGTGCCAGCCAATGCCACGGTCAGCCTGATCGCCCCGACCCGGCTGATCGAACAGTCCTTCGAGACCCTGCGCATCGACGGGGTCGACATTGAGTTCCAGCTCACCCCTGGCACCGAGGCGCCGGCTGAAATGAACCTGTGGTTTCCGCAGTTCAAGGCCTTGTGCATGGCCGAGAACGCCACTCACGTGCAGCACAACGTGCTGACCCTGCGCGGTGCCCAGGTGCGCGATGCCAAGGTGTGGGCGCACTACCTCGACCAGTCGCTGGTGCGCTATGGCGAGCAGGCCGACGTGGTGTTTGCCCAGCACCACTGGCCAACCTGGGGCAGCGCGGCGATACGCGACTACCTGGCCGATCAGCGCGACATGTACGCCTTCATCGACAGCCAGACCCTGCGCCTGATCAACCGCGGCCTGGGCCCTACCGAAATCGCCGCCGAGCTGACCAGCTTGCCGCCCCGGCTGGCCAGCAAATGGTACAGCCGCGACTACTACGGCTCGCTCAGCCATAACGTGCGGGCGGTGTATCAGCGCTACATGGGCTTTTACGACGGCAACCCGGCAACCCTGGACCCTTTGCCGCCTGGCGAAGCCGGTACGCATTACGTAAAGGCCCTGGGTGGCGCCGAGCGGGTGCTGACCCTGGCCCGTGAGGCCTATAGCAGCGGTGATTATCGCTGGGTTGCCGAGCTGACGCGGCACCTGGTGTTCGCCCAGCCCGACAACCGCGCCGCGCGCGAGCTGCAGGCCGACGCCCTGGAGCAACTGGGCTATCAGAGCGAAAACGCCACCTGGCGCAACGCGTACCTGACCGGTGCGCAAGAGCTGCGCAACGGCGTGGCACCTGCCGCCAGCAAAGGCGGCAGCGCGGACGACCTGATACGCGCCCTGACCCCGACGCTGTTCTTCGACTACCTGGGTGTGCGCGTGGATGCCGCCAAGGCCGCCGAGCAGGACCTGACCATCAACTGGCACTTCACCGACCTGAACGACGACTACGCCTTGACCCTGCGTAACGGGGTGCTCACCCACCGCGACCACACCCGCCATGGACAGGCAGATGTCGAAGTGAACATGAGCAAGGCGACCCTGGACCGCATCGCCCTGAAGCAGACCGGCTTTCTCAAGGAAGCAACCGTGGGTGATATCGCCATCAGGGGTGAGCGCGTCAAGTTCATGCGTTTCATGGCAGGGCTGGACGAGCCTGACGGGCGTTTCAATATCGTCACCCCTTGAATAACCAACAGCGCCGCCCTGAGACGAGCGGCGCTAAACCTGGCGCTTGCAAAGGGTATGACGGTGCTCGGAAGCGATGAGGGGCCTGTTTCAACGCAACCCTTGGCTGCGCAATGCCCCGGGGGAGAAGTAGGACGCATGGGTGCGTACGTCGAAGACGTATGGCCTGGGCTGCTCGTTGGTCAGGCCAGACAGCTGGTAGCGGCCAGTGCGCAGGTCATAGATCGCCTCCATGGCATTGACCAGCGCCTGGCCCATGACGTGGTAGTAACTGTGCGCCTGGGCGGTGCGCCACAGCCGGCCGTCATGGTCGAAGAAATCCGCCTCGAGGATGGCCCAGCTGTCTTCGTCCAGGTAATAGCGGCGGCTGGCGTACAGGTGCTTCGCCCCAGGCTTGAGGGTGCCCACCACTTCCCACACCCGGTGCAGTTCGTAGCGTGTGGGTTGCGGGTTGACATGGCCAGGCCCGATCAGCGCGGCATAACCGAGCAGCGGCGAAGCCAGACGGTAGCTGTTATACGGTACGTGCAGGGCCTTCTTGCCGACGAGGGTCCACTGGTAGAGGTCCGGGGCGCCGTTGAACATGTCGCGGCTGTCGGCGGTGCGCAGGCCGGCCGTGCCCGGGGTGATGCTGTCATAGGCCAGCGCCGGGGCGCGACGCACCCGCCGCTGGCTGCTGCTGTACAGCCACGAGAGGCGCGGTTGGGCCACCTGGTCGAGGGTTTCGTGCAGCACCACGGCATCGCCCGCCAGGCGCGACGGCGCGGTCATGCGGTAACTCAGGTAATACAGCACGTTGCCCGCCTGGCCGCCTTCCAGCCCGTCGGGGCGGGCGAAGTTCTGTTGCAGGCTGATCGTTGCGAAGCGGCCATCACCACGCGGGGTAATGCTGTCCGAGGCCAGGCTGTAGCTGCCGTTGCGCGGCCGCGTGAGGTGGTTCCACAACACCTGCAGGCCATTGCCCGGCCGGGGGAATGCCACCACGCCGGCGAAGCCCGCCACGCCGTTGCCGTGGTTGACCAGGCGGGCGCTGGCGGCATTGTGCCGGGCCCACTCGCTGACACGTGGCGGCACCGCGACACTGCGATGCGAGGGGTACACCGGCAGGCGAAACGACTTGGGATAACGCTGCATCAAGGCCACCTGCCCCGCGGTCAACTGTTCGCGGTACTGGGTGTAGTTGCTGGCGCTGATCACATACAGCGGCCGCTCATCGGCATAGGGGTCCAGTGGCGTGCCGTTGACCGTCAGCAACACTTGCCCCGCGTGCAGGCCGCCGTTCCAGGCCGGAATGCGGCCGTCACTACTGGGCCCGCGTTCGGCCCCCACCGGCGTCAAGTCTACGGGCAGTGGCGTGGCCGCCACGCACAGGCTCAGCAGGCTGGCGTTGATGCACAGGGTGCTGCGCAGCAGGGCAAATGGGTTCATCGGGCTTGGCCTCTTGTTGTTGTGTGGTCCTGGCCGGCTTGCTTTGGCAAGCGCTTTCGGGGTGATACTAGGAGCCGCGCTCCGACCCCCACAAATAACGTGTTCGGATACGTGCCATATCAGTTCGGCATACCCTTGGAACCGCTCCGATGACCTTGAAACAGCTTCGCTATCTGATCGCCATCGTCGACGCTGGCAGCTTCTCTTCGGCTGCACGTCGCGCCTACATTGCCCAGCCGGCGCTGAGCAGGCAGATCGGCCTGCTGGAAAGTGAACTGGAAATGCAGTTGCTCGACCGCCAGCACGATGGCATTGCCCTGACCGATGCCGGGCGCCAGCTCTACGAGGTGGCCCGGCAAGTGGTACAGAAACTGGACTCGGTGAAGGATGAGCTGAAATCCAGCCGCGGCGACCCCAAGGGCCATGTGGCCATCTCCATTCCGGCCACGGCCGCCGACCTGCTGTTGCCGGAAATTCTCAGGCGCGCCGAACAGCGCTTCCCCGGCGTGACGCTGACCGTGTGGGATGGCCTCAGCCGTGAAGGCGGCCAGGCCATCGAGCTGGGCAAGGTGGACTTCGGCGTGGTACCCAATGCCGAAGAACTCGAGCATGTCGAGGCCGAGCCGATCTTCACCGAGGCGCTGTACTGGGTCGGTGCATCAGCCCCTGGCACCCCCGACACCATCAGCCTCGCCGAAGCCGCAGCCACCCGGCTGGTGCTGCCGCCCAGAACGCTGCACCTGCGCCGGCGCATAGAGCAAGCGGCGATGCAGGCCGCCGTGCCCCTGGCCGCCGCCTACGAACAGCAATCGGCGCCCGGCATCGCCAGCCTGGTGCGCGCGGGCCTGGCTGCGACCATCAGCAACTGGCCGCCACTGAGCACATTGCTGGAACCCACGGCGGCGCGGCGTATCGTCGAACCGGCCATCAGCCGCACCATTGCCCTGGCGCACTCCCAGCACAAGCCCCTGTCGTTCGCCGCCGGTTGCCTGCGCGACCTGGTGCGCAGCGTGCTGATCGACCTGGTCAACAGCGGCCGCTGGCGAGGCGAATTGATCGGCAAAGAAGCGCAGCCGCTGGAGGCCATGCCCGGCGCTCAGCTAGCGGTCTGAGCGCGCGCCTTCCCGCCAGCGGCAACCGGCACGCGCAGGCGCTGCTGGGTCAGCTGCGGGTTCAGCGTGGCCACCCCCACAAGCCCGGCCACTACCAGCACCGCGCCACATACCAGAAAGCCTTGGGCATACCCCGCCGGGTGTGCGCTGCCCGCGCCTTGAACCAGCAAGCCCGTCACCAGCGGTGCTGCCAGCCCGGCCAACGAGGCAATGCCATTGCCCATGGCGAGGATGCCGCCGCGCTGGGCCGCCGGGGTGAACTCGGCGAGCATCGCCGGGCCCACGGAATACATCACCAGCGCCAGGCCCCCACTGAGCGTCAGCGCGGCAACCCTTGCTACTGTACTGAGGCCAGGCAGCATCAGCGACGCCGACAACAGGCCAGCCAGTATCAGGCACACTGAAACGAACACGCCGCGTGCCACACGTGACGGCACGCGGCGACGCATCAGGCGCTGGGAGAACCAGGCCAGTAGCAAGCTCAGCGGCGTGGTCACGACCACGAACATCACGAAGAGGCGGCCGGTCTGCAGCGGGTCGATACCCAGGCCAACCTGGAGGTAGCTGGGCACCCAGGTCAGCGTGAGCGCCAACGACCAGTTGGCGGCAAAGTGGCACAGGTAGTTGCCCAGCACGCTGGGGTCCCCCAGCAGCCGGCGATAGGGAATAGCCGGTTCATCGGCCTTGAGCTGGCTGGCGCGCAGGCGCTCGAGGGTGCCCTCCTGGCCCAGCCGCCACCACAGCAGGCTCCACAGCAGGCCGATCAGCGCCAGGATGATGAAATTGGTCCGCCAGCCGTAATGCAGGCTGACCCAGGGGATCATCGCCCCTGCCACCAGCAGCCCCATGGCACTGCCGGCATGCAGCAGGGCCACTGGCAGGTTGCGCCGGTCGTTGGGGAACCACTTGTACAGTGCATGGGTGGCCACCGGCGATGCCGGCCCCTCACCGATGCCCAGCAGCACCCGGCAGGCAACGATGGCCCACAGTGAGGTGGCGAACAGCATGGGCAGCTGGATCAGCGCCCAGAACAGGCCCATGCCCAGCAGCAAGGTGCGGGTGGGGCGCCGGTTGGCCATGAAGCCACCGACCACGGCGGAGATCGCGAAGAACCAGTGCAAGGCGCCGCCGATCAGGCCGAACTCGGTAGCCGTCAGGCCCAGTTCGGCGCTCATCGGCACCGCTACCAGGCCGATGACCACCTTGTCGAGAAAGTTGACCAGCATCAGCAGGGCCAGCAGCGCGGCCACCAGCCAGGCGGTACGGGGGTTGGGCAGGGAAGAATCCGCAGTCATGGGGAGTACTCTTGTTATTGTTATGGGGCGATGCAAAAAGGCCGCCGACAGGGCGGCCCATCGGTCAGGCAGGCATCAGCACCCCTTTGGCGATGGTGTTGCGCTGGATCTCGCTGGTGCCGGTGAGGATCCGCATCATCCGCGTGGCGCGGAATATCCACTCCACTGGGTGGCCCTGCAACAGCCCGGCACCGCCGTGCACCTGCACCGCCTTGTCGGCGATGCGGAACGCCGCCTCGGAGACGAACAATTTGCACATCGGCGCCTGGGTGCGGATATCGCCCCCGGCATCGTTCACCTGGGCCGTGGCGTACACCATGCTGCGCGCAGCGTGCAGCTCGGTGGCCATGTCGGCGATCATGTGGTTGACCGCCTGGAACATGGCGATGGGCTGGCCGAACTGCTTGCGGCTGCGCGCATGCTCGATCGACAGGTTCAGGGCCAGGCCGGCCATCCCCAGCAGGGTCGGGCAATGCAGCAGGCGGTTGAGGGTGATACGCCCCATGGCCAGTTTGAACCCCTGCCCCTCCTCGCCGATCAGGTTGGCCGCCGGCACACGCACCTGATCGAGCAGGATGTCGCCATGGGCACCGCCACCTGACATCACCGCATAATCGCTGTTGATGCGCACCCCTGGGGCGTCAAGGTCGACGAAGAATGCCGAAATACCCTGGGCGCCCTTCCCTGGCCCGGTCACCGCCAGCAACACGGCCAGGTCGGCGTACGTGGCTCCGGAGATGTACCGCTTGCTGCCGCTGAGCACATAGTGGTCGCCGTCGCGACGTGCCTGGGTGCTGATGGCGGTGGCGTCGGAGCCGGCCTCGGCTTCGGTCAGGGCGAAGCACACGGCCTTTTCAGCACTGCACACCGGCTTGAGAAAGCGCTCGACCTGGTAGGGGCTTGCCACCTTGAACAGGTGGCCGACCCGCGGCGGCCCCGACAGCTCGCCCAACACGTGTGAGGCCAACATGGAGCCGGTCAGCACCGTGGCCTCCTTGACCGCGCACAGGTCGGCCACGTTCAGGCCGGCACCGCCCATGCTTTCAGGCAGCATGACGGTGTAAAGGCCCTGCTCGCTGGCGAGCTTCCACACCTGGCGTAGCACTGGTTGCGGATGCGGGCGCGCCCAGTCCAGCTGGGCTTGCTGCTCCAGCGGGCGTACCTGGTCACGGACGAAACCTTCGATTGCTTCGATAATCTGCGCAGCTTTGGCACTGGGTTGGTACATGGTCATGCTCCTGGTCAGATGCGACGTTCGCTGTGTTGCCAGTAGGTGTCCCGGACCAGGCGGCGCACCACCTTGCCATTAGGGTTTTTTGGCAGTTCGCTGACAAAATCGACGCCGCGCGGCTTCTTGAAACCGGCCAGCGCCCGGCCGCAACGCTCGATCAGCTCATCGGCCTGCAGCTGTGCGCCCGCCTTGAGCACCACCACCGCACGCACCGCTTCGCCCCACTGCGGGTCCGGCACGCCGACCACCGCCACCTCGAACACCTCGGGGAAGCCGTAGATCACCTGCTCCACCTCGCTGGGGTACACGTTGAACCCGCCGGAGATGATCATTTCCTTCTTGCGGTCGACAATGAACAGGTACCCCTGTGCATCGACCGTGGCCAGGTCGCCCGTGAGGTAATAACCGTCGCGCATCACTTCGGCGGTGAGCGCCGGGGCGCGCCAATAGCCCTGCATCACGTCCGGGCCCTTGACCACGATCTCGCCAACTTCACCGGGGGCTACATCCTCGAAGGCTTCGTTGACTACCCGCAGGTCGGTCTCGAAGTAGCACCGCCCGCAAGAGGCCAGGCGCTGGTAATTGCCGTCTTCCACCAAATGGTCCTGCTCGGTCAGCACAGTGACCAGCGAGCAGGTTTCCCCGGCGCCGTAGCCTTGTACGAGAATTGGCCCGAACAGTTCGATGGCCTTTTTCACCAGGGCCGGGGCCATGGGTGCGGCGCCATACATGACCAGCTTCAGGCTGGACAGGTCGAAGTGTTCGACGCCGGGGTAGTTGACCAGGCGATTGATCATTGCCGGTACTAGGAACAGCCGCGTAACCCGCTCGCGCTGGATGGTTTCCAGCAACAGGCGTTCGTCATACCGATCAAGCAACAGGTTGCAGGCGCCCACCGCCAGTAGCGGCATGATCTGCATGCCGCTGGCATGGGTGATAGGCCCCACGTGAGCCATGACGTCGCCCGGCCCGGAGCGGCGTATGGGGCTGGCAATGCTCTTGCGCACCAGCGCCTTGCGGTTGCCGAACGACAGCATCGCGGCCTTGAGCACGCCCGAGCTGCCAGAGGTGTAATGCAGCACGGCCAGCGCATCGTCGGCCGGGTCCAGCCCCAGCGGTGCCTCGCTGCCAAGCTGCAGCAACGCGCAATAGCCCAGGTCGCCCCCTTGGCCGTCCAGCACGATCAGCTGGCGCAGCAGCGGCAACTCCGCGCGTCGGGCAGCCAGCACCTCGGCAAAGCGCGCGTCGGTGATCAGTGCGACAGTGCAGGAGTCTTCCAGTACCCGCACCACTTCATCCACCGACAGCCGCGCATTGATCGGCACCTTGACCATCGCCGCCTTGTACAACGCCACTTCCGCTTCGACCAGTTCCACACGGTTGGCGGCAAGAATCGCCACATGCTCGCCAATGCCCACGCCAAGCGTACCCAACGCGGACGCCAGGCGGTTGCTGCGCCGTTCCAATTGCGCGTAGGTCAGGCGCGTCTGGCTGTCCGCCACGGCGATGTGGTCCGCCCAGTAGCGGGCACTTCGGGTAATGATCGATCCAAGGTTCACGTTATTGTTCTCGTCGACAGAAAGACATCGACGATGCTAATCAGCTGTGCGCGTGCAGATGAAATACCAGATTCAGATGTGGGCCATGCCTTTATTGGCTGGCGTACCGCGAGTGGCCGCCGGCAGCTCGGTGATCGTCCGGGGGATTGCGGGCGCTCAGCTGTAATACTTCAAAGGAGGTGTCAGCGCTGATGAAGCGCTTTTTTCAGTAAAAAACAACGCCCCGCACAAGTCGGGGCGTGTAAGGCCGATCAGTGGGCTTTCACACAGTCTGACTAGCTCTGCTCCAAACGGGGTTATTTCTCCATAACGTCGTTCGACCGAAGGTAAACCTGTATCGACGTGCAGAGCCGAGCATTGAATCACATCAGCGGTCAGAAATCGTCCGGTGGGCTCTTCTCGAACTTCCACTCTGTGTGTTTTCGAGCTTGTTCAAAACTCTTGCAGTTGTAAATGAATTCATTGCGATCAGCGTCTTTCGAAAGACTGGCGAGGATCTGATCGTACGTGCTACCCGAACAATTCTTCTCGTTTGGGGCAGGTACTTTCTCATCCGCCTGTGCTGACAGGCTACACGCCATAACGATGGCTGCGGAAATTCCCACTATGTGTTTCATAACGTCCTCATTCATGACTCAGGGTAATCCGGTACCCTGATCTACCTAGGCACGAGTGACAGGAGGTCCTGAATCGCCCGCGCATTGCACAGTTTGCATGGGTTGCTGGCCCCGGATCATAGCGGATGGGGCGAAGGATGTCTCGGTTCATCGGGAAGGGATTCCAGAGCGCATCCAGTCAAAGGCCGATGCTGCCGGATCCCATTTCACTGACTGGCCCAGGCAACGGTACCAGACGGAAAATTAATGCAATGCGTGCGAACTGGCCCAGCAGTAGATGCTGGGCCAGAAGAGTGAGTTAAAGCAATACAGTGGCCAGCATCCCCAAGGCCCCTAGGATAAAGCCAATGAGCGCTCCCCGTCCTGGGAATTCATGAAAAAGAGACCACACGATTACGGGCTCGAGAAGCAACAACGAGGTGACCGATACTACGGTAACGATCCAGATGTCACCGACTGCAACGTATCCAAGCCAGTATGCCGCCAGTAGGCAAATCCCTGCAAAACACATCAGCACCAAGGGAAAGCTGATAGCGCCCCATGAAGCACTTCCCGTCTGCGCGAGTTTAGCGACCACGACCTCACTGTAGATTGCACAGAACTCACCGACCACCATTAAACCTAGAGCAGAAACTCCGAATAATTCTTTGGACATATCAAAAACTCCTTCGTATTCAGGGCAATATTTTTCCGCTCCCAGCTAGCGATACCACTGACTAAGAGTTCGTTGCAGGAATACGAAGCCGCCTTGAACAGGCCTGAATTACCGAAATATTTTCCCATGCTCATGTCCTTCGAAGGAAGTGAGTCTCAGCACAAACCGAGACACCGGCCTGATAATACGGCCCTTGCCCCATTCTGAACAACCAGTACCGCGTCAGCATGACGAAAGCTGCCCGGTGCACCGAGTTCTTCATCACCAGGCAGCATCGGTGTGTGATCTGAAAGCGCAGACTGATGCGCAAGAGAAATCCAACGGGCGCCGCAAGACCGGCCTAGGCTCTGTACGAAAAGGGATGTCGCAAACACCGCATGGAACAAACCAGAGATACCGTAACGGCGCAAAACTCAAACCAGAGCCAGCAGTAATGGCGATCGGAGGCCTCGGTTTGCAGTGCTCCTTTGCGTGAGTGTCTGCAATGGGTCGCAAGCTTCCGGTCGTGGATGACCGCTACCGACCCAATGCAGACACTTGATACCGGCGCCGCTTAGCAACCCATCGGTCATCCAGATACGATGCCGGCATGCACTAGTGCCGCGATAATAAACGGAGACTTTTTCTCCAGATACTCAGCCATCCCACCTGTAGTGCTCGACTCAAGTTGGAGCTTCAGTGCTTCATACTGCTGGCGCATAGAGGCATCGCATCTAAGCAAATCTCTGAACCCCACCATCTGGGTGATCGCAAGGTGGCCACGGACACAAGCGTGGAGCTTGTGCGTGCGAATCCCATCCACATTACGCCGATAGAAATGATGCCCTTCCGACAAGTCGCTTCCTCGCACATATCCCAAGCCCATCAACACCTCGTCCCGCGCCGAGGCGTTGCTATGATCGTGAACCTCGATGAGCACATCGATCTCAGGCTTCGCCGCGAGCCCTGGAACGGAGGTACTTCCAACATGCTGTATGGCGATCAGTTCATCGCCAAAGGCCGAAGCGATGAGTGGCTTGTCTGCCAGAAAGCGGGCGGGCCAAGTGGGGTCATAGGGAGTGATTTTGCTGGTCAGTGCCATTTCCGTTCCTTGGTGGCTAGTACCTGATACTCCGAATGTTCCCTCAATACTTGTGAATTCGCCAGCCACTGATAACGATACCCCGGCCATGCGACAATTCAGTAGATCAAATTCGAATCTGATCGAGTTTGGATAGCTGTCCTGTCTACCGTGTACTTCTGGCCGACTGCCCCCCATGCGAAGGGCAGCAATGGGTCGAGAGCAGCCGCTCACCATTACCCTTAACTAGGTTGTCGTGCGCTGCTCCGTGATTCCGATCAAACCTGATCGAGTATCTGGGCGATCTCCTGCGCAAATGCCTGTGGCTGCTCAAGCATCATCAGATGGCCCACCTCACGCATGATGGTGATACTGGCCGACTGCGCTATCGCCCAGTCAGGCACATCCCATTCGGCCCGGGAGCGCTCTCCGGCCAGCAGATGCACAGGTATAGAAGAAAATATCGCCTTCAAGGCATCGTGGTAATCATCACCTCCGGTCCCGACCAGCACTGATCGGGCCATGGCTTGCACTGTGCTGGAGGGTTGATGAGCCAACCAGGCCATAGCAACCTCAAGGCGTTGCTGGCTAGAAGCAACCCCTGCGCGCTCCATCCAGGCTTTCGGATTTGCACGATAGCCGGCTAGCAGAGCCTCTGTTTCTTGCGCAGACATTTTTGCCACACTAGAAGACCAGAACGCATCTTTCAGTGAAAAATTGCCCTCTACGCTTGTGATGCTGGCTACTTGATCTCGATAACGCCTCGCATAGAGCATGGCTACAACCCCACCCACGGAGTGGCCGACCAGGTGTACTCGCCCACCTGAGGCGTGCTTGCCGATCTCTCGGTGCAGGTGCTCGATCTGAGAAGGGATATTCACGTTGCATGGCGTAACACCACTCAGACGGCCATATCCGAGCAGGTCAGGCACGATGACCGGAAGCGGACACAGGCGCTTATGCAGGGTGCTGTGATCAAGGCAGCCGATGAGGCCGTTGATGAACACGACGGGCGTTTGCTTGAGCATGAGTGCACCCGATGGCATGAAGAATGATCGATCTTGCACGCTTGAGTTGGGCTCTCGCCAGATTCTGCTTATTGCATTGACGCATGTACTGATGATGAACAAGCAATGAGCTTGCCCGTGCACCCGCTTGAAGACAGCACACATCAGGCGAGAGCAGAAAACTACTCAGCCGCCTGCATCAGCTCCAACGTAATGTTGTCTGGCCCGGTCACATACACCACCAGCGTACCCTTGCGTGGGCCTGCGGGAATCGGTTGAGGCGTACCCCTGGCCTTCCAGCCCGCTTGCTCTATGCGAGTGAGTACGGCGTGCATGTCTTGCACGCCCAATGCCAGATGCGCTGAGCCAATCGCAGATGCCGTAGGCGGGGTGACACCGTGGCGGGCACCCTGCGAATATTCCAGCAATTCCAGTCGGCTGCCATCCGGCCCTTTCACTATCGCCGTTCGCACCTTCGGGTCGGCGGTGCCGGTTACATCGAGAATGAATTGTCCTCCCATTTCCGACTGGCGTTCGAGCGTGAAACCAAGCCCGATTGTCCAGAAGCGAATGGCTTCTTCCAGTGAGCTGACGGCGAAGCCAATATGATCGACGGCATAGACGCTGTGGTTGGAATTCATCAAGTCATCCTTCAAGGGGGGGGGACGGTCACGTCCGACCGGCATCAACCATGGCGGGCCGATCCTCGCAGGTTTGGGGATCAGGTACCGCCCCCGTATAACTGCCGCCACACCTATGCGACAATACGCTCAATGTCTGGTCTCAACCCCACATTTATCGCCCAACAGCTCGGGCATGGCGTGCAGATGCTCTTATCGACTTATGCGCGCTGGATTGACTCGTCCAACCACTGGTCAGAACTGGAAAAGCGCCAGACTGGTCCCAAATTGGTCCGCAGCTGCGAAGAAGCCACGTAAGTTATTGATAGGTAAGCTCCTTGATCTCCACCGCCAACATCACCATGCAGTTCGGCTCCAAGCCGCTGTTCGAAAACGTTTCTGTCAAATTCAACAACGGCAACCGCTACGGCCTGATCGGCGCCAACGGCTGCGGCAAGTCGACTTTCATGAAGATCCTCGGCGGTGACCTGGAGCCTTCGGGTGGCCAGGTCATGCTCGAACCTAACACCCGCCTGGGCAAGCTGCGCCAGGACCAGTTCGCCTACGAGGAATTCACCGTCATCGACACGGTGATCATGGGCCACGGCCAGTTGTGGAAGGTCAAGGCTGAGCGCGACCGTATCTACTCGCTGCCGGAAATGTCCGAGGAAGACGGCATGGCCGTCGCCGAACTGGAAACCGAGTTCGCCGAAATGGACGGCTACACCGCCGAGTCGCGCGCCGGCGAACTGCTGCTGGGCCTGGGTATTCCGCTGGAGCAGCACTTCGGCCCGATGAGCGAAGTGGCCCCTGGCTGGAAGCTGCGTGTGCTGCTGGCCCAGGCGCTGTTCTCGGACCCGGACGTGCTGCTGCTCGACGAACCGACCAACCACCTGGACATCAACACCATCCGCTGGCTCGAAACGATCCTCACGGCGCGTAACAGCACCATGATCATCATTTCCCACGACCGCCACTTCCTCAACAGCGTGTGCACCCACATGGCTGACCTGGACTACGGCGAGCTGCGCCTGTTCCCGGGCAACTACGACGAGTACATGACGGCGGCCACCCAGTCGCGCGAGCAATTGCTGGCGGACAACGCCAAGAAAAAAGCCCAGATCGCCGAACTGCAGACCTTCGTCAGCCGCTTCTCGGCCAACGCTTCGAAAGCCAAGCAGGCCACTTCGCGCGCCAAGCAGATCGACAAGATCCAGCTGGCCGAGGTGAAACCGTCCAGCCGCGTCAGCCCGTTCATTCGCTTCGAACAAACCAAAAAGCTGCACCGCCAGGCCGTGGTCGTCGAGAAAATGGCCAAAGCCTTCGATGACAAGGTGCTGTTCAAGAACTTCGACCTTACCGTGGAAGCGGGTGAGCGCGTGGCGATCATCGGCCCCAACGGTATCGGCAAGACCACCCTGCTGCGCACCCTGGTCGGCGAAATGACCCCGGATGCCGGTTCGGTGAAGTGGACCGACAGCGCCGAAGTCGGCTACTACGCGCAAGACCACGCCCACGACTTTGAAGACGACATGACCCTGTTCGACTGGATGGGCCAGTGGACATCCGGCGAGCAGGTGATCCGCGGCACCCTGGGGCGCATGCTGTTCTCCAACGACGAGATCCTCAAGTCGGTGAAGGTGATTTCCGGTGGTGAACAAGGCCGCATGCTGTTCGGCAAGCTGATCCTGCAAAAGCCCAACGTGCTGGTGATGGACGAACCGACCAACCACCTGGACATGGAGTCGATCGAAGCACTCAACCTGGCGCTGGAAAACTACCCAGGCACCCTGCTGTTCGTCAGCCACGACCGCGAATTCGTTTCGTCGCTGGCTACCCGCATCATCGAGCTCTCGGCCGATGGCGTGGTGGACTTCAGCGGTACCTACGACGACTACCTGCGTAGCCAGGGTGTGTTGGTCTGATTGAGCCGTAAGGCCTGGCCGCCTTCGGCGACCAGGCCTTGCGCCACAGCGCAGGCCTCTGCACGAAAAATTCGTTAGCCTGCTTTCATTTCCTTCGCGCAACGGCCATGATGGGTTCACGCCCAACCGCCCGCCCGCGAACGAGCCCATGACCGCGCAACAACCTGCTCCCCCCAGCGATAGCTTGCACATAACCCTGCAAATCCTGTCGATCGTCTTCTACACCTTCATTGCCTTCCTCTGCATCGGCCTGCCGATCGCGGTACTGCCCAGCCATGTGCACGATCAGCTGGGCTTTGGCGCCGTGATCGCGGGTGTGACCATCGCCTTGCAATACCTGGCCACCCTGCTCAGCCGGCCATTAGCCGGCAGGGTGGCCGATACCCTGGGCGGCAAGCGGGCAATACGCTATGGCCTGCTGGGTATCGCCGGCTGCGGCGTGCTGACCCTGCTGTCCGCCTGGGCGCTGAACCTGCCAACCCTCAGCCTGGGCCTACTGCTTGCCGGGCGCCTGCTGCTGGGCATAGCCCAGGGGTTGATCGGCGTGGCGACCCTGAGCTGGGGAATCAGCCAGGTCGGCCCTGAACACACCGCCCGGGTCATTTCATGGAACGGCATCGCCTCTTACGGTGCCATCGCCATCGGCGCGCCAGTGGGGGTGCTGGCCGTGGACGGGCTGAGCTTCAGCGTGCTGGGCCCGGCGCTGCTGGGGTTGGCAGCCATTGCCCTGCTGGTGCTGCGCAAACGCCCCGACGTGGCTGTGACGCGCGGCGAGCGCCTGCCCTTCTGGTCGGCGTTCGGCCGGGTGGCGCCGTGTGGTGTTGGCCTGACCCTCGCTTCCATCGGGTACGGCACCCTGACCACCTTTGTCACCCTGTATTACCTTGAGCGTGGCTGGGCCGGAGCAGCCTGGTGCCTGAGCGCGTTTGGCGTGTGCTTCATCATCTCCCGGCTGCTGTTCGTCAACGCGGTCAACCGCTTTGGTGGCTACAACGTCGCGGTCGCCTGCATGGCCACCGAAGTGCTCGGCCTTGGCCTGCTGTGGCTGGCGCCCTCACCACCGTGGGCGTTGCTGGGCGCCGGGCTGACCGGCTTTGGGCTGTCGCTGGTGTACCCGGCACTGGGCGTCGAAGCCATCAGGCAGGTACCCAGCAGCAGCCGGGGTGCCGGGCTGAGCGCCTACGCGGTGTTCTTCGACATGGCCCTGGCTCTCGCCGGGCCGGTAATGGGGGCGGTTGCCGCGCACCTGGGCTATGCCTCGATCTTCTGCGTGGCCGCCCTGCTGGCACTGGCCGGCGTCGGGCTGACGCTGCTACTGGCGCGGCGTGGCCGTGGCCGCTGAGCGCTCGGCCAATTGCGGCGCCCCCAGCGCCTCGCTGAAGAACGCTGCGGTTTCACGTTGCAGTGAGTGGTGGATATGCCGACGGTCAACGCCTTCGGCATCCTTGCACAGCACCGGCATGCGCTGGTATTGCTCGGCATCGCAACGGGCCATGAACACGAAATGCCCGGCACCGGCCAACAGCCGGTAATCCGGTGTGACTGGCAGCTTGCGGGCCAGCGCTGCGGCGTTGCGGTCCACGGCCACCAACTGGTCGCTGTCGCCGCTGTAGATCAGTGCCGGCACCTGCACCCCGGCCAGGGCATGCCGCCCGAACAGCAGGCTGAGCGGCGCCATCAACATCACCGCGCCGACACGCGGGTCGGCCTTGGGGCCAAGCTCACTGCGGTCGGCTATCAATATGCCGTGGGTCTTGCAGGCGTCGGCGTCGTTGGGGCGTTCCAGGCAGTACTGGCGCAAACGCTCCAGGTCCGGGTGCGCGCCAGACAAGATCAACGCCGTTTCACCACCCGCCGAGTAGCCGATCACACCCACCTTGCCGTCCGTCAGGTACGGGCCCACCACGCTGTCTGCGCGGGCCGCGGTGATCGCGGCGCTGAGCTGCAACGGCCGGCCATACAGATTGCTCAGGGTGCCCAGGCGGCTGTGGTCGCGGGTGTTGTCCCCGGGGTGGACCACCGCCACCACCACGAACCCTGCGCGCGCCAACGCCGTAGCCAGGTAATGCAACGCCAGCGGGCTGCCGGTATTGCCGTGCGACAGCGCCAACAGCGGGAAGCGCCCCATGGCGATGGGGGCCTCTTCGGCCACGTCGAGCGGGTAGCCATCGATACGGCTACTGCGGGCCTGGCCCAGCGCTGGGTAGAACGCCAGCGCCTGCATGGGCCGGTTATCGACCGGGTCGGTCAGGGTCATGTGATGCAGGCCTGCTGCCCATTGCGCAGCCTCGGCATGGGCCAGCAGGCAGGCGCACAGCGCCAGCGTCAACACGCAACGGGGGAGAGTCATCGGCCAGCGGCTCCTTGCGTGGCAATGCGATAACCCAGCATAGGCCTGGCCCCGCAGGCGCCGCATGAAAACTGGATGAAACTGGCGTTATGCCAGGCCTGCACGCGCACCCTGCATTTGCGCCTGGCGGCGAACCCGTGGCATAGATGACGGTCAACGGTTTTATCTGACCGCTTCAGCGCCCTTGAAGGAGTTTCATGCATGAGCAAACCCGCCTACGTGCCACCCAAGGTCTGGCGCCCTGACGCTGCATCCGGGGGCCAGTTCGCCAGCATCAACCGCCCTGTCGCCGGCCCTACCCACGACAAGGACCTGCCCAAGGGCGAGCAACCGCTGCAGCTGTATTCGCTGGCCACGCCCAACGGCGTGAAGGTCACCATTGCCCTGGAAGAGCTGCTTGAACTCGGCCACGCTGGCGCGGAGTACGATGCCTGGCTGATCCGCATCGGCGAAGGCGACCAGTTTTCCAGCGGCTTCGTCAAGGTCAACCCCAACTCCAAGATCCCCGCGCTGCTCGACTGCAGCCAGGAACCACCGGTGCGTGTATTCGAGTCCGGCTCGATCCTGTTGTACCTGGCAGAAAAGTTCGGCGCCCTGCTGCCGACAGCGCCTGCTGCCCGCACCGAGTGCCTGAACTGGCTGTTCTGGCAGATGGGGGCGGCGCCGTACCTGGGTGGCGGCTTTGGTCATTTCTATGTGTACGCGCCGGAGAAGTTCGAGTACGCCATCAACCGCTTCACCATGGAAGCCAAGCGTCAGCTGGATGTGCTTGACCGGCGCCTGGCCGAAAGCCGCTACCTGGGCGGTGAGGCATACAGCATCGCCGATATTGCCGTGTGGCCCTGGTACGGCCAGCTGGTACTGGGCAACCTGTATGGCGCAGCAGAGTTCCTGGCGGTGCACGAGTACCCGAATGTGCAGCGCTGGGCGCAAGAGATCGCCCAGCGCAACGCAGTGCAACGCGGCACCCGGGTGAACCGTACCTGGGGCGACGAAGCCAGCCAGGTGCCTGAACGGCATTCGGCTGCGGATCTGGACAACTGATACAACGCGCGCCGAAGGTGGCCCTGTGGTGATACAGGGCCGCCTCTGCCAATGCCTGCCGCGTACTCGGGCATGACAATGCCCACCTGCACAAAACCATTTGCCCCTGCGCAAACCTGCGTCGGCGTAGCCCTTCTTGTACACTCCCCGCAATAGCCCCCACCTGTACATTGTTTGGTGAACGCATGATCGAGGTAACCGAGGTTTCCATTGCCGAGCTGCGCGACGCGCTCGAATCGGGCCGCACGACGGCGGTCGAGCTGGTCAAGGCCTACCTGGCCCGCATTGATGCCTATGACGGCGCCGACACGGCCACCGCCCTGAACGCCGTAGTGGTGCGCAACCCGCAGGCGCTGCAAGAAGCCGAGGCCTCCGATGCCCGCCGCGCCAATGGCCAGCTGCTGAGCCCGCTGGACGGCATTCCCTACACCGCCAAGGACAGCTACCTGGTCAAAGGCCTGACTGCGGCATCGGGCAGCCCGGCCTTCAAAGACCTGGTGGCCCAGCGCGACGCTTTCACCATCGAGCGCCTGCGCGCCGCCGGGGCCATATGCCTGGGCAAGACCAACATGCCGCCCATGGCCAACGGGGGCATGCAGCGCGGTGTGTATGGCCGCGCCGAAAGCCCGTACAACGCCCATTACCTGACCGCGCCGTTCGCCTCGGGCTCGTCCAACGGCGCCGGCACGGCTACCGCCGCCAGTTTCAGCGCCTTTGGCTTGGCCGAAGAAACCTGGTCCAGTGGCCGCGGCCCCGCCTCGAACAATGGCCTGTGCGCCTACACGCCCTCGCGTGGGGTGATTTCGGTGCGCGGCAACTGGCCGCTGACCCCGACCATGGATGTGGTGGTGCCCTATGCGCGCACCATGGCCGACCTGCTGGAGGTACTCGACGTCGTGGTCGCCGATGACCCCGACAAGCGTGGCGACCTGTGGCGCCTGCAGCCCTGGGTGCCCATCCCTGCGGCCTCGGCGGTGCGCCCGGCGTCGTACCTGGACCTGGCCGCCGATGCCGGCGCCCTCAAGGGCAAGCGCTTCGGCGTGCCGCGCATGTACATCAATGCCGACGACGCAGCCGGCACTTCGCAAAAGCCCGGTATCGGGGGCCCTACCGGCCAGCGCATCCACACCCGCGCGAGCGTTATCGCCCTGTGGCAACAGGCCCGTCAGGCCCTGGAAGCGGCCGGCGCGCAAGTGGAGGAAGTCGATTTCCCGCTGGTGTCCAACTGCGAAGGGGACCGCCCCGGTGCACCCACGGTGTACAACCGCGGCATCGTCAGCAAGGAATTCCTGCACGACGAGCTCTGGGAGCTGTCGGGCTGGGGCTTCGATGATTTCCTGCGCGCCAATGGCGACCCCAAGCTCAACCGCCTGGCGGATGTCGATGGCCCTCAGATTTTCCCGCACGACCCGGGCACCCTGCCCAACCGCGAGGACGACCTGGCAGCCGGCATGGACGAATACGTCAACATGGCCAAGCGTGGCCTGAAGACCTGGGACCAGATCGAGACCCTGCCCGATGGGCTGCGCGGCCTGGAGCGGACCCGCAAGCTGGACCTGGAAGACTGGATGGACGCCCAAGGCCTGGACGCCGTGCTGTTCCCCACCGTGGCCGATGTCGGCCCGGCGGATGCCGACGTCAACCCGGTATCGGCAGACATCGCCTGGAGCAACGGCGTCTGGGTGGCCAATGGCAACCTGGCGATCCGCCACCTTGGCGTACCGACCGTGACCGTACCGATGGGCGTCATGGCCGACATCGGTATGCCGGTGGGCCTGACCTTCGCCGGGCGGGCCTACAGCGACAATGCCCTGCTGACCTTTGCGGCCGCCTTTGAAGCGACCGGTTCGCGCCGCATTGTGCCGCCGCGCACCCCCGCGCTGGGTTGACCCCCCCACGGCAACGCCCTTCAGGCAACCGTCGCTAAAATCAACGATTCGTGTAAATATACACAAATCGTTGATTTTAGCGGCTCGTTGCCCATGACACCCACTGCCGAGCGCCAGCTCACCCTCACCGTGCTCAAGGCCGCCATCCAGGCCTTGGGCAGCGTTGCCGCGCGCAACATGGAAATCCTCCTGCACGACCTCGACCACCCCGAGCACTCGGTGGTGGCTATCGTCAATGGCCACCTTTCCGGTCGCAGCATCGGCAGCCCGATCCTTGCCGCCCCGGAACAGGATCAGGGTTTCAAGGCACTGATGCGGGCCTCGGCCGACCAGCAGGGTTGTGAGCCGGTGGTGCTGCCCGACTACCCCACTACCCTCAAGGGCCGCACGCTGCGCAGCGCCACCGCGATATTCCGCGACAGCAGCGGGCACCCGTTTGCCAGCCTGTGCGTGAACACCGATGTTACCGGCCTGGATGCGGCCATGCAGTTCCTCCAGCACTTCCAGCCCCTGGGCGCTACGCCGACCGCCAACGAGCCTGCCGACATGGCGCTGCTGATGAGCGAGATCATCCAGGGCGCACTGCAGCGCAACGGCCAAGGGCGAATGAACAAGCAGGCCAAGCTCGAAGCTGTGCGCGTGATGCAGGAGCGTGGCCTGTTCATTGTCAAGGGCGGCGTCGAGAAGGCCGCCAGCGCACTCGGCGTGACCCGCTACACCATCTACAACTACCTCGAACAACTGCGCGGAGCCAGCCTATGACCTTGCACATCCCTACGCCCCTGATCGAATCACGCCCGCTGTCGCTGGCTGCCGGGCGCAACATCTGGCTCAAGCTTGACGCCCTGCAGCCTTGTGGCTCGTTCAAGCTGCGCGGGGTGGGCCACGCCTGCGAGGTTCACTACGCGCGGGGTGCCAGGCACCTGGTGTCGTCCTCGGGGGGCAATGCCGGCCTGGCGGTGGCCTACGCCGGGCGCAAACTGGGGGTGCCGGTGACCGTGGTGGTGCCCGAGACCACCACCGAACGGGCCAAGGAGCTGCTGCGCCTGGAAAATGCCAAGGTACTGGTACACGGCAGCTCGTGGCAGGAAGCCAACGAACTGGCACTGACCCTGGTAGGCGCTGGCGATGCCTTCATTCACCCCTTCGACGACCCGCTGCTGTGGGCCGGGCATGCCAGCCTGGTCGACGAAGTGGTTGCGACCGGCTTCAAGCCCGATGCGGTCGTGCTGTCGGTGGGGGGTGGCGGGCTGCTCAGCGGCGTGGTCGAGGGGCTGCAACGCAATGGCTGGGCGGACGTGCCGGTGCTGGCCGTGGAGACGACCGGCGCTGCCTCGCTGCACGCGGCCATGCAAGCCGGACACACCGTGGCGTTGCCGCGCATTGCCTCGATCGCCGGCTCGCTGGGTGCCAAGCGGGTGGCCGAACAGGCGCTGGCCTGTACGCGTCGGCAACCGGTACACAGCCACCTGGTCAGCGACCGTGCCGCGCTGCAGGCTTGCGAGCGCTTTCTGCAAGACCATCGGCTACTGGTGGAGCCCGCCTGTGGCGCCGCGTTGGCGCTGGCCTATGACGCCAGCGCCATGGCGCGTTACCCGAACGTGCTGGTGGTGGTATGCGGGGGTGCTACCGCCACTTTGGAACAGATACAGGCGTGGTTGCGACAGGTCGACTGATACGGGCTGTCATCTGTCTGTTTCCTTTGCCGTGTATCACTGAACCCGACACTGCCGGCGACTCTGCCCGGCAGTGGCAGCCACGCAAAGGAAAAATGCCCTGCGCCCTTTCGATCTGCGGCAAGGGAAGGCACAATGCGTGTCCTTTTTTTGGCCGGCCTGGCCGGGGGCCTTTAAATGATCAAGACGCCGTACTACCTCATCGATAAAACCAAGCTGCTCAGCAACATGGAGAAGATCGCCTACGTGCGCGAACACTCCGGTGCCAAGGCACTGCTCGCCCTCAAGTGCTTTGCCACCTGGTCGGTATTCGACCTGATGCAGCAGTACATGGACGGCACCACCTCGTCTTCCCTGTTCGAGCTCAAGCTCGGCCGCCAGAAGTTTGCCGGCGAGACCCACGCCTACAGCGTGGCCTGGGCCGACGACGAGGTCGAGGAAATGCTCGAGAACTGCGACAAGATCATCTTCAACTCGATCGGCCAGCTGCAACGCTTTGCCGACCAGTCCGAAGGCAAGGTGCGTGGCCTGCGCGTCAACCCGCAGGTCAGCAGCTCCGACTACCTGCTGGCCGACCCGGCCCGGCCGTTCAGCCGCCTGGGCGAATGGGACCCGGCCAAGATCGAGCAGGTGATCGGCCAGATCTCTGGTTTCATGTTCCACAACAACTGCGAGAACGGTGACTTCGGCCTGTTCGACAAGATGCTCACGCACATCGAAGAGCGCTTCGGCCACCTGCTGCACCAGGTCGAGTGGGTCAGCCTGGGCGGCGGCATCCACTTCACCGGTGAAGACTACGCAGTAGACGCTTTCTGCGCGCGCCTCAAGGCCTTCGCACAAACCTACGGGGTGCAGGTGTACCTGGAGCCTGGCGAAGCCGCCATCACCAACAGCGCCTCGCTGGAAGTGACCGTGCTCGACACCTTGTACAACGGCAAGCACCTGGCCGTGGTCGACAGCTCGATCGAAGCGCACCTGCTCGACCTGCTGATCTACCGCCTGAACGCCAAGATGGCCCCCAACGACGGCGAGCACACCTACATGGTCTGCGGCAAATCGTGCCTGGCCGGTGACATCTTCGGTGAGTACCAGTTCGACCGCCCATTGGCCATTGGCGATCGCCTGTCGTTCGTAGATACGGCCGGTTACACCATGGTCAAGAAAAACTGGTTCAACGGTTTGAAAATGCCGTCCATCGCGGTCAAGCAACTCGACGGCAGCGTCGAGGTCGTCCGTGAGTTCGGTTTTGAAGACTACGTTTCCAGCCTGTCGTAAGGCCGGCTTCCCAAGTAAGGAGCAACAGGTAAATTGAAGAAGAACGTTCTTATCATTGGTGCAGGAGGTGTCGCCAAGGTGGTGGCCCACAAGTGCGCGCAGCATAACGACGAACTGGGTCGTATCGCTATCGCGTCACGGAACATCTCCAAATGCCAGGCCATCATCGACAGCGTCAAGGCCAAGGGTAGCCTCAAGGTTCCCGCCGACATCCAGGCCTTCTCGCTCAATGCCCTCGATGTCGAGGCCACCAAGGCGCTGATCCGCGAGACCGAGTCGCAGATCGTGATCAACGTCGGTTCCGCCTTCCTCAACATGTCGGTGCTGCGTGCCTGCATCGATACCGGTGTCGCCTACCTGGACACCGCCATCCACGAAGAGCCGGGCAAGATCTGCGAGACCCCGCCGTGGTACGGCAACTACGAGTGGAAACACCTCGAAGAGTGCCAACAAAAGAACATTACCGCCATTCTCGGGGTCGGCTTTGACCCGGGTGTGGTCAACAGCTACGCAAAACTTGCGCAGCAACAGTATTTCGACAGCATTGATTCGATCGACATTCTCGACGTCAATGCCGGTTCGCATGGCAAGTACTTCGCCACCAACTTCGACCCGGAAATCAACTTCCGCGAGTTCACCGGGCAAGTGTGGAGCTGGCAGAACAGCCAATGGACCAGCAACACCATGTTCGAAGTCAAGCGTACCGACGACCTGCCGGTGGTCGGCTCGCAAAACCTGTACCTCACCGGCCATGACGAAGTTCACTCGATTTCGAAGAACCTCAACGTGCCGAACGTACGCTTCTGGATGAGCTTCGGCGAGCACTACATCAATGTGTTCACGGTGCTGAAAAACCTTGGCCTGCTCAGCGAGCAGCCGGTGAAAACGGCCGAAGGCCTGGAAGTGGTGCCGCTGAAAGTGGTCAAGGCCGTGCTGCCAGACCCGGCCTCGCTGGCCCCGGGCTACACCGGCAAGACCTGCATCGGCGACCTGGTCAAAGGCACCAAGAACGGTCAACCGCGCGAAGTGTTCATCTACAACGTGGCCGACCACGAAGAGGCCTACGCCGAAACCGACAGCCAGGGCATCTCCTACACCGCAGGCGTACCGCCAGTGGCTGCGGCCCTGCTGGTTGCCCGTGGCGAGTGGGATGCCAAACGCATGGTCAACGTCGAGGAGCTGCCAGCCGAGCCGTTCCTCAAGGCGCTGGACGTGATGGGCCTGCCGACCCGCGTCAAGGATGAAAAAGGTGATCGTCCTTGGGACGCTGAAGCCTAAGCGGTAAACAAGAAGGGGCGCCACTGTGGCGCCCCTTCTGCTTGGGCTGGCCGCTTGCGCTTCAGTTGGCCTCGGCCGTGAGCTTCGCGCGCTCACCGAGTTTTTTCAGCAACGCCTTGGCCAGGGCCTTGTCCGAGAACGGGTTCTGCCCGGTAATCAACTCGCGATCCACCACCACATTCGGTTGCCAGGCCTTGGCATAACCCATGTCGCCGCCGGCCGCCGCCATCGCGTTCGCCGGGTAGAACAACAAGCGCTGGTCGTTGAGCGAACGCTCGAACACCTGCTCCTCTGGGTCAGAGAAGATAGTCATCTTGTAGCCCTGATACACCCAGTCTCTGGCTGCCGCCCGCTCGCCACGCGCCAGCGCGGCCTGGTAGCCAACCGGGTCCTGCTGCGCCGACAGCAAAGCGATTGGGCCGTGGCAGATAGCCGCAGTGGGTTTGCCTGCCTGGTGGAAATGCCGCAACAAGGCGCCGACATCCGGGTTGTTGGCCAAGTCGATCAAAGGCGCGTGGCCGCCGGGGATGAACAGCCCGGCATAGCGATCGAGGTCGCCAGCCAGCACTTCTTTCACCGACAGGGTATCGCCGATGTCTGGCAGCCCCTGCACCACCTGTTCAATCCGGCGCATCTCTGCTGCATCACCGGCGAAATACTGTGGGTCGACCGAGCGCGGATCCACGCGCGGGGCATTACCCTTGGGTGTCACCAGCACCAGGCGGTAGCCAGCCTTGAGCAATTGGTCGGCGGGCACACCGAACTCATTGAGGTAATAGCCGGTGGCGTAGTGTTCGCCGTTCTGCAACGGCAGCTGGTGTTCGCTGGACAGCAGCACCAGTACTTCGCCTTTGGGCGCCGATTGGGCACCACCGGCAAGCAAAGCGCCGGTGACTGCCAGCGCCAGTGTGGTCAGCTTCTTCATGCGTCAACTCCTGATCAGGCAAGCGCCTGCAATACCAAAGTGGCGGAGCGCAAGGTGTAATTGGCAGCTCCGGGTCAGTCATCACTGGGGGAATCCTACCGCTACGGCTATGATTCGATAATTCTAAAGTGATCATGGCTGCCATTCGGAATATGAATATCGCCAACAAGGACTTGAACCTGCTCTATCTGTTCCATGTGCTTTACCAGGAGCGCAGCGCCACGCTCGCCGCCCAACGTATGGCGCTCAGCCAGCCCGCACTCAGCCACAAGCTCGGCAAATTGCGAGACCAGCTTGGCGACCCCCTGTTCGTGCGTGCGCCCAGAGGGCTTACCCCCACACCGCGTGCCCATGAGTTGGCGCCGGACGTAGAACGCCTTGTAACGGGCCTGGAAGGCTTCTATGAACGCTGCGAGGGGCAAGACTTTCTCGCCCGCCCTGCCCGCATACACCTGTACAGCACCGATTATGTGGAGCAGACACTGCTGCCCAGGCTGTTACCGGTACTGCGCAGCCAAGCGCCCAACCTGACGCTGGTTACACACAACACCCGGGGCGCGTTACCCCGAGAAGCGCTGGAAAAAGGCACCTGTGACCTGGCTGTCGCCGGCTTCTACACCGACCTGCCCGACACCTTCCACCAGCAGCGGCTGCTCAGGGAGCAGTTCGTAGTGCTTGCCTCGCGCAGCCATCCAGGCCTGGATAGCGGCCTGGACCTGGACACCTTTCTGGCCAGTGACCATCTGCTCACCACCCTGACCGGTGACCTTGATGGGCTGGTTGATCGCGCCCTGCACAGCCAGGGCAAGCAACGCCGGGTGGTGGCTGGCCTGTCCAGCTTCATCGCACCCATGCGCTTGCTGCGGGGTACCGACCTGCTTTTGACCTGCCTGCGCTCGCTGGCCCTCGAAGCTACCGACCGTGACGAGGACCTGCGCATGTTCCCGCTACCGCTGGAGCTGCCGCCGGTGGAGGTGATGCAGATCTGGCATGCGCGTACCCATGCCGACCCCTTGCGGCGCTGGCTTCGCCAGCAGCTGTGGGCCGTGGCCCAGCAATAGGGATGTTTCTGACGAATGTAGTCGGGTATGGCGCACAACCTCTTGCAATCCGTAAGATCTCAAAATACTGTATGAATATTCAGTACAGCGAGACGCCCTCATGCAACTCATCGCCAAACTCGGTATTCTGGCCGACGCTGCCAAGTACGACGCTTCCTGCGCGAGCAGCGGCGCGCCCAAGCGCAATTCGCGCGGTGGCGATGGCCTGGGTGCTACCAATGGCATGGGTATTTGTCACAGCTATACGCCCGACGGCCGCTGCGTGTCGCTGCTGAAGGTGCTGCTGACCAATTTTTGCCTGTACGACTGCCAGTACTGTGTCAACCGCCGCTCCAGCAACGTGCCTCGGGCACGTTTCAGCCCGGAAGAGGTAGTGCGCCTGACCTTGGATTTCTATCGGCGCAACTGCATCAGCGGCCTGTTCCTCAGCTCTGGCATCATCCGTTCGGCGGACTACACCATGGAGCAGCTGATCCGCGTGGCCCGGCTGTTGCGCGAAGAACACAACTTCCGCGGGTACATCCACCTGAAGACCATCCCCGACGCCGACCCGCTGCTGATCGAAGAAGCCGGGCGCCTGGCTGACCGGCTCAGCGTCAACATCGAGCTGCCGACCGACGACAGCCTCAAGCGCCTGGCGCCTGAAAAGCAGGCACACACCATTCGCCAGGCCATGGGCGTCATTCACCAGGGGCAGCAAGCCGTAGCCAATGAACCCAGGGCACCGCGCTTTACCCCGGCGGGGCAAAGTACCCAGGTCATCGTCGGTGCCGACAGCACCGATGACAGCACCTTGTTGCGCAATGCCGAATCGCTTTACCAGGGTTACGGCCTCAAGCGGGTGTACTACTCCGCGTTCAGCCCGATCCCCGACAGCCCAGGCAGCGTGCCGTTGGCCGCCCCCCCACTGTTGCGCGAGCACCGCCTGTACCAGGCTGACTTCCTGCTCCGGGGCTATGGCTACAAGGCGGGTGAGCTGTTGGGCCAGCACGGTAACCTGGCACTGGACATCGACCCCAAGCTGGCCTGGGCGCTGGCCAACCGCGAGGTATTCCCCTTGGACGTGAACCGCGCCGAGCCGGCGCTGCTGGCACGCATCCCCGGCATTGGCCTGCGCAGCGTGCAGCGCCTGGTGGCCTTGCGCCGGGAACGGCGTATCCGCTATGACGACCTGATTCAGCTGCGCTGCGTGCTGGACAAGGCCCGCCCGTTCATCGTCACCAGCGATTACCGCCCGGCACAGGCCGAACTGCGCAGCGGCTTGCTGCGTGCACGCCTGCGCGAACCGCAGGCGCCGGTGCAAATGGGGTTGTGGGGGTGATTGCGCTCGACTGCGACGACCTGTTCGCCACATGGCGTCAACAGGCGCGGGTGTTGCTGGGGCATGGCATCGACCCTTCGGAAATCACCTGGAACCAGGGCCCCATGGCGGATTTGCTGGCTGTACCCGCAGCGCTGCCTGCCGGCCCTGGCCCCTTCCGGGCCAAAGTCCCGGCCCAGTTGTTGGGGCAGTTGGAACTGGCCTCTCGCTACCGTGGCGAGCAACGCTGGAACCTGCTGTACGAAGTGCTGTGGCGTGTCGCCCACGGCGACCGCACGGCAATGCTGGCAGGGGACCGCCTGGGCAGTGAGTTGCAACGGCGCATCAAGCAGGTAACGCGCGAAGCCCATCATTTGCATGCTTTTGTGCGCTTCGTGCCGCTGCCCGAAGCGGTGGCCGGGCAGTTGCAACTGGACCTGGTGGCTTACCACGAGCCGGCACATGACGTTCTTCAGAGCGCCAGTGCACACTTTGCCGACCGCCTGGGCAAGTTGCGCTGGCTGATCGCTACGCCTCAGGATGGCATTCGCTTCGACGGTGCCGGGTTCGACTATCAACGACGCTGCCCGGCGCAATGGCGGCAGTGGGCGCGCAGTGCCGAGGACCCGGGGGCCGAGCTATGGCGTACCTATTACCGCCATACGTTCAACCCTGCCCGCCTCAACCCTGATGCCCTGCGCCTGCACATGCCGGGGCGGTTCTGGCGGCACTTGCCGGAAGGCATGCTGATACCCCAGCTTGAGGGCCTGGCACGCCAAGGCAAGCAGCGGGACGGCCAGGCGCTGGAAGTGGCTGCGCAGACCGGCAAAAAGATCAGCAAGACTGGGCGGTGATGCACGCCAGCCATGCAGTGCGCGCAAATCGCCTCACTCCAGCAACCAGCCTGCATCGCCTTCATCCAGCACGCCGCCATGATCAGTCCTGTCCCCCTTGCGCGCGACAGCAGCCCCCTCGATCAGGAAGTGCTCGGCCCCGCTTTCGATTACCGCACCGCAGGTAGTCCGGTCCCCCACCCTGGCCACTGCGCTGCCGTTGAATGTATACCCAGCACTCCCGCTCTCGACCTGGTTAGCGCCATGCAATGGGCAGAGATGTCGATGACCGACAAGCACAACAGGTTTCATCGCGCTTCGCCTACGTGCGGTGCGGTACGTGATTCGCGATCAATCGCCACTGGCCAGTAAACCTTCGGCGCCAGGCAGTGCATGTGGCTCAGGCCATCATCATCATTCCAGTCTCGCGCGGGGTTTACGAACTTCGGAAGGGCCTCGGGGCCTTGCTGCATGAACAGTCTGGCGATGGCCCAGTAGGCCTCGCCGTGGTAGAGGTCGTGGCTGAAAAACACGCGGTCAATGACTTCGTTGGTTTCCGGGTTACGGACCGACAGCATGACGTTTTCGATCAGACCGCCGTGGCCGGGGGCGTAGATCCGGTAAACCTCGGCGGTAACGTCATCCCAGTTGTAGGCAACGGGTTTCACGCCCCAATGCTTTCGGCTGAAAACAAAGAATCGATTGAACCTGTATTGGTAAAGATAAATTCTTCGACGCAGCCTATTGAAACGAATGGGCTCGTCTCTTGGAAGCACAAAATCAAGCTTGATGTAGGGCGATAGCACCCACGCCACGAGTAGCGGCGCAAGCAAGATAACAATATTCGTTATCCAGTCCCCCTGCCAATTATCGAAAACCAGCCAATACGTGAACAACGTCATCCCACCACCCGCAATAAGAGCGGCAGAGCCTATCAGCGCACCTAGCCCCCGCGGACGAACAGTAGCCCTTGGCAACTCCAAATAGACATCATCGTAATAATTGGGTGGAGGGTTAATTTTTTGTGGTTCATGCTTGAACGTTGGCCTTTCTTCGATACCGGGTAAATCATGACTCCAACCCAATTGCCGATATGCTAATGGTCTGTACTTGACGCTCATGCATTCTCCGCCTGCACCCGACTTTCGAGGCGTGCGCTTGAAATATTTTTATCTGGCCAATACGCAACCGTCAGCGTGGCCGATTTAATGGTGTGCGCACCAGCGGTCGGCATGAGCGCTATCACACCAGTCAATTCTAATGACGGCGCGCTTTCTGGATGCGCATGCACACTTTTCATCAATGAAACATCGGGGCGATAGTCAGGAAAACGTGGAGCGGCGAAATTTAAAAACTTGTTTGTTTGAGAGAGAAGCTCCGGGCAATCAAAATTATGGCTGCCGGATGCCACCAACTCTCCGCTAAGGCAGTCAGGAAACTCACCATCACCTGCGCGATGTACTAGTAACGCCCAATCGTACCCTGAATTGACCTCGTCATACCGGGGCAAGCTAATTTGAAATTTTATCTTTTGCTCAACAACCAAGCCGGCCACCCCACCGACTTTGCGCATTGCGATATCGCTGACCAGAACCGAGTCGAAATTCACTCCAATTTGAAGTCCAAGCGTTGCAGCATTAAGCTCCGCCATGGCTATATCTGCCCACTCCACCGAATCCCAACGAACGCTAGGAATTTCGCCACCCTTGCCAAACAAACTACGACTGAGCCATAACTCAAGAGGGTTGAGCTCGTTGTTTTCCGCCAGTCTTCTATAAGTGTAAGCGGAGAGTGTCAGTACTATGGCAACGCCCAAAGGCCCTGCAATCAAAGGTGACGCGACCGCCAGTGCAAACGCTGCAGAGCCACCAAGATAAAGCACGCCTGATAGAGCGTATTGTTTGCTCGACAGAATGCTACCCGACTTGACGGCGCGTTTTGATGCGGCGAACGCTTGGGCAACGTCAAACACCCCAGCCACAGAACTTATCAATGCGCCCAGACTTATGAGGAAACCTCCTACAACGGCGGCCCCCCTCGCCCAGGGCGCTTGCAAATGACGAATGCTCGTTCGCAGAACAAGCCCCACCAATTCGATTTGCCCCCCAAGCATACCCAGTTGCGAACCCTGCAGCGCCAATTTGGCCTCGTACGCCTTAGGCCCAATCTCTGCCTCGGCCTTTTCTTGATTCCTGTTCAGGCTGTCATACTGCAAATACAACCCACCGATCCCGAGTAGTACCTCCCAACTGCCTGCAACCCCGCGCAGGCCTGAGAAACCGCCACGCACCAGCTGGCTGGCCTGGTGCGCAGTTATCTTCATCCCGTCAAGCAACTTGCGGGCATTGCTGTCGAGGGTACCTGCCGCGACCGAGATATCCACCATGGCCGCGTGCGCCGCGCTGCTCGCCTGAGTCAGCTTGATGCTGGCCGCTTCGACTAACCGGCCATGCACTTGCGCAGCCGTGCCCTCGACCCAGACCGTGACACTGATCACGGTGTTGGTCAGCCGAGGGTCGAGCAGCGCAAGGCTCATCAACCCGTGCTGCAGGATCGGCCGGACCTTGCGCATCGCCTTGAACGAACCGACTTCAAAGTCATCGACACTGCGATACATACGGTCTCTCGCCTCAGCGAGGGAGGCATTTGCGCGGTGCTGCAGCTGGCGCAAGTGCGCACTCTGCAAGGCGTAGTACTCGCCCAGCTTCATCTTCACTTCAAGCTCGATCAGTTGCACCCCGTTGTAAAGAAACTGGGTTGCGCTGTTCAGGTGCCGAACAGCGTTGTGGATGCCAGGCCCGAGGCTAGGCGCCAGGCGTTGACTGGCGGCATTCACCGCGCTCTGCGTTTCGGCGATGGCCTGCTTCAAGCTATTTCGCATGCGTAAACCGGCATCGTCGCTGGCGATGACCTTGCTCAACATGCCAAAGAGCTTGTCGCTGTCGTTCCAGTTGATTGCCTGGTCGCCTGAAAAACTGGGTAACAGCGCGGCCAGCAAAGCGTTGTCACGCATCAGCAGCGCGCGGTAGGGAGGGCTGTCGGGGTTTTGTAGCCATACCTGCCACAGCCGTTCGCTGGTACCGGCTGGGGGCTGGCGGGGTTCAAGGCTGGCCACCACGGCCTCTGTGACACCACCGCCCAAGCACAGTCCCATGGTCTTGGTATAGGCCACACCGGACTCGCGATCACGGCCGTCATAGTCGTGGCGCTCGGCCACCTTGAACATCGGGGTATCGAATAATGCAACATAGGCCTGCGCGTCCTGGTCGATGTAGCGCTGGAACTCGGCATCCTGCGCCTCGTGCTCAGCTTGGAAAGCAGCCCGCTGCGGCTCGTGGTAGCGCTCTTCTAGACGGGCATCACTTTCCAGCTGCGCACGCTCGACCAAACGCTGTCGCTCGACTGCCGGGTCCACGAAAATTGGTGGCCCGTCGCCGGTCACCGGCTGCAGCGACGGCACCCCTTGTGCCGCCCACTCCCGGTGCGTGGCGCGGATCACCTGTACTATCTGCGACGTCTGCAACTGGTACGCGCGTAGTGGGTCCTCACGCCAGACCTGGCGCTTCACTACCCAGCTCAGCCGCTGGTGGTTATATTCCTGGATGAGACCTACGGTGTCGTCCAGCACCAGCGCCAACACACCGTTTGCCAACTGGTGGCGGTCCGATGCATTGACCACGTAACCACGCAGGGCAAACCTGCGCAGCCAACGACTGTGGAAACCATGCACGCTGTCGAACGGTGCGCACGCCTGCTGGCTGTATTCGAACACCAGGTTGTCAACTTGCAACTGGTCGGCCGTCATCGCCAGGCCCAGCAATTGCGGATGGGTACGCGCCTGGGTCAGATCAATCCCTACGAAGCGGTGCCTTGGTGCCACGCCTTGCTTGTAGGCGTTCAGCACGCTCACCGGCCAGGCATCACTGGAAAAGGCCAGCCAGGCACTGTTGTATTTGTCGGTGTCGATCGTGACGAAGGCCGCGGGAATATCGTGGTTTTCCTGCGCACATTTTTCCGGCAGTGGCCCAGGTGGGCCAGCTGGGGGCGCATAGGGGTCAAAGCGTCGCAGATGGCCCTGTGCGCTGACGGCGTAGGCTTGCCAGACCTGCTGGTCAAGCAAGACATACAGGTAGCCCATGCGTAACGTGCGCAGGCCAGGCTTGGCGCAGATGTGCAAATGCCCCGCCACGGTAGTGACGCACTCCGGTCGGGTATCCGGGACCAGCGCACGGCGCAGGGGCAGAATGGGCAGCCCCTGGCGCTGACAAGACATGCAGTGGTCATGCGGCAGCCCGGCTTCAGCGACAGCCAGGGCGATTCGTTGACTGATGGTCATGCAAGGCGCTCCGCTTCCGGCAGGGATTGGATCAGGTGCCGCCAATGCGCCTCGGAGTAGCGGGCAAGCAACGGCGCTAGCGCGCGCTGCTCTTGGCAGGCTACATCTATCAGGCCGCGCACGGCGGCAAGGGAGGTTAGCTGGGGATGAATGCACAGCTGGTGCAGGGCCAGCACCACGATATCTTCCGGGTTGGTCAAGCCCAAGGCGCGTGCTTCCTGGATATGGTTGCCGGCTCGTACAGCCGCAAACGACGGTATCTGACACTGAAAGGTATTGTTCACGCCTGCTCGCAGAGCGCTCAAGCTCCGCAATACGCGCTCGACCAATGCTCCATCCGCTTGCATGCGCCAGGCAGACGCGGGCAGCAGACAGCGCTGCCCGCTCTGCCCCTTGAGGTTCAGCAACTGCCCACTGCTGTTGAGGAACAACCAGCGGCTGATGGGCCACCACGGCGCACGCTCCCCTTGCTTGAACGATGCCGCAAGCAGCTCGAGGCGTATCGGCTCGTAGACCGGATAGAAGCTCAGTGCCTGGGCCCTGTCGGGTAACCGGCACAAGCGACTGAGGTGAACTGCGATGTCGGCCGCTGGCTGTCCACTGAACACCCAGCCGCATACGTAGCGCCTTGGCTGAAACAACCCACGCACGGCTGCCCGGGCGGTCAATTCCAATACTGCGCGGCTGGGCAGCGCCCCGGGTACAGCCAGGCACACCAGTACCGGATGCAGGTGCGGCACATGCGCCAGGTCGGGCCTGGATACATGCATCAAAGCGCTCGCCCCCAAGGCCTCGCGAAGCTGGGCGAGCAAGGCTGGATCGCCTTTGTCCTCAGGGGCAAGGGGGTCGACCAACACATAGCTGTACAGGGTGGGCGCATGCTGCTGTTCGATCACGTTGGCCAGTTCATCAGCCGTCATCAGAGCTTTCCCTCACAGGTGCTGGCAGCGTTCGGCGTCAATGTCAGCGACGTAGCGCTGCCTGCCCCCTGCGCAGTCGCCTGGGTTTGCCCCAACAGGTTCAGCGTCTGGCCATTGAGCGTGATACCGCGCCGGTCCAGCACGATGCAGCCACCTGGGGTTTTCAACTCTATGCGCTCACTGGCATGCAGCTGATACACCGTAGTGCGCTGCTGCATGCCATTGCCGACTTCAACCCGTTGAGCACCTTTGACCACCAAGGCGCTGTCCTTGCCGACGAGAACCTGCTGACAGCCCAGGGTCGCTTCACTGCGGTTGTTACCGACCCGGTGCGTCAGGTCATGCTTGATCTCGACCTGGCAGTTCTGCCCGATGAACTGGTTGTGGTTGCCCCCGGTTTCCTGGCGATAGTGGTTACCGATGCTAAGTTGCTGATCATTGCCCACCTGCTCCAGCCGATTGCGCCCGACACGCGTGGTTTCGTCGTTGCCGACCACCGTGTTGTAGTCGCGCTGGGCATGAATGAACACCTCCTCCCTGCCCAGTTCGTCCTCGAAGCGCAGCTCATTGAAGCCATTGCCCTTGTGGGTCTGGCTCTTGATGGTCATGCGTGTTTTGTGCTCCGGCAGGTCATACGGCGGAAGCTGATCACCGCAGTAGGTACGCCCGATGATCAGCGGCTGGTCGGGGTCGGCATTGACGTACTGGATGATCACGTCCTGGCCAATGCGCGGGATGGCCATCGAGCCCCAACTGCCGCCTGCCCAGCTTTGCGAAACCCGGACCCAGCAAGAGCTGAACTCATTGCCCTTGCTCTCCCGATCCCAGGGAAAACTGACCTTGACCCGGCCCCACTCGTCACAGTAGATCTCTTCGCCGGGCGGGCCGACCACGGTGGCCATGTGCGGGCCATCGATACGGGGTTTGGCCAGGGGTGCCGGGCGCCATTCGCGGGTGCCCGGCACCAGCATGGCACGCTGCACGTAGCGGGTGCCCTGGTCGGCGCTGCCTGCCTCTTCCTGCAGGCTGGTGAACTGCACGCCTTCATGGTGCACGCGGATCGGCCGCCAATGCACGTTCAGGTCTGCGCGCGGGTGCCCGACAAGCGTGAAACTCAACCCTGGTTGCAGGCGCACATCATCGCCCTGCACCTCGGCAACATGCGCGTCGTGGCGCAGCGCCGCGAGGCGCGTGGCCGTGAACGGTACGCCGACCGCGTCCCGCTTGTAGCGCCCAGGGTAGTCGAAACGCTCGTAGGCCAGCGTTTGATGGGGGATGCTGCTGTCAGCGGCCCGATGCTCCTGGCGGTAGCGCGGGTGGGTGAAGGTGTAGTCCCGCAGCACCTGCCGGGTGCTGCGGACCTGCTCGCTGTAACGCAGGCGCCGCAGGCACGGCACGGCCTGATCACCACCGCTGTTGGCGTGATACAGCACGTGGTCGGGGCCGATATCACCCTCATCTACCGCTTGTGGATCATCGGCCCGGACCGCGCCCCGGCTGATAGTGCCAAACGCCAGCAGCCGATCGGTAATGACCAGGCGGTGCTGTTGTGGCGTGTGCTCGAAGCGGTAGACAAAGCCCTCTTCGGCTGCCAGCCGGGCGATGAAGTCGAGGTCGGTTTCACCGGCCTGGACGCAGAATTCGCGGACCTGATGATCGCCGAGGCTCTTGATTTCGAAGCGGTTGATGCCCTGGCGCTGCAACATCAGTTCAATAATCTGCGGCACAGTCTTGTGCTGGAAGATGCGCCAGTTCGAACGCAGCCTGGCGCGGGCCAGCTGCGGCTCTACCAACGCGTGGTAGTGGGTACGAAACCTGCCGGTCTCGCCTTGGCTGAAACTGCTGACCAGGCCGTGCACATGGCGCAGCGGCTGCTCGCCACGCCAGACCGTGAACAGCCCGGGCTTGTCGAGCAGCAGGCCGAAGTCGACATCTGCGTCGAAACTGATCAGTTCCAGGTGCAGTTGGAACGGCGCGCTGATGGCCTCTTCGAGTTCGAACGAAACCACTTCGAACTCAACCCGGCCGGCCAGGGCCTCGAAGCTGAACCGCAGATCGGACTGGCTAGGCATGCGGACCCCCGGCTACCACCTTGAGACAAGGCTGTCGAGCGACTGCAGCACTCCGGCGCTGCCCAGCGCTCAGGCGAAATCGGTAGCGACAGAAAGCCCTGTGACCTTGAGGTGGGTGGTGCATGAAGAGGTCCTTGTCTTCCGGCAAACTGAAGACATGAACGCTAGCGAGGAACCGATTCTGCGAGAAGTCCAGGACTTCCCGGCGTAACGTAGGAAATGTCGGCTGAGTTTTGGATGACAGGCCCGTGCCGAGAGACCGAGCGCTGCGCGAGGGCCGCTCGATCTCTGCGAGGCTCGTAAATGTTCTGGGCCGAAGGCGTTCAAAGCTTGAACTGCCCGACCAAGGTCGTCATCTCCCCCACCAGGCCCGACAGTGCCTTGCTCGCAGCGCTGGTCTGCTGCGCCCCGGCCGCCGAATGGTTGGACAGTTCACGGATGTTCAGCAGGTTGCGGTCCACTTCGCGCGCAACTTGCGCCTGCTCTTCGGCGGCGCTGGCGATGACCAGGTTGCGTTCGTTGATTTCGCCAATCGCACTGTAGATACCCTCCAGCACCTGCCCCGAGGCCAGGGTCACGTCCAGGGTCGATTGCGCACGGTGGGTGCTGGCCTGCATCGACGCCACTGCCGCTTCCGTGCCGGCCTGCACGCGGCCGATCATCTGCTCGATTTCCTGGGTCGACTGTTGCGTGCGGTAGGCCAGCGTACGCACTTCATCGGCCACCACGGCAAAGCCGCGGCCCGCCTCCCCGGCACGCGCCGCTTCGATGGCGGCGTTCAGCGCCAGCAGGTTGGTTTGCTCGGAGACCGAGCGGATCACTTCCAGCACCTTGCCGATATCGCGCACCTGCCCCACCAACTGCTCCAGGTGGGTACTGCTGGTCTGGATCTCGCGGGTCATGGCCTCGGTGCCGTCGATATTGTCGCTGACCTGGCGGCGGCTTTGCGTGGCTAGCTGATTGGACTCGCTGGTGGTCTGCGAGGTGCTGATCGCATTGCGTGCAACCTCCTCCACGGCGGTGGTCATTTCGGTCACGGCAGTGGCTGCCTGTTCCAGCTCCAGCCCCTGTTGGCGCAGGTTGCTGGCGCTTTGCTCGGTTACCGCGTCCAGCGCAGTGGCGGCTTCGTCCAGTTGCCGGGCACAGCGCCCGAGCTGGCCCAGGGTGTCGCGCTGGCTTTGCTGCATGCGCTGCAACTCGTGGAACAGCTGGCCGATCTCGTTACTACCTTGTGCCTGCACCGGCACGCTCAGGTCGCCCCCGGCAATACGCTGGAAGTGCTGGCCGGCCTCACGCAAGGGGTGCAGCACTCGCTGGGCGATGAAGCCCCAGCACAGGGCTGCCAGGGCCAAGGTCAGCGCCAGCAGGCCGAGGCTGAGCAACTGCGCACGGGCCAGGCGGCGATCGGACTCGAGCATGATCTGCTGGCCACGCTGGCCCAATTCGCCAACCAGTTGCTGGCGTAGCGCCTGCAACCGGCCCATGGCGTTACCGGCGTCAACGTTGACCTTGAAATATTGCTCCAGCGAGCGCTGGCGGGTGGCCTCACGCTGCCCGGCCACCGCGGCGGCGTATTCGGCGAAGGTCGCCTGCAACTCGGTCGCCAAAGTGCGCAGGGCCGGCTCGCGGCTGTTTTCGACGAATTCGTCGACCAGCTTCTGGCTTTTTTCGTTCAACTCGAGCGACAGTGCCATGCGCTTGGCAGCACTGTCGTCGTGGCCGCCGAGTTGCTCGATGAAGCCCGACGACACGTTGGCGCTGGAACGAATAGCCATCAGCAAGGCATTGTTCAAGCGGTCCGACTGGTGCGCAGTCTGGTCCAGTTCGGTGATCTGCTGGTCACTGCCAACCGCCGCTCGCCAGGCACTGAGGGTGGAAAACAGCAGGGTCAGGCTGAACAGCGACAATACCCAGAACATTCCGGTGCGGATCTTCAAGTTGGCAAGCATGCGGGCAGTACTCCTGGTTGGCACCACTTCTGGTCGATGATTCGACGGTGGGTGTGCTGCTATCGGAGCGGCGCGGCGCCGGCTTGAGGTGCTCAGGCATGCTTGTGGGCGGTAACCGAACAGATGTTGCCTGCATGCGGGGCCTCGCCCAGCAACCCGCGCGGTACCTGGCAGCGCATGCGTTGGCGGGGTCGGCAGGGAAAGCCTGGGTTTGCCAGCCAAGCCGCGATGCGGGTAAAGTCGGGCCCTGGCGCTGGCTGCGCCTGCGGTCCGCGCAAAGGGGTTACCCGAGCCATGCGATAACCTGTTTCCGTACCAGCTCCAGGCTTGTCGGCGGACCGAGCCTCAAAGGAGTTGGCATGCCCACCATCCATGCATCCCGCCACCATGGCCTGCTCGATCTTGCCGCTTTGCGCAAACGCGCCAAGCGTTTGCTCAACGCCCTGAAGCACCACCAGGCCGACGACGCCCGGGAACAGTTGCGCACCCTTGGCCTGCCTGGCCCCCATTATCGCCTTGCCGATACCCAATGGCTGGTGGCCCGCGAAGCCGGCTTCGCCAGCTGGCCCAAGCTCAAGGCGCATGCCGATGCCGTGGCGTTCGCCGCACGCCAGCCTGGCTTCGCTGCCGATGACGAAGCCGCTGTGCAGCATTGGCGCTGCGGTAACGATATTGCCCACAGCTTGCGGGTTGCGGGGTTTGCCGGCGCTTTCCAGATGTTCGACGACCCCATGGTGATGGGGCCGGTGCCGGCCCTGCCGGAAGATCAGTACTGGCCGGTGCGCAGCGCGTACATACAGCAAGCGTTCAACCTCAGCGCCGAGGCTGTCGCCCCGCGCCAGGCTGCACAACAGGCCGCATTGGCCGGTTTGAACGGCGACAGTCAGCTGGTGCTGTGGTGCGAAGCCGACGCTTACGACCAGTTGTTCCTGATCCGCGTGCTCGCCAGCCTGCCCTGTTTGCCGCGACGCCTGGAGCTGATCGAAATCGACCAGGTCCCTGGCGTAGAGCGCTTCATCGGTATCGGCCAACTGGCCCCGGATCTGCTGGCCTGGCTATGGCCACAACGTCGCGCACTGGGTGAGGATGCACTGACCTTGGCGCGCCAGGCTTGGGCTGCCTACACCGCCGCTGAACCCCAAGCCTGGGCCGCCCTTGCTGGCCGCCAGCACCGGCCTTTGCCGCTGTTGGGCCGAGCACTGGCGCGCCAGCTGCAAGAGCTGCCGGGCGCCAGCGACGGCTTGAGCCTGACCGAACGCCTGCTGCTGCGCGTTCTGGCATCGCATGGGGAGCTGCCAGCCGGACGCGTGTTTAGCCAACTGATGCAGCAGGATGAGCCGCTCCCTTACCTGGGCGACATGATGTTCCATGCCCTGCTGCAGCCGTTGCTCCATACACCCTACCCGCTGCTGTGCGAAGGCCCGGGCGACGCCTGGGCCCATCGGCCATTACGGCTGACCGCACTCGCCGAACAGGTGCTGGCCGGTCAGCGCCACTGGCTCGACCAGCACCCTGCTCAGCGTTGGGTAGGCGGGGTGTGCATCGACGCGGCTGACAAGCCTTGGGTGGTTAGCGAGCAAGGCGAGGTCTGGCGACGACAATAGCGAAGCGGCTTGGGTGCAAGGGTGGGCGGGAACCCTTATTCCGCCAGCACCTCCTCCAGCGCCTGCTCCAGCGTGCTGACGGTGCGCTCGATATGCTGCAGTTTTTCCAGCCCGAACAGGCCAATGCGGAAAGTCTGGAAATCTGCCGGCTCATCGCACTGCAGCGGCACCCCAGCGGCGATCTGCAGCCCGTGGTCGGCAAATTTGCTGCCGTTCTTGATGGCATCATCATCGGTGTAGCTCACCACTACACCCGGGGCCTGGAAACCGCTGGCGGCCACGCTCTTGATGCCTTTGCCGGTCAACAGGGCGCGCATCCGCTTGCCGAGGGCCTGTTGCTCGGCGCGCAGTGTGTCGAAGCCGTAGGCGCGCATCTCGTTCATCACGCCGTTGAACCTTGCCAGTGCATCGCTAGGCATGGTCGCGTGGTAGGCATGCCCGCCCCGCTCATAAGCCTGCATGATCTGCAGCCACTTTTTCAGGTCGCAGGCAAAACTGCTGCTCTGTGTCTGCTCGATGCGTTGCAGGGCCAGGGCACTGAACATCACCAGGGCGCAGCATGGGGAAGCACTCCAGCCCTTTTGCGGCGCGCTGAGCAGCAGGTCGACGGCGCACGTGTGCATATCGACCCACACCGCGCCGGAGGCGATGCAGTCCAGCACGAACAAGCCGCCCACTGCGTGCACGGCCTCACCCACCGCGCGCAGGTAATCGTCGGGCAGCATGATCCCGGATGACGTTTCGACATGCGGGGCAAAGACCACCTGCGGTTTGTGCGCCGCAATCGCCGCCAGCACTTCATCCAGCGGCGGTGGCGCATAGGCCGCCTGGCGCCCGGTTTCCACCGGCCTGGCTTTCAGCACCGTGGTAGCCGCCGGAATGTTGCCCATCTCGAGAATCTGGCTCCAGCGATAACTGAACCAGCCGTTGCGGATCACCAGGCACTGCTGGCCAGTGGCGAACTGCCGCGCCACCGCTTCCATGCCAAACGTGCCACTGCCCGGCACCACGGCCACGCCCTGGGCGTTGTACACCTGCTTCAAGGTGCCGGAGATGTTCTTCATCACGCCCTGAAATGCCTGTGACATATGGTTGAGGGAGCGGTCGGTGTACACCACCGAGTACTCGATCAAACCCTCGGGGTCGACACTGGGATAAAGCTTTGACATGGGCTGGCTCCTTTGGCAGGGACGTCATTGCCCTCGACCCTGCCTCAAGCCCCGGCAAATGACAAGGTGCGGCCGCGGCGGCAGATCACAAATCCGCTTGGACACCACATATGGAAATACGTATATTCGTATTTCCATATGTAAAGACACTGCCATGATTACCCCACCTGAAGTGTTCAAATGCCTGGCCGACGAAACCCGTGCCCGCGCCACCCTGCTGATCGCCAACCTGGGTGAACTTTGCGTCTGCGAGTTGATGTGCGCGCTGAACGACAGCCAGCCGAAGATAAGCCGCCACCTGGCCCAGCTACGCAGCAGTGGCCTGTTGCTGGACCGACGCCAGGGGCAATGGGTGTATTACCGCCTCAACCCGGACCTGCCCACTTGGGTCAACGCGGTTCTGCAGGCGACGCTACAGGCCAACGAGCAATGGTTGGCACACAACACCCAACGCCTGCAGAACATGGATGGCCGCCCTGTCCGGGGCTCTGCCTGCTGCTGATCAACAACGAGAAAGAGCCCTATGCTGGTCGCCATTGCAGTCTTCGTTTTCACCCTTACCCTGGTCATCTGGCAGCCCAAAGGGCTTGGCGTTGGCTGGAGCGCCGCGCTCGGCGCGGTCATCGCCCTTGCCACAGGTGCCGTTTCGCTGCACGACATCCCGGCGGTCTGGGGCATCGTCTGGAACGCCACGTTCACGTTCATCGCCGTCATCATCATCAGCCTGCTGCTGGATGAAGCCGGGTTTTTCGAATGGGCAGCCCTGCATGTGGCGCGCTGGGCAAATGGCAGCGGCTACCGCCTGTTCGCCTTCTGCATACTCCTCGGTGCTGCCGTGTCGGCCCTGTTCGCCAACGACGGTGCGGCGCTGATCCTCACCCCCATCGTCATGTCGATGCTGCTGGCACTGCGTTTCTCGCCGGCTGCGACGCTGGCTTTCGTCATGGCCGCCGGTTTTATCGCCGATACCGCCAGCCTGCCGCTGGTTGTCTCCAACCTGGTGAACATCGTTTCGGCCGATTACTTCGGGTTGGGCTTCGCCGAGTACGCTTCGGTGATGGTCCCGGTGAACCTGGCCAGCGTCGCCGCGACGCTGGTGGTACTGTCGCTGTACTTTCGCCGTGAAATACCGCAGCACTACACCGTTGCAGCCCTGAAAACGCCCAGCGAAGCGATCCACGACCGTGCCACCTTCACGGTCGGGGGTTGGGTGTTGCTGGCGTTGCTGGTGGGCCTGTTCGCCCTTGAACCACTGGGCATTCCGATCAGTGCAGTGGCAGCCGTGTGTGCCGCCCTACTGTTCGCGGTCGCCGCGCGCGGGCAGCGCATTGCGACCCGCCGCGTGCTGCGCGAGGCCCCCTGGCAGGTGGTGATTTTCTCGCTCGGCATGTACCTGGTGGTCTACGGGCTGAAAAATGCCGGCCTGACCGACATGCTCACCCAACTGCTCGACCGCCTGGCGGAACAAGGGCTGTGGAGTGCCACCCTGGGCACTGGATTGATCGCAGCGTTGCTGTCTTCGGTCATGAACAACATGCCCAGCGTGCTGGTCGGCGCGTTGTCGATCCAGGCCAGCGAAGCGCAAGGCCTGGTGCGCGAGGCGATGATCTACGCCAATGTGATTGGCTGCGACCTGGGCCCGAAAATCACCCCTATCGGCAGCCTGGCAACACTGCTCTGGCTGCATGTGCTGGCGCGCAAAGGCGTGCGGATAACCTGGGGTTATTACTTCAAGGTCGGCATTTTACTGACCCTGCCCGTGCTGTTGATCACCCTTTCGGCTTTGGCACTGCGCCTTAGCCTCTGATAGTCCGCCAGCAAGCGGAGGAGCCCCTATGCGAGTTCTGTTCATGTGCACGGCCAACAGCTGCCGCAGCATCCTTTCCGAGGCCGTGTTCAATCACCTGGCGCCTGACGGCTTTGAAGCCGTCAGTTCCGGCAGTTTTCCCAAGGGCCAGGTGTTGCCTCGCAGCCTGACCACCCTGCAGCAGGCCGGCATTTCGACCCAGGGCCTGAGCAGCAAGGGTAACGAGGCATTCGAGGGGTGCCCGCCAGACATCGTGGTCACCGTGTGCGACAAAGCCGCCGGTGAAGCCTGCCCGGTGTACTTCGGCCCGGCACTGAAGGCGCACTGGGGGCTGGAGGATCCGTCCGATGTAGAGGGCGATGAAGCGGCCGTCGACGCGGCTTTCAACGCCACGCTGGCGCAGATAACTGCCCGTTGCCAGGCATTCTTCGCCCTGCCCTTCGACACGCTGCAACGCGAACAACTCCAGCAAGCGCTGGATCGAATTGGTGCGCTTTAAGCGGGAGGCTACATGAACGAGCAACTACCTAATCTTGACCTTTCGCTGTTCGATACGCCGCCAGCAGCCAAGCCGGCCAGCCAGCATGCGCCGCGTATCCTGCTGCTGTACGGGTCGACCCGCGAGCGCTCTTTCAGCCGCTTGCTGGTGGAGGAAGCCGCACGGCTGCTTGAGCACTTCGGTGCCGAAACCCGCACGTTCGACCCATCAGGCTTGCCGCTGCCAGACGATGCCCCCGTCGAGCACCCCAAGGTTCAGGAACTGCGGAATCTGGTGCAGTGGTCGGAAGGTCAGGTCTGGTGCTCACCAGAGCGTCATGGCGCGATGTCTGCGGTGTTCAAGGCACAGATCGACTGGATACCCCTGGCGCTCGGCGCCCTGCGTCCCAGCCAAGGCAAGACGTTGGCCGTGATGCAAGTGTGTGGCGGTTCGCAATCGTTCAACGTGGTCAACCAACTGCGCGTGCTGGGCCGCTGGATGAGGATGTTCACCATACCCAACCAATCGTCCGTGCCCAAGGCGTACCTGGAGTTCGACGACACTGGGCGCATGAAGCCTTCGCCCTATTACGACCGGTTGGTGGACGTGATGGAGGAGCTGGTGAAGTTCACGGTGCTGCTGCGCGATCACCAGGAATTCCTGGTGGACCGCTATTCGCAGCGCAAGGAAAGCGCGGAACAACTCGCTGCCCGGGTGAACCAGCGCGCGCTTTGAGCGCCTTGCCAATACTACTATCCCTGCCACCAACCCTCATGCTTTTGCGGCCGGTCGCAAGCGGAAGCTGACCCCCATGCGGTTGAACGCGTTCATCGCGGCAATGGCCGCGGTGAGCTCGACCAAATCTTTTTCTGTGAACGCGGCCGACGCGGCGGCGTAGGCCTCATCCGATACATGCGTCTCACTGACCCGGGTCACTTCCTCTGCCCAGGCCAGGGCCGAGCGCTCCTGCGCCGAGAACAGGTAGTGCGCTTCATGCCAGACCGGCACCAACAGCAGTTTATCCACCGACATGCCCGTCTTGAGCAGATCACGCGAATGCAGGTCAATGCAGTGCGCACAGCCGTTGAGTTGAGACACCCGCAGAAAAACCAGATGAATCAAGGGCGCCGGTAGATCGGTCTGCGTTGTCACGAATTGATGCAGCCCGGTGAGGGCCTTGGCGGCCCCAGGCGATGCGGTAAACCAGTTCAGGCGACTCATGCGTATTGCCCCTCCGGTAGCGGCTTGGAAGACGCGGCGAAGAACGCCTGCACTTCAGCCTGTGCGGTGGCCCTGGCCGCTTGCAGAAACTCCGCCCCTCTGGCGGTGCCCTCGAGGGTGAAGTAATTCACCTGCTTGAGACCAATCGTGGCAAGCACGGCGGACAGGTATGGCCGGAGAAAGTCGGGTTGGCGGGCATTCGGCCCGCTGATGTAGCCCCCGGAGGCTACGGCCACATACACTGGCCGATCCACCACCGTGCCCACCTTGCCTGCCGCGGTGCTCAGGAACGTGATGCCGACCCGGACCACGTGATCGATCCAGGCCTTGAGCGGTGCTGGCACACTGTAGTTATGCATTGGCGTGGCAATCAGCAGCAGGTCGCAGGCCTGTAACTGGTCAATCAATGCGTCGGAACGGTTCAATGTGCCGTCTTGCGCTGCGGCTACAGACCCTCCCAGGTTGGCCAGGGCCTGAGCATACCCGGCGTCGACCGGCGCCAGGTCATTGAGGTCGAAATCGGTGACCTGTATACCACGCCTGCCAGCCTGCACGGCCAAGCCGAGCAGTATGTGCTGGGACAGTTTGAAGCTTTCTGATGCCTGACCGTTCGGGCTGGCGATCAGGCGAAGAATGCGCAAAGGCGCCCTGGGCTGCTCTGACGACGTCATGAAGTTACCTCGATGAGAGACGTGCTGCCGCTCAAGGCGCAGCGAACTGTTTTTGGAAGCGCGTGGCACTGTTGTGCAGGCCTTCACGGGAATAGAAGTGTTGCGCGCGGGTGTTGGCCAACCCAGTATCGAGCACCAGGCGCGCACAGCCCGTGGCCTGGGCCAACCGCTGCAAGGCAGCCAGCAATCGTGCGCCCCACTGCTGGCCACGCTGCGTTTCGGCGGTGACCAGGTCGTCCACATACAGGAACCGCCCGTAGACCAGGTTTTCCTGAAGGCGGTAACCTGCCAGCGCCACAAGCTGGCCTGAGCCGAAGCCCCCGAGCAGCCGATAGCCTTCAGCGCGCATACGCTGGACGCGGCCGATGAAGTCGGCCTCGCCAGCCAGGTGCGAGCGCAGTTGCTGCATGACCGGGAACGCGAGATGCAGGTCACTCTCGCCGTCCAGATGGCGCAGGTCCGAATCAGCCAGGTCAGGCTCGCGCAGTACTGAGGGGGTCGGGGTGAACGTCATGGTGGCAAAGCTCGTTCGATGGGTGACGGGGCTATGATGAACCACGTTCAACCCATTTGAATGAGCCAAGAAAGGGTATATGAACTAGGCCATGATGACGTTTTCTTCCCGATCCTTCGCACCGCTCGATGAGCGCTCCGCCGCGCCGCTCTACCGGCAACTCTACAACCGTGTGCTCGCCGCGATAGCAGCAGGCACCTTGGCGCCGGGTGACCGCTTGCCGTCTGCGCGGGCCATGGCCAAGGAGCTGGGGGTGGCCCGTGGCACCGTCGAGCTTGCCTATTCGTTGCTCACCAGTGAGGGCTACCTGCTGGCCCTGAAGCAGAAAGGCACCGTGGTCAACCCTGCGCTGCGCCCGCCCGCAGCCGCGGCGACAGCGCAGCCCCCGGCCAGTGATGGTCCCGAAGACCCGGACGCCCTGCGGCGCCCGCCACAGCTTTTGCCATTTCAACTGGGCTTGCCGGCGATGGATGCCTTCCCGCGCAAGATCTGGGCGCGCCTGGGTGCTCGCTACCTGCGCGGGATGCAGCCGGGTGACCTGGACTACCCGCCGCCCCTCGGGCTGCCAGCACTGCGCAGCGCGATTGCCTCGTACCTGCAGATGTCGCGCGGCATCGCTTGCACGGCCCAGCAGGTGTTCATCACCAGCGGTTGGCGCAGCAGCCTGTCGCTGGTGGCGCAGACGTTGTTGCGCAACGGCGAGCGCGCCTGGGTTGAAGACCCGGGTTATCCCGTCACGCGCCAGGTACTGCGCCAATTCGGGCTTGAACTGGAGGGGGTGGCAGTGGATGCCGAGGGCATGAACGTCGAACAGGCTATCGCCAACGCCAGCGCGGCGCAGGTCGCCATGGTCACACCGGGCCATCAGAGCCCCCTGTCCATGGCCTTGTCGCTGCCGCGACGGCAACTACTGCTGGACTGGGCCGCCAGCACCGGGGCCTGGATCGTGGAGGACGACTACGACAGCGAGTACCGCTATGTCAGCCGCCCGCTCCCGCCGCTTGCCAGCCTGGATCGCAATGGGCGGGTGCTGTATGCGGGCACCTTCAGCAAAATGCTGTTCCCCGGTATCCGCCTGGCCTACCTGGTGGTGCCACTGGCTCAGGTTGCAGCGTTCGAGCGGGTCGCCCACGCACTGTTTTCCGGCGGTTCACCCTCGATGACCCAGGCCTTGGTGGCGCAGTTCATTGCCGAGGGCCATTTCACCCGTCATATCCAACGCATGCGCCGGCTCTACAACGAACGCCGGGCCTTGACCCTCGGCGCACTGGAGCGGAGCTTGCCCAAAGGTTGGCATGTCGAGCGGTCCCCAGGCGGCATGCATTTGCTGCTGCGCCTGCCGCAGGGGGTAAGCGACACGTTCCTGGCGGAGCAATTGCTGGCCAAGGGGATCGCGGTACAGGCCCTGTCGCGCTGGCATCTGGCGCTTCCCCGCCGTTCAGGGCTGCTGCTGAGCTTCACCAATTGCGCCAGCGCTGCCCAGGGCGAGCAACTCGGCGCATTGATCAGCGAGATCCTCGATTAGATGCTGCGGGTCAGTTGTTCGAACAGCCATTGCCCATGATGCGGTACTCCATGATATGCCGCTGGCCATTGGAGTCGTCGTAAGTCAGCTGCATCGGCACAACCTCACACACGTTGGGCACCGGCGTAACAGCCACAACGTGCGCGATATCCAGGTGCTGAGCGTAGCGATAGGGTTCGACGGTTGCCGGTACAGTTCGAATGCCTTGGTCATCGGCCATGGCAGCAGCGCCCAGGCTGCTCAGGAACATAACGTGTAAAAGTTTCATGGTAATCACCTGTACTGAAGGCGCAACAAGGCCTGAGCATCCAGTCGACGCTCAGTTGTCATGAATGTCGGGGGGGGGGGGGGGGGGGGGGGGGGGGGGGGGACCCGGCGCAGGAATGCCCCGGGCCAAGCTGTTCAGAAGGGCTTGGTAGGCAGGTACTTGCCGTCCAGGGTGATTACCGCTCGGTGGCCACCGTCCGGATCTTCAACCTTCTTGATGTCCAGCTTGAAGTTGATGGCGCTGATGATGCCGTCGCCGAACTTCTCGTGCACCAGCGCTTTGAGGGTGGTGCCATACACCGACATCATTTCGTAGAAGCGGTAGATGGTAGGGTCGCTCGGCACGCCGGCGAAAAAGCTGCCGCGGATCGGCATCGATTGCAGCAGTGCGACCTGTTCAGCATCAAGGTCGAGCTTCTCGCCTACGACCTTGGCGGCGCTTTCAGGTAGCGGATGCTGGCCAAGCAGCGCAGCAGTGACAAAGGCTTCGGACAGACCGGTACCGTCCACGATCTGCGCGAAGGACAGGTCCTTGCGGGCCTTGGCCTGGATGATGACCTCGGTCAGCTCCTGGCGAGCGGTACGGGTGGCTTGAGTCTGGATCATGGTGAATCTCCTGGGTAGGTAAAGGTGCTGGTGGTTCAGGCAACATGCCTGCCGTGGTGGGAAATGGCGTGGACTTCAGGGTTTTGCGCGAGCGACACGAACGTGCCGGTATTGCCATCAAAGGCGTCGATGCGCCCGGTCTCGATGTCATAGACCCAGCCGTGCAAGGTGACACGGCCCTCTTCCAGCGCCAGGCGAACGGATGGGTGGGTCTGGATATTGGCCAACTGCGCGATAACGTTCTCGCGCACCATGGAAGCGACTTTGCTGGGCCCGTCTGCGTGAGGACGGGCCTCATTAACCACCTTGGCCGAGTCGGCGTAGCGCAACCAGCCGGCGACGGCGGGCATGTGATCGAGGCATTTGCAGGTGGCGATGGCGGTCATCGCGCCGCAGTCGGAGTGGCCGCAGATCACGATGTCTGCGACGCCAAGCCCGGCCACCGCGTATTCGACCGAGGCCGAAACGCCACCTGGCTCAGGCCCATATGACGGCACGATATTGCCAGCGTTACGGATGACAAACAGATCGCCCGGCTCACGTTGGGTGACCAGCTCAGGCACCAGTCGGCTATCAGAGCAGGAAATGAAGAGCGCCTTTGGCGCTTGCTGGTTGGCAAGGTGCTTGAACAGATTCACCCGCTCAGGAAATGCGTTCTTTTGAAACTTCAGAAAACCGTCGATGATCGCTTTCATGGCTGCTCTCAATGCCGCTGTGTGTGAGACAAAGATTAAGCAGCGCATGGCATAAGGTAAAAGTCTCATTTATTATGCGGTGGATCAGATTATCTTATGGGGCCAGGCATGCTCGCTCGCCATATTCAGTACTTCCTGGCCGTTGCCGAACACCTCAGCTTCACCAAGGCTGCGGCGGCCCTGCATGTCTCTCAGCCGGCCCTTTCCCAGCAAGTCAGGCAACTGGAGGAAAGCCTGGGAGCCCAGTTGTTTGACCGGTCCGGCCGCACGACGCGTTTGACGGATGCGGGGGATGTCTATCTTCTTTATGCACGCCGTGCTTATCAGGAGCTGCAGGAGGCCAAGAGGGCGATACATGATGTCAGCGACCTCAGCCGCGGCTCATTGCGTGTTGCCGTAACGCCGACGTTCACCACTTATCTGGTCGGGCCGCTGATCGAAGCATTTCACTGCAAGCACCCCAAGATCTTCGTCACCCTCAAAGAGGTCTCTCAGGAGCGTATCGAGGAACTGCTGTTGGCGGGGGAGCTGGATGTCGGGATCGCATTCGATGAAATCCATGCTCCGGATATCGAGGCCATCCCCTTGCTGAACGAAACGCTCGCGCTGGTGATGAACAGCAAGCACCCCTTGGCCGGGCGACGCTCCATCACCTCGCAAGGCCTGAGCGCCGAGTCGTTGATACTGCTCAGCACAGCGTTCGCCACGCGCGAGCAAATCGACCGCTACTGCCGCACCTATGGCATTCGCCCTAAGGTCCAGATGGAAGCCAATGCTTTGGGTGCAGTGATCGAGATCGTTCGCCGGACCAACCTGTCGACGTTGTTGCCTGCCAGAATAGCTTTAGCCCACGACGACCTGGTGGCCATCACGCTGGAGCCGGAGCGCTTGCAGCGGCGAGCAGTGCTGATGCGGCGCAGGGACGCGTTTCTGAGCGCGGCGGTGCGCGCTTTCATTGAACTGGCCAGGGAGGTGTCACGCAATCTGGATGATTGAGGTCGGGCCTGATCGCCTGCGCGCAGCCCGGTATGGCAGGAAGGAAAAACTTGAACAAAAACCTGACCCTTCAAGTGGAAGGATCAGGTGGAAGATCACTTACAGCCCGAGCTCGCTCAGCCCAGGGTGGTCATCCGGACGGCGGCCCAACGGCCAGTGGAACTTGCGCTCGCTTTCCTTGATAGGCATATCGTTAACGCAGGCGAAGCGACGGTGCATCAGGCCATCCGCTTCGAATTCCCAGTTCTCATTACCGTAGGAGCGAAACCAGTTACCGGAATCATCATGCCACTCGTAAGCGTAACGCACGGCGATGCGGTTATCGGTAAACGCCCAGAGCTCTTTGATCAGGCGGTAATCCAGCTCTTTTTTCCACTTGCGGGTCAGGAAACCTTTCGCTTCTTCGCGGTTGGTGGCGAACTCAACGCGGTTACGCCATTGGGTATCCAGCGTATAGGCGTGCGAGACTTTTTCCGCGTCGCGGCTGTTCCAGCCATCTTCAGCAAGTCGAACTTTCTCGATGGCTGTTTCACGGGTAAAAGGTGGAAGTGGCGGGCGAGTTTGGGCGTTGGACATGGTAATGACTCCAGTCGAGTTGGGCAGCAAAGTGTGATTACAACTTCAGGCATTCAAACGTCAGGGCGCAAACTCTTTCAGCAAAAGTTGCGCAACTTCCTTGGCATCATCAGCAGCGTGATAATCCCCCATGACACGCGCCATGGTGATCGCGCCTTCGATCAGGACAAACAACTGCCGGGCCAAGACCGGCGGGTGCCGAACATTCAATTGCTCAGCCAGTTCAAGCGTGTAGTCCAAGAGTTTCTGCTTGTGCAACTTGGCGATCTGGCGAATGGGATCTTCAGGGTCCCCGACCTCGCCTGCCGTGTTGATGAATGCACAACCGCGAAAACCATCCGACTCGAACCAGCCTTTCAACACAGTGAACATGTTCAGTATGCGAGCGTATGGCGTGGCTGCTTTATCGCATTCAGTCCTGAACCACTGCATCCAGCGTACGTCGCGGGCCCGCAAGGCCGCAGCGGCAATATCATCTTTGGTAGCGAAGTGGTTGTAGATGCCCTTTCTCGACACGCCTGAAGTTTTCACCAGTAAATCCATACCCGTGGCATGAATCCCGTTTTCGTAGATGAGTTTCTCGGCGGTGGCCAGGATCTGGTCTCTGTGATCTATCGTTGGTCTGCTCATGGGGCGAATGTAGAACGATCGTTCTCTCCGGTCAAGCACCTTTCGGTAATTTATGTTTTCAGGGCTGCGGTGGCAGTGACGCAACGCTCCGGGCAATCCACCCCGCGATTGCAGACATCAGTAATTAGCCTGTCAGGGCGATATCCAACAGCCAGCCCAGGCCGCCGCTGCAGAGTACAACCAGCCACGGCGGCAATTTCCAGAACATCAAGGCAACCAGCGCCAGAAGGGCCAGGCCAACGTCATGTGGGGCGCGAATCGCACTCGTCCATACGGGCTGATACAAGGCGGCAAGCAATAACCCCACCACTGCCGCATTGATGCCCAGCAGTGCCGCTTGGGTGCGGCTGTTACGCAGCAGCCGCTGCCAGAACGGCAAAACACCCACAACCAGCAGGAACGCAGGCGCGAAAATCGCCACCAGGCAGATCAGGCCCCCCAGCCAGCCGCTGGGCGCCTGGTTCATTGAGGCGCCGAGGTAGGCTGCGAAGGTGAAAAGCGGCCCTGGGACGGCTTGAGCCGCGCCATAGCCAGCCAGGAATGCGTCTTTGTCGACCCACCCAGATGGCACGACTTGCGCCTCCAATAGCGGCAGCACCACATGCCCGCCACCGAAGACCAGCGAGCCGGAACGGTAGAACGCGTCCAGCATCGACAGCGTCTGGCCGGGGAATAACGTTGCCAGCAGCGGCAGCCCCAGCAGCAAGGTCAAGAACAAGGCCAGCCAACATAAGCCTGCGCGACGGCGAATGCTGATGGGCAGTGAATCATGGCATGCCCCCGGCTGGGGCTTGAACAGCAATAGACCGATGAGTGCGGCAACGCCAATGACGCCCACTTGCCCTAAGGCCGAAGGCAGCAGCAGCACGAAACAGGTCGCTGCCGCCATGATGGCCATGCGCGGTGCATCGGTGCACGCATTACGCGCCATACCCCATACCGCCTGTGCGACTACCGCCACCGCCACCACCTTCAAACCGTGCAACACGCCAGTGGGCACCGCATCGCCATAGCAGGCCAGGCCCTGAGCGAAGAGGATCAAGGCAATCGCCGATGGTAGGGTGAAGCCCAGCCAGGCAACCAGTGCACCGCCATAGCCCAAGCGGCTCAGCCCAAGCGCGATGCCGACCTGACTGCTTGCAGGCCCGGGCAGAAACTGGCAAAGGGCGACCAAATCCGCATAACTGCGCGCGCTTAGCCACTGTCGACGCACAACGAATTCATCCCGGAAATAAGCCAAGTGTGCGATGGGGCCGCCAAACGAAGTCAGGCCCAATCGCAAAAAAATCAGGAAAACTGCCCAGTAACTACGGCCGGCCTGGGGGGTATCGCTCATATTCGTTTGATCCATGACTGGCGATTGCGCCAAACGATAATCCAAAATCCGAACGCCACAGCATGAACCTGGCATTGCCACCTGCTGAAGCAGATGCCACTGAACCTTACGGGTCACCGCCCGGCCGGGCAACGGGGATGGCGCCGGGCCCTAGACCTCTCAACCGCGCAACGCCCGCGCCAACACTTCCCAGATTCTGTCATCTGCACATTGGGCCACGTTGAAACGCAGGAAATCACCGGCAGTACCGGCTTGGCTGAATGCATTGCCAGGGGCCAGCACCACGCCTTCGCTCAAGCAGGCCTTGGCCAGCGTGGCGGCATCTTTACCGTGGGGCAACTGGCACCACACGTACATGCCTGCCTGGGGCGTTATCCAAGGCTCGATGCCCAGGGCGCGCAGCCTGGCGACCGTTGTGGTCATTGCCTGGGCCAGGCGCTGGCGAACACCCTCCATGTGTTTGCGGTAGCCACTGTCGGTAATGGCCTGGTAAATGATGTCTGCACCAAGGCGGCCACCGCCGAAGGTGGTGGCAATCTTCAGATCGACCAAGCTCTCGATCCATTCACCACGCGCAGCAATGTAGCCGCAGCGAATGGAGGCGGAGATGGTCTTGGAAAAGCTGCCGATCTGGATGACCCGCGAAAGCCCGTCGAAGGCCGCCAGGCGAGGCGCCGGTGTGGCCTCGAAATCCGCGAAAATCTCGTCCTCCACGATCACCAGGCTGGAGCTGTCGGCCAACTTCAGCAGCCGGTGTGCCGTGACCGGCGACAGGCTGGCGCCGGTCGGGTTGTGAATGCCGGCATTGGTGATGTACAACCGTGGCGCATGCTCACGCAAGGCAGCACCGAACGCCTCGATGTCCGGGCCTGCCGGCGTGTAGGGCACACTGACGATGTTCACCCTGTGCGCCTTGAGCAGGGCGTGGAAATTGAAATAGCACGGGTCGTCGACCAGCACCGTGTCACCAGACTGCAGCAGAAAGCGGCAAATCAGGTCAATGGCATGGGTGCCGGACTCGGTGAGCATGATGTGGTCTGCCGGGGCTTCGATCCCGGTCCCCGCCAAACGCCGCGACAAGAACTGCCTGAGCGGCGGATGCCCAAGCGGTGAGGCGTAGTCGGTCAGCTTCACGGTGTCGGAACGCGCCAGGGTGCGCAACGCTTTGCGCATGCCCGCCTCGTACATCCAGGCGGCAGGCAGCCAGCCACACCCCGGTTTCATCGCGTCGCTGGCAGTTTCCAAGGACTGGCGCGAGATCCATAACGGGTCCACTTCCCGGTCGAGCCTGGGCGCCAGTTCGGTCAGCACCAATGGCGCGACCGGCCCGGCGACGTAAAAGCCGGAGCCCGGGCGAGAATTGAGCAGCCCCTCGGCCATCAACCGTTCATAGGCTTCCAGCACGGTAGACACCGACACCTGCAGGGCCCGCGCCATGGCCCGCACCGAGGGGATTCTGGCACCAGGGGTATAGGTTCGCGAGGCTATCCGCGATTTTATTTCGCCCATCACCGCATCAATCCGCGTTCCGTTCCGGCTCATCACACCCTCGACTGTACTGGTTTCATAGGCATAACAGTTCGGTTCAACTGTACTGGATTGTACATGGCCTTCCTCATGTTGTCGGTGCTGTACTGGGGCCTGAATGAACGAAGGGTATGGCCATGGAAAAATCAACAAGCGGGTGGATCAACGGGTTTATCGGCGTCGCCATCTTTGCTGGCTCATTACCGGCAACGCGGGTGGCTGTGGCAGCTCGAGCCCACCTTCCTGACCTGCGCCAGGGCGTCCATCGCCGGCCTGCTGGGTGCGCTTGTACTGATCTTGCTGAGGCAGCCTCGCCCGCAAAGCGCTGACTTGCTGCCGTTGGCCGTGACCGCACTGGGCGTGGTGATCGGGTTTCCGCTACTGACGGCATTGGCCCTGCAGCACATCAGTTCTGCCCATTCCATCGTGTTCGTGGGGCTTTTACCCCTGTGCACCGCCGGGTTTGCCGTACTGCGTGGCGGGGAGCGGCCGCGGCCGTTGTTCTGGCTGTTCTCGTTTGCAGGTGCCGGGCTGGTCGCAGGCTACGCATTGCTCAATGGCGCCGAAGCGTCGGCAAGCGGTGACCTGCTGATGTTGGCGGCCGTGCTGGTTTGCGGGTTGGGTTATGCCGAGGGCGCGCGCCTTTCCAGAAGGCTGGGGGGCTGGCAGGTGATCAGCTGGGCCTTGATCGTGGCGCTGCCGCTGATGCTGCTGCTGACCATCGCCAACCTGCCAACCGCGGATGTGTTGGCCAGGGCAGGCGCCCCTGCATGGTTCAGTTTCGGCTACGTGTCCCTGTTCAGCATGCTGATCGGCTTCGTGTTCTGGTACCGGGGCCTGGTGCAGGGTGGCATTGCGGCCGTGGGCCAACTGCAACTGTTGCAACCCTTCATGGGCCTTGGCCTGGCAGCCTTGTTGCTGCACGAACACGTCAGCTGGATGATGCTGGTGGTCACGCTCGGGGCGGTGATGTGTGTGGCCGGGGCAAGGAAGTACGCCCACTAGCCGAACCGGCTCAGCGAGGGCCGGCCTGGTCCTTGAGCCATTGCAGCACGGTACCAAGCGCCTTGGGTTGCTGCAGCTTGCGTGGCCATACCAGGTAGAACGACTTCTCGAGCCGCAATTCATGGTCGAACACCTGGCTCAGCCTGCCAGCGGCGATGTCCTCGTTGACAAAGGCCAGGCTGGCCAAGGCAATGCCCTGCCCGCTGAGGGCGGCGTCGATAGCCAGCGAGGTCTGGTTGAAGCGCAGATTCCGGGCGCTGGGTTGACCGTGCTGGGGGAACAATTCGGCCAGGAACCTGGGCCAGAAATCGTGGGCGTCGTGCAGCATGACGAACGCTTGCAATTGCGCGAAGCTAGTGGGCGCGTGGGCCCCCTTGAACAGGGCCGGGCTGGCTACCGCGACAATCCGCTGCTCCATCAACCGTTCACTGTTCAGCCCCGCGCCGACGTCCGGGTTGCCATAGCGCACGGCAACATCCACGCTGTCAGTGCCGAAGTGCGACAACCGATCGGTCGCCAACACCCGCAAATCGATGTCTGGGTGGCGCTCGGCAAACGCGCCGAGCCGGGGTATCAGCCATTTCGAGGCAAAGGTCGGGGTGACGCTGACCGTCAGGTGGGCAGCCTGTGGCCGGAGCAGGCGCGTGGCCTCATCGATCATGGCCAGGGCGTTGCGGATGCTGGCGCTGTAGCCCAGGCCCGCATCGGTCAGCGCCAGGCCGCGGGGCAGGCGCTCGAACAGGCGCAGGCCAAGGCTCGCTTCCAGCCCGCGTACCTGTTGCGCAACAGCGGCCTGGGTCACGCCCAGCTCCTCGGCCGCCAGCCGAAAGTTCAGGTGGCGGGCGACCACTTCAAAAACACGTAGCGCGTTAAGCGAGGGCAACGCTGGGAAACCGTCTGGCATGGCTGTGGCAAGGCTACCGGGTCGAGGGGGCGTGATGCCTTCTGGCACTGCCTCCAGGTCGAAAACCTGGACGCTGTGAAGGCGCATGGGGCCGATGCTACTCCCCGTGCCCCCGTGAAGATACCCTGGCTCAGGCGCCGAGTGCGGCCAGCACCTCTTGCAGCTTGCCCCGGGTCGCCGCTGTGCACGCCTGCATAGGGGCGCGCACCTCATCGCCAATCAGGTTCTGCAACATCAATGCCGCCTTGACCACAGCCGGGTTGGGCTCGGCAAAGGCCATTTTCAGCCATGGCAGCAGTTGGTAGAAAGTGCCGCGCGCGGCCGCCCAGTCACCTGCGTCCACCTGGCGCAGCATGCGCACGTAAAGGTCCGCCCGCACATGCGCCGAAGCCGAAATGGCCCCCGCGCCCCCCAGGCACAGGTTGTTGAAGATCTGCAGGTCTTCACCGGCCAGCACTTGGGCGTTACCGTCCTGGATCAGCGCCAGGGTGGTTTCCAGGTCGCCACTGCAGTCCTTGACCGCAGCAATGCGCGGGTGGCGCACGATACGCCGCAGGGTTTCCTGCTCGATGCGTACGCCGGTACGGTAAGGTATGTCGTAGACGATCACCGGCACGCGGGCTGCATCGGCGACGGTGTGGAAGAAGGCTTCGATACCCGCTTGCGAAGGGCGGATATAGCACGGTGCGGGAACCAGCAGCCCGCCCAGCGGCCGCTGCTGGACCTGCGCCTGGAAGGCCAGCAGTTCATCCAGGTTGTAACCCGACAACCCCATCACCACCCTGCCCGGCTCCACCCAGCCGAGCACGGCATCCAGCACCGCCAGTTGCTCGGCCTTGGACAGCGCCGCAGCCTCGCCCGTAGTACCGCACACCACAAAACCGGCCACGCCCTCTTCGAGCAAATGCTTCACCAGCTTTTCCAGCCCGGCGAAGTCGATTTCATTCGCGCGCATGGGCGTGACGAGGGCGATCCAGATACCACGGAAATTCGACATGCAAAAACTCCTGATGTTGACCGAAAGTCAGCGTCAGCAGGGCGAAGAGTGGAGGGAGTCGGGCGGGGTTGCCTGGCGCCTTCTGTCTCGTCAGCACACCTGACGAGACAGCGCGCCTCGGTCAGATGAGCGGCTGTTTCTTGGATTTCTTGGCAACGGCAACGCACGCACCAGCCTGGGCGTTGAAGCCCGGAGCGAAGATGGCGTGGTTGGTCATGGACATGCTGGCAAGCCCGTTGCGTGGAGATGGTTGGATAATGGTAGGGGAAGCAGATACCTGTCAAGCCTGCCGGTTTGATCGAATGTGCACCGCAGGTGTCTATTGGCAGGCGGATTGCGCCCAGAGCTGTATGGTTACCGGTTACGCCAAAGCAGATGCCCGGAGACAAGCATGCTTCGTATTTTTGAGCGCAGGCTCGACCCCTTCCCGCCCGACGAGGTGCCACCGCCGCCCATGGGGCTGTTGCGCTTCATGTGGGCCTGTACGCGCGGCGCCCGTGGTTACATCCTGGTGCTGGCATTGCTCAGTGCCGGGGTATCGGTCTATGAGGCCTGGCTGTTCGCCTTCCTAGGCCAGGTAGTGGACCTGCTGGCCGCCTGGCAGGCGGGCAGCACGGTCAGCCCCGAGGAAAGCCGCGTGCTGTGGGGCATCGGTATCGTACTGGTGGTCAGCGTCGGGCTGGTGGCCTTGCGCACCATGGTTCAGCACCAGGTGCTGGCAATCAATTTGCCGCTACGGTTGCGCTGGGACTTCCATCGGCTGATGCTGCGCCAGAGCTTGTCGTTCTTCTCCGACGAATTTTCTGGCCGGGTCACCACCAAGGTGATGCAGACAGCACTGGCAGTACGCGACGTGTTGTTCACCCTTATCGAGATCCTGCCCGGAATCGGCGTGTACTTCATCGCGATCATCGCCCTGGCCGGTGGTTTTGCCCTGAAACTGATGCTGCCCTTCATTGCCTGGGTGCTGTTGTTCGGCCTGGCCATGCTGTATTTCGTCCCCCGCCTGGGCAAGGTCGGGCAGGAACAGGCCAATGCCCGCTCGTCGATGACCGGGCGGGTTTCCGACGCCTACACCAACATCACCACGGTGAAACTGTTCTCCCACTCAAACCGTGAAGCGCATTTCGCGCGTGCCGCCATGGAGGATTTCAAGCAGACCGGCTTTCGCCAGATGCGCCTGGTCAGCCTGTTCGAAATCGTCAACCAGGCGCTGGTCGTGGCCTTGATCATGGGCGCTGGCGGTTATGCACTGTGGCTGTGGCACCAGGGCCAGGTCGGCGCCGGTGCGGTAGCCGCGATCACCGCCATGGCCCTGCGGATCAACGGCATGTCGCACTGGATCATGTGGGAGATCACTTCGCTGTTCGAGAACATCGGTACCGTACAGGACGGCATGGGGACCCTGACCCGCGGCCCCAAGGTGCAGGATGCAGCGGATGCGACCACGCTGGTGAGCAAAGGTGGCGCAGTCAGTTTTGACCAAGTCAGTTTCAACTACAACGGCGAGCGCCAGGTGCTCAACGACTTGACCCTGCACATACGCCCCGGCGAGAAAGTCGGCCTGGTGGGGCGCTCGGGTGCCGGTAAGTCTACCTTGATCAACCTGTTGCTGCGCTTCTATGACGTGAACCAAGGTGAAATCCGCATCGACGGGCAGAACATCGCCAAGGTCACCCAGGACAGCCTGCGCAGTGCCATCGGCATGGTCACCCAGGACACCTCACTGCTGCACCGCTCGATTCGCGACAACATTGCCTATGGCCGCCCGGATGCGACCGACGCGCAGATCCGCGCCGCCGCCGCCAATGCCCAGGCCGACGGGTTCATCGACCAGCTCAGCGACCGCCAGGGCAACAGTGGTTACGACACGTTGGTGGGCGAGCGCGGTATCAAGCTGTCTGGGGGGCAACGCCAGCGCATTGCCATTGCCCGGGTGATGTTGAAGAACGCCCCCATCCTGCTGCTGGACGAAGCCACCAGTGCGCTGGACTCGGAAGTGGAAGTGGCGATTCAGGAGAGCCTGGATGAAATGATGCAGGGCAAGACGGTCATCGCCATTGCCCACCGCTTGTCGACGATCGCGGCCATGGACCGGCTGATCGTGATGGACGAGGGGCGCATCATCGAGCAAGGCACTCACGCCGAACTGCTGGCCAAACAAGGGACTTACGCGCGGCTGTGGCAGCACCAGAGTGGCGGCTTCCTGGGCGAAGACCAAGCTATGGCCGACGCCCTGTAGAACCGGCGGCCTGCGGTGCTGGGCTCAACCCAGCACCGGCCGCAACAATGCTTGGGCCTCGTACAATGCCGGTAGATAGCGCAAGCGGATTTCATCCATGCTCAAGCGTGAGGCATGGGTGGTAATGGTCAGCGTCGCCTGCAACTGGCCGGCGCGATCCAGCAACGGCACACCCAGCACGCGCATGCCGATTTCATATTCCTGGTCGACAATGCAGAACCCTTGTGCCTTCACCCGCTGCAGCTCGGCCTGCAGCAGCACAGGGTCAGTCTGCGTATACGGCGTCAACGCCTGCAACGCGTTGCGCGCAAAGTATTCAGCCTGCGCGCCCTCCCCCAGCCAGGCCAGCCACACCCGCCCCCCGGCCGTGCAATACATCGGCACCCGCGAACCTGGCCGGATCGATAACGACGCCACATGGCTGTAGCGGCTGCGCACCAGGTGGATGATTTCGTCCCCATCGCGGGTGCCAACCGACACATGCTCCTGGGTCTGCCGCGCCACCTGCTCGATGATTGGCCGCAGCATGCGCGGCAATTGCGCCGAGTCCACATAGGCCTGCCCAAGGCGCAAGGCCTTGGGCGTAAGCCAGTACTCACGGCTGTCGGTCTGGGCGAAGCCCTCATGCACCAAGGTCAACAAAAAACGCCGCGCAGCGCTGGGGGTGAGGCCTGACAGGCGGGCGGCTTGCGGCACACTGAGGCGCGGCTGCTCGGCACTGAACACTTGCATCAGGGCCAGGCCCTTTTGCAGGCCGGCGATAAGGTCGCGGGGATGAATGACGGGGGTGGGCATGCCTTACCTCAGGGCTGGAAGCTAATCGGGCCGATCAATGCGATAAACGGAGCATGGTTGCGATTATCGCATCAAGTCACCGCCAAGCGCATTGTTGTCTGCGTTGTACTGCCTCAACCTTGGTGCCACAACAACGCCAATAATGAGGTCAGCATGATTCGTGGTTCCACTGAACTGGTCGCCATCGTCGGTGCCCCCATCGCCCAGGTGAAGTCCCCGGAAAACTTCAACACCTGGTTCGCCAACCACCACCGCGATGTCGCCATGCTGCCCATCGACTTGCACGAGGCAGCGCTGGACAGCTTTGTCGGTGCCCTGCGCGGTTGGCAAAACCTGCGCGGTTGCGTGGTCACCGTGCCGTACAAGCAGGCCCTGGCCAAGCGCCTGGATGCCCTGAGCGAACGCGCTGCGGCCTTGGGCTCGGTCAATGTGGTGCGCCGCGAGCGCGACGGCCGTTTGCTGGGTGACAACGTTGACGGCGCCGGCTTCCTCGGTGCTGCGCGCAAGCATGGCTTCGTGCCAACGGGCAAGCGTGCACTGGTGATCGGCTGTGGTGGCGTCGGCAGCGCCATCGCCTATGCCTTGGCCGAGGCCGGCATCGGCAGTATTACCCTCAGCGACCCCAGCAGCGAGCGCCTGGGCGCACTGTGCGACCTGCTTGGCACTGCCTTCCGCGGGCTCACGGTCCACACAGCGTTCAATGGGCTCGAAGGCTTCGACCTGCTGGCCAATGCCTCTCCGGTTGGAATGGGCAGCCGTGCCGAGTTGCCATTGTCCGCCGCCTTGCTGGCCACCTTGCTGCCCGAAACCCTGGTAGCCGACGTGGTCACTGCGCCCGAGATCACCCCGCTGCTCAACCGCGGCCGCAAGGTCGGCTGCAAGATCCAGACAGGGCCGGAAATGGCCTTTGCCCAACTCGGCCATTTGGGCGCCTTCATGGGCGTGACGCCGCTGGAGATCTGAAGCCATGCCGACTCATGAAGCAACGCCATACAGCTACGACCTGGTTGTGCTGGGCAGTGGCGCCGGCGGCTTTGCCACAGCCGCTACGGCCGCCTGCCGTGGGCTGAAAGTGCTGGTGGTGGAGAAGGCCGGGCACTTCGGTGGCACTTCGGCCATTTCTGGCGGTGCCGTGTGGCTGTACGGCACCGACCAGGCGCGCGCGGCGGGGGCCGAAGACTCCCCCGAGGCCATGCGCACCTACCTCAAACACGTGATTGGTGACGGCTACGACGCAGCCTTGGCCGACGCCTTTATCGAGCAAGGTCACCAGGCGCTGCGCTGGCTGGAGCAACACACCGAATTGCGCTATTCCCTGCGCCCGCACTCGCCGGATTACTACCCGCACGCCCCCGGCGCCACCGAGTTTGGCCGCGCGCTGGAAATGGTCGAATACGACGGCAGGCGACTCGGTGCACATTTCAAAGCGCTGCAGATGCCACCGCCGGGCATGCTGCTGTTCGGCGGCATGATGGTCAACCGCGTGGACATCCAGCACTTTCTCAGCATGCGCCGCTCGCCCCGGTCACTGTGGCACTGCCTGAAGCTGTTGGCCCGCTATGGGCGGGACAGGCTGCAGCACCCGCGCGGCACGCGGCTGACGACCGGCAACGCACTGGTCGCCCGGCTCGCCACCAGCGCCTTCGCCCATGGCACGCAACTGTGGTTGAAGAGCGCCGCCGTGGAGCTGATCACCGAGTGCGGCAGGGTCACCGGCGTGGTGATACAGCGTGACGGGCGCCGCGAACGGGTAATGGCCCGTGGCGGCGTGGTGTGCGCCATGGGTGGGTTCGCCGCTGGCGCGCTGGCCGCCAGCTACCGCCCAGCGCAAGCGGGCGCGCACCTGAGCATGTCACCGCCGAGCAACGACGGTGCCGCACTGCGCCTTGGCCAGGCAGTGGCCGCCGCGGTTGGCGACGGCCTGGCGGCGAACTTCTTCTGGGCACCGGTTTCCGAACTGCGCCATGCCGACGGTCGCCACGAACGTTTCCCGCACCTGGTGACCGACCGCGCCAAACCGGGCGTGATTGCGGTAGACGCCAGCGGCCGGCGCTTCGTCAACGAATCCGACTCGTACCACCATTTCGTGCAGACCATGTTCGCCAAAGGCATCAGCAGTTGCTGGCTGGTCTGTGATGGCCAGGCGATGCACCGCTACGGCCTGGGCCTGGCGCGGCCCAGCCCCGTGAACAACCAGGCGCTGGTCGATGCAGGCTACCTGTACCGGGCGACCACAGCGCAAGCCCTGGCCCAAGCCATCGGCGTGGACCCGGAGGGGCTTGCCCGCACCCTTGAGCAGTTCAACCGTGATGCCGCCACGGGCACCGACCGTGCGTTCGGCAAAGGCGGCAACAGCTACAACCGCTACATGGGCGACCCGCAGCACCAACCCAACCCCTGCCTGGCGCCGCTTACCCGCGCGCCGTTCTATGCCATCCGCCTCCACACCGGCGACCTCGGTTCGGCCTGCGGCCTGGTCACCAACACCGATGCCAATGTACTGAACCGCAACGGTCAGCCCATCGCCGGGTTGTACGCGGTTGGCAACGACATGAACTCACTGATGAAAGGCACCTACCCCGGGCCCGGCATCACCCTGGGCCCTGCCCTGACGTTCGGCTGGCTCGCTGCCAACCACATCGCTGCCCGCCTGCAGGCGCCAACAACCCCCACGGAGACCCCAGCATGTACTACGAACTGAGAACCTACACCCTCGACCCCCTGAAAATGGCCGACTGGCTCGCGCTGTACCAGAGCCACGCGCTGGAGGTGCAAAGCGAACATTTGGGCAACCTGGTGGGCTTTTTCACCAGCGAGTTCGGCGACGTCAACCAGGTGGTGCACATCTGGGGCTATAGCAGCCTGGACGAGCGCATGGCGCGCCGGGCGGCCATGGCGGCGGACCCACGCTGGGCGGAATTCTCGCTGCGCAACCGGGAGCTGGGGGCAGTCGTGCGCCTGCACTCACGGCTGATGCGGCCGACCGGTTTTTCGCCCTTGCAGTAAACCCTGCACACCCCTTCTCACCGCCCTTACGGAACAACGCCATGCAACCTCTGCAATGCGACGTACTGGTCATCGGCGCTGGTGCCGCGGGCCTGGCGGCCGCCGTGACTGCTGCACACCATGGCCAGCAGGTAATCATCGCCGAAAAGGCCACCCACCTGGGTGGCACCAGCGCCTGGTCGGGCGGCTGGCTGTGGATACCCCGCAATCCGCTGGCCGTTGCCGAGGGCATCGTCGAGGCAGGTGACGCCCCGGAGCGCTACCTGCGCGCGCAAACCCATGTCAGTGAACTGGATGCACGCCAAAGGGCGTTTCTGCACCACGGCCCGGAAATGGTGGCGTTTTTCCAGCGGCACACTGCCGTGCAGTTTCAAAGCGGTAGCCGCATGCCCGACATGCACGCAGGTGACGGCAGTGCGCACGGCGGCCGCTCGCTGTGCGCACTGCCCTACGACGGGCGCCGGCTGGGGCCTTGGCTGCACAAGCTGCGCCCGCCGCTGGACATTGTCAGCCTGGCCGGCATGGGCATTGCCGGGGGCGCCGACATGGCCGCCTTCTTCAACGCCACCCGCTCGCCCAAGGCGGCCATGCATGTCGGCAGGCGGCTGCTGCGCCATGGCCGCGATCTGCTGCTGCACCGTCGCGGCCAGCACCTGGTCAATGGCAACGCGCTGGTGGCACGCCTGCTGCGCAGTGCGCTCGATCTGGGCGTGACCGTGCTGACCGGCAAAGCGGCCACGCGCCTGCTGGGCTCAGGCCGGGTCGGCGGCGCACAGTTTGCCGACGGCCAGGTGATTCATGCGCGCCGTGGCGTGGTGCTGGCTTGCGGGGGCTTCCCGCATGATCGTCAGCGTATTGCGCAACTGGTGCCGCATGCGCCGCAAGGTCACCAGCATTATTCTGCCGCGCCCCGGGAAAACACCGGGGACGGCCTGCGCCTGGGCGAACAGGCCGGTGGCCAGGTACATAGCTGCGGTGCCCATGCCGGGGCTTGGGCACCGGTGTCGCAGGTGCCACGCCGCGATGGCAGTCATGGCCACTTTCCACACCTGGTCGACCGCGCCAAACCCGGTTTCATTGCGGTACGCAGCGATGGCCGGCGCTTCGCCAACGAGGCCGATTGCTACCACGACTTCATGAATGCATTGTTCGCCGCCACGCCGCAGGGCGAGCCGGCGCAGGCCTGGCTGATCTGCGACCATGCCGCGCAACGGCGCTATGGCATTGGCTGGGCCAAACCCTTTCCGTTCCCCACCCGCATCTACCAACGCTGTGGCTACTTGCACAAGGGCGACAGCCTGGCCCAGCTGGCACAGCGCTGTGGCATCGATGCGGCGCAGTTGCAGTGCACGGTGGCGGCGTTCAACCAGCATGCGGCCCAGGGCCTGGACCCCGTTTACGGCCGCGGCGCGTCAGCCTATAACCGCGCCCAAGGGGAACCGTTGCACGGGCCCAACCCCTCGCTACGGCCCCTGCTGAACGGGCCGTTCTACGCGGTCAGGCTGTTGCCCGGCAGCCTTGGCACTTTTGCCGGCCTGGCAACAGACGCGGCGGCCCGGGTGCTGAACGAGCAGGCGCAGCCTATTCCCGGGCTGTATGCGGTGGGCAACGATATGCACAGCGTGATGGGCGGGCACTACCCGAGCGGCGGTATTACCCTGGGGCCGGGCATGACCTTTGGCTATATCGCTGGCAAGGCGTTGAGCAGTTTCTAGTATCCGCTATCGAAACTACGCTTTCTTTTGGCACACGGCCTGGATGTTCAGTTAGGCACTACCTCGTGTGTCAAAGGTCGGCGAGATCGTTGCACGCGCTGCTCTGTGGCAGCATTCGGATATCCACGCGCCGATTCTCAGCGCGCCCAAGCCGGGTAGCATTGCTACTGACTGGCTGGCTGGCGGCAACACCTTGCACAGCGAAGCAACTGTCCGGGATGTTCCCCATGCGCTGCATCCAGTCGCGCACGGCCAAGGCACGGGCTCTGGACAGGTCGAGGTTTCTGGCCGCATCACCCCGTGCGTCCGCGTGCCCGGAGATCACGATCAGCCAACCCGGTTGAGCCTTGATACCCACCAGTGCATTGATCAGCGCTTTGGTAGAACCTGGTTTCAGTTCGGCACTGCCCGGCTCGAACAGGTTCAGGCTATCGAGTTGGATCGGCTCAGGCGTGGGGGCGTTTTTGATTTGCCTGGATGCCCATTCTTGCCAGCCTAACCATCCCGCAAAAACGCAGGAGACCGACAGTACCAGCAGCCACGGCAACACCGCGCGCTTCTGCACCACAGGCTCGACCACAAAACTGTAGGCCGGTGGTGCTGAAACCACTGCGGCGATCTGTGGGCTAAGCGCTGGCGTAGCGGGTGACCCCCATGGTTGCAACGCAAGCGGCATCGGCACGTCGCGGCCTCCCGACATGCGCTGCATCACGCTGCTGACCTGCTGTCGAAACACCTTCAGCGAGGCCAAGGGGGCGTGGCCAAGCTGCTCCAGGCGACGCTCCAGCCGCCCCAGTTCAGTAATCAGTTCCCCCAGCGTCACCAGGCTCGCTCCGCCCCACTCCAGCATTCGGACCAAAGGATGCAACCGGGCAAACAACCAGGCGATGAGATCGATACGGGATGAAACTTGCAACGGCCACAAGCGCGGCCACGCGTCCGTAAGTGTGCAGAGCAGTGCCACGCCCTCGGTCAAACCCGCGAGCCCTGCACGGTAACTACGCGCCAGGATGAAGGACACTGCCGTCTGCAGCTCCACCCCGTTCCGCTCGAAGAGCCTCAAGCACAATGCTTCGACTTTTGCCCAGTCGACGTCAGGGCACGCGGGGTGATCAAGCTTGGCCAGCTCGCCGCGCAACACCTTGAACTCATCAAAACTGCCTGGGTCGCCTCCCAGGCGAATCCGCATTTCAAAAAGCGCCGTCATCTGGCCCCCTTGTCTGTAGGTTTACGGCTTGGTGAGATAGCCTTCCTGCTTCAGGTGACGCACGACCACCCTTCCATCTGGCGCAAGCGTGGCCCCGAAGGCGGCCCGGCCACCGCCGTTGATGCGAACTTCGAGGGCGTATTCCAGGTGGCCCGGCCGTCGCTGCACCAGCAGCTGAATGCGGACTTCTGCAAGCCGTGGCTCATATCTGCGCAAGGTGCTCACGATGTCATTCATCAACCCATGGGCCGAGGCAGGCAACCCTTGTAAAACCGTGCCCATATCCGGTAAGCCATATTCCGGCAGATGGGCGAGGGTTCCGGCGCGGCTGTTCAGAATGCGCTGGAGATTGTCCAGAACCGAGAGCGTCAGTTGGTCATCCTCACTGACCCGCTGCAGTTCCAGCTCGCCGCTGTAATGCTGCAGCAGCGTTTCGTAAAGCGAAGGGCCTGGCTCGGTCATGTGCTCAGCCCTCGGCGCGCGGCCGCAACTTCAAGCGGTTGTCGCCCAGTTCAATGACCCTGGGCTGGTCCGGGGCGAGATCATCACGCTGCAAGGTCAGGCGCCACGCGTCTTGCTCCAGGTCCGGGTTTCGGAACAAGGCAACAACGGCAATGTACCGGGACTCGCTGTGCAAAGGCGTACTGAGCTGAGCCGCTTCACCAGGTTTGACCACTACAGCCTTTTCGTTCAACAAGTCACTACCCAGCACACGCCCGCCGTGGCTGACCAGATCGTCGTAGGCGGCCCGGTCCAGTGCCTTGTGATCACGCAGTTGATAGACCCGTATCAGCACCGGAACGGACAACCCGCTCATCTCGGTGCGGTCAGTATTCATTGCTGCCCGCCCCGTGAAATCCAGATGCAGTGTTTTGACTTGCTTGTAGAAGATCGCGTGGGCGGTGGAGGCTGTGCCGTCAACGACCTTCTGGGTGAGGCCGCAGCCGCCCAGCAGTATCGCCAACGCCACGGCCGTGAAGCGTTTAGAAGTGGTACGCCACATGTGCTACCTCCCTGTTGCAAGGGTGCAGTTTCAGGCCTTGATAACGACCCAGATTGATGGTGATGGTGTGGGCCGCAGCTTCTTCGCCTGCCGGCAAACCCAGCACTGCAGTCATTCCCAGCCTCACTTGCGTATGGCCAAGCACCGGTACGGGTAACAGACGCAGCGCAATGGAAAGCTGTAGCCTGGCCGTGCAGCGCCACCCGAGGTACACCTCCAGCAGTACTTGCATGTCCAGCAGCAGCTGGCCACCAGGCAGCCACTCGCGCGCCTCATCCGGGTCATTGGTGTGCAGCAAGAGGCGCAACTGGCTGTTCGCATCAAGCCCGACAGTGCCTAGCGGCAAGCCTTGGGAGAGACTGACCGGGCTATCCTTTGCCAGGCTGGCTGGCCGCCCAAGTACCACACGTTGCGGCCAATGGCCGGTGACATGTGCCTGGGTACCTGGAGCCAGCAGCTTGACGAGCGCTGAAATGCCCTCGGCGTTGCGGGTGGGCAAGCGCATAACGCTGAGCAGCGCCAGGAAGCGTGACATGGGCGTGGCAATACGCTCGGCCGTACCCGGTATGCCGAGCCCGATCAAACCCAACAGGCATTGCGAGGTGGTATCGCCCCCGCCCGCCTGAAATGTGGCGGGGTACGAGTATTTACGCCAGATCCGGTAGAACTGGGTGAATACCCGATGGTTGAAGATGTCGAGAAACGCCTCAACGGCTTCGTGGCCTTCACGGCGCTGGGCGATGTCGTCCAGGTAGGCTGTTGGCAGCGGGGAATCGACACCGTACAAACCCAGCAGCCGCGTTCGTATCGTGATAGGTCGTTCGGGGCAGGTGTCGTCAGACTCAATGGCCTTCAGCTCACCTGCGGGAAACCCCATACCCGGATCAGGCCGAAAGCGTACCCCGTCATCACCTGGATGGGCGGTGCTGCCTAACGGCGGGTGATCAACCAGTACCTGCTCCAGTAGCTGGCACACGCGATACACATTGGCCGAGGCAACCTGCCCCTGCAGCACCTGCAAAAGCCCTGCTGCTTTCAGCCGGGAATACGCTGACTGTGATGTTCGCTCCATCGCAGGCACCTCCCCGTAGGTTGCAGGATCAAGGTCAATTGCGTGCACAAGTGAATATCGGCATACAGGGCGAAGAAGCGGCTGAGCATTTCACCGAACAGGCAAATGTCCCCCTCCCCCGAAAAGCCATTGCTGTCGAGCGTCACTTCAATATCCACGCCGCGCAGCAGAAAGCCTTTTTCGAACCGCTGGATAAGGTGATGCCTGACCTCAACGATGGCCTCCAGGCGACGGCGATTGGTTTCGCTACCCGTCCACTCGTACAAGGCCAGCGTGCCCCGCAGCACTTCGGCACTGTTGAGCATGGGCAGGAAGTTCGAGCCCAGATGGCTCAGCACTCGCCAGTGGAAACGGTCACGATTCGGCGGGTAGCTCGGCAGCGTGGGTGAGGTCAGGTTGCGCACCTGCAGCCCGGCTTGGGTGGACTGTGCGGTGGCGTCGAGCAACGTACTGCGCAGCGCCTTGCGCGGCAGTTGGCCATTAGTCCCGGTAAGGCGCAGTGACAGGCTGTTGCGCTGGAGCAGCACGTCCTTGTCAAAGCCTTCCCCGCCCAGGATCAGCCAGGTGTCATGCAGGCCATTGGCGCCCTGCCTGAGGCGGGTATGAAAATACCGCTCCGGCGCTTCATCGCGGAGCATGCCACCCTTGTGGCGAAAGCTGCTGAAAGGCACGTAGTCGTGCCGGACACTGTTCTTCGAACCGGACACCCTGTCCACGGAATAGATTTCCGTGTGCCCGTCCTGCAGCCGCATCGGGCGAAGCAAGTACTCGTTTTGCAGCGGGTCCAGGTTGAGTGGGTCGGCTTCCAGTGGAAACAGGTTGATCACTGGCACCGCGTGCAAGCGAATGTGATCCTGATTGGGTATGAAGGCGTGCGACCACGCTTCATCAAGCACCACTTCCAGTTCGAACCACGGGGCCTGCGCGGGTATCGCAAGCGACTCGAGCCCGCACAGTGTGACGAACATGAACTTCTCACGGAAGGTAAAGTACTCAAGCAACAGTTGATAGCCGCTGAAGGCACTGTCGCCTTTGGGCCAAAGACGGTCATCGTCGGCGAAGCCCTTGGGCTTGAAATGGCCTTCAATTAGCTGGCGCTCTGCCTCGCCCGGTATTCGCACGTACAGTGCCTTTACCTTCAAGGTCAGGGCTTGATGCAGTGCGCTGGCCAACGCTGCATCAGCATTCAAGTACAACGGTAGTCGGGACAGATCCAGCCGATTCCAGTCGGCCAGGTCCCCACGGACAAAACGCAGGCGCAGCACTGCGCGCCCGTCGGGTTCATGATCCAGACGTACGGCGCCCAGCTGGAGCGGTTGTAGTGTCAGAGCCTGTGTTGTGGAATAGCGGCAGCGGGTACGTTGTGGCCCCACTGGCTGAGACAGCACCTCAAAGCCCCTGGCAAGGGTTTCGCTGCTTTTCATCTGGCTCACATCTGGCATCAGTTCAACGATGGCCAGCGAGGGTATGGTGCGCAGGTAGTGCGGCCACAGCAGGCTGACCAGCCCCTCGGTCAGTTCGGGCAAATCGTCGTCCAGTTTTTCACGCAGGCGCCCCATCAGAAACGCGAAGCCCTCGAACAGGCGCTCCACATAGGGGTCTTGCGCGCCGGGTTTGTCCAGGTTCAGCTGCGCGGCACGGTCCGGGAACGCCTGGGCGAACTCTTTACCCGCTTCGCGCAAGTAGCGCATCTCGGCATCGAAGTAGCGCAGGGTTGGGTTGTCCTTATTCAAAACAGGGTCCTGATCAATGTGAGTTAGCTGCACAGCACCGCAGCACGTACAGGGTCAATGGCGACCAACGCCGCCAGCTGCCGCTCCATCTGCCGTGCCAGGGCCGGCCGGTCGGCATCGTTGCGCTGGGCCTTCAAACGCAGCAGTTTGAGCAAACGCGCCTTTACCTCGAAGATCAGCTCGGGCTCCCAGTCGGTCAATGCGTGGTGGTGCGCGGTGGTATCCAGCTCCGTGAACAAATGAATCGCCAGTTCGGCCTTGCCGTATTGCTCGGCCACCCGCGCCATCAGCAGGCGCAGCAACCAGCGTTGGCGCCCGGGCTGCGTATCCGGCCGGTTTGCCAGCCAGGCCAGCGCCTGCTCGACGCCCTCAGCATCGGCTTGCGCCAGCGCCTCGGGTTCCAGTGCAAGGATGTCGCACCTGGCCATGGGGGTTGCCGAGGCTGCAGCAGGCAGCCATTGCGCGCCGCGGCTGTCGCTGACGTGCTGGTTGATCCATTCGCGTGTGGTTTCATCTGCGAAGGCCGATCCATCGCGCCAATACAGCGTGTCTAGCCCGGGCAAGCGCTGCAGCAGCGTGTTCAGGTCATGTTTGATGACGGCTGCCCAGCTACTGTGCGGGTGCGGAGATTTGTTCAAGGCCTGGTGCAGATACCATTGCAGGTCCAGCCAGAAGTGGTTGACGCCTTCGGCATACATGCGCTCGGCCTGGTCGATCAATTCACCCCAGCGTTGCTGCACGTGCAAGCGCTTGAGCTGGACACGGTATTCACCACGTGGGGGCGCCAGGCGGGTTATGCCCTGTGCGTCTTGCGGCGGGACTTGGTGCACGGTGTCCCAGCGCAAGCTCTTCATCAGCCGATGGGCCGCCAGCCAGCCTTCGGGTTGCTCGCGCAGGTAGGTCGCCAACTGCCGCCCGCTGTCCAGCAAGTCTCGCCCGGATTTCACCGACGACGGCTTCGGGCTGGTGGCAGCGTCGTTCGGCACGGAGTCATTGCTGGTTTGCGGAACAATAGCGTCCACCCCGCCCGCCACAGCCAGCCGGGTGGACAGCGCACTGTAAAGGCTTTCCAGGCATGGGCGGTGGTCTTGCGGCCAGGTGCTGAAACCGTGCTCCAGCCATACCAGCGCCGCCACTGTGCGCTGCGCCTCGGCCTTGACCACCTGGGGGTGCAACGACAGGCTGGCCAGCACTCGGCTGCCGGCGAGCCACTCCAGCGCCATTTTCCGGCTGTTCGGGCGCGCCGGCAGGATGTTGGCGGGGTACCGCGCCAGCAACGCGGCCAGCAGGTTCAAACCGTCTGCCAGCCCAGACTCCCCATCCGTGTGCAGGCGAGCCCAGAGGTAATACGTCGCGACGCGCAAGTCTTTGCAGGTCTCTTGCAACAGCTTTTGCCCAAGCTGTGCCACCAGCCCTACGTCGGCCCCGGAGAGGCGGTTGACCTCTTCGCGCATGCGCTGAAAATCGTCGTCGTAGCCCGGGTCTTCACCGACGGGCGTGTCAGCGCTGATGGGGGACAACCAAGTCTCCCAGCGTTGGCTGTGCTCCCGCGCCAAAGCGATGGCATCACTGTCCGGCAGGCAGCTGGTGACCAGATTGTTCAGGTTCATTGCGGGCCCCCGTTCTGCGCGAACCGAGTATCGTCCACGAGGAAGATGTCCCTGGGCAGCCGGAAACTGCGCAGCGTGAGCAGTGCCAGCGGGCCCTCCCCCAGCTCCGTGCGCAGGTGCCAGGTCAGGCCCGTGCCGTCCGGCGCGCTCAGCACCACCCGAAAGCGGCTGTCGCCGTCATCCAGTGGGGTGACGGTGGCCTCTTCCAGCAGGCGTATCAAACCCCAGGTGCCCTGGTAGTCCGCATACAACCGTTCGCCGCCATGGATACCGGTCCAGGTCAGGCTGATGCCGGGGTGGTCACCCTGCCCTGGCCAGCTAAAGCGCTGCCAGCGCTCACGCTGGTTGAAGTAATGATGCTGCTCGCCGTTGAGCACGAAGCGGGTTTGCACCACGTCCTGCACGGGTTTGCCACGCAGCTCGAAGCTCATGCCCATGCCGCCGTCGGTATAGAGCACATCTGCCAGCAAGCTGAGCTGGTTGATTGCTTCCAGAAAGGCAGGGTTGAAACGCAGGCCCTGGCTTTGGCGAGGATCGATCACCCAGCGGCTCCCCTCTTTGCGCACCAGGCCATTGAGTTGCTGGTGCAGGAATTGCTCGATGCGCCCGGAGTCGGCCCGAATCATCTGCCCGAGCATGGGCAGGGATGCATCACTGCTGGAGGCGGCAAAGGGGTAACGGTTGTCAAAGGCGCCATGCCACTCATCGACGATGGCGCGCTGCCAATCCCGGTTCAGGCCAGCAGAAGACGGCTGCAGGATCTGCTGCCAGGCCTGCGTCAACGGCTGCACAAATAGCGCATGGGCTACAGGGCCCCACTCGGCGCCCAAGCTCGCGGCAATCAGGCTTCCGTAGGCCTGCGCATCGGTCAGGTCGACGCCCTTGCCTTGAAATACGGTTTGCGCCAGCACTTGCGTCATGGCTTGCGGGTCTGGGGCGTTGGTGATCTGCTGAAGCTTCAGTCGCACGCTGGTGACGCGGGTGAGGAAGGCTTGCAGGCTCAAGTGGTCACTGCTGGCTTGGCCTTCGGGGGCTTTGCCCAGTAACGCCATCAGCGGACCGAAGGTACTGTCGAGTGGGCCGCTGGGCGCTTGAGCCAGTTGGTCGACCATCGGCGGTGCTTTCTGCCCGACCAGCTTCTGCGCCGACTCGATCAGTGAGTCGGCCAGCGCCTGACCATGGATACCTGCCTGGCCTTGGTAACTTAAGGTGTTCATCAGGGCGATCAGGGGCGACTGGCGGGCATCGCTCATCAGCGTCAATTGGGTGATCACATCATGCAGGCTTGTGCTCTGCTGCCAACGCAGGCTGTTGAGAAAGGCCAGCCAGGCACTGCTGTAATCCCGAAAATAGCGTGCGGTCAGCCGCGCTTTCAGTTGCTCAGGGCTCAGTTCGCCCGCGACATCACCCACGTTGTCGCTCAATACCCAGTCGATTTCTTCACGCCCTGCATTGGCCGCGTCGTCAATAGCCATGCGGACCTGGCCCTCCCAGGCTTCGCGGGTGAACGCGCCGGGCACGTGACCGGTGCTGGTGAACAGCGCGGTCGCGTCGGTGTCGCCAACCATCTGCTGCAAGGCCATTGGGGCATAGTGATTAGCGGCGGTGTCGAGGACGTGTTGGTACAGCGTGGCTTCGGCGTTGCGCTGCCCGAGTTCGGCGAGCAGTACCTGACGGACTTGGCCGATCAACCTGGGGTTGGCCTTGATCGCCCACTCCGGGTGGTTGGGTAGGTGCTCGGCGTAGAACCGCCACATGGCTGGCTGGTTTGCGCCCACAGTGTCGACCAGGAAGTCTGCATCGGCCTTTTCCGGGCGGGCCAACATCAGGTAGGCCTTAAGCTGGGCATAGGCTTGCTGCGCTCGCTTGGCGCGGGCCGGGCTGCCCGGTGCGAGCTTGACCAGCGCGGTAAGTTGCCTCTCCAGGTCGGACACGGCCGGGTCACGAAGCATTCGGTCATTGGCGTCGACATACAGTGGCCAAACCGCCTCACGCAGGTCATCGGAGCGGTTCAGGCCAAAGCGTTGGTACCAGGGAGCTCCGTGCTCGCTGCGGTAGCTCAGGCGGGACAGTTCACGAACCAGCTCGGCCAGGGCGTGCGACGGGTCACTGCCGGTTTCGGGCTGCTGTAGCGGCCGGTACGCAGCTTCCACTCGGCCCACTTCGACACGGTTGCTGGTGAATGAAACCAACAAACCAATGCCCCAAATGGAAGCCAGGCCCAGCACAGAAAGGTATGCGACTCTGACTGGGTGCCAGCCTAAACGTCGGGTACGGGCAGAACGATCATTGAGGATTCCTGACCAGGCTGGATCCCCAGGCCAGTGATGTTCTATTGCCGACGCCGGTTCTGGCCTTTGAGCGGGCAAGCTGAACCACACACCACGAATCTGGATGCCCGGCGTGGCACTTCCTGAGAGGGATTCAATCAAGCGATACCATCGACCACCACCGTCAACCTGCAGGTCACGAGCAAGCCGCAGAAGAAAGTCGTGAGCTATCTGGCCCTCAATCTGCGCCAGCCCCTGCTCGCGCAGCGGCTGTTGCAAGTTATCCAGGCACTCAACCAATTGGGCTGCGGTGAACGGCGATGGTAATTGGCAGCCCACCGCCCGCACGTCACGGGCTGGCTGTGCCCAGTCGCTGTTGCAGACCTGCCACACATGAAGGGATAGCTTCCAGCCCAATAGCCGGGCCAGCCCCTGTAACCAGTTGAAAGTGCCGCCAATAGAGGCGCTATCGCTGCATTGAGCATTGTTCACCACCCAGATGGTGCCATGTAGCCCTCCTCTGCGGACTAACGTGCACCATTGTTCTATCAAGGCTTTATCAAGGGTGGCTTGTACACTCCCCCCCCAGAGCAGAACAGCATCCTTTCCCATCAGCCACAGCTGGCGCGTCAAGCCGGGGGCGACCGCTTCGACTTCGGTTGCCTCACCAACGACGACATATAACCGGACTCGTCGCCGCCAGAACTGACCATGGTGCTGCCGTAAATGCGCCTGGATCTGGGCATTCACATCCGGCAAGCCAGCCTCGACCTCCAGATCTGTAGGCTGCCCCCCAGGATGATGCACAAGCCCCCGGATCCCGTGCAGCACTCCCCGCCATACGAGGACCGATGTTACGAAAAGCAGTCCCCAAAAAATCAGCCCCTTGAAGAGCAGGTCCAGGAGTGAAGTCCGACTGCTCGGCTGCCCTGCCCATAACCACCAGGCCGCCCCACAGGCAGTGACCAATACAGCCATCATTACAGCGAGTAAAAATACCGTTCGCAAAGCAGATACTTTTTGTGATTCAGCTACCTGATTCATGGGGCCGCACAATTCCAAGGGTCAAGATGAAATGAGGGTCTGAAGCCAGCCATGAGCAGGGCACGCCATGCTGCTTGACGTACCAAGCGGCGAGGGTCTGCACGACCATTGCTTCAAGTTGGTTCAACGCACCAAAATTGGCGTCCTGAACGTTGGTCTTGGCATTCCAGCCGATTGTGGCCAGCCCAGGTACGTCAGACTGAGAGAACAACATGCAGATCTGCGCCGGAGCCTCCAGCAGGCTTTGCTCAACGGCCCGTTGGGCAACGGTCGCTAGGTCATCGTCTGCCTGCGAGAACCACTCGCCACGAGAAAAGGACACGTCTCCTTCAGTGCCGAGTAGCCATAGCACTGCCGCCTCGCCTGCCGGCAAAGAACTTGCACGATCAGGCGAGGAACTCTGACAAGCGGCACAGAGAACACGCGCACCATCAGGAACCCCTTGCAACTGATCGATGATCGCGTCAAGGCTAAGAATCCCATCCCATGTCTGAGGATATTCAGGCAGGTGCACGTCAGGACAGCACTGCGCCATCTGTTCGACGAATGCACGCCAGGCTGCCTGCGAGCCATGCCAATAGCAGCTTGATGGGGTCAAGCCCTGATCGGTGCCACGCTGTGCTCCCCACTTCAGTGCGAGCAATGTTGCCAGTTCTTGCTCGCGCTGCTTCGCGTCGCGTCCAAACACCTGGAGCAAACGAAGCGCCAAGCCTTCACCCGTCTCCCGTGCCACGGGTGGCTGTTTCGCATGGTCCAGCAAGCCGTCCAGATCCTCCGGGCTACCGCACGAAGCACTCAGCAGAACCGACTCGACCAGCGCCGCTTTCTGACGATGCTGTACCCACCATGCCTGCTGTTCCCGCTCCACCGCTTCGCCATAGCACTGGGCGTTGTGGCGGTTGAAGCGGAAATAGAGCACATGAATCAAGAATGCCAGTAACCCGGTGAGCAACATGCCCCCCATCGTAAAGGCGGCAAGGTGCGGTGCAACCTTGGAAGGAGGCAGGACACTTCCAACGCCGAGCAATGCCAACAACCCGACTGCCCCTGCAAACCAGCGCGAATAGCGAGGCTCACGCGCCAATGGATAGGGTGCAAACACCGGCAACCTCTTCATGAAGCAGCCAAGGTATCGGGCAAGGAACTGACCAGGCTACATCCGCAAGCACAGCGGTGAGCGTGCAGTGCCACCGGGCAACCATCGATCTCGATCAGATCACTGCCTTCGGCAATCACCGTCAGCCCATGCAGGTTGCAGCGCACAGCGTCCCCCTTGCAGGCAATCGGCTGGTCTTCACACAGATAGTGCCCTTTGAGCACCTCACCGCCTGCCTCACGCAAGCCGTCACCCTTTCTAATGAACGCGTGCATCACTGGTGCTCCTTCTGGTCAGTGCTTTTGGCAGGACATGACTGCGGCTCCGGCAATTGCAGCGGGGTCTTGATCGGGTACTCAGGGCTGCCGTAGGCGTAACAGGAGGTAGTGACCTGAATCTCATCACAGGGCAGGAAATGTACGGTGATGCCGCAGACTTTCTGGTCGGTGTAATCCGGGACGGGGACGACTTTGCTATGCATGCGCCTTTGCGCCAGGATTTCTTGCCGCCAGGCCTTGTACTTCGCCTCATCAGCAAATCCAGGAAATCCCCTTGAGCCTCCTACCCCGGTTTCCCAATCGACCCGTACCATCATCTCTGGCCGCCACTGATCTGGAGCCATGTAACAGCACCCTCCTCCGCCACCTTGATACGGGCCAATAATGTCAATCGCCGAACGGCCATCGACACTGAACCGGTTGATGGCCCTGTGGGTATGGTTGACACCATAGATGCTGCTCGCACTGGCTACCGTAACGCCCACGCACATCGCCACACTGCCGAGGGCCATGTTCAGTACATGGCGCCGCATGAACTGGCCTGCACGTTTTGCATTGACCTGCTGCGCGCCCCTGTCAGCCCACCCCATTGCTTACCTCCTTCGCCGTCGCGTAATGAGCGTCCCAGACTGCAGTGATGCGTTGCTGGCGCTCAAACCTTTGCTGAGGATCCTCCGCTGGAGTTTTCTGGCTATGCTCAAAAGTCCCGGCAATGCTGGATGCAGACGATGACTCCTCCTCAGGACTGACCATAAATGCCAGGTCTCTTCGGTCAGCTTCTCCGAAAAACACCATGCGTTCGTTGAAGTAACTGCCCCAAGGTTCACGTCCTGGCGCGTATCTCACACCCAAAACACGGCCGTTGAGAACGGCGTGCAGAAACCAGGCACGCGAGTCATGTACCTGGTCATCGAACAAGGCACGCAATAGCCCTTCTGGTTTATGGCTGTTAAGGTGCTCGTCAACATTTCCGCGAAAGAGCTCTGTACGATGGTTGCTCTCACCTGGTGGTGGTGGGAAGAGCTGGCTGACTTTTGCACGCCCAGCTGCCTTGACTCGCTCTCGCTCGGCGCGGGTTTCGGCACTATTGCGGTAGGTCAACCATGCGGCTGGGCTCACTTCCTTCGCTATGCGCAAGATCGTCAGGTAAGGGTCGCTATCAAGATTTCGATATCTTTGTCTAAACTCTTCTGCGGCCTCGCGCAATTGGGTTTGTGCTCTGTCTGGGTCAAAATCTGGGATGCCAGGTTCCAGCGGCATGCTCGGAGCGCCTTTGCGCTCGCGGGCTATTTGCTGCAGGCGACGGGCCTGGACCTTCGCCTGCAGTTGCTCCCTCTCTGCCTCGGCGCGTTTACGCGCATCCTCCGTACCGTGCGTATCACTGGCATTACGGTAGAACTGTGTAGTCTTGAGGCTGGCGAAGGCGTAGCGATCAATGCGCCATGCTGTGATCCAAGCGAGTTGGGCGCGTAATGCCTCTTCCAGGGGTACTGGAGCCGACGAGACTTGGTAGCGTTCTATTTGTTCAATCGGAAGTGGATCGATTGCGGAGGCTAGATTGAGAGATACGTGCCGCCAAGCATTGAAACGTTCAGTCAGATCTCTAGAAACGCCGAATGCATCCACCTCTTCAGCATCCATCACTCTCCAACGCTGACTACTTAGACCTATAGGTACTACCTCTTCCGGCACTTTCAACGGTGCGCCATGAGCAAACGCGTCAGCATACAAATCGTTCAGCGCAATCTGCGAAAGTAAGTGGTGATCATCTGGACCGACTGCCTTCCCCTGATCCCCCGGTGGATATCCTCCTCCCTGATCCGAATGCACTCCGGGATAGATCACCTCTACACTGTTTTCCGGGTAGCTACCATTCTCCAGGCGAATAGAGTCCAACGGAAAGCTCAAGCGCTGCTCATGGCTGGCGACGATATGCAGGCAACTCTTGAGCAGCTCCCCCGAAGGCAACGCCTGACTACCATCGCCCCAGCCCATATGCCCGGTCGCCCCCGGCGCAATATCGGCTAACCCCACCGACACCACCGTATCCAGCAGCCCCAGGTATTCCACGCTGACAGGCAGCTTCCATTTCCCAACGACGAGCCCCGGCGTCGATTTGGCTGGCACCAACAATTCATTCAGCCAGTTGACGAACGCCCGCGCCGCAGCCGCGCCCCGCGAAAAGCCATAAATGTACAATCGCACTTCCAACAGCTTGAGCTGAGCCGGCGTGTCACCCTCCAGGGCAATCTCCAAGGTCCGCTGTATGGTGTTGAGTTGCTCGTGGAATATCTTGCGTCGATTGAACCGGCCTTTAATCCATTCAGTTCCGCGCCACGTCCCCATGGCTTCGACGGCTGTCTTGAGCGTCGCGTTATCCAAACGCGGCAGCCCGAGCGCCCGACGCAGCGCATCGATGATCATCAGCAGACCCCAGTTGATCCGCTCTTCACCACGTCGTGCGAAGGCGAGGCCTTCGGTGGTGTAGTCCAAGTCGCCTACCTCGGGAAACGGCGTACCCACTCCAGGCATGTAGTACTTGTAGTAGTCACCGTTGCCAGTACCAGCCTCGTCGGTCAGGCCGTTCGCCCGATCGCTGCGGTGGACCGTGCCTCCAACATGGCCCGCGCCGATTGCGGCGCGGAACAAGCGGGCAATATTGGTAGGGTGCGGCACGGCGGATTCGAACAGATCGTTGTTCAGGTTGTTACCGGTGCCGTCGAAGAACAGACTGATATGCAAAATCCTACTGCACGGCGGCGGCAATCGGTAGCCGGCAACTAGACACAGACTGTCCTGATAGTCACGCACCGGCTTATCCCGTAGCCACTGGTTGCGCTGCACATGCTCGACACTCTGGGGCAGGCGGCCTTGCGCCGGGAACTGGGGCGGCAACCAGACGTTTTTTTTGCTTGTTTCGGACAATGACTTAGTCTCCTGGCCATGCAAATGGGCCTTGATAGAACGTGCGAGAACAACCCCTTGGGCGAGCGGAAGACTGACTAGAATTACCACCCTTTAACCCCTCAGCGAACGCCTTGCCTTTAATGTTTCTCCACAGTTGCAGGTTCGCTTACCCAGGTCTGGTGTAGGTGCTCTAGGGTAAGTGCCTCGCGCTGACTGGTTGTCAGCAGACCCGCCGAGCTGGCGGCCAACATCCCGCTATAGCAACCGCGGAAACGCTGTTCCGCTCCCCATTCGCCGGGAAGTTCCGCAGCAAGGCTAGCCATTGCTGCGGTAGCATCGCTGGCACAACAGAGCACATCGATCTGACTGTCACTGAGTTCAAGTGGCGTGAACGAGTCGTCGAACACTGGGCTTTGGGCTGCTCCAAGCAGGTGCTGGGGCAAGCCATCGCGGTCAACCCAACTCCAGAACAAAGCGGGCTGTAACCATGCTTGCTGCTGTTTGGGCGTCAGTACGTGACTGAACAGCAGGGGAAACAGCCGCGGATCGTAGTAACGCAGTAACCCCAAGCACCCTCCGTTGAGTGCCTCAATGCAGCGACCAAGGTGCTCTGCGAGTATTGGAAAGGGCCAATCAGACGCCAAGATCAATAACACTGGCAGGCCTTGGGTGGCGTTCAGCAAACCGAGAAACCATTGCTTCTGCAGTGGCTGTCTCAAATCAACCCGCACCAGGAGGGGGGCCAGATCCTCGGCACCTTCCTCAGGCAGCCCAGTGAACAGGGAGTAGCAATCCAGCGGCGGGTCCACGCTAAGCACACTGGGGCGCATTGGTGACTCGCAACCAGCTTGGTCGATGATCACGTGCAGATAGGGGGTCTGTACCTGCTCGCACGCGCACAGCAGCAGATTGAGCCACGTGGTGCACGCTTGTGTGCTCATACTTGGGCCTCCCTGAGTACGAAGCCCTGGGCAGCGGCTTGCGCCCTCTTCAAGCATTCCTTGCACACTGTTCCCGGCAACTCAGGCAGCGCGAAGGTTTCACCAGCAGGAGGATTGAATCTGTGCTTGCCCTTGAGACTGATCAGCCCCGGGCTATGAATCTGAATTTCGCCTTGGTCAGTAATACGGATGTAACCACCGCCACAGCCAAGCGTAATGCCCTTCTTGGCCGTTAATTGGATATGGCCCTCCACAGACTGGATGGTGATGTCTTGCTGAGCAATCAGATTGAGCAAGTCGCCATGCGACTCGATTTCCAGCGGGCCTTTACCAGAGACCAAACGCATGCCCTGCAGCTGCGCCAAGAGAGACATGCCTTGGCCAGAGTGGGCAAAGAGCCGTGTATCTGCTGCCAAGTTGAGCTCTTCATCAGTTTGAACATAGAGGGCTTTACCACTTTTCAGGAGCAGACTTGCTGGCGTCACGGTACCAACACCATCAGGTGCGCTAATAAGAATTGCGGAGCCTTTGAGGTTATCTGCCTGAGCCTTGAACCCGCTCAAACTCTCAACATCAGGCTGGTGGCTACGATGGTTCTGTGCGATTTTGTGCCACTGGGTCAATTGTCGCTTCGCACTTTCTAACTGAGCGCCGGCGCGGTCCATGTTGAGGGCTTCGCCACCAGCACCTGCTTGCACATCAGCGCTGATGAACACTCCCTTGCCACCACGGACCGCTCCCCAACCGTCGGTGCGCAACTCAAAACCCTCACCACGTTTTTGATGGTTAGCATCCACGAAATGCCCCAAATTGAGCTGGCTCTTCCCACTGTGTTCAGTACTGAGCTTGATGTGCTCCTGGCCACGCGTATCGTCCATGCGCAACTTGTTGTTCGCAGGTGTACGCAGCACGTTGCGCTTGTAGTTGCGCAGCGTGACATGGTCAGGGTGCTGGCTATCGTGCAGGGCATGCGCGATATAGGGCCGGTCCGGGTCGCCTTGCTCAAACGCCACTGCCACTTCCGTACCGCAGATCAACGGCAGGTGCAGGCCGTGGGTATCGCCGGCGTAAGGTCGAGCCAATCGGAGCCAGACACTCTCCTCTCCGGCTTTCCAACTGTCACGGTCGAACAGGAAGTTCACCCGGTACCGGCCCTCCAGGTCGATATGGCCATAGGGGTCGTTCTGCTGGGTGCTGGTAACCCGCGCCGGTACTGTGCCCGCAATCTGCGGCTTGCTCGGCAGTGGTGGCCGAAAGCAGATCGACTCCGAGTAAGGTATCGCTTCGAAGGTGACTTCCAGACTACGGTCCCGAGCGGCCTCGACGGTCAAATGCGTCATGACGACCCCAGGCTCGAAGACCTGTGGTGCTCCATCAGTGATGGTGACCACTTGCCCTGGGGCGAGTGTCACGCTGCTGCTTACGCCGTTGCAGCGGGTTTGCCCATTGAGGAAGCGTTCATGATTCAGGCGCGCGTAGAAGTAGCCACTTTCGCTTTCCAGGTCCTCATCCTGGGCGATTGCGTCACCCAGCGCGGTGTAGGGTTCGCCGTAGTGGTAGCCCTCGCCATAGGTCGTCGTCGCCCCCCGACTGTGATCCACGTCCCCTTCCAGAAAGGCCGCAGCGTCGCGGTGATAATAGGCGCGCACGTTGATGTGCTGCTCCACCACCTCATGGCTGACCTGCAGCGCCCAGGCGCCATCCTGGCCGTTGCTGGTCAGGCCAGACAGTGGACGCAGCGGCAGGCTGACGTCGAACTGATAGTGCTGTTGGTGATCGTGAAACTCGACAACGTCGATAAACAGCTTGTCATTGTGGGTGAAGCGGTACCAGATGCCGACCTCTGCCAACAGGCGACTGATGAAGGCAAGGTCACTTTCACCGTATTGCATGACCTGTTCGCGTTTGGGGTATTCGCGTACCAGGTCGAACAGAAAGTGCTGCCCCTCGAACCGGTGGCGGCTGCGGAGGATGTTCTCGACGATTTCCGGCACTGACTGATGCTGATAGATCCGGTATTGCTTGCCACGGCTAAGCAGCGCCAGGCGAGCCTGCAGGGTTACCTCATATCGGGCTTCATCCCTTGAGCTGGAGAGGTGCTTGAACCCCGTGATCACACCATGCAACGTGCGTGACGCTGCCCCGGGGATCGCATTGACCGGCGTCTGCCCTGACGACGCCATCTGAAAACTGGCGTCCTTCCCGAGCACTTTGCCGGCATCAATGTCCTGCGTGGAAGAGGTAAACGCCACCGTGTACTTGAACGGTTGGCTCAGCCACTCCTCCCCGTTGAACGACAGTACATCGAGCTCGACCGCATCCAGTTCATCGACTGCAAGGGTGTAGTGGTTATGGGCGGAACCTCGTAATGACTTCGCCATGATCAACCCCTCTCGCCAGCCAGCAGCGCTGCTTCGCGTTCATCGGTAAAGCTCAAGTTGATGCCGCTGTGCTCGCAGTACCCAAGCGTCACTGTTTGAGTTGGCTGGCCAAGGGCCTGGCGCTGCAAGAGCTGTTGGCTGAGTACCGGCAGAATCTGCTGGTTCAGCAAGCTGTCGATATTGCGGGCACCGGTATCAGGCAACAGGCAGGCGGCAACCAAGGCTTGGTAAAGCGTGTCCTCCACTTGACACTGCAGGCCGTAATGACGCTGCAAACGCCTGGCAACCTGGTCCAGCTTGATCGCGACAATGCGTTTGAGTGCCTCGGCCCCCAATGGGCGGAAGATCAATGTCTGGAAGCGTGCCAGCAGTGCCGGCTGGAAGTGCTCGCGTAGCACCGGGCGCAACAGCTCATGCAGGGCTGCATCTTCTGTGGCTGGGTGCTGCTCGATGCAACTGTGCAGCAGGTCGCTGCCGAGGTTGGAAGTCATCAGGATGACCGTGTTGCGGAAATCGATCTCCCGGCCTTCGCCATCGCGCATGAAGCCGCGATCGAACACCTGGTAGAACAGGTTGAGGACATCTCGGTGGGCTTTCTCGACCTCGTCCAGCAAGACCACGCTGTAGGGGCGCTGGCGAACAGCTTCGGTGAGTACGCCGCCCTGGCCGTAACCCACATAACCAGGCGGTGACCCTTTCAGTTGGCTGACGGTGTGCGCCTCCTGGTATTCAGACATGTTCAGGGTGATGAGCGACTTTTCTCCGCCGAACAGACTGCTAGCCAAGGCATGCGCAGTTTCCGTCTTGCCGATCCCACTGGTGCCGACCAGCAGGAACACGCCCATCGGCGCATTGTCGTTCGTCAACCCGGTTCGGGCGGCGCGCAGCCGCTGAGCCAGTGCAAGCAGAGCCGGGTCTTGGCCGACCACGCGTTCGGCGAGTTGCTCTTCCAAATTCAACAAGCTGGCGTGTTCGTCCTTGAGCAAGCTGCCAAGGGGAACGCCTGTCCAGTCGGCAATTACCTCGGCCACGCTGCGGCCATACACGTCGAGCGACAGAAGCGGCCGGCTCCCCTGTACGTAGCTCAGCGCTTGTTGCAACTGCGCGCAGGCCGCCGTGTCGACCTGTTCGGCCTGGCGGGCATCGAGCAACTGGCGCGTGAGTTCGAGCTCCTGTTGGTACTGCAACGCCAGAGCGGCCTGCTGGCTCTCCAGTTCGACCAACTGGGCATCGATCTTCGCCAGCCGGGGCTCAACCCCCTTGCCCGTAAGCTGTGCATCCTGTTCCAACGCAGTTCGCTCCGCAGCCAGGGCTGTTTGCTGCGATTTCAACTGAACCAGCGCCTGCGGCTCACAATCGAGGCTCATGCGAACGCGTGCGCAGGCGGTATCTATCAGGTCCACTGCTTTGTCAGGCAGGCGGCGCCCCGTCAGAAAGCGTCGGGACAAGCTGACCGCCGCCTGTACGGCGGCGTCCTGCACATGTACGCCGTGATGGGTGGCATAACGCGCTTTGAGCCCCCGCAACATCAAGCAGGCGTTGGCATCGTCCGGCTCGTCCACCTTGATCATCTGGAAGCGCCGCTCCAGCGCGGCATCCCGTTCGAAATACTGTTTGTATTCGCTCCAGGTGGTGGCCGCGATGGTGCGCAACTCGCCCCGGGCCAAGGCCGGCTTCAACAGGTTAGCGGCGTCGGCGCCCCCCGCCTGGTTGCCGGCCCCGATCAAGGTGTGCGCCTCATCAATGAAGAGCAGGATTGGTGTTTCCGATTGCTGCACGGCCTCGATCACGCGCTTGAGCCGCTGCTCGAACTCGCCCTTGACGCCAGCCCCTGCCTGCAACAGCCCAAGGTCCAGCGTGCGGATCCTCACCGGCTTCATGCTGTCGGGGACATCCCCGCTGACGATGCGCAAGGCAAGCCCTTCGACCAGGGCGGTTTTCCCGACACCGGGCTCACCGACCAGAATAGGATTGTTCTTGCGCCGACGGCTCAGCACATCGATCACCTGCCGGATCTCATTGTCTCGGCCGAAAACGGGATCGATCTGCCCTGCCGCGGCCTTGGCGGTTATGTCGTGGCTGTACTGATCGAGGATCGCGGGCTGCGCCACATCGCCATCCGAGTGGGTTGTGGGCTTAATCGCCCGCCCCACCGCCGGGTTGAACATTACAGTCTGCACCGGCTGACTCTCTTCCGAGTCCCGCTCAAGCAAGGCTCCAACCTGTTGCAGTTGCGTTGCACCTAGACTCAATAGAGGCCAAGCCACCGAGCACTTGAGCAGGTCCGGTGTTTCAACCAGGGCGGCCAGTAAATGCACCGAGCGCAATTGGTCACAGTCGCGATCCATCGACGCCAGAAGCCAGGCACTACTGATCAGTTGCTGTACTTGGGTGCTAAGTTGGGGCTTGCTGAGCACGCTGCGCGGCAAGGTATCGAAGTACTGAAGCAATCCTTGCCACATGGCTTCCATATCCCAGCCATGCCGGCGGGCAATGACGACCAGATCACCTTCTCCTTGCTCGAACAACTTCAACAACCAGTGCTCGATACTGATATGACTGTGCCCACGTGCCTGACACAGTGACGCTGCCGCCGTAAGTGCCTGGGTGCAGTAGGCGTTGAGACGGCGAAGCAAACGGGTAGGATCATGTGCCATAGCGGGCATCCTTGTCGTCGATGGTCAACGTAATGTCATGAGGAGACGTATCTGTAACCGAGGTGTACTTGGCTGAGCGCCCGCGCGCGGACGCTCAACCCAATACACTGGAGCCGTTAGCCTTTATAGGTGAACGGCCAGAATTCATCAGGCGGTGGTACGCTCATTCCACGAGTCCGAATGGATGATATTTCCATCCTTGAATGTCCAAGTTATCTTTTCGTAACGCAATTCAACCGCTTCCAGGTGATTGTGTTTTTCCTTCTTTGGATCTTTGATGTCGTGCATCTTCGGTGCAACTTTGACGACTTTCACGTTTTCCAGTTTGGTGTTGAAGTACTCAACCTCCTGGCCTGCGTCATTGATCTTGTACCACTTGAACTCCGCCGCCTTCAGCGTTTGGCCGGTTGTTACAGCCTTGTAGAGATACGGGGAAGACGCATCAATTTCTTTCGTGAAAAGAAATGGGGTATGGATACGCGTGCCGGTCAATTTGCCAGTGTTATTATCAGTTGGAATGTACAGATTATGATCTTGCGCGACGACTTCAATACTGCCGTTTCTATCTTGAACATCCACCGAGCCTTTGATATCGGCGCCGCCATCGTCTTGCAGCCACAGGTAAACAGGAATAGCCATTTTGAAAATCCTCTTTCAGGAGTTGGAGGTCGCGGAATGCGACAGGGGTTGCAGGCCTGAGCCCGCAGTCGAGGACTGACAAGCCCCCGCCTCCGGTACCAGGCGAATCTCAACTCGGCGATTGGCCGAACGTCCTTGTTCAGTGTCATTGCTTTCAATGGGCTGGCTGGCCCCCAGGCCTTGCACCGCTAAGCAGTTGCTGGGGATATCGCCCATGTGTTGGATCCAGTCGTGAACCGCAGACGCACGGGCACGGGACAAACGCAGGTTGTTTTCATCGTTGCCGGTAGCATCCGTGTGCCCTGTGATCACGATCAGCCAGCCTGGCTGAGCCTTGATGCCCGCCAACGCTGTAACCAGAACCTTGGTTGACTGCGGTTTCAGCTGCGCACTGCCACTGCTGAAAAGCGAAAGGCTGTTCAGCCGCACCATCTGGGGCCTGTCGGACGAAGCCCGAGGCATCGTCGGGGTACGGTGGCCGTTGATGGCAGCCAGCAATGACGGGCGTAACTTTTCACCCTGGTACAAACCAAGGCCCAGCGACCAGGGCGTACCTTGGCGGTAGTAGTGGTCCAAGCGCTGGGCATCCTGATGAAGTACAGCCAGCGCGGTCTCGCGTTGGAGCATCTTGTTCGGCTCGACACTCATCGAAGCAGTGCCATAGCGCCGCAAGTCATCGGTAACCTGGCGTACAAGCAGTGTGTTCTGCCATGCAGCGCTGACCAGCGCGATGGAGGCTGCCAGCACAAACAGCCAGGCCCCTAGCAACAGAGCTCTGGGTGGCCTCCTGTTACGAGCACTGCGCGGCAGCAAGTGGAGCAGAGCGTCAGGGAACGGGAACGACCCATAGGCGTCATCAGCTCCACCCTGTTCAAAGCAGAGGCCGGTTCGCTCTTGCAGCCAGCGGTGCCATAGGTTGTTTTCAGGGTGCCTGCCAGAAGTCGGAACCCATGCAACGGCAACGACGGTGGCGGCTGCGATCGCCTTGGCAGAAGCCCGCAGCTGCATTTCAGGCATACAGACATTGCTCAACCAGCCAGCAGCAGCGTTCAAATGCACCGCATCTCGCAGCCGGGCAGCGCAGGAATGTGGTTCCGTGGCGGATACCTGCCATTGAGCCAGGCTGATGCACACACCTGCCTCATGCACTTGCACGCCCGACCTGGCGGCGGCCCAGCTGAACCAGGCCTTGGTTTGAGAAGCACGCTGGAAATAGCCCACCACCAGCAGCGACAGCGCGCTACCACGCTCGCGCAACCTCACAACCTGGCGGTGCACGCTGCGCAGCTCATTCGCCAGCACCGCGGCATCTGTATGGACGGCAGGGTCCACGACCCACATGACACTCAGCTGGTCGTACCACTCGGGCCTGTGCAGCAGCAGGCTGGCAACCGTCGTGGGTAGCGTCTGCACTTCAGGCACTCGCACGTAGCACCCCTCCCCCGTTACCCGCAGCGCACATTGCGCTTCGGGCACCGGACCAAACAGCTCAGCCAGGCAATCACCAACGACCAGAACAACCGGATGGCGGTAAGACCCTGCAGGTAAGTTGGCGCCCTTGGCCCACTGCAGTTCATACGCCTCGCGGGCAACACACTTGCATCGCCGCCACGCCGCCCATACTGCGCCCGTAACGACCACGGCAGACGTGACCCGCCATTCGATAGCCAGCGGGAGCATGGCAACAAGCAACAAGGACAGCGCACCGGCCCACAACCACAGCCCTTGCTTCGCTTTGAGCAACATCCCGCTCACCCCTGCACCGGCAGCAGCGAGGCCACAGCCTGACCCAGCGTATGGTCCAGCCCCCACCACAGGCCTATGAGCAGGCCAGATGCGGCCAGCACATGAACCAGAGGGGACTGCAGCCAACCCCAGACCAGCACGTGCGAAGTGCCCCCTGCGTGGGTGACCAGGGACTGGCTTGTATCAAGAGGGGGAACCTGCGCATTGATTGCAGCCAGCAACTGCTGCCGTTCCGGGTGATTGACATCACGGTAACGCCCCAGAAAACCCAGCATCAGCACCCGCTGAAAAACCGTGAAGACATAAGGGTGGGCAGAGGCTTCACGCAGCACCGTGCGCATGTCCTCATAAAGCGATTCACCCGCCTGGTGGCTACTGAAAAACCTGGCCTGCAAGGTTTCCATTGCCCAATCCTCATGGGCCTGGGCTTCGGCACAAGCGAGTACCGTCTCATCCAGCAAGGCACATTGCGCGTGACTGATAAGCTCGATGCTGCGACGGTCCAGGCCCTCTTCCTGAAGCGAGGTACGAACATGCTCGACATCGGCTACGCAACGCGACCAGAGTTCCGGGCTACTGTGCGCCCCTGTACCGTGCCGCAATTCGACCACCAGCAAGTAGGTGTCCTGCAGCAAAGCGTCGATATCCAGCTTCGCCGCACCGTAGTTATGCTGGGCGAACGTCATGAGCGCAGCACCGCAAACAGTTCAAGTTTGGCGTCCTGAAAAACGCTCGGTACGTAGAGCGCGCAAACCCCATCGGCCAACATGGCACGGCCTTTTTCATGACTGAGGTCCAGCGCGAAATACTGGTTCTCCAAACGCAGCGGTATCGCCGCAGGTACATGGCTCAGGGGTTTCAGGGGAACGCCATCGAGTGCGGCATTGACCAGATGATCCACATCATCCGGGCAGCCGATCTTGCACAGTCGGGGGAACTGGCTTTGCACTTGCACAGCTGGCAGTCGGCAGCGCACCGACAGGTAGAAGTCAGCGCCTTCCGGCTCCAGCAACCGAGGATCGCCCAGGGTCACCTGCCAACGGTTGGCACTACGCGCCTCCAGCACCAGTGCTATCACACGCGAGGGCAGGCTTGCCTCCAGCAGGGTGGAGAGCGTACGCATCAGCGGTGGAAACACAGCCTCCAGGTCTGCATGCTGATAAGCCGGGATATCCTCGACGCTCTGGTCCAGCGAAAACGTCAGCAGCGCCCCTGCACACTTCACCAACTGCTGGTACACCTGCTCCGGGTGCCGGCCAGGGTGTGCCTTGAGGTCAGCCAGCACCGGCTGGTAGGTATTCAGTGCGTTTAGCAACCAGAACAACGTCACATCTGCGACCGCGAAATCCGCCATGCGCTGGTTGCTCTCCCGGCGCATGCCCATCAACCGCTCACGCTTGGCGGACAACTGAGTCAGCAAATTGTCCAGCTGAAGCAACAGTCCCGCATGAGCATCAAACTTCAGCAGCGGCGGAACATAGGCCTGATCAATCTCCCAACCACCGCGCCCATCCCGTAGCAAGCGCGCTACCGGGCAGGTGAGGTAGTCAGCATTGTCATCACCCTGCAGGCGCAAGCTCAGCGCATGTTCGAGCACGCTGATGGGCTGCACTTCATCGGTGTAGAGATCCTGAACATCCCGCCACACCTGGCGGTATCTGACGGGGCGCTCAACGCTGCCGCCTTCGAACACACAGTTGCTGCCGTTGGCTTGTTCAAGCGGCAAGGCGAGCACCACCGTTGCAGCCTGATTGTCGTCAGGCAAGGCCCTGGCCAGCTCCAGGGCACCGGGCAGCCGATCCAGTCGATCCGTGTCAACCAACGTTCCGTCCGGCATGCACACCTGTAGCCGCGTAGCCAGAAGTTTACCTAGTTGCAGTGCGTCTGCATCGAACGCAACTGCGCGAATGCCCCACGGATGGACCCATGCCAGCGAAGCAACTGCCTGATTGGTCCACGATTCAAAGCGGGCCTGCTGCTGAAACTGCTGCGCAGACAACACCACACCGGACGCCCACAGGGGCCGATCGATCTTCACGGTTAATAACTCCCCGGTTCGCTGTCAGGATTTGGCTTTGGGCATTTGCGAAACCAATGACAGGTTGATGTCCATGCCTTCAACCTGGAAATGCGGCACGGCAAACAGCTTGACCCTGAAGAACCCTGGGTTGTCATCAATGTCTTCGACGATTACTTTCCCCTCCCTTAGCGGATGAGAAGCTTGCAAATCATCGCCGGGATCGGTCATTTCAGTGACCAGCCCACTTAGCCACCTGTTCAGTTCCAGCTCCAACAGGCGCCTGTCCTTGGTCGTACCGATGCTTTCCCGCTGGATCACCTTCAAATAGTGCGCGATACGAGAAAGCAGGAATACATAAGGCAGCCGAGCATTGATGCGGCTGTTGGCCGTGGCCTCGGGCGTGTCATAAATCGCGGGCTTGTGCGCTGAGTTCGCCGAAAAAAAGCACGCATAGTCGCGATTCTTGTAATACGACAAGGGAATCAGGCCAAGATTGGCAAACTCGAACTCCCGTGTTTCTGGAATCATGACTTCCGAAGGAATTTTGACCTGGCTGCCCGTACCCATGTCATACAGGTGGATCGGCAGGTTGGTCACAGCACCCCCTGATTGCGGCCCTCGAATTTGTACGCACCACCCATTGGCAATGAAGCTTTTGACCATATTGGCTGCAAACGCGAACGTCGAACTGACCCAAAGATACTTGCTGTGATCCGGCCCCTTCACGCGCTCTTCATAGTTGAACAGCCGAACCGGGTTCGTATCCGGCCCATAAGGCAGGCGGCCCAAGGTGCAAGGCAACGTGCTGCCTACATAACGGGCATCATCGCTTTCGGCAAAGGCGTGCCACTTGATGTACTCGGCGCGGTCCATATAGTTGCCGATATCCTTGATCGCGGCCACTTCCTCCATGGTTTCCTTACCAAAGAACGCGGGACCCATTGAGCACAGGAATGGCATATGGGCAGATGCCGCAACTTTAGAGATATTGCGCAACAGTGCAATGTCTTGCGCGCCACGGCCAAACGCGTAGTTCGAGACTGCTGCCGCGATAGGCTCCCCACCCGGCGTATCGTATTCCTGAGTATAGGTATGCAGGTACATACCGCTTTGCGCAATCTCGGGCGCATCTTCAAAGTCTTGAGCCAGGTGCTCTTTGCTGACATCCAGCAACTCGATGCGCACGTTCTGACGGAAATCCGTCTGGTCGATCAACGACTTCGCCCCTCGCCAGATCGACTCGACCCGCTGGAAGTCCGGGTGATGCATCACCTCGTCCAGCTGGCTGCTGATCTGGGCATCGATGGAGGCAATATGCTCATCCAGCAGTGCCCTGTCCAGGCGCTCCAGCTTGGGGGAGACGTGCTTGAGCCGTTCAAGAAAGACACTGACCGACGCAGTGACACGCTCATTGGGCGTTGCATCGGACAGCACTTCCACACTCTGGTAGGCGTCGATACCGCCCATGTGATCAAGGGGTTCGAGATTTATTTTTTCAAACAGGGCGTGATAAACATTCTGGCTGTCTTTCACTCGCACAGCGGCACCGCGCGATTGCGCAGGGGATTGCTCTTCGGACATGGGTTCGCTTCCGGTCGGTCGAAATGATGGTTGCCTAGCGTTCGCCTTGAGGGGCAAGCGCAGCCAACTCCTTACGCAACGCGTCACTCAATGCTTCATCTTTGAGTATGCGCTCCAGCTCAACACGGAACGTGGCGTTATCCAGGAGATTGGCTTTCAACTCACGCAGCAGGTTTCGCATTGCCAGCAGCGCACGTAACTGCGGTATCTGCCGCGCGACCTGTTCGGGCTCGAAATCCTTCATGCGCTGGAAGCTCAACTCGACAGGCGTTTCAGCCCCATCGTTGGCGAGCGTGTCCTTGACAAACAATTGCAGGCTTGGCGAAAACTCAGAAAGCACATTGTCAAAGTTATTCTTGTTGATATTGACTTTTACCCGCTCAGACAGCGGACGTTGCTCTTTGCCGTTGCTGTAGTCGCCCATGAGCATGAGTTTTAACGGCAGCTCTACTTTGCGCTGAGCGCCGCCAGTATGTAAGTCAAGCTTGATATTGACGCGTGCCTTGGGCACCTCATTCTGAAAACTGTTTGAAGCCATGGTTCCTCCTGAACGCAGGTGACCTCGAGAACTGAATTCATCGACTGAAAGCCAGAACAGTTTAAGCAGGATACTGCAGGCCCTTCGACGAACATGAACGCGAGGTAGAATCCGACTGGATCACCCGACTAACCATGACTCTTTTTTCAATGGCCCGCTAGCCCAAACGAGAAATTAGGAAGTTTCCTACAACTTAAGCAGCAAGTGGCTCTTGGGGACAGGCGGCACCGCTCTAACTTCAGGAGCCCACCCAAAAAAACAACAAAAGCTTTATGAAAAGCAGGGTAACTACAGAAATATCCTACAGGCCAAGACTAAATGGCCGACATGGATAGGGTGGCAGAAATACATACTCGTTTCATTTGAGCGCGGCGTAAGCGACAGATACTGGCCAAGGCCATGCGCGCCTGGTTCGAGTTGGTCCGGGGGGGCACAGACGGCACGTTGAATGGCACCGGGTTGCCGGTGCCATTCAACGCTGTGTAAAGCCGCTATCAGGCGAAGCGGGCCCGCGCCGCATGCAGCTTCTTGTAGCTCTCGATCAACCGCAGGTGCCGGTCAAGGCCTTCGAGCTTCATGCTGGTCGGGGTCAGGCCATGGAAGCGGACACTGCCGTCAACCGAGCCCAGCACCGCGTCCATGCGCGCATTGCCGAACATGCGGCGGAAGTTGGCCTCGTAGTCGCCCAGCTCCAGTTCGTCATCCAGTTGCACCTCCAGCACCACATTCAGCGCCTGGTAGAACAGGCCACGTTCGACGGTGTTGTCGTTGAACTGCAAGAACGCCTCGACCAGCTCCTTGGCATCTTCGAAGCGCTGTACGGCCAGGCAGATCAGCAGTTTGAGCTCAAGAATGGTCAGCTGGCCCCAGGCGGTGTTGTCGTCGAACTCCACGCCGATCAGCGTGGTGATGGTGGTGTAGTCATCGACATCGCAGTTGTCCAGGCGCTTGAGCAGCAGTTTCAGCGAACGGCTGTCGAGGCTGTGCAGGTTGAGGATGTCGGCACGGAACGCCAGGGCGCGGTTGGTGTTGTCCCAGATCAGGTCTTCGACCGGGTAGATCTCGGAATAACCCGGCACCAGGATACGGCAGGCTGTGGCGCCCAGGTTGTCGTACACCGCCATGTACACTTCCTTGCCCATGTCTTCCAGAATGCCGAACAGCGTGGCGGCCTCCTGCTGGTTGGAGTCTGCGCCGTGGCCAGAGAAGTCCCACTCGACGAACTCGAAGTCGGCCTTGGCGCTGAAGAAACGCCACGACACCACCCCGCTGGAATCGATGAAGTGTTCGACGAAGTTGTTCGGTTCGGTCAGCGCATGGCTTTCGAAGGTCGGTTGCGGCAGGTCGTTCAGGCCCTCGAAGCTGCGCCCCTGCAGCAGTTCGGTAAGGCTGCGTTCCAGCGCCACTTCCAGGCTTGGGTGGGCGCCGAAAGAGGCGAAAACGCCACCGGTGCGGGGGTTCATCAGGGTCACGCACATGACCGGGAACTCACCCCCCAGCGAGGCATCCTTGACCAGTACCGGGAAGCCCTGCGCTTCCAGGCCCTGGATACCCGCAAGGATGGCCGGGTACTTGGCCAGGACTTCGTGCGGCACATCCGGCAGGCACAATTCGCCTTCGAGGATTTCACGCTTCACCGCCCGCTCGAAGATTTCCGACAGGCACTGCACCTGCGCCTCGGCCAGGGTGTTGCCAGCGCTCATGCCGTTGCTGAGGAACAGGTTTTCGATCAGGTTGGACGGGAAGTAGACCACTTGCTGGTCAGACTGGCGCACGAACGGCAGCGAGCAGATCCCGCGCGCGGTGTTGCCGGAGTTGGTGTCGTACAGGTGAGAGCCGCGCAGCTCGCCATCGGGGTTGTAGATTTCCAGGCAATGCGCATCGAGAATCTCGGCCGGCAGCGCGTCGCGCGGGCCGGGCTTGAACCACTGCTCGTCGGGGTAATGCACGAACGCGGCATTGGCCAGGTCTTCGCCCCAGAACTGGTCGTTGTAGAAGAAATTGCAGTTCAGGCGTTCGATGAACTCGCCCAGCGCCGAGGCCAGTGCGGCCTCCTTGGTAGCGCCCTTGCCGTTGGTGAAGCACATGGGCGACTGCGCGTCGCGAACGTGGAGCGACCACACATTGGGGACGATATTGCGCCATGAGGCGATCTCGATCTTCATCCCCAGCCCGGCGAGAATGCCCGACATGTTGGCGATGGTCTGCTCCAGCGGCAGGTCCTTGCCGGGGATGCAGGTGCTGGTATCGGACACCGGCATCAGCAAGCCCTGCGCATCGGCGTCGAGGTTGTCGACCACCTCGATGACGAACTCCGGCCCGGTCTGCACCACTTTCTTCACCGTGCAGCGGTCGATGGAACGCAGGATACCCTGGCGGTCCTTTTCGGAAATGTCCTCGGGCAGTTCCACCTGGATCTTGAAGATCTGGTTGTAGCGGTTTTCCGGGTCGACAATGTTGTTCTGCGACAGGCGGATGTTTTCTGTCGGTATGTCGCGGGTCTGGCAGTAAAGCTTGACGAAGTAAGCCGCACACAAGGCCGAAGACGCCAGGAAGTAGTCGAACGGGCCCGGGGCCGAACCATCGCCTTTGTAGCGGATCGGCTGGTCGGCGATCACCGTGAAGTCGTCGAACTTCGCTTCGAGGCGCAGATTGTCGAGAAAGTTAACCTTGATTTCCATGCGGGATTACCGTGATTTAAGCGTGCAAGACGAAATTGGCCGGCATTATCCGGGTTTTTACCGCGCACGTCCTGCCTGGCTGCCCAGTTGCGCATTCCAACGGATTACTTGCCTGATTCTCTGAACCTGCCACCCGGTTCAAACCGGTGGCCGCTGGCCTGTGCTAGCGTTTCCCCACCGGGGAACAATGTATTCCCCACCCGACATGACCCCGCGACAACAACCGATGACTGGCAGGTGAACCATGGAACTACGCATCAACCAGAAGACCTACCAGGTCGAGGCGGACGCCGACACGCCCCTGTTGTGGGTGATCCGCGATGACCTGGGGCTGACCGGCACCAAGTATGGCTGCGGCCTGGCCCAGTGCGGCGCGTGTTCGGTACTGGTCGACGGCAACGTGGTCCGTGCCTGCGTCACCCCGGTGGCCGGCGTGGTCGGCCGCGAGGTCACCACCATCGAAGCGATCGAAGCCGACCCGGTCGGCCAACGGGTGGTCACGGCGTGGGTCGACCACCAGGTGGCTCAGTGCGGCTACTGCCAGTCCGGCCAGGTGATGGCGGCCACCGCGCTGCTCAAGCACACGCCCAAACCCAGCGCCGAGCAGATCGACGCAGCCATGGTCAACCTGTGTCGCTGCGGCACCTACAACGCCATCCATGCCGCCATGCACGACTTGGCCCAAGGGGAGCAGGCCTGATGAACACACCCGTCGATACCCCTGCCGAACTGCTCGCCCTGCAGCGCGGCGAAACGGTCAACCTGTCACGCCGTCGCTTCCTCGCCGGCACTGCCGTGGGCGCACTGGTGCTGGGCTTCGGCCTGCCGGTGGGCGTGCCGCGGGTACAAGCCGCGGCCGCGGCCACAGCAGAACGCGGCACCCAAGTGCCGGCGTTTCTGGAAATTCGTCCAGACGGTACGGTGCGCCTGCTCAGCCCGTTCATGGAAGGCGGCCAGGGCCCGTTCACCGCCATGGCCCAGATCGTCGGTGAAGAGCTGGACGTGGACCCCGCGCACTTCGTGGTCGAAAGCGCGCCACCCGGCGAAGCCTATGTGGTGATGGAAAACGGCATGCGGATTACCGGCGGCAGCATGTCGGTACGCATGAGCTACCCCACCATGCGCCGCCTGGGCGCCCTCGCCCGGGCCATGTTGCTGCAGGCTGGCGCCGAAAAACTGGGGGTGCCGGTGGCCGAACTGTCGAGCACCCCGGGTAACGTGGTACATACTACGAGCGGCCGCTCGGTGCCTTACGGCGAACTGGCCGGGCGGGCCATGGATCTGCCGGTACCCGACCCGGCCAGTGTCAAGCTGCGCGACCCTGGCCAGTTCCGCTGGATCGGCAAGCCGGTTCGGCGCCTGGATGCCTACGACAAATCCACCGGCAAAGCCCAATACTGCATCGACATCAAGGTGGACGGCATGCTCCACGCCGCCGTGCAGCATGCGCCGCGCCTGGGCATGACCGTTGGCAGCCTGCGTAACGAAGGCCAGGTCAAGGCCATGAACGGCGTGCACTCGGTGCATCAGTTGCCAGGGGCGGTAGCGGTGGTCGCTGAACGCTGGTGGCACGCCAAGCGCGCCGTCGAAGCCCTTCAAGTCGACTGGCAAGAGCCAGCCGCCGACAGCACGCTACGGGCGATGCCGGCTGATTTTTCCAGCGACGGCTGGCGCGAGCACCTGGCCACGGTCGATGGCCCGGCGCGCGATGAAGAAAACGAAGGCGATGTAGCGGGTGCCTTGGCCAGTGCCAAGACCCGGGTCGAGGCCAGCTACCACAACCAGTACCTGAACCATGCCCAGCTGGAGCCACCGTCGGCCCTTGCCCGCTTCAATGCCGATGGCACGCTGGATGTCTGGCTGCCCAACCAGGCGCCGGACATGTTCCGCGACGACATCGCCCAACGCACCGGCCTGCAAACCAGCCAGATCAACCTGCACTCGCCACTGTTGGGCGGCTTCTTCGGCCGCCACTTCCTGTACGAATCGGCCAACCCCTACCCGCAGGCCATTGCCCTGGCCAAGGCGGTGGGCCGGCCAGTCAAACTGATCTGGAGCCGCGAAGAAGAGTTTCTGCGTGATGTACTGCGCCCGGTCGCCGTGGTGAAGTTCCGCGCTGGGCTCGATGCCGACGGCCTGCCGGTGGCCATCGAAGCGGTCAGCGCCACCGAAGGCCCGACCGAGGCCCTGGCGGGCAAGCAGGGCGACAAGGTCGACCCCACCGCGCTTGAGGGGTTGTCGGGCAAGGCCTATGCCATCGCCAACAAACGGATTGCCCAAGTCTATGTCAAAGGCCCGGCCATGCTTGGCTACTGGCGCTCGGTGGGCAACTCGCTGAACGATTTCTTCTATGAGTCGTTTCTAGACGAACTGGCCGACAAAGGTGGCAAGGACCCGTTCGAACTGCGCCTGCACCTGCTGCGCGACAACCCCCGGCTGACCACCCTGCTGAACGCGGTCGCCGACTTGTCCGGGGGCTGGAAGCGCGGGCCGTTCACCGCCGAAGATGGCAGCAAGCGGGCCCGTGGCGTGGCCATGGCCTCGCCCTTCGGCTCGCACGCTGCCGTCATCGCCGAAGTGTCGATGGAGAACGGCCAGGTCAAGGTGCACGATATCTGGCAGGCCATCGACCCCGGCAGTATCGTCAACCCGGCCATCATCGAGCACCAGGTCAATGGGGCGGTGGCGTTGGGCCTGTCGCAGACGCTGGTGGAAGAAGCGGTCTACGTGGATGGCAAGCCGCGCGCGCGCAATTACGACCTGTACCCGATCCTGCCGCCTTCGCGCATGGCACGGGTACATGTGCGCATTGTCGAAAGCGGGGCGAAAATGGGCGGCATTGGCGAACCGCCACTGCCCGCAGTCGCGCCGGCAGTGGCCAACGCGGTGGCGCAACTGACCGGCCAGCGCGTACGCAGCCTGCCAATGAGCCGCCATACCTTCAGCTGACGCACAAGGATTGCCCCATGACCCATCGTTTCGCAAGAACCGCTGGTTGGCTGGCGCTGCCGTGCCTGATCGCGGCGGGCCTGCTGGCCTGGTATGTCACCCGCGAGCCCGCTTCGCCGTTCACCGACGCGCAGGCCGACACCGCCGCCGCAGCGCTGGTCAGCCGTGGCGAGTACGTGGCCCGGCTCAGCGACTGCGTCGCCTGCCACAGCCTGCCAGAGGGCCAACCGTTCGCCGGCGGGCTACAAATGGCCACCCCGCTGGGGGCCATTCATGCCACCAACATCACCCCCGATCGCGACACTGGCATCGGCGCCTACAGCCTGGCGGACTTCGACCGCGCCGTGCGCCACGGCGTGGCACCCGGTGGCCGGCGCCTGTACCCGGCCATGCCCTACCCCTCGTACGCCAAACTCAGCGACGACGACGTAAAGGCCCTGTATGCGTTTTTCATGCACGGCGTGCAGCCGGCCAAGCAAGCCAACCTGCCCAGCGATATCCCGTGGCCGCTGAACCTGCGCTGGCCCATTGCGCTGTGGAACGGCCTGTTTGCCCCGACCGCGCCGTACACCGCCCAGGCGGGGCAGGACGCGCAGTGGAACCGAGGTGCCTACATCGTCCAGGGCCCTGGCCACTGCGGCAGTTGCCACACGCCGCGTGGTTTGGCGTTCAACGAAAAGGCCCTGGACGACAGCGGCGCAGCGTACCTGGCCGGGGCATTGCTCGATGGTTGGTATGCACCGAGCCTGCGTGCGGACCACAACACCGGGCTGGGGCGCTGGAGCGAAGCTGAAATTGCCCAGTTCCTCAAGACCGGCCGCAACCGCCATGCCGTGGTCTTCGGTTCGATGACCGAGGCATTCAACAACTCCACCCAGTTCATGACTGACGACGACCTGGCCGCCATCGCCCATTACCTGAAGTCGCTGCCCGGTGACCCTCAGCGCGATGGCGCGCCCTGGCAGTACCAGGCGGTGTCGGCTGCCGAGCGGCTGGACGCCCCCGGGGCGCACACCTACGTGACCCGCTGCGCGTCGTGCCATGGCCTGGACGGCAAGGGCCAGGCGCCATCGATGCCACCACTGGCCGGGGCTACATCGGCTTTGGCCAAAGAAGACGCGTCGGCGATCAATATCACCTTGAACGGTTCACAGCGGGTAGTGTCTGCTGGAGTGCCTGATGCTTACCGTATGCCGGCCTTTCGCGAGCAACTGGGGGACAAGGAGATCGCCGAAGTGCTGACGTTCGTGCGCTCGGCCTGGGGCAACCAGGGCAGCGCGGTGGACGCGCAGGCGGTAAGCAAGTTGCGCGGGCACACCGACCCGGCCAGCAGTAGCCCCATCATCTTGCATATGCGCTGAAGGGGGCATGCCTGAGCCAACCTTCTCGACAGTGTTGTAACGGAGTTTCCATGGAAAGCATCGACCTGCTGGTGCTGCGCACCACCCGCGACTGGCTTGCCGGCGGCCACCGCGCCCTGCTTGCCACGGTCGCCCGTACATGGGGCTCTTCACCGCGCCCGGTCGGCTCGATGATGGCGCTGCGCAGCGATGGCCGGGTGGTTGGCAGCGTATCCGGTGGCTGTATTGAGGACGACCTCATCCACCGCTACACCAGCGCCTATGGCGGCCCCGGCATGCCCAGCGGCCAGCCACAGGTGGTGCGCTACGGCGTCAGCGCCGACGAAGCCCACCGTTTCGGCCTGCCCTGCGGCGGCACCCTTGAACTGGTGCTGGAGTTCGCGCCCGCGTTGTCGCACCTGGAACAACTGCTGGCCAGCCTGGACAGCGGCAACCTGATGTGTCGCGAACTCGACTTGCACACGGGTGCTGCCAGCCTGGTTGCCACCGCTACCCCACAACTGTTCAGGTTTGATGGCCAGCGCCTGTGCAGCACCCTTGGGCCTGGTTACCGCCTGCTGCTGATCGGTGCTGGCGCCCTGGCCGAGTACCTCGCAACCATGGCTCTGTTCAACGGCTTCAGTGTCTCGTTGTGCGACCCGCGCCCGGAATACACGGCAGGCTGGAGCATCCCCGGCGTTACCCTGCTGCCAGGCATGCCAGACGATGTGGTCCGTGCCTTCAAGGCAGATGTGCGCAGCGCCATCGTTGCCGTCAGCCATGACCCCAAGCTGGACGACCTGGCCTTGCTCGAAGCCTTGCACAGCCCGGCCTTCTACATTGGCGCCATCGGCTCGCGGCGCAACAGCCAACTGCGCCGTGAGCGGCTGATCGAGCATTTCGGCGAAAGCGAAGCGTCGCTGCAGCGTTTGCATGGGCCGATAGGCATCTATATCGGCAGCAAGACCCCGGCGGAAATCGCCGTCAGCGTGATGGCCGAGCTGCTGGCGGCAAAAAATGATGTGCATTTGCCTGGCGCGGTCAACGTCAGCAACGCCAAGGAAGCCGAGCAGCTGGCCCACGCGCTGTAGCAACGGCCTGCGCACGGCCTGTCATTGCCATTGCTCCATGTTCTGCTTCAACAACTGCTGCGGCAGGGCTCCGCCCACGATCCTGGCCATTTCCCGGGCCAGTGCTGCGCGCAGCTGTGGCTGGTTGCAGGGTGAATTATGCGAAATGGCCAGGTACAACCCTTCACTGGAGACCGGTGGCTGCAGTACCTGCACGGCACCGCCAATACCCAGCGTGCGCGCCAGGGCCATGCCTGGGTACTGTTCGTAAACCACGTAGGCACTGCGCTTGTGCACCAGTTTTTCGAACGCCTGGCGAGCAGTGGGTACCGCTTCGAGCGTGAGATGAGCCTGCGCGTACTCATCGAACTGCTGGCCATGGCTGTTGTTCACCAACGTACCGCCCTTGCGGCCCTTCAGGTCCGCCCATTGCCGGTAGGCAAAGGCGTCAACCTGGCGCACCCAGACCACGCTGGGGGTGGCCAGGAACGGTGGCTCGATGAAGTTCATGTGCTGTTGCCGCGCCTCGGTGCGAAAGTACCCGGCCAGAAGGTCGATCCGACCAGTGCGCACTTCTTCCTGCGCGCGTGACCACGGCCCCGCGTAAACCACGTCGATCTCCAGCCCGAGCTGTTTCCCCAGGTGCTTGAGCAAATCGGCATTGGCACCCATCAACTGCTGCGGGTTGCGCGGATCGCGCCACAGGTAAGGCGGGTATTCCGGGTTACCGGTGGCGGTCAGCCGCCGGCATGTGTCATCGGCTACCGCCGCCAGGGGCAGCAGCATCAGGCACAACAAGGGCAAGGCGTGGCGCAGGCAACGCTTGATCATCAACGACCCTCGGCAGTTGTAACTTCGCCGCCCCGCTGGGTGACCAATGGCTTGAGCAATGCTGGTCGGCTGCATCAGGTGTGGGGCTGCATACAGTCTGGACCATCAGAGGCCGACTAGCGGACCTTTTATGGGCATAAAAAGGATTGCGGCCCATCGCCGGCAAGCCGGGCTCCCACAGGAGCAGTGCAGACCTCAAGCTTTGCGCCCCCTGTGGGGGCTGATGGGCTGCCAGCAGGGCTTAACTGACCTGCCGCTTGGCCGCCTTCTTGGCGATGGCCTTCATGCGCGTGGCCGCCCGCTGCACGGTCGCCATCTTCTCGGGGCGCTTCATGCCCCGCCATTTGCGGATTTCGTCGCGGGTACGGCCGCAGCTCACGCACAGCTCACTGTTGAGCTGGCACAGCGAAACGCAGGGGTTGTCGATGTATTTGGCCATATGCCGTTCAGCCGGGCAATTCAGCCCGCGCGCGCGCGCCAGCATCCTTGAACACTTTGCTCACTTCATCGGCCTTGACCTTGTTGACCGAGTAGGCGGCCACCAGCTCGTCGACAACGCGTAGGCCTTGTTCCAAGGCCGTCTGCAATTGGTCGGCGTCGCAAGCGTCAGCGATATCCCCAAGGTAAGGCGCGATGAGGTAAACGTAACGGTCTTGCAGCTTGAGCGCTTCCAGCGCATCGAGAGCATGCTGGAACCGCTCGGCTGCGGCAGGGCTCATGCTCAGTTTATCGAAATGAATCAGGCTCACACGGTCAGTGGCCATTATTACGAATCTCCGTTTCCTGGTACGGCCGGGCCCGAACGCGACAACGCTTCTACGGTGCTTGATGTGCGGCCCCGGGTAATGCCCACCAGCGTACCAGAAGCCGAGACAGAAAGGGCCAATGCCCCCAGAACTAAAAGTATTTGCCAAGTCGCGCAAGGGCAGCCCCAGGACGCTATCGGGACAGGTGCCGGCGCCGACCGCGCAGGATAATTCCGCCAGCACTCCACCCGGCCGAGGCGCCAACGCACTCGGTAGCTCACACAACTACAAGCCTGCACGAACAGGCAAGCCACACAGGGGCCTCAGGATTCATGGTAAAGGAACACATCAACGAAACACTCGACCTTGGCGTTACCGACCCCTCGAAAACCGCAGAAGCCCGCCAGGACCGGCGCTTCGAGGGCAAGCTGGACTGGGTGGTCTTCGGTTTCACCAGCATCCTGGCCATCGCTTTCGTGCTCTGGGGCTTCATCAACCAGGCCAGCCTGGCGCGCAGTGCCTCCACCGCTCAATCGTGGGTCATTCTCAACTTTGGCTGGTTCTTCGTACTGACCTCCACCCTGTTCGTGGTGTTCGTGCTGTGGCTGGCCGCCAGCCGCTACGGGCGGGTACCGCTTGGCCGTGATGGCGAACAGCCAGAGTTTCGCACGGTGTCCTGGGTGGCGATGATGTTCAGTGCCGGCATGGGTATCGGCCTGATGTTCTTCGGCGTGGCCGAGCCGCTGTCGCACTACGTGTCACCGCCGCCCGGCTCGGCCAGCGGGCAGACCAGCGAAGCGATGCAGGTCGCCATGGCGACCACCCTCTTCCACTGGACCTTGCACCCTTGGGCCATGTACGCCATCGTCGGCCTGGTCATCGCCTACGGGACCTTCCGCCGGGGCCGCTCACAGTTGATTTCCGCGGCCTTCCGGCCGTTGATCGGCAAGCACGCCAACGGCCCGCTTGGCCGGCTGATCGACATGATGGCAATCTTCGCCACGCTGTTCGGCTCGGCGGCCTCGCTGGGCCTGGGCGCCCTGCAGATCGCCGGCGGGTTGGAATACAACGGCTGGATCGAAAGCCCTGGCAAGCTGTTCTACATCTCCATCATCACCCTGCTGACCATCGCCTTCGTCTCGTCGGCGGTATCGGGCATCGGCAAGGGCATCCAGTGGTTGTCCAACATCAACATGGTGCTGGCCCTGGTGCTGGCGCTGTTCGTGTTCATGGTCGGGCCGACCCTGCTCATGCTGAACCTGCTGCCGACCTCGCTCGGCATCTACATCAAGATGCTGCCGGAAATGATGGCCCGTACCAACGCCAGCGGTGGCGAGCAGATGAACAGCTGGCTGGCCGGCTGGACAGTGTTCTATTGGGCCTGGTGGATTTCCTGGACGCCGTTCGTGGGCATGTTCATTGCCCGCATCAGCCGTGGCCGCACCATCCGCCAGTTCGTTACCGGCGTGCTGCTGGTGCCGAGCCTGGTCAGCCTGGTGTGGTTCACCATCTTCGGCGGCGCGGCCGTCGATGCCCTGCGCGAAGGTGCTTTCCAGCTGGCCAACGGGGCAGTCAACAGCAACCATGCGTTGTACCAGTTGCTGGACAGCTACCCACTGGCCTCTGCGACGTCAGTGCTGGTGATGGTGCTGGTGGGTATCTTCTTCGTTTCCGGCGCCGACGCGGCGTCGCTGGTGATGGGCACGCTGTCGGAGCACGGCACCACCGCACCTTCGCGGCGCACGGTGATCTTCTGGGGCGCGCTGACCGGGACGGTCGCGGCCATCATGTTGGCGATCGGCGACCCACGGGACCCTGGCGAAGCGCTGACCGGGCTTCAGAACCTGACGATCGTGGTGGCCCTGCCGTTCGTGGTGGTGATGGTGCTGCTTTGCCTGGCGCTGTACCGCGACCTGCGCAAGGACCCGATGATGCTGCGCCAGCTGCGCGGCAACGAGCTGATCGAAAAAGCCGTGCTGTATGGGGCGGTGAAGCATGGCGAAGAGTTCTATATCGTGGTGCAGGAGAAAAAGGCATCGGTCAAGACGGCGGAGGCTGCGAGCGAAACTGCAGACACCTGAACCCGCGCAGCGGTAACGGCTACTGCCCAAAAAAAGCGCCCCACAGGGTAATGCCTGTCAGTTGAGCGTTACTGGGGCTGCTTTGCAGCCCTTCGCGGGCACGCCCGCTCCCACACTCAAGAAATGCGCGATCCCCTGTGGGAGCGGGCGTGCCCGCGAAGGGTCGCAAAGCGGCCCCAAATCACTTAACTGACTTGCATTGCCCAAGGGGCGCAAAACATTCACCCAAACCAAAGGAGCTGGAAAGCTACTAAGGTGAATTCACAGGATCGACAGTGGGTACTCGACGATCAGCCGCACTTCGTCCAGGTCCGACTCGAACGCCGTGGCGCGGGTGGTGGCCTGGCGTACCCGTAGCGCCAAGTCCTTGGCCGCACCGCTCTGCACCACGTACTTGACCTCGATATCGCGCTCCCAGCGTTTCTGATCGGTCAGCGGGTTGCCATCGGCACCCCGGCGCATATATACGGCGTTGGCGTTGCTGTAGTCCGCGTCGCTACCTTTGCCGTAGCGGGTCATGAACGACAACCCAGGCACGCCATAGGCCGCCATGTTCAGGTCATAGCGCAGCATCCACGAACGCTCCTTGGGCGAGTTGAAGTCGCTGTACTGGATGGAGTTGTCGAGGAAGATCGAGTCGGCCTGGCGCAAATAATCGAAGTCGTCGTCGCCATTGTTGCGCTGGTGGGTGAGCGCAAGGGTGTGGGCACCGAAACGCACGCCCAGCTTGGCACTCCAGATATCGTTGTCGAAAGCACCCAGGCGCTGGCGCCCCTCGTCCACGGCCTTGTAGTAATTGAAACCGCCAATCAGCGCCAGTTGCTCGCCAAGCGGCCAACTCAGGCTGGTGCCGGCGTAGTACTGGTTCCAGACATCCTTGAGCCGGCTGCTGAACAGGCTGACACTGGCATATTCGTTGAGGGTGTAGTCGCCGCCGCCGTAGGCGATCCAGGGCGAGTCCACCGGGCCGCCATAGAAGGTGGCGAAGTTTTCCCGCATGCCGCTGGACATGGGCTGGCTCATGGCATGCAGGCGCCCCGCCTGCAGGATCAGGTCCTTGATGTTGGTGTTCTCCAGGGTCACGCCCCGAAAGCTCTCGGGCAACAGCCGTGAGTCGCCTGCGGCGACCACCGGGTTAACCGGAAACACATCGCCCACCTTCAATACCGTATCGAACAGGCGCACCTTGGCCGCGCCGCCAACCTTGGTGTATTCATCGCGCGCCTGGCCGTCATGGTCTACCGGCAATACATCGAACGAACTGCGCCCGCCGTTACGGCCGCCGCCGGTATCGAGCTTGAGGCCGAGCATGGCGAACGCGTCCACGCCGACACCGACCGTGCCTTGGGTAAAGCCCGACTCGAAGCGAGCGATCACGGCGTGAGCCCAGGCCTCGGAGTAGCCATTGTCAGGCGCTTTGCGCGGGTTGTGCGTGGGCGCTGCAGCGTCGCGGTTGTCACGGTTGAAGTAGAAGTTGCGGTTGAGCACATCGAGGGTGCTACCTTCGATGAAGCCGTCGGTGTTCTTTTCGGCGGCCAGTGCCTGGCCACCGACGCTGGCCAAGGCCAGGCATGCAGCCAGTTTAAGGGGGTATCTGCAAGTCATCGGATGCTCCTTGAACGTCGCATTTGTTTTTATGTCGGCGTTGCGAGATTGCCCCTCGGCAGATAACGCCAGGATGATCCCCGCATTACAATTGCGTCATCGACGGCGCCCCGGCACAACTTGGGCGCTGCAACATCCTGCAGACATTTCCGACGCCAGGCAGTGAACCTGCTGACAAAAAAAAGGTCATTCGCTGACGGTCAACTCACCGACCGGTTCATCGGCCCAGTCACCGGCCTACTTTTTCTCCGTTGCAGCGAAGACCAACATGCCCGATTCCCGCCCAACCGCCTCCGCCCTCCCTGCCCTGCGCGGCAGCCTGATCGCCGCCCTGCTGGCGCTTGCCGCACCCGTGCATGCCGAAGAGCCCGCCAGCGACGCACGCTGGGTCAGCGACAGCCTGAGCACCTATGTGCGTAGCGGGCCGACCGACGGCCATCGCATTGTCGGCACCCTCAAGTCCGGTCAAAAGCTGACCCTGCTTGGCAGCCAGGGCAAGTACAGCCAGGTGCGCGGCCAGAATGGCGACGTGGTGTGGATCCTCAGCGAGGACCTGCAGGCGGTTCCCGGCCAGAACGAACGGCTGCCGCTGCTGGATGCGCAGGTGGCAGAGCTCACCGGCCAGCTGAAGACCATCGACGACAGCTGGAAAAACCGCGTGCAAGGCATGCAGGAAACCCTGGACTCGCGCAAGAAGCTGATCGACGAGCTGGAGGCACGCAACAAGGCGCTCAACGAGCAATACGACCAGAGCCAGTCGGAGCTGCGCGACACCCAGGCGCGCCTGGGCGATGAGAACAAACAGGTGATGATGCGCTACATGGTCTACGGTGGCAGCATCGCCGGCGCGGGCCTGCTGGCGGGGCTGATCCTGCCGGCGCTGACCCGCGGGCGCAAGAAGAATGACCGCTGGTTCTGAACTGGGTCAGGCACCGCGCTGCGGCTGCAGATCTTGGAACTTCGCCAGCTCTTCGCGGCAGAACGCCACGAACAACTGCGCCGGCTTGGTCAGCTGTACACGCTTCAACCAAGCCGCGGCCAACCCCGACAGCGCCACCGGCTCGGTGATGTCCAGCATGACCAGGCGCTGGCCGTCGTAGGTGTAGGGCGAATGCGGCCGGGTGACCAACAGCGAGAACCCGAACCCCTGCCCGACCATGCCGCGCACCATCTCGATCGAAGGCGAACTGAAGACGATGTTCGGCGTGAGGCCCAGCTCGTTGAACAGGCTGACGAAGTAGGTACGGCTGGGCGCCACGTCCAGCAAGATCATCGGCTCCGGGCACAGGTCGCGCAGTGAGACCTGGCCCTGGCTGGCAAAACGGTGGTTCTCCGGCAGCAATACGTACGGTTTTTGCGGCGGCATCAGCGGCTCGGCCTCGATGGTGCCATCGAGGTCATGATCATAGAGAAATGCCAGGTCGAAGCTCCCTGCGGTCAGGCCCTGGATCAGGTCCTGCTGCTCGCCGTCGCGCAGGCGGATATCCACGCCAGGGTAGCGCTGGCGGAAACCGGCAATCAGCCGTGGCAGGTACAAGGGCGCCACGGTTTCGAAACAACCGATATCGATCTGCCCGGCAACGGTGTCATTGTCGGCCAGGGCGTTTTGCTCGAACTCATGGGCCATTTGCAGCAGCGACTTGGCCTTGGCGTAAAAGCGCTTGCCGCTGGGCGTCAACGACACACCCTGAGCATGGTGGCGGATGAACAACTGCACCCCGAAGCTTTCCTCCAGGCCTTTGATGGCCGTGGAAATCGACGGCTGGGCGATGTAAAGCTGGCGCGAAGCCTCCGCCACGCTACCGGCTTCTACCGTGGTGACGAAGTACTTGAGTTGTCGCAGGGTATAGGCAGCCACGCTTACCTCTCTGGCGCCGGCCTGGGCGCACGGGAATCGGGATCATGGCTGACACTTTACCCCCGCAGGCACCCGGGCGGTGGCTGGCGGATCAAGCATTTGCCTATGGCTTGAGCAGCTTTTCCCTGGGTAGGCTCAAGCGCACTGGTCAAATGGCCCTCAGCGTCTTTACTAATGCTTATCGACCCTAGGCATACGGTGTGCACTCATGAAGATCGTCGTCACCAGCATCCTCGTCGACAATCAAGCCAAAGCCCTTGCTTTCTACCATTACGTACTCGGTTTCGAGCCCAAGCAGGACATCCCCATGGGCGACCACCGCTGGCTGACCCTCACCTCGCCCAACGACCCCAACGGCGTTGAGTTGCTGCTGGAGGCGTACGACAGCGAACAGGCCCAGGCCAACCATGCGAGACTCAAGAAAGCCGGTACCCCTGCCACCTCCTTCGCCGTGCGTGACATTCAGGCAGAGTATGCCCGGCTCTGCGCCGCCGGCGTCCAGTTCACCCAGCACCCTACCAACAAGGGGGCGGTAACCGTCGCGGTGTTCGATGACACCTGCGGCAACCTGATCCAGATCGCACAGAAGCACTAACCCCATGCCGCTATGGCACTGCGCAACAATAAGGAAAACAGATGCGCCACGAATTCAGCGAAGTGCTCAATGACGGGGTCGACTACTTTCTGCTTGGCGATATCCAGTTGCTCGAACGGTTCAAGCAGGACCAGCAACTGCCCGATGACCTGGCCTACGCCTTCACCCATGACGACAGCGGCGACCAAGCTGTGAGTGAAGGTGTGGTGCTGCCACTGGCCGGGGTCGATAACCTGCCGTACCGCATTCTGTTCACCCTGGACAATCACACACCAGCGCTGCGCGAAGCTGGCAGCCGCCTGAAGCACCAGCGCAACGGCTATGTGCTGCGCGTCGAGCACGGGGCGCTGATGCTGTATACCTGGCGGATACTTCAGCACTTCACGCCCAAGACGCTGGGTGACTTCTTGGCGCGTTACCAGGTACCGGGGCGGCCGATCATCGAGCTGGACAATGGCTGGTATGACGTGGAGGTGCTGGCCGGCGCAGTGGTGCGCGACGCCTTGTACGAGCCAGCGTTCGAGTTCGTGTTGAAAAAGCGCTGGAACCGGGGCCGGCCGGCCACCGTGGACACTGGCTACGCGTTCGGGCTGCGCGGCTATTACGACTGATGGTTGCCTGCCCCGGTGTGCGGCGCCGCCAGGGTTAAACCCCGAGGGGGTGCACCGCTGCCACTGGCGCTATCGGCCCCTTAAGCTCGACCTGGTTGCCATCCGGGTCGTAGCAGTACAGCGACGGCCCTTCGCCTTCGGCGCCGTAGCGTTTCTCGGCAGGTTCTACCTGCACCCCCGCCGCTTGCAGGTAGGCCAGCAAGGCGGGCTCATCGAATGGCTCGATACGCAGGCAGAAATGATGCAGGTTGCGCCCCTCGGCGCCCGGCGCCGCACCACCGGTTCGCCCCAGCGGCCCGTCCAGCGTAACCAGGTCGATCATCGCCGTGCCCGTGGCCAGGTGCACCATGCCCAGGTCCTCACGCACGCGGCTGACCGAACAGCCAAGCAGGTCGGTATAGAACGCCACGCTGCGCGGCAGGTCCCTGACCCGCAGTACCAGGTGGTCGATGTGCTGGATGGCGAAGGGTCGCATGGCGGGCTCCTGCTGGCCTGGGGGTGTACCACCATAGCGCAGGGCCCCAGGCCATCACCAGCACTCGCTACTCATTCACCAGGCGTTGCAGCATACCCCCTTCGTGCCGCGCGATGATGCGCAGCAGTTGGTCGGCCAGCGCCCGGTCCGGCGCATCCAGGTGGAAATGATGACCGCCCGGGTGCCAGGACACCTTCGCATGGTCGGGCAAAGCTGCCTGGCGCTGGCTGAACGCATCGCCGGAAAATGCCCCCTGGCGACCGAACATCAGGTACAACGGGCAGCGGATCTGGCTGAGCAGGTCGCACGCTTCGCGCTCGGTCAGCGGCATGGGTTCGGGCAGCACCAGCCTTGGGTCGTGGCGCCAGCAATAGCCCTCGCCCAGCTGCAACAGGTCGCGCATGGCCAACAAGCGGGCGGCGCCTTCGGACAGCTCGGTGTCCAGCCGCTCGCGGCGTTGCGCCAAGGCGGTGTCGAGGTCATCGAAGCAGGCAGCGCCCGGCTCGCCGAAGCCCGGTAGCTGGCTGCGCTGCACCATGCGCTTGAGCCGATAGGCCCGCGCCAGGTGCTGCACGCGGTCATCCTCGGCGACGGTGAACGGTGCCCCCATGCCGTCGAGGAACGTCATGCTGGCGATGCCGCTGGTCATGGCCGCAAGCAGCGACGCCACCCCCGTGCCCATGCCGTGGGCCAGTACATGGAATTGGCTCAGGCCGAGGCTGTCGGCAACCGCCCGCATGTCCTCGGCGTGCTCCCACAGGTAATAGCCACTGTCGTGCCGGCGATGGTCGGAACGCCCATGGCCGACCAGGTCTGGGGCCACGACGAAACAGTGTTCGAGCAGCGGTGCCAAGCGGTCGAACGAGGCTGCATTGTCCAGCCAGCCATGCAAGGCCAAGACCGGCATGCCGTCCTCCCGGCCCCAGCAGCGCACCGCGATTTCGATGCCATTGTTGTCCAGCAGGTAATCCTTGGGTGTCGACGATGAACGCATGGGTAGCTTCCTGACTGAGGCCTGGCAAGGCCGCGACACCCCTACCTTGGCGCGATGCCGGCAGCCGCGTTGGTGCCGGGCCGACACTTGCATAGGCCAGACCGACACCCCTCAGCTGAACGGCGCCCCTTGCTCGCCGGCCACAGCGCCCTTCACTGCCCGCGCAGGTCCTCGAAGAATGCCTGCCGGCCATCGACCCGTGCAGACGCCCTTGGCGCCACTGCCGCTTCGCCGCTGGCGGCCTCGACGTGCCAATAGCAGTGCTGCACGGCTCGGGTCACTGCCACGTAGGCCAGGCGCTGCACTTCTTCCTTCTGCGCGGCATCGAACGGCTGGGCGTCTGCGGCCTTGCCCAACCCGGCCTGGCGGTAGACCTGGTTTTTGTAGGGGGAGCTGGTCAGATACTGGCAGTCGCCGAGCATGAACACCGCGTCGGCCTGCAGCCCCTTGGCACTGTGGTAGGTCAGCTGGCGCAGCCGGCGTTGCTCGGCCGGCAGCGCCGCTTCGGCTTGCACCACGCTTTGCAGGTGCTCGCTCATCAGTGCCCGGTCGCTGCCCTTGCGGTACAGCATCATCACCGTCTCGCCGCGCTGGTAGTGCTCCATCAGTGTCTGGCCCAAGGCTGCCTCATCCCGGTCGAAGACCTTGACCGGCGAGCCCGGCAATTGCGCGGCGGGGCCGCTGGCCCGGGCCTTCTTGCCGGCAATTGCCGGGGTGCCCTTGACCAGGTGCTCGGCGGCATCGATCACCTGTTGCTGGCAACGGTAGTTATCGACCAGCATCACGCGGGTGCTGGCCGGCGCAGCAAAGGCCTTGGTGAATTCCATGAAGTACTTGGGTGAACTGCCGCGCCAGCCATAGATCGACTGCCAGTCGTCGCCCACGCACAGCAGTGACGAATGCTGGGCATGCCGCCCGGTGTGCATGGCCGGGCCGCGTCGGCGTATTTCGCGCAAACTCGCACGCAGCCAGCTGACGATCTGTGGCGACACGTCCTGAAACTCGTCGATCATCAGGTGCGCCAATGGCCGCAACAGCGGGTCGGGTAGCAGGCGCAGGTTTTCCGGGTTGTTTTCGCCGAACAGGGCGAACATGCGATTGTAGCTCATCACCGGTGGCGACAGGCCCAGCAGGTGCGCTTCCAGGGCTTTCCAGTACAAGGCCAGGGCCTCGAAGAACAGCGCGTCGCTGTCACCGCTGGGGAAACTCATCGACGCCACGGCCGTGTTCACCTCAAGGCCAAGGTTCTCGATGAAATTGGCAGCCCCCACGAACGCATCCAGCAGTGGCACCGCCGCCAGCTCGCCCTTGACCTTGTACTCGAAGCCAGGGCCCGCCACGGCATCACCGGCCAGCGACGCTGCCAGGCGCCGGGCCATGGCGTAGTTGTCGAGCCAGATCAGCGGCCGGTCGCAGAACGCCTGCAACAAAGTGCGTTTGACCGCCCACTCACCGCGTACCGCCAGCTTGGCGCCAGGGCGCTGGTACTGCGCGCTTTCCGTCGGGTCGAAGCCGAGCACCACCAACGGCCCGCCCCCCGCCAGGCGCCCATGCACATGAAACCGGCTGCCACGGATCTCGACGGTATCGCGGCACGGTTCGATACCTGTGATCGGCCAGGCGCCGGCAGCGAACCAGAGGTCCTCGATCACATCACACAGCTCTTCGTCGCGCTGCGCAGCCAATTGCGTAACCTGGGCGCGTTTTTGCACCTCGGGGTTGTTCGGGTCCAGGGGTTTGAGCTGCAAGGCTTCGCTTCGCAGCAAGCCGACCAGCTCGGCAAAGCGTGGGCTTTCATGCAGCACGCGGCTGTAGCACTGGTTCAGTTGCTGGCGTTGGGCGTCATTCAAACGCAGGTCGAACGGGTTGCTGTCGGCCTCGGCCTCGCGCCCGGCTGGCATGTCGCTGCCCAGCGTTTCGAAAGCACGCAACTGGTCAAAACCCGGCAGGCTGCGCACCAGCGGCAGAATGCGTGAATGGAAGGTCCGCACCAGCTCGCGCGCCTGCGCCGGTTGCAGGTTGATCTGCCACAGGGCGAACACCTGCAACAGGCGCTTGATGAAGTCTTTGCGCGACTCGCGGGTAAAGGTGACCACGGTCATCGCGTCCAGCTCGTAGCCCAGGTAATGGCGCAACAGCAGGATGCGCAGTACCAGCGACGTCGATTTGCCCGCGCCCGCCCCGGCCACCACGCAGGTAGACGGGGTGTCGCTGAAAATCAGCTTCCATTGCGCAGCGCTGGGTTGCGCTTCGGCGGGCAGGCGCAGGGCCACATCGGCCTTGAAGCGTTTTTTCAGTTCAGCCGTCAGCGGCAGGCGCCAGTCGTCGAAGAGGTTGTCGTCGCAGCCAGGCACGGCAGCATCCTCGGGGCGGCTGTCGCGGATCACCAGCACCTGGCGCCCGGCCTCGTAGCCGGCTTCCCGGCCACGCTCGAAACCATCGCGCACACCCTCGGCATGGCCCCTGCGTTGCCCGGTGGCATGGCCCAGGAACCATGAGTCCCGATGCTGCGCCTGCAGGCGGGTCAGGCAGCGCCCCAGCAGGCGCGCCGCCACACGGCGAAACCAGGGCAACTGGGCGGGCGGGGTAAGGTCGGCGGGGGCCTGGGGTAGCTCTTGGGCCACGGTCACTCCTTGCTGAACAGAAACAATGGGCATGTTCGCCGCATCGACCCAAAATGGCCAGCGAATGCTTGCAGATCAGGGGATTAGGCGATGAAGCGGATAAGTACCTGCAAGTTATAGGTCCACTAATTCGATTGTTTTAAGCCGATATTTACGCTTATTTTCGATGTTTCTTTGGCGCATCATGGCCTCATCCACTGATTCAAGGAGCGCGACCATGCTGCAACTTCGTTCGTTCGATAGCCTCGGCCATGCCAACCACGGCTGGCTCGACGCCCACCACCATTTTTCCTTTGCCGAGTACTACGACCCAGCGCGCATGCACTGGGGCAACCTGCGGGTCTGGAACGATGACCTGATCGCGGCCGGCAGCGGCTTCCCTCCGCACCCACACCGTGACATGGAAATCATCACTTATGTGCGCGAAGGCGCGATCACCCACCAGGACAGCCTTGGCAATAAAGGCCGGACCGAGGCCGGTGACGTCCAGGTGATGAGTGCCGGTACCGGCATCGTGCACAGCGAGTACAACCTGGAAGACGTCGATACCCGTATCTTCCAGATCTGGATCGTGCCGGAACGCACCGGTGAAGCACCGCAATGGGGTAGCCGACCATTCCCCAAAGGTGAACGTGGCGAAGGCTTCGTGACCCTGGCCAGCGGCCGCGCCGGCGATGAAGACAGCCTGCAGATCCGCACCGATGCACGCCTGGTGGCTGCCACCCTGAAAGCGGGTGAGACCGCCGAATACCGTTTCGACGCCGATCGCCGGGGCTACCTGGTACCCGCCAAGGGCCGGGTGGAAGTCAACGGCCTGCGGGTCGAGGCGCGTGATGGTGTGGCCATCGAGCAGGAGCAGCTTCTGCGCGTGACCGCCATCGAAGACAGCGAGATCGTGCTGGTGGACGTGGCCTGACCTTCACCCGGCAGGCTTGGTGGTCAGCCGGGCTGTCGTTTTCAGCAGCGAGTGCAGTCAATACCGTTTCACAAATCGTTGCGTAGCCGTAGTCTTTGCCGGTACCCGACCACGGAACGTTGACATGCTGCAGTTGCTGCTGACCACCCTGCTCCCGATCATTCTGCTGATTGCCCTGGGTACTTTCCTGCGCCTGCGGGGGTTTCTGGCCGAAACCTTCTGGCCTGGCGCTGAACGCCTTAGCTACTACGTACTGCTGCCAGCGCTGTTCCTGCATGGCCTGGCCACCGCCAACCTGGAGGGTGTGCCGGTGCTGGGCATGGTCGGCGCGCTGATGCTTTCCACCTTGGCGGGCGCGGTGATGCTGGTGCTCTACCAAGGCATGGCAGACCACGAGGGTGCCGATTTCACCTCGGTGTTCCAGGGCGGTATCCGCTTCAACAACTACATTGGTGCCACCCTGGCTGCCGGCCTCTACGGCAGCGCCGGCATAGCCCTGGCCGCGGTTGCCAACGCGGCCATCGTGCCCCTGGTCAACCTGCTCTGCGTGCTGGTGTTCGCCCGCTTCAGCGCCCGCCACAGTTCGCCAGCAACCGTGCTGAAGGCAATCTTCGCCAACCCGCTGATTGTCGGCTGCGCGGGTGGCCTGCTGCTGCGCGTGACCGGGCTGGGCCTGCCGCCGGGTATCGAGCCCACGGTCAAGGCCCTGGGCCAGGCTGCCCTGCCGCTGGGGCTGCTGTGCGTGGGGGCAGCGCTGGGCGGCGCCCGCCTCGGCCAGCAGGCGCGGCCATTACTGGCGGCTTCGGCGTTCAAGTTCCTGGTCATGCCCGTGACCACCTGGGGCCTGTGCCGGCTGCTGGGCCTGGGCGGCCAGGCCGCAGTGGTGGCGGTGCTGTTCCAGGCACTGCCGACAGCGTCGTCCTCCTACGTAATGGCGCGGCAAATGGGCGGCAATGCACCGTTGATGGCCACCATCATCGCCCTGCAAACCGTGGCCGCCGCCGCCACCCTGCCTTTGGTATTAATGCTTACGCTTGGCTAGACTGGCATCAGCCCACCGTTCGGAGTTCGACCATGCGCTTTTCGTGGATGCTGATCGGCCTGACCACCGCCCTGCTTGCCGCCCCCTTGCACGCTGCCGACCCCGCCAAAGCCGCCTTGGCCGAGGGCAAGGCCGAGGCCCTTGAAGAAAAAGTGGTCGAGGCAGCGCCCCCGCCCAAGCCCGCCGAAAAGTTGACCCCGAGCGAAGCGCAGGCCGTGGACCCGGCTGGCAAGGCACCGCTGGATGACAGCCTTACCTGCCTGGCGCGCACCCTTTACTGGGAAGCCAAGGGGGCCGATGCCAAAGACATGGCCGCCGTGGCCAGCGTGGTGCTGAACCGCCTGGGCCAGGATGGCTTTCCGGATACCATCTGTGGTGTGGTCAAGCAGGGCGTTGAAAGCAAAGCCTGCCAGTTTTCCTGGTGGTGCGACGGGCGCCCCGACCAGGTCGAGGAGCCACAGCGCTACGACGTTGCCAAGGAAATTGCGCGCAAAGCCCTCAACCAGCAGTTGCAGGATTCCACTGGTGGCGCGCTCTACTTCCATGACCGCAGTGTGCATCCAGCCTGGGCCAAGGCTTATCGCCGAACGGCCAAGACCACGCACTTTTTGTTCTACAAACCCAACCAGGCGTTGGCCCGCTGACAAGGCACGTGTTAGTGCACACTGCCCTGTCACCCGACTTGTCGCCGGCTTTTAGGTTTGTTTGCCCAAGCTTCGCACTTTTGCGGCGGGCAATGGTCTACCTCCCTTCGTGTACCGCCGGCACTGTTTGCCGGCGTTTTATTTGCCTTGCACCCGCCTGGGCCAAAAGCCCCGAGCTTGTGTAGGATGAGCAGCGCCTACCACGCCGCTGCCAGTCATAGGGAGATACACATGCGCGTGCTGTCATCCGTTGCCGCCTTGTCGCTTGGCCTGTTGATTTCGACCGGGGCATTGGCCGTTACCGGCGAAGAAGCGCAACTGATCGCGTCGATCAATGCCTACCGCAGCCAGGCCCAACCTTGTGGTGGCGAGGCATCGCTGGAACTGCCACCGCTGAACAGCGATACCCGCCTGGCGCTGTCGCCGGAGGGCACCCGCGATCTGCAGCAGGCCATGACCCGGGCGGCCTACCCTATGGTCAATGTGCAGGCCATCAGCCTGTCGGGGCCGCGCGATGCGCCTGCGGCCATGCATGCCATCGAGGAAAGTTTCTGCCAGGTGGTGCTGGACCCGCAGTTCGTCGACATCGGCGTCAGCCAGGAAGGCCGCGATTGGCGTATCGTGCTGGCCCGGCCACTGCTCAGTGGCCGCCTCGGTGACTGGCAAGCCGAAGGGCAGAAAGTGGTGGAGGAAATCAACGCGGCCCGCAAGGTGGCCCGGCAGTGTGGCGGGCAACCCTTCGCTGCCGCCCCGCCGTTAAGCTGGAACACGGTGCTGGCGGGGGCTGCCGCCAACCACACGCGGGCCATGGCCAACCAGAATTTCTTCGACCACATCGACAAGGATGGCCGCACCCCCGGCGACCGGGCGGAGCTGGCCGGCTACCTGTATCAGCAGATCGGCGAGAACATTGCTGCTGGGCGTGACACTGCGCACAAGGTGGTCGAAGGCTGGCTGGACAGCCCCGGGCACTGTGCCACGTTGATGAACCCCGAGTTCCGCGACCTGGGGGCTGCCTACGCAGTGGACCCGAAGAGCGATGCGGGCATCTACTGGACCGCACTGTTCGGCACACCACAGTGAATTCGAGCCCCCTTGCAACCTTGTCAGGCGCGCTTCAGCCCTGGTGTGTAGCTGCGCGCAGCTCGAGCGCGGTACAGCCAAACCGCGCCCGCAGGCATTTGCCCAGGTAACTGGCATCGCCCAGGCCGACTTCATCGGCAATCTGCGCCAGGCTGTGGGTGGAGTTGAGCAAGCGCCAGCGTGCTTGCTGCAGGCGCATTTCGCGCCACCAGGCCTTGGCACTCAGGCCATGACTGGCATGAAACTGCCGGTCCAGCTGGCGCCGGCTGATGCCCAACGCTGCCGCCAGTTGCTCCACCGCCAGCGGCGCCCCCAGGTGATGGCGCATCAGTGCCTGCGCCTTCTGCACCTGTCGCCCCGGCCCGCTGCCCGGCTCCAGGGAGCGCAAGGCATGGCGGCTGTCGCGGGTTTCATCCACCAGCATGTCGGCCAAGCCCTTGAGTGCCCGCGTGCGACCGCAGGCACATGACAGCAGCGCGACAGCCAGGTCGATGGCCGCCGTGCCACCGGCGCAGGTAATACGGTTGCCATCGATGCAGTACAGTTGCTCAGGCAGTAGCTGCACATGCGGGAACGCCGCCCGGAATTCGGCTTCGTGGCGCCAGTGCACCACCACCTTGTGCCCACGCAACAGGCCGCACGCCGCCAGCAGGAAAACACCATTGTCGACCCCGACCAATTTGACGCCCGCCTTGCTGGCGCGCTTGAGCAAAGCCTGGTAGCGCGGTGCAAGTGCGGCGGTGGCCATGGCATTGCGCCCGCCGAACAGCACCAGGTAGTCGAAACTGGCCAGCTCGAGGTCGCCGGCCACGGCCTCGACCTGCAGCACTGCACCGCTGCTGGAAGGCACCGGTTCACCACCCAGCCCCGCCACCGTCCAGCTGCAATAACGCTGCTGGCTGTAGTCCTCGTCATCGGCGCTGAAGCGCAACTTGTCGAGGAAGGCGCCAAACGGCAGCAAGGCAAAATCCGGTAGCGGCAAGATCAGCAAGCGAATATCGGGATACACGGTATTCACGTCCAGAAAGTACCATCGAATGTCCGGATATTACCCTGCCAGCGCCACCATTGCGCCCTAGACTGGCGCCCTGTTCATCACATGGCGTTACCCGGCATGAACCTCGACACATGGCTCATCTACCTGCTGGCGAGCATCGGTTTGTCGCTCACCCCAGGCCCTAACAGCCTGCTGGCCTTGACCCACGGCGCCCTATATGGGGCCCGGCGAACCCTGTTCACCATTGTCGGCGGCGTGTTCGGCTTCAGCGCGCTCATCGCCCTGGCGATGTTCGGGCTTGGTGCATTGCTGCAGGCCTCGGCGTCGGTGCTTGGCGTACTGAAATGGCTAGGGGGTGCCTACCTGGTCTGGCTAGGTGTTCAGCTGTGGCGCAGCCCAGGCCTGCAGTTGGAACTCAATGCGGGCAACGCTGGGCTGAACAACGCAGGGTTGTTTCGCCAAGGGCTGCTGTCGGCCATGGCCAACCCCAAGGTGCTGCTGTTCTACGGCGCGTTCCTGCCACAGTTCATCGACCCACAGCGCGGGCTGCTGTTGCAGTTCGTGGTCATGGCGGCCACCTTCGCCAGCGTCGAGTTTCTGGTCGAATACCTGCTGGCGCGGCTGGCGTACCGGGTTCGGCCCTGGCTGAGCAAAGCAGGCAAAGGCTTCAATCGCTGCTGCGGGAGCTTGTTCGCCCTGATTGGCGTGGCCTTGCCCTTGAGCCGCTAGCCCCTGGCACAGGCAGGCCACTGCCACTGGCGTTGCAGCGCCTATCGAGCCTGGCGTGCCTGGAAAACGAAGACCAGCAGCGCCACCCCCGGCAAGGCGGCGCCCACCAATGCCACCCCTGCCCAACCAAACTGGCTGAACAGCGCACTGGCCACTGCCGAACCCAGCGCCCCGCCAAGGAAGATGCTGGTCATGTACACCGCATTCAAACGCCCACGGCTGGCCGGGTCCAGTGCATACACTTCACGCTGGCCGATCACCATGTTCATCTGCACCGCAAAATCCAGCAGCACACCCGTCAGGCCCAGGCCGATCACGCTGTAGCCGGGCACCGTCAAACCCAGCAGCAAGGCGGCCGGCGCCAGTAACAGCGCCAGTAACGACCCCGCCTGGGCATGCCCGGCATCGGCCAGGCGGCCGGCAATGGGTGCCGCAACCGCACCCACTGCGCCGACCAACGCGAACAAGGCAATCTGGCTTTGCGACAGGCCATGCCCTGCAGCCAGGGCCAGCGGCACCGCCGTCCAGTAAAGGCTGAATGCGGCGAACATCAAGGCCTGGTACAGCGAGCGCTGGCGCAGCAGCGGGTAATGGCGCAGCAAGGTGAGCAGCGACAGCATCAGCCCTGCGTAACTGGCCTTGTGCTCGGGCCGACGCTGCGGCAGGGTCGACGCCAGCAGCAGGATGATCGCCAACATCACCCCGGCTGCGCCGATGAATACCGCACGCCAGCCGAAGTGGTCGGCCACCAGGCTGGACAACGGCCGGGCCAGCAGGATGCCCAGCAGCAACCCACCCATGATGTTGCCCACTACCCGACCGCGCTGGTGCTCGGGCGCCAGGTGCGCCGCCAGCGGAATCAGCATCTGCACCGCCACTGAACTGAAGCCGATCAGCAGGGCGTAACCCAGGAACAACTGCCCCTGGCCACTGCCACTGGTACCTGCCAACAGCAGGCTGATGCAGGCCAGAACGGCGGTGGCCACCATCAGACGACGGTTTTCCAGCAAGTCGGCCAACGGTACCAGCAACAACAGGCCCAAGGCATAGCCGAGCTGGGTGAGGGAAACGATCAGGCTGGCATGTTCGGTAGACAGCCCCAGGTCCGGGGCTATCAGCCCCACGATGGGTTGGGCGTAGTAGATGTTGGCGACGATAGCGCCGCAGCAGAACGCCAGGAGTACGACCAGGGCCCGGCTCAGGCCGGCAGTGGCCGGTTGCGCTGACGCGACGGAAGGGTTCATGCGAGGTTCCTCGACAAGGTATGGGGATGACGGCCACCTTACCTGCGGGCAGCGGCGCCGAGAATTGGGCAGCTACGCAACGCGCCTTTGCGTATAGCGCAACGCTAGCGGCCAGTATTCAGCACATTTTCGCAAAACCCGATGAAAGCGCTGACCCGTCGCGAACCCCGGTGGTTGGGCAGGTACAGGGCGTTGATACAGTCGTTGGCGGTGCCAGGGTTGGCTTGCCATTCAGGGAACAGGCGCTGCAGCCGACCGCCTTCAACGTCTTCGCGTACCAGCCAGTCGGCCAGCAATGCAATACCGCTGCCCGCCAGCGCCGTTTCGCGCAACATGTCGGCGTTGGCACTGCGCAGCGGCCCGCTTACGTCCAGCTCCAGGCTTTCCTGGCCACAGGTCAGGCGCCAGGGCCGTGCTTTTTGCCCGTAGCGAAAACGCAGGCAGGCGTGTTCAAGCAGCTGCCGGGGATGCAGGGGCGGCCCGCGCTCGGCCAGGTAGCCCGGGCTGGCGACCAGCCAGCGTTGGAAGCGGCCCAGTGGGCGGCACACCATTTCATCGCTGGGCGCTGGGTCACCCAGGCGGATCGACAGGTCATAACGCCCGTCGAGCAGGTCGTCGATGCGGTCGCTAAGGTCGATGTCCAGCTCCAGCGCCGGGTGGCGCGCCAGAAAAGGCCCCAGGTGCGGGGCGATGACCCGCCTGCCGAACTCCACCGGCAAGCACAGGCGCAGCACACCGACCGGTTCCTCACCGCGGTCCGAGATGCTGGCATCGGCCTCGTCCAGCGCCTCGAAGATGCCCCGGGCGCGCTGGTAGTAGCGCGCGCCTGCCTCGGTCAGACTGACCTGGCGCGTCGAACGATTGAGCAAGGTGGCGCCCAGCGCCGACTCAAGGGCATCGACCAGGCGCGTCACCGACGAGGTCGCCACCCCCAGCCGGCGTGCAGCCGCTGAAAAACCCTGGGCATCGACGGTGGCCACGAACATTTTCATCGCCAAAAGTTTGTCCATGTCAGGCCGTCCTCGAAAACTCGCAAAGGTCTTACAAACCGCCAGCCCGGTCAAGAAGCATGGCGCCAAGCAAACAGGGCCATGGCGGGCGCACGCCCAACCGGCGTAAAGCCTACAAATGAACGTAGCCGCGATAAAAAACCTTGCCCGCCATACCCGGTGTTTTCATGCATTTTTCCAGACACGATCTAGAATTTTAGACACACCGCGTTAAGTTCAGCCCTGCGACAATCAGCCTCACAAAATTATGTACCAACTTGTTAATTAGCAAGCTAAGGGCTTAAACTGCGCGCATTCCACCTGCTGAGATCCCTGGCATGAACGAAACACCGCGCGCCTCTGGCGCCTCAAACATCATCCTGATTGGCCTGGGCGTGATCATCGCCCTGCTTGGCCTGCTCCTGGCTGCCGGCGGCGTCAAACTCGCCGGCCTGGGCGGTTCCTGGTACTTCCTGATCGGCGGCCTGGCCATGGCCATCGCCGGTGTGCTCATTGCCCGCCGTAAAAAAGCGGGCGCCTGGCTGTACGCGCTGTTCCTGGTTGGTACTGCCCTCTGGGCGCTGGTCGACGCCGGCCTGGTGTTCTGGCCGCTGTTCTCGCGCCTGTTCATGTTCGGTGTCATCGGCATGGTGGTAGCGCTGGTGTACCCACTGCTGGCCCGCGCCAATGGCGCCAGCGCCGGGCGCGGTGCCTACGGCGTTGCCGCGGTGATGGCCGTGGTGCTGGCGGTTGCCGCCGGCAACATGTTCGTCGCCCACCCAAGCGTAGCCCCTACTGGCAAAGGCCCGGGCATGACCGCGGTCGAGGCCGGCAAGGAACAGAAGGACTGGGCCCACTACGGTAATACCGAAGGTGGCAGCCGCTTCGCCGCGCTGGACCAGATCAACCGTGACAACGTGAACAAGCTGAAGGTGGCCTGGACCTACCACACCGGCGACGTCGCCATCAGCGACGGCAACGGTGCCGAAGACCAGCTGACACCCCTGCAGATCGGCAACAAGGTGTTCATCTGCACCCCGCACAACAACCTGATCGCGCTGGATGCCGACACCGGCAAAGAGCTGTGGAAGAACGCCATCAATGCCCAGTCCAAGGTCTGGCAGCGTTGCCGTGGCCTGGCCTATTTCGATGCCACTGCGGCCATCGCCCAGCCGACCCAGCCCAACAGCTCGCCGGTCACCGGCGGTAGCGTGCCGGCCGGCGCCAACTGCCAGCGTCGCCTGCTGACCAACACCATCGATGGCCGCCTGATTGCCGTCGATGCCGACACCGGCGAGTTCTGCCAGGGCTTCGGCAACAACGGCCAGGTCAACCTGATGGCCGGCCTGGGCGATGTGCCAGACTCTTACTACCAGCTGTCCTCGGCACCGCTGATGGCCGGCACCACCGTGGTGGTCGGCGGCCGCGTTGCCGACAACGTCCAGACCGACATGCCAGGCGGCGTGATCCGTGGCTTCGACGTGATCACCGGGGAAATGCGCTGGGCCTTCGACCCGGGCAACCCGGAAGACCGCCAGGCCCCGCAGGGCGACAACACCTACGTGCGCAGCACCCCGAACAGCTGGGCACCGATGTCCTACGACCCGGCGATGAACACCGTATTCCTGCCGATGGGCTCGTCGTCCACCGACATCTACGGTGTTGAACGCAGCAAGCTGGACCACACCTACGGCGCTTCGGTGCTGGCCCTGGACGCCACCACCGGCAACCAGAAGTGGGTGTACCAGACCGTGCACAACGACCTCTGGGACTTCGACCTACCGATGCAGCCGAGCCTGATCGACTTCACCAAGGACGACGGCCAGACCGTACCTGCGGTAGTGATCGGCACCAAAGCCGGGCAGATCTATGTGCTCGACCGCGCCACCGGCAAACCGCTGACCCAGGTCGACGAAGTTCCGGTCAAGCCAAGTAACATTCCAAACGAGCCGTACTCGCCAACCCAGCCCAAGTCGGTGGGCATGCCGCAGATCGGCGCGCAGACCCTGACCGAGTCGGACATGTGGGGTGCTACCCCGTATGACCAGCTGCTGTGCCGCATCGACTTCAAGAAGATGCGCTATGACGGCTTGTACACAGCGCCCGGCACCGACCTGTCGCTGAGCTTCCCGGGTTCGCTGGGCGGCATGAACTGGGGCAGCCTTTCCACCGACCCGGTGCACGGTTTCATCTTCGTCAACGACATGCGCCTGGGCCTGTGGATCCAGATGATTCCGTCGCAGAACAAAGGCAATGCAGCGTCCGGCGGCGAAGCCCTGAACACCGGCATGGGTGCAGTACCGCTCAAGGGCACCCCGTATGCGGTGAACAAGAACCGCTTCCTGTCGGTAGCCGGTATTCCATGCCAGGCGCCGCCGTTCGGCACCCTCACCGCGATCGACATGAAGACCCGCCAGGTGGCCTGGCAGGTACCGGTGGGCACCGTTGAAGACACCGGCCCGCTGGGTATCCGCATGCACCTGCCGATCAAGATCGGCCTGCCCACCCTGGGTGGAACCTTGTCGACCCAAGGCGGCCTGGTGTTCATTGCCGGCACCCAGGACTTCTACCTGCGCGCCTACAACAGCGGCAACGGTGACGAAATCTGGAAGGCGCGCCTGCCAGTGGGCAGCCAGGGCGGCCCTATGACCTACGTTTCGCCGAAAACCGGCAAGCAGTACGTGGTCGTGACAGCGGGCGGTGCGCGCCAGTCGACCGACCGTGGCGACTACGTGATCGCTTACGCCTTGCCGTAACACAGCGTCGCCCCGTTCGCGGGTGAACCCGCCGCCACAGGAGGATCACTGCCCCGGCAAATGGTGCAGTCCCTGTGGCAGCCGGCTCACCCGCGTAGAGGCCCGAACAGACAACCCGAGACACAGCAATGCCATCCGTAATTCGCTTCACCCCCACCCTGCTGCTGGCGCTGGCCAGCAGCACTGCACTTGCCAACGACGACCTCCTCACCCGCAGCACCCTCACCGGTGACTGGGGCGGCCTGCGCCACCAGCTGGAACAGGATGGGGTGAAAATCACCGGCGACTACAGCGGTGAAACCGCCTACAACGCGCATGGCGGCCTGCACCGCTCGGCGCGTTACTCGCAGAACGTCAAGCTGGGCGTGCAGTTCGACCTGTCGAAGCTGTACGGCCTGGACAACGGCGGCAAAGTCCAGCTGACCATCAACGACCGTCGCGGCAACAGCGCGTCGGACGATCTGGTCGGCAACCGCCTGCCGATCCAGGAAAACTACGGCGGTCTGTACACCCGCCTGACCGAGCTGAGCTACGAACGCACCCTGTTCACCCCTGCGCTCAACGTCAAGCTGGGCTACATGGCCATGGGCAACGACGTCGGCGGCCTGGACAGCGGCATCCTGTGCAATTTCATGAACGCCGGCTTCTGTGGCCACCCGCTGAACATGTCGGGGGGCAGCGGCTGGACCAACTACCCCAACGCCCACCTCGGCGTGCGCGTGAAGTACGACCTGTCGCCCGCCTGGCAACTGCGTGTGGCAGCGTTCAATGTGGACCCCGAGAGCAATGGCAATTCCAGCCGTGCCTGGCACCTGGGGCCCAAGCACACCACTGGCACCGTGGTCCCGGTGGAGCTGGTGTACAAGCTGCAGGGCGAGCTGCCGGGCGAGTACAAGCTCGGCTACTACTACGACAGCTCCGACGTGAAGCGCATCGGCAGCGACGACGAAGTGTCGGGGCGCGGTGGGCACTACCTGCTGGTCGACCAGGCGCTGTGGAACGATCAGGCCTCGCCAGGCCGCAGCCTGCACGCCTTCGGCCAGTATTCGGCGTCGAGCAAGGCCGCTTCGCCGTTCACCAAGTGGTATGGCGCCGGGGTGGTGCTGTACAAGCCGTTCGAAGGCCGCCCGAGAGATACCGTGGCACTGGGTTACGGCCGCGCCGTACCCAACCCGCGTAGCCGCGATGTGCTGGAAGATGCTGCATTCAACGCCGGCCAGCCGTTCCCCGATATCGACAGCGCCGAGCAGTTGATCGAGCTGAGCTACGGCTACCAGGCCACGCCATGGCTGAACCTGCGCCCGGATGTGCAGTACATCATCGAGCCAGGGGCGTTCACTGGCAAGGACATCGACAACGCGCTGGTGGTGGGCCTGCAGGTAAAAGCAACCTTCTGAGTCGCCGGGGGCCGCACTGCGGCCCATTCGCGAGTGCACCCGCGCCCACAGAGCCCCGGCAGCTCAACCGTCAAGCCTGCCTGAGGTGATCCACCAGCCTGAGCAGCATGGCATCACAGCCCTGCAGCTGTTCGACACTGACGAATTCATCCGGCTTGTGCCCCTGCTCCATGCTCCCGGGCCCGCACACCACGGTCGGGATGCCCGCCTGGTCGAACAGCCCGCCTTCAGTACCAAACGCCACGGTGCCGAATTTATCCGAACCACTGAGCAGCGCCACCACCTGCGCAGCTTCACTGTTCTGCGGTGTAGCCAACCCCGGATAGGCACTCAGCGGCTGCAGGCGAATGGCGCTGCCGGCGTGGACCTTGCGCATGCGCGGCAGCAACTCAGCCTCGGCATAGGCCTGCAGTTGGTCCGCCACCGCCTGTGCCTCGAACCCCGGCAAGGCACGCACCTCGAAATCGAATTCGCACTCGGCCGGCACGATGTTCAGCGCCCTGCCCCCGTTGATCACCCCGGTCTGCACCGTGGAGAACGGTGGGTCGAAACGCTCGTCGTGATGCTGCGGCAAGGCCAGCGCGTCGCCGATATCACCCAGCTTGCCGATAAGCCTGGCGGCATACTCGATGGCATTCACGCCATACGGTGCATACGCTGAATGGCAAGCAGCGCCATGCACCTGGCAGCGCATCGCCAGTTTGCCCTTGTGCCCCAACACGGGTTTGAGTTCAGTGGGCTCACCGATCAGGCACAGCCGCGGTTTGTGCCGGCGCTGTTCGAGCGCTGCGAGCATCGAGCGTACACCCAGGCAGCCGACCTCTTCGTCATATGAAAATGCCAGGTGCACCGGCATGCGCAGCGGCTGGGCGAGAAATGCGGGTACCGCTGCCAGCACTGACGCGATGAAGCCCTTCATGTCGGCTGTGCCACGGCCATACAAGCGGCCATCGTGTTCGCTGAGGGCGAACGGTTCGACCGACCAGGCCTGGCCGTCTACCGGCACCACGTCGGTGTGCCCGGACAGCACCACGCCGCCAACATCCTTGGGGCCGATGGTGGCAAACAGGTTGGCCTTGGTTCTCTCCGGGTTGTGGAACAGCTCGCATTCCACGCCCAACCCGGCCAGGTAATCGCGAATGAAACCGATCAGCGCCAGGTTGGAGTCACGGCTGACCGTGGCAAAGCCGACCAGCCTGGCCAGCAGCGTGCGGCTGGCAAACTCACTCATCGCCCGGCACCCCGTAGCTTGGCGCAGAGGTCGGGTTGAGGGCGCGGGTGACGTAGTCCTGCATTTGTGGGCGGTAGGCTTGCCACAGGCCATCGAGCGCTCCGATCGGGTCGTTGTCGGCCCAGTCGACGCGCAGGTCCACCAGTGGCCAGGTCAGCTCGCCCGCAATTTTCAGCGCCGCCGAGTGCACCGGCCCCGCCTCACCGCCCGCAGCCATCGCCGCGTGCATGGCCGCCAGCAGGCGGTCGGCCAGGTGCCCACCGGCCTGTTCGAAGGCCAGCACCATCGCCTCGATCACCACGGTGGAGGACAGCAAATTGCCCGCCGCCGCGCATTGCTCGCCGGCCACGGCATGGTGTGTGCCAAGCGCCTCGCGCCCCGTGAACAAGGCCACCTGGCCGGTGCTGTCGATCACCGTCACCTGGCGGTACTCGCTCCAGCCATTGGCGCTCAACACCCGGTCCAGCGCTGCGGCGGGTGGCAACTGGCCCTGCTCCATGGCGTCGAGAATCTGCGGGCCCAGCGCCGGCAGGGTGATGTTCTGGGTAGCGACCGCGCCCACGCCGGCACGCACCCACGGGCAACGGGCCCCTACGGCGATGCTCGACGAACTGATGGCGATACCGACCTGGCCGGTTTCCTGGCAGCGACCAATGATGGAGAAGGTCATGGCATGGTTCCTGTTGTGCTGTGCAATGCAGGCCATTCTGGGTGGAACCTTCGGGCAGGCGAAACCACCTTTTTCCGAGGGGCTAGGCAGGAAAAAACTAGGGTCTGAGGCCCTGTGGGAGCGGGCGAGCCCGCGAACCAGGCGACGCAGTGGCTGGCACCGGCTTTGCCGGTGTTCGCGGGCATGCCCGCTCCCACAGCGAGTGCGCGAGCTTTCAGCGTTTCAACAAAACAGTTGCGGCCATAAGATCCGGGCCTTCGCCGTTTTATCGGCAAGCCCCAGCTAAATACTATTTTCGCCATTTGCGCAGCATCCCTAGTCTGGCCCCAGGCAACGGCGGTCCCCGAACCGACCTGACAAAAACCGCCTGAACAAGGGCTCGGACATGACACTGAACAACTTCGAAATCGACACCCTCGTGGTCGGCGCCGGCCAGGCTGGCGTGGCCATGAGCGAACACCTGAGCAAGCTGGGCGTGCCGCACCTGGTGCTGGAGCGCAACCGCATTGCCGAGGCCTGGCGCAGCGGCCGCTGGGATTCGCTGGTGGCCAATGGGCCGGCCTGGCACGACCGCTTCCCGGGGCTGGAATTCAACCTCGATGCCGACGCCTTCGCCGGCAAGGACCAGGTGGCCGACTACTTCGAGCAGTACGTACGCAAGTTCAACCTGCCGGTGCGCACCGGCATCGAAGTGAAGAAAGTACAGCGCAACAGCGACCGCCCTGGCTTCACCATCGAAACCAATGAAGGCGTGATCCGCGCCAACCGCGTGGTGGCGGCGACCGGCCCGTTCCAGAAGCCGGTGATACCGACGATCGCGCCAAAAGACGCCAACCTGCACCAGATCCACTCGGCCGCCTACTTCAACCCCGAACAACTGCCCGAAGGTGCAGTGCTGGTGGTGGGTGCAGGCTCGTCCGGCGTGCAGATCGCCGAAGAGCTGATGCGTGCCGGCCGCCAGGTGTACCTGTCGGTCGGCGCTCATGATCGCCCGCCACGGGCTTACCGCAACCGCGACTTCTGCTGGTGGCTGGGCGTATTGGGTGAATGGGACGCAGAGATTGCCAAGCCTGGCCGCGAGCACGTGACCATTGCCGTGAGCGGCGCCCGTGGGGGCCATACGGTCGACTTCCGTGCCCTCGCCCACCAGGGCATGACCCTGGTTGGCCTGACCCGGTCGTTCGAAAACGGCGTGGCGCACTTCCAGGACAACCTGGTCGAGAACATCACGCGGGGCGATGAGAACTACCTGGCCTTGCTGGACGCCGCCGATGCCTATGTGGAGCGCAACGGCCTCGACCTGCCGCAAGAGCCTGAAGCGCGCCGGCGCCTGGCCGACCCGGCCTGCATGCTCAACCCACTGCAGCAGCTGGACCTGGCCAAGGCCGGTGTCCGCAGCATCATCTGGGCCACCGGCTACGGCGTGGACTTCAGTTGGCTGCAGGTGGACACCTTCGACGCCAATGGCAAGCCCCAGCATCAGCGCGGTGTCGCTCGCGAACCAGGTGTGTATTTCCTTGGCCTGCCATGGCTGTCGCGCCGTGGCTCGTCGTTCATCTGGGGCGTATGGCACGACGCCAAACACGTCGCCGGCCACATTGCCACGCAACGCACCTACAGCGCCTACCGCGACCGCGACCAGCGCGCGGCCGACCGGCAGCAACCCGCCACATTCAGCAACGTCAGCACCCTCGGAGCCCACTGATGCCTACCCATACCCGCATCCGCATGTTCAACACCAAGGCCACCTACCCCAACCAGACCCTGGACAACGACCTGTGCCAGGCGGTGCGGGCCGGTAACACCATCTATGTGCGTGGCCAGGTCGGCACCGATTTCGAAGGCAGGCTGGTGGGCCTGGGTGACCCGCGGGCGCAGGCCGAACAGGCGATGAAGAACGTCAAGCAACTGCTCGAAGAAGCCGGCTCGGACCTGTCGCATATCGTCAAGACCACCACCTACATCACCGACCCACGTTTCCGCGAGCCGGTGTACAAGGAAGTGGGCAAATGGCTCAAGGGCGTGTTCCCGATTTCCACCGGCCTGGTAGTGGCCGGCCTGGCCCAGGCCGAATGGCTGATGGAGATCGACGTGATCGCCGTGGTGCCGGACCAGGCGTGACCGGCAGTTGCCAGGCGCTTGCCCTGTAGGAGCGGCCTTGCGTCGCGATGGGGCGCGAAGCGGCCCCGGTTTTTTTGCGGCGAAGCTGAAGTTGCGGCGAAGCTGAAAATTTGGGGCCGCTTCGCGCCCCATCGCGACACAAGGCCGCTCCTACAGGGGACCGTGCAAGGCTTAGAAGCCGACCGTGGCAGACAGCAGATAGGTGCGTGGGGTCGACAGGGTCAGGCCCGGCTCGCTGTCATCCGAGGCCCCTGCCGAGCTCCAGTAGCGGTCATCCAGCACGTTCTCGACACTGGCACGCAATGTGACCTCGGTCTCATCCACCTTGAACGCGTAGCGCGCCCCCAGGTCATAGCGCTCCCAGCCATCGATCTTCTTGCTGTTGTTCTGGTCCAGGTACTGCGAGCTGGAGTGGATACCGCGTGCTGTCAGGGTCAAGCCTTTGACCCCCGGCACGTCCCACTCGCCCCCCAGGTTCACGTTGTACTCCGGCGTGGCCGGGGCGCGGTTGCCGTCGTAGGCGCCATCGACGGTGTCGGTCAGCTCGCTGTCGATGTACATCACCCCACCCAGTACCCGCACACCCTGCACAGGCTCACCGAACACACTCAGCTCGATGCCGCGGTTGTCACGCTTGCCATTGGGGCCGAACACCCGCGAAGTCGGGTTGGTTTCGTAGGCCGGCTGGCGAATGCGGAACGCGCTGGCGGTGAAGGCCACCTGGCCAAAGTCATACTTGGCCCCGACCTCGACCTGGCGGCTGGTGAATGGCGGAAATATCTGGTCTTCGTTGACCGAGGTCGACGGGGCGATCTTGCCTTGGCTCAGGCCTTCCATGTAATTGGCGTACAGCGACAACTGCTCGGTGACCTTGAGCAGCACCCCGCCAGAGGGCGAGACCTTTTCTTCGTCATAGGCGGTGTCGCCTTTGACGCCATCACTCCAGTCATCCACTTGCACCCGCTGCCAGCGCGCGCCCAGGGTCAGCAGAAGGCGGTCGTCGAAAAAGCCCAGGGTGTCGGCCAGGGCCACGCCGGAGAAGCGGTTTTCCGTGTAGACCTTCGAATCGAAGCGGGTGGGTGTGCCCGGCGTGGGTGTGGCCACCGGGTGGTAGAGGTTGCTGGGTGCGGCGGCATAACGGGCGCCGCCGTTGGTGAAGTCCATGTAGTAATAGCTGGCGGCCAGGTTCAGTTCGTGGCTGACCGGCCCGGTCTGCAACCACTTGCGCAGGCCAGCCATGGCGGTACGCACAGATTCATCGCGGGTAAAGTCGCGGGGCTGCACACTGAAATCGCCGGCGTCATTGATGATCGACACGTTGTGGCGCAGGAAGTCATGGTTGCTCTTGCGCGCGCCGACCGCACCGTAGGCCAGCAGCGAATCACTGATATCGTATTCGGCATTCAGTGCGCCAAAGGTGTCATTGGTGCGCGCCTTGCTCCAGGCCTGGGCATAGTTGTGGCGCACGTCATCGGCATCCGGCACCTTGGCGTTGGCGCCGATCAGCACACGCTCCTGCGGCGCATCGGTATCGCGCTCGGTGTGGCCCAGGTCGGCCGACAGGCGCAGGCGCTCGCCGCGAAAATCCAGGCCCAGCACCGCCATCTGGCGATCGACAGCCTGGTGGTCCCATGCAGTATCGCCGGCTTGCTTGACGCCGTTGAAGCGCACACCGAACTGGTCACCTTCGCCGAAGCGCCGGCCGATATCCACGGCACCCCCCACCTGGCTGTCGGAGGCATAGCTGCCGGTGAACGTGGTAATCGGCTTGTCGCCAGCGCGCTTGGGTTGCACGTTGATGCCACCGCCTACGCTGCCCCGGGGCGATATGCCGTTGAGCAACTGGCTGGGGCCTTTGATGATGTCGACCCGCTCGGCCATTTCCATGTCGATCGAATAGGTCGGCAAGATCCCGTACAGGCCGTTGTAGGCGACATCACTGTTGAACAGGCTGAAGCCGCGAATGGTGAATTGTTCGAAGCGCCCGCCGGCGGGGTTGGTGGCCCGCACCGAGGGGTCGCTGGCGATGAGCTCGCCCAAGGTGCGGGCCTGCTGGTTCTTGACCACCTCGCTGGTGTAACTGGTGATGCTGAAGGAGGTTTCCATGAAGTCCCGCGAGCCGAGCAGGCCTTGTGCGCCCTGGCGTGCCACCTGGCCGCCAGCGTAGGGCTGCGATTGGCCAGGGGCGACCAGCCCGCCGACGATACTGGTAGGGGCGATTTCCAGGGCGCTACCGGCCTGGGGGGCCGGCACCAGGGTGAAGGCCCCTTCACCCACCGGGAGCCATTGCAGGCCGCTGCCCCGCAGCAATTGGGCAAACCCTTCGTCAACACTGTAGGCGCCAGACAGGCCAGCGCTCTGCCGGCCTTGCACCAGTGCCGGGTCCAGCGAAAGGCTGACGCCCGCCTGGTCGGCGAAGCGGGTCAACGCGGCCCCCAGGCTGGCGGGCGCTACTTGGTATGTGCGGCGCACGGGCTCATCGGCCCAGGCCGGTGAACACAGCAACAGGCTCATGGCGAACAACGGATGCGCGGCGCGCGCCAGTGGGCGCAGGCGGCAGGACTTTACTGCTGGCATTGAACAAGGCTCCCCTTTATTTTCTCCTACCGGTAATGACCGGCGAGTGAAAAAAAGGGGACAGCCTCATGCACGATTTTCTCGCGCAGACAAACTGACCCAGTAACGGGTGCGTGACTGCACCTGCAACGGCAGGCTTGCAGCCAGCAAGGCCAGCACCCGGTCGGTGTCGTCAAGGCGGAAGGTGCCGGTGACGCGCAGCCGCTCCAGCGCGGGCGCCCAGCGCAGCACCCCGGGGCGGTAGCGACGCAGCTCGTGCAACAGTTCGCCCAGCGGCCGGTCGTCCAGCCGCAGCACCCCTTCGCGCCAGCCCAGCCGCCAAGGGTCCAGCCCGCTGACCGCGCCGACGCCAGTTGCCTGCAAGCTGGCCTGCTGCCCTGCCAGCAGCGTGCGTGCCGGGCCATGGGCCGGCTGGAGCTGGGCCCTGCCGTTGAGCACCGACACCCGGCAGGCGTCGCCCAACAGGCGCAAGCACACCTCGGCATCGCCTAGCAGCACCTGGCCCTCGGGCACGTGCAAGGCCAGTTGCAGATGCGCAGGCACCTTTACGGCAACCTCCCCGCGCAGCAAGGTCAGGCGCCGTGCACCGAGGTCGAGATCGACCGCGCTGTCGGTATTCAACTGCAGGAACGTCCCGTCGCTCAACAGTACCTGGCGCTGCTCCCCCACCGCGGTACGCAGGTCGGCCGCCCAGGCATCCAAGGGCAGCTCACGGCTTGCCAGCCACGCCGCCGGCAGCACCGCCGCCACGCCCAGGGCGCGCTTGAGCAGCGCCCGTCGGCCGGCATCCGGGCGGTCCAGCGTGGCCATTGCCAACGCCCCTGGCAGCCCGGAGAAGCGCGCGCGCAACAAGGCTGCCTTGTGCCACGCCTGCTCATGCAGGCTGCTGCTGGCGCGCCATTGCGCGAGCCGCTGCAGGTCCTTGTCGCTGGCGTCGCCGGAATCCAGCAGTGCCAGCCAACGGGCAGCGGCACGCACGGCCTCGCGGGTTTCGGCGCTAGGTTGGGTCATTGCAGATCGGCCAACAGGCAATGCTCGTAAGCCTGCGCCATGTAACGTTTGACCGAGCGCTCGCACACACCCAGCCGCTTGCCGATTTCGGCATAGCCCAGGCCTTCCAGCTGGCTCCAGAGAAACGCCCTGCGCACCGGCGGCTTCAGGCCGTCGAGCAGTTCATCCAGTGCTTGCAGGGTTTCCAGCACGATCCAGCGCTGCTCGGGCGACGGTACATGCTGTTCAGGCAACTGCGCCAAGGCATCCATGTAGGCCTGCTCCAGGCTGCGGCGCTGGTGGAAGTTGCTGAGCAGGCGCTTGCCCACGGTAAGCAGGTAGGCGCGTGGCTCGCGGATGTCTGCCAGCGGCTGAGCACTGGCCAGCACCCGCAGGAACGTATCCTGGCTGAGGTCGGCGGCATCCCAGGCATTGCCCATGCGCCGGCGCAGCCAGCTTTCCAGCCAGCTGCGATGCTCCCGGTACAGGGCAGGCAGGATAGGCTCTTGTGGCGGCGCGGCGTCGATCATGGGAAGGCCCTGCGGCGGCGTAAATAGGATTAATTCTAATTTACATCGCGCCGCAGTTCCAAGTGCTTTGTTGCCGGTCAGGCGATGGCAGCGTCCACCAGCACCTGCGCTTCCTGCACCAGGCGCTGCAGGTGGGCCTCGTCGATGAAGCTTTCGGCGTAGATCTTGTAGATGTCTTCGGTGCCTGACGGGCGTGCGGCGAACCAACCGTTGGCAGTCATCACCTTCAGCCCGCCAATCGCCTGGCCATTACCCGGGGCGTGGCTGAGGATCTGCACGATCGGCTCACCGGCCAGCTCGGTGGATTTCACCTGCTCCGGTGCCAGCTTGCTCAGCAGCGCCTTCTGCCGCGCATCGGCCTTGGCCTCGACGCGGGTGGCATACGGTTTGCCCAGTGCCTCGGTCAGGTCGGCATAGGCCTGGCTCGGGTTGCGCCCGGTACGGGCGGTCATCTCGGCAGCCAGCAGCGCGGGGATCAGGCCGTCCTTGTCGGTGGCCCACACCGAGCCATCGCGGCGCAGGAACGATGCCCCTGCACTTTCTTCGCCACCAAAACCGAGAGTGCCGTCGAACAGGCCTTGGGCAAAGAACTTGAAGCCCACCGGCACTTCATACAGCTCGCGGCCCAGGCGCTGGGTAACCCGATCGATCAGGCCGCTGGACACCACGGTCTTGCCCACGGCGGCATCGCTGCGCCATTGCGGGCGATGGCGGTACAGGTAATCGATGGCCACGGCCAGGTAGTTGTTCGGCTGCAGCAGGCCATCGGCCGTGACGATGCCATGGCGATCGTGGTCCGGGTCGCAGGCGAACGCCACGTCGAAGCGGTCGCGCAGGCCGATCAGGCCCTGCATCGCATACGGCGAGGATGGGTCCATGCGGATCTGGCCATCCCAGTCGACGGTCATGAAGCGGAAGGTCGGGTCGACCTCGGTATTCACCACTTCCAGGTCGAGTTGGTAATGCTTGGCGATCGCCGACCAGTAACGCACCCCTGCCCCACCCAGGGGGTCTACGCCCAGGCGCAGCTTGGCAGCACGGATGACGTCGAAGTCGATGACGTTTTCCAGGTCGGCCACATAGTGGCTGACGTAGTCATGGCGCTGGGTGGTGGCCGCCTGCAGGGCCTGGGCATGGTCCATGCGCTTGACGCCGGCCAGGTTGGCCGCCAGTAAGTCGTTGGCCTTGGCTTCGATCCACTTGGTCACGTCGCTGTCGGCCGGGCCGCCATTGGGCGGGTTGTACTTGAAGCCACCGCTTTGCGGCGGGTTGTGCGACGGGGTGATGACGATGCCGTCGGCCAGGCCCTGGGTACGGCCACGGTTATGGCAGAGGATGGCGTGCGACACGGCCGGGGTTGGCGTGTATTCGTCATCCTTGGACAGCATGACCTGCACGCCGTTGGCGGCCAGCACTTCCAGGGCGCTGGCGGCGGCTGGGGCCGACAGGGCGTGAGTGTCGGCGCCGATGAACAGCGGGCCATCGATGCCTTTTTCCTGGCGGTACAGGCAGATCGCCTGGGTGATGGCCAGGACGTGGTACTCGTTGAAACTCAATTCAAGCGAAGTGCCACGGTGCCCCGAGGTGCCGAAGGCCACCCGCTGGGCCGCCACGGCGGCGTCTGGGCGGCCGGTGTAGTAGGCGGTGAGCAGCCGGGGAATATCGACCAGCACGCTGGCTGGTGCCGGCTTGCCTGCCAAAGGACTGAGCTTCATGCAAAAACCTCGAGTTCAACAGATGTTGGTGTTGGAACGTGCAGTGTACTGAGAGTTGCAAGGGTGTGCGATGGGCGCCAGCAAACAACACCGGCGTTGCCGCAGGCCACCCTGCCGCTGCCGGCCTGAAGCGCCCGGTGACCTGCCACCGGGTTGGCCACGACAGGCTAGAGTGATAGCCATATCGACCGAGAAAGAGGCCCCATGGCTTTCCACCGCCTGACCCGTACACACCCCCGCCTGAGCATCGCCGCCGTGGTCGGCCTGCTGGGCGGCTGGCTGATACCCGCTGGCGACAGCGTGCAGCATATCCTCGCTGGCTGGAACCTGGGGGTCTGGCTGTATCTGCTGCTGGTGCTGTACCTGAGCTGCAGCGCCAACCCGGAGAAAGTCCGCCAGGTGGCCCGCATCGAAGATGAAAATGCCGGCCTGGTGCTGCTGACGGTGTGCATTGCCGCCATCGCCAGCCTGGCCGCAGTGACGCTGCAACTGGTGTCCAGCCGCGGCCTGCAGGGCAGCGCACAGGCCCTGCACTACCTGTACACCGGCCTGACGGTGGCGGGGTCCTGGTTGATGATCGGTTGCATCTTCAGCCTGCACTATGCGCGGTTGTTCTACACCGGGCGGCAGCATGAACCCCCCCTGCGATTTGCCGATGGCGAACGCAACCCCGACTACTGGGACTTCCACTACTTCTCGTTCACCATCAGCGTGGCCGTGCAGACCTCCGACGTAGGGGTGGCCGGGCGTGGCTTGCGCCGGGTAGTGCTGGCGCATTCATTGGTGGGGTTCGTGTTCAACACGGCGATCCTGGGGTTCACCATCAACATCGCGGCCGGTTTGCTGGGTTGAGCACGCCGTTCGTCTGAAAGCCAGGGGCCAGGGCCGACAGTGCAACCCGCAGAAAACCTGCGCCGGGGCGTGCATCCAGCAGGCGAAAACGTTTGCCCCGAGGGCTTTGGCACTGCGCCGGCGGGGCCGCAGATGTGACCGTTGTCATGCAACAGTACATTTGTCATGTTCGCCGCTGAGAATCGCGCATTGCAGGTGCTATGTTTACTTACCCGGCGGCCGCATCGATGTGGCCACCCGCCCACTACGTCCAGGCACGGACCAGGAGGCTGGCATGAACAAGATGACGTTCCCCAACGCCTGCCAGGTGATGCGCTGGCATTTCCACCCGCTGGGCTTCGAGGCCAGCATGGATGCGCCACGCAGCATGGTCGCGCGGTTATTCGACCGAGCCACCGGAGAAACCGTGCTGGCGATTGCCGGCATACCGTGTGCGGCAATCATGGCCGCCGCCGATGTCGAACGCATCATCGAGGCCGTCGAGGCCGAGATGGATGCCTTCGCCCCCGCCTTTACCTTGCGCGACGCCGGTTAACCGGCAGACTTGGCCCCCGGGCCCATCGCTTGCAGCTTGCTCAGAAATTGCTCGGCCGGTACGGGTTGCCCCAACAGGTAGCCCTGCAGCGAGTCACAGCCCAGGCGGGTCAGAAACGCCTGCTGCCGGTCAGTTTCTACCCCTTCGGCGACGATTCGCAGCCCCAGTGCCTGGCCTAGCGCGACAATGGCCGACACGATCGCGGCGTCATCGCTGTCCTGTTCCAGTTCGCGCACGAAGCCGCGGTCGATCTTCAGTTCGTTGGCGGGCAGGCGCTTGAGGTACATCAGGCTGGAATAACCGGTACCGAAATCATCAATGGACAGGTCCACGCCCATATCGGACAAGCGCTGCAGCACTGTGAGGCTGGCATCGGCGTCATGCATGGCGGTGGTTTCGGTAATTTCCAGGGTCAGGCAGTTGGCTGGCAGGCCATTGTGCTGCAAGGCCTGGGCCACGCTGTCGACCAACCCGCAATGGCTGAACTGGATAGCCGACAGGTTGACCGCCATGCGCCACTGATGATGGCCTTGGTCCAGCCAGAGACGCATCTGCCGGCAGGCTTCGTTGAGCACCCATTCGCCAATCGGGATGATCAGGCCGGTTTTTTCTGCCAGCGCGATGAAGCGGTCAGGCATCAGCAACCCCTGCTGCGGGTGCTCCCAGCGCAACAAGGCTTCGGCACCGATGGGCTGGCAAGCCTGGGCGTCGAACTTGGGCTGGTAGTGCAAGCGGAACTGGCGCTGCGCCACGGCCTGGCGCAAGTCCTGCAGCAACTGCAACTGCTGGCGGGCGTTGCTGTTCATCGACACGTCGAAGAACCTGTAGCCATTCTTGCCGGCGCTCTTGGCATGGTACATGGCCGCGTCGGCATTGCGCAGCAGCTCGTGCTGGTCCTGGCCATTGCCCGGGTAAAGGACGATACCCAGGCTGGCCGACAACTGCAGGTCGTGCTCGGCCACCCGGAATGGCCGTGACACCAGGTTGACCTGCTTGACCGCCACGTCCATGGCATCGTCGGGTTCCTGCAACTGCACCAGCAGCACGAACTCATCGCCACCGATCCGTGCCAGGGTGTCCTGGCTGTGCAGGTGGCCGCGCAGGCGGGCGGCCACGGCCTTGAGCAGCAGGTCGCCAATGTGGTGGCCAAACGCATCGTTGACCGGTTTGAAACCGTCCAGGTCGATGAACATCAGGGCAAAACAGCCGCCCTGCTCCGCCACCCTGGCAATCGCCTGCTCGATGCGGTCGGCCAGCAAGGTGCGGTTGGGCAGGTCTGTCAGGGTGTCGTGCAGGGCCAGCTGGGTCAGTTCCTGGTTGGCCAAGGTCAGCGAACGGGCCAGCTCTGCGGTGCGCACCTCCAGGCGCGCGTCCAGCACCGAGGTCAACAAGGCTACCGCCAACACTGACAAGGTGGTGATAAGCACCAGGTAGACCAGGCCATCGCCTTGCAGGCCACCGCCCGCCAGCGCCCCGCAGAAGCTGCCATCCGGGAAGTTCGCCGCTGCCATGCCGGTGTAGTGCATGCCCACGATGGCCAAGCCCATTACCACTGCTGCCAGGCCGCGAATCTGCCGCACATAGGGTGTGTGCGCACGCAGGCGGAAGGCGATCCACAATGCCGCCGCCGAGGCACCGACAGCAATCAGCAGCGAGGCGCCGAACAGTGTCGGGTCATAATCGATGCCTGGCAGCATGCGCATCGCCGCCATGCCGGTGTAGTGCATGCAGGCAATGCCTGCCCCCATGATCAGCGCGCCAAACGCCAATTGCAGACCTGGCAGGCTTGGCTGGCTGACCAGCCACAAGGCAAAGCCCGATGAAAGCACGGCGATCAACAGCGAGAACGCGGTCAGGCCCAGGTCATACCCCAGGTCGATGGGCAGGCTGAAGGCGAGCATGCCCACGAAGTGCATGGACCAGACGCCCATCCCCATGGCCAGTGCGCCACCGAACATCCACAAGTGGGCAGCCCGGCCCTTGGCCGTGGCGATGCGGCCGGCCAGGTCAAGGGCGGTATAGGACGCCAGGATCGCCACGCACAGCGAAATCAACACCAGCGAAGAGGAGTAGCTACCGGTCAGCATGGGGGTTTCCAGCACTGGGACGGAAGTCCCGGAAAAAGCTGACGATTGTACTCAAGCTTTGGCGAAACGCACGGGGTTTTTGCGAATGGGAATGGATCCAAAAAAGCCTGTGGCGGGTTTGCTAACGGAGCCGGTGCCGCGGCGGATCGCACCGGCTTTGCGGGTGTGTGCGGCTAACCTTGCAAGGCCCGCGGGCGGTGGCTGCGTGCCTCGGCTTGCGGCGCCGTGGCCGCCTGCAGATGGAAGTCGAAGGCCAGCTCGGCAAAGCGTCCACCCTGCACGCCACGGTCATGGGCTGCCGCGGCATCCTCGACAAAGCGCAGCTCGCCAATCAACCCGTCGCGGGTGGCATAAGCGAAGTCATCCCACAGGTACCGGTCGCCAGCAAAATTGATCTGGGTGGTCAGGTGCCGGTGCCCAGGTGCCGAAATGAAGAAGTGCACGTGCGCCGGGCGCTGGCCGTGACGACCGAGCTGGTCCAGGCACTCCTGGGTAGGCCCCTGTGGGTCGCAGCCGTAGCCCGACGGCACGATCGAGCGCGCCCGGTAGCGGCCCTCGGCATCGGTGACGATGCGGCGGCGCAAGTTGTACGCGGACTGGCTCGAATCGAAGTACGAGTACGTGCCTTGGGTGTTGGCGTGCCACAGGTCGACGGTCGCGCCCGCCAACGGCTGGCCGTCGGCAGCAAAGACCTGGCCGTGCAGGAACATCACCACCCCAGGGTCGGTGCCGTCATCCATGCGCGCCTCCCCTTCTGCCAGCGGGGCACCGGCAACGTACAGCGGCCCTTCGATGGTGCGCGGGGTGCCCCCGCCCAGGCCGGCCTCGGCATCCTTGGCATCCTGCAGCAAGTCGAGGAAGTGCTCGATGCCCAGGCCGGCGGCCAACAGCCCTGCCTCGTTACGGCCGCCCAGGCGGTTGAGGTAGTCGATGGCGTGCCAGAACTCATCCTCGCTGACCTCCAGGTCTTCGATCAGGCGTGCAGTGTCCTGCAGCACGCGGCGGATGATCTTCTTGAAGCGCGGGTTGCCTTCGGCATGGTCCAGCCCGGCGACCTTGTCGAAGAACGCCTGGATGTCAGCAGTGTGGGAAATGTTCACGGTCATCGTACTCACCTCGTATTGTTCTTGTTCAGCAGCAATCAGCGGTCGTCGCTGTGGACCGACGAGGGGTGCCGGCACAGGCCGTCAACCTCGATGTCCATGTACGGGAACAGCGGCAACTGCATCAGGGTGTCGTGCAGGGCCTCGACGCTAGGCACATCGAACACGCTGTAGTTGGCGTAGTGCCCGGCAATGCGCCACAAGTGGCGCCAGGTGCCTTCGCGCTGCAGCCGCTGGGCCAACGCCTTTTCATCGGCCTTGAGCTGGGCAGCGGTGGCCGGGTTCATGTCGACCGGCAGTTTCACCGTCATCTTCACGTGGAACAGCATGCAGGTTTCTCCTTTCTTGCGTCAGCTTCAAAAGCTGGCAGGGCTTTGCCCAAGTGGGCTCCCCGCCGTGGTGTGCGCGTGCGCCTGCAGCCTGCAGCTCAGCGCCTGGCGAAGCGCGCCAGGCGCGTTTCGTCCAGGGTCAGCCCCAGACCGGGGGTGCGCGCAATGTGCAAGTGGAAATCGCGATACTGCGGCGGCTCGTTGACGATTTCCTCGGTCAGCAACAATGGCCCGAACAATTCGGTACCCCAGGTCAGCTGGCGCAGGGTGAGGAAGGCATGGGCCGAGGCCAGCGTGCCTATCGAGCCTTCCAGCATGGTGCCGCCGTACAGGGCGATACCGGCAGCATCGGCGATCTGCGCGGTGCGCAGCACAGCGCGTGGGCCACCGTTCTTGGCGATTTTCAAGGCGAAGATGCTGGCGGCGCCGTCGGCAGCCAGGCTGAAGGCGTCTTCGACGCTTTCGATCGACTCATCGGCCATGATCGGTGCCGGGCTGCGCTGGTTCAGGCGCACCTGTCCAGCGCGGTTGATGCGCGAAATCGGCTGCTCGATCAGGTCGATGCCGTTGTCGCCCAGCACCTGGCATGCCCGCAGCGCCTGGGACTCGTCCCAGTACTGGTTGACGTCGACCCGCACGCTGGCGCTGTCGCCCAGTTCGCGCTTGATCGCCACCACATGCCTGAGGTCCTGGTCCACCGGGTTGGCACCGATCTTCAGCTTGAACACCCGGTGGCGGCGTATTTCCAGCATGTGTTGGGCTTCGGCGATATCACGCGCGGTGTCGCCGCTGGCCAGGGTCCAGGCCACCTCCAGGCTGTCGCGTACACGGCCGCCCAGCAGTTCGCTGACCGGCAGGCCCAGGCGCTTGCCCTGGGCGTCGAGCAACGCGCTTTCGAGCCCGGACTTGGCAAAGGTGTTGCCTTTGGCCAATTTGTCCAGCTTGAGCATGGCCGCGTTGATGTTGTCTGCCGGCAGGCCGAGCAGCGCCGGGGCCAGGTACGCGTCGATGTTGGCCTTGATACCCTCGGGGCTTTCGTAGCCGTAGGCCAGGCCGCCAATGGTGGTGGCCTCGCCCAGGCCTTCCACGCCATCGCTGCAGCGCACGCGCAATACCACCAGGGTCTGCTGCTGCAGGGTGTGCATTGCCAGCTTGTGCGGGCGAATGGTGGGCAGGTCGACGATGACTGCCTCGATACGTTCAATCAGCGCGCTTGTCATTGTTGCCAGGTCTCGTCAGGTCGGGCGGGCGAAGGCCAGCCCGAATGGTGCATGTGCTTGCTTGTGCGAAGATTGCGCGAGACCCTGCGCAGCGTCCAATATCATATGAATCTCTCACCATACCCTGGAGGTCTGATGGAGCTACGCCACCTGCGCTACTTCAAGGTCCTGGCAGAAACCTTGAACTTCACCCGCGCCGCTGAGCTGCTGCACATTGCCCAGCCACCGCTGAGCCGGCAGATCAGCCAGCTCGAAGACGAGCTCGGCACCCTGTTGGTCGCGCGCGAACGCCCGCTGCGGCTGACCGATGCAGGCCGTTTTTTCTATGAGCAAACCTGCACCGTGCTGCAGCAGTTGCAGAGCATCAACGACAACACCCGGCGTATCGGCCAGGGCCAGCGCCAGTGGCTGGGCATCGGTTTTGCCCCCTCCACCCTGTACACCGTGCTGCCCGACTTGATCCGCGAGCTGCGCCAGGACAGCGACCTGGAGCTGGGCCTGAGCGAAATGACCACGCTGCAGCAGGTGCAAGCCCTGAAAAGCGGGCGTATCGACATTGCCTTTGGCCGCATCCGCATCGACGACCCGGCCATTGAGCAGCAGGTATTGTGCGAGGACCCGCTGGTAGCGGTGCTACCCAAGGGCCACCCGCTGTCTGCCAGCCCATTGAGCCTGGCGCAACTGGCGGCGGAGGCGTTCATCCTTTACCCGGCCAACCCCCGGCCCAGTTATGCCGACCATGTGCTGGCGCTGTTTGCCCAGCACGGCATGAGCATCCGGGTCAGCCAGTGGGCCAATGAGTTGCAGACAGCGATCGGCCTGGTGGCAGTAGGTGTCGGTATCACCCTGGTACCGGCATCGGTGCAGCAGCAGCACCGCACCGACATTGAATACGTGGGCCTGCTGGACAGCAGCGCGGTCAGCCCGATCATTCTCAGCCGCCGCCAGGGGGATATCAGCCCGATGGTGCAGCGTTGCCTGGCCTTGCTCGCACGGCAGGCTGGCTGAGCCCACTGCGTGCAGCCCGCCCCCGTATACCCATCGGTATATGGATGTTCCCGTTGATCTGTTTCATGCTCGGCCACGCGAATCGCGAAACGCCCGGGCAACAAACACTTCAACAAAGATCTTCGGGAGTCGAACATGGCGGGACGTCTAAACGGCAAGGTAGCGCTGATCACGGGTGGCGCGGGTGGCTGCGGGCTGGCCGCCTCGCAACTGTTCGCGGCAGAGGGGGCGCGGGTCGGCATTGTCGACCTGCCCGGCAGCGACGGCGCAGCGGTTGCGCGACAACTGCGCGAAGCCGGCCACCAAGCGGTTTTCGCCGCAGCCGATGTGTCGGACGCACAGCAAGTCAAGGCCGCTGTCGCCACCGTGGAGGCAGCCTTCGGCCACATCACCGTATTGATGAACCACGCCGGCATCCTTTCGGCTGTCCCCTTCCTCGACACCAGCGAAGAAGAATGGGACCGGATCATGGCCGTGAACGTGAAAAGCATGTTCCTGGTCACCCGTGCGGTGCTGCCAGGCATGCTCGCAGCCGGCGGCGGCAGCATCGTGTGTACCTCCTCCATATCGGCCGTGGTCGGCACGCCGATGGAAGTCCTGTATTGCACCAGCAAGGGCGCCACCCATATGTTCGCCCGGGCCATTGCCGTGGAGTTCCGTGACCGCGGTATCCGCGCCAATGCCATTTGCCCGGGTTTCATTGCCACAGCCCACGGCCTGCGGGAAATCGACATGCTGCGCAAGCACGGTGTGGACGTCAGCGAACAGGCCATCGCGGCCGCCCAGGGGCGCCTGTGCCAACCCGCCGAGGTGGCCAGCGCCGCCTTGTTCCTGGCCAGTGACGACGCCAGTTTCGTCAACGGCGCGCACCTGTTCGCGGATAACGGCTACACCGCGGTCTGACCTCAAGCACGCCAAGCAGGAGAATGACGTGAGCACTTCCTCCAATAACATGCACATCAACGAATTCGGCCTGGACCACGCGCACTGGCGCAACTGGGCCGGTAACCAGTCCTGCATTCGCGCGGCACGCGGGGCGCCGGGCAGCGAAGACGAACTGTGCACGCTGGTCAACCAGGCCAGCCGCAACGGCATGAACGTTCGGGTGGCCGGTTCCGGGCATTCGTTCACCCCGGTAGCGCTGACCAATGGCCTGCACCTGACGCTGGCCAACATGAGCGGCGTACGCCATGTCGACCACGCCAGAAAGCGCGTCACCGCCGCTGCCGGCACCACCATCAATGCCTTCGGCAAGGCCCTGCGGGCGGCTGGCCTGTCGATGGTCAACCAGGGCGACATCGACAGCCAGTCGATTGCCGGGGCACTCACCACCGGTACTCACGGCACAGGCCTCACCCTGGGCAACCTGGCCTCGTCGATAGTGGGCATGAAGCTGGTGCAACCCAACGGCGACATTCTCGTCGTCGACGAAAGCACCCCTGACCTGCTGCAGGCGGGCCGCGTTTCCCTGGGTGTGCTGGGCATCGTCAGCGAACTGACCTTGCAGGTGACCGACAGCTTCAACCTGCACGAGCGCATTTGGCGCGAAGACTTCGAGAGCGTGATGGACAGGCACGACGAACTGGCGCGCAAGCATCGCCATTTCAGTTTCTTCTGGTGCCCCACCGAGCAGAGCCGGCACTGCTATTGCCTGCCCGACACCGCGGCCACCAGTAGGAGCGGGCGCACCACCGACGTGTGCGAAGTCAAGGTCATGGACATTACGGATCGCCCCGCCTGGGAAAGCGCATTCGAGAAGGTCGCGTACAGCTCGGATGTGTACCCGATCGAGTACCTGCCCAATTTCCATGAACTGGAGTACGCCGTGCCGCTGCGCCACAGCAAGGAAGCCCTGCGGGCAGTGCGCAAGCTGATGCTGGAAGACTTCCCGCAAGCCATCTACCCCATCGAGTACCGGTTCACGGCAGGTGACGGCGCCTGGATGAGCCCGTTCTTCGAACAGGACAGCGTGACCATTTCGGTTTCCGGCGAGCCGGGCACCGATTACTGGGACTACTTGCGCGCGGTGGACCAGATCCTGCGGTCGTATGGCGCCCGGCCGCATTGGGGCAAGTTGCATTTCCTGACGGGCGAGGATGTTAGCGCCATCTACCCGCGTGCCGAGGACTTCCGCAAGCTGCGCCGGCAGTTGGACCCGCAGGGCACCTACCTGAGCGAACACCTCAGCCCGCTGTTCAAATAAGCACCCCGCTCCTGGCGCACCTGGCAACGTGCCGGGGCGGGCTTGCACCGCGTACGGGCCGCGCAGCGTCCCACTGCCGGCAACGCGGTGCTATGCCTTGGCCAGATAATCGATGAACAGGCGAAACAGTTCGGCGTTGGTGGAAATGTCCAGCCGCTGGTAGATGTTGTGCTTGTGCACCTTCACCGTCCCCTCCGAGATATTCAACTGCCGGGCAATCGAGGCGTTGCTGTGCCCTTGCAGCAACAGCTTGGCGATCAAACGCTGGGTCTCGGTCAACTGCCCCTGCAGGATTTCCACGAAGGCATCCTCCAGCACGGCGCCTTCCGGCGATGCCCGCAGGCACTCGGCAAAGCGCAGCCGACAGTGCTGGCCGAACAGCGCGGCCAGCAATGGCGCCAGGTCCGCCAGCAGCGCCATTTCCGCCGCGCTGAAGTCCCCACTGCGCTGATGGCGCATCAGCGAATAGACCATGGCCACCTGGGGCTGCAACGGCATGATGAACCCCACCTCTTCCACTGCCGTGCCGTAGCCGGAGGCCACGCAAGGGTGGATATCACGGGAGATGGCGAAACCTGAAGAGAAGAAGCAGTCGGGCGCCAGTTCACTCATGCGCCACAGCCCGGCTGGGTGCTCGTTGATGCAGGCCACATAAAACGGGTCCAGCAAGTAACCGCCGCGCACATAGGCGTTCAGGGTGCGCTCGCTGACGCTGTGGTTGTAGCCGTTATGCACCAGCACGGCCGGCTGGTTGAACTGGAACAGGTACGCGCAGCTCATGTCGAACGCCAGCTTGTCGCCTACCACCTTGTCCAGCGCCGGCCCGAAGTGTTCGCTGCCGATCGCTTCGATCAGCGCAGCCAGCCCGTTCGCTTCGTCTTTTGTCATTGTTCACCACGCTCTCATGCACCAAAGCCTCATGACCTTACCGCCTTGGCCAGCCAAAAGCACAAAATCCGGGGCGCCCTGGACGCTCCGGATCAAATGCACGACGCTTTACGCTCAGGACGGCTCGGGCGCCACCGCGAAGGCGCCTGCGGCGTCGTCCTGGCGCCCCATTTCCTGCGCCTTGGGCACGGCCAGCCAACTGGCCAGCAGCATGGCAATCAGGCCGCCACTGAGCTTGCCAATCATCAGCGGCAGGATCAGCGAGGGCTGGAAGTTTGCCGAGAAGGCCATGTGGTCGCCGAAGGTGAATGCCGCGCACACCGAAAAGGCAATCACCAACACCTTGTCCTTGGGCGGCATCTCGCTGACCAGGCGGAACATGGCGAGGATATTGGCCGAAGCCGCCAGCACACCCGCAGCCCCGACCCCAGACATGCCGAAGCGCGATGCCACGCGCTCGATCGGCCGCGCCAGAAAGCGCTTGAGCAAATGCACCATGGGGAATGCCCCGCACAGCATCAGGCCGACGTAGCCGGCAATCTCCAGGGCGCGGAACTGGTCATCGGCATCGGCGATGATCGGCGCGAAGCCCCAACTGCCGAATACATGGCTGAACAGCCCGGTGAAGTACTGCACGATCGACGCCACCAGTACCAGCACCACGGCGATGTACATGAACTGCCCGAGCTTGAGGAACAGGTACACCATCAGTGCCGGGCAGTAACGCAGCGCCGCCGCCAGGGCAATGCAGAACAGGATCAAGGGCATCAGGTTGCGCAGCAGCATCGCCCAGGAAAAATGCAAGGCCTGGGTGGCGGCACCGGTGGTTGCGATATCCGGGCGCACCCCCAGGTCCAGTCCCTGCATGGCCATGGCGATGATCATGATGCTCAAGGGAATGGCCAGCAGCCCAGCCATGATGCCCAGTGCCATGTACTTGTGATCGACCTTGCGCAGCATGGCCAACCCGACCGGGATGACGAAAATGATCGTCGAACCACTCTGGAACCCGGTGATCAGGCCGAGGATCCAGCCTTCCGGGCTTTGCGCCAGGGCCTTGGCCAACTGGTAGCCGCCCATGTCCGAGGCGATGAAGATAGGCCCCGCGGTGCCAGGGTCGGCGCCCATCAACTGGAACAGCGGCGCGATTACCTGGCTGATGCCGGCTGAAATGTACGGGATCGCGGCCATGATGCCAGCGACCGGGATGAAGATCGGGCCGATGCTGTGCAGCCCGGCGATGAACTCCTGGCCCAGCTCGCCTTCGGGGTTATAGATGGATGCCAATGCACCCAGTACCGCACACACCATGATCACGTAGATGACATAGGTACCGATGCTTTCCATTTGCCGCCTCATTTTTAGAGTTGTGGGGTTGGCAGGTCTGAAAGGTCACAGGGGCATCGTTGTTTTTATGCTGAGCAAGGCGTGCCCCGTCGAGCATTCAAGCTAAGCGGCGGGGGGTGGGCTGTCCATATACCGGGAGGTATATACCCCTGCAAAAGAGAGTGCCGTGCCCGGTTCGAAATGCTTAATACCCGGTCATTTCCAGGTACCCACGGCCACCGGCACTGCCGCTCAAACGCACCGGCCCTTCCCAATACGGGAAGCGCGTCTGCATCCACGCCTGCGGCTGAACAGCATCGACCTGCACATCCACCCCGTGCTCAGGCACCTGCACCCGCCAGCGGGTCGGCAGCTGCTTGCCATTGCCCTGTGGGGCCCAGGCCAGCGGCTGCAAGCGGATCTGTGCCGGCAACAGCGCTACCCCCTGGCCCTGCGGGTCGATCCAGGTGCCGGCGCGATACGCCTCCCCGTGCGCTTCGCGCACCTGGAACAGCATCAGCTTGGCGCCGCTGTCCAGGTGCAGCGAGAACCAGTCCCAGCCCGTTTGCCCGGCGGCCAGCGGCTGGCTGCTCCATTCCCGGTCCAGCCAGGCCTGGCCAGTCACCGCGATGCACAGGCCGTCGCGCTCGACCTCGCCGCGCACCCGGTAGAACGGCTGGCTGTAGTAGTAAGAAGCCTGGCCCTTGCCCGACTTTTCGCTGTAGCCTTGCTGGCCGTGCAGCACCAGAGGCCGCTCGCTGCGCAACTGCAGGTCGTAGCGAAAACCTTTGCCAGCGGCCGTCATGCGCAGGTTGTCGATACCGCCCGGCCCCTGCAGCGACCAATCGTCGATCCACGCCCGAAACGGCTGGGCCTGCACACCCGCCTGGCCAATCCCGCCACGGGCCAGGGTTTCAGCTGACCGATGGCCGCCGGGGCCGGTCAACGCGGCGTGGCCCATCCACAGGTTCGGGCTCTGCCAATCGCCGGTCTCCGGGCCGGGGCGTAGGGCTGAGCGGAACAGCGTCCACTGCGCGCCCCAGTCACGCCCTTGGGTGTCTTTGAGGTTGGTGGTGACGTACCACCACTCGATGCGGAAACCATCGTGGGCCGCATGGTCCCGTGGGAATTCCAGGCGATGGCCCCGGGTGACCTGGCTGAACCCGCCTGCCGGCTGGCCGAGGCCGGCATAGCTTTGCGGTGCCGGCTGATCACAGCCGCACAACAGGCTGCAGAGCAACAGCCAGGCTTTACGTTTCATCGGCAAACGGCCTCAACAGTTCGCGCGGCTGACGCCGGGCCAGTTGCCAGAGTGGCCAGGCGCTGGCCAACAGGCTGGTGAGCAGGCCCAGCAGGGCCAGTTGCAGCAACTGGGCGGGGAACACATGCAGCGGCAAACGCCAGCCGAATGCCTGAACATTCACCACCGCGACCAGGCACCAGGCCAGCAACAGGCCCAACGGCAGCGCCAACAGCACGGTCAGGCTGCTGAGCAGCAGTGCCTGGCCAAGGCTCAGCCACACCAGCTGGGTACGTTGTACCCCCAGGGCCCATAGCGGCGCCAGCTGGCGCAGACGGGACTGGCCCAAGGTCAGCAGGTTGATGAACAGCGCCACACCGGCCACGCCCAGGGTCAGGCTGTTGAGCGCGGCGGTGGCGGCGAAGGTGCGGTTGAATACCTCGGTCGACCACCGCTTCAACTGCGCCTGCTCCACTACCCGGCTATCGTCGAGGTGAAAGCGCTGTTGCAACGCGGCTTTCAAGGCGGCCCCCCGGGGGTCGAGCAGGTCGACGCTCAAGCCTGTCAACGCAGCATCCGGCCAATGCGCGCGCAGCGATTGGGCATTCACCAGCATTTGGCCCTTGGGGTTGCCATAGTCGGCGTACAGGCCAACGACGAGCAGGCGGCGAGACGGGTCCGTGGGCAGTTTCAGGTGGTCCCCCAGGTGCAAACGCAACCGCCGCGCCAGCTGCTCACTGAGCATCACGGCCTGCCCATCGGCCAATAGCTGCCAGGCATGCGGCTGCTGTTCCAGCAACGGCCACCGGTTGTGATAAACGGGGTGGTCGACAATGCCCTGCACCTGGACCGGCCAGCCTTGCAACTGCGTTTCGACGCGCCAGCCAGGCAGAACCACCCGCACGGCAGGTTGCTGCTCCAACCACTGGGCTATCTGCACGCCTTGCGCGGTATCGCTTGGGCTTACGTACAGGTCGGCGGACAAGCGCTGGTCCAGCCAGCCGACAAAGGTCTTGCGAAAGCCCTCGGTCATGCTGCCCACGCCCACGCTGGCAGCCAGCGCCAGCAGCAAGGCCATCAGCGCCAGGCTCAAGGCAGGCAACTGCTGGCGGCTGTCGGCAACGAACCACTGGGCCAACGGCCGCTGACAACGGCGCGCCAACCAGGCCAGCACCCTGTCGAGCCAGGCTGGCAACGCCAATGCCGCCCCCAGCAACAGCGCCGCCAGCATACCGAAGGCGCTGGGCAGGCTGTCACCGAACACCCCACAAGCTGACGCCAGCACCAGCAACAGGCCCGCTACCCAAGCCTGACGCCTCAGCCACGGCCCCTGTGCCAGGCGCCATGCTTGCGGCTGCGCCAACGCCAGCAAGGCCAAGCGTGCGGCGCGCAGGATGCTGCCCAGCCCGGCCAGCAGTGCACCGATTACGCTGACCAGCACGCCCCACAACCACCACTGCGCAGGCAGGTTCAGCGTGCCTGCGACCTGCGCGCCATACAGCCCGCGCAGGCTGGCGGCGACATCGGGCAGCAACCAGGCCGCCACCGCGTAGCCACTGGCAACCCCGGCCAGCCCGCCGAGCACTGCGAACAGCCCCAGCTCCAGCCCCAGGGCACACAGCAGGGTAGCCAGGCTGACACCACAGGCGCGCAGGTTGCGAATCAGCCCGCGCCGCTGTTCCAATGCCAGGCCAATCGCGGCATGGGCAATGAACAGGCCGACGACGAAGGCCAACAGGCCTAGCGCAGTGAGGTTGAGGTGGAAGCTGTCGGTCAGGCGCTGCAAACCGCCATCATCCTGCCGGGGTTGCAGGACAAGGTCCGCCGCAATGTCGGCAGGCAAAGGCCCCGGGCTTGCCGCTACCAGCAGGCGTGACAACTGCCGCGGTGCCTGCAGCAAGGCCTGCGCGTGGCCGATATCGACCACGATCACCCCTGGGGCCAGCTCGGCTTGCACCAGCAACCGTGGCAGCGGTTGCCCATCGCGGTCGTGGGCCACCTGCCCTGCGGTCATGTTCAACAGGCGCAAGGTGTCTGGCCCGACCCAGGCCTGCCCGGGCACGCCGATGAACGCCTGCAGGTCGAACGCCTGGGGCTGCACCCCGGCGATACTGCTGGCCGCCGGCAGGCTCAATGGCTCGATGCCGATCAGGCGCACACTGCGCCCGGGCTCGCCTGGCAGGCGCAGGCGCCCCTCCAGCACCGGCGACACCGCCCAACCCAGCCTGCGCAGTTGCACGTACAGCGCCTGGTCAAAGCGTTCGCCGTGGCGTGGCAGCAGTTGCGTCTGCAGTGGCCCGGCCAGTACCGCACTGGCCCTGGCGTAGTCGCTGCGTGCCTGGGTGTTCAAGGCCTGCACCCCGGTCCATAGCGCCGTGGCCAGCCACAGCCCGGTGAAGATGCTGAAAAACTGCACGCGGTGGCGCCGCCAGTGGCTGAGCAATGCCAACAGGGCCAGCGACAGCAGCCTCATGCGCCCTGCCCGCTGCGCACACGGCCACCCTGCAGGTAGCAACGTTGCTGCAGCCGCGCCGCCAGCCGGGGGCTGTGGGTGACCATCAGCAGGCCACTGCCAGCCTCGCTGACCAGTTGCAGCAACAGGCTCAGCACTTCGTCGCTGGTGGCTTCGTCAAGGCTGCCGGTGGGTTCGTCAGCCAATAACCAGGCCGGGCGCCCAGCCAATGCGCGGCCGATGGCCACGCGTTGCTGCTGGCCGCCCGACAATTGTTCAGGGTAACGCCCGAGCAGGTCAGCCAGGCCCAGACGCTGAGCCAGGTGGGCGCCCCATTCGGGGTCGTGCCGGTTGGCCAGCCGGGCCTGGAATGCCAGGTTGCTGCCCACGTCCAGGCTGCTGATCAGGTTGTACTGCTGGAACACCAGGCCAATCCCCTGTCGCCGCCACAGTGCCAGGGACGCCTCCGAGCGGCTGTCCAGGGCACTGCCGTCAATCAGGATGCGCCCGCTGTCGGCACGGTCCAGGCCGGCCACCAGGTGCAGCAAGGTGCTCTTGCCACTGCCAGACTCGCCCATCAAGGCCAGGCTGCTGCCGCGCGGCAGGCACAGGTCGACGCCCTGCAACACCGGCAACGGCCCTTGGGGGGTGGCAAATGATTTGTGCAGGTTTTCGATGGCCAGCATCAGGGAGCCTTGGAGTATCGGGTGACCATCCAGTAATAGCAGGTCACGGACACATAGGAGAGACGCGCCCATCAATGGATCCACAGACGATTCGATAATCGCACAAATAGCGTTGTTCATTGCGTAAATGCAGATTGACCACGCACGCGCATATGGCTCTAATGGATCCATTAAACAAAAACAAAACCTGGAGAGCCTTCATGTACCCGAAAAACACCTGGTACGTTGCCTGCACCCCTGACGAAATTGCCGACAAGCCCTTGGGCCGACAGATCTGTGGCGAAAAAATCGTCTTTTACCGTGGCCAGCAGAACCGTGTAGCCGCTGTCGAGGACTTCTGCCCGCACCGAGGCGCGCCGTTATCCCTGGGCTACGTGGAGGACGGCAACCTGGTCTGCGGCTATCACGGCCTGGTCATGGGCTGTGACGGCAAGACGGTGTCGATGCCTGGCCAGCGGGTTCGCGGCTTTCCGTGCAACAAGGCGTTTGCCGTTGTGGAGCGCCATGGCTTCATCTGGGTCTGGCCTGGCGACCAGGCGCAGGCCGACCCGGCGCTTATCCCGCACCTGGAATGGGCAGACAATGAAGAGTGGGCCTACGGCGGAGGCCTGTTCCACATTGGCTGCGACTATCGCCTGATGATCGACAACCTCATGGACCTGACCCACGAAACCTACGTGCATGCCTCCAGCATCGGCCAGAAGGAAATCGACGAAGCCCCGCCTGTCACCACCGTCACCGGCGACGAAGTGGTCACCGCCCGGCACATGGAAAACATCATGGCCCCGCCCTTCTGGCGCATGGCCCTGCGCGGCAACGGCCTGGCCGACGATGTGCCGGTGGACCGCTGGCAGATCTGCCGCTTCACCCCACCCAGCCACGTCCTGATCGAAGTGGGTGTGGCACATGCCGGCAAGGGTGGCTACCACGCTGCAGCGCAGCACAAGGCCGCGAGCATCGTGGTCGACTTCATCACCCCGGAAAGCGACACCTCGATCTGGTACTTCTGGGGCATGGCGCGCAATTTTGCCGCGCACGACCAGAACCTGACCGCCGACATCCGCGAGGGCCAGGGCAAGATTTTCAGCGAGGACCTGGAAATGCTCGAGCGCCAGCAACAGAACCTGCTGGCCAACCCTGGGCGCAACCTGCTGAAGCTGAACATCGATGCCGGTGGCGTGCAATCGCGCAAGGTGCTGGAGCGGGTCATCGCCAAAGAGCGTGCAGCACAGCCGCAATTGATCGCCACCAGCGCCACCCCTGCCTGAGGAGCCACCGACATGATCGATGCCATCGTGGTATCCCGTAACGATGAAGCGCAGGGTATCTGCAGTTTCGAGTTGGCCTCGGCAGATGGCAGCCTGCTGCCGGCATTCAGCGCCGGGGCCCACATTGACGTGCACCTGCCCGATGGCCTGGTGCGCCAGTATTCGCTGTGCAACCACCCGCAAGAGCGCCACCGCTACCTGATCGGCGTACTTCATGACCCGGCTTCGCGGGGCGGCTCACGCAGCCTGCACGAGCAGGTGCAGGTCGGCGCGCGGCTGCAGATCAGTGCGCCGCGCAACCTGTTCCCGCTGGCCGATGGGGCGCGGCGCAGCCTGCTGTTTGCCGGCGGCATCGGCATTACCCCGATCCTGTGCATGGCCGAGCAGTTGGCCCACAGTGGCCACGATTTCGAGCTGCACTACTGCGCCCGCTCCAGTGAGCGTGCCGCATTCGTCGAGCGTATCCGCAACGCGCCCTTTGCCGACCGCTTGTTCGTGCATTTTGACCAGCAGCCGGAAACGGCGCTTGACGCTCGCCAGGTGCTGGGCAACCCGCAAGCTGACGTGCACCTGTATGTGTGCGGGCCGGGCGGGTTCATGCAGCATGTGCTGGGCAGCGCCAGGGAGCTGGGCTGGCAGGAGGCCAACCTGCACCGCGAGTATTTCGCAGCCGCACCCGTGGACGCCAGCAACGACGGCAGCTTCTCGGTACAGGTCAACAGCACCGGCCAAGTGTTCGAGGTGCCAGCCGACCAGACCGTGGTACAGGTACTGGAGCAAAACGGCATCGAGATCGCCATGTCGTGCGAGCAAGGTATTTGCGGCACGTGCCTGACCCGCGTACTGCAGGGCACGCCAGACCACCGCGACCTGTTCCTGACCGAAGATGAACAAGCCCTCAACGATCAGTTCACGCCTTGCTGCTCGCGCGCGAAAACACCGTTACTGGTGCTGGATATCTGAAGCGGCCAGCGCGCTGGGAAGGATCACCTGCATGCCGGTGCCCGAGGCGTTTGCGCCGAAGGTTTCGGCATAGCGCAAGGTTGCATTGGCATGCTCGCGCATGATCGCTTCGGCGCGGGCACCCTGGCGGTTGACCAGGGCATCGAACACGGCATGGTGCTGCATGTGGGCGAAGTTGAAGCGCCGGTATTCACGGGCCAGGTCGTGGCGGTCTACCGCCAGCGCCGTGACCGAGGCGAATGGCAGGTGGTCGTTGCGCGCCAGCGCCACGGTAATGGCCGGGTTGTGGCTGGCTTCGATGATCACCTGGTGAAAGCGCATGTTCAGATCGTGGTAGGCCTGCAGGTCTTCTTCGGTCACGAAGCCCTTGTCGAACAGCTGGTCGCCCTCTATCAGGCACTGCTGTAGTGCCGCACGGGCCGGCGCGGCCAAGCCGCGCTCGGCAGCCTGGCGGGCGGCCAGGCCTTCGAGCACACCGCGCACCTCGACTGCTCCGGCAATGTCATCGGCGCTCACCGAACGCACTTGAAAGCCCCGGCCGCCGAAGCGGACCAGCAGGCCTTCCTGTTCGAGCGTGCGAAAGGCCATGCGCACCGGCATGCGTGAAACGCCGAACAGTTCGGCAGTGGGAACTTCCATCAGACGCTCGCCGGCCGCCAGCTCGCCTGAGGCGATCATCTTGCGCAACGCGACCAGCACCATTTGACCGGGCTTGCTCATCCAGGCAACTTCCAGGGAAACGAGCCGGCATCTTAGCGCAAGCCGGGCTCGAGTAGTCAGTGGCTCAGCGCATCGCTGACCGCCACTGGGGCCGGCCTGGGTGCGCGGAGCAGTAGCAGGCACCCCGCCGCCAGCACGAACACACTGGCAAACACCCCATACAAGTGCAGCGGCTGCCAGCCGCCATCGAGCAGCACACCCGCCACGGTGGGCGACACAATGGCGCCCATACGCCCGATGCCGATGCCCCACCCCACGCCGGTGGCGCGCACCGATGCGTCGTAGACCACCGGCGACAAGGCATACAAGCCGGCCACGCAGCCGTTGGCGAACAGCCCGATCAACAGGCCCAGGGCCAATGCCGCGCTGGCCGAGGCCCCGTTGGCCACGAACAGCACCAGCAGCGCCGCAGTGGTCAGCATGAAAAGCGCCAGCACGCGGGTAAGCGGCCAGCGCGAGGCCAGCCCGCCGATCAGCGCCGCGCCGAGGATGCCGCCCACGCTCAACAGAACACCGCCCGTAATGCCTTGCTGCGCGGACAGCCCGGCCGCCACCAGCAGCTTCGGGGTCCAGCTCATGACGAAGTAGAAACCGAACATGACCAGGAAGAACAGCAACCAGATCACCAGCGTGGTCCGGCGCATGGCCGGCGCCAACAGTTGCCGGAAACCGCTGGCACTGCCCGGCACCCTGGCCGCAAGCGCTGGCAGTTGCGCCAGTGCCGGGTGGCCTAGCCTTACCGCCAAGCGATTGACCCGCACCAGGGCGTTGGCTGGCCGGCGTGCCAGCAGAAAGTCCAGCGACTCCGGCAACCACAACCAGACCAGCGGTAACACGCAGACGGTGACGATACCGCCGAACAGAAACACCGACCGCCACCCCCACTGCCCCAGCAGCCACACCGCCAGCAAACCGCCCAGGGTTGCCCCCAGGGCATAGCCGGTGGACTGCAGGCTGACCGCCAGGCCGCGCCAGCGTTTGCTGGCATATTCGCTGGCAATGACGTTGCTGCTGGCCAGGATGCCGCCAATGCCCAGGCCCGTCAGCCCACGCAACAGGGCCAGTTGCATCGGGCTCTGGCTCAACGCCGAGAGCAGCATGCCGACCCCCGACAGCACCAAGCACAGCAGGATCAGCGGGCGCCGCCCGAAGCGGTCAGCCCAGGGTGCGATGAACAGTGAGCCCGCCGCCATGCCGAACAGGCCGGCACTGAGCAGCAAGCCCACCTGCGCCCCGTTGAGGTTCCACTCGGCAGACACCGAGGCAGCGGTAAAGGCCATGACCAGCACGTCGAAGCCGTCGATCATGTTGAGCAGGATGCATATGCCGATGGCCAGGCACTGAAAGCGCCCCATCGGGTCGTTGTCCAGGCACTGCTTGAGGTCGGTATTCATAGCGCCACCTGCCGCTTTGCAGGTGGCACAACGGCAACGCACGCGCAGGCAAAGCGCAAGGAACCCTGACGGTTCCATACCCTGGAAAAGCCATTCATGACTGAACCCTTCTTGTAGTTGTCGGCGCATCAGGCTGGAGGCCTCCAGCCGATGTCAGGCGCTAATCAAACAAATAATGGATCCACAAACAATCCATGGGGCTAACCCAAGCACGGCTCAGGCCGGTGATGACATTCTGATCAGCCAAAAATCAAAAATTTAAATCATAATTATCAATACTTTACATATTCATGATTACCGTTAATTCGCGTTCGTTTATCGAACAGATTCAGTACATGGATCCATATCGATCACGGCATTACCGCATAGGCCTGTCATCGCACCCGGCGCCATGAACAAATCTTCATATAGCGCCCCAGCGCCCTGACCATGCGGCGCACAGCGCAAGCCAGGCTACCGCCAGCCACCACCCGGCTTGAGGCTGCCGGGTGGGTTGCGTAGCATCCCCCGCCCGTTCGCGCGCCTGCACATTGGCGCGTAACCCGCATAAAAGAGCCCCGAATGCCGCAACCTATCCCCCTCAAGGACCACGAAAAGGAAAAGCACCTGGTCAACCGCCGGCTTCTGGCCTGCGCCGCCCTGGTCTTCAGCCTGTGTGCCGTGCTGGTGGGTCGGCTCTATGTGCTGCAGGTGCTGCAGCACGACCAGCAGAGTGCCGTGTCGGAAAACAACCGCGTGCATGTGCTGCCCATCGCCCCGGAGCGCGGGCTTATCTACGACCGCAACGGCGTGGTGCTGGCCGACAACAAGCCCAGCTTCGACCTGACCATCACCCGCGAGCGGACCGGCGGCAATTCGGCCAAGGTGCTCGATACCCTGACCCAGGTACTGGGGCTGAACGAGGACGACCGCAAGCAGTTCGACAAGGACCTGCGCCGGGGCCGCAAGCCGTTCGAGCCGGTCACCCTGATAGTGGGGCTGAGCGAAGAGCAGATCGCCCTGGTGGCGGTCAACCAGTTCCGCCTGCCGGGCCTGGAGGTCGAACCACAGTTCATCCGCGAGTACCCGCTGGGCGCGCATTTCGCCCATTCGGTTGGCTATGTGGGGCGCATCAACGAGAAAGAAGCCAAGATACTCGACAGCACCGAATACCGGGGCACCCAGTCGATTGGCAAGACCGGCATCGAGCGCTTCTACGAAAGCCAGCTGCATGGCCATGTGGGCTATGAGGAAGTCGAGACCAACGCCCAGGGCCGAGTGATGCGCGTGCTTAACCACAAGGCCCCGACACCCGGGCAGGACATCGTGCTGACGCTGGACGCCCGCCTGCAAGTCGCTGCAGAAAAGGCCCTGGGCGACCGCCGTGGCTCGGTGGTGGTGCTGGATCCGGCCAATGGTGACGTGCTGGCCATGGTCAGCAACCCCAGCTTCGACCCCAACCTGTTCGTCAAGGGCATCAGCTTCAAGCAGTACGCACAATTGCGCGATTCGATCGACCGCCCACTGTTCAACCGCGTGCTGCGCGGCCTGTACGCGCCCGGCTCGACGGTGAAGCCGGAAGTGGCCATCGCCGGCCTCGACAGCGGCGTGATCACCCCCGGCAGCCGGGTGTTCGACCCGGGCTACTACGAGCTGCCCAACTACGCCCACAAATACCGCAACTGGAACCGCAGCGGTGACGGCTGGGTAGACATGTACACAGCCATCATGCGCTCCAACGACACCTACTTCTACGACCTGGCGCACAAACTGGGCATCGATCGCCTGCACGACTACATGGCGGAGTTCGGCCTGGGCCAGAAGGTGTCGCTGGACATGTTCGAAGAGGCCGCCGGCCTGATGCCTTCGGCCCAATGGAAACGGGCCACCCGGCGCCAGGCCTGGTTCCCTGGCGAAACACTGATCCTTGGCATCGGCCAGGGCTACATGCAGGTCACCCCATTGCAGCTGGCCCAGGCCACCAGCCTGCTGGCCAGCAAGGGCGTGTGGCACCGCCCGCACCTGGCCATGACCGTAGGCGGCGATGCACCGGTCGACCCCCACCCGATGCCCGACATCGTGCTGCATGACAAGCACGCCTGGGACCAGGTCAGCCAGGGCATGCAGATGGTCATGCACGACCCGCGGGGTATCGCCCGTGCGGCCGCGGCCGGCGCGCAGTACCGGATTGCCGGCAAAAGCGGCACCGCACAGGTGGTGGCGATCAAGCAGGGTGAACGCTACAACCGTGACAAGACACTGGAACGGCACCGCGACAATGCCCTGTTCGTCGGCTTTGCCCCGGCTGACCACCCGGCCGTGGTGGTGGCGGTGATGATCGAGAACGGCGAAGCCGGTGGCCGGGTGGCGGGGCCTGTGGTGCGTGAAGTGATGGACGCCTACCTGCTGGACGAACAGGGGCACCTGAAGCCCGAGTATGCGGGTGCCGTGCCACCGCGCACTACGCCGCATACCTGATGCTGCGCGGGCCTGCTGGCTGAGCGGGCCCGTGCTTCAAGCCCAGAGCAGCCCCGTGCCCTCAGTGCTGCCCACCGGTACGAGGCATCAGCTCGTAGGGGTGCTTCCACCCTGGCATGGCTTGGATGCGTGCCTTCCATGCCTCGATGTGGGTGAATTCGGCCAACGCCATACCGGTGTCCTCCGGCATGAACACATACCCCGCCAGCGACAGGTCGGCGATGGTCAACCGCCCGCCCACCATGAACGGGGCCTTCGCCAGATGGGCATCGACAATGCGGTACGCGGCGGTGGCACGCTCGCGCAAGAACTGCGTCACGTCGGTTTCGCCCGTGTTCTTCAGGCAGAACAGGAAACGCAGCGCCGCGTAATAGCTGGTGAACTTATGGTTGTCGAACAGCATCCAGCGCCAGATTTCGCGCTTTTCGTCCGCGTCGCGGGGGCCGAATTGCCCGGTCTGCTGCGCAAGGTACTCCAGAATCAGCGCAGACTGGGTCAAGGACTTGCCAGCGTGCTCCAGCACCGGCACCTCACCCTGTTCATTGACCTCATCGCGCCAGGCTTGCTCGCGGGTCTGGCCGTTGAAGAAATCGACGAACACCGGCTGCCAGTTCTGGCCAGTCAATTGCAGCATCAGCGCGGCCTTGTAGGCGTTGCCGGATTCGGCGAAGCAATGCAGCTTGTAGTCAGGCATGGGCGAACCTTGCGGTGGCTGTGATGAGCGAATGGCAGAGCAGACCACGCGCACCGCGAGGCGGTCAATGCCCGGTACCACCTGCGGGCATGCATTCTGCCAACGAACAACGGAACTACTTTCACACTGATGCTTTCTTAACCTCTGAGTGGTTTATTCCTTGGGCTTCACCCTTCTGGAGAACACGACATGCGCCACCTACTCATCGCCCCTGCGCTGCTGCTCCTGCTGCCTGCCGGTGCCGCACTGGCCCGCGTCGATGCGGGCGACGTCGCCACCTCGGCCGGTGTTTCCGCTTCGCTGTATTCCACCTTCAAAGATGACAAACGGATCATTCCTGCCCGCGACGAGCTTTCGGCGTTCGTTGCCAGTGGGGGTGCGATTCGCGGCGCTTATGTCGAAGCCGCACTGGAACAGGCCCGCAAGGACCACCCAGGGCTACAGGCCGACGACGAAGAGCTGGCCAGGGCCATTCTGTCGCGGGATGACCGCATCGCTGATCGTTGAATCAGACTTGCACCCGCCTCTGCGTGAATCTACCCACGCAGGGGCCGGTGCAGGTTCGGCTCACCCCCAACCATCCATACGCATGGTCGCCCTGACCAGGCGCTGGTCCTCCTGTTCGATCTCCCGCAAACTGTCGCGAATGCCGTTGATGTGCTCGCGCGCCGCGCGCTGGGCCTGTTCCGGCAACTGCTCCATCACCGCGTGATACAAGCGTGCATGCTGGCGATCGATCTGGCGTTTCTGCGCCGGCCGGCAGTACAGGTTGTTGACCGACGCGAACACTGTGCTCAAAGTCAGATCGCTCAGCGATTGCAGGGTGTGTACCAGCACCGGGTTGTGCGAGGCCTCGCTGATCGCCCGATGGAACGCGTGGTCGCGGCGGGCATGCTCACGGGCATCGATGGCCTCGGCGGCCTGGTGTGCCGCCAGCATGTCCTCATAACGGCGGCGGATCAGCAAGCGGTCCACGTCGGTGGCGCGCAAAGCTGCCAGCCGGGCAGATTCGGCCTCCAGCAAGGCGCGCACTTCCAGCAAGTCGAACAATGTGCGCGGCTGTGAGCTGAACAGATGCATCAACGGCGTGTGGCCCGCCTGCCCGGTGAGGTCGGCGACAAAGGAGCCGCGCCCGTGCTCGGTGTCGATGATGCCCCGCCCGCGCAGCACCCGCAGCCCCTCACGCAGTGCAGAGCGCGAACACCCCAGCTTCTCGACAAGCCGCCGCTCCGAAGGCAATGCCTGGCCCACCTTGAGCACGCCTTCGACAATCAGCCGCTCGACCCGCTCGGCCACCTGGTCGGCCACCTTCGCCCTGCCCTCATTCGCCATTGCGCACCCTCCTGCTGGTAGGACCACTTGCACACCCGCCTGCAATCTAGCCAAGCCAGGCCACCAACGGCCAGTACCCAGCCGAAAAACTGGTAGGACCAGTGGCGGACCCACTCGACCCAGACTAGCACCGCGCGCAGGCTGCAAGCGTGACCGCTTTGCCAACAACAATAAAAACCGTTGCCGAGTGAGCCAATGACCATTCTCTACAACGAACGCGTCGATGGTGCGCTGCCCAGCATTGACCGCGAGGCGCTGTTGCAGGCATTGCAGGCTGCCCTGCCAGACCTGCAGGTTTTGCACCGCGAAGAAGACCTCAAGCCCTACGAGTGCGACGGCCTGTCGGCCTACCGCACCGTACCGTTGCTGGTCGTTCTGCCCGAACGCCTGGAGCAGGTGCAGACGCTGCTCAAACTGTGCCACCAACGCGGCGTACCGGTAGTGGCGCGTGGCGCCGGCACCGGCCTGTCCGGTGGCGCCCTGCCACTGGCCAAGGGCATTCTGCTGGTCATGGCGCGCTTCAACCGCATCCTGGAGGTCAACCCGCAGGGTCGCTTCGCCCGGGTGCAGCCCGGGGTACGCAACCTGGCCATTTCCCAGGCTGCAGCCCCCCATGGCCTGTACTACGCACCTGACCCCTCTTCGCAAATAGCCTGCTCCATCGGCGGCAACGTGGCTGAAAACGCCGGCGGCGTGCACTGTTTGAAGTACGGCCTGACCGTGCACAACCTGCTCAAGGTCGAAATACTCACCGTCGAGGGTGAACGCCTGACCCTTGGCAGCGATGCCCTCGACTGCCCTGGCTTCGACCTGCTGGCGTTGTTCACCGGCTCCGAAGGCATGCTCGGCATCGTCACCGAAGTGACCGTCAAGCTGCTGCCCAAGCCGCAAGTCGCACGGGTACTGCTGGCGAGCTTCGACAGTGTCGAGGATGCCGGCCGCGCCGTGGCCCAGATCATTGCTGCCGGGATCATCCCCGGCGGCCTGGAGATGATGGACAACCTGGCGATCCGCGCCGCCGAGGACTTCATCCACGCGGGCTACCCGGTGGAGGCGGCGGCCATCCTGCTGTGCGAGCTGGACGGTGTCGAGGCCGATGTGCACGCTGACTGCGAACGGGTCGCGGCCGTGCTGGCGCAAGCCGGCGCCCGCGACGTGCGGCTGGCCTGCGACGAGGCCGAGCGGGTGCGTTTCTGGGCCGGGCGCAAGAATGCCTTCCCGGCCGTGGGGCGCATTTCACCCGACTACTACTGCATGGACGGCACCATCCCACGCCGCGAGCTGCCGCGCGTGCTGAAAGGCATCAGCGACTTGTCCAGCGAATACGGCCTGCGCGTGGCCAATGTGTTCCATGCCGGCGACGGCAACATGCACCCGCTGATCCTGTTCGATGCCAACCTGCCGGGTGAACTGGAGCGCGCCGAGGCCATCGGCGGCAAGATTCTCGAACTGTGCGTGGCCGTGGGCGGCAGCATCACGGGTGAACACGGGGTCGGCCGGGAAAAGATCAACCAGATGTGCGCACAATTCAACAGCGACGAAATCACCTTGTTCCATGCGGTGAAGGCTGCGTTCGACCCACAAGGCCTGCTCAACCCCGGCAAGAACATCCCCACCTTGCACCGCTGCGCCGAATTCGGCGCGTTGCACGTGCACCACGGGCAACTGCCTTTTCCCGAGCTGGAGCGTTTCTGATGAGCATGGACCACGACGACAGCCAGGCCCTGCTCGAACAGGTAAACCAGGCGCTGAACCAAGGGACGGCACTGCGCATTCAGGGTAGCGGCAGCAAGGCCATGCTCGGCAACCCGGTGGTGGCTGAAGTGCTGGACACCCGCCGCCACCGGGGCATCGTCAGCTATGACCCGACCGAACTGGTGCTGACCGCCCGCGCTGGCACGCCGCTGCGCGAAATCGAGGCAGCGCTGCACCAGGCCGGCCAGATGCTGCCGTGCGAACCGCCCCACCTGGGGCCTGATGCGACGTTAGGCGGCATGGTCGCGGCCGGGTTGTCCGGCCCCAGGCGGCCCTGGGCGGGGTCGGTGCGCGATTACGTACTGGGTACACGCGTGGTTACCGGCCACGGCAAGCTGCTGCGCTTTGGCGGCGAGGTCATGAAGAATGTCGCTGGCTACGATGTGTCGCGCCTGATGGCGGGCAGCTTCGGTTGCCTGGGCTTGTTGACCGAGGTTTCGCTGAAGGTGCTGCCACGCCCGCGCCAGTGCCTCAGCCTGCGGCTGCCGATGGGCCGCTACGAGGCGTTGGCCGAACTGGCCGAATGGGGCCAGCAGCCGCTGCCGATCAGTGCCGCCTGCCACCACGGCGATGCCCTGTACCTGCGCCTGGAAGGCGGCGAGGGTTCGGTGCAATCGGCGCGCCTGCGGCTGGGCGGTGAGGCGCTGGACAGCCGGTTCTGGAACGACCTGCGCGAACAGCGCATGGCCTTTTTCAACGGCCCCGCCCCGCTGTGGCGGCTATCGGTACCCATTGCCTGCGGCGAGCTGGCATTGCCCGGCGAGCAATTGATCGACTGGGGCGGGGCCCAGCGCTGGCTCAAGTCTGACGCGGAGGCGCACAACATTCGCGAGGCCGTTGCCAGGGTGGGCGGCCACGCGACCGCCTACACCCCCGGTGCGGCCAGCAGCCCGCCACTGCCCGCTGCGCTGATGCGCTACCACCAGGCGCTCAAGCAACAGCTCGACCCCCAGGGGGTATTCAACCCCGGCCGACTGTACCCGGACCTGTGAGGCCAGACCATGCAAACCAACCTCAGCGAAAGCGCCCGCCGCCTGCCCCGCGCCGACGAAGCCGAAAGCATCCTGCGCGCCTGTGTGCACTGTGGTTTCTGCACCGCCACCTGCCCCACCTACCAGTTGCTGGGTGACGAACTGGATGGCCCGCGCGGCCGTATCTACCTGATCAAGCAGATGCTCGAAGGCGAGCCGGTCAGCGCCAGCACCCAACTGCACCTGGACCGTTGCCTGAGCTGCCGTAACTGCGAGTCCACCTGCCCGTCCGGGGTGCGCTACCACGACCTGCTGGACATTGGCCGCGCCGTGGCCGAGCAGCAGGTGCCGCGACCACTCGGCCAGCGCCTGCTGCGCCAGGGCCTGCGCGCAGTGGTACCACGCCCGGCACTGTTCAAGGCGCTGACCCGCAGCGGCCAGGCCCTGCGAGCGCTGCTACCGGCCACGCTCAAGGGCAAGCTGCCGGCATCGGTGACACCGCCCGGCGAGCGCCCGGCGCCGCGCCATGCACGCCGGTTACTGATGCTCGAAGGCTGCGTGCAGGCGGCGTTCTCGCCCAATACCAACGCCGCTGCCACGCGCCTGCTCGACCGGCTAGGGATCAGTGTGCAGCCGATCCGCCAGGCAGGCTGCTGTGGCGCTGTGGACTACCACCTCAACGCCCAGGCGCAGGGCCTGCAGCGTGCAAGGCGCAACATCGACGCCTGGTGGCCCGCCATCGAGGCGGGTGCCGAAGCCATCGTGCAAACGGCCAGTGGCTGCGGCGCGTTCGTGCGCGACTACGGCCACCTGCTGGCACAAGACCGCCAGTACGCAGCCAAGGCGGCGCGCGTCAGCGCGCTGGCCCGCGACCTGGTGGAGGTGCTGGCTGCAGAGCCCGTCGAGCAGTTGGGCCTGTGCGCTGAACAGCGCCTGGCCTTTCACTGCCCATGCACCCTGCAACATGCCCTGAAACTGGGCGGGGCGGTGGAGGCTTTGCTGACCCGCCTGGGCTTCACCCTGACCGCGGTGCCCGATGGCCACCTGTGTTGCGGGTCGGCGGGCACCTATTCGCTGACCCAGCCGGACCTGGCCCTGCAACTGCGCGACAACCGCCTGAACGCGCTGGAAAGCGGCAAGCCGCACATCATCGCCACGGCCAACATCGGCTGCCAGACCCACCTCGCCGGTGCAGGGCGCACCCCCGTCAGGCACTGGGTGGAAATCGTCGAAGCCGCCTTGCGGCCGGAGAACGCCCATGCATAGCAAACCCGTGATCGGCCTGGCCGAGGTTACCCGTGTACTTGAGGCTGCGCGCCAGCATGCCTTGGCCGAACAGTGGCCTGTGACCATCGTGGTGGTCGACGACGGCGGGCACCCTCTGGCCCTGCAGCGTCTGGATGGCTGTGCGCCAGCCAGTGCCTACATTGCCATGGAAAAGGCCCGCACCTCGGCGCTGGGGCGCAAGGAAACCCGGGACTACGAAGACATGGTCAATCGCGGGCGCACCGCGTTCGTCACCGCACCGCTGCTGACCTGCCTGGAGGGCGGTGTACCGCTGCAGGTGCAGGGCCAGGTGGTGGGTGCCATTGGCGTGTCGGGGGTCAAGCCCGACCAGGACGCACAAGTGGCCAAGGCGGGCGCAGCAGCCTTGTGAAGGCTGCACAGCGGGTTGCCACTCGGGCAGACTCAGAATTCCCCTACAAAATGTTCGGACGCGTCTTACTTGCCGCCTCAGCGTTGAGAAAACAAGATCGGCGCAGCATGACCAGCCAGGGGAAACGCCGCATGCACCCGTACGCACGCTCCATTGCCGAACTGCGCAGCAGCCTGCGCGAAATGCTCGCCCATGACATCAGCAACCCTGATGACGACCCTCACCTGTCGGGTGTGATGTTCTTCTGCGCTACAGACGAACAGACCCGTTTGCTGATCGAGCGCATCGAGCTGCTGGCCAGCGAGGTGCTTTTCGACCCGAACGGGCGCGCCATTGCCGAGCACATGCGCGCGGCGGCAATCGACGGCGTATGCATCAAGCGCAACCGCAAGGCGGCCGCAGACGAAACCCAGATACGCATTGCGCTGGCGGGCAAAGGCTACATCACCATCAGCACCGCCCGGCTCTGACAGCCGTAGCGCAAGGCTCGCGGCCCGGCGCACACGGCGCAGCCAATCCGCTATCCTGTGGGCACCCCCGCTCCGGACCGTTCCATGGAACTGCACATTCGCCTGGATGGCCGCAAAGGCCTCACCGATCAGCTTTACCAGCAATTGCGCGCTGGCATCGACAGTGGCCACCTGGCAGCTGGCACCCAGCTGCCACCCACCCGTCTGTTGGCCGAACAACTGGGTGTGTCGCGCAAGACGGTAGCCGAAGCCTACTCACGCCTGACCTATGACAACCTGCTCAGCGGTGTGGTGGGCCGTGGCACATTCGTCACGCCGCGCCAGCCGCTGCGCAGCAGCGAACCTGCCGCCATCACCCTGGCCGCCAGTGCATCGCTCGAACGCTGGCAAGCGCGCGCCACGGTGCTCAGCCAACGCCAGGCGCAGGCCCCCTCACGCTACGATTTCATCGGCGGCGTATCGAGCAAGGCCCAATTCCCCTTCGACCAGTGGCGCAGTTGCCTGAACTACGCCCTGCGGCGCAGCCAGCGCCACCCCGAACGGCATTTTACGGCCCAGGGTTTGCCTGAACTACGCCAGGCCATCGCCCACCACATCGCCTACACCCGTGGCGTGCACTGCAGCGCAGCCGACCTGCTGGTGTGCAACGGCGCCCAGCAGGCCCTGGACCTGATCGCCCGCGTGCTGGTCGAGCCAGGTTGCCAGGTGGCCATGGAAGACCCCGGTTACCCACCGGCACGGCAGCTGTTCCTGGCCCTGGGCGCGCAGCTGCAGTCGGTACCGGTCGACGACCAAGGCCTGTGCGTCGAGCACATCGCCGACGGCACCCGGCTGATCTACGTCACGCCATCGCACCAGTTCCCGCTGGGCATGCCGATGAGCGAGGCGCGCCGGCACGCGCTGCTGGCGCGGGCTGCGCAGCTGGGGGCGCTGATCATCGAAGACGACTACGACTGTGAATTCCGCTACCAGGGGCCCGCTGCGGATGCCTTGCAGCGCCTGGACCGACAGGGGCTGGTGGCCTACGTGGGCACGTTTTCCAAGACCCTTTTGCCTGAGCTGCGCCTGGGCTACGCCGTGCTGCCGCCTGCCGTACTGCAGGCTGCCTGCGTGGCCAAGCACCTCAGTGACTGGCACAGCCCGAGCTTGCTGCAGTGGGCCTTGGCGCGCTTCCTTTCCGAGGGCCACCTGCACAAGCACATTCGCCGTTGCCATGAGGTCTACAGCGCGCGCCGCGAACGCATTCTGGCGCGCCTGCAGGGCGACCTGGCCCCTTGGTTCAGCGCGGTTCCGGCCAGCGCCGGCTTTCATCTGAGCGCGTTGGCCAGACCAGGGGTCGACGTGGAATTGCTGGCCAACCTGGCGCGCAAGGTCGAGGTCGGCCTGTACCCACTGGCGCCGTTCTTCAGCGAAGCGCCTGCGCGGCAGGGCTTGCTGATGGGTTTCGGTGTCATTGAACTGCTGGATATCGACCCCGCACTGGATCGTGTGCGCGACACCCTGCAGCACCTCAACTGACCGGTGCCGCCTTGCCGGTTGCCGGGCGGGCGATGGCGGCCGAGTAACCGCGCGGGTTGAAAAACGCGGTGACCCACAGCATGGCCAGCACGGTGACCGTCAACAGTGTCCACGACGCCTGGAAGTCACCACTGACATCCCGCAGCCAACCGGTGATGTAGGGCACGATCCCGGTAATGATGAAGCCGATGCCCTGCACAAATGCCGCCAGGCTGCCCGCCTCGGCTGGGGTTTGCAAATGCTCCAGGGTCAGCGTAAGGCACTGGCTGAAGCAAGCGCCCAGGCCGAAACCGATCAGCGCCACCCACAGCCCCGGGGCCACGGTGGGGGCCAGTAACAGGCCGAGAAAGCCGACCAGCTGGATTGCCAGCGCCAGCCACAAACCGGGGCGCCGGTCAGCATAGCGCCGCAGCAACAGCGGCAAGCCGAGCGCGCCGGCCACCTGGAAAATGGTCATCAGGCCCACCAGGTCGGCGCCACCCTGGGCGCTGCCGCCGTGCTCGGTGTGGTAGGCCGGCAACCACGCAACCATGCTGGTGTAACCGCCATTGATCAAGCCGAAGTACAGGGCCAGCAACCAGGCCCGGCGCGTGCCGAACCAGTGCCCACCGCATGCCCCTGCCAGCTTCGCTGTGCCATGGCGGGGCCGCAGCACGGCCCAGGCCAGCAACGCCAGCACGGCCGGCACCGCCCACAGGCCCAGGCCGGCCTGCCAGTGGCCGAAGTGCGCACTTATGTGCGGGCCCAGCACTGCCGCCAGGCCACCGCCACTCATCAGCGCCGCCGAATACAGGCCCATGGCCGCCGCCAGGCGGCGGGGGAACCAGCGGTTCACCAGCCCCGGCATCATGCCCTGTACCACCGCTACGCCCAGGCCAGCGACCACCGCACTGGCGATCAGTGCCCAGGCACTGTCCAGCTGCAGGCGCCACAGGCAAGCCATGGCAATCGCCGCCAGGCCGCCCAGCATACCGCCGTGCTCGCTGAGCCAGCGTCGCAGCCACGGCTGCAGCAACGGCACCAGGCCCATGCAGAGCACCGGCAAAGCGGTCAGCAGGGCGGCCTGCTGGTAGCCCAGCCCGGTAGTGGCGCGCATGGGCTCGAGCAAGGGGCCGATACTGGTCAGGATCGGCCGCAGGTTCAGGGCCAACAAAATCACCAGCAACAGGTTCAGCGCAGGTCTCATGGTCGTTCGTTTCTCTTCGTGCAAGATCGACCATTATCCCGGCTTGGCTGGCTGCGCAGAAATGAAGAGATTGGATGCCTGTCAGTGGCCAGCTGAATGGACATTGGCCTCCTGCGCAAGCTTGCAATTGGCTATCGGGGTGGCCAATCAACGGCGCTACAGTAGCGCCATCACCCCCCACATCCGCATTGGAGACAGCCATGCACAACCGTATCGAATGGGCCAAGCACGCGCCCGAAGCCTACAAAGCCATGGTCGGCCTGGAACAGGCGCTGGCCAGGTGCGGCCTGGAAAACTCGCTGCTGGAACTGGTGCGCCTGCGCGCCTCGCAGATCAACGGCTGCGCCTATTGCGTCAACCTGCATGCCAACGATGCCCGCAAGGCCGGTGAGACCGAGGCACGCCTGCAAACACTGTGCGTGTGGCAGGAAACCGCGTACTTCACCCCGCGTGAACGGGCAGCACTGGCCTGGCTCGAGAGCCTTACCCGCCTGCCTGAACGGGGTGCGCCGCAGGGCGAATACGAAGCCCTGCTGCAGCACTTCGAGCCGGCCGAAGTGGTCAACCTGACCTTGGCCATCGCCACCATCAATGCCTGGAACCGCTTCGGGGTGGGCTTCGCCATGGTGCCGGCGGGCTGAGTGTTGGCGCGGTGGCACCCGCGCAAGGGTCGGCACTGGCCAAGATCAGCGCCCGGCCAACCGCGCGCGGTAGCTACCGGGGCTCTGCCCGGTCCATTTCTTGAACGCCCGGTGGAACGCGCTGGGCTCCTGAAAGCCTGCCTGCTCGGCGATCTCGGCAATGCTCAGCACGCCTTCGCGCAAGCGCTCGAAAGCCATCGCCCGGCGTACCTCGTCCTTGATCTGCTGGTAGGAGCGCCCCTCGCGCTCCAACTGCCGGCGGAAGGTGCTGGCACTGATACCCTGCTGCTGTGCCAGCGACGCCAACGTGGGCCACTGCCCATAGCCACGCGCCCGTAAATGCCGGTACACCTCGGCCACCAGGCCGTACTGGTTGCGAAAGCGAATGACCAGCCCCTGCGGCGCGCTGCGCAGGAAGGTTTTCAGCGCTGCCACGTCCTGGACCACCGGCCGGCGCAGGCAGGCACTGTCGAACTCCACCTCGGTACGCCCGCTGCCCAGGCGCAGGTCCGGCCCCCACAACAGCAGGTCATCCTCCTGGGCTGGGCGTGCCACTGCCAGTTCGGTCCGGTCAATCGCCACCCTGCGCCCGCCCAGCCAGCACAGCAGGCCGACCATCAGCACCAGGTAGGTTTCCTCGGCGTATACCCGGGTCAACGGGTCGGCGATGCTCGACTGCACGCTGATCAGCGCCCGACTACCGCGCACGGTCAGGCTGCCGCGCACATCGTGCAGGAACAGGCCGAAGCCTGCCAGGCACTGGCGTAGAGCCTTTTCCAGGTTGGGTTCCAGGATCAGGCCCCGACAGATCAGGGCGAAACTGCCCAACGGCATGCCATGGCTGTCGAGGCGGAAGAACTCATCGTCCAGGCGCCGGATCATTGCCAGCCACAGCTCGGCGAAGGCCCGGGCCGGCACCCGCGCCTGCGGCTGGTCGAGCAGGTGCGGGTCGATGCCCACCGCACGCAAATGCGCGTCACGCTCGGCGGGGCAATCGCGCAGGGCATGCAGCATGGCGTTGAGGAAGTACACGGCGACCGAATCGCTATCGCGCATGGCGGTGTTCGCTGTCTATGCTGAGTGGCAAAAAGTGCCAGGTTGTTTGAACAGTTCCGGCATAGGCTGCAACAGAGCCTTTGCCTAGACTCGGACCCACTTCGGGACCTCGCCGGCCATTCTCGCAGAGCCTGGCCCAGTCCCGCCATGCCTATGCAATCGGAGCCTCTATGAGCAGCGCAGAAATCTACGTCGTCAGTGCCGTCCGTTCAGCCATCGGTGGCTTTGGCGGCTCCCTCAAGGACCTGCCGCTGGCCGACCTGGCCAGCGCCATCACCCGCGCCGCCATCGAGCGCTCGGGGCTGGCCGCCGAACAGATCGGCCACATGGTAATGGGCACGGTGATCCCTACCGAACCGCGTGATGCCTACCTGGCGCGGGTTGCGGCCATGAACGCCGGCATCCCCAAGGAAACGCCGGCGTTCAATGTCAACCGCCTGTGTGGCTCGGGCCTGCAGGCCATTGTTTCGGCAGCCCAAGGGCTGCTGCTGGGCGACACCGATGTGGCCATTGCCGCTGGCGCCGAGTCCATGAGCCGCGGCCCTTACCTGCTGCCACAGGCACGCTGGGGCGCGCGCATGGGTGACCTGCAAGGCATCGACTACACCGTCGGGGTACTGCACGACCCCTTCCAGCACTTCCACATGGGCATCACCGCCGAGAACGTCTCGGCCAGCCAGGGCATTACCCGCGAAATGCAGGACGAGCTGGCCCTGACCAGCCAGCGCCGGGCCGCTCGCGCCATTGCCGAGGGCCGCTTCACCAGCCAGATCGTGCCGTTGGAACTCAAAACCCGCAAAGGCAGCGTGCAGTTCAGTGTCGATGAACATGTGCGCGGTGAGGTCACCGCCGAGCAACTGGCCGGCATGAAGCCGGTGTTCAAGAAAGACGGCACCGTGACTGCCGGTAACGCCAGTGGCATCAACGACGGCGCCGCTGGCCTGGTGCTGGCCAGCGGTGACGCGGTGCGGCGCCTGGGCCTCAAGCCACTGGCCCGGCTGGTGGGCTACGCACATGCCGGGGTGGAACCCGAGTTGATGGGCCTGGGGCCGATCCCCGCCACCCGCAAGGTGCTGGAGAAGACCGGCCTGAAGGTGCAGGACCTGGATGTGATCGAGTCCAACGAAGCCTTCGCCGCCCAGGCTTGCGCGGTGGCCCGCGAACTGGGCTTCGACCCGGAAAAGGTCAACCCCAACGGTTCGGGCATTTCCCTGGGCCACCCGGTGGGTGCCACCGGCGCGATCATCGCCACCAAGGCCATCCATGAATTGCAGCGCATTCAGGGGCGCTACGCCCTGGCCACCATGTGCATCGGTGGCGGCCAAGGCATCGCCGTGGTCTTCGAGCGGGTTTGAGGAAACTGAAAGATGAACATTGAACAGATCGCCGTGATCGGCGCCGGCACCATGGGCAACGGCATCGCCCAAGTGTGTGCGGTGGCAGGCTACCAGGTGCTGCTGGTGGACGTGGCCGACGCCGCCCTGGAGCGCGGGGTGGCAACGCTGGGCAAGAACCTCGAGCGCCAGGTCAGCAAAGGGACCCTCGCCGCCGAGCAGGCAGCGGCAGCCAAAACCCGGATCCGCACCAGCACCGACTACGGCCAGCTGGCCACGATGCAGATGGTGATCGAAGCGGCCACCGAGAACCTGCAGCTCAAGCAACGCATCCTGCAGCAGGTGGCAAGCAACGTCGCCGCCGATTGCCTGATCGCGACCAATACCTCGTCGCTGTCGGTTACCCAGTTGGCCGCCAGCATCGAGCACTCCGAGCGTTTCATTGGCGTGCACTTCTTCAACCCGGTGCCGATGATGGCGCTGGTCGAGATCATTCGTGGCCTGCAGACCAGCGACGGTACCTACGCCCAGGCATTGCTGGTGACAGAGAAGCTGGGCAAGACCCCGATCACTGCTGGCAACCGGCCGGGCTTCGTGGTCAATCGCATCCTGGTGCCGATGATCAACGAAGCGATATTCGTACGCCAGGAAGGCCTGGCCAGCGCCGAGGACATCGACACCGGCATGCGCCTTGGCTGCAACCAGCCGATCGGCCCACTGGCGCTGGCCGACCTGATCGGCCTGGACACCTTGCTGGCGATCATGGAGGCCTTCCATGAGGGCTTCAACGACAGCAAGTACCGCCCTGCCCCGCTGCTCAAGGAGATGGTGGCGGCCGGCTGGCTGGGGCGCAAGAGCGGCCGCGGCTTCTTCACCTACTGAGGCCCAGGCGCCATGCCCCCGATCAATGCCGCGATGCGTTGTGCCAATTTCGAAGAGCGACGTGAACAGGCCATGGCGCTGTTTGCCGAAAAAGGCTTTGGCCAGGTCAGCATGCGCGAATTGGCCGCGCATGTCGGGCTGACGGCAGGCTCGCTGTACCACCACTTTCCCAGCAAGCAGGACCTGCTGTTCGACTTGATCGAGGAACTGTACGAGGAGTTGCAGGCCCTGCTGGACCAGGGGCGGCGGGCCATGGCCCGCGGCGCTTCAGCCTTGAATTGCCTGATCGCGGCGCATTGGCAGTTGCATGCCGAACGGCCGCTGCAGTTTCGTTTGGCTGAGCGTGATTTCTGTTGCCTGAGCGAGGCCCAGCAGGCACGCCTGACGCAGTTGCGCGGGCGTTATGAGGCCGGGCTGTTGCGGCTGATCGCGCCGCAGGCGAAGCTGCAGGGGCCAGCCTTGGTGGCCACCGCGCAGGTGGTTGCAACGCTGCTGAACCAGTTGCCCGGCGCGCTGCAGGCATTGCCTGAAGCGCAAGCGCTGGTGTTGATGGAGAGCATGTTGCTGGGTGGGCTGGAGCGGACCTTGCGTTGATCAGCACCGGCCCGTCAGCGCGCGCCGGTGACAGGGCCTTGACGGGTATCAGCGCAGCAGTGCCTGAATCTGCTCGTGCAAGGTGTCCAGGTCGAACGGCTTGGCCAGGATCGGTGCCTTGCGGGTAATCGGGCTTCCGGACTCGAGGATCTCGGCGGGGTAGCCGCTGATGAAGATCACTTTCAGGTCGGGCCGCAACTTCACCGCCGGCTCGGCGATTTCCACCCCGGAGATCCCGCCCGGCAGGCGGAAGTCGGTCACCATCAGGTCCAGGTGCGGCTTGCTGGCCAGAATGGCGAACGCCTGTTCACCGTCCTCGGCGACCAGCACGTGGTAGCCCTCGCCCGCCAGGTAGTCCCGCAGAATCATGCGTATCGCTGGTTCGTCCTCGACCACCAGCACTACGTCTTGTGCATCTTCACTCATGTTAACGCCTTGAAAATTCTTCCAGTTGGCCATCAGACCCCAGGCTTATGCAGAGGTTGCCCACGCCTGGTCGTTTAGTTGTTCCACTGCAGCCAGGGGCAGTTGCAGGGTGAAGGTCGCACCTTTGCCCACCTCGCTTTGCACCACAATCCGACCGCCATGGGCTTGCACGATCTGGTCGGAAATATACAGGCCCAAGCCCAGGCCACCCGTAGCTTGCTGAGTTGCGACGCGCTCGAACTGCTGAAAGATACGTTGCTGGTTAGCCATGTCGATACCAATGCCATGGTCCTGCACCTGCACACACGCCAGGCCGTCCTGCTCGTACAGCCTTACCTGCACCGGTTTGCGTTCACCATAACGCAAGGCATTGGACAACAGGTTGGCCAGTACTTGTTCAATCCGAAATTCGTCCCACTCACCCTGCAGTGGCTGGCAATGCTGCAACTCGATGAAGGTATCCAGTGCCGTGGCCTGGGCGGTGAAATTCTCCACCAACCGCTGCACCAGCTCGCTCAGGTCGAACGCTTTGGGCCGCAGCGACAGCTTGCCGGTACGAATGCGCGAAACATCGAGCATGTCTTCGATCAGGCGGATCAGGCTGTTGATCTGGCGCTCGTCGCGCTCGACCATGGCCTGCAGCTTGTCGGCGCTGAACGCCGCCAGGTTGCCCCGCGCCAGGTGCAGCTTGCGCAGTTGGGTTTCCAGGATCAGCCCGTTGAGCGGTGTACGCACCTCGTGGGACACGATCGACATGAAGTCATCGCGCATGCGCACCGCATGCTCCAGCTCACCGCGCGCCGCCTGCAGCTGGCCCAGCAGCACTTCCTGCTCCTGGCGGCTGCGCTCCAGCGCCTGCAACTGGCGGTCAAGCACCTTGCGCTGGCGGTAAAGGTCGACGAATACCGACACCTTGCTCTTCACCGCAGCGGTATCCAGCGGTTTGTGCAGGAAGTCCACGGCGCCACTTTCGTAGCCCTTGAAGGCGTAGTTCATTTCACGCCCGGCTGCGGTGACGAAAACGATAGGGATGTGGCGGGTTTTTTCCGTACCGCGCATCAGTTCGGCCAGTTCGAAGCCGTTCATGCCCGGCATCTGCACATCGAGAATGGCCAGCGCGAACTCGTGTTCGAGCAACAGCGACAAGGCGGCTTCGGCAGACTGGGCCTGGTGCACCTCACGGTCCTGGCCCTGTATCAGGGCATCGAGGGCCAACAGGTTCTCTGGCAGGTCGTCGACGATCAGCAGTTTGGCGATAGTGTTGCTTAGCATGCGCTGGGTTCCAGGGCGGCGAGCAACTGCTCGATCCCACTCAAGGTAAGAATATGGTCGGGCTGATGGAGGGCCAGGGCGGCCTCGGGCATCAGCGCCACCTGTGCGTCGCGAGGGTCCTGGACGATGGTCCGGCCGCCGCTGTTCTTGATGTAAGCCAACCCCTGGGCACCGTCTTCATTGGCACCGGTGAGCAGCACGCCAAGCAGGCCGGCACCGTAGGCATCGGCCGCGGAAATGAACAGGTAGTCGATGGCCGGCCGGGAAAAATGCACCGGTGGTTCCTGGCTCAACGACAGGGTGAAGTCGCGTTCTACCGATAAATGATAGCCCGGCCCGGCCACGTAGATCTGGCCAGGGCGCAGCGGTTGCTTGTCACGTGCCTCACACACGGGACGAAGCAGGCGGCGTTGCAGCACCTCGGCCAGTTGGCTGTGGCGGTCATCCGGCAGGTGCAACACACAGACTACCGGAATGGCGAACCCCGACGGCAACCCGCCCAGCACGGTGAACAGCGCGGACACCCCGCCGGCCGAGGCGCCGATCACCACCGCTTGTACGCCTTTCATGATTTGCGATAGATCCGTTCAGGCTTGACCAGCGGCTCGAAACCGTCGCTGTAAGCGGAAAAGTCGACCGACTCCTTGCTGCCCAGCACCAGAAAACCGCGATGGCACAGCGATTCATGGAACAGGCCCAGGGCGCGGTCCTGCAGCTCCTTGTTGAAGTAGATCAGCACATTGCGGCAAGACACCAACTGCGTCTCGGAGAACACGCTGTCGGTGGCCAGACTATGGTCGGCGAAGGTCACGTTTTCACGCAGGGTGCTGTCCATGATCGCGTTGCCATAGGCTGCCGTGTAGTACTCGGCGAAATCCCGGCGGCCACCGGCGATGCGGTAGTTCTCGGCGTAGTCGAGCATGTTCTGCATCGAGTAGATGCCCTGCTTGGCTTTGTCCAGCGAGTGCGGGTTGATGTCGGTGGCGTAGATGATGGTGCGCTCGAGCAGGCCTTCTTCGCGCAGCAGGATGGCCATCGAATACACTTCCTCGCCCGTGCTGCAGCCGGCGATCCACACCTTGATCGATGGCCAGGTGCGCAACAGCGGCACCACCTCGGTGCGCAGCGCCAGGAAATGGCCCGGGTCGCGGAACATCGCGCTGACCGGAATCGTCAGGTACTGCAGCAACTGCATGAACATGCCAGGGTCGTGCAGCACGCGCTCCTGCAAGGCCGATACCGTCTGGCAACCGAACTGGCGCAGCGCATGCAGGATCCGGCGCTTGATCGAAGCGCCGGAATAATTGCGGAAATCATAGCTGTACTTGAGGTAGATTGCCTCGATCAGCAAGCGGATCTCGATATCGGTGTTACGTTCGCTAGTCAAATTCGCTCCAGTTGCGGCAGCCATACGCGGATCAGCGAGAACAGGCGGTCCAGGTCGATCGGTTTGGCCAGGTAATCGTTGGCGCCGGCCTGCAGGCAACGGTGCTGGTCATCTTTCATGGCCTTGGCAGTCACCGCAATGATCGGCAGCTTGCGCCAGCGCGGTTGCTGGCGGATCAGCCGGGTGGCTTCGAAGCCGTCCATTTCCGGCATCATCACATCCATCAGCACCAGGTCGATGTCGTCATGCTGCTCCAGGCGCTCGATGGCCTCGCGGCCGTTACGGCCGATTTCGACGATCGCGCCCTTGTGCTCCAGTGCACTGGTCAGGGCGAAGATATTACGCACATCGTCATCAACCAGCAGCACCTTGCGCCCCTCGAACACTTTGTCGCGGCTGCGCGCCGTCTTCAGCATACGCTGGCGTTCGTTGGACAACTGCGATTCGACCTTGTGCAGGAACAGCGTCACTTCGTCGAGCAGCCGCTCGGGTGAGCGGGCGCCCTTGATGATGATCGAACGCGAGTACTTGAGCAGGTCGGTTTCTTCTTCGCGGGTCAGGTTGCGGCCGGTATACACGATCACCGGCGGGAAGGCGCGGATATCTTCGGCAGTCATGCGCTTGAGCAGTTCGTTACCGAGCATGTCTGGCAGCTTGAGGTCGATGATCATGCAGTCGTAGATGTTTTCCCGCAGCAGTGCCAAGGCCTCCTGCGCCATACCTACGGCGGTGATTTCGACGTCGTCGTCACCAATCAGGCGGGCGATGCTCTCGCGCTGCAGGTCGTCATCTTCCACCAGCAGAATGTGCTTGAGCTTCTGCGTCAGCTTGGCCTCCAGGCGCGCGAAAACTTCCTTGAGCTCTTCGCGGCTGGTGGGTTTGACGGCGTAGCCCACTGCCCCCATGTGCATGGCGGCCTCGACACGGTCCTCGACGGAAATGATATGCACCGGAATGTGCCGGGTATCAGCCTGTTCTTTCAGGCGTTGCAGCACGGTCAGGCCGGAATGGTCAGGCAGGCGCATGTCCAGCAGGATCGCATCGGGTATGAACCGGGCGGCCAGCTCGAAACCTTCGTCGGCCGCATGCGCCACCAGGCAGCTGTAACCCAGCTCGTGGGCCAGGTCGAAGAGAATGCGGGCGAAGTTCGGCTCGTCTTCGATCACCAGGATGCAGCGGTTACTGAAAGGCGCCCGGTCACGGTCATCGGTGAAGGCCAGTTGCGGCAGCTTCGGCGCCTGGGCAGTGGCGAGTTGCGGTACTGGCGGCAGGGTATCGACAGCCGGGCGCAGGCTGAGGGGCTCGACCTCCTGCTCCAGGTTCTCGTAGCGTTCGGGTAATACCAGGCTGAACACACTGCCCTGCCCGGGGCTGCTCTCGACACTGATCTGCCCGCCAAGCAGATGGGCAAGGTCGCGGGAAATCGACAGCCCCAGCCCAGTCCCGCCATACCGGCGGTTGCTGGTGCCATCGACCTGGTGGAACGCACCGAAGATTGCCTGCTGCTGGTCGGCAGCAATGCCGATGCCGCTATCGCGCACGGAAAACACGATGCCGCTGTCTGGCTGGTAGCCGATGTTCAGGCTGACCTGGCCGCGCTCGGTGAACTTGATGGCGTTGGACAGCAGGTTCTTGAGGATCTGCTCCAGTCGCTGGCGGTCGGTGAACAGGGTGGCAGGCACCTGAGCCTGGGCGGTGACCTCGAAGGCCAGCCCCTTTTGCCCGGCCAACGGCTCGAACATGTCGCGCAGGCCTTCGACCAGGCGGTCCAGGTGGGTGGTTTCAGGTCGCACTTCAAGCTTGCCAGCCTCGACCTTGGCGATGTCGAGGATATCGTTGATCAGGTTGAGCAGGTCGTTGCCGGCCGAGTAGATCGACTCGGCGAACTTGACCTGCTCACCGCTGAGGTTGCCTTCAACGTTCTCGGCCAGCAGCTTGGCCAGAATCAGCGAACTGTTCAGCGGCGTGCGCAATTCGTGAGACATGTTGGCGAGGAACTCGGACTTGTACTTGCTCGAACGCAGCAGCTCATCGGCGCGCGCCTGCAGCTCTTCCTGGGCCTGGGTCAGCTCCTCGTTCTTGCGGTCCAGCGCTTCGGTGCGGTCGGACAACTGCTCGTTGGTCTGCTCCAGTTCCGCTTGCTGGGTTTCCAGGTGGGCCTGGGACTCCTTGAGCACGCGGGACTGCTCCTCCAGTTCTTCGTTGGCGGTTTTCAGCTCTTCCTGCTGCACCTGCAATTCTTCGTTCAATTGCTGGGTTTCGGCCAGGACTTCCTGCAAGCGCTGGCGGTAACGGGCGCTTTCGATGGACATACCCAGGTTGCCCTCCACGCGCTGCAACAGTTCGTCGTCACGCGCCTGCAGCGGCCGCAGGAAGCCCAGTTCGAGCACGCCGTTGATCTGCCCGCCGTCGCTGGCCGGCATCAACAGTGCACTGCGGGGCAAGCCCTTGCCCAGGCCGGAGCTGAGCTGGAAGTAGTCTTGCGGCAGGTCGTCCAGGCGCAGCAGCCGCCCTTCACGCACGGCCTGGGCCAGCAGGCCCTCACCATCACCCAGTACCTGCTCGCGCGCCTGCTCTTCGGCATCCAGACCATAGCAGGCAACGCGTACCAGGCGGCCATGCTCGTCGCGCACGTACAACGCCCCGACCACACTGCCCAGATAAGAGGCAAAGAACCGCAGAATGTTGTCGCCGAGCATGTTCAGGGTCAGCTGCCCAAGCACTTGTTGAGCCAGCTGGGTCTGGCCGTTGCGCAGCCAGGCCTGGTGCTCCAGGCGCTCGGCAGAACGTTGCTGGGCCTTGAGGTTGTCGTCGTAACTGCTGGACAACGCCAACAGATCGCGGCGCCCCAGGTACGCCAGCAAGGCGCTGAGGCCAACGATCAGCAGCACGAACGCCGAAATGGAGGTGACGGTGACGGTGCTGACCTTCTCGTTGCGTGCCATGCGCAACTGCTGCTCGGTGGCAATGAGGTCGGCGAATTCCTTGCGAATCTCGTCTGTCAGGCGCTTGCCGCGGCCGTTACCGATCAGCTCCCGGTAGGGGCCGTCATTGCGGCGCAGGGTGATCATGCCGCTGCCGAAGTCATTCCAGGCTTGCTGCAAGGCGATCAGCCGGTCGATACGGTCAACTTGCTGCGGGTTGTCCTCGACCATGCCTTTCAGGCCCTGCAAGCTGCTGAGAATGCGCGGCTTGGCCACCTCATAGGGGTCGAGGAAGCGCTCGTCACCCGTCAGCAGAAAGCCGCGCATGCCGGTTTCCATGTCGATCGACAGCTTCACCGCTTCGTTGGCATTGCCAATGACCCGGTCGGTGTGCTCGACCCATTGCATGGCCGACAGCAGGTAGTTGATCACCGCGACGAAGGCCACGGCACCTAGCAGGCCCACACCCAGAGGAAGGCCGATGTTGCGGCTCAACAACTTGCGGAAGCTGCGCTGGTCCATCGAGGCTGCTTGAATCATGAGAAAACGCCCGAGCAAGAAAATCCATGGAAAAGAGTGGCGGAACAATCGTTATGGTTATGTGCCGCTGCGCCGTGCCGACAAGCGAAGTCTAACCAGCTTTGACGGCTCTGGCAGGGCATTTAGCCAGTATTTGAAAGTGCTGTGTGCCAATCGTTCCATCTGATTGCAAGTATCGGTATCCTCGGGAACTTCTGCTGTCGCCTTGTGCACAGATCATAGACATTCAATTGCACAGGACCCGAACCATGCACCTTTTGGTAGTCGAAGACGACGACATCGTACGTATGCTGATGGTCGAAGTGCTCGATGAGTTGGGCTACTCGGTGATCGAGGCGGAACATGCCACCGCGGCGCTCAAGGTGTTGGAAGACCCGAACCAGCCGTTGGCGCTGATGATGACGGATGTGGGCCTGCCGGACATGCGCGGCGAGGCGCTGGCAGCCAAGGCACGCGAGCTGCGGCCACTGTTGCCGGTGCTGTTCGCCAGTGGCTACGCCGAAAACATTAATGTGCCGGAGGGCATGCACATGATCGGCAAGCCGTTCAGCATCGACCAGCTGCGCGACAAGGTGACGGCTATTCTCGCCCCTGCCTGAAATCGGCGGCGCCCGCTTGACCAGCGCGCAGGCAGCGCAGGGGCCGAAAATACGGTGCCCGTTACAGCTCCCTGCGCAACAGGTAGGTGTCCATGATCCACCCTTTGCGCGCCCTTTCCCGCGCACGCACTTCAAGAATCTGCGCCTTCACCGCCTGCAGCGGCCCGGCGATCAGCCGTTCGTCAGCCGTGCCCAGGTAAGCGCCCCAGTAAATCGTCAAGGCCGGGTCATCGATAGCTGCGAACGCGCACTGCCCATCGAGCATCACCACCACATTGTCGATACTCCCCTGCCCGGCCAGACGCCGACCAGGCAGCACGGTCAGCGGTTCGCCAATGCGGTTGAGCGCAACACGGTGGCGCGCCGCCAGAGCCTGCACGCTGCTGATGCCCGGAATGACCTGCAGGTGCAGCGCGCCAACTCGCTCGCAGACCAGGTCGAGGATGCGCAAGGTGCTGTCATAGAGCGTGGGCTCGCCCCACAGCAGAAAGGCGCCGGTTTCGCCGTCGCCGAGTTCCTGTTCGATCAGTTGCGCATACAGCGCTGCACGTTGTACGTGCCAGTCCTGTACCGCCTGCACATACGCGTCGGCCTGCCCATCGCGCAGCGGGTCTGCGACCTGAACCAGCCGATAGCCGCCCTCGGGGCGGTACCGCTGCAGGATGGCCTTGCGCAGTTGCACCAGCTCGTTCTTGACGCTGCCCTTGTCGAGCACGAAGAACACGTGGGCCTGGCGCAACCCGTCGACGGCTTCGTACGTGACCTGGCGTGGGTCACCCGGGCCGATGCCGATCAACAACAGCTGTTTCATTGTGCTGCCCTCCGGTGCTGTTCAGCAGCCATTGTCGGGCGCCACCAGGCCGCTGGCAAAGCACCCGTTCAGAGCAGCGAGAAGTTGTAGCTGACGATCACCCGCGTTTCGTCCATATCCCGCGCCCACCGCTCATAGTTGCTGCGGTAGGTGGAATTACGCAAACGCACGCTGACGTCCTTGAACGTGCCACTTTGCACTTGATACTTGAGCTCGCTGTCGCGCTCCCACTCCTTGCCTTCGGCATGGCTGCCTGGCACCTGGATATGGTCACCGTTGATGTACCGGGTGAAGAACGTAAGGCCAGGCACACCCAACGCCTTGAAGTCATAGTCATAGCGCACTTGCCAGGAGCGCTCCTGGGCCGCGGCAAAATCATTGACCTGTGCATAGTTGACCAGGTACGGGTTGCTGCCATCCAAGTAGGGCATGGCGCTGTCGCCATACATGCGCTGCCAGCCAGCACTGAGCTTGTGACCACCCAGGCTGTAGCCGAGCATGCCGCTGACGGCGCGGTGGTCGATAGCGCCCGCGCGGGCGTTGCCGATGTCGTCGCTTTTGATCAGCCGCAGGTCGGCAGCAAGGCTACCCACCGGCAGCGGTTGGCTGGCCACCAGGCCGAAATACTGCTGGCGATAGATGTTCTCCAGCCTGGCCACTTGATACTGGGCACCGAAACGCTCGTTGACCCGGTAATCGACCCCGGCGAGGTCGAAGTGGTCGGCTTCGATATCGCAGGCGTAACGCTTGTTCTTGCAATGCACACGAATGTTTTGGCGGTCGGTTGAATCCCTTGCGGTGTACCGATCCAGGCGTGCCAGGGTGAACCTCAGATCCCGGCGTTCCTCGGAGGTGAGCATGGCGCCCTGGAACATCGTCGGCAGCAGGCGGCCATCGTTGTACTTGAGCAGGGGCACATCCGGCATCATCGAACCGTACTTGAGCACCGTGTTGGAAACTTTGACCTTGGCCGCCAGGCCCATCTTTGCATACTGGTCGGCGGAGTGCCGAGGGTTGTGCCCGGAAGACGGCAGCAAGCCGCTGTTACTGTCGGCGGGGCTGGAGTCCAACTTCACACCGAACATGCCCAGCGCATCCACACCGAACCCTACCGGGCCTTCGGTGTAACCCGACTGTACATTGAGGATAAAGCCTTGGGCCCACTCTTCTCGCTTGGACGCCCCTTGGCCGGAACTGCTGTGGCCGTCACGGAAATCCCGGTTGAAGTAGACATTGCGTGCTTCAACCTTGGCACTGCTGTCTTCAAGAAAACCGCCAGCCTGGGCGTTGGCACCGGCACATAACAGGAACAGGCCGGCAACACGACGCCCGGGGGCGAGAGGATAGGGGGAAAACATGCAGGGAAACATCCAGATTCAAAGCGGGTTAACAACCGGTGGCAACGACTTGCCACGGTAATGGGACATGACTGCGCAACAGCCAGCCATACTTTGAAATGATCGCGTAACGGCTCTGGCACGGGCCATTGGACCATGGTCTAAGCGCTTTGCCAGGTCGCCTCGGCGAGTCACCTGTATCGCCCATGGGCAACTAGGAAAGTTCCCCGCTTATTTGCAATAAGTTTGCAGTTTACCCCGCCCCAATGTGTGACTACACTCGCTATCAACGAACAGTAAAACCCACCTGCGTGGCCGGCGTATTCATGCGTTTCAATGTTCGTCACGCCCCGCCACAGCCGACGTACAGGAGTGATTACAGTGTCCAGACTTGCAGAGTTTCGTGCTGCGGAAAAAGCGCTCCAGGAACAGATGGCGCAACTGGAAGCGTTGAAAAAGGATGCCGGCTTAAAACGCGAAATCGAGTTCGAGCAGAAACTCGTCAACCTGATGAAAAGCTACGACAAAAGCCTGCGCGATGTCATAGCCATACTTGACCCCAAAGCCGGGGCGCGCGCCACCAGCCCTGCCCCTAAACAGCACCGTCGCCCGCGGGTGGTGAAGGTTTACACACACCCCGAGACCGGCGAGCGGATAGAGACCAAAGGCGGCAACCACCGCGGCCTCAAAGCCTGGAAAGAGCAGTATGGCGCCGCCGAGGTGGAAAGCTGGGCTCGCTGATGAAACATCAACACGTGCTTCACACTTTTTTCACAAGGGCTGGCTCAGTATCGAGGCAGCTAAAGGACTAGCGACCCCATCACGCGCCCGCACATGCGGGCCTCTAATTCCAGCGCCCTGCACTCGTGCAGGGCGCTTTCATTTGCGCAATCGGCGCACTGACGTATCATGGCCAGCCTGTCTGTTTTGCCGGCGCCCCTTGCCCGGCCCTGCCTCAGGAGTTCCCATGAGCCTGCACGATCTGCAAACCTTGCCTGGTGTCACCGCACAACCTGACGCCGCCACCGCCCAATTCGTCTTCAACCACACCATGCTGCGGGTCAAGGACATCGAAAAGTCGCTGGACTTCTACACCCGTGTGCTGGGCTTTCGCGTAGTAGACAAGCGTGATTTCCCCGAAGCCGCTTTCAGCCTGTACTTCCTGGCCCTGGTCGACCCGGCGCAGATCCCCGCCGATGACGCCGCCCGTCACCAGTGGATGAAATCAATCCCTGGCGTGCTGGAGCTCACCCACAACCACGGCACCGAGAACGACGCCGATTTCGCCTATCACGATGGCAATACCGACCCACGCGGCTTCGGCCACATCTGCGTGTCGGTACCCGATGTACGCGTCGCCTGTGCGCGCTTCGAAGCGCTGGGTGTACCGTTCCAGAAGCGCCTGCAGGACGGGCGCATGAACCACCTGGCGTTCATCAAGGACCCGGATGGCTACTGGGTCGAAGTGATTCAGCCGGCCGACCTCGCAGGCTAAGCGTTCGTCGGGGGCGGGAACCACCGCCCCCTTGCTGTGGTATATGAAGGTAATTGCTTCCCATGCCACAGCGAGGTAAGAACCATGCAATCCCTTCACTGTGAATACCGCAAGCACACCATCACCGCCAGCGTGATGCCCCATCCTGACTCGCCCCTGCCCTACGCCGCCGGTTGCCTGATCACCGCCCCTGATGGCCATACCAGCAGGCGCCTGTCGATGCCGATGAAGTTCTTCTCCGACCTGGAACGTGCCCAGCATGTATCACTGGCCCACGGTCGAGCGCTGGTCGACCAGCAACTGGACGCCGGCACCAAGGTGTTCTGATTGCCCCCTTGGCCTGTAGCGGCCTCTTCGCCAGCACCGCCGCCATAACGCGACGGGGCCGCTGCAGGTGCAATCAGATATCGCGAGCGTACGCCACGGCGGCATCGACTTGCGCTGGCGTCGGCCTCACACCTGTGTACAGCACGAACTGCTCCAGCGCCTGCAGCGCAATCACCTCAAGCCCGGTAATCACGGGCTTGCCCAGCGCTTGGGCGCGGCGAATCAACGGTGTTTGCGCGGGCATGGCCACCACATCGAATACCCGCTCTGCAGCAGTGATGGCGATGTCCGAAAACGCCAGCTCTTCAGCTTCTGCGCCCCCCGCCATGCCGATCGGCGTCACATTCACCAGCATCGGCGGGCAGATATCGCCGAGTTCTGGCAGCCAGCGGTAGCCGCACATATCCGCCAGCTGCTGCCCCGCCTGGGCATTACGCGCGACGATGGTGCCTTCGGCAAAGCCGGCATCGCGCAAGGCGCTGGCAACGGCCTTGGCCATACCGCCGCTGCCGCGCAGGGCGAAAGCGGTTGCCGGGTCGACCTGGTGCCGGGTCAACAACTGGCGTACGGCTAGATAGTCGGTGTTGTAGGCTGTGAGGCGACCGTTGGTGTTCACCAAGGTGTTGACCGACTCGATGGCCGCTGCCGACGGGTCGATCTCGTCTACCAGCGCCATGCACGCTTCCTTGTATGGCATCGATACCCCACACCCGCGTATGCCCAAGGCTCGAATTCCTGCTACCGCGGCCGGGAGGTCGTCGGTGCGCATGGCCTTGTAGTAAAAGTCCAAGCCCAACTGTTGGTACAGGTGGTTGTGAAAGCGCACGCCGAATGTACCGGGGCGGCCTGCCAGGGAAATGCACAGCACGGTATCCCTGCTGGGAGTTGTCGACATAGCCTGCTCCTGAGTCATGACTGAAACGTTTGTGCAGCGTACCAGAGGCAACCGCTGGTCGTCCCTTACACAACCTTTACCATTGCCCTGCGCGCAATTGACAAATACTGGAGTCATATTAGTGACACCCCACTTCGGGGGTTTACTCGCGAGGTTGACATGAACCGTCTCATTCCCGGAATCGCCCTGCTGGTCGGCGCTTTGGCCATCAGCGGGCCTGCAGCTGCCCACGGTGGTTACGGCCATGGCGGCGGTTGGTACGGACCGGGCCCGCTACTGGGCGCTGCCGTGGTTGGCGCGGTGGTTGGCGCTACGGTGTCTGGCGGGCACGACCGTACGGTGTACGTGGAACGCCAGCCGGTGTACTACCCGCCGCAACCGGTGTACGTGCAGCCGCCGCCGCAGCCCGTCTATTACCAGCCTTATTATGCGCCGGCCCCGCCACCGCCAGGCTACCGGGCCTACTACGGCCCGCCACGGGTGTATTACGGCCCGCCACGCTGGTAAGGGTTGATAGAAGTAATGACCACTATCGACAACGTTGATTTCAAACCCTGGTAGCGGCTGGGTATGGTAGGCCCATGTTTCACAGGAGGTCCCCATGGCCACTATCCAGATCATGTCCGTTGTCGGCAGCGCTGTACCGGTTTCACTGCGTGAACAAGGCTTATTGGCCTGCTGGTACCTGGTGCGCAACGGCGAGGCTGTGAGTGGGCCGGTGCCGACCCTCGCCCAAGCCCGCGCATTGGCTGAACTGTTGCAACCAGGCACCTTGGCAGCCTGACCCGAATTTGTTGTGCGTTGCTCCCTACGCCCTTGTGCCCGCCGAAATGGCGGGCTTTTTTTGTCTCGCCATGGTGGGTGCGGGTCGTCGGTCGTTTCACGCCTTGGCCCGGGCCAGTTGACTGGTCAGGGCCACAACCCTGCCTTGCAAGCGGCCGACGGTGACCACCAGTTCATTGCGCTCCTTGGCGAACTGGTCAGCCTTGGCCTCCGCCTCACGGCGGGCATCGCGCTCGCTATCCAGCAGCTCGGTCAGGCGGCGAATCACGGCGATGTCTGCATTGTCCAGCGCGCGGTCTGCCGCATCTCTGGACAGCCATTTGCGCAGCCATAGAAAGGCCCCGAGCAACACGGTGCCTGTACCACCCAGCCACGTAAGGGTGCCTGAGCCGAGGTCGGTGGGATCCATGTAAACCTCTTTACTGACGAGATGGGCAATCCACGGCATTGCATCGCCGTGGCTTTTATTATTTGAAGGCTTAATTTAGCCTAGAGGTAAATTTACCTCAAGGGAAATTTAGCCATGCGCACATTTAGCAGTAAGCTAAACACTGGCATGCTTCGCCTTATGGACATCTATGAAATCCGCAAGCAGAACCTGGTCAAGCTGATCGCCGACCAGAAAAAGGGCGCCTGCGCCGAGCGCTGGGGCATGGCGCCTGCGCACCTGAGCCAGATTCTCTCCAACAGGACCGCCAAGAACCTGGGCGACGACGTGGCGCGGCGGATCGAGGGTATCGAAGGCTTGCCACGCGGCTGGTTCGACGCGCTGGCGCCCGGCGATCACCCGCAGGCCTCGGGCGGGCCTGCCGACGGCGCGCTGTGCGCCGCCGACTTGGTCAAGCAGATGCTGGCAAAAAGTGGCAAAGGCATCCCCGAAGAAACCCGCCAGAGGCTGCTGGCCGCGGCTGCCGAGCCCGCGGAAACGGTATTGCTGCAGGCCGACCACGGCCGGCCCGGCCTGGTGGGCGATGAGGTATGGATTGCCCACTATGATGTGCGCGCAGCAATGGGCGGCGGCCAGATCCCCCATGACTACCCGGAAATGTTCAAGGATGTGCGGGTCAGCCCCAGCCACCTGCGTGAACTGGGTGTTGAATTCAGCGAGCACCACCACCTGAAGATGGTCACTGGCTGGGGCCAGTCGATGGAGCCCACCATCAGGCACCGTGACCCGCTGATCGTCGATGTGAGCATTCGCGAGTTCGTGGGCGACGGGATCTACTTTTTCGCGTGGGGTGACCATATCTACATCAAGCGCCTGCAGATTGCCGATGACGATCATTTCGAGATGATTTCCGACAACTCACGGCACAAGGACCGCCTGATTCGCCGCGAAGAAACCTATATCCAGGCCAGGGTCCTGCTGGTGTGGAATGCCCACCTCGTGTAAGGCGCCACCTGCCCCGACAGCGGCCTGGCGCCGGTATTTCAGAACGGCGCAGCAGGCATCAGTGACCCACAGCCCTGCTCGACGCTCACTTCGTCAAACTGCTGGCCGGCGTGGCGCTGCCAGCGCACCAGCACGCTGCCATCAGGGTTGAAGGTCAGGTCCAACTCGGGTGTTTCCAGCAGCAGCCCCATCACCTCTTCCCATTCCGCGTCGCCATCGCTGTGCAGGCGATGCACCAGCACCCAGCGCTGGGTCTGGGCCACAGGGTGGTTGATCATCGACGATACCCGCAGGCTCAGGCGCTCTACACCCGACATTCCCGGGGGCTGAAGGGTGGTCGACGCTGTTTGCATAGGCATATTGTCATCCTGATATATGTATATTTGTACAGTACCTGGCAAAAGCTTATCGCATAGCCAAATCCAGCGTAAAGGCCTTGCCCTGAAAATTTTCGCCAACAGGTAATTTCACCCCCAGCGCAATTTTAGCTTTAAGCTATTGACATTTAATTTAGCCATTGGCTAACTTCTCAACCAGGCAGCATTCAGTCTGCCCTTCAAAACTGGCTGTTCATGAGGAGTTACCATGGCCGTAGACATCAGCAACCTGTTGATCGCCACCCCGGTGGCAGTATCCGCAACCAACCCCGTTGCCCTGGAACTTGACGGTGACGAAGCCATTGCCCGCCTCCCAGAGGTGGTCACGCTACTCAGTGACGGCTCGATCCAGTTTTCTGCGCCGACCAAAGGGGCGTCGAGCAAGAGTACCCACCGCACCCGCTGTGAATGGACCGAGATCCGTTCCTGGACGCTGGCCAGTGCTGCGGACCATTGGAGCCGTCAAAGCATGACGTTGACCAAGGTCAACGCAGCGCAGAAGGTGGTCATTGCCCAGATGCATGTGCGCGGCGACGACGGCCCGCCCGTCAAGGTGTTCTGGAAGAAAGGCGATATCACCCTGGGCTTTCGCCAAACCTATGACCAGGCTGACCCGGTGAATTCGACGGTGCTCAAGGGCGTACCGCTGGGCGCGCGGTTCGGCATCAGCCTGCACGTCACGGCACAGGGCCTGGTCATGGTCACCGCAACCTGCAAGGGAGCAACCGGTACTTCAGGTGGTTTGCAACTCGACGGCAGTTGGGCTTCGCGCCTGTTCGAATTCCACGGCGGCGTTTACAACCAGGTCGACTACAACGACCAAACGCCGGTCGACGATGGCTCGATCTGCATTATCAGCGACCTGACGTTGATACATGGCTGAGGCGACAACGCCCTTTGCGTGCCGGCCCTCCTGTTCACGGGTCGGTACCGGACCTGATCAGAACTGAGCGTACAATTTGCCCCGCCCCTATCACCGCTCGGCGCCCTTTCTGAACAGCACATGAAGGTTACACAATGGGTCCGGGATTAAATTTCGTTCACGTTGCGCCCTTTAGGTATAAGGCATTCGACAGCCGTTCGGCCATACTCCAGAATGCAGCGGTTTTTAGGGGGAAAACCCTTGCACAGCCAACGACATACCAACCTTTAGTGAGCCTCAACGTGAAAACATCCCTGTCCATTCTCAGCCTGCTGCTGTTGCTCACAGGTACCGCGACGCTGCCGTCGACCGCTGCTGCACAACCCCCGGCCAAGGTGCAACGCGACCCCTCCAAACTGCACCTGGCTTCGGGCAGCGCGCTGCTGATCGACCTCAATACCAACCAGGAGCTGTACTCGAACCACGCCGACCGCGTGGTACCGATCGCTTCGGTGACCAAACTGATGACCGCGATGGTGGTGCTGGACGCCAAGCTGCCCATGGATGAGATGCTCACCATGACCATCGCCAACAACCCGGAGATGAAGGGCGTGTATTCACGGGTACGCCCCGGCAGCCAGCTCAATCGCCGCGAGACCCTGCTGATTACCTTGATGTCTTCGGAAAACCGTGCAGCCAATAGCTTGGCCAATGCCTACCCCGGTGGCTACCCGGCATTCATCAAGGCGATGAACGCCAAAGCCCGCAGCCTGGGCATGGCCCATACCCGCTACGTAGAACCTACCGGGCTTTCGACGCAGAACGTGTCGACTGCGCGCGACCTGTCCAAGCTGCTGATGGCCTCGCGCAAGTACCCGATGCTGAGCGAGCTGTCGACCACCCGCGAGAAGACCGTGGCCTTCCGCAAGCCCAATTACACCCTGGGCTTCCGAAACACCGACCACCTGGTGAACAAGAGCAACTGGGACATCAAGCTGACCAAGACCGGTTTTACCAACGAAGCCGGGCATTGCCTGGTGCTGTTGACCCGAATGGATAACCGCCCTGTGGCGATGGTCATCCTGGATGCCTTCGGCAAGTACACCCATTTCGCCGATGCCAGCCGCCTGCGCCAATGGCTGGAAACCGGTGCAGCCAAGCCAGCGCCGGCGGTGGCCATGCAGTACAAGGCAGATCGCCAGGGCAAAGGGCGCGTAGCGGCCGAGTAAGCTGGCCCGAACTCACAGGCCACGGCGCCGTCAGGCCGTGGCGCTGACCATTGAGCCGGAGCTGCTGCCACCCTCTTGCTGCAGCAGCGCCAGCAATTGCGCGGTAGCGGCCATGATCTGACCGTTGAGGGTGGCGATGCTTGCCTGTTTGGCCCCGACCGCAGCCGCTTTGGATGTCTCATCCATCTTGCTGTTCTGCAACGCGGCAAGCTGCTTCTGCTGCTCGGCCAGTTGCTTCTGCAAGTCCTTGATCAACTGTTGCAGGGCGCTTACCGCGTCCGACCCGCCACTGCCCGCTGTATCCGTTGCCTGTGCCTGGCTACCCGCGGATACCTTCAGGCTGTCGCTGCTGATTTGCAGCGGGCCCACCGCTTCGCCGGGCTGCTTGGCCTGGTCGCGCTCAGCGGCGGCATTGGCGCTGCGCGCCTGCGCCGATACGCCATTGATCATGAGGTTGCCAGCTGTGATGACGGCCATGTCGGTCCCTTTCTGAAAGATCGGTCTTTGCGCTAACCATCCTATCGGCCACTTCGCGCCGCGCTTTAGCCCAATTAAATTCCCTGCCGGCTGGTTCGTTACACCTCATCATGAGCCCCCCCCCTCGGCCGACCTGCCGCCCCCTGCGCAGGTCGGCTTCATCGCTTGAAACATTTGCTTTCATTTTAATCGGCAGGATTTCGATTCTCATTCGTCCTTATCAGTACAGCCCTCTTTGGTTGGGCGCACGCTCGACCACCCATTGCAGAAGACCGTCTGATGGCCAAACCCTTGAAAAAATCCAAATCCAGGCTGTGGTTCCTGGTGCACAGCTGGCTTGCCTTGCCGATCTGGTTCTTTGTATTGATCGTCTGCTTCACGGGCATGCTCGCGGTGGTCAGCCAGGAAATCGTCTGGCTGGCCAACCCGGATGTACGTGCCAGCAAGCCGGACACCGACGCCGAACGCCTCAGCTTCCAGCAGGTGCTGAACGCCCTGCACAAAGCAGAGCCGGATATGGTCGTGCAGTCCATCATCCAGCCCGACGGCTCACACTTCGCCCTCACGGCCAATGTGACCTTCCCGGACGGCACCACCCCGACCCTTTACGTCAATCCCTACACCGGTGCGATTCAGGGCAAATCCCCTGACTTCAACTTCGAAGCCTTCACCCGCGCCCTGCACGGCTGGTGGCTGGTGCCCTTCACCAACGGGTTCAGCTGGGGCTGGTACATGGTGTCGATTCTCGGTCTGCCCATGCTCGCTTCACTGGTAACCGGGCTGGTGGTGTACAAGAAGTTCTGGAAAGGCTTCTTCAAACCGGTACGTACAGGGCACGGTTCGCGCATCTTCTGGGGCGACCTGCACCGCCTGGCCGGTGTCTGGTCGATCTGGTTCATCGCGGTCATTTCCATCACCGGTACCTGGTTCCTGATCCAGGCAATTCTGTTCGACAACCACATCAGCATTTCCAGCGAGCCGATCGTGCCGGTTATCGCTCGCGACGAAGTGCCCCAGACCGCCGATGGCAGCCCAGCCCCACGGATCGACCTCGATGAAGCGGCACGCATCGCTGGCCTGGCGATTCCAGGGCTGGAAATCAACTTCATTGCGTTGCCTGCCACCGCTTACAGCCATATTTCCATGGGCGGGCGGGGTTGGTATCCGCTGATGTTCCAAAGCGCCGAGGTCAACCCCTACACGCGCAAGGTGGACAGCCAGTTCCTGCTGGGCGACCGCTCCGCCCTGGAGTTCGTCACCGAGTCCATGCGCCCCCTGCACACCGGTGACTTCGGCGGCCTGCCGATCAAGCTGATCTGGTTCTTCTTCGGCCTGCTGCTCACCCTGATGGTGTTCAGCGGCTTGCTGATCTGGACCAAACGTACCGCACAAGCCACCGCTGCCGCGCTGAAGCGCAGCGAACGCGCCCCCCGCACTGCGCCCACCCGGACCTCGCTGGAGATGCAACGATGAGCCCCACCCAGGCCGTGCCCGTCAGCCCGCTTAAACAGTGGTGGTTGAAGTGGCGCTTCCACTTGAACATCCTGCTGATCCTGATCCCCCTGGGTTTCATGCCCAAGTATTTCAGCGACGCCAAGCTGTTCCGCGGCGAGGCAGGGCTGGGGGCGAATGTGATCACCGGCATCCAGGCCGGCCCCTACACCCTGGACCTGGCGGAACTGCGTGACGAAGCGCCCCGCAGAGACGGCCCGGCAGGCGACTTCAAAGTATTCAGGGCAGCGCTGTGCAAGGCGTGCCTCAACGACGTGAAGGCCGTTTACCTGCGCATCGGCAAACCGCGCAGCCTGCGGGCGGCGGGCACGATTTTCTTCGGCGCGCCCTACGCCATGGCCACCAACCTGCCGGTCCCTCCGCGCACCAAACCCGACGCCCAGATCTGGATCACCGTGGAAGGCTGGGACGGCAGCATGCACCAGGCGTCTGTCCCGCTGGCCAAGGCATCGCCAGCCACCGTGGCCTGGCTCGAGAACAAAGGAGGCAAGAAATGAAATACCTGCTGCGCACCCTCGCCCTGCCCTTGCTGGCACTGGCCGCAAGCCCGGCACTGGCCCACAACCCCATGTGCGAATGCGAAGAACTGGCCAGCGGCCAAGTCAAGTGCACCGGTGGTTTCTCGGACGGCAGTGGCGCCCCCGGGGTAACCCTGGATGTGATCGGCTATGACGAGCAAGTGCTGGTCGGCGGCAAGCTTGGCGACGATTCGACCCTGACCTTCAAGCGCCCAGACGGCGAATTCTACGTACTGTTCGACGCCGGCCCCGGGCACGTGGTGGAAGTCGACTACGCCGACATCGCCCAGCCATGAGCCGCGCTCACGTGATTCGCCCGGCCGGGGCCGGGCACGAAACCCTGTACGTGCTGTTGGCCAGCTTGCTGATAGTGGCGTTGGCGGCTGGCGTGGTGTGGCTGCGCGGCGAGCGCGAGGACGAACAGGCCATCGCCAGCCACCAGATCGACGCCCGCCGCGACCTCACTGCGGCCGAGCAAGGCCTCTACACCGACCTGCGGGTGGCATTCGACGAGATCCAGTTGCTGCGTGAAGAAAACGCCGCTGCACCTGGGGTACAGGCCCTGGCCGATGAAGGCCTGCCACCATTCGTGGTCGACGCCGGCAGCCAGAGCCGGGGCAGCCACCAATGGACCTGGCTGGCGCCCGGCGCCTACCTGGGCCGCAGCCAGGCACCCGAAATTGCCGGCAGCCTGCTGCTGATCCTGCCACCCGACAGCACCGGCCAGGCCGATATCTGGTTGCGCCGCGACAGCGCCGCAATCATCCCGGATGACCTCGGCCAGGCGGCACTGATCGCCGCTGGCTGGCAACAGGTGGTCAGCCACTACGACGCCGGGGTTACCCGCGAACACCGCCACTGAACCGAAGGACTCGCCCATGTTTCGCTCCGCCCTCGCCCTGCTCCTGGCCCTGGCCCTGGCCCTGCCGGCAATGGCCCTGGCCGATAACGGCAAGCCGCTGCGTATCGGCATCACCTTGCACCCCTACTACAGCTACGTGAGCAACATCGTTGGCGACAAGGCCGAGGTGGTGCCGCTGATTCCGGCGGGCTTCAACCCGCACGCCTACGAGCCCCGGGCCGAAGACATCAAGCGCATCGGCACGCTGGACGTGGTGGTGCTCAATGGCGTTGGCCATGACGACTTTGCCGACCGCATGATCGCCGCCAGTGAAAAACCTGATATCGCCACGATCGAGGCCAACCAGAACGTACCGCTGCTGGCGGCTACCGGTATTGCCGCGCGCGGTGCCGGCAAGGTGGTCAACCCGCACACTTTCCTGTCGATCAGCACGACCATTGCCCAGGTCAACAACATTGCCCGCGAGCTGGGCAAGCTCGACCCGGACAATGCCCGGTTCTACACGCAGAATGCCAGGGCCTACGCCAAACGCCTGCGTGCCTTGCGTGCCCAGGCACTGGCCAAGGTCACCGAGGCCCCCAGCGCTACCTTCCGCGTGGCCACCATCCATGCTGCCTACGACTACCTGGTCCGCGACTTCGGCCTGGAAGTGACCGCCGTGGTCGAACCCGCCCATGGCATCGAGCCAAGCCCGGCGCAGCTGAAGAAGACCATCGACCAGCTCAAGGCACTGGACGTGAGGGTCATCTTCTCGGAAATGGACTTCCCCTCAGCCTATGTCGAGACCATCCAGCGTGAATCTGGTGTGCGCCTTTACCCCCTTACCCACATTTCCTATGGCGAATACACCAAGGACAAGTACGAAGTGGAAATGAAGCGCAACCTCGACACCGTGGTCCGCGCCATTCAGGAGAACCGCGCATGACCGCCGCTGCCAACCTGGCAACCGCCTGCGGGCCGCGCATCACCTTTGCCGGCATCGACCTGAGCCTGGGCCGCACCCGTATCCTCGAACAGGTCAGCTTCACCGTCGCCCCGGGCAGCGTGCACGCCATCGTCGGCCCCAACGGCGGCGGCAAGAGTTCGCTGATCAAGACCCTGCTCGGGCAAATGCCCCACCACGGTGTACTGACCCTGCACTGGCCAGGGCAAGGCGAGGTGATCGGCTACGTCCCGCAGGCCCTGGAGTTCGACCGCGGGCTGCCAATGACCGTGGATGATTTCATGGCCGCCATGTGCCAGCGGCGCCCGGCCTTCCTGGGTTTGTCGCGCAGGGTCCAGCCTGCCATCGATGCTGCGTTGGCGCGGGTTGGCATGCTGGAAAAGCGCAAGCGGCGCATGGGGGCCTTGTCGGGCGGTGAGCGCCAGCGGGTGCTGCTGGCCCAGGGGCTCATCCCCGAACCACAACTGCTGGTGCTGGACGAGCCGATGTCGGCCCTCGACGAAGCCGGCATTCAGGTGTTCGAACAACTGCTGCTGGCCTGGCGCCAGGCGGGGACCACTGTGTTGTGGATCGAACACGACCTGGAAGCGGTGCTGCGCCTGGCCGACCGGGTTACCGGGCTGAGCCGCCAGGTACTGTTCGACGCCCCGCCAGCCCAGGCCCTGACGCCGGAGCGCCTGCTGGGCCTGTTTTCCGTCCACCCGCGTAGCGAGAGCATTGCCTGATGAGTTTCGAAACCTTTCGCCAAACGGTCCAGGACTGGGCCACTGCCGGCTACCTGCCCGAGGCGCTGGCCTATGGCTTCGTGGTCAATGCCTTGCTCGCCGGCCTGATGATTGGCCCGGTGCTGGGTGGCCTGGGCACCCTGGTGGTGGTCAAGCGCTTTGCGTTCTTTTCCGAAGCGGTCGGCCATGCCGCACTGACCGGCGTGGCTATCGGCATCCTGCTGGGCGAGCCCTATACCGGGCCTTATGGCAGCCTGTTCGGTTACTGCCTGCTGTTCGGCATCCTGCTGAACTTCCTGCGTAACCGCACCGGGTTGTCACCGGACACACTGATCGGCGTATTCCTCTCGGTGTCGCTGGCGCTGGGCGCCAGCCTGCTGCTGATGCTGGCGGGCAAGATCAATGTGCACATCCTCGAGAACGTGCTGTTCGGTTCGGTGCTGACCGTGAGCGGGCAGGACCTGGTGGTACTGGGCATCGTCGCCATGCTGGTGCTGGCCTTGGCGCTGCCGCTGTACAACCGCATCATGCTGGCCAGCTTCAACCCGCAGTTGGCTGCTGTACGCGGCGTGGCGGTGAAAACACTGGACTACCTGTTCGTGGTGCTGGTGACCCTGGTCACCGTGGCTGCAGTGAAGGTGATCGGGGCCATTCTGGTCGGTGCGTTGCTGGTGATCCCGGCTGCCGCCGCGCGCCTGGTCAGCCAGTCACTGAAGGGCTTTTTCTTCCTCTCGGTGCTCATCGCCACCATCAGCACGTTGTTCGGCATCCTGCTACCGATCGTGTTCGACCTGCCGGTGCCGTCGGGTGCCGCGATCATCCTGGTTGCCGGTCTCTGCTTCGCCCTCGCTGCGCTCGCCCGCGCCCTCGTTCCCCGCCTGCAAGGAAACCCGGCATGAACCTGAAACACCTGACCCTGGCACTGGCCCTGGCCAGCCTGCCGTCGCTGTCTTTCGCCACGCAGGTGCTGACCACCTTGCCGATCACCCACAGCCTGGCCAGCGCCCTGCTCGAAGGGACCGGCGTACAACTCAAGCGCGCAGCCCCGGCCAACCTGCCGGCCAGTCGCCAGCCGTCGTACTTCAGCGGCCGTGGTGGCGCCAGCCTGGACAAGGCTGCGCAACAGGCCGATGCGGTGATCGGCGTACGTTCGATCTGGCGCGACGACCCGTTGTACCCGATGGCCCGGCGCAGCAATATCCGCATTGTCGAGATCGATGCCGCACGACCGGTGGACGGCGCCTTGCCAGGTATTGCGGTGAGTGGCGACGATGCCTACAGCGCCTACCCGTGGCTGAACCCGACCAATCTGGGGCGCATGGCCGACGTCGTGGCCAACGACCTGGAACGCCTTGCGCCGAGCGAAAAAACGAAAATCCAGGGCAACCTGGCCGCGCTCAAGCGCCAGCTGTTGGAACTTGCCGCCAGCAGCCAGACGCAGTTGGCCAAGGTCGACAACCTCACAGTGGTCAGCCTGTCGCCGCGGTTGGGTTACCTGGCCAGCGGCCTGAACCTGGATGTGGTGCAGCAGCCGCTGCCAACGGCGTGGGATGCGGCCGCGCTGAAGGCGCTGGAGGCCAACCTGAAGGCACAGGATGTGGCGTTGGTGCTGGACCATCGCCAACCGGAGCCGGCGCTGGCCGCAGCGATCCAGGCGGCCGGCGCGAAACTGGTGGTGGTGGACAGCGACCCGGATGATGCGTTTGCCGGGTTGAAGGCCAGTGTCGAACAAGTCGTCGGGGCACTTGGCGAAAGCTGATCAACAGTCCGTCGCAAATCCTGGGGCCGCTATGCGGCCCTTTCGCGCTGCAAGGCCGCGCCTGCCTCGGCAGTGGCGACATTGACAGTGCACCTGGGCGCTAGCGCTTCATGCACCGTTGGTAACGCTCGTCTACCCGCCCTGCAAACCACGCCGTGGTCAGCTTGCGGGTAATCTTCGGGCTCTTCAGTTCGATCCCCGGCAGCACCGCTCGCGGGAGCGGCTTGCCAGCGGCCGCGTCGGCCAGGGCAAATACCCCGGCGTACAGCTTGCTGTCCTCGAACGCCAGGCTGTCGCCGTCCTCCAGTTGGCGGCGAATCTGCGGGTTGCGCAGCCCCAGCTTCCCGCCCAGTTTGCGCGCCGCCGTTTCGGTCGCGCCCGGCATGATCGCCCCCGGTGCGATCAGGTCGCCGTCCAGCGCCAGGCGTACACCCGTGACCTTGCTCAGCGCCGCTTGAAACGCCGCATTGCGGCTGGCGTACCAGCCCGCATTGAAATCGGCGAAGCGGTAGAGCGGGCGTTCGTAGCTGGCTGGGTAACCCAACAAGTGGGCGATACCGAAGTACATGCCACCGCGCCGGGTGAACACCTCCTGGCGAATGCTGCCGTCATGGCTGTAGGGGTACCCCTGCGCATGCTGTTCGGCAAAATCGATGCTGACCTGCATCGGCCCGCCGGTATGCACCGGGTTCAGCCCGCCAAGCAAGGTCCTGCCCAACGGGAGCCGGGCAATGACCTCGTCGTACAATTCGCTCAACTGTTTCTCGCTGCGCACTGCCTGTAGCCGCTGCTGGTAGCTTTGGCCGTTGCCAGACGGCGTTTTCAACGCACCATCGATCAGCAACCTGGGGATGTGCAGGCGCGCGGCGCGGCGGTCGATTTCTTCACGGGCGATACGCCCCAGGTTGGGCACCTGTGGGTCGGCGGTGAAGGTCGACTCCTGCTCGGTGACCGCCAACACGGTACACAGGTTGCTCTTGCTGGGGGGGATGCGCTGGGTTTCGAAGGCCACCTGGATGTCCTTGGCCCAGCCCTCGCGGTCGCGGGCTTGCGTGGGCAGCAACCGCAGCAGTTGGGCGCGAACCTCGGCCGGGTCCGCTGCGGGCACTTCTTCGCGGCGCCCGGCGCAACCTTGCAGCAGTGCAAGGGCCAACATGCCTGCCGCCCATAACCGGCCGTTCAGGGCTGTTCACCGACCAGGTAGGTCTTGCTGATGTGGCGGAACAACGGATGCGCCGCACTCCCCATCAGCTCGAACAGCACCATTTCCCGGGTCACTACCTGCGCACCGGCTTCGCGCATGCGCGCCAGGCCCGCTGCCTTGCTGGCCGCCGTGCGGCTGTCACAGGCATCTTCGACCACGAACACCTGCTTGCCCAGCGCCAGCAGGCCGAGCACGGTCTGCAGCACGCAGACATGGGTTTCCATGCCACACACGATCACCTGTTCACGGGCCATCAGGCTGTCGGGCAAACATTGGGCGGCAACGCAGGAAAAATGGCTTTTCTCGACCACCTGGGCGGCCGGTGCCGCCGCCAGCAACTCGGCCAGGGTGTGGCCCAGACCCTTGGGGTACTGTTCGGAAATCACCACCGGCAGCTCCAGCTCGGCGGTCGCCGCCAGCAGCCAGCGGGCCCGCGCCCGGGTGCCTTCGGCGTCGCTCATGGCGCCGATGAGCTTTTCCTGGATGTCGACGACCAGCAGCGTGGCCTTGTGTGGATCGATCAGCATGCTCTGCCCCTTGCCTGGGAAAAGGCCTAGCCTCCCCCAGGCAAGCGGTGACGTCAATCAGGCGGACAGGCGCAACGGTTGCAGCAAGGCAGTGAGGGCGTCGAGTACACGGTCTTCATGCTCGTGGATGAAGAAGTGCCCGCCGGGGAACATCTGCAGCGAAAACTCGCCGTGGGTTTCTTTGCCCCAGGCCCGCAGTTGCTCGTCATTGGCCCGGTCATCAGTGCCGGCCAGCACATGCAGCGGGCAGCTCAGGGCCGGCCGCTGACGGTAGGCGTAGGTGCCGCACAGCAGGAAATCGGCGCGCAGTGTCGGCAAGGTCAGGCTCATCAACTCGGCATTGGCCAGCACTTCCTCGGGCGTGCCTTGCAGCTCACGCAGCTCGCTGATCAGCTCGGCGTCGGTTTTGGGCTCGCGCCAGCGCCTGCCATCGTAATCTTCGCGCCGGGTCGGGGCCGCCGTGCCGCAGGCGAACAACGCCAGCGGCGCCGGGCAGCCCAGCGCTTGCAGCTCATGCGCCAGCTCGAAGGCCAGCAAGGCACCCAGGCTGTGGCCCAGCAACGCATAGGGTGCATTGGCGGCCAGGTGCTGCTCGCTGGCCAGTTGCCGGGCCAGCGCCTGCATGTCGGTGTGCAGCGGCTCGGCCATGCGTGCGCCGCGCCCGGGCAGCTCCACCGGGCGTACCTGCACCCACGACGGCAGCTTGCGCCGCCAGCGGCTGTAGACCATGGCGCTGGCCCCCGAGTACGGCAGGCACAGCAGGTTCAGTGCAGTCACTGGGGGGCGGCTTCGGCCATTTTCTGGCGCAGGCTGAGGGGGCGCATGTCGGTCCACACCTCGTCGATGTACGCCAGGCATTCCTTTTTCAGGCCACTTTTGCCCACTGCACGCCAGCCGTTGGGGATGGCTTTGTAGTCGGGCCAGATCGAGTATTGCTCTTCGTGGTTGACCACTACCTGGAACTGGATATCTTCGCGGTCGAATACAGAAGTCATTGCCTGTCTCCTTGAATGATGAGTACCGCTGCGCGCTTGGCGCAGGAGGCTTTCAAGTAGACGTAGCAAGCCGGCGGAAAATTAACTTCATCTCATGCATCGCGCAGCAGGTCGTGGGTATCGAGCAGGCGGAACGCAACCTCGGGATTGCGTTCCAGCCCGCGGCGGATCGCCGCCGGGATCGCCTGCCGGGTCTTGCGGCACAGCCCGGGCTGATTATCCAGTTCGATGACGATGCCGCGCATGGTCCGCACCTCATTGAAGCCCGGGGCGATGTGCACGCGAATGCCGAGATTGTCGAACAGGCGTTGTTGCAGGCGCTGCAGGTCTTCAAGGTCTTTCAGGTTTTCCAGGCGCTCGAGCAGGCGCTTTTCTTCCTGGCGGGTCAGCAGGAGGATGCGCTGGGCGGTCTGCGGGTGGTCGGGCAGTTGTTCGCGGCCACAAATGCAGGCGCCAGGGGGGCAAGGCTGGCGCAACGGTGGAGAGCTGGTCATGGGCCAAGCATAGCCAGTTTTTGCGGGTGCTTGTAGAAGCGATCTTTTGTCGCCCGTGCCCTGGCTTTACAACTGCAGCAAGCGCTCACGCAGGAAGTTCACGAACCCTTGCACCGGCCGCGCCACCTGCCGGTGCTGCGGGTACACCGCCGACAGCTGCAATGCCGGCGGCCGCCAGTCATCCAGCACCGTGACCAGGCGCCCATCGGCCAGCGCTTGCCCTACGATGAAGGTCGGCAGGTAAGTCACCCCCATGCCGGCAATCGCCGCGTCCCTTAGGATTTCACCATTGTTCGCGCGCATGCGCCCGGCCACCTGAATCGCCTGGGCCTTGCCAGCCTGCCGAAACTGCCACTGCACCTGCCGCGAATGCCCATACGGCAGGCAGTCATGCCCGGCCAGGTCTTCCGGCCTGGCCGGCACACCGCGCGCCGCCAGGTAGGCCGGGCTCGCGCAGTACACCCGCTGCACATCGGCGATGCGCCGGGCGATCAGGCTGGAGTCCTCCAGCGCGCCAATCCGCAACGCCAGGTCATAGCCTTCGCCGATCAGGTCCACCGCCCGGTCACTGAGGTCCACCTCCACATCCACCTGCGCATGCAACTGCAGAAACTCGGTCAGCAAACAGCCCAGGTGCGCCATGGCGAACGACAATGGCGCGCTCAGGCGCAAGGTGCCGCGCAAGGCCTGGGCCTGGCCGCTGATGTCGTGCTCCACCTGCTGCACTTCACCGAGCAGGCGCATGGCCGACTGGTAGTACTGCTGGCCCAGCGGCGTGGCGTCCAGGCGCCGGGTGGAGCGGTTGAGCAGGCGCACGCCCAGGCGCGCTTCGAGTTGCATCAGGCGCCGGCTCACCGATTGCTTGGACATCCCCAGGCGGTCGGCGGCGGCGGTGAAACTGCCGGCCTCCATCACCTGGGCAAAGATTCGCATGTCTTCGTAGGGGTTCATTGTCTCGCTCTTGGTGACAGTAAAACGCTTTATAGCGGCTTTTTCCCACGAGCGCACCTGCCTAATCTACGCACAGGTCGCAGCGATGGCCCAGCAGGCCAGGCAAGACGCCCACCCCCGACACTTGCACAGAAAAGGATTCGCCCATGAACATTGTCCACAAAACACTCACCGCCTCGCTTCTGGCGCTGTCCCTTTCCAGCGCGTTCGCTGCGGGAAGCCCCGGCGTGGAGCAACGCACCCAGGCCTTCCTCGAAGCCCTGGAGCAAGGCGGCGGCAAGCCACTGGAGCAACTCAGCCCGAAAGATGCCCGCGCGGTGCTGACCGGCGCCCAGGCCTCGGTCAAGGTTGACCTCTCCGGGATCGAGGTGAAGGAACGCACCATCGAGGCCGACGGCCAGTCGATCAAGCTGCAGGTGGTTCGCCCGGCCAATGTCAAAGGGGCGTTGCCGGTATTCATGTTCTTCCATGGCGGTGGCTGGGTGCTCGGCGACTTCCCGACCCACCAGCGGCTGATCCGTGACCTGGTGGTTGGCTCTGGGGCAGTGGCGGTCTATGTCGACTACACCCCGTCGCCGGAGGCGCACTACCCAACCGCGATCAACCAAGCCTATGCCGCGACCCGCTGGGTGGCCGAGCACGGCCAGCAGATCGGCGTGGATGGCAAGCGCCTGGGCGTGGCTGGCAACAGCGTCGGTGGCAACATGGCGGCGGTCGTGGCGCTGAAGGCCAAAGAAGCTGGCACCCCGGCCCTGCGCTTCCAGCTGTTGCTGTGGCCGGTGACGGACGCCAGCTTCGAAACCGCTTCGTACAAACAGTTTGCCGAAGGGCACTTCCTGACCACCGGCATGATGAAGTGGTTCTGGGACAACTACACCACGGATGCCAAGGCGCGGGAACAGATCTACGCCGCGCCTCTGCGGGCCACCACCGAACAGTTGCAAGGCTTGCCGCCAGCGCTGGTGCAAACAGCCGAGTTCGACGTGCTGCGTGATGAAGGTGAGGCCTATGCCCGCAAGCTGAATGCCGCCGGCGTGCCGGTGACCTCGGTGCGCTACAACGGCATGATCCATGACTATGGGCTGCTCAACCCGCTGAGCCAGGTACCGGCGGTCAAGGCGGCAATGCGCCAGGCTGGCGCCGAACTCAAAGCGCACCTGAACTGAGCCCATGACCGGAAGACCTGCCCAGGCCCAATCGAGATGTTGGCGCTCGGTCACCTGGGCTTGGCCCGAATGCTGATAGAACTGCCAGTAGCCGCCACTTTTTTCCTGTGCGCAAATTGCACCAAAGCCCACGATAGCTATGCGTGCGGCTGTGCTACTCCACTCAGAAAAAGGTGCTCGCCAATGTGGACACGAATAGCCCTGTCGCTTCTAACCCTGGCAAGTTTGATCGGTTGCGTGTCGCACACGTCCTCTGTGCTGCCTGCCCGTCCGCCCGCGCAGACTCAGGCACTCACAAGCGCAACAGCCAAGTCACAGCAGTTGATCGAATTGAACAAGCGGGGTGAACAGGCGGTTACGCAACTGAAAGTCTGGTACGACTCGGTCACCGAAGACTGTGGTGGGCCTGACAAACCCAGCTACCTGTGCAGCGGTTTTGAAATGCGTGCCACCGGTTTCAGCCCAGAATCGCTACCTTGGGACCCGAGCCGCAAGCACTTGGATAAAGGCGCCATAGCGTTTTCCTGGGTGCGCCGCGATACCAACTTCGGCAGGGCGGCGGAACGCTTCAATGGTTATTTGTTCCCGCCTCTGCAGGCCATCCAGCACGGCAAGCTGCGCGAGCTCGAAGTACTGTGCACCTTCCCCATCGATGGTGGCACGGACAACCGCGAAACCGCGCAGGGGTGCGGCCCGCATGATGGGTTTGAGAGCACCACGGATGCGTGCCAGAAGGTCGGCGTGAAGGATGCCGAAGCGTGGTTGGCAACGTACAGCGAAGATGACATCAGAAAATCAAGAGTCTGCGGGTGGGACCTTCGCGAAGCACCCGCGAACATGAAGGCCCGATGGTTCGAGATGCCGATAAAAGTCAGGGCAGGTTTGAGCGCAGATGCGTGGATGGGCTACAACGAGATTTTGCTCCCTGCCTGGCAAGTCGGCGTGGGCGCCGACTTGCCTGTTTTCGCATTTTTCTATGTCGAGGGTCAGACGCAGGCTGGCTTGCTGGCGCAGTTCGACCAGTTCCGGTATCACGCAGCGTATGGCCAGGCGGTGCCTGTAATCCGAATCAAGCTGCCCACGGCCAAGGATCAGGTTATGCAGCTCACCTACGATGAGCAAGACCAAGCGGTAGGTCGCCCCATCGTGACTTCGGAGGTCGATTTCGAGTCCGAGCAGGTCGGTGACCGCAAGGAATTCAAGGTTGACCAGACGACATTCAAACTACATGGCACGGGTGGGATCAGCGACGATTCGCACAGCGGCGATGGAAGCGCCATAAAGGCAAAACATCTTACGTTCGACGGTTCAACCGAAATTCTGCTGCCTGGCACAGGTACCCGCCGCGTAAGTTACGACTGGGGGTGCAGTGATCTATGTACCAGAGATCTCACCTTCACGGACAACCACAAACGGCTGAGTGACCGTGAAGGTATGCATTATGGGTCCGATGAGCTAACGGTGAACGGCCCTGAAATACTGCACCTTCACATGGTTGAAGACGGCGAAAATCCGCGCATGGTCATCGACAACGTGCACGTTACGCAAGCGCCTTGAGCTTCTGTTTTGCCAGTATTAGCCCTATCGCCGGCTCGCCGGCGTCAGGGGCATCAACCAACACTCACGGCCCCACCCCTTCAACGATGATCACGTCGGCCTTCGCTACCCCTTGGCGATGGCTGCACGCCTCCTGGTACAGCTCAGACCGGTAACACGCCACCGCCTGCGCGTAGGAATCGAATTCGATCACCACGCTACGCTGAGGTGTGGGCCGCCCTTCCAGCGCCTCGCTGCGCCCGCCACGGGCCAGAAAGCGGCCACCGAACGCCTGGAAGGCAGCCGGGGCGCGTTGGGTGTATTGCTGGTACTGCTCCGGGTCGGTCACGTCCACATGGGCGATCCAATAGGCCTTCATGCGCCTTCTCCTGATTAGCCGATACTTGTGTATGATGGTATACCATAAAAATGACACCACCACAGCGAGCGTGCAACATGGCTTTCAACACCATAGAGGAACTTCTCGAGGACTACCGGCAAGGCAAGATGGTCCTGCTGGTGGATGACGAGGATCGCGAAAACGAAGGCGACCTGCTGATCGCCGCCGAGCGTTGCGACGCCCAGGCCATCAACTTCATGGCCCGCGAAGCACGGGGCCTGATCTGCCTGACCCTGACCGACGATCACTGCCAACGCCTGGGGCTGGAGCAGATGGTACCGGCCAACGGCAGTGTGTTCAGCACCGCGTTCACCGTGTCGATCGAAGCTGCCACGGGCGTCACTACGGGCATCTCTGCCGCCGACCGGGCACGTACCGTGGCCGCCGCCATGGCCCCCACGGCCCGCCCCGAAGACCTGGTCCAACCCGGCCATATATTCCCCCTGCGTGCCCGCGAAGGCGGCGTACTGACCCGCGCCGGCCACACCGAAGCGGGTTGCGACCTTGCGCGCCTGGCCGGCTTCAGCCCGGCCTCGGTGATCGTCGAAGTGCTCAACGACGACGGCACCATGGCGCGTCGCCCGGACCTTGAGGTGTTCGCTGCACGGCATGGCATCAAGATCGGCACCATCGCCGACCTGATCCACTACCGACTGAGCACCGAGCAGACCATCAAGCGCATCGGCGAACGTGAACTGCCGACCGTGCATGGCACCTTCCGCCTGGTCACCTATGAAGACCGCATCGAAGGTGGCGTGCACATGGCCATGGTAATGGGCGACATCCGCCGCGAGCAGCCAACCCTGGTCAGGGTGCATGTGATCGACCCCCTGCGCGACCTGGTTGGTGCCGAGTACGCCGGCCCCGCCAACTGGACCCTGTGGGCGGCACTGCAGAAGGTGGCCGAGGAAGGCAGCGGCGTAGTGGTGGTCCTGGCCAACCATGAATCCTCGCAGGCATTGCTGGAGCGGGTACCACAGCTGACCCAACCGGTGCGGCCTTACCAGCGCGGGCAGTCCAAGGTGTACTCGGAAGTGGGCACCGGAGCACAGATTCTGCAGGACCTGGGGGTGGGCAAGCTGCGCCACCTGGGGCCGCCGCTGAAATATGCGGGGCTGGCGGGTTATGAGCTGGAGGTGGTGCAGAGCATTCCCTTTGAGCCAGGCCTGGTGGGCTGACGCAGTGCCTTGTAGGCGCGGCCGTGCGTCGCGAAAGGGCCGCATAGCGGCCCCAGGTTCTCAGCGTCGACACATGAATTGTTGGGGCCGCTTTGCGGCCCTTTCGCGACGCAAGGCCGCTCCTACAGGGGTTCGCGCAAGCATGCAGAGGACAGAGTGATGGCCGGTCGCCTCATACCTCTTGCCAAAAGTTTGGAATACCATAATATGATATCCCGTAGACCTTGAATCTGCTGGCCGGCATCCACAACGCCAGATGGCCATCGACACTTTGTTTTAGCTGCTCCCCGAACACTATTGGCGGGCGCACCACAAGCCCAGCCTCGAATAACAAAAGCAACGAGGGCGTAACCATGCTGTTGAGCAAACGTGTAACCGCAGTGCTGTCTGCCAGCCTGCTGACCCTGGCATGTCAGGCCGCCCAAGCCGCCGACAGCCTCAACTTCGTCAGCTGGGGCGGGACCACCCAGGACGCCCAGAAAGAAGCGTGGGCCGTTCCCTTCACCAAAGCGACCGACATCAAGGTAGTCCAGGACGGCCCGACCGACTATGGCAAGCTCAAGGCCATGGTCGAGAGCGGTAACGTGCAATGGGACGTGGTCGACGTGGAAGCCGACTTTGCCCTGCGCGCCGCCAGCGAAGGCTTGCTCGAACCCCTCGATTTCACCCAGATCAAGCGCGACAAGATCGACCCACGCTTTGTGTCCGACCACGGTGTCGGCTCGTTCTTCTTCTCCTTCGTGCTCGGTTACAACGAAGGCAAGCTCGGTGCCAACAAGCCAGTCGACTGGGCCGCGCTGTTCGACACCAAGACCTACCCTGGCAAACGCGCCTTGTACAAATGGCCCAGCCCAGGCGTGCTGGAACTGGCCCTGCTGGCCGACGGTGTAGCCCCCGACAAGCTCTACCCGCTGGACCTGGACCGCGCCTTCAAGAAGCTCGACACCATCAAGAAAGACATCGTCTGGTGGGGCGGTGGCGCTCAGTCGCAGCAATTGCTGGCCTCTGGTGAAGCTGCGCTGGGCCAGTTCTGGAACGGCCGCGTCTACGCCCTGCAGCAAGACGGTGCCCCGGTGGGTGTGAGCTGGAAGCAGAACCTGGTCATGGCCGATTTTCTGGTCATCCCCAAGGGCGCCAAGAACAAGGACGCGGCCATGAAGTTCCTGGCCAACGCCAGCAGCGCCGAAGGCCAGGCCGAGTTCGCCAACAAGACCGCCTACGCGCCGGTCAACGTCGACAGCGTGGCCAAGCTGGACAAGGACCTTGCACCCAACCTGCCTACCGCCCATGCCCAGGACCAGGTCACCCTCGACTTCGCCTACTGGGCCAAGAACGGCCAGGCCATCGCCGCGCGCTGGAATGAGTGGTTGGTCAAATGAAAGTCGCCATCAACGCCCTGCATAACGCGCAAGGTGCCCCCACGGGGGCTGGCGCTCCGGGCACCGTACCGCGCCGCGTGGGCCTGAGCCAGCGCTGGAAAGGCAGCCGCAACCTGCTGCCGGCCTTGCTGTTCCTGGGTCTGTTCTTCTTCGCCCCGCTGATCGGCCTGTTGCTGCGCGGGGTACTGGAGCCAACGCCCGGGCTGGGCAACTACGAGCAGCTGTTCGCCAACTCGGCTTACGCACGGGTGCTGTTCAACACCTTCTCGGTGGCCGGTGTGGTCACCCTGATCAGCGTGCTGCTGGGGTTCCCGCTGGCGTGGGCGATCACCTTGGTGCCCAAAGGCTGGGGCCGCTGGCTGCTGAACATCGTGCTGCTGTCGATGTGGACCAGCCTGCTGGCACGCACCTACTCGTGGCTGGTGCTACTGCAGAGTTCGGGGGTAATCAACAAGGCGTTGATGGCCATGGGCATCATCGATGCCCCGCTGGAGATGGTGCATAACCTGACCGGTGTAGTGATCGGCATGAGCTACATCATGATCCCGTTCATCGTGCTGCCGCTGCAGGCGACCATGCACGCCATCGACCCGATGGTGCTGCAGGCAGGCTCGATCTGTGGCGCCAGCCCGTGGACCAACTTCTGGAAGGTGTTCCTGCCACTGTGCCGCTCGGGGCTGTTTTCCGGGGCGCTGATGGTGTTCGTGATGTCGCTCGGTTACTACGTCACCCCGGCACTGCTGGGCGGGGCGCAGAACATGATGCTGCCGGAATTCATCATCCAGCAGGTGCAGTCGTTCCTCAACTGGGGCCTGGCCAGCGCCGCCGCCGCACTGCTGGTGTTGATCACCCTGGTGCTCTTCTACCTGTACCTGAAGCTGCAGCCGGAGTCCCCGGTTGGCAACCCGAGGTAAACCGCCATGCTCCTTTCCCCCAATGCCATGGGCCGCCCGCTGCGCACAGGCCTGTACCTGACCACCGGGGTGATCGCAGCCTTCCTGCTGCTGCCGGTAGTGTTCATCGTGTTGCTGTCGTTCGGGTCGTCGCAGTGGCTGGTCTTCCCGCCGCCCGGCTGGACCCTCAAGTGGTACGGCCAGTTCTTTTCCAACCCCGAGTGGATGGAGGCTGCACTGGCCAGCTTCAAGGTGGCCGTGCTGACCACCGTTGCAGCGGTGCTGCTGGGGTTACCCAGCGCGTTCGCCCTGGTGCGTGGCCGCTTCCCGGGCCGTGAACTGCTGTACGGGCTGTTCACCATGCCAATGATCGTGCCGCTGGTGATCATTGCGGTGGCGGTGTACGCGCTGTTCCTCAAGCTGGGCTATACCGGCACGCTGTTCGCATTCGTGGTCAGCCATGTGATCGTCGCCCTGCCCTTTACCATCATTTCGATCATCAACTCGCTGAAGCTGTTCGACCAGTCGATCGAGGACGCCGCCGTGATCTGCGGCGCGTCGCGCCTGCAGGCGATCTTCAAGGTCACCTTCCCGGCCATTCGCCCGGGGATGATTGCCGGGGGCCTGTTCGCCTTCCTGGTGTCCTGGGATGAAGTGGTACTGAGCGTGATGATGGCCAGCCCCGACCTGCAGACCTTGCCAGTGAAGATGTGGACCACCCTGCGCCAGGACCTGAGCCCGGTGATCGCCGTGGCCTCGACCTTGCTGATCGGCCTTTCGCTGCTGGTCATGTTCATTGCCGCCGCCTTGCGCCGGCGCACCGAAAACGCCTGAGCGCGGAGATAACAACAATGAGTGCAGTGATCAAAGACAACGCGCACGGCAAGACCCTGGTCAGCCTGCGTGGCCTGAACAAGCGCTACGGCGACTTCACCGCCGTGGACAACCTCGACCTGGAGATCCAGGAAGGCGAGTTTCTGACCTTTCTCGGCTCCAGCGGCTCGGGCAAGTCCACCACCCTGTCGATGCTGGCCGGTTTCGAAACGCCGAGCAGCGGCGAGATCCTGGTCGACGGCCAGTCGCTGGTCAACGTGCCGCCGCACAAGCGTGATATCGGCATGGTGTTCCAGCGTTACTCGTTGTTCCCGCACCTGAACGTGCGCGACAACATCGCCTTTCCGCTGGCCATTCGCAAACTCAATGCGGGCGAAACCAGCAAGCGCGTCGATGCCATGCTCAAGCTGGTGCAACTGGAACAGTTCGCCCACCGCAAGCCGTCGCAGATGTCCGGCGGCCAGCAGCAACGTGTGGCGATTGCCCGCGCGCTGGTGTACGAGCCACGCATTCTGCTGATGGACGAGCCGCTCGGGGCCTTGGACAAGAAGCTGCGTGAAGACCTGCAGGACGAGCTGCGTCAGCTGCACCGCCGCCTCGGCATCACCATTGTCTACGTGACCCACGACCAGGAAGAGGCCATGCGCCTGTCGCAGCGCATTGCCATTTTCAGCCACGGCAAGGTCGTTGGCCTGGGCACCGGCTACGACCTGTACCAGAACCCGCCGAATGCGTTTGTGGCATCGTTCCTGGGCAACTCCAACTTCCTGCGGATCAAGGCCAGCAGCAACGGCGCAGCCAGCTTCGAAGGCCAGCCGGTGGCCATCCGCCTGACCCCGGGGCTGGCAGCCTCGCAGGATGCGCTGATCATGGTCCGCCCGGAAAAAGCCCTGGCCCTGACTGCCGAACAAGCCGCGCGCCAGCCGCTGCCGGCAGGCTGGAACGAGGTCAGCGCCAAGGTTGGCGAGGTACTGTTCCTGGGGGAAAGCCAAACCTGCCATGTGGTAACTGCTGGTGGTACCGAACTGACGGTCAAGGCACTGTCTGCAGCGGGTATGCCGATGCAGCCAGGGGACAGCGTGAAGGTGCGCTGGGCAGTGGCAGATGCCTGCATCTACACCGAATGGGCCGAGAGCGACCTGAGCAAATCGGCCGGCGCGCATTGAGACCGCCAGGGCCGCCTTGCGGCCCATCGCCGGCAAGCCGGCTCCCTCGATCAATGATGCCCGCCCAGCCCCGCAGGACTACCGGCCACCCCCGCCCGTCGTAGGAGCGGGTTCACCCGCGAAAGGGCCGGACCTGCGGGCCGATTTCTGCCAGGCATTGTGCGTTGCCGGTACCACCGTATTCGCGGGTGAACCCGCTCCTACATCGATCGATGATGCCGGCCCGGCCCCGCAGGACCGCCGGCCGCCCTCGCCCGTCGTAGGAGCGGGTTCACCCGCGACAGGGCCGGGCCTGCGGGCCGATTTCTGCCAGGCATTGTGCGTTGCCGGTACCACCGTATTCGCGGGTGAACCCGCGAAAGGGCCGGGCCTGCTGGCCAGTTTCTGCCAGCATGGTGCGGTGCAGGTACCACCGTATTCGTGTGTGAACCCGCTCCACAACATACAGCACAGGTCTTGAGAACATTGCTATCGGTGTGGGAGCCGGCTTGCCGGCGATGGGCTGCACACCAGCCTCGACGGCCTCAAGCCCATTGACTGTCACATTATCATCACGCCCCTGTCGTAATCTGCCGGCCAACTCTATGCCACAGGGCCACCCGGCATGCCGCGCCTGCTTGTGCTACTGCTCACCGTGCTACCACTGGCCACCGTGGCCGAACCGGTTCATTTGCGTGTGCAAGGCTCCAATACCATCGGCGCAGCCCTGCTGCCGGCGCTGGTCGAGGGCCAGCTCCGTGCGCAGCAAGCCAGCGCGATCGAACGCCAGGCCGGCAAGCTGCCCAACGAAACCGTGATCACGGCCCGCGACCCGCAGGGCCAAGCGGTACGCATCGACATCGCTGCCCACGGTTCCAGCACCGGCTTCACCGCCCTGGTTGAGGGCGAGGCCGACCTGGCCGCCGCCTCACGGCCGATCAACGACAACGAAGTACTCCAGTTGCAAGCGTTGGGCGACCTGCGTGCTGCCGCTTCCGAGCAAGTCATTGCCCTGGACGGCGTGGCGGTCATTGTCCACCCCGACAACCCGCTGCCGCAGCTCAGCACAGGGCAACTGGCGCAAGTTTTCTCTGGTCAGATCCAGCGTTGGGAAGAATTGGGCATTTCCGGCGGGGCCATTCACCTGTACGCCCGTGACGACCGCTCCGGCACCTTTGAAACCTTCAAGGCACTGGTACTGGCGCCACAGCACGCGGCACTGTCAGCCCAGGCCCAGCGCTTCGAATCCAGTGACGAACTGGCTGCACGGGTGAGCACCGACCGCCAGGCCATTGGCTTCAGTAGCCTGGCCGCCATTCATGGGGCCAAGGTGCTGGCGGTGGCTGAAGGGGACGCCCCGGCCATGCTGCCAGCGCGCGCCCTGGTGGCCAGCGAGGACTACCCCCTGTCACGGCGCTTGTACTTCTATCTGCCGGCCAACCCCAAACCACCCGCCAAAGCCCTCGCGGACTTCGCCCAAAGCCCGGCAGGCCAGGCCATCGTCGCCCAGCAGGGGTTCGTTTCGCAGCAGATACAGGCCCTGCCAGTGCCACCACAGGCAGGCATGCCGCCGCGCTACCGCAACCTGGCCAAGCAGGCACAACGGCTGAGCGTGAACTTTCGCTTTCAGGCAGGCAGCGCCAACCTCGACAACAAGGCCCTGCGTGATGTGCAACGGGTGGCCGATTACCTCCACCAAGCCGGCAAGCTACAAGGCAAGACAGTGCTGGTTGGCTTCGGCGACCCCAAGCTGACCCCAGGCCGCGCTGCGCTGCTGTCGCGCTTGCGGGCGCAGGCGGTGCGCCGCCAGTTGGCACGTAACGGCGTCGCAGTGCTGCAGGTGACCGGCATGGGCGCTGAATTGCCTGTGGCCGGCAACGAACGTGAACAAGGGCGGCTGCACAACCAGCGTGTGGAGGTGTGGGTGTACTGAGCAACAGGGTGATGCTGTTCACGGCCGCCTGGCAAACAAATGTAACAGCTCCGGATTCGGCAGCGCAGGCAAACAGGTCTAGCCTCAGGCCTATGTGATACCGGGCCCCTCTGACGGCTGCCACGCCGTGATGTCGGATCACTGTTGCCACGCAACGTCGACATTCAAGGAGGGGCTCATGACAGCTCTACAGGCGTTTCTCACCACCCCGTTCCTCGGTACCAGCACCTGGTTGTGGCTGGTGTTCATGGCCATCGTCATCGGCCTGCTGGTACTCGACCTCGGCATACTGCACCGTCACGAACGTGAAATCGGCATGCGCGAGAGCCTGCTGTTGTACTCCGGCTACTTCAGCATCGGCGTGCTGTTCGGCGGTTGGGTCTGGTTTCAGCTAGGCGCGCAATCGGCGCTGGAGTTCTACACCGGCTTCCTGGTCGAGCAATCGCTGTCGATGGACAACGTGTTCGTCATGGCCATGATTTTCAGCTATTTCGCCATCCCCCGCCGTTACCAGCACCGCGTGCTGTTCTGGGGCATCCTCGGGGTGGTGATCCTGCGCGCGATCATGATCGGGGTGGGCGCAGCACTGGTGCAGAACTTCGCCTGGGTGCTGTACCTCTTCGGGGCCTTCCTGCTGTTCACCGGGGTGAAGATGGCGCTGTCCAAAGAAGACAGCCATCCAGACCTGGCCAACAACCCAATCCTCAAGTTCGTGCGCCGGCACCTGCGGGTGACCGACGAGATCCATGGCTCGCACTTCTTTGTCCGCCAGACACCCCCGGGGCAGAACAAGGCCCTGCGCCATGCAACGCCGCTGTTCCTGGCACTGGTGCTGATCGAGCTGGCCGACCTGGTGTTCGCAGTGGACAGCGTACCCGCGATCTTCGCCATCACCCAAGACCCGTTCATTGTCTACACCTCGAACATCTTTGCCATTCTTGGCCTGCGCTCGCTGTACTTTGCGTTGTCGGCGCTGATGCACCGGTTCGTATACCTCAAGTACGCATTGGCGCTGGTGTTGATCTTCATCGGCTGCAAGATCTTCTACCATGGCATGGTCGGCAAGGTGCCGGCGTTGCTGTCGTTGGGTGTGACATTCGGGCTGTTGCTGGGTGGGGTGGTGGTTTCGCTGCTCAAGACGCGGGGGCAGAAGCCGGCTGTGGTGGATCAGCCGCCGGCACACGGTACCCCCCAAGCCAATGCCGGCCACAAAGAGTAGGCCTGACGAGAATCAGCCTGCCTCACCGCCCGCTGCGCAACATCTCTGCCGGCACATACTTGCCAATCTCATACTTGCCGATCGCCGCCCGGTGCACTTCATCGGGCCCGTCGGCCAGGCGCAGGGTGCGTTGCATGGCGTACATGTACGCCAGCGGGAAATCGCCGCTCACCCCTGCCCCGCCATGCAGCTGGATCGCCCGGTCGATCACCTTCAGCGCCACGTTCGGCGCCACCACCTTGATCTGCGCGATCTCGCTGCGCGCGACCTTGTTGCCGACCGTGTCCATCATGTACGCCGCTTTGAGCGTGAGTAGCCGGGCCATGTCGATTTCCATGCGCGAATCGGCAATCTTGTCGACGTTGCCCCCCAGGCGTGCCAGAGGCTTGCCGAAGGCGGTGCGCGCAACCGAGCGCTTGCACATCAGCTCCAGCGCCCGTTCGGCCATGCCGACAGAACGCATGCAGTGGTGGATACGCCCAGGGCCCAGGCGCCCCTGGGCGATCTCGAAGCCGCGGCCCTCGCCGAGAATCACGTTTTCATACGGCACCCTCACGTTCTCGAACAGCACCTCGGCGTGGCCATGCGGGGCATCGTCGTAGCCGAATACCGGCAGCGGGCGAACAATCTTCACACCAGGCGTATCGGTTGGCACCAATACCATCGAGTGCTGCTGGTGACGCGGGCCTTCCGGATTGGACAGGCCCATGAAGATCATCACCTTGCAGCGCGGGTCGCACGCACCAGACGTCCACCATTTGCGCCCATTGATCACCCACTCGTCACCGTCACGCACCGCGGTCGCGACCATGTTGGTCGCGTCCGAGGAAGCCACATCCGGCTCGGTCATGGCGAAGGAGGAACGAATCTCACCCCGCAGTAGCGGCTCCAGCCACTGGCGTTTCTGCGCCTGGCTGCCGTAGCGCACCAGCACCTCCATGTTGCCGGTATCCGGGGCCGAACAGTTGAACGGCTCCGGGCCGAGCAGTGAGCGGCCCATGATTTCGGCCAGCGGCGCGTACTCCAGGTTGCTCAGGCCAGCGCCGTACTCCGACTCGGGCAGGAACAGGTTCCATAGCCCCTCGGCGCGGGCCTTGGCCTTGAGCTCTTCCATGATCGCGGTGGGCTGCCAGCGGTCACCCTCGGCGACCTGGCGGTCAAACACCGCCTCGGCGGGGTAGACATAAGCATCCATGAACGCGGTGACACGTTCGCGCAGTGCCTGGACCTTGGGCGAATAGGCGAAATCCATCGGGGTTACCTTCACGGTTCGAAGAACATGGCCAGAGCCTAGAGCAGCGCAACCCGATCCACCTAGTCTATTTTCCGCGTGTATGAACATTCATAACCGATATATGATCGGCAGATAACTCCAACAAAGAGCGGCGCCCATGAACCTCAGCAAGGTCGACCTCAACCTGTTCATCGTGTTCGATGCGATCTACACCGAAGCCAACCTCACCCGCGCCGGGCAGATCGTCGGTATCACCCAGCCGGCGGTCTCCAACGCCCTGTCGCGCCTGCGCGAAACCTTCAACGACCCGCTGTTCGTGCGCACTGCGCAAGGCATGGTGCCCACGCCCATGGCGCAGAACATCATCGGCCCGGTGCGCAACGCCCTGGCGCTGCTGCGCACCTCAGTACAGGAAAGCCGCATTTTCAACCCGCAACAGGCCAACAAAACCTTCCGTATCAGCATGACCGACCTGACCGAAGCGGTCATTCTGCCGCCCCTGTTCCAGCGGCTGCGCCGCCTGGCGCCGGCGGTGCTGATCGAGAGTTTCCTGTGCAAGCGCCGTGAAACCACCAAGGAGCTGGCCGCCGGCCGCCTGGATTTCGCCATCGACGCGCCGTTGAACACCGACCCCCAGGTCCGCCACGTGAAATTGATGCAAGACCGCTACGTCTGTGCCCTGCGCCAGGGCCACCCGCTGGCGGACAGCAAACTGACCCTCGATAGCTACCTGGGCATGACCCATATCCACATTTCCAGCCGCCGCAACGGCCTGGGGTATGTCGACCTGGCCTTGGGCAAGATGGGCGTGCAACGCAAGGTCGCCCTGCGCTCGCAGCACTACCTGATGGCCTCGCAAGTGTTGCAGCAGACCGACATGGCAATGACCGTCCCGGAGCGTTTCGCTCGCCGTCATCAGCTGCGCTACCACCCGCTGCCGGTGGAGGTCCCGGCCCTGGAAACGCACCTGTACTGGCACGAAAGCACCGACCAGGACCCGGCCAATCGCTGGATGCGCGAGCAGATCACCGAACTGTGCCAACGTGTGGTAGCCGACGAAGAAAAAGCGCTTGAACCTGCCTAAAATGCGCGCTGAAACCGGTCGATGCGTATCACGGTGTGCTGTGCGAAAGAATGAATCGAGAAAAATATTCTCCAGAAAGGAAATCAAATAGAACAAGCATGCAAATACGCCACAAATAGCCCAGCGGGAAGCGAAAAGCATCTTTCGACCGCACGATAGGCTGATGCCAACGATCGCCGACCCCACGGCGACAAACATGGACATGCCCCGATGCCTAACGCCCCGCTGTACTTCGATTACGCCGCCACTACCCCGGTCGATGACCGGGTGGTCGAAACCATACTCGCCTGCCTTGGCCGCCAGGCCAACTTCGGCAACCCGGCCTCCAGTGGCCATGCCTACGGCCAGGCCGCCCGCAGTGTGGTGGACCAGGCGCGACAGCAAGTGGCCGAGCGCATTGGCGCCCCGGCCGAAGCGCTGGTATGGACCTCTGGCGCCACCGAGTCGAACAACCTGGCACTCAAAGGCGTTGCCAACGGCATCGACCACCGCGGGCACCTGGTCACCAGCCTGCTGGAACACAAAGCCGTACTCGACACCGTGGCCGAACTGGAGCGCCAAGGCTGGGCGGTCACGCGCCTGGCACCTGATGCCCGTGGCCTGATCCAGCCCGCGGCGGTACAAGCCGCGTTGCGCGCCGATACCCGCCTGGTATCGCTGATGGCCGTCAACAATGAACTGGGCACGGTCACCGACGTTGCCGCCATTGGCGAGTGCGTTCGCGCGCAGGGTGCCCTGTTGCACGTGGACGCCGCACAGGCAGTGGGCAAACTGGCGATCGACCTGCGCGCGATGGCTGTCGACCTGATGTCGTTCTCGGCGCACAAGGTCTATGGGCCCAAAGGCATCGGCGCCCTGTACGTCGGGCCTCGCGCGCGCCCGGTACTGCGCGCACAGATCCACGGCGGTGGCCATGAACAGGGCCTGCGTTCCGGGACCTTGGCCACTCACCAGATTGCCGGCATGGGCAGTGCGTTCGCCCTGGCCGGGCAGCCCGGCGACAGCGAGTACCTGCGCCTTGCGCAGCTGGCCACGCGGCTGCAGGAAGGCTTGCTGAAGTTGCCCGGGGTCAGCCTCAATGGCTGCGCCACGCAACGCATCCCGCACACCCTGAACCTGTGCATCGACAGCCCGGGCTTCAACAGTGCGGCGCTGGCCAGCGAACTGGCGTTGTCCACCACCTCGGCGTGCAACTCGGCCAGCAACACGGCGTCCCACGTGCTACTGGCGCTGGGGCTGAATGAGCACCAGGCGCGCAACAGCGTGCGACTGAGCATAGGCCGTTTCAGCACCGACGCCGAAGTCGACAAGGCGCTGGAGGTGTTTGCCAGGGTACTGGCTACGGCGTCGGCAGCCTTGTGGTAACCCGCCTCTTGCGCGGGCCCTGTGGGAGATTCTATGGTTTCTGGCAAGGGTAGCCGCAGCATCTTCAGCGTCTGTGAGATCGAGCGCCGCCCGCGCGGCGCTTCGCGGGTAAACCCGCTCCTACATTTCTTTCGGGCCAATTATGCCTGTGGGATTTGCGCGCGAACGCCTTGGCGCCCACCACGATATCGCGTCGTAAAAACAAGGCGGTCGCGCGCGTCCGGCACAGGCAATACTGGCCCGAAACAAATGTAGGAGCGGGTTTACCCGCGAAGCGCCGCGCGGGCGGCGCTCGATCTAACAGGCGCTGCATATCTTCTGACAAACACCTGTCAGCCCTGATGCGATCCCTGTGGGAGCTGGCTTGCCGGCGATGGGCTGCACAGCAGCCCAATGGCTGCCACCAGGGCTTGACTGGCGGGCTTTACCCTGGCGCCGCGCTTACAGGAAGGTGAATACCTGCGCTGCCGGCAAGCGCGACTTGCCCAGGCCGGCATTGAAGTCGGCCTCACTGCGATAGCCCAGGCAGAGCATTACCACGCTGGTGAACCCCCGCTCGCGCAAGCCCAGTTCGGCATCCAGCAGCTTGCTGTCGAAACCTTCAATGGGCGTGGCATCCAGCCCCAGCGCCGCAGCCCCCAGCAACGCTGTGCCCAGGGCCAGGTAAGTCTGTTTCTCCATCCAGTGCTGCACGTCCTTCAGATCGAAGCGGTGCAGGTCAACGTAGTGACGGCGGCTCTGGTTTTGCGCCGCGCGCGCCTGGTCGTCCCGGAAGCGCCCGTCGGCGGCCTCTTGGTCCAGCACGCTGTCCAGGTGCGCTTCCGTCATTTCGGTACGGGTGCAGAACACGATCACGTGCGAAGCATCGAGCAGCTTCGGCGTGTTGTAGGCGTAGCCCTGCGAGGTGCTCTTGGCCAGGCGGGCCTTGCCTTCGGCGCCGTCGGCGACGATGAAGTGCCAGGGCTGGGAATTGACCGAGGACGGGCTGTGGCGCAGTTGCTCGAGCAAGGCATCGACCGTGGCCTGGGGAATACGGCGTGAGGCATCGTAGGCTTTGGTGGTGTAACGGCGCTTGGCCAGCGAGACGGTATCCATGCAACGACTCCAGGTATGAGCAGTGAATTTGCCGCTCATCTTATCTTTCCTGCAGAAAAGAAAAACCGGCACAATGCAGCAACACTTTCGGCCCTGGAGTGAAAATGCTGCGCATCGCAGACCTTGAGCTGTTCGCCCGTAGCAGCGTGCTGGGCAGCTTCACCGCCGCTGCCCACGAAGCGGGCTTGCTGCCTGGCCAGGTGGCTGCGGCCATCAAGCGCCTGGAGCGCGACCTGGACGTGCGTCTGTTCGCCCGCACTACCCGCAGCCTGCGCCTGACCGCAGAGGGCGAGCGCTACCTGCCGACCGCACTGAATGTGCTGGAGAGCCTGCGCCAGGGCCACGAAGACCTGCATGGCAACCCTGACACCCTGCGCGGTACGCTGCAGGTGTCGGCGCCCTCCGACATGGGCCGCAACATGCTGTTGCCATGGCTCAGCGCCTTCCGCCGCGAGCACCCGGCGTTGCAGGTGCGCTTCTTTCTCTCTGACCAGATCGCCGACCTCAACCGTGACCCGGTAGACGTGGCCATCCGCTATGGCCACAACCAGGACGCCAACTACATCGCCCTGCCGCTGGCTGCCTGGAACCGCCGGGTGCTGGTCGCCTCGCCCGACTACCTGGCCCGGCACGGCCGCCCACTCACCCCCGATGCGCTGCAGCAGCATGCATGCCTGTTGTACATGCAGCACAACCGGGTGTACGACAAATGGCAACTGGGCAACCGCACCGTGCAGGTGCGCGGGCCGCTGGTCAGCGACGACGCCGACGTCATCCGCCGTTTGGCCGTACAGGGTGAAGGCATCGTGTACAAGTCGTGGCTGGACGTCAGCGCCAACATTGCCACCGGCGAACTGGAGGTCGTTCTCCCCGGACTGCTCGGCGAATCGACCCCGGTCACGCTGGTTTGCCCGCATCGCAAACAGCTCACCCCGGCGGTAACCCAACTGCACCTGTGGCTACGCGAGCGCTTCGAGGCGCTGCGTGAACCGGCACTGGCCAGCGGCTGCACAATTGTTCCAGACTGAACTCAACCGTTACGCTAGGTTGGCGTTTTGAATCGGCGGCATGCCCCCATGAGCAACTGGATAGACTTCAAGCAGGACGCCGACACCGGCATCGAGTCGGTGCGGGCGCATTTTGTCGGGCATGCCTACGACCCGCACTGGCACGACAGCTTTCTGGTGGGCGTCACCGAACAGGGGGTGCAGCAGTTCAATTGCCGTCGGGTGCGCCACCGCAGCACACCCGGGCAGGTGTTCTTGCTCGAGCCTGGCGATATCCACGATGGCCTGGCCCCCACCGAGGAAGGCTTCACCTACTCCACGTTGTACCTGGACCCGCTCTGGCTCGACCAGCAATTGCGGTCGCTGTTCGAGCACGCGCCGGGCGGCAGCCTGCCGAGCTTTGCCGACACCCTTTGCCATGACCAACGTTTGGCAAGCGCCACCGCCCTCGCCTTCCGCGCGGTTCACGACCAGGACTTGCGCATCGTCCGGCAAACCGCCACCGACGAACTGCTTGCCCGCCTGACCTGCCACCTGCACTGGCGCCGGCGCATCAACCCCGACCCGCGCCTGCCGCTGAGCGCGCAGCGCGCGCGGGACTACCTGCATGCCAACCTGGAACGTGACATTGGCCTCGACGACCTGGCCCGGGCCTGCGGCATCGACCGTTTTCGCCTCACCCGGGCGTTCAAGGCCGCCTTCGGCATTGCCCCGCATGCCTACCTCATCCAGCTGCGCCTGACCCGGGCGCGGCGGTTGCTCGCCCAAGGCCAGAGCTCGGCGCAAGTGGCCGTGGCCTTGGGCTTTGCCGACCAGAGCCACCTGGGCCGCTGGTTTCGCCGTGCCTACCAGCTGACGCCGGCCGACTACCGCAGGCGCTGCTCAAACCTTCCAGACTGAACCGCTTGGCAACAGCGAGCATGGGGCTTTGATGCTCTGGAGCGTTCCCATGTCTCAGTCGATGCTGCCCTTCATCCTGTTTGCTTTGGTCGCCAGCCTCAGCCCGGGGCCAACCAACCTGTTGATCCTGGCGCACGGCGCCCGCCTGGGCGTACGGGCCAGCCTGTTGCCGATCCTGGCGGCCTGCTGCACGGCAGCGACGATTGTGCTGCTGGTGGGCCTGGGGCTGGGCGAGCTGTTGCTGCGCCACCCACTGGCACAACAACTGATGAGCTGGGCCGGAGCGCTGTGGTTGAGCGGGCTGGCGTGGAAAATGCTGCGCAGTGCCGGGGCACCGCTGCACGCGGGTACGGCGCAAGGCTTCAGCGCCCTCAGCGCCGCCTTGCTGCAGGCGGTCAACCCCAAGGTATGGTTGATGGCCGTGGCGGTGGTGGGGGTATTTGCCGCACCCAGGTTACCGGTGTGGCAGTTGGCGTTGGTGTTCTGCCTGGTTGCCCTGCCGTGCATGGGGGCATGGGCGGTACTGGGGGCAGGCAGCGCCCGCTGGTTGCAGGCGCCGCAGCGGTTACGGGTGTTCAACCAACTGTTGGCGGGGCTTTTGCTGATTTCAGCATGGGCAGCTGTGCTGGCCTGACGCCCTGCCACCGGTTTTTGGGCTGCCGCGCAGCCCATCGGAGGGCCTGACCGGTCAGTGCGGTAGCGCCTCCCGCAAGCGCCGGGCGCTGGCCACGGCCAGCAACAACCCGACCACCGCCACACTACCACCCACCAGGCCAATGTACGCCACATCCAGCCGGCTGCTGACAATGCTGCCCAGCAGGGCCCCGCCCCCGATGCCGATGTTGTAGATACCCGAGAACAGCGCCATGGCCACGTCGGTCGCATCAGACGCCAGCTTCAAGGTCCTGGACTGCAACGCCAGGCTGAAGCTGAGGATCGCTACCCCCCACAACATGCTCAGCACCGCGAACACGTAAAAGTTGCCTGACAGTGGCAACAGCAACAGCAGGCACGCCGCCAACACCCCCATCGAGCCCAGCAGGAAACCCTGCGGGAAGCGCTCGCTGTAGCGGCTGAACAACACTGAACCCAGTACCCCTGCCCCCCCGAACAGCAACAGCAACAGCGTGGTGCGCTCGCCGCCGATCTGCGCCACGTGCAGAGCGAATGGCTCGATATAGCTGTACGCGGTGAATTGCGCAGTAATCACCAGGGTCACCAGCAGATAGGTGATGACCAGCGCCGGGCGCCTGAACAGGACCGGCAGGCTGCGTAACGACCCGGAGTTCTGGCTGGGCAGCAGCGGCAATGACTTCATCAGGCACACCATGGTCGCCAGCGCCACACCGGCAATGCTCAGGAAGGTGATGCGCCAGCCCAGTGCCTCGCCCACCACACGCCCGAGCGGGATGCCAAGCACCATGGCCAGGGTGGTGCCGGTGGCCAGCAGGCCCAACGCCTTGGCCTGCTGCCCAGGCGGCGCCACGCGCACCGCCAGCGAAGCGGTAATGGCCCAGAACACCGCATGCGCCAGGGCAATGCCGATGCGACTGACCAGCAGCATGGCGAAGCTTTGCGACAGCCAAGACAACAAGTGGCTGACGATGAACACCATGAACACCAACAACAGCAAGCGCCGCCGTTCGATGTTGCGGGTCAGCAGCATCATCGGCAGAGACGCCAGCGCCACCACCCAGGCATAGATGGTCAGCATCAGGCCGACCTGTGCAGTGCTCATGTCGAAGCTGCCGCCAATGTCACTGAGCAGCGCCACCGGAACGAATTCGGTGGTATTGAAAATGAAGGCCGCCAGGGCCAAGGCGATGACGCTAAGCCAACTGCCGCTGCCCGTGCCGGGTGGCAGGTGGCTGGGTACAGGTCCGTTCATTGTAGAAAGAGAGTCTCCGTGAAAAAGCAACAGGTCGCGCGCCAGGGCCCCGGTCTATGGGGTTGCCGACGTACGCATTGTCATGAATAGGAATGCCGGCATGGTACGCGTCACACCCGGGGCCAACAACCGCAAGTCGGGCATAAGGAGTACCATGCCCACTTGAAGTGAAACACGTTGCAGCAAGGAGCCCGATCCACTCATGGACAAGCAGTACCCCCAGCAGCAATGGCAGCAAGCGGTCATCGCCTATGCCCAGGCCGTCAACGACTACGTCGCACAAGGCCGCGCCCAAGGCTGGGACAATCTTCAAGAGCCACAAGTGCCCGCGACCGACCACCTGCTCGACGCCTGGCTGGCAGCCTTGCAGGCAGCCAACCGCCCGGGCTGCAGTGAGCAGCAACGCCAAGCCTTCCGCCAAGCCTGGCCGCCTGCCCACCAACCGCTGGTACCGTTGCTCGATGAGCATGGCCAGGGCATCAGCAATGTCCTGCTGCTGGGCGACGGTAGCCTGCTGGCGCGCATCGGCATGCCGCACGAAAAAGGCCAGGTGCTGCGTATCGATCGCCATGGGGTCACCCCGGTGATCGGCGTCGAGTACTTCGGCCGCTGCCCGGCCCGCCGCTACTTTGCCCTGGGCAATGCCGAAGGCGTCCGGGTGACCGCTGGCTGGGGCGGCCCGCAGGTACAGCGCCTGGCCTGGCCGACCGGCCTGGAAGGGTTGCCGGCCGGCTACCCGTTCGAGCCGTTCGACCTGCCACCCGCGCCCACCGCATTGATCCCTTTCCCGGACGGCCAACGCGTGCTGCTGGTCAGTGCCGATGGCACCTTCGTGTTGGCCAGCGACGGCGCAACCCGCCTGCTGCCGCACCAGGCGCGGGTACTCGACGCCCTGGCCGAAGGTACCGAGCCGGAGGACATCAGCCTCGGGCTTAGCATGGAGCACGGCGCAGTGTCGGCCGATGGCCGCTGGGTCGTGGTGGGTGAGCAAGGCAGCCGGCACCTGGTGCTGGACGACCGGCTCAGGTTGGTGGCCGAGATTGGTCCCGGCAGCGAATACCCGCATTTCGCGCTGTTCAACCAGCGGGGTGACCAGTTGCTCCTCAACGCCTGCCACTTCTACAGCGGTGCCACGCTGGCGGTACGGGTAGCCGACCTGCCGGGGCTGCGCACCGATTACTACAGCCAGGACCCGCGCACCCCACTGGTGCAGGATGGCGCGCGTGTCTATGCCGGGGTGGCGCGCGCTGGCGAATACATCATCGGTGATGCCTACGGCTACCTGCGGGCCTTTGGCGAAGATGGCCAGGAGCATTGGCAGCACTACCTGGGCTCGACCATCAGCGCCATGGACATCAGCGCCGACGGGCGTACCCTGGTGGCCGCCAGCCATGCCGGGATTGTGGCGGAGATTGCCCTCGACAGCGGCCGGCCGGCGTGGCAGATCGGTACCGGCGCGCATGGGGAGGTGCGCCGGTGGCTGTTCTGGAAGGGCTGGGACAAACCACTGGCCTGGTAGCCAAGCCTGCCCCGGCCTGCCAGCCGGCCGCTTCGCGGCTTGCCCGCATAGCGGCCGGCGCTGGCCTCGATCAGGCCTGCAGCGTGGCCATGTCGATCACGAACCGGTATTTCACATCACCGGCGATCATGCGCTCGTACGCCTGGTTGATATTGCGGATGTCCAGCATCTCGATATCGCAGCGGATATCGTGTTCGGCACAAAAATCAAGCACTTCCTGGGTCTCGGCGATTCCACCAATCAACGACCCCGCCAGCACCCGACGCTTCATGACCAGGTTGGCCGCATGCACGGCCGGGTCGATCGGCTCGATCAGGCCGACCAGAATGTGCACCCCGTCGAACTTCAGCGTTTCCAGGTACGGGTTCAGGTCGTGCTGCACCGGAATGGTATCGAGCAGGAAATCGAAACGGTCGGCCGCAGCGCGCATCTGCTCGGCATCGGTGGACACGATCACATGGTCGGCGCCCTGGCGCCGCGCTTCTTCGGCCTTGGCCTGGGAGCGGGTGAACAAGGTCACTTCTGCGCCCAGCGCCTTGGCCAGCTTGATGCCCATGTGGCCCAGCCCGCCCATGCCCAGGATGCCGACCTTGTGCCCTGGGCCGACACCGTGGTGCTTGAGCGGCGAATAGGTGGTGATACCGGCGCACAGGATCGGCGCGGCGCTGGGCAGGTCCATGCCGGCCGGAATGCGCAGCACGAAGTGCTCGCTGACCACGATGCTGCTGGAGTAGCCGCCCATGGTGTTGCTGCCGTCGACCCGGTCCGGGGTGGCGTAGGTCATGGTCGGGCCTTGCTGGCAGTATTGCTCCAGGTCCTTGGCGCACGCCTCGCAGTGGCGGCAGGAGTCGACCATGCAACCCACGCCTACCAGGTCACCTACCTTGTAGGCGGTGACCTGTTCGCCCGTGGCGGTGACGCGGCCGATGATTTCGTGGCCAGGCATCAGGGGGTATACGGCAATGCCCCATTCGTTGCGCGCCTGGTGGATGTCGGAGTGGCACACGCCACAGTACAGGATCTCGATGGCGACATCGTCCGGGCGCGGGCTGCGGCGCTCGAAGGTCATGGGCGCCAGGGGGCTGGTAGGGGTTTGGGCGGCGTAACCGATGGCGGTATACATGCTGGACCTCGCTGTAGAATGAAACGATTCAGTGGGGCAATTGTGCCCACCATTCGCCCTCGAGCCCACGGCTGATTCTCCGGCATGCATGCCTGATTCTCCGAACCTGCCTTTGTGCCACTGGCGCTATGCCGTCAATCTGCGATCATTAGGCTGTCTGATCCTCTGCCCTGGTTCATCATGCAACTGACCCGCCACGTCGATGCCAACGCGCCCCTCTGCGCCCTGATCCGCTGCCTGGCCACGCGCCCGGGCTTCGTGCCTACGCACCTGCCACAGGTGCAAGTACTGAGCTGGGACCACTATGTCGCCAGCAGCCCGCAAATCTACGAGCCCAGCCTGATGATCCTGGCCCAGGGCAGCAAGCTGGCGCGCCTGGGGCCACGCACCCTTGAGTACGGTGCCGGCCACTACCTGGTGCAGGCGTTGTCGGTGCCCTTCATGTGTGAAACCTTCGCCACCCGCGAGGCGCCGTTGTTGGGCGTGGCGGTGGACATCGACCGTGGCGTGCTGGGTGAACTGGTACAAAGCATGGACCTGGCGCCAGACCCTGCCGTGCAGGCGCAAACACCGCAATCGATGACTTCCGCAGCACTGGATGCGCCCATGCGCGACAGTGTGGAGCGCCTGCTGCAGTGCCTGCAGGACCCACTGGATGCCAAGGTTCTGGGCCCGGCGAGGGTGCGTGAAGTACTCTACACCGCGCTGCGCGGCCCGCAGGCTGGGGTGTTGCGGGCGCTGGTGGAACAACAAGGGCACTTTGCCCGTATCGGCGCCGCCCTCGCCCACTTGCGCGAGCACTATAGCGAGCCCCTGAGCGTGGAGGCGCTCGCGGCGCGGGCCAACATGAGTGTTTCGACCTTTCACGAACACTTCAAGCGCTGCACCGACATGGCGCCCATGCAATACCTCAAACGCCTGCGGTTGCTCAAGGCCCAGCAAATGCTGATCGGCGAAGGCCTGGGTGTAGCCCAGACGGCGCACCGGGTGGGCTACCAGAGCACGTCGCAGTTCAGCCGCGAATACAAGCGCCAGTTCGAACGCAGCCCAGGGGATGAACTGCCTTACCAGAGCTTGCCGGTTTGACTGAAGGGCGGCGGGCAATCACCCGTCAGTCACCAGGCGTGGCACTTGAGGGCGCCAGTGGCCATTGCGCCAACGGCCAGTAGGCGCCTTTGCGCGACTCATACAACGTGAAGTGCGGGGCGCCGATGAAAAACGCCGACGCACTGCCGGCCTCTGGCAAATCGCCGCGATAATCCCTGGCAAGCGTCAGGTGCGGGCGGTAGTCGCGCTTGTCAGCTTGCCCGGCAAAAGGCAGCAGCGCCTGCTGCAGGCCGTACACCAGCCGCATCAGCGCTGCTGGCACCTGCTGCGCCTCCAGTACCAGGGCACTGGAGCGCTGCCACACCTGCAAGCGGTCAAGTGTCAACCGGGGTACCCTGCCCGGCAGCGCCAGTTGATCGACCGTCGCACAGATCGCCGGCACCAGGGCGGCATCCACATCGCCCAGGAACAGCAACGTGACATGAAAGTTGGCGGCCGGCACCGGTTTGCCGCTGCGCAGGTTCAGGCCGCGACGGAACTGGGCCAGAGCGCGGCGCTGGACATCGCTGACCGGCAAGGCGAAAAACAGCCGCTTGAACGGGCTGCCGCTGGGGCGTACATCATGAACCATGGTGACTCCTGGGCATGAAACGTTTGCGCACGACTGTAGGGCATTACACCAATGTCGGCCCACGGTTTCGTAACAATAAGTACAAACTGCCCACATGATTGTTTATGCTGGCGGGCTTATGCCATGGCGCATGGCCTTATTTTCGACAAGTAACCGTCCATGAAAATTGCACTCGTCCTCATCTTCGTTCTCTCGATCGCGTACGTTCACCTGCGCGGTCGGGTCCGCCACAAGCTGACCCGCCAACTGGGCGACCACTCCAGCTTCCTGGCCCCGATCAACAGTTTTCTGTACCTGTTTTCCAAACACCCGGCCAAACCGTACCTGCCCGTCGAGGCCTTTCCCGAACTGAAACCGCTGCAGGAGCACTGGCAGGAAATTCGCGAAGAAGGCCGGCAACTGCTGCAGGTAGGCGAAATCAAGAAGTCCGACAACTACGACGACGTGGGCTTCAACTCGTTCTTCAAAACCGGCTGGAAGCGCTTTTACCTGAAGTGGTACGGCGAAAGCCACCCGTCGGCAATGGCCCTGTGCCCACGCACCACCGAACTGCTGCAAGGCATCGGCACGGTCAAGGCGGCCATGTTCGCCACCCTGCCACCGGGGGCCAAGCTGGTGCGCCACCGTGACCCGTATGCCGGCTCCTACCGCTACCACCTGGGCCTGGACACACCGAACGACGACGCCTGCTACATCGATGTAGACGGCGAGAAATACTCATGGCGCGACGGTGAAGGGGTGGTTTTCGATGAAACCTACATCCACTACGCGGCCAACAATACCGAGCACAACCGCATCATCCTGTTCTGCGATGTCGAACGCCCGCTCAAGTACCGCTGGGCCAGCGCGTTCAACCGCTGGTTCAGCCGCAATGTCATGGCGGCTGCCGCAGCCCCCAACACCGCCGGAGACAAGACCGGCGGCATCAACCGGCTGTTCACCCGGATCTACAAGATCCGGGAACGCGGCAAGGCGCTGAAAAAGCGCAATCGCACGCGCTACTACCTGGAGAAGTGGGCGGTGGTGGCAGCGTTGCTGCTGGTGTTCATCTACATCTGAGCCCGGGCGCTGCCAGCGCCCTGTGCAGGTTGTGCGAAGGTGCAGCCGAAGGCATGACTGGGCATGCACCAAAGTACAAGCCGCACGTTCCCCGCGCGTCGACTAGCCTGAAAGCTCCATTCGCAACCACCCCAAGGTGACGACGATGAGCATGATGGACTGGGATGCCTACCGAAAGCAGTTGATGGCCGGCATCGGCGATCTGAAGCAACTTTCCCCCGACACCGTGGCCGGCTACATGACCGCCAGCGGCGCCGGGGCCAAAACCGGTCATCTGGACGCCAAGACCCGCGAACTGATCTCCCTGGCCGTGGCGGTAACCACCCGTTGCGACGGCTGTATCGCCGTGCATTCGCAGCAAGCGGTGAAGCATGGCGCCACCCGTGAGGAGATTGCCGAGGCGTTGGGTGTGGCGGTGGCGATGAACGCGGGTGCCGCGCTGGTCTACTCGGCCAGGGCCCTGGATGCAGTGGGCAAGGCCAACGGTTGAACCCGAACGGCGCCGCCCTTGCGCGACGGCGCCGTGCCCCGCAGACTGGGCGGCTCAACCCGCGCAGGAACCCGCATGATCCACATCCGCCCCATGACGGCCGAAGATTTCGAGCGCTTCTGGCCCACTTTCCAGGCCACTGTCCAGGCCTGCGAAACCTATGCCTACGACCCGGCCCTGAGCTTCGAACAGGCCCGCCACCTGTGGCTGGAGCTGCCTTTGCGCACCATGCTGGCCGAAGAAGAGGGTCAACTGCTGGGCTCGTACTACCTCAAGCCCAATGCGGCAGGGCCCGGTGCGCATGTCGGCAATTGCGGCTACATGGTCTGCGCCCAAGCGCGCGGGCGCGGCGTGGCCAGGTTGATGTGCGAGCACTCGCAGAAACTGGCGCGCCAGGAAGGCTTTCTGGCCCTGCAGTTCAACTCGGTGGTGGCCACCAATGAAGTGGCAGTCGCCCTGTGGCACAAGCTGGGGTTCGAAACGGTTGGCCGGCTGCCCAAGGCCTATCGCCATGCCCGGCTGGGGCTGGTGGACTGCCTGGTGATGTACAAATGGCTGGCCGATGAGCCAGTGGCAGAGAAGCCGCCGCTGCTGATCGGGCGCAAGAATATCGAAGCCCGGGTTTCGCGGCGGCGTGGGCGCTGATCGTTCTTCACGATCTGCCTTGACGAAGGCACCGCCAGGTGCTCAGATGCGCGCCAGTTTCAGGTGCCCTACGCCGCCGCGCGCAGGGTGAAACGGGAAGCCGGTGCGTCGTGTTGATCACGACAAGTCCGGCGCTGCCCCCGCAACGGTAAGTGAGCGAACCCTTCGAGATACCACTGTGCTCAGGCATGGGAAGGTGAAGGTTTCATGCCCCTCGCAAGCCCGGAGACCGGCCTGAGGCTTCACTTGGCACCCCGCGGTGGGCGGGCGCAGGCCGGTATCCGTGCGCGCGCCTGCCTGTACGGAGCCCTCCTTTGCGTGTTTCCACCGGGATCCATTCATTCCTGCAGCAGTGGAACGACATGTCCCGTATGTTCAAGCTTCACCCCCTGGCGGCCTGCCTGGCCGTCACGCTCCCGGCCCTGGCCGATGACCGCGGCCCGCAGCCCCTGGCATTGCCCTCCACGGCCATCACCGACACCCTCGACAGCCATGCCAGCGACTTGGCCACGCCGACCCAGGCCGGCTCGCGCCTGGGGCTCAGCGCCCTGGAAACGCCAGCCAGTACCAGCAGCATCAGCGCCGAGCAGATCCAGCAGCGCAACAACCTGACCGTGCAGGATGCCGTAACCCGCTCGCCGGGCATTACCTTCATCGGCTCCCCCGGCGATGGTGGCACCGGCCTGTCCGCCCGCGGCTTTGCCGGGCACGGCTCGGTCATGACCTTGTTCGATGGGGCCCGCCTGTTCACCGGAGCCGGCACCCAGACCTTCCCGGTCGACCCGTGGATGGTCGAACGTATCGATGTGCTTCGCGGCCCGGCATCGGTGCTCTACGGCGAAGGCGCCACCGGCGCGGTGGTCAACGTCATCCCGAAAAAACCGGTTGCCGGTACGGTGCGCAACCAGCTGCGGCTTGGGTATGGCAGCTGGGACCGCCAGCAACTCGGCCTGGACAGCGGTGGCAGCCTCAGCGAGCGCCTGAGCTATCGCCTGACGCTGAACCAGCAAGCCGGCAATGGCTGGGTGGACCGCACCCCCTCACGCAGCCTGGCGCTCAGCGCGGCCCTGCGCTTCGATGCCAGTGACGACCTCAGTTTTACCCTGGCCCATGAGCGCGGTGCGGCGCAGCCTGCCAACTACTACGGCACGCCGCTGATCGACGGCCATTACCGCAGCAGCCTGCGCAAGAAAAACTACAACCTGCAGAACGACGTGCAGCGCTACGACGACCAGTGGACCCGCCTGACCACCGACTGGGCACTCAACGACCACCTCAGCGCCAGCAACCAGCTGTATTACATCAGTAGCCGCCGCCATTGGCGCAACGCCGAGCAGTATGAATGGGACGCCGGGCGCCAGCAGTTGCTGCGCGGCAGCTACCTGGAAATCAAGCACGACCAGGAGCAGTTCGGCGACCGCCAGACCTTCACCCTCGACCATTCGCTGTTCGGCCTGGCCAGCAGAACCGTGCTCGGCGCCGAGTACAACAAGGTGCGCTTCAACGTCGACAGCAACAGCCCCTACAACGACGTAGGCGGTGACTACATCGACCCGTGGCAGCCGCAGCCGGGCGTATTCCACAGCGGGTCGCCGCTGCGCCCGCAAAGCCTGTCCACCACCCATACCTTTGCCCTGTTCGGCGAAAACCGCCTGCAACTCACTGAGCGCCTGTCGCTGGTGACCGGGGTGCGCCGCGACCAGCACCACATCGACCGCGACAACCTGACCAATGCCAGCCGCAGCGACCGCAGCCTGCAAGGTGGCAACTGGCGTGCGGGGCTGGTGTATGCACTCAGTGACGCGCTGTCGCTGTATGGCCAGTACTCCACCAGCGAGGATGGAGTCAACAACCTGATAAGCCTCAGCCCCAACCAGATGCACTACGACCTCACCCAGGCGAAACAGACCGAGGTGGGCCTCAAGCAACGTTTCTGGGACGGGGATGGCGAATGGACCTTGGCGGCCTACCACATCGTCAAGCAGAAGCTGCTGGTAGACGACCCCCTCACGCACCAGCCCCAACAGGCTGGCCAGCAGACGTCGGATGGGCTGGAGGCAACCGTGGAACTGGCGCTGGCCCACCAGTGGCGGGTGTCTGCCAACGCAGCGCTGCTGCGCGCCCGGTATGACGCGTTTGACGAACAGGTGGGCGCAGCGGTGCAGGACCGTGCCGGCAACCGCCCGGCCAACGTGCCTCGGCGCACCGCCAACCTGTGGCTGAGCAAAGGTATTGGCCAGCAGATCGAGGTGGGGGTGGGCGCGCGCTATGTGGATGAACGTTACGCCGATAACGCCAATACCCAGAGCGCCCCAGGCTATACCGTGGTCGACGCCACGATCGGCTGGCAGGTTCTGCCGCAGGTGAAACTGGGGTTGCAGGTGAACAACCTGTTCGACCGCGAATATGTGCAGGCGGCGTTCAGCGGCCAGCAATGGCTGATGGGAACGCCACGCTCCTACTTTGCAACGCTGGACTACAGCTTCTGAAGTGAGCAGCACGGGTTGGCGTAGCGCAGCTTCACCGCGACAAGCCAACCCGGCGTTGAGCAAAAAACCTACCCGTTCATGGCTATATGGATATAACATAACATTTCATTCAGGCTTTCTTTCACCAGCGACCCTCCAGGACAAGCGCCAGCCCCAGCCCCACCCAACTCAACCAGCGCCTGCAGAGCATCGACGCCCTGCGCGGTCTGGTAATCCTGTTCATGCTCCTGGACCACGTGCGCGAAACCTTCTTCCTGCACCGCCAGGTCAGCGACCCGATGGCCATCGATACCACCGAGCCGGCACTGTTCGCCAGCCGTACCCTGGCGCACCTGTGCGCGCCGGTGTTCGTGCTGCTGACCGGGCTCTCGGCCTGGCTGTATGGCGAAAAGCACCAGGGCCGTGGCGATGTCGCGGCGTTCCTGTTCAAGCGCGGGCTGTTTCTGGTAGCGCTGGAGTTCACCCTGGTCAACTTTGCCTGGACGTTCCAGCTGCCGCCCACGGTGATCTACCTGCAGGTGATCTGGGCCATCGGCATCAGCATGCTCGCCCTGTCGTTGCTGGTGTGGCTGCCACGCCCGGCGCTGCTCGGCCTGAGTGCCGTCATCATTGCCGGGCATAACCTGCTCGACAGCCTGCACTTTGCCCCGGGGTCTGCCCTGCACGTGCCCTGGGCGATTCTGCATGACCGCGGCTGGCTGACGTTGTCCGACACGCTGCGGCTTCGCACGTCCTACCCGGTACTGCCGTGGATCGGGGTGATCGCCCTGGGCTACTGCCTTGGGCCATGGTTTGCCCGCGGCAGCCAGGCCGGGCCACGTCAGCGCTGCCTGCTGCTTGGCGGGCTGCTGGCGCTGCTGGGCTTTTTCGTGCTGCGCGTGTTCAACGGCTATGGCGAAGCCGCGTGGAGCAGCTACCCCACGCTCACACACACCCTGATGAGCTTCTTCAACCTCACCAAGTACCCGCCTTCGCTGTTGTTCCTGGCACTGACCCTGGGCTGCGGCCTGCTGTTGCTGCGCGCATTCGAGCGGGCCGGCCAGGCCCGCTGGATCAGCGCCCTGGCGGTGTTCGGTGCAGCGCCGATGTTCCTCTACCTGCTGCACCTGTATGTGCTGAAGCTGCTGTACCTGGCCTGCGTGGCGCTGTTCGGCAACAACCACGGCAGCTATTTCGGCTTCGACGGCGTCGCGGCGGTATGGTGCGTGGCGCTGTTGCTGGCGGCTTCGCTGTACCGGCCGGTGCACTGGTTCGCCCGGCTGAAACAGCGGCGGCGCGACATCCGCTGGCTGAAGTACTTCTGAAAAGCGTTTTCACCCGGCGGCGCGATGGTCTACCATGCGGGCCGCCGGTTTCCATCACGGAATCAATAGGGAATCCCCGGCCCGCCAACACGGGCCAAACGGAACTGCCCCCGCAACTGTAAGTGCCGAGCCTGCTCCATCGACGCCACTGGGTGTACTACCCGGGAAGGCCGGAGCCGGGCCGTGACGCACCAGTCAGGAGACCTGCCGGCCAACATTCACCAACCGGCGGGGTGCCCGGGATTGGCCATTGTGTTGCCTTTGCCGCTGGCAAGGGCGCGGCGATGTCTGTCCGTGCGTTCATTCCGTGAACTGTCCGATAGGAGATCGCCCAGCATGCTGCCCCGCTTCGCCACCCTGCTTGCCGGCCTCAGCCTCAGCGGCCTGGCCCAGGCCGCCGCCACCCAGTACCCGCTGACGGTGGACAACTGCGGTAAGCCGCAGACCTTTGCCCAGGCGCCACAGCGCGCCGTGACCATCGGCCAGGCCGGCACCGAGATGCTCTATGCCCTGGGCCTGGGTGACAAGCTCGCGGCGAGCTCGCTGTGGTTCAACAATGTGTTGCCCGAATACCAGGCCGTGAACGCCACGGTACCGCGCCTGGCCGACAACGAACCCAGTTTCGAGGCGGTGGTTGGCCAACGCCCGCAACTGGTGGCCGTGCAGTTCGAGTGGATGGTCGGGCCGCAGGGTGTGGTCGGTACGCGCGAACAGTTCGCCGAACTGAACATCCCCACCTACCTGTTGCCCTCGGACTGTGAAGGCAAGGACAACCTGATCGGTGCCGACGGCACCCGCCTGCAGGCGTTCCAGGTCGACAGTATCTACAAGAGCATCAGCCAGCTGGCGGAGATCTTCGATGTACAGGCGCGCGGCGTGGCCCTGAACGCCGAACTCAAAGGCCGCCTGGACAGCGCCCGCGCGCAATTGGCCGGCAAGGACCTGTCGGGCACCTCGGCACTGTTCTGGTTCTCCAGCGCCAACCTGGTCATCGACCCTTACGTCGCGGGCCGCCAAGGCGTCGCCGACTTCATGCTGCGCACCCTGGGGGTGCGCAATGTGGTCGAGTCCAGCGAGGAGTGGCCCACCGTTGGTTGGGAAACCCTGGCCAGGGCCAACCCCACCTGGCTGATCATTGCCCGCATGGACCGCCGGCGTTTCCCCGCCGACGACTACCAGAAGAAGCTGGCATTCCTGCGCAGCGACCCGGTAACCCGCAACATGGACGCGGTGAAACACGACCGCATCATCATCCTCGACGCCGACGCCATGCAGGCGGGTATCCGCCTGTTCCGTGGCGTGCAAACGTTGGCGGCCGCTTTTGCCAGCGGTAAAGCCAGCCAGTGATCAGTCGACTGTCAGCCTGTATCGGACTGGCCGTGGCCGCACTACTGGCGGCCCTGCTCGCCGGCACAGCCATTGGCGAAACCGGCCTGGCACCGCGCGTGGTCGGCCAGGTGCTGGCCAACCAGCTGTGGCAAGCCGGTTATCCGGTCGACCCGATCGATGCCGGGATCATCTGGAACTATCGCCTGACCCGCACACTGGTTGCGGCGGCCTGCGGTGCCGGCCTGGCCACCTGCGGCGTGATCCTCCAGGCGCTGCTGCGCAACCCCCTGGCCGAGCCCTACCTGCTGGGGCTGTCCGCCGGCGCTTCGACCGGTGCCGTACTGGTTGGCCTGCTGGGCCTGGGCAGCCTGGCTTTGAGCATGTCGGCCGGCGCCTTCATCGGTGCCCTGGCGGCCTTTGCTCTGGTGCTGGTGCTGGCCCGCGCGGCAGGCCCTGGCAGCAATAACGCCCAGGTGATTCTGGCCGGTATCGCCGGGTCGCAACTGTTCAATGCCCTGACGGCATTCCTGATCACCAAGTCGGCCACCGCCGAGCAGGCACGGGGCATCCTGTTCTGGCTACTGGGCAACCTCAGTGGCGTGCGCTGGCCCGCAGTATGGCTAGCCGTGCCAGTGGCACTGTTCGGCTTGCTGGTGTGCCTGTGGCATCGCCGCGCGCTGGATGCCTTCACCTTCGGCGCCGACTCGGCAGCTTCGCTGGGCATACCGGTGCGGCGCACCCAGTTACTGCTGATCAGTTGCGCGGCGCTGGTAACGGCCGTGATGGTGTCCATCGTCGGCGCCATCGGTTTCGTCGGGCTGGTCATTCCACACGCCCTGCGCCTGCTGCTCGGCCCCGGACACAGCCGCCTGCTGCCTGCCAGTGCATTGGGCGGGGCACTGTTTCTGATTGCCGCCGACATCCTCTCGCGCACGCTGATCAGCGGCCAGGTCATACCGGTGGGCGTGGTCACCGCGCTGCTTGGCGCGCCTGTCTTCGCGCTGATACTGGTCAGCCGCCGGGGGCGCCCATGACGGTCATGGCTGCATTCCAACTGGCGCCGCTGAGCTGCCAGGATCTCAGCCTGCAACTGGCCGGCAAACGGGTGCTGCACGACATCCACCTCAACCTGGTGGCGGGTGAAACACTCGCGATCGTCGGCCCCAACGGCTCAGGCAAGTCTTCGCTGCTGAAGGTGCTGGCCGGCCTGCGCCCGCCGGCCTGCGGCAGCGTGCAGTTGATGGGCGAGCCACTGGCAGGCATGCCTCGCCGGCGTGTGGCCCAGTGCCTGGCACTGGTTGAACAGCAGGCCGACACCCTCGATGCAATCAATGTATTCGACGCGGTCGCCTTGGGCCGCACGCCGTGGCTGTCAGCCATTGCGCCGTTCTCCAGCGCGGACCGGGCGATTGTCGAGCAGGCACTGGCCGACCTCGACGCCTTGCACCTGCGCGCTCGCCTTTGGGGGTCGTTGTCCGGTGGCGAGCGCCAGCGCGTGCATATCGCCCGCGCCCTGGCCCAACGGCCGCAGGTGCTGCTGCTCGACGAACCGACCAACCACCTGGACATCCAGCACCAGCTGAGCCTGCTGCAACAGGTACAAGCCCTGCAGGTGACCACCCTGGTGGCCCTGCACGACCTCAACCAGGCGCTGACCTGCGACCGCGTTGCAGTGCTCGACAAAGGCCGGCTGGTCGCCCTCGGCACGCCGTTCGAGGTACTGACCCCCGAGTGCCTGCTGCACACCTTTGGTGTTCATGGCCATTACCTCACCGACCCCTGGGACGGCACACGCATCCTGCGCTTTCGCGCCCCCTGAGCTACCGGCAGAAGCCTGGGTAGCCCAGGCGCCTGGCCTGCTCAGCCCAAGCGCAGTTGCATGTGCGTGGTTTGCCAGACCGGGTCTGGCTCCACGTCCACGACAGCGAAGCCTTGCCGCTCCCAGAACGTGATGGCCCCCGGCAGGAATGGGTGGGTATGCAGGTAGAGGCAACCGATGCCAGCCTGCAGCGCCTGCTGGCGCAAGGCGCCGAACAACGCGGCGGCAAGCCCGCGCCTGCGGTACGCCGGCAGCACGAACAGGCGCACCACTTCAACTACCCGCTCGCCAGCATAATCAAGCTGGCTGAAACGGTGGTCGTAGGGCAGGTAGCCGATCACCCCGACCAGGCGCTCGTCAACCCGGGCTTCCAGGAAGCAGCCCTCGCCTTCAAGGTAGGTTTCGCTGAAATGCGCCAGGTCCCGGGGCAACGGTGCATTGGCCAGCGCCGGAAACAGCTCGCGGCGCGCGCTGTCGACAAACGCCAGCACTTGGCCAATGGCATCGCGGGTCACAGGTTGCAACGTCCAGTTCGGCATAAGGTTCAAGCCTGAGTGTTGGGTGCACGGTTCTAACCCAGCCGGCCGTACAAGGCAAATCGCAGGGCTCGTCGCGGCAGGGCTGACCTCGCTATAATCGGCAGCCTTCACTGCCCGACCAGGCCACGCCATGCCTCGCATCCAGAAGTTGCTGTTGCCGCTGTTGCTGATTGCTGCCGTTACCGCCTGCGACCAGAAGCCCTCCCGTGAAGAGCAGATTCTTGCCCAGCTGCCGCTGCAGGATGCCTACAACCACAACATCGAACGCATGGCCGGGCTGCTGGCCCGCCAGCACCCACGGCTGGCGCGTGCCACCATCGAAGATGTGCTGCGCAAGCACCTGACGGTAGAAGACCAGCGCCAGGACCTGTTCCGCCTCTACAGCAAAGAGCATTTCAGTGACGCCGAGTTCGCCACCATTGTCGCGGCCACCCAGGACCCGGCCAAGGCCCGTGCCCTGGAAGACACCGATGCTGGCCGGCAACTGAGCGACAAACTCACCGGCCTGATGCGTGAAACCGCCCGCGACCCCAAGGTGCAAGCATTGGCCGAGCAGCGCATGCAGCAGGTGCAAGACGAACTGAACGCCTTGGACAAGGCAGGTTCATGAGCGCGACCGGCACGGTCGCTTCCGTTTCGTAGCCCTATTCAAACACTCGAGGTCAGGATTGCCACACGCCAAGCACGGACTGCGCCTGGATCTACGCACACTCATTCTGGTGCTGTGCGCCCTTACTGCCGTGGTCATGCTGTGCGCCAGCTATTTCGCCAGCTACCGGGTGCAGCGCCAATTGCTGATCGACCACGCGCTGGAAGCCAACCGGGTGTATGCGGCCAAGCTGGCCAGCATCACCGATGCATTCATCGGTAGTGCCTTGCAGCAACTGGCGTTCAGCGCCAGCGTGCAAGGCCGGCAACTGGACGATCCCGCCGCCTTGCAGCGCGAGACCGACCGGGTGCTGGGCCAGAGCATGGCGTTCAATTCCACGTTCGTGATCGATGCCAATGGCGTGCTGCTGGCGATATCCCCCGCCCCGCTACGCCATATGGTCGGCACCCGGATGGAATCGCCCGGTGTGCAGGAGGCATTGCAGGAACGCCGCGCGCTGGTGTCGACACCCTACCTGTCGGCGGCCAACAACCTGGTGGTGGCGCTGACGCAACCGGTCGTCGACGCCAACGGCCGCTACCTGGGGTATGTCGGTGGCAGCCTTTACCTGCGGGAACGCAACATCCTCAACCGCCTGCTCGGCGAGCACTTCTACAAGGACGGTTCGTACCTGTATGTGGTCGACCGCAATCGCCGGTTGCTCTACCACCCCGACAGCCAGCGGGTGGGTACCGTCGTGCAGGGCAATGAGCTGATCGACCAACTGACCACCTTGGGCAACGGCACCCGCCAGCTGACCAACAGCCAAGGTGTGGAGATGGTCGCCGGCTTCGCCACCGTGCCCAGCGCCGGCTGGGGCGTGGTGGCACAGCAGCCACTGGCACAAACCATGATGCCGCTCAGCCGCCTGGTGCTGAACGTGGTCGGTACTTCCGCGCCGCTGGCCCTGATAGGCTGCTTGCTGCTGTGGTGGCTGGCCCTGACCATCGCCCGCCCCCTGTGGCAACTGGCTGCAGGCGCCCGCTCGATGGACCGCCCCGGCACCGCTGAGCGCTTGCATCGCGTGCGGGCCTGGTACTTCGAGGCCGCAGAGCTCAAGCGCGCCTTGCTGTTCGGCTTGAACTTGCTGCAGGCGCGCATCGGCAGGCTCAACCGCGATGCCCAGACCGACCCGCTGACGGGCCTGGGCAACCGCCGCAGCCTGGAGCTCAACCTGTCGCTGCTGGAAGCCGAAGGCCGGGCATTTGCAGCCATCGTGCTGGATATCGACCACTTCAAGCAGGTCAACGACAAGCATGGGCATGTGGTCGGTGACCAGGTGCTGCAGCGGCTGGCCGAGCTGATGCGCCGCTGTTGCCGCGAGGGTGACCTGCTTTGCCGCACCGGCGGTGAAGAGTTTCTCATGCTGCTGCCTGGGGCCAGCCTGGAGGTGGCCGCCGCGGTCGCTGAGCGCCTGCGGGTGACGGTGCAGGAAACGCCGATCCAGCCGGTGGGCTCGGTGACCCTGTCACTGGGGGTGGCCCACTGGAACGGCGAGCCGGGGCGCGAGCCGGAAACCGTGCTGAGCGAGGCTGACCTGGCGCTGTACCGGGCCAAGCAGGATGGGCGCAATCGCGTCGCTGTCGCCTGATTGCCTGGCGCCCGCTGCGCTGGCGGGCACACGCCGTGTCGATGGCGGTTGATTCAGGTATCCCGAGGTCGTCCTCGACAAAGCGCTTTGCGCTGCCCGGTTATCTACTGGCAGGCATAACAATGATGGCGCGGCCAGACCGCACCACGTTCATCATGCCTGCCAATGGAATCGGAGAGCACCCGCATGTCCGCACCTCATGAGGTATCCCCCGCCACCCTGCGCAGGGTGATCGCCGCCTCGGCCATCGGCAATTTCGTCGAGTGGTTCGACTTTGCCGTATACGGCTTTCTCGCCACGCTGATCGCCAGCCAGTTCTTTGCCAGCGAAGATTCCAGCGTCGCCTTGCTCAAGACCTTTGCCGTGTTCGCGGTGGCCTTCGCCTTGCGCCCCCTGGGCGGTATCGTGTTCGGCGCCCTCGGCGATCGGCTGGGGCGCAAGCGCATCCTCTCGCTGACCATCTTGCTGATGGCCGGCTCCACCACCCTGATCGGCCTGCTGCCGACCTACGCCAGCATCGGCCTGGCCGCGCCGGTATTGCTGACCTTGGCGCGCTGCCTGCAAGGGTTTTCTGCCGGTGGCGAATACGCCGGGGCCTGCGCCTACCTGATGGAACACGCGCCCAACGACAAGCGGGCTTTCTACGGCAGCTTCGTACCGGTTTCGACCTTTTCCGCGTTCGCCTGTGCGGCGGTGATCGCCTATAGCCTGGAAGCCAGCCTGTCCAGCGAAGCCATGGCTGCCTGGGGCTGGCGCATTCCGTTCCTGATCGCCGCGCCACTGGGCCTGGTCGGCCTGTACCTGCGCTGGCGCATGGAAGAAACCCCGGCATTCCGGGAAGCCGTGGCCCAGGGCAAGGAGCACGAGCATTCGCCACTCAAGGAAACCCTGCGCCACCACGGCCAGGCCATTCGCAACCTGGGGGCGTTCATTTCGCTGACGGCGTTGTCGTTCTACATGTTCACCACCTACTTCGCCACCTACCTGCAACTGGTCGGCAACCTGACCCGGGCGCAGTCGCTGCTGGTCACCACCGTGGCCCTGCTGTTCGCCGCCATCGGCTGCCCGCTGGCGGGGGCGCTGTCGGACCGGTTCGGGCGGCGCAAGACCATCGGCTTCACCTGCCTGTGGGTGATGCTGTGCGTGTTCCCGGCCTACTGGCTGGCCAGCTCCGGTTCGATGCCGGGGGCCCTGCTGGGGGTGATTCTGCTGGCGGTCGGGGCACTGTGCAGCGGGGTGGTGACAGCGGCATTGCTGTCGGAGAGCTTCCCGACCCGGACCCGCTACACCGCTTCGGCCATCACCTACAACGTGGCCTATACGCTGTTCGGTGGCACCGCGCCGCTGGTCGCGACCTGGCTGATCGGGCAGACCGGCAGCAGCCTGGCGCCGGCGTTCTACCTGGTGGTGATTGCGTTGGTGGCTTTGCTCGGCGGGCTGGCGTTGCCGGAAACGTCCCGGATATCGCTGCATGATGAACCCAACGCCGAGGGTGTAGGCCAAGGCGTTCAAGGCTCGGTTTGAGATCCCGGGGCTGCCGTGCAGCCCATCGCGACACAAAGCCGCGTGTGTCTTGAGAGGGGATTAGAGTCTGGAGTGAGAGCGGCGAATGACAAGCTGAATGCCGCAGGTGCCTAGAGCCCGCTCCCACAACGAATCGCGCAGGCTGTCGCGCAAGCTTCAAACCCAGTGCAGTACCTGTGGGAGCGGGCATGCCCGCGAACACCGGCGCAGCCGGTGCCAGGTACCGCGTTGCCTGCTTCGCGGGCAAGCCCGCTCCTACAACGAATCGCGCAGGCTTTTCAAAATTTGAGAAAGACAGCTGCTCCTGCAAGTACGGCGGCAACTCCGAGCCAGCGCAGGCCCTGTGGGAGCGGGCGTGCCCGCGAACAACGGCGCAGCCGGTGCCAGACACCGCGTCGCCTGCTTCGCGGGCTTGCCCGCTCCCACAGGTGAATCGCGCAGGCTTCAAATTTTGAGAAAGACAGTTGCTGCTGCAAGTACGGCGGCCACTCCAAGCCAGCGCAGCCCCCCTGTGGGAGCGGGCATGCCCGCGAACACCGGCAAAGCCGGTGCCAGATACCGCGTTGCCTGCTTCGCGGGCAAGCCCGCTCCTACAACGAATCGCGCAGGCTTTTCAAAATTTGAGAAAGACAGCTGCTCCTGCAAGTACGGCGGCAACTCCAAGCCAGCGCAGGCCCTGTGGGAGCGGGCATGCCCGCGAACACCGGCAAAGCCGGTGCCAGACACCGCGTTGCCTGCTTCGCGGGCTTGCCCGCTGCCACAATGAATCGCGCAGGCTTTTCAAATTTTGAGAAAGACAGTTGCTCCCACCAGGCACACCCTGCAGGGTGGAGGTGTGCCGCGATGGGCCGCCCCAGCGGCCCCAGGGCTTTACCCCTCCTGCGCCTCTTCGCGCCGATAAGCCCATTGGTACAACGCCGGCAATACCAGCAAGGTCAAGGCGGTCGAAGACAGAATTCCGCCAATCACCACGGTCGCCAATGGCCGCTGCACCTCAGCCCCGGTGCCCGTCGCCAAGGCCATGGGAATGAAGCCCAGTGACGCCACCAGCGCGGTCATCAGTACCGGCCGCAAACGGGTCAGCGCGCCCTCCTCGACCGCCGCACGCAGCGTTCGCCCCTGCTCACGCAAGCCGCGGATGAAGGCAATCATCACCAGGCCATTGAGCACGGCCACCCCCGACAGGGCAATGAAGCCCACGCCAGCGGAAATCGACAAGGGAATGTCGCGCAACCACAGGGCCAGGACGCCCCCTGTGAGGGCGAACGGAATTCCAGTGAACACCAGCAGGCCATCCCTGAGGTTGTTGAACATCATCAACAGCAACGCCATGACCAGCAGCAAGGCCACTGGCACCACCACTTGCAGGCGCTCGGCCGCCGATTGCAGCTGTTCGAACTGGCCACCCCAGCGTGTCCAGTACCCAGGCGGTATCGGCACCTGGCCGCGCAATACCTGCTCGGCCTCCTGCACAAACGAGCCCAGGTCGCGCCCCCGCACGTTGGCGCTGACCACCACCACCCGCTTGCCGTCTTCGCGGCTGACCTGGTTCGGCCCCAGTTGCAGGTCAAGGGTGGCCACCTGCGACAGCGGGATGAAGCCAATCTGCCCGGTGCCCGCAGCCCCACTGGCCGGCACCGGGATCAGCAGGCTAGCCAGCCCATCGACGTCGGTACGCAAGGTTTCCGACAGGCGCACCACCATATCGAACCGCCGGTCACCTTCATACAAGGTGCCCGCCTTGCGGCCGCCCACCGCGGTGGCGATGGCATCCTGCACATCACCCACGTTCAGGCCATGGCGGGCGGCCTTGTCGCGGTCGATGTCGATGGTCAGCACCGGCAGGCCCGTGGTCTGCTCGACCTTCACCTCGGACGCACCGGGTACGCCCTGCAGGCTGCCGGCGATCTGTGCGGCAGTACGGTTGAGCACCTGCATGTCGTCACCGAACAGCTTCACCGCCACGTCACTGCGCACACCGGAAATCAGCTCGTTGAAACGCAACTGGATCGGCTGCGACAACTCATAATTGCTGCCGGGAACACTGGCGGCGGCACGTTGCACATCGGCGATCAGCGCCTCGCGTGACTTACCGGGGTCGACCCATTGCTCGCGCGGGCGCAGCATCACATAGGCATCGGAAATATTCGGCGGCATCGGGTCGGCAGCGATCTCGGCGGTACCGGTACGGGCAAACACCCGCTCCACCTCGGGCACCTGGGCGATGATGGCCTGCTCCAGGCGCTGCTGCATGTCCACCGATTGCGACAGGCTGGTGCCCGGCACACGCAGGGCCTGCAGGGCAAAATCACCCTCGCTGAGGCTGGGGATGAATTCACTGCCCATGCGGCTGGCCATTACCCCGGACAACAGCACCAAGGCCGCTGCCCCGGCAAATGCACGCCGGCGCCGGCCCAGCACCCAGGCCAGCACCGGCGCATAACGCTGCCGCGCCGTGCGCATTACCAGGCCCTCTTCTTCCTTGACCTTGCCGGTGACGAACAGGGCGATCGCAGCGGGTACGAAGGTCACCGAAAGGAGCATCGCGCCAAGCAGGGCGATGACCACGGTGAAGGCCATAGGGTGGAACATCTTGCCTTCGACCCCGGTCAGGGCAAAGATCGGCAGGTACACCACCATGATGATCAACTGCCCGTAGATCAGTGGCCGCCGTGCTTCGCGGGCGGCGGCAAACACCTCATGCAAGCGCTCGCTGCGCGTCAGCATGCGGCCATGCCGTTGCTGGGCATGCGCCAGTCGGCGGATGGCGTTTTCCACGATCACCACCGCGCCGTCGACAATGATGCCGAAATCCAGCGCGCCCAGGCTCATCAGGTTGGCGCTGACCTTGTTGGCGAACATGCCCGTGAAGGTGAACAGCATCGACAACGGAATGACCATGGCGGTGATCAGTGCCGCGCGAATGTTCCCCAGGAACAGGAACAGCACGGCGATCACCAGAATGGCCCCCTCGATCAGGTTCTTCTTCACCGTGGCGATGGCCTTTTCCACCAGGTTGGTGCGGTCGTACACGGTCACCGCCGACACCCCTTCGGGCAGGCTGCGGTTGATCTCCACCAACTTGGCAGCCACTGCCTGGGATACCGTGCGGCTGTTTTCGCCGATCAACATGAATACCGTGCCCAGCACCACCTCGCGGCCGTTTTCGGTCGCCGCCCCCGAGCGTAACGCTTCGCCAAGGCCTACCTGGGCAACGTGGCTGACGCGGATCGGGGTGCCGTCCACGCTGGAGATGACGATGTTGGCGATATCATCGGCCGAGGCCACCTGGCCAGGCGCGCGGATCAGCAACTGCTCGCCGTTACGTTCGATGTAACCCGCGCCGACGTTGGCGTTGTTACGCTCCAGCGCCGCGACCAGGTCGTTGAGGGTGAGCTTGTAGGCCGCCAGGCGCTTGGGGTCCGGCGCAATCAGGTACTGCTTGGCGTGCCCGCCAATGCTGTTGACCTCTGCCACCCCGGGCACGTTGCGCAACTGCGGCTTGATGATCCAGTCCTGGATCACGCGCAGGTCGGTTGCGCTGTAGGGGGTGCCGTCTTCCTTCAGGGCCCCCTCTTCGGCTTCCACCGTCCACAGAAAAATCTCCCCCAGCCCGGTGGAGATCGGCCCCATGCCAGCCTCGATGCCCTCGGGCAGTTGCTCGCGCGCCACTTGCAGGCGCTCGTTGACCAACTGGCGGGCGAAGAACAGGTCGGTGCCGTCCTCGAAGATCACCGTGACCTGTGACAACCCCGAGCGCGACAGCGAGCGCGTCTGCTTGAGCCCGGGCAGGCCGGCCATGGCGGTTTCGATGGCGAAGGTGATGCGCTGCTCGGTCTCCAGGGGCGAGTAACCGGGTGCGGCCGTGTTGATTTGCACCTGGACGTTGGTGATATCCGGTACGGCGTCGATCGGCAACTGCCGGTAGCTGTGAATGCCCACCGCGGCCATCAGGACCACAGCCAGCATCACCACCAGGCGCTGCTCGATGGCAAATTGGATCAGGCGTTCGAACATGCAGGCGTACCCCTGGTCAATGGCTGTGCTCGGCCGAGCCTTTGCCCAGCTCCGACTTGAGAACGAAGCTGCCGGCGGCAGCCACCTGGGTTCCGGCGGCCAGGCCGCTGGTGATTTCCACCTGCCCGGCATCGCGACGGCCAGTGGTTACGGGTCGGGCCTCGAAGCCCTGCTCGGTACGGGCAAATACCACGGTCTGCGCGTCCAGGCTTTGCAGGGCGATTTCAGGCACCACTACCGCAGCCTCGAAACGTTCGATGCTGACCGCAACATTGACGAACAAACCGGGGCGCCAGGCGCCGTCAGGGTTGGCCAGGCTGGCACGGACGGTGGCGGCACGGTTCTGCTCGCCGAGCAGGCTGCCAACATAATTGACCTTGCCTTCGACCTGGGCCCCCAGGTCTGGCGCGCTGACCATGACCGTACGGCCGGTGCGTACCTTGTCCAACTCACGCGGTGCCACGGCGAAAGTCGCCCACACCCGGCTCAGGTCAGACAGGGTGAAGGCGTTGCTGGTCGCGTCGACCACCTCACCCACGCTCAGGTGTTTCTCCACGACCACGGCGTCGAACGGTGCGCGCAGTTCATAGCGGTTGCCGGCACCTGCCGGCCCTACCGCGGCGACCTTCTGCCGGGCATTGGCCAAGGCGATTTCGGCCTCCTGCAGCGCCTGGCGCGCCTGCAGGTAATCCTGCTCGGCGCTGATGCGCTCCTGCCACAGCTGTTGTTCGCGGCGCAAGGTCAGGCGCGCCAGCTCAAGGCGGCGTTGGGCAGCCTGCTGCTCGCTGCGCAGGTCAGAGATCTGCTGGCTGGCGATTACCGCCAGCACCTGCCCGCGCTTGACCGCCTGGCCCAATTCGGCCTGGACTGCCTCGACCACACCCGGCACCCGCGGTACCACGTGGGCGGTGCGGTCCTCGTCAAAACGGATTTCACCGGGGAAGTTTATGGCTGTACCCAGCGCGCGCGGCCCGGCAGCAACCAGCTGCACCCCGGCAGCTTCGATCTGGGCGATGGACAGGTGCACCTGCCCTTGTTCATCGTCGTGCTCTGTTTCTGCATGCCCTTCGGCGGCGTCCGCCTCGCCATGCTCATGGCTGTCTTCAGCTGGCTGGGCAGTGGCTGCCTGGCCGAGCGTACCGGTCCAGGCCAGGCCACCGAGGCCTAACGCGGCCAGGGTGGCTGCCAGAAGGGCCAACTTGCGTGGGTTAGTCATTGCTGCTCCTGCTGATCATTGGGTTGCCCAGGTCATCGAGGTCGCCGTAGATACGCTCGACCCGCGCGCGTGCATCGGCCGCCGTGGCCAGGGCCTCGAGGTACAGGCCACGGGCCTCGATCAACGTGCGCTGGGCATCGAGTACATCGAGAAAAGCGAACTTGCCCATTTCGAAACCACGGGTGGCGGTGTCCACGGCTTGCTGTGCAGCCGGCAGGATGGTGCGGTCGTAGGCCGCCACCTCCTGCATGGCCGTGGCCCATTGGTCGACGGCGCTGCGGGTTTCGCTGCGCAAGCGCAGGGCCACGGCATTGCGCAAGTCACGCGCCTGGTCGGCACGGCGCGCAGCCGCCAGCACGTTGCCCTGGTTACGGTCGAACAACGGCAGCGGCATGGACAGGCCAACCACGTTCACCCGCTCGCGCTCTTCGCGGCTGTACTGGCTGCCAAGGCTGACGGTGAGGTTGGGAATGCGCTGAGCCTTTTCCGTGCCCAACGCCGCATCGCCACGCTCGACCTGGGCGGCGGCCAGGCGCCACTCGACCGTTTGCTCGACGCGGGCGAGCAAGGTGTCAGTACTGGGCGCGACCCCAGGCGAAAGGTTGGCCGCCTGCAAGCTGTCGAAGCTGGCCAGCGGGCTGCCGGTCAAACGCGCCAGGGCCTGGTAGGCCACGCTACGCTGGGTTTGCGCGCGGCGCAGTTGGGCCTCGGCCTGGGCCAGTTGCACCTGGGCGCGGGTGGCCTCCACGGGCGATGACTGGCCGGCAGTGACCCGCCCCTGCACCACCCGCAAGCCGCGGGCGGTCAAGGCCTGGGATTGCTGCGCCAGCTCCAGCGCGGCCTGTGCCCGCAAGGCGGCATGGAACGCCTGGACCACATCGGCACGCAGGGCATTGCGCTGGCGTTCCAGGTCAAGCAGGGCGATCGCCTGACCGACGCCGGCCGCGGCGATGCGTGCAGCGCGCTTGCCGCCCAGTTCCAGCGGCTGGCTGAGGGTGATGGTGGTGGTGCTGGTGTCCCGGCGCGTGTCCTCCACCTCCCACGCCAGCTCGGGGTTGGGCAGTAACCCGGCCTGGCGCCGCTCGCCGTCGGCAATGCCGATTTCGCGGCTGGTGGCAGCCAGTTCCGGGTTCTGGGCAAAAGCGGCGGCCAGCGCCTGGGGCAAGCTCAGGCGCTGGCTGGCGTGGGCGCTCGTGGCGCCAACCAGCAGCAGGCAGAGCAAGGCGAACTTGCGGGGGATGAGCACGGAACAGGTCCTCGTCGACGAAGGGTGGCGAGGGACTGTAGAGAGGGCTGGTTATCGGGGTGGTGGCATGAAAATTACAATTCTGTAAGGCGTGCAGCCTGTGAGCCAGCGCGCCTTGGCGGCGAACGCGGTTCGATAATCGCCCACTTTCCCAACACGGCGGCTCCCCTCAATTGACGGAACTAACCAGTCAGTACAAAACTAGGCACATCCAACAACAACAAAGCGAAGCCCGTCATGACGCCCCTCATTCTCGTGCTCAACGGCCCCAACCTGAACATGCTGGGCACCCGAGAGCCGGCCCAGTATGGTTACGAAACCCTTGCCGACCTTGGTCAACACTGCGCCGACACTGCCAATGCCCACGGCCTGGAAGTCGAATTCCGGCAAACCAACCATGAAGGTGAACTGATCGACTGGATCCACGCCGCGCGCAATCGCTGCGCCGGTATCGTGATCAATCCAGGTGCCTGGACCCACACCTCGGTAGCCATTCGCGATGCGCTGGTGGCCAGCGAAGTACCGGTCATCGAAGTGCACCTGTCCAACGTGCACAAACGTGAACCGTTCCGCCACGTGTCGTTCGTTTCGTCGATCGCGGTCGGCGTCATCTGCGGCCTGGGAAGCCACGGCTACCGCATGGCCATCAGCCACTTCGCCGAACTGCTCAAGGAGCGTGCAGCATGAACCAGCCTGCCATTCTTGCCGGCCTGATCGGCCGGGGTATCCAACTGTCGCGCACCCCGGCCCTGCACGAGCACGAAGGCGATGCCCAGGCCCTGCGCTATCTGTACCGGCTGATCGACGCAGACCAGTTGCAACTGGACGACAGCGCCCTGCCCGGCCTGCTCGACGCTGCGCAGCACACGGGTTTTACCGGCCTGAACATCACCTACCCGTTCAAGCAGGCGATCCTGCCGTTGCTCGACGAGCTGTCGGATGAAGCGCGCGGCATCGGCGCGGTCAACACCGTGGTACTCAAGGACGGCAAGCGGGTTGGCCACAACACCGATTGCCTGGGCTTTGCCGAAGGTTTGCGCCGCGGCCTGCCCGATGTGGCCCGCCGCAAGGTGGTGCAGATGGGGGCTGGCGGCGCGGGCTCGGCGGTGGCGCATGCCTTGCTGGGCGAAGGGGTTGAACAGCTGGTGTTGTTCGAAGTGGATACCGCCCGCGCTCAGGCACTGGTCGACAACCTGAATGCGCATTTCGGTGCGGGGCGGGCAATGCTTGGCGGTGACTTGGCCACGGCACTGGCCGATGCGGACGGGCTGGTCAACACCACCCCGGTCGGCATGGCCAAGCTACCCGGCACGCCGCTGCCAGTGGCGCTGCTGCATGCACGGCTGTGGGTGGCGGAGATCATCTACTTCCCGCTGGAAACCGAACTGCTGCGCGCTGCACGGGCGCTGGGCTGCCGCACACTGGACGGTAGCAACATGGCGGTGTTCCAGGCTGTGAAAGCATTCGAACTGTTCAGCGGCCGGCAGGCTGACGCCGCGCGGATGCAGGCACATTTCGCCAGCTTCTCCTGACTGAGCCAGGCCTGCGTGGCAACGGCCCTGAGCAAGCTCAGGGCCGCCACGCGTTCAGTCTTCCAGCGGCTTGGGCGGGGCGGCAGGCTTGGCCGGTTTGGCAGGTTTGCTGTCCTTGGCCTTGGTTTGCGGTGCGGCCGCCACCGGCTCTGGTGCGGTTACCGCCTTCTCGCTCGCGGGCAGCGCATCGACTGCCTCGAAGATCACCTGGGGATCGAGGGCGGTGTTGTCTTCGTCATCCTTGAGAACATGCCGCTCACCATCCTTGCCTACCAGAATCACCTTGGTGCCTTTGCTCGCCCCCAGCTTCAGCTCGCGGATCAGCGCCATGGTGGTTTGCTGCTCGAGGTTCTTGTCCTCCCGTTTGCCCATCATTTGCGCCACGCTGTACAGCACCAGGCTGCGCTCCTTGAATTTTGCCTGGGTAGCCGGGTCTTCGAGCGCTTTGTTGAGCCCACGCAGGGTGGGGTCGGCGCTGCTCGGCGCAATGACCACCAATGGCCGCGCCTTGCCCAGTTCCTTGGCCAACGGTGCGTCACTGTCAGCGGCATGCAAAGGGCCGGCAAGCGCGAGCAGGGTGGCGAGGGTCAGTGAGCGGACGAGCATGCATATCTCCTTATTCTCTCGATAAACCAAAGACTACAGATCATGGAGAAAGATCCGACGCGGGAGCCTAAACCAACAGCCCATGGCGTGCTTGCCACAAAGGTAACTTCCGATTTCCGTGACCGGGCGGCGAGGCCTGTGCAAACATCGCCGCCTGCTCTGAGCATAGCGCATAGCCACCGGCCGGCAGCGCTGCGCTGGCCGTTTTACCCCGTCGTGCTGTCGCCGGGCGCGTTTCTGTCCAGGGCTTCGAGGGTCAGTTGCAACAGCAGGGCATGCTCACGCTGCTGATTCCGAATCTGCAGCCGCTCGACCTGCGCTTCCTGGTTGCCCAGCGCCATCAGCCGCTCCAGTTCATCATGCATGTCCTGCGGCACTTGCAGTCGATCGGGGAAACTGCCCCGCAGGTAGTCCTGCCAGAAGCGTTGCCTGGAAAGGTATTCAGCCATGCCGTCGCGGGTCTGCGCTGCCAGCACGAAGGCACGCGCCGAACGAAGGTCGGTGTCCTGCAGCCGGGCAATATCGGTATACAACATCTCCCCGGGCTGGGCGGGCAAATCCAGGGCCGTGCGCAAGGCAACACGGTAAGCCAGGGCGAATTCGAGTGACTCACTGCCGGCCCCCAACCGGCGGGCATGTTCTGCCGCGAACTGATCGAGCAACGCCAAGCGCCATAACTGCCCGCCGAGCCACAACAAGCCCTGCTCCGGGGGGCGCCCACCCTGCTGGCGGCGCGTACGCCATATCATCAAGCGCACTTCCAGGTCAGCGAAACGGGCAGTGGCGTTGTCCTGGCAATCCGTCGCCGCGGCGTGCCTGAACAGCTCCAGCCGCAGCGCAGTGTCTTCACTCATTGCTTCGAACATTTCCAGTATCCGGGCTGCCAGCGCGCAGGCGGTGGAGGAAAACTTGAATGCGCCGGAGGTGGTCAGTACGGACAACGTCTTGAAGAAGTCGTCCGATACCTCATCGGCTTCCAGATGAACCCACAACGCGGCCATTTCATCGCGACGTTCTGCCGCCACCAGGTCCAGATAACGGAACCGATACGGCACGCGACTCGCCTCGAGCCAATGCCAGCTGGAAGACGCCTGCGATGCAGCCGCCAGCAGGTTGCCCGACAGTTCGACCCGGCCCGCGCGCCACAGGTGTGACTGATGCAGGTCGTCAGGCAGCACTGAAATACTGTTGCCACTGAGGTCCAGCGTGTGCAGTTGCGGCGCGTCCAGCGTGCCGTAGGGAAACTCCGGCAGTTGCGTGCGTGACAGGTGCAAGGCGTTGAGCTCGGTCATGGCGAACACGGAAAATGCCCGGCGCAACGGGTTGTCCGAAAGGTTCAGGTACACCAGGGAGCGGCAACCGGCCAGGACCAGCGCCTGGCTTTCGTCGAGCGCGATCTGATTGCCTGACAGGTCGAGCACCTCCAGCCTTTGTGCCAGCATCTGAGGCAGCGGCAGGCGCCTGAGCCGGCAATTGGTGATTTCCAGGTTGCGCAAGTTGGGAAACGCCTGCAGGAAATCGTCGGGCACCTGCTCCAGCCGCATGGCGCGCAAGGCCAGTATGGACACGTGCGCGAAACTCACTTGGGCCGGCAGGCCAGGCAGTTGGCGCAAACGGCTGCGGGTCTGGGTCAGCATGAAGCGCCCGCCCTGCACAGATGCCTGGTCCTGCAACTCGGGGACGAGCAAGCGCCAGCAGTCGATCAAGCCTTTTCTGAATTCACGTCGGGCAGTCAGTTCAGGTGTGGCAACCGCATTGAATACCCACCTGTCGAGGTGGCTATTGAGCTGTCGGTATTGCGCCTCCAGGCCGTTCAACCTGGCCCGGGCATCGGCTGACGCCAACCATTGGCCAACCTGCTCGTCGCTGAAGGCCGGGTACAGGTCGCGCAGGCGTGCCTGCAGCGCCCGCGGCCTGAGCCGCCCGAACGCAGCCCATAACCTGCCGCCGGCCATGGGGTAGCCAATGCGGCCGTCAGCGAGCCGCAGCGGTGCCACGAAGGCGCCGCGGCGCTGGCCCATGCCAAGGGCGCCCAGCACGGCTGGCCGCTGGTTGAAGGCAAGGTCTGCCAACGCCTGGCGCAGGGCGGGTGCGGACACAGCAGGCTGCCGGCTGGCCGCTCGTGCCTCGGCGTCATACGCCGCCGCCAGTGTTTCGAACAGCTCCCCGGCAGCACCGGCGTTGGCCTGGGCACGGTCGTGCAAGCGAAACACCCCATGCTGGTGCAGCAGATCGAAGGTTGGGCCCGCGCCTTCGATTGTCAGCAGCGGCTCGCTGGCCTCACCGTCGAACAATCGCCAGCCTGGCCCTCCGGCCCCCGGCACCTGCCCCAGCAGGTTCAGCACAACCCGCGCCAGGTCGAGATTCTGTGGGGTATCGATGCGCAGCGCCTCAAAGACCCGCGCGGTTCGAATCCGCGTAACCTGCAGCCTGGCCGCCTCGGCCATGAACAGCGGCACGCGCCCGGTCTCTTGCAGGTGCTGCAGGTCGTCCTCGCTGGCATTGCGCATCACTTCCCTGGCCGCCAGGCGGTGCAGGCTGGCGAAGGCCCGTTGCAAAGGGCAAGGGGTTTGCGGGCCGGTGTTGTGCTCCTCGTACATGGCTTGCAGCAGCTCCCGGCGCCCGGCCCAGGCCACTTCGGCCAGCGCGCGCCCGTGCAGGCCTGCCGCCTGGGGAAGGCTCAACACCCGCGCCAGCAATTGCTGATCGGCGGTGGCGGCACCTTCGCGCAGTTGACCGACCAACGTGTGGATCCGCCCGGCGAACAGCAGCCGCTGCACCGTGTCAGCCAGCGCTGCCTCAGGTGCTCGGCCATACACATGCCATGCCCGCAAGTGCTGGTCGTCCAGCCCGTGGATGGCCAGCGCCTGGTCGATCTGCAGGTCATCGAGGTCGCTGTAGGGCTTGCCCAGGCGGCGGAACAGCTGGCGCGCGTCTGCCCATTCGGCGGGCTGCTCGCACCACAGCCGCCACGCACCGGCGCCATTGTGGCGGAGCAAGGGGGCATAGCCCTGGTAAGGGAGCAACTGCCATTGTTCATCGTTCTTGCGCCACGCCACTTCATACCAGTGACCGTCCATGCTGATCCAGCAGCGCTCGGCCAGGCGATACACCCCCTGCTCGTCCCGCACCGCGGTAGCCGGCGGGGTGCCACAACGGTAGGGTTCCAGGTCGGTGTTCCACAGTTTTTCCTCGCCACCTGGCAGCTGCGCCGGCACCAGTGGGTCTACCACGCTCCAGGCACGTCGCGCCGCCGCGACAACAGCAACGGTTGCACCGACGGTCAACAACTCTTTGCCCACATCCAGCAGGTGGGCCAGCGCAGCATTGCGTTCGTTCTGTTGCCAGTCACTGACCGCCTGAAAGCTTTGCTCAAGCAGTTCCCAGGCCATCACACCCAGCATCACCGCGCCAATTGCGGGCACGAAAAGCCCTGCGATGCCGAGCAGGGTTTGCCCTTCAGCCTGTAAACGGCGGGCATGCTCGGCCTGAGCCTGGCGATCGAGCATCGCCACTGGCGGGGCGATGATCGCCGCGTCATCCTTGACCTGGCCAATCCAGTCATCAGCCAGGGCATCGAACAGCGGTAAACCATAGGCATGCGTCTGTTCATCAAGGCTGCGGGTCGCCCAGCGGGTGACATCGTCGAGCCGCTCACCCACAGCAGAGAAAAACCGCTGGCTGTCGCGACGGCGCACGAAGCGGCTGAAGAAACGCCGGTAGTCGTTCTTGCGCAAACGCTTGCCAAGCACCCGGCGGGCGTAGTGTTCCAGGTCGTTGCACACGCTCCAGGGGCCTGCGGGGTCGCCAGGTACATACACCAGGACGTACTTGCTGGTGTTGTAGAACGTCCCCTCGGCAATGACATCCAGCACCACGATCTGCTGCATGCGGCAACCAAACAGTTCCAGCCGGCGGACGCTGACCGGCGATCCCGCTAGGGTGCCAAGCGTGTCATGCATGCACAGTTGCACCACCCAGTGCAGCTGGGCCGCGCTCAACACGCCCTGTGCACTGGCTGCAAGCGCATCGGCCAGCATGCCATAGCGTTGGCGGCGAACCAGCAGCTCGCGCACGCCTGGCTGAAAAACACCCGCCAGGTGCGCCTGGTACTGCTGGCCAAGGTCCAGCGTGCGGCACAGCCTGACGAAAGCCGCTGCCGATAGCTCGGCATGCGTGGCGCCCAGCGCATCCACCAGGCAATTCTTGCGGGGCTGATCATGCTGCTCGGCCTCGGTGAAGTTGCCCAGCGCTGCCTCCAGCAGCGGCGTATCGTAGTAATCGCTGTCGGCCACCGGAAGCCGACCGGTCACATAACTGATGGTCGGCGACGTGATGTAATACCATTGCCGCAGGCTCACGCGGTCGGCATCCAGGGTGCCAAACCGGGCCAGCGCCTGCTGCAGCAAAGGCCGGCTGAAATCATCCAGGTTGCGCACCTGTGCCAAGGCTTGCGTCAGCCCTTCCCGGCAAGCCAGCAACTGCGACAGTGCCTGGCTCAGCAGCCGGTAGTCGGCCACCGTCAGCTTCGCCATCCAGGCCGGCAGCCGCTGTGCAATGTAATGGTCCTGGCAGGCTTGCGCGATGGCAAGTGCGTCGACCGCATTCGAAGGTGAAGTGGATTTGCCCTGCATCGGTGCCTCCGCGATGGCGTTGAGGCTAGAGTTTGTGCAGGTTCAGGGCACGCCGACGGCTAGCTATCTACTACCCGTTCAGAACAGCAGCAGTTGATGGTCGATCAGCCGCGCGAAGTCGTCGCCGACAAAAGGCAGGATGGCATCAGCCACCGGCTGCAACTGCCGGCTGATGTAATGATCATGGTCGATGGGGGCTTGCAGGTTTTCCAGCGGCTCTGGGCCTGCGGTGGTGATCACATAGCTGATCCAGCCGCCGCGCTGGTATTGCAGCGGGCGGCCCAGGCGCTTGTTGTAGTCGTCGGCCAGGCGTGCGGCACGCACATGGGGCGGGACATTGCGCTGATAGTCGGCCAGTGGCCGCCGCAAGCGCTTGCGATAGACCAGCAGCTCGTCGTTTTCACCCGCCAGCGTGCGCTGTACATAGTCACACAGGTAATCACGGTACGGCTCACCACGAAACACGCGTGCGTAGAGTTCCTGCTGAAACTGCCGGGCCAGCGGTGACCAGTCGGTGCGCACCGATTCCAGGCCCTTGAACACCATTTCTTCTGTGCCATCAGCCCGCTGCCTGAGCCCGGCATAGCGTTTCTTGCTGCCCTCGTCGGTACCACGGATGGTGGGCATCAGGAAACGCCGGTAATGCACCTCGAACTGAAGCTCGAGGGCGCAGTCAAGGTTCATGCTTTCGCGCAGGTGCGTTTGCCACCACTGGTTGACCTCGGCCACCAGCTCGCGACCGATGCGCACCGCGTCTTCCTCGGCATGGGCACCCTTGAGCCAGACGAAGGTGGAGTCGGTATCGCCATAGATCACGTCGAAACCCCGGGCCTCGATCAGCGCCCGGGTCTGGTGCATGATCTGGTGCCCACGCAAGGTGATGGACGAGGCCAGCCGGGGGTCGAAGAAGCGGCAACCGCTGGAACCCAGCACACCGTAGAACGCGTTCATGATGATCTTCAGTGCCTGGGACAACGGCGAGTTACCCTCGCGTTTGGCCGCCTCCCTGCCCTGCCACACACGCTCGACGATGGCCGGCAGGCAATGCTGGCTGCGGGAAAACCGCCCGCCACGGAAACCCTCCACCGAGTGCTCATCGTCAGGACGGTGCAAACCTTCCACCAGGCCCACCGGGTCGATCAGGAAGGTGCGAATGATCGAGGGATACAGGCTTTTGTAATCCAGGACCAGTACCGAGTCGTACAAACCTGGGCGCGAGTCCATGACGAAGCCGCCAGGGCTGGCTTCGTCCGGCCGGCTGCCCAGGTTGGGCGCCACGTACCCCAGGCGGTGCATATGCGGAATGTACAAGTGGCAAAACGCGGCGACCGACCCGCCGCTGCGGTCCACCGCCAGGCCGGTAACCGATGAGCGTTCCAGCAGGAACTCGAGCAGGCGGGTGTGGGCGAAGATCCGCGTCACCAGCTCACAGTCCTTCAGGTTGTACCGCGCCAGGGCCGGTTTGTCTTCGGCGAAGCGTCGGTTGATTTCGTCCATGCGCTGATAGGGTGTGTCGATGGCTTTGCCTTCGCCGAGCAGCGTCTGGGCGACGTTTTCGAGGCTGAACGATGGGAAACTCCAGGTGGCCGAGCGCAGCGCCTCGATGCCATCGATCAACAAGCGCCCCGGGGCGTCGGCGAATACGTGGCCACCGCCGCCCTGGCTTCGCAAGGTCATGGCTGCGCCTCTGCGCCCCAAGGCCAGCGCTACCTGCAACGCCTTGGCGTGCTCATGCAGCACGCGCAGGTCGAACTGGATCAGGTTCCAGCCAATGATCGCGTCGGGGTCGTGCAGCGCCATCCACTGGTTCAGGCACACCAGCAGCTCGGCGCGGTCGGCGCAGTAGTGCAGATCGAAGTCCACCCCCGCCGGGTCGCCGTTGGGTTTGCCAAGCATGTACACCTGACGCTGGCCACAGCCCTCCAGGGCAATGCTGTACAACTCCCCACGTTCGCTGGTTTCGATGTCCAGCGACACCAGGCGCAGCGGTGGGCGGTAACCTGCCAGCGGCCTGAGCTGAGCTTCGCAGAGCACGCCCTGTGCATCAGGCTTGCCGGTGAACTGCACGGGGGCGGTGATGAAGCGCTCCATCAGGTAGCGTTCGGGCGGGCGGATGTCGGCTTCGAAAATGTCGATGCCGGCGTTGCGCAGGCGTTGCTCCAGTTGCATCAGCTGCCGGTGCTGGCGGCAATACAGCCCCATGACCGGGCGCTGCTCGAAGTCCTTCAACTGCAAGGGCTTGAGCTGTACACCTGGCTCTTTGGCCAACAACACCCGGGCATGTTCAGCCTGCGCCAGCGGGATGAAAGCCACCGAGCCCTGAGGGGCAAGCCGCAATTGCCGGGGCCCCTGATCGGTAGCCAGCCAGAATTCCACGCAGGTCCCTTCGGGCGTGTCATGCCAATGCCGGGTCAGGACGAAGCCCTGCTGCAATTCCACCGCATCTACCTCTGAAGCGTATGATCAGGTGCTGATTCTACCGCTACCGGCACTGCAAGCGGTGGCTGGGCAGCCCCTGCAGGCGCCACCCGGCCCCGGTAGCCCGTCACTGGAACCGGTACGCCAAACCCGCCCCCGCATACCATGAGCGCCCAGGCGCGGCCTCGTAGTAACGCCCGTTGCTGTCGCCGACGATCACCGACCCTACATATTGCCGGTCGAACAGGTTGTCCAGGCGCACCAGTTGGTGGAATGTCCACGGGCCGACATGCTGCTCGAAGCGCGTACGCCAATTGAACACGGCATAGGCCGGCGCCGCCTTGGCAGCGTTGCTGTCGTCGACATACACCTTGCTGCGGTACTGCCCTTCCAGGCCCATGCTGACCGCCGCCACCGGCTTCCACAGCACCTCGCCATACAGGTTGTCCTGAGGCACACCTGGCAGGCGGTTGCCACGTGCGATGGCCTGGCTGACGTTTTCGGCATAGCGCGCGTCGGTGCGGGTGTACACCACAGTGGCCTGCCACTGGTCGTTCCAATCCTGCTGCAGGCGGGCCTCGAAGCCACGCCGAAGGGTACGCCCGGCATTGCGATAGCTGGTTCGGCCGTCCGTCGCACGGTCCACGACAATTTCGTCTTCGGTCTGGATCTCGTAAACGGCGGCGTCCAGCCGCGTGCGCTCGCTCAGCCGGTACTTCAGGCCCGTTTCATACTGCATGCTGGTGGCAGGCTCGAGCCCGAAGTTGAAGCGTTCGTCCGCTCCCGGTGCATAGGCCATCTCGGCCTGCGTGGGGGTTTCGAAGCCTTTGCCGACACTCACGTAACCACGCAAATCAGGGGTGAAGGCGTACATCACAGACAGCGAAGGGGTAGCTTGCTGATACCGTTTGGAGCCGCTGGCGTCACCGTTGGCCAGGTAATGGTCATCGACGCGCATGTTCATGCTGCTGTAGCGCAAGCCCAGCTCGCTGGTCCAGTTACCGATTTCCCAGTGCGCCTGCAGGTAAGGGTCCAGGCTGGTGGCGGTGTCCTGCTCGTCACGTCGCAACTCGCCCTTCACACCCAGCTGGTCAGCGCTGAAGTTCTGGTAGCCACGGCGGTCATCCTTGCTCTGGTCGTAATCGGCGCCAAGGGTCAGGGTGAGATTGCCGGGCACCTGGGCAACCGGCTGGATCCAGCGCAGCGTACCGCCCTGGAAATGCCGATCGAAGTCGACCACGCCACCCCCGCGCTGGCTGTTCGAGACCACCGTCTTGGGAATGGACAGGTACTGCACCACCCGGCGCTGCCCGGCGTACAGGTTCAGCTGCAACGTGGCGTCACCTATGTAGCGCTCATAGTTCATGCCCAACTGCTGGTGGTCGATGCTCTTGCGCGTGTCATAGGTTTGCGCCACTGCCGCGCTGGAGCGCGGGTCGTGCTTGTAGGCTTCCCAGGTCTGCCCCAGAGGGTCCTGGGTGCCGTTCTGTTCCAGGCTGCTGTAGATCAGCGCCAGGCGCGATTCGCTATCGGGCTTGAAATGGACCTTGGCGAAGGTCTGGTCACGGCGCGCCGCGCTGTGGTCACGGTAGCCGTCGGTGTCCATGCGCGACGCATCCAGCAGGAAACCGGCCGTGTCGTTACCGCCCTCGGCGCTCACGTGGTTCTTGTTGAAACCGTCGCTGCCGAAGGTGGTTTCGGCACCTACCTGGGCAGAGCCCTGGCCGTCGCGGCTGAACATCTGGATAACCCCACCGGCGTTGCTGCCGTACAGGGTGGCGGCCGGGCCGCGCAACACCTCGATGCGCTCGGCCACATCCAGGTTGAGCGTGGCCGCTTGCCCTTGACCGTCGGGAGTACTGGCCGGGATCCCATCGCTGATCAGCTTGATGCCCCGCACCCCGAAGGCCGAGCGGGCGCCGTAGCCTCGCGAAGAAACCTGCAGGTCCTGGGCGTAGTTCTGGCGGTTCTGCACCACCAGCCCTGGCACCTTGCCCAGCACTTCCGACAGGTTGACGCCCAACTGGCCGTCAGTGCCACGAGACAAGTCGATGGTATCGACCGAGAACGGCAGGTCGAACGTACGCGTGGGCAGGTAGGCACCGCTCACCACCAGCGGCTCGATCACCACGGCAGTGGAGGCATCGGCCCAGGCATCGTCAAGCGCACCAAAGTCGCCTGCAATCAGCAGGACCAGGCCTGTAGAGGTAGGAAAACGAGAAAGAAATCGATACATGCGCAGCTTCCGAAAATGGCCGCCATTACACCAGACCCGCACCGACAGTGCGAACCCTCTGGCCAGCCTCGCCGGATTTTCCCTGACAAGCTGTTGCGAAATTGCTTACGCTGAAATACTGTACGCACATACAGCACAACAAGGATATTCCTGTGTCCAGCACCGCCTCCGCCACCCCAAGCAGCTACGTTCAGCTGGGTGTTCGCATCCAGAAGATCATCAACAGTCCCACCGCCCAACGCAGCCGCGCGGCGCTGATCTTCCGCCTGGAACAGGAAAGCCCGGACGACTGGGAAACCCTGCTCGAGGAAATTGCCGAGAACGACAACGTCACCCTCGCCCACCGTGACGATGGCGGCGTGCAGATTTTCTGGACGGTGCCGAAGGAAGACTGACCAGGCATGAGCATTCCGCTTTTCGCTGCTACCGGCCTGCTCCTGCTGTGTGCCGCCCCTGTTGTCCAGGCCGAGGCCCCGCGCACTTTCCAGGAGGCCAAGAAGGTCGCCTGGAAGCTGTATGCACCGCAGTCCACAGAGTTCTACTGCGGGTGCAAATACAAAGGCAACAAGGTGGATCTGGCCTCCTGCGGTTATACCCCGCGCAAGAGTGCCCGGCGCGCTGCGCTCATCGAATGGGAGCACATCGTACCGGCCTGGCAGATCGGCCATCAGCGCCAGTGCTGGCAAAGCGGCGGGCGCAAGCAGTGCTCGCAGCATGATGAGGTCTACAAACGTGCGGAGGCCGACCTGCACAACCTGGTGCCAAGCATTGGCGAGGTCAACGGTGATCGCAGCAACTTCAGCTTCGGCTGGCTGCCCGAGCAGCGTGGTCAGTACGGCAGTTGCCTGACCCAGGTCGACTTCAAGACCAGAAAGGTGATGCCACGCCCGTCCATCCGCGGCATGATCGCGCGCACCTACTTCTACATGAGCAAACAGTACAACCTGCGCTTGTCGCGCCAGGACCGGCAGTTGTTCGAAGCCTGGAACAAAACCTACCCGCCACAACCCTGGGAGCTGCAACGCAACCAGCGGGTAGCTTGTGTAATGGGGCGCGGTAACGAGTTTGTCGGGCCGGTCAACCTCAAGGCTTGCGGCTGAGCTAACGAAGTGCCTGCAGGTAAGCGCTGGCCTCGCGATAGCGCGCCAGCCGCGCCAGGTCGGCAGGGCCTGGGCAGGGAATACGCGAAAGGTCACTGTTGTCGGCCAGGTCAGCCAGTTTGACCGTGCGCGCCAGCGGGTCGTCGCCCAGGCGCACGACAAAGTCCTGATAAGCTTCGCCTTCACGCCGGCTGAGCGCCAGCAGGGCTGCGAGAATCTTCAGCGCGAAGCCCTCCCGCGCCAGGTCGGAGAGGGTCAGCGGGGTATCCTCGATCACATCGTGAAGCACCGCAACAATGCGCTGTTCCGGTGTGGCAACCCGCAGCATCACACGTAAAGGGTGAAGGATATACGCCGCCCCACCCTTGTCGTATTGCCCTTCATGCGCCCTGGCGGCCACGGCTATGGCCCGCTCCAGTGTCGACATCAGGCGCCCCCCCCATTTCAGCCTCTCCCTACCCAAGCATAGCCAATGCTGGGCGCAAGGTGCCTATCATGCGCCTTGGGAGCGGGTTGGCCGCGCAGGTCAGCGCGCTGCGCCGTGCTGGATGACCACCGAGTCGGTGCCCAATTTGGCCATGACTTCGTCGCGACGGGCCTGCGCCTCTTCGCGAGTAGGGAACGGCCCCATCAGCACCACCGGCTTGCCATCGCGGTATTCCACCGACGACGGGATGCCCTTTTCGATCAGGCGGGCCGTCATGTCGCTGAGCGCGCCCATGTTGGCGCCCTGCACCACCTCCACATCCCAGCCTTCGGGTGCCGGCTGGTCGGCCAGCGCTTCGGCGCGACGCTGCAGGTCGGCACCGCCGCACAGTTCGCGGATACGCAGGTTGTTGCCGGTTTCGTCCACGATGATGTCGTACTGGCCATCGCGCTTGAACGCCACGTAGCTGCGGTAGGCCTCGTACTGCCCGGCATCGTCCTTGCCACGGACCTGGCCGCAGATGGTGCCCTGGGTGTCGATCCGCACGTTGCCGAACTTGGCCGTCTTGGGGTTGTGCAAGTGTTCAGCCACCTGCTTGTGCACGCCCTCGACCTCGTTCTCACAGCCCGCCAGGGCGAGCACTGCCATTACCACAGCCAGTTTACGCACGCGTGTACCTCCAGTTTCGAAGGGGCGGATTCTAGCATGCTGCGCGCTGGCCGAAGCGTGACCAAAGGTTACAGGCTGCTTCACGCGCACATGCAAAAAGGGCGATCATTGCTGATCGCCCTTTCTGGAGTTTGGTAGGCACAATTGGACTCGAACCAACGACCCCCACCATGTCAAGGTGGTGCTCTAACCAACTGAGCTATGTGCCTGTCGTGTGGTGCGCATCTTAGTGATCAAGTGCGCACCTGTAAAGCGTTTTTTTCAGAAAAATCAAAAACTTTCGCAGTTTCCCGGTGTTGCAGCCAACCGCCGGAAAAACCAATGAAAAAAGGGGTGACCCTTGCGGATCACCCCTTCTTCGATTTGGTAGGCACAATTGGACTCGAACCAACGACCCCCACCATGTCAAGGTGGTGCTCTAACCAACTGAGCTATGTGCCTGTCGTGTGGTGCGCATTCTACGCAATTGGAAAAGCCTGTCAACACTTTTTTTCGCGCTAAGCTACTGAATCTAAACCTCTTTATAGAGAAGGGTCGCGTGCGACTGTGTGAGGGATTTTCAACAGACGACTAGCGGGTGTTTATTATTATTGATAGCATCGCTACATTCGTTAAAAATATAAAACACGAGGTTCCTGCAGCATGGCTAACACCCCCTACCCCCAGTCCTACTACGCCGCCTCGGCCAACCCGGTGCCGCCACGTCCGGCGCTGCAGGGTGAGGTGGAAACCGATGTATGCATCATCGGCGCCGGCTACACCGGCCTGTCCAGCGCCCTGTTCCTGCTGGAGAACGGCTTCAAGGTGAGCATCGTCGAAGCCGCCAAGGTCGGCTTCGGTGCCTCGGGCCGCAACGGTGGCCAGATCGTCAACAGCTACAGCCGCGACATCGACGTGATCGAACGCACTGTGGGCCCTAAACAGGCCCAACTGCTGGGCCACATGGCCTTCGAAGGCGGGCGTATCATTCGCGAGCGCGTGGCCAAGTACAACATTCAGTGCGACCTGAAGGACGGCGGCGTTTTCGCCGCGCTCACCAGCAAGCAGATGGGCCACCTGGAATCGCAAAAGCGCCTGTGGGAGCGTTTCGGCCACAACCAGCTGGAGCTGATGGACCAGAAGCGCATCCGCGAGGTGGTGGCCTGCGACAGCTACATCGGCGGCATGCTCGACATGAGCGGCGGTCACATCCACCCGCTGAACCTGGCGCTGGGCGAAGCTGCAGCGGTCGAGTCGCTGGGCGGCATCATCTATGAGCAAACCCCGGCCGTGCGCATCGAGCGCGGCGCCAACCCTGTGGTGCATACCCCACAGGGCAAGGTCCGCGCCAAGTTCATCATCGTCGCTGGCAACGCCTACCTGGGCAACCTGGTGCCAGAGCTGGCCGCCAAATCCATGCCATGCGGCACCCAGGTCATCACCACCGAACCCCTGGGCGAAGAGCTGGCGCGCACCCTGCTGCCGCAGGACTACTGCGTGGAAGATTGCAACTACCTGCTCGACTATTACCGCCTGACCAGCGACAAGCGCCTGATCTTCGGCGGTGGTGTGGTGTACGGCGCACGTGACCCGGCCAACATCGAAGCGATCATCCGCCCGAAGATGCTCAAGGCCTTCCCGCAACTGAAGAACGTGAAAATCGACTACGCCTGGACCGGCAACTTCCTGCTGACCCTGTCGCGCCTGCCACAAGTAGGTCGCATCGGCGACAACATCTATTACTCCCAGGGGTGCTCGGGCCACGGCGTGACCTATACCCACCTGGCGGGCAAGGTGCTGGCCGAAGCCCTGCGCGGCCAGGCCGAGCGTTTCGACGCCTTCGCCGGCCTGCCGCACTACCCGTTCCCAGGCGGCCAGATGCTGCGCGTGCCGTTCAGCGCTATCGGTGCCTGGTACTACAGCCTGCGCGACCGCCTGGGCTTCTGATGTAGCGGGCCTCCTCGGGGCGGGACCCGCTCCTCCATGGCGCTGTGCGGTGCGCACACGCTCCGTGGAGGGTCAGGTCTGCCTGCGAAAAGGCCATGATGGGAACGATCATTTGTTCAGGCTGTTCACCGCCTGCTTCGCCGCGATTTCCTGCCCCGCCCGCGACAACTCTTCCGCCGCCTGCAACCAGCGTTGCCTATCCACTTCAGCCGGCAATTGCCGTGGCGGCTGCACCAGCACTGCCCAACTGCCCTGCTCGGCCCACGCCGAAGCGAACGCGTCGAATGCCATCATGTGCCGGCGGTGCATGCCCGAGCGCAGCAGTACCCGCTGCTTGTAGCGGTCATAACCGATCAGCACCGCATAGCGCGGCTCGCCCCACCAGGCGGAACCGTCTTCGTAGCGCAAGAGTACCGGGTTGCCCGCCGCCACTTGGGTCAACAGCGCATCCAGTTGCTTGTCCAGGCGGTACACCACCATGCCGTAATCCCGCGCCACGCTAGGGATGGCGGTACCCAGTGCGTCGGCACCCTGTGGCAGGTTCAGGGGCTTGTCCAGCAGCCCCGGGGTAATCGGTGCCCCCTGTTGCGACAACACTGCTGCCAGGGCCATGGCGCCGCTATGGTTGGCGTTGCCCCGGTAGAACGGCACGCTGCTGATTTCGACCCGTTGCGGCAGGCCTTTGAGATTGGCGGGCGGCGCACTGGCACAGCCCGCCAGGCTGGCTGCCACGATGAAGGCCGACAGCAGCCGCCGGGCGCTCTTGAAGGAAGATTGCTGCATGGACACTCGCTTGATCCAACGCCGGGCAGGCAGCGCCCAGCTCTGGCCACTGATCATAGGTCCGACGACGGCGCGGGTATAGTCCGACAACGGCTTGGAGCGAATCGGACTCAGAGATAGACCTTTGTTCGATGGAACGTCCCAGGCGAAAGGCTAGACTAAAGCAGTGTCTGGAACGCAAACGCCGGTCACTCTGGCGTTTGCCGCAGCGATGGAGGCACAGATGAGCCTGACCTTGGCAATCCTCATGCTGGTCGGCATGTGGCTGAGCGTCGCAGCCGCCATGCTATGGGGTGTACTACGTATCGTGCGGCGTCACGCGCAGCCCAATCAACAACCGCCGCAGGTGCCGGCAAAAACCCGGCACGTACAGCGAGCACGGCGGCCTGCGGGCGTGCACTGACCGAGCAGCATTCAGCAGCCAAACGGGGCGCAAAGCGCCCCGCTGCCCACCGTCAATGCTCAGCCGCCTCACGCTTGAGCCGCGCCCTGCGTGCGAGAATGTTGAGGATCTCGATTGCGGTGGAGAACGCCATCGCAGCGTACACGTAGCCTTTGGGCACATGGGCACCAAACCCTTCGGCAATCAGCGTCATACCGATCATGATCAGGAAGCCCAGGGCCAGCATCACGACTGTCGGGTTGTCGTTGATGAAGTTGGCCAGTGGGTCGGCCGCGACCATCATCACGATCACGGCAGTGATCACGGCGATGATCATGATCGGCAGGTGCTCGGTCATGCCCACGGCGGTGATGATGCTGTCTACCGAGAACACGATATCCAGCAGCAGGATCTGGAAGATCGCCGCAGCGAAGCCCAAGGTCACCGTGGAGCCCACCTTGGCCTCTTCCTTGGCACCGTGCGGGTCGACGTTTTCGTGAATTTCCTTGGTAGCCTTCCACAACAGGAACAGGCCACCCGCAATCAGGATCATGTCTTTCCACGAGAACGCATTGCCGAACACTTCGAATACAGGGTCGGTCAGCTGGACGATCCAGGCCACCGTGCTGAGCAACGCCAGGCGCATGATCAGGGCCATGCTGATGCCAATGCGCCGCGCCTTGGAACGGTACGCCACCGGCAACTTGTTGGTCAGGATCGAGATGAAGATCAGGTTGTCGATGCCCAGTACGATTTCCATGGCCACCAGCGTAGCCAGGGCAATCCAGGCGGTAGGGCTAGCGGCGAGTTCCAGCAGATATTCCATTGTTCACATCCTGCAACGGCGGTTGGGGTCAGATTTCCTGGCTTTTTTCGTTCTTTTCAGCTTGCACGGGCTTCTGCCCTTCACGGCCAATGGCTTCGCTCAGCGCCTGCTGGGCGGCCTTGTTGGTGTCGTCGATGGCCTGCTTGGCCGATTGAGCAGCTTGGTCGAGCATCTGCTGGGCGGACTTCTCGGCCTGGTCGCAACCAGCCAGGGCAAACAGTGCCAGGGCCAGTACCAGCGGCGTGCCGATGGATTTCAAGTGCAGCATGGGTTCCTCGCTTGTGATGACTTCAGCAGCGCACGAGGCGCCTGATAACGAAGGATTCTAGACACGCCGATACATCAGGAAAATTCGTATTTTCAACGGTTATACTTCGGGTTTTACGAATCGGGAAAACAGCGTGCTCAACTACCGCCAGTTGCACTACTTCTGGGCAGTGGCCAGGACCGGCAGCATCGCCCGCGCCAGCGAACAGCTGAACCTGACCCCGCAAACCATCAGCGGGCAAATCAGCCTGTTCGAACACACCTACGGCCTGGAGTTGTTCCAGCGTGTGGGGCGGCAGCTGGAGCTGACCGAAACCGGCCGCCAGACGCTGGCTTATGCCGAACAGATGTTCCAGCTTGGTGGCGAACTGGAGGCCATGCTGCGCGCCGGGCCACAGGAGCAGATCCTGTTCCGCGTGGGCGTAGCCGATGTGGTACCCAAGTCCATCGTCTATCGCCTGCTGGCCCCGACCATGGAGCTGGACGACGTGCTGCGCATCAATTGCCGCGAAGACAAGCTCGAACGGCTGCTCGGCGACCTGGCCATCCAGCGCCTGGACCTGGTGATTTCCGACAGCCCCATGCCGAACAACCTGGATATCAAGGGCTACAGCCAGAAGCTTGGCGAATGCGGCCTGAGTTTTTTTGCCACCCCTGCATTGGCCAAGCGCTACCCGGGTGCCTTTCCTGCCTGCTTGCAGGACGCCCCCCTGCTGATTCCCGGCCAGGAAACCGTGGTGCGCAGCCGATTGCTGCGGTGGCTGGGCGAGCAGCAGGTACAGCCCCGCATTGTCGGCGAGTTCGATGACAGCGCATTGATGCAGGCCTTCGGCCAGTCGGGCAGCGGCATCTTCGTTGCACCCAGCGTGATTGCCGAGGAAGTGTGCCGACAGTACGGCGTGCAACTGATCGGGCAAACCGAGGCGGTGCATGAGTCGTTCTATGCCATTTCGGTGGAGCGCAAGGTCAAGCACCCGGGGATCGTGGCAATCACCGAGGGGGCACGGCGAGAGCTGTTCCACTGGTGACCGGGCTGGTTCGCACGGCCTCGCCTGCATTCGCTTGCGGGGCGGCACTGGCCGCGAAACGCGCCGGGCCGCCCGGCAAGGCTCTGTGCTAAAGTCCCGCCCTTTACAGAATCCGAGATAACGCTGCACATGACCTCTGTTTTCCGCCTCCTCAACCGTACCAGCCTGGTGACGCAGATCGTCATCGGCTTGCTCGCCGGTATCGCCCTGGCCCTGCTGGCCCCCAGCGTGGCCGGCGACCTGGCCTTCCTCGGCAAGGTCTTTGTCAGTGCCCTCAAGGCAGTGGCGCCTGTACTGGTATTCATTCTGGTCATGGCTTCGATCGCCAACCACCGGCATGGCCAGGAAACCCACATTCGCCCGATCCTGTGGCTTTACCTGCTGGGCACTTTCGCCGCGGCATTGGTGGCCGTGATCGCCAGCACGCTGTTCCCCTCGTCATTGGTGCTCAGCACCGGCGAAGCCACGCTCAGCGCACCGGGCGGCATTACCGAGGTACTGCAGAACCTGTTGCTGAGCGCGGTCGACAACCCGATCAACGCCCTGCTCAACGCCAATTTCATTGGCGTGCTGACCTGGGCCGTGGGCCTGGGCGTGGCCTTGCGCCATGCGGGCGACACCACGCGCACCGTGGTCGAGGACCTGTCCAACGGTGTCACCCTGATCGTGCGTGTAGTCATCCGCTTTGCCCCGCTGGGCATCTTCGGCCTAGTCAGCGCGACCTTGGCTCAATCCGGCCTGAACGCCTTGCTCGGCTACCTGCACCTGCTGGCAGTGCTGATCGGCAGCATGCTGTTCGTAGCGCTGGTGATGAACCCGCTGATCGTGTACTGGAAAATCCGCCGCAACCCGTTCCCGCTGACCTTGCTGTGCCTGCGCGAAAGCGGCATCACCGCGTTCTTCACCCGTAGTTCGGCGGCCAATATCCCGGTCAACCTGGCACTGTCAGAGCGCCTTGGCTTGCATGAAGACACCTATTCGGTGTCGATCCCGCTGGGTGCCACCATCAACATGGCCGGTGCGGCGATCACCATCACCGTGCTGACGCTGGCCGCAGTGCATACCCTGGGTATCCCGGTCGACCTGCCGACAGCGTTGCTGCTCAGCGTGGTGGCAGCCGTCTGTGCCTGCGGTGCCTCCGGCGTGGCAGGGGGGTCGCTGCTGCTGATTCCGCTGGCGTGCAGCCTGTTCGGCATCCCCAGCGAAATTGCCATGCAGGTGGTTGCGGTGGGCTTCATCATCGGGGTGTTGCAGGATTCGGCGGAGACCGCGCTGAACTCCTCCACCGATGTGCTGTTCACGGCCGCGGCGTGCCTGGCTGAAGAGCGGCGTAGCGTCTGATCCTAATCGGGCTGCTGGCCGGAGCGGGCTCACCCGCTCTCACCAGCAGCCGCAATTGCCTTACACGATGGCATTACCTACCCTAGTGGCCTTTCCCCAGTAATGAGACAGGGCCATGTCAGAATACGAAACCGCCGGTGAAGGCCGCTTGAGCAGCACCGAGATCCGTGTCCTCGGCGCGTTGATCGAAAAGCAGGCCACCAGCCCGGAGAGCTACCCGCTGACCCTCAACGCCTTGGTCCTGGCCTGCAACCAGAAGACCAGCCGCGAGCCCGTCATGAACCTTACCCCGGGCCAGGTCGGCCAGGCCTTGCGCAACCTTGAAGCGCAGGGCATGACCCGCCTGCAGATGGGCAGCCGCGCCGATCGCTGGGAGCAGCGGGTGGACAAGGCCCTGGAGGTGGTACCGGCGCAACTGGTTCTGATGGGCCTGATGTTCCTGCGCGGCCCGCAGACCCTCAACGAACTACTGACCCGCAGCAACCGCCTGCATGATTTCGACGACACCGAGCAGATCCAGCACCAGCTGGAGCGCCTGATCTCGCGCGACCTGGCCTTGCACCTGCCACGCCAGGCGGGCCAGCGCGAAGACCGTTATACCCATGCGTTGGGCGACCCGGCGGAGATTGAGGCGATTCTTGCTGCACGTCAGCAGGAAGGCGGCCAGCGCAGCAGTGGCAGCAGCGTGTCGGAGGAGCGTATCGAAGCGCTTGAAGCCCGCATCGCAGCACTGGAAGCGCGCCTGGCAGACCTGGAAGGCTAGGCGGTCACGGCTCGGGGTCGGGGAAGTTGCGGCAGCTTTTGCGCTCGGCCAGCTCCCGGTCGCTGGGGCGCTGGTCGACGAATACGGTGCGACCGTCGGCGTAGATTTCCAGGTAACCCCAATGCAGGTCCTGCTCCGTCTGACCGGGCTTGGGCGGGACTAGCCACCAGGGTTCGCGGCTGATCAGCGTCATGATACGGCTTCCTGAGGGTGGATGCCGTAAGCATAGACAGCCTGGGTTGATGCCTTGCGAGCGCTGGCCCTTTCGCGGCTAGAGCCGCTCCTGCAAGTACGGCGGCAACTCCAAGCCAACGCAGCCCCTGTGGGAGCGGGCGTGCCCGCGAACACCGGCAAAGCCGGTGCCAGACACCGCGTCGCCTGCTTCGCGGGCTTGCCCGCTCCCACAGGTGAATCGCGCAGGCTTTTCAAATTTTGAGAAAGACAGCTGCTCCTGCAAGTACGGCGGCAACTCCAAGCCAACGCAGACCCCCTGTGGGAGCGGGCATGCCCGCGAACACCGGCGCAGCCGGTGCCAGACACCGCGTCGCCTGCTTCGCGGGCTTGCCCGCTCCCACAGATGAATCGCGCAGGCTTTTCAAATTTTGAGAAAGACAGTTGCTCCTGCAAGTACGGCGGCAACTCCAAGCCAACGCAGGCCCTGTGGGAGCGGGCATGCCCGCGAACACCGGCGCAGCCGGTGCCAGACACCGCGTCGCCTGCTTCGCGGGCTTGCCCGCTCCCACAGGTGAATCGCGCAGGCTTTTCAAATTTTGAGAAAGACAGTTGCTCCTGCAAGTACGGCGGCAACTCCAAGCCAACGCGGGGCATGCCCGCGAACACCGGCGCAGCCGGTGCCCTCCACCGCGTCGCCTGCTTCGCGGGCTTGCCCGCTCCCACAGGTGAATCGCGCAGGCTTTTCAAATTTTGAGAAAGACAGTTGCTCCTGCAAGTACGGCGGCAACTCCAAGCCAACGCAGGCCCTGTGGGAGCGGGCATGCCCGCGAACACCGGCAAAGCCGGTGCCAGACACCGCGTCGCCTGCTTCGCGGGCTTGCCCGCTCCCACAGGTGAATCGCGCAGGCTTTTTCAAATTTTGAGAAAGACAGTTGCTCAGCCTTTGAAGGCAGGGCCAGCCCAGGCTTACGCCGGTACCGAGGTCCGGATCAGGTGGTCGAAGGCCGCCAGCGAAGCCTTGGCCCCCTCACCCACCGCAATCACGATCTGCTTGTACGGCACGGTGGTCACGTCCCCCGCAGCGAACACCCCTGGAATGCTGGTCTGGCCCTTGGCATCGACAATGATCTCGCCGCGCGGTGACAGCTCGACGGTACCTTTGAGCCAGTCGGTGTTCGGCAACAGGCCAATCTGCACGAAGATGCCTTCCAGCGCGACTTCATGCTGCTCGTCCGTGGCGCGATCCTTGTAGCGCAGGCCAGTGACTTTCTCGCCGTTGCCAAGCACCTCGGTAGTCAGCGCACTGGTGATCACTTTCACGTTAGGCAAACTGTGCAGCTTGCGCTGCAACACCGCGTCGGCGCGCAGTTGGCTGTCGAATTCGATCAGCGTCACCTGGGCAACGATACCGGCCAGGTCAATGGCGGCCTCAACACCCGAGTTGCCACCACCAATCACCGCCACGCGCTTGCCTTTGAACAACGGGCCGTCGCAGTGCGGGCAGTAAGCCACGCCACGCGCGCGGTATTCCTGCTCACCCGGCACGTTCATTTCACGCCAGCGGGCACCGGTGGCCAGGATCACAGTCTTGGCCTTGAGCGATGCGCCGCCCGCCAGGCGCACTTCATGCAAGCCGCCGTCGGTGGCCGGAACCAATGCTTCGCCGCGCTGCAGGTTCATGATGTCGACGTCGTACTGCTTGACGTGCTCTTCGAGTGCAGTCGCCAGTTTTGGCCCTTCGGTTTCCTGCACCGAGATGAAGTTCTCGATGGCCAGGGTGTCGAGTACCTGGCCACCGAAGCGCTCGGCAGCCACGCCGGTACGAATGCCCTTGCGCGCTGCGTAAATGGCAGCCGCCGCGCCCGCCGGGCCACCGCCCACAACCAGCACATCGAAAGCGTCCTTGGCGTTGATCTTCTCGGCCTGGCGCGCACCGGCGCTGGTGTCGATCTTGCCGAGGATTTCCTCCAGGCCCATGCGCCCCTGGCCAAACAACTCACCGTTCAGGTAGATGCTCGGTACCGCCATGATCTTGCGCGCTTCCACTTCAGCCTGGAACAGCGCGCCGTCGATGGCCACGTGGCGCACGTTGGGGTTGAGCACGGCCATCAGGTTCAAGGCCTGGACCACGTCCGGGCAGTTCTGGCACGACAGCGAGAAATAGGTTTCGAAGGTGAATTCGCCTTCCAATGCCTGGATCTGTTCGATCACTTCGGCACTGGCCTTGGAAGGGTGGCCGCCGACTTGCAGCAGTGCCAGCACCAGCGAGGTGAATTCGTGGCCCATGGGGATGCCGGCGAAGCGCAGGCTGATACCTTTGCCATCGGCGCCAGCACCCGGGCGGCTCAACGAGAACGATGGGCGACGGGCATCGGTGCCGTCCGCGCTGAGGGTAATGAGTGTGGACAAGCTGGCGATCTCCACCAGCAGGTCATGCAATTCACGGGACTTCGCGCCGTCGTCGAGGGAGGCAACGATCTCGATCGGCTGGGTGACCCGCTCCAGGTAGGTTTTCAGTTGCGATTTAAGCGTGGCGTCCAACATACGGGCGATTCCTTCTTCAATACTCGGATACAAAAACGCCCAGGCGAGGTCGCCCGGGCGTTTGACGGGGCGGTAGCTTATTCAGCTTTGGCGGCTGCCTACCGCCCGCGTTGTTGCGCGCATGGCCTTAGATCTTGCCGACCAGGTCCAGCGATGGCGCCAGGGTGGCTTCGCCTTCTTTCCACTTGGCCGGGCAAACTTCGCCTGGGTGGGCAGCAACGTACTGGGCAGCTTTCACTTTGCGCAGCAGCTCAGCTGCATCGCGGCCTACACCACCGTCGTTCAGTTCCACGATCTTGATCTGGCCTTCCGGGTTGATCACGAAGGTACCGCGATCAGCCAGGCCAGCTTCTTCGATCAGCACGTCGAAGTTGCGCGAGATGACGTGGGTTGGATCACCGATCAGCGGGTACTGGATCTTGCCGATGGTGTCCGACGTGTCGTGCCAGGCTTTGTGGGTGAAGTGGGTGTCGGTGGACACGCCGTAGATTTCCACGCCCAGCTTCTGGAACTCGGCGTAGTTGTCGGCGAGGTCACCCAGCTCGGTCGGGCAAACGAAGGTGAAGTCGGCCGGGTAGAAGAACACGACGGACCACTTGCCTTTCAGGTCGGCTTCGCTGACCTGCACGAACTCGCCTTTGTGGTAGGCGGTAGCGTTGAACGGTTTGACCTGGCTGTTGATGATTGGCATGAGAGACGCTCCTTCATGGGGTTGGAATCAGTTGATGGATAGAATCCTAACTAATCATCCCGCTGAAGGCTCATTGGCAAAGCTCATGCTCGTGATTGGTTTTGGCTATAGCCAGAGGTACTTGATAGAAGACTCGGTTGTAGGAGCGGGCTGCCCCGCCCCTTCAACGTAACGCATAGATCAACGGCTAGCCGTACGCAGGGTGACGAACTCTTCGGCGGCCGTCGGGTGCACGCCGATGGTTTCGTCGAATTGCTGCTTGGTGGCACCGGCCTTCAGGGCAATACCCAGGCCCTGGATGATCTCACCGGCATCAGGGCCGACCATATGGCAGCCCAGCACCTTGTCGGTGTCGGCATCGACCACCAGCTTCATCAGGGTCTTTTCCTGGATGTCGGTCAGGGTCAGTTTCATAGCGCGGAAGCGGCTTTCGAATACCTGCACCTTGTGCCCTGCCGCCAGCGCCTGTTCTTCCGTCAGCCCCACGGTACCGATTGGCGGCTGGCTGAACACGGCTGTGGGGATGTTCTGGTAGTCCACCGGGCGGTACTGCTCGGGCTTGAACAGGCGCCGTGCCACCGCCATGCCTTCGGCCAGGGCCACCGGGGTCAGTTGCACCCGGCCAATCACGTCACCAATGGCCAGGATCGACGGCGCGGTCGTCTGGTATTGTTCGTCGACCCGGATATAGCCACGCTCGTCCAGCTCGACGCCGGTGTTTTCCAGGCCCAGGTTGTCCAGCATCGGGCGTCGGCCGGTGGCATAGAACACGCAGTCGGCCTGCAACTGGCGGCCATCCTTGAGCGTGGCCTTCAGGCTACCGTCTTCAAGCTTGTCGATGCGCTGGATATCGGCATTGAACTGCAGGTCGAGGCCGCGTTTTTCCAGCTCTTCCTTCAGGTGGGTACGTACCGAACCATCGAAACCGCGCAGGAACAGGTCGCCACGGTACAGCAGCGAAGTAGCCGCCCCCAGGCCCTGGAAGATACCGGCGAACTCGACCGCGATGTAGCCACCGCCGACCACCAGCACCCGGCGTGGCAGGCTCTTGAGGTAGAAGGCTTCGTTGGAGGTGATTGCCAGTTCCTTGCCTGGAATGTCCGGCACCTGCGGCCAGCCGCCGGTGGCGATCAGGATGTGCCTGGCACTGTAGCGTTGGCCCTCCACTTCCACTTCATTGGCCCCGGTCAGGCGCGCATGCCCCTGCACCAGGGTCACCCCACTGTTCACCAGCAGGTTACGGTAGATGCCGTTCAGGCGCTCGATCTCACGGTTCTTGTTGGCAATCAGGGTACCCCAGTCGAAGTGCCCTTCTTCCAGGGACCAGCCGTAACCCGCAGCCTGCTCCAGTTCATCGGCCACATGCGCACCGTAGACCAGCAGCTTTTTCGGCACGCAGCCGACGTTGACACAGGTGCCGCCCAGGTAACGGCTTTCAGCCACTGCCACTTTTGCACCAAAACCAGCGGCAAAGCGCGCAGCGCGCACCCCGCCGGAGCCGGCGCCAATCACGAACAGATCAAAATCGTAGGCCATGTGTTCTCTCTCCTAGCAGGCGCCCAGCATAACGCACTGAGGCCGCTTTGCAGCCCTTCGTGGCAAACCCGCCCCATCAGCTGGGCGCACGCCAAAGGCATGCGCGGTATCTGTAGGAGCGGGCCTGCCCGCGAAGGGCCGCGCGGCGGCCCCAGTCATCGCAATGTTGCTACAAGCAGCGGCTGTATCAGTAAGCCTTGCCAGTCTTGTAGTAGTTCTCGAAGCAGAAGTTGGTCGCGTCGATGTAGCCCTCGGCACCACCGCAGTCGAAGCGCTTGCCCTTGAACTTGTAGGCGATCACGCAGCCGTTCTGCGCCTGTTGCATCAGCGCGTCGGTGATCTGGATTTCGCCGCCCTTGCCTGGCTTGGTGTTCTTGATGATGTCGAAGATATCCGGCGTCAGGATGTAACGGCCAATGATCGCCAGGTTCGACGGCGCATCTTCCGGTGCAGGCTTCTCGACCATGTTGGTAACGCGGAAGATGTCGTCACGGATCATGTCACCGGCGATGACACCGTACTTGTTGGTTTCCTGAGGGTCGACTTCCTGGATGGCGATGATCGAGCAGCGGAACTGGTTGTACAGCTTGACCATCTGGGTCAGCACGCCGTCACCTTCCGGGTTGACGCATAGGTCGTCCGCCAGCACCACTGCAAACGGCTCGTCGCCGATCAGCGGGCGCCCGGTGAGAATGGCATGGCCCAGGCCTTTCATTTCGGTCTGGCGGGTGTACGAGAACGAGCACTCGTCCAGCAGACGGCGGATCCCGACCAGGTATTTCTCCTTGTCGGTGCCCTTGATCTGGTTTTCCAGCTCGTAGCTGATGTCGAAGTGGTCTTCCAGGGCGCGCTTGCCGCGGCCGGTCACGATGGAGATTTCGCTCAGGCCGGCATCCAATGCCTCTTCAACGCCATACTGGATCAGTGGCTTGTTGACCACCGGCAGCATTTCCTTGGGCATGGCTTTGGTAGCAGGCAGGAAGCGCGTACCGTAGCCGGCTGCCGGGAACAAGCATTTCTTGATCATATACGTCCTTACAAAAGGCTAGGCCTGTGGAATTCGGCGCAGTCTAATCAGGCGGCAGAAACCTTACAATGCCTGACCTGCGGCCGACCGCTGGGTAGATAGAGATAAGCAAGTGTAGATAGTTCCGAGGGATCGCAAATATCGTCAGCAGACATGCAAGTGAAATGCCACAGCTCACGCATGCCTGTGGTGGCCTCATGGCGAGCAAACCTGCTTCCACAACCACCGTTGCAGGCCAGGTTTACCCGCCAAGCGTTCGCTACAGGCACCCGTCAGCTACCGGTCCCCTGCCCGACCAGCACGCCATCGACCTTCTGCCCATACAGGTTCACGCCGTCATTGGCATGGAATTTCACCCGCGTCTTCTCGACAGAGCCTTCTACCAGGCGGGGATCCTGCGGCCGTTCATGCCGGTTGATCCATGCCGCAACATCCCAGGCCTGCTGGTCGCTGAGGCTGCCCGGCTTGCCCAGTGGCATGTTGTACTTGATGAAGGATGCCGCCGTGTTGATACGGTGCATACCGGCGCCCCAGTTGTAGCTGTCCTTGCCCCACAGCGGCGGCATCACATATTCGCCCGCCACTTTCTGCCCTTCACCGTTGTCACCATGGCAAATCGCGCATTGCTCGCGGTACACCTGCTGGCCACGTGTGAAGTCGTACCCGCCTGCAGGCTGCGCGACTTCCGGGTAACCGCGCCCGGCAATTTCGACGCCGGTCGGCGCCTTGGTCGACAGCCAGTACGCGTACACCGACAGAGCCGTCATCTGCGGGCTGTCCGCGGCCGGCGGCTTGCCGTTCATGCTGAACTGGAAGCAGCCCTGGATGCGCTCGGCAAAGGTATTGACCTTGTCGTTTTTCTTGCGATAGGCGGGGTACATGGGGTACGCGCCCCACAATGGCGCCGAATGGGCCATACGCCCCTGGTCGAGGTGGCAGTTGCTGCAGTTCATGCCGTTGCCCACCGCCTCGGGCATCAGCCGGCGGGTATCGACGAACAAGGCATGGCCTTCACGTACCATCTTGCCGAAGGCATTGGCGGGCAGCTCGTCTTCCGCCGGGGGCGTGAACTGCGGGGCGGCCTGCTTGCCGGGGACCTTCAGTTGCGACTGGTCTTCCATGGCGATAGGCGCGGCCTGGGCACTGCCCACAACCAGCAGCAACAGAGCGGGGATCAGCGGTTTCATGGTTTGACCTCCTGGCCGGCGGGGCGGGCGAAGAACTCGGCAACTGCCTTGATCTCGTCATCGGTCATGGCCTTGGCCACGCCGACCATCAGCTGGTTCGGGTCATTGCTGCGGCTGCCGTCGCGCCAGGCATTGAGCTGCGCCACCAGGTAACTGGCAGGTTGCCCGGCCAAAGGCGGGAAGTGCTCGCCAACGCCACCGCCACCCGGACCGTGGCATTGCACGCAACCAGGGATATGCCGGTTCCAGTCGCCGTACAGGGCCAGGCGGGTGGTAGGGTCGCCGGCAATCTGCTGGCGGCGCCCATCGACGACCTTGACTGCCGGCAGGCTGGCCAGGTAGTTGCTGACGGCGGTGATTTCCTCTTCGCTCAGGGCCTTGGCCAACGGCTCCATCACCGCCTGCTTGCGGCTGCCACTGCGCCAATCATGCAATTGCTTGCTGAGGTAAGCAGCCGGCAGGCCGGCCAGCCGCGGAAAGCCCGCCGCAGCGATACCCTTGGCGTCCGGGCCATGGCAACCCAGACAGGCCAGGGCGGCGGGATTGGCCCCGCCTTGGGTGAAAATTTTCTGGCCATCGGCGGCATGCGCCCCGGGCCAGGCCAGGATCAGCAGGCTGCCGATCACGACGCGACTCAACGGTGTCATCACGAATCTCCATTTCTTTTGTTATAAGCTTAGGCTTAAAAAACATAAGCAAATGGATACTAGCCCCGTCGGGGAAATCGCAACAACGTCAGGCCGGCCGATCTGATGGCCAATAGCCCATTAACCGCCCTTTACTTGCCTCAGATCAACTCCCCGAGATGCAGCGGGTAGCTGCCGTGCGCACATCGCCCAGGCGCAGCGGGAAGTTGCTCAGCCGCTCATGCAGCTTGATGCTGCTGCCGCCGCCACGCTCATCGATATCCAGCAGGGCGGCCGGGCCAGCACCTGCTGTCAGCTTCTGCGGCACCGTCAGGCGCAGGCCGTCACCGCGCCGCTCTTCCACCAGTGGGTCACGGCTGTCGGCAAGCTGCGCCTTGACGCAATCGGCATACTCGCGGGGCGTCTTGCCAGAAATCACATCCAGGGTCGCATGCGATTGCTCCAGTTCGGAAACACTGACACAGCCACCCAGTGCCAGTGTCAACGCGGCCACCATCCACTTCATCTGTCATACCTCAACTTGTACGAACCCCGTTCGACCACCGTCAGGCAGTTTTGCTCCGTGCTTTGGCAGAATTATCCAAGCCCGGCGAACAGCGCGGCAGTATAACGGCACATCGTGGTATCTTTTGCCTTTGCTGAACCAAACCTTGCGGAGCATCACATGAAATTCGTACACCAGCGCGAGCACCTCAATGAGGACGACATCGTCGTCATCGAGTGTTCCCAGCGCTGCAATATCCGCCTGATGAACGACGCCAACTTCCGCAGCTTCAAGAACGGCGGCCGTCATACCTACCACGGCGGCCACTTCGAGAAGTTTCCTGCGAAGATCACCGTGCCCAGCACCGGGTTCTGGAATATCACCATCGATACCGTGACCACCCGCCCGATCTCGGTTACCCGCAAGCCCACCCTGACCCACAAGATCAAAATCATCCGTCGCTCGTCGTCGAAACTCAGATAAGGCCACCATGACCCAGACCATCAAGTACGTGATCAAATACAAACTCGACGGCCAGCGTCGCTGGGACTTCGCGCTGATGCCCGACGCCTCGCAAGCGCAAGCCCTCGAAGCCTTGCGCAAAATCCATGGTGAAGACGCCGACAAGATCAGCGACATTCAGGTCAGCAAGGCCCTGTAGTAGTAGCCGCCGCACCGTTCGCCCAGCGCAAGGAGACCTCGCATGCGCCACTGGCCCGACCGCCGCATCCTCGACCTGCTGGGCATCGAGTTGCCCATTCTGCAGGCCCCCATGGCGGGGGCAACCGGCTCGGCCATGGCCATTGCGGTGGGCTCGGCCGGCGGCCTGGGCGCCCTGCCCTGCGCCATGCTCAACGGTGAGCAGGTGCGCGCCGAAATTGCTGCATTCCGCGCCGGCTGCCCGGGGCGCCCATTGAACCTGAACTTTTTCTGCCATCAGCCACCCGCGCCCAACGCCGAGCGCGACGCGCGCTGGAAGCAGGCGCTCGCCCCCTACTACAGCGAAGTGGGGGCGGATTTCGCGGCGCCCACCCCGGTCTCGAACCGTGCGCCTTTCGATGAGGCGAGTTGCCAACTGGTCGAACAACTGCGGCCGGAAGTGGTGAGCTTCCACTTCGGCTTGCCCCAGGCCGACCTGCTGCAACGGGTACAGGCCAGCGGTGCCAAGGTGCTCTGCACCGCCACTACCGTGCAGGAGGCCGTCTGGCTGGAGCGCAACGGCTGTGACGCCATCATCGCCATGGGTTATGAAGCCGGCGGCCATCGCGGCATGTTTCTCAGCGACGCCATCACCAGCCAGATCGGCACCTTTGCCCTGGTACCGCAGGTGGCCGACGCGGTCCGCCTGCCGGTCATCGCCGCCGGTGGCATCGCTGACCATCGCGGCCTGGTGGCGGCCCTGGCCCTGGGCGCATCTGCCGTGCAGATCGGCACGGCGTACCTGTTCTGCCCCGAGGCCAAGGTTTCGCCAGCACATCGGCAGGCGCTGGACAGTGCGCCTGCCAGTGACACGGCGCTGACCAACCTGTTTACCGGCCGCCCCGCCCGCGGCATCAACAACCGTATCATGCGCGAGCTGGGGCCGATGAGCGCGCTGGCACCAGCGTTTCCGCTGGCGGGCGGGGCATTGATGCCGTTAAGGGCAATCACCGAGCCGCAGGGCAACAGCGACTTCAGCAACTTGTGGTCAGGGCAGGCGTTGCGGTTGGGGCGGCGTATGCCGGCCGAGGCGCTGACCCGAGAGATCGCGGCCAAGGCACTGGCCAGGGTTGCCGGGTAGACCGCGCCTGTGCGGCCTGCGGCAACCTTTCGTTAGCCCGTAATCAAACCATCCTTGCGAATGCACCCAGCAGCCCTTCCCGGCAACTGGCCTATCGCTATATAGTTGTGAATATAACGATACCTCAAGGAGCTGCCTGCATGCGTATCCGCCCGTCTTACCTGGCCTTCACTGCCATGGCCAGTCTGTTTGCCTTCAACACCGCCTGGGCCGACGAGGTTCAAGTGGCCGTCGCGGCGAACTTCACGGCGCCCATCCAGGCCATTGCCAAGGACTTCGAACACGACACCGGCCATACACTGGTCGCGGCTTACGGCGCCACGGGGCAGTTTTACGCCCAGATAAAGAACGGCGCGCCCTTCGAGGTGTTCCTTGCCGCCGATGACACAACCCCGAAAAAGCTCGAGGAAGAAAAGCAGATCGTCCCCGGTTCGCGCTTCACCTACGCCATCGGCACCCTGGCGCTGTGGTCGGCGAAAGAAGGCTACGTCGACGCCAAGGGCGAGGTGCTGAAACAAAACGCATTCAGCCACCTGGCCATCGCCAACCCCAAGGCCGCGCCATACGGCCTGGCCGCCACCCAGGTACTGGACAAACTGCAGCTTACCGCGGCCACCAAAGGCAAGATCGTCGAAGGCCAGAACATCACCCAGGCTTTCCAGTTCGTCTCCACCGGCAATGCCGAACTGGGTTTTGTCGCGCTGTCCCAAATCTTCAAGGACGGTAAAGTGACCCAAGGCTCGGCCTGGATCGTACCGGCCAACCTGCACGACCCGATCCGCCAGGACGCCGTACTGCTCGACAAAGGCAAGGACAACGCTGCCGCCAAGGCCCTGATCGAATACCTGAAGGGGCCAAAGGCCGCCGCCCTGATCAAGTCCTACGGTTATGAAATCTGATGCCGCTGGATGCCAGTGACCTGGGTGCCATCTGGCTGACCGTCAAACTGGCCAGCCTGACCACGGTGATCCTGCTGATCATCGGCACGCCGGTCGCCTGGTGGCTGGCGCGCACGCGCTCCTGGCTACGCGGGCCGGTGGGCGCGGTGGTGGCGCTGCCGCTGGTGCTGCCACCGACCGTCATCGGCTTCTACCTGCTGATCGCCCTGGGCCCCCACGGCTGGCTCGGCCAGGCCACCCAGGCCATGGGCCTGGGCACCGTGGTGTTCAGCTTCACTGGCCTGGTCATTGGTTCGACCGTCTACTCCATGCCCTTCGTGGTCCAGCCGTTGCAGAACGCCTTTGCCGCCATCGGCCAGCGCCCGCTGGAAGTCGCGGCCACCCTGCGCGCCAGCCCGTGGGACTGTTTCCTCCATGTCGTGCTGCCGCTGGCGCGCCCCGGTTTCGTCACCGCCAGCATTCTCGGTTTCGCCCACACCGTGGGTGAATTCGGTGTGGTGCTGATGATCGGTGGCAACATCCCCGACAAGACGCGTGTGGTTTCGGTACAGATCTTCGATCACGTAGAGGCCATGGAATATTCACAAGCACACTGGCTGGCCGGCGCCATGCTGGTGTTCTCGTTCCTGGTGCTGCTGTTGCTGTACACCGGGCGCCGCGGTAAAGCCGGCTGGAGCTGAGATGACTGCATCGATAGTGGCGCGCCTGAACCTGGCACGTGACGACTTTACCCTGGACGTAGACCTGCACCTGCCCGGCCGCGGCATCAGCGCCCTGTTCGGCCAGTCCGGCTCTGGCAAGACCACTTGCCTGCGCTGCCTGGCGGGGCTGGAGCGGGCTGCCAACGCCTATGTCGAGGTCAACGGCGAGGTCTGGCAGGACAGCGGCCGTGGTTATTTCCGCCCTCCCCACCTACGCCCGGTGGGCTACGTATTCCAGGAGGCCAGCCTGTTCCCGCACCTGTCGGTGCGCGCCAACCTGGAATTCGGCTGGCGCCGCCTGGCGGCCGCCGAACGCAAAGTCAGCCTGAGCCAGGCCAGCGAGCTGTTGGGTATCGGCCATTTGCTGGATCGCCGCCCCGCGACCCTGTCGGGTGGTGAGGCGCAGCGGGTTGGCATCGCTCGCGCCCTGCTCAGCAGCCCGCAGCTGCTATTGATGGATGAGCCGCTGGCCGCCCTCGACGGCCCACGCAAGCGCGAGATACTGCCCTACCTGGAACGCCTGCACGGTGAGCTGGACATCCCGTTGGTGTATGTCAGCCACGCACAAGACGAGGTGGCACGCCTGGCTGACCACCTGGTGCTGCTGGAACACGGCCGCGCAGTGGCCAGCGGCCCCATTGGCGAAACCCTTGCCCGCCTCGATCTGCCGCTGGCCCAGGACGATGACGCCGGGGTGGTGTGCGAAGGCCGGGTGGTGGGGCACGACCCGCACTACGACCTGCTCGACCTGCGCCTGCCCGGCGAACATGGGCCCTTGCTACGCATCGCCCATGCTCCCCGGGCCATGGGCGACACCTTGCGGGTCAAGGTGCAGGCGCGTGACGTAAGCCTGGCACTGACAGCTGACAGCACCTCGAGCATCCTCAACCGTTTGCCGGTACAGGTGCGCGAAACCCGCCCCGCGGCCAACCCGGCGCATGTACTGGTCAGCCTGGACGCTGGCGGCAACCTGCTGCTCGCGCGCATTACCCGGTTTTCGGCAGAGCAGCTCGCCCTGCACGCAGGGCAGGTCGTGTACGCCCAGATCAAATCGGTGGCGCTACTGGGCTGAGCATACCTGACACGCGTGTTGTCCATTGATCAGTGATCTGATCGAGGCCAAACACCATGCTCGACTGCCCTCTGCCGCGCAGTTTGCACTATGTCGAAGACAGCCAGCCAGGCCTGACCCGGCGCCGTTGGCGCGACCGCTTCATCTACCTGGACGCCGATGGCGAACGGGTCCGCGACAAGGACACCCTGGCGCGCATTGCCGCCCTGGTGATCCCACCGGCCTACACCGACGTGTGGATCTGTGCCGACCCCCAGGGCCACCTGCAGGCCACCGGCCGTGATGCGCGTGGCCGCAAGCAATACCGCTACCATGTGCAATGGCGCGAACTGCGCGACCAGCACAAGTACGGCCGCATGCTGGCCTTCGCCCAGGTTTTGCCGAAACTGCGCGCACAACTGGAAACCTACCTGGCACGCCCAGGGCTGGACCGGGAAAAGGTCATGGCACTGGTGGTGAGCCTGCTGGACCACACGCTGATCCGCATTGGCAACCAGCGCTACCTGCGCGACAACCAGTCGTACGGCCTGACCACCCTGCGCAACCGCCACGTAGAGGTCAAGGGCAGCAGCATTCGCTTCCAGTTCCGCGGCAAGCGCGGTGTCGAGCACAACGTCACCCTCAATGACCGGCGCCTGGCCAACCTGCTCAAGCGCTGCATGGAACTGCCCGGGCAGGCACTGTTCCAGTACCTGGATGCCGACGGCCAGCGCCATAGCGTCGGCTCGGCCGAGGTCAACCAGTTCCTGCAGCAACTCACAGGTGCCGACTTCACCGCCAAGGACTACCGCACCTGGGCTGGCAGCAGCCTGGCGCTGGACCTGCTCAGGCCATTGGCCTGGGAACCGGAGGCCGAGGCCAAACGCCAGGTGGCCGCCATCGTTCGCCAGGTGGCCACGCGCCTGGGCAATACCCCGGCGGTCTGCCGCCGCTGCTACATCCACCCCGCCGTACTCGAACACTACGCCCTGGGCCGCCTGGCGGATTTGCCAAAGCACCGCATACGCAAAGGCCTGGACCCTGAAGAGGTGGCTTTGCTGGTATTTCTTCAAGCCCTAGAGGAACAGGACGGTCATTAAGCCTGTCTATTTAATCCATGATGCGAAGAAATTTCCCATTGGCCGCCAACGGCCCTATTCTTGCCACCGAGCACCTTGGCCGACAAATCGCTGACGGTTTGCTTTGGCACCTGCAAGTGAAGGTACGCAACAGAATTTTTCTGTCGGGGAATTACTATCCGCCGAAAGCGTCTTTAATGAGAAGGAACAGGGACCCGCTCCCGCCGCCGCGGCAGTTAGCCATGCGGACTTTATTATCACCAAGGAGAACTACATGCTGATACTCACCCGTAAGGTTGGCGAAAGTATCGTCATCAACGATGACATCAAAGTCACCATTCTGGGCGTCAAAGGGATGCAGGTGAGGATCGGTATCGATGCACCGAAAGATGTACAGGTCCATCGGGAAGAGATCTTCAAGCGCATCCAGGCAGGCAGCCCAGCCCCGGAAAAGCACGACGATTCACAGTGAATCCCGGCCGACCAAGCGCATGGATGCGCTCGGCCGCAGGCTTCACGTTGCCAGTAGCTGACGCACCTTCGCAATCATCTTGTCCATGTCGAATGGCTTGTCGAAAATGGCGTCGACCAGGGTAGGACAGACCTGGTTGGCCTGTGCGCCACTCATGAGAATGACTGGCACCTCGCGCAGCGCCGAGCAGTCACGCATGGCGCGCACCAGCTCCTCGCCATTGAGCACCGGCATCATGTAGTCGGTGATCACCAACTGCACGCTCTCGGCCACAAGCATTTCCAGCGCCTTCTTGCCGTTGATGGCCTTTTTCACCTCGTAACCTTCATCCTCCAGGGCGAAGGCCAGGATATCGGCGATCAGGTATTCGTCATCGACGATCAGAATGGTGTTCATTGCCCCGCCTGTCACCCGCCGTCCTGCGGCACCGGCGTACCCGAAAGCACCCCGCTGTTGCCGGCGAATGCCTTGTGTAGCGTTATGCCCTGGGGCCCGATCAGCAGCTCGTGCAAGGCCGGGTCATGGTGGCTGTCACGCACCTTGAGGATCGACAGCATACGCCGCAGCTGCGAGTCCAGTTCCACAAAGCGCATCAGCATCAGGTTGTCGACGATGCTCGACAGGTCCGGCGCCGGTGCGCTGATCTCGGCGCCGAAAATATCGCGCATTTCCCAGGTCAGCATCACGCTGACGCCGCGCGCGCGCAGCTCACCGGTCAACGCGCGAAAGAACGCATTGAGGCGGGCCGGGTCGGTGGCCAGGCGGCTGAATGCCCCCAGGCTGTCGATCACCACGCGCTTGCTGCCCAGTGCGGCGACCCGCTCCAGCAGCCGCGCGCCCACTTGGTCGAGCAACCCCTCTGTGGTGGGTTGCCAACACAATTGCAAACTGCCGCTTTGCTCCATCGCGGCAAAGTCGTACCCCAGCGATGCGGCCTTGCTGCGCAGGCGCTCGGGCGTTTCATAGAAGCCGAAATGCAAGCCTGGCGCTTGCGCGGTACTGACGCCAAGAAACGCCAGGCACAACGAGCTCTTGCCAATACCGGACGGGCCGATCAACAAGCTGACCGAACCGTTCGCCAGCCCGCCGCCGAGCATTTCATCGAACGTGGGTACCCCGCTGGTGACGCGCCCCACATTGCCGCCGGCGACCTGGCTGGGTTGGCTGAACAGCGCTTCCAGGCGCGGAAACACGTGCATGCCGGCTTCGTCGATCAGGCACTCGTGGCGCCCCGACAACGCCCCACTGCCGCGGGTTTTGCGTAACTGGACATGGCGCACGGCACGGCTGCCCAGTAACTGCTCACCCAGCTCGATGACCCCATCGACCATGGTGTGCTCAGGGCTCCCCTCCTCCAGCCGGGCGCTGGTCAGCAGCAACACGGTACAACCCGCGAACGCCGCGTGGCCTTGCAGTTCGGAGACGAACTTCTTGGTGTCGAGCGTGGTGTGTGCACGGGCGCGGGCATTGAGCACGCCGTCGACGATCAGCAGGCTGGCCTTTTGCCGGGTGATTTCCTGGCGCAGCAAGCGCACCACAGCCTCCAGCCCTTCCTGTTCCAGTGTGTCGAAAGCGCTGACGAACTGGATCTGGTCACCAATCAACCCCGGGTCGAAGAACGCGAGCGTCGACAGGTACTGGAACAAGCGTTCATGTGACTCGCTGAGCAAGGTAGCCACCAGCACCCGACCACCGTCACGCACGTGGTTATGGGCCAGCTGGTTGGCAAGAATGGTCTTGCCCGCACCCGGTGGCCCTTGAACGATGTAGGAGGCGCCAGCCACCAGGCCACCCCTGAGCAACGCATCGAGCCCGTCGATGCCCGTTATCAGCCGCCTGAGTGCCTGTGCCATGTTGTCTACCTGTCGAGTGGGCTGAGTGCCTGATTCTGATACATTGGCAGATAAAGTTGCATGCAAGTTCCACGACCCGGCGCGCTATCGACACAAATAGCGCCACCGCTCTGCCTGGCGAAGCCGTACACCTGGCTAAGGCCCAGGCCAGTACCCTTGCCAAAGGGCTTGGTGGTGAAAAATGGCTCGAAGATGCGTGGCAGCACTTCGGGCGCGATACCCTCGCCACTGTCCTCCACCCCAAAGCACACAAAGCGGCCGTGCAGTCCTTCTACCTCGCCGGCCAACTCGACCAACTCCACCCTCAGGTCGATATGGCCATTGCCGGTGATGGCGTCGCGGGCATTGAACAACAGGTTGAGCAAGACCATTTGCAGCTGCCCGGCATCGACTTCGATCAGCGGCAGGTCCGGTTGCAGCACCACCGCCAGCGTGATCGCACTGGGTAACGCATGCTCCAGCAGGCCACGGGTGGCGGCAACCAGGGCAGCCGGTGCAACACTGGCCACATCGAGCTGGCGGTGGCGGGCGAAGCTGAGCAATTGCTGAGTCAGCTCGGTGCCGCGCTGTCCGGCATCGATGATGTGCTGCAGCATGCGCTGCGCCCGCACCGGGTCCTGGGTAGTCTGCGCCAGGCGTGCCGAGCTGAGAATGATGGTCAGCATGTTGTTGAAGTCGTGCGCCAGGCCACCAGTCAACTGGCCAAGCGCCTCAAGCTTCTGCGCCTGGAACAGCTGGGCGCGCATGGCATCCAGTTGCATGGCAGACTCACGACGGTCGGTAATGTCACGAGTGACCTTGGCAAGGCCGACGATCTGGCCGTCTTCGTCGCGAATCACATCCAGTGCGGCCAACGCCCAGAACTGCGTGCCATCCTTGCGTACCCGCCAGCCTTCATCCTGTGCCACACCCTGCTCGAGCGCCTGGCGCAGCAGGCACTCAGGGCGGCCGTCAGCGCAGTCCTGCGGGGTAAAAAACAGCGAAAAGTGCCGGCCGACCACTTCGTCGGCGCGGTAACCCTTGATCCGTTGCGCGCCTGCATTCCACGACACCACATGCCCAGAAGGGTCGAGCATGTAGATGGCATAGTCCACCACCGATTGAACCAGCTGTTCATAACGGTGGGCGGGCATGTCGGGGTGGTCGATGCTATCAGCTGAAACCATGCATACTCCACTGGCACAGCAGGAAGGACAAAATGAACGTAACCCGGTGTGCCCAGCCTTGAGCCATCCCTTGACACTCTTGAATCCAACCAATCGGTAACAGTGGCTTAATGACTGCAACGTGTCAATTGCCCCTTACAACTGCCCTCTCATCTGTAGATCATAGGTGCTGCGGTTGACTCAACTATAACAATGGGTTATAAAGCGCGCTTGATTGCAAAGCCCTTCTGCTTAGAAGCGAGCCGGTCGTTCACGACCCCTTCAAGCGTGCGAGTGTGGTGGAATTGGTATACACAGCAGACTTAAAATCTGTCGGCGTGAGCCTTGCGGGTTCGAGTCCCGCCACTCGCACCAAATTCCCCTGAAAAGGCGCCTGCATGGCGCCTTTTTAGCGTCTGGCAGCAATGTTTTGCGCAGCTGCTAAAGTGGAGCATACATTCGTCCACTGGAACGCCGCCATGCGCTACTCCCTATTCGATGGTCAACGCGACATCATCATCCTGCTTGCCCGCGTGCTGTTGATGATCCTGTTCGTCTTGTCAGGCTGGGCCAAACTGACCGGTTTCGACGGGACCGTCGCCTACATGACCTCCCTGGGTGCCCCCGCCCCGATGCTGGCGGCGGCAATTGCGGTACTGATGGAGTTCGTGGTCGCCATCCTGCTGATCGTTGGCTTCTATACCCGGCCACTGGCAGCGCTGTTCGCGCTGTTCGTGCTGGGCACCGCGCTGATCGGCCACCCTTTCTGGAACATGGTCGACCCCGAACGCAGTGCCAACATGACCCAGTTCCTGAAGAACATGGCCATTATGGGTGGCCTGCTGCTATTGGCCGTGAGCGGCCCTGGGCGCTTCTCCGTAGACGGGCGCTGAGTCAGTCGTCGCAGTCATCGAACCACGCCGGGTGCTCGAGCCGCTCTTCATCAAGGTCATCGAAGTCACCCGGCGTTTCGTCTTCCTCCAGCTCATCTTCGGCGCCCTGGGCGTCCGCCTCGTGTTCCACGTCGTCGCCATAGAGGAATTCGTGATCGAGCAGATGATCGTGCTCCGGCTCGTGAAGGTCGTCTTGGTCGCGCATGCTGGCTCCTGAAGTGTTGGCAGGCCTGTATAGGCCGATCGAGGTGCCGGGTCAATGGGGGCTATTAATGCACCGTTAATGCCACCGGCCCAATCTGCAGGCTCTCCCTTCAAACGTTGCTTGCCCGCCTTCATGGCGGGCTTTTTTTCGCCCCGCCAATGACTCCGCCCCAAATGACAGGCTGATCACCTGCGCTTCACGAAATACCGACATCTGCTTGCGCACACTGACTCCGCTCCGTACGTTCTTGCAGCCCGCCGCACATTTGCCGCGGGCTTTTCTTTGTTCGACAGCCTGTGGCTGCTCACCCTCATGATCTGGAGCAGTTTTCCCCTCGCGCGCAAGGTCTATGCTGATCCGGCCATCACCCAAGCTCATTCGGATAGACACGGAGGCTCCTATGAAAGCTGCTGTTGTTGCGCCAGGCCGTCGCGTGGACGTTGTCGAGAAAACCCTGCGCCCACTGGAACACGGCGAAGCGCTGCTGAAGATGCAATGCTGCGGGGTATGCCATACCGACCTGCATGTCAAAAATGGCGACTTCGGTGACAAGACCGGTGTCGTGCTGGGTCACGAAGGCATTGGAGTGGTTCAGGAGGTAGGCCCCGGTGTCACTTCGCTCAAGCCCGGCGACCGCGCCAGCGTTGCCTGGTTTTACCAGGGCTGTGGGCATTGCGAATACTGCACCAGTGGCAACGAAACACTGTGCCGCGAAGTGAAGAATTCCGGCTACACCGTCGACGGCGGCATGGCCGAGGCCTGTATCGTCAAGGCCGACTACTCGGTCAAGGTGCCTGATGGCCTCGACTCTGCAGCGGCCAGCAGCGTCACCTGCGCCGGCGTCACCACCTACAAGGCCGTGAAAAGCTCCAACATTCGCCCCGGCCAGTGGATAGCCATCTATGGCCTCGGTGGCTTGGGCAATTTGGCCCTGCAATATGCGAAGAATGTGTTCAACGCCAAAGTGATTGCCATCGACGTCAACGACGAGCAACTGCGCTTCGCCAGTGAGATGGGCGCCGACATGGTGGTCAACCCCCGCACAGAGGATGCAGCGAAAGTCATTCAGGCCAAGACCGGTGGTGCCCATGCAGCCGTGGTTACGGCAGTAGCCAAAGCCGCATTCGACTCGGCGGTAGACGCCCTGCGTGCCGGTGGCCGCCTGGTTGCGGTCGGCCTGCCCTCCGAAGCCATGAACCTGAACATCCCCCGCCTGGTACTGGACGGCATCGAAGTAGTCGGCTCGCTGGTGGGCACCCGCCAAGACTTGCAGGAGGCTTTCCAGTTTGCCGCAGAAGGCAAAGTCGTGCCCAAGGTGACACTCCGGCCGATCGAAGACATCAACCAGATCTTCGACGAGATGCTGGAAGGCAAGATCAAAGGCCGCATGGTGATCCAGTTCGAAGGTTGACCTGCTGACTACGCGACGAAGATTACCACTGCACAGCCCGCAGACAATCCGTTGCGGGCTTCGCTTCCACCGGTCAGTTTCTGCCCATTGGGGCAACGCTCAAGTTCGACCGCGCGTTCATGCCCTGTAGCAAAGGGGTCACCCCGTCCACGAGTGGCGACGTTGCGCACGCATGGCTACGAATACATTGATGATTGCCAGTACCGGCAAACACTTGGCTGGCTGGCCCACCCTCATGCAGGCAATCGGCAGCCGCTTCCTTGAGAATCTTGTCCAACGATTCAACCATGCTGGAATAATCCATTCCTGACTCCGTCGTTGGTGAACATCGCTTACGTTCAACCATAGCTGAGAAACATTTCAACAGTACGCTGGGAAATACCCTGATACAGACCACTCCCTTCAGTGAAGCTGACCGATCACCGGCATACCAGGTTCAAAGAAAAATCTCGCACTGTTCGACGTGAGGGTTTTGAATGGTCTGTACGGCTTGTACTTGCAGGAGACAGCAATGACCATTCGCAGCCTGGCCAGAATTCTTCCACAAGACCCCAACCGTCCAGGCTGGGTGCTTGGATGGGGTGTACTAAGAGACCGCTACCCCTGGCATTTTGTCGATGTCTATGCCGACCAGCAAACAGCACAGGCAGAGGCGCGGCGGCGCGGCGCGGGCTATGTGGTCGAGCATGGGTCACACCGGCTGGGGTCGAAGGAATTCATCTGTGGAACGAGCCTGCCAGAAGGCTAGCGCTACGTTACTCGCTGCTGCGCACAAAAATCCGACAGAGTGACCAGGGCATCACCGCCGCGTGAGCTAAAGTTCTTGATGAACACACGCAACGTGAGATACCCATCATGATAAAAAGTGAAGCAGAAGAGGTGATCGAGCGTATCAGGAAGGATCTCGAGAAGCATGGCGTGAATATCGGCTTTGTACAAGAAGTTACCATACCGTATTTCGGTTGTGATCTTGACCACTACGTTGCGCAGGTCAGCGAGGCGCCAGGGAACTTGGTCAAGCGCATCCTGATACACGATGAGGCCTTATGGAGGGCGTTCAGGCGAGGTGATGTGCCTCGCTGCAAGATCAGTGAATGCCAATGCCGAGGCGAGCTGTTCGGCATGCCCATCATGATAGAGCCAAGAACCGATGACTCTTACACCATCCTGTACAACAACGGTCAAACAGGGTTTTGAGCTAACCGACGTACCCTCCGCAGGCTTTTAGCCTGCGGAGAACTCAAGCCGAGGCGCGACTCAGCATTTTACCTTCCACAACTGGTCAATTCGCGTCGTGTAGGATTGGCTCATCATCTCCCTCTTCATGCCCCAATCCGGCACCGCGGGCACACTGGCAGTGCGCACTGTACCCCTCCCCCAGCGCTCATTGATGTCGTCCATGACCGCCATCAATCGGTCGCACGCCACCGACTGCTTCAGGGCAAAAAGATCTTCTGAAAATTCGCCCGGTTGTCGAAGGTCCATCAACAGCACCTCGGCCTTGCTGTAGCGAAACCCAGGGCGGAAGATTTGCTCGACCGCTGCCGTAGCCAGCCCGGTCATGAGCAGTGTGTCGCAGGTCGGATAGGGCAGCTCCACCAATGCTCCCTGGGCGTGGTGTGGCTCCTGCGGGTTGAACATGCCGGTGCGGATACTGACGCGCATGCGCTTGCACAGCGAACCCTGGGCACGCAACTTTTCCGCCGCACGGCCAACGTAGGTGGCCACTGCCTGCTTGATCGGCGCCAGGTCAGCAAGCCGCCTGCCGAACATGCGGCTGCAGCATATTTCCTGCTTCGGCGGCTCGACCTCATCCAGCTCAAGGCAGGGCGTACCGGCCAGCTCCCGGGCCGTTTTCTCCACGACCACGCTGAACTTGCGTCGCAGCGTCCAGGCATCGGCCCTGGCCAGGTCCATCGCCGTATGAATGCCCATTGCCTCGAAGTGGGCGGCCATCCGCCGGCCAACACCCCACACCTCCTTCACCTTGGTATTGCGGAGCACCCAGTCGCGCTTGAACGCATCGGTAATGTCCACAACCCCACCCGTCTGGGCCTGTATGCGCTTGGCCGTATGGTTGGCCAGCTTGGCGAGCGTCTTCGTACCGGCGATGCCAACGCCAACCGGGATGCCCGTGCATTGAAAGACTCTTGAACGCACATTTCGCCCAAACAGGGTCAGGTCGCCCTGAATTCCGGACAGGTCAGCGAAGCACTCGTCGATACTGTAGACCTCGGCGGCAGGCACCATCGACTCGATCAGCGACATGACGCGCTCACTCATGTCGCCATACAGCGCGTAATTGCTGCTGAAGGCCTTGATGCCGTGGCGGCGTAATTTGTCCTTGGCCTGGAAATACGGTTCGCCCATCTTCACGAAGGGTTTTGCGTCGTATGACCTGGCAATCACGCAGCCGTCATTGTTGCTCAGCACCACGATCGGGGTCTTGGCCAGGTCGGGCCTGAACACACGCTCGCAGCTCGCGTAGAACGCATTGCAGTCGATGAGCGCGAAAACCGGGTCACTGCGCATGGTCACGAACGCTGTAACGCACAACGCCCCATACCACGAAGTCATCCCCTTCCATGATGTACCGCGCCGGGTAAGCGGGGTTTTCAGACTTGAGGATCACCACCCCGTCGCGGCGGTGCAGGCGCTTGCACACCGGCTCGCAGTTGACCGCGGCAATGACGATGTCGCCGTGCTCCGCCTCACGGCCACGGTCTACGATGACCAGATCACCTGAGTAGATGCCAGCGCCTTGCATGCTGTCGCCTTCAACTTTCACCAGATACACATGGGGTGCGCGGATGTCGAACAGCTCATCCAGGGAAATATGGCCTTCCAGGTGGTCTGCGGCAGGCGAAGGGAAACCGGCCGGAACGTGGAACGAGTACTGCGGGAAGGATTCGGTGCCGCCAATCGGCGGACCGAGATAGGTGATGGTCATGACGGAAGGTCCAATGCAAACTGTATGCATATACAGTAAATCCGGCATTGGGCATGCGGTCAATCACGCACGGCGAAAATTCTGACGGACGAGAGGTGGATTATGTGCGGGCGCTATTCAATCTACGAGTCGATGGATCACTACCTGCGCCAGCTCGCGCTGGACCTGGTGGTGATCAATGGCTACGACCACGAGCCGATCAACCGCTACAACGTTGCGCCGTCCACGCGCGTGGAACTCGTTCGCCAGCGTGGTGACGGTTTGTACGTGGACCGGGTCAAGTGGGGTTGGTCGCCTGCCTGGGCCAAAGGCAAGCGCCCGGATCCGATCAATGCTCGAGCCGAGACGGCAGTGACAGGTAAGTTCTTCAAGGCGCTTTGGCCGAACGGCAGAGTCCTGGCGCCTGCCAATGGTTGGTTTGAGTGGCTCGCGGACCCAGCGGACCCAAAGCGCAAGCAGCCCTGCTACATCACCAGTGCCGACGGCGGCCCGCTTTTCTTTGCGGCGCTGGCAGAGGTGCACCACGGCGTGGCTCCGGATGAGCGCGATGGCTTCGTGATCATCACTGCAGCCGCAGACCAGGGGCTTATCGACATCCACGACCGAAAGCCTCTGGTGCTGACGCCGCAATTGGCAAGGGAATGGCTGGACCCCGCCACATCGGCGCAACGTGCGGCGACGATCATCGAAAAAGGCTGCCGCCCCGCACAGGATTTCCGCTGGTTTCCGGTTGGAAAAGCAGTGGGCAATGTTCGCAACGAGGGGGCGGAGTTGATAGAACCTGCCAATGATCGGGACCGTCAGGGGGACCTGGGGTTTTGAAGCGGGTAGCCGGGCTTCCCGCTTCGCAGGCGCTCATTAGCCTGCTTCCTCCACCTGCTTGTAAATGCGGAATCCCCGTGCCTGATAATTTTGAAGGGCAGCAGGATGGTCAAGTGTGCACGTGTGCACCCATACCCGCTCTGTGCCAGGCCACTCCCATGCAGATAGGGCGGCGTGGCTCAACAGCGCCCCGCCGAACCCGCTCCCTATGAACTGCGGCGCCAGCCCGAAATATCGGATCTCACTGTTACGGCCATCGGGACGATAAAGCTCGTAGTAGCCGGCAATTGCACCTCGGTGGTAGGCAACCCACGTTCGATGGCAATCCTGCTCAACGAGTGCCTGCCAATCGGCGTCACGCCAGGTATCAAGATCGCCCCATTCCCAGGACGCGCCTACGAGCTGGTAGAGGAATTTGTTGAATAGCGCCTGAGGCACTTCGCACTCGATAATCTGTAAGTCATGCCGCTGGGGCTTCGCCTGCAGGTCTGAAGCCGAAGTCATTTCCAAGTAGTAGGTAGTGCAAGAACGATTCATTACGGGCACCCTTTGCTCCCTTTCGTGCGCAGACAAGCATGCCAGCAACAGCTTGATTTCGGCCAGCCCGCACGTGCGCCTCGTAAGGGGCCCAAGACAGCGTCTTGGCCGGGGCTCAGCAGTACGCAATCAGGCGTAGGGCTAATGCCTGTCAGTTACGTAATTTGGGGCCGCTTTGCGGCCCTTCGCGGGCACGCCCGCTTCCACAGGGGGGCGCGCATTTCTTGAGTTCAGCGCTTGAAACGTGTGGGAGCGGGCGTGCCCGCGAAGGGCTGCAAAGCAGCCCCAGTAACGCTTAACTGACAGGCATTAGCCGTAGGGCTGCCATTAGTTTAGGAACGTTTGGCATTTTTTGACGCGCAAATAAAAACCCCGCAGACGTTAATCTGCGGGGCTTTCGAATGGTGGAGGCCGAGGTCGGAATCGAACCGGCGTAGACGGATTTGCAATCCGGAGCATAACCACTTTGCTACTCGGCCTCAAAGTCGGACATAGCAGCTTGCGCTTTGCTATCCCCTTGAAACACTGAACCTTTTTCAAAGTTCGCTGCGTTTCGATGGGCGCCATTATGTCTTCATTCTTTTAACCTTGCAACCCCCTCGACGAAAAAAAATTTCAACGGGTTCAAGGTGTTAGCGCAGGCGGCCGAGTTTACTCCACAAACCCACCAAGGTGTTCTCCACCGCGCCACTGGCTGCCACGCCGATTCGCTCCTGCAGGCTTTTACGCTCGGCATAGTGCAGGTGGAACAGGTTGGCGTTGCGGGCACGTTCGCTCAGGTACTCGTCGCTGGTCTGCAGGGTATCCACCAACTGGCGGTTGAGGGCCGCCACACCTAGCCACACTTCACCGGTAGCCACTTCGTCAATGTGCAATTGCGGGCGATAGCGGGCAACGAAGTCCTTGAACAACTGGTGGGTGATGTCGAGGTCTTCCTGGAACTTCTCCCGGCCTTTCTCGGTGTTTTCGCCAAATACGGTCAAGGTGCGCTTGTATTCGCCGGCGGTCAGCACCTCGAAATCGATGTCGTGTTTCTTCAGCAAGCGATTGACGTTGGGCAGTTGCGCTACCACGCCGATCGAACCCAGTACGGCGAATGGCGCACTGACGATCTTGTCGCCGATACAGGCCATCATGTAACCACCGCTGGCAGCCACCTTGTCGATGCACACGGTCAGCGGGATGCCTGCTTGGCGAATGCGCGCCAGCTGGGAGGCGGCCAGGCCGTAGCTGTGCACCAGGCCACCGCCGCTTTCCAGGCGCAGTACCACTTCATCGCGTGCGGTAGCGAGGGTCAGCAGCGCAGTGATTTCATTGCGCAGGCTTTCAGTGGCCGAGGCCTTGATGTCGCCATCGAAGTCCAAGACGAACACGCGGCCCTGCTCGTCGGCCTTGCCTTTGCCCTTCTTCTGTTGTTTCTCCGCCTTGGCCTGCTGCTTGCGCAGCGCCTTTAGCTGGGCCTTGTCGAGCAAGCCGGATTCCAGGCGCTCGCGCAGGTCCTTGTAGAACTCGTTCAGACGGGTGACCTGCAACTGCCCACCCGATTTGCGCCGCCCTTTGCCACGCAGCCCGGCGATGGCCGATAACACCACCAGAATGGCGATGACCAGGGTGGCGGTTTTGGCGAGAAAGCTTGCGTATTCGGCAAGAAACTCCACGTTGACTCCTTAAATACCAGCGCCATCACGGCGCGTAACTGTTGCAAGCATACCGGTGCATCTGGCGTGCTGCCAGCGTACGCAAACGCTGGCAACATCTTTCAAACAACCTTTTCAAACGCTTGTATGTTTTTCGTTGACAGCCTCTGTGCCGCGTCCTAACCTCGCAGCAACCTCCTACAGGCCGGAACCTTCCGTGGGCAACCTCTACCTGATCCGACACGGCCAAGCCTCTTTCGGTGCCGCTGACTACGACGTACTTTCGCCAGTGGGCGAACGTCAGAGCCTGGCGCTGGGCGAACACCTGGCCCAACTCGGCGTGCGGCTGGACCGCTGCGTAGCTGGGGACCTGCGCCGCCAGCAGGACACCGCGCGCCTGGCGCTGCAGGCCTTGCACGCCACGGGTTGCCCGGTACCCGCTGTAGAGACCGACGTGGCGTTCAACGAGTTCGATGCCGACGGTGTTATCCGGGCCATGCTGCCTGGGCTGCTGCCGGCAGAGCCCGATGCGCTGCAGGTGCTGCGCAACGGTGCCGAGCACCGCAGTGAGTTCCAGCGCCTGTTCGCACTGATGGTGCAGCGCTGGCACGATGGCGAGCACGGCGACGATGACCTGGAAACCTGGCAGGCCTTCACCGGCCGTGTGCACGCCGGCCTGCAACGCGTGCTGGATGCAGCCGGCAGCGGCGACAACATCGCTATCTTCACCTCGGGGGGCACCATTGCTGCCCTGCTCCACCTGGTGACCCGTATCACCCCCAGCCAGGCGTTCGCGCTGAACTGGCAGATCATCAACACGTCGCTCAGCCAGCTGAAGTTTCGCGGCCGCGACGTGGCGTTGGCTTCCTTCAACAGCCAGGCCCATGTGCAGCTGTTGAGGGCGCCGGAGCTTGTCACTTACCGATAAATCCGGCTAGTTATGTCCCTGCGGGGACGTGTAAATCACTCAATAAGGAATGCGCCATGACCTCCGTAGCTGATGCCGTCAAAAAGATGCAAGAGAAGTTCAACCCATCCGCTGCCGCCGGCCTGGACCTGGTGTTCGGCTTCAACATCACCGATGAAGACAAGCACTACGCACTGATCGTCAAGGACGGCACCTGCGAACTGCAGGAAGGTGAAAACCCGGATGCCAACTGCACCCTGGTGATGGACAGCGAAACCCTGAAAGGCATCGTCAGTGGCGAAACCGACGGCATGCAGGCCTTCATGGGCGGCAAGCTGCGCGTAGAAGGCGACATGATGTTGTCGATGAAGTTGAGCGAACTGTTCCCATCCTGAAGGCCGGGAACAGCGCATGATCGAAAACCGAAGCCTGACCGGCTTCGGTTTTTTTTTGCCTGCCCAACCCATCAATGGCTGCATCAAGGCAGCTGATCGTACAGCAACACCCCCACCTATTACGCACCTGGGACGCTTGTTCCATAACGGGCAGGCCATTAGATTAGCCAATAGTTCCTGCGATCGAGAATAAGGAAAACGCATGACGCTCACCGACCAGTCCACCCAGGCACGCCCCGGCGAAGAGCTCGACGCGGGCGTCATCGATCCTTATCTGAAGGCCAACATCGCCGGCCTTGATGGCCAGCCCAGCATCAGCCAGTTTCCGGGCGGTGCTTCCAACCTCACCTACCTGGTCAGCTACTCTGGTCGCGACCTGGTGCTGCGCCGCCCGCCGTTCGGCCAGAAGGCCAAGTCCGCCCACGACATGGGCCGCGAGTTCCGCATCCTCAACCAACTGAACAGCGGCTTCCCGTACTGCCCAAAGGCCTACGTACACTGCACCGACACCAGCCTGATCGGCAGCGAATTCTATGTGATGGAACGGGTCAAGGGCGTCATCCTGCGCTCGGACATTCCGGCTGAACTCAAGCTGGATGCCGAGCGCACCGAAACCTTGTGCAAAAGCTTCATCGATCGGCTGGTCGAACTGCACCAGGTGGACTACAGCGCCTGCGGCCTGGCCGACCTGGGCAAGCCGGAAGGCTACGTGCAGCGCCAGGTAGAAGGCTGGACCAACCGTTACGAGAAGGCCCTGACACCGGATGCGCCGCACTGGCAACACGTGACCGCCTGGCTGCACGAGAAAATGCCCGCCGACCACCCGCGGCCCGGCATCGTGCACAACGATTACCGCTTCGACAACGTGATCCTCGACGCGGACAACCCTATGCGCATCATCGGCGTACTGGATTGGGAAATGGCCACCCTGGGTGACCCTTTGATGGACCTGGGCAACAGCCTCGCCTACTGGATCGAAGCCGGTGACCCGGCCCCAGTGCAACTCATGCGCCGCCAACCCAGCAATGCACCAGGGATGCTCAGCCGTCGGCAGTTCGTTGACTACTACGCCGAGCGGGCCGGAATTCGCCTGGAAAACTTCGATTTCTACTACTGCTACGGCCTGTTCCGCCTGGCCGGCATCGTCCAGCAGATCTACTACCGCTACTACCACGGCCAGACCCAGGACAAGCGCTTCGCCCAGTTCATCCACATGAACCGCTTGCTGGAACAGATGACCCTGCAGGTCATCGCCAAGTCCAGCCTTTGAGCCCCGCCCACCACGGATCACAAGGAAAACAGCATGCCCAAGACCCACCTGTTCGACCTCGATGGCAAGATTGCCTTCGTTTCCGGCGCTAGCCGTGGCATTGGCGAGGCCATTGCGCACTTGCTGGCGCAGCAAGGTGCCCACGTGATCGTTTCCAGCCGCAAGCTGGAGGGCTGCCAGCAAGTGGCGGACGCCATCACCGCTGCAGGTGGCAAGGCTACGGCGGTGGCCTGCCACATCGGTGAACTGGAGCAGATCCAGCACGTGTTTGCCGGCATCCGCGAACAGTTCGGGCGCCTGGACGTGCTGGTCAACAACGCCGCCACCAACCCGCAATTCTGCAACGTGCTGGACACCGACCCGGGCGCCTTTCAGAAAACCGTGGACGTCAACATCCGCGGTTACTTCTTCATGTCGGTCGAGGCCGGCAAGCTGATGCGCGAACATGGCGGCGGCAGCATCATCAACGTGGCCTCGATCAACGGGGTTTCGCCAGGCCTGTTCCAGGGTATCTACTCGGTAACCAAGGCAGCGGTCATCAACATGACCAAAGTGTTCGCCAAGGAGTGCGCCCAGTTCGGTATCCGCTGCAACGCCCTGCTGCCGGGCCTCACGGACACCAAATTCGCCTCGGCGCTGGTGAAGAACGATGCCATTCTCAACGCGGCCTTGCAGCAGATCCCCCTCAAACGCGTGGCCGACCCTAAGGAGATGGCCGGCGCGGTGCTCTACCTGGCCAGCGATGCCTCCAGCTATACCACCGGCACCGCGCTGAACGTCGACGGTGGTTTTCTGTCCTGATCAGGCTTTGACCGCCACCAGGGTATAGCTCAGGGGCAGGCGTGCGGGCTGTTGGCGAAGGCGATACTCGCCGTCGTCGCCCTTGATCATCTGCCCTGGCAGCGCCTCCCAGGGAATGCTCTGGTGCTCGACCAGCCTGGTCAGGTGCAGGCCGTGGCTCAGCAAGGCACTGATCACCTCGCCAAGACCGTGGTTCCATTCGTGGGTTTCGCTGTGAGCCAGCCGCTGATCGGTTTCGACGTAAGTCTGGTCGCTATGCCACACCGTTGGCTCCTGCTGCTCGAAATAGGGGTATTCGAGCTGCAAGCGGTCCTGGTGGTCCTCGTTGACAGCCATCAGCATGGGGTGGCCATCGCGCAGGAACAGCCGCCCGCCCGGTTTCAGCAAGGCCGCGACGGTACGGGCCCAGGGCTCGATGCGAGGCAGCCAGCAGAGCGCGCCAATCCCGGTGTAGACCAGATCGAAGGTGCGCCCTGGCAGCGCCTTGTCAGCCGCGTAAACATCAGACTCGACATACTCGATAGACGTTCTGCAGCGTGCTGCCAACACCCTGGCCTCGGCCAGCGAAGCGGCAGAATAGTCCAACCCGCACACCTGGGCGCCAAGGCGGGCCAGGGAGAGGGTGTCGGTGCCGATGTGGCACTGCAGGTGGATCACATCAAGGCCGTCGATATCGCCCAACAATGGCAAATCAAAACGCACGGTGTCGGACAGCCGGTCGCGGTCGCGAACGAGCTGTTCGATTGCGTAGTCCTTCGAGGCAGCATGCAGCGGAGCGCGTTCGTCCCAACTGGCACGGTTGAGTTGCAGGGAATGGTCCATGGTGTCTTCCTTGAATGCGAGCAATTGATGCTAGACGCCGCACTCACTGGCTGACAGAACTACCTTGCAAAAAAATGTAAACCAGCTGTCTCAGTCCGCCAAAGGGGTAGCCAAATACCCTTACAAGCAGGTCGCTGCCGCTGCCCGGCGCTGCAGCGCCACGCCGTCGCGCTTCTGAGCGTAGTAGTCGACCCGCGTGCCACCGGCCTGCGGGTACACGTCCACGAACGCTTCGGCTTCACGGGTATACACCGTCAACCCGCCCTGCTTGCGCGGTTGCAGGTAGCCACTGGCATCGTCACCGAACACCCTCTCTTCCTGCCAGCTGTACTGAATGCACTGGGCCACCAGCTCTGGCGCCTTCTGCGAGTCGAGCTGCGCCGTCGGCTTGCCGCCGCGGGCAGTGTCCATGGTCGCAGCTGCACAACCAACCAGCATCAGCGCCGCAGCCATCGGCAGAATCGCACGCATGTTCCATCCTCGGGGGTTTGAAAAGAAGCGACTCTAGCATTGGCACGCAGCGCGAGTGAATTGTCACGCGTATTCCGCTGTCGCAGACAATACAAGCCGTCATAAGGACATTGCCATGAAACTCCACTATCTACTGTTCGCCGCCCTGCCCTGCCTGCCATTGGCCGCCACCGCTGCCCCCTCGAGCGAAGAAAGCGTCACCGCCCCGGAAACCCACAACCGCGAGCTGAAGGTCGGTGACAAAGCGCCAGACCAGTACAAGCGTGACGAGGAAGCGATCAAGAACTGGAAAGCCAAGGGCCTGCCACAACCTGAGAAGGAAAGCCACTGGGTGCGCATGGGCGATCACTATGTGCTGATACAGATTACCAACGGCGTGGTGCTGGCCATTCAGCCTGCGTCCTGATTCAACCCGCTGCGTCCAGCGCCACCATGTGCACGGTGTCGCGCCCGGCGGCCTTGGCCTGGTAAAGCGCCGCATCGGCCTGCGCCAACAGGCTGGCGGTGCTGTCTTTGCTCCCCGGCACACCGCACCACAGGCCAACGCTGAAACGTAGCTCGATGTGGTCACCGGCAAACCGGGCCGGGCTGCGCGCAATGGCCTCGCGCAGCCCTTGCACAGCAGTCAGCGCCCCGGCGCGGTCGGTAGCAGGCAGCAGCAACAGAAACTCCTCTCCACCGTAACGCCCGAGGCTATCGCCCTGGCGCAGGCGTTGCTGCAACTGGCGTACGCAATGGCACAACACTTCGTCACCGGCCAAGTGCCCATACAAGTCGTTGATGCGCTTGAAATGGTCGATATCGATCATCGCCACCGCAAGGCTCGCCTGCTGCCCGCGTGCGCGGTCCAGTTCGCTGGCAAAGCGCTCGAGAATCGCCCGACGGTTGAGGGTACCGGTGAGCACATCATGCAAGGCCAGGTGCTGTAGGCGCGATTCACTGCGCTCCTTGGCCATCAGCACCAGCCCGATCGAATACATCATTACCGTCACGGTGCCAATGGCTACCGAGATGCTCTGTTTCAGGTTGCTGGTGTCATAGCGCATTTCCACAGCCGTGCCATTGGCCACCGCAACCACCCGCATGCCCAGGCCCACCAGGCTGATCAGCGCACCGATCTCCAGCAGCAGGTGCGCTTTGCCCGGTCGCTCGCCATGGCGCCATGCCCAATAAAGGATCAGCGCACATTGCAACATCAGCACCAGGGTCGCCAGCAACATGCGCGGCTCCAGGGTATCGAGCAGCAGCATCAACCCCACCAGCATGAACGCCGGGATGATGAAAATGACCCGCCAGGGCACTACCCGCTCGCGCACACGGAACAAGCTGGCCGTATAGAAGGCCAGCGCCAGCGAAAGCAGGCTGTTGCCCAGCCCGTAGCTGAGCCACAGGGGGGCCTGGGCGTAAAGGGTGTAGCAGACGTAAGCCAGCGCGTGCACCAGCAACCCGCAACCGGTGAGCATCAGGTTGTCACGGCGGTTGCCGTGCCCGACCAGCAATAGGCAGAACGCCAGGATGGTGGCAACCAGAGCAACAGCGGCGAACAAGGTAGGGGTATGCGCGATCATCATGATTCACTGAATGGCAGAATGCCGTCTTGGCTGCGGCTTACCGTGCAGTCTAGAGCCGCCACGGGCGCCCGGCCATGACCCTACGGGACAGAACAGCAACCGAGAAGCACGTGGAAGATCGTGGATAGCACAAATTTTTGTCCGCCCAGGAAACCAAATGGATCGATCCGGGTCTCAGAAAGTGTGCGGTAAACCTTTGTGGATCAAGGACCTATCTCGTGACAAACCGTCTTGCAAGCCTTTCGCTGGTTGCTGTTGTACTGCTGACTGCAGGTTGCCACAGCCATCGCTACCATGACGACGATGGCTGGCGTGATCGCGACCGTGACCATCGCCACCACCGGCATGACCGCGACGATGACGACCGTCAATACCGCGGCGACCGCTACTAACGCTGAAGCGGCTACAGCCCCAGCTCGCCGCCGTTCAGGCGGCACCTTAACCTGGTGAAATTTTCGAGGTTCATATCATGCGTCTGACTCTGCCTTCCGTTGCCCTTGGCCTGCTGCTGTGCCAAGGCGCTTTCGCCGGTGATGGTACTGCCGCCATCGGCGGTGGCCTGGGTGGCGTACTGGGTAATGTGGTTGGTCAGCAACTGGGCGGCAAGACCGGCGCAGCCATTGGTGCTGGCGTTGGCGGCGCAGCAGGCAGTGCGGTAGGGGCTCGCAAGGGCAACCGTACCGAAGCGGCGCTGGGCGGCGGCCTGGGCTCGGCGGGCGGCTCATTGCTGGGCGGTGCAGTTGGCGGGCAGACCGGCTCGACTGTAGGCGCAGGCCTGGGTGGCGCCGCCGGGGGCGCCTTGGGCAACCATCTGGGCGACGACGACCGTGGCGGCAAGAAGCACCGCCGGCACCGTCACTGACAAGCCGAGCTGGACGGGGCCGCTGACGCCGATCGGCAGCAGCGGCCTTGAACCCTGCAGTACATCAACACCCCCTTCACCGCAAGGTGGCACACTGGCTGCTACTGTCTAACGTGCCCCTGTGTGAAGGAACACCCCCTCCCCATGAACCAAGAGTTGCTTTGGGTGCTTGGCCTGCTGGCCATCGTCATTGTCCTGTTCGTCATCAACCGCCCACGCATGGACGTGGTTGCGCTGATGGTGATCCTTGCCCTGCCGCTGCTGGGCATCCTCAGCGTGGAGCAGGCACTGGCCGGCTTCAGCGACCCCAATGTGGTGCTGATCGCCGCCTTGTTCGTGATCGGCGAGGGCTTGGTCCGCACCGGCATTGCCTACCGCATTGGCGAGTGGATGAGCGAGCGGGCCGGCAACAGCGAGACGCGCCTGCTGGTGCTGCTGATGGTGGCGGTAGCCGGCCTGGGCTCTATCATGAGTTCCACAGGCGTGGTCGCCATTTTCATCCCGGTGGTGCTGAGCATTGCCGCGCGCCTGCAGCTCTCGCCCAGCCGCCTGATGATGCCGCTGGCCTTCGCCGGCCTGATCAGCGGCATGCTCAGCCTGGTCGCCACGCCACCCAACGTAGTGGTGCACAGCGAGCTGGTACGCCATGGCCACGCCGGCTTCAGCTTCTTCAGTTTCACCCCCTTCGGCCTGGTGGTGCTGGTGCTGGGTGTCGGCTACATGCTACTGACCCGCAACTGGCTCAATGGCGAAGTGCGCAAGGACGGCCGCGTGGAAAGCCGCCGCACCCTGCTGGACCTGGTACTGGACTACAAGCTCAACGGGCGCGAGCGGCGCCTGCGTATTCGCCCACACTCGCCGCTGATCGGCCATACCCTTGGCGAACTGAAACTGCGTACGCGGCATGGCGCCAACGTGATCGGTATCGAGCGCCAGCACAAGTTCACCACCCGGGTCATCACCGCCGATTCCAACACGGTGCTGCACCAGGGCGACGTGCTGCTGCTCGACCTGTTCGCCAACCATGACAACCTGCGTAGCCTGTGCCAGACCATGCAACTGGAGCCCCTGCACTTCAAGGCGGCTTATTTCATCGACCAATCCCAGGAACTGGGCATGGCCGAGGTGTCGCTGCCGCCTGGCTCGCAGCTGATCGGTAAAAGCATCCTTGAACTGGCGTTTCGTACCCGCTATGACCTCAACGTGGTCGGCCTGCGCCGCGAGCAAGCGGCGATTGAAGACCAGTTGGTAGAAGAAAAGCTGCGCCTTGGCGACACCCTGCTGGTGGTCGGCCCGTGGAAGGCTGTGCGCCTGCTGCAGGGCAAACCCAAGGACTTCCTGGTACTGAGCCTGCCTGCAGAGATCGACCAGGTAGCACCAGCCCGCACTCGCGCACCGCAGGCGTTGCTGAGCCTGGCAGTCATGGTGGGGCTGATGGTCAGCGGCGTGGTACCCAATGTCATCGCCGCGCTGATCGGCTGCCTGCTGATGGGCGCAGGCCGTTGCATCGACATGAACAGCGCCTACCGCGCCATCCACTGGCAGAGCCTGGTGCTGATCGTGGGCATGCTGCCATTTGCCCAGGCACTGCAGAAAACCGGCGGCATCGACCTGGCCGTGGGCGGCCTGGTCAGCGTGCTGGGCGGAGCCGGCCCCAGTGCCATTCTGGCCTGCCTGTTTGCGGTTACCGCGGTGATCGGCCTGTTCATCTCCAACACCGCCACGGCCGTGCTGATGGCACCCGTTGCGGTCAGCACGGCGGCGCAGCTGGGCATGTCGCCCTACCCGTTTGCCATGACCGTGGCGCTGGCTGCATCGGCGGCGTTCATGACGCCTGTGTCTTCGCCGGTCAACACCTTGGTGCTGGGCCCGGGCCAATACCGCTTCGCCGATTTCGTCAAGATCGGTGTGCCGTTCACCGTACTGGTGATGCTGGTCACCGTGCTGATGGTGCCGTGGTTCTTCGGCCTGCAGTAAAAACGCCAAGCAGTAGCGGCAATTTGGCATTATTACGACCGGCCGCGGCAGATTGACATCAACTGCCATGACGAAACACACTGCCGAGCAAAGTCCCAGGTGCTACAAGGCGTTGTCCTGGATTTCGTCTCCGCTTGCCGGTCGAGCCCATGGTTTTCCCAGCCCCATCGCGCCTGTTGCCCTACGTTGCTCTGCTATGCCTGACCTTCGGCCTTACCTTGGGCGGCATTCTTGCGCGCCCGATCGAGTCCCTGTCATTGTTCTGGCCTGTGAATGCGGTACTGGCCGGCGTGTTGCTGCGGCACCCGCGCCAAGCCACGCTGGCCGGCTTCAGCCTGGTGTGGCTGGCCATGGTCGGCGCCGACATGCTGTGCGGCAGCGCCTGGCTGCCCGCACTGTGGTTCAACCTGTGCAACCTGGGTGTCGTGGTCACTCTCTGGCTGCTACTGTCGCGCCTGCCCCGTGTGCACCGGCGCTTGCGCACCCCCCAGGGTGTACTCAGCGTGTTCGCCGCCTGTGCCGCCGGCGCCGTGGTCGCGGCCAGCATGGCAGCAGCCATGGCCGCGCCCTGGTTTGAACAGTCCCTTGGCGCCACCTGGCGGGCGTGGTTCAGCGAACAGTTCTCGACCAGCGTGCTGATCCTGCCCGTGCTGCTCACTGCACCCTCGATGCGAGCCCTTATACGCGGTGGCACGCAGCCTGTACGGCTGGCACCGCTGCTGGGGCTGCTGGCCTCACTGGCGTTCAGCATTGCCTTCGGCGGCCCTGGCGCCATCGCCTTCCCCATCGCCGCACTGCTGTGGTGTGCCTGGACCTACTCGCCGTTTCTGGTGTCGCTGCTGGCGCTTACCGCCGGGAGTACGCTGATCGTGGCCGTGGCACAAAACCTCATGCATTTCAGCGTGCCGCAAAGTGCGCCGGGGGTGACGACACTGTTGTCCGCTCGCCTGGGCATTGCCATGCTGGTGCTCGGGCCGCTGGTGGTGGCCTGCGTCAGCCAGGCCAACCGCAGCCTCATGGCCCGCCTGGCCCACCAGGCTACCATCGACCACCTCACCGGCGCGCTCTCCCGCAGCGCCTTCACCCGCCGCGCCAACGCGCTGCTGGACAGCCGGCAGCAGGCCCAGGCACTGCCACTGACCCTGATGATGCTGGACATCGACCATTTCAAGTCGATCAACGACGCCCATGGCCATGCCGTGGGCGACCAGGTGTTGCGCCAGTTCGCCGGCGCCCTGCAAGACCAGTTGCACAACAATGAACTGTTTGCCCGCCTGGGCGGCGAGGAGTTCGTCGTGGTGATGCCAGGCCTTGCGCCCGAGCGGGCCACGTTCACCGCCGAACGGCTGCGCCGTGCGGTGCAGGATCTGCACGTGGTCCAGGGCGACAAATGCCTGCAAATTACGGTCAGCATTGGCGTGGCCGGCTGCGAAGCGCACATGCCGTCACCCAGCCTGGACCTGCTGCTGGCCAGCGCCGACCAGGCGCTGTACCGGGCCAAGGCCCACGGCCGCAACTGTGTGGTGCATGCAGAACCGCAGCGCCAGGTGGTGTGAGTCAGCCGACGAACACATCCCACGACAGCTTGGCGATCAGCACGCACAACAGCACCAGGAACAGCCCGCGAACGAAGCCCGCGCCCTTGCGCACGGCCAGCCAGGTGCCGGTCAACGCGCCAAGGATATTGCACAGGGCCATGGGCAGGGCAATGGCGTACAGCACGTTGCCCGACGGCACGAAAAACACCAGCGCCGCCAGGTTGGTGGCAATGTTCACGACCTTGGCCGAGGCCGATGCGTGCAGGAAATCCAGGGCGAAGAAGCGGATGAACAGGAAGATCAGGAAGCTGCCGGTGCCAGGGCCGAACAGGCCATCGTAGAAACCGATCGCCCCACCGATCAGCACTGCCAGGCATTGCTCCTTGCGGCCGATCCGGGCCGGTTTGTGCAGGGTGCCGAAGTCTTTTTTGCAGAACGTGTACACCGCCATCAGCACGATCAGCACCAACACCGCCGGGCGCATTACCCCCGGCGGCAGCAGCGACACCGTGGCGGCACCGGCGAACGACATGACAAAGGCGCTGACCGCCGCTGGCACGATCAAGCCCCAGTCCAACGTGACCTTGCGGATGAACGAACGCGCTGCGAAGGCCGTGCCACACACCGAAGCCAGCTTGTTGCTGCCTAGCAATGCCGCCGGTTGCGCGGTGGGTAGCACGTTGAACAACGCGGGGATCTGGATCAAGCCGCCGCCGCCCACGGCCGCATCGATCAGGCCGGCGGCAAAGGCGAATACAGAAAGTACAGCGATATCCATCATGACGCGGTTCCAGGCAGTGGGTACAGGTGCAAGGCTAACCAAAAGGGCGTGGCTGTGTTGAAATGCCATATTGCGAAAACTGCAACAAGGAGCAGCGCATGGCATTGGACATGCTGCGGGAAATTCAGGCGTTCGTCAGCGTCGCGCACAAGCGCAGCTTTGTCGCCGCGGCCCGGGCGTTAGGGCGTTCGCCCAGCGCGGTTACACGCGCGGTACAAACCCTGGAAGACAACGCCGGGAGCAAGTTGCTGAACCGCAACGCCAATGCGGTCACCCTGACCGCAGCGGGCGAACGCTTGCTGCCGCACGCCGAGCGCTTGCTGGATGTGCAACGCGATGCAGCCGACGAACTGGCTGCGCTCAGCGGGAACGCACAAGGCTGGATCCGCTTCGCCGTGCCGCAACTGCTGGCCGAACACCTGTTGCCCCAGGTGCTCGCGGATTTTTCCCGTCGCCACCCCCAAGTCACGCTGGATGTGCAGTACAGCGACGAAGCGCTCGACCCACTGCTGGGCAAGTTGGATTTTGCAGTACGCGGCGCCTTCCCGCAGTCCAGCGAACTGATCGGCTACCCGCTTTGGCCCTACCAGCGGCACTTGTATGCGAGCCCGGCGTACCTGGCCATGGCCGGAACGCCGGCGCATCCCGAACAGCTGGAAGGCCACTCGCTGATCCTGCATACCGCACCGCGCATCCTCAAAGCCTGGCACTTTTGCCGCGATGGCCAGATCACCAGCGTGCGGCCCAGGCCGCGGTTGCGCCTGGCCTCGGGCACTGCGGTGTACCACGGCGCCCTGGCGGGTGCCGGTATCGCACGCCTGGCAGCCTGGGTAGGCGAGGCGCAGGTCAAGGCCGGGCGCCTGGTGCGGGTATGCGCGCCATACCGCCTGACCTCCAGCACTGGCCAGGACCCGCAGATGCACGCGGTATACCCGGCTGGCGAGCTGCCCGCCCGGGTGCGCGACTTGCTGATAGCGCTGCGCCAGGCCGGCCGGGCGCCATGAACAGCCCTTCGAAAAGGCTGTTCAATTTCTGCTCAATTTAACAGAGCCCGCCACCGGCATGGCTTACAGCACTTTATCCACAGACCTACCCACGTTTTTTGTGGACAGATTTCCCAACGCAAAGAATGACTTATCCCACACCCAGCAATGCCGCATTGGCCAGCTTTACCAGCTCGATCCACTCTGACGTGCTGATATCCCCAGCCTGCTCCAGCGCTTGTGCATTGCGCAGCGCCTGCTCGTAACCCTGCTCATCCAACGTGCCCTCGGCGAGGAAACGGCTACGCCACTCCAGGGCGGCGCAGGCGCCTTTCTTGCATTCCATTAATGTGTCGACTCCCAGCGGAAAAGGCCGACCCGAATGAGCGGCGGCGGGAGACTACACGAGGTATTAATGCTTGAAAATGCCATGCAGCGACCGCTGGTCCAGCGATGCTGACGAAGGGAATAGTGGCCATTTGCCAGGAAATTGGGCCCGAGCTTGAAGTAGACGGGCCGCGCAGAAAAAACCGATCACCCTCAGCTTGGCGGAATGGTGCCAAGCAGACCGATCAGAATAGTGAGTAGCAGAAAACCCCCTAGGAACAGCGCCAGCTTGCCCATTGGAACCTCGACAGTTGTGAAGCGGGAATGGGCGTATTGTCGGGCCTGGGCTGATACGGTTACAGATTCAGGTTGGCGCAAAAAAAGCGTATCAGATGCAGCGCATGGCACGTGGCAGCGCTGGGGCGCCCCTCAGCCCAATTGCTGAAGCTTCTCTGCCGGTAACCAGCCCAGCTCGCCGTTGCCATGGCGCCGACACCAGAGCCACCCATTGAGCGGCCGCACCATCTGCACCAGTTGCCCCGGGTCGGCGTCCAGTTCGTGCGCACAGTAATGATCGAGCGCCCGCCCCTGGCAAACGCTGAGCCGTTCAATCAGCTGCGCGGGCACCCAGCCGGGCTCCTGGCCGGTGCAACTGCACAAATACCAGTCCTGCCAGCCAGGCTCGCCTTCATAGCGCGGGCCAATCTCCAGCAAAGTGCCTTTGGCAAAGCGGATAGGCCGCGGGTACTCACTGCGGTGGGGTTCGATCACAACGTAGTGCATGGGCCTCTCCTTGGCCGGGAAACCTTCGCGCCAGGCTCAGGCGGCAGATACCGCCCGTCATCGGCGCATGTATGGGGCGACAACGGCAATGATACATACCAAATGCCACGGTGTTTCCTGCGGCATGCAGAGCATTGTGACAGTTCCTGTTTTGCAGAAGTTGCACCGGTCCGGGGTAGGTCCCGCGCAGGTCGCTGAAGGCCCGGCACCTGCTGGCTGTGCAAGGTAAGTGCAACATAACATTTCCAAAGCTGATCGAGCCCTGCGCAGCGGGCCTGCCGAGGGAGAACCGGCCCAACCCAGCGGATACCGGATGCCAGACGGCACGTGGCGACATATACAGAAATGCATCTTGTAGGAAACTTTACCGCTCAATGTAGGAAATACCGCGAACACCAGATTTTCCTGTATGAAACATCAGTTTCTAGAGGTAATTCGAGCTGCTACGGTCCATGTTTCCTACAACGGCACGGAAGCCCACAGTGTGAGAAGCCCATGGACCCTTTCAACGCTTCGGCCCTGAAACTGCAGAAAAACCTGCTGAACCTGCGCATTGAGCGGGACCGCCTGAGAAGTGCGGGCAAGCACCAGGAAGCTGATCAACTTGCCCAGTCTGTCGCGCAACTGGAGGCGGCTCTGCAGCAGTTGCCAGATGACCTCAAACCAAACACCTTGCAGTAAGAATACCCACGCGGTGCCCCCAGCCGGTGAAGCCTGCCGGGCTGAAAAGCGCCGCCTGGGGGCCCGCACAACGATCCCCTGCGGCCGGCTGACGCTGCCCCGCATCCACAATTCCACTGGCCTTGATCCTGATAATTAATTGGAGGCAAGCGCTCATCCGCCTTACCGTGGCAAGCCACCAAGCCCCAGTAGAAAAGGCCAGTTCCATGAACGACCGTGAGTTCATCAATGCCATCGATGCCGATGGCCTGCCCCTGCACATTGCTGTCAGCAACGGCCGCATCAGCCATATTGGCGCGCAGCGCGCCGGCACCCCGGCCCGCGAAACGATCGACCTGGAAGGCTTGCTGGTATTGCCGGGTTTCGTTGATGGCCACATTCACCTGGACAAGAGCTTCGTGGGTGATCGCTGGCGCCCGCACCAACCTGTCGCCAGCCTGCGCGAGCGCCTGGCCGTGGAAAAACGTGAGCTGGCGAGCGCACCGCCCATCATCGAGCGCGCCGACGCGCTGATGCGTCAGGCAGCTGCGTACGGCACCTTGGCCATGCGTTGCCATGTGGACGTGGACGCCACCACCGGCCTGAGTCACCTGCACGCCATGCTCGAAGCCCGGGACAACTGGAAACACCTGCTCGACATCGAGCTGGTGGCCTTCCCCCAGGCCGGCGTGGTCACCTGCCCTGGCACCGCCCAAGTCATGGAGGCCGCTATCGGCGAAGGGGCTCAGGTGGTTGGCGGCATCGACCCCACCACCTTGGACGGCGACGCTGACGCCCAGCTGGATATCATCTTCGGCATCGCTGAGCGGCACGGCGTTAAAGTCGATATCCACCTGCATGAACCCGGCGATATCTGCATCGCCCAACTTCAGCGCATTGCCGCGCGCACCCAGGCCCTGGGCATGCAAGGCCTGGTTGCGGTCAGCCACGCCTACGGCCTGGGCGACGTCACCGACGCGGTGGTCGACCACACCGCCGAGGCGTTGGCGGGCGCAGGTATCTCGATCATGACCAATGCCCCGGGCGACCGCGCCTTTCCGCCGGTGCTACGCTTGCGCGCCGGGGGTGTGCAGGTGTTCACCGGCAACGACAACATCCAGGATGCCTGGTGGCCGTATGGCAATGGCGACATGCTGCAGCGGGCGATGCTGGTCGGTTACCGCTCGGGGTTCAACACCGACGAAGAGCTGCGGGTGGCGCTGCAGATGGCGACCGAGGCCAGTGCCGCGGTCATGGGCAAGCAGGATTACGGCCTGCACCTGGGTAACGAGGCCAGCTTCGTGTTGTTGAGGGCGCCCAATGCGGCGGCCGCGGTGGCGGCTGCCATTCATGAACGGGTGATCGTCCGCCACGGCGCGTTCTGGGGCGGGCCTGCACAGGTGCACCTGCAGGCTGGCCAGTTCGCTGCCGAACTGCGGCGCTGACAACAGCCCTGGCCGGCGTCGGCACTCAAGCGGCAGCCGCCCGTTTGCCCTCTTCGCTGGTCTCGAACTGCCCGACCAGCTTCTGCAACTTGCCGGCATCCACCCGCACCTTCTGCGCACTGCTCTGCAACACCACCGCGGTCTGGCGCATCTCGTGGGAAGACTGGTTGACCTGCTCGATGGTCTTGCCATATTCCAGGCTGCGCCGGTTGAGCTGCTGGATGATCGCGAACATACCCTCCACCGCCTGGTGCAGTTGCACGTTTTCGGACGAGGCGTCCTCGGCCAGGCGCAGGCTGCTGTCCACGTCCTGCACGCCCCGCTCCATGAAACTCACGGCCTGACGGGTCTCACCCTGCAGGCTCTCGACCATGGTGCGTATGTCATCGGCAGCCCGCGCCGTTCGCGCCGCCAGGCTGCGCACTTCGTCGGCCACCACGGCAAAGCCACGGCCGTGCTCGCCAGCGCGCGCCGCCTCGATCGCAGCATTGAGCGCCAACAGGTTGGTCTGGTTGGTAATGTCACTGATCAACCCGGTGATGTTGTCGATCTCGACCATGCGGCTGTCAAGGCGTTGCACACTGGACGACGAGCGCGCCACCACGTCGCGGATCGACTGCGTACCGGCCTGCACCGCCTGGAACTGCTCGCGGGCGCGGGTGACCACTTCGTCCATGGCCTGCTTCATCTGCTCGGCGCTGACCGAGGCCTGCTGCAATTCGCCCAACTGCTCTTCCATGATGATCATCATCTGATGCACGGCCTCGGCCACGTCAGCCGAAGTGACGCTGGCATCCTGGCTACGGCCCAGCATCATCTGGTTGGTGACGCCCACCGTGTGGCTGGCTTTGACCACCTGCCCTACCACTGCATCCAGGCGGTCGATGAAGCTGTTGATCCAGCGGGCCATGTCGCCGCTTTCATCGTTACCCACCGTGTGGGTATCCAGCCGCTGGCGCAGGTTGCCCTCACCCTCGGCGATGGTCCGCAGCACATTGCTCATGCCATTGAGGCGCGCCGCCACACGGCGCGGCCCGAGCATGCCGAACAGCACCGCGGCGGCGAGCATGGCCAAGGCTTCGACCACCTCGTTCAGGCCCTGCGGCAGGCCAGCGTAGTGCTGCACCAGGTAGTTGCAACCGAACAGGCCGACCATCGTCGCAAGGTAGGGCTTCATCAAGCCATAACTGAGCGAGCGGCGCCGGTACACCTCCTCGAGGTCTGCCTCGCACATCATTCCCCAGCGGTCCGGCGAGCCCGGCAGCTGGAAGGTCACGCCCTTGCCCACCACTGGCACATGACGGTAGTCGGAATACCCGGGGTAGGTAACGAACACGTTGGCGCCGCAACGGATGGTTTCGCGCACCCCCGGGTGCAGCTCGCGGGTGGATGGGTCGGTGAAACGCAGCTCCAGCTCGGTATGGCGCTGCACCTGCACGGTGCCCCACGCCGTGTGAACGCCGTTTTTCAGGTTCTCGCCGTGGGTGAAGGTGGCATCTTCGAAACGCGAGCGCGACAACGCCGTACCCGGCTGGATCGTCGGGTCGAAGCGCGACTGCGCCATGAACAGGTAGTTGTCACCCGATTCGGCGTAAATATGCCCGGCCTCGCGCTGGATCAGATCGCCCAGCACATCGTTGGGTACGCGACCACAGAGGCAACCCACGACGTTGCCGGTAACCTTCACAGGCTGGTAGAACATCAGGGTTACCTCATCGTGAAAGCGCGAAGAGGACGGGCCGATGCTCAAGGTCAGCGGGTCGCAATAGGGGCCGTGCAGAAATGGCGCCTTCAGCCCCTGCGCCAGCGCACGGGTGTGCTCGATGGGCGCTGTTGCCCGTTGCCGCCAGGTCGAGGCAAGCACCTTGCCAGTGGGGTCGACGACGAACAGCTCGGAGAAGTCCTCGGCCTGGGCCAGCTTGTCCTGCAATTGCGCGCTGCCCAGCCGGTCAAAGCCGGGGGCCAGTTGCTCGGCCAGCTCGGCCAGGTGCTCCCATTGTTCGTGCGCCCAGTCCTGCAGCAAACGGACGCGGGTCTGGGCAATGGCCTCGAAGGTTTGCTCGATTTGCGGATAATTTGCCCGGTTCAAGTGGCATGCCCAGCCCATGCTGAACTTGCCGGTTCTGCCAAACCAGGGCAGCCAGCCCTTCTCTTGGGATGACAACTGCATGGAAGCACTGGAAAGCGACATTATCTTCACCATAAGCGACATCGAATGGCAATTTGATAGCAAGTCGCAGGCCAATAGAGGCATCGGGGTAGAATCACGGTTTACCGCAGCACGCCGCCCGCTAAGGGTGCAAAAACACACCAGTCAGGTGGCGGGTTGCACCATGCAGGGGCAAAGGGAGGCGCCAAGCCCCTGAGCGCACGCGACTGCACCGCCGTTCGGGGTGCTCGCAGATCGCACAACAGTTCGATAATCGCACGAATTCCGCCAAACCCCCTCTACTGTAGCCCTGTCTTGCGGCACGCTATGGCCAAAGTCAGCAAGCAATTGCACATGCTGACAGGCCCATCGCTTTACAGGCGCCGGCCAGCCCGACAACTCCAACTCCAGGAACAACCAGGAGCTCGCCTTGATCAATAAAACGTACGAGTCCATCGCCAGCGCGGTGGAAGGGATCACCGACGGATCGACCATCATGGTCGGTGGCTTCGGCACTGCCGGCATGCCGTCCGAGCTGATCGATGGCCTGATCGCCACCGGCGCCCGCGACCTCACCATCATCAGCAACAACGCCGGTAACGGCGAGATCGGCCTGGCAGCCTTGCTGATGGCCGGCTGCGTGCGCAAGGTGATCTGCTCGTTCCCGCGCCAGTCCGACTCGTACGTGTTCGACGAACTGTACCGCGCCGGCAAGATCGAACTGGAGGTGGTACCCCAGGGCAACCTGGCCGAGCGTATCCGCGCAGCGGGCTCGGGCATTGGTGCGTTCTTCTCGCCGACCGGCTACGGCACGCTGCTGGCCGAAGGCAAGGAAACCCGTGAAATCGACGGCCGCATGTACGTGCTGGAAATGCCGCTGCACGCCGACTTTGCGCTGATCAAGGCGCACAAAGGCGACCGTTGGGGCAACCTGGTCTACCGCAAGGCGGCGCGCAACTTCGGCCCGATCATGGCCATGGCCGCCAAGACGGCCATCGCCCAGGTCGACCAGGTTGTCGAACTGGGTGAACTGGACCCGGAACACATCATCACCCCGGGTATCTTCGTCCAGCGCGTTGTAGCCGTCACCGGCACCAGCGCTGCTTCGCTTGCCACCGCTGAATGAGGCCTGCCATGACCATCACCAAAAAGCTCTCCCGCACCGAGATGGCCCAGCGCGTGGCCGCAGACATTCAGGAAGGTGCCTACGTAAACCTCGGCATCGGCGCACCGACCCTGGTGGCCAATTACCTGGGTGACAAGGAAGTATTCCTGCACAGCGAAAACGGTCTGCTGGGCATGGGCCCTAGCCCGGCCCCGGGCGAAGAAGACGATGACCTGATCAATGCCGGCAAGCAGCACGTGACGCTGTTGACCGGTGGCGCTTTCTTCCACCATGCCGACTCGTTCTCGATGATGCGCGGTGGCCACCTGGACATCGCGGTACTGGGTGCCTTCCAGGTTTCGGTCAAGGGCGACCTGGCCAACTGGCACACCGGCGCCGAGGGTTCGATCCCGGCGGTAGGCGGCGCGATGGACCTGGCCACCGGCGCGCGCCAGGTGTTCGTGATGATGGACCACCTGACCAAGACAGGCGAAAGCAAGCTGGTGCCTGAATGCACCTACCCGCTGACTGGTATTGGTTGCGTCAGCCGTATCTACACCGACCTGGCAGTGCTGGAAGTTACGCCTGATGGGTTGAAAGTGATCGAAATATGCGCAGACATCGACTTCGATGAACTGCAGAAACTCAGCGGTGTGCCACTGATCCAGTGATCGAGCGCAGGCGCCCGCTGTACAGGCAGCCCCGCGGCAAATGATCGATAACCGCATTCGGGTTCATCTGAACGCGGTTATTGGGTAGACTAGCGCCCGGGTGTCTGCTGCATGGTGCAGTGAGGCAGGTTAAAGAACAGCGCAGGTCGGGCCGCCATGCGGGAGTACTTGCGCCTATGCCTAAAACAGATTTGCCTCGCGCCCAGAAACTAGCCGAGCGCGCCTTCGCCAGCCTTCAACGCTTTTTGCACATCGAAGCAGTCAGTGGCATCGTGCTGTTGGTTGCCGCTATCGCCGCCCTTGTCTGGGCAAATTCCCCTGCCGCCGACAGTTATGAAGCCCTCTGGCACGCCCCGATAACGTTCGGCGTGGGCTCGCACGTGTATGCGCAGTCGCTGCATTTCTGGGTCAATGATGGGCTGATGACCATCTTTTTCCTGGTGGTGGGCATGGAGATCCGCCGCGAAATCCACGAGGGTGCCCTGGCCAGCCTGCGCCAGGCCATGCTGCCCATGGCCGCTGCGGTCGGCGGCGTAGCCGCACCGGCGCTTCTCTACCTCGGTATCGTTCATTCGCCAGCCGACCAACAGGGTTGGGCAGTGCCAACGGCCACCGATATCGCTTTTGCGGTAGGCGTCTTGGCCCTGCTGGGCAAGTCGATTCCGTCCAACGTACGTGTGTTTCTGCTTGCCCTGGCGATCATCGATGACATTATCGCTGTGCTGATCATCGCGGTCTTCTACTCGGGCGGCCTCGACTACAGCGGTTTCGGCGTCGCGGCGATCGGCCTGCTGATGGTAATCGCGCTGCAGAAGATTGGTGTGGGGTCGGCCTACGCCTATATCGTGCCCGGTGCGATCGTTTGGCTGGGCATCCTGTTGACCGGTGCCCACCCGACCCTCGCCGGCGTTGTGCTCGGGCTGATGACCCCGGTAGCCGCCATGCCGATGCGTGAGCGCCCTCTGGATGCCATTAGCCGCTTCACCAACGAGTTGCTGGGCCGCGCCAAGGCGCCAGAGCGCGATGCCAGCGAACTCATCGACCCACTGAAACGCCTGCGCCTGGCCCAGCGCGAACTACTGCCCCCGGTGGTGCGGATGCAAGGCACGCTGCACCCTTGGGTAGCCTACGGCATCATGCCAGTGTTTGCCCTGGCCAATGCCGGGGTCAGCCTGGCTGGGGTCGACCTGTCCGCAGCGGGCCCACAATGGGTCATGATCGCCGTGGTAATCGCCTTGGTCGCAGGCAAGCCCTTGGGCATCATCAGCGTCAGCTGGTTGATGGTACGCCTGGGCTGGTGCGCGCTCCCCGCCGGGGTGAACTGGCGCAGCATCACGCTGGTGGGCCTGTTGGCCGGTATCGGTTTCACCATGTCGATCTTCATCGCCAACCTGGCGTTCGTCGACCCCGGCTCACTGGGGGCAGCCAAACTTGGCGTGCTATCGGCCTCGGTGATCGCGGCGGTGTTGGGGCTGACCTGGGGCGTATGTAGCGTGCGCCGTGCAGCCCCTGCAGGCAACCTGGGTTCGTCAACCTAGCAGCGCCTGCACCGGGCCGCTTTGCCGGGCTGGCCGGGGCTGAAAAATGCCCTGGCCAGCCCGGCGGCCCTTTGCAATCTACAGGAGCAACCGGCGCCGCTGATGCTGGCATGAGCATGAGGCGAAAAACCATCGCCCACAAAAAAGCCCCATTTTCAGGGGCTTTGATGAAGAATATGGCGGAAGCGTAGAGATTCGAACTCTAGGATAGTTGCCCATCGACGGTTTTCAAGACCGTTGCCTTAAACCACTCGGCCACGCTTCCAGCTCGTTTGCGGCCGCCATAATACCGTAATGAAACAAGCTGTCAAACTCTCTGTGTCGCGGGTTGCAATGGCTCTGGTAGACTCCCAGCATCTGAACGTTCGAAACCACAGGTTTACCAAGGAGTGTCGCCATGCGCGAACAGGATTATGCCGTACATCACGGCCAGCAGGTCGAGCAGCAGGAGATCAGCAAGGTCCTGCGCAACACGTACAGTCTGCTGGCGCTCACCCTCGCCTTCAGCGGCGTCATGGCCTTCGTTGCCCAGCAAATGCGTGTCGGCTACCCGAACGTGTTCGTGGTGCTGATCGGCTTCTACGGGCTGTTCTTCCTGACCAACAAGCTGCGTGATTCGGCCTGGGGCCTGGTCTCCACCTTCGCCCTTACCGGCTTCATGGGCTTCATTCTCGGCCCAATCCTCAACCGCTACCTGGGCATGGCCGGTGGTGCCGAGGTTGTCAGCTCGGCATTTGCCATGACTGCCCTGGTGTTCGGTGGTCTGTCGGCTTACGTACTGATTACCCGCAAGGACATGAGCTTCCTCAGTGGCTTCATCACTGCCGGCTTCTTCGTGCTGCTGGGTGCGGTCGTGGCCAGCTTCTTCTTCCAGATCAGCGGCCTGCAACTGGCGATCAGCGCCGGCTTCGTGCTGTTCTCGTCGGTGTGCATCCTGTTCCAGACCAGCGCGATCATTCACGGTGGTGAGCGGAACTACATCATGGCCACCATCAGCCTGTATGTGTCCATCTACAACCTGTTCGTCAGCCTGCTCCAGCTGTTTGGCATCATGGGGCGTGATGACTGATTGTTGTAGATTGTGAGAAAGCCCGCTTCGGCGGGCTTTTTTGTGGGTGTGGGAAAGGCATGCCGGTGGCCGTCTTGAGCATGAGTTAACCGGCGCGGCAGTGCACATTCGCGGCGGGCGGTTTTTGACTGAAAAGTCAGGTAATTGGGCATAGGGTCGCCGATCATGTCGGCATCGTGCTTTGCTCTACCGCAATCTGCCTTCACCCCGTAGAATGCGCTCCTTTTTTCTTCAGGGGCAGCTTTCAGCCATGAGCACACATGAACACAGCCCAGCAGCATCGGCCCCCGCCAATGAGCTGGTGCTTGGCCTCGAGGACAAGCCTCGGCTGCTGATCGGGCTGCTGGCGGCGCTGCAACACCTGCTGGCGATCATCGTGCCGATCGTGACGCCCGGGCTGTTGATCTGCCAGGCGCTGGGGGTGTCCGCGCGGGACACCAACCTGATCGTCTCCATGTCGCTGGTAATCTCCGGTATCGCCACATTCGTGCAGTGCAAGCGCTTCGGGCCGTTTGGCGCCGGGTTGCTAATCGTGCAGGGCACCAGCTTCAACTTCGTGGGCCCGCTGATTGCCGGGGGTGCGCTGATGGTCAAGCAAGGCACGCCGGTCGAAGGTGTGATGGCCGCCATCTTTGGCGTGGTCATCGCTGGCTCGTTCGTCGAAATGGGCGTTTCGCGCATCCTGCCCTTCGTCAAACGCCTGATCACCCCGCTGGTCACCGGCATTGTCGTGCTGATGATCGGCCTGACGCTGATCAAGGTCGGCCTGATCAGCATGGGTGGCGGCTTCGGCGCCATGGCCAATGGCACCTTCGCCAATGGCGAGAACCTGCTGTTGTCGGGTGTGGTGCTGGCCATTATCGTGATCCTCAACCGTATTCCGGTGGTGTGGATGCGCAGCTGTGCCATCGTTATTGCCCTGACGGTCGGCTATGCGCTGGCGGGCTATATGGGCCGCCTGGACTTCACCGGTATGCATGAGGCCGCGCTGTTTCAGGTGCCGACGCCGCTGCACTTCGGCCTGAGCTTCTCGTGGGCGCTGTTCATTCCGATGCTGGTGATCTACCTGGTGACGTCGCTGGAAGCCATTGGTGACGTGACCGCCACCAGCAAGGTGTCGCGCCAGCCAGTCGAAGGCCCGGTGTGGATGCAGCGGATCAAGGGTGGTGTGCTGGTCAACGGCGCCAACTCGTTGTTGGCGGGCTTGTTCAACACGTTCCCGAGTTCGATCTTTGCGCAGAATAACGGCGTGATTCAGCTAACCGGTATTGCCAGCCGCCATATCGGCATGTGGATTGCCGTAATGCTGGTGATATTGGGGCTGTTCCCCAGTGTTGCCGGGGTGATTCAGGCGGTGCCAGAACCGGTGCTGGGGGGTGCGGCAATGGTCATGTTTGGCGCGGTTGCAGCCTCGGGCATCAATATTCTGGCCAGCACCCGCCTGGACCGCCGTGCGCTGCTGATCATCGCCGTGTCGTTGGCGCTGGGCCTGGGTGTGGCGCAGGTGCCGGAGTTCCTGGCGCATATGCCGGCGGCGGTGCGCAATGTGCTGGAGTCGGGGGTGGCGACCGGTGGCATCTGTGCCCTGGTGCTGAACTGGTTCCTGCCGGAGAGCAAGGAACAGGCTTGAGGCCTGTTCCCTTCTGACAGGGCCTTGCGCAAGCCCTGTAGGAGCGGCCTTGTGTCGCGAATGGGCTGCGAAGCAGCCCAGCAATTTTTGCATTTACGCTGAAGCCCCGGGGCTGCTTTGCAGCCCATTCGCGACACAAGGCCGCTCCTACCAAAGCCCGCGCCCGCACGCACAAGCGGGCGCGGGCTTTTTTGCTTTATCATGGCGGTATTCCTTTGCATGAGTTACCCATGAAATTCGCTATCGCGGTGTTCTCCCCGGCCCATGCGCCCTCCTCGCGGCGCGCCTTGCGCTATGCCGAGGCGGTGCTGGCCGGCGGGCATGATATTGCCCGGCTGTTCTTCTATCAGGACGGGGTACACAGTGCCTCGGCCAACGTGGTCGCGCCCCAGGATGAAGTGGACGTGGCCGCGCAGTGGCGTGCCTTTATCGAGACCCACCAGCTGGATGCCGTGGTGTGCATCGCCGCCGCCTTGCGCCGTGGCGTGCTCGACGAGGCCGAGGCCAACCGCTATCAACGCCCGGCCGTGAACCTGCCCAAGCCATGGGAGTTGTCCGGCCTGGGGCAACTGCACGAGGCCGCGCAAGTCGCCGACCGCCTTGTCTGTTTTGGAGGCGACTGAAATGGCCAAATCCTTGTTGATCATCAGCCGCCAGGCGCCGTGGAACGGCCCATCTGCCCGCGAGGCGCTGGACATCGCCCTGGCCGGTGGCGCGTTCGACCTGCCGCTAGGCATGCTGTTCCTCGACGATGGCGTGTTCCAGCTGGCGCCAAACCAGCAACCTGCCGCCGTGCAACATAAGAACCTGGCCGCCAACCTGCAGGCGTTGCCGATGTTCGGCGTCGAAGAACTGTTCGCCTGCAACCACAGCCTCACCCGCCGTGGCCTGGCCGCCGACAGCCTGGCACTGCCAGTGCAAGTGCTGGATGACGCGGCACTGACCGCACTGATCGCCCGTTTCGACCAGGTGGTAACGCTCTGATGACGACCCTGCACGTAATTGCCCACTCCCCGTTCGGCGACGAGCGCCTGGCCAGTTGCCTGCGCCTGCTGGGCGCCAACGACGCCCTGCTGCTGTGCGGCGATGCGGTGTACGCCCTGCGCAGCGGCAGCGAAGCGTACCGCCAGTTGCAAGCCGCCAGCCTGGCCCAGCGCCTGTTCGCCCTGGACGAAGACCTGCAAGCCCGCGCGGTCGGCAACGACCTGGCCAAGGCCGTGGACTACGCCGGGTTCGTCGAACTGTCGCTGCACTACGACAAGGTCAACAGCTGGTTATGAATACCCTCACCGTTGCCGATCAGGCGATCGCCCTGGACAAGGACGGCTTCCTGGTCGACCTGCAAGACTGGTCCCATGCAGCCGCCGAGGCCCTTGCCGAGCGCGAGGGCATTGCCCTGACCGCGGACCACTGGGAAATCCTCGAACTGCTGCGACAGTTCTACCAGGAGTACCAGCTGTCCCCGGCCACCCGCCCACTGATCAAGTACACCGCCCTGAAGCTGGGCGCGGACAAGGGCAATAGCCCGCACCTGAACCGCCTGTTCAATGGCACCCCCGCCAAACTTGCCGCCAAGCTGGCGGGCCTGCCCAAGCCGACCAATTGCATATGACCCTGCCACCCTTCAATCAAGCCCGCCCGCTGACCCTGGAAACTCCGGCCGAACACCCGTTCGCTGAATTCGTGCGCATTCTTGGCAAAGGCAAGCGCGGCGCGCGCGGCCTTACCCGCGAGGAAGCCAGGGCTGCCATGACCCTGCTGCTGGAAGGCAAGGTCGAGGACACCCAGCTGGGCGCCTTCCTGATGCTGCTGCGGCACAAGGAAGAAAGCGCCGAAGAGCTGGCCGGCTTCACCGAAGCGCTACGCGGCCACCTGCAAGCCCCGCGCATTGCCGTTGACCTGGACTGGCCAACCTACGCTGGCAAGAAGCGCCACTTACCCTGGTACCTGCTGGCCGCCAAATGCCTGGCCGGCAATGGTATTCGCATCCTGATGCATGGCGGCGGTGCACACACAGCCGGGCGCCTGTATACCGAGCAGCTGCTCGGCCTGTTGCATATCCCCCTGTGCCGCGACTGGGCAGCGGTCGACACCGCGCTGGGCCAGCATCAGCTGGCGTTTTTCCCTTTGCACGACTGGGCGCCGCAACTGCAGCGCATGATCGACCTGCGCAACACCCTGGGCCTGCGCTCACCCATCCACTCCCTGGCGCGGGTGCTCAACCCGCTGGGCGCGCGTTGCGGCCTGCAAAGCATCTTCCACCCCGGTTACCAGGCGGTACACCGGGAGGCCAGCCGCCTGCTGGGCGACCATGCCGTGGTGATCAAGGGCGATGGCGGCGAGATCGAGGTCAACCCGGACGTCATCAGCCACCTCTACGGCACCACTGCCGGCGTAGCCTGGGATGAAGAATGGCCGGCGCTCAGCGAGCGCCGTCACGTCAAACCCGCCACGCTGCAACCGGAGCATTTGCTCGCCTTCTGGCGTGGTGAAGTGCAAGACAGCTACGGCGAGAAAGCGCTGATCGCGACCATGGCCTTGGCACTGCGTGGCCTGGAGCAGACCCGGGAACAGGCCTTCACCAATGCGCAGGCCTATTGGGACAACCGTGATAGATCGATTTAGTCGATAACACCACCCCGATCTTTGCGCTATTTCTTCGAACGATCTGGCCTAGACTGGGCTCCAACGACAAACCCTTTGTTCCAGGAGCTCACCATGGGCCTTTTGATCGACGGCCGCTGGCATGATCAGTGGTATGAAAACGGCAAGGACGGCACCTTCAAACGCGAAAACGCCCAGCGCCGCCATTCGTTGCCTGCCCCCGAAGCCGGCCGTTACCACCTGTACGTGTCGCTGGCCTGCCCTTGGGCCCACCGCACGTTGATCTTCCGCGCCATCAAAGGCCTGGCGCCGTTGATCGACGTTTCGGTAGTGAGCTGGCTGATGCAAGACCATGGCTGGACCTTCGACCAGCAACAAGGCTCCAGCGGCGATCACCTCGATGCACTGCAGTACCTGCATCAGCGTTATACCCAGGACGACCCGTACTACACCGGCCGGGTGACAGTACCCGTGCTGTGGGACAAGAAAGAGCAACGCATCGTCAACAATGAGTCGGCTGAGATCATTCGCATTTTCAACAGCGCGTTCAACGCGTTGACCGGCAACACCCTCGACCTGTACCCAGCGCCGCTGCGCCCGGCTATCGAGGCGCTGAATGAACGTATCTATCCGGCGGTGAACAACGGCGTCTATCGCGCCGGCTTCGCGACTACGCAGGAGGCCTACGAGGCGGCGTTCGATGACGTGTTCAACGAGCTGGATTACCTGGAAGAGCTTTTAGGCCGCAATCGCTACCTGGCGGGCGAATACCTGACTGAAGCCGATGTGCGCCTGTTCACCACGCTGGTGCGCTTCGACGCTGTGTATCACGGGCACTTCAAGTGCAACCTGCGGCGCCTCAGCGATTATCACAACCTGTCGAACTGGCTGCGTGAGCTGTACCAGTGGCCGGGGGTGGCGGGGACTGTAGATATGGAGCATATCCAGAAGCACTATTACATGAGCCACAAGACCATCAACCCGAACGGGATCGTGCCTAAGGGGCCGTTGCAGGATTTCAACCAGCTGCATGATCGGGAGCGGTTGGTGGGTAAAGGGATTTGGCAGGGTTGAGGCACTGGGGGCTGCTTTGCAGCCCATCGCGACACAAGGCCGCTCCTACAGGGTGTGTAGGAGCGGCCTTGTGTCGCGATGGGCCGCAAAGCGGCCCCGGCGGTTTCAGCTGTTCTGCGAACCTTCAAACCAGGCCAGCTTGTCGCGCAACTGCACCACTTCCCCAACAATCACCAGGGTCGGCGCATGCACTTCATGCTGGGCCACCAGCTCCGGCAAGTCCGCCAAGGTACCGGTGAACACCCGCTGGTTACGCGTAGTACCTTGCTGCACCAAGGCCGCCGGGGTACTGGCCGCACGCCCATGGCGAATCAGCTCTGCGCAGATCGTAGGCAAGCCCACCAAACCCATGTAGAACACCAGGGTCTGGGCCGGCGCCACCAGGTCATTCCATGGCAGGTTGCTGGTGCCATCCTTGAGGTGCCCGGTCACGAAGCGCACCGACTGGGCATGGTCACGATGGGTCAGTGGAATGCCGCCATAGGCGGAACAGCCACTGGCCGCCGTAATACCCGGCACCACCTGGAAGGGGATGCCATGCTCGGCCAGCTCTTCGATCTCTTCGCCACCGCGCCCAAAAATGAACGGGTCGCCGCCCTTCAGGCGCAGCACGCGTTTGCCTTGCTGGGCCAGGTCAACCAACAGGCGGTTGATCTGGTCCTGCGGGACGGCGTGGTCAGCGCGGCGCTTGCCAACGTAGATACGCTCGGCATCACGCCGGCACATATCGATGATCGCCGGGGCCACCAGGCGGTCATACAGCACCACATCGGCCTGCTGCATGAGGCGCAAGGCGCGGAAGGTGAGCAGGTCCGGGTCGCCCGGGCCCGCACCTACCAGGTACACCTCGCCCCCCTGCTGCACCGGTGCGCCCTCCACCATCGCCTGCAACAGGCGTTCGGCTTCGGCGCCCTGCCCGGCCAGCTGGCGCTCGGCGATCGGGCCCTGGAACACGGTCTCCCAGAAGCCGCGGCGCTGGTTCACGTCCGGATACAAGGACTTGACCTTGTGCCGGAACCGCGCCGCCAGCCCGGCCAGCTCACCGTAGGCAGCCGGGATCCAGGCTTCCAGCTTGGCGCGAATCAGACGCGCCAGCACCGGAGCGTCCCCGCCACTGGAGACCGCAATCACCAACGGTGAACGGTCGACAATCGCCGGGAAGATCACCGTGCACAAGGCCGGCGCGTCCACCACGTTGACTGGCAGGCTGACGGCCTGCGCATCGGCCGACACCTGCGCGTTCAGCCCAGGGTCGTCAGTGGCGGCGATCACCAGCCGGCACCCGACCAGGTCGGCGGCCTGGTAGCCACGCACCAGCACCTCACCGCCACCTTCCCGGGCCAACGCAGCCAACTGGCCGTCGACGTCCGGCGCCACCACGCGCAGCACACTCCCGGCATCCGCCAGCAAGCGCGCCTTGCGCAAGGCGATCTCACCGCCGCCGACGACCAGTACACGGCCGCCCTGCAGCTTGTGGAACAGCGGCAGATAATCCATTTAGCGGATGACCTCGACGCCGCCCATGTAAGGCTTCAGCACCTCTGGCACGCGGATCGAGCCGTCGGCCTGCTGGTAGTTTTCCAGCACCGCAACCAAGGTACGGCCAACCGCCAGGCCGGACCCGTTGAGGGTGTGTACCAGTTCTGGCTTGCCGGTTTCCGGGTTGCGCCAGCGGGCCTGCATGCGGCGCGCCTGGAAGTCGCCGCAGTTGGAGCACGAGCTGATTTCACGGTACTTGTCCTGGCTCGGCACCCACACTTCCAGGTCATAGGTTTTCACCGCGCCGAAGCCCATGTCGCCGGTGCACAGGGCCAGCACGCGGTACGGCAGCTCCAGCAGCTGCAGCACGCGCTCGGCGTTGGCCGTCAGCCCCTCCAGGGCTTCCATCGATTTCGCCGGCTCCACCACCTGCACCATCTCGACCTTGTCGAACTGGTGCTGGCGGATCATGCCGCGGGTGTCGCGGCCGGAAGCGCCCGCTTCACTGCGGAAGCACGGGGTGTGGGCAACCAGCTTCAGCGGCAGTTGCTTGGCGTCCAGAATCGCGCCTGCCACCAGGTTGGTCAGCGACACCTCGGCAGTCGGGATCAGGTAGAAGTCAGCCTCGCCTTCGCGGGTAATCTTGAACAGGTCTTCTTCGAACTTCGGCAACTGGCCAGTGCCCTGCAGCGCTGGGGCCTGCACCAGGTACGGGGTGTAGTGTTCCTCGTAACCGTGCTCGCCGGTGTGCAGGTTGATCATGAACTGCGCCAGGGCGCGGTGCAGGCGGGCAATCGGCCCGCGCAGCACGGCAAAGCGTGCGCCGGACAGCTTGGCGGCGGCTTCGAAGTCCAGGCCACCGCTGAGTTCACCCAGGGCAACGTGGTCCTTGATGTCGAAATCGAAGGTTTGCGGGGTGCCCCAACGGCGCACTTCAACGTTGTCGTCTTCGCTGGCACCGACCGGTACGCTGGCATCCGGCAAGTTGGGGATGGTCAGCAGGATGCCGTCCAGCTCGGCCTGGATCTGGTCCAGCTCGGCCTTGCCGGCCGCCAGCTCATTGGCCATGCGCTCGACATCGGCCATCAGTGGGGCGATGTCCTCGCCTTTGGCTTTGGCCTGGCCGATGGACTTGGAACGGGCGTTACGCTCGGCCTGCAGTTGCTCGGTACGGGTCTGCACCGCCTTGCGGCGTTCTTCCAGTGATTCGATGCGCGCGACATCCAGGCTGAAGCCACGGGAGGCCAGGCGATCCGCCACTTCCTGAAGTTGGCCGCGTAACAGTTTGGAATCGAGCATATCGTTCTCTCGTTATAGGTAGGTGTTGGTTCAGAAACGGGTCAGGGACAGGCCGGCCCAGGTCGCGAGCAGCCCGCCCACTACGCTGATACTGGTATAGCCCAAGGCCAGCGGCACTTGCCCGCTTTCCATGAGGCGCACGGTATCGAGCGAAAAAGAGGAAAAAGTTGTTAGGCCACCAAGGAAGCCGACGATCAAGCCGGCGCGCAACTCGACCGGCGCCAGTGGCTTGTGCAGGAACAAGCCGTAGAGCAGGCCGATCAGCAGGCAGCCGACCAGGTTGACCGCCAGCGTACCGGCATAGAAGTGCCGTGGCCAGTGGGCGGTGACCCAATTGGCGGTGGCGAAGCGCAGCAACGTACCGGCCACGCCCCCGGCACTCACAGCAGCGATCAAGGCAATCATGGTTTTCTCCGCTGACGGGGGCTGTTGCGGTCCAGGTCGGCCAGGTGGCGCAGCTTCTCGCCGATTTTCAGTTCCAGGCCGCGCGGCACCGGCTGGTAATACTGGCGCGGCTCGAGTGCATCGGGGAAGTAGTCCTCACCGGCCGCATAGGCGTCGGGCTCGTCATGGGCGTAGCGGTACTCGTCGCCATAACCCAGTTGCTTCATGAGCTTGGTGGGCGCATTGCGCAAGTGCAGTGGCACTTCCAGCGAGCCATGCTCGGCGGCTTCGCGCAGGGCGGTCTTGAAGCCCATGTACACCGCGTTGCTCTTCGGCGCACAGGCGAGGTAGGTGATGGCCTGGGCCACCGCCAGCTCGCCTTCGGGGCTACCCAGGCGCTCTTGTACATCCCAGGCCGCCAGGCACAAGCCGAGCGCCCGCGGGTCGGCGTTGCCAATGTCTTCGCTGGCCATGCGCACCACACGGCGGGCGATGTACAGCGGGTCGCAGCCGCCGTCGAGCATGCGCGCGAACCAGTACAGGGCGCCGTCCGGGTTGGAACCGCGTACCGATTTGTGCAGCGCGGAAATCTGGTCGTAGAACGCTTCGCCGCCCTTGTCGAAACGGCGACGGCTGTCGCCCAACAGGCTCTGCAGCATCTCGACGTCGATTTCACTGCCGTCTTCGGCCAGGTCCGAGGCATTTTCGAGAAAATTGAGCATGCGCCGGCCATCGCCGTCTGCGGCGGCCATCAGCATCTTGAAGGCATCCTCGCCCACCCGCAGGTTGCGCTTGCCCAGGCCACGCTCCTCGGTGAGGGCGCGGGCGACCAGCTTGCGCAACGCCGCCTCGTCCAGGCTTTTGAGCACATACACCCGCGCCCGCGACAACAGTGCGTTGTTGAGCTCGAACGAGGGGTTTTCGGTGGTGGCGCCAATGAACAGCAGGGTGCCGTCTTCCACGTAGGGCAAGAAGGCATCCTGCTGCGACTTGTTGAAGCGGTGCACCTCGTCGACGAACAGAATGGTGCGGCGGCCGTATTGCCCTGCCTGCTGCTTGGCAACCTCCACCGCCTGGCGAATTTCCTTCACCCCGGCCAGTACCGCCGACACGGTTTCGAAATGCGCATCACAGAACTGCGCCAGCAGCCGCGCCAGGGTGGTCTTGCCTACCCCTGGCGGCCCCCAGAAGATCATCGAGTGCAGCGCGCCTTGCTCCAATGCCTCGCGCAGCGGTTTGCCGCGCGCCAGCAGGTGCTCCTGGCCTACGTACTCGTCCAGGTTGGACGGGCGCAGGCGGGCCGCCAGAGGCTGGGCGACAGGTTCGCTTCGAAACAGGTCCATGGCGAGCTCTGGTTACTCCTTGATCACGTCCGCACCTTTGGGAATGTCGAACTTGAACCTGCTGTCCGGCACCGCCTGGTTGGCCTTGACGCCATTGAACAGGATGTTGGTGCGCTGGCCGACGCTGTCGATCAGCTGCATGTCATTGATCAGGCCCTTGCGGAACGACACGCGCAGCGAGTCGAACAAGGTGTCCTTGGTTTTCGGCTTGAGGGTGAAGTCCATCACTTCGCCCTGCTCCTTCGAGGTGATGTCGAAGCTCTGGCTGATTTTCGACACATCACCCGACAGCAGCAGCGCCGGGGTCTGGTTCAGGCGCACATCGAGCTTCTTGATGGTGGCCTGTTCCAGGTCCGGGTCCCACAGGGTGACGTTCTTGCCGTCCGACACCACCACTTGCTCCTGCGGTGCGTCGGTATGCCAGTAGAACAGGCCCGGACGCTTGACGGTCATCTTGCCCGAGGTTTCCTGCAGGCTGGTGCCATCGGCGCCCAAGGTCAGCTGGGAGAAATTGGCCTCGATGGTCTGTGACTTTTCCAGCAACTGGGTCAGGCGTTGCACATCCTGCTCACCGGCATAAGCGGTAACCGAGCCCAGGGTCAGGGCAGAAACCAACAGCATGCGAATCGCGCGCATGGGAATCCTCATTGAGCATTGAAAGGGCCAGGCGCCAACGCTGGCGCCCGGCAGGGTGTTCATCAGTCGCGCGGGCCGCCTGGGGCAATTACTTCCCGCGAGCCGTTGCTGTTCATCGGGGTAACGACGCCGGCCATTTCCATCGACTCGATCATGCGGGCGGCACGGTTGTAGCCGATCTTCAGTTTGCGCTGTACCGCAGAAATGGAAGCACGACGGCTCTCGAGCACGAACTGCACCGCTTCATCATACAGCGCATCGGTTTCGGCATCGTCGCCATCACCACCACCGCCGCCGCCGTCGAAGCCGCTGCCGGCTTCTTCCACGCCATTGAGAATGTCGTCGTTGTAGTCTGGGGCGCCGCGCAGCTTCCACGCCTCGACCGTGCGGTGCACCTCGTCGTCGGAAACGAACGCGCCATGCACCCGGATCGGCAGGCTGGTGCCCGGCGGCATGTACAGCATGTCACCGTGGCCCAGCAGTTGTTCGGCACCGCCCTGGTCGATAATGGTCCGCGAGTCGATCTTGCTCGACACCTGGAAGGCCATGCGGGTCGGGATGTTGGCCTTGATCAGACCGGTGATCACGTCGACCGACGGGCGCTGGGTGGCGAGGATAAGGTGAATGCCCGCCGCACGCGCTTTCTGCGCGATACGGGCGATCAGTTCTTCGACCTTCTTGCCGACAATCATCATCATGTCGGCGAATTCGTCGACCACCACCACGATGGTCGGCAGGGTTTTCAACGCCGGCGGCTCGTCGTCCATGCTTTCGCGGCGGTACAGCGGGTCGTGGATGATTTCCCCGGCTTCCTGGGCGTCCTTGATCTTGCGGTTGAAGCCGGCCAGGTTACGCACACCCATGGCCGCCATCAGTTTGTAGCGGCGCTCCATCTCGGCCACGCTCCAGCGCAGGGCGTTGGCGGCGTCCTTCATGTCGGTGACCACCGGGCACAACAGGTGCGGAATGCCTTCGTAGATCGACAGCTCGAGCATTTTCGGGTCGATCATGATCAGCCGCGCGTCTTCCGGACTGGACTTGAACAGGATCGACAGGATCATCGCGTTGACCCCCACCGACTTACCGGAACCCGTGGTACCGGCCACCAACAGGTGGGGCATCTTGGCCAGGTCGGTAATCACCGGCTTGCCGCCAATGTCGTGGCCCAGGGCCAGGGTGACAGGGGACTTCTGCTCGTCGTACTGCGGCGTGGCCAGCACTTCGGAGAAACGCACCATCTGGCGGTTTTCGTTGGGGATCTCGATACCCACGGTGGTCTTGCCGGGGATGACCTCGACCACACGCACGCTGGTCACCGCCAGCGACCGCGCCAGGTCCTTGGCCAGGTTGGCGATACGGCTGACCTTGACGCCTGCGGCAGGCTGGATTTCGTAACGGGTGATCACCGGGCCTGGGTGGATGGAGTCCACCGAGACCTCAACGCCGAACTCCTTGAGCTTGATTTCCAGCAACTGACCGACACCGGCCAGGGATTCTGGCGAGTACTCGATCTTCTTCTGTTCGGCCGGGTCGAGGATGGATATCGACGGCAGCGTGCCCTCCACGGCGCTGTCGATGAACAGCGGCGTCTGCTTCTCTTTCATCACCCGCTTGCTCGGCTCTGGCGCCTTGTCTGCGGCCGGGGGCACGATGGTTGGCGTGGACGACGGCACACGGGCAAGGCTTGGCTCGCGGGGCGGCACCACCGGCTCGCGGGCCAGGGCCGGTTCGCGGACCGGGGCAACGGGCTCGCGCCCGAGGGTCGGCTCGCGGGGCTCGACCACCGCTGCCGGCGCCTCTTCACGCTTGAAGATGCGCTCACGCAGCGCCGGTTTGGCGGGTTCGCGTTTCTCGGCGACCGTTGGCGCGGCCTTCACTACAGGCTCATCCTCACGCAACTGCGCTTCAAGGCGCTTGCGTTCGTTGCGGGCTTCCCACCAGCGATTGGCGGCGCCCTGTACCAGTTCGAACAGGTCGAGGGTGATCTTGCCCGTCAGGTCCATCACCTTGAACCACGACAGGTCGGTGAACACGGTCAGGCCGAACAGGAACAGGGCGATGAACATCAGCGTACTGCCCTGCACGTTCAGCAGGTTGCGCGCCAGGTCGCCAAGGCTTTCGCCCAGGGCGCCGCCGGCAGAAAACGGCAAGCTCGCAGGCGAATGGAAGTGGATATGCGCCAGCGCCGCCCCCGACAGCACCAGGAACACCAGGCCGATCAGCCGCCAGGAAAACAGCCAGCCGCTCCAGTCCCAGGGCTGATGGCGCTGGCGGAAGATCTGCCAGGTTTTCACCGCCAGCAGCAGCGGGAAGATATAGGCGAAGTAACCCAACACCATGAACAGGATGTCGGCAAAGTAGGCACCGGCACGCCCGGCGGCGTTCTGCACCTGGTCGACGGTGGCGGTGTGGCTGAAGCCCGGATCCGAAGTGTCGTAGGTCAGCAGCGCCATCCACAGGTACAGGCACAGAGCGCCAACGGCGATCAACGCACCTTCCTTGAGGCGATAATGCAGCTGCTGCCGCCACAGGGGCACGGGCAAGGGAGCTGGGGTTGCGGTGGATTTCTTCAAAACACGTCTATTCCTGCGCGTGTTGCGCGTCCAATAGTGCTCGGCCGGCAGTGCGGCCAATGAACCACTACTTTTAACATTACTGCCCGCCCACTGCCATGACGGCGCGCCATAAGGCGCTCAAGCGGGGGCGACTTTCACATACCTGCAATTTGAGCACGCATTTTCTTTCGTGACAAAGGCTTATGCTGTGTTTTTGCACAGGTATGACAGCAAATGTAGCGGATGGTGCCTGTGGTTTCATCAATGCGCAGGAAATTGCCCGAATTCCGCGGCCGTGCCGGCCCTGGCCGGCGCTGCGGGCGCTCAGCCATTGACCCTGCCGGGCGCGCACGCCATGCTGCCCGCTCCCCTCCCCCACCGCACGATAGACCATGCTCACCTGGCTGACCCGCGACTCGCTGACCTTCCCGCCCCTGGAAAAGGCCCTGCACGAACCCAACGGCCTGCTCGCCGCCGGCGGCGACCTGAGCCCCGAACGGCTGGTGCAGGCCTACCGCCATGGCTGCTTCCCCTGGTACCAGGACGGCCAGCCGATCCTGTGGTGGTCACCCGACCCGCGCACGGTGTTGCTGCCCGACCAGCTTCACGTATCGCGCTCGCTGGCCAAGCTGATGCGCCAGGGGCGCTACCAGGTCAGTTTCGACAGCGACTTCCCGGCGGTCATCGACGCCTGCGCCGCCCCCCGCGATTACGCCGACGGCACCTGGATCACCGACACCATGCGCAACGCCTACTGCGAACTGCACCGTCGCGGCATTGCCCACTCGGTCGAAGTACGCCAGCACGGCGAACTGGTCGGCGGCCTGTACGGCCTGGCCATGGGCCAGTTGTTCTTCGGCGAATCGATGTTCAGCCGCGCCGACAACGCCTCCAAGGTCGGTTTCGTGACCCTGGTCGAGCACCTGCGCCAGGCCGGCTTCGTACTGATCGACTGCCAGATGCCCACCAACCACCTGCACAGCCTCGGCGCCCATGCCATCAGCCGCGCCGAGTTCGCCCGCTACCTGGCCCGCCACCTCGACCAGCCCAACAGCGCGACCTGGGTGGTTGCCTAGGCGGTTTTCCCTGGCTGGCTTACACTTAGAACAAAGTCTCACCGAGGGGTTGATCATGACAGAGTTGGCGCGGTTGAAGTTCTATGCCACTCAACCCCACTCCTGCAGTTACCTGCCCGACGAGCAGGCAACCACGCTGTTCCTCGACCCCAGCCAGCCGATGGACGTGAACGTCTATGCCGACTTGTCGGACATGGGTTTTCGCCGCAGTGGCGACCACTTGTATCGCCCCCACTGCCAGAACTGCAACGCCTGCGTACCAGCGCGCATTCCCGCGGCCCGCTTCATTCCCAACCGCCAGCAGCGGCGCATCCTCAAGCGCAATGCCGACCTCACCGTGAGCGCAGCGCGGCCGGCGTTCAAGGAAGAGTATTTCGAGCTGTACCGGCGTTATATCGAAACCCGCCATGCCGACGGTGACATGTACCCACCCAGCCGCGACCAGTTTTCCACCTTCCTGGTGCGGGACCTGCCCTTCTGCTGGTTCTACGAATTTCGCCTGGCCGGCCGGCTGATGGCAGTGGCCGTGTGCGACGTGCTGCCCAATGGCCTGTCAGCGGTCTACACCTTCTACGAGCCCAACGAAGAGCGCCGCAGCCTGGGCCGTTTCGCCATTCTCTGGCAGATCGGCGAAGCCCTGCGCAAGGATCTGGAGGCGGTGTACCTGGGCTACTGGATCAAGAACTGCAAGAAGATGAACTACAAGACACAGTATCGGCCCATCGAATTGTTGATAAACCAGCGCTGGGTCACCCTCAACTGAAAGCATTGGCTTGACACACAGTTTTCCGGCATAATCCACGCCACTTTTTTGCCCGGTGCGGATATGCGTCGGGCCAACACTGGACACCGAGGGCTCAACTGCATGTCGAAAGAAGACAGCTTCGAAATGGAAGGTACTGTCGTCGACACCCTGCCCAACACCATGTTCCGCGTGGAGTTGGAAAACGGGCACGTCGTAACCGCGCACATCTCCGGAAAGATGCGCAAAAACTACATTCGTATTCTCACTGGCGACAAGGTCCGCGTCGAGCTGACGCCTTATGACCTGAGCAAGGGCCGCATCACCTACCGTGCGCGCTAAGCTCCAGCCATGAAAAAGCCCGGCCAAGTGCCGGGCTTTTTCATGGCTTCAAGTTTGTAAGGGGCTGCGTTGCAGCCCCATTTATCACGCTACTTCAGCCGTGGTCTCGAAGTCGAACACCAACTCGCCATCGCGCAAGTCGACGTGCACCACACCGCCATGCTCGGCCAACTCACCAAACAGGATCTCCTCGGCCAGCGGCCGCTTGATCTTGTCCTGAATCAACCGCGCCATCGGCCGCGCGCCCATCTGCACGTCATACCCCGAGGCCGCCAGCCAGCCGCGGGCCTCGTCGCTGACCTCAAGCAGCACGCGCTTGTCTTCGAGCTGCGCCTGCAGTTCGATAAGGAACTTGTCGACGATGCTCTTGATGGTTTCGGTGCTCAGGCGGCCAAACTGAATGATGGTATCCAGGCGGTTGCGGAACTCTGGCGTAAAGCTCTTGCGGATCACTTCCATCGCATCGGACGCATGGTCCTGATGGGTGAAGCCGATCGAGGCCCGCGACGCGGTTTCCGCGCCGGCGTTGGTGGTCATGATCAGGATCACGTTACGGAAGTCGGCCTTGCGCCCGTTGTTGTCGGTAAGGGTACCGTGGTCCATCACCTGCAGCAGCAGGTTGAAGACCTCCGGGTGCGCCTTCTCGATTTCGTCGAGCAGCAACACGCAATGCGGCTGCTTGGTAATCGCCTCGGTCAGCAGACCACCCTGGTCGAACCCGACATAGCCAGGCGGTGCACCGATCAAGCGCGAAACGGTATGGCGCTCCATGTACTCGGACATATCGAAGCGCACCAGCTCCACACCTAGCGCCTTGGCCAATTGCCGGGCCGCTTCGGTCTTGCCGACGCCGGTAGGGCCGGCAAAGAGGAACGAACCCACTGGCTTGTCAGGTGCCTTGAGGCCGGCACGCGACAGCTTGATGGCCGTGGACAGCGAATCGATGGCCTGGTCCTGACCGAAAACGGTCAGCTTCAGGTCGCGCTCCAGGTTACGCAGCAGTTCCTTGTCGGAGCTGCTGACATGCTTCGGCGGAATTCGCGCAATCTTGGCGACGATATCCTCCACCTGCGGTACGTCGATGCGCTTGACGCGGCTGGCCTCCGGCTGCAGGCGCTGGTAGGCGCCAGCCTCGTCGATCACGTCGATGGCCTTGTCCGGCATGTGCCGGTCATTGATGTAGCGCGAGGCCAGCTCGGCGGCGGCGCGCAGGGCTTCGTCGCTGTACTCGATATTGTGGTGGCTTTCGAACCGCCCTTTCAGGCCGCGCAGGATGCCCACGGTGTCTTCAACCGAGGGTTCGCTGACGTCTACCTTCTGGAAGCGCCGCGCCAAGGCACGGTCCTTCTCGAAGATGCCACGGAATTCCTGGAAGGTCGTGGAGCCGATGCAGCGGATTTCACCCGAAGACAACAGCGGCTTGAGCAGGTTGGACGCATCCATTACCCCACCCGACGCCGCACCGGCACCGATGATGGTGTGGATCTCATCGATGAACAGAATGGCCTGCGGGCGCTTGCGCAGCTCGCCAAGCAGCGCCTTGAAGCGCTTCTCGAAGTCGCCGCGGTACTTGGTACCGGCCAGCAGCGCGCCCAGGTCGAGCGAGTACACCACGCTCTGTGCCAGCAGGTCAGGCACCTGGCCATCGACAATACGCTTGGCCAGCCCTTCGGCAATCGCCGTTTTGCCCACCCCGGCCTCACCCACCAGCAGCGGGTTGTTCTTGCGGCGGCGGGCAAGGATCTGCGCAACGCGCTCCACTTCCTGCTCGCGGCCTACCAGCGGGTCGATACGGCCAGCACGTGCCAGCTCGTTGAGGTTGCTGGCATAGGCGTCCAGCGGGTTGCTGGAAGAAGAGGTTTCACCGCCCTCTTCGTCCTGCATGTCCTGGTCGCTCTCGGATTGCGAGCCATGCCCCGGCACCTTGGAGATGCCATGGGCGATGTAGTTGACCACATCGATGCGGGCCACGCTCTGCTGCTTGAGCAGGAACACGGCCTGGCTTTCCTGTTCGCTGAAAATCGCCACCAGTACGTTGGCGCCGGTCACTTCACGCTTGCCAGAGCTTTGTACGTGGAACACGGCGCGTTGCAGCACACGCTGGAAGCCCAGGGTTGGCTGGGTTTCCCTGTCTTCATCGTTGACAGGAATCAGCGGCGTGGTCGAATCGATGAACTCTTGCAGGTCGTGCTTGAGCTTGTCGAGATTGGCGCCACAGGCGCGCAGAACGGTCGCGGCAGCCTCATTGTCCAGGAGTGCCAGCAGCAGATGTTCGACGGTCATGAATTCATGACGCTTCGAACGGGCCTCCTTGAAGGCAAGATTGAGGGTGACTTCGAGCTCGCGGTTTAACATAGCTTCACCTCATACCCAAGTGGTCGGCGATTAACCGTCCTTCTCGATTTCACAGAGTAGCGGATGCTGGCTTTCCCTGGCGTATTGGTTGACCTGCATAGCCTTCGTTTCGGCGATGTCACGGGTAAACAATCCGCACACTGCCCGCCCCTCGGTATGGACGGTCAGCATGATCTTGGTCGCCAGCTCGCGGTTCAGACTGAAGAACGTCTCGAGCACTTCGACGACGAAATCCATCGGTGTGTAGTCATCGTTGAACAAAACCACCTTGTACATCGGTGGCGCCTGCAGGATCGGCTTGGCTTCCTGAACCGCCAGACCGGAGCCATCGTCCTCATTCGATTGAGGACGATCCTGATTGAATGTTAGTCGAATCTGGCTGTGTGCATGCATGGAAAGAATTTCATCACATCGACAGGTTAAGGTTGTGGGTTGACCCTGCGAACGGCCATTGGTGCAGCCGCTGCATGACCTTGACTATCGGCAAAACGGTGTTACAACCAATAGGAACCCACCGTGGTCGATAAAGATCCGCGCAGTCAACCAGATTTTTTCGCAAGGTTCGTATGCGGATGAAGTGGATGATACTCCAGTGATGGAGTCCTTTGCAGAGGGACATAGGGATGGCAAGCGGTAAAGTCAAGTGGTTCAACAATGCCAAGGGCTATGGATTCGTCAATGAAGAGGGCAAGAACGACGACTTGTTCGCTCATTATTCAGCCATCCAGATGGACGGGTACAAGACGCTCAAGGCCGGCCAGGCCGTGACCTTCGATGTCATCCAAGGCCCGAAAGGTTTTCATGCCGTCAACATCAGAAGTGCATCCACGGCTGCGCCCGCGCCGGCCAGTGCACAGCCCGTGGGCAGCACGGCCGACGCCTGACCGACTGCCCTGCCAGCGGGTAAACGAAATGAAAGGCCGCTTCTTTACCAGAAGCGGCCGTTTCACATTCGCTTACATATGTTTGATCATGGCATCGCCGAAGCCCGAACTTCCCACCAGCGTGGCACCGTCCATCAGGCGCTCGAAGTCGTAAGTCACGGTCTTGGCCGCAATCGCGCCATTGGTGCCTTTGATGATCAGGTCGGCGGCCTCGGTCCATCCCATGTGGCGCAGCATCATTTCTGCCGAAAGAATCACCGAACCCGGGTTGACCTTGTCCTGCCCGGCATACTTGGGTGCCGTGCCGTGGGTAGCCTCGAACATGGCCACGGTGTCGGACAGGTTGGCCCCCGGGGCGATACCGATGCCGCCCACCTCGGCCGCCAGGGCGTCAGACAAATAGTCGCCGTTGAGATTGAGCGTGGCGATCACATCGTACTCGGCCGGGCGTAGCAGGATCTGCTGGAGCATGGCGTCGGCAATGGCGTCCTTGACGATGACTTCGCGGCCGGTCTTGGGGTTGTTGAACTTCATCCACGGCCCGCCGTCGAGCAACTCGGCACCGAACTCGTCACGCGCCACTTCGTAGCCCCAGTCCTTGAAGGCACCTTCGGTGAACTTCATGATGTTGCCCTTGTGCACCAGCGTCAGCGACTCGCGGTCGTTATCCACCACATATTGCAGGGCTTTGCGTACCAGACGCTTGGTCCCTTCGCGGGAAACCGGCTTGATACCAATGCCGCAGTCCTGGTCGAAACGGATCTTGGTAACGCCCATTTCCTCCTTGAGGAACTTGATCACCTTGTCTGCTTCCGGCGAACCGGCTTTCCATTCGATGCCGGCATAGATGTCTTCGGAGTTCTCCCGGAAGATCACCATGTCGACATCCCCCGGTTTTTTGACCGGGCTTGGCACACCCTGGAACCACAGCACAGGGCGCAGGCACACATACAGGTCCAACTGCTGGCGCAAAGCCACGTTCAGCGAACGGATGCCGCCACCCACCGGGGTGGTCAGCGGGCCCTTGATCGACACCACATAGTCACGCACGGCGTCGAGGGTTTCCTGCGGCAGCCAGGTGTCCTGGTCGTAGACGTGGGTGGCCTTTTCGCCGGCGTACACCTCCATCCAGGCGATCTTGCGCTTGCCGCCATAGGCTTTCTGCACAGCGGCATCGACCACCTTGATCATCACCGGTGAGACGTCAACGCCGATCCCGTCGCCTTCGATGTAGGGAATGATCGGCTGGTCAGGCACGTTGAGCGAATGGTCTGCATTGACGGTGATCTTGGCGCCGTCGGTCGGAACCTTGATTTTCTGGTATGCCATGCTTGCACTACTCCGCTATCGGGTGTGGGTTGGACATCAAGCGTAGCAATGAGCCTAAACCACATCTGCCGACCTGCAAGCTGACGGCGTGGACGCGGGCGCGCCTGCGCAGAACACCCCGCCAGCGCTGCGGCATTACGCCACATTGCCCCTCAGTCTTTGGTCTTATAAATGGGCCGATATCACTTGGCCTTGCTGATTAGGCCAAATGGTTTGGTATACTCCGCCGCGACCGTTGGGTCATCGGGGCGAATCCCAGGAAATGCGGACCGCCCTGGGCCGTGATCGGCCGAAAAGCCAGGCCTTTTCCGCCTGGCTGCCAAAGCCTGGGCTGTTACCGCAGTTCAGCACTTGACGCTCGACTGATGCATCCACCATCACCGCTCGCAGCTTCTCGACTTTCCGCTCATGGCTTGCCAGGGCGATGCGCCTTACCCTGCGCACCACGAGACTCGAGCACGCTCAGCACACAGAGAGTTAACCCGCATGCCCACCCGTTCCAAGATCATCTATACCTTCACCGACGAAGCCCCTGCCCTCGCCACCTACTCGCTGCTGCCGATCATCGAAGCGTTCACCGCTTCGGCTGACATCGCTGTCGAAACTCGCGACATCTCCCTGGCTGGCCGTATCCTTGCCGCCTTCCCGGAGCAACTGGGCGCAGAGAAGCAAGTAGGCGATCACCTGGCGGAACTGGGCCAGCTGGCTACCACCCCTGAAGCCAACATCATCAAGCTGCCGAACATCAGCGCCTCGGTACCGCAGCTCAAAGCTGCGATCAAGGAGCTGCAAGGCAAGGGCTACAACATCCCTGACTACGCCGACGAGCCGGCCACCGAGCAAGAGAAAGAATCCCGCGCCCGCTACGACCGCATCAAAGGTTCGGCCGTGAACCCGGTCCTGCGTGAAGGCAACTCCGACCGCCGCGCACCGCTGTCGGTCAAGAACTACGCGCGCAAGCACCCGCACAAGATGGGCGCCTGGGCCGCCGACTCCAAGTCGCACGTCGCGCACATGACCCAAGGCGACTTCTACGGCAGCGAAAAAGCTGCACTGATCGAAGCTGACGACAGCGTACGTATCGAACTGGTCGGCAAAGACGGCAGCACCACCGTGCTGAAGGAAAAGACCGCGGTAAAGGCTGCCGAAGTCATCGACTGCGCAACCATGAGCCGCAAGGCCCTGAAGGCCTTCATCGCCGAGCAGATCGCCGATGCCAAGGCCACCGGCGTGCTGCTGTCGGTACACCTGAAAGCCACCATGATGAAGGTCTCCGACCCGATCATGTTCGGCGTCATCGTCGAAGAGTTCTACAACGACGTGCTGGCCAAGCACGCCGCCGCCCTGGCCGAAGTCGGCTTCAACGCCAACAACGGCATCGGCGACCTGTACGCCCGCATCAAGGACCTGCCAGCTGACAAGCAGGCCGAGATCGAAGCCGATATCCAGGCCCTGTACACCCAGCGCCCGGCCCTGGCCATGGTCAACTCCGACAAGGGCATCACCAACCTGCACGTACCGAGCGACGTGATCGTCGACGCCTCGATGCCGGCCATGATCCGTGACTCGGGCAAGATGTGGAACACCGCTGGCGAACTGCAAGACGCCAAGGCAGTGATCCCGGACCGTTGCTACGCCGGCATCTACCAGGCCACCATCGAAGACTGCAAGGCCAACGGCGCCTTCGACCCGACCACCATGGGCAGCGTGCCGAACGTTGGCCTGATGGCGCAGAAAGCCGAAGAGTACGGCTCCCACGACAAGACCTTCCAGGTCAAGGCCGACGGCGTGGTTCGCGTGGTCGACAGCAAGGGCAACGTGGTTCTGGAGCAGAACGTCGAGGCCGGTGACATCTTCCGCATGTGCCAGACCAAGGACGCGCCGATCCAGGACTGGGTCAAGCTGGCCGTCAACCGTGCCCGCCTCAGCGACACCCCAGCGGTGTTCTGGCTGGACCCGGCCCGCGCCCACGACGGCGTGATGATCGAGAAGGTGCAAAAGTACCTGAAAGATCACGACACCACCGGCCTGGACATTCGTGTCATGGCCCCGGTCGACGCCATCAAGTTCTCCCTGGCCCGCATTCGCGAAGGCAAGGACACCATCTCGGTTACCGGTAACGTACTGCGCGACTACCTGACCGACCTGTTCCCGATCATGGAACTGGGCACCAGCGCCAAGATGCTGTCGATCGTGCCGCTGATGAGCGGCGGCGGCCTGTTCGAAACCGGCGCCGGCGGCTCGGCACCCAAGCACGTGCAGCAGCTGGTCGAAGAGAACTTCCTGCGTTGGGACTCGCTGGGTGAATTCCTGGCCCTGGCCGCTTCCCTGGAGCACCTGGGCAACACCTACGACAACCCGCGCGCCAAGGTTCTGGCCAGCACCCTGGACCAGGCAACCGGCAAGTTCCTCGACACCAACAAGTCGCCATCGCGCAAAGTTGGCGGTATCGACAACCGCGGCAGCCACTTCTACCTGACCCTGTACTGGGCCCAGGCCCTGGCTGCACAGAGCGACGACGCCGCCCTGCAGGCACGCTTCGCCCCACTGGCCAAGACCCTGTCCGAGAACGAGGAGACCATCGTCGCCGAGCTCAACGCCGTTCAGGGCAAGCCAGCCGACATCGGTGGCTACTACGCCCCGGATGCCGAGCTGACCGCCAAGGTGATGCGCCCAAGCCAAACCCTGAACAGCGCCATCGCCGCCCTGTAAGGTCCGCTTGACGTAACAGCACAAACCCCGGCCACGCACCGGGGTTTGTGCTTTCTGGAAAATGGGACTGCTTTGCGGCTGCCTGCAAGGCCTGCAGTGCACCTGTGGGAGCGGGCAAGCCCGCGAAGGACCGCAAAGCGGTCCCGACACAACCTGAAAGGAAACCGCGAATGACCTGGCAACCCCACATCACCGTCGCCACCATCATCGAGCAGGACGGCAAATTCCTGTTCGTCGAGGAATTCAAAGCCAACCGGCACGTCTTCAACCAGCCCGCCGGGCACCTGGAAGCCAACGAGACCCTGCCCCAGGCCGCCCTGCGCGAAACCCTGGAAGAAACCGCCTGGGAAGTCGAGCTCACCGGCGTGGTCGGCATCTACCTGTACACTGCGCCCAGCAATGGCGTGACCTACCAGCGCATCTGCTTTGCCGCCCGCCCCGTGCGCCACCATGCCGACCTGGCCCTGGACAGCGACATCGTCCGCGCCGTCTGGCTGACCCGCGAAGAGTTGCTGGCCGACCCCACCCGCTGGCGCAGCGAGCTGGTGCCGCGCTGCCTGGACGACTACCTTGCAGGCCCGCTGCACAGCCTTGCGCTGCTGCGCGACTGACGTAGCGCCGCGGTTTTGATAGAATCGGCGTTTTTCCCCCTTGATACACACCGGTACCCATGACCAGCCCAGCACTCAAAGACCCCGCCAAGACCCGCGTCATCGTCGGCATGTCCGGCGGCGTGGACTCTTCCGTCTCCGCCCTTCTGCTCATCGAGCAGGGCTACCAGGTGGAAGGGCTGTTCATGAAGAACTGGGAAGAAGACGACGGCACCGAATACTGCACCGCCCGTGAAGACCTGGCCGACGCCCAGGCCGTGTGCGACCGCATCGGTATCAAGCTGCACACCGCCAACTTCGCCGCCGAGTACTGGGACAACGTGTTCGAGCACTTCCTCGAAGAGTACAAGGCCGGCCGCACGCCCAACCCGGACATCCTCTGCAACCGCGAAATCAAGTTCAAGGCGTTCCTCGACTACGCCCTGTCGCTGGGTGCAGACCTGATTGCCACCGGCCACTATGTACGCCGCCGCGACACCGGCGCCGTTACCGAACTGCTCAAAGGCCTGGACCCGAACAAGGACCAGAGCTACTTCCTGCACGCCGTTGGCGGCAAGGAAATCGCCCGCACGCTGTTCCCGGTGGGCGAACTGGAAAAACCCGAGGTCCGCGCCATTGCCGAAAAACACGGCCTGGCCACCGCCAAGAAAAAGGACTCCACCGGCATCTGCTTCATTGGTGAACGCCGCTTCAGCGACTTCCTCAAGCAGTACCTGCCCGCCCAGCCAGGCAACATCGAAACCACCGAAGGCGAGGTGATCGGCCGCCACCATGGCCTGATGTACCACACCATCGGCCAGCGCCAGGGCCTGGGTATCGGCGGCCTGAAGGACGCCGGTGACGAGCCCTGGTACGTGCTGCACAAAGACCTGACCCGCAACGTGCTGGTGGTCGGCCAGGGCAACGAACACCCCTGGTTGTTCTCCCGCGCCCTGCTGGCGTCGGAAATCTTCTGGGTCAACCCGGTGGACCTGAGCCGCCCGCGCCAGCTCACCGCCAAGGTCCGCTACCGGCAGAGCGACCAGCGCTGCACCCTGGCGCTGACCGACGGCGGCTACCGCGCCGTGTTCGACGAGCCCCAGCGCGCCGTGACGCCGGGCCAGTCGGTGGTGTTCTATGATGGCGAGGTGTGCCTGGGTGGCGGCGTGATCGAGGCGGCCGAGCCGTGGAGCCCGCGGGCATGAGCACACTGCGCGAGCAATTGATTGCCCTGGGCGGCGTATTCCAGGCAGCCGTACTGGTTGACCGCATCGCCCGCACCGGCCAGGCCAGCGAGGCCAACATCGGCTGCATGCTAGGCAGCTTGCTGGTACGCGACCCCAAGGACACCCTGGAAGTGTTCGGCGGCGACGACTTGAACCTGCGCGATGGCTATCGCGCGCTGGTCGGCGCCCTGGAGCGCGACCCCAGCAGCCTGCAGCGCGAGCCCCTGCGCTACGCCCTGTCTATGCTGGGCCTGGAGCGCCAGCTGAACAAGCGCGGCGACCTGCTCGACACCATCGGCAACCGCTTGCCACAAATCCAGTCGCAGGCCGATCACTTCGGCCTGGTCCACGAAAATGTCATCGCTTCCAGCGGAGCCTTGTACCAGGACACCCTGAGCACCCTGCGCCAGCGCATCCAGGTACACGGCGACATGCGTTTCCTGCAGCAGGCCAGCAACGCCTCGAAAATCCGCGCCCTGCTGCTCGCCGGCATCCGCGCTGCGCGCCTGTGGCGCCAGCTGGGCGGGCACCGCTGGCAACTGGTGTTCAGCCGGCGCAAACTGCTGAACGAGCTGTACGACATGATGCGCAGCCCCAACTGACGGGCTGGGCAGCCCCTTGTGGGAGCGGGCATGCCCGCGAAGCAGGCGACGCGGTGTATGGCACCGGCTACGCCGGTGTTCGCGGGCATGCCCGCTCCCACAGGGCCCCCCACCAGATCCGAATTGGGCCGACCTTTGGTCAGCCACCCGACCCAGGCGCATTTTTCATGTATGATATGCGCCCTTCAAAAGCCTGACTGTCCGAGAACACCCCATGCAGCTTTCTTCGCTCACTGCGGTTTCCCCTGTAGACGGCCGTTACGCCGGCAAAACCCAGGCCTTGCGCCCCATCTTCAGCGAATTCGGCCTGATCCGTTTCCGCGCCCTGGTCGAAGTGCGCTGGTTGCAGCGCCTGGCCGCCCACCCGCAAATCGGCGAAGTGCCGGCGTTCTCCGCCGAGGCCAACGCCCTGCTGGACACCCTGGCCAGCGATTTCAAGCTTGAGCACGCCGAGCGCGTCAAGGAAATCGAGCGCACCACCAACCACGACGTCAAGGCGATCGAATACCTGCTCAAGGAGCAGGCCGCCCAGTTGCCTGAGTTGGCCAAGGTCAGCGAGTTCATCCACTTCGCCTGCACCAGCGAGGACATCAACAACCTGTCTCACGCCCTGATGCTGCGTGCTGGCCGTGACGACGTGCTGCTGCCGCTGATGCGCCAGATCGCCGAGGCCATTCGTGCCCTGGCCCACGCTCACGCCGACGTGCCGATGCTGTCGCGCACCCACGGCCAGCCGGCTTCGCCGACCACCCTGGGCAAGGAACTGGCCAACGTCGTGTACCGCCTGGAGCGCCAGATCGCCCAGGTTGCCGCCGTACCGCTGCTGGGCAAGATCAACGGCGCCGTGGGCAACTACAACGCCCACCTGTCGGCCTACTCGCAGATCGACTGGGAAGCCAACGCCCGTGCCTTCATCGAAGACGAGCTGGGCCTGCAGTTCAACCCGTACACCACCCAGATCGAACCGCACGACTACATCGCAGAACTGTTTGACGCCATCGCCCGCTTCAACACCATCCTGATCGACTTCGACCGTGACGTATGGGGTTACATTTCGCTGGGCTACTTCAAGCAGAAGACCGTCGCCGGCGAAATCGGCTCTTCGACCATGCCGCACAAGGTCAACCCGATCGACTTCGAAAACTCCGAAGGCAACCTGGGTATCGCCAACGCCCTGTTCCAGCACCTGGCCAGCAAACTGCCAATCTCGCGCTGGCAGCGTGACCTGACCGACTCCACCGTGCTGCGCAACCTGGGCGTGGGCTTCGCCCACAGCGTCATTGCCTACGAAGCCAGCCTGAAAGGCATCGGCAAGCTGGAAGTGAACGAAGCCCGCATCGCCGCCGACCTGGACGCCTGCTGGGAAGTGCTGGCCGAACCGATCCAGACCGTGATGCGCCGCTTCAACATCGAAAACCCCTACGAAAAGCTCAAAGAGCTGACCCGTGGCAAGGGCATCACCCCACAAGCGCTGCTGACCTTCATCGACGGCCTGGACATGCCAGCCGAAGCCAAGGCCGAGCTCAAGCTGCTGACCCCTGCTACCTACATCGGTAACGCGGCAGCCCAGGCCAAACGCGTCTAAGCGGACCGCCGCATACAACGCCCGGCCTGGCCGGGCGTTTTTATTCCCGTACGAAAATTACGTTTTTTCAATAGGTTGAACATGAATCCTGATACTCCACTGCAGCTGCTCGGCGGCATCTCGGCCCGCGAATTCATGCGCGACTACTGGCAGAAAAAGCCGCTGCTGGTGCGCCAGGCCTTCCCGGACTTCATCAGCCCAATCGACCCCGACGAGCTGGCTGGCCTGGCACTGGAGGAAGAAGTCGAGTCGCGTATCGTGCTGGAACATGGCGCCCACCCGTGGGAACTGCGCCGTGGCCCGTTCACCGAAGACACATTCGCCGAGCTGCCGGAAAAAGACTGGACCCTGCTGGTACAGGCCGTAGACCAGTTCGTTCCGGAAGTCGCCGAGCTGCTGGAGAACTTCCGCTTCCTGCCCAGCTGGCGCATCGATGATGTGATGATCAGCTTCGCTGCCCCCGGTGGCAGCGTTGGCCCGCACTTCGACAACTATGACGTGTTCCTGTTGCAGGGCCACGGCCAGCGCAACTGGAAGGTCGGCCAGATGTGCAGCAGCGACAGCGCGCTGCTGGAGCATGCCGACCTGCGTATCCTGGCCGAGTTCGAGCAGGGCGAAGAATGGACCCTGGAGCCAGGTGACATGCTGTACCTGCCACCACGCCTGGCTCACTACGGTGTTGCCGTGGACGAGTGCCTGACCTACTCGGTTGGCTTCCGTGCCCCTAGCGCCGCCGAAGTACTCACCCACTTCACCGACTTCCTCGGCCAGTTCCTGCCCGACGAAGAACGCTACAGCGACGCCGACGCCCAGCCTGCCAGCGACCCGCATCAGATCCAGCATGACGCCCTCGACCGCCTCAAGGCGCTGCTCGACAAGCACATGAACGATAAGGACCTGCTGCTGACCTGGTTTGGCCAGTTCATGACCGAGCCGCGCTACCCGGAACAGATCGTCGGTGAAGAGCTGAGCGAAGAGGAGCTGGTCGATGCGCTGGAGCAAGGCGCCATCCTGATCCGCAACCCGAGTGCCCGCCTGGCCTGGTCGGAATTCGAAGACGACCTGCTGTTGTTCGCCAGCGGCCGCAGCTGCCCACTGCCTGGCAAGCTGCGCGAGCTGCTGAAACTGGTGTGCGCGGCCGACGCCCTGCACATCGACAACCTCGGCGAATGGCTGCAGGATGAAGATGGCCTTATGCTGGTACAGCAGCTGGTCAAACAAGGAAGCCTGGGATTCGCCAATGAATAAGATTCGTGTGCGCCTCGCCGACTGGCACAAGGACAACGCCGACATCCGCCGTATCCGTGAAGCGGTGTTCATCGCCGAACAGCACGTGCCGCCGGAGCTGGAATGGGACTCGGAAGATCCGACCGCTGTACACTTCCTGGCCCTGGAAGGGGACTATCCGATCGGCACCGCCCGCCTGCTGCCCGATGGCACCATCGGCCGGGTTTCGGTATTGAAGGACTGGCGCGGGCTGAAGGTGGGTGACGCACTGATGAATGCGGTGATCGTCGAAGCGCAGAACCGTGACCTGAAGCAGCAGATGCTCAGCGCCCAGGTCCACGCCACGCCGTTCTACGAGCGGCTGGGCTTCCGCGTAGTCAGCGAAGAGTTCCTCGAAGCCGGCATCCCGCACGTGGACATGGTGCGCGACTCGCGCCCCTGACTCCCAGTTGTGGGGGCGGCCTTGTGGGAGCGGCTTAGTGGGAGCGACCTTGTGTCGCGAAAGGGCCGCAAAGCGGCCCCACGGTTCTACTCCGTGGCTGATATTACTGGGGCTGCTATGCAGCCCTTCCCCCGGCGGCGCCCCGACAAGGCCCCTCCCACAGGGATCGTAAAAAATTTCAAGCACCAAGAAACCTGTACATCCATCCAGATAAAACTTGCCTCCGCGCCCCTGCTTGCGCATCCTAGTGCTCATCATTCCCCGATGAAGCGTTCCCGGCCATGCGCCTGTTCCTCTGCGAAAAACCCTCCCAGGCAAAAGACATCGCCAAAGTGCTCGGCGCCACCCGCAAGGGCGACGGCTGCTGGCAAGGCACCGACGTCTGCGTCACCTGGTGCATCGGCCACCTGCTGGAAACCGCCCCGCCCGACAGCTACGACGAACGCTACAAGCGCTGGAACCTGGCCGACCTGCCGATCATTCCGGACAAATGGAAGATGCTGGTCAAACCCAAGACCGCCAGCCAGTTCAAGGCAGTCAAGCGCCTGCTGGGCGAAGCGCGGGAACTGGTGATCGCCACCGACGCCGATCGTGAAGGCGAAATGATCGCCCGCGAACTGGTCGAACATTGCCGCTACCGTGGCCCGGTGCAGCGCCTGTGGCTGTCGGCGCTGGACGACGCCTCCATCCGCAAGGCCTTGGCGCGCCTGCTGCCGGGCCACGAAACCTTCAACCTGTACCACTCGGCGCTGGGCCGCTCCCGCGCCGACTGGCTGATCGGCATGAACATGAGCCGGCTGTTCACCCTGCTGGGCCGGCAATCCGGCTACCAGGGCGTGCTGCCCGTGGGCCGGGTGCAAACGCCCACCTTGCGCCTGGTGGTTGACCGCGACCGCAGCATCGCGAACTTCGTGCCGGTGCCGTTCTGGGCCATCGACGTGCAGCTGGAACACGCCGGCCAGGGGTTCAACGCGCAATGGCGGGCGCCGGAAGACGCCTGTGACGACCAGGGGCGCTGCCTGAACCAGGCACTGGCGCAACAGGCCGCCGCCAACATGAGCAGTGCCGGCACGGCCCGGGCCGTCAAGGTGGCCACCGAGCGCGTGCGCGAAGCAGCGCCATTGCCCTTTGACCTCGGTACCCTGCAAGAGCTGTGCTCGAAAAAATTCGGCCTCGGCGCCCAGGAAACCCTCGACATCGCCCAGGCGCTGTATGAAACCCACAAGCTGATCACCTACCCGCGCAGCGACTGTGGCTATTTGCCGCAAAGCCAGCACGCCGAGGCGGCAGGCATCCTCGCCGCCCTGCAACGGGCCGATGCCAGCCTGGCGCCCCTGCAGCCCTACCTGGAGCCACAACGCCGCTCACGGGCCTGGAACGACGCCAAAGTCAGTGCCCACCACGGCATCATCCCCACCGCCGCTGCCAGCGACCCGGCGCGCCTGCCAGCCAAGTACAAGGCGGTGTACACCCTGATCCGCGCCCGCTACCTGGCGCAGTTCCTGCCCAACCACGAGTACGACCGCACCCAGGCCGACTTCGACTGCGCGGGCCATGCCCTGCGCGCGGTGGGCAAGCAGATCGTCGAACCGGGCTGGCGCCGCGCGCTACCCGAGGCGCTGACCCCAACCAAGGGCCGTGAGGCACCACCCGCCCAGGTACTGCCGGTGCTGCGCGAAGGCCAGGACTGCGACGTGCAGGGCCTGCAGCTGAAAGACCTATGGACCCAGCCGCCCAAGCCGTTTACCGAAGGCGACCTGATCAAGGCGATGAAGAACGTCGCCAAACTGGTGGACGACCCGCGGCTGAAACAAAAGCTCAAGGAAACCACCGGCATCGGCACCGAGGCCACTCGGGCGAGCATCATCCAGGGGCTGCTAGACCGCGGCTACCTGGTGAAGAACGGCAAGGCACTGTCGGCCACGCCTGCCGCGTTCAGCCTGATCGACGCCGTACCGCGCGCCATCGCTGATCCAGGCACCACGGCCATCTGGGAGCAGGCGCTGGACATGGTGCAGAGCGGCGAGATGAGCCTGGAAGATTTCGTCGCCCGGCAGTCGGCATGGATGGGCAAGCTGGTGGAGCGTTGCCAGGGTATGCGCATGACCATCAGCGGGCCGGCAGCCGGGGCGGCGCCGCCGTGGAAGAAGAAGCGGCGTAGCGGTGCTGGAAAAAGCAAACCGACTGGGAGCAAGCCGGCGGCTGGCAAGCCGCGTCAGCCTCGGAGGAAGGCAGCAACCTGACACTTATGCATTGCCAGTACCGGCCACTTCGCGGCTAAAGCCGCTCCCACCTGTGGAAGCGGGTTCAATCGCGAAGAGGCGAGTACGGTCACTGCAAATCACCCATCAGGTACCGCTTTTCAACCGGCTGAACGCCCGGGTGAGCTCGCGGTTGAATGCCTTGCCATTGTCATTCTTGCTATACAACCGCGCCCTCACCTCAGCCGGTGGGTAGGTTCCCGGGGCATTGCGAATATCTGCATCCACCAGGCCATCAGCCGCGGTGATCGCATTGGCGTAGTGAATGGTATCGGTAATCGGCGCGATCACTTCCGGGCGCATCAGGTAGTCCATCAGCTTCCAGGCCGCCTCGGGGTGCGGCGCATCCTTGGGCACCACCAGCGCATCGAGCCAGATCAACGTGCCTTCCTGCGGAATGCTGTAATCCAGCACGAACGCCTTGCCCGCCTGCTGCGCCTGCCCTTGGGCGATAGCCACATTGCCGTTCCACGACATCGCCACGCAGGTTTCGCCATTCGCCAGGTCGTTGATGTTGCGATCGTTGTCGAAGTAACGAATGTACGGGCGGACCTTGCGCAACTGTGCTTCAGCCGCCTTCAGGTCTTCAAGGCGCTGCTGGTTGATGTCCAGGCCCATGTAGCGCATCACCGCGGCGAACACTTCATTGGGGTCGTTGAGCAGGCTGACCCCGCAGTCGGCGAATTTCGCCACCACTTGCGGGTCGAACAGCATAGCCCAACTGCCCAGCGGTGCGTCAGCCATGCGCATGGTCACGGCCTGCTGCTGGTAACCCACGCCGGTGGTGCCCCAGGCATAGGTCCCGGCGTAGCGGTTGCCTGGGTCGAACACAGCCATGTGCTGGCGAAACTCCTCGCCGATGCCCGCCAGATGCGGCACCTTGGCTTTGTCCAGCGGCTGCAAGGCGCCGCTGGCGATCGCGCGGCTCAGGTGCTGGCCGGCACTTAGCACAACATCGTACCCGCTACCCCCGGTCAGCAGCTTGGTCTCAGCGGTTTCCAGCGAGTCGAAATGGTCGGCGACCACCCGGATGCCGGTTTCCTTCTCGAAATTGCGCAGGGTATCCGGGGCGAGGTATTCGCCCCAGATATACAGATTGACGCTGGGCTTTTGTGCGTCGGCCGCCAGGGCCACCGATGCCGTGCAGCCCAGGGCGGCCGCAGCCGCCAGCGTGGTCAGTTTCATCAGCGGCGGCCTCCGGCGTATTGCGGCATGGTGATGCAGGCGACGTTGCCGCCACCGAGCAGGATTTCGCGGGAGTTGTCGATGCCGATGATGCGGTGCTCGGGGAACAGTTCGGCAAGGGTCGCCTGGGCGAGGCTGTCGTTGCGGTCACCGAACAACGGCACGACGATAGCCGAGTTGCCGGCGTAGTAGTTGATGTACGACGCGCAGATGCGGGTCCCGGCCTCGCGCAGGTGAGTCCCTTCGACCTGGTCCAAGCCTGCCGCCTCCTCGGCAGTCCACTGCAATACGTCGGGCTGGGGCAGCTTGTGTACCTTCAGCTCTCGACCGCGGGCATCGCGGGTGCTGCGCAGGATGTCGTAGGCCTCCTGATAGATCTCCCACTGCGGGTCATCGCGGTTATCGGTCCACTGCAGCACCACTTCGCCTGGGCGCACGAAGCACGCCAGGTCGTCGACATGGCCATCGGTCTCGTCGAACTTGCAGCCACGGGGCAACCAGATCACCTGGTCCGCGCCCAGGTAATCCTCCAGGCGGCGGGTGACCTCGGCTTTGCCCAGGTGCGCGTTGCGATTACGGTTGAGCAGGCACTGCTCGGTGGTCAACAGGCTGCCCTGGCCGTCACTCTGAATACCGCCAAGCTCGGCGATCAATGGAGCGCGGTAACGGTCCAGGCCCTCGATTTCGAGCATTTTCTGGGCGATCTGGTCGTCCTTGTCCCACGGATAGTAGAGGCCACCGTCGAGCCCACCGTAGGCGTTGAACTCGAAGTCGACGCCGCGCACTTCGCCGCTGCTGTCGTTGACCACGAAGCAAGCACCGCTGTCGCGAAACCAGGTGTCGTTGCAGGTCATTTCCACCACCCGCACCTGCGGCGGCAGCATGCGCCGGGCGTTGGCGTATTGGGCAGCAGAGGCGCAGACCGTGACGGGCTCACTGGACGCGATTGCGCTGACGATATCGACCCAGACTTTCTGCGCAGGCTTGGCACCATTGCGCCATACGTCCGGGCGCTCGGGCCAACCGAGCCAGCATCGCGCCTTGCGCTCGAATTCGCCAGGCAAGCGAAAACCATCGGCTTTGGGGGTGGTGGTGAGCGAACATGCCATGGATCAACCTCGTGTCGGTGAGCGATGACTGCACGCTACGCCGCCCCGCGCTGGGCATCCAACGATGAAAACTCAGCGATAGCTGAATTCAATTCAACTGTCACCCAGCTGTTCAATGAACCAGTCGATGAATTCGGCCACCGGCGCCCGTTCCAGGCGCAGCCGCTCGCACACCAGCGCGTACTGCCCCTGTGCCGTCACACTGGCACTGAACGGACGTACCAGCCGGCCGCTCTGCAAATCAGCCTGACAGGTCAGGTTGTCCCCCATCGCAATGCCTTGCCCCAGCAATGCGGCCTCCAGGGCCAGGGCGGCATGGGGGAAATACAACTGGCGGGTGGGCAAGGCGTCTTCGGCGTGGGTGGCCAACCAGGTGGTCCAGGTGCGGCCGTCCTGGTCATCATGCAGCAGGCAGTGGCGCACCAGATCGCGCGGGCGCTTGAGGCCGCCCTGGTTGAACAGCCCCGGGCTGCACACCGGGAAGAACTGCAGCAGCGGCAAGGGCCGGACGAAGTGCGTGCTGGCGTCCAGGGCGCTGGTACCGTAGGTGATGGCCAGGTCGACATCCAGTGCCGGAGCGCCGGCATCGATCGGCTGATCGTGCAGGTGCAAAGTGATGTGCGGGTAACGGCTGCTGAAGTCAGCCAGGCGCGTCACCAGCCATTTTTGTGCCAATTCAGCGGTCACCGCCACCCGCAACACCGCCTGGGAGCCAGGGTCACGCAGTTCGTCGCAGGCCTTGCCGATCAGTTCGAAGGCTTGTTGCAGGTGATGCAGCAGGCGCCCGGCTTCGGCACTGGGGCGTACCTGGCGGCCGACACGCTCGAACAGGGCAACACCGAGTTGCTCCTCGAGTTGGCGAATCTGGTGACTGACAGCGCTGTCGGTGACACACAATTCGGCGGCGGCGCGGCCGAAGTGGCCGTGGCGGGCAGCACATTCGAAGGTGCGCAAGGCAGTCAATGAAGGCAGGCGGCGCATGGTGTTTTCCTGATAGGGCCTTGTGTCGCGCAAGGGCCGCAAAGCGGCATCCGATCATATATCCAACCACGGTGGAAAAACGAACAGGTTGGCTTCATGAAAATACCATGCTAGTTTTTCATGAAAATAATCATAATAAATTTCATAAGGCCCACGCATGTTCAAGCAATCCGCTCAGCACGTCGCCAGCTACTACGCCCAGACCTACCCCGCCAGCATCCCTCTGCGCCCTACCCTGCAAGGTCGCCACGACACCGAGGTGCTGATCATCGGCGCCGGTTTCAGCGGCCTGCACACCGCCCTGCGCCTGACCCAGGCCGGCAAGCGCGTGACGCTGCTGGAAGCCAGCCGCGTGGCCTGGGCCGCGTCCGGTCGCAACGGTGGCCAGGCGCTACTGGGCTGGTCCTGCGATATGGCGCCGCTGGAAAATGCCCTGGGCGTCGAACGCACCCGGCGGCTGTGGACCAGCATGTGCTGGGCCGCCGACGAAATGCGCGAACTGCCCGAGCGCCATGGCTTCGACATCGATTACCGGCAGGGCAGCCTGTGGACCGCCGTGCTGCCGCGCCGTGTGAAGGTACTCGCAGAAGCCCTGCACGACGCCGAGCACAAATGGGGCTACGACGCCCTGCGCCTGATCGGTCGCGACGAGCTGCCGCAATGGATCCACAGCTCACGCTACCAAGCCGCGCTGTACGACGCCAAAGGTGCTCACCTCAACCCGCTGAAGCTGGCCCAGGGCCTGGCCAGCACCATCGAGGCCGCTGGCGGGGGCATCTACGAGCAGAGCCAGGTGCTCGACTACCAGCAGGCCGGCAGCGGCTACGTCGCCCGTACCGAGCAAGGCGAAGTACGCTGCGACGTGCTGGTGCTGGCCTGCAACGCCTATATCGACCGCCTCGACCGCGGCCTGGCGCGCCGCCTGTTGCCGGTTGGTTCCTATCAGGTAGCCACGGCACCGCTGGACGCCGACCTCGCCCGCTCGCTGCTGCCGCGCAACAGCTGCGTGATCGACAACCAGTTCGTCCCCGACTACTTCCGCCTGACCCCGGACCACCGCCTGCTGTTCGGCGGCGGCTGCACCTACCTGGGCGGTATTCCCAAGGATGTCGCCAGCGCCACCCGCCCACACCTGGAGCGGGTGTTCCCGCAACTGGCCGGGGTGGCCATCGATTATGCCTGGGGCGGCCACATCGACTGCAGCATCCAGCGCACCCCGGACGTCGGCCGCGCGGACCAGCGCTACTGGCTGCAGGGTTTCTCCGGCCACGGCGTGCTGCCGACCCTGGCAGCGGCACGGGCAGTCAGCGACGCCATCCTTGGCGATGACGACCTGCTGACGCTGTACCAAGGCATCGACAATGGCCACTTCCCCGGCGGTAACCTGCTGGCGGCACCGCTGGAGGCCGCCGCCAAGGCCTGGTACCGGATGCGGGACCGCGTCTGAAGAGAGCATTTGTGTTGTCTGTGCTGGCCTCTTCGCGGGCTTGCCCGCTCCAACAGGCACTGCACAGGTATTGACATGTGCATTCTAACCTGTGGGAGCGGGCGAGCCCGCGAAAGGGCCGGCACTGACGAAGCAACTACTTCCCCACTTTACGCAACTGGTAAATCTACCAGTTGCGCGCCTGCCCGTTCTACCCGAAGTTAGTCCTTACCAACCACTTCAAAACTCAGCAGACTGACCATGCAACAGAAAAAACAGAATTTATTTTACAAAAAAGGTCAGTTGTCCTGCGAGATTGGTTCCCAACCTGCCACGCTATTTGCAACCTTAGACATTCCCTTGGCGCAGATCTCTGCAGAAACACAGCTAACGGCAGTAAACTCACAGAACTCCATAGTTAACAGTTCACATGGTCACCGCATTCAATGTCTGAGCTACAGTGCCTATGGGTACAGCCTTATTGAGAGTATTCTGGGATACACCGGGCAACGCTATGACCGATTCACGAACCACTACCTCCTTGGCAATGGCTACCGCGCATATAGCCCCCTGCTGATGCGCTTTCTGGCACCTGATACCCTAAGCCCATTCGATGAAGGGGGGCGTAACGCATATGCCTACTGCGAGGGTAACCCGACGAACAACGTTGACCCATCAGGGCATATGCTTAAAAAAGTGAGGCAGTTTTTCAATAGTGGGCCCGACGCCTTGACTCCATCCCTGCCCCGAAAAAGCAAATATTATAGCCAAGCTGTAGCTGTCACCCAGGACACTCCACCGCTGGCCAAATATCCGAAATGGTTTGATAGCCCACATACTCAGAAAAAACATTTGAAACAAGCCGCAAAACTAGCCACCAAAGCAGAAAGCCTAGAAGCATGGAGCCCCAACCCTGACCTGCATTATTTATTGACGAATCAGGACCAATGGAACCTGGCATTCGACGCATATAATAAAGCACTCATCAAAACAGAGAAAACGATCAAAAAAGTTTATACCCCTATCGAATCCAAAATAGAAATACCTTCGCTCGCTACATTATGCTCAGAAAATTCAAAGATTAGGGGGGCCGCCAAGTGAACAGCCCGTCTTCAAACGTCGGTGAGCGTCTATAAAAACTGGTGCTGACAACCTTGGCCTGCGAGGATTACCATCCCGCTCCGGCCTTCTTTCCTGCACCTGCCAATAACCCATGCCCTTCGAACTCACCGTAGAACCCCTCACCCTGCTGATTCTGGCCCTGGTCGCCTTCGTCGCCGGTTTCATCGATGCCATCGCCGGCGGCGGTGGCCTGCTCACCACCCCGGCACTGCTCACCGCCGGCATGCCGCCACACCTGGTGCTGGGCACCAACAAGCTCAGCTCCACCTTCGGCTCGGCCACCGCCAGCTTCACCTACTACAAGCGCAAGCTGTTCCACCCGGCGCAGTGGCGGCCGGCGCTGTTGGCCACCCTGGTCGGGGCATTGATCGGCGCCGTAGTGGCCCACTACATGCCAGCCGAATGGCTGAACAAGATGCTGCCGGTCATCGTCTTCGCCTGTGGCGTGTACCTGCTGTTCGGCGGCACGCCCAAGGCACCGCTGGACGTCGATGCCCCGATCAGAAAAAAATGGCAGGCCCCGCAGGGCTTTACCCTGGGTTTCTATGACGGCGTGGCCGGCCCCGGCACCGGGGCGTTCTGGACGGTCAGCACCCTGCTGCTGTACCCCATCGACCTGGTTCGCGCCAGCGGCGTGGCGCGCAGCATGAACTTCGTCAGCAACATCGCGGCGCTGACGGTGTTCATCATTTCCGGGCAGGTCGACTATATCGTCGGCCTGTGCATGGGCTTGTCGGTGATGGTCGGCGCCTTCTTTGGCGCACGCACGGCGATCAGCGGCGGCAGCAAGTTCATCCGCCCGGTGTTCATCACCGTGGTGCTGGCGTTGACCGTGCGCCTAGCGTGGCAGCACTGGTTCGGGCAGGCCTAAGCGGCGAGCGACATAGAGGTCGATCAGGTAGCGCGCAATAGAGCGCCCAGCCGGCAGCGGCGGCAGGTCGTGCACGCTGAACCACTGGGCGTCCTCGATCTCGTCCGGCTGCATGACGATCTCGCCACCCGCGTATTCGGCATGGAAGCCCAGCATCATCGAGTGCGGGAACGGCCAGCACTGGCTGCCGACGTACTGGATGTTCTGCACCTCTACCGCCACCTCTTCACGCACTTCGCGCACCAGGCAGTCCTCGGCCGACTCGCCCGGCTCGGCAAAGCCTGCCAGGGTGCTGTACACCCCCGTGACGAAGCGCGGCGAGCGTGCCAGCAGGATTTCGTCGCCACGGGTCACCAGCACGATCATGCTCGGCGAAATACGCGGGTAGCTGCGCAGGTCGCAAGGCTGGCAGTACATCGCGCGCTCCCAGCGGATTTGTGTCATCGCCTGCCCGCAACTGCCGCAGAAACGGTGCTCGCGAGCCCAGGTGCCGATCTGCGCGGCATAACCCAGAACCTTGTAGGTGTCGAAGTCACCCTCCAGCATGAACGCGCGCAGGCCGCGCCAGTTGCAACCGGGCACGTCGCTGGCAGCGCGCAGTTCCAGCAGGAACACAGGCTGGCCGTCGAAGTGGCCAATGCCGTGTTCGCACAGCACATCCAGGCCCTGGCGCTTGAGCCAGTCACGAGGGAACAGCGCGCCGTTGGCGTCGTGCAGAAACCCTTCCGGGCTGCGCGCCACGGCCAGCCCGCCGGTGATCTGAGGGTCGAGTACTGCGGTAGTCCAGCGTGCTGACATCTCGGGTTTCCTTTACTGCGCGTGCGCCGGCCCGATCAGTCGGCGAACGTCGGTTTCTGTTTGCTCATGTGCGCGGCCACAGCCACGCGCAGGTCTTCGGACTGCAGCATCGCGGCGTTCCACGTGGCGATGTAGTCCAGCCCATCGTCGATGCGGTGGTCGCGCATGTAGCTGAGCATTTCCTTGGTGCCTGCCACCGCGATCGGCGATTTTGCAGCAATCTGGCGGGCGATGGCAAAAACCCCGTCCAGCAGCGCGGCGTGGTCATCATAGACCCGGTTCACCAGGCCGATGCGCAGCGCCTCGTCCGCCGCGACATTGCGCCCGGTGAACGCCAGCTCACGCATCATGCCGTCGCCGATGATGCGTGGCAAACGTTGCAGCGTGCCGACATCGGCGGCCATGCCCATGTCGATTTCCTTGATCGAGAATTGCGCGTCACTGCTGCAGTAACGCATGTCACAGGCCGAGATCAGGTCGATGGCGCCACCGATGCAATAGCCCTGCACCGCGGCCAGCACCGGTTTGCGGCAGCTGTCCACGGCGGTGAACGAGGCTTGCAGGCGCTGTATGGTCTTGCGCAGGAAGCGCGCATTGCGGCCCACGTCCTTGCCCATCTCCCCGGCCAGCGAGGCCAGCATCATCAGGTCGATACCGGCCGAGAAGTGCTTGCCGGCACCGCTGATGACCACCGCACGCACGGCGTCGGTGTCGTCGATCCACTGGAAGATATCGACGATCTCTTCCCAGAAGGCCGCGTTCATCGCGTTGACCTTCTCCGGGCGGTTGATCTGAACGTGGGCGATGCTATCGGTCAGCTCGACCTTGAATGCGGTGTATTCGGTCACGAACGGAACTCCTAGGGTTGGATGGTTCACCATCGTGGATGGTAACCCAGCTGGAGCAGACAATGGTTTGCGCATACAACTTTTGCCCCGCCGCGGGATCGAACCCCAGGTAAGCCCTCATCCGTTTCAAGGAGATCAACCATGGCGCTACGCACCACGCTGCTGCTTTCTTGCATGACCCTTGCCTTGCTCGGCTGCGCCGGCAACGACCACCCCGCACCGCCGCGCACCCAGCAGGTGGACCTGCAACGCTATCAGGGCACCTGGTACGAACTGGCGCGGCTGCCGATGTTCTTCCAGCGTAATTGCGTACAGTCCGAGGCTCATTATGGGCTACGCGCCGATGGCCGTATCGACGTGACCAACCGCTGCAAGGAAAAGGACGGTGAGGTGAACGAAGCCAAAGGCATTGCTGAAGCCCAGCAGCCGGGCAGGACTGACAAATTGTGGGTACGCTTCGACAACTGGTTCAGCCGCCTGGCCCCTGGCCTGACCAAGGGTGAGTACTGGGTGCTGTACCACGACAAGGATTACCGCGTGGCACTGGTCGGCCACCCCAACCGTGAGTACCTGTGGCTGCTGTCGCGCACCCCTGCGGTCACCGACCAGCAGCGTGAACAGTTGCTGAACATTGCCCGCGAGCAAGGCTACGACACCACCAAGCTAGTCTGGCGGCAGGCTGACTAGCGGGCAATCGACGGCCTGCGACAATCCGGCTAAGGTGTGCGGCGTTGTTCGTCTCGAAGGAACGAGGCCCTGCGTATTGCGCGATTTTGCGCGACTGGACTGGCACAAGGAGCCGCAACATGGACCTGCTGTTTCTCGGTACCTCCGCCGGGGTGCCGACCAAAGCCCGCAACGTCAGCGCCACCGCCGTAGTCGAAGCCAGTGGTAGCCACTGGTACCTGGTCGACTGCGGCGAGGGCACCCAGCACCAACTGTTGCACACGCCGCTGTCGGTTCGCGACCTGCAGGCGGTCTTCATTACCCACGTTCATGGTGACCATTGTTTTGGCCTGCCCGGGCTGCTCGCCAGTGCCGGCATGAGTGGCCGTAACCAACCGCTGGATATTGTCTTGCCTGCCGCGCTGCATGGCTGGCTACGCCAAGGCCTGGCCGCCAGTGATACCTTCCTGCCGTTCGAGCTGCGCCTGCTGGCCGTGGAAGATTGGCAGGGCTGGCGCAACCAGACCCTGCAGGTAACAGCGGTGCGCTTGTCGCACCGGGTGCCGAGCGTAGGTTTCGTGTTTACCGAACTCAACCCCGAACCCCGCCTGGACACCCTGCGCCTGGAGGCTGAGGGCATACCGCGTGGCCCGATGTGGGGCGAGCTGGCCAAGGGGCGTACCGTGCAATTCGGCGAGCAACTGCTGCATGGCAATGAATACCTGCGTGGCTCGCGCCCGCCCCGGCGGATTATCGTGTGTGGCGACAATGACAACCCGCAATTGCTCGCCGACGCCGCCCGAGGCGCGGATGTGCTGGTGCATGAGGCAACCTTCACGCAGGCGGTGGTGGAGCGGACCGGGGTCACCTTTGGGCACAGCACTGCGGCAGCAGTGGCGCGCTTTGCCGAGGCGGCAGGCGTGCGCAACCTGGTGCTGACGCACTTCAGTGCCCGCTATCAGAGCGACCCAAGGCGCAGCCCGAGCATCAACGACGTGCGTGATGAGGCACTGGCCCACTACCGCGGCCGGCTGGTGCTGGCGCAGGACCTGCAGCGCTATCACATCGGCCGTGACGGCTACCTGGAACCAGCCCTGTAGGAGATAACACAGCACTAAGGGCTGCGCTGTCGCGCAGAGAACTGAATTCGTAAGCGCGACGCGGCCTGTGTGGGAGCGGGCGCGCCCGCGAAGAATCCAGCGCGGTGGCTGGCACCGGCTACGCCGGTGTTCGCGGGTGAGCCCGCTCCTACAAACGGACGGTGTGGCTCCGCCGATCTACGGCCAAACACGACCAGTGAAGGAGCGGCCCTTACGCCTGATCAAGCTGCCAGGCGGCCGCTGGCAATCGCCTGCGAAGCAGCCAGCATCGCCCGCAACAACACCGCGCAACCCGCCGCCAGGTCATCGGGTGCGGCGTTTTCGATTTCGTTGTGGCTGATGCCGTTCTCGCACGGAACGAAAATCATCCCCGCCGGCCCCAGCTCCGCAAGGAAGATCGCGTCATGCCCTGCCCCGCTGACGATGTCCATGTGCGGCAACCCCAGGGCCTTGGCCGAATCACGCACGGCATCGACACAGCCCTTGTCAAAGTACAATGCCGGGAAGTCCGCGGTGGGCACCAGTTCGTGGCTCAGGCCATGCTTGGCGCAGGTCGCCTCGATGACCCCTCGTACCTCGGCGATCATCGCATCCAGTTGCTCGCGCTCAAGGTGGCGGAAGTCCAGGGTCATGCGCACTTCGCCAGGGATTACGTTGCGTGAGCCCGGGTAGGCCTGCAAGCAACCCACCGTGCCGCAGGCATGCGGCTGGTGGCCGAGGGCTGTGCGGTTGACCGCTTCGACCACCGCGGCGGCACCCACCAGGGCATCCTTGCGCAGGTGCATGGGGGTGGGGCCGGCATGGGCTTCGACGCCGCGCAGGGTCAGGTCGAACCACTTCTGGCCAAGGGCACCGAGGACCACCCCAATGGTCTTGGCCTGGTCCTCGAGTATCGGCCCTTGCTCAATATGCGCTTCGAAATATGCCCCCACCGGGTGCCCGAGCACCGCACGTGGGCCGGCGTAGCCAATGGCGTTCAACGCCTCGCCCACACTGGTGCCCTGGGCATCGCGCTTGGCCAGGGTTTCTTCCAGGGTGAACTTGCCGGCGAACACACCCGACCCCATCATGCAGGGGGCAAAGCGCGAACCTTCTTCGTTGGTCCACACCACCACCTCCAGCGGTGCTTCGGTTTCCACGCCCAGGTCGTTGAGGGTACGGAGCACTTCCAGCCCGGCCATCACGCCGAAACAGCCGTCGAACTTGCCGCCAGTGGGCTGGGTATCGATATGGCTGCCGGTCATCACCGGTGGCAGCTTGGGGTTACGCCCAGGGCGACGGGCGAAGATATTGCCCACGGCATCGACGCTGACCGTGCAACCGGCCGCCTCGCACCATTGCACGAACAAGTCGCGGGCCTGGCGGTCGAGGTCGGTCAGGGCCAGGCGGCAGACACCCCCCTTGGGCGTGGCGCCGAGGCGGGCCAGGTCCATCAGCGATTGCCAGAGGCGGGCACTGTCGATGTGGTGGGCGGTGGTCTTGAGGATGTCTTGGAAAGGGGTCACGGGTTTCTCCTTCAGGCTTTTTTGTTGTCTGTTCGGGCCTCTTCGCGGGCATGCCCGCTCCCACCAGATCGCCACAGGTTTTCCAGTACTGCGTAATACCTGTAGGAGCGGGCATGCCCGCGAAGAAGCAGACACGGTCTCAGGGCAAGGGTTTGACCAGCCGCGCCGGGCTGCGCGCCGCCAAGCCAGCGAACACGTAGTACAACGCCGCCCCCAGCAGCGAGCCGGTGAACCAGCCATAGTCGTAGAACCAGCTGAAGCTGCTGTTGCCGATCGCCAGCACCGTCAACCCCACGGGCAGCACGAAGGCGGCGAAGCCGGCCCAGTTCCACGCCGGGTACACGTCGTCGCGGTACAGCCCGGCGAGGTCCAGCTTTTGCCGGCGGATCAGGAAGTAATCCACCACCATGATCCCGGCTATCGGCCCGAGCAGGCTGGAGTAGCCCAGCAACCAATTGGAGTACACGCTTTCCAGGCTCAGGTCGGACACGATCCAGCCCAGTTTCTTCAGCAACTCGTGGCCCATCAGCGCCAGGCCGATGAAGCCGGTCAGCCACACCGCACGGCTGCGCCCGATCAGGCGCGGGGCGATGTTCTGGAAGTCGTTGGTCGGCGACACGATGTTCGCCGCAGTGTTGGTCGACAGGGTGGCGATCACGATCAGCGCCATGGCCAGGGCGACCCAGAACGGGCTGTGGATCTTGCCGATCAGACTGACCGGGTCGGACACCGTTTCGCCCACCAGCGACGCCGAGGCCGCAGTCAGCACCACGCCCAAGGCCGCGAACAGGAACATGGTCAGCGGCAGGCCAAAGATTTGCCCGAGGATCTGGTCCTTCTGGCTGCGGGCATAGCGGCTGAAATCGGGAATGTTCAGCGACAGCGTGGCCCAGAAGCCGACCATGGCCGTGAGCCCAGCGCAGAAGTAGCTGACCACGCTGGCGCCTTCAGGGCGTTTGGGCGGTTGCGCCAGCAGTTCGGTCATCGACATGTGTGGCAAGGCCCACACCAGCAGGCCCAGCCCAACGGCCACCAGCAGCGGCGCCGAGAGCGTCTCCAGCCACTTGATCGACTCGGCGCCCCGCAGTACCACCCACAGGTTCAGGCACCAGAAGATCATGAACCCGATCACCTCGCCGACACCGCCCAGGGCCTTCCAGCCGTCGAACACCGACCCCAGGAACAGGTGGATGGCCAGCCCGCCGAACAGGGTCTGGATCCCGAACCAGCCGCAGGCCACCACGGCGCGAATCAGGCACGGCACGTTGGAGCCCAGAATGCCGAACGACGAGCGCAGCAGCACCGGAAACGGGATACCGTACTTGGTGCCGGGGAACGCGTTGAGGGTCAGTGGGATCAGCACGATGATGTTGGCCAGCAGGATCGCCAGCAACGCCTCGCCAACGCTCAGGCCAAAGTAGGCTGTGAGCACGCCGCCGAGGGTGTAGGTTGGCACGCAGATGGACATGCCTACCCACAGGGCCGTGATGTGCCATTTGTTCCAGGTGCGCTGGTGCACCTTGGTCGGGGCGATGTCGTGGTTGTAGCGCGGGCTGTCGAGAACATCACTGCCCTCGGCCAGCTCGAACAGGCCATCCTGCTCGACCACTTGCGATCTGCTCTGTTGCATGGGCCTTTCTCCAGACTTTTTCGAGTTGTCTGCTCATCGGGCTAATTCGATGGCCGGAGTACACACGCGTATGAGTGCCTTAGAAATCTCGACCAATTTTCTATCTTGTCAAGTTAGTCAAAAACCCTGGAGGCCCCGAATTCAGCGGGCTCTAAATATTTAATTCATTTAAATCAATGACTTAAAAACCACAAAATAAATAGGAAATTTTCTTGCCGAATTCAGGATCAGCATCTAGCCTCGAATCTTGTCAGGCATGACAGGATTAACCCCTGCCCGCCCTGCTTCCGAAAATTCCAAGAACCGGCCAAGACCGGTCAGCCTGCGAGGAAAACGGCATGTCCCTGTTGATCCGTGGCGCCACCGTTGTTACCCACGAAGAGAGTTACCCCGCCGATGTGCTGTGTGCCGATGGCCTGATCCGTGCAGTCGGGCCTGGCCTGGAAGCGCCGACCGATTGCGAGATCCTCGACGGCAGCGGGCAATATCTGATGCCAGGCGGCATCGACCCGCACACCCATATGCAATTGCCGTTCATGGGCACCGTGGCCAGTGAAGACTTCTTCAGCGGTACCGCGGCCGGCCTGGCGGGCGGCACCACATCGATCATCGACTTCGTCATTCCCAACCCGCAGCAGTCACTGCTGGAGGCCTTTCACACCTGGCGCGGCTGGGCCCAGAAAAGTGCCAGCGACTATGGCTTCCACGTCGCCGTCACCTGGTGGAGCGAGCAGGTGGCCGAAGAGATGGGCGAACTGGTGGCCAAGCATGGGGTGAACAGCTTCAAGCACTTCATGGCCTACAAGAACGCCATCATGGCGGCCGATGACACCTTGGTGGCCAGCTTCGAGCGCTGCCTGCAGCTAGGTGCAGTGCCCACCGTGCATGCCGAAAATGGCGAGCTGGTCTTCCACCTGCAGAAAAAGCTGCTGGCACAGGGCCTGACCGGGCCGGAAGCACACCCCCTGTCACGCCCTTCGCAGGTTGAAGGCGAGGCGGCCAGCCGCGCCATCCGCATTGCCGAAACCCTCGGTACACCGCTGTACCTGGTGCACATTTCCAGCCGCGAGGCGCTGGATGAAATCGCCTATGCGCGGGCCAAGGGCCAACCGGTTTACGGCGAAGTGCTGCCTGGCCACTTGCTGCTGGACGACAGCGTCTACCGTGACCCGGACTGGGCCACAGCCGCCGGCTACGTCATGAGCCCACCGTTCCGCCCGCGCGAGCACCAGGAGGCGCTGTGGCGCGGCCTGCAGGCGGGCAACCTGCACACCACAGCCACCGACCACTGCTGCTTCTGCGCCGAACAGAAAGCCATGGGCCGGGATGACTTCAGCCGCATCCCCAATGGCACCGCCGGCATCGAAGACCGCATGGCGGTGCTGTGGGATGCCGGGGTCAACAGCGGGCGCCTGTCGATGCACGAGTTCGTGGCACTGACCTCTACCAACACGGCGAAGATCTTCAACCTGTTCCCACGCAAGGGCGCCATCCGCGTAGGGGCCGATGCCGATCTGGTGCTATGGGACCCGCAAGGCACGCGCACCATCTCGGCCCAGACCCACCACCAACGGGTGGACTTCAACATCTTCGAAGGCCGCACTGTACGTGGCGTCCCCAGCCACACCATCAGCCAGGGCAAAGTGGTCTGGGCTGATGGCGACCTGCGCGCCGAGGCGGGCGCGGGGCGCTATGTGGAGCGGCCGGCGTATCCGTCGGTGTATGAGGTGCTGGAGCGTCGGGCCGACCAGCAGCGGCCGACGCCCGTTCAGCGCTGAAGCCATTGGGGCTGCTGCGCAGCCCATCGCGACACAAGGCCGCTCCTACAGGAATGCGCGGTCCCTTGTAGGAGTGGCCTTGCGTCGCGGTGGGCCGCACAGCGGCCCCCGATCCCACCACAACAGCTGTCGCCTGAACCAAAAAAATAGAGAGGCTACAACCGTGATCGACGCCCTGAACCATTTGCCGCGCCCCCGGGCCGGCGCCGACCAATTGGCCGAGTGCTTCAGCGACCTGGCCCCACCCCTCACCGCACGCCAGGCCGCCGTGGAAAGCGCCCGCTGCCTGTATTGCTACGACGCGCCCTGCGTCAACGCGTGCCCCAGCGAAATCGACATCCCGTCATTCATCCACCGCATCAGCGACGAGAACCTGCAAGGCGCTGCCGAACGGATTCTGTCGGCCAACATTCTCGGCGGCAGCTGTGCCCGCGTCTGCCCGACCGAAATCCTGTGCCAGCAAGCGTGTGTGCGCAACAACGCGCAGGAATGCGCCCCGGTACTGATCGGCCAGTTGCAACGCTACGCCCTGGACAATGCCCAGTTCAGCGACCACCCGTTCCAGCGTTCACCGGCCACGGGCAAGCGCATTGCGGTGGTCGGCGCTGGCCCTGCGGGGCTGGCCTGCGCGCATCGGCTGGCCATGCATGGCCATGACGTGGTGGTGTTCGAAGCCTGTGACAAGCCAGGTGGCCTCAATGAATACGGCATCGCCCGCTACAAGCTGGTTGACGATTACGCCCAGCGGGAAGTGGCATTCCTGCTGGGCATCGGCGGTATCGAGCTGCGCCATGGCCAGCGCCTGGGGGGCAACCTCGGCCTGGGCGAACTGCGCGAACAATACGATGCGGTGTTCCTTGGCCTGGGCCTGAATGCCGTGCGCCAGCTAGGGCTGGCCGATGAAGAGGCCCCCGGCCTGCTTGCCGCCACCGCTTACATCCGCGAGCTGCGCCAGGCAGACGACCTCAGCCAATTGCCGCTGGCCGAGCGCTGCCTGGTGATCGGTGCTGGCAACACCGCCATCGACATGGCGGTGCAAATGAGCCGCCTGGGTGCCCGCGACGTCAACCTGGTGTACCGCCGTGGCCACGCCGACATGGGGGCCACCGGGCACGAGCAGGACATCGCCAAGGCCAACCAGGTACGCTTGCACACCTGGGCCCGCCCCGACAGCGTGCTGCTGGATGACACCGGCAACGTGCGCGGCATGCGCTTTGCCCGTACCGAATTGGCCGACGGCCGCCTGCGCGACACCGGCGAAACCTTCGAACTGGCCGCCGACGCCATCTTCAAGGCCATCGGCCAGCGTTTCGACGACAGCAGCCTCGCCGACCCTGTGGCCGCACAACTGGCCCGCGACGGTGAGCGCATTCGCGTTGACGTGAACATGCAGACCAGCCTGCCAGGGGTATACGCCGGTGGCGACTGCACCGCGCTGGGCCAGGACCTCACCGTTCAGGCCGTACAACACGGCAAAGTGGCCGCCGAAGCCATCCATGCCCAACTCATGCTCAACGTGGAGGCAGCGTAATGGCCGACTTGTCTATCGTGTTCGCCGGGATCAAGGCCCCCAACCCGTTCTGGCTGGCGTCCGCGCCGCCCACCGACAAAGCCTACAACGTGGTCCGCGCCTTTGAAGCCGGCTGGGGTGGCGTGGTGTGGAAGACCCTTGGCGAAGACCCGGCCGCGGTCAACGTCTCGTCGCGCTACTCGGCCCATTACGGCGCCAACCGCCAGGTGCAGGGCATCAACAACATCGAACTGATCACCGACCGTTCACTGGAAATCAACCTGCGCGAAATCACCCAGGTGAAGAAGGACTGGCCCGACCGCGCGTTGATCGTGTCGCTGATGGTGCCGTGCGAGGAAGCGTCGTGGAAGTTCATCCTGCCGCTGGTGGAAGCCACCGGCGCCGATGGCATCGAGCTGAACTTCGGCTGCCCGCACGGCATGCCCGAGCGCGGCATGGGCGCGGCGGTCGGCCAGGTGCCGGAGTACGTGGAAATGGTCACCCGCTGGTGCAAGCAGCACTGCTCGCTGCCGGTGATCGTCAAGCTGACGCCGAACATCACCGACATCCGCCAATCGGCACGGGCTGCGCATCGCGGCGGGGCCGATGCAGTGTCGCTGATCAACACCATCAACTCGATCACCAGCGTCGACCTTGACCGCATGGTCGCCCACCCCATCGTCGGTGACCAGAGCACCCATGGCGGTTACTGCGGCTCGGCGGTGAAGCCGATCGCCCTGAACATGGTGGCGGAGATTGCCCGTGACCCGGCCACCCATGGCCTGCCGATTTGCGGCATCGGCGGCATCGGCAACTGGCGCGACGCGGCCGAATTCATGGCGCTGGGCAGCGGCGCGGTGCAGGTGTGCACGGCGGCCATGCTGCATGGCTTTCGCATCGTCGAAGACATGAAAGACGGCCTGGCCCGCTGGATGGACCAGCACGGCCACGCCAACATCGAGGCGTTCCGTGGCCAGGCGGTAGGGCATACCACCGACTGGAAGTATCTGGACATCAACTACAAGTCGGTGGCGCATATCGACCAGCAAGCGTGCATCGGTTGCGGTCGCTGCCACATCGCCTGCGAGGACACCTCGCACCAGGCCATCGCCAGTACGCTGAAGGCAGACGGTACGCATGCCTACAGCGTGATCGAGGAAGAATGTGTGGGCTGCAACCTGTGCCAGATCACCTGCCCGGTGGAGAACTGCATCGACATGCAGGCGCAGGACACTGGCAAGCCTTACCTGAACTGGACCCAGGACCCGCGCAACCCCTACCGCGAAGCGAGCTGATGTAGACCGGCACCTGCCGCACTGGCACGGCCTTTTTGTGGACAGCAAAAAGACCGTGCGCGGCAGGCATGGCCGGTCACGGCTCCAGGCCAATCCCCCGCAGGATCACACTGGTCACCGTTTGCACCGCACTTTCGAACGCCAGGTCCGACAGTTCATCGCCGCCGTTAAGCAACTGCACCTGGTAACCGAAGTCGGCGTAATGCTGGGTCGAGGCCCAGATCATGTACAGCAGCGCCGAGGGCTCGACCGGCAGAATGCGCCCCTCCTCCACCCAGCGGCGGATCTTCGCCTCCTTCAGCTTGGCCCACGGCACCAGGCTGTCATCCAGGTTGCCCCCCAGCACCGGTGCCCCATGCAGCATTTCCTCGGCCCAGATCTTCGAGCCTAGCGGCCGTGACCGCGAATGCCCCATTTTCGCGCGGATATAGCTGGTCAGCACCACCCGTGGGTCGTCGAAATTCTCGAAACACAGCGCGTCCTGCTTCCACACATCCAGCAGGTCCTGCAGCACCGCACGGAACAACTCGTCCTTGGTGCTGAAGTAGTAATGCAGGTTGGAACGCGGCAGTTCGGCCTGCTCGGCGATATCGCCCATGGAGGTCGCGCCGTAGCCTTTTTCGGCGAACACCTTTTCCGCCGCGTGCAGGATCTTGCCAACGTTGCGCCGGCGAATTTCGATCTTGTGATTGGCCATCAGGCTTGAGCCGTCCACACCGCCAGTTCATAACCGTCCGGGTCAATGAAATGGAAACGCCGCCCACCGGGGAAGGCAAAGGTCGCGCGGCTGATACTGCCCCCCGCCGCGGTCACGCGCTGCTGCGTGGCTTGCAGGTCATCGGCGTAAAGGATGATCAACGGCCCCCCCGGGCGCACCGGCTCCCCCGTGGTAAAGCCGCCCGTGAGGCGGCCGTCGCTGAATTCGCTGTAGGTTGGCCCGTAGTCGGTAAAGCGCCAGCCGAAAACATGCCCATAGAACGCCTTGCTGCGTGCGATATCGCTGACATTGAACTCGATGTTGTCGATCTGCCGATCCGAACCGCGGATACCCATGGACGCTCCTTGCCGAATGAGATTTGACCTAGTCTACCCCGCTCGCTTGCCGGAGCGTGCACAAATTCGGTGCAGCCGGCTCAACCGCAACTGGCCCGGTCGCGGGCCGGGCAGCGGGCCTGCTGGAGGTTCAGGGCGGTGTTGATGATGCCGATATGGCTGAACGCCTGCGGGTAGTTGCCAAGCATGCGCTGGCAGGCCGGGTCGTATTGCTCGGCCAGCAGGCCCACGTCGTTGCACAGGCCGGTCAAACGCTCGTACAACGCTTGCGCTTGCGCCATCCGGCCCAGCAGGATGTAGACGTCGGCCAGCCAGAACGAGCAGACCAGGAACGTACCTTCGCCCGGGGCCAGGCCATCCCCGGCACTGTCACTGTCGTAGCGCATCAGCAACCCGTTTTTCAGCAAGCGTTGCTCGATCTGTTCCAGCGTGCGCAGAAAGCGCGGGTCATCGGCAGGCAGGAAGCCGGTCAGGGCGATCTGCAGCAGGCTGGCGTCCATCTCGTCCGAACCATAGGCCTGAACGAAGAAACTGCCGCTGCTGTCGAGCCCTTGCTCACACACTTCACGGCGGATCTGGTCGGCCACCTGGCGGTAATGCTGGCCATGCTCACGGCCTTCTTCGGTGGTGTCTGCCAAGCCGGCAGCGCGGTCGAACGCCACCCAGGCCATCACCTTGGAATGCACGAACTGCTGGCGGCCGCCGCGCACCTCCCAGATACCCTCGTCCGGCTGGCGCCAGATACGCTCCACATAGGGCAGGATCAGCCGAGAGATGGCGGCGCTACGCGGATGGCGCGGCAAGCCGCCCTTGATTGCCTGGCTCATGGCATCGGCCAGTTCGCCATAGATATCCAGCTGCGCCTGGGCCGACGCGGCATTGCCCACCCGCACCGGTTGCGAGTGCTCGTACCCCGGCAACCAGGGCAAGGTGTATTCCTGCAGGTCGCGCTCGCCACCCAGGCCGTACATGATCTGCATCTGTTCGGGGTTGCCGGCCACCGAGCGCAGCAGCCATTCGCGCCAGGCCTGGGCCTCGTCGAAATAGCCCAGGTTCATGAATGCCAGCAAGGTCATGGTGGCGTCGCGCAGCCAGCAGAAACGGTAATCCCAGTTGCGGTCGCCGCCGAGTTGTTCCGGCAACGACGTGGTGACGGCCGCAACGATGCCGCCAGTGGGGGCATACGTCATGGCTTTCAGGGTGAGTAACGCGCGACGGACCAGTGCGCTGTAGGGGCCTACCTGAGGGCAGCGGTCGGCGAACGCCTGCCAGTGCTCGCAGGTATGGGCCAGGGCCGCGTCGGCATCGCAGCCGGGCTGCACCGGCAGGTGCGAGGGCTGGTGGCGCAGGCTGAACACCTGGCGCTGGCCGGCCGCCACGCGAAAGCGCGCGCCGGTGTGGTGGTCGCGGGCATGGGGCGGTACGGTGCTGCACAGGATCAGGCGGTCGGGGCCGGCCACCGCGCTGAGGGTGAGCGGGTCCAAGCGTTCGACCCATGGCACGCTGCGCCCGTAATCGAAGCGCATGACCAGGTCCATTTCGAAATTGGTTTCGCCCGAGAGGCCTTCGACGATGCGCACCACGGCGTTGACGTCACCCAGCGGCATGAAATCGAGTACGCGGGCCCGGCCAGTGGCAGTGACCCACGTGGTTTCCAGCACCAGCGTGTCGTTCAGGTACTGCCGGCTGCAGTGCTCGACCGGGTCGCAAGGGGCCAGGCGCCAGCGGCCGTTTTCTTCGTTGCCCAGCAAGGCGGCGAACACCGCCGGGGCGTCGAAGCGTGGCAGGCATAGCCAGTCGAGCGAGCCATCCCGGCTGACCAGGGCGGCGCTGCGGCAATTGCCCAACAGGGCGTAATCTTCTATGTGGGCGGGCATCGCGTTTCCTTAAAGTGGTTGCCTGTGCAGGCCCTTTCGCTTGTCAACCCGCCCCACAGGGCCGCGCCGCCCAAGGGGTTGTGCAGCCCCTGTCAAAAGGGGTTCACTCGCGAAGCAGCCGGCACACGCCGAAAAACCTGTTACCCCAAACGGTGCCATTCCCGCTTGTCCCGGCTCAGCAGGTCATTGCCCGCCTCGGGGCCATCTTCACCCGCCGGGTACTCGTGCACCTCGCCCCCCTGGGCCCAGGCGTCGAGGAACGGCTGCACGGCACGCCAGCCGTTCTCGATGTTGTCGGCCCGCTGAAACAGGGTCTGGTCACCGGTCAGGCAGTCATAGATCAAGGTCTCGTAGCCGGTCGCCGGGGTCATCTTGAAGAAGTCCTTGTAGGCAAAGCCCAGCTCGACATTCTCCATCACCAACTCCGGCCCGGGGCGCTTGGCCTGCAGGTCGAACCACATGCCTTCGTTGGGCTGAATCTGGATTTTCAGGTAGTTGGGTTTGGGGCGCTCCAGCTCCGACTCGCGGAACTGCGCGTACGGTGCCGGCTTGAAACAGATGGCAATCTCGGTGTCACGCACGCTCATGCGCTTGCCGGTACGCAAGTAGAACGGCACCCCCGCCCAGCGCCAGTTGTCGATCATCACCTTCAGCGCCACGTAGGTTTCGGTCTGGCTGTCGGGCGCGACATTGGCCTCCTCGCGGTAGCCGGGCAGGTGCTTGCGCCCCTGCTTGCCGGCGCTGTACTGGCCCCGCACGGAATGCTTCAGCGCCATCTTCGCCGACCACGGGCGGATGGCGCCGATCACCTTGGCCTTTTCGCCGCGCACGGCGTCGGCGCCGAACGCTGCCGGCGGCTCCATGGCAACCATGGCCAGCAGCTGGAACAGGTGGTTGGGCACCATGTCGCGCAAGGCGCCGGTGGCGTCGTAGAAGCCACCCCGCGTCTCGACACCGACGGTTTCCGCGGCGGTGATCTGCACATGGTCGATGTAGTGGTTGTTCCAGAACGACTCGAACAACCCATTGGAGAACCGGCTGACCAGAATGTTCTGCACCGTTTCTTTGCCCAAGTAGTGGTCGATACGGTAGATCTGCCGCTCGCCCATCACCTTCAGCAGGCAGGCGTTCAACGCCTCGGCACTGGCCAGGTCGGTGCCGAACGGCTTCTCCACCACTACCCGGCGAAAGCCGCCGGCAGACTCGTCGAGCAAGCCGGCCTCGCCAAGGCGCTGGGCCACTTCAGGGAAGAAACGCGGCGAGGTGGCCAGGTAAAAGATGGCGTTGCCGTGGCTGGTCTTGTCAATGCGCTTGCCCAGCGCCTGGTAAGTGGCCGGGTCGAGGAAATCGCCCGTCTGGTAGTCCAGGCGCTTGGCCAGCCGCGCCCAGAGTTTTTCGTCCAGGCACTGGGCGGCGCCTTCGCCGCCCTTGTCACGCTCGGCCATGAACGCATGCAGGCGTGCGGCAAATTCCTCGGCCGTGGCAGGGTTGTGGTCAACGCCAACGATGCGCAGGTTGCGGTCGAGCAAACCGTCGCGGCTGAGGTTGTACAGCGCAGGCATGAGCAAGCGCTTGACCAGGTCGCCATTGGCGCCGAACAGAAACAGCGTGCAGGGGGGTGCGGCCGGAGTGCTCTTTTTAGTCATTCGTCTTTTTTCTCGACATGGCCACCGAAGCCCAGGCGCATGGCCGAGAGCACTTTGTCACCGTAGGTGCCCTGCTGCTGACGCGAGCGGAAACGGGCAAACAATGCGCTGGACAGGACCGGTACCGGCACTGCCTGCTCCACGGCGGCATCGATGGTCCAGCGGCCCTCGCCACTGTCGGATACAGAGCCACTGAACTGCGACAGCTGCGGGTCGGCCACCAGCGCATCGGCGGTGAGGTCGAGCAGCCACGAGGTGACCACACTGCCCCGGCGCCATACCTCGGCGATTTCGGCCACATCGAGGTCGAAGCGCTGGTCTTCCGGCAGTTCGTTGCCGCCTTTGCTGCGCAGCAGGTCGAAACCTTCGGCATAGGCCTGCATCAGGCCGTATTCGATGCCGTTGTGCACCATTTTCACGTAGTGGCCGGCGCCCGGTGGGCCAGCGTGGATATAACCGTGCTCGGCGCGCTGGTGTTCGCCGCTGCGGCCATGGGTGCGCGGAATGTCGCCTACACCCGGTGCCAACGCCTTGAACAGCGGCTCCAGGCGCTCGAACACGTCCTTCTCGCCACCGATCATCATGCAGTAGCCGCGGTCCAGGCCCCATACCCCGCCAGAGGTACCTACGTCCAGGTAATGCAGGCCACGCTTGGCCAGCTCGGCGGCGCGGCGCATGTCGTCCTTGTAGAAGGTGTTGCCGCCGTCGATGATGGCATCGCCCGGCTCCAGCAGCTCGGCCAGTTGCGCGATGGTCTGCTCGGTCGGCTCGCCAGCCGGCAGCATGACCCACACCGCGCGTGGCGCTTTCAGTTTTTGCACCAGCGCGCCAAGGTCGTGTGCGCCCTGGGCGCCCTCGCCTTCAAGGCCGGTAACCGCCTCGCGGTTGCGGTCGTGCACCACGGTGCGGTGGCCAGCGCGCATCAGGCGCCTTGCGATATTGCCGCCCATGCGGCCCAGCCCGACGATTCCCAGTTGCATGAGCCGATGCTCCCCTTTCGAAATAGATGACAACAGTCCAGCTGTTCAGGTTAGTCCAGCATGCCGCCCGAGGGTTCAGCGACGAACGGCAAGACCACGATAAACAAAAAAGTTCCCAAGGCTTGTGAAAGAATTCAAAATGCGGCCGCCAGAAGCGTCTACGCTTTGAATTGTCACCAGCCAAAACCGCGAGGTGTGCTCATGGGTACCTTGATGCCTGCAACCCCAACCCAGACCCTCTATGTCTCCGTGCGCCGTGATGAGCTGCGTAAACTCAAAGACGAACGTGACCAACTGCGCCAACAGGTCGCCGAGCTGAACGTGTTGCTGGACCAGGCACGCATCGCCGCTAAAGCCATCGACCTCTGATTTTCCCCCGCCCTCGGTGGGAGTCCTGCGCTCCCACGCTGCAGCCCCAACCCTCAGAAAAAGTTGAATTGGGAACGATTCGCGTTTAAGGTGCGCGCTTTTCTTCCATCCTTTCGCTTCAGGGGCGCTGCATGGCTATGCATGAAACGGATGCGATCATTCCGCTCGAAGCGCTGTACCACAACGAACGCGGTTGGCTGCACGCCTGGCTGAGGCGTTCGCTGGGCTGTTCGCAGCAGGCGGCAGACCTGGCCCAGGACACCTTCGTACGCCTGCTGGTGCGCAACCAACCGATCAGCGCCCGAGCCCCTCGTGCATTGTTGGCGCGCATCGCCCGTGGCCTGGTGGTGGACCACTGGCGGCGCGATGCCCTGCAGCGTGCCTACCTGCAAGCCTTGGCACAACTGCCCGATGCCAGCTACCCCTCACCGGCTGTACGCCACGAAGCACTGCAATGCCTGGAGCGTATCGCGCAGTTGCTCGATGGGCTCAAGCCGGCTGTGCGCGAAGCCTTTCTGCTTTACCAGCTGGCCGGCCTGACGCACGCGCAGGTTGCCGAGCAGCTTGGGGTATCCGGGCGTACGGTGGAGCGCCATGTCGCCCAGGCGCTGCTGCACTGCTACCGGGTGTGCTTCGAGTGACGGCCAGCGCAGAGCGCCTGCCGGAAAACATCGTGCGCATGGCCATCGAATGGCAGCTGCGCCTGCGCCGCCAGCCGGGTGATATCGAACTGCTCAAGCAGTGCCAGGCCTGGCGCTTGCGCGATGCCCGCCACGAACTGGCCTGGCGGCGCATGCAGCAAGTCTGCGGGCACTTTCATGCCGAGCCGTTGCCCGGCGCCACTCACACGGCTGCCGTGCTGCGCCAGGCCGAAGTCGACCTGAGCCGCCGGCGTGCCATGAAGCTGCTCGGCCTGGGGCTTGCCGCAGGCAGCGCCACGCTGCTGCTTGCCAACACGCCACAGGCCTGGCGCAGTGACTTTGCCACCCAGGTTGGGCAACGCCGACAGTGGCAGCTGGCGACTGACCTGCAACTGCAGCTCAATACCGACAGTGCCGTGGACGTGAGCCAGCGCGAGGCCCGCTTGCGCAGCGGCGAGTTGCTAGTCGATGGCCATGACTGGCGCGTGCAATGCGCCCATGGGCTGTGCCGCGCCAGGCAGGCACGGGCGGCGCTGCGCGAGCGTGAAGGTTACAGTGAACTGCATGTCGAGCACGGCGAAGTGCGGGTGACAACCGCCACCGGTGAGCAGCACGTGGCTGCCGGCCAAGGCCTGGCACTCTACCCTGGCAAGCTCACCCGCCTGGGCCCCGGCCCCCTGGACCCATTCGCATGGGCGCGCGGCTTGCTGGTGGTCGACGACATCCGCCTGGCCGATTTTCTTTTTGAAGCCGGGCGTTACCGCCGCGGTTGGCTGCACTGCCAACCGCGCCTCGCCGACCTGCGCCTGTCCGGCGTCTTTCGCCTGGACCAGCCAGACGTTCTGCTCGGCAACCTCACCCACCTGCTGCCGGTGCGCGTTGAGCAACGTACCCGCTGGTGGGTGCGCGTGGTGGCGCAGGCTTGAAAAAAAATGGCGGACTTTGCCGTTTGATCCGGTTAGGGCAGATCACTCCCTGAATGGACCCTCGCATGTTACCTGTCCGCCTGCCCTTCCCCTCTCGCCCCTTGTCCCGCGCCGTGTGCCTGGCGCTGTCGCTGCTGGCTGCCAGCAGCCATGCCGCGCCGGCCACCGCGCCGAGCGTACCGGCAGGCCCCTTGGGGCAGGCCTTGAGCCGCTTTGCCGAGCGCTCGGGTATCACCCTGTCGTTCTCGCCGGCAGCCGTACAGGGCTTGAACAGCCCAGGCCTTGCCGGCGGAGGTTCCCTGGATGACGGCCTGGCGCAACTGCTCGAGGGCAGCGGCCTGGTGCCGCAAAAGACCAGCTCGGGCTATGTGGTGCTGCCCGCGCACGAGGATACCGGCCTGCAACTGGAGCCGATCAGCATCGATGCCAGCGCCTCGCAAAGCGCTTTCGCCCCCGTACCCGGTTATTTCGCCAGCAATGCCAGCAGCGCGACCAAGACGGACCGCCCGATCCTGGAGACCGCGCAAAGCATCAGTGTGGTAACCGCCGAACAGATGGCCGACCGCAAGGTTGATCGCGTCGAGGATGCCGTCGCCTATACGGCTGGCGTGCGGGTGGGGGCCTCGGGGCTGGACCCACGCTTCGACACCATCAGCGTCCGCGGTTTCGACACCACCATGGCTGCCGACTTCCTCGACGGCCTGCGCCAGCCCGGCAGCGGCTGGCTATCGCTGTACCAGACAGAGGCCTATGGCCTGGAACGCATCGAGGTACTCAAGGGCCCGTCGTCGGTGATGTACGGGCAAATCAGCCCGGGTGGCATGATCAACCGCGTGAGCAAGCGCCCGAGCCTGCAGGCTCGCAACGAAGTGCAGGTGCAGGCAGGCAACTACAACCACCAGCAAGGCCAGTTCGACCTGGGCGGCAAGCTGGACCCGGCAGGCGATGTGCTGTACCGGGTGGTCGGGGTTTACCGCGATGCCGAGAACTACATCGAGCAGTTGAACAACGATGTGCGCATGATCGCCCCTTCGCTCACCTGGCAGCTCGACCCGGACACCAGCCTGACCTTGCTGGCGCGCTACCAGGAACGCGAAACCGCCGCTTCGCCAATGCTGTACCAACAAGGCAAGCACCTGACCAACTTCTGGCAAGGCGACGAATACTTCGACAAGCTGCAGCAACGCCAATGGACTTTCGGCTACGAATTCGAGCATGCCTTCAACGACACGTTCAGCGTGCAGCAGAACCTGCGCTACGGCCAGGTCGACACCACCAACCAGTACCTGCAACCCTACCAGGAGCGTGAAGGGCACATCCTCGACCGCTATGCGGTGGGGGTATACGAAGACATGTCGACACTGTCGGCGGACACCCGCCTGGTCAGCCGTTTCGATACCGGTGCGCTGCACCACACCCTGCTGACCGGCCTGGACTATGGCTGGATCGACACCTCGCTGCTGTATGCCAGTGGCCCGGCACCTTCGATCGACCGCTTCGCCCCCGACTACCACCAGCCTGTGGCCAGGCCCGGCACGCCGTTGGCAGACGAAGACGGCCTGGAACAACGCACCGGCCTGTACCTGCAGGACCAGGTGGACCTGGGCCAATGGCGCCTGTCGGCCGGCCTGCGCCGCGACGTGGTGCACGTGCGCCGCAGTGACAACCTCAGCGGCATCAACCGCAAGACCAGCGATTCGGCCACCACGGGCTCGGTCGGCGTGCTTTACCTGTTCGACAACGGCATCGCACCTTATGCCAGCTACGCCACCTCGTTCCAGCCGCAAAGCGGCAGTGGTGCGTACAAGCCGACCGAGGGTGAACAGTACGAAGCGGGCTTGAAGTACCAACCGCCCGGCAGCACGACCCTGATGACCGCCTCGCTTTACCACCTGACCCAGAAGAACGTGCTGACCCGCGACTTGGCCAACCCGATCAACAGCATTGCCACCGGTGAGCAAGTGTCCAGGGGCCTGGAACTGGAGGCAGTGGCGGACCTGGGAGAGCGGCTGAAGATGACTGCCAGTTACAGCTACAACAATGCCAAAGTCACCCGAAGCAACGATGGCAACGAAGGCAAGCAGCCGCTCGACGTTCCGCGCCACCTGGCCTCGCTGTGGCTCGACTACCGCCTGCCGCTGGGCCTCGGGGTGTCAGGTGGCGCACGTTACACCGCCAGCAACTACGGCGACGCCCAGAACACCGTGAAGAACGAGGGCTACACCCTGGTCGATGCCGGCGTGCACTACGACTTCGGCGGTGGCCTGGACGGCGTGCGCCTGGCCTTGAATGCCCGCAATCTGTTCGACAAGCGTTACATCAACTGCCAACAAGGCTATTGCTACCGGGGTGAAGCGCGCAGCGTGGTCACCAGCCTGAGCTACCGCTGGTAAGGGGGCTACGCATGCTACGCACACTGTTTGCCGGGCTGGCGGCGCTGCTGCTCGCCCAGGTTGCCCATGCGCAGCCGGTGGCCCTGGATGGCACCGAGCAATGGACGATGAAAAGCGCCGCAGGGCGGGAATACCGGATCATGATCAGCCTGCCGGAGGGCGATGTGCCGTGGACCGGCGGCTACCCGGTGATCTACCTGCTGGACGGCAACGCCTACTTCCCGGCGTTTCACGCGGCCAAGCGCGCGCAGGAGCGCCTGCGCGGGTCGGTCCTGGTCGCAATCGGCTACCCAAGCGCGACGCCGCTGGATTTCGAACGGCGCGCGTTCGACTTGTCACCGCCACAGCCGCCGGAACGGAACACCCCGCCACAAGGCGGTCAGGACCTGTTTCTCGACTTCATCGAACAGCGTCTGATGCCCAAGGTGAACGCGCGCTTCAAGGTCGATCAGGACCAACGCAGCCTGGTCGGGCATTCGTTTGCCGGCATGTTCGGCGTCTATACCTTGTTCACCCGCCCACAGCTGTTCCAGCATGTGGTCGCCATCAGCCCCAGCTTGTGGTGGCGGGACCGCTACCTGTTGGCGCATGAACGGGCATTCAGCCAAAAGGCGCATGCCGGGCAGCTGGTGCTGACCCATAGCAGCCTGACCTTGCTGATGGGTGACCGCGAAATGGCACAGGAGATTCAGGATGCCCGGGCCTTGCAAACCAGGCTTGAGGCGTTGTCGCAATATGGGCTGCGCAGTGACTTCCAGCTCGAAGCCGGCGAGGACCACATGTCGATGCCGTTCCGCGTCGCTGCCCGTGTGCTGGATGAGCTGATGAGCACGCGCAGGTTCTGAGCGCCTTTGCGAACCTGTGAGGTGGATCGCCGCAGCACGGCGGCGGCGCTCCATCCCGCAGGCACCGCAAAACCCGAATGCTCCACTGGACCACCCCATCCATTACCATTGGCTACCAACGCCCCCACATCAGGTTCAGCGAACATGGCCTTCTCCAGCGACTCCCTGGCAATCTTCCTCGCAGTGCTGGATGCCGGCTCGTTCTCCGCCGCCGCCCGCAAGCTGGGGCGGGTGCCGTCCGCGGTGAGCATGGCAATCGCTCAACTCGAGGCCGAACTGGACCTGCCGCTGTTCGACCGGGCAACGCGCAAAGCCCTGCCCACCAGCGCCGCCCTGGCCCTGGAGCCTCAAGCCAGGCAAGTGATCTGCCAGCTCAATCTGCTCGACGCCCAGGCCTTGCAATTGCACAAGGGCCTGGAGAAACGCCTGACCATCGCCATGGCGCCCGAACTGCAGACCGGGCGCTGGAGCCAGCCACTGGAAACCCTCGCCCAGGCGTTTCCCAGCCTGGAAGTGGAAGTGCGCTCGGCCACCCAGACCGAGGCCATTCGCCTGCTGCACGAAGGCAGCGTGCAACTGGCACTGGTGTTCGAGCGGCCAGGCATCGATGAGCGCGAGTCATTCCTCGAAGCCGGTAGCCAGCTGCTGGTTGCGGTGGCCTCGCCGCGCCATCCGGCCGGGCAGAACAGCGGCACGCCGCTGCCCGAAGAAGCCTTCGCCGAGCAACGGCAAATCATCGTGGCTTCGGGCAAGCCCACCGGCTCAGACCCGCGCATGGTGCTGTCGCGGCGCATCTGGCTGACCGACAGCTACCTGGCCACCCTGGATCTGGTGCAGTCCGGGCTGGGTTGGGCATACCTGCCACAACCCCTGGTGGAACCGCTTATTGCATCCGGCGCGCTGGCCGAAGTGCGCTTCGACAACATGGCCAGCCGCCTGCGCTTGTGGGTGGACATCATCTGGCTCAAGGCACGCCCCTTGGGCCTGGGCGCTCGCCGTTATCTGGACGTCATGCGCCAGTGCTTCGAGGCAGAGCCGCCCAGGGCCTGAACGGCGGTCGCCCAGCGCCGGGCAGGCCAAGGGGTGCCGGCGGCACGGTGCGGCCTGATTCAAAAAAAAGAAAATTCTTACAGCCCGCTAAGACTCCAGTAACTGCCCACTGAAGCGATTCCTCGCTAGATTCGCGCTCGCCATCCAGAAGAAAAGGAACTTCTCATGTCGAGCCAAGCCGCACGCGGCTACCAGCAGTCGGTGGATGATTTCGCGCACCGGCACCGCCACCCCGATGAAGCCTTTTACCTGCTGCTGGCCCCCTTCGCTGGCTGCCAGAGCGGGCACCCGCTGGACATCGCCATGCTGGCCGAGGCGCTGGGCAGTGACGCCGTAACGCGCATCGACAGCAGCGGCCTGGTGCAGGCCCCTGAACGCTGGCCTGCGCTGGTGCGGCTGGCCCGCCCCGGCCAGGCATGCGGCGCTCTGGCCGCATTGAGCGCAACCTACGCCGCCCGTGAGGCTACGGCCACCTGGCACTACGTGTGTGCCTGGCTGCTCAGCGATCAACCCGCCGAAGCCATTGCCCGGCATATCAGCCAGCAGTGCCATGTGCTGCATCAGCCCGCCCCGCATGGCATCACGGCCTGGTACGAACCCGTGAGGCTGGCGTTGCTGCGCGTCACCCTGAACAATGCTGGCGCAGTACTCGGGCCGATTCGCAGCTGGCTGCATCCCGATGGTTGCGGCAGTTGCACGGTGCTCGAACGGCCATCGCCGGCTGGCGAGCTACGCATCACCCGGGAAGTCCGCGCAACCCAGAACGTCGCGCCACAGATCATTCAACTGCTCAGTGCCTGGCATCGCCTGGCGACCGCGCAAACTGGCGCCACCCGTGGCCAATGCCCAGGCTCATCCGGCTTGCCGGCCAACGCGCCCGTCCATGTCATGAACCTGATGATCAGGGCCTTCAGGCAGGGCCTGCGCGACCGTGGCGATATCCAGTGCATGTGCCTGCACCTGCTCATGGTCCACCCGTTGCTGCTGCAGCACCCGACCATCCAGCGCGATGTGGCACAGGCGGTGGCTGGCCGGCAACGCCTGGCCGCTTGCTTCGCCCGCTACGGCGACAGTGCCTGGGCACGCATCGTTGCCGACCTGCCGCAGGCAGGAGGCTACTCATGAGCATCAGTGCAAACATCCATGCCGCCATGCAGGAAGAAATCCCCAACAGCCACGGCGGCTGCAACGCCTGCGGGCGTATTGGCCTGCCCATCCTGCTGCTGCGCGAGGCCTATGCCCCGCGCCCCGATGCCGGGCACCTGTTTCGCTGGGCCAGTGACAGCGAAATCACCTACCACCCGATGCATACCGACCAGCTCCGCCTGTTACGCCAGGGCTACGTTTACGTTCTGCTCGACCAGGCCACCTGGCAGGCCTACGCAGTGGCGGCCGATGCCACCTTGCAGCGGTTTCCGGTATCGCAGATGCCGCTGGGGCCACCCAGGCCATTGCCCAAATGGTGTGCCACCGCAGGCCATGACGTCATCGCCTCGTTCATCAACATCGACACGTCGCTGTACCGCACCGCTTGGGTTGCCTTCGCCAACGATCCGTGGCCGCGCACCGTGCTCGACCGCTACCGCAAAGGCATCGCCCAGTCAGACCCGGCTACCCTCGCCCGCTTCGTCGAAGTCGACCTGCACCGTGCACGCAACGACCCCGCCAGCCTCGGCATCGCCATGGCCGACAGTTTCCGCTTCGGCATGGAGGGCGTGCTCGAGTTCTCCACCTTTTCATCGGCCCGGTTCACGAGTGCTCACGGCTTCTACAGCCGTTTGGGTCGGTGGTCCGAAACCCACAACTATCTGCGTACCGTCATTGCCCGGGAACAATTGCCAAACGGTGTGCTGGCGCTGGCCTTGCCCGACCCCGTCGGCATGGTGGTGGAACTGAACGCCCAGCGCACAGGTTGGGTCCAGGCCATGCAGGCATGGCGCGCGCAGCCGCAGCGGCACTTCGAGTACTTCACCTCCCAGGCGTTGCTGGGCATCCAGCAACTGCACGCTGCCACGGCCGCCGCACAGGGCGCCGAGGCAGCTGAGCATGAGGCACGCCAGGTCGAACAGTGGAACGACAGCCCCGTCGGCATCAAGGCGCACCTGCCGCCAGTGGATATCGCAAGGCAGACCCGCCGCAACACCGCCCGCAACCAGGAGCAGGCCCGGGACCGCTTGCAAGCGCGCTACGACGAAAGCGCCCGCGCGGCTTTCCAGGCTGGCTACGACCGTGAACTGAACCACTGGCAGTCGATGATCGACCAGGTTGGCCAGCTGTACGCGCTGCACTACGCCCAGCCGGCGTTTCACCAGATCGGTCGCTTCGACTACGACGCTGCCGACCCGGTCTCGGTCGAGTACTTCATCCAGATGATGGCCGACTGCCTGGCCGGGGGCCCTAGCGAACTGATGCCCGAGGAAGGTCAGCCGCTGGGTATGACGCAGCTCGTCTGGCAGCACCTGCTGGAAGACGAGCACAGCTTGTTGTACCAGGCGCTGATGGCCAGGAACCAGACGCTGCTGCAGCGCGTGATCGGCGGCTTGGCAGGCGACGATTTCGGCAAGGTCTACGACATCATCAAAGGCATCGCAGGCACCCCCGAGGGCCAGTTGCTGATGGTCAAGCCGCTGCAGGATGCCATCGGTCAACTGCTGGCCGCGACCACCAGCGCAGGGAATACGCTCGCCCAGCACCTCAGCGAACGCAGCCGCACCCTGGTCGGCCATGTGCACCGTGCGGCTTTCGCGCTGTATGCCGGGCAGCACGTAACCCCGCTGCGGGTTTCATTGACCGTCGGCGAGTACCTGAGCGTGCTCGACGAGGCCCTGCAAATCCGCACCGATGCATTTTTGCAGCAAGTCGACCAGCAGTTCCGCGACCCCGTAGGGCGCAAGGTCCGCGCCATGGTGCTGAGCGGCGCAATCAATATCGCCGCGGTCGGTAACCGCAACCAGATGATCGACGTGGTGCTCTGGACCTTCGAAAGCGCCGAGCAATTACAGGCACGGTTGGTCCAGCTGAAAACGTCGACAGCCCAAGGTTTCGGCGCGCTGGTGCGCAATGTGGCGATCGGTGCGGCGTCGGTAAAGGCACAGGTGTCTGCCGGGCTGCAGATCAGTTCGATGGCGGCGCAAAGCGTGGCCAGCGATGCAATGCGCAGCCTGCGGGATGCGGCGGCCGGTACGGGTAGCGTCGGCCTGCTGCTTGCACTGGGCGGACTGTGGTTTCAGCAGGACAGCCTGCGCAGAAACTACCGGGCGTTACAGCAAACACATCAGCACAACCCCGAGGCGCAGGCGGCGGTCTGGTCTTCATCGCTGGGGTTGCTGGGTGCCAGTGTTGAAGCAGCAGGACTGGTTGTTGCGCAGGTATTCGCACGTACACAGCACCCTGGGCAGATACTAACGGCGGGTTTGGGCATCAGTATTGCGCGGTACGGCGGCGGCATCGCGGCGATGGCTGGTGTTATGGATGCCGTGCAGTACTGGAATGCCGGCCTTCGAACTGGCCGTGAGGGTGATGAGTCAGCGAACTTCTTCTACAATCGCGCAGCCGCAGCAGCAGGATTCTCTGCTAGCGCCGGTATTTTTAGCGCCTTATCGGCAAGCTCACCTCTCATCGTAATAGGCATTAGTGTTTTACTTGGACTGGCTGCCTACACACTAGCGACAAAGGCCAAAAGCCTTGAGTCTTCATTGTTAGAGCTATGGGCACGACACAGTAGATGGGGAAAGCCAGAAGGCCATCGACGCTGGATCGACGAACGAGACATCGACAACGCAGTTAGCGCATTCAATGCAGCAGTCATTGGTCTATACGCTCACGTTTCTATCGAAACGAGATTTCAATCCTCTCACACCGCAAAAACGCCATATGTAGCAGAAACGATGCTCAACGACGGAAATGCTGTGGCGGCAGGTTTCTATCTAGACGTAGATCTCAGTCTGCCGAAGCCGACCTCCGACTTGACGGAGTACGAATGGTATCTTGTAATAATCCCAGCACGCGCTGGCGGACCATGCCGCATCGCTGCTTATAGCTCAGGCAATGGGATAATCGAATACAATCCAAGAGCTTTAGAAGGTGTCCTCGCTGAGCCTGTAAGGCTCGATCAGCACTTTACATTCAGCCCCCTCGACAGAACCATTAGCATCACTGGTTCACTCCCACTGTTGGACAACCACAACATAGAGGGGGTAGAGCTGACGCTGACCTATTGGCCCAACAGACACGACAAATCAAACTATGCAAAAGTGATAACAATGGAGAATAAAATTAATTCTGCCTGGAGTATCTTCTAATGCCCCGCCCGCTACTAAACCCTCCCTGCACTGGTTGGACGGAAGACCTTCCCCTGCCCGATGCCCCCTGCACAAGTGAGCCAGGCTTAGGTTATCAATCCCCAAATCACCAAGATCCTATCTATCTCGAAATAGCTAGAGCTACAATTGGAGCCAGGGAACTAATGGTAATAATCTCACTACCCCCGATTATTTTCACCGCATACCTACCCATCAACATATTAGAAGTCCTCGATCATTTTGATTTTGAGCTCATGATTGTTAGCATTTTTTCATTAGTCAGCGGAATATGGGGATCCGTTTTTTTCATTCGAATCAGTCTTTCCCCCCCCCGCGACGAACCCATTCGTTTCAATCGGAAACGAAAAAAAATCTACGCCTACAACTTTAAATACTGTTGGTGGAACCCCTTTGGAACCTGGAAAGTCGAGCCAGTCTGCTACGACTGGTCGCAAGTGCGCGCCGAGCGCTGGCTTTACCGTGGCGTTCCGGGAAACGGTGCGCCCAGTTTCAAATGTGGGGTGGTGCTGTCCATCGTCGCACCCGGAACGAACAACGTCATCGACCGGTTTCCCCTAAGTACCATGGGGGCGGATCAGCATGCATGGGCTTACATCTGCACTTACATGCAGCAAGGCCCCCGCGCCTTGCCCCCACCTGGGGAGCCGAAGGATCACAACGACGTACTCTGGTGTGAGTTCGCCTTGCGCCTGGCCCCTAAAGTGGAATGGCCAGCCGAAATGGACCTGGAGTCAAGAACAGCCCCTTGAAGTCACCCGATGCTCAATTCACCGGGCGAAGAACCTGTTCCACCCCAGGCAGCCGCGTGGTCGGCGCTGCGTGGTCCAGCCGCAACCAGCGCGACTTTCCGCTAGGCAACAGGCGCCACCAGCCTGTAACCCACCCCCGCCTCGGTGATGATGAAGCGTGGCGCCGTAGGGTCATCGCCTAGTTTCTGGCGCAGGTGCCCGACCACGATGCGCAGGTAATGGGTATCCTCCACATGGCTGGGCCCCCAGATATCCTTGAGCAGTTGCTGCTGGGTCATCACTCGCCCCGGGTGCCCGGCCAATAACGCCAGCAGCGCGTACTCCTTGCGTGTCAGCGCCACCTCCACGCCCTCCAGGGTTACCCGGCGAAAGGCGAAGTCCACCGTCAACGGCCCGAAGCTGGCCTTCACTTCCGAGCCCCCGGCTTGCGGCACCTGGCGCAATAACGCACGGACCCGGGCGAGAAATTCCTGGATACCGAACGGCTTGGTCACATAGTCGTTGGCCCCACCATCCAGCGCATCGACCTTCTGCAGCTCACTGGCACGCACTGACAGCACCAACACCGGGACCGAGCTCCATTCCCGCAGCTCCCGCAACACCTGCTGGCCGTCCATGTCAGGCAGGCCCAGGTCCAGCACGACCAGGTCCGGCTTGCCCAGGGCCGCCTGGGCCAAGCCTTCGGCACCGGTAGCCGCCTCGAGCACCTTGTAGCCTTGCGAGGCGAGGCTGATACGCAGGAATTTGCGGATCTGCGGTTCATCGTCGATAACCAACAGGGTGGCGGGCTGGCTCATGGGCTTTCACTTTCGGCTGCAGGTTGCGGGGGCAGCGGCAAGCATAAAGTGATGCCGGTGCCCTGGCCATCAATGCCTTCGCCCACCAGAATCTGCCCGCCATGGGCACCGATCATGCCCTGGCAGATGGCCAGGCCCAGGCCGGTCCCCTGCCCGCCGCGATCGCCACGGGCGGCGGTGTAGAACATGTCGAAGATCTTTTCGCGCTCGGCCACGGGAATGCCCGGCCCCTGGTCGCTCACGGTCAGGCACAGCCGCTCGTCCTGCACCGCCACCCGCAATTCCAGCCGACCATTGGCCGGCGAGAAGCGCGCAGCGTTCTCCAGCACATTGACCAATGCCTGCTCGATCAATGCCGCATGCACGAACAGCAGCGGCAGATCGCCGGGCACGTCGGTGTGCACGCTAAGCGGCGCCAACACCACGCGCAGGCGGTTGAGCGCACTGCCAATGATATCGGCTGGCGCCACCCAGTCGCGGGCCAGCTTGAGGCCACCGTGCCCCAGGCGTGTCATGTCCAACAGGTTCTGGATGTAGCGGTCCAGGCGCTCGGCCTCGTCGCGGGTGCCCTCCAACAGCTCGCGGCGGTCGTCGAGCGGAATCGCTTCGCCCAGCGCCAGCAAGCTGTCGATGCTGCCGCGCATGGCCGTCAATGGGGTGCGCAGGTCGTGGGACACCGAAGCCAGCAAGGCACTGCGCAGCTGCTCGGTCTCGCCGTGCAAGCGCGCAGCTTCCAGTTGTTCGGCAAGGCGGGCTCGGGCCAGGGCCTGGGCCAGCGGCTGGCCAAGGGCGATCAGCAGGCGCCGACGCGGGTCGCTCAGCGGCTGGCCTGAACGTGGGCGCACGCCCAACAGCGCCAGCGGTTGCTCATCCACCGCCAGTGGCCACCACCACCAGCGCCCCTCCGGCAGGGTGTCGCTGCCGTGCCCGGCGGCCTGCCCGTGTTGCCAGGCCCAATCGGCGGCGGCCCGCTCGGTGGCGCTGAAACCCTGGTGCTCGCCGCTGGCCACCTGCAGCTGGCCATCGGCAGTGCGCTGCAGCAGACACACTTGCAGGTCGCGCCAGCCGCCCAGGTGCTGCCCGGCGGCGGTGAACACAGCCTGGCGGTCAGTGGCCACCGTCAGCCTGCGTGACAGGTCGAGCAATTGGCTGGTCTGCGCCTGGGTTTCGCGCAGCGCCTGCAACTGGCGGCGCTGGCGGGCGGCCAGGTTGCCGGTAAGGGCGGCCATCAGCAGGAAGAACACCAGCGTCAGCACATCTTCTTCGCGCTGGATGCTGAACGAGAAATTGGGCGGAATGAACAGAAAGTCATACGCCAGGAACGACAGTGCCGCGCAGGCCAGGGCCGGCCCCAGGCTGCTGCGTACCGCCACCAGCAGCACCGCGGCCAGAAACACCAGCGAGATGTTCGGCAGTGCCAGCACGCTCGACACGGCCCAAGCCAGGCCTGCGGCCATCCCGGTGGCCAGCAACGCCAGCAGGTAGTGCCGCCAGACCCACACCCGGCGCACCGCCGAACGCGGCGCCGAGGGCTGTACATCGCGGTCCAGCACGTTGATTTCCAGCCCATGGCTTTCACGCAACAGCCGGGCAGCCACCCCTGCACCGAACCAGCGCCGGTGCACACGGTCGCGCGACTGGCCGACCAGTACCAGGCTGGCGCGCCGCTCGGCCGCATGCTGGATCAGCGTGCGCGCCACTTCACCGGCACGCAGCAACACCACTTCGCCTCCCAGGCGCTCGGCCAGTTGCTGGGCCGCCTGCAGGCGCTGGCGGGCTGCCTCGTCACGCAAACGGCCGTTGTCCACGTGCACCAGGCTCCACGGCAAGTGGCGGCGCTGGGCCACGCGGCTGGCGTGACGCACCAGGCGCTCGGCCTGGTCATCGCCATCCACACCGACCAGCAGCCGGCCGCGCAACGCGGGGGCTGCCTGCCCGCGCTGGCGGTAGCCATGGGCCAGGTCGGCATCGACCTGGGCGGCGGCCGTCTGCATGGCCAGTTCGCGCAGAGCGGTGAGGTTGGTTTGCGAGAAAAACGCATCGATGGCGGCCCGCGCCTGCTCGGGCACGTATACCTTGCCTTCACGCAAGCGCTCCAGCAGCTCACGCGGTGGCAGGTCGATCAGCACCAGCTCGAAGGCTTCCTGCAGCACCCAGTCAGGCAAGGTTTCGCGCACGTGCACGCCGGTGATGTCGCGCACCTTGTCGTTGAGGCTTTCCAGGTGCTGCACATTGACCGTGGTGTACACGTCTATGCCCGCGGCCAGCAGCTCCTGCACGTCCTGCCAGCGCTTGGCGTGGCGGCTGCCGGGGGCGTTGGTGTGCGCCAGCTCATCGACCAGTGCCAAGGCTGGCGCACACGCGAGCAGGCCGTCGAGGTCCATTTCCTCAAGGGTGACCCCACGGTACTGGCGACGCAGCATGGGCTGCTGCAACAAGCCGGCAAGCAGCGCCTCGGTTTCGCCACGGCCGTGGGTTTCGACCACCCCGGCCACTACCTGCACGCCCTGGCGTTGCTGGGCATGCGCGGCCTGCAGCATGGCGAAGGTCTTGCCCACCCCCGGCGCAGCACCGAGGAACACCTTCAGCCGGCCACGGCCGGTGCGCGGCAGGGTAGCCAACAACGCGTCTGCACGCGCGGAATCACTCATGTTTCATCCTTTGCTCTTGCTGGCGAGTTTTTCCAGGGCCCGGTTCAACGCCAGCACATTGACCACCGGCGGGCCGATCAATGGTCTGAGGGTGGCCTCTTCCTGCAAGGCTTGCAAGCGCGCCACGGGCAACTGCCGCGCCGCTGCGACCCGGGGAATTTGGTAGGCCACCGCCGCCGGTGGCAGGTGCGGGTCCAGGCCGCTGCCCGAGGTGGTCAGCAGCGCCTGCGGTACCGGCCCTTGCTGGGCCTGGTACAGCAGCGCCGCATCGCTCTGGACCCGCTCCACCAGCGCCGGGTTGCTCGGCGCAAGGTTGCTGGCGCTGCTGGCCACGGTGGCGTAGGCGCCTGCCGAAGGCCGTGAATGGAACCAGCCATCGCCCTGGAAGTTCTGGGCAATCAGGGCCGAACCCCGCACCTGGCCGTGGTCATCGCGCACCAGGCTGCCGTTGGCCTGTACCGGGAAAGCCACCTGGGCGACGCCGGTCACCACCAGCGGGTATAGCGCGCCAGTGATCAAGGTCATCGTCAAGGCCAGGCTCAAGGCAGGGCGTAGATAAGCGTTCATGGTGGCCTCCTCAGACCAGGTGCAGGGCGTTGAGCAACAGATCGATCAGCTTGATGCCGGCAAACGGCACCACGATGCCGCCCAGCCCGTAGATCAACAGGTTGCGCCGCAACAAGTGGGCAGCGCTGGCCGCCTGGACCCGCACACCCCGTAGCGCCAAAGGAATCAGCACGACGATGATCAGGGCATTGAACACGATGGCCGAGAGGATCGCGCTTTGCGGGCTGGCCAGGTGCATCAGGTTGAGCACCCCCAACTGCGGGTAGATGGCAGCGAACAGCGCCGGCAGGATGGCGAAGTACTTGGCCACGTCATTGGCGATGGAAAAGGTGGTCAGCGCCCCCCGGGTCACCAGCAACTGCTTGCCGACCTGCACCACGTCCAGCAGCTTGGTCGGGTCGCTGTCCAGGTCGACCATGTTGGCCGCCTCGCGCGCCGCCTGGGTGCCGTCATTCATGGCCATGCCCACGTCGGCCTGGGCCAGCGCCGGGGCGTCGTTGGCACCGTCGCCGCACATGGCCACCAGGCGGCCGTCGTTCTGCTCCTGGCGAATGCGCGCCAGCTTTTTCTCCGGCGTGGCCTCGGCCAGCACATCATCCACCCCGGCCTCGGCTGCGATGGCAGCAGCCGTCAACGGGTTGTCACCGGTCACCATCACGGTGCGGATACCCAGCTTGCGCAATTCGGCGAAGCGTTCGCGGATGCCAGGCTTGACCACGTCCTTGAGGTGGATCACCCCAAGCAGGCGCTTGTCCAGGCACACCAGCAAGGGCGTGCCACCGCTCTGGGCGATGCGTTCAACCTCACGGGCCAGCGCTGGCGGCATGTCCAGGCGCTGCATGCCGACGAATGCCAGCACCGCATCGACGGCCCCCTTGCGGTAGCGGCGCTGCTGGAAGTCGATGCCCGACAGGCGCGTTTCGGCACTGAATGCCACGGCTTCGTAGTGCCCGGCAGGGGGCTCGACAACGTCATGCAACTGACGCAGGTACTCGACGATCGACTTGCCTTCTGCGGTGTCGTCGGCCAGCGAGGCCAGCAGGGCGCCCTCCCCCAGTTCCCGCGCGGTTACCCCCGGTGCAGCGTACAGCGCGCTGCAACGGCGGTTGCCGAAGGTAATGGTGCCGGTCTTGTCGAGCATCAGGGTATGCACGTCCCCGGCCGCTTCCACGGCACGGCCCGAGCGGGCGATCACGTTCAACCGTACCAGCCGGTCCATACCGGCAATGCCGATGGCCGACAACAGGCCACCGATGGTGGTGGGGATCAACGTCACCAGCAAGGCAGCGAGAAAGATCAGCGGCAGGCTGCCGCCGACGAAGTGGGCGAATGGCTGCAAGGTCACCACCACGATCAGGAAGATCAGCGTCAGCCCGATCAGCAGGATGTCGAGGGCGACTTCATTGGGGGTTTTCTGCCGCTTGGCACCTTCGACCAGGGCAATCATGCGGTCCAAGGTGGACTCGCCCGGGTTGCTGGTGATGCGGATCAGCAGCCAGTCGGAAACCAGCCGGGTGTTACCGGTGACGGCCGAGCGGTCGCCACCGGATTCACGAATGACCGGCGCCGACTCACCCGTGATCGCTGCCTCGTTGACCGCTGCGATCCCTTCGAGCACCTCACCATCGGCGGGGATCATTTCACCGGCCACCACACGCACCACATCGTCTTTGCGCAAGGCGCCGGCAGCTACCGTTTCATAGTGGCCGTCACGCTGACGGCGCTGGGCGGTCAAGCCTTGGCTGCCAGCCTTGAGGCTGTCGGCGCGGGCTTTACCGCGCCCTTCGGCAAGGGCTTCGGCAAAGTTGGCGAACAACACGGTGAACCACAGCCACAGGGCAATCTGCACGGCCACGCCGCGGCTGACGCCACTGCCAGGGGCAAAACACAGTACCGTGGTCAGCAGCGCCGTCACCGCCACCACCAGCATGACCGGCGAGCGCTGCAACTGGCGTGGGTCGAGCTTGACCAAGGCCTGTACCAGCGCTGGGCGCCACAGCGCCGCAAACCGGGTCTGGTCTTTGGCACTGTGCCGGGCTTTCATTTCAGGAATGGGCATATTCATGGTCGATCCTCAAAAACCCAGGCTCAAATGTTCGGCGATCGGCCCAAGGGCCAAGGTCGGCAAAAATGTCAGGCCACCGACCAGCAGGATGGTCACCAGCAGCAGGCCGGTGAACAGCGGGCCGTGGGTGGGGAAGCTGTTGACTCCAAGGGGCGCGGTCTTCTTGGCCGCCAGGCTGCCGGCCAAGGCCAGTACCGGCAGGATGTAGCCGAAGCGGCCGATCAGCATGGCCAAGCCGATCATCAGGTTGTGGTACACAGTGTTGGCACCGAACCCGGCGAACGCCGAGCCGTTGTTGGCGGCACCCGAGGTGTAGGCGTACAGCAGTTGGCTGAAACCATGCGCCCCCGGGTTGCTGACCGCCCCTGCCGGGCCCGGCAGGCTGGCAGCGATGGCGCCAAGCACCAGCACACCCAGCGGCATCACCAGCAGCGTGGCCACCAGCAACTGCACCTCACGGGCCTGCAGCTTCTTGCCCAGGTACTCCGGCGTACGACCAATCATCAGCCCGGCCAGGAACACGGCGATCAACACGAACAGCAACATGCCGTACAGCCCTGCGCCGACACCGCCAAAAATCACCTCACCGACCATCATGTTGACCATCGCCACCATGCCAGTCAGCGGGTTGAGGCTGTCGTGCATGGCATTGACCGAGCCATTGGATGCGGCAGTGGTGGTCACGGTCCACAGTACCGAAGCGGTAGTCCCGAAGCGGCTTTCCTTGCCTTCCATGGGGCCGCTCTGCTGGACCTGTTCGCCTGCAAGCGCCGGGTTGGGCTGGTGCTCGGCCCACAGCGCCGTGCTGCCGCCAATCAGGAACAATGCGAGCATGCAGGCAAGGATTGCGCGGCTCTGGCGCAGGTCCTTGACGTAGTGGCCGAAGGTGAACACCAGGGCCGCCGGAATGAGGATGATCGATGCCACCTCGAACAGGTTGCTCCAGGCCGTGGGGTTCTCGAACGGGTGCGCCGAGTTGACGCCGAAAAAACCGCCGCCGTTGGTCCCCAGCTGCTTGATGGCGATCTGGCTGGCGGCCGGGCCCAACGGGATGCTCTGGTCGGCACCTTGCAGGGTCAACGCGTGGGCATAGTCGGCAAAGGTCTGCGGCACGCCCTGCCATACCAGCAGCAGCGCCAGCAACAGGCACAGCGGCAGCAAGCCGTAAAGGGTAGCGCGGGTCATGTCGGCCCAGAAGTTGCCCAGCGTTGCGCTGCTACGCCGGGCAATACCGCGGCACAGCGCGACCAGCACGGCCAGGCCCGTGGCGGCGCTGACGAAGTTCTGCACCGTCAGGCCAAGCATCTGGCTCAGGTAGCTGACCGACGCCTCGCCGCTGTAAGCCTGCCAGTTGGTATTGGTGACGAAGCTGACGGCGGTATTGAATGCCAGCGACCATTCCTGGCCAGGCAGGTGCTGCGGGTTGAGGGGCAGGTAGCCCTGCAACAGTAATACCGTGAACAAAAGCAGGAAGCCGGCCAGGTTGAAGCTCAGCAACGCCAGGGTGTACTGGCGCCAGTTCTGCTCTTGGCGGGCATCCACCCCCGCCAGCCCATAGCAAGCCTGCTCGACCGGGCAGAGTACGGGTGACAGCCAGGTACGCTGGCCTTCCATGACCTTGAAATAGAAACGCCCTAGCCAGGGTGCCGGCAGTAGCACCAGGGCGAAGAATGCCAGGAGCAAGGCGTAGTCGTAACTGTGCATGGCCGCTCCTTAGCCGCGATCGGCGCGCAAAAGCGCCACCAGCAGATAAAACGCCAAGGCCACTGCCAGTAGCAGTGACAGCCCGTCGAGCATGTTCATGTGTGGTTCTCCCCGAGATGCGGCTTGGGCCGCTTTGGGGAATTGTCCGAGGAAGGGGTGTAAAGGAACGAGATGGAGGGGCAGCGAGGGGTATAAAGAATGCGTAAAGATCAGGGTGTCGAGGCCGCGGCGCGGCCCGCTTCGCGCTCGCCTGCGCGAAGCGGGCCCGTACAGGCTAATGCTGGGGCGGTTGCTCTACGGCGTTACGGCTCCAGTCCAGCAACAGGCTGTAGCCGACCGCCAGCAAGGTAGGCCCGATGAACAGGCCAATGAAGCCGAACGCCAGCAGGCCGCCGAACACGCCCAGCAATACGATCACCAGCGGCAGGTTGCCGCCCCGGCTGATCAGGTAGGGCTTGAGCACGTTGTCCACGCCACTGATGACGAACGTGCCCCAGATACCGAGGAACACCGCCATGCCGTACTCGCCCTTCCACACCAGCCAGGCGGTGGCCGGGATCCAGGCCAGTGGCGGCCCCATGGGAATCAGGCTGAGCATGAAGGTCACCAGGCCGAGCACAATGGCCCCCGGCACGCCGGCGATCAGAAAACCGATCAACGCCAACAGCGCTTGCGCCGCGGCGGTACCAATCACCCCGTTGACCACACGCTGCACGGTGGCGGCCACCAGCTCCAGGTAGTACGCGGCACGCTCGCCCATCAAGCGGTGCAGCAGGCGCAGCACGAACGCCGACAAACGCGGCCCGTCACGGTAGAAAAAGAACACGAACACCAGGCTGAGTGTGAGTTCCAGCACGCCGCTGCCGATTTGCGCGCTGCGCGCCAGCAACCAGTTGCCAACCTGCCCCAGGTGCGGTTTGACCGAGGCCAGCAAGGCTGCCCCCTGCTGGTCCAGCGACTGCCACCAGCTGACCAGGCGCTCGCCCACGAACGGCAGGCCCCCCAGCCAGGCCGGGGCATCTGGCAGGCCGTCGACCTGCACGTCACGGACGAACGCGGTGGCATCACGAATGTGGTCGGCCAGGTTGAAACCCAGCCACACCAGCGGTAGCGCCACGATCAGGATCCAGGCCATGGTCAGCAGGCTGGCCGCCAGGGTCTCGCGCCCCCCCAGTACCCGTGTGAGCAGGCGCATCAACGGCCAGCTGGCAAAGGCCAGGATAGCGCCCCACAGCAATGCCGATATGAACGGCGCCATCACCCAAAGGCCGGCCCCCAGCAACGCCAGCAACAGAATCTGGACCAGCAGGCGATCATTGTTGACCATCGCAGCACCCGCTCAACGAATCAGTTCAAGGTGCAAGCCAGTGGTAGGCGCAGTGCCCACTTCAAGGCGACCGTTGCGCACCCCGGCCTTGATCAGCGCCTCACGCCAGGCTTCGGCCTGAACGCCGCTGAGGCTGGCACGCAGGGTACTGTCGAGGTTCAGGCTGCGTGCCAGCAGGTTGGCCCAGGCAGGCTGGGGTGCCGCCAGGTCCGGGTAGTCGAGCTTGCCGGTATCGCGCATTTCACGGAGCACCGTGGCCGCCGTGGGCAGCAAGTCGCCCAACGGGCTGTCGGCGACGAACTCTTCCACATGCAAATACGCACGGCGGTTGCCGCGGGTAACGCTGTACAACGCAACCAGAGTGTCGGCCTGTTCTGCCGAACGGCGCAGCAGAATGAACGCCTGTTGTTCGTCCCCCCCGTTGAGGCGGGCATTGGCAAACACCTCGTTGGCCCACAGGCTGGCCTCGCCGCAATCGCGGCCCTGGCACCAGAACAGCGGGTAGCCGCCGTCGCGCTGCAGCGCCTCGCGGGCGCTGGTGAAGGCTTCGCGGGCGGTGCGTTCGACCGGCAGCTCGTAGGTGACCGAGCTGACCTGGCCACGGCTTTCGACCTTGTCGTCAACCCGCAGGCGGCCGCTGATCTTGCGCAATGGGCCCAGCGGGTAGACGCGCTCCTGCTCCACGGCCGGGCGCTGGTCGACCACGTTGGCGTCTGCAGGCACCGGCAGGCTGCCAGCCCACAGCAGCGGGCTGGCCAATGCCAGGCAGGCAGCTGCAACGGTGCGGATGGACAGGGGCGCGCTCATCGGCGACCCTGGCGGCGCCGTGCGCCGAGGTGAAGCTCCAGGTTGTCTGGCAATTGCATGGTTGTCTCCCTTTCAACCCGCCAAGCCTCGACACTTGTCCGGTGCAAGTCAAGCAAAGCCAAAGAAGCGATTGAAACAGTCTGCGACAAGGGCCGCGCCCTGCTCATCGTTCAAGTGCAGGTGGTGGCCACCCGGCAGTGTCATTTGCTCAAAGGGTAGCTGCTCCAGCAATGCGGTATGGCGCACCAGCATCCCGTCGGCGGCAATCACCAGTTGCGCCGGGCAATTCACCCGGCGCACGTAGGCCATGGCCTGGGCTTCGCTCAGGCGCAACGGCGAAGGCAGGGTCAGGCGGCTGTCGCTGCGCCAGCTGTAGCCCCCGGGCACCGGCATCAGCCCGCGCTGCGCCAGCAGTTCGGCCGCTTCCCGGCTTACCGCGACCATGCCCTTCATGCGCGCCTGCACACCTTGCTCGAGGGTGGTGTACACCGATTTGCGCTTGCCATCCAGGCGCAGCTGCGCCAGCAACGCCATGCCCAGGCGCTCACCGGCATCCTGCTCGGCGCCGGTGGGTGGGATAACGCCGTCGATCAAGGCCAGGTGGCTGACCCGCTCCGGCAACGCACCGGCCACTTGCACCGCAATGATGGCGCCGAGCGAATGGCCCAGCAGGGCGAAACGCTGCCAGCCCAGTTGCTCGGCAACCCGCAGTACATCGTGGGCGTAGTCGGCCAGGGCATAGCTGGCCCCTGGCGGGCGGTGCTCCGAATAGCCATGCCCGGCCAGGTCCAGGGCAACGATGCGCAAGCCGCGCAACAGCGGCGCCAGGCGGGCGAAGCTGTTGGCGTTGTCCAGCCAGCCATGCAGGGCGATCACCGGCAGACCGTCCACAGGCCCGAACAGATGCGCGGCCAGTTCGATGTGGCCCAAACTCAGGCGAACTTCCTCGACCTGCGTGCTCATGCCTGGCCCCAGCGATCGAACAGGCCCTTGAGCAGGCTGGCGGTATCGGCAGGCCGCTCCAACGGGAACATATGCCCCCCTGGCACACTGTGGTACTCCCCTTGCGGCATGCCACGCACCGCCAGGGCATGGTGGCGCCGGATGACCTTGCTGCGGTCACCGCGCACCATGGCCAGCGGCACCTGCAACTGTCGCGCCGGGGCGGGGCTGGTATGCGGGATACTGCGGTAGATGCTGATCTCGGTGGCCGGGTCAAAGCGCAGTTGCAGGCCCTGCTCCATCGCCTGCAGGCCATGCTCTAAGTAAGCGTCTAGGCAGTCGGGGTCGAACTGGCGAAACAGGGACTTGCCGGCGAAGTACTCACGGGCACTGTCGCGGTCCGTGAACAGATGACGGCGCCCCAAGGTGCGCCCGGCCGGGGTAATGCGGTCGATGAAGCCGAAGCGCTTGGCGGTGCGCAGCAGCCATTGATCTGCACGGGTCAGCACCGGCGAGTCGAGCATGACTACCCCACGGTAATACTCGGGGCAGCGCAACGCCGCGTGCAGGTGCAAAACCCCACCCAGCGAATGGCCTACGCCCCACACTGGCTGCTCCTGCTGCGCCAGGTGGTGCAGCAATTCATCGACCAGGCTCTGCCAATTGTCATCCACCGGAAAGCGCGGGTCATGGCCGTGCTGAGCCAGGTGCTGGACCTGATAGTCCGGCGCCAACGCGGCGAACAGCTTGCCGTAGGTGGCCGAGGGAAAACCGTTGGCATGGGCGAAAAAGATCTGCTGCGACATGGCGCCTGATCCGGACAGGAATGATGGCCCATTGTCGGCATGGCGAGCCGGTTCGGCAATGCCCGGAAAGGTCATCGGCGGCGGCTATCAGGCCATGAAGCGTGGTCGAAACTCTCGAGTGAACGGCGAAGGCAGGCCTGCATGTAGGCCAGTTGGCTCTGCAGCGCCTCACGGGCCAGGCGCTGGTCCTGGTAATCCAGCTGCAGCCGGCGCAGGGCCAGGCAGCTGGACTGCAGCAGATGGGATACCCGCAGGCAGGCATCCTGCAGGGTCTGCAGGTCGTGCTCGCTCTGTTGCCGGGCGATCGGTCCCGGCACCGTATAACCCTCGACCTTGCGCATCAGCTGGTAGAACTTGGCGTCGGCAGCCTCGCGCAGCAGGCTGTACTGGGCGAAGTCCAGCGAAACGCCTTGCTCAACCTGGTCTATGGTGGGTTGCAGGTCCAGGGAGCACAGCAGCTCCCACATCGCACCGCTCATGCATCGCTCCCTGACTGCTGGTTTTCGGGCAACGCTATCAAGCAGTCGAGGCGCGCGACAACTGGCAAAAATGTCAGTTGCCATCTCGGAATGTGCGGGGGCCCCAGGCCCCCACAAACTCAGGCAGGGGCGTTGAGCGCCTTCAGGGTCATCAGCCCGGCCAGGGGCCATTCCCCTTCCAGCTCGGCCAGGCTGGCCGTGCTCATGGCCGCTGGCTGTTGCAGATGGCCATGTTGCAACAGCCCGACCAGGTTGCCCACCAGCGGCTGATGGCTGACCAGCAGCACATGCTGCAGCCCCAGCCGCTCGATTTCGCCGATGACCTGCTGCACATCGGCCTCTGGTGTGAGCCAAGGCACGGTGCGCAGCGGCTCGGCAAACCCCATGGTCTCATGCACCAGCGCCGCAGTCTGCTGGGCCCGCACATAAGGGCTGGCGATAATCGCCTGCAATGGCTGCCCCAGCAGGTGGGCAGCGCTGCGCACCACCTGCTCGCGACCATGCGCAGTCAGGCGCCGTTCGGCATCGGTGTTGGCCCGCAGTTCGGCCTCACCGTGGCGCAGTACCCACAGTTTCACAGCTTGGGCTCCTCGTCACGCACAGGGTGCGGGGACGGGGCTACGGCGTGCGGCGCCTCGCCTTCCGGCGCACGCGCTGCTGGCCAATCGGCGAACGGCCAGGGTTTCTGGTCGGTATGGAAGGTGCCGAAACGGCCGATCTGCGCCAGGTACTGGCTCAGGCTGTCGCCGAAATTCATCAGGCTGGCGCTGGGTGCGCCATACACCAGGCGGTAGACCAGTTGCACCAGCACCAGGCCGCCCAACAGCAATTCAGCCAGTTGCCAAACCACCAGGAACACCAGCATCCACAGCACCCGCAGGATGATCGACTCGCGCTGGGCGCGCTCCGGGGTATCGTTCATGTACCGCTCCTTGCTCTGTTCGGCTCAGTTGAAGCCGCTGATGGAAATGAAATCGACGTCGGTCTTGGGCTCGGCACGCATCAGGTGCTCGATGACCTGGTTCAGCGTGCGGCCCTCGAACAGAATGGCATGCAGGCCCGCCACCAGCGGCATGTACACCTGCACCTCCTGGGCCTTGGCCTTGAGCACCTTGAGCGTGTTGACGCCTTCGGCCACTTCGCCCAGGCGGGTAACGGCCTCCTCCAGGCTCTGGCCCTGCCCCAGTGCGAAACCCACCTGGTAGTTGCGGCTTTTGGGGGACGAACAGGTGACGATCAGGTCACCGACCCCGGCCAGGCCCAGGAAGGTCATGGGGTTGGCGCCCAGGCTGACGGCAAAGCGGGTCATTTCGGCCAGGGCACGGGTAATCAGCATGCTCTTGGTGTTTTCGCCCATGCCCAGGGCCACGGCCATGCCGGCGATGATCGCGTAAACGTTCTTCAGCGCCCCGCCCAGCTCCACGCCAAATCGGTCGGCACTGGCGTAAACGCGGAAGGTACGCCCGTGCAACACCGTTTGCACCTGCTGGCACAGCGCTTCGTGTTCGCTGGCCACTACCGTGGCAGTCAACGCGTGCTCGGCAATTTCGCGGGCCAGGTTGGGCCCGGACAACACGCCGATGCGTGCCTGGGGGGCGATCTCTTCGAGGATCTGGCTCATCAGCTTGAAGCTCTGCGGCTCGATGCCCTTGGTCAGGCTGACCAGGCCCTTGCCGCGCAACAGCTCGGCATGCGGCGCCAGCACGCTGCGCAATGCGCTGGATGGCAGAGCCACGAACACCAGCTCGCTGGCTTGCAAGGTGGCCAGCAGGTCATTGACCGGTTCTACCCCGTCGTGCAGGCGAATGCCCTTGAGGTAGCGCGGGTTTTCACGATTGACACGCATGGCCTCGGCCTGGGCCGGGTCGCGCATCCATTGGCGCACCGGCACACCGTTTTCCGCCAGCAGGTTCGCCACGGCGGTGCCGAAGCTGCCGCCGCCCAGAACTGCAACAGGTTGCTGTTCAGTCATATTCAATCCGTTAAAGCCATAAATTAAGTGGCGACCGGCGCATTATAAAGCCAAGCTGCAAGCTTCGAGCTACCGGCAGCGAGAAAAGCCTGGCACGGCATGCCTGCAGCCAGAAGCTTGAGGCGGGTCACTGGCAATTGCGCCAAGGTCGGTTACCATGCCTGTTTCCATCCTGAGACAAGGCTGCTCTGTGTTCCCTGGCACGCCCCCTTTCCCGCGTCTGCTCATATTGACCGCCCTGCTCGGTAGCCCGGCCGTGGCCGAGGATCTGTTCATCGACAACACCGACCTGCCCCAGGTTCTGACCGCCACGCGCCTGAAACAGTCGCCGGCAGCGGTGCCGGGCAGCATGACCGTCATCGACAGCGAACTGATCCGCGCCAGCGGTGCCCGTGACATCCCCGAGCTGCTGCGCCTGGTACCGGGCATGATGATCGGCTACGGCGCCGGCAACCAGCCCACGGTCAACTACCATGGCAGCAACGCCAACGACGCGCGGCGCATGCAGGTGCTGATCGATGGCCGCTCGGTGTACCGCGCCGGCCTGGCCACGGTGGACTGGAGCGACATTCCCCTGGCCATGGAGGATATCGAGCGTATCGAGGTGTTCCGTGGCCCGAACACGGTCAGCTATGGCGCCAACGCGCTGATGGCCGTGGTCAACATCCTGACCCGCAATCCGGCCGACAGCCATGGCACGCGGATGAAACTGACCCGCGGCCAGGATGGCATCAACGACTATTACCTCAGCCACGGCTTCGGCTGGGAGGGCGGCGACATGCGCCTGTCGGTATCGGGCCAGCGCGACGACGGCTTCGACGAGAACCAGTTTGGCCAGGACTACCGCGACAGCCGCCGCTTGAACCGCTTCAACCTCAGCGCCAGTCATACCCTGGCCATCGACCAGACCCTGGAATGGCAACTTGCGGCCAAAGAAGGCAGCAATCAACGGCCCTACACCTACCAGCCGGTTTTCCAGCAGTACGAAGCCGGCAACAACGCCGACGTCAACGCCAAGGACTACGCCGGCTCGCTGCGCTGGACCAAGGAATTCAGCGCTGAACACAGCCTTTATGTTCAGGGCTCGGCGCAACATTTTGACCGCCAGCAAGTGTGGCGCGCCTGTGATGCCGTGCAGTCGTTCAGCCCCGAGCTGACCCAGCTCTGGCAACTGAACCCGGACTTCGCCGAAAGCGTGGCGCGCGGCATTGCCACAGGTGCCCCCCTGGCCACCAACGACCCGGCCCTGCAAGGGCTTTTGCAGAAAGTGCAGGAGCAATGGCAGAACGGCGGCAAGCAACAGGTATGCGGCGATGTTGACCAGAGTACCCGCGAAACCCGCTACGACCTGGAAATCCAGGACACCCTGAGCCTGACCGACAGCCTGCGCCTGCTCAGCGGCATGAACTACCGCTATGACCGTGCCGATTCGCAGACCTACTTCAACGGCAGCGTCGACGACCAGACCTGGCGCCTGTTCGGGCAACTGGAATGGCGCGCCGACGAGCACTGGATCCTGCAGGGCGGCGCCATGTTCGAGGACTCGCAGCTGTCCGGCAATTCGCTGACCCCGCGTGTGGCGGTCAACTACCTGATCACCCCGCGCCATGGCCTGCGTGCGGTGTATTCCGAGGCCGTGCGCTCGCCCGACATGTTCGAGAACAACGTCAACTGGAGCTACACGGTCAAGAACCTCACGCCCAATGCATTCGGCCTGCAAAACGGCGAATACTTCGTCAAGACCCGCGGCCCCGGCGACCTCGAGCAAGAGCGCATGCGCTCGCGCGAACTGGGCTACAACGGCTATTTCAGCGACATCGACCTGAGCATGGACGTGAAGCTGTTCTACGACGAGATCACCGGCATGATCAGCGAGCCGCTGCGCAACAACCAGTACATCGCCAGCAACGCCAACAAGGCCCGCTTCAGCGGCAGCGAGGCACAACTGGACTGGCGCCCTACCCTGCGCGACCGTCTGCGCCTGACCTACGCCTATGTCGATGCCTGGGCCAGCAACCCCGACGATCGCCGCCTCAGCGCCCGCAACAGCGGCTCGGCCGGGTGGATGCGCGACTGGGGTGCCGGCTGGTCGAGCGCGCTGTTCTACTACGGCGACGATGCCCTCAACGCGTACCGCTACGAGCGCCTGGACCTGCGCCTGGCCAAGCGTTTCCGGGTATATGGCAGCAACCTGGAGCTGGCGGCGTTGTGGCAACAGCGCCTGGACGATGAACCGACCACGGCAGCCCAGAACCGCTACGACAGCCGCCACCGCCTGAGCGTCAGCGCGGAGCTGGAGTTCTGATGAGCCTGCTGTTGCGCCTGCTGGTACTGTGCCTGTGGCCGCTGGGCCCATTGTCGGCCAGCGAGATCCTGCTGATCGGCGCCGAGGACCAGCCCGGCATCCGCAGCTTCGTGGCGGCGCTGGAAAACCGCAGGCCGCACGACCATGTGCACTTCCAGACCACCGCCGACTTGCCATCACCAGGCAAACTCAAGGCCGACCAGCGCCTGATCCTGCTCGACAACGCTGCCCTCGATTGGCGCCTGAGCGAAACCGCCGGGCCACCGGCCCTGGTCATGCGCGTCAGCCGGGTTCAGGCTGAGCAGCGCCTGGGAAAGTCGCGCCCGGCGTTTCTCACCTTCCTGTGGAATGACGCGCCACCAGGCCGCCAGTTGCGCCTGGCGCGTTACTTGCTGCCCCAGGCACGGCGTATCGGCGTGCTGTACGGCCAGCACAGCGGGTTTCTGCTCGAGGAACTGCGCCATGCGGCAGGGCCGCTGGGCCTGGAAATCGTGGCCCAGGACTGGTCCGACCCGCGCGACAACCGGCCATTGCAGCACCTGCTGGGCAACAGCGATGTCCTGCTGGGGCTGGACGACCCTGACCTGTACAACTCCAAGACGGCGAAGAACCTGCTGCTGAGCAGCTATGGCCGGCAGATGGCGCTGATCGGCCCCAACGCCGGTTTTGTCCGCGCCGGCGCACTGGCCAGCACCTACAGCGACCAGGACGACTGGCTGGCGGAACTCGACCAATTGCTCGACCAGCCCCCGGCGCGCTGGCCGCGCAGCCTCTACCCCAAGCGCTACAGCGTCAGCGGCAACCAGCAAGTGGCCCGGGCCCTGGGCCTTGAACCGATCGATCCGAACGCCGCCGCCCAGGTACTGGCCGAAGGAGAACCCACCCCATGAGCAGCAAACGCCTGAGTTGGGACATTCACACCCGCACCCAGATCATCAGCCTTGGCCCCGCGCTGCTGCTGACCTTGCTGCTGATCAGCTTCTTTACCTTCGTTCGTATCCAGGACCTGCGCCAGGAACTCAACCACACCGGGCAATTGATCGCCAACCAGCTGGCACCCGCGTCGGAGTATGGGGTGATTTCCGGTAACAACGAAGTGCTCGAGGGGCTCATGCGGGCCACCCTCAGCATCCCGCACGTCCGCTTCCTGGAGGTACAGGACAGCCGCAACCACATCCTGGTCTACGTGGAGCAGTCCGACGAAAGCGCCAACCGCGCGCAGCAGGTCGAAGTGTTCCAGGCGCCCATCCGCCTGCAGCAGATACGCCTGGACAACGATTTCCTGCAACAGGGCAAAGCCAACACCCCGGCCATCGGGGACGACTACCTGGGCCGGGTGATCGTCGGCATGTCCGATGATGCGTTCAGCCAGCGCCAGCAGGAAATCGTGATCAAGGCGGGCATCCTCGCGCTGTTCGCCCTGCTGTTCACCTTCTTGCTGGCTCGCCGTCTGGCCCTGAGCCTGGCCAAGCCGATCAGCGACATGGGCCACGCGGTCAAGGCCATCCAGCAAGGCAAGTACAACACGCCCTTGCCGGTGGTAGACGACAGCGAGCTGGGCCACCTGGCGCGCCACATCAACAACCTGGCCAGCGCCCTGGAGCAGGCCAGCGCTGAACAGCAACAAACCATTGCCGAGCTGATCCAGGCCCGCGAAGAGGCGGAACAGGCCAACCGTGCCAAGTCCGATTTCCTGGCGATGATGAGCCACGAGCTGCGCACCCCGATGAACGGCGTGATGGGCATGCTGCAATTGCTGGAAACCACCCCGCTCAGCAACGAACAGGCCGATTACACCGCCGTGGCCAGCGAGTCCACCGGGCACCTGCTGAAAGTCATCAACGATATTCTGGACTTCTCGCGCATCGAACGCGCCGCGCTACAGCTGGAGCACATCGACTTCAACCTCGGCGAGCTGATCACCAGCAGCGTCCAGTCCTTCCAGCACAGCGCCCAGCAACGCGGCCTTGGGCTGCACCTGCAACTGCCGGCCGACATCGGCCAGTTGCAGGTGAACGGCGACCCTACGCGCATCCGCCAGATCCTGCTGAACCTGGTGGGCAACGCGCTGAAGTTCACCGAACGCGGCCAGGTGCAGGTCGAGGCCCGCTGGCAGGTGGTCGATCGGCAGTTGATCTGGCTGACCTGCAGCGTGCGTGATACCGGCATCGGTATCGACAGCGACCGCCTGGAAATGATGTTCGTCGCATTCCAGCAAGCGGACAGCTCGATTTCCCGCCGCTATGGCGGCACCGGGCTGGGGTTGTCGATCGCCCGCACCCTGGCCGAGCGCATGGGTGGCAAGCTGCGCGGTGAGAGCCATGTGGGCCAGGGTTCAACGTTCACCCTGGAGATGCCGTTGGCCCTTGCCAGCCAGGCGCCAGCGCCACTGCCGCACCCACTCGACCCGCCAGCGGCGGCTGCAGAGCAGAAAAAGGTGCTGTTGGTCGAGGATAATCCGGTCAACCAGAGTGTCATAGAAGCCATGCTGCGCAGCCTGGGGCTGGCGGTGTGCACCGCTGCAGACGGCCTCGAGGCGGTCGACCTGGTGGGCCGCCAGCGCTTTGCCGCGGTGCTGATGGACTGCCGGTTGCCGCACATGGACGGCTATGAAGCCACCCGCCGAATTCGCCAACTGGACAACGGCACAGGCCTGCCGATCATCGCCCTGACCGCCAACGCGCTCGACGGCGACCGCGAGCGATGCATGGCCGCCGGCATGGATGACTACCTGAGCAAACCCTTGCGCCGCAGCGAACTGCAGCGCGTGCTGCAACGCTGGTTACCCGGCCAGACAACCGCGACTGGCGATAAATGCTAAAGTGCGGCAGTCTTAAACACTGGACAGGACCTTCATCGGCCCTGAAAATAGACGTTTCAGTGCACACCTGTACTTCTTTCACCAGGTGCGCTGTGACTTTCACCACAACGCAATAGTCTACCTGTAGGCTACCGACCCGAAGCCGTTGGTTATTCGGGTCGGTCGGGAAGATTCATCCCCTGCCACAGGGGGTTATTGAGGAGCTCGCATGACCAAACAACACGCCTTTACTCGGGAAGACCTGCTGCGCTGCAGTCGCGGTGAGCTGTTCGGCCCAGGTAATGCGCAACTGCCCGCGCCGAACATGCTGATGGTCGATCGCATCACCCACATCAGCGAAGAAGGCGGCAAGTACGGCAAAGGTGAGTTGGTCGCCGAGCTGGATATCACCCCGGACCTGTGGTTCTTCGCCTGCCATTTCGAAGGCGACCCGGTCATGCCGGGCTGCCTGGGCCTCGACGCCATGTGGCAGCTGGTCGGTTTCTTCCTCGGCTGGCAGGGCCTGCCAGGCCGCGGCCGCGCCCTGGGTTCGGGCGAAGTGAAGTTCTTCGGCCAGGTTTTGCCTACCGCCAAGAAAGTCACCTACAACATCCACATCAAACGCGTCCTGAAGGGCAAGCTGAACATGGCCATCGCCGATGGCTCGGTCAGCGTTGACGGCCGCGAGATCTACACCGCCGAAGGCCTGCGGGTCGGCGTGTTCACCTCCACTGACAATTTCTAAGGGTTATTCGCATGCGCCGCGTCGTTATCACTGGTCTGGGCATCGTTTCGTGCCTGGGCAATGACAAAGCTACCGTCACCGAAAACCTGCGCAACAGCCGTCCGGGTATCCGTTACAACCCGGAATACAAGGAAATGGGGCTGCGTAGCCAGGTTTCCGGGTCCATCGACCTCAACCTCGAAGAACTGATCGACCGCAAGGTCTACCGCTTCGTGGGCCACGCGGCTGCCTACGCCTACCTGGCCATGCAGGACGCGATCAAGGATTCCGGCCTGACCGAAGAGCAGGTGTCCAACCCGCGTACCGGCCTGGTGGCTGGCTCCGGCGGCGCTTCGACCCTGAACCAGATGGAAGCGCTGGACACCCTGCGCGAGAAAGGCGTCAAGCGTGTCGGCCCTTACCGCGTTACGCGCACCATGGGCAGCACCGTTTCGGCGTGCCTGGCTACGCCGTTCAAGATCAAGGGCATCAACTACTCGATCTCGTCGGCCTGCGCCACTTCGGCTCACTGCATCGGTACCGCACTGGAGCAGATCCAGTGGGGCAAGCAGGACATCGTCTTTGCCGGCGGCGGTGAAGAAGAGCACTGGAGCCAGTCGTTCCTGTTCGATGCCATGGGCGCCTTGTCGACCAAGCGCAACGAAACCCCGGAACTGGCCTCGCGCGCCTACGACGCAGATCGTGATGGCTTCGTCATCGCTGGCGGCGGCGGCATGGTGGTGGTCGAGGAGCTGGAACATGCCCTGGCCCGTGGCGCCAAGATCTACGCCGAAATCGTCGGCTACGGTGCGACCTCCGACGGTTACGACATGGTTGCCCCGAGTGGCGAAGGCGCTATCCGCTGCATGCAGCAGGCGCTGTCCACCGTCGACACCCCGATCGATTACCTGAACACCCACGGCACCTCGACCCCGGTCGGTGACGTTGCCGAGATGAAAGGCGTTCGCGAGGTATTCAAGGACAAGGCGCCGAAGATCAGCTCGACCAAGAGCCTGTCGGGCCACTCGCTGGGCGCCGCGGGCGTGCACGAGGCGATCTACTGCCTGCTGATGATGGAAAACAACTTCATCGCCGGCTCTGCCAACATCGACGAGCTGGACCCGGAAGTGGCCGACCTGCCGATCCTGCGCAAAACCGAAGAAAACGCCAAGATCGACACGGTCATGAGCAACAGCTTCGGCTTCGGCGGCACCAACGCCACCCTGGTGCTCAAGCGCTGGGAAGGCAAGTAACGCGCCCTGGCAGTAATCAAAAACGCCCCGACTGGTTCGGGGCGTTTTCTTTTGTGTCGCGTGTACTGGCCCTGTCGCAGGCAAGCCAGCTCCCACAGGTACTGCGCAAGGTTCGGAACCTGCGCAACCCTGTGGGAGCTGGCTTGCCTGCGATAGGTCAGTACTGGTAAACCCTTACTTCTGCTTGGGTAACACAGCCAGGAAGTTCTCCTTGGCTACCTTGTTCGCCACCCCCTCCGGCAACGCATTCAGAAACGGGTTGAACCCGTGCATCTGCTCGCCCAGGCTGCCAAACTGCCCCACCACATCCGACCCCAGCATGAACCGCTCCGGGTACTTCTCGACCAACGCCAGCCATTCCTTGCGCGGCACACCCTTGTCATCCAGCAGATACGGCTGCAGCACACTCCACGACAGATCGACATACAGGTTCGGGTAATCCTCCAGCAACCGCGTCAGCACTGGCAGCAAAAAGCCCATCTGCGTCTGATGCCGGTGTATCTCCATGCTGCTGCCAGCATGGGCCCAGATGAACCGGGTGTGCGGGTGATTGCGTAGCGGCTCTTCGATTTCTGCCAGGTACAGCGGGTTGCGCTCGCGCTTGGAGGTGATGTTGGAGTGCAGCAGCACTGGCAGGTCGCGCTCAGCGGCCAGGTGATAGATCCGGGTCATGGCTTCGTTGTTGGCGCGCGGCGTTTCGCCACTGGTCAACGCAGTCAGGTCATCATGGCGGGTAAACACCTCCCCGATGCCCTGCCATAGCCCCGGGTACAGATCGAGCATACGCTCGATATGGCTGACGGCGTTCTTGTCCACCGGGTTGAACCCGCTCAGGAACGGGTGGAAGCGTTTACGCTGCTGCGGTGGCAACTGCTGGAGCGCGGCCGCCACATAGGTGTCGGTGGCACTGTACCAGTAAGCATCGGCATCATCACCGGCGTAGTAACGCGGGCGCTTGGGCTCGTCTTCGTGCCACTTCTTGGCCACCGGAATGCCGGAAATCATCGACTGGTCAACGCCTGCCGCATCCATCGCCTTGAGCAATGCCGGCATCCCTTCGCTTTCCTGGAAGAAATCCACATAGTGCAGGTGGGCGTCACTGTAGCGGTAGTCACGCGCCTGTACCGCTTGGCACAAGCAAGCGGACAGTAACGCGCAGGCCAGCGCTTTGGCATTCATGGGCAGCTCCCTTCTCCTGGTATCAGACAAGGTAGACCGGCCGGTGCAGAAGACGGTTCAGGCACAGCAGGCAAACCGTTATGCTTGGGCATTGCCCCCTTGCCTGGAGCCCTTCTCATGAGCAGCACGCTGATCATTCACCCCCGTGCAGAGTCGGTCGAGGGCCAACCGATTCTGCGCCCGCTGCCAGCGGCGCAACGCCGCAGTGTCGGCCCGTTCGTATTCTTCGATCACATGCTGAAAACCGCCTACGCCCCCGGGCGCGGCATGGACATCCGCCAACACCCGCACATCGGCCTTTCAACCCTGACTTACCTGTTCGAAGGGGCAATTCAGCACAAGGACAGCCTGGGCTCGGACCAGTTGGTGCTGCCCGGCGACGTCAGCTGGATGACCGCCGGTCGCGGCGTGGCGCACGTCGAGCGCACCCCTGCTGACGCCTTGGCCAAAGGGTCTAGCCTGCACGGCTTGCAGGTTTGGCTGGCCTCGCCACGTGAGCATGAACAAGGCGCGCCCAGCTACAGCCATCATCCTGCGGCCAGCCTGCCGGTCAGCGACAGCCTGGGGGTGCGCATCTGCATGATTGCCGGCACCGGGTTCTGCCTGGCGTCACCGGTGCCGGTGCTGTCCCCTACCCTCTATGCCCAGGTCCAGATGCAACCGGCGACTACCTTGCAGGTGCCGAACGAGCACGTGGAGCGGGCGCTGTACCTGTTTGAGGGCGAACTGCAGATGAACGACGAGGTTGTGGCGCCGTGCAGCCTGGTGGTGCTGCCGGAGGGCGAAGAGGTGACGCTGTGTGCGCAAGGTGAATGCCAACTGGTACTGATTGGCGGCGCGCCGCTGGATGGGCCGCGGCGGATGAACTGGAACTTTGTCGCCAGTGACCCGGCGCTGATCGAGCAGGCCAGGGCCAGATGGGCTGCGGGGGATTGGCCGGTCGTGCCGGGGGAGAGCTCGAGGATCGAGTTGCCTCGCTGATTGGGGCCGCTTTGCGCCCCTTCGCGGGCTTGCCCGCTCCCACAGGGTGAGAGTTGGGAGCGGGCAAGCCCGCGAAGGGCTGCACAGCAGCCCCACTATGCGATCAGCGCTGGAACACTTCAGTCAGCAGGTTATGCATCGAACGGAACGCCCGCTCCGAGGTGCGCCGGTCATACTGCATCTTGCCCGGCACATTGGCGCCAGGGTCGGTGAACGAATGCACGGCCCCGCCATAGCTGAGCAACTGCCAGTCGACCTTGGCCGCATTCATCTCGTCCTCGAATGCCGGTAGCTGCTCTTTCGGCACCAATGGGTCCGATGCACCGTGCAGCACCAGCACCGAGCCCTTGATGCGCTTGGCATCCTCGGGGTTCGGCGTGTCCAATGTGCCGTGGAACGACACTGCCGCACGCAAGTCGGCGCCGCTGCGCGCCAGCTCCAGCGCACAGCAACCCCCAAAGCAGAAGCCGAAGGTGGCAACTTTGCCAGGCTCCAGCAGCGCCTTGGACTGCCCCAGCAACTGGGCCAGGGCCTCCTGCATGCGCTTGCGAAGTTCGCCGCGGTCGTTCTTGAGCGGCATCATCGCTGCGCCCGCTTCGTCCGCATTGGACGGGCGCACCGACTGCCCATACAGGTCGGCGAGCAACACCACATAGCCCTTTTCCGCCACTTCCTTGGCGATGCGTTCGGCACCTTCGCCAATCCCCATCCAGTTCGGTGCCATGACCAGGCCCGGGCGCCCCAGCGCCCCGGGCTCGTAGACCAGGCGGCTTTCGTAGGTTCGGCCGGACAGGTGATACACCAGCGATTCGACGATTACTTTGCTCATCAGGCACTCCATTGGCACTCGTCATAAAAAAGCCCGCCGAAGCGGGCTTTCCTCTGCATCAACTCAAGCAGACAGCTCGACCAGCAGCTTGTTCAGGCGACGAACGTACGCTGCCGGGTCTTTCAGGCTGTCCCCGGCCGCCAGGGCCGCCTGATCGAAGAGGATATGCGACAGCTCGGCGAAACGGTCTTCGCTCTGCTCGTTATCCAGCTTGTCGATCAGCGGGTGGCTTGGGTTGAACTCGAAGATCGGCTTGGACTCCGGCACTTTCTGCCCACTGGCCTCGAGGATCTGGCGCATCTGCAGGCCAAGGTCCTGCTCACCAATGGCCAGGATCGCTGGCGAGTCTGTCAGGCGGTGTGACACACGGACTTCGGCCACGCTGTCACCCAATGCACCTTTCAGGCGCTCGACCAGCCCTTCCTTGTCCTTGGCGACTTCTTCCTGGGCTTTCTTGTCCTCTTCGGAGTCCAGCTTGCCCAGGTCCAGGTCGCCGCGGGCGACATCGACGAAGGCCTTGCCGTCGAATTCGTTGAGGTAGCTCATCAGCCACTCGTCGATGCGGTCGGTCAGCAGCAACACTTCGATGCCTTTCTTGCGGAAGACCTCCAGGTGCGGGCTGTTCTTGACCTGCGCGTAGGACTCACCGGTGAGGTAGTAGATCTTGTCCTGGCCTTCCTTGGCACGCGCCAGATAGTCGGCCAGGGCAACGCTCTGCTCGCCGCTGTCGTCGTGGGTGGAGGCAAAACGCAGCAGGCTGGCGATCTTCTCTTTGTTGGCGAAGTCTTCGGCCGGGCCTTCCTTCAGCACCTGGCCGAAGTTTTTCCAGAAGCCCTTGTACTGCTCAGGCTCGTTCTTCGCCAACTTCTCCAGCATGTCCAGCACGCGCTTGGTCAGCGCGGTCTTCATCGAGTCGATGATCGGGTCTTTCTGCAGGATTTCACGCGACACGTTCAGCGACAGGTCGTTGGAGTCGACCACACCTTTGATGAAGCGCAGGTACAGCGGCAGGAACGACTCGGCCTGGTCCATGATGAACACGCGCTGTACATACAGCTTCAGGCCGCGTGGCGCTTCGCGCTGGTACAGGTCGAACGGCGCGCGGGCCGGTACATACAGCAGCGAGTTGTATTCAAGCTTGCCTTCGACCTTGTTGTGGCTCCAGGCCAGCGGGTTCTCGAAGTCGTGGCCGATGTGCTTGTAGAACTCCTGGTATTCCTCGTCCTTCACGTCGCTGCGCGAACGGGTCCACAGGGCGCTGGCACGGTTGACGGTTTCCCACTCTTCGGCCGGCTGCTCTTCACCTTCGGCAGCCGCCTGCTCTTTCGGCAACTGGATAGGCAAGGCGATATGATCGGAGTACTTCTTGACCACGTTGCGCAGGCGCCAGCCATCGGCGAACTCCTGCTCGTCCTTCTTCAGGTGCAGGACGATGCGGGTGCCGCGCTGGGGCTTGTCGACAGTGGCGACTTCGAACTCACCCTCGCCACGGGACGACCAATGCACGCCTTCGGCAGCCGGCTGGCCGGCGCGACGGCTGTACACGTCAACCTTGTCGGCAACGATGAACGCGGAATAGAAGCCCACGCCGAACTGGCCGATCAGGTGCGAGTCCTTCTTCTGGTCACCGGTGAGGTTCTTCATGAAGTCGGCAGTGCCGGACTTGGCGATGGTGCCCAGGTGGGTGATGACGTCTTCGCGGCTCATGCCGATACCGTTGTCCTCGAGGGTCACGGTACCCGCCTCCTTGTCGAAGCTCAGGCGAATCTTCAGGTCGGCGTCGCCTTCCAGCAACTCTGGCTTGGCCAGCGCCTCGAAGCGCAGCTTGTCGGCGGCGTCGGAGGCGTTGGAGATCAGTTCACGCAGGAAGATCTCCTTGTTCGAATACAAGGAATGGATCATGAGGTGCAGCAGTTGCTTTACCTCGGTCTGGAAGCCAAGCGTTTCTTTTTGAGTCTCCACACTCATGGTCTTCAAAACTCCGATCTGATTGCAATGGCGCCTGGCGGGCGGTACAGCCTGCTTTAACGGCGGATGTCATGCAGATGGGGGCTGCCCGGATGATTTCAAGGGCTTTTGCGGTTCGATCTTGAAATGCGCGCGGGCCGTGGCAATCGGCGACTGGCGGTCGCCCTGCCAGGCGGTAATGGCCACGTTGGTCACCCGTCGCCCCTGGCGCCACAATTGGCACTGGGCGTAGGTATCGCGCAACAGCCCGGCGCGCAGGTAGTCGATGGAGAAATCGATGATCTTCGGAATGCTGACGCTGTCGCTGTAGATCAACAGGTACAGCGCTGCCGACAGCTCCATGAAGCCGGCAATCACCCCGCCATGGATAGCGGGCAAGAGGGGGTTGCCGATAGTGTCCGGATTGGCCGGCAGGCGGAACAGCAGGTCATCCCCCTCGCGCTCGCATTCGATGCCGATCAACCCCGCGTAGGGAATCAATGCCAGCAAGGGGCGGTAGTCACCTTGCGCGTGTGCTGCGTTGAGTTGCTGGCGAATGGCCGGCGGAATCATGACCCGCCCTCCTTCAGGCTGCTGCCGAAGCGGATGCCGCCCTTGACCTGCGGGCCCAACCGCATGAACGTACCCACCACCTGGCAGATCGGCCGCTCGGGGTCATCCTGGTAGGCGCTGCCACGGGTGAAGATCACGTCGCGGGTCACCCGGTAACACTGGGCATGCCCATGGATGTCCTTGCCCGGTACCGACGGGTGCATGTAGTCGATGCGCAGATCCAGGGTCGGGCATACCTCGAAGTGCGGCAGTACGCATAGCGTGGCCATGCCGCAGGTGGTATCCATCAGCGTTGTCAGCGCCCCACCGTGTACGGCACCGGTTTGCGGGTTGCCGACAATGGCCGGCGACCAGGGCAGGACCAGCGTCATGCCAGTTTCATCAGCCTGTGCCACACGCATCTGCAACAACTGGCAGTGTTTCAATGCCGAAAGAAAACGCTCGGCCATGGACATCAAGGTCGCATCACTCATAGGCTGTTACCACGTCCCTTCCAAACGGCATAGGTGGGTTCAAAAGTCCATGTAGAACGGGGCGTTATATATCTGAAACCTTCGTTGAACTTATTCCAAGTGGCTGCACTCGAAGGAACAAGTCACTTATCACACCAAGGAGAAACACCCCCATGCGTAAACCATTTGCTTTTGCTCTGATGCTGGCTGCTGCCATGGGCCTGGCTGCTTGCGATAAAGCGAGCGAAGACAAAGCCCAAGATGCGCAGGAACATGCCGAGCAAGCCCAGGAAAAGATGGGTGAAGCTCAGGATAAAATGAACGACGCCGCCAAGGAAAACGCCGAAGCTGCCAAAGATCAGGCTGAAGCCGAGCAAAAGGCTGCCGAAGAAGCCGCCCCGGCTACTCCGGCGCCGGCAGAACCTGCCAAGCAGTAATCAGCCCGATAAAAAAAACCCGACGTTGTCGGGTTTTTTTTTGAGTTGAATTCACGGTTAATCGTTTCAGTTCACTGCTACACCACCCTCTTTCAATGGCTCGCTGCTGACACTATCCGTGGGGGTAAAGACCATCACCTCCAGCACATCGGAATGGAACTCCCGACGGTACAAGATCAATACAACACCCACACTCATGCCCATGAACAACCACGGGCTGATGAACCAGCTCAACATGGCCATGCCGAAGTAATAGGAACGTAAACCAAGGTTGAACTGGTTGGCCGCCAGCGACAACACCCGTGCTGCCCGCGAGGCGAACGCCTTGCGCTCCAGTTCGTTGACCTGCCGTTCGCCAATCATCGGTGCCGAGCCAACCAGTACGGCAGCAAAGTTGTATTGGCGCATGCACCAGCTGAAAGTGAAGAAGGCGTACACGAAGACCATGGCCAGGCACAACAACTTGATCTCCGACATGCCCTGCGAAGCCTGCTGCACCAGCGGCAGGTCGGCCAGCAGCGACAGCGCCCTGTCGGAGGCCCCCAGCACGGTGAGGATGCCGGCCAGGATGATCAAGGTGCTGGAGGCGAAGAACGACGCGTTGCGCTCCAGGTTGCCGATCACGCTGGCATCGGCAATACGGTTATCGCGCAGCAACATGCGCCGCATCCAGTCTTCACGGTAAAGGTGCAGCACGCTGGCCAGGCACGCGGTGTCGCGCCCTTTCCAGATCGCATACCGGGTATAGCCACCCCAGCACAGGGCGAACCAGGCGACGGCCAGCAGGTTGTTGAGGTTGCTTTGGATGAAATTCATGCAGGATTCCCGAAAAGGCCAGGTGCCTGAAGGATAGGGACCGGGTTTCGACGCTGGCAAGCGGCAAAAGGCACACATTCCTGCTGAAATTCGTACTGCCGGTGTGGGCCAGAAAAAAACCCCGCATCGTTGCCGATACGGGGCTCTGCAGCTTGCACCTTGGGCGGGCACCCTTCGGCTTGTGGCCGGTGCCGCCCCCAGGGCTTGGCCCGGCGCGTCAGGCCAGCGCTTCGCGCGGCTTGCCCAGCATGCGGTCGCAGGCGACGGCGCCCATCAGGGTCACCACCGATGGCACCAGCCAGGCCATGCCGGCATCGCTCAACGGCAGGTGCGCCATGAAGTCCGGGAGCATGTGGGCAAGGCTGCTGCCCTTGATCGCATCGACCATGCCGAACACCAGCGACACCAGCATGACCGGCGCCAGGATACGGGTCGGCGAATGCCACAGGTCTTTCACGAAACTCAGGCCGACTACCACGATGCAGGGCGGGTAGATGGCGGTAAGTACCGGGATCGAGAACATGATCAACTTGGTCAGGCCAAGGTTGGAAATCAACAGCGAGAAGCCGGCCAGGATCACCACCAGGGCGCGGTACGACAGCGGCAGGATCTGGCTGAAGTACTCGGCGCATGCGCAGGTCAGGCCCACCGCAGTCACCAGGCAGGCCAGCGCGATCAGCACCGCAAGGAAGCCGCTGCCCAACGAACCGAAGGTGTGCTGCACGTAGGCATGCAGAACGGCCGCGCCATTGGTGGCATCCGCCGCGATATCGTGGCTGGTGGCGCCCAGACGGAACAGGCTGATGTAGACCAGGGCCAGGCCGACACCGGCGATCAGGCCCGCGATGATGGCATAACGGGTAATCAGCTTCGGCGACTCGACACCGCGCGAGCGGATGGCGTTGACGATGACGATACCGAACACCAGGGCCCCCAGGGTATCCATGGTCAGGTAGCCATCGGAGAAGCCTTTGGAGAAGGCCGCGGCCGCATAAGCCGGCTGCGCGTCACCCATGCCCCCTGCCGGCAGGGCAAAGGCGGCAATGCCCAGTACGGCCAGGGCGATGATCTTCAGCGGCGCCAGGAAGCGGCCCACGGTATCGAGCAACTTGCCGGGGTACATCGACACGGCCAGCACCACAGCGAAATACACCAGGCTGTAGATGAACAGCGCCAGCGGGCTTTCGCCGGTCAGCGGAGCAACACCCACTTCGAACGAAACGGTCGCCGTACGCGGGGTAGCGAACAGTGGGCCGACCGACAGGTAGCAGACAGCCGCCAGCAAGCCGCCGAAGAATTTGCCGATCGGGCTGCTCAGGGCATCCATGCCACCACCGACCTTGGCCAGGGCGACCACGGTGATGACCGGCAGGCCTACGGCCGTGACCAGGAAGCCCAGCGCCGCCATCCACACATGGGGGCCGGACTGCAGGCCGACGATAGGCGGGAAGATGATGTTGCCTGCACCCACAAAAAGCGCAAACGTCATAAAGCCAAGCGCCAGGATATCCTGGCCTTTGAGAACTTTCATTTTAAGGTAGTACCACACTGCTGAAATCGGGATTCGAGAGGGGATTTCCCTTTGGATGAGGGGAAATGCTGCCCGGCTTGATAGGCCAGACCCGTTTAGCGTGTCGTTCCCTTTTGGGGTACGGGCACAGAGTGAGCGCGTAATGTAACCGTTTTGTCAGTCAAACGCACTGGAACAGTGCTGCTTGTCCGATGTGCGTACATGTTTGTCGTCTGTGCGACCGAAGACAGAGGGAATTATCCTCGGTTTAAACGCCGTGTCTGTGTGAAAATTCCTATCAAACCCATCGAAAAATCTACAGTGCCTGTTCTGGCCTCTTCGCGGGCTTGCCCGCTCCCACAGGGCTCACCACAGGTTCTGAATGTGGTGAGCCCTGTGGGAGCGGGCAAGCCCGCGAAGAGGCCAGAACAGGAATACAGAACCCCACAAACGACAAAGGCCACCCGAAGGTGGCCTCTGTGCGCGTGGGGGGTGTAGCAGTATTACTTCTTGGCTTCCCAACCGGTCAGCTCGGCCAGGGCCTTGCCGATGTCGGCCAGGGAACGCACGGTTTTCACACCCGCGTCCTGCAGGGCTGCAAACTTCTCGTCTGCAGTGCCTTGGCCGCCAGAAATGATGGCGCCAGCGTGGCCCATGCGCTTGCCTGCAGGTGCGGTAACACCAGCGATGTAGGAAACGACAGGCTTGGTCACGTGGGCCTTGATGTAGGCCGCTGCTTCTTCTTCAGCCGAACCGCCGATCTCGCCGATCATGACGATCGCTTCGGTCTTCGGGTCTTCCTGGAACAGCTTCAGGATATCGATGAAGTTGGAGCCCGGGATCGGGTCACCGCCGATACCGACACAGGTCGACTGGCCGAAGCCGGCGTCGGTGGTCTGCTTCACAGCTTCGTAGGTCAGGGTGCCGGAGCGCGACACGATACCGACCTTGCCTGGCAGGTGGATGTGGCCTGGCATGATGCCGATCTTGCACTCGCCCGGGGTGATGACACCTGGGCAGTTAGGGCCGATCAGGGTCACGCCCAGCTCGTCGCACTTGACCTTGGCATCCAGCATGTCCAGGGTTGGAATGCCTTCGGTGATGCAGACGATCAGCTTGATGCCGCCGAAGGCTGCTTCCAGGATCGAGTCCTTGCAGAAAGGAGCCGGTACGTAGATGACCGAAGCATCAGCGCCGGTAGCTTCCACGGCTTCCTTCACGGTGTTGAACACCGGCAGGCCCAGGTGGGTGGTGCCACCCTTGCCTGGGGTTACGCCGCCGACCATCTTGGTGCCGTAGGCGATGGCCTGTTCGGAGTGGAAAGTACCCTGCGAGCCGGTGAAGCCCTGGCAGATGACTTTGGTGTCTTTATTGATCAGGACGCTCATTACTTGCCCTCCGCAGCTTTGACAACTTGTTGAGCAGCGTCGGTCAGGCTGGTTGCCGCAATGATGTTCAAACCGCTTTCTGCCAGTACTTTAGCGCCCAGTTCGGCGTTGTTGCCTTCAAGGCGAACGACGACCGGAACCTTGACACCGACTTCTTTCACTGCACCGATGATGCCTTCGGCAATCATGTCGCAGCGAACGATGCCGCCGAAGATGTTGACCAGAACGGCCGCGACATTGCTGTCGGACAGAATGATCTTGAACGCTTCGGTAACGCGCTCTTTGGTAGCACCGCCGCCAACGTCGAGGAAGTTGGCCGGCTTGCCGCCGTGCAGGTTGACGATGTCCATGGTACCCATGGCCAGGCCGGCACCGTTGACCATGCAGCCGATGTTGCCTTCGAGGGCAACGTAGTTCAGTTCGAACTTGGCAGCGTGGGCTTCACGGGCGTCGTCCTGCGACGGGTCGTGGAAGGTTTTCAGCTTAGGCTGACGGTACATGGCGTTGGCGTCGATATTGATCTTGGCATCGAGGCAGTGCAGGTCGCCATCGGCCTTGATCACCAGCGGGTTCACTTCCAGCAGCGCCAGGTCGTGATCCTTGAACAGCTTGGCCAGGCCTACGAAGATCTTGGCGAACTGTTGAACTTGCTTGCCTTCCAGGCCCAGCTGGAATGCCAGCTCGCGACCCTGGAACGGCTGTGCGCCGACCAGTGGGTCGATGGTGGCCTTGAGGATTTTCTCAGGCGTTTCGTGAGCGACTTTCTCGATGTCCACGCCACCTTCGGTGGAGGCCATGAACACGATGCGGCGGCTCGAACGATCGACTACAGCGCCCAGGTACAGCTCTTTGGCGATGTCAGTGCAGGATTCGACCAGAATCTTGGAGACGGGTTGACCGTTGGCATCGGTCTGGTAGGTAACCAGATTCTTGCCCAACCACTGTGCAGCGAACGCCTTGGCGTCTTCCTTGCTGCGAACCAGCTTGACGCCGCCCGCTTTACCGCGACCACCCGCGTGAACCTGGGCTTTTACTACCCACTCGTTCCCGCCGATCTTGTCGCAGGCTTCTGCAGCTTGCTCAGGGGTATCGACTGCGAAACCCTTGGAAACTGGCAGGCCGTACTCAGCGAACAGCTGCTTACCCTGATACTCGTGAAGATTCATGCTTTTTACCGTCTTCGTTAGGTACTGCGCTTCGGCGCTGCGCCATTACTGGCGCCGCGCCACCTGTGACCGTTGACCCCGGGTTATCCCATGTGATCCGGTCCGGCGGACGTTCCGCGGTGAGTCATGCACGCAAGACTCACGACGGGCTGCCCGCCGTGGTTTCTTATGATTAACGCTTCTTACGGTTGGCCACGTGAATGGCGCCGCCATTCACAGCCAGCGCTGCTTCATGCAGCGCTTCGGACAGGGTTGGATGGCTGAAGACCATCATGCCCAGGTCCTCGGCACTGGTGCCGAATTCCATTGCGATTGCGCCCTGCTGCACCAGTTCGGCAGCCGATGGGCCAATCACGTGTACACCCAGCACGCGGTCGGTCTTGGCGTCGGCGATGACCTTGACGAAACCACCGGTGTCGTTGGCCGCCATCGCACGGCCGCTGGCCGCGAACGGGAAGGTGCCTACGTTAACCTCAACACCCTCGGCCTTCAAGGATTGTTCGGTCTTGCCGACCCACGCGATTTCCGGGTGGGTGTAGATCACCGAAGGGATCAGGTCGTAGTTCATCTGGGCCTTGTGGCCCTTGATGCGCTCAACCACCATGATGCCCTCTTCCGAGGCCTTGTGCGCCAGCATCAGGCCACGCACCACGTCACCGATGGCATAGACGCCCGGCACGCTGGTCGCGCAGTGGTCGTCGACGTAGATGTAGCCACGCTCGTCGATGGTCACGCCGCTGTCGGAAGCCAGCAGGTCGGTGGTCACCGGACGGCGGCCGACCGCAACGATCAGCTTGTCGAAGGTGATCTTCTGCTCGCCTTCGGCGTTGGTGTAGGTGACTTCGACTTCGTCGCCGTTGACTTTCGAGCCGGTCACGCGCGCGCCCAGCTTGATGTCCAGGCCTTGTTTGGTCAGGGTCTTCTGGGCTTCTTTCGACACGGCAGTGTCGGCAGCCATCAGGAAGGTGTCCAGGGCTTCCAGCACGGTGACTTCAGCACCCAGGCGAGCCCATACCGAGCCCAGCTCCAGGCCGATGACGCCAGCCCCGATCACGCCCAGGCGCTTGGGTACGGCTTGGAATTCCAGGGCGCCGGTGGAGTCGACGATGACGTTCTGGTCGACAGGCGCTGGCGGAATGTCGATCGGACGCGAGCCGGAGGCCAGGATCACGTTCTCGGCTTCGATCACTTCGGTGGTGCCGTCAGCCTTGGTGACTTCGACCTTCTTGCCCGCCAGCAGCTTGCCGTGGCCCTGGATCGAAGTAACACCGTTGGCCTTGAACAGGGTGGCCACGCCACCGGTCAGGTTCTTGACGATGCCAGCCTTGCGGCCAACCATCGCGGCAACGTCCATCTTCACTTCACCGGTGGAGATGCCATGCACGTTGAAGCTTTCTTTGGCTTCCTTGTACTTCCAGGAGCTGTCCAGCAGGGCCTTGGAAGGAATGCAACCGACGTTCAGGCAGGTGCCGCCCAGGGCCAGCTTGCCCTCGGCGTCGGTGTACTTCTCGATGCAGGCAGTCTTCAGACCGAGTTGTGCGGCCTTGATGGCAGCGACATAACCGCCAGGACCTGCACCGATTACCACTACGTCGAATTTCTGGGTCATAAAAGATTCCTTTTGAGCTTCAAGCAGCAAGCTGCAAGCTGCGAGACAGACAGGCTTCGACTTGAAGCTTGCCGCTCGCAGCTTACAGCTGCGCGATTAGATGTCCAGCAGTAGGCGAGACGGATCTTCCAGCAGGTTCTTGATGGTGACCAGGAAGGTTACCGCTTCCTTGCCATCGATCAGGCGGTGATCGTAGGACAGCGCCAGATACATCATCGGGCGAATCACCACTTGGCCGTTAACGGCCATCGGGCGCTGGATGATGTTGTGCATGCCGAGGATCGCGGCCTGCGGCGGGTTGACGATCGGGGTCGACATCATCGAACCGAAAGTACCGCCGTTGGTGATGGTGAAGGTGCCACCGGTCATCTCTTCGATCGACAGCTTGCCGTCACGGGCCTTCTTGCCGAAAGTGGCGATGCCGTTTTCGATTTCGGCCAGGCTCATCGATTCGGCGTTACGCAGTACCGGTACCACCAGGCCACGGTCGCTGGACACCGCGACGCCGACGTCGGCATAGCCGTGGTAGACGATGTCGTTGCCGTCGATCGAGGCGTTGACCGCCGGGAAGCGCTTCAGCGCCTCGGTGGCAGCCTTGACGAAGAACGACATGAAGCCCAGGCGCACGCCGTTGTGGGTCTTCTCGAACAGGTCCTTGTACTTCGAACGCAGGGCCATGACTTCGGTCATGTCCACTTCGTTGAAGGTGGTCAGCATGGCCATGCTCGACTGGGCTTCTACCAGGCGCTCGGCGATCTTGGCACGCAGGCGGGTCATCGGTACGCGCTTCTCGGTGCGGTCGCCAGCAGCGGTGACCACCGGGGCAGCAGCAGCGGCAGCAGGCTTGGCAGCCGGCGCAGCGGCAGGTGCCGACTTCTTGTTGGCAACCGCTGCAACCACGTCTTCCTTGGTGACGCGACCACCTTTGCCGGTACCGGCAACGCTGGCCAGGTCGATGCCGTTTTCTTCGGCCAGCTTGCGCGCGGCCGGGGCGGCGACCGGGTCATCTTCACCAGCATCGGCAGCTGCCGCAGCGGGTGCAGCGGCAGGTGCAGCGGCGGCGGCAGGTGCGGCAGCAGCGCCGCCTTCAACGATCGAACCCAGCACCTCGTCGGACAGGACGGTGTCGCCCTCGCCCTTGACGATGTCGCCCAGCACGCCGTCAGCAGTAGCCAGCACTTCCAGGACGACCTTGTCGGTCTCGATGTCGACGATCAGCTCGTCACGCTTGACGGCTTCGCCCGGCTTCTTGTGCCAGGTGGCAACGGTGCCATCGGCAACCGATTCCGGGAAGGTTGGGGCTTTGATCTCGATAGCCATTATGTGTATTTCCTTAAATTCGGTTTCAGGTGCGCGAAGGCGTTAGACAGTGAAGGCGTCTTGCAGCAGTTTTTCCTGCTGTTCGGCGTGCTTCGAAGCGTAACCACAAGCTGGCGCGGCGGAAGCGTCGCGGCCGGCGTATTCCAGGACCAGCGCCTTGTTGTGGCGGCCCAGGATACGGCGCATGTGGTGCTGGCTGCTGTACCAAGCACCCTGGTTCATCGGCTCTTCCTGACACCACACGGCATGCTTGAGGTTGGTGTACGGCGCCAGGATTTCGACCAGGTCGTCCTCCGGGAACGGATACAGCTGCTCGATACGCACGATGGCGATGTCTTCGCGGCCCTCGGCACGGCGTTTCTCCAGCAGGTCGTAGTAGACCTTGCCGCCGCACAGGACCAGGCGTTCGACCTTGGCCGGATCGAGGTTGTCGATTTCCGGGATCACGGTCTGGAACGAGCCTTCTGCCAGGTCTTCCAGGGTCGAAACGGCCAGTTTGTGACGCAGCAGCGACTTCGGTGTCAGCACGATCAGCGGCTTGCGCAGCGGGCGAATGACCTGACGACGCAGCAGGTGGTAGATCTGCGCCGGCGTGGTTGGCACGCAGACCTGGATGTTGTGCTCGGCACACAGCTGCAGGTAACGCTCCAGGCGCGCGGAGGAGTGCTCCGGGCCCTGCCCTTCATAGCCGTGCGGCAGCAGCATGGTCAGGCCGCACAGGCGACCCCACTTGTGCTCGCCGCTGGTGATGAACTGGTCGATGACCACTTGCGCACCGTTGGCGAAGTCGCCGAACTGGGCTTCCCAGATCACCAGCGCGTTCGGCGTGGTGGTCGAGTAGCCATATTCGAAGGCCAGCACGGCTTCTTCCGACAGGAAGGAGTCGTACAGCTCGAACATCGGCTGGCCCGGGAACAGGTTCTTCAGCGGTACGTAGGTGCCGGCATCCTTCTGGTTGTGCAGCACTGCATGGCGGTGCGAGAAGGTGCCACGGCCGATGTCCTGGCCGGTCATGCGGATCGGGTGACCTTCGAACTGCAGGGTGGCGTAGGCCATGGTTTCTGCATAGCCCCAGTTGATCGGCAAGCCACCGGCCTGCATCTTCTGGCGGTCTTCGTAGATTTTCGCCACCTGGCGCTGGACGACGAAGCCTTCCGGGATTTCCAGCAGCTTGGCCGACAGGTCCTGCAAGGTCTTGAGGTCGAAGCGGGTGTCGTGACGCGCAGTCCAGGCATGGCCCAGGTAGGGGCGCCAGTCGACGAACAGCTCGCGGTTCGGCTCCTTGACCAGGCTTTTCACCACGTGCAGGCCGTTGTCCAGCGCGTTGCGGTACTCGTCGATCTTCGCCTGGGCACGCTCGGCATCGATACGGCCAGCCTGGATCAGCGACTCGGCGTACAGCTCGCGGGTGGTACGCTGCTTGGTGATCTGCTGGTACATCAGCGGCTGGGTGCCGCTCGGCTCGTCGGCCTCGTTGTGGCCGCGACGGCGGTAGCAGACCAGGTCGATGACCACGTCACGCTTGAACTGCATGCGGTAGTCGATGGCCAGCTGGGTGACGAACAGCACTGCTTCCGGGTCATCGCCGTTCACGTGCAGGATCGGCGCCTGGATCATCTTGGCCACGTCGGTGGCGTACTCGGTGGAGCGCGCGTCCAGCGGGTTGCTGATGGTGAAACCAACCTGGTTGTTGATCACGATGTGCACGGTGCCGCCGGTCTTGAAACCGCGGGTCTGCGACATCTGGAAGGTTTCCATGACCACACCCTGGCCGGCGAATGCAGCGTCGCCGTGGATCGAGATCGGCAGCACCTTGTCGCCAACGGTATCGTTGCGGCGGTCCTGACGGGCGCGCACCGAACCCTCGACCACCGGCGAAACGATTTCCAGGTGGGACGGGTTGAACGCCATGGCCAGGTGCACTTCGCCACCGGAGGTCATCACGTTCGAGGAGAAGCCCTGGTGATACTTCACGTCACCGGAGCCCAGCTCGTTCATCTTCTTGCCTTCGAACTCGTCGAACAGCTCGCGCGGGCTCTTGCCGAAGGTGTTCACCAGCACGTTCAGACGGCCACGGTGGGCCATGCCGATGACCACTTCCTTGGTGCCGTAGGAGCCGGAACGCTGGATCATTTCGTCCAGCATCGGGATCAGGCTCTCGCCACCTTCAAGGCCGAAGCGCTTGGTGCCTGGGTACTTGGTGCCCAGGTATTTTTCCAGGCCTTCACCGGCGGTAACGCGCTCGAGCAGGTGGGCCTGCACGTCAGCGGAGTATTCCGGACGGCCGCGCACGCTTTCCAGGCGCTGCTGGAACCAGCTGCGCTGCTCGGAATCGACGATGTGGGTGAACTCGGCGCCAATGGTGCGACAATATGTCTTCTGGAGTGCATCCAGGATGTCGCGTAGGCTCGCCTCCTCTTTGCCGATGAACAGGTCGCCGGCACGGAAGGTCGTATCAAGATCGGCATTGGTCAAGCCGTAGTGATTGATCGACAGGTCTACGGGCGCAGGGCGCTGCCACAACCCCAACGGGTCGAGCTTGGCAGCCTGATGGCCGCGCATACGATAGGCCTGGATCAGTCGCAGAACTTCAACCTGCTTCTTCTCGTGTTCACTGCTCACGCTCCCGGCAGATACCGGTTGGGCGCGGCGCTGGTTCTTTGCCAGCAGTACGAAATGGTCGCGGATTGTCGAGTGCGATACATCAGTAGCGGTGCTGCCGTCGGCTGGCAACTTCTGGAAGTAAGTGCGCCACTCTTCTGGCACAGCGTTAGGGTCGTGCAGGTAGAGCTCGTAGAGCTCTTCCACATATGCAGCGTTACCACCTGAAAGGTGGGCGCTATCCCACATGCGCTGCATCACGCTTTCTTGCATGCTTGGTCACCCTCGATTAGGGGACTGATCGGCGAGAGCCGAAGCAAACCTGGAAAAGTCCGAAAACAGCGACTGAACCACGCCACCTGGATCCTGCTGATTTTCCGGGTACCAGCCCGGAAAGCCCCTGCTGGTCTCATATCTTCATAGGTAATGAGCGCGGGCTTTTTGGGCCCTTGCTCGGGTTTTACCTCAGTGCGGGCTCACCGCCCGCACCTCGGCTTACTGCAGGTACAACACGGTGTATCAGGTGCCGCTTTGCAGCAGCATGTTACGTACGTGGCCGATTGCCTTGGTCGGGTTGAGACCTTTCGGGCAAACGTTCACGCAGTTCATGATCCCGCGGCAGCGGAATACGCTGAACGGGTCATCCAGGGACGCCAGGCGCTCCTGAGTCTTGGTGTCGCGGCTGTCGGCCAGGAAACGGTAGGCCTGCAGCAGCGCGGCCGGGCCCAGGAACTTGTCCGGGTTCCACCAGAACGACGGGCAGGAAGTCGAGCAGCAAGCGCACAGGATGCACTCGTACAGGCCGTCCAGCTTTTCGCGGTCTTCCGGCGACTGCAGGCGCTCGATGGCCGGGGCCGGCGTGTCGTTCTGCAGGAACGGCTTCACCTTCTCGTACTGCTTGTAGAAGATGCTCATGTCGACCACCAGGTCACGAATGACCGGCAGGCCTGGCAGAGGGCGCAGAACCAGCTTGTTGCCCTTGACCACCGCCGACAGCGGGGTGATGCAGGCCAGGCCGTTCTTGCCGTTCATGTTCATGCCGTCGGAACCGCACACGCCTTCACGGCAGGAACGACGGTACGAGAAACCTTCGTCCTTTTCCTTGATCAGGGCCAGTACGTCCAGCACCATCAAGTCCTTGCCGCCGGTATCGACGTCGAACGACTCCATTTTTGGCGCCGAATCGGTATCCGGGTTGTAACGATAAACTTCGACTTTCAACATAGCAGCCACCCTTAGTAAGTCCGGACTTTTGGTTCGAAGGCTGGAACAGTCTTCGGCGCAAAGTTGACGCCACGCTTGGCAACGCGCTTCTCACCCGGGTAGTACAGGGTGTGGCACAGCCAGTTTTCGTCGTCACGGTCTTCGAAGTCTTCACGGGCGTGAGCGCCACGGGACTCTTTACGGGCTTCGGCCGCGATGGCGGTAGCTTCGGCGACTTCCAGCAGGTTCTGCAGCTCCAGCGCTTCGATACGCGCGGTGTTGAAGGCCTGGGACTTGTCGTTGATCTTGACGTTGGCGATGCGCTCACGCAGGCCGGCCAGTTGCTCGATACCCTTCTGCATGTATTCGCCGGTACGGAACACACCGAAGTAGTTCTGCATGCAGCTCTGCAGCTCGCGCTTCAGGCTGGCTACGTCTTCACCGGAAGTACGCTCGTTGAGCTTGTTCAGGCGGTTCAGGGCAACATCGATATCGGTGTCGCTGGCGTCGAGGTGCTCGATACCGTCGCTCAGTGCCTTCTCCAGGTGCAGGCCGGCAGCACGGCCGAATACCACCAGGTCGAGCAGCGAGTTGCCGCCCAGGCGGTTGGCACCGTGTACCGATACGCACGCAACTTCACCTACGGCGAACAGGCCAGGGATGATGTGATCCTTGCCTTCTTCGTCCATGGTGATGGCCTGGCCATGAATGTTGGTGGCAACACCACCCATCATGTAGTGGCAGGTCGGAACCACCGGCACCGGCGCGACAACCGGGTCGACGTGGGCGAAGGTCTTGGACAGCTCGCAGATACCTGGCAGGCGGCTGTGCAGCACTTCTTCGCCCAGGTGGTCCAGCTTCAGCAGCACGTGGTCCTTGTTCGGGCCCACGCCGTTGCCGGCGATGATTTCCTTGACCATGGAACGGGCGACCACGTCGCGGCCGGCCAGGTCTTTGGCGTTCGGCGCGTAACGCTCCATGAAGCGCTCGCCGTGGGCGTTGATCAGGTAGCCACCCTCACCACGGCAACCTTCGGTGACCAGTACACCGGCGCCGGCGATGCCGGTCGGGTGGAACTGCCACATTTCGATGTCCTGCACCGGAACGCCTGCACGCAGGGCCATGCCGATACCGTCACCGGTGTTGATCAGGGCGTTGGTGGTGGAGGCGTAGATACGACCGGCACCGCCAGTGGCCAACACGGTAGCCTTGGACTTGATGTACATGGTTTCGCCGGTTTCGATGCAGATCGCGATCACACCAACGAAAGCGCCTTCCTTGTTTTTCACCAGGTCAACGGCGTAGTACTCGTTGAGGAAGGTGGTGCCGGCCTTCAGGTTACCCTGGTACAGGGTGTGCAGCAGCGCATGACCGGTACGGTCGGACGCCGCGCAGGTACGGGCGGCCTGGCCACCTTTACCGAAGTCCTTGGACTGGCCACCGAACGGGCGCTGGTAGATACGGCCGGTTTCGGTACGCGAGAACGGCAGGCCCATGTGGTCCAGCTCGAACACGGCAGCCGGGCCTTCCTGACACATGTATTCGATAGCGTCCTGGTCACCGATGTAGTCGGAACCCTTGACGGTATCGTACATGTGCCAGCGCCAGTCGTCGTTCGGGTCGGCCGAAGCGATGGCGCAGGTGATGCCACCTTGGGCGGATACAGTGTGCGAACGGGTCGGGAAGACCTTGGTGACTACGGCAGTCTTGTGGCCGCCTTGAGCCAGTTGCAGCGCAGCGCGCATGCCGGCGCCGCCGCCACCGATGATGATGGCGTCGAAAGAAATGGTTGGAATGCTAGCCATGAATCAGATACCCCAGAGAATCTGCACACCCCAGACGAAGTACGCGAACATCGCAACGCCGCATACCGCCTGGAACAGGAAACGAATCGCAGTTGCCGACTTGCCGAACGACATAGGCGTCAGGTAGTCGGTAGCAATGGTCCACATGCCGACCCAGGCGTGAGCGCCGAGGGCAACGAGGGCCAGCAAGCTGAAGATTCGCATCGCGTTGTTGGAGAACAGACCATGCCACTGGGTGTAGTCGATGCCTGGGTGGGCGACCACGTAGCCGATCAGGAAGATGAAATAAGCCGCGAGAACGACCGCAGATACGCGCTGCGCCATCCAGTCATAGAGGCCCGAACGCGACAGGTTCGTGACATTGGTTACCATACCCAAACTCCCACCAGAACGATCAGCACCACGGAGATGACGATCACGATTTTCGAGCCCAGCTTGCCGCCTTCCAGCGTCTCGCCGATGCCCATGTCCATGATCAGGTGACGAACACCTGCCACGAGGTGATAAAGCAGGGCAGACAACAGCCCCCAGGTCACGAACTTGGCCAGCGGGCTGGTCAGACACGCCTTCACCTCGCCGAAGCCTTCCTCGGAACCCAGCGATTTGCCCAGTGCATAAAGCATGATGGCAAGGCCGATGAACAGGATGACGCCGGAGATACGGTGCAGGATGGACGTGTACGCAGTGACAGGGAGCTTGATGGTCCTTAGGTCTAGGTTTACAGGTCGTTGGCTTTTCACGGCTTTTTTCACACTGAAGAGCCCCTAGCGAATCAGGGCAAAGTTGTTGGTAAGTGTACTGGTCAGGTACCCACCACCCAGGGAACGGCGACCCCCAGCAGTTCGGGCTTGCAAGCCCCTGGCGGTCGGGTGCCGAGTATAGACAGTTAGGCTGCTTATGACAACGTGACGGGGTAGCCCAAATAGCGCATTGCCTTTAATGAACAAAAGGCGTAAATGGGCGAGAATTTCGGGAAAAATCAGGCTTGAATGCCTGATTCAACAAGCCTTTAGGCAAATTGACATCTGAATTTATCCCTCTATAGTGGTGCGGGCCCTGCGTGGGGGGTCTGTCTGATGATTTCAAGCATTAATAGGAGGCCACATGGCTGACAAAAAAGCGCAGTTGGTCATCGAGGGCGCTGCCCCCGTCGAGCTGCCCATTTTAACCGGCACCGTTGGTCCTGATGTAATCGACGTCCGCGGGTTAGGGGCCACTGGTCACTTCACCTTCGACCCTGGTTTCATGGCGACCGCCTCGTGCGAGTCGAAGATCACCTACATTGACGGCGACAAAGGGATCCTGCTGCACCGCGGCTACCCGATCGAACAGCTCGCCGAGCAATCCGACTACCTCGAAACCTGCTACCTGCTGCTCAACGGCGAACTGCCGAATGCCGAGCAGAAGGCGCAGTTCGTCAGCACCGTGAAAAACCACACCATGGTTCACGAGCAGCTGAAGTCGTTCTTCAACGGTTTCCGCCGCGATGCCCACCCGATGGCGGTCATGTGCGGTGTGGTCGGCGCCCTGTCGGCGTTCTACCACGACTCCCTGGACATCAATAACCCGCAACACCGCGAAATCTCCGCGGTGCGCCTGGTCGCGAAGATGCCGACCCTGGCGGCGATGGTTTACAAGTACTCCATGGGCCAGCCGATGATGTACCCGCGCAACGACCTGTCGTACGCGGAAAACTTCCTGCACATGATGTTCAACACCCCGTGCGAGATCAAACCGATCAGCCCGGTACTGGCCAAGGCAATGGACCGGATCTTCATCCTCCATGCCGACCATGAGCAGAACGCCTCCACCTCCACCGTGCGCCTGGCCGGCTCGTCGGGTGCCAACCCGTTCGCCTGTATCGCCGCGGGCATCGCTGCCCTGTGGGGCCCGGCGCACGGCGGTGCGAACGAAGCCGTACTGACCATGCTCGATGAAATCGGCGATGTCTCGAACATCGACACCTTCATCGCCAAGGCCAAGGACAAGAACGACCCGTTCAAGCTGATGGGCTTCGGTCACCGCGTCTACAAGAACCGTGACCCGCGCGCCACCGTGATGAAACAGACCTGCGATGAAGTACTGCGCGAGCTGGGCATCAAAAACGACCCGCAGCTGGAACTGGCCATGCGCCTGGAAGAGATCGCACTGACCGATCCGTACTTCATCGAGCGCTCGCTGTACCCGAACGTCGACTTCTACTCGGGGATCATCCTCAAGGCGATCGGCATTCCAACCAGCATGTTCACCGTGATCTTCGCCCTGGCACGTACCGTGGGCTGGATTTCGCACTGGAAGGAAATGCTCTCCAGCCCGTACAAGATCGGCCGTCCGCGCCAGCTGTACACCGGCGAGCAGAAGCGCGACATCGTTGCCCTCGGCGACCGCAAGTAAGGCTTGATCGGGTAACGCTTCAGCCCCCCCGGCCAGCCCTTGGGCCGCACGCACGCCTGGCGTCGCGCGGCCCAAGGGCTGGCTCATGCCCTCCCCCGGCGATACGCATCAGCCACCCAGGCCAACTAGCGTGCGACTTGCGCAGCACTGCCCACGATTGCCGTCGGCCCTGGTGACCAGCCACCCCCGAGCGCCTTGAACAGGTTCACCTGGTTGATCTCGCGCGCCAGCTCCAGCTCCAGCCAACGCTGCTGCGCACCGAACAGCGAGCGCTGGGCATCCATGGTCGAGAAGTAGCTGTCCAGGCCCGCCTCGAAACGCAGCCGCGACTGCCGGTAGGCTTGCTCATAGTCCTCGACCAGCTGCCGCTGGGCCGCGACCTGCGGCAGCATCTCCTGCCGCGCATTCAACGCATTGGCCGCTTCACGGAAGGCGTTGAGCACGGTCTGCTCGTAAGCAGCCACACGCTGGTCGTATTGGGCCCAAGTGGCATCCACCCCTGCCCTGCGCTGGCCGGCATCGAGCAATGTCAGCGAACCGAGCGCCGCCAGGTTCCAGAACTGTGCCGGGCTTGTCAGCAGCCGCGAAAAGTCCCCACTCAGGCTACCCAGCGCGCCTGTCAACGAAAAGCTGGGGAAATAGGCGGCCCGCGCACTGCCGATTTCTGCATTGGCAGCGCGCAGCTGAGCCTGCGCCGCCCGAATGTCGGGCCGCCGCTCAAGCAGGCTTGAAGGCACCCCGGCGGGTACATCGGCTGTCGCCATCTGCGCCCCAAGCTGACCCTCCGGCAACAGCCCGGCCGGTACCGTTTGCCCTACCAGCACCCGCAACGCATTGAGGTTCTGCGCCACTTGCATCCGGTAGGTACTGACTTGCACGGCAGCAGTGTTGGTGATGGCATCGGCTTGGTGGACATCGATGCGTGCGGTCGAACCCAGGTTGAAACTGGAACGCAGCAATTGCCCGTAATGCTGCTGGGATTCGAATGTGCGCTCTGCCAGCCCAAGCAAGCTCTGATTGGCCTTGAGCGTCAGCCAGGTCCCGGCCACTTCGCCGATCAAGGCCATGCGTGCAGCCTGGTAGTCGGCCAGCGTGGCATGAAAGCGCGCCTCGGCCGCATGGGCCTGGCTTCGCGCCCGGCCGAAGAAGTCCAGCTCATAGGCCGTGAACCCCACGGTGGCCTGGAAGGTGTTGGCCACACTGCCGGCGCTGGAGCCGCCCCCGGGGGTTTGCTCCAGCGCCGGCAACTTTGCGCGCCCGGCATAGGTGTCGACGCCCAGGCTGGGGTACAGCGCTGCCGCGGCGCCCTGATAGCCTGCCCTGGCCTGCGCCACGCTGGCTGCGGCTTGCTGCAAGTCACGGTTGTCGACCAGGGCCAACTCGATCAACCGGCGCAAGCGGCTGTCACTGACGAACGCTCGCCAATCCGGGTCGAAAGCGTTTCGCGGATCACAGCAGCCCGCCTCGACGCTATCCGGCCAGCCGGTGTCCATGGGGGACGCCGGTGTCTCGTAGGCAGGCTCGAGCGAACAGCCGGCCAAAGACAGTTGAGCGGCCAACATCACACACTGCAGGGGTCTAGTCATGGGCCCTTCCCTCACCAAACGCTGTTCATCAAGGCACGCAGTTGAGCCAGCACGCCGAGAAGGCCGCTGGAAGCCTGCAGGGCAGCCGGCTGGGCGCTGCGGCGCTTCACAGCCACCCGCGCGCTGGCGATGGGCGCCTGCCGCGGCCGGCGCACCAGCCGCAGGCGCCAGTCGCCTTCGCCCAGCAGCGCCCGGCGCAGCAGGGTGAAGAACGCAGTGGCGGGTTGCGCCGTGCTGGCCACATTGGGATTGGCCTGGCTGAACAGCCTGGTGATCAGCGCGCGCCGCTGCGCCTCATGCACCGCCACGAAGCGCAGCCCCAGCCGTTGGCTGCCATCCCGGCGTACCACCTCTGCCCCCAGCCAGCCCACTTTGTCCACCCATACCTGGCCACGCCTGCCGCACGGCACCTCGCCGGCCATGGCGCCTTCGAACGCCGCCCCGCTGATCGAGATATCGACCAGTTGCCCACCCAGCGTACCGGTGCCCAGGCGCAGCTGGGTGGGCCGAGCAAACGGAAAGCGCTCCTCGCCGTGTAGCCGTGGCCGATCAACGCAGGCCACCAGTGTCGCCAGGTTGTACAGCAGCACCAGCACCGTCCAGCTCAGGTTGAACACCATATTGCCGTCCAGTCGGCTGGCAGTGCTGATCGCCGTGATTGCGCCGACCTGTGCCAACACACTCAAGGCCAGGAAAAACCCGAACAGCTTCCAGTGCACTTGGGTCTGGGAGCGGTCCAGGCCTTTGGCCGTCACCTTGAAAGGCCGCCCGAACGGGCGAATCGCAGCACTGATCAGGGTCGCGGTCACCGCCAATGCGCAAACGATCTGCGTCACCTCGGTGAAGATCGGCAGTGAGCGCCGCCCGGTCACCCAGGTGCTGTAACCCCAATAGGCGATCAGCGCCGGCATGCCGAAGGCCAGAAACGCTGCCGGCGTTGCATAGAAACCGGCAATGCCGAAATACCAATACAGCACCGGCGACACCAGCATCATCAGGATGAAAGGCTTGGAGCACCAATGCAGCAGGCCGTGCAGGTAATGCAGGCGATCGTTCAGGCCATAGCCACGACCGAACAGCGGCCCCTGGCGCAGCAAGGCCACCTGGATCGTCCCCAGGCACCAGCGGCCGCGCTGGTTGATGTACTCGGTCAGGCCCTCGGCAGACAGCCCGATGGACAAACGCTCGTTCAGCCAGCGGGTGATGTAGCCCATCTGCATCAGGCGGTAGGACGTGTAGATGTCCTCACAGACCGACCCCGTGGGAAAACCACCCATGCGCTCGACCAGATCACGCCGCACCACGAACGATGTGCCCACGCAGAACGCTGCATTCCAGGCATCCTTGGCAGGCTGGAACACATCGAAGAATACCCGTTGCTCATCCACCCAGCTGTTTGCCGACCCCAGGTTATGCTGGATAGGGTCCGGGTTGTAGTAGAACTGCGGGGTCTGCACCAACCCGACCTCAGGGTCCTGGAACAGCCCCAAGGTCCGCAGCAGAATCGGCCGCTGCGGGGCGAAGTCTGCATCCAGCACCAGTATGTACGGCGCGTTGGTACTGGCTGCCGACTGGCGCAGGCCGTTGTTCAGGTTGCCCGCCTTGGCGTGCAGGTTGTCATCGCGCCGCGTGTAACGCACCCCCATGCTCGCGCAGTAGTCGCGCAGCCAGTCCCGCCGCGTGTCATCCAGCACCCAGAGGGTGAAGTTGGGGTAGTCCATGGCCTGCGCGGCAATGATGGTCTTCTCCAGAACCTCGAGCCCTTCGTTGTAGGTGCAGATGAACACATCGACCGCCGGCGCCTCGGCCCCCATCGCGCGCAAGCGCTGCTCGCCAGCGTCCGCGGCGTGGCGGTGATCGCTGCGCCGGCACATCACCACGATCGAAAACAAGGTATAGGCAATGCCCAACAACTCGAAGAACAGGAAGCCATAAGCCCATACCGTGGCGAACCCCGCGCGGCTGTCAGGCAAGGTGTCGGCGAAGCGCCAGGCCACGTACCTGACCAGCAGTGCCGCGGTCAGCGCGCCAAACAGCAGGCGCGCCAGCCATTGCTCGCGGTGGGCCATGCAACTCAGCAGGACCACGATGGCCAGCGTCCACAGGTTGATTTGCAGCAGTTGTGTCGAGTCCAGTGCTTGCATGTCAGTGGGCCTTGTAATCGCCAGTGAAAGGGTTGACGCCGGTGGCAGCGATCGCCGCCCATGCCGTGGCGCCCAAATGGGGCAGGTGAAAGTACAGGAAATCGTCATGGGTCGAGTCCGGCCCCACGCTCAGCCCCGTACTGACCTGTGCCTCCGGGGTGGCGTACAGCCAGCCATTGCCAGCCTGTTGCGCCAGCAACAACGGCCACAATGGCTGCGCCAGGGGCGCCAGGCCGCGAAGGCTGGCAACGGCCGCCACCTGCGCCGTGCCTTCGGTCCAGATACCGTCAGGGTCCTGCTTGAAGCCATAGCCCTGAGCGAAACCATGGGCCCGCTCCACGAACGTCAGTGCCTGCAGCCACTGCTGCGGTGCGTCGGCAATGGCAATCAGCGGCCAGATCTGCGCATCCAGGCCCGACTGCTGCGTCTGCGGTGCTCGGCCATCGGGCAAGGTACCGATCAGGAACCGGCCTTGGCCGGCATCCCAGTGGGCCTCGACGAAGCCGCGGGCGATGCGCGCCTGCCGGCCAGCTTCGCTATCGTTGTCCAGCCGCGCCAACGAGGCCCAGGCTGCCGCCAGATCGACGTTATGCTCAGTGGACTTCCAGGTCTGCACCTGCGGGGCAGCGGCGAACCCGTAAATGCCTCCGTTGAAGCCTGCCGGTGGCCCCTTGTCGAAGGTGGTGCGCCGGGCCCAGTCGAGCACCTTTCTGCTCGCCTGCAAATAACGCGCTTCACCGCTGTGCCGATAAGCTTCCAGCAATGCCAGCGCTGCCCACGCCTGATTACCGGTCGCACTGCCCACCTGGTACGCATCCTGGCTCCATGCAGCACGCTCATCGCTCCAGTAGCCCGGCAGCCGCACAGGTGCGGCCTGCAGCGGGCCAGCGGCGTAGGCATTGCGCACCCGGCCATCGCGGTACTCAGGGTCGTGATTGATGGCATACGCCAAAGCGTCGGCAATTTGTCGGGCAGCTGGCGCATTGCCGCAGGCAAACAAGGCGATGCTGGCCAACGCGTTGTCGTAGGTGAATGCCACGCCTTGCAGCACGCCAGGCACGGCAGGCTGCCCCGGTTGCTGCGGATAGCTGGCCAGCAGCAACGGCCCTTGGCCTTGAGCCGCCACCGCCTGCCCGATGCCTGCGCAGGTCATGTGCTGCAGGCGGGCCCGAGGCTCCAGGGCCATGGCCTGGTTGCCCAGCACCAACCCGAGCACCCCCGCAAAAAGCACCCAGCCGTTCATCGCGATACCGTCGCGGTCACCCAGTTGCCAGGGTTGCAGGTCAACAGGCGCTCATCGGCCGGCAAGTTGTTGTCGAACGTACCTACCACATAGACCGAGTTCTGCTCGGCATAAGGAAACGGCACACTGTAATTGCTGCTTTGTACATCGGTCGGGCTTGACAGCAACTGCACGACTTTGGCTTTCAGCGGTTGCGCGACACCGCGGATAGATACTTGCAGTTCGCTATCCCGATCGATCCGGCTGGCCATTCGCTCCGGAAATACCGCAATAACATAACTTTGACTGCAATTGGTAGCGCGCAATAGCGTTGCACCCGCCCGTACTTGCGTGCCTTGCGGGGCGATCAACTCTTGCACGGTGCCGGATGCATACGCCACCACATTATAAGCCGCCATCATCTGCACCCGATTTTGCTCACTTTCTATCAACTGGTCGAGATGGGAAAGTTCCTCTTCGAGGGTTACTCGGTTGCGCTCCAGATTATCCAGGCTAAGTTTCAGCGTGGTCATCTGCGACTTGAGGTCGAACATGCGCAATTGCTCGGGGTCCAGGTACACCTGGTCCTTGGCCGCGTTAAGATCACCATCGTTGATGTGTACCCGCGAGCGAATGGTCTCGGCATCGGCCTGCAACGAGGCAAGTTGCGCCCGGGAACTGGCTACGACGGCCTCGCTCACCGCGCCCTGGCGAAACAGCTCAAGGTTACGTGCCAGTGTTTCCCGGGCATCGGCCAGGCGTGCGCCAGCCGCCCCGCTCTCAGCCTTCAGGGCCTTCTGCGCGTAGCGCTTGCGCACCTCATAGGCATCCTGGTACTGCTGGCTGGTGATCTCCAGTGCGTTGTAGTACTTACGGTCGTGTTCGGCCTGGCTGGCCATGGCCGCCAATTGCTGCTGCAAGGTGAGCCGGCGTGTCTGCAAGCCCAGCAGCGTTTCCTGTTCCGCCCGGGGGTTCTCGATGGTTGCGATATCCTGGCCCGTGGTGAACGTGGTGCCTGGCTGAATATTCAAGGTACGCACCACGCCATCGATGGGCGTGGTCAGCAGAATGACCGGTGCATTGAGAATGGCCCGGGTTGCCGATGACGACAATAACGGCATGAACAATGTCGAAAACAGCAACCAACCCATGAAAGCCAATACACCGTACCCGGCGATCCGGGGCAATAACGAAAGTCGATTAGCATGCACGATGATATCTCCCACACACGCGGCGGATGAAAATCAATAGGCAAGTGCTCGCCCTTGCACAGACCGAGGACAAAACGGCCCGCAAGCGCAGAGGTACAAGTGGGTAAGGCGTAGGTCTTGAAGTTATAAAGCAGAAGAAAAACGCAGCACGTTTTTTATAGTTGGCGTGAGCACGAGAGGGGGCAGGAAATGACTCACTGAGTTTGAATCTAAGCCCAAAAATTTATGCTGTCAAACTTCCAGCAACGCTCAAATAATGGCGTTCTTTTATTGACGCCGGTGCCTGCTGTAGCGCCATCACCTGAAGGCGCTACAGGCAGTGCGAGGCCTCAGTTCTTCTCAGCCCGTTCACGCAGCTGTTTGAGGGTATTGAACGGCGAATCCACCACGAACTTGTTGGCGACCATCGCCGGCACGCTGCCACCCGGCTCGGTATGCACCTGGTAGGTCACTTCGGTGGTGTCGCCCTTGGGCACCAGCTTCCAGAACCCTTCGACTTTAGCCACCCGCACGAAGCCCTTCTCTTCCGGCAGGTAGGTCGGCTCTTCTTTCAGGTTGCGGGTGACGCTGCCATCAGCCTCCTTGACAGTGGTGATATGCAGCACCGAATCGCGTGGCGTCACCGGCCATGGCGTATTGAACTGGGTGTAGGTCCAGCTCTGGTTACCTTCATGCTTGAGCAGCTTCTGCGATTTGCATTCGTGGATCCATGCACATGCCCCGGCCGCGTCTTCCTGCAGTGCCTCGACCTTGGCCAGCGGCGCCTTGATCACGGTCACCCCGCGATAGGCCTTGTACTTGGAGCCAGCGACTTCGCTGAGGGACACCTTGATGCCCTCCTCGTCCTTGGCCACTTGCCAGTTTTCGGCCCAGGCCGCCGGCGAAAGCAGAACACCCACGCCACACAGCAGTGCAATACGCTTGAACGATCTCATCATGTTTATCCTTGTTGTCGAAGATCCAGCCTTTCACGCCGCCGTCATCTGCTCCCACCAGCCAAGAATCCTGATCGCTTCGTCACGGTCACTGCCACACACCTCGACATCTGCCTTGAACCCGCCACACACTGCTGGCCGCTCAGGCTTGCCGAACAGGTCGCAGAGGTTGGCCGCCGTCAGGTGCAGGCAGCGCTCGCCAGCTGGCTTGCCATTGGGCATGCGCGGCATGGCAGAGGTGATGGACGGGGCAATGCAGCAGGCACCGCAGCCCTCACGGCAGTTCATGGCGATTCACCAAACTCAGGACTCCCTGAAACAAGTAACGGGACGAACGCCCCTGGATAGTACCCGCCCAAACAGGTGTTTGAAATTGCTGGCACGATGAAAAATGACATGACCCGGCAGTCAGTTTGCCCCTTACTGCCGGTACTCGAAATCGATGGCCGCACCTTCCACTTCACGGCGGCTGTCATTGCGCAGTTGCAGCTGCATTTCATTGTTGATCAAGCGGCCATTGAGCTGGAACGGGCTGTCGTCGGCTTCCGGCTTGTCCCGGAACATAGGGGGCAGCAGCGGTTTGCGGCGCTGGATCGGCGAAGGCGAACCTACGTCCGGCTCAAGGTTGTCGACCAGGTCGGTGGGCAGGCTCAGGTCCAGCTTTGCCTTGGGCAAGGGCTTGGCAACTGCCTTGCTTGGCGGTTGCGCTTTCTTGACAGGGGCTTTGCGGGTCACCGGCTTCTGCGCAGGCTTGGCGGCGTTTTTTGTCTGTGCCTGCTGGGCCTGCGCCGGCTGCGCAGCGAAGGCCAGGCCCGCGGCGGCGCAGCACGGGGCCGCAAGGCACAGAATCAGAACAAAACGACGTAATGCATTCATGGCAAATGGACAGACCCGCTGTAAAGGCTCGTATGCTCCCTGTTCCGCGGGCTGCTGGCAACCCTCACAAAAGTGTGAGCGCAGGCTCGCGGCACAGCTGCTGTGCCAGCAAGCCCAAGGTCATGACCGCCCGCTCTGCCTCCTTGTTCCACGGAATACCGCAGTTGAGGCGGATGCAGTGGTTGAACTGTTCCGTGTTACTGAATATCAACCCCGGAGCAATACTGATGCCCTGCTCCAACGCACGCACATGCAGCTCTTGCGTATTCACCCGCCCAGGCAGGCTCACCCAGAGGATGAACCCCCCGGTAGGCCGGGTCATCTGCGTACCTTCGGGGAAGTGCTGCTGCACCGCCAGCTGGTAGGCACTGAGGTTCTTGCGGTACTCCTGGCGGATATAGCGCAGCTGCCGGTCGTAGCCGCCATTTTCCAAGTACGCTGCCACACCCATCTGGGTCACGCTGCAGGCTGAATGGGTGGTGAAAGTTTGCAGGCGCTGTATCTCGTCCTGGTAACGCCCGGCGATCATCCAGCCAACCCTCACCCCGGGAGACAAGGTTTTGGAGAAGCTCGAACAGTAGATCACCCGGTCCAGCCGATCGAAGGCTTTCAGTGCCTTGCTCTTGCCCTGCTCGAACATCAATTCGCCATAGATGTCGTCCTCGACGATCTGGATGTCGAAGTCCGAAGCCAGGCGCAGCAGTTGCTTTTGCCGCTCTTCCGGCACCGTACCGCCCAGCGGGTTGCTCAGCCGCGCAGTCAGCACCAAGGCCTTGATCGACCACTGATTTGCCGCCAGTTGCAAGGCTTCGAGGCTGATCCCCGTGGACGGGTCGCTGGGGATCTCGATCACTTTCAAACCCAGCAGGTCCGCCAGCTGCAGCAAACCGTAATAGGTCGGCGACTCGGCGGCGATCAGGTCCCCGGGGCGAGTCAGCACGCGTAACGACATCTGCAGGGCATCGACACAGCCGTGGGTCACGATCACCTCACGCGGGTCGACGATCACACCGGCATCGCGCATGCGAATGGCAATTTGCCGGCGCAGCGGCTCGAACCCTGGGCTGAACATATAGCTGAAGGCGCGCGGGCTGTGGAAGCGTGTCACTTTGGCGATTTGCTGGTGCAGTGCGCGCACAGGCAGATAATCCACATGCGGCACGGCAGCACCGAACGGGAACACACCGTCGCGGCGGGCCTCGGTCAGTACCTGCTGGATGATGCTGGCACGTGTGACCAGGCCTGGGCGTTCGACCCTGGCGATATCCGGGGTCGGGGCGGTCAGGGCCGGGGTCTGGTGCACATAGTAGCCGGACTGCGGCCGCGCACGGATCAGGCCCTGGTCTTCGAGGTTGGCGTAGGCCTGCAGCACCGTGGCATGGCTGACGTTGAGCTGCGCGCTCATCTTGCGTACGGAGGGTACCCGCTCGCCTGGCTGGTAGACGCCGCGACGAATGTCATCGGCCAGTTGCTGGGCGATACGCTGGTACAGCAGCAGGTTGGTCATGGCGGGATCTCGACGCGCGGACGGGCTCGTTGTTCTTGTGCGACTCACTGACAGTAGAGGATACCGTAACAGTCAAGAAGTGTACCGGGACAGATGGCTGGGCCGCCACTGCATCTTCAGCGCCTGTGAGATCCAGCGCCGCGCGGGCGGCGCGCGATCTGATCGGCGCCGACCGCACCGAGCCGAACACTCACGCTCAACGCGCCGGCGCGAGCCTGCCCTTGTCGTCGGAAAACACAATCTCGACCCGGCGGTTCTGCGCCCTACCCCGCTCCGAGGCATTGGCCTCGATCGGGTACTGGTCGCCGTAGCCTTCGACCTGCAGGCGCTTTTCGTCGACACCAAGGTCCACCAGCATGTCGGCAACGGACTGAGCCCGGTCGTGCGACAGCTTGAGGTTTTCTTCAGGTGTACCCGTGCTGTCGGTATAGCCCTCGATGCGTACCACCCGGTGTGGGTTGAGCTGCAGGAACTGCACCAGCTTGAGCACGGTTCGGCTGGCGGTGTTTTTCAGGTTGGCACTGCCGGTGTCGAACAGCACGTCACCCAAGGTCATTACCAGGCCGCGGTCGGCTTGCTCCGAGGCCAGCGCGGCAATTTGCGCCTCGACCCATTTGCCTTGCTGCTGCACGCTGGCCAGTTTGGCCTCGCGCAAAGCCAGCTGCAAACGCTGGCGCTCCAGGTCCAGCTTGGCCTGGCGCTCCTGGTTCAGCGCCAGCTTGGCATGCTCACCGGCAATCTCGCTGTAACGCTGGCTGAGGTAAGCGTAATGGCGCACATCGGAGCCGGTGCCGATGTAGCTGGACAAGCGCTCGGCGCGCGCCAGCGACTCGCCTGCGCGAATCACGTCACGCGGCGCGCTGCGCAACACGTCGGAATCGTCCTTGACCTTCTGGAAGGCGGCGCTGGCTTGCTCAAGCGCCGCGCTGCTACGCTGGCTGGCGCAACCCTGCAGGCCTGCCGCCAGGGCCAGCACTGCCAGTACGGCGAAGGGTGCGTGACGGTTCATGGCTGCACCTCCAGCTGCTTGCGCAGGCGCTGCACCCGCGACTGCAACAACTGCAACTGCTCTTCACTCTTCTCGTTCAGCACCTGGGCCTCGGCAAAACGCGCGTCCAGTTCCGCCTGCTCGGCGCGCATGCGCGCATCGCGGTAGTCTTCGGTCAGCATGTTGGTCCTGGCCCGCGCCAGCTTGTCTTCGGCCAGTTTCAGCGATTCGACCTGGTCGGTTGCACCGACGGCCCTGGCCTGCTCCAGCGCCTGTTCGGAAATACGCATCTGCTCGTTAGGGGCCGGGTCATTGGCGCAGCCCGCCAGGCCAAGCACGGCCAGGGCAAGGATCAGTGGTTGGGTTCTCACGCAATCTTCCTAGTGTTTGGGGGCGTCCGCCGGCACCTGCAACTGCGCTTTCCAGCGCTCGACATTACGTTGCAGTACCGCTTCGGATGCACCGGAGATCGGCAATTCTGTCAGTTTTTTCGCCAATTGCCCACGCAACCAACTGTCATTGCACGCGGAATTGTGCGACAGCGCCAAGTACAAGCCTGGGCGGTCGACCGGCAAACCCCGCGCAATCAGGTCATTGCTCATGCCCAGGCTCTGGGCCATGGCCATACCGGCATAGCGGCCGGCAAGCACGTAGTCCACCTGGCCGAGCACCAGCTTCTGGAAAGCTTGAGTAAGGTTCTGCGCGGGCACCAGCTTGAGCTGCGCCTTGGCGAACGCAGTAAAGGCCGGCGTCAGGCGCGCACGCTCGGACAAACTACCCTGGTAGCGCGCCAGGTCGGCCGGGCCATCGAAGGTCAGTTGCGCATCGTGCCGCGTCCACACCAGGTACTCGTTCAGCTGCAACGGGGGGTGGATATAGTCCAGCGCAGTCAGTTGCTCCACCTGCATCGGCGTGTCGATCAGCAGGTCCATGCGGCCGCTGCGAACCTCTTGCAGTGCCTGTTCGCGACGCCCGGCACTGAGCACCTCCACCTTCACCCCCAGCTCGCCAGCCACCTGACGCAGCAGGTCGACGTTGGCACCGATCAGGTGCTGCGGGTCTTTCGGGTCCTGCCACGAATAGGGCGGCGCATCAGGGCTGCCGGTTGCTACCAGGCGTTCGCACTTGCCTGCCGCCATGGCCGGTGGCGCAACCAAGACCGCCATGCATGCCAGCACCCTGCCTGCTTTACGCAGCACCATTGCTCACTCCTTGTATCGCGATTGACTCGTAACCGGCCATAAAAAAACCCGGCCCCTGTAACGGGGCCGGGTTCTTTATAAGTGAAGCAGGCGGATCAGACCAGCTTTTCCAGCTCTGGCACCGCTTCGAACAGGTCCGCTACCAGCCCGTAGTCAGCCACCTGGAAGATCGGCGCTTCTTCGTCCTTGTTGATCGCAACGATCACCTTGGAGTCCTTCATGCCGGCCAGGTGCTGGATCGCACCGGAAATGCCCACGGCGATGTACAGCTGCGGCGCGACGATCTTGCCGGTCTGGCCGACCTGCATGTCGTTGGGCACGAAGCCGGCGTCGACGGCGGCGCGCGAGGCACCCACAGCAGCACCGAGCTTGTCGGCCAGGCTGTACAGGTGGCTGAAGTTGTCACCGTTACCCATGCCACGGCCGCCGGAAACGACGATTTTGGCGGCAGTCAACTCTGGGCGGTCGGACTTGGCCAACTCTTCGCCAACGAACGCCGAGATACCGGCATCGTGCGCGGCACCGACCGCCTCGATGGCAGCCGAACCGCCTTCGGCGGCCACGGCGTCAAAGCCGGTGGTACGCACGGTGATCACCTTGATGGCCGCGCTCGATTGCACGGTGGCAATGGCGTTACCGGCGTAGATCGGGCGCTTGAAGGTGTCGGCGGACTCGACCGAGATGATCTCGGAGATCTGGTCGACGTCCAGCAGCGCAGCAACCCGCGGCAGGACGTTCTTGCCATTGGTGGTGGCCGGGGCCAGCACGTGGCTGTAACCCTTGGCCAGCTCGACGATCAGCGGCGCCACGTTCTCAGGCAGCACGTGGGCATAAGCTGCGTTATCGGCAACCAGGACCTTGGCCACGCCAGCGATCTTGGCAGCGGCCTCGGCAACGCCGCCAATGTTCTGGCCAGCGACCAGCACATGCACATCGCCACCGATCTGGGCGGCAGCGGCAACGGTGTTCAGGGTGGCCGGGGCTACGGCACCGTTTTCGTATTCAGCGACAACCAGGATAGTCATTTAGATTACCTTCGCTTCGTTCTTCAGCTTCTCGACCAGTTCGGCCACCGACTTGACCTTGATACCCGCGCTGCGGGCAGCCGGGGCTTCAACTTTCACGGTTTTGTTGGTGGAGGCGAGGGAAACGCCCAGCGCGTCTGGCGCAAGGGTTTCCAGCGGCTTTTTCTTGGCCTTCATGATGTTCGGCAGCGACGCGTAGCGTGGCTCGTTCAGGCGCAGGTCGGTGGTGACGATCGCAGGCAGGTTCAGGGCAACCGTCTGCAGGCCACCGTCGATTTCACGGGTGACATTCAGCTTGTCGCCGGCCACTTCCACCTTGGAGGCGAAGGTGCCCTGGGCGTAGCCGGTCAGCGCAGCCAGCATCTGGCCGGTCTGGTTGTTGTCGCTGTCGATGGCTTGTTTGCCGAGGATGATCAGCTGTGGCTGCTCCTTGTCGACAACGGCCTTGAGCGCCTTGGCCACGGCCAGGGAGTTCAGTTCATCAGCGGCTTCGACCAGGATGGCGCGGTCGGCGCCTAGGGCCAGGGCGGTGCGCAGTTGTTCCTGGGCAGTGGTCGGGCCGACCGAAACGACCACGATCTCGCTGGCAACGCCCTTCTCTTTCAGGCGTACGGCTTCTTCCACGGCGATTTCGCAGAAGGGGTTCATGGACATCTTGACGTTAGCAAGGTCGACGCCGGAGTTGTCCGCTTTGACGCGAACCTTGACGTTGTAGTCGACCACTCGTTTGACAGCTACAAGAACCTTCATGGATTCCTCGTTACTCTCCGGTGAATAGATAGTCGCCTGGGGCAAAGCCCTGCGATGCGCGTGGGTACAAGGGCACCTCTAAAAACGTACCGGGAAGCGGCATCTTCACAGTGACCGAACAGTCTTGTTCGGACCATTGCGACAAATACTCACGGGTCATTTCCTGTCGTGGCGTGTAAACTCCACTACAAACCGGCCTAAGCCCGCAAAACCCTGCTCCACACCTGGTCTTTAGAGGTGTACCTGCGCCCGGCTGCAAGCCTACGGCGAACGTAAAACCGCTCGTATCTTGACCGTAACACCCAATCCGGTCAATACGGCAAATCGGTCACCCTCCAGCCGCACTCCTGTGATTTTACTGGCCTGCGGCAAATTCAAACAAACGTTTGTATTGGACCCGCCAAGTGGTGTAGATATAATGCGCGGCCAAGACAAAACGGTGTAGTCCGTCAGTTGCGCAGCTACAGTTTCGCTCCCGTGACGAGCCACTGCGCGCATGCACCCATAAGACCCAGCAACAGCACGAGCCTTGATGAGTAGGAGAGAACCTGTGGAACGCGAATACATGGAATTCGACGTGGTCATCGTCGGCGCCGGCCCGGCGGGCCTGTCCGCCGCCTGCCGCCTGAAGCAGAAGGCCGCCGAAACCGGTAGCGAAATCAGCGTCTGCGTGGTGGAAAAAGGCTCCGAAGTCGGTGCTCACATCCTCTCCGGTGCGGTGTTCGAGCCCCGCGCGCTGAACGAGCTGTTCCCCGACTGGAAGGCACTGGGCGCGCCACTGAACACCGAAGTGAAGCGCGACGATATCTACGTGCTCAAAGACGCCGGCAGCTCGACCAAAGTGCCCGACCTGTTCGTGCCCAAGACCATGCACAACCAGGGCAACTACATCATTTCGCTGGGCAACCTGTGCCGCTGGCTGGCCCAGCAGGCCGAGAACCTGGGCGTGGAAATCTACCCCGGCTTCGCCGCCCAGGAAGCCCTGTTCGATGAAAACGGCGTGGTCCGCGGCGTTGTCACCGGCGACCTGGGTGTCGACCGCGAAGGCAAGCCAAAGGACGGCCTGTATACCCCCGGCATGGAACTGCGCGCCAAGTACACCCTGTTCGCCGAAGGCTGCCGTGGCCATATCGGCAAGCAGCTGATCAAGCGCTTCAACCTCGACAGCGAAGCCGACGTGCAGCACTATGGCATCGGCCTGAAGGAAATCTGGGAAATCGACCCGGCCAAGCACGAGCAAGGCCTGGTGGTGCATACCGCTGGCTGGCCGCTGGATGTGATGGCCAAGGACAACACCGGTGGCTCTTTCCTTTATCACCTGGAAAACAACCAGGTGGTGGTCGGCCTGATCGTCGACCTGTCCTATGCCAACCCGTACCTGTCGCCCTTCGACGAATTCCAGCGCCTGAAGCACCACCCGGTGATGAGCCAATACCTCGAAGGTGGCAAGCGTATCAGCTACGGCGCCCGCGCCATCTGCAAGGGCGGCCTGAACTCCCTGCCGAAGATGGTCTTCAACGGCGGCGCGCTGATCGGTTGCGACCTCGGCACCCTGAACTTCTCGAAGATCAAGGGCAGCCATACCGCGATGAAGTCCGGCATGCTGGCCGCCGAAGCAGTGGCGGACGCCCTGGCTGCCGGGCGTGAAGGTGGCGACCTGCTCGACGGCTACGTCAGCGCGTTCAAGGCCAGCTGGCTGTACGAAGAGCTGTTCGCCAGCCGCAACTTCGGCCCGGCACTGCACAAGTTCGGCCCGCTGCTGGGGGGGGCTTTCAACTATGTCGACCAGAACTGGTTCGGCGGCAAGCTGCCGTTTACCCTGCACGACACCAAGCCGGACTACGCCTGCCTGAAGCTGGCGGCCGACTCGCAAAAGATCGACTACCCGAAACCGGACGGCAAGCTCAGCTTCGACAAGCTCAGCTCGGTATTCCTCTCCAGCACCAACCATGAAGAGGAACAACCCTGCCACCTGAAGCTGACCGACCCGAGCATCCCGATCGCCAGCAACCTGCCGCTGTACGACGAGCCCGCCCAGCGTTATTGCCCGGCCGGCGTGTACGAAGTGGTCACCCAGGAAGACGGCAACAAGCGCTTCCAGATCAACGCGCAGAACTGCGTGCACTGCAAGACCTGCGACATCAAGGACCCGGCCCAGAACATCACCTGGGTCACCCCTGAAGGCGCTGGCGGGCCGAACTACCCGAACATGTAAGCCCCCCCTGCAGCTAGAAAAAGCCCCCTGGCCTCGCGGCCCGGGGGCTTTTTTCGTTCATTTGTCGACGCACATGATCGGCATCGGCTCCACCGCGAACGCGGAAGGTTGCCGGCGGCCAAAGTAGCGGGCAGTGAGCAGCCCCACCGCGCCCATGACCAGACAGAAGCCAACGCACACCCATGGGCTCCACGGCATCAAGGCTATCAACGCCAGCGGCGTAGTGCTGGCCCACAAGGCGTAGGCCACGTTGTAGGTGAAGGAAATACCCGATACCCGGATCTGCGCCGGGAACAGCCCGACCATGACCGACGGCACCACACCCACCACCCCACAGCAGAGCCCGGCCAACGCGTAAGCCAGCCACGTCATGCCCCACTGCCCCACCAGGCTCGCATACAACGCAGCGATGCCCAGCGGCAGCAGCGCGCTGTAGATCATCAACGCCCGCCAGGCGCCCAGGCGGTCGACCAGCAGGCCGGCAAGCACACAACCGATGTTGAGAAAGACGATGCCTACGCTGCTCAGCGCGAACGTGTGCGCGGCAGACATGCCGAAGCGCTGCTGCATGACCGTCGGCGTAATCACCACCAGCACCACCACCGCCGAGGTCAGCACGCAGGTCAGTAGCGCAGCCGGAATCAACGCCCCACGATGCGCGCCCAGCACCTGGCGCAAAGGGAATTTCACCGGCTGCTCCTTGCGCTCGCGCAGGGCCAGAAATACCGGCGTTTCACTCAGCCAACGGCGCAACCACACCCCGATCACGCCAAACACGCCCCCGAGCAGGAACGGGTAACGCCAGGCGTAGTCGAGAATTTCCTCGGGGCTGAAAGCCTGAGCCAACAGCGTCGCGGTCAGTGCCCCCAGCAAATAGCCAAAGGTCAACCCGGCCTGCAGGAAACCCAGGGCATACCCCCGCCGCCCCGGCGGTGCGTGTTCGGCAACGAATGTCCAGGCACTGGGTACCTCGCCGCCGACCGCAGCCCCCTGCAATATGCGCAACGCCAGCAAGATCAGCGGCGCGGCGTAACCAATCTCGGCATAGGTCGGCATTACCCCGATCAGCAGGCACGGCAGCGCCATCATCAAAATGCTCAGGCTGAACACCCGCTTGCGGCCCAGGTGGTCGGCGAAGTGAGCCATGACGATGCCGCCCAGCGGCCGCGCCAGGTAACCGGTGACGAAAATCCCGAAGCTTTGCAGCAGGCGCAACCACTCCGGCATTTCCGGCGGGAAGAACAGCTGGCTGAGGGTCAGCGCGAAGAACACGAAAATGATGAAATCGTAGATTTCCAGCGCGCCGCCCAGCGCCGCCAGGCCCAGGGTCCGGTGGTCGCCGCGGCTGAACCGGGGCGGGCGAGCGGTATCGATGGCAGTCATGGCAGGGTCCGCAGATCGGCAAAGGGCAAGAGCATAACAAATGCCTGCCCGGTTGCCCTGCGCTATGCGCCGTCAGCGGTTGAACACCGTGTGCGCAAAATTGGCCCGCAGCCGTGGCCTGGCTCTGTTGCCGGCCAGGGTATCCGGCAGCGGCAACTGGCCGACCAGCACCGGGGTGTCGATGATCGCCATGAATGTTTCCAGTGCCTCGATATCGGGGGCCTGGGGCAGGCTCAAGCTTACCGCCTGGCGCTCGGCCGGCGGCACTGCGGGCACTTTCAACTGGCTGGAGTGGTAAAGCAGCGCGTGCTGGATCTGCGTGCTGACGCGACAGAACCGCGCCAGGTCGACCCCAGCGTGGCTGGCCAGCTCGATATTGCCCAGCAGGAGGTTGAAGGGCTGCAAGGCGCACTGCACCAGGCGCTGCAGCTCTTCAAAGCTCTCCACCGGGGCAATCCGGTAATAGCCCAGGCCGTTGAGCAACCGCTCCAACTGCAAGCGCTGGCACGGGTGGGCGTCGGCGATGAGGATGCGCAGGGTCTTGTTTGCCATGGTCGGACCTGGGCAGTAGGTAATGGGAGCGTTCCACGACCATACTGCGCCGCTAACGGCTATTGCCAGGGCCCTGCCTGGCAGTGGTCTTATTTGAGAGAAGTCGGGAAAACCGCATAAATCAAGTGACTGGCTGACAGAATTTGCATTTTCCTTGAGCCCGGCAATCAGCACTCCCACTCGCGCATGCGCAGCCGGCAATGCTTCATGGCGTTGACGATGTGCTTTTCCACCAGGCTGCGCGAGATGCCCAGGTGCTCGGCGATTTGCTGATGAGACAAGCCATCGAGCTTGCGCAGCAGGAAGCACTCGCGGCAGACCTTGCTCAACTCATCCAGCGCACGTTGCATCAGCGCCAGGCGCTGGTCGTACTGCATGTCGTGCGCCGGTGCCGGGGTATGCCAGCGCTCGTCGCTGTCGAGCACCTCCAGCGGCTCCGCCTGGCGCACCCGGCGGCGGCGGTGGCGGTCGACCACCAGGTTGAGCGCGGTACGATAGAGGAAGGCACGCGGGTGCTCGATGCGCTCGGCGTGGGTGCGCTCCAGCACCCGCAGATAAGCATCGTGCGCCACGTCCTCGGCGGCCTGACGATTGCCCAGGCGCGCGGAAAGGAAACCCACCAGTTCGCGATAGTAATGTTCCACGACGTTACCTGAGACCGCCCTGCCAGTTTTTGCCGGAACCCCTCCAGACACCAACGCGGGACCGAGTGATATCAAGTTGCGATCTTACAAATTATAATTATTCTCAGCAACAAAGGATCCTGCCCGAGACAAAGGCTAAATCCGCCCGGCTGACCTTCGTCTATCTGGGACCTCAGTGCGCGCCGCAATCGGGCTGCGCGTGGCCATCACTCCTGGCTGGAAGCCTGCATGACACGTTCAACCAACACCCGCCGTCGCGCCCTGCTCGTAGGCCTGGGCCTGCTGGGCCTGGGCAGCCTGGTGGCCTGGAAAGCCCTGCCCTTCGGGGCTCAGCCAGTCAGCACGGTCGCGGTCACCCGTGCCGATATCGAAAGCAGCGTCACAGCACTGGGTACCCTTCAACCACGGCGTTATGTGGATGTTGGCGCACAGGCGTCCGGGCAGATCCACAAGCTGCACGTCGAGGTCGGCGACACTGTGCGCAAAGGCCAGCTGCTGGTCGAAATCGACCCCTCAACCCAGCAGGCCCGGCTGGATGCCGGGCGCTATTCGATCGACAACCTCAAGGCTCAGCTGGCAGAGCAGCGCGCGCAGTACCAACTGGCCCAGCAACAGCTCAAGCGCCAGCGCGAGCTGGCCGCCGCCGGCGCCACCCGTGACGAAGACGTGCAAACGGCTGACGCCCAGCTGAAGGTCACCCAGGCCCGCATCGACATGTTTCAGGCGCAAATCCGCCAGGCCCAGGCCAACCTGCGCAGCGATGAAGCCGAGCTGGGCTACACCCGAATCTACGCACCGATGGACGGCACGGTGGTGGCAGTCGATGCCCGCGAAGGGCAAACCCTCAATGCCCAGCAACAAACCCCGTTGATCCTGCGCATAGCCAAGCTCTCGCCAATGACCGTGTGGGCGCAGGTGTCCGAAGCCGACATCGGCAAGGTCAAGCCCGGCATGACCGCCTACTTCACCACCCTGGCCGGCGGCAAGCGCCGCTGGACCAGCACCGTGCGGCAGATCCTGCCGATCCCGCCCAAACCGCTGGACCAGGCCAGCCAGGGCGGTGGCAGCCCCGCCAGTGCCATCGCCGGCACCACCGGCGCCCAAGTGGTGCAATACACCGTGCTGCTCGATGTGGAAAACCCCGATGGCGCCCTGATGGCCGAGATGACCACCCAGGTGTTCTTCGTCGCCGGCCAGGCCAGCCAAGTGCTCACGGCGCCACTGGCAGCCCTGGATGGTGCCGGCGACGAAGGCGTGCGCCTGGCCCAGGTGGTCACCCGCGACGGCAAGATCGAACAGCGCAAGGTGCGCACCGGCCTGAGCGATCGCTTGCGCGTGCAGATCCTCGACGGCCTTGCCGAAGGCGAGCAACTGGTCATCGGCGCCCCAGCCGCCAGCGGAGGTTGAATGACAGCGCCCTTGATCGAACTCACTGACATCCGCAAGCACTACGGCGGCATCGACTCGCCGAAGGTGGAAGTGCTACGCGGCATCAGCCTGAGCATCCACCCCGGCGAGTTCGTCGCCATCGTCGGTGCCTCCGGCTCGGGCAAGTCGACCCTGATGAACATACTTGGCTGCCTCGATCGCCCGACCACCGGCAGCTTCCGCTTCGCCGGCAAGGATGTTGCCGAGCTGGACAGTGACGAACTGGCCTGGCTGCGGCGCGAAGCCTTCGGCTTCGTATTCCAGGGCTACCACCTGATCCCCTCCGGCTCGGCCCAGGAAAACGTCGAGATGCCGGCCATCTATGCCGGCACCCCGGCCGCCGAGCGCCATGCCCGCGCTTCGGCCCTGCTCGAACGCCTCGGCCTGGCCAGCCGCACGGGCAACCGCCCGCACCAGTTGTCTGGCGGCCAGCAGCAGCGGGTATCGATCGCCCGCGCCTTGATGAACGGCGGCCACATCATCCTCGCCGACGAACCCACCGGCGCCCTGGACAGCCACAGCGGCGCCGAAGTCATGGCCCTGCTAGACGAACTGGCCAGCCAGGGCCATGTGATCATCCTCATCACCCACGACCGTGAAGTGGCGGCCCGGGCGCGACGGGTGATCGAAATTCGCGACGGCCTGGTGATCAGCGACTCGGCGGCCGACCGGCCCCTCGACGCGACGCACCCAGGCCTGCAGGCCGACGACCTGCGCCAGCGCCTGGACCGCGGCGCCACCTTGCGCGGGGCCTGGAAGGGCGAGTTGCTCGAGGCCCTGCAAGCGGCCTGGCGGGTCATGTGGATCAACCGCTTCCGCACCGCCCTGACCCTGCTCGGCATCGTCATCGGCGTGGCCTCGGTGGTAGTGATGCTGGCTGTCGGCGAAGGCAGCAAGCGCCAGGTCATGGCCCAGATGGCTGCGTTCGGCTCGAACATCCTCTACCTCAGTGGCCGCCACGCCACGCTGCGCGAACCGGCCGGCATCGTCACGCTGGACGATGTCGCCGCCATCGCCCAGTTACCCCAGGTCCAGCGCATCATGCCGGTGATCGGCGACCAGTTGACCGTGCGCCACGGCAACAACAACCAGCAGTTCTATGTCGGCGGCAATAACACCCAGTTCTCCGAGATCCTCAACTGGCCAGTGGTCGAAGGCAACTTCTTCACCGAAGCTGACGAACGGGCTGCCGCCGCCGTGGCGGTGATCGGCCAGAAGGTCCGGGACAAGCTCATGGAACCTGGCAGCGATCCGCTGGGCCAGTACCTGCTGATCGGCAACGTGCCCTTCCAGGTGGTCGGCCTGCTCGCCGGCAAAGGTGCCAGCTCCGGCGACCAGGACAGCGACGAGCGCATCGTGGTGCCCTACTCCGCCGCGTCCGTACGCCTGTTCGGCAAGCAAGACCCGGAATACGTGATCATCGCCGCAGCCGATTCGAGCCGGGTGAGCGAAACCGAGCGGGCAATCGCCCACCTGATGCGCCAGCGCCACCAGGACAAGCAGGACTTCGAGCTGACCAACGACGCCGCGCTGATCCAGGCCGAGGCGCGCACGCAGAACAGCCTGTCGCTGATGCTCGGTGCCATCGCCGCCATTTCCCTGCTGGTCGGCGGTATCGGCGTGATGAACATCATGCTCATGACCGTGCGCGAACGTACCCGCGAGATTGGTATCCGCATGGCCACCGGCGCCCGCCAGCGCGATATCCTGCGTCAGTTCCTCAGCGAGGCGGTGATGCTGTCGATGGTCGGCGGGGTGACGGGTATCGTGCTGGCACTGTGCATCGGTGGCGGCCTGATGCTCGCCGACATCGCCGTGGCATTCGCCCTGCCCGCCATTCTCGGCGCCTTCACCTGCGCCGTCATCACCGGCGTGGTGTTCGGTTTCATGCCGGCCCGCAAGGCTGCGCGCCTTGATCCAGTCAAAGCCCTTACCAGCGTATAGCCCATGACATTGCCAAGCCGCATCAGCCTGTTGACCCTCAGCCTGGCCCTGGCCGCCTGCAGCAGCACACCGCCCGCCCCCGAGGCCGGCATTACCGAGCCGCCAACCTGGCAATCCCGAGCCGACGCCTCCAGCCAGACCCTGCCGGATGCTCACTGGTGGCAAGCCTTCTCCAGCGGCGAACTGGACCGCCTGGTCGAACGCGCCCGGCACAACAGCCACGACCTGGCCGCCGCCGCGGCTCGGGTGCGCCAGGCCCAGGCGCTGGCTGTGATCGCCGGCGCTGCGCGGCTGCCGGAGCTGACGCTCGGAGTGGACGGCAGCCGCCAGCGCCTGTTGCGCGGCGACGGCAACGACCAACTCGACGCCAGCAGCAGCGAGCGCACCAGCACCTCATTCGGCACGCGCTTGAGCGCCAGCTACGAGGTTGATTTCTGGGGCGGCATCCGCGCCGCCCGCGACAGCGCCCTGCATGGCCTGGACGCCAGCCGCTTCGATCGCCAGACGGTGGAGCTGACGCTGACCAGCGCCGTCGCCGATAGCTACCTGCAGGGCCTGGCGCTGCAGGAACAGCTGCGCATCGCCCGGCTGAACCTCAAAAACGCCCGGGACGTGCTGGGCCTGGTCGAGGCACGCCAGCGTTCTGGCTCGACCACGCGACTGGAGCTGGCGCAGCAACGCAGCCTGGTGGCGGCCCAGGAGCGCCAGGTACCCCTGCTGGAGCAGCAATGGCAGAACAACCGGATAACCCTTGCCACCTTGCTCGGTGATCCGGTGCAGGCATTACCGAACACCAACGAATCGATCGCTACCCTGCGCTGGCCGGCGATCGGCAGCGGGGTGCCCAGCGACCTGCTCGGCCGACGCCCCGACATTGCCGCCGCCGAGGCCCGGCTGGCCGCCGCCAGCGCCAACGTACAAGTGGCCAGGGCCGCCATGCTGCCCAAGCTGACCCTGGGAGCAGACCTGGGTAGCGGGGCACGGACCTTCGCCGATATCCTCGACAGCCCCTTCTATACCCTCACTGCCGGCATTGCCACACCCATCTTCAACAACGGCCGCCTGCGCGCCAAGCGCGAACTGGCCAGTGCCGAACAGGAAGAGCTGCTGCACGATTACCGCGCCGCAATCCTGGCAGGTTTCGCCGACGTGGAAAAAGCGCTCAATGCGATCCATGGCGTAGACCGCCAGCGGCAATGGCAGGACCAGGAGGTACAGGAAGCACGCACCGCCTTCGCCCTGGCACAGCAGCGCTACAGCGCCGGCGCCGAAACGCTGCTGACGGTGCTGGAAACCCAGCGCACGCTGTATGTTGCCCAGGACCAGCAGGCGCAACTGCACCTGGCTCGGCTGCAGGGCAGCGTGGCGTTGTACAAGGCCCTGGGAGGTGGCTGGCAGGTCGAGCGCTGATGCATTCCCTGTGGGGCGCGGTGTCAGCGGTTCGCCAGTTTCAGGTTGCGTGCGTACCAGGGCCGCTGCGGCACCTTCGGCCGCAAGCTGGCAAACAGGTCGTCATCGGCGAAGATGATACGCAGCGCCAGCTTCATGGTCTCTGGGTCCATCTCCACACTGCGCCCCGGCCGCAGCCCCGGCACAGTCGAACAGCCATGGGTATCCGGCCCCAGCCATGGGTCGGATACCTCTACCCAGCGCCCAGGCGCGAACCACGGCACACCGTTGACCTCGGCGCGCCGCACCTGGCCGGGATGCACACGCTCGTGGGCGCGGAACCAGTCCTCGATGCGGTCATCGATCCAGCCATGGAAGTGCCAGAACACCGGGTTTACATGGGATGAGAACGGGTCGCCAAGGAAGTCGTTTTCCGCCTCGAACCAGCGTGCGGCAAAGTCCTCCGGCTGGCGCGCGAACGGCACCGGCAAGCCGCTGGACGGGTCGCGCGGCACCGAGGCCCAGCGCATGTGCAACCAATCGTGCAGGCCCAGTTCCATCTCCGAACCGAACTGCGCAAGGGTGAGCGTACTCAGGTAATGCGGGTCGGTGTACCTCGACTCCCAGACCTGGAAGTTACCGTGGAAAGTATCCGGCGTCTTGATATCGCGCACCCACTGGGTATACGCCGCATCGTCCGCAGCCAGCCAGGTGGGTGGCAAGGCCGTACCGTCATGGTTGTCGAAATAGCTGGCAAAGCCGACCCGGTCGCGCTCGAGCTCTGGCTGCGGCAGCGGGAAACGCGCCCACGACGGCAGGTCCTGAATGACCCGGGCAGCACGCAGCATGTGCCGGTGCATGAAGAAAAAGTCCTCGCCCGAGCCATTGCGATCCTTGTGCCGGCCACGGGCGTCACGCTCACGGTCGCGCGGCCCGGGCTGCCAGCCCAAGCCACGCAGGGCCGCCTGCTTGTCCTTGTCGAGGTTGTGCCACTTGTCACGCGAGGCATGCCACAATTGGTGGAACAGGCGGTGCTCCGGCGCAATCAGCCAGGCCAGCAAGGCCGGGGACAGAGGCGTGCGCTCGCGAGCCTCGGGGAAACTGCGCTTGAGCGCAACAAAAGTGTTGTCCTGCACGGGTAGGGTCAACGAACGCCCCAGCGCAGCGATGCGCCCGTTCAGGGTGGCCTGCCCGGCATTGCCGAACTCACCCCAGACTTCGTCGAGTACCACCGTGCATTGGTAGTCAGCCTGCCCTTCCCCCGGCGCGGTAGAAAACAGCCGCCAACGCAAGGTCCTGTTCGCATCGGTCAGCAGGTCACCGACTACCCGATAACGCGGCGCCTCGGCAGCCCGCAGGCGCTCGGGCGTGTCCAGGTAACCACGCAGGCCGCGGCCACTTGGGGCGACATCGAGAAACATTTCCAGTTCACCCTCAGGCAGGCCGGGCAGCCCGGCATCTTTCCCTTGCAGTGTAAAACGCCAGATCCCGCGCAAGGTGTCGCCCAATTGCTGCAGCGCCGCATCGGCCAGTTCCACCACCGCCTCACCGGGGGTTTCCGGAAACTGCTCGTCGAACCGCTGGCGCTGCACATGCTGCGCATACATCGCGCCGGGCACCGCCACGCCTGCCAATGCCACACCGGCGATGAACCCGCGTCGAGAAATCGTCATTGCAACTACCTGAGCATTCATTGCGGCCGTGGAGCACGGCCCGTCCAAGGCTAAAACGTTGCTTCTTCGGCGAAATTTAATGCCAGGCCTGGCTCGGCCTGGTTCGAAGCCGGCGATAAATTTGCCCGGCGGTCGCTCGTTCACCTGATACCCAAGCCCTGTCCAAGCAGCACGTTGTGCGTCGGCAGGCCGCCCCGATCAACCGTGCAACGAGATGGCAATGACCAAGACCCGTTCCCGCAAGGCCCTTTACATTGGCCTACCCCTGGCCCTGGTGGCCGCCCTGGGGGGTGTCGCCGGCTATTTCTTCTGGCAACAGCAGCACGCCGGCTATCCGCTGAAAATCGTGCAACAGGCCAACGACCTGCACGAGCACATGCTGTCGTTCGACAGCCATGTCACCGTGCCCCTCGAACTGGGCAGCGCCGGCCAGGAAATCGACAAGGACGGCCCGGGCCAGTTCGACCTGGTCAAGGCCAACCGGGGCCGCCTGTCCGGTGCGGCGCTGACCATCTTCGGCTGGCCGGAAATCTGGAACGGCCCAAACGCCCCGCACCGCCCTACCCCCGGTTTCGTCGATGCCGCCCGGCAGGAACAGGAAGCCCGCTACAAGATCATCAGCGGGATGGTCCGTGACTTCCCCAACCAGGTCGGCATCGCCTACACCCCCGACGACTTCCGCCGGCTCAATGGCGAAGGCAAGTTCGCCATCTTCATCAGCATGCTCAACGCCTACCCACTGGGCCACGACCTGTCGCAGCTGGACTTGTGGGCTGCGCGCGGCGTGCGCATGTTCGGCTTCAGCTACACGGGCAACAACGACTGGGCCGACTCCTCGCGCCCACTGCCGTTCTTCAACGACACCGCCGACGCCCTCGGGGGCCTGTCGCCGCTGGGTGAGCAGGCGGTCAAGCGCCTCAACGATCTGGGCGTGATCATCGACGTATCGCAGATGTCCACCCTGGCGCTTGAAGATGTCGCCCGCCTTACCCGCGCGCCCATGGTGGCCTCGCACTCCGCGCCCCGGGCGCTGGTAGACATCCCGCGCAACCTCTCCGACAAGGAGATGCAGTTGATCAAGGACAGCGGCGGTGTCATCCAGGTGGTCGGCTTCGGCCAGTACCTCAAGCCCCTGAGCAAGCCGGTGATTGAAAAACTCGACGCCCTGCGCGCGCGCTTCGACCTGCAACCCCTGCAGGGCCTGGCCAACGCGCTGATGCCGGGCGATGCGGTGATCGCCATCTGGCCGGAAGCGCGTTTCGGCGAATACGCCAGCGCGCTGTACAGCACGCTGGAAGAAGAACCCAAGGCTACCCTCGCGCAGTACGTCGACGCCATCGACTATACGGTGAAGAAAGTCGGCATCGACCATGTCGGCATCAGCTCTGACTTCAACGATGGCGGCGGCCTGGACGGCTGGAATGACGTCAGCGAAATCCGCAACGTCACCGCCGAACTGCTGACCCGAGGCTACAGCGAAACGGACATCGCGAAGCTCTGGGCAGGCAACTTCCTGCGCGTCTGGGAACAGGTGCAGAAAGCTGCCCGCCCCGTCGCCAATCGCTGAACAAGGCCGACATACATGAGTAACCGCCGTACTTTCCTCAAACAGGCCGGGCTGCTGGCCGCAAGCCTGCCACTGTTACCCCAGGCCCTGGCCCAGCCCGCCAAGCCGTTGGCCGGCCCCGAGAAGTGGCGCAACCTGCGCGAGCTGTTTCCACTCGACCCGCAGATTGCGCATTTCGCCAACTTCCTGGTCACCGCCCATCCGCGCCCGGTACAGGAAGCCATCGACCGCCACCGCGCCGACCTGGATCGCAACCCAGCTGCGCTGATGGATTGGGAAAGCCAGTACGAATGGCAGCGCGAAGATGAAGTACGCGAGTGGGCCGCGCGCTACCTGGAGGTCGGCCCGCGCCAGATCGCCCTGACCGGCAGCACCACCGAAGGCCTGGCGATGATCTATGGCGGCCTCAAAGTCGGCGCCGGGCAGGAGGTCCTGATTACCGAGCACGAACACTATTGCGCGCAGAAGGCGCTGGAGTTCCGCAACCAGCGCCAGGGCACCGCGGTGCGCCAGATCCGCCTATTCGACGACCCATGGACGGTCTCCACCGACCAGGTACTGAGCACCCTCGACAAGGCCATCAAGCCCAACACCCGGGTGCTGGGCATGACCTGGGTGCACTCTGGCAGCGGCGTCAAGCTGCCGGTGGGCGAGATCGGTGAACTGGTGCGCCGGCACAACCGCGAGCGCAGCGAAGCCGAGCGCATCCTGTACGTGGTCGACGGCGTGCATGGCTTCGGCGTGGAGAACGCCCGCTTCGCCGACTTCAACTGCGACTACTTCATCGCCGGTACGCACAAGTGGATGTTCGGCCCGCGCGGCACCGGGATCATCTGCGCTGCCTCCACCGGCATGCAGCACCTGGTGCCCAGCGTCGCCACCTTCTCCCGCGATGAGGACTTCGCCACCATCATGACCCCGGGCGGCTACCACGCCTTCGAGCACCGCTGGGCCACAAGCGAGGCCTTCAAGCTGCACCTGCAACTGGGCAAGGCCGAGGTGCAGCAGCGCATACACCAGCTCAACAGCCTGCTCAAACAGCGCCTGCTCGAGCACCGCCAGATCCAGCTGGTGACCCCGCGCAGCGAACAGTTCTCCGCCGGTTTCACCTTCTTGCGCATCAAGGATCGTGACGCCGACGCCGTGGCCGCGCACCTCACCACCAACAAGGTGATGTGCGACGCCGTAGACCGCGACGTCGGCCCGGTGATCCGCCTGGCCCCAAGCCTGCTCAACGACGAGCAGCAGATAGACCGGGTCATGTCCCTCATTACCCAGCAACTTTGAACAAGGCATCTTCCATGAGCGCACCCCTGCACCGCCTCACCCTGGCCGCCGTGCTGGCCGCCTGCAGCCTGCCGGCCCTGGCCGCGCAGCCGTCGGACAAGCCCGGCACAGTGTTCCGCGACTGCGACAAGGCCTGCCCGGAAATGGTCGTGCTGCCCGCCGGTACCTTTACCATGGGCACCCCGCCCGACGAGATGGGCCGCCAGGACGACGAAGGTCCGCAGCACCCGGTCACCTTCGCCAAGCCGTTCGCCATCAGCCGCTTCCAGATCACTGCCGCTGAATGGGCCGCCTACCAGAAGGCCACCGGCATCGTCATCGCCGACGGCGACGATCGCCCCGGGCGGCGCTGCACCAATAGCAAGCCCAGCTACCAGCAAGGCCCTCGCCAGCCGGCGGTGTGCATGAGCTACCAAGACATCGAGCACTATGTGGCCTGGCTGTCGAAGAAAACCGGCAAGCACTACGCCATGGTCAGCGAAGCCCAGCGCGAATACGCCGCACGCGGCGGCAGTACCGGCATGTTCCCGTTCGAGCCGGACGCCAATCTCGAGATCAGCAAGAACGCCAACGTCTACGGCCCCAAGGACGGCTTCAGCTACAGCTCACCGGTGGGCAGTTTCCCGGCCAATGCCTTCGGGGTGTACGACATGCACGGCAACGTCTACGAGTGGGTCGCCGACTGTTACCACGACAGCTATGTCGGCGCGCCGGCCGACGGCAGCGCCTGGAAGGAAGCCGGCTGCCGGCAGATCTCGATCCGCGGCAACGACTGGGGCGAGGCACCGATCTTCTCGCGTTCGGGCAACCGCAACACCACCGTGCGCGACGACCGTGGCGACTGGATCGGATTCCGCGTGGTCCGCGAGCTGTAAAGCGCCAGGCGGCGGTAAATTCTCCGCCAGCAGGCTCGTTCCTATCGGTGTACTTGCGCAGGACACGGGGCGCCCTTCAGCGGCGCCCCCACTCGACCATCCAAGGAACCGCAACCATGAGCCAGACCTCTTCCCCCGAAAAAATCCACGACCTGATCGGCGTCGGCTTCGGCCCTTCCAACCTGGCCCTGGCCATCGCCCTGGAAGAGCTCGCCGAGACCAACGGCCATGCTCTCGACGCCCTGTTCATCGACAAGCAGACCGACTACCGCTGGCACGGCAACACCCTGGCCACCCAGAGTGAGTTGCAGATCTCCTTCCTCAAGGACCTGGTTTCGCTGCGTAACCCTACCAGCCCCTACAGCTTCGTGAACTACCTGCACCAGAAGCAGCGCCTGGCCGATTTCATCAACCTGGGCACCTTTTACCCCTGCCGCCTGGAGTACAACGACTACCTGCGCTGGGCCGCCGAGCACTTTGCCACCCAGGCGGTGTACGGCGAGGAAGTGTTGCGCATCGAACCTGAGCTGCGCGAGGGCAAGGTCGACCACCTGCGCATCGTCTCCCGCGACCTGCAGGGCCGTGAAACCCAACGCCGTGCCCGCTCGGTGGTGGTCGGCAGCGGCGGCACGCCGAAGATCCCCGACGCCTTCCGCGCCTTCAGGAACGACCCGCGGGTATTCCACCACTCCCAGTACCTGAGCGCACTGCAGCAGCTGCCTTGCAACGAAGGCAAGCCGATGCGCATCGCCGTGGTCGGCTCCGGGCAGAGCGCCGCCGAGGCCTTCATCGATCTCAATGACAGCTATCCATCGGTCAAGGTCGACATGATCCTGCGCGCCTCGGCCCTCAAGCCGGCCGACGACAGCCCGTTCGTCAACGAGATCTTCGCCCCCGAGTACACCGACCTGGTGTTCAACCAGCCCCACGCCGAGCGCGAGAAGCTGGTCAGCGAATACCACAACACCAACTACTCGGTAGTCGACGTTGACCTGCTCGAGCGCATCTACGGCATCCTTTACCGCCAGAAGGTCGCGCACCTGCACCGCCACGCCGTGCTGTGCCGCCGCACCATCGAAGATGTGGTGGAAACCGCCGCAGGCATCGAGCTGACCTTGCGCGACCTGGCCACCGATGTGCGCCAGACCCACCGCTACGACGCGGTGATCCTCGCCACCGGCTACGAACGCCGCTCGCACCGCGAATTGCTGGCACCCCTGCAGCAGCACCTGAAGGACTTCGAGGTAGACCGCGACTACCGCGCGCTGGCCCACTCCGAGTTCGGCGCCAACGTCTACCTGCAAGGGTTCTGCGAAGCCTCCCACGGCCTCAGCGACACGCTGCTGTCGGTATTGCCGGCACGTGCGGCGGAGATCGGCCAGTCGCTCTACCAGCATCTGGGCAAGCAGGCCAGCAACGCGCCAGCCAGCCTGCGCCAGACCTGCGCCTGAGGACGGGAACCAGCCGATGAGCACTTCCAACCGCGGAGCCCTGCGTGAATTGCTGGCCCTGCTCAAGCCATTCTGGCCGATCGTCACCCTGTCCATCTTCCTCGGCATGATCGGGGGCCTGAGCGTGACCACGCTGTTGGCCACCATCAACGGCGCGCTGCACGCCGAGGGCGACCTGGGGCACAGCCTGATCCTGGGCTTTGCCGGGTTGTGCCTGCTGGCACTGGTGAGCACGATCCTGTCGGATATCGGTACCAACTACGTCGGCCAGCACATCATCGCCCGCCTGCGTAAGAGCCTGGGGGAGAAGGTGCTCGCCGCGCCGATCGAGCAGATCGAGCGCTTTCGCAGCCACCGTCTGATTCCGGTACTGACCCATGATGTCGACACCATCAGCGACTTCGCCTTCGCCTTCGCGCCGCTGGCGATCTCGCTGACGGTGACCTTGGGCTGCCTGGGCTACCTGGCCATGCTGTCGTGGCCGATGTTCCTGCTGATGCTGGCGGCCATCGCCGTGGGCACGAGCGCCCAGTACCTCGCGCAATCGGTAGGCGTGCGTGGCTTCATGGCCGCCCGCGACGCCGAGGACGACCTGCAACGCCAGTACAACGCCGTGGCCGGTGGCGCCAAGGAACTGCGCATCCACCGCCCACGTCGCCACCGCATGTTCGTGCATGGCATCCAGGCCACCGCGGATTTCATCTGCAAGACCCAGATCCGCGCAATCAACACCTTCGTGATCGCCAAGACCTTCGGCTCCATGCTGTTCTTCGTGGTCATTGGCATCGCACTGCTGATGCACGGTGCCGGCCCAGGGCAGGACAAAGCGGTCATCAGTGGCTTCGTCCTGGTGCTGCTGTACATGAAAGGCCCGCTGGAGCACCTGATCGGTACGCTGCCCATCGTCGGCCGCGCCGGCATCGCCTTCCAGCGCATCGCCGATCTTTCCCGGCAGTTTTCCTCACCCGAGCCGCACCTGCTGCTGACCGACGCACCGGCTGCCAAGGCCAAGGTGCGCAGCCTGGAACTGGTCGAGGTGAGCTACGCCTTCCCTGCGGTGGGCGATGCCGCGCCCTTCCGGCTGGGGCCGGTCAACCTGCGGATCGAACAGGGCGAAATCGTCTTCATTGTCGGCGAGAACGGCTGTGGCAAGACCACGCTGATCAAGCTGTTGCTGGGACTCTACGCACCACAACAGGGGCATATCGCGCTGGATGACAAGATCATCGATGCCAGCGACAGGGACCAGTATCGCCAGCTGTTCACCACGATCTTCGCCGACTACTACCTGTTCGACGATGTGATCCAGGGTGAACAGAGCATTCCCGAAGATGCCAACCAGTATCTGGAACGCCTGGAAATCTCACACAAGGTGAGCATCCAGGACGGCAAGTTCACCACTACCGACCTGTCCACCGGGCAACGCAAGCGCCTGGCGCTGATCAATGCCTGGCTGGAGCATCGCCCGGTGCTGGTGTTCGACGAGTGGGCGGCCGACCAGGACCCGACCTTCCGCCGGATCTTCTACACCGAGCTGCTGCCCGACCTCAAGCGCCTGGGCAAGACCATCATCGTGATCTCCCACGATGATCGCTACTTCGATATCGCCGACCAGCTGGTACGCATGGAGGCCGGTCGCGTGGTCACCCAGCACGTCGCGGCCTGACGCTTGCGACGCGCGTGGCGCACGGCCTGGCCAGTCCGGAGCACGGCGCCGCGATCCGCCCGCAAGGAAGGGGGAATAGCCGACGCCATGGCATTCCCCGTGCGGGGTTTTCATCAGATAAATCGCCAAGCACAGATTGCTGATTCTTTTTTCCGGTTTCCAATCCGTGATGCGTCTAATTATCAGTTACTGAACATTCCAAAAGAAAAACTGCCCACATCCCTCAGGAGTTCCTTTCACCCATGCACCGCCCGAACCTGTCCCCGACCCTTCTGGCACGCGCCATACGTCCATCGCAGTCGAACCGTAGGGTACTGCCGGGTGCCCTGCTGGCCCTGATGCTGCTGGGGAGCAGCGCAGCCCACGCCGAGCAGGTCTCCGTCAACATCGCCGCCCAGCCGCTGTCCAGCGCCCTGCAGCAATTGGGTCAGCAGACGCAGATGCAGATCCTCTACAGCCCGGAATTGGTGCAAGGTCTGAAGTCCAGCCCGGTATCCGGCTCGCTGTCGACCGACGAGGTGCTGCAGCGCATGCTCCAGGGCAGCGGCCTGTCCTACCGCGTGGACGGCCACACCATCCTGCTGGTACCGCCACCCAGTGCCGGCGAGGCCGCACTGGAGCTGAGCCCAACCTCGATTTCGGGCATGGCGCCAGGTTCGGTCACCGAAGGCTCCGGCCTGTACACCACCTACATGTCCAGTAGTTCGACGCGCCTGAACCTGACCCAGAAGGAAACGCCGCAATCGGTCACCGTGGTCACCCGCCAGCGCCTGGACGACCAGAAGCTGACCAACCTGACCGAAGTGCTCGAGGCCACCCCGGGCATCACCGTGCTGCGCACCGGCATCGGCGCCGAGAACGACACCTACTGGTCGCGCGGCTTCCAGATCAACAACTTCGAGATCGACGGTGTTCCCACCTCCCCGCGCCTGGACAACACCACCCAGAGCACGGCGATGTACGACCGTGTCGAAATCGTGCGTGGCGCCACCGGCCTGATCAGCGGCACCGGCACCCCGTCGGCGACCATCAACATGATCCGCAAGCGCCCGACCGCGACCTTCCAGGGCAGCGTGACCGCCGAAGCTGGCAGCTGGGACCGTTACGGCACCGGATTCGACGTTTCCGGCCCACTGACCGACAGCGGCAACGTCCGCGGGCGTCTGGTGGTCGACTACAAGACCCAGAACTCCTTCGTCGACCGCCTCGAGCAGGATACGCAGCTGATCTACGGTATCTCCGAGTTCGACCTCAGCGATGCAACCATGCTGACCGTCGGTTTCAGTTACCTCAATACCCAGGTCGACGACCCGCTGCGCACCGGCTTCCAGGTCCGCTACGCCGACGGCAGCAAGACCGACTTCAGCCGCTCGAAGAACAGTTCGCCAACCTGGTCGTACAACGACCGCAAACAGACCAATGTCTTCACCTCCCTCGAGCATCAGTTCGACAACGGCTGGAGCGGCAAGGTCGAGCTCAGCCACAGCGTCATGGACTTCGACGAGCTGATCAACTACATGAACGGCGAGATCAGTCCGGTGGACGGCTCGGGCGCCTACATGTACCCCAACCGCTGGTCGGGCAAGCCTCGCCAGAACAACCTCGACGCCTACCTGACCGGCCCGTTCACCCTGTTCGGTCGCGAGCATGAACTGATCACCGGGGTCACCCTGTCCCGCTACACCGAAAACACCCCGGATCACGGTGGCTGGTTCGGTCCCTGGACCGGCTATGACGGCACCATCGACAATGTCTGGGACTGGAAAGGCCAGGGCCCGCGCCCGGACACCACCACCATCGGCAAAACCTACATCCAGGAAAACCAGTACGCCGCCTACATGACCGGTCGCTTCCACGTGACCGACGACCTGGCCGTGATTCTCGGCGGTCGCGTCACCGACTGGCGACGCACCAGCGACTACCAGAACTGGACTGATCCGACGCTCGACAACAAGAGTGACGAGAACCGCCACGGCGTGTTCCTGCCCTATGCCGGCGTGGTCTACGACCTCAACGACACCTGGTCGGTCTACGGCAGCTACACCAAGATCTTCAACCCGCAGCCCTATGGCGTGCACGATGAGAATTACAAGGCCCTCGACCCACAGGAAGGCACCGGTTACGAGCTGGGCGTGAAAGGCAGCTTCAACGAGGAAAAACTCAACGCCAGCCTGGCGCTGTTCCGCATCGACCAAGACAACCTGGCCGTCTATGAGCGTGCGCCGGACATCTACCGCGCCGAGCAGGGCACCACCACCAAGGGCGTGGAGATGGAGCTCAACGGCGAGCTGGCCGAGGGCTGGCAGGCGTTCGCCGGCTACGCCTACAGCGTCAGCACCGACTCCGACGACAACCGCATCGTTACCAACACCCCCCGTCACAGCGCCAAGACCTTCACTACCTATCGCCTGCCCGGCATTCTGGACAACAAGCTGACCATCGGCGGTGGCGTGAACTGGCAGAGCAAGACCGGCCAGGACCTGCACACCTTCACCCAGGGCAGCTATGCCGTGACCAACCTCATGGCGCGCTACGACATCACCCGGAACCTGAGCGCAACGCTCAACCTCAACAACGTCTTCGACCGCAAGTACTTCTCCTACGTCGACAGCTGGGGCGTGTACGGCGCGCCCCGCAACTTCATGACCAGCGTGCAGTACAAGTTCTGACCGCAACCACGACCCAGGGCGCAAGGCCCTGGGTAGTATGCAACGCAAAAGGGCCGCATGGCGGCCCTCCCTATCCAGTGCAAACCATCAGTTCAAGGCGTCACGCAGTACCTGCGCCAACCTCTCATACACCGTGTCGATCTCAGCCGTGACCAAGCGCATGCGCAGAAAGTCGTGCACCAACCCCTCGAACACCTCGCAGCTGACCGCTACCCCCTGCTCGCGCAGGTGACGTGCATAGGCCTGGCCTTCATCCAGCAATGGATCGAAACCTGCCAGGCCGATGTAGGCCGGCGCCACGCCCTGCAAGCCGGTGGCCAGCAGCGGCGAGAAACGCCAGTTCGAGCGGTCCTCGGCCTGGCGCGCATAATGGTCGTAGAACCACTCCAGGGTGGCGCTCTCCAGCAGGTAGCCCTCGGCGAACAGCGTACGCGACTCCCAGCGCTTCGAGGCATCGGCCACTGGATAGCAAAGCAATTGCAGCCGTGGCTGTACAGGCCCACCCAGGTGTGCGGCGTCGATCGCCAGCACGCTGGCCAGGGTCGCGCCGACACTGTCGCCGCCCACGGCGACCCGGCTGGCATCCAGCCCCCACTCGCGCCCGTTGTGTGCCAGCCACGCCAAGGCATCGGCGCAGTCGTTGAGCGCCACCGGAAAGCGTTGCTCGGGCGCGCGTCGGTAATCGACGGTCAGCACCGCGCAGGGGGTGCGCGCGCAGAACTCGCGACAGACGCCATCGTGCGAGGCGATGCTGCCCACCACGAATCCACCACCGTGCAGGTACAGCAGCACCGGCAGTGGTTGCTCGGCAGGCGCGCAGGGCCGGTAAAGACGCAGCGCCAGGGTGGCGCCATCACGAGCCTGGCAATGCAGGTCCTCGCTATGGACCTGCGGCGCTTCCCAACGCATGCGCACGGAGGCCTGCTCGAAGGCGTCGCGCGCCTGGGCGGGGGTCGAGCGGTGGAAGGCCATGGACTGGCCATCGCCAGGGCTGGCGTCGACCAGGTCGAGGAATTCGGCAATTTCAGGGTTCAGTGGCATGACTCGGTTCCTGGGCCGGACGCACCCGCATCCGGCCTGTCAGAAGAAGGAAAATTCAGTTGGCCTGGACCTGCAGGCAGTGCTCGATCACCAGCGTCAACTCGGCCTGGAACTGGTCCATGAAGGCCGTGATGGTGCCCTGGCGGAAGCGTCGGTTGCTGTAGATGCAGCGGAACGACAGCTTGCCGTCGAACACCTGGCCCACCACTTCGAGCCAGTTGGCCAGGCTCGCCTGCTGCGAGAAGCTGTCGCCCACGCTCTCCGGCGCGGGCAGGAACAGCGCCTGCTCGGCATCGAAGCTCTGGTCGAGCTGCCCCAGGTAGTTGAAGGTGACCTGCGCCTGCGGCAGCTCGGCCAGGCGCGCGCGCACCCACGGTTCGTCCATGTGGCGCAGCACCCCGTAGCCGATGCCCTTGTCGGGCACCTGGGCCAACTGCTCGCGAACCGCCACGATCGACGCCCCGGGGTCGGCCAGCGGGCTCAGGCGTACCGGATACATGCTGGTGAACCAGCCCAGGGTACGGCTCAGGTCCAGTTGCTCGAAAAGATCCTCGCGGCCATGGCCTTCCAGCAGCACCAGCGCCGACGCACTGTCGTCCCATTGGCACAGGGCCCGGCTCAGCGCAGTCAGCAGCAGGTCGTTGATCTGCGTCTGGTAGGCTGCGGGCGCCTCCTTGAGCAACTGTGCCGTCCGTTGCGCATCCAGGCTGAACGCGGCCTCTTCGCGGTGGCACATGAGGTTGCCGCCACGTGGGTTGTCACAGCGCAGCGGCCCGTCCTGGCGGTCGAGCTGCGCCACCCAGTAGTCGAGCTCACGTTCGCGCAGGGTCACCGCATGGCCGGCCAGGCCAGCGGCCCATTCACCGAAGCTGCTGGTGCGCTGCGGCAACCGCGGCTCCCGGTCGGCGAGCAAGGCCTGGTAGGCCTCCTGCAAGTCCTGCAGCAGCACACGCCAGGACACACCGTCGATCACCAGGTGGTGGATCACCAGCAGCAGGCGTACCTGGCCATTACCCAGGGTCGCCAGCAAGCCGCGCATCAGTGGCCCCTGGGCCAGGTCCAGGCTGCGTTGCAGTTCATTGGCCAGGTCCTCCAGCGCTTCTTCGTCGGCCACCTCGCGCACCCACAGCAGCGGGTCATCGCCAAGGCGCTGCAGGCACTCCTGCAACGGCTGGTAACGCTGGATCCAGCGCCCCTGCTCGTGGCTGAAACGCAGGCGCAGGGCATCGTGCTGGCCGAGCATGCAGGTCAGCGTGCGCTCCAGCGCCTGCGCATCCAGTGGCTGGTTGGCACGCAGGATCAAGGCCTGGTTGAAGTGTTCCGGCGCATGGGTTTGCGCGGTGAAGAACCACTCCTGGATCGGGATCAGCGGGAAGGCGCCCTCCACCACCACGGCCTGCTGCTCGCCGCTGACCCGCGACACGCCCTGCTGGTCGAACAGGTTGGCGATGGTCTGGCAACGCATCAGGTCGCGCAGCTTGAGCTCCAGTTTCAGTTGCGCATGGTTGCGCACCCGCGAAATCACCTGCAGGCTGAGAATCGAATCGCCGCCCAGCTCGAAGAAGTTATCGGTGATCCCCACCTGCTCCACCTGCAGCACCTCGGCCCAGATCTGCGCCATCCATTGTTCCTCCTCGCAGCGCGGGGGCACATGGCTGGCCAGGTCGAAGGTGGGCTCCGGCAGGGCCTTGCGGTCGAGCTTGCCATTGGGCGAGACCGGCAGGCGCTCCAGGCAGATCACCTGCAACGGCACCATGTAGGCCGGCAGCGTTTCGGCCAGGGCGGCCTTGAGCTGATCGCCGCGAACCTCGGCGCTGGCCGCCACGTAGCCGATCAACTGCTTGCCGGAAACACCGTCGCGAGCGATCACCACGGCATCGCCGACACCCGGTTGCTGGCGCAGGCTGGCTTCGATCTCGCCCAGCTCGATGCGGAAGCCCCGCACCTTCACCTGGTGATCCAGACGCCCGACGTAGTCCAGTATTCCGCTTTGACGCAGGCGCACCAGGTCACCGGAACGGTAGAAACGCGCCCCGGGCTCACCGAACGGGTCGGGCACGAACCGCTCGGCAGTGATCGATGGCCGCTGGTGATAGCCGCGAGCCACGCCATGGCCACCGATGAACAGCTGCCCGGCAAAACCGACCGGCAATGGGTTGAGGTCATCGTCCAGCACCCGTAGCGAGCGCTGCCCCACGACTCGGCCGATGGGTGCGTAGGCCGCGCCGCAGGGCTCTTCGGCCGAGGCCTTCCAGAGCATCGGCGTGACCACCGTTTCAGTCGGCCCATAGCCATTGGTGATGTAGCGTGGCCGCAGCACCTCGCGCACCTCGGCCAAGGTCTGCTCCGGCACGGCGTCGCCGCCCAGGCAGTAGATACGCACCGGGGGCGGCTCGACACCGCTGCGCTGCACATATTCGGCCACCTGCTTCAGGTAGGCGGGCGGGAAGCAGGCGATGTCGACCCGGCCCCGGCTCAGCGCCTCGCAAGTCTGCTGGGGCGTCCACAGTTCGTTGTCGCGCAAGATCAGCGTACCGCCCACCGCCAGCGTGGTTAGCCAGCGCTCGTGGGCACCGTCGAAGGCGAACGACATGAAGTGCAGCTCTCGGGTGCCGGCCTGCATCTCGTAGAGTTCGGCGATGGCCTGGCAATGCATGCTCAAAGGTCCGTGGCTGACCGCCACGCCCTTGGGCACACCGGTCGAGCCAGAGGTGTAGATCAAGTAGGCCAGGCTGTGCTCGCCCGGCACCGGGAACACGCTGGCCGGCGTACCGGCTTCGCACGCCAGGGTCGCCGGGTCGAGCGGTTCCAGGCCCACGGGCAGGGGCAGGCGCTGCCCCAGGTCGGCACGACCGATCAGCTGGCGCATGCCGGAGTCCTGGATCATGAAGGCCAGGCGTTCGGCCGGGTAGTCCAGGTCCAGCGGCACATAAGCCGCACCGCTCTTGAACACCGCCAACAGGGCCACCAGCATGTCCACCGAGCGTTCCAGGGCTACGCCCACCAGTACCTCCGGGCCGGCACCACGGGCGAGCAGTTGCCGCGCCAGCACGTCGGAACGGGCCTCCAGCGCCGCGTAGCTGAGGCTCTGGCCGGCACACTCGGCGGCGATGGCCTCGGGCCGCGCAGCCGCCTGGCGAGCGATCAGCTGGGCCAGCATCACCGGCTCGCCGGTCTGCGCCGGCACCGCGCCCCAGGCGTCGAGCGCCTGAGACTGCGCCGGGCTGAGCCGTTGCAGGTTGCCGATGCATTCGGCAGGGCTGTCGATCATCGACTGCAGCAGGGTCTCCATCAGTGCGCGAATGCCCTGTACGGCCTCGGCCGTGAAGTGGCTACGCAGGGACAGGTACTCGATGGCCAGGGTCTCGCCGAGGGTTACCGCCAGGTCCATGGGGAAGTTGGTGACGTCGTGGCTGCTCGAGGCGCCGAAGCGCAGGCCGCCCTGGGCCTGCTCCAGGCGTTGGTCGATGGGGTAGTTCTCGAACACGATGATACTGTCGAACAGGGCCTGGCCACCCTGCCCCGACCAACGCTGGATGTCAGCCAGCGGCGCATGGGCGTGCTCGCGCAGGTCCAGGTTGTCGGCCTGCAGCTGCTGCAGCCACTGATCCAGGCGTTGTGTCGGCTCGAGGGTCTGGATCACCGGCAAGGTGTTGATGAACAGGCCAAGCATGTGCTGCGCGTTGGCCAGGCTCTCGGGGCGACCGGCCACCGTAGCGCCGAAGGCCACGCTGCGCTGGCCGGTGTAACGCTGCAGCAGCAACAGCCAGGCGCCCTGGATCAGGGTGTTGGCGGTAATGCCCTGGGCCCGGCAGTGCTGCTGCAAGGCGGCGGTGCGCTGGGCGTCCCAACGGGTGTACAACGCCTCGTGCCCCGGCAGGTCGGCAGTGTGCCGCGGGTGAATCGACTGGCTCAGTTGGGTCGGCGCGTCGAGCAGGCGCAGACGGCCCTGCCAGTAGTCCTGCAGGCGCCCCTGATCCTGCGCCTGCAACCAGGCGATGAAGTCACGGTAGCGGCCGCTGTCGCCGGTCACTTCACCGCTGGCGTAGTGCTGCAGCACCTCGCCGAACAACTGCGAGCTGCTCCAGCCGTCCATGAGGATATGGTGGCTGGTCCACACCAACTGGTGCTCGGCGTCGCCCGTGCGCACCAGCAACAGGCGTTGCAGCGGCACCTGGCCGAGGTCGAAGCCACGCTGCGCGCGGGCGACCGCCTCAAGGTCGGCGGCGGTAAAGGTTCGTGCCCGCCAGTCGAGCACGGTCATCGCCACGTCGACGTGACGGTGCACCACCTGCAACGGCGCGCTCTGGCCGCCTTCCCAGTGGAAGGACGTACGCAGGATCTCGTGACGGCCGATCACATGCTGCCAGGCGGCGCGGAAGCGCTCTTGCTCGAGCCCCGCGACCGGCAGGCTGAGCTGGTTGACGTACAGGTCGTCGCCTGCGTCGGACAGGCTGTGGAACAGCATGCCCTGCTGCATTGGCGACAGTGGGTAGATGTCTTCGATTTCGGCCACCGCCACCGGCAGTGCGTCGAGTTGCGCCTGGCTCAGGCCCGCCAGCGGGAAGTCCGACGGCGTCAGCCCTTGCGGTGCCTGGCAGTGCTCGACCAGCGCCGCCAGCTCCGCCTCGTAGGCCCGCGCCAGCCGCTCGATGGTCGCGCGGGCGAACATCTGCCCGCTGAAGCTGAACGCCAGGCTCAGCTCGCCGCCATACACCTGGCCATTGAGCACCAGCCAGTTGCCCAGCGGCGCCAGCGGGCTCTGCTCCTCACCTGCGCTTTCGGCGGCCGGCACGAACAGCGCCCGCTCATCGAACTGGCCATCGAGCTGGCCCAGGTAGTTGAAAGTGATGCGCGGCACCGGCAGCTCGGCCAGGCACGTGCGCGCAGCCTCGTCGCCCAGGTAGCGCAAAACACCGAAACCGATGCCTTTGTGCGGCACGCCGCGCAGCTGTTCCTTGACCTGCTTGATCGAGGCGCCAAGCTCGGCGGCCGGGGTCAGCCGCACCGGGTAGGCGCTGGTGAACCAGCCCACCGTACGGCTCAGGTCGATGTCGTCGAACAGGTCTTCGCGGCCATGCCCTTCCAGCTCCACCAGCGCCGAATCGGCGCCGCTCCAGCGGCACACCACCCGGGCCAAGGCAGTCAGCAGCAGGTCGTTGACCTGGGTGCGGTAGGCCGCCGGGGCCTGTTGCAGCAAGCGCCGGGTCAGCTCGGCACCCAGGCGTGCCTGCACGCTCTGGCGGTGACGGTTCTGCACGCTGGCGCCCGGCTCGGCCTCGGGCAGGCCCTGCGGCGCACCGGCCAGTTGCCCTTGCCAGTAGGCCAGCTCGTTGTCCAGGCTTGCGGCATGCTGCTGCAGGCGTTCGCCCCAGGCCTTGAAGGCGCTGGTCTTGGCCGGCAGTTTCGGCGTGCTGCCCGCCAGGGCCTGGCGGTAGGCATCGTGCAGGTCTTCCAGCAGCACGCGCCAGGACACGCCATCGACCACCAGGTGGTGGATCACCAGCAGCAGGCGCTGACCACCGTCGGCCAGCTCGATCAGCACTGCACGCAACAGCGGGCCCTGGGCCAGGTCCAGGCTACGCTGGGCCTCTTCGCAGGTCGCCTCGATTTCCTCGGCGCTGCGCAGTGAGGCACGCCACAGCAACGGCTGGGCCGGTTGCAGCGGACCGTGCTCGGCGCTGCCGTCGGCAAAGCGCAGGCGCAGGGCGTCGTGCTGGGCGTACAGTGCCAGCAGCGCCTGCTCCAATGCGGCGGCATCCACCGTTTCGGTGCCGCGCAACAACAGCGACTGGTTCCAGTGCTGCGGCTCGCTCATGCGCTGGGCGAAGAACCACTGCTGGAACGGCAGCAACGGCATACTCCCGACCTGCGGCCCCTGCTCGGCCTTCACCGCGCCCTCGCCTTCGCGCAGCACCGCTGCCAGGCCGCGCACGGTCTGGTGCTGGAACAGCTCCTTGGGCGTGAAGTGCAGGCCCTGCTGGCGCGCACGTCCGACGACCTGAATCGAGACAATGGAATCGCCTCCAAGCTCGAAGAAGTTGTCGTTCACCCCGACCCGTTCAAGGCGCAACACATCAGCCCAGACTGCGGCCAGGCGGTGCTCACGCGCATTGGCCGGGGCCTCGTAGACCTTTTGCACAAGGGAAGCATCCACGGCAGGCAAGGCCTTGCGGTCGAGCTTGCCGTTGGGCGACAGCGGCAGGCCGTCCAGTGCCAGCCACTGGTTCGGCACCATGTAGTCCGGCAGGCCGCGGCGCAGGTGCTCGGCCAGTTGTGCCTGCCAATCGGCGGCCTCGCCGGCCAGCACCACATAACCGACCAGCTGCTTGCCGTCCGGCACCGTCACCACGGCTTCACGCACCAGGTCGTGCTCCAGCAGACGCGCCTCGATCTCACCCAGCTCGATGCGCAGGCCACGCAGCTTGACCTGGTGGTCGATACGCCCGGCGTACTCGATCACCCCGTCCGCGCGGTAGCGCGCCAGGTCACCGGTGCGGTACATGCGCTCGCCATTGCCGTATGGGCTCACGGCGAAACGCTCGGCGGTCAGCCCTGGGCGGCGGTGGTAACCGCGCGCCAGGCCTGCGCCGGCCAGGTACAGCTCGCCCAGCACGCCCACCGGCACCGGTTGCAGCTCGGCATCGAGGATGTAGCAGGCCAGGTTGGCGATCGGCTCGCCGATCGGCACGCTGTCCCGCCCTTCCTCACGGCAGGTCCAGTGGGTCACGTCGATGGCCGCCTCGGTCGGGCCGTACAGGTTGTACAGGCCCGCCTTCGGCAGCTTGGCGAACACCTGCTGCTGGGCATCGACCGGCAGCGCTTCGCCACTGCAGACGATGCGCGCAAGGCTCGTGCAGCGCGGCACGCCGCTGTCTTGCAGGAACGCCTGCAGCATCGACGGCACGAAGTGCAGCGTGGTGATGTTTTCGCTGGTGATCAGCTCGACCAGGCGGGCCGGGTCGCGATGATCACCCGGCGCGGCAACCACCAGCCGCGCACCGGTCATCAAGGGCCAGAAGAACTCCCATACCGACACGTCGAAGCTGAACGGCGTTTTCTGCAACACGCTGTCGCGGGCATCCAGCCGGTAGGCCTGTTGCATCCAGCACAGTCGGTTGACCAGGGCCGAATGGCGGTTGCCCGCGCCTTTCGGCCGGCCTGTGGAGCCGGAGGTGTAGATCACATACGCCAGGTTTTCAGGGGCCACCGCCACGTTCGGGTTGCGCACGTCATCGGCGCCCGGCTCCAGGTCCAGCGCCAGGGTCTGCACGCCTTCGGCCAGCGGCAGTTGCAGGTGGCTCTGGGTCAGCAGCAGCTGCACGCCGCTGTCCTCGAGCATGTAGCGCAGGCGGTCTTCGGGGTATTCCGGGTCCAGCGGCACGTAGGCGCCACCGGCCTTGAGGATGGCCAGCAGGCCGACCACCATCTCCACCGAACGCTCCACCGCGATGCCCACCAGCCCATCCGCGCCGACACCCAGGGCGATCAGGCGATGGGCCAGGCGGTTGGCGCGGGCGTTGAGCTGGGCGTAGCTCAGGCGCACCTCGCCGAAGGCCAGCGCCGGGGCATCCGGGGTGCGCTGCACCTGGGCTTCGATCAGTTGCTGGATGCTCTGCTGCAGCGGGTACTGTTCAGCGGTGGCGTTCCACGTGACCAGGGTGCGCTCGCGCTCGGCGGCCGCCAGCAATGGCAGTTCGGCCACCGGTTGGTGCGGTTGCTCGACGATGCCTTGCAACAGGTTGATGAAGTGGGTGGACAGCCGCTCGATGGTCGAGCGCTCGAACAGGTCGGTGGCATAGATGAACGACGCCTCCAATCCCTCTGGCGATTCGCGGGTCTCCAGGGTCAGGTCCAGTTGGGCCACTTCGGTGACACTGTCCACGCCTTCGATCTGCAGGTCGCCCAGGCGCGCGCTGGTCGCCCCGCCACGGCCGGCCGCTTGGTGGTTGAACATCACCTGAAACAGCGGGTTGAGCCCCAGGGTGCGCTCCGGCGCCAGGGCCTCGACCAGTTGCTCGAACGGCAGCTCCTGATAGGCCTGGGCATCCAACGCGTGCTGGCGCACCTGGCGTAACAATTCGACGAAGGGCTGCTCGCCGGCGACCTGGGCACGAATCACCTGAGTGTTGACGAAGTAACCGATCAGCCCTTCGGTCTCGACCCGGTTGCGGTTGGCGCTGGGCACCCCGATGCGGATATCGTGCTGGCCGCTGTAGCGGTGCAACAACGCATGCAATGCCGCCAGCAGCAGCATGAACAAGGTGCCACCCTCGGCCCGGGCCAAGGCGTGCAGGGCATGACTCAAGGCCGCCGGCAGTTGCAGGTTGCAGCGCGCGCCACGGTAGCTGGGCTGCGCCGGCCGCGCGTGATCCAGCGGCAGTTCCAGCACCGGTTGCTGCGCGCCCAGGCGCTCGGTCCAGTAGGCCAGCTGGCGATCACGCTCGCCCGCCTCCATCCAGTGGCGCTGCCACAGGGCATAGTCGGCGTACTGGATCGGCAGCGGCGCCAGCGTCGGCGCCTGGCCGAGGCTCAAGCCGGCATACAGGGCGATCAGCTCGCCGACCATCACCTGCATCGACACGCCATCGGAAACGATATGGTGCTGAGTCAGTACCAGCACATGGTCGTCGGGCGCCAGCTCCAGCAGGCGGACCCGCAGCAGCGGCCCCGCCTCGAGGTCGAACGGGTGGCGGGTTTCCTCGGCCACCCGGGCCTCCAGTTGTGCCAAGTCCAGCGGCCCGACCACCTCATGGGCGATAGCCAACCCGGCCCCGGGGTCGATCACCTGCAATGGGCGCGTCTGGTCGAAGACGAAGCGGGTGCGCAGCGTCTGATGCCGTTCCACCAACCGCTCGAAGGCACCTTGCAGCGCTTGGCGATCCAGCCGGCCGCGCAGCCGCAGGGCCATGGGGATGTGATAGGCACTGCTGTGCGGCTCCAGCTGCCAGAGGAACCACTGGCGCTCCTGGGCGAAGGACAGCGGCAGTTGCTCGAAGGCCGACTGCACCTCGGGGATCGGCAGGTTGGCCGGGGACACGCCCTCGGCCAGCATCTTCTCCAGGTACAGCGCACGCTTGTCCAGGGGCAAGGTGATGAAGCGGCGAGCGATCCGCGCGGCAACGGTACTGTCCATCACAGCCCCTCCATGTCGTCGAGCAGGCCTTCCAGACGGCTCAGGGTCGCATCCTGCACCTGTGCGCCGGTGGCTTGCAGTTGCGCCACCAGTGCACCGAGCACCGGGTATTGGAACAGCAGCTGCGGGACCAGTTTCAGCCCCAGTTCGAGTTGAATACGCGACACGATATTGATCACCAGCAGGGAATGCCCGCCCAGTTCGAAGAAGTTGTCCGCCAGGCCGACCCGCTCAAGCCCGAGCACCTGCGCCCAGATCGCCGCGACCTGTTGTTCCAGTTCACTCTGCGGCGCCACGTAGGCACGCTGCGATTGCGCAGCATCCACGGCAGGCAAGGCCTTGCGGTCGAGCTTGCCATTGGGCGACAGCGGCAGGCTGTCCAGTGCCAGCCACTGGTTCGGCACCATGTAGTCCGGCAGGCCACGGCGCAGGTGCTCGGCCAGTTGTGCCTGCCAATCGGCGGCCTCGCCGGCCAGCACCACATAACCGACCAACTGCTTGCCGTCCGGCACCGTCACCACGGCTTCACGCACCAGGTCGTGCTCCAGCAGACGCGCCTCGATCTCACCCAGTTCGATGCGCAGGCCACGCAGCTTGACCTGGTGGTCGATACGCCCGGCGTACTCGATCACCCCATCCGCGCGGTAGCGCGCCAGGTCACCGGTGCGGTACATGCGCTCGCCATTGCCGTATGGGCTCACGGCGAAACGCTCGGCAGTCAGCCCCGGGCGGCGGTGGTAACCGCGCGCCAGGCCTGCGCCGGCCAGGTACAGCTCGCCCAGCACCCCCACCGGCACCGGTTGCAGCTCGGCATCGAGGATGTAGCAGGCCAGGTTGGCGATCGGCTCGCCGATCGGCACGCTGTCCCGCCCTTCCTCGCGGCAGGTCCAGTGGGTCACGTCGATGGCCGCCTCGGTCGGGCCATACAGGTTGTACAGGCCCGCCTTCGGCAGCTTGGCGAACACCTGCTGCTGGGCATCGGCCGGCAGTGCTTCGCCACTGCAGACGATGCGCGCAAGGCTCGTGCAGCGCGGCACGCCGCTGTCTTGCAGGAACGCCTGGAGCATCGACGGCACGAAGTGCAGCGTGGTGATGTTTTCGCTGGTGATTAGCTCGACCAGGCGGGCCGGGTCGCGGTGATCACCTGGCGCGGCAACCACCAGCCGCGCACCGGTCATCAAGGGCCAGAAGAACTCCCATACCGACACGTCGAAGCTGAACGGCGTTTTCTGCAACACGCTGTCGCGGGCATCCAGCCGGTAGGCCTGTTGCATCCAGCACAGTCGGTTGACCAGGGCCGAATGGCGGTTGCCCGCGCCTTTCGGCCGGCCTGTGGAGCCGGAGGTGTAGATCACATACGCCAGGTTTTCAGGGGCCACCGCCACGTTCGGGTTGCGCACGTCATCGGCGCCCGGCTCCAGGTCCAGCGCCAGGGTCTGCACGCCTTCGGCCAGCGGCAGTTGCAGGTGGCTCTGGGTCAGCAGCAACTGCACGCCGCTGTCCTCGAGCATGTAGCGCAGGCGGTCTTCGGGGTAGTCCGGGTCCAGCGGCACATAGGCGCCACCGGCCTTGAGGATGGCCAGCAAACCGACCACCATCTCCACCGAACGCTCCACCGCGATGCCCACCAGCACATCCGCGCCGACACCCAGGGCGATCAGGCGATGGGCCAGGCGGTTGGCGCGGGCGTTGAGCTGGGCGTAGCTCAGGCGCACCTCGCCGAAGGCCAGCGCCGGGGCATCCGGGGTGCGCTGCACCTGGGCTTCGATCAGTTGCTGGATGCTCTGCTGCAGCGGGTACTGTTCAGCGGTGGCGTTCCACGTGAGCAGGGTGCGCTCGCGCTCGGCGGCCGCCAGCAACGGCAGTTCGGCCACCGGTTGGTGCGGTTGCTCGACGATGCCTTGCAACAGGTTGATGAAGTGGGTGGACAGCCGCTCGATGGTCGAGCGCTCGAACAGGTCGGTGGCATACACCAACGAGGCCAGCATGCCCTCTTCGCTGTCGAACACATCCAAGGTCAGGTCGAACTGAGCGACACCGGTATCCCATTGCAGCCCTTCGACGCTCAAGGCATGCGCTTGTTGCGCGCCCTGGCCACGGCGTGCGCCGCTCTGGTAGTTGAACAGTGCCTGGAACAGCGGGCTGTGGCTGAGGTTGCGCTCCGGCGCCAGGGCCTCGACCAGTTGCTCGAACGGCAGGTCCTGGTAGGCCTGGGCCTCCAGCGCCGCCTGGCGCACCTGGCCCAGCAGCGCGGCAAAGGTCGCCTGCGGCGCGAACTCGGCCTTGAGCACCTGGGTGTTGACGAAGAAGCCGATCATGCCTTCGGTGCGGGCATGGTTGCGGTTGGCGATCGGCACACCGACACGGATGTCGGACTGGCCGCTGTAGCGGTGCAGCAACGTCTGGTAAGCCGCCAGCAACAGCATGAACAGCGTCACCCCCTGTTGCCTGGCCAGTGCACGCAACGCCTGCTGCAGCTCACCGGGCAGGGCCAGCGTCAAACTGGCACCGGCTTGGCTGCGCATCGCCGGGCGCGGGTGATCCAGCGGCAGTTCGAGCACAGGCTGGGTGCCACCCAGGCGTTCGACCCAATAGGTCAGCTGCCGCTCACGCTCACCAGCGTCCATCCACTGGCGCTGCCAGGCGGCATAGTCAGCGTACTGGATCGGCAGCGGCGCAAGGCGCGGTGCCTGCCCCTGGTCAAAGGCGTCGTACAGGGCCACCAGTTCGTCGACCATGACCTGCATCGACACACCATCGCTGACGATGTGATGCATCACCAGCACCAGCACATGTTCATCGCGGCCCTGGCGCAACAGGCAGGCGCGCAGCAGCGGGCCCTGCGCGAGGTCGAACGGCCGTGCGACCTCCTGTTCCACCCGCGGCAGCAGCGCGGCATCGCTGGCATCGGCCAGCACCTCTAGCGGCAGCTCGAAGGCATACGGCGCCTGTATCACCTGCTCGGTACGCCCCTGTGCATGCACGAACACCGTGCGCAGGCTCTCGTGCCGCGCCACCAGGTGTTCGAACGCCCGGCGCAGGGCTTCGACACGCAATGCCCCGCGCAGGCGCAGGGCCACCGGAATATGGTAGGCGGCGCTGTCCGGGGCCAGCTGCCAGAGGAACCACTGACGCTCCTGGGCATAGGACAAGGCCAGCGCCCGCGAGCGATCGGCCAGGCCGATGGCGGGAACCGCTGCGTTGGCAGACTCAGACAGCTGGGCGCAGAACGCTTGCAGGGTGCCATGCTCGAACAAGGTGCGCAGCGCCACCTCGACCTGCAAAGCGTGACGCACCCGGGCGACGACCTGGGTGGCCAGCAACGAATGACCACCCAGCTCGAAGAAGTGATCGTGCAAGCCCACCTGCGGCAGCTTGAGCACATCGGCCCAGATCGCCGCCACCGTCTGCTCCAGCGCGGTACGCGGTGGCTGGTGATCCTGTCGGGACTGACCGGCCTCAGGTTGGGGCAGCGCCTTGCGGTCAAGCTTGCCGTTGGGGGTCAGCGGCATGCTGGCAAGCGCCAGGACATGCGCCGGAACCATATAGTCCGGCAGCACGTCGCGCAGGCTCGCCCTGAGCGCGTCGCACCACGCGGCATCAGCCTGACCTGGCTGCGACGCCACCACATAACCGACCAACTGCTGGCCGCTCGGGCCTGGCCGGGCGACCACGGCGGCATCGCGCACACCCGCCTGGGCCAGCAGGCGGGCCTCGACTTCGCCCAGTTCAACGCGGAAACCGCGAATTTTCACCTGGTTGTCCACGCGCCCCTGGTAGTCGAACACGCCATCGCGGCGCTCGCGTACCAGGTCGCCACTGCGGTACAGGCGCGCGCCCGGCTCGCCATGCGGGTCGGGCACGAAGCGCTCGGCGGTCATGCCCGGCCGGTCCAGGTAGCCACGGGCCAGCCCATGGCCACCAAGGTACAGCTCACCCTGCAGGCCGGCTGGCAGCAGGCTCAGGTCGGCGGCCAGCACGTAGGTGCGACGGTCGCCGATACGCGTGCCGATCGGTGCGTAGGCAGCGCCGCAGTCGGTCGCGCGGTCGGCTTTCCAGATCAGCGGGGTCACCACCGTCTCGGTCGGGCCGTAGCCATTGATGATGTGCTCCGGCGCCAGGGCGGCATGCACGCGCTGATAGCTGTCACGCGGCACCGCGTCGCCGCCGAAGCAGTAAATGCGCGCCTTCGGCGCCTGGCCATGCAGCTCGACGTGCTCGGCTATCTGCAACAGGTACGCTGGCGGGAACGCCGCCACGGTCACGCCGTGCTCACGCATGCGCGCGCAGGTCTGGCCTGGCTCCCAGAGGCTGTCATCCCGCAACAGCAGGCGGCTGCCATGGGTCAACGCGGTGAGCCAGCGCTCATGAGCGCCGTCGAAGGCAAACGACATGAAGTGCAGCTCGCAATCGTCCTCGACCATGGCATAGCGCCGGCCGATGGCTTCGCAGTGCATCGCCAGCGGGCCGTGCTCGACGCACACACCCTTGGGCTTGCCGGTGGAACCGGAGGTGTAGATCACATAGGCCAGGCTCTGCGGCTGCACGACTGTTCGCGGCGCATGGGTCGGCTGTGCGGCCAGGTCGAGCTGGTCGAGATAGAGGGCAGCCAACGCCGCCGGCAGCGGCAGTTGCCCGCGCAACGTCGAGTCGCTGAGCAACAGGGCGATACCAGAGTCCTGCATCAGGTAGGCCAGGCGCTCGGCCGGATAGCTGGCGTCCAGCGGCACATAGGCGCCACCGGCCTTGAGCACGGCGAGCAAGGCCACGATCACCTGCGGCCCACGGGGCAAGGCCACGCCGACACGGATCTCGGCGCCTACGCCTTCGGCGACCAGGCGATGGGCCAGTTGGTTGGCCTGACGCTCCAGGCTGGCGAAGTCCAGCACCTGGTCACCGAACAGTACCGCTGGAGCCTGAGGCCGGCGCGCGGCCTGGGCCGCGATGCGTTGGTGCACCAGCAAGCCGTCCTGCCATGGCTGCGGCGCGTTGGCCACGGCCAAAGCCTGCCGGGCCTGGCTATCGAGCAGGCTCAGGTTGCCCAACGCCGCAGCGGGCGCCTGGCTGAACTGCTCCATCAGGCCGACCAGTTGCTGGTCCAGGCGGACAATGGCCGCCTCATCGAAATGGGCACGCATGAAGCTGTAGTGCAGCTCCAGGGTACCGCCCAGGTTCACGCCCAGGGTCAGCGGGTAGTTGGTCTGCTCGCGACTGTCGACGCTGCCGAAGCGCAACTCCTGTGGCGCGCCACGCTCCAGGGCCTCGGCCACCGGGTAGTTCTCGAACACCAGCAGGCTGTCGAACAGCGCGTCACCGCCCTGCCCGGCCCAGCGCTGGATATCGAACAAGGGCGTGTGCTCATGCTCACGCAAGCCAAGGTTGAGCGCCTGCACTGCCTGCAGCCAGTCGGCCACGGACTGGGCCGGCTGTGGGGTGGCGATCACCGGCAGGGTATTGATGAACAGACCGATCTGCTGCTCGATACCCGGCAGCTCCAGCGGCCGGCCCGCCACAGTGGCGCCGAAGGCCACCGTGGCCTGCCCGCTGTAGCGCTGCAACAGCAGTAGCCAGGCTGCTTGCAGCAGGGTGTTGACAGTGACCTTCTGCTGGCGGGCGAAGGCTTCCAGGCGCTGCGTGCGCTCGGCGTCGACCAGCCGCACATGGCTGGCGTACCCGCTGCCAGGCTCGGCTTGCAGGCCCTGGGCCAAACGTGTGGGCGCCTCCAGCTCGGCCAGGCGCTCGCGCCAGAACGCTTCGCTGAGCGCCGGATCCTGGCGCTGCAACCAGTCGATGTAGTCGCGGTAACGCCCGGCCTGGGCCGGCGCCTGGCCGGCATAACGCTGCAGCACTTCCCCCATCAACTGGGAGTTGCTCCAGCCGTCCATGAGAATGTGATGGTTGGTGTAGATCAGCTCGAAGCATTGCTCGCCGGTGCGCACCACGGTCATACGCAGCAACGGCGCCTCACGCAGGTCGAAACCACGTGCGCGCTCGGCCTCGGCCAGGGCGTCCAGGCGTGCGCCAGGCTCGGCCTCGGCATGCCAGTCGAGGTAGTCGAACGGCACCTGGACCTGGCGCTGGACGATCTGCAGCGGCTGGCCGATGTCACCTTCCCAGGCGAAGCGACTGCGCAGGATCGGCTGGGCATCGGCCGACGCCTGCCAGGCTGCACGGAAACGCTCGACCTGCAAGCCTTCCACGGTCACCCGCATCTGGTTGATATAGTCGCCGTTGCCCTGGCCATACAGGCTATGGAACAGCATGCCCTGTTGCATCGGCGACAACGGATAGACATCCTCGACCGCGCGCGGATCGTCCAGCAACTGGTCGAGGTGCGCCTGATCCAGGCGTGCCAGCGGGAAGTCCGAGGGCGTGACACCGGCATGGTGCGGGTCGCAGCAATGGGCAATGAGCGCCTTCAGCTCGGCAGCGTAGTCATCGGCCAAGGCCTGGACCGTGGCCGCAGAGAACATCTCGTGGCTGTAGGTCCAGGCGATGGTCAGTTCACCACCGTAGACCTGCCCATTGAGCATCAGCCAGTTGCCCAGCGGCGCCGCCGGGCTCTGCTCCTCGCCGCGCGGCTCGCCGACCGGGACGAACAGTGCACCCTGCTCGGCGTCGAAACTGCCATCGAACTGCCCCAGATAGTTGAAGGTGATACGCGGCACCGGCAACGCGGCAAGACCGGCCTGCACCGCCGCATCGCCCAGGTGGCGGAGCATGCCGTAGCCGATGCCCTTGGCGGGGACGGCGCGCAGTTGCTCCTTGACCGCCTTGATCGAGCCCGCCAGGTCCTGCGCAGGCGTGAGGGCCAGCGGGAACAAGGTAGTGAACCAGCCGACGGTGCGAGTCAGGTCGATGTCGTCGAACAGGTCTTCGCGGCCATGCCCTTCAAGTTGGATCAGCGCGGTGTGCTGCGCGCTCCAGCGGCACACCACCCGGGCCAGCGCGGTCAGCAGCAGGTCGTTGACCTGGGTGCGGTAAGCCGCCGGGGCCTGCTGCAGCAACTGCCGGGTGAGCTCGCTGTCCAGCCGCGTATGCAGGCTGCGGGCATGGCGGTTCTGCTGGCCGCCGGCCGGATTGGCGCACGGCAGGTCCTGCGGAGCATCGGCCAGCTGGCCTTGCCACCAGGCCAGCTCGCGCGCCATGGCGTCACTATGGGCGTGCTCCCCCAACCGCTCGGCCCAGGCCTTGTAGGCACTGGTTTTTGCCGGCAGCCGCACAGGCTGCTGCGCATCCAGTTGCGCGCAGGCCTGTTGCAGGTCCTCGAACAGCACGCGCCAGGACACGCCGTCGATGACCAGGTGGTGGATCACCAGCAGCAAGCGTTGGCTGCCGTCACCCATGCCGACCAGCACAGCACGCAGCAGCGGCCCTTCCAGGCTCAGGCTGCGTTGCGCCGCTTCACACAGTGCCAGCAGCGCGTCCTGGTCGGCGGCCTGCCGCTGCCAGAGCAGGTCCTTGGCCTGGCCAGGCTGACCGTGACTGGCCTGCCACTGCCCCTGCTCGCGGGTAAAGCGCAGGCGCAACGCATCGTGCTGCACCAGCAGAGCCTGCAAGGCCGCCTCGACGGTGGCCGCCTGCAAGACCCGAGTGGGACGCAGCAGCACTGACTGGTTCCAGTGGTGCGCCTGGTCGGTCACTTCGCCGAAGAACCACTGCTGTACCGGCAGCAGCGGCATGCCGCCCTGCACCGCGCCCTGGTCGATACGCGGCGCCGCGCCGCCCTCGCGCGCCACACGGGCCAGGCCCTGCACGGTCTGGTGCTGGAACAGCTGCTTGGGGGTGAAATGAATACCGGCCTGACGGGCACGGCTGACCACCTGGATGGAAATGATCGAGTCGCCACCCAACTCGAAGAAGTTGTCGCTCAAGCCGACCCGCTCCAGACGCAGCACCTCGGCCCAGACAGCAGCAATGCGCTGTTCCATTTCGCTTTGCGGGGCTACATAGGCCTGTTGCAGCAGGCTGGCATCCGCCGCCGGCAAGGCGCGGCGGTCGAGCTTGCCGTTGGCGGTCAACGGCATGCGCTCGAGCAACAGCAGGTGCGCCGGCACCATGTACTCCGGCAGGTCCTCGCGCAGCGCGGCCTTGACCGCCTCGCGCCAGACCGCCTGGTCGGCCACCGCTTGCCCGGCCACCAGGTAGCCGACCAGCTGGGTGCCGCTCGGCCCCTCCTGGGCCAGCACCACGGCCTCACGCACCTGGGGCAGCGCCTGCAGCCGCGCCTGGATCTCGCCCAGCTCGATGCGGAAGCCACGGATCTTCACCTGATGGTCCATCCGCCCGACGTACTCGATCACCCCATCGGCGCGCCAGCGGGCCAGGTCGCCACTGCGGTACAGCCGCGCCCCGCTGTCGCCGAACGGGTCGGGAATGAAGCGCGTGGCGCTGAGCCCGGCGCGCTTGAGGTAGCCACGCGCCAGGCCCTGGCGGCCGACGTACAGCTCGCCGACACAGCCGGCAGCCACCGGGTTGAGGTCGCTGTCGAGCACGTACAGGCTCTGGTCCGGGATCGGCACGCCAATCGGGCTCGACGCGCCCTGCGCCAGGTCAGCCAGCGACAATGGACGGTAGGTCACGTGCACCGTGGTTTCGGTGATGCCGTACATGTTGACCAGTTGCGGCGCACGATCGCCGAAGCGCTCGAACCACGGGCGCAGGCTGCCGACCTCCAGCGCCTCGCCGCCAAATACCACGTAGCGCAGCTGCTGGTCGCTGCGCTGGCCTTCGGCACAGGCCACCTGCATCAGCTGGCGGAACGCCGACGGCGTCTGGTTGAGCACGGTCACCCGCTGCTCGCACAGCAGTTGGTAGAAGGCCTCCGGCGAACGGCTGACATCCTGCGGCACGATCACCAGGCGGCCACCATGCAGCAAGGCGCCGAACAGCTCCCATACCGAGAAGTCGAAGGCGTAGGAGTGGAACAGCGTCCAGCAGTCCTGCGGGCCGAAGCCGAACCAGCCGTTTGTGGCCTCGAACAGGCGCAGCACGTTGCGGTGCGGCAGCAAGGTGCCCTTCGGCTTGCCGGTGGAGCCGGAGGTGTAGATGACATAGGCCAGGTTATCCAGGCCCACCGCGACGTTCGGGTTGACCTCGGCCAAGCCTGCGTAGTCGGTGTAGTCGGCGGCCAGGTCCAGCACTTGCACGTTCGGCGCCAGGCTCAGCCCGAGGTCGCCCTGGCCGAGCAGCAACTGCAGGCCGCTGTCCTCGATCATGTAGTGCAGGCGCTCCAGCGGGTAGGCCGGGTCCAGCGGCACGTAGGCGCCACCGGCCTTGAGGATGGCCAGCAGGCCGACCACCATCTCCAGCGAGCGCGGTGCGGCCAGGCCCACCAGCACGTCCGGGCCGACGCCTCGGGCAATCAGCGCATGGGCGACCTGGTTGGCCCGGCGGTTCAGCTCGGCATAGCTCAACTGTTCGCCTTCGCAGACCAGCGCCGGCGCTTGCGGCGCGCGGGCCGCCTGGGCTTCGATCAGGCGATGCAGCGGCTGGCTCGGCGTGAAGGTGGCCGGGGCGGTATTCCAGGCAGCCAGCGTGGCGGCACGTTCCGCCGCGCTCAGCATCGGCAACTCGCTGACGCGCGTGCCGGGGGCGCTGACGATACCTTCGAGCAACGCCTGCCAGTGGCCCGCCAGGCGCTCGATGGTGGTGCAGTCAAACAGGTCGGTCGCGTAGGTCAGCGACGCCCACAACTGCCCCTGCTCTTCATGGGTATCGAGCATCAGGTCGAATTGCGCGGTCTGGCTCTCCCAGTTCAGCGATTCCACTCGCAGCCCCGGCAGCTCATGGGCCTGCCGGCCCTCGCCACGGTGCGCCTGGTGATTGAACAGCACCTGGAACAACGGACTGTGACTGAGGTTGCGCTCCGGCGCCAAGGCTTCGACCAGTTGCTCGAACGGCAGGTCCTGATGCTCCTGGGCCCCCAGCGCCGCCTCCTTGGTCTGTTGCAGCAATGTGGTGAACGGCGCCTGACCATCGACTTCGGCGCTGAGTACCTGGGTATTGACGAAGAAGCCGATCAGGCGCTCGGTCTCGGCGCGGTTGCGGTTGCCGATCGGCACGCCGACACGGATATCGCGCTGTCGGCTGTAGCGGTGCAACAGCACCTGGAACGACGCCAGCAGGACCATGTACAGGGTCGCCCCTTGCTGCCGCGCCACCTCTTGCAAACCCTTGCCCAGCTCGGCCGACAGTTCGATATCCAGGCGTGCACCACGCCAGCTCTGCAGCGCTGGCCGCGGACGATCCAGCGGCAGCTCCAGCACCGGCTGCTCGCCGCCCAGGCGGGTGGTCCAGTAGGCCAATTGGCGCTCGCGCTCGCCAGCCTCCATCCATTGGCGCTGCCACAATGCATAGTCGGCGTACTGGATCGGCAGCGCCGGCAGCTCGGGCTGCTGGCCACGACTGAACGCGGCATAGCAGTCGATCAGCTCCTCGACCATCAACTGCATCGAGGCGCCGTCGGAAATGATGTGGTGCTGGGTCAATACCAGCACATGGTCTTCTTCGCTCACCTGCAGCAAACGTGCGCGCAGCAACGGCCCTTCGCCCAGGTCGAAGAGCTCGGCGATCTCCGCCGCCACTGCCTGTTCCAGTTGCCCGGCATCGGGCAGTACCTGCACCGGCAGCGGCAGCGCGAACGGCGCACGAACCTGCTGCAGCAACTGCCCGTCGACCTCGACGAACACGCTGCGCAGTACTTCGTGACGCTCGATCAGCGTCGCGAAGCTGCGCTGCAGCGCGGCCATGTCCAGGGTGCCGCGCAAGCGCAGCGCCGTGGGGATGTGATACGCCGCGCTGTGCGGCTCCAGGTTCCATAGGAACCACTGACGTTCCTGGGCATAGGACAGCCGAAGGGGCTCGTTGGCATCACGCCGGAAAATAGGCGCGATGCCATAAAGATTGACCCCCTTCTGACTCAGCAGAATCGCCAAGGCTTTGCGCTTCTCGGAAGAAAGCGCGCTTACCGATTCGATTAGTTGCTGCATGCCGTGTCCTCACTAGGAAATCAGTTTTTCAAGATCATCGGCAGTTAGACGATTGAGGTCCTCCAAGGATTTAGCCAAAACATCGTGCAGTGGCTCGAGGGCAGGCTGCAGGGCCTGCAAAGCCACGCAGAAGTCTGCCAGGTCGCGGGCCAGGAACAGCGTCTTGACCGGCACTTCATGGCCCAGCGCGTCGCGCAGGCGCAGCACGACCTGGGTGGCCAGCAACGAATGGCCGCCAAGCTCGAAGAAGTTGTCGCTCAAGCCTACTTGCTCCAGCTCCAGCACCTGAGCCCAGATGCCTGCCACCTGCTGTTCAAGTTCAGTGACTGGCGCCACATACGCCTGTTGCAGCAGGCTGGCGTCCGCCGCCGGCAAGGCACGGCGGTCGAGCTTGCCGTTGGCGGTCAGCGGCATGCGCTCGAGCAGCAGCAGGTGCGCCGGCACCATGTACTCCGGCAGGTCCTCGCGCAGCGCGGCCTTGACCGCCTCGCGCCAGACCGCCTGGTCGGCCACCGCTTGCCCGGCCACCAGGTAGCCGACCAGCTGGGTGCCGCTCGGCCCCTCCTGGGCCAGCACCACGGCCTCACGCACCTGGGGCAGCGCCTGCAGCCGCGCCTGGATCTCGCCCAGCTCGATGCGGAAGCCACGGATCTTCACCTGATGGTCCATCCGCCCGACGTACTCGATCACCCCATCGGCGCGCCAGCGGGCCAGGTCGCCACTGCGGTACAGCCGCGCCCCGCTGTCGCCGAACGGGTCGGGAATGAAGCGCGTGGCGCTGAGCCCGGCGCGCTTGAGGTAGCCACGCGCCAGGCCCTGGCGGCCGACGTACAGCTCGCCGACACAGCCGGCAGCCACCGGGTTGAGGTCGCTGTCGAGCACGTACAGGCTCTGGTCCGGGATCGGCACGCCAATCGGGCTCGACGCGCCCTGCGCCAGGTCAGCCAGCGACAATGGACGGTAGGTCACGTGCACCGTGGTTTCGGTGATGCCGTACATGTTGACCAGTTGCGGCGCACGATCGCCGAAGCGCTCGAACCACGGGCGCAGGCTGCCGACCTCCAGCGCCTCGCCGCCAAATACCACGTAGCGCAGCTGCTGGTCGCTGCGCTGGCCTTCGGCGCAGGCCTCCTGCATCAGCTGGCGGAACGCCGACGGCGTCTGGTTGAGCACGGTCACCCGCTGCTCGCACAGCAGTTGGTAGAAGGCCTCCGGCGAACGGCTGACATCCTGCGGCACGATCACCAGGCGGCCACCATGCAGCAAGGCGCCGAACAGCTCCCATACCGAGAAGTCGAAGGCGTAGGAGTGGAACAGCGTCCAGCAGTCCTGCGGGCCGAAGCCGAACCAGCCGTTTGTGGCCTCGAACAGGCGCAGCACGTTGCGGTGCGGCAGCAAGGTGCCCTTCGGCTTGCCGGTGGAGCCGGAGGTATAGATGACATAGGCCAGGTTATCCAGGCCCACCGCGACGTTCGGGTTGACCTCGGCCAAGCCTGCGTAGTCGGTGTAGTCGGCGGCCAGGTCCAGCACTTGCACGTTCGGCGCCAGGCTCAGCCCGAGGTCGCCCTGGCCGAGCAGCAACTGCAGGCCGCTGTCCTCGATCATGTAGTGCAGGCGCTCCAGCGGGTAGGCCGGGTCCAGCGGCACGTAGGCGCCACCGGCCTTGAGGATGGCCAGCAGGCCGACCACCATCTCCAGCGAGCGCGGTGCGGCCAGGCCCACCAGCACGTCCGGGCCGACGCCTCGGGCGATCAGCGCATGGGCGACCTGGTTGGCCCGGCGGTTCAGCTCGGCATAGCTCAACTGTTCGCCTTCGCAGACCAGCGCCGGCGCTTGCGGCGCGCGGGCCGCCTGGGCTTCGATCAGGCGATGCAGCGGCTGGCTCGGCATGAAGGTGGCCGGGGCACTATTCCAGGCCTGTACCGCAACCTGGCGTTGCTGGTCATCGAGCAATTGCAAGGCTTCGACAGGCACCTGCGCGCCGTGTTCGAGCATCTGCAGCAGCAAGTGACGCAGTTGCTGGCCGATCTGCTCGATGATCGCCGCGCTGAACGCCTGCCGGTCATAGCTGCAGCGCAGCGACAGGTTGTTTTCCAGGCCGACCACCAGGGTCAGCGGATAGTTGCTCTGCTCCTGTGTGCGCACCGGGCCAAAGCGCAGCCCCGAGGGCGAACCACGCTCCAGGGCCTCGGCCACCGGGTAGTTTTCGAACACCAGCAGACTGTCGAACAGCGCGTCACCGCCCTGCCCGGCCCAGCGCTGGATGTCGAACAGTGGCGTGTGCTCGTGTTCGCGGATGCGCAGGTTGAGCGCCTGCAAATCGTCCAGCCAGTCGCCAAGCGCCTGCCCGGCGGTGCATGGCACGATCACCGGCAAGGTGTTGATGAACAGGCCGATCTGCTGCTCGATACCGGCCAGCTCGGCCGGTCGACCGGCCATGGTGGCGCCGAACGACACGCAGTCCTGGCCGACACGACGCTGCAGCAACAAGGCCCAGGCACCCTGCACCAAGGTGTTGACGGTGACCTTGCGCTCACGGGCGAAGCGGCCCAGGCGTGCGGTGGTCTGCGCATCGATCGACAGGCTGTGCTCGGCGTAGCCTTCGACACCGACATGCTGACAGGTGCTGGCCAGGCGGGTGGGCGCTTGCAGTGCAGCCAGTTGCCCGCGCCAGAAAGCTTCGCTCTGTGCTCGGTCCTGGCGCTGCAACCAGCCAATGTAGTCGCCAAAGCGGCCCGCCGCCTGCGTGGGCCGCTCGCCACAGTAGCGTTGCAGCACTTCACCCAGCAGTTGCGCATTGCTCCAGCCGTCCATGAGGATGTGATGGCTGGTGTAGACCAGTGCATGGCGGTCATCTTCCAGGCGCACCAGCACCAGGCGCAGCAATGGCGCCTGCAGTACATCGAAGCCGCGCCCACGTTCTTCGGCGGCCAGTGTCGGGAGCGCATGCGCCAGGTCATCACGGCCGCGCCAGTCCAGCTCGCTGAACGGCACACGGGCCTCGCGCAGCACTACCTGCACCGGTTGGGCCTGGTCGGCGGACCAGACGAAGACACAACGCAGACTGTCATGAGCCTGGAGCACTGCGTTCCAGGCCGCCTCGAAGCGTGCCACATCCAGGCCTGCGACCTCGACCTGCATCTGGTTGATGTAGTCGCCGTCGCTCTCGCCGAACGTGGAATGGAACAGCATGCCCTGCTGCATCGGCGACAGTGGGTAGATGTCTTCGATTTCGGCCACCGCCACCGGCAGTGCGTCGAGTTGCGCCTGGCTCAGGCCCGCCAGCGGGAAGTCCGACGGCGTCAGCCCTTGCGGTGCCTGGCAGTGCTCGACCAGCGCCGCCAGCTCCGCCTCGTAGGCCCGCGCCAGCCGCTCGATGGTCGCGCGGGCGAACATCTGCCCGCTGAAGCTGAACGCCAGGCTCAGCTCGCCGCCATACACCTGGCCATTGAGCACCAGCCAGTTGCCCAGCGGCGCCAGCGGGCTCTGCTCCTCACCTGCGCTTTCGGCGGCCGGCACGAACAGCGCCCGCTCATCGAACTGGCCATCGAGCTGGCCCAGGTAGTTGAAAGTGATGCGCGGCACCGGCAGCTCGGCCAGGCACGTGCGCGCAGCCTCGTCGCCCAGGTAGCGCAAAACACCGAAACCGATGCCTTTGTGCGGCACGCCGCGCAGCTGTTCCTTGACCTGCTTGATCGAGGCACCAAGCTCGGCGGCCGGGGTCAGCCGCACCGGGTAGGCGCTGGTGAACCAGCCCACCGTACGGCTCAGGTCGATGTCGTCGAACAGGTCTTCGCGGCCATGCCCTTCCAGCTCCACCAGCGCCGAATCGGCGCCGCTCCAGCGGCACACCACCCGGGCCAAGGCAGTCAGCAGCAAGTCGTTGACCTGGGTGCGGTAGGCCGCCGGGGCCTGTTGCAGCAAGCGCCGGGTCAGCTCGGCACCCAGGCGTGCCTGCACGCTCTGGCGGTGACGGTTCTGCACGCTGGCGCCCGGCTCGGCCTCGGGCAGGCCCTGCGGCGCACCGGCCAGTTGCCCTTGCCAGTAGGCCAGCTCGTTGTCCAGGCTTGCGGCATGCTGCTGCAGGCGTTCGCCCCAGGCCTTGAAGGCGCTGGTCTTGGCCGGCAGTTTCGGCGTGCTGCCCGCCAGGGCCTGGCGGTAGGCATCGTGCAGGTCTTCCAGCAGCACGCGCCAGGACACGCCATCGACCACCAAGTGGTGGATCACCAGCAGCAGGCGCTGGCCACCGTCGGCCACCTCGATCAGCACCGCACGCAACAGCGGGCCCTGGGCCAGGTCCAGACTACGCTGGGCCTCTTCGCAGGTCGCCTCGATTTCCTCGGCGCTGCGCAGTGAGGCACGCCACAGCAACGGCTGGGCCGGTTGCAGCGGACCGTGCTCGGCGCTGCCGTCGGCAAAGCGCAGGCGCAGGGCGTCGTGCTGGGCGTACAGTGCCAGCAGCGCCTGCTCCAATGCGGCGGCATCCACCGTTTCGGTGCCGCGCAACAACAGCGACTGGTTCCAGTGCTGCGGCTCGCTCATGCGCTGGGCGAAGAACCACTGCTGGAACGGCAGCAACGGCATGCTCCCAACCTGCGGCCCCTGCTCGGCCTTCGCCGCGCCCTCGCCTTCGCGCAGCACCGCTGCCAGGCCGCGCACGGTCTGGTGCTGGAACAGCTCCTTGGGCGTGAAGTGCAGGCCCTGCTGGCGCGCACGTCCGACGACCTGAATCGAGACAATGGAATCGCCTCCAAGCTCGAAGAAGTTGTCGTTCACCCCGACCCGTTCAAGGCGCAACACATCAGCCCAGACTGCGGCCAGGCGGTGCTCACGCGCATTGGCCGGGGCCTCGTAGACCTTTTGCACAAGGGAAGCATCCACGGCAGGCAAGGCCTTGCGGTCGAGCTTGCCGTTGGGCGACAGCGGCAGGCTGTCCAGTGCCAGCCACTGGTTCGGCACCATGTAGTCCGGCAGGCCGCAGCGCAGGTGCTCGGCCAGTTGTGCCTGCCAATCGGCGGCCTCACCGGCCAGCACCACATAACCGACCAGCTGCTTGCCGTCCGGCACCGTCACCACGGCTTCACGCACCAGGTCGTGCTCCAGCAGACGCGCCTCGATCTCACCCAGCTCGATGCGCAGGCCACGCAGCTTGACCTGGTGGTCGATACGCCCGGCGTACTCGATCACCCCATCCGCGCGGTAGCGCGCCAGGTCACCGGTGCGGTACATGCGCTCGCCATTGCCGTATGGGCTCACGGCGAAACGCTCGGCAGTCAGCCCCGGGCGGCGGTGGTAACCGCGCGCCAGGCCTGCGCCGGCCAGGTACAGCTCGCCCAGCACCCCCACCGGCACCGGTTGCAGCTCGGCATCGAGGATGTAGCAGGCCAGGTTGGCGATCGGCTCGCCGATCGGCACGCTGTCCCGCCCTTCCTCGCGGCAGGTCCAGTGGGTCACGTCGATGGCCGCCTCGGTCGGGCCGTACAGGTTGTACAGGCCCGCCTTCGGCAGCTTGGCGAACACCTGCTGCTGGGCATCGGCCGGCAGCGCTTCGCCACTGCAGACGATGCGCGCAAGGCTCGTGCAGCGCGGCACGCCGCTGTCTTGCAGGAACGCCTGGAGCATCGACGGCACGAAGTGCAGCGTGGTGATGTTTTCGCTGGTGATCAGCTCGACCAGGCGGGCCGGGTCGCGATGATCACCCGGCGCGGCAACCACCAGCCGCGCACCGGTCATCAAGGGCCAGAAGAACTCCCATACCGACACGTCGAAGCTGAACGGCGTTTTCTGCAACACGCTGTCACGGGCATCCAGCCGGTAGGCCTGTTGCATCCAGCACAGTCGGTTGACCAGGGCCGAATGGCGGTTGCCCGCGCCTTTCGGCCGGCCTGTGGAGCCGGAGGTGTAGATCACATACGCCAGGTTTTCAGGGGCCACCGCCACGTTCGGGTTGCGCACGTCATCGGCGCCCGGCTCCAGGTCCAGCGCCAGGGTCTGCACGCCTTCGGCCAGCGGCAGTTGCAGGTGGCTCTGGGTCAGCAGCAGCTGCACGCCGCTGTCCTCGAGCATGTAGCGCAGGCGGTCTTCGGGGTATTCCGGGTCCAGCGGCACGTAGGCGCCACCGGCCTTGAGGATGGCCAGCAGGCCGACCACCATCTCCACCGAGCGCTCCACCGCGATGCCCACCAGCCCATCCGCGCCGACCCCCAGGGCGATCAGGCGATGGGCCAGGCGGTTGGCGCGGGCGTTGAGCTGGGCGTAGCTCAGGCGCACCTCGCCGAAGGCCAGCGCCGGGGCATCCGGGGTGCGCTGCACCTGGGCTTCGATCAGTTGCTGGATGCTCTGCTGCAGCGGGTACTGTTCAGCGGTGGCGTTCCACGTGACCAGGGTGCGCTCGCGCTCGGCGGCCGCCAGCAATGGCAGTTCGGCCACCGGTTGGTGCGGTTGCTCGACAATGGCTTGCAGCAGGTTCAGCCAATGCTCACCCAGGCGCACGATGGTGGCGTGGTCGAACAGGTCAGTGGCGTAGATCAGCGAAGCGCTCAGCCCTTCAGCGGTCTCGCAGGTGTCCAGGCTCAGGTCGAACTGGGTGGTGTCGTTGTCCCAGGCCATGGCCTGGACCGCCAAGCCTGGTACGGCGCGTACCGGCGCAAGCGCGGCGGCCTGGTGGTTGAACATCACCTGGAACAACGGGCTGTGGCTGAGGCTGCGGGTGGGCGCCAGCGCATCCACCAGTTGCTCGAATGGCAGGTCCTGGTGCGCCTGGGCGCCCAACGCAGCCTGCCGCACCTGTTGCAGCAGCACGCCGAACGGCTGGCGTGGATCGATATCGGCCCGCAGTACCAGGGTGTTGACGAAGAAGCCGATCAGCCCCTCGGTCTCGACCCGGTTGCGGTTGGCCACCGGCACGCCGACGCGGATGTCGCGCTGCCCACTGTAGCGATGCAGCAAGGCCTGGAACGACGCCAGCAGCACCATGAACAGGGTCGCGCCCTGGCGGCGGGCCAATGCCTCGAGGCCGTCCTTCAACGCAGACGGCACGGCCAGGTCGAGCTGGGCCCCGCGATAGCTCTGCTCGGCAGGACGCGGGCGGTCCAGCGGCAAGGCGAGCACATCCTGCTCGCTGCCCAGTTGCCCGACCCAGTAGGCCAGTTGCCGCTCACGCTCACCAGCCTCCATCCACTCACGCTGCCAACGGGCGTAGTCGGCATATTGCAGCGCCAGGGCAGGCAGTGGGGCGGCATCGCCTTCGCGGTGGCGGGTATAGCCATCGATCAGCTCGCCAACCATCAGCTGCATGGATGCGGCATCCGAGACGATATGGTGCTGAGTCAGCACCAGCACCTGGTCGTCGGCCGCCAGCTCCAGCAGACGGGCTCGCAGCAGCGGGCCGCGCGCCAGGTCGAACGGCTGGCGGATTTCCTCGGCGACACGCGCCCCAAGGGTGGCCTCGTCCGCCAGTCGTTCATGGGCGATGACCCGCGCAGCCGAGCGCTCGATCACCTGGACGATGCCCTGGTCGCTTTCGACGAAGCGGGTACGCAGGGTCTCATGACGCTCGACCAGCGCATCGAAGCTGTGTTGCAGCGCCGCGCGATCGAGGCTGCCGTTCAGGCGCAGGACCATGGGGATGTGGTAGGCGCTGCTGTGTGGCTCCAGCTGCCAGAGGAACCATTGGCGTTGCTGGGCATAGGACACCGGCAGCGCCGCATCGCGCGGCGTCGGCCGGATGGCCGGGGCCCGCGCCGCCAACGACGGTGCTGGCAGGCTGGCGACGAAGCTCTGCAGGCTGGCATGCTCGAACAGCACCTTGAGCGGTGCGTCTATGCCTAGCGCGCGCAGGCGCGAGAACACCTGGGTAGCCAACAGCGAATGCCCGCCCAGTTCGAAGAAGTTGTCCGTCAGGCCGACCCGCTCAAGCCCGAGCACCTGCGCCCAGATCGCCGCGACCTGTTGTTCCAGTTCACTCTGCGGCGCCACGTAGGCACGCTGCGATTGCGCAGCATCCACGGCAGGCAAGGCCTTGCGGTCGAGCTTGCCGTTGGGCGACAGCGGCAGGCTGTCCAGTGCCAGCCACTGGTTCGGCACCATGTAGTCCGGCAGGCCACGGCGCAGGTGCTCGGCCATTTGTGCCTGCCAATCGGCGGCCTCGCCGGCCAGCACCACATAACCGACCAGCTGCTTGCCGTCCGGCACCGTCACCACGGCTTCACGCACCAGGTCGTGCTCCAGCAGACGCGCCTCGATCTCACCCAGCTCGATGCGCAGGCCACGCAGCTTGACCTGGTGGTCGATACGCCCGGCGTACTCGATCACCCCGTCCGCGCGGTAGCGCGCCAGGTCACCGGTGCGGTACATGCGCTCGCCATTGCCGTATGGGCTCACGGCGAAACGCTCGGCAGTCAGCCCCGGGCGGCGGTGGTAACCGCGCGCCAGGCCTGCGCCGGCCAGGTACAGCTCGCCCAGCACCCCCACCGGCACCGGTTGCAGCTCGGCATCGAGGATGTAGCAGGCCAGGTTGGCGATCGGCTCGCCGATCGGCACGCTGTCCCGCCCTTCCTCGCGGCAGGTCCAGTGGGTCACGTCGATGGCCGCCTCGGTCGGGCCGTACAGGTTGTACAGGCCCGCCTTCGGCAGCTTGGCGAACACCTGCTGCTGGGCATCGGCCGGCAGCGCTTCGCCACTGCAGACGATGCGCGCAAGGCTCGTGCAGCGCGGCACGCCGCTGTCTTGCAGGAACGCCTGGAGCATCGACGGCACGAAGTGCAGCGTGGTGATGTTTTCGCTGGTGATCAGCTCGACCAGGCGGGCCGGGTCGCGATGATCACCCGGCGCGGCAACCACCAGCCGCGCACCGGTCATCAAGGGCCAGAAGAACTCCCATACCGACACGTCGAAGCTGAACGGCGTTTTCTGCAACACGCTGTCACGGGCATCCAGCCGGTAGGCCTGTTGCATCCAGCACAGTCGGTTGACCAGGGCCGAATGGCGGTTGCCCGCGCCTTTCGGCCGGCCTGTGGAGCCGGAGGTGTAGATCACATACGCCAGGTTTTCAGGGGCCACCGCCACGTTCGGGTTGCGCACGTCATCGGCGCCCGGCTCCAGGTCCAGCGCCAGGGTCTGCACGCCTTCGGCCAGCGGCAGTTGCAGGTGGCTCTGGGTCAGCAGCAGCTGCACGCCGCTGTCCTCGAGCATGTAGCGCAGGCGGTCTTCGGGGTATTCCGGGTCCAGCGGCACGTAGGCGCCACCGGCCTTGAGGATGGCCAGCAGGCCGACCACCATCTCCACCGAGCGCTCCACCGCGATGCCCACCAGCCCATCCGCGCCGACCCCCAGGGCGATCAGGCGATGGGCCAGGCGGTTGGCGCGGGCGTTGAGCTGGGCGTAGCTCAGGCGCACCTCGCCGAAGGCCAGCGCCGGGGCATCCGGGGTGCGCTGCACCTGGGCCTCGATCAGTTGCTGGATGCTCTGCTGCAGCGGGTACTGTTCAGCGGTGGCGTTCCACGTGACCAGGGTGCGCTCGCGCTCGGCGGCCGCCAGCAACGGCAGTTCGGCCACCGGTTGGTGCGGTTGCTCGACGATGCCTTGCAACAGGTTGATGAAGTGGGTCGACAGCCGCTCGATGGTCGAGCGCTCGAACAGGTCGGTGTCGTATGCCAGGGAAACCATCAGCCCCTGCGCGGTCTCGCTGGTATCCAGCACCAGGTCGAACTGCGCCGTGGCACTGTCCCAATGCAGCGGCTCGACACGCAGTTCACCCCAGTTCCGCTCGGCGCGCGCAGCGTGCTGGTGGTTGAACAGCACCTGGAACACGGGGCTGTGGCTAAGGTTGCGTTCCGGTGCCAGGGCATCGACCAGTTGCTCGAACGGCAGGTCCTGGTGGGCCTGGGCCTGCAGCGCCGCCTGCCGGGTCTGGCGCAACAGGACGTCAAAGCCCTGCCCGCCATCGACTTCGGCACGCAGCACCTGGGTATTGACGAAGAAACCGATCAGCCGCTCGGTTTCAGCCCGGGTGCGGTTGGCCACCGGTACGCCGACGCGGATGTCGGCCTGGCCGCTGTAGCGGTGCAGCAAGGCCTGGAACGCTGCCAGCAGCAACATGAACAAGGAAGCATCCTGAGTCTTGGCCAGCTGTTGCAGGCCGTGGCTCAGTTCAGCCTCGAGCGGGAAGTCCAGGCGCGCACCACGCAAGCGCCGTTGGGCCGGGCGTGGCCGGTCGAACGGCAGCTCGAGCACGACCTGCTCGCCGCCCAGTTGCGCCAGCCAGTAATCGAGCTGGCGGGCACGCTCGCCACCGTCCAGCCACTGACGCTGCCAGGCCGCGTAGTCGGCGTACTGCACAGGCAACGGTGCACAGTGCTCGCCGTGGTAGCCGTGCAGCAGCTCTTCGACCAGCACCTCCAGGGAGGCGCCGTCGGAAACGATATGGTGCTGGACGATGACCAGCACATGATCCTGCTCGCCCATGGCCAGCAACTTGACCCGCAGCAACGGCCCTCGTACCAGGTCGAACGGCGCCCGCACCTGGGCATCGACCCAGGCCGCCAGCGCCGCATCGTCCAGCTCGCCTGGGTGCTCGATCACGATAGGCAGCGCCAGGTGCGGATGAATATGCTGCCGCAGCTCCCCCGTGGCGTCATCGAAGGTGGTGCGCAATGGCTCGTGGCGGGCGATGACCTGGTCGAATGCCGACTGCAACGCCGGCAACTCGAGCGGCCCCCGCACACGCAACGCCGCCGGAACGTTGTAGGCGGCGCTCTGTGGGTCCAGCCGCCAGAGGAACCACTGGCGCTCCTGGGCATAGGACACGGCCATCGCAGGCGTGCGCGGCAATACCGCAATCGCCGCGGCCGCCCCCTGGCCCAGTTCGGCGCAACGGTCGGCGAAGGCCCCCAGGGTCGGCTGCTCGAACAGCTGCCGCAGGGGCACTTCGAGCCCGAGCCCTTGGCGAATGCGCGCGATGACCTCGGTCGCCAGCAACGAGTGGCCACCGAGGCTGAAGAAACTGTCGGCAAGGCCGACGCGCTCGACCTGCAGGGCTTGCGCCCAGATCGTCGCCAGTTGTGCTTGCAACGGCGTGCGCGGCGCTTCGTAGACCTGCTGGGCGGCACTGAAGTCCGGCGCCGGCAAAGCCGCGCGGTTCAGCTTGCCGTTGTTGTTCAACGGCAGCCGTTCCAGCACCAGCAGGTGGGCGGGGATCATGTAGTCAGGCAGCGCCTGGCCCAAGGCAGCCCGTACGCCCTGTAGCCAGTCAGCCGACGGCGTGGCCTGAGCAGCGACCAGGTAGGCCACCAGTTGCGGCCCGGTCGGCCCGGCGAGGGCTAGCACCGCCGCCTCGCGCACCGACGCCAACCCTTGCAGGCAGGCCTCGATCTCGCCCATCTCGATGCGCATGCCGCGAATCTTCACCTGATGATCGATACGCCCTACGTATTCCAGGACCCCAGCCTGGGTATAGCGCGCCAGGTCGCCGCTGCGGTACAGGCGTGCGCCAGGCTGTTCGGCGAAGGGATCCGGCAGGAAACGCTCGGCGGTCAACGCCGGGCGGTCGAAGTATTGCTGCGCCAGGCAGCTCGGCGCACCGATGCACAGCTCGCCGACGCCGTCGCTGGGCAACAGCTGGCCGGCACAATCCAGCACATACAGCGAGCGGCCTGCGATGGCGTGGCCGATGGGCACGCCATACGCGTCCTGCGCATCTTCGAGGCGGCAGTCATGCACGCTGGAGACTACTGTCGCCTCGGTCGGGCCATAGGTGTTGACCAGGCTGAGCCCGCCCAGCCCCGCCGCATGCCACAGGCGCAGCCCTTCCACCGACATGGCCTCGCCGCCCACGTGCACCTGACGCAGCTTGCCCAGGCCCTGGCCCGGCCGCGCCGCGCAAGTCTTGGCCAGCATGTGCCAGTAGGCGGCCGGCAGGTCGGCCAGGGTCACGCCCTGCTCGACAATCAACCGCGCCAACTGATCGGCGTCCCACAGTTCCTCGCCACGCATGATCAACGCGGCGCCGACGCACAGCGGCGGATAGCATTGCTCGACGAAGCCGTCGAAACTGAAAGTGGCGAACTGCAGCACCCGGTCGTCGCGCTCAAGGCGGGAGTAGCCGGTGGCGCTGTAGCTGAACTCGCGCAGGGCCGCATGGCTGATCGCCACCCCCTTCGGGCGGCCGGTGGAACCGGAGGTGTAGATGACATAGGCGAGCTGCTCGGCGGCGACCTGCACATCCGGGTCGTGGTCGCCACAGTGCGCGGCCTGCTCGCCCAACACCCCCAGTTCCAGGCGACGCAGCCCCGCCGGCAGCGCCAACTCGACCAGCAGGCCGTCGTCGCACAACAACAGGTCCAAGCGGCTGTCCTCGATCATGTAGGCCAGCCGTTCATGTGGATACTGCGGGTCCAGCGGCACATAGGTCGCGCCGCTCTTGAGCACGGCAAGCAGGCTGACGATCAGCTGCGGGCCACGGCGCAAGGCCAGGCCGACACGCTGGCCGGGGCGTACGCCCTTGGCGATCAGTGCATGCGCCAGGCGATTGGCCTGGCCATCGAGCTGACCATAGCTCACGCGCAGCTCGCCACATTGCAAGGCCAAGGCCTGGGGCTGGCGCGCGGCCTGTGCCGCAATACGCTGGTGAACCAGTTCCTGGCTCGGCAACGCCAGTGCGCGGCCTTGGCTGAAGCCAAGCACCTCGGCCTGCCCTTTATCGTCAAGCAGGCCCAGCGCGCCTAACGGCGCGGCCGGGGTGGCGACCATCTGCGCCAGCACCTGGCGGAGCCCGGCGCACAGCTGAGCCACCTGCTCTGCCGCGAACAGCGCAGGGTCGTAGCCGAACGCCAGGCTGACCCCATCGCCGAGCTCGATGCCGATGGTCAGCGGGTAGTGGGTGCGCTCGTGATTGCTCACCGCGCCGAAACGCAGGCCGGCAGGCGCGCCCTGGCGCAGCGCCTCGGCCACCGGGAAGTTCTCGAACACCAGCAGGCTGTCGAACAGCGCCGCGCCCTGCTGGCCAGCCCACCCTTGAATGGCATACAGCGGCACATGCTCGAATTCACGCAGGCTCAGGTTGAAGTCCTGCACGTCGGCCAGGTAACCGGCCACCTGACGATCGGGCGCGACATCGATCAGCACCGGCAAGGTATTGATGAACAACCCGAGCTGGCCGTCGATGCCCGGCAGTGGCGCCGAACGCCCGGACACCGTGGCGCCGAAGGCCACGCAGGCTTGCCCGGTCAGGCGCTGTAGCACCAGGCCCCAGGCCGCCTGGAACAGCGTGTTCAAGGTCACCTTGTGGTGACGGGCAAAACGCTCCAGCTCGGCGGCCTGCGCGGCGTCGAGGCGGGCCAGGTACTCACCCTCGCCTTGCGCGTCGGCGGGGCGACGCAGGGCCTGGGCGAGCAGCGTCGGCGCCTGCAAGGCGCCGAGACGGGCTTTCCAGAAACGCTCGCCGGCACTGGCGTCCTGGCGTTGCAGCCACGCCAGGTAATCATGGAAACGGCCGGCCGGCGCCGACATGCGCTCGCCGGCGTAGTGCTGGACCACCTCGGCCAGTAGCTGGGCATTGCTCCAGCCATCCAGGAGGATGTGGTGGCAGGTGAAGACCAGGTGCCAGTCGTCGGCCCCGGTACGCACCAGCAGCAGCCTGAACAAGGGTGCGCGGGCCAAGTCGAAACCCGCCTCGTGCTCGGCCCGGGCCAGTGCATCGAGGTCTGCCGCAGGTTCATCGACGATGCGCAGTGGCAGTGGCAACTGTCGCTGGACGATCTGGTGGGCACTGTCCAGGCCCTGCCAGTGGATGCTGCTGCGCAGGATATCGTGACGCGCCAGCGCCGCCTGCCAGGCCTCGCCGAAGCGTTCCAGGTCCAGGCCGCCGATATCCAGGCGCAACTGGTTGATGTAAGCGCCGCCCTGGGTTTCATACAGCGAGTGGAAGAACATGCCCTGCTGCATGGGCGACAGTGGGTAGAGGTCTTCGATGTTGTGGCCGGGCACCGGCAATGCATCCAGTTGCGCCTGAGTGATGCGCGCCAGCGGGAAGTCCGACGGCGACGGTTGCCCGGCGGGCACGCCCAGGCAGTGCTCGATGAGCGCCTCCAGTTCCTGGTCGTAGGCCGTGGCCAATGCCTGGACTGTGTCGGTGTCGAACATCGCCAGGCTGAAGCCCCATTGCAGCGACAGCTCGCCGTTGTACACCTGCCCTTCCAGGGTCAGCCAGTTGGCCAGCGGCGCGTCCGGGTCCTGGCCGTCGCCGCCGCGCTCGGTGGCCGGCGCCAGCAAGGCCTGGGCATCGAACTGGCTGTCGAACTGGCCCAGATAGTTGAAGGTGATGCGCGGCGGGTCAAGCGTCGCCAGGGCCTCGCGCACCGAGGCGTCACCCAGGTAACGTAGCACGCCGTAACCCATGCCTTTATCCGGTACCGCGCGCAGCTGTTCCTTGATGGCCTTGATCGAGTCGCCATGACCGGCGCGCGAGGCCAGGCGCAGCGGATAGAGGCTGGTGAACCAGCCGACGGTGCGGGTCAGGTCGATGCCGTCGAACAGCTCTTCGCGGCCATGCCCCTCCAGCTGCACCAACGCCGCCTGGCTGCCGCTCCATTGGCAGATGACACGTGCCAGGGCCGTCAGCAGCAGGTCGTTGACCTGGGTGCGATAGGCTGCGGGCGCGACCTGCAGCAACTGCCGGGTGCGCTCGCGGGACAGGCGCGACGCCAGTTTGGCCCCATGACGGTTGCTTACCGGCGCGTCCGGCCTGTCGCACGGCAGTGCGCCATCGCCGCGTTGCGCTTGCCAGTAGGGCAATTGCCCGACGAACGCCGGCACCTGCTCGTGCAGCTGCGCAGACCAGGCCTGGTAGCTGCTGGTGCGCGGCGCCAGCGACAGCGGCTGCCCGGCCAGGCGCTGGGCATAAGCCTGCTCCAGGTCCTCCAGGAGGATACGCCAGGACACGCCGTCGACCACCAGGTGGTGAATAACCAGCAACAGGCGCTGCTCGCCTTGCGGCAAGTCGACCAGCATGGCGCGCAATAGCGGCCCACTGCGCAGGTCGAGGCTGCGCTGGGCAGCGTCGCAGAGCGCCGTCAGCGCCTGGGCATCCGCAGCCTGGCGCTGCCACAGCTCGACCTGCGCGACCGGCGCGCCATAGTGCTGCCGCCAGCCTTCGGCGGCGGGCTCGAAGCGCAGCCGCAGGGCGTCATGGTGGTTGACCACATCGCCCAAGGCAGCGACCAGCGCCTGGGCCTGCAACGGTTGCCGGGCACCGAGCAGCAATGATTGGTTCCAGTGCTCGCGGACCGCAATGGCCTGTTCGAAGAACTGCCGCTGCACAGGGCTGAGCGCCACCTCGCCGGTGGCCGGCGCCTGCTCAACCGCCAACGATGGCTGGCGCCCGACCGCGCCGGCCAGGCCGCGCACGGTCTGGAACTGGAACAGGTCGCGCGGGCTGAACTGCAGGCCCTGACGACGAGCGCGGCCAACCACCTGGATGGCGATGATCGAATCGCCGCCCAGCTCGAAGAAGTTGTCTTCCAGGCCAACCTCGGCCACGCCCAGCACCTCGCTCCAGACTTGCGCCAGGGTACGCTGTACATCGGTTTGCGGCGCCACGTAAGCGCTGCGCGAAGCGGCATCCGGTTGCGGCAAGGCCTTGCGGTCAAGCTTGCCGTTGGGGGTCAGCGGAAACTGCTCCAGCGGCATCAGGTGGCTGGGCACCATGAATTCCGGCAGCGCCTGCAGCAGCCAGGCCTTGAGCCCTTGCTGCCAGCCGTCTGGCATTTCGTCGAGCACCAGGTAGGCCACCAGTTGCTTGCCGTCCAGCGCCAACACCACGGCCTCGCGCACCCAGGCATGCTGGGCCAGGCGCGCCTCGATCTCGCCCAGCTCGATGCGCAGGCCACGGATTTTCACTTGATGATCGAAACGCCCCAGGTACTCGATCACGCCATCCACACGCTGGCGAACCCGGTCGCCGGTACGGTACAGGCGCTGTCCGGCCACGAAGGGGTCGGCAACGAAGCGCTCGGCGGTCAACCCCGGACGCCGGTGGTAACCACGGGCCAGGCCAATGCCACCCAGGTAGAGTTCGCCGGCAACGCCCGGCGCCACCGGCTCGAGGCCAGCATCGAGCACATAGGTACGGATGTTGGCGATGGGCTGGCCGATGGGCACGCTGTCGCGGCCTTCGTCGATGCAGGTCCAGTGCGTGACGTCGATGGCCGCCTCGGTGGGGCCGTAGAGGTTGTACAGCGCCGCCGCCGGCAGCTTGCCGAACACCTGCAGCTGCGCGTCCACCGGCAATGCCTCGCCGCTGCAGAGGATGCGGCGCAGGCTGTCGCAGGTCTCGACACCAGACTCGTGGATGAAGGCCTGGAGCATCGAGGGTACGAAATGCAGCGTGCTGACCTGATGGCGACGAATGGTCTCGATCAGGCGTGCCGGGTCCCGGTGGTCACCGGGTGCGGCCACGGCCAGCCGGGCACCCGTCATCAGCGGCCAGAAGAACTCCCAGACCGACACGTCGAAGCTGAACGGGGTCTTCTGCAGCACCGTGTCACCGGCACACAGGCCATAGGCTTCCTGCATCCAGTGCAGGCGGTTGGCCAGGGCTTCATGGCTGTTGCCGGCGCCTTTCGGCCGGCCGGTGGAGCCGGAGGTATAGATGACATAGGCCAACTGCCGTGGGTCGGTGACCACCTGGGGCGGGCTGGCGGGCTGGTCGTCCAGCGTCAGTTGGTCCAGGGCGATGCACTGCACGTCAGCGGGCACCGGCAGGCTGCCCTGCAGCGCCTGATGGGTCAGCAGCAGGCGAATGCCGCTGTCCTCGATCATGTAGGCCAGGCGCTCCTCGGGATATTCCGGATCCAGCGGCACGTAGGCCGCGCCGGCCTTGAGGATCGCCAGCAGCCCGACGACCATTTCTACGCTGCGCAGCAGGCTGATACCTACGAGGCTGTCGGCTCCGGCGCCTTGCGCGCGGAGGAAGTGAGCCAGGCGGTTGGCGCGGGCATCGAGCTGCGCATAGCTGAGCGCGGTATCACCACAGACCAGCGCCGGGGCGTCTGGCGCACGGCGCACCTGATCCTCGAACAGCTGGTGCACGCCGCGTTCGAGCGGATAACCGCGAGCGGTGGCGTTCCAATCCTCCAGCACTGTGCGACGGCTGGCGTCATCGAGCATCGGCAACTGCCACAGCGGGCTGTGCGGCTGGCTGACCAGGGCTTGCAGCAGGGCCTGCCAGTGTGTCGCCATGCGTTCGATGGTGGCGGCCTCGAACAGGTCGCTGGCATAGGTGAAGGCGGCGTGCAGGGTGCCACCCTGCTCGTAGGTGTCCAGGCTCAGGTCGAACTGGGTGGTGCGGCTGCGCCATGCCAGGGGCGACAGTTGCAGCCCCGAGGCCAGGGTCACGGTGGCCAGGTCGGCGACCTGCGGCTGGTGGTTGTACATCACCTGGAACAGCGGCGCATGGCTCAGGCTGCGCTCGACCTTCAGCGCCTCGACCAGGCGTTCAAACGGCAGGTCCTGGTGCGCCTGGGCACCGTGTACGACCTGCTTGATGCCTTGCAGGTAGGCCAGCACCTCGAGGTGCGCGTCCGGCCGCACACGCAACACCTGGGTGTTGACGAACAACCCGATCAGCCCTTCGACTTCGGCGCGGTTGCGGTTGGCCACCGGGCTGCCGATACGCAGGTCGGCCTGGCCGGTATAGCGCTGCAGGAGCAAGCCGAACGCGCCAAGCATGACCATGAACGGCGTAAGGTTATGCTGCCGGGCGAAGCCGCGCAGCCGCTCGGCCAAGGCCGCATCGACCGCGAACGAGCGGCGCTCGCCACTGAAGCTCGGGGTCGCCGGCCGGGCATTATCCAAGGGCAGTTCGAGCACGGGCTGCTCATCGCCCAACTGCGCCTGCCAGTACGCCAGCTGCCGCGCCAGTTCGCCGGCTTCCAGCCAGCGGCGCTGCCACAGGGCATAGTCGACGTACTGGATCGGCAGATCCGGCAGTTGCGGCGCATGGCCAGCGGCGAAGGCGTCGTAGCAGCGGCTGAACTCGTCGATCAGCACGTTCATCGACCAACCGTCGGAAACAATATGATGCAGGGTCAACAGCAGTACATGTTCCTGCTCGGCCAGGCGCAACAGACGCAACCGCAGCAGCGGCCCTTGCGCCAGGTCGAATGGACGCAAGGACTCGGCCTCGGCTTGGGCACGCACCTGCGCTTCGCACTCGGCCTCATCCCACTGACGCAGGTCGACCCGCTCGATCAAGGCCTCGCCCACCGGGCGATGGACCTGGAGCAGACTGTCGTCAGGCTGGACCTCGAATACGGTGGTCAGGCTCTGGTGACGCGCCAGCAGGCTGGCGAACGCCTGCTCCAGCGCGGACTCATCCAGTTGCCCGGTCAGACGCACCGCGCCTGGCAGGTTGTAGGCGCCGCTCTGGGGGTCCATCTGCCAAAGTACCCACATGCGCTGCTGGGCATAGGACAACCCTTGGCGGTCCGGCGCCTGGACCCCGGCCGGAATGGGGAACTGGGAAAAGTCGATGCCCTCCCTGGCCAGGGTCTCGAGGAACACGCCGCGTTTGTCCTGCGGCAGTTCAATGAAACGGCGGGCCAGTAGCAGGGACTTTTCTGCATTCATCAGATTGCTTCCGTACGAGTGAGGTATCGGGCGGGGCCCGGCTATCCCTACGAAACGGATGCAACCTGAAAAAAATTAACGCCATAGCGCCCCCCACGGCAGCTGCAGACACACCCCGGGGCAACCCCGGGCGTGGCCGACCGGCCCACAGCGAGGCGTTAATTTGCCGTTGCGACGGCTCGTTTACCAAGAAAGCCGCCCTGCAAGAGGACCTTCGCATGCCTACCCCCTCCCGCATCACCCAGGCACTCCAGCAAGGCCTGCGCCGCCTGGCCGGCAGCCCCAGCCCGGCTGCCAGCGCCTACCGCCTGTTCGATCTGCAGCTCAAGCAACGCATCACCCTTTCCCCATCACTTGCACGCCTGGTGTTCACCGCTCCCGATGTGGCGCGGATGGCCACCATGGCCCCCGATCAACGGGTCAAGCTGTTCTTTCCCGCCCCAGATGGTTCGCTGCCTGTAGTTCCCGCCGATGCCCACTGGAAAACGGCGCACAGCGCCTTGCCGCCCGCGCAACGCCCACCCATGCGGACCTACACCATCCGCGCGCTGCGTCGGGAAGCACTGGAGGTCGATGTAGATTTCGTGCTGCATGGCGTCAACGGCCCTGCTTCGGCTTGGGCCACCCATGCCCAGGTAGGTGACCGCCTGCAGATGCTTGCGCCCAACCTGGACTATGCCGGCGACCCCGGCGGTTATGAATGGAAGCCACCCCAGGGCGTGCGCAACGTACTGCTGGTAGGTGACGAAACGGCACTGCCGGCGATTGCCGGCATTCTTGAGCAACTGGCAGGGACCCAGCCCGAGCTTGCGGTGCAGGCGTTCATCGAGGTGCCGTTGCAAGCTGACTGCCTGGATCTGCGCCATGGCGATGCCACCGAACTGCATTGGCTGCCGCGCGATCTGCTGGGCTGCGCGCATGGCCAGGCCATGCAGCATGCGGTGCGCGAACTGGCCAGCCTGCCTCAAGAGCAGGCCGCGTCGCGGGTAAAGCTGGAAGAGGTGGATATCGACACACGAATACTGTGGGAGCAGGCCAGTAGTGCCAGGAGCACATTCCATGCATGGGTCGCGGGGGAATCGGCGACAGTGATGGATATTCGCCGGTATCTGATCAAGGAGCGCGGGTTGCAACGCGCGTGCCTGACCCTGATGGGCTATTGGCGGGCCGGGCGGACCTTTGATTGACGTGAGATAGCCGGGGCACTTTGCGGCCCCGGCAAAGGCTCAGACTGCCGCGCTCAACGCCTCGGCAAAACGCTGTGCAACGTCATCGATCTGCTCGCCGCTGATGATCAACGGCGGCAGGAAGCGCACCACCGCGCCACGCCGCCCACCCAGCTCCAGGATCAGCCCACGCCTGAGGCACTCGCGCTGCACCTTCGGCGCCAGGTCGCGGTTAGCCGGTGGGTGGCCCAGCGCATCGGGCTGGCCTTGCGGGTCGACCAGCTCCACACCCAGCATCAAGCCACGGCCACGGATATCACCCAACTGCGGGTAGTCCCGCTGCAGGCGCTGCAGGTGCCCACGCAACCGCAACCCCATGGCCTCGGCATGCTCGGCCAGGCGATGCTCGACCAGGTAATCGATTACCGCCGAACCCGCCGCCATGGCCATCTGGTTACCGCGGAAAGTGCCGGCGTGCGCCCCCGGTTTCCACGTGTCCAGCCAGTCGCGGTACACCACCACCGCCAACGGCAGGCTGCCACCAATGGCCTTGGACAGCGTGACCACGTCCGGCACGATGCCGGCATGCTCGAAGGCGAACATCCGCCCGGTACGGGCAAAGCCGCTCTGAATCTCATCGACGATCAAGGCCACACCCGCCTGCTCGGTGATCCGGCGCACGCCCTTGAGCCATTCGATATCGGCCGGGATCACCCCGCCCTCGCCCTGCACCACCTCCAGGATGACTGCTGCCGGCAGTGGCACCCCGCTTTCCGGATCGAGCAGCAGGTTTTGCAGGTAATGCAGGTTGGCCTTGACCCCAGCCTCACCGCCCAGGCCGAACGGGCAGCGGTAGTCGTACGGGTATGGCATGAACTGCACGCCGCTGCTCAACAAGGCACCCAGCGGTTGCTTGGGACCATGGCTGCCCATCAGGCTCAGCGCCCCCTGACTCATGCCATGGTAGGCACCCTGGAAGGCCAACACGGTGCTGCGCCCGGTGGCGCTGCGCACCAGCTTGAGTGCCGCCTCCACGGCGTCGGTCCCGGTCGGGCCGCAGAACTGCACCTTGGCCTCGCGGCGCAGGGCCTCGGGCAGGATGCTGTACAGGTCCTGAACGAAGCGGTCCTTGACCGGTGTGGTCAGGTCGAGTGTGTGCAAGGGGATCTCATCGGCCAGCACACGCTGGATCGCCTCGATCACCACCGGGTGGTTATGGCCCAGCGCCAAGGTGCCGGCGCCCGCCAGGCAGTCGATGAACTGTCGGCCTTCGACGTCTTCGACGTGGATACCCCTGGCGCGCTTGAGCGCCAGCGGGATGCGCCGTGGGTAGCTGCGGGCGTTGGACTCCTGCTGTTGCTGGCGTTGCAGCAACGGTGAGTCGGTGAATTCGTACAGGACCTGCGGCACGCTGGCCGGCGGGACCTGGGCAAGGCTGGAAGCGGTGGACATGGGTAAATCCTCGCAAGCGAGCGAAAGTGCGGGTGTTCGTCGCTTGGAAAACGCTTGGGTGCTGGGAGGATTTAGCGGTTGTTACTGTATTTTATTCCCCTGTGCCGGCCCTTTCGCGGGCTTGCCCGCTCCCACAGGGTCAGGCCCTGTGCAGTACCTGTGGGAGCGGGCAAGCCCGCGAAAGGGCCGGCACAGGCAAGGAAAATCAACTGCTCGAACGCGCCGGCACTTGCAACCACACCCGCAAGCCATCGCTACTGCTGTCGAACCTGAGGCTACCGGCACACCGCTGCACGATCGCCTGCACGATCGCCAACCCCAGCCCGCAACCACCGCTCTGCCCGCTGCGCCAGAAACGCTCGGTAAGGTGTTCCAGATCCGCCTCGGCAATCCCCGGCCCATGGTCCCGCACCATGAAGCCCACCTGCCCGTCAGCCATCTGCACCTCCAACTCCACTGCCTGTTCGCCGCCATGGCGCAGGGCGTTGTCCAGCAGATTGCGCAGCGCGGCCACTGCCAGCGGCGCCGGCATGCCCAGGTAGATCTGCGTGGCTTCTTCAGGCAATCGCAGCACAATGCGCCGGTTGTCACCCCCGCCCGCGTCCTGTACGGCCTGGCGGGCCACCTGCTCGGCGCTGCACTGCACGCCATCTTCGAACGAAAGGCTGCCCTCCACCCGTGCCAGCATCAGCAACTGCTCAAGGGTACGGTGCATGCGGTCGGCGCCCTGCTCGGCATGCTCCAGTGCCTGCTCGCGCACGGCGCCATCGGTCATGCGCGCCACCTGCAGGTGGGTCTTGATTGCGGTCAACGGGCTGCGCAACTCGTGCGCGGCATCGTCGGTCAGGCGCCGCTCGCGTTCGATGGTCTGGGCAATGCGCAGGAACAACTGGTTCTGGGTGTCCAGCAACGGTTGCAACTCGCTGGGCAGGCCCGCCACCTGCAACGGCTCGACGCTGTCGGCACGCCTGCGGCGCAAGGCATCGCGCATGCGGTTGAGCGGTTCCAGGCCCTTGCCCAGGCCGATCCACAACAACCCCAGGCTACCGAGCAGGGCCATCAGCACCGGCGCCGAAGCCGCCAGCAGGATCGACTGGTTCAGCGCTTCACGCTCCATATGCCGGTCGGCGGTGGTGATGCGCACATCCCCATGGTTGTAGGTGAAGGTGCGCCACGAAGCGCCGTCGATGGTCTGGTCGCGGAAGCCGCTGCGCTCGTCATCCATGGTCCCGTCGTGCTTGTGGTTGCTGGCGAGGATTTCGCCGCGCAGCGAGCTGACCTGGCAAGCCATGCCGTCCGGCACGCTGAACTGGTCGGCCGAGAAATGCGCCTCGCCGCCCTTGGCCGTCAATGGTTGCGGCAACTGGTCGATCAGCCCGGCGACCATGCGCGCCGAGGCGACCAGCCGTTGGTCGAGGGAAAACATCATCTGCTGGCGCAGGTCGCGCAGCATCCATGCCGCAGCCAGCACCCAGATGATGATGAAGGCACTGCCCAGGATCAGGCTCAAGCGTACCCGCAGGCTCATGGTGCAGCCTCTTCCGGTGCCTGCGCCGGGCCCAGGCGGTAGCCCAGGCCGCGCACGGTCTCGACGATACCGTTGCCGAGCTTGCGCCGCAGGTGGTGGATATGCACGTTCAGGGCGTTGCTTTCCACTTCGTCACTGAAGCCATACACGCAGTCCTTCAACTGCTCGCTGGACAACACGCGCCCGGGGTTTTGCAACAGGGCCTGCAACAGCGCCTGTTCACGGCGGGAAAGGTCGACCTGCTGGCCGGCCAGGGTCGCCTCGCAACTGCTGGGATCATAACGCAGCGGGCCGTGCTCGATCACATTGACCGCCCGCCCGGCCACCCGCCGCAGCAGGGTGTGCAGGCGTGCAGCCAGCTCGCGCAGGTCGAAGGGTTTGAGCAGGTAATCGTCGGCACCGGCCTGCAGGCCATCGACGCGATCGGTGACGGCGTCGCGCGCGGTAAGCACCAGCACCGGCAAGGTCTCGCCTTTTTCGCGCAGGCGGCGCAGCAGCTTGAGGCCGTCTTCGTCGGGCAGGCCCAGGTCGAGGACCATCACGTCGAACTGCGCCGCCTGCAGCATGGCCCGCGCAGCGGCGGCGTTGCCCACCCGGTCGACGGTCAGGCCCTGGGCGGTAAGGCCGGCGCAGATGCCGGCGGCGATCAAGTCGTCGTCCTCGCAGAGCAGAACGTGCATGGTGTGGGCTCCCGCATTGGTGTGGCTGGCATTGCACTATGAAGGGATTAAGGGGGGATTATGAACCCTCTGCAGGTGGGCTGGGCGAGCTCAGCGCCTCTGGCCTGTCGACATCCTGCAGCACACCGACGTCCTGCACGTGCACCCTGACGCAACTTTCTGGATGAGCCTTCACTACCGACCGCGCCCCTTCATCACCCTGCAACCGGGCAAGCGCCGGCCAGAAATCACGGCCGAACAACACCGGATGGCCCTGCCGCCCGGCATGCCAAGGCAGGACTATCGTTGACGCACCGGCCTGGCGTGCAAGCAAGCCAAGCGTGGCGGGCGCCACCCAGGGCATGTCGCCCAACACCACCGCTACCGCCCGCGCCTCGCAATCTGCCAGCGAGGCGGCGCCGGCTGCCAGGCTATGGCCCATGCCCTGTGCGCAATCGACACTGGAAATGACCCGGCACGCCGATGGCAAACCCAGCGCCTCTGCCCGTTCGCCGTCGCGCAACACCACCCGCACCTCATCGAACACCGCGCAGGCACGTTCGACACTGTGCACCAGCAGGCTGCGACCGTCCGCCATCAGCGCCCGGCGCTTGTCGCCGCCGAAGCGCACGCTGCTGCCAGCCGCCAACACCAACGCCACCACACTCACAGCGCCGCCCGCCCAATGCCGTTGCGCAGGCGCAAGATATCGGCCAGTACCGCCAGGGCGATTTCGGCCGGTGTCTTGCTACCCAGGTTGAGACCGATCGGCGCGTGGATACGCGCCAACTGGTCGCCACTCAGGCCGCCGATGCGCTGCAAGCGCTCGCGACGCTTGTCAGAGGTGGCCTTCGAGCCCATCACGCCGATGTAGAACGCTTCGGTACGCACCGCTTCAAGCATGGCCAGGTCATCGATTTTCGGATCATGGGTCAATGCAACCACCGCCGTGTCGGCATGGCAACCGCCATTGGCGATAAATTCCGACGGCAGCTCGCGGCGTAGCTCGATGCCGTCCAGGTGCACGCCGTCGAGCACTTCATCACGTGGCTCGCAGAGAATCACTTCGAAGCCCAGGCCTTTGCCGAACTCGGCGCAACAGTGCGCCACGCTGGAATAGCCCGCCAGCAGCAGGCGCTGGGCGGCGCCGACGCGCAGGCGTACATGGGTGGGCTCACGCTGCACCCGCGGCCCCTGGCTGGTGTCAGGCACCAGCTGGCGGTTGCCGTCGGGCAGGCGCACTTCGCGCAACAACCGGCGCTGCCCCAGCAATGCACTTTGCAACTCGCGCAGGTGAGCCTGCACGTCGCACTCGGCCGCCAGGTTTTCCACCAGCACTTCCAGCACCCCGCCGCACGGCAGGCGAATGCCCGAACGGGGGTCACTGCCATCGCCGTAACGCACGAGGGTGACCGGCTCGGCGAACTCGCCCAAGGCCACACGGTGCAGGAAGTCGTCCTCTACGCAGCCGCCAGACAACGAACCCAGCCACTGGCCGCTGGCGTTGACCGCCAGCAGCGACCCCGGTGCACGCGGCGCCGAACCGTAGGTGGCGAGTACCGTGCACAACCACACCTGCTGACCGCTGCACGACCACTGCAAGGCCTGGCGAATCACCTGAAGATCGAGATGCTGCACCGGTTACTCCGCCTGCAGCTCGGCGAGCTGCTGTACCTTCAGGTCACCGGGCAATCCACCCCAGGCCTGGCGCAGGTAGTTGACCATGTCCGTCACCTGCTGGTCATCCAGCTTACCGGCGAAGCCAGGCATCGGCTGCATGCGCTCGAAGCCGGTGAACTGTTGTTCGCGGATGCCTTCGAGGATGACCTTGACCAGGTTGCGCGAGTCGGCCTGGCGCAGCACGGTATTGCCCTGCATGGCCACGGCGACGTGTGGCTTGCCCTCGCCGTCGACCCCATGGCAGCCGGCGCAAACGTTCAGGTACTGCTGGTGGCCGCGCTGGGCACTGTCGCTCATCTGCGCCAGGGCAACCGGCTGGATGACCTTGGCCGCGGGTGGCTGGTCGCCCAGCAGGTAGGTGGCCATGGCCGCCAGGTCGGCGTCCTCCAGGTGCTGGGTGCTGTGGTGCACCACCGGGAACATCTCGTTGAACATGCTGCCCTGGGCGCTGATGCCGTGCTTGAGGAAGGTGGTCAAGTCTGGCTGGGTCCAGCCCCGCTCAGCCAGGTCCTGCGCCAGCAGGCTGGGCGCCAGGTAACCCGCCAGCAGGCCGCCGCTCAGGCGCTGGTCTTGCTGCAGTGCGCCGATCGCATTGCGTGGGGTATGGCACTCGCCACAGTGGCCCATGACTTCGACCAGGTACTGGCCACGCTGCCAGGCCGGGCTTTTGCCCTCGGTTGGCTGCAGCTGCACGCTCTTGCCATACAACAGGTTCCAGCCGCTCAGGCCCATGCGCACGTTGAACGGGAAGCGCAGCGCCGTCTGCGGGGCCGGGCGGTTGATCGGCGGTACGGTTTTCAGGTAGGCAAGAATCGCGTCCGAGTCTTCGCGCTTGATCAGGTGGTACGAGGTGTAAGGCATCGCGGGATAAAGGTTGGCACCATCCTTGCGCTTGCCCTGCGTGACTGCTGCGAAGAACTCGTCGGCGCTGTAGTTGCCGATGCCGTACTGCTTGTCCGGGGTGATGTTGCTGCCGTAGATGGTGCCGAACGGCGAATGGATCGGCAGGCCGCCGGCATACGGTGCGCCGCCTTCGGCGGTGTGGCAGGCCATGCAGTCGGCGGCGCGGGCCAGGTATTCACCGCGCTTGACCTGTGCTTCATCGGCAGCCAGGGCCGCCGAACTGACGGCAACACCCAACGCCAGCGCCAATGCGCTACGTACGAAGCCCATGTTCAACCCTCCTTGACCAGGCCGAGGTCGTTGAGCACCTGGCGGGTGGCGTCGTAGTAACGCACGTAGCCTGTGCACCGGCAGATGTGGTGCCCGAGGCTGGCCTCGATGCGGTCTTGCACTTCGCTCTTGTTCAGCGGCTGGCGCTGGGCGGTTTCCACCAGCACGGTAGCGGCGTTGACGAAGCCTGGCGCGCAGTAACTGCACTGGAAGGCGAACAGGTCGACGAACTTCTGCTGGATCGGGTTCAGCGTCAGGTTGCCGGCCTCGTCCTTGCTGGCATGGCCTTCGATGGTGCGCACTTTCTTGCCTGCAAAGTAGTGGGCACCGGTGATGCAGGTGCGCACTTCTTCGCAGGTGCCGTCCGGGTTGTCCACGATCACCACGCAGGCGTGGCAGATGCCCTGGCCGCAGCCCAGGCGCGAACCGGTGAGGTTCTGGTATTCGTGCAGGTAGTCGAGCATCGCCAGGTCGTCGGGGATCTCGACCGGGCCGACCGGTTGACCGTTGAGGGTCAGTTGCAGTGGGCGGTTAGCCATTGAGGGCCTCCTTGATACGGGCTGGGGTAATGGGCAGATCGCGCACGCGCTTGCCAATGGCATGCGCGACGGCATTGCCGATGGCACCGACGACCGGGATCATCACCACTTCGGCAATGCCCTTGGACGGGTCGGTGGGTGACAGCGGCGGCAGAATTTCGCTGGTCTGCTGCCACACCGCCACATCGCGCGCATGCGGCAGGCGGTAGCGGTTGAAGTTCCAGTCGCCCTCCCCGGGCCCGCCCTCGTACATTGGCATTTCTTCGGTCAGGGCGTGCCCGATACCCATGGCGATGCCACCTTCGAGCTGGCCTTTGACCAGCTCCGGCACCAGCGCCCGGCCGCACTCGACCCAGCTGTGGTGGTTGAGCACTTGCACTTCGTGGGTGCCCTTGTTGACCTTGACTTCGACAATGGTCGCCACCGGGCTGTAGTAGGTGACCATGGCGTTGTTCAGCTGGGTATCGGGGTACGCCGCGTTCTGCCGGTCGAGCAGGTGATAACCGTGGCTGCTCATCTGCGCTTTCTTGGCGTTGACCGCGCCGTCGCCGTATTTCACGGCCACGGCGTCGAGCGGGAAGCGCTCGCGCACACCGTCGATGACGAAGTCGGCTTCGGCCCAGCTCCAGCGGTTGAAGCCGTGGACGCTCACACCGGTGACCAGGCCCATGTCATGGGCCTTTTGCGCCAGCTGGGCGAACGGGATCGGTGCCAGGCCGTTGCCGGTCAGCTCACCGTTGACCCACACAGCGTTCTCGCGGCGCACCACCAGCGGGTTGGCCTGCCCGCCGTAAGGCCCCTGGCGCCAGATGGCCATGGCCGCCGGCCACAGGCCGTGGTTGAACAGTACCCGTGCAGCTTCGCGGGTAGCGTGGCTGAAATAGAACGCCGAGTTGGTCGCCGACGATGGCGACGCCAGCTTGCCCACCCAGCGCGGATTACGCAGGGCAGCGTCCTGTTCGGGCTGGCTGATCAGGTACGGGTTGCCGCTGGTGGTCAGCTGCAGCTCTGGCCACTCGGTAACGGCAGTGCGCACCTCATCGGCCGAACGGCCAAGGAAGTCGCTGACCACCAGGGCCTGCGAAGTGGACATGCCAGTGCCCAGTTCGGTACCGATGTGCCGCAGGCTGATGCGCCCGTCGCGGCTGAACTCGACGCTGGCCATCGGCGCTTCCGCGCCAGTTCCGAAGTCTTTCTGGCAGATGGCGAAACCCACGCCGTACCAGTGATCCTGGTCCTTGGCATCGATCTGCTGCTTGCGTGCGTCACGGTTGCGCCACCAGTCGTGCACGGCGGCCTTGTCGAGAATTTCGTACAGGCGCAGGGCGCCGGCCGGCACCGCGCCCTGGGTGTTCTTCATGCCCGACTTCAGCGCGTTGGCACGGCGCAGGTCGATGGCATCCACGCCCAGGCCGCCGGCGATTTCATCGACCATCATTTCAGTCGCCGCCATGCTCTGCAGGGTGCCATAGCCGCGCATGGAGCCCGCCTCCACGCCACGCGAGTAATAGGCAGTCACCGACAGGTCGTTCTGCGGCATGTAATAGATCGACTGCGCTGCGGTCGCACCCACTGCGGCCACCGACGGGCTGTAGTTGATGCGCCCGCCACCGTCGCAGCTCATGTCGGCGCGGAAAATCTTGAAGCTGTTGTCTTTCTTGTCCACTGCCAGTTGGTAGCGGATATCGAAGGCATGGCGCTTGATGCCGCTCTGGAACTGCTCGTAGCGGTCATTGGCCAGGCGGACCGGTACCCCGTCGCCGTACAACGCAGCCACGGCAGCGTAGAAAACGAAGATGTTGTTGTCCTTGGAGCCGTAGCCCACGGTGTAGCCGGGGTGCATGTTCAGGGTGTTCAGGGCAAACCGCGACGGCTTGATCATGTGCACGCATTCCTGCGCCACTTCGAACGGGCACTGGGTGGCCACCACGAAGTGCAGCGTGCCGCTGGCCCGGTCGTACCAGCCATTGCCGTTGTCCGGCTCCAGCGCGGCAGGTTCGATGGACGGCGTCTTGTAGCGCTCGTCGAACACCAGCCAGTCCTCGGGCGGGTTGTCCAGCTGTTCGGCCATACGGTTGGCGTAGAACAGCCCCTGCTCGGTCAGGTCACCATGCTGGTTGGGCTGTTTCGACCACACCGGCTTGCGGTTGAGGATGGTGGGGAACAGCATGGAATTCTTCAGGCTGGAGAACTCATCGTCGTCGAACGGCGTGGCGCCGCCCACCCGCACGAAGCGGAAGCTGCCATAGGGGTCACGCTGGTACAGCGGCGCCTGGGCGCCGTAGCGGATCGCCTGGTCGTTGAACTGCAGCTTACGCTTGGCCTGGCGGAAACGCTCGAAATCGTGCCAGATCAGGATTGCCACGGGGTGGCCGATGAACATCGGTACTTTGCCAGGCGGCAGCAGCGGGTCGGGCGAGTGTGCTTCGGGCCAGGCGATGCTGTCCTGTTCCAGGTCGGCGGCGGTGACGACACGGTCTGGTTGCAGGTCTGCCCCCAGCAGGCTCAGGTCATGCCCGGCATAGATGCGGTCAGCCTTGGTGGCCTTGAGCAGCAAGGCATGGCCCTGTTGCACCGGCCAGCCCGGCATGTCCTTGGCACGGATGTCGCGGGCGAACACCTTGTCGCCGCAGACCTTGGACAACGCATCGTTACGGAAACGCGCCTTGCCGTCGTGGTTCATCCACTTCTGCGGCGAAGCGGTGACGCGTTCCTCCATCAGCGCGGCGAACGCCTGGCTGCCAAGTGGCGCCATGGTCACACCGACACCAGCGACCAGGCCGCCTTGCAGGAAGGCGCGCCTGGAAATATCACGGTTGGACATGCTTGATCCTCTGGGCAGTCGAGGGTCTGCCCTTTCTTCTGATTCTGGGCCTGGCTTGCAGAAAGCTGACCTGAACGTCAACTTTACAGCAATTTAGCGAGGACAGGCAAAGTCAAGCCGACAATATGTCGCGGTGTGTCGGGTTTTAAGCGGGGGGATCCTTGCTTGGGCTGATAGGTGTTCGTCTTTGGAGATTCGGCGCTTGGGAGATCGAGCGCCGCCCGCGCGGCGCTTCGCGGGTAAACCCGCTCCTACGCTTGTTTCGGGCCAGTATTGCCTGTGCCGGACGCGCGCGAGCGCCTTGTTTGTACGACGCGATATCGTGGTGGGCGCCAAGGCGTTCGCGCGCAAATCCCCCAGGCATAATTGGCCCGAAACAAATGTAGGAGCGGGTTTACCCGCGCAGCGCCGCGCGGGCGGCGCTCGATCTCACAGGCGCTGCAAATCCCCCGTCAAGCACCGAAAAACCCTCACACCCCCTTCAAAACCGCCGTTAACCTTCATTTAATCAACCCCAGCCAGCATGGCCCCATTCCCCGATCTGCCAAGGCGAAGACATGCGCGTTCTCCTGCTCTTCCTGACACTGCTACTGGCTGGCCCCCTGCAAGCCAACCCGTTCGACGTAAAACCCGATTTCCTGCCGGTCGAGCAGGCCTTCGTACTGACCCACGACCGCCAGGCCGACGGCCAGATGCGCCTCTACTTCCAGATCAAGCCGGGCTACTACCTGTATCAGAAGCGCCTCAAATTCGATGGCCTGCCGAGCGATCAACAGCCGCAATTGCCGCCGGCACTCAACCACCACGACGAGTTCTTCGGCGACAGCGCGGTGTACCGTGACCAGCTTGAACTGCTGCTGCCGGCCAACGCCCAGGGCCAGTTGCGCCTGGGCTGGCAGGGCTGCGCCGACGCCGGCCTGTGCTACCCGCCACAAACCACCACCATCGACCTGGGCGGCAGCGTAGCGCCGGCCGCCGAACAAGCCAGCGACCAGGCCCTGGCCAGCGGCCTGCAACAGGGGCACCTGGCCTGGAGCCTGCTGGCCTTCTTCGGCCTGGGCCTGTTGCTGGCCTTTACCCCCTGCTCGCTGCCGATGCTGCCGATTCTCGCCGGGCTGGTGTTGGGCAACGGTGCCAGCGCCCGCCGCGGTTGGCTGCTGGCCGGGGTCTACGTACTGAGCATGGCCCTGGTCTATGCCGCCCTGGGCGTGGTCGCCGCGCTGCTGGGCGCCAGCCTGCAAGCCTGGCTGCAACAACCCTGGCTGCTGGGCAGCCTGGCGGGGCTGTTCATCATCCTTGCCCTGCCGATGTTCGGCGCCTTCGAACTGCAGTTGCCCGCCGCCCTGCGCGATCGTCTCGACCGGGCCGGGCGAGGCACCCGCGGCGGCAACCTGTATGGTGCGGCCTTGCTGGGCGCGTTGTCCGGGTTGCTGCTGGGCCCCTGCATGACCGCGCCTCTGGCCGGGGCGCTGCTGTACATCGCGCAAAGCGGCGATGTGCTGCAAGGCGCGCTGGTGCTGTTTGCCCTTGGCCTGGGCATGGGCGTGCCGCTGCTGTTGCTGGTCACCCTGGGCAACCGCTACCTGCCACGCCCGGGCGCCTGGATGGACCGGGTAAAGGCGGTATTCGGCTTCGTGTTCCTGGCCATGGCGCTGTACACCGTGCGCAGCCTGCTGCCGGCCAGCCTGCTGCTGGCCCTCGCCGGAGCCTGGCTGGTCGCCCTGGCCTGGGCAGCCTGGCCGGCCCTGCAGCGGCTGCCGGCACTGCGCGCAGTGCCGCTGCTGGGGGCGCTGTGGGGGGGCTTGCTGTTGGTTGGCGCGGCAGCCGGCGGCGACGACCTCTGGCAACCCCTGCGCCCATTCGCCGGGGGGGCAGCCGCGCCAGCCACTGCTGCGCACGCCGAGGATAGCTTCGTCACCGTCAGCCGCCCAGAAGACCTGCAACGCGAACTCGATGCCGCCAAGTCTCGCGGGCAATGGGTCATGCTCGACTACTACGCCGACTGGTGCGTGTCGTGCAAAGTGATGGAAAAACAAGTGTTCAGCCGCAGCGACGTGCAGGCCGGGCTGGCCGGCGTGCACCTGCTGCGGCTGGACGTGACCGCCAACAGCCCCGCCAGCAAAGCGCTGCTACAACGCTACCAGGTACCGGGCCCGCCCAGCATCATCTGGATCGGCCCAGAAGGCGAAGAGCGCCGCGCGCGGCGCATCACCGGTGAAGTGGACGCCGCCGCGTTCCAGCAACACTGGGCCCAGACCAGGAGCCAAGGCTGATGCTCACCGTGACCCTGGGGCCGCTGACCATGGCCCTGAACCACCTGCTCATGCTCACCGCGCTGGTGATCGCCAGCGTGGTCGGCTGGTGGGTCGCACGGCGCGGCGGTGAAAGCCCGGAGTCGGCGCTGTTCAACCTGTTTCTGCTTGGTTTGCTCAGCGCGCGGGCGGGGTTCGTGCTGGCGTACTGGCCGATGTACCGGGACGATCCGCTGCAAATCATCGACATCCGTGATGGCGGCTTTCTGTTCTGGTCGGGCCTGGCGGGTATCGTGGGCGGTGCCCTGTGGCAGGGCTGGCGCCACCCAGGCCTGCGCCGCCCGCTGGGCTGGGCGCTGTTCAGCGGCGCGCTGTTCTGGGGCCTGGCCAGCTTTGGCGGGCACTTGTACAGCAAGGGCACCGAACTCCCCGAACTGAACCTGCGCAATGCCGGCGGCCAGCCCGTGGCGCTGCACAGCTACCGCGGTACACCGCTGGTGATCAACCTCTGGGCCACCTGGTGCCCACCCTGCCGGCGCGAAATGCCGGTGCTGCAGCAGGCGCAGAGCGAATACCCGAACGTGACCTTCCTGTTCGTCAACCAGGGCGAGACCCCGGAAAACGTCAGCACCTTCCTCGCCACCACCGGCCTGAGCCTGACCCACGTGCTGTTCGACGGCACCGGCCTGCTGGCCCAACGCGTCGGTTCGATGGCCCTGCCCACCACGCTGTTCTATGACGCCCAGGGGCGGCTGGTCGGTAGCCACCTGGGCGAGTTGTCCCGGGCCAGCCTGCGCCATGCCCTGGAACCTTTCGAGCGGGCCGCAGCGCCCGCCCCTGCCGCACAAGGAAACTGAAATGCGATTGACTGCACTGCTGCCCCTGTCCCTGGCCCTGCTGGCCGCCCCCGCCTTGCAGGCCGAAGAGCTGCCCAAGGCGGTTCAGCAACTGCAAGCCAAGGGTGCCGTGATCAAAGGCAGCTTCGACGCCCCCAACGGCCTGCGCGGTTACGCCGCCGAGTACCAGAACAACGCCCTGGCCCTGTACCTGACGCCCGACGGCAAGCACGTACTGGTCGGCAACCTGTTCGACGAGCAGGGCAAGGACCTGAGCGCAGAGCCGCTGGAAAAGCTGGTGTATGCGCCGATGAGCAAGGAAATCTGGGCGAAGATGGAAAAAACCGCCTGGATCGCCGATGGCAGGGACGATGCACCGCGCAAGGTGTACCTGTTCAGCGACCCCAACTGCCCGTACTGCAACATGTTCTGGGAACAGGCACGGCCTTGGGTCGAGTCGGGCAAGGTGCAGTTGCGCCACATCATGGTCGGCATCATCCGCGAAGACAGCCCAGGCAAGTCGGCCGCCCTGCTGGCGGCACAAGACCCGGCCAAGGCTTTGCACGCGCATGAGAAGGCCGGCAAGGCCAGCACCCTGACAGCGCTGAAGCAGGTGCCGCCGGCGGTTCAGCAAAAGTTGGCGGCAAACATGGCGTTGATGGAAGAGATGGGGTTGCAGGCCACCCCAGCGATTTTCTATCAGGATGACCAGGGTCAGCTGCAGAGCCAGCAAGGCGCACCACGGCCGGAGATGCTTGGGAAGATTCTTGGCAAGCGCTGAGATATTGGTTGCCAGTACTGGCCCGTTCGCGGGTGAACCCGCTCCTACAGGTACTGCATAAGCCTTGAGAGCGGCGCGATATCTGTGGGAGCGGGCGTGCCCGCGAAACAGGCGACGCGATAGATGGCACCGGCTTTGCCGGTGTTCGCGGCGGTTCGACGCCTCGACAAGCCCGCTTCCACAGGCCGCGTCGCTGGTATCGTCTCACCACACCGAAGAAATCGTAACGAACTGCCACCGGTTCTACATGCTTGCACACCAGCGCATCGAGCCGTTCGGGAATGGTGAAGCGTTTCTGACCCGCTACAGCGCAAAGTCCTATGATGAAGCTTTCATCAACGCTGCGATGTAAATGCAGTCATCTTGTTTGCATGGCCTGCCCCCGCCGCCAGACATCGGCGGCAGGGGCATAGCCTGCGGTTTACAACCCCTCCAGCTCCGCCATCAGGTCACTTAGCCGATCAACCTTGTCGTCATCCAGTGCACTGCCCTGCAGCCCCTGCACATACTCCGCCACGGTGCTGCACTCGAACATCGCCCTCAGCGGCACGTTCAACTGCAACTGCTTCTGCACCCGCGAGGCTATCTGCGTGGCCAGCAACGAGTGCCCGCCCAGCTCGAAGAAGTTGTCGTGCACCCCGACCCGCTCAGCCTTGAGCACCTCGGCCCAGATACCCGCCAGTAGGTCTTCCAGCTCATTGCGCGGTGCCTGGTAGGCCTGGCCGCCGATGGTGATCGCCGGCAGGGCCATCCGCAAGTAACTAGGTCGTGTATTTCGGAAATAATAATTAAATTTTACATTTTGAAACACTGAATTTTGCGTCTCAAGTAATAAACGCCATTCATCCCAAACAGAACATCCCCAACTCAAACACATATCATTCCTACTAGAGATACGGGCTAGCCCTGCATCACAATAGGAAATTTCTCACACTTGCAATCAGTCCTTGGTTTTTCGTCAGAAATACAGTTCAGAAAAATCCTACAACTCCAACCAGAACTCAAACATGAAATACGATCCTTAGTGGCCAATCATCTTCGGCAAATTTGACGCATATGAAATATCAAACTAAACCCACAGGACCCCGGACCACGGGGCAACCAAGGAGACTTCAATGGACACTCAATTTGGCATCAATTTGATGGATCTGACCTTCGACAACAACTGCGATATGGAAGCCGAATTTTTTGGCGGATCAGGAGGGGCAGGTGGATGTGGCGGTAGCGGCGGCTGTGGCGGCGGGGGTGGATGCAGCGGCGGAAGCGGCGGCTCCGGCGGTAGCGCTGGCAACGCCATCACTCAAATAGCGCAGGAGGACTGACTCACAAATATACACGGGCACCTGCGTTAACTATCGTCGGTGCCCGTCTCAATCGAAGGGGACAAAATGAAAACTTTGAGAATATACAATTACGAAATCCTAAACTTTGATGCACAACCTACAGTTTTCTCATCAAAAGGATTTACAAGAATAGACGACCCCAAACTCGTAAATACTCTTCATCACATGATTGAAAGACAGTCAACAGAAATAACACAGCATGAACTTACCAAGATCCTCGAAAGCGAATCACTTCAGCCCCAAAAGGCTATCAGTTTCTTGAAAGCCATATCAATAATCGGAGAACCCCGTCAACCACCTCATTTCAAAAATGTTACCGTATGCATTGACTGGGAAATCCCAGACACATTAAAAGAACACATAGAACAAAGACCAAACAACAAAATCAAAATCATAAAAACACCGCAACTCAATACCAATAAACACCCGAACCCAACGCTATTTGTTCTTGCATGCTCAAAATTAAAACCAGATGAACTAAGAACAAATTACACCAATTTATTAAAAAACAATCCAGATTGTGGGATCAGCGTAGGCTTTATAAGCAACCACTTTTTCCATTTAACAGAAACACATATACCCTCGATCGGAAACCCCTGTGCTTTTTGTACCCTGGACCGCATAGCACACTATGAAAGCGTACGAGCAAGCCAGCATCACTGGAGCAGAATATGGAGCTTCTGCCAGTCAAATAATATTGATCTTCCAAAGACCACCCTTGATGAGTGGCAGAGCACAATCATTCTGGGGACCATCGCCTCTTTCACTAACAAACTCACGCACTTTCAAAAATCGAAAGTAACTCAGGATCAAATTTTGCGCTCTAGAACATTGAATCTGACTGACGGCTCATTTACAGAGGACTGCAGCATCCATTGGTCTCTCTGCCAGTGTAGTGGAGAAATGTTATGACCCTTCCTCATGACTATTATCTAAAATTCGTATCCTCAGAAGTACTTGACGAAACGCTAGCGTTCCACGCCAAAGGGAATTACACAATCCACACCATATGCCAACACGCTAGCACTTTACATCACATTCCATCAAAAGAGCTCGAGGCGCTGACTGGCAACGAATTACCCTTAAACATTTTAGAGAAAGAAGCCCCAGACCAATACTTCACATTGTCGCCACTCAAACCAGAGCATTACTTAAAAAGAAATGAGTCATGTGACTGGTTTGTAGAACGACCACTGGATTTTGAAACGATTCAATCTTTAACAGCTCCTCTATTGACACAAGAAGGACATTCCTACAAAAGAGGCTATCCGAGCGGTGGCGCGATCTACCCAATCGAAGTATTTTTTGTAAATCTAGATAATAGAATTAGTCGTTGGCCATCTGAGAGCAACGTTCTACACCTTTTACCCTCCTCGAAAACATTTGAAACCAACAGCCCTCAAATTGACGCCACCAAGCTTACGCAAGCAATTATACCTAAAGCATCCAATATTGGACGCCCCGCCCTAGCTTTGCTTTACATAGCCTATCTTCCGAAAGCATTATTCAAATATCGCTATAGAGGCTATCGCTTAGCACTCATGGAAGCAGGTTCCATGTATATGTTAATAGATTTACGCTGCAAAGAGCTGAACTTGCAGAGCAGGCCATGGTCAGGCTTCACTGATTACGAGATAACCAAATGCCTAAAACTTAACCCTGCGCTTTTCACCCCCCTATGTGTTCAATTTGTGGGCTAACGCATGAACATATTCAACGAAATACATACACTTGAATTTGCCGACTTTGAATTTCATCGACCGAGCGCAGTGTCTCATTTTCCACATAGCGTGGAATGTGGCAGCCGCTGGAAAACTTATGGATCAAGTAGTGGGTGGTCATCCTCAGTAACCTCCAGCGCTATAGGTGAGCATTTTGAGCGAAAGCACTTCTACTTGGATGTACCGATACACGGCAGGAACAAGCTGGGCGCAGGGCTGACACATGATGAATTCGAAGCGTTTGCCAATGCTTTTTCGCAAACAACAACGATTGATAGAAGGAAAACCCTTCACTCACACAATTTCGAGCGCACGAATGTCTACAGGATCACTGATTTAACTAAATGTGCAATTCCAACAGCACTAATTTCCATCACCCCCTGCAGAAGCCCAATTGACAACGAGTTCTACCCCATGCGGGACACCTGTGGGTGTAGCGTGCACGTGACTGTTGATAAAGCAGTGCTCGGCGCGCTCAAAGAAGCTATGGAGCGACAGTTTTTACTCAGATTTTGGCTAACTAAAACTTGCACAGCCAAAATCAAGTACAGAGACGCTTGTTCAGCGCTTTGGAACCGTCCCAGTCTTTCGCTTTTCAAAGAAATGGGAAAAACAGGAGATCTCTGCATTTTAAACCTTACAGATGAACGTTTTCCTGGCTGCTGCGTCCTGCTTTGCTATGGCAACCGGGGCGGAAAACACCAGTATGTCAGATACTGTGCGGGCATGGCCTACTCCGACAACCTAAGTAGCGCACTGGAAAAATCAGTGATTGAACTGTGGCAAACCTTCCGATTCATGCACTCCTTTTACTTGACAAATAAAACACTTAGCGACATTGAGGACCCCTACCTAAAAAATTTCTTAACGAATAATCTTTATGAAACTTATACCAACGTCACCACCTGCATCGAAAGCAGCCCAACTCAAAACAACGCTACCAACCCTCTCCCGCTCACCAGCGCAGCACTAATAGCACGCCTGAGACAATTAAAGCTTGATGGCTACCTATATCTTTCCTCCACACACTCACCCAAGAGGAACTTACACTACTGCAAGTATATCTCCCCCCACTTGTTTCTTCACATGAACAACGCCTCACACCTCAACATCCAAAACACCTATTCGAATCAATTTCAAAAGCAGATCATTCCACAACAACTTAACAGAATGGTACCTTTTCCATGACCAGCAGCAGTCTACGCCCCCTCCCAAGAACGATAAAGCTCTATAACATCTCAAAAATTTTGATAAAGGAGCACCTCAGAGAGCCTTCCAGTCTGTTGTGGACAGCCTTCGCACCCTGCATGCTGTTTTTTATCATGAGCCCAAGCGATCTGAATCCAGACAAGACCGCTCAACCCTATTTATCCTACGCCGGTTGGTTTTACGCTTACATTTCAGCGAACGTCGCTTTTTTTGGATTCAGCTTTTACCTTATCGGCAGACGGGAAAGCGGCTTTATCCGTTCGTTCATCTACCAAAAGGACTCAATTCGCCTTTTTCTGATGTCTCACATGATCAGCTACTCGATTCTAAGCGTCACATATGCATCTTTATTCTACCTGATCACCAAACCTATACATGGAGATTATTCAGCCCAAGAATACCTATACACAATTGCCTGCTTTTTTACCAGCTACCTGGGCTTTTCCTGTGTGGGTTTGGTCATGGCCGCCCTGCCTATCAAATTTGGAACAGCTAGTACACTTTTCTCATTGCTGTCATTTCTCATGCTGATGTCCAGCTATCTGGGCGCCGTCACAGGTAAAGAGCATGATCAACTGAGCGCTCTCATCAACCCTCTGTACTTGAGCACCCGAGTTTTTCGCGGCGAACTTCCATTACTGTCAGTTTTCCCAGTGGCATTGTTCCTTCCCCTGCTTGGCCTTTATTTAACAGCGAATCACTTTAGAGTCCAGCCTATCTGGAGTCGTTATTAAATGAGCATACTAACCATTAATGATCTGACTTTCTCGCACAAAGAAAAAGCCTTGCTGCACAATCTCAACCTACATATCTCACCAGGTGAAGTAGTGGGTCTATTAGGGAGCAATGGCGCTGGAAAAACGACACTCTTCGACCTGATTTGTAAACTTAGAAAACCTGGCCGTGGAGAAATCATCAACCGCGCCCAACATCTGGCTTATCTGACGCAAATTCTGACGCCGCCACCCCAGTTGCGGATGATTGAAGTTTACGATCTAATCACCCATTTGAATGCCCCGTCGAAGCTTTGCCTTTCTGAAGCACTGTCTCGGCTTGGTGCGTGGTCGCCTGCGCTTTCTAAAAGGTATTCGGATATTTCCAAGAAAAAATCCTCTACTTGCAGCTATGGCGAAATTCGGAGCTTTTTCACCTTGACACTGCTACTCATGGGCAGCGATCTGATCATACTTGACGAACCCACGGCTGGAGTGGATCCGGAATTCCGACACTTTATCTGGCTTGGGATCAAACACGCGTGCAACGACGGGGCCAGTGTTTTGGTTTCATCCCACTATACGCAGGAAATCACGGCCCATTGCGATCGCTTTTACATGCTTGCCCATCGTCAACTCGAAGCGTTCCATAGCTCAGACCAATTCCTGACTCGGTATCGGGCGGGATCTTTGGATGAAGCGTTCATCAATGCCTCGATGTAGCTGGGCAGAAACGAGTTGCATCGCAATGCAGATGAGTTCAAGCCTCTTCGCGGGACAAGCCCGTAGGGATCGCATCAGGTCTGTGCCGGCCACAAGATATGCAGCGCGGGTGAGATCGAGCGCCCCTTGGCGTATGACTTGATACTAAGTCGTACAAACAAGGCGGCCAGCGATGACCTCACAGAAGAGACAGGCCCGAAACAGACAGTGGGAGCGGGCTTGCCCCGCGAAGCGCCGCGCGGGCGGCGCTCGACTTCTGCCGCGCAGCAAGCCTCAAGGCGGACCCTATCCCCTACAACCCCTCCAGCTCCGCCATCAGGTCACTTAGCCGATCGACCTTGTCGTCATCCAGTGCACTGCCCTGCAGTCCCTGCACATACTCCGCCAGCTCCGCCACGGTGCTGCACTCGAACATCGCCCTCAGCGGCACGTTCAACTGCAACTGCTTCTGCACCCGCGAGGCTATCTGCGTGGCCAGCAACGAGTGCCCGCCCAACTCGAAGAAGTTGTCGTGCACCCCGACCCGCTCAGCCTTGAGCACATCGGCCCAGATAACCGCCAGTAGGTCTTCCAGCTCATTGCGCGGTGCCTGGTAGGCCTGGCTGTGCTGGCCGCCGATGTCGATGGCGGGCAGGGCCTTGCGGTCCAGCTTGCCGTTGGCATTGTGCGGCAGGCTGTCGAACCAGCCCCAGTGCAACGGCACCATGTACTCCGGCAACTCGGCGCGCAGGCGTTGCTTGATCCGCTCCAGCAATTCAGCGTCCCCGGCAATGCCCTGGTGCGCAACCAGGTAACCGACCAAGTGCTTGCCATTGGCACCCTCCTGCACCCCCACGGCAGCATCGCGGATTTGTGCCTGTTCGTGCAGGCGCGCCTCGATCTCGCCCAACTCGATGCGATAACCGCGAATCTTCACCTGGTGGTCGATGCGCCCAACGTACTCCAGCACACCGTCCGGGCGCTGCCGCGCCAGGTCGCCAGTACGGTACAGGCGCTCGCCCGGCGCACCGTACGGGTGCGGGATGAAGGCCAGCGCCGTGCGCACCGGGTCGCCAACGTAGCCACGGCCAACGCCGGTGCCAGCCACGCACAGTTCACCCACCGCGCCCAGCGGCACCAGTGCCTGATCGTCCCCGCACAGGTACAGGCGGTTGTTGTCGGTCGGCGTGCCGATCGGCAAATAGGCGCCTTGAGTCGAGGCAGCATCGACCCGGAAGAACGCCACGTCATCCGAGCACTCGGCCGGGCCATAGGCGTTCACCAGCCCCACCTGCGGGTAGCGCTGCAGCCACTGCGCGGCCAGCTCCGGTGGCATGGCCTCGCCGGTTGGCAGCATCCAGCGCAAGCTATCGAGCGCCTGATGGTCGCTGGCCAGCATGCCCTGGATCAGCGATGGCACGCTTTCCAGCACGGTGATGCCACTGGCCTGCACATGCGCCAGCAGGCCCTGCGGATCATGGGCGATGGCGTTCGGCACGATCTGCACGGTAGCCCCGAACAACGGCGCAGCCAGGAACTGCCACACGGAAATGTCGAAACTCTGCGACGCCGTCTGGGCTATCACATCCTGCTCGCTGAGGCCCAGGTAAGGCACCTTGCTCAGCTGGTTGTTGAGCATGCCGCGCTGCTCGACCATCACGCCTTTGGGCAGGCCGGTGGAACCTGAGGTGTAGATCACGTAGGCCAGGTTGTCCGGCCCGCTGTGAATCCCAGGGTTGTGGCTGGCGACCTGGCTGGCCTGGATTTCCTCCCACACCAGCAGTTGCGGGCGCGCCTGCGTGGGCAGCGCACTCAACAGTTGCCGCCCTTGCTCGGCACAGGCGGCGCTGCACACCAGCACCGGCGTGCTGCTGAGCTCGATGATGCTTTGCAGGCGCGCCGCCGGCAGGCCAGGGTCCAGCGGCAGGTAGCCGGCGCCGGCCTTGAAGCTGCCGACGATCATGCCCAGCAGCGGCAAGCCGCGCTCGGCCAGCAGCGCCACCGGCTGGTCGACCTTCACGCCGGCCAGGATCAGTGCGTGGCCCAGGCGGTTGGCGGCCAGGTTCAGACCGGCATAGTCGTAGGCGGCTTCCAGGCAGCGGGCAACGACACGCTGCGGGTGCGCGGCCACTTGCGCTTCGAACTGGGCAACATAGCTTTGCTCCAGCGGATAAGCCCGCCCGGTGCTGTTGCAGTCTTCCAGCAGGAAGCGCTGCTCTTCGGCGCCCAGCAACGGCAGTTCGCTCACCTCCCCGGCAAAGCCCTCTACCAGCGCCAGCAACAGCCGCTTGAACTCGGCCAGCAGGCGCTCGACGGTCGGGTAGTCGAAGTAGCGCTGGTCGAACGACAGGTGCAGGCCCAGGTCATCGCCGGGGTAGCACACCGCCGTGAGCGGGAAGTTGGTGTGGGTACGGCCCGAGTCGGAGCTGGCGTTCAGGTGCTGCGCATGGTCGAGCACGGCGGTTTCCACCGGGGCGTTCTCGAACACGAACAAGCTGTCGAACAGCGGCTGGCCCTTGGGCAGTTGGCTGCACTCCTGGATCGCCACCAAGGGCAGGTACTCGTACTCGCGCAGCTCCATGTTGCTTTGCAGCAGGCTGTGCAACCACTGGCGCACGCTGCAACGCTCCCCTGCCAGCGGCAGGCGCACGCGCAAAGCGACGCTGTTGATGAACAGGCCCACGGTGCGCTGCATCTGCGGCATGCTGACCGGGCGGCCGGCCACGGTCACGCCAAAGGCCACGTCACGCTCGCCACTGTAACGCGCCAGCAGCAGCGCCCAGGCCGCCTGGGCAAAGGTGTTGACGGTCAGCTGGTGCGCCTGCGCCAGTTCGCGCAGGCGCACGCCCTCGCTCACCTGCAAGCGGGTATGGCAGTCGCCCACGACCATGCCGCTGCCGGCATGGTCATGGCGCAATGGGCGGTCACTGGGCAGCGCCGTGGCGCGCTCGAACCCGGCCAGGTTGGCCTGCCACCAGGCCCGCGCATCGTCCAGCCCCTGGCGTTGCAGCCAGCCAATGTAATCGCGGTAACGCGGCGGCACCGGCAACTGCGCCTGGCGGCCCTCGCCAAGTGCCTGGTAAACCTCGAAGAAGTCGTTCATCAACAGCGAGCGGCACCAGGCATCGATCAGGATGTGGTGGTTGCTCATCATGAACCAGTAGCGCTCGTCTGCCACGCGCACCAGGCGCAGGTGGAACGGTGCCTCGCTGAGCAAGGCGAAGCCCGCTTCGCGCTCCTGCTTGTGCAAGGCTTGCAGGCGTTGCTCCTGCGCAGCCTCGGCAAGCCCGCGCCAGTCCTGGTAGTCGACGGCCAGGCCGCCCGGCTTGTGAATGATCTGCAACATCGCCTCACCGCTGTTCCAGCTGAACGAGGCGCGCAGTGCTTCGTGGCGCGCCACCACGACCTGCCAGGCCTGGGCGAAGCGATCGGGGTCCAGCGCACTGTTGATGCGGTAGCGGTCCTGCATGTAGTACAGGCCGGTGCCCGGCTCCAGCAGGGTATGCAGCAGCATGCCCTCCTGCATCGGGCTCAGCGGGTACACGTCCTCGATCTGCGCTGCCGGCACCGGCAGTGCATCGATCTGCGCTTGCGTCAGGTGCGCCAGCGGGAAATCCGAAGGGGTGAAACTACCATTGCCCTCGGCCAGGCAATGCTCCACCAATGCCAGCAGTTCCAGGCGGTAGGCTTCGGCCAGCGCGGCAATGGTCTGCCTGTCGTAGCGTTCGGCGCTGAAGGTCCAGCGCAGCTGCAGGGCGCCGCCATACACCTGGCCATCGACACTCAGCCAGTTGGGCAGCGGCGCGTCGGGGTCGTGGGCCAGGCCGGCCGGGGCATCCAGCGGCTGGAACAGCGCCGCGCTGTCGAACTGCTGGTCGAACTGGCCCAGGTAATTGAAGGTAATGCGTGCCTGCGGCAACGCCGCCATCTGCTCGCGCCCGGCGTCGTCTGCCAGGTAGCGCAGCACGCCGTAACCCAGGCCTTTGTGCGGCACCTGGCGCAGCTGCTCCTTGATGCGTTTGATCGAGCCTGCCCGCGCGGCGTCATCCTCACCGGGCACCGGGCGCAGGCTCAACGGGTAGGCATTGGTGAACCAGCCCACGCTGCGGGTCAGGTCCATATCCTCGAACAGCCCATCGCGGCCATGGCCTTCCAGCTGCACCAGCACGCTGTCGTCCCCACTCCAGCGGCACATGGCCCGCGCCAGCGCGGTCAGCAGCAGGTCGTTGACCTGCGTGTGGTAGGCAGCCGGGGCCTGTTGCAGCAACTGCCGGGTCTGCTCGGCATTCAGGCCGGTCGTCAGGGTTAGCGCGTGGCGGTGCAGATTACCGCCCTGCGGGTGATCGCAGGGCAGCTCACGGCGGGCACCCCCCAGTTGGCTTTGCCACCAGCCCAGCTCGTCACGCAACGAATCGCTGCCGGCATAGCTGGCCAGGCGCGCGGCCCAGTCGCCCATGGCATGGGTCTTGGCGGGCAGTGGCTGGCCACGGTACAGCGCCTGCAAGTCTTCCAGCAGCACACGCCAGGACACACCATCGACCAGCAGGTGGTGAATCGCCAGCAGCAGGCGCTGGTGGCCCTGGCCGTCCGTCACCAGCAGGCCGCGCAGCAGCGGGCCCTGCTGCAGGTCGAGGCTGCGCTGCACATCGCTGTACAGCGCCTGGCAATCGGCAAAATCGGCGACGGTGGCAGCCCACAACAGCTGATCCTCAGCCGGCTGGGTGTAGGCAGCCTGCCAACGGCCCGCGGCGGCACTGAAACGCAGGCGCAGGCTGTCGTGGTGCTGCACCAGGGCGGCCAGCGCCTGCTCCAGCGTGGCTTTATCCAGCGGCTGGCGCAGCGCCAGCAGCAGCGCCTGGTTCCAATGCTGTGGCTGCGGCACCTCGCTGTCGAAGAACCAGTGCTGGATCGGCGTCAGGCCAACCTGGCCCTCGCGCAGCCCCTGGTCGATGCTGCTGTGCGCTTCGCTCTGCCTTGCCACAGCGGCCAGCGCCTGGATGGTCTGGTGCTGGAACAGGTCGCGTGGCGTGAACTGCAGACCGGCCTGCCGCGCCCGGCTGACCACCTGGATCGACAGGATCGAATCGCCGCCGAGTTCGAAGAAGTTGTCCTGCACACCCACCTGGGCGACGTTGAGCACCTCGCCCCAGATCTGCGCCAGCCGAGCTTGCACGTCATCGCCAGGGGCCTGGTAGTGCTGGCGGGCTTGCTCAAGGTCCGGCAGCGGCAGGGCGCGGCGGTCGAGCTTGCCGTTGCCCATCAGCGGCAGGCTGTCGAGCAGCACCAGGTGCGCAGGCACCATGTAGTCTGGCAAGTGCTGGCGGGCCTCGGCCTTCACGGCTTCGCGCAGGCGGTGCTGCACCTCGTTGTCGGCTGCGGCCTGCTGGCACACCAGGTAGCCCACCAGCTGCTTGCCGCCTGGCAGGTCGAGGGCCAGTACCACTGCCTCGTCGACATCGGCGTGTGCCTGCAGACGGCTTTCGATCTCGCCCAGTTCGATGCGGAAACCGCGAATTTTCACTTGCTGGTCGGCGCGGCCAACATACTCGACCAGGCCATCGGCGCCCAGGCGTACCAGGTCACCGGTGCGGTACAGGCGCCCACCTGCGCTGCCGAACGGGTCGGCAACGAAGCGCTCGGCGCTCAGGCCCGGGCGATCGTGGTAGCCCTGGGCCAGGCCGGCGCCGCCGACGTACAGCTCACCGATCCCCCCCTGCGGCAACAGCGCCAGGTCTTCGTCGAGGATGTAGGCCGTGCGGCTGCCGATGACCTGGCCGATCGGCACACTGCCCAGCGCTGCGGGCAGTACCTCTGGGGCCAGGCAGGCCAGCGGCATGACCACGGTCTCGGTCGGCCCATAGGCATTGAAGAACTGCTGGGGCGCGAATGCCTGGCGAATACGCTGCAGGTGCTCACCGGTCAGCGCCTCGCCACCGGTGATCACCAGGCGAACCGGCAGTTGCTCGCCCTGGCCGCCCAGGTATTGCGCCAGTTGGCTCCCGTAGCTTGGGGTAAAGCCAAGGATGCTCACCTGCTGCTCGCGCACCAGTTGGCAGATGTCCTCCGCGCCCCACTGCCCCTGGGCACGCAACACCACCCGCGCACCGCACAACAGTGGCACCCACAGGCGCTCGCTGGCGGCGTCGAAGTTGATCGAATAGAAATGCAGCTCGCAATCGTCGCTGCGCATGCCGAACGCGGCGCTCACGGCTTGGCAGTGCATGGCGAATTCGCCATGGCTGACGACCACGCCCTTGGGTTTGCCGGTGGAGCCGGAGGTGTAGATCAGGTAAGCCTGGTGCTGCGGCAGGCTGAGGTTGTCCAGCGGCGCAGCGCTGTAGGTCGCCAGGCTGGCTGCGTCGTCTTCCAGGCTCCAGCGCGCCACGCCTTCGGGCAATTCGCCCAGGCTTTGCAGCAGCTCGCGCTGGCTCAGCAGCAGGCCGATACGGCTGTCCTCAATCATGTAGCGCAGGCGGTCGAGCGGGTATTCAGGGTCCAGTGGCACATAGGCGCCGCCAGCCTTGAGGATGGCCAGCAGGCCAACCACCATTTCCAGCGAGCGCTGCAGCGCCAGGCCTACCCGCACCTGCGGCCCGACACCCCGTTCGCGCAGGGCCCGGGCCAGGCGGTTGGCGCGCTGCTCGAGCTCGGCATAGCTCAGGTGCTGGCCGGCGAAGGTCAATGCCCCGGCCTGCGGCGTGCGTGCGGCCTGGGCCGCGAACAACCCGTGCAGGGTCTGCCCGAGGCCCAAGTGCGGGTCGCCCTGCAACTGGCCCAGCAGTTGCTGCTGCTCGCTGCTGCTCAGCATCGGCAGCTCGCACAGGCGCTGTTGCGGGTTGTCGAGCAGCCCGACCAGCAGCTGTTGCCAGTGTTCGGCCATGCGCGCGATACGCGGCTCATCGAACAGGTCACGGCTGTAGGTCAGGCAGCAGCCCAGGCGGCCATCCAGGTCGGTCACTTCCAGGTACAGGTCGAACTTGGTGGCGCTGGCGTCGTTGACCAGGTAGTCCACCTGCATGCCGGCCAGGCTGCGGCTTTGCTGGAAGGCCCAGCGCTGCACGTTGCACATCACCTGGAACAACGGGTTGTAGGCACTGCTGCGTGGCGGTTGCAGGGCCTCGACCAGTTGATCGAACGGCAGGTCCTGGTGTGACTGGCCTTCGATGGCAGCCTGGCGCACCTGCTCCAGCAAGGCGCTGGCGCTCATCTGCCCATCCAGTTCGCAGCGCAGCACCTGGGTATTGAGGAAGGCGCCGATCAACCCTTCGCTTTCCGGGCGGATACGGTTGGCCACCGGCGCACCGATGCGCAGGTCGCGCTGGCCACTGTAGCGGTGCAGCAAGGCAGCCAGGGTGGCTGCCATGGTCATGAACAGGGTCAGGCCACGCTGGCTGTTGAAGGCATGCACGCGCTCGACCAGGGCCGGGTCGAGCTCGAAGCGGTACAGCCCGCCCCGGTGGCTTTGCACCGCCGGGCGTGGGCGATCGGCGGGTAACGCCAGCACCGGGTGCTCGGTGCCCAGGCGCGTTTGCCAATAGGCCAGTTGGCGAGCGCCCTCGCCGCTTTCCAGCCATTGCCGTTGCCACACGCTGTAGTCCAGGTACTGCACCGGCAGTGGCGCCAATGGCGACTCGCGGTCGTCGACAAAGGCCTCGTACAGTTCACCCAGCTCGCGGGCGAAGATGTCCATGGCCCAGCCTTCGGTCACGATATGGTGCAGGGTCAGCACGAAGAAGTGCTCGCGCTCTGCGGCCTTGACCAGGCAGGCGCGCAGCAGCGGGCCGCGTTCAAGGTCGAAGGGCTGGTGCGCCTGGTCGTCAGCCAGCTGTTGCAGGCGTTGCGCACGGGCAGCGCCGGGCAAGGCGCTGAAGTCCTGCCAGTGCAGGTGCAGGCCGCTGTCTTCGGCCACGCACTGGTAGGGCACCCCGTCGATGCTGGGGAACGTTGTACGCAGGGCTTCGTGACGCACGATCAGCGCATGCAGCGCCCGCTCGAACGCCTCGACGTGCAAGGTGCCGCGCAAGCGCGCCATGCCGCCCACGTTATAGGCCGGGCTGTCGGGCTGCATTTGCCAGAGGAACCACATGCGCTGTTGCGAATAAGACAGCGGCACCGCCTGACGACGGTCGACGCGGGCGATCTGCCCTTGGAGGTTGCGCTGGCCATTGCCCTGGATGCGGGCAACCTCGGCACAGAATGCGCCCAGCTCGCTGGCCTCGAACAGGGCCTTGAGCGGCAGCTCCACATCGCACGCCTGGCGCGTGCGGGAAACGATCTGTGTGGCCAGCAGCGAGTGGCCGCCCAGGGCGAAGAAATCATCGCGCAGCCCCACACGGGGCAGGCTCAGTACATCGCGCCAGATGCCAGCGACCTGCTGTTGCAGTGCTGTTTGCGGCTCGACGTGCTCACGCTGCTGCCACACCGGGGCCGGCAGCGCCTTGCGGTCGACCTTGCCGCTGGGGCCCAGGGGCATGTGCGCAAGGGCAATCAGCTGCGCCGGCACCATGTATGCCGGCAGGTGCTCGGCCAGTACCGTCAACAAGGCTTCGGCCTGGGCGCTGCCGCTGTAGTAGCCAACCAGTTGCGCGCCGACCGCATCGTTGTGGACCAGCACCAGCGCCTGCTCGACACCCGCTTGCGCCAACAGGCAGGCCTGGACTTCTTCAGGTTCAACGCGCAACCCCCGTACTTTCACCTGCTGATCCAGGCGCCCGAGGTATTCCAGCGCTTGCAGCTGAACCTGCCAACGGGCGCGGTCACCACTGCGGTACAGGCGCTGGCCATTGCCATCGGCCTGGGGTACGAAACGCTCGGCGGTAAGCCCTGGGCGCCCCAGGTACCCACGGGCCAGGCCCGCACCGCCGAGGTACAACTCACCCGGCACGCCGGGTGCGGTGAGTTCGAGTTCGTCATCCATTACCCGGCACAGCACGTTGGCCAGCGGCCGGCCGATGGGCGAACGCTCGCCGTCCCTGGCCTGGCAATGCCAGTGGGTGACGTTGATGGCGGTTTCGGTCGGGCCGTAGCGGTTGTGCAGCTGCACGTGCGGCAGCAGTTGCAGCACCCGGTCGCGCAGCGCCGCCGACAAGGCCTCGCCCCCGGAAAACACCCGGCGCAGGCTCGCGCAGCCCGCGGCCTGTGGTTCCTGGACAAACACCTGTAGCAGTGGCGGCACAAAATGCAGGGTGGTCACGCCATGCGCCTGGACCAGGGCCGCAATGCGCTGCGGGTCGCGGTGCTCGCCAGGGCCGGCGAGCACCAGCTTGCTGCCGGTGATCAACGGCCAGAAGCACTCCCACACCGACACGTCGAAACTGATCGGCGCTTTCTGCAGCAGCACATCCTCGTCGCCCAACCCATAGCTGGCCTGCATCCAGTGCAAACGCTCGGCCAGCGCCGCGTGAGTATTGCCCACGCCTTTGGGCTGGCCGGTGGAGCCGGATGTGTAGATAACGTAGGCCAGGTTGTCACCTTGCAGGTGCAAGCCGGGGGCCTGGCTGGGCCAGCTGTCCAGGTGCAGCTGGTCGAGGGCGATGGTGCTGACGCCATCGACCTGTGGCAGCTTGCCCACCAGGCTGCTGTGGCTGAGCAACAGGCCAGTACCACAATCGGCCAGCATGTACGCCAGGCGCTCGGCGGGGTAATCCACGTCGAGCGGCACGTAGGCGCCGCCGGCCTTGAGAATGGCCAGCAAGCCGACCAGCAGTTGCGGCGAGCGCTCGAGGGCGATGGCGACGCACGTGTCAGGACCGACACCTTTGTCGCGCAGGTAGTGGGCCAGGCGGTTGGCCTGCTGGTGCAGTTCGGCGTAGTCCAGGCTGCCACCCGCCCATACCAGGGCGGTACGCTGCGGGGTCAGGCGGGCCTGCTCGTTGAGTTGCTCGATCAGCAGTTGCTGCGGCGCGGCGGCTTCGGCCTGGCCCCAGCCCAACAACTGGCGCCGGCCCGCCTCGTCGAGCAGTTGCACCTCGGCCAGGGCCAGGTCGGGCGCGGCGCACACTTGCTCCAGCAGTGCCAGCAGCTGCCCGGCCAGGCGCTGGATGGTGCTGGCCTCGAACAGTTCGTCGGCATAGTCGAACGCCAGGCTCAACCGGCCCTGGTGGTCCTCTTCACTGTGCAGTTGCAGGTCGAACTTGGCTTCGCGGCTGTGCCACGGCAACTCTTCGGCCAGCAGGCCTGGCAGGCGGCGCAGTGCCGACAGGTCGCGTTGCTGGTGGTTGAACATGACCTGGAACAGGCCCTGCTCGCGGGCTTGCGGCAAGGCCTCGAGCAACTGCTCGAACGGCAGGTCCTGGTGGGCCTGGGCCTGGAGCGTGGCCTGGCGCACCTGTGCCAGCAGTTGGCTGAACGGCATGCGGCCATCGAGTTGCGCGCGCAGCACCTGCGTGTTGATGAAGAAGCCGACCATGCCCTGGGTTTCCAGGCGCGGGCGGTTGGCATTCGGCACGCCGACGCGGATCTCGGCCTGGCCGCTGTAGCGCTGCAACAGTGCCTGCCAGCCGGCCAGCAGGACCATGAACAGGCTGGCCTGCTGCGCCTGCGCCAGGCCCTTGAGGGCTTGGCTGAGCGTGGCGGGGACCTTCACGCTGAAACGCGCAGCACTGAATGTGCGCTGGTTGGCCCGGGGTTGGTCGGTGCACAGGTCAAGCACGGGCAGTTCATCACCGAGCTGGGCCTTCCAGTACTGCAGTTGGCGTTCGGCTTCGCCGTCGGCCAGCCACTGCCGCTGCCAGTTGCCGTAGTCCGCGTAGCCCAGGGGCAGCGGCGCCAACGCTGCCTCCAGGCCCTGGCACTGAGCGGCATACAACTTGGCGAATTCATCGAGCAGGATGTTCAGCGACCAGCCGTCGGCCACGATGTGGTGCAGGGTCACCCAGAGCTGATGGTCTTCATCGTCGAGCCGGGCCAGGGTCACACGCAGCAACGGGCCTTGGGTCAGGTCGAACGGCTGGCAGGCCTCGGCCTCACGCTGGGCGGCGACCTGCTCGGGGGGCTGGCCTGCGAGGTCCAGGCGGGCCAGGCTGAACGGCTGCTGCGGCAGAATACGCTGCAGCGCCTGGCCGTTTTCTTCAGCGAACACGGTACGCAGCGACTCGTGGCGCGCCACCAGTGCCTGGAATGCGGCCTGCAGGGCGCTAGCGTCCAGTTCGCCACGCAGGTGCAGGCCGGCGGGAATGTTGTAGGCCGCCGATTGGGGTTGCAGTTGCCACAACAGCCACAGGCGGTTCTGCGCCAGCGACTGGGGCAGCGCCTGGGCGCGTGCCAGGGGCGCGATAGCTGCGGGCTGGGCAGCGCCTGCACCGATGAGCGCAGCCACCGCGTTGCTGTAGTCAGCCAGCACCGGCGCCTCGAACAAGGTGCGCAGGCCCAGGTCGATGCCCAGTTCGTCGGCCAGCCGCGCCGTGGCCTGGGTAGCGGCGATGGAGTTGCCGCCCAACAACAGGAAATGGTCATCTGCCGCTACTGCCTGCACCTTGAGCGTGTCGCGCCACACCGCCGCGATGCGCGCCTGCAAGGCATCGCCTGATGCCTGGGTGGCAGCAGCGGCGCCCGGCTCGGGGAATTGGGCATAGCAGTCCAGGCTGCCCTCGGCCATGCGTACGCGGCAGGCCGAACGCTGCAGCTTGCCGCTGGAGGTTTTCGGCAGCGCGCCCGGGTTGAGCAGCAGTACCACCGCCGGCGCCTGGCGGCAGGCATCGGCGATGACCTGGCGCAGGGTGTTGATCAGCGCCTGGGGTTGGGTGGCCTTTTGCACGCTGCGGCTGATCTCCACCGCCACGCCGATGCCCTCCTCGCCCTGATGCTCGACGGCGAACACCGCCACCCGGCCTTTGCGCAGTGCCTGCACTTCACGCTCGAGGGTTTTTTCCAGGTCTTGCGGGTACAGGTTCTGCCCACGCACGATCAGCATGTCTTTCAGGCGCCCGGTGACGAACACCTCGCCTTCACGCATGAAACCCAGGTCGCCGGTTCGCAGCCAGGTCTGCCCGTCCATTTCGACGAAGGTGCGCGCGCTGGCTTCTGGGTTACGCCAGTAGCCCGAGGCGATACTCGGCCCACCGGCCCAGATTTCCCCCACCTGGTTGTCGCCCAGCCGTTGCAGCTGTTGCGGCTCGACAATGCGTACCGCGTGCCCCGGCTGCGGGAAGCCGCAACTCATCAGCACGCTGCCGGTACCGGGCTCGGCGCGGTTGGCGGCCAAGGCGTCGGCATCCAGCGCAAGCGCGGGGATACCCTGGCCACGGCGGCTGCCGCTGACGAACAAGGTTGCTTCGGCCAGGCCGTAGCTGGCGAAGAAGCTCTGGGGGTCGAAGCCGCAGGCCTTGAAGGTGTCGGCGAAGCTCGCCAGGCTGTCCTGGCGGATCGGTTCGGAACCCGAATAGGCCACGCGCCAGCGGCTCAGGTCGAGCCCGGCCAGCGAGGCCTCGCTGACCCGCTCGCTGCACAGGCGGTAGGCAAAGTCGGGGCCGCCGCTGATGGTGCCGCCGTAGTCGCTGATGGCCTGCAACCAGCGCACTGGCCGGGCGAGGAAGTAGCCGGGCGACATCAGTACGCAAGGCACACCGCTGAAGATCGGCTGCAACAGGCCGCCGATCAGGCCCATGTCGTGGTACAGCGGCAACCAGCTGACGATCACGTCGTCGGGGTTGAGGTCGATGCCAAAGCCGCTGCGGATGAGTTGTTCGTTGGCCACCAGGTTGCCATGGCTGACCTGCACGCCTTTGGGCAGTGCGGTGGAGCCGGAGGTGTACTGCAGGAAGGCGATGTCCTGGCTGCTGAGCGCAGGTTCCTGCCAGGTGTCGGCCAGGGCGGGGTCCAGGCCATCCACTGCCAGCAACGCGGGCGCCGCCTCGGCGGCAAGTGCTTCCAGGCCCTGCAGGCTGTCGTGCAGCGCCGCCACGGTCAGCAACAGGCGCGGCTCGGCGTCGGCGATGATCGACAGCAGGCGTTGCTGGTGGTGCTGGCGGGCAGACTCTGGCGGGTAGGCCGGCACTGCGATCACGCCGGCGTACAGGCAGCCGAAGAACGCCGCTACGTAATCCGGGCCACTGGGAAACAGCAACACCGCGCGGTCACCGAAGCTGGCGCGTGCCTGCAGGGCGGCGGCGATGGTGCGCGCGCGCTGGTCGAGCTCCCGATAACTGAGCACAGCCTGCTCGTGCGGGGCGTCGGCGAGAAAGCGCAGGGCAATCCTGTCCGGGGTCTGCGCGGCGCGTTGCGCCAGGGCCTGGACCAGCGAGAGCGGGAGTTCGAAGGCGTCCGTCATGGGGTGTTCCTGCCAGTATCTGTTGGGGCGTGCCGACTGCGCCGCGGACATGGGCGGGCAGCGGTTGGCGGCCGGGGATGTACACAGGGGAACGGATGGGCGGCGGGAGAAATTAGCGGAGCTGGCGGGGTCGGCGGATTGACGGGCATGCCAGCGACACCCCTGTCATGACCGACATCTCAAAAATCGAAAATCCCCGATACCAATTACATTTCGCATTTGACAATCATTATCATTACTAATAGCGTGTCGCACGTCGTAGGAAGCGTCCCTGCCCGGGTGCCTCCTCCCCCTTTGTGACAAGGTGATTTCCATGGCGGAACAACTATCCACAAGTAAGTGCGATTCACCATTACTGCAGGCCTTCGTAGACAACCGCAGCATCCTGGTCAAGATCGCAGCGCGCATTACCGGCTGCCGCTCGCGTGCCGAAGATGTGGTGCAGGACGCCTTCTTCCGGCTCAGCGCCGCCCCGCAGATAACCTCGTCGTTCAAGGCGCAGCTGAGCTACCTGTTCCAGATCGTGCGCAACCTGGCGATCGACCATTACCGCAAGCAGGCGATGGAGCTGAGATACTCCGGCAGCGAAGAGGAAGGCCTGAATGTGGTCATCCAGAACGCCTCGCCCGAAGCCACCCACATCAACCTGGCCGCGCTGGACGACATTGCCGAAGCGCTGAACCAGTTGCCCCAGCGCACCCGCTATGCGTTCGAGATGTACCGCCTGCATGGCGTACCGCAGAAGGACATCGCCAAGGAACTGGGCGTGTCGCCGACCTTGGTCAACTTCATGATCCGCGATGCCCTGGTGCATTGCCGCAAGACCGCCAACCGGCAGGGCTGACCGAAGCTGCAAGCTGCAAGCTGCAAGCTGCAAGTTAAAAGAAAAAGCCAAAGCAGAACGCGATCGGCTTTTGCTTGTAGCTTGTAGCTTGTAGCTTGCAGCTCTCGCCATCAGGCGAGCCTGCAACGATCGAAGAACCGCTCCCGCCCCAGAATCATCAGCGCCGCGCGCTTGTGCGGGAAGTCGAACTCCTTCTCGCAATGGAAGCACTGGTCGTGCATGTAGCCGATCATCTTGCCATTGTCGGCACGCGGCTCGGCGACCACCCGCTGGGTACGCGGGTCATCCAGGAACAGGTAATGCACCAGCGCCGATAGCCAGCTGGCGACCTTGTGCGGGCCACGATGGCTCTGCTCCCCGACCAGCATGTGGATGCCGCGGTCGTAGTCATCGGCCGGGTAGAACGGCGCAATGCGATCCTCCTTGGCCCAGTAAGCCTCGAAATAGGCAAATGGCTGATCGTCGAAGCAGCCAATCAACGTCAGGGTATGCGGGTCGGCCTCCAGCTTGGCCAGGTACTCGCGGTGCTGGGCTAGCGTGCCGCTTTCCTGCCAGAACGCCTCCACGCGCGGGTCGTTCTGCCAGCGGTTGAAGCGCTCCAGGTCATGCTCGATGTCCAGGGTGCGCAGCGACACCCAGCTACCCAGCCGCGCATCGAAGCGCCGATAGACCTCGCCACGGGGCTTGGGCGCCCGACGCGGGTGGCGCTTGCCGTTGCTGATCTGCATCTGCTGCGGGTAGGGGGCAGCCAGCGCCTCACCCAGCCAGGGCTGCGGCAATTGCCAGAACAGCGCGCGCTCGCACAGGTACTGCCCAGGCACATCGCCCACCAGCAGCAGGCCGCTGGCCAATGCCTGCGGCACCACCTCGGGCAGGTGCCAGGCCAGGCGCTGGCAGGCACTGTCACGGGACAACAGCCAATAGCAGGCCGCCCACAAGGCTTGATAAGGGCGCTCGGGGCACAGCTGCTCAAGGTGTACCTGCAAGGTTGGACCCGCCTGCAGCCGCACCTGCGCCAGCGGGCGGCCCTCCAGGGTCAGGCTCAGCCTGTTGGCCCCCTCCTCGGCACTGAGGCTGCGCCAACGTGGCGGTGACTGTGGCTGCGAAGCGGCATCGAAGGGCATGGGTGGGTCTCGCGAAATGAACAAAGGGCTCACTGTCGAGAACGATGCCACGCGGCGGCAATTTAGTCCTCGGGCGCACTGACGGCGATGCGGTAAGGCTGGAAAATGCGCGCCAGTTCACCGCTATCACGCAAGCCTCTCAACAGTTCAGCGAACGACCGCTCGCCAATGGGCGCGGCGGGCCGCAGCAGCGCGTAGTGGTGGTAAACCTGATCGATGCGCTGCGATGCAACCAGTTGCACACGGCTGGACGGGTTACGTGCCAGGAAATCACTGAGGTAGGAGCGCGTGACCAGGGCAATGTCGGCGCGGCCCGCCTGCACCATCAGCAGGTTGCTGTCGTGCGAATAGGTCAACGTCGCATTGTAGGCCTTGCGCAGGTAGCGCGGGTCGGCGTTGAAACCGGCGAACGCATAGTGATAGCCGTTGAACAGGGCCAGGCGCTTGCCCTTCAGGTCATCGAAGTAATGCGGGGCGCGCCCGTCCACCTGGCGGGCCACGAACACTTCGGCATCTTCCAGGCCCATGTCCACCTGTTGATGGGGGATCTGCTCCCAGCCCCACTGCGGGTTCTCGAAAATGGCCATATCGGTACGGCCCTGCTGCAAGTCACTGAAACGCCGCTGGATGGAAGTGGGCACCAATACGAAGCGGTAGCGCTGCTGGGCACGGTTGAGCGCAGCGACCAACTGCGGCAACAAGCCGTTGTCGGCGCCCTGCTCGGGGCGCACCGTATACGGCGGGAAATGCGCGGCACCGACTTTCACCTCGATGGCACCTGCCGCGCATGCCGGTACGGCCAACCAGTAAACAGCCAGCAACATGAGGGTGGACAAGGCCTTCAGGCCGGGCGCAAGGGTAAAGGCGGACATTCATCACGGTTCATGCCTGGGTTCGCTTAAGCTAGGCGTTTTACCGGGGCGGCACAACTGCTGCCTCCGGCTTTCGTGCCCCTCGATACGCCATTGGCGGTGACAAAACGGGCGGCAAAATGCCACGAGGTGCCGGATGCGCCGAGTTTGGCTACGCTCTAGCAGGATCTGCAAGGGAGCCTGGTATGGGCCATTGGTTGGTGATCGACCTGGAGGCCACCACCGATGAGGGTGGGTGGCCGGTCACGGAGATGGAAGTCATTGAAATCGGCGCGAGCCTGGTCACCCGCGAAGGCCGTGAGGTCGACCACTTCCAGCGTTTCGTGCGCCCGCGGCGGCGCCCGCAGCTGACCCCGTTCTGTCGCGAGCTGACCCACATCAGCCAGGCCGACGTCGATGCGGCCGCGCCGTTTCGCGAGGTATGGGCCAGCTTCGAGCACTGGCTCGGGCAGCATCGTGAACAGTTGCAGGCCTGGGTCAGTTGGGGCGACTACGACCGCCAGCAACTGCACCAGGAATGGCACCTGCACGGCCTGGACAGCCTGCTGCGCACGCTGGCGCACATCAACCTCAAGCAACGCTTTGCCAAGGCCCGCCACCTGCAGCGCCCTGCCGGCCTGAACGGCGCCCTGCAACTGGCTGGCATGCACTTTTGCGGGCAGCAGCACCGGGCCCTGGAAGATGCGCGCAACACAGCGCGGCTGCTGCCCTTGAGCCTGCCCGCCGACGGGCCCTGAAAGCAGATGACGAGGCCATTGGGCTTGGGCATACTGGCCAGCCCTTTTTCCTCCCTTTTTTCAGGAGACGCCCATGTTCCAGGTCAACGAGTACTTCAACGGCACCGTCAAGTCGATCGCCTTCACGGGCGAAGAAGGCCCGGCCACTGTCGGCGTGATGGCCCCGGGCGAATACGAGTTCGGCACTGCCAAGCGTGAAATCATGCACGTGGTGTCGGGTGCGTTGATCGTCAAGCTGCCAGGCAGCGACAACTGGGAAACCTTCAAGGCGGGCGACACGTTCAATGTACCGGCTGACAGCAAGTTCCAGCTGCAGGTGAAGGTAGACACCGCTTACCTGTGCGAGTACCGCGATTAATTGTTCGCTATTGGCACGCTCGTTGTAGGAGCGGCCTTGTGTCGCGAAAGGGCTGCGAAGCAGCCCCAGTTTTTTGCTTCGCCGCGTGAATTGCCGGGGCCGCTGCGCGGCCCTTTCGCGACACAAGGCCGCTCCTACAAGCGTATGCCTGCCAAAAAGCTGGCAACTCGCTGCGCAGCCGCCTGCAAATGCTGCTCATGGCTGAACCCCGAAGCCTTCAACGGCTTCAGGTCATGGTCCGCCGCCACTAGCCAGCTTACCTCGATCGCCGGCGACAACGCATACCCTGCCACCGCCTCCCGGTTGCCCAGCGCATCGCGCTCGCCCTGCACGATCAACGTCGGTGTTTTCAACCCGGCCAGGTGCTCCACGCGCGGCTTCTCGGGTTTGCCCACCGCGTAGAACGGGTAGCCCAGGCACACCAGCGCATCGGCGCCCAGTTCGTCGGCCAGCAGGCTGGCCATGCGCCCACCCATCGACTTGCCACCCACCGCCAGCTTGCCCGCGACCAAAGGTCGCACCTGCCGGTACACCTCGCGCCAGCTTTCCAGCAATACCTTCTGCGGGTTCGGCGGCCGCTTGCCACCGCCAACCCGGCGCTCGGCCATGTACGGGAACTCGAAGCGCAGCACCGCTACCCCAAGTGCCGCAAGCCTTTGCGCCATTTCGTCCATGAACCCGCTGTCCATCGGCGCACCGGCACCATGGGCCAGGATCAGGCAGCCCTTGTAACCCTCCCCGCCCTCGACCTGCGCAAGATCGCAGCGCAAGCCTGGGACATTTCCGACCTTCGCCCATTGATCCCCGTCAATACCGGCACTTTGCCCATTAATCATGCTTGCCTCGCTGTAAAGCCTGCCAAATAACCGTGGATGGGAACCCATACATGAACACAACCAGCAGTACCGCCTATAACTACAAGGTGGTCCGCCAATTCGCCATCATGACGGTGGTGTGGGGAATCGTCGGGATGGGGCTCGGCGTTTTCATCGCCGCCCAGCTTGCCTGGCCTGCCCTCAACTTCGACCTCCCCTGGACCAGCTTCGGCCGCCTGCGCCCACTGCACACCAATGCGGTGATCTTCGCCTTCGGCGGCTGCGCGCTGTTCGCCACCTCCTATTATTCGGTGCAACGCACCTGCCAGACCACCCTGTTCGCACCCGGCCTGGCCGCGTTCACCTTCTGGGGCTGGCAGCTGGTGATCCTGCTGGCGGCCATCAGCCTGCCATTGGGCTACACCAGCTCCAAGGAATACGCCGAGCTGGAATGGCCGATCGACATCCTGATCACCATCGTCTGGGTCTGCTACGCCATCGTGTTCTTCGGCACGCTGATCAAGCGCAACACCAAGCACATCTACGTGGGCAACTGGTTCTTCGGCGCGTTCATCCTGACGGTGGCCATGCTGCACATCGTCAACAACCTGGAACTGCCGGTCAGCCTGACCAAGTCGTACTCGGTCTATGCCGGTGCCACCGACGCCATGGTGCAGTGGTGGTATGGCCACAACGCGGTGGGCTTCTTCCTGACCGCGGGCTTCCTGGGGATGATGTACTACTACGTGCCCAAGCAGGCCGAACGCCCGGTGTATTCCTACCGCCTGTCGATCGTGCACTTCTGGGCGCTGATTACCCTGTACATCTGGGCCGGCCCGCACCACCTGCACTACACCGCCCTGCCTGACTGGGCGCAATCGCTGGGCATGGTGATGTCGCTGATCCTGCTGGCACCGAGCTGGGGTGGCATGATCAACGGCATGATGACCCTGTCGGGGGCCTGGCACAAACTGCGCAGCGACCCGATCCTGCGCTTTTTGGTGGTGTCGCTGGCGTTCTACGGCATGTCCACCTTCGAGGGCCCGATGATGGCCATCAAGACGGTCAACGCCCTTTCCCACTACACCGACTGGACCATCGGCCACGTGCACGCTGGCGCCCTGGGCTGGGTCGCGATGATCTCGATCGGCGCGCTGTACCACACCATCCCGAAAGTGTTCGGCAAGGAACGCATGTACAGCATCGGCCTGATCAACGCGCATTTCTGGCTGGCCACCATCGGCACCGTACTGTACATCGCCTCGATGTGGGTCAACGGCATTGCCCAGGGCCTGATGTGGCGCGCAGTGAACAGCGACGGCACCCTCACCTACTCGTTCGTGGAAACCCTGGTGGCCAGCCACCCAGGCTTCATCGTGCGCTTCGTCGGCGGTGCGATCTTCCTCAGCGGCATGTTCCTGATGGCCTGGAATACCTGGCGCACCGTGCGTTCGCCGGCGCTTGATGCTGCCCCTGCGAACGCCCAGCTGGCTTGAGGAGACCTGCCTGATGAAACATGAAGTCATCGAGAAAAACGTTGGCCTGCTGGCCCTGCTGATGGTGTTGGCCGTCAGTATCGGCGGCCTGACCCAGATCGTGCCGCTGTTCTTCCAGGACGTCACCAACAAGCCGGTCGAAGGCATGAAGCCTTACACCGCGCTGCAGCTCGAAGGCCGCGACATCTACATCCGCGAAGGCTGCGTGGGCTGCCATTCGCAGATGATTCGCCCATTCCGCGCCGAAACCGAACGCTACGGCCACTACTCGGTCGCCGGCGAGAGCGTGTGGGACCACCCGTTCCTGTGGGGCTCCAAGCGGACCGGCCCGGACCTGGCCCGGGTCGGCGGCCGCTACTCGGACGACTGGCACCGCGCGCACCTGTACAACCCGCGCAACGTGGTACCGGAGTCGAAGATGCCGGCGTACCCCTGGCTGGTCGCCCAACAGGTGGACAACAGCCACACCGACGTGAAGATGCGCACCCTGCGTACCCTCGGCGTGCCCTACACCGACGACGACATCGCCGGTGCCCGCGACGCGGTCAAGGGCAAGACCGAGATGGACGCGCTGGTGGCCTACCTGCAGGTGCTTGGCACCGCGATCAAGAACAAGAGGTGATTGCGATGGAAATGGACACCGGCATGATTCGCGGCCTCGGCACCCTGGTGGTGATGGTCGCCTTCATCGGCCTCTCCCTGTGGGTATTCAACCGCCGTCGCGACCGTGATTTCGCCGAGGCGCGCTTGCTGCCCTTCGTCGACGACCGCCTGCCCGCTGCCGGGCAGGAACCTGCTGCAAAAAGGAGTAACGGGCAATGACCACCTTCTGGAGTACGTATATCAGCGTACTGACCATCGGGAGCCTGATTGGCCTGACCTGGCTGTTGCTCGCCACCCGCAAGGGCCAGAGCCACAACCCCACCGACCAGACCATGGGCCACAGCTTCGACGGCATCGAGGAGTACGACAACCCCTTGCCCAAGTGGTGGTTCTGGCTGTTCGTCGGCACCCTGGTGTTCGCGGTCGGTTACCTGATCCTTTACCCGGGCCTGGGCAACTGGAAAGGCATTCTGCCGGGTTATGAAAATGGCTGGACCGGCGCCAACGAATGGCAAAAGGAAATGGACAAGGCCGATGCCCGCTTCGGGCCGATCTTCGCCAAGTACGCCGCCATGCCGGTGGAGGAAGTGGCCAAGGACCCGCAGGCGTTGAAAATGGGCGGGCGGCTGTTCGCCTCCAACTGTTCGGTCTGCCATGGCTCGGACGCCAAGGGCGCGTTCGGCTTCCCCAACCTCACCGACAAGGACTGGCGCTGGGGCGGTGATGCGCAGACCATCAAGGCGTCGATCATGAACGGCCGCCATGGTGTGATGCCGGCCTGGGCCGAGGTGATTGGCGAGCAGGGCGTGGCCGACGTCGCCGCGTTCGTGCTGACCAGCATGGACGGCCGTAAACTGCCGGAAGGCGCCAAGGCCGACCCGGCCAAGGGCAAGGAGATCTTCGTCGGCAACTGCGTGGCCTGCCACGGGCCGGAAGGCAAAGGCACCCCGGCCATGGGCGCGCCCGACCTGACCCACCCACAGGCGTTCATCTATGGGTCGAGCTTTGCCCAGCTGCAACAGACCATCCGCTACGGTCGCCAAGGGCAGATGCCGGCGCAGGCCGAGATTCAGGGTAATGACAAAGTGCACCTGTTGGCGGCGTATGTGTACAGCCTGTCGCAGGATGGCGCGGCTGAAACCGTGACCACCAAGTAATACCCCCGGGGCCGCTTTGCGGCCCATCGCGACGCAAGGCCGCTCCTACAGGAGATCGCATTTTTTCTGTAGGCGCGGCCTTGTGTCGCGAAAGGGCTGCAGAGCAGCCCCAGCGCTCCCCCGCCCTACTCCCTCCCTTGCACCCCCTCCGAACAGAACTAAGCTTGTTGCCACAGTGGGCATCCTACGAAAGCACCGGCGCAGACGCCGCGCCTGGTCAGTGGCCGCCCCAAAAAAAGCTTGACCGATCGATCAGAAAAAGGTGAAAAACGGTACACATTACAAATATTTATTTGTGTACAATCCACCTGACCCGAGCGCTGCGGGACATCAGTGAACGGGCCCGGACACGGGTCGGCGTACCAAAGTTGCGTTGCGGTAACCCGGATGGTTATCAATACTGGCGCCGATTTTTCAACCAACAAGAACATCAAAACCGTGGAACCTTAGAATGAGCACAGCAATCAGTCCGACTGCTTATAACTATAAGGTCGTCCGCCAGTTCGCCATCATGACGGTGGTCTGGGGGATCCTTGGCATGGGCCTCGGCGTCTTCATCGCCTCGCAGCTGGTGTGGCCACAACTGAACCTGGACCTGCCCTGGACCAGCTTCGGCCGCCTGCGTCCGCTGCACACCAACCTGGTGATCTTCGCCTTCGGCGGCTGCGCGCTGTTCGGCACCAGCTACTACGTGGTGCAGCGCACCTGCCAGACGCGGCTGATTTCCGACAGCCTGGCCGCCTTCACCTTCTGGGGCTGGCAGGCGGTGATCGTCGGGGCGCTGGTCACCCTGCCGATGGGCTACACCACCACCAAGGAATACGCCGAGCTTGAGTGGCCACTGGCGATCCTGCTGGCCATTGTCTGGGTCACCTACGGGGTGGTGTTCTTCGGCACCATCGTCAAGCGCAAGACCAAGCATATCTATGTCGGCAACTGGTTCTACGGTGCCTTCATCGTGGTCACCGCGATGCTGCACATCGTCAACCACATCTCCCTGCCGGTCAGCCTGTTCAAGTCATACTCGGCCTACTCCGGTGCCACCGATGCGATGATCCAGTGGTGGTACGGGCACAACGCCGTGGGCTTTTTCCTGACCACCGGCTTCCTGGGCATGATGTACTACTTCGTGCCCAAGCAGGCCGAGCGGCCGATCTACTCGTACCGCCTGTCGATCGTGCACTTCTGGGCGCTGATCACCCTGTACATCTGGGCCGGCCCGCACCACCTGCACTACACCGCCCTGCCCGACTGGGCGCAGTCGCTGGGTATGGTGATGTCGATCATCCTTCTGGCGCCAAGCTGGGGCGGCATGATCAACGGCATGATGACCCTGTCGGGCGCCTGGCACAAACTGCGTACCGACCCGATCCTGCGCTTTCTGGTGGTGTCGCTGGCGTTCTACGGCATGTCCACCTTCGAAGGCCCGATGATGGCCATCAAGACCGTCAACTCGCTGTCGCACTACACCGACTGGACCATCGGCCACGTGCACGCCGGCGCCCTCGGCTGGGTCGCCATGATTTCGATCGGCGCCGTGTACCACATGATCCCGCGCCTGTATGGCCGCGTGCAGATGCACAGCGTTGGCCTGATCAACGCGCACTTCTGGCTGGCCACCATCGGCACCGTGCTGTACATCGCCTCGATGTGGGTCAACGGCATCACCCAGGGCCTGATGTGGCGTGCCATCAACGATGACGGCACCCTCACCTACTCGTTCGTCGAGGCACTGCAAGCCAGCCACCCGGGCTATATCGTGCGTGCCCTGGGCGGTGCGTTCTTCGCCAGCGGCATGCTGCTGATGGCCTACAACGTGTTGCGTACCGTGCGTGCCGCCAACCCGGCACAGGCTGAAGAAGCCGCCAAGATCGTCGTTGTGGGAGCGCACTGATGAAGCATGAAGCCGTCGAGAAGAACATTGGCCTGCTGGCCTTCTTCATGGTCATCGCGGTAAGCGTCGGTGGCCTGACCCAGATCGTCCCGCTGTTTTTCCAGGACGTGACCAACAAGCCGGTCGAGGGCATGAAGCCGCGTACCGCCCTGGAGCTGGAAGGCCGCGACATCTATATCCGCGAAGGTTGCGTGGGCTGCCACTCGCAGATGATCCGCCCGTTCCGCGCCGAAACCGAGCGCTACGGCCACTACTCGGTCGCCGGCGAGAGCGTGTGGGACCACCCGTTCCTGTGGGGCTCCAAACGCACCGGGCCGGATCTGGCACGGGTCGGTGGCCGCTACTCCGATGACTGGCACCGCGCGCACCTGTACAACCCGCGCAACGTGGTGCCGGAATCGAAGATGCCGGCCTACCCCTGGCTGGTCGAGAACACGCTCGACGGCAAGGAGACCGCGAAGAAGATGGAGGTGCTGCGCACACTCGGCACACCGTACACCGACGCCGACATTGCCGGCGCCCGTGACGCGGTCAAGGGCAAGACCGAAATGGACGCCCTCGTGGCGTACCTGCAGGGTCTTGGCACCATCATCAAGAGCAAACGGTGACGCTGATGGATATCGGGATGATTCGCGGCCTGGGTACCGTCGTGGTGATGGTGGCGTTCGTGGGCCTGGCGCTGTGGGTGTTCAACCCACGGCGCAAGAAGGACTTCGACGAAGCCACCCAACTGCCCTTCGCCGATGACCCCGAGGCCAAACGGCACGTCGAGCAAGCAAAAGCTTCTGGGAGCAAACAACAATGACAACCTTCTGGAGTCTGTACGTTACCGTCCTGACCCTGGGCACCATCTTCTCGTTGACCTGGCTGCTGCTGTCGACCCGCAAGGGCCAGCGCGAAGAGGTGACCGACGAGACCGTCGGGCACGCCTTCGATGGCATCGAGGAGTACGACAACCCACTGCCGAAATGGTGGTTCTGGCTGTTCGTCGGCACCATCGTCTTCGCCCTCGGCTACCTGGTGCTGTACCCAGGGCTGGGCAACTGGAAAGGCATGCTGCCGGGTTATGCCTACCTGGACAACGACAAACAGACCGAGTTTTCCAACGGCCAGCAGGGCTGGACCGGCGTGCACGAGTGGGAAAAGGAAATGGCCAAGGCCCAGGCACGCTTCGGCCCGATCTACGCCAAGTTCGCCGCCATGCCTATCGAGGAAGTGGCCAAAGACCCGCAGGCGCTGAAAATGGGCGCACGCCTGTTCGCCTCCAATTGCTCGGTATGCCATGGCTCCGACGCCAAGGGCGCCTTCGGTTTCCCCAACCTGACCGACAATGACTGGCGCTGGGGCGGCGAGCCGGAAACCATCAAGGCCACCATCATGGGCGGCCGCCACGGTGTGATGCCGGCATGGGCCGAAGTGATCGGTGACCAAGGTGTGGCCGACGTCGCGGCATTCGTGGTCAGCAAGCTCGATGGCCGTACCCTGCCGCAAGGGGTCAAGGCCGATGTGCAGAATGGGCAGAAGATCTTCGCCGCCAACTGCGTGGCCTGCCACGGGCCGGAAGGCAAAGGCACGCCGGCCATGGGGGCACCGAACCTGACCCACCCGCAGGCGTTCATCTACGGCTCCAGCTTTGCCCAGTTGCAGCAGACCATCCGCTATGGCCGCCAAGGGCAGATGCCGGCCCAGGAACAGCTGCAGGGCAACGACAAGGTGCACTTGCTGGCGGCTTATGTGTACAGCCTGTCGCACCAGGCTGAACCGGCCAAGGCCGAGTAGGCAGGCCTGGCCTCTTCGCGGGTAAACCAGACCCTTGTAGGAGCGGGTTTACCCGCGAAGAGGCCGGTACCGGCACCGCATTTCTCGCAGGCTGATGACCTGGATCAATTGACACCCGCCATAACACGATTCACACCGCGAACCCAACGCGACTAAAGGTCGCAGTGCGACCCCGGGCCGCCCACAGCGGCGTATCATGAACCGCAGAGCGCTAGCAGATTGCGCGAGACTGCGGCCGGCACGCACTGGCCGCGGCATTTTTCCACTGCCGTGGGACTTGATGATGAGCAAGCAAATTCCGGTACATGATGTAACCCCGCCTGCCACGAAAGGGAAGGACTCCGTCGACCTCTACGCGTCCCGCGAAAAAATCTATACCCGCGCCTTCACCGGCCTGTTCCGGCGTTTGCGCATGGTTGGCGGTGCCGCGCTGTTCCTGCTGTACTTCGGCACGGTATGGCTGAACTGGGGTGGCCACCAGGCGGTGTGGTGGAACCTGCCCGAGCGCAAGTTCTATATCTTCGGTGCCACCATCTGGCCGCAGGACTTCATCCTGCTGTCAGGCATCCTCATCGTCGCCGCCTTCGGCCTGTTCTTCATCACTGTGTTCGCAGGCCGGGTCTGGTGTGGCTACACCTGCCCGCAAAGTGTATGGACGTGGATCTTCATGTGGTGCGAAAAGGTCACCGAGGGCGACCGCAACCAGCGCATCAAACTGGACAAGGCGCCCATGAGCGCCAACAAGTTCCTGCGCAAGTTCAGCAAGCACAGCCTGTGGCTGCTGATCGGCTTCGTCACCGGCATGACTTTCGTCGGCTACTTCTCGCCGATCCGTGAACTGGTGATCGAGTTCTTCACCGGCCAGGCCGATGGCTGGGCCTATTTCTGGGTTGGCTTCTTCACCCTCGCCACCTACGGCAACGCCGGTTGGCTGCGCGAGCAGGTGTGTGTGTACATGTGCCCCTACGCCCGCTTCCAGAGCGTGATGTTCGACAAGGACACACTGATCGTCTCCTATGACCCGCGCCGCGGCGAAACCCGGGGCCCGCGCAAGAAAGGCGCGGATTACAAGGCCCAAGGCCTGGGCGACTGCATTGACTGCACCTTGTGCGTGCAGGTCTGCCCGACCGGCATCGACATCCGCGACGGCCTGCAGATCGAATGCATCGGCTGCGCCGCCTGCATCGATGCCTGCGACGGCATCATGGACAAGATGAACTACCCCAAAGGGCTGATCAGCTACACCACCGAGCACAACCTCTCCGGGCAGAAAACCCACCTGCTGCGGCCACGCCTGATCGGCTACGCGCTGGTGTTGCTGGTGATGATCATCGGCCTGGCCACGGCCTTCGCCACCCGCTCGCTGGTCGGTTTCGACGTCAGCAAGGACCGTGTGCTGTACCGCGAAAATGCCCAGGGCCGGATCGAGAACGTGTACAGCCTGAAGGTCATGAACAAGGACCAGCGTGACCATGTGTATGTGCTGGACGCCACTGGCCTGCCAGATCTCACGCTCGAAGGCCAACGCGAGATCCGCGTGGCCGCCGGGGATATCGTCAGCCTGCCGGTGCTGCTGTCGGTGGCGCCGGAAAAACTGCCATCGACCACCAACGAAATCACCTTCATCCTCAACAGCGCCGACGACAGCAGCGCACAGGTTGAAGCCAAGAGCCGCTTCATCGGCCCACAGATCCGCTAAGAGAGATAACCCACAATGCCTGCCACCGCCGCCGACCCTTGGTACAAGCACCTCTGGCCCTGGATCATCATTGCGATCCTCACCACCTCGGTGTGCCTGAGCCTGAGCATGGTCAGCATCGCCGTGAACAACCCGGACAACTTGGTGAACGACAATTACTACGAGGCGGGCAAGGGCATCAACCGCTCACTGGACCGCGAACTGTTGGCACAGAAGCTGCGCCTCCAGGCCAGTGTGCACCTGGATGAACTGACCGGCGAAGTGGACCTGCGCCTGGCCGGCAACAGCAACCCGCAGAACCTGGAACTGAACCTGATATCGCCCACCCAGCCGGAAAAGGACCGCAAGGTGCTGCTGAGCCAGGTCGAGGCCGGGCGTTACGTGGGGCAACTGCAAGACAAGGTTGATGGGCGGCGTTTCGTTGAGCTGCTGGGCAGTGAAGGTGGCCAGGTGTGGCGGCTGTTCGAGGAGGAGAAGGTCGAGCATGGCGTGACCTTGCAGCTGGGTGATGAAGCCATCCAAGGCGCCGAGCACCTGTAGGAGCGGCCTTGTGTCGCGAAAGGGCTGCGCAGCAGCCCCTGCAACCTATGCTGCGAAGCTAAGATCGTGGGGCCGCTTCGCGCCCCTTTCGCGACACAAGGGCGCTCCTACAGGGAAGCGCGCCAACCGGCCGCTATGTGTAAGGCAATGATGTGATGACCCAACCCATTCCCTGCTACCACTGCGCCCTGCCCGTTCCTGCCGGCAGCCGCTTCACCGCTGTGGTGCTCGGCGAGCCCCGGCAGTTCTGCTGCCCCGGCTGCCAGGCAGTGGCCGAGGCGATCGTGGCCGGCGGCCTGGAACACTACTACCAGCACCGCAGCGACAACAGTGCCAACCCCGAAGCGTTGCCCAGGCAGTTACAGGACGAACTGGCCCTTTACGACCGCAGTGACGTGCAGCAAACCTTCGTCCACCACTTGGGCGACCTGGCCGAGGCCACCTTGCTGATCGAAGGTATCAGCTGTGCGGCGTGTGGCTGGCTGATCGAAAAACACCTGCGCAACCTGCCCGGCGCCGCCGAGGCGCGCCTTAACTTGTCCAACCACCGCCTGCTGGTTGCCTGGGATGCCTCGCAGCTGCCACTGTCGCGCCTGCTGGCCGAACTGCGCCAGATCGGTTACGCCGCCCACCCCTACCAACCCGACCAGGCCGCCGAGCAGTTGGCCCGGGAAAACCGCAGTGCCCTGCGGCGCCTGGGCGTTGCCGGGTTGTTGTGGTTCCAGGCAATGATGGCGACCATGGCCACCTGGCCGGAATTCAACATCGACCTGTCGCCCGAGCTGCACACCATCCTGCGTTGGGTGGCGCTGTTCCTGACGATCCCCATCGTGTTCTACAGCTGCGCACCGTTCTTCAAGGGCGCCGCACGCGACCTGCGCACCCGCCACCTGACCATGGATGTTTCGGTGTCACTGGCCATTGGCCTGGCGTTCGGCGCGGGTATCTGGACAGCCATCACCGGCAGCGGCGAGCTGTATTTCGACACCGTGGGCATGTTCGCCCTGTTCCTGTTGACCGGCCGCTACCTGGAACGCCGCGCCCGCGAGCGCACCGCAGCGGCCACGGCGCAACTGGTGAACTTGCTGCCGGCGTCGTGCCTGCGCCTGGACAGCCAAGGCCGCAGCGGGCGCATTCTGCTCAGTGAACTGCAATGCGGCGACACCGTACAGGTGCTGCCCGGCGCGGTGATTCCCGCCGACGGGCGCGTCGTCGAAGGCCGCTCCAGCGTCGACGAATCGCTGCTCACCGGTGAGTACTTGCCACAGCCGCGGCGGGTGGGGGACCGGGTCACCGGCGGCACCTTGAACGTGGAAAGCACGCTGAACATAGAAGTCCAGGCCTTGGGCCACGACTCGCGGCTGTCGGCTATCGTCCGCCTGCTGGAGCGCGCGCAGACGGAAAAACCACGCCTGGCAGAAATTGCCGACCGCGCCTCTCAGGGGTTCCTGCTGTTCTCGCTGCTGGCCGCAGTGGCCATCGGCCTGTGGTGGTGGTACCTGGAGCCGGCGCGGGCGTTCTGGATCGTGCTGGCCATGCTGGTGGCGACGTGCCCTTGTGCGCTGTCGCTGGCCACTCCCACCGCACTCACTGCAGCCACCGGCACCCTGCATAAACTTGGCCTGCTGGTGACCCGTGGCCATGTGCTGGAAGGCCTGAACCAGATCGATACGGTGATTTTTGACAAGACCGGCACGCTGACCGAAGGCAGGCTGACCTTGCGCAGCATTCGCCCACTCGGCAGCCACCCCGCGGACCGTTGCCTGGCGCTGGCGGCGGCATTGGAGAACCGCTCGGAGCACCCCATCGCCCGCGCGTTCGGGCGCGCGGCCACAGCTGCTGAAGAGGTGCAGAGTGTGCCCGGCCTGGGCCTGGAAGGGCTGGTCGATGGCCAGCGCCTGCGCATTGGCCAGGCCAGCTTCGTCTGCGCCTTTAGCGGCGCGCAAGTACCTGCGGTGCCCGAGCCTCGCGGCCAGTGGCTGCTGCTGGGCGACCGCCAGGGGCCATTGGCCTGGTTCGGCCTGGACGACCGCTTGCGCGATGATGCACCGGCCCTGCTGGCTGCCTGCAAAGCGCGGGGCTGGCGCACCCTGCTGCTGTCTGGCGACAGTTCGCCGATGGTCGCGGAAGTCGCCGCGCAACTGGGCATCGACCACGCCATTGGCGGCCTGCGCCCGGACGACAAACTGGAGCGCCTCAAAGCCTTGCAGGCCGAAGGGCGCAAGGTGCTGATGCTGGGCGACGGGGTCAACGATGTGCCGGTGCTGGCCGCCGCCGACATCAGCATCGCCATGGGCAGCGCCACCGACCTGGCCAAGACCTGCGCCGACGCGGTGCTGCTGTCCAACCGCCTGAGCGCGCTGGTGCAGGCGCTGGAACTGGCGCGCCGCACCCGCCGCAACATCCTCGAGAACCTGCTGTGGGCAACCCTGTATAATGGCCTGATGTTGCCGTTCGCCGCCCTCGGCTGGGTCACCCCGGTGTGGGCTGCTGTCGGCATGTCTGTGAGCTCACTGATCGTGGTGCTCAATGCCCTGCGCCTGACCCGCTTGCCAGCCAGCGCCGGGCTGCCCGCGATGGATGCCGCGCAACCCGCCAGGAGTACGCCATGCCCGCCCTCTATGTCATGATCCCCGCAGCCCTGCTGCTGGTCGGCGTGGCCGTGTACATCTTCTTCTGGGCCGTGGACAGCGGCCAGTACGACGACCTCGACGGCCCAGCGCACAGCATTCTGTTCGACGACCAGGACCCTCGTCACCAGGCGGCGGTCAAACCCGACGACACGCCGGGCAACGCCGACAAGGACTTGCCACCCCGTGCCTGACCTGCTTCCCCTGCTGGGCTCGGCGCTGGTGCTCGGCTTGCTCGGCGGCGGCCACTGCCTGGGCATGTGCGGCGGCCTGATGGGTGCGCTGACCTTGGCCATCCCCCCTGAACAACGCGGCAGGCGCCTGCGCCTGCTGCTGGCGTACAACCTGGGGCGCATCTTCAGCTATGCCTGCGCCGGGTTGTTGCTGGGCCTGGCCGGCTGGGCCGTGGCCAGCAGCCCGGCCGCCCTGGCCCTGCGGGTCCTGGCCGCCTTGCTGTTGATTGCCATGGGCTTGTACCTGGCCGGCTGGTGGAGCGGGCTGACGCGTATCGAGGTGCTAGGCCGCGGCGTGTGGCGGCATATCCAGCCGCTGGCGTCACGCTTGCTGCCGGTGTCCAGCCTGCCCCGTGCGTTGCTGCTGGGGGCCTTGTGGGGGTGGTTGCCATGCGGGTTGGTGTACAGCACGTTGTTATGGGCGGCCAGCCAGGGCCATGCCGGCTACAGCGCGGCGTTGATGCTGGCGTTCGGGGTGGGCACCTGGCCGGTGCTGCTGGCGACCGGATTGGCGGCAGAGCGGGTAAACACTTTGTTGAAACGGCGCAGTGTGCGGGTGGCCGGCGGGGTGCTGGTGATGCTGTTTGGTATCTGGACCATGCCCGGGCCGCACCAGCATTGGCTGATGGGGCATTGATGGGGCCGCTTTGCGGCCCTTCGCGGGCTCGCGCGTACCCCTGTGGGAGCGGGCAAGCCCGCGAAGGGCTGCAAAGCAGCCCCCGATGCCCTTGATACAAATCAACACAGATTCCTACAGACGCCCATAGACTCCGGTTCACTGCTGCTCTTTCCGGGGACCGCCCACATGCTCGACGACATTCGTTGGGATACCGACCTGATCCGCCGCTACGATCTTGCCGGGCCACGCTACACCTCCTACCCGACCGCCGTGCAACTGCACAGCGAGGTGGGTTCCTTCGACCTGCTCCACGCCCTGCGCGAAAGCCGCCGGGCGGTACGCCCGCTGTCGCTGTATGTGCATGTGCCGTTCTGCGCCAACATCTGCTACTACTGCGCCTGCAACAAAGTCATCACCAAGGACCGCGCCCGCGCCGCGCCGTATCTGCAGCGCCTGGAGCAGGAGATTCAGCTGATCGCCTGCCACCTGGGACCGAAACAGCGGGTGGAACAGCTACATTTCGGCGGCGGCACCCCGACCTTCCTCAGCCATGTGGAACTGCGCCAGCTGATGACTACCCTGCGCCAGCACTTCCACTTGCTGGACGATGACTCCGGCGACTACGGCATCGAGATCGACCCGCGCGAAGCCGACTGGTCGACCATGGGCCTGCTGCGTGAACTGGGTTTCAACCGCGTCAGCCTCGGCGTGCAAGACCTCGACCCCGCCGTGCAGCGCGCGATCAACCGCCTGCAAAGCCTGGAGCAGACCCGCACCCTGATCGAGGCGGCGCGCACGTTGCAATTCCGCTCGATCAACCTCGACCTGATCTACGGCCTGCCCAAGCAAACCCCGCAAGGCTTCGCCCGCACCGTCGAAGAGGTGATCCGCCTGCAGCCCGACCGCTTGTCGGTGTTCAACTACGCCCACCTGCCCGAACGCTTCATGCCGCAACGGCGTATCGACAGCAGCGACCTGCCCAGCGCGGCCGCCAAACTGGAGATGCTGCACGCCACCATCGAGCAGTTGACCGCCGCTGGCTACCGCTATATCGGCATGGACCATTTCGCCCTGCCCGACGACGAGCTGGCCATCGCCCAGGAAGAAGGCACCCTGCAGCGCAATTTCCAGGGCTATACCACCCACGGGCACTGCGACCTCATCGGCCTTGGCGTGTCGGCCATCAGCCAGATCGGCGACTTGTACTGCCAGAACAGCAGTGACCTCAACACCTACCAGGACAGCCTGACCAACGCCCAGCTGGCGACCCAGCGCGGCCTGCTGTGCAACCATGACGACCGCATACGCCGGGCGGTCATCCAGCAACTGATCTGCCATTTCCAGCTGGATTACGAACCCATCGAGCAAGCGTTCACCATCGATTTCCGCGGTTACTTCGACCACCTCTGGCCAGAACTGCTGACCCTGCAGCGCGATGGCCTGATCAGCCTGGACGACAAGGGCATCCGCATTCTTCCGGCCGGGCGCCTGCTGGCGCGTTCGGTATGCATGGTGTTCGATGCCTACCTGGCGATGCAGAACCGCCAGCGTTTCTCCCGGGTTATCTGAAAAGCGAGACGTTCAACCGCATGGACACGCCACCTTGCCGGGCACACTATGGGCGAACGAGGACTCCCGGCAGGGCATCTGCCGGGGTTTTGCCAGCGCGCAGCATCGATGCGCACACTGGCCTACACCCTGTGTCGTAGGTTACCCTTACGACTTATGTGTGCTTTCCCACAAGGATCGATCCAAATGTCCGAGCCAGTCAAACTGCGCCCTCACAACCAGGCCCATTGCAAGGATTGCAGCCTGGCCCCCCTGTGCCTGCCTCTTTCACTCAACCTGGAAGACATGGATGCACTGGATGAAATCGTCAAACGCGGGCGTCCGCTGAAAAAAGGCGAGTTTCTGTTCCGCCAGGGTGACAATTTTGGCTCGGTCTACGCGGTACGTTCCGGCGCTCTGAAAACCTTCAGCCTCAGCGACAGCGGCGAAGAACAGATCACCGGTTTCCACCTGCCCAGCGAACTGGTCGGCCTGTCGGGCATGGACACCGAAGCCTACCCGGTGTCGGCGCAAGCTCAGGAAACCACCTCGGTGTGCGAAATCCCCTTCGAGCGCCTCGACGAACTGTCGGTCCAGCTCCCGCAGTTGCGCCGCCAGCTGATGCGGGTAATGAGCCGTGAAATCCGCGATGACCAGCAAATGATGCTGCTGCTGTCGAAAAAAACCGCCGACGAGCGCATTGCCACGTTCCTGGTGAACCTGTCGGCGCGCTTCCGCGCCCGCGGCTATTCGGCCAACCAGTTCCGCCTGAGCATGTCGCGCAACGAAATCGGCAACTACCTGGGCCTGGCAGTGGAAACCGTGTCACGGGTGTTCACCCGCTTCCAGCAGAACGGCCTGCTGCGCGCCGAAGGCAAGGAAGTGCACATCCTCGACCCGATCCAGCTGTGTGCGCTGGCCGGTGGTGCAATGGAGGCCTGATGCCGGTATTTAGCGGGTATACTTGGGCATTCGTTTTCCCAGGATACCCGCAACAATGCACAGCGACGCCTTCGACCTCAAAGCCCTGATCCGCCCGGTGGTGGACTTCCCCAAGCCCGGCGTGATCTTCCGTGACATCACCCCGCTGTTCCAGTCGCCGCGCGGGCTGCGCTATGTGGCCGACCAGTTCATCGAGCGCTATGTCGAGGCTGAGTTCAGCCACATTGGCGCCATGGACGCGCGGGGTTTCCTGATTGGTTCGATCATCGCCCACCAGTTGAACAAGCCACTGATCCTGTTCCGCAAGCAAGGCAAGCTGCCAGCCGACGTGCTGAGCGAGGGTTACCAGACCGAGTACGGCGAGGCCTTCCTGGAGGTGCACGCCGACAGCCTGTGCGAAGGCGATTCGGTGTTGATTTTCGATGACTTGATCGCCACGGGCGGGACCTTGCTGGCAGCGGCCAACCTGGTGCGCCGCACCGGTGCGCAGGTGTTCGAGGCCGCCGCGATCATCGACCTACCCGAACTGGACGGTTCGCGCCGGCTGCAGGCGGCCGGGGTGCCGACCTTCTGCCTGACCGAGTTTTCCCTCAGCGAGTATTGAGTTGCAAGCCGCGCAAGTCGCAAGTCGCAAGCAAAAGCCGATCTACTTTTGCTTGTAGCTTGTAGCTTGCAGCTTCAGAGCGAAATCGGCCGCCGCCCGGCAAAGGCATGGGCCAGTGTTCCGCCATCCACCAGTTCGAGCTCCCCGCCCAGGGGTACACCATGGGCGATGCGCGAGGCCACCAGGCCTTTTTCATTGAGCAGTTGCGCGATGTAATGCGCCGTCGCCTCGCCTTCCACGGTCGGGTTGGTCGCCAGGATCACCTCGGTGAAGGTACCCTGCTCTTCGATCCGCGCCATCAGTTGCGGAATGCCGATGGCCTCCGGCCCCAGGCCGTCCAGTGGCGACAGGTGGCCTTTGAGCACGAAGTAACGGCCGCGGTAGCCGGCCTGCTCGACCGCATACACATCGGTCGGCCCCTCGACCACACACAGCTGGGTGTCGTCACGCCGCGGGTCAGCACACTGTGGGCACAGGTCCTGCTCGGTCAAGGTGCGGCACTGCCGGCAATGCCCTACCCCTTCCATGGCCTGGGTCAAAGCCTGGGCCAGGCGCAGCCCCCCGCTACGGTCACGCTCGAGCAGTTGCAGGGCCATGCGCTGGGCGGTTTTCTGGCCTACACCTGGCAAGATGCGCAGGCCGTCGATCAATTGGCGGATAAGGGGGCTGAAGCTCATGGGGAAGGCCTGACAATTCAATAAGGGGCGGTTTATACCCAGCGGGGGCAGTGGCGTCAAATCAGCCTCCGGGTGGGAGCGCGCCGGGTCAAGAATAATGACCGCGGCGGCTGCGAGTACGCACAAAAAAACCGCCGCTGGTGTCAGCGGCGGTTTTCGAGGGCGCATGCCTTAGAACGGCATCTTGAAGCCCGGCGGCAGCTGCATGCCGGCGGTCATGCCGCCCATTTTTTCCTGGCTGCTCTGCTCCACCTTGCGCACTGCATCGTTCAACGCAGCGGCGATCAGGTCTTCCAGTACTTCCTTGTCATCTTCATCGGTCGACATCAGGCTCTGGTCGATGCTGACGCGCTTGACGTCGTGACGACCGGTCATCACCACGCTCACCAGGCCGCCACCAGACTGGCCGGTGACTTCGGCGTTGGCCAGCTCTTCCTGCATTTTCTGCATTTTTTCCTGCATCTGCTGGGCCTGCTTCATCAGGCCGGCCATGCCACCTTTCATCATGGGGGTATACCTCGATTGGGTCATTTGATGCGGCCCGGCGCCGGGCCGGCCGCAGGGTTATCCGTTACTGGCCCTGGTTGGCCAGGGCTTCTACAGGCTCAATAGTATCCTGCCGCACCTTGGCACCGAACAACTTGATCATCTGCTGGATCAATGGATCCTGCTCGATCGAGGCGACGGCGCCCTGCTGACGCTCGGCCCGCTTGCGCGCGGCGGCCTGGGCCGGGGTTTCCTGCTCGGGCAGGACCAGTTCGATGCGCAGGTTCAGCGTGCGCCCCAGATGCTGGTTGAGCGCCTCGTTCAGGCGCCGCTGCTGGGTCGTGTTGAACAGCGCACCTTGGCCTGGGTCCAGGTGCAGCAGCCAGTCGTCGCCATCGGCGGCAATCAGCGTACAGTTTGCTGCGATGTTGCCTGTCATACCGGAGACAGGCAACTGTGGGAATAATTCCAGCCATTGCAGGGCCAGACCGGTGGCCGGCTTGGCGGCTGGCAACGGAGCAGGCGCGGGCGCAGGGGCTTCTTCCTGAACGTGTTCGGCTAACTCGTCGAGGTAGCTGAAGCCAACCGGATCGCTTTCGCCGCCGTAGTAGTCTTCGTCCAGCGGCGGCTCGTCGTCCCGGTCCATGCCAACGGCGGCGTAGGCAGACGGGTCGAAAGGCGGCTCGTCATGCACGGCAGGCGCGGCCATAGGCGCCGCCTGCGGGGTCGGCCGCGGGGCTGACACGGGCTCGGCAGCAGGCTCTGCGACAGGCGCGCTGGTCGGGGCTGGGTCCTCCCACGGCAGGTCGACCACCTCGGCGACGGGCTCAGGCACCGAAATGGCCTCGACTTCGGCCCTCAGCTCGGCGTCTGCGGGCAGCTCGGGCTCATGGTCCACCGTGGCTGGCGGCGGCACTACCAGCGGCGCGGGTGCAGCGGGCGCAGGCTCGGCGGCGGGTGGCGGCACGGCAGGCGCAGGGGCTGCCACCGGGTTGGCAGGATCAGCTGTGGCCTGGCTGATCCCCACTGGCTTTAGCACCGGTTTCGGCGCATCGTCGGTGTCGGCCGGGCGGAAGGCGAGCATCCGCAACAAGACCATCTCGAAGCCACCACGCGGGTCCGGCGCCAGCGGCAGGTCACGCCGACCGATCAGGCCCATCTGGTAATAGAACTGCACATCCTCGGCCGGTAATGCCTGGGCCAGCGCCAGCACCCGGTCACGGTCGCCCTGGCCGTTGTCCACTGCCTCGGGCAGCGCCTGGGCGATAGCTACACGGTGCAGCACGTTGAGCATTTCCGCCAGCACGCCAGCCCAGTCCGGCCCTTGCTCGGCCAGGTTGCGCACGGCCTCCAGCAGGGCCCGGGCATCGCCCTCGAGCAGCGCCTGCAGCACCCCATAGACCTGCCCGTGGTCGAGGCTACCGAGCATGGCCCGCACATCGGCGGCCAGCACCTTGCCTTCGCCGAATGCGATGGCCTGGTCGGTCAGGCTCATGGCGTCACGCATGGAACCGTCGGCGGCGCGGCCCAACAGCCACAGGGCATCTGCCTCGAACGGGACGTTCTCCGCAGCCAGCACATGGCTGAGGTGCTCGACCACCCGCTCCGGGCTCATGTTCTTCAGCGAGAACTGCAGGCAACGCGACAGGATGGTGGCCGGCAGCTTCTGCGGATCGGTGGTGGCCAGGATGAACTTGACGTACGGCGGCGGCTCTTCCAGGGTCTTGAGCAAGGCATTGAACGAGTGCGTCGAGAGCATGTGCACTTCGTCGATCAGGTAGACCTTGAAGCGCCCGCGGCTGGGCGCGTACTGCACGTTATCGAGCAGTTCGCGGGTGTCTTCGACCTTGGTACGGCTGGCGGCGTCGATTTCGATCAGGTCGACGAAGCGGCCCTCGTCGATCTCCCGGCACACCGAACAGGTGCCGCAGGGCGTGGAGGTGATGCCCGTCTCGCAGTTCAGGCATTTGGCGATGATACGGGCAATGGTAGTCTTGCCCACGCCACGAGTACCCGTGAACAGGTAGGCATGGTGCAGGCGCTGGTTGTCCAAGGCATTGATCAAGGCCTTGAGCACATGGGTCTGGCCGACCATTTCGCGGAACGAGCGCGGACGCCATTTACGTGCAAGAACCTGATAACTCATCGAAAAACCATCGTAGCCTGATCGAGCGGAAGATCGCTAATGCTAGCGGAGCGGGGGCAAAATTGCACCCTGCGCAGCTCGTCTAAGCTATGAATCGGGCGCCTGTTGTCCAGGGAGGAGATGCTTTTGCGAAAACTGCTGGCCTTGCTGTTGGTCTGGGCTACCCAGAGCGTGGCAGAACAGCCGGTGCTGCGTTTTTCCGTGGCTGAAAGCTGGAGCATGCCGCTGGTGCGGATTGAAGATGACCAGCCGGTTGAGGGCCTGGTCTATGACCTTGTACAGGCGCTGGCCAGGGAAGCAGGGGTCCGCCCGCAGTATCACGTGATGGCCAGGCTGCGCTTGCAGGAGGCCATGAACAGCGGTGACATTGATGTGCGCTGCTACGTCAGCACGCAATGGTTCAATGACCGCCCGGGGGACTTTGTCTGGAGCATCCCGCTGCTCCACCAGCGCGACGTGCTGGTGGGGCGCCTTGGCGACAGCAACCCGGTCGCAGCAGAGCAACTGCCGCCCCAGGCCATCGGTACAGTGCTGGGGTACACCTATCCAACCTTGCAACCCCTGCTGGACCAAGGCCGGCTGAGCCGCGAAGACAGCCGCAGCCAGCTGCTGGTCCTGCAGAAACTGCAAGCCCACCGCTATCGCCATGCAGTGAGCAACGAGTTGTCGCTGCAGTGGTTCAACCAGGGGCAGCCGGCAGCTCGGCAACTGCAAGTGCTGGCAGTGCTGGAGGAGCAGGACCTGGGGTGCATGGTGCGCAACGACCCGGCGATACCCACACAAGGGTTGCTGCGGGCCTTGGTGCGGCTGAAACAGACGGGGGAAATCGAGCGGATCCTCCAGCGGTATGCGGGGATGGGCCGTAGCGACAACCCGTCTGTCGCTCGCCCGTGAAACAGAAGCGCTGGTGATGTACAGAGGCTGCAAGCCAGCACGCTCCCTGTGGTCGCTGGCTTGCAGGCGATCTACGGTGAAGCTGGTGCCTATACCGCGTCGCCTGTTTCGCGGGCACGCCCGCTCCCACAGGATATTGCGGCCGATTCGAGCTCGCGTGCTGCCTGTGACCTGGGTAGGCGCCTAGAGGCGGAGAGCAAGGGCTGGCGACATGCGGCGCAGCGCCCTTAGGGAGATCACCTGGCCTGCCTAAATTCCAGCGACTGATGAAGCTGTCGGCGATGGGAGCATTGGGCGAGAAGCAGGACAGAAAGAAGGCGTTCGCAGCAGATTGAGGTTTTCCGACCCCGGAAATGGAGGCGGCCCCACCAGCCACACCCCGGCACTCGATGTTCCCGCTATGGCTGCTCCCTTCCGGGCCTGACCAGGTTAACGGGTAATCAATGCGGGGGGACCGATGGGGCCACCACTACATGCCTCGCTGAGCAGCGAGTGGCGCCATTGTACCGGTCTTGGGGGCAGATACAACCTCTGGGAGCAGAAAAAGTCATCATTTCTCAATGACTTGTCTGGGTTGGGGTGATGTTGCAGGCGAGACTGGTGCGAGGCCTGTGGGAGCAGGCGTGCCCGCGAAGCAAGCTACGCGATGGATGGCACCGGCTTTGCCGGTGTTCGCGGGCATGCCCGCTCCCACAAGGGGCGCGCGCAGGGACTTAAATAGTGATGCCCTGCTCGGCCAGGAACGCGACGAAGGCCTCTTCGTCCAGCACCTTCACGCCCAGCTCGCTGGCCTTGGCCAGCTTCGATCCAGCCCCCGGCCCTGCGACCACGCACTGGGTCTTGCCCGACACCGAACCGGCCACCTTGGCGCCAAGGCTTTCCAGCTTGTCCTTGGCCACATCCCGGCTCATGCGCTCCAGGGTACCGGTCAGTACCCAGGTCTGGCCGGCCAGCGGCAAACCTTCGGCGACTTTCTTCTCGCTGGTCCAGTGCATGCCGAACGCCAGCAACTGCGCCTCGATCGCGCGCGCCAGTTTCTGGTTGGCCTCATCCTTGAAGAATTCACGCACCGCATCCGCCTGCTTGGCCGCCAGTGCCTGGCGCAGGTCAATGCCGTCGGCAGCGATGATCTTGTCCAGGCTGTCGAGCTTGGCTACCAGTTTCTCGGCACCGGTTGGGCCTACCGAAGCGATGTCGAGCTTGGCGATCATGCCGGCCAAGCTGGTGCTGGCCGCGAATTCGGCGGCCAACTCGCCTTCGTCCTGCAGGTGCATGCCGCTATCGAGCAGCTGCTGGATAACCTTCTGGTTGTGTTCGTCTTCGAAGAAGTTATGAATCTCGTAGGCGACCTCAAGGCCAATGTCCGGCAGATACGTCAGCACCTGCGGCAAGGCCTGCTGCACGCGCGCCAGGCTGCCCAGCGAACGGGCCAGCACCTTGGCCGTCTCCTCACCCACATCCGGTATGCCCAGCGCATAGATGAAACGCGCCAGGCTCGGCCGCTTGCTGGCTTCGATGGCATCCAGCAGTTTGCGGGTGGACACCTCGGCGAAGCCTTCCAGGCCGACCACCTGCTCGAACTGCAGCTTGTACAGGTCAGCCGGCGAGCCGATCAGGCCTTCGTCCACCAACTGCTCGACGCTTTTTTCGCCAAGCCCGTCGATGTCCATGGCGCGACGCGACACATAGTGAATGATCGCCTGCTTGAGCTGCGCACCACAGGCCAGGCGGCCGACACAGCGGTACACCGCCCCTTCGCTGGTGGTCTCCTTGCCCTTGCTGCGCTTGACCAGCTGGGTGCGCTCGACTTGCGAGCCACACACCGGGCACTCGCTTGGCACGGCAACCGGGCGGGCATCGTCCGGGCGACGCTCCAGCACCACCTGCATCACCTGCGGGATCACGTCGCCGGCCCGGCGGATGATCACCGTGTCGCCAATGCGCAGGCCCAGGCGGGCGATTTCGTCCATGTTGTGCAGGGTGGCGTTGGACACGGTCACGCCCGCCACCTTGACCGGTTTCAGGCGCGCCACCGGGGTGACCGCGCCGGTACGGCCGACCTGGAACTCGACGTCCAGCACCTCGGTCAGCTCTTCCATGGCCGGGAACTTGTGGGCGATTGCCCAGCGCGGTTCACGGGCGCGGAAGCCCAGTTCACGCTGGGCGGCCAGGCTGTTGACCTTGAATACCACACCATCGATTTCATACGGCAGGCTGTTGCGCCGCTCGCCGATGTCGCGGTAGTACTCCAGGCACTCTTCGATCCCTGCCGCATGCTTGAGCTCGCGGCTGATCGGCAGGCCCCAAGCCTTGAGCTGTTCAAGGATGGCGATATGGCTGTCGCCGATGCTGGCAGACAGCTGACCGACGCCGTAGCAGCAGAACTCCAGCGGGCGGCTGGCCGTGATTTTCGAATCGAGCTGGCGCAGGCTACCGGCAGCCGCGTTGCGGGGGTTGGCGAAGGTCTTGCCGCCGGCTTCGGCCTGGGCTGCATTGAGGCGGTCGAAGCCGGCCTTGCTCATGTAGACCTCGCCACGCACTTCCAGCACCGCGGGCCAGCCCTCGCCGTGCAATTTCAGCGGAATGTTGCGCACGGTGCGTACGTTGGCGCTGATATCTTCGCCAGTGGTGCCGTCGCCGCGCGTGGCACCCTGCACCAGCAGGCCGTCGCGGTACAGCAGGCTAACGGCCAGGCCATCGAGCTTGGGTTCGCAACTGTAGTCAACAGCGCCCGGCTGATCGAGGCCGTCCACCACGCGGCGGCCGAACTCACGCAGGTCGGCCTCCTCGAAAGCGTTGCCCAGGCTGAGCATGGGCACTTCATGGCGCACCTGGCTAAAGGCCGACAGGGCTGCACCGCCGACGCGCTGGGTGGGCGAGTCGGGGGTAACCAGGTGCGGGTGTTCGGCTTCCAACGCCTTGAGCTCGTTGAACAGGCGGTCGTATTCGGCGTCGGGCACACTGGGCTCGTCGAGCACGTAGTAGCGGTAGTTGTGCTGGTCGAGTTCGGCACGCAGTTCGTGGATACGGGTTTCGGCGGTCATGAGGTTTGTCTTCTCTTGCAAAGCAAAAGAGCAGCCTGGGGTGGTGCGCGGGGTTCCAGGTGTCTATTGCCTGTGCCGGCCTCTTCGCGGGTAAACCCGCTCCTACATGGGCATCACACGCCCAAGGGCGGTGGTGTACCTGTAGGAGCGGGTTTACCCGCGAAGAGGCCGGCACAGGCAACGACGGTACCCGAACCGACCCGCACGCCCTCAGGCTGCTCTTTCGTTGGATCTGTCAGCGCTTCTGGGTCAGCGCACGGCGCTCGAACTCGACGATGCGCTGGCGATAGTGCTCGATGGTCTGGGCAGTCAGCACGCTGCGCTGGTCGTCCTTGAGCTCACCGTTCAGTTCATGGGCCAGCTTGCGCGCGGCCGCCACCATCACGTCAAAGGCCTGCTTCGGATGACGTGGGCCAGGCAGGCCGAGGAAGAAGCTCACCGCACGGGTGCTGAAATGGTCGATGTCGTCCAGGTCGAACACCCCAGGCTTGACCGCATTGGCCATGGAGAACAGCACTTCGCCGTGGCCGGCCATGCTTTCGTGGCGGTGGAAGATGTCCATTTCGCCGAAGCGCAGGCCGCTTTCAAGAATGTTCTGCAACAATGCCGGGCCCTTGAAGCCACCCTCGTCGCGGGAAATGACGCTGATGACCAGCACCTCTTCGGCCGGTGGCAGCTCCTTGACGCTGCTGCTGGCAGCGGGCGCAGGGTTGCCACGGGTATTTTCGGCGGCGAAGTCGTCGTCGCTGTCGGTGAACAGGTCGGGCTCGCGCGGCTCGGCGCTCAGGCCCAGGTCGCCCTGCTGCACATCGGCCGCGGTTGTGGCGCGCTTGCCACGCTTGCTGGCCTTGGCCGGCTTTGGCTCGCGTTCGCGGTCACGCGCCGAGGCGCTGAGCGAAGGCAGGTCGCTTTCGTCCAGTTCCGGTTCTTTATGGGTATCCAGTACCCGCGACGGGCCGAGTACCTCGGCACTGCCGCCCTCTTCGTCCGGCAGGTTGGAATAACTGCGGTCCAGACGGAATTTCAACTTGCCTTTGCCGCCGCGCATGCGGCGCCAGCCGTCGAAAAGAATACCGGCAATGACAATGATGCCGATGAGGATCAGCCACTCGCGCAGACCGATTTCCATGTAATCCCGTGCCTCTATAAAAATATGCTTGAAAACAAAGGGTTCAAAGCCCTTTAACACGTGGCGCCAACTCTATGTTCTGACAGGCGTTTTACCCACGCAATAAACGAGTGACATTAAGCTAGCACGACCAAAGACAACTTTACACCGTCTGTCGCACATGACGGGGGGATTTCGTTGGAGAAAGCGCCCGCATCGTCGCACATCACGCATCGACCATGGCCATGGCGGCCTCCACATCAACTGCAACAAGACGTGAACAACCGGGTTCATGCATGGTTACCCCCATCAGTTGATCGGCCATCTCCATCGCAATTTTGTTGTGGGTGATGTAGATGAACTGCACGCTCTCACTCATTTCCTTGACCAGGCGCGCGTAGCGCCCGACGTTGGCATCGTCCAGCGGCGCATCGACTTCGTCGAGCATGCAGAACGGTGCGGGGTTCAACTTGAAGATGGCAAACACCAGCGCCAATGCGGTCAGTGCCTTTTCGCCGCCGGACAGCAGATGGATGGTGCTGTTCTTCTTGCCCGGCGGTCTCGCCATGATCGTCACCCCTGTATCGAGTAGATCTTCGCCCGTCAGTTCCAGATAAGCGCTGCCACCACCGAAAACTTTTGGGAAAAGTGCCTGTAATCCGGCATTTATCTGATCAAAGGTATCCTTGAAGCGGTTGCGGGTTTCCTTGTCGATCTTGCGAATGACGTTTTCCAGGGTCTCCAGCGCCTCCACCAGGTCGGCGTCCTGGGCATCCAGGTAGCGCTTGCGCTCGGATTGTTGCTCGTACTCCTCAATGGCGGCGAGGTTGATCGCCCCCAGGCGCTGGATACGCGCCTCGAGTTGCTCCAGCGCCTGTTCGGTGCCCTGCTCGCTGGCATCGGCCTCCAGGGTGGCGAGCACCCCTTGCAGGTCGTAACCGTCGGCCAGCAGCTGCTCCTGCAGGGTCTTGCGCCGCACATCCAGGCCCTGGCACTCCAGCCGCAACTGCTCCAGCTGGCCGCGCAACAACAGCGCCTGCTGCTCGGCCTGCGTGCGGCGCTTCTCGGCCTCGCGCAATTCGCGGTCGGCTTCGTCCATGTGCAGGCGCGCCAGGCGCATTTCCTCGTCAACACTCATGCGCAGTTCCAGCAGCGCTTCGAGCTTCAGGCGCAACTCCTCCTGTGGCGCCTCGCCCTCCTCCAGGTTCAGGCTCAGTTGCTCCTGGCGCTCGGTCAGCCTTGCTGCTTGCTGCTCCAGGCGCTCCAGGGCCTGGCGGGTGGAGTCATGCTGCGCACGCAGCGAGCCCAGCCGCACGGCCAACTGGTGGGCGTGATCCTTGTGCTGGCGGGCCTCCTGGCGCACCCGGTCGAGGCTTTCGCGCAGGGCGTCGCGGCGGGCCATCAATTGCTCGCGCTGCTCGGTGTCCTGGGCCATCAGCTCCACCGCCTCTTGCAGCAACAAGCGGGCTTCGCCCAGTTGTTCGTGCTCAAGGGCGCGCTGTTCTTCCAGTTCGGCCAGTTCTTCCTGCAAGCGCCGGCGGCGCAGCTCGACCTGTTCGGCGCGCGCACGGCTGGCCGAGAGGCTGGCTTTCAGTTCACCGTGCAGGCGGTTTTCTTCCTGGCTGCGGCGCCGCAGTTGCTCGCGCTGTTCTTCCAGGTCCAGCTGCTGCTCGCGCAGGGTTTGCAACTGTTGCTCAAGCTGTTCCAACGCCGCTTCCTGCTGCAGTTGTTCCTGGCCCAGGCGGTCGATTTCCTGGCCACGCGCCAGCACACCGCCTTCGGCCTCACCGCCACGGCGCACCCGCAGGAAGTGCCGGCCAACCCAGTAGCCATCGCGGCTGACCAGGCTCTGGCCGTCGCCAAGCGCTGTGCGCTGCGCCAGCGCCTGGGCCAAGTCTTCGACAGGCTTGACCTGACCCAGCCAGGGTGCCAGATCAACACGGCCTTCGACCTTTTCCAGCAGGCTGCCGGGCAACGACGCGCTGGCATCGCTGGCCTGCAGCAAGCGCAGCTCGCCTTGTTCCAAACCGGCAAAATCGAGGCCGTTGAAATCGTCCACCAGCACGGCCTGCAGGTCAGCGCCGAGCACGGTTTCTACGGCAAGCTCCCAGCCCGGTTCAACCCGCAAGCCTTCGGCCAAGCGTGGCTGTTGCTGCAGGCCCTGGCCCTGCAGCCAGTCTGCGGCGCCCGCCCCCGGCTCCAGGGCTGCCTGCTGTAACGCTTCCAAGGATGCCAAGCGGCCGCCCAGGCGCTGCAGGTCGCCCTGCGCCTGCTGCTGGGCCTGGGTAGCCTGCTGCAACTGCCCGCGCGCGCTTTCCAGACCCTCGACCACCTGTTCTTCGGAGAGCTGCAGTTCTTCCAGCAACATTTCGCTGCTGGCCAGCTGCTCGGCCAGATCCAGCAGGGTGGCGTCCTGCGGATCGCTCCCCAGTTGCTCGCGCTCTTCGCCCAGCTTGCGCTGGCGCTCGGCCTGGCGCTCCAGGCTGGCTTCCAGCTGCTGCAGGCGCGCCTGCTGCACTTCGGCCTGGCGGCGCGGTTCGGCAGAGCGGCTGTTGAAGCTGTCCCATTGCTCTTGCCAGCCGTGCATGGCCAGCTCGGCCTCTTCCAGCGCCGCCGCAGCTTCTTCGGCGGCGCCCAGGGTCATTTCCTGCTCGGGTTCGAGCATGGCCAACTCTTCGCCCAGGGTCGCCAGCAAGGTGCGGTCATGCCCCAGGTGCGACTCGGTTTCCAAACGGGTGCGCTCGGCCTCCTTGAAGTCGTCCTGCAACTGGCGCAGGCGCTGCTGGCCGTGCTGGATACTCTGCTCGACCCGGGCAATGTCACCGGCCACCGAATAGAAACGGCCCTGCACCTGGTTGAACCGCTCGGACAACTCGTGATGGCCGTCACGCAGGCGCTCGATGCTGGCATCGGCGTTGCGCTGCTCGGCCACCAAAGCCTCGTGGGCCACGCCCTGGTCACCGATCACCGACTCGCGCTGGCGTACCCGCTCGTCCAGGTCGCGCCAGCGCAGGGCCGACAGCCGCGCTTTCAACTGCCGTTCCTGCGCCTTGTACTCACGGTACTTTTCCGCGGCCTGGGCCTGGCGGTGCAGGCGCTCGAGCTGGCGTTCCAGTTCTTCACGCAGGTCGGTCAGGCGCGCCAGGTTTTCCTGGGTGCGGCGGATACGGTTCTCGGTTTCGCGGCGGCGCTCCTTGTATTTGGAGATGCCGGCGGCTTCCTCGATGAAATTGCGCAACTCTTCGGGCTTGGCCTCGATCAGCTTGGAGATCATGCCCTGTTCGATGATCGAGTAGCTGCGCGGCCCCAGGCCGGTGCCGAGGAAAATGTCGGTGATGTCGCGCCGGCGGCACTTGGTGCCGTTCAGGTAGTAGCTGTTCTGCCCGTCGCGGGTGACCTTGCGGCGAATGGAAATTTCGGCGTACGCGGCATACTCGCCGACCAGGGTGGTTTCGCTGTTGTCGAAGACCAGCTCGATGCTGGCCTGGCTGACCGGTTTGCGCCCACTGGAGCCGTTGAAGATGACGTCGGTCATCGATTCGCCGCGCAGGTTCTTCGCCGAGCTCTCGCCCATCACCCAGCGCACCGCGTCGATGATGTTGGATTTGCCGCAGCCGTTGGGGCCGACCACGGCCGCCATGTTGCTGGGGAAATTGACCGTGGTCGGGTCGACGAACGACTTGAAGCCAGCCAGGCGAATGCATTTGAGGCGCATCGGTCAGCCTCGGGCCAGTGCCGCCAGCACCAGTTCGCAGCTGCGCTGGCAGTAAGCGGTAAGCACCTCGCGAATGTGCGGCAGGTCACGGGCGACCACCGCTTCGAGCAGGCGGGCGAACAGGTCGAGGTAATCGATCATGTTGGCCTGGCGTTGGTCCAGCGCCAGGTAATAGGCACGGCTCATGGCCGGCTGCAGGTTTTCCACGGTTTCCTGCAAGAAAGGGTTATCGGCAAACGGATAGGCGGCGCGCATCACCGCGAAGCTGTCACCGACGAAAGCCTTGATGTCCAGCCGGTCGTGGGCGCGCTGCAGCCGCTGCTGAATCTCCAGAAACGGGCGCAGGTCGGCTTCGGTGCGCCATTTTTGTGCAACCGCATTGCCCAGCAGGATATAGAACTCGCCCATCAGCGCGCACAGGCTGCGCACGCTGCGTTCGTCCAGCTCGGTGACATGGGCACCGCGGCGCGGCAAGATCGCCACCAGGTGGCGACGTTCGAGAATCAGCAACGCCTCGCGCACCGAACCGCGGCTGACATTGAGTGCCTGCGTTACCTTTTGCTCCTGAATGCGCTCGCCGGGCGCCAGCTCGCCGCGGATGATGCGTTCGGCCAGGTAATCGGCAATCTGCTCGGAGAGGCTGTCCGGGGCCTTGAACGTCATGGTTTTCCTTCAAAATCATTGAACTGGGCACAAGGGGCGAAGTGTAGCGCACTTGACCATTGGTCGCGCAGAGGGGGCAGGCGGTTTATTTGACCCAGCAGACAACCGCGGGCCCGGCGCGATCTATGCTTGCAATATGGGCAATGAACAGGGTTGGGCGAGACCATGCGCAATTTCTTGACCCTTGGGTCAGAAAAATATTGACCTGCTGGACAGGTGTTGCTTAGAGTCCGCCCAACAACAATAAAACCATTGCGAGGCCATCCCCGTGATCCAGTTTCTCGTCAATCAGGAGCTGCGTAGTGAGCACGCCCTGGACCCTAACATGACGGTGCTGCAGTACCTGCGCGAGCACCTGGGCAAACCCGGCACCAAGGAAGGCTGCGCCAGCGGTGACTGCGGCGCCTGCACCGTGGTGGTCGGTGAACTGACCCAGGACGCACAGGGCAACGACAACCTGCGCTACCGCAGCCTCAACTCGTGCCTGACCTTCGTCTCGTCGCTGCATGGCAAGCAGCTGATCAGCGTAGAGGGCCTCAAGCACCAGGGCCAGCTGCACAGCGTGCAGCAAGCCATGGCCGACTGCCATGGGTCGCAATGCGGGTTCTGCACACCCGGCTTCGTGATGTCGCTGTTTGCCCTGCAAAAGAACAGCGACGGCGCCGACCTGCACCAGGCCCAGGAGGCCCTGGCCGGCAACCTGTGCCGCTGCACCGGCTACCGGCCAATCCTCGACGCCGCCGAGCAGAGCTGCCGCCAGCCTTGCCGCGACCAGTTCGATGCCCAGCAGGCGCATACCATCAGCCGCCTGAAGGCCATTGCCCCCACCCAGACCGGTGAACTGAACAGCGGCGACAAGCGCTGCCTGGTGCCACTGACCGTGGCGGATCTTGCCGAATTGTACAGCTCGCACCCAGAGGCGCGGCTGCTGGCCGGCGGTACCGACCTCGCCCTGGAAGTCACCCAGTTCCACAAGACCCTGCCGGTGATGATCTACGTGGGCCACGTCGCCGAACTCAAACGCATCGAGAAAACCGCCAGCCACCTGGAAATCGGCGCTGCAACCCCGCTCACCGACTGCTACGGCGCCCTGAACGACGAGTACCCCGACTTCGGCGCCCTGCTGCACCGCTTCGCCTCACTGCAGATCCGCAACCAGGGCACCCTCGGTGGCAACATTGGCAATGCCTCACCGATTGGCGACTCGCCACCCCTGCTGATCGCCCTGGATGCGCAGGTGGTGCTGCGCCAGGGTGAGCGTCAACGGGTGATGCCGCTGGAGGACTACTTCATCGACTACCGCATCACTGCCCGCCAGGACAGCGAGTTCATCGAGAAGATCATCGTGCCACGCGCCAGCCGCGACTGGGCGTTCCGTGCCTACAAGGTATCCAAGCGCCTGGACGACGACATCTCCGCCGTATGCGGCGCTTTCAACCTGAGCATCGAGGACGGGGTGGTCAGCGGTGTGCGCATCGCCTTCGGCGGCATGGCAGCGATACCCAAGCGCGCGCGCGCCTGCGAAGCCGCGCTGCGCGGCAAACCCTGGAACGCGGCGGCCATCGAGCGTGCCTGCCAGGCCTTGGCCGAAGACTTCACCCCGCTCAGCGACTTCCGCGCCAGCAAGGAATACCGCCTGCTGACTGCGCAGAACCTGCTGCGCAAGTACTTCATCGAACAGCAATCGCCGCACATCGAAACCCGGGTGACCGCTTATGTCTAACCACCATGTAGCCAAGAGCCAGGCCGAGATGGCCGAACTGTTCAGCCAGCACCTGACCACCGGGGTTGGCCGCAGCGTCAAGCACGACAGCGCCGACAAACATGTTTCCGGCGAGGCGCTGTACATCGACGACCGTCTGGAATTCCCCAACCAGCTGCACGTCTATGCCCGCACCGCCGACCGTGCCCATGCGCGCATCCTGCGCATCGACACCGCGCCGTGCTATGCCTTCGAGGGCGTGCGCATCGCCATCACTCACGAAGACATCCCTGGCCTGAAGGACATTGGCCCGGTGGTGGCGGGTGACCCGCTGCTGGCTATCGACAAGGTCGAGTTCTTCGGGCAGCCGGTGCTGGCCGTGGCTGCACGCGACCTGGACACCGCACGCAAGGCGGCCATGGCCGCAATCGTCGAGTACGAGGACCTGGAACCGGTGCTGGACGTGGTCGACGCGCTGCGCAAGCGGCACTTCGTGCTCGACAGCCACACCCACCAGCGCGGCGATTCCGCCAGCGCCCTGGCCAGCGCCCCGCACCGCCTCCAGGGCACCCTGCACATCGGTGGCCAGGAGCACTTCTACCTGGAAACGCAGATTTCCTCGGTGATGCCTACCGAAGATGGCGGCATGATCGTCTACTGCTCCACGCAGAACCCCACCGAAGTGCAGAAGCTGGTCGCCGAAGTACTCGACGTGCCGATGAACAAGGTGGTACTGGACATGCGCCGCATGGGCGGCGGCTTTGGCGGCAAGGAAACCCAGGCCGCCAGCCCGGCCTGCCTGTGCGCGGTGGTGGCGCGCCTGACCGGCCAGCCGACCAAGATGCGCCTGCCGCGGGTCGAAGACATGACCATGACCGGCAAGCGCCACCCGTTCTACGTCGAGTACGACGTGGGCTTCGATGAAGATGGGCGCCTGCATGGCATCAATCTGGACCTGGCCGGCAACTGTGGCTACTCGCCCGACCTGTCTGGCTCGATCGTCGACCGCGCCATGTTCCACTCCGACAATGCCTACTACCTGGGCGATGCCACCGTGCATGGTCACCGCTGCAAGACCAACACTGCCTCCAACACGGCGTACCGCGGCTTTGGCGGCCCGCAGGGCATGGTTGCCATCGAACAGGTGATGGACCATATCGCCCGCCACTTGGGCCGTGACCCCCTGGCGGTGCGTAAGGCCAACTACTACGGCAAGACCGAACGCAACGTCACCCATTACTACCAGACCGTCGAGCACAACATGCTCGAAGAGATGACCGCCGAGCTGGAGGCCAGCAGCGACTACGCCGAGCGCCGCGAGTCGATCCGCCGCTTCAACGCCAACAGCCCGGTGCTGAAGAAAGGCCTGGCCCTGACCCCGGTCAAATTCGGCATTTCGTTCACCGCCACCTTCCTCAACCAGGCCGGTGCGCTGATCCACATCTACACCGATGGCAGCATCCACCTGAACCATGGCGGCACCGAAATGGGCCAGGGCCTGAACACCAAGGTGGCGCAGGTGGTGGCACAGATCTTCCAGGTGGATTTCAGCCGTATCCAGATCACCGCCACCAATACCGACAAAGTGCCCAACACCTCGCCCACGGCCGCCTCGAGCGGTGCCGACCTGAACGGCAAGGCGGCGCAGAACGCGGCCGAGATCCTCAAGAAGCGCCTGACCGAGTTTGCCGCACGGCACTACCAGGTGACCGAGGAAGACGTCGAGTTCCGCAACGGCCACGTGCGGGTGCGCGATCAGATCGTCAGTTTCGAGCAGTTGGTGCAGCAGGCCTACTTTGCCCAGGTGTCGCTGTCCAGCACGGGCTTCTATCGCACGCCGAAGATCTACTACGACCGCAGCCAGGCCCGTGGCCGGCCGTTCTACTACTTCGCCTTCGGCGCTGCCTGTGTGGAGGTGATCGTCGACACCCTGACGGGTGAATACAAGATGTTGCGCGCCGATATCCTGCACGATGTCGGTGACTCGCTGAACCCGGCCATCGACATTGGCCAGGTAGAGGGCGGTTTCATCCAGGGCATGGGCTGGCTGACCACCGAGGAACTGGTGTGGAACGCCAAGGGCAAGCTGATGACCAACGGCCCGGCCAGCTACAAGATTCCGGCAGTGGCCGACATGCCACTGGACCTGCGCGTGAAGCTGGTGGAAAACCGCAAGAACCCGGAAGACACCGTGTTCCACTCCAAGGCCGTGGGCGAGCCGCCGTTCATGCTCGGCATTGCCGCCTGGTGCGCGATCAAGGATGCCGTGGCGAGCCTTGCCGATTACCGCGTGCAGCCGAACATCGACGCGCCGGCAACGCCGGAGCGGGTGTTGTGGGGGTGTGAGCAGATGCGAAAGGCGGTGGCCCAGCAGCAACCGTCTGAACATGAATTGGAAACCGTCACCCACTGACAACGCAAGGCCCTGTAGGAGCGGCCTTGTGTCGCGAAAGGGTCGCGAAGCGGCCCCAAGATCTTGGCTACTGCATAGATTGTCGGGGCTGCGGTGCAGCCCTTTCGCGACACGAGGCCGCTCCTACAAGGGGGCCGTGTCGATCTTTAGAGAGGTTGCATCATGCACCAATGGATCAACGCCCTCGCCGACCACCAGGCCCGTGGCGAAGCCTGCGTACTGGTGACCATCATCGAGGAACGCGGCTCGACCCCGCGTAATGCCGGCTCGAAGATGGTGGTCAGCGCCAGCGGCCTGTTCGACACCATCGGCGGTGGCCACCTGGAATACAAGGCCCTGCACATCGCCCGGCAAATGCTTGAAGCACAACGCACCACGCCGCACCTGGAACGCTTCAGCCTCGGCGCCAGCCTGGGCCAGTGCTGCGGCGGCGTCACCGTGCTGCTGTTCGAACCCATGGCTGCCGTGCAGGCGCACATCGCCGTGTTCGGCGCGGGCCATGTCGGCCGCGCTCTGGTACCCTTGCTCGCCGCCCTGCCCTGCCGGGTGCGCTGGGTCGACTCGCGTGAACAGGAATTCCCCGAATTCATCCCCAACGGGGTGACCAAGGTGGTCAGTGAAGAGCCGGTCGACGAAGTGGCACAGCTGCCACCAGGTTGCTACTGCATCGTCATGACCCACAACCATCAGCTCGACCTGGAACTGACCGCCGCCATTCTCAAGCGCAACGACTTCACCTGGTTCGGCCTGATTGGCTCGAAGACCAAACGGGTCAAGTTCGAGCACCGCCTGCGCGAGCGGGGCTACGACGACGCGCTGATGGCGCGCATGCGCTGCCCGATGGGCCTGGCCGAGGTCAAGGGCAAGCTGCCCATCGAGATCGCCGTGTCCATCGCCGGTGAAATCATCGCCACCTACAACGCCTGCTTTGGCCAGCACGACGCTGCCGCCAATGCCGGCCCCATTGCCCAGTTGCTGCCGCCCTCCCGGCGCAGCCAAGCCCTTTGACGAGTGAGTTATGACCGTTACCCGCAAAGCCTACCGTGCCGCCATCCTGCACAGCATCGCTGACCCGGCCGAGGTGGGCCTGGAGGCATCCCATGAATACTACGAAGACGGCCTGCTGGTCGTCGACGATGGCCGCATCAGCGCCGTTGGCCACGCCAGCGAGCTGCTGCCGACCCTGGCCGCCGACTTTCCGGTCGAGCACTACCAGGACGCACTGATCACCCCGGGCTTCATCGATACCCACATCCACTTCCCGCAAACCGGCATGATCGGCTCCTACGGCGAGCAGTTGCTGGACTGGCTGAACACCTACACCTTCCCGTGCGAAAAGCAGTTTGCCGACAAGGCCCACGCCGACCAGGTGGCGAAGATCTTCCTCAAGGAACTGCTGCGCAACGGCACCACCACCGCATTGGTATTCGGCAGCGTGCACCCGGAATCGGTGAATGCCCTGTTCGAAGAGGCCGAGCGCCTGGACCTGCGGCTGATCGCCGGCAAGGTGATGATGGACCGCAACGCCCCTGACTACCTGACCGACACTGCCGAGTCCGGCTATGCCGAAAGCAAGGCGCTGATCGAACGCTGGCACGGCAAGGGCCGCCTGCACTACGCCGTCACCCCGCGGTTCGCACCGACCAGCACGCCTGAACAGTTGACCCTGGCCGGCCAGTTGCTCAAGGAACACCCGGGCGTGTACATGCACACGCACCTGTCGGAAAACCTCAAGGAAATCGACTGGGTCAAGTCGCTGTTCCCTGAGCAGAAGGGTTACCTGGACGTCTATGACCACTTCGAGCTGCTGGGCGAGCGCTCGGTATTCGCCCACGGCGTGCACCTGTGCGACGACGAGTGCCAGCGCTTGGCCGAAACTGGCTCGGCCGTGGCCTTCTGCCCCACCTCCAACCTGTTCCTCGGCAGCGGCCTGTTCAACCTGCCGCAGGCCGAGCGCTTCAAGGTCAATGTGGGCCTGGGCACCGACGTCGGCGCCGGGACCAGCTTCTCGCTGCTCAACACCCTGAACGAGGCGTACAAGGTGATGCAACTGCAAGGCGCGCGCCTGCACCCGTTCAAGTCACTGTACCTGGCCACCCTCGGCGGCGCCCGTGCGCTGCGCCTGGACGACCGCATCGGCAGCCTGCGCCCCGGCAACGATGCCGACTTCGTGGTGCTGGACTACAAGGCCACGCCGCTGCTGGACTACCGCATTCAGCAGTCCAACAGCATTGAAGAGACCCTGTTCGTGCTGACCACCCTGGGTGACGACCGCACCGTGCGTGAAACCTACGCTGCCGGGCGTTGCGTGCACCAGCGCTAGCCACCGCAGCCCTGGTAGGAGCGGCCTTGTGTCGCGATGGGCTGCAAAGCAGCCCCAGGGGTGAGCGCAAATGCACACCCCTGAGGCTAACCAGGCAAACGATCAGCCCTTGACGGAAACCTTGGGCTTTTTCAGCAAATGCGAGAACACCGCATGCAGGTCGTCCGAGGCGCTTTCCTCGTCCAGGTTCAGCTTGCTGTCGATGTGGTCCATGTGGTGCATCATCAGGCTCACCGCCTGCTGGGCATCGCGCGCCTCGATGGCGTCGATCAGCTGCATGTGTTCGTCATACGAGCAGTGCGAACGCGTGCCGCTTTCGTACTGGGCAATGATCAGCGAGGTCTGCGACACCAGGCTGCGCTGGAAGCTGACCAGCGGCGCATTGCCCGCTGCCTCGGCCAACTTGAGATGGAACTCGCCGGACAGGCGGATACCCGCACCACGGTCGCCGCGCGAGAAGCTGTCACGCTCTTCACGCACCATTTGCCGCAGCTCGTTCAGTTGCTCGGCGGTGGCATGCTGCACGGCCAGTTCGGTAATGGCCCGTTCTACCATGCGCCGCGAGAAGAACACCTGGCGCGCCTCTTCAACGGTCGGGCTGGCCACAACGGCACCGCGGTTGGGCCGCAGCAAGACCACGCTCTCGTGAGCCAGCCGCGACAGGGCGCGGCGGATGATGGTGCGGCTGACGCCGAAGATTTCGCCCAGCGCTTCCTCGCTCAACTTGGTGCCCGGGGCCAGCCGCTGTTCAAGAATCGCCTCGAAAATATGCGCGTAGACGATGTCGTCCTGGGTACCGCTGCGGCCGGCCTTGCCGACCCGTGCAGGTTTCTTCAGAGGTTGCAGCTGTTCGTTCATGGGCTCTCGAGGCACGAAGAGAAAGTATGGCGCCATTGTACACAGGCTGAGGCGATTCCGCAGGGGGCGTTTTCGCTATATAGCCGTTGTACGACGCATTGCGCACACAAAACATAAAACATTATTTGCATTCTTTGTACACAAAAGCATAATCCATCGAGCAACTTCTTGACCCATAAGTCAACAAAACGGTCGGACGTCTGCCTCACCTCGCGGGGTCACCAAGTGCATGGCGCAGGAACTGGCCCCCACAACAACAAGAAAGACTTGAGGAGTACACGCTGTGGAAAGCCGCAAATCCGAAGCCCCTACGCTGGATCTTGCCCCGCCGCTCGAAACGAGTTGGCTGGAGCGGATTTTCAAACTCAAGCAACACGGCAGCACCGTCAAAACCGAACTGATCGCCGGGGTGACCACCTTCATCACCATGGCCTACATCATCTTCGTCAACCCCAACATCATGGCCGACGCCGGCATCGACCATGGCGCCGCCTTCGTCGCCACCTGCATCGCCGCGGCGCTGGGTTGCCTGCTGATGGGCCTGTACGCCAACTGGCCGGTGGGCCTGGCGCCGGGCATGGGCCTCAACGCCTTCTTCACCTACACCGTGGTCGGCACCATGGGCTACAACTGGGAAACCGCGCTGGGGGCCGTTTTCGTTTCGGGCGTGCTGTTCATGTTCCTGACCTTGTCGAAAGTGCGCGAATGGTTGCTCAACAGCATCCCGGTCAGCCTGCGCCATGCCATGGGGGCCGGCGTCGGATTGTTTCTCGGGCTGATCGGCCTGAAAACCGCCGGCATCATCGTCGACAGCCCCGCCACCCTGATCAAGCTGGGCTCGCTGCATGAGCCAGGGCCACTGCTGGCGGCGGTGTGCTTCCTGCTGATCGCCATCCTCAGCTACAAGCGCGTGTTCGGCGCGATCCTGATCAGCATCATCGGCGTGACCCTGGCCGGCTGGGGGCTGGGCCTGGTGAAATTTGGCGGGGTGATGTCGATGCCGCCGAGCCTGGCACCGACCTGGATGGCGATGGACGTGGCGGGCGTGTTCAACGTCAGCATGATCAGCGTGGTGCTGGCGTTCCTGTTCGTGCACATGTTCGATACGGCCGGCACGCTGATGGGTGTGGCCCAGCGGGCGAATCTGGTAGCACCGGACGGCCGTATCGAGAACCTGTCGCGGGCGTTGAAGGCCGACAGTGCATCGAGCGTGTTCGGCGCGGTGGTGGGTGTGCCACCGGTGACCAGCTATGTGGAAAGCGCTGCCGGGGTTGCGGCAGGTGGCCGGACCGGCCTGACGGCGGTGGTGGTCGGCTTGCTGTTCGTCGCGGCAATGTTCTTCGCCCCGCTGGCCGGGATGATTCCGGCTTACGCAACTGCAGGTGCGCTGATCTACGTGGCCATGCTGATGATGGGCAGCATGGCGCACATCCATTGGGATGAGGCTACCGACAGCATTCCGGCGATCGTCACGGTGATCATGATGCCGTTGACCTTCTCGGTCGCCGATGGCATCGCCCTGGGCTTCATCAGCTATGTGGCATTGAAGGCAGGTACCGGCAAGTACAAGGAAATCTCCGCCAGCCTGTGGGTGCTGTGCGCGATCTTCATTGCCAAGTTCGTGTTCCTCTGAACCTCGCCGTACCCACCAAGGGCGCCTCGGCGCCCTTTCTTCGTTGCTGCAGGCTGTGCCGGCCTTTGCGCCGATAAAGGTCGGCACAGCCAGTACAAAAACACCAGACGAAAAAAAGCCCGCCAGTGTGAGAGCGGGCCAAAGGACCTACGAAGATTCTTCTAGCGACCAACTAGCTTCCACGGTAGGTCGAATAGCTGTACGGCGAGATCAACAGCGGCACGTGGTAGTGCTCCTGCTGCTCGTCGATGCCAAAGCGCAGCACCACAACATCCAGGAACGCCTGGGCCGGCAGTTGCACACCGCGGGCGCGGTAATAGTCGCCTGCGCTGAACTGCAGCTGGTAGACGCCAGTGCGGTAGTCGTCGCCTTGCAACAGCGGCGCGTCGACGCGGCCATCGCTGTTGGTCAGGGCGGTGTTCACCAGCTCCAGTTGCTGGCCTTCGACACGGTACAGCTCGACCTTGATCGAGCTGCCCGGGCAGCCATGCGCGGCATCCAGTACGTGTGTGGTCAAACGTCCCATTGCGTGTCGCCTCTTGTTCAATCTGTGGGCAAGAAATACTCGCCAGCGCACCCAAACAGGGCCTGCGGCAGGCGCGAATGACGCTATTAAGACATTCCACCGCAAAATTGTACACAATTTTTTGGACCCAGCCGTCGCCCCCCCACCGCACTTTGCCCACAAACGATCCAGCAGTCGCGAATACAGGCGGGATAACGACGCCCACTTCATTATCTGACCAATCAGGCAGGTTTCTTGCACTGTATTTCTTGCTGGCAGTGAAGCGACAAAAGGGCAGAAATGCGGAAAAACAGGCTTACAAAAGATTTCATAAGTTGTATACAATCAGCCCATCCGGTGGTGCGACATCCCGACTCGGCCCGCCCACCCCCCGCACCAACGCACAAGAAGGAAGACTGCAGTGAGCGCTGACTATCCTCGCGACCTGATCGGTTACGGCAACAACCCTCCTCACCCGCAATGGCCGGGCAACGCTCGCATCGCGCTGTCTTTCGTGCTTAATTACGAGGAAGGTGGCGAACGCAACATCCTGCACGGCGACAAGGAGTCCGAAGCGTTCCTCTCCGAAATGGTTGCTGCCCAGCCGCTGCAAGGCCAGCGCAACATGAGCATGGAGTCGCTGTATGAGTACGGCAGCCGTGCCGGTGTATGGCGCCTGCTCAAGCTGTTCAAGGACAGCGGCGTCCCGCTCACCATCTTTGCCGTGGCCATGGCCGCTCAGCGCCACCCCGACGTGATCCGCGCCATGGCCGAAGCTGGCCACGAGATCTGCAGCCACGGCTACCGCTGGATCGACTACCAGTACATGGATGAGGCCCAGGAGCGCGAGCACATGCTCGAAGCCATCCGCATCCTCACCGAAATCACCGGTGAACGCCCTGTGGGCTGGTACACCGGCCGCACCGGCCCGAACACCCGCCGCCTGGTGATGGAGGAAGGTGGCTTCCTCTACGACAGCGACACCTACGACGACGACCTGCCCTACTGGGAGCCGAACAACCCGACCGGCAAGCCGCACCTGGTGATCCCCTACACCCTGGACACCAATGACATGCGCTTCACCCAGGTGCAGGGTTTCAACTGTGGCGAGCAGTTCTTCCAGTACCTGAAAGACGCGTTCGACGTGCTTTATGCCGAAGGCGCCGAAGCGCCGAAGATGCTCTCCATCGGCCTGCACTGCCGCCTGGTCGGCCGCCCGGCGCGCCTGGCTGCGCTCAAGCGCTTCATCGACTACGCCAAGAGCCACGAGCAGGTCTGGTTCGCCCGTCGCGTGGACATCGCCCGCCACTGGCACACCACCCACCCGTACAAGAAAGAGAACGCCTGATGACCGCCTTCAAGACCCTCAAGCCCTCCGCCCTGGACCGCGACGCCTTCGTCGAGGTATTCGCCGACATCTACGAGCACTCGCCGTGGGTCGCCGAAAAAGCCTATGACCTGGGCCAACTGGGTGAACTGGACGAAGTCGAGGCGCTGCACCAGCGCATGAGCGATATCCTGCTCAGCGCCACTCACACTGACCAGCTGGCACTGATCAATGCTCACCCGGACCTGGCCGGCAAGGCCGCCATCCAGGGCGAGCTCACCGCATCGAGCACCAACGAACAGGCCGGCGCCGGTATCCACCAGTGCACCGCCGAAGAGTTCGCCCGTTTCACCGAGCTGAACGATGCCTACAAGGCCAAGTTCCAGTTCCCGTTCATCATGGCGGTAAAAGGCAGCAACCGGCACCAGATACTCGCCGCGTTCGAAAAGCGCATCCACAACGACAGCGAGGCCGAATTCAAGGAAGCCTTGGCGCAGATCAACCTGATCGCCCTGTTCCGCCTGCTGCAGCTGTAAGCGGCAGCCGACCCCCATTCAGTACAACGAACATAAAAGAGAGACCCGCATGCGCACCCTGATGATTGAGCCCCTGACCAAAGAAGCCTTCGCTCCCTTCGGCGACGTGATCGAAACCGAAGGCAGCGACCACTTCATGATCAACAATGGCTCGACCATGCGCTTTCACAAGCTCGCCACGGTCGAGACCGCCGAGCCTGAAGACAAGGCGATCATCAGCATCTTCCGCGCCGATGCGCTGGACATGCCGCTGACCGTACGCATGCTGGAACGCCACCCGCTGGGCAGCCAGGCTTTCATCCCGCTGCTCGGCAACCCCTTTCTGATCGTGGTCGCGCCCATTGGCGATGCACCTGTATCAGGCTTGGTCCGTGCCTTCCGCAGTAATGGCAGGCAGGGCGTTAATTACCATCGCGGCGTCTGGCACCACCCGGTGCTGACGATCGAAAAGCGGGATGACTTCCTGGTGGTTGATCGCAGCGGTTCTGGCAACAACTGCGATGAGCATTACTTCACCGAGGAACAGATGCTGATCCTCAATCCCCACCAATAAGAAAAGGTCGGTCATCGTTCTCGGTGATCGGCAGAGGTACATACTGTGGAAGCACACCTTCACGAATGGCTGAACCTGAGCATTCGCTGGGTTCACATGATCACCGGCGTAGCCTGGATCGGTGCATCGTTCTACTTCGTCTGGCTGGAGAACCACCTGAACCGAAGCAACCCGCGCGATGGGTTGTCGGGTGATCTCTGGGCGATTCACGGCGGTGGTATCTACCACCTGGAGAAATACAAGCTCGCCCCCCCGAAAATGCCCGAGAACCTGCACTGGTTCAAATGGGAAGCCTACTTCACCTGGATGTCCGGTATCGCCCTGCTGTGCGTGGTGTTCTACTGGAACCCGACGCTGTACCTGCTGGCCCCTGGCAGTACCCTCAGCGGTGCCGAAGGCGTGGCCATCGGTATCGGCTCGCTGGTCGCCGGCTGGTTCATCTACGACTTCCTGTGCGACTCGCCGCTGGGCAAGAAGCCGGCGTTGCTCGGTGCCGTGCTGTTCGTGCTGATCATCGCCGCCTGCTGGGGCTTCAGCCTGGTGTTCAGCGGCCGCGGTGCCTACCTGCACACCGGCGCGATCATCGGCACCATCATGGTCGGCAACGTGTTCCGCATCATCATGCCGGCCCAGCGCCAGCTGGTGGCCGCGATCGAGAACAACCAGACGCCCGACCCGGTACTGCCGGCCAAAGGCCTGTTGCGCTCGCGTCACAACAACTACTTCACCCTGCCGGTGCTGTTCATCATGATCAGCAACCACTTCCCGAGCACCTACGGTAGTCAGTACAACTGGCTGATCCTGGCCGGTATCGCGGTAGCTGCGGTGCTGATCCGCCACTACTTCAACACCCGCCACGACAGCAACAAGTACGCCTGGACCTTGCCTGTCGGTGCCCTGGCAATGATTTGCCTGGCCTACGTCACCGGCCCCAAACCGATGGCAGTGAGCCCTGAGCAGGCCGCCGCGAAGATCGAGTACCAGCCTCTGCCGGCTACGGCTGTGGGTGGCAAGACCGCTGCCGAGCAACGCGCCGAAGAGGCCGCCAAGGCCGCCGCAGCGCCTGCTGAAGCCCCGGCCCAGGCCCAGGCCCCGGCTACGGCCCAGGCCGGTGGTGGCGACTTCGACAAGATCCACAATGTCATCCAGGAACGCTGCACCGTGTGCCATTCGGCCAAGCCGACCAGCCCACTGTTCAGCGCCGCACCTGCCGGCGTGATGTTCGACACCCCGCAGCAGATCAAGGCCCAGGCCGCGCGCATTCAGGCGCAGGCAGTGGCCAGCCAGATCATGCCGCTGGGCAACATCACCCAGATGACCACCGAGGAGCGCAAGCTGGTCGGTGACTGGATCGCCAAGGGCGCCCAGGTCAACTGATCGAGCCACAAGCGTCAAGCTGCAAGCCTCAAGCTGTACGTAGTAGGAAGCAAGCATCGAGTGCCAGGCTCCAGTGCGGATACCAAGCTTTTTCTTGAAGCTTGCCCCTTGGAGCTTGGCACTTGGATCCGAGAATAAAAACAAAACTCGAGGTGCTGCATGTCCGAGTCCCGCAAGGCGTACATACCCGTTGCGCCACCGCGCGAACCCTTGCCCCTGTTCCAACTGTTCCTGGTTGGCCTGCAACACGTTTTGCTGATGTACGGTGGCGCCATCGCTGTGCCGCTGATCATTGGCCAGGCCGCCGGGCTGTCCCGTGAAGAAGTCGCTTTCCTGATCAACGCCGACCTGCTGGTCGCTGGCGTCGCCACCATCATCCAGTCGTTCGGTATCGGCCCGGTGGGCATCCGCATGCCGGTGATGATGGGTGCCAGTTTCGCAGCCGTGGGCAGCATGGTGGCCATGGCCGGCATGCCCGGTGTAGGCCTGCAGGGGATCTTCGGCGCGACCATCGCCGCCGGCTTCTTCGGCATGCTGATCGCACCGTTCATGTCCAAGGTCGTGCGCTTCTTCCCACCGCTGGTCACCGGTACGGTGATCACCTCGATTGGCCTGTCGCTGTTCCCGGTAGCGGTCAACTGGGCCGGCGGTGGCCAGGATGCCAGTACGTTCGGCTCGCCGATCTACCTGCTGGTGGCCGGCCTGGTGCTGGCCGTGATCCTGCTGATCAACCGCTTCATGCGCGGCTTCTGGGTCAATGTGTCGGTGCTGGTTGGCATGGGCCTGGGCTACGTGCTGGCCGGCGCGATCGGCATGGTCGACCTGTCAGGCCTGAGTGAAGCGCCGTGGTTGCAGGTGGTGACGCCCCTGCACTTCGGCATGCCGACCTTCAGCCTGGCACCGATCCTGTCCATGTGCCTGGTGGTGGTGATCATCTTCGTCGAGTCCACGGGCATGTTCCTGGCCCTGGGCAAGGTGACCGGACGCGAAGTCACCCCAGGCATGCTCCGCCGCGGCCTGCTGTGCGATGCCGGGGCGTCGTTCATCGCCGGCTTTTTCAACACCTTCACCCACTCGTCGTTCGCCCAGAACATCGGCCTGGTGCAGATGACCGGGGTCCGCTGCCGCTTTGTCACCATCGTGGCCGGCGCACTGCTGATTCTGCTCAGCCTGCTGCCCAAGGCAGCGTTTCTGATCGCCTCGATCCCGCCCGCGGTACTGGGTGGGGCGTCGATCGCCATGTTCGGCATGGTGACCGCTACCGGGATCAAGATCCTGCAGGAAGCCGACATCGGCGACCGCCGCAACCAGTTGCTGGTTGCGGTGAGCGTGGGCTTCGGCTTGATCCCCGTGGTGCGCCCGGAGTTCTTCGCGCAGATGCCGCAGTGGATGGAGCCCATCACCCACAGTGGCATCGCCATGGCCACGGTCAGCGCCCTGGTGTTGAACGTGCTGTTCAACATTCTGGGCGGTGCCGACCGCGCGGTGCACAACGACGCCTGTCACCAGCACTGAGGCAAAACCCCTTCGAGTGAACGGGAGCGGCCTGTTGCCGCTCCGGTCTCGAACCGCCGTAGACGCTACACCGTCGGCCCGCCGGAATGGGCCGCCCGGGGCACCTGCACGCCAAAAAAACCCAAAAAAAACAATAAGTCCGGGAAGCACAACATGAAACGCATCACCACGTCCCTCTTGCTGGGCAGCAGCCTGCTGGCCACCGTTCCCGCCCACGCGGGCGAATGGCTGCAATGGCACGGCGAAAGCCTGACCTACCTGTACGGCAAGGACTTCAAGGTCAACCCCAGCATCCAGCAAACGGTTACCTTCGAGCACGCCAACAAATGGAAGTACGGCGACACTTTCATGTTCGTCGACAAGATTTTCTACAACGGCAAAGCAGACGCCAGCAAGGGCGTGACCACCTACTACGGTGAGTTCAGCCCGCGCCTGTCATTCGGCAAGATCTTCGACCGGAAACTGGCGTTCGGCCCGGTCAAGGATGTGTTGCTGGCCATGACCTACGAACGAGGCGAAGGCGACAACGAGGCCTACCTGATCGGCCCCGGCTTCGACCTGGCCATCCCGGGCTTCAACTACTTCACCCTCAACTTCTATGTGCGCAACACCGAGGGCAGCCGCCCCGGGGACAATGTGTGGCAGATCACCCCCGCCTGGTCGTACACCCTGCCGGTGGGCAAGTCCGACATCCTGATCGATGGTTACATGGACTGGGTGACCGACAACGACCAGACCCGCCGTGGCACCTACCACGCCAACCTGCACTTCAACCCGCAGGTCAAATATGACCTGGGCAAGGCCCTGAACCTGGGGGCAAAGCAGCTTTATGTGGGCTTCGAGTACAGCTACTGGAAGGACAAGTACGGCATCGACAGCCGCGGCAACCTGGACAGCAACCAGAGCGTGGCGAGCGCGCTGATCAAGGTACACTTCTAAGAAGTTGACCAAACGCACAAGTTTGATTCACAGCGCTCCAGGACGGAGCACTTGAGGCGCGGCGCGCAAGCCAGTAATCTGCGCGCCCCCTCGATCAGGGCAGAACGGATTCTGCCTGCGTTTACTGACCGCTCAGTCAATGAATACGGGCGGTTGGCGAACGTGTTGCCAGCCTGAAAGACCCTTTTCATCCGTTCAGAACGAAGTCGAGCAGGAAGGTTTTGCCAACCCGGAAAAGTTGGCCCAACCCTTGCCAAACAGCTGTGGCCTATCGAAAAAAGCTGACTCAAAAGACAAAAAGCGCCAACAACGAGCGCAGACAACAGATCAAACAAGGGAGCGACACTCGCAATGCGTACCATCAACAGCCTGATCCTTGCTGGCGGCCTGCTGGCCTGCGGCACCACCTTCGGCGGTGACTTGCTGCAATGGCAGAACAACAGCCTGACCTACCTGTGGGGCAAGAACTTCAAGGTCAACCCGCCAACCCAGCAAACCGTGACCTTCGAACATGCCGATGGCTGGAAGTACGGCGACAACTTCATCTTTGTCGACAAGATCTTCTACCAGGGCCAGAAGGACGAGGGCAACGGCCCGAACACCTACTATGGCGAGATCAGCCCACGCCTGTCGTTTGGCAAGATCTTCGACCAGAAGCTGGAGTTCGGCCCGGTCAAGGACGTGCTGCTGGCCATGACCTACGAGTTTGGCGAGGGTGATACCGAGTCGTACCTGATCGGCCCGGGCTTCGACCTGGCCATCCCCGGTTTCGACTACTTCCAGCTGAACTTCTACAACCGCACCACCGACGGCAGCCGTGCCGGCGACAATGTGTGGCAGATCACGCCGGTGTGGTCGTATACCATCCCGGTGGGGGATTCCGACGTACTGATCGACGGCTTCATGGACTGGGTGGTCGACAACGACCAGAACCGCCGTGGTACCTACCACGCCAACCTGCACTTCAACCCGCAGATCAAGTACGACCTGGGCAAGGCGCTGCACTTTGGCGAGAAGCAGTTGTACGTGGGTGTGGAGTATGACTACTGGAAGAACAAGTACGGCATCAAGGACAGCGATGCCTTCACCACCGACCAGAACACCATGAGCTTCCTGGTCAAGGTGCACTTCTGACCTGAGCCCTCGGGGCCGCGCTGCGGCCCATTCGCGGGCACGCCCGCTCCCACAGGGTCCGCGCTCGGCCCAAGGCAGACACTGTACCTGTAGGAGCGGGCGTGCCCGCGAACCGGGGCAGCGCCCCGGCCAGGCCGCTCAGTTGGCCGGCCGCACCCGGCGCCACAGCTTCTCGGCCACCGTCACTATCGCCAGCACCACGGCCCCGGCCACCACCCCGGCCACGCCATTGAGCAACGCCACGGTAAGCCCACCACCGCGCCCCTCGCTGAACGCTTCGACCGCATGATGCAGCGGCGCGATGCCATGCACCAGAATCCCGCCACCCACCAGGAACATCGCCGCCGTGCCGACCACCGACAGGCCTTTCATCATGTAGGGTGCCGCGCGCAATATGCCATTGCCTACCGCCTGAGCCACGCCCGACGCCCGCTTGGTCATCCACAGCCCAAGGTCGTCCAGTTTGACGATGCCGCCCACCACCCCGTAAACACCCAAGGTCATTACCACTGCGATTCCCGACAGCACGATGACCTGCTGTGGCAGCGGCGAGTCGGCGACGATGCCCAGGGTAATGGCGATGATTTCCGCCGACAGAATGAAGTCGGTACGCACGGCCCCTTTGATCTTGGCTTTCTCATACGCCACTAGGTCGACATTGGCATCGGCCACAGCCTGTTTGCGCGCAGCCTTTTGCGCCTCGTCGTCTTCTTTGCTGTGCAAGAACTTGTGCGCCAGCTTCTCGAAGCCCTCGAAGCACAGATACGCGCCGCCCAGCATCAGCAAGGGCGTGACCGCCCAAGGGATGAAAGCGCTGATCAGCAGGGCCGCCGGTACCAGAATGGCCTTGTTCATCAACGAACCCTTGGCCACCGCCCACACCACCGGCAGTTCACGATCGGCCCGCACACCCGTCACCTGCTGGGCATTGAGCGCCAGGTCATCGCCCAGCACGCCTGCGGTTTTTTTTGCTGCCACTTTGGTCATCAGCGAAACATCGTCCAGCAACGTGGCGATATCGTCGATCAGTACCAGTAGACTGCTTCCTGCCATGTTTGCCTGCATCCGAATGAGTAAATGCCCAGAATTCTAGCCCAAAGCCGCTGCCTTGAGCGCCCGTCGGGCCCGGTGCTACCATGCCCGATCCCTCTTAGAGGTGGCCAGACACGAGGAAGATCCCTGACCATGAGCACCATTCGCGAGCGCAACAAGGAATTGATCCTGCGCGCAGCCAGCGAGGAATTCGCCGACAAGGGCTTCGCGGCCACCAAGACCAGCGATATTGCGGCCAAGGCCGGCTTGCCCAAGCCGAACGTGTATTACTATTTCAAGTCCAAGGACAACCTCTACCGCGAGGTGCTGGAAAGCATCATCGCGCCGATCATGCAAGCGTCCACGCCGTTCAATGCCGACGGTGACCCGAAAGAAGTGCTGAGCGCCTACATTCGCTCGAAAATCCGCATTTCCCGCGACTTGCCCCATGCCTCCAAGGTATTTGCCAGCGAGATCATGCACGGTGCCCCGCACCTGTCACCGAACCAGGTGGCGCAGTTGAACGAGCAGGCCCGGCACAACATCGAGTGTATCCAGCGCTGGATCGACAACGGGCAGATCGCCCATGTAGATGCGCACCACCTGATGTTCAGCATCTGGGCGGCCACGCAGACCTATGCCGATTTCGACTGGCAGATTTCTGCAGTGACCGGCAAGGCCAAGCTGGCCGACAGCGATTATGACGCAGCAGCCGAGACCATCATCCGCATGGTGCTCAAGGGCTGTGAGCCCGAGGTGGCCTGACAGGGCCAGTGGGGCTGCTTTGCAGCCCTTTCGCGACACAAGGCCGCTCCTACAGGGTTACGCGATTCCCCGTAGGAGCGGCCTTGTGTCGCGAAAGGGCCGCAACGCGGCCCCGGCTATCTTGAGCTTTACGCCGCTACTCCGGCATCCGCCAGCAACCCCACCTCCTCGATCGCACTGATCGCGCACTGTTCGTCGATATCCGACGTATCGCCGCTGATCCCGACAGCACCCAGTACCTTGCCGTCCTGATCACGAATCAGCACGCCCCCCGGCGCCGGCACTACCGGCCGTTCACCCATTCCATTCAGCGCGGCAAAAAACGCCGGCCGCTGCTGCGCATCCAGCGCCAGCAAGCGCGAGCCCTTGCCCAGGGCTATCGCACCCCAGGCTTTGCCGGTGGCCACTTCCGGGCGGATCAGGCTGGCGCCATCTTCGCGCTGCAGCGCCAGCAGGTGGCCGCCAGCATCCAGCACCGCCACGGTCAGCGGCGCCGCGTTGATCTCGCGGCCCGCCGCCAGCGCGGCATTTACCAGCCCAACGGCGACTTTCAGATTCAAAGCGTTCATGAAAAGGTCCTCTTCTTGTTGTGAGAAGCCCTGAGGGCAGTTGAAAACCGATGAACAAATAGAACACAACGAAGATTATTTTTGTATACAATATTTTGAAGCGATCGTATGCGATCACGCAAACTCCCGTTTTCATGGGCGCTCTGAGGAAAGCCAAGTCAACCGATGAAAACCCATTGACCTACAGCGCCAGGCGTGAATACACTCTATCGCAAAGCAAGTTGTATACAATTACAAAATCAATGAGGCACAAACCATGAGCAAAATGAGAGCAATCGATGCAGCCGTTCTGGTCATGCGCCGTGAAGGTGTAGATACCGCGTTCGGCATCCCGGGGGCTGCCATCAATCCGCTGTACTCGGCCCTGAAGAAAGTCGGTGGCATCGATCACGTCCTCGCTCGCCACGTCGAAGGTGCCTCGCACATGGCTGAGGGCTACACCCGCGCCAACCCGGGCAACATCGGTGTGTGCATCGGCACCTCCGGCCCTGCCGGCACCGACATGGTCACCGGCTTGTACAGTGCCTCGGCCGACTCCATTCCTATTCTCTGCATCACTGGCCAGGCCCCGCGTGCGCGCCTGCACAAGGAAGACTTCCAAGCTGTCGATATCACCAGCATCGTCAAGCCGGTGACCAAGTGGGCGACCACGGTGCTGGAGCCAGGCCAGGTGCCTTACGCCTTCCAGAAAGCCTTCTACGAAATGCGCACCGGCCGCCCAGGCCCGGTGCTGATCGACCTGCCGTTCGACGTGCAGATGGCCGAAATCGAATTCGACATCGACGCCTACGAGCCGCTGGCCATCAACAAGCCTGCCGCCACCCGCGTGCAGGCCGAAAAAGCCCTGGCCATGCTCAATGACGCCGAGCGCCCGCTGCTGGTCGCCGGCGGCGGCATCATCAACGCCGACGCCAGCGACAAGCTGGTGGCGTTCGCTGAACTGACCGGCGTACCGGTAATCCCGACCCTGATGGGCTGGGGCACTATCCCGGACGACCACGCGCAGATGGTCGGCATGGTCGGCCTGCAGACGTCGCACCGCTACGGCAACGCCACCCTGCTCAAGTCGGACCTGGTGTTCGGTATCGGTAACCGCTGGGCCAACCGCCACACCGGCTCCGTGGACGTCTACACCGAGGGCCGCAAATTCGTCCACGTGGACATCGAACCGACCCAGATCGGCCGCGTGTTCACCCCGGACCTGGGGATCGTTTCCGACGCTGGCAAGGCGCTGGACGTACTCCTGGAAGTCGCCCGCGAATGGCAAGCCGCTGGCAAGCTGAAATGCCGCAAGGCGTGGCTGGAAGACTGCCAGCAGCGCAAGGCCAGCCTGCAGCGCAAGACCCACTTCGACAATGTGCCGGTCAAGCCGCAGCGCGTGTACGAAGAAATGAACCAGGTGTTCGGCAAGGACACCTGCTACGTCAGCACCATTGGCCTGTCGCAGATTGCGGGCGCGCAGTTCCTGCACGTGTACAAGCCACGCCACTGGATCAACTGCGGCCAGGCCGGCCCGCTGGGCTGGACCATCCCTGCGGCACTGGGCGTGGTCAAGGCCGATCCGCAGCGCAAGGTCGTGGCGCTGTCGGGTGACTACGACTTCCAGTTCATGATCGAAGAGCTGGCGGTGGGCGCACAGTTCAACCTGCCGTACGTTCATGTGCTGGTGAACAACGCCTACCTGGGCCTGATCCGCCAGGCGCAGCGTGGCTTCGACATGGATTACTGTGTACAACTGGCGTTCGAGAACATCAACTCGACCGACGCTGCCACCTACGGCGTTGACCACGTGGCCGTGGTCGAAGGCCTGGGCTGCAAGGCCCTGCGCGTGTTCGAACCGGCCGAGATCGCCCCTGCCCTGATCAAGGCGCAGAAGATGGCCGAAGAGTTCCGCGTACCGGTAGTGGTCGAGGTCATTCTCGAGCGCGTCACCAACATTTCCATGGGCACCGAGATCAACGCGGTCAACGAGTTCGAAGACCTGGCGCTGGTCGGCAACGACGCGCCAACCGCCATCTCGATGCTGGACTGATCGCCTGACGCCCCCAGGCATGCCCTGGGGGCCTTCACCGCAAGGAGACACCTATGCCTCGCTTCGCTGCCAACCTGTCCATGCTGTTCACCGAACAGGACTTCCTGGCCCGCTTCAAGGCTGCCGCCGATGCTGGCTTCAGCGGCGTCGAATACCTCTTCCCGTACGACTACAGCGCGGCTGAAATCAAGCAGCAGCTGGACGCCAACGGCCTGACCCAGGTGCTGTTCAACCTGCCGGCGGGTGACTGGGCCAAAGGCGAGCGCGGGATCACCTGCCACCCCGACCGCGTCGAAGAATTCCGCGCGGGGGTCGACAAGGCCATCGAGTACGCCAAGGTGCTGGGCAATACCCAGGTCAACGCCCTGGCCGGTATTCGCCCACAAGGCCTGCAGTGTGCCGACGTGCGCAAGACCTTCGTCGCCAACCTCAAGTATGCCGCCGAAAAACTCCAGGCCGCCGGCATCCGCCTGGTCATGGAAATGATCAACACCCGCGACATCCCTGGCTTCTACCTCAATACCACCCAACAAGCCCTGGAAATCCAGGCCGAGGTGGGCAGCGACAACCTGTTCCTGCAGTACGACATCTACCACATGCAGATCATGGAAGGTGACCTGGCCCGGACCATGGAAGCCAACCTGAAGTTGATCAACCACATCCAGTTGGCCGACAACCCCGGCCGCAACGAGCCAGGCACCGGGGAGATCAACTACCGCTTCCTGTTCGAACACCTGGATCGCATCGGCTACCAGGGCTGGGTGGGCGCGGAATACAAGCCGCTGACCACCACCGAAGCAGGCCTGGGCTGGCTGAAGACCCATAACGCAATCTGAACGGCTGACCGCTAGCGCCCTGTGAAACACGAAACCCTGTGGGAGCGGGCATGCCCGCGAACACCGGCATAGCCGGTGCCATCCACCGAGTCGCCTGTTTCGCGGGCATGCCCGCTCCCACAGCTTGAGACACCACAAATACAAAGAGGCATATTCTCATGGCTAAAATCGGTTTCATCGGCACCGGCATCATGGGCAAGCCCATGGCCCAGAACCTGCAAAAAGCAGGGCACAGCATTTTCGTTTCCACCCACCACGACGCCGCGCCAGCCGACCTGATCGCCGCCGGTGCAGTGGCCCTGGCCAACCCGAAAGAAGTGGCCCAGGAAGCCGAGTTCATCATCGTCATGGTGCCGGACACCCCACAAGTGGAAAGCGTGCTGTTCGGTGACAACGGCGTGTCCGAAGGCGTGGGCCCGAACAAGGTGGTGATCGACATGAGCTCGATCTCCCCTACCGCCACCAAAGCCTTCGCCGAAAAAATCAAGGCCACCGGCGCCGCCTACCTGGACGCCCCGGTGTCCGGTGGCGAAGTAGGTGCCAAGGCCGCCACCCTGAGCATCATGGTTGGCGGCTGCCCGAACGCCTTCGAGCGCGCCCTGCCACTGTTCCAGGCCATGGGCAAGAACATCACCCGCGTGGGTGGCAACGGTGACGGCCAGACCGCCAAGGTGGCCAACCAGATCATCGTTGCCCTGAATATCCAGGCTGTCAGCGAAGCGCTGCTGTTCGCCGCCAAGAACGGCGCCGACCCGGCCAAGGTGCGCGAAGCACTGATGGGTGGCTTTGCCTCGTCGAAAATCCTCGAGGTGCATGCCGAGCGCATGATCAAGGGCACCTTCGACCCGGGCTTCCGCATCAACCTGCACCAGAAAGACCTGAACCTGGCCCTGCAAGGCGCCAAGGAGCTGGGCATCAACCTGCCCAACACCTCCAATGCCCAGCAAGTGTTCAACACGTGCCAGGCCCTGGGTGGCGGCAACTGGGACCACTCGGCGCTGATCAAGGGCCTGGAGCACATGGCCAACTTCTCGATCCGCGACGACAAGTAAGTCATCACTGGCCTCTTCGCGGGCATGCCCGCTCCCACAGGTACTGCGCAGGCCTGCGGGCCACGATATTCCTGTGGGAGCGGGCAAGCCCGCGAAGAAGCCAACACCGCTGAGCCTGCGACCACAGGCCCAAAGGTGGCACCGAGCAACACCCGCCCCTGGTTCGGCCTGCACGGAGGCAGTTCCAGGGGCGTTTTTGATTGTGCAGAACAACAACAATTGGGAGCCTGCCATGTCGGTCGATCCGCAAAAAATTCTCCGCGACCTGTTCGACACAGCCATCGCCGCCGCCCACCCCCGTCAAGTTCTCGAACCCTACCTGCCCGCCGACCGTAGCGGCCGGGTCATCGTCATCGGCGCCGGCAAGGCCGCAGCCGCCATGGCCGAAGTGGTCGAGAAAAGCTGGCAGGGCGAAGTCTCCGGCCTGGTCGTCACCCGTTACGGCCACGGCGCCAACTGCCAGAAAATCGAGGTGGTCGAAGCCGCCCACCCGGTCCCCGACGCCGCCGGCCTGGCCGTGGCCAAGCGCGTGCTGGAGCTGGTCAGCAACCTCAATGAAGAAGACCGCGTCATATTCCTGCTCTCCGGCGGTGGCTCTGCCCTGCTGGCCCTGCCCGCCGAGGGCCTGACCCTGGCCGACAAGCAGCAGATCAACAAGGCACTGCTGAAATCCGGCGCCACCATCGGCGAGATGAACTGCGTGCGCAAGCACCTCTCGGCGATCAAGGGCGGGCGCCTGGCCAAGGCTTGCTGGCCGGCCATGGTCTACACCTATGCCATCTCCGATGTACCCGGCGACCTCGCCACGGTGATCGCTTCCGGCCCCACCGTGGCCGACCCGAGTACCTCGGCCGATGCCCTGGCCATTCTCAAGCGCTACAACATCGAAGCGCCAAAAGCGGTGATCGACTGGCTCAACAACCCGGCCTCGGAAACCGTCAAGGCCGACGACCCGGCCCTGGCCCGCAGCCACTTCCAGCTGATTGCCAAGCCCCAGCAGTCGCTGGAAGCCGCCGCAGTCAAAGCTCGCCAGGCAGGCTTCAGCCCGCTGATCCTCGGCGACCTGGAAGGCGAATCGCGGGAAGTGGCCAAGGTGCATGCCGGCATCGCCCGGCAGATCGTGCTGCACGGCCAGCCGCTGAAGGCGCCCTGCGTGATCCTGTCCGGTGGCGAAACCACCGTGACCGTGCGCGGCAATGGCCGTGGCGGGCGCAATGCCGAGTTCCTGCTCAGCCTCACCGAAAGCCTGAAAGGGCTGCCGGGCGTGTACGCCTTGGCCGGAGACACCGACGGTATCGACGGTTCGGAAGAGAATGCCGGCGCGCTGATGACCCCAGGCAGCTACGCCAGCGCCCAAGCCCTGGGCCTGTCGGCCAGTGATGAGCTGGACAACAACAACGGCTATGGCTACTTCGCCGCGCTGGACGCGCTGATCGTCACCGAGCCGACCCGCACCAACGTCAACGACTTCCGCGCCATCCTGATCCTCGAGACTGCCCAATCATGACGCCTGATAAAAAAGTGAAGATCCTCGCCACCCTCGGCCCGGCGATCGAAGGCATCGACGACATCCGCCAACTGGTCGAAGCGGGGGTGAACATCTTCCGCCTCAATTTCAGCCACGGCGAACACGCCGACCACGCCCTGCGCTACCAGTGGATCCGCGAAGTCGAGCAGCAGTTGAACTACCCCCTGGGTATTCTCATGGACCTGCAAGGGCCCAAGCTACGGGTCGGCCGCTTTGCCGAAGGCAAGGTCCAGCTGCAACGCGGCCAGGCCCTGCGCCTGGACCTGGACAACACCCCGGGCGATAACCGCCGGGTCAACCTGCCGCACCCCGAGATCATCGCCGCCCTGGAGCCAGGAATGGACCTGCTGCTGGACGACGGCAAGCTGCGCCTGCGGGTAACCGCCAAGCACAGCGACGCAATCGACACCGAAGTGCTGAACGGTGGCGAGCTGTCGGACCGCAAGGGCGTCAACGTACCGCAAGCGGTGCTCGACCTCTCGCCGCTCACCGAAAAAGACCGCCGCGACCTGGCCTTTGGCCTGGAGCTGGGCGTGGACTGGGTCGCCCTGTCGTTCGTGCAGCGCCCTGAGGACATCGTTGAAGCGCGCCAGCTGATTGGCGGCCGCGCCTACCTGATGGCCAAAATCGAAAAACCGTCGGCAGTCGAGCACCTGCAAGCCATCGCCGAACTGGCCGACGCCATCATGGTGGCCCGCGGGGACCTGGGCGTGGAAGTGCCGGCCGAAAGCGTGCCGCAGATTCAGAAGCGCATCATTGGCACCTGTCGCCAGCTGGGCAAGCCGGTGGTGGTGGCCACGCAGATGCTCGAATCGATGCGTTTCTCGCCGGCACCGACCCGTGCAGAAGTCACCGACGTGGCCAACGCCGTGGCCGAGGGTGCCGACGCGGTGATGCTGTCGGCCGAAACCGCCTCGGGGGATTACCCGCTGGAGGCTGTGCAGATGATGAGCAAGATCATCCGCCAGGTCGAGAACGGCCCGGACTACCAGGCGCAGCTCGACGTCGGCCGGCCCAAGGCCGAAGCCACCGTGTCGGACGCCATCAGCTGCGCGATCCGCCGTATCAGCGGCATCCTCCCGGTGGCGGTGCTGGTCAACTACAGCGAGTCGGGCGCCTCCACCCTGCGCGCTTCGCGTGAACGGCCACGGGCGCCGATCCTGAACCTTACGCCCAACCTGAACACCGCGCGGCGCCTGAGCGTGGCCTGGGGTGTGCACTCGGTGGTCAATGACCGCCTGCGCCAGGTGGATGAGGTGGTCTCCACGGCCCTGGAAATTGCCCAGGCACAAGGCATGGCCAGCCGGGGCGACACACTGCTGATCACTGCCGGGGTGCCGTTCGGCAAGCCAGGGTCGACCAACACGCTGCGGATCGAAACACTGATCTAAGCCACTGCATAGACCCTGTGGGAGCGGGCGTGCCCGCGAATGCGTCAGTCCAGGCAACTTCGTTGACCCTGCTGGCCCTTTCGCGGGCACGCCCGCTCCCACAGGGTCGGTGGTGAAGCAAAGAATCGCGGAAAAACGAGGCCCAAAGAGGCCCACCGCTCCCCATCCACTTCACTGACTGCCCCATGTACAGCAAACATTTCGCCAACCCGTGCCCTGACTGGGCCACGGCGTTACTCAACGGCTTCAGCCAGGTGCTGCTGCTGCGCAACCCCCTGTGCGGCCTGTGCTGCCTGCTGGCCATCCTGCTGACTGCGCCCGACCTGGTCGGCGGCGCCCTGCTCGGCGCCCTCGCCGGCCTGCTCACAGCCCAGCGCCGCGGCTACGACCGTGCCGACCGCCAGGCCGGGCTGTACTGCTACAACGGCGTCCTGATCGGCATCCTGATCAGCGCCGTGCTGCCCTGGTCGGCCATCCTGCCGCCACTGGTCATCGCCGCCGGCGGCCTGTCCAGCATCATCACCCACCAGTGGCGCAAGCGCGGTGGCAAGCTGCTGGTTGCCTATACCGCACCGTTCGTGCTGTTGGGCTGGGGCACGCTGTTGCTCGCCGAACCCTCGATGACCGGTTTCGTCGAAGCCGAACCGGTGTACGCCCTGGCCCGCGGCATAGGGCAGATCTTCCTGCTCGACCAGCCGTTGGCCGGGTTGCTGATCATCGTCGGCATGTTCATCGCCCTACCCTATGCGGCGATGTGGGCGGTAATTGGCTCGGCCATCGGGGGCGGCATGGCGCTGCTCACAGACCAGGCGCAAGCAGCGTGGATGGGCCTGGCTGGCTTCAACGCCGCGCTGGCGGCGCTGGCCTTCAGCAGGCAAGGCGAAAAACCCTGGGTGACGTTGCTGGCCATCGCTCTGGCCTTGCTGCTGCAACCGCTGTTCATGCTGCTGCCTGTAGCCGGCCTGACCGCGCCTTTTGTCGCCGCATGCTGGCTGATGCACACATGTGCGCACATTGCAGAGCAGTATCAACGCCGTATGTCTTCGACATAATCATTTGGCACTGCCCTCTCTCCTGCAGTTGAAACTGCCCCCCGCCTGGCTGGGTTGATGAAAGCATGGGTGGGTGGCACAATCTCGACCCTCTCGAAACCTTTTAACAGTAAGTGCCCCCCCCTGGCTCTGGACGTTGCAGGGATATGAGTATCGTCCTTTTTGAAGTAAACACCCGATAGCTCGGCAAGTGGCGACTGAGCCACGACCTGTGCATCGATTCTCGGTGAGTTACCGGTGAATTCGAAAGTTGTAAAAGTTTCACTGTGAACCTTGATAACCTGCAAAGACTTGCCTTTGTATTCTGCTTTGGCAAGCGGCTTCAAATGGGCTTTCAAATCCCTCTTAGTCAAGCCGAACCGCGAAAGATGTCCCGTCAAGCCCGTCCTCTGTCCCATCTGCCCTGATGGGTCGACTTTGTTCACAGGGTCACCAGTGCAGTAGGAATACGCATTGATACCCCCCTCACCAAATGGACTGATGCTGTCGGGACTCGTGAAGCGCATCAGCGATGGCGCGTAACACCGATAACCCTGTCCCAGCAGATAGCCTGAAAGATATTGATCGAACACTTGGCCTGCGTAAGCCAATATGTTCAAAGGTGACGAACCTGCCAGGTAGCCAAATGGCGAATAGGCGTTAGCCTGATTGGGTTTTATTTTCAAAGAGATCATGACCGCTCCAGTTGCCACCTCTGCCCCCCATGCTCTCCCCAAAGCACAAGGTCGGGAAACTGACAGAAATATCAGTTGCATTCGCAGGTAACCAATTGCAGATGGGCAATCAATCCTTCTAGGCTTCCCACTTCAGTACTACGAGCCAATAAACATGCCTGTATCGCAATCCCTAAGGGAACGCCTCTACATCATGGTCTTCCAGACCGACACCGTGGCTGGAAGGCGCTTCGACAAGATCCTCCTACTGATCATCCTCGCCAGCCTGGTCACGGTGATCCTCGACAGCATCGACGAAGTGCACCAGGGCTACGCCGGCCTGCTGGCCGGTATCGAATGGGGCTTTACCGCGATCTTCCTGGCCGAGTACCTCACCCGCCTGTACTGCTCGCCCAAGCCGCTGCGCTACGCCTTCAGTTTCTATGGGCTGGTCGATTTACTGGCGATCGTGCCGGGGATCATCGCGCTCTACTACAGCGACGCCCAATACCTGCTGATCGTCCGCGTCATCCGCATGCTGCGGATCTTCCGCGTGCTCAAGCTCAGCCCCTACCTCAAGCAGGCCCATTACCTGATCGACGCGCTGCGCGGTAGCAAGCAGAAGATCATCGTGTTTCTGGTCACGGTATCGACCTTGGTCACGGTCTTCGGCACGCTGATGTATGTGATCGAAGGGCCGGAGCACGGTTTCACCAGCATTCCCAAGGGCATCTACTGGGCGATCGTCACCCTGACCACCGTGGGCTTTGGCGACATCGTGCCGAAGACGCCTTTGGGGCAGGTAATTTCGTCGATGGTGATGATCATCGGTTATTCGATCATTGCCGTGCCGACCGGGATCTTTACCGCAGAGCTGGCCAACGCCATGCGGGGTGAGCAGCTGCAGCATGATTGCCCGGTCTGCAAGAAAAAGACCCATGAACAAAGCGCGGCGTTCTGCTCGCGGTGCGGGAATGGGCTATTCCCCAAAGCGTGAAAGCGCCTGCGCCGGCCTCTTCGCGGGTAAACCCGCTCCTACAACAGGCCCGGACCGTGCGCGGTCCCGTAGGAGCGGGTTTACCCGCGAAGAGGCCGGCACAGGCAGAAGCATAACCAAAGCATTTTTTGTTCTTTAACCCGCACAAATCCACCCGCTATAGTCGCTGGCAATCTGCCTCGATCACCGCCAAGTACAAGGAAGCAACGTGAAAAGACTCTTCACCGCCTCGCTGCTCGCCGCAGGCCTGGCCTTGGGCAACATCGCCCAGGCCGCCCCTACCCTGCTCAACGTCTCCTACGACGTGATGCGCGACTTCTACAAGGACTACAACCCAGCCTTCCAGAAACACTGGCACGCCGAGCACAACGAGAAGGTCAACGTGCAAATGTCCTTCGGCGGCTCCAGCAAGCAGGCGCGTGCGGTGATCGATGGCCTGCCGGCCGACGTCATCACCATGAACATGGCCACCGACATCAACGCCCTGGTCGACAATGGCAAGCTGGTGCCGGACAACTGGGTCACCCGCCTGCCGAACAACAGCGCGCCGTTCACCTCGGCCACCGTGTTCATCGTGCGCAAGGGCAACCCTAAAGCGCTGAAAGACTGGCCCGACCTGCTGAAGGACGGCGTGCAGGTGATCGTGCCCAACCCGAAAACCTCGGGCAATGGCCGCTACACGTACCTCTCGGCCTGGGGTTACGTGCTCAAGCAGGGCGGTGACGAAGCCAAGGCCAAGGATTTCGTTGGCAAGCTGTTCAGACAGGCCCCGGTGCTGGATACCGGCGGCCGGGCCGCTACCACCACGTTCATGACCAACCAGATCGGCGACGTGCTGGTGACCTTCGAAAACGAAGCCGAAATGATCGCCCGCGAGTTTGGCCGCGACCAGTTCGAGGTGGTCTACCCGAGCGTGTCGGCCGAGGCCGAGCCACCGGTGACTGTGGTCGACAAGGTGGTGGCCAGGAAAGGCACCCAGGCCGTGGCCGAGGAATACCTCAAGTACCTGTGGTCGCCAGAGGCCCAGGAGATCGCCGCCAACAACTACCTGCGCCCACGCGATGCAACCGTGCTGGCCAAGTACACCGACCGCTTCCCGAAAGTCGACTTCCTGTCGGTGGAAAAGACCTTCGGTGACTGGCGCACCGTGCAGAAGACCCACTTCAACGATGGTGGCGTGTTTGACCAGATCTATACCGACAAGCAGTAATTGATTCAGGCAGGCTTGGCCTATTCGCGACTGAAGCCGCGAATAGGCCAGCCCAGACAACCCACCCAATCGAACTTTCCCACCCCTGCAGCCTCAGTTCCCTGAGTAACCCTGCCCCGCTCACCCCGGCCCAAGGAGTACTCCAGTGCTGCGTTTCCTCTCGACCCTGCTGCTCGGCTGCCTGTTGAGCACTCACCTGCTGGCTGCCGACCCCGTCCCCAGCGAAGACCCACCCGCCGAACCCGAGCCAGTCTTGCAAGGCGGCCTGCTGGGCGCCCTGGCCGATGGCCTGGACAGCGCTGCCCGGCAGATGGACCTCGACGCCCACCTGGTTGACGCCTGGCGCCTGCGCACCGACCGCGCCGCCCAGGAAGTGGAGCGCCTGGTCGACCGCCATTCGGCCAGTGACTCACTGCACCTGGCAGGCAACTTCCTGCTCCTGACCCTCACCTGGGGGGCCGCGTTCGGCCTGCTTGGCGGTGGTGGGCGCTGGGTCGCCAAACGGGTGTCGCGCCGCCCTTGGCTGCGCGAGCACAAACGCGTCAGTGGCCTGCTGGGGTACCTGTTGCCCTACACCTTGCCAGCCCTGGCCAGCCTGCCCGTGACGCTCTATGTGAGCCGCTTCCTCGACCCCTCCGTGGCACGCGCGCTTGGCCTGAGCCTGGCTTATGCGACCAGCAGCGGGCTGTTCTCGACGTCGATCATCCTCTGCCTGATCACCCTGTTCGACGCTGGCCGTAAACGCCCCGCCGTGGCGGTGATCAAGCGCCTGGCGCCACGGCCGCTGTTCCTCATCGGCTTCCTTGCCGCCTGGAGCGACGCCCTGACCAGCCCGCAGATCGCCCGCCAGCTTGGCGGCAACATCACCGCCAGCGTCGCGGTGGTCACCGGCCTGACTGCCACCTTCATCTTCGCCAGCCTGGTGATCCGCCTGCGGCGCCCGGTCGCCCACTTGATCCGCAACCGCGCGTACAAAGACCGGGTACAACACCGCGCCGTGCAGGAAACCCTGCGCATTTTCTCGACACTGTGGTACCTGCCAATCCTGCTGATGATCCTGGTCTCGGCAGTCAACCTGGTAGGTGCCGGTGCCGAAAGCCAGAAAGCCCTGCAGAACGCGCTGCTGACCACCGTGCTATTGGTCTCGACGCTGTTCCTCAGCACCTTGCTGCAACACTTGCTGGCCCCCCGCGAAAGCGACCCAGCGCAGCGGGTGCGGCCCTACAAGGAACTGCTGCGCAGCCTCGCCCACGCCCTGCTGCGCATTGCCATGGCAGTGGCCTTCATCGAGCTGCTGGGGCGCATCTGGGGGTTCTCGGTGATCGACTTCGCCCTCAGCAACCGCCTGGGCCAGGCGATCAGCAACTCGCTGTCGAGCATCGGCCTGATCCTGTTGGTCACCTGGCTGCTGTGGGTGGTGCTCGATACGGCAATCCAGGAAGCGCTAAAGCCAGCTGCCGGGCGCCGCAACGCACGCCAGCCTAGCACGCGGGTGCGGACCATTTTGCCGATGCTGCGCAACGCCATCAAAGTGATCCTGATCGTGATCTGCACCATCACCACCATGGCCAACCTGGGCATCAACGTAGCGCCGCTGCTGGCCGGTGCCGGGGTGATCGGCCTGGCCATTGGCTTCGGCTCGCAGCAACTGGTCCAGGATGTGATTACCGGGTTATTCATCCTGATCGAAGACACCATCTCCATCGGCGACTGGGTGGTGCTGGACTCCGGCCATGCCGGAACCGTAGAAAGCCTGACCATCCGCACCCTGCGCCTGCGCGATGGCAAGGGCTTCGTGCATTCGGTGCCGTTCGGCCAGATCAAGGCGGTTACCAACCAGTCACGGCAGTTCGCCTATGCGTTCTTTTCGGTGCAGTTCACCTATGACAGTGATGTGGACGCGTCACTGGCGCTGATTCATGAGGTAGGCCAGTCGATCAGCGAAGACCCCCTGCTGCGCATCAACTTGCAGGGGCCGCTGCAGGTCTTCGGTGTGGACCGCATGGACTTGAACGGGTTTGTCCTGACAGCGCAGTTCCGCACCATTTCCGGTGGGCAGTATGCGGTGAGCCGTGCGTTCAACGAGCGGCTGAAGAAGCGGGTGGACCAGACTGAGAATGTGAGTTTTGCCCAAGTGTATCCGCTGCCGGTACAGGCTCTGGGGGCTTGACGTTACCTGTACCGGCCTCTTCGCGGGCTTGCCCGCTCCCACAGGATCACCACACGTCCTAATGCTGTGGAGTACCTGTGGGAGCGGGCAAGCCCGCGAATGGGCCGCCACGAGCAACATCACACCTGGCGGAATACCAGAGCCTTGAGCCCGCCCGCCGGGTCCACATCCGGAAACTCCGGCGGGTTCTCCAGCCGCTCGACAAAGCCCAGCGAAGGCGCCTGCTCGGCCATCCCCTCGATCAAAAATTCCGGCCCGATCCCCGGGTCGTTCACGCACGCCAGCACCGTCCCACCCGCGCTCAACAACTCCGGCAAACGCCGCAGGATCTTCGCGTAATCCTGGGTCAGCACGAAGCTGCCGCGCTGGAAAGTCGGCGGGTCGATGATGATCAGGTCATAAGGGCCGTACTTGCGTACCTTGCCCCAGGACTTGAACAGCTCATGCCCCAGGTAGGCCACCCGCGAGGCGTCGTGACCATTGAGGCGGTGGTTGTCCCGGCCGCGCCCCAGGGCCGACTTGGCCATGTCCAGGTTCACCACCTGCTCGGCCCCACCGGCCACCGCTGCCACCGAAAAGCCGCAGGTGTAGGCGAACAGGTTCAGTACCCGCTTGCCCGCCGCCTGCTCACGCACCCAGCGGCGGCCATAGCGCATATCGAGGAACAGACCGTTGTTCTGCCGCACGCCCAGGTCCAGCAGGTAGGTCAGGCCGTCCTCGACCACTTCGCGTTGCTGGGAGGGTTCGCCCAGCAACCACTGGCCCGGGCTGTCAGGCAGGTAGCGGTGCTGGATGATGATGGCCTGGCCGGTCCACTGTGGGCGCTCGGCCAGGTTGCGCAACATCGTCTCCAGCTCGGCCAGCTGGCCTTCGGGCGGTTCGCGGAACAGGGCGACCGACAGCACCCCCTGCAGCCAATCGACCGTGATCTGCTCCAGGCCCGCCCAGCAGCGGCCGCGGCCGTGGAACAGGCGGCGGGTTTCCTGCGGTGCAGGGTCGAGGGCGGCGAGCAGGTGTTGCTCGAGGGTGGCGATTGGGGATGTCATGACAGGTCGCAGGCTGGCAAAAGCGGCATTCTACCCGCTGAGGCCGCTTCGCAGGCAAACCAGCTAGCGCACAAATTTCAAGCCCTGTGCAGTACCTGTAGGAGCTGGCTTGCCTGCGAAAGGGAGCTTCGCGGCCTCAATGGCCCTTGATGACCAACGACTTGGGTCTGAACCACCACCCCTGCTGCATCCCTGCCGCCGCCAGCAGGATCAACGCCACCCCCAGCCATTGCAGCGGCGTCAGGCGGTGGTCGAAGGCCACCCAGTCGACCAGGATCGCTGCAATGGGGTAGATGAATGACAACGCCCCAGTCAATGCCGTGGGCAAGCGCTGGATGGCGCTATACAGCAATACATACATCAGGCCGGTGTGCACAACCCCCAACGTCAGCAAACTGGCCAGCGCCGGCATTTCACCCGGCAGGCCGCCCAGCTTGGCCCAGGGTACCAGCAACACCACGCCGGTGCTCACCTGGATCAACGCGATAAGATGCGGCGGCGTACCGCTAAGCCGCTTGATGATCAATGCCGCGATGGCGTACAACAGCGCCGCGCCCAACGCCAGGGCAATGCCCAGCAGGTAGTCCTCGCCACCCCCCTGCGCGGCGCCATGGGCACTGACGATGGCCAGCATGCCGAGGAACGCCACGCTCAGCCAGCTCAGCTTGGCCAAGGTGATTTTTTCACCCAGAAACAACGCCGCCAAGCCCACCAGCATGAACGGCTGCACGTTGTACACCGCGGTACCGATGGCAATCGACGCCCGCGAATACGAGGCAAACAACAGCAACCAGTTGCCGACGATGGCCACGCCGCTGGCTATCGCCAGCAGCAGCGCCGGGCGGCTGATCACGCCGGGGCGCAGAAAGCCGAACGCGGCACAGATGACCAGCAAGGCCACGGCACCGAACACGCAGCGCCAGAACACCACCTCCAGTACCGGCAGGCCGGACGCCAGCACGAACCAGCCGATGGTCCCGGAAATCAGCATGGCCGCTACCATTTCCAGCGACCCCCGGCGCAATGAATTGTCCATCCCACACCTCCTCTCGTCGATGGCAACAGTATGCAGAGGGCCGCGCGCGACCTTCCAGCCGATTAGCAAGGCAAACTCATAATTTTGCCTTTACTATCAAGGCAAATTACGCCACCTACCCTTTGAGGTGCACATGACCGACGCCATCGACCAACTGTTGATCAACGCGCTGATGGAGGACTCGCGCCGCTCGCTCAAGGCCCTGGCGCAGGTAAGTGGGCTGTCTGCCCCCAGCGTCGGCGAGCGTTTGCGCAGGCTGGAGGAACGTGGGGTGTTGCGCGGGTACACGGTCAATGTCGACCCACGTGCCTTCGGCTACCAGTTGCAAGCCATCGTGCGTATCCGCCCACTGCCCGGGCAATTGCAGGAAGTCGAGCGGCAGATCATTGCCATCCCCGAATTCACCGAGTGCGACAAGGTCACCGGCGAGGACTGCTTCATCGCCAGGCTGCATGTGCGCTCGATGGAGCAGCTGGACACCCTGCTGGACCGCATCAATGTGTTGGCCGAGACCAACACCGCAATCATCAAGAAGAGCCCGGTCAAACGGCGGTTGCCGCCGATGGCGCCAGCACAACCCTGACTGAGGGGCCGGCGCGCAGGGAAAGGTGAAAGCTGACTATTTTTTGTACACAAGAATGTCACCTTAAGTGCCATTTTTGTGTGCAGTTCTACAGGCGGCGCCCCAATACGTTACACCCCCATGACAACTAATTTTGACCATTTGATCAAGTTATCGTGCAAACCAAAAAATAAACTTGTTCAAATGGTCAATTTATAACGCCTGTATTTCAGCTAGTTATCCCACACCTAACTCAATCCTGAAAAATCCACTACCAAGAACTGGATTCTATCTGGCACAGAAATGGCTTTTGTGTGCTTATGTTTTGTATACAACTTAAACAAAACATAAATACACAATAACCTGCGGCGCCGACCCAATACCGGCCGCCGCGCCTACAACCCTGTGATGCCAACGCTGCATAGACGAGATGGCGAGCCCGTGCGCATGCCCGCTCATCGCAGTCCATGTGCATCAGGAGCCCGCCGGAATGAGTAGCAGCCTCGATCTTGCCCCTGAACAATCCGTCGTCAGCACCCACCCCAATTCCACCCTTGCCGGCCAGCATCCCGAACTGGCCCTGAGCCCACGCCTGCATAACCGCGACCTTGCCCCCACGCGAAGCGAAGGCCGGCGTTGGGGTGGCTATAGCATCTTCGCGTTGTGGACCAACGATGTGCACAACATTGCCAACTATTCATTCGCCATGGGCTTGTTCGCCCTCGGCCTCGGTGGCTGGCAAATTCTGTTGTCGTTGGCCATTGGCGCCGCGCTGGTGTACTTCTTCATGAACTTGTCCGGTTACATGGGGCAAAAAACCGGGGTGCCGTTCCCGGTCATCAGCCGCATCGCCTTCGGTATCCATGGTGCACAGCTTCCGGCGCTGATCCGGGCGATCATCGCCATCGCCTGGTTCGGCATTCAGACTTACCTGGCCTCGGTCGTGCTGCGGGTACTCCTTACCGCCGTATGGCCGCACATGGCCGCCTACGACCACGACAGCATTCTTGGCCTGTCGAGCCTGGGCTGGGTGTGTTTCGTGGCGATCTGGCTGGTGCAGCTGGTGATTCTTGCCTACGGCATGGAAATGGTACGCCGCTACGAAGGCTTCGCTGGCCCGGTGATTTTGCTGACCGTGGCAGCGCTGGCGGTGTTCATGTACGCCCAGGCTGACGCGCGTATCGCCTGGTCGGTGGCCGAGCCCCTGACCGGCTACGAGATGTGGCGCAACATCTTCGCCGGCGGCGCCCTGTGGCTGGCGATCTACGGCACCCTGGTGCTGAACTTCTGCGACTTCGCCCGCTCCTCGCCATGCCGCAAGACCATCCGCGTCGGCAATTTCTGGGGGCTGCCGGTGAACATCCTGGTGTTCGCGGTGATCACCGTGGTGCTTTGCGGTGCGCAATTCCAGATCAACGGGCAGGTCATCGACAGCCCCACGCAAATCGTCGCCGCCATTCCCAGCACCCCCTTCCTGGTACTGGGCTGCCTGGCGTTCCTGATCGTCACTGTGGCGGTCAATATCATGGCCAACTTCGTCGCCCCGGCCTTCGTCCTCAGCAACCTGGCGCCGCGCCACCTGAACTTCCGCCGTGCCGGGCTGATCAGCGCCACCGTGGCGGTACTGATCCTGCCGTGGAACCTGTACAACAGCCCGCTGGTGATCGTGTACTTCCTGTCGGGGCTGGGCGCCCTGCTCGGCCCGCTGTACGGGGTGATCATGTCCGACTACTGGCTGCTGCGCAAAGGCTGCATCAACGTGCCGCAGCTGTACAGCGAAGACCCGGCCGGCGCTTACCACTACAGCAAAGGCATCAACCTGCGCGCCGTGGCCGCGTTCCTGCCGGCCGCACTGCTGGCCATCGTGCTGGCCCTGGTGCCCAACTTCCACAGTGTGGCGCCGTTTTCCTGGCTGATAGGGGCCGGCATCGCCGCCGCACTCTACCTGCTGATCGCGCCGCGCAACCGCCAGTACCACGATGTCAGCGGCGAGTGCATCGCCGTCGACCACAGCAGCCATTAATCAGGGAAGACTGCCCATGCGTATTCTGATCGCCAACGTCAACACCACCGCAGCCATCACCGAGGCCATTGCCGAACAGGCCCGTACGGTAGCCGCGCCCGGCACCGAGATCGTCGGCCTCACCCCCTGGTTCGGCGCCGAATCGGTGGAAGGCAATTTTGAAAGCTACCTGGCAGCCATTGCGGTGATGGACCGGGTATTGGCCTACGAGGGCCCCTACGACGCCGTGATCCAGGCCGGTTATGGCGAACACGGCCGCGAAGGCCTGCAGGAGCTGCTGAATGTGCCGGTGGTAGACATCACCGATGCCGCTGCCAGCACGGCAATGTACCTGGGCCATGCCTATTCGGTGGTAACGACCCTGGACCGTACCGTACCGCTGATCGAAGACCGCCTGAAGCTTTCTGGCCTGTATGACCGCTGCGCCTCAGTGCGGGCCAGCGGGCTGGCGGTACTGGAGCTGGAAGCCGACCCACAGCGTGCCGTAGAGGCGATTGTGGAGCAGGCCGAACGCGCCGTACGCGAAGACAAGGCCGAGGTGATTTGCCTGGGTTGCGGCGGCATGGCCGGGCTGGACGAGCAGATCCGCCAGCGCACCGGGGTGCCGGTGGTGGATGGGGTGAGTGCGGCGGTGACCATTGCCGAGTCGCTGGTGCGCATGGGGTTGAGTACCTCCAAGGTGCGCACCTATGCCACGCCGCGGGTGAAGAAGGTGGTGGGTTGGCCGATGCGGTTCGGCCGCTAGTCCTTTAGTTGCCAGTACCGGCCTCTTCGCGGGCACGCCCGCTCCCACAGGGCCCCCACAGCCTTCAGGCTTGTGGTTATCTTGTGGGAGCGGGCGTGCCCGCGAAGAGGCCGGCACAGGCCAACACATCACCCGGGCCAACCGCTGCACTGCCACAGCCAAGGACTAAACCCTCATGTCGGGCAGCTATGCGCTCCGTCATTCAAACCCTGGCGCACGTTACGGCTGAGCAGGGTGGCCTTGCCGTCATGCCAGGTGAGGGTCAGTACGTAAAGGGTGTCAAAGTCATCGCCACTCCAGTCCTCGGTAATCACCCGGTCATCACCCAGGGCCTTGCCGGCCACGGTGTTGAGCAGTTCCGGCAGGTAGCCGTGGGACCAGGCGGTGTACACTGTCGCGTTGCGGTATTTGTCGCTCAGCAACTCATCGGCCAGCTCATCGGTGTCGTTGGCGCCGTAGTCGATGTTCACCGGCAGACCGAGGCGGATGGCGCTGGGGGTAATGGTCATCAGCGGGCGGATATAGCTATAGCTTTCGTCCATGCTGCCTTCCTCGACATGCCGCGAAGGGTTGGCGGCAAACACGAAGTCCGCCTTGCCGAAGCGCTCGGGCAGCAGCGTGGCCAGGTCCAGCGCCCGGTTGAGGCCCTGGCAGTTCAACTGGCCCAAGCCCTCGCCCGGTTTCTCGGCATGGCGCAGGAACACCAGCGTCTGGGTGCCATCCACCGGTTGCGCGCGGCTTTCGACAGCCTCCAGCGCCAGCGGCACGGCGACAGCTGTAAGCACCAGGCTCAGCAGCAGGTGACGGCGACGGCGGAAGAATGTTGGCAACTTCATCAAGGCAGGCTCGTGTGGCAGAGAAATCGGGTTACCCGCCACATCGCCCCGGCAATTGCGGGACGCCATCAGTAGTGAATGCCATCCTTGGCAACGAGTGAGGGTCAGAGTGCCCTGAACCCGTTTGGTTCCTCCCTGGAGGTGGATGCCGTTCCCTAGGCAAGGCCTAGACTAGGGGATGGGTGTTGCCGAATTGTGTAAGGCTCAAGAAACTCGCGTTGCAAAACGGCCGCTCAATCATCCCGCGTCAGCACTTCCAGCAACTCGATCTCGAAGGTCAGGGCCGAATTCGGCGCAATCGCCCCAACACTGCGCTCGCCATAGCCCAGGTGCGCCGGAACCAGCAGCTTGCGTTTGCCGCCCACGCGCATGCCCATCAGGCCCTGGTCCCAGCCTTTGATCACCCGGCCGGTGCCGATCACGCACTGGAACGGCTTGCCGCGCGACCAGGACGAATCGAACTCACTGCCATCGGCCAGCCAGCCGGTGTACTGGGTAGTGATCAGGGCGCCTTTGACGGCGGCTTTGCCGTCCCCCTCGACCAGTTCGATGATCTGCAGTTCTTGGCTCACGGGCATACTCCAACGCTTGAAAACAAAGCCGCCCTTTTCTCAGGAATGCATCGGTTTGGCAAGCGCGCGTGGTGTTTCGTGCTGGCGCTTCGACCACAGCACACCGCCCAAATGTTTGCCGAGTGGCTGCTGGCGCAGGCCTGAATCAGCTGTTCTGCTCGAAGACTTCCTCGCCGGTCAGTTCCTTGGTCTGGTTGGCGAAGCAGTACCAGGCGGGTTTCTCTTCGACGAAAATCTGCATGTTGAAATCCCAGTCCTGGTCGCCCTCGAGCAGGCCGACCGGTATGGCATGGAAGTCGTTGGCCTTGAGCCGGTAGTACAAGTGCGTGCCGCACTGGCCGCAAAAAGCACGCTGTGCCCAGTCCGACGAGTCATAAACGCTGGGTGCACGCCCCTCGATCAGCGGGGGCTTGCTGCAATCAACCACCAGCATCGGGCCACCGGCCCACTTGCGGCACATGCTGCAATGGCAGGCGCTGATGTGGGTATTGTCGACAGTGACAGTAAGCCGGGTGGCGCCGCACAGGCAGGTGCCGTGTTTTTCCAGGGCCATGGCTGGCTCCTTGAACAGGGGTTGGGCCATGTAGGAGCGGCCTTGTGTCGCGATCGGGCTGCAAAGCAGCCCCCGGATTGACGCATCAACGCGAAAATCGAGGGGCCGCGTTGCGGCCCGATCGCGACACAAGGCCGCTCCTACAGGCAGACGGTGTCAGCCTGTTAAATATAGACAGTTCCGCGCAGGTACAACGCCGCCCGCCCGCTGATGATCACCCGGCCATTACCCGGCACTTCACACAGCAACTGCCCTTTGCGCGCCCCGCCCTGCTCGCACGCCAGCACCTGCTTGCCCAGCCGCTCGGCCCACACTGGCGCGAGCGAGGTATGCGCCGAACCCGTCACCGGGTCTTCGTTCACACCCACGTTGGGGCCGAACCAGCGGGTGACGAAATCAAAACCACGCCCTGCTGCAGTCACGGCAATGCCGCGCACATCGAAGGCCGACAGTGCAACGAAGTCTGGCTTCAGGGTATCGAGCAGCAATGCGTCATCGATCACCACCACATAGTCGTCACTGCGGTACAGCGCCTGCGCCTGGCTCAGGCCCAGCGCTTGCAGCAGGCCCTGCGGCATCTCTTCGGCGAGCGGTTGCTTGGCCGGGAAGTCCATGGCCAACAGGCCGTCCGCACCGCGGCTGACGCGCAGTTCGCCACTGCGGGTATTGAAACGCAGCACCTGCGCCTGCTCGCCCAGTTGCTCGAACAGTACGTAGGCCGAGGCCAAGGTGGCGTGGCCGCACAGGTCGACTTCCACGGCCGGGGTGAACCAACGCAGGTCGTAGGTTTCGCCATTGCGCACGAAGTAGGCGGTTTCCGACAGGTTGTTCTCTTCGGCAATGCGTTGCAGTACATCGTCCGGCAGCCAGCTTTGCAGGGGAATCACAGCTGCCGGGTTGCCGCCGAACGGCTCAGCGGAAAAGGCATCGACCTGGAAGATTTCGAGTTGCATGCACACGCTCCTTGTTGCCTGGGCGCTGCCAGGCAGATGTCTGAATAGGGTTACGGGCGTACCGGCGTCAATACCGGCTCACCGGCAAAGAACGCCTGCAGGTTGCGCAGCACCAGGGCCTGGGTGTGTTTGGCGTGGCGCCGAATGGCATCAGCCCGCTCTTGGGGTGATGGGGCACGGATCAGGCGGTAACCGGCCTGCTCCAGCAAAGGCAGGCAATCATCGACGGTTTCCGCCAGTACCAGGACTGTCTTGTGCATGCCACCTCCGTTCGCGAAGGGGCATTATGCGGACTCACACTACAGTACAGTCAATCGCTATTTGCGGATTGAACTGTACTGTACGGGTACCCTCGGCGGAGCGTGGGTCTTGGCAAAAGCGCTACTGCGCGAATGCACGCCCCAATCCACCTGGCACCCCGCTGCTGTCGGTTTCCTGCCAAGGGCCATTCGGGCTCAGCGACCAGCTCCAACCATTGTCGAAGCGGTAGTAGGTCCGCTGCCGGTAGAACGTGTTGGGTTGTTTATCCAGCACATAGACGCCCAGTTTCGGATCCCAATGGCTGGCACCACCCGGCGGTGGCGCGAAGCTGGCCGAGGTGCGCGGCATCGGCTTGGGAATGGCCGCCGGCCTGCCCGGCTGGGTAGAAGGCTGGCCGCCGGGCAACGGCTTGACCACCGGCCCCTGGGGCGGCACCCGCTCTATCGGCGGCTCGGGGTGCTCGTAGGGCTGCTGCGTCGTACACGCAGACAAACCCAGGGCCAGGGTAATCAGGGTCAGGCGGACGGCGCTGTGCATGGCATTGCTCTCTTACGGATCGGGGCTGTCGATGGTCAGGTGTTGGGTGGCCTGGGTCGCGCTGGACAGGGGTGCACCTTGACCGATCCACTCACCTTGGGTCGGCTGGCCAGCACGCGACACACGTGCCATCAGTTGGACTTCGGCAAAGTCGGACAGTTTCATCTGCGGCATCATCGCGTCCGCATCAGACAACTCTACCTCGATCGGCAGCTGCGCCACTGTCACCCGCTTGGCCGCCAACGGCATCGGTGGGCCATTGCTGGCGCGGGCGAAGATGAACACCGTGTCGTCCGGCTTGACCTTGTCCCGCAACGCCGCCGCCAGTTCCACCCGCACCTTCAGGCGCGCCGCGGCCGGCGCGGGTTCGTTCGCACGCGCCGGCGAGCTGCCCAGGCGCTCGGCAGCGCGGTCGATGCCGCCTTGCAATGCCGCGCGCGATGCATCGCCCTCGGGCAACTGCGCCAGCAAACGCTGCCAGTAATCGATGGCTTGCTGGTAACGCTCGCCTTCGAAAGCGGCGATACCGCGCAGCCCCAGGCTGGTAACTTCGTTGGGGTCGCCCTTCAAGGCTTCGTCGGTGAGGGCCTGCAGCTGTGGGCTCCACTGTTTGTCAGCAGCAAAATACAGGGCTTGCGCCCACTGCCCCAGCAGCTCTGGCTGACGCCCGGCCAGGGCCACGGCACGTTCAAAGGTACGCGCAGCATCTGCCGGGCGCTGCTCGGCCATGTAGGCACGGCCGAGGAAGTACACGGCTTCGGCCGAGTCTGGCTGGGCTTTTACCACACGCTCCAAGCGCGTGGTCATTTCCTCCATCGACTTCGGCGCCTGGGCAAACTCTTGGGTCAGGGCCACCTTGTCGGCTGCGCCGAAATGCAGGTACAACCCCAACGCCAGCACCGGCACCAACACCGCGGCCAGCAGGGGGAATGCCTTGCCCAGGTGGCCTTGGCGCGGGGCGTCAGCGCCCTCGGTGTCGGCCAGCAGCTCACGGGCGGCTTCGTCGCGGCCCTGGGCCAACTGCGCTGCGTCCAGTACCCCGGCAGCCTGCTGCGCAGCCAGTTCGGCGACCCGCTCCTGATACAGGGCCACGTTCAGGGCGGTACGGTCTTCTTCCTGTTGGCGACGACGGCCACGCAGGATCGGAATCAGCAGGAAGCTGAGGGCAGCGAGCAACAACAGGCCCGCGCTAAGCCAGAATTCAATCATGGGTCGGTTCTTTTTCCAGCAGTTTGGCGAGACGCTCGCGTTCTTCAGCAGACAATGCATCGGTGCCTGGCGTGGCACTGCCACGGCGCCGGCGCACGATCAGCGCCAACACCACGAACCCGCCCGCCAGCAGCAGCCCTGGGCCGAACCACAGCAGCCAGGTGCGGCCACTGAGCGCCGGCTTGTAGCGCACGAAATCGCCATAGCGGTCGACCATGAAGTCCACGATCTGCTGGTTGCTCTTGCCCTCGCCCAGCATGCGGAAGATCTCCCGGCGCAGGTCGGCAGCGATGGGGGCGTTGGAGTCGGCAATGTCCTGGTTCTGGCACTTGGGGCAGCGCAGTTCCTTGGTCAACGCCTGGTAACGCTGGCGCTCTGCCTCGTCACGGAACTGGTAGGTATCGATGGCCGCCTTGGCCACGCTGGCCAGGTTCATGCCCAGCAGCACCGCTGCCAGCCAACGCCTCATGGTTTGGCCTCGTCGACCAGGCCCTGGTACAGCGGCGCCAGCTGCTCACGCCACACCGTGGCATCGACGATGCCCACATGCTTGTAGCGGATGATGCCCTTGGCATCGATCAGGAATGTTTCCGGCGCGCCGTACACCCCCAGGTCCAGGCCCAGGCTGCCCTGCTCGTCACGGATGTCCAGCTGGTAGGGGTTGTGGAAATCGGCCAGCCATTTGCGCGCTGCGGCGTTGTCGTCCTTGTAGTTGACCCCGTGAATCACCACGCCCTGCTGCGCCAGCTGGTTCAGGTACGGGTGCTCCACCTTGCACGACGGGCACCAGGTGGCCCACACGTTGACCAGTGCCGGGCGGCCGTGCAGGTCAGCCTCGGTCAGGGTACGGTCGCCCTGGGTCGAGGCCAGGGAAAACGCCGGGAACGCTTTGCCGATCATTGCCGAGGGCAGCTCGTCGGGCTTGAGGAACAGGCCCTTGTAGAGAAACACCGCCACCAGCAGGAACACTGCCAGGGGCACTACCATGATCCAACGCTTCATGCAGCTGCTCCAGACACGCCCAGGGCTTCACGCACCCGGGTCTTGACCTTGACGCGGTAGCGCCGGTCGAGGGCCGCCAGCAACCCGCCCAGGCCAGTCAACAGACCGCCCAGCCAGATCCAGCGGACATAAGGCTTGATATGCACGCGCACCGCCCAGGCGCCGTTCTCCAGCGGCTCGCCGAGGGCCACGTACAGGTCGCGGGTGAAGCCGGCATCAATGCCGGCTTCGGTCATCATCGACTGCTGCACGGTGTACAGGCGTTTTTCCGGGTACAGGGTTGTCACAGCCCGGCCATCGCGGCTGACCACGATCGTGCCTTTGTCGGAGATGAAGTTGGGCCCTTCGAAGTGCTTGGCACCTTCGAACAGGAAGTGGTAGCCGCCCAACTCGACGCTCTCGCCCGGCGCCATGCGCAGGTCGCGTTCGGCGCTGTTGTTGCTCGACAACACCACGCCCAGCGCGCACACCGCCAGGCCCAGGTGCGCCAGCTGCATGCCCCAGTAACTGCGGCCCAGCCCCGGCAGGCCCTTGACCAGCCCCTTGTGGCGCGTCTTGTCGAGGATGTCACGCAGCCCGCCGAGCACCACCCAGGCAGCCAGGGCGAAGGCAGTCAGCGTCGGCCAGTCGAAGTCATCGACGATCAGGCCGGCCAGCGGTGCAAGGATGGCGCTGCCCACCAGCACCGGGCTCATCATGCTCACCAGCCATTTGCCCGGGGTGTCCTTCCAGCGCACCACCACGCCAATGCTCAACACCACCATCAGCAGCGCCATCAACGGCAGGAACAACGCATTGAAATACGGTGGGCCCACCGACAACTTGGCCCCGGTAAGGGCATCGAGAACCAGGGGGTAAAGGGTGCCGAGCAAGATCATGGATGCCGCCACCACCAGCACCAGGTTATTGGCCAGCAGCAGTGTTTCCCGCGACCACAGGGCAAAGCCCACCTGGCTTTTGACCACCGGCGCGCGCAGGGCGAACAAGGTCAGCGACCCCCCGACCACGAACAGCAGGAAGATCAGGATGAAAATGCCCCGCGACGGGTCTGCGGCAAACGCGTGCACCGAGGTCAGCACGCCGGAACGCACCAGGAAGGTGCCCAGCAGACTCAGCGAGAACGCGGCAATCGCCAGGAGCACGGTCCAGCTCTTGAACACCCCGCGCTTTTCGGTCACCGCCAGCGAGTGGATCAGCGCAGTGCCCACCAGCCAGGGCATGAACGAGGCGTTTTCCACCGGGTCCCAGAACCACCAGCCACCCCAGCCCAGTTCATAGTAGGCCCACCATGAGCCCAGGGTAATGCCCACCCCCAGAAACGCCCAGGCGACGATGGTCCATGGCCGCGACCAGCGCGCCCAGGCGGCATCCAGGCGGCCACCGAGCAAGGCGGCGATGGCGAAGGCAAAGGCCACCGAGAAGCCCACGTAACCCATGTACAGCATGGGCGGGTGCACGATCAGGCCGAAGTCCTGCAGCAGCGGGTTGAGGTCGCGGCCGTCGGTCGGCACCTGCGGCAGCATGCGCTGGAACGGGTTGGAGGTGATGATCAGGAAGCTCAGGAAACCTACGCTGATCATGCCCATCACTGCCAGCACGCGGGCCAGCATCACCTGCGGCAACTGCCGCGAGAACACCGACACGGCAAAGGTCCAGCCACCGAGAATCAGCGCCCACAACAGCAAAGAGCCTTCGTGGGCGCCCCACACGGCGCTGAACTTGTAGTACCACGGCAAGGCGCTGTTGGAGTTGCTGGCCACGTAGGCCACCGAAAAGTTGTCGGTCATGAAGGCGTGGGTCAGGCAGGCGAAGGCGAACGCCAGGAACGCGAACTGCCCCCAGGCCGCAGGCCGTGCCAGGCTCATCCACAGGCTGTCGCCGCGCCAGGCGCCAAGCAGCGGCACGCTGGCCTGCACAGCTGCAAAGCAGATGGCCAGGATCATCGCCAGCTGGCCCAGTTCAGGTATCACCAGTGCGGCGTTCATGGCTTGCTCCCCCCGCCAGCGGCTGCCTGGCCGCTTTCCTTGAGGGCCTTGGTAACCTCGGGCGGCATGTATTTCTCGTCATGCTTGGCCAGCACTTCATCGGCTACCACCACGCCCTGGTCATTGAGCTTGCCCAGGGCGACGATGCCCTGCCCTTCGCGGAACAGGTCGGGCAGGATGCCGCGGTAGGTGATCGGCACCGATTTGTTGAAGTCGGTGACCACGAAGCGTACGTCCAGCGAGTCGGACGAGCGTTGCACCGAGCCTTTCTCGACCATGCCGCCCGCGCGGATACGGGTGTCCAGCGGCGCTTCGCCATTGGCAATTTGAGTGGGGGTATAGAACAGGTTGATGTTCTGCTGCAGTGCGCTCAAGGCAAAGCCGACGGCAACCCCGACGCCGACCAACAGGCCGGCGATGAGCAACAGGCGTTTCTTGCGCTGCGGATTCACTGGTTGTTCTCCCGGCGCAAACGGCGCGCCTCTTCTTGCAGGTAGCGACGGCGAGCCAGCAGCGGCGCGGCGACATTCAGCGCCAGCACCACCAGGCAGATGCCATAGGCCGACCACACGTACAGGCCGTGGTGGCCCATGGCAAGGAATTCGCCGAAGGTGGCAAAGCTCATGGTGCGGCCCTCCGCCCAAGGCTGTTCAAGACTTCGTCCTTGACCCAACTGGCGCGCGCCTCGCGCTTTAGCACTTCCAGGCGCATGCGCAGCAGCAGCACAGCGCCGAAGAAGCAGTAGAAACCCAGCGCCGTGCACAGCAGCGGCAGCCACATTTCTGCCGGCATCGCCGGTTTTTCGGTGAGGGTGAAGGTGGCGCCCTGGTGCAGCGTGTTCCACCACTCCACCGAGTACTTGATGATCGGGATGTTCACCACGCCGACGATCGCCAGCACCGCACAGGCTTTGGCTGCGCTGTCACGATTACTGATCGCCTGGCCCAGCGCAATAATGCCGAAGTACAGGAACAGCAGGATAAGCATGGACGTAAGTCGGGCATCCCACACCCACCAACTGCCCCAGGTCGGCTTGCCCCAGATGGCACCGGTGACCAGCGCCACCGCGGTCATCCAGGCGCCGATCGGGGCGGCACATTGCAGGGCGACATCGGCCAGCTTCATCTTCCACACCAGCCCCACCACCCCGGCCACGGCCAGCAGCACATAGCAGGACTGCGCCAGCATCGCCGCCGGCACGTGGATATAGATGATGCGGAAGCTGTTGCCTTGCTGGTAGTCCTGGGGGGCGAAGGCCAGGCCCCAGGTGATGCCGACCAGCAGCAGAAGCACGGCGGCAGTGGCCAGCCATGGCAGCATGCGGCCGCTGATGGCATAGAACCATTTCGGGGAGCCCAGCTTGTGGAACCACGTCCAGCTTATTTTCATCAGGGTACATCCAGGGTATTTGCCGGGCTTGAGAGCCCGGGACTCGTTATTCGCCGACGCTGATCTTCAGCCCGGCCGCTATCGCAAAGGGTGCCAGGGTCACGGCCAGGGCGGTGAGGCTGGCGAGCCAGAGCAAATGGCCGGTTGCCGGCATATTCTGCAACGCCGCTTGCAACGCACCACTGCCCAGGATCAATACAGGGATATACAACGGCAAAATCAGCAACGCCAGTAACAAACCACCGCGCTTGAGGCCAACGGTCAGCGCCGCGCCTACTGCACCCAGCAAGCTCAGCACTGGCGTACCCAGCAGCAGTGAAGCAAGCAGCACCGGCAGGCAGTGGCCGGGCAAGCCCAGCATCAAGGCCAGCAGCGGCGCCAACAATACCAGCGCCAGCCCGGAAAAGATCCAGTGCGCCAGCACCTTGGCCAGCACCAGCAGCGCCAGCGGCTGCGGCGACAGCACCCACTGCTCCAGCGAGCCGTCCTCGAAATCACTGCGGAACAGGCCGTCCAGGGACAGCAGCACCGCCAGCAACGCGGCCACCCACACCAGGCCCGGCGACAAGGTTTGCAACAATTGGCTCTCGGGGCCAACCGCCAGCGGGAACAGGGCCACGACGATGGCGAAGAACACCAGCGGGTTGGCCAATTCGGCCGGGCGCCGGAACAACAGGCGCGCTTCACGGCGCAGCAACAGGATGAATACGCTCATGCCGCCCATTGCCCCAGGTTCAGTTCACGGTAACCGCCTGGCTTGCGCGTCAGCGTATGGTGGGTGGTCAGCACGACGGTGCCGCCCTGCTCGCAGTGCGCCGCCAGGTGTGCTTCCAGTTGCGCCACGCCTTGCTTGTCGAGGGCGGTGAACGGCTCATCGAGAATCCACAGCGGCGGGCCGGCCAAGTGCAAGCGGGCCAGGGCCACGCGGCGCTGCTGGCCGGCCGACAGGGTGTGGCAAGGCACATCTTCGAACCCGCGCAGGCCCACCGCCGCCAGCGCTGCCCAGATAGCGTCGCGGCTGGCCGGTTGATGCAGGGCGCACAGCCAGGTGAGGTTTTCCTCGGCGGTCAGCAGGTCCTTGATGCCGGCGGCATGGCCAATCCATAGCAGGAGGCTGGCCATGGCATGACGCTGCTCAGCCAACGGCTTGCCCCCCAGCAGGATCTGCCCGGCGGTTGGCTGCATCAGCCCGGCCAACAGGCGCAGCAGGCTGGTCTTGCCACTGCCGTTGGGCCCACTGATCTGCAGCATGTCGCCCGCGCCCAGCTCGAAATCGAGTTGCTCGAACAGCAGGCGCCAGTCGCGCTCGCAGGCCAGGCCTGCGGCTTGGAGGTGGAAGGTCACGGTTTCGCCTTATGTGTAGAGGGCCTCCGGTCGGTGTTGCCTGTTTGGCAGGCGAGCCAACCTGAAGCCCGTGTCTCAAGTCGCCCGGTGCGCTGCCGTTATACTGGCAACCACGGGCGGTCGGCATTATTGCACGCGCCGCTGCGCTGCCAAGAGGCCGGGTCCGACAGGTTGTATACAATCATGACTGAAATCAATAGTCTCGGCGCACAAACTGCGCTTGGCAACCAAGCCACCAAGGCGGCCATGACCGGCGAGGTCCTACGCCTGGTCCAGCCCCAGCCCGGTTTGCTGGCGCCCGGCGAAACCGCGCAAGCCCAAGTGCTGGCGTTGCGTCAGAGCGGCCAGGAGTTCCAGCTGCTCCTGCGGCTGGTCCAGGCCAACGGCGCACAGACCCAGCTGCAGGCCAGCGCCGGCCAACCCCTGGCCCCAGGTAGCCAGGTTACCGTCAGCCAGACCGAAGGCAATCGCCTGGCCATTTTATTGCAGCAGGCCACTGCCAGCCAGGTCGCCACCCTGACCCGCCTGGATACCCGCGAGGTACCTGTCGGCACGCTCCTGCAAGGCAAGGTCCTGACCAACCAGGCATTGGCCCAGGCGCCTGGGCAGGCGCCGGTCTATCGGGCACTGATCAGTTTGCTCAACAGCGCCCAGGCCGGCGCCACCCTGAGCGTCGACAGCCCGCGCCCGCTGGCCGTTGGCAGCCTGCTCAGCGCGCTGGTGCAAGGTGATCAGTCACTGCGCTTCGTGCCTCTGAGTGGCAGGCAGGACCAACTGAGCATCGCTCAGCAGCTAATGACCCAACAGAACCGCCAGGCCTCGCTGCCCAGCCTGCTCGACGCGCTGCAGCAGCTCACCCGCAGCGCCGATGCCCCTGGCGACCTGCGCGCCAGCGCCGAACGCCTGCTGGCCGGCCTGCCGGACGTACGGCAACTGGGGGACGCCAAAGGCGTGGCACAAGCCCTGAGCAACAGCGGCGCCTTCCTTGAAGCAAAATTGCTGGGGGGCTACCCAGCCGCTGTCGCCACCGACCTCAAGGCCCACCTGCTGCGGCTGGTGGCGCAGGCACCGAACCTGCCGCCCGGCACGCCAAGCCTGGCTCCGGACAGCCTGGCCGTGACCATGCCCGCCGTGGCACGCGGAGCCCTGGGCCTACTCGAACGGGTCAGCCCCAAGCCACAGCCTGGGGCATTCCCGCTGCCGTCGCGGTTGCTGAACGCGCTGGAAGACGAAGGCGACCTGCAACAGCTGCTGCGCCTGGCCGCAGCGGCCATTTCCCGCCTGCAGAGCCACGCCATGAGCAGCCTGCAACAAAGCGGCACACTGGAAAACGGCAACCTGCAGACCACGTGGCAAACCGAAGTGCCGATTCGCCACGGCCAGGAGTTCATTCCCCTGCAGGTCAAACTGCAGCGCGAAGAAACGCCACGCCAGCAGGCCGATCGTGAACATGAAGCAGCAGACTCGCTGCGAGCCCTTTGGCGTATCGACCTGGCTTTCGACCTGCCCCCGCTGGGCCCCATGCAGGTCCAGGCCCAGTTGAATCAAGGGCAGCTGTCGGGCCAACTGTGGGCCGAGCGCGAGCAGACCGCGCGCCTGATCGACAGCCAGCTGGGCAGCCTGCGCGAACGCTTGCTTGCCCGCGGCCTGGAGGTCGGCGACCTGGAATGCCGCGCGGGCATCCCACCGCAAGGGCCCCGTACCCGAGTAGAACAACGCTGGGTGGACGAAAACGCATGAACGACCGACAACCCCGCCAGGCCATTGCCTTGAGCTACGATGGCCAGCAGGCGCCGAGCCTGACGGCCAAAGGTGACGACAGCGTAGCCGAGGCCATACTGGCCCTGGCCCGCGAGCACGACGTTCCGATCTATGAAAACGCCGAGCTCGTACGCTTGCTGGCGCGCCTGGAACTGGGCGAGCAGATCCCCGAGGCGCTGTACCTGACCATCGCCGAAATCATCGCCTTTGCCTGGCAACTGCGTGGCAAGGTGCCCGTGGGCTTCGACGACGAGCCGCCGGGCGAGCGCGACATTACCCCAGCGCCCCCGCTGATGAGCGTTCTGCCAGCGGATGACAGCTTTAATTAGCACTTGAGCGGTGTGCCCGCTGGCTACCCTGCAACGCCGATAGCCACGGACACCCAACGATGAACCTTCCACAACCCATGAAGCAGCGCCTGTTGCACAGTGCGCTGGCCCAGATGCCGCGCCCCGATACATTGGCCGACAAACTATTGCGCGACTGGCTTGCGCAACGCGGTGTGCTCCTGTCCCCCGCTGACATCGACGTCGTCACCTTCCACTACCAGGACGCAGAGCGCGAAGAGGGCCAACCTTGGCTACCTCCGCAGGCCAAGGTGATTCAACGCACCAGCCTGACCGATGCCCTGCTGGCCAACTGGCAAGGTGAACCGAGTACAGGCAGCGGAGGGCTTCACATTGGCGATTGGGCGGGTATCGCCCCGCTGCATGCGGTGACATTTGTCGACCGTATGCGGCCACCCCCCCTGCTTTCTAACGCGATGTCCTACCTGGTCTTCAACGGCCTGTACCGACGTACCGCGAATCAGGAGCTCAGCCCGGCGACACTGCTGCCCATCCGTGCCGAAGTTTTTCAGGACTATGTGTGGGGCTTGCACCTGCACGAACGGCTGAAGGCCCAACTGGACAGCTACTGGCAGCAAAGTAGGAAAGAATACGCACGCGCACTGGAAATGGCCTTCATCACCGCCTGCAACAAGCAAGTCAACGAGGGCAGCCTCAGTGTCCCTGCCTGGCGCCTTGCCTGGCAGGCCGCCGGCCTGTTGCCCCTGGATACGCGGGCGATAACCACCCGCCTGCTGAATGTGTACGGTTATCACAGTACATCGATCATCTACATCAAGGCCGACGACAGCAGCACCGTCGTCCTTTATATGCCGGGCAACGCGTCGCCCCTGCACGAATTCCCGGACCTGTCTGCGCTCAAGCACTGGTTTGCCGAGCAATGCAAAGACCCAGAACGCCGCGAGTGGCTACAACAATGTTTCTCACCCGCGGACTGGGAGGACGGGCTGGAATTCAGCGGCCTCATCACGGCCTTGAAAGGGCTGGGCTGCTATCCCGCCGCGCATACCCTGCCCGACGATCATCCCGGCTTTGCCACCAGTGGTACATGGGACCCTGAAGATACCATCGAGTTTGGCTCGCCAACCACCAGCTTACCTATCACTGGTAACCTGTTCGATCACTTGGCCAATCGCCAGAAGCAGCGCAGCTACGACGACCTGGATTACCGCGTCATCACCAACCGCCAGGTCGTCAAGGCGCATTGGGGCAGCTACCTGAACGTTGCCCAGTGCTTGCTGGCACCTTTATGCGTGGTGGTGCCCGAGCTCCTTGCGGTGATGGTGCTGGGCGGCGTGGCACAGTTCAGCCTGGGCATGGACCAGGTGATCAACGGCCACTCGCTGGACGAGAAAGTCGAAGGGGTCGAGAACCAGGTCTTCGGCCTGTTCAATGCCTTGCCCTTGCCTATCGGCATCGCCCGCGCCAGCCAGGCGTTTCACTACCGTTTGCCAGGTTTGCTACGGCCGTCCCAGTTGGCGGATGTGCTGGGCGAAGCGGCCAATGTAAGCGTGCCGACGGATGCATTGCAGTTGATACCGGCACAAGCAGCGTTTCGTGAGACGGTACAGATTCCGACAGGCTCACAAAGGGTGGTAGTGACGCACGTTGGGGATGATATGGGCCACTATTTCGAAGGTGCATTCCAGTCGTCACAAGGGTTCAAAATGCAACCTGTGGTGTACGACTTGCACACCGATAGTTTTATCAAGCTCTCTGAATACAAGCAGGCAACGCCTGAGCGCTGGAAGATTGACACCGGCGAACCAGCGGGGCTAGTGCGCGTTGCCAATGCCCAGCGGGTCGTCACCGACGCACAGCGCATGTTCACCCTCCGGCAGTTGGGCATCGAACTGGATCTACCCATCGACTACACGTACTTCAACACCCTGGAACGTACGCCGATTCCGCGCATCGTTTCCAGCATTTGGGTGGGTGACAAGGCCATTTCCCCTGTTTTCCTGGAGGCGCTCGTACACAATGCCCAAGCGCTGGAAAACAGTGATTACCAGTACCAACTGTTCCTCTCGCGGCAAAGCCCCAGGGCCTATGACGCCAACCTTACGCTGCTCAGGAGCAGGACACTTCACATGAGCGTCCTGACGCTCGAGGATCAACCGTTCTACCAAGAGTTCACGCGGTCGCCCTATTTCGCCCAGTACCAGGCAGCACTTGGAATTACCAACCCAGGCATCACCAATTACAGCTCGGCCAGCGACATTCTGCGCTACCGCATGCTCAAGCACATCGGTGGTTTCTATCTGGATGCCGACGACCGCGTGCTCAACGCCGCTTCGGGGCCAGGCACCTCGCCGCTGGCCAACCAGACCTTGCGAACGACCACCAATGGCTTGCTCCTGTACCCCCCGGTTTCCAATGATCAACTGGGTTTCTACGTCAAGTACAACAACAGCATGATCGGCAGCCACCCCGGCAACCCCACACTGGACGCCATTTCCGAAGCAATCCTGCAACGGTTCCAGCTAGACCCCACGTTTTACACTGAACGGCCCGATCGGGTATTCAACCCTGTAGGCTTCAACGCTTATGCTCGCCGCCTCTGCCGCCTGACCGGGCCTGGGGTGCTCAATGATGTGATCGACGCGCAGCTGCCCTGGCTTAGGCAGTTACGCGGCATGTGCAGACTGCTGATTTCGCCTCTCTACGACCTTCACGGCACCCTCGACACGAGCCAGTTGACCCAACTGATTCGTGAGCATGTGCCGCTGGACCGGTTCTTCGAGGCAGGTCGGGCGCATAGCTGGGAACACAACTGAAGGGCCATAGCAGGCGTATGTAGTTATCTACCACTGGCGTGCAGCAGCATCCTGCAACCTTGCAGCTCCCACTCACGCAAGGTAACCACGATGCGCACTACCGGGATCAACGCCACTGGCGTGCACTATGTCCGCGATCATTTGAACCATGTCCCTCGGCCCGATCGCCAGGCCAGCCAGGCCGTGAAGCAATGGTTCGCCGAGCAGGGCCATGACCTCGACCCCGACCGGGTCGATGTGGTGACCCTGCACTACCGTTCCGACCGCAAAGGCGGCAGCCTGGCAGAGGTCAGGCAATGCATCAGCCTAAGCCAGGCCGTGCTCAGCAACTGGCAGGGCGAAAGCAATAACGACCTGTTCGGCGCCTTGTTCCGTGCGCCCTGGGCCGGCACTTTGCCAGAAGGCCCGGTGCGGATCGTCAATGCCCTGCCCGCCCGGGGTTTCAACCACTATGGCGCCGAATTTTCGGTCTTCAATGGGCTGTTCCGGCGCACCGAACCACCGCGCTATGACGCCACTACCCATGTGCCGGTAGCCGCCGAAAGTTTCCAGCAATTCATCGAGAACCTGGACTTCCAGGCACCCTTCAAGAACACCCTGCACACCTACTGGCGCGAGCACATGAGCGCACACCGCCTGGCGTGCAAGCTCAATTTCATTGCCGCCTGCAACAAGCAGGTCAGCGAAGGCAGCCTCAGCGAAGCCGCACGGAAATTGCTGTGGCAAGCCGCCGAGTTGATGCCGCGGGTCGACAAGCTGCGCATGAGCACCCTGAGCATCTATGGCTACGCCGCCACCGACCTGCTTTACCTGTGCAACTCAAGCACGGACCTGACAGTGCTCTACATACCCGGCAACAGCTCACCCTTGCTGGAGTTCGCCAGCGAAAATGCGCTGAAGGACTGGGTCGGCGAGCAGTGCAAAGACCCACTCAAGCGTGAAGCCCTGAAACAGCATTTCCGGCTGGCCGACAGGCCACAGGGCGTGGATTTCAGCGGGCTGGATACCGCACTCGACGGGCTGGCCGAGTACCCCCGGCGCCACGTGTTGCCGCCAGAACACGGCATGTTCAACGATGATGGCATCTGGCCGCCGCGCACCTACGTCAACTACCGGCCAAGCCGCTACAACCCGAGGATCACCGGCGACTTGTTCCAGGCGCTGGCCGAGCGCCAACGCCAACGCAGCTTCGACGACGCCGACTTCATCATCACCAGCGACAGCCAGGTCAGCAAAGCCAAGTGGCGGGGCTACCTGCTTACCACCCTCAATTTACTGGCACCGCTGTGCCTGGTGGTACCCGGCTTGGCGCCGGTGCTGGCGCTCGGTGGCATTGCGCAGTTAGGCCTTGGCCTGGATGAAGCGATCAACGGCAAGACCCTGCAGGCACGGCAGGACGGGGTAGCCAACATCACCTGGGGGCTGTTCAATGCAGTGCCATTGCTGTTGACAGGGGCGTCCAAAGCCTCGGCACTGTTCCAGTTCAAGAGTGATGGCTTCGTGCCGCCGATTCGGCTCAACGACCAGATCGGTTACCCAATGAGCCCGGTGCGCGCCCCCATACTGCTGGCCCCGGCGCCCGAAGGTGCGCCCTACTTCCATATCTGCGAACCGATCCCGCCGCTGCCGCAAGCAGACCCGCTCACCGCCGAGGCCGTGATCCGCAGGCCGAGGTACAACGGCATGCCGGACACCCTGGAATCGGTGATCGACGACTACATCAAGGAGGTGGTGTATGACCTTGAACGGGATGCCTTCATCCTGGACGAGGACATCAACGACGTTGAGCCCGTTGGCTACGTGGCAAGCCCTGATGCTCGCGGCCTGGTACCCGAGCCCCGCGAGCGCGTAGTCACCGACGCGATGCGCACCGCCACCCTGCGCGCGCTGGGTATCGATCTGGTGCTGCCGGGTGAAATCCCACACGCCCCTGCCAACAGCTTGCCCATCCCCAAGCGGATTTCCTGCCTCTGGGTAGGTGACAAGACCTTGCGCCCGGCCTTGCTGAGCAACCTTGCCCACAATGTCGCGGCGCTGGAAAACAGTGATTACAGCCTGCGCCTGTTCCTGTCCACGGCCAACCCTGGCGCTTACGAAGAAAACCTGCGTCTGCTGGCCGAACAGGCGCCGGGGCTGCAGGTGCTACCCCTGGAAGAACAGGCGTTCTTCAGGGCATTCCAGCAGACCAAGTACTATGCCCAGTACGACGCGGCGCTGGACGGCAATGGTGGCGTGGCCACCAACTATGCGTCGGCGAGCGATGTGCTGCGCTACCCGCTGCTGCACCATGAAGGGGGGTTGTACATGGACGTCGACGACACGCTACGGGTGCCAGGCAAGGCCAGGCAACCAGAGCACGGCGAACCACCTGCAACGCCCACCGAAGCGATCAATGAGGTGGACCTGTGCATCCCGCCCAACGGCTTGCTGCTGGCGCCGCCGATGGCCAACGAGAAACTGAGCATGAACTGCCTGTACAACACCAGCCAGATCGGTAGCCACCCTGGCAACCCGACCCTGGAGGCGATCAGCGAGGAAATGCACGCACGCTTCCGCATCCATTCGGACTTCTATGACCACAGACCTAGCCTGGCCGAAGACCCACTGAACTTCTACCGGTATGCCAGCCGCCTGAGCTACCTGACCGGCCCCCGCCTGCTCAGCGACGTGATCGACCAGCAATTGCCCAACCTGGCGACCTTGCGCCAGATGGTCAACCTGTACAACATCCCGCGTATCAATACCGCCACCTTCATCAACGGCAGCGCGTTGAGGGAGGCCGTGCACCAGCAATTGCCGCTCAACCGCATCGCCACGGTCGGCGGCAATCACTCCTGGGTCCAGACCTGAGCCTGGGCGCAGGCCTGAGCGGGCCTTGAAGCGGCCCGCCAGGCTCAGTCGCTACGGTGCAGCTTGCTCATCAGCTCTGCCTCGGCCTGGGTCAGGCCGCAGCTCTCGGTCAGCTCGGCGATGCTGGCGCCCATGCCGACCAGCTTGGCTGCCTGGGAGAACGTCACATTATGAGGGTCGCGTTGCTCCAGTTGCTGGATCCGGTCCGGCAAGGGGGCAACCGCCACGTTCAGCTCGTGCAGCGCGTCCCCCATGCGCACCGTGACGTTCTGGTAGTCATCCAGGCGTTTGGCGAGGTCCTTGATGCGCTGGTCGCGCAAGGCATCGCCCACGGCCTGCTGCGCGGCCACTTCGCGCTGGCGTTTGCTGTAGTTGAGGAAGAACCAGAGGCTCAAGGCCCACAGCAACGCCAGAAAGATTACCGCAACCTCGAAGATCAACTCAGATGTTCTCCAGCTCGGACCACTCTTCCTCAGTCATCATCTTGTCCAGTTCGACCAGGATCAGCAGCTCGCCGTTCTTGTTGCACACACCCTGGATGAACTTGGCCGACTCCTCGTTACCCACGTTCGGCGCGGTTTCGATTTCCGACTGGCGCAGGTAGACCACCTCGGCCACGCTGTCGACCAGGATACCGACCACTTGCTTGTCGGCCTCGATGATGACGATACGGGTGTTGTCGGTGACTTCGGTCGGCATCAGGCCAAAGCGCTGGCGGGTATCGATCACCGTTACCACGTTGCCACGCAGGTTGATGATGCCCAGCACATAGCTGGGCGCACCCGGTACCGGCGCGATCTCGGTGTAACGCAGCACTTCCTGCACCTGCATCACGTTGATGCCGTAGGACTCGTTGTCCAGCCGGAACGTTACCCACTGCAGGATTGGATCTTCAGAACCTTGTGCAGACGACTTTTTCATTCCCCTAGCCCTCTAAATCCGCTTACTGGCGGTTGTGTTCGGTGTCATTTGTTTGTCGTGCAGCTGCTTGACTGCGCCGCTGGCGATCAGCTCGGCCAGTGCGGCAACATCGAGCAATGCACACATGTGTTCAATTACCGTGCCGGCCAACCACGGGCGCTGGCCACGCTGGCTGCGCCACTTGATTTCCGACGGGTCCAGGCGCAACGAACGGCTGACCTGATGCACGGCCAGTCCCCATTCGTAGCCCTGCACCGAAATCACGTACTGCAGGCCCTGGCGGAAATCGTCGCGGTAGCGGTCGGGCATCACCCAGCGCGCCGTATCCAGGACCTTGAGGTTGCCCGCCTGGCAGGTGAGGATGCCAAGGAACCATTCGGGCTGACCGAACAGCGGGGTCAGCTCCTGGCCGGCCAGGGTGTAGATCGAGCCCAGGCACACCAGTGGTACGGCCAGGGTCAGGCCGGCGACATCGAACAACAGGCATTCGAAGGGTTCGGCGGCCCAGGCCGGGCGGCCGTCGACAGTGGCCGGTGGCACGGGCGGCGCTGGCAGGTACACGTCGACCAGTGGCAGCGCCGGTTCCAGCGCAGGCGCTTCGACCAGCACTGGAATGGCCGCCTCGGCCACCACCTCCTGCTCCACCACCGTCACCACCGGCGGGTCTACCGGCATCACGCTGGGCAACACCGCCAGGCGGGGTTCGGCGAAAGGCCGAGGCGCAGGGCGGGCAACGGCCACGAGCGGTTCGGCAGGTTGCGGCTGGCGGGCATCGCGGGCCTGTTCCTCGCGCAGGGCTTCAGCGAACTCATCGGCTGCAGCGGGCTCTACGGGGGGCTGCAACAGCGCCTCGTCTTCGGTGGCCTCCTGCAGCAGGCCATCCAGATACGATTGCAAGGCCATCTGTGGCCGGGTGCCGGTGTACCGGGTCTGGGTCATCAGGCCACCTGCGCTGCGGGTTTGTAGGTCAACAAGTGCTTGAGCAGTGCCCGGTAGGCGACCAGCCCACGGCTCTTGGCGTCGAACTGCGAGGGCGTCACGCCCTTGCGACTGGCGTCGCGCAGGCGCGTATCGACCGGGATGTAGCCCTGCCATACATGCTGGCCGTAGGTGTCACGCAGCAGCTTCAGGGTGCCCAGCGAGGCCTGGGTGCGGCGGTCGAACAGCGTCGGCACGATCTGGTACGGCAGCGCCTGCTTGCGTGACCGGTTGACCATGGCCAGGGTCGCGACCATGCGCTCAAGCCCCTTCACCGCAAGAAACTCGGTTTGCACCGGGATCACCAACTGCTGGCTGGCGGCCAGGGCATTGACCATCAGCACGCCGAGCAAGGGTGGGCTGTCGATCAAGGCAAAGTCGAAATCCTGCCACAACTGCGCCAGACTCTTGGCGATCACCAGGCCCAGGCCATTCTGCCCCGGCGACTGGCGCTCCAGCACGGCCAGCGCGGTGCTCGACGGCAACAGCGAAATCCGCTCGTCGCTGGTGGGCAGCAGCAGTTGCCCCGGCAAGCCCTCAGGCACGCTGCCTTTGTGCAGAAACAGGTCGTAGCAACTGTGCTCGAGGGCATCAGGGTTGTGGCCGAAGTAACTGGTCATCGAACCGTGCGGGTCCAGGTCGACGACGACCACGCGCTTGCCGGCCTCGGCCAGCAGGCCGGCCAAAGCGATGGTCGTGGTGGTCTTGCCGACGCCACCTTTTTGATTGGCTACTGCCCAGACTCTCATCAAGCAAACTCTATGTATTGATTTGAAAGCGCGTGCGATCGATGTGGCAGCGGGCGAGCCCGCGAACACCGGCGAAGCCGGTGCCAATCACCGCGTCGCCTGCTTCGCGGGCTCGCCCGCTCCCACAGGGAACGGCGTCACAGTCAACATTGTGCTTGTAGCAGTGCCAGAGAATTGACGAATCACTGCCCCGCCACCGTTGCTGGCGTAGCCGGTGCACTTTGTGTGCCAGCCCGGCGCAGGGCAGCATCCGGTGTTGCATTGGCGCTACCCGAGCCCGTCAGGCTGCGGCGCACTTCCAGGTTACGGGAAATCACCAACACCACCCGCCGGTTGCGCGCGCGGCCATCGGCGGTGTCATTGCTGGCCACCGGCTGGTACTCGCCATAGCCGACCGAAGCCATGCGGGCCGGGTTTACCCCCTCCATGGCCAGCAGGCGCACAATGCTCGCCGCCCGCGCCGACGACAGCTCCCAGTTGGTCGGGTACTGCGCGGTGCGGATCGGCAGGTTGTCGGTGAAACCCTCGACATGCACCGGGTTGGCGAACGGCTTGAGAATATCGGCCACCTTCTCGATGATGGCGAACGCCTTGTCGCTGGGCATGGCATCGCCACTGCCGAACAACAGCGATGAATTGAGCTCGATCTCGATCCACAGTTCGTTGCCGCGCACGGTCATCTGGTTGCTTTTGATCAGGTCGCCAAAGGCATCGCGCACGTCATCGCTGATGGTCTTCAGCGGGTCGGTATTGGTTGCCGCAAGGCCCGCTTCGGTCTGCTCGCTGTCGTTGACCAGCGGCTCGGCCGGGCGCACGGTCAATGGCTTTTCCTCGCCCACGGGGATGGGTTTCATGCTGCGCTCAGGGTCGTTGAACACCCCGAGCAGCGCCTGGGAAATGACCTTGTACTTGCCCTCGTTGATCGACGAAATCGAGTACATCACCACAAAAAATGCGAACAGCAAGGTAATGAAGTCGGCGTATGACACCAGCCAGCGTTCGTGGTTTTCGTGTTCCTCGGTATGACGGCGGCGGCGCATGGGTTACTCCATGAAGCCTTGCAGCTTCAGCTCGATGGAGCGCGGGTTTTCACCCTCGGCAATCGACAGCAGACCTTCGAGCAGCATTTCGCGGTAGCGCGACTGGCGCATGACCACGGCCTTGAGCTTGTTGGCGATCGGCAGCAGCACCAGGTTGGCGCTGGCCACACCGTAGATGGTGGCGACGAAGGCCACGGCGATGCCATTGCCCAGTTGCGACGGGTCGGCCAGGTTGCCCATCACGTGGATCAGGCCCATGACCGCACCGATGATGCCGATGGTAGGCGCGTAACCGCCCATGCTCTCGAACACCTTGGCCGCCTGGATATCGCGGCTTTCCTGGGTCAGGAAATCGACTTCGAGGATACTGCGAATGGCTTCTGGCTCGGCGCCATCGACCAGCAGCTGCAAGCCTTTGCGCGCATACGGGTCGGGCTCGCTGTCGGCCACCCCTTCCAGGCCCAGCAAGCCTTCCTTGCGCGCGGTCAGGCTCCAGTTCACCACCCGGTCGATGCCACCCGCCAGGTCGACCCTGGGCGGGAACAGGATCCAGCGCAGAATCTGCAGGGCCCGCTTGAACGAGGCCAGCGGTGACTGCAGCAGTGCTGCCGCCAAGGTGCCGCCCAGCACGATCAATGCCGCCGGCCCATTGACCAGGGCACCGACATGGCCACCCTCGAGGAAGTTGCCACCGACAATGGCAACAAAGGCGAGGATCAGGCCGATCAGGCTCAGCACGTCCATCAGACGCAAGCCTCTACCAGGTGCTTGCCGATCTCGTCCAGGCTATACACCGCGTCGGCCAGGTTGGCCTTGACGATGGCCATGGGCATGCCATAGATCACACAGCTGGCTTCATCCTGGGCCCACACCGTACTGCCGCCCTGCTTGAGCAGGCGCGCACCTTCACGGCCATCGGCACCCATGCCGGTCAGCACCACCGACAGCACCTTGTCGCCATATGACTTGGCCGCCGAGCCAAAGGTGATGTCCACGCACGGCTTGTAGTTCAGGCGCTCATCGCCCGGCAGGATCTTCACCGTGCCACGGCCATCGACCATCATCTGCTTGCCACCCGGGGCCAGCAGGGCCAGGCCTGGGCGCAGCATGTCACCGTCTTCGGCTTCCTTGACGCTGATGCGGCACAGTTTGTCCAGGCGTTCGGCGAACGCCTTGGTGAACGCAGCCGGCATGTGCTGGATCAGCACGATCGGTGCAGGGAAGTTGGCCGGCAGTTGGGTCAACACCCGCTGCAGGGCTACCGGGCCGCCGGTGGAGGTACCGATGGCCACCAGTTTGTACGGCTTGCGTTTAGGCGCCGCAGCCGCAGCGGGCGCGGCTGCCGGGGCCCGGGCCGGCAGCGCACTGCGCGCCGCTGCCGGGCTGCCCACGCCCGCCGCCGGCACATGGCTGCTGGCAGGTGCCGGCGTTGCGGCCGGCGCAGGGCTGGCGTAACTGCCAAACCGGCGGTTGCTGCGCGCCAGCGTATGCACTTTCTCGCACAGCAGTTGCTTGACCTTGTCGGGGTTGCGCGAAATGTCCTCGAAGTTCTTCGGCAGGTAGTCCACCGCCCCCGCGTCCAGCGCATCGAGGGTGACCCGGGCGCCCTCATGGGTCAGCGAGGAAAACATCAACACCGGCGTCGGGCAGCGCTGCATGATGTGCCGCACCGCAGTGATGCCATCCATCATGGGCATTTCATAGTCCATGGTGATGACATCGGGCTTGAGCGCCAGCGCCTGGTCAATCGCTTCCTTGCCGTTGGTCGCGGTACCTACTACCTGGATCGTCGGATCCGCCGAGAGGATCTCCGAGACGCGGCGGCGGAAGAAACCGGAATCATCCACCACCAGGACCTTGACTGCCATAAACACTCCATTAGGCGGCGCGACCTGCCAAGGTGCGCCACCGAAATCAAATACGCCGCGCGGCGTAACGCTTGAGCATGCTCGGGACGTCGAGAATCAACGCAATACGACCGTCACCGGTAATGGTGGCCCCGGACATGCCCGGGGTACCTTGCAGCATCTTGCCCAGCGGCTTGATTACCACTTCTTCCTGGCCTACCAGTTGATCGACGACAAAGCCAATGCGCTGGGTGCCGACCGACAGGATTACCACGTGGCCCTCGTGCTGCTCTTCATGCACCTGGCCTTGCACCAGCCAGCGCTTGAGGTAGAACAACGGCAGTGCCTTGTCGCGCACGATCACCACTTCCTGGCCATCGACCACATTGGTACGCGACAGGTCGAGGTGGAAGATCTCGTTGACGTTGACCAGCGGGAAGGCGAATGCCTGGTTGCCCAGCATCACCATCAGGGTGGGCATGATCGCCAGGGTCAGCGGCACCTTGATGACGATCTTCGAGCCCTGGCCCTTGGCCGAGAAGATGTTGATCGAACCGTTGAGCTGGGAGATCTTGGTCTTCACCACGTCCATGCCCACGCCACGCCCGGACACGTCGGAAATCTCGGTCTTGGTCGAGAACCCCGGGGCGAAGATCAGGTTGTAGCAGTCCGACTCGCTCAGACGCTCGGCGGCGTCCTTGTCCATCAGGCCCTTCTCCACCGCCTTGGCCCGCAGGATGTTCGGGTCCATGCCCTTGCCGTCGTCGGAAATCGACAACAGGATGTGGTCGCCCTCCTGCTCCGCCGACAGCACCACGCGGCCCGTGCGCGGCTTGCCTGCGGCATCGCGCTCATCGGGCATCTCGATACCATGGTCGACGGCGTTGCGCACCAAGTGCACCAACGGGTCGGCCAGGGCCTCGACCAGGTTCTTGTCGAGGTCGGTTTCTTCACCGACCAGCTCAAGGTTGATCTCTTTCTTCAACTGGCGCGCCAGGTCGCGAACCAGGCGCGGGAAGCGGCCGAAGACTTTCTTGATCGGCTGCATGCGGGTTTTCATCACCGCGGTCTGCAGGTCGGCGGTGACCACGTCGAGGTTGGACACGGCCTTGGACATGGCCTCGTCGCCGCTGTTCAGGCCCAGGCGCACCAGGCGGTTACGCACCAGCACCAGCTCGCCGACCATGTTCATGATCTCGTCCAGGCGCGCCGTGTCGACGCGTACGGTGGTTTCCGCTTCGCTGACCGCATGCTTGTCGGCGACCGGGGCCGGCGTGCGCGCAGCTGCAGCAGGTTTGCTCGCAGCCGCGGGCGCTGGCGCAGGAGCCGCAGCTGGCTTGGCAGCCGCCGGGCTTTGCGGCTTGGCCGCTGCCGGCGCCTTGGCCGCAGGGGGGGCCTGGACTGCAGCGACGTCACCGCCGAATTTGCCCTTGCCATGCAACTGGTCCAACAGCGCTTCGAATTCATGCTCGCTGATTTCGTCGCTGGTGGCGCTGGCGGTGCTGTCAGGCGCCACCTCGGCAGGTGCCGCCTTGGCGGCAGGCAAGGCGTCGGCCTGGAAGGTGCCTTTGCCATGCAGCTGGTCGAGCAGCGACTCGAATTCGGCATCGGTGATTTCGTCACTGGCCGCTTCGTGGCTGACGGCAGCAGCCGGCGCTGCAACTTCAGCAGTGAACTGGCCTTTGCCATGCAACTGGTCGAGCAGCGATTCGAACTCGGCATCGGTGATTTCATCACCGCCACCACTCACGCTCTCGCCTTGCAGCTGCTCCTCGGCCGCAGCTTGTGCCTTGACCGCATCGAGCGAATCGAGCAACTGCTCGAACTCGCTGTCGGTGATGTCCTGGTGCTGCTCCTGGTCCACCACCGGTGCCGCGGCAGGCGCCTGCGCGGCAGCCACCGGCACTACCGCTTCTTCGCCACCCTGCGGCTGCGCTGCGCCCGGCTCGGCAAGGCGCGCCAAGGCCGCCAGCAGCTCGGGGGTTGCCGGCGTGACTTCAGCGCGCTCGCGCACCTGGCCAAACATGCTGTTGACCGTGTCCAACGCCTCGAGCACTACGTCCATCAGCTCCGCGTCAACCCGACGCTCACCTTTGCGCAGCACGTCGAACACGTTCTCGGCGATATGGCAGCACTCCACCAGCTCGTTCAGCTGGAGGAAGCCGGCGCCCCCTTTTACAGTGTGGAAACCGCGAAAGATCGCATTGAGCAGGTCAGCATCGTCGGGCCGGCTTTCCAGCTCGACCAATTGCTCGGACAGTTGCTCAAGAATTTCGCCGGCTTCTACCAGGAAATCCTGGAGGATTTCTTCATCGGCGCCGAAGCTCATCAAAGGTGCTCCTTAAAAACCCAGGCTGGACAGCAGATCATCGACGTCGTCCTGGCCGGACACGACGTCTTCACGCTTATCGGCATGAATCTGCGGACCTTCACCCCGAGTCGGATGTTTTTCTCGATCTTTTTCTGCGCGCAATTGATCGTGGTCATGCTGAATGCCCGCAAAGCGGTCGACCTGACTGGCCATCAGCACCAACTTGAGCAGGTTGCTTTCCACTTCGGTCACCAGGTTGGTGACGCGCTTGATCACCTGCCCGGTCAGGTCCTGATAGTCCTGGGCCAGCAGAATGTCATTGAGGTGGCCGGCGACCTTGCGGTTGCCTTCGGCGCTGTGCGTGAGGAAACTGTCGACCCGCTTGACCAGGTCGCGAAATTCTTCCGCCGCCACTTCGCGGCGCATGAAGCGCTGCCAGTCGGTGCTCAGGGCCTTCGCCTCGCTGGCCAGGTCGTTGAGCACCGGTGTGCTTGCCTCGACCAGGTCCATGGTGCGGTTGGCCGCGCCTTCCGTGAGCTTGACCACATAGGACAGGCGCTCGGTGGCATCGGTAATCTGCGACACCTCTTCGGCCTGCGGTATGGTCGGGTCGATCTGGAAACTGACGATGGCACTGTGCAGCTCGCGGGTCAGCTTGCCGACTTCCTGGTACAGGCCGCGGTCGCGGGTCTGGTTCAGCTCGTGAATCAGCTGCACCGCCTCGCCGAAACGGCCCCGCTCCAGGCTTTCGACCAACTCCTGGGCATGTTTCTTCAGGGTCGATTCGAACTCGCCCAAAGAGTTATGTGATGAATCCATGGCGCGCCCCCTGACGTGACTCAGCCGTTGACGCGTTCGAAGATCTTCTCGATCTTTTCTTTGAGCACCTGTGCCGTGAACGGCTTGACCACGTAACCATTGACGCCGGCCTGGGCCGCTTCAATGATCTGGTCGCGCTTGGCTTCGGCAGTCACCATCAGCACGGGCATGGTTTTCAGCCGGTCGTGGGCACGCACCTTGCGCAGCAGGTCGATGCCGGACATGCCAGGCATGTTCCAGTCGGTCACCAGGAAGTCGTAATGGCCGTTTTCCAGCATCGGCAGCGCCGTGGTGCCGTCGTCGGCCTCATCGGTGTTGGTGAAGCCCAGGTCACGCAACAGGTTCTTGATGATCCGCCGCATCGTCGAAAAGTCGTCAACGATGAGGATTTTCATGTCTTTGTTCAAGTAGACCTCCAAGCAGTCTCAAACGCGCTCGGCCCCGAGCGCGCATTCAATCAATTCGGTACAACGTGGAAAACCGCGTGGAAACAGCCGCAACCCCGGCAGGCTCAGCGCGCCCGCCATTCCCCCAGGCGGCTACGCAGACGCGCGGCACACTGGCTGTGCAACTGGCTGACCCGCGACTCGCTGACCCCCAGCACCTCACCGATCTCCTTGAGGTTGAGCTCTTCGTCGTAGTACAGCGCCAGCACCAGGCGTTCACGCTCGGGCAAGTTGGCGATGGCCTCGGTCAGGGCTAGCTGGAAGCGCTCCTCCTCGAGGCCCCGGGCAGGTTCGACCTGGCCGCTGGCGCCGTCTTCATGCAGCCCTTCGTGCTCACCGTCCTGCAGCAGGTCATCGAAGCTGAACAAACGGCTGCCCAAGGTATCGTTGAGGATCGCGTAGTAATCGTCGAGGCTCAATTGGAGTTCGGCAGCAACTTCATGATCTTTAGCGTCACGGCCGGTTCTGGCCTCCACGGCGCGCATCGCGTCGCTGACCATACGGGTGTTGCGGTGCACCGAACGGGGTGCCCAGTCGCCTTTGCGCACTTCGTCGAGCATGGCGCCGCGGATACGAATGCCGGCATAGGTTTCGAAGCTGGCGCCCTTGCTGGCGTCGTACTTGTTGGCCACTTCCAGCAAGCCGATCATGCCGGCCTGGATCAGGTCCTCGACCTGCACGTTGGCCGGCAAGCGCGCCAACAGGTGGTAGGCGATGCGCTTGACCAGGGGGGCGTAGCGTTCGATCAACTCGTACTGGGCGTCTTTCGCCGCCCGGCTGTACATCTTGAACCCGCTGGCGTTCATAGCACCGGTCCCGCGCTGGTCGGCTGCACCAGGCGCTCGACGAAGAACTCCAGGTGGCCACGTGGGTTGGCCGGCAGCGGCCAGCTGTCGACCTTCTGGGCAATCGCCTTGAAGGCCAGCGCGCACTTGGAGCGTGGGAAGGCTTCGTAAACGGCACGCTGCTTCTGCACCGCCTTGCGCACGCACTCGTCGTAGGGCACGGCGCCTACGTACTGCAGGGCGACATCCAGGAAACGGTCGGTAACCTTGGTCAGCTTGGCAAACAGGTTGCGCCCTTCCTGAGGGCTCTGGGCCATGTTGGCCAGCACGCGGAAGCGGTTCATGCCGTAGTCACGGTTGAGCAGCTTGATCAGCGCGTAGGCATCGGTGATCGAGGTCGGCTCGTCGCACACCACCAGCAGCACTTCCTGGGCGGCACGGACAAAGCTGACGACCGACTCACCGATACCCGCAGCGGTATCGATGACCAGTACATCGAGGTTGTCGCCGACTTCGCTGAACGCCTGGATCAGCCCGGCATGCTGGGCCGGCGCCAGGTGGACCATGCTCTGCGTACCGGAGGCAGCCGGTACGATGCGCACACCACCAGGGCCCTGCAATATCACGTCACGCAGCTCGCAGCGCCCTTCGATGACATCGGCAAGGGTCCGTTTGGGCGTCAGGCCCAGCAACACGTCGACATTGGCCAGGCCCAGGTCGGCATCCAGCAACATGACCCTGCGGCCGAGTTCGGCCAACGCCAGGGACAGGTTCACTGAAACGTTAGTCTTGCCGACGCCACCTTTGCCACCGGTCACGGCGATCACCTGTACGGGATGCATGCTACCCATGTTTGTAATTTACCTTGTATCGCTGGGACCCAGGCCACACGTAGGGCAATTCTGCGTACCCCTTGGCATAGCTACTTTGCACACGTTTCATACTCAACCCGCTCGCCGTGGGTTGTGGTAGAGATCAGCGAACATGTCGGCCATTGCCTCTTCGCTGGGCTCCTCCTGCTGCTGCACATTGACCGCGCGGGACACCAGCTGGTGCCCCCGCGGCAGGTGCAGGTCGTCAGGAATGCGCGGGCCGTCGGTAAGATAGGCCACAGGCAAATCATGACTGATGGCAAGGCTCAGCACATCGCCAAGGCTTGCCGTTTCATCGAGCTTGGTCAGGATGCAGCCGGCCAAGCCACAGCGCTTGTAGCTGTGGTAGGCGGCGGTCAGCACCTGCTTCTGGCTGGTGGTGGCCAGTACCAGGTAATTCTTGGCGGCGATGCCACGGCCGGCCAGGGTTTCCAGCTGCATGCGCAGGGCCGGGTCGCTGGCCTGCAGGCCGGCGGTGTCGATCAGCACCACACGCTTGCGCAGCAGCGGCTCCAGCGCTGCCGCCAGCGACTGGCCTGGGTCGACATAGGTGACTGGGACATTGAGGATGCGCCCAAGGGTCTTGAGCTGCTCCTGGGCACCGATGCGGAAGCTGTCCATGCTCACCAGCGCCATGTTCTGCGCGCCGTACTTGAGCACGTAGCGCGCCGCCAGCTTGGCCAGGGTGGTGGTCTTGCCCATGCCGGCCGGGCCGACCATGGCGATCACACCGCCTTCTTCGATCGGCTCTACCTCGGGAATTTCGATCATGCGCGCCAAGTGCGCCAGCAACATGCGCCAGGCATGGCGTGGCTCTTCGATTTCGGCGGTCAGCTCCAGCAACTCGCGGGCAATCGGCCCGGACAGGCCAATGCGCTGCAGGCGCCGCCAGATGTTGGCCTGTTGTGGCTTGCTGCCCTGCAGCTGGGTCCAGGCCAGCGAGCCGAGCTGCACTTCCAGCAGTTCGCGCAGGCCCGACAGTTCGGAGCGCATGGCATCGAACAGGCGCGGGTCAACGGGCGCCGGCGCCGTGGCGGCCGCCGCCTGTGGGGCCTCGACATGGGGCTCGACCAGCGGCTCGGCAGCGGTCAGCGACTGCCCGGCGAACAATTGGCGGTTGTTATCGCTGCTGTCCTGGCGGTGGCCCAGCTCGGCCTGGGCCGTGGCAATGCGCGTGTGGGTCTTGCGCAGCTCTTCTTCCAGCTCGGCATTGGGCACACGCGGGGCCAGGGCGGACAGCTTGTAGTCCAGCGCGGCCGTCAGCTCGACACCACCGGCAATGCGACGGTTGCCAATGATCGCGGCATCGGCGCCCAGCTCATCACGGACCAGTTTCATGGCCTGACGCATATCGGCGGCGAAAAATCGCTTAACTTGCATTATCCACTACCTCAGCCGTTAGGGCCCACGGTGGCAACGATGGTGACTTGCTTGTTGTCCGGTATTTCCTGATACGCCAGCACATGCAAATTCGGTACAGCCAGGCGACCGAAACGCGACAGCATGGCGCGGATCGGGCCGGCGACCAGCAGAATGGCCGGCTGGCCCTGCATTTCCTGGCGCTGGGCCGCTTCGATCAGCGAACGTTGCAGCTTTTCGGCCATGCTCGGTTCCAGAAGAACACCGTCTTCCTGGCCTTGCCCGGCGCGTTGCAGACTATTGAGCAAAATCTGTTCCAACCTTGGCTCCAGGGTGATCACCGGGAGCTCCGACTCAACGCCGACAATGCTTTGCACGATGGCGCGACACAATCCGACGCGCACCGCCGCAACCAGCGCGGCGGTATCTTGACTCTTGCCAGCGTTGTTCGCGATTGCTTCGGCAATACTGCGAATATCGCGCACGGGTACCTGTTCCGACAACAGGGCCTGCAAGACCTTGAGCAGCCCCGACAAGGAAATGACACCCGGCACCAGTTCTTCTGCAAGTTTAGGCGAAGCCTTGGCCAACACCTGCAACAGTTGCTGGACCTCTTCGTGGCCAATCAGTTCATGGCAGTGCTTCTGCAGGATCTGGTTGAGGTGGGTGGCCACTACCGTACTGGCATCGACCACGGTGTAGCCCAGCGACTGCGCCTGCGAGCGCTGGCCCACGTCGATCCACACCGCCTCCAGGCCAAACGCCGGGTCACGTGCGGCAATGCCGTTGAGGGTGCCGAACACCTGCCCCGGGTTGATCGCCAGCTCGCGGTCCGGGTAGATCTCGGCCTCCGCCAGGATCACCCCCATCAGCGTCAGGCGATAGGCGCTGGGTTGCAGGTCGAGGTTGTCGCGGATATGCACCGTGGGCATGAGGAAGCCCAGGTCCTGCGAGAGCTTCTTGCGCACGCCCTTGATTCGCGCCAGCAACTGACCACCCTGGTTGCGGTCCACCAGGGGGATCAGCCGGTAGCCGACTTCCAGGCCGATCATATCGATCGGTGTCACATCGTCCCAGCCCAGCTCCTTGGTTTCCAGCGCCCGCTGCGGCGAAGGCAGCAGGTCTTGCTGGCGCTGCGCCTCCTGCAAGGCCTGGGCCTTGGCCTTCTGTTGTTTCTTCCATACGAGATAAGCCCCGCCACCGGCCAGCAGACCCAGGCCGATGAAGGCGACGTGCGGCATGCCCGGCACCAGCCCCATGACAATCATCAACCCCGCCGACACCGCCAACGCCTTGGGCGAGTCGAACATCTGCCGGTTGATCAGTTTGCCCATGTCCTCCGAGCCCGAGGCGCGGGTGACCATGATCGCCGCAGCGGTCGACAACAGCAGTGATGGCAATTGCGCCACCAAACCGTCACCGATGGTCAGCAGGGCGTACACCTTGCCGGCATCGCCGAAGCTCATGCCATGCTGCAGCATGCCGATCAGCATGCCACCGATCAGGTTGATGAACAGGATCAGCAAGCCGGCGATGGCGTCACCGCGCACGAACTTGCTGGCACCGTCCATCGAACCGTAGAACTCGGCCTCCTGGGCCACCTCGGCACGACGGTGCTTGGCCTGGGCCTGGTCGATGAGGCCAGCATTGAGGTCGGCGTCAATCGCCATCTGCTTGCCGGGCATGGCGTCGAGGGTGAAGCGCGCGCTCACTTCCGAGATACGCCCGGCGCCCTTGGTCACCACCACGAAGTTGATGATCATGAGGATGGCGAAGACCACCGCACCGACCACGTAGTTACCGCCGATCACCACCTCGCCGAAGGCCTGGATCACCTTGCCGGCGGCGCCGTGGCCTTCCTGGCCGTGCAGCATGACCACCCGGGTGGAGGCCACGTTCAGCGCCAGGCGCAGCAGCGTGGCCACCAGCAGGATGGTGGGGAATGCAGCGAAGTCGAGCGGGCGCAGGGCGTAGACGCAGACCAGCAGCACCACGATCGACAAGGCGATGTTGAAGGTGAAGAACACGTCGAGCAGGAACGGTGGTATCGGCAACATCATCATTGCCAACATCACCAGCAACAGCAGCGGTACACCCAGGTTGCCCCGGCCGAGCCCGGCCAGGTTATGACGGGCGTTGCTGATTAACTGAGTGCGATCCACCGCGAGTCCTCTTGATGCAAAACTTTGACGCCCAAGGGGCATCTGCGGCTGGCATTGCAAGAAGCCTTCCAACTTTGCGCGACAGGAGATTTATGTTGTGGGTCGGCCTGCGGGAGCGGGCTTGCCCGCGAAAGGGCCAAAAGCCCTCGCACAAGCAACTGTCTTTCTCAAAATTTGAAAAGCCTGCGCGATTCATTGTGGGAGCGGGCGTGCCCGCGAAGCAGGCGACGCGGCGTCTGGCACCGGCTACGCCAGTGTTCGCGGGCACGCCCGCTCCCACAGGTGGAACGGTGAATGACAGCTTCTAATCCCCTCTCAAGACAAAAGGTCAACTGTCGCGGCGCAGGTCTGGCGGGATCGGCAGGTCATCCTTCAACGGCTCAGGGCGCTTGCCCTTGCCCGCACGGTACTGGCGGATCTGGAACACATAGGCCAGCACCTGCGCCACAGCCAGGTACAGGCCGGCGGGGATTTCCTGCTCGATCTCGGTCGAGTAATAGATCGCCCGCGCAAGCGCCGGCGATTCCAGGATCTGAACCTTATGCTCCACGCCAATTTCGCGAATCTTCAAGGCAATGAAATCCGTGCCCTTGGCCAACAGCAACGGCGCCACCCCACCCTTCTCCGGGTCATACTGCAAGGCCACCGCATAGTGGGTCGGGTTGGTGATGATCACGTCGGCATCGGGTACCGCGGCCATCATGCGCCGCTGGGAGGCCTCTCGCTGCAGCTGACGAATGCGCTGCTTGACCTCAGGCTTGCCTTCGCTGTCCTTGTATTCGTCCTTGACTTCCTGTTTGGTCATTTTCAGCTTCTGGTGCGCCTGGTACAGCTGAAACGGAACGTCCGCCGCAGCAATCAGCAGCAACCCAGCCGACATCCACAAGGCACTCCAGCCCACCACTTGCAGGCTGTGAATGATCGCCTGCTCCAGCGGCTCGTTGGCGATGGCCAGCAGCGCCTGGCGATCATTGGACAGTACCACCACTGCGACCACCAGAATCACGAAGAACTTGGCCAACGCCTTGAGCAGCTCGGTCAAGGCATTGACCGAGAACATGCGCTTGATGCCAGACAAGGGATTCATGCGGCTGAACTTCGGCTGCAGCAAGCTTCCGGAAAACAGGAAACCACCCAACGCGATAGGCCCGACGAAGGCAACCACGAATAACAGCACTAGGATTGGCTGCACCGCCCAGATAGCCATCTTGCCCGACGCCAGCAAAAAAGCCGCCATGGACCGCTCGTCGACGATCATGTCGCGGGTCAGGCTGAAGTTCATGTGCATGATGGCCAACAAGGTTTCAGCCAAGTAGCCGCCAAATGCCAGCAAGCCCCCGGCACCCGCCAGCGTCACCGCCACCGTATTGAGCTCTTTGGAGCGCGCGATCTCGCCCTTCTCGCGAGCAGTGCGCTTGCGCTTGTCCGTGGGCTCTTCTGTCTTGTCCTGGCCGCTTTCGCTTTCTGCCATGCTCAACGCGCCCTTGCCAGTTCACGCAGCCATTGCAGCGCTTCGCTAGCCAATGCCTGATAGTGGGAGAGGATATCGGCCAGGCCAATCCAGAAAACCACCATGCCCATGACCAGGGTCAGCGGAAAACCGATGGAGAAAATGTTCAGCTGCGGCGCGGCACGGGTCATCACCCCAAAGGCAATGTTCACCACCAGCAACGCCGCGATCACCGGCAAAATCAACAGCAAGCCGGCACCGAACACCCAACCCATGCGCCCAGCCAGCGCCCAGAAGTGGTTGACCACCAACGCATTGCCCACCGGCAACGTGGTAAAGCTTTCCGTCAATACCTCGAACACCACCAAATGGCCGTTCATCAGCAGAAAAAGCACGCTCACCAACATGGTCATGAACTGGCTGATCACCGTCACGTTGACGCCGTTGGCGGGGTCGACCATGGAGGCGAAGGCCATGCCCATCTGCACCGCAACGATCTGCCCGGCAATCACGAACGCCTGGAACAGCAACTGCAACGCCAGGCCGAACAACGTCCCGACGATGATCTGTTCGGCGCACAACAGCAGGCCGCGCAGGCTCAGCGGGTCGAATTCAGGCAGCGGTGGCAATGCCGGCACGATGACCACGGTAATGGCCACGGCCACGTACAGGCGCACCCGCGCCGGCAGCATGCGGGTACCGAAGATCGGCATGGTCATCAACACCGCCGTCACCCTGAACAACGGCAGGATGAAGGTGGCGACCCAGGTGCCGATCTGCGTATCGGTCAGCTCCAGCATCCGCGCATCAACCTATGAGCTGCGGAATGTTGGTGTAGAGCGTGGTGATGTACTCCATGAACTTCTGCGCCAGCCACGGCCCGGCAACGATCAGCGTGATCAGCATCACCAGCAGGCGCGGCAGAAAGCTCAGGGTCTGTTCGTTGATCTGCGTGGCGGCCTGGAACATCGCCACCACCAGGCCGACCAACAGGCTTGGCACCACCAGCACGGCCACCATCAGGGTGGTCAGCCACAGGGCATCACGGAACAGGTCGACAGCGACTTCAGGTGTCATCGGCGGCTCTCCTTGACGGCGTCAGACGCCGCCGAAACTGCTGGCCAGGGTGCCCATGATCAGCGCCCAGCCATCGACCAGCACGAACAGCATGATCTTGAACGGCAGCGAAATGATCAGCGGCGACAGCATCATCATACCCATCGCCATCAGCACACTGGCCACCACCATGTCGATGATCAGGAACGGGATGAAAATCATGAAGCCGATCTGGAACGCCGTTTTCAGCTCGGAGGTGACGAACGCAGGCACCAGGATGGTCAGCGGCACTTGATCGGGCCCGGCAATGTCGGTGCGCTTGGACAAGCGCATGAACAGGTCCAGGTCGCTTTGCCGGGTTTGCGCGAGCATGAAGTCCTTGAGCGGGCCCTGGGCCTTGTCGATGGCCTGCTGAGCGGTCATCTGTTCTTTCAGGTAAGGCTGCAAGGCATCCTGGTTCACCCGGTCGAACACCGGGGCCATGATGAACATCGTCAGGAACAGCGCCATGCCGGTCAGCAGCTGGTTCGACGGTGTCTGCTGCAAGCCCAGGGCCTGGCGCAGGATCGAGAACACGATGATGATACGGGTGAAGCTGGTCATGAGGATGACGAACGCCGGAATGAAGCTCAGCGCCGTCATGATCAGCAGGATTTGCAGGCTGACCGAATATTCCTGCTGCCCGTCCGCGGTATTGGACAGGGTAATGGCCGGAATCGACAACGGGTCGGCGGCCAACGCCAACGGCGCGGCCAGCAACAGCGCCACTGTCAACAACGGCCCCAACAACCTACGCAGCGCGCCGCTCATCACCTGTTGTCCTTAGGGTTCTTGCCCATCAACTCCATCAACCGCTGGGCAAACTCCGGCGTCGCCTGGCGAGCGTTTTCCGGCACCTGCACCGGCTCTGCCAGCACATGCAATGCCTCGATGCTGCCCGGGGTATGGCCTATCAAAATCTGCTCCTTGCCCACCTGCACCAGCAACAGGCGGTCGCGCGGGCCGATGGCGCGGCTGCCGACGATCTCGATCACCTGCCCACCCTTCACCGCCGTGCTCTGCAAACGCCGCAGCAGCCAGGCCAGGAAGAAAATCAGGCCGACCACCAGCAGCAGGCCGAAGACCATTTGCGCCAGTTGTCCGCCCAGGCTGCCAGGCGCCGCTGCCGGCGTGGCCGTGGGGGTGGCCGCTGCCAGGCAGGCGTGGCTGCCCAACAACGCCGCAAGTGCCGCGATGGTGCGTATCGTGGCCTTCACTCAGCGCAGCTTCTTGATGCGTTCGCTGGGGCTGATCACGTCGGTCAGGCGAATGCCGAACTTCTCGTTGACCACCACCACTTCGCCATGGGCGATCAGCGTACCGTTGACCAGCACGTCCAGTGGCTCGCCGGCCAGGCGGTCAAGCTCGATGACCGAACCCTGGTTGAGCTGCAGCAGGTTGCGGATGTTGATCTCGGTGCTGCCCACTTCCATGGAGATGTTCACCGGGATATCCAGGATCACATCCAGGTTCGGGCCTTCGAGGCTGACATTTTCGTTCGGCTTGGGCGAGCTGGCGAACTCTTCCATTGGCAGGCGGCCCGGGCCGCTGTGGCTGCCGGTGTCACCGCCCAGCAGCGCATCGATGTCCGCCTGGCCGGCAGCACCGGTCTCTTCCAGCGCGGCGGCCCACTCATCGGCCAAGGCCTGATCTTCTGGGGAGGTGATCTCGTTTTCGTTAGCCATGGTTTCCTCGACAGGCATTCAATTCGTTAGGGGCGACCGGCACGCCGTCAGCGGCGTTCGATCGGGTCGATGATCTGCAGCGCCAGGTTGCCCTTGTGCGAGCCCAGCCGCGCCTTGAATGCCGGCACGCCATTGGCGCGCAACACCAGGTGCTCGGGCAATTCCACCGGTATCACATCGCCAGGCTGCATATGCAGGATGTCGCGCAGCTTCAACTGGCGCCGGGCCACGGTGGCAGTCATCGGCACGGCAACATCCAGCACGTCTTCGCGCAGGGCCTTGACCCAACGCTCGTCCTGGTCGTCCAGGTCGGACTGGAAACCGGCATCGAGCATTTCGCGCACCGGCTCGATCATAGAATACGGCATGGTCACGTGCAGGTCACCGCCACCACCGTCCAGCTCGATATGGAAGGTGGACACCACCACTGCCTCGCTCGGGCCGACGATGTTGGCCATGGCCGGGTTGACCTCGGAGTTCATGTACTCGAAAGACACCGGCATGATGGCCTGCCAGGCTTCCTTCAGGTCGACGAAGCACTGGTCCAGCACCATGCGTACCACGCGCAGCTCGGTGGGGGTGAACTCACGGCCCTCGATCTTGGCGTGGCGGCCATCGCCGCCGAAGAAATTGTCCACCAGCTTGAACACCAGCTTGGCGTCGAGAATGAACAGCGAAGTGCCGCGCAATGGCTTGATCTTGACCAGGTTCAGGCTGGTCGGCACATACAGCGAGTGCACGTACTCGCCGAACTTCATCACCTGCACGCCACCCACGGCCACGTCGGCCGAGCGGCGCAGCAGGTTGAACATGCTGATGCGGGTGTAACGGGCGAAACGCTCGTTGATCATTTCCAGGGTCGGCATGCGACCGCGCACGATACGGTCCTGACTGGTCAGGTCGTAGCTTTTGATACTGCCGGGCTCCGCGGCGGTCTCGGTCTGCACCAGCCCGTCGTCGACGCCGTGCAACAGGGCATCGATTTCATCCTGGGACAGCAGGTCCTGTACGGCCATGGCGGACTCCTACTGCAATACGAAATTGGTGAACAGCAGCTGGTCGATGACCGGCTTGCCAAGTTCCTTCTGCGCCACTTCCTGGACCACGGCAGTCGCTTTCTGGCGCAGCATTTCCTGGCCGACCGGGCTGCCGGCGAGGGCGTCGAAGCCCTGCCCGGAGAACATCATCACCAGGTTGTTGCGGATGACCGGCATGTGCACCTTGAGCGCATCCAGGTCTGCCTGGTTGCGCGCCTGCATGGTGATGCTCACCTGCATGTAGCGCTGGCGCCCGTTCTGGTTGAAGTTGACCACGAAGGCCGGGGTCAGCGCCTGGTAGATCGCTGCTGGCTTGACGTTGCTGGCTGCCGCCTCGGCGGCCGGCGCCGGTTCGCTCTTGTGCATGATGAACCAGGTAGCGCCCACCGAAAGGCCGATCGCCAGCAACAAGCCGACGACAGCCATGATGATCAGCTTGAGTTTGCCTTTTGTGGCGGGGTCTTTGACTGCTTCGCTCTTCGCCATGCCAATAATCCGTCGTCCATCGGGGGTTCAAAGGAGGATGGCTTGGCCTGAGCAAGTGTTATGCCAGCTTATTCAGAAGTTCGGTTTCAGCAGGATCTGCGGTGCTGTCTTATTCGCGGGCATGCCCGCTCCCACAGGTACTGCACAGGTTGCAAACCCCTGTGGGAGCGGGCGAGCCCACGAACAGGCCGGAACAGGCAACCCGGCATCAGGCGTAGTAATCGACCGCACTGTCGCCGACAACCACCTGCTGCTCCACAGGCCGGGCGCTCTCGACAACCTCGCCCCCACCCTGCCCGGCCCGCCGCGCTGCCACGCCGGACAGGTTGCTGTCCTGTGCCTGGCCCTGTTGCTGCTGCCCCCGCGACTGATCGGCGACGTTGACGTCGGGCTGCGCCAGCCCCTGCTGGGCGAACAGCTCGCGCAGGCGGTGCACCTGGCTGTCCAGGGCATCACGCACGCCCGCGTGGCCGCTGATGAACGTGATCTGGGTAGCCTGGTCCGCCGCCACATTGACGCGAATGTCCAGGCGGCCCAGCTCGGCCGGCTCCAGCTGGATATCCGCCGACTTGAGATTCTGGCTGGACAAGTACATGACCCGGTTGACCAGGCCCTCGGCCCACGCATTCTGGTTCATCGGCAAGGGCTGGTGCAGCGGGCTGGCACTGGCCGGCACCGCGTTGGCGGTCTTGGCCGTGGCTGCCTGGGTCAGGCTGGCCAGGCGATTGGCGAAGTCGTCGATACGGGTGTCGCTGGCAGCGCTCTTGGTGTCTTTCAGGCCATCTTCGAGCAAGGCACCGAACGCCCCGTCACCGGACTCGGTAGCGTCGCCCTCGCTTTGCTCGACCAGAGTCGTCAAGCTATTGACGGCAGCGCGGCCGTCATCGCCCTGGGCCTGAGCCGGATCAAGGGCATGTGCGGAAGCACTGCCTTTGGCCTGGGCGCTGTGCTCCAGCGCCAGGCGCAGGGTTGGCAGGTTGGCCAAGGGGTCGGCGTCAGGGTCGAAGGCTTCTTCGGTGGGTTCTGCCGGCACTGCGGTGGCCAGTTGGGCTTGCGCCGTGGCGGCTTGCAACACGGGCGTCACCGCCTCGGCCTGGGCCTGGATCAACTGCCCGCCGGGCTGGCCATCGGTGACCTGCCCGGCCACCAGGCTGGCGTCCGTTAGCCCGGTATCGGCCTGGGCGGTATCGTCATCTGGCAATTTGTTGCCGTCATCGGCAACCGCTGCCTTGCTGCCCGGGTCTTTCTTGCCGCCAACAGCCGCTTCCGGCTTGTCCTTGGGCCTGGCCTGGGCAACCTTGTCATCGGTCCCAGCCGGCGGGTTGCGCCGCTGCCGGGCCATGACCTGGTCGAAGCCGTCGCCCTTGTCGCCCAACGCCTGCACGGGTTTGTCTGCCTGCAGGGCAGTTGAACGCGCGCTACTGGCGGGGGCATTGGCTTGCAACAAAGGGTTGGGTGCGACAGGCATCGAGCGGTCTCCGCGCCAGAACGTGAGTATCTTCCTGGCAGGGAAAAGCAAGACTCGCGCCAACTAGCCGTCAGCCTGCAGAAATGCGAGCTTTCTCTGCGCGATAAAAGCGCTCTACCTCCTTGTACTCCAGGTCAATGCGGCTGATCAGGTCCTCGATGCCGTACAGCGGCGGCCGCTGCGCTCGCTCTTCAAGCTGCTGGCACAGGCTGGCCAAAACCATCGCGCCCATATTGCTGCTGCTGCCTTTGAAGCTATGCGCAGCCGCCCTGAGTTCGGGGGCACTTTTGGCCGCTTGCAGTTGCCCCACGCGGCGCTCCGAGTCCTCGAGAAATGTCTCCACCAACTTGAGATAGCCATCCTCCATGACCTCACGCAGGTCGTTGAGGACCCGGTGATCGATATGCATGTCCGTCACTTGCTCACTCCCTGATCAAGCAGATTATGCCCAAGCCCGCCCGGGGCTCACCATTCGAATTCCACCTGCGCACACCGCCCACCCTCTGCCCAGCGCGCATTACCGGCCAGCTGCCGCACCAGGTTCAGGCCACGCCCACTCAGGCCGTGGTCCGGCACAGCCCGTGCCAGTACGCTCGGCACATCGAAACCAGCGCCGCTGTCGCTGACTTCGATACTCAGACGCCCACCCTGGCCACGCGGTTCAACCCTGAAACGGATGCTTACACAACCTTCAGCCAGCGATGCCAGGCGCCGCGCCCGTTCTTGATAATAGTCGGCAAAGCCCTGCACATCGCATTTGAGCTGCGAATCCAGACCGAGCACGCCATGCTCCAGCGCATTGGAATACAACTCGCTGAGCACGCTGTGCAGGTGGCCAGTGCGCGCTCGCAAGCCGGGTATTTCCTGCAACAACTGCACCATGTAGGGCACCGGGTTGAAACTTTTGAGGCTGGCACCCCGCACCTCGAACGCCAACGACCAGTCCTGCGGGCTTGACCGGCCGCTGTCAGCGTAGACCACCGGCATCGGTGGCCGCTCTTTGGCACCGAACATGCGGATATCGCACAGGCTGATATCGTCGCGCGGGTGCCCTCCAAAACGCTCCAGGGCCAACAGCAGCTCGTCGAACAAGCAGGCCGGGTCACGATTGGCGTTCAGCACCTCGCGCAGGCGCCGCTCGCCGAACAGGCGCTCCTGCTCGTCGGCAGTTTCCAGCACCCCGTCCGACAGCAGGAACAGGCGCTCCCCTGGCACCAGCGGCAACATCTCTGTGCTGGCATCGAAGCGTTCGGCCGCCAGAATACCCAGCGGCAGGTGCCGAGACTGCAGCACCGACAACACCTGGCCATCCAGCGAGAGGTGGTAGACGTCAGGCATGCCGCCATTCCATACCTCTACTGCGCCACACTGCATGCTCAGATTCAGCAGCACCGCGCAGCAGAACATGTCGACCGGCAGAATACGCTTGAGCTTGGCGTTCATCTCGCGCAGGACCTCGGCCATGCCGTAGCCCTTGGCGGTCATGCCGTAGAACACCTCCGCCAGCGGCATGGCACCCACCGCAGCCGGCAAGCCGTGGCCGGTAAAATCACCCAGCAGTACACGCATGTCGCCGGCCGGCGTGAAGGCCGCCAGCATCAGGTCACCATTGAACAAGGCGTAGGGTGATTGCAGGTAGCGGATGTTCGGCGCCGCCAGGCAGCCGGCATGCGCCACCTTGTCGAACACGGCCTTGGCCACCCGCTGTTCGTTGAGCAAGTGGTGGTGGTGCCGGGCGATTTGGTCGCGCTGCGCCAGCACGGTACCCTGCAACCGACGCAGGCGGTCCATGGCGCGGATCTTGGCTGCCAGTATTACCGCGCTGTAGGGCTTGGCCATGAAGTCATCGCCGCCCGCTTCCAGGCAACGCACCAGGGCCTCCTCCTCGTTCAGCGAGGTGAGGAAAATGATCGGCACCAGCGCCTCGCCGGCCAGGGCCTTGATCTGCCGCGCCGCCTCGAAGCCGTCCATGACCGGCATCAGCGCATCCAGCAGCACCAACTGCGGGCGCCGCTCGACGAACAGCGCCACGGCCTGCTCACCATTTTCCGCAGTGACAACCTCGTGCCCCTGGCGGCGCACGATCTGCGCCAGCAACAGACGGTCGGCGGCACCGTCCTCGGCAACCAGTACGGTCAATGCCTGTTCGGCCGGCATGTCGGCGCTCAGCTGATCTTGAAGAGTTTTTCGAAATTGGAGATGGCGAGAATCTTGCGCACATCGGAGCTGGGATTCATCACTTCCACCTCGACCGTTTCGCCCGCATGGTCGCGCAGCAGCAACAGCATGCCCAGGGCCGAACTGTCGAGGTGGGTCGTGTCTTTCAGATCAACAACCACGCGATCGTGCCCACCTGGTTGGCGCTCATAAGCGCCGCGAAATGCCTGAAGCATGCTGAAATCGAAGCGTCCTTTGATCTTGATCGTCAGCGTTTTCCCGGCCTGCGTGAAATCAGTTTCTACTGCCATGCGAGCGTTCCTTCGATGATGGCGGGTACAGCTTGTTGAAGGTTTAGCAGGCGATGGCACGGGCGGCAAGAACACGGCGCCCACAGGCCGCTCCACAACGCGACGCTACGGATTCAGAACTGATCTTGCCGCGGCAGGCGCTGGGACAACTCGTCCAGCAGGCGCTGCTCACGCTTGTCCTCGGCGCGGCGGGCCTCGTCCAGGTAACGCTGCACCAGCTTGCGCAGCCCCTCCACCCGGGCGTAGGCCTGCTGCCACGCGCCACGGGCATTGTCGAGGTTGTTCTGGTGCCAGACCAGGCTCTGCCGCTGCTGAGTCATCGCCGTTTCCAACTGGCCAAGGAAGCGCTGGTAGTTCACCAGCCAGTTGCCATTGACCCCCTGCCCACCGCGGTTGATCCACTGCTGCTGGTAGTCTTCGCGAAACCGCTCCAGTTCGGCCAGCTTGGCCTGGGCGACGGCAACTTGCTGCTGGAAATGGCCCAGCCGCTGGGCGGCCTTGCGCTCGGCCTCTTCGGCCATGTCCACCACCGGCGCCAGGCGCGCGGCGCGCCCAGGGAGGGCCATGGCCTATCAGCCGGCCGGGGGCGTGAAGATCGCCCCCAGCTCTTCACGGCTCTGCGCCATACTCACGTTTTCACGCAGGCCCTGGCGCAAGAAGCCCACCAGCTTCGACTGCAGGGCAATCGCCAGGTCAGTCTCCGGATCGCCGCCCGCCACATAAGCACCCACGCTGATCAGGTCGCGGCTTTGCGACAAGCGCGACCACAGCTGCTTGAATTTCTGCGCCTGGCGCAAGTGGTCGGCATCCACCACCTGCGGCATCACCCGGCTGATCGAGGCTTCGATATCGATGGCCGGGTAATGGCCTTCCTCCGCGAGGCGCCGCGACAGCACGAAGTGCCCGTCAAGCACACCACGCGCCGAATCCGCGATGGGGTCTTGCTGATCGTCACCTTCGGACAGCACGGTATAGAACGCGGTGATCGAGCCACCGCCCGGCAAGCCATTACCCGCCCGCTCCACCAGCTTGGGCAGCTTGGCAAACACCGACGGCGGATAACCCCGCGTGGCCGGCGGCTCGCCAATGGCCAGGGCAATTTCCCGCTGGGCCTGGGCAAAACGGGTCAGCGAATCCATCAGCAACAGCACATTCTTGCCTTTATCGCGGAAGTACTCGGCAATGCGCGTGCAGTACATGGCGGCGCGCAGGCGCATCAGGGGGGCATCGTCGGCCGGCGAGGCGACCACCACGGAGCGCTTGAGCCCCTCCTCACCGAGAATGTGCTCGATGAATTCCTTGACCTCGCGGCCCCGCTCGCCAATCAGGCCGACCACGATGATTTCCGCTTCGGTGAAGCGGGTCATCATGCCCAGCAATACCGATTTACCCACGCCAGTACCGGCAAACAGGCCCAGGCGCTGACCCCGGCCGACGGTCAGCAGGCCGTTGATGCTGCGAATACCCACATCCAGCGGTTTGCTGATCGGGTCGCGGTTGAGCGGGTTGATCACCGGGCCGTCCATCGGCACCCAATCCTCGGCTTTCATTCCGCCCTTGCCATCCAGCGCGCGGCCCGCACCGTCCAGTACCCGGCCGAGCATGCTCATGCCCATGGGCAGGCGGCCGCCGTCATCCAGCGGCACCACGCGTGCGCCCGGGGCAATGCCGACAATGCTGCCCACCGGCATGAGGAACACCTTGGACCCGGCAAAGCCCATGACCTCGGCCTCGACCTGCACCGGGTGATAACTGTCGTCGTTGATCACCAGGCAGCGGCTACCAACGGCGGCACGCAGACCTTCGGCCTCCAGGGTAAGGCCGACCATGCGCAGCAGGCGGCCTTCGACGATGGGCTGGGCGGGCAGCGCAATGGCCTCGGCGTAACTGCCCAGGCGCTTGCTGAAACTGGTGCGTTCAAGGCGCATCAGGGTTGTCCACGGCAGGCTCGACCGGCGCATCCAGGTCTATCGCCAGATCGGGTTGAGCCGGGTGCAGGGAATGGTCGTGCAACTGGTCGAACAACTGCGCCACGGCCTTTTCGGTACGCGTTTCCATGCTCGCGTCGATGCGGCTGTGCGCGGTTTCGATGCGGCAACCACCCGGTAACAAGGCGCTGTCTTCCAATAGCCGCCAGTTTTCCTCGTGCCGTTCGCGCAGGGCCTTGGCCAGCTCGAAATCCTGCGGGTTGAGGTGAATACGAATGTTGTCCGCGCCCATGGGCAGCAGCTTGAGTGCCTCGCGCAACACCTGGGTGATCTGGCTGGAGTCGGTGCGCAGCTCACGGCCGATCACCTGGCGGGTCATGTGCGCGACCAGATGCACCAGCTGCTTTTCGATCTGTGTGTCTTGCTCGGCAATCGGCGCCATCAGGTTGCTCATCAGCCGCTCAAGGCTGTCGAGCTTGGCCTTGAGCGCCTCTTCGGCCTCCTGACGCACCTTCAGCTGGGTGCTATGGAAGCCCTCGCGCTCACCGGTGGCGAAGCCCTCGTTGTAGGCTTCCTGGCGTATGGCTTCGAGCTCTTCCAGGGTCAGTGGCTGGACTTCTTCCAGCGGCACTTCCTCGATTTCGTCCTCGACCACCTCGGGTTCTGGCTCAGGCTGGGGCTCGGGTTGCGGGTCAAAACTGGGCAACGCCCATACATCCACACCCTCGAGGTCGCGGGCACGGATCAGGTCGCTGGGGTGGTGTTCTTTGGTGGGCATGCTGTCATGTTCTCAAACCATGTTCAGCCGACACACCCCTTGTAGGAGCGGGTTTACCCGCGAATGCGTCGGCAGCGACAACCTCGATCTCCAAGGCCGACGTCTTCGCGGGTAAACCCGCTCCTACAAAGGAAAGCGTCGGCCACTGGGTCGCGTACGAATCAGATCATTTCCTCGGCGCCTTTGCCGCCAAGCACGATCTCGCCGGCTTCGGCCATGCGCCGGGCAATGGTGAGGATTTCCTTTTGCGCCGTTTCCACATCGCTGACCCGCACCGGGCCCTTGGCCTCCAGGTCGTCGCGCAGCAACTCCGAGGCACGCTTGGACATGTTCTTGAAGATCTTGTCCTTGACGCGCTCGTCGGCACCCTTGAGCGATACCACCAGCACGTCAGACGACACCTCGCGCAGCAGCGCCTGGATACCGCGGTCGTCGACATCGGCCAGGTTGTTGAAGACGAACATCAGGTCTTCGATCTGCTCCGACAGGTCGCTGTCGATTTCGCGGATCGCGTCCATCAACGCGCCTTCCACGGAGCTGTCGAGGAAGTTCATGATGTCGGCGGCGCGCTTGATGCCACCCAGGGTGGTGCGCGCGGCGTTGGAGTTGCCCGAGAACTGCTTCTCCAGAATCTGGTTCAATTCCTTCAAGGCCGCTGGCTGCACAGTGTTGAGCGACGACACGCGCAGCACGATGTCCAGGCGCACCTTGTGGTCGAAGTTGCTCAGTACCTCGCCGGCCTGGTCGGGGTCGAGGTAGGCGACCACGATGGCCTGGATCTGCGGGTGCTCGTAGCGGATCACATCGGCCACGGCGCGCGGCTCCATCCACTTCAGGCTGTCCAGGCCACTGGTGTTGCCACCCAGCAGGATGCGGTCGACCAGGCCGTTGGCCTTGTCCTCGCCCAGCGCCTGGTTGAGCATCTTGCGGATATAGGCATCGGAGCCCACGCCCAGGCTGGTCTGGTCGCCGACAATGTCGACGAACTCGCTCATCACCTGCTCGACCTGGTCACGGTGCACATTGCCCATCTGCGCCATGGCCACACCTACCCGCTGTACCTCCTTGGGGCCCATGTGCCGGAGCACCTGCGCCGCATCGGTTTCACCCAGCGAGAGCAACAGGATCGCCGCCTTGTCCACGCGGCTCAGCTTGGCGGTAACGGCTCGGTTATCACTCATCGGCGTTGATCCACTCTTTCACGACCTGGGCAACACGGCCCGGGTCTTCGGCCACCAGGCCTTTGATTGCGTTGAGCTGTGCCTCGTAACCCTCGCTTGGGCTAGGCAGCAGAATGCTTGTCGGGCCACCCAAGCTGACGCGGTCGTTGGCCAGTTCGCCATCCAGACCCATCATGCCGCCCAGCTCCATGTCGCTATCCGGGGCAGCTTGCTTGCCGCCCCCTGTAATGTTGTTCAACACCGGCCGCAGTACACCGAATACCAGCACCAGGATGAACACTACGCCCAACACCTGCTTGACGATATCCCAGAACCACGGCTGCTGGTAAAAGGCGATGTCGGCAATTTCCTCGCCACGGTCGGCCGCGAACGGCACGTTGATCACCGTCACGCTGTCGCCACGGCTGGCATCGAAACCAACGGCGTCCTGCACCAGGCGGGTAAAGCGCGCCAGGTCTTCGCTACCCCACGGGGCACGGGTGGTGTCACCAGTCGCCGGGTCGATCTTGACCTGGTCGTCGACCACCACGGCCACCGACAGACGGGTCATGCGCCCTTGCTGCTGGCGGGTGTGGCTGATCGAGCGGTCCAGCTCGAAGTTCTTCGTGCTTTGCTGACGCTTGTCCGACGGGTACGGCGCGAGCATCGGCTGGCCGGTGGCCGGGTCCATGATCTGCTGGCCATTGGCATCGACCAGCGGTTGCCCAGGCTGAATGGCCGCTGCCGGGGTGGCGGCGCCACCGGTGGTCTGCGGTGCCGTGGCCGCACCGGGCGGCTGGTTGCTCAGCGCCCCAGGCACGCCCTGCGGGCCTTGGCTGCTGGCACGTTGCTCATCAACCGACTGCTCACTGCGCAGCGCTGGTTGGTCGGGGTTGAACTGCTCGGAAGTGGACTCGACCGCGCTGAAGTCCAGGTCGGCGGACACTTCGGCCTTGTAGCGGTCGTTGCCCAGCACCGGCTGCAAAATGTTGTGCACACGCTGGGTGAGCATGCTTTCCACCCGGCGGCTGTAGTCGAACTGCTTGCCAGCCTGGGTCAGCGCAGAATCCTGGATCTGCTCGGACAGCAGGTTGCCCTTCTGGTCCACCACGGTGACCTGTGACTTGTCCAGCTCCGGCACGCTGGTGGCGACCAGGTTGACGATAGCCATCACCTGCCCGGGTTCCAAGGCGCGGCCTGGGTACAACTCGACCAGTACCGAAGCGCTGGGCTTGCGTTCGTCGCGCACGAACACCGAGCTTTTCGGAATGGCCAGGTGAACGCGGGCGGCCTTGACGTTGTTCAGGCTCGACACGGTGCGCGCCAGCTCGCCTTCCAGGCTGCGGCGGTAGCGGGTAGCCTCCATGAACTGGCTGGTGCCCAGGCCCTGCTCCTTGTCGAGCAGTTCGAAGCCCACGTTGCCGTCGCTTGGTGCCACGCCCGCCGCGGCCAGTTTCAGGCGTGCACGGGCGAGGTCATCGGACTTGACCAGCAAGGCGCCAGAATTGGGTTCGACGTTGTACGGAATGTCGGCCGCAGCCAGGGTGTCCATGACCTGCTTGGTGTCCATGCCCGACAAGCTGCCGTACAGCGGACGGTAATCGGGTTGCTGCGACCACAGCACCACGGCAAAGCCGATCGCCACGCTGGCCGCCAGGCCGACCATGAGGCCGACCTGCCGCAGCATGGGCATCTGCGCGATGTTTTCCAGAAACGCCATGCCGAACAGCGGCGGCTTGGTCGCTGGCGAACCAGCCTTGGCGGGGGCGTTATCGACGACTGCTTCAGCCATGGGTTACATCCGTCCTCAAACCGGCATCTGCATGATGTCCTGGTACGCCTGGACTAGCTTGTTGCGTACCTGGGTCATGGCCTGCATCGACACGCTGGCCTTCTGCGAAGCGATCATCACGTCGGTGAGGTCGACGCCGCTCTTGCCGATTTCGAAGGCGTTGGCCAACTGGGTCGAGGCTTGCTGGGTTTCATGCACCTTGCCAATGGCCTGGCCGAGCATGTCGGCAAAGGTGCTTTGACCTGGCGCCAGCTCGGGGGCAGCGGTGACCTTGGGCAGCGACATGGCGTCGGCCTGCATGGCGCGCATATCCAGCATCAGACGATTGAATTCAACACCTTGGCTCATGACCCTTCTCTCTCCTGCGGCCGCATTTTTTTGACACCCATGCAGCGAATAGCCTACGTAAAGCAACAAAGGTGCCAGCCTCTATCGTTCAGGCAACATCACACCCCTGTGGGAGCGGGCTTGCCCGCGAACACCGGCGCAGCCGGTGCCATGCAGCGCGTTGGATTCTTCGCGGGCGCGCCCGCTCCCACACAGGCCGCGTCGCGCGTGCGAACTGGGCCTGTCAGCCGAACAAGCTGGCCTCGACGTCAAACCCGGCATCGCGCATCTGCGCCAGTTTGTAGCGCAGGGTGCGCGGGCTGATGCCGAGCCGTTCGGCGGCTTCCTTGCGGCGGCCACGCTCGGCGCGCAGGGTATCGATGATCATCTGGTACTCGTGGCGGCGCATGTCATCCCCCAGGCCGCTGGCTTCAGCGGCGACCGCGGGTAATGGCTCATTGCCATCTGACAAGGGAATGGCGCCTGCCAGACAGAAATCCGCCACTTCGATCACCCCGCCCTGCTGCAGAATCAGCGCCCGCTGCAGGGCGTTGTCCAGTTCACGGACGTTGCCCGGCCAGGCGTAACCTTGCAAACAGGCCTGTGCCTGCGCCGACAAGCGCACCGGGGCATGCTTCATCTTCGCCACATGCCGCGCCAGCAGGCGCTCGGCCAGTTGCAAAATGTCGCCAGGGCGCTCGCGCAGCGGGCGCCAGGCCAGGGGGAAGACCGAAAGCCGGTAATACAGGTCTTCACGGAAACGCCCCGCGGCCACCTCGCCAGCCAGGTCGCGGTTGGTGGTGGCCAATACCCGAATATCGAGACTGACCGGCTTGCGCCCGCCTACCCGCTCTACCTCGCGCTCCTGCAGCACCCGCAACAGCTTGGCCTGCAGTGCCATGGGCATTTCCGAAATTTCGTCGAGCAGCAAGGTGCCGCCCTCGGCCTGCTCGAACTTGCCGGGCTGGGAGGCAATGGCACCGGTAAAGGCGCCCTTTTCGTGCCCGAACAAGGTGGCTTCGAGCATGTTGTCGGGGATCGCCGCGCAGTTGATCGCCACAAAGGGCTGGGCCGCCCGTGGGGATTGCTGGTGAATGTAGCGCGCCAGCACTTCCTTGCCGGTACCAGACTCACCGGAAATCAGCACGGTGGAATCGCTGCGCGCCACGCGCGCCGCCAGTTCCAGAAGCTGGCGGCTAGCCGGCTCGCAGGCCACCGGCCCCTCTTCGCCCGTGACCCGGCCGGCCGCATGCCGCTCGACCAGGCTGAGCAGCGCCTTGGGCTCGAACGGTTTGACCAGGTAATCGGCAGCCCCTTGGCGCATGGCCTCCACCGCACGCTCGACCGCTGCATGCGCGGTCATCAACAACACCGGCAACTGTGGTTGCTGGCGGCGCAACTGCGCGAGCAACTGGTGGCCATCCATGCCGGGCATGTTCACATCGCTCACCACCAGGCTGAAGGCGCCATCGTGCACGGCCTCCAGGGCTTCCTCGGCACTTCCGACTGCCTGGTAGGCAAAGCCGCCGATTGCCAGCGTGTCACCCAGGGCCTGGCGCAATACGCGGTCGTCCTCGACCAGCAGCACCTTGATCGCCATTACACACCCTCCGCCGACTGCCCGTCGATCAACGGCAGCTCGACCCGCACACAGGTGCCGCGACCGACCTTGGAGCGCAGGCTCAGGCTGCCCTGGTGCGCCCGCACCACCGCCTTGACCACCGCCAGCCCCAGGCCGGTGCCGGTGGCCTTGGTGGTCAGAAACGGCTCACCCAGGCGCGCCAACAAGCTGGCGTCGATGCCGCTGCCGGCATCACTCACGCACAGGTGCAGGGTGCGCTGGCGGCGGTACAGGTGCACTTTCAACTGCGCCGGGCCTTCGCTGGCCTGCAAGGCATTCTCGATCAGGTTGAGCAACGCCCCCACCAGGGTGTCCCGATTGCAGAGCAGCTCACCCAGATGGCTGTCGCACTGCCAGCGCACGGCGTGCCCCTGCACATGGGCCTGGGCGGCCTGCTGCAAGGCCTGGAACAGGGCCTTGGGGGTGAGCCGATCGCCCAGCGGCAGCTCGCCACGGGCGAATACCAGCATGTCGCGCACCTGGTGTTCCAGTTCGTGCAGGCGCTCTTTCAGGGTTGCGGCAAAGCGCTGGCGGGTTTCGGCATCCAGTGCGTGCGCGCTGTCGGCCAGATGGCTGGCGTAGAGCATGGCTGCCGACAAGGGGGTACGGATCTGATGTGCCAGCGAGGCGACCATGCGCCCCAGCGCCGACAGGCGCTCATGGCGCGCCAACTGGTCCTGCAGACGTCGGGTTTCAGTCAGGTCGTTGAGCAGCACCAACTGGCCAGGCTCGGCGTCCAGGGAACGGGTGGCGATGGACAGGCGCCGGCCATCGCGTAGCGAGACTTCATGGCCGTCGTCCTTGCGCGGTGCAAAGCTGCGGGCAATCACCTGGCGCCACAGCTGGCCGAGCAACGGTTCGCCGAGCAGTTGGCAGGCGGCCGGGTTGGCTTCACGCACAAGGCCTTGGCCATCGATCACGATCACCCCGCCAGGCAGCAGGTCCAGCAGGTTCTGCAGGCGGTTGGCCAGGCGTTCCTTTTCACTCAGTTCGTCGATGCGCTGGGCGCTGACTACCGCCAGTTCGCCCTTCAGCTCGCTGACCCGGGCTTCGAGCAGGCTGTAGGACTGGCTCAGCTGGCTGGACACCTGATTGAACAGGGCGAAGGTGTGCTCGATACCCTGGCGGCTGTCCTGCTCGACCGGGGTATGCCCCTGCTGACCGGGGGCTCGGGATAGTTTGGCGGCCTGGGGCATCGTGCTCTCTCGCGTGGCTGACCGTCATAAAAACGGTGTGGTGCCAGCGGTGTAGCAATAGCCGTGCCGGGGATAGGGTTTTGCTGCAACCTGTACCGGCCTCTTCGCGGGCTTGCCCGCTCCCACAGGTTCAGTGCATGGCTCGAATCCAGCGCTGGGCCTGTGGGAGCGGGCAAGCCCGCGAAGAGGCCATTGCAGGCGACCGCCAGGCTTCAATCCTCTGCCTGCTCCTCACCGCCCTGGCGGCTCATGCCGTACTTGCGCATTTTCTCGACCAAGGTGGTCCGGCGAATACGCAGCCGTTCAGCCGCGCGTGCCACTATCCCGTTGGCATCGTCCAGTGCCTGCTGGATCAACCCCTGCTCCAGGCTCCCCAGGTAATCCTTGAGGTCCAGGCCTTCAGGGGGGAGCATCGCCGGGTTGCTGAAGTTAGGCGTATGGCCATTGATCGCCACACGCTCTTCCAGGTCGGTGCGCAGGCTATCGACCATCTGCTCGTCTTCATCATCGACATAGCGGAATTTCTTCGGCAGCTCGGAAACGCCGATCACCCCGTAAGGGTGCATGATGGCCATGCGCTCAACGAGGTTGGCCAGCTCCCGAACGTTGCCCGGCCAGCCATGGCGGCACAACGACATGATCGAGGCGGAATTGAAGCGGATGGAACCGCGTTTCTCGTGCTCCATGCGCGAGATCAGCTCGTTCATCAGCAGCGGAATGTCTTCCACCCGCTCGCGCAGCGGCGCCATCTCGATGGGGAACACGTTCAGCCGGTAGTACAGGTCTTCGCGGAAGGTGCCGTCCTCGATCATGTTCTCGAGGTTCTTGTGCGTAGCGGCAATGATGCGCACATCAATGCTCTGGGTCTTGTTGCTGCCCACGCGCTCGAAGGTGCGCTCCTGCAGCACGCGCAGCAGCTTGACCTGCATCGGCAACGGCATGTCGCCGATTTCGTCGAGGAACAGGGTGCCGCCGTTGGCCAGCTCGAAACGCCCGGCACGGCTGGTGATCGCCCCGGTGAAGGCGCCCTTCTCGTGGCCGAACAGTTCGCTTTCCAGCAACTCGGCGGGGATCGCGCCGCAGTTGACCGGTACGAACGGCGCTTCGCGGCGCTTGGAGTGGTAGTGCAGGTTGCGTGCGACCACCTCTTTGCCGGTACCCGACTCACCCAGGATCAGCACACTGGCGTCGGTATCGGCCACCTGCTGCATCATCTGCCGCACATGCTGGATGGCCCGGCTGGTGCCCACCAGGCTGCGGAACAGGTTGGGCTCACGCTGGCGGCCGCGCTCACGCGCTTGGTCATACATCTCGCGGTAGACCTGGGCACGGTGCAGCGAATCCAGCAACTGGCTGTAGCTGGGCGGCATTTCCAGGTTGGAAAGCACGCGGCGGCGAAGGTCTTCCGGGAACTCTGCGGAAGAAATTTCACCTAAAAGCAAAACTGGAAGGAACTCATCCCATGCAGCCACTGTCTTAAGCAACCCAAGCACATTGCCGGGGGCGTTTACAGCGCCGATAAGCACGCACAGCACTTCACGGCTCGAGGCCAAAGGCTCCACCGCCTGCTGCCAGTCGTGGCTGGCGCACGCGAGGTTTTCTTCGCCGAGAAAGTTCAGCACCACCGCGAGGTCGCGGCGGCGCGCGCTGTCGTCATCGATCAGCAGGATCTTGGTTTCACGCCACATGCAATAGCAACTTCCCTAGTCATATCGGCGCCCTGCAGGGCGTGCTCGACATCATTCCGACTGAATGGTCAGTGTTCGGACGTCTGGAATTCGAAAACAGCCACTAGTTAAGTCAAAAAACCTGTGCCAGTCAAATTAATGGCGCTCGGTTTGTTTGCAACGTCCGTGGTTACGAGAAGAGATGGTATACCTTCGCGGCGTTTTTCGCCTGACGGATTTTCGTCATTTCTTCAACCAAGGATTGACGTTCGCCACTTGCAACCTCGATTAGCTGCCGGTAAACGGCCAGTAGCTGCTCCAGGCTTCCCCGTATCTGAGCCTCGTTTTCACGAGCCTCGGCAAGCACATCATCAACACACAACCGGCACTCGAGGTCCAGTTCGCCGACCGCACTCCAGTCCCGATCCGCCAACGCCGCCAGCAAGGCGTCTCGGGTGTGTTCGATACGTTCGATCACCTCGCTCATGTCTCTCTCCTGATTCAGGAAGCTGTCGACTCGTCGCCGATCGCGTCCCAGCCTTCCTTGACGGTAATCAGCAGACGCGCCACTTCATCGATGATCGCCGGATCACTTTTCACGTTCGCCTCGATCAAGCGACGGCTCATGTAGGTGTAGAGGTTATCCAGGTCAGCCAGGGTGTCAGCATGGTTTTCAAGATCCAGCCCTTCACGCAGGCCGCCGATGATGTCGATAGCCTTGCCAATGAGGATGCCTTTTTGGGCTACATCCTTGCGCGCTATGGCGCCCTTGGCTTGCGCTAGGCGATCGAGCCCACCTTGCATCAGCATTTGTACCAATCGATGTGGGCTGGCGACGGAAGTCTGCGCCACGCCATTGACTTTCTGGTATTGCCGAAGGGCCAACATCGGGTTCATGGATCTACCTCGTTGCAGCGAAAAAGATTGCTTGTATCCTGTGTATCGCCGGGCCGTCAAAAAACTTTAGCGGAAAAGCGAAAAGCCCGGGCATCCACAGGACGCCGCCGGGCTTTTGGCAGACTCAGGCGGTCAGGACTTCTTGGCCTGGGCGTTGATCGCCTCGAAGATCGAGGTGATCTGGTCGGCCTGGGCTTTCATCTTGCCCAGGGCGGTGTCGAGGGCGACGTATTTCTTGGTCAGCGATTCAGTCAAGGACTCTGTGCGACGGTCCAAGGCGGCTTGTTGGTCGCCTAGGTTTTTGGCAATCTTGTCCAGGCTGGATTTACGACTGGCTAGGCTACCATCCGTGGCATTATAGGGATCGATAGCTTTCTTCATCCGCTCGAAGACACCATCGGTACCGGTGAACAACTCCTGGATCTCAGGGCCAAGCTTCTTATCGTTCAGAGCAGCAGTAAACTTGGTGCTGTTGAACTCCAGGGTACCGTCTTTTTGAGTGTTGATACCCAACTGCCCCAGCGTGGTCAAACGGTCGCCGCTACCAACCTCAGACAGCACGCCCCGGATGTCCGCCAGCAGGGAGCGAGTGGTCGGGTCATTGGTCAAAGACCCCAGAATGGTATTGCCATCCTCATCTTGACTGGTGCTGGTGAGCGAAGTGATGGCTTTCTGCAGGGTGTTATAAGCGTCAACGAAGCTTTGAACAGAGGTCTTCAGGCCGTCATTGTTGCCGGCAACCGTCACGCGAGTGGTCACGTTCTCAGCACTTTTGCCGGTCAGCTCGAGCGTAAGGCCACTGACGGCATCCTTGACTGTATTCGATGCACTGGAAACCTCCAGGCCATCAATCTTGATCAACGCGTCTTTGGCGACCGAGTCGATGTAACCCGCGCCATTGTCCGCCATCGATTGGGTGCCATCAATTTCCAACTCAGCAATACCGCTGACAGAAATATCACTCCCCGCCCCGGTTGTTGTCGAGCCAAGTACCAGACGCGCACCATCCTTGCCAGAGACAATGTTCGCCGACAGGCCGTCGCCCCCCAACTCTTTGTTGATCTGGTCACGCACCGTCTGCAGTGTCGCACCATCACCTACTGTAAGCTTGTAGGTCTTGCCGTTCTGGCTGATGCTCAATTCACCAGCGGGAATGGCGGTGCTCGCTCCTCCGCTAAATGACTGGCTTGCCACCTTTGAACTGGTGGCGAGGTTCTTCACCTCTACGTTATAAGTACCGGCTACTGCTGTGTTGCTGGCGGTAGCCTTGACCACGGTTTCACTGGCTGAGGTAGCCGCGTAAGCGTTAAAGGACGGCGCGGTCTTGTCATTGAGCTTGCTCATGGCCGTGGTGAAGGCAGTGAGGGCACTACGCAGCGCGCCAACCCCAGAGATGTAAGCAGTGTTGTTGCTCGTCTGCCGAGTAATCTGCGCCTGCTTGGCGGCCGTGTCTGCCTGCACAAGGGCGGTTACGATCTCGGTGATGTTCAGACCAGAACCCAGGCCCGTACTAGGCGTAATCGTTGCCATGCTCTTTTCCCTCTACTTTACGTCAGAGCCACTCCTGCGGATCCGACCCTCACCACTTCGACGCCAGTGGCCAGTCAGACCTTGGCATCGAACAGAAGACTATTGACATCACTCAGGCTGCTGGCAATTCGCAAGGCCTCCTCGGAAGGCAATTGACGAATGACTTCACCTGTTTCACTTGCAATGACCTTGACCACGATTTTGCCGGATTCTTCATCCATGGAGAACTCCAGATTACGTCGGGTCGACGTCATGAATTTTTCAATTTCAGAAACTGCGCTTTTGACCTTTTCGACATCAGTCGCAGGCTTGATTCCGTTAGGTTCGATATCGTCGCCCTTCAGAGTCGCTTCGACGGACCGGAACGCCGACCGATCTGCAACCTGCTCCACCGGGCGAACGGCCGGGTACGACAGATTCAACTTGACGCTCATATCCATTGCCAGCACCTCGTAATGAAAAAGCGGAGAAGCACGTGAATCGCGCCGCTCCGCCGAACACTACCGGAAAGATTAACCCAGCAGTTTCAGTACTGCCGATGGCAGCTGGTTGGCCTGGGCCAGAACCGAAGTGGAGGCCTGCTGCAGAGTTTGCTGCTTGGTCAACTGGGCGGTTTCTGCGGCGAAGTCGGTATCCTGTACACGGCCACGAGCAGCTTCGGCGTTTTCGTTGATGTTCTGCAGGTTGTTGATGGTGCTGGTCAGACGGTTCTGAGCGGCACCCAGGTCGGCACGCGAGCTGTTGATGCTCTGCAGGGCGGCGTCAATGGCGGTCACCGCAGCGCTGAAGTTAGCTTCGATGTTAGCCGAAGTACCGCTGATGGCGATGGTACCCGAACCTACGCTCAGGGTGGCAGCATCGAAGCCCGAAGCCAGAGTGATGGTGATCTGGTTCGAAGTACCAGTGTTGGAGCCTACCTGGAAGGTCATGGTGCCAGCGGTACCGTCCAGCAGGTTTTTGCCGTTGAGCTGGGTGCTGTTGGCGATACGGGTCAGTTCGTCGGACATGGCCGCGAACTCTTTGTTCAGCGCATTACGGTCTTCCTCGCTGTTCGAGTCGTTTCGAGACTGAACGGCCAGTTCACGCATACGCTGCAGGATGTTGGTCTGCTCTTGCATCGCGCCTTCAGCGGTCTGGGCGATGGAGATACCGTCGTTGGCATTTTTGATCGCCATGGTCTGGCCACGGATCTGCGAGGTCATGCGGGTAGCGATCTGCAGGCCGGCGGCGTCGTCTTTGGCACTGTTGATTTTCAGACCGGAGGACAGACGGGTCATCGAGGTGCTCAGCGCGTCGGAAGCACGATTCAGGTTTTTCTGAATGCCCAGAGAGGTGGTGTTGGTGTTAACAGTCAAAGCCATGACGAATTCCTCGTTGGATTGGGTACTACGGCTTCCGGCCTTGGCAATTCGCCGGGTGTGGCACAGAGAACCTTCGTAATAGTTATCTTCGTCAGAGCGCGTTTCTTTAGCGGTTTTTCAAAAAAAATTGCTGGCATCCTGCCAGCCCATTGAAATCAATGATTTGGCGCCATTATTCAAGCGCCGCCAGGCAGGCCTGAATTCAGGCCACGCCGAGGGCAACTGAGTCGCACTGGACGCACCCCGTCTCGCCTGGCGCACACAAAAACGCCGCCGGAATGCGGCGGCGTTTCCTTAAGCACATAGGCTCAGCCACGACGTTCAAGAATGGCCGAACCCCAGGACAACCCCACACCAAAACCGCTCAACGCCACACGTTTGTGCTGTGAGCCGATCACATGCTTTTCAAGTAGAAGTGGGATACTCGACGATACCGTATTGCCCGTCTCGACCATGTCCTTGACGAAACATTCGCGCTGCGCACCCTCGTTGAACCGGTGCGACACGGCGTCGACAATCGCCGCACTACCCTGATGCAAGCAATACAGATCGATATCGCCGGCCTGCAGGTGATTGGCCTCGAGCAATTGGTGCAGGTGGGCAGGCACCTTGATCAGTGCAAAGTTGTAGACTTGTCGGCCGTTCATGAAAAACTTGCCATCAGTGGTACGCAGGTGCTCGGCACCCGCGCCATCACTGCCGAACAGCGCTTTGCCCAGTTGCCAGTAGGCATCTTCGCCCATCCAGGTTGCCGTGGCGGCATCACCGAACAGCATGGTGGTATTGCGATCCTCGGGATCGACGATTTTGGAGTACGGATCGGCAGTAATGAGCAAGCCGTTCTTCAGACCAGCAGCCTCCATGAAGCCTTTCAGTGCATAGATGCCATAGACGTAACCCGAGCATCCGAGAGAGATATCGAAGGCCGCAACATGTGTCGGCAAGCCAAGCTTGTGCTGGACGATTGCAGCGGTGTGCGGCAAGCCCTCAGCGTCACCGTTCTGGGTCACCACGATCACGGCATCGATCGAAGCTGGGTCAAGCGCTGGGTTGATGGCGAACAAATTTTTTGCAGCCTCGACGCACAGGTCTGAAGTTTCCTGGCCGTCGGCCTTGCGCGGCAAGAAGGTCGAACCAATCTTACCGAAGATGAAATCCTGGTCTTTGCCGAATTTCGCGCCCTGAGCGTAGTTGTCGACACCTTCGACAGGTACGTAACTGGCGATGCTTTTAATGCCAATCATTGTGGCTTCCCGATGGAAATGGCAAAAATGTGCGGCATAGAAGCTACCGCCCAGGGACAAGCACTGGACGCTGTTGCAGCTTCTCGCTGGCTCAATAGATTAGAGATGCACGTTTCGACTGCCAAGTCACCGTTGGAATAAATGAGTCAACGCGACACCGCCCAGCGGCTGGTCAGGCCCACCCCCTTGCAGGGCGGGCCAACTCATTCTCCAGCGCGCTAAAGCCCGTGGATCAATCGGGCAACCAGGCCTCACGCCAGCGCTGCAGGCTCTCGCCGTCCAGCATCCAGTCGCGCTGAACAGTGGCTCGCAGCAAATCCCCCACTTGCGCAGAGGCTACAGGGTCGGCCAAGTACGCGCCGACAGCCTCACGCCAGGCCGCTTCACTGTTCTTCACCCGCGTCACGGGTAGCCCAGCGCTGTCGAGCAGCACATCGCTGCAGACGACTGGGATACCACAAGCGCCATACTGCAGCAGCAGCAAATTGCTCTTACAGGCGTTGACACGGTTATCCAGCAGCGGCAACAACGCAAGATCCAGGCTCAACCCGGCCAACTGCGCAGGGTAGTCCGCCCCCGGCGAGACGGCATGGTATTCATGCACGTAGGGGCGGAGTGCTTGCGGGCATGCACCGATGAAGATCCAGTGCAAATCACCCGCCAATGCCTGAACCATTGGGGCTATCAATTGCAGGTCTTCGACAGTGCTGCCAACAACAGACCAGCCGACCCTTGGCTTTTCAGCGGCACCGCGATGGCTGGCCACCCCCCCCCAGGCCAATGGGTCGAGCCGGTTAGGCAGCATGACGATACGCTCATGCAGCGACCCAAATGCCTGCGCCAGAGCTTCGCTGGAAACCACCAGGCGGTCGGCGTGAGACAGTGCGCACTGCCAGTTGGTCTCGCTTGGACGCAGACAGTCATCCAGGTCGATGACCTTGAATGCTCTCGACAACAGCCGGAGGCGACGCATGCGGTCTGCCTGCTCCTGATTGACCGGAGCCTGAAGCACGATACTGTCCGGCGCCAAGCGTTCCAGTTCTGCGAGTGACAACGGCGTGTCCACTGGGACGCTCCGGATAAGCCCAGCACGGCCTAGCACCGCCAGAGACTCCGCGCAGCGAGGCTGAGCAGCGTGCTGATCATGGTGCACTTCGGCCAGGACGGTCGGAATGGGCGACCAGGACGACAGCGGGTTCCAGTTCAGGTTGGCCGGGGCGATGGAAAAGTCCTCGCCAGCGCTCAGGGAGAAATTGGTGTTGTACCCCGGGTCGCGGGCCAGCACTGGCAGCCAGCGGTCGTACATGGCCTCCTCCTGCTCTGCAGTGGCCATCGGCTCATCTGCATCGCTGATGAGCAAAGCAACGCTGGGCGCCCACACATTGAGGTATCCCGAGGCCTGGAGGCGCAGGCACAGGTCGACATCGGCCCAAGGAGCCAACTCGGCGCGCGCATCGAACCCACCTTCGTCGAGGAATCTGCTTTTGCGGATCATCAGGCATTTACCACTGACCGCAGCGGCGTTCTGGTCCACCTGCAACCGCTGCATATAGCCACCGGCATGCAACGGCTGACCCATGAAAATCTGGCCCACCGGGCCGTTGAGACCAAGAATCAGCCCGCCTTGGCGAACGGTGAAGTCTGCACCGACCAGCTTGGCCCCCACAGCCCCCACTTCTTGGCGGAACGCGTGGTTGACCAACCGACGCAGCCAATCGTCTTCCAGCACCGCGACCCCGGCATCCAGCCAGAGCAAATATTCGCCACGCGCGCTCAATGCAGCCTGGTTGCGCGCCTGGGCCAACGACAGCCCATGGGGCAGCCGCAGCACCCGAACGGTCTGCGTTCCAAGGCCTTCGACACCCGCCAGCCAGGTCTGCAAACTTGGCTCGTCGTTACCGTGATCCAGTAACAGCACTTCGAAGGCCGGGTAAAGCGTTTTTTCGAGTATGCTTTCCATGCAGCGTCGCGCCCGGGCAAAACCACCCTGGGTGGACAGTAGAATACTGACCAGCGCTTGCTCGGCGCCGTAATGCACATCCAGTTGGCCAGGCAGCCGCGAGTCAACCCGCGCTTGCGTATAACCCCGCGCCTGCAGATGCCGGCCGACAGCCCGCTGGGTATCCGCACAGTTCTGCAGCAAAGGTGGCCGACGCACCAGCAGAGGCTCGCTGATATGCCCCAAGCCCTCCAAACCTTTGTCTTCGATCAGTCGCAGGATGTAATCCAGCTCATAAGCCTGGCCTGCATCGCTGCGGAAACCACCGGCTGCCAGCCATGCGTCGCTGTTGTACAGCCAGTGGCTCGCAAACACCGCCGGCAGGCTCAAGAGCATGTCCAAATTTAGGTCCGGGCGCAGCGCGAGACCAAGCTCGTCGCCGTCCCCTTGCACCACCTCATCGCCATATACAGCGCGAAGCCCTTGTGTGTCGAGCAGATCGAGGGCAGCGATCAACAAGCCACTGGCAGTAAAGGTGGTACCGGCCTCAACCAGCATGAACCAGTTGCAGCCGGCCTCGGCTACTGCCCGCTGGATGACAGGCAATTGATCATCCTCAAGCTGCATGAAGCGCAGTTTTCCCTCGGCCGCAGTCGGCTCCTGGGGCTCACCCGGGCGTAACACGACGATCTTCACATCAGCATAAAGATGACGATCGGGCGTGAAGCTCTCCAACGTTGCCGCCAGTGCATCAGCATCTCCGGCACGATCGATCACCACTACACCGATAAGGGGGGCGACTTTATCCTCAAGGCGCGCCTTTATCAGGCGTTGTTGGGCGGAACTGGGAACACGCTCGGCTAGCCATGTGCTGACATCGGTCGGCACTGGCAGACGCGGGTATTGCGCCATGGCGATGCGAATCGTCTCTGCAACTGGCCTTACCAGGCCTGCACCCTCCGGGTTCTTCTCAAGAGCCTTCTGCCGCAGGATCTGGTCGCGCATTTGTACATAGGCCGCACGCAGCTCTGGGCTGTCAGCGCTGCGCATCCGCACTTTCAGCTCGTTGAGTTCAATGAAGTCGGCATTGATTGGGTGGCGCATCACCGGCAATTTCAAATGATCATAGGCGTGTACCTTCCACTGGCCCTGCGTGGCCAGAATCAACGGCAACAAGCGCTCCATTACGAAGACCTTGCTCTCGTAGCCAGCAGTGCCGCGATGATAGGTTGGCGCATTCAAGGCAGCGCCGTAGGGCGACGGCGACCGGGCATCGCGTGCCTGCTCGGCGGCCTGGAAAATGCTTTCGGCCTGGCTTAGCCAGTGGCGCCAGAAGCGCGGCTTAGCAATGAAATAGTTGCAGAACTGGGAGTGCCGGGCATCCATTACCAGAGTTTCGATATCGACGCCTGGTGCAAGCCTACGGGCCATCTCGACAAATGCTGGCCAGATATTCGGGTGATAGATAAGCCCCTGAATGAAGACATTCTCGTACAGGGCACTTTCATCGAAGAACATCGGAAACAGCAGCACATCGGCTTCTGCAGGTGCCGAGCTACAAAACTCAAGCACCTGCTGGGCATTCAGGCCGGTTTTCTGCTTGAACCTTGGCGACAACACGCCGTAGAACGCGTTCTCGTCCAGCTGCTTATCGAGCAGCAGTGTACGCATCGGCCAGTATTCGGCCCAATCGGGACGCTGCCCGGTATTGTCGAAAGGAGTAAACCCAGGCTCGAGCATCGCTCGAGTTTCTTCGGAATAGAAAATCTGATGGATATGGGCTTGCGATGGGCCTGTGACAGGCTGCGGATCGACGAATGCCAGATACAATGACAAAGGGCCAGCAAGCCCGGGCATGCCCGGGAATGAACCAGCGCTGCGCAGCTCAACCGTGGTGGTACCCTGCTCGTCTGGCCGGTATGGCAAGAGCACTCGCTGGGCACGCGTATCGCTGAAATGCAGTTCACACTGCAGGTGGCCGTTGATCCAAAGCTCGGTGGTAAAAGGGAAGACATCGTACTGTTGCCCGGCCGCACAACACAGGAGCACCTCCACGCCGGTTGGCTGACGTGCGTGCCCGAGCACGGCAGGCTGAAGCTGCAGCGAAGCCTGCGGGCCTGCCAAATACTGCGCTTGCCGCGCACCCACCACGCGAATAAGCGAAGGCCCCAGCACCACATTGAGCAGTTCACTTTGCCACGCACGGTGGACACCATGTGCCCCCAATGTCTGCCAGAGGACCGAGAACACCTCGTCATCCACGCAATCGGGCAATTGCCCAAGCGCTCTGTGCATGACATGCGCCGGCAGCAACTGCCATGCCTGACGACCTTGGCGCTGTGCCAACGCCGCTTGCAAGCGCTGCTTGATCCATTGTTGCTTATCTGCACTGGCCATCGGCGCCGGCAAAGCCTGCGGTTCGCTCAACACCAGCGCCTCGCATTCACCACTGGCCAATGCCGCAAGGCCATCACTGACCTGATGGGCGCTACCAGGAATGTAAGCGGCCTCCCCGTCCACGAGCATGAAGCCCAGATCCTGCTGGGCATCCGCCCAGCGCTGCGCCAACCATGCAGTTGCAGCCCCCTTGTCGTCCCCCTGGAGCACGGAGATGCGTTTGAACGCCAAGCGGTCATCCAGCGCTTCTACCACCTCGGGACGTAGGCCGAGCCGACCGTCCACAATCACATGCAACCGCGGGACCGTGGCAATGGCAGCCGCAACCCGCTCTACCGAGCGGCCGTCCTGGAAGTCGCCGTACAAATGCCGGACCCGCTCGCGCTGAGCGGCGCGGCAATTCTCTGCATGGCAATGATGGGCATCGCTGAGCAGCTCGAGAAACGCTGTATCGTCTGCGAACTCCATGCCGATATCACGCCAGGCGTTGCCAGGCGCGTCAGGGTTGTACTGCCAATGGCCCACTCGCTTTTCGCTGGAATACAACAGGATCGGGCGGTCCAACACCATGAATTCGAACAGCAGGGACGACCTGTCGGCGACAAGAATGTCGGCCTCGGCAAAGCTGTCAGCGATACTGGCTTCGGGATCATCTACCAGGCTCACCAAGGGGTCGGCTGCGGCCTGTTCACGCCAGGTACCCATGAGGTTGCGGAACAGCGCCTTGTCGACGACAAAGCTGTGCTCGTGCTGAACAATAGCGGGGTGAGGCTTGATAATGATCTTCGCGCGCGGGTACACCGAACGGATCAAAGGCACCACGCGGTCGCCAAAGTAGACCGCAGCGCTGATCTCCGGGTTATAAGTCGGTGCGAAAAGGATGGTGGGCTCACCTTGGGCATGCGCCCTTGGGGCCAGGCGGAAGACCTGGTCGACCCAGGCGTTGCCCGTCAGCAGGAAACCATGACGGGGGCGAACATTGGACAGCAGCGTGTCTTCGATATCCCAGACGCTGCCACACATGTAGTCGGCACAGCGATACTGCGGTTCGGCAAAACCGTAGCGGGTAACCGAGCCATGGCGCATGCCAACCAACAACACCCCGTGCGCATCGCAGTAATCACGCCAGAATTCCACCGACCAACCATCGGCAACCACGATGACTTGAGGCTTCCAAGCCATGACGTCATCGATAGAAAGGCTCAGTAAACTGGTTTCAAAGCAGGCTGCCAGTGGTCGCAAAGAGCGGAAGTGGAAAGGCATGCTGCCGTAGCACGCCACCCGCAGGCCTGCAATGGGGAGTGCCTGCAGCTTCCCAAGGATCGGCGCGAACCCATACAGCACAGCCCCCTGCAAGGGATGGCAGAACACCTCTCGCAACCCAAGTGACCGTACGAGCGCAACACAGCGGGGCGCAGAGCGCTCGGCAGCATCGCCCACAGCCTTCACGCCCGCCGGATCATGCTGCAGGATGATCCGGCCGTCGGGTTTGAGCATGGACAGCGCATGCAACACCAGGCGAGCCACGTCATTGTCATCATCGATCGTAGCCAGCACGCCCATCAGGCAGATCGCATCGAAGCGCTCTGCCGATGTAAATGCCAGGGCGTCCGCCTGATGAAACCGCACATGCTCGATACCGGCCTGGCTGACAAGGGCACGCGCCTTTGCGAGCACTTCATCTCGCCATTCGCATACCACCACCTGTGCGGCATGCTGTGCCAGCAGCAACGTCAGCTCTGGGTCCGCGCAGCCGATCTGCAACAGATGCCCGGCAACTGGCAAAGCTGGCAATACCTGTGACTCAAGGCATTGCAGCAGATCCGTCACAGTCGGGGTGGCGCAAGTCTGCTCGTCTGTGCCAGGAGCGGAGCGGTTGAAGGATTGCTCAATCATGGTTGCCCCATTCCGCCGCAAAGACTTTACGCGCCATATCCAGATCCTCGACCGTATCGATGTCGAACGCTTTGAGTTCGAATGCAGGCAATGGTAACCAGGGTTCCAGCGCTTCGTAGACGTACATGGGCCTGTCGAAGATGACTTCCGGCTTGATCACGGCAATGCCTGTCCATTCCATCGAGTGCTGAGTTTCGCGGGTGAACCCTGAAACATTCGCGTTTTTTTCATCCATCAGTACACGCACGCCGTCACTGGTGGTATAGGGAGAAACCCCAATCAGTTGCTCGTGATGTTGAGAAGCTTGCAGGAAAGCTTTGAAGCTTTCAGGCTCCATAACCGTGTCTGCATCGAGCACCAGCATACGCTCCCGCAGGTGGCGAGAAACCCGATAGATGCTTTGCAAGGTATTGGTGCGTGCGTAATCTGGATTGCGTACCACGATCAGGTCAGGGCGCAGCGCAATGGCGTGCTCGATCACGTCCTCTTCATGAAAGCCGACTACCAGCCAGACCGTTTCGGCCCACTGCAAGCGTGAAAGATGCCAATCCAACAGCGAACGACCCGCTACCTCGACAAGGCACTTCGGCTTGTTGAGACCCAGGCGCGAGCCGATGCCGGCAGCGCTGATTACAACGTGCTTAACAAGCGACATAGTGCCTTCCCATTGTAAGTAACGAAATCACTCAGTTTCACCAGCTCCTTGTTTGGCGCATGCACGCCGCCAAATGCGATACGCCAGTCGGCTGCCTCGAACATGGCGACATCGTTCATCCCCTCGCCCACGGCGACGATGCGCTCGAAGCGAGAGCGTAGGCTGTTTACGGCGTCACCCTTGTGCAGGATGCGCTCCACGCCATCCAACTGCCCTTGTTCATCCAGCCGAGCCAGCGAGGTGAAACTGCGGATGCCGAGCTTGTCCAGCACGGGCCGCACCCAAAGATCGAGGTTGCCCGTAACCACGAAGGATTGATCAGGATGGGCGGCAATGAACTCCAGGATGGCCTCGTCAAATTCAACATCACGCTCCAAGGCCTCGTGAATCCAGTCCAGTCGTGCATCGCGTAGCAGCCTGACGCGCAGCTTGAACGACTTGTCGAACGGTAACAGGCCTTCGATGGTGGCTTGCGTCAGCGCACTGATTTCGTCCTCCAGGCCGACCGAGGACGCGATCAGCGGCAATAGCTCCTGGCGCGTGAGCGTGCCATCGAGGTCAAAACAATAAGCCGTGTTCATACCGCCCCCTCGTCACGTCGCAATACGAAAAAGTACTGGCGCGTCTCGGTCCGCTTTTCCAGATCTTGCGGGAAAAGTAACTGTTCGCGCTCGACCGTCATTCCGATACCTGCGAAAGCCGTTGCCATCAAGGCATGCAATTCGTCCACCGTGCGGTAGATCGCCGAATACTCGTCAGACAGCTCTTCGGAGTAGAAGCGGTCAAGCGTGAAGCGCTCGGCCACGCCCACAGGTTCACGCAGGTACAGCGCGCCCCCCGGCTTGCACAGTTGTGCGGTGTCGCGCAGGACCTTCACGCAATCGTTGTCGTTGAGGTAAATCAACAGGCCAGAGATCAGCGCCAGGTCGAAAGCCCCTTGCAACAGCATTGCCTGCGGCTGGATATCGGTTGCCGACATGACTTGGAAGTGCACATTTTCTAATTGCCGGATGGCGCTTTCGGCTCGGGCTTTTTCGATCAGACTCGCGGAGAAGTCCAGACCAAGGTACTGCAAGCCTTCACACCGCTGCGCAAGCAACCAGGCCCAGCGACCGACACCGCAACCCACGTCGAGCACCCGATGGGTATTGCCTAGGTCCAGGATGCCCACGACCGCGGCTTTTTCGGCCAGATCGCGTTGTTCGACCAGCTTGGCGTCATGATCCTGGTACATGGTCGCACTGAGCACATTGGAATACTCACGCTGCCCGCGTGATTCGAAAAATGCGCGGGTGGCGTCGTAATCGATGACGACGTTCCTACCCTTGATACGTCGAGAGTCGTTCAAGATTTCTCCTAGTTCCTGCAATGCCGATGCGCCGCAGTCAAAAAATCACCACCTTGGCTTGGCGTTGCGGGGGACAAAGCAAGATATCTGCCAACGAGCAGCCGACAATGCCACCCGGCGGCAAGTGCCACGCCCATGATTGAGCCAAGTCAACTGTGCGGTTGCCTTACAGCTGACATAACGCAATCGGGCTGCATAAGCAGCCCGATTGCGTAACACCACGTTAGTCAGTCCGCAAGCCAACCCCGCTGCCAGTGCCGCAGGTTCTCGCCCTGCAGAATGAAATCACGCATGACCTGCTCTCGCAGCGCGTCACCCATTCGATAGCTGGCAGCCGGGTCATTGAGGTGGGTTCGGATTACTTCGAGCCACTCCTGAGTGCTGTTGCTGTAAACGCGGCTGCATGACAGGTTACCGCGGTATGCAGCGGTATCCGAACATACGGTCGGGTAGCCACAAGCGCCGTATTCGAGCAGGCGTAGATTGCTCTTGCAGTCGTTGAAGATATGGAATTCCAGCGGCGCCAGGGCCAAGTCGAGGTTGAGGCTGGCAAGCTTGGCCGGATACGCCTGGAGCGATACGCCCGGGTGGTATTCATGAATGAAGGGGCGCAATGCCTGCGGACACATACCGAAGAATACCCACTCCACTTCGTCGGCAAGTTCACGTACTACCTCGGCGATGATCTCCAGGTCACCACTGTGGCTGGTCCCGCCCCCCCAACCCACACGAGGTTTGGAAGATACCCCGCGGCGGCTCCTGGGCAGGTTCGACCACAGGTGCGGTGCAAGCATGTTCGGTACCACCCGGATGTCTCGGTGCATGCCGCTGAGCGCATTACCCAGGGCCTCGGTCGTGACCACCAGCCGATCACACAGCCCGATGGCTTCTCGCAAGTGCTGCTCGATATCCGCTGGCTTGTTCCTGCCGTGGGTATTCTTGACCGGGGTACTGATCACATAATCGTCGATTTCGAATACCCGCCGGGCATTGCTGAAACGCGCAATCCGTTCGATTTCCTGAACCGACTCACGATTGTGACGTAACTGCACCACGACAACATCGGGGGCCATTCGCGCCAACTGCGCCGTACTCATCGATTCGTAGCTGGAAAAGCCCGTAATCAGCCCAGCCTGCTCAAGCTGCAACAAAGGTTCGGTAACGCGATAATGACCAATCGCCGAGTCGTTGATCGGCAACCCTAACACGCTCGGAACCACCCGTGAAATCAGCGGGTTCCATGAGCCCCGCAAGGTGGGTGTAAGGCTGAAGTCCGCAGACAACAGGCTGAGGTTGACGTTATACGCAGGGTCGCGCACCAGTGCCGACAGCCAACGTTCACAGAAGCGATACTGCTCATCTTCGCGCACGCTGCGCCGACCATCATCATTCGCTTGCGCCATTAGGCTGACGGCAGCTTGCTGCAATTGCGCGTAAGGGGTCCAGACCATCAGGTAACCCTGGGCAGCAGCGCGCAGGCACAGGTCTACATCCCCCAGCCCCTGCGAATGATTCTTCTCGTCGAAACCCTGCAGACTGTCGATTACCTCTCGCCGAAGCATCATGCAATCCTGGCTCAGAGCCGACCAGTTCTGTACTACCTGCAATCGCTGCAAGTAGCCACGCGCCTGACCCGACTCGCCACCGAATGCCGCCTGCGCACCCCGACCCACCCCCAGCACCATGCCCGCGCTGGCAATGTTGCCCTGGCTGTCGAACAGCTTGCCGCCCACCGCGGCGACTTCCGGGCGGCCGGCATGGTTGAGCAACTCATCAAGCCAAGTGTCGTTCAGCACACAATAGCTGCACCCCAGCGTAACCAGATAGTCGCCCAGACTGGCTTGAACCGCATGGTTGAGCATATGCGCGACCGAGCATTCCCCCGCCACTGGCAGGATTCGCAACATTGAGGAAAACCCTTGCATCCGCCGCAACCAGTCCGATGTTGCCGGCGTTACCCGATCATCGTGCACGACGATGATCTCGTAGCGCTCATAGGCGGTATGCTGCAATACGCTTTCGAGAGTCGCCTGCAAACCTGCCTGCCGCTCATCGACGCACACCAGCACGGACACGAGTGGCTGTTGCTCATGCAGGTAATCGATACGATTGAGCAGTGCCATCTCATCATGACGGATCTGGTGGGCAACGCCCAGTCGGCTCAAATGCGCGGCAACAACCAGCTCGCTTTCTTCCGCCACATCGCGCGAAGACAACCACTGCGCGTAATCAGCGCCAGACTGGACCTGAATTTCTGGAATATGTTCTACCGCCTGGGGACCAACATTCTCGACCAGGCGCCAGACCAGATCATGGGTGGCCAGCGCACGATATCGACCATCGAGCCCGCCAAGGGCCAACACCCATTCACGCCGTAACGCCAGGGTACGCCCTAGATACGGATAGGAACGATACAGATCGAGGTTGAAATCCGGCTTGAACACCGGTTCACACGGCCCGTCTTCCTTGAGGCCGCCCTCATCACTGTACAGGCAGCCCACGGAAGATTGCAGCGCCGCGCGCTCGGCCATGACCAGCAGAGCGGTCGGCGCAAGCTTGTCTCCCGACTGCAGCAGGTAGATCCAATCGGCAGCATCCAGCCCGCCTATGATTTCATTCAGTTGGCGCGTCCAGTCCGTAGCCGGCGCTAGGCTGACGCGACCAGCTTGTGCCGCCAAATCCAGCTCGCTGACCACTATGGTAGTGGTGGCGCCATAGTGCTGAGCTGCAATACTCGCCAACGTCACCTCAAGCCCCTTCGAATCGCCATCGAGGTCGCGCACGATCACCGCGATACGCGGCCGCACGGGCCACGCGGCAACCACATCTGAGGTCATCCGCAGTTGCGCACTACTTAACTGCCGGTCCTGCAGCCATTGGCGGTAAAAAGCTTCATAACTATCGCTGTTGCTACCAACCCTGCCATTGAGGCGACACTGCCAAGTCGACAAGGTGCGCAACAGGCACAGTTCCTGCCACTGCCGAGGCACTTCAGACACTCGCGCCATTTCAACAAAGCGCACCCAGCCGGAAGCAACTGGTGCATCTCCACCGCGGGCCTTGAGCATCTGCGTGAGCCACCCCCACTCCTGCTGCGTGGATGCCTTGACCGAGTCATCCAGGCTGAGTCGCTCCGGGTGCAGGCGCTCGATAATAGCAGCGCTGCGCATGACGGCGACTTCACCGTGACGCATCAGACAAACGAACAGCACCAGATCAAGCAGTGCCTCGAACTGTTGTTCCTGATTGATAAGAACCTTGAGGATCTCCGCGGCTTCGCGTCTATAGAACAGCGCCGACGAAAAATTGCCAAGGAAGTTGACCGGGCTGCCCGCCAGGATCGCCAGCACATCGGACCCCTTGAACATGCTGTCGGTGTTGGCGAACGCCACGTTCTGCAGGCGCTGAGGCAAGACGAAGTCACCCGCATCGCAGAACACCCGCTGAGCGAGCGACACTTTGACTTCGGCATGCTGGAAAGCGGCAGCCTGCTGCTCCACGCAGCGCGCCAGCAAGCGGTCGTCGTCACACAGCACTTTGACCAGTTCGCCCTGAGCAGCTTCGAGCAAGGCCAGCACGTTGGCTGCCAAACCCAAACGCCTCGGGTTGCGCCGATAGTGCACACGCCCAGGCAGTCGTCCACTGGCGACCTCGACCATAGCTTCGATTGCAGAGCCTTCGCTATCGTCCCCAATCAGTATTTCAAGATTCGGGTAAGTCTGGTCCAGCGCACTCTTCAGCGCCTCGTTGAAATAACGTGGGTTAAACGCAGGAATGACGATACTGACAAGGGGCTGTTGGTTCACGTTGATGACCTTTAAAAAAAATGCGCCGCACCTGAGGGTGACGACGCATGCTTGATAACGCAGGCCGCGTTATCAGATGTAATTAACCAGCGAAAGCCCGGCCACCTTGGCATAGGCCTGCAAAGAGGCCTGTAACATGTTGGTCTGCATCTGCAGGCGCAACATGACCTCGGCTGGGTCGCTCTCACGGATCGAGCTTTGAGTCTTGGCGTTTTCGGTACCCAATGCTTCGTTGGTTTCAGCCTGGACATCCAGCGCCTGGCCGCGCCCGCCAATAGAACTGACCGACGAAGACACTTGGTTGATCGCGCTGCTGACGTTGCCAACGGCCGAATCCAACGACGCCAGGAAGTTCTGCCGAGCTGTCGCGTCGCCGTCCTGCGGGGTACTCAGTGCAGCGCGCAGTTTGCTGATGGTATCGAGCACATTCTGGGTTTGATGGGTATCAACCTTGACCCCGAACGAGTCTCCGGCGCCAGGCGCGGCAGACAGCTCGAAGCTGACCCCCAGGGCGCTCGCGGTGGTGCCATTGGGCCCACCCAGTGTTCCGGAGGCAACCGGGCGGCTGTCTTCAGTCACAGGTGACGCGTACAACTCAAAAGCGTTGGCACCGGTAAACTTCAACACTGCGCCGCCGGCAGGAAACGCCGCTTTGTAAACATCTTGATCCGTGATGGTAGCGCCAGTGACCTGTGCCGAGGAGCTATTGCCAGGGCTCCGTGTACCGGACACTTCATCGGCCTTGGAGCTCAAACTGAACGAATGTCCTGCAATGACCGCATCCTCGTTGCCTTTGTCACCCTCTTTGAAGTTGACGTCCAGGCGTAGATCGACACCTCGGAAACTGATGGTGGCGTTGTCGCTATCAGGATCGAATTTGCCGCCCTGACTGGCTTCCAGCGTCACGTCATTGCCATTGGCATCGGTGATCTTGTATTCGGTGCTGCTGGTGAATTCGATGGTGTAAGGTTCGCCGCTGCGGAACTGATCATTGAAGGCAGAGTTCCCGGAAACCTGGCCATTGGACAGGCTGATGCGGCCATCATCAGTGGCCGGGGCGGTCAGCGTAGTCTCGCTGCGGCTGGTATTCAGTGCTTGTTCGAAAGCATCGTAACCGGTTTCGTTGGCCGCTAGGCTAAGCATGTCACCAACCTGAAGATTGAGCTTGCCCTGATCACCCTGGTAACTGTAGGTACCGTCTGCATTACGCACATACGGTGGCGTATCGCCCCGGGAGCCGGAGAAAATGTATTTGCCGCTCTCGTCCCTGCTGTTCATAAGGTTGAACAGTTGATCCTCCAGCGAAGCCAGTTCATCAGCATTGGCCTTGCGATCGGCATCGGTAAAGGCGCCGTTACCCGAGCTCACCGCCAACTCGTTGACCCGCTGCAAAATGTTCCCGATCGAATTCAGGGTGCTCTCGGCCGTGCCCAGCGCATTGCGCACGTTGGTAATGTTGCTGCCGTACTGCTTCAACATGTTCTGCTGCTGCTCCAACTGCAACAACCGCGCCGCGCCCACCGGATCATCCTTGGCCGAGCGCACGCGAATGCCATCGCTGGCCTCCTGCTGAGTCTTCACCGTCTTGGCGAAGTTGCTCTGATAGTTGGCACTATTGGTGTTGTAGAACTGGGAAGTCGAGATGCGTACGCTCACGATCCAAGGCTCCTTAAAGGCTGTTGATCAGGGTGGCGAAGGTTTCCTGGGCCGCCTTGATGATCTGCGACGACGCGGTGTAGTACTGCTGGAACTTGATCAGGTTACCGGTCTCTTCATCGATAGACACACCCGACACACCGTCGCGGCTGTCCTGCGCAGAAGTGTGGAGAGCGCTGGTAGCATCGCCGTCCATCTGCGCCTGCCCGGCCTTGCCACCAACGCCGGATGCCAGCTTGGCGTAGGCATCAGTGAAGCTGATACCCTTGCCATTGGCCCCCACTTCGACCGTAGGCTTGGTCTGCAAATCGATCACCGACTGGCTGTTGCGGTTGTCCGCAGAACCTGCGCCGGTCAACGCCACGGTGTAGCTGTCGCCATTTTGCGGGGCGCCGGAAACGTTCATCTCGAAAGTGAAGCTGCTACCCAGCGAGTTGCCGTTGCCATCGACCATTGGTACCGATAGCTGCAGTTTGTTGTCTTGGCCCGGCACGATGGTGCCGCTGCCAATCTCGGTGCCCTTGGCGTCATACATTTTGTAGGCCTGGGGCGAGGTACTGTTGTCACCGAAAACGAGCTTGACCGGGGTGGAATACTTCAGGCCGGTCTGCAACAACGAACGCTGGGCTGCATCGGAGATGTCCAGCTCGGATGTCAGGGTCGGCTGGGTTATGACGCCAGTCCCCTTATTGCCAGAACCGCTGGTGGCGCTCAGCGGCGCGGCCAGCGCCAAGCGTTTGGGGTCGGTCAGAACCGTCTCGATATTGGCTGCGGCGTTGCGGGTGGGTGTGATCTTGAAACTGTCACCCGCGCTCAGGCCTCCGCCATTGAGGGCAAGGGTGAAACCGTCGATCACCGGGGCCGGGTCATCATCGAGGCTGTAGCTACCCATGTCGGTGCCATCGGGCAACTTGCGGACCGTGTACTGCTTGTCGCCGGTGAAGGTCACTTGGTAATCGCTGGTGGTCAGCTTACCGGTATCCTTGATGGTCACATCGAGGTTGCCTGAGCCTGGGCTGTTGTTCTGCTTGGCGATACTGCGCTGGCTGATAGCCGCAGCGCTGTTGATATCACCAAACAAGGTCGCCCCGAAATCACCATTTTTGTCGATGCCCTGCGCCAACTGGCTATTGATGGCATCCGCCACTACCAAGGCAACACGCCCCAGCTCGTTGAGCGCAGGGTCGAGCGTTTCCGAGCGATAGCGGATCAAACCGCCAAGTTCGCCACCGCTGGTGGTGCTGGTGATATCCATCTTGGTCGAACCGCGATTGAGGATCAGACTCATACGGGTCGGGTCCGTGGCGCTTGGCGCCACCCCCAAGGTCTGGGTGGTCTTGCCCAGCACCAGCGCCTGGCCATTCTTCAGGTAAATATCGTAGTTACCGTCGCGCTCGACCACATCGGCGCCAATCAATTTGTTCAGCTCACGTACCGCACCATCACGCTGGTCGAGCAGGTCATTGGGCTGGCCGGAGATTGCGCTGACGCGAGATATCTGCTCATTCAGATCAGCGATGGTCTTGGTCAGGTTGTTAACCTGATCGGTGAGCGACGCCATGTTGGCGTTGATGTTGCTGTTTTGCTGGTTGAGCTGCGCCGACAGCGTGTTGAAGCGCTTGGCCAAGGACTGCGCGCTGGTTAACAGCAACTGGCGCGAGGCGTCCTCGGTGGGCTTGGCCGCAGAGTCCTGCATGGCAGTGAAGAAACTTTGCAACGCTGCGGTGATACCGGTATCGCTGCTCGACAGGGCAGTATCCAGCGGGGTGATCTGGTTAAGGTACGTGCTCGCCTCACTACTGAGCGACGTTGTAGTACGCAGCTGGTTCTCGAGGAACGCGTTATACACTCGACGCACATCGGCTAAAGTAGTGCCACTGCCAATAAAGACCTGGCCGACCTGCTGACCGCCCTTGCTCTTCTGTACGTTCTGCTGGCGCGAGTAGCTCTCGACGTCGGCATTGGCAATGTTGTTACCGAGGGTATACATCCCCGACTGCGCGGCACCCAGCCCCGACATACCAATGTTGATCAGACTCGCCATGGTTTCCTACCTTTAAATTTTCGTTGCGGTACCGAGCAGCGCGTAGTGCTCGTACGACTTCATCTGTTTTGCTATCTGCGAGATCTTGCTGGCGTAATTCGGGTCGGTGGCGTACCCGGCCTTTTGCAACTCTTGCACGAACTGTTCAGGTTTATCGGCGGCTTTCACCGCATCTTGATAGCGCGAATTGTTCTGCAACAGGTTTACCAGGTCATGGAAGCTGTCCTGATAGGAATCGTACGAACGGAACGCTGCCGTCTCCTTGACGAACTGGCCATCGCGGAACTCGCTGGTAATCGCCCTCGCCTCGCCGCCCTCCCAGTTGCCAGTTGCCTTGATGCCAAACAGGTTGTGGCTGCTACTGCCGTCGCTGTTGCGCATCACCGACTTGCCCCAACCGGTTTCCAGCGCGGCCTGGGCTACCAGATAGCGAGGGTCGATACCAATGCGCTTGGCGGCCTGCTCGGCCATCGGCAGCATGGTGGCGACAAATTCATCGCTGTCGGCGAACGCCTTTTTCGGCGCCAGCGGCGGCTGGGCCACGGCGCGACCGACAATACGCAGGCCGTTGTCCGGCACGGCAAAGACCTTGGCCGGTTGCTGGCCGTCACGGGCAGGTACGGCGGCGTTGTTCGGGCTGGCCGCCGACGGCACGATACCAGCCAATAGGCGGTCGGTGAGTTTGCTCGGCAAGGCCAGGCGCCGCGAATTGAGCGCCGCTACATCATTGCGGTTAGCGCTCGCCAGGGTGGCTTGCACGGGCTCAGCCACCTTGTTGCCCCACAGCGCCGGGGCGCGGCCTTCAACGTGCGGGAACGGGCTGGTATTGACCGATGCACTCTTCTTTTTCGACAACTGGCGCACCAGCACGTCCTGCAGGCCGATACCGCCCCCCTCGCGGGACATGCTCACGGCCAATTGCTGGTCATACATGTCGCGGTACTGCTTGACCGTTTCGGTGTTCATCGGGTTGTCGTCGGCCAGCACGTCGCTGGCCTTGCGCGAGGCCTTGAGCATTTCGCTGATGAATAGCGACTCGAACTCCTGGGCCACCTTGCGTACGTTGGCATCGCTGTCGCGGTCACCATGCTTGAGCGAACTGAGGCGATTGAGGTCGGTGTAAGCACCGCTGTCGCCGCTGCCAGAAACCAGGCTTTTGCTGTTCATCGGTGCCGTCTCAGATCACGATCAGGTCGGCTTGCAAGGCGCCGGCCTGTTTCAGGGCTTCGAGGATGGCCATGAGGTCGCCAGGTGCCGCGCCCACCTGGTTCACCGCGCGGACGATTTCATCCAGTGTGGTGCCTGGGCCGAACTTGAACATCGGCTTGGCCTCCTGCTCCGCATTGACCCGCGAGCGTGGCACCACAGCAGTCTGGCCGTTGGAGAGCGGGCCCGGCTGGCTGACGATCGGGTCTTCGGTAATGGTCACGGTCAGGCTGCCGTGGGTCACCGCCGCTGGCGAAACCTTCACGTTCTGGCCAATGACGATGGTACCGGTACGCGAATTGATGATGACTTTGGCCACCGCCTGGCCGGGATCGATTTCCAGGTTTTCCAGGACCGACAGGTAGTCCACGCGCTGGCTTGGGTCCATCGGCGCACTGACCCGCACCGAGCCACCGTCCACCGCCTGGGCCACACCCGGGCCCAGCAGGTCGTTGACTTTGTCGACGATACGTTTGGCAGTGGTGAAATCGGGGCGGTTCAGGTTCAAGGTCAGGGTATTGCCTTGGTTGAAGCCGCTTGGCACGGCCCGCTCCACGCTGGCACCACCTGGAATCCTACCCGCCGACGGAACGTTGACGGTGATCTTCGAGCCGTCACGGCCCTCGGCGTCGAAGCCGCCGACCACCAGGTTGCCCTGGGCGATAGCGTAGACGTTACCGTCAATCCCCTTGAGCGGGGTCATCAGCAGGCTGCCGCCGCGTAGGCTCTTCGAGTTACCGATCGAGGATACGGTTATGTCGACCACCTGGCCCGGCTTGGCGAACGGCGGCAAGTCGGCATGCACCGACACGGCAGCGACGTTTTTCAACTGCACGTTACCGGAGCCTGGCGGCACCTTGATGCCGAACTGCGACAGCATGTTGTTGAAGGTTTGCAGGGTAAACGGGGTCTGGGTGGTCTGGTCACCCGTACCGTTCAGACCAACCACCAGGCCATAGCCAATCAACTGGTTGGAGCGCACGCCAGAAATACTGGCGATGTCCTTCAGGCGCTCGGCCTGGGCCACACAGGCACAGGACAGGAGCAGGGTTGCGGCAATCAGCTGCCTCACGTTGAACATGGTCATCCGTACTCAGAAAGGCCAAAGCGGGCTGAGGAAGAAGCGGTCCAACCAACCAGGCTGGCTGGCATCGGCGAACGAGCCGGTACCGGAGTAGGTAATGCGCGCGTCGGCCACACGGGTGGACGGTACGGTGTTATCGGTGGCGATGTCGTCGGCACGGACCATGCCGGCAATGCGGACCAGCTCCTCGCCGGTATTCAAGGTCATCCACTTCTCGCCGCGCACGGCGATGATGCCGTTGGGCAACACCTCGGCCACGGTAACGGTGATCGAACCCGTCAGGGTATTGCCCTGGGTCGCCTTGCTGTCGCCTTTGGTGGCGCGGTCACCGCTGTAACCGGCCTCCAGCGACAGATCACCCCCGCCGAATGGATTATTGGTGTTCGGCGAGCCTCCAAACAGCGAGGTCAGGCCAATATCGGTCTTGCTGGTCTTGGCGATCTGCGAGCCGGCGTTCTTGCTAGCCGATGTACGCTCGTTGAGGGTAATGGTAATGATGTCACCCACCCGGAACGCTTTACGGTCGCTGTACAGGTTCTGCTCGAAACCGGCCTGGTAGATCGAACCGTTGTTGGCCGCTGCCGGCAGTGGGGTACGCGGCAGAACCGGCGCGTAGTACGGGTCGTTGGGCTTGGGCGTCGGCGCGACGCAACCTGCCAGCAACACCGCCCCCCCCAGGGCGAAAACGGACAACAGACGATTCATGACGCTTACCTCACGAGTGCAAAAAACTACCAGGCTCAGAGCTGCCGGCCTCAGAGCTGTTGAGTAACGAACGACAGCATCTGGTCGGCGGTGGAGATGACCTTGGAGTTCATCTCGTAGGCGCGCTGAGTGGTGATCATGTTCACCAGCTCTTCTACGGTGCTGACGTTGGAGTTTTCCAGGGTCTGCTGCAGGGTGGTGCCGAAACCGTTCAGGCCCGGGGTGCCGACTTGCGGCGCGCCACTGGCCGCGGTTTCCAGGAACAGGTTGTCGCCGATTGCCTGCAGGCCGGCCGGGTTGATGAAATCGGCGGTCTGGATGTTGCCGATCACCTGCGCTGCAGGGTTGCCGGCGGTCGTGATAGACACGGTGCCGTCCTGGCCGACGGTAAAGGTCTGCGCGTCGTTAGGCACAACGATGGCGGGTTCCAGGGCAAAACCGTTGGCAGTGACGATCTGGCCGTCAGAGTTCAGGTGGAAGGTCCCGTCACGTGTATACGAAACGGTGCCGTCAGGCTGCAGCACCTGGAAGAAACCACGGCCGTTGACCGCCATGTCCAACGGGTTCTCGGTCGTTTGCAGGCTACCCGTCTGGAAGTTTTTCTGCGTACCGACAATGCGCACGCCGGTACCGACCTGCAGGCCCGAGGGCAGTTCGCTGTCCTGGGTGGACTGTGCGCCAGGCTGGCGTTTGATCTGGTAAAGCAGGTCCTGGAATTCGGCACGATCACGCTTGAAACCGGTGGTCGAGACGTTGGCCAGGTTGTTGGAGATGACCGTGAGGTTAGTGTCCTGGGCGGACAGGCCGGTTTTAGCGACCCAAAGAGCCGGAAGCATTAGTGTTCTCCTCGTGCGCCTGTTTTACGGCACCCGTTCAAAAGTGATTAGCCGATTTGCAAAACACGCGCCATGGCTTCGTCGCCTTCCTTGGCCGCATTCATCATCTTCACGTGCAGTTCAAATTGACGCGACAGCGCCAGGACCGAGGTCATCTCTTCGACGGCGTTGACGTTGCTGCCCTCGAGAAAACCAGATACCACCCGCACGTTGACGTCGGCGTCGGCTGGCTGGCCAGAGGTGGTATGGATCATGCCATCGAGGCCTTTGGTAAGACCCTTGGTGTCCGGGTTGACCAGCTTTATACGGTCGACCTCGGCCATCACTCGCGGGTCTTCACCCATGGAACGAATGCTGATGGTGCCATCGGCGCCCACCTCCACCTTCTGTTCTGGCGGGATGGCAATCGGGCCGCCGTTGCCGATCACGGGCATGCCGTTGCCGGCACGCAGCACCCCCAAAGCATCGATATTCAGGCTGCCTGTACGAACATAGGCCTCGCTACCGTCCGGCGCTTGAACAGCGATGAAACCTTTGCCGGTTACTGTCACGTCCAGATCTCGACCAGTTTCGACCATCGGCCCTTCGCTGAAGTCGGTGGCCGGACGCTCGGTCATGGCAAAGGCGCGCGCCGGAAAGCTGTCGCCAAACACCGGCATCGAACGCGCCTGCTCCAGGTCACGCTGAAAACCGTTGGTGGAAATGTTCGCCAGGTTGTTGGCGTGGGCCTTCTGCGCCAGCGCGTTCTGGCTGGCGCCGGTCATGGCCACGTAAAGCATCTTGTCCACAGTCATCCTCCGCTGCACTGGCGGGCACTTGCCGCTCGCCGTCGCTATACGGGCTAGCAAGCAAGTTCCGAACCAACTTGTGAAAAACGGCTAAAAGCCCATGAATACAGGGGGCTGAGGGAGGGCATTCGGGGACTGGACGTCGGTTATCCGGCGCTGGATTGCCGGTAGCGGCAAGGGAACGGCTGAAGCTGGCACGCACGTACAGCAGCGGGCTTGACCTAATGCCAGTCAGTTAGGAAAAACGCGAGCGTTAGGCTAAGCCCGGTCAGGTAATCGGGCGGGCCTGCTTTTCGACCCATCGCCGGCAAGTCACCCCACACAGACACACCCGCCCACACAAGTTAAAGCGGCGCTTGGTAAGGCTTCACCCTCTATACAACAGCGCAGCCGAGGATGAGCAATCCTACAGGTGATCGCGACACCGGGCATTGTTGAAAGGCCCATTGAAGCGCCGCCACCCCTCACCCGGCGACACCTGCGCACATATCAGGCGCCCATCGACCTTGCTCTCCCAACGCCAATAGGGCGCAGGACCCGCGTGTGCCTGACACAGGCAAAGCAGGGCCAGTAAAGCAGCGAACAGCTTACGCATGATACCTCCAGCAGAAACGACAAACCCCTTTATGAAAAAGGGGTTTGCCGACGCGACCAACAACTACAACTCAGCCACCGATACACATTCAGGCTGCTTAAAACGCGCGACAGCCTCCATTATCATAGGGGCCCGAATGCTTTCTCCAGCCTGAACCTGGATTAACGTTGGCGCATATGAGCCGCCCATCCATTAGGCTCTCCCAGTAATACCAAGGAGCAGGGCCAGCCTGAGCGGAAACACTCCAGCAAAGCGATGCAATCAATGCCGCCAGTAAAATTCTTTTCATTGAGAAGTTCCTTTTCCATTGAGTGAATGCTCCCTCAGCGATCCATCGCCGACGGATTCAAGCCATCTGAATGATGGTTTGCATGATGGTACTTTCAGTCGAAATCGTCTTGGCGTTCGCCTGGTAGTTGCTTTGCGCCTTGATCAGCTCGACCAACTCCTGGGTCAGGTTGACGTTCGAGCCCTCCAATGCATTGGACTCGACGCTACCCAGCGTACCGGTCTTCGGCGCATCGATACCAGGAATGCCGGAAGTGTAGGTTTCGGTCCAGCGGGTACCACCAATCTGCTGCAGGCCCTGCTCGTTGGCGAAGCTGGCCAGGGCCACCTGGCCGATGGCACGGGATTGCTGGTTACTGAAGCTGGCGAACAGCACGCCCGTCGAGTCGATGCTCAGGCTCGACAGAATACCGGTCGCGTAACCATCCTGGGACTGCGACATGCGCGCGGTCTCGGTGTTGTACGAGGTGGTGCTGTTCATCGACAGGCGCATGCCATCGGCATTACCCACCGCGCCGTTGGAAGCCCAGTTACCTGCCGAATCCTCCACCGCAGGCACCCAACCGGTCATGGTGAAGGTGTTATTGGTGACGGTGAACGACGAGCCCGCCGGGTGACCGGTGTTATCAGCCGCCATGCTCTTGACCGAGCCATCGCTGTTGAAGCTGATGGTGCCCGTCAGTGGCGTAGTCGAAGAAGGGTCGAACGGGTTGCGCCCATCGACCAGGGTGTACATGGTCCACTCATTGGTGCCGGTCTTGCGGTAGAACTGCTCCATGGTGTGCTCGTTGCCCTGGCTGTCATACACCTTGGTCGGGAACGACTTGGTATACGTCGACGCGCTGGCAGGATCGAACGGCAGGTTAGGCACCATCGCGCCACTGCCGTCATCGACCTCGAGAGGGATATCGGCGGCCGAAGAATTCAGGTTGATACCCTGATCGATCAGGGAGGTCGCCTTTGGCTGCAGCGCCGAGGTATCAATCTGCAAGTCCTTCAGTACACCCTTCTGAATGTTGCCAGCCGCATCAGCGGTATAGCCCTGCAGGCGCAAGCCGTCGGAAGTCACCACGAAGTTGTCCTTGCTGGCCTGGAAAGCACCTGCACGGGTGTAAACACGCGAGCCATTATCGGACAACACGAAGAAGCCCTGCCCTTGAATTCCCATGTCCAGCACGTTGCCTGTGGTGTTTACATCGCCCTGGGTGAACTGTTGGGAAATGGCAGCCAGGCGCACCCCGTTGCCCACTTGGTTCTTGCCGACACCCAAGCGGTTGGCACCCGCGTAGACATCCGCGAACTCGGCACGCGAAGACTTGAAGCCAGTTGTATTGACGTTGGCGATGTTGTTACCAGTGACGTCCAACTGCTTGTTCGCCGCAGACAGACCGCTAAGGCCGATATTGAAAGACATGAATTCGCTCCTTGTGCCGCGCTAACGGGCCTTAGATACCAATGGTTTGTACGTCGGAAAGAGACACCTTGCCGACACCGGCGAGGTTGAGCACCATTTCACCCGTTGCGCTGAAGCTGACGCTGGTCACCTTGGCCGGCAAGAGGGTGTTCATCTGCACCGACTGTCCATCTACTGTGGTGGTGGCAGTGAACGTGTAGGTGCCCGGGTCGACTTTCTCCCCGCTGCTGTTGGTGCCATCCCAGATGAAGTCAGCGTAACCCGCCTTCTGCTCACCCAACTCGATGGTCTTGACGGTGTTGCCGTCCTTGTCCTTGATGGTGATCTTCGCTTCGCTGATAGCCTGAGGCACAACGAACTGGGCATTGAAGCTTTCAGTGGTATCAACCACAGCTTTATCGTTCTGCACCACCACCGATCGGCCTACCAACGATGAAGCCTGCAGCGCCTGCGACGACGCCATGGCATTCGTGATACTGCTAACCGACTCATTCAGGGAGGTAATACCTTCCAAGCTGCTGAACTGCGCCAACTGAGCAACGAATTCACCGTTGTCCTGTGGGTCCAGCGGGTTCTGATGCTGCATCTGCGTTACAAGCAGCTGCAGGAAAGCATCCTTACCCAACGAATCAGTGCCGGTCTTGGAAGCGGTATCCGTGGTTTTCTTCGTACTGCTACCCACACCGGACGCCGTGAGCACATCATTGAGGTTGACGCCGGTAGTCTCGATTGCCATGGTCTGGATTCCTTATCACTGCCCGAGGGTCAGCACTTTCTGCATCATGCTCTTGGCCGTGTTCATCAGCTCGGCGTTGGTCTGGAACGCGCGGCTGGCCGAGATCATGTCAGCCATCTCCTCGACCACATTGACGTTCGGGTAGTAGACATAGCCGTCCTTGTTCGCCGCCGGGTGGTTCGGCTCGTAGCGGGCTTCAAGGTTGCTCTGGTCTTCGACGATGCCCTTTACCTGCACGCCCTGCCCGGCTTCACCCTGGTCCTCGAACAGCGACTGGCTGCCGCCAGCCTGTGCATCCTGGAAGGTCGTGGCGAACACCGGATGGCGAGCGCGGTAGGTCTGGTCGATGCTCGACGAGACTGTCTCGGCGTTGGCGATGTTGGAAGCGACGGTGTTCAGGCGCGTGTTCTGCGCGCTCATGCCGCTACCGGCAATATTGAAGACACTGGAAAGGGACATGGTCATTCTCCCCGCAGGGCGGAAACCAGCCCTTTGAATTTACTGTTGAGCAAGGTGAAGCTGGCCTGGAAGCCAATGGCGTTTTCGGTGTAGTTCGACTGCTCGATCTGCGCGTCGACGGTGTTCTGGTCGATCGAAGGCTGCAGCGGCGTGCGGTATTTGAGCGTGTCGTCAGCAGCGACAGCCAGGCCTTCGGCTTCGATGTGCCGGCTGTTGGTCCGCTCCATGGCAAAGCGGCCACTTTGCTGCTTGCTGGTTTCGGCGGCGAGTACCGAAGAGAAGTCCATGTCACGCGCCTTGTAGTTGGGCGTGTCGGCGTTGGCAATGTTGTTGGCCAACACTTCGGCGCGCTGGGCGCGGAAGCCCAGGGCCTTTTCGTGAATGCCAAGCGCCTTGTCGAAACTGATGCTCATATCGGGGAAACCTTCAGAGGTTGACCGGAGTTTTGTTGAGCAAGCTATAGCAAGGGCTGTGCCAACCCCCGTGTACCCCCGAAATTACGGGGTATGCGCGCGGCATGCTGTCAGGGTGATGCCAGAAAAGCGGCAAAGGCCTTCCGCCTTTGGCAGTGAAAGCGGCAATTGCCGGTTGGCAAAAGCGGCAAAACAAAAATTTGACGTCAGAGTTTTCCTGAGCCGGCCTCTTCGCGGGCATGCCCGCTCCCACAGGGGCCATGCAGGCCTGAAGGCGGTACAGGCAAACAAAAAGGCCGGCAACTTTCGCCGCCGGCCTTCTGCTTACTTGGCCTGGTAGATGATCCCCGGGCTGCACTGCACCATCTGGTAATGGTCCGGCAACCCGTTCAACGCCTCCGAGGCGCCGAGGAACAAGTAGCCACCCGGCTTCAGCGTGCTGTGAATACGCAGCAGGATGTCGCGCTTCACCTGCGCCGAGAAGTAGATCAACACGTTGCGGCAGAACACGATGTCGAACTTGCCCAGGCTGGCATAGCTGTCGAGCAGGTTGAAGGCACGAAACTCGACGCGGCTGCGGATCGCCGGCTTGACCGCCCAGCGCCCAGGCCCCTTGGGGTCGAAATAACGCTGCAGGCGCTCCTGGGACAAACCGCGGGCAATCGCCAGGCTGTCGTACTCACCGGTCTTGCAGTTGGTCAGCATGGTACCGGAGAGGTCGGTAGCCACGATTTGCGCACCCATCTTCAGCTGGCCGAGGTTGCTGCGCTCGAACTCGTCGATGGCCATCGAGATGGAATACGGCTCCTGGCCCGACGAGCAGGCAGCGGACCACATGCGCAGCCGCTGCCCAGGGTTGTTGCGAATGAACTCGGGAATGACCTTGTTCTTCAGCACTTCGAACGGATAGGTGTCGCGAAACCACAAGGTCTCGTTGGTGGTCATGGCATCGACCACCTGCTCGCGCAGGCCGCCGCGCGGCTGGGTCTGGATGCGCTGCACCAGCTCACCCAGGCTCTTGATGCCCTGTTGCTCCATCAGCTTGTTGAGACGGCTGGAAACCAGGTACTGCTTATTTTCCCCCAGCAGGATGCCACAGGCTTTCTCCAGGAAGACCCGGAACTGTTCGAAATCCAAATTACCCGTAGACACTACTGCCGCCTCTTTTCAATCACTGGTGCCAGGGCTAGCCCCGGCTGCTTCAATGCGCTGCCTTGATCCGGTCGACCACCCGCTGGGCCAGGTCGTCCGGCTTGAACTTGGCCAGGAAGTCATCAGCGCCGACCTTCTTGACCATCGCCTGGTTGAACACCCCGGAAAGCGAAGTATGCAGGCAGATGTGCAGTTTTTGCATGCGCGGGTCACTGCGAATTTCCGCGGTAAGCGTATAGCCGTCCATTTCCGGCATTTCAATGTCGGAGATCATCATCAGAAACTCCTCTTCCGGCTTCTTGCCCTCCTCCACCAGCTGGCGCAGGTAGTTCAAGGCCTGGCGGCCGTCATTGAGCGCCACCACTTCCACCCCGACGGTCTGCAGGCAGCGGCTGACCTGCTTGCGTGCCACCGACGAATCGTCAACGGTCAGCACCCGCAGCAGCACGGCCTTGTCCTGCACCTCGGCATCGACCACCCCGGCCGATACCGATTCGGAAGAAGGTGCCACCTCGGCCAGCACTTTCTCCACGTCGATGATCTCGACCATGCGGTTATCCACCCGGGTGACGGCGGTCAGGTAGTGGTCCCGGCCGGTGCCCTTGGGTGGTGGGTGGATCTCTTCCCAGTTCATGTTGACGATGCGTTCGACCGAATGCACCAGAAAGCCCTGGGTCTTGGTGTTGTACTCGGTGATGATCACGAAACTCTTGCGCGTGTCTTCCTGCAGCGGTCGCAGCCCGGTCGCCATCGACAAGTCGAGGATCGGGATGGTCGCCCCACGAATGTTGGCCACCCCGCGCACCACCGGGTGCGCCTTGGGCAGCAGGGTCAGCGCAGGGCATTGCAGCACTTCCCTGACCTTGAATACGTTGATGCCGTAAAGCTGTTCGCCATTGAGGCGGAACAGCAGCAACTCCAGGCGATTCTGCCCCACCAGCTGCGTGCGCTGGTTGACCGAATCCATCACACCCGCCATGCCAGACTCCTTAACATTTCAGCCTTACGTTGCAACTCGAACAGTGAGTCGGCACGGGCTTTGCTTTTTTGAGCGTCATGTACACGAAAACGACATTTTTCCGACGATTGACGCGCCTGCTGACTGGCTCGCTGGCCACGCTGTGCCTGCTGATGCCCGGCGTTCGCACGGTAGCGGACGCGTTCACCTTGCCTGAACAGCTTATCGGTGTCACCCAAGGGTTTCTTGAATTTACCGTCGAAGATTATCTGGCCAGTACCCAGACCGCCGGCCGCTATGAAATCGAGGTCAGCTCGCTGGACCCGCGCCTGCGCATGCCGTTGTGCAGCCAGCAACTGGACGCCTCGCTGGAAAGCCCCGCGCAGCCACTGGGCCGGGTGACCGTACGGGTGCGCTGCAACGGCGCCGCGCCGTGGACGGTATTCGTTCCCGCCACGGTGCGGCTGTTCCGCGACGTGGTGGTGGTAACCCGCCCGCTCAAGCGTGACAACGTCGTTGGTGAAGGCGACGTAGCCCTGCGCGAACGGGATGTCGGCACCCTGGGCCAAGGCTTTCTTAGCGAGCTGGACCAAGCCGTGGGCATGAAGATGCTGCGCCCCACGGTGATCGACCAGGTGCTCACCCCGCAGCACCTGGAGCAGGCCGAGGTGGTGCGCAAGGGTGATCAGGTGGTCATCGTGGCGCGCACCGGCAGCCTGAGCGTGCGCATGCCAGGCGAAGCCCTGAGCAAGGGCGGCCTCAGCGAGCAGATAAGGGTACGCAACCTCAATTCGAAACGGGTGGTCAAGGCCAGGGTCACCGGCCCAGGCCAGGTCGAGGTCAGCATGTAGACCAATCGCCAGAAGGCGCTGGCGGTGCGGAACCGCATTTCCTAAACTGTGTCAGAAAACGGGTGGCGAGCTTGCTGACAGGCGGCAACGCATTTGTGCCTAAAGTTTCTATCGGGTTGGCCGAAAACAAGGCAAGCGTCCAAATACCCAGAGGTTTCTGATCATGGTCATCGACTTCAGTCGTTTGAATAACTCTCCGTCCGTCACGGGCGGCGTGCGCGGTAACAGCGCCACCGGCAGCGCCGAAAAACCGGCAGCCAGCCAGGAAGCGGTGAAAGACACCGGCGCCAGCGGAGAAGCGGTACACCTCAGCCAAGAGGCCCAGCAGTTGCAGAAGATCAGCGACAAGCTGCGCGACGAACCGGTGGTCAACAGCGCCCGTGTGGCCCAGTTGAAACAGGCTATCGCCGACGGCAGCTACCAGGTCGATGCCGGCCGGGTCGCCAGCAAACTGCTTGATTTCGAAGCCCAGCGCTGACCGAGCGGCGCGCTGACTTCACGGACGCTAGAAAAGCCAAGAGTTAGCCATGCACGACACCACATTGCTGCAACTGATCGAAGATGACATTGCCCCGCTGCAGGAGCTGCTTGAGCTCCTGCAGAATGAAGCCGTTGCTTTGCATGGTCGCGACATGTCGCCACTGGAGAGCATCTTGGCGCGCAAGCAGTCTTTGATCGTGCTGCTCGAGCAGCAAGGGATCCGTCGCGGCAACCTGCTCACCAGCCTAGGCCTTAGCGCCGATCGCGCAGGGGTCGAGGCCGTTGCCGCTCAATCGCCAAATGGTGCATTGCTACTGCAGCAACTCGACGTCATTAGCCAGCTGATGCAAGCCTGCCAGCAAGTCAATGAGACCAATGGCCGTATCATCCAGGTGCAGCAACACGTCACCAATAACCAGATCCGCATCCTTCAAGGCGGTGATTCACCGTCGCTGTACAATAGCCGTGGCGGCACATCGCTGCTGAGCAAGCCACGCGCCCTCAGCCAAGTCTGATTTTTCTATCAAGGCACGGAACATACTGGCAAAATGCCGTTACTTGCGTGAGTCGCTTTTGCCTGGAGAACGATAAGCCGTGTTCAATGAATCCGATGCCCCGCAACCGCCAAAGGTGCTGAGCACCCCTTTGGAGATTGCGGCCAACTTGCGGCAACTGCAAGAAAGCCACGACCCACTGATCATCACCTTCCATGACCGCAGCCACCGCTTCCAGAGCTACGTGACGCACGTGGACCGTGAAAGCAACACCCTGGCGCTGGATGAAATGATCCCCCGTGACGGCGAGAAGTTCATCGAGAGCGGTGAACACTTCCGTGTCGAAGGCTTCCACGACGGCGTGCGTATTGCCTGGGAATGCAACCACGCACTGAAGATCAGCGAAGTCAACGGCCACCGCTGCTACAGCGGCCCCTTGCCACTCGAGATGACCTACCACCAGCGCCGCAACGCCTTCCGCGCCGCGCTAAAGCTGTCGCAACTGGTCGACGTGATCCTTGACGGTACCCACCTCAAAGGCAACGGTGCCCTGCGCGGCAAGCTGCTGGACATCTCCGCCACCGGCTGCAAACTGCGCTTCGAGGGCGATGTCGAAAGCCGCCTGCAACTGGGCCAGGTGTATGAGCGCTTCAAGGCGGGTAACCCGCTGGGCCTGGTCGACACCATGGTCGAGCTGCGCCACCTGCATTATGAAGAGCGCATCAACACCACCTTTGCCGGCGTACGCTTCCACAACCTCAGCGGCCCGGCACAGCGCAAGGTCGAGAGTTTTGTGTACCAGCTGCAGCGTGAGGCGCGGCGGTTCGACAAAGACGACTATTGACCGTCGGCTGGTTGAAGCAGAAACGCCACCTTTCGAGGTGGCGTTTTCGTTTGTGTTTCTCCTGTGCTGGCCCCTTCGCGGGCTTGCCCGCTCCCACAGGGTTCACCGCCAGCCTCGAGGGCTGTGCAGTACCTGTAGGAGCGGGCGAGCCCGCGAAGAGGCCAGCACAGGCTTACACTGACTTGCTCGCGTCTTCAGCCTCGGGCGCCTGTTGGTCGGACAACCAGCCCAGCGTCAGCGTAACGCCACCGTTCGAGGTGGCGTTTTCGTTTGTGTTTCTCCTGTGCTGGCCCCTTCGCGGGCTCGCCCGCTCCCACAGGGTTCACCGCCAGCCTCGAGGGCTGTGCAGTACCTGTAGGAGCGGGCGAGCCCGCGAAGAGGCCAGCACAGGCTTACACTGACTTGCTCGCGTCTTCAGTCTCGGGCGCCTGTTGCTCAGCCCCCTTCTCTTCCGCCTCGGTATCCTCTGCCGCCACCGGCGCCTGCATTACATCCTGCACGGTCTGCTCATCCACGCGCGGGTCCAGGGCCGCCGACAATGGCGAACCGGCCGCCGGCATCGCCACGTGACCAAGCGGTGCGTCCTGCACCTGGTGCAAGCCGGTAACCGCCTTCGGCCGGATGCGCCACACCAGCACCAGCGCAAAGAACACGAAGAAGGCATACAGCATCTGCGCGCCTAGCACCTTCATCAGCACGCCAGCCGCCAATGGCCCGATACAGGCGCCAACGCCGTAAGTCACCAGCAGCATCGCGGTCAACGACACCCGCCGCTCACTTTCCACGTGGTCGTTGGAAAACGCCACCGCCAGCGGATACAGGCAGAACTGCAACAGCGAAATCACGAAGCCGATGCCGAACAGCAACTCCAGCGGCACGCTGGGCAGTACCGCCAACGGCGCTGCCGCCAGCGCCAGGCCCACCGCCACGCTGCGGATCAGTACCGCCCGGTCGTAACGGTCGGACAACCAACCCAGCGGCCACTGCACCAGCAGGCCGGCAAAGATGCAGCTACCCATGAACAGACCGATCTGCTCCGTGCTCATGCCCTGGCTGGAGGCATACAACGGCGCCAGGCCGTAGAACGAACCCACGATCAGCCCCGAGCCGAGCACGGTGCTGAGCGACTGCGGCACGCGCTTGATGAAGAACTTCGGCTCCATCGGGGCCGGGCGCAAGGGTGCCGGGTGAATACGCCGGGTCATGGCCACCGGCACCAGGCACAGGGCAAAGCACATAGCCACCAGCATCAGCAGTTCCGGGCCAAGCGCCGGGTGCACCACCAAAATCAGCTGGCCGAGCACCAGGCCCAGGTACGAGGCAATCATGTATCCGCTGAACACCGCGCCGCGGTGCTTCACATCCGCCTGCTCGTTGAGCCAACTCTCGATGACCATGTACTGGCACATCATGCCCAGGCCAACAATCATGCGCAGGCCGACCCACGCCGGCAGCCAGTTGGTCAGGCCATGGCCGAGCACCGCCGCGCCAACGATGCCGGCGCAGGTGGCATAAGCGCGTATGTGCCCGACCCGACCGATCAGCCGGTGGCCGACCTTGCCGCCCACTGCCAGGCCAAAGTAGTTGGCCGCCATCAAGGCACCTACCCACAAGCTGTCGACGTGGTCGGCAGCCAGGCGCAGGGCGAGGTAGGTACTGAGCAGACCCGAGCCGATCAACATCATCAGCGCGGCGAAATACAACGACTGAAACGGCTTCCATACATTTCGCATAGGTACCGAGGAGCTCCCTGGTCAGGTGGCGGGCTGCTAGCAGCATAAGGGCAAAACCCGCTCGGCGCAGGCCCCCTTTGAGCGATTTGCCGCCATGGCGGCGTGTCCGGTGCAGGTGGTGTCGCGATCAGGCTGGTACTGCCAGCACGCGCTGCTTGGCACGGCTGCTGGCGACCTAGCCTTCGATGAATTCGCAGTTCAACAGTTCCCACGCCAACGGCGCTGCATGGCTCACTCGCGCAAGGTCATGCCATTGGCTGGCAGCGGCAGGGCGGTTTTATAGCGCACCTGCTTCAGGGCAAAACTCGAGCGAATATTGGCCACACCCGGCAACCGGGTCAGGTAATCGAGAAACCGCTCCAGCGCCTGGATGCTGGGCAGCAGTACCCGCAGCAGGTAGTCCGGGTCACCGGTCATCAGGTAGCACTCCATCACCTCGGGCCGCTCGGCTATTTCTTCCTCGAAGCGATGCAGCGACTGCTCCACCTGTTTCTCCAGGCTGACATGAATGAACACGTTCACGTCCAGCCCCAGCACTTCGGGGGACAACAACGTCACCTGCTGCCGGATCACGCCAAGCTCTTCCATGGCCCGCACCCGATTGAAACAGGGCGTGGGCGACAGGTTCACCGAGCGTGCCAGCTCGGCGTTGGTGATGCGGGCATTCTCCTGCAGGCTGTTGAGAATGCCGATATCGGTACGATCGAGTTTGCGCATGAGACAAAATCACCGGTTTTTTTTGGTTATGCGGAATGTTTATCTGCCGCGCACGGCAAAGGCAATCAACTTGAGAGAAAAATTCTCCTGCCGGGCCACTAAGATGTAGGTGACGCTGACCTGCCAGTCACAAGCCGGCACTCAGCGGCGGCCGCTTCAAAGCTCACAAAAACAAATACCCGAGCGAGCGTAAAAAGCATGAACGAGTACGCCCCCCTGCGTTTGCATGTGCCCGAGCCCACCGGCCGGCCAGGCTGCCAGACCGATTTTTCCTACCTGCGCCTGAACGACGCAGGTCAAGCCCGCAAGCCCCCTGTGGATGTCGATGCTGCCGACACCGCCGACCTTTCCTACAGCTTGGTCCGCGTCCTTGACGAGCAAGGCAACGCTCAAGGCCCGTGGGCAGCAGACATCGACCCGCAGGTCCTGCGCCAGGGCATGCGCGCCATGCTCAAGACCCGGGTGTTCGACAGCCGCATGGTGGTTGCCCAGCGCCAGAAGAAGATGTCTTTCTACATGCAGAGCCTGGGCGAGGAAGCCATTGGCAGCGGCCAGGCACTGGCATTGAACCGCACCGACATGTGCTTCCCCACCTACCGCCAGCAAAGCATCCTGATGGCCCGCGACGTGTCACTGGTGGACATGATCTGCCAGTTGCTGTCCAACGAGCGCGATCCGCTCAAGGGCCGTCAGCTGCCGATCATGTACTCGGTACGCGAGGCCGGCTTCTTCACCATCAGCGGCAACCTGGCCACCCAGTTCGTGCAAGCCGTCGGCTGGGCGATGGCCTCGGCGATCAAGGGCGATACTAAGATCGCCTCGGCATGGATCGGCGACGGCGCCACCGCCGAGTCGGACTTCCACACTGCCCTGACCTTCGCTCACGTGTACCGGGCGCCGGTCATTCTCAACGTGGTCAACAACCAGTGGGCCATCTCGACCTTCCAGGCCATTGCCGGTGGCGAATCGACCACCTTCGCCGGCCGTGGCGTAGGCTGCGGCATCGCCTCGCTGAGGGTCGATGGCAACGACTTCGTCGCGGTGTATGCCGCCTCGCGCTGGGCCGCCGAACGCGCGCGCCGTGGCATGGGCCCCAGCCTGATCGAGTGGGTCACCTACCGCGCCGGCCCGCACTCGACCTCTGACGACCCGTCCAAGTACCGCCCCGCCGATGACTGGAGCCACTTCCCGCTGGGTGACCCGATCGCCCGGCTTAAGCAGCACCTGATCAAGATCGGCCACTGGTCCGAAGAAGAACATCAGGCCACCACCGCCGAATTCGAAGCGGCGGTGATCGCCGCGCAGAAAGAGGCCGAGCAATACGGCACCCTGGCCAACGGTCACATCCCGAGCGCTGCCTCGATGTTCGAGGACGTGTACAAGGAAATGCCCGACCACCTGCGCCGCCAACGCCAGGAACTGGGGGTTTGAGATGAACGACCACAACAACAGCATCAACCCGGAAACCGCCATGGCCACCACCACCATGACCATGATCCAGGCCCTGCGCTCGGCCATGGATGTCATGCTTGACCGCGACGACAATGTAGTGGTGTACGGCCAGGACGTCGGCTACTTTGGCGGCGTGTTCCGCTGCACCGAGGGCCTGCAGGCCAAGTACGGCAAGTCGCGCGTATTCGACGCGCCGATCTCCGAGAGTGGTATCGTCGGCACCGCGGTTGGCATGGGCGCCTACGGTTTGCGCCCGGTGGTGGAAATCCAGTTTGCCGACTACTTCTACCCTGCCTCCGACCAGATCGTTTCCGAAATGGCCCGCCTGCGTTACCGCTCGGCCGGTGAATTCATCGCCCCGCTGACCCTGCGCATGCCCTGCGGCGGCGGCATTTACGGTGGCCAGACCCACAGCCAGAGCCCGGAAGCCATGTTCACCCAGGTGTGCGGCCTGCGTACGGTCATGCCATCGAACCCGTACGACGCCAAGGGCCTGCTGATCGCCTCGATCGAATGCGACGACCCGGTGATTTTCCTGGAGCCCAAGCGCCTGTACAACGGCCCGTTCGACGGCCACCACGACCGCCCCGTGACACCCTGGTCGAAACACCCGCACAGTGCCGTGCCCGACGGCTACTACAGCGTACCGCTGGACAAGGCCGCCATTGCCCGGCCAGGCAATGACGTGACCGTGTTGACGTACGGCACCACCGTGTACGTCGCCCAGGTGGCAGCCGAAGAGAGCGGCGTCGATGCCGAAGTGATCGACCTGCGCAGCCTCTGGCCGCTGGACCTCGAGGCCATTGTCGCGTCGGTAAAAAAAACCGGCCGCTGCGTGGTAGTGCACGAGGCCACCCGCACCTGTGGCTTTGGTGCCGAACTGGTGTCGCTGGTGCAGGAGCACTGCTTCCACCACCTGGAGGCGCCAATCGAGCGCGTCACCGGCTGGGACACCCCCTACCCTCATGCACAGGAATGGGCTTACTTCCCTGGGCCTTCGCGGGTAGGTGCGGCATTGAAAAAGGTCATGGAGGTCTGAATGGGCACGCACGTCATCAAGATGCCGGACATTGGCGAAGGCATTGCGCAGGTCGAGTTGGTGGAATGGTTCGTCAAGGTCGGCGACACCATCGCCGAAGACCAGGTGGTGGCCGATGTCATGACCGACAAGGCAACTGTGGAAATCCCTTCGCCGGTCAGTGGCAAAGTATTGGCCTTGGGCGGCCAACCCGGGGAAGTGATGGCGGTCGGCAGCGAGCTGATCCGCATCGAGGTGGAAGGCAGCGGTAACCATGTGGATGTGCCGCAGGCCAAACAGGTGGAAACTGCAGCTGCGCCGGCAGCGCCGCAGGAACCCGTGAAACCGGTCGCCTGCCAGGCACCGGCCAACCATGAAACCGCGCCCATCGTGCCGCGTCAGCCGGGCGACAAGCCGCTGGCTTCGCCCGCCGTGCGCAAGCGCGCCCTGGATGCGGGTATCGAACTGCGCTACGTGCATGGCAGCGGCCCGGCCGGGCGCATTCTGCACGAAGACCTCGACGCCTTCATGAGCAAGCCGCAAAGCAGCACTGGGCAGGCGCCGAATGGCTATGCCAAGCGCAGCGACAGCCAGCAGGTGCCGGTGATCGGCCTGCGCCGCAAGATTGCCCAGCGCATGCAGGACGCCAAGCGCCGGGTCGCGCACTTCAGCTACGTGGAAGAAATCGACGTCACGGCCCTCGAAGCCCTGCGCCAGCAGCTCAACAGCAAGCACGGCGACAGCCGCGGCAAACTCACCCTGCTGCCGTTCCTGGTGCGTGCGCTGGTGGTGGCGCTGCGTGATTTCCCGCAGATCAACGCGACCTACGACGACGAAGCGCAGGTCATCACCCGCCATGGTGCGGTGCATGTCGGCATCGCCACGCAAGGGGACAACGGGCTGATGGTGCCGGTGCTGCGCCACGCCGAAGCAGGCAGCCTGTGGGCCAACGCCAGCGAGATCACGCGCCTGGCCCATGCCGCGCGCAACAACAAGGCCAACCGCGAAGAACTGTCCGGTTCGACCATCACCCTGACCAGCCTCGGAGCGCTGGGCGGTATCGTCAGCACGCCCGTGGTGAACACGCCGGAGGTGGCGATCGTCGGCGTCAACCGCATGGTCGAGCGGCCGGTGGTGATCGACGGCCAGATCGTCGTGCGCAAGATGATGAACCTGTCCAGCTCGTTCGACCACCGGGTGGTCGATGGCATGGACGCCGCCCTGTTCATCCAGGCCGTGCGTGGCCTGCTCGAACAACCTGCCTGTCTGTTCGTGGAGTGATCATGCAACAAACCCTACAAACCACCTTGCTGATCATCGGCGGCGGCCCTGGCGGTTATGTCGCGGCCATCCGCGCCGGGCAACTGGGCATACCCACGGTGCTGGTCGAGGGCCAGGCGCTGGGCGGCACTTGCCTGAACATCGGCTGCATCCCGTCCAAGGCACTGATCCACGTGGCCGAGCAGTTCCACCAGGCAACCCGCTACACCGAAGCCTCACGGCTGGGCATCAGCGTGGCTTCGCCGCGCCTGGACATCGGCCAGAGCGTGGCCTGGAAGGACGGGATCGTCGACCGCCTGACAACCGGGGTCGCCGCCTTGCTGAAAAAACACGGAGTCAAGGTTGTGCATGGCTGGGCCAAGCTGCTCGACGGCAAGCAGGTCGAGGTCGATGGCCAACGTATCCGGTGCGAACACCTGCTACTGGCCACCGGCTCCAGCAGCGTTGAACTGCCGATGCTGCCGCTGGGTGGCGCGGTCATTTCCTCCACCGAAGCGCTGGCACCCAAAGCCCTGCCCCAACACCTGGTGGTGGTGGGCGGTGGTTACATCGGCCTGGAGCTGGGTATCGCCTATCGCAAACTGGGCGCGCGGGTCAGCGTAGTGGAAGCGCGCGAGCGCATTCTGCCGACTTACGACACTGAACTGACGGCACCGGTGGCGGAGTCGCTGAAAAAGCTGGGCATCGCCTTGCACCTGGGCCATACCGTCGAGGGTTACCGAGATGGCTGCCTGCTGGCCAATGATGGCCAGGGTGGGCAGTTGCGCCTGGAGGCTGACCAGGTACTGGTGGCGGTCGGCCGCCGACCACGCACCCGCGGCTTCAACCTGGAATGCCTGGACCTGAAGATGAACGGCGCCGGCATCGCCATCGACGAGCGCTGCCAGACCAGCATGCACAATGTCTGGGCCATCGGTGACGTGGCTGGCGAGCCGATGCTGGCGCACCGGGCCATGGCCCAGGGCGAGATGGTGGCCGAGATCATCGCCGGCAAAACCCGCCGTTTCGAGCCGGCAGCCATTGCCGCCGTCTGCTTCACCGACCCGGAAGTGGTGGTGGTCGGCAAAACCCCGGAGCAGGCCAGCCAGCAGGGCCTGGACTGCATCGTCGCGCAGTTCCCGTTTGCTGCCAATGGCCGGGCCATGAGCCTGGAGTCGAAAAGCGGTTTCGTGCGCGTGGTGGCGCGCCGTGACAACCATCTGATCGTGGGTTGGCAGGCGGTTGGCGTGGCCGTTTCCGAGCTGTCCACGGCGTTTGCCCAGTCGCTGGAGATGGGCGCATGCCTGGAGGATGTGGCCGGCACCATCCATGCCCACCCGACGCTGGGTGAGGCGGTACAGGAAGCGGCACTGCGCGCCTTGGGGCACGCCCTGCATATCTGACACTGAAGCGGCCAAGGCCGATTTGGCCCGCGGCGCCGTGAGGCGCCGCGGGTCTTTTTTTACTCACGGGGCCGGCACAGGCTACTCGGCTATGACGTTCTTGCCATTACCCTTGGCCCGGTACAGCGCCTGGTCCGCCCGCGCCAGCAGCTCGACCTGGTCTTCCCCGCCGCGCCGCTGTACCACGCCGTAGCACATGGTCAACCGGCAGTCGCCTACCGGCTCCAGCTGCTGTACGGCCTGGCGCAGGCGCGTTGCCACGTCCAACGCCTCGCTCAGGGCGGTCTGCGGCAGCACGATGATGAACTCGTCACCCCCCCAACGCGCCAACAGGTCAAAATCACGCAGGCAGCTGCGCAGGTTTTCCGCCACCTGCACCAATGCCCTGTCCCCCTGCGCGTGGCCATAGCGGTCGTTGATCGGCTTGAAATCATCCATGTCCATGGCAATCAGCGACAACGGCTGGCGAAAGCGCTGAGCGCGCTGACACTCCAGTTCCAGCTCCTTTTCCAGCCGGTAGCGACTGGCGACGCGGGTCAGGGCATCGCGTTCGGCCAGCTCGCGGTTTTCATCCAGCTGGCGCTGCAACTGCTGGTTGACCCAGGACAGTTCGCGGGTGCGTTCGGCAACCAGGCTCTCCAGCGATTGGTTCTTCTGTTGCAGCTGCGCAACCAGGCGCTTGCCAGCGTCAATGTTGCGGTGCGCACCGAGCATGCGTGCCACCGAGCCATCGGCGTTGCGGTCGATGATATAGCCAGTGTCCTCGATCCACAGGTAACTGCCATCCTGGCAGCGGCAACGGTACTCGATAAGGTAACGCTCGGTGCGCTGCTCGATGTAGGCCTCGAAATGCGCCATCACCCGGGGGTAGTCTTCGGGATGGATCACACTTTCCCAGGTGAATACCGAGTTGGCCTTGGAATGGTTGGCATAGCCCAGCATGGCGTACCAACCGGGGTTGCGATAAACGTAGCCGGTGTTGGCGTTCCAATCCCAGATGCCATCGCTGACCAACTCGAACAAGGTGTGCAACTGCTGCTCACTGAAGCCGGCGGGCGCCGGCCTGGTTTCCTGATTCATGCGCTCTCCCTGATGCCCAGCAACTGCGTGCCCATCAAGGGGCTGCCGACATTATGTGTTTGCCGCAGGCGGCAAGATCATGTCTGTCAGTGGCAAGCATAAGCCTGGCGCTGGGAGACCGGAAGAGATCCAACGGCGTCTATTTTTACCGGCCATGACGGCATGATCGGCGGCAAGCCTCAGGGCTTTGGAGATGTAGGCAAACAGAGGGGGAAATGGCGTCCCAGGCAGGAATTGAACCTGCAACCTTCCCCTTAGGAGGGGGATGCTCTATCCAATTGAGCTACTGAGACGCAAACACCGGCAGCGAGCGCTGCACAGCGGGACGGCGAGCATGTTAACCAGCATGCCAGCGTTTGTCATGCCTGTACCGGGCTTTTTCGCGTAATCCTTTTCTGGCACTACGTCGCCCCGGGCAGCACGCCCGTTTCGCGCAGCAGTGTGAACAGGCCGGCGACGGCTGTTTCCAGGCGCTTGGAATTGTCCAGCACATGCACGGTGGGGTCGCTGGTGTGCTGTAAACGTGCATTACGGGCAAGGCGCTGCTCGACTTGCGCCGCCGTTTCCCGCCCGCGGGCCAACAAGCGCTCGCGCAGCACTTCGGGGCTGACTTCGACCAGCACCGCCAACAGGTCCGGGTAACGCGCACGGGCTTCGGCCAAATAGGCGCGCGAGCCATTGACCAGCACCGGCCTGCCCGCTTGCAGCCAGTGGTCCACCTGCACCGCAATCCCATAGTCCAGGCCATTGGCCTGCCAATGCATGGCGAACGCGCCCTGCGCGAGCAGGGCCGCAAATTGCTGCGGGGTTACGCCATGGGCCGCTTCGCCCCGCGCTTCTGCCGAGCGGGTAATGACCCTGCGGGCGATTTCCACGCCGGCGGCAGCCAGTTGCTCACGGGAAGCTTCCAGGATGGAATCCTTCCCGGACCCTGACGGGCCCATCAAAAATATCAGCCGCCCTGCCCCTGATCGGCGGTCACTTGCGTCATGTTGCATAGCCACTATGCTCTATGGAGGGAACCCGGCGCATTCTAGGGGTTTTCCTGGTCTTTTGCTGTTTTTTACCAGTTTTTGACGGCAAAAGGCTGACGGTCAGGCGAGCCGGAGCATGTAAAACTTTTCAAACCAGTACTCATTTCTGATAATTGGTACTGGCACAAAGCCTTTACCCGGCTCACTATTTGTCACAGAATTGACGCCAAGGAAACGGCGACCTTGAGGCAAGATGAGCATCCAATTTTCACTGACGGTTGAACATTTTGTCGCCACGACGGTCGTATTTTCACCCCCCGTGCGGCCAATTTGAGAACCGCTTCCCCTGAACCAAAATCCGGTCAATTTATATGCGCCCAATGAAACAGGCTATTTATTCGAGCCGCACCGCTGACAAGTTCGTCGTCCGCCTGCCAGACGGAATGCGTGAGCGCATTGCCGAGGTAGCGCGCAACCATCACCGCAGCATGAACTCCGAAATCATCGCACGCCTGGAGCAGAGCCTTATCCAGGAAGGCGCGTTGGGTGACGAGCTGAGCATGCGCCTGGACAGCCCGGAGCTGTCCCTGCATGAACGCGAGTTGCTGCAACGTTTCCGTCAGCTCTCCCACCGCCAGCAAAACGCCTTGGTTGCGCTGATCGCGCACGATGCAGAGATGGCAGCCGACGCTTCCTGAAGGTTGCCAGCGGATACAAAAAAGCCAGCGTCAGCTGGCTTTTTTGTGGGTCACTACAGGGAATTCGCCCCCGGTAGGAGCGGCCTTGTGTCGCGAAAGGGCCGCAGCGCGGCCCCGGCAATGTCGGCTGTAACGCCAGAACCCGGGGCCGCTGCGCGCCCCATCGCGACACAAGGCCGCTCCTACCGGGATCGCGTAAGGCAAGAAAGGGGTTACAGCAAGAATAGCGTCGCCAGCCCCAGGAAGATGAAGAACCCGCCACTGTCGGTAACAGCCGTGATCATCACACTCGCGCCCATCGCCGGGTCCCGCCCCAGTCGCGCCAGGGTCATCGGGATAAGCACGCCCATCAGCGCGGCCAGCAACAGGTTGAGGGTCATCGCTGCGGTCATCACCACCCCCAATGACCAGCTGCCATACAGCCAGAAAGCCACCGCACCGATCACCCCGCCCCACACCAGGCCGTTGATCAGCGATACCGCCAGCTCTTTACGCATCAAACGGCTGGTATTGCCCGGCGACACCTGATCCAGCGCCATGGCACGGACGATCATGGTGATGGTCTGGTTACCGGAGTTGCCACCAATACCGGCAACGATCGGCATCAACGCGGCCAAGGCCACCAGTTTTTCAATCGAACCCTCGAACACGCCGATCACCCGCGAAGCCAGAAACGCGGTGATCAGGTTGATCGCCAGCCAGGCCCAGCGGTTGCGGAACGAACGCCAGACCGAGGCGAAGATGTCCTCTTCTTCGCGCAGACCGGCCATGTTGAGGACTTCGCTCTCGCTTTCCTCACGAATCAGGTCGACCATTTCGTCGATGGTCAAACGGCCGATCAGGCGCTCGCTCTTGTCGACCACCGGCGCCGATACCAGGTCGTAACGCTCAAAGGCCTGCGCGGCATCGTAGGCATCTTCCTCGGGCTGGAAAGACACGGGGTCGGTCGCCATGACCTCCGCGACTTTCTTCTCCGGGTCGTTGACCAACAGGCGCTTGATCGGCAACACCCCTTTGAGGATGCCGTCGTAATCGACCACGAACAGTTTGTCGGTATGGTTGGGCAGTTCCTTGAGGCGGCGCAGGTAGCGCAGCACCACTTCCAGGCTGACATCTTCGCGGATGGTGACCATCTCGAAGTCCATCAGCGCACCGACCTGCTCCTCGTCGTAGCTCAGCGCGGAACGCACCCGCTCGCGTTGCTGGGCATCCAGCGTTTCCATCAGCTCGTGGACAACGTCACGCGGCAACTCAGGCGCCAGGTCAGCCAGTTCGTCGGCGTCCATTTCCTTGGCCGCCGCCAGCAGCTCGTGGTCGTCCATGTCGGCAATCAGCGACTGACGTACGGAGTCGGAGACTTCGAGCAGGATGTCGCCGTCGCGATCCGAGCGCACCAGCTGCCAGACCGTCAGGCGGTCTTCCAGGGGCAAGGCTTCGAGGATGTAGGCGACGTCGGCGGGGTGAAGGTCATCGAGCTTGCGCTGCAACTCGACGAGGTTCTGGCGGTGGACCAGGTTCTCGACCAGGTCGTTGTGCGCACCTTCCTGGCGGTGGGTCAGGTCTTCGACCACACGCTGGCGCTGCAGCAACTCGATCACCTGGGCCAGGCGATCCTGCAGGCTGTCCTGTGCTTTTTTTACTTCTACTTCGGTCATAGGCGAACTCCACTCCCAGCAGCGGAGCACGCCGGGAGAATCAATCGGTCAGATCTTTCGGTATGAATCGTGTTAGCGAGTAACTACTGGGTAAGTCCATGGTGGTTTTCCACAAGCCCCGGCGGGGCTGACGGGCGCAATCATACACTGCTAAAGCTGTCAGATCGCTTAAATTTTTGGCTAGAACAATCGTTTGCGCGATAAAGCTGGGACAACGCACGAAGCCAACAGTGCGACGGTTGTCATGGGTACGAAAGCACATTGAATTTCGCATATGTCGCGGCAGTGCGGCCTTGGGGCTGCGAAGCGCCACGGCCACGGCACAACCTTTACAGGAAAGCTTAGATGGCCATGGTCGACAATTCTGTGACACGCAGAAACAAAAAGCCCGCTCTGTTGAGCGGGCTTTTTGATGGGGTATGGCGGACTCAGCAGGATTCGAACCTGCGACCGCTCGGTTCGTAGCCGAGTACTCTATCCAGCTGAGCTATGAGTCCGTGATGGTAGTTTTAGACCAGATTACCACTGGTTGACTGAAGTAGCCTTGCAAGCAAAACCACTTCAAAAAGTGGCGGACTCAGCAGGATTCGAACCTGCGACCGCTCGGTTCGTAGCCGAGTACTCTATCCAGCTGAGCTATGAGTCCGCGATTGGCAGTTTTAGACCAGATACCGCTGGTTGACTGAAGCAGCCTTGCAAGCAAAACCACTTCAAAAAGTGGCGGACTCAGCAGGATTCGAACCTGCGACCGCTCGGTTCGTAGCCGAGTACTCTATCCAGCTGAGCTATGAGTCCGCGATTGGCAGTTTTAGACCAGATACCGCTGGTTGATTGAAGCAGCCTTGAAAACAAAGCCACTTCAAAAGTGGCGGACTCAGCAGGATTCGAACCTGCGACCGCTCGGTTCGTAGCCGAGTACTCTATCCAGCTGAGCTATGAGTCCGTGTCTTGCCGCGCATTATAGGTCGCTGAAACATTTTTGCAAGAACGTTTTCGTTTAAAATCAACTACTTAGCGTTCCTACCCGTTACAGCACCCTACGCAAATAATGGCGGTGAAGGGGGGATTCGAACCCCCGATACCCTTATGAGGTATACTCCCTTAGCAGGGGAGCGCCTTCGGCCACTCGGCCACCTCACCGCAACACGAGGCGAATATTAAAGAACCTCTTTCACCTTTGCAACCCTTTTTTTGAAAAAAACTTCAAAAAAATTAAAGGCTTGGCTCTTCATCCTTCTCTTTCTTGATCCGCAGGTAGATTTCCTCGCGGTGAACAGCCACTTCCTTCGGCGCGCTAACGCCTATACGTACCTGGTTGCCCTTCACGCCGAGCACCGTCACGGTAATCTCGCCGTCTCCAATGATCAGGCTCTCGGCGCACCGACGAGTCAGAATCAACATAGCTTTCTCCTTACGCAAAACATTCAGGGGTAACAGTCTTGGGGTCAGGGCCGGCCGCGGACGACGACCAGCCCGGTCGCACGCTGCACAGGGCAGGACAGGGCCTGCGCAGCGAGCAGAAACACGAAGGGCGCGGCTGGTGCCGCGCCCTTGCAGTGCAGCGCCTTACTCGCTCTGTCGGGCTGGGGCGTCAAGCTCGAACGCGGTGTGCAGCGCGCGTACGGCCAGCTCCAGGTATTTTTCTTCGATCACGACCGAAACCTTGATCTCGGAGGTGGAGATCATCTGGATGTTGATGCTCTCCTTGGCCAGCGCCTCGAACATGCGGCTGGCAACCCCGGCGTGCGAGCGCATGCCGACGCCAACGATGGAGACCTTGGCGATCTTGGTGTCGCCGATCACTTCGCGGGCACCGATTTCGCGGGCGGTGTTTTCCAGCACGCTCTGCGCCTTCTCGTACTCGTTGCGGTGCACGGTGAAGGTGAAGTCGGTGGTGTTATCGTGGGCAACGTTCTGCACGATCATGTCCACTTCGATGTTCGAAGCACTGATCGGGCCGAGGATCTTGAAGGCCACGCCCGGGGTGTCCGGCACGCCGCGAATGGTCAGCTTGGCTTCATCACGGTTGAAGGCGATACCGGAAATGATCGGCTGTTCCATGGATTCCTCTTCATCAATGGTAATGAGGGTACCCGGACCCTCCTTGAAGCTGTGCAGCACGCGCAGCGGAACGTTGTACTTGCCGGCGAACTCCACCGAACGGATCTGCAGCACCTTGGAACCGAGGCTGGCCATTTCCAGCATCTCTTCGAAGGTGATCTTCTCCAGGCGACGGGCCTGCGGCACTACGCGCGGGTCGGTGGTGTAGACGCCATCCACATCGGTGTAGATCTGGCACTCGTCAGCTTTCAGCGCCGCCGCCAGGGCCACGCCGGTGGTGTCGGAGCCGCCGCGACCGAGGGTGGTGATGCTGCCGTGCTCGTCGACCCCCTGGAAGCCCGCAACCACGACCACGCGGCCTTCCTTGAGGTCGGCACGAATCTTGTGGTCGTCGATTTGCAGGATGCGCGCCTTGTTGTGCGCGCTGTCAGTGAGAATGCGCACCTGGTTGCCGGTGTAGGACACCGCTGGCACACCACGCTTGATCAAAGCCATGGTCAGCAAGGCAATGGTCACCTGCTCACCGGTCGACACGATCACGTCCAGTTCACGCGGAACCGGCTGATCGGTGATCTGCTTGGCCAGGTCGATCAGGCGATTGGTCTCACCGCTCATGGCCGACAGCACGACGACCAGGTCGTCGCCCGCTTCACGGTGTTTCTTGACCTTATCGGCTACCTGCTCGATCCGCTCGATGGAACCGACAGAGGTGCCGCCAAATTTCTGTACGATCAACGCCATTTCAATGGTGCCTCAGCCCATACAGGGCCCCAAAAAACAATCCAACATGAAGGGGTGGCGGAAGTGGCCGGTGACGCTGCTGCCTGCCACCGGGTGCGGCACCCGGGGGCTTCGCACCCGCCACTGAACCGCCTACCCCTTCATCTCAAAGTCCCTGCTCTGCGAATGGCACGACCAGCGCCAGGGCCTTGTCCAGCGCAGCGACGTCGACGCCACCGCCCTGGGCCATGTCCGGACGGCCACCGCCCTTGCCACCCACCGCCGCAGCGGCTTGCTTCATCAGATCGCCAGCCTTGAGTTGGCTGGAGAGGTCCTTGGTCACGCCGGCCACCAACACGACCTTGCCCTCATGCTCGCTGCCCAGCAGGATCACTGCGTGGCCGAGCTTGTTCTTCAACTGATCGACCAGGGCCAGCAGGGCCTTGCCATCCTGCCCATCCAGGCGGGCGGCGAGGACCTTGGCACCCTTGACCTCAACAGCCGCGTTGGAGAGATCGTCCCCTGCGGCGCTGGCGGCCTTGGCCTGCAGCTGTTCCAGCTGCTTCTCCAGCTGACGGTTGCGCTCAAGCACAGCCGACAACTTGTCGATCAGGTTGTCACGGTTACCCTTGACCAGTTGCGCGGCTTCCTTGACCTGCTCTTCGGCAGCGTTCAGGTAGGCCAGCGCAGCGGCGCCGGTGACTGCTTCGATACGGCGTACGCCAGAGGCCACGCCGCCTTCGCTGATGATCTTGAACAGGCTGATGTCACCGGTACGCTTGGCGTGGATACCGCCACACAGCTCAACCGAGAAATCGCCACCCATGGTCAACACGCGCACGGTATCGCCGTATTTCTCACCGAACAGCGCCATGGCACCTTTGGCCTTGGCGGTTTCGATGTCGGTCAGTTCGGTCTCGACCGGCGTGTTCTTGCGCACTTCGCGGTTGACGATGTCTTCCAGCTGCTTGAGCTGCTCCGGCTTCACTGCTTCGAAGTGGCTGAAGTCGAAACGCAGGCGCTGGCTGTCGACCAGCGAGCCCTTCTGTTGCACGTGCTCACCCAGCACCTGACGCAACGCTTCGTGCAGCAGGTGGGTAGCCGAGTGGTTCAGCGAGGTGGCGTGCTGAACGTCTGCATCGACCTTGGCCTCCACCGGCGCACCGATCAGCAGCGCACCGCTGGTGACCACACCGTGGTGCAGGAAGGCCCCGCCGGTCTTGGTGGTATCACGTACGTCAAAGCGTGCAGCACCCGCCTGCAGGTACCCGCTGTCACCCACCTGGCCGCCGGACTCGGCGTAGAACGGCGTGCGGTCGAGCACCACTACGCCCTGCTCGCCCACCCCCAGCTGGTCGACCGATTGGCCGTCCTTGTACAGGGCGATGATCTTGCCCTGGCCTTCGGTTGCGTCGTAGCCGAGGAACTCGGTGGCGCTGTCGACCTTGACCAGGCTGTTGTAGTCCATGCCGAAGGCGCTCGCAGAACGGGCGCGCTCCCGCTGGGCGTCCATTTCGCGTTCGAAGCCGGCTTCGTCGATGGTCAACTCGCGCTCACGGGCAATGTCGGCCGTCAGGTCCATCGGGAAACCGTAGGTGTCATACAGCTTGAACACCACATCGCCGGGTACCACGGCGCCTTGCAACTGGGCCAGATCTTGCTCGAGGATGCGCAGGCCCTGCTCCAGGGTCTTGGCAAACTGCTCTTCTTCGGCCTTGAGCACGCGCTCGATGTGCGCTTGCTGGCTGGTCAGCTCGGGGAAGGCTTCGCCCATTTCGGCCACCAGGGCAGCAACGATCTGGTAGAAGAAGCTGCCCTTGGCGCCCAGCTTGTTACCGTGGCGGCAAGCGCGGCGGATGATGCGGCGCAGTACATAGCCACGGCCTTCGTTGGATGGCAGCACGCCGTCGGCAATCAGGAAGCCGCAGGAGCGGATGTGGTCGGCCACCACTTTCAGCGAAGCCTGGCCGTCATTGCTACAACCGATGGCCTTGGCCGCCGCTGCCAGCAGGTTCTGGAACAGGTCGATCTCGTAGTTGGAGTGCACGTGCTGCAGCACGGCGCTGACACGCTCCAGGCCCATGCCGGTGTCCACCGACGGCGCTGGCAGTGGGTGCAGCACGCCATCGGCAGTGCGGTTGAACTGCATGAAGACGTTGTTCCAGATCTCGATGTAGCGGTCACCGTCTTCTTCCGGCGAACCGGGCGGGCCACCCCAGATGTCCGGGCCGTGGTCGTAGAAGATCTCGGTGCATGGGCCGCACGGGCCAGTATCGCCCATGGTCCAGAAGTTGTCGGAAGCGTAGGGGGCGCCCTTGTTGTCACCGATGCGCACCATGCGCTCGGCAGGCACGCCTACTTCCTTGGTCCAGATGTCGTAGGCTTCGTCGTCGGTGGCGTAGACCGTGACCCAGAGCTTTTCCTTGGGCAGGTTCAGCCATTTTTCCGAGGTCAGGAAGGTCCAGGCGAAGGTGATGGCGTCGCGCTTGAAGTAGTCGCCGAAGCTGAAGTTGCCCAGCATTTCGAAGAACGTGTGGTGACGCGCGGTGTAACCGACGTTTTCCAGGTCGTTGTGCTTGCCGCCCGCGCGCACGCACTTCTGGCTGCTGACCGCACGGGTATAGGCACGCTTCTCGGCACCGAGGAAGCAGTCCTTGAACTGGTTCATGCCTGCGTTGGTGAACAGCAGGGTCGGGTCGTTGTTCGGGATCAGCGAACTGGAGGCAACTCGGGTATGGCCCTGCTCTTCGAAGAAGCGAAGGAAGGCTTCACGGATTTCTGCGCTTTTCATAGGTTCTTCCACGGAAACGGCGGCCGTTTGGGCTAATACGTCGAATCGACGAAACGACGGCAAAGGGCGCCATTATAGCCAGCCTGAACAGGAGATACAGTGTGTTTGTACACCAGAACGGCATTGCGCGGATGAAATGCCGTTCATCGACACTGTCAAGGTCGCCTGGCAGCGCTGCACAGCCACGCTGGCGGTACATAAGCAACACCTGGGCACCTAGTCCAAAGGGGATGCTGCGCCTTTCTTCTCGATACCGGAATGCGCCATGCCTGAGCTGAACCTGTCCAAACTGCACTCGGACCCACACCCGCTCCCCCACCCTACGCCATTGATCAATGCCAGCCCCGTCTATTACCTCGACGATCGACAGGCTGGCAGCCACCACACCGCATTCATCAACAAGGACCACCCCCAGCAGCAGACAGAGGTGAAGTACATCCAGGCTGATGGCAATGTGCGTATCACCCTGGAACGCGCCTATGCGCTGGGGCGACGCTACCGTCGCCTGGCGCCCAGCACCGAGCTGCTGGTGTTCAATGTCGCCCCGCGCGCCACAGGTTCGGATGCACGGCAAAAACGTGTGCAGATCACGACCCACGACTGCTTGCTGGAAGTCACGGTCAACGGCGCGGTATTCATGGTCGCCCAGCATACCGCTGAAGCCATTGCCATTCGCCTGACCGACGGCGGGCACCAGGTGGTCATTACCGGGCAGGTCCGCAAGCCGGTACTGATCGACATGATCGGCAGCGGCAACAGCATCGAGACAGGGGCCGGCATGGTGCACATTGATGCGCACACCGGCACGCACCAGGTAGTCGTCGGTAGCGGCCCTGTCCTGATCGACAAAGGCGATGCGGTGGTCAATGTCACCGGCCACTGCCTGCTTGGCCAGGCCAATTCCAGCACCGTGCTCTACCGCAACACGGCGTACGATGCGCACCTGGCCCAGCCTGTAGCGGCCGAGCATCAGGCGCTAGGCCGCGTCGGCGTGCAAGTGACGGGTGATGAGGCGTTCCGCCAGGCGGTAGAAGATGCGCTGGTGCTGATGCGCAAATTGCCGTGCGGCCAAGCACTGCTGGCAGGCCTGGACAACAAGGCCGGGCATACCGGAAAACCGATCAGGGTGAGCGAAGCGGCCAGGCAACAATTCACTTGCTACACCCCCAGCGATGACGAGCAGGACGAAGACGAAGGCCACTTCATCATCAACGAAAACCAGAGCAGCTGGGGCTACAGCGGTGGCATGCTGGCCTACAACCCGAACTGGTCGACGGCAACCCAATTGCCGCTGCTGGACCTGTACCGCTGCCTGTGCCAGGGCTGGAATTCCATGACCGGCACCGTGTTCCCAGGCCAGACAGAGGTTCAGGGCACTTACGGCGCCTACCCGGTAGACAACCTGTTACTGCAAAGCATCGGCTTGCCCACCGACTGCAAATTCAACTTTGGAGGCGCTACTGCGCTGAACACCAACCCCGCCGCTTTCACTGAGAACGGATTGCGCCAGGCACTGCAACTGGAACTGCGCACGCAACTGTAAGCAACCCCTCAGCTCAACCGCTGCCCCGCATCGGGCACGATCAGAAGCCCTGCCCTGAGGCCATTCTTGACCTTGGGGTTGGGGAAGATGATGCGCGTGCCCTCTTCCTCGACCACCCAGCGCATCTCGGCCAGGTCTTCAGCCAGCAGGTAACCTTTACTCAGTTCGGAAAAATTCTCGATATCCGCCGGCAGGTGCAGGTGAAAGCTGTCGCTGTGCTTGATGATTTCGCGGGAGACACTGAACAGCTGCAGGCCACCCAGCGAGTCTTCGTCTTCGGGTTCTTCAGCCGTGATGATCCTGATCAGGCGGTCTTGGAGCTTGTCGAGGTTGACTTGCTCGTTCTGGCCGAACGGGCGGGCCTTGCCCAGCTCCAGGGTGAACGCTTCAGCCTCCAGCTGTTCGTAGGTAAAGGCGCTGAAGGTGATGGAAGGCTTGCTTTGCAGCAATACCGCCTGCATGCCCGCCGCTGCCAGGCGTACCAGTTGGCGACGGGAGTGCTGGCGCCCCTCTTTATAGGGGTACAAGGCAAACTGCTCGATCTTCGAACCGCGGATGGCAGTATGCAGGTCGTAATGCAGGCGGCTGCGCCCCGTCTTGCTGAAGAACACCCGGGCGAACTGCTCGAGCTCGGCCGCACGCAACGCCTCGAAACCGCTGGACAGCTCGTGGCGCCCGTTGAACAGGCGGTTGATGTCCTGTTCGATGAAACGCTCACCCTTGCGCATCGCCACCGGGTTGCCGAACAGGAACAACACCCGCGCCTTGGGCTTGATCGACCCGTCGGCCACGCCATGCAGCAACCGTTCGAGCAACTCGATCGGCGCTGTCTCGTTACCATGAATACCGGCAGACAACAGCAAGTCCAGGCCGCAATCCTCGCTGTCGGGTGGGCGCACTTCGAGCGCCCCCTCCCCTAGCCAGCGCAAACGCGTGCCCTTGGTGGTCACTTGGGTCTTCTCGGCCGGTTCGTGATCGGTGAGGGTCAGCTCAAGCAATTTACCAAGGGCGAGCATAGGAACTTCCTTAGTGGGTGTGGCCGCAGTCGGGGCCATGGACGTGATCGTCGTCTTCGCCAAGCTCTGCAGGTTCCATTTCCAGCTGCAGGCTGACCAGGTTGGTGGCCATGGGCCGCAGCAGCAGGTTGGCGTACTCGGCGTCGCCTTCCTCGACATCCACACCGATCAGCAACTGGCCGCGGCCATCCTGCTGGATCCACACTTCCTTGCCTTGCCAAACCACGGCAAAACGGGTGCAGGAGGTTTCGAGCTGGGTGCCGTCTTCATCTTCGAGGATCAGGCGCAGGGCGTCGGTCATTACAATTCTCTCTTCAAGGTTGGCGTTGGAACGGGTACACCGAGCCCAACTTCAGAATCTGGGTCAATTCATCCAGTGCGGTACGGCACTCCACCAGCAGTTGCGGGTCGGCCAGGTCCGCCTCGACCAGGCGATCACGGTAGTGCTTGTCGACCCATTGCAGCAGGGTGTCGTACAGCGGGGCGGTCATGATAACGCCTTGGTTGACCGCCGCCAGTTCCGTTTCATTCAAGGCCACGCGCAAACGCAGGCAAGCCGGGCCCCCGCCGTTCTGCATGCTCTGCTTGAGGTCGAACACCTTGACCTCCTTCACCGGGCCGCCCTGGCGGGTCAACTGCCCAAGGTACGCCCAGACGCGTTCATTGTTGCGGCACTCTTCCGGCACCACCAGCAGCATGGAGCCGTCGTCACGGCTGAGCAACTGGCTGTTGAACAGGTAGGAACGCACTGCATCCTCTACCGCCACTGCCGAGCGCGGCACGCAGATGGCCTGGAAACGGCCGCCCTTGCTGGCCAGTTTAGCGCGCAACTGGCCCAGTACCGTGTCAGTCTCGAGGAAAGCGTCCTCGTGGTAGAACAGCACCTCGCCATTGCCCACCGCAATCACGTCATTGTGGAACACGCCCTGGTCGATCACCGCCGGGTTCTGTTGAGCGTAGACCACCCCGTCCTCATGCAGGCCATGCAAACGGGCCACCGCCTGCGAAGCCTCCAGGGTCTGCCGGGCGGGGTATTTCTGCGGTGCCGGGTAACGGCTGTCGAATGCACTGCGGCCGTAGACGAAGAACTCCACGCCAGCCTCCCCATAGGCGCGGCAGAAGCGCGTATGGTTGGCAGCGCCCTCGTCACCGAACTGCGCCACGGCAGGCAACGCCGGGTGGTGGGCGAAGCGTTGCTCGTCGTTGAACATCGCGGCCAGCACGCGACTGGTGGTCGGGTGCTCGATGCTGCGGTGGTATTTGCAATTGAGGTTGGCGGCAGTGAAGTGCACGCGGCCATCGGCGGTGTCGGCACTGGGGCTGACCGTGGCAGCGTTGGCCACCCACATGCTCGAAGCCGAACAGGTGGCCACCAGCAACGGCATGGCCTCTTTGGCAGCGCGCTGGATCACGTCGGCATCGCTGCCGCTGAAGCCCAGACGGCGGAGCGCGGCCACATCCGGGCGCTCCTGCGGCGCCAGCACGCCCTGCTTGAAGCCCATGTCGGCCAATGCCTTCATCTTCGCCAGGCCCTGGCGTGCAGCTTCGCGCGGGCTGGAGCCTTGCTGGCTGTTGCTTTGCGAAGCCACGTTACCGTAGGACAGGCCGCCGTAGTTGTGGGTAGGCCCCACCAGGCCATCAAAATTCACTTCATAGGATTTCATCGGCAAGGCTCCGTGACCTGTTGTTATAGGGTGACGCCCGGCGTAAGGGTGGCCGGCAAGGCAAGGCTGGCAGTCTCCAGCGAAGCCACGGGGTAAGCGCAGTAGTCGGCCGCGTAATAAGCACTGGCGCGATGGTTGCCACTGGCACCGACGCCACCGAAGGGTGCGCTGCTGGCTGCACCGGTCAGTTGCTTGTTCCAGTTGACGATGCCGGCGCGGCTGCGCAGCCAGAAATGCTGGTAGCGGGCGCGCGAATCGGACAGCAAGCCGGCAGCCAGGCCGTACTGGGTGTTGTTGGCTTCATCGATGGCCGCATCGAAATCGGCATAGCGGACCACTTGCAGCAGCGGGCCGAAGAACTCTTCATCCGGGCGCTGCGCCACGGCGCTGACATCGACGATGCCAGGGGTAAGCAATGCGGCATCGGCTTGCGGCTGCGTCATTTCCAGGAGTTTCACCCCGCCCTTGGCGGCCAGTTCGGCCTGGGCAGCCAGCAGCGCCTGCGCGGCCTGCAGCGAAATCACCGAGCCCATGAACGGTGCCGGCTGCTCATCGAACGCCCCCACCGTGATGGTTCTGCACACCTCGACCAAGCGCGCGAGCAGCGCATCGCCCCAGGCACCCTGGGGCACCAGCAGGCGACGTGCGCAGGTGCAGCGCTGGCCGGCGGAAATGAACGCCGACTGAATGATGGTGTAAACCGCAGCGTCGAGGTCCTTGACCTCGTCTACCAGCAATGGGTTGTTGCCGCCCATTTCCAGCGCCAGGATCTTGTCTGGGCGCCCGGCAAACTGCTGGTGCAACAGGTTGCCAGTGCGGCTGGAACCGGTAAAGAACACGCCATCGATACCTGGGTCGCCAGTCAGTGCCACGCCGGTTTCACGCCCGCCCTGAACCAGGTTCAGCACACCCGCCGGCAGGCCGGCGGCGATCCAGCAGTGCACCGTCAGTTCGGCCACCTTGGGGGTCAGCTCACTCGGTTTGAACACCACGCAGTTGCCCGCCAGCAGCGCCGGAACGATATGCCCGTTCGGCAGGTGGCCTGGGAAGTTGTAAGGGCCGAACACCGCGACCACACCATGGGGCTTGTGCCGCAGCACTGCCGTGGCATCGGCCAGCGGGCCGCTCTTTTCACCGGTACGCTCGCGGTAACTTTGTACGGAAATGGCCACCTTGTTGATCATGCTGGTCACTTCGGTGGCCGACTCCCACAGCGGTTTGCCGGTTTCCTCGCCAATGCACTGGGCCATGGCTTCGGCATGCGCCTTCAACTGTGCGGCAAATTGCTCCAGCACACCGATGCGCGCGTCCAGGCTCAGTTGCGCCCAGGCTGGGAACGCCTGGCGCGCAGCCTTTACGGCGGCGCCGACCTGGCTGGCGTCGGCGCCCTGCCCCTGCCAGATCACGGCCTGGGTGACCGGGTTCAGCGATTGCAGGGGCTCGCCCTGGCCGGCCTGCCAATTGCCGGCGATGTAGTGCGTGGTCATTTACTGGCCCTCCCGGCTCGCCGACATAGGTACCGCGCGCACATTGTCGCCGGCGCCCATGCGCAGGCGTTTGGCGGTCAGCGGGTCGACCACCAGGGTTCCGGCGGCCAGCCGCGCAGGTGCAGCGGTGATACGGCAGTCGTCGCGCTTGCGGTTGTGGATGATGTAGGGGGTGGCGTCATCGCCCGGCGTGCCGACCGCCAGCACCAGCGTCTGGCTGTCGCGCACGGCGCGGATCCTGGCGGTGTCACACTCGATGGCCGGGCCGGCGTCGAAAATGTCGACGTAGCCCTGGTAAGTGAAACCTTCCTGCTTGAGCATGGCCAGTGCCGGCTCGGTGTCCTTGTGCACACGGCCGATCACGTTGCGCGCCGCGTCGGACAGGAAGCAGGTGTACAGCGGGAACTTCGGCATCAGCTCGGCGATGAACGACTTGTTGCCCACGCCGGTCAGGTAGTCCGCCTGGCTGAACTCCATCTTGAAGAAGTGCCGGCCCAGGCTTTCCCAGAACGGCGAACGCCCCTGCTCATCCGACATGCCGCGCATTTCGGCGATGATCTTCTTGCCGAACAACTCGGGGAACTCGGCAATGAACAGCATGCGCGCCCGCGACAGCAAGCGGCCGTTGAGCCCGGCGCGGTAGTCGCTGCGCAGGAACAGCGAGCACAGCTCGGAGTTGCCGGTCAGGTCGTTGGCCAGAAACAGCGTAGGGATTTCGCGGTAGATCTTCAGCTCCTGCGAGGCACTGACGGTCAGGCCGACCCGGTAGTTGTACCAAGGCTCGCGCAAGCCTACGGCACCGGCGATGGCACTGATGCCTACCACCAGGCCTTCGTCGTTTTCCAGCACGAACAGGTAGTCGGTGTCGCCGCGCTCGGCCTCGCCCCGAAAGCTCTTTTCCGCCCAACCTACGCGATGCTCCAGGCGCTCTTCGTTGGCCGGCAGCGTGGTCAGCCCGGTGGTGCCGGTGCTGCGTGCCAATTCGATCAACGCAGGCAAATCGCTGCTGCGTACAGGACGAACGATCATGCTATCTCCTTGTGCGGCGGCATGGGCCGGCGCGAAACTCTGCTAACGCATCAATCCCGAAACGCCTGTTGCCAGACCTCAGGCCGCCACCAGGCGCACGCTGGCGCCCTCACCCACGCCCAGCGCCTCGGCTGCTGCAACGCTCAGGCTGACCGGCTTGCCGGGCACCCAATCCAGCTCCAGCAGCACTGCCCGGTAGTCCTGCAACAGGCCGTTGCACACCAGGTACGGGCGCCCGCCCTTGGTTGGCGCGTCGTCGATTTTCACCGGGGCCACCCGGCTCTGGGCGATCGAGCGGATGCCCGAGGTACGCGCATGCAAGGTTGGGCCGCCGTCGAATATGTCGATGTAGTGCTCGGTCTCGAAGCCCTCACGCATGAGGATGTCGAAGGTGATCTGCGCCCGCGGGTGCACCTGACCCATGGCTTCCTGCGCCAGGTCTGGCAGCAGCGGCACGTAGATCGGGTAGTGCGGCATGAGTTCGGCGAGAAAGGTGCGGCTCTTCAGGCCGCACAGGCGCTCGGCATCGGCATAGTTGAGGTCGAAGAAATTGCGCCCAATGGCGTCCCAAAACGGCGATTCGCCCTTTTCGTCGCTGTAACCGACGATCTCGGTCACCACCGAGTCAGCGAAGCGTTCCGGGTGCGCAGCCATGAACAGCAGGCGGCCGCGGGAATTGAGTTCGGCCCAGCCGCTGTTCACCAGCTCTGGCAACACGTAGAAACTGGTCAGCAGGCTGTTGCCGGTCAGGTCATGGCACAGCGAGAGCACGTGGATCTTGTTGTGGATCTTCAGCTCGCGCGAGGCGTGCACGAAGGTCTCGTTGCGAAAACTGTAGAACGGCTCGGAGTAGCCAGCCGAGGCCACGATGGCCGAGCAGCCGGCGAGCTTGCCGGTTTCGCTGTCTTCGAGCACGAAGAAGTAGCTTTCCTCGCCATTGAAGCTGACCTCCGCGGCGAAGGACGTCTCGGAGGCGGCAATCTTGTCGCCCAGGCGAGCAGAGTCGTCCGGCAGCGAGGTGACACCAATGGGGCTGTCGGCAGCCATGCGCTGCACTTCGTTCAGATCAGCCATTTGCGCGGGGCGCATCACCAGCATGGTGTCACTCCTTTGGAATACGGGCCGCTCATGGCGGCACGGAAAAACGGCAGGCGCATGGGCACCTGCTGTGGAATCGCAAATCGCCGGCCTGGTACAACCTTGGCTGCGGCCGGCGAAGGGACCGCAGGCGGATCAGCCTTGGGTCAGCGTGGCAACGGCGCGCTCGAAGCGGTCCAGGCCTGCATCGATATCGGCGTCTTCAACCACCAGGCTTGGCGCGAAGCGGACCACGTCCGGACCGGCCTGCAGCACCATCACGCCTTCTTTCTCGGCGGCATTGAGTACGTCCTTGGCCTTGCCTTGCCAGGCCTCGGCCAAGACGCAACCCAGCAGCAGGCCAACACCACGCACCTGGCTGAACAGGCTGTACTTCTGCCCGATCTGCTCCAGGCGGGCCTTGAACCGCGCGTGCTTGGCATTGATGCCGGCCAGGGTTTCCGGGGTGTTGACCACGTCCAGCACCGCGCAGGCAACCGCGCAGCCCAGCGGGTTGCCGCCGTAGGTGGTGCCGTGGGTGCCCACAGCCAGGTGCTTGGCCAGCTCGGTGGTGGTCAGCATGGCGCCGATCGGGAAGCCACCGCCCAAGCTCTTGGCGCTGGTGAGGATATCCGGGGTCACGCCGTAGTGCTGGTAGGCATACAGCGAGCCGGTACGGCCCACACCCGTCTGCACTTCGTCGAAGATCAGCAGGGCATTGTGCTCGTCACACAGCTTGCGAGCGCCTTCAAGGTAAGCCTTGTCGGCCGGCACCACGCCGCTCTCACCCTGGATCGGCTCGATCACCACGGCGCACGTCTTGTCGGAAATCTGTGCCTTCAACGCTTCCAGGTCGTTGTACGGCACGTGGCTGATGCCGGTGATCTTCGGGCCGAAGCCATCGGAGTACTTCGGCTGGCCGCCGACGCTGACGGTAAACAGGGTACGACCGTGGAAACTGTTCACGGTGGCGATGATTTCGTGCTTTTCAGGGCCGAAGCGGTCATGGGCAACCCGGCGGGCCAGCTTGAAGGCAGCCTCGTTGGCCTCGGCGCCGGAGTTGCAGAAGAACGCACGGTCGGCAAAGGTGGCGCTTACCAGCTTGTGGGCCAGGCGCAAAGCCGGTTCGTTGGTGAATACGTTGGAGACGTGCCAGAGGGTGTTGGCCTGCTCGGTCAAGGCCTTGACCAGCGCCGGGTGGCAGTGGCCCAGGGCGTTTACCGCGATGCCGCCGGCAAAGTCGATCAACTCGCGACCGGACTGGTCCCAGACACGGGAACCCTCGCCTCGCACAGGAATGAAGGCCGCCGGAGAATAGTTGGGGACCATGACCTGGTCGAAATCGGCACGTTGCACCGGGGCTTGCTCAACGGACATCTGAGTCTCCTGAAGAGGAACGCTGGCCTGGAAGTGGCGAGCGATGGGGGGATTGTAAGGACTGATCTGCGCCTGTCCTTGCGGCCAAGCGACAACTTGTTACAGCGCAAAACCCAGTTTTAGCAAGGTTTTCGGCAATGCGACAAACACTGTCGCAATCGCGCAGTGTACGGGAGAGAGGGGGCGGGGTGAACGGGTGTTCACCTGGAGATGAAGGAGTAGAAGGTGCAAGCCGATATTTTTATGCCGGGGCGGGTGTGAGGCGTTGGTATCGCGCCGTGGCGGGTGCATGACGTTGTTCTAGTAGCGCGGCGCACGATATCCGCCCCACCATCACCTTCAAGGCATACACCCCGACCCCAACCGAGCTATCAACCCTTTTCAGCCGGCGCCGAACTCAACTCGAACGGGCTGCTGCTACGCCGCTGGTTACGGTCTTCCCGCGGCGTGGCACCAAAGAAATTGCGGTACGCACTGGAAAAATGCGGCCCCGACGAGAAACCACAGGAAAGCCCGATCTGGATGATCGATTTGCTGGTCTGCATCAGCATCTGCCGCGCCTTGTTCAGCCGCAGCTCCAGGTAGTACTGGCTCGGCACGCGGTTCAGGTACTGCTTGAAAATGCGCTCCAACTGCCGGCGCGAGACGCATACGTGCTGGGCAATTTCGTCGGTGGTCAGCGGTTCTTCGATATTGGCTTCCATCAGCAATACCGCCTGGGTCAGCTTGGGGTGGCTGGAGCCAAGACGATTCTGCAGCGGAATGCGTTGGCGCTCGCCCCCCTCGCGGATACGCTCGACCACCAGTTCCTCCGACACCGCACCGGCAAGCTCGGCGCCGTGATCGCGGGCCAGCACCGCCAGCAGCAGGTCGGTAACGGCCATGCCGCCGCACGCCGTGAGGCGGTCACGATCCCAGTCAAACAGGTGGCTGGTGGCGATGACCCTGGGGAAGCGCTCGGCAAAATCATCCTGCCAACGCCAGTGCACGGCAGCCCGGTAACCATCGAGCAAACCCAGCATCGCCAGCGGGTACACACCGGCTGCAAGCCCCCCGATCATGCAGCCGCTGCGCGCCAGCTGCTTGAGCGCGGCCGACAACGCAGCCCCTACCGCCACGGGTGGCTCGTCTGCCAGCAGGAACAGCTTGTGACAACCTTCCAGGCCACCGTTCCAGGGCTCGCCTGGCAGGCGCCAGGCACCTTCCGGCGCAGGCTCGGCCTGCAGGAACGACAGTTCGTAGACCACGTCCGGATGCACCCGCTGCGCCACCTGCAACACTTCCTCGGCCAGCGCCAGGGTCAAGGGCCTGGTGCTGGGCCAGATGAGAAAACCGATTCGCTGGGTGGTCATAAGGTACGGTCCGAAACCTGAGGTCGTTCGAGTCTGTGCGCCGGGTCAGGCCGCGCTCGCCGCGCAGCATGCCCTATTCTGGTGCAAAAATGCAGCTTTTACTTCAGGCTGCCGGAGAGGAACTGCTTCAGGCGTTCCGACTGCGGGTTGGCCAGCACTTCACGCGGGCAGCCGGTCTCTTCCACCAGCCCCTTGTGCAAGAACACCAACTGGTTGGACACCTCGCGGGCAAAGCCCATTTCGTGGGTGACCACGACCATGGTCCGGCCTTCCTGGGCCAGCGCCTGCATTACCTTCAGCACATCGCCGACCAGCTCGGGGTCGAGTGCCGAAGTCGGCTCGTCGAACAGCATAACCTCCGGCTCCACCGCCAGGGCCCGGGCAATTGCCACACGTTGTTGCTCCCCGCCAGACATGTGCCCCGGGAAGGCGTCCTTGCGGTGGGCGACACCCACCTTGGCCAGGTAGTGCTCGGCCTTTTCCAGGGCTTCCTTGCGGTTCACGCCCAACACATGCACCGGCGCCTCGATGATGTTCTCCAGCGCGGTCATGTGCGACCACAGGTTGAAATGCTGAAACACCATCGACAGCCGCGAGCGCATGCGCTGCAACTGACGCGGGTCTGCGGCCTTCAGCGCGCCGTCCTTGCCAGCGACCAGCCTGAGCTCTTCGTTGTTGAGCAGGATCTTGCCGGCGTGCGGCTGCTCCAGCAGGTTGATGCAACGCAGGAAGGTCGACTTGCCCGAACCGCTGGAGCCGATGATGCTGATGACGTCGCCGGCCTTGGCCGCCAGCGACACGCCCTTGAGTACTTCATGGCTGCCGTAGCGCTTGTGCAGGTCTTGGACTTCGAGTTTGTACATGCTGTCGATTCTCACAAAGCGGTCAGTGCTTTCGTGGCGCCAGGTAGCCGAGCCAGCGGCGTTCGGCCATCTTGAACAGGCGCACCAGGATGAAGGTCAGGCACAGGTAGAACACGCCCGCCGTGATATAGGCCTCGAAAGGCAGGTAGTACTGCGCATTGACCGTGCGTGCGGCGCCGGTTATGTCGATCAGGGTGACGATCGACGCCAGGCTGGTGGTCTGCAGCATCATGATCACTTCGTTGCTGTACTGCGGCAGCGCCCGGCGCAGGGCCGAAGGCAGCAGGATGCGGCGGTACATCTTCATGCGCGACATGCCCATGGCCTTGGCCGCCTCGATCTCGCCATGCGGCGTGGCCTTGAGGCTGCCGGCGATGATTTCTGCGGTGTAGGCACTGGTGTTGATGCCGAACGCCAGGCACGCACAGAAGGTGGCGCTGGACAACAGCGGCCAGAAGACACTGTCGCGTACCGCTTCGAACTGGGCCAGGCCGTAGTAGATCAGAAACAGCTGCACCAGCATCGGCGTCCCGCGGATCACATAGGTATAGAGCCAGGCGGTGAAGTTGACCACCGGCTGCCGCGACACCCGCATCAGGCCCAACGGAATAGCCCCCAGCAAGCCGAAGAACAACGAAATGGCCAGCAGCTTGAGGGTGGTCAGCAGGCCGCCGAAGTACATCGGCAACGCCTCCCAGATGACGTTGTAGTCGAAGATCATAGTTCAGCCACCTTGACGCCCACCGAGTAGCGGCGCTCCAGAAACTTCAGGGCCAGCAGCGAAACACTGGTCAGCACCAGGTACAACGCGGCCACCGCCAGGAAGAAGGTGAACGGCTCGCGCGTGGCGTCGGCCGCCTGTTTGGCCTTGAACATCATGTCCTGCAGGCCGACCACCGAAATCAGCGCGGTGGCTTTGGTCAGCACCAGCCAGTTGTTGGTGAAACCAGGAATCGCCAGGCGGATCATTTGCGGAACCTGGATACGGAAGAACACCTGGCGCGCGTTCATGCCATAGGCGAACCCCGCCTCGGCCTGCCCCTTGGGAATGCCGAGGAAGGCGCCGCGGAAGGTTTCCGACAGGTAGGCACCGAAGATGAAGCCCAGGGTACCGATGCCCGCGATCAGCGGGTTGAGGTCGATGTAGTCTTCGTAGCCGAGCAGCGGCGCCACCCGGTTGATGATGTCTTGTCCGCCGTAGAAGATCAGCAGGATCAGGACCAGGTCCGGAATGCCACGGATGACCGTGGAATACAGGTCGCCAAGCCAGGCCAGCCAGCGCACCGGCGACAAGCGCAGCGCCACACCGATCAGGCCGAGCACGATGGCCAGGGCCATCGACGACAGGGCAAGCTGCAGCGTCAGCCACGCCCCGTCGAGGATGACTGCCCCGTAGCCTTTCAACATGATGAGGTCCTCGACCTAGAGAATGAAAAATGGTGCAAACCTCAGAGCCTCTGCTGTTTGCACCATTGCACAGGTAAACCCGACGTCTTAGTTCGAGTCTGGACCGTAGATGTCGAAGTTGAAGTACTTCTTCTCGATTTCCTGGTACTTGCCGTTGGCGCGGATGGCGTCGATGGCCTTGTTGATGCGCTCGCGGTTGGCGTCGTCGCCCTTGCGTACGGCAATGCCGATACCGTCACCGAAGTACTTGGCGTCGGTGAAGGCCGGGCCTACGAAGGCAAAGCCCTTGCCGGCGTCGGTTTTCAGGAAACCGTCTTCCAGCAGGGTGGCGTCAGCCACGGTGCCATCGAGGCGACCGGCTGCCACGTCCAGGTAGATTTCGTTCTGGGTGCCGTAAGGCACGACGGTGGCACCTTTGGCGCCCAGCACTTCCTTGGCGAAGCGGTCGTGGATCGAGCCGCGCTGTACGCCGATCTTCTTGCCCTTGAGTTCGTCCAGGCTGTCGCTGACGGTGGTGCCTTCCTTCATGACCAGGCGCGCCGGCGTCAGGTAGTAGCGCTTGGTGAAGTCGACCGACTTCTTGCGGTCTTCGGTGATCGACATCGACGACAGGATGGCGTCGATCTTGCGCACCTTCAGCGCCGGAATCAGGCCATCGAATTCTTGCTCGACCCAGGTGCACTTGGCCTTCATCTCTTCGCACAAGGCGTTGCCGATGTCGTAGTCGAAGCCAGCAATGCTGCCGTCGGGCTGTTTGAAGGCGAAAGGTGGGTAGGCGGCCTCGATGCCGATTTTCAACGGCTTTTCATCGGCCTGCGACACCAGGGAAAACACGGACAGCGCCAGGGCGCCAAGCAGTGCAAGCTTCTTCATCAGGTAACTCCATCGGTACGGGGCAATACAAGGCAGATCACGGCTGCCCGATATGCGAATGAGTACAACGCGAGCCGCGCAGGGTTCGACCAAGGCCGCATACCACGAGCGAGTGTGTGGCATTCTAACGACAGCCCGGTAGTCGATATTTCTTCAAAGCGACAACTACTTATAGAAGCGCCTGAAACCGCCGCGGGCGATGTTGACAGCCATTGCAAAATATGCAAAAGCGCAAGAAATAGAACCTATAGAACTAGCAATTCCTGGGCCTATTATTGGCAAAGCCTTGAATTACGGCAAGTGGGACGAGCGGCACGGCTGTAAATGCCATGAAGCTGCACTGGAATGGGCCGGTTTTGTTTCCCCGCGCCCCGCCATTGTGCGGCACCGGTGACACAACGGTTACCGATGATTGTCGGGTAACAGTAAAGCAAAAACCCCGCCGGTTGCCCGGGCAGGGTTTCTGTAGGAGCGGCCTTGCGTCGCGATGGGCCGCAAAGCGGCCCCTGTCATTCAGCGCACACGCCGGCCCGCCATCACGCCGATGCCAGGCTCATCGCCTTGTGGGTATCGATCAGGTGCTGCACCACCCCAGGGTCGGCCAGGGTCGAGATATCGCCCAACGCATCGTACTCACCGGTAGCAATCTTGCGCAGGATGCGGCGCATGATCTTGCCGGAGCGGGTCTTGGGCAACCCAGGCGCCCACTGGATCACATCCGGGGAAGCAATAGGGCCGATCTCCTTGCGCACCCAGTTCTTCAATTCCAGGCGCAACTGCTCGCTGGCCTCGACACCCGCATTGAGGGTGACATACACGTAAATGCCCTGCCCCTTGATGTCGTGCGGCACACCTACCACTGCAGCTTCGGCCACCTTGGCGTGCGCTACCATGGCACTCTCGATCTCGGCCGTGCCCATGCGGTGGCCCGACACGTTGAGCACGTCATCCACGCGACCGGTGATCCAGTAGTAACCGTCCTCGTCCCGGCGCGCGCCGTCGCCGGTGAAGTACATGCCGCGGAAGGTCTTGAAATAGGTATCCACGAAACGGTCGTGGTCGCCATACAGCGAACGCGACTGGCCAGGCCAGGAATCGAGGATCACCAGGTTGCCCTCGGCCGCACCGTCGATCAGGTTGCCCAGGTTGTCCACCAGTGCCGGCACCACGCCGAAGAACGGCCGGGTCGCAGACCCTGGTTTCAGGCCGGTGGCACCCGGCAGCGGGCTGATCAGGATGCCGCCGGTTTCGGTCTGCCACCAGGTGTCGACGATCGGGCAGCGCTCCTTGCCCACGGCCTTGTAGTACCAGCTCCACGCTTCCGGGTTGATCGGCTCGCCCACCGACCCCAGCAGGCGCAGGCTGGAGCCATCAGCCCCGGCTACAGCGGCCTGCCCTTCGGCCATCATGGCGCGGATGGCGGTTGGTGCGGTGTAGAGGATGTTGACCTTGTGCTTGTCGATGATCTTCGACACTCGGGTGATGTCCGGGTAGTTCGGCACGCCCTCGAACAGCAAGGTGGTGGCGCCGTTGGCCAGCGGGCCGTAGACGATATAGCTGTGGCCGGTGACCCAGCCCACGTCCGCGGTACACCAGTACACCTCACCGGGGCGGTAGTCGAACACGCGCTCATGGGTCAGCGCGGCATACACCAGGTAACCGCCCGTGGTGTGCAGCACCCCTTTTGGCTTGCCGGTGGAACCCGAGGTGTACAGGATGAACAGCGCCTCTTCGGCGCCCATTTCTTTCGGCGCGCAATGGCTGGAAGCCACCTTCATCAGGTCTTCGTACCAGATGTCGCGGTGCTGGTGCCAGGCGATGTCACCACCGGTGCGCTTGCACACGATGATTTTCTGCACGCTGTTGGTTTCAGGGTTGGTCAACGCCAGGTCGACGTTGGCCTTGAGTGGGGTACGACGACCACCGCGCAGGCCCTCGTCGGCAGTGATCACCACCTTGGACTTGCAGTCGATGATCCGGCCGGCCAGCGCCTCGGGCGAGAAGCCGCCGAACACCACCGAATGGATCGCCCCGATGCGTGCACAGGCCAGCATGGCGACCACGGCTTCGGGGATCATCGGCATGTAGATGGTGACCACGTCACCACGGTGCACGTCCTGGCCACGCAGGGCGTTGGCAAACTTGCAGACCTGCTCGTGCAGTTCGCGGTAGGTAATGTTGCGGTGCTCGGAAGGGTCGTCACCTTCCCAGATGATCGCCAGCTGGTCACCGCGCTCTTCGAGGTGACGGTCCAGGCAGTTGGAGGAAACGTTCAGAGTGCCGTCGGCGAACCATTTGATATCGACGTGGTGGTCGTCGAACGAGGTCTGCTTGACCTTGGTGAACGGCTTGATCCAGTCGATACGCTGGGCCTGCTCGCGCCAGAAGCCGTCCGGGTTGATCACCGATTGCTGGTACATGGCCTTGTAAGTGGCCTCGTCGGTCAGCGTAGTGGCCGCAACCTCGGGACGAACGGGATACAGTGGAGCCGCACTCATCTGTGTTACCTCGGTGTAATAGTTGTTTTTGTATGGGACCGTTTGTAACTGTACCAGAGCAACAAAAGCCATTCGACGTTGGTAGTAATTTGGTACGGCCGTACCGGCAGAAGGCTCTGGCGCAAGCCTTACAGCTTGCCTGGCATGCCGCTGAACGCACGGACCGATGGATTGTTACAGATTCTGTTAAAAGACTTTATCAAAACACCCCCTGTTTCGGCCTGGGTGGCGGCCATAAAATTCACTTCGCCAGCAACGGCAAGGCGATTAACAACTGGTAACAGCCCCCACGAAGGCACACGTTGATCTCCCTTTATCTGGTTAGTTGAAACTTGATGTACACGCGGCGCCACAAGCGCCGCGCGCCCCCTCACGACCTTAGACAGGTATATTTGAAATGAAAGCTTTACTGGTATTGGTACTGGGTAGTCTTTGCGGCGCGGCACTGGCCGATGAAGCCAAAGATGCCGAGCAGATTCCGGTTGAACAATACAGTTACTCTCAGCACCTGGACATTGCCCGCGTCATTTCCATGAGCGAAGTGCCCAATGTGTGCGAAGTCGTGCCAGCGCGCATGACTTACGAGGACTCTCAGGGGCAGAAGCATATCCTCGAATACCGCGTGATGGGGAACGGCTGCTCTAACGGGTGAAGACCTTGAATCGGGGCCCTGCGGGGCCCCTTCGCGACACAATACCTGTAACTTGAAAGCAGTGCCAAAGTTGTTGCCCGCCCCCCTAATCGCCCGACTTGTTAAGTGAATAATCTCTCAACTTGTTGGCAATGGTGGTATGTGAAACACCCAATCTTTTTCCCAGTGCCCGGCTACTGGAAAACTCGCCCATCAAACTTTCCAGCACCGCTTTTTCAAAGCGCCCGACGATCTGCGAAAGATCCCCTTCCAGCGAAAAATCACCCAGCGGCTGGCGCACGCCATAATCCGGCAAACGAATATGCTCGCTCTTGACTACGCCGCCTTCGCATAATGAAACCGCCTGGAACAGGACGTTCTCCAACTGCCTTACATTACCCGGCCAATGATACTGCCCAAGTTTGTCCATGGCTGCCGGCGCCAAACGTGGCAAGGCGCAGCCGATCTGCCGGCTGGCCTGATCAAGAAAATGCTGCACCAGCCCTTCCAGGCCATCCATGCACTCGCGCAAGGGCGGAATGTGCAGCGACAATACGTTGAGGCGGTGATACAAGTCCTGGCGGAACTCACCACGGGCACACAATTCGGACAAGTCCACCTGCGTGGCGCAGATCACCCGTACATCCAGGTAGACCTCTTCATCGCTGCCGACCCGGCGGAAGCACCCGTCCTGCAGGAAGCGCAGCAGCTTGACCTGCAGGCGCGGGCTCATCTCCCCCACCCCGTCAAGGAACAAGGTGCCCCCCGCAGTCAGTTCCAGTAACCCAAGCTTGCCCTCGGCCCGCGCCCCTTCGAATGCCCCCGGGCCATAGCCGAACAGCTCGGTCTCGGCCATCGACTCTGGCAACCCGGCACAGTTCAGCGCCATCAATGGCGACTGCCCGCGCGGGCTGGCCAGGTGGCACGCCCGCGCCAGCAGCTCCTTGCCGGTGCCGGTCTCGCCCTCGATCAGCAACGGCGCATCCAGCGGCGCCATGCGCCGCGCTTCACGCACCACGGCTGCCATCACCCGCGAACTCTGGAAGATGCTGTCGAACCCCCGCAACTCCTGCTTGCGCACGTTGTAGATGCGCTCGCCAATACGGTCGGCACGGTGCAGGGTAAGCACGGCACCAGCCAGCGCCTCGCTCTCGTCATGCTCGGACTGCAGCGGCGCGATATCGGCCAGGAACACATCACCCTTGACCTGGATGCGCAGGCCGTTGATACGCGACTTGTTGGCCCGCACCAGCTCGGGCAGGTCGAAATCTTCGACGTAGCGGGCCAATGGCATGCCCGGCACCTCGTCCACGCGTACCCCCAACAGCTGCGCTGCGGCACGGTTGGCCGCAACGATGCTGCCGGCCATGTCTACTGACAGCACCGGGAAGTCCAAGGCCCCCAGTAGCGCGTTCAGTTCCATGTGCCGGCGCTCGCTGGGCATCAGCCCCACGCGCTTTACGCCGAACACCCCGGCAATGGCCTCGAACTTCGGGCGCAGGGCATGGAACTGCAAATTGACCAGGTTCGGGCAGTGCAGGTAGATGGCGTTGCCATGGTCACCCCCCACTTCGCCGCGCAGCACATTGATGCCGTACTCGACCAGCAGGTTGAGGATGTCCCGCAGGATGCCAATGCGATTCTGGCAGTGCACTTTGATACGCATGAGGGCTCTCGCAACGCCGATGTTTTTCAACACAGCGCAGAAAATTCGTAAAGATAAGCTGACAAAAGCCGAACAAACGCCAGCCGAATACGGCGTATTTTCCGCGCTCTCGCGAAATTTGTAAAATTTTCGTTACGATATTCACCCCGTGAGGCATTTCAACGCAGCCAGACCCCCGTGCAAAGCGGTGAGCAAAAGCCTAATGCTTGGGTATGTGCCGTACATAACAAGAAAGCCCTCACCAGGAGAGCCCTATGAAACAGACGCACTACGTGGCCCGCGAGCCCGATGCGCATGGTTTTATCGATTATCCCCAGCAAGAGCACGCTGTGTGGAATACCCTGATCACTCGCCAGCTGAAGGTGATCGAAGGCCGCGCGTGCCAGGAATACCTCGACGGTATCGAGCAACTCAACCTACCCCATGAGCGCATTCCGCAGCTGGGTGAAATCAACAAGGTGCTGGGCGCCACCACCGGTTGGCAGGTGGCTCGGGTACCTGCCCTGATCCCTTTCCAGACCTTTTTCGAGCTGCTGGCCAGCAAGCGCTTCCCGGTCGCGACCTTCATTCGCACCCCGCAGGAGTTGGACTACCTGCAGGAACCAGACATCTTCCACGAGATCTTTGGCCACTGCCCGCTGCTGACCAACCCCTGGTTCGCTGAATTCACCCACACCTATGGCAAGCTGGGCCTGGCCGCGACCAAGGAACAACGGGTGTACCTGGCCCGCCTGTACTGGATGACCATCGAATTCGGCCTGATGGAAACCGCCCAAGGCTGCAAAATCTACGGTGGCGGCATTCTTTCATCGCCCAAAGAGACCGTATATTGCTTGTCTGGTGAACCCGAGCACCAGGCCTTCGACCCCGTCGAAGCCATGCGTACACCGTACCGCATCGACATCCTGCAGCCCCTGTACTTCGTGCTGCCGAACATGAAACGCCTGTTCGACCTGGCCCACGAGGACATCATGGGTATGGTCCACACCGCCATGCAGCTGGGCCTGCATGCGCCTAAATTTCCACCTAAGGTTGCTGCCTGAGCGACCTTGCCGATAACAACTCGAAGCGGAAACTATTCCATGAATGCCTTGAACCAAGCCCACTGCGAAGCCTGCCGCGCCGACGCGCCGAAAGTCACCGACGAAGAGCTGGCAGAACTGATTCGCGAGATCCCGGACTGGAACATCGAAGTACGTGACGGCCATATGGAGCTGGAGCGCGTCTTCCTGTTCAAGAACTTCAAGCACGCCTTGGCGTTCACCAATGCCGTTGGCGAAATCGCCGAAGCCGAAGGCCACCACCCTGGGCTGCTGACCGAGTGGGGCAAGGTGACCGTGACCTGGTGGAGCCACTCGATCAAGGGCCTGCACCGCAACGACTTCATCATGTGCGCGCGTACCGACAAGGTGGCGGAATCGGCTGAAGGCCGCAAATAAAGCCGCGGCTGCCCCACTGGCACCGGCAAGGCCGCTGCCCTGCGCCCACCCCTGCCTGGCGGGCGAATGCGCCACATAGCCGCCGTTTTTCGGCCAGACGTTGTGCGCTGTTCGCCCGCAAACCCGACCGGCGAGCGGGAAAAAAACCAAACTGTCATCCAGACTTGTGTATCCTGCCCCAGCTTTGTAAAGCTTCAAACGCGCCTGGCGCAGACTTTTCACTCACACTTGCGAGGAACGACGAGATGCATGAGATCCCGAATCTTCCCTTCCCAAGCCTGAACCCAGAAGAGCCAACCGTGACCGCCCACGCCGAACCGGCAACTGCCGTCGAGCAGGATGGTGACGATCAATCCAGCGCTGACCAGGACTAACTGCGCATCCCCGACTGTGTGAAAACGGCTGACCTGCGGGCCACCCCCGTCAGCACGTTTTCACACCGTCCAGAACCCATGTAGGCCCTCATGCCCGACTCACCCCGCCCCCTTGCGGTCACCCTGCAAGTCGTCTCCATCGTTCTGTTCACCTTCATTGGCTACCTGAACATCGGCATTCCGCTGGCCGTACTGCCTGGCTACGTACACAACGACCTGGGTTTCAGTACCGTCGTCGCCGGCCTGGTGATCAGCGTGCAGTACCTCGCGACCCTGCTCAGCCGCCCCACCGCCAGCCGCATCATCGACAACCATGGCAGCAAGAAAGCCGTGATCTACGGCCTTGCCGGCTGTGGCATCAGCGGCGTGTTCATGCTGGCCTGCGCCTTCCTGACCCACCTGCCCGGGTGGAGCCTGGCCTGCCTGCTGGCTGGCCGACTGGTGCTGGGCAGCGCCGAAAGCCTGGTGGGTTCGGGCTCGATAGGCTGGGGCATCGGCCGGGTCGGGGCTGCCAACACGGCCAAAGTGATTTCCTGGAACGGCATTGCCAGCTACGGCGCCCTGGCCATCGGCGCGCCGCTGGGCGTACTGATGGTCAAGGGCCTTGGGCTGTGGAGCATGGGCCTGAGCATCATCCTGCTGTGCGCGGTAGGCCTGCTGCTGGCCTGGCCCAAACAGGCTGCGCCCATCGTCCATGGCGTACGCCTGCCGTTCCTGAGCGTGCTGGGCAAAGTCTTCCCGCATGGCTCGGGGCTGGCCCTGGGCTCGATCGGCTTTGGCACCATCGCCACCTTCATCACCCTGTATTACGCCAGCCAGGGCTGGGCCAACGCAGCACTCACCTTGAGCCTGTTCGGTGCCAGTTTCATCAGTGCTCGCCTGCTGTTCGGCAACCTGATCAACCGGATTGGCGGGTTTCGCGTGGCCATTGCCTGCCTTGCGGTAGAAACGCTGGGGCTGCTGATGCTGTGGCTGGCGCCCAGCGCGGAGCTGGCGCTGGCTGGGGCAGCACTGAGCGGGTTTGGCTTTTCGCTGGTATTCCCGGCGCTGGGCGTTGAGGCAGTGAACCAGGTCTCGGCGGCCAACCGCGGGGCGGCGGTGGGGGCGTATTCGCTGTTCATCGACTTGTCGCTGGGGGTAACCGGGCCTCTGGTGGGCGCAGTGGCGGCCGGGTTCGGGTTTGCCTCGATGTTTCTGTTTGCCGCCGCCGCTGCGGCCTGTGGGTTGCTGCTGAGCCTGTATCTGTATCGGCAGGCTCAACAGGCCCGGGCGCGGTAAAACGACGCCGCGCTGGGCTGCAAGGCAGCCCGCGCCGCTGAAGGTCAGCGCTGAGCGTACTGCAACACCACTTCCAGCGGGTGGCGCATCTGGCGTTCGGTCATGCGCTTGACTTGGCTGCGGCACGAATACCCGGTAGCCAAAGGTTCGCCCTCCTTGTCCAGCTTGGTGGCCCAGCTTTGCTCGAAGATGGTCCGCGAGGTTTCCTGGTTGCGCGCCTCATGCCCATAGGTACCGGACATACCGCAGCAGCCAGTGGCCTCGGTCACCAGCTTCAGCCCCAAACGGGCAAACACCTGCTCCCATTGGCGGGTACTGGCCGGCACATTGGTCTTCTCGGTGCAGTGCGCCATCAGGCGGAAGTTGCCCGGCGCGGTCGGTGCCTGTTCGGGCAGCACATTCATCAGCCATTCCTGCGGCAGCAGCACCTGCGGGCAACCGTCCATGCCCGGAACCTTCTGGTACTCCTGGCGATACACCAGGGTCATGGCCGGGTCCAGGCCCACAAGCGGCACGCCGCAATCGGCCAGGGCCTTGAGCTGGCTGGCATTGCGGATCGCCGCCTTGGCGAATGCACCGAGGAACCCCTGCACATGCAGCGGCTTGCCGTTGGCGCTATACGGCGCCAGGAATACCCGGTGGCCGAGGCGACTGGCCAGGTCGATGAACGCCGAAAGCAACGGCGTTTCGAAGTAACGGGTGAAGGCATCCTGCACCAGCACGATGCTGCGCTCGCGCTGGGCCGGGGTCAGTTCGCGCAGCGCCGGCACCGTGGCCATGCCAACCCGGCAGCGGGTCAGGGTGGCCTGGAAGTTGAAGCGGCTGATCAATGGGCTGTCGACCATGCCGACCTTTTCGGCCAGCAGCCTGCTCACCCATTTCGACCCCATCACCGCGTTGTACAGCCCCGGTGCGTGTGCCAGGTAGGGGATGGTGAACTCCAGCGAGCCGATCAGGTAGTCGCGCAGCGGGCGCTGATAACGGCCGTGGTACAGCTCGAGAAAGCGCGAGCGGAAGTCCGGCACGTTGACCTTGATCGGGCACTGCCCAGCGCAGGACTTGCACGCCAGGCAGCCGGCCATGGCGTCATACACCTCATGGGAGAAGTCGGCCTGGCCCTGATTGCGTGCGCGGCTGTTGCGCAGGCGCGCCGGCAGGCCCTTGAGCCACGAGACCTTGTTACGCGCCGCAGCCAGCACGTCGATGTTCGCTTCGCCCTGCAGGCGCAACCATTCGCGCATCAGCGAGGCACGGCCCTTGGGCGAGTGCTGGCGCTCACGGGTGGCTTTCCATGAGGGGCACATGGCGTCGTTGGGGTCGTAGTTGTAGCAGGCACCGTTGCCGTTGCAGTGCACGGCGCTGCCGAAGTCTTGCCAGACCCGTTCGTCGATGCTGCGGTCCAGGTCGCCGCGCAGGGTCACGCCATCGACCTTGGTCAGGCCTTCGGCGCTGTCGGGCGGCGTGCAGATCTTGCCCGGGTTCAGCTGGTTATGCGGGTCGAAGGCACCCTTCAGGCGCTGCAGTGCTGGGTACAGTTCGCCGAAATACTCCGGCACGTACTCCGAACGCAGGCCCTTGCCATGCTCGCCCCACAACAGGCCGCCATAACGTTTGGTCAGTGCCGCCACCGCATCGGAAATCGGCTTGACCAGCGCGGCCTGGGCCGGGTCTTTCATGTCCAGCGCGGGGCGCACGTGCAGCACGCCGGCATCCACGTGGCCGAACATGCCGTAGGCCAGGCCATAACCATCGAGCAAGGCCCGGAAGTCGGCGATGTAGTCGGCCAGTTGCTCCGGCGGCACCGCGGTGTCCTCGACGAAAGGTTGCGGGCGCACCTCGCCCTCGACGTTACCCAGCAGGCCCACCGAGCGCTTGCGCATGGTGTAGACACGGGTGACGGCCTCGGAACCCTCGGCCAGCGTGTGGCCCAGGCGCTCAACACTGGTGTCGTTCTGCAGGTGCTGGATGAACGCCTGCACCTTGGCATTGACCTGCGCCGGCTCGTCCCCGCAGAACTCCACCAGGTTGATGCCCAGGGTCGGCCGCTCGGGGTCGGCCGGGAAGTATTCGGCAACGCTGTGCCAGACGATATCCTTCATCGCCAGCATGAGCACCTTGGAGTCCACGGTTTCGATGGACAGCGGCTTGTGCGCCATCAGCGCATTAGCGTCCCGCAGGGCATCCATGAAGCTGGTGTAGCGCACATTGACCAGTACCGCGTACTTGGGGATCGGCAGCACATTGAGCTTGGCTTCGACCACATACCCAAGCGAGCCCTCGGCACCGCACAGCACGCTATTGAGGTTGAAACGGCCCTGTTCGTCGCGCAGGTGCGCCAGGTCGTAGCCGGTCAGGCAGCGGTTGAGCTTGGGGAAGGTGCGCTCGATCAGGTCGCCCTGGGTTTGCTGGATGTCCCGCGCCATGCGGTACACCTCGCCCACCCGGCCAGGCGCGGCACAGGCCTGCTCCAGCGCGGCCTCATCGATCGGCAGGCTGTGCAGGCGCTCGCCACCGAGCAGCACGCTGTGCAACTCCAGTACGTGGTCGCGGGTTTTGCCATAGGTGCAGCTGCCCTGGCCGCTGGCGTCGGTGTTGATCATGCCGCCGACGGTGGCGCGGTTGGACGTGGACAGCTCAGGTGCGAAGAACAGCCCGTACGGCTTCAGCGCAGCATTGAGCTGGTCCTTGACGGTGCCAGCCTGCACCCGCACCCAGCGCTCCTCGACGTTGATTTCGAGGATGTTGTTCATGTGCCGCGACAGGTCGACGACAATGCCATCGGTCAGCGACTGGCCGTTGGTGCCGGTGCCCCCGCCGCGCGGGGTGAGCTTGACGTGCCGAAAGCGTGCTTCGGCCATCAGCGTGGCCACGCGCGCCACATCGTCGGCATCCAGCGGGAACACCGCAGCCTGCGGCAGGCGCTGATAGATCGAGTTGTCGGTGGCCAACACCGTGCGGGTCGCGTAGTCGGCGCTGATCTGGCCACGGAAGCCGCTGTTGCGCAGGGCTTCGAGGAATTCGGGGTAGTTGGCGCTGGGTGCAACGGTTGGCAGCTGGGCGATCATCGAAGGATGGCCTCTTGATATTGGCTATTCACGGGATTCCTGTCGCCCCGGCATGGGTCAAACCAGGCGGGGGTGACGTATAAGCCAATGTTCCTGTAGTTTGCGCTCAGGGGCAAACGGATAATCCTGCCGCTATCAATGACTTTTATGAATGAATTACCGCCACCTGACTCCGTCCATGTCGCTGCTGCTGGCATTCGAGGCCGCCGCCCGGCATGAAAGCTACACCCGCGCCGCTGCCGAACTGTCACTGACCCAGAGCGCGGTCAGCCGGCAGGTGCAGGCACTGGAACAACAATTGGGCCTGACCCTGTTCCGCCGTGAAGGGCGCCAGGTGCAGCTGACCGATGTCGGCCGGCTGTACCAGGGCGAGCTCAGCGAGGCGCTGGGGCGCATCCGCAGCGCCACCCTGCAAGCGCTGGCTTACCAGTCAGGGGTCGGCACCTTGCGCCTGGCCACCCTGCCCACCTTCGGCTCCAAGTGGCTGTTGCCGCGCTTGCATGCGTTCTACAGCGCGCACCCTGGCATGCTGGTGCACATTCATTCACGCATCGAAGCCATCAATTTCGAAACCAGCGAGATCGATGCCGCCATTGGCGTGGCCAGCCACGACCTGCCCGGGCTGGTGTGCCATCGCCTGCATGCCGAGGAACTGGTGGTGATCGTACCGCCGCAGGCCAGCGCTGACCGCCAGGGCTGGAGCCCCGCCAGCATCAGCGAAGAGGTGCTGCTGAACGTGGCCAACAACCCGCACGCCTGGGGCGAGTGGTTTTCCCACCATGGCCTGCCGCACCGGGCGATGCGCCTGGGGCCTAGTTTCGAGCTCACCTCCCACCTGATCCAGGCCGTGCGCGCCGGGATCGGCATCGGGCTGGTGCCGCGCATTCTCGTGGAAGAAGAACTGGCCAAGGGTGAACTGCACAGCCCCGGGGCAGCTTTTGCCAGCCAGCGCAGTTACTACCTGATCTACCCGCCGAGGAATGAGGCATTACCGTCGTTGCGGGCGTTCAGGGGGTGGTTGCTGGAGCAGATCTGAGTCCTGCCTCGACCGTATAGGCTCCAAGCCCTGTGGGAGATTCTATGGTTTCTGGCAAGGATAGCCGCAGCATCTTCAGCGCCTGTGAGATCGAGCGCCGCCCGCGCGGCGCTTCGCGGGTAAACCCGCTCCTACGTTTGTTTGGGCCAATTATGCCTGTGGGATTTGCGCGCGAACGCCTTGGCGCCCACCACGATATCGCGTCGTAAAAACAAGGCGGTCGCGCGCGTCCGGCACAGGCAATACTGGCCCGAAACAAACGTAGGAGCGGGTTTACCCGCGAAGCGCCGCGCGGGCGGCGCTCGATCTCACAGGCGCTGCATATCTTCTGACAAACACCTATCAGCCCTGATGCGATCCCTGTGTGTGGCTTGCCGGCGATAGGGCCCAAACAGGCAATAAAAAACCCGAAGCCAGTCCCCGGCTTCGGGTTTCTCAATATCCTGCAGAGCCTTACTTGGCTACGGTTCCAGCAACCCCACCGGTATTCTGCCGCCGACGTGGCTTGACCATGTACACCACGAACATCGCAAACAGCCAGATCGGGATCGCGTACACCGACACCTGAATGCCTGGAATCATCAGCATGATGCCGAGAATCAGCACTACGAAGGCCAGCACCACATAGTTGCCATAGGGGTACCACAGCGCCTTGAACAGCGGCTTCTGGCCGCTACGGTCGAGGTGCTGACGGAATTTCAGGTGCGAATAACTGATCATCGCCCAGTTGATCACCAGGGTAGCCACCACCAGCGACATCAGCAGTTCCAGGGCATTTTGCGGCATCAGGTAGTTGAGCAGCACGGCCACGAAGGTCACCGCTGCCGACACCAGAATCGAGCGCACCGGCACGCCGCGTTTGTCGACCTTGGCCAGCGCTGCCGGGGCATCGCCCTGCTCGGCCATGCCCAGCAGCATGCGGGCATTGCAGTAGGTGCCGCTGTTGTACACCGACAGCGCGGCCGTCAGCACCACGAAATTCAGCAGGTTGGCGGCCACGTCACTGCCCAGCAGCGAGAACACCTGCACGAATGGGCTGCTGCCATAACTGCCGCCCGAGGCGTCGATGCTGGCCACCAGGTTGTCCCACGGGGTCAGCGACAGCAGCACCACCAACGCACCCACGTAGAAGATCAGGATACGGTAGATGACCTGGTTGATCGCCTTGGGGATCACGGTCTTGGGCTTGTCGGCCTCGGCAGCGGTGAACCCGAGCATTTCCAGGCCACCGAACGAGAACATGATGAAGGCCAGGGCCATGACCAGGCCGCTGACGCCATTGGGGAAGAACCCGCCGTGCGACCACAGGTTGGCGACGGTGGCCTCCGGGCCGCCGCTGCCGCTGGTCAGCAGGTAGGCGCCCAGGCCGATCATGCTGACGATGGCGACCACCTTGATGATGGCGAACCAGAATTCGGCTTCACCGAAGAACTTCACGTTCATCAAGTTGATGGCGTTGATCAGCACGAAGAAGGCGGCTGCGGTAACCCAGGTCGGGATTTCCGGCCACCAGTAGTGGACATACTTGCCAACCGCCGACAGCTCCGACATGCCCACCAGGATGTACAGCACCCAGCAGTTCCAGCCAGACAGGAAACCGGCGAAGCCGCCCCAGTAGGTGTGGGCAAAATGGCTGAATGAGCCGGCCACCGGCTCCTCGACGATCATCTCGCCAAGCTGGCGCATGATCATGAAGGCGATGAAGCCGCAGATGGCGTAACCGAGGATCATCGACGGGCCGGCGGATTTCATCACGCCTGCCGAGCCGAGGAACAGGCCGGTACCAATTGCGCCGCCAAGGGCGATCAACTGGATGTGACGGTTCTTCAGGCCCCGCTTGAGCTCGCCTGAATGCATGTTTTGTCCACTCATGAACGAAGTCACCTGCATTGTTTTTATCTGTGACGGAATCGGACCCACCGCGCTCGTGGCGCAGCGGAATGGGCAAGGTGGTTACCTTGGGTTTCTCGACCTCAGGTGCCGCCGGGGCGGGTCAACCAGGCGTGATCAAGAGTGCGCGGTACGCAAGGGGGTCACAGGTAAAACGCGGCGCACTGTATACCCCTGCAAATGCGCAGGCGTCAACGCGTTGCATCCTTTCCCCGGGAAAAAACGCAGCGATCCTGTGGTATGGGCCTTCAAAGGCGGAGTGATCGGCGTACATGGCGCCTCCATTTGTTGTTTTGTCAGCCAGTCGCTGTGGACCGGCTGTTGCACACGGCAATAGCGGCTATAACACCGTGGGCAAGGGGGTTTGGGCAAGGGTGGTGGGGATTGGCGCGGGGGGCTTGCAGCGTTGGCAGCGGCAAGTTTTTTTGACAGGCTGGGGCGTATTCCGAAAGGCGAACGGGAATCGGCTGATTTTGTACACATTTCTTTACAGGGTGGTGCGAGGACTTGCCAGTCGTCCGAAAAATTCTTTTGCTTCAGTGTCTTGGGGCTGCTTTGCAGCCCTTCGCGGGCACGCCCGCTCCCACTCAAGATGTGGGAGCGGGCGTGCCCGCGAAGGGCCGCAAAGCGGCCCCAAATGACTTAACTGGGCCAATCAGCCACGCGGTTTGCCGCGGCCACGGCCGGCAGGCTTGTCGCCCTCAGGCTTGGCGGGGCGCTTGCGCATTTCGCTTGGGCGCTCGGCCACGGCGCTGCCGCGGTTGCCTTTGCGTGGGGCTTCTTCACGCGGCTGGCGTGCCGGGCGCTCGCCAGCGGCAGCACCTTCGTGGGCCGGACGCAGGTTGCGCACGCGCTCGCCACGGCCCAGCGGGCGGGACGATTTGCGCTGCAGGCGCTCCATCTTGTCCTTGGCCTTGAGGTTCAAGGCAGGCAGCGCAACCGGCTGCAAGCCGACTTCAGCGGCCAGGATGTCGATTTCGCCCTGGGACATTTCCCGCCAGCGGCCCATCGGCAGGTCGGAGTTGAGGAACACCGGGCCAAAGCGCACGCGCTTCAGGCGGCTGACCACCATGCCCTGGGATTCCCACAGGCGACGCACCTCGCGGTTACGGCCTTCCATCACCACGCAGTGGTACCAGTGGTTGAAACCTTCGCCACCGGGTGCCTTCTGGATGTCGGTGAACTTGGCCGGGCCGTCTTCGAGCATTACACCGGCCTTCAGGCGCTCGATCATCTCGTCATCGACTTCACCACGCACACGCACCGCGTATTCGCGGTCCATCTCGTAGGACGGGTGCATCAGGCGGTTGGCCAGTTCACCGTCGGTGGTGAACAGCAGCAGGCCGGTGGTGTTGATGTCGAGTCGGCCAATGTTGATCCAACGGCCTTCTTTTGGCCGCGGCAGGCGATCGAACACGGTCGGGCGGCCTTCCGGGTCGTCACGGGTGCAGATCTCGCCATCGGGTTTGTTGTACATGATCACCCGGCGGGTGGCCTCGGCGGCCTCCTCGCGCTTGATCAGCTTGCCGTCAACGGCAATGGCATCGTGCAGGTCGACGCGTTGGCCGAGGGTAGCCGCGACGCCGTTGACCTTGATCCGGCCCTGGCTGATCCAGGCCTCGACGTCACGGCGCGAGCCCACGCCGATGCGGGCCAGCACTTTCTGCAGTTTTTCGCCGGACGGCGGGGTAATTGCGGTGTCTTGCAGGTCTTGCTCACTCATCTGGGCACCTCCCGGTGTAGGAATGACAAAGGGTTTCTGGCGACGAATGCGCCAAAAGGCCGCGCATCATACGCGGTTCGGCGGGGGAACGCACTGCAGGTTAGAAGGTTTTGCGGGGGCAGCGAGAGGTTTCTGCCTAACGGTGAGGTGCTTGCCGGGCGGGGCCGCTGCAGGCGACCGCACGATCAGGACTGCAGCTTGCCCTCTTCTTCCACCGCGGCCTCAGGTGCTTGCCCACGCAAATCGTCAAAGTCGGTCTTCAGCCCTTCTTCCATGGCATCCAGCTCCACCAGCAAGCTGCGGAAGCTGGTTTCCTCCTTCGGCTCCTCAACCGCTTCCTGCTCGCCCAGGCTGGCATCGGCCAGGGCCTGCAGGTGGGCCGGTACCGGTGCATCATCCGGGTCGAGCAGCGGCTCAGGCTGCAGCTCGCGCAGCTCGGCCAACGCTGGCAACTGCTCCAGGCTCTTGAGGTTGAAGTGGTCCAGAAACGCCTTGGTGGTGGCGAACATCGCCGGCCGGCCGGGCACCTCGCGGTAGCCCACCACGCGTATCCACTCGCGCTCCATCAGGGTCTTGATGATATTGCTGTTCACCGCCACCCCGCGCACATCCTCGATCTCGCCACGGGTGATCGGCTGGCGATAGGCGATCAACGCCAGGGTTTCCAGCAAGGCACGCGAATAGCGCTGCGGGCGCTCTTCCCACAAGCGGCCGACCCAGGGGGCGTAGGCTTCGCGAATTTGCAGGCGGTAGCCGCTGGCCACCTCCTTGAGCTCGAAAGCGCGGCCGTTGCACGATTTGCCCAGCACCTCCAGCGCCTGCCTGAAAACCTTGGGCTCGGGGCGCTCGGCTTCCTCGAACAACTCGAACAGACGCTCCAGTGATTGCGGTTTGCCCGACGCCAGCAGGAAGGCTTCGATCAGCGACGCCAGGTCGCGGGGTTCATTCAGGTTCATCGGGTTCTTCAACAAGCGCCGGGCGAAGCCGCACGTGGATGGCGGCGAAGGGTTCATTCTGCACCAGTTCGATCAGCGCTTCCTTCACCAGTTCGAGAATCGCCATGAAGGTGACCACTACCCCCAGCTTGCCCTCGTCGTGCCCGAACAGCTCGACGAACGGCACGAAAGCACCGCCCTTGAGGCGCTCCAGCACCTGGCTCATGCGCTCGCGGGTGGACAGCGTTTCACGGCTGATCTGGTGGCTCTCGAACAGGTCGTTGCGCCGCATCACCTCGGCCATGGACACCAGCAGCTCTTCCAGGCTGACCTGCGGCAACAGCTTGCGCACCTTGGCCTGCGGTGCCTCCAGGCGCGGCACCCGCACCTCACGGCCAACCCGTGGCAACGCGTCGATGCCTTCGGCTGCGGCCTTGAAACGCTCGTACTCTTGCAGCCGGCGGATCAACTCGGCGCGCGGGTCACCCTCCTCTTCCTCGGCCTCAGCCGAGCGCGGCAGCAGCATGCGCGACTTGATCTCGGCAAGCATGGCCGCCATTACCAGGTATTCGGCGGCCAGTTCCAGGCGCACGCTTTTCATTAGCTCCACATAGCCCATGTACTGGCGGGTGATTTCAGCCACGGGGATGTCGAGGATGTCGATGTTCTGCTTGCGGATCAGGTACAGCAACAGGTCCAGCGGCCCTTCGAAGGCTTCCAGGATGACTTCCAGGGCGTCTGGCGGGATGTACAGGTCCAGCGGCATCTCGGTCAGGGCTTCGCCGTAGACCAAGGCCAGTTGCAACTGCCGCGGCTCGTCGACCTGCGTGGCCGGCGCCTCGGGCGCTTGCAGCTGGCTCACGCGCTGGCCATGAACGGCGCAGGGTCGCCGCAGCCTTCTCGAATCAGCTCAGGTTCGTCGCCGGAAAGGTCGATGATGGTCGACGCCTTGAGGTCACCGTAGCCGCCATCGATCACTAGGTCGACATGGTGCTCCAGGCGCTCACGAATTTCGTAAGGGTCGGTCATCGGCTCGTTATCGCCAGGCAGGATCAGGCTCACGCTCATCAGCGGCTCGCCCAGCTCAGCCAGCAACGCCAGGGTAATGGCGTGGTCTGGTACCCGCAGGCCGATGGTGCGGCGTTTTTCGTGCAGCAGCAGGCGGGGCACTTCGCGGGTGCCGTTGAGGATGAAGGTGTACGGCCCAGGCACGTGCGCCTTGAGCAGGCGGAAGGTGCCGGTATCGACCTTGGCATACAACCCCAGCTGCGACATGTCGCAGCACATCAGGGTGAAGTTGTGGGTCTTGTCCAGGCCACGCAGGCGCCGAACACGCTCGATCGCCGCTTTGTCGCCGATCTGGCAACCCAACGCATAGGCCGAATCGGTGGGGTACACCACCACGCCCCCCTTGCGGATGATCTCTACCGCCTGGCGGATCAGCCGCGGCTGGGGGTTCTCCGGATGAATCTGGAAAAATTGGCTCACGTAGTCGTCCTGTTCATACCGTAATAGGCTGTTCATGGCTGAATCGGCGCCACAAAGGCGGCAGGTCCTCGGGCAAAGGCCGGTAGGCACCGATCTCGCCCCAGGTGCCGGGGCCGTGGAAGTCACTGCCAGCGCTTGCCAGCAGGCCGAACTCACGGGTAAGGATGGACAGGGTGCCCACCTGCTCGGCAGGCATCATCCCGTTGACCACTTCAAGCGCCTGCCCACCTGCCTGAATATAGTCGGCAATCAGCCGCCTGCGCTTGCTGCGGGTCAGGTCGTAGTGCATGGGATGGGCCAGGCTCACCCAGGCTTTGGACTGGCGCAGCGTGGCAACGGTTTCATCAAGGGTGGGCCAATGCTGCTTGACGTCGCCCAGCTTGCCCGCCCCCAGCCACTTGCGAAACGCCTCGCCGCGGTCCTTGACGTACCCGGCACGCACCAGGTACTCGGCAAAGTGCGGGCGCGCCGGTGCGTTGCCGCTGTCGCCCAGCTCGTGCTGCACGGCGCGGGCGCCGTCGAGGGTGCCTGGCATGCCCTTGGCGGCCAACCGCTTGTCGATTTCTTCGGCGCGCAGCCAGCGGCCGCGGTGCAATGCTTCGATCGCCGCCAGCAATGGCGGCGCATCGAGCGGGAAGTCGTAGCCCAGCACGTGAATGGTGGCGCCCCCCCAGGTGCACGAAAGCTCGACCCCGCTGACCCAGCGCATGCCCCGCTCAACGCAGGCCAGGCGCGCTTCGGGCAGGCCTTCGAGGGTGTCATGGTCGGTCAGGGCCAGCGTTTGCACCCCGTGCTCATGGGCCCGGGCGACCAGCGCCGTGGGCGACAGGGCGCCGTCGGAGGCCGTGCTGTGACAGTGCAGATCAACATTCATGGAGGAGCGCTTTCGCTGGAATCGATGTTTGTTATTATGCCGTCACATCCCGATTCTGGCTGCCATTGTGAAACAATTCATCGATTTCATCCCGCTGTTGCTGTTCTTCATCGTGTACAAGCTGGACCCACGCCCGCTTGAAGTCGCTGGCCACAGCTTCGAATTCGGCGGTATCTACAGCGCCACGGCCATGCTGATCGTCAGCTCGCTGGTGGTGTACGGCGCGCTATTCCTGCGCCAGCGCAAGCTGGAAAAGGGCCAGTGGCTGACCCTGGTGGCCTGCCTGGTGTTCGGCGGCCTGACCCTGACCTTCCACAGCGAAACCTTCCTCAAGTGGAAGGCGCCGGTGGTCAACTGGCTGTTCGCCCTGGGCTTTGCCGGCAGCCACTTCATCGGTGACCGGGTGCTGATCAAACGCATCATGGGCCACGCCCTCACCCTCCCGGATGCCATCTGGACGCGCTTGAACCTGGCCTGGATCGCGTTCTTCCTGTTCTGTGGTGCGGCCAACCTGTTCGTCGCCTTCACCTTCCAGGACTTCTGGGTAGACTTCAAGGTGTTCGGCAGCCTGGGCATGACCGTGATCTTCCTGGTGGCGCAAGGCGTGTACCTGTCGCGCCACCTGCACGACGACCCTTCTACCTCCAAACCCAAGGATTGACATGCTCTACGCCATCATTGCCAGCGACGTCGCGAACTCCCTGGAAAAGCGCCTGGCTGCCCGCCCGGCGCACATCGAACGCCTGCAGCAGCTCAAGGTCGAAGGCCGCGTGGTGCTGGCCGGCCCACACCCGGCCATCGACAGCAATGACCCGGGCGAAGCCGGCTTCAGCGGCAGCCTGATCGTCGCCGAGTTTGCCTCGCTGGCCGAAGCCCAGGCCTGGGCCGATGCCGACCCGTACATTGCCGCAGGCGTGTACGACAAGGTCGTGGTCAAGCCATTCAAGCAAGTATTGCCGTGATCCGAGACCGCATCGCTTTCTTCGCGGGCTTGCCCGCTCCCACAGTGGCCCGCACAGACCTTCGGAACTGCACGGTCGTTGTAGGAGCGGGTTTACCCGCGAAGCAGGCGATGCGGGATCAGCAGTTATACGGTTGCCATCAGTCTGCGGTATCTTTGCCATTGGCGGGCCGACTTGACCGCCGTCAATGGTGGAATTGAGTGAGTCATGAGCGAGCTGTTACTGATTGATGATGACCAGGAACTGTGCGAGCTGCTGTGCAGCTGGCTGACCCAGGAAGGGTTTTCCGTACGTGCCTGCCACGATGGCCAGAGTGCACGCCAGGCCTTGGCCGAGCATGCACCTGCGGCCGTGGTGCTGGATGTCATGTTGCCCGACGGCAGCGGCCTGGAGTTGCTCAAACAACTGCGCAGCGAGCACGCCGAACTGCCGGTGCTGATGCTGTCGGCCCGTGGCGAGCCGCTTGACCGTATTCTTGGCCTGGAACTGGGTGCCGACGATTACCTGGCCAAACCGTGCGACCCACGCGAGCTTACCGCGCGCCTGCGTGCCGTACTGCGCCGCAGCCACCCCGTTGCCGCCACCAGCCAGTTGGAGCTGGGCGACCTGGTCTACAGCCCGGCCCGCGGCGTGGCCAGCATCGATGGCCGGGAAATGACCCTGACCTTGTCCGAAAGCCGCATACTTGAAGCGCTGCTGCGCCAGCCTGGCGAGCCGCTGGACAAACAGGAACTGGCGCAGATCGGCCTGGGCCGCAAGCTCACCCTCTACGACCGCAGCCTGGACATGCACGTCAGCAACCTGCGCAAGAAGATCGGCCCGCATGCCGATGGCCGGCCACGCATCGTCGCCCTGCGCAGCCGCGGCTATTACTACTGCCTGTGAGCAGCTGCAAGCTGCAAGAAAGAGCAGAATCGCGATCGGCTTCACTTGCAGCTTCCAGCTGTTCTTTACCCAGCCTTTACCATCCACTGACTGCGCTTGACGGTGATCTCCCTAAACTGTGCTCATCCGGTAACCACCGGCCTATGAAAGGAGAGACACCATGCGCAAGACCCTTATCGCCCTGATGTTCGCCGCCGCCCTGCCGACCGTAGCCATGGCCATGCCTGACGGCGGCCCACGTCACGACGGCCCGCATCACCGCGGTGACGCGGCCTTCCAGCAACTGGACCTGAGCCGTGACCAGCGCCAGCAGATCGGCAAGCTGATGGGCGAGCAAATGCAGCAGCGCCGCGACATTACCGAGCGTTACCTGGCCAAACTGCCGGCTGCCGACCAGAAAGCCATGAAGGACGAACTGCAAGCCAGCCGCGCCAAGACCGACACCGCCGTGCGCAACCTGCTCAAGCCAGACCAGCAGAAGAAGTTCGACGAACTGCAAAAGGAACGCGCTGCCAAGAAAGCCGAGTGGCAGGAGTTCCAGGCCTGGAAAGCTGAAAAAGCCAAAAAGGCCCAGTAAGCTGTCAGCCCGATGCCCGGCTCGCCCCAGCGCGAGCCGGGCTTTTTCTGTTTTAGGAGGTGCTCTTGCGTTCACTGTTCTGGCGCATCCTGGCCAGCTTCTGGTTGGCCATCACCCTGGTTGCAGGCCTGTCGATCTTGCTTGGGCACATGCTCAACCAGGACGCCTGGATCCTCAGCCGCCACCCCGGCCTGAACACGCTGGCCAGCCAGTGGGCCAGGCACTACGAGCAGGAGGGCGTGAATGCCGCGCAGCAGTTCCTGGAACAACGCAAGGACCGCTACAAGATCGACGTGCAGGTGCTCGATGACAGTGGTGACGCGGTGGTGCCCGGCACGTTCCCGCGCCGGGCGGCAGCCTTCGAGGCACGCCAGCACAACGACCAGCGCCGCTTGCCATGGCGCCGGCTGACCGAGGAATACACCAGCCCCGACACCGGCCAGACCTACCTGCTGATCTACCGCATCCCCCACCCGGCGCTGGATGAGTGGCACCGGGACAGCCTGATGTGGCCACTCAGCGCACTGGGCATCGCCCTGGTGGTGTTGACCCTGTTCAGCCTGCTGGTCACGCTGTCCATCACGCGCCCGTTGAGCCGCCTGCGCAGCGCTGTGCACGACCTGGGCCAGAGCACCTATCAGCAGAACAGCCTGGCGCGCCTGGCAGCCCGGCGTGACGAATTCGGCGTGCTGGCCAACGACTTCAACAAAATGGGTGCGCGCCTGCAAAGCACCCTCGCCAGCCAGCGCCAATTGCTGCGCGACGTGTCCCACGAGCTGCGATCACCGCTGGCCAGGCTGCGCATTGCCCTGGCCCTGGCCGAACGCGCCGAGCCCGAACAGCGCCAGGCCCTGTGGCCGCGCCTGACCCGCGAGTGCGACAGGCTGGAAGACCTGATCAGCGAAATACTCACCCTGGCCCGCGTGGATGCCGAACAGGCCCACGCCGAAGCGGTGGACCTCAATGCCTTGCTGGGCAGTGTGCGCAAGGACGCCCTGCTCGGCGCGCCCGACCAGGACGTGCGCCTGGAGGCGCAACCGGGGCTGGTCTTGCAAGGTTGGCCGACACTGATCGAGCGGGCCGTGGACAACCTGCTGCGCAACGCCCTGCGCTTCAACCCGGCAGGCCAGCCCATCGAAGTCAGTGCCGTGCGCGATCAGGCGCGGGTGGTGATCTGTGTGCGCGACCATGGCCCGGGTGCAGCCCCGGAGCACCTCGCCCAGCTGGGTGAGCCGTTCTTCCGCGCACCGGGGCAGGAAGCCCCAGGGCACGGCCTGGGGTTGGCGATTGCGCGCAAGGCGGCGGAGCGGCATGGCGGCAGCCTGGTACTGGACAACCACCCGCAGGGCGGCTTTGTCGCCCGGCTTGAACTACCCTTGCAAGCCGCTTCAGCGTAAGGCTGCCAGGGCCGTGTACGTTCAGGGCTGCAGCGCAGCCCTTGCTCGCGCCCGCGTCACTCGCCCCAGGCCGTGACGAAATCAGCGGTGGCCAGCACCGGCGCGGTCCGTGGCTCGGTCATTGGCGTGCCGACGTACAGGTAGCCGATCAGTTCCTCGTTCTCCGCCAGCCCCAGCCCCTTGTGCACATGCGCGTCGAAGGCCATGTCCCCGGTGCGCCACACGGCGCCGATGCCCTGCGCATGGGCAGCGATCAGGATGCCATGTGCCGCACAGCCCGCCGCCAGGCGCTGCTCGGACTTGGGCACCTTGAAGTGGTCCTGCAAGCTGGCCACCACCACGATCAGCAACGGTGCGCGCAGCGGCATGGCGCGGGCTTTGTCCAGCGCAGCCTGGGTGGCTTCACCTTTGTGCTGCACCGCTTCGGCGAACAGCTCGCCCAGCTTCTCGCGGCCCTGCCCTTCGATGGTCAGGAACCGCCAAGGCCGCAGTTGGCCGTGGTCCGGCGCCCGCAGGGCAGCCTGGAACAGCGCCTCGCGCTGGGCGGCATTGGGGGCAGGGTCGGTCAGGCGTGGCACGGAAACACGGTTGAGCAATGCGTCGAGAGCCTCCATCGGCTACCCTCCTGGCAGTGGAATGTGCGGCCATTCTCAAGCTGCACGCCCTAAGCTGCAAGCTGCAAGCGGCAGCACGCGGGCTTTTCGTGCAGCGTGCCGCGCCTGGCTTGCAGCGGCCCGGCCCATAGGTAGAATGGCGCCCTTCCGTTTCGAGTCAGAGCAGATCACATGGCGTTGCCGACCTTAAGGATCATTGGTTTCATCATCGGCATCTTCCTGATCACCCTGGCTGTGGGCATGGCCGTGCCCATGGCGACCTTGGTGATATTCGAACGCACCGGCGACATGCCGTCGTTCCTGTGGTCCAGCCTGATCACCTTCATTGCCGGGCTGGCCATGGTGCTGCAAGGGCGGCCGGAGCATGTGCACCTGCGGCCACGCGACATGTACCTGCTGACGGTCTGCAGCTGGCTGGTGGTCTGCGTGTTCGCCGCCCTGCCCTTCCTGCTGACCCAGCACATCAGCTACACCGACGCCTTCTTCGAAAGCATGTCGGGCATCACCGCCACCGGCGCCACCGTGCTCAGCGGGCTCGACAGCATGTCGCCAGGCATCCTGATGTGGCGCTCGATGCTGCACTGGCTGGGCGGTATCGGCTTCATCGCCATGGCGGTGGCCATCCTGCCGCTGCTGCGCATTGGTGGCATGCGCCTGTTCCAGACCGAGTCTTCCGACCGCTCCGAAAAGGTCATGCCGCGCTCGCACATGGTCGCCAAGTCGATCGTGGGGGTGTACGTCGGCTTCTCGATTCTTGGCGCGCTGGCTTTCTGGTGGGCCGGCATGAGCCCGTTCGATGCCATCAACCACGCCATGTCGGCGATTTCCACCGGTGGTTTTTCCACCTCCGACCAGTCCCTGGCGAAATGGGACATTCCCGCCGTGCACTGGGTGGCAGTGATAGTAATGATCATGGGCAGCCTGCCGTTCACCCTGTACGTGGCCACCCTGCGCGGCAACCGCAGGGCGCTGCTCCGCGACCAGCAGGTGCAGGGCTTGCTGGGCATGCTGCTGGTCACCTGGCTGGTTCTGGGCACCTGGTACTGGTACAGCACCAACCTGCACTGGCTGGACGCGCTGCGTCACGTGGCGCTGAACGTAACCTCGGTCGTCACCACCACCGGTTTCGCCCTGGGTGACTACAGCCTGTGGGGCAATTTTTCGCTGATGCTGTTCTTCTACCTGGGTTTCGTCGGTGGCTGTTCCGGCTCGACCGCGGGCGGGATCAAGATCTTCCGCTTCCAGGTCGCCTACATCCTGCTCAAGGCCAGCCTCAACCAGCTGATCCACCCTCGCGCGGTGATCAAGCAGAAGTACAACGGCCACCGCCTCGATGAAGATATCGTGCGTTCGATTCTCACGTTCTCGTTCTTCTTCGCCATCACCATCTGCGTCATGGCGCTGCTGCTGTCGCTGCTGGGGGTGGACTGGATGACCGCCCTGACCGGGGCTGCCGGTACGGTCTCCGGGGTGGGGCCTGGCCTGGGTGAAGTGATCGGGCCGTCAGGCAACTACGCCACGCTGCCAGACGCCGCCAAGTGGATCCTGGCTGCCGGCATGCTGCTTGGCCGGCTGGAAATCATCACCGTGCTAGTGTTGTGCATGCCGGCGTTCTGGCGTCACTGAGCCCTTCGCCCACGGCGCCGAGCCGGGCACGGTACTCGCTGGGCGTGGTATCGAACCACCGGCGGAACGCGCGGTAGAAGTTGCTGGGGTCGGCGAAGCCCAGCAGGTAGGCGGTTTCCAGCAGGGTCATGCCCGGCTGGGCCAAGTACTGTTCGGCCAGTTCACGCCGGGTGTCGTCGAGCAACGCCTGGAAGCTGGTGCCCTCTTCCTGCAGCCGCCGCTGCAGGGTGCGCTGCGACAAGTGCAAGGCCTGCGCCAGGGTCTCACGCTTGGGCTCCCCCTGCGGCAAGATGCGGCACAGCACCTGGCGCACCCGGTGGGTCACGCGGCTTTCGGAAAACCGCGCCAGGTACTCCCCGGCAAACCGGTCGTGCAGCACTGCCATGGCTTCATTGGCCGTGGGCAAGGGTGCCTCCATGTCGGCCCGCTCGAACACCAGCGCGTCATACGGCGCGTCGAAGATCAGCGGCGAATGGAACGCCACCTTGTACGGCTCGATATTCCTGGGTTGCGGCCCCTGCACCAAAACCCGGCGTGGCTGCACCGGGCGGCCGCTCAACCATTTGCACAGCGCCAGCGCACAGGCCAACGACGCTTCGGCACTGTGCCGGGTAGGCGGCAGATGGTCGCCATGCACGGTGAGGATCAACGAATAGCCCTCGGCGCCGAGCACGAAACTGAGATCTGAGCTTTCGGCGATAATGCGCTGGTACCGCACCAGCCGCTCGAAACCCTCGGCCAACGTGCGGCTGGACATCAGCGCATAGCCCACCACGTGAAACGATGCCGGGCGCACCACACGCGCCATGTTCAGGCCAATGGCCTCGTTGCCGGACAGTTCCACTGCCAATTGCCACAGTCGGGTCATGGAGTCCTGGGGAAAGCGCGCATCGGGATCGTCGAGGGCGGCGAAATCCAGCCCCAGTTGCTTGAACATGGCCCGACAGTCCAGTCCTTCCAGCTCGAGTGCTTTGACAATCCCTGATGCCCAACTGGCTGACGTGGTTCTTTCGCTCATGACAGGTTACTTTCCTGACCGCTCCTGCGGTGAACCCCAAGGATACTCAATTGGCGCCTATTGTCACTGGTAGGCACTGCCAATCACTCTAGACTCGAATAAGGCTCCACGCCGTGCATCTTGTCCAGAAGTATTAATCCCGGAGCACTGCCATGAACCGCACAGCGCAGTTTCGCAGTTTTGCCGAGTTCTACCCGTATTACTTGGGTGAGCACAGCAACCCCACCTGCCGCCGCCTGCATTTTGTCGGCACCAGCCTGGTGATCGCCCTGCTGGCCTATACCATCGGCAGCGGCAAATGGCTGTTGCTGCTGGCCGTGCCGCTGTTCGGCTACGGCTTTGCCTGGGTGGGGCATTTCTTTTTTGAAAAGAACCGGCCGGCGACATTCACCTACCCGTTCTACAGCCTTGCCGGCGACTTCGTGATGTTCCGCGACATTCTGCTCGGCAAGCTCAGGCTGTAAGCAGCGCGCCTGCGCCCGCGGCCACCCGGTCCTCGCCATGCACGGCTTCAGGCACAATGGCCGATTGCCTTGCGAGGAATGCCCCCCTGTCATGAACCACCGCACCGCCCTCGGCGCCCTGCATATCGGCGCGCTGTTCTTTGGCCTGACCGGCGTATTCGGCAAGCTGGCAGCCAGCGCCAGCCCGGTGATCATCGTGTTCGGCCGCGCCGCTTTCGCCGTGCTCGCCCTGGCGCTGTTCGCCAGTGTCACCGGCCCTGGCTGGCAACGCCTGAACGGTCAGGATGCGCGCCGCCTGTTGCTCGGCGGGGTGCTGCTGGCCGGCCACTGGGTCAGCTTCTTCATCGCCGTCAAGGTCGGCGGCGTGGCCATCGCCACCCTCGGCTTCGCCAGTTTCCCGGCCTTTACCGTGCTGCTCGAAGGGCTGCTGTTCCGCGAGCGCATCCGCCGCAACGAAGCGCTGCTGGTGCTGCTGGTCAGCCTCGGCCTGATACTGGTCACGCCAGCCTTCGATCTGGCCAGCGAAGCGACCGGCGGCCTGCTGTGGGCCCTGTTCTCGGGCCTGCTGTTTTCACTGCTGTCCCTGACCAACCGCGCAGGCTCTGGTCGCTTGCCTGCGGTGCAGGCAGCACTGTGGCAAAACCTGGTGGTAAGCCTGAGCCTGCTGGCGTTCGCTGCCCCTGGGCTGGGCGAGGTCGCGCCGGTGGACTGGCTGTGGATCGGCCTGCTCGGCATTTTCTGCACCGGCGTGGCGCACAGCCTGTTCGTCGCCAGCCTGGCGGTCATCAAGGCCCGGAGTGCCGCCGTGGTGTTCGGCATGGAGCCGGTCTACGGCATTGCCGTAGCCTGGCTGGTGTTTGCCGAGACCCCCACGGTGCGCATGCTGCTGGGCGGCGCACTGATCATCCTCGCCATCGTGCTGTCCAGCCGCCTGGCCGCCGAGCCCGCGCAGCGGCCGCTGGCCGAGGGCGGGTGACTCAGCGGTCGTTGTGGCCCAGGTCGCGCTGGGGGTCGATCTGGTCACGCACCCGCTGCTTCAGCACCTTGGCCTCGGGGAAGCCGCCGTCGGCCTTGCGCTCCCAAATCTGCACGCCGTTGCAGGTAATGCGGAAAATACCGCCGGTACCTGGTTCCAGCGCCACCCGGCCGAGGTCGTCGGCAAACGTGCTGAGCAACTCCTGGGCCAGCCACGCGGCCCGCAGCAGCCACTGGCACTGGGTGCAATAATTGATGACGATTTCCGGCTTGTGGTCGGCCATGTTGAGATAACTCCAGCTGAGGGGCGGCTTATACTAGCGGTCTTTGACCCTCGGTTTGAGACCCACGATGCGCCGTTTGCTGTTCTGCTTGCTGTTCACCCTCACCTCGCTTACAGCAACCGCCGCCGAACCGGCACGGCCCAAGGTCGGCCTGGTGCTGTCGGGCGGCGCGGCCCGGGGCCTGGCGCACATCGGCGTGCTCAAGGCGCTGGAGGAACAGGGCGTACGCATCGACGCCATTGCCGGCACCAGCATGGGGGCTGTAGTCGGCGGGCTGTACGCCTCGGGCTACAGTGTCGAAGAGCTGGAACACCTCGCCACCACCCTCGACTGGCAGCAGGCGCTGTCCGACAGCCCACCCCGCGAGGACGTGCCATTCCGGCGCAAGCAGGATGACCGCGATTTTCTGGTCAAGCAAAAGCTCAGTTTTCGTGACGACGGCAGCCTGGGCCTGCCGCTGGGGGTGATTCAAGGCCAGAACCTGTCGTTGCTGCTGGAAAGCAAGTTGGCGCACACCGCCCACACGCGCGATTTCGACAAGCTGCCCATCCCCTTCCGCGCCGTGGCCACCGACATCGCCAGTGGCGAAAAAGTGGTGTTTCGCCGCGGCCACCTGCCGCAGGTGATCCGCGCCAGCATGTCGATCCCGGCAGTGTTCGCCCCGGTCGAACTGGACGGCCGCCTGCTGGCGGACGGCGGCATGGTCGACAATATTCCGCTCGACGTGGCACGCGATATGGGGGTGGACCTGGCCATCGTGGTGGATATCGGTACGCCGCTGCGCGACCGCAAGCAGTTGCTGACCGTGGTCGATGTGCTGAACCAGTCCATCACGCTGACAACCCGGCGCAACTCGGAAGAGCAACTGGCCAGCCTGCGCCGCGACGATATCCTCATCCAACCGCCGCTGGCAGCCTACGGCGTGACCGACTTCGGCCGCGCGCGGGACATGATCGACGCCGGCTACCGCGCTACCCGCCTGCTCGACGCGCGCCTGGCCGCGCTGCGCCAACCAGACGCCAGCACCAGCCTGGCCGTGGCCCGTTCACCGCGCCAACGCACGCCCATCATCACCGCCATCAAAATCGAGAACGACGCCAAGGTCAGTGACGATGTGATCCGTTCGTACATTCGCCAGCCCATCAATGCCCCGCTGGAGCTTGGCCGCCTGGAGACCGACATGGGCACGCTGTACGGCCTGGACTACTTCGACCGGGTGCAGTACCGCGTGGTACACAAGGGCGATGAAAACACCCTGGTGATCAACGCCCGCGGCCGCCGCGGCGGCACCGACTACTTGCGCCTGGGGCTGAACCTGTCGGACGACCTGCGCGGCGACAGCGCCTTCAACCTGGGCGCCAGCTACCGGGTCAACGGCATCAACAGCCTGGGTGCCGAGTGGCTGACCCGCGGCCAGATCGGCGACCAGCAAGCGCTGTACAGCGAGTTCTACCAACCGCTGGATGTCGGCTCACGCTACTTCGTCGCGCCCTACCTGGACTTCGGCTCACAGAACATCGAGGCCACCCTCGACAACGACCCGGTCGCCGAGTACCGCCTGGAGCGCTATGGCTTTGGCCTGAACGTGGGCCGGCAGATCGGCAACAGCGGCGAAGTGCGCCTGGGGGTTGGCAAGGCCTGGGGCGAGGCCGAGGTGCGCATTGGCGACCAGGACTTGCCCAAGGTCAGTTTCAACGAAGGTTTCTACGAGCTGAAGTACTCGTTCGACACCCTCGACAACGTGTATTTCCCACACCATGGCGAAGACATCGGCCTGACCTTGCGCAAGTACGACAAGTCGCTGGATTCCGACCAGGATTACCGGCAATGGCTGTTCAACCTCGACAAGGCCATCAGCAGCGGCCCGAATACCTTCGTGCTGGGCGGCCGCTACGGGCGCACGCTGGATGCCACCGAAGTGGTGACCTCCAGCTTCGTGCTGGGCGGGGCGCGGGAGCTGTCGGGCTTCCGCCAGGACTCGGTGTCGGGCCAGAACATGAGCCTGATGCGGGTGGTCTACTACCGCCGGCTGACGCCACGGGCGTATGTGCCGCTGGACTTCCCGTTGTACATCGGCGGTTCGCTGGAGCGCGGGCGGGCGTGGAACAACGACAATGCGTTCGACAGTGGCTACATCAATGCGGCGAGTATTTTCCTCGGGCTGGAAACGCCGCTGGGCCCATTGAATTTCACCTATGGCACCAACAGTGCGCATGAGCAGGCGGTGTACCTGAACCTGGGGCATACCTTCTAGGCAGCGCATACAGGGCCCGGGCCCGGGCGTCGGGCCCGCCACGCCGAGCGGGCGGGCCGGCGAAAGGCTGCAGGGCAGCCCCTGCCTCAGGATTTTTCCAGGTTGCCCAGAATCTTGGCATGCACCCGCATGCACACCTGCAGGTCGGCTTCATCCACCCCGCTGAACAGTTCGATGCGCAACTGGTTGGCGATGGTCTCGATCTGTTCGATCAACGGCTTGGCCGGCGGGCACAACACGATCTTCTTCGCCCGCCGGTCTTCCAGCACCGCCTGGCGCCGTACAAGCCCCTGGGCCTCCAGACTATCGAGCAGACGCGCCAGGGTCGGGCCTTCGACACCCACACTCTGGGCTAGCTCACGCTGGGTCGGGGCGTCTTGGAAACGGGCCAGGTGCAGCAACACCAGCCAGCGCGCCTGCGACAGATTGAGCCCGGCCAGGCGGCGATCCAGTTCGGCACGCCAACCCCGGGACATCTGGGCCAGCTGCATGCCGAAGCGGTGTTGGTTGTCGGTTAGAGGCATAGGTAACTCATCGAGTAGATCTAATTATTAGGCAGCTAACCATGCCCTGCCCCATGAGGCAAGGCTCGGCCAAGGTGGCTTGGGCGAAAATCGTCAAAAAGCATGACAAAGGTCAGCAGATGGCGCTTGTGCCTGCGAACATGCGCAGGCCTACAGCTCGAACTCGGCTGCCAGTGCCGCGCGTACGCAATACAGCACCCCTTCCGGCACTCGCCCGGTAAACAGCGGGGCGATGGTCGCAACCGGCGGCAGCTCGCCCTCGCCATCGAGGAAGGCGTCCTGCACCTCCATCAGCAGGTCTTCTGGCAAGTCCAGCGCCTGGTCCAGGCTCAGCTCCTGGCGCCCCAAGGCCTCGGCCAGCAAGCTGTACACATTCTTTTCGCTGCAGTTGAGCTGCCCGGCGATTTGCGCTGGGGTCATGCCGGCGCGGGCCAGGCTGACCAGCTCATGGCGCAGGTCGAGCACCACCTTCGGCGCCTCGCGGGTGCCGCCGTTGTCGTTCAGTACCTCAAGGAACGCCTGGCCATAGCGTTCCAGCTTGCGCGCGCCCACGCCGCTGACCTGAGCCATGTCGCTGAGGCTGACCGGCTGGCTGCGCAACATTTCCAGCAACGTGGAGTCGGGGAAGATGACGTACGGCGGTACGCTGTGTTCTTCGGCCAGCTTGCGCCGCAAGGTGCGCAATGCCTCCCACAATTCCCGCTCTTCGGCCCGCACCAGTTGGCTGGCCGGGCTGCCGCCACTGGACGACGCGCTTTTGGCAGTGATCTGCGGTTTGAGGTCACGGCGCAGTTGCAAGGTGACCTCGCCACGCAACAGTGGCCGGCAGCTGTCGGACAAGCGCAGGCCGCCGTAGCCCTCCAGGTCGATGTCGACCAGCCCGCGCGCCACCAACTGGCGGAACAGCGAACGCCATTCGGCTTCGGCCAGGCCTTTGCCCACGCCGAAAACCGACAGCTTTTCATGGCCGAAATTGCGCACCTTTTCGGTGTCCTTGCCCAGCAACACGTCGACCAGGTGGCCCACACCATAGCGCTGGCCGGTGCGAAACACTGCCGACAGGGCCTGGCGCGCCGGCTCGGTAGCATCCCAGGTCTGGACGTTGTCGACGCAGTTGTCACAGTGCCCGCACGGCTGCTCGAGAATTTCATCGAAGTAGGCCAGCAGCGACTGGCGGCGGCAGCGGGTTTCTTCGCACAGCGCCAGCATGGCATCGAGCTTGTGCTGCTCGATGCGTTTGTGGCGTTCGTCCCCTTCGGAGTTCTGCAGCATCTGCTTGAGCATGACCATGTCCTGCAGGCCATAAGCCATCCAGGCATCGGACGGCAGGCCGTCTCGGCCGGCACGGCCGGTTTCCTGGTAGTAGGCCTCAAGGGACTTGGGCAGGTCGAGGTGGGCCACGAAGCGTACGTTGGGTTTGTCGATACCCATGCCGAACGCGATGGTGGCGACCATGATCAGCCCCTCTTCGTTGAGGAAACGGTGCTGGTTGGCGGCGCGGGTTTCGGCCGCCAGGCCGGCATGGTATGGCAGCGCCGGGAAGCCCTGCTGGCAAAGGAAGGCGGCGGTTTCGTCGACCTTCTTGCGCGACAGGCAATAAACGATGCCGGCGTTGCCACGGCGCTCGGCAAGGAACGCCATCAATTGCTTGCGCGGCGCTTCCTTGGGCACGATGCGGTAGAAGATGTTCGGCCGGTCGAAGCTCGACAGGAAGCGCTCTGCGCCCTGCAAGTGCAGGCGCTGAACGATTTCTTCGCGGGTACGCATGTCGGCGGTGGCGGTAAGGGCAATGCGCGGAACATGCGGGAACAGTTCGGCCAACTGGCCCAGTTGCAGGTATTCGGGGCGGAAGTCATGGCCCCATTGCGAAACGCAGTGGGCTTCGTCGATGGCGAACAGCGAGATATCCAGGTCGCGCAGGAAATCGAGCATGCGCGGTTGCACCAGGCGTTCGGGTGCCAGGTACAGCATTTTCACTTCGCCACGGCGCAGGCGCCCGGCCAGGTCGCGCTGCTGCTCGGCCGTGAGCGTGGAGTTCAGGGCGGCTGCGGCTACGCCCAGCTCGTCAAGCGTGGCGACCTGGTCGTCCATCAGCGCGATCAGCGGCGAGACCACCACAGTCAGGCCTGGGCGCAGCAGGCCCGGCACCTGGAAACACAACGACTTGCCGCCGCCGGTCGGCATCAGCACCAGGGCGTCGCCACCATTGGCCACGCATTCGATGATCGCTGCCTGGCGCCCTCGGAAACTGTCGTAGCCAAAGATGTCCTTGAGAACGCGCTGAGCCTGTTCGAGCATGTGCAACTCCAAATCGCCGTACCACCCTGCACACAGGCTGGACGAAAAACCCGCCCCGCACACGCCAAATGCGTAAGCGGTTTTTGCCAGGCCGCCAGTAAAACCGCGCCTGGATGAAAATCGCGGAGTATACCGCAGCACCGCCCCGCGCAGGGCACCACCGCGATAGACGTTCCTTTGCCCCGCTGCCGCCGCAAGATGCTAGAATTCGTTATCGTTTATTCCCCAAGGTAGCCCTGTAATGTCCTTCGCCGAGCAACTGACCCGCCTGCAAGCCTTCCTCGACGCCGACGAGCTGCACGAAGAAGCGCTGGACTATGTCGCCGCCCACGGCTACCTCACCGCGCTGTCGATCAACGCCGAAGACGTGCCCGAGCGCGAGTGGATCGACGCCCTGTTCGCCGAAGAGCCGCACTACAGCAGCGAAGCCCAGCGCACCGAAATCGAGGCGACCCTGGTGGCACTCAAGGCTCACATTGCCCGTCAGCTGGCCAGCGACGATGAATTCGAACTGCCCTGCGACCTCGACCTGACTGACGAGCCGGACGATTCCGACCTGCGCGGCTGGTGCATCGGCTTCATGGAAGGCGTTTTCCTGCGCGAAGAGGCCTGGTTCGAGAACGCAGAAGAGGAAGTCAGCGAAATGTTGCTGCCAATCATGGTGGGTTCGGGCCTGTTCGACGAGCAGCCGGAGTTCGCCGACATCGCCAGCAACGCCAACCTGCAGGACGACATGATCGTGCAAATTCCCGAAGCGCTGACGGCACTGTTCCTGCTGCTGCACGCACCTGACGAAAAGCCGGCGCTGCTCAAGCCACGCCACCACTAAGCCAGCTGTGCGCTACCTGCTGCTGGCCATCGGCTGGCTCAGCGTCGCACTGGGGGTGTTGGGGATCTTCCTGCCGGTATTGCCTACCACCCCGTTTCTTCTGTTGGCGGCCGCCTGCTTCGCTCGCAGCTCGCCACGCTTTCACCACTGGCTGGTCCACCACCCCAAACTGGGGCCGTGGATTCGCGACTACCTCAGTGGTGAAGGCATCCCCCTCAAAGGCAAGGTCTATGCCATTGGCCTGATGTGGGCCAGCATCGGGCTGTCCTGCTACCTGGTGCCGTTGTTCTGGGCCCGCGCCTTCATGTTGACCAGCGCCGTGCTGGTAAGCCTGTACATCCTCAAGCAAAAAACCCTGCACAGGCCAAAGTGACAATAATTTGTCGCCAAATATCACTTTCGCCTAACCCGCCCAGTATTTAGCCAAATTCGTTCTGGAACCGCCTGAAGGCCTTGAGAATATTGGCTTTACCGATATTTGACACACAACCTGGGGGCTGCATAAAAAGTCCCTTTTAGACATTTCAGGTATTTAATTTCATTTTGATATGAATAAATCTTCTTATCTATCGCGATGAATGTACTTAGCTGTCACGTTAAAAACCTGCAACACTATACGCGATAAATAATCGTCATTTTTTTGGCGAGCAGCAGGACCAAATTCAAGATCAGGGAGATGTACCATGCGCGTTTTGAACCCCATCACCACCGCATTACTGTTGGCCCTGGCGAGTGCCAACGTGCAGGCGATGTCGATCACCGAAGCCGTCCAAAGCGCCGTGGACTATCACCCACAGGTCAGCTCCAACCGTAACAGCAAGCTGTCGGCCGATGAGGACGTGAAATTCGCGCGTGGTGGCTACTTCCCTACCGTTGACCTGGTCGCGGGCTACGGCCGCCAGCGTTCGGACAACACCACAACCCGTGCCGCGGGTAACCACAACAAAGAAACCCTGAACTACACCCAGTCCGAGCTGCGCCTGCGGCAGATGATCTTCGACGGCTTCAACACCGCGAACGAAGTGGGCCGGACCGAAGCGGTTTCCACCTCGCGTGCCTACTACACCCAGGCGGTTGCGCAGGATGTCGCCCTGCGTGCGATCGAGGTGTACCTGGAGGTACTCAAGCGCCGTGAACTGGTGGCCCTGGCCAGGAACAACCTGCAAGCCCACCTGCGGGTCAACGACCAGATCGGCCTGCGTAACGAGCGTGGCGTTGGCAGCACGGCCGACCTTGACCAGTCCCGCGCCCGCCGCGCCCTGGCAGAAAACAACCTGGACACCGCCGAAGTGGACCTGGCCGACGCCGAGGCCAACTTCTTCAGCGTGATCGGGCGCATGCCAGACGAGCTGGAAAGCCCGCCCACCATCAAGGCCGAGGTGCCTGCCACGCTTGAAGAGGCCCGTGATGGCATGCGCCAGAACAACCCCTACATCAAGTCGGCCCAGGCTGATGTAAATGCGGCCGAGCAGCAGTACGAGGTTGGCAAGTCGACCTTCTACCCACGCTTCGACGCCATTCTGGCCACCGGTGCCAACAACAACACCGGCGGCGAGAAAGGCCACAACAACAACGACTGGCAAGCCGGCGTGGAGATGAACTACAACCTGTTCCGCGGCGGCAGTGACAAGGCTCGCCTGCAATCCGACGCGCACAAGATCAACCAGGCCCTGGACATCCGCAACAACGCCCTGCGCGAGTTGACCGAAAACCTGAGCCTGGCGTGGAACGCCATGAACAACGCCAGCAAGCAGCTGCCGACCGCGCGTGAATACGCCGAAACCACCAAGCGCGTGCGCGCCGCCTACCAGGACCAGTTCGGCCTGGGCCAACGCACCCTGCTGGACGTGCTCGACAGTGAAAACGAACTGTACAACGCCGACCGTCGCTACACCGAAGTGCGCTACACCGAAGAGTACTCGCGCTACCGGGTGCTGGCGACCATGGGTGAATTGCTCAGCAAGCAGCGTATTTCGCTGCCGCCAGAGGCGCTGGCCGCGACCGAAGTTCGTACCGAGGCACGCTTGCCCGAGATGCGTTGATCAGGCTTGAGATTGCTGGGGCCGCTGTGCGGCCCATCGCGACACAAGGCCGCTCCTACACAGATCGTGTATGCCAATGGCGGGTGCGATGGCCTGTAGGAGCGGCCTGGTGTCGCGATGGGCTGCGCAGCGGCCCCCTGCCCTCACTCGGTGCCATGGTTACGCTGGAACGTCTCCACGCCCATGGCCCTGATCTGCCCCTCTATCAAGGCCTCGAACGGTGCCAGCAGCGCATCGAAGCAGGCCGGTTGCTCCAGTGCATTCAGCGCCCCCACCACGGCCTCGATGGTCGACAACGCTCCCGCCTCCGGCGCCTTGCGCAAGCGATAGCGCGAAGCGGCCACCTGCCCCAAGGTCACCCTCGGCAACGCCTCCAGCAGCGGATTCAGGTACAGCAGCTTGCGCGCCTTGCGCCAGGTGCCGTCGGGCACGATCAGCAGCAAGGGTTGCTCGTCCATTGGGCCATAGGCAGCCAGGGGCTGCGCTTCAGCGCCCGGGAACAACAGCGCCGGGCGGTACCCGGGGGTTGCCAGCAGCGCTGGCAGATCGTCGAATACCTCCCCAACCCGCAGCTCGGCATTGCTCAGGCCTAGGGCAGCCAACCGTGCGGTATTCAGCGCGTGGGCGCTTTCACTGGGGTGCTGCAGCACGATCACACGGGTTCGGCTGCCTAGCGCAGGGATCAGCGAGCAAAGGCAATGATCAAGCGGGCGCTGGCAGCGCTCGCAACGGGGTCTGGGCATGAGGGTCTCCTTGGCCGGGGGTATTTTGCCACAGAACCCTGGCCCGGCTGGCGGGCCTTGCCCTATGCCCTGGCCGCAAGGCGACCACGGCAACCTCAACGGTTGAAGCGCTCCGCCAGGCTGTGCAGGTACTCCGCCATGCGCTCGAGGTCCTGGCTGATTTCTGCCCCCTGGCGCGCCTGCCCGGCACTTTGATCGCACAGCTGGGCAATGCGCACGATCTGCTGGTTGATGTCTTCAGCCACGTGGCTTTGCTGCTCCGATGCCGTAGCCATCTGCTGGCTCATGCCGGTGATGCGGCTCACCGCCTGGGCTATGCCGCTCAACGCCGCCTGCACTGCCTCGACACTGTGCACGCTGTCACGCGAGATCTGCTCGCCACGGCTGGCAGTACTCACTGCGCGCTCTGCCCCGGCCCGCAACGAGGCGATGATCTGGTGAATTTCCTGGGTGGAGGTGCGGGTACGCTGGGCCAATGAGCGTACTTCATCGGCCACCACGGCAAACCCGCGGCCCTGCTCGCCGGCCCGCGCCGCTTCAATGGCGGCGTTGAGCGCCAGCAGGTTGGTTTGTTCGGCGATCGAGGTGATCACATCCACCACGCTGCCGATCGACTGGGTCTGTTCCGCCAGGGCGTTCACCGCCTGGCCAATGTCATTGACTGCATCGCTCATGCTGCCCATGGCCTTCAGGCTCTGCAGCGCCAGCTCGCTGCCCTGCTGCGCCAGCTGGTCGGCATCGCCTGCGGCATGCGCTGTGCTCTGCACGTTATGCGTAACCTCCTGGATGGTCGCCGCCATCTGCGCGATGGCGGTGGCCGATTGGTCGGTCTCGCTGCGCTGGCGGTCGAGCATCTGCGCCTGCGCGCCCGACAGGTCGGAAGATTGCGCAGCGCGTGATTTTACCCCGACCCCGGCGTCTACCAGGCGCGTCAGCGCGGTCTGCAGGCGGGCTTCTTCACTGATGATGGCAAGGTCCAGCTGGCCCCGCAGCCCCGGGTTGTCGCTGTAGGTGAGCGCCACCAGCGGGCTGGTGAACGCCTTGGGGTGCTCGACCAGCGTGCGGCGGATGGCCTGGTTCTGACGGTGCTCGACCAGGCACCAGGCTACCAGCAGTACAACCATCAACACCCCGAGCGCGGCATAGGGTGGCAACCACAGGTAGCCCGCCGCCGACACCAGGCCGGCGCCGAGCAATGGCCAGCCCTGGCGCAGGCCATGGCCCAGGCGCGCCGCCCACGATACCGGCCGGCGGCCGGCACGCAGGCGTGCGTACAACGCCTCGGCACGGCGGATCTGCTCACGGGTCGGTACCGAACGCACCGACTCGTAGCCGCTGATGCGGCCCTGTTCGTAGACTGCCGTCACGTAGGCACTGACCCAGTAGTAATCGCCGTTTTTTGCCCGGTTCTTGACCACGCCCATCCACGGCTTGCCTTGCTTGATCGTGTCCCACATATGGCCGAACACCGCCGGCGGCATGTCTGGGTGACGCACCAGGTTGTGCGGCTGGCCCACCAGCTCGTCGTAGGTGAACCCGCTGATCGCCACGAAGGCGTCGTTGCAATACGTGATGCGGCTGTTCAAGTCGGTGGTGGAAATCAGCCGTTGTTCACTGGGGAATGTTCTTTCGTGTTCAGTGACTGGCAAATTCATGCGCATCGTCGGGCGATCCTTGCAGGATGAAAAGAAGGGAAATCATCAGCGCAAGTTGATATGTAGCAGAGCGCTATGAGGTTAGCGGCACACGTGTGCAGGAATTTAGCGGCCTGCCGACAGAATGTATGAACATTCTGTTTATCAGCCTACGTTGAGCTGGCTTTTCAGCAGGTCGCGGAAGGTCTGGATCAGCGGTTCGCGGCTGCGCCCACGCCGGATGATCAACGAGAACGGTGCCTGGTAACCGAACGTCGCCGGAGACAACACGCGCAAGTCGCCTTTGTCGACCCAGGCCTGGGCGTAGTGCTCGGGCAGGTAGCCGATGTAGGCGCCCGACAGAATCAGGATCAGCTGCGCCTCCATGCTCTCAACCGTCGCCGCGCTGTGCTTGAAACCATGCCGGGCCAGCTCGGCCTGGCTCCAGTAGCCGCGCCCGACCATACGCTGCTGGGTCACCACCTGCTCGGGAATGCGCCGCTCGCCGTACAACGGGTGGCGGCTGCTGCAGTACAGCCAGTGCTGCTCGCGGTACAGCGGCTGGTACAGCAGGCCACTCATGCGTGAAGAAAACGCGCCAATTGCCAGGTCCAGGCGGTTGTCCTGCACCCCCAGCTGCAGCTCGTAAGGGCTGGACACCGACAGGTGCAGGTGCACGGCCGGGTGCTCCTGGCTGTAGGCACCAATGGCTTCAGCCAGCGGCAGGGCGCGATCGCCCACCGTGGAGTCGATCACCCCCAGGTTGAGGGTGCCGCGCAGCTCGCCCTTAAGGGCCGCCGCGTATTGCTCGAACCCGTCCAGTTCGGCCAACAGGCGCAGGGTTTCCTGGTGGAACAGCTCACCCTTGCTGGTCAGGCTGAAACCGCCCCGGCCACGGTGGCACAGCACGATACCCAGGGCACCCTCCAGCTGGCTCATGTAGGTACTGATGGCCGAAGTCGAAAGGTTCAGCTCACGCTGGGCGTTGGCGAAACCCTGGTGGCGCACCACGCTGATGAAGATACGCAGCAGTTTCAGGTCGGGCAAAGTCGAGGCCATGGGGCAACGGTTCCACAGGGTGTTTGCGCGCAGTCTAACCGCTGCGCCGGGCTTTAGTTCAGAAATTCCTGAACTAAGTATTTGTCGGTAGCGATTCTTCCATGGCACTACCTTGCGCAGACTGGCCGAAATGTCCCTGCCCGCTGGCAAAAACCGAACTGGAAAGCGAGCAGCGGCACAGGTTCGAACAAACAGAACAATCGACCGACTGATGAGGCCCACCGTGGACAAGACTCTCCACCAACCACTGGGCGGCAACGAAATGCCGCGTTTCGGCGGCATCGCCACCATGCTCCGCCTCCCCCACCTGCAAAGCGCCGAAGGCCTGGACGCAGCCTTCATTGGTGTGCCGCTGGACATCGGCACCTCGCTGCGCTCCGGTACACGCTTCGGCCCCCGGCAAATCCGCGCCGAATCGGTGATGATCCGCCCGTACAACATGGCCACCGGCGCCGCCCCGTTCGACTCGCTGTCGGTCGCCGACATAGGCGATGTGGCCATCAACACCTTCAACCTGCTGGACGCCGTGCGCATCATCGAAGAGGCCTACGACCAGGTCGTCGAGCACAATGTCATTCCCCTGACCCTGGGCGGTGACCACACCATCACCTTGCCGATCCTGCGGGCGCTGCACAAGAAGCACGGCAAGATCGGCCTGGTGCACATCGACGCCCACGCCGACGTCAACGACCACATGTTCGGCGAGAAGATCGCCCACGGCACCACCTTCCGCCGGGCGGTGGAAGAAGGCCTGCTCGACTGCGAGCGCGTGGTGCAGATCGGCCTGCGCGCCCAAGGCTATACCGCCGACGACTTCAACTGGAGCCGCCGCCAGGGCTTCCGCGTGGTTCAGGCCGAAGAGTGCTGGCACAAGTCGCTGGAGCCCTTGATGGCCGAGGTGCGGGAAAAAGTCGGCGGCGGCCCGGTTTACCTATCGTTCGACATCGACGGCATCGATCCGGCCTGGGCACCTGGTACCGGCACCCCGGAAATCGGCGGCTTGACCACCATCCAGGCAATGGAGATCATTCGCGGCTGCCATGGCCTGGACCTGATCGGTTGTGACCTTGTCGAAGTCTCCCCGCCTTATGACACCACCGGCAATACCTCGTTGCTCGGCGCCAACCTGCTGTTCGAAATGCTCTGCGTACTGCCGGGTGTAGTCCGCCGCTAATGTGGTCGGGCCACCGAGGCCCGCCAACACCAGAAGACCACCGGGCGCCGTGCGAACGCCCGCGTGGCCGATCTCGCCATAATAAAGATAATCGGGAGACCCCCAATGGCCTTGGACATCATAGTTGTAATGCTTTACACCGCAGGCATGCTCGGGCTTGGCTGGTATGGCATGCGACGCGCGAAAACCCATGAAGACTACCTGGTCGCCGGGCGCAACCTGGGCCCGATGTTGTACATGGGCACCATGGCCACCACCGTGCTGGGTGGCGCCTCCACCGTGGGTACCGTGCGCCTGGGCTACGTTCACGGCATTTCCGGCTTCTGGCTGTGCGCCGCGCTGGGCCTGGGCATCATCGCCATCAACTTGTTTCTGGCCAAGCCGCTGCTACGCCTGCGCATCTTCACCGTGACCCAGGTGCTGGAACAGCGTTACAACCCGACCGCACGCCAGGCCAGCGCGGTGATCATGCTGGCGTACGCGCTGATGATCGGCGTGACATCCACCCTGGCCATGGCCACCGTGCTGCAAGTGCTGCTGGACCTGCCCTTCTGGGCCGCGCTGTTGCTGGGCGGGGGTGTGGTGGTGGTGTACTCGACCATTGGCGGCATGTGGTCGCTGACCCTGACCGATATCGTGCAGTTCGTGATCAAGACCGTGGGCCTGATGTTCATCCTGTTGCCGGTGTGCCTGTACAAGGCCGGCGGCTGGGACACCCTGGTGGCCAAGTTGCCGGCGGCCAGCTTCCAGCTGACCACCATCGGCTGGGATACCATCATCACCTACTTCCTGATCTACTTCTTCGGCATCCTGATTGGCCAGGATATCTGGCAGCGGGTGTTCACCGCCCGTGACGAAAAGGTCTGCCAGCGTGCCGGCACCACCGCCGGGGTGTATTGCGTGCTGTATGGCCTGGCCTGTGCCGTGATCGGCATGGCCGCTCATGTATTGATGCCCGACCTGGCCAACCCGAACAATGCCTTCGCCGAAATGATCAAGACCACGCTGCCTGATGGCATCCGCGGCCTGCTGATGGCAGCGGCGCTGGCGGCCATGATGTCGACTGCCAGCGCAGGCCTGCTGGCGGCCTCGACCACCATCACCGAAGACCTGCTGCCCAAGCTGCGTGGCGGCAAGCAGTCCAGCCTGGGTATCAGCCGCCTGTTCACTTTGCTGACCGGTTTGGTGGTACTGGGTATCGCGTTGATGGTGAACGACGTGATCAGCGCCCTGACCCTGGCTTACAACCTGTTGGTGGGCGGCATGCTGATTCCGCTGATTGGCGCCATTTTCTGGAAACGCGCCACCACTGCCGGCGCCATCGCCAGCATGTCGCTGGGCTTTGCGACTGCCCTGTTGTTCATGTTCAAGGACGGGCTGGAGGCGAATACGCCGATCTACTACAGCCTCGCGATTGGCCTGGTGAGCTTTGTGGTGGTGAGCCTGCTGTCGCGTAAACCCGTGGCAGCGGTCAAGCTGGCCTGACCTTCGGCCTGTACTGGCCCTATCGCTGGCGAGCCTCCAGGGCCAGCGGTGGGCCCAGAGCAGGCAAGCCAGTTGCCCAGACACAAAAAGGCCGCAGCCCCCACCCAGGTGCTGCGGCCTTTGCTTGTATCAGCGACGACGCGGTTGGCGCTTGCGCTGCTCTTCATCAGTCGGGATCGGCACCGGCTGCAAGGGTGGTGGAATCAGCCCCAAGGCGACCGCCAGGTCGTGGAGCCAGTTGGACAGTGGTTTATTCATAATGCCCCCTTGACGGGTCAGCCTCACGGCGAATCAATCCTGCAATGTTTCATACAGATCATAGCCCGATGTCCTGTATTACGCATGCCTCTGCTCTTACAGATAGGGGCCATTCTGACCCGGATCAAGCCATAGCGGCGCATTCCGACGACTGGTTAATCGTTTCGCTTTGTTGCAAGTCGGTCCACTACCCCACCCACTTGCGCAGTTGCTGCTTAACCCAAGGTTCGGCACTCACCAGAATCACCCCCAGCAGCACCATCACCGCACCGCCCACAAAATGCGCGGTCAGTGGCTCGTTCAGCAGCAAGACCCCAAAGGTTACGCCGAACAAAGGGGTGATGAAGGAAAACACCGCCAGGTTCGATGCCAGGTATTTGCGCAGTAGCCAGAACCAGGTCAGGTAGCTGACGAACGACACTACAACCCCCTGGAACAGCACGCTACCCATGGCCAAAGGCGTGAGCGACACCTCGCCGATCTGCCCGCTGAGCAGGGCAATCAGCAACAATCCGGCAAACCCCACCGCCAGTTGATAGAACAAGGTCAGGGTCGCCGGGGCTTCCGACAGGCGTGAGCAGCGCACCACCACCGTGGTGGCGCCCCAGGCCAGCCCGGCGATCACGCCAAACGCATCGCCCAGCAAGGTTCGGGCATCCATGTGCTCGAACGACATGCCTCCGGCAAAGGCCATGGCAATGCCGCCGAAGGCCAGCAGGATGCCAAGCCATTGCAACAGGCGCAGGCGTTCACTGGCCAGGCGCAGGTGCAACCCCAACGCGGTGAAGACTGGCGCCGTATATAGGAACACCGACATGTGCGCCGCCGAGGTCAGTTTCAGGCCCTCGGCAATGAACAGGAACTCGATACCGAACAAAGCACCCGCGACCAACCCAGGGCGCCAGGTGCTACCGACCTGCTCCCAGGTGCCCCGCCAGCACAGCATCAGGCCCACCAACACCGCGGCGATACCGTTACGCAATGCCGCCTGCATCACCGGGGCGATGTCCACGGCGGCGGTCTTGATCAGCACCTGCTGGCAGCCCCAGATCAGGCACAGGCCCAGCATGACCTGGAAGGCAAAGGCGTCTGGGTTCTTGCGGGCCGCATTCATGGGCGGGCCTTTGAGGTGAACGTAGGCATGGGCAGCAACTCGGCAGCGTTCAGAAGCTACCGATTATCGGGTTTTCATGGCCACCCATGCCAGCCTCAAAACGACCTCAAGCGATTTGCGCTTTTGCCGACACCTGTTCGAAGGTGGTCTGGTCCAGCGCATCTACCTGCTCGTCCAACACCTGGCGCGGGTGCTCGAAGCCAGGGATGCTGCTGTCGATCAGGCTCATCAGCCGCGAGCCGCGCTCGGTCAGCACGAAGTTCTCGCCGTTGCCGCCGTCTTCCTCAGGCCGGCTTTCGATAAAGCCACGCTCGAACAACAGCTTTTCATATTCACAAGCACGAGTTTTCAAGCGATCCAGGTCACCCACCGGCTCACCTTTGGCGGCCAGCGCGGCAGCGTGCTGCTCGGCGTAGGGGCGTGGCGTGAAGCTGTGACCGGCGCCGTTCTGCACCTCGTGCAGCAAGCGTTCGATCAGGTCCCAGTCGTAGGTGGTGCTCATGGCTACGGGCTCCTGCTGTGGACGAAAGGGGTACAACAGTGGGACTCAACAGGTTGCCGTGCGTTCCGAGAAAGCTCAGCGCTGTCGTCGTTGCGCTTGCATGTACTGGCGCAGTAACTGGTTTATGCGAGTCTGGTAGCCGCTACCCTGCTCTTTGAACCAGGCAAGAACATCAGCGTCCAGCCGAATGGTCACCGCCTGTTTGGCGGGTACGTGCAACTCGGCCTGGCGGAAAAACGCCTGGTCCAGTTCCGGGATATCGGTTGTGTCGATGTCCTTATCGTCCTGTCGGGCCAGCCGGCCCCAGTCAGTTTTCGATGATTCGGTCATAATGTCTGGCCTCCCATTTGGTGGCTTTTCTCGCGGAAATGATGCGTATCACCTCACCCCGCCTCTCTGTGTACACGACCACGCCTATCAGTGCTTTCAGCCATCCGATGCTTACCCAACGCTCTTCATCGCACACCCCATGCTTATCGCGCCGGATCAGCATGGGGTGGTTGAACATTTCAGGATCGTCGACGAAGTCGATGCGGTGCTTGCGGATATTGATCTGGTTCTTGGCTTCGTCCCATTCAAAGAACATAGGCCGACCTGTATTTACAGCTGTACATACAATACCCCCCTCTTTTCCTCTGAGACTAGAGCGGTGTAGCACGCTGTTCAACGCCGCACGGGCGGTTTAAGGGCATTTCAGAAGCGGACTACGCCATCATGGAAACGATCCACCGGTCGCAAGCCATGAACTTCCAAGGACGCCAAGGTCTCCACCGCGCATAGCCACCGCTGGAGGTAGAAAGGATGAAACCGCTGCTACCCATTGTTTGCGCCACCGCCCTGACCTGCGCCCTGCCCACCTGGGCCTGCACACCGGAAGAAGCGACGCAGAAACGTGAAGAGCTGGCTGGGCTGGTTACCCAACTGACCGAGCAAAACCCGCAAAAAGCCAAGGAAATCAATGAAGAGCTGCAGGGGATGGACCTGGGGACGGCGAGCAAGGACTTGCCCGACAAGTGTCAGCTGATTGACCAGCGGATCAAGGAGTTGAAGGTAGCGGAGCAGAAGGCTGAGTAATGGGGTGTTTCCAATGGCCCTATCGCTGGCAAGCCGGCGCCCACAGGTTTTCACACATGCTGAATACTGTGTGAGCCCTGTGGGCGCTGGCTTGCCGGGGTTAGGCCATTGAGCGCTAGTTATTCGGCAGCAGGCTTACGCTTCTTCAGCGGCGCCAGGCCATCGGCGCTGGCCAGTGGCGCGTTGGCCTTCGGCTTGGCGGTAGGCTTGCGCTTGGCGGCCGCCTTCTTGTCGCCGGTTTTTTTCTCGATCTTTTTCTTCTTGCTCCCGGCCGCCTTGCCCGAGGCCTTGACCTTCTTCGGCCCGGTGTAGGTGCCCTTCACTTCCTTGATGACGCGGCGCTCGAACTGCTGCTTGAGGTAGCGCTCGATGCTGGACATCAGGTTCCAGTCATTGTGGGTGATAAGCGAGATTGCCAACCCTTCACCACCGGCACGCCCGGTACGGCCCACGCGGTGCACGTACTCGTCGCCGCTGCGCGGCATGTCGAAGTTGATCACCAGATCGAGACCGTCGATGTCCAGGCCACGGGCCGCCACGTCGGTGGCCACCAGCACCTTGGAGCTGCCCTGCTTGAAACGTTCGATGGCCAGCTTGCGGTCCTTCTGATCCTTCTCGCCGTGCAGTACGAAGGCCTTCACATCCTTGGCCACCAGGTGGCCGTAGATACGGTCGGCCAGGGCGCGGGTATTGGTGAAGATGATTGCCTTGTCGAAGGTTTCATTGGCCAGCAGCCACTGAACGATCTGCTCTTTGTGCTGATCGTGGTCGGCCGTGATGATCTGCTGGCGAGTGCCTTCGGCCAACTGCGAGACACTGTTGAGCATCAGGTGCTCCGGGTCTTTCAGCACCTTGCCGATGATGTCGCGCAGGGCCGCACCGCCGGTGGTGGCCGAGAACAGCAGGGTCTGCTCACGGTTCTCGCACTCCTTGCACAGGCGCTCCATGTCTTCGGCGAAGCCCATGTCGAGCATTCGGTCGGCTTCATCGAGGATCAGCACCTGCACGTGGGACAGGTCGAGGTTGCCGGCGTTGAGTTGCTCGAGCAAACGGCCCGGGGTGCCGATCAGCACGTCCGGCACCTTGCGCAGCATGGCGGCCTGTTCCTTGAAGTCTTCACCGCCGGTGACCAGGCCCGCCTTGATGTAGGTGAACTGCGAGAACAGCTGCACCTGCTTCAGGGTTTGCTGAGCCAGTTCGCGGGTAGGCAGCAGGATCAGCGAACGGATTTCGACGCGCCCGCCTTTCAGGTCGACCAGGCGGTTGAGCAGCGGCAGCACGAAAGCTGCCGTCTTGCCGCTGCCGGTCTGCGCGGTCACGCGCAGGTCACGCCCTTGCAGGGCCAAGGGTATGGCCGCGGCCTGCACCGGGGTTGGCTCGACAAATTTAAGCTCGGCCACGGCTTTAAGCAGGCGTTCATGCAGGGCGAATTGGGAGAACACGGAGGTAACCTCAGGCAAGTGCGGGAAATTCAGTTGCATAGGGTAACGTTTTCTGCCGCCTTAGCCGAATTTCTTTTGGCAACTTTGTCGCCATCCGCGCTCTAATGGCACCTCGTTTCGCAACAAGACTGTATGCAAGCCCATGGATATCCAACAAATCTGGCGTGACTCCCTCGACCTGTGGGGCACCCTCGACCAACACCCCATGCTGCACGCGGCCATCGGCCTGGCGGTGCTACTGCTCATCTCCCTGGTCATCGGCCGCCTGGCACGCTTTCTGATGCTGCACGGCGCGCGTCTGCTGGCACGCCAGCCGGCACTCAAGTGGCTGGACGACCTGCGTCACAACAAAGTTTTCCACCGCCTGGCGCAGACTACCCCGTCACTGGTGGTGCAGTTTGGCCTGAAACTGGTACCGGAGCTGTCCGATACCGCCCAGCACTTCCTGGGCAACGTCGCCCTGGCGTTCACCCTGCTGTTCATGACCATGGCGCTGTCGTGCCTGCTGGATGCCCTGCTCGATATCTATGCGCGCACCGAACACGCCCGCACCCGCTCGATCAAGGGTTATGTGCAGCTGGCCAAGATGATGCTGTGGATCTTCGCCTCGATCGTCATCGTCGCCACCCTGATCGACCGCTCGCCCCTGCTGCTGCTGTCGGGCCTGGGCGCCATGTCGGCGGTGCTGCTGTTGGTCTACAAGGACACCCTGCTGTCGTTCGTCGCCAGCGTGCAGTTGACCAGCAACGACATGCTGCATGTCGGTGACTGGATCGAAATGCCCCAGGTTGGCGCCGATGGCGACGTGGTGGACATTACCCTGCATACGGTGAAGGTGCAGAACTTCGACAAGACCATTGTCTCCGTGCCCACCTGGCGCCTGATGAGCGAGTCGTTCCGCAACTACCGCGGCATGCAGCAATCCGGCGGCCGGCGGATCAAGCGCAGCCTGTTCATCGACGCCGCAGGTGTACGCTTCCTCACCCGCGAGGAGGAACAGCGCCTGTCCCAGGTCAGCCTGCTGGGCGACTACCTGGCCGGCAAACGCCAGGAGCTGCAAAGCTGGAACGAAGCGCTGGGCCCGGTGGCCGAACTGGCGGCCAACCGGCGCAAGCTGACCAATATCGGCACCTTCCGCGCGTTTGCCCTGGCCTACCTGAAAAACCACCCCAATGTGCACCCGAACATGACCTGCATGGTGCGGCAGATGCAGACCACCGCCGAAGGCGTGCCGCTGGAAATCTACTGCTTTACCACCACCACGGTGTGGGCGGACTACGAGCGCATCCAGGGGGATATCTTCGATTACCTGCTGGCGGTGTTGCCGGAGTTCGGCTTGAGCCTGTACCAGCAGCCGAGTGGTAACGACATGCGCGTGGGGCTGAGCGGGCGTGTGATGCAAGAGCCTGTGCCGCGTCGGCTGGAAGAGATGAGCGAGGCTTGAGATTGCGAGGGCTGCTGTTCAAGAGAGCGGCTGGAGAATAAAGCCAATCCCCTGCAAGCCGGACTTCCCCAGGAACAGTGAAGACCTCAAGCATTCGCGGTCCCTGTGGGAGCGGGCATGCCCGCGAAGAGGCCGGGCCTGCTGGCCAGTATCTTCCGGCATTCCCCATTACAGCCACCACCGCATTCGCGAGTAAACCCGCTCCTACACTGGCGGTGATGGTCACATATCGGTGGCTCTACCCTGCTCGTTGTAGGAGCGGGTTCACCCGCGAAGAGGCCGGGCCTGCTGACCAGTATCTTCCGGCATTCCGCGTTACAGCCACCACCGCATTCGCGGGTAAACCCGCTCCTACACTGGCGGTGATGGTCACATATCGGTGGCTCTACGCCGCACGTTGTAGGAGCGGGTTCACCCGCGAAGAGGCCGGGCCTGCTGGCCAGTATCTTCCGGCATTCCCCATTACAGCCACCACCGCATTCGCGGGTAAACCCGCTCCGACACTGGCGGTGATGGTCACATATCGGTGGCTCTACCCTGCCCGTTGTAGGAGCGGGTTCACCCGCGAAGAGGCCGGGCCTGCTGACCAGTATCTTCCGGCATTCCCCGTTACAGCCACCACCGCATTCGCGGGTAAACCCGCTCCTACACTGGCGGTGATGGTCACAAATTGGTGGCTCTACGCTGCCCGTTGTAGGAGCGGGTTCACCCGCGAAGAGGCCGGGTCTGCTGGCCAGTATCTTCCGGCATTCCCCGTTACAGCCACCACCGCATTCGCGGGTAAACCCGCTCCTACACTGGCGGTGATGGTCACATATCGGTGGCTCTACCCTGCCCGTTGTAGGAGCGGGTTCACCCGCGAAGAGGCCGAGCCTGCTGACCAGTATCTTCCGGCATTCCCCGTTACAGCCACCACCGCATTCGCGGGTAAACCCGCTCCTACACTGGCGGTGATGGTCACAAATTGGTGGCTCTACGCTGCCCGTTGCAGGAGCGGGTTCACCCGCGAAGAGGTAGGGCCTGCTGGCCAGTATCTTCCGGCATTCCCCATTACAGCCACCACCGCATTCGCGGGTAAACCCGCTCCTACACTGGGCGCGCAGCCATGCAAGCCTGCGCAATAGCCCGTTCCGCCTACGGCCTTAGAAGTCCACCTTGCCCCGCCCCGCCTTGACCGTACTGCGCCTGGCCTTCCCTTCAAGCCGGCGGGTCTTCGAGCCGAGGGTGGGCTTGGTGGGGCGGCGTTTCTTTTCGGTCTTGCCGGCAGCGATGATCAACTCGGCAAGGCGTGCCAAGGCATCCGCGCGGTTCTGCTCCTGGGTACGGAACTGCTGGGCCTTGATGATCAATACGCCATCGCCGGTAATGCGGCTGTCCCGTAGCGCCAGCAGCCGCTCCTTGTAAAACGCGGGCAGCGATGAGGCGCGTATGTCGAAGCGCAGGTGCACCGCGCTGGACACTTTGTTGACGTTCTGCCCACCCGCGCCTTGGGCACGGATGTAGCTCAGCTCGATGTCCGTATCCGGCAGTTGCACACCGTTGGAGAGGGTCAGCATGTCAGGCCTTGCCAGACAGCGGCGCTCGCCCACGGCCACCCAGGCGGCTCAGCCATACCGACGCGATGATGATCGCACCGCCAATGAACAGCCGCCCCAGTGGCTCGTGCTGGTTCCAGATCAGCAGGTTGAGCAGCAGCCCCACAGGCACATGCAGGTTGTTCATCACCGCCAGGGTACCGCCGGATACCAGGCACGCACCCTTGTTCCACCAGTACAGGCCCAGCGCCGTCGGGCACAACCCGAGAAACAACAACACCAGCCATTGCACGTCGGTACTCGGCAAGTGCTGGGCATTACCGAACAGCAGGAAGGCCGGCAGCACCACCAGCAGGGCGCCGAGGTAGAAATAGCCAAAACGGGTGTAGTGCGGCAGGTCGCTGGGGTTGCGTGCGACCAGGTGGCGGTATAGCACCTGGCCGGCGGCATAGGTGAAGTTGGCCAACTGCAGCAACAGGAAACCGGTGAAGAACTCACCGCTGATGCTGTCGAAGCGGATCACCGCCGCGCCAGCCACGGCCACCAGTGCGGCCAACAGTGCCCACGGATTGAAACGCCGGTTCATGGCGTCTTCGATCAGGGTTACATGCAATGGCGTGAGGATGGTGAACAGCAGCACTTCCGGCACCGTAAGCACGCGAAAGCTCAGGTACAGGCAGACGTAGGTGATGCCGTACTGCAACGCACCGATCAGCAGCATCGAGCGCATGAAGCGCGGCTCGACCTGGCGCCAGCGGGTCAGCGGCAGGAAGACCAGGCCGGCCAGCAGCACCCGCGCGAGCACGGCGAAGTAGCTGTCGACGTGCCCGGCCAGGTACTCGCCGATCAGGCTGAAGGAAAACGCCTGGATCAGCGCGACGATTATCAGGTAGCCCATGGTTGTCTCTCGTGAATCAAGGCGGCGACCTTAGCGGGTTGCAGGCTTTGTGATCAACCATGAGGAATGTGGGGGCTGTGCCGGCCTGTTCGCGGGCTTGCCCGCTCCCACAGGTATATCAACGCACCTGAGCCCTGTGATTTACCTGTGGGAGCGGGCAAGCCCGCGAACAGGCCGGCACAGCCATCCACAAAACACCAGGCATAAAAAAGCCCGGCCACCAAGGCCGGGCAGGTACACCCAAAGGAGCAAAAACAGGTGTCAGGGTTGGGAATTCGATAACGTTCAGGCCACCGCCGCCAGTTTGGCCTTGGCCTGGTTGAGGCCCTTTTCGTGGAACTCGCCGCTCATGTTCAGGCCCTCGGCATGGATGAAGTCGACATCGTGAATACCGATGAAGGCCATCACCTGCCGCAGATACGGTTCCTGGTGGTCGCTGCTGGCACCGGCATGGATGCCGCCACGGGCGGTCAGGACGATGGCGCGCTTGCCGGTCAGCAGGCCTTGCGGGCCAGTCGGGGTGTACTTGAAGGTGATGCCGGCACGCAGCACATGGTCCAGCCAGGCCTTCAGGGTGCTGGGGATGGTGAAGTTGTACATGGGGGCAGCCATTACCAGCACATCGGCCGCCAGCAATTCGTCGGTCAGTTCGTTGGAGCGGGCCAGGGCCTCCAGCTCGGCAGCGCTGCGCTGCGCTTCGGGTTTCATCCAGCCGCCCAGCAGGTTGGCATCCAGGTGCGGCACCGGGTTCAGCGCCAGGTCGCGCAGCGTGATCTGATCGGCCGGGTGGGCAGCTTGCCATTGCGCAATGAAGTCCTGGGTCAGCTGGCGGGAAACGGAATCCTGCTGGCGGGCGCTGCTTTCGATGATCAGTACGTGGGCCATGGGCGGTGCCTCCATCGGCAAAAGGGTTGCGATTCGATGGAGGTGAGATTAAGGCTTGACCTATCGATAAAAAAGCGTAAAAAGTGGGTTCAACCTATCGATTAATCAGTTTATTCCGCACGGCATTGCAAGGTGATGCGCAGCTTGATGATCTGCCGGTTGAATTTGGCCGTAACGTCGGCGCTCTTCCCGGCCGCTACGTTCACCCGGCGCACCCGTGGCGCCTCCGGGCCATTACGGAAGGTCACCTTGCAGGCTGCGGCGACCTGCCCATAGTTGTTCAGGGTAATGGCGCCAATGTCGTAGGCGGTGTCGTAGGCGGTGTAGTCGAGCTTGACCCCGTCCAGGTCCTTGTCCACATCGATGGGATAAGCCATGGCCCCGAGGGGCAGGCACATCAATATTGCCGCACAACATTTCTTCATGGCCGCTCTCCTTGCAAAGAGCGCAGCTTAGGACAACAGGAGCGAAAGATGAAAGCGCCGCGCGTAACCCTTGACCAGTGGCGGACCCTGCAAGCAGTGGTCGACCATGGCGGGTTTGCCCAGGCTGCGGAGGCCCTGCACCGCTCGCAATCTTCGGTCAGCTACACCGTGGCCCGCATGCAGGAACAACTGGGCGTGCCCTTGTTGCGCATCGACGGCCGCAAGGCGGTGCTGACCGAAGCCGGCAGTGTGCTGCTGCGCCGCTCGCGCCACCTGGTCAAGCAGGCCAGCCAGCTCGAGGATCTGGCCCACCACATGGAGCAGGGCTGGGAAGCCGAAGTACGCCTGGTGGTCGACGCCGCCTACCCCAGCGCCCGGCTGGTGCGCGCGCTAGCCGCCTTCATGCCGCAAAGCCGTGGCTGCCGCGTGCGCCTGCGTGAAGAAGTGCTGTCGGGCGTGGAAGAAGTGATGCACGAAGGCATCGCCGACCTGGCCATCAGCAGCTACAGCATCGGCGGCTACCTGGGCGCCGAGCTGAGTGCCGTGGAGTTCGTTGCCGTTGCCCACCCCGAACACAGCTTGCACCGCCTGGGCCGTGAACTGACCTTCCAGGACCTGGAAAGCCAGCTGCAAGTGGTGATCCGCGACTCTGGCCGGGCCCAGCCACGCGACGTTGGCTGGCTGGGTGCCGAACAGCGCTGGACCGTCGGTAGCCTGGGCACCGCCGCCACCTTCGTCAGCAGCGGCCTGGGCTTTGCCTGGCTGCCCCGGCACATGATCGAGCGCGAGCTGCGCGAAGGCGTACTCAAGCCATTGCCGCTGGACCAGGGTGGCAGCCGCCACCCACTGTTCTACCTTTATTCGAGCAAGGAAAAGACCCTGGGCCCGGCCACGCAGATTCTCATCGATTTGCTGCGCAACTTCGACACTGCGCCGCTGGACGTGCCCTTCGCAGCCCCCCCGCAAGCTTGAAAGGACCGCGCCCATGGCCTACTTCGAACACGAAGGATGCACGCTGCATTACCAGGAATATGGCCAAGGCCAACCCCTGGTGTTGTTGCATGGGCTGGGCTCCAGCAGCCAGGACTGGGAGCTTCAGGTGCCCGTGCTCAGCCAGCACTACCGGGTGATCCTCATGGACATCCGTGGCCACGGCCGCTCCGACAAGCCACAGGACGGCTACCACATTGCAACCTTCAGTGCCGACCTGCTGGCCCTGCTCGAACACCTGCACACCGGCCCGGTGCACTTCGTTGGCCTGTCGATGGGCGGCATGGTCGGCTTCCAGTTTGCCGTCGACCACCCTCAGTGGCTGCGCAGCCTGTGCATCGTCAACAGTGCCCCCGAGGTCAAGCGCCGCAGCCGCAGCGACTGGTTGTGGTGGCTCAAGCGCTGGGGCCTGGCACGCGTCCTGAGTGTCGAAACCGTGGGCAAAGGCCTGGCCGAACGGCTGTTCCCCAAACCCGAGCAGGCCGCGCTGCGGCAGAAAATGGCCCAGCGCTGGGCGCGCAACGACAAGCGCGCCTACCTCAAAAGCTTCGATGCCATCGTCGACTGGGGCGTGCAGGAACGCATCGGCCAGATCCAGTGTCCTACCCTGGTGATTGCCGCCGACCACGATTACACGCCGATACAACTGAAACAACGCTATGTCGCCCTGATCCCCAGCGCCAGGCTGGTCGTCGTCGACGATTCCCGGCACGCTACCCCCCTCGATCAACCCGAGGTCTTCAACCAGACCCTGCTGCAGTTCCTCGCAGCCGCTTCCACCCCTCAAGGATCTTTGAGCCCATGCTGAAAAAACTCCTGCTCACCGCCTGCTCACTCGCCTTCGCCACCAGCGTCATGGCCTCCGACAAGACCCCGCACGTGCTGCTGGACACCAGCTTCGGCCAGGTCGAAATCGAGCTGAACGCCGAGAAGGCACCGGTCAGCACGAAGAACTTCCTGCAGTACGTCGACAGCGGCTTCTACAACAACACCATTTTCCACCGGGTAATCCCCGGCTTCATGGTCCAGGGTGGCGGCTTTACCGAGCAGATGGTGCAGAAAGACACCAAGGACCCGATCAAGAACGAAGCCAGCAATGGCTTGCAGAACACCCGCGGCACCCTGTCGATGGCACGCACCTCCAACCCCAACTCGGCTACCAGCCAGTTCTTCATCAATGTCGCCGACAACGATTTCCTCAACCCGGGCCGCGATGCCGGTTACGCCGTGTTCGGCAAGGTAACCAAAGGCATGGAGGTGGTCGACCAGATCGTCAACTCGCCCACTACCGTGAAGAAAGGCATGCGCGATGTGCCGGCTGACCCGGTGTTCATCAAGTCGGCCAAACGTATCGACTGACCGCAGGCTGCACAGGGACGTGCAACCGCCTGAAGGCAGGCTGGAACAGGAGTGTCGCTACCCATGCTGTACCGTCGTTTCGAGCAACTGATCGACATCTTCCGCGAAGCACCCAGCGAATCGCCGCCGAGCACCGTGTGGGCGTTCTACCTGTATTACCTGCGCCAGGTCTGGCCCAGCTTCCTGGCGCTGTTGGTAGTCGGCCTGTTCGCCTCGCTGATCGAGGTAGCGATGTTCAGCTACCTCAGCCGCATCATCGACCTGGCCCAGGGCACACCCAACGTCAACTTCTTCAGTGAGCACAAAGGCGAGCTGGCCTGGATGCTGGTTGTGATCCTGCTGTTGCGGCCGCTGTTCTTCGGCCTGCACGACCTGCTGGTGCACCAGACCATCAACCCCGGCATGACCAGCCTGATCCGCTGGCAAAACCACAGCTACGTGCTCAAGCAGAGCCTGAACTTCTTCCAGAGCGACTTTGCCGGGCGCATTGCCCAACGCATCATGCAAACCGGCAACTCGCTGCGTGACTCCGCCGTGCAGGCGGTGGACGCGCTGTGGCATGTGCTGATCTACGCCGTTACCTCGCTGGTGCTGTTCGCCGAGGCCGACTGGCGCCTGATGCTGCCACTGCTGCTGTGGATCGTCGGCTACATCGGCGCGCTGTGCTACTTCGTACCCCGGGTGAAAGAGCGCTCTGTGATCTCATCCGACGCCCGCTCCAAACTGATGGGGCGTATCGTGGACGGCTATACCAACATCGCTACGTTGAAGCTGTTCGCCCACACCGATCACGAGCAGCAGTACGCGCGCGAAGCGATCCGCGAACAGACCGAGAAAACCCAACTGGCCTCGCGGGTGGTTACCAGCATGGACGTGGTCATCACCACCCTCAACGGCCTGCTGGTGGTCAGCACCACCGGCCTGGCGCTGTGGCTGTGGAGCCAATCGCTGATAACCGTCGGCGCCATTGCCCTGGCCACGGGCCTGGTGATCCGCATCGTCAACATGTCCGGCTGGATCATGTGGGTGGTCAACGGCATCTTCGAAAACATCGGCATGGTCCAGGATGGCCTGCAGACCATCGCCCAGCCTGTCACCGTCACCGACCGGCCCAACGCCCCGGCCCTGAAAGTCAGCCGTGGCGCTGTACGTTTCGACAATGTCGACTTTCATTACGGCAAGGCCAGCAACGTGATCGAAGGCCTGAACCTGGACATCCGCCCCGGCGAGAAAATCGGCTTGATCGGCCCTTCCGGGGCTGGCAAGTCGACCCTGGTCAACCTGCTGCTACGGCTGTACGACGTGCAGGGCGGGCGCATCCTGATCGACGGCCAGGACATTGCCGAAGTCAGCCAGGCCAGCCTGCGCGCGCAGATCGGCATGATCACCCAGGACACCTCGTTGCTGCACCGTTCCATCCGCGACAACCTGCTGTACGGCCGCCCCGGCGCCAGCGATGCCGAACTTCAGGAAGCCGTGCACCGTGCCCGCGCCGACGAGTTCATCCCACAGCTCTCGGATGCCCAAGGCCGCAGCGGTTTCGATGCCCATGTGGGCGAACGCGGGGTCAAGTTGTCGGGCGGCCAGCGCCAGCGTATCGCGATTGCCCGGGTACTGCTGAAGAATGCGCCGATCCTGATCATGGACGAAGCCACGTCGGCGCTGGACTCAGAGGTCGAGGCAGCAATCCAGGAAAGCCTGGAGACGCTGATGCAGGGCAAGACGGTGATCGCCATTGCCCACCGGCTTTCCACCATTGCCCGGATGGACCGGCTGGTGGTGCTGGACAAAGGCCGCATTGTCGAGCTTGGCAGCCACAGTGAACTGCTGCAACAGCAGGGGCTGTATGCCCGGTTGTGGCACCACCAGACCGGGGGCTTTGTCGGGGTTGACTGACGCCTGTAATGGCCCTATCGCTGGCTTGCCAGCGAAAGGGCCATTACAAGCAATTCAAGTCTCTCAGTCCCGGCGGTAAGGCAACATCCCCCGCGCCTCCTCGGCATAACCCTTCACCCCTTCCCGCTCCTGCACCAGAAAATCCTCCACCGCCCGCCGCAACCCAGGGTGCAACAGGTAATGCCACGACCGCGTCAGCACCGGCTCAAACCCGCGAATCAGCTTGTGTTCACCTTGCGCACCGGCATCGAAGCGCTGCAAACCTTCGGCAATGGCGAAGTCCATGCCCTGGTAGAAACAGGTTTCGAAATGCAGCCGGTCGAATTCGTCCAGGCAACCCCAATAGCGGCCAAACAAGCTGTCCCCCCCCACCAGACTCAAGGCCATGGCCACATCCCGCCCGCCCTGGCGGGCCATCACTACCCGAAGCGCCTCGGGCATGCGCTCGGCAAGCAGGCTAAAGAACGCACGGGTCAGGTAGGGCGCACGGCGCCGTACGGCATAGGTGTTGGCGTAGCAGCGGAACACGAAGTCCCATTGCGCCTCGTCCAGTTCATTGCCCCGGTACCACCGAAAATCGATGCCCTGCCCCGCCACCTGCTCGCGCTCCTTGCGCATCTGCTTACGCTTGCGCGAGCTGAGGCTGTCGAGAAAGTCCTGAAAGTCGCGGTAGCCGCGGTTTTGCCAGTGAAACTGGCAGCCCAGGCGCTCCAGCCAGCCCGGCAGGCCGGCCAACTGCTGGTCCAGCGCCGCATCGGTGAAATTGATGTGGGCACCCGACAGCCCGCCCTTGCCCAGGTACTCAGGTAACGCCTGCAGCAACAGCAGCCCATCGGCCGGGTCGTCGGCCAGCAAACGCGGGCCGCTGACCGGGCTGAACGGAACCGCCCCCAGCAACTTGGGGTAATAGGCAATGCCGGCCCGCTCACAGGCATCGGCCCAACCGTGGTCGAACACGTACTCGCCAAACGAATGCCACTTGCGGTAGGCCGGCAACAGCGCCCGCACCTGCCCGTCACGCTCCAGCACCAGGTGCTCGGCAGCCCACCCCGTCTGGGGAGCAACGCTGGCGCTGTCCTCCATGGCGCTGAGAAAGCCGTGGCGCAGGAAGGGTTGGCCGGCAGGCACCAAGGCATCCCAGGTGGCCGCCGGAAGATCACGCAAATGGGCAAGGCTGTACAGGCTGGTCACGGTTTTGGCTCGCAGTCGGGAGGCGTTCAGTATCCCCAACCCAGGCGCGTCACTCAAATGATGAACGCCAGGCTGCCCCTTTTCTTCTCACTTACTTAACAACAGTGCCACTAATCAGACATTAATCTGTCACCGCCCCTCGCAATACTTGCGCCTGTTTTCCGGAACACCAGAACCTGTCTATTCAGGCCCTTTCCGAAGACATGCCAACACAGGGGCAGGCGCTTGAGCCTCCCCCATTTTTTCAGTAGGGAGAACCTTATGCGTCTTGTTTCTACACTTACCGGAATGAGCCTCACCGGCATGATGCTGGCCCTGAGTGCCCCGGCCAGTGCTGCTGTCGACGCCAAGCTGCTCGAAATGCTGCGCGCCAACGGCTCGATCAACCAGGCGCAGTACAATGAACTGCAAGGCGATCTGGCAAAAGAAACCAAGGAAAAGGCCGACCAGAAAGCTCAGTCCGAACGTATGAGCGCCTTTGAACAAAAAGTGGCATGGGCCGCCAAGACCCAGATCAAGGGCGATGTGCGCCTGCGTTACGAAGACGTCAACGTCGACAACCCGATCTCCCGCAGTGGCAACCAGGACCGTGAGCGCGTACGTGCCCGTGTCGGCTTCTACAGCGAGATCAACCCGCAAGTCGACGCCGGCGTGCGTGTGGCCACCGGCAGCAGCGCCGATGCCCGCTCGACCAACCAGAGCCTGGACAACTACTTCGAGAAGAAATCGCTGTGGGTCGACCTGGCCTACCTCGACTGGCACCCGACTGCCGTGCCCAACCTGCACCTGATCGGCGGCAAGATGAACCAGCCGTGGGTCAGCATGGGCGACATCATCTGGGACAGCGACATCAACCCGGAAGGTGTGGCAGCTACCTACAAGATGAACGTTGGCCCGGCTGAAGTCTTCGGCAGCCTTGGTCACTACAACCTGAAAGACAACGTCGATGGCGACGGCGTGCAGTTCAAGCATGACGCGCAGCTGTACGCAGGCCAGCTGGGCACCAGGTTCAACGCAGCCGACACCGTCAAGGTGACCTTGGGCGGCAGCATCTACGGCTACGACAACGACAAGGCTTCGGCCGCCCTGGCCTCGCTGGGCAACACCACCAACGAGTTCAACCTGGTGGAAGGCTTCGGTCAGGTCGACTTCACCGGCTTTGCCATACCGCTGTCTGCCTACGGCCAGTTCGTCAAGAATACCGAAAGCACCGACGGCAAGGACAAAGCCTGGCTGGCCGGTCTGAAGAGCAAGATCGGCGCCTGGAGCCTGGACTACAACTACCGCGACGTGCAGCGTAACGGTGTGGTCAGCCTGTTCACCGACTCTGACTTCGGTGCCGGCTTCACAGGTTCGCGTGGCCACAAGTTCAAGGTCGGTTATGAAATCGACAAGAACTTCGGCGTAGGTGCAACCTACCTGATGGCCAAGACCGACTACTCCAACCTGCCCAACAGCAATGCGGACGTGGATACCCTGCAGCTAGACCTGGAAGCCAAGTTCTAAACACGCAACAGCGGGGAATGCCGACCCCATCCGGCGTTTCCCGCTCTTTTTTGCCTGTGAAAGAAATAGCTGGGGCTGCTTTGCAGCCCATCGCGACACAAGGCCGCTCCTACAGGGGAATGCGCCCTTTGCAGGTACGCGATTTGCTGTAGGAGCGGCCTTGTGTCGCGATGGGCCGCAAAGCGGCCCCGGCTATCTCGGATCAGACCAGGTAATCAGCGCTTGCGCAGGATCACACTGCCAATCGAATACCCCGCACCGAACGAGCTCAACACCCCCAAAGCGCCCTTGGCCAAGTCATCCTGGTACAGGTGGAAGGCAATGACCGAGCCTGCCGAGCTGGTATTGGCGTAACGGTCCAGAATCACCGGGGCGTCTTCCTCGGCCACTTCTCGCCCCAGCAGCTTCTTGACGATCAGGTGGTTCATGCTGAGGTTGGCCTGGTGCAACCAGAAGCGCTTCACATCGCTTGGGTTCAGGCCGTTTTCCTGCAGGTGCTCACCGATCAGTTCGGCCACTTTCGGGCACACCTCGCGGAACACCTTGCGGCCTTCCTGAATGAACAGCTTGTCCGCAGCGCCCTGCCCCTCTTCCGCGGCACGGTTGAGGAAGCCGAAATTGTTGCGGATATTGTTGGAGAATTCGGTCCACAGCTTGCTGCTGACGATATCGAACTGGTGCGCCGAGCTGGCCTTGTCGGCGCGCTCGAGCACCACTGCGGTGGCCGCATCACCGAAGATGAAGTGGCTGTCGCGGTCACGGAAGTTCAAGTGCCCGGTGCACACCTCGGGGTTGACCATCAGTACTGCACGCGCCTGGCCCAGGGCCACGCTGTTGGCTGCGGTCTGGATGCCGAAGGTGGCCGAGGAACAGGCTACGTTCATGTCGAAGGCAAAGCCCTGAATGCCCAGGGCCTGCTGCACTTCGATGGCGATGGCCGGGTACGGGCGCTGCAGGTTGGAGCAGGCGACGATCACGCCGTCGATGTCAGCAGCCGTGCGGCCCGCACGCTGCAAGGCCTGGTGGGCAGCGGCCACGGCCATTTCGCAAAGCACCGAGGGTTCGTCGTTGGAACGCTCCGGCAGGCGCGGCTTCATGCGCTGCGGGTCGAGGATGCCGGCCTTGTCCATGACGAAGCGGCTCTTGATGCCCGAAGCCTTTTCGATGAACGCAGCATCCGACAAGGGCGCCGCTTCGACTTCGCAACGCTCGATGGCGGCGGCGTTGTCCTGGTTGAACTGCTGGGACCAGGCGTTGAAGGAGGCCACCAGTTCTTCGTTGGAAATACTCTGGGCCGGGGTGTACAGGCCGGTGCCGCTGATCACGACGTTATGCACGGTCGTTCCTCTGTTCGAAGGCCATCGCCACGGGGGCGCTGGCGGGAATAGGACAGCCTAGTGGCACTTTAGTGCCAAGTTAGGGGCGAGGGGCTCACCCGCGAAGGGCCGCCAGGCGGCCCCAAATTGCATCAATACTGCCACAACTGTGGAAGTTTAGCCTTCCACCTGGCCCCACTGCTTGCTCAATCTTTTGTCAGAAATCGGCACTTTGGTGCCCAGTTGCTGAGCGAACAGTGACACCCGATATTCCTCCAGCCACCAACGGTACAGGGTCAGTTGCTCATCGCGCTTGCCCTCCTGGGCATGCTTGTCGGCGCGGGCCTTGTACTGCGCCCACAGGTTGGCCAGCTCGCCGCTCCATACCCGGTCCTTCTGCACCTGCGCACCGAGTTTCTCCAGGCGCAGTTCCACTGCCTTGAGGTAACGCGGCAGTTCCTTGAACCAGGTGGCCGGGGTTTCGCGCACGAACCCTGGGTACACCAGGTTGCCCAACTGCTGCTTGATGTCATTCAGCGCCACGGCCTGGCTGAGGTCGATCTTGCCCTTGAAGCGCTTCTGCAGGCCGTGCCACAGCTTCAACACTTCCAGCGTCTGCCGGGCCAGGCGCTCGGCGTGCTCGGCCCAACTGCCGCGCTTGCGTTCGGCCAGCCCCGCCAAGGCCGCACCCTCGCGTGGCAAGGGCTGTTCACCCTCGAGGATGCAGCTGTCCAGGCTGGCCAGCAAAATGTCCTCGACCAGCGCTTCGACACGCCCCAGCTCGCGGTACAGCAGGCCCAGTTCGGTCAGCCCCGGCAGCTTGCCCCGCAGGAACTTGGCCGGCTCGGCCAGTTGCTGCAGCAGCAGCCGCTGCAAGGCACGGCGGTGCTGGAACTCGGCTTCGGCCTGGGTCGAGAAGCGGCCTTCGCGCACCGTGCCGTTTTCGTCCACCAATGCCGGGTAGACCGTCATCGACAAGCCGGCGATCTTTTGCTGGGTGGTCTGCGCCACGGGGCTGAAGGCCTTGGCCTGCACCGGCTTTTCGGCGTCAGCCGTGCGCGGTACGGCCAACGCGGCCTGGCTGGCGGCGGCAAAACGGGCAGTCAGCTCGGCCAGGTCGCGGCCCTCGCCCAGGAACTTGCCCTGGCCGTCGACCACCTCGATATTCATGCGCAGGTGGCCCTCGACCAGGCTCACCGACTCGGCCCAGGCCTCGTCGGCTACACGCACACCGGTCATGCGCAGCAATTCCTGGCCCAGGGCCTGGGGCAAGGCCCCCTGGGCGAACGGCATGCGTGCCAGCGACGCCTTGACGAAGTCGGGCACCGGCACGAAGTTCTTGCGCAGGGCCTTGGGCAGGTTGCGTACCAGCGCCACGCACTTGGCTTCGAGCAGGCCCGGCACCAGCCACTCGAGGCGTTCACCCGGCAGGTTCGGCAACAACGGCGCAGGCACGCGCACGGTCACGCCATCGCGCGGGTGCCCCGGTTCAAAGTGATAGGTCAGCGGCAGGCGCAGTTCGCCCACCTGCAGGCTGTCGGGGTACTGGGCCGCCGTGACCTCGCTGGCCTCACGCGCCAGCACGTCCTCTTCGCGCATGATCAGCAGGTTGGCGTCCTTCTGGCTGCCCATGCGGTACCAGGCATCGAAGGTGGCGGTCTGGTGAATTTCTTCGGGCAGGCGCGCCTCGTAGAACGCATACAGCGTTTCTTCATCGGCGAGAATATCGCGCCGACGCGCTTTGGCCTCCAGTTCATCAAGCTGCTCCAGCAGGCGCTTGTTGGCCGCCAGGCATTTGGCCCGGGACTGGATCTCGCCGCCTACCAGGCCCTCGCGGATGAACAGCTCACGCGAGGTGGCCGGGTCGATCGGGCCAAAATGCACCGGGCGCCGCCCGACCAGAATCAGGCCGTACAAGGTGATCTGCTCATAGGCCACGACCTGCCCGCGCTTTTTCTCCCAGTGCGGCTCGAAGTGGTTCTTCTTGACCAGGTGGCCGGCCAGCGGCTCGATCCAGTCCGGTTCGATCCGGGCCACCACCCGCGCATACAACTTGGTGGTTTCGACCAACTCGGCGGCCATCACCCACTGCGGGCGCTTACGCCCCAGGCCCGACGACGGGTGTACCCAGAAGCGCCGTTGGCGAGCCCCCTGGTAGTCGCCCTCTTCGGTTTTATGGCCGATCTGGCTGAGCAGGCCGCTGAGGATGGCCTTGTGAAACTTCTGGTAGTCGGACGGTTCCTTGTTCACCGTCAGTTGCAGGTCACGGCAAATCAATGCCAGCTGGCGATGGGCATCGCGCCATTCGCGCAGGCGCAGGTAATTGAGAAAGTGCTTGCGGCACCAGTTGCGCAACGGGTTGGCGGTCAGCGCCTGGCGCTGTTCTTCAAAGCCGCGCCACAAATTCACCAACGCAGCGAAGTCGGAGTCCACATCCTTCCATTGCGCGTGCGCCTGGTCCGCCGCCTGCTGGCGCTCGGGCGGGCGTTCGCGCGGGTCCTGCACCGACAACGCACTGGTGACGATCAACACTTCCTGCAAGCTACCCTGGCGTGCGCCCTCCAGCAGCATGCGGCCCAGCCGCGGGTCGATGGGCAGGCGCGCCAACTGGCGGCCGATAGGCGTCAGCTGGTTCTCGCGGTTGACCGCCGACAGTTCCTGCAACAGGTTGAAGCCGTCGCTGATGGCCTTGCCATCTGGCGGCTCGATGAACGGGAACGCATCAATGGCACCCAGGCGCAGGTGCAGCATTTGCAGAATCACCGCCGCCAGGTTGGTACGCAGGATTTCCGGGTCGGTGAACGCCGGCCGGCTGTTGAAATCCTCTTCGCTGTACAAGCGCACGCAAATGCCCGGCTCAACCCGGCCGCAACGGCCTTTACGCTGGTTGGCACTGGCCTGCGACACCGCCTCGATGGGCAGGCGCTGAACCTTGGCGCGGTAGCTGTAGCGGCTGATGCGCGCAGTACCGGTGTCGATCACATAGCGAATGCCCGGCACGGTCAGCGAGGTTTCGGCGACGTTGGTGGCCAGCACCACCCGGCGCCCGGTGTGCGGCTGGAAGATGCGCTGCTGCTCGGCCGGCGACAGGCGCGCGTAAAGCGGCAGAATCTCGGTATGGCGCAGTTGCGCCTTGCGCAGGATCTCGGCGGCATCGCGGATTTCCCGCTCGCCCGGCAGGAAGATCAACACGTCGCCAGGGCCTTTGCCTTGGCTGCGCTCATGCTGGGCCAGCTCGTCGAGGGTGGCGAGAATCGCCTGGTCGACCGTCAGGTCGTCCTCGATCTGGTTGCCCTCTTCGTCCTGCTCGCTGGTCAGCGGGCGGTACCAGGTTTCCACCGAGAAGGTGCGGCCTGACACCTCGATGATCGGCGCATTGTCGAAGTGTTTGGAGAAGCGCTCCAGGTCGATGGTCGCCGAGGTGATGATCAGCTTCAGTTCGGGCCGGCGGTGCAGCAAGGTCTTCAGGTAGCCGAGCAGGAAGTCGATGTTCAGGCTGCGCTCGTGGGCTTCGTCGACGATGATCGTGTCGTAGCGTTCGAGAAAGCGGTCATGCTGGGTTTCGGCCAGCAGGATGCCGTCGGTCATCAGCTTGACCAGGGTGTTGGCGTCGCTCTGGTCTTCGAAACGGACCTGGTAGCCGACCAACCCACCCAGCGGCGTACCCAGCTCTTCGGCCACCCGCGCCGCCACGCTGCGCGCGGCAATGCGCCGTGGCTGGGTGTGGGCAATCAGGCCATGGCTGCCACGGCCCAGTTCCAGGCAGATCTTCGGCAACTGCGTGGTCTTGCCCGAACCGGTTTCACCGGCGATCACCAGCACCTGGTGTTCGGCGAGGGCCTTCTTGATTTCGTCGCGTTTGGCAGCGATCGGCAGGTTATCGTCGTAACGCACGACCGGCACGCTCTGCTGGCGCGCGGTAACCTGGGCACAAGAGGCCTGGACCTTGTCCACCCACTGCGCCAGCTTGGCCTCGTCTGGGCGCTTGCGCAGCTCATGCAATTGCCGCCGCAAGCGGTGGCGGTCGGCAATCATGGCGTGGTCGAGGTTGTGCAGCAATTTGTCGATGGCGTGGTCAGTCATGGGGCTTTTTAATGATGCAGGTGAGCCTGCTTTTTCATGATCGGCATTCTGAGGATGCGCGATTGTCGCAGATTTGCGCCTGTTTTGCTGTCCAGGCTGGCGCGCACCGTGTAGGAGCGGCCTTGCGTCGCGATGGGCTGCGCAGCAGCCTCGTGGTTTTGTGCCGGGGCGCAGATTTGGGGGCTGCTACCGCAGCCCATCGCGACGCAAGGCCGCTCCTACAAGGGATCGCACAGTGGCTGAAAGTTTAGCAAGTCCTTATGTGAAGGTTGCCATTCACTGCTTTAATCACCCTTACGCCGCATGTGAGTATCAAAACCATGACGCCCGCCCAGCCCATCGCCCCACCGTTGCCCCGCCCTTCGCTACCGAAGGCCCGCAGCCGTGCCGGGGAAAACCCGCTGGTGCACATCATCCTCGCCTTCTGGGCCTTGTGGCACTGCCGCCACGCCCGCCCACCGGATACCGCCCTCACGCCGTTGTGACCAAACCCGGCCAGCCTCTGGCCGTTTGCCCCAGCCGGGCCGCCCGCCAGTGCGGTGGCCCTGCGCAGCCGTGAGCGAACCCAACATGCATTTTGCCCCCGTAGAGCACGCCGCCCGTTTTCTGGCCGACAACCCTGATATCGAGTTGTTCGAGCTGTTCATTCTCGACGCCAACGGCGTACCCCGCGGCAAGCTGCTGCACCGCGACGAGTTGCTGGCCGTGTACCAGAGCGGCCGGCCACTACCCAGTACCATTCTCGGCCTGACCCTGAACGGCGACGATGTGGAAAACTCTGGGCTGGTCTGGGATGTGGGTGATATCGACTGCCGCGCCTACCCGCTCGAGGGCAGCCTGGCAAGGTTGCCCTGGCGCCGGGTGCCGACCGCCGCGGTGCAGGTGAGCATGCACCCGAGCGAGGGTTTGCCTGCCAGCATCGCCGACCCGCGCCACGTGCTGCTGCGCACCATCGAGGCGCTGCAAGCCGACGGCTACCACCCGGTGATGGCCTGCGAACTGGAGTTCTACCTGCTCGACCAGCAGCGCGACGCCCAGGGCCGCCCACAGCCCGCACTGGACAACGACGGCGGGCGCCCGCGCAGCACCCAGGTATACGGCCTGCGCGAACTGGAACAGATCGAGCCGTTTCTCGCCGATCTGTATGCCGCCTGCAAAGCCCAGGGCATCCCGGCCCGTACGGCCATTTCCGAATACGCCCCCGGCCAGGTGGAAATCACCCTGGAGCACGGTGACGCACTGCAGGCCATGGACCAGGCGGTACGCTACAAGCGCCTGGTCAAGGGCGTGGCCCATGCCCACGGCATGCAGGCCTGCTTCATGGCCAAGCCATTCGCGCACCTGGCGGGTACTGGCATGCACATGCACCTGAGCCTGGCTGACCACGCCGGCACCAATCTGTTCGCCAGCGACGACAAGGCTGGCACGCCGCTGCTGCGCCAGGCAGTCGCCGGCATGCTGCGCCACCTGCGCGAATCACTGCTGCTGTTCTGCCCCAACGCCAATTCGTTCCGCCGCTTCCAGGCCAACAGTTATGCACCACTGGCACCCACCTGGGGCGTGGACAACCGCACCGTGAGCCTGCGCGTACCCGGTGGCCCGGCCAACAGCCGGCATGTGGAGCACCGCATCTGCGGCGCCGATGCCAACCCCTACCTGGCGGCGGCGGCGATCCTGGCAGCCAGCCACCGTGGCATTCGCGAACAGCTAGACCCAGGGGCACCGGTGCAAGGCAACGGTTATGCCCAGGCCACCGAACACCTGCCCACCGACTGGCTGACGGCGCTCGACGCCTTGCAGCAATCGGCTTGGGCCCGCGAAGCATTGGGCGAGGACTTCCTCGGCGTGTACCTGAAGGTCAAGCGCGCCGAGTACCGCCAGTTCATGGCCGAAGTCAGCGAACAGGACTGGCGCTGGTACCTGCACCAGGCCTGAGCCCCTCAACACTCAAGGAACACCCATGAACGCAGCATTGCACAAAGGCCCGGCGCAGCGCGCGCCGTCCTACTACAGCGCCACCCTCAACGACCCTACCGAGTACCCGCAACTCAAGGGCACGGTGCAGGTGGATGTGGCAATCATCGGCGGCGGTTTTACCGGCGTGGCCACGGCAGTCGAGCTGGCCGAGCGCGGCCTCAAGGTGGCCATCGTCGAAACCAACCGTATAGGCTGGGGTGCCAGCGGCCGTAACGGTGGCCAAGTCACTGGCAGCCTGTCGGGCGACGAAGCCATGCGCTCACAGATGCGTAACCACCTGGGCGCCGAGGTCGATGACTTCATCTGGCACCTGCGCTGGCGTGGCCACCAGGTAATCGAGCAGCGCGTAGCGCGCTACGGCATCGACTGCGATTTAAAGCGTGGCCACCTGCATGCCGCCATGAAACCCTCGCACATGAACGAGCTGCGCGCGTTCGAGGCCGAAGCGCAACGCCGGGGCATGGGCGAGCAGGTTCAAATGCTCGACCGCGCGGCAGTGGCTGAGCACCTGCAGAGCCCACTGTACATGGGCGCCTTGAAGAACCTGCGCAACCTGCACCTGCACCCGCTCAACCTGTGCCTGGGTGAGGCCCGCGCCGCACATGGCCTGGGCGCACTGGTGTTCGAGAATTCCGAAGTGCTGGACATCGTGCATGGCCCGCGCCCGGCGGTGGTTACCGCCCACGGCCGGGTCGAGGCACGCCAGGTGATGCTGGCCGGGGATGTGTACCACAAGCTGGAAAAGCGCCAACTCAAGGGCAAGATATTCCCGGCCATGGGCGGGATCGTCACCACCGCGCCACTGGGCGAACTGGCCGAGCAGATCAACCCCCACGACCTGGCGGTGTACGACTGCCGCTTCGTGCTCGACTATTACCGCCTGACAGCCGACAAGCGCCTGCTGTTCGGTGGCGGCGCCAACTACTCCGGCCGTGACTCGCGGGACATCGAAGGCGAACTGCGGCCATGCATCGAGCGCACGTTCCCGGCATTGAAGGGCGTGCCGATCGAGTTCCAGTGGAGCTGCGCCATGGGCATCGTGGTCAACCGCATTCCACAGCTGGGCAAGCTGTCGGACAACGTGTGGTATTGCCAGGGGTATTCCGGGCACGGCATTGCCACCAGCCACATCATGGGCGAGATCATGGCCGAGGCGTTGACCGGTACGCTCGAGCAGTTCGACACCTTCGCCCAGTGCAAGCATGTGCGGGTGCCGATGGGGGACTTGCTGGGCAACCCGCTGCTGGCGGCCGGCATGTGGTATTACCAAATGCTGGAAAAACTGCGCTGAGCCCAAAACCCATGCCCTTGCTGTAGGAGCGGCTTTGTGTCGCGATGGGCCGCAAAGCGGCCCCTGGATCTTGGCATGGGCGCTGAAATGGACGGGGCCGCTTTGCGGCCCATCGCGACACAAGGCCGCTCCTACAGGGGCAGCGCAGGGTCAGGCGATCTTCTTCAAGCCCTGCTTCTTCAGCTCTTCATCACGCAGCTCGCGGCGCAGGATCTTGCCCACGTTGGTGGTCGGCAACGCATCGCGGAACTCGACATGGCGCGGCACCTTGTAGCCGGTCACGTTGGCACGCATGTGCTCCATCACCTGCTCCTTGGTCACGGTCATGCCCGGCTTGACCACGATGAACACCTTGATCACTTCGCCCGACTTCTCGTCCGGCACCCCGATGGCCGCGCACTGCAACACGCCAGGCAAACCGGCGAGCACATCTTCCAGCTCGTTGGGGTACACATTGAAGCCGGAGACCAGGATCATGTCCTTCTTGCGGTCGACGATACGCATGTAGCCGTCAGGCTGGATCAAGGCGATGTCGCCGGTCTTCAGCCAACCCTGGTTGTCGAGGATCTCGGCAGTGGCCTCTTCGCGCTGCCAATAGCCCTTCATGACCTGCGGGCCCTTGATGCACAGTTCGCCGACTTCGCCCAACGGCAACTCGTTACCAGCCTCGTCGATTACCTTGCACAGGGTCGACGGCACCGGAATACCAATGGTGCCGACCTGGTTCGCTTCGGAAGGGTTGACCGTGGCCACCGGGCTGGTTTCCGTCATGCCGTAGCCTTCGCAGATGGCGCAACCGGTCACCGCCTTCCAGCGCTCGGCCACGCTCAACTGCAGGGCCATGCCGCCCGACAAGGTGATTTTCAGCGCCGAGAAGTCCAGGGCACGGAACCCATCGTTGTTGCACAGGGCAACGAACAGGGTGTTCAGGCCGACAAAGCCGGTGAACTTCCACTTACCCAGTTCCTTGACCATCGCCGGCAGGTCACGCGGGTTGCTGATCAACACGTTGTGGTTGCCGATCAGCATCATAGCCATGCAATGGAAGGTGAACGCGTAGATGTGGTACAGCGGCAGCGGGGTGATGAGAATTTCACAGCCTTCGTGCAGGTTCGAGCCCATCAGCGCCCGGCACTGCAGCATGTTGGCCACCAGGTTGCGGTGGGTCAGCATGGCACCCTTGGCCACGCCAGTGGTGCCGCCGGTGTACTGCAGCACCGCCACATCGTTGGCCTGCGGGTTGGCCTCGGTTACCGGCTGGCCCTTGCCCAGTGCCAGCGCAGCGTTGAAACGCACGGCCTGCGGCAGGTGGTAGGCCGGCACCATCTTCTTCACGTACTTGATCACGCTGTTGATCAGCAAGCGCTTGACCGGCGGCAACAGGTCGGCCACCTCGGTGACGATGACGTGCCGGACCTGGGTCTTGGGCACCACTTTCTCAGCCAGGTGGGCCATGTTGGCCAGGCACACCAAGGCCTTGGCGCCAGAGTCGTTGAACTGGTGTTCCATTTCCCGCGCGGTGTACAGCGGGTTGGTGTTGACCACAATCAGCCCGGCGCGTATGGCACCGAACACCGCGACCGGGTACTGCAGGACATTGGGCAGTTGCACGGCAATGCGATCACCCGGTTTGAGGTCGGTATGCTGCTGCAACCAGGCGGCAAATGCCCCCGACAGCGCATACAACTCGCCATAAGTGATAGTCTTGCCCAGGTTGCTAAAGGCCGGTTTGTCGGCAAAGCGTTGGCAGGATTGCTTGAGTACTGCCTGGATATTGGGGAATTCGTCAGGATTGATTTCCGCCGTAATCCCGGCTGGGTACTTATCCTTCCAAAAATGTTCGATCATGGAAGCCCACTCCTTCAGCAACAGCGAAGTTCGATTCACGCGTCGATGCGCTTATTATTGATATGAGATGACGGTTCGTTGCAAACCGGATCATCTGAAAGCGGGCCGAGAGTAACAGCTTTGCCTGGGGTCGCCTAGAGGCCAAAACGGGCCTTACGGTCACAAAAATGACTCAATGAACAATTTAGGTCATTTTTAGAGTATTTAGCTTAAAGTGGCAAGCTACAAGCTTCAAGCGGCAAGATAGAGCGCGCCAAAGGCTCTGATTCACCGCTTGTAGCTTGTAGCTTGCAGCTGACTCAAGCGATATCCCGCAGCTCCCTGCGCAGAATCTTGCCCACCGGGGTCATCGGCAGTGACTCGCGCAGCACGATGTGCTTGGGCACCTTGTAGCCGGTGAAGTTGGCCTTGCAGTAGGCCTTGAGCTCATCCACGCTCAGCCCCCCCTCGCGCGGCACCACGAACAGCTTCACCGCCTCGCCGGAACGCTCGTCGGGCACGCCGATGGCCGCGCAGTTGGCGACCTGCGGGTGGCCCATCACCACGTCTTCGATCTCATTGGGGTACACGTTGAAACCCGAGACGATGATCATGTCCTTCTTGCGGTCGACGATCCGCGTGAAGCCGTCCGCGTCGATCACGGCGATATCACCGGTTTTGAACCAACCGTCCGCATCCAGGGCCTGGGCGGTGGCCTCAGGCTGCTGCCAGTAGCCCTTCATCACCTGCGGCCCCTTGATGCACAACTCGCCACGCTCGCCCAACGGCAGCTCGTTGCCGTCATCATCGATGACCTTGAAGGCGGTACCGGCCACCGGGATGCCCACCGTACCCAGCCGGGCCAACTGACCGTAGGGGTTGGTACTGGCCACCGGCGAGGTTTCGGTCAGGCCATAGCCTTCGACAATGCGGCAGCCGGTAAGCGCCTCCCAGCGTTCGGCAGTGGCCTTGACCAGCGCCGTGCCACCGGAGTTGGTGACTTTCAGTGCCGAGAAGTCCAGCCGGCGAAAGCCCGGGTGATCCATCAGCGCCACGAACAGGGTGTTGAGCCCGAGCAATGCAGAGAAACGCCACTTGCCCAGCTCCTTGATGAAGCCGGGAATATCCCGCGGGTTGGTGATCAGCACGTTGTGGTTGCCGGTGACCATCATGCACATGCAGTTCGCGGTGAACGCGTAGATGTGGTACAGCGGCAGCGGCGCGATCATCACCTCCTGGCCATCCTTGAGCAGCTTCTGCCCGTCCGGGCCGTGCTGCGAAAAGCACGCCAGCACCTGCAGCATGTTGGCCACCAGGTTGCCGTGAGTAAGCATGGCGCCTTTGGCCAGCCCGGTGGTGCCGCCGGTGTACTGCAGCACGGCGATGTCGTCCAGGCTCTGCGGCACCGGTTGCGGCGACAGGCCGCGCCCCTGGCGCAGCACCTGCTTGAACGGGAGTGCCTGGGGCAAGTGGTAGGCCGGCACCATCTTTTTCAGCTTGTCGACCACCGTGTTGATCAACCAGCCCTTGGCAGTGGGCAGCAGGTCGCCCATTTTCGCTTCGATCAGGTACTCGATGCCGGTGTCGGGCAACACGGCCTGCACCCGCTTGCCGAACATGTTCAGGTAGACCAACGCCCGCGCGCCGCTGTCATTGAACTGGTGGCGCATCTCGCGCTCGGTGTACAGCGGGTTGGTATTGACCACGATCAGCCCGGCACGCATGGCACCGAACACGGCGATCGGGTACTGCAGCACGTTGGGCATCTGCACCGCGATACGGTCGCCCGGCTGCAGGTCGGTGTGCTGCTGCAACCAGGCGGCAAAGGCGGCTGAATGTCGCTCCAGTTGCGCATAGGTCAGGGTCACGCCCAGGTTGCTGAATGCCGGGCGGTCGGCAAAGCGCTTGCAAGAGCGCTCGAACACCTCGACCACCGAGGCATAGGCATTGATGTCGATGGTGGAAGGCACGCCCGCCGGGCGCTTGTCATTCCAGAAGTCGGCTTGCATTTATTATTGTTCCTCTGCCTGGACCTGCACTGCGTCCTTGGATCCTTGACCTGGTCGCCAACCGGCAAACAGGCGTTGCTTCGACGTTAGCAGGTAAGCCCGGGGTGGCCTATACGCCAAGTGCCGCCATTAACATTGTGAATCTTATTTGTGCCCTTCCTGCAATCGGGCCGGTTGTGCATACACTGATCCGGTACCCCATGCGCACAAGGAGCCGCCATGCCCCACGACGCTTTCTGGCTGCCCGTCAGCGGGCACTGCCGCCTGTACGTGCACCAATGGCTGCCAGCCACGCCAGTGAAAGCCGTAGTCTTGCTGGCCCATGGCATGGCCGAGCATGCCGGGCGCTACCAGCGCCTGGGCCTGGCCCTGGCCGCGGCTGGCTTCGCCGTGTTCGCCGCTGACCAGCGTGGCCACGGGCGTAGCGCCGAGCACGGCAGCCTGGGTCTGTTCAGCCGCCATCATGGCTGGAATGCCGTGGTCGACGACCTCGGCCGGCTGGCCCAGTACATTGGCCAACACTACCCGGGCACACCGCTGTTCCTGTTCGGCCACAGCATGGGCAGCTATATCGCCCAGGCTTACCTGCTGCACCACAGTGCCAGCCTGCACGGGGCGATCCTGAGCGGTTCCAACTACCAGCCTGCCGCGCTGTACCGCATGGCCCGGCTGGTGGCGCGGCTGGAGGCCTGGCGCCAGGGGCCGCTGGGAAAAAGTGCGGTGATCGAATGGCTGTCCTTCGGCGCGTTCAACAAGGCCTTCAAGCCCAACCGCACGGCATTCGACTGGCTCAGCCGCGACCCGGCCGAGGTCGACCGCTACGTCAACGACCCGCTGTGCGGCTTTCGGTGCAGCAACCAGCTGTGGCTGGACCTGCTGCAAGGCTTGGCGCAGATCAGCCAGCCGGGTAACCTCGCACAGATCGATCCGAACCTGCCGATACTGATAATGGGTGGGGATTGTGATCCGGTCAGTGCCGGCAAGCGTCTTACCCATCTGGCCGACGCCCTGCGCGCCACCGGCAATCGACATGTACAGCTACGCGTCTATCCTGAAGCGCGGCATGAAGTACTCAACGAAACCAACCGTAACGAGGTCACTGCCGACATTGTCGGCTGGCTTGAACAGGCACTGGCCATTGATCGGCCCGTGCGCAGTGAATGACAGCCACCCTCGCCTACCGCTCAAGGAAACCCCGATGTCCCAGGTCACCAACACGCCTTACGAAGCCCTCGAAGTAGGCCAGAAGGCGCAATACCAGAAGTCCGTCGAAGAGCGCGACATCCAGCTGTTCGCGGCGATGTCCGGTGACCACAACCCGGTGCACCTGGACGCCGAGTTTGCGGCCAAGAGCATGTTCCGCGAACGCATTGCCCACGGCATGTTCAGCGGCGCGTTGATCAGTGCGGCAGTGGCCTGCACCCTGCCAGGCCCTGGCACCATCTACCTGGGCCAGCAGATGAGCTTCCAGAAGCCGGTGAAGATTGGCGACACGCTCACCGTACGCCTGGAAATTCTGGAAAAACTGCCCAAGTTCAAAGTGCGCATCGCGACCAATGTGTACAACCAGAACGATGAGCTGGTGGTGCAGGGCGAAGCGGAAATCCTGGCGCCACGCAAGCAGCAGACCGTGGAACTGGTGTCGCCACCGAATTTCGTTGCCAGCTGAGCATAGCGCTGGCACTACCGGCCCTGCGGCGGGCGAATGCCCGCCCCCAGGCAACCATCAGTCTGGCATCCGCTGGGTGACCAACTCCACCAGGCGGTCCAGGCTTTCACCCCAGCCCTGGTAGAACCCCATGTCCTCGTGGGCCTTGCAATCGGCAGCATTCCAGTGCCAGGCCCGGGCGGTATAACGGGTTTTGCCCCGTTCCTCGTCCAGGCTGATCACGGCGGTCATGAACGCCTTGTTCGACGGTACCCAGCCGGGGCCAAAAGCATCGGTGAACACCAGGCGCCGCGGCGCCGCGATCTCCAGGAACACGCCCTGGGTGGGGTACTCGCTGCCATCCGGCGCCCGCATCAAGGTGCGGAACAGGCCGCCGGGCCACAATTGCATCTCGCATTCCGGGGTGCTCATGCCATGCGGCCCCCACCATTGCCTTAGCCACTCGGGCTCGGTCCAGGCGCGGAACACTTTGGCCGGTGGGGCGTCGATCAGGCGACTGATCAACAACTCATGTTGCGCTTGCGCAGCAGGGGCAAGGCTCATCGGGTGTTGTCTCCGTGGCAGTCAGGCTGGCAGTTCACACAGCAAGGCTGTGCGAATTCCCCACGTCCACGATAGACCAGGCCCGCCCCACGAGGGTGGCCCGCCGAGCAGCGGCTCAGTGCGTTTGGCGATAACGGCCCACGGCGTTCGAGCGCCGCGCGGGGGCGCTCGAACCTCCTGTAGCCGGTCAACCCTGCTGGCAGCCCCCGCCCATGGCACGGTACTGGATGGTATGCACCTGGCCGTGGTGGTCTTCATAGGTCATGGTGGCAGGCACCACTTCGCAGACATTGGGAATGGTCGACAGGTCGATTACCCGCTTGATATCCAGGTTCATCGAGTAGTCGTACTGCTGGGCCACTGGCTGGGTGGAGACGGGCTTGACCTCATCGGCGAGGGCGAACGAGGACATACCGACCAATGCAAGAATCAGTAATGGTTTCATGGTGTTTTGCCTTTTGAGCATTCAAGCTGATCGATTGACTTCTAATGCCGTTTCCGGCGCGGAGAAGTTGCCATCTACGGTGAAGATGGCACGAAGTACCGATCCCGCTTCGTACTGCAGGGGGGATGCCTGAAATTCTACGCCTGGCCGTTAATAGTTGAACCCCGAACTCGGATATTCACTCTTGCCGAATTTGCAACAATCTGCGACAAGATAGCCGCAAAGCATTACGCCAGAGCCTCTGCTCTGTACTCAGGGGAAATTCGCCATTTCTGAACAATTAACCTGCTCGACACTTGCGGATACAGAACGCCGGCTGCTGGACCACTTTTACCGGCAACAAGGCTCGCGCATGCGCGCGGCAAGCGATGCGCAGTTGTGGGTAGCCAGGGGGCCGGGGATCATTGCCGGGCTGAGCCTGGCCAGGGTAACCGGGGGTTTCTGGCTGACCGGCCTGTTCGTCGACCCGCAACGGCGCCAGCAAGGGATAGCCGGCAAACTGGTGAAGGCGGCGCTGGCCCAGGCTGACGGGCCAACCTGGCTGTTTTGCCACCCCGACCTGCTGGCGTTCTATCAACGCCTGGGTTTCGAACTGGCGCAGTGCCTGCCCGACACCCTGCATGGCCGCTTGCAACGTTACCAGCGCAGCAAACGCCTGGTGGCTCTGCAGCATGGTCAGTCGTCGCCTGCTTCCAGCCCTGGGAACAGCACGTCGGTGTAGCCGAACTTGGTAAAGTCCTGGATCCGCGATGGGTACAAACGCCCGATCAGGTGGTCGCACTCATGCTGCACCACCCGCGCGTGGAAGCCTTCGGCAAAGCGGCGGATCGCGTTGCCCTGTGGGTCGATGCCCTCATAGCAAATGTGCTTGAAGCGTGGTACCACGCCGCGCAAGCCGGGCACAGACAGGCAGCCTTCCCAACCGTCTTCCAGTTCAGTGGAAGTCGGGGTGATGACCGGGTTCAGCAGGATGGTCTGCGGCACCGCTTCGGCGTCCGGGTACCGCTCGCTGCGTTCAAAACCGAAAATCACCAGCTGCAGGTCGATGCCTACCTGCGGCGCGGCCAGGCCCACGCCGCCGACATGGCGCATGGTTTCAAACATGTCGTCGATCAGTTGCTGCAGCTCGCCGCTGCCCAGCAGCTGCGCGGGCACTGGCGCGGCGACGCGCAGCAGGCGCTCGTCGCCCATCTTGAGAATGTCACGGATCATCGGGGGTTAGGCTCGGAAGTCTGCGCCTGGCCCGAAGTGGGGTGCTCATGGCCCAGAACACTGATGGTCTGCGCGGGCGCGTGCTCGTCGAAATCCTTTTCACCGGGGTTTTTGCCCTCGGCCGACATGTGCTCGATCACCGCATTCATTTCGGCGCCCAGCAACAGCACGGCAGCCGAGATGTAGAAATACAGCAACAGCACGATGATTGCACCAATGCTGCCGTACATGGCGTTGTAGTCCGCGAAGGTTTTCACGTAGTAGGCAAAGCCCAGCGACGCGATGATCCACACCACCACCGCCAGCACCGAGCCCGGCGTGATGAAGCGGAACTTCTGTTTCACATCAGGCATTACGTAGTAGATCAACGCGACCGCCACCATCAGCAGAAAGACGATCACCGGCCAGCGCAACACCGTCCACAAGGTGACGATGAACTCCTGCATGCCGATCTGGGCGGCGATCCACTCCATGACCTGCGGGCCAAGCACCATCAGCGCGGCGGCTGCCAACAGCATGCCGGCCAGGCCCACGGTGTAGAAAATGGATAACGGGATGCGCTTCCAAACCGGCCGGCCCTCGGGCACATCATAGGCGGCGTTCATGGCGCTCATCATCAGGCGCACACCGGCCGATGCGGTCCACAAGGCAATCACGATACCCACCGACAACAGCCCGCCCTTGGATTGCTGTAGCTGGTCGATTACCGGGTTCACCTGCTCCAGGGCCTGGGGTGGCAATACCAGCTCCGATTGCAGGCGCAACCAGGAGAAAAAGTCGGGCAGGTGCAAAAAGCCGATCAGGGCAATCAGGAACAGCAAAAATGGGAATAGCGAGAACAGCGCCTGGTAGGCCAGCGCCGACGCATAGGTGGACATCTCGTCATCGAGAAATTCCTTGACGGTGCGCGCCAGCACGCGGTGCAAAGGCAGGCCCTGCAGGGCGGAAAAAATCATAGCGTCTCCTTTCGCCGCTTGATCGAATCAACACACAAGTCTAATAGACCGTGCCGAAGCTGTGCTGCTCCCAGTCGCGATTGAAGAAATTGGCGGCAAAAGTAACGGCCTCTTCGCACGTATGCGAAGAGGCCGGCACAGGCTTGCTCAGATCACGGTTTTTTTACCGCGTCCTTCACATCGCCCTTCACTTGCTGCGCCTCGCCTTTGAGCTCTTGCGCCTTGCCCTCGGCACGCAGCTTTTCGTTGTCGGTCATCTTGCCGACACCTTGTTTCACGTTGCCCACCGCCTCATTGGCCAGGCCTTTGACTTTGTCTTTAGTACCGCTCATGGCAAAACTCCTGCAAATGGAGACACGTGTACAGTGTCGACAAAAGGTGGACCCAGCACCCAGCGCAAGAGTTTCAACGAGTTTTCACCCCGCAAGCCAAGCGGTCAATCTAAGGGCGAATACCGCACCAAATCACACAGGCAGCCCTGCGTTGACGCCACGGCTCCCCTAGAATGCGGTGCACATGTGCGCCTCAAGCCAGGCGAGCACACGACAAGAACAATGTTTTCGGATACCCGCCCCATGCGTCTGATGCCTGCACTGCTGGCCTTGCTGCCACTGCTGCCCCTGTCCACCCTGGCCACCGCTGCCGCCAGCCCTGAAACCCTGCATGTCGAGCGTTACACCGACGACGGCAACCCCGGCACCCTGCGCTGGGCCATTGAAACCAGTAACCGGAACCCCGGCCATTACCGTATCGACATCGCCGCCGTGGGCAAGCCACCTTATGTGATCCGCCCCAGCCACGCGCTGCCGGAAATCAAAGGCCCGGTCAGCATCACCGGGCTGGCCTGGGCACGCGAGGGTCAGTACATTGCCATCGACGGCTCCGCCTACATCAAGGACCAGGGTGTTCGCACCTGCCCCGGCGCCCTGCCCGGCCAGTTCGGCACCAACGTGCGCACCACCACCAACCCTGGGCTGGTGCTGCGTGACACTCAGGGCGTGCAACTGCGCGGCCTGGAAGTGCGCAATTTCTGCATCGGCATCCTGGTCAACCGCGCCAGCCACAACGTCATCGAAGACAACCGCATCGTCGCCAACAAAGGCGGCGCCGGCATCATGCTGACTGGCGACGACGGTGCAGGTAACCCTACTGCTACCACCACCAACAACAACAAGGTGCTGCGCAACCAGCTGATCGACAACGGGGATGGGCTGGAGCTGACCCGTGGCGCAGCATTCAACCTGATAGCCGACAACCTGTTCCGCTCCACAGCAGCCAACCCCGAGCCCTCACAGGGTATCGAGATTCTGCTGGGCAACGACAACAGCGTGGTGCGCAACCGCTTCGAGAACTACTCCGACGGCCTGCAGATCAACTGGGGCAAACGCAACTACCTGGCGGCCAACACCTTCAGCGGCAACTCGATCGGGGTCAGCGTCACCGGTGAGGGCAACATCCTCGACGGCAACCTGATCCACGGCAACCGCATCGGCGTGGCCCTGCGCCCGGAGCCTGAGGTGACTACCACACGCCTCAGCGGGAACCGCATCTGGGCCAACAGCCAGGATATCCGCCGCTGCCAGGCGGGCGGCTCATGCGTACCCGGGCAGCGCACCGGGGCCATCGTGTTTGGCGTGCCAGCCCAGGCACACGCCTTGTACGTGGGCTCACGCGGGGTTGGCGCCGACCTGCCGAAGCAGGACCAGGCACTTATCTGCAACGCCAAGGGCGAGCCCAAGCCGTGCCAGCCGCTGCCCAACCACAATCAGCCGGCACCACGGCTGCTGGCGCTGGAAGGCAATGTGCTGCGCGGTGAAGTACAGGGGCCGGCATCGAGCCTGCTGCGCGTTGAGTTCTTCGGCAATGCCCAGGCCGACGCCACCGAGGCCGAGCACTACCTTGGCGAGGTGCAGGTGAACAGTGACGCACAAGGGCAGGCACGGTTTGCCCAGGCGCTGGACGACATCGCTGGGTTGCGCAGCTTCACCGCGACCGTGACTACCGCTGACGGGGCAACCTCCGAGCTGAGCCTGCCGCTTCGTCGCTGACGCACCGCCAGGGCCGGCTGATGGCGGGGGTGGGGCGCAACCCAAGGCAGCGCCCGCGCCGCCCACCTGGCGCGCCCGCAGCAGGCACAAGCATCAAACCTTGCCCCGCCCCGTGGCACCCCTCACAATGCAGGCCTTCATAGCGTCAACCCGCAGGAACCTGCATGAAACTCGACAAACCCGCCGCCATCGCCCGGCGCAACCAAGCACTGGCCCGCCCGGTGCTGAACAGCAGCAACACCCTGTTCGCCATTCTGGACAACAAACGCAACCTGTGGTGGTTCGAAGTGCCGGTGGCGCTGCTGGGCAAGGGCCAGGCCGACTGGGTCAACCTGCTGCTGCACACCCCGCAAACCGACGAGCTGCAGCACCTGAAAGTGCCGACCAACTTCCTCAAGGCCCACCTGGAGCAGATGGAAGTGCGCAAGCCTGGCAAGCGCCGCTCGACCATCAGCCTGGCGCTGAGCGCCGACCGCGACTCGCTGCTGCGCGACACCCGCCCAGGTGGCGAGCAGCTGGACTTCCGCAACTTCGTTCAGGCCTGATCAGGCCTTTTCGATCCGGTCGTCATGGATGACGATCAAGCCCTGCTTGAACAAGCCGCCAATGGCTTTCTTGAAGTTGCCCTTGCTGACATTGAACAGCTTGCTGATCAACGCCGGGTCGCTCTTGTCACACACCCCCAGCACCCCGCCTTCGGCCTCCAGGCGCGCCATGATCTGCTCCTGCAGGCTGTCGGCCAGGGCGGCGCCCACCGGCTGCAGACTTAGGGCGATCTTGCCGTCGTGGCGCAGTTCCTTGATGAAACCCTTCTCGTGCATGCCCGAGCGCAGGAACTTGAACACTTCGTTCTTGTGGATCAGGCCCCAGTGGCGGTTGTTGATGATGGCCTTGAAGCCCATCGGCGTTTCGCCAGCCACCAACAGCTCGACCGGCTGCCCGACCTTGTAATCGGCCGGGGCCACGTCGAGGTAGCGGTCCAGGCGGGAAGTGGCGGTGATGCGGCGGGTGCGCTTGTCGAGGTACACGTGCACCACGCAGTAGTCGCCGATCTTCAACGGCCGCGCCTCTTCCGAGTACGGCATCAACAGGTCCTTGGACAAGCCCCAGTCGAGGAAGATGCCGGCACCGTTGATGTCCTTGACCTTGAGGCTGGCAAACTCACCGACCTGCACCTTGGGCTTCTCGGTGGTCGCAATCAGCTGGTCTTCGCTGTCCAGGTAGATGAACACGTTCAACCAGTCATCGACTTCGGTTTCGGCGTTTTTCGGGATATAGCGCCCGGGCAGCAGGATCTCGCCATCGGCGCCGCCGTCCAGGTACAGACCGAAGTCCACGTGTTTCACGATTTGCAAACTGTTGTAACGCCCAAGCAGAGCCATTTCCGATGATCCTCATAACAAGGCGGCTATTCTACACCTGAAGCCAGCGCGCCGCCCGACCGCTGATGCAGTGGAACCGCCGTGCCCCCCTCGCGTCTACCGTCTGGCCAGCCACTGCAAGGAACAGCACATGCCTTCACGCCTGTCCAAAGCCCTGCTCATCGCCCTTGGATTCGCCCTGGCCCTAGGCGCCTGCAGCCGCATGGACCTGGCCTACCGCAACCTCGATCGCCTGGTGCCGTGGTCGCTGGGCGACTACCTGGACATGAACGGCACGCAAAAGGCCTTGCTCGACGACCGCCTCAAGCAACACCTGGCCTGGCACTGCAAGACCCAGCTACCGGGCTACCTCGACTGGCTGGAGCGGGTCCGCGCTATGGTCGCCGACAACCAGGTGACCGACCAGGCGCTGCAGCAACGCACCCGCGAAGCGCGCCAGGCGATTGGCCGTGTGGCCGAGGAAATCACCCCTTCGGCGACCGAGTTGTTGCGCGGCATGAGCGACAGCCAGGTGGCCGAAATGCGTGAAGCGTTCCGCGACGACATCGCCGAGCGGCAAAAAGAGTACGTCGATACCCCGCTGGCCGAGCAGGTCAGCGAGCGCAGCGCGCGTATGGAAAAACGCCTGACCGCCTGGTTTGGCCCACTGTCCGCGGTGCAGAAGCAACGCGTACAAGCCTGGTCAGCAGCGCTGGGCGACCAGAACCGCGAGTGGATCGCCAACCGCGCCCACTGGCAGCAACAGCTGCTGCTGGCGATGAACCAACGCAACGACGCCAGCTTCGAGCCGCGCCTGGCGACCTTGTTGCAACACAAGGAAAGCCTGTGGACGCCGGAATACCGCGCGGCCTTCCAGAACACCGAACAACAGGCGCGCAGCCTGTTGGTAGACCTGGTGCAGCAAAGTAGCGTGCAGCAGCGGCAGTTGCTGCAAGCGCGGTTGGCCAAGGTGCGCGACCACTTCAGTGAGCTGAAGTGCCTGAAGAGTGCCTGAAGGCGTGATGGGCCTGGCCTGCAACACCGCCATCAGCGCCCCTTGCGCCGATACGGGAACACGTCGATCACCTTCCCCTCGCCAATGGCCGCCTGCAGGCCCTTCCAGTAATCCGCGTCATACAGCTCGCCGTGCAAGCGGCTGAACAAGCGTCGCTGGCCCATGTCGGCAAACAGAAACGGCGGGAACTCTTCGGGGAACACATCGTGCGGCCCGATCGAATACCACGGCTCGCCCGACAGCTCGTCTTCCGGATACCGCGGTGGCGGTATGTGGCGGAAATTCACCTCGGTCAGAAAGCAGATTTCGTCATAGTCATAGAACACGACCCGCCCATGCCGGGTGACGCCAAAGTTCTTCAACAGCATGTCACCAGGAAAAATGTTCGCTGCCGCCAGTTGCTTGATGGCCAGGCCGTAGTCTTCCAGCGCCGCCAGCACCTGGCCTTCGCCCGCGCGCTCCAGGTACAGGTTCAGCGGGGTCATGCGCCGCTCGGTCCAGCAGTGGCGCACCAGCACCGTGTCGCCCTCCAGGGCCACGGTCGAGGGCGCCACTTCGAGCAACTCGGCCAGGCAATCAGGCTCGAACTTGCTGCGTGGGAAACGAAAATCGGCGAACTCCTGGGTATCGGCCATGCGCCCTACCCGATCCACGCTTTTCACCAGCCGGTACTTGTCGATCACCGTGGCGCGGTCAACGGTTTTCGACGGTGAAAAGCGGTCTTTGATGACCTTGAACACGGTGTTGAAACCCGGCAGGGTGAACACGCTCATGACCATGCCGCGCACCCCCGGCGCCATGACGAAGCGGTCATCGCTGTTGGCCAGGTGGTTGATCAAGGCCCGGTAGAACTCCGACTTGCCTTGCTTGTAGAAACCGATCGACGTGTACAGCTCGGCAATATGCTTGCCCGGCAGAATGCGCTTGAGAAAATGCACGAACTCGGCCGGCACCGGCACATCGGCCATGAAGTAGGAGCGGGTGAACGAGAAGATGATCGACACCTCGGCTTCGTCGGTGATCAACCCGTCCACCTCGATGCCATGGCCCTCGCGGTGCAGCAAGGGAATCACCAAGGGCCATTGCTCATCGCGGTTGTACAGGCGGCCCACCAGGTAGGCACCTTTGTTGCGGTACAGCACGGGCACGAACAGCTCCACCGCAAGCTCCGGGTCCTTGCAAACCCAGTCGGGCAGGCATTCGCGCACCTGCGCTTCCAGCCGTGCCAGGTCACCCTCCAGGTCACCGTAGGCGACATCGAACGGGTAGTCGGCGAAGATCGCCTGCAGCATTCCCTTCAGGCTACCGCCCAGCGCATAGGTACGGGTTTGCGCGGCGCGCTCGCGCCCGCGCAGCGACGGCCGGGTGGTGTGGATGAACATGCAGCCATCACTGATCTGGTCGTGGCTGAACAGGCTGCAGAACAGCGAGTTGTACCAGGTCTCGGCCAACTCATCGTCCAGCCGGGGGTCGATCTGCTGGATGTAGGCGTGTTTGGCCAGCGGCCACTGCGCCACGTCCAGCAACACCGACGCGGGGAAGGCCTGGCGCAGCCAGCCGTTGACCTCGGCGACTTTTTCTTCATACAGGCTGATGCGCGCAGCCGCGGCCTGCTGGATTTCCTGCCAGCGCGCCTGTTCGAAGCGCTGGCGGGCGCCGAGGGTGATGCGCTGGAAGTGGTCACGGTAATCGTCGAAGCCCGCCAGGATGGTGCGGGCGATTTCGACAGCGGGCCAGGGTTGGGGCATGCCGGGCACCTCATGGGTGAATGAGTTACACAGCTTAGTCGGCCTGATGCAAATGCGGGCCAGGTTCACTGCGCAAGAAAGCACAAGTATCGCCCCGCCCCCTCGCGTACACTCGCGCCCCTGCCCTGCCCTCCGGAGACCGTTGTGAGCCCGATTGCCCTAACCCGCCTGCTGACCCTTGCTGCCGTCTGGGGGGCGAGTTTCCTGTTCATGCGCATTATCGCCCCCGAGCTGGGCACGGTGCCGACCGCGTTCTTTCGCGTCTCGATCGCCTGCCTGGGCCTGGTCGCCATCGTCGCCGCCAGCCGCGTGCGCTGGGACTTTCAGGGCAAGCTCGGGGCCTGCCTGGTACTGGGCATGATCAACTCCGGCATCCCGGCAACCTTCTATTCAGTAGCTGCCCAGGTGCTGCCAGCCGGTTACTCGGCGATCTTCAACGCCACCACGCCACTGATGGGCGTGCTGATCGGCGTGCTGTGCTTCCGTGAACCCATGACGTTGGCCAAGCTCTGCGGCATTTTCCTCGGCCTGCTCGGTGTCGGCATCCTCAGCGGGGCCGGGCCGGTGGCCCTGGACATGGCCCTGCTGCAAGGCGCCCTGGCGTGCCTGGCAGCTACCACCTGCTACGGCTTTGCCGGGTTCCTCGCGCGGCGCTGGGTCAGCGGCCTGGACAGCCGCCTGTCGGCGCTGGGCAGCATGCTCGGCGCTACGCTGATGCTCAGCCCGCTGTTCGCCTGGAGCGCCCTCAGCCAGCCGCCCGCCAGCTGGGGCGGCTGGCAGGTCTGGCTGTCGCTGCTCGGCCTGGGCCTGCTGTGCACGGCATACGCCTATATCCTGTACTTCCGTCTGCTGGCAGAAATAGGCCCGGTAAAGGCCAGCACCGTGACCTTCCTGATCCCGGTGTTCGGCGTGCTGTGGGGCGCATGGCTGCTGGACGAGCCGCTGTCGCTGGCGCACCTGTATGGCGGCCTGCTGATTGCTGTGGCCTTGTGGCTGGTACTGCGCCCGGCGCGCAATTGACCGGGAGAACGGCATGAACCCGACCTGCAAGAAGGTGCTGTTCCGCCTGGAACAGGACGCCAACGGCTACCCACCGGCCTCGGTCGAAGGCCTTTGGGCCAAGGCTGTGGAAGGCGGCCATGCCGTGGACAACATCCCCTTTCATGTGTACGGCATCGCGCCGGGTGACCTTATCGGCACCTATGAAGAAGACGGCCAGACCTGGTTCGCCGAACTGCGCCAAAGCAGCGGCACCTCGGTGTTCCGGGTGCTGGTCAAGCCCCCGGAAACCCTCGATCAGGTTCGCGCTGCCTTGCAGGATTTCGGCTGCGCCTGTGAAACCGAGCAGTCGGTAAGACTGCTGGCCGTGGCAGTACCGCAACAGCGCTCAATCGACACCCTGCTCTACTACCTGCTCACCCAGCGCGAAGCCGGGCTGCTGGACTTCGAGGAAGGCGTACTCCGGCACGCCATCCCCGCCGAGTTCCGCTAGGGCTCAGGCCTCGGCCAGGCGCTTGGCAGGCTTGCGGAACACGAACAGCAGGCCGACCACGATCAACCCCATGCCCAGCAGGCTGAGCGGCGCCAGGCGGTTGCCGAAGATCAGCAAGTCCATCACCGCGGTCACCGCCGGCACCAGGTAGAACAGGCTGGTGACGTTGACCAGGTTACCCTTGGCGATCAGCCGATACAGCAGCAAGGTGGCCAGCAGCGAAACCACCAGGCCCATCCACAGCAAGGCAGCCACGAAACCCCCGGTCCACTGCACCTGTAAGGGTTGCAAGGGTGCGAACAGCGCGCACAGGGCAAAGCCGGCCAGGTACTGCAGCGGCAGCGTGCCCATGGGGTTGTCGGTGATGCGTTTTTGCAGGATCGAACCGCAGGTCATGCTGGCCAGCGCCAGCAGGGCGAACAGCATGCCCGCCAGCGACACCCCACCCAGGTTGAGCCCCTGGTACACCACCATGATCAAGCCGCTCAAGCCCAGCCCCAGGCCGAACAGGCGGCTGATCGAACGCTGGCGCTCCATCAGCACGACGGTGAGGATCGGTTGCACGCCCATGACCGTGGCCATGATGCCTGGCGTGACGTGGGTGTCGAGGGCCAGCAGATAGAAGATCTGGTAAGCCCCGAGCAACACGCAGCCAGTGCCCAGGGCACGCAGCATGGCGCCCTTCCGGCGTGGCCAGCGCAGCCCCAGCAACGGCCCGATCAGCAACAGGCCCGCCAGGGCCAAGGCAGAGCGCAGCAGCAGGAAGGCGAACGGGCTGGCATGCGCCAGGCCAAGTTTGGAAACGATCGCCCCGCTGCTCCACAGCAGGACGAACAGGCTGGTAGTGGCCGCCGAGGCCACGGATGCTTTGTTGAAAAAGGACATGTATTGCCACCTGATGATAGGCAGATAAGCCAAGCGGACGGCCTGCGCTAAAGCGCACTAAGTAGCCGGCCGGGTTCAGTGGGTTGCGTGTGCGAAGGGACTCGGCCGAAGCCGATCAGCCCAACACGACCACGCAGCATGGCGGAGCTACGCCGCCTACGGCGCCACTGACAGGTGGTGGGTAATGACTGACCATGGCCGGCTGCTGGCTGCCACGCACGACCATGCCCGCGACTGGCGCGATGGCAAAGCTGGTGGTGGAGGGCTTGGCGGGCATGATTCAGGCTTCAGGGAAGGAAGTGTTGTGGAGAATAGCGGTGAACCCACGATTGGGCAATAGCGGGCGCCAGTGCGAGGTGAGCTGGCCTGTGCGCGGGTGAACCCGCGCACAGGCCAGCCTGCGCTCAGAACAACCAGCGGTAAAGCAGATAAGCCACGACCACCGCCAGCACCGGGCGCAGGACCCGGTAGGCCTTGGGGTTGGCCCGCTTGAACTGCTTCACGCGAGTGCTGAGCTTATTGGAGAAACGCTTGCTCCAGGCATACGCCTGGTTGATACCGCCCACCCGCTCGTCGTCGGTGTTCTGTGGCGCGGTGGCGCGGCCCAGGAAGGCACTGACCTTGCGGTTGATGCGGGTCATCAGCGGGCTGCTCAACGGCCGCTCGATGTCGCAGAACAGGATCACCCGGGTCACGTCGGTCTCGTTTTTCACCCAGTGCACGTAGGTTTCATCGAACATCACGTCTTCGCCGTCCCGCCAGGCGTATTCCTGCCCATCGACGTAGATGCGGCAGGCGTCGGAGTTCGGCGTGGACAGGCCCAGGTGGTAACGCAACGAACCGGCGAATGGGTCGCGGTGCGGGTTCAGGTGGCTACCGCCAGGCAGCAGGGCGAACATTGCGCCCTTGACGTTGGGAATGCTGCTGACCAGTTCTACGGTTTTCGGGCACAGCGCCTCGGCCGATGGCAGCGGCTTGTCATACCACTTCAGGTAAAACCGCTTCCAGCCCTTCTTGAAGAACGAACCGAAGCCGGCGTCGTTGTCCTTCTCGGCGGCGCGGATATAGCCCTCGTCGAACAGGCGCATGGCCTCTTCGCGGATTTCCTGCCAGTTGTCTTTGAGCACATCCAGTTCCGGGAAGCGCTGGCGGTCCAGGTAGGGTTTGGACGGCACCCCGGAAAACAGGTACATCAAGGCGTTGTAGGGGGCGAACAGCGCCGAATGGTTGACGAACTGGCGCAACACCGGCAGGCGGGCCTTGCCGCGCAGGTGCACGAACAGCACGCTGCCGAAGAACACCAGCAAGACACCCGCCTTGGCTGCAAAGGATAAGGTCATGCATCACTCCTAGGGGAAGAAACAGGGCTGCGCGGCCTGCTCTCCTGAAAATCATCCTGCCATCATAAACCGATCCCGCCGCGGTACAAACCACCCGGGCGGGATCGTGTCGATGAAGATTGTGCAGTCAACCAGGCCGCCGAACATTGAGCCCGGTCAGCGGCATGGCCGGTTACTGCTGGTTTTCCTGGTCGCTGAACATGTCGCTGAACAGCATGCTCGACAAATAACGCTCGCCAGAATCGGGCAGCACCACGACGATGGTCTTGCCTTGCATTTCCGGTTTTTCCGCCAGGCGCACGGCCGCCGCCATGGCTGCGCCGCAAGAAATGCCGCAGAGAATGCCCTCTTCCTGCATCAGGCGAATGGCCATGGCCTTGGCCTCTTCGTCGGCCACCGTCAGCACCTGGTCGACGATCGACAGGTCGAGGTTTTTCGGTACGAAGCCAGCCCCGATGCCCTGGATCTTGTGTGGGCTGGGCTTGAGCTCTTCGCCGGCCAGGGTCTGGGTGATCAGTGGCGAAGCCTCTGGCTCCACGGCCACCGACAGGATCGCCTTGCCCTGGGTATGCTTGATGTAGCGCGACACACCGGTGATGGTGCCGCCCGTGCCCACCCCCGCCACCAGCACGTCCACCGCGCCGTCGGTGTCGTTCCAGATTTCCGGGCCCGTGGTTTTTTCGTGAATGGCGGGGTTGGCCGGGTTCTCGAACTGGCCTGGCAGGAAGTACTGCGCCGGGTCTGAGGCCACGATTTCGTTGGCCTTGTCGATGGCGCCCTTCATGCCTTTGGCCGGCTCGGTCAGCACCAGTTCGGCGCCTAGCGCCTTCAGCACCTTGCGCCGTTCGAGGCTCATCGACGCGGGCATGGTCAGCATCAGCTTGTAGCCACGCGCGGCGGCAACGAAGGCCAGGCCGATACCGGTGTTGCCCGAGGTGGGCTCGACTATGGTCATGCCCGGCTTGAGCCGGCCGCTGCTTTCGGCATCCCAGACCATGTTCGCGCCAATGCGGCACTTGACCGAGTAGCCCGGGTTGCGCCCCTCGATCTTGGCCAGGATGGTCACGCCACGCGGGGCGATCCGGTTGATCTGCACCAGCGGCGTGTTGCCGATGGAATGGGCGTTGTCTGCAAAGATACGGCTCATGGCAGGGGTCCTTGGCATGAAAGCGAGCAGGAAAAGACCTCAAGGGTAAGCCCCGGCCGTAGGCCCGTAAAGCCTGTTCGAACTCAACCGGGCGCATTGCGGTCCACCGCACATCCTCCTGGGAGACACCCCGATGAAAGCCCGTTATCGCTGGCCGCTGATCGGCCTGGCCAGCCTGGTGGCGCTGCTGGTGGCGTTGCACCTGGCGCTGCCCTACCTGGTACGCGACTACCTCAACGACAAGCTGGCCGACATGGGCGACTACCGTGGGCACGTGGCCGACGTGGACCTGGCCTGGTGGCGCGGGGCCTACCGGATCAACGGCCTGCGGATCGTCAAGACCAGCGGCAAGGTGCCAGTGCCGCTGTTGGATGCACCGGTTATCGACCTGTCGGTCAGCTGGCACTCGCTGATCTACGACAAGGCCGTGGTGGCGAAAGTAATCTTCGAGCAGCCCGAACTGAACTTCGTCGACGGCGGCAACAAGCAGGCCTCGCAGACCGGCCAGGGCACCGATTGGCGGCAACAACTGGAAAAGCTGCTGCCGATCACCCTCGATGAAGTGCATATCGACAATGGCACCCTGACCTTTCGCAATTTCAATTCCAACCCCCCGGTCAATCTCAAGGCAACCCGGCTGGACGCCACCATCAGCAACCTGACCAACGTGCGCGACAAGCAAGGCCGGCGCGACGCCAGCTTCGAGGGCACGGCGCTGATCGCCGGCAATGCCAAGGTCGAAAGCCGCGCCACCTTCGACCCGTTCAGTGACTTCGATGACTTCGAGTTCCGCCTGCGTGCCACCGGCATAGAACTGCGCAACCTGAATGATTTCGCCAGTGCCTACGGCAAGTTCGACTTCAGCGCAGGGCATGGTGACGTGGTCATCGAGGCGCAGGCAGAAAACGGCCGCCTCAATGGCTACATCAAACCGCTGCTGCGTGACGTGGACGTGTTCGACTGGCAGCAGGATGTCGAGGACAAGGACAAAGGCTTCTTCCGCTCGGTGTGGGAGGCCTTGGTGGGCGCCTCCGAGACGGTGCTGAAGAACCAGCCGAAAAACCAGTTCGCCACCCGGGTGGAGCTCAGCGGCAGCGTGCACAAGCAGAACATCAGCGCCTTCGAGGCCTTCCTGCAGATCCTGCGCAACGGCTTCATCCAGGCGTTCAATGCACGCTATGAGCAACCGGCGCCGAAGTCCGACTGAAACAGCGTGACGGGGCATTCAGGGACTGAATACCCGGTCTGCGTTTGCAGCTGCCCGGGCCCGCGTTATAGTCGGTAACAAATCGAAAACAGGTGTTGGGTCATTCGCGGGCGCGCCCGCTCCCACAGGTACTTACGCAGATTCAGAAGTTTGTGCAATTCCTGTAGGAGCGGGCGTGCCCGCTCCCACGGGTACCCCGCAGATTCAGAAGTTTGTGCAATTCCTGTGGGAGCGGGCGTGCCCGCGAAGAGGCCGGCACAGGCTTACAACAGAGGACAGCCCCATGAAGTTCGAAGGCACCCGCGACTACGTCGCCACAGACGACCTGAAACTGGCAGTAAACGCGGCCATCACCCTCGAACGCCCGCTGTTGGTCAAGGGCGAACCCGGCACCGGCAAGACCATGCTCGCCGAGCAATTGGCAGCTTCGTTCGGCGCGCGCCTGATCACCTGGCACATCAAGTCCACCACCAAGGCCCACCAGGGCCTCTACGAGTACGACGCGGTCAGCCGCCTGCGCGACTCGCAGCTGGGCGTGGACAAGGTCCATGACGTGCGCAACTACCTGAAGAAGGGCAAGCTGTGGGAGGCCTTCGAGGCCGAGGAGCGGGTCATCCTGCTGATCGACGAAATCGACAAGGCCGACATCGAGTTCCCCAACGACCTGTTGCAGGAACTGGACAAGATGGAGTTCTACGTTTACGAAATCGACGAGACCATCAAGGCCCGGCAGCGCCCGATCATCATCATTACCTCGAACAACGAAAAGGAACTGCCCGACGCCTTCCTGCGCCGCTGCTTCTTCCACTACATCGCCTTCCCCGACCGCAGCACCCTGCAGCAGATCGTCGACGTGCACTACCCGAACATCAGCCAGGCGCTGGTCAGCGAGGCGCTGGACGTGTTCTTCGACGTACGCAAGGTGCCTGGGCTGAAGAAAAAGCCCTCCACCTCCGAGCTGGTAGACTGGCTCAAGCTGCTGATGGCCGACAACATCGGTGAAGCGGTGCTGCGCGAACGCGACCCGACCAAGGCGATCCCGCCGCTGGCCGGTGCGCTGGTGAAGAACGAGCAGGACGTGCAACTGCTCGAGCGCCTGGCCTTCATGAGCCGGCGCGGCAACCGCTGACAGGAGCCGGGCCATGCTGCTCAACCTGTTCAATGAAATGCGTGCGACCAAGGTGCCGGTGTCGGTGCGTGAACTGCTCGACCTGCACCAGGCCTTGCAAAAGCACGTGGTGTTCGCCGACATGGACGAATTCTATTACCTCGCCCGTGCCATTCTGGTGAAAGACGAACGCCACTTCGACAAGTTCGACCGCGCCTTCGCCGCTTACTTCAAAGGCCTGGAAAACCTCGACCAGCACATCGAGGCGCTGATCCCGGAAGACTGGCTGCGCAAGGAGTTCGAGCGCTCGCTCAGCGACGAAGAACGCGCGCAAATCCAGTCGCTGGGTGGCCTGGACAAGCTCATCGAGGCCTTCAAGCAGCGCCTGGAAGAGCAGAAGGAGCGCCACGCCGGCGGCAACAAGTGGATTGGCACCGGCGGCACCAGCCCGTTCGGCTCGGGCGGCTACAACCCCGAGGGCATCCGCGTGGGCGAGGCTGGCAAACGCCAGGGCAAGGCGGTGAAGGTCTGGGACCAGCGCGAGTACAAGAACCTCGACGACCAGGTGGAACTGGGCACGCGCAACATCAAGCTGGCCCTGCGCCGGCTGCGCAAGTTCGCCCGTGAAGGCGCCGCCGAAGAGCTCGACATCGACGGCACCATCGACCACACCGCGCGCGATGCCGGGTTGTTGAACATCCAGATGCGCCCGGAGCGGCGCAACACCGTGAAGCTGCTGTTGCTGTTCGACATCGGTGGTTCCATGGACGCCCACGTCAAGGTGTGCGAAGAACTGTTCTCGGCCTGCAAGACCGAGTTCAAGCACCTGGAGTATTACTACTTCCACAACTGCGTGTACGAGTCGGTTTGGAAGAACAACCTGCGCCGCACCTCGGAGCGGTTTTCCACGTTCGATCTTCTGCACAAGTATGGCGACGACTACAAAGTGATCTTCGTTGGCGATGCGGCCATGGCGCCTTACGAAATCACCCAGCCCGGTGGCAGCGTGGAGCACTGGAACGAAGAAGCCGGGTATGTGTGGCTGCAGCGTTTCATGGAGAAATTCAGGAAGATCATCTGGATCAACCCCTATCCCCGGCAGGCTTGGGACTACACCGCCTCGACCCACCTGGTGCGGGAGTTGATCGAGGACAAGATGTATCCGCTGACCTTGCAGGGGTTGGAGGAAGGGATGCGGTATCTCTCAAAGTGAGATAGAACGGGCTGCCACTTGCCAGCGGTCTGGCCTCTTCGCGGGCGCGCCCGCTCCTACAGGTATGGCGCAGGCCTGTGTGGGAGCGGGCGTGCCCGCGAAAGGGCCCGCAGCCTTACAACCACCGGCCCAAGTATTGCTGCTGCTCCCGCCACGCCTCATCCTGCACCACCGCCCTGAACTTCACCTGCGCCCCCGGCATGCACTGCGCCAGTTGCGCCAGCGCCAGCGGCGTCAACGCCCCCAGCCGCGGGTAACCGCCAATGGTCTGCCGGTCATTGAGCAACACGATCGGTTGCCCGTCCGGCGGCACCTGCACCGCTCCCAGGGGAATGCCCTCGGAAATCATCGGCGCGCCCTGGTAGACCAACTTCGGCCCCAGTAGACGGATGCCCATGCGGTCAGCCCGGCTGTCCAGCGTCCAGTCACTGTTGAACGCCTCAAACAGGCTGGTACCACTGAAATCACCGATCTGCGCGCCCATCACTAGGTCGAGCACAGGCTTGTGGTGATAGCGCGGGCGCAAGGCATCCGGCACTTCACGAAGGGTTGCCGGCGTACCCGCAAAAGCCAGCAGCTGGCCTTTACCAAGCGCAGCGCCCTGGCCGCCTGTACCGCCCAGCGCTTCGCGCACCACGGTGGCACAGCTGCCCAGCACCGCCTCGCCGCGAAACCCGCCAGGCGCCGCCAGGTACGCCCGAACGCCCTGCTTGGGCTGCTTCAGGGCCAAGCGCTGCCCTTTGCCCAAAGCAAAGCTGCGCCAGGGCGCTACCGGCTGATCATCAACTCGCGCATCCAGGTCGGCACCGGCCAGCGCCAGCACACAATCCTGCTGCGCCACCACACAGAAGCCACCCAGCGCGACCTCCACCACAGGTGCGGCCAGCGAATTGCCCAACAGCCAGTTGGCCCAGTACATCGCCACCCAGTCCAGCGCCCCGCCCTGGGTCACGCCCAGGTGCCGTACGCCGAAGCGCCCGGCGTCCTGCAACTGGCACAAGGCGTTGCTGGCCTCGATCGACAACTGCTTCATCCTTGCGCCTCCACATCGCCGCCCAGGGCCAGAAATTCATCACGCGTAACCGCCACGAAGCGCACCCAGTCCCCGGGTTGCAACAGGCTATAGCCTTCACGTTCACGGTCGAACAGGCGCACCGGGGTACGCCCGATCAGGTTCCAGCCCCCCGGCGACACCGCCGGGTACGCTGCTGTCTGGCGCTCGGCAATACCCACGCTGCCCGCCGCCACGCGCTTGCGCGGGGTGCTCAGGCGGGGGCTGGCCAGGCGTTCATCGACCAGGCCCATGAAGCCGAACCCGGGGGCGAAGCCCAAGGCAAAAACCGGGTACTCGCGCTCGCTGTGCAAGCGGGCCACTTCACCCTCGGTCAAGCCGGTGCGGGCAGCCAGTACAGGCAGCTCCGGGCCGACGCTGGCGTGGTACCACACCGGGATCTCGTGGCGCCGGCCACCACTGCCGGCGTCTGGCTGCAAACCGTCCAGTGCCTGGGCGATCAGCGCCCTCGCTTCGGCCGGCGGCAGGTCGAAGTGCACCATCAGCGTGGTGTACGACGGCACCAAGTCCAGCAGGTGCTGGCCGAACGCTGCGCGCAAGCACTGGCTGGCAGCAAGCATCCACGGCATGTTGGCCTCGTCGATACGCTCGAACAGGCGCACCATCAGGCTGTCGACTGCGACCACTTCGATACGCAGCTTCATCATCGCTCCATGGCATCGAGGGCTTGGCGAATCTGCCGCACCGCTGCTACCGAACTGTCGTTGTCGCCATGCACACACAGTGTGCTGGCCGCCAGCTTCAAGGCACTGCCATCGTTCGCCACCAGCGTATCGCCACGGGCCAGGCGCTCGGCCTGCTCCACCACACGCGCCGGGTCGTGATGCACGGCGCCGGGCAGGCGCCGCGAGACCAGGTGGCCGCTGGCGGTATAGGCCCGGTCGGCGAATGCCTCGAACCACAGCGGCACGCCGATTTCATCGCCCAGCGCCTGGGCAGTACGGTTGTCGGCGGTGGCCATCAGCATCAGCGGCAGGTCGCTGCCGTAAGCCGCCACAGCTTCCAGCACGGTGCGCAGCTTGAGCGGGTCGGCCATCATGTCGTTGTACAGCGCGCCATGCGGCTTGACATAGGCCACACGGCCGCCGAGCACCTTGCAGATGCCCTCCAGTGCGCCGATCTGGTAGTGCAGCAAATCGCGAATTTCCTCGGGGCTGCAGGCCATGGACCGGCGCCCGAAGCCGACCAGGTCCGGGTAGGCCGGGTGGGCACCGATCGCCACCCCGTGCTCCAGTGCCAGGGCCACGGTGCGGCGCATGATGCCAGGGTCACCGGCATGGTAACCGCAGGCGATGTTGGCGCAGTCGATGTAGGGCATGACCTCGGCATCCAGGCCCATGCGCCAGCTGCCAAAACTTTCACCCATGTCGCAATTGAGTAGCAGGCGTTCCACCACGCGGCCTCCGTTGTTGTCGTGCATGTGCATACCTTACCGCGTTTGCAGATGCTTGCTGCAAGCTTGCGCCAAGATCTCTAACGCAGATCCTGTAGTCAAACTCGGTCGAGTGATTGGGCATAGCAATCCTACAAGCACGCGTTGATACGCAGCGAACTGACGCGCTCCACAACGAGCGGAAATATTTGTTATCAATTGTCACCATAAAGATCAGAAGCGTCCTACATACATTTGCCCTCTGCGCACTCTAGCTTTTGAACCCTCACTGACAGGGAGTTGTAGATATGGCTTTCCATGGATATATGACTATGACGGGCAGGCAACAAGGGCTGATCTCAGCGGGCTGCTCCACAACTGAATCCATCGGTAACCGATGCCAGAGTGCCCACCGTGATGAAATCATGGTGCTTTCGTTCAGTCATAGCCTTGCCAGCTTGGACAATACCAAGGCTGCAACTCATCGACCTGTTCTGATTACAAAGCATGTTGACAAATCGACGCCTCTACTCGCCCAAGCATTGACAAATCGCGAGATAGTAGAATGCAAGATCAATTTTTTTCGCAGAAACAACAATAGCGAGTATGAGCACTACTTTCAAATAACTCTGTCCGATGGGTTACTTGTGGACCACCGCATCGAGATGCCGCACTCCATCTTGCTCAACGACCAGGACCCACAGGAGTACCTTGCCATTCGCTATGGATTCGTCGGCTGGCATCATCTGGGAGCGAATACCAGTGGCTACGCAAATTGGGGCGAGGGGGTGTGAAGCCGCTTGACAGCAGCACACTCGCCAACTCCCCCGAAACATCCGAAGTCAATGACATGGCAAATCGCTTGACGCTATATGCACGCCACGTTGGGGTGCAATGCTTGAGTGACGAACGGCTTCGGGCCAAGTTTACCCAGGAAATATCACGTGCGGGGCAGGCAATCGTTACTGCGACTCAAGATGGCCGGCTATCGCCTGAAGAAGCGCAAAAGGCACTAACCAAGGAATATTCACTCCTTTTCGAACAAGCACTAGAATATAGCAAGCTGGTTGCGGGGGTTGCAGCCGGAGTACTTCAGATAGGTACCGGGGTTGCGGTGTGTAAATTGTCGCTTGGGTTGGGCTGCACGCTTGGGGGGTTACCGCTGATACTCCATGGTGCCAACAACATTTACGAAAACGGGCGTAATATTGCTACCGGCCGAAATGACACCATTGGCCCAGTACGTAAAGGCTACCAGAGAATAGCTGAAATAGCAGGTGGACGCGCATCGCAAGGCAACATTGGGTACGGCGCTGTGGATATAGGTCTGTCAGCATTCGGCATGAGTCACATGATCCTAAAAACCGGCACATGGCGACTTTTCCGTTACATTGAAGCCGACAAAATTCGGGCTTACAGGGAGATGGGAAAAGGTTCGATCATGTTTGAAGTTGGAATAGACATGATGACGGGAGAGCAAATTCTGGTTGAGTGGGAAAAACAATGAATACCCTGTCTTTTTCAATAATGATCATAGGCAGCGTAGTCATTGCATTCACATTACGGCACCTGTGCTCCGGACGACATCTAGGTTATTCGCTGCTCTTTATCTGCTTTGCCTACAACGTGTTCTTCATAACGTATTATATGAGAGCAATCGAACAATCCTACTTCTTGTTTGTCGGCTACCAACCACTCTTACTGACGTCAAATCCAGCGTTAGGGTGGATGACTCTGTTTGGAATTTTCCTGCATTGCGGTGCGATGCCTAGCAAGCGAGTGCCTGGAAGAAAATGCCGTTAATCCTATAAGCGCAAAACTGGCGTGAACAGCGGCACCTGCGCGCCAGCACTCAGCGCCAGCTCTCTTTCACCACCCGACGCCGCCCCCCGAGGATCACCCAGCCAAGCCCCAGCAATAGGCTTTCGACCAAGAACGCCAGCACAAACCCTGCGCCAACACCCCAGCCGATGGCCTCGGGCACCAGCAGAATCTGGTAGCTGTAGCCGTTGAGGGTTTCTTCACGCAGCTGCGGGTCGGCCTGCACCAGCACATGCCAGGTGCGTGCGGCCCAAGGCCCTTGCAGGGCCTGCCACTCGTTCTCCAGCAACTGGTTGCGGATGATCAGGCTTTCGATGCTGTTGGCGTCACTGTTGAACACTGGGTCATCACTGCTGCGGTAGTGCCGTAGCAAGGCCTGCAGGTCGCCATTGAAAAAGCGCTCGGCCGTCTGCTTGAAGCCGTCCAGCGCCTCGCGCGACTCGTACAGGTGCGCCTCCACCCGCTGGCTGTAGTCTTTCACCAGCCCCGGCACCTGAATACCGGCCAACAGGCCGAAGGTGAACAGCAGCAACCGCAGGTAACTTCTGAACATGCAGCGTCCTTAGCTCTGGCCGTGCGCCACACATTCACCGTGCCGCCACAGGGCCCATTGACCCGGCGCGTAGCGCTGCCAGGTCTCGTTCTCGGTCAGGGCCTCGGTGGCAATCACCGTGACCACGTCGTTGGGGGTGGTTTGCGTATGGAAGTCGACGATCAGGTCGACATCCTTCAAGCGTGCCGCACCAAACGGCGCACGCCGGGTAATGTGCACCAGCTTGGTCGAACAGAAGCAGAACAGCCAGTCACCGTCGCTGAGCATGCAGTTGAACACGCCCTGCCCGCGGTAACCGGCACAGGCTTCGACCAGCACCGGCAACAGCTGTTCCACCGGCACCGGCTCGGGGAAGGCGCTGCGAATGCGGTTGAGCAGGTCGCAAAAGGCCGCCTCGCTGTCGGTATCGCCTACCGGCCGATAGAAACTGCCCAGGCCCTTGAAGGCGCCCAACTGGCCGTTGTGCGCAAAGCACCAGTTACGGCCCCACATTTCGCGCATGAACGGATGGGTGTTGGCCAGGCAGACCTTGCCGACGTTGGCCTGGCGGATATGGCCAATGACCACTTCGCTCTTGATCGGGTAGCGCTGCACCAGGCTGGCTACCTCCGACTCGCTGCTGGCAGCCGGGTCCTGGAACAGGCGCAGGCCGCGCCCTTCATAGAAGCCGATGCCCCAGCCATCGCGGTGCGGGCCGGTGCGGCCACCGCGCTGCATCAGGCCGGTAAAGCTGAAGACAATGTCGGTAGGGACGTTGGCACTCATGCCCAACAGTTCGCACATGGCTGTGTCTCCGCTTACAGACGGGGCTCGACCCGGCCATTTCCCCCGGGTGCCGCAGGTGGCGGAAGGTCACGGTAACGGTCGCTGCGCTCGGCGGCCAAAGGGGCCTGGGCGCCGAGCCGGTCATCTTCGGCCTGCTCGCGCTGGGCCGCGGCCTCAGCCTGGGCCCGCCGCTCGCAGGCGCGCTTTTCCAGCGGCCAGCGCAGCAATACGAAGAGGGCATACAAGGCAAAGGCGATCATGCCGTACATGGCAAAATCGGAAACTGCGCGCCAGGCATTGTTGCCAACCTTGAACGCCACATCCAGGGTGGTGATGGCGATGGCCGGGGCGAAGCTGTCCTTGACCGGGTCAACCACGGTCGGCGTCAGCAACAGCACCGCCAGCACCACGCGCAGGGGCTCGCGCAACCAGCGCCACATCCAGCCGGTCAGTTTGAAGCCCACCAGCAGGCAGCCCAAAGCGGCAACCGCGTACAGGCCCCAGGCCAAGGTGTAGTCGTTCTCGATCATGGTGTTCGTGCAAGCCAGGCAAAGAGGTGCCTATGATAAACACTTTTCCGGGCGCACACAGTGTTTGCCTGCGCCGGCCGCTTCGCAGCCGGGCCCAGGCCACCCCAACCAAGAGATCCTCGATGCCGACCAAGCCCCAACCGCCGATTGCCCATGCCGACCAGGCCGCCGACCCGTATGCCTGGCTGCAACAGCGCGACACCCCCGAGGTGCTCGCCTACCTGCAGGCCGAAAACGCCTACCAGCAAGCCTGCCTGGCCGACCAAGAGCCCCTGCGCGAGCAATTGTTCGAAGAGATCAAGGGCCGCATCCAGGAGACCGACCTGTCGCTGCCTTCACCCTGGGGGCCGTACCTGTACTACACCCGCACCACCGCTGGCGACGAGTACCCGCGCCACTACCGCTGCCCACGCCCGGCCGACGACAGCAACACCGTCGATGAAAGCCAGGAACAGCTGTTGCTCGACCCCAACGCACTGGCCAACGGCGGCTTCCTCTCGCTGGGCGCGTTCAGTGTCAGCCCCGACCACCGCCTGCTGGCCTACAGCCTGGATACCAGTGGCGACGAGGTCTACAGCCTGTACGTGAAAGACCTCGCCAGCGGCGCGATCACCGCCCTGCCCTTCGAAGACTGCGACGGCAGCATGACCTGGGCCAACGACAGCCAGACACTGTTCTTCGCCGAGCTGGACGACACCCACCGGCCATGGCGCCTGTGCCGCCACACGCTGGGCAGCCGCGGTGCCGAGCGCGTGTTCGAGGAGCCCGACGGGCGCTTCTTCCTGCATTGCTACCGCACCAGCTCCGAGCGCCAGCTGGTGCTGCTGCTGAACAGCAAGACCACCAGCGAAGCCTGGGTGCTGAACGCCGAAACCCCACAGGCGCCATTCATTTGCCTGGCGCCACGTGTCGAGGGCCATGAATACTTCCCCGACCACGGCCAGCTCGACGGCGCGTGGTGCTGGTTTATCCGCACTAACCAGGACGGTATCAACTTCGCCCTGTATTACGCCCCGGCTACCGAGGTACCGGGCCGCGAGCAATGGCAGGCACTGGTGCCGCACCGCGAGGCAGTCATGCTTGAAGGGCTGAGCCTGAATGCCGGCGCCCTGACCCTGAGCCTGCGCGAAGGCGGCCTGCCGATCATCGAAGTGCGCCCGCAAGGTCTGGCGGCCTACCGTGTCGAGCTGCCGGATGCCGCCTACAGCCTGTACGTGCAAGACAGCCTGGAGTTCGCCAGCCCCCGCCTGCGCCTGCGCTACGAAGCACTCAACCGCCCGGCCCAGGTGCGCCAGCTGGAGCTGGCCAGCGGCGCCCAGGTGGTGCTCAAGCAAACACCGGTACTGGGCGCCTTCGATGCCGACGACTATGTCAGCGAACGCTTGTGGGCGACTGCCGCCGACGGCACCCAGGTGCCGATCAGCCTGGTGCGGCGCCGCCAGGACCTGGGCCAGACCGTGCCGCTGTACCTGTACGGCTACGGCGCCTATGGCGAAAGCCTCGACCCATGGTTCTCGCATGCACGCCTGAGCCTGCTGCAGCGCGGCGTGGCCTTCGCCATCGCCCATGTACGCGGTGGTGGCGAGCTGGGCGAAGCCTGGTACCGTGCCGGCAAGCAGGCGCACAAGCACAACACCTTCAGCGACTTCATCGCCTGTGCCGAACACCTGGTCGCCCAGGGCGTGACGGCGCCCGACCGGCTGGCCATCAGTGGTGGCAGTGCCGGTGGCCTGTTGATCGGCGCGGTGCTCAACCTGCGCCCCGAACTGTTCCGCTGTGCGGTCGCCGAGGTGCCGTTCGTCGACGTGCTCAACACCATGCTCGACCCCGACCTGCCGTTGACCGTGACCGAGTACGACGAGTGGGGCAACCCTGAGGAGCCGGAAGTGTATGCGCGGATCAAGGCTTATGCGCCCTACGAGAACGTGAAGGCCCAGGCCTACCCGGCGATGCTGGTGGTGGCGGGCTACAACGACAGCCGCGTACAGTACTGGGAGGCGGCCAAGTGGGTGGCGCGGCTGCGCACGCGCAAGACCGATGACAACCTGCTGTTGCTCAAGACCGAGATGGGCGCCGGGCACGGCGGGATGAGCGGGCGGTATCAGGGGCTCAAGGATGTGGCGCTGGAGTATGCGTTCGTGTTTGGCGAATTGGGTATTGCTTGAGATGGCCGGGGCGCTTTGCGCCCCTTTCACGACACAAGGCCGCTCTCATAGAACAGTACATAACTTATTGATTTAGCGGGGTCTTTGTGGGAGCGGGCCGCGTCGCGGTTATGAATTGAGTTCTCTGCGCGACAGCGCAGCCCGTAGGGCTGTGTTATCTCCCACAGGGCACTGCCCCCCTAAAATCCCACCGCCAACGCACCGCCGCAGTCAATCATCATCTTGCGCCGGCTTCGCCGGCTCCGGCCGCAACCCCGGCAAGGGCTCATCCTTCGGCGGCCCGGGCACCGGCATCGGTGGCAGCAAAGGCGCACCCGGCTGGCTGTCATAAGCCTTGGGCGGCGTGCTCGGGGTGATCTGCGGGTAAGGCGTGGGCGTGGGCGTACCCGGCGCACCGGGCACCGGGGTCGCCAGCCGGGGCGGCGTACTGGCGGCATCGGCCATGGGCAGGCCCGCCAGCCACAGCACGGCTAGGATCGCGCGCAACATCAGTAACCTCCTGTCGGGAACCTTCCTACAGGCTACGCCTAAATCAACGCTTTCGCCTGTCCGCCCGCCCTGCAAGCGCGCTAGACTCAATGGCATAACCGTCACCTGCCTGATCAGAACAAAGGAAACACCATGAGCGCCTCCTCTTCCGCTGCCGCCACCGCGCGCCTGGACCGCATTCTCGCCGACGCCAAGCGTGACAAGGAAATGGGCTACCGCGACAAGGCCCTGAGAATGTACCCGCACGTGTGCGGCCGCTGCGCCCGCGAGTTCGCCGGCAAGCGCCTGAGCGAGCTGACCGTGCACCACCGCGACCACAACCACGACAACAACCCCCAGGACGGCTCGAACTGGGAGCTGCTGTGCCTGTACTGCCACGACAACGAGCATTCGCGCTACACCGACCAGCAGTACTTCAGCGAAGGCTCCACCAGCACCCCGAGCATCGCCAAGGCCACGCACAACCCGTTTGCCGGCCTGGCTGGCTTGCTGAAGAAAGACTGACCATCGATTCGCCCCCCGCTGCTACCGGGCAGCCCGTATAATCGCGCTTTTTTTCGCGAAGGGCCCCGGTACGTGGCAAACAAACGATACAGCTGCATCGGCCTGTTCAACCCCAAGTCGCCGGAAAACGTCGGCTCGGTGATGCGCGCCGCGGGCTGCTATGGCGTCAACTCGGTGTTCTACACCGGCAAACGGTATGAGCGCGCCCGTGACTTCGTCACCGACACCAAGCGCGTGCACTACGACATCCCGCTGATCGGCATCGATGACCTGCAACGCATCATTCCGCTGGGCTGCACCCCGGTGGCGGTAGAGCTGGTGGACGGCGCCCGGCCCCTGCCGGAATACACCCACCCGGACCGCGCCATCTACATCTTCGGCCCAGAAGACGGGTCGCTGAGCGAAGAAGTGCGCGGTTGGTGTGAAGAGACCATCTACATCCCGACCGAGGGCTGCATGAACCTGGCGGCGACGGTGAATGTGGTGCTGTACGACCGTATGGCCAAGGGGCTGAATACCCGTTCGGGGCCCAAATTCAAGTAAAAAGCCGCCCTTGCAGTGGCTGTACCGGCTCACCGCCGGTACAGCCACCACAAAAGCGGCCAGGTGCCGAACTCCGTCAGAGCAGCACCGGTCTTGCTCAGCTCACGAAGCGTTGATCCAGATGGTCTTCAGCTCCGTGTATTGGTCATGGGCCCAGATGGACTTGTCGCGCCCACCAAAGCCAGACTCCTTGTAGCCACCGAACGGCGTGGTCACGTCACCTTCGCCGAAGCAGTTGACCGTGACCACCCCGGCGCGGATTTCACGCGACAGGCGCAGCGCATTGCGCAGGCTGCCGGTGTAGGCCGAGGCGGCCAGGCCGTAGACGGTGTCGTTGGCCAGCTCGATGGCTTCATCAATCGTTGCGAAGCTGGTCACGCTCAGCACCGGGCCGAAGATTTCCTCGACGAACAGCTTGCTGTCACGGCCAACGTTGTCAACGATGGTGGGCTGCACATACACGCCGTTCTCGGTTTCGCCGCCCTGAACGATGCTGAGTTTTTGCCCGGCAGCGTATTCCAGGTACGACTTGACCTTCTCGAAATGCGACTTGCTGACCATCGCGCCCAGGCGGTTGTCCGGGTCCAGCGGGTCGCCCAGCTTCCAGTCCTTCAAGTGCTTGGCGATCAGGCCCAGCAGTTCGTCTTTCACGTCCTTGTGCACGATCAGGCGCGAGGAGGCCGAACAGTTCTCACCCATATTCCAGAACGCACCGGCGGTGACGAACTGCGCCACTTCGTCGAGGTCTTCGCAGTCGTTCATGACCACAGCCGGGTTCTTGCCACCCAGCTCCAGAACGATGCGCTTGAGGTTGGACTCGGCAGCATATTTCAGGAACAGGCGGCCGGTGTCGGTGGAGCCAGTGAAGCTGACCATCGGGATGTCCATGTGGCGGCCAATGGCCTCGCCCACTTCACGGCCACCACCGGGCACCAGGTTGAACACACCGGCCGGGATACCGGCTTCATGGGCCAGCTCGGCCACACGCAGGGCGCTGAGGGTGGTTTCCTTGGCCGGCTTGACCACGATCGAGCAACCGGCGGCCAGCGACGGGGCGATCTTCCAGGCCAGCATCAGCAGCGGGAAGTTCCACGGCAGCACCAGGCCGACCACGCCAATGGCTTCACGCACCACCATGGTCACGGCAGCGTTGCCGGTCGGGGCGGTGGCGTCGTAGATCTTGTCGATCAGCTCGGCGTGCCAGCGGATAGTGTGGATGGTCTCCGGCACGTCGACGGTCTGGCATTCACTGACCGGCTTGCCGCTGTCCAGCGCTTCCAGCACTGCCAGTTCGTGGGCGTTGTCTTCCAGCAACTGGGCGAATTTCTGCAGCACGTGCTTGCGGTCGTTCGGCTGCATCTTCGACCAGGTGCCTGCCTCGAACACCCGCTTGGCCGCCGCCACGGCGACGTTCACGTCGTTGACGTCGCAGGCGGCGACTTCGGCCAGCTGCTTGCCGGTGGCCGGGTTGGTGGTGACGAAGGTGCGGCCAGAGATTGCATCGCGGAACTCACCGTCGATGAACGCCTGGGTGCGCAGTTGCAGGTCGGCGGCGATGGCCGCGTATTGTTCCTTGCTCAGCAATTCAGCCATTTTTTCCAGCCTCCTTATTTGATCTGGGCGATGGTGGCCTTGAGTTCGGTGACCACACGCTGAAGTTCGGCCTTCTCGGCGTCATCCAGGTCATACAGCGGCTTGCGCACACCACCGGTCTTCAGGCCGTTGAGGGCAACGCCGTGCTTGATCGCCTGAACGAACTTGCCACCTTCGAGGAAGTCCATCAGCGGCATCATGGCGGCCATGATCTTGCGGCCTTTGTCGAAGTTCTTTTCGATCACGCAGGCCTCGTACAGGGCAACGTGCTCGCGCGGGATGAAGTTGGAGCCGGCGCAGACCCAGCTCTGAGCGCCCCAGGCGAAGAACTCCAGGGCCTGATCGTCCCAGCCGCAGGACAACTGGATGTTCGGGCGCTGGATGGCCAGGCGGTGCAGCTGGGCCATGTCGCCGGAGCTTTCCTTGATGGCGACGATGTTCTTCACGTCGGCCACGGCGTCGAAAAACGCCTCGCCCATGCTCACGCTCATGCGGCCTGGGTAGTTGTAGAGCATGATCGGCAGGCCGGCGGCAGCGTCCACGGCTTTGACGTGCAGGGCGATTTCCTGCTGGGTCGGCAGCGCGTACGGCGGGGTACCGACCAGCAGCGCATCGGCCTTGATTTCCCTGGCATGCTGGGCGAAGGCCACGGCGTCTTCGGTGCGGATGCCACCGGTGCCAACGATCAGCGGCAGGCGGCCGTTGAGCACGTCCTTGGCCTGGGCGGCCAACTCGACACGCTCCTGGGCGGTGTGGGCGTAGTACTCACCGGTGGAGCCACCAATGATGACGCCGTGGATCTTCGCTTCGACCAGGTATTCGAGGACCTCGGCGAACGCCGCCTTGTCGATCGAGCCGTCCGCAGCCAGCGGGGTGATTGCCGGGGTGTAGATGCCTTCGAATTTCACGGTAGATTCTCCAGTGCGTTGCTCAGTGTTTTGAAGGCCGCAGCACACGTGGCTGCGGCGGGTCATGCGCATTCAGCTCAGCGAAGCCGCTTGTTGCAGGTTCAGCGAGCGGGTTTCCGGGGCCAGCGCGACGGAAATCGCCAGGCCGATGAATGTCACCGCTGCAGCGGCGTACATGGTCGCGCCGATGCCATAGCTGTCCAGGGCGATGGGCACCAGCCAGGTGCCGATCGCGGCGCCAACGCGCGACAGCGAGGTGCCCACGCCCACCGCGCCTGCGCGGATCTCGGTGGGGAACAGTTCGTTGGGGTAGACCAGTTGCAGCACCTGGGCGCCGCCGATGAACAGCGCATAGGCACCGAACAGCGCCAGGATGAGCATCTCGCTGGCGTTGCTGAAGGCGCCGAGCCCGAGCAGCGCCAGCCCCGACCAGAAGAAGCTGTGCAGCAGCGTGGTGCGCCGGCCAATGGTATTCAGCAGGCGGGTACCGATAATGCAGCCGACCACGAACAGGCAGGTGATCGCCACCGAACCAATGGCGGCCCAGTCCCCTTTCAGGTTCAGTGCGCCCAGCACCTTGGGCGCGAAGGCATACACGGCGAACACCGGGATCACCGAGCACGTCCAGAACAGGCTGACGAACAACATGCGCTTGCCGTAACCGGAGTGCAGCAGGCTGAGGAACGACAGCTTGCGGGTCTTGGGCTCTTCCGGCAGGTTGTTCAGCGAGAAGCCAGGGCCGTACACACGCTTGATCACCTGCTCGGCTTCGGCCGAGCGGTCCTTGCTGATCAGCCAGCGTGGCGATTCCGGGGTACCCAGGCGCAGGGCAAACAGCAGTGCACCGATCACCGCGGCACTGGCCAGCACCAGCCGCCAGGCGTCTTCACCGCCGTGGCGCAGAATGGCCTCACCGACCATGTAGGCGGTGGCCGCACCGGCGAACCACAGCACGGTCAGGGTGGCCAGGCGCGGACCGCGGTTTTTCTTTGGCAGGAACTCCACCAGCAACGAGGTGGCCACCGGGTATTCGATGCCCACGGCAATGCCGATGGCAAACCGTAGCAGGAACAACGCCAAGGCCGACTCCACCCAGAACTGCGCCAGCGAGGCCACGATGAACAAGGTCGGGCCGACGAAGAACACCCTTTTGCGGCCAAAGTGGTCGGTGAGCCAGCCGCCGAAGAAGCCACCGAAGAAAATGCCGATCAGCGCCGATGCGGCAATCATGCCTTGCCAGAAACTGCTCAGGCTCAAGCCTGCGGACATCTGCACCATGGCCACGCCAATGATGCTCAGTACATAGCCGTCAACGAACGAGCCGCCGCCGGAACGCAAAGTCAGCAACTGGTGAAAGTTGTTGATCGGTACTTCTTCAATCGAAACATTCGGACTTGTCATTATTGTTCCTACCATTTCTGCTTACTACGTGTTTTCAAGGCGAACGCGCCCGCGAAACTGAAAAGACTGTTCAGCCCCGGGGACCCGGTAATAACCACCGGTGGTCAATTTCGGGCCGAGTGAGCCCGTGCCGGCTAACTGGGTGCCGACCTGTCTGTGCTATGCCTGATGCCTGTCAGCGATCAGCTTTCTTTGCCAGCGCGGAACTGCCCCCACATCAAGTTGGCGTTCAAACCCAGCGAAACCAGGGGCTGCGGCGGGTTCGCGGAAGGCCCGGGGGCATTTAGCAAAAACTCGATAAGTTCGTTCTTGTCGCCCGCCAGCCAGTCAGCCAGCAACTTGCCGGTGACCGTGCCACGGGTAACACCGAGGCCGTTGCAGCACAGTGCGCCGACCACATTGGGCGCCAACTTGCCGAAGAACCCCATGTGGTTGCGCGACAGCGCCAGGGCACCGCCCCAGGTGTACTCGAAGTCCACCCCGGGCAACATTGGAAAGCGCCGGGAGAACGATTCACGGTGGCGCTCGGCAAAGCGCTGCAGATACTTGCGGTTGCTGCGCCCGTCGGGGTTGTAACTGAAGCTGTTGCGGATCAGCAGGCGGTTGTCGACGGTACGGCGCATGGTGGTGCCGAACGGGTCGGCAGGGATCACGCCCCAGTAGGGGTTGCCCCCCAGCCGCGCCTGCTCTTCAGCGGTCAGTGGGCGGGTGATGCTGCCGTAGGTGAACACCGGCAGCATCCGGCCCTTGAGGAAGCCGAAACTCATGCCGAAGGCATTGGTGGTCAGCACCAGCTTGTCGGCTGTGATCGAGCCCTTGGCGTGGCGCAGCACCACCTTGTCGCCATACTCCACATCGGTGATGGGCGTGTGCTCGTACAGCGAAACATTGCTCGGCAAGCTGTCGGCCAAGCCCTTGACCAGGGCCGAGGGTTGCAGCAAGGCAGTGCCCGGGGTGAACAGGCCCTTGCGGTAGAAATGCGTGCCAATGTGCCCGGGCAGGTCACGGCCCTCGATCACCTCGTAAGGCTGGCCCAGCTTGTCCAGGCCGCGGCGGTAGGCGTCCAGCACGGCAATACCGCGGTCCTCGACGGCCGCCTGGTACTTGCCGCAGTGGCGGAACTGGCACTCGATGGCATAGCGCTCGATCAGCTCCTTGAGGTACGACTGCCCGCCCAGGTTGAGCTTGAGCACGGTTTTGGCGATATCGATGTCGCCAATGTAGTCCTCGGCCCCGATGTCGTGCGGCAGGTCGATGGCAAAACCGGCGTTACGCCCGGAGGTGCCGAAGCCGACCTCCTGGGCTTCGACCAACACCACTTCGTCATGCGGAAAGTTCGTTGCCAGTTGACGCGCAGCAGCCAGGCCGGTGAAACCGGCGCCGACGATCACCCAGCGGGCCTGGGTGTTGCCGCTGTGGGCCGGCCTTGGCGTGCGGGGCTGGCTCAGGTGATACCAGCCACAGGTGGCATCATCGGCAGGTAACGAACTTATTCTTGTCATTGGACTAACCTGGTGCTTGTTGTCGTCGAGCGGTCAGCCAGTGCCGGCCTGACCGGGTCATTCATATCTGTATGGGTACATCCAGCCCTTGTGGTGCGGCGTATTCAGCCATGCGCCGGCGCGACAGCTCGAAGTGCTCACGCACCAGTTGCCCAGCCGTTTGCGGGTCACGGCGCTCGATCGCATCGATCATCTGGTCGTGCTGCGCGCAAGCGGTTTCCAGGTCACGTTGCATGTCATCGGTGGTCGGGTGGCGATAGAAGATCTTGCCCAGCCGGGTGTGGTCGATCAGCAAGCGACGCAGGCTCGGCAGCAGGTAGTCGTTGTGCGCCATCTTGCCGATTTCCAGGTGGAAGGCGTCGTTGTAGAGCACGCGGTTTTCCACATCACGGTCTTCGATCGCCTGGCGGAACTGGGCCTGGATGGCCTTGAGCGCGTCGATTTCATCGGCACTGGCATAGGTGGCGGCCAACTGCGTGGTGGCGATGTAGATCAGCGGTGCGGCAACGAAAAAACTGTGCAGCGACTCGTGGTTCATGGCCGCCACCCGCGGTGCGCGGTTGGCTTCCAGTTCGATGTAGCCCTCGGCGGCGATCTGGCGCAGCAGTTCACGCACGGGTGGGCGCGACAGGCCGAATTCGTCGCACAGGGCCAGTTCGTCCACTACCGCCCCCGGGGCCAGTTCCATGCTCAGGATCCGGCGGCGCAGCGCCTCGGCCAACACCGCCTTGCGGTCGGGTGGCACTTGCGCTTCGAGGGGTTGAACGGTGGCTTTCATGGCGGCCTTCTTTGTGGTCATGGCGCTGTGTCTACTATTTGTATAACGACTATAGGGCACTGTTAGACAATGTGTCTACAGCATTTCAGATAAACGGCTGAATCTGTCTGAGCCTTTGTTTTCAAGGCCTCCAGCGGTTTCGACAGCGGTAATTAAACACCCTTGAAGCTGCATTGCCAAACCGGACAGGGTATTCGCCATATACGACACAGCCAGCTGCTTTTCACCGTTTCAACCCCACCCAGGGCTCGCCGCCGAGCGATGCAACTGAACGCTGGCGTTGCCGTGCAGGTCAGCTGCTTACATTCCACAAGGAGGGTTTGCCATGCTCGATAGCCATTTCGCTGCGTCGTCGCAGCACAATGTTCATGGCCTGGAACGTGCCAGCTCGCTGGCCGGTGGTGCGCTGATGTTCAGCAAAGGGCTGCGCCGTGGCGGCCTGGTTGGCTTGCTGCAGATGGCAGTGGGTGGCCTGGCCGTGGCGCGTGGGGTCAGCGGGCACTGCGCCACCAAGGCCTGGTGGCAGCGGCACCGGCAGGAGTATCAGCGCTTGCGGTCGGATATCGAGCGTAGCGCGGCGGACCTGGAGGCGTTGAAGGCCAGCGCCGAGGCGGCGACGCGCGGGGTGACGGTGACCGGGAAGGATCCGTTGGCTGGCGGTTGATTCCTGCATTGCCTGTGTCGGCCTCTTCGCGGGCTTGCCCGCTCACACAGGTGTTGCGCATGCCTAATCTTGTGGGAGCGGGCAAGCCCGCGAAGAGGCCGGCACAGGCAATAGGAATTTCTAGCGCAAAGCCTTGCTCTGCAACACCTCAGACCGCCGCCCCAGCACATTCTCGCTGATCTGCACGAACTCTTCGGTACTCACGCTCGGCAAGCGCATCAACCCGCGCACCACATCATCCAGCGAACGCTTGGCCTGGGTATGGATGCGGATTTCCTTGTCCAGCGCCTGCAGCAGCATTACCCCACGGGCGACCTGCGCCGGGGTGGCCTGTTCGCCACGCAGCCGGGTCACCTTCGCGCCCTGCTTGCTCAGGCGCGCCTGCCAGGCCTGGTAGCGGTCGTCGCTCACCCCGCCAGAGCGGCGCAGCAACTCGCTGGCGTAGTAATCGGTCAGGCTTTCCACCAACCAGTCATTGCCATCACGGGCGCGGATCTGGGCAAACAACTGCACCACCTCACGCAATAACGGGCTGCTGCCGTTCTCGCTGACCATCGGCCTGCCACTGTGCAGGTACACCGACCCCTGCGCCGCCATCGCCCCACGCCACATCCCGTCACGCGCGCCCACCAGCAACAGCTTCGGCGGGTTGCGCGGGAACACTGCCTGCAGTTGCGGCCAGACGAAGGTGAGCAAGGTCAGGCTGTCCATACGCCGCATGCCCTGCCCCACCGGCGCGGCCACGGTCACGTCGGTATCGCCCAGACGGGCGCGGCGGCTGCCCAGGTCACCGGCGAGCATCCAGCCAGTAGGGCGGTCGAACAGGCGCGATACATTGTCGATGCGGAACTTGTCCTGGCCGACGCGCGGCCAGGGCGTTTCGATGCTCTTCCAGCCCGCTGGCAGGTCGAAGGCCAGGCGCGCCACCAGCTCTGTTCCATCCTGCTGGTCGAGGCGCGCTGGCGGCACCAACTGGTCGCCCAGGAACAGCGCCCAGTGCGGGGTTATACGTGACGAAAACGCGCCGCTGGCAAGCTTCTGGTCCAGCAGCACGCGGTAGCTGAGGCTAGTCTTGCCGGCCGCAGGCTGCCATACCCCCCGCTGCCCGTTCAGTTGCCATTGGCCATCGGCCTGGAAGCCGCTGTAGGCCGCGGCCTTGCCCAGGTCGAAGTCAAGGCTGCGCACCGCGCTGCCGTCCGCCAGGGTCAGGCGAACTTCTGCCTGGCCGCTGGCGGGCAACAGGCGCACTTCGTAATCGAGATTGACCTTTTTCGCCCAGGCGGGCGCACTGGCCATCAGGCCCAACAGCAACAACAGCTGGCAACGCATACAGAAACTCCTTGTTCCCCGTGGCAGCGGGCCGCGCTGCTCAGCTGGCGCGGAAAATCAGGTGGTCTTCCCAGTCGTCTTCGTGCACATCCTGCTCCCTGAGCATACGCCCCGCCTGGGAAATGCGCTGTTCATGGACCTGTTGGCGGTCGCCACAGACCAGGTGGTGCCAGGCGGGCAAGTCCTTGCCCTCGCTGACCAAGCGGTAACCACAGGTACCGGGCAGCCAGGTGAACTGGTCGGCCTTGCCTGGGGTGAGCTGGATGCAATCCGGCACCTGGGCGAAGCGGTTGGGGTAGTCGCTGCACTGGCAGGTTTGCAGGTCCAGCAGCTTGCACGCGATACGCGTGTAATAGACGCTGTTGTCGTCCTCGTCCTCGAGCTTCTGCAGGCAGCACAGGCCGCACCCGTCGCACAGCGACTCCCACTCCTGGGCATTGAGTTGTTCGAGGGTCTTGCGCCGCCAGAACGGCGCGTTGTCAGCGATCATTACACGGTTACCTGCATTCATCTTGTGGTCGCGGCGCGCAGCGGCGCCAGTCTAGAGCCTGGCCTTGAGCAAAGCCAGGCCGCTTGTCAGTCGCTACGCGAAGCAGTAGCGTGCGCGTTTTCCGTCCGTTTGCAGGAGCCGCCATGAGCGCCAACCCCCGCGTTGCCGATTACGCCATCAACGAGCAGTTCATCAACCGCTGGTCGCCCCGCGCCTTCACCGCCGAACCGATCAGCGAAGAGACCCTGCTGAGTTTCCTCGAAGCTGCCCGCTGGGCACCGTCGGCGTACAACTCGCAGCCTTGGCGCTTCTTGTATGCCCGCCGTGACACCCCGAACTGGGAGCGCTACCTGAGCCTGCTGGTACCGTTCAACCGTAGCTGGGCGCAACAGGCGTCGGCGCTGGTGCTGGTGATGTCCAAAACCACTTTCGCCGCCCCGGGTGCCACCGAAGAAAAACCGGCACTGTGGCACACCTTCGACACCGGCTCCGCCTGGGGCCACCTGGCCCTGCAGGCCAGCATCAGTGGTTGGCATACCCACGGCATGGCCGGTTTCGACCAGGCGCTGGCGCGTCAGGAGCTGAAGATCCCTGAAGGCTACGAGCTGCATGCCATGGTGGCGATCGGCAAGCTCGGCGACAAGGCCAGCCTGGACGAAGCGCTGCAGGCGCGTGAAGTGCCCAGCCCGCGCAAGCCGCTGAGCGAGCTGGCGGCTGAGGGGGATTTCAGCCTGTAAGTTTTGGGTTGGCAGTACTGGCCTATTCGCGGGTAAACCCGCTCCTACGCCACCCATTGTAGGAGCGGGTTCACCCGCGAACAGGCCGGCACAGGCCAAAGCAGTCAATAGCCCCTGGCGAAGTCCACTTCACCGCGCAACCCCTGCCCGGCTTCATACGCCCGCATATTCTCGACAAACAACCGCACCATCGCCGCCGGCGAGGTGGGCGCCGAGCTGTGCCCGGTCAACAACAAGCCCCAGGCCGTCCAGAACGGGTGCTGCCTGGGCAACGGCTCCTGGCGGCACACATCGATCACCGCCCCGGCCAGATGCCCCTCCTTCAACGCAGCTACCAGGTCGGCATCGACCACCGCCGCACCCCGCCCGGCATTGATGAACAGCGCCGTGGGCTGGAAGCACTTGAACAGTGCAGCGTTGTACAAGTCGTGGGTAGCCGGGGTATCCGGCAGCAGGTTGAGCACGTAGTCGACCTGGCCAACCATGCGCGGCAGGTCGGCCAGCGCCGCCACTTCGACGAACGGTGCCTGCTCGCGGGCGCTGCTGGCAACGCCGTACAGCACCACGCCAAACGGCTGCAGGAACTCGGCCACGCGCTGGCCGATGTCGCCGGTGCCCACGATCAGCACCCTGCGCCCTTCCAGCGTGCGCCCCGGGCGGTCGTCCCAGCGCCGCTCGACCTGGCTGACCAGGCGCGACAGCACCTCGCGCTCATGGCCAAGCATGTAGGTGAGCATGTACTCGGCCATTACCTGGCCGAAAATGCCCACCGCTCGGGTCAGGCGATAGTCACGCGGCAAACCATCGGCCAGCAACGGTGTGATGCCGGCCCAGGTCGACTGCAGCCAGCGCGGTTGGTGGCCCTGGCGCAGCAAGCTCGCCAGCAGGTCGGGCTGGCCCAGCCACACCGGGCAACGCGGCGCCTGGCGGGCCAGTTCGGCCGAGTCGCCACTGGTCAGGATTTCCAGTTCAGGCGCGGCTGCGCGCAAAAGCTCGGCGTAGCGGGCATGGTCATGCTCGGCAATCAGTACGCGCATGTTCAGGCCGGGTCGTTGCGGCGCAGCAGCTCTTCGGGCAGGTGCTCGATGTACTCGTCATCCGGCGGTGGCATCTGCAGGTGGTAGCCTTGGTTGTCGAGGTTCTCCAACACCTTGGTGATGTCTTCGCGGGCCAGCTTGCGTTCCGGGCTGAGCACCAGGTCGAAGGCATGCACGGGGGTGCCGAAGAACGGCAGCAGGCCTTCTGGCACCCGCTCAAGGCCGTCAGCCTTGAGCACGTACAGGTACATTTCGTTCTTGCGGGGGCTCTTGTAGATGGAGCAAATGCGTTTCATCGGGTCTCTCCGGCGCCTGCAAGGCTGTCCAGCAGGGCCTGGCCCATACGCTCACGGCGCCAGCCGCGCAGCGAATCGGGCAATTGATAAGGGCCATTGGGGTAACCGCTCTTGAGCAGTGCCTCCAGGGCTTTTTTACGCAGCATCAGCTCAGGGGCAATGCCCAGGCGCTCGCCTTCGGCCTGGCCGATGGCGCGCAGCTGCTTGAGGATGCCGCTGGCTTCGATCGGCAGCGGCTCGGGCAAGGGCGCTGGCCACTGCTCGGCAGGCAGGCTGGCGGCGCGCTTGATCAGCTGGATGAGAAACTCACCGTCTTGACGAATGGTGCGCGGGTGCATCTCTTCAACCTTGGCCAGTGCCGACAGGTTGCTCGGCTGGTTCTTGGCAATGGGCCACAGCGAGTGTTCCTTGAGCACGCGGTTGCGGGGTACATCGCGGCTGCGGGCAGTACGCTCGCGCCAGGCGCACAGCTCACGCAGCACGGCCAACTGCTGGGGCGCCAGCTTCCAGGCCAGCTTGACGTCGCGGTACAAGGTGGCTGGCTCGACTTCGCGACGCAAGGCGGCGACCAGCTCGGCGCCATCCTCCAGCACCCAGGCATACTTGTCGTCGCTCAGGCGCGGGCGCAGCACGGCGAACAGCTCGGCCAGGTGCACGGCATCTTCGGCCGCGTAGCTGACCTGGGTGTCCGACAATGGGCGCTGCAGCCAGTCGGAGCGGGTTTCGCCCTTGGGCAGGTCGATGCCCAGCACTTCCTGCACCAGGCGCGAGTAACCCATGGAAAAGCCAAGGTTCAGGTAACCGGCGGCCAGCTGGGTGTCGAACAACGGTTGTGGCAACTTGCCGGTCAGGCGCAACAGCACTTCGAGGTCTTCGCTGCAGGCATGCAGCACCTTGACCACACCGCTGTTTTCCAGCAGGTCGGCCAGGGGTTGCCAGTTGCCGATCAGCAGCGGGTCGATCAGGAAGGCCCGTTGGCCGTCGCCAATCTGGATCAGCCCGGCCTTCGGGTAAAAGGTGTCGACCCGCATGAACTCGGTATCGACGGCGACAAACGGCAGTTGCTGCCAGTCGCGGCAGTGTTCAGCCAGGCTCTGGTCGTCACATATCCAGTGAATTTCGATGGCCACAAGGCTCTCCCACTAACATTGGCGCGCAGTATATACGGCGCGGGCACTGCTGGTGAAACCCGGGCCATCCTTGATATCGATCAATGGTGCGTTTGCACGCAGGGTGTAGGCGTCAGCGCTTGGCCGTCAGCCACGGGCGGCAACTGGCGAACATGTCCAGCGACCGTTGGTAGACCTCGGTGTGTACCTGCAGCAGGCCAAGCATCGAGTGGAACAGGTTGTCTTGCGACAGCGGGGCGTCGCTGAGCTTGGCCAGGCAGTCGGTATCGAGGCCGAAGTCCTCCTTGTAACTGTCGGAGAACCACGTCAGCAGCGGAACGTGCTTCTGCTGCTCGGGGGCGATGGCGTACGGTGTGCCGTGCAGGAACAGGTTGTACTCACCCAGCGACTCGCCATGGTCGGACAGGTAGATCATCGCCGTGTCCACCTTGTCCTGCTTGCTGCGCAGGGTGTCGATCAACGAGGCCAGGACCTTGTCGGTGTAGGCCAGGGTGTTGTCGTAGCCGTTGATGATTTGCTGTTCGCTGCACTGGTTCAGGGCGTTGCTCTGGCACACCGGGCTGAAACGCTCGCCGCCTTCGGGGTAGCGCTTGAAGTACTCGGGGCCATGGCTGCCCATCTGGTGCAGCACCAGCACGGTGTCCTTGTCGAGGTTGTCGATCAGCGCGTCCAGGCCTTGCAGCAGGACCTGATCATGGCATTCACCGCCTGCGCACAGTTGCGGGTCCTTGAGGTTGCTGACATCGATGAACTGCACGCGATCGCAAGTGCCCTTGCAACCCGACTGGTTGTCCCGCCACTGCACGGCAAGGCCGGCACGCTGGAGGATGTCCAGCAACCCTTCGCGGTTCTTGGCGACACTGGCGTCGTAGTCCTTGCGCTGCATGCCAGAGAACATGCACGGTACCGAAACCGCCGTTTCCGTGCCGCACGAATGCACGTCGGAGAACGCCAGCAGGCCCTGTTCCTTGGCCAGGTTCGGCGTGGTATCGCGGCCATAGCCCAAGACACCGAAGTGGTCTGCCCGGGCACTTTCCCCGACCACCAGCACGGTCAGCGATTTGCGCTCATGTTTCTGCCAGGCCACATCACGCTTGGCATCTTCGCCGTAAGGCTGGAACGGCCGCGCTGCGGTACCAACCCGTTCGCCGACATAACCAATGGAGGCGCCCACGATATTGCTTGGGGTCAGCATCAGGCGCAGTTCGTGGTGGTTGCGAAACAGCGACGACAGCCCTTGGTAGTTGACCAGCGCCACCGAACCCAGCGCCACCACGCAGGCACCACTCACCAGCAGCTTGCCAAGCAGTTCGCGGTGCCAGCGGCGGTAGGCGATCTGCGCCTTGCACACCAGCACCGAAGGCAACACCCCCAGCAGCAGGATGTAAGCGGCAAACTTGAACGACATCAGGTCGCGCACTTCCGCCACATTGGTTTCGGCCATGTTGCGGAACATGCCCGCATCGATAAGTACGCCGTACTGGTTCATGAAGTAAGCCACGCCGGCGCCACTGATGAACAAGACCACAAGTAACGGCTTCAACACATAACGGAAGGCAAATAAAGTGAGTACCAGGTTGAACGCGAACAGCATCAGCACGGCGAACGCCAGAATCAGCCACAACCCCGACAGGCCGGGGGGCACGACCGCTTGCAGATGCTCCCAAAGGAACATGTTGAAGCCGATCAGCAGGTACAGGCTGGCCAGCAGCGTGACCCATTCAGTCCGCAGGGATTTGAAATTGAGCATCAGTGTTCGCAATCAAGAGTGGTTATCAACCCCGCGGCCCGACGGCACCGTGGGAAAGTTGGGCGAACTCTAGAAAGCGCACCATCAATTTTTTGTGAAAAAGTCGGTAACAATTTAGTGATGGCGAGGCTTTTGCCCGTTAATGCCGTTTTCTTCAGCTGCCGTTCAGCCTGCAGCCCGTGAACGGCTTGCGCAAAGACGGCTATCCTCAGTGGTCAGGACCTAATCGACAAACCTGACAGAGGTGAAGAAATGCCAGTTCCGCATGATCTGCTCGCTGACCTGCACATTACCGCTGAGAAGTTCCAGGCACTGATGGACAACGACCAGGCGCTGCATGCACTGCACAAGGAATACAACGCCAAGGACAAGGAGGTGGTGGCCGCCGAAGGCAACGGCACCAACGACGACGCCGTCAACCGCCTGCGCAAGGAGCGGTTGCTGATCAAGGACAAGATCGAACGGATCATTCATCCGCCCAAATCCTGACAGGCATTCATTGAGGTTGCTGGCCTCTTCGCGGGTGAACCCGCTCCTACATTGGACCTCGTACCTTGTAGGAGCGGGTTCACCCGCGAAGAGGCCAGCAACCCCTACGCAGCAACCAGCGCTTTCAACGCCCCATCCAGGTCTTCGATCAGGTCGCGGTAATCCTCGATCCCCACCGACAGCCGCAGCAGGTTCTCGCTGATGCCCATCACACCCTTCTGCTCCGGGCTTAGCGAGCAGTGCGACATGCTCCACGAGTGGTTGATCATGCTCTCCACCCCGCCCAGCGAGTCGGCCAATACAAAGATCTGCAGCGCCTCGACCAGGCGGTTGAGCGCGGCGCGGTCGCCCTTGACCTTCATCGCCACCACCGCCCCGCCACTGCGCATCTGGCGCTTGCACAGTTCATGCTGCGGGTGGCTTTCCAGCCCAGGGTAATACACCTGCTCCACCTGCGCGTGGTGTTCCAGAAAGCGTGCCACCTGCAGGGCATTGGCGCACTGGCGCTCCATGCGCACATCCAGGGTCTTCAGGCCGCGCAGGGCCAGGTAGCAGTCGAACGGCCCCTGCACCGCGCCGATGGCCATGCTGATGCGGCGCAGGCGCGCCAACAGCGCGTCATTGGCCGCGACCACCACACCGCCAGTCAGGTCAGAGTGGCCGCCAATGTATTTGCTGGCCGAGTGCATCACCAGGTCCACCCCCAGGTTGATCGGGCGCTGGTTCCACGGCGAGCAGAAGGTGTTGTCGATGCAGGTGAGGATGCCCTTGGCCCGCGCCAGGTCGCACACCGCCTTGATGTCGACCAGGTGCAACAACGGGTTGGTCGGCGACTCGATCCAGATCAACTGGGTTTCGGGCTTGATCGCCGCGGCCACCGCGCCCAGGTCGTTGAGGTCGACATAGGTGGTGGTCAGGCCTGAAGTACGGCTGCGGTAGTCTTCCAGGATGCGGAAAGTGCCCCCGTACACGCCGTTCATCACGACCACGTGGGCATCCTTGGGCAGCAGCTCCAGTACCGTGGCGGTGGCATTAACCCCCGAGGCGCAGGCCACGGCACCCACGCCTTCTTCCAGCGCCGCTACGCAGGTTTCGTAAGCATGCCGGGTGGGGTTGCCCACGCGGCTGTAGGAGTACTCCGGCTTGTCGTCGAGGCTGCGTTTGGTGAACGAGCTGGCGGTGACGATGGCCGGGAAAATGGCATTGTCGGCAACACTGAACTGCTCGCCAGCGTGAATGGCACGGGTGGCGAAATTGCGCGGCTTGTCGGACATGGTCAGGCCCATTGGCAGAATGAAAGCTGCCACTATGGCACAAGCCAAATCGCCTGGCCTTGGGGTAACCTGTGAAATATTTTCCGGCACGGCCAGCGCGCGATATGGACAGCTTCGACCAGCACATTCTTACCCTGCTTCAGCGCGACGCCTCGATGTCGCTCAAGGACCTGGCCGAAGCCGTCAACCTGTCCACCACCCCGTGCTGGAAGCGGGTCAAGCGCCTGGAAGAAGAAGGGTACATACTCGGCCGTGTCGCCCTGCTGGCCCCTGAACGGCTAGGGCTGGGGCTGACGGTGTTCGTCCAGCTCAAGACCCAGCGCCACGACAGCGCCTGGCTGGCGCAGTTTGCCGCGACCGTGACCGGGTTCGAGGAGGTGATGGAGTGCTACCGCATGTCTGGCGACTGGGACTACATGTTGCGGGTGGTGGTGGGGGATATTGCGGCGTATGACCGGTTTTACAAAAAGCTGATTACCAGCACCGAGGGGTTGTCGAACATTACCTCCAGTTTTGCCATGGAACAGATGAAGTACACCACGGCTTTACCGGTGAACCGTGGCTGATGGCTGTGGGGCATATTGCCGGCAAGGCGCACAGGGATTGCATCAGGGCTGACAGGTGGTTGCCAGAAGATATGCAGCGCCTGTGAGATCGAGCGCCGCCCGCGCGGCGCTTCGCGGGTAAACCCGCTCCTACGTTTGTTTCGGGCCAGTCCATCCTGTGCCAGGCGCGCGCGACCGCCTTGTTTGTACGGCGCGATATTGAGGTGGGCGCCAAGGCGTTCGCGCGCAAATCCCACGGGAATAATTGGCCCGAAACAAGCGTAGGAGCGGGTTTACCCGCGAAGCGCCGCGCGGGCGGCGCTCGATCTCACAGGCGCTGAAGATCCTGCGCCTACCCCCGCCCGCGACAGGGCCCTTGCAGGCGCCCGTCAATCCGAAGCCAGCACCGCCGCAATCCGGTTCCCGGCCTCGGCCTTCTCCAGCTTGATCGCCACAAACTTCGAGGTCGGGGTGTACGTCCCCTCGCCATAACTCTCCAGCGGCACCAGCGGGTTGGTCTCGGGGTAGTAAGCCGCCGCCTGCCCTTGCGGCACGTCATACGCCACCAGGCGGAACCCCGACACCCGCCGCTCCACACCATCCTCCCACAGCGACACCAGGTCCACGTGCTCACCCGGTTCAAAGCCCAGGCGGCGGATATCGGCCTCGTTGACGAACACCACTTCGCGCAGGCCGAACACCCCACGGTAGCGGTCGTCCAGGCCATACAGGGTGGTGTTGTACTGGTCGTGCGAACGCAGGGTCTGCAAGATCAGGTCGGGCTTGTCCCCGCGGGCCAGCACCTTGGCGTTGACCAATCCCTCGGGCAGCGTGTGGGGCATGAAGCGCGCCTTGCCGGTGGCCGTGCGGAAGTTGCGCTCGGCAGCGTGGTTACCCAGGTGGAACCCGCCAGGGCTGTTCAGGCGTTCATTGAAACGCGCGAAGCCGGGGATGACGTCGGCAATCATGTCGCGGATGCGGTTGTAGTCGGCCACCGCATAGGCCCAGTCGATCGGCTGGTTGCCCAGCGTGGCCTTGGCCATGCCGGCGATGATCCATGGCTCCGAACGCATGTGCGGCGAGCGCGGGCGCAACTGGCCATGGGAGAGGTGCACCATGCTGAAGGTGTCTTCCACGGTCACGCCCTGGGGCCCTGCGGCCTGCAGGTCGATTTCGGTACGGCCCAGGCATGGCAGGATCAGCGCGTCGCGGCCGGTGACCAGGTGCGAGCGGTTGAGCTTGGTGGAAATCTGCACGGTCAGCGCACACTTCTGCAGCGCGGCATGGGTACGCGGTGTATCCGGGGTGGCTTGGGCAAAGTTGCCGCCCAGGGCGACGAACACCTTGGCCCGCCCCTCCTCCATGGCCTTGATCGCCAGCACCGCGTTGTGCCCATGGGCACGCGGCACACGGAAGCGGAAGCGTTTTTCCAGGGCGTCGAGCAGTGCTGCCCGGGGCTTCTCGTCGATGCCCATGGTGCGGTCGCCCTGCACGTTGCTGTGGCCGCGCACCGGCGACAGGCCAGCGCCGGGCTTGCCGACGTTGCCGCGCAGAAGCTGCAGGTTGACGATTTCCTGCACGGTTGCCACCGAATGGCGGTGCTGCGTCACGCCCATGGCCCAGCACATGATGACCCGCTCGGCCTTGCGGTACATACGCGCGGCCAGTTCGATCTCGGCCAGGGTCAGGCCAGACTGCTGAACGATGTGTTCCCACGCCGTGGCGTCGACCGCCGCCAGGTAGCCATCGATACCGCTGGTGTGCTCGGCGATGAAGGCGTGGTCGAACACCGGCGGTTCGCCCTTGGCCTGGGCCTCGCGTTCCCACTGCAACAGGAACTTGGCAATACCGCGCATGGCCGCCATGTCGCCACCCAGGGCTGGACGGAAGTACGCGCTGGAAGTCGGCTCGGAGCCATTGCTGAGCATTTCGAACGGGTGCTGCGGGTGCTGGAAGCGCTCCAGGCCACGCTCTTTGAGCGGGTTGAAGCACACCACCTGGGCACCGCGCTTGACCGCTTCACGCAGCGGTTCGAGCATGCGCGGGTGGTTGGTGCCGGGGTTCTGGCCAATCACGAAAATGGCATCGGCCAGTTCCAGGTCGTGAAACACCACGGTGCCTTTGCCCACCCCCAGGGTTTCCGACATGCCCGAGCCGCTGGCTTCGTGGCACATGTTGGAGCAGTCCGGGAAATTGTTGGTGCCATAGGCACGCACGAACAGCTGGTAGAGAAACGCCGCTTCATTGCTGGCCCGGCCCGAGGTGTAGAACTCGGCTTCGTCCGGCGATTGCAGTGCGCGCAGGTGCCGGGCAACCAGCTCGAACGCTTCTGCCCAGGTGGTTTCCACGTAATGGTCGGTGGCTGCGTCATAGCGCATCGGGTGCGTCAGGCGGCCTTGGTACTCAAGCCAGTAGTCGGTCTGTTGCTTCAACGCGCTGACGCTGTACTTGGCAAAGAAGGCCGGGTCCACCGAGCGCCCGGTGGCTTCCCAGTTGACCGCCTTGGCGCCGTTTTCACAGAACTTGACCATGTCGCTTTCCGGCGACTCGCCCCAGGCACAGCCAGGGCAGTCGAAGCCGCCGTTCTGGTTGGTCTTGAGCATGGCCCGCAGGTTCTTGAAGGCGTTGTCACTGCCCAGCCAGCTCTTGGTCACGCTTTTCAGCGCCCCCCAGCCGGCGGCGGCGCCTTTGTAGTCCCTGATGTGTTCGTCCTGGCTCATGCGGTGAATCCTCACGCTTCGGTGCTTTGTTTCAGCCTATGGAGCGTGGGGCGGGGCGTCCAATCGAAAGATCTTACGGCGTGATAAGCGCTTTCGATGACGGCAGGCAGGCGACGAGCTGCCAGGCCGCATGATAGAGACCGTCGATCATGCAGTCGGACAAAGCAATTTGACGGCCCTGCGCCCAGGTTATAGCTTGGACAGAAATGCCCCCCTTCCCAGACGCGAGCGCGAACGTGGAACAGAACAGCCGGGCCCTGATCGACGGCTTCAACCGGAAAATCGACTACCTGCGGATGTCGGTCACCGACCGCTGCGACTTCCGTTGCGTGTACTGCATGGCCGAAGACATGCAGTTCCTGCCGCGCCAGCAGATTCTCAGCCTGGAGGAACTGTTCCAGGTGGCCGAGCGCTTCGTCGCCCTCGGCACCCGCAAAATCCGCCTGACCGGCGGCGAACCCCTGGTGCGCCAGGGCATCGTCGACTTGTGCGGGCGCATCGCCGCCCTGCCCGGCCTGCGCGAACTGTGCCTGACCAGCAACGGCTCGCAGCTTGGCCGCCTGGCCCAGCCGCTGTTCGACGCGGGCGTTACACGCCTGAACATCAGCCTCGACAGCCTGGACGCCGACCGCTTCAAGCAACTGACCCGTACCGGCGACCTGCACCAGGTCATTGCCGGCATCGACGCAGCCCGGCAGGCCGGTTTCAAGCGCACCAAGCTCAACTGCGTGGTGCTCAAGGGCCGCAACGACCATGAACTGGTCGACCTGGTGCGCTTTGCCATCGACCGCGAGCTGGACATCACCTTCATCGAAGAAATGCCCCTGGGGGTGATCAGCGAGCATGAACGTGGCGAGTCGTTCTGCTCCAGCGATGAAGTACGGGCGCTGCTGGCTGAACAGTTCACCCTGGTGGAGTCCACCGAAACGTCGCAGGGGCCGGCCCGTTACTGGCGCCTGGCCGAAGCGGCCAACACCCGGGTCGGCTTCATTTCGCCGCACAGCCACAACTTCTGCGCCACCTGCAACCGCGTGCGCCTGACCGTCGAGGGCCGCTTGCTGCTGTGCCTGGGCAACGAGCATTCGGTAGACCTCAAGCACGTGCTGCGGGCCCACCCGGGCGACCCCGACCGCCTGGAAAAGGCCATCCGCGACTCGCTGCACCTGAAGCCCTACCGCCATCACTTCGAAGTCGGTGGCGACGTGCAGATCCTGCGCTTCATGAACATGACCGGCGGCTGAGCAGCTGCCTCTGGATTGCCATGATCGTCCACCCCGCACCCGATGTGTTGCGCGTGTTGTTCACCCTCAAGGGTTCGATCATCAAGCGCATTGCCCTGCGCTGCCTGATGGTCACCCTGCTGGCCGCACTGATCGTGCTGGTCGAGCGCCATTACCCGGCGTTTTTCTACCCGGTCAGCGCCACGCCTTTCACCTTGCTGGGCCTGTCGCTGTCGATCTTCATGAGCTTTCGCAACAACGCCTGCTATGACCGTTGGTGGGAAGGGCGCAAGGCCTGGGGCAAGCTGATCATCGAGACCCGCTCGTTCGTGCGTGAGAGCGTGGTGATCGGCGATGAAGCACTACGCCAAGAGCTGCTGCGCAGCCTGTGCGGGTTTGCCCATGCGCTGAATGCGCGGTTGCGCAATGAAGACGACCTGGCTGCCGCCCGCCCATGGTTGCCCCGGCCCGAGGCGCTCAGCCCGCACAATGTGTGCGACAGCATACTGCGTGAGGTGGGCAGCCAATGCTCGCGGCTGGCCGAGCGACAACAGATCAGTGACTGGCGTTACAGCCTGCTGGAGCAGCGGCTGGTGGGGCTGACCGAGGTGCAGGCCACCTGCGAGCGCATCAAGGGCACGCCACTGCCGTTTCCCTACACGCTGTTGTTGCACCGCACCATCTACATCTTCTGCCTGTTGTTGCCGTTTGCCCTGGCCGAGCCGCTGGGCTGGCTGGCGCCGCTGTTCACCACCATCGTGGGGTACACGTTCTTTGGCCTGGATGCGATTGGCAACGAACTGGAAGACCCGTTCGGGCGGGATGAGAATGACCTGCCTACCGATGCCATGGTGCGGACCGTGGAGCGGGATGTACTGGCGGGGTTGGGGGACCAGCAGTTGCCGCCGGCGTTGTTGCCGGTGGGGCATGTGTTGAGCTAAGGGCCCTATCGCCGGCAAGCCAGCTCCCACAGGGACCACACAGATTTCAGAACCTGTGCAATACCTGGGAGCCGGCTTGCCGGCGATAGGGCCGGTACAGGCGAACGATCAGCCCCGGCTTGCACAGGCCTTGATGGGCAGCAGGTGCTTGACGAAGTTGCACGGCCGGTGCCGGGCATCCAGCTGCTCGGCCAGGATCCCCTCCCACGCTGTACGGCAAGCCCCGGTAGACCCCGGCAGGCAGCACACCAGCGTGCGGTTGGCCAGCCCGGCCAGCGCCCGGCTCTGCACGGTCGAGCTGCCGATATCCAGAATCGACAACGCGCGGAACAGTTCGCCAAAGCCATCGATGCGTTTGTCCAGCAGGCACCCGACCGCCTCTGGCGTGCTGTCGCGGCCGGTAAAACCGGTACCGCCGGTGATCAGCACCACCTGCACCTGGTCATCGGCAATCCAGGTGGCCACCTGGGCGCGGATCTTGTACAGGTCGTCCTTGAGCAGCGCCCGCGCCACCAGGCGGTGGCCGATCTCCACCGAACGGCTGGCCAGCAGTTCGCCGGAGGTGTCGTTGTCGAAGGTGCGGGTATCGCTGACAGTCAGCACTGCGATGTTCAGCGGTACGAAGACCGCATCGGGTTGGACGCGCACAACAGGAACTCCTTGAATGGCCTTTTCGCCACGCTAAGGGGATGCTCCGAGGGCGTCCAATCGATATGGCGAACCGTTCCATCGACAGGTTCTATCGCTGCCTGGAGGTAGCCGCAGCATCTTCAGCGCCTGCGAGATCGAGCGCCGCCCGCGCGGCGCTTCGCGGGTAAACCCGCTCCTACATTTGTTTCGGGCCAGTTACGCCTGTAACAGGCGCGCGCGACCGCCTGGTTCATACGACGCGACATTGAGGCATGCGCCAAAGGGTTCGCGCGCAAATCCCACAGGCATAATTGGCCCGAAACAAATGTAGGAGCGGGTTTACCCGCGAAGCGCCGCGCGGGCGGCGCTCGATCTCACAGGCCCTGCATTTCTTGTGACAAACACCTGTCAGCCCTGACGCGATCCCAGCGGAAGCTGGCTTGCCAGCGACAGGGCCCGCACAGGCACCATCAAACAATGGCCAGCCACCGCAGAGTTGGTTAAGGTCAACACACCCCGCATGCCAGGCACTTCCATGGACATCAAGCAGCTCAAGTTCCTCATCGCCCTCGACCAGACCCGCCACTTCGGCCAGGCGGCGGCGCTGTGCCACATCACCCAGCCGACGCTGTCCATGCGCCTGCGCAACCTGGAAGACGAACTGGACCTGGTACTGGTCAAGCGTGGCCAGCGCTTCGAGGGCTTCACCGAGGCCGGCGAGCGCATTCTGGCCTGGGCCCGCACCCTGCTCGCCGCGCACGACGGCCTGCAGGCCGAAGCCGCCAGTTGCCGGGGCCAGGTGGTCGGCAGCCTGCGCCTGGGCACGGTGCCGCTGGCCAGCTTCAACCCCATGCACCTGCTGCTGCCGCTGCGGGAAAAATACCCGGAGCTGCACTTCCAGCTCAGTTCGCTGAGCTCGGAACAGGTCATCGACGGCCTTAGCCGGAACCAGCTCGACCTGGGTATCTGTTACCTAGACCAGGTCAACACCAGCTTCTTCGAAGTGATCGAACTGGGCACCACCACCATGGGCCTTTTGCACGACACCCGGCACTTCCGCTTCGCCAGCGACACCTTGCGCTGGGCCGAACTGGGCGACATCCCCCTGGGGCTGCTGAGCAAAGGCATGCACTACCGCCAGTCACTGGACCTGAGTTTTCGCAGCCGTGGCCTGGAGCCCAACGCAGTGTTGGAAAGCGACTCGAGCTTCCAACTGATCCAGGCCATCAACACCGGCATGTGCTGCGCGATCATGCCCCTGGACTGCGGCCTGGAAGACCTCAGCGAGCACTTGCGCATCCTGCCGGTGGCCGACGCCGCCATCCACAGCCCGGTCGGCCTGCTGCTGCGCCGCAGCGAGCCACGTTCGGCGATTGCCGAGCAGTGCTTTGCCGAGGCGCAGGCACTGTTTCAGGCGGGCTGATCGCTGGTCGCCTGGCGGTATTGGCGCGGCGTAAAGCCGGTCAGTTGCTTGAACTGGCGGCTGAAGGCGCTGTGGTCGGTGTAGCCGCAGCACATGGCAACCTCAGTGATCGGCAATTCTGAATGCAGTAGGCGATGCGCGTGCTCCAGGCGCGCCTTGTGGATCATCTGCCGTGGCGTGAGGTGGAATACCCGTTTGCAATAGCGCTCCAGCTGGGCCACCGAAATGCCCGCGATGCGGGTCAGCTCGCGCATGCTTATCGGCTGGTGAAAATGCTGGCGGATATGTTCGTCCACCGCGGCCAGGCGCTGGTACGCAGGGTGGCTGTCGGCCGCTGACTGCAGGTCGACCGAGATGCCGACCAGGCCAATGATCTCGCCCGCCTGGCTGTACAACGGGCGCTTGTGGGTCAAGCACCAGCCTGGCTCACGGCTGCCGTACAGGTGCAGCTCCAGCTGGTCTTCCAGCACCAGGCCCTGCTTGAGCACACGGCGGTCCTGTTCGGTGTAGCCGGGGCCGAACTGCGCCGGAAACACTTCGGCGCTGGTCTTGCCCAGCAACGGTTGCAGGCGCTTCAGGCCACAGCGCTGGACCAAGGTGTTGTTGGCCAGCACGTAGCGGGCGGCCGGGTCCTTGATGAAGATCGCAGCGTTGGGGATGGCGTCGAGGATCGGCAGCAACAGCGAGACACCGGCCAGCAGGGCCTCGAGGGAGGCGGGACGGTGCTGGTCCAGGGAATGGTAGAGGGGTGCCAGGGGGGTGTCGGTCATCTGCTCGATCTCTGTTGGCTTTGTTGGCCCTTTCGCGGGCATGCCCGCTCCCACAGGTACCTCACAATTCCCGAATCCTGTGCTGTACCTGTGGGAGCGGGCGAGCCCGCGAAGAGGCCGGCACTACTCACACATACCTACAGCCCTTATACGGTATGGCCTACAGCCTATTCCCCACCCTTGTGGCTGACCACTGCTTTTTCCCAACTGTGCCGATTTCGTCATGCCCCTTGCAGAAAACCATCAAGAACCGTCGCCCCGATCGGTCCACTCTATGCCCCACGCAAGCCGCCCAAGCCCTACAAGAACGCGGCCCGAAAGCCGCACCTGGTGACATCAGACCTGCCTATCCAATAACCAACAAAAAGGCGAACCCATGTCAGGCAAATTCAAGAAACAGTTATCGCTGCTGGACCTCACCTTCATCGGCCTCGGCGCCATTTTCGGCTCCGGTTGGCTGTTCGCCGCCAGCCACGTTTCGGCCATCGCCGGCCCGGCCGGCATCCTCTCCTGGTTCCTCGGCGGCTTCGCCGTGCTGCTGCTGGGCATCGTGTACTGCGAACTGGGCGCCGCCCTGCCCCGCGCCGGTGGCGTGGTGCGCTACCCGGTGTACTCGCACGGCCCGCTGCTGGGCTACCTGATGGGCTTCATCACCCTGATCGCCTTCTCCAGCCTGATCGCCATCGAGGTGGTCGCTTCACGCCAATATGCTGCCGCCTGGTTTCCCGAACTGACCAAGGCCGGCTCCAGTGACCCCACCGTGCTTGGCTGGCTGGTGCAGTTCGCCTTGCTGGGGCTGTTCTTCTTCCTCAACTACCGCAGCGTGAAAACCTTTGCCAAGGCCAACAACCTGATCAGCGTGTTCAAGTTCATCGTGCCGCTGCTGGTGATCGGCGTGCTGTTCACCTTCTTCAAGCCGCAGAACTTCACCGTGCAAGGCTTTGCCCCCTTCGGTTTGTCTGGCGTGGAGATGGCCGTATCGGCCGGTGGCATCATCTTCGCCTACCTGGGCCTGACACCGATCATTTCGGTGGCCAGCGAAGTGAAGAACCCACAGCGCACCATCCCGATTGCGCTGATCCTGTCGGTGCTGCTGTCCACCGCCATCTACGCCCTGCTGCAACTGGCCTTCCTCGGCAGCGTACCCACCGAAATGCTGGCCAACGGCTGGGCCAGCGTAACCAAGGAACTGGCCCTGCCCTACCGTGATATCGCCCTGGCATTGGGGGTGGGTTGGCTGGCCTACCTGGTGGTGGCCGACGCCGTGATCTCGCCCAGTGGCTGCGGCAACATCTACATGAACGCCACCCCACGGGTGATCTATGGCTGGGCGCAAACCGGCACCTTCTTCCGCTACTTCACCCGTATCGACGCCGAGTCCGGCATCCCGCGCCCGGCGCTGTGGCTGACCTTCGCGCTGTCGGTGTTCTGGACCCTGCCCTTCCCGTCGTGGGAGGCGCTGATCAACGTGGTGTCCGCAGCCCTGGTGCTGAGCTATGCCGTGGCCCCGGTCAGTGTCGCCGCGCTGCGCCGCAACGCCCCCGAGATGCCGCGCCCGTTCCGGGTCAAGGGCATGGCGGTGCTGGGCCCCCTGTCGTTCATCATCGCCGCACTGATCGTGTACTGGTCGGGCTGGAATACCGTGTCCTGGCTGCTGGCCCTGCAAATCGTGATGTTCGTGCTGTACCTGGTGTGCAAACGCTTCGTACCGACCCAGCACCTGTCGCTGGCCCAGCAAGTGCGCAGCTCGGCGTGGCTGATCGGCTTCTACGCGGTGACCATCCTGCTGTCCTGGCTGGGCAGCTTCGGCGGCCTGGGCGTGCTTGGCCACCCATTCGACACGGTGGCGGTGGCTGTCAGTGCGCTGGGCATCTACTACTGGGGTGCCGCTACCGGTGTGCCTGCCCACCTGGTACGCCTGGAAGGCGAGGACGAAAGTGAAGCCAGCCATGAGCCCCTGGCAGACCAGCGCTCGGCCGCACTGGCTCGGTGAAGGCTACTGGCCCTATCGCCGGCAAGCCAGCTCCCACAGGGGCTGCGCTGCCCCTGAGGCGCATGCAATAGCAATACCCCAGAGGCCAATGCAATACCTGTGGGAGCTGGCTTGCCAGCGATGAGGCCCGCACCAGCAGCACATGACCATACAGATCAAACAAGGGACAGGCCCATGAAACAGATTCACGTCATCGACTCCCACACTGGCGGCGAGCCTACCCGCCTGGTGATGCAGGGCTTCCCGCAACTGCATGGCCGCAGCATGGCCGAGCAGCGCGACGAACTGCGCGAGCTGCACGACCCGTGGCGCCGCGCCTGCCTGCTGGAGCCACGCGGCAACGATGTGCTGGTGGGCGCGCTGTACTGCCCGCCAGTGTCTGCCGACGCCACCTGCGGGGTGATCTTCTTCAACAACGCCGGTTACCTGAACATGTGCGGCCACGGCACCATCGGCCTGGTCGCTTCGCTGCAGCACCTGGGCCTGATCGCACCTGGCGTGCACAAGATCGACACCCCGGTCGGCCAGGTCAGCGCCACCTTGCATGAAGACGGCGCCGTCACTGTCGCCAACGTGCCCGCCTACCGCTACCGCCACCACGTGGCGGTGGACGTGCCCGGGCATGGCGTGGTGCATGGCGACATCGCCTGGGGTGGCAACTGGTTCTTCCTGGTTGCCGAACACGGCCAGCGCATTGAACTGGATAACCGCGAGGCCCTGACCGCGTACACCTGGGCCATGCTCAACGCCCTGCAAGCGCAAGGCATTACCGGCGAGCACGGCGCGCCCATCGACCACGTCGAGCTGTTTGCCGACGACGCCAACGCCGACAGCCGCAACTTCGTGATGTGCCCCGGCAAGGCCTACGACCGCTCGCCCTGCGGCACCGGCACCAGCGCCAAGCTGGCCTGCCTGGCGGCCGACGGCAAGCTGGCCGAGGGCCAGACCTGGGTGCAGGCCAGCATCACCGGCAGCCAGTTCCAGGGCCACTACCAGCGCGACGGCGAGCGGATTCGCCCGTTCATCACCGGCCGCGCCTACATGACCGCCGACAGCACCCTGCTGATCGACGAACAGGACCCATTCGCCTGGGGCATCTGAGCCCCGCCTTTTGACCCATCCGAATTTCGCCAGGAGTAACTTGCATGAACAACAACATCTTCACCGGCACCATGCCCGCCCTGATGACCCCGTGCACCGCCGAGCGCAAGCCGGACTTCGACGCGCTGGTGCGCAAAGGCCGTGAACTGATCGATGCCGGCATGAGCGCCGTGGTGTACTGCGGCTCGATGGGCGACTGGCCGCTGCTGACCGAGGCCCAGCGCCAGGAAGGCGTGGCACGCCTGGTGGGCGCCGGCATCCCGACCATCGTCGGCACTGGCGCGGTGAACACCCGCGAGGCGGTGGCGCATGCCGCCCACGCCGCCAAGGTTGGCGCCGCCGGGCTGATGGTCATCCCCCGCGTGCTTAGCCGCGGCGCCTCGCTGATCGCGCAAAAACACCACTTCTCGGCCATTCTCGCCGCGGCACCGAAGCTGCCGGCCGTGATCTACAACAGCCCCTACTACGGCTTTGCCACCCGCGCCGACCTGTTCTTCGAACTGCGCAGCGCATACCCCAACCTGATCGGTTTCAAGGAGTTCGGCGGTGGCGCCGACCTGCGCTACGCCGCCGAACACATCACCTCCAAGGACGACGACGTGACCCTGATGGTCGGCGTCGATACCCAGGTGGTGCATGGCTTCGTCAACTGCAACGCCACCGGTGCCATCACCGGCATCGGCAACGCCCTGCCGCGTGAAGTGCTGCAACTGGTAAGCCTGAGCAAGCAGGCGGCCAAGGGCGACGCCCGCGCCCGCCGCCTGGCGCGTGAGCTGGAAGCGGCGTTGGCGGTGCTGTCGTCGTTCGATGAAGGCTGCGACCTGGTGCTGTACTACAAGCATTTGATGGTGCTCAACGGCGATCGCGAGTACAGCCTGCATTTCAACGAGACCGACGCCCTGACCGACGCCCAGCGCAACTATGCCGAGCAGCAGTACGCCCTGTTCCGCACCTGGTACGCCAGCTGGTCTGCCGAGCAGAACCTGGCCTGACGTGTAGCCTGCGCGGTCTCTTGTAGGAGCGGGCGTGCCCGCGAACACCGGCGCAGCCGGTGCCAGACACCGCGTCGCCTGCTTCGCGGGCAAGCCCGCTCCCACAATGAATCGCGCAGGCTTTTCAAATCCCCAAGGAGGCTCCATGACCCTTACAGGCAACCTGCTGATCGGCCACACCCCGGTAACCGGCAGCCGCGCGGCGATCCACGCCGTCAACCCGGCAAACGGCCAGGCGCTGGAACCACCCTACTTCGGCGGTAGCGGCGAACAGGTGGCCCAAGCGTGCGCCCTGGCCTGGGCGGCGTTCGATGCCTACCGCGAAACCTCGCTCGAACAACGGGCCCACTTTCTCGAAACCATCGCCGCGCAGATCGAAGCGCTGGGCGATGCCCTGATCGACCGGGCCGTGGCCGAAACCGGCCTGCCCAAGGCGCGCATCCAGGGCGAACGCGGCCGTACCTGCACCCAGCTGCGCACCTTCGCCCGTGTGGTGCGCGCCGGTGAATGGCTGGATGTGCGCATCGACGAAGCCCTGCCCGAACGCCAGCCGCTGCCGCGCAGCGACCTGCGCCAGCGCCAGGTGGCCTTGGGACCGGTGGCCGTGTTCGGCGCCAGCAACTTCCCCTTGGCCTTCTCGGTGGCCGGCGGTGACACCGCCTCGGCATTGGCTGCAGGCTGCCCGGTCGTGGTCAAGGCCCACAGCGCGCACCCCGGCACCAGCGAACTGGTCGGCCGGGCCCTGGCGCAGGCGGCGCAACAGTGCGGCTTGCCAGAAGGCGTGTTCTCGCTGCTGTACGGCGCCGGCCATGAAGTCGGCATCGCGCTGGTCAGCGACCCGCGCATCCAGGCGGTTGGCTTCACCGGCTCGCGCAGCGGTGGCATGGCGCTGCGCCAGGCTGCCCAGGCACGCCCGCAGCCGATCCCGGTGTATGCCGAAATGAGTTCGATCAACCCGGTGTTCCTGTGCAACGCGGCCCTGCAAGCCCGCGGCGAAGCACTGGCGCAAAGCTTTGTCGCGTCGCTGACCCAGGGCGCCGGCCAGTTCTGCACCAACCCGGGCCTGGTGATCGCCCGCCAAGGCCCGGCCTTGCAGCGTTTCATCAGTGCGGCCAGCCACCACCTGCAACAGGCGGCCGCGCAAACCATGCTCACCCCGGGCATTTTCAGTGCGTACCAGGCCGGCGTCGCGGCCCTGGCGGAAAACGCCAATGCCCAGCCCGTCGCCAGCGGCCAGGGCGGCACCGGCCCTAACCAGTGCCAGGCGCAGCTGTTCGTCACCCAGGCCGAGGCCTTCCTTGCCGACCCGGCGTTGCAAGGCGAGGTGTTCGGCGCGGCCTCGTTGCTGGTCGCCTGCAGCAGCGATGAGCAAATGCGCCAGGTTGCCGAACACCTGGAGGGCCAATTGACCGCCACCCTGCACCTGGACGAAGCCGACATCGACAGCGCCCGCGCCCTGCTGCCCACCTTGGAACGCAAGGCCGGGCGGCTGTTGGTCAACGGCTGGCCGACCGGGGTCGAGGTGTGTGACGCAATGGTGCATGGCGGCCCGTTCCCGGCCACCACCGATGCGCGCACCACTTCGGTGGGTACAGCGGCGATCCTGCGTTTCCTGCGCCCGGTGTGCTACCAGGACTTCCCCGATGCGCTGCTGCCACAGGCCCTGCAACAGGCCAACCCGCTGCAACTGCGGCGCCTGCTGGACGGTAAACGGGAAGGCTGAGCATGCACCAAACCGCTGAAACCGATATCGCCGTGGTGGGCGCCGGCATCGTCGGCGTCGCCTGCGCCCTGCAACTGGCCCGTCAGGGCCGCCGGGTCACCCTACTCGACCGCCAGGCGCCCGGCCATGGCGCCTCGTTCGGCAATGCCGGGCACCTGGCGACCGAGCAAGTGTTCCCGATTGCCGACCTGTCGATCCTCAAGCGCCTGCCACGCATGCTGCTCGACCCCATGGGCCCGCTGCGGCTGGACTGGAAGTACCTGCCCAAGGCCATGCCGTGGTTCACCCGGCTGCTGCTTAACCTGCGCCCGGCGCCGTTCCAGCGCAGCGTGGCCGGCATTCGCCGATTGAACGAAGCCAGCCTGGGTGCCTGGCAACAGCTGCTGGGCTCGATCGGGCGCAGCGAGCTGTTTCACGCAGCGGGCTCGCTGCTGGTGTTCGAGCGCCCCGAATCACGGCAGGCGCTGGCGGCGTTGCAGGCGCGCCTGCAACAGCAGGCCGTGCCCGTGGATTACTGGTCGGCACACGCCGTACGCGCAGCCGCGCCCCAGTTGAGCGAGTCGTTGCTTGGCGGGTTGTTTTTCCCCAACACCGGGCATTTCATCGACCCCTACCGGGTGGTCTGCGCGTTGTTCGAGGCGGCCAAGGCCAGCGGCGTGCGCTTCGTGCAAGCGCAGGTAGAGGGTGGCCACCTGCACAGCGGCGGGGTCAGCCTGGCCAGCGCCCAGGGCACGTTCAACGCCCGCCAGGTGCTGCTCAGTTGCGGTGCGCATTCGGCACGGCTCACCGCGGCCCTGACCGGCAAACGGGTGCCGCTGGACACCGAGCGTGGCTACCACCTGATGCTGCCTGGCGAACACCAGCGCCTGCCCTTTGCGGTCACTTCGCTGGAGCGCAAGTTCATCATGACCCCCATGGCCGAAGGCCTGCGCCTGGCCGGCACCGTGGAGTTCGCCGGGCTGGAGGCGCCGCCGAGCATGCAGCGGGCGTGGCAGTTGCACCGCTTGAGCAAAGGTTTGTTTCAGCAGGACCTGAGTGTTGAAGGCGCCACGCCGTGGATGGGCTTTCGGCCTTCGCTGCCCGATTCACTGCCGGTGATCGACCGTGTGTGTGACGGGCGGGTGCTGTTGGCGTTCGGGCACCAACACCTGGGGTTGACCCAGGCGGCGGTCACGGCGCAATGGGTGGGGCGTTTGGCTGAGCGGGCTGGCGGGGCCGAGCTGGCGGCTTACCGGCTGGGCCGTTTTTAGGCCCGGGGGGCCGCTGGGCGGCCCAGCCGCCACGCAGCCCGCACAGAGCGTGTCTCAGCGATAACGCTCAAGCCAGTGCGCATAAGGCGCTGGCAAGGTCCAGGAGGCTTTTTCCACCCCCAGCTCCTTGGCCGCAAAGTAGGCCCAGTGCGGGTCGGCCAGGTGCGCGCGGCCTACCGACACCAGGTCCAGCTGGTTGGCCTGCAATGCCGCTTCGGCCAGCTGCGGGGTACCGAAACCCCACGCCGACGTCACCGGCAGCTTGGCTTCACGGCGCACACGCTCGGCAATCGGCCCCATGAACGCCGGGCCCCATGGGATGTTGGTATCAGGGATGGTAAAGCCGACACTCACGCTCAGCAGGTCCAGGCCGCCAGCCTTGAATCGGCGCGCCAACTCGATCGACTCTTCCAGGGTCTGCTCATCACGGCCGTCGTATTCCAGCACGCCAAAACGCGCCGTCAGCGGCAGGTTTTCTGGCCACACTTCACGTACTGCCGCCAGGGTTTCCAGCAGGAAGCGGCTGCGGTTGTCGAAACTGCCACCGTAGGCATCGGTACGCTTGTTGGAATGCTCGGAGAAGAAGCTCTGCCCCAGGTAGCCGTGGGCAAAGTGCAGCTCGATCCACTCGAAGCCGGCATCGCGTGCACGGCGGGCGGCATCGACGAAGTCCTGCTTGACCCGGGCGATGTCGTCCAGAGTCATGGCACGCGGCACTTTTGGCAGGTGTGCACCAAAGGCAATGGCCGACGGGGCAATGGTTTCCCAGCCGCGGGCATCGTCGGCGGCAATATGGTCGTCACCTTCCCAGGGCCGGTTGGCGCTGGCCTTGCGCCCGGCGTGGGCGATCTGGATGCCCGGTACCGAACCTGCTGCCTTGATCGCCTGTACCACCGGTACGAACGCCTGGGCATGGGCGTCGCTCCAGATGCCGGCGCAGCCGGGGGTAATGCGCCCCTCCGGTGCCACCGCCGTGGCTTCGACCACCAGCAAGCCGGCACCGCCACGGGCCATGCCGGCCAGGTGCACATGGTGCCAGTCGTTGATCATGCCGTCCTCGGCCATGTACTGGCACATCGGCGGAATGGCGATGCGGTTGCGCAGGGTGACGTCCTTGAGGGTGTAAGGTTGGAACAATGCGGACATGAGAAAACTCCCGGGCTATATGGATACGATTGTTCGATCATAATCGAACTATGGCAATAATGGAAACCCCCGGTATCATGTGCAGCATGCGAGCCTATAAACATCCCAACCCTGAAGACCTGGTGCTGGAGCGCCTGCTGTACGCCCTGAGCGACCCCGTGCGCATGGGCATCGTGCGCCAGCTGGCCGGTGTGGCCGAAGCCACGTGCGGCGAACTGGACGGCGGCCGGCCCAAGTCGAGCATGTCCCACCACTTTCGCGTCTTGCGTGATGCAGGGTTGGTGCATACCCGCAATGTGGGCACAACCCATATGAATTCGCTGCGCAGCGAAATGCTGGAGGCCCGCTTCCCGGGGTTGCTGGCGTGCATTCTGCGCCAGCAGTAATACCTGCCCTGCGCCGCAAACAGCCCCGAACAGGCAACAAAAAAGCCACGAGGTCACCCCCGTGGCTTTCGGTCACAACCTGGCGGCCAATTACAGCGCCATGTCGTTCTCTGGCTTGCTTTCAACCGGTTGGCTTGGCGCAACGGTGGTACCGACGCTGGCGTCGATCACCGGTGGCTTCTCCAGTTGCAGTACTTCAGCGGTGTAGTTCCACTCTTTCTGGGTGGCCGCTGCCGAATCATTGAGCTTGGTGCCATAGCTCGGAACGATCTGCTTGATCTTGGCCTGCCACTCTGGGGTAGCGACCTTCTCCTTGAACACGGTTTCCAGCACGTTGAGCATGATCGGCGCTGCGGTCGAAGCACCTGGCGAGGCGCCCAGCAGGCCCGCGATGGTGCGGTCTTCGGAGGCCACCACTTCGGTACCCAGCTTCAGCACGCCACCCTTCTCGGCATCACGCTTGATGATCTGCACGCGCTGGCCGGCCTGCCACAGTTTCCAGTCTTCCTTCTTGGCGTTCGGGAAGTAGGTGCGCAGGGCTTCGAAGCGGTCGTCGTCAGACAGCATCAGCTGGCCAGCGAGGTACTCCACCAGCGGGTACTGCTCGATACCGACCTTGGTCATCGGCCACACGTTGTGGGGGGTGGTGGTGCTCAGCAGGTCCAGGTACGAACCGTTCTTCAGGAACTTGGTCGAGAAGGTGGCGAACGGGCCAAACAGGACCACGCGCTTGCCGTCCAGCACGCGGGTGTCCAGGTGCGGTACCGACATGGGTGGCGCGCCGGTCGAAGCAATACCGTAGGCCTTGGCCATGTGCTGCATGGCCACGGTCGGGTTCTCGGTGACCAGGAACGAGCCACCCACCGGGAAGCCTGCGTATTCCTTGGCTTCTGGAATGCCCGACTTCTGCAGCAGCTTCAGGGCACCACCGCCGGCACCGATGAACAGGAACTTGGCGTCGGTGGCCGACTCGGTACCGTCCTTCAGGTTCTTGTACTCGACGTGCCAGGAGCCATCCTTGTTGCGGGTGATGTCCTGCACTTCGCTGGACAGCTTCAGGTCGAAGCCTTTCTGGGTTTGCAGGTGGCCAACGAACTGGCGGGTGATCTCGCCGAAGTTCACGTCGGTGCCGATTGGCGTCCAGGTCACGGCCAGCTTCTGGCTAGGGTCGCGGCCTTCCATCATCAGCGGGACCCACTTGGCGATCTGCGCGTGGTCCTCGGAGTACTGCATCGGGCGGAACAGCGGGCTGGCCTGCAGCGCGTCGTAACGCTTCTTCAGGAACTTGATGTTGTCATCGCCCCAGACGAAGCTCATGTGCGGGGTGGTGTTGATGAACGAATGCGGGTTCTTCAGCACGCCCTGGCGGACCTGCCACGACCAGAACTGACGGGAAATCTGGAAGGCCTCGTTGATTTCGATGGCCTTGGAGATATTGATGTTGCCGTCTTTGTCTTCCGGGGTGTAGTTCAGCTCGGCCAGCGCCGAGTGGCCGGTACCGGCGTTGTTCCAGCCGTTGGAGCTTTCTTCGGCCACGCCGTCCAGGCGCTCGACCATTTCCATCGACCAGCTTGGCTCCAGCTCGTGCAGCCACACGGCCAGGGTGGAGCTCATGATGCCGCCGCCGACCAGCAGTACGTCGACTTTCTTGGTTTCTGCGGCGTGCGCTTGCATGCAGCTTGCAGCGACAGCCAGACCCAGCAAGGTCTTGCCAGCTTTCTTGAACATTGATCAATTCCAGTCATAAGAACAGAGGGAGGGCCTGTGGCTGGCCCAAGTAAAGCGTGTTCTTCAGCGCAGGCTTGTTATTGATCATTGTTCAGCAGCTAGAGAACGAGAAAACGACCCTGCCTTTTGTCGAATTGACTGACTTGGCTGAATCGTTTTGCCGATTGTACTTGAAATGCCTGCACAAACAAATTGCAGCCCTTTACGTCAAGGCGGCAGGTTGTCCCATGGCGCGCAGGCAAAACATCTTGCCGATTGCAGTATTGCGCCGACAGCCCTACTATTGCGATCATTTCTCATTCGCACCCTTTCGCGCTCGCGCCGGATGCCGCCGTGGTTTCGATACCCGAGTTGAATCACCCGCTTCATCGCCTGTACCACAGCCATTCGCGCTGGCTGCTCGGCTTTTTGTACCGCCGGCTGGGTTGCCGCTGCGATGCCGCCGACCTGGTTCAGGACACCTTCGTGCGGATGCTCAAACGCCCGCTGCCGCAGGGTGGCGAGCGTGGCCAGCGCTCGTACCTGGCGACCATCGCCCGCGGCCTGTGCGTGGACCACTGGCGCCGGCAGAAGCTGGAGCACGCCTGGTTACAGTACCTGGCCCTGCAGCCCGAGGCCGTGCAGCCCTCCCCCGAACAACGCGCGATCATCGTCGAAACCCTGCACGAGGTAGATGCCATGCTGCTGCGCTTGCCGGGCAAGGTGCGCCAGGCGTTCCTGCTGGCGCAGATAGACGGCCTGGCCTACCGCGACATTGCCGCCCACCTGGGCGTGAGCGAACGCATGATCAAGAAGTACCTGGCCCAGGCGTTTCTGCACTGCGCCATTCTGGAAGCCGAACTTGACGGCTTGCTGGTGGAGTAACGCCATGACCGCACCCGCGCACACGCTCAGCCACACCAGCCTGCAGCAGGCCGCCCACTGGTACGTGCAATTGCAGGACGAACATGCCACCCCTCAGTTGCACCAGCAATGGCTGCACTGGCTGCAGCAGCACAGCGACCATCAGGCGGCCTGGCACTATGTGCAGCGGGTGGGCCAGCGCTTTGCCCCACTACAGGGCGAAGGGGTGGCGGCCAGCCAGGCATTGCGCCAGCAGGACGCGCGCCGCTTCAGCCGGCGCAGCGGGCTCAAGTCGCTGCTGGTGCTGGGCGCGGGCTCGCTGCTGGGCTGGCGGGCCTGGCAAGGCGCACCACTGGCGGGTTGGGGGGCAGACCTGGCCACTGGCATCGGTGAAATCCGCGAAACCCGCCTGGCCGATGGCAGCCAACTGTGGCTGGCCGCACAAAGTGCCGTGGACCTGCAGTTCACCCCGCGCAGCCGGGTGTTGGCGCTGCGCTTCGGCGAACTGCTGGTGGAAACGGCCCACGACCCGCGCCGGCCGTTCTTCGTCGACACCGCGCAAGGGCGCATGCAAGCCCTGGGTACGCGCTTTGCCGTGTGCCAGCAGGGCGAAAACACCCGGTTGGCCGTGTACGCCGGCGCTGTGGAGGTGTGCACCGCGCTTGGCGGCGAACGCCGCACTGTGCAGGCCGGGCAGCAGGTGGCGTTCAATGCGCGGGCCGTGGGCGCTACCCGCGCGGCGCAAAGCGCAGGCGAGTCGTGGGTTCAGCACAGGCTGAACGCCGAAGGCATGCCCTTGGCGCATTTGCTGCAAACCCTTGGGCGCTACCGCCATGGGCACCTGGGCTGGCACCCGGAGGTGGCGACGTTGTCGGTGATGGGGGCGTTTCCGCTCAACGATACCGACCGGGCGCTGGAATTGCTGCAAGCGGCACTGCCGGTGCGGGTGCAGCGGCTGACGCCGTGGTGGGTCACAGTCGAGCCGGCTTGATACCTGAACACCTTTGAACCCAGCGCCTTGCATCGCGCTGGATTCTTCGCGGGCATGCCCGCTCGCACAGAGACAGCGTGAACTCGAAGCCGGCGCAGTACCTGTGGGAGCGGGCGAGCCCGCGAAGCAGGCGACGCGGTGTTCATCAGTCATGAAAAATAATGCCAAGCCAGTTCCCTTTTTCCAATCGCGTTCGGTTAACCCGGCATAGCCCGTCCAACTCACCTTACCGACTCCAGAGACCCGCATGCCGACGCCCTTCCAACCCATGCTTCGCCTGGCGCTTGCCGCGCCCCTTTCGCTGTGTGCCGCCGCACCGCTGATGTTGCCGGCCAACCTGGCCCATGCCGAACAGCCCGCCGAAACCCGCTTCGATATCGCCCCCGGCTCGCTGGCCAGCGCCCTCAACCAGTTCAGCAGCCAGGCCGGCATCTACCTGGCCGGCAGCAACGAGCTGGCCGCCGGCAAGCTCAGCCAGGGCCTGCAAGGCCGCTACAGCGTGGCCCAAGGCCTGGCCCGCCTGCTACAGGGCAGTGGCTTGCAAGCGGTTGCACAAGGCAACGCCGGCTATGTGCTGCAACCGCTGGCCGAGGGCAACGCCCTGCAACTGGACGCTACCGCGATCAATGCAGCCACCCTGCTGGTCAGCAACGGCCAGAGCGACACGGGTTACCGTGCGGTCGCCAGCAGCACGGCCAGTAAGACCAGCAGCGCCCTGGCCGATACCCCACGCTCTGTCTCGGTGGTGACCCGCCAGCGCCTGGACGACCAGCAGTCACAAACCCTCACCGAAGTGCTGGGCTATGTGCCGGGCATTTTCTCGCCGCCCTTCGCCGGCGGCGATGGCCAGGCCGGCGACCTGTTCTTCATCCGCGGCTTCAACGCTACCGATTACGGTTATGGCCTGCTGCGCGACGGCCTGCGGGTACAGGGCAACCGCTACGACACCAGCAGCGAACCCTATGGCCTGGAGCGGGTGGAAGTGTTCCGCGGGCCGACTTCGATCCTGTACGGTGAAAACGCCCCCGGCGGCGTGGTCAACCTGGTCAGCAAGCAGCCCACCGCCGAGCCCCGCGGGGAAGTGCAACTGAGCTACGGCTCGCACAACCGCCGCCAGCTGGGCGTGGACATTTCCGGGCCATTGACCGATGCGGGCAATGTACTGGGCCGCCTGGTGATGCTGGGCCGCAACGCCGACACCCAGGTCGACCACCAGCCCGACGACCGCCTGTACCTTGCCCCCTCGCTGACGCTGAATTTCGATGATGACAACAGCCTGACCGTGCTGGCCACCTATCAGCGCGACCGCACCCTGATGGAGCTGGGCTTCCCCGCCGCCGGTACCCTGCTGCACAACCCCAACGGCAAGATCGACAAGGACCAGTTGTCCGGCAACCCGGACTGGGACAACTTCGAGCGGGAAACCTGGAGCCTGGGTTACGCGTTCAGCCACCGCTTCAACGACACCTGGCAGTTCCGCCAGAACTCGCGCTACCTGCAGTCGCGCATCGACCGCCAGGAAATGTGGCCAGGCAACCTGAACGACAACGGCTTCGGCAGTACCCTCGGCAACACGGCCTACGACCGCTATAACAAGTCCATCGCCTACTCGCTGGACAACCAGTTCGAAGGCCACTTCACCCCCGGCGCCTTCGACCACACCGTGCTGGCAGGGCTGAGCCTGGACCGCACCTCATTCAACCAGGACTGGGATGCCGGCAACGGCGGCACTATCAACGTATTCGCGCCGGTCTGGAACGGCAAGCCGAGTACGCCGACGCCTGTGCAGAACGCCCTGCTGGAACAGACCATGTACGGCCTCTACAGCCAGCTGCAAACCAAGGTCGACCGGTGGGTGCTGCTGCTGGGCGGGCGCCTGGACCGGGTCAACAGCCAGTACCGCAACAAGGCAGGCACCCTCAACGCCGCGGCCGACATGAACAGCTGGGACAGCAAGTTCACCTGGCAAACCGGCGTGATGTACCAGTTCGACAATGGCCTGTCACCGTACGCCAGCTATGCCACCGCCTTCGCCCCGACCCAGCAGACCGAAAGCAGAAGCGGCCCACTCGACCCCACCACCAGCGAGCAGTACGAACTCGGCATCAAGTACGAACCCAAGGGCTGGAACACCGCCGTTACCGCATCGGTGTTCGACCTGCGCAAAAAGGACGATGTGCTCTACGACGCGGCCGTGGGTGACTACCGTCAGATCGGCGCCAGCCGCGCCAAGGGTGTGGAGCTTGAACTGAACAGCGACCTCAGCGAGCACGTCAACCTGACGGCCGCCTATACCTACACCGATTCGCGCATTACCAAGGACGTGGCTGGGTCGTTGTACGAAGACCACCAGATGACCGGCGTGCCGCGCAACCAGGCATCGGTATGGGGCACCTACCGCTGGCGTGACGGGCTGCTCAAGGGCCTGCAGCTTGGCGGCGGTGTGCGCCACTTCGACAGCACCTTCGCCTACACCCCCGCCAGCCTGTACGGCACGCTGGATACGGGTGACGTAACCTTGGTGGACGCCAAGGTAGGCTACGAGATAGACTACAACTGGTCGGTAGAGGTGAACGCGCGCAACCTGTTCGACAAAGAATACGTGGCAGGCTGCAATAACGCCGGGCGCTGCTACTGGGGTGAAGAGCGCACCTTGCTCGGCACCGTCTCGCTGCGCTGGTAACCCTTGCCGGGAAAACAAAAACCCCCGGTCATTTGCATGACCGGGGGCATTGGATCACGCCGCAAGGGGCGCGATCAGGGTACCGCCAAGATTACTGCTGCTGAGGCAGTTTATCGATCGGGCCGCAGCCACCGATGATCTTGGAGATGGAAACCGAAGGGTGGAACAGGTAGTCGTAGGTGCAGTTTTTCGGTTGGTTGTAAACCTGGCCAGTGCAACCCGACAGCAGGGCAACACCCGAAACGACAGCAACGGCTACAGTGGCCTTGAACAGCTTTTTCATTACTAAGTCCTTTAAATGAAACATTTGCGGCCATCATCTGATGGCGGCGGGATGATACAGAAACTGAGCATTGGATCCAAGTCGCAGGGTCTTAAATGCTCAGCCCATCCCCATCAATCGGTTTCCAGCTGGTACGCCTTGCTCACGAACACTGCCGCGAACAGGCTCTTGCCTTCCTTGAAGGTATAGGTTTCCTCGAACTTGCCGTCTTCGACCAGCTTCTGCCCGATGGCACATTCGGAGTCGCTGTGGTTCTTCGCCTTCGCGCCGAAATCACTGCTCCACGATGACAGCCCCACATCCTGGCAGAATGCCGCGAACTTGGCCTTGGGAACCCGCTGCTGGTAATCGTTGAACGCCTGCTTGAGCGGCTTGAAGCCGCTGTAGCTCAAGGTGTAGTTCTCGACCTTGGCCTTGCGGGCAAAGCCGCTCACCGCCTCCGCCAGCACCGCCTGGCCGGAATACGCGCTGTAGGCGCCGATCACCATGGCACTCAGGGCGCTCTTGAGCTGGGTTTCAACATCGTCCAGCTCCGGCAGCGACTGGAACTCGGCCTTGCGCACGATCTCACCGACCTTGGAGCCGTCGTTGCGGTGGGTGACTACGAACGTCATCGAGCCTTCACCGTCGCTGGAGCGCTTGATGGTGAAGTCCAGGTCGACCGTGGTACCAAAGTCGCCGGTACTGCTGACCAGGAAGGCACCGGTCACCGGCTGGCGCACGGCCATGTTGCCGCCCCAGTTGAAACTCGACGGGGCGGCGCGCCCGTTGGCGAGCAGCTCGGCCCGTGGCTGGATCTCGTCGCTGACATCGGCCACCAATACCACCTCGGCGCCCTTGGTGGCCACGAACGGGTTGCCCATCTGCATGCCCAGCAACTGCACATGGATGCTGCCGTCCTTGCTGTCCCCGTCGTGCGCCAGCTTCAGCGCATCGGCCTTCAGGTACACGCCGGCCACATCACGGCTGGCACTGAGCTGGTACTTGGCCCAACCGGCCAGGCCTTCCTCGGCGGCACTGCCCTGTACCGACTCCATCAGGCCTGACAGGCCGCGCATGAACTGCTGAGCCCCGTTGGTCTGTGCAGCGGCCACGCGGATCTCCGGGTCGGCCACGGTCAGGTTGCCGGAAAACGCCGAGTAGGAAATGTCGCCCTCGGACAAGACGTCTTCCAGGAAGTAGCGCTCCTTGAAGTCGTCGTAGTAGGCCATCGCAGCCTTCTTGCCCGAGCTGGAAAGCAGGGCATAGCCACCGCCAAGCACCAACACCGCTGCGGCCACACCGCCCATCAGCAGCTGCTTCTTGTTCATCTGTTTGATCATGGTGTTTGCCTCACTGGACCATGGCGGAAGCGTTGTTCCAGTCGTTCACGTACTGTTGAGAGACCTCGGGGGTCCAGCTGAAATCGATGCCGGCGTTGGGGAATTCCTTGGCCAGCACGGCACCGAACGATACGCGGTCGGCACAGTGTTCCTGCTTGCAGGCCGCAGGCTCGCCGGCGCTGTAGGCGCGGTAGGTGGGCACCGCGCGGCCGTCGTCCAGCGGGTAGTACGGCGTGGCGTTGGCCACTTGGGTTACGTACCAGCCCTCGCCGTATTCCTCGTCCGCGACCAGGCGGCCTTTGCTCGGGAAGTCGATGCTGTAGAAGTCGCCCTGCTTGCCGGTCACATGCACCATCATCGTCGCCACAGTGGCCGAGGTCGCCGGGTTCTGCTGCTCCAGTGGCGACGCGAAGCGCACCTTGATGCCGGCCATCTGCGCCAGTGCCTCGGTTTCACGCCCCTTGAACTCGCTCATGCCGTCCTGCAACTGTTGGTAGCGCTCCAGCACTCGGGTGTGCACGCGCGCCAGTTCCTGCTGGCGCTGGCGTAGCTCGCGCTGGCGTTGCTGCTCACGCTGTACCGCCCAGTTGGCACCGTCGCGCACATCGAAGAACAGGCCTTGGCGGTTGAGGCCGATGCGGTTGCGGGTGATCTTCTGCGCGTCATTGCCCCAAAGGCTGTTGGTGATGGCCGAGATGTTCTTGACGATCAACAGGGTGGCCACATCGGTGGTGGACGGCGAGGCGGTCTTGACCAGGTCGAAGATCTCCAGCGCGGCCTCCTTGTACTTGGCCGGGTCCAGGGCAAATGATTCGTCCGGGGTGACCGCCACGTAGTACGGGTCGCTGCCGAACGGGCGCAATACGCCGTAGCTGGAACGGCTGAAGGTCAGGTACACCTTCATCTGCCGGCCGGGGATCTCACCCACCAGGAATGCGGCCTGGTCTGCGTCGGCAGTCAGGTAGGAAACCGCCTTGTCCTTCACTGCGGCCTCCAGGCGCTTGGTGAAGATCAGGCCACTGGGGTGGGCATAGACCTTGTCCCAGTTATCGCCGCGATAGGTACCCACCGCTTTCCAGCTGATTCTGTCGAAGCTGCCTTGGCCAAAGCCGGAGGCCGGGCACGGCATGGCCGGGGTGGTGCCGAACGACAGGGTGTCGCCTGCGCCGATGATCGATTTGCTCAGCACCCATTTGCAGCCGGCGCCGTCGGTTACCTGCATCAGGTTGGGGTTTGCCAGGACCACCGGGCGGCCAAAGTCCGAGCTGGGGGCTGCGGCCACTGCTGGGGCTGGGGCCGCCGCGGGTGGTGCAGCAGGGGCTTGGGCGGGCGCAGCAGGCGCTGGTTCTGCCGCTACGGCGGGCGCCGGTGCCGGTTGTGCCGGCGCGGGGGCGGGTTCGGCAACTGCCGGGGCCTCTGCCGTGGCAGGTGCAGGTGCCTGCTCCGCTGCCGGTTCCGGTACCGGTTCCGGTGCAGCAGGCGCCGGGGCGGCAACGGCAGGTGCAGCAGCCAGTGTCACCAGCCCCAGGTTGCTGGCATTGCCCGAGCCGCTGGCGTAAAGCTTGCCGTTGCCATCGACTGCCTTCCAACTCACCTTGGCGGTCGAGCAGTCCTTGGCAAACACGAACGGCAGCTTGCTCAGCAGGCCCGTCAGCAGTTCCTGGTTATCCCAGGCTGGGCGGCTGATGGTCAGGTCGACCTGGGGTTTGCACCAGGTGCTGGCATCGCCAGGCACTTCGACCTTGATGTTGTCTTTCTTGGAATAGGCCAGCTCATGGGCGAACGCTTGCGGTACCAGACCACAAGCGCCGATCACAGCCAGCGCGAGCGCGTGCTTTTTCATGGAGTCCTCAGATCAGTTCCCAGGTGCCGTTGGCTTGTTTGCAGAAGGTGTTCTGCTCTTGTTCGGTCTTGCCGTTTTGCGCCTTCAGGCTGACGGTGACCGGGCGGCAGGCCGCTTCGGCGGCAACGGTCTGGGTGGGCAGCGACTGCAGCGAGTCCAGGTCGAAGGCTTGGGTTTCCTTGCTGGCGGCGACGTCCAGCTCGTCCAGGTTTACCGCCGGGGTCACGCGCTTGGCCACGGCCTGCGCCTTGGGCTCCACGTAGTCCTTGTGCACGTAGCCCACGGTCACCCCCTTGCGCCCGACCAGGATCCAGTCGCCGGTGGCGCCCACTGCGGTGAACTCGGTGTGGTTCTTCAGGCTGCCGACCTTCTCGCCAGAGGCGTTCGGCGCGGCGCGTACGTTCAGGTTGTCGCTGGTGGTCACGTACGGTTCGTTGATCAGCTTCATCGACGGCACGGCCTGGATCTTGGGCGCGCGCTTGACCTCGACCTGCTTGGTCTTGGTGTATTCCTTGCCCGGCACGATCTGCGCGCTGGCGCCAGAGTGGTCGGACTTCCAGGTCACGGGCTGGGCGCTGGCCGTAGCCTGCTGCTGGCTCAGTACTTCCTGGGTGCGCAGCGCCAGGGCCTGCTGGTCCTTCTCATCGAGCATGTTGCCGATGCGGTTGCCGACGTAGGCGCCAATCCCGCCCGCGATCAGCGCGGCGGCAATCTTGCCGTTGCCACTGCCCAAGGTCGAACCGATGGCAACGCCAGCCAGGCCACCGATCACCGTGCCCGCTTGCTCTTTGCTGATCCCGAGCTGTGCACAGGCCGTGGTAGAAGCGATGGCGACCGCCAGAAGGGACGCGACGAATTTCTTACGCAAGTGGAGCACTCCATTGTCGATGGGGCGCACAGCCGCGTACCGCAGCCAATGGCAGGCGGCGGCAGGCGAAGGTGTGCGGGAATTTGAGAGGGGGCGCGGCACTGGTCGCGAGCGGCAATTCAGCCGCCCGGCGCGGGGCAAAAAAGAAGACCAGTACGGCGCGAAGCATCCAACGAATCCATGTCAGATAAAGTCATCGCCCAGCGCGCGTAATCATTACGGCGTTTGGCCTGGGCGTGAGTGGTGTAGTAGAGGGCCGCATTGTAGCCCAAGGTGCTATCGGCAGTTCAAGACAAAATGTTGCAGGAAGCCTGTCTGATTGCTTAGTAGAAATCCGTCCTACAACTTCTACTCAGAATTATCCCCTTCCTTGTAGGGCGTTTCCCAAACATACTGCCAACCCGCTCAAACGGTTGCGACGGATTCGGTCGCGCTCTAGTCTCGGCTCGTCGTTGTGAAATCAGCGACCGGCTTTGACAGGCCGACTACTCAAGTTTCCGTTGCAGCGCTTGATGGCAGCTGTGCATGGGGCACATTCGTGTGCGCCGGGTCCTTGGGTACCGGTCTGTCAACCCATGTATAGCTGCCTCCATTCGTTTGACAGCGTTGCCAGGCGGCTCCACTACCCAAGGAGCTTACATGCGCAAGACAGTCCCCGATCCACCCTACTCCCCCCATTCCACCCAGATCCTGCAAGACACCCTGGTCCAGTCCTCAGAGTACGTACTCTGCGCCCTGTCCGTGGCCCGCCAATCCGTGCAACTCAAACCCACCGCCCACAGCTCGATCGTGATGCAGGCCGTGATCCATGAAATGGAAGCGGTACAGGGGCTGGTCGAGTCGGCGTTGATGCAGTTGCAGATGCGGCCGCATTTACCCCCAGAGCCTCACACCTTGCATTAGCAGGTCAGGCCTCTTCGCGGGCACGCCCGCTTCCACAGGGTCACCACAGCCGTCACGCACTGCACAGTACCTGTGGGAGCGGGCGTGCCCGCGAAGAGGCCAGCCCAGGCAACCCAGAATCCAGGGAAACAAAACAATGCCCACCGACAACACAAAAGAGCCCACCACAGTCGGCAAAACCTGCTTCTACCAAGGCGAAAACAACACCCACCCGCTGTTCCGTATCGAACCCGGCATCCCCTGCCAGGACGCCCGCGAACAGGCCTCCGAACTGATGGGTTACGTGCGCGACCTGATCATCACCGGCCTGATGGACGGCGACCAGCAACTGATCTGGGCCTCGCATTACCTGAGCGCAATGGCCAAGGCGCTGTTGGATGATGCTGAGTTGGGGATGATGAAAAAGTAAGCCTCAACGAAAAAGCCCCCGAAAGCTTTCGCTTCCAGGGGCTTGATCTTGAATGGCGGAAAGATAGGGATTTGAACCCTAGGTACTGTTGCCAGTACAACGGATTTTGAATCCGTTTTTTGTTTCATTTTTTCTGGAAAAAAAATCTGTAAACCAAATAAAATCAGATACTTAAACAAAAATAAACGCAGCAGCGCACCACATCATTAGGGGGACACATTCCCCCAAAATTCCCCCAAGATCCTTGATAGCATTGCAACATCACCGCCAGGCAGGATTCCTCGCCTCGGCCAGAACGGAATCAACGAGCAAGGAACACCAATGACATATGACAACCCAGCGTCTAGGATTCTCGCCATCCTGGGATCCATTCATGGCACCCAAGCCAACACTCCTTGCAAAAACGCATGGTGTTCTGCATTAGGTATTGAGGCTGGGGATGATGCGAAATTGGTGATGAAGCTGAGCCAGTTGATGGGCATTTCCCTTGATGCAGTCCTTCTAATGAATGAAAGATTCCCAGCATTAAAGGACCAAACGTCTCAATGGCACATAAATTTTGTCACTGCACTTACGAGCCAACAGCTAAATAGTAATATTCAAACATTTATAAATGGATACAGCCGAAAGCATAGCGATTTCTTAAGGGTCATGGAACAAATGATCGGTATTTCTGCGCCAGCAGAAATAGACACTAGTCTGATTGGCGAATTCAGGAATAGCATATCCAACTTAATTGATGAGACGCTTGCAAGCCAGCTGGAGCCAAAGGCTAAGAACTACCTAGTAAAAGCGTTGAGAAGAATACTTGCGGCGCTCGAAGACTACCAAATCACAGGAGTAGTCCCAGTGATTGAATCCATTGAATTAGTTGCCGGCCATATGTTCACTGACTCTCATTTTAAGAACTCTATGAGCACCGACTTCGGAAATAAAATCTTTTCAGTTATCGGAGCCATAGCGGACTCCATAGCCATAGCCACCGGAGCGCCAGCTACCATGTGGAAAGAACTTGGAAGTACTCTTAACGGACTTATTGGACAAAGCAGCTAATCACCAATTACTTACCTACGGAAGACGAAAGTGGAAGCAGTTGCTGATTGGCTAGTTCGTCCATTCTTATCAAATACAAGCGGCCGCATTAGTCAATGGTCGGCTTCCTGGGAACACGGATGCCGCGTTGCAGCCTGGCATTCCGATAGCATCACAAAACTACTCCTCCGGTATCCTGGCCATCATTCTGCCCTGCACCACTAGGACTGCGCGTAGAGCACGCCGTCGCCCCCCTACACCCCGTTGATGTTGATGCCGAGCTGGCCATGCCGTTGACCTTGGCATCATGCAGCCGCGGGATGATGACCGGACCCGGCGGCGGGTTTAAAACCCAGGCCTGGGTCGAAACCCGGCCCAGCGGCTCGCTGTGGTGATTGCCCATGTGGATGTCCGCCCGCAGGGGCTGAACCTTCCCGAACTGGCTTGTTGGTATGGCCACGCCATTCACGCGGCGGCGAACGAGGAGGAAGTACATGGGACACCAACACTGTACAAAAACACAGCCCCCCCCCCCAGTTTCTACCGCAACCCACAATAGCTCCCAAACGAAAACAGACGATCTATCTACATCCGAATGAGAGATCAGCAATGGGATAATGCAATCGTTATTTCTATTCTTAAAAATGCCGAAGACACGCTTCAGGCCGCCTCATACGGCTTGGACGATGTGAAAGCCAAGGACGGACCAAGAAAGCTATCGGGAATTCGCAATTTGGTAGTTTTCGGACGATCTGTGACATTTGTACTTCAGAATCTTCGTGGGAAGGTTGAAGGCTTCGATGAGTGGTACGCTCCACATCAAGAAGCAATGTCTCAGGACAAAGTCATGAGATATTTCCTTGAGTTACGTAATACTATACTTAAGGTCGGCGAACTAAGAACCATGGTCGAAGCAACATTAAACGGGAGTACAGAAGACCTTCTCAAGTCGGCCACGAAGCCTCCCGGTGCAAAGGGAATGTTCGTCGGTGACGTCTACGGTGGGAGCGGCTGGTACATCCCGATGTCTGACGGAAGCATAGAGAAGTTTTATGTAGACTTGCCAAAAGATCTAGCTGACGTAAAAAGCTATTTCCTGTCTGTACCTGAAAATTATAGAGAAGCGATTGATTCTAGGGATGTAGTAGATTTGGGAGAGGAATATCTCCATAAGCTAAAAGTGCTTATCGATGACTGCCCAAATATTTTCATCGGACAAGCGGCACAAACATATGGACCGGACAAAAAAAGACTTCCTCGATTCATGAGAATAATAAAATAGCTATCCCGCTTTTAGGGCGTCGTATTCACGCTCGCACTGCTGGCCGGCAATCCTGGCTTCGTCATAAGCCTGCGCCAGTTATCGATTCGTTTCGACAGACCGGCTGAGCAGGTCGTAGAGCACCATGGCGGTGCGGGTGGCTGCCTCGCCTCTGGCGACAGCGGCGGTATCCTTGCCGGAGCAACTGACGGCGGCAGCGAACTGGGCGGACTCACTGCGCAGCCGCTGGCCAGCAGCATCGGCGTCAGCAGCACCAGCATCAGCAATCGGTCTCTCTTCATGCGCTCTTACCCTCGGCTCTTGCTGCGCATCTGCGCTCCAATGTTCTTCCCGGCGCGCAGCGCGCTCGCCGATCACTTCTGCCCTTCGTCCTTGCGGAGCTCTTTCGCCATGCTGTCTTCAAGCCACTCACGGCTGACGGAGCGTCCCATGTTGGGATTGGTGACATAGAAGTTTTCAGGCTGAAGGCAGGCTTTGCTCTTGAGCATCGCCTCGGGGAACTCGTACAAGATCCCCAGCGACTTGCGGTCATCGACCACGCCATCGCGAACATCCCGGTAATAGCTCAGCTTTTCCTCGAAGACACCGGCCGGCGGCTCGTCGCTTTGGGTCGACAGTAGGATGACGAAACTTTCGTCCCGGGATATCTGACCACCCGTGGCTTCCATCAGCATGGCATCGGCATTCGGCCGCTTGCCGAACACCCAAACCTCATCAATCAAAATCTTGCCGGACTTCTTGCCCGAGACCGTGTCGGTGTCGGCCCCCACCACCTTGAGCGCCGCGTTGTTCACGCGGTGGGTAATGGTGCGAATGAGGTGCTGGACATGAAGCAACTCGCTGAGCTCTAGATCGGCTCGCACCATGCCGGCGGCTGGCTTGTAGCTGTTGGCCGCGACCTCGATCGTCGGCGCGATGATCAGCAACTCCTCGTCGTGCCGCCAGTTCAAGATCAATGCCGTCAGCATGATGCCGGCGGCAATTGTCGATTTCGTGTTCTTCTTCGGGATGTCAAATCATTTGGCTAGCCCTGGTATGACAAGGGACTTAGGGAGAAGTTAAAGGTGCTTACCCCCTGAGATACCCCCAATGTACTGATGGTGATAAGCTCCAAGCACGAAGGACCAACGCAGATTTTTCTAGTCTATAACGGTTGCGCTAAAGATCGAATGTCTACCTGCGCAACGAGGAAGAGCCCAGCTGGACGGACGCCAAAACATGCCTACCTACGATTTCAAGCAGCTTTCCCCATACGATTTCGAGGAGCTTGCCCGAGACCTCATCCAAGCGCGTGACAAGATAATTTTAGAATCTTTCAAGTCTGGAAAAGACGGGGGGATTGATTTCCGTATTTCACGCGGCTCTCAAAATACGATTGTCCAATGCAAGCATTACAACGGAACAGGATTTCCCGGCCTACTCAGCAGCCTTAGCAAAGAAGCCAAAAAAGTCCAGGCGCTTAGTCCCACCAGATATATCCTGGTAACCTCTGTCGGACTTACACCCGGCAATAAAGATGACATAGTCGAAATATTTGACCCATACCTCACCACCGAAGACATAATCAGCCAAAACGATATAAATAATCTCCTCACTCTATTCCCGAGCGTAGAGATGACGCACTACAAACTATGGCTCGCTAGCAAAGTAGTTCTCGATCGCGTAATTCATAATGCATCAGTAACTCAAAGTGAATTCGACGTCCAGCGTGTACACAGAGATATACAACGTTATGTCAGTAGCGAGGCTTTTCCCAGAGCGCTACGCATGTTGGAAACAGAGCACGTCGCCATCATCTCTGGTGCGCCCGGGGTAGGTAAAACCAGCCTGGCCAAGATGTTGCTATTCTACTACCTAGAAAAGGGTTATGAAGTAATTTCTATTGTGGACGGCTTTCGGAGTGGTCGAGAGCGCTTTCAGAAAGGGAAAAAACAGATATTCTATTATGATGATTTCATAGGGGCTACGTTCCTCGGGGAGAGCGGATCATCATTCACTCGCAACGAAGATAGAGAAATTCTCGATTTCATTGAGTTAGTGCAACGCTCAACAAATGCGGCTCTGATCATGACCACCCGCGAGCATATCCTTAGGCAAGCAATAGCGATTTCAGAGAAGCTCAAACACTCAACAATAATAGACAAGCATTGCATTCTTGAAATATCAGATTACAGCCAGATCCAACGAGCCTTGATCCTCTACAACCATATATATTTCAGCGACCTCCCCCGCGAATATATCGCAGCCCTTATAAAAGACCGCTATTATTCAACCATAGTAAAACACGCAAAATTCAATCCTCGACTCATAGAGTGGCTATCCTCGTACCATCGAATTAGATCAACTCCTGCAGACCAATATCAGAACTTTATAGAAAACTTACTGGACAACCCAGCAGAGATTTGGTCTTACGCTTACGAAAATCAGATTAGCGACGCCGCCAGAACCACACTGTTATCTCTCTATCTATGTGGCGGAAAAACAGATCTGAAGAATTTGGAGAGGTGTTACAGCACCCTTCACCGCATCCGTTCAAAACATTATGGATTCCGTAGCCAGCCCAGCGATTGGAGAAAATCGCTAGTTGAAGTCAGCGGTTCCTTTGTTCGCCTGGACACAAAATTAGAATTCATTAACCCGTCAGTTTTAGATATGTTGAACGAAGTGATTCGACAGGACACATCTAACCTGAGGGACTTGATGCAGGCTATTGACCGATTCCCTCAACTCCACCGCATATGGGCATTGTCCCAAGCTTCCGGAAACACCACCATTTCTGAATTCCTATTGCGTGAGTCGAACATTTTAGAAGCGACCCTTGAAAGACTCACAAAATCCAAGAGCGTGATTGAACATCAGCCCGACATCTACTACTACTTTTCCAATTCTCGTGAAGGGCGAGCCGATCTAATATTGCAAATAGCCGCTACAATATGCACCGACCGCATGCAGGAAATTGCGCTCGAAGCGCTCCAAACCTTGGTAAATGATTGGTCCACAGGATCAGAACCGAATATCATTCGTGGAGCGGAAGTATTTAAAAAGCTCCACACGAACAAGTCTCTACTCGCAAACGATAGAGACCATTTCCTCGACAAAATTATCGACCTATTATTAGAACACGCACAGATCAACCCGCAGTCAAGCGAGCTATGCACACTCCTCGAAATCCTCCCCCAACGTTCGTGCCATTCTCGGACTAAGCAATTAGGCGAAATAATAGAGCGATACCTTGACGAAAACTTCAAAGATGAGCTGTCCGAGATAGAATCCGTATCGGACTGTGAGTCTTTTGAGGAAAACTTAACTACTTTGGGAGAAGCCATTGAAGTGGACGTATCGCTAGAGCGAATGTGGATTTCAGAAAAAATAGGCGAGCTAGAAGCCTATCAAGACGAGCAAGCTTCACACGAATATGAAAGATGGAAAGACAATAGACAGCCGCACATTGACTCAACCCCCTCTATTGACGAGCTGTTTAACACCTTGGGTGGTTCAATAAACTAAATAAAGTTAATCGGGGTATCCTCACAAATGATGCCCCCCATATTTTTCTGACCAGGATCAACGCTTGTGGCATGTCGCCAGTCTCAGGCAGACTTGACCGCTCCGACCATTTTCGAGCGAAGCTGCTTCAAGATTTGCTCCTGCATGTGGCCGATGCACGACTCGAGCTTGTTGGCCACCGCATCGCCGCAAACCTCCTCCACCATCAGCACGGCCAGAATCCTTCCCATCACCTCTCCCTGCAGGCTGGCGCGCTCGATGTAGGTCTTTGCCGAGGTTCCTGGGCCTAGACCACCAAACACAAAAGGCGACACTGCCCCGGCTATCTGCACGATCATTTCTTCTAGATCCAGATCGGTAATTTTCATCGTCTCTCCTATCGCCTGGACAGCATTTGGCGGCGGCGCCATTGGTTTTGAAGTCGCGGAGGATCAATTCGTATCCGCCATTGGCCCCTTTGAACGCCGCCTTCTCTAGGTCTTCCTTGGATGCGCCGGCCCCACCATGGAAGTGGAAATTCTGCGTGATGCCGCCAAAGGAGAACGGGGATTCATTACCACCACCTCCTGCACCAGCGGCCATTACGCCTAGCGAGCCATCAGGGCCGCGATGAAGCGGCAAGATCGCCTCGGGCCCGGCCTCGGCAAAGATTCCCGCGCCCTTGGCGAAGGCGAACATCTGTGGGCTGTCATGCACATGGTTGGAGAATGAGGACAAGCTGGGTGAGTCGTAAACGCCACCTTTGGCGTTGGGAATGACCTCGCTGAACCCGGTCATGATGCCCTGGCCGAGAGCTGAGCCGCCGCCTCCAAGGAAGCTGAATGCGGTCCCCAAAAAGCCCGCTGCCGCCTGGCGTATCTGGATGCGAATCAGGTCCTCGATGATCGAATCTGCGAAGTCCTTGAACTCGAATTTGCCCGTTTTCACGAACTGGGTGACCCCGTCCTCAAGGTTGCTGAAAGCATTGGAGAATAACTCCTGCGTCTGGCCGGCTACGTCGGCGGCGCTGTCGAGGTAGTTTTCAAGCGCAGCTGACGCGCCATTGCTCCAGTCGGCCTGGGCGGCATCGATCTTCGCGAAGCTGTCTTCCTGCGCCTGCACCAGCTTCGCGCCGTACTCCTGCCTCAAGGCGATTTGCTTCTCCAGCTCCTGCCGCTGCTTTTCGGTCGAGGCGGCGGCCAGCTCGTCCCGGAGAGCCAGAATCTTGTTGTTGTTCTCCTGCTCGAGCGCTAGGCGAGACTGGGCACGACTGGACTGCTTGTCACCCATCCCAATCGCAGCGGCGGCCGCGTCACCTTGCTGCCGAGCGATCGCCAACTGGCGCTCAAGATCGGCCTGGTACTTCATGGCCTGTGACAGTCCTGTGGAAGCCTGGACGGCAGAATTGAACTGGTCGGCCAGTGCAGCGATACCGAGGCCGTATTCCTCTGTGGTGATCTTGTTTTTGGAGAGCAACAGATCCAGGTCTTGCACCTGCAACTTGAACTCATCTGCCGCAGCGCCCACCGGATCGTAGGTCTTTTTCAACTGCAGGTGCGACTTCGCGGCCTTGTCCAGCATCTGAGCAAGTTGCGAAGCCGCCTTCGTACCGTCCTTGGTTTCCTGAGTCGCCGCCTTGTCGGCCTCTTTTTGCGCGTCGACGGCCTTTGCCCGCTCCCGGATCTGCTTGGCCAGGTCGCTCTCGGTCTTGATCTTGTTGTCTGTGATAAAGCGCTCGGCGGCTTCGACGGCGGTCTTGTCCTTGAGGGTGGCCAACTGCTTGTCCAGCGTGTCCAGGTACGTCTGACCGGCCGAGGTGGCCTTGGCGTCAGCATCCCCGGCCGCGTTGGTTGTCTCCCTCGCGCTGTTCAGCTCCTTGGTGTATGCCGAGACGCGCTCACCGGCTTTCTTCGCATTATCTGCAAGAGAGGAGTAACCGCCCGCCGCCTCCCGCATGCTCGGCATGGCCTCTTGCGGGATCTTGAAACGCTTGTTCAGCCCATCCAGCCAATCGCCGCTCAAGTAGGTTTGAGGCGCCTGGTCGGGATCAGGCTCAGCGCCCTGATCTTCGGCCAGCGCTTGGAGGAAGCAGGCCAGCAGTTCATTGGTCTTGGCATGCTCGGCCAGCATCTGCTTGAAGATCGACAGGAACGCCTCCTGGTTCTGCTGGATCATCGCCATCTGTTCCGGTGTCACCTTGACTTCGGCCAGGGTTACCATCGAAGAGTGATCTGGCTCGCTCATACGCCACCTTCGTCCACTTGTTGATCCATTCGCGCCGGGCGGCGCATCCACTACAGGCCATCAGTCACTACCCTTTTGCCAGGATCCAGAAGCCACGTACCTTCAGTTGGGATCTGGGTGACGCCACCGCCCTCGGCATAGAAGTAGTACCTGTACTCAAATCGCCAAGGGCCAGGCCTCTTGCAGATAACCAACTGCACGCCATCGTCCACCAGCACCCGCATTGCTTCGCCTGGCCTGAAGGCTTCGTAACATCCGTCGCAGGCCATCAGCCTTGAGCCTTGCGAGACAGAAACAGGTCGGAGTAGCCGCGAAGCTTCTCCACACCCATGAATCCGACCATGCCGCCGGCAAAGGTGGCCATGCCCTGTGGCAGGCCCATCCATTCGAGCAACGGCACCAGGGCCAGGGTGATGAGGCCGCACAAGGCGCCCTCCAAGAACATCTGCCGGCGGGTGCCAACGCCATACACTCCCCGCAGAACGGCGATGGCAACGGACAGGCTGGCGGCGCCAAGTTGGGGCTGGTGGGCAAGCACCCAGGCAATCAGGCCGGCCCACAGGCCGGGAACTTTCTCTGGCATATGGACCGTCTCGATTCCTCCCGTTGCGGGGAGCTATGAACAAAAAAAGCTCGCACATGGCGGCAGTGGCTGGGTGCTATCGTCAAGGCTTCAGCGACACCATCAGGACGAAAACATGGCGAAAACAAACATTGAGCGTTTCGATGAAATCAGCGCGGACATACTGGCGCACCTATACCAGGCGTTCCCGATACCCACGGCTGTGACCCCTAAGGTCGCTAGGCTCACAGAGCTTGAAGTCCTGAGTTACGATCCAGTGAGCGAGGACTCAGTTACGCAGGGGGAACGAGACCCGGAGACCGAATTTTTCGAGGCGAGTTTGGCCTGGCTGGCTCACTCTGGTTTCATCCTAAAAAAGGATGGTGGGCACTTCCAGTCCACGTATGTGCTCACTTCATACGGCCTGCAGGCACTTAAGCACGTACCGACGCCTTCCCTGGGAAGCGAAACATTGGGAGATCGGCTTTCAACCGCCGCGAAAAATGGTGCTACCGGAGCAGCGAAAGAGGCCATGAACCAAGCCATCTCCATCGGGATACGACTTCTGGCCAGAACTGCCGGGATTCCCTAGCCAGGTAATTAGTTGCGGAGGTCCGGCGCTTCCCGACTTATTGATCTGGATCGCTGGGTCACGTACCCAGACTCTCATCGCGTAGACGATCAGGGAGCGCACGGCTTTGATCGACGCCACTACCGACTTAGCCCAGCTACCTGGGCATGTCATCCGCACAAAAGAAAAAGCCCCGCACGGTGGCGGGGCCTCAGAAATCAGAGAAGTGTTGCGTCAGCCGAATTTAAACACCTTGCGCATGGAGTCGAGCTGATCATGACCACGCCAAGTCAGCTGGTAGTAGATCACATCCGGACTGTCTCCAATTGGATCTACTTCCGTCTTCACTACAAGGCCGCCTGTTTCAAGGATTTGCAGTTGGTACAAGATTTCCTCAACCAGCGCTTCCTCAGCCTCATCGCTCTCCCAGACGCCTCGGGCAGTGCAGAGCTCTTGCATGAGCTCAAAATGAGTCGGCCCTTCCAGGGTGACCGTGGTCTCAATGAAAACCAACAAATCGAACACCAGTTTCATGTCGCGCTTCATGCCAGCCTCGAGTCATTCCGTAGATGAGGAGAGGATTCTAGCCGGACGGCAGCACAACAAAAACCCCGACTCAATGGCCGGGGTTTCTCTGTGTCGCGTCTCTTGCAAGCTGGACACGCTGCTATGAAAACAGGTATTTATCCGCGCGGAAAGGATTTTTTCGTCTGTCGTCAAACAAGAAGCAAGCCTTATGACTAGCCTATTTTCCCACCTGTCGGAATCGGAACTGCGTGCGATCTGCAAGAATAAAATCGAGTCATTGGAACACTGGTTACGCCGACTGATTGATGATTCTCTTAATGGCATTTATGGTGACTACTTCAGTTATGAGGATACCAATGGCAACCGTCTGATAAAAAAAGAGACTGCAAGAATCGCTGAAACCCGCCAACGTAAAGAGCCTTCAAGATATCCTAGAAAAATTGATGCCGTGCTTTTAGAGGAAGCGATTGAAATTATATGTAAACCAGAGCTCTTCAAGACTCATTTCAAAACTCCCCTCGCTAAAGCCTTTCCTGATGGACGTGAAGAAGCAAAGACATTTCTGTCGAGAATTCTCACACCTCGCAACAATCTGGCCCATGCTAACCCAATTAGCTTGAGAGCAGCAGAACAGGTTATTTGCTACAGCAATGATGTAATGGACTCACTGAAAGACCACTATAGGCTGATCGGCATGCAACAGGAATATGATGTCCCTTTAATCCTCCGAATCACAGACTCCTTTGGAAAAACTTTCACTCGATCAGAATTAGGTAACAGCCAAAGCGGAGGCATATACAAAAACTTCACATCCTCGCCCTCTACTTACCTGCGCCCAGGCGACACTTTAACAGTAGAACTTGAAATCGACCCAACTTACGATCCAGCCTCTTACGAAATACTGTGGACATCCACAAAGCCACTTAATACCAGGAAGGACACCCCTCGTCTCGCGCTCACTATAGAGAACGTCCATGTCGGAGTGAAATTTGACATTCAGTGCAGAATCACAACGAAACGCAGCTGGCACAGGATGAGCAACGGATGTGACGACTTATTGGTCATTCACTATAAAGTGTTGCCACCTCTTGGTTAATGCTTTTGCGGCCGGATCTGCCGCAAAAGCGATTCCCGATTATCTTACGTGTGGCGCTATTAAAGGCTACCTGGCGCGCAATCGATCCATGCAACACCTGCCTTGATCAACTCCCGAGCCTTAGCCTCGCTAAGGCCGTTCCCCCGGCCTACTCGCAGGGCAGGCCACTTCGCGCCGAAGTACAGCCAGATAAAACCGCCCATCTGAGCATCGCGCTTTGTCAGCCTGGCTACGGCACCATCAACCGCCAGGGCCAGCTCGTCCGTGATCACGTACTCCTTGACCCCGCCCTGCGACGGCGTGTTGTCACGCATGAGGGCATAGATCTGCGAGGTGTAACGCGCCCCCCATCCCATCCATCCGCCACCTCCCCCACTGCTCAAGCATGTACTCGGTGTCGCCCAGCGGCTTATCCACGTAGGTCCGTTTTTTCATGCAGCCCTCCGGGGCGTTGGGTCGGTATCCAGGCCAAACAGCTCGCACAGGAGCTTATGGGCGTGCTTGTTCTTGGCGCCGCCCTGGATGATCCAGGCCTTGGCGTATTGCTCGAACCCTTGAATGGCCCGCGAGCCGTGCCAGTCCGCCACGATGGCCTGCTGCTCCTGCTGCGGGATGCTCTGCAGCAGCGCCAAACCACCTTTGGCCAAGTGCTCGACCTGTCTGCCGCTTGTGGCCTGGATGGGCGCCGAGTGCTGGCCGACCACTTCCGGGGGTGCTCATGAGCAATCGCGATGTCAGCCAGGCAGCGATGGAGATCATCGAATCGATGGGGCTCAAGCGGGGTCGCGGCCGGGTCAACTCGGTAGTATCGAGATCGGCCGCAAAGATCCCGTCTATGCAGGTTGCAGAGCCGGCCCGGAAATTTTCTGGCCCGGCACTGCCTCAGGCCGGCATCCAATCGGTTATCGGAGAACTACAGGCCGGAGCAAGCCATGACTAGGCGCGGGCCAGTCAAGCGCTGGAGTGAGGCGGAAGACGCTGTACTTCGCCAGTTCTATCCGACCCGAACGAACAAGGAAATGCTCGTGTTGTTGCCAGAACGCACGAAGACCGCGATCACACTGCGGGCCAACCTGTTCGGCCCGAGTAAGACCGAGGCACATCGATCAGAAACACATCGACGGATCTTTCTGGCTGCATGTGAAGCCCGGGGAGAATCGCCGGGCCAAGATCCTAGACCGATAGGCGCTACCCATCGTAAAGGCCGCTACACCCTAATCAAGATCGCTCAGCCAGATGTGTGGAAGCCGCTGCATGTCCATACCTGGGAGTAGGTAAACGGCCCAGTCCCCGAAGGAATGATCGTCGCGGCAAAGGATGGGAACGCCCAGAACGTCAACCTCGATAACCTTTGCCTGCGAACGCGAGCCGAGCACCAATTGCGCAACAACCACCGCTACCGAGGACTGCCGGAGGAGATCGTTGACATCCTCCACCTGCAGAACGAACTGAAAAAAGAGATCAAGAGGAAGACTAGGAATGAAAATTAAGCTCAGCGACCTTCGAGACCACCTGTTCGCCCAGCTCCAAGCGGTGCGTGAGGCCGATGACGACAAATTGGCCAAGGAGGTCCAGCGGGCCCAGTCAGTATCGGATATCAGTCGTGTGCTGATTGAAAGCGCAAAGGTTGAGATCGACTACTTCCGCCACATCGGCGGCGACAACCCGGCCAGCTCCTTCATTGAGTCGAAGCCATCCCTACCGCCAGCGAAACGAACCTGACGTGACAGTTCAGCGTGACAATCAAAACCTGACGCGCCAGGCCGGGAGGAAGATATGAGCGAAGAGACTGAGGTGCTGACGGTCGATGGCTTGGCCAAGCTGCTTGGCCGCACCGAGGCGTCAATCAGGGAGGGGATTCACCGAGGCGTGCCGTGGCTGCCCAAGAGTTTCAAGATGGGCAACCGGCACTGCTGGCTGAAAGAGGACGTGCGCAAGTTCCTCCGCGAGTTTCGGGACGGCGAGCACCAGAAGGCGAAACCAGGACGGAAACGGAAAGATCCACCAAGGCTCCGGGCGGCTTGAGCTATCCGCTCGTCGGCATGCGCGCAAGAGTTTAGCGCATCAGCTATACCAAATAAGCCAGCGATGGCGGGCTCAAGTAGTGCCCCTCCACCAATATTTCAATTTCATAGAGGTGGCAAAATGACGGACCAAGTTCTGCTTGAAGAAGTAAAACCAGAAGAAATAACTGGCGAAGATCTACAGTCCATAGGCGAGTTAATTGGGACGCTAGAAGAGCTTTTTAAAGATCCAGCATTCGTCTCGCCGACGCCAGTAACTGCAGGCTCGCCAGGAGCAGGCAACGCTTCAATAATGAGCACAAAGAATGATGTGCTAAACGCAATCCGCGACTTCATCCAATCCAACAAAAGCACGAATGTCTGCGAAGTATCTTGGGATGTTTTCGCAGCAGCTGCCAAAGTATTCTGCGCAGGATTGACGCCGTTCGGTGGAGCCGTAGCGATGATCGCCTTAAACGCGCTTTATCTCAAAATGCGCAAACGCTGCAAATCAACATAGTCAACCCAACTTCTCAGCTAAGTCCTGAGGACTAGGGTGAGTATATCGCTTGAGCATCGCCAGCGTTTTGTGGCCGGTGATGCTCGCGACTTCCATCATGCTGAAACCGCGCTCGAAGAAACGACTGGTTGCCTCATGGCGTAGGTCGTGAAGGCGTAGGCCTTCGACTCCTACAGCTGCACAGGCGCGGGGGAAGTAGTTGCTGATCGTGTTGAGCGCCAGGTTGAAGTACCGGCCACCACCGATCGGCGTGGGCAGCCCCTCCAGCAGTGCGATCGCCCGGGAGGACAATGGCACGGCGCGCCGCTCGCCGTTCTTGGTGTCTTCCAGGTAGGCCACTTTGCCGCGCACCTGGTCGCGACGCAGCATCAACAGCTCAGACCGGCGCATCGCCGTCTCCACCGCCAGCTCAATGAACACCGGAAGCTGGGCATTCATCTGGCCGGCTGCCTTGTACAGCGCGGTGAGCTCCGCCGGCGTGGGGCGCCGATCCCTTTTCTTGCTGCCTTTGGGCATCCGGATAGCTCGGCACGGGTTGGTCAGTCCTTCGATACCCCATTCCTTGGTGGCCACCGTGTAGAGATGGCTGATCACCGCCAGGTTGAGGCGGACAGTTGCCGTCGACTTGCCTTCCTTGAGCTCAGCATCGCGATATGCGGCCATGTCGCTCGAGCGAATGGCTGCTAGGCCTTTGCTGGCCAGCTTGTGCTCTTTCCACTTCTTGATGCGGACCTGCTCCTGCTTGGCGCCCTTCTTGGTGGAAGTGACCTCCGACAGGTATCGGTCCAGGGCCTCGGCAAGCGCGGTGCTCTCGGCCTCGCGCATGTCGACAAAACGCGCACGCGACATGCCACCCTCGATCTCGGCGGCCCATCGCTGGGCTTCTGCCTTAGTGTCAAAGGTGGCGGAAAGGGTTGGATATCCTTTGCGGCGGATCTGGGCGCGCCAGGCGTCCCCGCGCTTCTCGTAGTAGGCCATGGGGGAAATGGTAGCGAACGCTTGGGGGAAATACACGCTCCCCCATTCCCCCAAAATTCCCCCAAATGAAAAAGGCCCCGAGGGCTGTAAGCGCTCGGGGCCTTTAATATGGCGGAGAGATAGGGATTTGAACCCTAGGTACTGTTGCCAGTACAACGGATTTCGAATCCGTCCCGTTCGACCACTCCGGCATCTCTCCAATGCCGCGCATCATACCAGCGTTCTTTTAAAACGCAAACCTTTTTTTAAAAAAAATCGCGTGGTATCAGGCGCTTGCGTGAACGCACCGCTTACAGCGGCACGCCCAGGCGCTTGGCAACTTCTTCGTAGGCTTCGATCACGTCGCCCAGGCCCTGGCGGAAGCGGTCCTTGTCCATCTTCTTGCGGGTTTCTTTGTCCCACAGGCGGCAACCGTCTGGGCTGAACTCGTCACCCAGCACGATCTGGCCGTGGAATACGCCGAACTCCAGCTTGAAGTCGACCAGCAGCAGGCCGGCGTCATCGAACAGCTTGCTCAGCACCTCGTTGACCTTCAACGACAGCTTTTTCATTTCCGCCAACTGCTCGGCGGTGCCCCAGCCGAACGCGACAACGTGGGACTCGTTGATGAACGGGTCGCCTTTCTCGTCGTTTTTCAGGAACAGCTCGAAGGTGGACGGCTCCAGCTTGATGCCTTCTTCAACGCCCAGGCGCTTGACCAGGCTGCCGGCCGCGTAGTTACGCACTACGCATTCGACCGGGATCATGTCCAGCTTCTTGACCAGGCATTCGTTGTCGCCCAGCAGCTTGTCGAACTGGGTCGGCACGCCGGCTTCTTCCAGCTTTTGCATGATGAAGGCGTTGAACTTGTTGTTCACCATGCCTTTACGGTCGAGCTGTTCGATGCGCTTGCCGTCGAACGCCGACGTGTCGTTACGGAACAGCAGGATCAAGCGGTCGGCGTCATCGGTCTTGTAAACCGATTTGGCCTTGCCGCGGTAGAGTTCGTCGCGTTTTTCCATGATTGGGCTCCGCTTGCTTGAGGTGTTGGGCTAGGCGATTTCGCGCCAGTCGAGCCCGTGTTCCTGATTCGCCACCTGGAGCCAGTCCGGGTCGCACCCGAGGGTGTCGACAAAGCACTGGCGCGCCAGATGTGGCAGGTTGTTCTTGCTGCTGAGGTGGGCCAGCACCAAGTGCTGCAGGTTGTTCCAGCCCAACTCGTGCACCAGGCGCGCGGCCTGGTGATTGTTCAAATGCCCTTGCATGCCCCCTACCCGCCGCTTCAAGAACGCCGGGTAGTGACCGCGCGCCAGCAGGTCGCGGCAGTGGTTGGCCTCGATCAGCAGTGCATCCAGGCCTTGGTAGCGTTCCAGCAACAGCGCGTCGTACGACCCCAGGTCGGTGAGCATGCCAAAACGGCGCTTGCCGTCACTGACCACATATTGCAAGGGCTCGTAGGCGTCGTGCTCTACCCGCGCGGCGTTCACTTGCAGGCTGCCGATATGCAGGCGTTGGCCACAGGCGAGAAAACCGGCCACCTCCACCGGCTTGCGCATGCCGCGCAAGGTGCCTTGGCTGAGGTAGACCGGTACATTGTAGCGCCGTGACAGCAAGCCGACCCCATGCACGTGGTCGGCATGTTCGTGGGTGACCAGCACAGCACTGAGTTGCGCCGGCGAAACCCCGAGCAGCGCCAGGCGCCGCTCGGTTTCGCGCAGGGAAAACCCGCAATCGACCAGGATGAACGTGTCACCACTGGCGATCAGCGTGCCGTTCCCTTGGCTGCCGCTTCCGAGTACCGCGAAGCGCACTTAGCCCAAGTGGTCCTGAATGGCGCTCAGCACACGGCGAGCGACATCGGGCGGCGCCACGGTGTTGATGTTTTTCTCGACGGTGACCTGCACGCTTTCACCCACCTTGCTCAGGCGGACCTGGTAGCGCTCGGCACGGGCTTCACGCTCTTCCTTGGTGGGCTCGCTGCCGAACAGGCGGCCGAAGAAGCCCGGCTGGTTCTGCTTGTCTTCAGGCTTTTCCGACAGGTTGATGTAGTACAAGCCCAGGCTGCGGTTGATGTCCTCGACACGCCACTGGCCACCCTGCTCCAGGGCGCGGCCTACACCCGACCAGGCGCGGTCCAGGTCGGAGCCCAGGTAGAGTACCGGGTTACCGCTGCCGTCCTCGCTCAGGCTGACGCGGCTTGGCGCGTCGAAATCACGCTCAGCCAGCAGCGATACCGAACCGCCCTTCTCGGCGCTGCGGTTCATGCTGGCCAGCATTTCGTCGACCAGCAGGGCATCGGCGCCGGCATTGGCGGAGGTGGACGGGAACGCAGGCTCGGCGGTGCTGCCGGCCGGGCGCTCGACGCTGACCACATACACCTCGGAGGTGTTGCGTTGCACGCCAGGCTCCATGCGCACACGTACGCGCACTTCGCTGTCAGCGCTGCTGGCAGTGCTGGCGAGGCGCTGGCCGAGCGATGCCGACAGCTCGTCGAAGCGCTGCCAACTGGTGTTGAATTCACCGGTCTGCGGGCGCTCTTCGTCGATACGGAAGCCGTTGTCCTCGAAGAACTGGTGGGCCACCGGCCACACCTCGGCCGGCGAGTGCTGGGCCAGCACCCAACGGCTGCTGCCGCTGCGCTGCAGGCTGTAGTCGGTGACCTGGCCAGCGCCACCGGTCAACGGTTGCGGCCGCGGCACTTCGTACTCGCCCGTGACGTTGTCATCGGCGACGTTACGCGGAATTGGCAACAGCGGGTCGAGCCGCTTGACGTTGCTGGCGTCCGGCGGCAGCTGCATGGGCGCGGTAGGGTGCGCCTGCAGGTAGTCGCTGCCGCGGTCGCGGAAATAGCCATCCTCGCCCCACAGCCAGCCACACCCACTGGTGCTGGAGATAATCAGGGCAAGGGCAGAAAGACCAGCCAGTCGCTTCATGCGGTGTACTTCCTCTTAAACCAGTACGCCGGACTGGCGCAAGGCAGTACGGACTTTGTCGTGGCAACCTTCGCTGAGCCAGGTCAGCGGCAGGCGAATACCCTTTTTCATCAGGCCCATTTCAACGAGCGCCCACTTCACCGGGATGGGGTTGGCTTCGCAGAACAGCTCTTTGTGCAGTGGCATGAGTTTTTCGTTGATAGCGCGGGCCTTCTCGGCATCGCCCGCAAGGGCGGCCTCGCACATATCGGCCATTTCGCGCGGGGCGACGTTGGCGGTGACGGAGATGTTGCCCTTGCCGCCCATCAGGATCAACTCGACAGCGGTCGGGTCATCGCCAGACATGACGATGAAGTCGCTGGCAACGCCTTCCAAGATGGCCTTGGCACGGGCCAGGTCGCCGGTGGCTTCCTTGATACCGATGATGTTCGGCACAGTCGACAGGCGGATCACGGTCTCGGCCTGCATGTCGCAGGAGGTACGGCCCGGCACGTTGTAGAGGATCTGCGGGATGTCGACGGCTTCGGCAATGTGCTTGAAGTGCTGGTACAGGCCTTCTTGCGTTGGCTTGTTGTAGTACGGCACCACCAGCAGGCAGGCATCGGCGCCGGCATTCTTGGCGTTCTGGGTCAGGTGCACGGCTTCGGCAGTGGAGTTGGCACCGGTACCGGCGATGACCGGGATGGGCTTGTTGCTGCGCTTGACGCGCTCGACAACATGCTTGATGACCAGGATGTGCTCTTCGACATCGAGCGTGGCCGACTCACCGGTGGTGCCGACAGCGACGATCGCATGGGTGCCGTTTTCCAGGTGGAAGTCTACAAGTTTGTCGAGGCTGCCCCAGTCAACACGCCCTTGTGCATCCATGGGTGTGACCAATGCCACCATACTGCCCGCAATCATGTAACTGCTCCTGCCGGAAAAAGAGAGCGGTAATGGTACTGGGGGCATCGGCCTTGCACAAGCGAAGCAGGCGGGCGGAGCATTCCCCTCGGCGCCTTATTTCGCTACCCTTGATGCTTTGATCGGTGCAGCGCGGCCCGCCGGGCCGTCGACCTTGCTCCCGGCCAGCGTCCAAGACCTCGCATGCGAGCCCCGGGCCCTGCCGACTGGAGGCTTTCTCCCGTCCTGTACCGACCGCTCATCGCTTTAGGAATGCTGCATGTCCACCCCCACCGTCCGCGAACAATTCCTCGTCATCAGTGCCTTGGGGCCCAACCCCATGGAACTGGCCAACGTCCTCAGCCGCGCTGCTTTCGAAAACCGTTGCGCGGTGGTTACCTCGCGCCTGAGCCGCCACGGCGAAACCAGCGCCCTGGTGCTGCAGGTAGGCGGCAGCTGGGACGCCCTGGCCCGCCTTGAAGCCATGTTGCCAAGCCTGGGCAAGAAGCACGGCCTGACCCTGGACGTGGTGCGCAGCGCCGACCAGGAGGTACGCCCGCAGGCCCTGCCTTATGTAGCCTACGTCAGCGCCGCCTACCGCCCGGACATCATCAACGAGCTGTGCCAGTTCTTCCTCGACCACCGAGTCGAGCTGGAAGCCATGACGTGCGATACCTACCTGGCGCCGCAGACCGGCAGCAGCATGCTCAATGCCCAGTTCACCGTCATTTTGCCGGCCGGCACGCAAATCAGCTGGCTGCGTGACCAGTTCCTGGACTTTGCCGACGCCCTGAACCTCGATGCGCTGATCGAGCCATGGCGCCCACAGAACCCAATGTAAGGAAGCGATCATGGCTGTAGCACTCGACCAACCTGTAGCGCACTTCCAGGCCCAGGCCACCGGCGGGCAAACCGTGAGCCTGGCCGACCTCAAGGGCCGGCAGGTGGTGCTGTACTTCTACCCGAAGGACAGCACCCCGGGCTGCACCACCGAAGGCCAGGGCTTCCGCGACCAGCATGAAGCCTTTGCCGCGGCCAACACCGTGGTGTTCGGCGTGTCGCGTGACGGCATCAAGTCGCACGAGAACTTCAAGGCCAAGCAAGGCTTCCCGTTCGAGCTGATCAGCGACAAGGACGAGGCCCTGTGCCAGCTGTTCGACGTGATCAAGCTGAAGAAGCTGTATGGCAAGGAGTACATGGGCGTGGATCGCAGCACCTTCCTGGTCGACAAGGACGGTGTGCTGCGCCAGGAATGGCGTGGGGTGAAGGTGCCCGGGCATGTGGATGCCGTGTTGGCAGCAGCTCAGGCACTGAACAAGGCTTGAGATGGTTGGGGGCGCTTTGCGCCCCTTTCGCGACACGAGGCCGCTCCTACGCCGGGCGGGGGCGGCCGGCAGTACTGCGGGGCCGGGCCGGCATCATCGGAAATCGCGATGCCTGTAGGAGCGGCCTTGTGTCGCGATGGGCTGCAAAGCAGCCCCAAATTTACAGCATCGGTGACACAATAGGCTCCTGCCGCGGCCAGGCATCCAGCACAGCCTTGATCAGGGTCGCCAGCGGGATGGCGAAAAAGATCCCCCAGAACCCCCACAGCCCGCCAAACAACAACACCGCGCAAATGATCGCCACCGGGTGCAGGCTCACGGCATCGGAAAACAGCAGCGGCACCAGCACGTTGCCATCCAGCGCCTGGATGATCGCGTACACCGTCATCAGGTAGATGAACTGATCGCCCCAGCCCCACTGGAACAGTGCAATCAGCGTGACCGGCACCGTTACCACTACCGCGCCCACATAGGGCACCACCACCGACAGCCCCACCAGCAACGCCAGCAGCGCAGCATAGTTGAGCCCGAGGCTGATGAACGCGATGTAGGTGGCAATGCCGCAGATCAGAATCTCGATGCCCTTGCCACGGATGTAGTTGGCGATCTGCCGGTTCATCTCGCTACCCACCCGGTTCAACAGGGTGCGCTGGCGTGGCAGGTAGCCACTGACCCAGCGGCCGATGAGTTCGCGGTCCTTGAGGAAGAAGAACACCAGGATCGGCACCAGCACCAGGTAGATCATGGCATTGACCAGCAACGGCAAGCTGGACAGCGAAAAAGTCAGCGCCCATTGGCCAAACTTGCCGATTTCACCGCGCACCGATTCGATGGCATGCAGCACCTGCTCGTCCGACACCAGGTGTGGGTAACGCTCGGGCAACAACAGCAACAACGACTGCCACTTGCCGAGCATGCCCGGTAGCTCGTTGAACAGGGTGATCAGCTGGTGCCACAACAGCGGCACCAACACCAGCATGAACAGCGCCAGCGCCCCCATGAACAGGGCAAATACCAGCATCACTGCCAACCGCGTAGGCACCCGCAAGCGCTCCAGGGCATTGACCAGGCCTTGCATGAGGAACGCCAGCACCATGCCCGCCAGCACCGGCGCGAGCATGCCACCCAGGGTTAGCACGGCCGTGAACGCCAGGAACAGCAAGACCGCCAGCACCACCGCCTCTTCATCGGAGAAGTAGCGCTGCACCCAGTCGCGAAGCACTTTGAACATTGACGATCCTTGGTAAAGACTCAGGCCTTGCGCAGCCAGTAGGTGTAGGTGCCGGCCTCGGCCGTTTCCTGCAGCAGGGTATGACCGGCCAACGTGGCGAAAGTGCGGAAGTCGCGCTGCGAGCCGGTGTCGGTGGCGATCACCTTGAGCACCGCGCCGCTGGCCAGGCGGTTGAGCTCCATCTTGGCCTTGAGCAGCGGCAAAGGGCAATTCAGCCCGCTGGCGTCGAGTACGGCGTCGCAGGTCAGGGTGTCACTCATTGCAGGGTCTCCAAAGGCATTGCCAGACTGCTTCTTGGCAGGGCTGCCTAGGATAGCGCCACTGGTCGCCAACGTGTGAGCCCGCTACAGTAGCTATCTTTGACACCGACGCGAGCTTCGTGCATGAAACTACTGCGCCCTACCCTGCTGACGCTGGCCTGCCTGTTGGCCCTCCCCGGCCATGCTGACGACCTGCCATCACTGGGTGACGCCAGCTCCGCGATCGTTTCGCCGCAGCAGGAACACCAGCTCGGCCGCGCCTGGCTGAGCCTGTTGCGCGGCCAGGTCAACCAGCTCAACGACCCGCAACTCAAGGACTATGTCGAAACCAGCGTGTACAAGCTGGCCGAGACCAGCCAGCTGCAGGACCGGCGCCTGGAGTTCATCCTCATCGACAGCCGCGAGCTCAACGCCTTCGCTGCGCCCGGGGGCATTGTGGGGGTCAACGGCGGACTGTTCCTCAACGCACAGACGGAAGGCGAATATGCCTCGGTGCTGGCGCACGAACTGGCGCACTTGTCGCAACGCCACTTCGCCCGCGGCGTAGAGGCCCAGCAACGCATGCAACTGCCGATGATGGCAGCGCTGCTGGCCGGGATCGTACTGGCGGCGGGGGGCGCTGGCGACGCCGGCATCGGCATGATCGCCGGCACCCAGGCGGCGGCCATTCAGGAGCAGCGCCGGTTCTCGCGGCAAAATGAGCAGGAAGCGGACCGCATCGGCATCCTGAACCTGGAAAAGGCCGGCTACGACCCACGCAACATGCCAACCATGTTCGAGCGCCTGGCCCGCCAGTATCGCTATGACGCCAAGCCACCGGAATTTCTGCTGACGCACCCGGTGACCGAGTCGCGGATCGCCGACACCCGCAACCGCGCCGACCAGGCGCCACCGGGCGGCATCGAAGACAGCGCACGCTACCAGCTGATTCGCGCCCGCGTGGCGCTTATCTACGAAGGCACCCCGGGGCTGGCGGCCAAGCGCTTCCGTGCCCAGCTCGACGAAGACCCCAAACTCGATGCTGCACGCTATGGCCTGGCCCTGGCGCAGATCAAGGGCGGCCAGCTGAACGAAGCGCGGGAAATGCTCAAGCCGCTACTGGCCAAGGCGCCCAACGACATCACCTACAACCTGGCGCAGATTGACCTGGACATCACCAACAACCGCCTGGCCGATGCCCAGCAGCGCGCCGAGCGCATGCAGCAGCTATACCCCGGCAACTACCCGCTGAAACAGGTGCGCGCCGATTTGCTGGTGAAGCTGAACAAGCCTGCCGAAGCCGAGAAAGTGCTGGACGAGCTGGTGAAAAGCCGGCCGGATGATCCGGACGTGTGGTACGACATGGCCGAGGTGCGCGGTTTGTCGGGCAATACCATCGGCTTGCACCGAGCGCGGGCAGAGTACTTCACCTTGGTGGGGGACTTTGACCAGGCGATCCAGCAGCTGGATTACGCCAAGCGCCGGGCCGGCGGGAATTTCCCGCTGGCTTCGCAGATTGACCAGCGCCAACGCGAGATCATGGAGCAGCAGCGCATGGTCCGGGACATGATGGGGCGCTGAGCCGCGGGGCGGCCGTGGGGCACGATCGGGCTGCTGTGCAGCAGCCCCCGGCCATTACGCCGCGTCGTGTTTGCTGACCGGTTGCTGGATGAACCGCAACATCCACTCGCCCACCAGGTCGCCCTGGTGCTCGCTGGCCAGGCTGGCCACCGCCTTCTGGTACACCTCGTCGCCCAGGTATTCCTGGCGCGCATCGAGCAGCGCGCGGGAGTAGTCGTGGACAAACTCCGGGTGGCCCTGGAAGCACAGCACCTGGTCACGGATGTGATACGCCGCATTCGGGCAGAAATCGCTGGAGGCAATAACCGTGGCGCCTTCCGGCAGTTCGGTCACCTGGTCCTGGTGGCTGATCAGCAAGGTCAGCTCCGACACCTCAGGGTCCATCCACGGTGCGTGCGCCGCCAGCGAGTAGCGGTGAATGCCCACGCCCCAGCCCTTGTCGGCACGCTCGGCCTTGCCACCCAGGGTCAACGCCAGCAGCTGGTGGCCAAAACACACACCCAGCAATTTCTCGCCACGGGCGTAAAGCTTCAACAGGTAGGCCTTGAGCGTCTGGATCCAGGCATCGGTACCAAACGAGTCTGCCTTGCTGCCCGTGACCAGGTAGGCATCGAACACTTCGCTGTCGGCGGGGTAATCGCCGTTCATCACGTTGTACACACGAAACTCTGCGGCAATCGGCTGCCGCGAGAACAGCTGCTCGAACATCCTGCCGTAGCCCTGGTATTGCGCCGTCAATTCCGGCCGCAGAACATCGGTCTCAAGGATGCAGATGCGTAACGACATAGGATTAGTCCTGAACGACATGGGTGGGAATCTGCTGTAGAGCCTGACGCGAAAGGCACGTACAAGCAAGTAGGCGGCACTGACGAACGGTCACATTTTGTCGGCGCGCCGTGGATGGCTGCGCCACCGTCTAGCGAGAGCATGCTAGCGAGATGGCACATGGCCTCATAGCCATGAGGCCTCAAAATCTCGACAATTAGAACAAAGAGTTCTCGAACATGGATAACGCACACCCTACTGTTGGTTGTATATCCACTAACAAAAGGCAGGCAGTAAAGGCGCCACACCACGCTACTGCGATCGACCCGAAGCGCGACAAGGAAGCCAACGGGTACTCAGGAATAACAACAAGAAGGCGGTCCGCCATGTTCAGACATTCGAAAATACGCCAAGCCGGGCTTATTTTATTCGCCACCACATTGCTGCTGATCGTGCCGAACCTGACACGGTTGTTCGGCTGACTGCAGCAGTGGCGTCTACGGGCAGTGCGCAGGTAACCTGCTGGCCTCTCTGGTCGGAGTGTACCCATGCGCCATTGCCTTGCCCTGTTTGCGCTGCTGCTGAGCCTGCCACTGTCGGCGGCACAACTGCACCTTGAACTCGGCGCTACCCAGCGCCGGTGGAGCAGCGAAGAACTGCTCAGCCACCCGCAAGCGCAGACCATCCGCATCGAGCACGACGTAGCCTACAAACGCCCCATGCAGTACCGGGCGGTGCCGTTGGCTGCGCTGTTGCCTGGCGTTACCGCCAGCGACCACCTGCAGGCGGTGGCGCTGGACGGTTTTGCCGCAGAAATGCCCGCTGCGCCGCTGTTGCAGAAAGGCCCGGCGCAGGCCTGGCTGGCCGTGGAAGACCCCAACCAGCCTTGGCCACCGCTGGGTGCAGGCAAACCTGGCGCTGGGCCATTCTACCTGGTGTGGACAGCAGCGCAGGCCGGCGGTATACGCCCGGAGCAATGGCCGTTCCAGATCGTAACCTTGCGCCAGCTCGCCCCGGTAGCCCAGCGGTACCCTGCACTGCTGCCCGACCCGGCGCTACCCGCCGACAGCCCGGTACGCCAGGGCTTTGCCCTGTTCCAGCAAAGCTGCATGGCCTGCCACCGCCTGAACGGTGCGGGGGATGCGCAGGTTGGGCCGGACTTGAATGTGCCGCACAACCCCACCGAGTACTTTCAGCCGGGTTATTTGCGCATGTTGATCCGCGACCCGCAAAGCCTGCGGCAGTGGCCACAGGCGAAGATGCCGGGCTTTGCCGAAAGCGTGCTGAGCAACAAGGAGCTGGATGCGCTGCTGGGCTATTTGCAGCATATGGCCAAGCGCAAGCGTTAGTGGCTGCTTAGGGTAAACCCGCCCCTGCCTGGCGCGGGTGTGCCTGAGATGATGGCCACGCAGGGCTGCTAGGCCGTGAGCCGCTCGTGCTTGACCCCCCAACCCTCCACCTCGCCGCCATAGGGCGTCACCAACTGCTCGAAGGCCTCTTCAAAGTCGCCAATCCCACAATAGGTGGCATACATGACCTTGCTCAGTTCCAGATGCCAGCCACCGTCGCCCTCCTTCACCTGGGCATTGAGCGATTCGCCGCGAAACTGCCTGGCAGCACGGCGCGCCCCGGCTTCGTCGGGGAATACGGCATAGAACTCGATGGGGTGGATCTGGGTGAAGTCGAAACCGCCTGCTTTCATCTGGCGCAGGACGTTGCTGCTGATATCGTCGTTCTGGCTGCTCATGAAACGTCCTCCTGAATAATGCAATGGATAGACTTTCCGTGCTACTGCGCACCTGCCGGCAGCGGCCGGGCAGTACGAGCTGATGCAAGACGCGAATGTATGCGGTGCCAGCCCGCATAATAGGCGAGCACCTGCTGACAGCGTAGCGCCTGCCAAGGCACCACGCAAACGTGTGGGTTAGGGCTGTTCCTCAATGCTTTTGATCATTACGCCGCTGTGCTCACGCAGCCAGCGTGCAGTGGGGGAAATGCTGCGGTCCTGGAAGTCGTTGAGGTCCAGCTCGGCCATTACCGGAAACAGGTGAGAACGAATGGCCCTCGCCGCCTCTTCCTCGCTAGGACGATGCTCGGCTTTCAACACCAGAGTGGACGGTTCGCCCTTCTGGTCGGCAAAAATGACTTCCCACTCTTTCATCTAACGGACCCTCTGAGTCAAGGAACACAGGGTGTGTGTTGCGCCTGAATAACTGACCTTGGAGCAGGGAGAATGTTCAGTAGGATGAAAGCGGCAGGCGCCGAAACGTGGGGCCCCCATCGCGACCCAGAGCCGCCCACAGGGGTAGCGCCAACTCGAGGCTGGCGCAGCCACTGTGGCAGCGGGTTGACCCCGCCAGCTTTTACTTCGGCGTGCCGTGCACCACACCGGCGGTGTTGTCCAGCAGGCTCTTGGTGGCGGTCTGGATGTACGCTTCAAGCTGCTTGAGCAATTGCGGCTGGTCGGGGCTTTCGATCAGCTCGGCCTTGAACTCGCTGCCCAACTGGTAGCGGTACATGCGCGGGGTCATGTCCTTGGACTCGATCAGAATCCGGTCGCCCTGTACCAGGCCGACGATCTGTTCGCTGCCCGACGGCTTGATCATGCCCACGCCCTGGTCGCCCTCAGGCAGGTTGAGCAGGTCGCGCCCCCAGCACTGGTGGCGGGCCTTGCCACCCAGGCGGCCCATGATGGTCGGCACGATGTCGACCTGGGTGCCCACGGTGTGGTTGACCGCACCGAACTTCTCCTGAATGCCCGGGGCAATCAGCAGCAGCGGCACGTTGAAGCGGCCCAGGTCCAGCTCGGTGACCTGCTGGTGGTTGCCGAAACCGTGGTCGCCAACGATCACGAACAGGGTGTCCTTGAAGTACGGCTCTTTGCGCGCCTTCTCGAAGAACTGGCCCAGCGCCCAGTCCGAATAACGCATGGCGGTCAGGTGCTCGTCCAGGCGGCCCTGGCCGGTCACTTTCTCGACGGGCAGGTCTTTGGGCAGCGCATACGGGGTGTGGTTGGACAGGGTCTGCAGCAACGCATAGATCGGCTTCTTGCCATCGTGCTTGGCCAGCTCCTCGTTGCCGCGGTCGAACATGTCCTGGTCGGACACGCCCCAGGTGGGGTCGGAGAACACCGGGTTGACGAAGTCGTTGCGGCCAATGAAGGTGGTCATGCCCTGGTTGCCGAAGAACCCGGACTGGTTGTCCCAGGCGAAGTCGCCGTTGTAGACGTAGACGTCGTCGTAGTCACGGGCGCTGAGCAGGGCTGGCAGGCCCGACAGCTTGTGGCCGCCTTCCGGGGTTTGCATCAGGTACTCGAAGCCCGGCAGGTTGGGGAAGCACGCCATGGTGGCGAACATGCCCTGGTGGGTGTGCGTGCCGTTGGAGAAGAAGCGGTCGAACAGCAGGCCCTCTTTGGCCAGCTTGTCGAAGTACGGGGTGATGTTGTTCGGGCTACCCAGCGCACCGACCGAGTGGCCGGCAAAGCTTTCCATCAGGATCACCACCACGTTCTTGACCGCCAGGGTGCGCTCGGCCGGCGGCAGGAAGTCGCGGCGCACGGCAGCTTCGTCGGCATCGACCAGGGTGTCGTTCGGGGTCAGCAATTGCTTGCGCACGGTTTCGGTGGCCAGGCCCTGCTCCAGTACCGGCTTCCAGATGTTGGCGCGGTCTTCGCCGAAGCGGCTCTTGGCGGCGTCGATCAGGGTCAGGGTGCCGTTCAGGCCCAGCTGGTTGACGAAGTTAGAGTCGGTGGTGAACGCATCGCCCCAGCGCATCGGCGGGCCTTGGCGCAGCGTGCCACGGGCGGCGACCACGGCCACCAGCAAGACCACCATGAACACGGCCAGACGGTTGTACCACGGCGCCACGCGTTGTGCGCCCTGGCCCCGGGTGATGCGGTCGATGCCCTTGAACAGCAGGCTCAGCAGCCAGGTGCCGAAAGCCCAGGCCAACAGGTAGCGCACCACCGGGAAGCCGTACCAGAGCATGCTCAGTACGGTTTTCGGGTCTTCCTTGATGTACTGGAAGACCAGGCCGTTGAGGCGCTGGTGGAACTCGCGGTAGAAGTCCATTTCCATCAGGCCAAGGAACATCACCACGCTGGAGGTGAGTGTCAGCCAGAAACGGAACACACCTCGCCGGGCCATGGCCCACGGGCTGAGCATGGCCAGCAACAGCGGAATGCTGAGGTACACCACCACCCGCAGGTCAAAGCGCAAGCCATTGATGAAGCCTTCGGCGACGGTCGAGTAAGGGGTATCGCCGATCATATCGCTGTTGTAGACCAACAGCGCCAGGCGCACGAGGCTGAGCATCAGCATGATCACCAGGCCGCTGAGCAGCGTGTAGGCCAGGTGGGATTTCAGGGTGGGCGAGAACGGTGCTCGCGCGCCCCGTTGCTTCAAGGCGTCCGTGTTAGCCATGAATGGGAAGGTCCTAGGATTGCGGGTTGCGAAGAGGGCGTTGGCACTGGGCCAACGCAGCATTGTGCGGGTGCGGATTCTGTTTAAACCAATGTGAAAATTTTGTCACGGGTGTATTGCCGTTCATGTGGGCTGTAGGAGCGGTCAGATCCGCACATTCCCCCGCGGCCCGGCGATGGCCCAGATCACCAGGCCCACCACGGGCAGCAGTGCGATCAGCAAAATCCACAACACCTTGCTGCCCACCTCGCTGCCGCTCTTGATCACGTTGAGGATGGCCCAGATGTCCAGCGCCAGAATGATCAGCCCAACCAGGCTGTTGAATGTCGACCCCATGCTTTGACTCCCTTTCAGAGGCTGTGCTGCACAGCATAGTCAGCTATCACGGCAATAGAAGGGAATCCTTGGCGGTGGCGGCAGGTCCCTGAGTAAACTGCCAGCAGCCATTGAACCGAGGTCCGCATGCCCGTCGCACAGTCCCAAAGCCCTACCCCACCCTCGCTGCGCAACGCCTGGCGCCAACAGGTCGTGAATGCCCCGTGGCTCAGCGCCGGGCTGGCGCTGAGCCTGCTGGCGGTTTGTGCATTGCTGGCGGCCAGCTTCTGGAACGCGGTGAACGGCGACCATGCCGACAACCTGCACTTGGCGCTGCTGGGCGGGTTGTCGGGGTTCGGCGCCACGGCACTGGGGGCAGTGCTGGCGGTGGTGCTGCGCGATGTGAGCGCACGCACCCAGGACGTGATGCTGGGCTTCGCCGCCGGCATGATGCTGGCAGCCAGTTCGTTTTCGCTGATTCTGCCAGGGCTGGACGCCGCCCGCGAAATCACCGGGAGCGGCCCGGCGGCGGCGTTTACCGTGGTACTGGGCATGGGCCTGGGCGTGCTACTGATGCTGGGCCTGGACCGCTTCACCCCGCACGAGCATGAAAGCACCGGCCCGTGTGGCCCCGATGCCGAGCGCATCAACCGAGTGTGGCTGTTCGTGCTGGCGATTACCTTGCACAACCTGCCGGAGGGCATGGCGATTGGCGTGAGCTTTGCCAATGGCGACCTGAACATCGGCCTGCCGCTGACCAGCGCCATTGCCATCCAGGACATCCCCGAAGGCCTGGCCGTGGCGCTGGCCTTGCGCGCTACCGGCTTGTCGAACTTCAAGGCTGCACTGGTGGCCATTGGTTCGGGGCTGATGGAACCGCTGGGGGCGGTGATCGGGCTGGGTATCTCGACCGGCTTCGCCCTCGCCTACCCCATCAGCATGGGCCTGGCGGCGGGGGCGATGATCTTCGTGGTCAGCCACGAAGTGATTCCCGAAACCCACCGCAACGGGCACCAGACGGCGGCGACCCTGGGGTTGATGGGTGGGTTTGCGGTCATGATGTTTCTGGATACCGCGCTGGGCTGAAGTTTTGAGTTGGCTGTACAGGCCCTCAGGCATGCACGGCAACTTTCAGCGCTTCAAGGGCCGGCTCGACCTTGATCCCCAGCTCCGCGCCCAGTTCCAGCACCCGCGCCAGGTCGTGCTGGCCCACCATCACCATCTGCAGCTCGTCATCCAGCAATTGGCTGAAGTTCAGCAGCACATAACCGCCAGCCTCCTTGTTCAGCGCGCCCATCTGCACCTGAATGCGGTTCAAGGCAGTCAGCGGTTCGGTCCGGGCCAGTTGTTTGGGCTTGAGGGTGAACGGCACGCTGTTGTCGAACGAGTCGCTGATCTGCTGGAACAGCGCCTGGTAGCTGTCGGCCTGGAACACCACGGTGTCCGGCAGGCTGCCCAGCACCACCCATTCGCCCAGCGGGATCGGGAAGGTGTCGTCGTAGTTGATATCAGGGTTGGCGGCGAGGAACGCGGCCGGGTCGGCGTAAGCCTGGGCGGCCTCGTCGGCGATGCGCTCGATGTCGGCCTCGCGCATGCAGCCAGCGCCAATGAGGCTGATGAATTCGAGCAACTGAGTTTTCATGAGGGGGGCCTGCGGCGGGTGAAAGTCGCCAAGGATAGCCGCAAATGCCCCCAGGCCGTTAGCCGGCCTGCACTTGCAGGCGTGCTGCGGTATCCACCGCGCCCATGGTGCGCGCGGCCATCAGCGCGGTGGCCCCGCGGGCGTCCTGGCGCGCCGGGTCGGCGCCCTCGGCCAACAGGTAATCGAGGATCTCGCAGCGGTTGAACATGGCCGCCAGCATCAGCGCCGTGCGCCCATCCTGGGCCGCTGCGTCTACCGGCACGCCGTGCTCGAGCAACAGGCGGATCATTGCCAGGTCACCCTTGAAGGCGGCACCGGCTATCGGCAACTGGCCGTTGTCGTTGGCAATCAGCGGGTCGGCGCCGTGGGCCAGCAGCACCCGTACCGCGTCGTGGTGACCGTGGTAGCTGGCCAGCATGACCAGGGTGTCTCCTTTGTGGTTACGCAGGTTGGCCGGCAGGCCGCTGGCGAGCAAGCGCTCGAGCATCTCGGCATCGCCCTGGCGGGCCCGTTCGAACACCTGCTCGGCGAAGGCTGCGGTTTCGTCATCGGTCATGGTGGCGTGTGCGGCTTGGCTGGTCATCGGGAACCTCCTTGCGTAAATGATTGCCCAAGTGTTTGTCAGGCACGCAATTGCGGTCAAAGGTTCATATTCTATTGCGCCGATAGCTACCGCCCGCTTCGTGCAAATTGCACTGTGCAAAATGCACGACCTTGCAAGCTGCACGGAAGCGCTTCTGCAAAAGCATTGTAAGCCACTGAATTTAAAGGAATTTTCATGAATTCAGATTCTGGCACGGTCACTGCAACTACCTACTCATGTCTGCCACACATCAGCCAGGAGTTGCTATGGACCTTATTCAGCAAAAATTCGTCTCGGTATTTTCGGCCTACGAAGTGACCACCCAGGCTCGCCCGGACGGCGGCGTGCTGCTGACCCTGCGTGCGGCTGATGGCAAAGTGACCCGACGCGTACTGACCTATGGGCAAATGCACAGCGCCGAGCAGCTGTCGTGGGCCATCAGTGCCATCCGCCGTGACCTGGCTGAACAGGCCAGTGAGCTGCCGGTGATCTCGATGCTGCAGAGCCAGCAACGTTTTGCCTTGCCGACCTACCGCTGAGTGCTGTGGAGCCTGAACGGCCCTCTTCGCGGGTAAACCCGCTCCTACACTGAATGCGTGATGCCATGTGTAGGAGCGGGTTTACCCGCGAAGAGGCCGGTGCAGGCATTACAACTCGTCGATGCCCAGAAATGCCCGCGCACTCACATCCCCGGTAAACCTCGCCTGCGCACCCTGCTCGCTGCCATACAAACGCAAGGCCAGGCAGAACGGCGCCTCACCCAGCTCGACCCAGCGCCGCGTGCCAGCCGGCACGTGCAATTGATCCCCCTTCTCGCACAGCACCGAATACACCCATTCGCCCACCCGCAGCCCCACTTGCGCGCGCCCGCTGATCACGGCGAAAACCTCGTCGGCGTCATGCACGTGTTCATCGCGCACATCAACCTGCGCCGGGTCCTGACCGTCACGGTTGAGCAGTACGAATGCCTTGCTGCCCTGCGCGGTCATCAGCTGGTCCAGGTACGCGCGGCACGCCGCCAACACCTCGTCATGCGCAGTGCCTGGGCGCACCCGTACGCCAGGTTCGGCATGTTCTAAACGCACGCCGTGTTCAACCAGGGTTGCGGCGATGTCATCGTGGTGGGTCAACACCTTGTGCGGCAATGCCGGGCTGGCGGTGTGGAAAACGCTGAGAATGCTCATCAGGGGCGGGTCCTGGTCGGTTGCGAACAAAGGCCAATGATAACGGCTGCAGCCAAGGCTGCGGCACTGGCCATACCAAAGGTGAAGCTGGGCCCCAGCAGTTTCCAGCTGTAACCCGAATACAAAGCCCCCAACGCGCCGCCAGTACCCGACAGCGCGGCGTAGAAGGCCTGGCCCTGGCCCTGCTGGCGAGCGCCGAAGCTGGCCTGCACGAACGCGATGCTGGCGGCGTGGAAACAGCCGAACGTGGCCGCATGCAGCAGCTGGGCGAAAACCAGCACCGCCGGCTCGGCCGCCAAGTTGCCCAACAGCAGCCAGCGCACGGCGGCCAGCAGGAAACTGGCCAGCAACACACGTTGCACGCTGAAACGGGCGAACAGGCGGCTCATGCCCATGAACATCAACACCTCGGCCACCACCCCCAGTGCCCACAGCAAACCGATGGCGCCACGGCTGTAGCCCAGGTGTTCCAGGTGCAGGGTAAGGAAGGTGTAGTACGGGCCGTGGCTGAGCTGCATCAGCGCCACGCAGGCATAGAAGGCGATCACACCGGGCGCACGCAGTTGGCGCAGGAAGCCGCCGGCAGCGCTGCGCTCGCCCTGCTCCACCGGCTGGGCATTGGGCACCCACAGGCTGGCGGCGACGATACCGCCCATGATGATGACCAGCGCCAGCGGGTAGATGTCCAGGCTCAGCCACTCGAATACACGGCCCAACCCCACCACGGTGAGGATGAAGCCGATCGAGCCCCACAGGCGCACCTGGCTGTAGCGTGCCGTTTGCCCATGCAGGTGGGCCAGGGTGATGACCTCGAACTGCGGCAGTACCGCGTGCCAGAAGAACGCATGCAGGGCCATTACCAGCGCCAGCCAGGCGTAGCTTTTACCGAAGAACACCAGCGAGAAGCTGGCCAGCGTGCACAGCGCCCCCAGGCGCACGATCAGCAGGCGCTGACCACTGCGGTCGCCCAGCCAGCCCCACAGGTTGGGGGCAATGCAGCGCATCAGCATAGGGATGGCCACCAGCTCGCCGATCCGCGCCGGGCTAAAGCCTAGGTGGTCGAAGTACAGGGCCAGGAACGGCGCGGTGGAACCGAGCAGGGCGAAATAGAACAGGTAGAAGCTGGACAGGCGCCAGTAAGGGATGGGTTGCATGGGGCGGCCTTGTTGGGGGCCTGTAGCGGCCCTATGGCTGGCAAGCCAGCTCACACAGGTGGCCCACAATGTTCTGGTTTGTGGTGACCCTGTGGGAGCTGGCTTGCCAGCGATGGGGCCGGTGCAGGCAGATCAGCGCTGGCCCAGCACCGGGGTAGTCACCTGCACATCGGCGTTTTGCGCACGGTGGCGCAGCAGGTGGTCCATCAGGGCAATGGCCATCATCGCTTCGGCGATCGGCGTGGCACGAATACCCACGCACGGGTCGTGGCGGCCCTTGGTGATCACCTCGACCGGGTTGCCATCCACGTCGATGGAACGCCCCGGGATGGTGATGCTGGACGTCGGCTTCAGCGCCAGGTGGGCCACGATGGGCTGCCCCGAGGAAATGCCACCCAGAATGCCGCCGGCATTGTTGCTGAGGAAGCCCTCTGGGGTCAGCTCGTCACGGTGCTCGGTGCCCCGCTGGGTCACGCTGGCGAAACCGGCGCCGATTTCCACGCCCTTGACCGCGTTGATGCTCATCAGCGCGTGGGCCAGTTCGGCGTCGAGGCGGTCGAAAATCGGCTCGCCCAGGCCAGGCATCACGCCTTCGGCAACCACGGTGATCTTGGCGCCCACCGAATCCTGGTCACGGCGCAGTTGGTCCATGTACGCCTCCAGCTCCGGCACCTTGTCTGGGTCGGGGCTGAAGAAGGCGTTCTGCTCCACCGATTCCCACGTTTTGAACGGGATTTCGATCGGCCCCAGCTGGCTCATGTAGCCGCGCACGGTGATGCCCTGGCTGGCCAGGAACTTCTTGGCGATGGCACCGGCGGCCACGCGCATGGCAGTTTCGCGGGCCGAGCTGCGGCCGCCGCCGCGGTAATCGCGCAGGCCGTACTTGTGGTGGTAGGTGTAGTCGGCGTGGGCCGGGCGGAACAGGTCCTTGATAGCGGAGTAGTCCTTGGACTTCTGGTCGGTGTTGCGGATCAACAGGCCGATCGAGCAACCGGTGGTGCGCCCTTCGAATACGCCGGACAGAATCTCCACCTCGTCGGCTTCCTGGCGCTGGGTGGTGTGCCGGCTGGTGCCGGGCTTGCGCCGGTCCAGGTCGTGCTGGAGGTCGGCGAGGGAAATTTCCAGGCCCGGTGGGCACCCGTCGACAATGGCGACCAACGCCGGGCCGTGGCTTTCGCCAGCGGTGGTGACAGTGAACAGCTTGCCGTAGGTATTGCCGGACATGGACGCTCCGCGAGATCTGCCTGAAATGGACGAAAGCGGCAGTATACAGATGGTTTGATCGCCTGTGCTGGCCCTTTCGCGGGCACGCCCGCTCCCACAGATATCGCCCCCTGTGCGAGCGGGCATGCCCGCGAAGAGGCCAAACCTGCCAAGCCCCCCAGAACCTTCCCCAAAACATTGGGTCAAACCCAAATCTCCCCATGTAGTACCGCATGATGTCGCGCCTTGTCGCCCTGTTCCTCTTGCTGTGTACCGGCCTGGCCCAGGCCGCCGCCCCCACCGTGCTGCAACGCCCCATCGACCTCGACACCGGCCAGGGCGTGCTGCACGGCAGTTTGCTGCTGCCGCAGCAAGCCACACCGCCGCCGGTGGTGCTGATCATTGCCGGCTCTGGCCCTACCGACCGTGACGGCAACAACCCGGCCTCGGGCAGGGTCGACAACCTCAAGCGCCTGGCCCTGCTGCTGGCCAACGAACACATTGCCAGCGTGCGCTACGACAAGCGTGGCGTGGCTGCCAGCCAGCCTGCCGCACCCGATGAGCGGGACCTGAGCGTGGAGCGCTATGTGGCCGACGTGGTCGCCTGGAGCCACAAGCTCAAGGCCGACCCGCGCTTTGGCCCGCTGATTCTGATCGGCCACAGTGAAGGTGCGCTGATTGCCAGCCTGGCCGCCGAACAGGCCGGGGCCAGCGCCGTGATTACCCTGGCCGGCAGCGGCCGGCCAATGGCCGACGTGCTGCGCGAGCAGCTGGCCCAGCGCCTGCCGCCGGCGCAACTGGCCGGTGGCAGCGCCCTGCTCGACCGCCTGCAGGCCGGGCAAACCAGCCTGGACGTGCCGGCACCGCTGCGCCAGGTGTTCCGCCCTAGTGTGCAGCCCTACCTGATTACCCTGTTCCGGCAAAACCCCGCCGCCGCCTTCGCCCGCCTGCCGATGCCGGCGCTGATCGTGCAGGGGCGCAACGATGTGCAGGTGGACGTGGCCGACGCCGAACGGCTCAAGGCAGCCAAGCCGGATGCGCAGTTGGTGTTGATCGACGGCATGAACCACATGCTGCGTATCAGCCCCAAAGACATGAGCCAGCAACGCGACAGCTACCTCAACCCTGAGTTGCCCCTGGCCCGCGAACTGGGTGAGCGAATCGTGACCTTCATCCAGCATTTGCCTTCGGCCTGAGGCAACGGCCTCAGGTCTGCGGCCTGCCTGCCGATACAGCAGGCATAGCCGAGGACCAGCCCCGATGACCATTGCCCCCGCCGCCGCAGAGCCGGCCGAAGAGCCCCAGGACAACCCCGCCCAGCCCTGGGCCGACCTGCCGGTCGAACACTTCCAGCTATTGCGCCTGGCCGCGCTGCCCACCGACCGCAGCACCGGCGCCCGGCCGCTGCGCTTTGTGCAGTTCGGCTATGCCGAGCGCCATGACAAGGCCCACAGCTTGCTGCGCATGGAGATCCAGTTGCCTGGGCAGAAGGTGCACAAGGAACAGAACCGCCTGGACATCCGCGTGGACCATGCCGAACGCCGGGTGCGTATCGGCAACGCCCAGGGCTTGCAGCTGGAGCCGGTCAACCGCGGCATCGGCCGCTTCCTGCTGGCCCACGCCGCGCAGTGGCTGCAGCGCAAATGGTCGCATTACCAGGTCGAGGGCATGCCCTTGCCGAACAAGGACGCCCTTAACGAAGACTCGCGCCTGCGCCGTGACCACTGCCTACGTGGGGTGGGCATCGAGGTGGAGTACGAAGACGCCCAGCACTTGAAAGGCCGCACCGTGGAAATGCCTGTGGGGCAGTTGAAAGCAGCCTGGAGCAATGAACGGCTGCAACGGGTGGCTATCCTTGATGCCGCCAGCTTGCTGCAGCAGGCAGACCAGCAGTTGCAGGAAAAAGACGCACAGCTGCGCGAGCGTGATGAGCGGGTGGCCAAGTACCAGCGTGAAGATGGCGGGCTGCGCTTTACCATTACGTGCCTGGTGGCGTTTGCGGTGTTTCAGGCGGGGCTGCTGATCTGGATTGCAACCCGTTAAGACAGCGTTGCCTGTTTCGCGGGCTTACCCGCTCCCACAAGGACCGGTGATATACCGGTGGGAGCGGGCGTGCCCGCGAATGGGCTGCAAAGCAGCCCCGTTCGGAATCAGACGCGGCCCTTGAACAGCTCCTGATGCTGGCGGCACTGCTCAGCGGTCAGCATGAACACCCCATGCCCGCCGCGCTCGAACTCCAGCCAGGCAAAGTCCACCTCGGGGTACAGCGCCTCCACATGCACCTGGCTGTTGCCCACTTCGACGATCAGCAAGCCTTTTTCGGTGAGGTGGTCGGCCGCTTCGGCCAGCATGCGCCGCACCAGGTCCAGGCCATCATTGCCACAGGCCAGGCCCAGCTCCGGCTCGTGGTGGTACTCGGCCGGCATGTCGTCGAAGTCCTCGGCGTCGACATACGGCGGGTTGGACAGGATCAAGTCGAAGCGCTGCCCCGGCAAGCCGGCAAAACCGTCGCCCTGCACGGTGTACACGCGGGCGTCCAGGCCGTGGCGCTCGATGTTCTGGTTGGCCACTTCGAGGGCCTGGAACGACAGGTCGGCCAGCACCACTTCGGCCTCGGGGAACACGTCGGCGGCGACGATGCCGATGCAGCCCGAACCGGTGCACAGGTCCAGAATGCGTGCCGGCTCGTTGGCCAACCACGGCTCGAAGCGCTTTTCGATCAGCTCGCCAATGGGTGAGCGCGGCACCAGCACGCGCTCGTCGACAATGAACGACATGCCGCAGAACCAGGCCTCGCCCAACAGGTAGGCGGTTGGCACGCGCTCTTCGATACGGCGCTTGAGCAGGTGCTGCAGGCGCACCCGCTCGTCGTCTTCGAGCATGCAGTCCAGGTAGCTGTCGGCCACCTCCCATGGCAGGTGCACCGCACCCAGCACCAGCAGACGGGCTTCGTCCCAGGCATTGTCGGCACCATGGCCGAAGAACAGGTCATGCTCATGGAAGCGGCTGACTGCCCAGCGGATGTAGTCGCGCAGGGTGCGCAGGCGGGATGTGATCACGGGGTACTCCTAATTCAGACCGGACAAAAGTCTAACAGCCTGGGGCACAGATTTGTTCCATCGGATCGTTGCCGGGCTAGCCACAGGCCAGTAACCATGCCACTTGCGTTGTCAACCATTCCCATTGGCGCCAATGCAGGGGAGAATAGGTGCACAAAAGCCCTACCAAGGAGCCCTTGATGTCCGTTCCAACCACGATGTTCCGCCTCACTGGCCGCGATTACCCGCCGGCCAAGCTGAGCCACGCCAGCCTGATCATCATCGATGCGCAAAAGGAGTACCTCAGTGGTCCCCTGCAGTTGTCGGGCATGGACGAGGCCGTGGCCAACATCGCCAGGTTGCTCGACGCCGCCCGCAAAAGCGGCCGTCCGATCATCCATGTTCGCCACCTGGGCACGGTGGGTGGCCGTTTCGACCCACAGGGGCCCGCTGGCCAGTTCATTCCAGGGCTGGAGCCGCTGGAGGGCGAAATCGTCATCGAAAAGCGCATGCCCAACGCCTTCAAGAACACCAAGCTGCACGAAACGCTGCAGGAGCTGGGGCACCTGGACCTGATCGTGTGCGGTTTCATGAGCCATTCCAGTGTCAGCACCACCGTGCGCCGCGCCAAAGACTATGGTTACCGGTGCACACTGGTAGAAGACGCTTCGGCAACCCGCGACCTGGCGTTCAAGGACGGGGTCATACCGGCCGCGCAGATCCACCAGTGCGAAATGGCCGTGATGGCCGACAACTTCGCTTGCGTGGCCCCTACCGCCAGCCTGATCTGAGGCCCTGGCACGACCGCCCGGCTGCCGGGCGGAACCCAATGGGCGGCGGCAGGTCGAATTCCGGATATCCACAGAGGAAAGCGGAATGAAGCTCAAAGGCAGTTTCGACGCCAAGCGCCTGCGCCCGCGCCAACCGCGTAATTGGGGCGCCCGCCTGGCGGCCGGGCTGTCCGCCCTGCTGGCGACCCTGGGCGTACTGCTGGCCATGGCCGGCATCGCCGGCTTGCTAGGCAACTACCCTGCCCTGCAGGAACTCAACGCCAACAAGGCGTTGTCCAGCATCGTTACCGTGGCAGGCCTGCTGCTGCTGTGGCTGGGCGTGCGCTTGTGGCGGCGCAGCCGCATTCGCCTGCGGCGCGGGCGTGAGCTGAACCTGTCGCCACATCTGATGAAGAAGCATGATTGAGGGTTTTGTATAGGCTGTGCCGGCCTCTTCGCGGGTGAACCCGCTCCTACGCCCGGTGGTAGCCCTGTAGGAGCGGGTTCACCCGCGAAGAGGCCCGCACAGGCTGCATAAAGCCCCCACAGTCGCGTAAACTACGCCGCCCACGTGGAGGCACCATGCAAGACGACGATTTTTCCCTGTTCAAGGCCGAAGTGCGCGGCGTAAAGCCGATCCGCCACGACCGCGCCGAAGTCGGCAAGCCCAAGGCCGACCGCCAGCAGCTGGCCGGCCTGCGCCAGGCGGCGACCGTTCGCAGTGACAAGGCGCTGGTCATCGACGGTATGTCTGACCAGTTCGTGATCGACGTGGGCGCCGAAGACGAACTGATGTGGCGCCGCGACGGCGTGCAGGAAACCCAGCTGCGCAAGCTGAAACTGGGGCAGATCCCGTTCGAGGGCAGCCTCGACCTGCATGGCATGACCGTGGAGAAGGCCCGCGAAACCTTGTGGGCCTTCATCGCCGAAGCCACCAAGCTGGAAGTGCGCTGCGTACGCGTGACCCATGGCAAGGCTGCGCGCCTGGACGGCAAGCGGCCGATGATCAAAAGCCACGTCAACACCTGGCTGCGCCAGCACCCGCAGGTGCTCGGCTTTGCCTCGTGCAGTGCCCGCCACGGCGGCACCGGTGCCGTGTATGTGATGCTCAAGCGAACCATGCTCGAAGGCCGCGACGAGTAACGCCGCGCTTGCAGCGCCGCGCGCGCCGCCGTAACCTTCGTTTTTGCGATTTTTTCCCAAGGTAGATCCATGTCCCTGGAACAGAACTACACCGAGATCCTCAGCCAGCTTGGCGAGGACGTCTCCCGCGAGGGCCTGCTCGACACGCCCAAGCGGGCTGCAAAGGCGATGAAGTACCTTTGCCGCGGTTATGAGCAAACACTGGAAGAAGTGACCAACAACGCGTTGTTCAGCTCTGACAACAGCGAAATGGTACTGGTCCGGGACATCGAGCTGTATTCGATGTGCGAACACCACATGCTGCCGTTCATCGGCAAGGCGCACGTGGCCTACCTGCCCAAAGGCAAAGTGCTGGGCCTGTCCAAGGTCGCGCGCATCGTCGACATGTTCGCCCGCCGCCTGCAAATTCAGGAAAACCTCAGCCGCCAAGTGGCCGAGGCTATCCAGCAGGTTACCGGTGCCGCCGGCGTGGCCGTGGTGATCGAAGCCAAGCACATGTGCATGATGATGCGCGGTGTGGAAAAACAGAACTCGACCATGATCACCTCGGTGATGCTGGGCGAATTCCGCGACAACGCCGCCACCCGCAGCGAGTTCCTCAGCCTGATCAAGTAATTGGCTGCACACCCCGAGCCGACCCTTGCAGGTCGGCTTTTGCATTTCAGGAGTTGCCCATGATCGTCAAAGCCCTGCGGGTTGGCCTCGGCCAAGTCATCGTGTTCGCAGACTGGATCAGCCGCCCGGCCAAGTGCAAGCGCGACGCCGCCGCCCAGGCCCGCGTCGACCAGGCGGCCAAGGGCCTGGCGCTGTACCAGTTCCATGCCTGCCCGTTCTGCGTCAAGACCCGCCGCACCCTGCACCGCCTGAACGTACCGGTGGCGCTGCGTGATGCCAAGAACGACTCGGCGCACCGCCAGGCCCTGCAAGAAGGTGGCGGCCGGGTGAAAGTGCCGTGCCTGCGCATTGAAGAAGCGGGCAAGGTGACCTGGATGTATGAGTCCAAGGCCATCATTGCCTACCTGGATGAGCGGTTTGCTTCGGCCTGACAGGTTTCAGCTTTCCTGCACTGGCCCTATCGCCGGCAAGCCAGCGATGGGGCCGGTACAGGTTAGCGGTCAACCCACCATCGGCACATGCCTTGGGTGGCTGGCAACCCGCGCCAGCCAGGCGCGAACGGCAGGGTAATCGGCCAGGTCGAACCCGCCCTGATGGGCCACATGGGTGTAGGCATACAACGCCACATCGGCAATCGAATACTGCTCACCGACCAGGTACGGGGTCATCTGCAACTGGCGTTCCATCACCTTCAAGGCCTTGTAGCCGCCCTTGTGCAGCTTTTTGTATTCCTCCATACGCTCATCTGGCAGCCCCAGGTAAAACTGGATGAAACGCGCCACGGCAATGTACGGTTCGTGGCTGTACTGCTCGAAGAACTGCCACTGCAACACCTGGGTGCGCAGGCGCGGCTCGCTGGGCAGGAATGTGCTGCCATCGGCCAGGAAATTGAGAATGGCGTTGGACTCCCACAGGTAAGTGCCGTCTTCCAGCTCCAGCACCGGCACCTTGCCATTGGGGTTCATCGCCAGAAACGCCGGCGTTTCGGTCTCGCCCTTGAGAATGTCCACCGGGTGCCATTCATACGGCCGGCCCAGCAGGCTCAACATCAACTTGACCTTGTAGCAGTTACCCGACTGGTAGTCGCCATAAACCTTGTACATTGCCCCTCCCTGCAAAGCAGTTTTGCAATTGCGCCCAATAGTTGGCGACTGTACGGCTAAAAGCAATGGCCGCTGTATGGCAAGGATCCACCTTGCTGGTTGTAGTCTGAAAAAACTGCTTACACCTTTACAAGGACTTTGTTCATGAACAATGCCACTTCCGCACGCCTGCGGCCCCTGGCAGACAGCGCCCCGTCGGCGGTGGTCGCCGGCTTCATCGCCATGCTCACCGGTTATACCAGCTCGCTGGTGCTGATGTTCCAGGCCGGCCAGGCGGCCGGGCTGACCACTGCGCAGATCTCGTCGTGGATCTGGGCGCTGTCGATTGGCATGGCGGTGTGCAGCATCGGCCTGTCATTGCGCTACCGCACCCCCATCACCATTGCCTGGTCCACCCCCGGCGCAGCGCTGCTGATCACCAGCCTGGGCGGGGTCAGATACGGCGAGGCCATTGGCGCCTACATCACCTGTGCGGTGCTGGTGCTGGTGTGCGGGCTGACCGGCAGCTTCGAGCGCCTGGTCAAACGCATTCCGGCGTCGCTGGCTTCGGCCTTGCTGGCGGGCATCCTGTTCAAGATCGGCAGCGAAATTTTCGTGGCGGCGCAGCACCGTACCCTGCTGGTGTTGGGCATGTTCTTCAGCTACCTGCTGGTCAAGCGGCTTTCGCCGCGCTACTGCGTGCTGGCGGCCTTGCTGGTGGGTACCGCACTGTCGGGCGCGCTGGGCCTGCTGGACTTCAGCGGCTTCCACCTGGAAGTGGCCAAGCCGGTGTGGACCACGCCGAGCTTCTCGCTGGCCGCCACCATCAGCATCGGCATCCCGCTGTTCGTGGTAGCCATGACTTCGCAGAACATGCCTGGCGTGGCCGTGCTGCGCGCCGACGGCTACCAGGTACCGGCCTCGCCCCTGATCTCGGCTACCGGTTTTGCCTCGCTGCTGCTGGCGCCGTTTGGCTCGCACGGGGTCAACCTGGCGGCGATCAGCGCGGCCATCTGCACTGGGCCGCATGCCCATGAAGACCCCAGCAAACGCTACACCGCAGCGGTGTGGTGCGGGATTTTCTACGGCATCGCCGGGGTGTTCGGGGCGACCCTGGCAGCGCTGTTTGCCGCGTTGCCGAAAGAGCTGGTGCTGTCGATTGCGGCGCTGGCGCTGTTTGGCTCGATCATGAACGGGCTGACGGTAGCCATGAGCGAAGCGCGCGAGCGTGAGGCGGCAGTGATTACCTTCATGGTGACGGCGTCGGGGCTGACCCTGTTCTCGATCGGGTCGGCGTTCTGGGGGATTGTGGCGGGGGTTTTGGCCCTGGTGATTCTTAACCCGCGCAAGGCCTGAAGGTCATTATTGCCTGTACCGGCCCTATCGCTGGCAAGCCAGCTCCCACAGGGATTGCATCAGGGCTGACAGGTGTTTGTCAGAAGATATGCAGCACCTGGCAACCCTGATGCCATCGCCAGAAACCACCTGGGCTACAACCTGAAATGCCCCACCATCCCCTTCAGGTCGGTGCCCAACTGCGCCAGCTCCACACTTGAGCGGGCATTGTCCTGCATGGCCAAGGCCGCCTGGTCGGCACTGCCGCGGATCTGTGTGACGCTGCGGCTGATCTCTTCGGCAACCGAACTCTGCTGCTCGGCTGCAGCGGCGATCTGCTGGTTCATCTGCTGAATCAACGACACTGCCGCGGCAATGCTGCCCAGCGCACTTTCGGTGTGCAACGCGTCAGCCACCGCCATACGCACCAGTTCGGCACTGCCGCGGATCTGCGCCACCGACTGCTGCGCATTGCCGCGCAAGCTGGCCACCAGGGTCTCGATCTGCTCGGTGGACTGGCGGGTACGCTTGGCCAAGGCCCGCACTTCGTCGGCCACCACGGCAAAACCGCGCCCCTGTTCACCCGCCCGGGCCGCTTCAATGGCGGCGTTCAGCGCCAGCAGGTTGGTTTGCTCGGCCACGCTCTTGATCACTTCCAGCACATCGCCAATGGTATGGATTTCGGCACTGAGGCTGTCGATGCCGGCACTGGCGGTTTCCGCCGCGGCGGCCAGTTGTTCGATGCGCTGCATACTCTGGCGCACCACCTGCTGGCCCGAGCCGACCTTGGCGTCTGCCGCCTCGGCCGCCTGGGCCGCTTCTTCGGCGTTGCGCGCCACGTCGTGCACGGTGGCGGTCATCTGTTGCATGGCGGTGGCGACCTGTTCGGTTTCCTCTTTCTGGCTGCCCACCTCACGGTTGGTCTGTTCGGTCACCGCCGACAGCGCCTGGGCACTGCCTGCCAGTTGCTCGATGCCCTGCTGCAAGCCACTGACAATACCGGCCAGCCCCGCAGCCATCTGCTGCATGGCCTGCATCAACTGCCCCACTTCGTCACGCCGCGGCGCCTGGGCATCGAACGCCAGCTCGCCCGCCGCAATGCGCTGGGCGCGGGCGATCACATGCTTGAGCGGGCCGACCACCGCGCGGGTAATCAACCAGGCCGCCAGCACGCCGGCCACCAGCGCCAGCACCGTGGCCAGGCCAATGGCCAGGGCATTGCGCTGCAGCTCGCCCTGCAGTGCCTGCTCCTGCGCCAGGTATGCTTGGTCGACGCGGCCGGTGACCTGCTCGGCACTGGCCTGCAACTGGTCCTTCAACCCTTGTTCACGGGCCAATTCGTCGGTGTATTCGTTGAGCTTTTCCGAGAAGCTGGCGATGTGCCCCGCCACTTCGCCCAGCACGCTCTGGTAACCGGCATCGGTAACGGCGCCCTGCAGCTGGCCGACCAGGCTGGCCGCCTCGACGGTTTGAGCAATGCGCTCTTTACTGACACCCTCTTCGCCCTTGCGGCTTTGCTCCAGGCGCACCCGCGCTTCGTCCATGGCCTGCAGCATCAGCCGTGACACCTGTGCCACCTGGCCGGCTTGCTCGAGAAACTCGCCGCCCTGCTGGCCTTGGGACTGCTTGAGGGTGTACACGCCATCGTCGGCCAGGCCGGCCTGCAGCACATCCAGGTTATTGGCCACGCTGGACACCGACCAGCTGGCCATGTCCAGCGCCAGCTCCTTGGCCTGCACCGCCTGCACGAAGGCTTCGAATGCCTGGCCGTAGGCCGCCAGGTCGGACTCTGCCGCCGTCAGCGCCGGCAGGGTCCTGGCGCGCTCGGCAAGGCCCTTGAGGCCGCTGCGCAGCGCTTCGGCCTGTTTCAGGTCGGAACGCAGGGCAAATGCCTGTTCGTGCTGGCGCAAGCGCAGCAGGTCGGTATTGAACTGGGCCAGCTGGCGCAAGCTGTCGAAGCGCTGGCCCACGTTGTATAACGCCGCAACACCAATGGCTGCGACCGCCAGTGTCAGCAGCAGCACCAGGGCAAAGCCCAGCCCCAGTTTACGGGCCATGCCCAGGTTGGCCAGCACACCATGCTTGCTCGCGCCCATTGCCCATTCCCCTTGTGCTTGCGAGGTTAACCCGAAGGCCAAGGTTGGCAACGTTGCCTGCTGCTGAACAAGGGCCTGACGTCAGAATAGTGTCAAATAGCTATGTCTTGTCGCTTTTAGCTGCGCTGAAGTCGGTTTCATCAGATCGCTGTCGCCCCACCGTCCACGGTCAGGCAGTGGCCAGTGGTAAACGCCGCGCCGTCGCTGCACAAGTAAAGCACCGCACTGGCAATTTCCTCCACCTTGCCAATGCGCCCGACCGGGTGCATGGCCGCGGCGAATTCAGCCTTGCGCGGGTCGGCTTCATAGGCACGGCGGAACATGTCGGTGTCGATCACCGCCGGGCATACGGCGTTCACGCGGATGCCCTTCTTGGCGTACTCGATGGCCGCCGACTTGGTCAGGCCGATGACCGCATGCTTGCTGGCACTGTAGATGCTCATCTTCGGCGCCGCGCCCAGCCCTGCCACCGAAGCGGTATTCACGATCACCCCGCCGCCCTGGGCCAGCAGCAACGGCAGCTGGTACTTCATGCACAGCCACACCCCCTTCACGTTCACGCCCATGATGGCGTCGAACTCGGCCTCGCTGCCATCGGCCAGGCGATGCTGCTCGATCTCGATACCGGCGTTGTTGAAGGCGTAGTCGAGCCGGCCATAGGCCGCCATCAGCTCGTCGTGCAACTGACGCACCGATGCGTCACGGGTTACGTCGCAGGCAATGAACAGCGCCTGGCCCCCCGCTGCCTGGATAAGCGCTACGGTGGCTTCACCGCCGACCGTGTCGCGGTCGGCCACTACCACCTTCAAACCCTGCTGGGCGAACGCCAGGGCGGTTGCCCGGCCAATGCCGGCCGCCGCGCCGGTAACCAGGGCTACCTGGCCAGAAAAGGTCATGCTCATCGCGCGCTCCTGTGACGGTATGGTGGGGTTCAGAGCATAGTCAGGCGTTGGCTGGCGGGGCAGCATCATCACATGAGCATTTGGGCTGCCATGCTTGTCAGTGATATTAAGGACCAGTCTTCATCAACAGGGTAGATTGAAGCCCTGTTTCCCTCCACTGCCTACAAAGGACCCCGTCATGAGCCAAACCAACCGCCGCTTCCTGCTCGCCAAACGCCCGGTGGGTGCCGTGCGCCGAGACGACTTCAGCTACGAGACCGTACCTGCCGAGCAACCCGGCGAAGGCCAGGTGCTGGTGCGCAACCTGTACCTGTCGCTGGACCCCGCCATGCGCGGCTGGATGAACGAAGGCAAGTCCTACATTCCGCCCGTGGCCCTGGGCCAGGTGATGCGCGCGCTGGGCGTGGGCGAGGTGGTGGCTTCCAACCACCCGGACTTCAAGCCCGGCGACCATGTAAGCGGCGCGCTGGGCGTGCAGGACTACTTCACCGGCGAGCCCCAGGGCCTGCACAAAATCGACCCCAACCTGGCGCCGCTGCCACGCTACCTGTCGGCGCTGGGCATGACCGGCATGACCGCCTACTTCGCCCTGCTGGAAGTGGGCCAGCCCAAGGCTGGCGACACCGTGGTGATTTCCGGCGCGGCCGGTGCGGTGGGCAGCATTGTCGGGCAGATTGCCAAGGTGAAGGGTTGCCACGTGGTGGGCATTGCTGGCGGCGCCGAGAAGTGCCAGTACCTGAAGGACGAACTGGGCTTTGACGGGGTGATCGACTACAAGGCCGAAGACGTGCTGGCCGGTTTGAAGCGCGAATGCCCGAAAGGCGTGGACGTGTACTTCGACAACGTGGGCGGCGAGATTCTGGACGCGGTGCTGACGCGCATCAACTTCAAGGCACGCATCGTGATTTGCGGCGCCATCAGCCAGTACAACAACAAGGAAGCGGTGAAGGGCCCGGCCAACTACCTGGCATTGCTGGTGAACCGCGCGCGCATGGAAGGCTTTGTGGTGATGGACCACACCAAGGAGTACGGCAAGGCCGCAAAGGAAATTGCCGGGTGGCTGGCCAACGGGCAGGTGAAAAGCAAGGAAGATGTGGTGGAGGGGCTGGAGACCTTCCCAGAGACCTTGCTGAAGCTGTTCAACGGTGAGAATTTCGGCAAGTTGGTGCTGAAGGTGTAACCCTACCCGAATGCGCAGCCCCCGGAAGTTGCGGCCTGGCTTCACGCCGGGCTGCGCAGCACAGCCCCCTCATTCCCGCACGCTCAGCAGGCGCCCGTGGCCCTGCTGGCGCCGCGAATTGCAGCCCCCATCGGCGTACCGGATTCACAGGTTGACCGTGCCTGCCCGATACCTGCCGTATCCCTTCGTTGTCCCTTCATTTAGAATGGGTAAAGCCTGAGCAAGACATTGGATTACCATCACTTCAGGCCTGGGCAAACAGGCAGTCTGCACCTAAGCGTCAGACAAAACGGATCAACGCTAGGGGTTTGAAATGTGTTCTGAGAATCACGCCGTTACTGACAATCCGTTGGTGACAGTGATCATCGCGTCTTACAACCATGCGCGCTACATCGAAGCCAGCATCATGAGCGTCATCAACCAGACCTACAGGAATATCGAGCTTCTGGTGATCGATGACGGTTCCAAGGACGACAGCCCCGCATTGCTCAAGCGTTTGCAGCAGCAGCACGGTTTCTACCTACGCCTGCAGGCCAACCAGGGCCTGGCACGCACCCTCAACGACGCGATCGCGCAAGCCAAGGGCGACCTGATAGTGCCTTTTGGCTCTGACGACATCATGCTTGCGCACCGTATCGCCACCCAGGTGGCGTATATGCAGGGCAAGCCCGAGGTGGGAATTTGCTCAGCCAACATCGAAACCATCGACCAGGACGGCAAGGTGATGGGTGCCCGTGAGCAGCGCAACCGCAACCTGCCCTTCCGCCGCCTGGACTTCGACGACTTGTTTCTCGACCGCAAGCCAGGGCCCATGGCAGCCACTTTGATGCTGCGCCGTGAGGCCCTGGAAAAGGTAGGTGGCTTCAACCCGGATATCCGCCTGGAAGACGTTTACATCGAGTTGTCGATTGCTCGGGCCGGTTATTACATCGACGTGTTGGGTGAAGTACTGGCGCAGTACCGTGACCACCCTACCAATACCTTCAAGAACGGCCGCTTCATGGTTGATAACGTACTGCGAACCTTTGCAGTGTTCAGCGACCACCCGCAGTACGAGCAGGTTTGCATGAAATTCCGCAACTCCATGCTATTGAAGTACGCCAACCGGGACAAAGCGCTGAGCCGGGAAATGCTTGCGCAAATCCCGCTCAGGTACTGGAACCGCAAGACCCTGCGCGGGCTGTGGCGGTTGCTCTGGTCTTAAGTAACGCGGCCGCGCTGCCAATGGATCAGTGACTGCCCGTAGACCAGCGCCAACGGAATCCAGATCAGAAACCAATGCTCTTTCGGGCGTGACATGAACGCGCTGCCTTCAGTCAGGCCCGAAACAAAGCCGAAGATCAGCCAGGTGGCAGCCAGCGTTACGCCAGGATGCTTGCGATAATTCCAGCAGAAGTACATGGCCAGGCTGTAGATCGTCATCCACAGCACCAGGCCCACCACCCCGCCCGCGTACAGCACGCCCAACTCGATGTTATGAGGGTCGGCAAGCGTTTGCGCGAGGCCCGGAATAATCACGGTCATGGGCGCGTCGTAACCATGCCCCAGCCACGGATGCTCGCCAATCTGGCGCAGCGCCTCCAGCCAAATGGCCGGGCGATAGGACAAGCCCCGCTGCGTGACGGCCTCCGGGTAGACCAGCACCATGCCCAGCAGCGCGACCAATACCGCAGCAAGCGCCAACAGCCCGCGTTTACGGTCGCCGACAATAATCAGCCACGCCAGTGCCGCGCCCAGGCCCATCAAAGGTGTCCGTGAACCTGTGGCTACTACCGTGGCGCCCAGGATCGCCAGCCACACCAGCGACATCGGGTCGAGCACGCGTTTTGCCTGGAACCAGTACGCCAGCCATACGGCTGTGAAAGCGCCCAGCACATGAGCGGTCAGTAGAGGGTTGTACAGGGCCCCGTAACCTTCCAGCCGGCTGGCACCCGCTGGCCGTTGGTAAAGCAGGAAATAGCCGAGGTACAGGGCCGCCGCTATCCCTACCAGAGTTGCAGCGATGCGCACGCACTGCTGAAGATGGGCCGGGGCATGCAGGCTGATCATGCCTGCCGATAGCAGCACCATGGCGATGTACAACGGCCTTTTCAGCAAGCTCCCTGCGGAGTTGGCCGAGTCGGACCATGCAATGCTCAGCATGGTGTACGCACAAAACACCAGGAATGCGATGAATAAAGGATTGCCGGCCAGCTTTTTCAGCATTGCCGGCTGCAATAGCAGCGCCACCAAGGTTGGCACTGCCAGCAGGATATAGAACAGCTTGTGGTAGAGAGAACGTTCCCCCACCCAGAACATGCCCGTGAGCATGACCAGCCAACCCAAAGGGAGAACATAGCTGTTGACCTTCCTTCCCCAGCGCTGGGCCGGGGATTCGACTAATACATCGGCTGACATTGACGTTCTCGACAAGAGTGGGGAACTCACGGGCTGCTTACTCGATGTGGCCGTAACACAGGCATTTGAACAGAGCGCCTAACGCGCAAGGCTTTAGCCCAACGATGGCTCGGCACTCAGTTGCGAATGTCGGCAACAACGGCTGACAGCGCCTGGCCAGGGTTTGCCGCTTGGCTGATGGGCCGGCCGATCACCAGGTAATCCGAGCCGGCATCCAGCGCTTGGCGCGGGGTGAGGATGCGGCGCTGGTCATCCTGCGCGCTACCCGCCGGGCGAATACCCGGGGTCACCAACTGCAGCGCGGGGTGCGCCGCCTTCAAGGCCGGTGCCTCCAGCGCCGAGCAAACCAGCCCGTCCATGCCCGCTTTCTGCGCCAATGCCGCCAGTCGCAATACCTGCTCTTGCGGGTCTACATCCAGGCCGATGTCGGCCAGGTCTTCACGTTCCATGCTGGTCAGCACGGTCACGCCAATCAGCAACGGCTGCGGGCCGCTGCGCTTGGCCAGCTCTTCGCGGCAGGCCGCCATCATGCGCAGGCCACCGGAACAATGCACGTTGACCATCCACACCCCCATTTCGGCCGCTGCCTTTACCGCCATGGCCGTGGTGTTGGGGATGTCGTGGAACTTGAGGTCGAGGAACACTTCGAAGCCCTTGGCGCACAGGGTTTCGACAATACCCGAAGCGCTGCTGGTGAACAGCTCTTTGCCCACCTTTACCCGGCACAGCGCAGGGTCAAGCTGGTCAGCCAGCTTCAGGGCGGCATCACGGGTCGGGAAATCCAGGGCGACGATCAGGGGCGTCTGGCAGGCGGACATGGCAGGGTCTCTTGGCAAGTCGAAAACGGCGCGCATTGTAAACGAAGTGGCCCCGGCTTTGGGGCCCGCAGGTCACGGAATTGGCCTGGCACGGGCCGGCACCTATAATTGAACCAACGGAACGGGTAATTGCTCAAACTTTACACAAGCGTTGCCCATGGCCCGATCAAAGGAGAACGACAATGCCCTGGTATGCCTGGCTGATCCTCATCATAGCCCTTGGCTCCATCGTCGGCGGGTTGATGATGCTGCGCGACACAGCGAAAAAACTGCCGCTGACCGACGAGCAACTGCGCAAGGTGCATGAGCGCAACGCCGAGGCAGATGCCAAGGATGCGCGGGATCGCTGAGACGGCCCGCCGTTGCCCGGGGCGCGAGGATTGTTTTTACGGCCACTTGTAAACGGGGCTGGGGGCTAATGCCTGTTAGTTAAGCGTTACTGGGGCTGCTTTGCAGCCCTTCGCGGGCGTGCCCGCGAAGGGTCGCAAAGCGGCCCCAAATTACTTAACTGACTGGCACGACCCCTGCCCCTCCTGCAGTTAATCCACCATCACCTTGTCCCGGTTGCGCTCCAGCAGGGCATTGCCTATCCCCTTGATCTCCAGCAACTCATCCACCGAGGCAAACGGCCCGTTCGCTTCGCGGTAGGCCACAATAGCCTCGGCCTTGGCCTTGCCAATGCCATTCAGCTCCTTCTGCAGGGTCAGGGCATCGGCCTTGTTCAGGTCTAGCCGTTGCGGCTGCTGCACCTGCTGCTGGCTGATTATCGGCACCGGTTCGACAACCGCTGCCGTATTGGCCGGGGCGGCACTGAGGGAAAAGGACAGGCTGGCGAACAGCGGCAGCAGCAGGTACGACAGAACGTTGTTACGCATGGTGAACACTCCTTGGGTTGGTCTTTTACAGCAGCCGGTTTCCTTCGGCTGTGCTAACCACTCTAGCGTCCACCCCCGCCGCCAAACACCCACAAACCGGGACAATTGATTACCGAATTGGTCAGCAGGTCGCCCAACTTCGCCTACGCTCGAAAAGCGGTCACTTCACCGCACACGAACCTTGACCCGCCGATACAGGCCCAGGGTAGAAATATTGTCATCAAGTTCCGCTCGTTCAACTACCCCCTCCCACATCTGCGCGGCCATGTTCCTACGGCATGTGCCCACGAAGACGATCACCAACGCCCAGCTACACCTTGACTGTTCTCAGTAGCAACCTGGACAGCCGAAAGCACCCAGTGCATCCATCACTCAGGCATGCCGATGAATGATGCTTTGTAGAAAGCTCAAGCAATTTACGGTATCTATACCGGTCTTTTGATGCAGGGGTAGAGCTGTGGAGTGGTACGAGTCGCTGTTTCTGCAAATGTGTGGGCATGTGCTGACCGCGTCCAGGCTAGCCAATCACCGTGGGCTCTCTGGGGCACTGACGCTGGACACCCTTGTAACGCGCGATCTGGTTGAGAGTTACCAGCGGAACGTAGCAGTTGCATTCAGCCAGGCAGAGATGAAAGACCAACTTGCAAGCGGCGCGCACTGCGTGGTGCTGATCCTGGTGAAAGATCATCAGTTTCAGCATTACCTGGCAGACATCAACAGTCAGCAAGAAGTCGTGTTGAGTGCAACCCTGCGTACAGATGCTCGTTCCACAGAGCATGCCAATTATCATGTTGACGTCGCGATTATCCGCCCAACCACTTCAGGCCCGATGGATATCGCTCACTAGGTTGGCAGGAATGGGTCGAAACCTCTTCGGCGTTGTCGTTCAGGCTGCCAGCAAGGCGGGGGTAAATACCCTGACCCAGCGCCTTGCCTCAGTGGTCAAATGCGACGACACCTCTGACCGAAATTGAACCCATAAGGGCCGGCCAGAAGCTCCCCTACCCGCCCTTGCTCAAAAAGCAGGAGAAAGACTGTAGAATCAGCCCATCCACTGTTAGCAAGGGCGTTCTGGCCACAATTCCTTTGCCATGTAACCAATGGCTGCCCCTGGGCCTATCGAGTAAAAAATGATCAAGATCAACTCCACCATCGAATGCTCCAACTCGGCTCCTTTTGTGCTGTTCGGCGGCATCAATGTTCTCGAGTCTGAAGACCTGGCGCTGACCGCCTGTGCCGAATACGTGCGCGTCACACAGAAGCTGGGCATCCCGTATGTGTTCAAAGCCAGCTTTGATAAAGCGAACCGCTCATCGATCCACTCCTACCGTGGCCCCGGCATGGAAGAAGGGCTGCGGATCTTCGAAAAGGTGAAGGCCGAGTTCGGCGTACCGATCATCACCGACGTTCATGAAATCTACCAGGCGGCCCCGGTCGCGGAAGTGGTCGATGTACTGCAGCTGCCGGCTTTCCTCGCCCGCCAGACAGACCTGGTGGTCGCCCTCGCCAAAACCGGCAAGCCAGTGAACATCAAAAAGCCGCAATTCCTTAGCCCGTCGCAAATGCAGAACATCGTGCACAAGTTCAAGGAAGCGGGTAATGACCAGCTGATCTTGTGTGACAGGGGCACGTGCATGGGCTACGACAACCTGGTCGTGGACATGCTTGGCTTCGGCGTCATGAAACGCACCTGCGAAGATCTGCCGATCATCTTTGACGTTACCCATGCCCTGCAAAACCGTGACCCATCCGGCGCGGCTTCCGGGGGCAGGCGTGAGCAGGTAGTAGAGCTGGCGCGTGCGGGAATGGGCGTGGGCCTGGCCGGCCTGTTCCTGGAAGCCCACCCTAACCCTGATCAAGCCAAGTGTGACGGCCCCAGCGCCCTGCCACTGGACAAGCTGGAACCCTTCCTCGCGCAAATCAAGGCGCTCGATGATCTGGTCAAGTCGTTCCCGCCGTTGACCATTGTTTAAGCTGCGATGATGAACTAGGCCGCTTCTGCGTTAGAAGCGGCCTAGTATCAAGACCCAGGGTTGCCGTCGAAAATCTCGACAACACCGACCATGGCGCCGCCGGGCGCCACCACTACCAGGGCACGGATCTTGTTTTCCAGCATGTAGGCTTCAACAACCGACACGCGGCACGCGGCAATCTGCGGCGATGGCATGAGGGTTCAACGTCATGAATTCGGTAACGGGAGAATGAATGACCTGGTTACCCTTCAGCAAGGCACGGCGCAGACCGAAAAGCAGCAATTAGCTTTTTTGTTGTTGCTGGTAGATCCAGTCGACAATTTCACCTGATGGCGCGTAGCCATTGACCAATTCCCTCAGTAATTGACGGATACGGGCAAAATCATCAACGGCAACAGCGTTGAGCATTACACCCAGACGTTCACGTAAAAATTCCCAGCCTACATAATCTTCATTCGCCACCATGATCATGGGATGAACCGTAGGAGAAACGTCGTCACCGATCAACAACTCTTCAAACAGTTTCTCCCCCGGGCGCAACCCTGTGAACTCAATTGCGATATCGCCGCTGGGGTTCGCTGGACTACGCACGCTAAGGCCCGACAGGTGAATCATTTTTTCGGCCAGCTCTACGATTTTCACCGGCTCGCCCATGTCGAGAACGAAGACGTCCCCGCCTTGGCCCATAGCCCCGGCCTGCACGACCAACTGGGCAGCTTCGGGGATAGTCATGAAATAGCGGGTGATTTTTGGGTGCGTAACCGTGATCGGGCCACCACTTTTGATCTGCTTGTGAAACAACGGTATCACCGAGCCAGAGGACCCCAGTACGTTGCCAAACCGCACCATGGTGAAGCGGGTTTTATTGACTCGCGCAACCTTGCTGCTGTCACCGTACAACACGGGAGCCGTCTCGCGGCTGAGGGCTTGTAAAATCAACTCCGACAGCCGCTTGGTGCCGCCCATTACATTGGTAGGCCGTACTGCCTTGTCGGTGGAGATGAGCACAAAGTTCGCGACGCCTGACTGCAGAGCCGCCTGCGCCGTACAGAGCGTGCCATAGACATTATTCAGAATGCCCTCGGCCATGTTGTGTTCAACCATCGGCACATGCTTGTAAGCGGCCGCATGATAGACAGTGGCTACACGCCAGGTCGCCATCACATCTGCCAGATGTTGCTGATTACGCACTGAGCCCAGAATGGGCAACAGCCTCACCGAAAGCGATTCGCGTGCAATGCGCTGCTCCAGTTCGGTAAGAATCGCGTAGAGGTTGTACTCACTATGATCGAACAGCAGCAATGTAGTAGGCCCGAGCCCGATGATCTGGCGGCAAAGCTCTGAGCCTATGGAGCCCCCTGCCCCGGTAACCAGGACCGTTTGCTTGTAAATACAGCGTTCGAGCAGATCTTCCTGGGCTGGCACTGGGTCCCGCCCAAGCAGGTCGGCAATGTCGACATCCTGAATGTCATCTACCTTGACCCGGCCACTGGCCAGGTCGGCAAAGGCCGGCACGCTGCGCACATGCAGCGGGTAGGGCTCAAGCAGGGCCAGTATCTCCTTGCGCCGGGCGCGCGACACGGAAGGCAGGGCCAACAGGATCTCTTGCGCTCCGGTTTCCTTGATCATCTGCTGCAGATGCTTCGGTTTGTAGACCTGCAAGCCGGAAATGACCCGATTGGCCAGATCGCCATCGTCATCGATGAACGCCACCGGACGCATCACACGGCCCATGCGCAGTGCTGCAAGCAACTGGTTGCCGGCCGTGCCAGCGCCGTAGATAGCCACTTTGACCAAGCCGTCATCGCGGCTGGCGAACGGTATCTGATGGGCGCCGGTAAACCAGTCACCCATGAAATACTGGCGCATGACCAGGCGCAACCCGCCAATGATCACCATGCTCAACCACCAATAGTTGAACACGATGGAGCGAGGGACGAGGACCTGGTGGTTGCTGTACCAATACACAACCACGGCCAATATCAGCGATGACAGGGTGACCGCCTTGATGATGGCGACCAAGGCGTCATTACCGAAATAACGCATTACCGCCCGGTACATGCCAAAGCGAATGAACAGCGGAATGGCCACCACCGGTGCAGCCATGAACAGCCAGCGATGCTCGACTATAGGGTTGTACATCTCATCGATGCCCAGGCGCACGATGAACGACAACCACAATGCTAGCCAGATCAACACCACGTCGGCGCACACTTGCACCAGGCGTTTTTGCCGCCTGGACAGGTTAACGAGGTATTCACGCACCCTGCTGTTCTTCGCTGCGCTCATCTGGCATGCCTCAGCGCAAACAGGCTGCGAATGACGGCCGGCGGCGTTTCAGGGGCCAGGCGCAGGGTAGGTTCACCTGCTGGATGCCTTGGGAGCTTGCTCATCCTATTCTTTTTCCCCTGCTTTATAGATTAACGCCAACACTATCAGAGGTACGTAGGCCACCAAGGTTCCCAGTGCACCATCGAGCTGAAATACCACGACCACCATAGCCACGGGTAACAGCCAACCCAGGTTGATGGCCGCTACGGCCAAGGTGACTGTGCGGTGGCTGCCGTGGTGGCGGGTCGCGTACTGGTAAGCATGGCTGCGATGCGCTTCGTAAACCTTGTCGCCGCGCAGCAAACGCCGAACCAAGGTAAATGTGGCATCCACCACGAACACACCCAAAAGTATTAACCACCCCCAGAATAATAGCGGGTTTACCCAACCTGCCAGTAACGCCAGCAGGCCCAGCACCATACCGAGGAAACCACTGCCCGCATCACCCATGAAGATGCGGGCAGGGGGGAAATTCCAGCATAGGAAGCCAGCCACCGTCGCAGCCAGCAACAGGGGTAGCCAGGCGTGATGAGCATGATCGGTTACCCAGTACAACAGGCTGGCCCCCACGCAAACGCAGATGGCCTCGACACTGGCGAGGCCGTCGATACCATCCATGAAGTTATAGAGGTTCAGCAGCCATACCAGGTACAGCGCGCCGAATAGGCTGCTCAGCCATAAGGGGGCCAGCGTAAAGCCAAACACACTGATGGGCGGCATGCCCCCCAGCCAAGCGAGGCCCCAGGCCGCAGCCGCAAAATGGCCCAACAGGCGCCAGCGCGCAGCGATATGCCCGTGGTCGTCCATGAAGCCGATCACCCCCACAAGCCCCCCGGCGCCCAGCACCCCGACTACCACGTAAGGTGCGATATGCCCCGTAAGAGCTATACAAAGCGCTGCCAGCAGGAAAGCCACCACAAAGCTCAAGCCGCCGCCGCGCGGCGTAGGCAGAGTATGTGAGCTACGAGCATTGGGGATATCCATCAGGCTACGGGACAGCGCATAACGCCGCAGCGCTGCCGTCATCCACCATGCTGCCACGCCTGCCGCCAAAACGAGCCAGATCATGGGCGGCGCGCTTCCAGCAAAGATTGAGCGGTCATTTTCAGTCCTTGTTCCAACGTGTAGGGAGGGTACCAGCCGAGCAACTGCCGGTTCTTGGCGATATCCACCTGCAGTGAGCCGAGCAGGCGCTGAGCGAGGTCCCGCCGCCTCACCAACTGCGCTGCGCCATGCAACACCCCCACCGGCACAGGAAGCAGGCGCGCCGGCTGCCCCAGCACGCGACCTAGCGCATGCAGCAACTGGCTGAGGGAAACGTCTTCCCCGTCACTGGCCATGAAGGTCTGGTTGGCGGCGTTTGGATGGTCAATGCAGGTAATGATCAGGTCGACCAGGTTGGCCACCGACACCAGGCTGCGACGGTTGTCGACCTTTGCGAATGGCAGTGGCACACCACGCTGCACCCAACGCATCATGCTATGGAAATTGGCCTTGACCCCCGGCCCGTAGACCAGCGTAGGGCGAATCACAACCACCTGCATCGCGGTAGTCGCTGCCAGCTGGCGCAACCCCTGCTCTGCTTCGAGCTTGGACAGCCCGTAGGCATCCTGCGGTGCCGGCACATCATCAGCATGCAGCGGCTTGCCTGGCTGGCTGAGCTCACCATTGACCTTGACCGAGCTGATGAAGATAAAGCGCCTTACACCTGCGGCAGCGGCCTGGCGGGCCAGATTGAGCGTGCCCTCGACATTGACCCGACGGAACTCGGCCAGGCTGTCGCTGGCAGTTTCCTTCATGACATGCACCCGGGCAGCGGCATGCACCACAGTATCGACACCGGCCAGTGCTGCAGCCCAGTCGGTGCTGGCGGCGAGGTCAGCGATGCGCACCGCTTGCGCACCCGCAACGGGCGCCTGGCCATTGCCACGCAGTGCGGCTCGGGTATCGAAGCCCGCGTTACTGGCCAGCTGACGGCATAGCGCGCTGCCGATGAAGCCGCTTGCACCTGTAACGAGTATCGTGCGTTTTTCCATATAGCTCTGTCTCGAGTCAACGGGGCGCAGGTTTAAACGGAAATTGCCAGGGCGCAACCACTGCCCGATCCACCACCGTGCAACGCGCTTGGGTGCCGCAATGGCCGACCGGACTTGCTGCTTGGCTGCGCGGGTGAACAGCTAAAGCAGGCTACGATAGAGTTCGGCATAGCCAGACGCCATGGCCGATGCGGTGAATACCTGCTCATAGCGCTGCAACGCCCGCCCTCCCATGGTTTGGGCCATGGCCGGATCGTCCCACAACCGTTGCATGGCTTGCGCCAGCGCTGCGGCATCGCGTGGAGGCACTACCAGCCCCGTCTCGTCGGCCAGATTGATGAACGTGGTGCCCGATCCCATTTCGCAGGAGATAAGCGGTTTGCCATACATGGCCGCCTCCAGCAGCGAGATGCCAAACGACTCCGAACGCAGGTGGGACGGGAAAGCGAAGGCGTAGCACAGTTCAAGCAACGCCGCCTTGTCGTCATCCGGCAGCCCGCCCAGGAACTGGACATTGTGCAACCCCGCCTCCGCCGCCTGCTGCTTCAGCTGATGCTCAAGGAAGCCGCCCCCCATGATCACCACCGGCAAGCCGTTGATACGCGCGGCTTCCAGCAAATAATCCAGGCCCTTGTAATAGCGCAAGGCGCCAACGAACAGGAAAAAACGCTCGCCCAGGCGTTGCCGCCAATAGGCCAGCTTCTCGGCACTGGCGGCGGGATAAGTGGACCGGTCCAGACCATAGGGAATTATGGCGACCTTGTCTTTGAACTGGGTCAGCACCGGGCTATGCGCGGCGTAATTCGGCGAAGATGCAACTATACGATCAACGCTGGAAAAGAACCGCCGCATCAAGGGCTGGTAGAGCTTGAGCAGCCACTTTTGCTTGACGATATCGGAGTGGTAGCTGACCACGGTCGGTTTGTTCAGCCGGGCCAGGAAGTGCACAACATCCATGTACGGCCAGGGGAAGTGGTAATGCACGATGTCTGCCTGCCTGGCGAGTTCGGCAAAATCCTTCATTGCCGACAGCGAAAAGCCCGTGGAGGCGACGTGCAAATCGAGCTTGGCCCGATGGGTGCGGTGGTTGGCCACGCGTTCGTCACGCCCTGAGCCCCGTGGGCTGAGGTAGAGCACTTCAGGTTCAACGCCGTGGGCTTGAGTCCCTTCGGCAATCTGGAAGATTACCTGCTCGATACCGCCCATGGAGTCCGGATAGTACGTTTTGAAAAAATGCAGAACCTTTATCATCTTTCCCTGACCGACTTGTAAACCTCGACCGTTGCCTGGGCACAGCGCTCCCACGAGAAGCCGCCGGCATGCAACAGGCCCTGCTGCACCGCCGTTGCCCGCCAGGCTTCGTCCTCAAGCCCTTTCTGCAACAATGCAGTCAACCCTTCTACATCATCAGGTGCGCACATCAGCGCAGCCGGGCCTGCCACCTCAGGCAGCGACGAGCTGTTGGAGCACACAACGGGCACCCCGGAGCTCATGGCTTCAAGTACCGGCAAGCCAAACCCTTCGTAATGCGACGGGAAGGTGAACAGGCGCGCGCCGGCGAACAGCAAAGGCAGGTCTGCGCTGGCCACGAACCCGAGGTAGTGGGCCCAACCTTGCTGCTGCGCCTGGGCGATACGGTCATGAATGGCTTCGCTGCGCCAACCATGGTAACCGGTAAGAATCAACGGCCAGCGTTGGCGCAGGGCCAGCGGCAGACGACTGTAGGCATCCAGTAGCGAGACGATGTTCTTACGCGGCTCGATGGTGCCAACGAACAGGCTATAGCCGCCCGGTTGCAGGCCATGGCGGGCCAGAGCCTCACGCAGGGCATCGGGGCTGCGGGGGTGAAACTGTGGTGAACTGGCCAGGGGTACCGCGTGAATCCGGTCCAGCGGCCAATTGAAATAGTCGGCCAGTTCCTGTCGCATGCAGTGCGATACGGTAATCAAGGCATCTGCACGCTTGAGGCTTTGCGTAAGCTCCTTTTGCAGATACCGCGCGATTTGCGGCGTATGGCAGTGCGCCCAAGTGAACGGCGACAAATCGTGAAACGTCGCGACCCGCGGACCCGCGAATGGCGGCAAGTAAAAGTTGGTACTGTGATAGATGAAGTCTTCATGCCCGCGCAGCGCTTGCTTGCGCAAAATGGGCATCAGCCGCCGGTACACTTCCACAGCCAGTGCGTTTTTCTGCACAAAGCGCTTCAGGCCGTGCACAGCGTCGGACTGGTCAGAAGGTGCGACCAGTTCGGGCAAAAACTTGCGACCAGCAAACAGCCGCAACTCGCTGATTTCCTCAGCGTGCTGCAGCCGCGAGGCTAATTCATAGGTATAACGCCCAATGCCGGTGAGCGGAAAGCGCACCGACTCTACAGAAAGGATAAGCTTCATTTATCAGCAAGCATCCAACCCAGCGTTTCATCCAGCGACGGGGTTTCCCAGCCAGGTAACAAGGCCCGCAGCTTTGCGTTGTCACCACACAGGGTTTTGACCTCGTTAGCGCGGACAAAAGCCGGATTCACCTGTACCTCGAGTTGGTGCCCCGTAATAGCCGAGCACCTCCCGATCACTTCGCGCAACGAATGGGTTGTACCAGAGCTGACATTGATCGCCTGCCCGACCGGCCGTGCTTCGATCAAGCCACGATAGGCCTGGACAACCGCGCGCACGTCACTGAAGTCGCGCCAGACATCCAGGTTGCCAAGCTCGATCACTTCGGCCTTGCGACGAAAGTGCGAGACGATCTTGGGCAGCAGGAAGTTGTCTGCCTGCCCGACACCGGTGTAGTTGAAGGGCCGCGCGATAACGATAGGCAGCCGATCGCACCACAGCCTGGCCATGTACTCCATGGCCAGTTTGCTGACCGCGTAATCATTGGCGGGCGCCGGCGGCGTCTGCTCGTTCAGCAGCCCTTCGGAAACGTTGCCGTAAATATTGGCACTGCTGGCAAGCAACACACACTCAGGTGTTTTGCCGCAGGCCGCAATAGCTTCGAGCAGGTTGCGCGTACCTATCAGGTTGACCTGATAGAACGCGTCGGCAGCACCATGCCCTACAAAAGCAATGGCAGCCAGATGGACGATGACATCCGGCTGCAGTTCGGCCAGCAACGCGCGCAACCCAGGCCCATCAGCAAGGTCGACCTGACGGTAGTCAGGGGCCTGCAGGGGCTGGCTGCCAGTGCCGAAAACTTCATAGCCAGCAGCTCGTAGTTCTGCCGCCATGTAACGGCCGGTGAACCCGTGTATACCTGTGATGAGTGCGCGTTTGCTGGCCATTTGCATCAGAACGAGAACCCTTGTTCGTTACGACGCAGGTCGGCTTCGACCATCATGCGGCACAGCTCTTCGAGGCTGGTCTTGGGCTCCCAGCCCAGCACGTTCTTGGCCTTTTCCGGGTTGCCGATAAGCAGTTCGACTTCGGCTGGGCGGTAGAATTTCGGGTTGATGACAACCAGTACCTTACCGGTTGCAGCGCAGCTACCCTGCTCCGCTTCGTCTTTGCCGCTCCACTTGATTTCAATACCAACTGCCTTGAAGGCCATGGTAACGAAGTCGCGTACGGTTTCGGTACGGTTGGTGGCGAGCACGAACGTATCCGGTTCGTCAGCCTGCAGCATGCGCCACATGCCCTCAACGTATTCCTTGGCGAAGCCCCAGTCACGTTTTGCGTCGAGGTTGCCCAGCTCCAGCTTGTCCAGCAGGCCCAGCTTGATCTTGGCTACCGAGTCGGTGATCTTGCGGGTCACGAACTCACGGCCACGCAGTGGCGACTCGTGGTTGAACAGGATGCCGCTGGTAGCGAAGATGTTGTACGACTCACGGTAGTTGATGGTCATCCAGTGAGCGTAGAGCTTGGCCACGCCGTAAGGGCTGCGCGGGTAGAACGGGGTGGTTTCGACCTGCGGAATTTCTTGCACCTTGCCGAACATTTCCGAGGTGGAAGCCTGGTAGAAGCGCGCCTTGGGGTTAACGATACGAATGGCTTCGAGCAGGTTGACCGCGCCCAGGCCGGTGATTTCGGCGGTGGTCAGCGGTTGCTCGAACGACACACCCACAAAGCTTTGTGCGGCGAGGTTGTATACCTCGGTGGCCTCGGTGGTTTGCAGCAAACGGATGCTGGCCGACAGGTCGGTGAGGTCGTATTCGACCAGGTGCAGGTTAGGGTTGGTATGGATACCCAACTCCTCGATGCGCCAGAAGTTGACCGAGCTGGTGCGACGGTAGGTGCCGTAAACGGTATAACCTTTGTCCAGCAGCAGTTCCGCCAGGTAGGCGCCGTCTTGACCAGTGATCCCCGTAACGATTGCTTTCATGCGACTTAACCAACTCCGATAGTGCCGTGCGGGCATGGATAAATGATGGAACCACGCGGGCCGTTCCTGCCGCGCGTGTAAAGATTTGATGCGGAAGTATACATAGGTCGGACGGAGGACTCGACTCGCAAAATAACCGCGTGGCGGGTTGTGCCATTTACGGCTTGCCGGCCAGCGCCTTGGGGAAGGTGCAACGGATGAACGACCTAGCTGATGAGCTAAAGGATAAGTACCCGCGCAATGGCTTGCCAGCATTTAGCGTGTAGGAAAGGTCTGAAACGGAAGGCGGGGCCCATGTGGACCGCTGCCTGCCGTCGGGCGCTCAATCAGCCGCGCGCATTGACCCGCGCCACATCACCACCCGGCAGGCTGGTTTCAGGCACCGGGCTAAGCCAGACATTGACATTGTGGACGCTTTCCTCGGTCAACTCCCCTGCCCAGCGGTTCAGCAGAAACAGGTTGGTGATGAAGTCGTACTGAGTTTTCAGCAGGTCGCGCCGGGCCTTGAATTCGTTCTGAACTGCGGTCAGCACATCCACGGCATTGACCACGCCGAAAGAAAATGCCTTCTGCGCCGCCAGGCTGGACTGCTGCGCCGATGACAACGCATTGCGGTTGGCGCGAATTTTCTCGACAGCGGCCTGAGCGGTAAGGTAGGCAGTGGTAGTTTCCTTGACCACCTGGCGCCGCACGCCCTCCAACTGCTCTTCAGCTGCCAGCTGATCATCGTACAGCCCACGCACCCGAGCAGAAGTGGAACCCCCGCTGTAGATCGGGATTTTCAACCCCAGCGACGCTACATAGCTGTCACTGCGCGGCGTTTGGGTGTTGTCATAACCTTGGTCGTTCTGCTGCGCAGTCAAGCTCAGGCCCAACTGCGGATAGTGCTCACCCTTGCCTTCGCGCACCGCCGCTGTGGCTGCGTCTGCTCCACTTTGGTACGACTTGAGCATTGGGTTGGTTTCAATAGCCTGAGTGATCCAGTTCTGCAAGGGGCGGGTAGGCGCCTGCAACGCCACGTCATTACGAACCCGGCTAAGCGGCTCGGTAATCGGGCGCCCGACAATCTCGGCCAACGCCTCGCGGCTGACCTGCACCTGGTTGCGCGCTTCCACTTCCTGCGCAAGCAAAAAGTCTACCCGCGCCTGCATATCCAGCTTGTCGGTGATCTTGGCCATTTGCCGGTCGAACATGCTACTGACGCGGTCAAGGTTTTTCTGGGTGGCCCGGCGCTCCGCCTGGACCAGGGCCAACTCGTCGTCTGCCGCCAGCGCTACGAAGTAGCGCTTGGCCAGGTCGACCGTGGCCTCCGCCAAGATATCCTCCGCCTCAAACCCCTTCTGTGCCTTTACGCTCTTGGACTTCTGGTAACGCTCCCAAGCCGGCTTGTTGTACAGATACTGGGTCAAGCTGAGCGAATAGGTTTCGGTGTTGTAGATGTCGCGCTCGAGTTCGTTCTTCCGCAGAATGCGGCTGGAGTTGGCATTGGCCGACACCTGGGGCAATAACCCACCCAGCGCGGCACGCTGCTGCTCACTCGCAGAGCGCGCCCGTGCGTAAGCCGCCAACACCCGCGGGTCTTCAAGGCGTGCCTCCCGGTACAACCCGGCCAGGTCCAACGCATAAGTAGAAGCCGACACGCCCTTCGGAGCAACGCCTTCGCCACCCCTCCCCTCCACGGCCACCGCCTGCCAGGCGACCATGCACAATATTACTCCCGGTAGCAAACGCAGCACGATCATTCCTCAATCAGCGATTCAGCGAACATGTTGCGCGCCGGTTTCAGCAGGTACTGCAGCATGGTGCGGTCGCCTGCATTGATCAAGACTTCGGCCGGCATGCCAGGTTGCAGCTTGCGACCGGCCAGTTTCTTCATGCCGTCTTCGGTGACTTTAACGCGCACCAGGTAGTACTGATCGCCCGAGCGCTCATCAACCAGGCTGTCCGCCGAAATGCGCGTCAGCTTACCCTCGATGATCGGCGTAGTGGCCTGGTTGAAAGCCGAGAAGCGGACGTCCGCAGTTTTGCCCAATTCCAGCCGGTCGATATCCCGCGGGGCTACTTTGGCTTCTACTACAAGCTCGGACTGCGCTGGCACGATATCCAATAGCGGCGTTGCGGCACTGACGACACCGCCAATGGTGTGCACCTTCATATCCAGTACCATGCCGCTTTCAGGGGCACGGATAACTACGCGGGAAAGGCGATCGCGAAGCGCTGCTTCCTTTTCCTGCAGGTCGAACACCTGAGCCTGTACGTCGGAAAGCTCCTTGGCAACATCGGCATCGAACTTCTTCTTCAACTGCACGATTTGCAGTTCGGTCTCGCCAATCTGCAACTTGGTCTTGGTGATGCTGGACTGGTGGTCAGCCACTTCGGTCTTGAGCATGTCAAGCTTACGCTCCTGCTCCAGCAACCGCTGGTTGTCGACAAACCCTTCCGCCAGCAACTCTTTCAGTTGCTTGATTTCACCCGAATAGGACTTCCCAAGGCCTGTCTTGGTGCGAATCATGTCGTTCAAGCCAGCAATCTGCTGCTGCATTTGCTGGATGCGCTCGCGGTTGACAGAAATTTCGCCCTGCAAAGAATCATGCCGCGCCTTGAACACTTGCTGCTCCCCGGCCAACGCTTCCTGGGCACGACTGGAGTCGGTGCCCTCCATCGTCACCGAAGGGATCGACGCCAGGCCGTCGCGCTCGGCGCGCAGGCGTGCCTCTTTATAGCGTGCAACGATAAGCTGGTTGCGGGTGGACTCGTATTCAGCGCTGAGCTGTGACTCGTCCAGCACTATCAGCGGGTCCCCTTTGTTCACCAGGTCACCATCCCGGGCATGCAACTCTTTGACGATACCGCCTTCCAGGTGCTGCACGGTTTTGCGATAGTTCTGCACGGTGACCACGCCGGTGCCGTGCACTGCGTTGCTCAAAGGGGCGAAAGCCGCCCAGGTACCGAAAATGCCGAAGGTGACAAAGACGATGGTCAAACCAATCCGGCGTATACCGCGGTCCGACGTTGGCATGTCATCGAAATTGTGGTCGAAATTTGTAATTGCTTTACTGCTCATCTAGAAGTCCTTTCAAACGCCAGTACTGGTAGTGGCGGGCACAACCGCCGCCGGCCCAGCAGGGGCAGCATCTGGCGCGGGTGGAGCAGTTGGCGCAGTGGCAGGCGCCTGGGCAGCCGCCGCTTGCGCCCCACGCTGCTGAAGCTTGGCTTGCTGGGCGGCCAGTTCAGCGATAACGCGATCGCGCTCGCCGTACAGCGAAATGGTGCCGCCGGCCATTACCAGAATACGGTCCAGGCGGGTAAGGATATTGGGGCGGTGAGAAACGATAAATACCGTGGCGCCAGTTTCCTTGAGCTTTTGCAGGGCCACGCCCAATGCACGCTCGCCCACATCGTCCAGGTTGGAGTTCGGCTCGTCGAGCACGATCAGGCGCGGGTTGCCGTAAATGGCGCGCGCCAGACCGATCCGTTGGCGCTGACCGCCCGATAAGTTCACGCCCTCACTACCAATGACCGTGTCGTAGCCATCTGGCAACATCAGGATCATTTCATGCACACCTGCCATTTGCGCGGCTTGCACTACTTTTTCAGGGTCAACCTTGTCGAACCGCGCGATGTTTTCGCTGATGCTGCCCTCGAACAGTTCGATGTCTTGCGGCAAATAGCCCACATACGGGCCCAGCGCCTGTTTATCCCAGCTGGCAATATCGGCGCCATCAAGACGCACCACGCCATGCTGCGGCGGCCAGATCCCCATCAATGCGCGCACCAGCGTGGATTTGCCTGCCGCACTCGGGCCAACGATGCCCACGATTGAACCTGCCGGCGCTACAAAACTGATGCTTCGCAATACAGGAGCTTTGGCACCAGGGGGCGCTACGATCAGGTTCTCGACCTGGATGTGGCCTTCTGGCGCAGGCAATGGCATACGCTCAGGCTCATTGTTCAGGTCATCCATCACTTTGTTGAGGCGGTCATATTGCACTTTGGCTGCGACAAAGCCTTTCCAGCTGCTGATCATCTGGTCGATCGGCGCTAGCGCACGCCCCAGCAGCAGCGAGCCCGCCATCAACAACCCGGGGTTGATTTCATGGGTAACGACCAGATACGCGCCAATGGCCAGCATGATCGACTGCGACCACATACGGAACGTTTTAGAGGTAGAGCTTACGATCCCACCTTTGTCACTGGCCTGTGACTGCAGCATCATGATGTTGCGTTGGCGTTTAGCCCACCGGTTCATCAGCGTCTCGAGCATACCCATAGACTCGATCACTTCGGCGTTACGCAGCGTCTTGGTCGTTACCACGTTGGAAGCCACGTTCTCTTTGTTGGCCGCAGCCAACGCCTGCCCTGTAAGACGGTGGTTGACGACAGCCAGCACCGACAGAACGGCACCACACGCCAGCGTCATCCAGCCGAACCACGGGTGAAAGAGGAACATCACGATGGTGTAAATCGGAAACCAGGGAGCATCGAAGAAAGCAAACAAGCCTGGCCCAGTAAAAAATTGGCGCAAGGCTGTGAGGTCATTCAAGGATTGCGCAGTTGCATCCGCACCACCACTGGTCAGCGCGCGCTTGAAGCTTGCACGGTATACATCCCGACTGAGCAACACATCCAGACGGTTACTGATACGAACCATGATGCGAGAACGTACCCACTCCAGTGCCCCCATTGTGAGTAGCAGCACGGTCAGGATCAGCGTCAACATGAGCAATGTTGAAGTGCTGCTGGAGGGCACGACTCGACCCGATACCTGGATCATGAAGAAGGTAGGCACCAGCATCAGCGCGTTGACGAAGAAGCTGAAGAAACCGACCGAAAGGAAGCTGCTTTTACAAGCTTTAAGGGCAGCTTGCAGATTATTTTCGGATTGTGAACTCATGGTATCCATACTGAGGAAGGCGGAAGCGGCAGGCAGTGTAACACCCGCATAGGTACGTCTGGCTCTCAGATTATCCGGAAACCAGCTCGTTCCCCGACCAGCCGCGATTATTCATGAAAGTTTGCTGAGCAATCCGGCCCTGAACCTCCACCGTTCGCCAGACGCAACACAAGGCGACAAACGGCTAGTAGGTCAAACCTTCCTGCAAAGGCTTAGTCAAAAAAATCAGGCCGAGGCGAAACCTGCGTAGCGCTTTGGATAGGCTGCTGATTTTTCAGATATTTCTCTCCAGCCTGGGTAACCCTATTATTTTTGTCGGGTACTAAAACCAGCCCCTCGAGAGCGCGAAAGCCAGCGCTAAGTTCCGGAAGGATATGAAATTTTTTTTAGATTTCTTGGTTGACAACCCTTCCCTCGGACGGCATCTTCGCCACTCGCAGGGAGCCTTAACCGGCCGCTTGGTGCACGCACGGGTTTGAGCAAGTTAGCTACCAGTGTTTTTGCTTAAAAGGAGCTTAACAACGCCATGTCTATGCCTTCGCAGACCCTTGACGGCCTGAAAATCAGTTCCCGGGTTACGCTGCTCGAGCCGGGCATGTACATCTTCCGCTACGCCTCGCAGCCACCTGCCGACAAGCCCGTGTGCATCGCTCTACAGCAAGCACCATTGGGCAAAGGCTCCATCGACTTCTTCCCCGCCGAGGGCGTCAGCAAAAACATGCTGACCAAACTGGGCGACACCATTGTGGCTCGGGTCAAAGGTGGTGTAACCACCGTTCTGATTACCGAATACCACATGTTCGACGAAGTGATCGACCCGATCGACCTTCGCATCGACCGCATTGATACCTCGCCGGCCATCATGCGCACCTATGCCGTTGTCGCGACTGCTGAGCCAGCCCAGGCCATTGCTGCCAGCGCCAAACCCTTGCCCATCACGCTTACCGCCCACCTGAAAAAGGCGGGTGAGGTAACCTCCAATGAGGGTTGGGTAGGTGCACCCGGTACCGAAGACTTCATTGAATCGTTTGCCGTCGACTGGGCTGAAAAACCGGTGGGCGTAGATTTGCTCTACACCTGCATGGTGGCTGGCTCAGGGCCTTGTCGCAATGTGTCGACGGGGACGTTCGTCGGCGCCAAGGCGCAGGGCCTACCACTACTGTGTGTTGGTTTCAGCCTTGTCGGCCCTCTGCGCAAACACTACGAATTGACTGGCGTTGTGGTGTTCGGCAATGCCGAACCACAACGCCTGGTCGCCAATCAGATGATGCATGGCCCCACCGGCAACGAGCCGCTGGTGGCGCTGCATATCGCCCTGACCCCCGTTACGAAGATGAACGCTGCCCGCCTTAAGTCTCCGTGGGAAAACTCTGCAACTGAGCAGACTACTATTGCAGCAGGCCAACCGGCCTGAAGTAACAGGAATACACCATGCAATACGATAATCCCGTATCGAGCAGCGACGTACAAGCTACTCTGACCGCCGAAAGCGCCAACCTGTCCGACTCCACCATCGAGGCCATCAACAGCCTGCTGAACCTGGATAACGCAGAGACCGTTTCGGTTGCTGGTATCACCGGCACTACCGTTCAGCTGCCAGAATCCGGTGCTGCCAGCATCGTTCAAGGCACTGTTGAAGGCGTTAAAGGCGACACCGTGGTACTGGACCTGGCCGCAGCTGAAGCTGCTGGCGCCAGCGTTTACCACCTGCAGAGCGACGCCAACCTGGTCGTGAACCTGGAAGGCCAAGCTGCTGCCCCAGCTGCCGACGTTCAAGCGTTCGCACTGGCTGCGGTCGACACCTCGGCTATCGAACTGGTAGTAGCTACCGGCAACGGTGACGACGTAATCACCGTTAAAGGCGACCAGAACACCCTGATCGACGCTGGCGACGGCAACGACACCATCGTTACCGGCAATGGCGACAACGTAGTTATCGCTGGCGCTGGCAACAACAACGTGACCACCGGTTCGGGCAATGACACTGTCATCCTGAGCGGCAGCAACCACGCTGACATCGTCAACACTGGCGAAGGTTACGACGTTGTTCAACTGGACGGCTCTGCCGAAGACTACGACTTCGCAGTCGGCAACAACTTCACCGTGAACCTGACCGGCAACCAGACCGCTGCTATCAGCAACGCTGAGTTCCTGTCGTTCGCCAACGGTGACACTGTAGCCCTGGCTCACAGCGACGAAGAAGCAGCAGCCCTGCGCCTGTACCAAGGCATCCTGGGTCGCGACGCTGACCTTGAAGGCGCCAAGGCATTCACCGGCCTGGTGAACGAAGGTACTTCGCTGACTGACATCGCCAACCAGTTCCTGAACTCTGCCGAGTTCGGCGGTGCTGCTACCGAAGCCAGCATCAACGACCTGTACAACACCCTGCTGGGCCGCGACGCTGACGAAGCTGGCTCCGATGCATGGCAGGCTGTACTGGCCAACGGCGCTTCGCTGGCCGACGTAGCTGCAGCTATCGCTGTGTCTGAGGAAGCTCAGGACCGCGACCAGTCCAATGGCGACTTCGTCCGTGACCTGTACACCAGCGTTCTGGGCCGCGAAGCCGACGAAGCTGGCCTGGACGCTTGGGTATCCCAGCTGTTCAACGGCACCAGCCGCGCAGACGTTGCCAAAGGCATCGTTGGTTCGGTTGAAGCTACCGACAAGTCCAACAGCGACTTCATTGACGCTCTGTACCAGTCGGCTACCGGCCGTGCTGCTGACGACGCTGGCAAAGCTGCTTGGGAAGCTGTACTGGAGAACGGCGGCACTCACGCCGACGTAGCTCTGGGCATCGTTGGTTCCGCCGAAGCTATCGCTCACATCGACAACGTCGTTGTACTGCACGGCCAAGTGTAACTAGCCCTGCTGTAGCGCTGCGTATGTCCGGCCTCAGGGCCGGGCATATGCCAAAGGGGCGACTTTCGGGTCGCCCCTCTTTTTATTATCTGTAGCCAAGCCAAGCTTATGTCCAGACAACTCGACCATGGGCGAGAGACGCTCATGGGCATCTTCCACCGCCACCGTCAGGCCAACGAGCATGACGCGGCGGCAACTGCACTCGAACGTGCGTTGCAGGTTCCCGAGTATCGGGCCGAAGCACTCGTATGGAAAGGCATCGCGGCCTTGCCGCAGACGCCCGAGCTGGCTTTTTTATATTTTGCCAATGCCGCCAGGGCATTGCCCGAGCGGGCCGACGTTCACGCGTTGGTGGGGCGTAGCCTACTGACGCAAGGCCACTTCGAGATGGCCACGCGCTACCTTACAAATGCCTGGAAACTTCAACCCAACGATCTGGCGCTGCGGCTGACCCTATGGGAGGCTCGTAGCCGGTCAGAAACGCCTGCCGAGTTGCGACGCACGATCCTGGCTCACTTGCCCGATATCCAGACAGGTAAAGAGCTCGGGTTGGTAGTCAAGCTGCTGGCGGCGCAAAGCGACGCCCCGGGCACTATTGGTGTTGTGCGCTATCTGCCGGAACAGAAGGAAATTCAGGGCTGGGCGATCGACTTGCAGAATCTGCAAGCGCCCGCAGCGCTGCAGATTGAAGCCAATGGCGCTCGCATTAACGCGACTGCCAGCGCCGCCCACCCGCTGCTTGGCGCAGCGGGGCTGCCAGCGAACCATGGTGGTTTGCGGGTGAGCGTGCCTAACCCGACCCCTGCAGTGCACGTTCAATTTGCCAACGGTATGCCCCTGCTAGGCAGCCCGGTTTACGCCATGCCGGTCTTCGTTCCGCCTGCTAGCGTAGGTGGCGGCGAAAACAACCCAGTGGATGTGCTGATTCCGGTCTATAACGGCCTTGAGGAAACACTGGAGTGCATCAACAGCGCGCTGGACGCCCGCAAATTGAACCGCACCCCGCACCGCCTGGTGGTTATCGAAGACAAGACGCCGGTCCCTGCCCTGGCCAAGGCACTCAAGGTGCTTGCTGCCAAGGGCAAGATCACGTTGATCAACAACGCCGTCAATCTCGGTTTCATCCGTACCATGAACCGCGCCATGGCCCTTAGCCCGAGCAAGGACGTGGTGTGGCTCAACGCTGATACCCGCGTGCACGGCGCCTGGCTGGATCGGTTGCGGGCAGTTGCTTATAGCGACGAACGCATTGCGTCGGTAACGCCGTTCACCAATAACGGCGAGCTGATGAGCTTCCCCCGTAGCCAGATCTGCCACGAAATGCCCAGCGCCAAGGCCCAGGCCGAACTGGATGAACTCGCCCGGCAGGTGGCCAGCCCGCCCGTTGAAATCGAGACGGGCTGCGGCTTTTGCCTCTATATCAAGCGGGCCGCACTGGACCAGGTAGGCTACCTGGACGAAGTACACCTGGCACGGGGCTACGGTGAAGAAACCGACTGGTGCCTGCGCGCCCGCAGCCACGGCTGGCGGCACATGGGGGCGCCTAACGTGTTTGTGGCACACCAGGGTGGTATTTCGTTCGGTGCCGAGAAGGTAATGCGGGTGGCGGTGAACAACGCAACCTTGCGCCAACGCTACCCCGACGCATCCAGCAGCTATCAAGCATTCTGCCTGCGCGACCCTATCAAGCCTGCACGCCAGGCTTTACAGCAAGCGCGCCTTGAGCACTTGGTACGTAAACCGGCGAGCGAGCGAAATCTCAGTTGGCAGATGGGTGAGGACAGAACGCTCTACATCCACGATGGCTCAAATGACGATGCCGCTTTCAGCTTGGCTTATCACCACAGCAGTCATCGAACTTGGGTAGTGCTGACCGCCCCATTGTGCCCCTTGCCTCTGAATCTGGAGTACGAACTGCCGGGCGATTTCACTCACTTGGTCGAATGCCTGCGCAGCCTGCCATTGCAGGCAATGTTGTTCCAGAACCTTGCACGCTGTCCGGTTGGCTTATGTGATCTGCCGGCAATGCTGGACATTCCGTACCGCATTCTGTGCAACGACGGCCGCCTGCTCGATCCGCGGGGTGATTATGACTGGCGGCGTTTTGCTCGCGAAGCGGCCAGCGTTCAGTTGCCATGGCCAGCGCTACAACCTGTTTACAGCGATGCGCTGCCAGATTCCAACTTAGTGACAGAGGCGACTGCTGCAACCAGCGGTTTGGCTGTGCCTATGCCTCAATCACTCGTCATTGGTGACAGCCTGCGCGATGCCAGCATTGCCCAGCATTGGCTGGATGTTGCAAGGCATATTAAACGCGCGGAATTGTCCATCCGTTTGGTTGCGCCAAGCGATGGCCCCCTGCTGAAACAACTGCAAGCCACCGGTTCCGTTCATGTGCTGCCCGACTTGAATGGCTTCACCTTGGCCGAGCGAGCCCAAGCCGCCGGATGTGATGCTGTGCTCAGCCTGGCTGAAAATCCTGGCAGCGACTGGGCGGCCCCTCGCTTGGCAGCCCAGCTGGGTATACCGCTGTTCGCACCCTCCAATTTGTTGGCAAGCGACACAGGGGCCGCAGCCCTGACCGCCTTGCCTTTCACCCTGAGCCTGCTCCAATGACCGAACACCTTCTGGATCAAAAGCAAACGGCTCAGCCGGTCGCCCTACCCGCCTTCAGCGGCGCCATATTTGGCCTTCAGGGGGACGTACTGCACGGCTGGGCGATGGACAACACGCAACCGGAAAACCGGCCTGTCATCGAGGTGTTCATCGATGGAGCCAGCGTTGCTCTGGCGCGCGCCGACCAATATGAGCCTAACGCGCCAATGGGCGACCAGTACCATGGCTTTGCCGTGCAATTGCGCCAGCGCTGGCTTGACGAGGCATGCTTGATCACCGCACGCATCGCCAACCAGTCATTCGAATTGGAAGGTCAACTGTCGCTCCCGGCAGCACCCAGTGACGACAGTGCCTCGATTGCGTCCCAGGTTTGGCATACAGGCGGCTTGCGTGTCGGTGGTTGGTGCTGGGATCCAAAGGCACCTGATCGACATGTGGAGGTTACGGTACGGGAAGGCGATCAAGTGGTTGGTCGGGCGGTATGTAATGAGCACAACCAGGCCTTGGCGTACCGCGCCACAAGTGACCACGGTTTCGGCATCGATCTGCCCTGGGAGTTGGCCGATGGCAAGGTGCATGTGCTGGAAATCGTCAATGATCTTGGCAAGCCATTGGCTGGTAGCCCCATTCGCTTGTGCTGCTGGCCGGAGGGCGTTGAAGGGCTAATCAGCAAATTGAATCCTGCACAGGATGCAGAAACACTGGAGATGCTGAATGCGGTCGCTAAAGAACAAAGCATTCGCCTACCCAAGAGTGCCGGTTGGGACAGCTATCCGCAGTGGTTCAATGCATTTCAGCGGCTTGACGAAGATGGTGCCCCTGCATTGCGAGGTAAACTCGGTCTACTGTTGATCACCGAGGGCACCGCCGCGTTAGAACAACGCACCCTATCAAGTCTGGAAAATTACAGCCCTGCCCATTACACGCTGGCGTATGCGCCATCGACAGATCTAGGCTCAGCAATTGAACAATTGCTCACGTCCGGCTGTGACCGCCTCTTGCCAGTAAGCGCTGGGGATCGCTTGGCACCATTTGCACTTGCGCACCTGAGCGGGTTACTCGACGAAGGGAGCGCGTGGGCCTACGCCGATTGTGATCGGGACGGCCCCAGTGGCGAACGCACCTCACCTTGGTTGAAACCTGTGTGGGACCTGGACCTATTCATTGGCGCCGACATTTTTTCGCCAGGAGCTATCTTCGGGCAGCGTATCGTCAGCGAAGCAATGGATTTGCTGGCTAGCCGCAACGGGCCGATGCTCGTTGGTTGGCATGACTTGGTTGCGGGCATTGCCCTGGCTACGGAGCGAAGTGGGCTGAGCGTGGTACATTTTCCCCACGTGCTCTATCACCGCGCCAATCACACAGCTGCCAGCCCGGAGCAAGCAGCTCCGTCGCCTGAACGACTGAAGGCCATGGAATGGTTATGCGATGCATTGGCACCCGGGTCGCTGGTCAGCAGAGTGCACAACTACCCCGCATTGCTCAGAGCTCACTGGTCTGTACCGGAGAAGTTGCCGCGCGTGAGCCTAATAGTACCCACGCGCGATCAGTACAAATTGTTGCATGCTTGCATTGAAGGTTTGTTGACAAGGACAGATTATCCTGACTTAGAAGTCATCGTGGTCGACAACCAGTCAAGTGACCCGGACACCTTAGTTTACTTAGGCGATATCAAGGCACGAGGCGTAAAAGTTCTAGAGCACAACCATCCCTTCAACTATTCAACCATTAACAATCGAGCTGCGAGTGTGGCCACGGGCGATGTTATCGGCTTGGTCAATAATGATATTGAGGTCATTGAGAGTGGATGGCTCAAGGAAATGGTTGCCCAACTGACCCGCCCAGGTGTTGGCGCGGTTGGGGCAAAGTTGCTATGGCCGAATCGTATGGTACAGCACGGCGGGGTGGTAACGGGAATCAATGGGCTAGCAGCGCATACTGGCAACCATCTCGAGGATAGCGACGCCGGTTACCTAGGGCTTAATCAACTAACTCGGCGACAAAGTGCAGTGACCGCAGCATGCCTCCTACTGAATAAGTCTCTTTTTGAAGAAGTGGGTGGTTTGGATGAGAATTCGTATCCTGTAGCGTTCAATGATGTCGATTTGTGTCTGAGACTTTTGGAAAGAGGCTTTCATATGATTTGGGTCGCTTCGTCAAGACTCATTCACGCTGAGTCGGCTAGTCGAGGGAAAGATCATACCCCAGAAAAGCAGGCACGAGCTGAGCGAGAGCAATTAAGGTTTAGAAAAAGGTGGGCTGGAACTGAAACCTGCGACGCCTATTATCACCCGTTGCTGAGTCATGACTATCTTTCGGGACCCTATGGAGGTCTTGCAATGAGAAAGATCGATTCAAGGGTGAGGGTTTTCGATCCAAGCTCACGACTAGCTCCCCCCCCCGCGAAACACAGGCCTGACTTAATTAAATAACGCAGGCCCCAACAGTAACGGGGTGACGCATAAGAAATTCATTATGAACAACTTTCGCCGACGGAATTTAAGATGCACATTGACGACATAAAGATGATTATCGAATCATTACATTACGCACAAGAAACTTCTGAACGATTAGTTTCATTACAACAAATCGCAGATCGAAAAATTAAAACACTGACCAGTAGGCTTGATCGTTTTCTTAAATTGAACCCAAACCACATTGATTTCATCATCGAATCAATCGCTGAACGTCCAATAAAGAGAAACGCACAATTAACGACCATCAGCTTGAAAAATGTTGAGATTAATTCTCAGTTTTTTCCGACGGTCTGGATTTCTATAGTGAGTAATAAGACTAAAGATGCAATAGACATATTCGTAAAGGTAGAAGATGATCTTTCACCCTTTGGCATTAAGCAACTGGGCGAAAACTCCCTAGGTTTCCAGCTATCGCTTCCTGATGGTAAGTTAGACAGTGACCGGTCCGAACAGCTGTCCAGCTTGGGAACGACCGATTGGAATGTCGCCAAATCAATGTTCGCGTTACTTGACAAGCTATTAACCGAACATAAATTAGCGACAGGCATCACCAGCAACAAAAACGCTACGCTTCTCAACTATATTAGAAATCAAGCCGCAAGATTCTCGGCTTGGCCAGCCACCCTGCGTTTTGATCAAGTCAGCACTGGTAAGATAAAACACTCAGAGAACTACCATAGCCTGCAAATAAGGATTTCAAACCTCAGCATAAATCAAAAATCATATGCAGACTTTGACTTCACATTATCAACTGTAACGGATGAGAGCAACGACTTTTCCTTGAATCCTCGACTTGAGTTCACAGACAGCTGCAAGAACATAATTGAGAACTGGTACGCCGAGTCGATTGAAGCTGACGAAGAACGACTTGAATTGCGGCTGGCGGCACCTAATGCGCTGGACACAAATGTATGGGGACTTCTGTCTGAGGCCGATAGGTTGTTGATCACAGGACTAATCGGAAAGCTTCCAAGTATTGTGGCTCGTCTAGCTAAAAACCAACCAAACGTATCCATGCGATGGGCAGAATGGTGTGCACTGGCAAATGACACGCGGACTATTTTTGTGAAGAACATGATTGCTCAACGCAGCAGCCAAATCACTCGCAAACAACTTCTGCCTGCTTAATTTTCGCATCAGGGAGCTACTATGTGTCGAAAGTTCTTGACACTTATCAAGTCTTGGATCGGCAAGAACAGACACGATAAAATCCATGATGACTTCAAAGATGACGCTGCATATTTTCAGAGCATTAATATTCTTTGGAGAAGTAAAGATTGGCCTGCGCTCACAAAAATCACTGATCGCGACATCTCCAGGAGAGTTGATCGAGCAGAGATCGCATTCATTATCGCAATTGCCCATGCAGAAATGGATGCGCAGGATGGCTACAAGTTATTTAGCGACATCGCCTTTAAATGGGGCCTGACAGCCGGATCAATGAAAAAATTGATCGGTGAAAACTATAAAAAAAATTTTTGCTCTAAATTCAGAGCCAACGTAGTAGGCAGCATTCAAATTGGGGTCGGCTGGGCCACCAATACAATTAACACCGCCATTTATCGACATCACGGCATTCTAACGATAGGAAATTATCAATACACAGCCTTTTACGAGAGCGAGAGTGTATTGATGTTAGTTCGACTATCAACCAATAGTTTTGAATTTCACAAACTGCAAGGGCAATATAGACTTCATGACGCCCACAACAGTATAAGCTTGGGGCACGACCGGGATCATTGCTTACACGTCACATATGACCATCACGGCACAAAGCTCAGGTATCGCCGGTCTTTGAAGCCCTATGCTATTGATGCTTGGGGTGAAGAGAAGGCAATGACTGGAAATTATGAGGATCGGGTAACTTATCCCACATTCATAAATCCGAGGCTTGGCCATCCTCTCACGCTTTTGTACAGGGACGGTGAATCAGACAAAGGTTGTGCGCGCCTCAAAACATTTGATGAAAAACTAGGCGTTTGGGGTGACCATCCTGTGCCGGTATTGTCTGGCGAAAATAACTCTCCTTGGACGTGCAACGCTTATTGGAACCATCCAGCAATTGATGAACATGGTGTTTTACATTTGTCGTTTGTGTGGAGAACGCATTCAATAGGACCTGAGCAAATAGTTAACAATTTAAATATATGTTACGCCAAATCTGCTGACAATGGCCTGACTTGGCAAACTAGCGGCGGAGTGGACTATCGGTCACCTATTACACCTGTGAACAGTGAAGTTATATTCGCAGTGCCCCCGGGCAGCAATCTGATCAATCAATGCAGCATGGCTTTGGATAGTAAAGGTTTTGCGCATATAGCTTTCTATGCAAATGACAAAGCTGGAATACCCCAGTATTTTCACCTATGGCTAACTGACGCTGGGTGGAATGTGAGGCAGGTATCAAATAGAAAAGTACCATTCCAACTTAAGGGCATAGGAACTTTACCGGTACCTATTAGTCGCCCCGAGATCCTTCTAGATAAGGATGATAATGTGCACATTCTATTCCGGGGGGACATATCAAAGAATCGGCTTAGCGCTTATTCAGCTTCCGCCCCAAATTATTTAGGTCATCCGGACGACTTCGAGATACTTTGGCCAGTGGATGTAGGTTACGCGGAGCCCATTATCGATCGAACCAGATGGAACAAAGACAATATTTTGACATTGTTCGTCCAACCAACCAACCAACCTAATGGCGACATTCGTACAGATGCCACGGTAAGCCCGATAAATATTATTAACGTCAAATTAACTCAACATACTGGTTGATGGATCAAATGAATAATCCACTAAATTTAACCATGCTACAAGAAGCAAACCTGAAATTCCGTGCTGGCGATTACGAAAGTGCCATTCAACTATATAAAGAAACCATTATCCAAAAACCTGAGCTCGAGGAGATTGTGTCGGCCAATATAAGGCTAGCAGAGACATTCCTTGCCAAGTCTGACACTGCAATGCAAGATCAGCCTGCTCAATCGACTGCTAGTTCGGAAGCTCGAGATTCCGCCACGCTCTCGATCAATCGGCCAAGCCCGAGAAAGGTGATGGTCAAGCGAAACATTACGGAATTAAATTTAGAAGATCACCTTACCCTACAACCCTGTGCCCCATCTCAGCGACTTTTGTCCCACTATGATCACGCCGGAGAGCAGGTATTTCTAAAAAAAATAGCGGCAGTACCTTTAGAAATAAAGAAAAAATCCAGAAAATTTCACGCTAGCATCATAATGCCTACCTACAACAGGGCGGCGACCCTCAAGGCGGCCATTGACTCAGTCATTGCTCAGACACACAAAATCTGGGAGCTCATCATTATTGATGATGGCAGTACAGATGATACTCATAAGGTTCTCAAGCCTTATAAGAAAGACAAACGCATCAAAGTCATTCAAGGGCAACATAAAGGTGTTAGCGCAGCGCGAAATCAAGGGCTAGAAATAGCTAGTGGAGACTATATCTACTACCTAGACTCCGACAACACGTGGAACCCAAATTTTCTAGAGATCATGAATCTGTCATTTCTGATCACTGGCAGAGGGACCGGATATGCCTCACTCTTGTTGCATGATGAGCATATGAATGTTATTGGATATCGCGGCGAACCCTTTGATAGAAATGACTGCCTACATGCTAACTACGTAGACATAAATATTTTTGCTCACAAAAGAGATTTGCTAATAAAAAAAGGTCCCTACGACACCTCGCTGCGTCGAATGGTCGATTGGGATTTGATTCTTCGTTATACAAACGACGCGCCACCTTTTTTTGCGCCATTCATTGGCTGTAATTATCTTGAAAGCAGGAACGATGCCAATCGCATCACCTTGTCAGAGCCACTTGCATTCCAGAAAGTCGTTCGGCTAAAAAACACCATTGACAGTGAGGACCGAATCGACATTTCAAAAGCTATTTCTCTAAACATCTCAATCAAGATACCAGCTCCGGAAGCAGAGAAGCAGCAGTGGGGCGATTACCATTATGCTGACTCTTTGCGAATTGCCCTGGAAGAAAAAGGTCATAAAGTCAGCCTTGATTTTCATGGCAAGTGGTACGCTCGCCCTACCAGTGCAGAGGACGTGGTTATTGTCCTTCGCGGACTCACAAGTTACACCCCTCGAAAGGGCGCTATAAATATAATGTGGAACATTAGTCATCCCGATCAGGTGACTCTTGACGAGTACAACAGCTTCGACCTTGTTTATGTTGCCTCCACCTCGCATGCAGAATTCCTGAAGCCGCAAATTCAGAAAAAGGTTGCACCACTTCTCCAGTGCAGCGACCCGAAGCGCTTCCGATATGTAAGACCTGCAAAGCCAAGATCTGACGCGATGCTATTCGTTGGTAATTCGCGTAATGAATACCGGCCGATCGTGCGGAAGGCAATCGAGTCCGGTCATGACATCGCCATTTATGGTACACGGTGGTCAAGTTTTGTTGACCCCAACTATATCAAGGCTGAGAATATATCCAATACTGAACTCTGCAACACATATGCAAGCCATCATATCGTGTTGAATGATCACTGGGAATCAATGCGCGAATATGGGTTCGTTTCAAACAGGGTATATGATGTGCTGGCCTCAGGCAGCACACTAATTACAGACCCCATACCTTCCATTACATCGATGTTCGGCAGCACAATTGTTCAGCTTGAAGAAACAAAAAGTTTTGAGAGCGTTCGCTCGTACATTCATGCTATCGACGATGCTGGAGAAAACCAGAGACGTGCTGTCGCTGACTTCGTTAACAAAAACCATTCGTTTGATAATCGAGCAAATGTAATATGCGATGATATTTTGGAGCGCCTTGGGCTTCCTGCTATTTGGAGTGCTGACTCCAAAGCAGACTCTGGCGACATTAGATTTAATGATGACGGACACCGTCTGCATGTGGTCATCTTAAGAGACAGCATAGAACCTCTCAATCACCGCGAATACATTAGACTGCTATCACCTTTAACGAATGAGTTCGCGCATCAAGACTTCAATATATCTCTAGTCAGTGATATTACCGACCCTGAGATCATAAACTGTGATGCTGTAATTATAGGAGGTACGTCAGTCAAACGTAAGTCGACGGCTTGCGCCCTTCTTGATATAAAGAAGGATGTCGGCTTTAAGATTTATATTGATTTCCACCAGAACCATCTACTCCAAACATGCCAAAAAAGTACCAATGACCAAAAGCAGGCCCTCAAACTCCTTATGGGGCATGCTGACCACGTATGGTTCGCAACCAATCGCTTGGAACTAGCGTACTCCAACTTGTGTAACAGCTATAGCATAGTTCAGGACTCACTGGATGTGAGATTCTGGCGAAATTATCGTGCAGCTCAGCCTTCAGCATCCCTAGCCCCCCGCTTCCGGATGCTAGTTCTAGCTGATGATAAGAATTTCGATGACTTAGATTTAGTAGCCAAAGCACTCGACCAGATCGCAGCAAATCGTGGAGTCAATTTCCAGCTCGTGATTTTGGGTAATACTGAGTCTGTTCCTAAACGTCCTTGGATCAAATATATCCAGCCCAACACTAAGCGTTCAGCATACCCTCACTACGCAGAATGGTTGATGCGGGCGGAGAAATTCGATATCGGAATAATTCCACGATCTTCGCCAGGGCATGATGACGCCGAACACGATCAAGATTTTCTTCACATGACAGCTCTGGGGCTCCCAGTAATTTGTAGCCGAAGCTGGGTATATGAACCATTGATAAGAAAGGGCTTGGTCATCGGAAGCGGTGCTGAGACCGAAAAATGGGCTGCAGCTTTAACCATGGTCATGGACAACCGAGAATTGATGGTGGAAATGGCAGGTAAAGCATGGGCCTACCTCTGGTCTGAGCGTTGCTCCAACGTAACGGCTAAAAGTATAGCTGGTGATCTGAAGCGGAACAATGCGCTACGGCCTCTCCCGGTTAAGAAGATCAGCCCAAGCAAACCTAAAGTAGCAGTCTGTCTTCATCTCTACTACACAGAGCAGTGGACTAAAATTTCGCAGCGTATCAAGCTGATTTCGGAACCTTTCGATCTTTTTGTTACTTGTACGCCCAATAACTTGGACGTAGTGACTGGCGATGTACATAAGCTCTTCCCTCAAGCCACAGTTGTTGCGGCTGAAAATGGAGGCATGGATGTATTACCGTTTTTGACTATCAACCATGATTATGCTTTGTGGTCCTACAGCGCTGTATTAAAATTACACACTAAAAACACCAAAACAGATGATGATGTAATTTTCGGCAACCTCTGTTATGAATCACTGCTACCAAGCCAAGAAGTGATCAAAACCCTTGTGAACTCTTTAGAGCAGGATCCAGAGGTTGGCATGATCGGGCCAGAGGCCCTATACCGCTCCGCTAAAAGTTTGATGTATGTGAATGCTGCTAAGGTTGAAGATGTTTTAAAAATTCTAAAAATTAAATCAAGTACCGATGACTGGGGCTTCTTTGCAGGGACGATGTTCTGGGTCCGAGGTAGCTTACTACGCGCTATCGCCCAGCACTTCTCACTGATTAGGGAACAAGCAATACTTGATGCTAGTGTTGTTAAATCCGGTGGTGATGGCACGTGGGCTCACGCTATGGAGCGAATCTTCGGCCTACTGGCACCCTCAAAATCGATGAAAAATCAAGCGCTGTATATTTCAGACCTGAACACGCGCAACTGGCGCGTTCGTCCCATAGATGACGGTGAGTTTCAGAAAAGTTTGTCTTACAGAGTTTCCTCAAAGTGGCATCTCGGACGATTTGCCAACCTTGCTAGGTGGGTAAAACTGTGCAAAGAAAGCGGGTACTTTGACCAGTCATATTACGTGGAAAACTCTGGCGGCGTGATTCCGGTCGGTTTGGATCCTGCTGTACATTACATTCTTTATGGAGATGACCTGGCGCTTGATCCAAGTGCAGAATTTTCAACAAGCTTTTACAAAGCGCGACACCCAGACGTTATAAAAGCTAGAGTTCCTTTCCTCGTTCATTATCTGGTTTGCGGAATTAAAGAAAGCCGCACTATTTGCCGCCCTGATCAATACTGAAATTCGGAGTAAAGTATGAAGATTGCTGTTGCTGGTATCGGGTACGTAGGGTTATCAAACGCAGTGCTGCTATCAAGACATCATCAGGTTATAGCATATGATATAAATGCCGAATCCGTTGCCGCCTTGAACAATAAGAAAGCGACTGTAGCCGATGACTTAATAGAAGAATATCTGAAAACTCAGAATTTAGATCTTTCAGCTACAACCTCCTTCGCCGACGCCGTGACCAGCGCTGATTATTTAATCATTGCAACCCCTACTGATTACGACCCCGTAACCAACTTCTTCAACACATCATCTGTCGAGAATTTAATATCACAGGCAATTAAGATGAATGGCGCGATTAAAATCGTGATCAAGTCCACCGTCCCCGTCGGCTTTACTCTAAAGATGCAAAAGCATCACAATTATGAGGATATAACTTTCTCACCTGAGTTCCTGCGTGAGGGCCGGGCATTGTACGACAATTTGCACCCATCCCGGATCATTGCTGGTGGCCCCGCAGACACCTGCGCTAACTTTGTTAAAATCCTCTCTGAAGCATCCCTTATTGATAACGTAGCTACACTTATCACCTCACCCTCAGAAGCAGAAGCCATAAAGCTCTTTTCAAACACCTACCTCGCCATGCGTGTAGCGTATTTCAATGAACTCGATTCGTATGCTCAAGTCCATAATCTTGACTCTAAAAGTATCATTGAGGGGGTCGGACTTGATCCACGAATAGGTTCTCATTACCGCAATCCATCGTTTGGTTATGGCGGTTATTGTCTCCCCAAAGATACCAAGCAATTGCTAGCCAACTATGCTGACGTACCCAATAACCTGATCAGGGCTATTGTCGACTCAAACACAACACGTAAAGATTTCATTGCAAGTGAGGTCATAAAGCTGAACCCGAAAAGAGTTGGGATATATCGTCTTATAATGAAATCTGGGTCTGACAACTTTAGAAAGTCATCAATCCAAGGTATCATGAAGCGTATCAAGGCTCGAGGCATTGAAGTAATCGTGTATGAACCGGAAATTGAAGATAATACCTTCTTCAACTCTGTTGTATGTCGCGACTTGCAGACCTTCAAGTCTACTACTGACTTAATAATTGCCAACAGATTGTCTCCTGACCTAGATGATGTATCTGAAAAAGTCTATAGCAGAGATCTGTTCGGAAACGACTGAAGGCTTGGAAAATAATATATGATAACAATTCGCACTAGCCTCCTTGTCCGTAGCGGGGAAGACCTGAGATTTTCGATCGACTCTCCAAAAACCATGCAGTTACATTCGCAAACGGGTGTATATATTAAAGTCCGAGGTTGGGTTTTGGGAAAAGACGGAACCGCCCCAATTATTGTTCTCGACAACCCTGAAAAAACTATAGTTACTCCCTGCATAGCTCGTCCCGACGTGGCAATGGTTCACAACAGCAAAAATGTGAACTGTGGTTTTGAGTTCTACATTGAACTAGGGAAAAGTCTAAAAATCGGTGCAATTGTAAATACTGCGAAACTATGGTTTGCAGAGATCTCTTTTGACAGCTTCGGCGTATTGAAAGGAAGTGACAGCTATTTGTTCCTAGACAACGACACAAACAAGAGCTTGTCTCAATATAAAGGTGAACTGCTGATTGACTCTGATAATATTGCTGGTTGGCATCGTTACTTTGGCAAAACAGAAGCTGAAGAGGGTGTGCTTTATGGAAAATCCGCATTCTTAATTGCGCCGGGCAAAGAATATATTTTTCCTGATAAATATCCTGTCGTCCGCCAAGGACTGTCCACGCTCGATCAATTTCTGTGTATCTTCAATAAAAATTACATTATCAACCCTATTAGAGAGCTATCCGCAGAGAGAAACTATACCTATTCTAAAGTAGATACTCACTGGACACATTTCGGCGCAAAAGTAGCAGCAGAGACAGTTTGCAAGAGATTCGGCGTCAACTTTACCGAGCCGGGCTCTACCTACTCCTTCTCCGAAATATCAGGTGACTTGGGTAGCAAGCTAGTGCCAGCGCAGGTGGAGCGTATTCCGGAGATAGATATGCCACACGTTGAGGCTTGCCGCATTTTTGATAATAGGATTGGCAATAGAGGGCGCATACATGTCTATCATAATCCTGCCGCCGCCTCAGCGAAAACATGCGTCATATTTGGTGACTCTTTTTCAACTACCCTCGCCCCGCAGCTTGTCGAGACCTTTCAGCGATTAGTGCATGTTTTTTCAGGCGCCGATATAGACTGGGGTATCGTAAAATATGAAAAACCTGACTTTTTAGTCACTGAAATAACTACTCGCTTTCTGATCAAAGCGCCTTATGCTAATTTTTCCATTGAATCAGAGTTAGCGCGCAAATATTCTGCCATGACTGAAGTTAAGCGCGCTTCCGAACTCACCAAGCTCTTGGCTTATACTGAGTCATCCGTCGAGTTGTATAAGAAAATTTGCTTAACCGCACTGCATGAAAACTCAGAAAAAACTTCGCATTAGAGCTGGGGATACATCGTCAGCTCTTCCATATTGGTCAACAGGTGAAACTCCTGTTCAACGAAAGGTAGTCAACTCGTGAAAATTTTAGTAACAGGTGGTGCAGGCTTTATCGGCTCCGCGGTTGTGAGACATATTGTCAAAAGCACTGGCGATTCGGTTATCAATGTTGACAAACTAACTTATGCAGGTAACCTCGAATCCCTACAGTCTGTCGATCAAGATTCGCGCTACGTTTTCGAACACGTTGATATCTGCGACCGCGTCGACCTGGATCGCGTATTCCTTGAGCACCAACCTGATGCCGTAATGCACTTGGCTGCCGAGTCTCACGTAGACCGTTCCATTTCGGGCCCGTCCGAGTTCATCCAGACCAACATCATAGGCACTTACACCCTGCTTGAAGCCGCCAGAGGTTACTGGCTGACCCTTGATGAGTCTCGTAAAGCAGCGTTCCGCTTCCACCATATCTCCACCGATGAGGTTTATGGCGACCTGGAAGGCCCGGAGGATCTGTTCACCGAAACTACACCCTACCAGCCAAGCTCGCCATATTCGGCCAGTAAGGCCAGCTCCGATCACTTGGTACGCGCCTGGGCGCGCACCTACGGTCTACCAACCATCGTAACCAACTGCTCCAACAACTACGGCCCTTTCCACTTCCCGGAAAAGCTGATCCCGCTTGTGATTTTGAACGCGTTGGAAGGCAAACCACTGCCGATCTATGGCAAAGGCGATCAAATTCGCGACTGGCTTTATGTTGAAGATCACGCCCGCGCGCTATACAAAGTGGTCACCGAAGGTGAAGTGGGTGAAACCTACAACATCGGCGGCCATAACGAGAAGCAAAACATCGAAGTGGTACGCACAGTTTGCTCACTGCTTGATGAACTGCGTCCTGATTCCAAATACCGCCCTCATGTCGACCTGCTGGCCTACGTTCAAGATCGTCCAGGCCACGATCTGCGGTACGCAATCGACGCTAGCAAGATCCAGCGAGAGCTCGGCTGGGTGCCGGAAGAAACCTTCGAGTCGGGTATTCGCAAGACCGTTCAATGGTATCTGGACAACCCTGAGTGGGTTGAGCACGTTAAAAGCGGTAGCTACCAACAGTGGATCGACAGCAACTACGCCAAGCGTACAGGCCAAGCATGAAAATTCTGCTGTTAGGAAAAAACGGCCAGGTTGGCTGGGAGCTTCAGCGCGCGCTGAGCGTGCTCGGTGAAGTTGTGGCACTCGATCGACACCTGGCTGCCACACCCTACGGTGAGCTCAAAGGGGATCTTTCGGACCTGGAAAGCCTCAGGACTGCCATTCGCGCTTTCTCGCCCCAAGCGATTGTGAACGCAGCCGCCTACACGGCAGTGGACAAAGCTGAAAGCGAACGCGACACAGCCCATCTTGTGAATTCCTTGGCTAGCCAAGTGATGGCGGAGGAAGCCAAGCGCCTGGATGCATGGTTGGTACACTACTCAACCGACTATGTTTTCGACGGCACGGGTACTACCCCGTGGAAAGAAACCGACAGTGTTGCGCCAGTTAACTTTTACGGCGCCACAAAACTCGAAGGCGAACAGCTGATACAGGCCTCGGGCTGCAAGCATCTGATTTTCCGTACCAGCTGGGTGTATGCCGCGCGGGGCAACAATTTCGCCAAGACGATGCTACGCCTGGCAAAGGAGCGTACCGCACTCAATGTAATCGCTGACCAGGTAGGTGTGCCCACGGGGGCGGAGTTACTCGCGGATGTGGCTGTAGCTGCTCTGCAACAAGCGTTGCATAAACCTGAGCTGAGCGGGGTCTACCACCTGGCGCCAACGGGCGAAACGACCTGGCATGCATATGCCAGCTATGTTATTGATTTCGCGCGGAGTCATGGCGAAGATCTCGTGGTCGAAGCCGTGAATCCGATTGCTACTACCGAGTACCCTACCCCGGCCAGTCGCCCGTTGAATTCACGCTTGGATACCGCCAAGCTTCGCAACTCTTTCACGCTGCACTTGCCTGACTGGCAAAGTGGTGTCACCCGTATGCTCATGGAAGCTCTTAACAAATGAACGCAACCAATCGTAAAGGGATCATTCTGGCTGGTGGTTCCGGAACGCGTCTGCACCCCGCAACGCTTTCTGTTTCGAAGCAGCTTTTGCCTGTTTATGACAAACCGATGATCTACTACCCGCTGGGCACTTTGCTGCTGGCAGGTATTCGCGACATTCTGATCATCTCTACTCCACAAGATACGCCTCGGTTCGAGCAGCTTCTTGGCGACGGCAGCCAGTGGGGCATCAACCTCACTTATGCAGTGCAGCCGAGCCCGGATGGCCTGGCGCAGGCCTTCACGATCGGCGCTGACTTCATCGGTAACGATCACTCAGCACTGGTGCTGGGCGATAACATCTTCTACGGCCATGATTTCCAGGCGCTGCTGCTGAATGCCGACAAGCGGGATTCCGGTGCGTCGGTATTCGCCTATCACGTGCACGACCCAGAGCGCTACGGCGTGGCTGAGTTCGACGACAGCGGCCGTGTGTTGTCTCTGGAAGAAAAGCCGGCTGTTCCAAAGTCGAGCTATGCCGTCACTGGTCTGTATTTCTATGACAACCAAGTCGTCGACCTGGCTCGCGACCTCAAGCCCTCAGCGCGCGGCGAGCTGGAAATCACCGACCTTAACAATCTCTACCTGCAACAGCAGCAGTTGCAGGTAGAAATCATGGGCCGCGGCTACGCATGGCTCGACACCGGTACGCACGACAGCCTGCTCGAAGCAAGTCAATACATCGCCACGATGGAGCGCCGTCAGGGCTTGAAAGTGGCCTGCCCTGAAGAAATTTGCTACCGCGCTGGCTGGATCGACGCCGAGCAACTCGAGCGGCTGGCTCAACCCATGCTGAAAAACGGTTACGGCAAGTATCTGCAAAACTTGTTGAAAGAGAAGGTATTCTGATGCAAGCCATTCCGATGAGTATCCCGGAAGTCGTTCTGTTCACCCCGAAGGTATTCGGCGATGAACGAGGTTTTTTCTACGAGAGCTTCAACGCCCGCGTCTTCGCCGAAGTAACCGGCCTGCAGCCTGATTTCGTTCAAGACAACCACTCCCGCTCGGTTAAAGGCGTGCTGCGTGGCCTGCATTATCAGCTGGCACCTCACGCTCAGGGCAAGCTGGTGCGTGTGGTGCAGGGTGAGGTTTTCGACGTTGCGGTAGATATCCGCCGCTCGTCCCCTACCTTCGGTAAATGGGTGGGTGCGGTGTTGTCAGCCGAGAATAAGAACCAGCTGTGGATCCCGCCAGGGTTTGCCCACGGCTTCGTCACCTTGAGTGAAACCGCAGAGTTCCTCTACAAGACCACCGACTTCTACTCGCCGCAGTGCGAGCGCTGTATTGCATGGGATGACCCGGCTGTGGGGATCGAGTGGCCCATAGACTTTATCCCAAGCTTGTCTGGCAAAGACCAACTCGGGGTGGCACTGGCTGACGCTGAGTTGTTCGAGTAGCGACTAGCGCTGAGAAAGGCTGCGAAAACGCAGCCTTTTTTCTGAAGAAATACCCTAATCGAGGCTTATCGAATGGGGGCGCTTGAGCTCAGCATCGCTGTAACGACTAGCATCGGTCGGGAGACCCGTCGCGCTCACGGTATCTTATAACTCAAGGACTTGAAAGCAGAGCTGGATGGCACGATGGTTTGGCTCAACACCCGCTTTGGACCCCTGCGCTGCCGTCAGCTGAACTAAAGCCCGTACAACATGAACAGAGCCAGCACCAGTTGGCGCTGGAGGCAGTGCATAACTCCACCAGCTGACGCATGACTGTGCCGCTTAGCTGGCTGAAAATCTGGGCTGCAAGCTAACCACCGCACAGAGCGCGGGGCCGTAAAGGCCCCGCACCGTTATGCTAGCGCGTGGGGGAAAATGCCCAAAGTTTCATGACTATGTAGTTGAGCACCGGCACCACAAAAATCACCATCAGCAAACCAAAGGCGTAATGCCACCCCAGGAACTCCACCAGCGAGGTGATCGCCAGGGTAAGGGCCAACGACACCAAAGAAACCAGCAAAAAGCGCCGATAGCCAAGAAAACTGGCGGGCGTTTTGAAGGTGAAACGGCTATTGAGGATATACGACATCACGTTGGCAAACATGAACGCCACGCCATTGGCAACATAGGCCGGCGGTGCCAACAGTTCCATCAACGTGACCACGATTCCCGCATGCACTAGAGTGTTGGTCACGCCCACCAGGCCGAAGCGGATGAACTCGTGGTAACGTTGGGGGACTAGATTGATCACTTGATAACATCACGCACTATGTAAACCGGCCGTTTTTTCGACTCGGCAAAAATCCGCCCTACGTATTCTCCCAAAACACCAATGCCAATCAGCTGTACACCACTGGCAAACAATATGGTGATCATGATCGATGCATAACCCGGCGTGTCAGCACCAAAGAAAATGGTTTTGATCAGCAAGTAAGCGGCGTACAAGAATGACAACGCCGACACTGCACAACCGAGATAGGTCCAGATGCGCAACGGCGCACTGCTGAAGCTGGTGATGCCCTCGATTGCAAAGTTCCACAGTTTCCAGGTATTGAAGCTTGAGGTACCGTGCTCACGCGGGGCTACTTTGTACTCCACGGTGGTGGTCCGGAAGCCCACCCAGGCAAATAAACCTTTCATGAAGCGTCTTGTTTCAGGGAGGGTTTTCAAGGCTTCAACGACCTTGCGGTCCATCAGTCGAAAATCGCCGACATCGGCAGGAATATCAATGTCGGAAATCCGGTTGTGCACACGGTAGAACCAGTTGGCCGTCAGCTTTTGCACAGCGTGGTCAGTGTCACGGTCTACCCGCTTGGCCAGCACCACTTCTGCACCCTCCTCCCACTTCTGAATAAGCTCGAGGATGACCTCTGGCGGGTGCTGCAGGTCAGAATCAATGGGGATTACCGCGTCACCAGTGGCAAAATCAAGGCCCGCAGATATGGCCGCCTCCTTGCCGAAGTTGCGCGACAGGTCGACAACGGTAAGGTAATGGTTTGCTGCTTTGGCTTTGACCAGCTCATCGTACGTGCGGTCACGGCTACCATCGTTGATACCAATAACTTCGAGCTCGTAGCGGTCGGCGAGCGGTGCGAATACTTCGTTGATCCTGGCGAAAAAAGCTTGTACACCCTTTTCTTCGTTATAAAACGGCGAGACCAGGGAAACTTTTCGCTTTGGCAAAGGGGTCATTGAACTTTACTCCCTGTTGGCTGGAAGCTGCACACATGGGCGAAATCGATTTCTATGCACGCAGGTTGGCGGTCTGCCGGGAACAACGCTTTCACCTGTGCTACTGCAGGGAAATCGCCGCGATTGAACACATACATCGAATTGGCCATTTGCGAGCCTGCAATTTCGGCCTGGGTGCTTTCCACTGCGCAGTTAGAAGCCGCTCGTGATACATAACCGGTGTTGATCTTCAGGTTATGCACGGAGGCAAAGCGCATGGTTGGCATCAGCGTGTTCAAAATCTGGTCGGCCCGACCGCAACGGAACTTGGGGAAAAAGTACAAGTACTGGGTGTCGGTAGTGAGTTGTTGGTCCCAGGTCGGCTGGGTCAGCACGGCCGCAGCAGGACGTTTGGCGGTATCGACCAGACGGTGGCGCAAGTTGGACAGGTCTGCCAATTGCAGGCCGATCAATACCACCATGCTGACGGCAAATACTTTGGCACCCAAGCGTTTATAGAGGCTCGCAATGGCAAATATCACCACGCAATAACCCACCGGCCAGAAGAACCTGCCCGAGGCACGGAACTGAGAGGTGATACGGTCCATGAACGAAGGATAGTGAAGCGAGACAATTTCATGCACGCCAAGGTAGATGGTGTCTGAAAGCGCGTAGGCGGTGAAGAGGAACATCAGCCATGTCAGTGCCCGGTGTTTGGCAAAGCTGCTCTCGGACGCACTACGGTTCAGCACCCAGGCAAGCGCAAAGGCCAGCAGCACACCCAGGCCAAGATAGTTGAAGCCTTCATACTGGCCAGGCATTTCAGGGTCGGGGAACTTGATGTACTTGCCACCATGAAACGGTGATAGCAAGTTCATTGAATAAGTACCGAAACCGGACTCTGGTGCTACTTCTACCCGCTCCATGGGGAAGATGGTAAGAAACAGGCTGGCACCGATTATCACGAAGGGAATGGCAGCTCGGGCCAATTCACGCGGTGCGCGCCACGACGGCTGGTGAAACAGCCCGGCAACGTAGATGGCGCTGGCCATTACACAGAGATAGATGTTGACGTAGAACGACGATACCAACAGCAACGTCCAGCCCAGCCGCTCTGGCGTGACCGTGCGACGGCTGCGGACATACAACGCCAGTGCGCAAAGGATAATCCAGTGCGACATCAGCGAGATATGCCCCAGGCGGGTAGTTAGCGCCGGGAACGTCAACAGGCACACCACCAAGGCAAACAGCGCCAACCAGGAATGCACCCGCAATTCACGCAGGATCCACCAGCCGCATACAGCCTGGGCGATGAAGGAAAGCGCGACCCACACACCGAACGGGTTGAACGGCGCGAAGCTAGAAGGTACGAAAACCTTTAGCAGCAACGCGTACAACGGGATCGCGTCAACAAAAGTGGCGCGCGTGCCTTGCGGATAGTTGATGCTGTCGAAAGCCAGTAGCGGGTAGCTGAATGGCGCATTAAAGAAGGCGTTGAACCCAGCGAAGTACTGAGTGACATCATCGACCTCGGTTAACCAATACGAGGATGTCCCAGTGATGAAGCCCGCGGGAAAGTAGCGCAGGACAAAAAACACCCCAATAGCCAGCGCGACCGCAAAGCCGGCTCTCCCCGTTGAGTCTAACTTCAAACGCATTTCCCTATATCCCAAATTTTCTGCTGTGTCGTGACTGGCTTATCAAAACTTGTACTTGTCGATCTCGCCAATGAGTTGCTGTGCGCTGGCCTTCCAGGTAAGCCAAGGCATCTGGCTAGACTGCGGGTGCCGCCCTTCGGCATGCAGCAACAACCATTCGCCAATACTGTCGGCAACTGCCTGGGCATCGGCACCCGAGAAGAACCACGCATGCTCACCCGCCACTTCGCGGAACACAGGGAGGTCGCGGGCAATAATGGGAAGTTGGTATTGCGCAGCTTCAATCAACGGCAGGCCAAAACCCTCACCGTAAGAGGCCGCTACCAGGCAATCGCAGTTGTTATACAGATATTCGAGGTATTCGTCGCTAGCCCCTTCCAGCCAGAGCAGCCGTTTGCCGGCCTCCGGATGGTTGCGCAGCTTGGCTGCCAGGTCGTCGACCAGCCAGCCGTGCTTGCCGACAATTATCAGGTTGGCCTCTACGCCGGCCGCCCAGAGGCGCTCGAACGCTTCCAGTGCCTGGGCATGGCCCTTGCGTGGTTCAAGGGTACCGACCATGAGGAAGTTGGTGTTGTCGGCCAAAGCTTCAAGGCGCTTGGCCGGGTCTTGCGGGAGACCGGTGGAAGGCATGGACTGGTCGATGTCCGCCCCCAGGTGGAACGCGCCAATACGGAACGGGCGTTCGCCTGCCAGGTTGTTTTCGGCCAGCCAGTCGCGCAACTCGTCCGCCACAGCGCGGGAGATGCACAGCGCACCATCATATTCGGCAACGGCATGGATCCACGTGCGGTAGTGAGCTTGCAGGCTGTCGACGAAGCAGTGCGGCAACTGCAGGATCAGCAGGTCGTATACCACGAAGAAAATGTTCACCCCATGGCTACGCAAGGTATCGAGGTAGCTGCGCTTATGCGGCAACACGTCCATCAGCAGGTCAAGGCACAGGTATACATCGCCAGCGCGGTAGCTGATGGCTTCATCTTCGACGTGCTCGAACGCCTGGCCAAGGAACTTGGCGGTAAAGCGCGAGGCATGGCGGTAAAAAGCTTCGCCGGCGACGGTATATACAGGCCGCACGTCATACGCCGCAGGCGGGTTGGTCAACCATTCCAGCAGGATGCTGCGCACTACCCGTTGGATGCCACTCTTGCCGTCGTGCTTGCTCAGCTCGGAGATATCCACGAACAGTTGTGGCTTGCCAGCCGGGCCCTGTAGCGAGTAGTCAATGGCTTTTGCCAGCCGCTTGATATCCACTGCACCGGGCTGCAACAGGGCTCGGCCAGCAAGGCCGTCGATCAGCGCCTGCAGAGCGTCAGTGGCCTGTTCGACCGCGACCGGTTTATCGGCCTGGGCCAGTGCTTGCTCAAAGGCCTCCACGGCAGCCTTGCCGGTAAGGTCCCACGAGAAAGCTTCAGCGCGCTGCAAACCATGGGCTGCCAAGCGCTCGCGGAAAGCTTCATCGCCCAGTGCCTGACGCAGCTTTGCCACCAAAGACTGGGTATTGAGCGGGTCGAAAGTCGCTTCCTCCAGCCCGATGACCTCGGGCACGCTGGAAGTATTGGCACCGATAACCGGGGCGCCGCACTTCATCGCTTCCAGCGGTGGCAAGCCGAAGCCCTCGTGCCATGAAGGGAACACGTAGAGCTGGCATGCGTTATACAGTGCAACCAGTTCCTCATCGGTAATGTAGCCGGTGAAGACCAAGTCGGTGTCCCCCAGGCCTTGGCTGCGCGCAGCGGCGCGGTACTGGTCGATATGAAACTGCGGCATCTTGCCTGCAAAAACCAGCTGCACATTGCCAGCTTCCTGGCGAACCTTGGCGAATGCCTCGATCAGCCTTACCAGGTTCTTGCGTTCATCGGCTCCCCCGGAGTAGAGCACGAAGGGGGTGCGCAAGCCGAAGCGCACGGCCAGGGCCTGACGCTGCGCTGCGTCCAGTTCGATGGGCCGGAATATCTCGTCGGCCGCTGTCGACACATTCACAACCTTGGCGGCCTCCAAAGGCAGCAGGGACAGTGCCTCTTGGCGGGCGAACTGGGAAATCGACAGCAACAGGCCGTACTGTTTGAACGCCTCGACCTTGTCCAGGTAGTGCGCCTTGTAGCCCGGGTTGGGGTCCAGGTACTGCCGGGGGCTGACCAGCGGAATCAGGTCATACAGGGTTGCACTGACCAGCGCCCGCTGATCCAGTTGCGGGCTGCCGATCACGGCATCGTCGATATAGCCTTCCACCGGGCTACAGACATGTACCACATCGGGTTGCAAATCATCGATGCAGGCCTGGCGGATACGCTCGGCCACCTCGCGCCGGGCGCGGTTGGCCGGATCGCGTGCAGACACTGGGCCTTCGGCGTACCACACGCGAATGTGGCTTTGCGGCAGCAGGCCGATGAACGCTGTGCGGATGCTGTCGATGCTGTCTGACAGCATGCCGTTGAGCAGCAGATATACCTCATGGCCGTTACTGTTGCGCACGATGCCCTGCGCCAGGGAAAGGCTGTAGCGCCCGATACCACGGAAACGGCTCTCGGTTTGCGCGCCCTGCAAGTCAATTACGATACGCATTCAGTGCTTGCTCTTAATCATGGCTTCGCTGAGGGCGCTTTCAATCGAGCGCCCACGCGGTGTCAAGGGTGCGTGGTCGATCACGCCGTGTTGTGGGTCACTGGCCATTGCCACAGGTTCGGATGCCAGCACCCGGCGAATCTGCTGCGTCAGCCAAGGGCTACGGTGCAAAGCCGCCAGCGCCAGGCGTTTTACCGCCGGGCGGCGCTCTACCCAAAGCCGCGCATGCGGTGCCACGCGACGCAACGCAGCCTTGCCGTGCCGGGAAGGCCAGTACAGCACCCGGCCTATCATGCGCAGCGGCGCGCTAACCCGCCACGAGGTGCTGGCAAGCATTGCCTGCAATTGTTGCTCAACGGCCTGGGCGCGCTGGAAGTGATGATGGCAATTTTCCAGCGCCACGTTGCGCTCTTGCTGCACTGCGCCAAACTGCTGCTGCAGGTCATTGAGAGCTGTCTGGTAGCGATCCTGGATCACCAGCAACTGATGGGTTTGCTGGGCCTGGACCTCGGCCATGATTCGCTGGAATTCAGCGGGTTCGAAGAATGTCGCTCGCACCGTTTCCACCGTGTTGTGCAGTTCAGCGAACCGGCGGTCGATCGCGCGATCGTAGCGGTGCGCCAGTTGGTCGAGTGAGATGCCATAAGCCGCCTCGAACATGTCGTCAAAGGGCTGCAACTGGCTTGGGCTAGCGGCTTTCTGCGCTACCACGGCGTAGTCCGGGCTGACGCTGAACAACACGTTCAACACGCCAAGGGGCGCTTGCTCGTCATGGACTTCAGGCGGTTCCTGCAACCGCACAATCTTGGCCCGGGCAAACCCGCTGTAATCCGCCAGAAACGACATCAGCAGGCTGGGCAAAGGTTGTTCGTGGGTTGGGTCAAGGTAGAAATTGTTGGTGCCAACCGTCACGTTTTCAGCGTTGGGGGTTTCCAGAATCAGCAGCCCGGCAGGGCGCAGTACCCGCAAAGATTCGGCAACCAGTTCCTGCAAAACGGCAAACGGCAGGTGCTCGGCGATATGAAACCCGCTTACCGCCACCTGGCTGTTATCGGGCAGCTTGCGCAGCGCGCTCAGCACATCATCCTTGTTCGCCGGCAGCTTGAGCGCTTCGCAGGCTTCCAGCATGCCGTCGTCCAGGTCTACACCCAGTGGTGAAAAGCCCTCGCGCACCATCAGCTCCAGCCACTCTCCACGGCCACAACCTAGATCAAGTACAGGGCAGTCAGCGTACAACGCCTTGAGCGGTTCGAGGAACGGCAGATAGGCCTGGAGCCGCTGTGTGATCGTCTCGCGCGAACCACGGTAACGGTCCTCGAAAGCCCTGTAAAAACCTGCATTCATCAATTGCACTCCACTGTAGGCGGTATCCACGCAAGGCCTACGAAGTTCTGTTCGGACATGTTCACCACATTGAACACCAACGCGAGGTCACGCCACTCATAGTTATCAGCGATATGGCTGTCGGTGGCGTGCAAGGCAACAGCCACCGAATAAGATCCCACCCCCAGGTTTGCCGGGAAGCGGAAGGCGTAGGTCAACCTTGTACCCGCCGCAAGGTCGGTGCGCACGCACTGCAGGTGGTGAGTGTTGGTACCAAAGACGTCCTGGCCAAGGCGGTCCTTGATCACATAACCCACCACCAATTCCGGCAAGCGTGCATGCACCTGGACGCCGATACTCAAGCAAACGGCCTCTCCGACCGTAATGTACTCAACCGGCGCGCCCTCGGCGTTAAGCAGTGCCACCTTGGCAATACTGGCCTTCCCGCTACCTGAACGCGTTTGCACGCTACCATCCTGCAAGGTCTGGACCTCGACCGTGGCGTTTTCTTTCTGTGCGATGATGGCGTTGTAGTAATCCATTACTTCTTCGGGCGGCCCGTCCTTGATCACGGTACCGCCGTCCAGCAGAATCGCGCGGTTGCACAAGGCCTGGATCGCGCCACGGTCGTGGGACACGATCAACAGTGTGGTACCGGCCTTTTGAAATTCCTTGATACGGCTAAAGCTTTTGTGCTGGAAATAGCTGTCTCCTACTGACAACGCCTCATCAATGATGAGGATTTCCGGCCGAAACGCGGTCGCCACCGCGAACGCCACGCGCATCTGCATGCCGCTTGAATAGGTACGCACGGCCTGGTCAAAGTACTCGCCAATTTCGGCGAACGCTTCAATGTCGGCTATGACGCCGTCGATCTGCTCCGTGCTGAACCCCATCAGGCCAGCGGCGTGGTAGGCATTCTGACGGCCGGTAAGCTCGGCATTGAAACCCATACCCAGCTCAAGAATAGCGGCGATACGCCCGTGTACCTGCACGCGCCCTTCGGTAGGCTGCAGCGTACCGGTAATCATCTTCAGCAGGGTCGATTTGCCAGCACCGTTCTGCCCTACCAGGCCAATGGCTTCGCCGGCCTCAATGTTGAAGCTGACGTGCTTGAGCACCCAGTGCTCGCTGCTGGCCTTGACCGGCATATAGAACCAGCGTGCGATACGTTGCCATTCCGAGCGATAACTGCGGTAGGCCTTGCCCACGTTGTTGACGGACATGAGTGTCATAGGGAGTCCACCATTTCAGCCGAGGCTCGACGGAACAGGAACAGCCCCAACACCATCAGGCCCAGGGCGATGCCAATGGTGATACCCAACCCGGCGATATTCGGCGCGAGTTTGTACACCATTACATTGTGGTAGGAAGTGACGATGGCATACATGGGGTTGATGTCCAGCGTGCCCTTCAGGTAGTCGGGCACGATATTCACCGAATACACAATCGGGGTGAACCAGAACCACACCTGCAGGATGATCGGTACGACCTGGCCGATGTCGCGCAGGAATACATTCATCACCCCCAATACCAACCCGAGCCCCACGGCAAATGCCACCACAACCAGCGTCAGCGGCAATAACCAGAGCATCTGCAGGTTGGGTGCATGCCCCAGCACTGCAAAAATGATCATCACTGCCACAAACAACAGCAAGTTATTGAGCAGGCACGAGCCCACCACAATCACTGGAAGGGCGATGCGTGGAAAGCGCATCTTCTTCATCAGGTTACCTTGGTCGATGAACACCGTAAGGCAACGCCCGACGATCTCGGCGAACAGGTTCCACGCCAGGATGCCGGCAATCAGGTAGAGCGCATAAGCATACTTGTTGTCGATACCCGGCAGCCGCGCGCCGAGTACATTCGACAAAATCAACGCATAGATGGCTACTTGCGCCAGAGGGTGAATGATCATCCACAGGCCACCGAGCTTGCTGCGCGCGAACCTGGAGATGAATTCGTTTTTGATGGAAGTAAAGATGAAGCCTCTGTAATCCCAGATGCCCCGAAGCATGCCAAACATAGTTATCCCTGGATCAGGCCGGCGATTTCAGTCACGCGTTGCGCTACCAGCGCTTGATCACCGCGGCTTTCAACATTCAACCGCAGCAACGGCTCTGTATTGGAGCCGCGCAGGCTGAAACGCCAGTCGGCAAATTCGACACTGATGCCATCGGTACGGTCCACACTCGGCGCCTGGGGCAGGTAGAAGGCCAGGATCTTGTCGATAGTGCCTGCTACATCGGCCACTTCATAGTTGATCTCGCCGCTACACGGGAATGCCGCAATACGCTCATCCACCAGTTGTGCCAGGCTCTTTCCAGTCACGCTCATCAGCGCGGCTACCAGCAGCCACGGGATGTTCCCGCTATCGCAGTAGGCAAAGTCGCGGAAGTAATGGTGCGCGCTCATTTCGCCCCCGTATACGGCGTCTTCGGCGCGCATGCGTTCCTTGATGAAAGCGTGACCGGTTTTGCTCTGGATGGCCTGGCCACCGGCAGCGCTGACTTGCTCGATGGTGTTCCAGGTAAGGCGAGGGTCATGAATGATCTTGCTGCCTGGGTGCTTGGCCAGCAGCATTTCGGCCAGCAGGCCGACCACGTAGTAGCCCTCGATGAAACGACCTTGGCTATCGAAGAAAAAGCAGCGGTCGAAATCACCGTCAAACGCGATGCCCATGTCTGCCCCAGTGTCCAGAACGGCCTGGCGGGTAAGGTCCCGATTCTCTGGTAGCAGCGGGTTGGGGATGCCGTTGGGGAAGTGCCCGTCCGGCTGGCCGTTAATGATGGTTATCGCCAGCGGCAGGCGCGCCTTCAGCAGTTCCAGCACGGGGCCGACCGCGCCGTTGCCCGGGTCGGCCAGCACCTTCAACGGCTTGAGCGCGGCGAGGTCAATATAGGTCAGCAAGTGGTCGATGTAGGCGGTTTTATCGAACGCTTCGCGCACGCTGCCAGGGTGGGCGGCCTGCGGGCCAAGGTCGCCGGCTTCGACGCGGTGGCGGATATCGGTGAGGCCGGTGTCGCCACTGATGGGGCGAGACTGCTCGCGGACCAGCTTCATGCCGTTGTAGCCCTTGGGATTATGGCTAGCGGTGACCATGATGCCGCCATCGGCCTGGTAGTGGCTGGTAGCGAAATACACTTCTTCGGTACCGCACAAGCCGATGTCGATTACATCGGCGCCGCCCTCGGTCAGCCCTTTTATCAGGGCACGGGACAGGCCAGGGCTTTCCAGGCGCATGTCCCGGCCAACGATATAACTGCGCCCGCCCAACTGGGCCACCAGGGCGCGGCCTATACGGTAGGCGATGTCATCGTTGAGGTCAGCGGGCACTCGGCCGCGGATGTCATAGGCTTTGAAGCAGCGGGTCTGGATAGGTGCGTACATGCATCTCTCTCGGTGCGCAAGCGCAAAACAGGTTCCGACTGGAAGGGGATGACCGGCGAAGAATTGCCGCATGAAAACCAGCCCCGCGCCCGACTGGCAGGGGGCCGACAGCATAACCGGTGTCAGGCGTTGCAACGCCCGTACTTGTCCTCGAAGCGAACAATGTCATCCTCGCCGAGGTAATCACCACTCTGCACTTCGATCAGCACCAAGTCGATGACGCCGGGGTTTTCCAGACGATGCCTGTGGCCTGCGCGAATGAAGGTGGACTCGTTAGTGTTGAGCATCAATTCCTGGTCGTCATTCACCACCACCGCCATGCCGCTGACCACAATCCAGTGTTCGCTGCGATGATGGTGCATTTGCAACGACAAGGAAGCCTTGGGCTTGACCACGATACGCTTGATCTTGAAGCGCTCGCCATTTTCCAGTGTGGTATAGGTACCCCAAGGGCGATGCACGGTCTGATGCAACAGGTGTGCCCCATGGCCGTCGTTTTTCAGGCGCTTGACGATATGCTTCACGTCCTGGGCATGATCCTTGTGGGCGATGAGCAAGGCGTCGGGTGTATCCACTACCAGCAGGTTTTGCACGCCCACCAGTGCAGCCAGGCGGTTCTCGGAATTGACATAGTTATCGCGCGCGTCGTAGGCCATTACCTCGCCTTCAAAGCGGTTGCCGAACTCATCCGGCGGAGTCAGCTCACTGACCGCGTTCCACGAGCCGATGTCGCTCCAGCCAATATCGCATGGCACGGTAGCCACTTTGCGAGAGCGCTCCATCAAGGCATAGTCGATGGAGATATCTGGCACCTTGGCAAAACTGTCAGGCTCAAGCGCCAGGCAGCTGTAACCGGTGGAGGTGGAGCGGCGGGAAGCCTCCAGGGTGTGCTCCACGGCTTCGAGCACATCGGGGGCATGGGCCCTGAACTCATCAATGACGGCGCCGACCTGGAAGCAGAACATGCCCGCATTCCAGAAGTAGTTGCCGGCAGCAACGTAGGCCTCGGCTGTTTTCATGTCTGGTTTCTCTACGAAACGCTCGACTTTGAGGCCACCTTCCAGCGCTCCGCCGGCAGCGGCCTCGATGTAACCGAAACCGGTTTCGGGATACTGCGGCTTGATGCCGAACGTAACCAACCAGCCTTGCTCGGCCAGGTGCAGAGCTTTTCCGACGGCATCGGCAAATGCCTGTTCATTCTGGATAAGGTGGTCGGCAGCCAGCACCAGCATGTGCACATGAGGGCCGTGGGTCTGGTGCAACTGCAGCGCAGCGGCAGCCACGGCAGCCGCGGTATTACGGCCGAAGGGCTCAAGGATGTAACCCTGGGCATGGCCTTGGGTATTGATGCTGCGGTACTCGTCTTCGGTCTTGAACAACAGTTCCCGGTTGGTGACAGTCAGTACTTCGACCACACCCTCCAAGCGCGCGGCGCGCTGGAAGGTTTTCTGTATAAGATTCCGCCCGTCGGGCAGGGCCATGAATGGCTTGGGATGAGCCTCACGGGAAACTGGCCACAAACGGCTGCCAACGCCACCGGAAAGAATTACCGGGATCAATTCCATAATCGAGTCCTTAACGGCCACTTGAAGTTGTCAACCTCAGGAAACCTGCATCTGTTTTTTATCACTGAACACCACCGCGGCAGCCGCAGCGGCGCATAAATATACGCGTTTAGCGAGTTTAATCCCTAGCCATCCATAGGCTGTAGAGGCAAGCTTCGGCGCTAGAATACCAGAGATTTACCCGCCAGGTTGGGCGCCCCTCCCTGTCCATACGGCTTCCGACGTACCAAGGAGCCAAGCACCTAACCACCTGTAAAGCCCTTGAAACGGATGAGGGCGCGGTTGAGACAACAGAGATCGCCAATGTTCTGAGCGCGACCCGTTTATTTGCCTATAAAAACCGCCATTGGTCGGTTCGCTTCAGCCAGACGATGCTCAAGCGCCTGCTTCAATGCGGTTTTCGCCTGCCGCTCACCATGCACTAAAACAACTTTTGCGGGAGGCGATGGAATACCCTCGATAAAACTTATCAAACCTTCCCTGTCTGCGTGGCCCGAGTAGCCACCAACCGTTAGCACCTTCGCTTTGATCTCATGCGTCTTGCCGCTCAGCTCGATCTGCAAGAAGCCTTCCGCGCCTTCACTGGCCTGTATCACCGCCCCTGGCGTCCCCTTGGCCTGGTGGCCGACAAAAATTATTTCATGCCGAGGGTCGCCGAGCATGGCCTCCAGGTAATTGACGATTCGACCACTTGAACACATGCCATTACCTGCAATCACGATCGCCGGGCGCCCGGTACTCTTGAGGTAATTGACCACCTGTTGGTGGCGGGCATGGGTGTCCACACTGATCAGCTGACTGAAACCGAGCGGGTCGCGCCCTTCAGCCAGGCGAGCCCTGGCTTCAGCGTTCCAGTACTCGTGCAGCTCGCTGTAAACGCGGGTAATACGCTGGGCCAAGGGTGAGTCGAGGATGATGGGCAACTGCGACCAGTTGACGGGATCTTCGTCACCCGGTTCGCCGCGGGCTCCGGTCAATGCCTTGCGGTGCAGAATATCCTCTATTTCGTACAGCAGCTCTTGTGTACGCCCCAGGCTGAAGGCCGGAATCAGAATGGTGCCTTTGTCGGCCAAGGCGCGATCAATTGCCGCCTCCAGTTGCTGCTGCCGACCGCCCTTGACCGGGTGCAGGCGGTCACCGTAGGTACTCTCCAGCACCAGCACATCTGCCCGCTCTGGGGGCCGAAGCGGGCGCAGCAATGGGTTGGCACCATTGCCCAGGTCGCCTGAAAACACGTAACGGGTGTTGATACTTCCATGCAACAGGTCGCACTCGACATATGCCGACCCAAGCAGGTGGCCTGCACGCTGCAAGCGGATGCGACACTGCAAACCCGGCTCCATCACCACTTCATGCCACTGCTCGAAGGGCAAAGGCACAATCAGGCTTGTGACCCGTTCAAGGTACCGCGCCACCTGAGCAGGCTCGCGGTTGATGCCCACCCTGTAGGCGTCCTCCAGTACCAGCGGCAATAGCCGCGCCGATGGCTCGCTGCAGATTATGGGGCCGCGGTAACCTGCAGCCAGCAGCGCAGGTATGCGCCCGACATGGTCCAGGTGTACGTGGGTGACGATTAGCGCGCGAATGCCCTGAATATCGAAGCTGAGCGGCGCGGATTCTGCACCAGGCGGCGCATCGGTGCCCTGTTCCAACCCACAGTCGACCAGCAAACTGCTACACGAGGCCAAGTGCAACTGGTGGCAGGACCCAGTCACACCCCGGGTGCCACCGTGATGGAAAAGGCAGGGGAACTCCATGCTACGCACACTCAACTTGGCCATAAATGAAGTGGGCTATTACTTCATGGCGGCCAGCCTGTGCATAGGCGGACTATTCCCAGGAAGGCGTAGGAAATTTCCTTAGTTACCGCTCAATGCCGCTTGCCGGGCAGAGGCCTTGATCTTGCGTTTGCTGCGTTGAACGCCGTATGCGCCCAGTAGCGGGCCTATAGCCAGGCCGATGACAAGCGCTGCCAGCACCAAGACAGCCACGGGCATTTCCGGCGCAGCCCAGCCAAACAGCACCAGCGCAACGGGCTGCTGGTTCTCCAGCACGAAGAACAACACCACCGCCGCCAACAGCAGCACGAAAATAGCCGCCAGGGCGCGCTTCAGGTTACGCATCAGATTGCTCCTTGAGTGCTCAGGCTTCGGCCTCGTCTTCTTCGTTGACCCGGTCGCGCAACTCTTTGCCGGGCTTGAAGTGCGGTACGAACTTGCCTTCGAGGCTGACCGACTGGCCGGTCTTGGGGTTACGCCCCACGCGTGGGGCGCGATAGTGCAGCGAGAAGCTGCCAAAACCGCGGATCTCGATGCGGTCGCCGGTAGCCAGGCATTGTGACATCTGTTCAAGCATGGTCTTGATGGCCAACTCCACGTCCTTGGACGAGAGCAGCCCTTGATGGGTGACAATACGTTCGATCAGCTCCGACTTCGTCATATTTTTCCCTTCGTTATCAAGCAGCTAGATCATTGCTTAAGCAGGTTGTAGCACGCTGGGAAGGATTTGAACAGGGTGCATCTTGACTTAATAAAAAATTTCAAGATTGAAGTAATTCAGGAATGGTCTACCGCGCCAACGCCGGTGTGTGTTTGGGAGCGGGCACAAAAAAAGGGCGACCCGAGGGTCGCCCTTTTTACCGATCAAACAGAACTCAGTTCTGCTTGGCCATTGCTTCGCGCAGCAGCGCAGCCATGGTGGTGTCGGCAGCAGCTTCCGGAGCGTTTTTCAGGCTCTGGATAGCTTCACGCTCTTCAGCGTCGTCTTTCGACTTGATCGACAGGCTGATAACGCGGGACTTGCGGTCAACGCTGATGATCTTGGCTTCGATCTCTTCGCCTTCCTTCAGAACGTTACGCGCGTCTTCAACGCGGTCACGGCTGATTTCGGAAGCTTTCAGAGTGGCTTCGATGTCGTCGGCCAGGGTGACGATGGCGCCTTTGGCGTCAACTTCTTTCACGATGCCCTTGACGATAGCGCCCTTGTCGTTGACAGCAACGAAGTTGGAGAACGGATCGTCTTCCAGCTGCTTGATGCCCAGGGAGATGCGCTCGCGCTCTGGGTCAACCGACAGGATGACGGTTTCCAGCTCGTCGCCCTTCTTGAAACGACGTACGGCTTCTTCGCCGGTTTCGTTCCAGGAGATGTCGGACAGGTGAACCAGGCCGTCGATGCCGCCGTCCAGACCGATGAAGATACCGAAGTCGGTGATCGACTTGATGGTACCGGTGATCTTGTCACCCTTGTTGAACTGGCCGGAGAAGTCTTCCCATGGGTTGGACTTGCACTGCTTGATGCCCAGGGAGATACGACGACGCTCTTCGTCGATGTCCAGAACCATGACTTCCACTTCGTCGCCAACCTGTACGACTTTCGACGGGTGGATGTTCTTGTTGGTCCAGTCCATTTCGGAAACGTGTACCAGACCTTCAACGCCTTCTTCCAGCTCAGCGAAGCAGCCGTAGTCGGTCAGGTTGGTTACGCGAGCCTGTACGCGAGTACCTTCTGGGTAACGGGCAGTGATAGCTACCCACGGATCTTCACCCATTTGCTTCAGACCCAGCGAAACGCGGTTGCGCTCGCGGTCGAACTTCAGAACGCGTACGTCGACTTCGTCGCCAACGTTAACGATTTCCGATGGGTGCTTGATGCGCTTCCAGGCCATGTCGGTGATGTGCAGCAGGCCGTCGATACCGCCCAGGTCCACGAATGCGCCGTAGTCGGTGAGGTTCTTGACGATACCTTTGACTTGCTGGCCTTCCTGCAGGGTTTCCAGCAGGGCTTCGCGCTCGGCGGAGTTCTCGGCTTCCAGCACGCTGCGACGGGAAACGACAACGTTGTTGCGCTTCTGGTCCAGCTTGATGACCTTGAATTCCAGCTCTTTGCCTTCCAGGTGGGTGGTGTCGCGCACTGGGCGGACATCAACCAGGGAGCCCGGCAGGAACGCACGGATGCCGTTAACGTCGACAGTGAAGCCGCCCTTAACCTTACCGTTGATAACGCCCTTGACCACTTCTTCGGCGGCGAAAGCTGCTTCCAGAACAATCCAGCACTCGGCGCGCTTGGCTTTTTCACGGGACAGTTTGGTTTCGCCAAAGCCGTCTTCGACCGCGTCCAGCGCAACGTGGACTTCGTCACCGACCTTGATGGTCAGTTCGCCAGCTTCGTTGTAGAACTGCTCGAGCGGGATGACACCCTCGGACTTCAGGCCAGCGTGTACGGTAACCCAGTCGCCGTCGATGTCGACAACGATACCGGTGATGATGGCACCCGGCTGAAGATTGAGGGTTTTCAGGCTTTCTTCAAAGAGTTCTGCAAAGCTTTCGCTCATTTTAATTCCTGTAGATTCGGGCGAAACAAACGCCCCTCGCCACATTCCAGACAATGTGGGTCTGTTTTAAGTAAAGGAACGCCGGCAAGACGTTGACTGGTGAACCTGCCTGCTTTCCTGGTGATCAGAGAAGGTCGCGCTGGGCGATCTCGCTCCTGATACGTTGCAACACCTGCTCGATGGACAACTCGGTGGAATCCAGCTGAATGGCGTCTGCCGCTGGTTTCAGCGGGGCCACTGCACGCTGAGTGTCGCGTTCATCACGCGCCCGAATCTCATCCAGCAGACTCGACAGACTAACATCTTCACCCTTGCCCTTCAACTGCAGGTAGCGGCGGCGCGCCCTTTCCTCGGCACTGGCGGTCAGAAACACCTTCAACGGCGCGTCGGGGAATACCACCGTGCCCATGTCGCGGCCGTCGGCAATCAGCCCGGGCATTTCCCGGAAGGCGCGCTGGCGCTGCAGCAGCGCCTCACGCACGGCAGGCAGCGACGCCACCATCGAGGCACCGGCACCGACGGTTTCGGTGCGGATGACCTGGCTGACGTCCTCACCTTCGAGAATGGTCTGCTGCAGCTTACCGGGCTCGGCGGCGATGAACTGCACATCCAGATGGGCGGCCAGCTTGGTCAGCAGCTCTTCGTTGGTCAGATCGACACCGTGGTTGCTGGCATTGAACGCCAGCAACCGGTACAGCGCGCCCGAGTCCAGCAGGCGCCAGCCCAGTTCGCGCGCCAGCAAGCCGGCGACCGTACCTTTGCCAGAGCCACTCGGCCCGTCGATGGTGATGATGGGGGCCTGCGTATTCACGACTTGCCCTCTTCTGCCACGCGGATGCCCACTTCGGCGCACAGCGCCAGGAAGTTGGGGAACGACGTGGCAACGTTGGCGCAGTCATGAATGCGGATCGGCGCACTGGCGCGCAGCGAGGCCACGCTGAAGGCCATGGCAATGCGGTGGTCACCGTGGCCATGCACTTCGCCGCCGCCCAGCTGGCCGCCGTCGATGATGATGCCGTCCGGGGTCGGCTCGCACTTGATGCCCAGGGCAACCAGGCCGTCGGCCATCACCTGGATTCGGTCAGACTCCTTCACACGCAGCTCTTCGGCACCGCGCAGCACGGTACGGCCTTCGGCACAGGCAGCAGCAACGAACAGCACGGGGAACTCGTCGATGGCCAGCGGCACCAGCTCTTCAGGGATATCGATACCCTTCAGCTTGGCCCCGCGCACACGCAGGTCGGCCACCGGCTCGCCGCCGACTTCACGCTGGTTCTCCAGGGTGATGTCGCCACCCATCAGGCGCAGGATGTCGATGACACCGGTGCGGGTCGGGTTGATGCCGACGTGCTCCAGCACCAGCTCGGAGCCTTCGGCGATGGACGCCGCCACCAGGAAGAAGGCTGCCGAAGAGATGTCGGCCGGCACTTCGATGCGGGTGGCGGTCAGCTTGCCGCCAGACTGCAACGAGGCCACCGGGCCATTGCTTTCTACCGCGTAGCCGAAACCGCGCAGCATGCGCTCGGTGTGGTCGCGGGTCGGTGCCGGCTCGGTGACGGTGGTTTTGCCTTCGGCGTACAGGCCGGCCAGCAGCAGGCAGGATTTGACCTGCGCGCTGGCCATCGGCAGCGTGTAGGTCAGCCCCTTGAGCCGGTGGCCGCCGCGAATGGTCAGCGGCGGGCGGCCTTCCGGGCCGGTCTCGACCACGGCACCCATTTCGCGCAGCGGGTTGGCCACACGGTTCATCGGGCGCTTGGACAACGAGGCATCACCGGTCATGGTCACGTCGAACGGCTGGCCGGCCAGCAAGCCGGACAGCAAACGCATCGAGGTCCCCGAGTTGCCTACGTACAGCGGGCCGGGCGGCGGCTTCAGGCCGTGCAGGCCAACACCATGAATGGTCACGCGGCCGTGGTTGGGGCCTTCGATGACCACACCCATGTCACGGAATGCCTGCAGGGTCGCCAGGGCGTCTTCACCTTCAAGGAAGCCTTCGACCTCGGTGGTGCCCTCGGCCAGCGAGCCAAGCATGATCGAGCGGTGAGAAATCGACTTGTCGCCCGGTACACGAATCCGCCCGTTCAGGCGGCCACCCGGTTGGGCCAGGAAAATCAGATCGTTGGCGTTCATAGCGTCCACATAGGCCCGACGGGCCAGGATTTTACTGAAATGCTCGCGGGCAACGCGTGCGCGGGTGAATACACCCAGCAACTGGTGCCCGTCCCCTTCAGCGATAGCGTCGCGCAAGGCGTCGAGATCACTGCGATATGTATCAAGTGTGCGCAGGACAGCATCGCGGTTGGCGAGGAAGATGTCATGCCACATGGTCGGGTCGCTGCCGGCGATCCTGGTGAAATCGCGGAACCCCCCGGCAGCGTACCGGAAGATCTCGAGGTTTTCATTGCGTTTGGCCAGTGAATCGACCAGGCCAAAGGCCAACAGGTGCGGCAAGTGGCTGGTGGCGGCCAGCACTTCGTCGTGGCGCTCGACCGTCATGTGCTCGACATCGGCATCCAGCGCGCGCCACAGGCGGTCGACCAGGGCCAGTGCGGCCGGGTCGGTTTCGGCCAGCGGCGTGAGAATGACCTTGTGCCGGCGGAACAGGGTGGCGTTGGAGGCCTCTACCCCGCTCTGCTCGGAACCGGCGATGGGGTGGCCAGGCACGAAGCGCGGCAGGCGCCGGCCGCTCTCGTTTACAAAAACAGAGCGCGCCTCACGAACAACATTGCCCTTGGCGCTGCCGACGTCGGTGATGATCGCGTTGCCCAGGTCTAGCCGAGCCAGGCGCGCCAGAACTTTCTCCATGGCCAGGATGGGCACGGCCAGCTGGATGACATCGGCGCCCACGCAGGCGGTGGCGAGGTCTTCTTCGCAGCGGTCGACCACGCCCAAGGCTACGGCCTGCTTGCGCGAGGGGGCGTCCAGGTCGACTCCGACCACTTCGCGGCACAGGCCGCTTTCACGCAGGCCCTTGGCGAACGAACCACCGATTAGGCCGAGGCCAACTACGACCAGGCGATTGATGATGGGCGCGGGTTTGGTTTTTGCTGCATTTACCACTGGTGTGAACCCTGTTCAGAAATCGGGACAGCCTGTGAGACCGCTGGGGCTGCGTTGCAGCCCATCGCAGGCACGCCAGCTCCTACACGGGCAGTGCAAACCTGGGGGCTTGTGCTGGACCTGGGGGAGACAGCCTGCGAGACCGCTGGGGCTGCGTTGCAGCCCTTCGCAGGCAAGCCAGCTCCTACAGGGGCAGTGCAAACCTGGAGGCTTGCGCTGTACCTGTGGGAGCTGGCTTGCCGGCGATGGGGCGCAAAGCGCACCCAGCGGCCCTTAATCAAAGCACTGCCTTCGGATACGAGCCCAGCACCTTCAGCGCCACAGCCTCCTGGCTGATCTGTTCGAGCACCGCCTTGATCAGTGGGTCGCGGTGGTGGCCAACGAAGTCGATAAAGAACACGTAGGTCCACTTGCCGCTGCGCGACGGGCGGGTTTCGATGCGGGTCAGGTCGATGCCGTTCTGGTGGAACGGAACCAGCAGCTCATGCAGCGCGCCCGGCTTGTTGCTCATCGAAACAATGATCGAGGTCTTGTCGTCGCCGGTAGGCGGCACTTCCTGCTGGCCGATCATCAAAAAGCGCGTGGAGTTGTCCGGGCGGTCTTCAATCTTCTCGGCCAGGCGGGTCAGGCCATACAGGTTGGCAGCCATGTCACCGGCGATCGCCGCCGAGTTCCACTCGCCCTTCACGCGCTTGGCTGCCTCGGCATTGCTCGATACCGCCACCCGCTCCACATTCGGGTAGTGCGCGTCCAGCCACTTGCGGCACTGGGCCAGGGACTGGGCATGGGAATAGATGCGGGTGATGCTGTTGGTCTTGGTGCTCTCACCCACCAGCAGGTGGTGGTGGATACGCAGCTCGACTTCGCCGCAAATCACCATGTCGTGTTCGAGGAAGCTGTCCAGGGTGTGGCTGACCGCGCCTTCGGTGGAGTTTTCCACCGGCACCACGCCAAAATTGACCGCACCGGCCGCGACTTCACGGAACACCTCGTCGATGGCCGCCATCGGGCGGCTGATCACCGCGTGGCCGAAGTGCTTCATGGCCGCCGCCTGGGTGAAGGTGCCTTCAGGGCCCAGGTAGGCGATTTTCAGCGGCTCTTCCAGGGCCAGGCACGACGACATGATTTCGCGGAACAGCCGCGCCATTTCTTCGTTGCCCAGCGGCCCTTTGTTGCGCTCCATCACCCGCTTGAGCACTGCTGCTTCGCGCTCGGGGCGGTAGAACACCGGCTTCTCACCTTCTTTGAGCGAAGCGGTCTTGACCCGGGCAACCTCTTCGGCACACCGGGCGCGCTCGCTGATCAGCTCGAGGATTTTCTCGTCGAGGCTGTCGATGCGAACGCGCAGGGCTTTGAGTTCCTGTTCCGACATCAGCCGTGCTCCTTCTCGAATTCAGCCATGTATGCCACCAGCGCTTCCACGGCGTCCAGGCCCAGGGCGTTGTAGATAGAGGCGCGCATCCCCCCTACCGAGCGGTGGCCCTTGAGGTTGAGCAGGCCGCGGGCATCGGCACCGGCGAGGAAGGCCTTGTCCAGGCGTTCATCGGCCAGGCGGAACGGCACGTTCATCCACGAGCGGGCATTGACGCTGATCGGGTTGGTATAGAACTCGCTGCTGTCGATGAAGCCGTACAGGCGGTCTTTCTTGGCCCGGTTGCGCTGCTCCATGGCCTCGACACCGCCCTGCTCCTTGAGCCACTCGAACACCAGGCCCGAGAGGTACCAGGAGTAAGTGGCCGGGGTGTTGTACATAGAGCCGTTGTCGGCCGACACCTTGTAGTCGAGCATGGTCGGGCAGCTGCTGCGGGCGTGGCCCAGCAGGTCTTCACGCACGATCACCACCACCAGGCCGCTGGGGCCGATGTTTTTCTGCGCGCCGGCGTAGATCAGGCCGAACTGCGACACGTCGATCGGGCGCGAGAGGATGTCGGAGGACATGTCGACCACCAGCGGAACGTCACCGGTCTGCGGCACCCAGTCGAACTGCAGGCCACCGATGGTTTCGTTGGACGCATAGTGCACGTAGGCAGCGTTGCTGGTCAGTTTCCAGTCGTTCTGGCCCGGAATGGCCAGGTAATCGTAGGCCTTGGCGCTGGCGGCGACGTTGACGTTGCCGAAGCGGCGCGCTTCCTCGATGGCCTTTTTCGACCAGATGCCGGTCTCGATGTAGTCGGCAGTGCCGTTTTCCGGCAGCAGGTTCAGCGGGATTTCAGCGAACTGCTGGCTGGCACCGCCCTGCAGGAACAGTACCTTGTAGTTGGAGGGGATAGACAGCAGGTCACGCAGGTCCTGCTCGGCCTTTTCGGCGATGGCCACGTAATCGTCGCTGCGATGGCTCATTTCCATCACCGACAAGCCCTTGCCATGCCAGTCCAGCATTTCAGCCTGGGCGCGCTGCAGAACAGCGGTAGGAAGCGCGGCAGGGCCTGCGCAGAAGTTAAAGGCTCGGTTGCTCACATCCACTCTCGCTCTGCCAAATGGTACAAATTCATTTCTTGCAGGCCGCACGCGCCTCTTTGTGGGAGCGGCCTTGTGTCGCGATAGGGCCGCGAAGCGGCCCCCAGCTTTTTGCAGCGCCGCTGAAATCCTGGGGCTGCTTTGCAGCCCTTTCGCGACACAAGGCCGCTCCTACAAAAAGCTTGCTCGCACCCGGCCAGGCATTGCCTGCAGTTATCAGTCAAACGGGGCGACCTTGGTCGCCCCGTTCGGGTTTTACACCTGCTTACTCCTGCGGGGCCTCTTCGGCGCCTGCAGCTTCGTCATTGTCTGGCACTTCCGCCTCGACACCCTCCTCGCCCGCCTCGACCATATCGTCAAGTTCGTCCTCGGACGGTTCCTGGATCCGCTCCAGGCCAACCAGTGTTTCGTCGGCAGCCAGCTTGATCAAGGTCACACCCTGCGTGTTGCGGCTCAGGCTGGACACTTCGCCAACTCGGGTGCGCACCAGCGTGCCCTGGTCGGAGATCAGCATGATCTCCTCGCCTTCGTGCACCTGGATGGCGCCAATCAGCAAGCCATTGCGCCCCTTGGTACCCATGGCGATCACACCCTGGCCGCCACGGCCGCGGCGTGGGAACTTGGACAGCGGGGTACGCTTGCCAAAGCCACGCTCGGAAGCGGTCAGGATCTGCGCGCCGGACTCCGGAATCAGCATGGAAATAATCTGCTGCCCCTTGCCCAGCTTCATGCCCCGCACGCCACGGGCGTTACGGCCCATTTCACGCACCACGCTCTCGGCAAAGCGAATGACCTTGCCAGCGTCGGAGAACATCATCACTTCCTTGGCGCCGTCGGTGATGGCCGCTGCAATCAGGGTATCGCCTTCTTTGAGCTTCAAGGCAATCAGGCCATTGGAGCGCGGGCGGGCGAACTGCACCAGCGGGGTCTTCTTGACGGTACCCGAAGCGGTGGCCATGAAGATGTACGCGCCGGTCGGCTCTGCCACCCACTCAGGGGTGTCGCCGTCTTCTTCGTCAACTTCCTCGGCCTCGACCAGCTCACCTTCGAGCACGGTGTCGTCGGCGTCTTCCAGCTCTTCGTCAAGGTCGGCGTTCTGCTGCAGGGCCTCGAGGTCCACCTGCAGCATGGCGGTGATGCGCTCACCCTCTTCCAGCGGCAGCAGGTTCACCAGCGGGCGCCCACGGGCGGCACGCGATGCTTCCGGAATTTCGTAGGTCTTTTTCCAGTACACCTTGCCCTTGCTGGAGAACAGCAGCAGCGTGGCGTGGCTGTTGGCGACCAGCAGGTGCTCGATGTAGTCCTCGTCCTTCACGCCGGTTGCCGACTTGCCTTTGCCGCCACGACGCTGGGCCTGGTAAGCGGACAACGGCTGGGTCTTGGCGTAACCACCGTGGGAAATGGTGACCACGCGCTCTTCTTCCGGGATCATGTCGCCGTAGTTGAGGTCGTGGCTGGCATTGAGGATTTCGGTGCGGCGGGCATCGCCGTACTCGGCGCGGATGGCCTCCAGCTCTTCGCGGATCACTTCCATCAGGCGCTCGGCGCTGTTGAGGATGCGGATCAGCTCGCCGATCTGCTCGAGAATTTCCTGGTACTCGGCCAGCAGCTTCTCGTGCTCCAGGCCGGTCAGGCGGTGCAGGCGCAGGTCGAGAATGGCCTGGGCCTGTTCCGGCGACAGGAAGTATTTGCCATCGTGCAGGCCATACTGCTCGGGCAGGTCTTCAGGGCGGCAGGCCTCGGCACCGGCGCGCTCGACCATGACCTGCACGGCACTGGACTCCCACGGCGTGGAAATCAGGGCTTCCTTGGCCTCGGAAGGCGTAGGCGAAGCCTTGATCAAGGCAATGACCGGGTCGATGTTGGACAGCGCAACCGCCTGGCCTTCAAGGATGTGGCCGCGTTCGCGGGCCTTGCGCAGCTCGAAGACAGTACGGCGGGTCACCACTTCACGGCGGTGACGGACGAACGCTTCGAGCAGGTCCTTGAGGTTGAGCAGCCGCGGGCGGCCGTCCACCAGGGCCACCACGTTGATGCCGAATACGCTCTGCAGCTGGGTTTGCTGGTAGAGGTTGTTGAGCACCACCTCCGGCACTTCGCCGCGGCGCAGCTCGATGACGATGCGCATGCCGTCCTTGTCGGACTCGTCGCGCAGCTCGGTGATGCCTTCGATCTTCTTCTCTTTGACCAGCTCGGCGATCTTTTCGATCAGCCGCGCCTTGTTCAGCTGGTACGGCAGCTCGGTGATCACGATCTGCTGGCGGCCACCGACCTTGTCGATGTCTTCGACCTCGGAGCGGGCGCGCATGTAGATGCGGCCGCGACCGGTGCGGTAGGCCTCGATGATGCCTTGGCGACCGTTGATGATGCCGGCTGTCGGGAAGTCCGGGCCGGGGATGAACTGCATCAGTTCATCGACGGTGACTTCCGGGTTGTCGATCAGCGCCAGGCAACCGTCGATGACTTCACCAAGGTTGTGCGGCGGAATGTTGGTCGCCATACCCACGGCAATACCGCTGGAACCGTTGACCAGCAGGTTGGGGATACGCGTCGGCATGACCGCCGGGATCTGCTCGGTGCCGTCGTAGTTGGGCACCCAGTCGACGGTTTCCTTGTGCAGGTCGGACAGCAGCTCGTGGGCCAGCTTGGTCATGCGCACTTCGGTGTATCGCATGGCCGCGGCATTGTCGCCGTCCACCGAACCGAAGTTGCCCTGGCCATCGACCAGCAGGTAGCGCAGCGAGAAAGGCTGGGCCATACGCACGATGGTGTCGTAGACCGCAGTGTCGCCGTGCGGGTGGTACTTACCGATCACGTCACCGACCACACGGGCGGATTTCTTGTACGGCTTGTTCCAGTCGTTGCCCAGTTCGCTCATCGCATAGAGAACGCGACGATGCACGGGCTTCAAGCCGTCACGTGCATCGGGCAGCGCTCGCCCGACAATCACGCTCATCGCGTAGTCGAGGTAGGACTGTCTCAGTTCGTCTTCGATATTGACCGGGAGGATTTCTTTGGCCAGTTCGCCCATGAGAAGCCTGATTCCTTTTTCTGGTGAAACTTCGCAGCTCCATCAAGGGCCGAACGAAGCTCGCCGCCGCAGCGCATAAGGGTGCGACGACTTACGACAAATCAATGAGTTGTGCCATGGATCTGCGCAATGAAGGCCGCCGTGATGGGCGGTCTTGGAAACTGCCGGATGTTACCACAAAGGCGGGTGCGGTGGGGAGATGTGGCGGGCAGCCAGAAGCAGGTTCGAATCTTGATTTGCTGTTGCCTGTGCCGGCCTCTTTGCGGGCTTACCCGCGAAAAGGCCGGCACATTTGTCAATGCAGGCGCTTGCGGCACATCAACTGCGCCAGCTTGGCGGTATCCGGACGTTCGACAATGCCGCGCTCGGTCACTATCACGTCGATCAGGTCTGCCGGGGTCACGTCGAACACCGGGTTGAACACCTCGACCTCCGGGGCCACGCGGGTGCCGGCGTAATCCAGCAGTTCATCGGCCTCACGCACTTCCAGGGGGATATCCTCGCCAGTCGCCAGGTTCAGGTCGATGCTGGTGCTGGGCGCCACCACCATGAAGCGCACGCCATGGTGCATGGCGCTGACCGCCAGCTGGTAAGTGCCGATCTTGCCGGCCATGTCGCCATTGGCGGCAATGCAGTCCGCCCCCACCACCACCCAGGTGATGCCCTTGGTCTTCATCAGGTGGGCCAGCGCCGAATCGGCGCACAGGGTGGTCGGGATGCCTTCGTTGGTCAGCTCCCACGCGGTCAGGCGCGAGCCCTGCAGCCAGGGGCGCGTCTCGCCGGCATACACCCGCTCGACCATGCCTTCGAGGTAACCGGCACGGATCACCCCCAGCGCGGTGCCGAAGCCCCCACTGGCCAGCGCACCGGCATTGCCATAGGTGAGCAGGGTCTGGGCGTTGCCTTGGTGGCGGCGGATCAGCTCGGTGCCGTGCTGGGCCATGGTCAGGTTGGCTTCACGGTCGCTTTCGTGAATGGCCAGCGCTTCGGCCTCGCACGCGGCCAGCACGTCTTCGTCCGGGCGCAGGCGCTGCAGGCGCTCGCGCATGCGGTTCAGTGCCCAGAACAGGTTGGCAGCCGTGGGGCGCGCCTCGGCCAGGGTAAGAAAGTCCTCTTCCAGGTCCAGCTCCCAGTCACCACCTTCGGCCAGCCGCTCTTCCAGGGCCAGCACCAGGCCATAGGCCGCCGCGATACCGATCGCCGAAGCACCGCGCACCGCCATGTCGCGGATCGCGGCTGCCACCTGCGCGACATTGTCGCAGGCCAGCCAGCACTCCCGGGACGGCAGCAGGCGCTGGTCGAGCAGGTGCAGGACGCCGCCCTGCCAGCGGATCGCGGTCACCTTCTCCGCCGCCAATAGTCGCTCGCGCATTGCCTCTCCCTGTCGTTCGGATATCAAAAGCCGGCGATTATAGCGAGCCTGGGGGCCGAGCGCTCGGGTATACTCCGGCCTTTTCGAGCGCAAGCTGCAAGCTACGAGCGGCAGGAAAAAGCGAATGCGTACAAGGTCTGCTTTTTCTTGCTGCCTGGGGCTTGCAGCTTGCAGCTTAATAGCCAAGCTTCTGAGGACTGCCCAATGAGCAACGTCGACCGCGCCGAAATCGCCAAGTTCGAAGCGCTGGCCCACCGCTGGTGGGACCGTGAAAGCGAGTTCAAGCCGCTGCATGAAATCAACCCGCTGCGCGTCAACTGGATCGACGAACGCGCCAGCCTGGCCGGCAAGAAGGTGCTGGACGTAGGTTGCGGCGGCGGCATTCTCAGCGAAGCCATGGCCCTGCGCGGCGCCAGCGTTACCGGTATCGACATGGGCGAGGCGCCACTGGCCGTGGCCCAGCTGCACCAGCTGGAGTCCGGCGTGCAGGTGGAGTACCGGCAGATCACCGCCGAAGCGCTGGCCGAAGAAATGCCTGAACAATTCGATGTGGTCACCTGCCTGGAAATGCTCGAGCACGTACCCGACCCGTCGTCGGTGATCCGTGCCTGCTACCGCATGGTCAAGCCGGGCGGCCAGGTGTTCTTCTCCACCATCAACCGCAACCCCAAGGCCTACCTGCTGGCCATCGTCGGCGCCGAGTACATCCTGAAGATGCTGCCGCGCGGCACCCATGACTTCAAGAAGTTCATCCGCCCCTCCGAACTGGGCGCGTGGAGCCGTGATGCCGGCCTGCAGGTCAAGGACATCATCGGCCTGACCTACAACCCGCTGACCAAGCACTACAAGCTGAGCAGCGACGTCGACGTCAACTACATGATCCAGACCCTGCGCGAGGAATGAGCATGCGTTTGCGAGCGGTACTCTTCGACATGGACGGCACTTTGCTCGACACGGCGCCGGACTTCATCGCCATCTGCCAGGCCATGCTCGCCGAACGCGGCCTGCCGCCGGTCGATGACACGCTGATCCGCGGGGTGATTTCCGGCGGTGCGCGGGCCATGGTCGCCGCCACCTTCGCCATGGACCCTGCAGCCGAAGGCTTCGAGGCCCTGCGCCTGGAGTTCCTCGAACGCTACCAGCGCAACTGCGCGGTGCACAGCAAGCTGTTCGACGGCATGGCCGAACTGCTGGCCGACATCGAGAAAGGCAAGCTGCTGTGGGGCGTGGTCACCAACAAACCGGTGCGCTTCGCCGAGCCGATCATGCAGCAACTGGGCCTGGCCGAGCGTTCGGCGCTGCTGATCTGCCCGGACCACGTAAAAAACAGCAAGCCGGACCCGGAGCCGCTGATCCTGGCCTGCAACACCCTGAACCTGGACCCGGCCAGTGTGCTGTTCGTCGGCGACGACTTGCGCGACATCGAGTCGGGCCGTGACGCCGGCACCCGTACCGCCGCGGTGCGCTACGGCTATATTCACCCAGAAGACAACCCCAACCACTGGGGCGCCGACGTGGTGGTGGACCACCCGCTGGACCTGCGCAAGGTGATCGACAGCGCGCTGTGCGGCTGCTGAACCCAGACTGATGCCCGGGCACCACCCCCTGTAGGAGCGGGTTTACCCGCGAATGCGTGCGATCAGGCGCCAGTGTTGTCTGGGCTGACGCATTCGCGGGTAAACCCGCTCCTACAGGGGACGGGGTCGCCCTCACGAACTCGAAGGACAGAACCATGTTCGACTACACCGCCCGCCCCGACCTGCTCAAAGGCCGGGTCATCCTGGTTACCGGTGCCGGCCGCGGCATTGGCGCTGCTGCTGCCAAGGCCTACGCCGCGCTGGGCGCCACCGTGCTGTTGCTGGGCAAGACCGAAGCCAACCTGAACGAGGTCTACGACCAGATCCTGGCCGCCGGGCATCCGCAGCCGGTGGTCGTTCCGTTCAACCTGGAAACCGCGCAGGCACATGAGTACGACGACCTGGCGGTCATGATCGAAGAGCAGTTCGGCCGCCTTGACGGCCTGCTCAACAACGCCTCGATCATCGGCCCGCGCACGCCACTGGAACAGCTGTCAGGCGACCATTTCATGCGCGTGATGCACATCAACGTCGATGCCACCTTCATGCTCACCAGCACCCTGCTGCCGCTGCTGAAGCTGTCGGAAGACGCCTCGGTGGTGTTCACCAGCAGCAGCGTGGGGCGCAAGGGCCGTGCCTACTGGGGCGCCTACGGCGTGTCGAAGTTCGCCACCGAGGGCCTGATGCAGACCCTGGCCGACGAACTGGAAGGCGTGGCGCCGGTGCGGGCCAACAGCATCAACCCCGGGGCCACGCGCACAGCAATGCGGGCGCAGGCTTACCCTGGCGAGAACCCGCAGAACAACCCGCTGCCTGAAGAAATCATGCCCGTGTACCTCTACCTCATGGGGCCGGACAGCAAGGCCGTGAATGGGCAGGCGCTGAACGCCCAGTAACGGCTGGGATTGCGGGGGCCGCAGCGCGGCCCATCGCGGCCTTGCTTCGCAGCGGGCCGGGCCTACCCGGCGGCCAACGCCGGGCGCATACGCCCCTGCTGGCGCCCCTCAAGCTGCATGCACCGCTCCAGGAACAGGAACATGCAGTCGTAGCTCTTGCAGATCGCCCTGCGCAACTCGGTGCGCAAGCCCAGGCTGGGGTTCTCGCCGGCCAGGGTACAGATGATTTCCAGCGCTTCCCACGGGTGCGCATCGTCATACTGGGCGTGCATCTTCAGCCATTTCATCGCCCGCTTGCGCCCTTCCTCCGGGAAGCCCATGGCGTAGGTGTCGGTCGAACACACCACTGCCGACCATTCGCCCGTCGCGCCTTCGATGGCATAGTTGGTCGCGGCCATGGCAATGGCCAGGTTCTCGGTGGCACACACCCGCCAGCACCAGTCGTTCAGGCCGTTGAGCTCCGGCGGCACGTCCTGGGCCTGCAGGTCGTGCAGGTGCACACCATGCGCCTGGCACCAGTTCACCCAGTAATCGGCATGGTTGAGCTCGACCCGGATATTGCGCATCAGCCAGCGCCGTGCCATGTCCTCACCCTGGTGCCGACCGTAGCGGGTCTTGGTCAGGTTGTGGGCCATGTACAGCGAGAACTGCTCCACCACCGGCCAGCCGCCAATCAGGTACTGGCGAATGGTCGATTGCTTCAGCTGGCCATCGCGCAGGCGTGCATAGAACTCATGCTCCACGACCCGGCGCTTGCTCTCGCGGCAATCTTCAATCAGTTGCTGAGCCCATTGGGGGTAACTGGCCGGGTCCATCAACGGCCCGATACGAACGAATGCATCAATCACTTTCAGCTCCTTGGTCCTTGTGATTTCCAGCTAACGAAAGGTGCCAGGTGCACGCTGCAACAGAGGCCGGGCGGCGATCCGTTGGCGCTGCAGACTGTCACAGGTGAACACCTGGGGGCGTTCGATCAGGTAGCCCTGGGCGTAATCCACGCCAATTTCCTGCAGGGCCTGCTCGATCAGGGGCGTTTCGACAAACTCGGCGATGGTGCGCTTGCCCATCACATGGCCGATATGGTTGATGACTTCGACCATGGCCCGGTTGACCGGGTCGTCGAGCATGTCCTTGACGAAACTGCCGTCGATCTTGAGGTAATCCACGGGCAAATGCTTGAGGTAGGCGAACGAGGACATGCCGGCGCAGAAATCATCGAGCGAGAAGCGGCAACCCAGGCCCTTGAGCTCGTTGATGAAGCGGATGGCGCTGCCCAGGTTGGCGATGGCGCTGGTTTCGGTGATTTCGAAGCAGATCATCCGCGGCGGAATGGCGTACTCGACAAATAGCCGCTGCAGGTATTCCAGGAACTTGTCATCGCCGATGCTCGACCCCGACAGGTTGATCGCGCAGGTCGACAGCGGCCCTTCCCGCCCCTCGTCCAGGCACTGGCGGATGACCATGAATACATTGCGTACCACCCAGCGGTCCAGCGCCGTCATCAGGCCGTAGCGCTCGGCGGCCGGAATGAAGCTGCTGGGCAGGATGGTGCGGCCGCTTTCGTCGTGCAGGCGCAGCAGAATTTCGATATGGCCCGGCCCCTCGAAGGTTTTCAGCGGGGCGATTTCCTGCGCGTACAGGCAGAACCGGTTCTCTTCCAGGGCAACATGCAAACGCTGGATCCAGGCCATTTCGCCAAAGCGCATGGACAGCTCGCTGTCGTCGGCGTGGTACACCTGCACGCGGTTGCGGCCTTTTTCCTTGGCCATGTAGCAGGCCATGTCCGCGGCACGTAACGAGGCTTCAAGGGTGCTGGGGGCCTGGGCCATGTGCACCAGGCCTATGCTGACCGTGGTCACGAACGGGCGGCCTTTCCACACGAAGTGCAGGCTTTGCACCAGCTGGCGCAGTTGCTCGGCGATGCGCTCGGCCTGGTCGCTGGGGCAGTTTTCCAGCAACACGCCAAATTCGTCGCCCCCCAGCCGCGCCAAGGTGTCGCCCTCACGCAGGCCAGACTGCAGCACGGCGCAGATGTGCCGCAGCAGCTCGTCGCCAGCGGCGTGGCCGCACGTGTCATTGACCAGCTTGAACTGGTCCAGGTCCAGGAACATCAGTGAATGCCGCCCGGCCTGGCGGGCCAGGCCATTGAGCGCCTGCTCCAGGCGGTATTCGAACTCGCGGCGGTTGGCCAGCCCGGTCAGGGCATCATGGGTAGCCTGCCAGGACAGGTTGGCAATGTACTGGCGCTCCTGGGTCATGTCGTGCAGCACCAGCACAATGCCGGCAACCTGCCCGTCATTGACGATTGGCGAGCCCACCAGGTTGATCGATACCGTGCTGCCGTCCAGGCGCTGGATCAGCCGCGCATGCTCGGCGCCGCCGTTGAGGCTGCCGTTTAGCACCTGTTCGACCAGGCTGGTGCCGTTTTCTTCGGCGTGCTCGTCGACCAGGCTGAACAATGCCGAAAGCGGTAACCCTTGGGCCTGGGCGGCCTGCCAGTGGGTCAGCTGTTCGGCGGCGGGGTTCATGTAGCCGATGCAGCCCTCCACATCGGTGGTTATCACCGCGTCGCCGATGGCCTGCAGGGTAATCTGCGCCCGCTCTTTTTCTTCCTGCAGGGCACTGGCGAAGGCCTGGCGCTGGGCCAGCAGCTTGCTCGAGCGGCGCCAGGCAATGCTGATCAGGAACATGGCCGTCAGCAGGTTGGTGAACAGCAGCACCCGCAGCAGCATGCGCGACCCTTCGCCCAGCGCATCGCTGAAGGCCTTGGCCGCCGGCGTTACCCCTTCGTTGATGCTCACGATGCGCGCTTTCCAGGCCTCGACCGCAGCGGCGTCCACTGGGCCTGCAGCGAAGCGCTGGTGCATCTCGCCTGCCAGCACATCCAGCTTCTCCAGGTAATCGTCACCGACATTCCAGTAGTCGATGGCAGTCTGCATGTAGCTGATGTTGCGGAAGTTGCGGTAGAACCAGATGATCCGTTGCACGTCGTCGGCATGGTTGCCGCCCTGGAGTACCGCCTGGCGCGCGGCTTCCAGGTCGGGGTGCGGCTGGTCGAGCAGCTCGCGCACCTTCTGGTCGCCCTGGGGCACGGTTATGGCCTGGCGATAGCGCTGGTAGGTACCCTCGTCGCGGGTCTCGGCGTACAGGTTGAGGTAATAGATGGCATCTTTCTGCGCCTTGGACCACAAACTCTCGCCCGCAACGTAAGCGCGCACGGACGACAGCGTGTACAGGCTGAGACTACCCAGCGCCACCTGGAAGACCACGACGGCGATGAAGGGCCAGGTAATGCCCAGCAACTTTGGCGCTTCGAGTGTGCGATGTCCCTTCATGGAGTCCCTGTCACAGAGCAGATAAGGCGCAAATCGACCCAGACAAGCACAGCGTAGGCCATTTGCCATCGCTGTGAAGGGGATTTTTATGACAAGGCAGCGGGGGCTTTGCGCAGCCTGGGTCGGCCCAGGATTCAGCTCTGTTGCAGATGCCCGTACAGCTTGGCATACAACCCGCCTTCGGCAATCAGCTGCTGGTGGTCGCCATCTTCCGCCACATGCCCACCATCGAACACCAGCACCCGGTCGGCCTGTTTCACGGCCGACAGGCGGTGGGCGATGATCAGCGTGGTGCGGCCACTGAGGAAGCGCGCCAAGGCCTGGTGCAGGTTGTATTCGGTGGCCGCGTCCAGCGCCGAAGTGGCCTCGTCGAGGATCACTACCTTGGGCTCGGCCAGCACCATGCGGGCGATGGCCAGGCGCTGGCGCTGGCCGCCGGACAGGCGCACACCCGACCGCCCCACCACGCTGTCCAGGCCCTGCGGCAAGGCGGCGATGGTGGCGTCCAGCTGGGCGATGCGCAGCGCCTGCCAACAGGCCTCGTCACTGCAGTCACGGCCCATGGTGAGGTTGGCACGCACGGTGTCATTGAACAGCGATGGGTGCTGCAACACCACCGCCACGTTTTCGCGCAGGGTTTCCAGGCCGATTTCCTGCAAGCTGGCCCCGCCAAAGCGGATGGTCCCGGCCTGGGCGCTGTACAAGCCCAGCAGCAGTTGCACCAGGGTGCTCTTGCCGCCGCCGCTGGCACCGACAATGGCCACCTTCTCACCCGGCGCGATCGACAGGTCGAGGTGGTCGAGCACGGGCTCATCGGCATAGGCAAAACGCAGGTCACGCACCTCGATACCGACCGTGTCACGGCCGGCGAACGGGTCGCTGGCCGCCGGGTACTGCGGCTCGTCTGCCCGCGCCAGCAGCTCGTTGAGGCGGTTGAGGGCGCCGCCGGCGGCATAGTAGGCGTATTGCAGGTTGAGCAACTGCTCGACCGGGCCGATCATGAACCACAGGTAGCTGAACACCGCCAGCATCTGGCCGATCGACAGATCGGAAAACAGCACGGTCAGCATTGCCGCCGCGCGGAAAATGTCGATACCGAACTGGAACAGCAAACCACTGGCGCGGCCACTGGCGTCGCTTTTCCATTGCGAGTCGACGGCATAGTCGCGCACTTCGCGGGCGCGCAGCCCCAACCGGCCGAGGAAATAGCCCTGGCGGTTGCCGGCACGTATTTCCTGTATGGCATCGAGGGTTTCCGCCAGGGCCTGGGTGAACCGCGCGGTACTGTCGTTCTCGAGCTTTTTGAGGTGCTTGACGCGTTTGCCCAACTGCACGGTGAAATAAATCACCAGCGGGTTGAACAGCAGGATCAGCAACGCCAGTTGCCAGTGCATCCAGATCAGGATGGCGGCCGTGCCGGTCAAGGTGAGCATGGCCACCAGGAAGCGGCTGAGGGTTTCGCCCACGAACTTGTCGAGGGTGTCCAGGTCGGTGACCAGGTGCGTGGTGACCGTGCCACTGCCCAGGCTTTCGTATTCCTGCAGCGAAATACGCTTGAGCCGCTCGATCAGGCGGATGCGCAGGCGGTAGACGATGTCCTTGGCCAGGCCGGCGAACAACTTGGCCTGCACCACGTTGAAGGCCAAGGCGGCCAGGCGCAGGCACAGGGTAAGGCACAGCATCAGGCCGATGTAGCCGGCAGCCACCTGCCAGCCCGACGGCAGCAGGTGGTTCATCCACTTCAGTGCCGCATCACCATGGCCGAGCAGCACTTCGTCTACCAGCAACGGCAGCAACAGCGGGATGGGCACGCTGCAGCAGGCCGCGAGCACGGCGATCAGGTTGGCCGACCAGAGCTGCTTGCGGTGGTGCAGGGCCAGCCGGCGGATTTCCGCCCAGCTCAGCCGATCGGCCGCCGTGCAGGGCTTGCCCGGTACCGGGTCGGGGGACCCAGGCAGGTCAAGCACAGGTGGCCTGCTGCAGCCAGCGGCCGAGCAATGGTTGCAGGCGCTCCAACGGCTGGTAGCCGTTGGTCAACAGCGCCAGTTGGCCGTTGCGCTCGGCGAGCAGGGTCGGAAAACCGGCGATGCCCAGGTCCTGGGCCCACACGAAATCGGCCGCGGTGGCGGCGCGGGTATCGGCCTGGGCGAAGGTGGAGGCGAATTCGGCACGGTCGAAACCGGCCTGTTCAGCCAGGTCGACCAGCTGTGGTGCGGTGGTCACGTCCATGCCCTGCTCGTAGAACGCGCGCTGGATCAGCGCAAGCAGCGGCCAGACGCGCTCGCCACCCAGTTCGCGGGCGCTGACTAGGGCGCGGCAGGCCGGCTCGGTGTCGTAGACGAAACCGTCCGGCATGGCCCCTTCGAAGCGGAACGCCTGGCCCGTGGCATCGGCCACCGCCTGCCAGTGTTCGAGGATGTACTTGCGGGTGGCGCTGTCCAGCGCACTGCCGCCCGTGCGCAGCCCGCCCACCACCAGGTGGGTGGGCACACCCGCCTCATGCGCCTGGGCGATCAGGGCCGCGGCCACTGGCGCGAAACCCCAGCACCAGGAGCACATCGGGTCCATCACATAGATCAGGCGGGCAGACATGCATCAGGCCTCGGCTTTGTAGTTGTAACCGATCGGGTGCGGCAGGTTGCGCGCCTTGGCCAGCTCGATCTGCTTCTGCCGGTCGATGGCGCTGCGGCGGGTCTTTTCGCTCAGGGTGTCCCAGCAATGCGGGCAGCTGACACCTGGCGAATAGTGCTCGGACGCGCGCTCCTGGGCATTGATCGGGTGGCGGCAGGCGTGGCACTGGTCGTACTCGCCTTCGCTCAGGTCATGGCGCACCGTGACGCGGTTGTCGAAGACGAAGCAGTCACCATCCCACAGGCTTTGTTCCTGAGGCACTTCCTCGAAGTACTTCAGGATGCCGCCCTTGAGATGATAGACCTCCTCGAAGCCTTCACCGAGCATATAGCTGGAGGCTTTTTCGCAGCGGATGCCGCCGGTGCAGAACATGGCTACCTTCTTGTGCTTGCTGGGGTCGAAGTTGGCCTTGATGTACTCGGGGAACTCGCGGAAGGTTTCGGTCTTGGGGTCGATGGCGCCCTTGAAGGTGCCGATGGCCACTTCGTAGTCGTTGCGGGTGTCGATCAGCAGCACTTCCGGGTCGCTGATCAGGGCGTTCCAGTCCTTGGGCTCGACGTAGGTGCCCACGGCCTGGTTGGGGTCCACGCCAGGCACGCCGAGGGTGACGATCTCTTTCTTGAGCTTGACCTTGGTGCGGTAGAACGGCTGTTCGTCGCAGTACGACTCTTTATGGTCGACATCGACCAGGCGTGGGTCGCTGCGCAGCCAGGCCAGCAGGCCGTCGATGCCTTCGCGGGTGGCCGACACGGTGCCGTTGATGCCTTCATGGGCCAGCAGCAGGGTGCCCTTGACCTGGTTGTCGAGCATGGCTTTGAGCAGTGGCTCGCGCAACTCGACGTAGTCTTGCAGGGTAACGAACTTGTACAGCGCCGCGACGACGATGGCTTGGGACATGAAGCAGGTTCTCCAGGTGGTTGCCCTCGTAAGGGGCGGACCGGGTTTGACGGTGTGGCAAAAAAAACAGGGGGCGCTTTGCTCCCCTTTCGCGACACAAGGCCGCTCCTACAGGGATCGCACCCGCCATCAGGCTGTGCAGTCGCTGTAGGAGCGGCCTTGTGTCGCGAAAGGGCCGCAAAGCGGCCCCCGGATCTTGCAGGATTCTACCAGAACAACAGCAAGGTTTCAGTGCCCGCCGCCCGCGCACACCGGCGAGGCCGGTGCAGCGCCGACCTTGGCCCACTCTTCGCCGGTGTAGGTATGGATGGCCAGGGCGTGGATCTGGCCCATCAGCTCACCCATGGTGGCGTACACCCTCTGGTGGCGCTTCACGCTGTTCAACCCGGCAAACTGCTCGCTGACGATCACTGCCTTGTAGTGGGTCTCCTGACCACGACTGTGCATGTGGCTTTCATCGAGCACTTGCAGGTGTTGCGGCGCCAGGCGGGCCAGCTGCTGTTCGATACGCTGTTGCATGGTCATTGCGGCTTACTCACTTCTTCGCTGGGGCGGCGGCCTTGCCAGCGTTCGGGTCCAGCTCTTTGGTCATGTCTTCGAGCAGCTTGTTCACCACCGGTACTGCCGGCTCGAGGCTCTGCTGGGTCAGCTGCGCCGACTGCTGGGTGACCTTGGGCATTTCGCGCAGCACTTTCTTGCCCAGCGGCGACTCGTAGAACTTGACCAGGTCCTTGAGTTCCTGCTCGGTGAAGGTCTGGGTGTACAGGTCGACCATCTTCGGCTTCAGCTTGTTCCAGCCGATGGCGTTGTCCAGCGCGGCGTTGGCCTTGGCCTGGTAGCTTTCCAGCACCGGCTGCTTGCTGGCCGGGGCTTTGGTCTGGGCGAAGCGCTGGGCGAACATCTGCTGGACCTGCATGTACACCGGGGTGCCCAACTTGTCGGCGTTGGCCAGGGTCAGGAATTTCTCGGCAGCAGCGTTGTGGCTGGCGGTGGCAGCGAGTACCTGGCCGCTGGCGCAAACCAGGGCAACGGCGGCACAAAGGACACGGAGACGGGTCATTGCATTTCCTTCAGAGAGAGGGAGGCGGGTACCTCAGAGTAGAGCATTCTGCGCCGTGGTAGCGCGGTGCTCAAGTGGCACGACGAGCGACTGAACCGCTCGGTCGAATCAAGGCCTAAACTGCGAATTCGAACTACACAGGAGTGAGTACAGAATGAGCCGTATCGAGACAGACAGCCTGGGCCCGGTCGAAGTTCCTGAGGACGCCTACTGGGGTGCGCAGACCCAGCGTTCGCTGATCAACTTCGCCATCGGCAAGGAACGCATGCCGCTCGCGGTGGTGCACGCCCTGGCGCTGATCAAGAAGGCCGCGGCACGGGTCAACGACCGCAATGGCGACCTGCCGGCCGACATCGCCCGGCTGATCGAACAGGCCGCCGACGAGGTGTTGGCGGGCAAGCACGACGACCAGTTCCCGCTGGTCGTGTGGCAGACGGGCAGCGGCACCCAAAGCAACATGAACGTCAACGAAGTGATTGCCGGGCGGGCCAATGAACTGGCTGGCCAGGGCCGGGGCGGCAAAACGCCCGTGCACCCCAACGACCATGTCAACCGCTCGCAAAGCTCCAACGACTGCTTCCCGACCGCCATGCACATTGCCGCGGCGCAGGCCGTGCAGGAAAAACTGCTGCCCGCCATCGGCGAACTCTCGGCCGGGCTGGCCGAACTGGCGGCGCGGCACAACAAACTGGTCAAGACCGGCCGCACGCACATGATGGATGCCACGCCGATCACCTTCGGCCAGGAGGTATCGGCCTTTGTTGCCCAGCTGGACTACGCCCAACGTGCCATTCGTGCCACCCTGCCGGCCGTGTGCGAACTGGCCCAGGGCGGTACTGCCGTGGGCACCGGGCTGAATGCCCCGCACGGTTTTGCCGAAGCCATTGCCGCCGAACTGGCAGCAGAGTCCGGGCTGCCGTTCGTCACCGCGCCAAACAAGTTCGCCGCCCTGGCCGGCCATGAACCGCTGACCAGCCTGGCCGGCGCGTTGAAGACCCTGGCAGTGGCCCTGATGAAGATCGCCAACGACCTGCGCCTGCTGGGCTCCGGGCCGCGTGCCGGGTTGGCCGAGGTACGCCTGCCGGCCAACGAGCCGGGCAGCTCGATCATGCCGGGCAAGGTCAACCCTACCCAGTGCGAGGCGCTGTCGATGCTGGCGTGCCAGGTATTGGGCAACGATGCGGCGATCGGCTTTGCCGCCAGCCAGGGGCATTTGCAGTTGAACGTGTTCAAGCCGGTGATCATCCACAACCTGTTGCAGTCGGTCGAGTTGCTGGCCGATGGCTGCCGCAACTTCCAGCAGCACTGTGTAGCGGGTATCGAGCCCGACGCCCAGCAGATGGCCGCACACCTGGAACGCGGGTTGATGCTGGTGACCGCGTTGAACCCGCACATCGGTTATGACAAAGCCGCGGAGATCGCCAAGAAGGCCTACAGCGAAGGCAAGACCCTGAGGGAAGCTGCGCTGGAGTTGAAGTACCTGACCAATGAGCAGTTCGACCAGTGGGTAAGGCCGGAGAACATGCTGGCACCGGGTGGTAAAGGCTAAATTATTGATTGCCTGTACTGGCCCCATCGCTGGCAAGCCAGCGATGGGGCCAGTACAGGCGATCAAGGGACCTGGGCCAACCGCGCCCTGCGGGCACGCCAGCCGGCCACCAGCGATGGCCCCAACGCCACCAGGGCCGAGCCGAACACCACCGTCACCGCCCCCACATAGCCCAGCGCATTGATGTCTTCAGCGTGCACATAGTCAGGCCATACCAGCGCCGCCAGCGCCACTGCAACAAAAGTCACCAGCGGCGTCAGTGCCAGCGTGGCACTCACCCGTGATGCCTCCCAGTGCGCCAGCGCTTCGGCAAACGCGCCGTAGGCCACCAGGGTATTCAAGCAGCACGCCAGCAACAGCCAGCCCTGCACCGGGGTCAGTTGCAACGCCTGCAGCGGGTGCACCCAGGGCGTGAGCAGCGCGGCGCAACTGAGGTAGATCACCATCATGACCTGCTGCGAATGCCACACCGTCAGCAACTGCTTCTGGCTCAGCGCATAGAACACCCAGATGCTGGTGGCCAGCAATATGGTCAGCACACCCGTGGTGTAAGCCCCCAGCGAGGTCAGCAGTTCGTCCAGGCGCTGGTTGAAGAACAGGCCAAACCCCGCCAGCAGCACCAGCAGCCCTACACCCTGCCCCAGGCTGAAACGCTCACGGAATACGAACACACTGGCCACCAGCAGCAACACCGGGCCAATCTGCACCACCAACTGTGCAGTACCTGGGCTTAACAGGTTGAGCCCGATCAGGTACAGCACGTAGTTGCCCATCAAGCCGAAGACGGCAACGGCCACCAGGCCCTTGCCCTTTGCTGGCAGTTTACGAATGGAGGGCAACCGCCGCTGGGCCGCCAGCCAGGCAAACAGCAGGCCGCCCGAGACCAGCAAGCGGTACCAGGTGACGGTGATCGGGTCGACCACTTGCAGTACCTGCTTGAGCTTGATCGGCAGAATGCCCCAGAGCAGCGCCGTCAAGAGTGCCAGGAACAGGCCATAGCCCCAGCGGCCGGAAGTGGTATGCATAAAGTCCTCGATCAAGCCCGTGGTGGCGATTGCTTGATTCTACGGGCTTGCTGGGTAGGTGCGGGGGAACGTGCCGAGAAAAGAATTCATCAGGTCATTCTTTTGCAGCATGGCTTGAGGCCAAACCCGGCAACCTACTTCTTGTGCTTGGCAAACGCCGCCTCAAGCGCCTCGTTGATAGTGCGCAGCACCTTCACCCGGGCCCAGCGCTTGTCGTTGGCCTCTACCAGCGTCCATGGTGCAATCTCGCTGCTGGTACGGTCGACCATGTCCCCCACGGCCTGGGCGTAGTCATCCCATTTGTCCCGGTTGCGCCAGTCATCCTCGGTGATCTTGTAGCGCTTGAACGGGATCTGCTCGCGCTCTTCGAAGCGCTCCAGCTGGGTCTGCTGGTCGATGGCCAGCCAGAACTTGACCAACACCACCCCGGCGTTCACCAACTGTTCCTCGAAATCATTGATCTCGCTGTAGGCGCGCATCCAGTCAGCCGGCGTGCAGAACCCCTCTACCCGCTCCACCAGCACCCGGCCATACCAGGAGCGGTCAAAAATGGTGAACTTGCCCCGCGCCGGAATGTGCCGCCAGAAGCGCCACAGGTAAGGCTGCGCGCGCTCTTCCTCGGTGGGCGCGGCAATCGGCACGATACGGTACTGGCGCGGGTCCAGCGCAGCGGCCACCCGGCGGATGGCCCCGCCTTTGCCGGCAGCATCGTTGCCTTCGAACACCGCCACCAGAGCATGGCGGCGCATGCGCTTGTCCCGCAGCAGCCCGGCAAGGCGGGCCTGCTCGGTCACCAGTTGCTCCTGATAATCGGCCTTGTCCAGGCGCACGCTCAAGTCCAGCGCCCCCAGCAGGCTGCGGTCATCGATGCTACGCCCCAATGGGGCCACGTTCCCCTGGTGCTTGCCTTTGGGGTTGTTGGCCAGCGCGGCCTGCAAGCTTTCCAGCAGGATGCGCCCCACCGCCAGGCTACGGTAGTTGGGGTCGACCCCCTCGACGATGTGCCACGGTGCATAATCGCGGCTGGTGCGGCGCAGCACGCGCTCGCCAAAGCGTACGAAGCGGTCGTAGGTTTTCGACTGCTGCCAGTCCAGCGGGCTGATTTTCCAGCTGTGCAACGGGTCGTCCTTCAGCGATTTCAGGCGCGCCTTCATCTGCTTCTTGGACAGGTGGAACCAGAACTTGATGATCAGCGCACCTTCGTCGCAGAGCATTTGCTCCAGGCGTTCGGCACCGGTGATGGCCTGGTCGAGCACGGCATCCTTGAGCACCCCGTGCACCCGCCCCTGCAGCATCTGGCTGTACCAGTTGCCAAAAAACACGCCCATCCGCCCCTTCGGCGGCAAGGCCCGCCAATAGCGCCATGCCGGCGGCCGGGCCAGCTCTTCGTCGGTCTGCTGGTCGAAGGTCAGCACATCGATCATGCGCGGGTCCATCCACTCGTTCAGCAGCTTTACCGTCTCACCCTTGCCAGCGCCTTCAACGCCGTTGATCAGTACGATCACCGGGAAGCGCGCCTGCTGCTTGAGTTCGTACTGGGCTTCGAGCAGGGCCTCGCGCAACGCGGGCACCTCGGCGTCGTAAGCCTCCTTGTCGATGCTGTGGCCGATTTCGGCGGATTCGAACATGCAATGGCTCCTTCAATGGATAACCAAGACTAGCGGAATTCGAAGCTGCAAGCTGGAAGTCGCAAGCTGCAAGAAAATGTAAGCCATGCCACCATCTGCTCTTTCTAGCGACTTGCGACTTGCAACTCGCAACTCATCTCCAGTGAACCAGCCATGCCTGAATCCACCCTCCTCCAGCACGCCCAGATCGATTGGGACGACCAGGGCCGCCCCCATTCGCGGCAGTACGACGACGTCTATTTCGCGGTCAACGAAGGCATCGAAGAAACCAAGCATGTGTTCCTCGGCCAGACCCGACTGGCCGAACGCTTCGCCAACCTGCCCGCACACAGCAGCCTGGTGATCGGCGAGACCGGCTTTGGCACCGGCATGAACTTCTTCTGCGCGTGGCAATTGTTCGACCAGCACGCGCCCAGCGGTGCACGCCTGCATTTCGTCAGTGTCGAAAAGTACCCCCTGGGCGCTGCCGACATGGCCCGCGCCGTACGCCTGTGGCCGGAGCTCGCCGCCTACACCGAGCCGCTGCTGGCCCAGTATGTGGCGGTGCACCCCGGCTTTCAGCAGTTCACCTTCGCCGAAGGCCGGGTCACCCTGACCCTGCTGATCGGCGATGTGCTGGAGCAGCTGCCGCAGCTCGATGCACAGGTCGACGTGTGGTTCCTCGACGGCTTCGCCCCGGCCAAGAACCCCGACATGTGGACCCCGCAGCTGTTCGCCCAACTGGCGCGGCTGTCCCACGCCGGGACAGTGCTGGGCACCTTCACCACCACCGGCTGGGTGCGCCGCAGCCTGGTCGAAGCGGGCTTCGCCATGAAGAAGGTGCCGGGCATCGGCAAGAAGTGGGAAGTGATGAGCGGCGCCTACGTCGGCGCCCTGCCCACCCCTGGCGCCCCCTGGTATGCACGCCCGCCCGCCACGCCGGGCCCCCGCCAGGCGCTGGTGATCGGCGCCGGGCTCGCCGGCAGCGCCAGCGCGGCCAGCCTGGCCCGGCGTGGCTGGCAGGTGACCGTATTGGAACGCCATGCCGCCCCCGCGCAGGAAGCCTCGGGCAACCCGCAGGGGGTGCTGTACCTCAAGCTGTCCGCCCATGGCACGGCGTTGTCGCAGCTGATCCTGTCCGGCTTCGGCTACACCCGGCGCCAGCTCGAACGCCTGCAACGGGGCCAGGACTGGGATGCCTGCGGCGTGCTGCAACTGGCGTTCGACGCCAAGGAAGCCGAGCGCCAGGGCAAACTGGCTGGCGCGTTCGACCACGACCTGCTGCACGCGCTGCAACGTACCGAGGCTGAAGCCGTCGCCGGGGTCGCCCTGCCGGCTGGCGGGCTGTTCTACCCCGAAGGCGGCTGGGTCCACCCGCCTGCCCTGTGCCAGCAGCAGTTGCAGCACCCTGGTATCCGGCTGGTGACCCACCAGGAAGTCATCGAACTGCGCAAAGTGGCTGACCAGTGGCAAGCCTGGGCCGGCGAGCGCCTGCTGGCCAGCGCGCCGGTGGTGATTCTGGCCGCAGCCGCCGAGGTCCGCCGCTTCGACGCCTGTGCCGGGTTGCCGCTCAAGCGCATCCGGGGCCAGATCACCCGCTTGCCGGCCACCGCCGGCAGCCGGGCACTGCGCACCGTGGTGTGCGCCGAGGGCTACGTGGCACCGCCGCGTGGTGATGAACATACCTTGGGCGCGAGCTTTGATTTCAACAGTGACAACCTGGCGCCGACGGTGGCCGAACACCAGGGCAACCTGGCGTTGCTGGACGAGATATCGACCGACCTGGCACAACGCCTGGGCGTGGCAACGCTGAACCCTGAGCACCTGCAAGGGCGGGCCGCATTCCGCTGCACCAGCCCGGATTACCTACCGATTGTCGGGCCGCTGGCCGATGCACAGGCGTTTGCCGACACCTACGCGGTACTGGCGCGTGATGCGCGACAGGTGCCGCAAGCCCCTTGCCCCTGGCTGGGCGGGCTGTATGTAAACAGCGGGCATGGCTCGCGCGGGTTGATCACCGCGCCGTTGAGTGGGGAACTGCTGGCGGCGTGGGTGTGCGGGGAGCCGCTGCCGGTGCCTCAGGGGGTGGCGCAGGCTTGCCATCCTAACCGGTTCGCCCTGCGCAGGCTGATACGGGGCAAGTGATGGAGCCGGGGGCTGCGGTGCAGCCCAATCGCGACCCAGGGTCGTTCCGGCAAGGCAAAACCGGTGTCGCGATTGGGCAGAAAAGCGTCGCAGGCCGCGGCCGCATATAACAGATTGTTCTAAAACTCTCATAAAGCATATAGGTCAGTTCCTTAAGGTGCCCTAATCCGGGGCATCACCTCCCCAACGGAAAAACCGGTAAGGACTTATGTGCGGATTAGCAGGAGAGTTACGTTTCACCCCCATCGGCCAAGCGCCACGCCCAGCCGACCTGGCTGCGGTAGAGCGCATTACCCATCACCTGGCCCCACGCGGCCCGGATGCCTGGGGCTTCCATAGCCAGGGCCCGATAGCCCTCGGCCACCGCCGCCTGAAAATCATGGACCTGTCCGACGGCTCGGCGCAGCCCATGGTCGACAACACCCTGGGCCTGTCCCTGGCGTTCAACGGTGCCATCTACAATTTCCCCGAGTTGCGCCAGGAGCTGCAGGCCCTGGGCTACCAGTTCTGGTCGGACGGCGACACCGAAGTGCTGCTCAAGGGCTACCACGCCTGGGGTGCGGCGCTACTGCCGAAACTCAACGGCATGTTCGCCCTGGCCATCTGGGAACGCGATAACCAACGCCTGTTCCTGGCCCGCGACCGCCTGGGCGTAAAGCCGCTGTACCTGTCACGCAACGGCGAGCGGCTGCGTTTTGCCTCGACCCTGCCAGCGCTGCTCAAGGGCGGCGACATCGACCCGATGCTCGACCCGGTGGCGCTCAACCACTACCTCAACTTCCATGCCGTAGTGCCGGCACCGCGCACCTTGCTGGCGAATGTGCAAAAGCTGGAACCCGGCACCTGGATGCGTATCGACCGCCACGGCGAAATCGAGCGTCAGACCTGGTGGCAACTGCAATACGGGCCCAACGCCGATGAGCGTGAGCTGGACCTGGAAGGCTGGACCACCCGCGTACTGGACGCGACCCGCGAGGCCGTGGCCATCCGCCAGCGTGCCGCCGTGGACGTGGGCGTGCTGCTGTCCGGCGGTGTCGACTCCAGCCTGCTGGTCGGCCTGCTGCGTGAAGTCGGTGTGGACGACCTGTCGACTTTCTCCATCGGCTTTGAAGATGCCGGCGGCGAGCGCGGCGACGAGTTCCAGTACTCCGACCTGATCGCCCGGCACTACGGCACGCGCCACCACCAGTTGCGCATTGCCGAGCACGAAATCATCGACCAGCTGCCTGCCGCCTTCCGCGCCATGAGCGAGCCGATGGTCAGCCACGACTGCATCGCCTTCTACCTGCTGTCGCGGGAAGTGGCCAAGCATTGCAAGGGCGTGCAAAGCGGCCAGGGCGCCGACGAACTGTTCGCCGGCTACCACTGGTACCCGCAGGTGGACGGCGCCGACGATGCCTACGCGGCGTACCGCAACGCCTTCTTCGACCGCAGCCACGACGAGTACCGCGATACCGTGCAGGCGCCATGGTTGCTGGATACCGATGCCGCTGGCGATTTCGTGCGCGAGCATTTCGCCCGCCCCGGCGCGCCGCAGGCGGTGGACAAGGCCTTGCGCCTGGACAGCACCGTGATGCTGGTCGACGACCCCGTCAAACGGGTCGACAACATGACCATGGCCTGGGGCCTGGAGGCACGCACCCCGTTCCTCGACTACCGCCTGGTAGAGCTGTCGGCACGCATTCCGGCGCGCTTCAAGCTGCCAGACGGCGGTAAACAGGTGCTCAAGCAAGCCGCACGGCGGGTGATCCCGCATGAAGTGATCGATCGCAAGAAGGGCTACTTCCCGGTACCGGGCCTGAAGCACCTGGAAGGCGCCACACTGGGTTGGGTACGCGAACTGCTGACCGACCCCAGCCAGGACCGTGGGCTGTTCAACCCAGCCATGCTCGACCGCCTGCTTAGCAACCCGCACGGCCAATTGACGCCACTGCGCGGTTCCAAGCTGTGGCAACTGGCAGCATTGAACCTGTGGCTGAGCGAACAAGGACTCTGACCGATGAAACCCCACGAAATCGCCTACGGTCAGCGCCTGCTGCGTGGCCAGGCGCCGTCCTACGAGCGCCTGCAGGCGCGCCTGGCCGGCGACGGCAGCCAGCCCCACCAACAGCCGCGTGCCGTGCACTGCGGCTGGGGCCGGCTGCTGATTGGCCACACCTATGCCGACCCGGCCGACCTGGCCGACGACCTGTTGGGCGAGTGCCCAGGCGAACGCGATATCGCGCTGTATGTGGCAGCACCGCAGCAGGTGCTGGCGCAGGCGCCACAACAGTTGTTCCTCGACCCATCCGACACCCTGCGCCTGTGGTTCACCGATTACCGCCCGGCGCAGCGGGTATTCCGCGGCTTTCGCGTGCGGCGGGCGCAGAACCCGGCCGACTGGCAGGCCATCAACACCTTGTATCAGGTGCGCGGCATGCTACCGGTCGATGCCGACTTGCTCACCCCTCGGCACCTGGGCGGCCCGGTCTACTGGCTGGCTGAAGACGAAGACAGCGGCGCGGTGATCGGCAGCGTCATGGGCCTGAACCATGCCAAGGCTTTCGATGACCCCGAGAACGGCAGCAGCCTGTGGTGCCTGGCAGTCGACCCGCACTGCACCCGCCCCGGCGTGGGTGAAGTGCTGGTGCGCCACCTCATCGAGCACTTCATGAGCCGCGGCCTGGCCTACCTCGACCTGTCGGTGCTGCACGACAACCGCCAGGCCAAGCGCCTGTACCAGAAGCTTGGCTTTCGCAACCTGCCCACCTTCGCCGTCAAGCGCAAGAACGGCATCAACGAGCAACTGTTCCTCGGCCCCGGCCCACAGGCCGACCTCAACCCCTATGCACGCATCATCGTCGACGAAGCACTGCGCCGCGGCATCGAGGTACAGGTGGATGACGCCGCCGGCGGGCTGTTCACCCTCAGCCTGGGCGGCCGGCGCATTCGCTGCCGTGAGTCGCTCAGCGACCTGACCAGCGCCGTGACCATGACGCTGTGCCAGGACAAGCGCCTGACCCAGCATGCCCTGCGCACTGCCGGGCTGCAGGTGCCGGCGCAACAATTGGCCGGTAATGCCGACGATAACCTGGCCTTTCTCGACGAGCATGGCGCGGTGGTGGTCAAGCCCGTTGACGGCGAACAAGGCCAGGGCGTAGCGGTAAACCTGACCTGCATCGACGACGTGACCCAGGCGGTCGCCCATGCCCGCCAGTTCGATAGCCGGGTGTTGCTGGAGAGCTTCCATGCCGGCCTCGACCTGCGCATCGTGGTGATCGGCTATGAAGTGGTGGCAGCGGCCGTTCGCCACCCGGCCCAGGTGCTGGGTGACGGCAAGCACAGTGTGCGCCAGTTGATCGAGGCCCAAAGCCGTCGTCGCCAGGCCGCTACGGCGGGTGAAAGCCGTATCCCGCTGGATGAAGAAACCGAACGTACCCTGCGCGCTGCTGGCGTGGGTTACGACGACGTACTGCCCTCCGGCCAGCGCCTGGCCGTGCGGCGCACCGCCAACCTGCACACCGGCGGCACCCTGGAAGACGTTACCGCCCGCCTGCACCCGGTGCTGGCCGACGCCGCCGTGCGCGCTGCCCGGGCGCTGGAAATTCCGGTGGTCGGGCTGGATTTCATGGTCCGTGATGCCGAACAGCCCGAGTACGTGATCATCGAAGCCAACGAGCGCGCCGGCTTGGCCAACCACGAACCGCAGCCAACGGCCGAGCGTTTCATCGACCTGCTGTTCCCGCATAGCCGGCCTTTGGCGTAAACCAGTGCCGGGCTCTTCGCGGGTTCACTCGCGAAAAGGCCGGCACAGGAGCAAGGAGTATTCAACCATGTCCGAGCGACACCCCGAACCCGATCTCGAATACCTCAAGCGTGTGCTGCTGGAGATGCTGGCCATCCCCAGCCCAACCGGTTTCACCGACACCATCGTGCGCTACGTGGCCGAACGCCTAGACGAACTGGGCATCCCCTTCGAACTGACCCGTCGCGGCACCATTCGCGCGACCTTGAAGGGCCGGCAAACCTCGCCCGACCGCGCCGTATCCGCGCACCTCGATACCATCGGCGCCAGCGTGCGCCAACTGCAGGACAACGGCCGGCTAGCCCTGGCGCCGGTTGGCTGCTGGTCCAGCCGCTTCGCCGAGGGCAGCAGGGTCAGCGTGTTCACCGACACCGGCGTGTTCCGCGGCAGCGTACTGCCGCTGATGGCCAGTGGGCACGCCTTCAACACCGCCATCGACCAGATGCCGGTCAGCTGGGAACACGTGGAAGTCCGCCTGGACGCCTATTGCGCCACCCGCGCCGATTGCGAGGCGCTGGGAGTGAGCATTGGTGACTTCGTGGCCTTCGACCCACTGCCCGAGTTCACGGACAGCGGCCACATCAGCGCCCGTCACCTGGACGACAAGGCCGGTGTCGCGGCGCTGCTCACCGCGCTCAAGGCAGTGGTGGAGAGCGGCCAGCAACCGCTGATCGACTGCCACCCGCTGTTCACCATTACCGAGGAAACCGGCTCGGGCGCAGCGGGTGCCCTGCCTTGGGACGTCAGCGAGTTCGTCGGCATCGACATTGCGCCGGTGGCGCCCGGGCAAGCCTCCAGCGAGCACGCCGTGAGCGTGGCCATGCAGGACTCGTCGGGGCCCTATGATTACCACCTGTCGCGGCACTTGCTGAAACTGGCCGGCGACCACGACCTGCCGGTACGCCGCGACCTGTTCCGCTACTACTTCAGTGATGCCCATTCGGCGGTAACGGCCGGGCACGACATTCGCACCGCGCTGGTGGCGTTCGGCTGCGATGCCACCCACGGCTATGAGCGGACGCACATCGACAGCCTGGCGGCCCTGAGCCAGTTGTTGTCGGCGTACCTGCTCAGCCCGCCGGTATTTGCCAGCGATTCACAGCCGGCCAATGCCTCGCTGGAGCGCTTCAGCCACCAGCTGGAACACGATGCGCAGATGGAGAGCGACACGCGCGTGCCGGCGGTCGACAGCCTGGTCGGTAACAAGGCCTGAGGCCCTGGGGCCGCTTTGCGGCCCATCGCGGGCAAGCCACAGGGATCGCATCAGGGCTGGCAGGTGTTTGTCAGAAGATATGCAGCGGCGAGCACCTGGTTGCGCGGTCGTTGTAGGAGCGGCCTTGTGTCGCGATGGGCCGCAACGCGGCCCCAAACCCCCAAAGTTTCGCGTAGCATGCCCCCACCGTAACCCGAGACACCGCCCCATGCTGATCCCCTACGAGCACCTGCAAGCCGAAACACTGACCCGCCTGATCGAAGACTTCGTCACCCGCGACGGTACCGACAATGGTGACGATACCCCGCTTGAAACACGGGTACTGCGGGTACGCCAGGCATTGGCCAAGGGCCAGGCCTTCATCCTTTTCGACCCCGAAAGCCAGCAGTGCCAGTTGCTGGCCAAGCATGACGTGCCGCGGGAACTGCTCGACTAGCCGGCCTCGGCTTTCTTGGCTTCCTTGATGCGCTTGTACACCTCGGACCGGTGCACCGGCACTTCCCGTGGGGCGTCCACGCCAAAGCGCACCACCCCGTCACGGGTTTCGACCACCACGAGGCGGATGTTCTCACCGATCATGATGACCTCGCCCACTTTGCGCCCTATCACCAGCATGTTCCGGTCCTCCTGCACAAGGTAAAACCGGAGACTGCATCGTCAGGATCAGGCTACTCAATAGCTCCGCAGCGATTCAGAAGCGCCCTACATCTACTGGTAATTCGCCCTACAGATATTTCATCGCGAAACAGCTTTGGCACGCATTTTCACGGCCATTTCGGCCATTTCCTGGTAGAGCCGCTCGGGGGCTTGCCGCTTCAATTCCCAAGCCTGCCGCCCGGCCTCATGCGGCATAATCAGGAACTCGCCAGCAGCGACCTGCCGGTGGATGTAGTCGGCAATGTCCGCCGCATTGATCGGCGACCCTTCCAGCAACTTGCCGACCTGCGCCTTCATGGCCGGGTTCGGGCCGCGGAACGAGTCCAGCAGATTGGTCTGGAAGAACGACGGGCACACCACATGCACCGCCACCTCCACCTGGCGCAATTCCACCAGCAGGCTCTCCGACAGCGCCAGCACGCCGGCCTTGGCGACGTTGTAGTTGCTCATGCCCGGCCCCTGCATCAGGGCGGCCATCGACGCGACGTTGATGATGCGCCCCTTGCTGCGCTCCAGCAGGGGCAGGAAGGCCTTGCAGCCCTTGACCACGCCCATCAGGTTGACGGCGATCTGCCAGTCCCAGTCTTCCAGCGACAGCTCGGCAAAGAACCCGCCCGAGGCAACCCCGGCGTTGTTGACCACCACGTCGATGCCACCGAACTGCTCGGTACAGGCCTGGGCCAGGGCTGTGAGCTGGCTGTAGTCGCGCACGTCGCAGCGCTGGACGAAACCCTCACCGCCGGCCGCACGGGCCAAGTCCAGCGTTTCACGCAGGCCGCTTTCGTTGACATCGGCCAGCGCCAGGCGCCACCCCTCACGTGCCCAACGCAGGGCAATCTCGCGCCCGAGGCCTGAGCCGGCTCCGGTAATCATGATGCGGTTGTGCATGGTGGCTGGCCCTGTCTCGTTGAGGAATGAAACGAGTCTAAACAAGGGGCTGGCCAAGGGCAGGGTTCATCAGGGTAGTGAATGTGGGGGCATGAACCGGCACAAAATGGAATCTTTCACATTGCCCACCAGTCCGAACTTACAAGAGGCCGGCAACCCGAGGCCCTTGACCCCCAACCACGCAAGGACACGTACATGACCACGATCCTCATCATCATCCTGATTCTTCTGTTGATTGGTGGCTTACCGGTCTTCCCACACTCGCGCAGCTGGGGCTACGGCCCGTCCGGCATCGTCGGCGTGGTACTGGTGGTCCTGCTGGTGTTGTTACTGCTGGGCAGGATCTAGCGGCGCCACGCTAGGCATGAAAAAACCGCGCTTCGGCGCGGTTTTTTCATGGGCGGGCGGGCTCAGTGCGACACGGCACCCGAAGCCCCCAGGCCAGTCTGCGAACGGACGAACTGCGGGAAGAACAGCGCGCGTTCGTTTTCTGCGGCCTTGGACTTGTCGGTGACCGAGAAGAACCAGATGCTGACGAAGGCAATGGCCATCGAGAACAGCGCGGGGTACTCGTACGGGTAGATCGGCTTTTCATGGCCCAGGATCTGCACCCAAATGGTCGGGCCAAGGATCATCAGCGTCACTGCGCTGACCAGGCCCAGCCAGCCGCCGATCATGGCGCCACGGGTGGTCAGCTTTTTCCAGTACATCGAAAGCAGCAGGACCGGGAAGTTGCAGCTGGCGGCGATGGAGAACGCCAGGCCGACCATGAAGGCGATGTTCTGCTTCTCGAACAGGATGCCCAGGCCGATCGCCAGTACGCCGAGGGCGACGGTGGTGATCTTCGACACGCGGATCTCGTCCTTGTCGTTGGCCTTGCCCTTGCGCCACACGCTGGCGTACAGGTCGTGGGACACTGCCGAGGCACCCGCCAGGGTCAGGCCGGCGACCACCGCCAGGATGGTGGCGAACGCCACTGCCGAGATGAAGCCGAGGAATACGCTGCCACCCACGGCATTGGCCAGGTGCACCGCGGCCATGTTGTTGCCGCCCAGCAGCGCGCCGGCGGCGTCCTTGAAGTCAGGGTTGGTGCTGACCAGCAGGATGGCGCCAAAGCCGATGATGAAGGTGAGGATGTAGAAGTAGCCGATGAAGCCGGTGGCGTACAGCACGCTCTTGCGGGCTTCCTTGGCGTCACTGACGGTGAAGAAGCGCATCAGGATGTGCGGCAGGCCGGCCGTACCGAACATCAGCGCCAGGCCCAGCGAGAACGCCGAGATCGGGTCTTTGACCAGGCCGCCCGGGCTCATGATGGCCTCGCCCTTGGCGTGCACCTTGATCGCTTCGGAGAACAGCGTGTTGAAGTCAAAGCCCACGTGTTTCATCACCATCAGCGCCATGAAGCTGGCACCGGACAGCAACAGCACGGCCTTGATGATCTGTACCCAGGTGGTGGCGAGCATGCCGCCGAACAGCACGTACAGGCACATCAGGATACCCACCAGGATCACCGCCACATGGTAGTCCAGGCCGAACAGCAGCTCGATCAGCTTGCCGGCACCGACCATCTGCGCGATCAGGTAGAACGCCACTACCACCAGCGAGCCGGAAGCCGACAGGGTGCGGATTTCCTTTTGCCCGAGGCGGTACGAAGCCACGTCGGCGAAGGTGTACTTGCCCAGGTTGCGCAGGCGTTCGGCAATCAGGAAGAGAATGATCGGCCAGCCGACCAAGAAGCCGATCGAGTAGATCAGGCCATCGTAGCCAGAGGTGAACACCAGTGCGGAAATGCCCAGGAACGAGGCTGCCGACATGTAGTCGCCGGCAATAGCCAGGCCATTCTGGAAACCGGTGATCTTGCCGCCGGCGGCGTAGTAGTCCGACGCCGACTTGTTGCGCTTGGAGGCCCAGTAGGTGATGCCCAGGGTGAAGGCGACGAACGCCACGAACATGGCGATGGCAGAGACGTTCAGCGGTTGCTTCTGCACCTCGCCGGTCAGGGCATCGGCGGCCCACACGGCGGGTGCGAAGGCTCCGCAGGCCAGTATGGCCAGGGCTTTGGCGTGGCGAATCATTGTTGCGCCTCCTTCAGGATGGCCTTGTTCAGCTCATCGAACTCGCCGTTGGCGCGGCGCACGTAGATGGCGGTAAGGACGAATGCCGAGACGATCAGGCCGACGCCGATGGGGATACCCCAGGTGATCGACGACTCAGGGCTGAGCTTGGCGCCCAGTATGTGAGGACCGTAGGCAATGAGGAGGATGAAAGCGCAGTACAAGCCGAGCATGATCGCCGAGAGGATCCAGGCGAACCGTTCGCGTTTGCTGACCAGCTCCTTGAAGCGAGGGCTGTTTTGTATCGAGAGGTAAATGCTGTCGTTCATTGTTTTTGTCCTAGCAGCACAAGTAGGGAAACACCCACACCCTTACTTTATGCTGCCGATGGACGCCAACCAGACGACCTTAGTCTTAGATGCAACGGTGTTTTACCGTTTGCGTAACAAAGTGCCGGGCCATTCGCGGGAAAACCCGCTGCCATAGGGGCCACCGCAAGGTTCAGCCTTGTGATAGCCCTGCGGCAGCGGGTTTACCCGCGAAGCAACAAAACCGGCCCTTCAGGTTGTTACTTGCCAGTCCACTCCTTCACCCGGTCCGGGTGCTTGGCCACCCAGTCCTTGGCCGCCGCTTCAGGCTTGGCGCCTTCCTGGATGGCCAGCATCACTTCGCCAATCTCGTCTTTGGACTGCCAGCTGAATTTCTTCAGGAACTCGGCCACTTCCGGTGCCTTGGTCGCGAGTTCTTTGCTGCCGATGCTGTTTACGGTTTCCGACGCGCCATAAACGCCTTTCGGGTCTTCCAGGAACTTCAGCTTCCACTTGGCGAACATCCAGTGCGGCACCCAGCCGGTCACTGCAATCGACTGCTGCTTGGCGTAGGCGCGGCCCAGTTCGGCCGTCATCGCGGCGCCCGAGCTGGCTTGCAGCTTGTAGCCGGTCAGGTCGTAGTCCTTGATGGCCTGTTCGGTCTTGATCATCACGCCCGAGCCTGCATCGATGCCGACGATCTTCTGCTTGAAGCTGTTGTCGGTCTTAAGGTCGGCGATGCTGGTGGCCTTGACGTACTCAGGCACGATCAAGCCGATCTTGGCATCTTTGAAGTTGGCGCCGTAGTCAACCACGTTATCCTTGTTCTTGGCCCAGTACTCGCCATGGGTCACCGGCAACCAGGCCGACAACATGGCATCGAGCTTGCCGGTCGCCACACCCTGCCACATGATCCCGGTGGCAACGGCCTGCAACTTCACATCGTAGCCGAGCTTCTGCTTGATTACTTCGGCCGCCACGTTGGTGGTTGCCACGCTGTCGGCCCAGCCGTCCACGTAGCCAATGCTCACTTCCTTGGCCATTGCCTGTGCTGCGCTCAATCCCAGTACCAGGGCGGTGCCCACGCCCAGGAAACGTCGCATTTTTTTCAAAGTCGCCATCAAAGCATCCCCTCGTCAGGTCTTGGAGATTCCATCATCTGCCTGCAACCCCGGGCGACCTGATCCAGCTGCGACCTGTACCTGCCCCATATGCGACAGCACTGTGCCATTAGCGCCATATGCCCACCACGACCTGCGCGATCCTTGCATGCCAAAGCTTTGGCGCCGGGCTACTATCTATCCCTTTGTGCCTGACGATGGACCGCCTGATGCCCCGTTCTGCCCGCGCGCTGCTGCCGTTGTACCTGTTTGCCTGCCTGTTCGCCCTGCTGGGGCTGGGAGCGCTCTGGTACGGGCTTGGCAAGCCGCTGCAACTGCCCGATGCCGCGAGCCCTGCACACAAGCTGCAATGTGCCTCGTACACACCGTTCGACAAGGACCAGTCGCCCTACGACCAACCGTTTCGGCTGCGCCCGCAGCGCATGGATGCCGACCTGGCCTTGTTGGCCGAACGCTTTCAGTGCATTCGCACCTATTCCATGACCGGTCTTGAAGCAATACCGGCGCTGGCGCGCAAGCACGGCCTGAAGGTGATGCTGGGGGCCTGGGTCAATGCGCACGCCGCCGACACCGAGCGGGAAATCAACCTGCTGATCACCGCCGCCAACGCCAACCCCGACGTGGTCAGCGCAGTGATCGTCGGCAACGAAACCCTGCTGCGCAAGGAGGTGACCGGTGCACACCTGGCCACGCTGATCGCCCGGGTGAAAAGCCAGGTGCACGTGCCGGTGACCTACGCCGATGTCTGGGAATTCTGGTTACAGCACCCGCAGGTGGCACCGGCAGTGGACTTCCTCACCATTCACCTGTTGCCCTACTGGGAGGACGACCCGCAGGGCATCGACCAGGCCTTGGCCCATGTCGCCGATGTACGCCGGGTGTTCGGTACGCGCTTTGCGCCCAAGGACGTCCTGATTGGTGAAACCGGCTGGCCCAGCGAAGGCCGCCAGCGCGAGACGGCAGTGCCCAGCCGGGTCAATGAAGCGCGCTTCATTCGTGGTTTTGTGAGCATGGCAGAGGCCAATGGCTGGCACTACAACCTGATCGAGGCGTTCGACCAGCCGTGGAAGCGTGCCAACGAAGGTGCGGTGGGCGGGTACTGGGGGTTGTACGATGCCGACCGGCAGGACAAGGGCGTGCTGGAAGGGCCGGTGAGCAACCTGCACTACTGGCCGCAGTGGTTGCTGGGCAGCGCCGCGCTGATGCTGGTCATGCTGGTGCTGGCAGGGCGCCCCGCCACCCTGCGGGCGGCGTTGCTGTTACCGCTGCTGGCTGCGCTGGGGGCGGGTTGCCTGGGCCTGTGGGGCGAGCTGGTGCGCACCCATGCGCGCTTCGCCGGGGAATGGGTGTGGGCGCTGGCGCTGGTCGCACTGAACCTGTTGGTGCTGGCCCATGCCGTGTTGGCCCAGGCGCAGCGCGCCGGTTGGCGCGAGCGGCTGTTCGCCGGGTTGCAGGCCCGCGCCGGCTGGCTGTTGCTGGCAGCAGGCTTCGCTGCGGCGGTGAGCATGCTGGCGCTGGTGTTCGACCCGCGCTACCGCAGCTTTCCCACTGCAGCGCTGGCGTTGCCGGCGCTGGTGTACGCGCTGTGGCCGGTGCGCGCGCCGCGGGCGGAGGTGGCATTGCTGGCGTTTATCGTGGGTGCCGGGGTGGCGCCACAGCTGTTTGTCGAAGGGCTGCAGAACCGCCAGGCCTGGGGGTGGGCGGTGGTGAGCGTGGTAATGACAGTGGCGCTGTGGCGCAGCTTGCGGCTGCGCGCGGTGTGATGGCGGCCGCGGCGCACCTTTAATGCGGCGGTTGGCCTGGTCAGGCCCGCTGCTGCGAGCGGACCAACCGCAAGCCCGCCAGCACCAGCGCAAACACCGCAATGCTGGCGGTATACAGCACCAGCGCCGGCACCGCGAACACCAGGGCCAGGAAGGCCAGCCACCTGCCTGCACGGCCTGCGACCACCTGCGCCAACAGGGCCAGGCCCAACCCGCCCCAGGCCAGCACCTGGTGGTGAATGCCCAGCCCCAGCAACGACCGGACCTCGCACTGCCAGTACGCCGCCGGTAATGTGCACAGGCCGACCCACTGGCCGTCTTCCATCAGCCCGTAACGCACCGCATAACTGGCTGCGAGCCACAGCCCGATGAACAGCATGACCATGGCTGCCGTCAAGGCACGAGACATCCTGTTTACCCTACAGTCACTATCGAAGAAAACGATGATCACCCATCGCCCGTGATAAGGCAAAATCGTCGGCCTGCAGCTATGTTGCAGATAACAAGAACACCAAAGGCCACTACGCCAGGCAACTTTGTTCAGCCCGCAGTGGTCCTAGCCTGCATACGCTTGACCTTGCGTTCTTTTGGGGGATTACATGCTTCGTACTTTGCGCCTCGCTGCCTTGCTCGGTGGCCTGCTCATGGCTGTGGCCGCTTCAGCGCGCGATATCGACGCCGCCAGCTATGGCTACCCCTTGACCAACCCGTTCGAGGCCACCATCGCCACTACGCCGCCGGAGCAGCGCCCGACCCTGCCCAGCGATGAAGACATCGACCAGTCCGACTACAGCCTGAACCTGCGCCCGGAGCGCGAGTTCATCCTGCCCGACAACTTCTGGGCGGTGAAAAAGCTCAAGTACCGCCTGGCCCGCCAGGACCACGCGGCGCCGCTGATCTTCATCATCGCCGGCACCGGGGCCGCCTACACCAGCACCATCAACGAATACCTGAAGAAGCTGTTCTATCAGGCCGGTTTCCACGTGGTGCAGCTGTCGTCGCCTACCAGCTACGACTTCATAAGCGCCGCCTCGCGCTTTGCCACCCCGGGCATCACCCAGGAAGACGCCGAAGACCTGTACCGGGTCATGCAGGCCGTGCGGGCCCAGCACCCGCGCTTGCCGGTCAGCGAGTTCTACCTGACCGGCTACAGCCTGGGGGCCCTCGACGCGGCGTTCGTCAGCCACCTGGACGAAACCCGCCGCAGCTTCAACTTCAAGCGCGTGTTGCTGCTCAACCCACCGGTCAACCTGTACACCTCGATCAACAACCTCGACAAGCTGGTGCAAACACAGGTCAAGGGCATCGACCGCAGCACCACCTTCTACGAGTTGATGCTGCAAAAGCTCACCCGCTACTTCCAGGACAAGGGTTACATCGACCTCAACGATGCCCTGTTGTACGACTTCCAGCAGTCGAAACAACATTTGTCCAACGAACAGATGGCCATGTTGATCGGCACCTCGTTCCGCTTCTCAGCGGCCGACATTGCCTTTACCTCCGACCTGATCAACCGTCGCGGCCTGATCATTCCGCCGAAGTACCCGATCACCGAAGGCAGCAGCCTCACGCCGTTCTTCAAACGTGCCCTGCAGTGTGACTTCGACTGCTACATGACCGAGCAGGTAATCCCCATGTGGCGTGCACGCACCGACGGCAACAGCATCCTGCAACTGATCAACCAGGTCAGCTTGTACGCGCTGGCAGACTACCTGCACAGCAGCGACAAGATCGCGGTGATGCACAACGCCGACGACGTCATCCTCGGCCCGGGCGACATCGGCTTCCTGCGCAAGGTCTTTGGTGACCGGCTGACCCTCTACCCCCATGGCGGCCATTGCGGCAACCTCAACTACCGCGTCAACAGCGACGCCATGCTGGAGTTCTTCCGTGGTTAACAAACTCCTCTTCGCCACTGCCCTGCTAGCCGCCGGCCACACCCTGGCCGCCGAAACCGCACCGCGGGCCAGCGTGGTCGAGGCCGACCCGCAGGTGGTTGGCACAGCGCCACTGGTGCCCGAGTCCGACGGTTTTCTCGACCCGCTGCGCGAGCTGAAATTCAACCCCGGCCTGGACCAGCGCGAGTTCGAGCGCTCCACGTTGGAGGCGCTGAACGTGTACGACCCGCTGGAGTCGGTCAACCGGCGCATCTACCACTTCAACTACCGCCTCGACCAGTGGGTGCTGCTGCCGTTGGTGAACGGCTACCAGTACGTTACGCCAAGCTTCGTCCGCACCGGGGTCAGCAACTTCTTCAATAACCTGGGCGATGTGCCTAACCTGTTCAACAGCGTGCTGCAGCTCAAGGCCAAGCGCTCGGCCGAGATCACCGCGCGGCTGATGTTCAACACCATCATTGGCGTAGGCGGGCTGTGGGACCCGGCGACCAGCATGGGCCTGCCACGGCAGAGCGAAGACTTTGGCCAGACGCTGGGCTTCTACGGGGTACCCGAAGGGCCGTACCTGATGCTGCCGCTGCTGGGCCCGTCGAACCTGCGCGATACCACCGGCCTGGCAGTGGACTACGCCGGCGAGCAGAGCATCAACTACCTCAACGTGGCCGACGCCAGCAAGGACCACCCTGAGATCTTCGCCTTGCGCGTGGTGGACAAGCGCTACAACACCAAATTCCGCTATGGCCAGCTCAACTCGCCGTTCGAGTATGAAAAAGTGCGCTACGTGTATACCCAATCGCGCAAGCTGCAGATAGCCGACTAACCCGGCCCGGCCCTTTGGCGGCGGTGCAATGCCGCGAAAGGGCCGGCACAGGCGTTATCCGATACCCAGGAACTGGCGCAGCTCGCGCTTTTTGGCCAAGGCGTCGCGGCGCCCCAACTCGATCAGCTCACTGCAATAACCGGCTTCGAACAGCAGATAGCTCAACACCCCCGCCCCACTGGTACGGGTTGCCCCCGGCCCGCGCAGGAACAGGCGCAGCGCCGCCGGCAGGTCGCGGCGGTGGCGCGCGGCAATCTCGTCCAGCGGCTGGCTGGGCGCAACCACCAGCACTTCGATCGGTGCCAGGCCCAGGCGGCGTGCGTCCAGGTGCGCCGGCAACAGCCGGCCCAGGTGGTTGAGCCGCTGCAGCAGTTCGATGTCATCTTCCAGGCTGTCGATGAAGGTGCTGTTGAGCAGGTGCCCGCCGATCTGCGCCAGGCTTGGCTGCTGCCCGCTGAACACCCGCTGGGGCGGCAAGGGTGGCGCAGGCCGCTGCGGGTTGCCGCTGACGCCGACCACCAGCACCCGGCTGGCGCCCAGATGCAGGGCCGGGCTTATCGGCGCCGACTGCCGCACCGCACCATCACCGTAATACTCGTCACCCAGCTGCACCGGCGCGAACAGCAGCGGGATCGCCGCACTGGCCAGCAGGTGGTCGATGCCCAGCGGCGTGGGCACGCCAATGCGGCGGTGGCGCAACCAGGCCTCGATCGAGCCTCGGCCCTGGTAGAAGGTCACTGCCTGGCCGGACTCGTAACCGAAGGCGGTTACCGCTACCGCGCGCAGTTGCTCGGCGGCCAAGGCCTGGCCAATGCCATCCAGGTTCAGCTGCGCCTCCAGCAAGGTGCGCAGCGGCCGGCTGTCGAGCAACGCCACGGGCGCCTGGCCGCCCAGCCCAAGCAGGTTGTGGCCGACAAACCGGCTGGCCTGGCGCACCACCCCAGGCCAGTCACTGCGGATCACCAGGTGGCTGGAAATGTTCTGCCAGAAGTGCGTCAGCCGTTGCACGGCGCTGTTGAACTGGCCGGCACCGCTGGCCAGGGTCACGGCGTTGATGGCCCCTGCCGAAGTGCCGACGATTACCGGGAACGGGTTGGCTGCGCTGGCCGGCAACAGCTCGGCGATGCCGGCCAGTACGCCGACCTGATAGGCGGCGCGGGCGCCACCGCCAGACAGGATAAGGCCGGTTACCGCAGGTGGGGCCATGGCGTGCTTCCCGACGACACAGGGTTCAACGCTTTTTCTTGTCATACAGCCGCTCAGCCCCTTCAGGCCGCGACTTGAACCGGCGATGCGCCCACAGGTACTGCTCGGGGCATTCGCGCAGCACGCTTTCGACCCACTGGTTGATGCGCAGGCAATCGGCCTCTTCGCTTTCCCCGGGGAAGTCCGCCAGCGGTGGGTGGATCACCAGCCGGTAGCCGCTGCCATCGGCCAGGCGTTTCTGGGTGAACGGAATGACCTGCGCCTTGCCCAGCCGGGCAAACTTGGTGGTGGCCGTGACCGTTGCGGCGGGTATGCCGAACAGCGGCACGAACAGGCTCTGCTTGGTGCCGTAGTCCTGGTCCGGCGCGTACCAGATCGCCCGGCCCGAACGCAGCAGCTTGAGCATGCCACGCACATCCTCGCGTTCCACCGCCAGCGAATCGAGGTTGTGGCGCTCGCGGCCGCTGCGCTGGATGAAATCGAACAGCGCGTTACCATGCTCGCGGTACATGCCGTCGATGGTGTGCTGCTGGCCCAGCAGCGCCGCGCCGATTTCCAGGGTGGTGAAGTGCACCGCCATCAGGATGGCCCCCTGCCCCGCCTGCTGCGCGGCTTGCAGGTGCTCCAGGCCCTCGACATGGGCCAGGCGTGCCAGCCGCGCCTTGGGCCACCACCAGCTCATGGCCATTTCGAAGAAGGCGATGCCGGTGGACGCGAAGTTGGCCTTCAGCAACCGCTGCCGTTCGTCGACTGACAGCTCCGGAAAGCACAGCTCCAGGTTGCGCGCAGCAATGCGCCGGCGCTCGCCGGCAAAGTGGTACATCACCGCGCCCAGCGCGGCACCGATTTTCAACAGCGCCCGGTACGGCAACTGGACTACCAGCCACAGCAGGCCCAGGCCCAGCCACAGGCCCCAGAACTTTGGGTGAAGGTAATAGCGACGAAAACGCGGGCGTTCCATTGAAGCATCCGGAAAGACAAAGGCTGCGCATTCTACAACGGATCAGCGCATGTTGCGGGCAACCGGTGTTCTCGTTATAAGTCAGGGCACTTTTTCCGCAACAAGCCGTCTATGCAGACCATGAGCCCAAACCACACACCCGACACCGCTTCCGTGTTCCAGCTCAAGGGCAGCATGCTTGCCATCACCGTACTGGAACTGGCGCGCAATGACCTTGAAGCCCTGGACCGCCAGCTGGCGGCCAAAGTCGCCCAGGCGCCGAACTTCTTCAGTAACACGCCGCTGGTGCTGGCGCTGGACAAGCTGCCTGCCGATGAAGGGGCAATCGACCTGCCCGGCTTGATGCGGATCTGCCGCCACCATGGCCTGCGCACGCTGGCCATTCGTGCCAGCCGCATCGAGGACATCGCCGCCGCCATCGCCATCGACCTGCCCGTGCTGCCGCCGTCCGGCGCCCGTGAGCGGCCGCTGGAGCCCGAACCCGAAGCGGTGAAAAAACCTGAACCCGCCCCGGTACCGCCCCCCGCCCCGGAGCCGGAGGTACGCCCGACCCGCATCATCACTTCGCCCGTACGCGGCGGCCAGCAGATCTACGCCCAAGGTGGCGATCTGATAGTAACGGCTTCGGTCAGCCCGGGTGCGGAACTTCTGGCCGATGGCAACATCCATGTGTACGGCGCCATGCGCGGCCGCGCCCTGGCCGGCATCAAAGGCAATACCAAGGCACGTATCTTCTGCCAGCAGATGACCGCCGAAATGGTCTCAATCGCTGGCCAGTACAAGGTCTGCGAAGACCTGCGCCGCGACCCGCTGTGGGGCACCGGCGTGCAAGTCAGCCTGTCTGGTGACGTGTTGAACATCACCCGTCTTTAACGGATACTTGCCAGCATTTTTAGTGCAACTTTTTTTACAGTTGCCTTTTATTTGAGCTATTAAAGCTATTTCAGTTTTTTGCAGGGACAAGTGTCCCGACTATTTTAGGGGTGAAACACCTTGGCCAAGATTCTCGTGGTTACTTCCGGCAAGGGGGGTGTGGGCAAGACCACCACCAGCGCCGCCATTGGTACCGGCCTCGCACTGCGCGGCCACAAGACCGTCATCGTCGACTTCGACGTGGGCCTGCGTAACCTCGACCTGATCATGGGCTGCGAACGCCGCGTGGTGTACGACTTCGTCAACGTGGTCAACGGCGAAGCCAACCTGCAGCAGGCCCTGATCAAGGACAAGCGCCTCGAGAACCTGTACGTGCTGGCCGCCAGCCAGACCCGTGACAAGGACGCGCTGACCCAGGAAGGCGTGGAAAAGGTACTGATGGACCTGAAAAAGGACTTCGAGTACGTGATCTGCGACTCGCCGGCCGGTATCGAGAAAGGCGCGCACCTGGCGATGTATTTCGCCGACGAAGCGATTGTCGTGACCAACCCTGAAGTGTCGTCGGTACGTGACTCGGACCGCATGCTGGGTATCCTGTCGAGCAAATCGCGCCGTTCCGAGAACGGCGAAGAGCCGATCAAGGAGCACCTGCTGATCACCCGCTACCATCCCGAGCGCGTGGTGAAGGGCGAAATGCTCAGCGTGGCCGACGTCGAAGAAATCCTGTCGATCAAACTCAAAGGCGTCATCCCGGAGTCTCAGGCTGTGCTCAAGGCTTCCAACCAGGGTATCCCGGTCATCCTCGATGACCAGAGCGACGCTGGCCAGGCCTACAGCGATGCAGTCGACCGCCTGTTGGGCAAAGAGAAGCCAATGCGCTTCATCGATGTACAGAAGAAAGGATTCTTCGAGCGCATTTTCGGGAGCAAATAAACCATGAACCTTTTTGACTTCTTTCGTGGCAGACAGAAACAGACCAGCGCGTCGGTGGCGAAAGAGCGTCTACAGATCATCGTGGCGCACGAGCGCGGCCAGCGCAGCGAGCCGGACTACCTGCCGGAGCTGCAGAAAGAACTGCTGGAAGTGATCCGCAAGTATGTGAACATCGGCAATGACGACGTGCATATCGAGCTGGAGAACCAGGGCAGCTGCTCCATTCTGGAGCTGAACATCACCTTGCCAGATCGCTGATAAAGCGACCTGCCTGACCATTGGGGCTGCGTTGCAGCCCATCGCCGGCAAGCCAGCTGCCACAGGGTCCGCGTGTTACCTGTGGGGCTGGCTTGCCGGTGATGGGCCGCAAGGCGGCCCCATTGGTTTTCCCCGATATGACTGAGACCAAGCAATGCCGCTGTCGAACATCCAGATCCTGCACGAAGACGCCGCCATCCTGGTGATCAACAAGCCGACGCTGCTGCTGTCGGTGCCTGGCCGCGCCGACGACAACAAGGACTGCCTGATTACCCGCCTGCAGGAAAACGGCTACCCCGACGCCCTGATCGTGCACCGCCTGGACTGGGAAACGTCGGGCATCATCCTGCTGGCCCGCGATGCCGACAGCCACCGCGAGCTGTCGCGCCAGTTCCACGACCGTGAAACCGAAAAAGCCTACACCGCGTTGTGCTGGGGGCAGCCGGCGCTGGACAGCGGCAGCATCGACCTGCCGCTGCGCTACGACCCGCCGACCAAGCCCCGCCACGTGGTGGACCATGAGCAAGGCAAGCATGCCCTCACCTTCTGGCGCATCGTCGAGCGCTGTGGCGACCACTGCCGGGTGGAGCTGACCCCGATCACCGGGCGTTCACACCAGTTGCGCGTGCACATGCTGTCGATCGGGCACCCGTTGCTGGGCGACCGCCTGTATGCCAACCCCCAGGCATTGGCGGCGCATGAGCGGTTGTGCCTGCACGCCTCGATGCTGAGCTTCACCCACCCGGTTTCCGGGCAACGGCTGAAGTTCGAGTGCCCTGCACCTTTTTGAGCTGCAAGCTGCAAGCTGCAAGAAAAAGCAAAGACCGATCGCGTGGAAGCTTGCTCCGCGGACTGCCTTTGCTTGAAGCTTGTAGCTTATGGCTTGTAGCTTATGGCTTGAAGCTTATAGCTTGAAGCTCGAATTGGAGTGAGTTATGCGCGATGCACTGAATTCTGGCCTTATCGACTTTCTCAAGGCCTCCCCCACGCCCTTCCATGCCACCGCCAGCCTGGCCCAACGCCTGGAGGCAGCCGGTTACCAGCGCCTGGACGAGCGTGATAGCTGGGCCACGGTGCCGGGCGGGCGCTACTACGTTACCCGCAACGATTCATCGATCATCGCCATCAAGTTGGGCAAGCAAGCCCCGCTACACCACGGTATCCGCATGGTCGGCGCGCATACCGACAGCCCTTGCCTGCGGGTCAAGCCGCAGCCCGAGCTGCAGCGCCAGGGCTTTTTGCAACTGGGTGTGGAAGTGTATGGCGGCGCCCTGCTGGCGCCGTGGTTCGACCGCGACCTGTCGCTGGCCGGGCGGGTCACCTACCGCCGTGATGGCAAGGTCGAAAGCCAACTGATCGACTTCAAACTGCCCATTGCCATCATCCCCAACCTGGCCATCCACCTGAACCGCACCGCCAATGAGGGCTGGGCGATCAACCCGCAGAACGAACTGCCGCCGATCCTGGCCCAGGTGGCCGGTGACGAACGCATCGACTTCCGCGCCCTGCTCACCGAGCAACTGGCCCGTGAACACGAGCTGATCGCCGACGTGGTGCTGGACTACGAACTGAGCTTCTACGACACCCAGCAGGCCGCCTTGGTCGGCCTGAACGGCGACTTCATCGCCGCTGCCCGCCTGGATAACCTGCTGTCGTGCTACGCCGGCCTGCAGGCACTGCTGGCCGCCGACAGCGACGAAACCTGCGTGCTGGTGTGCACCGACCATGAAGAGGTCGGTAGCTGCTCGGCCTGCGGCGCCGATGGCCCGATGCTGGAGCAGACCCTGCAACGCCTGCTGCCCGATGGCGACACCTACGTGCGCACCATCCAGCGTTCGCTGATGGTATCGGCCGACAACGCCCACGGCGTGCACCCCAACTATGCCGACAAGCACGACGGCAACCATGGGCCCAAACTCAACGCCGGGCCGGTGATCAAGGTGAACAACAACCAGCGTTACGCCACCAACAGCGAAACCGCTGGGTTCTTCCGCCACCTGTGCATGGCCGAAGAAGTGCCCGTGCAGAGCTTCGTGGTACGCAGCGACATGGGCTGTGGCTCGACCATCGGGCCGATCACGGCCAGCCACCTGGGTGTGCGCACCGTGGATATCGGTTTGCCGACCTTTGCCATGCACTCGATTCGCGAGCTGTGTGGTAGCCATGACCTGGCGCACCTGGTGAAGGTGCTGACAGCGTTCTACCGGTGCCGCGAGCTGCCTTGAGGTAGGCAGGTCTGGCCCTATCGCCGGCAAGCCAGCTCCCACAGGTCCCCACAATACCTGGGTCTGCGGGGTTGCCTGTAGCCCACAATGCCAGGGCCTGCAGGGGACCTGTGGGAGCTGGCTTGCCGGCGATAGGGCCTGGCCTGCTCAAGGTCAATCCCGCTTCGCTTGCCACCCGCTATGCTTGTTACATGGCCCCACTGCAAAAGGATTGCTGTCCATGTCCCCGTTTTTGTCCCTGTTCGTGCCGGTTTTCCTGTTCCTGCTGTTGCTGACCGTTGGCTTCAGCATGCGCGAACGCAGTATCGGTGTGCTGATGATGTGGATCGGCACCTTGGGCATCTTTGGCCTTACCTGCTGGAAGATCCTCGAGAAACTGCCGACATAAACCTCTACACTCGGGCAATCGTTTGACCTGAGGTAGATTTGCCAGTGCCTGCCCTTCTGCGTTTCCTGTTCCTACTGTTCTTGCTGTTCATCACCCCGGTGCAGGCAGCGGGCCTGCCCAGCCTGCTGGGCAGCAGCGCGCCCGCGCAGCCGGAGGCCACCGAGCCACTGGGCAAGTCGCTGGACGAGGTGATCAAGAACCTCGAGAACGACCAGCAACGGGCCAAGCTGCTGGCCGACCTGAAAAAACTGCGCGATGCCACCCGGCAAACTCAGCCCAGTGTCGAGCAAGGTGTGCTCGGCCTGATCGGCGGTGCGCTGAGTGACTTCGAAAAACAGTTCAGCGGCGATGCCAGCCCGTTCCACCGCTGGGCGGCGGAAATCGAACAGGCCCAGGTCGAGCTGACCGAGCTGATGGTGCCGGTGCACCAGTGGCCGGCCATCCTGTTCGGCTTTGCCGCGGTGATTGCCGTGTGGAGCCTGCTGGCCTACTTCTTCAACTGGGTCGGCCACCGCATACGCCTGCGGTTTGGCCTGAGTGAAGAACTGCCGCAACACCCACGCACCTGGGACCTGGTGCGCTTTGCCTTGCGCAAGCTGGGCCCCTGGCTGGTGGCGCTGGTGTTCACCGTGTACCTGAGCTTCGTGCTGCCGCCGTCACTGGGCAAATCGCTGGCCATGGTGCTGGCCTACGCGCTGGTGGTGGGCACCTGCTTCTCGGCGGTGTGCGTCATCGCCTTTTCGCTGCTCGACGGCCCGCACCGTCACCGCGCCCTGCATATCCTGCGGCACCAGGCGTTCCGGCCGCTGTGGCTGATCGGCAGCTTCGCCGCCTTTGGCGAGGCCATGAGCGACCCGCGCCTGCTGGTGGCGTTGGGTACCCACCTGGCGCATGCGCTGGCAACCCTGGCCAATGTGATTGCCGCCCTGTGTACCGGGCTGTTCATCCTGCGCTTCCGCCGGCCGATCGCCCACCTGATCCGCAACCAGCCGCTGTCCCGGCGCCTGACCCGGCGCACGCTCAGCGACACCATCGAGATCCTGGGCAGCTTCTGGTTCATTCCCGCACTGATCCTGGTGGCGATTTCACTGTTCGCCACCTTCGTTTCTGCCGGTGACACCAGCACCGCGCTGCGCCAGTCGCTGATGTGCACGGTGCTGGTGGTGGTGTGCATGGTGCTCAATGGCCTGGTGCGGCGGCATGCAGCCAACCCCAAACGGGCGGCCAAGCGCCAGGCGGTGTATGCCGAGCGCCTGCGCAACTTTGGCTACCTGCTGGTGCACATCCTCATCTGGCTGCTGTTCATCGAGCTGGGCCTGCGCGTGTGGGGCCTGTCGATGATCACCTTCGCCGAGGGCGACGGTCACGACATCAGCGTGCGCCTGCTGGGGCTGGCCGGCACGCTGATCGTCGCCTGGCTGGTGTGGATCCTGGCCGACACCGCCGTACACCATGCCTTGGTACGTTCGCGCCGGGGGCTGGCCAATGCCCGCGCGCAAACCATGATGCCGTTGATCCGCAACGTGATGTTCGTGGTCATCTTCATCATTGCCGTGATCGTGGCCCTGGCCAACATGGGCATGAACGTCACCCCGCTGCTGGCCGGTGCCGGCGTGATCGGCCTGGCCATCGGCTTTGGCGCGCAGTCGCTGGTGGCCGACCTGATCACCGGGCTGTTCATCATCATCGAAGACTCGCTGGCCATCGACGACTACGTGGATGTCGGCGGCCACCTGGGCACCGTCGAGGGGCTGACCATTCGCACCGTGCGCCTGCGCGATATCGACGGCATCGTGCACACCATTCCGTTCAGCGAAATCAAGAGCATCAAGAACTACTCGCGGGAGTTCGGCTACGCGATCTTCCGGGTGGCGATCCCGCACAGCATGAACATCGACCAGGCCATCACGCTGATTCGCGAAGTCGGGCAAAAACTGCGCAACGACCCACTGATGCGCCGTAATATCTGGTCGCCGCTGGAGCTGCAGGGCGTGGAAAGCTTCGAGTCGGGTTCGGCGGTGTTGCGGGCACGGTTCAAGACCGCGCCGATCAAGCAATGGGAAGTGTCGCGGGCGTTCAACCTGGCGCTGAAGCGGCAGCTGGACGAGGCCGGGCTGGATCTGGCGACGCCACGGTTGTCGGTACAGGTGGTGACCGCCGGGGGTGGCGGGATGGCGGAAACCGGTTCCTCCAGTTAGCGCCTCTTCGCGGGCTTGCCCGCTCCCACAGGGTAATCACAGTGTTCAAGGCCTGTGCAGTACCTGTAGGAGCGGGCAAGCCCGCGAAGCAGCCAACACCCTAGCCCGCCTGGGCACGAATACGAATGGCATCATGCCGCCAATACTCCAGGTCACAGTCGATCAGGTGCCCATACTGGTCACTGTTGACCCGGGTAATGTGCAGCCCCGGGCTCCCCGCCGATACTTTCAACGCCCCCGCCGCTTCGACTGGCAATGCCGTTGGCAGGATCTCGAAACACACCTGCCCATACTCGATGCCATACACCCGCCCATAAATCTCGGTCAGCGACTGCGCCAGGTCGTGCTCGAGGATGTCCGGAAAATACCGGGGGTCGAGGTAGTGCTCGGCATACAACACTGCCCGCCCATCAATGCGCCGCAACCGGCAGATGCGCACCACACTGGACAACGCCGGCAACTGCAGGCGCGCACAGATGGCTGCCGGGGCTGGCTGCAGCCGCGCCGACAGCAGCTCGGTGCTGGCCACGCGCCCTTGGGCGCGCACCATGGCATGGAAGTGGCTGCGTTCGATCAGGTCGTAGGTCAGGCGCTGCGGCGCCACAAACCAGCCGCGCCGCTCTTCGCGGTAGATCAGGCCCTGGGCTTCCAGCTGCACCAGCGCTTCACGCAGGGTAATGCGCGTGGTACCGAACAGCTCGCTCAGCCGGCGCTCGGCCGGCAACTTGCCGCCCGGCTCCAGCAAGCCGTGCTCGATCTGCTCCTGCAGGGCATGGCAGATGGCTGTTACCGCACGCGGGGGCGTCGACTGCATCAAAAGGTTACCTATCTGGACTAGTCCAGCCCCACAAAGGGGCCTGTGAAGATTAGTGCAGCCTAGGCAGGGCTGATGAATATCCTGTGACAAGCGCCTGCCGCGACTCTTGCCAGAAACGCGCCAAGGCCGCCCGACCGGTTGAATTCCGTGGTCTACGCTTTAGTCGCAGGGGCCTTGCCGGTGTTTCCCTACATCAAATTGTCACGCAAGCGGCCTACCTTGGCTCAAGGTTTGCTGACCTAGACCAACGGTCACCAGACAACCCCTTCACTCCTAACAACGATCGCTACAGGCACCCATACCAAGGAGCTTCGGATGAAAAAGTTGTTCATGGCGTCACTGCTCGGTTCGGCCATTACCCTGTGCACCTCGGCGCTGGCCGCCGGCCCTGACCTCAAGGCCCTGGAAGACGCCGCCCGCAAGGAAGGCACCATCAACAGCGTGGGCATGCCCGATGCCTGGGCCAACTGGAAAGGCACCTGGGAAGACCTGGCCAGCAAATATGGCCTCAAGCACAGCGACACCGACATGAGCTCGGCGCAGGAGCTGGCCAAGTTCGAGGCCGAGAAAGACAACGCCAGCGCCGATATCGGTGACGTGGGCGCCGCCTTCGGCCCGATTGCAGTGGCCAAGGGTGTCAGCCAGCCGTACAAGCCCAGCACCTGGGACCAGGTGCCGGCATGGGCCAAGGATGAAGACGGCCACTGGGCACTGGCCTATACCGGCACCATCGCCTTCATCATCAACAAGGATCTGGTCAAGGAAGGCGAACGCCCGAAAACCTGGCACGACCTGGAGAAAGGCAAGTACAAGGTCGCTATCGGTGACGTCGGTACCGCTGCCCAGGCGGCCAACGGCGTGCTGGCCGCGGCCATCGCCTACAGAGGCAGTGAAAGCAACATCGAACCCGGCCTGCAACTGTTCACCAAGCTGGCGCAGCAGAAGCGCCTGTCCCTGGCGAACCCGACCATCCAAACCCTTGAAAAGGGTGAAGTTGAAGTGGGCGTGGTATGGGACTTCAACGGCCTGAGCTACCGCGAGCAGATCGACCCCAAGCGTTTTGAAGTGCTGATCCCGGCCGACGGCTCGGTGATTTCCGGCTACACCACGGTGATCAACAAATACGCCAAGCACCCCAATGCTGCCAAGCTGACGCGTGAATACATCTTCAGCGACGCCGGGCAGATCAACCTGGCCAAGGGGCACGCACGGCCGATCCGGGCCGAGCACATGAAGCTGCCGGAAGACGTGCAGGCCAAACTGCTGCCCAATGAGCAATACAAAGCTGCGCAGCCGATCAAGAATGCCGAAGCCTGGGAAACGACCTCGAAGAAGCTGCCGCAAATGTGGCAGGAGCAGGTGATCATCGAGATGGAATGAAGAAGCTTCAAGTTTCAAGCTGCAAGCTACAAGTGGAAGCCAGTTAGCGCCATGCCGGCTTCTTCTTGCAGCTTGCAACTTTCAGCTAGAACCGCCTGCAGCTCATTGGGAGCCACCATGCAACACAACGTCATCCTGGTCTTGCTCGACGGCCTCAACTACCAGGTCGCCCACCATGCCATGGGCCACCTGCACGCTTATGTCGAGGCCGACCGCGCCGCGCTGTACCGCGTGGAATGCGAATTGCCATCGCTGTCACGGCCGTTGTACGAGTGCATCCTCACCGGCGTAGCGCCCATCGACAGCGGTATCGTGCACAACGGCGTCAACCGCCTGTCCAACCAACGCAGCGTGTTCCACTACGCGCGCGAGGCCAACCTGGGCACGGCGGCAGCGGCCTATCACTGGATGAGCGAGCTGTATAACCGCTCGCCTTTCGATCCGCAGCGCGACCGCCATACCCACGCCCCGAAGCTGCCGATCCAGCACGGGCTGTTCTATTGGGACGACCGTTACCCCGACTCCCACCTGCTGGCCGACGGCGAGTACCTGCGCCGGCGGCACGCCCCGAACTTTCTGCTGTTGCACCCCATGAGCATCGATGATGTCGGCCACCACCATGGCCTGGACAGCAGCCAGTACCGCAATGCCGCGCGCAGCGTGGACATCCTGCTGGCCGACTACCTGCCAGGCTGGCTCGAAGAGGGCTACCAGGTACTGGTCACTGCCGACCACGGCATGAACAACGACCGCTCGCACAATGGCTTGCTCACCGAGGAACGCGAAGTGCCGCTGTTCGTCTTTGGCGAAGCCTTCAGCCTTGACCCGGCCGCCAAGCCACAGCAGACCGAGCTATGCGGCACCATCTGCGAGCTGCTGGGCGTGGCGCACGACAAAACGGTATGCAGGGAGTTGCTCAAGTGAACCGCAGCCGCTACCTGGCCTTGCTGTGCCTACTGCCGTTCGCGGTGTTCTTCGTCATCTTTCAGATCGCCCCACTGGCCTGGGTGGCGATCAACAGCTTGCAGTCGGAAGCCGGCTGGGGCCTGGCCAACTTCAGCAAGGTGTTCACCTCTAAGTTCTACCTGCAGGCGTTGCAACGCAGCCTGGAGATCAGCTTCTGGTCGAGCCTGTTCGGTATCGTCATCGCTACCCTCGGTGCCTATTCGCTGCGCCAGGTAGACTCGAGGCTGCGCGACTTCGTCAGCGCTTTCGCCAACATGACCAGCAACTTCGCCGGGGTGCCGCTGGCCTTTGCCTTCATCATCCTGCTCGGTTTCAACGGCGCCCTGACCCTGCTGCTGAAGCAGATCGGCCTGCTGGAAGACTTCAGCATCTATTCCAGAAACGGCCTGATCCTGGTGTACACCTACTTCCAGATCCCGCTGGGCGTGCTGCTGCTGTACCCGGCATTCGACGCGCTGCGCGAAGACTGGCGTGAATCGGCAGCACTGCTGGGCGCCAGCCACTGGCAGTTCTGGCGGCACATCGGCCTGCCGGTGCTGACCCCGGCCCTGCTGGGCACCTTCGTCATCCTGCTGGCCAATGCCCTTGGCGCGTACGCCACCGTGTACGCGCTGACCACTGGCAACTTCAACGTACTGCCGATCCGCATCGCTGGCCTGGTGGCCGGTGACATCAGCCTCGACCCCAACCTGGCCAGCGCGCTGGCAATGGTTCTGGTAGGGCTGATGACGCTGGTCACGGTGGTGCACCAATGGCTACTGAAACGGAGCTACCATGCGCGCTGAAACCCGTGCCGGCGGCTGGTACCACCGCGCCGTGGTCTACCTGCTGTTCCTGATTCTGCTGTTGCCCCTGGCCGGCACCCTGCTCTACTCGCTGGCCACCAGTTGGTCGGCCAGCCTGCTGCCCAGCGGCCTGACGTTCAAGTGGTACATCGCGTTGTGGAGCGAACCCCGCTTCCTGGCGGCGTTCGGCCAGTCGCTGCTGGTCTGCGTGGGGGCGCTGCTGCTGTCGGTGGTACTGATCCTGCCCCTGTTGTTCGTGGTCCACTACCACTTCCCCAGGCTGGACGGGCTGATGAACATCCTGATCCTGCTGCCCTTCGCGGTACCGCCGGTGGTGTCGTCGGTAGGGCTGCTGCAGCTGTACGGCAGCGGGCCGATGGCCATGGTCGGCACGCCGTGGATCCTGATCGGCTGCTACTTCACCATCGCCCTGCCGTTCATGTACCGGGCGATCACCAACAACCTGCAGGCCATTCACCTGCACGACCTGATGGACGCAGCCCAGCTGCTGGGCGCCAGCGCCTGGCAAGCCGCACTACTGGTGGTGCTGCCTAACCTGCGCAAGGGCCTGATGGTGGCGCTGCTGCTGTCGTTCTCGTTCCTGTTCGGGGAGTTCGTGTTCGCCAACCTGCTGGTCGGCACCCGCTACGAGACCCTGCAGGTGTACCTGAACAACATGCGCAACAGCAGCGGCCACTTCAACAGCGCGCTGGTGATTTCCTACTTCGCCTTCGTGCTGGTACTGACCTGGGTTGCCAACCGCCTGAACAAGGACAAGACCTGACATGAGCTTCGTCAGCGTACAGCAATTGCACAAGAGCTATGCCGGCAACCCGGTTTTCGAGAACATCGACTGCCACATCGAGCGCGGCGAATTCGTCACCCTGCTCGGCCCCTCCGGGTGCGGCAAGTCCACGCTGCTGCGTTGCATCGCCGGGCTCACCCCGGTGGACCGCGGGCAGATCCTGCTGGACGGCCACGACATCGTGCCGCTGAGCCCGCAGCAACGCGGCATCGGCATGGTGTTCCAGAGTTACGCGCTGTTCCCCAACATGACTGTGGAGCAGAACGTTGCCTTTGGCCTGCGCATGCAGAAGGTCAAGGCCGAGGAAAGCCAGCGGCGCGTGCGCGAGGCACTGGACCTGGTCGAGCTGGGCACCTTTGCCGGGCGCTACCCGCACCAGTTGTCGGGCGGCCAGTGCCAGCGCGTGGCCTTGGCCCGCTCGCTGGTCACCCGGCCACGCCTGCTGCTGCTCGACGAGCCGCTGTCGGCACTGGATGCACGTATCCGCAAGCACCTGCGCGAGCAAATTCGCGCGATCCAGCGCGAACTGGGGCTGACGACCATCTTCGTCACCCACGACCAGGAAGAGGCGCTGACCATGTCCGACCGTATCTTCCTGATGAACCAGGGGCGCATTGTGCAAAGCGGCGATGCCGAAACCCTTTACACTGCGCCGGTGGACCTGTTTGCCGCAGGCTTTATCGGCAACTACAACCTGCTTGACGCCGACAGCGCCAGCCGCCTGCTGCAACGCCCGATAGCCTGCCGCCTGGCGATCCGCCCGGAATCCATCACCTTGGGCCTGGCGGGTGAGCGCGACGCCGAGGTACGCAGCCATAGCCTGCTGGGCAACGTGATCCGCTACCGCGTTCAAGTGCGTGGCGTGGAACTGGTGGTCGACGTACTCAACCGCTCACCGGCCGACCTGCATGAAGACGGGCAACGGGTGAGCCTGTCGATCGACCCCACGGCGCTACGCGAAGTGGCCTAAGGAGATGCAACACGATGGCATTGGCAATTTTCGATCTGGACGAAACCCTGATCCACGGCGACTGCGCGTCGCTGTGGAGTGAACAGATGGCCCGGTTGGGCTGGGTCGATGGCAAGGAATTCCTGCGCCGCGACCATGAGCTGATGGAAGCGTACGGCAAAGGCCACCTGCAGATGGAGGACTACATGGCCTTCAGCCTGGAGCCGATAGCCGGGCGCACCCTGGAGGAAGTCGAGCATTTGGTGGAGCCGTGGGTTGAAGAGGTGATCGAACCGATCATCTACGGCGACGCCTGCCGCTGCATTGCCGAGCACCGCAAGCGCGGCGATCGCATTCTGATCATTTCCGCTTCGGGCACGCACCTGGTGGGGCCGATTGCGGCGCGCCTGGGCGTGGACGAATACCTGGCGATCGAGCTGGAGGCGGTGAACGGGGTGTATACCGGCAACACCCATGGGGTACTGACCTACCGCGAGGGCAAGATTACCCGGCTGCTGGAATGGCTGGACCAGGAGCAGGAGAACCTGGAGGGGGCGAGCTTCTATTCCGATTCGAGGAATGACCTGCCGTTGTTGTTGAAGGTGGATCACCCGTATGCGGTGAACCCGGATGGGGTGTTGCGCGAGCACGCCGAGAAGAATGGCTGGCCTGTCTTGAGTTGGACTTGAGGGCCATAGGGGCGCTTTGCGCCCCGTTCGCGACACAAGGCCGCGCCTACAGGCAAATGCAACCTCCTGTAGGAGCGGCCTTGTGTCGCGATGGGCTGCTCAGCAGCCCCGGCAACCTCAAGCCAGGCTCGGGTCGACCACCATCACCAACTTGCCCGACACCTGGTTGGTCTCCAGCTCGGCATACGCCGCCTGGGCGAACTCCACAGGGTAGGTATCGACCAGCTGCGGCGACAGGCGCCCTTCGCTGAACAGCGGCCACACCTGCTGCTGCAACTCGCGCAGCAGCTCGGCCTTGAAGCTGTCATCACGGTTGCGCAGGGTAGAACCGGTGATCCCCAGGCGCTTGCCCAGTACCTGTGCCAGGTCCAGCTCGAACGTGCGGCCGCCCATCAGGCCGATGATCACCCAGCGCCCGTCACGGGCCAGCAGTTTGAGGTTGAGTTCACCATAGCTGGCCCCCACCGGGTCGAGAATCACGTCGAACGGGCCCAGCCCTTCCAGCGCGTCGAGGTTCTGGTTACGCACCACGCCACCTGCTGCGCCCAAGGCCTGGCAATAGGCCAGGCGGTCCGCCGAGCCGACGCTGACCCAGACCGGGCTGCCAAACGCCTTGCACAGCTGAATGGCCGCCGAGCCGACGCCGCTGGCACCGGCGTGCACCAGGACCTTCTCGCCCGCCTTCAGCGCACCAAGCTGGAAGATGTTCAGCCAGGCAGTGGCGTACACCTCCGGCAGTGCAGCGGCTTCATGCAGGCCAAGGCCTTCGGGCACCGGCAGTACGTGGCGGGCGTCGACCACCACTTCCTCGGCCATGGCACCGCTGGCCAGCAGCGCGCAGACCCGATCACCCACGCGCCAGGCTGCGCCAGCGCCCACTTCTTCGACCACCCCGGAGCACTCCAGCCCCATGTACGGGCTGGCACCTGGCGGCGGTGGGTACAAACCTTTCATCTGCAGCAAATCGGCGCGGTTCAACCCCGCCGCAGCCACGCGGATGCGCACTTGGCCCGCGTCACAGGTCGGGCGTTCGGCCTCGACCCAGGTCACATGTCCGTCAACGCCTTGCAATGCCTTCACAGTGCCTCCATAGTTGAATCATATGACCGAGCCTGGGATCGTTGTGCCCAGGCTTTTTGCAGTATGCGCCCGGCTCTTCTGGAACCGGCGAACGGAAAAGACGGCCTACTATGCGTGATCAATTGCCCCCACGTCGAATCAGCATGAAGCATTTCCTCCCTAGCACCGCCCTGGCCATGATGATCGGCCTGGGCAGCCTCGCGCTCGGCGGCAATGCAGCGGCCGCCAACAAATGGGACAGCCTGCAACCCGACCGCGACGAGATCGTCGCCAGCCTCAATGTGGTGGAGTTGCTCAAGCGCCACCATTACAGCAAGCCGCCACTGGATGACGCCCGTTCGGTCATCATCTATGACAGCTACATCAAGCTGCTGGACCCGGCGCGCAGCTACTTCACCGCGGCCGATATCGCCGAATTCGACAAGTGGAAAACGCAATTCGACGATTTCCTCAAAAGCGGCAACCTCGACCCGGGCTTCACCATCTACAAGCGCTACCTCGACCGCGTCAAGCAACGCCTGGACTTCGCCCTGGCCGAGCTGAACAAGGGCGTGGACAAAATGGACTTCACCACCAAGGAAACCTTGCTGATCGACCGCAAGGACGCGCCATGGCTGAAGGACCAGGCTGCGCTTGACGACCTGTGGCGCAAACGCGTGAAAGACGAAGTGCTGCGCCAGAAAATCGCCGGCAAAGAGCCCAAGCAGATCCAGGAAACCCTGACCAAGCGCTACAAGAACCAGCTGGCGCGCCTGGACCAGACCCGTGCCGAAGATATCTTCCAGGCCTACATCAACACCTTCGCCCAGTCCTACGACCCGCACACCAACTACCTGTCGCCAGACAACGCGGAAAACTTCGACATCAACATGAGCCTGTCGCTGGAAGGTATTGGCGCAGTGCTGCAAAGCGACAACGACCAGGTCAAGATCGTACGCCTGGTGCCGGCCGGCCCGGCAGCCAAGACCAAGCAGGTGGCACCGGCAGACAAGATCATCGGTGTCGCCCAGGGCAACAAGGAAATGGTCGACGTGGTCGGCTGGCGCCTGGATGAAGTGGTCAAGCTGATCCGCGGCCCGAAAGGCTCGGTGGTGCGCCTGGAAGTCATCCCGGCCAGCAACGCACCGAGCGACCAGACCAGCAAGATCGTGTCGATCACCCGCGAGGCGGTGAAGCTGGAAGAGCAGGCGGCGAAAAAGTCGGTGCTCAAGCTCAAGCAAGACGGGCGTGACTACAAGCTGGGCATCATCGAGATCCCGGCCTTCTACCTGGACTTCAAGGCCTACCGCGCCGGCGACCCGGAGTACAAGAGCACCACGCGTGACGTGAAGAAACTGCTCACCGAGCTGCAGAAAGAGAAAGTCGACGGCGTGGTCATCGACCTGCGCAACAACGGCGGCGGCTCGTTGCAGGAAGCCACCGAACTGACCAGCCTGTTCATCGAGAAAGGCCCGACGGTGCTGGTGCGCAACAGCGATGGCCGGGTCGACGTGCTGGAAGACGAAAACCCGGGTGCCTTCTACAAAGGGCCGCTGGCGCTGCTGGTCAACCGCCTCTCGGCATCGGCCTCGGAGATTTTCGCCGGTGCCATGCAGGACTACCACCGCGCGCTGATCATTGGCGGCCAGACCTTCGGCAAAGGTACCGTGCAGACCATCCAGCCGCTCAACCATGGCGAGCTGAAGCTGACACTGGCGAAGTTCTACCGGGTATCCGGGCAGAGCACCCAGCATCAGGGCGTACTGCCGGACATCGACTACCCATCGATCATCGACACCAAGGAAATCGGCGAAAGCGCCCTGCCCGAGGCCATGCCGTGGGACACCATCCGCCCGGTGGTCAAGCCCGCTGCCGACCCGTTCAAACCGTTCCTGGCGCAGCTCAAGGCCCAGCATGAGGCACGTAGCGACAAGGATGCGGAGTTCACCTACATCCGCGACCGCCTGGCCCTGACCCAGAAGCTGATGAACGAGAAAACCGTCAGCCTCAACGAGCAGGACCGCCGTGCCCGCCACGACGAGATCGAGGCGAAACAACTGGCGCTGGAAAACACCCGCCGCAAGGCCAAGGGTGAAGAACCGCTCAAAGAGCTGAAGAAAGAGGACGAAGACGCGCTGCCGGCCGAGGATGAAAACACCAAGCCGGAAGACGACGCCTACCTGGCAGAAACCGGTCGCATCCTGATCGACTACCTCAGCGCCAGCAGCAAAGTGGCCAAGAAGTAAGGCCGCTGGCTGTCGCGACACAACAAGGGCCGGGCATGCAAATGCCCGGCCCTTTCATTTCATGCCTGCCTGGATAAAACCTGGTGCAGCTGGCGATCAGGCGCTTTCGGGGTAGCTGTATTCGAACACCCGCACCACTTCGGAAGCATGCCACGACGCGGCCTCCATACCGTCGATCGGGCCGGAGAAGCGCCCCAGGCGCTCTACGCATTCGAAAAAGCCGGTACGCGGCAAGCGGCTGGCGCCCTGGCTGATGACCAACGAACTGCGTAGCGGTTGCTCGGCACGCGCGTCCAGCACCGCCAGGTATTCCAGCGCAGCGGTGAGTGTCTGCATGGCCGGGCTGGGCAATTGCAAGCGCTCGATCAGCGCTCGGTAAGTCAGCAAGTGACGTTGACGGCGGGCCAGGTCAAGCTCGCCCAGCAGGTTGTCCCAATGCTGACGGCTGATCCTGACCTGGCTCATGATGGCTCGCTCCAGCCCGCGACCCCCAGGTGCCAGGCCAGGGCACGGCGGATGGCGGCATCCGGGTGGCGTTCGCCTGATTCGATCATGGCCAGGTAGGCCGGGCTGACCCCAACATTACGCGCCAGTTGTTCAGGCGCAATGCCCTTGGCCTGGCGGATCTGTGCAACTTCACTGAACGCCGGCAGCGCGGCAACGGCTGCGGCGGGAGCCGGCTCGCTGGCAGCGGCCTCGGCAGGTGCCTGCCCTGCAGCCTGCAGCAGCGCCTGGTACTGCTCCCAGGGAACCACGGCGTACTCGGGCTGACCGTCGCGGCTGATGACCTGAATACCCATTACAAACCCCTTCAACAAGGATTACAGCATGCAATCCATACGGCCTATCTGGGGGAGCCGGCATAGGCGTTGCAATACAGCGCGGCAACCCTGCCCTCTCATCCAACCGGATGACAGCCAATAGCGAACGGCAATCGGGCTGCTCCCCTTCTGTTATATCTCATTGTAAGAGATTTCCAGCAGGCGTGCTTGAGAGCGGGTATCGACAGACGAGGTCGGCCTGTCAATGAATGTCACCGCCAGCTTGCACTCACTGATGCACACAGAATCAGAGAACAAGTATCAAGGTGGACCGTTGGCTTCCCTGATCGGAGCGCCGATACATTGATTGAAGACGAGCTCCAAAGCCTGGTCATTGCCTTGAAAAGACTCGATATTCGCCGCTACCCACTGCTCCTGGTCAACCCTTCCCCAGGTAATCTCGAAACCAGCGTTCACGACTAGCCATTCAAACAGAACACGTTGAGCCCGACCATTACCTTCACGGAAGGGATGAGCGACATTCAATGTTCCATACGATTGAGCAACCGAAACCACGAGCGAATCACGAGAGTAGCCTTCAAACCAGCCCGCCCGCGCCATTCTGGAAAATTCTTTCGCTACCTCTGGCTCGATACGGTCCGGTACACAGAAGTGGCTATGGCCCTTGCTGATCTATACGGATCGAGTTTCTCCAGCCCAACTGTAGATACTGGAAAACAGACAGCGGTGAATTCGTTTTAATGTACCTAGATCGTATGGAGGCTCTTCGAACTCCAGTTGCGATGCCGCTACCTGGGTGAGGTAACGCTCAGCATCCGCCAGATCCGCTGCATTGCGCAGGTTGAGAAGGTTCTTCAGGACGTCCGTGTCAGGGTAGCAATCAGGGTCTTGATAAACCCCATACTTGTCGACACTCAAGCCTTGAGTTGCCGCACAGCTTCCCGTGCAGCAGCACGGGCAGGCAACTTCGCCTTGCCTTCGTCTGGCGGCACGATAAAGCCTTCAAGGCGCAGGCTGCTGTCGAAATTCGCAGTGCGATGCTTGGCGAACCACGCTTTTTTGGCGTGCAGGCTTAGCTTATCCATGGACGAGTCTCGAATGTCTGTAGGTGTCATTGTAGCCGACAGACTCCAAGCCAGGCCAGCTACTCAAAAGTTCGGTTTTACCGGGTATTACGCTCCAGGCGCAGTGCTTCCGGTGTCGCGGGCAGCCGCTCGACCACGCGTAGCCGCTCGGGTGCCTGGCTGTCGCGCCAGGCCCTGAAGCGGGCCAGTTCGTCGGCCACGGTTTTCAGTACCCAGCCCAGCACTGCGATGTCGTCGAGGAACCCGACGCCCAGCAACCAGTCGGGGATAGCGTCGATGGGGCTGACGAAATACAGCAGGCCAGCGACGATGGTCACCAGCGCCTTGGGGCTGATGGCGCGGTACTCGCCGCGCCACCAGGCCAGGCACAGCGACTGCAGCAATTTCACGTCGTCACGCAACTGGCCAAGGCGTGGGCCTTTGCGCGCCACGGCGAACAGCAAGGCCGGCAACCGGCCGCGGCTGAGCAGGCGCTCGGCCAAGGGCAGGAAACGGGCGAAATTCCAGGGTGCGCTCATGGAACCTCCGAGAGGGAAAAGGTTATCCACATTTATTGTGGATAACCTTGTGAACAGGCCACAGTTTCTGACCCTGGGTGCCTGCCAGGCAAGGGCCCCGGTCAGATCGGGCGTTTTTTACACAGTCGTTACAGGCTGTTGCTACCAGCGCCGCGAGCGACTTGCGTCAGAAGCGTCCTACTTCTTCACGCTGCATTTCCTCGGACAGTATCAGCAGTGGCAGGTTCGTCCAAGCAGCTAAAACGAAAACGCCCCGTAAAGACGGGGCGTTTTCGGCAAACAGCCAGTATTACTTGGCAGGGGCTTCGGCAGGCGCTTCAGCGGGGGCTTCAGCGTCCGGCTCAGCGCCTTGCAGCTGGGCCGGGTCCTTGATGGCGATCAGTTCAAGATCGAACACCAGTACCGAGTTGGCCGGGATCAGCGGGCTTGGGCTTTGTGCACCGTAGGCCAGTTCAGCCGGGATGAACAGCTTGTACTTCTCGCCAACGTGCATCAGTTGCAGGCCTTCGACCCAACCCGGGATGACGCCGCTCACCGGCAGGTCGATGGGGCTGCCGCGCTCGACGGAGCTGTCGAAGACCTTGCCATCGATCAGCTTGCCTTCGTAGTGGACAGTCACCACGTCGGTCGGCTTGGGCTGCGGGCCGTCGGCTTTCTTGATCACTTCGTACTGCAGGCCCGAAGCGGTGGTGACGACACCCGGCTTCTTGGCGTTTTCCTCAAGGAACTTCTTGCCAGCAGAGGCGGCTTCTTCGCTGGCCTTGGCCAGGCGCTCTTCGGCACGTTTCTGCAGCGAGGTGAAGGCCTCTACCAGCTCTTCGTCCTTGATACGCTGTTCTTTCTTGCCAACGGCGTCTTCGATACCGAGGGCGACTGCTTTGGAATCAAGGTCTTCCATGCCTTCCTGAGCCAGGCTCTTGCCCATGTTCAGGCCGATTCCGTAGGAGGCTTTCTGCGCCGGGGTCTTCAGCTCGGGGCTGCTGGCCTGTTGATCACAGCCAGCCAGTACCAGGCCAACCAGGGCAACCGCAGCCGCCAAACGATGCTGTTTCATGTCATTTCCTTGTTCATGCGCCATAAGGGCAATCAGGGTAGAAGCCGCGAGCTTATCAGGCGTCCCCAACCCATGGCTACCGGCATAAGAGCCAACAAAGAGGGAATAGTTCCACAGCCTCGCGCACGGCAGAAAAGCCTGGATCAATGCAAAAAATCATTCGTCACGCTTTGTGTCGACCAAGATATACCAGAACGCTATCATCTGCCGCTTTCGGGGTACTGGCCCAAGTGCGGCCCAGCTATCCAGACCAGGCTTCAGGGATGCACGATGAGATGGGACGGCGCAGTAACTTTCGGTGAGTACTGGCTGGGCTACACCGGCAAGTCCGACCAGACTGCCGCCCACGCCCATGTCGCTATCCAGTTATGCATCGGCCTGCGCCATGACATCACCGTGGAGTTTGGCACGCAGACCCTCAGCGCCCCCGGGGTACTGATCGGGCCTTCGGTAGACCACAGGTCACTGCCCAACCCTGACCGCGTCGCTTTTCTGTACTTCTACCCAGATGCACCACTGGGCCGTGCGCTCAAAGCCTTGCTTGATGAAAGCGGTAAGACCGCGGTCAGCCAGGACATCGTCGATTGCGTGCGCCAAGCCGCCTGCTTTCATGAGGTGGTGGCTGCCTTGGAACTCAAGCTGGTGCCACCAGAAAGCTTCGACCCGCGCCTGACCAATGCACTGCACCTGCTACGCCAGGACTGGGCGGGCATTGGCGCGGTATCCCGCGCGGCCAGCGCGGTGGGCCTGTCCAGCCCACGTCTGCGCTTTTTTGCCACCCGGCAGATGGGTGTGCCGCTGTCGCAGTGGATCATCTGGCGCAAACTGGAGCGTGCCTGCCACGCCCTTGCACATGGTGCCAGCCTCAGCGACGCAGCGATCGCCGGTGGTTTCGCTGACCAGGCCCACCTTACACGCATGATGCGACGCATGGTCGGCATGTCACCAAGCCGCGTTGCCATGGTGCTGCGCAATACAAGCGATTCGTTCAAGAAACCGCAGTTGTAAATCGCCATCATCCCCTCCAGCCCGCGCCAACCGGGGTCTCCACCACCAGGCGCCGGGTCGCTTGCCGGCCGCCTGTAACCATGGGCACTCAGGTCGGCTTTTTTAATCGTTCCGGTCCTTGGCCCCCCGCGGCTGTCTGGCAGTCGGGCGCCGTGGCACATGCCACTTCATCAACCTAGCGAGCAAGGAGTGCTAGCCCATGTCAGGACCCTCACGGCTGACTGTTTTCCTTACCGGCGGCGCCGGCGTACTGGGCGATACCCTTATCGACCAACTGGCCGACCGCTACCACCTGGTCTGTCTGACCCGTCGCAGCAGCATCCGCCATCCCGGAGTGGAAACCTTGCGCGGGGATATTTGCCAACCACGTCTGGGGCTTTCCAGTGCGGACTACCTGGCCCTGATCAAACGTGTCGACTGGGTCATCCACTGCGCGGCTATCACCCGGCTGGATGGCCACGCCGAAGCAGTATTCTCGGTCAACTACCAAGGTACCGAACAGGTGCTCGAGTTCGTCCGCGACGCCGATGTGCCGCTGTACCACATCAGCACCGCTTTCACCCACCCATGCGCCTACCACCCCGGAGTCATGCCTTCGACCCCGTACGAAGTGGTCAAGCGCCAGGCTGAAAGCTTGGTACGTGAGGCCGGCGTGGCGGTGTCGATCTTCCGCCCGTCGATCATCATCGGCGACAGCCACAGCGGCCACATGCCGATGCTGCAAGGCTTCCACCTGACCATGGGGCTGATGATGTCGGGCTATCTGCCAATCATCCCGTGCCCAGAAGACGGACGTGTAGACGTGATCGCCCGCGACGTGGCTGCGGCAGCCATAGCCAGCGCATTGGACCAGCGCCTGATCGGCAACGACTATTTTCTTAGCAACGGTCCTCAGGCGCTGGATATCCGTACCCTGCTTGACCTCATGTGCGCCGAAATGCACGACCAAGGTAAGCCCTTCCAGCGCCCGCGCTGCATGAACCCGGACATCTACGAACGCCTGGTGCGCCCGGTGTTCCTGCCAGCCCTGGAAGAGAACATTCGTGCCGCCCTGGGTCGCGCCACCCAACTATGCCGCTACGCCAGCCTTCTGCAGCCGCTGCCCAGCTCGCTGGATCAACTGCTACCTGCCCAACGCCTGGCGCTGCGCTCACCGCGCCAGGAGCTGGCACTGACTTTGGCGCGACTGTCGCCCAAGCTATCGGCCATGCAACGCATGCTGAAGATTCCGGCAGCGGGTACAAGCCGTGGCGAACTGGCCATGGAGGCCTGAACGATGAACAGCTTCACCGCCCTGCCTGAAGGGCTCAATGGCGAGCGTGTGCGCGCGCAGTACCGTGACCATGTCAACGCTGGCTATGCCCGTCTGGCAGCAATGATGAACCTGCCTGTAGAAGTGGCCGGCGAAGGCGCCTACCTCTTCGACATGGACGGCAATCGCTACCTTGATGCCGGTGGCTATGGCGTATTCCTACTCGGCCATGCACACCCGCGCGTGGTCGAACCAGTCAGCCGCCAGTTGCACAGCCACCCGATGGCTAGCAAGCTGCTGCTCAACCCGTTCCAGGCCCAGGCCGCTGCAGCCCTGGCTGCAGTTTGCCCTGCACCGCTGCAGTACGTTTACTTCTGCAACTCCGGGACCGAAGCCACTGAGGCCGCCCTCAAGCTGGCCTGGTTGAACGGCTGTAAGCAAGTTATCTCGACCCATGGTGGTTACCACGGCAAGACCCTTGGGGCGCTTGCAGTAACCGGGCGCGAGCTATATCGCTCACCATTCGACGACCGCTTGGGCCACAGCCACTTCGTGCCATTTGGAGATATCGAAGCGCTGCGTAAGCAGTTGCAGGCCCAGCCCGAGCGCGCCTGCGTGATTCTCGAGCCTGTGCAGGCCGAAGCCGGGGTGATCGTGCCTGCCGCAGGCTACCTGCAACAGGTGCGTCGGCTGTGCGACCAGTACGGCGCGGTGCTGATCGCCGATGAAATTCAGTCCGGCTTGGGCCGCACCGGGCGCTGGTGGGCCTGCGATCACGAAAGCGTTACCCCGGACATCCTGCTTGTCGGCAAAAGCCTGTCTGGGGGCTGCGTGCCGGTTAGCGCCATGGTCTGCACGGCCGACATGCAGGCCCCGCTCAACCGCAACCCGCTGATGCACACCACCACCTTCGGCGCCAACCCGTTGGCTATGGCGGCAGTGATGGCGACCTTGCAAGTGATGCAACTTGAACAGGTGGTGCCACGTGCAGCCGCCCTGGGCGAACGCCTGCAACTGGGTCTGGCGGACATTCTCGGGCAACACCCGCGGGGCGCCGAAGTCCAGTTGCGCAGCACCGGGCTTTTGATAGGCGTGGAGTTCACCGATGCCGGGTTGGCGGCAAATATGGTCATGCACCTGATCGACCAACGCATTGTGGTCAACCACTCGCTCAACGCTCATCGGGTTATCCGCCTCACTCCGCCCGCCCTGTATAGCGATAGCGACGTTGAATGGCTACTCGGCGGTTTCGCCCGCGCCCTTGCCCGTACCTTTGAATAGGACAACGAAATGAAAGAAGTCAGCCTGAATGCCCATGTTCCCAGCCAGAGTGCCGAGCAGGTGTACGCCGCCATCAGCAACTTCAGCATCTATCCACAGTTATGTAAGTCGGTGCGCAACATCGAGATCGAAACGGTCCATGAGCACGAGGTTTTGAGCAACTGGGAAGTGAATTTCCACAGCGGCATCCTCAAATGGCAGGAACGTGACGTCTTCGACCCAGCCAACCTGCATATCCATTTCCGCCAGACAGCGGGCGACATCGACCACTTTTCCGGCTCATGGCAAGTCAGCGAAACCGCCGAGGGCGCCAGCATCGCCTTCAACTCCTGTTTCGATCTGGGTCTGCCGATGCTCGCCGACATGCTCGACCCGGTGGCCCGTCAGGCGATCCGCGACAACATCAGCGCCATCATCCATGGCCTGTTCCCGAACAGCCAGATCAAGGATTGATGTCATGCCTCTGTCACTCCTGCACAACGCCCGGGAAACCCTGCATCGCTTTGCCCCGGACTTTGCCAAGCTGCTGACCGAGCTGCCGTTCGAACAGCGCGAGGCCGCGGATAGTCCAGTAGTGGACTGGTTCAAACACACCGGGCCGGTAGCCTTGCTGGTGCCCCAATCTGGGGGCGGCCTGGGCGCCACCGCCCGTGAAGCATTGCAGGTGCAGCTGGCCCTGGGCGCCCTGTCGCCTTCGCTGGCAGTGGCCAGCACCATGCACCAGTTTTCCGTGGCCAGCCTGGTAACCGTTGCCACTAAAAGTGCAGGTACGGAAGGCCTGCTGTTGTCAGCGATTGCACAGCAACGCCTGTTGCTGGCCTCTGGCTTCGCTGAGGGCGTACCCGGCGGCGGCATCCTGGATGCCGGCATGGAGGCCGTACAATTGGCCGATGGCGTACGCCTGAGCGGCAGCAAGCAACCGTGCAGCCTGAGTCGCTCGATGGACCTGCTGACCGCAAGCTACAGCCGCGCCACCGAACACGGTGACGAACTGATGATCGCCCTTATCCCTGCCACCGCCCCCGGTATCAGCCATCACCCGTTTTGGGCCAATACTGCCTTGGCCGCAGCGCAGAGCCTGGAATTGCGGCTGGAAGATGTTTATGTGAGCAACAAGATGATCTTCTCTGCCGGGCTGAAATCGCAATTGGGCGACGTACAGACGATCGGTTTCATCTGGTTCGAGCTGCTGATCAGTGCCAGCTACCTGGGTGCTTGCATGGGGCTGGTGGAATGGGCCATCGACGAACGCCGCTGGAGCGACCATCAACGGGTACAACTGGCCTGCCAGCTGCAGTTGTGCCTGAGTGCGCTGGAGGGTCTGGCCCACGAGGTCGATCACTCGCAAGGCAACGCCGATGACTTGCTGGCGCGCCTGTTGCTGACGCGGTACGGCATCGAGCAGCAACTGGCCAGCGCCTCCGACCTGGCCCACCAGATGCTCGGCGGCCTAGCCTTCATTCGCTCGAACTTGGGCTGCGACTGGCTGGCAAGTACTCGCGGCCTGCAATTTCACCCACCCGGCCGCTTCAGCATGACCGCCAACCTTGACCACTATCTGCAAGGCGCCACCTTCAGCATTGCCAATGGAGCCCCCCTGTGAAACTGCTAAACAAGATCGTCGTTATTACCGGCGCCGCGCGCGGCCTGGGCCTGGAAACAGCGCGCAAGCTCAAGCGCCAAGGGGCAACCGTGATCGGCATCGACCGACTCGAACCCGACACGGCACTGAATTTCGATGCCTACTACCTCCTCGACCTGTGCGACCGCGAACGCCTGGACGAAACCGCCGACTCGATCCTCGAACGGTTCGGCGACATCGATATCCTGGTCAACAACGCTGGGGTGCTGACACTGGAACGCGGCGAATCGGGGGTCAACGAAGACGTGCGGCGCGCGCTAGAAGTCAATTTGCTGGCACCCTGGCATCTGACCTCACGGTTGTTGCCGGCACTGCTGCGCAAGTGCGGCAAGGTGGTCAACGTGTCGTCGCTGTTTGCCCTGGTTAACGCACCTTATGTGGCCGCCTATGCCACTAGCAAGCGAGCCATTAGCGCCTATTCAGATGTGCTTCGCATGCAGTACCCAGGGCAACTGGACGTGGTTACGGTATTCCCCGGTTTTATCGACACCGCCATCCACGACCCGGCCGAACGGGTCGGCCTGTCAGTCAAGCGCCTGGTCAGCTTCAAGCGCGGCGAGCGCGTCCTGCTGTCGCTGGAAGAAAAACTCGACGACGCTAGCGATGGTCTGGTGCGTGCCTGCACCCAGGATGGGCTGCGTAACCGCGGCCTGACGCTCCTAGGCAGCTTGGCCATGTATACCGCGCGCTGGCTGCCGAGCCTGGTCGATGCCTTCATCGGCATGCGCCTGCGCAGCCTGAGCAAGGCCGGGCAGTTGACCCTCAAGCCCGAGCTAATCGACTGAGAATAGGCCGATGACGCAACTGGCACTGGACAAACCCACGCTACGCCCGGCCCGCGACTTGCTGACGACGTCGCCGCTGGAAACCGCCTTGGTGGTCGGCTATGCGCTGCTGTTGTTTGCCGCCCCCTTGGGGCTGCTGGTGGCCACCCTCAAGCTGGCCCCGCAGGCATGGCCGCTGGCTATACCGCTACTGCTGCTGGCGGCGTACGGCCTCTTCCTGCAAGGCATCCTCGGCCATGAAGGTTTCCACTTCAACCTCAGCGACAACCGCCTCAACAGCTGCCTGCTGGCGGTGCTGTTGAGTTCGATGCTCACGGGGTTTTGTGTGACTGGCTACTTCGTCGACCATTGGCAGCACCATCGCTACAACGGTAGCCCCAAAGACCCCGACTGGCGTTTGCTGCGGCGCTACCGCTTGGCCCTGAGCCGGCTGCTGGTATCGCGCCTGCACGCCACTGCTTGGTACCTGCTGCAAACTGTGCGCCTGGCCCTACCCCGCGCCAACGTCAGTGGCACTCTACCGTTACCAGATCGGCAGATCCGCTTGCTGGCCAGGGCCAATCTGGCCTGCCAAGTGTTGTGGCCTACCCTGTGGCTGCTGCTGGCCGCAAAGTGGCCGTTGCTGTTGCCGGCCATTGCCGGGTGCCTGCTGTTGGCCCTGCTGATTTCGGCCCTGAACGCCTATCAGGAGCATGCTTTCGAAGCCAGCGTCGTCATGCCGGTGGCGCGCTCGCGCACTGCTCGGCTGAGCACCTGGCTGCACTTGGGCTCAAATTACCACCTGGAGCATCACCTGTACCCGCGGGTGCCGTGCTGGCGCCTGCCACGCCTGCATCGGCAACTGGTCGCCAGCGGCTGGTACGAGGGCCGCCAGGCACTGCTGGAACCGCATTTCTTCGGCGCTTTGCGCTACTGCAAGGCACGTTTTCCGTACGCCGGCGCCTGGCAGGCAATGCCACCGCGAGGCAATCACGGGCAGTGATCAACGCCCCCCGAGCCAATTTCACACTCAAGGAAAAGAGTATGTCTTTCGACGTAGATGAACTGATTGCAAACGAACGCCGCACCCTCCTGGCACACCCTCTGTTCACCCGCATAAGCACCTTGGATGACGTGCGCCTGTTGATGGAGAACCACGTCTTTGCCGTGTGGGACTTCATGACGCTGCTCAAGCGCATCCAGCGCGACCTGACTTGCGTCAGCCTACCGTGGTTGCCACCGCGGCATATCATTGCCGCCCGGCTGATCAACGAAATAGTCACCGGCGAGGAAACTGACGAGCACCCTGAGGGTGGTTTTATCAGCCACCTCGATCTCTACCTCAGCGCCATGGACGAGATTGGTGCAGACACCGGCCCATTTCGCCAGTTCCAGGCGCTGCTGCAAGCCGGTGTACCGCTGGCCCAGGCGCTGACTATGGTCGATATCCCACTGCCGGCCAAAGTGTTCGTCAGCAAGACGCTGGATGTCGCCCTGCATGGTTCCACCGAACAGGTACTGGCGTACTTTTTCTTCGGCCGCGAAGACATCATCCCCGACATGTTCGGCGGTCTTCTGCAACGTTGGGCCATCAATGAAGCCAGCGTGCCAATGTTCACCTACTACCTCAAACGTCACATCGAGATGGACGGCGATGATCACGGCCCTGCAGCCAAACGCATCATTGCCGAAATCGTCAGCGAACCGGCGCAACGGCAGACACTTGCGAAAAGCGCCGCCGACGCGCTGGTCGCTCGCACAGTACTTTGGGATGGGGTACTGGAGCAGTTGCAGCAGCGTGGGAGCGCGACCCTACAGGCCACCTGCGTGGCTGCCGCCAGCTGAGCATCACGGCCCTGCCTGTGCGCACCTGCGACAAAAGCCACAAGCAAGGGCCGATGGCCCATAACGACAAGGACGAGAGCGTGTGACATGACGAAAGGCAAGTCCGCCAAGTTGGCAGTATCGATACTGGTCATTGCAGGTCTGGCCGTGCTGGGGCTGCAACGCTGGCAGTACGCGAGGCAGTACGTCAGTACAGATAACGCCGAAGTGGACGGTGTGATCATACCCATCCGGGCCCGGCTGAGTGGCGTCGTAGTGCAGGTACCGGTGCATGAGAACACGCGGGTGAACGAAGGTGACCTGCTCTTTCAAGTACGTGACGACGAATACCAGCAGCGTGTTGAACAGGCTCAAGCCAATTACCTGGGCGCGCTTATGGCGACTGGTCAAGGTGGCATGCCTGGCCTGGTGGACAGCCAGGTCCGCGGCGCGGCAGCCCGTAGCCAGGCAGCACAGGCGACCATCGGTCAGTTGGCGGCCAGCGCTGGCCAAGCCCGCAGCGACTACCAGCGGGCACAGCGTCTGGCCGACCAAGGCGTGGTCAGTACCCAGGAGTTGGAAGCGGCACAGACTCGCTTCGCTGCGCTGAGCCATCAGTTGCAGGCGGCCCGCGACAACGCCAAGGCGGCCCGTGAGGGCACCTTGGCCAATCAGGCTGCACTGAAAGTTGAAGCGTACCGAATCAAGACCGCCGAAGCGGCGTTGGCCCTGGCCCGCATCGAACTGCAGGACACCCGGCATGCCTCACCCCAAGGGGGAGTGATCGTTCACAAGGATGTGCAACCCGGGCAGTTCGTAGTGGCCGGCCAGAAGCTGCTGAGTCTGGTCAGTACCGAGCACCTGTGGGTAGTGGCCAACTTCAAGGAAACCCAGATCGGCAGGGTACGTGTCGGTCAGCCGGCGCGCATCAGCATCGATGCCTTCCCAGGGCAGCAGTTCGCCGGCGTGGTGCACAGCCTGGTACCGGCAACGGGCGCGCGCTTCTCGCTGCTGCCACAGGAAAACGCCTCCGGTAACTTTACCAAGGTGGTGCAGCGGGTACAGGCGCGCATCGAGTTCCGCGAGTTGCCCGCCACCCTGCAGCAGGCGCTTGGCCAAGGCATGAGCGTGTTCGTCGAGGTCGATACCCGCAACAGCGGGCAAGCCCTATGAGGTCCCCGTGGCTGGTGGCCGTGACGGTCACCCTGATCTCGATGATGGAGTTGCTCGACGTGACGATCGTCAACGTCGCCATTCCCAGCCTGATGGGCAGCTTTGGGGCGTCGGTCGACGAGATTTCCTGGGTCTCGACCGGTTACATCGTCGCCAACGTAGTCATCCTGCCGGCCAGTGGCTGGCTGTCCGCCTGGTTTGGCCGGCGCCGCTACTACCTGGTTTCGTCGGCGCTTTTCGTAGTGGCTTCACTGGGTTGCGCGCTATCCCAGGAGCTGTGGCAGATGGTTTTCTGGCGGGTGATCCAGGGCTTGGCCGGGGGCGGCCTGCTGGGCATTTCGCAGGCGATCATCTACGACGTGTTCCCAAAGGAAAAAGTCAGCTCCGGCATGGCCTTGTACGGTGTCGGGGTAATGATGGGGCCCACGCTGGGCCCGTCGGTGGGGGGATACTTGATCGATGAATTTTCCTGGCACTGGATTTTTCTGATCAACCTGCCGATCGGGGCGTTGGCTTTACTGCTGGCGTGGCTGTGCGTGGGCGACTCGGCCAACGAGAAACGCCCGCACAGCATCGATTACCTGGGGTTCGTGCTGCTTGCCGTGGGTGTGGGCAGCTTGCAGATCCTGCTAGAGCGCGGCGAGCACTGGGACTGGCTGGAGTCGAACCTGAGCCTGCTGTGCTTGGCCCTGGCGTTGCTGGGCTTGCTGGGCTTCTGCTATTGGGAGCGACGCGTGGCCAATCCGATCGTCAACCTGGCACTGTTCAACAACCGTGAATTCCTGCTGGGGTCGGTCTGCGCCTTTTGCGTTGGCTTCGGCCTGTACAGCACCTTGTTCATGGTACCCCTGCTGCTGCAGACGCTACTCGAACAGAGCGCCTACCAAAGCGGCCTTGTCATCTTCCCCGGGGCCCTGGCCAGCGCGGTCAGCACTCTGGTAATCGGCAAGCTATCGCAGGAAAACCGTATTGATGAGCGCTACTTCATATGCTTGGGCATCCTGGTGTACGGCTACGCCATGTACCTGCATACGCAATTCACCCTGCAAAGCAATCCCGACACCCTCTACTGGCCGCTGATCATTCGCGGCTTCGGCCTGGGCATGATCTTCGTCCCATTGACCAACCTGGCCATGCGCCAGTTGCCGGGGCAGCTCATTTCCGTGGGCTCCGGCGTACTGAACCTGATGCGTCAGCTGGGTGGCAGCGTTGGCATCGCTATTGCCGCAACCTTGCTAACGCGTTTCTCCTGGGCCCGCTACCGCCAGTTGTCCGAACACGTCGACGAAAACCGACTGGTCGCCAGCGGCTGGGACCTGGCCAGCCTCGACCCACGGCGGCTATCCACCGACCTGACCAGCCCCGATCAGGCCAATGCCCTACTGGCCTTCATCCAAGCCCGGGAGCAGGCGCAGATGCTCGGCTTCAGCATGCTTTTCGGACTGCTCGGCGGCGTGATGCTGATCGGCGTGCCGATGGTGCTACTGATGCGCAATTCCCGCCAACCCAAGCCCTCACTTGCAAAGGAGTCCGCGACGTGTTCGGACAATGCACCCCCATCCGCCTAGCCTTGCTTGTGCTGACGCTGGTTTGCGCCAGCCCGGCCCAGGCGCGTGATCTATACCAAGCCTACCAGCAGGCCCTGGGGCATGACATGGCCTATGCCGCAGCCGAACAGCGCCAGCTGGCCGCAGCGCAGAAGGCTGAGCAAGGGTTGGCAACGTTATTGCCGCATCTGTCGTTTGAAAGCGGCGCAGCCTGGGTCGACCGCGAACACAGCGGTGCGCTCAGGCGCAACCGCGACAACACCAATGCCTATGCGCTGGTGTTGATCCAGCCGCTGCTGCGCTGGCAGAACGTGATCGGCCATGAGCAGGGCAAGGCCCAGGCCACGGCTGGCGAAATCGACCTGCTCGCAGCGCGCCAGGACTTGATGCTGCGCGTCGCCGACGCCTACTTCGAACTGTTGCTGTCCGAGGACCAATTGGCTACCACCCGCCAGCAGGTTCGAACCCTCGGCCGGCAACTGGACAAGGCGCAGCGCTTTCGCCGTGAGGGCTCAGGAACCCCGAGCGAGGTACAGCGCGTCCAGGCCCGCTACGACATGGCACAGGCCGAGCAGATTGCCGCCGACAATACCTTGCGCCTCAGTCAGCAGGCTCTTGGCCGGCTGACCGGGAGCACCCCGGGCGCCCTGGCCAGGCTCGATGAACAAGTCGCGTTCAGCGGCCCGCAACCGGCACGGCTGGCTGCCTGGGCGGACCAGGCCCGCCAGCATAATCTGAAGGTGCAGGCCGCCGAGGTCCGCCAACTGATTGCCGAACAGGAAGTGGAAAAGCAAAAGGCCGGCCACCTGCCCACCCTCGACCTGGTGGCCGCGCATGGCCGCTTTGCCTCGGTCGGTGGCAGCCTGTACGACGTGACAGTGCCCGAGGAGAAATACACACAAACCGTGGTTGGCGTGCAGCTCAGCGTACCGTTGTATTCCGGGGGCGCCACCCAGAGCCGCACCCGCGAAGCCCATGCCTTGCAAGGTGCCGCTCGGAACGAGCTGGAAGATGCACGCCGCGAGGCCGAGTTCATGGCCCGCCAGGCCTACTTGAACCTGACCGGCGGCATCACCCAGTACCAAGCCCTGCAACAGGCTCTGCGCTCCAGCCAGAGTGACCTGCGCATGACCGCACATGCCTTCGAGGCGGGCGCCCGGATAAGCAACGATGTGCTCGAGGCCGAACAGCAGCTGACCCGCACCCGCCTGCAATTGGCACGGCAACGCTATGCCATCCTGCAGGCGCAGCTACGCCTGATGGCAGCCAGTGGCAGCCTCAATGACGACAACCTCAAGGCGCTGAGCGCCCTGCTGACAGCGCCGGCTCAGGGGTAAACGCCCTCGCGGTACTGCCCGGCCACTTCGCGCAGCACTTCACACACCCACTGCCCCGGCAGGCTTTGCGGCAGGGCCGCATTACGACAGATGCCCACCGAACCACCGGGTTCACGCACCCCCAGGTCAAGTTCGACCAGCTCGCCACGGCGCAGGTCGAGCAGCACGGCATCGCGCGGCGCCACCCACACGCCGTCACTGCTCAGCAGGTAGCGCCGGCTCAACGCCAGGGACAGCGTTTCCAGGCGCTGCGCCGGCATCTGGATGCCGCATTGCACGAACAGGCTGTCGGCATGCTGGCGGATGGTGGTACCCGCAGGCGGCAAGACCAAGGGGTAACGCCCTACCTGGCCGCGCTCAACGGGTGTGCCGGCCAGCAGTGGGTGACCTGGGCGTACCACCAGGCTCATCGACTCGCTGTACAGGTGCTCGAACGACAAACCTTGGATTTGCGGGCTGTCGGTCATGCGCCCGACCACCAGCTCCAGTTCCCCCAGGTGCAGTTGGCCAAGCAGCTGTGCGCTGACCCCGGTGACTACCCTGATCACCAGCGCCTCATGACGCTGATGCAGGCGGCACAGCACTTCGGGCATGAGCAGGCCCTCGACCGTGGACAGCACGCCGATGCGGACCTGCGACGGCGCCCGTGCCTCGCCGCGCAGGCTGCTGACGCCATCGCGCAGGGCTTGCACGCTGGGCCCGGCATAGCGCATGAAGCGCGTACCGGCCGGCGTCAGCTCGACCCCTTGGCGGCTGCGCGCGAACAGCCGGGTTTCCAGCAGGTCTTCGAGCTCCTTGAGGGTCTTGGAGATCGCCGGCTGACTGATGGCGAGCACGTTGGCAGCCCTGGCCAGGCTGCCCTGCCGGGCAATCTCCAGAAAGCACAGCAGGTGGCGGTACTTGATGCGGGTGTCGAGGTTCATGCCGGCAAGCTTACCGCATCGCCACCTGTGGCGTATCCGGGTCGCGCTGCCTGTTCGGGCCTCTTCGCGGGCTTGCCCGCTCCCACAGAGTCATCGCAGGGCCTGAGGGCTGCGCTGTACCTGTAGGAGCGGGCAAGCCCGCGAAAGGGCCGGCACTGGCAATGCACGAGAATCAGGCCACAGCCAGTTCCACCGCGTCACCCTTCAACCGCACCGGCCACACCCGCAAGCGCTGCCCGCTGTCCTCCAGGCATTCCCCGGTGTGCAGGCTGAAATGCTGCTTGTACAAAGGCGCCGCCACCACCAGCTCACCCTGCACGCTCCCCACCAAGCCGCGGCCGATGATGTTGGCCCCGGAGCGTGGGTCGCGGTTGTCCACCGCGTACAGCGCCTGGGCTTGGCCAGGTAGATAGAACAGCGCCACCTGGGCACCGTCGAGCCACACCACCACACCGGAGTCGGCCACCAGGTCTTGCGCCCGGCACACGGCCTGCCAGTTCTCGCGTTTGTTCACAGCAGCATTGGACAGCATCATCAGACAACCTCCTCGACAGTGGGGATCAGGTGCAGCGGCGCGGCAGGCCGGCGTTGTTCGCGTTCACGCACGAAGTGCACGTCCGGGTCGGCGCGCTGGTCGTTGACAAAGGTCCGGAAGCGCTTGAGCTTCTCAGGGTCGTTCAGGGCGTTGGCCCATTCGCACTGATACTGGTCGACCACATGCTGCATCTGCGCTTCCAGTTCGCTGGCCAGGCCCAGGCTGTCGTCGATGACCACCTGTTTCAGGTAGTCCAGCCCGCCCTCGAGGTTTTCACGCCACACCGAAGTGCGCTGCAGCTTGTCGGCGGTGCGGATGTAGAACATCAGCACACGGTCGATCAAGCGCACCAGGGTTTCGTCATCCAGGTCGGTGGCAAACAGTTCGGCATGCCGCGGGCGCATGCCGCCGTTACCGCACACGTACAGGTTCCAGCCCTTGTCGGTGGCGATCACACCAATGTCCTTGCTCTGCGCCTCGGCACATTCGCGGGTGCAGCCAGACACGGCGAACTTGAGCTTGTGCGGGCTGCGCAGGCCCTTGTAGCGGTCTTCCAGGCGCAGGGCCATGGCCACGCTGTCCTGCACGCCGTAGCGGCACCAGGTACTGCCCACGCACGACTTCACCGTACGGGTCGATTTGCCGTAGGCATGGCCTGTTTCGAAACCGGCCTCGATCAACTCCCCCCAGATGAGCGGCAATTCGTGCAGCTGGGCGCCGAACAGGTCGATGCGCTGGCCGCCGGTGATCTTGGTGTACAGGTCGTACTTCTTGGCCACCTGGCCAATCACGATGAGTTTGTCCGGGGTGATTTCACCCCCCGGAATACGCGGCACCACCGAGTAGGTGCCGTTTTTCTGCATATTGGCCATGAAGGTGTCGTTGGTATCCTGCAGCGGCACCAGCGCCGGGTCCATGATCGGCTGGTTCCAGCAGGAGGCAAGGATGTTGCCCACCGCCGGCTTGCAGATGTCACAGCCGGTGTGGCCCTTGCCGTGACGTGCGAGCAATTCGCTGAAGGTGCGGATGCCCTCCACCCGCACCATGCCGTACAGCTCTTGCCGGGTGTAGGCGAAGTGCTCGCACAGGCTCTTGTCCACCGCTACACCGCGGGCCGTCAGTTCATGCTCGAAGACTTGCTTGAGCAAGGCCGCGCAGCCGCCACAGCCGGTTGCCGCCTTGGTGCAGCCCTTGACCGCAGCCAGGTCGCTGCAACCGCTGTCGATGGCGGCACAGACTGCACCCTTGCTGACGTTATGGCAGGAGCAGATGGTGGCGCTGTCGGGCAAGGCGTCGGCACCCAGCGCTGGTGCTGCGCCGCCTTGCGGCAGGATCAGCGCGGCGGGGTCGGCCGGCAGGGCAATGCCGTTCTGGGCATACTGCAGCAAGGTGTCGTAATAGCTGTTGTCGCCAACCAGCACCGCACCCAGCACATGCTTGCCGCTGGCATCCACCACCAGCCGCCGATAGGCGCTGTTGGCTTCGTCGATGAAGCGGTAGCTGCGTGCACCGGGCGTAGCACCGTGGGCATCACCGATCGAACCGACGTCCACCCCCAGCAGCTTGAGCTTGGTCGACATGTCGGCACCGCTGAACGGCACCGGCGCCTCGCCGCAGAGCAATGCCGCCAGGTTGCGCGCCATGCTGTAGCCGGGCGCGACCAGGCCGAACACGCTGCCGTTCCACGATGCGCATTCACCGATGGCAAAGATGCGCGGGTCACTGCTGCGGCAGTGCTCGTCGATCACTACCCCGCCGCGTGGGGCGATGTCCAGGCCGCAGGCACGGCCAAGGGCATCTTGTGGGCGAATGCCAGCGGAGAACACGATCAGGTCGGTTTCCAGGTATTGGCCACCGTCGAAGTTCATGCGGTAACGGTAGGCGTCGCCCTGGCTGATCGACTGGGTGGCACGCGACAGGTGCACCCCCACGCCCAGCGCTTCGATCTGTGCCTTGAGCGCTGCGCCGCCCTCGCCATCCAGCTGCACCGGCATCAGCCGTGGCGCGAACTCCACCACGTGGGCTTCCAGGCCGAGCGACTTGAGGGCGTTGGCCGCTTCCAGCCCCAGCAGGCCACCCCCCACCACCACGCCACGGCGGGCGCTGGCGGCGGCAGCGCGAATGCCATCGAGGTCGTCGAGGGTACGGTAGACCAGGCGGGCATCACCGCTGGAGCCCTCGATCGGCGGCACAAAGGGGTAGGAACCGGTCGCCAGGACCAGTTGGTCGTAGCCGTAGCGGCCTTGGGCGGTAACCACCTCGCCGCGCTCGCGATCGATCTGCAGGACCGCTTCGCCAAGGTGCAGGTGCACGCCGCTGGCGGTGTAGAAGTCGTGCTCGCACAGGGCCAGGGTTTCGGCACAGCTACCGCCAAAGTACTCGGACAGGTGCACTCGGTCGTAGGCGCGCTGGCGCTCCTCGCCGAACACCCGTACCTCGAACTGCTGCAGGGCGCCGCGGCTGACCAGTTGTTCGACACAGTGGTGGCCGACCATGCCGTTGCCGACGATGACCAGTCGCTCTCGTTGCCCGCTGCTCGCTGTTGCCTTCATAAGCCGATCCTCGATCAAAAAAAAAGCGCCTGGAGCCGAAGCTCCAGGCGCCTTTGCCTGTATTCATCACGGTAGGGGGCCCGGTTGATCGCCGTTGATCAGTGGGCTTTGTTGTTACATGGGCTAAGCAGGGAGTGTGCCAAGCCCGTTGCCGGGGGTGGACACGTTACGCGCAAACCCGCGCCTGCACGGGCCTGCACAGCGTTCCAGGCCTTTGCAGCAGCGGGCTCGCTCGCCCGCCACCCGGCATCGGCTGCGCACATTCACAGTGCACTGCAGCCCATCGCGGTGCACGTCAGTACACGTCACGCCGGTAGCGCCGGGCCTGGTTCAGGCCGTCGACGTAGGCATCAGCCGCCGCCGCATCCATGCCGCCATGCTCGGCGACAATCGCCCGCAAGGCCGCATCCACATCCCTGGCCATGCGCTGGGCATCACCGCAGACATAGAAGTACGCCCCGGCCTGCAACCATTGCCACAGCTGCGCGCCGTGCTCGAGCATGCGCGTCTGCACGTAGATCTTTTGCGGCTGGTCACGCGAGAACGCCGTGTCCAGCCGCAGGTGCCCCGTGGCTTGCCAGGCCTGCAATTGCGCCTGGTAATAAAAGTCGCTCGCAGCGTGCTGCTCGCCGAAGAACAGCCAGTTCGGCCCGCTGGCGCCGCGCGCTTCACGCTCTTCAAGGAACGCCCGAAACGGCGCGATGCCAGTGCCAGGGCCGACCATGATCAACGGCACACCATCGTCCTCAGGCAGGCGGAAGTGCTTCGACACCTGGGGGAAAATCGCCACCTTCACCGCCTGTGCCCGGTCGGCCAGGAAGCTGGAGCACACACCGTTGCGATCACCGTAGCGCACCGTGGAAACGGTCAGGTGCACCTGTTGCGGGTGCGCCAGTGGGCTGGAACTGATCGAGTACAGCCGTGGCTGCAACGGCTTGAGCAACGCGAGCCAACTGGCCAGTGGCAGTTGCTGCGGGAAGGCGCGCAACACATCGACCAGTTGCCGGCCCCACAACCACGCTTGTAGTTCGGCCTTGCACTCAGGCTGCAGCAGGCGCTGCAGGTCGGGGGCATTAGCGGCGAACACCTGCAGTTGCTGTGGGGTGACCTTGGCGATTTCCAGGTGTGCCTGCAGGGCTTCGGCCAGCGGCATGGCGGGCTGGCCCTTCAATTCCACCAGCGCCTGGCCGTCGAGTTGCATCAGCGCCAGCAGTTCTGCGACCAGCGCCGGACAATTGCGTGGCCATACCCCCAGGGCGTCGCCGGCGGCGTAGGTGAAACCGCTGCCACTGAGGTCGAAGACCAACTGGCGGGTTTCCTTGCTGGCACCGGGGCCGTTGAGCAGGCGGTTTTCCAGCAGGGTGGCCGCCCAGGGCCGCTGCTTGGTGTAAGCCGCCACGGGTACCGCTGCGCCGGCCGGCTGTGCCGCGGCGGTGCTGCCCAGGCTTGGCAGCAGCGCCTCCAGCCAGCCGGCAAACACTTCGTCGAAGTCGGGCTCGCAGTCCACCCGTTGCAGCAGGCGCCGGCCGCCCAGCTCGGCCAGCCGCTGGTCCAGCTTGCGGCCAAAACCACAGAACTGCTCATAACTGGAGTCGCCCAAGGCCAGCACGGCATACGGCAGCTCAGCACAGTGGCCGCCCTCCTCACCCTGCAACGCCTGCCAGAAGTTCGCGGCACTGTCGGGGGCCTCGCCATCACCGAACGTGCTGGTAATGAACACCACGCTGGCAGCGCCGCGCAGCTGTCTGGGGCGGGTCGCCTGCATGCAACTGAGCTGCACCTGCAAGCCTGCGCCGCGCAGGCGTTCGGCGCAGCGCTCGGCCAGCAGTTCGCAGTTGCCGGTCTGCGAAGCCCATACCACCTGGTGCAGCGGCTGGGCTGGCGCCGCGGCCGGTGCCTGGGCAGGGGTCGCGAACAGCCCGGCCAGCAAGCCGTCAACGAACATACGCCGGCTGGCCGGCAGCGGCGCACTGGCCGGCAGGCTGGGCACAGCGTCGGCGCGCGCCTGGGCCAGCCCCAGCAGAAAACCTTGCAGATAGTGGCGCTCGTCGTCGGCCAGCACCGGGGCGGGCAAGGTGTCCAGGCCTAGCAGGCGGGACAAGGTGGCGGTAGGCATGCTGGCAGGCTCGGCAACGGAGGTGTGCAGTTCAAGGGCATCGATACGCTCGCCGGCAACCCGCTGCAGGGCCACGGCGCAGTGCTTGAATGCGGGCTGCAACGACAGAGGGTCGAGCGCATCGCAGGTCACGGCATTGATGGCCAGCTGCTCACCGACCAGGTCGTTCCAGTGAAACGGCGCAAAGCAGTTGCCCGGCATGACCCGGTCGCTGATACGCGCCGGGAGCACGGCCTGCCCACGCCGCGAGCGAACGGCCACCTGGTCTTTCTCGGCAATGCCCAAACGGGCGGCATCTTCCGGGTGGATTTCAACGAACGGGCCGGGCTCCAGCTTGTTCAGCGCCGGTACCTTGCCGGTCTTGGTCAGGGTATGCCAGTGGTGCTGCACGCGGCCGGTGTTGAGCACCAGGGGGTAGGCGTGATCCGGCAACTCAGCGGCGGGCAACCAGGGCCGGGCGAAGAAGCGTGCCTTGCCACTGGCCGTGGGGAAGGCGATGGCCGGCCGCTGCCCTTGGTCATCGAGCAGCAGCGCCTGGCTGCTGCCATCGTTCAGGTAACGCAGCGGGCTGCGGTACTGCTCGCGCCCCGGGGCGCTGGGCCACTGCCGGGGTTGCTGACGCAGGTCGGCATAGCTGATGCCACGCAGGTCATAGCCGGTGGCCGGGTTGTGAAAGCGGCGAATTTCCTCATACACCGCCTCGGCGTTCGGGTAGTCGAAGGCCTCGCCATAGCCCATCGCGCAGGCCACACGGGCGATGATCTGCCAGTCCGGCAGACTTTGCCCGGGCGGCTCGACAGCGCGGGGCATCAGGGTCAGGTTGCGTTCGCTGTTGATCATCACGCCCTCGCCTTCGGCCCACAGCGCAGCAGGCAGCAGGATATCGGCGTAACGGTTGGTTTCGGTGTCGAGGAAGGCGTCCTGGGCGATCACCAGGTCGGCCTGGCGCAAGCCGTCGAGCACCTGCTGGCGGTTGGCGACACTGGCAACCGGGTTGCTGCAGATGATCCAACAGGCTTTCACCTCGCCGGCCTTGAGTTGCTCGAACAGGGCCACCGTTCCCTCGCCGGCTTCGCTGCGCAGGCTACCGGGTGGCAGTTGCCACTGCTGTTCGACGAAGGCACGGTCGGCCGCCACCAGCGCCGAGCGCTGGCCGGGCAAGCCGGGCCCCATGTAGCCCATTTCGCGGCCGCCCATGGCATTGGGCTGGCCGGTCAACGAGAACGGCCCGCTGCCAGGGCGGCAAATGGCACCGGTGGCCAGGTGCAGGTTGCAGATGGCATTGCTGTGCCAGGTGCCATGAATGCTCTGGTTCAGCCCCATGGTCCAGCAGCTCATCCAGTTGCCGGCGCTGCCGATCCATTCGGCGGCCTTGACGATGTCGGCCTCGGCCAGCCCGGTGATGGCGGCCACCCGTTCGGGGCTGTAGTCATCGAGCAAGGCGGGCATGTCGTCCCAGCCTTCGGTATGGCGGGCGATAAAGTCCGGTTGGGTGTGGCCATTGCGATGCAGCAGGTGCAGCAGGCCATTGAGCAAGGCCATGTCGCTGCCGGGGCGCAGCTGCAGGAACAGGTCGGCCTTGTCCGCCGTGGCGTTGCGCCGGGGATCGACGACGATCAGTTTGGCCCCCGCCTTGACCCGGTCGAGCAGGCGCAGGAACAGGATCGGGTGGCAGTCAGCCATGTTCGAACCGATCACCAGAAACACATCGGCGTGCTCGAAATCCTCGTAGCTGCCAGGCGGGCCGTCGGCGCCTAGCGACAGCTTGTAGCCGCTGCCGGCACTGGCCATGCACAAGCGCGAATTGGACTCGATGTGGCGGGTGCGAATGAACCCCTTGGCCAGCTTGTTGGCCAGGTACTGGGCCTCCAGCGACATTTGCCCGGACACGTAGAGCGCTACGGCGTCTGGCCCATGCTGGTCGATGATGCCACGCAGGCGCTTAGCACTCTCGGCAATTGCCTGGTCCATGTTGGCGCGCACTGGCGGCTGGTTGCGTTGCTGGCGCAGGTAGGCGTCTTCCATGCGCCCGGCCGCCGTCAGCGGCAAGTGGGCGGTAAGGCCCTTGGTGCACAGCCGGCCGTAGTTGCTGGGGTGCTGCTTGTCGCCGCTGATCTTGCCGACCTTGCCATCGGCAACGCTCATGACGATGCCGCAACCAACCCCGCAATACGGGCATACGCTGCGCACTTCGTTATTGACCATGGGCGGGCTCCTGTGGAAACGCAAAAAGGCGCCGGCTGCCCCGGCCTGCAGCAGCAAGCGGGGGCAACACGGCGCCTTTGTCGTGAGAATGTGCGGGCTGTCGACGTTGATGGCCCGGGATGGGAGGTAGCCAGCAATTAGTGGGCCAGCTAGAGCAGACGCTTCTACCACGCCCGCGCTCTGGCGTACCGTGCGCACCCTGCGCACCATGCGGTGGCAACTTCACACCCGCTGGCGCTATGCTGGGGCAAATTCCAGCATGAGCAACCTCCCTTTCCCCATGCCCCAGGTGATCCTCAAGACCCCCGCCCAACTCGAGCTGATGCGCCGGGCCGGCCAGTTGCTGGCCCAGGTATTCGCTGACCTCGACAACTTCATCCGCCCCGGCGTGACGACCCTGCAAATCAACGACCGCGCCGAAGCCTACATTGTCGAAACGCTCAAGGCCCGGCCTGCGAGCAAGGGCCAGTACGGGTTCCCCTACTCGCTCAATACCTCGGTGGACCATGTGGTCTGCCATGGCATACCCAGGGCCGACGAGGTGCTTGAGGAAGGCTCGATCGTCAACGTCGACATTACCCTGGAACAGGGCGGCTACATCGCCGACGCCTCGAAGATGTACTGCATTGGCACGATCAGCGACGAGGCCCGCCGCCTGGTCGACACCACCTATGCAGCGCTGTGGAAAGGCATCGAGCAGGTGCGCCCTGGGGCCACGCTGGGTGACATCGGCCACGCCGTGCAGGCCCATGCCGAGGCCGCGGGCTACAGCGTGGTGCGCGAATACTGTGGGCATGGTATCGGCCAGCAGATGCATGAAGCACCGGAGGTGTTGCACGTGGGCCAGCGCGGCATGGGCATGAAGCTCAAGCCAGGCATGGTGTTCACCATCGAACCGATGATCAACCAGGGTGGGCGCGGCACGCGCGAACTGAAAGATGGCTGGACGGTGGTTACCCGCGACCACAGCTTGTCGGCGCAGTGGGAGCACACGGTGGCGGTGACGGACGACGGTTTCGAAGTGCTGACGTTGCGTGAAGAAGAACGCCGGGGCTGAAACTGAAGCGCTCTGCGGGCTCTTGAAGCATACAGGCACAAAAAAAGCGACCCTAGGGTCGCTTTCTTTGTAACTTCCGGGTGTTCAGTGGGCCCTGGAAGTTGAATATGGCGCAGCGGACGGGACTCGAACCCGCGACCCCCGGCGTGACAGGCCGGTATTCTAACCGACTGAACTACCGCTGCGCTATACATCGAGTGGTGGGTGATGACGGGATCGAACCGCCGACCCTCTGCTTGTAAGGCAGATGCTCTCCCGGCTGAGCTAATCACCCATGTCTCTCGGTGTGGCGCGCATTCTACGGGCGACTTTTCGCTCTGGCAAGCCCTTATCGAAGTTTTTGCGCATTTAAATCAGGCACAGAATTTCAGGCAAAAAAAAAGCGACCCTAAGGTCGCTTTCTTTGTAACTTCCGGGTGTTCAGTGGGCCCTGGAAGTTGAATATGGCGCAGCGGACGGGACTCGAACCCGCGACCCCCGGCGTGACAGGCCGGTATTCTAACCGACTGAACTACCGCTGCGCTATACATCGAGTGGTGGGTGATGACGGGATCGAACCGCCGACCCTCTGCTTGTAAGGCAGATGCTCTCCCGGCTGAGCTAATCACCCATGTCTCTCGGTGTGGCGCGCATTCTACGTACGCCCCTGCACCCTGGCAAGCACTTTTTAAACTTTCTTCAAAAAAAACCTCAGGCCTTTCAAAGACCTAACGTTGCCAGGCGTTTTCTTGCGCCATTAACCACTGCTGGCCCTCTGACAGGGTTGGCCTGGGAGCACTGCTCGGAGAATAATGCCCGCCTTATGCATTAATGAGAGATTGCCCCGCATGTGGTTCAAGAACCTGCTGACCTACCGCCTGACCCAGGAAGTACCGTTCGAGCCTGAAGCGCTGGAGGCCGCCCTGGCCAGCAAGCCGGCCCGCGCCTGTGCCAGCCAGGAGCTGTCCACCTATGGTTTCATCGCACCGTTCGGCAAAGGCGAAGACGCGCCCTTGGTGCATGTCAGCGGCGAGTACCTGCTGATTGCCGCACGCAAGGAAGAACGCATCCTGCCAAGCAGCGTGGTCAATGACGCCGTGAAGGAAAAGGTCGAAGAGATCGAGACCGAGCAGATGCGCAAGGTCTACAAGAAGGAACGCGACCAGATTAAGGATGAGATCATTCAGGCCTTCCTGCCGCGCGCGTTCATCCGCCGCTCGATGATTTTCGCTGCCATTGCCCCGCGTCAGGGTGTGATCCTGGTCAACTCGGCCAGCGCCAAGCGTGCCGAAGACCTGCTGTCGACCCTGCGTGAAGTGATGGGCTCGCTGCCAGTGCGCCCAGCCACGGTAAAAATCGCACCGGTTGCCACCATGACCGACTGGGTCAAGTCGCAACAGGCTGCTGAAGGCTTCTACGTGCTGGACGAGTGCGAACTGCGCGACACCGCCGAAGACGGTGGCATCGTGCGCTGCAAACGCCAGGACCTGACCGGCGAAGAAATCCAGCTGCACCTGAGCACCGGCAAGGTGGTTACCCAACTGGCCCTGGCCTGGCAGGACAAGCTGTCGTTCATCCTCGACGACAAGATGGTCATCAAGCGCCTGAAGTTCGAAGAGCTGCTGCAGGAGCAGGCCGAACAGGACGGTGGCGATGAGGCGGCCCAGCAGTTCGACGCCAGCTTCCAGCTGATGATGATGACCTTTGCCGAATTCTTGCCGGTGCTGTTCGAGGCCCTGGGTGGCGAGGAGATTCCGCAGGGGGTCTGATGCTGTTCGAAATGCCGGTGCTGGCTTGGGAGAAATCCCGAGACAGTGCTGGCCTCTTCGCGGGCTTGCCCGCTCCCACAGGTACAACACAGGGCCTGAATACTGTGATGTACCTGTGGGAGCGGGCAAGCCCGCGAAGAAGCCAGTGAAATGCCTGAAGCCATAAATAGAAAAGGAATTGCCCCATGCGTGCCCTCGCCACCCTCAGCCGCTTTGTCGGCAACACCTTCGCCCTGTGGGTGCTGGTGTTCGCCCTGCTGGCTTTCCTGCAACCGCAATGGTTCATCGCCTTGAAGGTAGCCATCGTGCCGCTGCTGGGGCTGGTGATGTTCGGCATGGGCCTCACCCTCAAGCTCGACGACTTCGCCGCCCTCGCCCGCCAGCCCTGGCGGGTGATGCTGGGGGTGGTTGCGCACTTCGTGATCATGCCGGGCATGGCCTGGCTGCTGTGCCAGCTGTTCCAGCTGCCGCCGGAAATTGCCGTGGGTGTGATCCTGGTTGGCTGTTGCCCCAGTGGCACGGCCTCCAACGTGATGGTCTGGCTGTCGCGGGGCGACCTGGCCCTGGCCGTGGCAATTGCTGCCGTCACGACCCTGCTGGCGCCACTGCTGACCCCTGCCCTGATCTGGTTCCTGGCCTCGGCGTGGCTGCCGGTGTCCTTCATGGACATGTTCTGGTCGATCCTGCAACTGGTGATGCTGCCGATCGTGCTGGGCGTTATCGCCCAGCGTTTGCTCGGTGCCCGCGTGCAGGCGGCTGTGCAAGTGCTACCGCTGGTGTCGGTGGTGAGCATCGTGATGATCGTGTGTGCAGTGGTGGCGGCCAGCCAGGCAAAAATTGCCGAATCGGGGCTGCTGATCATGGCAGTGGTAGTGCTGCACAACAGCTTTGGCTACTTGTTGGGGTACCTGACCGGCAGGCTGTGCAAACTGCCACTGGCCCAGCGCAAGTCACTGGCGCTGGAGGTGGGCATGCAGAACTCGGGGCTGGGGGCGGCATTGGCAGCGGCGCATTTTTCGCCCCTGGCAGCGGTGCCCAGTGCATTGTTCAGCGTTTGGCACAATATTTCCGGGGCTCTGCTGTCGACCTGGTTCCGGCGCATGGGTGAGCCCGGGGAGCAGGCTGAAGGGGTGGAACCGGCCAGGCATCGAGGGTGACAGCCAGGCTTGCCCTGAAACCTGCAGGTGTGCACTATAGTGCTCACTGTGAGGACGGCCTCACGACGCACCGCGTGATCATTCCGGGGACGGCCCCATCATTCACCACGATGGAGAAGCACCATGTCCTGGATCATCCTGTTCTTCGCCGGCCTGTTCGAGGTCGGCTGGGCCGTAGGCCTCAAATACACCGACGGCTTCAGCAAGCCACTGCCTACCGTACTCACCGTTGCCGCCATGGCTATCAGCCTCGGCCTTCTGGGCCTGGCCATGAAGGAGTTGCCGCTGGGCACTGCCTACGCCATCTGGACCGGGGTGGGTGCCGTGGGCACGGTGATCGCCGGCATTATCCTGTTCGGCGAATCCATGGCCCTGGTACGCCTGGTTAGCGTGGCGCTGATCATCACCGGCCTGGTCGGCCTGAAGGTCAGCGCCAGCTGATCCTCTTCCCTAGCGCAGGTTGCCGCGCAAGCGGCTGACCTGCTCTCGCAAGGCTTCTGGCTGCGCCGCCTCCACCGGGATGGCGGCACCGGCCACGATGGTCACCCGCGACCACAACCGCTTGAAGAAGCCTTTGCGTGGGTCGCGGCTGAAGAAACTGCCCCACAAGCCCTGCAAGGCCAGCGGAATCACCGGCACCGGGGTTTCTTCGAGGATGCGCTTGACGCCCCCCTTGAACACATCGATTTCACCATCACCGGTCAGTTTGCCCTCCGGGAAGATGCACACCAGTTCGCCGTCGGCCAGGTACGCGGCAATGCGCGCGAAGGCCCGCTCGTACGTGGCCTGGTCTTCATTGCGCCCGGCAATCGGGATGGCCCCTGCGGTACGGAAAACGAAGTTGAGCACCGGCAGGTTGTAGATCTTGTAGTACATGACAAAGCGGATCGGCCGGCGGATCGCCCCACCCAACAGCAGCGCGTCGACGAACGAGACATGGTTGCACACCAGCAACGCAGCACCCTGGTCGGGAATGCGCTGGAGGTCACGGTGCTGCACGCGGTACATCGAATGGCTGAGCAGCCAGATCAAGAAGCGCATGGTGAACTCGGGCACGATCCTGAAAATGTAGGCGTTGACCGCGATATTGAGCAGCGACACCACCAGGAACAGCTGGGGGATGCTTAGCTTGGCCAGGCCCAGCAGGAGGATGGTGAGCAGTGCCGACACCACCATGAACAGGGCATTGAGGATGTTGTTGGCCGCGATTACCCGGGCGCGCTGGTCTTCGCCAGTGCGGGCCTGGATCAAGGCATACAGCGGCACGATATAGAAGCCGCCGAACACCCCCAGGCCCATGATCGACAGCAGGATCCACCAGGCCTGGCTCATGCCCAGCAGCGCCAGCCAGTCATGCGGAGCAGCGGCCGCTGGCACATCGCCAGAGTGCCACCACCACAACAACCCGAACAGGGTCAGGCCGAACGAGCCGAATGGTACCAGGCCGATTTCCACCTTGCGCCCGCTGAGCCGTTCGCACAGCAGCGAGCCCAGCGCGATACCCACCGAGAACAGCGTCAGCACCAGCGTTACCACGGTGCCGTCACCGTGCAGCCAGTCCTTGGCGTAGGCCGGAATCTGCGTAAGGTAGATGGCACCGACAAACCAGAACCACGAGTTGCCGACGATCGACCGCGACACTGCCGGCGGCTGGCCCAGGCCCATGCGCAGGATCACCCAGGATTGCTTGAAGATATTCCAGTCCAGCGGCATGTTCGGCGAGGCCGCGGCTGCCCGCGGGATCCAGCGGCTGGCCAGGTAGCCCAGCACCGCAGTGCCGACCCCCCCCCCGGCCACCACGGTGGCGTAGCTGTCGGCCGACATCATCACCCCGGCGCCGATGGTGCCTGCCAGGATGGCAAGGAAGGTGCCGGTTTCGACCAGCCCGTTGCCACCGACCAGCTCTTCTTCACGCAGGGCCTGGGGCAGGATGGAATACTTCACCGGGCCGAACAGCGCCGAATGCGTGCCCATGCCGAACAGCGCCACCAGCATCAGCGCCAGGTGGTTGGTGATGAAGCCCAGCGCGCCGACCGCCATGATCGCGATCTCGGCCAGCTTGATGGCGCGGATCAGCGCGTCCTTGGCAAATTTTTCGCCAAACTGCCCACCCAACGCCGAAAACAGGAAAAACGGCAGAATGAACAGCAAGGCACACAGGTTGACCCAGATCGACCGGTCACCCTCGCCCAGGCTGAGCTTGAACAGGATCGCCAGGATCAGCGACTGCTTGAACAGGTTGTCGTTGAAGGCACCCAGCGACTGAGTGATGAAAAACGGCAGGAAGCGCCGCTTGCCGAGCAAGGTGAATTGCGAGGAATGACTCATCGTCCTTGGTCCTGATGGCTTTTCAATTGGAGGCGCGCCGGGCGCACCAGGCCACAAATCTGCATGGGAAATGCAGCGGCTGGCAAGCGCAGGGGCAGAACCCGCCACGCTCAGCGGGTCGATCGCGCCCGGCAGGCGCTCATTCGAAACCGAACAAAGCCCGCGCGGTATCCACCAGCAGGGCCTGGCGCAGCTGGGCCGAGCAACCCAAGGCCTCGAACTGCTGCACTGCAGTGGCAAAACTGATCGCCGACTCATGCTGGGTATGCGGCCAATCACTGCCCCACATCAAACGCTCGGCGCCGTAGTGCGCTTCCAGCGCGCACAGTGCCGAGCGCGCGAAGGCCAGATTCTCGTCCGGCGCCCCCGCCAGCCGGTAGATCCCCGACACCTTCACCCAAACCTTGCCCTGCCCGCCCAGGGTCAACAGTTCGGCGAACCCGGGCTGGCCCAGCCCACGGCGGGCATCGGGGCGGCCGAAATGGTCGATGACGATGTTCAGGCCATAGGGCTGCAGCGCGCGGACCAGTGCCGGTATGTCCGCCACCTGCCGGTGCAGTTCCAGGTGCCAGCCTTGTTCGCCAATACGTTCGAGCAGCGGTGGCCAGCGGCCACTGGTCAGGTCCGGCAGGGTCTGACCCATCAGGTTCAGGCGCACACCACGCACGCCTGACCGGGCCATGTCGGCAAGGGTGTGTGGCTCGACATCGGGCGCCAGCATCACCACCCCGCGCAGTTGCTGCGGCACCGCCTGCAGGGCGCTGAGCAGGTAGCGGTTGTCGGTGCCGAGGAAACTCGGCTGCACCAGCACGCCATGGCTGAAACCATGGGCCAGCAGCTGGCCCAGGTAGTCGCCCAGCGGCGCATCGTAATCAGGGGCATAGCGCCGCTCACTGGCCAGCGCCAGCCCACGGCTGAAAACGTGGGCGTGGCTGTCGATCGCGCTCAGGTGTAAAGGAGGTACGTCGGGCATGGCTCTCATACAGAAAAGTCAGGTTATTTGGCAACTGCCCCGGCGGTGTGCGGCGCCGTGGCATTTTCGAGGGTGCGCCCGCGGGTCTCCGGCAAGCACAAGGCGGCGATCACCGCCACGCCATAGGCGATGCCAGCGTCGATACCAATGGCGCTGCCCAAGGACATCGACTCGCTCATGTGGCCGACCAGGAACGGGAACACTGCCGACAGTACGCGGCCGAAGTTGTAGCAGAAGCCCACCCCGGCACCGCGCACCTCGGCCGGGTACAGTTCATTGAAAAACGCCCCCAGACTGGCCGGGATACCGGCGGCGAAAAAGCCCAGCGGGAAGCCGAGGAACAGCATCTGCGTGTTGGTCAGCGGGAAGAACACATAGGCTTGTACAGTCAGCACGCAGCACAGGGCGAACAGCAGAATATTCTTGCGCCGACCGATGCGGTCGATCAGCAGGCCGCTGACCACGCAACCGCACCAGAAGGCCAGGATGATCACCGCCAGGTAACCACCGGAGTTCAGCACCGACAGGTGGCGCTCGGTTTTGAGGAAGGTCGGCAGCCAGGTCATTACGGCGTGGTACCCACCATGGGCGCCCAGGCCAAGCAGGCCGCCCAGCAAGGTCACGCGCAACAGCTGCGGGCGGAAGATGCCGGCCATGGAGTGCAGGAAGCTGGCAGGGATGGCATTGGCGCTCTGCAGGCGCTGGAAGCTGTCCGGTTCGGGCACGTTGCGGCGTACCCAAAGGATCAGCAACGACGGCAACAGGCCGACGAAGAACATCACCCGCCAGGCAAATTCCTGCGGCACCAGCGAGTAGATCAGCATGAACAGTGCCACGGCCAGGCCCCAGCCCACGGCCCAGGCGCTCTGTACCGTGCCCATGACCTTGCCGCGGTATTTCGGGTTGATGGTTTCGGCCATCAGCACGGCGCCGGCAGCCCACTCGCCGCCGATACCGAAGCCTTGCATGGCCTTGACCAACAGCAAGGGGTAAAAACCGGTGACGAACGCCGAGAGGAAGGTGAAGCACGAGAACCAGAGGATCATCCACTGCAGGGTCCGCACGCGGCCGTAGCGGTCGGACAAGGTGCCACCCAGCCAGCCGCCGATGGCCGAAGTCACCAGGGTCAGGCCACTGATCAGGCCGGCATCACCTTTGCTCAGGGAGAACGCGCCGATCAGCGCCGGGATGGCCAGGCCGAACATCTGCACTTCCAGCGCATCGAGCGACCAGCCGCCGAAACAGGCCCAGAATGTCTTGCGTTCCCGCGAGGTGATCTGGCGATACCAACTGAACATGATTGTTATCCTTCTAGTGTGTGCCTGTGACCGCCAGGCAGGCGAAGCCACCGCGCCGCGTGTGCACGGCGCAGAGGGAAACGGGGTGCAGCCGCCGGCTTAGCGAATGTCGATGCGGTAGCGGAAGTGCTGCGCATGGCCGCGTGAGCGGCGCCATTCCAGCGGCTTGCCGGCGTAGTCACGGGCCAGGCGCTCGATCACCACCACCGGGCTGCCGGCCGGCAGTTGCAACAAACGGCCATGCGCCGCGTCAACCGCTTCGGCGGTGAGGGTTTCTTCGGCGTAGGCGACCACCTGGCCGCACAGTGCTTCGTAGAGGGGGTACAGCAGCGGCCCCTCGCTGTTCAGGTCGACCTCCAACAACGGCTGGAACGTCTGGCGCGGCAACCAGATTTCTTCGGCCAGTACCGGCTGGGCGCCGAGCAGGCGCGTACGGACAATTCGGATCACCTCGCTGTGAACCGCCAGGCCCAGTGCTTCGGCGACCGCCGAAGGCGCGGTCATCGGCTCGATGGCAAGAATGCGGCTTTCAGGCACCGCGCGCTGGCCATTGGCGGCTTCGAAGCGGAAGAACCGGAACAGCGAAGACTGGAATTGCGGGCGGCGCACGAAGGTACCGCGCCCCTGCTGACGCTCCAGCACGCCTTCAGCCACCAGTACGTCCACGGCTTTGCGCACGGTGCCGACTGACATGTCGAACTCGGTGGCCAAGGCAGCCTCAGTCGGGATCGCTTCGCCTGGGCGCCAGCGGTTGTTGGCAATCTGCTCGAGCAAGTGGTCGCGCAGTTGTTGGTAACGGGGCAGTCGAGCATCACCGGACAGTGGGTGCATGGGTCTCGCTCTCTTGTTGTTATATAAACATATATATGAATTCTGGAAGCAGTATTCCCCGCGTATGCCGGGCTGTCAATCCTCCACCTGCCTCGCTCGCGACAGGGCCAATACCGGTCAACGAAGCCGGGCCCTGCGACCACGCGCCACTGCGACCATCGTCGGCGCTGACGAAGCGCCACCAGCGTGCCAGACTGGTAGATCGGGACCGCGTTATCTTATTGCTTCGGAGTTTCCATGTCGTTGTCCAGCGGGCTGATCGCCGTGGTCGCCCTGGCCTATATGGCCATCATGTTCGCCATCGCCTTCTATGGCGACCGCCGCAGCACGCCGTTGCCGCCCAAACTGCGTGCCTGGGTGTACAGCCTGTCGCTGGCCGTGTACTGCACCAGCTGGACCTTCTTCGGCGCCGTTGGCCAGGCCGCCGAACAACTGTGGGCGTTCTTGCCGATCTACCTGGGCCCGGTACTGCTGCTGATTTTTGCGCCTTGGGTGTTGCAGAAGATGGTGCTGATCAGCAAGCAGCAGAACATCACCTCGATCGCCGACTTCATCGCCGCACGCTATGGCAAGTCGCAGACCCTGGCGGTGGTGGTGGCGCTGATCTGCCTGGTTGGCGTGCTGCCCTACATCGCCCTGCAGCTCAAGGGCATCGTGCTGGGCGTGAACTTGCTGATCGGCGCCAGTGCCGACGCCACCGGCACACGCGTCCAGGACACCGCGCTGGTGGTGTCGCTGGTATTGGCGCTGTTCGCCATCGTGTTCGGCACGCGCAGCCTGGACGTGACCGAACACCACCGTGGCATGGTCCTGGCCATTGCCTTCGAATCGCTGATCAAGCTGCTGGCCTTCCTGGCTGTGGGCATCTTCGTGGTGTTCAACCTGTATGACGGCTTCGGCGACCTGTTCAGCCAGGCACGCCAGTCGATTCAGTTGCAGGATTACTGGCAGGAGACCATCAACTGGCCCTCCATGGTGGTGCAGACCGCCGTGGCGATGATGGCGATCATCTGCCTGCCGCGGCAGTTCCACGTTACCGTGGTGGAGAACATCGAACCACAAGACCTGCGCCTGGCCCGCTGGGTGTTCCCCCTGTACCTGGGGCTGGCTGCCCTGTTCGTGGTGCCGATTGCCCTGGCCGGGCAAATGCTGCTGCCAGGGGCCGTGATCTCCGACTCGTTCGTGATCAGCCTGCCGCTGGCCGAGGCCCACCCGAGCCTGGCGCTGCTGGCGTTCATCGGCGGCGCCTCGGCAGCCACCGGCATGGTCATCGTCGAGGCCGTGGCACTGTCGACCATGGTCTCCAACGACATGCTGCTGCCTTGGCTGCTACGCCGCAACAATGCCGAACGGCCGTTCGAAGCGTTCCGTCACTGGATGCTCTCGGTGCGCCGGGTGACCATCGTGGTGATCCTGCTGCTGGCCTATGTCAGCTATCGCCTGCTGGGCTCGACCGCCAGCCTGGCAACCATCGGCCAGATCGCGTTTGCCGCCGTGACCCAATTGACCCCGGCCATGCTCGGCGCACTGTACTGGAAGCAGGCCAACCGCCGCGGTGTGTTTGCCGGCCTGGCTGCCGGTATCTTCCTGTGGTTCTACACCCTGGTGTTGCCGATTGCCGCGCACAGTGTGGGCTGGCCCCTGCAGGTGTTCCCAGGGCTGGCTTGGCTGCACGGCAACCCGCTGAACCTGCCGATCAGCCCCCTGACCCAGGGCGTGGTGTTGTCGCTGGCGGGCAACTTCACCCTGTTCGCCTGGGTATCGCTGCTGTCGCGCACGCGGGTGTCCGAACATTGGCAGGCTGGCCGCTTCATTGGCCAGCAGACCAGCGCCCGGCCCAGCAGCAAGCCGCTGCTGGCGGTACAGATCGACGACCTGCTGACCCTGGCATCGCGCTTTGTCGGCGAAGAGCGCGCCCGGCAGAGCTTCATCCGCTTTGCCTACCGCCAGGGCAAGGGCTTCAACCCCAACCAGAACGCGGACGGCGACTGGATCGAACACACCGAACGGCTGCTGGCCGGCGTGCTGGGCACCTCGTCGACCCGCGCGGTGGTCAAGGCGGCCATCGAAGGCCGCGACATGCAGCTGGAAGACGTGGTACGCATCGCCGATGAAGCCAGCGAAGTCCTGCAGTTCAACCGCGCCCTGCTGCAGGGCGCCATCGAAAACATCAACCAAGGCATCAGCGTGGTCGACCAGAACCTGCACCTGGTGGCCTGGAACCGCCGTTACCTGGAGCTGTTCAACTACCCGGAGGGGCTGATCAGTGTCGGCCGGCCGATTGCCGACATCATCCGTTACAACGCCGAGCGCGGGTTGTGCGGCCCCGGCGAAGCACAGGTGCACGTGGCGCGCCGCCTGCACTGGATGCGCCAGGGCCGTGCGCACTCCTCCGAGCGGTTGTTCCCCAACGGCCGGGTAATCGAGTTGATCGGCAACCCGATGCCCGGGGGCGGGTTCGTCATGAGTTTCACCGACATCACGCCGTTCCGCGAGGCCGAACAGGCACTGCGCGATGCCAACGAAGGCCTGGAGCAACGGGTGGCCGAGCGCACCCATGAACTGTCGCAACTGAACCAGGCCTTATCCGAAGCCAAGAGCCAGGCCGAAGCGGTCAGCAAGTCCAAGACCCGCTTCCTGGCTGCAGTCAGCCATGACCTGATGCAACCGTTGAACGCTGCGCGGCTGTTTTCCGCCGCCTTGTCGCAGCAGGCCGAAGGCATGAATGAAGAAGCCCGGCAATTGGTGCAGCACATGGACAGCTCGCTGCGCTCGGCAGAGGAGCTAATCAGCGACCTGCTGGACATCTCGCGCCTGGAAAACGGCAAGATCACGCCAGACGCCAAGCCCTTCGCCCTTACCGAACTGTTCGACACCCTCGGCGCCGAGTTCAAGCTGCTGGCTGCCGAGAAGGGCCTGGAATTCCGCCTGCGCGGCAGCCGCCTGCGGGTGGACAGTGACATGAAACTGCTGCGCCGGGTGCTGCAGAACTTTCTTACCAACGCCCTGCGCTATGGCAAAAGCCCGATTCTGCTGGGGGCTCGGCGCCAGGGCGGGCGGCTGTGGCTGGAAGTCTGGGACCGCGGCCCAGGCATCGCCGACGACAAGCTGCAGGTGATCTTCCAGGAGTTCAAGCGCCTGGACAGCCACCAGACCCGTGCCGAAAAGGGCCTGGGCCTGGGCCTGGCGATCGCCGACGGCCTGTGCCGGGTGCTCGGCCACCCACTGGAAGTGCGTTCATGGCCAGGCAAAGGTACGGTGTTTCGGGTCAGTGTGCCCATCGCCCGCCAGGCCGCGCCGGCACAGCCCGCCCCGCTGGAACAGGCGAGCCAGCCGCTGGCAGGCTTGCAGGTACTGTGCGTAGACAATGAAGACAGCATTCTGATCGGCATGAACAGCCTGCTCAGCCGTTGGGGTTGCCAGGTGTCTACTGCGCGTAACCAGGCCGAATGCGCCGCCTTGCTGGACCACGGCCTGCGCCCGCACCTGGCGCTGGTGGACTACCACCTGGACGACGGCGAGACCGGCACCGGGCTGATGGGCTGGCTACGTGCGCGGTTGGGTGAACCCGTACCGGGTGTGGTGATCAGTGCCGACGGCAGCAAGGAAACCATTGCCCTGGTGCATGCGTCCGGCCTCGACTACCTGGCCAAGCCGGTCAAGCCTGCGGCCCTGCGCGCCATGCTCAATCGCCATCTGAGCCTGGTTCAGTAAGCGCTTGATCGGCCACCGCCGCGTCGGCCAGCGCCCGTTCCAGCAGGTCGGGCGGCAGGCTTTTGCTGGCGCGGGCGCCGAGCAACTTCAATTGCTCGCTGCGGCTTACCAGGTTACCGCGCCCCTCGCACAACTTGTTGCGCGCCGCAGCATAGGCTTTGTCCACCTGTTGCAGGCGACTGCCCAGCTCGTCCAGGTCCTGGATGAACAGGACGAACTTGTCGTATAGCCAGCCAGCCCGCTCGGCGATCTCCCGGGCATTCTGGCCTTGGCGCTCCTGCTTCCAGAGGCTGTCGATCACCCGCAACGTCGCCAGCAAGGTCGTGGGGCTGACGATCACGATCTGCCGGTCGAAGGCTTCCTGGAACAGGTTAGGCTCCGCCTGCAGGGCCGCCGAGAAGGCCGCCTCGATGGGCACGAACAGCAACACGAAGTCGAGGCTGTGCAGGCCTTCGAGGCGGTTGTAATCCTTGCTCGACAAGCCTTTGACATGGCTGCGCAGCGATTGCACATGCTGCTTGAGCGCGGCCTCGTCATTTGTGGAAACGAACTGCTGGTAGGCCGTGAGGCTGACCTTGGCGTCCACCACCACCTGCTTGTCGCCCGGCAGCATGATCAGCACATCGGGCTGGAAGCGCTCGCCATCGGCGCTCTTCAGGCTGACCTGGGTCTGGTACTCGCGGCCCTTCTCCAGGCCGGCATGCTCCAGGACCCGCTCGAGAATCAACTCGCCCCAGTTGCCCTGGGTTTTCTGCCCCTTCAGTGCCTGGGTCAGGTTGGTAGCTTCGTCGGACAGGCGCAGGTTGAGCTGTTGCAGGCGCTCCAGCTCCTTGCCCAGCGAGAAGCGCTCCCGGGCTTCCTGCTGGTAGCTCTCCTCGACCCGTTTTTCGAACGACTGGATGCGTTCCTTGAGGGGGTCGAGCAACTGGCCAAGGTGCTGCTGACTGGTCTGGGCAAAGCGCTGCTCACGCTCGTCGAAGATCTTGGTGGCCATTTCGGCGAACTGGGCACGCAGGGTGTCACGGGCTTCTTGCAGGTCTTCGAGGCGTTGCTGGTGGCTTTCCTGCTGTTCGCGCAGTTCAGCCTCCAGGCGTGCGCTCTGCGCCTCCAGGCGGCGCAGTTCGGCTTCGCGGTTGGCGCGTTCGAGGTGCCAGGCATGGGCGGCGTCGCGGGCGTTGTCGCGGTCGATCTGCAGCAACTCCAGCTCACGGCCCTGGGCGGCCAGCTGGCTCTGCTTGAGGGTATTGGCTTCGCTGAGGTCGCTGATTTCGTCGCGGCTGGCATCCAGCTGCGCTTGCAGCCCGGCCTGGGCCAACTGGGCGGCGTTGAGGCGCTCCTCCAGCAATGCCTGCTCGCCCTGCCGTGCCCCCTGACGGCGCTGGAGCTGCATGATCCACCCCAGGCAGGGTAAAGCCCCTGCCACCACGCCGAGCAGAATGCTGGCCAGATCCACTGTCATGCTTACCCCGAACGCGCTGTGCAAATTGGCTGCAGCTTATCAGCCTTCAACCCGCAAACCACTGCCCCAGCAGCCGCTGCGCTTCCTGCGAACCTTGCCCCGCCGCAAGCTCCAGCCAGTAACGCGCCTGCGCCGGCGCGTTGTGCTGGCACAACCGCGCGTATTCCAGCTGCGCCCGCCGGTCCCCGGCCCGCGCTGCCTGGCGCAGTAACTCATGGCCAATGCGCCGGTCACGGGCATTGCCGCAATCCCGGCACAGCATTTGCCCAAGCCGGCTTTGCGCCACCACCACACCCTGGCGGGCCGGCTGCTTCAGCAGGCGGCCCGCCAGATGCTTGACCTGGGGCTTGTCACCGAGGCGCGGGCTATCGAGCAGCCACAAGGCCACTTTCAAGCTGAACCGCTTGGCGTCAGGGGGTGGTGTAGGGGCAGCGGAGTTGGCGAGGTGTTTACTGCGGAACTTCATGGCAACACGTCAGGCAATGCGAAAGGCGCGCCACTGTACGCTTTTTTTTTCGCCATGGCCTGTCGAATCCGGAACAATGAAAAAATTTTTAAATGATCTTTTCTTGACGTTCGCCGGCGAATGGCTGGGCTAGTCATCCAGGCTTAGCGATTGTCGGACAGCTTGGCGCGGAGCTGATACGCCCGTGCTAGAGCAAGTGCCGGGGACAATCCACAGTTCCTGTGGATAACTCGGTGGACAACCCTATGACACACCCCGCAAACCCCCGTAAACTGTGGGCTTCAGTCAAACTGACGATTTTTTCACCAGCTGAAAATAGTGTTTTTTTTCATTGACTTAACCACGCAGTCAAGGCATTGGCGAAGTCGGCAGGGGTTGTTGCGGTGCTATTACAAGCCCTGCACCGAATGTGAACAAATGCACCGTGAGCCCTCATTTGAATGCACGCAATGGGCACATCCGTGGCGATACGGGCCATTTGCACCCTCTTCCCAGCCTGGCAAATTCAGGCCATACTGCTCGGCTACCCAATACTGATGCAGTGCTTGCCAAGCGCACTCATTCACTGTACAGTCCGCCTCGTTAGTACCAAGCTGAAAGTCAATTCTGGCCCAATGTCCTTGCAGTCGCCCACCTCCCAAGTGCGGCCCTGCTGAAACCAGGACGGCCCATTCGATGATTCACTCGCCAGCCACAGGCTGGTCAGGCACGAATCACCCGACAGATTGATCAGGATCCCACCCCGATGGCCGCGAACCTTGGCCTCGGCGTGCTGCCTGCCTTCTGAAGTACCTACCAGTCAGCCCAAGCGCCCACATTTGATTGCGCCCCCTCTGGCTGCCCTGTTCCAGTCAGGTTCGCTCGTCCCTTAATAATGGCGTCACTGGAACGTTTCTATCATGCACGGATCATACTCCCCGTGTTTAAAGCAGGAACATCCAACAATATGCAAACCCATCATCAGATTCAGGCTGCCATTGGCACCCTTTCCCAGGCCTTCTCGCCGTTGAAGTGCCTTATCGTTGCCCCACGCAAAGGCAGCTTCAGCTTTACCCTGGTAGACGAACACGGCGTCGCCTGCCACACCGAGCGCCTGTACCCTGAACAGTACAGCCGCAATGAACCCTTGCAGGCAGTCATTGCAAGGACTCGCCAGTCGCTCACCGCGTGAGCGGGGAATACTGCAGTATTCATGCGCTGAATCATGCCATCGTCTACCTGCCTGAACGTTCACGGCGTAATTGCCTTAGGGCATATACCCCGCAACGTCAGGCAGCAATCGATTTAAAAACAGCTCTTTACACTACGATTATCACACTACACTTCAACTCGAGCGGTACTTGCCGCTTCCGGCGGGCCTGACTCCTTCACCAGCTGCCAAGCTCCAGCGCCCGTCCGGCCCTTTACTGTTCGAGGGCATCATGGGTATTGCGGCGAATGAATTGTGTCAGTATGTGATACGGCCCACCCTGGTTTACCTGAACCGTCACTGCGCCAGCGCTGAAGCCTTGTTACTGGGCATTGCCGCCAGCCAGTCGGCACTCGGGGCTGCCTTGCACGACCGACGCGGGCACGGCCTCTACCGCATTGGCGAACACCGCCACCAAGCGCTGTGGGATAACTACCTGGCCCGTGATCCCGACCTGGCCAGCCTCGTCCGGGGCCTGGCGAGCCAGCATGCCTTCCTGGGCGGCCCGCACCTCGAGCTTACGGTCAACCTGCGATACTCCACGGCCATTGCCTGGATGCTCGTCGAAGAACACGCCATGCCCTTGCCCGCCGCTGACGATTTACTGGCACTGGCGCGCATATGGCGTCAGATTTTCTACCCCCAAGGCCGCTTGCGCGACTTCACTCATGCTTGGCACACCTGCGTGGATCAAAGATTGCCCCAGGCATCTTGAGAAGCGTCCTACATCAAAGCCGGAAAAAAGGGAATTTTGGTCGGATTGTCCTACAAAACCGCTCTAACTCCTGCGATTCAGGCTATAGCGCGGCGCGTCATTTGTTGGTAGCTTTTCGCCCCGGAGATCCCAAGGAGTTTTCTAATAATGAAAAAAGTAATGCTCAAAACCTCCCTCGGCGTAGCCGTTGCTCTTGCATCCAGCCAACTGCTCGCCAGCGGCTTTGCATTGAACGAACAGAGCATCAGCAGCATGGGGACAGGTTTCGCGGGACGTTCTTCTTCTGCCGAAGATGCCAGCACCGTGTTTGGCAACCCGGCCGGCATGTCCCGCCTCAAACGTGAACAGTTCACCGTGGGCGGCGCAGCCGTCATCGCCAAAACCGACATTTCCGGGCCAGGCAGCAACCTCGGGGGGAAACCGATGGTGACATGGTGCCGGTCGTTGGCGTGCCCATGGGCTACTACGTCAAACCTATCGACGACCACTGGAGCGTCGGCTTCGGTGTCTATGTGCCGTTCGGCCTGGTAACCGACTACGGCAGCGATGATGCTGCGCGCTACTGGGGCAAAAAGAGCCACGTCGAGGTCGTCACCTTCCAGCCTACCGTCAGCTACGCCTTCAACGACAAGGTCTCGATCGGTTTTGGTCCAACCATCAACCGCATCAAGGGTGAATTGGGCTCCAGCCTGATCAACCCATTCACCCCGGGCCGCAACGATGGTGAAGTGAAAATCAAGGGTGACGATACTGCCGTTGGTTACAACATCGGCCTTATGGTGCAGGCCACCGACCGCACCCGCGTCGGCCTGACCTACCACTCGATGGTCGACTACAAGCTGGAAGGCAAGACCCGCGTCAGCACCCCGCTGATCGGGCCGTTCAACGGCAACAAGTTCGATGCCAGCCTGAAGATCAAGACGCCGGAATCGGTCGACCTTTCGGTTACTCACGAACTCGATGACCAGTGGACCCTCTACGCGGGCAGCACTTGGACCCGCTGGAGCCGCCTGGAAAACATCACCGTGCAGAACGATGTGCCTGCGCCACTGGCAGGTTCGGCATTCCAGACCATCACCGAAGAGCAGAACTGGCACGACACCTGGGCACACGCCATTGGTGCATCGTACAAGGTCAACAAGGAGTGGGTACTGCGTACCGGCTTTACCGTTGACCAGTCGCCAACCAACAACCACGACCGTTCGCCGCGCATCCCGACAGGTGATCGCAAGGTGTTCAGCCTGGGCGCAGGCTGGAGCCCGAATGATGACATGACCATTGACGTGGCGTATTCCTACCTTTGGGAAGAAGACACCAAGGTCAACCAGGTCAGCGCAACCAAGGGCAGCTACCAGGCCAAGTACGAGAACAGCGCGCACGGTGTCGGTGCGTCGCTTACCTATCGTTTCTGACGGTACGCGCTGCCTGAAAAAACCGCCCTCGCGGTTAATGCCTGTCAGTTAAGCGTTACTGGGGCTGCTTTGCAGCCCTTCGCGGGCACGCCCGCTCCCACACGTTTGGCGCTGAACTCCAGAAAGCGCGATTACTTGTGGGAGCGGGCGTGCCCGCGAAGGGTCGCAAAGCGGCCCCAGTAACACTTAACTGACTGGCATTACCCTCGTGGCGGTTTTTTCACGTCTGGACCTGCCAGGTGTCAGCCAGGTGTTCACGCAGGTACGCCATGAACACGCGCACCGCAGGCGTCATGGCAAAGCGGTCTGCCAACCAACAACCACGACCGTTCGCCGCGCATCCAGGTGATCGCAAGGTGTTCAGCCTGGGCGCAGGCTGGAGCCCGAATGATGACATGACCATTGACGTGGCGTATTCCTACCTTTGGGAAGAAGACACCAAGGTCAATCAGGTCAGCGCAACCAAGGGCAGCTACCAGGCCAAGTACGAGAACAGCGCGCACGGTGTCGGTGCGTCGCTTACCTATCGTTTCTGACGGTACGCGCTGCCTGAAAAAAACCGCCCTCGCGGTTGATGCCTGTCAGTTAAGCGTTACTGGGGCTGCTTTGCAGCCCTTCGCGGGCACGCCCGCTCCCACACGTTTGGCGCTGAACTCAAGAAAGCGCGATCCCCGTGGGAGCGGGCGTTCCCGCGAAGGGTCGCAAAGCGGCCCCAAATTACTTAACTGACTGGCATTACCCTCGTGGCGGTTTTCTCACGTCTGGACCTGCCAGGTGTCAGCCAGGTGTTCACGCAGGTACGCCATGAACACGCGCACCGCAGGCGTCATGGCAAAGCGGTCTGCCAGGCACAGGTAGATGTCCATCGGCTCGGTCTGGGCGTATGCCTGGCCGTTGTCGCTGTATTCGAACAACGGCACCAGCGCACCTGAAGCCAGATGTGGCCGCACGATGAATTCGGCCAGGCGGGTAATACCACCATCATGCACGGCCATGTGGGTCAGCGCATCGATGTCGTCACTGATGAGCACGTTGCCGAACACCGGCTCGAAGCGCAGCCCGTCGCGCATGAACCCCCAACGTAGCAGGCGGCCGTCCACCGGGTAGCGGAACACCAGGCACCGGTGATCGCGCAGGGCCTCAGGCGTGCTCGGTAGGCCGGCGCTTCGCAAGTAGCCGGGTGAGGCGCAGCAAATGAACGGGATACGGGCGATGTGCCGGGCCAGCAGCTGCTCTTCCAGCTGCGGGGTGATGCGCAGGCTCACATCGACATCTTCACGGGCATGGTTGACGCGGCGATCGGTCGTTACCAATTCTATCGAAAGCATTGGGTAGCGGGCGCTGAAGGCGGGTATCAGGGGAGCCACTACATGGCGACCGAACGCCGAGGTCGAAGCAATGCACAGTCGGCCTTGGGGTTCACTGTCTGGGGTGGTGATGGCCTGCTCGGCTTCGGCAAGATCACGTTCGATATGACTGACACGTTGGTAGTACTGGTTGCCTGCGGGTGTCAGGGACATGCTACGGGTTGTGCGGGTAAGCAGGCGCACCTGCAGGTGGCTTTCCAGGCGGGCGAGGTTCTGGCTGACCGCTGCCGGGGTGAGGCCGAGGTTACGGGCGCCAGCGGCAATGCTGCCGGCTTCGACGACCTTGATGAAGCAACGGATGGCGTTGAGCAGGTCCATGTAGTGGCCCTTGATTCGTAAGCATCTCTTTATAAAGAACTCAGTATTGCTGGTCTACTGCTGCCATTGCGAGGGTTGCTAGCCTGCGGCTTCACTTAACTTCAAGGAGTACGCATGAACGATCTGTCCCCCACACGCAGCCGCCGCAAATTGCACCCCGCCGCCACGCCCTATGTTTTCGCGTTCTACATGTCTTCGATCATGGCGTTATTGATGAGCTTTGTTATTACAGCAGCGAACGCTGGCGTTACCCCGGACTACCTGAGCAATGTATTGAAGGCCTATCAGTTGGCGATGCCGGTGGCGTTTGTCTGTGTATTGATGGTGAGGCCGGTGGTTGTACGGCTGGTGGCGATCACGGTGCATGCCAAGTGAGGTCGCCTACCGCTGGCACAGGTGGCGCTGGCCCACCTCTTCAAACCCCGCACAGCTGTTGATCTGGCTGTTGATCTTGATCTTGATCTTGATCTTGATCTTGATCTTGATCTTGATCTTGATCTTGATCTTGATCTTGATCTTCGCGACTTCAGGAGGCCGAGCGAAGGGCATGCGGAGGGAGGTGACGGGCATGGATGCCCGTCAAGCGCTGAGGCCCCAGGGATGGGGCCTGCAGCGCGTACTCCCGGGAGCATGCCCGTAGCGAGGGAACCCCGGAGCGCAGCGCAGGGGCCGGATGACGGGAGCGCAGCGTTTTTTGGTTACTTTTTGTCGCGTTTGACAAAAAGTGACTCGCCGTAAGGGCGAAAAGGTGACTATGCGTCGCTATCGCAGCTGGAGTTTTCGCGCTATCAAAACCAGCGCCCAGGATTTCAAGCTCTGCAACAACGTGGGCGTTTACACCGCATAGGTATTCGTTCGCGTAGGCGGCGCCGAGTCACCTTTCCGCCCTTACGGCGGGTTACTTTGGTCTTGGCCAAAGTAACCAAAGCCGCCCGCTCCCGTCATCCGGCCCCTACGCTTCGCTCCGGGGTCCCCTCGCTACGGGCATGCTCCCGGGAGTACGCGCTGCAGGCCCCATCCCTGGGGCCTCAGCGCTTGACGGGCATCCATGCCCGTCACCTCCCTCCGCATGCCCTTCGCTCAGCCTCCTGAAGTCGCAATCTGCAGCGCCTGAACAACCGCGCGCTTAGAAGCAAAAGCAAAAAGCAGAAGCAACAGCAGCGCTTGCGTGGATTTCGCACCACGCAACCAAACCCCGCACAGCTTTTGATCTGGCTGTTGATCTTGATCTTGATCTTGATCTTGATCTTGATCTTGATCTTGATCTTCGCGACTTCAGGAGGCCGAGCGAAGGGCATGCGGAGGGAGGTGACGGGCATGGATGCCCGTCAAGCGCTGAGGCCCCAGGGATGGGGCCTGCAGCGCGTACTCCCGGGAGCATGCCCGTAGCGAGGGAACCCCGGAGCGCAGCGCAGGGGCCGGATGACGGGAGCGCAGCGTTTTTTGGTTACTTTTTGTCGCGTCTGACAAAAAGTGACTCGCCGTAAGGGCGAAAAGGTGACTATGCGTCTCTACCGCAGCTGGAGTTATCGCGCTATCAAAACAGGCGCTCAAGATTTCAAGCCCTGCAACAATGTGGGCGTTGAAACCGCATAGGTATTCGTTCGCGTAGGCGGCGCCGAGTCACCTTTCCGCCCTTACGGCGGGTTACTTTGGTCTTGGCCAAAGTAACCAAAGCCGCCCGCTCCCGTCATCCGGCCCCTCCGCTTCGCTCCGGGGTCCCCTCGCTACGGGCATGCTCCCGGGAGTACGCGCTGCAGGCCCCGTCCCTGGGGCCTCAGCGCTTGACGGGCATCCATGCCCGTCACCTCCCTCCGCATGCCCTTCGCTCAGCCTCCTGAAGTCGCAATCTGCAGCGCCTGAACAACCGCGCGCTTAGAAGCAAAAGCAAAAAGCAGAAACAACAGCAGCGCTTGCGTGGATTTCGCACCACGCAACCAAACCCCGCACAGCTTTTGATCTGGCTGTTGATCTTGATCTTGATCTTCGCGACTTCAGGAGGCCGAGCGGAGGGCATGTGGAGGGAGGTGACGGGCATGGATGCCCGTCAAGCGCTGAGGCCCCAGGGACGGGGCCTGCAGCGCGTACTCCCGGGAGCATGCCCGTAGCGAGGGAACCCCGGAGCGCAGCGCAGGGGCCGGATGACGGGAGCGCAGCGTTTTTTGGTTACTTTTTGTCGCGTCTGACAAAAAGTGACTCGCCGTAAGGGCGAAAAGGTGACTATGCGTCGCTATCGCAGCTGAAGTTTTCGCGCCACCAAAACCAGCGCCAAAAAGCTTTCAAGCTTTCAAGCTACGCAATACCCCCCCATCACTGCGACGCAATAGCCTTCTCGATAGCCGCCCGGAACGCCGGATCATCCGGCTTGGTCAGGCTGGAAAAATTACCAACCACCTTGCCCTTGCGATCAACCACATATTTGTAGAAATTCCACTTCGGCGCACTGCTCTGGTTGGCCAATTCAACGAACAACGGAATCGCATCCTTGCCCCGAACCGGCTGAGCCTTGGTCATGGTGAACGTCACACCGTAATTGGCATAGCACACCTTGGCCGTCTTCTCGCTATCGGCGTCTTCCTGCTTGAAGTCATTGGACGGCACACCCAACATCTCCAGGCCTTGTTCGTGATACGCCTTGTACGTTGCTTCAAGCCCCTCGAACTGCGGCGCAAAACCACAGTAACTGGCGGTGTTGACCACCACCAGAGGCTTACCGGCAAACCGCTCGCACAGCTCGATCTGCCCCTTGCCCCGCAATTCCGGCAAGCTGCCCTGCAACAACGCAGGGCAATCGGCCGCCCAGCTCGACGCACTGGCCAGCAAGCCCAGCACCGTCACCGTCAACCCCTGTATACGCATGTCTGTTGCTCCCGCAATCCAAGCCTTGAGCTTGCAGGGTAGCGCCTAACAGACGCTCATGCCCAACTGCATCAACGCCAAGCCCCCGCGGTGCCACCCCCACCACACCAGCGCCAGCAGCAATAACCCGGCAACAGCCAGCAGCCCGCGAACCCAATGGCGGCTCATGCTGCCTGCGCCTGCAAGCGGGCGACCGGGCGTTCGCGCACCGGCCAGTTCAGGGCGGCAGCCAACACGCTGAGCAGGATGGAAATCTGCCACACCAGGTCATAGCTGCCCGTGCGGTCGTACACCACCCCACCCAGCCAGCCCCCCAGGAACGCACCCAGCTGGTGGAACAGGAACACGATACCGCCCAGCATGGAAAGGTTGCGCACCCCGAACACCGTCGCCACGGTGCCATTGGTCAGCGGCACGGTAGACAACCACAGCAGCCCCATGGCGATACCGAACAGGTAGGCACTGAACTGAGTCACCGGCGCCCACAGGAACAGCACGATCACCACCGCCCGCAGCAGGTAAAGCCCGGTCAGCAAGCGCGGTTTGGACATGCGCCCACCCAGCCAGCCAGCCGTGAAGGTGCCGACAATGTTGAACAGCCCAACCAGCGCCAGCACCGTGGTACCGGTACTCGCGGGCAGATGCTGGTCAACCAGGTAGGCCGGCAGGTGCACGCCGATGAACACCACCTGGAAACCGCAGACGAAGAAGCCCAATGCCAGGAGCCAGAACCCAGGGTGCGAACACGCCTCACGCAACGCCTGGCCCAGCGTCTGCTCGGCACCATGGCTGGGCAATGGGCGGTCGCGCAGCAGGCCCACAAAAGGCACGATGAATGCCACCAGCAGCCCCAATACCAACAGGGCCGCCGACCAACCCAGCCACTGGATGAGGCCCAGGGTGCCCGGCAACATGGCGAACTGGCCGAACGAGCCTGCGGCGCTGGCGATGCCCATGGCCATGCTGCGTTTTTCGGCCGGCACAGCCCGCCCGACCACACCGAGGATCACCGAAAACGAAGTGCCGGAGAGGCCGATACCAATCAGCAAGCCCGCACTCAGCGACAACGACCAGGCCGAGTCGGCCGTACCCATCAGGATCAACCCCACGGCATAAAGAATACCGCCGATGATCACCACCCGGGCCGCGCCCAGGCGGTCGGCCAAGGCGCCGGCAAAGGGTTGCGCCAGCCCCCAGATCAGGTTCTGCAAGGCAATGGCGAAGGCAAACACCTCACGGCCCCAGCCAAAATCGGCGCTCATGGGCGCCAGGAACAGGCCGAAACCGTGCCGTACACCCAATGACAACGCCAGAATCAACGCTGCCCCCACCAATACCCACCCGCTGGTTCGCCACACCGAAGTCATTATCGTTATCTCCAGCACATCGCAAGGTTTACGGGTATATACCCGCTTATGGTCGTATCATTTCAGGCCAGCTGGTTCAGCAGGCGCACCAGTTGATCACGCTGCCCGCCCCCCAGGCGTTCCACCAAATCGGCTTGCGCCCGCTCCCAGGCAGGGTGGGCAGCTTGCAGCAACTGCTTGCCGGCTGCAGTCAGCAACACCTCACGGTTACGCTGGTCATCGCCCTCGGCCAGGGCTACCAAGCCCTCTGCCTGCAGCACACGCAGGTTGCGGCCCAACGTACTGCGCTCCAGCCCCATGGCCTCGGCCAGGGCCGTGATGCTAGGACGCTCAAGGCGCTGCAGGTGCCGTAATAGCGAAAACTGGGCGACATTCACCCCGAAGCCGGCAAGGGCTTCGTCGTAATGCCGGGTCACCCCACGGGCAGCACGGCGCAAATGGATACAAAGGCATTCACTGGTCAGCATGGATACGTGTATATACCCGCGTGTTGCCTGTTGCAAGAAGTTTCATGGCGCCGGGCGAGGCAACGCTTGAGTGACACGATGCTCAGAGCCCCAGCGCCATGCCAAGCACCACCGCCAGCTCAAGCAGTTCCAGCAGCGCCCCGGCCGTATCGCCCGTTGTGCCACCCAGGCGTCGGCACATGAGCTGCCGCAGCCAGGCAAATACCGCCAGCGCCAGCACCACGCTCCACCCGCCCAGCCACAGGCAAAACAGCGCACAACCCAGCAGTACCCAGCCCGCGGCGCGCCGTGGCAGATGCTCCGCCAATGCCTGCCCCAGGCCACCTGGGCGCACGTATGGGGTGCACAGAAACAAACCCAGCATCGCCGCCCGCCCCAGCAGCGGCGCCAGCAGCAGGTGGGCAGTGACGCCCTGCTCGACCAGCACCCAAAGGGCACAGAACTTCAGCAACAGCACCAGTACCAGGGTTACCACGGCCATTGGCCCGCTGCGTGGGTCTTTCATGATCCGCAGCGTGCGCTCGCGGTCGCCAAAGCCGCCCAGCCAGGCGTCCGCACTGTCGGCCAGCCCGTCCAGGTGCAAGGCCCCGCTGAGCAGTACCCACAGTGCCAACAGCAACGCCGCGTGCAGCGGCGCCGGCGTGCCCTGCAGCAGGTGGCTTGCCAGCCACAACAGCAACCCGAACAGCAGCCCGACCAGCGGGTAATAGAGCAGCGAACGGCCCACCTCACGGGCGGCGGGCATGCCCGGCAGGCTCACCGGCAAGCTGCTGAGAAACTGCAAGGCGATCCAGAACGGCAACGGCAGCATCTCAACCTTCCTCGACCAACTGCCCGCCCTCACTCACCAACAAGCGGACCAAGGCACCATGCCCGACCTCGACCTGCAACAGTTGGTGCCTGGGCAAGCCGCGAGCACGCGCCAGCAGCAGGCGCATCACCCCACCATGGGTGACCAGCAGCACACGCTTGCCGGCGTGCTGCTGGTACAACCCCTCGACCGCCGCCAGCACCCGTGCCGCAAAGGCGTGCACCGGCTCGCCGTTAGGCGGCGTGAAGGCGTAGGGGTCTGCCCAGAACTGCCCCAGCGCATCGGCCTGGTCTTGCATGATCTGTGCGGCGCTGCGGCCTTCCCAGTCACCAAAGTGCAGTTCTTGCAGGGCTGGCACCCGGCACACCGGCAAATTCAGTTGCGCCCCCAGCTCATCGGCAAACCGCGCACAGCGCTGCAGCGGCGAGCTGACCAACACCTGCCACGGGCCGGCACCGGCCACGGCACTGCGCATCTGGGCCCAGCCTTGGTCGGTCAGCGCGTCATCCAGGCTGCCACGCAGCCCGCCCTGCTCGGTTTCGCCGTGGCGCAGCAGGTCGAGGATCATGCCGGGCGGTCCGCCACAGCGGCTTCGGCAAAGGTCGCCATTTGCCCATGCAGCGCACACGCCAGGCGTAACAGCGGTACCGCCAATGCGGCGCCACTGCCCTCGCCCAGGCGCAGGCCCAGGGCCAGCAACGGCTCGGCCTGCAGCGCCGCGAGCAGGGCCTTGTGCCCAGGCTCGGCACCTTCGTGAGCGAACAGCAGCCAGGCCCGGCACTGCGGGTTCAGGCGCACCGCCACCAGCGCAGCAACGCTGCAGATGAAGCCATCGACCAGTACTGCGATACCCGACTGCGCACAGCCGATATAGGCGCCGACCAGGGCTGCGATCTCGAACCCGCCAACGCACCCCAATGCCTGCAACGGCGCGTCAGCCCGCAGGCCATGCAGGCGCAACGCCTGTTCGATGACCTGCGCCTTGTGCCGCACACCCGCGTTGTCCAGGCCGGTGCCAGGCCCGCTCAGCTGTGCCGCCGGGCAGCCCAGCAAGGCGCTGGCCACGGCAGCCGCGGCAGTCGTGTTGCCGATGCCCATCTCACCACCGATGAACAACTGCGCACGCTGTTCGGCCGCTCGCAAGGCGCTGTCGCGGCCCGCCAGCAGGGCTGCCAGCAGCTGGTCTTCGGTCATCGCCGGCTGCCGGGCAAAGTTCGCGGTACCGGCCCCCAGGCGCATATGGCGCACGCCGGGCAGCTCCAGCTGTAGGTCGATGGTGCCGAGATCGACCACCTCCAGACTGGCGTGCAGTTGCCGCGCCAGCACACTGATTGCCGCGCCACCGCCGACGAAATTGCACAGCATCTGCCCGGTTACCGCCTGCGGGTAGGCCGAGATGCCTTCCTCGACCACACCGTGGTCACCAGCAAAAATGGTGATGGCCAGCTGGTCCAGCACGGGGCGTTCCTGCCCCTGCAAACCGGCCAGCTGAATGGCCAGGCCTTCCAGCTGGCCAAGCGAGCCGGCAGGTTTGGTCAGTTGCTGCTGACGCGCGCGGGCCTGGTCCATGGCGGCGTTGTCGAGGGGTTGGCAGGGGGTTTGCCACCAGGGTTGGGTCATCGGGGGAAGCCTGTTCAGGGTTGGACAATGGGTAGTGAGGGTTGCACGGTGCATGGCTGGGTCATGGCGCGGCGCCCTTGAGCACCAATGGCAACCCGGCAACCGTCAACACCACGCGTTGACAGCGCTCGGCCACCGCCTGATGCATCCAGCCGGCCAGGTCGACATAACGCCGGGTCAGCTCGCCCATGGGCACCACCCCCAGGCCGGTTTCGTTACTGACCAGGATAACCGTGCCAGGCAGTTGCTCCAGGCAATCGAGCAGCGCATCACGCTCCTGGGCCAGGCGTTGGTCATCCTCCAGCATCAGCAGGTTGGTCAGCCACAGGGTCAGGCAATCCACCAGCAGGCAACGCCCCTCGGCGGCTTCTGCGCGCAATACCGCCGCCAATGCCAGGGGCTCTTCGATCAAACCCCAGGCGGCAGGGCGTCGTTGCCGGTGCAGCGCTACCCGCTCGTTCATTTCACCGTCCAGCGGCTGGCTGGTGGCAATGTAGGTCACGGGCAGGCCGCTGGCAGTGGCCCATTGCTCGGCCAGGCGGCTTTTGCCCGAACGGGCACCGCCGAGGATCAGGCTGCGCATGTCAGGCCACCCCGCACAGTTGGCGCAACAAAGTGGTGTTCAGGTGCGCGTCCACCAGGTCGGCCAGGCGCTCGATGTCACGTTCACGCAGGGCTTCGTAATCGATGACCTGCACATCGTCCAGGCCCGCCCAGCGCAGCAGGGCGGCACATGAATGGCTGCCTTCGAACAGACCATGCAGGTACGTGGCCAGCACCTGCCCGTCGTCGCTGATGGCACCGTCGCTGCGGCCATCGGCCAACTGCACGGCAGGCTGCGCCAGGGCCGGGCCGCGGGTGACACCCGCATGGATCTCATAACCGCTCACCGCCGCAGCCTCGAGGTTCAGCGTGCCGGTGACATTACGCAACTGCTTATGGGCTTCGAGCACGGTGGCGTAGTCGAACAGGCCCAACCCGCGGCTTGAACCGGCAGCCCCTTCGAGCCCCAGCGGGTCATGCACTTCATGGCCGAGCATCTGCAGGCCGCCACAAATTCCGATCAGTTTGCCGCCATAGCGAAGGTGGCGTTCGATCGCCTTGTCCCAACCGCGCTCGCGCAGCTGTGCCAGATCGCCGCGGACGCTTTTCGAGCCAGGCAGGATGATCAGGTCGGCAGCCGGAATCGCCTGGCCAGGGCCGATAAATTGCAGGTCTACCTGCGGATGCAGGCGCAAAGGGTCGAAGTCGGTGTGGTTGCTGATACGCGGCAGCACCGGCACGATCACCTTGAGCACGCGGTCCTGCTTGCTGCCCTGGCGCATGTCGATGCCATCTTCGGCTTCAAGGTGCAGGTCGGTGACGTAGGGCAACACGCCCAGTACCGGCTTGCCGGTGCGTGCCTCCAGCCAGTCCAGCCCTGGTTGCAGCAGCGCGATATCGCCACGGAAGCGGTTGATCACAAAGCCCTGAACCCGCGCCTGCTCACTGGGCGACAGCAGTTCCAGCGTGCCCACCAGGTGGGCGAACACGCCACCACGGTTGATGTCCGCGACCAGGATCACCGGGCAGTCGACCGCTTCGGCAAAGCCCATGTTGGCGATGTCGCCCGCGCGCAGGTTGATTTCTGCCGGAGACCCCGCGCCCTCGACCATGACCACCGGCCAGGCAGCGCTCAGGCGCTGGTGCGAGGCCAGCACTGCCTGCATGGCGACAGCTTTGTAGTCGTGGTAGGCCACCGCATTCATGCTGGTGACGGCACGCCCATGGATGATCACCTGGGCGCCGGTATCACTGTTGGGCTTGAGCAATACCGGGTTCATGTCGGTGTGCGGCGCCAGCCGGCACGCCTGGGCCTGCACCGCCTGGGCGCGGCCAATTTCACCGCCATCGGCGGTTACGGCACTGTTCAGCGCCATGTTCTGCGGTTTGAACGGCACCACACCCACACCCTGGCGCAACAGCCAGCGGCACAATGCAGTTACCAGCGTGCTTTTGCCGGCGTCGGAGGTGGTGCCTTGCACCATGAGGGTGGTCATGCCGTTTCCTTTTGGTAGGCCGCCAGGGCCTGGGCCAGGCGTTGCTCATCTGCCAGGCTGGCGGGCAGCCCCAGGCGTACTGCGGCAGGCTGCTCGAACAGCCGCACCAGAATGCCGCGACGGGCGAGAAAGTCGTGCAGGTGGGCTGCGCCTGGGCTGCGTACATACTGGAACAGGTCACAGCCGCCGGTGGGCGTCAGGCCTGCGCTGTGCAACATTGCCGCCAGTCGCTGGCTGGCGGCGGCACAGCGTTCGGTTTGGGCACGCTGCGCGGCCTGGTCGGCCAGGCTGACTTGGGCCAACACCCGGGTCGGGCCGTTGACGGTCCACGGGCCAAGCAACTCGGCCAGGCGCAACAGCAGGCTGTGCTCGGCCGCCACGAAACCGAGGCGCACGCCGGCCAGGCCGAAGAACTTACCGAACGAGCGCAATACGATCAGACCAGGGCGTGCGCTGCAATCCACCACGCTGTCTGCGGGGGTATTGTCCATGAAGGCTTCATCCACCAGCAGCCAGGCACCGCGCGCAGCCAGCCGGGCGTGCCAGGCCAGCAGCTGCTCACGGGGCACGCGGCGCCCTGTGGGGTTGTTGGGGTTGACCAGCACCAGCACGTCGAGGCCGTCGAGTGCGGCCTCGACCTGTGTTTCGTCCAGCTCGAGCAACTGGTGCCCCGCCCTTTGCCAGGCATGGGGGTGCTCGGCATAGCATGGGCCCAGCACCCCGACCCGTCCGCTGGCACGCAGCAGCGGTAAGGCCTGGATCGCGGCCTGCGAGCCAGCGACTGGCAATACCTGGCTGGCGCCGTAATAGCGGCGCGCGGCCGCTTCCAGGCCGTCCTCGGTTTCCGGCAAGCGGGCCCAGGCTTCAACGGGAATGGGCGGAATGGGAAACGCCCACGGCGCAATGCCGCTGGACAGGTCCAGCCAGTGCTCACGGGCAATCCCGTATCGGTGCACTGCACGCAGCAGGCGACCGCCGTGTTCAAGCATCCAGGTAGGCCCCCAGGCAAATCACCAGCAACCACAGCCATACGCCGCGCTGCACCAGGTTCCAGCCACGCTCGATGGCGTCGGCATCGGCCGCCGGCCCCTCGCCCAGGCGTGGCCGCTCGTGCAGCTCGCCGTGGTACACCGCCGGGCCGCCGAGTTCGACACCTAGCGCACCTGCACCGGCCGCCATGACCGGGCCGGCGTTGGGGCTGTCCCACAAGGGGCCCTGCTTGCGCCAGCAGGCCACGGCCACACGGGTTTTGCCGAGCAGCGCATAAGTCAGCGCCACCAGCCTGGCGGGAATATAGTTGAGCACGTCGTCGATGCGCGCTGCGCACCAGCCAAAGCGCTCGAAACGCGCATTGCGGTAACCCCACATGGCATCGAGGGTATTGCTCAGGCGGTACAACACCACACCCGGCGCCCCGGCCACCACGAACCAGAACAGCGCAGCGAATACAGCGTCGCTGCCATTTTCCAGCACCGACTCGGTGGCTGCCCGCGCTACCGCAGGCGCGTCCAGCTCGCGGGTTTCACGGCTGACCAGAAAACCTACCCGGCGCCGCGCTTCGTCCAGGTCGCCCTGGCGCAACGCCTGAGCCACTGGCAGCACATGTTCGCCCAAGCTGCGCAGCCCCACAGCGCAGTACAACGCCAGCACATCAACCAGCCAGCCAATGCAGGGCAGCCAGGACAGCACCAGCGCCACCAGGGTCAGCGGCACCACGGCCAGAAACCAGGCGCTGACACCGTGGCTACGCCAACCGCGGCCACCGGCATTCAGGCGCCGCTCCAGGTGATTGGCCATGTAGCCGAAAGCCACCAGTGGGTGGCGGCGCTGCGGCTCGCCCAGCAACGCATCCAGGGCCACGCCAGCCACGGTCAGCATAGCCACGCTCATTGGCACTCTCCCCATTGGTTTTCGAACAGCATTTCACTCAAGGGCCGCTGCTGAGCCCAGTTTTCCTGGACCAGCATGGGTGCCGGGTAGAACGCCGTAACCGGCCCCAGGCACAGCACTGCCACCGGTTTGGCCCCCGCCGGCATACCCAGCAGGTCCGCCAGGGCCTGCGGGTCGAACAGCGACACCCAGCCCATGCCCAGGCCTTCACTACGTGCTGCCAGCCACAGGTTCTGAATGGCACAGGCCAGCGACGCCAGGTCCATTTCAGGGAGGGTACGGCGACCGAAGATGTGCGGCTCGCGTTTGTCCATCAAAGCCGCCACCAGCACCTCGGCACAGTCGTTGATGCCTTCCACCTTCAGTTTCATGAAATCGTCGGAGCGCTCGCCCAGAGCCTGGGCAGTGCGCACCCGCTCCGCCTCGACCAAGGCCTGGATCTGCCCGCGCAGTTCACGCCGGGTGATACGAATGAAACGCCAGGGCTGCATGAGCCCGACGCTCGGCGCCTGGTGAGCAGCGGCCAGCAGGCGAGCCAGCACAGCCGGCGCCACGTCCCCACCCGCGAAATGGCGCATATCGCGGCGCTCGCCAATGGCCCGGTAGATGGCAGCGCGTTCGGCGGCGCTGAAGGCGTGTTCGCTCATGGCCGTAACAGTGCCGCCGCCGCAGGCGGGTTGGACGGGAAATAGAAATGCACATAGGAGGCGGTCAGCCGCCCGATCCGGTACACCGCTTCATTGCCGCGGCCGCCGTTGGGGCTCAGGCCGCGGGCAATCGGGTCCAGCCCGGTCGTGGTCAGGGAATGGTGATAGGTGTGCCCGCGCAAGGTGCCTTCCGGCAACTCCACTGCCTGCAAGGCCAAGGCCGCCAGGCGCTTCTGCATGGTCGCCTCACCCGGCAGCAGGCCGAGCAGTTCGGCGCGCTCGCCGGCCACGTCGGTCAACGCCTCGAGCAGGTACAGCATGCCGCCACATTCGGCCAGCAGCGGCTTGCCCTGGGCATGGTGGGCGCGGATCGCTGCGCACATCGGCGCGTTCGCCGCCAGCCCGTGATGGTGCAATTCGGGGTAGCCACCTGGCAGGTACAGGCTGTCTACCGCAGGCAGTTCGCGGTCATGCAGCGGCGAGAAGAAGGCCAGTTGGGCACCCAGGCTGCGCAGCAGGTCGAGGTTGGCACCGTAGGTGAAGGCAAAAGCCTCGTCGCGTGCCACGCCGATACGCACACCGGCCAGCGAGGCTGCGCAGGCGTGTACTGCCGGCTCGGCAAAGCACACCGGTGGCGGCAGCGCCGCATCGCAACTGGCCGCCAACGCTTCGGCGGCGGCGTCCAGGCGGGCATCGAGATCGTTCAGTTCACTGGCCTGGACCAGGCCCAGGTGGCGGCTGGGCAATTCGATGCCACGCTCGCGGGACAACCCGCCATACCAGCGCAAGCCTTCGGTCAGGCTGCCTTCCAGCAGCTGTGCGTGGCGCAGGCTGCCGACCCGGTTGGCCAGCACCCCGGCAAACGGCAGGTCGGCCTGGTAGCGCGCCAGGCCCAGGGCCAGCGCGCCGAAGGTCTGGGCCATGGCCGTGCCATCGATCACTGCCAGCACCGGCACACCGAAATGGCGTGCCAGGTCGGCACTGGAGGGGGTGCCATCGAACAACCCCATCACCCCTTCGATCAGGATCAGGTCGGCCTCCCCTGCCGCTTCCCACAACAGCCGGCGGCTTTCCTCCGCGCCGATCATCCACAGGTCCAGCTGGTACACCGGCGCGCCACTGGCCCGCTCCAGAATCATGGGGTCAAGAAAGTCCGGCCCGCATTTGAACACCCGCACCTTGCGCCCGCGGTTACGGTGCAGGCGGGCCAGTGCGGCGGTGACGGTGGTCTTGCCCTGGCCGGAGGCGGGAGCCGCGATCAGCACGGCTGGGCAGTGGCGCGCCTGGCTCACAGCTCTACGCCTTTCTGTGCGCGGATGCCGGCCTGGAAGGCATGCTTGAGCATGCCCATCTCGGTCACGGTGTCGGCCAGCTCGACCATTTCAGGCTTGGCCCCGCGGCCAGTGACGATCACATGCTGCATCGGCGGCCGGGCCTGGATGTCGGACAGGACCTGGTCAAGGTCGAGGTAGCCGTGCTTGAGGGCGATGTTCAGCTCATCCAGCACCACGAACTGCACGCTGGGGTCCTGCAGCAGCTGACGGGACACCGCCCAGGCGGCTTCGGCGGCGGCGATGTCGCGCTGGCGGTCCTGGGTTTCCCAGGTGAAGCCTTCGCCCATCACGTGGTAGCGCACCTGCTCGGGGAAGCGGCGGAAGAACAGCTCTTCACCGGTGCTGTTGCGGCCTTTGATGAACTGCACCACACCACACTGCATGCCATGGCCCAGGGCCCGCGCAAGCATGCCGAAGGCCGAGCTGCTCTTGCCTTTGCCGTTGCCAGTCAGCACCAGCAGCAGGCCGCATTCGTTGGGGGAGTTGGCGATACGTTCGTCGATGACTGCCTTCTTGCGCTGCATGCGCGCCAAGTGGCGTTCGTCGCGTTCGGTGGGTTCGCTCATCAGGGTTCTCCGCTGGCTGTCACCACGGCAACGCGCGGCAATAAAGAGTAGGCAGGCAGACGGAGAACGCGCAGGGGCCATGGCAAGGGGCCACGGTGCACCGCGCATCACCCTCCGTGATGCCGTTGGCAGATATCAGGCCGGTCTCCGGGCTTGTGAGGGGGCCTTGGCCCTGGCCTGCGCGCCTTCCCGGGTAAACACCCAGTGGCCCTGCGCGGCCGCGACTCACCTACCGTTGCGGGGGCAGCGCCGGACTCGCGCCATGCTGGCGCCCACCGGCTTCCCAGTTTCACCCTGCCCAGTCGGGGCTGGCAGGGCACCTGAAACACGCGCGAAGGTTAGAGGGTTGTACCGGGAGCGTCAATCGGAGTGGGCAGGGAGTGCGTACTTGCAAAGCGGCGACGCTGGCCAATTCTCCAGGCTGTGCCACACTGATAGCACATAGCCATCACGCTCGACTGTACGCCACCACAATGACAAAAGGAGAGTGCAGCATGCGAGGCCATCTCATCAACAACCCGAACCTGGAATTCCTTGGCCCGGTGCTGGAACGCTGGGTCGACTGCATTGACCGCTGCAACCAGTTTTACGGCGATGGCGAGGCACCTTACTGGCACGGCGCGGCTGCCAATGCCGGGGTGCTGGCAGCCGCGGCGTGGGAGGCTGAGCTGGCGGCGTTACAGCAGTTTGCCGGCAAGAAGCAGCGCGATGAAGGTGACCATGAGGGGCGCTGCGATCTGTCGATCAGCAGTGCTGACCAAGTGCTGTACCTGAGCGTGGGTCAGCGGTGGCCAAGGCTGGCGAAGCTGGACATGGCAGCTGCATTGCAGGAAACCGCCGTGCGCGCCCGGCAGGTGGCCTACCCCAGCCAGTTGAAGGCGGGGGCTTTGTTCATCAGCCCATGGAAGGCTGGCCAGCACGCCAGCCCTGAAGAGTTGCAGGACATGGTCGACGACTTGCAGAAACACAGTGCGTGCGCGGTGGCCTGGTACTTCCCGTATGCGTACCGCAAGTTGCATAACGAGCTGGGGCAGTACTTTCCGGGGGTGGCGTTGTTGCTGAAGCAGGCTTGAAACAACGTGGGCGTTGAAACCGCATAGGTATTCGTTCGCGTAGGCGGCGCCTAGTCACCTTTCCGCCCTTACGACGGGTTACTTTGGTCTTGGCCAAAGTAACCAAAGCCGCCCGCTCCCGTCATCCGGCCCCTACGCTGCGCTCCGGGGTCCCCTCGCTACGGGCATGCTCCTGAAGTCGCAATCTGCAGCGCCTGAACTACCGCGCGCTAAGAAGCAAAAGCAAAAAGCAGAAGCAACAACTGCGCTTTCGTGGGTTTCGCACCACGCAACCAAACCCCGCCCAGCTTTTGATCTGGCTGTTGATCTTGATCTTGATCTTGATCTTGATCTTGATCTTGATCTTCGCGACTTCAGGAGGCCGAGCGGAGGGCATGCGGAGGGAGGTGACGGGCATGGATGCCCGTCAAGCGCTGAGGCCCCAGGGATGGGGCCTGCAGCGCGTACTCCCGGGAGCATGCCCGTAGCGAGGGAACCCCGGAGCGCAGCGCAGGGGCCGGATGACGGGAGCGCAGCGTTTTTTGGTTACTTTTTGTCGCGTTTGACAAAAAGTGACTCGCCGTAAGGGCGAAAAGGTGAATATGCGTCGCTATCGCAGCTGGAGTTTTCGCGCTATCAAAACCAGCGCCCAGGATTTCAAGCTCTGCAACAACGTGGGCGTTTACACCGCATAGGTATTCGTTCGCGTAGGCGGCGCCGAGTCACCTTTCCGCCCTTACGGCGGGTTACTTTGGTCTTGGCCAAAGTAACCAAAGCCGCCCGCTCCCGTCATCCGGCCCCTACGCTTCGCTCCGGGGTCCCCTCGCTACGGGCATGCTCCCGGGAGTACGCGCTGCAGGCCCCGTCCCTGGGGCCTCAGCGCTTGACGGGCATCCATGCCCGTCACCTCCCTCCGCATGCCCTTCGCTCGGCCTCCTGAAGTCGCAATCTGCGTCGCCTGTGCTACCGCGCGCTTAGAAGCAAAAGCAAAAAGCAGAAGCAACAGCAGCGCTTTAGTGGGTTTCGCACCACGCAACCAAACCCCGCACAGCTGTTGATCTGGCTGTTGATCTGGCTGTTGATCTTGATCTTGATCTTGATCTTCGCGACTTCAGGAGGCCGAGCGGAGGGCATGCGGAGGGAGGTGACGGGCATGGATGCCTGTCAAGCGCTGAGGCCCCAGGGACGGGGCCTGCAGCGCGTACTCCCGGGAGCATGACCGTAGTGAGGGAACCTCGGAGCGCAGCGCAGGGGCCGGATGACGGGAGCGCAGCGTTTTTTGGTTACTTTTTGTCGCGTCTGACAAAAAGTGACTCGCCGTAAGGGCGAAAAGGTGACTATGCGTCGCTATCGCAGCTGGAGTTTTCGCGCTATCAAAACCAGCGCTCAAGATTTCAAGCGCTGCAAAGGTGTGGGCGTTTACACCGCATGGGTATTCGTTCGCGTAGGCGACGCATAGGTATTCGTCCGCGTAGCAGAGGCCGCGATAAACCATCGGGAACCCTGCAAGCCCGGCCGACCTCTCACCCTCATGAGCCCGCTGCGGAGAACGCCGCCCATGAAACACCTCATGCCATGGCTGCTGGCCACCAGCCTGACCGCCTGCGGCGACACCGCCCTGCTGAGTGTAAACGACGGCACCGGCCCTTCCCCCCAGCTACCCGCCCCCGTACGCACGCCCCTGCCCACCGTGAACATCGCCCCAGCAGTAGGCTGGCCGGAACATGCAAAACCCACGGCAGCCCCCGGCCTTCAGGTGAACGCGTTCGCCAGCGGCCTCGACCACCCCCGCTGGCTGTACCTGCTGCCAAACGGCGACGTTCTCGTGGCCGAGACCAATGCCCCACCCAAGCCGGATGACGCCAAGGGCCTGCGCGGCTGGACCATGAAAAAGGTCATGGCCCGTGCAGGGGCTGGCGTACCCAGCGCCAACCGCATCACGTTGCTGCGCGATGCGGATCACGATGGTTCGGCAGAAACCCAGGTGCCGTTCATCGAAGGGCTGAACTCACCGTTCGGCATGGCCTTGATAGGCGAGGATCTCTACATCGCCGACACCGACAAGCTGCTGCGTTTTCATTACCAAAGCGGCGCAACACACATCACCGACAAAGGCCAGGTGGTGACTGCGCTACCCGGCGGCCCGCTGAACCACCACTGGACCAAGAACGTGATCGCCAGCCCCGATGGCAAACACCTTTACGTGACAGTCGGTTCAAACAGCAATGTCGCCGAGAACGGAATGGACAAGGAACAAGGGCGGGCTGCGATCTGGGAAGTGAACCCGGCCAACGGCCAGCACCGGTTGTTCGCCACCGGGCTGCGCAACCCCAACGGCCTGGCCTGGGAGCCGAACAGCGGCAGCCTGTGGACTGCCGTCAATGAACGCGACGAAATCGGCAGCGACCTGGTGCCCGATTACATCACCTCCGTGAAGGACGGCGGCTTTTATGGCTGGCCCTACAGTTACTACGGCCAGCATGTGGACAGCCGTGTGCAACCGCCCGCGCCGCAAAAGGTAGCCCAGGCGCTGGTCCCCGATTATGCCGTGGGGCCGCACACCGCCTCGCTGGGGCTGGCGTTCGCCGAACCGGGTGCGCTGCCTGCGCCATTCCAGCGCGGCGCGTTCGTCGGGCAACATGGCTCTTGGAACCGCAAGCCTCACAGTGGCTACAAGGTCATTTTCGTGCCGTTCGACCGCGCAGGCAAACCTGCAGGCAGCCCGGTGGACCTGCTGAGCGGCTTCCTGGATGAACAGGGCCAGGCCAAGGGGCGCCCGGTCGGTGTCATCAACGATGGACGCGGAGCGGTGCTGGTGGCAGACGATGTGGGCAACGTGGTCTGGCGGGTGAGCAAGGCAGCCGCCACTGCGCCGTAGCCCCGATCCCCTGCTATCAGGGGTTCTGCGCCAGGTGCCCTTGTGGAATCACCCGCTTGGCCTGCAGGTAGGCTTTGGCCCAGTAGCTGTTGGACAGGTAGTCCAGGCGCACGGTGCCACCCGTGGAAGGGGCATGCACGAAGCGCCCATCACCTACGTAGATACCTGCATGGCTGACTTGCGAGCCGCCACTGGTAGCGAAGAACACCAGGTCACCGGACTGCAACGCGTTGAGGTTTACGGTGGGCGCCCGCATGACGATCATCTCCCGCGTCGAGCGCGGCAGGCTGATGCCGGCGGCATCCCGGTAAACGTACTTGATCAGGCCGCTGCAATCGAAGCCGGAATCCGGCGTATTGCCACCCCAGCGGTAGGGCGTGCCCACCAGACCAATGGCGCGAATCAACACGTCATCGGCAACCGGCGAAGGGCTGGCCTGGCTATAGGAGGTGACCTGGGGCTTTATTACAGGGACCGGCGCAGGGGCACGGCTGGAACAGGCAGCCAGCAAGGTTGCCAAGGAGAGGAATGCGAAGCGCGCCATCGTTGCCATGGCCATAACTTCCTGTCTGAGACCGCTGCGCTGCAGCTGAAAAGAGTTGAGAAATTAGATTAGACGCTTTCTGTAAATGCGCACGGCGGCGAGCTTTTTTTCAAAAGCACCGCCGCCGTGGCAGGGTACAGCATTTTGCCATCAGTTGCGCGCGATGTTGGTCGGCGCCATGGCCAAGGCGCGCTTGGCTTCAATGAAGGTCTTGCTCCAGTAGCGGTCACCGAGGCTGTCGATGCGCACGCCACCGCTGCGGCGGCTGCTGGAGTGGATGAACTGGTTGTCACCCAGGTAGATGCCGGCATGGCTGACGCGACCGCGGCCATTGGTGCTGAAGAACAGCAGGTCACCTGGCTTGAGTTTGTTGCGCGCCACTTTCGGGGCATCGACGTTGATCATTTCACGCGTGGAGCGCGGCAGGGTCATGCCCGCCTCTTCGCGGAACAGATAACCGATGAAGCCACTGCAGTCGAAGCCGGACTTTTCCGAGGTACCGCCGAAGCGATAACGGGTGCCGATCAACGACATGCCGCGTTCCAGGATGCTGTCGGCCAGAACCGGCAGCTGGTAAGGCTTGCTGCTGGAGAACGACGCCAGGTCATCTTCGGTAGCCAGCTCTTCCGGTTCGCCGAATACCGACGAAGGCGAGGCTTGGGTTTTAACTGCCGCCTGAGCGGCGACAGGGGTGTGATCCTGGGGCTGGGAAACCGGGCCTTGGGCCGCGCAGCCAAAAAGCAGGGTCACGAGTGCGAGTGGCACGAGGGGTGCAAAGCGCTTCAGCATGGGCACGACCGTGTCTGTAATCCTTTAGAAGGGGGAAACTATGCCCTCTATCATGGCCATTTGCAAATTTTATCGAAAAAGATGTGACTTTTTCGTTTTGCTGCTCTGGCCCAAGGATTTCAGGGGGTTACCAGCCGAGGGTTTCCTTGAGGAAAGGGATGGTGAGCTTGCGTTGGGCCTGCAGCGATGCCTGGTCGAGGCGCTCGAGCAGGTCGAACAGCGCACTCATGCTGCGTGCACCGCGGGTAAGGATGAAATGCCCGACTTCGTCGGTGAGGTGCAGGCCGCGGCGCGAGGCACGCAGTTGTAGCGCACGCAGCTTGTCTTCATCGGACAGGCCACGCATCTGGAACACCAGGGCCAGGGTCAGCCGCGACTTCAGGTCCGGCAACTTGACCGGCAGTTCGCGGGGTGATGCCGAGGCGGCCAGCAACAGCCGTCGGCCGCTGTCACGCAGGCGGTTGAACAGGTGGAACATGGCCTCTTCCCAGTCTGGCTTGCCGGCGATCACATGCAGATCGTCTATGCAGACCAGTTCATACTGGGCCAGGTAGTCGAGCAGCCCTACGCCACGCTCGAGCAGTTGCGCCAGTGGCAGGTAGACCGCAGGCTCACCGCGCTGCTGGAAGCGGTGCGTGGCGGCCTGCAGCAGGTGGCTACGGCCAACACCCTGCTTGCCCCACAGGTAGATAAGGCTTTCGGTCCAGCCGGCGTCGGCTTCGCACAACCGCTCGACGTAGCCCAATGCCGCAGCATTGGCGCCCGGATAGTAGTTGATGAAGGTGGCGTCATCGCGCAGGCGCACACCCAGGGGCAACTGGATCGGTGGTTTCATGCTCGCGGGCAGTCGATGAGACCGCAGGGGGCCTTAGGTGAACAATCTGCAAAGTCTATACCCGCAACGCGGGGCGCACAATCGCGGCAACCGATAGCGCAAGCAAAATCAACAGGTTGCGCTGCAACGCCCGACACTGCGCCACGACAGGAGCGCCCCTCATGAAGCCGCGACGCGGTGGCCGGGGTTACAGCTCTGGGTCGACGTCCCCGGCATACATGTCCGACTCTTTATAAAGATCATGCACATGCCGCAGCAGCACCATGATCACCGCCGCCACCGGCAGCGCCAGCAATACCCCGGTAAAGCCGAACAGCTCGCCCCCCGCGAGGATGGCGAAGATCACCGCCACCGGGTGCAAGCCGATGCGGTCACCCACCAGCAACGGTGTCAGCACCATGCCTTCCAGTGCCTGCCCGATGACGAACACCGCGACAATGCCCAGCATCGGGTACAGGTCGCCGCCAAACTGGAACAGCCCGGCCACCAGCGCCGCGCCGATGCCGATGATGAAACCCATGTACGGCACGATGGCCGCCAAGCCGGCGAGCATGCCGATCAGCAGGCCCAGTTCCAGGCCCACCAGCATCAGCCCCACCGAATAGATGATGCCCAACGCCACCATCACCAGCAGCTGCCCGCGAACGAAGGCCCCCAGTACTTCATGGCACTCGCCAGCCAGGCCGACTATCTGGGGTTCCTGTTGGCGGGGCAACAGGCTGCGCAGTTTGGCCATCATCAGGTCCCAGTCCCGCAGCAGGTAGAAGCCCACGACCGGAATCATCACCATGTTGGCCAGCCAGGCGATCAGCGCCAGGCTCGAAGCGGTCGCCTGCGACAACACCACCCCGACAATGTCGGTGGTCTGGCCCATGTGCTCGCTGATAGCCGACTTGATCTTGTCGAACTTCCAGAAACCATCGGCCAGGCCAAGCCGCTGCTGCACCCACGGCAAGGCCACGTGCTGCAACCAGTCAAGCATCTGCGGCGCCAGCTCGTACAAGCGCACCAGCTGCTTGGCCAGCATCGGCACCAGCACCAGCAACAACGCCATGAACAGCAAGGTGAACAGCGCGAACACCACCACCACACCCCAGGTCCGCGACAGCCCGCGGCGCTCCAGCCAATCAACCAGCGGGTCGGCCAGGTAGGCCAGCAGAATACCGATCAGAAAGGGCGTGAGAATGTTGTGCAAGCTATAGAGCAGCACGACAACCAGCAGTATGGCGCCCAGCCAGATCCAGCGACGCAGGTCAGTCAATGTCAGTACTCCTTACCAACGAAAACGCAGGCCGTCGAACGGCGGGGGTGTGGGTTGAGGCTCGGTAGCCGGGGCCTGGCCACCCGTAGGCACCGGCGTGGCCGGTACTGCGGCGGTTTGTTCCACCGGCAGCTCCTGCAACTTGGCCAGGCCCAGTTGGGCACGCAATTGCTCACGGTTGCCGGTCACGCCGTAGGTCAGGGTGGTGCCATCAGCCAACTGCAAGCGTGGGCCATAGGGTTCCAGCACCCGAGCCAACTCGGCGTAGCGCTGCAGGTTCATCCCCTGCACCTGCACCTGCAACTGGCTGCTGGCCCCCGGCCGGGTGACATAACGCGGTGCAAGGCGGTTGCCCACCGCCAGCATCACGGCATCAGCCAGTGCGGCCTGGTCGGCGCCTTCGGCAGTGCCCTGCTCACGCTGGTCACCCAGCCACAGTTGCCATTTACCTTGCCACTTGCCATCGGCTTCCTGGGCATGCACCGCCAGCATGGCGTCGGCGCCGTAACGCTCGGCGGCCTCGCGCAGCGGCGCCGGGTCGCTGCCTTCGAGTTGCTTGGCATTGGCTACCAATTGCTCCTGCAGGTCGGCCAGCGGCAGGCGCAGCGGCAAACCGCGGTGCTGGGCGGCACGCCGCAGTGGCTGGGCACTGGGCTGGCCATCACCTACCAGGCTGCTGCCTTCGACACTGTCATTGAGCCACCAGCTGAGGATCGACGGCCGGTTGCTCCCCCACAAGGCCAGGCCGGCCTTGCGCAGTGCGCGCTCGGTACTGCCCGGGTCGAACTCGACCACAACCGATTCCGGCGGGCCCGCCTCGGTGCCGACCTGGTTGATGATTTGCTGCGGGTCTTTGCGCAGGCCCGCCAACCCTGGGCTTTGCACCGCCTTGGGGTCACCGGTCAGGCGCAGGATGAGGGTTTCGAGGGCCTTGCCGGTAGCGGCTGTACGCGCTTCGGCGCCCTGCCCCGCAAGCGGTTCGTGCACCTGGTAAAGGTCGGAGACGTTTTCAGCCATGGCGGCGGCCGACACAAGGGCCAGGCAACCGGCTGCCAGAATAGAGATCAAGCGCATCGAGGATTCCGTCCAGTCGTGCTTCAAGCCGTGAGCTTCACGCTACAAGCTTAATGCAGCGACAGCGCGGCGCTGCATTTTCTTGCGGCCTGAGGCTCGCTGGTTGCAGCTTATACATATGCAACCCCATCAACCACCCCGGGCCATTTTTCAGCAATTTACCGGCCTGCCCGTCGGCCTGAGGATGGCCGCTGCCCGGCAACCCTGATAAAATCGCGCGCCTTCACAGACCACTGACGTTTCAGGCAGCCGTCGCTCACCCGCCGGCCTTGGCCGCCATGGTCGTTTTTAAGAATCCCTCCCTCCTAAAGGCCTGGATCAATGAGCAAGCAACCCTCCCTGAGCTACAAGGACGCCGGTGTAGACATCGACGCCGGCGAAGCACTGGTCGAACGCATCAAGGGCGTGGCAAAACGCACCGCACGCCCTGAAGTCATGGGTGGCCTGGGCGGCTTCGGCGCCCTTTGCGAGATCCCGGCCGGCTACAAGCAGCCGGTGCTGGTCTCCGGCACCGACGGCGTCGGCACCAAGCTGCGCCTGGCGCTGAACCTGAACAAGCACGACAGCATCGGCCAGGACCTGGTCGCCATGTGCGTCAACGACCTGGTGGTGTGCGGCGCCGAGCCGCTGTTCTTCCTCGACTACTACGCCACCGGCAAGCTCAATGTCGACGTGGCTGCCACCGTGGTCACCGGCATCGGTGCCGGTTGCGAACTGGCCGGCTGCTCGCTGGTCGGTGGTGAAACCGCCGAAATGCCTGGCATGTACGAAGGCGAAGACTACGACCTGGCCGGTTTCTGCGTGGGCGTGGTGGAAAAGGCCGACATCATCGACGGTTCCAAGGTTGCCACCGGCGATGCACTGATCGCCCTGCCGTCCTCCGGCCCGCACTCCAACGGCTACTCGCTGATCCGCAAGATCCTCGAAGTGTCGGCCACCGACATCGAGAACACCCAGCTGGGCGGCACCCCGCTGACCGACCTGCTGATGGCCCCGACCCGCATCTACGTCAAGCCGCTGCTGCAGCTGATCAAGAACACCGGCGCAGTCAAAGCCATGGCCCACATCACCGGTGGCGGCCTGCTCGACAACATCCCGCGCGTACTGCCGAAAAACGCCCAGGCCGTGGTAGACGTGGCCAGCTGGCAGCGCCCGGCGGTGTTCGACTTCCTGCAGGAAAAAGGCAACGTCGACGAGCACGAAATGCACCGCGTGCTGAACTGTGGCGTTGGCATGGTCATCTGCGTCGCCCAGGACCAGGTCGAAGCGGCCCTGAACGAACTGCGCGCCGCCGGTGAACAGCCATGGGTCATCGGCCACATCGCCGAAGCCGCCGAAGGCGCCGCCCAGGTCGAGCTGCAGAACCTCAAGGCACACTGATGCCGAGCAAGACCTGCAATGTAGTGGTACTGCTGTCGGGTTCCGGCAGCAACCTGCAAGCCATGATCGACAGTTGCCAAGGCCAGGACAGCCCGGTGCGCATTCGTGCGGTGGTCTCCAACCGCGCCGATGCCTTCGGCCTGCAACGCGCCGCAGCCGCCGGCATTGAAAGCGCGGTGCTCGACCACACCCGGTTCGACGGCCGTGAAGCCTTCGATGCAGCGCTGATGGCGTGCATCGACGGCTTTGCCCCGGACCTGGTGGTGCTGGCCGGGTTCATGCGCATCCTCAGTGGCGACTTCGTGCGCCACTATCAGGGCCGCCTGCTCAATATCCACCCGTCGTTGCTGCCCAGGTACAAAGGCCTGCATACCCACCGCCGGGCGCTGGAGGCGGGCGACGCCGAGCATGGCTGCAGCGTACACTTCGTGACTGAGGAACTCGATGGCGGCCCACTGGTCGTACAGGCAGTAGTCCCGGTGGCGCCAGACGACACCGTCGAAAGCCTGGCCCAGCGGGTTCACCAGCAGGAACACCTGATCTACCCGCTGGCAGTGCGCTGGTTTGCCGAAGGCCGCTTGCGCCTTGCTGAACAGGGTGCATTACTGGACGGCCAGCCGCTGGCGGCCAGCGGTCACTTGATTCGATCCTAGGAGAACTTATGCGTCGTGCCCTGCTCTTGGCTCTCGCCGTGCTCGCCCTGCCGCTCCAGGCAGCTGATCTGAAGCCCTTCTCGGCCAGCTACACCGCCGACTGGAAGCAACTGCCCATGAGCGGCACCGCCGAGCGCAGCCTGGTCAAAAATGCCAACGGTACCTGGGACCTTAACTTCAAGGCTTCCATGATGATCGCCAGCCTGACCGAGCAAAGCACCCTGCGCCTGGAAAACGACACCCTGCTGCCACAGAAGTATCACTTCGAGCGTGGTGGCCTGGGCAAGGCCAAGAAGGTCGACCTGAACTTCGACTGGAACACCAAGAAGATTACCGGTAGCGACCGGGGCGACGCCATTACCCTGCCGCTCAACCGCGGCGTACTGGACAAGTCTTCCTACCAGCTTGCCTTGCAGCATGACGTGGCGGCAGGCAAGAAGAGCATGACTTACCAGGTAGTCGATGGCGACGAGATCGACAATTACGACTTCCGCGTGCTGGGCACTGAAAAAGTCACCACCAAGACCGGCCAGGTCGATGCGGTGAAGGTCGAGCGCGTGCGCGACCCGAGCCAGAGCAAGCGCATCACCGAGCTGTGGTTTGCCAAGAACTGGGACTACCTGCTGGTGCAACTGCGCCAGGTGGAGACCGATGGCAAGGAGTATGTGATCGTGCTGCAGGATGGCACGGTCGATGGCAAGCCGGTGAAGGGTAACTGAGCCAGCGTTGCCAGTGACATCCGATAGCCCCGCCTAGTGCGGGGCTTTTTTCTGCCCGGGTTTCTGGGTGGCCCGTACTGGCCCTATCGCCGGCCCAGGCACTACACCTTTGAGCCTTCATGAAACTTGTTTCATGCCCATTTTATTTACTTAGGCTGCTAACAAACTCTATAAAGAAGGTGTGCGACAGAGTGTCGCAGCCCTCTCAAGAAGTGGAGTTTAACGATGACAGTCCAAGTAACCGAACGCGACGAATCGAAAATGTCCCACGAAGGCGTGGCCGCTGGCGTACGCATCTGGGATGTGCACCAGCAAGGTCAACTGGTCGGCATGTTCCACAATGAACACGAGGCCCACCAGTACCGGGCAGAGCTCGAGAACCTGGAAAACCAGCGCACCACGCAATGACCCCATTCGTCATGAAAAACCCCGCCGAAGCGGGGTTTTTCGTATTTACCACATCAGATCGTCAGGGATCTTGTAGGCCGCGTACGGGTCATCTTCGTCCGCTTCCTCGACATGGGTGTTCAGCAACAGGATACGGCTGGGGTCGCGTTCCTGGATCTTCACCGCTGCTTCGCGCGGGATCACCTCGTAACCGCCGGCATGGGCCACTACCGCCAGCGCACCGTTGCTCAGCTTGGTACGCATCAGCGCGTTGACGGCGATACGCTTGACCTTCTTGTCGTCAACGAAGTTGTAATAGTCCTCAGTGCTCAGCTTGGGCAGGCGAGTGGCTTCGATCAGTTGCTTGATCTGTGCGGCACGGGCCTTCTGCTCCGCCTTTTCCTGCTGCTGGCGGTTCAGCTCCTGGTCGCGCTTGACCTTTTCGGCCATGGCTTCCTTGGCCAAACGCTGCTGGCTGTCGTCGACGTCGACCTGGCCTTTGTGCTCCATGCGCTTCTGTTTCTTTTCAGCTTTGTTGGTCTGCGAGACCTGTTTCTGGTTGACCAGACCGGCTTTGAGCAATTGGTCGCGAAGGGAAAGGCTCATGAATGTTCACTCACTTATGCAACAGCTCAGCCGCAGCTGGGCAGGTTCTTTTCCTGACGCTTGGCTTCGCCCCACAGGGCGTCCAGCTCGTCAAGGTTACACGCTTCAATAGGGCGACCGCTGTCGCGCAATGCCTGTTCGATAAAGCGGAAACGGCGCTCGAACTTGCGATTGGCGCGGCGCAGGGCATGTTCCGGGTCTTGCTTGAGGTGGCGCGCCAGGTTCACGGCCGCGAACAGCAGGTCACCGACCTCATCTTCGAGCGCATCGGCATCGCCATCGGCCATGGCCTGCAGCACTTCGTCCAGTTCTTCACGGACCTTGTCCAGCACCGGCAGCGCTGCGGGCCAGTCGAAGCCGACCGTGGCCGCACGCTTTTGCAGTTTGGCCGCCCGCGACAGCGCCGGCAAGGTCGTGGGTACGTCGTCGAGCAGGGACAACTGCTCAGGCAGGCTTTTTTCCGCCCGTTCCTGGGCCTTGATTTCTTCCCAGCGCGACTTGACCTGGGCCTCGCTCAAGCGGGGGGTGTCCAGCGGCGCATACAGCTCACCCGTTGGGAACACATGCGGGTGGCGCCGAATGAGCTTGCGGGTGATGCTGTCGACCACGCCATCGAACTCGAAACGCCCCTCCTCCCTGGCCAGCTGGCTGTAGTAGACCACCTGGAACAGCAAGTCGCCCAGCTCACCTTGCAGGTGCTCGAAGTCACCGCGCTCGATGGTGTCGGCGACTTCGTAGGCCTCTTCGAGGGTATGCGGGACGATGCTCGCGTAGTTCTGCTGCAGGTCCCATGGGCAACCGTACTGCGGGTCGCGCAGGCGGGCCATGAGGTGCAGCAGGTCTTCGAGGGTGTAGGTCATTCAGGCAGGTCCTTCGGTGGTGGCTTCTTCGCAGGCTTGCCCGCTGCCACAGGATGGGTGCAGGTTTCGAAAACTGCACCGTACCTGTGGGAGCGGGCAAGCCCGCGAAGCAGGCGCCGCGGTCTCAAGGGGTACGATTACGCCGCGTCTCGATGATGTTCGGCAACTGCGAGATGCGCCCCAACAACCGCCCCAGCGCGTCCAGGCCTGGAATTTCGATGGTCAGCGACATCAGCGCGGTGTTGTCTTCCTTGTTCGAGCGGGTGTTCACCGCCAGCACGTTGATTTTCTCGTTCAGCAGCACCTGCGACACATCGCGCAGCAACCCCGGGCGGTCGTAGGCACGGATGACGATGTCGACCGGGTAGGTCTGCACCGGTATCGGCCCCCAGCTCACCTGGATCATGCGCTCCGGTTCCTTGCCTGCCAGTTGCAGCACCGAGGCGCAATCCTGGCGGTGAATGCTCACGCCACGGCCTTGCGTGATGTAACCGACGATGGCATCGCCCGGCAGTGGCTGGCAGCAGCCGGCCATCTGCGTCAGCAGGTTGCCAACCCCCTGGATCTGGATGTCGCCACGCTTGCCGGATCGCGGCCCGGCAGGCTTGCGCGGCACCAGTTCGATCTGCTCGATGCGCTCGGGCTCCAGCAACTGCTGGGCAGCGTTGACCAGGTGCGCCAGGCGCAGGTCGCCAGCACCGAGCGAAGCGAACATGTCTTCGGCGGTCTTGACGTTGGTTTTCTCCGCCAGGCGCTCGAAGTCCACCTGCGGCAGGCCCAGGCGGCTGAGCTCCCGTTCGAGCAAGGTCTTGCCGGCGGCCACGTTCTGGTCGCGCGCCTGCAGCTTGAACCAGTGTACGATCTTGGCCCGGGCCCGCGACGTGGTGACATAGCCCAGGTTGGAGTTCAACCAGTCACGGCTCGGGTTGCCGTGCTTGCTGGTGATGATCTCGACCTGCTCGCCCGTCTGCAGGCTGTAGTTAAGCGGCACGATCCGGCCGTTGATCTTGGCGCCGCGGCAGTTGTGGCCGATTTCGGTGTGCACGCGGTAGGCGAAGTCCAGCGGTGTCGCACCTTTGGGCAGGTCAATGGCATGCCCGTCCGGGGTGAACACATAAACCCGGTCCGGCTCGATGTCGACCCGCAGTTGCTCGGCCAGGCCACCGATGTCGCCCAGCTCTTCGTGCCATTCCAGCACCTGGCGCAGCCAGGAGATCTTTTCTTCGTAGTGGTTGGAGCTTGGCTTGACGTCGGTGCCTTTGTAGCGCCAGTGGGCACACACGCCAAGCTCGGCTTCCTCGTGCATGCCGTGGGTACGGATCTGCACTTCCAGCACCTTGCCCTCAGGCCCGATTACCGCCGTGTGCAACGAGCGATAGCCGTTCTCCTTGGGGTTGGCGATGTAGTCGTCGAACTCTTTGGGGATGTGCCGCCACAAGGTGTGGACGATGCCCAGTGCGGTATAGCAGTCGCGAATTTCCGGCACCAGCACACGCACGGCGCGCACATCGTAGATCTGGCTGAATTCCAGGCCTTTGCGCTTCATCTTGCGCCAGATCGAATAAATGTGTTTTGCCCGGCCGCTGATGTCGGCTTTCACCCCGGTGGCCAGCAGTTCGTTCTGCAACTGGTTCATCACGTCGCTGATGAACCGCTCGCGGTCCAGCCGGCGCTCGTGCAGCAACTTGGCGATCTGTTTGTACTGCTCGGGCTCCAGGTAGCGGAAGGACAAGTCCTCCAGCTCCCACTTGATATGGCCGATACCCAGGCGGTGCGCCAACGGCGCATAGATGTCGAACACCTCGCGCGCGACGCGCAGGCGTTTCTCATCGTCGGCCGCCTTGACCGCACGGATGGCGCAGGTCCGCTCGGCCAGCTTGATCAGCGCCACGCGTACGTCGTCGACCATGGCCACAAGCATCTTGCGCAGGTTTTCGACCTGCGCCTGCGAGCCCAATACCAGCGACTGCCGCGGGCTGAGGCTGGCGCTGATGGCGGCCATGCGCAGCACGCCGTCGATCAGCTTCGAGACCACCGGCCCAAAGCGCTGGCTGACCTCGGCCAGCGTGACCTTCCCCTCGCGCACCGAACGGTAGATGACCGCGGCCACCAACGAATCCTGGTCGAGCTTGAGGTCGGCGAGGATTTCGGCAATTTCCAGCCCTGCCTGAAAGCTGGACGTGCCGTCCGCCCAGGAATGCTTGGCGGGGTTGCCCTTTTTTTCGACCTCGTGAGCAAACTCGCAGGCTTCTTTCAGCGCTGCGCGATCCAGTGCCGAATCGACACTTACCACATGATCCAGCCATGCATCGAGATTGATACTGCCGTCCGTGTTGACCGGCTGGTGCACTCTCACCTGTACCATCTTGTTTTACCTTTCCATACAGCGCTGCACTCACGGCGGCGCTGGCGATCACCGTACAGCCACCCTTCCGTGGCGGCCGCACCAAGGGGCCAGTCAGCTAGCCCGCTTCGAATAACGCCATGGCCTCGACATGCGCCGTTTGAGGAAACATGTCGAGAATCCCGGCCCGTGTTAACCGGTACCCCTGGCCGGCCAGCACCTGGGCGTCTCGCGCCAGTGTGGCCGGGTTGCACGATACATAGACCAGCCTGCTGGCCTTGAGGCGGGCGATGCCTTGCACCACCTCGTAAGCACCGTCGCGCGGTGGGTCCAAGAGTACCGCAGAAAAGCCCTCGGCGGCCCATCCGGTGCCGGCCAATGGCTGCGATAAATCGGCCTGAAAAAACCGTGCGTTATGCACATTGTTGTTTCTGGCATTGGCCGCGGCCCGATCGACCATGGCTTGCACACCTTCCACTGCCACCACTTCACGCGCCTGGCGTGCCAGCGGCAGAGCGAAGTTGCCCAGGCCGCAGAACAGATCGAGCACCCGCTCATCGGCCTGCGGCGCAAGCCAGGCCAGCGCCTGCTCGATCATCGCCGTATTGACCTGGGCGTTGACCTGCACGAAGTCGCCAGGGCGCCAGGCCAGCTCAAGCTGCCACGGCGCCAGGGCAAAGCCCAATGGCGCCGCAGGTTCGACGGGCGCCGGTTCACCTTCGCCTTGCAGCCATAACTGCGCGTTGGCCTGCTCGCAGAACGCCTGCAACCGGGCCAGGTCCTGCGCCGGCAATGGCGCCACATGGCGCACCAGCAGCGCTTCGGCAGAGCCGCTGAACAGCTCCACATGGCCCAGGGCCTGCGGTTTGTCCAGCGAACGCAGCACGATCGGCAGGTGGCGCAGAATCGACTGCAAGGGCTGTACCAGCACCGGGCAATCGTCGATGGCGATGATGTCCTGGCTGGCTTCGGCACGGAAGCCGACGTGCAGCTCACGCGCCTTGACGTCCCAGCGCACCGCCACGCGAGCACGGCGCCGGTAGCCGAACGCTGGCCCGCTGAGCGGTGGCGCCCAGGCGTCGGGCTGCACACCGGCCACCCGTTGCAGTTGTTCGGCCAAGGTCCGCTGCTTCAGCGCCAGTTGCGCCTCGTGCGGCAGGTGCTGCAGGGTGCAGCCACCACAGCGGCTGTAATGGCGACAGGGCGCTTCACGGCGCTCGGGGCTGGCCTGCAGCACACGCTCCAGGCGGGCCTCGACCACCTTGCCGCGCGCATTGAGCACCCGCGCTTCCACGGCCTCACCGGCCAGGGCGCCACTGACGAACCAGGTGCGCCCTTCATGGAAGGCAATGCCACGGCCGTCGCCGGCCAGGCGCTCGATGTCCAGGCGCTGCTTCTTGCCCACGGGGACCTGGGGGCTGCGGCTACCGCCGGCCGGCTGGAAGCGCAGGCCGCTGTTGGTTTTTTTCTTGGTCATTTAGCTGGGATCGAACAGGCCGGTGGACAGGTAACGGTCACCGCGGTCGCAAATGATCGCCACCATTACTGCATGCTCCACCTCACGCGACAGGCGCAGCATGGCGGCAACCGCACCACCGGAAGACACGCCGCAGAAAATGCCCTCTTCGCGGGCAAGGCGGCGGGTGGTGTCTTCGGCTTCCTGCTGCGACATGTCGACCACGCGGTCTACGCGCGTGGCGTCGAAGATCTTCGGCAGGTACTCCTGCGGCCAGCGGCGGATACCCGGGATGGCCGAACCTTCCATCGGTTGCAGGCCGATGATCTGCACCGCCGGGTTTTGCTCCTTGAGGTACTGCGAGCAGCCCATGATGGTGCCGGTGGTCCCCATGGAGCTGACGAAATGGGTGACGCTGCCCTGTGTCTGCTGCCAGATTTCCGGGCCGGTGCTGTTGTAGTGGGCCACCGGGTTGTCACCGTTGGCGAACTGGTCCAGCACCAGGCCGCGGCCTTCACGCTGCAGCTTCTCGGCCAGGTCGCGGGCACCTTCCATGCCCTCTTCCTTGGTCACCAGAATCAGCTCGGCGCCGTAGGCGGTCATGGCCGCCTTGCGCTCAGCGGTGGAGTTGTCCGGCATGATCAGGATCATCTTGTAGCCCTTGATCGCCGCTGCCATCGCCAAGGCGATGCCGGTGTTGCCGGAGGTGGCTTCGATCAGGGTGTCACCGGGCTTGATCTGGCCACGCAACTCGGCGCGGGTGATCATCGACAGGGCCGGGCGGTCCTTCACCGAGCCGGCGGGATTGTTACCTTCGAGCTTGAGCAGGAGGGTATTGCTGGTTTGGCCAGCAATGCGCTGCAGGCGAACCAGTGGCGTATTGCCGACGCAATCGGCGATGGTTGGGTACTGCAAGGTCATGGTGTATTTCACAATCCGGACGGCAGGGGCGCCTATCATACCGGCAAACCCTTCCCGGCCATATCACGCAATCTGTAGTGGATATAGCTACAGGCTATATGACGAGGGCTGCTGCACCGGCAACCTCATGCACAGGCGTAACCCGCGCTTGCCGTTCTGCGCCCACAGCGTGCCACCCTGGCGCTGGATGGCGCTGCGGGCAATGCTCAGCCCCAGGCCAAAGCCACCCACGCCGGGCCGCGAACCGTCCAGGCGCAAGAACGGCGCGAAAATCCGCTCCAGCTCATCGTCGCCCACGCCACCGCCCTCGTCTTCCAGCCACAGGCACCAGTAGCCACCTTCACGTTGCCCACCCAAGCGCACGACACCGTCGGCCGGCGAATACCGAATGGCATTGCGCAGCAGGTTCTCCAGCGCCTGGGCCAAGTGGTTGAGGTTACCCTGCACCCAGCAACCGTCTGGTACTTCGCAACGCAGCCGCGTGGGCGCCCAGCCACTTTCATAGCAGGCATTCTCGGCCAGCAGGTCCCACAAGGCGTGAACCTCGATCGGCTCCAGGTTCATCGGCGCACGCTCGGCGTCCTGCCAGGCCAGTTGCAGGGTTGCCTCGACCAGTTGCTGCATGCCGTCCAGTTCCCGGCCGAGGCGCTCGCGCAGGCGTTGCAGATCGGTTTCCCCGTCGCAAGCCACGCGCAAACGGCTCAGGGGGGTGCGCATTTCATGGGACAAGTCGCGTAGCAGCTGTTGTTGCAGGGTGACGGTGCCCTGTAGCCGCTCGGCCATCTGGTCGAAGGCGCGGGCCAGTTCCCCCAGCTCGTCGTGCCGGGCGATGAGCCGCGAATCAAGGCGAGCCGAAAGCTGGTCGGCACGCCAGGCCCGGGCCTGCTCGCGCAGTTGGTTCAACGGCACGATCAGCATGCGGTACAGGCCCACGCACAGCAGCAAGGTGAACAGGCCCGGGATGATGCCGTTGGTGATGATGCGCCACAGCACGCGGTGCTGGTCCGGGTTGAAGCGCTTGGGCAGTTCGATCACCAGCATGCCCTGCTCGGGCGCACCGGGGAACGGGATGCGTAGCCACGGCTGCTCGACGCTGCGCCGGCTCATCGGCCAATCGACCCCACGCAGGCGGGTCAGCCGCTGCATGATCTGCGGGTTGAGGGCCGCGCTGTCGAGCGGTTTCAGGTTGATATCGAGCACACCCACCCAGCCATGTTCACGCTGGTGCATCGCCGCCACCCACTGGTCCAGCCCGGCCCGACCACCGCTGCGCCAGGCCTGCTCGGCCTCGCTGGCATAACCGCGCAAGGTCTGGCGCGCCGGCTCCGACAAGAAGGCGTTCTGCAGCTCCATGCGCTGGCCCCAGGTGTAGCTGAGGCCGATCATCAGCAGGCAGAAGCCAACCAGCAGGATGGCCAGTTTCCAGAACAGCGAATGGCGGTCGAGCATGCTATTGCGCCTCACCCACGCCGAACACGTAGCCCTTGCCCCATACGGTGCGGATCTGCAACCCCTGATAACCGATGCCCTTGAGCTTGCGGCGGATCTGGCTGACATGCATGTCCAGGCTGCGGTCGTGCCGCGAATAGCCGCGTTGCAACACCTGCTGGTACAGGAACGCCTTGCTCAGCACTTCCTCCTGGTTGCGGTAAAGGGTGTCGAGCAGGCGAAACTCGCTGGGGGTCAGCCCGGCCAGACGGCCATCAAGGCGCACATCGCACAGGCCCTCGTCGAAGTGCAGCGCGCCCGCCTCTGCCGGCGGCTGCGGCGCCTGGTAGCGGCGTTCGAGCGCTACACGGCGCAGGATCGCTTCAATGCGCACTTGCAGCTCAGCCATGCTGAAGGGTTTGGGCAGGTAGTCGTCGGCCCCGCGCTGAAAGCCGCTGATGCGGTCTGCCTCGGCGCCCAGCGCCGACATCAGAATCACCGGTGTGGTACTGCGCTGGCGCAACTGGGCCAGCGCATCCAGACCATTCACCCCAGGCAGCAGAATATCCATGAGCACCACGTCGAAGACCTGGCGGCCTGCCGTTTCCAGGCCCTCCAGGCCACTGCGGCACCAGGTGACGTGGAAGCCACCGCGCTGCAGCTCTTCATGCAGGTAGGCGCCCAGCACCGGGTCGTCCTCGATGGCGAGGACATTGGGGTTGTGAATAGCTACAGGACTCATTGGCAACTGCCATGCATTCTCAATTACGCGATTATTGTGTATGTGCGCCCTGCCAGGCAACCGCGATACGACCCGTGCTGCAGGATCGGCGCAAAACACCGACTAAACAGATGCAATGGCGTGCCAGGCAGAGTAACGTCGCGTCTTGGCCGTCACCTACTGACGGTGGCCAGGCACATCACAGGAGGCGAGTGTGCTCGATCGTTTGGGAATCCGCAGCCGGGTTCTGCTGCTGGCACTGTTACCGGCAGGCTTGATGGCGCTGGTGCTGGGCAGTTATTTCACCTGGCTGCAACAAAACGACCTGCGCACCCAGTTACTGCAGCGCGGCAAGATGATCGCCGAACAGCTGGCGCCGCTGGCCGCCCCGGCCATGGCCCGGTTGGCGCCTGCGCAGCTGGAGCGCATCGCCGCGCAAACCCTGGAGCAGAGCGACGTGCGCTCGGTTGCCTTCCTGGCGCCGGACCGCACGCGCCTGGCCCATGCCGGGCCGAGCATGCTCAACCAGCCACCCAGCGGCGGCACCGGCACCCAGTTGCTGCAGCGCAGCGGCAATGACGCCACCCGCTACCTGATGCCCGTGTTCGGCCACCACCGGGACCTGGCCACCGAGGCCGTGCCTGCCGAAGCCGAGCGGCTGCTGGGCTGGGTCGAGATCGAGCTGTCCCACGATGGCACCCTGCTGCGCGGCTACCGCAACCTGTTCACCAGCCTGCTGCTGATCCTCGCCTGCCTGGTGCTCAGCGGCCTGCTGGCATTGCGCATGAGCCGCTCGATCAACGACCCCATCGAACGTATCAAGCACGCAGTCAACCAGCTCAAGGACGGCCACCTCGAAGAGCGCCTGCCGACCATGGGCAGCCATGAGCTGGACGAACTGGCGCGCGGCATCAACCGCATGGCCGAAACCCTGCACAACGCCCATGAAGAACTGCAGCACAGCATCGACCAGGCCACCGAAGACGTGCGCCAGAACCTGGAAACCATCGAAATCCAGAACATCGAACTGGACATGGCGCGCAAGGAGGCACTGGAGGCCAGCCGCATCAAGTCGGAGTTCCTGGCCAACATGAGCCATGAGATCCGCACCCCGCTCAACGGCATTCTCGGCTTTACCCACCTGCTGCAGAAAAGCGAGATGACCCCGCGCCAGCTGGACTACCTGAGCACCATCGAAAAGTCTGCCGACAACCTGCTGGGCATCATCAACGAAATTCTCGACTTCTCCAAGATCGAGGCCGGCAAGCTGGTGCTGGACAGCATCCCGTTCAACCTGCGCGACCTGATCCAGGACACCCTGACCATTCTGGCCCCGGCCGCCCATGCCAAGCAGCTGGAACTGCTCAGCCTGGTCTACCGCGACACGCCTACCTCGCTGGTCGGTGACCCGCTGCGGCTCAAGCAGATCCTCACCAACCTGGTCAGCAACGCCATCAAGTTCACCCGCGAGGGCACCATTGTCGTGCGCGCCATGCTCGACGATGAGCATGAGGATCATGCCCAACTGCGCATCAGCGTGCAGGATACCGGCATCGGCCTGTCACCGCAGGACGTGCGTACACTGTTCCAGGCTTTCAGCCAGGCCGATAACTCGCTGGCCCGGCAACCAGGTGGTACCGGCCTGGGCCTGGTGATTTCCAAGCGCCTGATCGAGCAGATGGGTGGCGAAATCGGCGTCGACAGCACCCCGGGCGAGGGCTCGCAGTTCTGGATCAGCCTGAACCTGCCCAAGGCGCACGACGATATCGAGGAACTACCGCTGCAAGCGCTGCTGGGCCGCCGTGCCGCCATCGTCGATAACCATGAACTGGCCCGGCAGGCCCTGGAGCACCAGCTGCAAGACTGTGGCCTGAGTGTCAGCCTGTTCGCCACCTACGACCAGTTGCTGCAAGCCGTGCAGGCCGCCAGCCAGGCCGGGCAGCCATTCGAGCTGGCGGTGCTGGGCGCCAATCTGGGCAACCTGTCGCCAGAACAACTGGGCCGCTACCATCAACAGCTCGAACGCTACCATTGCCAGTGCGTGGTGCTGTGCCCGACCACCGAGCAGGCGCTGTACCACCCCTTCCTGCCCAATGGCCATGGCCAGTTGCTGTCCAAGCCTACCTGCACACGCAAATTGCGCCGGCTGCTGCTGGAGCTGGTCCAGCCCCGCCGCCTGCAGGGCGAGGTGAACAGCCGCAACGGCCCGCGGCGGCCGAAAATACTGTGTGTCGACGACAACCCTGCGAATTTGCTGCTGGTGCAGACGCTGCTCGAGGACCTGGGTGCCGAAGTACTGGCGGTCGACAATGGCTATGCGGCACTGCAGGCCGTGCAGCAGGAACCCTTCGACCTGGTGCTGATGGATGTGCAGATGCCCGGCATGGACGGCCGCGCCTGTACCGAACAGATTCGCCGCTGGGAAAACACCCAAAGTGGCAACCCATTGCCGATCGTCGCCCTCACCGCCCATGCCATGGCCAACGAGAAACGCGCATTGCTGCACGGCGGCATGGATGACTACCTGACCAAGCCGATCAGTGAACGGCAACTGGCACAGGTGGTGATGAAATGGACCGGTCTCAGCCTGGGCACGCCGCAGCAGGCGCCGGCTGAACCCACCGGCAACGGCGATGAACTCAAGGTGCTCGACCCGCAAGAAGGTTTACGCCTGGCAGCCGGGAAAGCGGACCTTGCCGCCGATATGCTGAACATGCTGCTGGCCTCGCTGGAGGCCGACCGCGAAGCCATCCGCGCCGCGCGCCTGGCCAATGACCATGAGGGCCTGATCGAACAGGTACACCGCCTGAACGGGGCTTCACGCTATTGCGGCGTGCCGCAGTTGCGCGCGGCGTGCCAGCGCAGTGAAACCTTGCTCAAGCAGGAAAGCCCGCAGGCCCAGCAGGCACTGGATGAACTGGATGCGGCGATCAGCCGCCTGGCAGCCCAGGCGCGGTCGAGCGCTTGAACTCACTGCCAACAGCTACCCCGGACACGCCCGACAGAGGAACCCTGACCATGCGCGCGCTAGTGTTCAGCAGCCAGCATTACGACCAGGAAAGCTTCACCCGAGCCGCCAGCGGTAACCCCCTGGACCTGCATTTCCAGCCTGCCCGCCTGAGCCTCGACACCGCAGCGCTGGCCGACGGCTACGAGGTTGTCTGCGCCTTCATCAATGACGAACTGGACGCTCCGGTGCTGCAGCGCCTGGCCGACGGCGGCACGCGCCTGATCGCCCTGCGTTCGGCCGGCTACAACCACGTCGACCTGGCCGCTGCGCAACGCCTGGGCCTGGCCGTGGTGCGCGTACCCGCCTACTCACCGCACGCGGTGGCGGAGCACGCCGTGGCGCTGATCCTGGCGCTCAACCGGCGCCTGCACCGGGCCTACAACCGCACCCGTGAAGGGGACTTTACCCTGCATGGCCTGACCGGCTTCGACCTGCATGGCAAAACGGTCGGGGTCGTGGGTACCGGCCAGATCGGCGCAGCCTTCGCCCGCATCATGGCCGGTTTCGGCTGCCAGTTGCTGGCCTACGACCCCTACCCCAACCCGGAACTGCTGGCCCTCGGCGCGCGCTACCTGCCACTGCCCGAACTGCTACGCGAAGCGCGCATCATCAGCCTGCACTGCCCGTTGACCGAACACACCCGGCACCTGATCAACGCCCGGAGCCTGGCCGAAGTCCAGCATGGCGCCATGCTGATCAACACCGGCCGCGGCGCACTGGTCGACACCCCGGCACTGATCGACGCGCTGAAAAGCGGCCAGCTCGGCTACCTGGGGCTGGATGTCTATGAAGAGGAAGCCCAACTGTTCTTCGAGGACCGCTCCGACCAGCCGCTGCAAGACGATGTGCTGGCGCGCCTGCTGACCTTTCCCAATGTCATCATCACCGCACATCAGGCGTTCCTGACCCGCGAGGCGCTGGCTGCGATCGCCACTACCACGCTGGACAACATCAACTGCTGGGCGGCAGGCAATCCACAGAATCTGGTCATGGGTTAATGCTAGGATACGCGGCATTTCTGGAGGACCCATGGTCGAGCACGATTTCCGCTATACCCTTTTCAACCCGCAACACACCCTGATCGAGTGCCGCGCCCTGGTGCCAGGCCGCTATCAGGTCACTGGCAACGGCGGTTCGATGCACAAAGGCGATACCCTGCTGGTGACCCTCAAAGGCAGCAAGGACCTGGCCATGCGCCTGACCGTGGAGAGCGTGCGCCACCTGATCAACCCGCGCGGCCAGTGGGTTGCCGTGGCCAGTGGCCCGGTGTTCAACGAGCTGGAAATCCTCAACTGGAAGGTTGAGTGCGACAACTGTGACGCCGCCCTGGACTTCGAGTTCGCCGTAGACGCCAAGCTGGGCAAGCAAGCCCGCCAGCCTGCTGCCAGCGCACGTATCGCCGAGCTGGGCTGGGCCAGCCGTGGCGACAAGCATGTGTGCCCGCGTTGCCAGGAGAGCGCCGAGTGAAGAGTCTGCTGACCGGCGCGCTGATTGCCACCGGCCTGCTCGGCTGCGCTGCACAACCTTCGAAGTTGCAGCAGGAGCGCAGCTATGTGCTGGAGTGGATTGGTGAGCGCCCGTTGATCGACTACAGCCACCTGACCCTGACCTTGGCCAGTGATGGCCGTGCCTATGGCAATGCCGGGTGCAACCACTGGTTTGCACCCTACACGCTGGACGGCGAGCACCTGAGCTTCGGCAAGGTCGGCAAGACCCGCAAGCTGTGTGCGCCGGCGCTGATGGAGCAGGAAAAACGCTTCCTGCAGGCGCTGGAAACGGTGCAGCGCTGGGATGTGTCGCCCATCGAGCAACTGCGCTTCTGGCCGGACGAGGGGAAGCCGCTGCGCTTCTGGCCTGAAGAAGGCTGAGCGCAGCTGCAAGCTTCAAGCTTCAAGAAAAAGCAGATCCTAGCACCGGCCTGCTTTTCTTGTAGCTTGCAGCTTGCAGCTTGCACCTTGTCACCCCTGCTTCAGGGCCTTGATCTTGGCCTGCAGCCCTTCGAGGGTCTGTTCGCCCAGCAACTGCTCACGCACCTTGCCCTTGTCATCGATGATGTAGGTTACCGGCAACGCCTCGCTGCGTGGCAGGTCATAGCGCTCGGCCGGGTCCTGGGCCAGTACGGTGAACCCGATGCCCAGGGTTTCGGCGGCCTGCTTCAGGTCCTGGCCCTGCAAACCATCGAAATTCACCCCCACCACCTTGATGCCCTCGGCCGCCCACTGCTTGGCCGCGGTATTGAGTTCCGGGATTTCAGTGCGGCACGGGCCGCACCATTCCGCCCAGTAATTGAGCACCAGCCAGTGCCCGTCGATCTGTTCGGCCTTAACCGTATTGCCGTGCTGGTCTACGCCATAATCGGCACCGCAACCACCGAGCATCAGGCTCGCGGTGATGGCCAGTACTGCTGCCAGACGCCTTGCCATGGGTCAATCCTTCTCGAGTTTTAAAGCAAACTGGTCAGTCGCTGCGGTTAGAATAGCCGCCACAACCAGCTGGATGCGACCCCACATGACTGACCTCACGCTCTATCATAACCCGCGCTGCTCAAAATCCCGCGGCGCGCTGGAACTGCTCGAAGCCCGTGGCCTAACCCCGGTCATCGTGCGCTACCTCGAGACCCCGCCAGACGCCGCCACCCTCAAGACCTTGCTTGGCAAGCTGGGCCTGGCCCCACGGCAGCTGCTGCGCACGGGTGAGGATGAATACAAGGCATTGAACCTGGCCGACCCTGCACTGACCGATGCACAGCTGATCGAGGCCATGGTCCAGCACCCCAAGCTGATCGAGCGGCCGATCCTGGTTGCCGGTGACAAGGCGGTGATCGGTCGCCCACCGGAAAAAGTGCTGGAGATCCTGCCGTGAGCCAACCCTACATCCTGGTGCTTTACTACAGCCGCCATGGTGCCACCAGCGAAATGGCCAGGCACATCGCCCGCGGCATCGAGCTGGCCGGCATGGAAGCGCGCCTGCGCACGGTGCCGGCGATTTCCACCGAATGCGAAGCCGTGGCCCCGGACATTCCGGCCAGCGGCGCGCTGTACGCCACCCTCGACGACCTGCGCCACTGCGCCGGCCTGGTGCTGGGTAGCCCGACCCGCTTCGGCAACATGGCGGCACCGCTCAAGTACTTCCTCGATGGCACCAGCAGTCTGTGGCTGGGCGGTGAACTGGTAGGCAAGCCCGCCGGTGTGTTCACGTCTACCGCCAGCCTGCACGGTGGCCAGGAAACCACGCTGCTGTCGATGATGCTGCCGCTGATGCACCACGGCATGCTGGTAATGGGCCTGCCCTACAGCGAATCGGCACTGCTGGAAACCCGCGGTGGTGGCACCCCTTATGGCGCCAGCCATCATGCCGGGGCAGACGGCAAGCGTGAACTCGACCCGCACGAGATCGCCCTGTGCCGCGCCCTTGGCCAACGCCTGGCGAGCACCGCCAAGGCCCTGGAGGCCGCGCGTGGCTAGGAAGCCCAAGGTGTTGCCGCCGCTGGCTTGGCTGGCACCGCGCTTGCGCCTGACGCGGGCGCTTAGCCTGGCGTTTTTCTTTGGCCTGATTGCCCTGCTGGTGGTGAACAACCTGTGGTTCGCCAACCTGCATGGGGCTCGGGTCGAGGTGATCCTGGCGATCGAACTGGTGCCGCTGCTATTGCTGCTGCCGGGCATGCTGCTGGGCAGCGCCCGGGCGCATGCCTGGACCTGCTTCGTGGTGAATATCTACTTCATCAAGGGCGTGCTGGCAGCCTTCGACCCGGCGCGGGCGGTGTTTGGCTGGGTTGAAGTGCTGGTCAGCCTGGGGCTGTTCATTGCCGGGCTGCTGTATGTGCGCTGGAAGTTCCAGTATGAGCGGCGCATGGCGGGCGAAGGCAGTTGAGTCAAGGGGCTGCCTTGCAGCCCAATCGCCGGCAAGCCAGCTCCCAGGTCTGCACATGGCTTGAGGCTGATGCGGTCGAGGTGGGAGCTGGCTTGCCGGCGATTGGGCCGCACAGCGGCCCCGGCATGCTCAATGGTTGACGGTATGCGCCAGCATCACCGACAACTGGCACAGCGGCCGCCCGCTTTCGGCGTGCCACTGGTTGAACACCTGCTGCACCAGCGCCAGGTCGCGCTGGCTGGTCGGCTGCTTGTCGATCACTTTTTGGGCAATCAGCGCCGCCGCCATGTCCTCGGTCGGGACAAAGGTGTCCTTGCCAACCATGCGCAAGAACCGTGGCGCCGACAAACCGCCGAGCTGGTTGCCATGCTTGGCCAGGTACTTCCACAGCCCGACAATGTCGGTCACCGGCCAGTCGGCAACGAACGCGCCAAAACTGCCATGCACCTTGGCGATGTCCAGCACCATCTGTGCATTGCGCGGCACGCTCTTGAGTTTGCCCAGGTGGCGGATGATGCGCTGATCCTGCATCAGCCGCTCCAGGTGTTCGGCGCCCATCAACACCACTTTTTCCGGGTCGAAGCCGAAAAACACCTGCTCGAAGGCCGGCCACTTGGCATCCACCAGGCTGTGCTTGAGGCCAGCGCGAAATACACGCAGGGCCAAGGTCGACAGGTAGCGGTCGTCGCTGATCTGGCGCAGTTGCGCCGGCGTGCGCGGCTGCGGCAGAAAGGCTTCCAGCGCCTGGGCAGAGCCGAAGCGGTTCAGGCAGTACTCATGCAGCCACTGATAATCGCGCATAGGCCTAGATGTTCACCACGTCCAGGAAGCGCGGCGCCGCGTTTTCGTCGATCTTCAGGCTGGTGAAGTCGAACAGGTTGCGGTCGGCCAGCTGCGACGGCGCCACGTTCTGCAATGCACGGAAAATGCTCTCGGTACGGCCCGGGTGCTTGCGCTCCCACTCCACCAGCATGTCCTTGACCACCTGGCGCTGCAGGTTTTCCTGCGAGCCGCACAGGTTGCACGGGATGATCGGGAAGGCCTTCATGTCCGAGTAGGCCTGGATATCCTTCTCGCTGCAGTAGGCCAACGGGCGGATCACCACGTTGCGGCCATCGTCGGCACGCAGCTTCGGCGGCATGCCCTTGAGCGCGCCGTTGAAGAACATGTTGAGGAAGAAGGTTTCGACGATGTCGTCGCGGTGGTGCCCCAGCGCCATCTTGGTCGCACCGATTTCGTCGGCGAAGGTGTACAGCGTGCCACGGCGCAGGCGCGAGCACAGCGAGCAGGTGGTCTTGCCCTCGGGCACCAGTTCCTTGACCACCGAGTAGGTGTCCTTCTCGACGATATGGTACTCGACCCCCAGCGCCTTCAGGTACGCCGGCAGCACGTGCTCGGGGAACCCTGGTTGCTTCTGGTCCATATTCACCGCAACGATCTCGAAGGTGATCGGCGCCACCTTCTGCAGGTGCAACAGAACATCGAGCATGGTGTAGCTGTCCTTGCCGCCGGACAGGCAGACCATGACCTTGTCGCCATCCTCGATCATGTTGTAGTCGGTGATGGCTTCGCCGGCGAGACGACGCAGGCGTTTTTGCAGTTTGTTCTGGTTGACCGAGAGGGTGCCCATAGCGCTTGAATCCGCGAGGTGTGACAAAAGGCGGCTATTTTACGCACAAACGCGCGCGTGCTGTAGGCATTCCGACAAAGACTTCAATGTAATCAACAGGGCGGGCGACAGCGCAATTTGCTCTAAAAAGCGCGGTTTGTGCGGGTAACCGCTTCCTATACTGCGACATAAGGCCACATTACCGCTTGCTTCGGTGTTCGGCCTCGGGCCGCTTGCGCTCCATTTGGGGGCGTTTGGCAACATTGAGAGGAGTGACGGCATGATTCATCACGTTGTGGGGCTGTTTACCCATCCCGACCAGGAATGGCGGGAAATCCGTGGCGAAGAAGAATCCATCAGCCACATGTACCTGACGCACACCCTGATCCTTGCGGCGATTCCCGCAGTGTCCGCGTTCATCGGCACCACCCAGGTCGGCTGGGTGATCGGCGACCGGCCGGCCGTGATGCTGACCATGGAGAGTGCCCTGTGGATGAGCATCATGTCCTACCTGGCGATGCTGGCCGGGGTAGCGGTAATGGGCGCGTTCATCCACTGGATGGCCCGCACCTACGATGCCAACCCATCCATGGCCCAGTGCATAGCGTTCGCCACCTATACGGCCACCCCATTGTTCATCGGCGGCCTAGCGGCGCTGTACCCGCACTTGTGGCTGGGCATGCTGATCGGCACTGCGGCGGTCTGTTACACGGTGTACCTGCTGTACGTCGGCTTGCCGACCTTCATGAACATACCCGCTGACGAAGGCTTCCTGTTCTCCAGCTCGGTGCTGGCGGTGGGCCTGGTAGTGCTGGTGGCGATCATGGCCGCCACGGTGATCATCTGGGGACTGGGCGTGGGGCCGGTCTACACCAACTAGAACAGACTCGACCAACACCGGGGCATCAACCAGGGGCCGCCGCAAGGCGGCCCTTGGCTGAGCGCTGACCGGTGGCTCGGCACATGGCCTGAGGTTGCGGCATAATGATCGGGTCAGGAGAACCACCCCGCCATGCCCGAGCTGCTCAAGCAACGCGTCGAAACCTGTTACCAGCAAGCCGAAACCTTCTTCAAACGCCAGTTCCCGCGCCCGGAAATCAGCTTCAAGCTGCGCGGGCAAAAAGCCGGCGTCGCCCACCTGCACGAGAACCTGCTGCGTTTCAACCTGCAGTTGTACCGTGACAATCAGGAGGACTTTCTGCGCCAGACGGTCGCGCACGAAGTGGCGCACCTGGTGGCCCACCAATTGTTCGGTGACCGCATCCAGGCCCATGGCGAGGAATGGCAACTGATCATGCGCGGCGTATACGAACTCCCGCCAAACCGCTGCCACAACTACGAGGTGCAACGGCGCGTGGTGACCCGTTACATCTACCGCTGCCCTTGCCCGCAGAGTGACTTCCCGTTTACCGCCCAGCGGCACAAGCTGGTACGCCAGGGCCGCCGTTACCTGTGCAAGCGTTGTCGGGAGATTCTGGTGTACAGCGGCGAGACCCGGGTTGAATAGGCCGGAACAGCCAATGGATAAATGCCTGTCAGTTAAGTAATTTGGGGCCGCTTTGCGACCCTTCGCGGGCACGCCCGCTCCTACAGGGGATCGCGCTTTTCTTGCGTTCAGCGCCAAACCTGTGGGAGCGGGCGTGCCCGCGAAGGGCTGCAAAGCAGCCCCAGTAACGCTTAACTGACAGGCATTAACCCGAGGGTCGCCTTCTTCGTACTGCCTGCGCCTTATTTCTCGACGAAGGCACGCTCGATCAAGTAGTCGCCCGGCTCGCGCATCCGCGGGGAGATCTTCAGGCCGAAGCTGTCCAGCACTTCGCTGGTCTCGTCGATAATGCCTGCCAGTTAAGTAATTTGGGGCCGCTTTGCGACCCTTCGCGGGCACGCCAGCTCCCACACGTTTGGCGCTGAAATCAAGAAATGCGCGATCCCTTGTGGGAGCGGGCGTGCCCGCGAAGGGCTGCAAAGCAGCCCCAGTGACGCTTAACTGACAGGCATTAACCCGAAGGTCGCCTTCTTCGTACCTACCTGCGCCTTATTTCTCGACGAAGGCACGCTCGATCAGGTAGTCGCCCGGCTCGCGCATGCGCGGGGAGATCTTCAGGCCGAAGCTGTCCAGCACTTCGCTGGTCTCGTCGAGCATGCTCGGGCTACCGCAGATCATCGCACGGTCGTCCTCCGGGTTGATCGGCGGCAGGCCGATGTCGCTGAACAGCTTGCCGCTGCGCATCAGGTCGGTCAGGCGGCCCTGGTTCTCGAACGGCTCGCGAGTCACGGTCGGGTAGTAGATCAGTTTTTCGCGCACCGCCTCACCGAAGAACTCGTTCTGTGGCAGGTGCTCGGTGATGAATTCGCGGTAGGCCACTTCGTTCACGTAACGCACGCCGTGCACCAGGATCACTTTTTCGAAGCGCTCGTAGGTTTCCGGGTCCTGGATGACGCTCATGAACGGCGCCAGGCCAGTGCCAGTGCTCAGCAGGTACAGGTGCTTGCCTGGGTTCAGGTCGTCCAGTACCAGCGTGCCGGTAGGCTTCTTGCTGATGATGATCTCGTCGCCTTCCTTCAGGTGCTGCAACTGCGAAGTCAGCGGGCCGTCCGGCACCTTGATGCTGAAGAACTCCAGGTGCTCTTCCCAGTTCGGCGAGGCGATGGAGTAGGCACGCATGAGCGGGCGGCCGCTTTCCTGCTGCAGGCCGATCATCACGAACTGACCGTTCTCGAAGCGCAGCCCCGGGTCGCGGGTGCACTTGAAGCTGAACAGGGTGTCGTTCCAGTGGTGCACACTGAGGACACGTTCGTGGTTCATGTTGCTCATCGATGGGGCTCCTGAAGAAAAACGCAGCGCGTGCAGCACGCACAGTTGCGCGATAGTTTAGGGGCAGCGACAATATCTGTTAACTGGATTATCAAGATATGTGTTATCGGTTATATCGATATGCGATTTACACTTCGTCAACTGCAAGTCTTCGTCGCGGTAGCCCAGCACCAGAGCGTCTCTCGCGCCGCTAGCCTGCTGGCCTTGTCGCAATCGGCCGCCAGCACCTCCATCACCGAACTGGAGCGGCAATCGAGTTGCCAACTGTTCGACCGCGCCGGCAAACGCCTGGCCCTCAACGCCCTCGGCCACCAGTTGTTGCCGCAGGCGGTCGCGCTGCTCGACCAGGCCAAGGAAATCGAAGACTTGCTCAATGGCAAGTCCGGTTTCGGCTCACTGGCGGTCGGCGCCACGCTCACCATTGGCAACTACCTGGCCACCCTGTTGATCGGCAGCTACATGCAGACCCACCCTGAGAGCCAGGTAAAGCTGCATGTCCAGAACACCGTGCATATCGTGCAGCAGGTCGCTCATTACGAAATTGATCTGGGTCTGATCGAAGGTGACTGCAACCACCCCGACCTGGAGGTCCAGCCTTGGGTGGAGGACGAACTGGTGGTGTTCTGCGCGCCCCAGCACCCGCTGGCCAAGCTGGGCCGTGCCGATATCGACAGCCTTTCGCAGGAAGCGTGGATCCTGCGCGAACAAGGCTCGGGGACACGCCTGACCTTCGACCAGGCCATGCGCCACCACCGCGCCAACCTCAACATCCGTCTGGAACTGGAGCACACCGAGGCGATCAAGCGTGCAGTGGAATCGGGGTTGGGTATCGGCTGCATTTCACGCCTGGCGCTGCGGGACGCCTTTCGCCGTGGCAGCCTGGTACCGGTGGAAACCCCGGAGCTGGACCTGATGCGCCAGTTCTACTTCATCTGGCACAAGCAGAAGTACCAGACCTCGGCCATGCGCGAATTTCTGGAGCTCTGCCGCAACTTCACCGCGGGCTTCACCCGCAGCGACGAAATCGTGTTGCCGCCGATCGCTTAAAGCAGGATCACCCCCCACACCAGCGCCACCATGCTCAGCGCCACCAGCTGTGCGGCGCTGCCCATGTCCTTGGCGTTTTTCGACAGCGGGTGGCGCTCCAGCGAAATGCGATCGATAGCGGCCTCGATCGCAGAGTTGAACAGCTCGACAATCAACCCCAGCAGGCACACGGCGATCATGATCGCCCGCTCTGCACGGCTGACCGGCAGCCAGAACGCCACCGGGATCAGCAGCACGTTGAGCAGCACCAGTTGGCGGAATGCCGCCTCGCCCTTGAAGGCCGCGCGCAGGCCGTCCAGCGAATAGCCAGCGGCGTTGAAGATACGTTTGAGGCCGGTCTGGCCTTTGAATGGCGATGTCATGTGAGTCATTTCACAACAGAAGGCCGGCAGGCTAGACCGGCTCAGGTCAAAAAAGCGTGAAGCCGCACGCGTCAGTGGCTGGCAACTGATTCAAGTTGTTGCAACAGCAGCGCAGCCTGGGTGCGGGTGCGCACCCCCAGTTTACGGAAAATCGCCGTGACGTGAGCCTTGATGGTGGCTTCCGAGACATTCAGCTCATAGGCAATCTGCTTGTTCAGCAGGCCTTCGCAGACCATGGTCAGTACCCGGAACTGCTGCGGCGTGAGGCTCGCCAGGCCTTCACTGGCGGCCTTGGCCTCGGCCGAAACATCGACCTTCTCGAACGCCTGCGGTGGCCACCAGACTTCGCCGTCGAGCACTTTGCGCACCGCATCCTGGATCACTTCCAGCGGGCTGGACTTGGGAATGAAGCCACTGGCGCCAAACTCGCGGGACTTGACCACCACGGCGGCCTCCTCCTGCGCCGAAACCATCACCACGGGAATTTGCGGGTATTGCCCGCGCAGCAGCACCAGCCCGGAAAAACCGTAGGCACCCGGCATGTTCAGGTCGAGGAGCACGAGGTCCCAGTCGGCTTTTTCGCTCAACCGCACCTCCAGCTCGGCAATGCTCGCGACCTCGACCAGGCGAACGTCCGGGCCAAGGCCGAGGGTAACGGCCTGGCGCAGGGCGCCGCGAAACAGCGGGTGGTCATCGGCAATCAGGATTTCGTAAGTGGCCATCGATCTAAGGATCCTGTTCTGTCCCGGGCACTGGGGGTAGGCAAGTGCCCGACGGGGAATCGGCGCCAAGCATGCCGAGCACGGTCAAGGGTGGTCAAGCCAACCGCCTTGCCGCCTCGCCCACCCTGGCCGCCAGCCCCGTCATTATGAACCAAAGCCGGGTGAGTGCCCCTTGGACTATAGGAAGGTATGCAAACGCTGATGGGTCTCGTCCTGCTCGTCCAGCGGCAGGCGCCGCTTGCCACTGAGGTAATGCAGGCTGAATACATCCAGGTAGGCATCCAGTGCCTGCGACGCCAGGCTATCGCCGGCCAGCTCCAGGCACATGGCTGCAACTTCTGCGGTGCAGAAGTGATCATCGCGCTTGGAGCGGCGCAGGCGGTAGCGTGACATCTGTTCGGCCTGCAGGCTTAACACCGGGAACCGGTCCAGGTAGGGGCTTTTGCGGAACATCTTGCGCGCCTCGGTCCAGGTGGCATCCAGCAGGATGAACAGCGGGCGCTTGCCCGGCTCACGCACCACCTCGCTGACCACCCGCTGCGGGGCGACGAACTCACCTGGGAAAACGATGTAGGGCTGCCAGTGCGGGTCGTCGAGCAGGGCCAGCAGGCGCTCGTCAACCGAGGTGCGCAGCCAGCCGAACGCCGAGGTATCTTCGATCAGGTCGGCAATCAGCCAGCCGGTATTGGTGGGTTTAAGTGGCTCGGTGTCGTGCATCAGCAGGCACATGCCAGCGTCGGCCTGCACACGGGGCTTCCAGGCGCACAGGCAATGGCTGGCAATGACCCGGCAATCCGGGCAACGCTCGGCCCGCGACCCTCGGGCAATGAAAGGCTTGTTGCTGCGGGCCAGGCGCTCGGCACGCAGGCGCGCTACCGCATGGCTCATGCCGGCAGGCCTGTGGAAAGATGGGAAATGGGCACAAGAATGGCTCTGGGAAAACAAGGGCGCCAGTTTACCAGAATCCTTATAATCGGGCTTTCCCGTACCCTTGGGCTACCGCCAGCCCAGGGTTCACGGAACGCCGTCGACCCGCGCATGTCAAAGCGCCAGTCATCGAACCAGGAGATACCCATGCTGCGCCTTATCGCCCCCGCCCTGAGCCTGATGCTCGCCCTGCCCCTGGCAGCCCAGGCGGCTTCCAAACAGGACTACGACCTGAACAAGATGCTGGAAAAGGTCGCCAAAGAGAGCAGCGTCGGCACCCCACGTGCCATCAATGAAGACATCCTCGACCAGGGTTACACCGTGGAAGGCAAGGCGCTGGTCAACCACCTCAGCGTGCGCCAGAGCCACGCCGAGCGCATGCAGGCCAACCCTGCACAGGTGCGCAGCCAATTGGGCGACAGCGTGTGCCGCAACAACGGCTTCCGCAACCTGATGTCCAAGGGCGCGGTGATGGTTTACCGGTTCACCGTCTACAAAACCAACCAGCCGATCATGGACCAGGCCTTCGACAATGCCAGCTGCGTTGCCGGCAGCAAGAAGAAGTAAACGCCGCGCCCAGGCTACACCTGGTTTTCCTCCCGTGCGCGCCAGTGCCCCTCGGCAGCTTCGGCGCGCATCTCGGCCAATAGCGCCTGCACGTAACGCGACTGGCATTCCAGGCCTGCGAGCCGGCGCTGGCACTCGGCCTCCAGGCTCAGGTGATGTACCTGGGCGGCACGTTCCAGTTGCTGGTAGAGCTGCAGGTCCACTTCGATGACCAAGCGATGCATACCGCCACCTCCCGCATCGATACGTTTCGCTTTACCAGTTAACCAAACCCCTGCCCCCATTGGCCACGTGCCGACGGGTGGCGCTGGCAATCCCCCCGGCACGATCGGCCGCCAGGGTCTAGATTGAGGTTTAGAGGTATTGGTGCAGAAGGAGACGTTGCATGCCTTACCAATCGAACGAATCGCTGTTCAGCCACTTCCAGGACAACCATATCGACCTGAGCCACATCGACGCCCAATTGCAACTGGTTGCACCCGACAGCCCGAACCTGCCGCTGTACCGTGACATGATGCTGACCATCCTGCGCATGGCCCACGATGACAGTGATCGCTGGAGCGCCAAGATCACCCTGCAGGCCTTGCGCGAACTTGACCAGTCGTTCCGCACCCTGCAGCGCTACAAGGGCCGCCGCAAGGTGACCGTGTTCGGCTCGGCGCGTACCCCGCTGGAACACCCGATGTATGCACTGGCCCGTGAACTGGGCGCTACCCTGGCGCGCTCGGACCTGATGGTCATCACCGGGGCGGGGGGCGGCATCATGGCCGCAGCCCACGAAGGTGCCGGCAGCGCCCACAGCCTGGGCTTCAACATCACCCTGCCTTTCGAACAGCATGCCAACCCTACGGTGGACGGCACCGACAAGCTGCTGCCTTTCCACTTCTTCTTCATCCGCAAACTGTTCTTCGTCAAGGAGGCCGACGCCCTGGTGCTGTGCCCGGGCGGCTTCGGCACCCTCGATGAGGCGCTGGAAGTGCTGACCCTGATCCAGACCGGCAAAAGCCCGCTGGTCCCCGTGGTATTGCTGGACTCACCGGGCGGCAGCTTCTGGCGTGATTGCCTGGGCTTCATCAGCCGCCAACTGGAGGACAACCATTACATTCTGCCCAGCGACCTGAAGCTGGTGCGCCTGGTGCACAGTGCCGAGGAGGCGGTGGAGGAAATCAACCAGTTCTACCGCAACTATCACTCCAGCCGCTGGTTGAACAGCCAGTTCGTGATCCGCATGCATCACGCCCTGAGCGAGGCGGCGCTGTCTGACATCGAGGAAGGCTTTGCTGACCTGCGCCTGAGCGGCAAGTACCACCAGCAAGCAGACAGCAGCGCCGAACATGAGTTGGGGGACTACAGCCACCTGACCCGTTTGTCGTTCGCCTTCAATGGCCGAAACCAAGGGCGCCTGCGCGAATTGGTGGACTTTATCAACCTGCCGGAGAACTGGGCCAAGCCACAGCCCATGCATACCACGCAGCGGGCCAGGGAGGCGTTGAAGGCCAGCTGATCAGGCACTTGGGGGCAGCGCGCTGGAGAGTACCGGCGTTGCCGATGTTCGCGGCTGAGGCCGCTGCTACGGGGATTGTTGCGAGGTCTGCGGCGGCTAATAATCGTCGAGGTCTCGCCCGCTGAGCAAGCGGCCGATCATGTCCATGGTGAAGCCTCGATAGGCGAGAAAGCGGGTTTGCTGGGCGCGGCTGCGCGGGTCCTGCGGGCGTTGCCCGGCGAACTTGCGCTGCCATACATCCCGCATACGTTCGGCCCAATCCACGCCGCTTTCACGCAGCGCCTGCTCAATGTCGGCGCGCAGCAAACCACGCTGCCCCAGCTCTTCACGAATACGTGCTGGGCCATAGCCAGAACCGGAACGGTAACGTATGAAGCTCTCGAGGTAACGGGCTTCACTCAGCAGACCCTCTTCGGTGAGCCGGTCGAGCTCTGGCTCGATCAGCTCATCGGAGGCACCGCGCTGACGCAACTTGCGCGTCAGCTCGACGCGACCATGCTCACGTCGCGCAAGCAGGTCCATGGCTGTCCGCCGAATGGCGACGGGGGTGTCGAGTACGGCGGACATGTTCAGCTATAAACCACGCGATCAATAACCGGCTTCAGCGTCGGCCATGTCGTCGGCACCCGCTTCGACAGCGGCAGCTTTACCGGCTGCGGCTACAGCGCCAGCGTTCAGCAGCTTCTCACGGATCTGCCTCTCGATCTCGGTACCGATAGCCGGGTTTTCCGCCAGGTACTTGGCCGCGTTGGCTTTACCTTGGCCGATCTTGTTGCCCTGGTAGGCATACCAGGCACCGGACTTCTCGACCAGGCCTTGGGCAACGCCCAAGTCGATGATCTCACCGTTACGGTAGATACCCTTGCCGTAGAGAATCTGGAACTCGGCCTGACGGAACGGAGGCGAGACCTTGTTCTTGACGATCTTGACGCGGGTTTCGCTGCCGACCACCTCGTCGCCTTCCTTGACAGCGCCGGTGCGGCGGATGTCCAGACGCACAGAGGCGTAGAACTTCAGGGCGTTACCACCGGTGGTGGTTTCCGGGCTACCGAACATGACGCCGATCTTCATGCGGATCTGGTTGATGAAGATGACCAGGCAGTTGGCGTTCTTGATGTTACCGGTGATCTTGCGCAGCGCCTGGGACATCAGGCGAGCCTGCAGGCCCACGTGCATGTCGCCCATTTCGCCTTCGATCTCGGCCTTGGGTACCAGCGCGGCCACCGAGTCGACGATGATCACGTCAACTGCGTTGGAACGCACCAGCATGTCGGTGATTTCCAGGGCCTGCTCACCCGTGTCCGGCTGCGAGACCAGCAGGTCGTCGACATTGACGCCCAGCTTGCCGGCATATTCAGGGTCGAGTGCGTGCTCGGCGTCGACGAAGGCGCAGGTGGCACCATTCTTCTGGGCTTCGGCGATGACCGACAGGGTCAGCGTGGTCTTACCCGACGATTCCGGACCGTAGATTTCTACGATACGGCCCTTTGGCAGACCACCAATGCCCAAGGCAATGTCCAGGCCCAGAGAGCCGGTAGAGATGGCCGGGATAGCCTGGCGCTCGTGGTCGCCCATGCGCATTACCGCGCCTTTACCGAATTGACGTTCGATCTGACCCAGGGCCGCAGCCAAGGCGCGCTTCTTGTTGTCGTCCATTGAAATCCTCACGTGTTCGACGGGCCCTGACGGCCGCAATACCTGTATAAGTAGCCAGTATTATTCCACAGGCTAGCGCTGGCGCAAACCCCTGTCTTCGATTTCCTCGCCAGCAAGCTGTAACAAGCCGTCTAACGCGGCGCTCACCGTCTGTCGGCGCACCGCTTCGCGGTCGCCGTCGAACTGCCGCCGCTGGCTGGTCACCCGACTGCCGTCGCCCCAGGCCAGCCACACGGTACCCACGGGTTTGGCCGGCGAGCCGCCATCCGGCCCCGCCACCCCGCTCACCGCCACGGCAAAGCGCGCGCCGCTGGCCGCCTGGGCGCCGCGGACCATGGCCTCGACCACCTCCTGGCTGACCGCCCCCACCTGCCCGAACAGCGCCTCGGGCACCCCCAGCTGGCGGGTTTTCTGGGCATTGGAATACGTCACGTAACCGGCCTCGAACCAGGCGGAGCTACCGGGGATGCGTGTGATGGCTTGCGCGATGCCGCCGCCCGTGCAGGACTCGGCAGTGGTCACTTGGGCATCCAAACGGCGCAGATGTTCACCCAAACGGGCGGCAAGCAGGGTGATTGGGTCCATGTCGGGCTCCTCCAGGGCGGCCCTCTACCCTACCACCCTGCTGGCAACCTGGCTCAGGAAACCTGCAGCACCGCAGCGGCCTGCAGCGGCTGCCGGCCAGTGTTCCGTGCGTGCCTGCATCTCGCGAAAAAAGCCTGTACCATTGCCGGTTTACCGCCAACCAGATCACCCGCTGTAAGGCCCTGAATGTCTGATCTCTCCGCACACACCCCGATGATGCAACAGTACTGGAAGCTGAAGAATCAGCACCCGGACCAGTTGATGTTCTACCGCATGGGCGACTTCTACGAGATCTTCTACGAAGATGCGAAAAAAGCCGCCAAACTGCTGGACATCACGCTGACCGCGCGCGGCCAGTCGGCCGGCCAGTCCATCCCCATGTGCGGGATTCCGTTCCATTCGCTGGAAGGTTACCTGGCCAAGCTGGTCAAACTGGGCGAATCGGTGGTGATCTGCGAGCAGATCGGCGACCCGGCGACCAGCAAGGGCCCGGTCGAGCGCCAGGTGGTGCGCATCATCACCCCCGGTACGGTCAGCGATGAAGCCCTGCTCGACGAACGCCGCGACAACCTGATTGCCGCGCTGCTCGGTGACGAGCGCCTGTTCGGCCTGGCCGTACTGGACATCACCAGCGGTAACTTCAGCGTGCAGGAGATCAAGGGCTGGGAAAACCTGCTGGCCGAACTCGAGCGCCTGAACCCGGTCGAGCTGCTGATCCCCGACGACTGGCCACGCGACCTGCCCGCCGAGAAGCGCCCGGGCGCGCGGCGCCGTGCACCGTGGGACTTCGACCGCGACTCAGCGCGCAAGGCCTTGTGCCAGCAGTTCGCAACCAAGGACCTGAAAGGCTTCGGCTGCGACAAGCTGACCCTGGCCATCGGTGCCGCTGGCTGCCTGCTGACCTACGCCAAGGAAACCCAGCGCACTGCGCTGCCGCACCTGCGCAGCCTGCGCCATGAGCGCCTGGACGATACGGTCATCCTCGATGGCGCCAGCCGGCGCAACCTGGAACTGGACATCAACCTGGCCGGCGGGCGCGACAATACCCTGCAATCGGTGGTCGACCGCTGCCAGACGGCAATGGCCAGCCGCCTGCTGAGCCGCTGGCTGAACCGCCCGCTGCGCGACCTCAAGGTGCTCCAGGCACGCCAGGACTCGATTCGCTGCCTGCTCGACGGCTACCGTTTCGAAAAGCTGCAGCCACAGCTGAAAGAAATTGGCGACATCGAGCGCATCCTGGCGCGTATCGGCCTGCGTAACGCCCGCCCGCGTGACCTGGCCCGGCTGCGCGACGCCCTGGGCGCGCTGCCCGAGCTGCAGAACGCCATGACCGAGCTCGAAGCGCCGCACCTGGCACGCCTGGCTGCGATCACCGGTACCTACCCCGAGCTGGCCAGCCTGCTGGAACGGGCGATCATCGACAACCCGCCGGCGGTCATCCGCGATGGGGGCGTGCTCAAGGCCGGTTACGACAACGAACTGGACGACCTGCTGGCCATCAGCGAAAACGCCGGGCAGTTCCTGATCGACCTCGAAGCCCGCGAAAAGGCGCGCACCGGCCTGGCCAACCTGAAGGTCGGCTACAACCGGGTGCACGGCTACTTCATCGAGCTGCCGACCAAGCAGGCCGAACAGGCCCCCGGCGACTACATTCGTCGCCAGACCCTCAAAGGTGCCGAACGCTTCATCACGCCGGAGCTGAAGGCCTTCGAGGACAAGGCATTGTCGGCCAAGAGCCGCGCCCTGGCCCGCGAGAAGATGCTCTACGACGCCCTGCTGGAAACCCTGATCAGCCACTTGGCGCCGCTGCAGGACAGCGCTGCCGCCCTGGCCGAACTGGACGTACTCAGCAACCTGGCCGAGCGCGCGCTGAACCTCGACCTGAACTGCCCACGCTTTGTCGACGAGCCCTGCCTGCGGATCGAGCAAGGCCGTCACCCGGTCGTCGAGCAGGTGCTGACCACGCCGTTCGTGGCTAACGACCTGGGTCTGGACAACAACACGCGCATGCTGATCATCACCGGCCCGAACATGGGCGGTAAGTCCACCTACATGCGCCAGACCGCCCTGATCGTGCTGCTGGCCCACATCGGTAGTTTCGTACCGGCTGCCAGCTGCGAGCTGTCGCTGGTCGACCGCATCTTCACCCGTATCGGCTCCAGTGACGACCTGGCCGGCGGGCGCTCGACATTCATGGTCGAGATGAGCGAAACCGCCAACATCCTGCACAATGCCACTGACCGCAGCCTGGTGCTGATGGACGAAGTGGGCCGGGGCACCAGCACCTTCGACGGCCTGTCGCTGGCCTGGGCCGCCGCCGAGCGGCTGGCCGAACTGCGCGCTTACACGCTGTTCGCCACCCACTATTTCGAGCTCACCGTGCTGCCGGAAAGCGAGCCACTGGTGGCCAACGTGCACCTGAACGCCACCGAGCACAACGAACGCATCGTGTTCCTGCACCACGTACTGCCTGGGCCTGCCAGCCAGAGCTACGGCCTGGCGGTGGCACAACTGGCGGGCGTGCCGGCCGTGGTGATCCAACGTGCCCGCGAACACCTTGGCCGGCTGGAAACCAGCAGCCTGCCCCATGAGCAGCCCGTGGCCCAAAAGGCCAAGGACGCGCCGCAGGTGCCGCACCAGAGCGACCTGTTCGCCAGCCTGCCACACCCGGCCATCGAAAAGCTGGGCAAACTGCAGCTGGACGACATGACCCCGCGTCAAGCTATCGAAATGCTATATCAACTAAAGAACCTGTTATAACGGCGCCCATTACAAGCTGGTAGAATCCGCCGCGGTTTGCTGGTGCTGCAGGTTATTAGCCTGGCCTGCAGCCACATGCCCGTAAACCGCGCGGCCCCGAGAGGAAGGGCCGCCGCCGTCGCCTGAGGAGAGAATTAAAAATGACCTTCGTTGTCACCGACAACTGCATCAAATGCAAATACACCGACTGCGTGGAAGTCTGTCCGGTGGACTGCTTCTACGAAGGCCCGAACTTCCTGGTTATCCACCCGGACGAGTGCATTGACTGCGCCCTGTGCGAGCCGGAGTGCCCAGCGCAAGCGATTTTCTCGGAAGACGAAGTGCCCGCGGGCATGGAGAACTTCATCGAGCTGAACGCCGAGTTGGCGGAAATCTGGCCGAACATTACCGAGCGTAAGGATGCCCTGCCAGACGCCGAAGAGTGGGATGGCAAGACTGGCAAGATTGCCGACCTGGAGCGCTGATAGCGCTGAAATGCCAAAAGGCCCTGCGGGGCCTTTTTTTGTGCCGGCAAAAACTGCGGACAAAAAAAAGGGGCGGTTTGACCCGCCCACATTTTTTCCGTAGTCCCTGCTTGTCCCAAACATCATCCTGATGAAATCGCGTCTTGCGATGTCCTTGGCCTTCATCCTGAAAGCCTGTGCATGTCCTTGTGCACAGTTCGAATACTAGCGGGTTCAGCAGCGCGGGCAAGCGCCGGAGTTTGCCGGATATTGCCGGGGAAACATTTACTCACCTGAAGATAAACCTTGTTTTTCAACAGGTTATGAAAAACCAGCATCTGAAAACGACATTGATTTACTGCCGCTCGCTAGAATGGCTTACAGCACGAGTAAGCAAAGGCTTACAGCAGGTGTTAGCAGGGTAGCGCATTACATATTCGACAGGTTTTTTGCCGGGCAGTTCTGGGGGCTTTTGCCGTGCTTCAACCCACAAACAAAAACGCCCCGACGGTATCGGGGCGTTCGTGAGCGACTGCCTTGGCTACTGGAACAAAGACTCGCTGGACAAGCCGTTCTTCTCCAGGATCTCGCGCAGGCGCTTCAGGCCTTCTACCTGAATCTGCCGCACCCGTTCGCGGGTCAGGCCAATCTCCAGCCCAACATCCTCCAGGGTGCTGCTTTCGTGCCCGCGCAGCCCGAAGCGGCGTACCACCACCTCACGCTGCTTGTCGGTCAACTCGCCCAGCCACTGGTCGATGCTCTGCGACAGGTCGTCGTCCTGCAGCAGTTCGCAGGGGTCGGTGGGACGGTCGTCGGTCAAGGTATCGAGCAGGGTCTTGTCCGAGTCCGGGCCGAGCGAAACGTCTACCGACGACACCCGCTCGTTCAGGCCGAGCATGCGCTTGACCTCGGCAACGGGCTTTTCCAGCAAGGTGGCGATTTCTTCCGGCGAGGGTTCGTGGTCCAGCTTCTGCGTCAACTCGCGCGCAGCGCGCAGGTAGACGTTGAGCTCCTTGACCACGTGGATCGGCAGGCGGATGGTGCGGGTCTGGTTCATGATCGCCCGTTCGATGGTCTGGCGAATCCACCAGGTCGCATAGGTCGAAAAACGGAAACCGCGCTCCGGGTCGAACTTCTCCACCGCACGGATCAGGCCCAGGTTGCCTTCCTCGATCAGGTCGAGCAACGACAGGCCACGGTTGACGTAACGACGGGCAATTTTCACAACCAGGCGAAGGTTGCTTTCAATCATGCGCTTGCGGCCGGCAGGATCACCTTTTTGCGACAGACGCGCAAAATAGACTTCCTCTTCCGGCGACAGCAGTGGCGAGAAACCGATCTCGTTGAGGTACAGCTGGGTGGCGTCTAGCGCCCGGGTGTAGTCGATATACTTGTGTTGCTTGAGCGAAGAGCCCGACTTGGCCCTCGTCCGAACCGAAGATACAGCAGGTTCGTCTGACACCACATCCGTTTCCAAAACGATGCCCGTCTCCATCAGGAGGACGTCATCGTCGATGTCAAACTCCGGCACTTCTTTACTGAGAGCCATTGTTATAGTCCTTTGCTGAGTTCGAACTCAGACTCGAGCGGCACCTTTATCCCTGGCAGCGCTTGAGCCTGTCCCCTCTACATCACAGGAACAGGCCGGGTACAACGGTCAACGACGTGGCAGGAACTGGAGCGGATCGACGGGTTTGCCCTGGCGGCGAATCTCGAAATGCAGCTTCACCCGATCAGTGCCCGTGGACCCCATTTCAGCAATCGACTGCCCTGCCTTGACCTGCTGCCCCTCCCGAACCAAAAGCCTGCGGTTGTGACCGTAGGCACTGACGTAGGTATCGCTGTGCTTGATGATGATCAGCTCGCCGTAGCCCCTTAATCCACTCCCGGCGTAAACCACTGCACCATCAGACGCAGCAAAAACAGGCTGTCCCAAATCACCGGCGATATCAATGCCTTTATTCAAACTACCGTTTGAAGCAAATTTTCCAATCAACACGCCATTGGCGGGCCAGGTCCAACCACCGACCGCGCGCTCTGCAGCGGGCACAGTGGCGACCACCGGCGCGCTGGTGGTGCCAGCCGGGGTAGCGGGTTTGCTGGAACCGGCCGGCGCCGTAACAGGCCGCCGCGTGACCGTGGTGCGGCTTGAGGAAGACGGGCTGGACACCACCGTGGTGCTGCTGCCGGCGCCGCTGCTGAACCGAATCGCCTGGCCCGGGCGGATGGTATAGGGCGGCGCGATACCATTACGGGCGGCCAGCTCCTTGTAATCCCAACCATAACGGAAGGCGATGGAGAACAGGGTATCGCCAGGCTTGACGACGTATTGCCCGGAGGTCACCGTCGGGCGCTTGGGCGCACTGCTGTTGCGATCGACCACGCGCGCGCTGTTGCTGCCGGTGCTCGAGCAACCCACCAGTAGCGTGCCCATGGCCAATGCAATCACCAGAAGCTTGAAGCCCGAACCGTCCTTGCGCTGCCGAATGACTGTGTGACCCACCCGCGCTCCCCTCATGGTGCCGAAAAACGATATGAAGACAAGAAATGCAATATTGTTGCAATTATAACCAAGCGAGCCGGGATTGGCAGGCCGCCGCCAGGCTGTTGCGCAGCGTTACTGCAAGCGATGCGTTTACGCCACGCCCCGCCTGATAGACAGGGCGGCGCCGCGAGAATTCGCCGCACACGCAAAAATACCCCGGGCCGCGCACCAGTGCTGCTCAGGCCAGCGGCCCGTTCAGCAACGGGACAAAACGCACCGCACCGAGTACGCGACGCGAGAAGCCATGCTCTTCGCGGACGATCAGCATCAATTGCTGCGCTTCGCCCGCAGGCCCTACCGGTATGACCAGCCGGCCACCGGGAGCCAGTTGGTCAAGCAGCGCCTGGGGCACTTCCGGTGCCACGGCGGTGACGATGATGCCGTTGTACGGTGCCAGCGCCGGCCAGCCCTCACAACCGTCGCCCCAGCGGAACACCACGTTGCGTAGGTTCAGCTCCAGCAGGCGTTCCTTGGCACGGTCCTGCAGCACCTTGATGCGCTCCACCGAGAATACCCGCTCGACCAACTGCGCCAGCACCGCCGTCTGGTAGCCGGACCCGGTGCCGATCTCCAGCACCTTGTCCAGCGGCCCGGCTTCAAGCAGCAACTCGCTCATGTGGGCAACCATGAATGGCTGCGAGATGGTCTGGTTGTGGCCGATTGGCAGTGCGGTGTCTTCGTAGGCGCGGTGCGCCAGCGCTTCGTCGACGAACAGGTGGCGCGGGGTGCGGCGGATCACGTCGAGCACCTGGGTGTTCGAGACGCCCTCTTCGCACAGGCGCTGGATCAGCCGCTCCCGGGTCCGTTGGGAGGTCATGCCGATGCCCCGCCGCAGCATATCGTCCTCGCGCATCAGAGCAGGCCCTCCAGCCAACCATCGAGCTGCTCGAAGGCATCACTGAAGGTGCGGTCGAGTTGCAGCGGGGTGATCGACACGTAACCCTGCATCACCGCATGGAAATCGGTGCCCGGGCCGCCGTCCTCGGCATCGCCGGCAACGGCGATCCAGTAGCCTTCCTTGCCGCGCGGGTTGACCACCTTCGTTGGCGCGGCAGCCCGCGCGCGGTGCCCCAGGCGGGTCAGCTGGATGCCGCGGATGTGCGCCAACGGCAGGTTGGGAATGTTGACGTTGAGCACGGTACGCGGGGGCAGTGCAAGGCGCGACTGCGCCTCGACCAGGCGCCGGGCGATATGCGCCGCGGTCGGCAGGTTGTCGGGCTGGCGCGAGAGCAGCGAGAACGCCAGCGACGTCCCCCCGAGAAAGCGCCCCTCCAGCGCCGCGGCGACCGTCCCCGAATACAGTACGTCGTCCCCCAGGTTGGCCCCCAGGTTGATCCCCGACACAACCATGTCCGGGGTGTACGGCAACAGCCCGTTGAGCCCCAGGTGCACGCAGTCGGTCGGCGTACCGTTGAGGCTGATGAAGCCGTTGGCCAAGGTCTGCGGGTGCAGGGGCCGGTCCAGCGTCAGCGAACTGCTGGCGCCGCTCTTGTCTTGCTCCGGGGCAATTACCGCGCACTCGGCGTAATCCGCCAGCGCAGCGTGCAGCGCGGCGATCCCGGGTGCGGTAACACCGTCGTCGTTCGAAATCAGAATACGCATGGGCTGTCCGTCTGCCCTGCCGACACCAGATCCACGACTTCACGCACCACCACGGTGGCGAAGCATCCGGCCGGCAGGACGAATTCCAGTTGCAGGATATCAGGCTCGGGATAATGCCACGTAAGGCCGCCAATAGGGAGCCGCAGAATACGCCGTTCGTGATCCATGCCCGCCAGGGCCAGCCACTGGCACAGCGCCGGTTGCTGGTCGCCTACGGCATTTTCCAGCTGCGCGGGCGCGGCGGCGGCGGGCGAACCGCCCGCGCCCCACATCGGGCCAGTCGGGTGCAGGTCGAGAATGGCCAGGCGCGGGTCGGTACATTCCGCTTCACCTGCAGGGAAAAAACTGCGGCTGTCGGTGAACGCCAGCAGATCGCCGACCTGGGCCCGGTTCCAGCTGCCGTCGGCGACACGCGCCGCCAGCACCTGGTTGAACAGGTAGCTGCGCCCGGCCGACAGCAGCCGTGAGCGCGTGTTGCGTTGCTCGGGCAAGGCCTTGCGCGCCGCCCAGTCCAGGGCGTCATGGACATTGCCACCGCCGTGACCGAAGCGTTGGCTGCCGAAGTAGTTGGGCACGCCTTGTTGCTTGAGCAGTTGCAGCCGCGCATCCAGCGCCTGGTGATCGGCATTCAGCGCGGTCAGGCGCAAGGTAAAGCCGTTGGCCGAATGCGCACCACGCTGCAGCTTGCGCTGGTGGCGCACCTGCTTGAGCACGCGCAGGGTGGCATCTTCGGCGCGTGACAGGTCCGGGTCGGCCTTGCCTGGCAGGTGCAGGCTGAACCACTGGCGGGTCAGCGCCTGGCGGTCCTTCAGCCCGGCATAGCTGATGCTGCGCACCGGCACGCCTGCGGCGCGGGCCAGGCGGCGGGCGGCTTCTTCGGTATTGAGGTCACGCTTTTCGACCCACAACCACAGGTGCTCGCCCTGGCCAGACAACGGAATATCCAACACCTCGTCGACCTGGAAGTCCTCGGCCACTGCCTTGAGCACAGCGGTGCCCAATACCTCGCCCGATGCACGCGGGCCCAGCAGTTGCAGTTCCGTCATGCTGGCAGCAGCAGGGCAACCGAATGCACGGCAATGCCCTCCTCGCGGCCGCAGAAACCGAGTTTTTCGGTGGTGGTGGCCTTGACGTTGACCTGGTCGAGTTCGACTTGCAGATCTTCGGCGATCAACTGCCGCATGGTGTCGATGTGAGGGGCCATTTTCGGCGCCTGGGCGACGATGGTGGCGTCGACGTTGCCGACCTTCCAGCCCTTGGCGTGGACGATGCCTACCACGTGCCGCAACAGCACGCGGCTGTCGGCACCCTTGAACTGGGGGTCGGTGTCGGGGAAGTGCTTGCCGATGTCACCCAGCGCTGCAGCGCCAAGCAAGGCATCGCTCAGGGCGTGCAGCAGCACGTCGCCGTCGGAATGGGCCAGCAGGCCGAATGTGTGCGGGATACGCACCCCGCCCAAGGTAATGAAATCACCGTCGCAGAAACGATGCACATCGTAGCCGTGGCCAATACGCATAAGAAAACGCCCTGAATGAGTCAGGGCGTGATTCTACCTGCTTTGGCTGCCATTGGGGCTGGAGGTGATCGCCTCAAGATTTTTAGCGCCTATGCGATCAAGCCCCGCGCTGGCGGCGCTCGATCTCACAGACACCGAAAATGCAAAGCCCTACACCCGCCCCAGCGCCACCGCATGGTGGCGCAGGTGCTCTTCGATGAAGCTGGCAATGAAGTAGTAGCTGTGGTCATAGCCTGGCTGCAGGCGCAGGGTCAGCTCGTGGCCACCTTTGCGTGCTGCCTGCTCCAGCGCTTCAGGCTTGAGCTGCTTTTCGAGGAAGTCGTCACGGTCGCCCTGGTCCACCAGCAACGGTGGGCACTCGCCAGCGGCCGTCTCGGCCAGCAGTACGCTGGCATCCCACTCACGCCAGCGCGCGCGGTCGTCACCCAGGTAGCGGCTGAAGGCTTTCTCGCCCCACGGGCAATCCATGGGGTTGCTGATCGGCGAAAACGCCGACACCGAGCGATAACGCCCCGGGTTGCGCAAAGCGCACACCAGCGCACCGTGCCCACCCATGGAATGGCCGCTGATGCTGCGCTCGGCCGAGGCCGGGAAATGCGCCTCGATCAACGCCGGCAGCTCCTCTACCACATAGTCATGCATGCGGTAGTGCTTGGCCCAAGGCTGCTGGGTGGCATTGAGGTAGAAGCCGGCCCCAAGGCCAAAGTCCCAGGCGCCGTCCGGGTCGCCAGGCACCTGCTCGCCACGCGGGCTGGTATCCGGCGCAACGATGATCAACCCCAGTTCGGCAGCCAGGCGCTGGGCGCCGGCCTTCTGCATGAAGTTTTCGTCGGTACAGGTCAGGCCGCTCAGCCAGTACAGCACCGGCAGCTTGGCACCCTGCTCGGCCTGTGGCGGCAGGTACACGGCGAACACCATGTCGCAACCCAGCACGCTGGAATGGTGCCGGTAGCGCTTGTGCCAGCCGCCGAAGCTTTTCTGGCAAGAGATGTTATCCAGGCTCATGGCGCACCTCAGAAGTGGATGACGCTGCGAATGCTCTTGCCTTCATGCATCAGGTCGAAGGCCTTGTTGATGTCTTCCAGGCCCATGGTGTGGGTGATGAACGTATCCAGCGGAATCTCGCCTTTCTCGGACATTTCCACGTAGCTCGGCAACTCGCTGCGGCCACGCACGCCACCGAACGCAGAGCCACGCCAGACCCGGCCGGTCACCAGCTGGAACGGCCGGGTGGCGATTTCCTGGCCGGCACCGGCCACGCCGATGATGACCGACTCGCCCCACCCTTTGTGGCAGCATTCCAGGGCAGCACGCATCAGTTGCACGTTACCGATACATTCGAAGGAGAAGTCCACGCCACCGTCGGTCAGGTCGACAATCACTTCCTGGATCGGGCGGTCGTAGTCTTTCGGGTTGATGCAGTCGGTGGCGCCCAGTTGACGGGCGATCTCGAACTTGGCCGGGTTGATGTCGATGGCGATGATGCGCGAGGCCTTGGCCTTCACCGCACCGATCACTGCCGACAGGCCGATGCCGCCGAGGCCGAAGATGGCCACGGTGTCACCCGGCTTGACCTTGGCGGTGTTGAGCACGGCACCGATACCGGTAGTCACGCCGCAGCCCAGCAGGCAGACCTTTTCCAGAGGGGCTTCTTTCTGGATCTTGGCCACCGAGATTTCCGGCAACACCGTGTACTCGGAGAAGGTCGAGGTGCCCATGTAGTGGAACAGTTGCTGGCCTTTATAGGAGAAGCGCGTGGTGCCGTCCGGCATCAGGCCCTTGCCTTGGGTAGCACGGATCGCCTGGCACAGGTTGGTCTTGCCCGAAAGGCAGAACTTGCACTTGCCGCATTCCGGGGTGTACAGCGGGATCACGTGGTCGCCCACGGCCAGCGAGGTCACGCCCTCGCCTACTGCTTCGACGATCGCACCGCCTTCATGGCCAAGAATGGATGGGAAGATGCCCTCCGGGTCGGCACCCGACAGGGTATAGGCGTCGGTGTGGCAGACACCGCTGGCAACCACCCGCAGCAGCACTTCACCGGCCTTGGGCATGGCCACGTCGACTTCGACGATTTCCAGGGGTTTCTTGGCTTCGAAGGCTACAGCAGCACGGGACTTGATCATCGAGTGTCTCCAGACAGGGTGTCAGTTCAGACCACCAGTGTAATTCACTGACTTTTGATGAATAATCCAGGCAAAGACAAAACATTATTGCTGTGCAGGGATAATCATGAGCAACCGCTGGGAAGGCATCGATGAATTCGTGGCTGTCGCCGAATCGGGGCAGTTCACGGCCGCCGCCGAGCGCCTGGGGGTTTCGTCATCACACATCAGCCGGCAGATCGCCCGGCTGGAAGAACGCTTGCAGACCCGCCTGCTGTACCGCAGTACCCGCCGCGTGACCTTGAGTGAAGCCGGGCAAACCTTTCTGCAGCATTGCCAGCGCCTGCAGGATGGCCGTGAAGAAGCCCTGCGCGCCATGGGTGACCTGGCCAGCGAGCCCAAGGGCCTGCTGCGCATGACCTGCGCGGTGGCGTATGGCGAGCGCTTCATCGTGCCGTTGGTCACACGCTTCATGGCGTTGTACCCCCAGTTGCGCGTGGATGTGGAGTTGAACAACCACACCCTTGACCTGCTGCATGAAGGCATGGACCTGGCCATACGCCTGGGCAGGCTGGCCGATTCGCGACTGGTGGCGACCCGCCTGGCGCCGCGGCGCATGTACCTGTGCGCATCGCCAGCCTATCTGGAGCGCTATGGCCGGCCGCACAGCCTGTCGGAACTGGCGCGGCACAATTGCCTGATCGGCAGCTCGGATGCGTGGGCACTGCAACAGGACGGCCGCGAGATCAGCCAGCGGGTGCAGGGCAACTGGCGTTGCAACAGTGGTCAGGCGGTTCTGGATGCAGCCTTGCAAGGCATGGGGTTGTGCCAGTTGCCGGACTATTACGTACTGGAGCACCTGCACAGCGGCGCGCTGGTGTCGTTGCTGGAGGGGCATCAACCGCCCAATACCGCGGTTTGGGCGCTGTACCCGCAACAGCGGCACCTGTCGCCGAAAGTGCGGCGGTTGGTGGACTATCTAAAGGAAGGGTTGGCCGGGTTGCCGGAGTATCGCGGGGCCTGATTGCAAAGGGGGCCGCTGCGCGGCCCTATCGCAGGCAAGCCAGCTCCCACAGGCGCCGCGATGCCTTGGGTCTGTGGGGTACCTGTGGGAGCTGGCTTGCCTGCGAATGGGCCGCGCAGCGGACCCGGCGTTCTCAGCGTCTACCTGCCCAGCGCTGGCGCAACCACTCCAGGTCTTCCGGCCGGGTCACCTTGATGTTGTCGCTGCGCCCTTCGACCAGCCGCGGCGCCTGCCCGGACCATTCGATGGCAGAAGCTTCATCGGTCACGACGACATCCGACACCAGGCACTCGGCCAGCGCCCGGTGCAACGCCCCCAAGCGGAACATCTGCGGCGTGTAGGCCTGCCAGATGGTGCTGCGGTCAACGGTGGCGCTGACCCGGCCTTTGCCATCGGCACGTTTGAGCGTGTCGCGCGCCGGCACCGCCAGCAGGCCACCCACCGGGTCATCCGCCAACTCCGCCAGCAGCTTGTCCAGGTCGCTACGCGCCAGGTTGGGCCGCGCAGCATCGTGCACCAGCACCCAGTCGCTGTCCGCCGCCCCTTGGGCATGCAGCAGCAGCAAGGCATTGAGTACCGAATCGGCGCGCTCGCGCCCGCCCGCCGCGCGCTGGATACGCGGGTCGCTGGCACAGCTCAGGGCAGGCCAGTAAGGGTCGTGTTCGGCAATGCTGACCACCACGCCGTTAAGCGTCGGGTGGCCAAGAAAACAGTCGAGGCTGTGTTCGAGAAGGGTCTGCCCTGCCAGCTCCAGATACTGCTTGGGGCGGTCGGCAGCCATGCGGGCGCCTACGCCCGCCGCTGGAATCACGGCCCAGAAGGCCGGTAAGGTATCGATCATTTCTGTGGCAACTGGAAGAGGGTTTCACCCTCCTTGACCATCCCCAATTCATGGCGAGCCCGCTCTTCGACGGTCTCCATGCCTTTTTTCAGCTCCAGCACTTCAGCATCGAGCACGCGATTACGCTCCAGCAGGCGCTCGTTTTCGGCGTGCTGTTCAGCAATCTGCTGCTTCAGCTCGGTCACTTGCGCCAGGCTGCCATTGCCGACCCACAGACGATACTGCAGGCCACCCAACAGCAGGAGCAGAATAAGGAACACCCAATAGGGACTGCGCATCACGTTATCCAGGTCAAAAAGGCTGCCGCGCATTTTACGGGAGCTCGAATAGCACGAAGCCTGGCCGAGGCCAGGCTTCGTTGACAGAAACCCGTTGGGAAGAAGGAAAGTTCAGTAAGAACGTTCCTACAACTCCGGCTGCTGCCTTTTTACCATCTCTTGCTTAGCCGCGAAACTCGGCACGACCACGGTAAACCGCTTTGGCGCCCAGTTGCTCTTCGATACGCAGCAGTTGGTTGTACTTGGATACGCGGTCGGAACGGCACAGCGAACCGGTCTTGATCTGGCCAGCAGCGGTACCTACGGCTAGGTCGGCAATGGTCGAGTCTTCGGTTTCACCGGAACGGTGCGAAATCACCGCGGTGTAGCCGGCAGCCTTGGCCATCTGGATGGCTTCGAGGGTTTCGGTCAGCGAGCCGATCTGGTTGAACTTGATCAGGATCGAGTTGCCGATGCCCTTCTCGATGCCTTCCTTGAGGATCTTGGTGTTGGTGACGAACAGGTCGTCGCCAACCAGCTGAACCTTTTCACCGATCTTGTCAGTGAGGATTTTCCAGCCAGCCCAGTCCGACTCGTCCAGGCCATCTTCGATGGAGATGATCGGGAAGCGCTCGGTCAGGCCTTTGAGGTAGTCTGCGAAGCCTTCGGCATCGAACGACTTGCCTTCGCCGGACAGGTTGTACTTACCGTCTTCGTAGAATTCGGAAGCGGCGCAGTCCAGTGCCAGGGTCACGTCGGTGCCCAGTTTGTAGCCGGCTTTTTCGACGGCTTCGGCGATTGCACCCAGGGCATCTTCGTTGGACGCCAGGTTAGGGGCGAAGCCACCTTCGTCACCCACGGCAGTATTCAGGCCACGGGCCTTGAGCACAGCCTTGAGGTGATGGAAGATTTCGGTGCCCATGCGCAGGCCGTCGGAGAAGGTCTTGGCGCCAACCGGCTGAACCATGAACTCCTGGATGTCGACGTTGTTGTCGGCGTGCTCGCCGCCGTTGATGATGTTCATCATCGGAACCGGCATGGAGTACCGGCCTGGGGTGCCGTTCAGGTTGGCGATGTGCGCGTACAGCGGCAGGTCCTGGTCCTGGGCAGCGGCCTTGGCGGCAGCCAGGGAAACGGCCAGGATGGCGTTGGCGCCCAGCTTGGCCTTGTTCTCGGTACCGTCCAGCTCGATCATGGCGCGGTCCAGGGCCTTCTGGTCAGCCGGGTCCTTGCCCAGCAGCAGGTCGCGGATAGGGCCGTTGATGTTGGCGACAGCCTTCAGCACGCCCTTGCCCAGGTAACGGCTCTTGTCGCCATCACGCAGCTCCAGCGCTTCGCGCGAGCCGGTGGAAGCACCGGACGGCGCGCAAGCGCTGCCGATGATGCCGTTGTCGAGCAGTACATCGGCTTCCACGGTGGGGTTGCCACGCGAGTCGAGAACTTCACGACCTTTGATGTCGACGATTTTTGCCATTGTTGTAAGCACTCCAGAATTGACGAAAACAACGCAGCTTTAGGGAATTCTTGCCTTTCACCAGGCAGGGACGCAGCAGGCAGGCCTGGCAAAAGCAACCCCTGACCGAGTGGTCAGGGGTAGATCGGGGCGTACTTTACCCGAGAAATGAGCCTCGCGCGGACTTAACCGTCGGAAAACTCACCAAAGACCCGAAAAAATCAGGCCTTGTTCTTCTGCGCCAGGGCCGCCTTGACGAAGCCGCTGAACAGCGGATGACCGTCACGCGGGGTGGAGGTGAACTCCGGGTGGAACTGGCAGGCAACGAACCATGGGTGGTCCTTGGACTCGACCACTTCGACCAGCGCGCCGTCTTCGGAACGGCCGGAAACCACCAGGCCGGCGTCAACCAGCTGCGGCAGCAGGTTGTTGTTGACCTCGTAACGGTGGCGGTGGCGCTCGGTGATCACGTCCTTGCCATAGCAATCGTGCACCTTGGAGCCGGCTGCCAGCTGGCAGTCCTGTGCACCCAGGCGCATGGTGCCGCCCAGGTCGGAGGCCTCGTCACGGGTTTCGACCGCGCCGGTGGCGTCGGCCCACTCGGTGATCAGGCCGACGACCGGGTGGCCGCTGTTGCGGTCGAACTCGGTGGAGTTGGCGTCTTTCCAGCCCATGACGTTACGGGCGAATTCGATCACCGCGACCTGCATGCCCAGGCAGATGCCCAGGTACGGCACCTTGTTCTCACGGGCATATTGAACCGCAGTGATCTTGCCTTCCACGCCGCGCAGCCCGAAACCGCCGGGGACCAGGATGGCATCGGCACCCTCGAGCAGGCTGGTGCCCTGGTTCTCGATGTCTTCCGAGTCGATGTAGCGCAGGTTGACCTTGGTACGGTTGGTGATACCGGCGTGGCTCATCGCTTCGATCAGCGACTTGTACGCATCCAGCAGTTCCATGTACTTGCCGACCATGGCGATGGTCACTTCGTGCTCAGGGTTGAGCTTGGCATCGACCACCTTGTCCCACTCGGACAGGTCGGCGCCGTTGCACTGCAGGCCGAAGCGCTCGACGACGAAGTCGTCCAGGCCCTGTGCGTGCAGCACACCCGGGATCTTGTAGATGGTGTCGACGTCTTCCAGCGAAATCACCGCACGCTCTTCAACGTTGGTGAACAGCGCGATCTTGCGGCGCGAGGAAGCATCGACCGGGTGGTCGGAACGGCAGATCAGCACGTCTGGCTGCAGGCCGATGGAGCGCAGTTCCTTGACCGAGTGCTGAGTCGGCTTGGTCTTGGTTTCGCCAGCGGTGGCGATGTACGGGACCAGGGTCAGGTGCATCAGCATCGCGCGCTTGGAACCCACTTCGACGCGCAACTGGCGAATGGCCTCGAGGAATGGCTGCGACTCGATGTCGCCCACGGTACCGCCGATTTCCACCAGGGCCACGTCGGCGTCGCCAGCACCCTTGATGATGCGGCGCTTGATTTCGTCGGTGATGTGCGGAATGACCTGGATGGTCGCGCCCAGGTAATCACCACGGCGCTCTTTGCGCAGCACGTGCTCGTAGATACGGCCGGTGGTGAAGTTGTTGTTCTGGGTCATGGTGGTGCGGATGAACCGCTCGTAGTGGCCCAGGTCGAGGTCGGTCTCGGCGCCATCGTGGGTGACGAACACTTCACCATGCTGGAACGGGCTCATCGTGCCCGGGTCGACGTTGATGTACGGATCCAGCTTGAGCATGGTGACCTTCAGGCCCCGCGCTTCCAGGATGGCCGCCAGGGAAGCCGAGGCAATGCCTTTCCCCAATGAAGAAACAACACCGCCCGTGACGAATATGTAGCGCGTCATGAAAAACCCTAGAAGTCTGCGTTAAGGCGGCCAGCGCCGCCGGAGAAAGCGAAGGAAGGCCGAAGCCCCCGATCACCTGCGTCAATCACAGTGCATCTCGAACAACTGCCGCGTCTGTACAGACCAGGGGTATCCCCGGCATGGAGCTCGCTCGTCATTTCAGAATCAGCCCAGCAAAAAACTGCTTGGTAATCGGCAACTCCTGTGTTTTCGCGGAACCCACAGAAGCTGTATCAAGAAGGGAGGGTAGTCTACCCGAATGTACCCTTCAGCTCAAACCTTGCGCGTTCGTCGGTAACTGCCAGTGCAGCTGCCAACCCGCCTGCCCCAGCCCGGGCAAATTGGCCACTGCCAGCAGGCGCTCGCCCTGGTACAGCAAGGGCAGGCGCGCACGCAGGAAATGCGGCACCTGCTGCTCGTTGAGCAGGCGTTTGAGGTCGCGCCGGCCGCGCCCGGGCACCTCCAGTATTTCGCCGCCCTGGCGGTAGCCAACCCGCAGCCCGCCAACCCCGGCTGCGCCAACAAGCCGCACGTTACCGTTGCCCGGCAATGGCAACGGCACACCTGGATCCGGCCAGGCCAGCTGACCGGCGGCTGGCTGCAGCCAGTCGCCACTCAGCCACCAGATGCGCCCTTGGCTACGCTGCAACTGCCCGTCGGTCAGCCGCCACACCGGCTGGGCATCGGCGGCGGCATCGCGCAGGTCTGCCCAACCCGCCCAGTGGCGGGTATCGGGCAGCCGCGTGCGTTGGCTCAGCCAGTACTGCAAGGCGTTGCGCTGGCGCGCCGGCGACAGCGCCATCAGGGCAGCCAGGTCGAGGGAGGCCAGCCCCGGCCAGGCGGCAGGCGCCCCCTGCTGCGCGGTCACCAGATCGCCCTGGGCCAGTTCGTCGAGCAGGCCCAGCGCCTCGCCCAGATGCTCGGCGGCACGGGCGAAATTCTGGCCAACCTGTGGCCAGCGCTGCTGCAACTGCGGCAACACCTCCCGGCGCAGAAAGTTGCGGGCAAAACGGGTGTCAGCGTTCGAAGGGTCGTCGATCCAGGCCAGCCCGCGGGCCTGGGCATAGGCCTGCAACTGCTGCCGGGCACAGCCCAGCAACGGCCTGACCAGGCTGCCCTGCCCTAGCGGCCGCTGCCCCGGCATGGCCGCCAGGCCACGCAGGCCGGTGCCGCGCAGCAAGCGCAACAGCAGGGTTTCGGCCTGGTCGTCACGGTGCTGGCCGGTGAACAGAATGTCGCCCGGACCGAGGGTTTGCTGGAAAGCCCCATAGCGGGCGTCGCGGGCCGCCTGTTCCAGGCTGGCGCCGGGGCTGACCTGAACGTGGATTACCTCGAGCGCGATGCCGAGGTTGGCGCAGACGGCCTGGCAATGGGCGGGCCAGGCGTCGGCGGCGGCTTGCAGGCCATGGTGGACATGAACCGCACGCAAGGGCGGCGCTGCGTGGCTGCGGGCGTAGTCGGCCAGCAGGTGCAGGAGGACGGTAGAGTCGAGGCCGCCGGAGAAGGCGATGTACCAGGTGGGGGCGTTGAGCCAGGGGGTGAGGTTGATCATGAAGGCCTCACATGGCTTGAGATCGCCGGGGGTGCTTTGCACCCCATTCGCCGGCAAGCCAGCTCCCACATCATGAGAGAGCGGACTTGCCGGCGAATGGGCCGCAAAGCGGCCCCCGGATCACATCACGGAATCAGAGACCGTAGCTCATCAGGCGCTCGTAACGACGGGCCAGCAGCGCGTCATTGTCGAACTTGCCGAGCATGTCCAGCTGCTGCACCAGATCAGCACGGATGCTTTCCGACATCGCAGCCGGGTCACGGTGGGCGCCGCCCAGCGGCTCCTGGATGACCTTGTCAACGATGTTCAGGCTCTTCAGACGCTCGGCGGTAATGCCCATGGCTTCGGCAGCATCGGCAGCCTTGTCGGCGGTCTTCCACAGGATCGAGGCGCAACCTTCTGGCGAGATCACCGAATAGGTGGAGTACTGCAGCATGTTCAGCTGGTCGCAGACACCAATGGCCAGTGCACCGCCCGACCCACCTTCACCGATCACGGTGGCGATGATCGGGGTTTTCAGGCGCGCCATCACCCGCAGGTTCCAGGCGATGGCTTCGCTCTGGTTGCGCTCTTCGGCGTCAATGCCCGGGTAGGCACCCGGGGTGTCGATGAAGGTCAGGATCGGCATCTTGAAGCGCTCGGCCATTTCCATCAGGCGGCAGGCCTTGCGGTAACCTTCAGGGCGCGGCATACCGAAGTTGCGGCGCACCTTTTCGCGCACTTCGCGGCCTTTCTGATGGCCGATGACCATGACCGGCTTGCCATCCAGGCGCGCAGTGCCGCCGACGATGGCAGCGTCATCGGAGAAGTGGCGATCGCCGTGCAGCTCTTCGAACTCGGTGAAGATGTGCTCCAGGTAGTCCAGGGTGTAGGGACGACGTGGGTGACGCGCCAGGCGTGCAATCTGCCAGCTGGTCAGGTTGCCGAAGATGCTTTCGGTCAGGGTGTTGCTCTTGTCTTGCAGACGGGCAATTTCATCGCTGATGTTCAGCGAATTGTCGTTACCCACCAGGCGCAGGCCTTCGATCTTGGCTTGCAGGTCGGCAATCGGCTGTTCGAAATCGAGAAAATTCGGGTTCATAGTCATCCGTCTTGGGTCTACGGCCAGGCGGCCGGCCGGTTGATCCGTTTGGCGCCATACCTTAAGGGATCAGGCGCATTCAGGTCGAGATTAAATTTTTGTCGGTTCAACGATATTGCAGGAAGACGTTCTCACGTCCGAACTGGTCACGCAGTGCCTGAATCAGCCCATCAGCAGGGTCGATCGCCCACTGCTCGCCGAACTGCAACATGGCCTTGGCGTCACTGCCGGTGTACTCCAGCGTGATCGGGCAGGCACCGCGGTGGCGGGTGATCAGTTCGCCCAGCCATTTCAGCCGGTCGCCCTTCAACGCTTCGTGCGCCACCTTCAGGCGCAGGCTTTCGGCCAGCTTGGTGCGCGCGTCTTCCATGGTCATGACCTGCTTGACCCGCAGGCGCAAGCCACCGGAGAAGTCGTCATTGCTGACCTCCCCTTCGACCACCACCATGGCGTCGGTCTGCAGCAACGACTGCGCCGCGATATAGGCGTCGGCGAACAACGAGGCCTCGATCCGCCCGGAGCGGTCATCCAGGGTGACGAAGCCCATCTTGTCACCCTTCTTGTTCTTCATCACCCGCAGCGCAATGATCATGCCGGCGATGGTCTGGGTTTCACGCGACGGTTTGAGATCGATGATGCGCTGGCGGGCGAAGCGGCGAATCTCGGTTTCGTACTCGTCGATCGGGTGGCCGGTCAGGTACAGCCCCAAGGTGTCCTTTTCGCCTTTCAGGCGTTCCTTGAGGGTCAGCTCGCGCACCTTGCGGTGGTTGGCGTAAACATCGACATCCGCCGCGTCGAACATGCCCCCGAACAAGTCGACATGGCCACTGTCCGCGGTATGCGCGGCCTGTTCGGCGGCCTTGATGGCCTCACCCAGTGCCGAAAGCAAGGTCGCCCGGTTGATGTCGATGTGGGCATGGTAGGCCTTGATTTCGTCATGGAAATGCGGGCCCAACCGGTCCAGCGCCCCACTGCGCACCAGCGCATCGAGGGTGCGCTTGTTGACCCGTTTGAGGTCGATGCGCTCACAGAAGTCGAACAGGTCCTTGAACGGCCCGCCCTGGGCACGGGCTTCGACGATGGCCTCTACCGGGCCTTCGCCAACGCCCTTGATAGCGCCCAGGCCGTAGACGATACGGCCGTCGTCGTTCACGGTGAACTTGAAATCGGAGAAGTTCACGTCCGGCGCATCCAGGCGCAGCTTCATGCTGCGCACCTCCTCCACCAGCACCACGACCTTGTCGGTGTTGTGCATGTCCGCCGACAGCACCGCCGCCATGAACGGTGCCGGGTAGTGGGTTTTCAGCCAGGCAGTCTGGTACGACACCAGGCCGTAGGCCGCGGAGTGGGATTTGTTGAAGCCGTAACCGGCGAACTTCTCTACCAGGTCGAAGATGTTGCCTGCCAGGTCCGCATCGATATTGTTGGCCACGCAACCTTCGATGAAACCACCGCGCTGCTTGGCCATTTCCTCGGGCTTTTTCTTGCCCATGGCCCGGCGCAGCATGTCGGCGCCGCCGAGGGTGTAGCCGGCCATCACCTGGGCAATCTGCATCACCTGTTCCTGGTACAGGATGATGCCGTAGGTGGGGGCCAGCACCGGCTTGAGGCCTTCGTACTGGTAGTCGGAGTGCGGGTAGGCCAGCTCGGCACGGCCGTGCTTGCGGTTGATGAAGTCGTCCACCATGCCCGACTGCAGCGGGCCGGGGCGGAACAGTGCCACCAGTGCGATGAGGTCTTCCAGGCAGTCGGGCTTGAGCTTCTTGATCAGCTCCTTCATGCCGCGCGATTCAAGCTGGAATACCGCCGTGGTTTCGGCCTTCTGCAACAGCTCGTAGGTTTTGCGGTCGTCCAGCGGGATGAAGTCGATATTCACGTCGGGCAGGTTTTTCTTGGCCTGCTCGCGGTTGATGATCTCCATGGCCCACTTGATGATGGTCAGGGTACGCAGGCCGAGGAAGTCGAACTTCACCAGCCCGGCCGCCTCGACGTCATCCTTGTCGAACTGGGTTACCAGGCCGCCGCCTTCTTCGTCACAGGCAATCGGTGAGAAGTCGGTGAGCTTGGTCGGGGCGATCACCACGCCACCGGCGTGCTTGCCGGTACCCCGGGTCACACCTTCGAGCTTCAGCGCCATGTCCCAGATCTCGCGGGCGTCCTCGTCACCCTTGAGGAAGTCACGCAGGATCTCTTCCTGCTCGTAGGCCTTCTCCAGGGTCATGCCCACTTCGAACGGAATCATCTTCGACAGGCGGTCGGCCAGGCCGTAGGACTTGCCCTGAACCCGTGCCACGTCACGCACCACCGCCTTGGCAGCCATGGTGCCGAAGGTGATGATCTGGCTGACCGCGTTGCGGCCATAAGCCTCGGCCACATAGTCAATTACCCGGTCACGGCCGTCCATGCAGAAGTCGACGTCAAAGTCGGGCATGGAAATACGTTCAGGGTTGAGGAAACGCTCGAACAGAAGGTCATAGGCCAGCGGGTCGAGGTCGGTGATCTTCAGCACATAGGCCACCAGCGACCCGGCGCCCGAACCACGGCCAGGGCCTACCGGCACGTCGTTGTTCTTGGCCCACTTGATGAAGTCCATCACGATCAGGAAGTAACCGGGGAAGCCCATCTGGATGATGATGTCCAGTTCGAACTTCAACCGGTCGAGGTAAACCTGGCGCTTCTCTTCGTAATTGGGCGTGGTTTCCTTCGGCCACAGGACCGCCAGGCGCTCTTCCAGGCCCTCGTGGGACACGTGCCGCAGGTAGTCGTCGATGCCCATGCCGTTGGGCGTGGGGAAGTCGGGCAGGAAGTACTTGCCCAGCTGCACCTGGATGTTGCAACGCTTGGCGATTTCGACGGTGTTGGCGATGGCATCGGGCAGGTCGCTGAACAGCTCGGCCATTTCCTCGGACGACTTGAGGTACTGCTGGTCGCTATAGCAACGCGGCCGGCGGGGGTCGTCGAGGGTCCAGCCTTCACCGATGCAAACCCTGGTTTCATGGGCGTCGAAGTCGGACTGCTTGATGAAACGCACGTCGTTGGTGGCCACCAGTGGCGCGCCCAACCTGTCGGCCAGGGCAACGGCAGCATGCACATATTCCTCGTCGCGGGCGCGGTTGGTGCGCTGCACTTCTACGTAGAAGCGCTCGGGGAACATGCCCATCCAGTCTTGCAGCAGGGCCTGGGCTTCGTCGTCACGGCCGGCCAGCAGGGCCATGCCGATGTCACCTTCCTTGCCGGCCGACAAGGCGATCAGGCCTTCGCTGGCCGGCGCGATCCATTCACGCTGCAGGATCACCAGGCCGTTGCGCTGGCCGTCGGTCCAGCCGCGCGAGATCAGCTCGGTGAGGTTGCGATAGCCTTTGGGGTTCATGGCCAGCAGGCAGATGCGCGACAGCGGCGCTTCCGGGTCGGCGCCGGCCAGCCACAGGTCTGCCCCACAGATCGGTTTGATGCCGGCGCCCATGGCCGTCTTGTAGAACTTCACCAGCGAGCACATGTTGCTCTGGTCGGTGATGGCCACTGCTGGCATGTTCATCCCGGCCAGCGCCTTGGCCAGCGGCTTGATCCGCACCAGGCCGTCAACCAGCGAGAATTCGGAGTGGACGCGCAGGTGAACGAAGGGAACCGACATGGGAGATCCTGTAGCAGTGCTGAACGACAAGGGCGGGATTGTAGCTTAATTGCGCGGGGGTTTTGGGGCTGCGTGTAGGAGCGGGTTTACCCGCGAACCAGGCGACGCGGTGGATGGCACCGGCTGTGCCGGTGTTCGCGGCTAAAGCCGCGCCTACAAGGGGCCCGCCCCATTGGTCAGACCAGCGAACCGATGACGCCCTCACGCGCGTCCCAGGCGGCCCGCACCGGTGCGAACGAACGCCGATGAATGGGCGTAGGCCCAAGCTTGGCCAAGGCCTCCAGATGTACCGGCGTGGGGTAGCCCTTGTGCCCGCCGATACCGTAACCCGGGTAGATCAGCTCGAACGCGCTCATTTCACGGTCACGGCTGACCTTGGCCAGAATCGAGGCTGCCGCAATCGCCGGGACCTGGCTATCGCCCTTGACCACCGGCGCTGCCGGCACGGCCAGTTTCGGGCAGCGGTTGCCGTCGATCAGCGCAAGCTTCGGTGTAACGTGCAGGCCTTCGACCGCGCGCTGCATGGCCAGCATGGTGGCCTGCAGGATATTGAGCCGGTCGATTTCCTCGACCTCGGCACGGGCGATACAAAAGCTCAGGGCCTTTTCGCAAATCTCGTCGAAAAGGGCCTCGCGCTTGGCTTGCGTGAGTTTTTTCGAATCGTTCAGGCCGAGGATCGGCCGGGTTGGGTCGAGGATCACCGCTGCCGTTACCACCGCACCGCACAGCGGGCCACGGCCCACTTCGTCAACGCCGGCGACCAGGTCTTCGACCAGGTTGAAGTCCAGTCCAAATTGCATGTCAGCGGTCCTTGAGCAGGGCCAGCACCGCCTCGGCCGCCTGATTGGAGGCGTCGCGGCGCAGGGTGCGGTGAATTTCGTCGAAACGTTCGGTCTGCCGGCTCCCATCGCGCAACAACGGTACCAGGGTATTGGCCAACGCCTCGCTGGTGGCAGCGTCCTGCAGCAGTTCAGGTACCAGCTCACGCTGCGCCAACAGGTTGGGCAACGACACGTAGGGGCTTTTCACCAGCCGCTTGAGAATCCAGTAGGTCAGCGGCGCCAGGCGGTAAGCCACCACCATCGGCCGCTTGTACAGCAAGGCTTCGAGGGTGGCGGTACCCGAGGCGATCAACACCGCGTCGCAGGCGGCCAGGGCCTGGTGCGACTGGCCATCGAGCAGCATCAGCGGCAACTGCCGCCCTTCGAGCATCTGCTCGACCTGCGCGCGCCGCGCCGCGTTGGCACACGGCAGTACGAAGCGCACGCCCGGTACGTGGTGGCACAGGCGCTCGGCAGCATCGAGGAACAACGCCCCCAAGCGGCCAACCTCGCCGCCGCGGCTGCCCGGCATCAGGGCCACCACCGGGCCCTCGCCCAGGCCCAGTGCGGCACGCGAAGCTGCGCGGTCGGCTTGCAGCGGGATGGTGTCGGCCAGCGGGTGGCCGACAAAGCGCACCGGCACGCCCTGCTCTTCATAGAACCGCGCCTCGAACGGCAGCAGGGTCAGCATCAGGTCGCAGCCTTCGCGGATCTTCAGCACCCGCTTCTGCCGCCAGGCCCAGACTGATGGGCTGACATAATGCACGGTCTTGATCCCGGCCTGCCGCAGTTTCAGCTCGATGTTGAGGGTAAAGTCAGGCGCATCGATACCGATGAACACATCCGGCTTTTCATCGATCAGGGTCTGGATCAGCAGTTTGCGTCGCTTGAGCAGCTCGCGCAGGCGCCCCAGCACCTCCACCAGGCCCATGACCGCCAGGCGTTCCATCGGGAAATAGGATTGCAGGCCTTCGGCTTCCATCAAGGGGCCGCCCACCCCGATAAAGCGTATGTCGGGGTGGCGCTGCCTGAGGGCACGCATCAGGCCTGAACCCAGAATATCGCCGCTGGCCTCACCGGCCACCAGCGCTACGCAAAGCCGGGCCATGTCAGCGAGTGATGCCGCGAGCGGAGTTCACGATCGACTGGCGGAACAGCTCGACCTCAGGGTGCAGCGCAGCAGGCTCGGCCAGCTCCTTGAGTGCGTCTTCGACGGTAAGGCCCTGACGATAGACAATTTTGTAGCAGCGGCGCAGCACGTGGATCACTTCGGCACTGAAACCGCGCCGGCGCATGCCCTCGAAGTTCATGCTGCGGGCTTCGGCCGGGCTACCGAAGACGGTCACGAAGGCAGGCACGTCCTTGCCGATCGCCGTACCCATGCCGGAAAACGCGTGGGCACCGATATGGCAGTACTGGTGCACCAGGGTGTAGCCGGACAGGATCGCCCAGTCGCCCACATGCACATGCCCGGCAAGGGCCGTGTTGTTGACCAGAATGCAGTGATTACCGATGACGCTGTCGTGGCCGATGTGGGCATAGGCCATGATCAGGTTGTGGTCACCCAGGGTGGTTTCGGCACGGTCCTGAATGGTCCCACGGTGAATGGTCACCCCTTCGCGGATCACGTTGTGGTCGCCAATCACCAGGCGCGTCGGCTCACCCTTGTACTTGAGGTCCGGGGTGTCTTCGCCAATCGACGAAAACTGAAAGATACGGTTGTGCTTGCCGATGCGGGTCGGCCCCTTCAACACAACATGCGGGCCGATAACGGTGCCCTCCCCGACCTCGACATCGGGGCCCACGATCGACCAAGGGCCCACCTCGACACCGTCGGCGAGCTTGGCCGAGGGATCGATGATGGCCCGAGGATCAATCGAATTCATAGGGAGCGTTCCGCGCAGGTGATTTCTGCCGAGCAGACCGGCTTGCCGTCGACCAGGGCGCGGCATTCGAACTTCCAGATCATGCTCTTGCGGCTGAGGAACTTGGCTTCCAGCACCAACTGGTCACCCGGCAGCACCGGCTGGCGGAAACGCAGCTTGTCGGAGCCGACGAAGTAATACAGGGTGCCATCGGCAGGCTTGGCATCGAGCATCTTGAAACCCAGGATACCGGCCGCCTGGGCCATGGCTTCGATGATCAGGACGCCCGGCATGATCGGGTGCGCCGGGAAGTGGCCATTGAAGAACGGCTCGTTGATGCTGACATTCTTGTAGGCACGAATGCTCTGGGCCTCGTAGTCCAGCTCCGTCACGCGGTCCACCAGCAGGAACGGGTAACGGTGAGGCAGGTATTCGCGAATCTCGTTGATGTCCATCATTTCGGGGGGAAGCCTGTAATAAGAATAGGGAGCGCAGGTGCTGACCGCACGCTCCTTTTGCAATCCAAAGAGGAGCCAGCTAGCGACTGTTCACTCTTGCTCAGGGAATGGTATCAGCCTTCTGATGCCGGCTGGCCACCTGAGGTCACGGTATCGACGCGTTTTTCCAGCTGCTGGAGGCGCTTGGCCATATCGTCCAGGTGGCGGATACGCGCGGCGCTCTTGCGCCAGTCAGCCAATGGCTGCATGGCCGTACCGGAAGAATAGGAGCCCGGCTCGGTGATCGAGCGGGTAACCATGGTCATTCCGGAAATGAATACGTTATCGCAAATATCAATGTGCCCCACCAGCCCCACGCCACCCGCCAGCATGCAGTGCTTGCCAATGCGCGTGCTGCCGGAAATACCGACACACGCAGCCATGGCGGTGTGGTCGCCGATCTGCACGTTGTGGGCGATCTGGATCTGGTTATCCAGCTTGACCCCATCGCCGATGCGCGTGTCCGACAACGCGCCACGGTCGACCGCCGTGTTGACGCCGATTTCCACATCATCGCCGATGGTAACGCCGCCAATCTGGGCGATCTTGCGCCAGATGCCCTTCTCGTTGGCGAAGCCAAAGCCCTCGCCGCCGATCACCGCACCCGACTGAATGACCACGCGCTTGCCGATGGTGACGTCGTGATACAACGTGACCCTCGGTGCCAGCCAGCCGCCTTCACCCACCACGCAACGGGCACCAATGAAACAATGTGCACCAATGCTCACGTTGGCGCCGATACGGGCGCCACTTTCGATGACCGCGAACGGCCCGATGCTGGCGCTGGCGTCTACCTGGGCATCCTCGGCCACCACGGCGCTGGGATGGATTCCCGCCACAGCCTTGGGTTTCGGATCGAACAGGTGGGAAATGCGCGCATAAGCCAGATACGGGTCGGCCACGACCAGGGCATTGCCGGCAAAGCTTTCGGCATCCGCAGCCTTGAGCAGCACCGCGCCGGCCTGGCAGTTATCCAGGTACTTGCGGTATTGCGGGTTGGCCAGGAAGGTCAACTGCCCGGGGCCAGCCTCTTGCAAGGTGGCCAGCCCGGTAATCTGCAGCGCCTCGGGCCCCTTCAGGGTGGCACCGAGGGCCTCGGCCAGTTGGCCTAGCGTCATGGTCACACTCATATCAACGGGCTTGGTTCATGCGCTCGATGACCTGGCGGGTGATGTCGTACTGAGGTTTGACATCGATAACCGCGCCACGCTCGAGAACCAGGTCGTAACCGCCTTTCTTGATCACTTCCTCGACAGCGCCATCCAGCTTCGGCTTCAGCTGCTTGAGCATGTCACGGTCGGCAACGGCCTTGGCTTCGTTCAGCTCCTTGGACTGGAACTGGAAGTCGCGGGCTTTTTGCTTGAACTCGAGCTCCAGGCGCTCACGCTCCTGCTGCTGCATCTTGTCGCCGCCCTTGATCAGCCGGTCCTGGATACCCTTGGCGCTGCTTTCCAGGCTTTTCAGCTTGGTCAGTTGCGGGCCGAATTTCTTCTCGGCATCCACCGCGTACTTCTTGGCGGCGTCCGATTCCAGCAGGGCCATCTGATAGTTCAGCACGGCAACCTTCATTTCGGCGAAAGCCGGGGTGGCGACCAGCGCCGCGGCCACTACGGCCAGTTGAGCCAATTTACGCACGATGCACTCCTGGATAAACCGTTGTCGTTAAGCAAGGGCCGACCTTAGAAGGTCTGGCCCAGAGAGAATTGGAACACCTGGGTATCGGCATCGTCCGGCTTCTTGACCGGCATTGCCAGGCTGAAGCTCAGCGGGCCCAGTGCAGTAATCCAGGTCACACCCAGGCCGACCGAACTGGCCATGCCCGAGAAGCCGACCTTCTCGCAATCAGGCTTGCTGCCGCAATTGGTGTCGAACACGTTACCCACATCCCAGAACACGGAGGTGCGCAGCGAACGCTGGTCCTTGACGAATGGCAGCGGGAACAGCAATTCGACGCCACCTTGCACCAGCACGTTACCACCGAACGGCAACGGATCCTGATCCGGGTCGGCGATGGTACCGGGCTTGCCACCTGGGTTGCCTTCACCGCGGCTTGGGGTACTGCGTGGGCCCAGGCTGCTGTCCTTGAAGCCGCGGACGGAGTTGAAGCCACCCGCGAAGTAGTTCTCGTAGAACGGCAGGCCGGAGGTGCTGCCATAACCATCACCATAGCCCAGCTCGGTGTGCAGGCGCAGGGTGTAGTCGTTGGTGATCGGCTGGAACAGCTGGCCACGGTAGTCGAGCTTGAAGAACGACAGGTCGCTGCCCGGAATGGTCGATTCCAGGGTCAGGCTTTGCGAGTGACCACGGGTCGCCAGCACACCTTTGTTCAAGGTCGACTCGGACCAGCCGATCGATGCCTTGAAGTTGAGGAAGTTGTCGCCTTCCTGGTCGAGGAAGTCGAAGATCTCGTCAACGGTGTACTTGCCGGTCTTGATCTTGTCCTGCTGCACGCTCAGGCCGTAGGTCAGGCGCGAGGTTTCGCTGATCGGGTAGCCCAGGCTCACACCTGCACCGAGGCTGTCCACCGCATAGCTGGCCACGTCGACATCGAGGTCATCGTAGTTGGTGCTGCGGTAGAAGGCGTTGTAGCCCAGGCTCACGCCGTCGGCAGTGAAGTAGGGATCCACGAAGCCAAAGTTGTAGCGGGTCTGGTATTCCGAACGGGTCAAGCCGATGGACACCTTGTTACCGGTGCCGAGGAAGTTGCTCTGGCTGATCGAACCACCCAGGATCAGGCCCGCGCTCTGGGCGAAACCGACGCTGGCGGTGATCGAACCGGAGGCTTGCTCCTCTACGCTGTAGTTGACATCGACCTGGTCATCGGTGCCCGGCACCGGTGGGGTCTCGACGTTCACTTCCTTGAAGAAGCCCAGGCGCTCGAGGCGGGTCTTGGACTGGTCGATCAGGTAGGTCGACGCCCACCCGCCTTCCATCTGGCGCATTTCGCGACGCAGCACTTCGTCTTCGGTCTTGGTGTTACCGCGGTAGTTGATGCGGTTGACGTAGGCACGCTTGCCCGGGTCGACCACGAACATGATGTCTACCGTGTGGTCCTGTTCGTTCGGCTGTGGCACGCCGTTGACGTTGGCGAAGGTATAGCCCTCGTTGCCCAGGCGGCGGGTGATCAGCTCGGACGTGGTGGTCATCACCTTGCGCGAGAATACCTGGCCAGGCTGCACCAGCAGCAGCGACTTGACCTGGTCTTCCGGCACCTTGAGGTCACCGGACAGCTTCACGTCGCGAACGGTGTACTTCTCGCCTTCGTTGATGTTGACGGTGATGTAGACGTGCTTCTTGTCTGGCGTGATCGACACCTGGGTCGAGGCGATGTCCATGTTGATGTAGCCGCGGTCCAGGTAGTAGGAACGCAGGCGCTCAAGGTCACCGGACAGCTTTTCGCGGGCGTACTTGTCGTCGTTCTTGAAGAACGACAGCCAGTTGGTGGTTTTCAGCTCGAACAACTGGCCCAGGGTATCGTCGTCGAACACGTTGTTGCCGACGATGTTGATGTGCTGGATGGCCGCGACCGTGCCTTCGTTGATCTTGATCTTCAGTGCCACGCGGTTGCGCGGCTGCGGCACCACCTCGGCGTCGACCTCGGCCGAGTAGCGGCCCTGGGCCACGTACTGGCGCTGCAGTTCGTTACGCACGCCTTCAAGGGTGGCACGCTGGAAGATCTCGCCTTCGGCCAGGCCGGATTGCTTCAGGCCTTTCATCAGGTCATCGGTGCTGATCGCCTTGTTGCCTTCGATCTCGATGCTCGACACCGACGGGCGCTCGACCACGTTGATGATCAGCACATTGCCATCGCGGTTCAACTGGATGTCCTGGAAGAACCCGGTCTTGAACAGGGAACGGGTCGAGTCCACCAGGCGGCGGTCATCAGCCTGGTCACCGACGTTCAGCGGCAAGGCACCGAACACGCTGCCGGCGGATACCCGCTGCAGGCCGTTGACGCGAATATCGGAGATGGTGAAGGACTCGGCGTGAACTTCAGCGATCATCAGTGCGGACATGACCGCAGTTAGCAGCAGACGTTTCATGAAGTCCTTTTATTCCAACTGGCAATAAACAACCCGCCGTGAAAAAACGGCGGGTTCGCAATTGAGCGAAGCTTTATAGTCGACCCAGATCGTTGATCAGGGCGAGCAACATCACCCCTATGACCAAACTGATACCGATCTGGACCCCCCAACCTTGCACCCGATCCGACAGCGGACGACCGCGCGCCCACTCGACCAGATAAAACAGCAAATGCCCCCCATCGAGTACCGGGATGGGCAGCAGGTTAAGAACCCCCAGGCTTATGCTCAGGTAGGCGAGGAAATTCAGGAAATCCCCGATGCCGGACTGGGCTGAAGCGCCCGCCACTTTAGCAATGGTTATCGGTCCACTCAAGTTTTTTACCGAGAGCTCCCCGAACAGCATTTTCTTCAGCGATTCGAGGGTAAGGACACTCATGTTCCAGGTGCGCGACAAGCCCTCGCCCACCGCCTCCAGCGGGCCATAGCTGACTTCGCGAAGCATGCTGGCAGGCCATTCGCCACCTTTGACCCCGGCGCCCAGGTACCCGGCAACGGCCTCGCCCTCGCCCTTGTGGGCCAGGACCACCGGCACGTCGAGGGCAGCACCGTCGCGCTCCACGCGGACCTGCACCTTGGCATCCGGCCGGGCACGTACACTGTCGACCACCTGCTGCCATTCGGTCACGGCAACGCCGTCGACCGCCAGCAGCTTGTCACCGCTCTTTAGGCCCGCAGCGGCAGCCGGCCCTTTCGGGTCGATCTCGGCCAGCACCGGCGCAATCGCCGGGCGCCATGGGTGCAGCCCAAGGGACTGGATCGGGTCTGGCTCATCGGCGCCCTTCAACCAGCTGTCCAGCTTGACCTGCAACTGGCGCTCGGCACTGGCGCCATCGTCGCGCACGCCAACCTGTAAGGTGCCGCTCTCGCCCAGGCGCCGCACCAGCTGCAGGTTGACCGCCGCCCAACCGCTGGTCGGCTTGCCGTCCACAGAGACGATTTCCTGACCTGCGGCCAGCCCGGCGGACGCCGCCAGGCTACCGGCATCGACGCTACCAATGACCGGACGAACCTGTTGGGTACCCAGCATCGCCAGCAGCCAGAAGAAGACGATTGCCAGCAGGAAATTGGCGATCGGGCCGGCCGCGACAATGGCGATACGCTGGCCTACCGGCTTGCGGTTGAACGACTGGCCGAGCAACGCCGGCGGCACATCACCTTCGCGCTCGTCGAGCATCTTCACGTAGCCGCCCAGCGGGATCGCCGCCACGACGAACTCGGTGCCATGGCGGTCATGCCAGCGCAGCAGCGGCGTGCCGAAGCCCACCGAAAAACGCAGCACCTTCACGCCACAGCGGCGCGCGACCCAGAAGTGGCCGAATTCATGAAAGGTCACCAGCACCCCCAGGGCCACGAGGGTGCCGATAATCATGTAGAGCGCTGTCATGTCCATCTCCGAATGATATTCAGCGGGGCGGGGCAATACCCTGCCCCCTCACGCACCGTAGCGAGCCTGCATCAGCGGCCGTGGCGGCGCAGCCACTCCCGGGAAAGCTCCCGGGCCCGCTGGTCGGCGGCGAACACCGCGTCCAGGGAAGGCAGGGGCACCACAGGTTCCTGCTCGAGTACCTGTTCGATCATACCCGCGATCTCCGGGAAGCGAATACGCCGCTCGAGAAATGCTTGCACCGCCACTTCGTTGGCGGCATTGAGCACGGCGGGGGCACTGTTGCCGGCTTCGGCAGCCTGCCGCGCGAGGCGCAGGCAAGGGAAGCGTTGTTCGTCGGGCGCCTGGAAATCCAGACGGGCGACGGCGAACAGGTCCAGCGGCGCCACCCCGGAGTCGATCCGCTCGGGCCAGGCCAGGGCGTTGGCGATCGGGGTGCGCATGTCCGGGTTGCCCAGCTGGGCAAGGACCGAGCCATCCACGTAGTCGACCAGCGAGTGGATCACGCTCTGCGGGTGCACCACCACTTCGACCTTGGCCGGCGCAGCATCGAACAGCCAACAGGCTTCGATCAGTTCCAGCCCTTTATTCATCATGCTGGCCGAATCCACGGAGATCTTGCGCCCCATCGACCAGTTAGGGTGCGCACAGGCTTGCTCCGGGGTCACCCCCATCAGCGCTTCGACGGGCGTTTCACGGAACGGGCCACCGGAAGCCGTCAGCAGGATCCGCCGCACCCCCACCGCACTCAGACCACGGGCATAGTCGCCAGGCATGCACTGGAAGATAGCGTTGTGCTCGCTGTCGATCGGCAGCAGCACGGCGCCATGGCGCCGCACGGCGTCCATGAACAGGGCCCCCGACATCACCAGCGCTTCCTTGTTTGCCAGCAGGACCTTCTTGCCCGCCTCGACAGCTGCCAAGGTGGGCCGCAAGCCGGCAGCCCCGACGATCGCCGCCATCACGGCGTCCACTTCGCTTGCCGATGCCACCTGGCACAGCCCGGCGTCGCCTTCGAGCACCTCGGTTGCACAACCGGCCGCCGCCAGACCTGCACGCAACCGCATGGCCGCTTCACTGCTCGGCACCACGGCGAACGCCGGGCGGTGGCGCACGCACAGGGCCAGTAGTTCGTCCACACGCGAATAGCCACTGAGGGCGAACGCCTGGTAGCGATCAGGGTGCCGGGCAATCACGTCCAGGGTGCTCAGGCCGATGGAGCCGGTGGCACCGAGCACGGTGATACGTTGCGGGCGAGTCACATGACACCCCATTCGGCAGCCCACAACAACACGGCAAAGATCGGGATCGCCGCCGTCAGGCTGTCGATGCGGTCGAGCACACCGCCGTGGCCGGGAAGCAGGTTGCTGCTGTCCTTGATGCCGGAGCGGCGCTTGAACATGCTCTCGGTCAGGTCACCGACCACCGAGGCCATCACCAGCAGCGCAGCACCCAGCAAGCCCAGCAGCACCTGACCAACGCCCCAGTCGCGGCTTATGCCCACCCCCAGGGTGATCAGCAAGCTGACCGCCAGGCCGCCATACACGCCTTCCCAGCTCTTGCCGGGGCTGACCTGCGGGGCCAGCTTGCGCTTGCCGAATGCACGGCCAGAGAAGTAAGCGCCGATGTCGGCAGCCCACACCAGCACCATGACCGAGAGAATCAGCCAGTTGCCCAGCGGCCAGTGCTTGAGCAGCACCAACCCCTGCCAGGCGGGCAGCAACACCAGCAGCCCTATCAGCAGCCGGCAGGCAGCACTGGCCCACAACTCGCTGCTGCGTGGATAGGTCAGCACCAGCCAGGTCGCCAACCCCCACCAGATCACTGCGGCGCCGAGCACCCAGGGGGCCAGTTCCGGCAGGATGTACAGCAGCATCAGCGCCCCGGCCACCACCAAGGCGTAGGCAATGCGCAGTGGCTGGGCCATCAGGCCGGCCAGGCGCGCCCACTCCCAGGCACCGAGGGTCACTACGAAGCCGATGAACAGGGCAAAATCCCCACCGTTGAGCAGGAAGAAACCACCCAGCGCAATCGGCAGCAGGATCAGCGCGGTAATGATGCGTTGTTTAAGCATTAAGCACGAGCTCCAGCCTCGACCTGCTCGCTGGTCTTACCGAAGCGGCGCTGGCGCGAAGCGAAATCGGCCAGGGCATTACGCATGGCCTCGTGTTTGAAGTCCGGCCAGTACAGGTCGGAGAAATACAGCTCGGCATATGCCAGCTGCCACAGCAGGAAATTGCTGATGCGATGCTCGCCACCGGTGCGGATGCACAGGTCCGGTAACGGCAGTTCACCGGTTGCCAGGCACGTCTGCAGCAGGCCAGGGGTGATGTCGTCCGGGCGCAGGTGCCCGGCTTGCACTTCCCGCGCCAGCCGTTGCGCGGCCTGGGCAATGTCCCACTGGCCGCCGTAGTTGGCAGCGATTTGCAGGATGAAGCGGTTGTTGCCGGCGGTCAGCGCCTCGGCCTCACGCATGGCAGCCTGCAGCTCCGGGTGGAACCGCGAGCGGTCACCGATGATGCGCAGGCTGATATTGTTTTCGTTGAGGCGCTTGGCCTCACGGCGCAGGGCCGAGAAGAACAGTTCCATCAGCGCACCGACTTCTTCGGCCGGGCGCTGCCAGTTTTCACTGGAGAAGGCGAACAGGGTCAGCACCTCGACCCCGGACTGGGCACAGACTTCGATGACCGCGCGAACGGCGTCGACACCCGCCTTGTGCCCGGCAACGCCGGGCAGCAGGCGTTTTTTTGCCCAGCGGTTGTTGCCGTCCATGATGATCGCGACATGACGCGGCACCGAGGACGGCACCGCTGGCTTGGTCTTTTCCATTAAAAAACCCCGGCCTCAGACGGCCATCAGGTCCTTTTCCTTGGCCTTGAAGGCAGCATCGACCTCGGCAACGAACTTGTCGGTCAGCTTCTGGATGTCATCAGCGGCGCGACGCTCTTCGTCTTCGCTGATTTCCTTGTCCTTGGTCAGCTTCTTCAGGTCGGCCAGGGCGTCGCGGCGCACGTTGCGCACGGCTACCTTGGCGTCTTCGGCAACAGCGCTGGCCTGCTTGGTATAGCCCTTGCGGGTTTCCTCGGTCAGGGCCGGCATCGGCACGCGAATGGTGGTACCGGCGCTGGACGGGTTCAGGCCCAGGTCAGAGGTGAGGATGGCTTTTTCGATAGCCGCGCTGAGGTTCTTGTCGTGGGCGACGATCTTCAGCGTGCGGGCATCTTCGACGGTGATTGCAGCCACCTGGTTCAGCGGCATCTCGCTGCCCCACGCAGTGACCCTGACGGTATCCAGGATGCTTGGGTGAGCGCGACCCGTACGGATGGCCGCCAGGTTGCGAGCCAGGGCCTCGAGGGACTTGGTCATGCGCTCCTGCGCGTCTTTCTTGATGTCGTTGATCATTTCTGGACTTCCTCGATCAGAGTTCCTTCCGCGCCGCCATGCACGATGTTCAGCAAGGCGCCGGGCTTGTTCATGTTGAAGACGCGCAGCGGCATCTTGTGGTCGCGGCACAGGCAGATTGCCGTGAGATCCATTACCCCCAGCTTGCGATCCAGCACTTCATCGTAGGTCAGATGATCGAACTTCTCGGCATGCGGGTCTTTGAATGGATCTGCAGTGTATACACCATCGACCTTGGTTGCCTTCAATACCACGTCGGCATCGATTTCGATGGCGCGCAGGCAAGCGGCAGAGTCGGTGGTGAAGAACGGGTTGCCAGTACCGGCGGCGAAAATCACGACTTCCTTGGCGTTGAGGTGACGCATGGCTTTGCGACGGTCGTAATGATCGGTGACACCCACCATGGAGATCGCCGACATGACGATGGCAGTGATGTTCGCCCGCTCCAGCGCGTCGCGCATGGCCAGGGCATTCATCACGGTGGCCAGCATCCCCATGTGGTCGCCGGTAACACGGTCCATGCCGGCTGCACTGAGCGCCGCGCCACGGAACAGGTTGCCACCACCGATCACCAGGCCTACCTGAACACCGATACCGACCAGTTGGCCGACTTCCAGCGCCATGCGATCCAGGACCTTGGGGTCGATCCCGAACTCTTCCGAGCCCATCAGGGCCTCGCCGCTAAGTTTGAGTAGAATGCGTTTATAGCGAGCCTGATGACCACTGCCCTGCTGAGCCATTGCGAATCTCTCCTGCGGCGTTTGTAAAATTCTGGCGGGCTGCTTGAGCCTGCTTGTAACTGTAACGTGACGCAACGGTTGCGTCCGCGAGCAGCGGTTTCTGTAAACCGCTCCCGCTTTGACAAAGAGGCTGCGCGCGTGAGCGGGCAGCCTCTTTGGGGCGACAGACGGGGCTGTCTTACTGCTTGGCAGCAGCTACCTGAGCGGCAACTTCAGCAGCGAAGTCGTCGACTGGCTTCTCGATGCCCTCGCCTACTTTGAAGTAGGTGAAGGAAACGATTTCAGCACCGGCTTTCTTGGCCAGCTCGCCAACTTTGACTTCCGGGTTCATGACGAAAGCCTGCTCTTTCAGCGAGGCTTCAGCCTTGAACTTGGTGATACGGCCGTTGATCATGTTCTCAACGATGTTCTCTGGCTTGCCGGCGATCTTGTCAGCGTTCAGCTGCAGGAACACGCCCTTCTCACGCTCGATGGCCTCGGCGGAGATTTCCGACGAATCCAGGAACTCAGGGTTCGACGCAGCCACGTGCATGGCGATGTTCTTGGCCAGCTCGACGTCGCCGCCGTTCAGGACAACAACGGCACCGATCTTGTTGCCGTGCAGGTAGGCACCGACAACGTCACCCTCAACGCGCACCAGGCGGCGGATGTTGACGTTCTCGCCGCACTTGGCGACCAGGGCTTCACGAGCAGCTTCACGCGAAGCGATCAGCGGCGCAGCGTCGGTCAGCTTCTGGGCGAAGGCTTCTTCGAGGCTTTCAGCAACGAAGTTCTTGAAGTCGTCTTGCAGGGCCAGGAAGTCGGTCTGCGAGTTCACTTCCAGCAGAACGGCGGATTTACCGTCGGTCTTGACCGCGATAGCGCCTTCAGCAGCGACGTTGCCAGCCTTTTTGGCGGCCTTGATGGCGCCCGAGGCACGCATGTCGTCAATGGCTTTTTCGATGTCGCCGCCGGCCTTTTCCAGGGCCTTTTTGCAATCCATCATGCCTTCGCCGGTACGCTCGCGCAGTTCTTTGACCAGCGCTGCAGTAATTGCTGCCATTTCAAAATCCTCTTGGAAAGTTTTTCAACCATTCCACCCGTTGGTCACGGGCGTTAAATTCTGCAAATCCGCTGCTTGTGTTCCAGCAGGCCCATGATGCGGGGCCGATGCTGACAGCAGGATTTCAAGGTGGCAAAAAGGGGGCAGAGCCCCCTTTTCGCGTGCCAAGTAGACGCTAGCGCCTATTACTCAGCAGCAGGTGCAGCCGCTTCTTCAGCGTAGACTTCAGTGCCGCCGGCAACGTTGTTGCGGCCGCGGATGACGGCGTCAGCCATCGAAGTCATGTACAGCTCGATAGCGCGAATGGCGTCATCGTTACCTGGGATGATGTAGTCAACACCTTCCGGGCTGCTGTTGGTATCGACAACGCCGATAACCGGGATACCCAGTTTGTTGGCTTCGGTGATCGCGATGCGCTCGTGATCAACGTCGATAACGAACAGAGCGTCTGGCAGACCACCCATGTCCTTGATGCCGCCCAGGCTGCGATCCAGTTTTTCCAGGTCGCGGGAGCGCATCAGGGCTTCTTTCTTGGTCAGCTTGGCGAAAGTGCCATCTTCGGCCTGGGTTTCCAGGTCGCGCAGACGTTTGATCGAGGCGCGGATGGTTTTGTAGTTGGTCAGCATGCCGCCCAACCAACGGTGGTCAACGTATGGCGAACCGCAACGAGCAGCTTGCTCGGCGACGATCTTGCCGGCGGAACGCTTGGTGCCGACGAACAGGATCTTGTTCTTGCCCTGGGCCAGGCGCTCTACGAACGACAGAGCGTCGTTGAACATTGGCAGGGTTTTTTCCAGGTTGACGATGTGGATCTTGTTACGCGCGCCGAAAATGTACTTGCCCATTTTCGGGTTCCAGTAACGGGTCTGGTGGCCGAAGTGCACACCGGCCTTCAGCATATCGCGCATATTGACTTGGGACATGATAGTTCCTTGATAAGTCGGGTTGGGCCTCCACGTATCCCAATGACCAACCCGCGAATTCTGCAACTCGGGGCACCCAGGTCATCGTGTCGACACGTGTGTGGGTTAAATGCTGACGGGGTCGTGCCCGAAAGCGGCGCATGTTATACCACAGACCGCGAGCAAACGGAACCCGGGGGAAAAACAGCTGCAAGTGGCAAGTGCAGCTTGCAGCCTGACGCTCTGATAGAATAAGCCCTTTCCCGTTTGTTCGCGCCGTGCACGGCGCCGTAGAGAGCCTGTAATGACCGTTACCATCAAGACCGCAGAAGACATCGAAAAGATGCGCATCGCTGGCCGCCTGGCCGCCGAAGTGCTGGAAATGATCGAGGAACACGTCAAGCCCGGCGTCACCACCGAAGCGCTGGACCGCCTGTGCCACGACTACATCGTCAATGTTCAGCAGGCCATCCCGGCGCCGCTCAACTACAAAGGCTACCCGAAGTCAATCTGCACCTCGATCAACCATGTGGTCTGCCACGGCATCCCCAACGACAAGCCGCTCAAGGACGGTGACACGCTGAACATCGACGTCACCGTGATCAAGGACGGCTACCACGGCGATACCAGCCGCATGTTCCATGTCGGCACCGTGCCGGCATGGGCCGAGCGCCTGTCCAAGGTGACCCAGGAATGCATGTACAAGGCCATTGAACTGGTCAAGCCGGGGTGCCGCCTGGGCGACATCGGTGAAGTGATCCAGAAGCACGCCGAAAAGAACGGCTTCTCGGTGGTGCGTGAATTCTGCGGCCACGGTATCGGCAAGGTGTTCCACGAAGAACCGCAGATCCTCCACTACGGCCGCGCAGGCACGGGCATGGAACTGAAGGAAGGCATGACCTTCACCATCGAACCCATGATCAACCAGGGCAAGGCCGACACCAAGGTGCTGGGCGACGGCTGGACCGCCATCACCAAGGACCGCAAGCTCTCGGCCCAGTGGGAGCACACCCTGGTAGTGACTGCGACCGGCTACGAGATCTTCACCCTGCGCAAGGACGATACGATCCCGCGCACCTCGGCCTGATCCCGGCCAACCCACGACAGGAACGTGACGCGATGCCCCAGGTGGACCCCGAACTGTTCGACCGCGGCCAGTTCCAGGCGGAACTGGCCCTCAAGGCGAGCCCTATCGCCGCTTTCAAGAAAGCCATCCGCCTGGCCGGCGAGGTGCTCGACAAGCGTTTTCGCGCCGGCGGCGACATTCGCCCGCTGATCGAGGCCCGTGCCTGGCTGGTCGACAATATCCTGCAACAGGCCTGGAACCAGTTCAACTGGGGGGACCACAGCGGCATCGCTCTGGTTGCGGTGGGTGGCTACGGGCGCGGTGAACTGCACCCGCATTCGGACATCGACCTGCTGATCCTCCTGGGCGCTGCCGAGCATGAACAGTACCGCGATGCCATCGAACGGTTTCTGACCCTGCTGTGGGACATAGGCCTGGAAGTCGGCCAGAGCGTGCGTACCGTGGACGAGTGTGCCGAACAGGCCCGCGCCGACCTCACGGTGATCACCAACCTGATGGAAAGCCGCACCATTGCCGGCCCGGAGCCGTTGCGCCAACGCATGCTGGACGTGACCAGCACCGCGCACATGTGGCCGAGCAAGGAGTTCTTCCTGGCCAAGCGCGCCGAACTCAAGGCCCGCCACCACAAGTACAACGACACCGAGTACAACCTGGAACCCAACGTCAAAGGGTCCCCTGGCGGCCTGCGCGATATCCAGACCGTACTGTGGGTGGCGCGCCGCCAATACGGCACCTTGAACCTGCTCGCACTGGCTGGCGAAGGCTTCCTGCTGGAAAGCGAGAACGAACTGCTGGCCTCGTCGCAGGACTTTCTATGGAAGGTGCGTTACGCCCTGCACATGCTGGCCGGCCGCGCCGAAGACCGCCTGCTGTTCGACCACCAGCGCAGCCTGGCCGAACTGCTGGGCTACCACGACGAGAACCCCAAGCGGGCGATCGAGCAGTTCATGACCCAGTACTACCGAGTGGTGATGAGCATCAGCCAGCTGTGCGACCTGATCATCCAGCACTTCGAGGAGGTCATCCTCGCCGACGAGGACAGTGGCAGCACCCAGCCGCTGAATGCGCGCTTCCGCCTGCATGACGGCTATATCGAGGCCACCCGGCCGAACGTATTCAAGCGCACGCCGTTCGCCATGCTGGAGATGTTCGTGCTGATGGCCCAGCACCCGGAGATCAAGGGTGTACGCGCCGATACCGTGCGCCTGCTGCGCGAACACCGGCACCTGATCGACGACACGTTCCGCACCGACATCCGCAATACCAGCCTGTTCATAGAGCTGTTCAAGTGCGAGATCGGCATACACCGCAACCTGCGCCGAATGAACCGCTACGGCATCCTGGGGCGTTACCTGCCCGAGTTCGGCCTGATCGTCGGGCAGATGCAGCACGACCTGTTCCACATCTATACCGTGGATGCGCACACCCTCAACCTCATCAAGCACCTGCGCAAGCTGCAGTACACACCGGTGTCCGAGAAGTTTCCGCTGGCCAGCAAGCTCATGGGGCGCCTGCCCAAACCCGAGCTGATCTACCTGGCCGGCCTGTACCACGACATCGGCAAGGGCCGCCACGGTGACCACTCGGAGCTCGGTGCGGTAGACGCGCAGAAGTTCTGCGAACGCCACCAACTGCCCGCCTGGGACAGCCGGCTGATCGTCTGGCTGGTGCTCAACCACCTGGTGATGTCTACCACCGCCCAGCGCAAGGACCTGTCCGACCCGCAGGTGATCAACGACTTCGCCCTGCACGTCGGCGACGAAACGCGCCTGGACTACCTGTACGTGCTGACCGTGGCCGATATCAATGCCACCAACCCCAGCTTGTGGAACTCGTGGCGCGCCAGCCTGTTGCGCCAGCTTTACACCGAGACCAAGCGGGCCTTGCGCCGCGGCCTGGAAAACCCGCTGGACCGCGAAGAGCAGATTCGCCAAACCCAGTCTGCCGCCCTGGACATCCTGGTGCGCGAGGGCACCGACCCGGACGACGTCGAACAATTGTGGTCGCAGCTGGGCGATGACTACTTCCTCAAGCACACTGCGGCCGACGTGGCCTGGCACAGTGATGCGATCCTGCAGCAGCCCGCCGATGGCGGCCCTCTGGTGCTGATCAAGGAAACCACCCAGCGCGAGTTCGAGGGTGGCACGCAGATCTTCATCTACGCCCCGGACCAGCACGACTTCTTTGCGGTGACGGTAGCGGCCATGTCGCAGCTGAACCTGAACATTCACGACGCGCGGATCATCACCTCCAGCAGCCAGTTCACGCTCGACACCTACATCGTGCTGGACAACGACGGCGGCTCGATTGGCGACAACCCGCAACGGGTGCGGCAGATTCGCGACGGCCTGAGCGAAGCCTTGCGCAACCCCGAGAACTACCCGACCATCATTCAGCGCCGGGTGCCCCGCCAGCTCAAGCACTTCGACTTCCCGCCACAGGTGACCATCCTCAACGATGCCCAACGGCCGGTGACCATTCTCGAGATCACCGCCCCCGACCGCCCTGGCCTGCTGGCCCGGCTGGGGCGGATTTTCCTGGAGTTCGACCTGTCACTGCAGAACGCCAAGATCGCCACCCTCGGCGAACGGGTCGAAGACGTGTTCTTCATCACCGATGCCGACAACCAGCCGCTGTCCGACCCGCAACTGTGCAGCCGCCTGCAGGAAGCTATCGTGCAGCAGCTGCAGGCCGGCCAAGGCAGCGACACCAGCCCGAGCCGCCTGACCATTTAACGATTAGACGATTGACGAGACCTTGCGCCGATGAACCATGCCTTGACCCAGCTTCAGCCCTACCCGTTCGAAAAGCTCCGCGCCCTGCTGGGCACCGTGAAGCCTGCGGCGGACAAACGCGCCATCGCCCTGTCGATCGGTGAGCCGAAGCACGAATCGCCGGCGTTCGTCGCCCAGGCCATGGCCGACAACCTCGACAAGCTGGCTGTCTATCCCAGCACCCTCGGCCTGCCGGCGCTGCGCCAGGCTATTGGCCAGTGGTGCGAGCAGCGGTTTGGCGTGCCCACCGGCTGGCTCGACGCCGACCGTCATATCCTGCCGGTCAATGGCACCCGCGAGGCGCTGTTCGCCTTCACCCAGGCCGTGGTCAACTGCGCCGATGACGGCCTGGTGGTCAGCCCGAACCCGTTCTACCAGATCTATGAAGGCGCAGCCCTGCTGGCCGGTGCTACCCCACACTACCTGCCGTGCCTGGAAGCCAATGGCTTCAACCCGGACTTCGACGCCGTGCCGGCCGATGTATGGCAGCGCTGCCAGATCCTGTTCCTGTGCTCGCCGGGCAACCCGACCGGGGCGCTGGTGCCCATGGACACCCTGAAAACGCTGATTGCCCTGGCCGACGAGCATGACTTCGTGATCGCCGCCGATGAGTGCTACAGCGAACTGTACTTCGACGAAGACGCCCCGCCGCCTGGCCTGTTGAGCGCTTGCGCGGAGCTGGGCCGCAGCGACTTCAAACGTTGCGTGGTCTTCCACAGCCTGTCCAAGCGCTCCAACCTGCCGGGCCTGCGCTCGGGCTTCGTTGCCGGCGACGCCGACATCATCAAGCCATTCCTGCTGTACCGTACCTACCACGGCTGCGCCATGCCGGTGCAAACCCAACTGGCGAGCATCGCCGCCTGGCAGGATGAAGCGCATGTGCGCGAAAACCGCGACCAGTACCGCGCCAAATACGATGCCGTGCTGGAGATCCTGCAGCCGGTACTGGACGTACAGCGCCCGGACGGCAGCTTCTACCTGTGGGCCAAGGTGCCTGGCGACGATGCCGAGTTCACCCGTGACCTGTTCGCAGCCCAGCATGTGACGGTGGTGCCGGGGTCTTACCTTTCGCGGGAAGTGGATGGTGTGAACCCGGGGGCCGGGCGTGTCCGCATGGCCTTGGTTGCACCGCTGGCCGAGTGCATCGAGGCTGCCGAGCGCATTCGCGCGTTTCTGCAAAGCCGCTGACAGGATCGGGGGGCGGTTTGTACGCGGTTCCTGTGGGAGCGGGCGTGCCCGCGAACACCGGCGCAGCCGGTGCTAGACACCGCGTCGCCTGCTTCGCGGGCTTGCCCGCTCCCACAACGAATCGCGCAGGCTTTTCAAAATTTGAGAAAGACAGTTGCTCCTGCAAGTACGGCGGCAACTCCAAGCCAGCGCAGGCCCCCTGTGGGAGCGGGCATGCCCGCGAACACCGGCGCAGCCGGTGCCAGACACCGCGTCCCCTGCTTCGCGGGCTTGCCCGCTCCCACAGGTGAATCGCGCAGGCTTTTCAAATTTTGAGAAAGACAGTTGCTCCTGCAAGTACGGCGGCAACTCCAAGCCAGCGCAGCCCCCCTGTGGGAGCGGGCATGCCCGCGAACACCGGCGCAGCCGGTGCCAGACACCGCGTCGCCTACTTCGCGGGCAAGCCCGCTCCCACAATGAATCGCGCAGGCTTTTCAAATTTGCAGAAAGACAGTTGCGCCTACCGGGGTAGGTGAGAGACCTGGTGCTGCAAGGCAGCCCCAGCGCTTTATTTGACCTGGCCCAGATTCGCCTCACTCATGTCCAGCTCGCCCAGCACCTGCCGCACCACTTCATCGCCTACCTCGTGCTGACGATGCAGGTTGTACAGCTCCAGCCGCTGCGCCCTTAGCGCCCGCAGGCGCAAGCGGCGCTCCAGCAAATCCATCTGCTCGGCCAGCGCCTTGGCTTCGGCCGTGTCGTTATAACTGTCCAGCTCATCCCGGTACTCCGCCATCAGGCGCGCCTTCAGTTCCGTGGCCATGGTTGCCTGGTCTGCATCCTGCGGCGCATTGCTGTCGATCACTTCCTCCGCCTCCAAGGCATGGATCGCCGCTTCTGCCGTGCGCCGCCAGGCTTCCTGCACCTCCTGTTGCAAGCGCTCGTCGGCGCTTTTGGTCACCCCGCGCAGCAACAGCGGCAAGGCGATACAGGCGCTGACCAGCGATAGCAGGATCACCCCTGCCGCGATGAAAATCAGCAGGTCCCGTTCCGGGAACGCCTTGCCTGCCCCCATCAGCAATGGCACCGACATCACACCCGCCAGGGTCACTGCACCCCGCACGCCGCCGAAGGTCAGCAGCCAGCAGGAGCGCGCCGTAGGCACCAGCACCAGCGCCGGCTTACCGCGCCAGCGGCGCAGCACGCCGATCGCGCGCCAGATACTCTGCACCCAGATGAAACGCAGCAGGATCAGCGCGGCAAAAATCGCCAGCACATCCAGGCAGCGGTAGGCCAGGGTCGGCCACACGGTGGTTTCGTGGCTGACCACAGCCTTGATGATGTCCGGTAACTGCAGGCCCAGTAGCAGGAAAATCAGGCCATTGAAGGCGAACTCCAGCAGCGACCAGACGCTGCGGTTGAGCAGGCGGGTGCTGGTCTGGCGTGGCAGCAGGTCGAGCCAGCTCTGCATCATGCCAGCGGCCACTGCCGACAAAATGCCCGACACGCCCAGCCGCTCGGCCAGTACATAAGCCGCGAACGGCAACAGCAGCATGAACACGACATGGGTCGCAGGGTCGTCCCAGCCCCGGGTGATCATCCACATGCGCAGGCGGCCGATCAGCCAGCTCAGGGCCACGCCCACTGCCAGGCCCCCCAGTGCTACCAGCACGAAGCTGAAGCTGGCGTCGGCCAGCGAGAAGGCCCCGGTGATTGCCGCCGCCAGGGCGAACTTGAAGGTCACCAGGCCGGAGGCGTCGTTCATCAGCGCCTCGCCCTGCAGCATATGCATCAGCGGGGTGGGCAGGCGGTCCTGGGTAATGGCCGATACGGCAACGGCGTCGGTCGGCGACAACACGGCGGCCAAGGCGAAGGCCACCGGCAGCGGGATGCTGGGCATCAGCCAGTGAATGAAGTAACCGGCCCCGACCACAGTGAACAGCACCAGCCCTACCGCCAGCGCCACCACCGGCCCTCGAAGGCGCCACAGTTCGCGCTTGGGAATCCGCCAGCCATCGGCGAACAGCAGTGGCGGCAGGAACAGGAACAGGAACAGCTCGGGGTCCAGCGCCACATGCAGGCCCAGGGTCGGCCACGCCAGCAAGGCGCCAGCGGCGATCTGCACCAGCGGCAAGGGCAGCGGAATCAGGCGACCGACCAGTTTCGACAGGCTGACCAAGGTCAACAGGATGAGGACGGTGTAGGCGGACTGCATCCGGTAAGGCTTCCTTTATGAACCAGAAACGACAACAGGGCGAAACATCGCCATTGAAACAATATGTTAGCGGCGATCGGCGAACCGGGGCCGCTGCACGATAGTCGCAGGTGGCGGATGAATATGTAACATGATGATACTTCGGTTGGGTGGTTGGGCCTGCCGTGAGTCTTGCAGCGCCTGTGAGATCGAGCGCCGCCCGCGCGGCGCTCGATCTCATAAGCGATGCAAGACCCAAGACCTGCACATCTGCGGCGCCCGCAAAACCCAAGACAAGCACACCCGTGGCGCTCACATCTCCGTTCCCGCATAATCCCGCGACTGAAATCGAAAAACGGAGAGGTTGGGGCAACCTGTGATCCCCAATGCACACAATGACCTACACGCTCTACGGTATCAAAGCCTGCGACACCATGAAAAAAGCGCGTACCTGGCTCGAAGACCAGTCCATCGCCTACGAATTCCACGACTACAAGACCCAAGGTATCGACCGTGACAGCCTGAACCGCTGGTGCGACGAACACGGCTGGGAAGTCATCCTCAACCGTGCCGGCACCACGTTCCGCAAGCTGGACGACGCCAGCAAGGCAGACCTCGACCAGGCCAAGGCCGTCGAGCTGATGCTGGCCCAGCCGTCGATGATCAAGCGCCCGGTGCTCGACCTTGGCGCGCGCACGTTGGTCGGCTTCAAGCCTGACCTGTACGCCGCAGCCTTCGCCTGAGCCCCTACCCTATTTCGCACGAGGTAATCACATGTCCAATACCCTGTTCAGCCTGGCCTTCGGTGTCGGCTCCCAGAACCGCCAGGGCGCCTGGCTGGAAGTGTTCTACGCACAACCCCTGCTCAACCCAAGCGCCGAACTGGTCGCCGCAGTCGCGCCTGTTCTTGGTTACCAGGGTGGCAACCAGGCCATCGCCTTCAGCAACGCCCAGGCCGCCCAACTGGCCGAAGCGGTGAAAGGCGTGGATGCCGCCCAGGCCGCGCTGCTGACCCGCCTGGCCGAAAGCCACAAGCCGCTGGTCGCCACCCTGCTGGCCGAAGACGCTGCGCTGGCTTCGACCCCAGAGGCGTACCTCAAGCTGCACCTGCTGTCGCACCGCCTGGTCAAGCCACACGGCGTAAGCCTGGCCGGCATCTTCCCGCTGCTGCCGAACGTGGCCTGGACCAACCAGGGCGCGGTCGACCTGAGCGAACTGGCCGAACTGCAACTCGAAGCACGCCTCAAAGGCGAGTTGCTGGAAGTGTTCTCGGTGGACAAGTTCCCGAAAATGACCGACTACGTGGTCCCGGCCGGCGTGCGTATCGCCGACACCGCCCGTGTGCGCCTGGGCGCCTACATTGGCGAAGGCACCACCATCATGCACGAAGGCTTCGTCAACTTTAACGCTGGCACCGAAGGCCCGGGCATGATCGAAGGCCGGGTTTCCGCTGGCGTATTCGTCGGCAAGGGCTCGGACCTGGGCGGCGGATGCTCGACCATGGGCACCCTGTCCGGTGGCGGCAACATCGTCATCAAGGTCGGCGAAGGCTGCCTGATCGGCGCCAACGCCGGTATCGGTATCCCGCTGGGTGACCGCAACACCGTCGAAGCGGGCCTGTACATCACTGCCGGCACCAAGGTGAACCTGCTGGACGAGAACAACGAACTGGTCAAGGTGGTCAAGGCGCGTGACCTGGCAGGCCAGACCGACCTGCTGTTCCGCCGCAACTCGCTGAACGGCGCAGTGGAATGCAAGACCCACAAGTCGGCCATTGAGCTGAACGAAGCATTGCACGCCCACAACTGAGAACCTTGCACGGTTTGAGGTGTTAACATCGGGTCTGGCGCCAACACGCCAGACCCGTTTTTCATTCCAGGCCCCGCGATCATGTTCCAGCCCTCCCCCTGGCGTGCCGATTTCCCCGCCATCGACGCCCTGCAACGGCAGCACCAGACCTACCTGGACAGCGCCGCCACCACCCAGAAGCCGCAAGCCTTGCTGGATGCCCTGGGCCATTACTACGCCCATGGCGCGGCCAACGTGCACCGCGCCCAGCACTTGCCCGGTGCACTGGCGACCCAGGCTTTCGAAACCAGCCGCAACAAGGTGGCCGCCTGGCTCAACGCCGCCGATCCCCGGCAAATCGTGTTTACCCATGGCGCCACTTCGGCGTTGAACCTGCTGGCCTATGGCCTGGAGCACCGCTTCGAGGCGGGCGACGAAATTGCCGTCAGCGCGCTGGAGCACCATGCCAACCTGCTGCCCTGGCAGCAACTGGCGCAGCGGCACGACCTGCGCCTGGTGGTACTGCCGCTGGACATTCACGGCCACATCGACCTGGACCAGGCCCTGCAGTTGGTAGGCCCACGCACCCGGGTACTGGCCGTCAGCCAGTTGTCCAACGTGCTGGGCACCTGGCAGCCCTTGCCTGCCCTGCTGGCCCATGCCCGTGCGCAAGGTGCGGTGACCGTGGTCGACGGCGCCCAAGGCGTGGTCCATGGGCGTCATGATGTGCAGCAGCTGGGCTGCGACTTCTATGTGTTTTCCAGCCACAAGCTGTATGGCCCGGACGGTGTCGGCGTGCTCTACGGCCGCAGCCAGGCCTTCGAGCTGCTGCGCCATTGGCAGTTTGGCGGTGAGATGGTGCAGCTCGCCGACTACCATAGCGCCAGCTTCCGCCCGGCGCCGTTGGGTTTCGAGGCGGGCACCCCGCCCATTGCCGGGGTGATCGGCCTGGGCGCGACCCTTGCCTACCTGGCCAGCCTCGATAGCCACGCGGTCGCCGCCCACGAAACCAGCCTGCATCAGCAACTGCTGCGCGGCCTGGCCGACCGCGAGGGTATCCGGGTGCTGGGCACGCCACAGGCGGCGCTGGCCAGCTTCGTCATCGAGGGCGTGCACAATGCCGATATCGCCCACCTGCTCACCGAGCAGGGCATTGCCGTGCGTGCCGGGCACCACTGCGCCATGCCGCTGCTGAAGGGGCTGGGCCTGGAGGGTGCGATCCGTGTGTCGTTGGGCTTGTACAACGACAGCAGCGACCTGCAGCGCTTCTTCGACGCGCTGGACCAAGGCCTGGAGTTGTTGCGATGAGCCTGCCGGAACAGGCGCTACAGGCGCTGGCCGCGTTCGAACAGGGCAAGGGCTGGGAACAGCGTGCTCGCTTGCTGATGCAATGGGGCGACCGGCTGGAGCCGCTGGCTGCCAGCGAAAAAACCGAGGCCAACCGGGTGCACGGTTGCGAAAGCCTGGTGTGGCTGGTGGCCGAGCAGGCCGATGGCGCATGGCGGTTCAAGGCCGCTAGCGATGCCCGTTTGTTGCGCGGGCTGCTGGCATTGTTGCTGGTGCGGGTGCAGGGTTTGACCAGCGGTGAACTGCTGGCGCTCGACCTGCGGGGGTGGTTCAGCCAGCTGGGGCTGGAGCGCCAACTGTCGCCGTCGCGCAGCAACGGGCTGCATGCGGTGTTGCAGCGCATGGCAGAGCTGGTGGTCAAACGTTAACTGGGGTGGGGGCCAACATCGTTGGGGGCGCTGCGCGCCCCATCGCGACACGAGGCCGCTCCTACAGGGATTTACACGGGCTTGACCCGCTCCGATGGCCGTCGCGCACCGGCCACCAGTTTCTCTATCGCCTTGCTCGCTGCCACCATGCCAAAGGTGGCGGTCACCATCATCACCGCGCCAAAGCCGCCGGCACAATCCAGCCGCACGCCTTCGCCAACGAAGCTTTTCTGCAGGCACACGCTGCCATCGCCTTTGGGGTAACGCAGCTGCTCACTGGAAAACACACATGGCACGCCATAGTTGCGGCTGACATTGCGCGAAAAGTTGTAGTCACGCCGCAACGTGGAGCGGACCCGCGAGGCCAGCGGATCGTTGAAGGTCTTGTTGAGGTCGGCGATCTGGATCTGCGTGGGGTCGATCTGCCCGCCGGCCCCCCCGGTGGTGACGATGGCGATCTTGCGCCGGCGGCACCAGGCGATCAGCGCGGCCTTGGCCATGACGCTGTCGATGCAGTCGATCACGCAGTCCAGGTGTTCGGTGATGTACTCGACCATGGTGTCGCGGGTGACGAAATCGGCGACTGCATGCACCGTGCAGGCCGGGTTGATCGCCCGCAGGCGCTCGGCCATGACCTCGACCTTGGGGCGCCCCACCTGCCCTTCCAGGGCGTGGGCCTGGCGGTTGGTGTTGCTGACGCAGACATCGTCCAGGTCGAACAGGGTGATTTCGCCCACGCCACTGCGCGCCAGCGCTTCGGCCACCCACGAACCCACCCCGCCAATCCCGACTATCGCCACATGGGCCTGGCCCAGGCGTTGCAGGCCTTGGTCGCCGTACAGCCGGGCAACGCCGGCGAAGCGTGGATCTTCTGTACTCATGTTCATACCCCAAAAAACCGGCGCGCATTATATGCCAGCGAGCCCAAGGCCTGCACCGTTAGGAAATGGACTACTAACCCTGCTTTAATGTCCTATCACTTCGACAGAAATGGACGACAATGTCTTCACGTAAATTCGGCCTGAACCTGGTTGTGGTGCTGGCCATCGCTGCGTTGTTCACCGGCTTCTGGGCGCTGATCAATCGCCCGGTTTCCGCGCCCGCCTGGCCAGAACAAATCTCTGGCTTCTCGTATTCGCCGTTCCGCCTGGGTGAAAGCCCGCAAAAGGGCCAGTACCCCAGTGACGAAGAAATGCGTCAGGACCTGGAGCAACTGAGCAAACTGACCGACAGCATCCGCATCTACACCGTGGAAGGCACCCAGGCAGACATCCCACGGCTGGCCGAGGAGTTCGGCCTGCGGGTGACACTGGGCATCTGGATCAGCCCCGACCTCGAACGCAACGAGCGGGAAATTGCCACCGCCATCGAGTTGGCCAATACCTCGCGCAGCGTGGTGCGCGTAGTGGTGGGTAACGAGGCGCTGTTCCGCGAAGAAGTGACACCGGAAAACCTCATCAAGTACCTGGACAGGGTACGTGCCGCGGTCAAGGTCCCGGTAACCACCAGTGAGCAATGGCATATCTGGAAGGAACACCCGGAGCTGGCCAGGCACGTCGACCTGATTGCCGCGCACATCCTGCCTTACTGGGAATTCGTGCCGATGAAAGACTCGGTTGAGTTCGTGCTCGACCGTGCCCGCGAGCTGAAGCAGCAGTTCCCGCGCAAGCCGCTGTTGCTGTCGGAGGTCGGCTGGCCGAGCAATGGCCGCATGCGCGGGGGGGCCGATGCCACCCAGGCCGATCAGGCCATCTACCTGCGCACCTTGGTCAACACGCTCAACCGCCGTGGCTACAACTACTTTGTCATCGAAGCCTATGACCAGCCCTGGAAGGCCAGTGACGAAGGCTCGGTAGGCGCTTACTGGGGCGTTTACAACGCCGAGCGCCAGCAGAAGTTCAATTTCGAGGGGCCCGTGGTGGCGATTCCGCAGTGGCGCGCCCTGGCGGTCGCGTCGGTGGTGCTGGCCATGATCGCGCTGATGGTGCTGTTCATCGACGGCTCGGCCTTGCGCCAACGCGGCCGGACCTTCCTGACGTTCATCACCTTCCTGTGCGGGTCGGTGCTGGTGTGGATCGCCTACGACTACAGCCAGCAATACAGCACCTGGTTCAGCCTGACCGTCGGCGTGTTGCTGGCGCTCGGCGCATTGGGGGTGTTCATCGTGCTGCTCACCGAGGCGCATGAACTGGCCGAGGCGGTGTGGATCCACAAGCGCCGCCGCGAGTTTCTGCCAGTACAGGCCGACAGCGCCTACCGGCCCAAGGTGTCGGTGCATGTACCGTGCTACAACGAGCCGCCAGAAATGGTCAAGCAGACCCTCGACGCCCTGGCCGCGCTGGACTACCCCGATTATGAAGTGCTGGTGATCGACAACAACACCAAGGACCCGGCCGTGTGGGAACCGCTCAAGGCCCATTGCGAGAAACTGGGCGAACGGTTCAAGTTCTTCCACGTCGCACCCTTGGCTGGCTTCAAGGGCGGCGCGCTGAACTACCTGATCCCGCACACCGCGCCAGACGCCGAAGTGATCGCGGTGATCGACTCGGACTACTGCGTCGACCGCAACTGGCTCAAGCACATGGTGCCGCACTTCGCCGACCCGAAAATTGCCGTGGTGCAGTCGCCGCAGGACTACCGCGACCAACACGAAAGGGCATTCAAGAAGCTGTGTTACAGCGAATACAAGGGCTTCTTCCACATCGGCATGGTCACCCGCAACGACCGTGACGCGATCATCCAGCATGGCACCATGACCATGACCCGGCGCAGCGTGCTGCAAGAACTGGGCTGGGCCGAGTGGTGTATCTGCGAGGACGCCGAACTGGGCCTGCGCGTGTTCGAGAGAGGCCTGTCGGCGGCTTACGCCCACAACAGTTATGGCCAAGGCTTGATGCCTGACACGTTCATCGATTTCAAGAAACAGCGCTTCCGCTGGGCATACGGTGCCATCCAGATCATCAAGCACCACGCCGGCGCCCTGTTGCGCGGCACGGGTAGCCAGCTGACGCGCGGCCAGCGCTACCACTTCCTGGCCGGCTGGCTGCCCTGGATCGCCGATGGCATGAACATTTTCTTCACCATCGGCGCGCTGCTGTGGTCGGCCGCGATGATCATCGTGCCGCACCGGGTCGACCCGCCACTGATGATTTTCGCCATCCCGCCGCTGGCGCTGTTCTTCTTCAAGGTCGGCAAGATCCTGTTCCTCTACCGGCGTGCGGTGGGGGTGAACATGAAGGATGCCTTCGCGGCGGCGCTGGCGGGGCTGGCGCTGTCGCATACCATCGCCAAAGCGGTGCTGTACGGGTTCTTCACCAGCAGCATGCCGTTCATCCGCACGCCAAAGCATGCCGACAGCCATGGTTTGCTGGTGGCGATTGCCGAGGCGCGCGAGGAACTGTTCATCATGCTGCTGTTGTGGGGCGCAGCGCTGGGTATCTACCTGGTGCAGGGGCTGCCGAGCTCGGACATGCGCTTCTGGATGGCCATGCTGCTGGTGCAGTCGTTGCCGTACGTGGCGGCACTGGTGATGGCGCTGCTGTCGTCGCTGCCCAAGCCTGCTCACAAGGCTGCCGAGGCGCAGCAGGCTTGAGATGTTGGGGGCGCTTGGCGCCCCTTTCGCGACTGGTTTGCTATAAGATAACGCCCCTCAGATTTCCCCGCCTTGCCTTGCCCCGGAGTTCCCCATGACGGCCCCTGCCGAGCTCTCGCCTACCCTTCAACTGGCCTGCGACCTGATCCGTCGCCCCTCCGTCACCCCTGTCGACGCCGATTGCCAGGCGCAAATGATGAACCGCCTCGGCGCCGTGGGCTTCCAGCTCGAGCCGATGCGCATCGAAGACGTCGACAATTTCTGGGCGACCCATGGCCAGCAGGAAGGCCCGGTACTGTGCTTCGCCGGGCACACCGACGTGGTGCCCACCGGCCCCGTGCAGCAATGGCAACATGAACCGTTCGATGCGCTGATCGACGCCGACGGCATGCTCTGCGGCCGCGGCGCAGCCGACATGAAAGGCAGCCTGGCCTGCATGGTGGTTGCCAGCGAACGCTTCGTGCAGGATTACCCCGACCACCGCGGCAAGGTCGCCTTCCTGATCACCAGCGACGAGGAAGGCCCGGCCCACCACGGCACCAAGGCTGTGGTCGAACGCCTCAAAGCACGTAATCAGCGCCTGGACTGGTGCATCGTCGGCGAACCTTCCAGCACCACCCTGCTGGGTGACGTGGTCAAGAACGGCCGCCGTGGCTCGCTGGGCGCCAAGCTGACCGTGCGCGGCAAACAGGGCCATGTGGCCTACCCGCACCTGGCGCGCAACCCCATTCACCTGGCCGCACCGGCCCTGGCGGAGCTGGCAGCCGAGCACTGGGACGAAGGCAATGCATTCTTCCCGCCGACCAGCTTCCAGATCTCCAACCTCAACTCCGGCACCGGTGCCACCAACGTGGTTCCGGGCGAGCTGACTGCGCTGTTCAATTTCCGGTTCTCCACCGAGTCCACCGTCGAAGGCCTGCAGGCGCGGGTGTCGGCGATCCTCGACAAGCACGGACTGGACTGGTCGATCGACTGGGCACTGTCAGGCCTGCCGTTCCTCACCGAGCCGGGCGAGCTGCTGGACGCCGTTTCGGCCAGCATCAAAGGTGTCACCGGCCGCGACACCCAACCGTCGACCAGCGGCGGCACGTCAGATGGCCGCTTCATCGCCACCCTGGGCACCCAGGTGGTCGAGCTGGGCCCGGTCAACGCCACCATCCACCAGGTGGACGAGCGGATTCTGGCCAGCGACCTCGACCTGCTGACCGAAATCTACTACCAGACCCTGGTCCGGTTGCTCGCCTGATGCTTGCCTGCCCCCTTTGCCAGGCGCCGCTGGCGCAAGTCGACAACGGCGTGGCCTGCCCGGCAGGCCACCGCTTCGACCGGGCCCGCCAGGGCTACCTGAACCTGCTGCCGGTGCAGCACAAGAACAGCCGTGACCCGGGTGACAACCAGGCCATGGTCGAGGCGCGTCGCGACTTCCTTGACGGCGGCCACTACGCACCGGTGGCCCAGCGCCTGGCCGAACTGGCCGCCGAGCGCCAGCCCGGTGCCTGGCTGGACATTGGCTGCGGCGAGGGCTACTACACCGCGCAGTTGGCCCAGGCCCTGCCCGCGGCCGACGGTTACGCCCTGGATATCTCCCGCGAGGCGGTCAAGCGTGCCTGCCGCCGCGCACCGGCTGTCACCTGGATGGTCGCCAGCATGGCCCGGGTGCCGCTGGCCGATGCCAGCTGCCAGTTCATCGCCAGCGTATTCAGCCCGCTGGACTGGGCCGAAGCCAAACGCCTGCTCAGCCCCGGCGGTGGCCTGATGCGGGTAGGCCCGACCAGCGGCCACCTGATGGAACTGCGCGAAGTGCTCTACGATGAAGTACGCCCTTACGCCGACGACAAGCACCTGGCCCTGGTCCCCGAGGGCATGGCCCATGCCCACAGCGAAACCCTGGCGTTGCGCCTGAGCTTGATCGCCCCCAAGGCCCGCGCCGACCTGCTGGCCATGACCCCACACGGCTGGCGCGCCAGCGCCGAAAAACGTGCACGGGTGATCGACCAGCCCGAGCCGTTCGAGGTAACGGTTTCCATGCGTTATGACTATTTTGTGCGCCAAGACTGAGCACACCCGGAGCCCTTATGCGCCAACCTGATATCGAGATCTACCTGAAGGACGCCGACGTCGACCACAAACAGATTGCCGGGTGGCTTGCCCAGGCGATCGGCCCATGCAGCGAATGGAAGCAGAAAGGCCAGACGTTCAAATGCCAGGCCGGTAACATTCCGGTCACTTGGTTACCGAAGGCTGTAGGGAAATGGAACAGCCTGTACCTGGAAAGCGATCAGACCCCCTGGGCCGACGATATTGCCTGCGCCCGCGCTGCATTTGCCGCACTGGGGGTGGAAGTGCGCTGCGCACCGGGTGGCTGGGTCGAGGAAGACGGCGAGGAAGATGCCGACCGCTGGGTCCGCATCAGCGCCGACGGTGAAGAGGAAATCACCTGGCGTACGTCTTGAAACCAAAGCCTTGCTCATTTCTGTAGGAGCGGGTTTACCCGCGAACACGGGCTATGCCCGTGCCAACGATCGCGGTGGCTGCTTTCGCGGGTCAAGCCCGCTCCTACAGGCTCAGAGGCCTACCACGTCTTCGGCTTGCAGGCCTTTCTGGCCCTGCACGCAAGCGTATTCAACCCGCTGCCCTTCGACCAGGGTACGATGCCCCTCACCGCGAATCGCCCGATAGTGGACGAATACATCCGCACCACCTTCGCGCTGAATGAAGCCATAACCCTTGGCATCGTTGAACCACTTTACATTCCCAGTCTCACGAGACGACATCTGAACTACTCCGGTTTTTTATTGTGAAGATCGCCGTGCAGGCATGGGCTTACCTGCCCCGTGCCAACGCCGCTTGCCGAAATAACCTGCAAGTGGCAGGCCGAGTATATGCCACAGCACAAAAAAATTTGATGACGGTCCCGCTGTTGGCCGATTTTTGCTGAACTTACGCACATACGGCAGACTAATTAACTGGATACTCACCTGAACATCACACCCAGGGCACACACCCCATGACCCGTTCCCCCCTGCGCCGCCTGATTTTCGGCGCCCTGCGTCGCCTGTTGTACCTGTGGGTGCGCTCCGAAACCATCAACCAGTCGGCCATGTCGTTGAACCTGGACCGCAGCCGGCCCGTGATCTACGCCTTGCCTACCCCGGCGCTCACCGACCTGGTCGTACTCGACCACGAGTGCACCAAGGCAGGGCTGCCGCGCCCGGTGCTGCCGGTAACGGTCGGTCCGCTGCAGGAACCCGCTGCGTTCTTCTACCTGACCCCCGACCCCGACTGGCTGGGCCGCCAGGACAAGCGTGGCGCCCCGCCCACCCTCGAGCGCCTGGTAGCTGCCGTTACCCAGCATGCCGAGGAAGATGCGCAGATCATTCCGGTCAGCGTGTTCTGGGGCCAGACCCCGGCCAGCGAGTCCAGCCCGTGGAAACTGCTGTTTGCCGACAGTTGGGCAGTGACCGGGCGTTTGCGGCGGCTGCTGACCGTACTGATACTCGGGCGCAAGACCCGCGTGCAGTTCTCTGCCCCCATCCACCTGCGCGAACTGGTGCAGCACAACAAAGGCCACGAACGCACCGTGCGCATGGCCCAGCGCCTGATGCGCGTGCATTTTCGCAACCTCAAGACCGCGGTCATCGGCCCCGACCTTTCGCACCGGCGCAACCTGGTCAAGGGACTGGTTCATGCACCGCTGGTGCGCCAGGCCATCGCCGAGGAGGCGCAGCGCGAAAACCTGCCGCTGGCCAAGGCCGAAGCCCAGGCCTTGCGCTACGGCAACGAGATTGCCTCTGACTACACCTACACTGCCATCCGCTTCCTGGAGGTGGTGCTCAGCTGGTTCTGGAACAAGATCTACGACGGCATCAAGGTCAACCACATCGAGCAGGTGCAGGGCATCGCGCCCGGCCACGAAGTGATCTACGTGCCCTGCCACCGCAGCCATATCGACTACCTGCTGCTGTCGTACCTGCTGTTCCGCAACGGCCTCACGCCACCGCACGTGGCCGCGGGCATCAACCTCAACATGCCGGTGGTCGGCAACCTGCTGCGCCGTGGCGGGGCATTCTTCATGCGCCGCACCTTCAAGGGCAACCCACTCTATACCGCGGTATTCAACGAATACCTGCACACCCTGTTCACCAAGGGGTTCCCGGTGGAGTACTTCGTCGAAGGCGGCCGTTCCCGTACCGGGCGCATGCTGCAACCGCGCACCGGGATGCTGGCCATTACCCTGCGCAGCTTCCTGCGTTCGTCGCGCACGCCCATCGTGTTCGTGCCGGTCTACATCGGCTATGAACGCGTGCTCGAAGGCCGCACCTACCTGGGCGAGCTGCGCGGTGCCAGCAAGAAGAAAGAGTCGGTATTCGATATCTTCAAGGTGTTCGGCGCGCTGAGGCAGCGCTTTGGCCAGGTGTCGGTCAACTTTGGCGAGCCGATCCGCCTGGCCGGCTTCCTCGACCAGCAACAACCCGGCTGGCGTGAGCAGGAGCATGGCCCGCAATACCGCCCGGATTGGCTTAACGCCACAACCCATCGCCTGGGTGAGACCGTGGCCCGCCACCTCAACGAGGCGGCGGCCATCAACCCGGTCAACCTGGTGGCCATGGCATTGCTGTCCACCAGCCGCCTGGCCCTGGATGAACGCGCCCTGGTCCGCGTGCTCGACCTGTACCTGGCCCTGCTGCGCCAGGTGCCCTACTCGCCGCACATCACCCTGCCCGAGGGTGACGGCCAGGCCTTGATCGAACACGTGCGCAGCATGAACCTGGTCGCCGAGCAGAAGGACGCCCTGGGCCGCATCCTGTACCTGGACGAAGGCAATGCGGTGCTGATGACCTACTACCGCAACAACGTGCTACACATCTTCGCCCTGCCGGCGCTGCTGGCCAGCTTCTTCCTCAGCAGCTCGCGCATGAGCCGCGAACTGTTGGGGCAATATGTGCACGCGCTGTACCCGTATTTGCAGGCCGAACTGTTCCTGCGCTGGGCGCCGCAGCAATTGGACGACGTCATCGACCAGTGGCTGGCGGCGCTGGTCGAGCAAGGCCTGCTGCGCCAGGACAACGACATCTATGTGCGCCCGCCGCCCAGCTCGCGGCAGTTCGTGCTGCTGACCCTGCTCGCCCGTACCATCACCCAGACGCTGCAGCGTTTCTACATGGCCACGTCCCTGCTGCTCAACAGCGGGCAGAACAGCCTCAGCGCCGAAGCGCTGGAAGACCTGTGCGTGATGATGGCCCAGCGCCTGTCGATCCTGCATGGCTTGAACGCCCCGGAGTTTTTCGACAAGACGCTGTTCCGCCACTTCATCCAGACCTTGCTCCAGCAAGGCGTGCTGCATGCAGATGCCCAAGGCAAGCTGGGTTACCACGACAAGCTCGGCGAACTGGCCGAGGGCGTGGCCAAGCGCGTGCTGTCGGCCGAGCTGCGCCTGTCCATCCGCCAGGTGGCGCTGCATCGCGACGAGCCTTCAGACGTGGTGCAAGGGTAGCTTTTCTGTCTGCCGCCAGGCCTTGAGAGGGGACAGCATCGCCGTGCTTTCCCCCTCTCAAGGAGCACTACCATGAACCAGATCAAATCGATCGACGTCGAAATCGTTTCTTCCAGCGACAACTACCTGCCAGCCTCCGCCCAGGTGCTACTGAGCCTGCTCGACGTGTCCCGTGCCGACGCGCCGGCCGTCAGCCACGCCGAGCTGCGCCTTCAGTGCGCCGGTGTACTGCCGATCAAGCTGCAACTGGCCTGCGACCTCAGCCAGCTCGACCCGCGCGGCAGCTACGTGCTGGCCGTGCGCATCGAGCAGAACGGGCTACTGCAGTTCATCAACACCACCCATCACGCCGTAAACCCTCACACCTTGTCTGGCACCGAACGCGTGGTGGTCGATAACGTCGCGACGCCCCCGGTCGTGCTCCATGATTGATTAGGGAAAATCCGCTAAAGTCCCTGGGGTTGGCCACAAGCCGGCTCCAAGGACAACGGAGATTCCATGAAAAAGCTCTTTATGCTGTGTTGCGCATCCCTGCTCGCAGCCTGCTCCAGCCAAACCCCGCCCGCCCAGGCCAGCCTGGATGGCGAAGTCTTCTACCTGCAGCGCATTGCCCTGCCGCCGGCCGCCACCCTGAGCGTCGAACTGCAGGACGTGTCGTTGATGGACGCCCCGGCCGTGACCCTGGCCCGCCAGGCCGGCCCGGTCAAAGGCAACGTGCCGCTGCCGTTCCACCTCACCTACGATCCGCGCCAGGTCAAACCCGGCCACCGCTATGCGCTGAGCGCGCGCATCGAGCTGGGCGGCAAACTGCTGTTCATCAATACCGAACACCATGGCGTGCTGCTCGACGGCTCCGACCCGCAACCCGTGCGCGTCAAGCTCGACCAGGTTCGCTGATACCCGTATTCATCTGTTTACAAGGAACGCTTCATGATCCGCACTTCCCTGCGCTTCACCACCCTGTGCGCCGGCCTGCTGCTGTCGGCCAGCGCGCTGGCCCTGTCGCTGGGCGACCTGAGCCAGAAGGACGCCACCGGCGGCCTGAAAGATGCCCTCACCCAAGGCGCGCAACTGGCGGTCAAGCAACTGAGCACCCCAGGCGGCTTCAGCAACAACCCGGACGTGCGTATCGAACTGCCGGGCAACCTGGGCAAGGCCGCCAAAGCGATGAAGATGTTCGGCAAGGGCGAACAGGTCGAAGCCCTGGAAGCCAGCATGAACAAGGCCGCCGAAAAGGCCGTGCCGCAGGCTCAGGCGATTCTGGTAGACGCCGTGAAGAACATGAGCGTGACCGACGCCAAGGGCATTCTCAGCGGCGGTGACGACTCCGCCACCCAGTACCTGAACAAGAGCAGCCGCGAGCAGATTCGGGCCAAGTTCCTGCCGGTCGTCAAGCAGGCCACCGACCAGGTTGGCGTGGCTCAGCAGTACAACGCCTTCGCCGCGCAGGCCAAAGGCCTGGGGCTGGTCAAGGATGACGCCAACATCGAGAACTACGTGACCGAGAAGGCGCTGGACGGCCTGTTCGAGATGATCGGCAAGCAAGAGCAGAACATTCGCCAGAACCCGGCCGCCGCAGCTACCAGCCTGGCCAAGAAGGTCTTCGGCACGCTCTGATAACGCGTGGTGCCACAGCAGCGGTCTGCGTGAACCCGCGCGGCCGCTGCCTCTGCGTCGTTTTGCCTGTACCGCCTTTCCCCGCTCCCTCGGCCAACAGCAAGGTGCAGGATGGCGGCTCTTTTCGACGAGGAGTTTCCGCTATGCCCTCCACCCCACATTTCCAGATATTCATCGACTGCGAAAGCCAAGACCGGATAACACCGGACGCTTCGGCGAGTTACGTATTGGTCCTGAGTGAAAAACTGGAGGGCTTCGGCGCTGCCAAAGGCAGTTTCGTCCTGCAGCCCGTGCTTACCATCGAGCAGCAAGGCGAACTGGCGCTGCCCCAGACCTTCAGTTTCATGATCGATGGGGCAACGCTCAAGGAAGGCCATGCTTACCAGGTGAGCCTGCGCTACCAGGCCACCAACGGTAACCCGCACGGCAAGCGCCTGGCCTGGAAAGAGACTTTCGTCGCTCAGGACCAGGCCCGCATTGCACCTGCCGCCGTCAGCGGCCATGGCCCGTGCAAGGGCCGCACCAACAGCTGCCTGAGCTGGTAAGGGCCGGCGCCTTCAACACCCAGGGCGCAAGCTGCCTGCATGCTCGCGCCTGGGTCTTCAACGCTGCTTTACCCTGAACCAGGCCGCGTACAACGCCGGCAGGAACAACAACGTCAGCACCGTGGCCACGATCAGGCCACCCATGATCGCGACCGCCATCGGCCCATAGAACACGCTACGCGACAGCGGGATCATGGCCAGCACCGCGGCCAGCGCGGTCAGCACGATAGGCCGGAAGCGCCGCACCGTGGCCTCGATGATCGCTTGCCAGCGGTCCATCCCTGCCGCAATGTCCTGCTCGATCTGGTCAACCAGAATCACCGAATTGCGCATGATCATCCCCGCCAGGGCAATGGTGCCGAGCATGGCGACAAAGCCGAACGGCTGGCGGAACACCAGCAGGAACAGGGTCACGCCGATCAACCCCAGTGGCGCGGTCAGGAACACCATCAGCGTGCGCGAGAAGCTGCGCAGCTGGATCATCAGCAAGCTCAACACCACCACGATGAACAGCGGCATGCCAGCGTTCACCGATTTCTGCCCGCGCTCGGCATCTTCCACCGTGCCGCCCACTTCCAACAGGTAACCGTCGGGCAGCTTGGCGCGGATGCCCTGCAAAGAAGGCAGAATCTGCTTCACCAGTGTCGCAGGTTGCGCCTTGTCGTAGATGTCTGCCCGCACGGTCACCGTCGGTAAGCGGTTACGGTGCCAGATGATGCCCTCCTCAAAGCCATACTCCAGGGTCGCGACCTGCGACAGCGCCACGCTCTGGCCGTTGTCGGTCGGCAACGCCAGGCTGCCCAGGTTGCCCAGCTCGCTGCGCTCCTGCAGCGTACCGCGCAGCAGTATCTCGATCAGCTCGTTGTCTTCGCGGTACTGGCTGGCGGTGGTGCCGGTCAGCGAACTCTGCAGGAAACTCGCCAGGTGCGCGGTGCTCACGCCCAGCGCACGGGCACGGTCCTGGTCGATGCTCAGAAACACCGCCTTGCTCGGTTCCTCCCAGTCCAGGTGCACATTCACCACATGCGGGTTCTCGCGCACCTTGGCCGCCACCTCACGGGCCAGTGCCCGCGCCTTCTCGATATGCTCGCCCGTGACCCGGAACTGCACCGGGTAACCCACGGGCGGGCCGTTTTCCAGGCGGGTGACCCGGGCGCGCAACTCGGGGAACTGCTGGTCCACCGTGGCGATCAGCCAGCTGCGCAGGCGCTCGCGGTCGTCCATCGACTTGGCCAGCACCACGAACTGGGCGAAGCTGGCGGCCGGCAACTGCTGGTCCAGTGGCAGGTAGAAGCGCGGCGAACCGGTGCCCACGTAGGCCACATAGTTGTCGATGCCATCCTGCTGCGCGAGCAGCGCCTCCAATTGCTTGACGCGCTCGGCGGTATTGGCCAGCGATGCACCTTCGGCCAGCTTCAGGTCGACCATCAGTTCCGGGCGCCCGGACGCCGGGAAGAACTGCTGGGGCACGAAGCGGAACAGCAGGAGGCTGCCGATGAAGGCCGCGATGGTCAGCAGGATCACCGTTTTGCGGCGCCGTACACACCACGCCACAACCCGCCGCACACGCTGGTAGAACGGCGTGGCATAAGGGTCTGGCGCCTGGCCATGACGGGCGGCGTGCAGTCGGGCCAGGTCGGGCAACAGGCGCTCGCCCAGGTAAGGCACGAACACCACGGCGACCAGCCACGATGCCAGCAAGGCAATGGTCACCACCTGGAAGATCGAGCGGGTATATTCGCCGGTGCTGGAGGCCGCCGTAGCGATGGGCAAGAAGCCCGCTGCGGTGATCAGGGTGCCGGTGAGCATCGGGAAGGCCGTGCTGCTCCAGGCGTAACTGGCCGCCTTGAGGCGGTCGTAGCCCTGCTCCATCTTGATCGCCATCATTTCCACGGCAATGATCGCATCGTCAACCAGCAAGCCCAGGGCCAGTACCAGCGCCCCCAGCGAAATCTTGTGCAGGCCGATGCCAAAGTAATGCATGGCCGCGAAGGTCATGGCCAGCACCAGGGGGATGGCCAGCGCCACCACCAGGCCGGTCCGCAGGCCCAGGGAGAAGAAGCTGACCAGCAGCACGATGACCAGCGCCTCGGCCAGCACCTGCACGAACTCGCCCACACCGGCCTTGACCGCCGCGGGCTGATCCGAGACCTTGCGCAACTCCATGCCGGCCGGCAGGTTGTGCGCCAGGCGTTCGAACTCGCTTTCCAGCGCCTTGCCGAGCACCAGGATGTCGCCGCCATCCTTCATCGACACCGCCAGGCCAATGGCCTCTTCGCCCATGAAGCGCATGCGCGGTGCGGGTGGGTCATTGAAGCCACGGTACACTTCGGCGACATCGCCAATGCGGAAGGTGCGGTCGCCCACCCGAATCGGGAACTGGCGAATCTGCTCGACGCTGTCGAAGCGACCGCTTACCCGCAGTTGCAGGCGCTCGCTGGGGGTTTCGAAGAAGCCGGCGGTGCTGACTGCATTCTGTTCGCGCAGGGCGTTCTGCACCGCTTGCAGCGGCACCCCCAGGGTGGCCAGCTTGAGGTTGGACAGTTCGATCCAGACTTTCTCGTCCTGCAAGCCGATCAGCTCGACCTTGCCCACGTCCTTGACCCGCTGCAGCTGGATCTGGATCCGGTCGGCATAGTCCTTGAGCACGGCGTAGTCGAAGCCCTTGCCGGTCAGTGCATAGATATTGCCGAAGGTAGTGCCGAATTCGTCGTTGAAGAAGGGGCCCTGGATTTCCGGCGGCAAGGTATGGCGAATGTCCGCGACCTTCTTGCGGATCTGATACCACAGCTCGGGAATGTCCTTGGAGTGCAGCGAGTCGCGGGCCATGAACGTGACCTGCGATTCGCCAGGCCGGGAAAACGAGACAATCCGCTCGTACTCACCGGTTTCCATCAGCTTTTTCTCGATGCGCTCGGTTACCTGGCGCGCCACTTCCTCGGCCGTGGCACCGGGCCACAGGGTACGAATGACCATGGCCTTGAAGGTGAACGGCGGGTCTTCGCTTTGGCCCAGCTTGGTGTAGGACATGGCGCCAATGGCCGCCACCAGGATCATCAGGAACAGGACGATCTGGCGGTTGCGCAGCGCCCAGGCAGAAAGGTTGAAACCCATCGGGACTTACTCCTTGGCCGTCAGGTTCACTACGCGGTTGCTGCGGTCGACGGGGCGTACCTGCTGCCCCTCACGCAATACATGACCACCGGCGGCCACCACCCAGTCATCGGCGGCCAGCCCTTCGAGCACGGGCACGCTATCGTTGCCGTACGCACCCAGGCGCACCACGGCCCGCTCCAGGCGGCTGTCCTTGTTCACCCGCCAGACATAGGCCTGGCCGTCTTCGGCGGTGACCGCCGACAGCGGTACAGACAATGGGATCAGGCCTTCGGTAGCAATGAATACCCGGGCGCTCTGGCCCAGTTCGGCCGGGGCAGCCGACGTGGTGAAGGCGATGCGGGCGGCGAAGGTGCGCGAGCGCGGATCGGCCGCGGGTGACAGCTCGCGGATGCGCCCCTGGAAGCGCGCCTGCGGGTGCGACCACAGCTCCACACTCACCGGTTGACCGATGGCGACCCGGGCGAACTGCTGCTCTGGCAGGGCGATGGCCACCTCGCGCTCACCATCGGCGGCGAGGGTAAAGGCGGTTTGCCCAGCGGCCACCACCTGGCCCACTTCCACCTGGCGCTTGGCAATCACCCCGGCCTGGGGCGCACGCAATACGGCATAGGCTGCCTGGTTCCCGGCCACGTCGAACTGCGCCTTGGCCTGCTTCAGGCGGGCCAGGCCGGCACGGTAGAGGTTTTCGGCATTGTCATATTGAGAATGGCTGACCATCTGCCGGTCAAGCAGCTTCTGGTAGCGATCACGCTCGGTGCGCACCAGTGCCAGGTTGGCTTCGGCGGCGGCCAGTTGTGCGCGGTTAGCTTCCAGTTGCAGGCGTACGTCCTGCGGGTCCAGCTCGGCCAGCGGTTGCTCGGCCTTGACCCGCTGCCCTTCTTCGACCAGCCGCTTGCTGACCTTGCCGGCAATACGGAACGCCAGTTCCGGCTCGAAGCGCGCACGCACCTCACCGGGGTAACTGGCGGCTCCCGCTTCGGCTGGCTGCGGCTGCACCACCAACGCCGGGCGCGGGGCGGCGGGGGCGGCGGCTTCCTGTTCGCACGCCGCCAGAAGCACGGCGACGGCGGCGGGCAACGCGATGGACAAGGCCTGGCGCAACATGATGAATCCTTTCGCAGAGGGTACTTCGAATATGTGTACTGGCGGGTATATTAAGTCAGGGAACTGCTGCCGAGAAGCCAGCGTCGATAAGAAATCGCCTGACGATGGCTACGATCACTGCTGGAAACCGCTCCAGCCGGTAATATGGGAGCTTGATCAACCACATGCAGACCACAATGTCCAACGACGCACCCATCGGCCCAGGCCGGCCCAAGGACCTGGCCAAGCGCGAGGCGATTCTCGAAGCTGCCAAGTCGCTGTTCTTAAGCCTTGGCTACGCCAACACCAGCATGGATGCGGTCGCTGCGGCGGCAGGTGTTTCTAAGCTCACCGTGTACAGCCACTTCACCGACAAGCAGACGCTGTTCTGTGCAGCGGTCATGGCCACCTGCCAGACTCAACTACCGGACCTGTTGTTCGAGTACCCCGCGGGTGCGCAGGTCGAAGACGTGCTGCTGAACATCGCCCGTGGTTTCCAGGCGCTGATCAGCAGTGACGAAGCGGTCAAGCTCAGCCGCCTGATCATGGCCCAGGGCAGCCTGGATGCAAGTTTTGGCGAGTACTTCTACGAGGCCGGGCCCAAGCGTGTGCTGGCCGGGATGGAAGCGCTGCTGCGCGAGGCGGATGAGCGTGGGCTGCTGCGTATCGACAACCCGCTGCGGGCAGCGGAGCACTTCTTCTGCCTGGTCAAGGGGGCCCCGGATTACCGGCTATTGCTCGGCTGTGCGGGGCCGCTGGAAGGTGATGAGGCAGAAGCGCATGTGCGCGAGGTGGTTGGGGTGTTCTTGCGGGCGTTTCAGCCGTGAAGCAGACACGGGCATTTGGCGGCAGCCCTGTTGTCTCGAATGCTGAATCTTGCTCAATGCCTGTGGGAGCGGGCAGGCCCGCGAACACGGGCGCAGCCCGTGCCAACCACTGCGGTGCCTGCTTCGCGGGCTCGCCCGCTCCCACATCGGCCGCACTAGCCGGTCAGATAAAGGTCAGGCTTTAAGCGCTTTCTTCGGGTAGATGTCGTACCGGCTCGACTTGCCCTCAAGGCTATGGCTCGGTTTCGGCCCGTCAATGATCGGCGCCTTGCGTGGGCGCTTCACCACCACCCGGTGGCTGGCCAGCGCCAGGGCGGCTTCGAGCAGGGCCGGGGCATCCAGGTCGTCACCGACCAAGGGCCGGAACACACGCATCTCCTTCTTCACCAAAGCACTCTTGTCGCGATGCGGGAACATCGGGTCGAGGTAGATCACCTGCGGCGCCTCGCCTTCCCAGGCGCGCATGCGCTCGATGGCGTTGCCGGTCAGCAGGCGCATGCGCCCGACAATCGGCCCCACTTCTTCATCCAGCCGGGCGCGCGCCAGGCCATCTTCCAGCAGCGCGGCTATCAGCGGCTGGCGTTCGATCAAGGTCATCTGGCAGCCCAGGCTGGCCAGCACGAACGCGTCCTTGCCCAGCCCCGCCGTGGCATCCAGCACCTGCGGTCGCACGCCTTGGGCGATGCCCACGGCCTTGGCGATCATCTGCCCGTTACCACCGCCAAACTGGCGCCGGTGCGCGGCCTGCCCTTCGACAAAGTCTACCCGCACCGGCCCCGGTGCCTGCGGGCCCAATTGCTGGATCTGCAAGCCATCAACGCCCACCTGCACGGCAAACCCGGCATCATCGTCCTGCAACGGCAGCGCCAGGCGCTCGGCCCATGCAGCGGCCTGCGCTGCGAATTCGGCCGTTAGCGCCTCGACCCGGATACCTGCGCCCTGCTCTTCCATCTTCAACACCTAGAAATTGAACCCAGCCGTTAAGGTATCGGCCGCCACGGCCGATACAGGCAATATCCCGCTATTCTGCCAGAGCACAACGCGCGCGACTGCCATGTCAGATACTCTTCCCATCGGCTTGACCTATTTGTCGCCTGTCGGCAACTACAGTCAGCACAACACCCAGGCACTCGGGGGCGTCAGCCACCTGTGGCAGGATTTTTTCGCCCGGGCCATGGCCGAGCGCCAGGAAGAGCCGGTAGACAGCATCAGCCAGTCGTTCGTGCAGTACGACCAGGACAGCGGCGAACCGACCGGCGGCGCCCGCGCGCTGGCCATGATCGACGCGCAGCGCGCCTGCCCGGTGCAGGATACCCGCGTAGTCCCACCCGAGCCGCTGTTTCTGCCCAAGGCCGAGCTGGAAGCCAGCCTCCTGCCGCCGGCCCCCGAGCCTTTCAGCGCCATGGAACTGATCGAGCAACAGCGCCAGCTCGACATCAACAACAGCTGGCTGCGCCCGGTGGTGATGAGCCAGGGTCAGCCGCTGCCCGAGCCCGGACCGGGCCCTAGCCCACGCCCGCTGTTCCTGCCCATCGCCGAACTGGAAAGCGACTTGTTGCCACCCGCCGCCGAACCGTTCGACGATGCCACGCTGAGCAAGCAGCAGACCGACCTGGCGTTCGACCTCCACTGGGCGCGCCCGGTGGTGCTGAACAACGTGCGCGCCTACGCCTGACCTTAGCGGCAGACCTGCCAGCGGCCCATGTCCAGGTGGAAGTGATTGTGGTGCGCGGCGTTGTAGTCGGGGCCCAACACAGTGCTGAAGCTTTGGCAGGCAGCCTGCTGCACCTCGCGCAGGAATTGCGCCTTGGCCCCACCCGCCTGCCAGTCACGCGCCAGAACGATGCGCTGACCGTCCTGCAGGCGAAAGCCGCTGATGTCCAGGGCATTGGCCGTCGCGTGCTGGCTCAGGCGGCCCTGCTTGCGGTGGTAGACGTTGCGGCAGGCATAGCTGCCCACATGGTCGACCTGGGTCACCGGCTGGCCCAACACCCGCTGCGCGACAGGCTGCAACGCGTGGTGTTCGAACAGCGCATACGCCACCGCCAGTGGGCAGCTGGCCAGAAAGCTGCTGCTCAGGCGCGCCTTGCCGGCTTCGATACGCCACACATTTTCCAGCGGGCAGTTGGCCGAGGCCGGGCTGTCGGCCTGTGCCCGGTAGCGCAGTTGGCTGGTGGCCAGTGCCTGGCGGCACAGCGCGGGGTCATCCCGCAGCCGCGACAGCTTGTAGGGGGTCAGCCAATTGGGTGGTTGGCGCACATCCAACGGCGCCCAGGGGTTCCAAGGCGCGGGCAGGCGCCAGCCCAGTTGCCAGGCAAGCACGGCCACCAACAGCACGCCGGCCAGCAGCATCAGGGCCCGCATCAACGGCGGAACAGGTCGTTGAGCTGAGCGAACGGCAAAGCCTGGTCTGCGTAGCCGAAGGTGCCCTGGTCATGGACTTCCAGCGCGGCCCGCTGCAACGCACCCAGGGCCGCGCGGGCCAGCGACGAGCCAAGGCTGATGCGGCGCACGCCAAGGTCCTGCAACTGGTTGACGCTCAACGCCACGCCGGCCATGCCCATCAGCACGTTGACCGGACGCGGGGCCACGGCCTGCACCACCGCGCGCACTTCTTCCACCGTTCGCAGGCCAGGCGCATACAACACATCGGCCCCCGCTTCGGCGTAGGCTTGAAGGCGCAGGATGGTGTCGTCCAGGTCCATGCGCCCGTGCAGCAGGTTTTCTGCACGGGCGCACAGGGTGAACGGGAACGGCAGGCTCCGGGCAGCCTGCACTGCGGCGCGTACACGCTCCACCGCCAGGCCGATATCATAAATGGGCGCATCATGGCGGCCGCTGGCGTCTTCGATAGACCCACCCACCAGGCCAACCTCGGCGGCACGCAGAATGGTCTGCGCGCAGTCCTCGGGCAGGTCGCCGAAGCCGTTTTCCAGGTCGGCGGCCACCGGCAACGCGGTGGCGTCGACGATTTCGCCGGCGTTGTCCAATGTGTCGTCCAGGCTCAGGGCCCCTTCGGCATCCGGGCGGCCCAGGCTGAAGGCCAGGCCGGCGCTGGTAGTGGCCAGCGCTTCGAAGCCCAAGCTCGCCAACAGCCTGGCCGACCCGGCATCCCACGGGTTTGGGATGACGAATGCACCGTCACGCTGGTGCAAGGCCTTGAAGGCTTCGGCTCGCAGGGTTTGCACATCCATGGTGGAACCTCCGGCAGTCAGGGAAGGGTCACAGTAGCCCCAGTTGTTCGACCTCGGGGGCGCGCGGCAATTCCGGCAGCGCGGCAAGGCCCGGCAAACGCAGCATCAGGCGCTGGTGAAAATGCCGGGCAAGTGCCGCCGCCAGGCGGTTGTCCGAGGTATGCAGGAAGATATAGGGGCTGCGGCCTTCTTCGATCCAGCAGGCCACCTTGTCTACCCACGGGGTGAGAAACACGTCGTTGGCTTGCAGTTCCGGGTGGCCGATGAAGCGGACCTGCGGGTGCTGGGTAAAGGCGGCCGGGCGCGGAGGCACCTTGGGCTTTTTCGACTGCGCATGCAGCACGGAAGGGTCACGCGAAGTGCAGCTGAACAGCGCGCGCGGGTCGAGGCAAATACGCTCGACGCCCCGTTCGTGCAGCACCCGGTTGAGCATGCGCTCCTCTTCACCCTTGGCAAAAAACGCCTGGTTACGCACTTCAACTGCCACGGGCACCGCCAGCTCATCCAGAAAATGGCACAGCTCGCCCAGGCGCGCAGGGCCGAACTGGGCCGGCAATTGCAACCAGTAGGGAGACACACGCCCGCCCAACGGTGCCATCAACCGGGTGAAATCGAAGGCAGGCTCCAGCTGGTCGCGCAGGTCACCAGCGTGGCTGATGTCGCGGGGGAACTTGGCGGTGAACCGGAAATGTGCGGGCATTACCTGTGCCCAGCGGGCAAGGGTGCCAGGGGCAGGCCGGGCGTAGAAGGTGGTGTTGCCCTCTACCGCGTTGAACACCTGGCTGTAGAAGCCCAGCATCTGGCCGCTGCTGGCATCGGCGGGGTACAGGTAGTCGCGCCAGGCGTTTTCACTCCATGACGGGCAACCGAGAAAGTAAGGCAGGGGTGATGGACTCATCCATCAAATGTACAGGTCGAGCCCTAGTACTTCCATGTCCCAGTCGGTAAAACCGGCGGTGCTCAGGTAACTGGCCAAGGCATTGGCGGTACGCCGGTCACGGGCGCGAGGGAAAACCATGTCCTGCTGGCGGGCTGGCAGACCAGCGCCAAGGCGGCGAGCGGCGGGCTCAGGTTGCGCGGCTTCAAGGTCATCGACGACCTCTGCATCATCGACCGCATCCTCGCGCACCGCGGCCTTGCGCGGCGTGCGCTTGATCGGGTACTGCGATGAGAAACCGTCGATACGCATGGCATGAGCACTCGGGATCAATGATGGCAATTTAGCAGCATCAGAGCTCCGTCGCTAATGCTTCATTGATAACTGGACCACAGATTGCGCAAAAGGTTTTAGTGTGATCGGCAATAACCGACGGACAGCAGTCATTGCTGCTTCGGGGTAGCTACATTGTCGCGCAGATACACCGGCTGCGCCTGTTCGGCGGTAACTGCCTCGCCACGCGCCCAGGCAAAACCGGCCAGGGCCAGTACGTCCACAGCGCTGGGCAGGGCCTGGGCATCGCTGGCCGCGACTTTCACTGCCAGGCGTTCGGCATAACCCCAACCCGTGCCGGCACCGAACCAGGCACCGGTGCTCTCTAACGGCAGCGCCACCTGCTCGGGTGGCAACACGGCCTCCCTGCCGACCAGGCGCATTTCCCCCGCCGTGGCCTGGTAGCACCCCCAGTACACCTCGTCCATACGCGCATCGATGGCCGCGGCGACCTGCTGCACGCCCTGTTCGCGCAACGCGCCCTGGGCCAGCGCGGCAAGGTTGGAGACCGGCAGCACCGGGCGCTCGAGGGCGAACGCCAGCCCCTGTACCACACCGATTGCGATACGCACACCGGTGAACGCACCCGGGCCCCGGCCAAAGGCGATGGCATCGAGCGCATTCAGTGCCACGCCGGAATCGGCCAGCAACTGCTTGATCATCGGCAGCAGCTTCTGGGCATGCATGCGCGGGATCACCTCGTAATGGCTGGTTACCTTGCCGTCATGCAGCAGCGCGACGGAACAGGCTTCGGTGGCGGTATCCAGGGCCAACAGGGTGGTCATCGAACGGGTATCCAGGTGCGAAGAAAAAGAGCGGCATTATAGAGCAGCTGCGCCGTTGTGTCCCCACGGGGCCGCTGTATGGCCACTTGACACGGTCCCAGTAGGAGCGGCCTTGTGTCGCGATGGGGCGCGCAGCGGCCCCGGCGATTTCTGCGGCGAAGCTCACTCTGCGGCGAAGCTCATTCTGCGGCGAAGCTGAAATTGTGGGGCCGCTGCGCGCCCCATCGCGACACAAGGCCGCTCCTACTGGGACCACATAGCTAAAGCCAGAAACAACAACGGCCCGCAAGCGGGCCGTTGACGGTGCATGCTGTATCGGATCAGCTCAGGGCTGCCAGTACCTTGGCAGTGATGGCTTCAACCGAGCCTACGCCTTCGATGTGGCTGTACTTCGGCTTGCCAGCATTGGCCGCCGACAGCTTCTGGTAGAAGTCCACCAGCGGCTTGGTCTGGCTGTGGTAGACCGACAGGCGATGGCGAACGGTTTCTTCCTTGTCGTCGTCGCGCTGGATCAGGTCCTCGCCAGTGACGTCATCCTTGCCTTCCACTTTCGGCGGGTTGTACTGAATGTGGTAGGTACGGCCCGAGGCCAGGTGCACACGGCGACCTGCCATGCGACCCACGATTTCTTCATCGTCCACGGCAATTTCAACCACGGCGTCGATATCGACACCGGCCGCAACCATGGCTTCGGCCTGTGGAATGGTCCGTGGGAAGCCGTCGAACAGGCAGCCGTTGGCGCAATCCGGCTGGGCGATGCGCTCCTTGACCAGGCTGATGATCAGCTCGTCGGACACCAGCTGGCCGGCATCCATGACTTTCTTCAGTTCCAGGCCCAGCGGGGTGCCGGCCTTGACGGCAGCACGCAGCATGTCACCGGTGGAAATTTGGGGGATACCGAACTTTTCGGTGATGAACTTTGCCTGAGTACCTTTACCGGCCCCGGGAGCTCCCAGCAGAATAACGCGCATCTTGTGCTCCTCAAATTTTTTTATGAACTTCAATGGATTCGGCGACCAGGGCCAAGTCCGGAAAATCGGGTATGACCATAATTCGGTCAGAGGGCTGCTCAAGATACACAGCGCCCGGCAGCCAGACAAGCGTCCCAAAGTTGCAGGAATGCGCCACTTGCGACCAAGCAGGCAGGTGGTTGCGCCTGGCGCAACCACCCTTTCGCTGCTGCCGTACAACCGTTATGGCATGCCGACTGCCGCACCCGGCCCTGCGCTCAACCGGTGTTGCGCAAGCCGGCGGCAATGCCCGCCACCGTCACCAGCAAGGCCTGCTCCAATGGGCTGTCCAGAGCGGCTTCGCGGCTGCGCGAGCGCGCCAGCAATTCGGCCTGCAGGCGGTGCAGCGGGTCCAGGTAGGTGTTACGCAAGCTGATGAATTCCAGTGTCTCGGGGCTGTGCGCGAGTAGCACCGGCTGCCCGGTCAGGCCAAGCACTATCTGGCAAGACTGCGACAATAGGTCGCGCAGGTGCGCCCCCAAAGGCAGCAGCTGCGGTTGCACCAGACGTTCGTCGTAGGCCTCGGCAATTTGCGCATCCGCCTTGGCCAGTACCATTTCCAGCATGTCGATGCGGGTGCGGAAGAACGGCCAGTGTTCGCGCATCTGCGCCAGCAGTTCGCCTTGGCCACGCGCCAGGGCATTGCTCAGCGCGGTTTCCCAGCCCAACCAGGCCGGCAGCATCAGCCGCGTCTGGGTCCAGCCGAAGATCCATGGGATGGCCCGCAGGCTTTCGATGCCGCCGGCGCGGCGTTTCGCCGGGCGGCTGCCCAGTGGCAGGCGCCCCAGTTCCTGTTCCGGCGTCGACTGGCGGAAATATTCGACGAAGTCCGGGTTGTCCCGCACCACACTGCGGTACGCCTTGACGCCATCGGCAGCCAGCTGGTCCATGACTTCGCGCCAGGCCGGCTGCGGCGGCGGCGGTGGCAACAGCGTGGCTTCGAGTACGGCAGCCAGGTACAGGTTGAGGTTTTGTTCGGCAATGCCCGGCAAACCGAACTTGAAGCGGATCATCTCGCCCTGCTCGGTGGTACGGAAACGCCCGGCCACCGAGCCCGGGGGCTGTGACAGGATCGCCGCATGGGCAGGCCCACCGCCACGGCCCACAGTGCCGCCGCGGCCATGGAACAGCAGCAGTTCGACCTGATGCTCGGCACAGATACGCACCAGGTTTTCCTGGGCACGGTACTGCGCCCAGGCCGCTGCCGTGGTCCCGGCGTCCTTGGCGGAGTCGGAGTAGCCGATCATGACCTCCTGCGGGCCGCGCAGCCCTGCACGGTAACCTGGCAGGCCCAGCAGGCGCTGCATCACCGGCCCGGCGTTGTCCAAGTCGGCGAGGGTTTCGAACAATGGCACCACGCGCATCGGCCGGGTCAGGCCAGCTTCCTTGAGCAGCAGTTGTACCGCCAACACATCCGAGGCAGCCCCGGCCATGGAGATGACGTAAGAGCCCAACGAGGCAGCAGGTGCACCCGCCACTACGCGGCAGGTGGCCAGCACCTCGGCCGTATCCGCCTGCGGCTTGAAGTGTGCCGGCAGCAGCGGCCGGCGGTTTTTCAGCTCGGCCTGGAGGAATTCGATGCGCTGCTCTTCATCCCAGTCGGCGTAGCGGCCCAGGCCCAGGTAATCGGTGATTTCGGTCAGGGCGTCACGGTGCCGGGCCGCGTCCTGGCGCACGTCGAGCCGGCCAAGGAACAGGCCGAATGTGACCGCGCGGCGCAAGCAGTCCAGCAGCGGCCCCTCGGCGATAACGCCCATGCCGCACTCATGCAGGGACTGGTAGCACAGTTCCAGTGGGGCAATCAGGTCACGATTGTCGACCAGCACCTCGGCGCTGGGCGGCTGGCTGCTGTTCAACGCCGAGTGCGCCCAGGCACGCGTTGCGCGCAAGCGGTCGCGCAACTGCTTGAGCACCGCCCGGTAGGGTTCAGCGCTGTCGCCGGCCTGCTGGCGCAGGGCGGCGTTGGCCTGCTGCATGGACAACTCGGCGGCCAACGCATCGATGTCGCGCAGGAACAGGTCTGCAGCCATCCAGCGGGCCAGCAGCAGCACCTCGCGGGTCACCACGGCGGTCACGTTCGGGTTGCCGTCGCGGTCCCCGCCCATCCACGAGGCAAAGCGGATAGGGGCGGCCTCCAGCGGCAGGCGCAGCCCGGTAGCGTCCAACAAGGCCTTGTCGACCTTGCGCAGGTGGCTGGGGATGGCGTGCCATAGCGAATGCTCGATCACGGCGAAGCCCCACTTGGCCTCGTCGACCGGGGTTGGCCGGGTGCGTCGGATTTCCTCGGTGTGCCAGGCCTCGGCGATCAACCGGCGCAGGCGTTCACGCACGTGCTCGCGTTCTGCCGGGGTCAGGTCGCGGTGGTCCTGTGCAGCCAGCTGGCCGGCAATGGCATCGTACTTTTGGATCAGCGTGCGCCGCGCCACTTCGGTGGGGTGTGCCGTGAGCACCAGCTGGATATCCAGCTTGGCCAGCTGCCGGGCCAGGGCATCATTGCTGTGCCCGGCCTGCTTCAGCCGCGCCAGCAACTCGGGCAGCACCCGCGCTTCGAACGGCTCGGGCTGGTCGGCATCGCGTCGGCGGATCAACTGGTACTGCTCGGCCATGTTGGCCAGGTTGAGAAACTGGTTGAAGGCCCTGGCCACGGGTAGCAGGTCTTCTTCGGCAAGGTCTGCCAGGGTCGAACTCAGTTGCTCCCCGGGGCCGCGACGGTCGGCCTTGGCGCTGTGGCGAATGGCTTCGATCTTCTGCAGGAATGCATCGCCATGCTGTTGGCGGATGGTCTCGCCCAGCAGTTCACCCAACACATGCACATCTTCACGCAAGCGCACATCGATATCGGTCATTGGCCCCTCTCTCCGTTGCATCCCTTCCAGGCTCCACGCCCTTCCTGTGGGGGGCATGCCCGCGAAAAATCCAACCCGGTGGCTGGCACCGGCTTCGCCGGTGTTCGCGGGCATGCCCGCTCCCACATTGGGGCGGTGACATTCACCCAAGAGTGCCCCCAGCCAAGCAGCGATGGCAAGCAGGGATCGGCCAAAGCAAACTAAAGTGAAGGTTGAGCACTCCCATGCCATGCAGCCTTCGAGGCGTAACCAGAGGTCATCATGAAAATCCGTGAACTCGCCCAGCACTGGGAACAGAATGCCGCCGGCACCTTGAGCCGTACCGGCCATGTCCTGCATCTGGACCTGGAGTCCGAAGCGCGCCTGGCCGCGCTGATCGACATGTACCCCAAACGCACCGCCGAGGAACTGCTCGGCGAACTGGTCGCGGCCGCGCTTGAAGAAGTGGAAGCCAGTTTTCCCTATGTGCCCGGTCGCCAGGTCATCGCCACCGATGAAGAAGGTGACCCGATGTATGAGGATGTGGGGCCGACACCGCGGTTTTTGTCGCTGTCGAAGCAGCATCTGCACAGCCTTACCACCGAGGGCAGTGAAGAGCCAGGGGCGTAGGCCTTGCGCAGCCTTGAGCGATCTGGCGCCGCCCGCGCGGCGCCTGACCTCGGGCAGCAAACGCGCCGAGAAGAACATTGGCCGCGCCGTCCGCCACCCGCTTCAATTGCCTCGGGCACTCTGCAAAAACCCTCCGCCGGGTCAGAAATTTTTCGGAACTATCCAAAAAAACTCTTAGTCACAGCTAATAGCCATCACGCTAAAACCCTGCACACCTGCCGTTGTGCACCGTTGATCCCAAGCGCGCGGACTTGTCAGGGAATGAGCGATGGACTGCTACGGACATCGTTATCAGGAGTGATCCAATGGAGCTGACCACCATGAAAACCCGCACTAGCAAACCGTCATCCACTCATGTGCGCGGGTTCAAGCTGGCCGCGCTGGCCCTGGGCAGTAGCCTGGTCCTGGCCGGCTGTGCGGGTAACCCGCCTACCGAGCAATATGCGGTTACCCAGTCCGCCGTGAATTCCGCTGTCAGCGCTGGCGGCACCGAGTTCGCCGCCGTGGAAATGAAAGCCGCGCAAGACAAGTTCAAGCAGGCTGAAATCGCCATGCACGACAAGAAGTACGACGAAGCCAAGCGCCTGGCCGAACAGGCCGAATGGGACGCACGCCTGGCCGAACGCAAGGCCCAGGCGGCCAAGGCTCAGAAGGCCGTGCAGGATGCCCGCCAGGGCGTTCAGGACGTACGTGAGGAAGGCCTGCGCAGCGCTCAGTGAGCCCTGCCCCGCCAACCTTAGCCTTCGCACACGATCAAAGGATGAACACTATGCGCAATTACGTCATGATTCCCGCCCTGCTGGCCCTGAGCGTCGGTCTTGCTGCGTGCTCGCACGACCCTAACGCCAACCTGGAAGCCGCCCGCACCAACTTCTCGGCCCTGCAGAGCGATCCACAGGCGAGCAAAGTCGCCGCGCTGGAAACCAAGGATGCCCAGGATTGGCTGAACAAGGCCGACAAGGCCTACATGGACCGTGAAGACGAGAAGAAAGTCGACCAACTGGCCTACCTGACCAACCAGCGCGTCGAAGTGGCCAAGCAGACCATTGCCCTGCGTACTGCCGAGGGTGAGCTGAAGAACGCAGCCGCCCAGCGTGCCCAGGCCAAGCTGGATGCCCGCGATGCCCAGATCGCCAAGCTGCAGAACAGCCTGAACGCCAAGCAGACCGACCGCGGTACGCTGGTGACCTTCGGTGACGTGCTGTTCGACTTCAACAAGGCCGAGCTGAAAAGCAACGCCTACCCGAACATCACCAAACTGGCGCAGTTCCTTCAGGAAAACCCTGAGCGCAAGGTGATCGTAGAGGGCTACACCGACAGTGTCGGCTCGGCCAGCTACAACCAGAGCCTGTCCGAGCGCCGCGCCAACAGCGTACGCATGGCCCTGGTGCGCGCCGGCGTAGACCCAGCGCGCATCGTGGCCCAAGGCTACGGCAAGGAGTACCCGGTTGCGGACAACTCCAGCAACTCCGGGCGTGCACAGAACCGTCGTGTGGAGGTGACCATCTCCAACGACAACCAGCCGGTGCAGCCACGCTCCATGAGCCAGGCCAAGCAGTAATACTGGCCAGCTGACAGAGAAAGCCCCGCGATCGACGCGGGGCTTTTTTTTGCTTCGCTGCCGCTCACTGTACCTGCTGCGGCGTTTCCTCACCCATGCAGCGCACTGCACGCTTGCGGTTGTCCACCAGCACGCCCGTCAGGCCCTTCTGCTGGGTATCGAACAGCACCAGTACCCCTTCCACGCACTGCGCCACTTGCGGTGCCGGGTCCAGCGAAACCTTGTAATCCTCGCCGGGGACGGTCTTGAGCATGGTGTAATCCTGCAACAACAGGGCATCCTCGGGTTTGGCGAAATGCAGGTAGCCGTAGTACCACAAGGCGCCCACCGTCACGATGATGCTGCCCACACCCGTCAGGATCAGCGGGATGGCGTTGCGTTCTTCACTCATTGGGTGTTCTTCTCGTCAGGGTAATCAGGCACTTCGGCGAGCCGCCGCAGGCCGTTGAAATGGCTAGGGTCATCGAGGAAGCGCAACATCACCTGGCGCCATGTAGGGTCGGCGAAGGTCTGCACATGGCCACCTCGAGTCAGTTGCAGCACCCGTGGCGGTGGCGCGTGCTGATACAGGCGGATACCGTTTTCCAGCGGCACCAGGTCGTCATCGATGCTCTGGAAAAACAGCTTGGGCGGGCTGCGCAGTTGCTCGATCGAGCGGATCGCGCTGTCGCCGTCGGGCACCAGCCACGACAGTGGCACCTGCAATGGCCAGGTCATCCACGAGGTGCTGAGGGCATAGCGCCCCACCGCCCGGTAGCTGGCCGGCACCCCGTCGAAAACCAGGGCAGCGAAGCGCTGGCGCTGCTCCGGGTGGCCTGCCAGGTAATGAATCGCCATGGCGCCGCCCAGGCTCTGCCCCAGCAACACCAGCGGCTTGCCCTTGGCCTCGGGCGCCTGGTCCAGCCAGGTCATGGCCGCGGCGATGTCGTGGTATACCTCTGGCAGGCTCGGTTTGCCCTCAGACAGGCCATAGCCGCGGTAGTCGACCATCAGCACCTGGTAACCCTGCTCCGGCAGCCAATAGCTACCACCCAAGTGCCCGGGCAGGTTGCCGCCGTTGCCGTGCAGGTGCAGCACCGTACCCTTGACCTCGACACCCGGCTTGGCCGGCAGCCACCAGCCGTGCAGGCGAACGCCATCGGCAGTGGTCAGGGTGACATCACGGTACGCCAGCTTGGCCCGTTCAGGGGTGAACGCCTGCCCACGCTCGGGGTAGAACAGCAGGCTGCTGCAGCCGCCCAGGGCCAGCAGCACCAGCCCCAGCAGCAGCGGGCGGCAGGACTTAGAGAATATTCGCGTAGTCGGCTTCAATGCGATCCAGGCTCAGGTGGTTGAGGAAGTTGGAGAAGCACATCCAGGCCGACAGCGCGTTGAGGTCACGGAACTGTTCGGGCAAGTACTTGGGCGGCTCGACCAGCCCCTCCTCGACCAGTTGACGCAAAGTGCGCATGTCTTCCAGGGTGGTCTTGCCACAGAACAGCAGCGGTATCTGCTCGAGCTTGCCCTTCTTCACAGCCAACTGAATGTAGTTGTAAACCATGATGAAGCCCTTGAGGTAGGACAAGTCCTTGGTAAATGGCAGGCCGTTAGGCACCGAGCCGCGGAATACCCGGCTGGCGTTGCTGTAGCTTTGCCCCATCTCGAAGCCCTGCTCGCGGAAGAAGCCGTACACCTGCATGAAGTCGGCGCCCTCCTCGACCATGTGGATGGCACGGGTGCGGTTGGTAAGCTTGCGCAGGCGGCTGGGGTAGGAGGCAAAGGCAATCACCTCCATGAGGATGGCCAGGCCTTCCTGGGTCACCGTCGACGAGGGCGGGCCCTTGGCCAGGAAGGTGCAGATCGGCTGGTTCAGGCCATTGAGCGTGGTGCCGACGTGCACCAGCCCTTCGTGCACTTCCAGCGCCCGCACGTCACGGGCATTGAACATGGCATCGGCGCGCACCTTGATATAGTCGGCGCCGGCGGCGGCGTCAGCGACAATGCCGTCGGACTCGAACACACGGATGGTGCCTTCGGCCTCACCGAACACCGTGTTCAAGCGCCGCTGTAGGGTATCGACAGCCTCTTTGGCGGTCAGGTTCTTCGGTTCGTCCTTCAGGTCGCCGCGGCCATCGATGTTGTTCAGGTAGTCCGACAGCATCAGGCCGAGGTCGGCCAAGGTCGGGTCACCGGCATGAAAGGCGTCGGAAGCGGCGCCATACAACTCCTGGGAGATCAGGCCGAACTCCTCGGTGCCACGGGCTTCGAGCATGCGCACTACCATGCGGTACTCGCGGCACATGCGCTTCATGATCTGCCCGACGGGGTTGAACTGGCCTAGCTGGCGAATGATGTCGCGCTCGATCCCCTGAAACTCGGCCTTGACGGCGCTGGAGTCGAACGACAGGGGCCGCGACTGGTAATAGGCGCGGTCGACCGCTGGCGGCTCCTTGCCCTTGCCCTGCAGGAAGCCCTGCCGAATGCTGTCGTCCCACTTCACCGCATCCAGCACCCGAATCGGTGTTTGCGCCGCGACGATGCGGTCGGACAGGACGCGGATGGTCTGCTGGTATTCGTCCACCGGGGACTCCTTTCTAGTACAGAAAACCTGTACCGGCCTCATCGCCGACAAGCCACACACAGGTACAGCCCAGGGCTCCAAGGCAGTGATAAAGCCGTGGGAGCTGGCTTGCCGGCGATGAAGCCAGCACGGTCATTTGCCGGACCGCTGGAACCGGGCCACTTCAACGAACAGGTCCGAGTTGGCCGGGTCGTCCAGGTACGCCAGCACCCGCGCCGACGGGCTATCGATCAACACACCATCGCCGTTGCCTTCCGGCACCTCGGTACTGCGCCCGGTCAGTTCCTGTTTGTCCACTGCCTGCTGCACTTGCTCGACATCCAGGTTGTACAGCACCAGTTCCTTGCCATCGACGATATCGAAGCCGCCAATCAGGAAATTGCCGCCCAGGCGCTTGGGCACACCGGCCGACAGGTACCAGCGGTTACCGTGGCGCGACACCGTGAACATGTAGGCTTCCGGTGCCTTGCCTTTGGCCGTGGCGACCGCCTTGTAGGCATTGCCACTGCTACGGGTGATGGTGAGCTTCAATGGCTCACCCCAGGCGTCCTTGCTGCTCCACTTGCCGAGCAAGGCCTTGGGCGCGGCCTGATTGCTGGGCAATGGCTCATGGAAGGTCACCAGACAACCGCCCAGCAGCAGGAATGACAAAGTCAACAACACCACACGCCAGGCTTTCATCAGGTTCTCCTTGAAAAGTCGGTCTCGCTCAGGCCGATGCCAGCACCAGTTGCAGGTATCGGGTAAGCATAGCGAGCATCTGCCCATCGGCTTGCGCGCTGGCATCCTTGAGCAGGCCCTGATATTCCATCTGCTCGATAATCGCCGTCAACATTTGGGCGTCCTGTTCCGGCTGCCGCGAACCGACCACCTGCAGCAATTGGCGGGTGCCGTGCAGCAGGATCTGCTCGTGCGCACAGACCAGTTCGGCCAGGCGCGGGCACAGCAGCGCCTCTTGGCGGAACGCCTGTTCGGCCATCAGGAAGTCGCGGCGGTTCAGCAGTTGGCGCTGCACGTAGTCGGCGGTCATGCGTGCCACTTCGTCAGCCAGCCGTGCCCGCGCCTGCGGGCTGCCATCCCCTTGGGCCAGCAGCTGGCGCAGCACAACTTCGGTGTTGGCCCACAGTTTGGCCATGTAGGCGGCGCTGCGTTCGACGTACTGGGCGAAGGTATCGGTGAGCAGGTCCTCGATGTCCTTGAAATAGTAGGTGGTGGCCGACAAAGGCACACCGGCCTCGGCAGCCACCGCCCGGTGACGCACGCCGCGAACGCCATCGCGCACGACGATGCGCATGGCGGCATCGAGAATCTGCTGGCGACGCTGTTCGCTGCCCTGGCGGGCAGCTTTGCGGCCTTGGTATTGCACGCTTTCGGCGACGGCGGTGGCGATGCCGGCGGCGCCCTGGTCAGGCATGGCGGGTGTCACGGGAGGGGTACCTCATGGGCAGTGTTTCTTCAGTGCCGGCCCTTTCGCGGCTAAAGCCGCTCCTACAGGGTCGTTGTAGGAGCGGCTTTAGCCGCGAAAGGGCCAGTACAGACAACATAATGCTTCAGGCAAGAAAAAGCCGCCTGAAAAGGCGGCTCGTTCAGCTCACTCAGGCCTGCGGGCGCATGTGCGGGAACAGGATCACATCGCGGATCGACGGCGAGTTGGTCAGCAGCATCACCAGGCGGTCGATACCAATGCCTTCACCCGCGGTCGGCGGCATGCCGTACTCCAGCGCGCGAACGAAGTCGGCGTCGTAGTGCATGGCTTCGTCGTCACCGGCGTCTTTCTCGGCCACCTGGGCCAGGAAGCGCTCGGCCTGGTCTTCGGCATCGTTGAGCTCGGAGTAGGCGTTGGCGATTTCGCGGCCACCGATGAACAGCTCGAAACGGTCGGTCACGGCCGGGTTGTCGTCGTTGCGACGGGCCAGCGGGGACACCTCGAACGGGTACTCGGTGATGAAGTGGGGCTGCTCCAGCTTGTGCTCGACCAGCTCTTCGAAAATCATCACCTGCAGCTTGCCCAGGCCTTCGTGGCCCAGCACCTTGGCACCGGCCTTCCGGGCGATGTCACGGGCGCGGTCGACGTCCTGCAGGTCGGCAGCGGTCAGCTCCGGGTTGTACTTGAGGATCGAGTCGAACACCGACAGGCGGGCGAACGGCTCGCCGAAGTGGAACACCTTGTCGCCGTACGGCACGTCGGTGCTGCCCAGAACCAGCTGCGCCAGCTCGCGGAACAGTTCCTCGGTGAGGTCCATGTTGTCGCGGTAGTCGGCGTAGGCCTGGTAGAACTCGAGCATGGTGAATTCCGGGTTGTGCCGGGTCGAAACACCTTCGTTACGGAAGTTGCGGTTGATCTCGAACACTTTCTCGAACCCACCCACGACAAGCCGCTTGAGGTACAGCTCCGGCGCAATGCGCAGGAACATGGCCATGTCCAGGGCGTTGTGGTGGGTTTCGAAGGGCTTGGCCGCAGCACCACCCGGGATGGTTTGCAGCATGGGCGTTTCGACTTCGAGGAAGTCACGCTCGATCAGGAACTTGCGAATGTGCGAGATCACCTGCGAGCGCACACGGAAGGTGTGGCGGGTTTCTTCGTTGACCATCAGGTCGACGTAGCGCTGGCGGTAGCGCTGCTCGGTATCGGTCAGGCCGTGGTGCTTGTCGGGCAGCGGGCGCAGCGACTTGGTCAGCAGGCGCACGTTGGTCATTTCGACGTACAGGTCGCCTTTGCCGGAGCGGGCCAGGGTGCCTTCGGCGCTGATGATGTCGCCCAGGTCCCAGGTTTTGACTGCGGCCAGGGTTTCTTCCGGCAGGGTCTTGCGGTTGACGTAGACCTGAATGCGGCCGGTCATGTCCTGGATCACCATGAACGAGCCACGGTTGAGCATGATGCGGCCCGCCACCTTGACCGGAATCGCGGCTGCTTCCAGCTCTTCCTTGGTCTTGTCCGCGTACTGCTTCTGCAGGTCGTTGCAGTAGCTGTCGCGACGGAAGTCATTGGGGAAGGCATTGCCCTTGGCACGCTCGGCGGCAAGTTTTTCCTTGCGCAGGGCGATCAGGGCATTCTCTTCCTGTTGCAGGTCTTGCGATTCGGTCTTGAGGTCGCTCATCTGGTCATTTTTTCCATCAGGTATTCGTTGCCCTTTTCGGGCAGGGCACGCGCCAGCGGCGGTTGGCCGATGGCGCGGCGGTGGAGTACGGCTTACAGGCCCTGCTTCAGGCTTGCTTCCAGGTACTGGTCGAGGTCGCCGTCCAGCACCTTCTGGCAGTCGCTGCGTTCCACGCCGGTACGCAGGTCCTTGATACGCGAGTCATCCAGCACGTAGGAGCGGATCTGATGGCCCCAGCCGATGTCCGACTTGCTGTCTTCCAACGCCTGCGAGGCGGCGTTGCGCTTTTGCATTTCCAGCTCGTACAACTTGGCCCGCAGCATTTTCATGGCGGTGTCCTTGTTGGCGTGCTGCGAACGTTCGTTCTGGCACGCCACCACGGTATTGGTCGGTACGTGGGTGATACGTACGGCCGAGTCGGTGGTGTTGACGTGCTGGCCACCGGCACCGGAGGAACGGTAGGTGTCGATGCGCAGGTCGGACGGGTTGATCTCGATTTCGACCTTGTCGTCGATTTCTGGCGAAACGAACACCGCCGAGAACGAGGTGTGGCGACGGGCGCCGGAGTCGAACGGGCTCTTGCGCACCAGGCGGTGCACGCCGATTTCGGTGCGCAGCCAGCCAAAGGCGTACTCGCCCTTGATGTGCACGGTGGCGCCCTTGATACCGGCTACTTCACCTTCGGACAGTTCGATGATGGTGGCGTCGAAACCACGCTTGTCGGCCCAGCGCAGGTACATGCGCAGCAGGATGTTGGCCCAGTCCTGCGCCTCGGTACCGCCAGAGCCGGCCTGGATATCCAGGTAGGCGTTATTCATGTCCATTTCGCCGCTGAACATGCGACGGAACTCAAGCTGAGCCAGGTTTTCTTCCAGGCCTTCCAGCTCGGTCACGACGTCGCCGACGGCGCCTTCGTCATTTTCCTCGACAGCCATGTCGAGCAAGTCCTGGCAGTCGCCCAGGCCGTTGGACAGCTTGTCCAGGGTCTCGACCACCTGTGCCAGCATGGCACGCTCGCGGCCCAGGGCCTGGGCGTACTCGGGCTTGTTCCAGACGTTGGGGTCTTCCAGCTCGCGGTTGACTTCGATCAGGCGGTCATGCTTGTGATCGTAGTCAAAGATACCCCCGAATTGACTGGGAACGCTCGGTGAGGTCCTTGATGGTGTTCAGGATCGGTTGGATTTCCATGGCTGGCTACTCGCACGAATTCGGTGAAAAGCCTGCGAGTATAACCGAGTCCGCCGCATGGCGGCAGACCCGCCGGGCGGTAGCCTGTACATCAGCTACCACGAGGGGCGGCGTTGTTATCGGCGCGTCAGGCAATGCCGACCTGGTTGCGCCCGCCATTCTTGGCCAGGTACAGGCCCTTGTCGGCCGCCGAGATCAGTTGCCGGCAATGGCTGCCGATACTCGGAGTCTGGGTAGCCAGGCCGATGCTCACGGTCAGGAACGCATCAGCCGCCGGTGCAGTGTGCGGGATCCCCAGGCCATGCACGGTCTGGCGCAGCTTTTCGGCCACCAGCCGTGCCCCGCCAGGCGAGGTGTTGGGCAGCACCAGGGCGAATTCCTCGCCGCCGTAACGCGCGGGCAGGTCGCTGGGCCGCGAGCACGAGCCGCGGATCGACTCGGCCACCTGGCGCAGCGCCTCGTCACCGGCCAGGTGGCCGAAGCTGTCGTTGAAGGCCTTGAAGTAGTCCACGTCGATCATCAGCAGCGACAGTTGTTGCTGCTCGCGCATGGCCCGGCGCCACTCCAGTTCCAGGTATTCGTCGAAGTGCCGGCGGTTGGACAGCCCGGTCAGGCCATCGGAGTTCATCAGCCGCTGCAGCATCAGGTTGGAATCCAGCAACTGCTGCTGGCTGACGCGCAGGGCTCGGTAGGCCTCGTCGCGCTGCAGCAGGGTCAGGTAGGAGCGCGAGTGGTAGCGAATACGCGCCACCAGTTCGATGGTGTCCGGCAGCTTGACCAGGTAATCATTGGCCCCGGCCGCAAACGCCGCGCTCTTGACCAGAGGGTCTTCCTTGGTGGAGAGCACGATGATCGGAATGTCCTGGGTCACCGGGTTGTTGCGGTACTCACGCACCAGGGTCAAACCGTCCAGGCCCGGCATGATCAGGTCCTGAAGGATGACCGTGGGCTTGATGCGCATGGCCTGGGCCACCGCCTGGTGGGGGTCGGCACAAAAGTGGAAGTCGATGTTGTCCTGGTTGGCCAACCCTCGCCTCACGGCCTCGCCGATCATGGCCTGATCGTCGACCAGCAGTACCATCGCCGAGTTTTCGTTGGTGGTCGCGAAACCTTCGATCGGTAAATCATCCATACATGGTCACCCGATCACTACCGGCGTGGCGGCGTGATTCAATACGTGTCGTCATTTTCCAAAAATTTCCGTCAAGCGCCCGGCGATGCGGTCCAGCGGGCGAATTTCCACGGCAGCATCAATGGCTGCGGCGGCCTTGGGCATGCCGTACACCGCGCTGCTGGCCTGGTCCTGGGCAATGGTCAGGAAACCCTGCTGACGCATCAACTTCAGGCCTTGGGCACCGTCGCGGCCCATGCCGGTGAGCAATACCCCCACCGCATCGCCGTGCCAGTATTGGGCCACGCTCTCGAAAAACACATTGATCGAGGGCCGGTAGATTTCGTTCACAGGCTCGGGAGTGTAGGCCAGTTGGCCGTTCTTTAGCAGGCGGATATGGTGATTGGTGCCGGCCAGCAGCACCACGCCCGGCTGTGGCGGCTCGCCTTCACGGGCCAGCCGCACCTGCCGGTTGGCGGCATTGCCGAGCCACTCGGCCATGCCTGCGGCAAATACCTGGTCCACATGCTGGACCAGCACGATGGCCGCCGGAAACGCCGGCGGCAAGCCCTTGAGCAACACCTCCAGGGCTGCCGGGCCACCGGCCGACGAACCAATCGCCACCAGGCCGCGACGCTGTGAAGCTTCGCGCAGCGGCAGCTCAACCGGGCGCGCAACCGGTGCACGCTGCTGGCCAATCAGCCAGCCGATATTGAGGATCTTGCGCAGCAGCGGGGCCGCCGCTTCGCGGGGATCACCCGCGCCCAGCGCTGGGGTGTCCACCACATCGAGCGCGCCATGGCCCATGGCCTCGAACACCCGGTGCACGTTCTGCTTGCGGTCGACCGTGACGACGACGATGGCACATGGGGTTTCGGCCATGATCCGCCGGGTCGCCTCCACGCCGTCCATCACCGGCATGATCAGGTCCATGAGGATCAGGTCCGGAAGCTGCTCGGTACAACGCTGCACTGCCTCGGCGCCATTGCTGGCCACCCACACCAGCTCGTGCGCGGGCTCAAGGGCGACTGCACGGCGTAGGGCCTCGACCGCCATGGGCATGTCATTGACGATGGCGATCTTCATCCCTGAGCCCCCCCGATCAGTTCCACCACAGCATCCAGCAACGCGTCGTCGTGGAAACTGGCCTTTGCCAAATAGTAGTCGGCGCCGGCGTCCAGGCCACGCCGCCGGTCTTCCTCACGGTCTTTGTAGGACACCACCATCACTGGCAAGCCTTGCAGGCGCTGGTCGCGCCGCACCAGGGTGACCAGTTCGATACCGTCCATGCGTGGCATGTCGATATCGGTGATCAGCAAATCGAAGTCCTCACTGCGCAAGGCGTTCCAGCCGTCCATGCCGTCTACCGCTACCGCCACGTCGTAGCCACGGTGGCTGAGCAGCTTGCGCTGCAGCTCGCGCACGGTCAGTGAATCGTCGACCACCAGGATGCGTTTGTGCGCCACCCCACGGGTGCCGCCGCTGCCGCGTTCGATACGCTCCAGGCTGCCGGTGCTCAGCAGTTTATCCACCGAGCGCAGCAGGTCTTCGACATCGACGATCAGCACCACTGAACCATCATCGAGCAAGGCCCCCGAAGAAATGTCCTGCACCTTGCCCAGCCGTGGGTCGAGCGGCATCACCACCAGCACGCGTTCGCCTACCAGGCGCTCCACGGCCACACCGTACAGTTGCTCGCGCTCACGGATCACCACGACCCGCAGGCTGCTGCCGTCGCTTTGCCCCAGCGGGCGGTTGAGCAACTGGCTGGCCGCCACCAGGCCGATGTGCCGGCCCTCGTGCCAGAAGTGCTGGCGGCCTTCGATCTGCACGATCTGCTCGGCGGTGACGTCCAGGGTGCGCTCGATATGCGCCAGCGGAAAAGCGTAAGCCTCGCCACCGACCTCGACGACCAGGCTACGCACTACGGACAGGGTCAACGGCACCTGCAGATGGAAGCGGCAGCCCTGCCCTGGCTGCTGGCTCAGCTCGATCGAGCCGCGCAGTTCGCGAATCATGTGTTGCACCGCATCCAGCCCGACACCGCGCCCGGACACTTCGGTCACCTTGTCGCGCAGGCTGAAGCCGGGCAAGAACAGGAATGTCAGCAGTTCCGCTTCGCTCATGCGCGCCACGGTGTCGGCCGGCGACAGGGCGCGCTCGACGATACTGCCGCGCAGGCGCTCCAGGTCGATACCGGCGCCATCGTCGATCAGCTCCAGGCTGAGCATGCCAGCCTGGTGCGAGGCACGCAGGCGCACCAGCCCTTCCGCTGGCTTGCCCGCCAGCAGGCGCCGTTCCGGAAGTTCGATGCCGTGGTCCACGGCATTGCGCAACAGGTGGGTCAATGGCGCTTCAAGCTTTTCCAGCACATCACGGTCGACCTGGGTTTTTTCGCCCTCCACCACCAGCCGTACCGGCTTGCCCAGCGAGCGGCCGAGGTCTCGGACCATGCGACTCTGCCCGGCCAGCACATCGGCGAATGGCCGCATGCGGCAGGCCAGGGCCGTGTCGTACAGCAACTGCGCACGCTGACTAGCCTGCCAGCCGAACTCATCGAGGTCGGCGGCCTGCTGTTGCAGGATCTGCTGGGTCTCGACCAGCAGGCGCTGGGTTTGCGCCAAGGCTTCGAGCACTTCACTGTTGTGGCCGCTGTCTTCCAACTGCAGGCGCACGCCGTCGAGCGCCTGCATCCCTTGGCCGTGCATGCGTTTGAGGCGCTGCAGGGTGGCCAGGTAAGGCTTCAGGCGCTGGGTTTCCACCAACGACTTGCTGGACAGGTCGAGCAGGCTGTTCAGGCGGTCGGCAGTGACCCGTAACACCCGTTCGCCTGCATCGCCGACGCGCTTGCCCACCTTGCGCCGCAGCGCTGGCTCGGGCTCGGGCTCGGGCTCGGGCTCAGGCTCGGCGTCGGGCTCTGACAGCTCACTGGGCAGCACCAACGGTGCCGGCGGTGGGCTGACCGACGGCGACGACGGCGATATGGCCCCTGCCGCCACGGGTAGCGGCGGCACGCCGGCGCCGCCCGGGTCGAGCAGGCTGGCCATCTGCGCAAGAAACACCGGCAGGGTCGCCTGCGCCGCACTGTCGCCCGGTGTGGCAATGCGCATCAGCAAGTCGGTCCCCTGCAACAGCGCATCGATATGCTCGGCATTCAACCGCAGGCGCCCCTCCTGGGCGGCTACCAGGCAATCCTCCATGACATGCGCGACGCTGACGCCCGCGTCCACGCCAACGATACGGGCGGCGCCCTTGAGCGAGTGGGCCGCGCGCATGCACGCCTCGAGCTGGTCAGCCTGGGTAGGGTTGCGCTCGAGTGCCATCAGGCCGGCGCTGAGCACCTGGGTCTGCGCTTCGGCCTCCAGGCTGAACAGCTCGAGCAACGAGGCGTCGCGCATTTGCTCTGGGGTCATGACAAGCTCCGCTGCACGGCAGCCAGTAAGTGTTGATCGTCCAGGACCCGCACGCTGCGCCCGCGCCATTGCAGCACCGCCGCGGTATAGCGGGTGGCGTCCTGGCCACTGCCCAGCAACAGCGGGTCGAGCCGGTGGATGCCGTCGATTTCCTCGACCGCCACCACCACCGGGCCGCCCTCGCTGGCCAGGATCAGCATGCGTGGCATCGCCCGGCCGCTGCGCTGCTCGGCAGCACCCGCCTGAACCCCCAGCAAGTCGGCCAATGACAGGCATGGCACCAGCGCCCCACGTACGTTGGCGACCCCCTGCAACACCCGCGAGCGCTGGTGCGGCAACGAATGCACGGCCTGCAACGGGGCGATTTCGGCCAGGCAGGCGGTCGCCAGCGCCAGCCATTCTTCACCCAGACGGAACAGCAACATGGATCGACCGATGTGCTCTTGCAGCGGCTCACGCTCGGCCGCCGAGTGCTCCTGCGCCAATGCATAGCGGTCAAGCAGGCGGGTAGCCGCAGCGGCGTAGACTTCGCAGTTGCGGCAATGCACGTGCCGCTCCAGTAGCGGGCATTGCTTGTTGCCATGGACACCAATGCGGTTCCAGCAGTCGTCGATGAGCGCATCGTCATCGGCCAGCAGTTGCATCGCGGATTCACCGTTCACCGTTCAGACTCCCGCCCAGCCCGCGCCGCCCGCTCCTGCAGGCGCCGGGCCCCGGCCAGGTCACCCTGGGCCGCAAGCAGGGCCGCCAGGTGCAGCAACGCCTCGGGGTGTTGTGGCTCCAGATACAGCGCTTTGCGGTAGTGGGTCAGCGCTTGCTGTGCGTCGCCCTCGGTATCGCTGAGCAGCCCCAGCCAGTAATACACCTGCGCCGCCGGCGGGTACTGGCCCAGGTAGCGCTGGCATTCGTGGCGAGCCTGTGCGCTGGCGCCGGCATTGGCCAGCCGGGCGATGCCGGCCAGCAGTTCGCTGGGGCCCTCACCCGCAGCCTCGCGGGCCGGCGCTGGTCGGGCCACCACCGGCAGCGCACGCTGCGGCCGCGGCACCGGCAAGGCCGGCTGCGAATACCCGGCAGGCCCGGGCCCCGGCCAACTGCGCCTGGCAGGTGCTGCCGCTGCCGCTGCCGCCGGCGCAGGCGTGCTGCTGCCCGGGTCTCGTACGTAGGCAAACGACTGGGCGATCCCCAGCGGGCGCATGCCCAGGCGCGCCAACAGGCTGCCCTCGGCCGGACCGATGAACAGCACCCCCTGTGGGTGCAGCAGGCGCTTGAGCACTTCGAAGACGCGTTGCTGGGTCGGCACGTCGAAGTAGATCAACAGGTTGCGACAGAACACGAAGTCATACAGGCCATCGCGGCTGGCCAGCAGCGGGTCGAGCACATTGCCTACCTGCAGGCTGACTTGCTGGCGTACCCGCTCGTGCAGGCGGTGGCCTTCGTCGACCACATCGAAGTAACGCTCGCGAAAACCCAGCTCGCTGCCGCGAAAGGCATTGCGGCCATACACGGCCTGCCCGGCCTTGGCCACCGAGCTGGGGCTGATGTCCATGCCATCGACCAGAAACGCCCCCGGCGCCATACCGGCATCAAACAAGGCCATGGCCAGCGAATAGGGCTCCTCGCCCGTCGAGCACGGCAGGCTGAGCAACCGCAGCGGCCGCGCGCCGTCCAGTTCGGCACGGCGCTTGTGCGCCAGGGCCGCCAGCGCGGTGAAGGACTCGGGGTACCGGAAGAACCAGGTCTCTGGCACGATCACCGCTTCGATCAGTGCCTGTTGCTCTTCACCGGACTGCTGCAGGCGCAGCCAGTAGTCGTCCAGATCGGCAGCGCCCACTGCTACGCTGCGCTGGCGCAGTGCACGCTCGACCATCGGCGTGCCGACAGACTCCACATCCAGGCCAATACGCTCACGCAAGAAACGGAAAAAACGCTGTTCGGTCATGTCGGCCCCCCGGTCGGGCCCTGCGTGTACAGCAATGCGTGCACGGCGTCGGGCAGCAGGTCATTGACTTCGATGCGCTGCAGCATGCCAAGGGCATCCTGCCGCACCGGCCCCAGGTAAGGGGCTTCGCCCGTGTCTACACCATAGGGCTGGAACTCATCGGGCTGGCAGCGCAGGGTCTCGGTTGCCTGCTCCAGCACCAGCCCCAACTGCAGCCCAGCCCGGTAGTGCACCAGTACCAGCCGGGTGCTGGTGCGCTGCGCCGCCGGCTGGCCGAAGCTGAGCGCGGCCAGGTCGATGACGGGTATGAGCAGGCCACGGTGGGCCAGAATACCCGCCACCCAGGCTGGCGCCCGGGCAATCGGCTTGAGTGGCCGAAGTGGCAGCACTTCGACCACCTCGTGCACGCTCAGGGCAAAGCGTTGTTCCCTGATACGGAACTGCAGGTACAGCGCCCCCTTGGCGTTGCCCGGCTGTGCGGCCGGCGCTTGCGTGTCGGTCATCGCGGTCAGACTTTGAAACGCGACACGCCGCCACGCAAGCCTGCGGCCACCTGGCTAAGCTCATCGATGGCAAAGCTGGCCTGGCGCAGCGACTCGACGGTCTGGGTGCTGGCATCACTGAGCTGGGCCAACGCCTGGTTGATCTGCTCGGCACCGGTGGCCTGGGCCTGCATGCCTTCGTTGACCATCAGCACGCGCGGTGCCAAGGCCTGTACCTGGTGAATGATCTGGCTCAGTTGCTCGCCGACCTGCTGCACTTCGAACATGCCCCGGCGCACTTCTTCGGAAAACTTGTCCATGCCCATGACCCCGGCCGACACCGCCGACTGGATCTCACGCACCATCTGCTCGATATCGTAAGTGGCCACGGCGGTCTGGTCGGCCAGGCGCCGCACCTCGGTGGCGACCACGGCAAAGCCACGGCCATACTCGCCAGCCTTTTCCGCCTCGATGGCGGCGTTGAGCGACAACAGGTTGGTCTGGTCGGCCACCTTGACGATCGTCACGACCATCTGGGTAATGTTGCTGGCCTTCTCGTTGAGGATGCCCAGCTTGGCGTTGACCAGGTCGGCGGCGCCCATCACCTGGTGCATGGTCTCTTCCATGCGGGCCAGGCCCTGCTGGCCGGAGCCGGCCAGGCTGGAGGCCTGGTCGGCGGCCGAAGTGACTTCAGTCATGGTGCGCACCAGGTCACGCGAAGTGGCAGCAATTTCCCGCGAGGTGGCGCCGATTTCCGTGGTGGTGGCTGCGGTTTCGGTGGCAGTGGCCTGCTGCTGCTTGGACGTGGCGGCGATCTCGGTAACCGACGTGGTGACCTGCACCGACGAGCGCTGGGCCTGGGCCACCAGGTTCGCCAGCGCTTCGGCCATTTCGTTGAAGCCGCTCTCGATGGCGCCGAACTCATCCTTGCGTTCCAGGCTCAGGCGCACGCTCAGGTCACCCGAACGCAGCTTGTCGAGGGCTTGGACGATACGCTGCATGGGCGCGGTGATGGCGCGCATCAGCAACAGGCCGCACACCCCGGCCGCGACAATGGCCAGCAACAGCGAGACGATCATGCTGCCCTTGGCGGTGGTCACGGCACTGACGATATCGCGGGTGGCGGCATCAGCGGAGGCGCGGTTGTTCTCGATGACATCGTTCAGGTGCTTGCGACCGTCGACCCAGGCGGGTGTGAGTACGTCGTTGATCAGGCGCTGGGCTTCGGCGTAGTTGCGCTGACGGTAGGCATCGAGCACCTGGCCGACAATCTTCATGTAGTTTTCTTCAAGCTGCACGAAGCTGTCGAAGCGGGCCTGGTCGTCATTGTCCTGGATGGTGCTCTGGTAACTGGCCATGAATTGCTTCAGCCGGTCTTCGAAACTCTTGAACAGTTCCATGTCGGCCGAGGTGATTTCCCGGTGGTTGGACAGCCCGACCAACTGTTGGCTGGTGACGTAGCTGTCGACCCAGGCGCTGCGGATCATCGAGCTGTAGTAGACCCCGGGAATGCTGTCTGTACCTACGGCGGCTTCGGCGGTTTCGATGGCGGCCAACCGCGAGTAGGCGGCCACGATCATCAGCAGCATGATGGCGATGATCACGGCGAAACTTGCCAGGATCCGTTGGCGCAAGGTCCAGTTCTTCACATTCAGCCCTCAGGAATTCACAACGAGCGGGGAAAATCGCCGAAGTATAGCCTAGAGGCCTTACGCTTTTGCGGGTGAAATGTGGGGTAACCTGGCATCCCCGCTAATGGACGCTGCCCATCATGGAAAAGTCGCTTCGTTTGTGGGAGCGGCCTTGTGTCGCGAAAGGGCCGCGCAGCGGCCCCGGCATTTCATGCGGCGAAGCTAAAATCTTTGGGGCAGCTGCGCAGCCCTTTCGCGACACAAGGCCGCTCCCACAAGGACCGCGTCGCTTACTGGCCTGCGGCTAACCGCACCTGGCTCTCCAACTCCTGGCGCAAACCCGGGTCCAGACGCAACTGGCGGGCCAGCTCATCGAGGTAGGCGCGCTCCATGAAGTTTTCCTGGTCGACCATCATCATGCTGGCCAGGTACATCTCGGCAGCCATCTCGGGCGTCTGTGCGGCGCGGGCGACTTCAGCCGGGTCCAGCGGCTTGTTCAGTTCGGCGTGCAGCCAATGCTGCAACTCGCGGTCGCTGTCCAGGCGGGTGAACTCACCTTCGATCAGCGCCCGTTCGCGTTCGTCGATATGGCCGTCGGACTTGGCCGCAGCCACCAGCGCCCGCAACACCGCCTGGCTGTGCTGCTCGACCTGGGCGGGCGGCAAGCGGTCGACCGTCTGCGGCTCGCTGGCAGCCACCTGCTGGCGCGCCTGCCAGTTGCCGTAGGCCTTGTAGGCCAGCACCCCGAGTGCCGCGAGGCCACCATAGGTCAGGGCCTTGCCCCCATATTTGCGCGCCTTCTTGTTGCCCAGCAGCACGCCCAGTGCGCCACCGCCCAGCAAGCCACCACCGGCCCCGGACAACAGGCCACCAAGCCCGCTGGCGCCAGCACCGGGTTTGCCGGAAGCAGACGATTTGTTCAGCAACTCCTGGCCAGATTTGAGCAGTTGGTCCAGCAAGCCACGGGTGTTCATGTGCAAGTCTCCAGGCATGGGAAGTCATCCGCCAGAGTAAGGCCTGCCCGGTAAAGGACCATGCGCGGATTTGCTTCTGGATGTTGCATTGACTGGCAAAAAGCCAACTAGACTCGACCACTGCCGCGACCACAATCTCCAACAAGAGGGAACACCCATGCCCGTGCACAAGACCGCATTGCTCGGCGCCACCACCTGTGCCGTGCTGGCCAGTACCGGCCTGCTGGCCGCCGAACCGCCCAAGGCCCTGGGGCCTGGCGAAGGGCGCCTGGACATCGTCGCCTGGCCCGGCTACATCGAGCGCGGTGAAAGCGACAAGGCGTATGACTGGGTGACCGGCTTCGAACAGCAAACCGGCTGCAAGGTCAGCGTGAAAACCGCTGCCACCTCGGACGAAATGGTCAGCCTGATGGCCAAGGGGGGCTACGACCTGGTTACCGCCTCGGGCGATGCCTCGTTACGGCTGATCGCCGGCAAACGGGTGCAACCGATCAACACCGCCTTGATCCCCAACTGGAAAAACATCGACCCGCGCCTGCAGAACGGTGGCTGGTATGTGGTCGACAAACAGGTCTATGGCACCCCGTATCAGTGGGGACCGAACGTGCTGCTGTACAACACCAACACGTTCAAGCAGGCACCGACCAGCTGGGGCGTGGTGTTCGTGCCGCAGGACCTGCCCGATGGCAAGCCGAACAAAGGCCGCGTACAGGCGTATGACGGGCCGATCTACATCGCGGACGCGGCGCTGTACCTGAAGTCGGCCAAGCCCGAACTGGGCATCCAGGACCCGTATGAACTGACCGAGACGCAATACCAGGCGGTGCTCGAACTGCTGCGCCAGCAGCAACCGCTGATCCACCGCTACTGGCACGACGCCACAGTGCAGATGAGCGACGTGAAGAACGAAGGCGTGGTCGCCTCCAGTTCGTGGGGCTACATGGTCAATGGCCTGAAGGCCGAGCACCAGCCCGTGGCGTCGACCATCCCCAAGGAGGGCGCTACCGGCTGGGCCGATACCACCATGCTGCACACCGATGCCAAGCACCCCAACTGCGCCTATCAATGGATGGACTGGTCGCTGCAACCGAAGGTGCAGGGTGACGTGGCCGCCTGGTTCGGCTCTTTGCCGGCGGTGCCGGCAGCCTGCAGTGGCAACGAGTTGCTCGGCGCCGAGGGTTGCAAGACCAACGGCTTCGACAACTTCGACAAGATCGCCTTCTGGAAAACCCCGCAGGCCCAGGGTGGCAAGTTCGTGCCCTACAGCCGCTGGACTCAAGATTACATTGCCATCATGGGTGGGCGCTGAAGGTTTCTCCGCCTGTTCCGGCCCTGTGGTGTGATCCCTGTGGGGCCGGCTTGCCGGGGACAGGGCCGATACAGGCAAGACAAGAACAACAGAGAACCGCGTATGTCCCTAGCCGTCCAGTTCACCCAGGTTTCCCGTAGCTTCGGCGAGGTCAAGGCCGTAGACCAGGTCAGCATCGACATCAGCGATGGGGAGTTCTTCTCCATGCTCGGCCCGTCCGGCTCCGGCAAGACCACCTGCCTGCGCCTGATCGCCGGCTTCGAGCAGCCAAGCAGCGGCTCGATCCGTCTCCACGGCCTGGAAGCTGCCGGCGTGCCGCCCTACCAGCGTGACGTCAATACCGTGTTCCAGGACTACGCGTTGTTCCCGCACATGAACGTGCTCGACAACATCGCCTATGGCTTGAAAGTGAAAGGCGTGGCCAAGGCCGAACGCCACAGCCGTGCCGAGCAAGCCCTGGCCATGGTGGCCCTGGCCGGCTACGGCGCGCGCAAGCCGGCGCAGCTTTCGGGTGGCCAGCGCCAGCGTGTGGCCCTGGCGCGGGCACTGGTCAACCGGCCCCGCGTGCTGCTGCTGGACGAGCCGCTGGGCGCGTTGGACCTCAAGCTGCGCGAACAGATGCAGGGCGAGCTGAAGAAGCTGCAACGCCAGCTAGGCATCACCTTCATCTTCGTCACCCATGACCAGACCGAGGCGCTGTCGATGTCGGACAGGGTCGCGGTGTTCAACCGCGGCCGCATCGAACAGGTCGACACCCCGCGCAACCTCTACATGAAACCCGCCACCACCTTCGTCGCCGAATTCGTCGGCACGTCCAACGTGATGCGTGGCGAATTGGCGAGGGCGCTCAACGGCCACCCGGCGCCGTTTTCCATCCGCCCTGAGCACATCCGCCTGGGCGACCCGGTGGTCACCAGCCACGAAGTACAGGTCAGCGGCCTGCTGCGCGATGTGCAGTACCAGGGCAGCGCCACCCGTTACGAGTTGCAACTGGACAATGGCCAACTGTTGGCGGTAACCCAGGCCAACGACCGCTGGCAGGCACAGCCCCAGGCCTGGCAACCCGGGCAGCGGGTGCAGGCGCACTGGCCGCGCGAGGCGATGACCGTGCTGCAGGAAAGCGCAGGGCCATTGCCATGAGCGCGCTCCGAGGCCTGTCCGATGTGCTGTACCGGCGCCCCAACCTGTACCTGGCCCTGCTGCTGATCCCGCCGCTGACCTGGTTCGGCGCCATCTACCTGGGCTCGTTGCTGAACCTGTTGTGGCAGGGTTTCTACACCTTCGACGACTTCACCATGGCGGTCACCCCGGACCTGACCCTGGGCAACTTCGCCGCGCTGTTCAACCCGTCGAACTTCGACATCATCCTGCGGACCCTGGGCATGGCGGTGGCGGTGTCACTGGCCAGCGCGGTACTGGCGTTTCCCATCGCCTACTACATGGCGCGCTACACCCACGGCAAGACCAAGGCATTTTTCTATATCGCCGTGATGATGCCCATGTGGGCCAGCTACATCGTCAAGACCTACGCCTGGACCCTGCTGCTGGCCAAGGGAGGGGTGGCCCAGTGGTTCGTCCACCAGCTGCACCTGGATGCGCTGCTGCAAGCCGTGCTGACGGTGCCAGGCGTGGGCGGCAGCACGCTGTCGACCTCGCACCTGGGGCGCTTCATGGTGTTCGTGTACATCTGGCTACCGTTCATGATCCTGCCGATCCAGGCCTCGCTGGAGCGCTTGCCGCCGTCGCTGTTGCAGGCCTCGGCAGACCTTGGCGCACGCCCCGGGCAAACCTTCATGCAGGTGATACTGCCGCTGTCGATCCCCGGTATCGCCGCCGGCTCGATCTTCACCTTCTCGCTTACCCTTGGCGACTTCATCGTGCCGCAGTTGGTTGGCCCACCCGGCTACTTCATCGGCAGCATGGTCTATGCCCAGCAAGGAGCGATTGGCAACATGCCGATGGCGGCGGCATTTACCTTGGTGCCGATCGTGCTGATTGCGCTGTACCTGTCGATCGTCAAGCGCCTGGGGGCCTTCGATGCACTCTGAACAAGCCTCTGTAGGGTTGCGCCTGGCGGCCTGGGGCGGGCTGTTGTTCCTGCATTTCCCGATCCTGATCATCTTCCTGTACGCCTTCAACACCGAAGACGCAGCATTCAGCTTCCCGCCCACGGGGTTTACCCTGAAGTGGTTTGCCGTGGCCTTCGCCCGCACCGATGTGCTGGACGCGATCAAGCTGTCGTTGCGGGTCGCCTGCCTGGCGACCCTGATCGCCCTGGTGCTCGGCACACTGGCATCGGCCGCACTGTACCGGCGCAGCTTTTTCGGCAAAGAGGCCATATCGCTGATGCTGATCCTGCCCATCGCCCTGCCCGGCATCATCACCGGGATCGCCCTGCTCTCGGCGTTCAAGACCTTGGGCATGGAGCCCGGGGTGTTCACCATCGTGGTCGGCCATGCCACATTCTGCGTGGTGATCGTCTACAACAATGTGATCGCCCGCCTGCGGCGCACCTCACACAGCCTGATCGAGGCCTCCATGGACCTGGGTGCCGATGGCTGGCAGACCTTTCGCTACATCATCCTGCCCAACCTCGGCTCGGCACTGCTGGCCGGCGGTATGCTGGCCTTTGCCCTGTCGTTCGATGAGATCATTGTCACGACCTTCACCGCGGGCCACGAACGCACCCTGCCGATCTGGCTGCTCAACCAGCTCAGCCGGCCGCGCGACGTGCCGGTGACCAATGTAGTAGCCATGCTGGTGATGTTGGTGACCATGCTGCCGATCCTTGGCGCCTATTACCTGACCCGTGGCGGCGACAGCGTTGCGGGCATTGGCAAATGACCCTGGAGGAGTACCCGATGCAAACGCAGATGCTGATCAATGGCCAACTGGTCGCCGGCCAAGGCCCGACCTGGACCGTGCTCGACCCGGCGCTGGGCACCGCCCTGGCGCAGATCAACGAAGCCAGCGAAGCCCAGGTGGACAGCGCCGTGCGTGCCGCTGACCATGCGTTCGACAGTTGGTCGCAAACCAGCCCCAAGGACCGCGCCCAGGCGTTGTTGAACCTGGCAGACACCATTGAGGCGCATGGCGATGAACTGGCTCGGCTGGAATCGCAGAACTGCGGCAAACCCTTGAGTGCCGCGCGCAACGACGAAATTCCGGCGATTGCCGACGTGTTTCGTTTTTTCGCCGGTGCCGCGCGTTGCCTGGGCGGCTCGGCGGCAGGTGAATACCTGCCGGGCCACACGTCGATGATCCGTCGCGACCCCTTGGGCGTGGTGGCATCGATTGCGCCGTGGAACTACCCGCTGATGATGCTGGCCTGGAAGATCGCCCCGGCCCTGGCGGCCGGCAACACGGTGGTGATCAAACCCTCCGAGCTGACCCCGTTGACCGCTCTGCGCCTGGGGGAACTGGCCAAGGACCTGCTGCCGGCCGGGGTGCTCAACATTCTGTTTGGCCGTGGCCAGACGGTCGGCAACCCACTGGTTACGCACCCCAAGGTCCGCATGGTGTCGCTGACAGGCTCGATCCCCACCGGCGCCCATATCATCAGCGCCACCGCCGACAGCGTGAAGCGCATGCACATGGAGCTGGGCGGCAAGGCGCCAGTCCTGGTGTTCGATGATGCCGACATCGATGCCGCGATCGAGGGTATTCGCACCTTCGGTTTCTACAACGCCGGCCAGGACTGCACGGCGGCTTGCCGCCTGTATGTGCAGGCCGGTATCTATGAGCGCTTCGTCGAGCGCCTGGGGGAAGCGGTCGCCAGCATCAAGCCCGGCCTGCAGGAGGCCGAGGGCACCGAGCTGGGGCCGCTGATCAGCGCCCAGCACCGCGACAAGGTCGCCGGCCTGGTACAGCGCGCCATCGCCCAGCCGCACATTCGCCTGGTGACCGGTGGCAAGGCAATCGAGGGCGATGGCTACTTTTTCCAGCCGACGGTGCTGGCCGACGCCCTGCAGGATGATGAGATCGTGCGCAACGAAGTGTTCGGCCCGGTGGTGTCGGTAACCCGTTTCAGCGACGAAGCGCAGGCGCTGGAATGGGCCAACGACTCCAACTACGGCCTGGCCTCCTCGGTCTGGACCCGCGACACCGGCCGCGCCCACCGCCTGGCCGCACGCCTGCAATATGGCTGCACCTGGGTGAATACCCATTTCATGCTGGTCAGTGAAATGCCCCACGGCGGGCAGAAACACTCGGGGTACGGCAAGGACATGTCGATGTATGGGCTGGAGGACTACACCTGTGTGCGGCATGTGATGATCAAGCATTGATTATCATGCTCGGTCACGCTGGGTCCGCTCAACCGCGTTCTAGGTAGGAGCAACTGTCTTTCCCAAAATTTGAAAAGCCTGCGCGATTCATTGTAGAAGCGGGTTCACCCGCGAAAGGGCCGGGCCTGCGGACCGATTTCTGCCAGGCATTGTGCATTGCCGGCACCACCGTATTCGCGGGTGAACCCGCTCCTACATCGATCGATGATGCCGGCCCGGCCCCGCAGGGCTACCGGCCACCCCGCCTGTTGTAGGAGCAACTGTCTTTCCCAAAATTTGAAAAGCCTGCGCGATTCATTGTGGGAGCGGGCTTGCCCGCGAAGCAGGCGACGCGGTGTCTGGCACCGGCTGCGCCGGTGTTCGCGGGCACGCCCGCTCCCACATGTGGAACGGTGAGTGACAGCTTCTGCTCCTACTCGTGCTCTAGGCACCTGCGGCATTCAGCTTGTCATTCACCGCTCTCACTCCAGATGCTAATCCCCTCTCAAGACACAAGCGGCCTTGTGTCGCGACGGGGGCGCGCAGTGCCCCAGGTATTTTCGTGGTTAGACTGCGGCCCTGTCGCCACACAAGGCCGCTCCTTCAGAATCAGTCGCGCAAATCCGACTCATGAATCGGGTTGGCCCGGCTGGTAGCGCGCTGGTACTGCGCCGGCCAGGTAGCCTTGTTACCGCCCAGATCGTCGTCGGCATGCAGCGGCCAGTAAGGGTCGCGCAGCAGTTCGCGGGCAAGGAAGATGAGGTCGGCCTGGCCGGTACGCAGGATATGCTCGGCCTGCGCAGGTTCGGTGATCATGCCCACGGTGCCGGTGGCAATTTCAGACTCTTTGCGCACGCGCTCGGCGAAACGGGTCTGGTAGCCGGGGCCGGTAGGTATTTCGGCGTTCACCGAAGTGCCGCCAGAGGACACGTCGATCAAATCGACGCCCAGGTTACGCAGGCGCCGGGCCAGTTCGACGGTTTCATCCGGGTTCCAGCCGTCTTCCACCCAATCGGTTGCCGATACCCGCACGAACAGGGGCAATTCGGCAGGCCATACTTTGCGCACCGCTTCCACCACTTGCAGGGTCAGGCGGATGCGGTTTTCGAAGCAACTGCCGTATTCGTCACGCCGCTGGTTGCTCAGCGGTGACAGGAACTGGTGCAGCAGGTAGCCATGGGCGGCGTGAACCTCGAGCACTTTGAAGCCGGCCTGCAACGCGCGCTCGGCCGAGGCAACGAAGGCACCGACCACCTCCTGGATATCGCCCGGGGTCAGCTCGCGTGGCGTTGTATGTTGCGGGTCGAAGGCAATCTTCGAGGGCCCCACCGGCTGCCAGCCACCCTCCTCGGGTTTGACGCTACCGTGCTTGCCCAGCCAGGGGCGGTAGGTACTGGCCTTGCGCCCGGCGTGCGCCAGCTGGATGCCGGGCACGGCGCCTTGGGCGGTGATGAAGCGGGTGATGCGTTGCAACGGGGCGATCTGTGCGTCCGCCCACAACCCAAGGTCTTCGGCGGTGATGCGGCCATCGGCGGTAACCGCCACGGCCTCGGTGATCACCAGGCCCGCGCCACCCACCGCGCGGCTGCCCAGGTGAACGAGGTGCCAGTCGTTGGCCAGGCCATCGGCTGCAGAATACTGGCACATCGGCGAAACGGCGATGCGGTTGGGCAACGTCAGTTGACGCAGGGTGTAAGGCTCGAGCAGCAGGCTCATGAGGGCACCTCCCAAGAACTCCAATGGTGATCCGGCCCGGACACTCAATAGCACGTCCCTGGCCTGGGTCCGGTCATACTTCAGACTAGACCAGAATGCCTGGGGGGAAGGTTCCATGGGATTTTGGGCAAGTTGTTTACAGACACCTGTGGCCGGCCGCTGCCGCCTTCATTGGCACATGGGCCTTGTAGGAGCGGCCTTGTGTCGCGATGGGCTGCAAGGCAGCCCCGGCAATTTTTGCAGCTGTGCTGAAAGCCTGGACTTGTGCATATATGCTGACAACCTGGGGCTGCTTTGCAGCCCATCGCGACACAAGGCCGCTCCTACAGGGTCAACGCGGTTCCATGTGGGCAATCATCAACTGCACACTTTCATTGCCCCGAAACTCGTTCACATCCAGCTTGTACGCCAACTCGACCCAGCTCACCGTCGGGTTCGGCCATACGTCGCGGTCGATGCCGAAGGCAATGCCATCCAGCCGCACCGAGCCACACTCGCTCTTCAGTACCACCTTCAAGTGCCGCTCGCCCACCACGCGCTGCTCCACCAACTGGAATACGCCATGAAACAGCGGCTCAGGGAAATGCTGGCCCCATGGCCCGGCATTGCGTAGCGCCTTGGCCAGATCAAGGTGGAATTCTTCCACCGCCAGGCTGCCGTCGGACAGCAGGCGCCCGGTCAGGTCGTCTTCACGCAGCTGGCGCCGTACCTCTTCGTCGAAAGCCTCGGCAAAGGCCGGGAAATTTGCCTCTGGCAACGACAAGCCAGCGGCCATGGCGTGGCCGCCGAACTTGCTGATCAATTGCGGGTGGCGCGCCGCCACGGCATCCAGCGCATCGCGAATATGGAACCCTGGCACAGAACGCGCCGAGCCCTTCAGCATGCCAGCGCCTGCATCGGCGAAGGCAATGGTCGGCCGGTGGTAACGCTCCTTCAGCCGCGACGCCAGAATACCGATCACGCCCTGGTGCCAGTCGGCATCGAACAGGCACAAGCCGTAAGGCATCGACTCGACCGGCAGGTCCTTGAGCTGGGCCAGCGCCTCGCGCTGCATGCCTTGCTCGATGGACTTGCGGTCCTGGTTCAGGTCATCCAGCTGCTGCGCCATGTCCTGGGCCAGCGCCGGGTCTTCGCACAGCAGGCATTCGATGCCCAGGCTCATGTCGTCCAGGCGCCCGGCTGCATTCAGGCGTGGGCCAAGAATGAAACCCAGGTCGGTGGAGGTGATGCGCCGGTGATCGCGGCGGGCCACCTCAAGAATGGCCTTCAAGCCCGGGCGGGCACGGCCGGCACGGATGCGCTCCAGGCCCTGGTGCACCAGGATGCGGTTGTTGGCATCCAGCGGCACCACATCGGCCACACTGCCCAGGGCGACCAGGTCGAGCAGTTCACCGATGTTCGGCTGGGGTTGTGTCGCGTAGCGGCCCAGGCTGCGCAACCGCGCGCGCAGGGCCATCAGCACATAGAAGATGACACCGACCCCGGCCAGCGCCTTGCTCGGGAAGCTGCAACCCGGCTGGTTGGGGTTGATGATGGCGTCGGCATCGGGCAGTTGTTCGCCCGGCAAGTGATGGTCGGTCACCAGCACTTTCAGCCCAGCGGCCTTGGCAGCGGCCACCCCGTCGACGCTGGAAATGCCGTTGTCCACGGTAATCAGCAACTGCGGCTGGCGCTGCAGGGCAACTTCGACGATTTCAGGCGTCAGGCCGTAACCGTATTCAAAACGGTTGGGCACCAGGTAATCGACATGGGCTGCCCCCAACAAACGCAAGCCCAGCACCCCAACCGTACTTGCGGTGGCACCGTCGGCGTCGAAGTCGCCGACAATGAGAATGCGCTGGCGCTGGTCTATGGCAGCGACCAGCAGGTCGACGCCGGCCTCGATGCCCTTGAGCTGCTGATACGGCAGCAGCCGCGCAAGGCTTTTGTCCAGTTCGGCCTCGCTTTGCACGCCGCGTGCGGCATACAAACGGGTGAGCAAGGGTGGCAGGTTACCCAGAAAAGGCAGGGTCGCAGGCAGGGGGCGAGGTTCGATACGCATGGGTTGCTTCAGCCACGCTCACCCAGTAGCCACTGCAGTTGCACTTCGTGCTGGCCACGGTCGTCGGTAACGAAGACCGTACCTTCGCTGATCATCACATCCCACTTGATGGCGCGCGGCATGTCGGCGGCCAGGGTTTCCAGCACCTCCTGCGGCACTGCGGCGATGTTCAGGTTCTTGAGGTTCTTGACCGCGCTGACCACCTTGCCTTCCCACACGCGCAGGCTGCCATAGGCCAGCAGGCTGGTGCGTTCGGTGCGCCGCGAGCACCAGGTCAGGCGCTCGGCATCGGGTTGGCCCACTTCGATCCAGTGCAGCACGCGGTCGTCCAGGCTCTTTTCCCACAGTGCCGGCTCATCTACATCCGACAGGCCACGGCCGAACGACAGGTTCTCGTTGTACCAGAGCGCGTAGGCCAACAACCGCACCGCCATGCGCTCTTCGGTTTCCGAAGGGTGGCGCGCGATGGTCTGCTTGACGCTTTGGTAGACGTTACGGTCAAGATCGGTGAGATTCAGTTCGAACTTGTAGGTGGTGGACGGCTGGGCCATGGTCGACGGGCTTCGTGCAAAAGAAAAGTCGCACAGTCTAACCCATCCGCACTCGCCATGCGCCGCAGCAGTACCCGGCGCAACCGCCGTGTGATAAAACCACCGCTCTGCCCAACTGCCACGGATGCCCCATGTCGACGCCCAGCAAACCCCTCGCCGGCCTCAAAGTTGTCGAACTCGGCACACTGATCGCCGGGCCATTCGCCTCGCGCATCTGCGCCGAATTCGGTGCCGAGGTGGTCAAGGTCGAGTCGCCCGATGGCGGCGACCCGCTGCGCAAGTGGCGCAAGCTGTACGAAGGCACCTCCCTGTGGTGGTTCGTGCAGGCGCGCAACAAGCAGTCGCTGACCCTCAACCTGAAACACCCCGAAGGCCGCGAGGTATTGCAAAGGCTGCTGGCCGACGCCGACATCCTGATCGAGAACTTCCGCCCGGGCGTGCTCGAAAAGCTTGGCCTGGGCTGGGATGTGCTGCATGCGCTCAACCCTGGGCTGGTCATGGTGCGCCTGTCGGGCTTTGGCCAGACCGGGCCAATGAAGGACCAACCAGGTTTTGGTGCCGTAGGCGAGTCGATGGGCGGCCTGCGCTACATCACCGGCTTCGACGACCGGCCACCGGTGCGCACCGGCATTTCGATCGGCGACTCGATCGCCGCCTTGTGGGGCGTTATCGGCGCGCTGATGGCGCTGCGCCACAGGGAGGTCAACGGCGGCCAGGGCCAGGTGGTGGACGTAGCGCTGTACGAAGCCATCTTCGCCATGATGGAAAGCATGGTCCCGGAATTCGATGTATTCGGTTTTATCCGTGAACGCACCGGCAACATCATGCCCGGCATTACCCCCTCCTCCATCCACACCAGCGCCGACGGCAAGCATGTACAGATCGGCGCCAACGGCGATGCGATCTTCAAGCGCTTCATGCAGGCCATCGGGCGTGCCGACCTGGCTGACGACCCAAGCCTGGCCAGCAACGATGGCCGCGACCTTCGCCGGGATGAGCTGTACGGGGTGATCGACCGCTGGGCCAACAGCCTGCCGCTGGAAACGCTGATGCAGGTGCTGACCGCCGCCGAGGTCCCGGCCAGCCGGATCTACTCCGCCGAGGACATGTTCAGCGACCCGCAGTACCTGGCTCGGGAAATGTTCCTCCAGGCCAAGCTGCCCGACGGCAAGCCATTCAAGATGCCTGGCATCGTGCCCAAGCTGTCGGAAACCCCAGGTTCGAGCGAATGGGTGGGCCCGGCCCTTGGCGAGCACACCGAGGCACTGCTGGCCAGCCTTGGCTATGACGCGGCGGCCATCGCCAGCTTGCGCGCCGCAGGCACGGTCTGAACCAGGCGCAGCCCGGCCGCAGGCGCGCCGCCCGCCGCCTACGCCCGCTGGTCCTGCTTTGCGGGCTGATGGCCGCATTGCTGCTGCACCCTGCCATTGCCAAGGAACGCCTGTTCTGGCTGGTGCGTGACCTGCCACCATTCACCATTTTCGACGGCCCGGAGCAAGGCCGAGGGGTAATCGACCAACTGCTGCCCCTGTTGATTGCGCAGATGCCCGAGTACGACCACACCATCCAGCGCGTCAACCGTGCCCGCGGAATACAGATGCTGCAGGACCGCAACACCTTCACCTGCGACCCGACGCTGCTGTGGACACCCCAACGTGAGGAATATGTGCAGTTCTCCCTGCCCTCCCTGGGCGTGCTCAGTGGCGGCCTGGTGGGCCGCAAGGAAAGCCTGGCACTGGTGGCCCCCTATCTGCAGGGCCAGCAGGTAGACCTGCATGGCTTGCTGAGCAAAACCGCACTGAAACTCGGGGTCGTTGCCGAACGCAGTTATGGCCTGCAGATCGACAGCATTTTGCGCCAGCTGCCAGACACTGTGCTCAGCCGCCATTACGGTAACGAAGCCACCGCCAACCTGCTGCAGATGCAGCAGTTGGGGCGCCTGCGCCTGGTGCTCGGCTACTGGCCTGAGGTGCGTTACCTGATCCAGCAGCAAGGCGCCGCGCTGGCCGATTATCAGTTTTATCCAGTGCAGGGGGTGGAGCGCTACCAGTTTCTGCACGTGGGGTGCTCGGACAGCGAACTGGGGCGCGCTGCAGTGGCGCATATCGACCAGTTGCTGCCTGCGTTGCGACGGGACGTGCTGCCTGGGCTGTATGCCCACTGGCTGGATCCGGTCTCGCGCAGAAACTACCTGGAAGAAAGCAAGCGTTTCTTCGAAGCACATTAAATGCCTGCACCAGCCCTGTCGCGGGCAAGGCAGCTCCAGAGAAAAATGCATAACTTTTTGATTTAGCGGGGACTTTGTGGGAGCGGGCATGCCCGCGAAAAATCCAGCGCGGTGGCTGGCACCGGCTACGCCGGTGTTCGCGGGCACGCCCGCTCCCACACAGGCCGCGTCGCGCTTGGGAATTGAGTCCGCGGCGTGACAGGGCCGGTAGAGAACCCAGAAAAAAGAAACCCCGGGCGCTGGGGAAGGACGCCCGGGGTCAAGCGAAAGCCCTTGAGGACTTCCCGTGGCAGTTTTGCCAGCGCCGGAGCAAAGCGCTGGCTGGCTGCCCCTACTGTGTCAGATGAATCCTTTAGGCAAAGGTTCCCTGCGGTTGCTGGCGTTGTTGCAGCGCAGCGATCACGCAAGGCTGCAGCCGCCCCTCGGCTATCTGCAGGTCACGGTGCAAACCATCCACCAGGTCGATCAACAGGCGGTGTTCCTGTAACTGGCGCTCACTGACAGTGCGCTGCAAGGTCACCCCCGTGAGGCCGCCTTGAACCGTGAGCTGGCGATTACCGTTGGCGTCGGCAACGCCGAGGTGGGTCTGATAAGGGCTCAGTGCATCGTTGAGCAGGCTGCAGATTCTTTCCATCCGGTTCACTCTCTGCGTGGTGGGATATAGAGCAACTGACCCGCGGGCACAGCGGAAAGTTCGCCTTGCTATGGCCGTTGTCGATGCCGCGCCTGCAGCGTCTGCAGGGCGCGCTGCAGGCGCGGCATCGACAACGGCCAGGGCAGCTCGGCGAGTATCCACAGGCCTTGCTTGCGCGCCTCTTGGGCCAGGTCGAAACGCTGCGGCGCAGGCTGGCCGACGAACAACAGGGCACGGGCCTGGGCCAGCCGTGCGAGCAGGGCACGGCCGGCCCTGGTTGGCATGGCATGGTCGAGAATCAGCAGGTCTGGGCGGCGTTCGGCGCCAAGGCGGGCATCCAGTTCAGCGGTGGTCGCGCTGATGCGCACAGCGAACACGCCTTGGGCGTTGAGGGCCTGGTGCAGCAGGATCTGGTGCGATGGGCGTGCCTGATGAATCAACACGACGGTCTGGTGCATGAGCCGCTCCTGATGGGAGGACCGGCTAATTTAGGCGCTGGTGAATGCCGCCTGAATAGGATGATTCTGATTAAGCTGCGGGAACTGGCTATACCGCGTCAGCTGAAGCCAACGCGGTTGCCTGCAGGAGCGGCCTTGTATCGCGACGGGGCTGCGCAGCAGCCCCAGGCACACCCATTACAATGGCTTGCCGCGGTTGCCATGCTGGCTGACAAAGCCCTGTACCGCTTTCAGGTCATTGGCCAGCACCGTGCAACGCTCCTCACGGCTGAACAGGTCGCTGAGGTGCGCCGGCAGCTCGAGTGCCTTGCCCACACCGGCCTTTTCTACCGCTTCAGGGAACTTGACCGGGTGCGCGGTACCCAGCACCACCATCGGCGTGTCCAGGTTGCGGCGGCACTCACGGGCGGCCTTGACGCCGATCGCGGTGTGCGGGTCGAGGACCTCGCCAGTGGCAGCGAACACCTCGGCGATGGTCTCGCAGGTCTGCTCGTCGCTGACGGCCAACGAATCGAACAGCTTGCGGGCTTCGGTCCAGCGGTCCTGCTCGACGCTGAAGCCGCCACCCTGCTTGAAGTTGGCCATCAGTTCGGCAATTGCGCCACCGTTGCGGCCGTGCAGGTCGAACAGCAGGCGCTCGAAGTTGGACGACACCATGATGTCCATCGACGGCGACAAGGTGGCGTGCAGGGTTTCCTTGACGTACTGGTTGCCGCTCATGAAGCGGTGCAGGATGTCGTTGCGGTTGGTGGCGACGATCAGCTGGCTGACCGGCAGGCCCATGTTGCGCGCCAGGTAACCGGCAAAAATGTCGCCAAAGTTGCCGGTCGGCACCGAGAACGCCACGGAACGCGACGGCCCACCCAACTGCAGGGCGGCATGGAAGTAGTAGACGATCTGGGCCATGATGCGCGCCCAGTTGATCGAGTTCACGGCCACCAGGCGGGTGCCCTTGAGGAACGACTGGTCGCCGAAGCTGGCCTTGACCATTTCCTGGCAATCGTCGAAGTTGCCTTCGATGGCGATGTTGTGGATGTTGTCACCGAAAATGGTGGTCATCTGCCGGCGCTGTACTTCCGACACGCGCTGGTGCGGGTGCAGGATGAAGATGTCGACGTTGTCGCAACGGCGGCAGCCTTCGATGGCCGCGGAGCCGGTGTCACCACTGGTGGCGCCGATGATCACCACGCGCTCGTTGCGCTTGGCCAGCACGTGGTCGAGCAGGCGCCCGAGCAGTTGCAAGGCAAAGTCCTTGAACGCCAGGGTTGGGCCGTGGAACAGCTCGAGTACCCATTCGTTGCTGTTCAGCTGGCGCAGCGGGGCCACCGCTGCGTGGGCGAACTCGCCGTAGGTTTCTTCGAGGATCTTCTTGAAGTCGGCGTCGGCGATGCTGCCTTCAACGAACGGGCGCATGACCCGGAAGGCCAGTTCGTGGTACGGCAGGCCGGCCCACGAAGCGATTTCTTCCTGGGTGAAACGTGGCAGGTTTTCCGGCACATACAGGCCGCCGTCACTGGCCAGGCCAGCCAGCAGCACGTCTTCGAAATTCAGGGCCGGTGCCTGGCCGCGGGTACTGATATAGCGCATGGGTGCAAACCTTCGATGCTGGGGCCGGGGCCGCACTGGCGGCCCATCGGCAATATTTGTTAGTTGAGCTGCTCGACGCGAATGCGCACAACCTTGCCGACCACGTCCTGCAGGGCTTCCAGGGCGACGATGGCATCATTGATGCGCTGCTCGACCACGCCGTGGGTGACCAGGATCATCGGTACCAGGCCGTCCTGTTCCTCGGCTTCCTTCTGCATGATCGACTCGATGTTGATACCACGCTCGGAAAGGATGCTGGCCACCTGGGCCAGCACGCCTGGGTGATCCTTGGCCTGGATACGCAGGTAGTAGGCGCTCTCGCAGGCTTCGATCGGCAGGATCGGGTGGGCCGACAGCGAATCGGGCTGGAAGGCCAGGTGCGGTACGCGGTTTTCCGGGTCGGAGGTCATGGCACGGACCACGTCGACCAGGTCGCCAACCACCGACGAGGCGGTTGGCTCCATGCCGGCACCGGCACCGTAGTACAGGGTCGAACCTGCGGCGTCACCGTTGACCATCACGGCGTTCATCACGCCGTTGACGTTGGCGATCAGGCGGTCGGCAGGGATCAAGGTCGGGTGCACGCGCAACTCGATGCCTTCCGCGGTGCGCCGGGCCACGCCCAGGTGCTTGATGCGGTAGCCGAGGGCCTCGGCGTAGTTCACGTCAGCGGTGGTCAGCTGGGTGATGCCTTCGGTGTAGGCCTTGTCGAACTGCAGCGGAATGCCGAACGCGATGGAGGCGAGGATGGTCAGCTTGTGCGCAGCATCGATGCCTTCGACGTCGAAGGTAGGGTCGGCTTCGGCGTAGCCCAGCGCCTGCGCTTCGGCCAGCACGTCGGGGAAGGCCCGGCCCTTTTCGCGCATTTCGGTGAGGATGAAGTTGCCGGTACCGTTGATGATGCCGGCCAGCCAGTTGATGCGGTTGGCCGACAGGCCTTCACGGATGGCCTTGATCACCGGGATGCCGCCGGCCACGGCCGCTTCGAAGGCGACGATCACGCCTTTTTCCCGGGCCTTGGCAAAGATTTCGTTGCCGTGCACGGCGATCAGCGCCTTGTTGGCGGTGACCACGTGCTTGCCGTTCTCGATGGCCTTGAGCACCAGGTCGCGGGCGATGGTGTAGCCGCCGATCAGCTCGATGACGATGTCGATCTCGGGGTTGCTCGCAACGTCGAACACATCAGCGGTAATGGGGGTACCGGTAATCTGGCAGTTCGGGTTCTGCGAGCGCATGGCGATCTGTGCCACTTCAATACCGCGCCCGGCACGACGGGCAATCTCCTCGGCGTTGCGCTGAAGTACATTGAAGGTTCCGCCACCGACGGTCCCCAACCCACAGATGCCTACTTTGACCGGTTTCACTGTGAACTCCCCATTGAACGGCCGGCACCTTGCCGACCGTGAAACATGCCGTCACCCCATGACGACGGCGTACTGAATTGGATTACTTGGCCAGTGCCAGCTTGGCGACCTGTGGTGCCGGCTGGTAGCCCGGAATGACCTGGCCGCTTTCCAGCACGATGGCCGGCGTGCCGTTGACACCGATCGACTGGCCCAGCTGGAACTGCTTGCCGACCGGGTTGGCGCACTTGGCCGCCTTGATTTCCTCGCCTTCGACCATTTTGTCCATCGCCGCCCGGCGGTCGCTGGAGCACCACACCGCCTGCAATTGCTGGTCACCCGGCGAACCGAGGCCCTGGCGCGGGAAGGCGACATAGCGCACTTCGATACCGCGGCGGTTCAGTTCAGGCACTTCGGCGTGCAGCTTGTGGCAATACGGGCAGGTGGTGTCGGTAAAAACGGTGATATGCGACTTGGTTTCGCCCTTGGCAGGATAAACCACCATCTCGGCGGCTGGAATGCCATTGATGAGCTTGGCCACGCCTTGGCGTTCGGTTTTTTCGGTAAGGTTGACCGGCTTGCCGTTCTGGATCTGGAACAGATACCCCTGCATCACGAACTGGCCATCGGCGCTGGCGTAGAGCACCCGGCCGCCCTGCAGCTTGACTTCGTACAGGCCGTTCAGCGGGCTGCTGGCCACGCTTTCCACGGGTACTTCCAGCTCAAGGTTTTGCAGTGATTTACGGATGGCCTGCTCGGCACCGGCATTGCTGTCGGTTGCCGCGGCAAGCGCAAAGGTACTGGCCAGCGCCAACGCGGCGGCGGCGAAAAACTGGGTCACGCGCATGGGAACTCCTGAAGGCGGACAGGGACCGGAGGGCGCCACCGGCGAAAAAGAGCGGTGAGCGTGCGGCCCTTGGTGCAAACCGCCCAAGCCTACCACATCACGCTGCTGGTGAAGGGCCTGGCAAGGACCGGTCGGCGGAACATGAAAAACATTCATCCACGCGGGTGGTGCTGGGCGTGCAACTGTTGCAGGCGAGCCTTGGCCACATGGGTGTAGATCTGCGTGGTCGACAGGTCGCTGTGGCCCAACAGCATCTGCACCACGCGCAGGTCGGCGCCATGGTTGAGCAAATGGGTAGCAAACGCATGGCGCAGCGTATGCGGGGACAGCGGCTTGTCGATACCGGCCACGCGGGCATGGTGCTTGATGCGGTGCCAGAAGGTCTGGCGGGTCATCTGCTCGCCGCGAAGGCTGGGGAACAGTACATCACTGGGGCGGCCATTGAGCAGTTCGGCACGGCCACCGCGCAGGTAACGCTCCAGCCATACCACGGCTTCTTCGCCCATGGGAACCAGGCGCTCTTTGCTGCCTTTGCCCATGACCCGCAGCACGCCCTGGCGCAGGTTGACCTGATCGAGGGCCAGGCTGACCAGTTCGGTGACGCGCAGACCACAGGCGTACAGCACTTCGAGCATGGCGCGGTCACGCTGGCCGATGGCCTCGCCCAGGTCCGGGGCCTGCAGCAGGGCTTCGACGTCCGCTTCGGACAGCGACTTGGGTAAAGGCTTGCCCAGTTGCGGCATGTCGACCTGCAAGGTCGGGTCGATGGCCACCAGCTTTTCCCGCAACAGGTAACGGAAGAAGCCGCGCAGGCCGGAGATGAAACGTGCCGTGGAGCGCGGCTTGTAGCCTTGCTCCAGGCGCCAGGCCAGGTGGTCGAGAATCAGGTCGCGGCCAGCGTCGGGCAGCGCCACGGAGCGCTCATGCAGCCAGCCGTTGAACAGGGCCAGGTCACTGCGGTAGGACACGCGGGTGTTGTCGGACAGGCCTTTCTCAAGCCACAGGGCGTCGAGGAACTGGTCGATCAGGGGGTGGTCTAGGGCGGGCATTCAGGGCTGCTGGGTGTTGGAGATGGGGCTAGTGTTTCACAGCAGCCTGGGGGTTGTCTGTACCGGCCTCTTCGCGGGCACGCCCGCTCCCACAGGGCCTGCACAGGCTTTGAATGCTTTGCATGGCTTGTAGAAGCGGGCGCGCCGGCGGAAGGGCCAGTGCAGAAGAACTCAGGCCTGGGGCAAAACCGGCACCGGGCGCTTGTCCTCGTCGATGGCGACAAAGCTGAACACCCCATGGATCGCACGCTCACGGCCGTCCAGGTACATGTTTTCTACGAACACATCCACTTGCACCTGCAAACTGGTGTTGCCAACCTTGATCACCGTGCCCACCAACTCGACGATCGAGCCGGCCGGGATCGGGTGCTTGAAGTCGATGCGGTCGGTGGACACGGTCACCAGCGGCAGGCGGCAGAAGCGCGTGGCAGCGATGAACGACACCTCGTCCATCCAGGCCAGCGCAGTACCGCCGAACAGGGTGTTGTGGTGGTTGGTGGTGTTGGGGAACACCGCCTTGGTCACGCGGGTAACCGACAGTTCTGTGCGGCGCTGAATTTCCTGGTCTCGGGTAGTCATCGCAATTCGATCTTCTGAAGGTTGAAAAAGCAAAAAAGCAGCCCGAAGGCTGCTTTTCTCTCGCTAGGCGGCCTCGGCCACCGGGCAAACTGTACTCAGGACAGTTTTTCCTTGATGCGAGCGGCTTTGCCGGACAGGTCGCGCAGGTAGTACAGCTTGGCTTTACGCACGTCACCACGACGTTTCACGGCCAGGCTGTCGATTTGCGGGCTGTAGGTCTGGAAGGTACGCTCTACGCCAACGCCGCTGGAGATCTTGCGCACGGTGAAGGCGCTGTTCAGACCGCGGTTACGCTTGGCGATAACGACGCCTTCGAACGCCTGCAGACGGGAACGCTCACCTTCCTTCACTTTAACCTGAACGACAACGGTGTCGCCTGGCGCGAAGGTCGGGATTTCCTTGCTCATCTGCTCGGCTTCGAGCTGCTGGATGATCTTGTTGGTCATGCTGTGCTCCTAAGATGGATACGCGATCCACCATCGATACGTTTAACTATCGTCCCGCTCGCGGAGATATTCCTCGAGCAGCTTCTTCTCTTCTCCAGAAAGCGAGCGACTTTCCAGAAGATCGGCGCGTCGTTCGAAGGTCCTACCAAGGGACTGCTTCATCCTCCAACGCCGGATGTGTGCATGGTTGCCACTTAGCAACACGTCGGGAACACGCTGATCCGCATACACCTCAGGCCGGGTGTAGTGCGGGCAATCAAGCAGACCGTCGGTAAAGGAATCCTCTTCCGCCGAGTCCACATGCCCTAAAGCTCCGGGCAGCAGCCGCGTAACCGCATCGATCAGTACCATGGCCGGCAGCTCGCCACCGGAAAGCACATAGTCACCAATCGACCACTCCTCATCGACATGAGCCTCGATAAAGCGCTCGTCGATGCCCTCATAACGACCGGCGATCAGGATCAACGACTCCTGTTCGGCCAGGCCTTTGACCGCTTGCTGAGTCAGCTTGCGGCCTTGTGGCGAAAGGTAGATCACCTTCGCCGCAGCTCCGGTTGCCTGCCTGGCGCTAACCAGTGCATCTTCCAGAGGCTTGATTTTCATCACCATGCCCGGACCACCGCCAAACGGCCGATCATCTACCGTATGGTGACGATCTGTGGTGTAGTCCCGCGGGTTCCAGCAAGTCACCTGAAGCAACCCTTGTTTCACCGCGCGGCTGGTAATGCCGTACTCCGTGATGGCCGAGAACATCTCGGGGAACAACGTGATGACATCTACGCGAAGGTTACCCATCGTTTAGAAATCCGCGTCCCACTCAACCCGCATCGTGCCTGCTTCCAGGTCGATTGCCAGCACGCATTGCTCCGTATAGGGCAACAGCCGCTCGCGATCATCCAGGCTGCCCGCACAGGGCTTGACCACCATTACATCGTTCGCGCCAGTCTCCAACAGGTGATCGACCTTGCCGAACAGGTGTTCGTCCTGGTTGATGACCTTCAGACCCACCAACTGGTACCAGTAGTACTCGTCGGCAGCCAGGTTGGGCAAAAGGCTCCGCGCAATGCAGATTTCGTAACCGCTCAGAAGCCGGGCTTCATCACGATCATCGAGGCCTTTCAGTTTCACGACCAGGCCCTTTTGGGAGCCACGACCGCTGACCAGCTCGACCTGCTTTACCTTGCCTTCATGCCGAAGCGTCCAGCGCGGATAATCCAACAGGTTTTCAATCGGATCGGTAAAGGAATACACCTTCACCTCGCCGCGAACGCCGTGAACCGAAAAAATCTTGCCAACGACGATGAGGTCGTCAGCCTTTTCTGGCGTCGCGTTCATACGTTTCAGGCAGCAGCCTTGGCAGCGTCCTTCAGCAGCTGAGCAACGCGCTCAGACGGCTGTGCGCCCTGGCTCAGCCAGTAGGTGACGCGCTCCTGGTTGACCGACAGCTTGACTTCGGCGCCCGATGCGATCGGGTTGAAGAAGCCAACGCGCTCAACGAAACGGCCGTCACGGGCGTTACGCGAGTTGGTCACGGTCAGGTGGTAGAATGGGCGCTTTTTCGAGCCGCCACGGGCCAGACGAATGGTTACCATGTGAACATCGTTCCTATAGTCGGTGTTGCAGTTTTTACTGCAAATCTGAATGCCAAATAGGCACACGGGTGCCCAAAAGGCCGCATATTCTCGGGGAATACACGGACATTTGCAAATGACTTTTTCGGCAAGGCACCGCCCCGCCGTCCAGATTTGCCGGTTGCGCCGCGAAATTCGCGGCCGTTGCCCCGCCATGGCGGGGGTTCTGGGCGCCTGCCCGACGAAAGGCAGGCACCCGGAATACGTGTTACAGCTTGGGCATGCCGCCGCCCGGGAGCATACCGCCCAGGCCGCGCATCATCTTAGCCATGCCGCCCTTGGCAGAGAACTTCTTCATCATCTTCTGCATCTGCTTGTGCTGCTTGATCAGCCGGCCGATGTCCTGCACCTGGGTACCGGAACCCAGGGCGATACGGCGCTTGCGCGAACCGCTGATCAGGTCAGGGTCGCGGCGCTCGGCCGGGGTCATGGAGTTGATGATCGCTTCCATCTGCTTGAATTGCTTCTCGGCCGCGCCCTGGGCGTTGCCCATCTGCGACAGGTTGACCCCGCCGATGCTCGGCAGCTTGTCCATCAGGCCACCCAGGCCGCCCATGTTCTTCATTTGCTGCAGCTGGTCGCGGAAGTCTTCGAGGTCGAAGCCCTTGCCCTTCTTCAGCTTCTTGGCGAGCTTGTCGGCCTTGGCCTTGTCGATGGTCTGCTCGGCCTGCTCGATCAGGCTGAGCACATCGCCCATGCCCAGGATGCGCGAGGCCACGCGGTCGGGGTGGAACGGCTCGAGGGCCTCGGTTTTTTCACCCATACCGATGAACTTGATCGGCTTGCCGGTGATGGCACGCACCGACAGCGCAGCACCGCCACGGGCGTCACCGTCGACCTTGGTCAATACCACGCCGGTCAGCGGCAGCGCCTCGCCAAAGGCCTTGGCGGTGTTGGCGGCGTCCTGGCCGGTCATGGCGTCGACCACGAACAGGGTTTCGATCGGCTTGACCGCAGCGTGCAGCGCCTTGATCTCGGCCATCATGTCGGCATCGATGTGCAGGCGGCCGGCGGTGTCGACGATAACCACGTCGATGAACTTGAGCTTGGCTTCGCGGATGGCCGCTTCGGCAATGGCCACCGGCTTCTGGCTGATGTCGGACGGGAAGAAGGTGACACCGATGTCGTTGGCCAGGGTTTCCAGCTGCTTGATCGCCGCCGGGCGATAGACGTCGGCGGACACCACCATCACGCTCTTTTTCTTGCGTTCCTTGAGGAAGCGCGCCAGCTTGCCAGCGGTGGTGGTCTTGCCGGCGCCCTGCAAGCCGGCCATCAGTACCACGGCAGGCGGGGCGGCATTGAGCGCCAGGTCTTCGTTGGCCGCGCCCATGAGGCTTTCCAGCTCGGCCTGCACGATCTTGACGAACGCCTGGCCCGGGGTGAGGCTGCGCGACACTTCGGTGCCGACCGCACGGTCCTTGACGCTGTTGACGAAATCCTTGACCACCGGCAGGGCGACGTCGGCCTCGAGCAGGGCCATGCGCACTTCGCGCAGCGTGTCCTTGATGTTGTCTTCAGTCAGCTTGGCCTTGCCGGTAACGTGGCGCAGCGTCTGTGACAGGCGGTCGGTCAGGTTTTCGAACATGGTGATCCTTTCAGGCCCAGTAAAAGCCGAGGTTTGTCAGGCGCCTGTAGGGAAAAGCATACCCGCCAGGCACAGCAAGGCGGCGATTATAGCGAAGTGCGGCGGCGGCGCCCACCTTGGCTTCCGAGCGGCAAGCTGCAAGCAAGAGCCGATGCGCGGGATGGCTGCTTTTTCTTGAAGCTTGCCGCTTGAAGCTTGAAGCTTGCCGCTTAAAGCTCCCCGCTTCAGGCTTGCAGCTTCCAGCTTGCAGCTCACTATGCCAAACTCCGTCTCTTTAAGGCTCGCCAATCAGGACTTATGTTCTCCTCACCCAGCCTCATCCCCAACCTGATCGCCGCCGGCCTTTATATAGCAGCGGCCATCTACCAGGGCTCATACCTCGCCCAGGGCCGCAAGGCCGACAAGCGCCTGCTTGGCCTGCTCGGTGCCGTTGCGGTGCTGGCCCAGGCCGGCGCACTGTTCTTCCAGCTGATCACCCCACTGGGCCTGAGCCTGGACTTCTTCAGCGCAGCCAGCCTGATCGCCGTGGCGGTGATTGCCCTGACCCTGCTCGCCTGCCTGCGCATACCGGTGGAAAACCTGCTGGTGCTGCTGTTCCCGCTGGGCGCGGTAACGGCCTTGCTGGCGCAGTTCGCGCCACCCGGCACGGTGCCACTGATCGACGAGGAGCCGGGCATTCTTGCGCACATCCTGTTGTCGATCCTGGCCTATGGGCTGTTCACCATTGCCGTGTTCCAGTCGCTGCTGCTGCTGCTGCAGGACCGCCAGCTGAAGAACAAGCACCCGTCCGGGCTGATCCGCAACTTCCCGCCGCTGCAAACCATGGAAAGCCTGTTGTTCGGCTTCCTCTGGGCCGGCTGGTGCCTGCTGTCGCTGTCGCTGATCTCCGGCTGGCTGTTCCTCGAAAACCTGTTCGCCCAGCACCTGGTGCACAAGACCTTGCTGGCCTGCGTTGCCTGGGTCGTATTCAGCGTGCTGCTGTGGGGGCGAACCCGCCTGGGTTGGCGTGGCCACAAGGCCATTCGCTGGACGCTGGCCGGTTTCTGCCTGCTGATGCTGGCCTATTTCGGCAGCAAGCTGGTTCGCGAATTCATTCTGCATATCTGACGGCCCCCCATGGACACCCTGCCGTACGCACCGCTACTGGTCACGCTGGCATTGGCGCTGCTCTGGGCAGCGCTGTTCACTGCTGTGGACGTTGCGCGCCTGCAACTCACTGGCGCGCTACGCAGTGGCGATGATGGCCAGCCAGCGTTGCCCGCCCAGGCGCTGGTGCTGTGCGCCAGCCTCGGCAAACTGCTGGTCCTGGGCCTGGCGTGCCTGGTCGGGCAGCGCTACGACGGCGAACACGGCTTCTGGCTGGCCGGGCTGGCCGCTGCCGTGGCCTTGTTGGTGTTTGCCGAGTTCCTGCCGCGGCGCCTGGCGCGGCGCAACCCGCAAGCACTGGCCGGCCTGGGCGTAAGCCTGCTGAAAGCGCCGCTCACGCTGCTGCAGCCGTTCGCCTGCCTGCTCGACGGTTGCGCCAAACTGATCTTGCGCCCGTTCCGCACGCAGCCGGCCGCAGTGCCCCTGCACCCGCAGGAAGATGACGACCCGGATGAAGACGAGCGCCACGAAGCGCCCCGCCACGGCCTGCTCGACGGCCTGCAGGCGCTGGACAAGGTCACCGTCAACGACATCCTGGTGCCGCGCAGCGAAGTGGACGGCATCAACCTCGACGAGCCGATCGAGCGCATCATCGAACAGCTGATCGTCAGCCGCCACACCCGCCTGCCGGTGTACCACAACGACATCAACCAGATTGAGGCGATCCTCAACACCAAGCTGATCAGCCATTTGCTGCCCAAGGCCGAGTTGACCCTGGAGGCGCTGCACGGGGCCTGCTACGAGCCGTATTTCGTGCCCGAAAGCACACCGCTGCAAATGCAACTGCTGAACTTCCACAAGCAGCAACGGCGCCTGGGTGTGGTGGTGGACGAGTACGGGGAAGTGCTGGGTATCGTCACCCTGGAAGACATTCTCGAAGAAATCGTCGGCGAGTTCGAAGACGAACAGAGCCTGGAAAACCCGCACGTGCATCCGCAGCCCGATGGCACATTCGTCATCGATGGCACTGCCTCGCTGCGTGAAATCAACCGCAGCCTGGGCTGGCACCTGCCCTGCGACGGGGGGCCGAAAACCCTGAACGGCCTGGTGACCGAAGCACTGGAAAGCATTCCCGAAAGTGCCGTTTGCCTGAAGATCGGCCGCTATCGCCTGGAGATCCTCGAAACCGAGGACAATTGTGCCAGCAAGGTACTGGTGTGGACCCTGGCGCGCTAGCTATACTCGCCCCACGCTTACCCAGCCCCGCCGCCACGCCTGCTACCCGCACCCGGCGTTTCACGGCCAGTCCGCCCCACTGACACGCCCCGCGGTCCTGCTTCCACACCCTGAACAGTGCCCGCCCCCGCCCCTATCCCCCTTGGGCTATCGTCAGTCGGGCGCACACAACAACAAAACGCTCCGGCGCCCGCGCCGCCGTGCCTGCCTCTGCAGCGCAGCCCGTCGTGGACCAAGCCCACGGAGCCGGACCAGACTGTTAGGGACCTACTTAATGACAAGCAGCACCTATGCCCAAGCCCCTGCGGCGCCGGTCAACTCGCCCGCTCGGGTAGCCACTGCCAGTTTCATTGGCACCGCCATCGAGTTCTACGACTTCTACGTTTACGCCACGGCTGCCGCCCTGGTCATCGGGCCGGTGTTTTTCCCCTCCGGCTCGGGCACCGCACAGATGCTGGCGGCCTTCCTGACCTTTGGCATTGCCTTTCTTGCCCGGCCGCTGGGCTCGGCACTGTTCGGCCATTTTGGCGACCGCATCGGCCGCAAATCGACCCTGGTCGCCTCGCTGCTGCTGATGGGTGTGTCTACCACGGCCATCGGCGTGCTGCCGGGCTATGACAGCATCGGTGTATGGGCACCGATCATCCTTTGCCTGCTGCGCTTTGGCCAAGGCCTGGGCTTGGGCGGCGAATGGGGCGGCGCTGCGCTGCTGGCCACTGAAAACGCCCCGGAGGGCAAGCGCGCCTGGTTCGGCATGTTCCCGCAATTGGGGCCATCGATCGGCTTCCTGGCGGCCAACGGCCTGTTCCTGACCCTGGCCCTGACTCTGAGCGACGAGCAGTTCCGTGAGTGGGGCTGGCGTATCCCGTTCCTGCTCAGCGCCGCCCTGGTGCTGGTAGGCCTGTATGTGCGCCTGAAGCTGGAGGAAAGCCCCGTGTTCGCCAAGGCTGTTGCCCGCCATGAGCGGGTGAAAATGCCGGTGGTCGACCTGTTCGCCAGGCACTGGCGCCCTACCCTGCTGGGCGCTGCCGCCATGGTGGTGTGCTATGCGCTGTTCTATATCTCCACCGTGTTCTCGCTGAGCTACGGTGTGACCACGCTGGGGTACAGCCGGGAGACGTTCCTCGGCCTGCTGTGCTTTGCAGTGGTATTCATGGCGCTGGCGACGCCGCTGTCGGCCTGGCTCAGCGACCGCTACGGGCGCAAGCCGGTGCTGATCGTCGGCGGCCTGCTGGCGGTGGCGTCGGGCTTTACCATGGAGCCTTTGCTGACCTCGGGCTCTACCGCCGGCGTGGCACTGTTCCTGGCCATCGAGCTGTTCCTGATGGGGGTGACCTTTGCACCGATGGGGGCTTTGCTACCGGAGCTGTTCCCAACCCATGTGCGATACACCGGCGCTTCGGCGGCGTATAACCTGGGTGGGATTGTCGGCGCCTCGGCGGCCCCGTTCTTCGCCCAGAAGCTGGTGAGCATGGGCGGTTTGAGCTGGGTGGGGGGCTATGTGTCGGCAGCCGCAGTGATCAGCTTGATCGCTGTGCTGTGCCTGAAAGAGACCCGCAATACACAGCTGTGAGTCTCAAGCTGCAAGCTACAAGAGATGCGCATTCTCTTGCAGCTTGCAGCCTCCAGCTTAGAACTCGACCTTGACCGCCTGCGAAGCGCGGGTCGCCTTGGCCCGCGCCGCTTCAACCGACTCGTCGCGCGCCAGGCACACACCCATGCGGCGGGTACCGTTGATTTCCGGCTTGCCGAACAGGCGGATGGCAGTATCCGGCTCGCTCAAGGCTGCACCCAGGTTGGCGAAGCTGGTCTGCTGCGACTGCCCCTGCGGCAAGATCACCGCCGAGGCCGAAGGGCCGAACTGGCGCACCACCGGGATAGGCAGCCCGAGAATGGCGCGGGCGTGCAGGGCGAACTGCGACAGGTCCTGGGAAATCAGGGTCACAAGGCCGGTGTCATGCGGGCGCGGCGAGACTTCGCTGAACCACACCTGGTCGCCTTTCACGAACAGTTCCACGCCAAACAGGCCCCGGCCACCCAGCGCATCGGTGACCGCCTTGGCCACACGTTGCGACTCGGCCAGCGCTTTCTCGCTCATGGCCTGGGGCTGCCAGGACTCCTGGTAGTCGCCCTTCTCCTGGCGATGGCCGACCGGTTCGAGGAAGGTGGTGCCCCCCACATGACGCACGGTCAGCAGGGTGATTTCGTAGTCGAAGTCGATAAAGCCCTCGACGATCACCCGGCCCTTGCCGGCGCGGCCGCCTTCCTGGGCATAGTCCCAGGCCTTCTGCAGGTCGGCGTCGCTGCGCAGCAGGCTCTGGCCCTTGCCCGACGAGCTCATGACCGGCTTGACCACGCATGGGTAGCCTACATCGGCCACGCCCTTGGCGAAGTCTTCGTAGGTGTCGGCGAAATGGTACGGCGAAGTTGGCAGCTCCAGCTCTTCGGCGGCCAGGCGGCGGATACCTTCGCGGTTCATGGTCAGCTGGGTCGCGCGGGCGGTGGGCACCACGTTGAAGCCTTCGTTTTCCAGCTCGACCAGGGTGGCGGTGGCGATGGCTTCGATTTCCGGAACGATGTAGTGCGGCTTCTCGGCCTCGATCACGGCACGCAAGGCCACGCCATCGAGCATGTTGACCACGTGGCTGCGGTGCGCAACCTGCATGGCCGGGGCATTGGCATAGCGGTCGACGGCGATCACTTCGACGCCCAGGCGCTGCAGCTCGATCACCACTTCCTTGCCCAGCTCGCCACAGCCGCACAGCAATACACGGGTCGCAGTAGGCGACAAGGGGGTTCCGATACGGGTCATTTCAGGTCCTCGAAGGCATCCGGGGCCGCACCCGGCTTGGCGCGACCCGCTGAAAAAGGACCGTTATTCTACACCATCAGCTGGCCGCAGCAGCCCGCCGGGCGCGAAATGCCATGGCCAGCCACACCGCGGTGACACCGGTGAACTTGGAGGCCATGGCCGTGCCGACCACCGCCGGGGCCAAGGCACCGATCATGCCGAAGAAGATGAAGGTGTCCACCGGAATGCTCAACGCCGAACTCAACCACAGGCGGTCACGCAGCGGCCGCCGGGTGACGCTGAACACCAGCCAGTCGATCAGTTCGGAAATGAAGAACGCGGTGGCGCTGGCCAGGGCGATGGCCGGCTCCGAGGTCACATACGACAGCACCAGCGCCACCAGCATGGCGACCAGGGCGCCGTGGCCGAAGCGGGTTTGCACCATGTCGCGCAGGATGAACACCAGGCCGCCCCAGGCAGACCAGATGACGTCCAGGTGCGGGGCACTGGAAAAGGCGTAGTTGATCAGCACTACGCTGCTGATATAGGCAAGCAGATAGAACATGGCGGGTAATCTGTGGGCAAGCGGTACAGATTACCGTCGAGCCGTTCGCGGGTAAACCCGCTCCTAAAGATGATCCGTAACCCTCCAGGCTCATGCTGTACCTGTAGGAGCGGGCGTGCCCGCGAACACCGGCGGAGCCGGTGCCATGTACCGCGGTGGCGGTTTCGCGGGCATGCCCGCTCCCACAGGGTTCTGCATCAGACTAGAGGATCAGGCCAGCCTCAACTGCCCGTTCATGGCAACGCTTGAGCACCGCGCGGCGCTCGTCATTGTCCATCCGCCCCCAGCGGCCGATCTCGGCCACGCTACGCTGGCAGCCAGTGCAGATGTCCTGCTCGTCCAACGCACAGATGCTCACGCAGGGCGAGGCCACCGGCCGTTCCACAACATTACTCATCGTCAATTACCAACTCCCGCGCATAACGCCGGGCATTGTGCACGTAATGGGCGGCGCTGGCTTCCAGCAGGCGCTTCTGCTGCTCGGTCAGCTCGCGCACCACCTTGCCCGGCGAACCCATCACCAGCGAACCGTCAGGAATTTCCTTGCCTTCGGGAATCAGCGCGTTGGCGCCGATGATGCAATGCTTGCCAATACGCGCGCCATTTAGGATCACCGCATTGATGCCGACCAGGCTGTAGTCACCGACCGTGCAGCCATGCAGCATGGCATTGTGACCGACGGTCACGCCCTTGCCCAAGGTCAGCGGCGACCCCATGTCGGTGTGCATCACCGTGCCGTCCTGCACGTTACTGTCTTCGCCGATCTCGATCAGCTCGTTGTCGCCGCGCAGCACTGCGCCAAACCACACACTGGCATTGGCTTGCAGGCGCACGTTGCCGATCAGCGTGGCGTTAGGCGCGGCCCAACTGGTGGGGTGGCTCTCGACCCGCAGGTCGCCCAGGCGGTACTTCATGCTTGCTCCTCAGGCTGGAACACAGACGACGGGGTTGGCCCCGCTCAGTTTTCGATGTACCGCTCAGGGGGCTGATGCAAACTGATGCCGGCATCGAACAGCAGGTTGACCAGTTCGACGATCATGATCGCCGACAAGCCCCAGATCTTGTATTCGCCATAGCGATAGCTGGGTACATACCAGCTGCGGCCCTGGTAATCGATACGGTGGGTATGGTCACGCGGGTCCTGGCGGAAAAATTCCAGCGGCACGGTGAATACTGCCGCGATCTCGGCGTCGTTGGCGCGGTATTCGACGAAGTCGGGGATAACGCCGACGAATGGTGTCACTTTCAGGCCATGCAGTGAAATCAGCGGGCTCAGCGGGCCGATCACCTCGACCAGACCCGGCGGCAAGCCAATTTCTTCCTCGGCTTCGCGCAGCGCGGTGAACACCAGGTCCGGGTCTTCCGGGTCGCGGCGGCCTCCGGGAAAAGCCACTTCACCGCCATGGGTGGACAGCCCCTGGGCGCGCAGGGTCAAGACCAGTTCGGGCGCTTCGCTACGGGTAATGGGCAAAAGAACCGCCGCTTCGGGGAACCGCCGGTCGGTTTCCAGTGACGCGGGTTGGTGGTTGCTCATTCGGCGAAGTAGCTCGTCCAGCATTGCGCACGCTCGTATCCAAGGCCTGCCTTGCATGATGCACCAAAGCCGCGTGGCACCCAAGCCCCCGCGCTTGCGGCGCGCCTGCGGCCGCGCCAAGATAGCCCGGAACATAAAGGATAGTGCCATGAACTACTGCAGCGCGTGCGGCCACCCGGTCACCCTGCGGATCCCCGAAGGCGACAGCCGCCTGCGGTATGTCTGCGAGGCTTGCCAGACCATCCACTACCAGAACCCCAACGTCGTCGCCGGCGTGCTGCCCACCTGGGGCAGCCAGGTGCTGCTGTGCCGCCGCGCCATCGAGCCGCGCCGCGGTTTCTGGACCCTGCCCGCCGGTTTCATGGAGAACGGCGAAACCCTCGACCAGGCCGCCCGTCGCGAAACGGTGGAGGAAGCCTGCGCCCGGGTCGGCGCAACCAGCCTGTACCAGCTGTTCGACCTGCCGCACATCAACCAGGTGCATGTGTTCTTCCGCGCCGAACTGGCAGACCTGGATTTCGCTGTGGGCGTCGAGAGCCTGGAGGTGCGGCTGTTCGAGGAACACGAGATTCCCTGGGGTGAGCTGGCTTTCCGCACAGTCACGCGCACACTAGAATGCTACTATCGCGACCGCATCGGGGCGCACTACCCCATAGGCCATGAATACCTGCCGCCGATGCTCGTTTCACCCAATACCTAGACGCCTTCAGGGATACCGTTACATGCGCTGGTTGCTTGCCATTTTCTGCCTTTGCGTTACCTCGGTGTCCCAGGCGGCATTTACCGAGACCATCATTCGCAAGCCTGTGCAGGCCGCGGCATCCCCGTCGCCCTCGCAGCAGGCGATGCAACCGCTGATCGATAAGGTGCTGGTGATCAAGTCCGAGCGGCGCCTGCAATTGATCAGCCGTGGCGAGCCGCTGAAGACCTACCGCATTTCCCTGGGCAAGCAGCCCAAGGGCGCCAAGCAGCGCGAGGGCGACAAGAAGACCCCAGAGGGCCTGTACTGGCTGGACTGGCGCAAGCAGAGCGATCGCTTCAACCTGGCCATGCACATCAATTACCCGAACAGCAACGATGCCGCCCGCGCTACCCGTGAAGGGGTGAGTGCCGGCAGCATGATCATGATCCACGGCACACCGATCAACGATGAATACCCGGAATGGTATTTCCACACCCTGGACTGGACCGATGGCTGCATTGCCATGCGTAACCGTGACATGCAGGAGGTGTGGAACCTGGTACGCGATGGGACGTTGATCGAAATCCGGCCCTGAGCCCTACCAGCGCAGCCACGCAGGCCAGGCAATGCCGGGAGCCGGTTGCTTTAAAAGCTCGTTAACATTTCTGCCAACGAATCATCATATTTGCGCCTTATAGTCGCGGTTTGTTTCAACCCAGCGAGTACAAGGACACTCTGATGAGTCGAGATACCGGCGACAATCTGGACCGGAACCACAGCGGCAACCTGCCGATGGCCTCTGTCATGGACGTCTACCTCAGCCGCCGCAGTGTGATGCGCGGCAGCCTGGGCGCAGCCATCGCCATGATCGCCGGTACAGGCCTGGCAGGCTGCTTCGACAGCGGCGGCTCCGCCAACGATGATCCGCTCACCCAGCCGCCCGTTACCGAGCCGGAAAAGCCGAAAATGGCGCTGGGCTTCCAGTCCATCCCCGGATCGCGCACCGACGCCTGCGCAGTCGCCGCCGGCTACAGCGCCTACGTGCTCGCCCCATGGGGTACGCCGCTGAACAGCAACGCCAAGCCGTGGCGAGCCGATGGCAGCAATACCTCGACCGATCAAGCCAACGCCATGGGCATGCACCATGACGGCATGCATTTCTTCCCCATCAACGGCAGCTCGGAAGACGGCCTGCTGGCGATCAACTTCGAGTACATCGACACTGCCGCCCTGCACCCGGCCGGCCCAACGACCGATATCAATGGCAAACGCCCGGCCGAAGAAGTGCGCAAGGAAATCAACGCCCACGGCGCTGGCGTGGTGCGCTTGCAGAAAACCGATGGCCGCTGGCAGGTGGTCGACAACGACCCGCTCAACCGCCGCTTCACCACCGCATCGCGCATGGCCATCAGCGGCCCGCTGCGTGGCACCGAACACGTCAAGACCAAGTACTCCCCCGCCGGCACCCACTGCCGAGGCACCAACAACAACTGCGGCAACGGCTATACGCCTTGGGGCACCTACCTCACCTGTGAAGAAAACTGGCCGGGCATTTTCGTCAACAAGGGCACCCGCCCTGAAGACCAGCAGCGCATTGGCGTGGGCACTTCCAGCGGCCAGTTCAAATGGGAAAGTGCAGCCGGCGACGCCGGCGAGGAAGCCGACGAGTTCGCCCGTTTCGACGTGACCGCCAAGGGCGCCAGCGCCACCGACGACTACCGCAACGAAGCCAGCACCTACGGCTACATCGTCGAGATCGACCCTTACGACAGCAGCACCCTCGCCACCAAACGTACCGCACTGGGCCGCTTCCGCCACGAAGGCTGCGCCCCGGGCCTGCCGGTGCCGGGCAAGCCACTGGTGTGGTACATGGGTGACGACTCCAACAACGAATACGTGTACAAGTGGGTGTCCAGCGCCGTGTGGGATGCCGCCGATGCCAACCCGGCCGACCGACTGGCCACTGGTGCCAAGTACCTGGACCAAGGCAAGCTGTACGTCGCCCGCTTCAATGCCGACGGCACTGGCGTCTGGCTGCTGCTGGACGTGACTACCCCCACCACTGGCGGGGGCACCTTGGGCGCGCTGTACGGTGACCTGCCGGGCATCCTGCTCAACACCCGGGGTGCCGGCGATGCCGTGGGCGCAACGCCAATGGACCGCCCGGAGTGGACCACGGTCAATCCGCTGAACGGCGACGTGTACCTGACCCTGACCAACAACAGTGCGCGCACCCCGGAAAAAGCCGATGCCGCCAACCCGCGCGGGCCGAACCGCCATGGCCATATCATCCGCTGGCACGACAGCGACGACCAGTTGAGCTTCGCCTGGGACATCTTCGTGTTTGGCGCCAACGCTGCCGGTACCGCCGACATCAACCGTTCCGGCCTCACCGAACTGAACCAGTTCGCCAGCCCGGACGGCATGAGCTTCGATAGCCGTGGCGTGCTGTGGTTCGAGACCGACAACGGCGAAAGCACTGTCACCGACTACACCAACGACCAGCTACTGGCGGTGATCCCCACCAACCTGGTGGACGCCGGCGGCAAACAGGTGCCGGTGAACGCGCAGAACCAGGTGGACCTGCGGCGCTTCTTCGTTGGCCCGAATGGTTGCGAAGTGACCGGGATTACCTTTACCCCGGACAACAAGACGCTGTTCGTCAACATTCAGCACCCAGGGAACTGGCCATGCACCGACAACGCTACGGACGCGACGCCAGCGGGTACCAAGGTAAGGCCGCGGGCTGCGACGGTGGTGATTCAGCGGGTTGATGGCGGAGAGATCGGCACCGTCTGATCCGGTGTGGTACAGCCAGCCTTGCGCTGGCTTTACTGGCCTGTTCGCGGGCACGCCCGCTCCCACAAGTTGTGTACCCCCTGTGGGAGCGGGCGTGCCCGCGAATAGCCCTGATGCGGTCTAGAACTCGGCGAGCCGCCACACCTCATAGGCTGGCGCCTCGTACGGGTGGCTTTGCTTGAGCGCAGCGACGACCTGGGCTACCAGCTCGTCTGCCACCACCAGCTCCACCTTCCACTCTTCCACCACCTCGACCCGGCCAGTTTGCCCGAGAAACGGCTGGCTGCCGTCCAGCGGGCGAAACTGGCCCTGGCCCAGGGTTTGCCAAGCGCAGTGGTCATAGTCGCCGATGCGCCCGCCACCAGCGGCGAACACAGCGGCCTTGACCACGTCGACATGGCTGGCGGGGACGAAGAAGGCGAGCTTGTACACGCCTTAGTTCACCCACACCCGCGCATTGCGGAACATGCGCATCAGCGCGGCATCTTCGTGCCACTCGTCAGGGCGCCAGGAGTTCTGCACGGCGCGGAACACACGCTCCGGGTGCGGCATCATGATGGTCACGCGACCGTCGCGGCTGGTGAGGCCGGTGATACCGCGCGGCGAGCCGTTCGGGTTGGCCGGGTAGGCTTCGGTGACCTTGCCGTGGTTATCGACATAGCGCAGGGCCACGCAACCGGACATGTCGGCGGCCAGCAGCGCTTCTTCGCTGGCGAACTCGGCATGGCCTTCACCGTGGGCGATGGCGATCGGCATGCGCGAACCGGCCATGCCTTGCAGGAAGATCGAGTTGGACTTCTGCACTTCGACCATGGCCACACGTGCCTCGAACTGCTCCGAGCGGTTGCGCACGAAGTGCGGCCAGTGCTCGGTGCCCGGGATCAGCTCGTGCAGGTTGGACATCATCTGGCAACCGTTGCACACGCCCAAGGCGAAGCTGTCGGTACGCTCGAAGAAGGCCTGGAAGGCATCACGGGCGCGGCTGTTAAACAGCGCCGACTTGGCCCAGCCCTCACCGGCGCCCAGCACGTCCCCGTAGGAGAAACCACCGCAGGCCACCAGGCCCTTGAAGGCCTCGAAGTCGACGCGGCCGGCAAGGATATCGCTCATGTGCACGTCGATGGCGGCGAAGCCGGCGCGGTCGAAGGCTGCAGCCATTTCAACCTGGCCGTTGACGCCCTGCTCACGCAGGATGGCCACTTGCGGGCGCACGCCTTTCTTGATGTACGGTGCGGCGATGTCGTCGTTGACGTCGAAGCCCAGCTTGACCGACAGGCCCGGGTTGTCTTCCTCCAGCAGCAGGTCGAATTCCTGGTCGGCGCAGTCGGCGTTGTCGCGCAGGCGCTGGATCTGGTAGCTGGTCTCGGCCCACTGGCGCTGCAGCATGCGGCGGTCGTCGTCGAACAGCACTTCGCCATTGAGGCTGATGGACACTTCGGCGTTGTTGACCGGCTTGCCGATCACCGCCACGCAACCTTCGCCCAGGCCAGCGGCGCTGAACTGTGCCAGTACGTCGGGGGTGGCGTCCTGGCGAACCTGAATGACCGCCCCCAGCTCTTCGTTGAACAGAATGGCCGCCACATCGGCCTTGCTGTCTGTCAGCGGGTCGAGGTGCAGGTCCAGGCCGCAGTGGCCGGCAAAGGCCATTTCCAGCACGGTGGCGGCCAGGCCGCCATCGGAACGGTCGTGGTAGGCCAGCAGGTGGCCATCTTCGTTCAGGCCCTGGATCACGGCGAAGAAGGCCTTGAGGTCTTCGGCGTCGTCGACATCCGGTGCCTGGGCCGCGATCTTGCCGTAGGTCTGGGCCAGGATCGAGGCGCCCATGCGGTTCTTGCCGCGGCCGAGGTCGACCAGGATCAGGTCGGTTTCACCCTTGTCCATGCGCAGTTGCGGGGTCAAGGTCTTGCGAATATCGGTGACCGGGGCGAAGCCGGTGATGATCAGCGACATCGGCGAGGTCACGCTCTTCTCGACGCCCTCGTCGCTCCACTTGGTTTTCATCGACATGGAGTCTTTGCCGACCGGAATGGTAATGCCCAGCTCTGGGCACAGCTCCATGCCGACCGCCTTGACGGTGTCGTACAAGCGCGCGTCTTCACCTGGGTGGCCGGCAGCGGACATCCAGTTGGCCGACAGCTTGACGTCGGACAGTTTCTCGATGCGCGATGCCGCCAGGTTGGTCAGCGTTTCGCCAATGGCCATGCGGCCGGATGCCGGGGCGTCCAGCAAGGCCAGCGGGGTTCGCTCGCCCATGGCCATGGCTTCACCGGTGTACACATCGAAGCTGGTGGCCGTGACGGCGCAGTCGGCAACCGGAACCTGCCACGGGCCGACCATCTGGTCGCGGGCAACCAGGCCGGTGATGGTGCGGTCGCCGATGGTGATCAGGAAGCTCTTGCTGGCCACTGCCGGGTGGTTCAGCACGCGCTGCACGGCGCTGTCCAGGTCCAGCTCGCTTGGGTCGAAATCATCGCCCAGCTCGGCTTCACGGGTGACCGAACGGTGCATACGCGGCGGCTTGCCCAGCAGCACGTCGAGGGGCATGTCCACCGGGGTGTTGCCGAAGTGGCTGTCGCTGACGGTCAGGTGCTTTTCTTCGGTGGCTTCACCGACCACGGCAAACGGGCAACGCTCGCGCTCGCAAATGGCCTTGAAGCGCTCGAAGTCGACGGCGCTGACGGCCAACACGTAACGCTCCTGCGACTCGTTGCTCCAGATTTCGTGCGGGGCCATGCCCGGCTCGTCGTTGGGCACGTTGCGCAGCTCGAAGCGGCCACCGCGGCCACCGTCGTTGACCAGCTCCGGGAAGGCGTTGGAGATGCCGCCGGCGCCCACGTCGTGGATGAAGGCGATAGGGTTGGCATCGCCCAGCTGCCAGCAACGGTCGATGACCTCCTGACAACGGCGCTCCATTTCCGGGTTTTCACGCTGTACCGAAGCGAAGTCCAGGTCAGCGGAGCTGGCGCCGGTGGCCACCGACGAAGCAGCGCCGCCGCCCAGGCCGATCAGCATGGCCGGGCCACCGAGTACGATCAGCTTGGCGCCGACCGTGATCTCGCCCTTCTGCACGTGGTCTTCACGGATGTTGCCCATGCCGCCTGCGAGCATGATCGGCTTGTGGTAACCGCGTACTTCTTCACCGTGCGGGGTGTTGATGGCTTGCTCGAAGGTACGGAAGTAGCCGGTCAGCGCCGGGCGACCGAATTCGTTGTTGAAAGCAGCACCGCCCAATGGGCCTTCGATCATGATGTCGAGGGCGTCGACGATGCGCTCTGGCTTGCCGTAGGCCTGCTCCCAGGGCTGCTCGAAGCCCGGAATGCGCAGGTTGGACACGGTGAAGCCGGTCAGGCCCGCCTTGGGCTTGGCGCCTCGGCCAGTAGCACCTTCGTCACGGATTTCGCCACCCGAGCCGGTGGACGCACCGGAGAACGGGGCGATGGCGGTCGGGTGGTTGTGGGTTTCCACCTTCATGAGGATGTGCACCGGCTCCTGCACCGCGCCGTACTGGCGGGTTTCAGGGTTCGGGAAGAAGCGGCCGGCAACGTTGCCGACGATCACCGAGGCGTTGTCCTTGTATGCAGACAGCACACCTTCGTTGTGCATCTGGTAGGTGTTCTTGATCATGCCGAACAGGCTTTTTTCCTGCGCCTGGCCGTCGATGTCCCAACTGGCGTTGAAGATCTTGTGGCGGCAGTGCTCGGAGTTGGCCTGGGCGAACATCATCAGTTCGATGTCGTTCGGGTTGCGCTTGAGGCCCTGGAACGCATTGACCAGGTAGTCGATTTCGTCTTCGGCCAGGGCCAGGCCGAGGTCGATGTTGGCCTTGGCCAGCGCGTCGCGGCCGCCGCCGAGGATATCGACCGAGGTCATCGGCTTGGGCTGGGCGTGGCTGAACATGTCAGCGGCCTGCTCCAGCTGGCCGAGCACGCGCTGGGTCATGCGGTCGTGCAGCTCGGCGGCGATCAGGGCGGCGTCAGCGTCGCTCAGGTTGCCGGCAACGTAGTAGGCGATACCACGCTCCAGGCGCTGGATTGCCTGCAGGCCGCAGTTGTGAGCGATGTCGCTGGCCTTGCTGGCCCATGGCGAGATGGTGCCCAGGCGCGGTACGACCAGGAACAGGCGGCCGCTCGGCTCCTGTACCGGCACGCTCGGGCCGTACTTGAGCAGACGGCCCAGCACCTGCTGCTGGTCGGCGGTCAGTTCGCCTTCAACATCGGCGAAGTGGGCAAATTCGGCATACAAACCAGTAACAGCGGGGACTTTCTGGCTCAGTTGCTCGAGTAATTTACCGTGGCGAAAGGCAGAAAGGGCAGGAGCGCCGCGCAGGATCAACATCGTCGGGACAGCCTCAGGAAGGGGTGTGCTTAGAGGCCGTGCATTCTAGCCTAAATCGTTGGCTTTCGGCACCCGCTCTAAGCCATGGCTGCCGGGCGGCGGAACCGGACTTTGGGGTCAAAAAAATCCCCCTGTTCTCCACGCCCTGTAGGAGCGGCCTTGCGTCGCGATGGGCCGCACAGCGGCCCCAGTTTTCCAGCACCGCCGCCAGTACCCCCGGGGCCGCTGCGCGGCCCATCGCGACGCAAGGCCGCTCCTACAGAGGATCAGGCCGCAACACTGCACAGAATGTGCTACCAGACAACCTAACAGTTGTCGAGATATGGTTGCGCCGGTCCTTTGCGTATACTGCAAGCTATGTTCGCCCACACTGCTTTGCGCCAGCGTTGCGCCAAATGGCTCCTCGCAACCGGACTCTTTCTGCTGCTCGGTGCCTGCGTTGAAAAACCCAGCACCCTCGAGCGCGTGAAGGAGGACGGCGTGCTGCGCGTGATCACCCGCAACAGCCCGGCCACTTACTTCCAGGACCGCAACGGCGAAACCGGCTTCGAGTACGAACTTGTCCAGCATTTCGCCGATGATCTCGGCGTAAAACTGCAGATCGAAACCGCCGACAACCTCGACGAACTGTACGATTCGCTCGGCAAGCCCGCCGGCCCGGTGCTGGCCGCGGCCGGCCTGGTCAGCAGTGAACGGCGCAAGGCCCAGGTGAAATACTCGCACCCCTACCTGGAAGTCACCCCGCAGGTGGTCTATCGCAACGGCCGCCCACGCCCGACCGACGCCAAGGGCCTGGTCGGCAAGAAAATCATGGTGCTCAAGGGCAGCAGCCATGCCGACCTTCTGGCCGAGCTGAAAAAGCAGAACCCTGGCCTGGAATATGAAGAGTCCGACGCGGTCGAGGTGGTCGACCTGCTGCGCATGGTCGACGAAGGCCAGATCGACCTGACCTTGGTCGACTCCAACGAACTGGCGATGAACCAGGTGTACTTCCCCAACGTGCGGGTTGCCTTCGATGTGGGCGACACCCGTGATCAACGCTGGGCAGTCGCGGCCGGTGAAGACAACAGCCTGCTCAACGAAATCAATGAATTCCTCGACAAGGCGCAGAAAAACGGCACCCTGCAGCGCTTGAAGGACCGCTACTACGGCCATGTCGATGTTCTGGGCTACGTGGGCGCGTACACCTTCGCCCAGCATCTGCAGCAGCGCCTGCCCAAGTACGAGAAGCACTTCAAGAGCTACGCCAAGGTCGAGCAGGTGGACTGGCGCCTGCTGGCCGCCATTGGTTACCAGGAATCGATGTGGCAACCGGAGGTTACCTCCAAGACCGGCGTACGCGGCCTGATGATGCTGACCCAGCGCACTGCCCAGGCGATGGGCGTATCCAACCGCCTGGACCCGCGGCAGAGCATCCAGGGGGGCGCCAAGTACTTCATGAAAATCAAGGAAGAGCTCGACGACAGCATCAAGGAGCCCGACCGCACCTGGTTCGCCCTGGCTGCCTACAACGTCGGCAGCGGCCACCTGGAAGACGCCCGTACCCTGGCCAAGCGCGAAAAGCTCAACCCGAACAAGTGGCTGGACGTGAAGAAGATGCTGCCGCGCCTGTCGCAGAAACAGTGGTACCGGCAGACCAAGTACGGCTATGCCCGCGGTGGCGAGCCTGTGCACTTCGTGGCCAACATCCGCCGCTACTACGACATCCTCACCTGGGTCACCCAACCGCAGCTCGAAGGCCAGGTCGCCGAAGGCAACCTGCATGTGCCTGGTGTGAACAAGGACAAGCCTGCGGACCAGTCACCGCCGATGTGAGCCTGTAGCGGCCTGTTCGCGGGCACGCCCGCTCCCACAGGTCCACCACAAGCCTGAGGGGGTGGCACCCCTGTGGGAGCGGGCGTGCCCGCGAACAGGCCGGCCCAGGCTAGCCCTTGGCCCGACGGGCCTTGAAGAAGTCGCTGAGGATCTGCCCACACTCCTGCGCCAGCACCCCGCCCTCTACCATCACCCGGTGGTTGAGAAAGCCCTGGCCGAAGAACTGCCCCTGGCTTTGCACGATCCCCGCCTTGGGCTCCAGCGCGCCAAACACCACCCGCATCACCCGTGAATGTACGATCAGGCCTGCACACATGCTGCACGGTTCCAGCGTGACGTACAGGGTGCTGCCTGGCAGGCGGTAGTTGCTGGCCGCCTTGGCCGCCGCCCGAATCGCCACCATCTCGGCATGGGCACTGGGGTCGCTGTCGATGATCGGCCGGTTGAAACCCTGGCCAATCACCTGGCCATGCTGCACCAGCACCGCCCCCACCGGTACCTCGCCCAGCGCTGCACCCTCGGCTGCCAGGGACAACGCCAGGCGCATGAATTCCTGATCGCGGCTGCGATCGATGATCTGCGGGCGCATCACACCACCGCGATAGCGGCCATCAGGCCGGTTTCCATGTGGTCGATGACGTGGCAGTGGAACATCCAAGTGCCCGGGTTATCCGCCACCAGGGCCACCTGCGCGCGCTCGTTCTTGCCCAGCAGGTAGGTGTCGGTGAACCACGGTTCCTTGATGTCGTGCCGGTTGGAGGCGATCACTTTGAAACTCATGCCATGCAGGTGGATCGGGTGCTGGTACTGGGTCATGTTCTTCAACTCGAAGATGTAGCTTTTGCCTTTTTGCAGCGTGGCGATGGGGCGGTCGGCGCAGGTCTTGTCGGTGATGTCCCAGGCTTGGCCGTTGATTTGCCAAAGGCTCGGTGGCTTGTCCTGGTCGGAGGTGACCGAAACCTTCGCCGCCCATTCGAAATTGAAGTTGAGCTTTTCGGCATTCTCCAGGTCCGGTTCGGCTATCGGGTTGGCCGGCAGCGCTGGCGGCCAGTCCCCCGGGGCATCGGTACTGGCCACTGAGCGCAGGGTGCCCAGGCGCACGAAGCCATCGCGCAGGGAGATTTCCTCCCCCGCCTGGGGAATGCGGATAGCCAGGCAGATGCGCATCCCAGGGCCGAGCCAGTACTCGTCCTCCAGGGGGCGAGGGGTCACCGGGTTACCATCGAGCGCGTAGATCCGGGCCTCGCAGTTGCCCTTGAGGTTCACCCGGTAAGTCCAGGTGTTGTCCAGGTTCAGCAGACGCACGCGCACCACCTGCCCGGCCGGCAGTTCGGTGACCGCGTCGGCCTGGCCATTGATGGTGATCAGGCGCCCGGCGGTGCCGTTGCGCGCGGCCTCGCGCGGGATACTGAACGGCAGCCAGCCACCCTCCTCGTCCACGTGCCAGTTCTTCAGGCTGAGTGTGCGCTCATGCCGGAAGCCGGTGGGCTCGCGCTCCTCGACGATCAGCGGGCCGACCAGGCCACGGCCCAGCTCTTCGGAACTGCTGACATGAGGGTGGTACCAGTAGCTGCCCGCATCCGGTACGCGGAACTTGTAGTCGAAGTACTCGCCTGGCTTGACCGGCAGTTGCGACACATAAGGCACGCCGTCCATTTCCAGCGGCAGGCGGATACCGTGCCAGTGGATGGTGGTTTCCACCGGCAGGTGGTTGATGAAGCGCACCCGCAGCCAGGTGCCTTGGCGCACACGCAATTCGGTGCCCGGTGCTGACGGCCCGAACGCCCAGGCCTCGGTCTTGAAGCCCGGCACCAGCTCGACGTCAAGCGGCGCGGCGATCAGCTCGTAGTCATGGCCGGCGTTGTCGTCCTCGACCTTGCCCAGCCAGTAACGCGCCGCGCCACCGGCGCCCAGGCCAACCACAACCAGGCCGGTCAGGCCCTTGAGCATTTGTCGACGGGTGAAGGACATCGGTGCGGGTACCTCGTGTTCGGTGCGATCAAGCTGCCAGCCTCGGCTGACGATGAAGGGCGAATACGATACACCTGCAAATGGGAAATATTAAGTGAAGTCTCTAGAGCCCCTGGCGTTCCGCTTCCACGGCGCCGCCACACAACTGATTGAACCACTGCCGGTCATGGTCGCCAGGTTGGCGCATGGCAGCCTGCAGCAGTGCACCGTCCAGCCTGACGCGAAGGTTGTCGAGGCGCGCAGCCAGTGGCGGATGGGAGTCGAATGGATGGGGCATGGTCAGGCCCAGCACGTCCTCATCCAGGCGCAACGGCACGCGCTGCAAATGCCGGGGCAGCGCTGCCAGCAGGCCTTGGCCGCCGCACTCGTGCAGCAAGGCATCGACCACGCTGTCCAGGGCGATCGCCCGCAACAACGCCTGCATGAACAGCTCCGGTCCGGCCACTTCGGCACCGGCCCGGTCAGCCAGCAATTCCTGCTCACGCCCCCAGTGATGGACCGCGACCTGAAAATGGTGCAGGAACTGACCGGCTGCCCATACCACCGGGCGAGCGACCCAGTCGGCACCGCGCTCGGCATCGACCAGGGTCGAGAACTGGGCGCACATCAAGCTGAAGCGTGCATTGGTTGCACTGCCCTGCTCCGTGTCGCGGCTACGAAAATGGCCAAGCTCATGGCCAATGATCGCGGCGGCTTCCCGCTGGCTCAAGGCGCCGAGACACGGTAACGACAAGTACAAGGTTCGGCCATTGAGTACCGACTGACCGGGCTGCAGCACGACTGGAACGCTGGTGACGAAAAAGCTTTGGTCGATGCCGACCACGATATTGTCCGGTACTGGCGCACGCAACTGCGTGGCCAGGCCCTCAACCCATTGCCAGAGCGCCGGAGCCCCCTGCCGGTGAAGCTGTCGGCCGAGAAAGCTCGCCTTCGACGCCCCGATGCGCGGCCATTGCTGGCGCATACGCCAGGCGGTACGCAGGCACACGAGCAATAATGACGCTAGCGGCAGCACAACGATCAGCACGGTAAACCCGCCCTGTGCCGCATGGCTGAAGCCGGCGCTGACTTCATACAGCAGCAGAAGGCCCAGCGAGCCAGCCAGCAGCCCCATGTAGACGCTTAGCCAACGCCCCAGCACCCGCCAGCTGGCGGTCATGCGCTGGTGCAGGTAATGCGCCGAGCGCAAGGCCCGCCAGGCGTCGTACCTGAGCCTGAGCCAAGCGCCGATGCCAGCGACCAGCGCGCCCCATGCCAGCCAGCCGCCGACACCGGCCAGCGTTCTACGCACGCTAAGCCAGTGGCGGTCGGTATCGAGTTCATCCAACTGCCGTTGCAGCACTTCACGCGTGTCCAGGCGCCCTGCCAGTTCCTTGCGCGCCGCCCAAGGCAGTGTGCGCAACAAGTCCTCGCTGGGCGTCGCCAGCCACTGCTGGGTGATCCGCGCCTGCTCTTGTACCGTCTCGGCCCGCCATTGCTGCACGCAGCCCCAGCCGACCAGCAGCAGCGGCAACAGCAGCATGACCAGGCCCCAACCCAGGCGCCTCATTGCAGCGCCCCGCTATACATCTACCTGCATCAACTCCAGTTGCCGTTGGGCATGGGCCGCATTGCGGTATGCCGCCAACAGCTCGAGCACTTCGTCGTTCCCCAGTTTGCGACCCTTCAAGGCCAGGCCGGCAGACATGATGCGAATCTGCGGTCGCGGCTTTTTCAGGGCCATCGCCTGGTTTCCGAAAAACTGCAGCTTGACCACGCGATGCTTAGGCAGCGCAGCTTCGCTGCTCATCTCCAGCGTCTGCACCATGACCAGGCCTTCGTCCTTGACCGCGATGTCCTCGACTTCAGCCATGTCGACAGGGGCGTCCAGGGTATCGACGAACAGCTGTCGGCGAGTCAGGCGCATGAACACCTGCGTGCCCGCGTTGCGGTGCTGCCAGGTCACCGCGGCCGCCATGCACACCACGAACAGCACCAGTGCGACCGCGCCCAGGCGTTGCGGGTTGAACGTGGTGACCAGCAGAATCAGGGCGCCCACCAGCAGTATCGGCCCCCAGACCTTGTAACGCCGGGAGTTGGTGAATTCGCTTTGCTCCGGGACGCGCTCGATTACCTGTTTGAGTTCGGCAACCACCCGCTCGCGCTGGGCGGCACGGGCTTGCTCATAGTCTTCGCCAAGCGCGCCGGAAAGGTCGGCCAGCGGATCGTCGGGTTTAGCCATGATCAGATGTGCTCCCCGTTCACTGCTGCTTGGCCAGATAGTCGGTCAGAAAAGCCTGCGCATCACCTTGGCGCGACAGCCCCTCGGAGTAGCCAACCGGCAACGGTTGCGGCTCACCCGGCAGGTAGAGCTCGCCGCCCCAGCCGCCCTGCACGATCAACACGACAAACTTGCTGCCATCGACCGTCGTCCAGTAGCGGGTGTCCTTGGCGGTTTTCTCGACCTGCATTTTCTGAATGCGCATGTTCCAGTCGTGATCGACGCCTTCGACCTGGACCAGCGCCTCATTGGCGGCCCGCTCACCAATGCGCAGCGTCCATACCTTGACGCCCTCGGTGCCCATATAGGCCTTGACCTGTTCGGCTACTGCAGGCCGTTGTTCGGCGTGTGCCTGTCCTAGCCAAAGCGTGAGCGATGCCACCAGCAAGGCAGCCCATTTACGATAAGCGAACATTTTTTCCACCATGATGCGAAACGATCGATCATTGAAGACAGCTACGCCGGCACTGCCAACCCCTGTGGCCGGTTCGCACAAAAGATGGGCCGCCGCGCACAATGGCTGTTGCCAAAAATGTGCGCGCGTTACCATTTACGCTCATGCCGCCGCCAACCAAGGACGTAGCGCCCATGCGATCGACCAGCCCCTACCTGGACACCTCCTTTTCCTTCGACAGCCCCGGCTCGCTCGCCGACGCCGGCGTGTTGGACAGCGGCAAGGCGCAGATCATGGGGCGTGCAACCGGGCATTATCGGGCGCAGACCGTGCACGCGGGGCTGCAGTACTTCGATTGCAACCTGCAGTTTCCCGAACCGTTGCAAATCGACAAACTGCTGCCGCAAAGCCTGTGCATCGTCCACGTGTTCGACGGTGCCTGGCAGCACAAGGTCGACGGCACGCTCAACCATTACGCCCCCGGCCACTTGCACCTGCTGGGCCTGGGCGAAAGCCTGGAAGCGCAGGACCAGTTGCCTGCAGACAGCCATGCGCGCATGGCTGGCGTGCGCATTGCCGGCGACTACCTGCATGAGCTGGCGCGGGACGATGCGCAATTGCTACCCCTGCTGGCCTTGACCGCAGACGGCATGCGCTTCGATCAACTCCCCCAATGCCCCGCCGTCAGCCGCTTGCTGCAGCAGCTGTACCTGTCACCCTATACCGGTGGGCTACGGCGCCTGCATTGCGAAAGCCTGAGCGTGGCCGTGGTGCTGGAGCTGGCACGCCACTTGATAGGCCCTGCACAGGGCAAGAAAAACCCGGACCGAGGGCTGCGCGACCTGGCCATCGAAGCACGGCGTCTGCTCGACACCCAACTGGCCACCCCACCCACCGCCGCCAGCCTTGCACGCCAACTGGGCGTGGGCGAGACCACCTTGCGCCGGGCGTTCCGCGACGAATTCGGCCGGCCTATGCTGCAGTACGTGCGCCAGCAACGCCTGGAGCAGGCCCGCACCCTGCTGCTCGAACGGCGCTGGCAGGTGTCGCAGGTGGCCTACCATGTGGGTTATGCCAACCCTGCCAATTTCTGCCATGCCTACAAGGCCTATTTCGGCCACCCGCCTGGCAGCGAATAGCAGTTTTCCCCAGGCAAAAGAAAAGGGCCTGCAATGCGGCCCTTTTCGTTCAACGCCAGATAGGGATCATTCCCACTCTATTAGAAACAAGAGTGAAAGCCCAATAAAACAGGGTAGAAAACTGACCTTAACCATAAAAATACCATGAAAAAAACCATGCACCATTTGCCTAGCGCTAAAATCAATTTGACCCAAACGCCGCTGCAATCTGACGCCATACGATGGCTTGCTCCTCCGGACTGCCTGCGCGAAGGACCTCTGTCAGCAATGCCAACGCATACGATGGATCGGCACGAAGCTGTTCAACCATTGCTTCTTCATGAGATCGGTCCCGCATTGTCTTCCTCTAATAGAGTGTCCGCTCGCCATCCCGACATCCATAACCGGTGATCGGTCGAAAGGAGGCACGTCTACGGGCGATTGCTGGGCAGCGTTCCTCACTGATTACCGGTAACGGAAGCCATTTTCGACAGGTCAAAAACCCATAAAAATCTAGACTCTACAGCCAGTTACGCATAGCATGACCGCAAACCACCGCCTCAGTTACCTGTCCCTAATCTGGGTGTAGGAACACTCTTAACCTTCAGGGAAATCGTATGCCCCCGTGCGCCCAAAAGCCAATCGCCTTGGATCTATTCTGCGGATCCGGTGCTGTTTCTTTGGGGTTGAGACAGGCTGGATTCGAGGTCGTAGGCGCTGTGGATTACGAAGCAGGAGCTTGCCGCACGTACCGTGCGAATCATCCTTCAGTGCGCTTGCTCGAGAAAGACATTCGACAGGTAAAGCCTGACGATTTCGCCGATCTGATCCCCCGCAAGCTCGACCTTCTGGTGATATGCGCGCCTTGCCAACCCTTCAGTAGCCAAAATCGCCATAAAAGCGCCGACGATAGTCGAAACAACTTGGTGACAGAATCCAAAAAATTCATCATCAGCTTCGCCCCGTCGTTGGTTTTTTTGGAGAATGTTCCTGGGCTGGCATCGACTGATATTTTTGACGACTTTACGTCATGGCTTCGAAACGAAGCGGGTTATGAAGTGGCAGAACCGATGCGTGTTGATGCCGCCGAGCTGGGAGTACCCCAACGGCGAACTCGGATGATACTGGTAGCCGCGAAGGGAGTTGATCTGCAAAAAGCGATTAACATTGCCAGAGTCAGCAAGACGACCGTTGGCGAAACTATCAGCGACTTGCCTGTGCCTCCAGTAGGCCGAACAGCCGCCGGAGCCGACCCACTGCACTACGCGCGAAAGCATTCGCCTTTGAACATCGAGCGTCTGCGCCATATTCCCATTGACGGAGGCGGCCGAGACGCTCTACCCCCACATCTTCAGCTTGCCTGTCACAAGAATGCCAAAAAAAGCGCCTTTTCAGACACCTACGGCCGAATGAAATGGTCTGATGTGGCCCCAACACTCACTACCGGTTGCACAGACATAACCCGGGGCAGATTCGCTCATCCGGTGCAGAACAGAGCCATCACCCTAAGAGAAGCAGCTAGACTGCAGACCTTCCCCGACGACTATGTCTTTCATGGCAATGCCAGCCAAGTAGCGATGCAGATCGGCAATGCGGTACCACCCAAGATGATGTTTGGTATCGCATGCAGCCTGATGGCAGCACTCAACGCTTGAGGTGCCGCTCAGGCGCTCAACACAATCTAGGCTTTAGCTCCCTCATCTCCGTATGTTTTGGCAGGGTCGTCCTGTTCAAGGTACGATTCCAAGAGCCATTGGGCGATGGCACCTGTCGCGCCCTTGATCTATCGGCCACCAAAAGCTAGGTAACGTACCGGAAGGTCGCTAAGGCGCGAGCCCCAAAAGAATCATCTGCCGAATCGCAGCTGGCATTGGTAGCTCGCAGACCAACATTGATAAATCTAGAGGCCTTTAATGACACAGCTCAGGGTTAGAGCTAGAGCTGTCGACATGCTCGGTCGACAGCAGATCGCTGGTATCCCCAATGCGATCCATGAGTTGTTTAAAAACGCGCATGACGCCTATGCGGAAAGAGTCGAGGTCGACTACTTCAGGCGAAACCGCGTGTTGGTTCTGCGTGACGATGGATATGGCATGACCCGTCACGATGTTGAAAATCGTTGGCTCACTCTCGGCACAGAATCCCGGGTCAACGCAAATAGTTCAAAGAATGACTCTGATGACGAAGAATGGCGGGGCCCTAAGAACCTCCCAAAGCGCGCAATCATGGGGGAGAAAGGAATAGGAAGGCTGGCGATTGCGGTAATCGCACCAGTTACAATCCTCATGACGAGGGCTAGCCGTCCTGACGGATTGAAAAATCTAGTGGTCGCGCTGGTACATTGGGGGCTTTTTGAGCAACCTGGTCTTGATATTAGCGCAATTGATGTTCCTCTGGCGGAATTCCCTGATGGTGTATTGCCGACCCGTGAAGACATATGCCGCCTCGCCGATAGTGTTGCCAAAAACCTAGAGGATCTAAGGACCGAGATATCTTCGGAAGCCTTTGCTGAGTTGAGCGCAACATTGGAACAGGTCAGGAGCATTGGTCCTGACATGCTAGACAAAACCCTCAATATTCAAAGTGATGGAAGTAGCAGAGAAGATTCACTATCCCTCTCAGGTAACGGCCATGGCACTACATTCATTGTACTCCCAGTAGCTCCAGAGCTAGACGATGATATTGATAGTGGCACTGATCGTGAATCGTCGAAGCTTGAAAGAAACCTCTTGGGCTTTTCGAATGCAATGTCCACAGTTGAGCCAGTGATAAAAACTGAGTTCAGAGACCACCTCGCAGATGGGCCGCATGAACGCATTGGCCCCAAAAGTTTTTTCACCAGCGAAGACTTTGACCGAACCGACCAGTACTTTGAGGGGAAGTTTAATGAACAAGGTCAATTCGTAGGCACAATCTCTATCTATGGAAAACCTCGCCCCTATGTATGTAACTGGTTAGATGGCAAGGGGCGAGCGCCTAGGTGCGGCCCATTCACATTCAGATACGGATATGTTCAAGGTAGGCCGAACGAAACTCGACTCAACCCGACCGACTGGCAAGAAATGTCTTCTAAAACCGACCGAGTCGGTGGCTTGTATATTTACAGAGATGGCATTCGAGTGTTGCCTTATGGCAACTCTGATGTAGATTGGCTGGATATTGAGAAGCGAAGAACATTTTCAGCAAAAGATTGGTATTTTTCATATCGCCGAGGATTTGGCTACGTCGAAATAAAGCACTCCTTGAATGGATCATTGACCGAAAAGGCCGGTCGAGAGGGCTTCAGAGAAAATCTCGCATACCGTGACTTTCGTTCTATATTAGTTAATTTTTTTAAGCAACTTGCTTACGAGTTCTTCAGAGACACCTCCCCTCAAGGCGAGGACTACAACGAAGGAAAGGAGCTTTTTGCAGCACAAGCCAAACTGCTAAAAAAGCAAAAAGAAAAAGCTGAATCTCGAAGAAAGGAATTTCAAAAACAACTAGACTCATTCTTCGAACTTTACAACTCCGGCCACTTCGAAAACGAATCAAAATTTATCTTTGATGAGCTTTCTGAAAAGATAGAAAGACTAGCCAAAACGACTTCTAACGAAGAATTTGCCCACAACTCTAGACTTATAGAGTCCGAGACAAAGCAACGCATCGCGAAACTTACCCGCCAAGCTCAGCTCTCACTACCTAGAGGGCTTCAGCTGACCAAGCGAATGCAAAAAGACTGGTTCGCATATGAAGAAGTGTCTAAACAACTAGCTACTGAAACCTTGGACAAGCTCCGGAGTGATGTAGATGAAATAATTGCAAAGGAAAATAAGGGACGAATTGCCCTCTCCGAGCTTAGGGCCCTCGCCCTTCACGATATTGAAAGAGAAAAAGACGCGACAGTAAGAGATCTAGTATCGCTTCGCCGCGAAGCTGCGAATGCAAGTGAAAAAATGCAAAGCACATTACAAAACGTGCTTAAGGAAGAGTTTTCTGAACTGCGTGCTAACATGGAAGATCTTATTAGTGAATTCACTAAAAAATCAGCCGAGCATCCGGAAAAACTAGATGCTCTACGCAGAGAAACAGAACAAAAAATCATTTCACTAAAAGCCCATGAAAGCAGCCTACTTGAATCTCTAAAGAGGCAAATGGTTGACCTTTCGGAAAGTGTGCAAATCCGAGAAACATTAGATGATCAGCTTGGAGCACTTGAGTCAAGAAATCAGCTTTTAGAAGAACAAGTTGAATTTTACTCAGAGTTTGCCCAAATGGGTATGTCGGTCGGCATTTTACAACATGAATTCGAGGGTGCTGCTCGCGGCATCCGCAGTGCAATGTCTGAGCTCAAACCTTGGGCTGATAAAAACCCACCTCTTGCCAAAATCTACAAAAAATTACGCGACCACATTGAGCACTTGGATGGATACCTCAAAGTCTTAGACCCGCTAGGTCGCCGAATGCACCGTTCGACAGTGGAAATATCAGGAAGCGAAATCCTAAATGTCATCCGTAATGTGTTTGAAGAAAAACTCTCCTCATCTGATATAAGGCTCGAGGCCACGCTACCTTTCAGAGGATTTAAAGTGAGCTGTAAATCCTCAGCCATTATAGGTGCGTTTATAAACATAGTGGATAACGCTATCTACTGGCTCGACAGCCGCGTACAGGGTGAAAAAACAATAACACTGGATGCGGACAGTGAAGGTTTCCTGATATCAAATAACGGACCTGGGATCGAGGAGCGTCTGCAGCGGCGAATATTTGAGTTTGGCGAAACCCAAAAACCTGGTGGAAGAGGAATGGGCCTTGCTGTAAGCCGCGAAGCTCTGAATCGTGAAGGCTTTAGCATTGAGCTCAACCGCTCGGGAATTAACCAGAACCCTCAGTTCAAGATCTGTTCTATGGACATGCATGATGAATAATATGGAAAGTGTAGCGGCAGTGGCTGAAGTCCCTCCTCCAAACGCAAATGAGATCTGGAGTGAACATATTCAAAGTGCGGTCAAAGAATTCCTCAAAACCGCAGTAGTCATAGACAACGAACCGTGGGTCAAACAAAACCACACAGAAACCGCTATACCGGAAGTTCCAGATAATGGACTGGGGGAAGATTTACCCGAATTAACCATTCCAGATGCCGTCGTCTCGGAAAATCGTCACGACCTGGATGTTCGTGCAATCTCTGATGATTTCGCTTCGAAAGGAATAGCGTGTGCCTTTGTTCTGCCAGATGATAATGACACACAGGATGTAGAAAAGATCAACCGTGCGGTAGCGGCCGCGAAGGTTTCAGACTTAGTAATAATCGACTGGTATCTGAAAAAGCAAGACGAGTCATTAACACTACAGATACTTCAAAAAATATCCGAATCAGACTCGCTTGAAAATGGCAGATTGCGACTTATATGTATTTACACAGGCGAACCATTAAAGAGCAACATATTCAACGATGCTAAAGAATATATTCTCAAGGGCGGCATTCAGCTTAGTGACCTTGATGGTGAAGAATTCTGCGCAGTAGGCGCCAACACTATAGTTATCATGAGGAACAAGGCGACAACCTCGGCCTCAGAGCTCCCATCTGAGCTCATCAAGATTTTTTCTCGCTTCGCAGATGGTTTGATTCCAGCTTTTTCGATGGCAGCCGTAGGTGCTATTCGCAAAAGCGCACATCATATGCTTACAAGATTTGGCAATTGGCTAGATGCGGCATATGTTTCAAACTACATCATTACCAATCCTCCGGGTGATGTCTCAGAAATGTTACGAGAGCTGTTCGTTGCAGAGTGCGATGCCGCACTGGGAATAGAGTCCGTGGCAGATCACTACCTTGATTTGAAGCCAATCTCCAAGTGGCTGGCAGCCAATGAAACAAACATCCAAAACCAAACCGCCGGCAAGAAAAACATTGATTATGCGCTACTTGATGAAATGCTCAGAAACGGAATTAAAGATGATAACTATTTTTACGGCGACACAGATGAAATAAGAATAACCAAAGACCATCGCCATCTTATTTCTTCAGCTTTGGCAGGATCTCAGGACGACTCAAAAAAATCCCAGCACGAGTTTGCAAGGCTAGTAGCTTTGAAAAGGGAAGCATATGGACGTTCCAAACTTCATGGAACTGATGCCTGGCGCCCTTCTCTTACCACTGGTACTTTGGTAAAGCACAAAATCAGAGATTCACAAACCGACGACAAAGGTGAAACATCACCTGAAATCTTTGAGTATCTGATTTGCCTAACCCCAGCATGCGACACCCTTCGACTAGAAGCTGACACACCTTTTGTCTTTCTAACCGCAAAAATCGAGAACAAAAGATATGGTGTAGTTCTTAAAGAGAGTAGCGACGAAGAGACTTTACTGAGTCTAGACTCGAAAAGGCCTGTTATTAGGACTTTTTTCTTTACACCAGATACCTCTGTTCAGCGCGTTCTAGCAAGGAAATCCGAGGACGAAAGCTTTAAGCTCCTTGACTCAGAGGGCAAAGAGTTTCATTGGCTCGGAGAAATCAGATACACGCGTGCCGCAAGCGAGATGGCGGGACTGGTACGAAACTGGATGAGGATCGGAATCGCAGACTCAGAATACTTGAGACTCACAGGACAGGGAAAAACCTAAGATCATCTAGGCAAACTAGGCTGCTCAACGCAGCCTAGTGTTTGCCTTCGTCATTTCGTCATTTCGTCATTTCGTCATTTCGTCATTTTCGTGCATAAACAATCGCGCTCATTATACCAACAACCAAAGTCTGTAGCCTTCGAAACTCTATCATTACTTTTTCAACATCAACCGGACGCGCACCCTGGCCCCGCTTCTCTGCGAGCCATAACTTCAATAGGCCTGCAACTCTGCCAAGGTCACCGTTTACCTTTACCAGTTCAAGTACAGCTTCAAGATCGGCTCGTGCTTGAATTGGTGTATTTAGACCAACAGCCCTCAAAAACGCGGCGCTCGACATCCCCGCTGCGGCTGCCTTCCGTGTTAGTTCCACCTTCTCCTGGGCGTCCACCCACACCTCGATCCGCTCACGTCGCGGGCGCGTTCCCCGAGAACTCTTTTTCGGCTCATCTGCAACGGTTTCAGAAGACATTAATCCCCCTCTTTGGTTTCTTAGTCGCGGTAGCGGCTGTCAGCCTCGCAGAGCAAGATACCGTCGAGCCACAGGTGAGTAAGGGTGGTGTTGTACCGGATCGGGCTTGCCCGTACCGGTACAACACACATCTTGCCGTCCAGCCGAGTGCAATTCAAGGCTACTTTCCGCTTTAGTCACGCAACTTCCTAAGCAATTTCCTTTAATTTCTCTAATTATCCTAAAGTTGCCTTGAGTTGCATTAACCTCTCCAGAATTGCCTTAAATTTCCTTCAACTTCCTTAAATTTACTATCAGAGTGGATTCAACGAAAACAGTGGAAGAAGTTCAAACCAAACTGTTGAAAAACTTCCGACGCCCGCACCGCGCACCTTACCTTGCGCAAGAAAAATCTCATATGGTCATAAATTTCGGGCACCGCTAGAATCCTTACAGACCGCAGCAAAAGCAGTGCTTTAGATAGGAACCAAAAGGAGAAAAAATTGGCTAGAAAGACCCTTTCAGAACGCCGGACCGATGCGCTTTCCGAATTAGAAACAGCTAAGGCTCGTCTTGCAAAACTCGACAACGAGGCTGCTGAAAGAATCGGAAGAATTGCAATAAAATCAGGATTGGTTAATCTTGAACTTACGGATGATCAAGTCCGAGAGGAATTTGACAGAATCGTCGAAAAGATAAGCAAGGAAAATTGACCATGAAGACAGCTCATCGCATCAACGAATTGGCTAATCAACTCAACGAGCTGCAAGCTTGCCTAGGCCGGCCCAGCAGGCGACCTAGAGCGAAGGTCGTGACAGCCCAACGTCTTGCGGCCGAGCTGGCTTTTCTAGTTGAAGAATGGCAGCTCGAAACACTGCGTATTCCTGAAGCAGAGCGTGACATGTATCGCACACCAAACCCCTACTGCGCACTTCACTGACGGCGTGGTTATCGCCAAAAAGCCCACTTCGGTGGGCTTTTTTTCTTAAATCTCACACTAAGTCAGACGGCTACATGATCGCCCGCGCACGACTGAAATCCTCAATAAAATCAGATTTCTCCGCACGAAATCGTTTTGATTTCGGGACGCTTTCGGGACTCAATCCATTGATTTGTATGCGGATATAAAGTTATCCGCATATTCATAAGCTGGCCATATGGGTGAATAATTGAGCATCGGATGATGACAAAACGAGGAATTCTAGATGAAACCAGAACTAGGGAAATTACCGGCCTACATCGCCAGAAATTTTGGGCGAAACGTGAGACTTATAGTGGCGAGCTTATGCATTGGTTCGAGTCTCTACATAGCACCAAGCCCGGCTTATGCCATCTACTGCTCAAACTGCTCAACGTTTTACCAGCAAATGTTCGAGTACGCCGAACAGGTAAACACAGCTTTGAACACTGCTGAGCAACTCCAAACCCAAATCCAGCAGTACCAAAATATGCTCACTCAGGGCTCGGGCTTACCCAACTCTATGTTTGGTAGCATCGCCGCCGACCTGAAAAGCGTGGTGAACATCTATCAGCGTTCACAAGCACTCGGCCGTCATATTCAGAACATGGACGCGCAGTTCAACACAGCCTATCCCGGTTTTGAAGACTATCTAGCTCAAGCGGCTATCTCTGGAGAGGTGCAGACGCGGGATCGTTATGAAAGGTGGTCTGAACAAGGTCGCGACAACGTTAGAAGCGCTTTGGGTGCAGCAAATATAAACACCAGCACTTTTGAATCGGAAGATGCCCAACTCGAACGCATGATGGCTCGTTCACAAAATGCCGCTGGAAGGATGCAGGCGATTCAGGCGGGCAACGAAATCGCATCGCAGAACGTGCAGCAACTGCAAAAGCTGCGCGATCTCGTTGCCACGCAAATCAACATGCAGGGCAACTACCTGGCTCAGGAAGGGGACCGGAAGGCAGCTAGCGAAGCTGCCGAACAGCAGTTTGAAGCGCGCAAAAGCACACGCGGCGGCGTGAAGGGATACTGAAATGACTATTTCAAGATGGCTCATCGTATTGATGTGCGCCGGGTCCGCAATGGCCGGTGGCATTTTCACCGTAGTCGTTCATAGCGACAGCGCATGTACTGCGATGACCGAGCAACAACGGCAACAGCATGACGCTGATGCCTCATTTGATGCGCGCCCGAACACTCGCGGCGGCGTCAAAGGGTACTAGCTATGGATCGTCGCCTATTTTTGTTACTCGCCTTGGCGAGCGTGTTCGTTAGTGCGGATGCTATGGCCTCGACTGACCTTGCCCAGGCAGATACATCCGTCCAGGGCCTACTCGACCTCGTTTTGCAACAGTCGCACCAGTGGTCAGGAAAGCTGTATGACTATGCGATCAGACTGTTTTGGCTGCTGGCCTCGATCCAGTTCATTTGGACTTTCATGCCCCTAGTTATGAAGCAAGCTGATTTCGGCGAGATTGTCGGCGAGCTGCTGCGCTTTGTACTGGTAATCGGTTTCTTCCTCGCAGTCATGAAGTACTCGGTGGAATGGTCGACTGCCATTGTCGACAGCTTCCGAGATGCGGCGGCATCAGCGAGCGGTCTCGGGCGTGCATTAGAACCCGGCGATATGCTGGCAGTTGCGCTGGATTTTGGCCGGACTATGGTAAAGGGCATTTCGGTGTTCTCTCCGGCCAAGGGACTTCTGATCGCCGTGTGCGCGATCCTTGTACTGGCATGTTTCGCCTTCATCGCTGCGTTCATGTTTGTGACGCTCGTGGAGTCTTACGTCATCATCAATGCTTCGGTGCTCTTCCTCGGCTTCGGCGGTTCGCAATGGACGCGAGATTTTGCGATTGCACCTATGCGCTTCACCGTTGCGATTGGTGCCAAGCTATTTGTACTCACTCTGATTGTCGGCCTGATCGTACAGTCGGCATAACAGTGGTTGGCCGCTTACACCAGTGACGAAGCGTCATTAATGACTATGGTCGGTTTGGCCTTGGTTTGCTGTTACCTCACTAAAACTATTCCTGACGTAATCGGCGGCATGATTAGCGGCACCTCAATGGGCGGCGGCTCGGCCATAGGCGGGATGGCAGTGGCCGGTGCTGCTGGTGCAGCTGCGGCGATGGCCACGATCGCAACAGCCGGTGCAGCGGCCCCAGCGGCGGCCGGCACGCTCGGTGCAGCCGGGGCGGGTACAGGTGTGGCCGGGGCAAGTGGCAGTCTGGCCAGTGCAATCAACTCCAGCTTTGCCGGCGCCAGCTCGGCCGGGGAAGTGGCGTCTTCCGCAGGGGGCATGGCCTCATCCGCGAGCGTTGGCACCAGTACAGGCGGCAGCGCTGCCGCCAAAGGGGCTAGCACCGCCGGTTCGCGGGTCGGCGGCGGCACCGCCAATACGGCCCCATCACCATCGCCCTCTCAACCTAGCAGCAGCGTACAGCAGGCCGTCAAACATGCCGGAAAGTCAGCGCAGGGAAATGATGGCAAGGAACAGCCTACGACACCAAAAGGTGGAGCCACCGGCTCCAATAACACGCTTTCGCAAGCGGCTAGTGGTGCAGCAAAAATGCTCGGCGTAATGGCATCAATGTCAGTGCCGGGTATGGAGAACGCGCATGCCTTGCATCCTGGCTCAGGATCTCCAGCACCTCTTCCAGAGGGTAGCGGTTCGGTGAGTCCGACTAATGAAGTGGAGTTAGCTGCTAAATCCACACAAGAGGAATCCAATGTCATCCGTCCCGCCTCCGACACCAGCCCTACCCCCGACCGCCTCGCAACGCTCCAGTTGCCCGGCATGACCTCGAACAACCAATCGGAAAACCAACCATGAGAGAAGTCCTTATGTTTGCTGGATTCATAGTACTCGCCTCAACGTTAGCCATAGGCATGTGGGCACTCGGTCGGTGGCTGCGCAGCAAAGGCTATGGGCCGCAGCTCGATAAGCTGGATCGCCAATACACAGCCTTGCAGCTTCGGATAAGCCCGCTCGCTTTATCGGCTTCCCATCGTATGTTTGCCGGGGCACAGATCATCAATCGTTTACCAATGCTGGGAAGCAAGAGTAGCGCCTGCCTGAACCAGCAAGTATTAACGGCCATCCAAGCTGCGAAGGAAGCGGCGAAACATGAGAACCGCGAAAAACTGTGACCGATGACCAGTCCCACGCCCCCGCCCTAGGGCGGGGCTTGCCTTCCAGACGGCGCGCAACTTACTCGTGAAATTTCATCACGGGAGCTTCGCCGTTAGTAATACGCACGGGCTTCGTACACCTACCCCGAGGCTGCAAGATTAGTAATACGCACGGACTTGTCTCAGCCCCCATTGACCAAACATTGCTGCTTGGCCATACGCCGCGGTCTGATCAACTTCTAGCCGATCAGCAACACTGACCATCACGTAAGCGTCTAGGCACTCCTGTTGCGCCTCGACGGATAATCGCCCTTTCCTTTTGGTGCTAAAACGGCCGTAGGCCGACTGTGCAAGGCCTGACCGCGCCTAAGCGCGGGCTGTGCCGCGCAGGACTGAATATCCTGAATATCCTGTTAACTCCGGGCGGGTGTGGCACGCACCGGGCGGGTGTGAAACGCTTCCGGGCGGATGTGACACGCCATCGGGCGAGTGTGAAACGCTTCAGGAGTTGCGAGCACCGCCTTTGTAATACGATCACCATTGAGCACAAGCCCAATTCGTCGTAGATCTTCAGCATCCTCCCTAAGCCTCTTTCGCGCATTGCGCATGTCTTGACTTGAGGCTTGTCCGGCAACCGCCACGATAACGGTGTCTAGATACCAACCGCCCGCTGGTACTACTTTGTGGCTTAAAAGGTGCCGAGCTATCGCTTGACTGATCCCGTGCTGGAGGCGAGCTATTGGGGCCGGGTCGTAATACAGGCTCAGATCATGTTCAAGGAGCATCATCAACGCAATTCCGAGCCGCACCCGCCATAGGTTCCGCGCTCCTCCTGTCAGAGGATCGGGACGTGTCATGGGGGAAGGGATAACGTGATCAATCAACCCGCCGATGATGGGAAAATCAAATTGCGTCGTTTCAATTGTGATCGTTGCAGCCCGAAGCTCGGCCAGCAGCTTTTCGAGCTGTGAGAAGCTGTAGCGGCTATCGGAAAGTGTCTTTCTCACTCGCGCGGGATCTACCAGAAGTTCTACGCCACCATCGGAGACAGGCCGCCGACGTTCTGCGCAGTACAGGACCGCTTCCAATACGTCCGCGTGTCTCTGCCCCAGTCGACCTGCTACACGGCAGCGCCCAAATGATGTCTCAGCCCAATCACCTTCGCGCAGACGCGGGCGCTGGCTAGGCTGATAAAGCATCACTCTGGCCTGTGCGATAGTACTGGTGGGGACCACGGAGTTACCACCGCTCATCATCACTTCCGTTTGCGAATTGCAGCGGGCTCCCCTTCCTCACTTCCGCCAGTTCAACCGGCACAAGAACGCCTCCTTCCTGGCGTTGGTACCACTGGTCGAGCGGGGTGGCATCGTAGTTCTGCTTGCTTACACCAAAACGGACAAAAAAACTGCGCCTGTCGTTGCCAATAGGCTGTCGCTCATAGGTGCGGTCACTCAGTCGCTTTGCTTCGTCCTCGGTCATCTTGGCCACGAAGCCGCACCAACGGGCATTGTCGATTAGAGCTGATGCACCACGCGCTGCCTGCTGCTGATCGGTTTGCCCCTCGCGGGCGCTACCCTTGCTGACATGATGAAGGTACAACACCGATGCTCCGGTGTTGGCAGCAACGTGCTCAAGCGTAGCGACAAGCCGCGACATGTCACCGTTGCTATTCTCGTCACGGTCGTGAATCCGGCTGAGTGTGTCCAGTACGATCAACCGGGCACCGTCGCAAAACTCGTTGACCCGGGCAAGATGCCGATCATCCATTACGTTCAGCCGCTTACCCATTATTGGCTCAAGGGTAAGGTTCCTCGCGATGGATTCACGTGCCTGCTGATTCAGGTGCCGACCGATGGCATGAATCCGGCGCACGAGTGCGGCTTCTGGGTCTTCTCCTGCGAAGTAGACGACGCGGCCAGCACATGCTGGGGCGAGCCCTACAAGATCCCCGCCTGCAACGCTGCATGCGATGGCCATTGCAGCTTCCAAAGCCCAAAAGCTTTTGCCTGTAGCTCCGGGAGCTACCAAAGCTCCTACTGTACCAGCGAGGAATCCCGGCCAAATGAAGTCTAGAGTGGGAGGCTCACTCTCGAACGCTTCCCGTAAGTCAATCGCCACAATTCAGGCTCCCATTCCTGGCCGCGGAGCCGGGCCACTGCCCTTGCATGCATCAATCCATTCTTCGACCTCGCACAGATCCCACACGACCTTGCGGCTACTGAGCGCAATCCGGCGAGGGAATTTTCCCTGCTTTTCAAAGTTGTAGATCGTGCGCTCGCATAGCGGAATCATTGCCAGCAACTGTTTCTTGCTGATCAATACTTTGCTCTCTTTTCTCGATTCTTTTTCCACAACGAATACCTCGTTCCGTCATCACTCGAGGTTCGATTATTGCCCCACATTTCCGGTAATTTCCAGCATATCTTCTAGTTTTTCCCTTATAAATCAATGTCTTAACCGTCCAACAAACGTCTAATTTCGGGACAGGGACAGTCACGCAATGCCTTGTTTTATCTGCAGTTTTATTAAGGAAATTCGATAGAAAAAAAGTGTCCCTGAAACGCCTATTTCGGGACGAAAAAAAACCCACCGAAGTGGGTATGTCGCCACAAACACATGCGAAGTCGTGTGCTCTGTTTGGCCAGTGAGGCTTAGAATCAATCCGCTACACGAGGTTTCCTAAGCGTCCACTCGTCAATCATGTCCGCCCAATCCTGCAACATCGCACGGCGCTGATCCCGATACTCGGCCTTGTTGTAAACGGCTCGCACACCTTTCTGTTCGTGCGCGAGGCACTTCTCGATCCAGTCGGAGTTGTAGCCCGCCTCATGCAACAGCGTGCTAGCCGTGCGGCGCAGGTCGTGGGGGCCGAATTTACCTAGCGGCACCCCCTCCTTTTGGGCAAGGCGATAGGTGAGTGTCAGTACCTGGTTGATCGTGGCGGCACTCATTGGCAAATCGGAGTCGTAGCGTGACGGCAGGATGTAATCAGAACCTCCGGCCAAAGTTTTCAACGCAATGAAGAAATCCAATGCCTGCCGGGACAGAAACACCAAATGAGGGTTTCGGCGCTTCATCCGCTCTTTGGGGATCGTCCATAGCGCCTCGCTGAAATTGATTTCACTCCACGTCGCATTGGTCAGCTCGCTTTTGCGCACCATCGTTAGCAGCAGGAGTTTGGCTGCGGCACGAACCGACGTCGCTGTTCCGATCCGATCCATGTACTGGTACATCAGCGCAATTTCATCAGGCGTCAGCGCCCGATCACGTGGTTCAAATTTGGCGATGCTGGCAGACCTCACTAGGTCCGCTGGGTTTTCAACCTTCTGGCCACGCTCAATGGCCCAGCGATAGACCTGTAGCACGATCTCACGGGAGTGGACAGCAGTTGCAGGCGCCCCCCGCTCAACTATCGCATCAGTCAGCGCCCGCAGATCCTCATGAGTGATTTCAGCGAGCTTCTGATTCCCAAACTTCGGCTTCAATTCGCGCTCATAGACTGACCGGCGCATATCTCGTGTCGAGTCCGCCATCTGGTAGCCGCGCAGCCATTTTTCAGCCCAATCATCAAAGGTCTCTGCGCCCTTGGTACGAGCCTTCGCACGCGCCTTTTCCTTAGCAGGGGACTTACCTGCGGCGATCATCTTCTTCGCCTCCCCTAGCCGCTCACGTGCCTCTGCCAGAGTGATCCCGCCCAAGCCATAACGACCGAAGGTGATGGTCTCCTGCCGGCCATTGATGGAGTAGTTGTAGCGGAAGGAGATTGAGCCGGCCGGTGTGACCGCCACGTACAAGCCATCGCGGTCAATCACCTTGTAGAGCTTGTCTTGCGGCTTGAGGTTTCGAAGCTTGGTATCAGTAAGCATGGCTTCCATTTATTCCATGAAAAAATACCATGCTCTGAAAAGCGCGGGAGAATGGGGCTTAACCCCAGTAAAACCGGGCCTCTTGGCTATCCCGATACCATGCCCATCCTGAAACAAGGGACATGGTATCAAGCGTCATGCATGGCATCAGATGCAGTTGGTACCCCGTACCATGCCATAAAAAAAGCATGCTTGGCGATGCAAAACGCTGCCTGAACTTGCCAGACCCAAAAAGCCGAAAGCCCGCAATTACGCGGGCCTCAGGGCATTTTTTGCTAGATCGTGCCGGGCAGTGCCGGACGCGGGATCATTCCCACTCAATGGTCGCCGGCGGCTTGCTCGACACGTCATAGGTCACGCGCGAGATGCCGTCGATTTCATTGATGATACGGCCGCTGACGGTTTCCAGCAGCTCGTACGGCAGGTGTGCCCAACGCGCGGTCATGAAGTCCACGGTCTCGACGGCACGCAGGGCCACGACCCAGGCGTAGCGACGGCCGTCGCCGACGACGCCTACCGACTTGACCGGCTGGAACACCACGAAGGCCTGGCTGGTCTTGTGGTACCAGTCGGCTTTGCGCAGCTCTTCGATGAAGATGTGGTCGGCACGACGCAGGATGTCGGCGTATTCCTTCTTCACTTCACCAAGGATACGCACACCCAGGCCCGGGCCCGGGAACGGGTGGCGGTAGACCATGTCGTACGGCAGGCCCAGCTCCAGGCCGATCTTGCGCACTTCGTCCTTGAACAGTTCACGCAGCGGCTCGACCAGCTTGAGGTTCATTTCCTCCGGCAGGCCACCGACGTTGTGGTGCGACTTGATCACGTGGGCCTTGCCGCTCTTGGCGCCAGCCGACTCGATCACGTCCGGGTAGATGGTGCCCTGGGCAAGGAACTGGATGTTTTCCAGCTTGCTGGCCTCGGCATCGAACACGTCGATGAAGGTGCGGCCGATGATCTTGCGCTTCTTCTCCGGGTCGGCTTCGCCTTCCAGGTTGTCGAGGAACTGCTTTTCAGCGTCGGCGCGAATGACCTTGACGCCCATGTTCTCCTTGAACATGGCCATCACCTGGTCACCTTCGTGCAGGCGCAGCAGGCCGTTGTCGACAAATACGCAGGTCAGCTGGTCGCCGATGGCGCGGTGCAGCAGCGCGGCAACCACCGAGCTGTCGACGCCGCCAGACAGGCCCAGCAGGACGTTGGCCGAACCCACTTGTGCACGCACCTGGGCGATGGCGTCTTCAACGATGTTGGACGGGGTCCACAGGGCCTCGCAGCCACAGATGTCCTGCACGAAGCGGGACAGGATGCGACCGCCCTGCTTGGTGTGGGTCACTTCCGGGTGGAACTGCACGCCGTAGTAGCCGCGGGTGTCGTCGAACATGCCGGCGATCGGGCAGCTTGGGGTGCTGGCCAATACATGGAAATTGCCCGGCATCTGGGTGACTTTGTCGCCGTGGCTCATCCACACGTCCAGGCCCAGTACGCCGTCAGCGTCGATGTGATCTTCGATGCCGTCGAGCAGGCGGCTCTTGCCGACCACGTCCACGCGGGCATAACCGAACTCACGCAGGTCGGAACCTTCGACCTTGCCGCCCATCTGTTCGGCCATGGTCTGCATGCCGTAGCAGATGCCCAGCACCGGCACGTTCAGGTCGAATACTGCCTGCGGCGCGCGCGGGCTGTTGGCTTCGTGGACCGATTCGGGGCCGCCGGCGAGGATGATGCCGCGCGGGTTGAATTCGCGGATCGCTTCATCGTCCATGTCGAACGGGTGCAGCTCGCAGTACACGCCGATCTCGCGCACGCGGCGGGCAATCAGCTGGGTGTACTGGGAACCGAAATCGAGGATCAGGATGCGGTGAGCGTGAATGTCGAGGGCCATGACTCAATCTCGTCAGTGGAAATCGGAAACGACGCGGGGCTGTCGTGACAGCCCCGCATCCTTGTAGTGCTGGAAGCCTTAACCTACGCGGTAGTTAGGGGCTTCTTTGGTGATCTGCACGTCATGCACGTGGGACTCGGCCATGCCGGCGCCGGTGATGCGTACGAACTCCGGCTTGGTGCGCATCTCTTCGATGGTTGCGCTGCCGGTGTAGCCCATGGACGAACGCAGGCCGCCCATCAGTTGGTGGATGATCGCCGCCAGCGCACCTTTGTACGGCACACGGCCTTCGATGCCTTCCGGTACCAGCTTCTCGGCACCGGCCGAGGAGTCCTGGAAGTAACGGTCGGACGAGCCTTGCGCCTGTGCCATGGCACCCAGCGAGCCCATGCCGCGGTAGGCTTTGTAGGAACGGCCCTGGAACAGCTCGACTTCACCTGGCGCCTCTTCGGTACCGGCGAACATCGAACCCATCATCACGCAAGAAGCACCGGCTACGATGGCCTTGGACAGGTCACCGGAGAAGCGGATGCCGCCGTCGGCGATCAGTGGCACACCGGTGCCCTCCAGTGCAGCGGCAACGTTGGCGATGGCGCTGATCTGCGGCACGCCGACGCCTGCAACGATACGGGTGGTGCAGATAGAGCCCGGGCCGATACCGACCTTGACCGCGTCAGCGCCGGCTTCGGCCAGGGCCTTGGCCGCAGCGCCGGTGGCGATGTTGCCGCCGATCACCTGCACCTGCGGGTAGGTTTCCTTCACCCAGCGCACGCGGTCGATCACACCTTTGGAGTGACCGTGGGCAGTGTCGACCACCACCACGTCAACCCCGGCAGCAACCAGGGCGGCTACGCGCTCGCCGGTGTCCTTGCCAGTGCCGACGGCAGCGCCGACGCGCAGGCGACCTTGGTCGTCCTTGCTGGCCAGCGGGTAGGCCTTGGCCTTTTCGATGTCCTTGACGGTCATCATGCCCTTGAGGTTGAACTTGTCGTCAACGATCAGGACTTTTTCCAGGCGGTGCTTGTGCAGCAGCTCGCGCACTTCGTTCTTGTCGGCGCCTTCGCGCACCGTGACCAGGCGCTCTTTTGGCGTCATCACGTCGCGGACCTTGGCGTCCAGGCGGTTTTCGAAGCGCACGTCACGGGAAGTGACGATGCCGACCAGGTCACCGTTGGCCAGCACTGGCACGCCGGAGATGTTGTTCAGGCGGGTCAGCTCGAACAGGTCGCGCACGGTAGCGTCGGCGTCGATGGTGATCGGGTCCTTGACCACGCCAGCCTCGAACTTCTTGACCTTGCGAACTTCGCCGGCCTGCTGCTCGATGGTCATGTTCTTGTGGATGATGCCGATGCCGCCTTCCTGAGCCATGGCAATGGCCAGGCGCGCTTCGGTCACGGTATCCATGGCGGCGGAAACCAGCGGAATGTTCAGCTCGATGCCACGAGTCAAACGGGTCTTGAGACTGACTTCATTGGGCAGTACCTCGGAATAGCCAGGTACAAGGAGGATATCGTCGAAGGTCAGGGCTTCTTGGCTGATACGCAGCATCGCGGGGGCTCCCGGGCGGGAAAAATGGAAGCGCGCCATTATACTCATGCACGGCGCGCCGCTCAATGCAAAATAAGGGCCTTCGGTCAGCCGTGTGGCAGTTTTACCTGCACCACCGTCACCGGCTGGTCGAGCCAGTCGGCGAAGCTGTCGAGAAAGGCCTGGGTAAACCCGGCCTCGCCCCAGTTGTTGAAGATGAACCCCAGGTTGGAAAAGGCACATGGCTGCAGGTAAATGAAGCCATTGATGTCATCTTCGAAGCCGCACAGCGGGCAGGTGAAGTTGTCACTGACCGCCGGCATCCATTCTTCCAGGCTTTCGAACAGCGGCTCGCCCACCTCGCGCCGGCACTGCGGGCAGCCGGCTTCTTCAAGAAACCCTTCGGTGGGGGTATAGATGCAACGCTTGAGCATCACTTCCAGGCCGTTGGCCTGCTCGCCAAAAGGCAACAGCTCAGGCCGCAGGGCCACCTTGCGGGCGCCTGCCGCCAGGGCGTGGCCCATGCGGTTGCCGGTACGGCCACAGGTGCTCAGCTGCTCCTCGACCACTTTCTCGCGTACCAGCCAGCGCACGATGGCACGGGCGCGGGCTTCGTGCACCGGCACGGTAGACAGCTTGGGAACGATAATGCTCTGGGTGTTCATGAACGGTACAAGCCTGCAAAACTGCGGTAAGGGCGCAATTCTACCGCTCAGGCGCCGAGGTAGCGACCGATCAGCGCCAAGCCGCTGGCCAGCACCAGCCAGGTGACCAGGCGCACAAAGGCTTCGCGCGACAGCCTGTGGGTCAGCCCACGGCCGACCCACAAGCCGATGAACATGACCGGCAGCAGGCATGCAGCCAGCAAGAGCAGGCTCTGGTCGGCGTAAACACCGGCGACCAGGAACAATGCCAGGCGCACCACCGTGCTGCAGCTGATCAGCGCGCTCTGGGTGGCGCGCACCTGTTCCTTTCGTTCCAGGCGTGCACTCAGGTACAGCACATAAAGAAAACCGCCGCTGCCGAACAGCGCCCCGAACAGCCCGCCTGCCGTACCCATTGGCACTGCCCAGAAACCCGACAGGTTCGCCGGCCGCACGTTGACCGCCAGGCTATACAGCGCGTAGGCCGTAACGAACAGGCCCATCAACAGCAACAGCACGTCAGACTGCAAACGCAGCAGGAACACCACGCCCAACGTGCAGCCCAGGGCCATGAACGGCAACAGCCGCAGCAACTCGCCGCGCACCACATCACGGCGCGAAGGCAGCAGGTTGCCGAAGGCGGCGACAAAATCGAGCAACACCAGTAGCGGGATGATCCGTGACAACGGCATGAAATGGATCAGCACCGGGCCCGCCACCAGGGCCGTGCCGAAACCGGCAATGCCAAAGACGACGTAGGCCACGCCGACGCCGAGCAGGATGGGCAGCCAGTCAAGGCCGGTGAGCGACAGTTCAGTGAGCATGGCAACAGTTCCAGGGAGCATAGGCAAAGGTTAGCCAGCTGAGAGCCATGCCGACTAATATGGCTTTATCGCCAAAGCCATCTCGAAAAGGCATGACATGACGTCCATCCGCCAGTTGCGTTACTTCGTGGAAATCGCCGAGTGCGGCAGCTTCAGCGGTGCCGCTGAACGCCTGTTCATCGCGCAGTCGGCACTCAGCCGGCAGATCAAGGAGCTGGAGCAGCAACTGGGCACGCCATTGTTCGAGCGCACCGCCCGCCTGCCGCGCCTGACCCCGGCCGGCCAGGCGTTGCTGGAGCGGGCACGGCGCCTGCTGGCCGACCTGGCGCAGGCAGAGCGAGTGACCCGCGATATTGGCCAAGGGTTGCAAGGAAGCTTGCGCCTGAACCACTCCAGCACCGTCCCGTTGACCGGCCCGCTGCTGGCGCGTTTGAGCGGTTACCTGCACGCTAACCCGGGGGTTGCATTGGACATCGCCCAGCAGTCGTCGGAGGCGCAACTGGAAGATATCGCTGCGGGGCGGCTGGATATCGGCCTGTTGCGCTTGCCGGTGCTTCGCCAGCATGAAGGCGTGGTGCTGCATGAGCTGTTCAGCGAACCCTTGCTGCTTGCGGTGGCGGCCGGGCATCCGTTGGCCGGTGTGGCGCAGGTGACGCTGCAACAGTTGCGCGACGAGCGCTTCATTTCCATTCCTCACCGTGAGCGCGGCGGGCTGAGCTACCTGGCGGCCTCGTTGTGCATGGATGCGGGCTTTTTCCCGCAGGCGGCGCAGGTGCTGTCGCGCAAAACGACCCAGTTGCAGCTGATCCAGGCAGGTTTTGGCGTGGCCCTGCTGCCGCAATGCATGCGCGATATTGCGCCGGCCTCTATCAGTTTCGTCACACTGGAGGGGGGCCGGGAAAGTACCGTGGCCCTGGCGTGCCGGCGCGATGCAGAGCAATTGGTGCGCCAGTTCGTGGCCGCGATGAAAGATCACGGCTAGCCCGCAACGCCCGGTAGGGTATGATGCCGGCCATGATCAAAGACCCTTTCGAACGACTCGGCCTGGACCGCGAGGTCCTGACGGTCAGCCAACTCAACGGCCGCGCCCGCGTGCTGCTCGAAGACGTGTTCCGCAGCGTGTGGGTGGAGGGCGAGATTTCCAACCTCGCCCGCCCGGCGTCTGGCCACATGTACTTCACCCTCAAGGACAGCGGTGCCCAGGTACGCTGCGCCCTGTTCCGGCAGAGCGCCACGCGGGTGCGCCAAGCGCTGCGCGATGGCCTGGCGGTGCGGGTGCGGGGCAAGGTTTCGCTGTTCGAGGGCCGGGGTGATTATCAGCTGATTCTCGACACCGTCGAGCCGGCGGGGGATGGCGCGCTGCGCCTGGCATTCGAGGCCTTGAAGGAAAAGCTCGGTGCCGAAGGGCTGTTCAGCGCCGAACGCAAGAAGCCCTTGCCTGCCCACCCGCAACGCATCGGTATCATCACCTCCCCCACCGGCGCGGTGATCCGCGACATCATCAGTGTGTTCGGCCGCCGCGCCCCGCAGGTGGAACTGAACCTGATTCCCACGGCGGTACAGGGCCGCGAGGCCATCGCCCAGATCGTGCGTGCCATCCGCCTGGCCGACGGCCTTGGCTTCGATGCGCTGATCCTGGCCCGTGGTGGCGGCTCGCTGGAAGACCTGTGGTGCTTCAACGAAGAAGCCGTGGCCCGCGCCGTGGCTGCCTGCGTCACACCGATAGTCAGCGCCGTGGGTCACGAGACCGATGTGTCTATCAGCGACTTCGTGGCAGACGTGCGCGCCCCCACTCCGTCTGCCGCCGCAGAGTTGCTGGCGCCCGACAGCAGCGGCATTCGCCAACGCCTGGACGGGCTGCAGCGGCGCTTGTTGCTGCGCATGCAGAACCGCCTGAGCCATGACCGCCTGCGCCTGGACTCGCTCACCAGGCGCCTGCGCCACCCAGGCGAGCGCTTGCGCCAGCAGGCCCAGCGCCTGGACGACCTGGACATGCGCCTGCGCCGGGCGTTCCTGCTCAGCCTCAACAAGCGCCGGGAGCGTTTGGCGCGGGCAGAAACCCGCCTGGCCGCGCAACACCCGGGGCGCAACCTGAAGCTGCTGGCCCAGCGCCTGGACAGCCTGGCAGAGCGCCTGCCACGGGCCATGCGCGAACTGCTCAAGGACCGCCGCCAGCGCTTCCAGGCCCAGTTGCAGACGCTGCAGGTGGTCAGCCCGCTGGCCACACTGGCGCGCGGCTACAGCATCCTGCTCGACGACCAGGGCCAGGCGATCCGCAGCGCCGAACAGACCCGCAACGGCCAACGCCTTACGGCACGCCTGGACCAGGGCGAGCTGCTGGTGCGCGTGGAAGACAATCACCTGACTCCGGTCACCCTTTCGCTATTGGACTGACACATGCCCCGCCTGCTTGCCTCCCTGTTCGCCCTTTCCCTGTTACTGCTGGCCGGCGGCGCCCAGGCCAGTTACATCACGCGTGCGCTGAACAAGCCGGTGCCCGGCGGCGTGGCGGTGGTCAACCTCGGCCCTGCCGCCAGCGCCCCCGAAGCGCGCTTCGACGGCAAGCCGGTGCTGGTGGTCAAGGAGCAGGACAACTGGCTGGCCATTGTCGGAATCCCGCTGACCCAGAAGCCGGGTACTGCCGTGCTCAGCCAAGGCGGGCGCAACCTGCCGTTCAGCGTGGGTAGCAAAAAGTACCCCGAACAGCGCATTACCCTGAAGAACACACGCCAGGTCAACCCGAACCCCGCCGACCTCAAGCGCATCGACCGCGAGCTGGCTGAGCAGATCAAGGCCTATCGCAGTTTCAGCCCAGCCCTGCCCAGCAACCTGATCCTCGACAAGCCGGTCAACGGCCCGCTGTCGAGCAAGTTCGGCGTGCGTCGCTTTTTCAATGGCGAGGAACGCAACCCGCATGCCGGGCTGGACTTCGCGGTGCCGGCAGGTACGCCCATCAAGACTCCGGCCAATGGCAAGGTGATTCTGGTGGGGGATTACTTCTTCAATGGCCGCACGGTATTCGTGGACCACGGCCAGGGCTTCATCAGCATGTTCTGCCACATGTCGAAGATCGATGTGCAGGTAGGGCAGCAACTGCGCCGGGGCGAGGTAGTCGGGCGCGTGGGCTCAACCGGGCGGGCTACCGGGCCGCACATGCATTGGAACGTGAGCCTGAACGACGCGCGGGTGGATCCGGCGATTTTCATCGGGGCGTTTCAGCCCTGAGACCACAGCGCCAGCCTCGCCGACAACCCCCGCCTCCACAGCGTTCCAGCACTGTGACAGTGCTGTGGAAGCTGGCTTGCCGGCGATGAGGCGAGAATAGGTCAAGGGGGTTCCACTGTGTTGCGCCAGCTAAAACTACTGCGCAACAATGAACAACCCCTTGGAAAAATACAGCCATAAAATCTCGCTCATACGCTTTTTTTAAGCATTCCTCTCAATTTTTTCCGAACGCTTGCCATCCCCCACCCCACTGGTTAAGTTTGAAGGCATGAAAACCTTCAGCACCCTCATCCTGCTCCGACAACATCGCAGCCTCAGCCTGGTCAGCGCACGACTACCAGGCTGAATCGCGTCGCCTCGCCTCTTCATCTTGTTATCGCTCGGCAGGCCCGATTTCGGCCGCACACAAAAGGATTGCTTCCATGTCCATGCTCAAAGACCCTTCGAAAAAATACCGCGCCTTCCCGACTATCGACCTGCCTGACCGCACCTGGCCGTCGAAGACCATCACCGCAGCGCCCATCTGGTGCAGCTCCGACTTGCGTGATGGCAACCAGTCGCTGATCGAGCCGATGGATTCGGAGAAGAAACTGCGCTTCTGGAAGACCCTGGTTCAGGTGGGCGTGAAGGAAATCGAAGCGGCGTTCCCGTCTGCCTCGCAGACCGATTTCGACTTCGTGCGCACCCTGATCGAAGACGGCCACATCCCGGACGACACCACGATCCAGGTGCTCACCCAAGCCCGTGAAGACCTGATCGCGCGTACCTTCGAGTCGCTGCGTGGCGCGAAAAAGGCCATCGTCCACCTGTATAACGCCACCTCCCCGGCGTTCCGCCGCATTGTCTTCAACCAGGACAAGCAAGGTGTGAAAGACATCGCGGTGAACGCCGCCAAGCTGTTCGTCAAGTATGCCGCCCAGCAGCCCGAAACCCACTGGACCTTCCAGTACTCGCCAGAAACCTTCAGCGCGACCGAAATGGAATTCGCCAAGGAAGTGTGCGACGCGGTCATCGAGGTGTGGAACCCGACGCCAGAGCACAAGGTCATCCTCAACCTGCCGGCCACCGTGGAAGTGTCCACGCCGAACATCTACGCCGACCAGATCGAATGGTTCTGCCGCAATGTCAGCCGCCGCGACAGCGTGATCATCAGCCTGCACTGCCACAACGACCGTGGCACCGGCATTGCCGCCACCGAACTGGGCCTGATGGCCGGCGCCGATCGCGCCGAAGGCTGCCTGTTTGGCAACGGCGAGCGGACCGGCAATGTCGACCTGGTGACCCTGGCACTGAACCTGTACACCCAGGGTATCGACCCGCTGCTGGACTTCTCCGACATCGACGGCGTGCGCAAGGTGGTCGAAGAGTGCAACCAGCTGCCCGTGCACCCACGCCACCCTTATGTCGGCGACCTGGTACACACTGCGTTCTCCGGCTCGCACCAGGACGCCATCCGCAAGGGCTTCGCCAAGCAGCAGGAAGGCGAGCTGTGGGAAGTGCCGTACCTGCCGATCGACCCGGCCGATATTGGCCGCAGCTACGAGGCGGTCATCCGCGTCAACAGCCAGTCGGGCAAAGGCGGCATCACCTACCTGCTCGAGCAGGAGTACGGTATCAGCCTGCCGCGCCGCATGCAGATCGAGTTCAGCCAGGTTGTACAGGGTGAAACCGACCGTTTGGGCCTGGAAATGACCGCTCAGCAAATCTACAGCCTGCTGCACAAGGAATACCTGCAGGCCAACGCGCCATACGCCCTGGTCAGCCACCGCCTGCAGGAAGAAAACGGCCACAGCGCCGTGGAAGTGGAAGTCGCCGGCGAAGGCGAAACCACCCTGCACTGGCGCGGCAAGGGCAATGGCGCCCTGGAAGCCCTGGTTGCCGGCCTGCCGGTTGCCGTGGAAATCATGGACTACAACGAGCACGCGATTGGTGCTGGCACCAACGCCAAGGCGGCGGCCTACATCGAATTGCGCGTGGCCGGTGGCCGCCCGGTGCACGGTGTGGGTATCGACGAAAACATCACCACCGCCAGCTTCAAGGCACTGTTCAGCGCCCTGAACCGCTCGCTGAGCCAGCAGGAAGCCAAAGCGGCCTGAGCCCTGCCTGCTGAATGAGAAAGCCCGCATCGTTTGATGCGGGCTTTTTTGTTGGCCTTGTACTGGCCCTATCGCTGGCAAGCCAGCTCCCACAGGGTACTGCACAGGCTTCGAGTGCTGCGATATTCCTGTGGGAGATCACACAGCCCTAAGGGCTGCGCTGTCGCGCAGTGAACTCGATTCATAAGCCCGGCGCGGCCCTGTGGGAGCGGGCGTGCCCGCGAACACCGGCGCAGCCGGTGCCATGCACCGCGCTGGATGCTTCGCGGGCGCGCCCGCTCCCACAGGGTACGCGGTGCACCCGGCGCTGCAAGAAAGCCAGGCAAAAAAAAGGGGCGCCGACCAAGCGCCCCATAAGCCGTAAAGCACACAACAAATTCAGTTGGCGTCCACTAGCGCCATCGCCTCGGCACTGCACGCTTCGATCCGCGCCCAATCGCCATTCTTGATCCAGCTGCTGTCGAGCATCCAGGTGCCCCCTACACACATCACGTTGGGCAAGGCCATGTAATTGCGCACATTGGCCGGGTTCACACCACCGGTTGGGCAGAAGCGGATATCGCCGAAAGGCCCGCCGAACGCCTTGATCGCCGCCACGCCACCGCTGATTTCCGCTGGGAACAGCTTGAAGCGACGGTAGCCCAGGGCATACCCCAGCATGATTTCAGACGGCGTGCTGATGCCTGGCAGTAGCGGGATCTCGCTGTCCACCCCGGCCTGGAGGAGCTCCGGGGTAATGCCTGGGGTGACGACAAATTGTGCACCTGCGGCTTCAACGGCGGCGAACATACCGCGGTCCAGAACAGTGCCGGCGCCCACGCAGAGCTCCGGGCGCTGCTTGCGCAGTACCTCGATGGCCTTCAGCCCAAGCGGTGAGCGCAAGGTCACTTCGAGGGTACGGATACCGCCAGCAGCCAGTGCGTCAGCCAGCGGCAGGATGTCTTCCTCACGGGCGATGGTGATCACCGGCAGAATGCGCGCCTTTTCGCAAATGGCGTCGATCCGCGCGGCTTTGTCGGCCATCGAGAGCTTGGACTGTGGGCGTTCAAGGGTGGTCATGACTGTGGATCCTTGGCTCATGGGCACCAGTAGATGTCCAGGGGGGCGTGAAGAAAAGCGCGAATCGGCATTTCGGTAAGGTCGTTGCCAGCCAGCGCGGCGCGCAGGGTGGCGAGTTTGCCCTGGCCCTGCACGGCCAGCGCGGTAAAGCCGGCACTGGCCAGCAAAGCGCGGGTCATCGACAGGCGCTGGTGCGGCACGCTGGGCGCCAGCAACGGCAGGCAGCGACGTTGGCCAGCCAAGTCCAAGCCTGCTTCCAAGTTCGGGCTGGCCGGGAACAGCGAAGCGGTATGGCCATCGTCCCCCATGCCCAGCACCAGCACGTCGATCTGCGGCAGCTCGGCCAACGCCTGGTCGGCCATGAGTGCGGCGGCGTCGAGGTTTTCCGCCTGCTGGTACAGGCCAATGAAGCGGGCCTTGGCCGCATTACCCTGGAACAGGTGACGGGCCAGCAGGCCCGCATTGCTGTCGGCGTGCTCTACCGGCACCCAGCGTTCATCGGCCAGGCTGACGGTGACCTTGGCCCAGTCCAGCGCTTCGCTGGCCAGTTTTTCCAGGAAGGGCACCGGGCTGCGGCCACCGGACAACACCACGCAGGCCTGCCCCTTGGCAGCAACCGCAGCGCGCAGGCGCTCGGCCACGTCGTGGGCCTGAGTGGCGGCCAGCGCCTCGGCGTCTGCCAACTCGTGTACGTTCACGACCGCTGGCAGTTTCAGTTCAGATATCCCCATACCACGCCCTCCCATCGCGTGTGATCAGTGCAATCGAGCTCATCGGCCCCCAGGAGCCGGCCGCGTATGGCTTGGGCGCATCGCCCGCATTACGCCAGCCGGCGATCAACTGGTCGCACCACTTCCAGGCATACTCGATTTCGTCCTTGCGCACGAACAGGTTCTGGTTGCCGCGCATCACTTCGAGCAATAGCCGCTCGTAGGCATCCGGAATCCGCGCACTGCGCCAGGTATCGGAAAAATTCAGCTGCAGCGGGCCACTGCGCAGTTGCATGCCCTTGTCCAGCCCCTGCTCCTTGGTCATCACCCGCAACGAAATGCCTTCGTCCGGCTGCAGGCGGATGATCAGCTTGTTGCCCACCTGCAAACGCTGTTCCGGGGCGAAGATGTAGTGCGGGGTTTCCTTGAAGTGGATAACGATCTGCGACAGCTTCTGCGGCATGCGCTTGCCGGTGCGCAGGTAGAACGGCACGCCTGACCAACGCCAGTTGCGAATGTCGGCACGCAGGGCGACGAAGGTTTCGGTATCGCTCTGCGCGTTGGCATTGTCTTCTTCCAGGTAGCCCGGTACGGGCTTGCCATCGCTGTAGCCGGCAATGTACTGGCCACGCACCACGCGGGTGCTCAGGGCGTCGCCCGTGATCGGTGCCAGTGCCTTCAACACCTTCACTTTTTCGTCGCGAATGGCATCGGCAGACAAGTCGCTGGGCGGGTCCATGGCGATCAGGCACAGCAGCTGCAGCAGGTGGTTCTGGATCATGTCGCGCAGTTGCCCGGCCTTGTCGAAGTAGCCCCAGCGGCCTTCGATACCGACCTTTTCGGCAACGGTGATCTCCACATGGGAGATGGAATTCTGGTTCCACTGGGTTTCGAACAGGCTGTTGGCAAACCGCAGGGCAATGAGGTTCTGCACGGTCTCCTTGCCCAGGTAGTGGTCGATACGGTAGACCCGGCTTTCCGGGAAGAACCGCGCGACAGCGTCGTTGACCCGGCGTGACGATTCCAGGTCATGGCCAATGGGTTTTTCCAGCACTACCCGGGTGCGCGCCACCAGACCGGCCTTGTCGAGGTTCTCGCAGATGGCCCCGTATACAGCCGCGGCGGTGGCGAAGTAGGCGATCAACGGCAGCTCGCCGGGCAACTGCTCGGCCAGCGCCTGATAGCCTTCAGGCTGCAGGAAGTCCAGGTGCAGGTAGCTCAGCCGGGCGAGGAAGCGCCCCAGTGCGGCCGGCTCGATATCGGCCTCGGGCACATGCCGGCGCAGGTGCGCTTCGATGTGATCCAGGTGCGCCTGCGCACTGCCGGCCTCACGCGCCAGCGCCAGCAGACGGGTGTCGGGGTGCAGCAGATTGGCGCGGTCGAGTTGGTACAGCGCAGGAAACAGCTTGCGCAGCGCCAGGTCGCCGAGGGCGCCAAACAGGGCAAAGGTGCAAGGTTCGACACTGATTGCAGCCATGATGTTGGTTCTTTCCTAAAGTTGGTCTAGGAATACCGCTTTCACATACGGTTTTCAAGGGGAAATGTAGTAAAAACCACAACATTACATACAAGTGATACAGACAAGTGGTACACCAACCGCACCGACAGTACGATAGACGACCGTGCAAAAAGCCTGCTGCTCCCACAGCCGGCTGCCTTCCCGACCCAAGGACATACCCATGGACCGCGTGCGAAACCTCCTGGAACAGATCCAGGGACGCCTCGACGAGCTGAACAAGGCCGAACGCAAAGTCGCCGAAGTCATCCTGCTCAACCCGCAACAAGCCACCCGTTTCAGCATCGCTGCGCTGGCCCAGGCGGCCAAGGTCAGCGAGCCGACCGTCAACCGTTTCTGCCGCTCGTTCGGCGTCAGCGGCTACCCCGAGCTCAAGCTGCAACTGGCACAGAGCCTGGCCAGCGGCGCCGCCTATGTCAGCCGCGCAGTAGAGGCCGACGATGACCCGGCGGCCTATACCCAGAAAATCTTCGCCAGCGCCATTGCCTCACTCGACAGTGCCTGCCAGCAACTGGACCCGATGCAGGTCAGCCGTGCCGTGGACATGATGATCCAGGCCCGGCAAATCCACTTTTTCGGCCTTGGCGCCTCCGCCCCGGTGGCCCTCGATGCACAGCACAAGTTCTTCCGCTTCAACCTGGCGGTATCGGCCCATGCCGACGTGCTGATGCAGCGCATGCTGGCCTCGGTGGCCCACACCGGTGACCTGTTCGTGATCATTTCCTACACCGGGCGCACCCGCGAACTGGTCGATGTGGCCCGCCTGGCCCGCGAAAACGGTGCCTCGGTACTGGGCCTGACTGCCGCCGGCTCGCCCCTGGCCAACGCCTGCAGCCTGAGCCTGCATATCCCGCTGCCCGAAGACACCGACATCTACATGCCGATGACCTCGCGCATCATTCAGCTGACCGTGCTCGATGTCCTGGCTACCGGCATGACCCTGCGCCGTGGCGTGGATTTCCAGCCGCACCTGCGCAAGATCAAGGAAAGCCTGAACGCCAGCCGCTACCCGATCGAGGACGACGAACTCAACTGAGCCGGTGCGCCTGCAAACGCAGGTGGGCACGTTGCCCCGGCGCCAGGCTCAGGCCCTCGCCGCTGCCACTGGCAGCCTCGACGCAGACAAAGCCCTGGCATTCCCGCCCGGTCACGCCCATTAACGGGCGATTGCCCGGGTGCCAGACCACCGTGTCGTCGCTGTCGCCCGTGTCGATGCACAGCTCGCGCTGCCAAGCCGGGTCCTGCAGTTGTACCCGGGGCGTGCCCGGGTAGACCTTCTGGCAGCCGCCCTTGAGCTTCAGCGCACCGCCCTCGCGGCAGGCCTGACGGTTGAGCCGGTCATAACCCTGGATATCCTCCAGCCCAGACAGCGCTATCTCGGAAACGTGACTGATACGCCAGTAGGCCAGCAAGGCATGGCTCAACTGGCAGGGTTGGCTGTCCTGGTGCTCGGTGCTCAGGCTCAGCTCCATGCGGCTGCCCAACCGGGCATGCAGGTCGACCTGCCAGTCGCACAGGTCCAGCTGCCACTTCAGGCTTACGCCCTCCTCGTCCTCGCGGCTGTCCACCAGCTTCCAGTCCAGCAACCGCGCCCAGCCATGCGCCGGCCACAGGTCTTCGCTGGGGTGGCGGCCATACCACGGCCAGCACACCGGCACACCACCGCGTATCGCCCCCACTTGCGGCCACTGCTCGGCGCACCACAGCCAAGGCCGCTCGCCCGCCGGCTGAAAATGCAGCAGTTGCGCGCCCTGGCGGCTGAATACCGCCTGGCAACGGGGGTGGTCGATGATCAGTACATCGCGCTGCTGGTAACGCTCCCACTCGAATGTCGGCCGCGGCCGCTGCGAGGTGAAGAAGCGATGGAGCGGATGTTCAGGCATGGGTCAGAGCTCTTTTTGTTTGAGATAGCGCTGTCTCGGCCTATCCCCAACACCCACTGCAGGGCAGTGGGTGCCGGGCGCCGAAAATGGATTGGCGTAAATTTACAACAATTGCCCTCAGAATGACGACTGAATCTTCAAGCCGGCGACCAGCGCATTGTCCACTTGGTCAACCCCACCCGGGCTCTTGATGTACTGCAGGTTGGGCCGCACGGTCAGCCAGTTGGTGACGTGGAAGCCGTAGTACAGCTCGGCGTTGTACTCGGTGCGCTGCAATGGCATGAAGCCTGGGTTGTCGTAATCGTCGATGCCGTTCTGCGCGTTGATCAGCTCGGCACGCTTCTTCACGTCGTCGTTCACATGGATGCGTGCCACGCCAAAGCCGATGTCATCCTTGGGCCGGGCGTCGAACGCGCCTTTGTACACCAACCCCACCTGCTGGTAGTTGTCGACCACGTTGGTGGCCTTGTCGTGCACGGTGAAGTTGGCGAACAGGCTGAGGCCGCGGTTCACATCCCCGGCATGGGCGGTGACCTGCTGCTGCGCCACCACCCACCAGCCATGCTTGCTGGAGTGCGACTTGAACGCGTTGCCGGTGAGACCCTGCGGGTTGCCGTTGACGTCGTCGTAGACATCGTCGGCCTTGGCGGTGCTGTAGTAGTAGCCCAGGCGGTACTCGCCCGGCAGGCCGTTGACCTTGGGTGACCACACCGCCTCCACCGGCAGGATCGCGCCCTTGGTGCCGCTGCCACTGAGTTTGAAGCCGTTGCCGGTTTCCAGGTTGGAGGGGTTCTGCTCGAAGGCACCGACCTGCACGAAGAAGTCCGGGGTGATGTTGTACTTCACCCGCAGCGCCCACTGGCTGACCGGCCAGTTGTACCAGATGCCGCCTACCCAGTTGCCCACCTGCGAACCGCAGAAGGCCAGGTTCTGGAAGTCGCACGGGAAGCTGTTGAAATCCTCGCCCGGGCCGTAGCGGCCGACTTTCACATCCAGTGCGCCGTCGAAGTACTTCTGCTTGACCCACATCTGGGTCAGGCGCCAGGTCTGGCCGCGCCCCCACACCTCCTGCACCGAGCTGAACTGCCCGGCGCGCGGGTCGCTGATGCGGTCGTTGGACAGGTTACGGCCGCTACGCTCGGTGATCGCCAGCTTGAATTCGGCATCGTGCCAGCCAAAGATCTTTTGCAGGTCCAGGTGCGCGCCAAGGGCGAACTGGTCGCTGTAGCGCGCGGTTTTGTCGTCGTTGTAGCCGCCATGCAGGTTACCGGCCACTTCACCCACGTAATCGAGGGTGAAATCGTAGCCCTTGTCCAGCAGCTCGGTACGGGTGCCGCCCCAGTCGCCGGTCATCCACTTCGATTCGCTGGAAAATGCCTCGGCAGCTTGTGCACTGGCGCTGCCAACCACGGCGAGCAATGCCAGCGACCCCAATGTCTTGATACGTTTGCGCTGTTCCATCCCTTTGCGTCCTCTTTTTCTTATTGATGATGTAGACGAATTAACGGCCTTTGAAGTGAGCCACGTTGTCCTTGGTGGCTGCGGCAGTGCTGGCCAGGTGCAGCCGCTCGCCGCTGTTGGCGTCGAACAGCAGCACCCGCGCCGGGTCCAGTTGCAGGTTGAGGTTGTCGCCAACCTGGCAGGCCACATCGGGCGCCAGGCGGCAGCACACCTTGGTCTGGTTGAGGGTGACGAATACCAGCAGGTCCGGCCCGGTGGGTTCGGTGACCTGCACTTCGGCACGAATGGCCGGCAGGCCGTTGCCCTCGCTGGCCCCCAGGGCGATCTGCTCAGGGCGGATGCCCAGCAGGATTTCACGGCCATCCTGTTCATTGGCGGCCAGCCCCAAGGGCAGCTCGCAGCGCGCCTGGCCGCTGTCGAGCAGCGCCAGCAGGCGGCCATCCTGTTGCTTGAGGCGGGCCGGAATGAAGTTCATTGGCGGCGAGCCGATGAAGCTGGCGACAAACTGGTTGGCCGGGTCGTTGTAGATCTGTTGCGGGGTACCGAACTGCTGGATGATGCCATCTTTCATCACCGCAACCTTGTCGCCCAGGGTCATGGCCTCGATCTGGTCATGGGTGACGTACACGGTGGTGGTCTTCAGGCGCTGGTGCATCAGCTTCATTTCGGTACGCATCTCGACCCGCAGCTTGGCGTCCAGGTTGGACAGCGGCTCGTCGAACAGGTAGATCTTCGGCCGCCGCGCCAGCGCCCGGCCCATGGCCACGCGCTGCTGCTGGCCGCCCGACAGCTGCGCCGGTTTGCGCGCCAGCAGGTGCTCGATCTGCAGCAGCTTGGCCACCCGCGCCACCTCTTCATCGATTGCCGCCTGCGGCAGCTTGCGGATTTTCAGGCCAAATTCGATGTTTTCGCGCACGCTCATGGTCGGGTACAGCGCATAGGACTGAAACACCATGGCGATGTCGCGGTCCTTGGGGCTCATGCCACTGACGTCCTGCCCGTCGATGAGAATGGCCCCGCCGGTGATCTGCTCCAGGCCGGCGATGCAGTTCATCAGGGTCGATTTGCCACAGCCCGACGGGCCAACCAGGATCAGGAACTCGCCGTCGCTGATCGACAGCTGGATGTCCTTGAGGGTATCGGGCAGGCCGGTGCCGTAGGTCTTGTTTACATTGCGCAGTTCGAGCGTTGCCATGACTTACCCCTTGACTGCGCCGGCCGTCAGCCCGCGCACGAAATATTTGCCTGCCACCACGTAGACCAGCAGGGTTGGAAGGCCGGCGATCATCGCCGCCGCCATGTCGACGTTGTATTCCTTGGCGCCGGTGCTGGTGTTCACCAGGTTGTTCAGGGCCACGGTGATCGGTTGCGAGTCGCCGCTGGAAAACACCACGCCGAACAGGAAATCGTTCCAGATCTGGGTGAACTGCCAGATCAGGCAGACCATGATGATCGGCGTCGACATCGGCAGGATGATGCGGCGGAAAATGGTGAAGAACCCGGCGCCATCCAGGCGCGCCGCCTTGACCAGCGCATCCGGGATACTCACGTAGAAGTTGCGGAAGAACAGGGTGGTGAAGGCCAGCCCGTAGACCACGTGCACCAGCACCAAACCACTGGTGGTACTGGCCAGGCCAAGCTTGCCGAGGGTGAACGAGGCCGGCAGCAACACTGTCTGGAATGGCAGGAAGCAGCCGAACAGCAGCAGCCCGAAGAACAGCTGCGACCCGCGGAAGCGCCACATCGACAGCACATAGCCGTTCAACGCGCCGATGGCGGTGGAGATCAGCACCGCCGGCACGGTGATCATGATCGAGTTCCAGAAGTAACCGCTGACCGTGCCCCAGGCCTTGACCCAGCCAATGCCGGTGATCACCGCGGGCCAGCTCAGCAGGTTGCCGGTGCTGATGTCTTCCGGGGTTTTGAAGCTGGTCAGCAGCATCACCACCAGCGGCACCAGGTACAGCAGCACGGCAATCAGCAACACGCCATGGATGGCGATACGGCCAAGGCTCAGTGCCGGTTTTTCGGCAGGGCTATTCGATGCGCTATGCATGGCGTTTGCTCCGCAGCTCCGAGTACAGGTAAGGCACGAGGATCGCCAGAATCGCGCCCAGCATCAGGATGGCGCTGGCAGAGCCCATGCCCATCTGGCCGCGGCTGAAGGTGAACGAGTACATGAACATGGCCGGCAGGTCGGATGAGTAACCCGGGCCACCGGCGGTCATCGCCGCCACCAGGTCGAAGCTCTTGATGGCAATGTGCGAAAGAATCATCAGCGCACTGAAAAACACCGGGCGCAGGCTGGGCAGCACCACTGTCCAGTAAATGCGTGGCAGGCTGGCACCGTCGATCTGCGCAGCGCGGATGATGGACTGGTCAACCCCGCGCAGCCCGGCCAGGAACATGGCCATGATGAAGCCCGATGCCTGCCACACGGCGGCGATCACCAGGCAGTACACCACCCGGTCCGGGTCGATCAGCCAGTCCAGCCGAAAACCCTCCCAGCCCCAATCGCGCAGCAGCTTGTCCAGGCCCATGCCAGGGTTGAGCAGCCACTTCCAGGCGGTGCCGGTAACGATCATCGACAGGGCCATGGGGTACAGGTAAATGGTCCGGATAAAACCTTCGCGGCGAATGCGCTGGTCCAGCAATACCGCCAGCAACACGCCAATGGCCAGGCTGATGGCGATGAACAGGCCGCCGAACAGCAGCAGGTTCTTGCTGGCCACCCACCAGCGATCGTTGTCGAACAGCCGGGCATATTGCGCCAGGCCCGCCCACTTGTAGGTGGGCAGGAAGGTCGAGGTGGTGAAGGACAGCACGAATGTCCAGAGGATGTAGCCGTAGAAGCCCACCAGCACAATGAACATGCTCGGTGCCAGCACCAGCTTGGGTAGCCAGCGCTGCAGCGCGTCCAGGGGTGAGGCCCGCAATTGGGCGGTAGTTGTGGTCATGGTTCACCTCAAAGGCGCTGCACTCCGGGTAGGAGCGGCCTTGCGTCGCGATGGGCTGCAGCGCAGCCCTGAGGACTCAAGTTCGACACCTACCTGAAAGATCGAGTGCGCAGGTTTGGGGCTGCTGCGCAGCCCATCGCGACGCAAGGCCGCTCCTACAACGGGACCGCGTCAGCCTTTACTGGGCCGCCTTGATGGCCGCCGCCAGCTTCTTCGCCGCATCGGCCGGGTCGGCCTTGGGGTCGTTGATGTAGTTGGTCACCACATCGAAGAACGCGCCCTGCACGGCCAGCGTGGTGGCCATGTTGTGCGCCATGCTTGGCTGCAGGCCGCCCGTCTTGGCGTCGGCGAGGAAGTCCTTGGCGGAGGTTTGCGCGCAGCTGTCGAAGCCATACTTGCCCATGTTGCCGAGCATGTCGTTACGCACCGGAATCGACCCTTTGTTGATGCTGAAGACCTTCTGGAAGTCCTCGCCCAGCACCTTGCGCGCGATGTCCTGCTGCCCGGCGGATGTTCCGGCGTCGTTCTGCTTGAACACCACCAGCGAGTCGATGTTGTACAGGAAGGCCTTGTCAGTGCCGGGGAATGGGACGCACTGGTAATCCTTGCCGGCGGTTTTCTTCGCCAGGGTCCATTCGCTCTTGGCCCAGTCACCCATGATCTGCATGCCGGCCTTGCCGTTGATGACCTTGGCCGCTTCCAGGTTCCAGTCCTGGCCCTTGCCATCCTGGTCCATGTAGGTGGCGACCTTTTTCAGCTCGGTCAGTGCCTTGACCATTTGCGGGCCAGCCAGGGTGGCGCTGTCGAGGTCGACCAGGGCCTTCTTGTAGCCGTCGACGCCCATTACTGCCAGGACCACGTTTTCGAACACGGTGCTGTCCTGCCAAGGCTGGCCGCCATGGGCAAGCGCAATGAAGCCGGCGGCCTTGAGCTTGTCGGCAGCGGCATAGAATTCGTCGAGGGTGGTGGGCGCCTTGTCGATGCCGGCTTTCTTGAAGACTTCGGGGTTGATCCACAGCCAGTTGATACGGTGGATGTTGACCGGCACGGCAACGTAGTCACCGTCGTACTTCACGGTATCGGCGACCTTCTTGTCGAGCAGCGAGTCCCACTTTTCTTCCTTGGCCACGTCCTTGAGCACATCGGCATCGAGCAGGCCGGTGGCCGCCCAGTCCTGGATGTCCGGGCCCTTGATCTGCGCCACACCGGGTGGGTTGCCGGCGACTGCGCGGCTCTTGAGTACGGTCATGGCGGTGGCCCCGCCGCCGCCGGCAACGGCGCCGTCCTTCCAGGTGAAACCGTCTTTCTCGACTTGCGCCTTGAGCACATCGACCGCTGCTTTTTCACCGCCAGAGGTCCACCAGTGCACCACCTCTACACTGCCTTTGCTTTCAGCGGCGCTGGCGCCCAGCGGCAGTAAGGAGGCGAGCGAGATAGCAGCGGCGAGACAGAGTTTGGAATTCATCGAAGCACCTTTCTTGTTGTTATGCGTGCAAGTCAAACGCTTGCGTTGCATGGAGTCTAAACAGCGTGCCCGCCCCGTCAGGTAACGAAGCGATGCGTGAATGTCATCATTTGGTTACATTGCTGCCCAGGTTGCTGGCCAGGCTGGGCGCCAGCGGCAAGCCTGGCAGCAGCAGCGCCTGGTAGGCGTGATAGAGGTCGGGCTTGCCCGGCCAGATGGTCCCGGCCGGCCGGTTTTTGCCATCGAGTTCGTGGTGCCAGCTGCCCGCCACAGGGTCGATGAAGTGGTTGGCGATAAACCCCCAGAGGGTGCGGTACCACTGCTCGTAACGGGCCTCGCCGGTACGCTGCAACAAGGCCGCGGCGGCGGCGCACGCTTCGGCGTGCACCCAGTGCAGGCGCGCGTTCACCACCGGGCGGTTGGCCCAGTCCAGCGTGTAGACGAAACCCTCTGCGCCATCGACGTTCCAGGCGTGCTGGCAGGCGGCCTCGAACAACCCGCTGGCACTTTCTGCCAGCCACTGCGGTGCCGGCAGCCCGGCACGTTGCAGGCTGGCCTCCAGGTGCAGTAGCAACCGCGCCCATTCCAGGGCGTGCCCAGGCGTGGTGCCAAAGGGCCGGAAATGATCGGCGGGGTGGTCGTGGTTGTAGTCCGCCACGGGCTGCCAGTGCACGTCGAAGTGTTCGATCACCCGGTAACCGCTACCGGCGGCATGGGTATGGATGATGCGTTCGGCGATACGCAACGCGCGTTGCAGCCACAGCGTGTTGCCGGTGACATCAGCCAGGGCCAGGAACGCCTCGGTCGCATGCATGTTGCTGTTGGCGCCACGGTACGGCTCGGGCAACTGCCAGGCACGGGAGTAAGCCTCTTGCAGGGCACCTTCGGCTTCGCTCCAGAAATGCCGCTCGATCACCTCGGTGGCGTCTGCCAGCAGGCCCCTGGCACTGGCGGCGCCCGCCACCACGGCAGAGCTGGCGGCCAGGGCGACGAAGGCATGCAGGTAGGCGGCCTTGCCGCTGTCCTGCTGGCCATCGGGGTGAGCGAACCAGCCCCCATAGCTGGCATCCTGCATGGCCCCGCGCAGGGCGGCCACGCCGTGCTCGGCGTAGGCCAGGCAGCCTGGAATGCCTTGCAGGTGAGCCAGGGCAAAACAGTGGGTCATGCGCGCCGTGTTCATGGTTTCGGCGCGGGCACCAGCGGCGAGTTGGCCTTTGGCATCCAGGTTGCCGAAGCCGTCCGGGCGTTTCGCGGCTTTGGCAAAGGCCAGCAGCCGCTGGGCCTCGGCCAGGCGCCAGGCCGTATGAGCCGGGGCTTTCAGCCAGCTGGTGGAGGGCAGTAGGTGGGTATTCATGAGCCAGCTTTATCCTTGCCAGTCGTGTGCGAATTCTAGCCAGCGGGGTCGAGGCAGATGTCACGAAGGAGGCTGGGATTGTCACTGGGCAGTGACAATTGAGTGACCTGAGTGCAAACCTTGAAACCCGTGCGGCCCTTGCAGGCAACACGGAAAATCAGTCCATGCCTCGCGGCAGGAACAAGGTTACCCGCAGCCCACCGTCGCGCAGGTTCAGCAAACTCACCTCGCCGCCATGGCTATGGGCAATATTGCGTGCAATCCCCAACCCCAGCCCGTAACCCTGTTGCTGGGCGGCCAGGCGGAAGTGTGGCTCGAACACCTGCTCCAGCTGCTGCTGGGGCACCCCCGGCCCTTGGTCATCCACCTGCAGCACAAAGCCCTCGGCGCTGTCGATGATACGCAGTTGCGCCCGTTCGCCGTACTTGATGGCGTTGTCGATCAGGTTGCCGATGCAGCGCCGCAGGGCCAGAGGTTTGCCCGGGTACGGTGCAAGCGCCTTGCCGTACACAGTGACGCGGCCATCGGCCAGGTAAGGCTCGGCCAGGATATCCAGCACCTGATTGAGGTCGACGGGCTCGATGTTCTCATGGATGTCGGTGTCCTTCACGCATTGCAGGGCGCCTTTGACCAGCAGCTCCAGCTCGTCCAGGTCCTGGCTGAACTTGGCTTGCAGGCGCTCGTCTTCCAACAGCTCGACACGCAGGCGCAGGCGGGTTATCGGTGTGCGCAGGTCGTGGGATATGGCGCTGAACAACTGGCTGCGTTCGGTCAGGTAACGGCTGATACGTTCGCGCATGCTGTTGAATGCCCGGCTCACCTCGACCACTTCGCTGCCGCCACCTTCCGCCAGCGGCGCCACATCAGCGCCCAGCGACATTTCCCGCGCGGCCCGGGCCAGGCGTTTGAGTGGCCAGCTTTGCCAGTGCACCAACAAGCCGATGAACAGCAACAGCAAGGCCGTGGTCAGCACCATGAACCCCACCTGCTGGCGTGGCAGGCGTTCGGCTTCCAGGCCGGTATACGGCTCGGGCAGCAACGAGGCGATGTACAGCCACTCCCCCTCACCCAGGCGGATCTGCGTGACCAGCACCGGTGGCTTGAGGGGCTCGAGCGTCAGCGAGTAATGCGCCCACGAGCGCGGCAGCTCGTCGAGCTTGAGGCCGCTGTTGAAGATGCGCAGCTCGTCAGGCCCGACGAACTCGACGGAAATTTCCATCTGCGACCCCAGGCGCTCGTGCAACACCTGCTGGAATACATCGATCACCGCCTGCTTGCGCGCCGTGACGGGCAACGCCTGCATGTCCAGCGGGGTAGCATTGAGCGATACGAAAAACCGCGTGCCGCCCATGCTGCGCAACTGGTCGAGCACCAGCGGCCGGTAGGCCACTGGCAACGACCGGAAGTAACTGACGCTGGCGCTCATCGAATGGGCCAGGCTGCTGGCACTGGCCCGCAACCCCTGCAACTGGCTGGCGCGCAGTTGGGAAACCCAGATGATGCTCGACAACCCCTGGGCCAGCAGCACCACCAGCAGGGTCAGCAGCAGCATGCGCCCCAGCAGTGAGCGGGGCAGCAAACGCCAGCGCCGCTCAGGGCGCACAGCAGACATGCGCCGCCAACAGGTAACCGCTGCCGCGCACGGTGCGGATCAGCCGGGGAGGTTTGTCGGTGTCGCGCAGGCGCTGGCGCAGGCGACTGACCGCCATGTCGACGATACGGTCCAGCGGCATCGGCTCGCGGCCGCGGGTGGCGTTGCCGATGGTGTCGCGGTCGAGGATTTGCTGTGGGTGGTCGAGGAACAGCTTGAGCAGTGCGAAGTCGGCACCGGAGAGAATCACCTCCTCACCATCGCGGTGGAACAGCCGGTGGCTGACCGTGTCCAGGCGCCAGTCATCGAAGGCCAGCACCGCGCTCCCCGGCGCCGCCTGGCCAAACTCGGCGCGGCGCAGCAGGGCCTTTAGCCGAGCCTGCAGCTCGCGCGGGCTGAACGGCTTGCCCAGGTAGTCGTCGGCACCCAGCTCCAGGCCGATGACCCGGTCGGCTTCATCGGAACTGGCAGTGAGCATGATGATTGGCACACGCGCCCGGCGCGGATGCTGCCGAACCCAGCGGCACAGGCTGAAACCATCTTCATCGGGCAACATGACATCGAGAATGACCAGGTCGCAGGGGCTGCTTTCCAGCGCGCGGCGAAAGCCCGCGCCGTCGGCTTCGGCATGCACCTGGAAGCCGGAGCGGCTCAAATAGGTTTGCAGCAGTTCACGGATTTCCTGGTCGTCGTCGACCATCAGGATCGATTTGCCGGCAGTGCTCAAGGTGGTCCTTCCTCTTCTTGGTTACAGGTCTTTGCTGCCTGTTTTTATTGGGGCTGCTTTGCAGCCCTTCGCGGGCTTGCCCGCTCCTACAGGGATCGCAGCACCTGTAGGAGCGGGCAAGCCCGCGAAGGGCCGCAAAGCGGCCCCAGTCAATGGTCCAGCGCTTGCTGCAACGCCACACCCGCCCCCAGCAACCCGGAAAACTCCGCCGTCACCAGCCACACCGGCACACCCGCAAAGTAGCCGCTCATGCAGCCCTTGTCGGCAAAGCTGGCGGCGAACCCGCTGCGCAGGAACAACTCGGCAAACCGCGGGATGACCCCGCCAACGATATAGACCCCACCGCGCGCGCCCAAGGTAAGCACATTGTTCCCGGCCACGCGCCCCAGGAACCGGCAGAACTGCTCGATCACCGCCAGTGCCCGTGGCTCGCCGCCCAGCGCTGCATCGGTGATCTGCGCCGGGGACGTGTGCCGTGGGGTGTCGCCGTCCAGCGCACACAGGGCCTGGTAAAGCCGTACCAGGCCACCCCCGCTGAGTACCGTCTCGGCACTGACATGGCCGATTTGCTGGTGGATCTGCTGGTGGATCGCCGCTTCGCGGGCGTTGCCCACCGGCAGGTCCACATGCCCGCCTTCGCCCGGCAAGGCCTGCCAGTGCTGCCCGCCAAGGCGCAGCAGCGAACCCACGCCAAGGCCGGTGCCCGGGCCGATCACCAGTGCCGGGCGCGTTGGGTCTGCCTGCCCGGGGCACACCTGGCGCACTTCGCCTTCTTGCAGGCGGGTCATGCCCAACGCCATGGCGGTGAAATCATTGATCAACACCAGCCGCTCGACCTGCAAGGTCTTGCAGAACGCCAGGCGGCTCAGGCGCCAGTGGTTGTTGGTGAAGCGAAACTCGTCGCCCTCGACCGGCCCTGCCACCGCCAGGCACACCGCGGCCAGGCCGCCGCGGGCGATGCCCTGGCCATGCAGATAGGCCTCGATAGCCTGCTCCGGGCTGGTGTAGTCCGCGGTAGCGAAGACTTTTACCTCGTGCAACTGGTTGTCACGCCACAACGCAAAACGGGCGTTGGTGCCGCCGATATCGCCAACCAGCAGGTCCTTCATTTAAGGTTCTCCAGGGCAGAGGTGAAGGCACTGGCGCCCTGCTCTGCCGGGCTGAACGCCATGCGCATGAAGCCGAACAGCTCGCGCCCGCACCCCAGGTCATTGCCCTGGGGCGCCGGCGGCAGGTCGCGGCTGGCCAGTTCTTCGGCCGATACCAGTACCCGCAGCGTGCCTTCGACACCATCAACGCGCACCATATCACCATCGCGCACCCGTGCCAGCGGGCCACCGTCATAGGCTTCGGGGCACACGTGGATCGCCGCCGGGATCTTGCCCGAGGCGCCGGACATGCGCCCGTCGGTAACCAGCGCCACCTTGAAGCCGCGGTCTTGCAGCACGCCCAGGAACGGCGTGAGCTTGTGCAGCTCGGGCATGCCATTGCAACGGGGGCCCTGGAAGCGCACCACCGCCACGAAATCACACTCCAGCTCACCGGCCTTGAACGCATCGGCCAGCGACTGCTGATCGTGGAACACCCGCGCCGGGGCCTCGACCACCTGGTGCTCGGCAGCTACAGCCGAAACCTTCATCACGCCACGCCCCAGGTTGCCCTCCATCACCCGCAGGCCGCCTTCGGCCGAGAACGGCCGCGCGACCGGGCGCAGGATGCTTTCGTCCAGGCTTTGCAGCGGGCCTTCGCGCCATACCAGCTTGCCATCATCGAGGAACGGCTCCTGGGTGTAACGGCGCAGGCCATGGCCGGCGACGGTGTTGACGTCTTCGTGCAGCAGGCCGGCATCGAGCAGCTCGCGGATCAGGAAGGCCATGCCGCCAGCGGCCTGGAAGTGGTTGATATCAGCCTTGCCGTTGGGGTAGACATGCGACAGGGTGGGCACGACCTCGGAGAGGTCGGCCATGTCCTGCCAGGTCAGCTGTATGCCGGCAGCCTGGGCAATTGCCGGGATGTGCAGGGTATGGTTGGTGGAGCCACCCGTGGCGTGCAGGGCAACGATGGAGTTGACCAACGCCTTCTCGTCGACGATTTCGCCCAGCGGCATGAAGCTGCCACTGGCCTTGGTCATGCGCGTGACCTGTTGCGCGGCCTCGGCGGTGAGCGCATCGCGCAGCGGCGTGTACGGGTTGACGAACGACGCGCCAGGCAGATGCAGGCCCATCACCTCCATCACCAGCTGGTTGGTATTGGCGGTGCCGTAGAAGGTGCAGGTACCCGGGCTGTGATAGGAATTCATCTCCGACTCCAGCAGCTCCTCGCGGCTGGCCTTGCCTTCGGCATAGCGCTGGCGCACGTCGGCCTTCTGCTTGTTGGAAATGCCGGAAACCATCGGCCCGCCCGGCACGAAAATGGTCGGCAAGTGGCCAAAGCGCAACGCGCCCATCATCAGCCCGGGGACGATCTTGTCGCAAATGCCCAGCATCAGCGCGGCGTCGAACATGTTGTGCGACAGCGCTACCGCAGTGGACATGGCAATCACTTCCCGGCTGGCGATAGCCAGTTCCATGCCCGGCTCACCCTGTGTCACGCCGTCGCACATGGCCGGCACGCCACCGGCGAACTGGCCGACCGAGCCGACCTCGCGCAGGGCCTGCTTGATCTGCTCGGGGAAGTGCAGGTACGGCTGGTGGGCCGACAGCATGTCGTTGTAGGCCGAGACGATGGCCACGTTGGCGGCGTTCATCAGGCGCAGCGTTTGCTTGTCGTCGCTGCCGCAACCGGCCACCCCGTGGGCGAAGTTGGCGCACTGCAGGCTGGCGCGCATGGGCCCGTCACTGGCCGCGCCGCGAATCAGCTGCAGGTAGCGTTCGCGGGTGGCTCGGCTGCGTTCGACCAGCCGCTGGGTGACCTCAAGGATGCGCGGATGCATGTACTGGACTCCAGACTAATTGTAAGGGCGGTTTACCGGGCATTTCCCCTCCAACCGATTGCCGCCTAGGCTCAAGACCAGGAGCCCGCTGCATCGGTAGAGGCATCTTGCCCCACCACTCGTTGTATGTTTAAACAAAATACTGCCACTAAAAAGGCTTGTTTTCTATCTGATAGTGAATAATCTTGTAATTCCAACAACAAAACCGTTTCAGTGAAGCTCCTTTGTGCCACAGGTTTCACTCGGACTGCCAGAGGTACTGCCATGACCCTTCGCATCGCCATCAATGGATTCGGCCGCATCGGCCGCAACGTCCTGCGCGCACTGTATACCCAAGGCTACCGCCAGGACTTGCAGGTCGTCGCCATCAACGACCTGGGCGACAGCGCCATGAACGCCCACCTTCTCAAGTACGACAGCGTGCACGGTACCTTCGACGCCACGGTCGAGGCCGACCACGAAAGCCTCACGGTCAATGGTGACCGTATCGCGGTCAGTGCCATTCGCAACCCGGCCGAACTGCCGTGGAAGGCTGAAGCGATCGATGTGGTGTTCGAATGCACCGGGTTGTTTACCGAGCGGGCCAAGGCAGCTGCCCACCTCGCCGCCGGGGCGGGCAAGGTGATTGTCTCGGCGCCGGCCAAAGGGGCTGATGCCACCGTGGTGTACGGGGTCAACCATGACGTGCTGCGGGCTTCGCACCAGGTCATTTCCAACGCCTCGTGCACCACCAACTGCCTGGCACCGATCGCCCAGGTGCTGCACCGCGAGTTCGGCATCGAGCAGGGCCTGATGACCACCATCCACGCCTATACCAACGACCAGGTGCTGACCGACGTTTACCACAGCGACCCGTACCGCGCGCGCTCGGCAACCCAGTCGATGATCCCCAGCAAGACCGGCGCGGCCGAGGCGGTAGGCCTGGTACTGCCGGAACTGGCCGGCAAACTGACCGGTATGGCCGTGCGGGTGCCGGTGATCAACGTGTCGCTGGTGGACCTGACCGTGAACCTCAAGCGCGAGGCCACCGCCGAGCAGGTCAACCAGTTGTTCCTCGAGGCGAGCAAGCATTCCAAGGTCTTGGGCTACAACGCGTTGCCATTGGTTTCCTGCGATTTCAACCACAACCCGCTGTCGTCGATCTTCGATGCCAACCACACCCGCGCCAACGGGCGCATGCTCAAGGTGCTGGCCTGGTATGACAACGAGTGGGGCTTCAGCAACCGCATGCTGGATAACTGCCTGGCGTTGTGCAGGGCACGGTGAGCCTGACGGGGCACTTTGGGCGCCTGTGAGACCCGGCGCCGCGCAGGCGGCGCTCGGTCTCGAATACACAGAACATCCTCCCCCAGCCACCAGCGGGCTCACAATCTTTACCTTTTCCTAACATTTCCAGACTTGACCTTCTGCATAGATGATAAGCATTATCATTAGCTTTTGGTCGGTCAGGTCTTCTCGTGAGTCACTCCCGGTTCAACGCCGTCTTCCTCCTCCAGCGCCTTTCCCTGCTGCGCACCCTGCAGCGCATGGTCGGCAACCCCAGCACCGCCGAGGACCTGCTGCAGGAAACCTACCTGCGGGTGTCGCGCGCCCTGGGCGAGCGGCCTGTCGAGCACATCGAACCCTTCGTGTTCCAGACGGCCCGCAACCTGGCGCTCGACCACTTGCGCGCCCGCCGGGTGCAGGCCCGCATGCTGGTCGACGACGTGCCCGACGAGGTGCTGCACAGCGTGGCCGCACCGGCCAGCAGCAGCGAGGATGCCGCGCACGCCGAACAACTGCTCAAGCACCTGAGCATCAGCCTGAACCAGCTGAGCGAGCGCCAGCAGCGCATCTTCATTCTCAGCCGCCTGCATGGCGCCACCTACCTGGAAATTGCCGAGCAACTGAATGTTTCGGCCAGTACGGTACAAAAGGAACTGAAGCTGATCATGGCCATCTGCATGGGCGTCGCCGAGCGCCTGAAGTGAACCGGCCGCTGGCCAGCCCCTCAACGTAAAGCCCTTGCCACACCACGCCGCAGCCTTGATCATTTGCAAAAAACCACGCAAGGATTCCCCGTGACCGACAGCCCCGCCCCTCGCCCGTCACCTGCCGGGCCCAATGCCCGTGCGCGTGCCATGGACGAGGCGCTGGAATGGCTGGTACGCCTGCAAGGCGCCGATGCCGACGACATCCTCGCCTTCCAGGCCTGGTTGAGCGCAGCGCCAGAAAACGCCGAAGCCTATGTCGAGGCAGAAGCGCTGTGGAACGGTATGCCGCTGCACCAGGTGGCCACGCAGATGCACCGGCAGCAGCGCCGGTCGTGGCGCGGGCGCCTGCGCAGCCACTGGAAGCCGTTGGCGACGGCAGCCGTGCTGCTGGTTGGGCTGGTGACCTTCGGCAACCTGCCGACACGCCTGCAGGCCGACCACCTGACCGTGGTCGGCGAACGCCAGCGCCTACAACTGGACGATGGCGCAAAGGTGCTGCTGAACACCAATTCGGCGTTCGCCAGTGACCGCCGCGGCGGCCGCCAGGTCGCGCGCCTGCTGCAGGGTGAAGCCTACTTCCAGGTGCCGCAGAACGCGCCGATGCCGCTGGAAGTCCAGGCCGGGCCATTGCGCGCGCAAGCACGCGATACCGATTTCGCCGTGCGCTACCTCAACGGTGAAGCGCAACTGCGGGTGCAGCGCGGCGATGTCGACCTGCAAGGTGCGCGTGACCAGCGCATACGCCTCAGCGCTGGCGACAGCATCAGTGTGGGCCCCCAGGGCATTGGCCAGCGCCAGCGCCCCGACATGCACAAGGACCTGGCCTGGGTCGATGGCCGCCTGGTGTTCGAAAACTGCCCGCTGAGCCAGGTACTGGCCGAAGTCCGGCGCTATTACCCCGGCTGGATCATCAACCGCAATACCCAGCTGGATGACGTTGCCGTAACCGGCAACTACCGCCTCGACCAGCCGCTGGAAACCCTGCGCGCGCTGGCTCACATCACCTCCGCCCAGTTGCATGAGTACCCGGCGCTGGTCATCCTGAACTGACTGTCTGCCTCCCCTACGGCCACGTCGCCGCGCAGCCCGGCATGCCTGTTCAAAGCTTTTGCATTTATTTTTACGCAGTTCTGCGCCCCCATCCGTCTCGTTATAGCCAATGCAACTGATTCTTGTTTAACAAACGAGAACAGACACCTATAACTGTCTGCACGTTTGGGAGCGCTTCCGATGTACACAGGTATTACCCGCTCGTCTTCCCTTCCCCGCCGTACCGGGCAGCTTTCGCTGCTGACCTTGGCATTGCTCGCCAGCGGCGCCTGCAGCCTGCCGGCGCTGGCTGCCGAACCGGCCCGCGCCAGCAGCCCGCGCATGGGCGATTACCGCTTCAGCATCGGCCAGCAACCGCTGGTGTCGGCCATCAACGCCTTCAGCCAGGTCACCGGTTGGCAGGTTGGCTTCAGCGCCGAGTTGGCCGAAGGCGTGGCCTCACCCGGTGTACAGGGTGCGCTGCCGCCAGATGCCGCGCTCAAGCGCCTGTTGCAGGGCACCGGGCTGAGCTTTCGCAAGATCGGCAATGCCAATGTGGTACTCGAACGCCAGGCCGCGAACAATGTGATCGCGCTGCAGCAAGTGACCGTCAGCGCCACCCGCAGTGCCCAGGACGTGAGCCAGGTGCCGAGCACGGTCAGCGTGCAGACCCGAGCGCAACTGGACCGCCAGAACGTCAACAACATCCAGGACCTGGTGCGTTACGAACCGGGTGTATCGGTGGCCGGCACCGGCCAGCGCAGTGGCCTGAACGGCTACAACATTCGCGGTATCGACGGCGAGCGGATTCTCACCCAGGTCGACGGTGTGGCGATCCCCGACAGTTTCTTCTACGGCCCCTACGCGCAAACCCAACGCAACTATGTCGACCCGGAAATCGTCAAGCGCGTGGAAATCCTGCGCGGCCCGGCCTCGGTGCTGTATGGCAGCAATGCGATCGGCGGCGCGGTCAGCTACTTCACCCTCGACCCCGACGACATCATCAAGCCAGGCAAGGATGTTGGCGCACGCCTGAAAAGCGGTTACAGCTCGGCGGACGAAAGCTGGCTGACCTCGGCCACCGTCGCCGGGCGCCAGGGCGATGTCGACGGCCTGCTGCACCTGAGCCAGCGCAATGGCCACGAGACCGAGACCCAAGGCCACCACAGCGGCGCAGGCCTGGCCCGTACCGAAGCCAACCCGATGGACGTGCGCACCACCAACGTCCTGGCCAAGGCAGGCTGGAACTACGCTGACGACGCCCGCCTGGGCGTTACTTACGAGCGCTACAAGGACGACCGCGACCAGAACATCCTCAGCGCCGCGGGAGGGCCGTTCATACCCGGGTTCGGTGGCATGGGCTACTACAAGGCGCGCAGCGGCAACGACACCATCACCCGCGAACGCTTCGGCATCAACCATGAGTTCGGCCTGGACACGCTGTTCGCTGACCAGGTGAAGTGGAGCCTGAACTACCAGGTCGCCAAGACCGACCAGCACACCGATGAAATCTATGCGCCACCTGGCCGCCAGGTACTGCGCACCCGCGACACCCGTTACAAGGACCGCCAGTGGGTGTTCGATGCCCAGCTGGACAAAGCCTTCAGCATCGGCAGCACCGACCACTTGCTGACCTACGGCACCACCCTCAAGCACGAGAAAATCACCGGTTCGCGCAGTGGCACGGGCACCTGCCTGGCCGTAGGCTCGGGTTGCGCTGCCGCGGGCGCGCCGCGCCCGGCCGACGGCCAGGTGCTGGTCAGTGATTTCCCGGACCCGACCGTGAACACCTACAGCCTGTTCGTGCAGGATGAAATCCGCTGGAACCGCTGGACCTTCCTGCCAGGCGCCCGTTACGACTACACGCGCATGCAGCCCAAGTTCACCGAGGCGTTTCTGCGTGGCCTGGAGTCCACCGCCACGGCGCCAACCTCCCAGGACGACTCGGACAAGACGTGGCACCGCGTCTCGCCCAAGTTCGGCCTGACCTACGCCTTCGATGACCACTACACCTGGTACGGCCAGTACGCTGAGGGCTTCCGCACGCCGACCGCCAAGTCCATGTATGGGAAATTCGTCAACCTAGACCAAGGCTACCGGGTAGAAGGCAACCCAGGGCTGGAGCCTGAAAAGAGCAAGGGCTATGAAACCGGCCTGCGCGGCAACTTCGACGCCGGCAACTTCGACGTGGCGGTGTTCTACAACAAGTACCGCGACTTCATCGACGAAGACGCCGTGCAGAGCGCCAACCTGGAACAGACCTTCCAGGCCAACAACATCAAGCACGCCACCATCAAGGGCGCCGAGGTCAAGGGCCGCCTCAACCTTGACCATTTCGGAGCGCCACAAGGCCTGTATACCCAGGGCTCGATTGCCTACACCTATGGCCGTAACGATGACACCGGCGAACCGCTGAACACGGTCAATCCGCTCAAAGGCGTGTTCGGCCTGGGTTACGAGCAACACAACTATGGTGGCTTGCTGAGCTGGACGCTGGTCAAGCGCAAGACCCGGGTCGACGACAGCACCTTCTACTCACCAGACGGTTCGAGCACGAAGTTCCGCACGCCAGGCTATGGCGTGCTGGACCTGACCGGTTTCTACAAGGTGACCGACGACGTCACCATCAACGCCGGGCTGTACAACCTGACCGACAAGAAATACTGGCAGTGGGACTCGGTACGCAGCTATGACGGCCAGGGTGAAGCGGCTGTGACCCAGCCGGCCAACATCGACCGTTTGAGCATGCCGGGGCGCAACTTCGGCATCAATGTGGTGTGGGATATCTGAAGGTTTCAGGTTTGCAGCGCCTGTGGGATCAGGCGCCGCCCGCGCGGCGCCCGATCCCACAGGCAACGCAATGCCCCGTCTGTACATACCCGGTTTTTTTACTGTTCCGCCCCCGCTGCTTCGTCTTGTCTCTAGACGCCCTCTTTCCAAGGACTGCCCCATGACCGACCGCCCAGCCTTGCGCTCCCAGCGCCTGAACCAGATCACCCACGCCCCGCACGCCGAGCTGGATGCCCTGGTCAAATCCCACGCCCCATTCGACAGCCGCGAAAGTTTCGCCCGCTTCGTGGTCGCCCAGTACCTGTTCCAATCCGAGCTGCAGGCCCTGTACAACGACCCGCAACTGATCGCCATCGTCCCCGACCTGGCCGCGCGCTGCCGGGCCGACCAAGCCCGCCTCGACCTTGCCGACCTCGACACCCAGGTGCCGGCCGCGGTGCCGGGTGCCTTGGCCAATCCGAGCCTCGGCGAGGCAATGGGCTGGATCTTCGTCTCCGAAGGCTCCAAACTGGGCGCTGCGTTTCTGATCAAACGGGCCGCAGCGCTGGGCCTGTCCGACAGCTTCGGCGCCCGGCACCTGGGCGAGCCGGCCGGTGGCCGTGCTGAAGGCTGGAAGCAGTTCACCCGCATCCTGGATGCCCTGGACCTGTCGGCCGAAGAAGACGCGGCTGCCGAGCGCGGCGCAGTAGCGGCATTCGAGCGCTTCACCGAGCTGCTCAAGCATGCCTATGCTGCAGATGCTGCGCTGGTTTGATACGCCTTAGCCGGCCACCCTTCCGGTGGCCGCACCGTTTTTTGCAGTGAGACCATGACCCGACCCGCCCGCTCGAAACTCGCCCGCCTGCTGTATGGAATACTGGCTTACGTGAGCCTGGGGGTGGGTCTGGTCGCGATCGTCATTCCCGGCCTGCCAACCACCGAATTCATCCTGCTGGCAGCGTGGGCTGCAACGCGCAGTTCGCCACGGTTGTCGGCCTGGCTGGAAAACCACCGCCTGTTCGGGCCGATTCTGTACAACTGGCGCAACGGCAAGGTGATCCAGCGCCGCGCCAAGGTCAGCGCTACCCTCAGCATGCTGCTCTGTGCAGGCCTGATGCTGACCTTTCTTGAACACCACTGGCCGGTATTCCTCGCCATCGCCGGCATGACCCTGGGCAACCTGTGGATCTGGTCACGCCCGGAGCACGCCTGCACAGCCCCGTCACAAGCTCAGCAACCCTGAGTACAGGGCGTAGGCGGCCAGCGCCGCGCCTGCCAGCACGGCCGCGAAAATCAGCTTTTCCCACGTGGTGAACAGGGTTTGCCGCTGCTCATGCTTGGCCCTGGCGAACAGGATCACGCCCGGGGCATACAGCAACGCCGACAACAGCAGGTACTTGAGCCCGCCGGCATACAGCAGCCAGATGGCGTAGAGCAAGGCAACCAGCGCCACCAGCACGTCTTTGCGCCGCAGCCGTGGCTGCGCGGCGTAGCTCTCGCCACGCACCGCCAGCAGCAGCGCATAGGCCGCCGACCACAGGTAAGGCACCAGGATCATCGACGACGCCAGGTAGATCAGGCTGGTGTAAGTGCCGGCCGAGAACAACGTGATCAGCAGAAAACCCTGGATCATGCAGTTGGTGAGCCACAGGGCATTGGCCGGTACATGGTTGGCGTTTTCCTTGGCCAGGAAGCGCGGCATGGTCTTGTCACGAGCGGTGGCGTAAAGAATCTCGGCACACAACAATGCCCAGGAAAGCAACGCCCCCAGCAGCGAAACCGCCAAGCCGATACTGATCAGCAATGCGCCCCAAGGGCCGACGATATGCTCCAGCACCGACGCCAGCGAAGGGTTCTGCAAACCGGCAAGCTCCGGCTGGGTCATCACCCCGAGGGACAGCACGTTGACCAGCACCAGCAGCGCCAGCACACCGAGAAAGCCTATGACCGTGGCCTTGCCCACATCGGAGCGGCGCTGGGCCCGCCCGGAGTAGACGCTGGCGCCCTCGATGCCGATGAACACGAATACGGTCACCAGCATCATGTTGCGCACCTGCTCAAGCACGCCCCCGAACCCGGGGTTGCTCTGCCCCCAGATATCCCGGGTGAAGATATCGGCGCGGAAGGCGAATGCGGCAATCACCACGAAAATCAGGATGGGCGCCACTTTGGCCACGGTGGTCACCTGGTTGATGAACGCCGCCTCCTTGATGCCGCGCAAGACCAGAAAGTGCACCGCCCACAGCAGCAATGACGCACAGCCGATGGCAATGGGCGTATTGCCCTCGCCAAACACCGGGAAGTAGAAGCCCAAGGTGCTGAACAGCAGCACGAAGTAGCCGACGTTGCCCAGCCAGGCACTGATCCAATAGCCCCAGGCCGATGAAAAGCCCATGTAGTCGCCAAACCCGGCCTTGGCGTAGGCGTACACCCCTGAGTCCAGTTCCGGCTTGCGGTTGGCCAGGGTCTGGAACACGAAGGCCAGGGCCAGCATGCCCACCGCAGTGATGGTCCAGCCGATCAATACCGCCCCTACATCGGCACGCGCCGCCATGTTCTGCGGCAACGAGAATATGCCGCCGCCAATCATCGAGCCGACCACCAACGCGATCAGCGCGCCCAGGCGCAGCTTTTGACCCGGTTCGCTCATGCATCCCCCGTTTTTTCAGCCGTTGTCATCGATATGCAACAGCTTGGGTGGCCCTATATGAATATGTGCGTTCAGCGTGAACCTGTTCACAAAAATAGCCGCGGTAATAGCGGTTACATCTATAAACAGTGCCTCTAGAAACTAGCAGCTAGATAGCCACTAGAAAAGAAATAGATAAAACTTGAAATACGCGTAAAAAAGTGGCGAAAGCCGCGAAAGCGACTAGCGTCAAGCATCGCAGGTTGAACAGAGCGTTTGCTCTAGAATGACATGGAGGTGCCAGCGCGCAAGGCCTGCAGCTTGAGATGTCGGCACACTCCAGGAGCACCGTGAAGGTTTTTTCCTACTTCACGGCACCATGACCTGACACACGTCAGCGAATGGCTGAGACGGCGGATTTATGCTGTCGTCAACTTTCTCCTGGCAGGAGTTGTTAAATGTCTGATTCATCCGGAAAATTGAAACTCGGTGCATTAGTTGCACTCGTGGTCGGCTCGATGATTGGCGGCGGCATATTCTCGCTGCCGCAGAACATGGCGGCCAGCGCAGGGGTTGGCGCGGTACTGATCGGCTGGGCCATCACTGCCGTGGGCATGCTGACCCTGGCCTTCGTGTTCCAGACCCTGGCCAACCGCAAACCAGATCTCGATGGCGGGGTGTATGCCTACGCCAAGGCCGGCTTTGGCGACTACATGGGCTTTTCTTCGGCCTGGGGCTACTGGATCAGTGCCTGGCTGGGCAACGTCGGCTACTTCGTGCTGCTGTTCAGCACCCTGGGCTACTTCTTCCCGGTCTTTGGCGAGGGCAACACGCCAGCCGCCATCATCGGTGCCTCGCTACTGCTATGGGCTGTGCATTTCCTGGTCTTGCGCGGCATCAAGGAAGCGGCGTTCATCAACCTGGTCACCACCGTGGCCAAGGTGGTGCCGCTGGTGCTGTTCGCCCTGATCTGCCTGTTCGCCTTCAAGCTGGACATCTTCACCGCAGACATCTGGGGCCGGGGCACGCCCGAACTGGGCAGTGTGATGAACCAGGTCCGCAACATGATGCTGGTCACCGTATGGGTGTTCATCGGTATCGAGGGTGCGAGCATCTTCTCGTCACGCGCCGAAAAGCGCGCCGACGTGGGCAAGGCCACGGTCATCGGCTTCGTGACCGTGCTGTTGTTCCTGGTACTGGTCAATGTGCTGTCGCTGGGCATCATGACCCAACCGGAACTGGCCAAGCTGCAGAACCCGTCGATGGCAGCCGTGCTGGAGCATGTGGTCGGCCACTGGGGGGCGGTACTGATCAGTGTCGGCCTGATCATCTCGTTGCTGGGGGCCTTGCTGTCGTGGGTGCTGCTGTGCGCCGAAATCATGTTCGCCGCCGCCAAGGACCACACCATGCCGGCATTCCTGCGCCGCGAGAACGCCAACCAGGTACCTGCCAATGCGCTGTGGCTGACCAACGCCATGGTGCAGGTCTTCCTGGTGATCACGCTGTTTTCCAGCAGCACCTACCTGTCGCTGATCTACCTCGCCACCTCGATGATTCTGGTGCCCTACCTGTGGTCGGCGGCCTACGCCTTCCTGCTGGCGCTGCGCAGCGAAACCTATGAGCAGGCCCTGGCCGAACGCAAGAAAGACCTGATCATCGGCGCTATCGCCCTGCTGTACGCCATCTGGCTGCTGTACGCCGGCGGTGTGAAATACCTGCTGCTGTCGGCATTGCTGTACGCCCCTGGCGCGATCCTGTTCGCCAAGGCCAAGCGTGAAGCGGGCCAACCCATCTTCACCAACGTGGAAAAACTGATCTTCGCCGCCGTGGTGATCGGCGCCCTGGTGGCAGCCTATGGCCTGTACGACGGCTTCCTGACCCTTTGACCACGCTTTCGTCCCATTGGAGGAATGAAACCATGTCCGCTGAAAAACAGAAGTACGGTGTGCACTCCGAGGCCGGCAAGCTGCGCAAAGTCATGGTGTGCGCACCGGGCCTGGCGCACAAGCGCCTGACGCCGAGCAACTGTGACGAACTGCTGTTCGACGATGTGATCTGGGTCGACCAGGCCAAGCGTGACCACTTCGACTTTGTCACCAAGATGCGTGAGCGTGGCGTGGATGTGCTGGAAATGCACAACCTGCTGACCGACATCGTGCAGCAACCTGAAGCGCTGAAGTGGATTCTGGACCGCAAGATCACCGCCGATACCGTCGGCGTGGGCCTGACCAATGAAGTGCGCAGCTGGCTGGAAGGTCTCGAACCGCGCCACTTGGCCGAATTCCTGATCGGCGGCGTGGCCGGCCAGGACCTGCCGCAGAGCGAAGGCGCCGAAGTGGTCAAGATGTACAACGACTACCTGGGGCACTCCAGCTTCATCCTGCCACCGCTGCCCAACACCCAGTTCACCCGTGACACCACCTGCTGGATCTACGGCGGCGTCACGTTGAACCCGATGTACTGGCCAGCACGGCGCCAGGAAACGCTACTCACCACCGCCATCTACAAATTCCACCCGGCGTTCACCAGCGCCGACTTCCAGGTGTGGTATGGCGACCCGGACAAGGACCACGGCAACGCCACGCTCGAGGGTGGCGACGTGATGCCGATCGGTAATGGCGTGGTGCTGATCGGCATGGGCGAGCGCACCTCGCGCCAGGCAATCGGTCAGCTGGCCCAGAGCCTGTTCGCCCACGGTGCGGTCAGGGAAGTGGTGGTCGCCGGCCTGCCCAAGTCGCGCGCCGCCATGCACCTGGACACCGTGTTCAGCTTCTGCGACCGCGACCTGGTCACGGTCTTCCCGGAAGTGGTCAAGGAAATCGTGCCGTTCATCATTCGCCCGGACGAAAGCAAGCCGTACGGCATGGACGTGCGCCGCGTGAACAAGTCGTTCATCGACGTGGTCGGCGAACAGCTTGGGGTCAAGCTGCGGGTGGTCGAAACCGGCGGCAACAGCTTCGCCGCCGAACGCGAACAGTGGGATGACGGCAACAACGTGGTGGCCCTCGAACCAGGCGTGGTCATCGGCTACGACCGCAATACCTACACCAACACCCTGCTGCGCAAGGCTGGCATCGAGGTCATCACCATCAGCGCCGGCGAACTGGGCCGGGGCCGGGGCGGCGGCCACTGCATGACCTGCCCGATCATCCGTGACCCCATCGATTACTAACGCCCATTACCCTGGCCGCGCTTACCCAGCGGCGGCCGGTGCGTTCACCCTACCCAAGGAGAAAAGTCATGGCGTTCAACATTCACAACCGCAACCTGCTGAGCCTGGAACACCACACCACGCGCGAGTTGCGCTACCTGCTGGACCTGTCCCGCGACCTCAAGCGCGCCAAGTACACCGGCACCGAACAGCAACACCTGAAGGGCAACAACATTGCCCTGATCTTCGAAAAAACCTCCACCCGCACCCGCTGCGCCTTCGAAGTGGCGGCCTACGACCAGGGCGCCAATGTCACCTATATCGACCCCAACTCATCGCAGATCGGCCACAAGGAAAGCATGAAGGACACCGCCCGCGTACTCGGGCGCATGTACGACGCCATCGAATACCGTGGCTTCAAGCAGGAAATCGTCGAAGAGCTGGCCAAGTTCGCCGGGGTGCCGGTGTTCAACGGCCTGACCGACGAGTATCACCCTACCCAGATGATCGCCGACGTGCTGACCATGCGCGAGCACAGCGACAAGCCGTTGCACGACATCAGCTACGCCTACCTGGGCGATGCGCGCAACAACATGGGCAACTCGCTGCTGCTGATCGGCGCCAAACTCGGCATGGACGTGCGCATCGCCGCGCCCAAGGCGCTGTGGCCACATGAGGACCTGGTTGAGCGCTGCAAGCAGTACGCAGAAGAAAGTGGCGCGCGTATCACCCTGACCGAAGACCCGCTGGCCGCGGTCAAGGGCGCGGACTTCGTGCACACCGACGTGTGGGTATCGATGGGTGAACCGATCGAGGCCTGGGGCGAGCGTATCAAGCTGCTCAAGCCTTACCAGGTGAATGCGCAACTGATGAAGGCCACTGGCAACCCCCGCACCAAGTTCATGCATTGCCTGCCGGCGTTCCACAACTCCGAAACCAAGGTGGGCAAGCAGATTGCCGAACAGTACCCGGACTTGGCCAACGGCATCGAAGTGACCGACGACGTATTCGAGTCGCCCGCTTGCATTGCCTTCGAGCAGGCGGAAAACCGCATGCATACGATCAAGGCGATCCTGGTTTCGACCCTGGCTGACCTCTGAAAGCGGCAAGCGGCAAGCTGCAAGCTGAAAGCTGAAAGCTGAAAGCTGAAAGCTGAAAGCTGAAAGCTGAAAGCTGAAAGCTGAAAGCTGAAAGCTGAAAGCAGCTGATCACACCGGCCTGCTTCTGCTTGCAACTTGCCGCTCGCAGCCCCAAGCCCACCTCAAAAGGACATTCCCATGCGTATCGTTGTTGCATTGGGCGGCAACGCCCTGCTGCGCCGCGGCGAACCCATGACCGCTGACAACCAGCGTGCCAATATCCGCACCGCCGCCGAACAGATCGCCAAGATCCACCCCGGCAACGAGCTGGTCATTGCCCACGGTAACGGCCCGCAGGTCGGCCTGCTGTCGTTGCAGGGCCTTTCCTACAAACCGGACGAGGCTTACCCGCTGGACGTGCTGGGCGCCGAGACCGAGGGCATGATCGGCTACATGATCGAGCAGGAGCTGGGCAACCTGCTGGCCTTCGAAGTGCCGTTCGCGACCTTGCTGACCCAGGTTGAAGTCGACGCCAACGATCCGGCCTTCAAGGACCCGACCAAGTTCATCGGCCCGGTCTACAGCAAGGACGAGGCCGAGCGCCTGGCCAACGAGAAGGGCTGGGTGGTCAAGCCTGACGGCGACAAGTACCGCCGCGTGGTGGCCAGCCCGAAACCCAAGCGCATCTTTGAAATCCGCCCGATCAAGTGGCTGCTGGAAAAGAGCAGCATCGTGATTTGCGCGGGCGGCGGCGGCATCCCCACCCTGTACGATGAAAACCACAAGCTCAAAGGGGTGGAGGCGGTCATCGACAAGGACCTGTGCTCGGCGCTGCTGGCAGAGCAACTGGAAGCCGACCTTCTGATCATCGCCACCGACGTGGATGCGGCGTACATTGACTGGGGTAAACCTACGCAGAAAGCCATCGCCCAAGCGCACCCCGACGAACTGCAGCGGCTGGGTTTTGCCGCGGGGTCCATGGGGCCGAAAGTGCAGGCCGCCTGTGATTTTGCCCGCCATACCGGCAAGGTGGCAGTGATCAGTTCGCTGGAAAACATCGAGGAAATTGTCAAAGGCACAGCCGGCACCCGTGTTTCGACCGCGAAGCCGGGGATCAGCTACCGTTGAATGCAGTGGGCGGGCCTGCGCGGCCCGTCATTTTCGACCTTCCCAAGGAGCTTTCCATGGCCCAGTACCACCCCGGTCATGTACACATCGAGCGCATTGCGCTGAACAAAGATGACCACAGCTATGACCTGAACATCGAATACGAGGCAGTGTCGGACCCCAAGGAAGGTAGAGGCATTCAGTTCCGCATGCATGGCAGCATCGAAGGCAAGGCAGTCGATGAGGCGTTCTTCCTGCCCAAGGACCAGGCGCTGCCCCGCTTTCTCATGCTGCTGACGCGCAAGGCGCAAGCGTACCTGCCGTCGCCGAAGAAATTCGAGAACCTGAGTTCACCGCACAAGCTCTATGACCATATGTTCGCGGACATTCGCGAAAAACTGGATGTGAAGTCGGGCGACCCGGTCAAGCCTGAACACCTGGAGTGATTTTCACAAGTTTGGGGCTGTCTTGCAGCCCATCGCAGGCAAGCCAGCTCCTACAGGGATCGCATCAGGGCTGACAGGTGTTTGTCAGAAGATATGCAGCGCCTGTGAGAGCGAGCGCCGCCCGCGCGGCGCTTCGCGGGTAAACCCGCTCCTACGTTTGTTTCGGGCCAGTATTGCCTGTGCCGGACGCGCGCGACCGCCTTGTTTTTACGACGCGATATCGTGGTGGGCGCCAAGGCGTTCGCGCGCAAATCCCACAGGCATAATTGGCCCGAAACAAATGTAGGAGCGGGTTTACCCGCGAAGCGCCGCCCGCGCGGCGCTCGATCTCACAGGCGCTAAAGATGCTGCGGCGACCCGGCCCCGGCGATGTTGAGGCATACTACTGCCCTCCCCGGCCACCACCCTCTACGTTCCCATGCGCATCCACGTCAGCTTCATCGACCGCGTCGGCATCACTCAGGAAGTGCTAGCCCTGCTCGGTGCCCGCAACCTCAACCTGGACGCCGTGGAGATGGTCCCGCCGAACGTCTACATCGACGCCCCGACGCTCAGCCCCGCGGTGCTCGAAGAGCTGCACGACGCACTGTTCGAAGTGCACGGGGTTCAGTCGGTGGACGTGGTCGACATCCTTCCCGGGCAACGTCGGCACCTGCAACTGGATGCGTTGCTGGCAGCGATGAGCGACCCGGTCCTGGCTGTGGACAGCGCCGGCAAGGTGTTGCTGGCCAACCCGGCGCTGATCGAGCTGTGCGGCCGCGAATCAGCCGGGCGCTCGGTGGGCGAGCTGTTCGGCGACGCCGGGCTGCTGCAGGCGCTTCTGGACAACAACTTCCACCTGCCCATGCGCGAGATGCAACTGAACGGCCACAGCCTGCTGCTCGATGCCATGCCCATTACCAACGCCGGTGGCCTGCTGACGCTTTACCCGCCATCACGCATGGGCGAACGCCTGTCGGCCCTGCACCACGACCACGCCGAGGGCTTCGACGCCCTGCTGGGCGAGTCACCGGCCATCCGTACCCTCAAGGCACGCGCCATGCGCGTTGCCGCACTCGATGCGCCGCTGCTGGTGCATGGCGAAACCGGCACCGGCAAAGAGCTGGTGGCCCGCGCCTGCCATGCCATCAGCAGCCGCCAGGCGGCACCGTTCCTGGCGCTGAACTGCGCCGCCCTGCCTGAGAGCCTGGCCGAGAGCGAGCTGTTCGGCTACGCCCCCGGCGCCTTCACCGGCGCGCAACGCGGCGGCAAGCCGGGGCTGATGGAGCTGGCCAACCAGGGCACGGTGTTTCTGGATGAGATCGGTGAAATGTCACCGTACCTGCAGGCCAAGCTGCTGCGCTTCCTCAGTGACGGCAGCTTCCGCCGGGTGGGCGGCGACCGCGAAGTGAAGGTCGATGTGCGCATCATCAGCGCCACCCACCGCGACCTGGAGCGCATGGTGGCCGAAGGCAGCTTCCGCGAAGACCTGTTCTACCGCCTGAATGTGCTCAACCTGCAGGTACCGCCCCTGCGCGACCGCGGCCAGGACATCCTGATGCTGGCGCACTTCTTCATGCAGCAGGCCTGCACGCAGATCCAGCGCCCAGCCTGCCGGTTGACCCCGGCCACCCATTCGGCGCTGCTGGCCAACCCTTGGCCGGGAAACGTGCGCCAACTGCAGAACGTGATTTTCCGTGCGGCGGCCATCTGCGAAAGCAACCTGGTGGACATCGGTGACCTGGACATCGCCGGCACCTCGGTGGCGCGCGGGCAAGATGGCGAAGTGGCCAGCCTGGAGCAAGCCGTGGGTGATTTCGAGCGTGAGCTGCTGCAACGTCTGTACGCCAGCTACCCCTCCACCCGGCAACTGGCTGCGCGCTTGCACACTTCGCACACCGCCATTGCCCAGCGCCTGCGTAAATATGGAATACCCGGCAAAGGCTGATAGTCGTTGCAATAACCCGGTAGTTGTTCAGACCTTTCCTACGCGAGTGAAAGATACTCTCCCACATATGCCTCGTAGAATGGTGACGGTGTATTGCCACTTGTCATCCCACTGATCCGCCCAAGTGCGGAGCGTGGTTCGCTACTGGATATAACGAGAGCACCTGATGTTTGAACTCGATTTTTACGGGACACTTGTAGCCGCCTCTCTCGTCCTGTTATTGGGGCGCGGGCTGGTTGCACGGATTGGTTTGTTGCGCGTCTACAATATTCCGGAACCCGTTGCCGGTGGCCTGGTCGTCGCCTTTGCCCTGCTGGCGTTGCGCAGTTTCGATGTGCAGGTGCAGTTCGATACCTCACTGCAAACACCCTTGATGCTGGCCTTCTTCGCCACCATCGGCTTGAGCGCAGACTTTGCCAGCCTGAAAAAAGGCGGGCGTGTGGTGGTGGTCTTCCTGCTGGTTGTCACCAGCCTGTTGCTGGTGCAGAACGCCATGGGCATCGGCCTGGCCTCGGCATTGGGGCTGGACCCTTTGATGGGCCTGCTGGCCGGTTCGATCACCCTGTCCGGCGGCCACGGCACCGGCGCCGCCTGGGGCGCCACGTTCAGCGAAAAGTTCGGCCTGGCCTCGGCTGCGGAACTGGCGATGGCCTCGGCCACCTTCGGGCTGGTGCTGGGCGGCCTGATCGGCGGGCCGGTTGCCCGGCTGCTGATCAAGCGGGTGAAAACGCCGGGGGCCGATGAGGAACAGCCGCAACTGCCCCAGGGTTTCGAGCGGCCTGACAAAGAGCGCCTGATAACATCGTTTTCATTTGTGGAAACACTGGCGCTGATTGCGGTAAGCCTGCTTGCCGGTTCTTTGCTCAATGGCGCACTCAAAGGAACTGCATTCGAACTGCCGACGTTTGTGTGTGTGCTGTTCGTGGGTGTATTGCTGCGCAATGGGCTATCCGCATTCGGCTTCTACCGTGTGTTCGAACGGGAAGTTTCGGTACTGGGCAATGTCAGCTTGTCGCTGTTCCTGGCCATTGCCTTGATGTCGCTCAAACTATGGGACCTGGCAGCGCTGGCCTTGCCGTTCTTCGCATTATTGGCCGCACAGACACTGGTCATGGCGCTGTTCGCAATTTTCGTGACGTTCCGGGTCATGGGTCGTAATTACGATGCAGCCGTATTGGCTGCCGGCCATTGCGGATTTGGCCTGGGGGCCACGCCCACTGCCATTGCCAACATGCAGGCAGTGACCCAGCGCTACGGCGCTTCGAACATTGCCTTTCTTGTGGTGCCCATGGTGGGGGCGTTCTTCATCGACATCATCAATGTCATCGTGATCAAACTCTATCTGGCACTGCCGCTGTTCATGGCAGGTTGATGCCTTTTACCGTACCTGTGGCTTCGCCCGACTATGGGGTTGGCAGTAACGTGCCAAACAGGCGCCGCGGTACTGTAACGTTTTGATTGCACCGTATCGAAAACGCTACATTGGTGTACACATGCGGTTATACAAGGGTTTGATAGAGAAACGCTTTTTCACCCCGCGTGCAATGTAGCGTTTTCGTTCCACCGCCAAAAATCGAGCACCTCAATGAAAATTTAACTTATTGTTTTATAAGCCTTTTTTGAAATTGGCCGCATTATTGCTATGGGAATCCCGACCCAAGAGCGCGGGCACACCGCGCCCAACGCTGAGGATTCCGCATGAGCGAGTTGCGTTTCACCGAAGATCACGAATGGCTGCGCGTCGAAGCCGATGGCAGTGTCACCGTGGGCATCACCGCCTTCGCCCAGAACGCCCTTGGCGATGTGGTGTTCGTGCAACTGCCCGAGTTGCAGCAGTACGAGAAAGGCAGCGAAGCATCCACCGTCGAGTCGGTGAAAGCTGCCAGCGGCGTGTACATGCCCCTGACCGGCGAGGTGGTTGAAGTCAACGCACAGCTCGACTCAAGCCCGGAGCTGGTCAACGAAGACCCCTTGGGCGAAGGCTGGTTCTTCCGCTTCACCCCGGCCAACATGAGCGAAGTCAGCGCCCTGCTCGACCAGGACGCCTATGACCGCCTGATCAAAGCCAACGCCGAAGCCTGAGGACTGCGCCATGACCATCAACCTCAGCACCGCCAACGAATTCATCGCCCGGCACATCGGCCCGCGCACCGCCGACGAGCAGGCCATGCTCGCCGCACTCGGTTTCGAATCGCTGGACGCCATGACCGCGGCGGTCATCCCCGACAGCATCAAGGGCACCAGCGTGCTCGGCGCGCACGACGGCCAGAGTGAAGCCGACGCGCTGGCAGCACTCAAGGCCATCGCCGGCAAGAACCAGCTGTTCAAGAGCTTCATCGGCCAGGGCTACTACAACACCCACACCCCGGCGCCCATCCTGCGCAACCTGCTGGAAAACCCGGCCTGGTACACCGCCTACACGCCCTACCAGCCGGAAATCTCCCAGGGCCGCCTGGAAGCGTTGCTGAACTTCCAGACCCTGATCAGCGACCTCACCGGCCTGCCGATCGCCAACGCTTCGCTGCTCGACGAAGCGACCGCCGCAGCCGAGGCCATGACCTTCTGCAAGCGCCTGTCGAAGAACAAGACCAGCCACAGCTTCTTCGCGTCGGTGCACTGCCACCCGCAAACCCTGGACGTACTACGCACCCGCGCCGAGCCGTTGGGCATCGACGTGGTGGTCGGCGACGAACGCGAGCTGGGCGATGCCAGTGCCTTCTTCGGCGCGCTGCTGCAATACCCGGCCAGCAATGGCGAGGTGTTCGACTACCGTGAAGTGGTGCAGCGCTTCCATGCCGCCAACGCGCTGGTCGCCGTGGCAGCCGACCTGCTGGCCCTGACCCTGCTGACCCCACCGGGTGAGTTCGATGCCGACGTGTCCATCGGCAGCGCCCAGCGTTTTGGCGTGCCCCTGGGCTTCGGCGGCCCACACGCGGCCTACTTCGCCACCCGTGACGCCTTCAAGCGCGACATGCCAGGCCGGCTGGTCGGCGTGTCGATCGATCGCTTCGGCAAGACCGCCCTGCGCCTGGCCATGCAAACCCGCGAGCAGCACATCCGCCGCGAGAAGGCCACCAGCAACATTTGCACCGCCCAGGTGCTGCTGGCCAATATCGCCAGCATGTACGCCGTGTACCACGGCCCGGCCGGCCTCAAGCGCATCGCCGAGCGCACCCATGCGCTGACCGCGGTTCTGGCAGCCGGCCTGAACCGCCTGGGTTTGCAAGTGGTCGGTGCAACAGCCTTCGACACCTTGACCCTGGCCACCGGCACCGCCACTGCCAGCCTGCATGAGCAGGCCCGCGCCCGAGGTATCAACCTGCGCCAGGTCGACGCCGCCCACCTGGGCCTGTCGCTGGACGAAACCAGCACCCAGGCTGACGTGCAGGCCCTGTGGCAACTGTTCGCCGGCAACCAGCCCCTGCCTGACTTCGCCGCGCTGGCCACCAGCACCGGTTCGCTGCTGCCCGCGGCCCTGCTGCGCCAATCGGCCATCCTCGAACACCCGGTATTCAACCGCTATCACAGCGAAACCGAACTGATGCGCTACCTGCGCCGCCTGGCCGACAAGGACCTGGCACTGGACCGCAGCATGATCCCGCTGGGCTCCTGCACCATGAAGCTGAACGCAGCCAGCGAAATGATCCCGGTGACCTGGGCCGAGTTCGGCAACCTGCACCCCTTTGCGCCGGCCGAGCAAAGCCAGGGCTACCTGCAGATGACCACCGAGCTGGAAGAAATGTTGTGCGCTGCTACCGGCTATGATGCCGTGTCGCTGCAGCCCAATGCCGGCTCGCAGGGCGAGTACGCCGGGTTGCTGGCCATTCGTGCCTACCACCGCAGCCGTGGCGAAAGCCACCGTGACATCTGCCTGATCCCCTCGTCGGCCCACGGCACCAACCCCGCTACCGCCAACATGGCCGGCATGCGTGTGGTGGTTACCGCCTGTGACGCCCGCGGCAACGTCGATGTCGAGGACCTGCGCGCCAAAGCCATCGAACACCGCGAGCGCCTGGCCGCGATCATGATCACCTACCCATCGACCCACGGCGTGTTCGAAGAAGCGATCGGCGAAATCTGCGCGATCATTCACGACAACGGTGGCCAGGTGTACATCGACGGCGCCAACATGAACGCCATGGTCGGCCTGTGCGCGCCGGGCAAGTTCGGCGGCGACGTGTCGCACCTGAACCTGCACAAGACCTTCTGCATTCCGCACGGTGGCGGCGGCCCGGGGGTGGGCCCGATTGGCGTCAAGTCGCACCTGGCGCCGTTCCTGCCCGGCCATGCGCAGTTGCAAAACACCCAGGGTGCGGTGTGCGCCGCGCCGTTCGGCAGCGCCAGCATTCTGCCGATCACCTGGATGTACATCCGCATGATGGGCGGTGCCGGCCTCAAGCGTGCGTCGCAGATGGCAATCCTCAACGCCAACTACATCGCCCGCCGCCTGGAAGAGCACTATCCTGTCCTATATAGCGGCGGCAATGGCCTGGTGGCACACGAATGCATCCTCGACCTGCGCCCACTGAAGGACACCAGCGGCATCAGCGTCGACGACGTGGCCAAGCGCCTGATCGACTTCGGCTTCCACGCCCCGACCATGTCCTTCCCGGTGGCCGGCACGCTGATGATCGAACCGACCGAAAGCGAGTCCAAGGAAGAACTGGACCGCTTCTGCAACGCCATGATCCAGATCCGTGCAGAAATCCGCGCGGTCGAGGACGGTAGCCTGGACAAAGACGACAACCCGCTGAAAAACGCCCCGCATACCGCGGCCGAGCTGGTTGGCGAATGGGCCCACGGTTACAGCCGCGAGCAGGCGGTGTACCCGCTGCCTGGCCTGGTGGAAGGCAAGTACTGGCCACCGGTCGGCCGCGTCGACAACGTATTCGGCGACCGTAACCTGGTGTGCGCCTGCCCGTCGATCGAGAGCTATCAGGACGCCTGATCCGGCTCGCTGGCTCCCACAAGGGCTCCACTGCCTGCAAGGGTTGTGCTGCACCTGTAAGAAGCCTGCTCTCACGGGAACGTCGTACCTGTGGGAGCTGGCTTGCCGGCGATCGAGTGCGCAGCACTCGCCTTTTCTTTCTGGAGGGAACGAGCAATGGCTTTGAGCGTCTTCGACCTGTTCAAGATCGGCATCGGCCCCTCCAGTTCCCACACCGTCGGCCCGATGCGCGCCGCTGCGCGGTTTGCCGAAGGGCTGCGCCGTGATGGCCTGCTGGCCAAAACGGCCAGCGTCAAGGCCGAGCTGTATGGCTCACTGGGTGCCACCGGCAAAGGCCACGGCAGTGACAAGGCCGTGTTGCTCGGCCTTGAAGGCGAACAGCCGGACACCCTCGATACCGACAGCATCCCCGCCCGCCTGCAGGCCATCCGCAGCAGTGGCAAGCTCAAGCTGCTGGGCGAGCACACCATTGCCTTCAATGAAAAGCAGCACCTGGCAATGATCCGCAAGCCACTGGACTACCACCCCAACGGCATGATCTTCCGCGCATTCGACAACGCCGGCCTGCAGATCCGCAGCCGCGAGTACTACTCGGTGGGCGGCGGCTTCGTGGTTGACGAAGCCGCCGCCGGCCACGACCGTATTGTCGAGGACAGCACCGCCCTGGCCTACCCGTTCACCACCGCCAAACAGCTGCTCGGCCACTGCACCACGCACAACCTGGCGGTCAGCCAGGTAATGCTGGCCAACGAGCAGGCCTGGCGCCCAGAGGCAGAAACCCGCGCCGGGCTGCTGCGCATCTGGCAAGTGATGCAGGACTGCGTCGAAGCCGGCTGCCAGCATGAGGGCATTCTACCGGGTGGGCTCAAGGTCAGGCGCCGGGCACCGGCACTGTACCGCCAGCTCAGCCGGCACCCGGAGGCCAGCCTGCGCGATGCCCTGTCGGTACTGGACTGGGTGAACCTGTATGCGCTGGCTGTGAACGAGGAAAACGCCTATGGCGGGCGGGTGGTCACCGCGCCCACCAATGGCGCCGCCGGTATCGTCCCCGCGGTGCTGCACTACTACATGCGCTTCGTGCCCGGTGCCAGCGAAGACGGGGTGGTGCGTTTTCTGCTCACGGCTGCGGCCATCGGCATCCTGTACAAGGAAAACGCCTCCATCTCCGGTGCCGAGGTGGGCTGCCAGGGCGAAGTCGGGGTGGCCTGCTCGATGGCTGCCGGGGCGCTGTGCGAGGTGATGGGCGGCAGTGTGCAGCAAGTGGAGAACGCCGCCGAAATCGGCATGGAACATAACCTGGGGCTGACCTGCGACCCCATTGGCGGGCTGGTCCAGGTGCCCTGCATCGAGCGCAACGCCATGGGCTCGGTAAAGGCGATCAATGCGGTGCGCATGGCCTTGCGCGGCGACGGGCAGCACCACGTATCGCTCGACAAGGTCATCCGTACCATGCGCCAGACCGGCGCCGACATGAAAAGCAAATACAAAGAGACCGCCCGTGGCGGCCTGGCCGTCAACATCATCGAGTGTTGACCCACTAACGAAAGCAAGGAGTCACCGATGTCCGAAACACTGCTCAAGACCCCACTGCATGCCTTGCACCTGGAGCTGGGGGCGCGCATGGTGCCGTTCGCGGGCTATGACATGCCGGTGCAGTACCCGCTGGGCGTCCTCAAGGAGCACCTGCATACCCGTGAACAGGCCGGCCTGTTCGATGTGTCGCACATGGGCCAGATCATCCTGCACGGTGCCAACGCTGCCAAAGCCCTTGAATGCCTGGTGCCGGTAGACATCATCGACCTGCCAGTGGGCATGCAGCGCTATGCCATGTTCACCGATGCGCAAGGCGGCATTCTTGACGATCTGATGGTCGCCAACCTGGGCGACGACAAGCTGTTCCTGGTGGTCAACGCGGCCTGCAAGGCGCAGGACCTGGCTCACCTGCAAGCGCAGATCGGCAACGCCTGCGACGTGCAGCCGCTGTTCGAGGCGCGTGCGCTGCTGGCCCTGCAGGGCCCGGCGGCAGCGCGTGTACTCGCGCGCCTGGCTCCGGAAGTGGCCAACATGACCTTCATGCAGTTGCGGGGGGTAAAACTGCTGGGCGAAGACTGCTTCGTCAGCCGCTCGGGCTACACCGGCGAAGATGGCTACGAGATCTCGGTGCCGGCCGGCGCCGCCGAAGCCTTGGCCCGCCGCCTGCTGGCCGAACCGGAAGTACAGCCGATCGGGCTGGGTGCCCGTGATTCGCTGCGCCTGGAAGCCGGCCTGTGCCTGTATGGCCACGACATGAACGGCGAAACCACCCCGGTCGAGGCCAGCTTGCTGTGGGCGGTTTCCAAGGTGCGCCGCGCCGACGGCCAGCGTGCGGGTGGGTTCCCGGGCGCCGAGGCCATCTTTACCCAGCAGCGCGACGGTGTGGCACGCAAACGTGTCGGCCTGTTGCCGCAAGAGCGCACGCCCGTACGCGAAGGCGCGGACATTGTCGATGCCAACGATAAACTGGTCGGCAAAGTGTGCAGCGGCGGTTTTGGCCCGACACTTGGGGCGCCCGTTGCAATGGGTTATATCGATAGTGAACATGCGGCAATCGACACCGCGCTATTTGCCGTGGTCCGTGGCAAGAAGGTGGCCTTGAAAGTCAGCAAAATGCCTTTCGTGGCGCAACGTTACTACCGAGGGTGAATCGGCTTTGTAAAGGTTGCGGGCAGGCGTGGCATATTCGTTTCCGAACCCTGCCCGGTAACTTTTGAACATGGCGCCAGGCCAGCCACCATGCCGTTTGCACGACGGTGATCGGTGCGTGAAAAAAGGCCGTTTTTCCGCGTGGCCGAGGGCTTGTTTTTCGCTCGGGAGTTGGCGTAGAGTCATTCCACTGTGTTTGCATGGGTCGCAATAGTTCGTGACCTGGGCCAGTAGCCAAGCGTTGCTACAACCCGTTCGACGTCTCTTACTTTCCTGCAACCCAGCCCAGTAATCTTTCGCTTACACAAAGTGCGAAAGTAACTGTCATCAAAATTCGAGCTCCATAGGAAATAAGACAATGGCTGAACGTCAGAACGGTACCGTCAAGTGGTTCAATGACGAAAAAGGTTACGGTTTCATCACCCCAGAAAGCGGTCCGGATCTGTTCGTGCACTTCCGCGCAATCGAAGGCAACGGCTTCAAGAGCCTGAAAGAAGGCCAAAAGGTCACTTTCGAGGCCGTGCAGGGCCAGAAAGGCATGCAAGCGGACAAAGTCCAGGTTGCAGGCTAAGCCGAACCCGACTGCAAAAGCCCCTGCCAAGTGCAGGGGCTTTTTTTTTGCCCGTAGAATAGCGGCTTCGTCTTCTGGAGCTGTTTTGCATGTCCAAGCCTTTGCTCACACCCCAGGGTGATTTTCCGCCGGTCGGCCTGGGCCGACGCCTGGCGGCGATGTTCTACGACTTCCTGTTGTGCACCGCGCTGCTGATCGTGACCGCTGGGGCCTACAAGATGATCCAGATGGCGATCATTGGCGAAGCCCGCATGCGCGAGCTGACCGAGGCAGGCGCACTGGACGGCGACCCGTTGCTGTCCACGGTGCTGCTGTTCGCCTTGTTCGGCTTTTTCGCCAAGTTCTGGACCCACGGCGGGCAGACGCTGGGCATGCAGGTGTGGGGCGTGCGGGTACAGAACGCAGATGGTTCGGCGATCAGCCTGTGGCAGGCACTGCTGCGCTTTGTGGTGTCGATCGCGTCGTGGTTGTGCCTGGGGCTGGGTTTCTTCTGGGTGCTGATCGACAAACGCAAGCGGGGCTGGCATGACATCTATTCCGAAAGCCAGCTGGTGCGTGTGCCGAAACAGAAGAAATAGAAAGGCCCGGCCCCAATGAAAAAGCCGACCTAGGGTTAATGCCTGTCAGTTAAGTAATTTGGGGCCGCTTTGCGACCCTTCGCGGGCACGCCCGCTCCCACAGGAGATCGCGCAGCGCCAAGCGTGTAGGAGCGGGCGTGCCCGCGAAGGGCTGCAAAGCAGCCCCAGTAACGCTTAACTCACAGGCATTAACCTGAGGTCAGCTTTTTCTCCAGCTCAAGCCATTACCCCGCCCGGCGCAGCAACCACACACCGGCCAGGGCACAGATGCCCGCCGGGATGACCACCGCCAGCAAGGGCGGGAAACCGAACACCTGGCTCGAAGGCCCGAGCAGGTCCTGGCCGATGCGGAATACGAAGCCCACCAGCACGCCGGTGAACACCCGCTGGCCCAAGGTCACCGAGCGCAGCGGGCCGAAGATGAACGAAATGGCCATCAACACCAGTGCCGCAGTCACCATCGGCTGCAGGACCTTGGTCCAGAACGCCAGCCAGTAACGGGCGTTGTTCAGGCCCTGGTCCGACAGGTAGTGGATGTAGTCCCACAGGCCGGTGATCGACAGCGACTCCGGCGCCAGAATCACGGTGTTCAGCAGTTGCGGGGTCAGCGACACGTCCCAGCGCTCGGTGGGGACCTTCACCACCTCGGTGTGGTCCCCGCGGAAGAAGGTCGTGCTGACGTCGCTGAGCAACCAGTGATCGTCGGTGTACTGGGCACGCCGGGCAAAGCTCGACGTCTGGATCTTGCGCTCGCTGTCGAAACGGTAGCGGGTCACGCCGAGCAACAGGCCGTTGGGCTGTACGGCGTTGATGTGCACGAACTCCTCGCCCTGGCGATGCCACATGCCACGCTTGGAGCTCTGCGCCTCGCCCCCACCCTGGGCCAGCGAGCGGTCAGCCTGGGCCTTGTTCTCGGTGACCGGCGCCACGTATTCGCCAATCAGCAGGCCGACCAGCATCAGCACCAGCATGGGCTTCATCACCGCCCAGACGATACGCCCGATGGACACACCGGCCGCACGCATGATGGTCAGTTCGCTGCTGCTGGCCAGGCTACCCAGGCCAATCAGGCAGCCGATCAGCGCAGCCATGGGCAGCATTTCGTACAGCCGCCGTGGCGCGGTGAGCAAGACGTAGTAACCGGCTTGCATCACCGTGTAGGTGTCGCTCAGGTCGCCCATCTCATCGATGAACGCGAACAACGAGGCCAGGCCGAGGATGATCCCAAGCACTGCCAGGATGGCCAGCAGCACGCTCTGGCCGATGTAGCGGTCGAGCTTAGCCATGGGCCACCTCCGCACGGCGGGCGGCACGCTTGAGGCGCAATGGCTCCCAGTACATCAGGCCAAGGCCGATGAGCAGGAACAGCCCGTGGACCCACCACATGCCCAGGGCAATCGGCAACTTGCCCTTCTCCAGGGCGCCACGTACGGAAATCAGCATTGTCAGGTAGGCCATGTACAGAAGAATTGCCGGCAGCAACTTGAGGAAGCGGCCCTGGCGCGGGTTGACCCGCGACAGCGGAACCGCCAGCAGGGTCACCACGAAGACCAGGATCGGCAACGACAGCCGCCATTGCAGTTCGGCGCGTTCGCGCAGGTCGGTCTTGCCGAACAGGTCGAGGGTCGGAATGGCCTCGCGCTCGGTCACTTCCTCGGCCACTTCCGGCTTGGGCAGCAACACGCCATAGGTGTCGTACTTGATGGCCCGGTAGTCGGCCTGGCCGGGGTTACCGTCGTAGCGGTAGCCGTTTTCCAGCACCAGGTAACGGTTGCCATCGGCCTGGATCTCCTGGTGGCCCTTTTCCGCCACCAGCACCGACGGCGCACGGTCCTTGGTCTTGTCCTGATTGAAGCGTTTCTCGGAGATGAATACGCCACCGAGCTTGACGCGGTCGTCCGACAGTTGCTCGGTGTAGGTGACCCGCGAGCCGTCACGCAGCATCTGGAAACGGCCTGGCACCAAGGTGTCGAACTCGGTCAGGGTGTCCTGCTGGGCGATGATCTGCTGCACCTGGGCCACGCCCAGTGGCGCCAGGCTCAGGCTCAGCCAGGCCACCAGCAGGGCCACCAGTGCGGCCGGCGCCATGGTCATGCCCAGCAGGCGCTGCTGGCTCATGCCAGTGGCCGAGAGCACGGTCATTTCGCTTTCCAGGTACAGGCGCCCGTACGCCAGCAGAATGCCGAGGAACAGCCCCAGGGGCAGGATCAGCTGCAGGAAACCCGGCAGGCGGAAGCCCATGATCAGGAACAATACGCCCGGGTCGAGCACGCCCTGGGCGGCCTGGGCCAGGTACTTGATGAAGCGCCCACTCATGATGATCACCAGCAGCACGGCGCTGACGGCGCTCAAGGTCACCAGGACCTCGCGGGACAGATAACGAAAGACGATCAAACCAGACACTCCTGGGTTGTCAGGGCGGACTGCCATGCAATGGCGCCAAACAATGACTTAGTACATCCAAGACCAATGCCGGTTCGCCAAAGGCGAACCTCCATGTAAAGTGCGCGCATTATCCTGTGATTGGCTGCGCCTGTCACTTGGCGGCGCGTGAAGGCGCATAACGGGGTTGTCAGCACGCGGGCGGCAGGCTCAAACTGGCAGCTTTTCCGCTGGCGCGCGACGACGCGGCCAGGCCCGTCCAGAGCGCTGCAATGTACAGCGCCATTTGTATCGATCATTCGGGGACCCTGACATGGAACTGGTTGTAAAAAGCGTAGCTGCTGCATCGGTAAAAACCGCCACCCTGGTCATTGCAGTCGGTGAAAATCGCAAACTTGGCGCGGTGGCCAAGGCCGTCGACCAGGCCACCGAGGGTGCCATCAGCGCGGTACTCAAGCGCGGCGACCTGGCCGGCAAACCGGGCCAGACCTTGCTGCTGCACAACCTCCCGGGCCTCAAGGCCGAACGCGTCCTGCTGGTCGGCAGTGGCAAGGACGAAGCCCTGGGCGACCGCGCCTGGCGCAAGCTGGTCGCCAGCGTCGCCGGTGTGCTCAAGGGGCTCAACGGCGCCGATGCCGTGCTGGCCTTGGACGATATCGCCGTCAGCAACCGCGATGCCCATTACGGCAAGTACCGCCTGCTGGCCGAAACCCTGCAGGACGGCGAATACGTGTTCGACCGCTTCAAGAGCCAGAAGGTCGAGCCGCGCGCACTGAAAAAAGTCACCCTGCTGGCAGACAAGGCCGGCCAGGCCCACGTCGAGCGCGCGGTGAAGCACGCCAGCGCCATCGCCACCGGCATGGCGTTCACCCGCGACCTGGGCAATCTGCCACCGAACCTGTGCCACCCGAGCTTCCTTGCCGAGCAGGCCAAGGACCTGGGCAAGGCGCACAAGGCACTGAAGGTCGAAGTGCTCGACGAGAAGAAGATCAAGGACCTGGGCATGGGCGCCTTCTACGCCGTGGGCCAGGGCAGCGACCAGCCGCCACGCCTGATCGTGCTCAACTACCAGGGCGGCAAGAAGGCCGACAAGCCCTTCGTGCTGGTAGGTAAAGGCATCACCTTCGACACCGGCGGCATCAGCCTGAAACCCGGTGCCGGCATGGACGAAATGAAGTACGACATGTGCGGCGCCGCCAGCGTCATGGGCACCCTGCGTGCAGTGCTGGAGCTGCAACTGCCCATCAACCTGGTCTGCCTGCTGGCCTGCGCCGAGAACATGCCAAGTGGCGGCGCCACCCGCCCGGGTGACATCGTCACCACCATGAGCGGCCAGACCGTGGAAATCCTCAACACCGACGCCGAAGGCCGCCTGGTGCTGTGCGACACCCTGACCTACGCCGAGCGTTTCAAGCCACAGGCGGTGATCGACGTTGCCACCCTGACAGGCGCCTGCATCGTCGCCTTGGGCAGCCACACCTCCGGCCTGATGGGCAACAACGACGACCTGGTCGGGCAATTGCTCGACGCGGGCAAGCGCGCAGACGACCGCGCCTGGCAACTGCCGCTGTTCGACGAGTACCAGGAACAACTGGACAGCCCGTTCGCCGACATGGGCAACATCGGCGGGCCGAAGGCCGGCACCATCACCGCAGGCTGCTTCCTGTCGCGTTTCGCCAAGGCCTACAACTGGGCGCACATGGACATCGCCGGTACGGCGTGGGTCAGCGGCGGCAAGGACAAGGGCGCCACGGGTCGCCCGGTGCCGCTGCTGACCCAGTACCTGCTGGACCGCGCTGGCGCCTGAGGCCATGACGCCGGTGGTGCCTGGCGCGCCACCGGCCGGCCATACCGACCATGAGCAAAGTCGACTTCTATATCCTGCCTACCGACTCGCTGTCGGCGCGGCTCGATTTCGCCTGCAAGCTGTGTGAAAAGGCCTGGCGCCTTGGCCACCGGGTCTACCTGCATTGCCAGGATGCCGAGCAACGCGACGAACTGGACCTGCGCCTGTGGCGCTTCAAGGGCGAAGCTTTCGTGCCCCACGACCTGGCCGAGGTGCATGCCGATGCCGGCGTGGCCCTGGGCCTGGCGGAACACGCCGGTGACCACCACGACCTGCTGATCAACCTGGGCGCCAGCGTGCCGGGCTTTGTCGGCCAGTTCGAGCGGGTGGCGGAAATCGTCGTCGAGGCGCCCGACATTCGCCAATCGGCGCGAGAGCGATTCCGTTTCTACCGTGAACAGGGCTATGCTCTGCAAGACCACCGCTTACAGCGACTTTGACGACGATGGACAAGCACTCCCCCCTGCCCGACTCTGCTCATCTGCTCGACGACCTTGAGTCGATCCGCCAGTTGCTCGGCGATGCCGACCTGCAACCCCCCCTGCTGACCGAAACGGTCGAGCAACTGCCGTTGTTGCCGGACGCGCCGGTTGCCGAAGCGGCTGCGCCCGAGGAAGACCCACAGACGCGCCGCCAGGACACCCTGCTGCACCTGGAGAGTGAGCTGCGCGCCGCGGCGCAGATGATCATGCAGGACGTGATCAACGACTTTACCCCGCATATCGAGAACGAAATCAAGCGCCGGCTGGATGCGCGCATCGAGCGGTTGATCAAGCGTTCCGAGTAAAACCGCACATCGGTGTTGCCTGCTTCGCGGGCATGCCCGCTCCTACAGGGACCTCAACGCCTGTGATGGGCTTGTGGCAGCAGGCAACACAGTTCCGACAGTTGTCAGCAGCTTGTCGCCTGCGGCCCCCAGCTTGGTTATACTTCCCGGCTTTCCCGAATAAATGCACAGGGTCCCGCCGCGCATGGATAAGACCTACCAGCCGCACGCCATCGAAACTTCCTGGTACAACACCTGGGAGTCCGAGAACTATTTCGCTCCACAAGGTGCAGGCGAGTCCTACACCATCATGATCCCGCCGCCGAACGTCACCGGCAGCCTGCACATGGGCCACGGTTTCAACAACGCGATCATGGATGCCCTGATCCGTTTCCGCCGCATGCAAGGCCGCGACACCCTGTGGCAGCCAGGCACCGACCACGCCGGTATCGCCACCCAGATGCTGGTCGAGCGCCAACTCGAGGCCAAGGGCCAGAACCGGCATGATCTGGGCCGCGAGAAGTTCCTGGAGAAGGTCTGGGAATGGAAGGATCAGTCCGGCGGCAATATCAGCCGGCAAATCCGCCGCCTGGGCTCGTCGGTCGACTGGAGCCGCGAGCGCTTCACCATGGACGACGGCCTATCCGAAGCGGTCAAGGAAGCCTTCGTGCGCCTGCACGAAGATGGCCTGATCTACCGCGGCAAGCGCCTGGTCAACTGGGACACCAAGCTGCACACGGCCATCTCCGACCTCGAAGTGGAAAACCACGACGAAAAAGGCCACCTGTGGAACCTGCGCTACCCGCTGGCCGATGGCGCCAAGACCGCCGAAGGCCAGGATTACCTGGTGGTTGCCACTACCCGCCCGGAAACCCTGCTGGGCGACGCCGCCGTGGCGGTCAACCCGAATGACGAACGCTACCAGGCACTGATCGGCAAGTACGTCGAGCTGCCGCTGGTGGGCCGCCGCATTCCGATCATCGCCGACGACTACTGCGACCCGGCGTTCGGCACCGGCTGCGTGAAGATCACCCCGGCCCACGACTTCAACGACTATGAAGTCGGCAAGCGGCACAACCTGCCGCTGCTGAACATCTTCGACAAGAATGCCGTCGTGCTGGCCAACGCCCAGGCCTTCAACCTCGACGGCAGCGTCAACGAGCAGGTCGACACCCAGTTGCCGGCGCAGTACGCCAACCTCGACCGCTTCGTGGCGCGCAAACAGATCGTGGCCGACCTGGACGCCCAGGGCCTGCTGGTCAGCATCGACGACCACGCCCTGAAAGTGCCGAAAGGCGACCGTTCCGGTACCGTGATCGAGCCCTGGCTGACCGACCAGTGGTACGTGTCCACCAAGCCGCTGGCAGAGCCTGCCATTGCTGCCGTGGAAGACGGCCGCATCCAGTTCGTGCCCAAGCAGTACGAGAACATGTACTTCTCGTGGATGCGCGACATCCAGGACTGGTGCATCAGCCGCCAGCTGTGGTGGGGCCACCGCATTCCGGCGTGGTACGACGAGGCCGGCCAGGTCTACGTTGGCCGCAACGAGCAGGAAGTGCGCGCCAAGCACCAACTGGGCGCCGATGTGGTGTTGCGCCAGGACGACGACGTGCTCGACACCTGGTTCAGTTCGGGCCTGTGGACCTTCTCTACCCTGGGCTGGCCGGAGCAGACCGAATTCCTCAAGAAGTTCCACTCCACCGACGTGCTGGTGACGGGCTTCGACATCATCTTCTTCTGGGTTGCGCGCATGATCATGCTGACCATGCACCTGATCAAGAACGAGGATGGCACCCCGCAGGTTCCGTTCAAGACCGTGTACGTGCACGGCCTGGTGCGTGATGGCCAGGGCCAGAAGATGTCCAAGTCCAAGGGCAACGTGCTGGACCCGCTGGACATCGTCGACGGCATCACCCTCGACGCCCTGCTGGAAAAACGCACCAGCGGCATGATGCAGCCCAAGCTGGCCGAGAAAATCGCCAAGCAGACCAAGGCCGAATTCCCCGAAGGCATCGCCAGCTACGGCACCGACGCCTTGCGCTTCACCTTCTGCTCGCTGGCTTCCACAGGCCGCGACATCAAGTTCGACATGGGCCGCGTCGAAGGCTATCGCAACTTCTGCAACAAGATCTGGAACGCTGCCCGCTACGTGCTGGACAAGGGTGAGGATTGTGGCCAGAACGGCGAGGCCTATGAGCTGTCCCTGGCTGACCGCTGGATCATCTCGCAGCTGCAGCGCACCGAAGCCGAAGTGACCCGCCAGCTGGAGCAGTTCCGCTTCGACCTGGCCAGCCAGGCGCTGTACGAGTTCATCTGGAACCAGTACTGCGACTGGTACCTGGAGCTGTCCAAGCCTGTGCTGTGGGACGAAAATGCCCCGGTCGAGCGCGCCCGCGGCACCCGCCGCACCCTGGTGCGCGTGCTGGAAGTGGCGCTGCGCCTGGCACACCCGTTCATGCCCTTCATCACCGAGGAAATCTGGCAGCGCATCGCACCGCTGGCCGGTATCGAAGGCAAGACCATCATGCTGCAGCCATGGCCGGTGGCCAATGAAAGCCGCATCGATGCTGCCGCCGAAGGTGATATCGAATGGCTGAAAGAGCTGATGGTGGGCCTGCGCAACATCCGCGCCGAAATGAACATTGGCCCGGGCAAGCCGCTGCCACTGTTCCTGAAGAACGCCAACGCCGACGACCAGCGCCGCCTGCAATACAACGAAGCCTTGCTGAAGAAGCTGGCCAAGGTCGAATCGTTCACCGTGCTGAGCGATGCCGAAGAAGCACCGCTGTCGGCTACTGCGCTGGTGGGTGACCTGCAAGTGCTGGTACCGATGGCCGGGCTGATCGACAAGGATGCCGAGCTGGCGCGCCTGAACAAGGAAATTCAGCGCCTGCAGGGCGAAGTGGCACGCGTGGGTGGCAAGCTGTCCAACGCTGCCTTCGTCGACAAGGCCCCGCCTGCGGTCATCGAAAAGGAGCGCGCCAAGCTGGCCGAGTCCGAACAGGCCCTGGCCAACTTCACCGAGCAGCACGCGCGCATTGCAGCGCTGTGACAACCTGATAGACCGCTGGGGCCGCTGTGCGGCCCTTTCGCGACACAAGGCCGCCCCTACAGGACGGTGCCGGTTTCACAGGCGCCGCTATCCTTTAGGGGCGGCCTTGTGTCGCGATAGGGCTGCAGAGCAGCCCCAAGGCCTGCAACACCGGACCCCACCATGACCGACAAACCCACCCTGCACCCGCGCAACCGGCACCAGGGGCGCTACGACTTCCCCAGCCTGATCAAGGCCCACCCTGACCTGGCCCGCTTCACCATTACCAACCCCCACGGCAAACCCAGCATCGACTTCGCCAACCCCGAAGCCGTTAGGGTATTCAACCGTGCCCTGCTCAAGGCCCAATACGGCATCCAGCACTGGGATATCCCCGCCGACTACCTGTGCCCGCCCATTCCCGGCCGCGCCGACTACATCCACGTAGCCGCGGATCTGCTGGCCACGGACAACGCGGGGGAAATTCCCAAGGGCGCCCAGGTACGCGCGCTGGACATCGGCGTGGGTGCCAACTGCATTTACCCGCTGCTGGGCCACAGCGACTACCGCTGGCGCTTTCTCGGCTCGGATATCGACCCGGTAGCCCTGGCCTCGGCCAAGGCCATCGTCCAGGCCAACGGCCTGGGCAAGGCCATTGCCCTGCGCCAGCAGGCGAACCGGGGCCATATCCTCAGCGGTCTGTTGCAGCCAGAGGAGCGTTTCGACCTGACCCTGTGCAACCCACCCTTCCACGCCTCCCGCGACGAAGCCACCCGCGGTAGCCAACGCAAGTGGAAGAACCTGGGCAAGCAGGACCCCAAACGCAAGCTGCCGCTGTTGAACTTTGGTGGCCAGAATAATGAATTGTGGTGCGAGGGTGGCGAAATCCGCTTTGTCACCCAACTGGTGAGCGAAAGCGTGCAGTACGCCGGCAGCGTGTTGTGGTTCACCAGCTTGGTGTCAAAGGCCAGCAACGTGCCGGGCATAGAGGCTGCACTGAAGAAGGCCGGTGCCAAGGCCGTACGTGTCGTCGAAATGGGCCAGGGCCAGAAGCAGAGCCGCATGGTTGCCTGGAGCTTCCACGACGAAGCGGCACGCCAGGGCTGGTACGCCCAGGGCCGATCACAGGCATGAAAAAACCGCGCCCGGGCAAGCCGGGCGCGGTTTCGTCAAAGCAGCAACAATTACTTGTTGATAGCGTCGGTCAGCACTTTGGCTGGCACGAACTTGACGACTTTCTTGGCAGCGATTTCGATGGCAGCGCCAGTCGAAGGGTTGCGGCCAGTGCGGGCAGGACGCTCCGAGACTTTCAGCTTGCCGATGCCTGGCAGGGTGATTTCAGCGCCGTTTTCTAGCTGGTCAGCAACGATCTGGCCCAGTTGCTCCAGTGCGTTCTTGGCGGTGGCTTTCGGCGCGGCGATCGACTCGGCGATGTCGGCAATCAGTTGGTCTTTGGTCAATGCCATGGTGGTGTTCCTTCCCTATCAAATTCGATGGTTATGCAGCGAACGACGACGTTATCGGGCCAGCCCCTTGTAGTGGAGGGCCGCGCCAATTGGGTATGTAGATACTCAAATCGGCGTTTGGTTCGACACGACGGCAGCGCGCTGCCAGCAATGCGCCACGCGTGGGGCGCAAGACCGCGCAAAGCTACCACAGGAGTGGATAAATATCCGCAGCGTACTTCGATTAAATGCAGGTTTTTCAGGGGTTTTGGCTTAAAACGTACAAAAATGAACAAAAAACGAACAACCGGCATTTCGGCCAACATCCGGCCACTGCACCACTGGGTGTCTGGGTTAAACTTGGCGACTTTTGCAGCTCGCCGAGAATTTCATGCCTATCCGTCATTGCATCGTTCACCTGATCGACAAGAAGCCTGATGGCAGCCCCGCCGTGCTGCACGCCCGCGATAGCGAACTGGCGGCTTCCGACGCCATCGAAAACCTGCTGGCAGACCTGAACGACAGCTACAACGCCAAGCAAGGCAAGGCCTGGGGCTTTTTCCACGGCGAGTCGGGGGCCTACCCGCTCAGCGGCTGGCTGAAGCAGTACCTGGAAGGCGACACGGACTTTACCGCCTTCAGCCGCCAGGCCGTGGAACACCTGCAGAAGCTGATGGAGGAGTCCAACCTGTCCACCGGCGGTCACGTGCTGTTTGCCCATTACCAACAGGGCATGACCGAATACCTGGCCATCGCCCTGCTGCACCACAGTGAAGGCGTGGCGGTGAATGCCGAACTCGACGTCACCCCATCCCGTCACCTTGACCTTGGCCAGTTGCACCTGGCGGCGCGCATCAACCTGTCCGAGTGGAAGAACAACCAGAACTCCAAGCAGTACATCTCGTTCATCAAGGGCAAGAACGGCAAGAAAGTCTCGGACTATTTCCGCGATTTCATTGGCTGCCAGGAAGGTGTCGACGGCCCGGGTGAGACCCGCACCCTGCTCAAGGCTTTCAGCGACTTCGTCGAGAGCGAAGACTTGCCGGAAGCATCCGCCCGGGAAAAGACCCAGACGCTGGTCGAGTACGCCACTACCCAGACCAAACTGGGTGAACCGGTGACGCTGGAAGAGCTGTCCAGCCTGATCGACGAAGACCGGCCCAAGGCGTTCTACGACCATATCCGCAACAAGGACTACGGCTTGTCGCCGGAGATTCCGGCGGATAAACGCACCCTCAACCAGTTCCGTCGCTTTACCGGGCGTGCCGAGGGGCTGTCGATCAGCTTCGAGGCGCACCTGCTGGGCGACAAGGTGGAGTATGACGAGGCCGCCGGCACCCTGATCATCAAGGGGCTGCCGACCACCCTGGTGGACCAGCTGAAGCGACGCAAGGACTGACGGCCCATGGGCCGCGCGACCCGCTCCTGCACGCATCGCGACCTTTTGTAGGAGCGGCCTTGCGTCGCGATGGGCCGCAAAGCGGCCCCAGCACCCTCAAGCCGAACCCATCAGATAAGCCGCCACCAAAGCCTCTTTCGCCGACTTGCGCAGCCGTTTCACCAATCGCTCCTGGCGCAACGCCTCGCCCTTGTCCGGCCATTGCTCGACATACACCAGCGCCTGTGCCGGGCTGGTCTTGAAGTACCGTGCCCCCCGCCCGCTCTGATGGGCCAGAAAACGCCGCTGCGGGTCATCACTGACCCCGCAATACAACGAACCGTTGGCCGCCCTGACCAGGTAGACATACCAAGGCTTGCCAACGCTTGCGGGGGCAGCTTCACACACCCTGGGCCTGCTGGAACGCGCGCAACCCCTTGAAGGCCTGTGCGCGAACCTTGTTCTGCACCAGCGGCGACCACCCCAGCAATACCCCTGGCATACCCAACGCCTGCCGCGACCAGCGCCACAGGTCGAACGTATCGTCGTGCTGGCAGATCAAGCCATCGCGGATGATGAAGCGTGCCTGGATATCATTGACCACCACCCGCCCCGTCTGGCTGAACAGGTAGGTCGCCACCCAGTGTGCGGCACCGCTGCGCTCGTCGGCGCGTACGCTGTCGAAGGTCAGAGTGAAGTCTTTGGCGCGCGTGGTCAGCATGCGCCACATGTCGCCCGCGTCCTTGCCGCGCAGCGTACCGAAAACCGGGTCGCTGAAAACGATATCGTCGCTGTAGCAGGCGATCATTGCCTCGGCGTCCAGGCGCTGGAAGGCCTGGTAGAAGCGCGTAATCAAATCGCGGTGGGCGTCACTCATGGGGACTGGTCCATCCTGGGGTCGAAAGCAGCACGATAATCTGACCCGGTTGCTTATGCCAGCTTCCGCCGCAGCATCTCACAGGCGCTGCATATCTTCTGACAAACACCTGTCAGCCCTGATGCGATCCCTGTGGGAGCTGGCTTGCCGGCGACAGGGCCGGTGCCGCCCAGCACAGATTCAGACTTTTTCGCTGGTCACCTGCACATGCAAAGCCCGCCCGGCCCCCAACCCGAAAACGATGGCGCCGACCCCAAGCACAGCGAAGATCCAGCCCACGGCCGCCCAGCCGCCCGTCAGGTCATGCACCAAACCCACCGCGAACGGCCCCATCGACGCCAGGGTATAACCCACGCCTTGGGCCATGCTCGACAGGTTGGCCGCCACGTGGGCATCCTTCGAGCGCAACACGATCAAAGTCAGCGCCAGGGCAAAGGTACCGCCCTGCCCCAGGCCCAGCACCACGGCCCAGCCCCACAGCCCGGAAAGCGGGGCATACAGGCAACCGAACAGGCCCGCCAGAGTGGTCAGCATGACCACCACGATTGCCAGCCGCTGGTCCTTGCCGCGAGTGGCCAGCCACGGCGCGCTCAGCGAACTCAGCAACTGCACGATGACCGACCCGGAAAGGACCAGGCCGGCCTGGGTCGGGCTCAGGCCACGACCGATCAGGATCGACGGCAGCCAGCCAAACACGATGTAGGCCAGCGACGACTGCAGCCCCATGTACAGGGTCACCTGCCAGGCCAACGGGTCACGCCAGAGGCCACGTACGCGGTATGCCACCTTGTGCAGGCCGTGCCCCTGGCGGGCTTGTGGCAGCCAGACCAGCATGGCCAGCAGCGCCGGGAGCACCCAGAAGCCCAGGCCCAACGCCCAGCTGCCACCGAAATGGCTGGCCAAGGGCACGGTGGCACCCGCCGCCATGGCCGCGCCCAGGCACAAGGCCATGGTGTACACCCCGGTCAGGGTGCCTGCGTGCTGGGGGAAGTCGCGCTTGACGATACCGGGCAACAACACCCCGATGATGCCGATGCTGGCGCCAGCCATCAGGCTGCCCAGAAACACCCCCGCCACGCCCAAACTGCTGCGCACGACAATGCCCAACGCCAGGGTGAGCAGAATGCCGACGATCACCCGCTCACTGCCAAAGCGCCTTGCCAGCATCGGTGCCAGCGGCGCAAACAGCCCAAGGCACAACACCGGCAAGGTGGTCAGCAAACCGGCTTGCGAAGCGTTCAGCCCCAGGCCTTCGGACACCTGGCCCAGCACGGGCGCCATGCTCGACAGCGCCGGGCGCAGGTTCAGCGCCACCAGCACCAGGCCGAGCAACAGCAGCCACGGCCGACGCAATTGCACCGGCTGCTGCTGGACTTGCTCGTCGTCGGCCTCGGCGTCGATCAGCAGCTCATCGAGGTCGCGTGCGTGCGGTGGGGTGTTGCGGGGTAGGGATTCAGCCATGGTGTTCTCGGGGTCAGGATTCGATAAGGGTGCGGCTCAGGTGCTTGGCCCGGTCCGCATCACGCTGTTCGATGGCGTCGAGGATCTGCCCATGCAGATCGAACGTGGCCTGGCAGCGCGGCACGGTCGCCATGCTGTGCTGCAGCGCCGCCGCGACCACGCCGGAGAAATAGCGGTAAAGCTCGCTGAGGGCGGGGTTGTGGGCGGCATCGACCAGCCGCTGGTGAAACACCAGGTCGCACCTTATGTAGTGATCGACATCACCATGAAAATGCCCGGCGCTGCCGGCCAGCGCTTCGCGCAGCCCCTGCAGGTCTGCATCGGTGCGCCGCAGCGCGGCCAGGCCAATCGCCTCCGCCTCGAGAATGTGGCGGGTTTCACGGGCCTGCTCGGCGGTACAGCGGGCCATGGCCTGCATCGCCAGCAACGGGTCCTGCGCGGTACGCAGGTAGCTGCCGTCGCCTTGGCGTACTTCGACCAGGCCGCTGAAGGCCAGCACGCGCATGGCTTCGCGCACGGTGTTACGGCTGATGCCCAGTTGCAGGGCCAGTTCCGGCTCGGTCGGCAGGCGCTGGCCGATCTGCCAGTCACCCTGGGCGATGCGCTCACGCAGTTGCTCAACGGCCTGCTCGACGAGTGAGCGTTTGATCAATAATGACATCGATACATCCAGTCATCGGACGAATAAGGGCTAACCATAAGCGCTGAATCAACAGGCTGCAACGCTTCACAGAATTGTTTTTGAGTAGGCACCGGGCGCCGCGCGGGCGGCGCTCGGTGTGACAGGCGCTAAAAAGGGCCCGGTCAGTTCAAGGCATCCAGCAGCGCCTGGTTCATCTCCGGCGTGCCAATGGTGATCCGCAGGAACTGGGCGATACGTGCCTGCTTGAAGTGGCGCACGATGACACCCTGCTCGCGCAAGCGCGCTGCCAACTCGGCGGCATCCTGTTGCGGGTGGCGCGCGAAAATGAAGTTGGCCGCCGACGGAAGCACTTCGAAGCCCTTGGCCTGTAGCTGGCCAACCAACGCCTCGCGGCTGTCGATCACCTTGCGGCAGGTTTGCTCGAAGTACGCTCGGTCCTCGAAAGCCGCGGCAGCGCCAACAATGGCCGCACGGTCCAGCGGGTAGGAGTTGAAGCTGTTCTTGATGCGCTCCAATGCCTCGATCAGGTCCGGGTGCCCCACGGCCAAGCCGACACGCAGCCCTGCCAACGAGCGCGATTTGGACAAGGTCTGGGTCACCAGCAGGTTGTCGTAGCGGTCGACCAGGCTGATGGCGGTTTCGCCGCCGAAGTCGATGTACGCTTCATCCACCACCACCACCGAGTCACGGTTGGCCTGCAGCAGTTGCTCTACCGCCTGCAGTGGCATCAGGCAACCCGTAGGCGCGTTGGGGTTGGGAAAGATGATCCCGGCATTGGGCTTGTTGTAGTCCTCGATACGGATCTGGAACTGCTCGTCCAGGGCCACCTGCTCGAACGCGATGCCGTAGAGACCACAGTACACCGGGTAGAAGCTGTAGCTGATATCGGGGAACAACAACGGTGCATCGTGCTGGAACAGGCCGTGGAAGATGTGCGCCAGCACCTCGTCCGAACCATTGCCGACAAACACTTGCGCCGGGGTAACGCCGTAATACTCGGCCACCGCCTGCTTCAGGCGGTCACCGTTAGGATCGGGGTACAGGCGCAGGTTGTCGTTCAGCTCCGCGCGCATGGCCTCCAGCGCCTTGGGCGACGGGCCGTAGGGGTTCTCGTTGGTGTTCAGCTTGACCAGCCGCGCCAGTTTGGGCTGCTCGCCCGGCACGTAAGGCACCAGGTCCTTGACGAAGGGGCTCCAGAATCGGCTCATGTTCAGTTCCCCTTCTGTTGGGTCAGGATGCGGTATTCAGCGCTTCGGGCGTGCGCGGTCAGCGATTCGCCACGGGCCAGCACGGAGGCAGTCTGGCCCAGTTCGGACGCGCCTTGCTCGGAGCAGAAGATGATCGACGACCGCTTCTGGAAGTCGTACACACCCAACGGCGACGAGAAGCGTGCAGTGCCGGAGGTTGGCAACACGTGGTTGGGGCCGGCGCAGTAATCACCCAGTGCTTCGCTGGTGTGGCGGCCCATGAAGATCGCCCCGGCGTGGCGAATGTGCGGCAGCCAGGCCTGCGGGTCGGCCACCGACAGCTCCAGGTGCTCGGGGGCAATGCGGTTGGCCACGTCCATGGCCTGCTGCATGTCTTTTACCTGGATCAATGCACCACGGCCGTTGACCGACTTCTGGATGATTTGCGCACGCTCCATGGTCGGCAGCAGCTTGTCGATACTGGCAGCGACACGGTCCAGGAAGGCGGCATCCGGGCTGACCAGAATGGCCTGTGCGTCTTCGTCGTGTTCAGCCTGGGAGAACAGGTCCATGGCGATCCAGTCCGGGTCGGTCTGGCCGTCGCACACCACCAGGATTTCCGAAGGCCCGGCGATCATGTCAATGCCCACCTGGCCAAATACATGGCGCTTGGCAGTGGCGACGTAGATGTTGCCCGGGCCGACGATCTTGTCGACCTGTGGCACGCTTTCGGTGCCATAGGCCAGTGCCGCGACCGCCTGGGCGCCACCGACAGTGAACACGCGGTCGACACCGGCGATGCAGGCAGCGGCCAGCACCAGCTCGTTGACCTCACCGCGCGGGGTCGGCACCACCATCACCACTTCGGCCACGCCGGCCACCTTGGCCGGGATGGCGTTCATCAGCACCGACGAGGGGTACGAGGCCTTGCCGCCGGGCACATACAGGCCGGCCCGATCCAGCGGGGTAACCTTCTGCCCCAGTACGGTACCGTCGGCTTCGGTGTACTGCCAGGAATCCTGCTTCTGCCGCTCATGGTAGATGCGCACACGGTCGGCGGCCTTTTCCAGGGCCTGGCGCTGTACGGGGGTGATGCGGGTCAGCGCCAGCTCCAGGCGCTCGCGATCGAGGATCAGGTCATCGATCGATGTGGCCTGAACGCCATCGAAACGCTGGGTGAACTCCACCAGCGCCGCGTCGCCGCGCTCGCGCACGGCCTTGATGATGTCCAGCACGCGCTGGTTGACCGCGTCATCGGACACACTTTCCCAGCTCAGCAGATGATCCAGATGACGGGCGAAATCCGGATCAGCAGCGTTGAGACGGGCAATTGCAGTGGACACGGTCATGGCGAGGGCCTCGATGATTAGCGAATGCTCAGGCGCCCTAGGCTACCAGTCCATCCGCGCGGGCACCTGAGAAAAGTGGCTATGACGCGGATAGATGGGCGCGGCAGCAACGGCCGCGCGCAATCGGTAGGGAATTAACCGCGGTGTCGCGATTCGACCGCCGCGCGCAGCGTGTCGATAAGGCTCTGGATGCGGGCGTGCTGCATCTTCATGGAAGCCTTGTTGACCACCAGGCGCGAGCTGATCGTGGCAATCATTTCCTGGGGCTCCAGGCCATTGGCCCGCAGGGTGTTGCCGGTGTCTACCACGTCGATGATCTTGTCGGCGAGGTTGATCAGCGGTGCCAGCTCCATCGAGCCGTACAGCTTGATGATGTCGACCTGGCGGCCCTGTTCGGCGTAGTAACGTTTGGCGACGTTGACGAACTTGGTGGCCACGCGCAGGCGGCCCTTGGGCTCATGGGCGCCGACCACGCCTGCGGTCATCAGCTTGCAGCGGGCAATCTGCAGGTCCAGTGGTTCGTACAGGCCCTGGCCGCCGTACTCCATCAGCACGTCCTTGCCGGCCACACCCAGGTCGGCAGCACCATGCTCGACATAGGTCGGCACGTCGGTAGCACGCACGATCAGCAGGCGTACGTCGTCCTGCGTGGTAGGGATGATCAGTTTGCGGCTCTTGTCCGGGTTCTCGGTCGGCACGATGCCGGCCTCGGCCAGCAACGGCAAGGTATCGTCGAGAATACGGCCTTTGGAAAGCGCGATGGTCAACATTGGAACGTCGGTCCTTAAGCGGCTACTGCTGGCCAGGTCATGGACCTGGCCGCTTTCAATTCGAACGGTGCGTCCTTGCAACAGAGGGCGATCAGCCCGGTACGCGGCGGATTTTCGCGCCGAGCATCTGCAGTTTTTCTTCGATGCACTCGTAGCCACGGTCAATGTGGTAGATGCGGTCGATCAGCGTGTCACCTTCGGCCACCAGCGCCGAGAGCACCAGGCTGGCCGACGCGCGCAGGTCGGTGGCCATGACCGGGGCGCCTTTGAGGGCCGGCACACCGGTGACGATCGCGGTGTTGCCTTCGACCTGGATCTGCGCCCCCATGCGGTGCATTTCGTACACGTGCATGAAGCGGTTTTCGAAGATGGTTTCGATGACGGCACCGGTGCCTTCGGCAATGGCGTTCAGCGAGATGAACTGCGCCTGCATGTCGGTGGGGAACGCTGGGTACGGCGCAGTACGCAGGTTCACGGCTTTGGGCCGCTTGCCCTGCATGTCCAGCTCGATCCAGTCTTCACCGGTGGTGATCTCGGCGCCGGCTTCCTTGAGCTTTTCCAGCACGGCCTCAAGGATGGTCGGGTCGGTATCCTTGACCTTGACGCGGCCACCGGTCACGGCAGCGGCAACCAGGTAGGTACCGGTCTCGATACGGTCCGGCATCACGCGGTAGCTGGCCGACGCCAGGCGCTCGACGCCATCGATGGTGATGGTGTCGGTACCGGCACCTTGCACCTTGCCGCCCATGGCGTTGATGAAGTTGGCCAGGTCGACCACCTCCGGCTCACGCGCAGCGTTCTGCAATACACTGCGGCCTTTGGCCAGCGCTGCGGCCATCATGATGTTTTCGGTACCGGTCACGCTGACGGTGTCGAAGAAGAAATGCGCACCGCGCAGGCCGCCCTCAGGCGCCTTGGCCTTGATGTAGCCAGCTTCGACCTCGATCTTCGCACCCATGGCCTCGAGGCCACGGATGTGCAGATCGACCGGGCGCGAACCGATCGCGCAACCGCCGGGCAGCGCCACCTCGGCCTCGCCGAAGCGGGCGACCATCGGGCCCAGCACCAGGATCGAGGCGCGCATGGTCTTGACCAGTTCGTAAGGCGCGACCAGGGTCTTGATGGTGCGGGGGTCGATTTCCACCGCCAGCTTTTCGTCGATCACTGGCTCGATGCCCATGCGGCCGAACAGCTCGATCATGGTGGTGATGTCGTGCAGGTGTGGCAGGTTGCCTACGGTGACCGGGCCATCGGCCAGCAGGGTCGCCGCCAGAATCGGCAGGGCTGCGTTCTTCGCACCCGAAATACGGATCTCGCCGTCAAGACGAGCGCCGCCAGTAATAATCAGTTTGTCCATTGGAATCTCGCCGCCAAGTTGGCTCAGGTGCGCTCAGCCCAGGCTGCGCTGCTGAAAAATTTCATGGTTACCGCATGGATGCTGCCATTGGCGATCCACGGATTCAGATGAGCATAGATAGCCTGCTGGCGTTTGACCGGGCTCAGGCCAGCCAACTCGTCACTGATCACGTTCAACTGGAAGTTGCAGCCTTCGCCTTCAACTTCTACCCGGGAACCCGGCAATTTCTCTTCAAGGAAGCTTTTAACTTCTACGGCCTGCATGCTCAACCTCAATCGGCGCCCGATGCGCACGGGTCGGCCATCATACAAAAAAGCCCCTCGCCTGCGAAGCCCAACGAGGGCTTCGCTGACCGAGGGGCCGTCATCCGTGCCGGGCCATCAGGTCGCCAGCACTTGATCGAGGTCGTAGACCTCGGCAATTTCCCGCATGTCGTCGGGCATGCCCCGCACCCGGCAGGCCTTGCCAGTGGCCTGGGCATCGCGCATGAACGACAGCAGCAACGACAGGCCGACACTGGTGGAGCGCAGCACGCCCGTGCAATCGAGCACCAATTGCGCATCCCGGCTGGCAGTGATCAGCGCCTTTCCTTGCTTGCGCAACTGCGGCCCGCTGCGATAGTCCAGCACGCCGGACAGGCTCAGCACGCCCGGCTCAGCCATGCTTACCGCGGCCTCACTCATTTCACCGCCTTTTCTGGCGAGTTGTCGGCGGCCTGCTTGGCCTTGGCCACTTCGCCGGCCCAGCCGTCGATGGTCTTGTCCAGGTCGTTGCCATTGCGCTGCATGGCGTCGGCGAACTGGTCACGGAACAGCTTGCCGATGTTGATGCCGTTGACGATGACGTTACGCACCTTCCACTCGCCACCCAGGTTTTCCAGGGTGTACTGCACCGGGTACACGGCGCCATTGTTGCCGGTAACCTTCATGCCCACCGAAGCGCGCTTGCCATCATCGGCCTTGGCCGGGTCAACGACGATGCCCTGGTTGTTGTACTCCAGCAACGCATTGCCGTAGAACTGGAACAGGCTGCGCTTGAAGTTTTCCTGGAAGCGCTGCATCTGCTCGGGCGTAGCCTTGCGCGAGTACTTGACGGTCATGATGCTGCGGGAAATACCGTCGGCATCGACCACCGGCGCGAGAATCCGGTCAAGGGTGTCGTAGAACGCTTGTGGGTTGGCCTTGTACTGCTCTTTGTTGGCCTTGAGTTCACCCAGCAGCTCGGTGGTGGTGCCCTGAACCACGTCATGCGGCGACTGCGCGGCCAAGGTCATCAGGGGGAAAGCCGCCAGCAACACCAGCAGGCCACGTCGCAAGATCGAAATCATGGAAACTCCTCAATTAGCCGGTTGCGCTTCTTTCGGTTCCTTGCCAACGGAGTTGAGCAGGAACTTGCCTATCAGGTCTTCCAGCACCAGGGCAGACTGGGTGTCGTGAATGGTCGAGCCATCCTTGAGCACGTCTTCCTCACCGCCCACGCTGATACCGATGTACTTCTCGCCGAGCAGACCGGCGGTCAGGATCGAGGCAGTGGAGTCGGTCGGCAGGTTGTCCACCGACTTGTCCAGCTGCAGGGTCACCCGACCGGTATAGGAATCACGGTCCAGATCGATGGCGGTGACCTTGCCGATGGTCACGCCCGCCATGGTCACCTTGGCTCTGACCGTCAAACCGGCGATATTGTCGAAATAGGCATAAACTTTATAGGTATCGCTGCTCGGGCTGGCCGACAGCCCGCTGACACGCAGGGCCAGCAGCAGCAGCGCCAGGATCCCGGCCAGCAGGAACAGGCCGACACCGATTTCCAGGGTGCGGTTTTGCATCAGAAATCTCCAAACATCAAGGCGGTCAGAATAAAGTCCAGACCCAGCACTGCCAACGAGGCATAGACCACGGTCTTGGTGGTTGCACGGCTGATCCCTTCTGAAGTGGGCTCACAGTCGTACCCCTGGAATACGGCGATCCAGGTCGCGACGAATGCGAACACCAGGCTCTTGATCAACCCGTTCAGCACGTCGTCAGTGAACGAAACACTGTTTTGCATGTTGGCCCAAAACGAGCCCTCGTATACGCCCAGCCAGTCCACGGCGACCCACGAGCCCCCCCAGATACCGACCACACTGAAGATCAGCGCCAGCAGCGGCAACGAAATGAAACCGGCCCACAAGCGTGGCGCCACGATGTATTTGAGCGGGTCGACGCCGATCATCTCCAGGCTGGACAACTGCTCGGTGGACTTCATGTTGCCGATTTCGGCAGTCAGTGCAGAACCGGCACGGCCTGCGAACAGCAACGCCGTGACCACCGGCCCAAGCTCGCGCAACAGGGTCAGGGCCACCATCTGGCCCACGGCCTGCTCGGAGCCGTACTTGGTGAGGATGCTGTAGCCCTGCAGTGCCAGCACCATGCCGATGAACACCCCGGACACGACGACGATCGCCAGCGACAGCACGCCGACCGAGTACAGTTGCCTGGTCAGCAGCTGGAAGCCACCGCCAATGCCGCCGCGCCCAACCAGGGCATGGAACAGGAACAGGCAGGAACGCCCGAGTACCGCCACCACGTCGATGGCCGAGCGGCCCAGCAGCCGGACACGTTCGAGTAAGGATTTTCTGCGCATCAACGCGCCCCCAGCAGGTCGGCGCTGTAGTCAGGCGCAGGGAAATGGAACGGCACCGGGCCATCCGGGTCGCCTTTCATGAACTGGCGGATCCGCGGGTTGTCCGAGCCCATCAGCTCGTCGGGGGTACCCTGCCCCAGCACCTGGCCGTCGCCCACCACATAGATGTAGTCGGCGATGCTGGCGGTTTCTGCGAGGTCATGGGACACCACGATGCTGGTAATGCCCAAGGCATCGTTGAGCAGGCGGATCAAGCGCACCAGTACCCCCATGGCAATAGGGTCCTGCCCGACGAACGGCTCGTCGTACATGAGGATCTGCGGGTCCAGGGCGATTGCCCGGGCCAGCGCCACACGGCGCTTCATGCCACCGGACAGCTCATCGGGCATCAGGTCGATGGCCCCACGAAGCCCCACGGCCTGCAGTTTCATCAACACGATGTCACGAATCATGTCGTCGGCAAGCTGGGTATGCACGCGCAGCGGAAATGCGACGTTCTCGAACACATCGAGGTCGGTGAACAGCGCGCCGCTCTGAAACAGCACGCCCATCTGCTTGCGGGCGTCGAACAGGTCGCTGCGCGACAGCGTCGGCAGGTTCTGCCCGGCGACCCATACCTCACCACTGGCGGGGCGCAGTTGCGCGCCCATCAGGCGAAGCAACGTGGTCTTGCCGCAACCCGATGGCCCCATGATGCCGGTGACCTTGCCGCGCGGGATGCGAATGTCGACGTTGCTGAAAATGCTACGCGAACCGCGTTTGAAGGTAACACCCTTCAATTCCACCGCGTAGGCGCTATCCACACTCATCTAGACTCCTTGCTGATGCAGCCTCGTCCTTATGGACGCCAGCCTCCCTGCAGAAGGCACACGCGCCCTTGGCAGGCCGAATAGCGGCGAACTATAGCACCGCTGCCCGCGCGCCCCCAAGGTCATGCATGCCCCGTTCAGCTACGAGACAGGCTGGCGCGCCCGGGACCAGGCAGATGGAAAAGGTGAGGGTTTCGTCGATTGCGGCTATAATCGCCGACTTTTCATCAGGCAGTGCTTTATCGACATGAGCCAATCCAGCGAGCTGATTCAATCCGCACAGCGCACCGTGCGCCTGGAACTCGAGGCCGTAGAGGGCCTGCTGGCGCGCATCGACGAGCATTTCGTCAAAGCCTGCGAACTGATCCTGGCCAGCCAGGGCCGCGTCGTGGTGCTTGGCATGGGCAAGTCCGGGCATATCGGCAACAAAATTGCCGCGACCCTCGCCAGCACCGGCACCCCCGCGTTTTTCGTGCACCCGGCCGAAGCCAGCCATGGCGACATGGGCATGATCACCGGCAACGATATCATCCTGGCGCTGTCCAACTCAGGCAGCACGGCCGAGATCGTCACGTTGCTGCCGCTGGTCAAGCGCCTGGGCATCACCCTCATCAGCCTTACCGGCAACCCGGATTCCACCCTGGCCCAGGCAGCAGAGGTGAACCTGGATGCCCGGGTCGCACAGGAGGCCTGCCCGCTGAACCTTGCCCCTACCTCCTCGACCACTGCGGCACTGGTGTTGGGTGACGCGCTGGCCATTGCCCTGCTCGAAGCGCGCGGGTTCACGGCCGAGGACTTCGCCTTTTCGCACCCTGGCGGTGCCTTGGGGCGGCGGCTGCTGCTGAAGGTCGAGCATGTGATGCACAGCGGTGACCAGTTGCCCAAGGTGCTGCGTGGCACGTTGCTCAAGGATGCCCTGCTGGAAATGTCGCGCAAAGGGCTGGGCATGACCGCTGTGCTCGAGGCAGACGGCAAGCTGGCCGGTATCTTCACCGATGGCGACCTGCGCCGCAGCCTGGACCGCAATATCGATGTGCATACCACGTTGATCGACCACGTCATGACCGTGCATGGCAAAACTGCACGGGCCGAAATGCTCGCCGCCGAGGCCCTTAAAATCATGGAAGACAACAAAATCAACGCACTGGTGGTCGTCGACCAGGACGACCGGCCGACAGGTGCCCTGAACATGCACGACCTGTTGCGTGCAGGAGTTATGTGATGAGCCAGAATCTCATGCAACGTGGCCAGACCATCAAGCTGGCCGTGTTCGATGTCGACGGCGTACTGACCGATGGGCGACTGTACTTTCTCGAAGACGGCAGCGAATTCAAGACCTTCAATACCCTCGACGGCCAGGGCATCAAGATGCTCATGGCGTCGGGCGTGACCACGGCCATCATCAGCGGGCGCAAGACCCCGGTGGTCGAGCGGCGGGCTGCGAACCTGGGTATCGCGCACCTGTTTCAGGGCCGCGAAGACAAATTGGTGGTTCTTGACGGGCTGCTTGCCGAACTCGGCCTAAGCTATGAACAGGTCGCCTACCTGGGCGACGACCTGCCCGACCTGCCGGTGATTCGCCGCGTCGGTCTGGGTATGGCAGTGGCCAACGCCGCGCCCTTCGTTCGCCAGCATGCCCACGGCGTGACCCAGGCGCGCGGCGGCGAAGGCGCTGCCCGCGAGTTCTGCGAACTGATCATGCAGGCCCAGGGCACCCTGGACGCTGCCAACGCCAACTACTTGTAAGGCCGCCCATGTTCAGCAAGAAGGTTCGCAATATTGCGCTGCTGGCGGTGATTGCTGCCGTGCTCGCTGCCATTGGCTACTGGAATGTCAGCCCTGAAAGCTTCCTCGACCAGCCTGTGGCCCAGGTCGACGAGAGCGCCATCGACTACTATGCGATCAACGCCCATAGTGTGCAGTTCTTGCCGGACGGCAAATTGCAGTACGAAATGACCGCCGACAAGGTCGAGCACGTCAAGGCGACCGAAGTTACCCTGGTGACCACGCCCGACCTGCGCCTTTACCGCGGCACCGAATACCCGTGGCATGTTCAGAGCGAGCGCGCCGAGGTCAGCCCGGACGGCAACGAGGTCGAACTGATCAACAAGGTCCGCGTTGCCCGCACCGACGAAAAGCAACGCGACACCATCATCACCAGCTCACGCATGACCGTATTCCCGCAGAAGCAATATGCGCAGACCGAGCAAGCCGTTAGAATCGACGGCGCCGGTGGCACAACCACGGGCAAGGGCATGAAAGCGTATTTGAAAGAAGGCAAGATGGACTTGCTCTCTAACGTAAGAGGACAGTATGAGGCTCGTTAAAACCCTCCCCCTTTTGCTCAGCCTGAGCGCAGCACTGGGAAGCGCGAGCGCCTTCGCCCTGCCGAATGACCGTGACCAGCCAATCCGTATCCAGGCCGACAACGCGCATCTGGACGACAAGCAGGGAGTCGCGACGTACACCGGTGACGTGATCATCACTCAAGGCTCGATGATGATCAAAGGCAATACCGTGACCATGACCCGCGCCGCCAACGGCGACATCGACGTGGTCACTTCGGTTGGCAACCTGGCCTACTTCGAGCAGCAGCAGAGCGCCGCCAAGCCCGACAAGATGAAGGGCTGGGCAGTGACCATCCAGTACCAGGCGCAAAAAGACACCGTGATCCTCACCGACCGCGCAAAGGTCGAGAACGAAGGCAACACCACCGAGGGCGAGAAGATCGTCTACAACACCAAGTCGCAGGTGGCTACCGCCGGCCGTGGCGGTAACGTGACCCAGCCACGTCAGCGTATCGACATGGTGATCCAGCCCAAGAAGAAGGCCGAGTAAATGGCAACCCTAAAAGCCCAGCACCTGGCCAAAAGCTACAAGGGGCGCCAGGTCGTACGTGATGTCAGCCTGTCGATCGACAGCGGCCAGATCGTCGGATTGCTCGGCCCGAACGGTGCCGGCAAGACCACCTGCTTCTACATGATCGTCGGCCTGGTCCAGGCCGAGCAGGGTCGTGTACTGATCGACAACCTCGATGTCAGCCACCAGCCCATGCACGGCCGCGCGCGCGCCGGCATCGGCTACCTGCCGCAGGAAGCCTCGATCTTCCGCAAGCTTTCGGTGGCAGACAACATCATGGCCATCCTCGAGACCCGCAAGGACCTCGACCGCGATGGCCGGCGCAAGGAACTGGAAAGCCTGCTGCAGGAGTTCCACATCAGCCACATCCGCGACAACCTCGGCATGAGCCTGTCCGGTGGCGAACGCCGCCGTGTCGAGATCGCTCGCGCCCTGGCGACCGCGCCCAAGTTCATCCTGCTGGACGAACCCTTCGCCGGCGTGGACCCGATCTCGGTCGGCGACATCAAGCAGATCATCCACCACCTCAAGGCCAAGGGTATCGGTGTGCTGATCACGGACCACAACGTGCGCGAAACCCTGGATATCTGCGAGACCGCCTACATCGTCAACGATGGCCGGCTGATCGCCGAAGGCGACGCCGAAACCATCCTGGCCAACGAATTGGTCAAAGAGGTTTACCTGGGCCACGAGTTCCGGCTCTGACCCACTCCTGCCTGGAGTACTGCAACCTGCCCTGTACTCAGGGTTAAAATTGTTACGTACTCTAGGCAAACGCTACAATTTAAGGCATAAAACTTGCTTGATCTGGCGCCCCGGCGCCCTCGTGTAGTGGATGGCGCATGCGCGCCGGCGAACAAGGTATTAAGCCCCAGCCATGAAACCATCGCTCGTCCTAAAAATGGGCCAGCAACTGACGATGACACCGCAGTTGCAACAGGCCATCCGCCTGCTCCAGCTTTCCACCCTGGACCTCCAACAGGAAATCCAGGAGGCGCTGGAGTCGAACCCGATGCTCGAACGCCAGGAAGACGGCGACGACTTCGACAACAGCGACCCGATGGCCGACAACGCCGAGAACAAGCCGGCCGCCGACGTTCAGGACAACAGCTTCCAGGAAAGCACGGTCAGTGCCGACAACCTCGAAGACGGTGAATGGAGCGAGCGCATCCCCACCGAGCTGCCGGTCGACACCGCCTGGGAAGACATCTACCAGACCAGCGCCAGCAGCTTGCCGAGCAACGATGACGACGAGTGGGACTTCACCACGCGGACATCGGCCGGCGAAAGCCTGCAAAGCCACCTGCTGTGGCAACTGAACCTCGCGCCGATGTCGGATACCGACCGCCTGATCGCCGTGACCCTGATCGACAGCATCAACGGCCAAGGCTACCTGGAAGACACCCTCGAAGAAATCTGCGCTGGCTTCGACCCGGAGCTGGATATCGAGCTGGACGAAGTCGAAGCGGTGCTGCACCGCATTCAGCAGTTCGAACCGGCAGGCGTCGCGGCACGCACCCTTGGCGAGTGCCTGCTGCTGCAACTGCGCCAACTGCCTGCCAGCACGCCGTGGCTGAACGAGGCGAAACGGCTGGTCAGCGATTTCATCGACTTGCTCGGCAGCCGCGACTACAGCCAGCTCATGCGGCGCATGAAAATCAAGGAAGACGAACTGCGCCAGGTGATCGAACTGGTGCAAAGCCTCAACCCGCGCCCGGGTTCGCAGATCGAGTCCAGCGAGCCCGAGTACGTGGTACCGGACGTGATCGTGCGCAAGGACAGCGACCGCTGGCTGGTGGAGCTGAACCAGGAAGCCATCCCGCGCCTGCGCGTGAACGCTCAATACGCCGGCTTCGTGCGCCGCGCCGACACCAGTGCCGACAACACCTTCATGCGCAACCAGCTGCAGGAGGCGCGCTGGTTCATCAAGAGCCTGCAAAGCCGCAACGAAACCCTGATGAAAGTCGCCACGCAGATCGTCGAGCATCAGCGCGGCTTCCTCGATCATGGCGACGAAGCGATGAAACCGCTGGTGCTGCATGACATTGCCGAAGCGGTGGGCATGCACGAGTCGACCATTTCCCGGGTGACCACGCAGAAATACATGCACACGCCCCGCGGCATCTACGAACTGAAATACTTTTTCTCCAGCCACGTCAGCACCTCCGAAGGCGGAGAATGCTCGTCTACAGCGATCCGCGCGATCATCAAGAAACTGGTTGCAGCGGAAAATCAGAAAAAGCCATTGAGTGACAGCAAGATCGCTGGTTTACTGGAGGCACAAGGCATCCAGGTGGCCCGTCGCACCGTCGCCAAGTACCGCGAGTCTCTCGGCATCGCACCGTCGAGTGAGCGCAAGCGACTGATGTAGCCCCTGAGATCTGCCATAGCGTTTGCGGGGCAGGTGCAAGACCTGCCTCTTTATGCACGGGCAACAAAGGAGAAGCTGTATGCAAGTCAATATCAGTGGACAGCATGTAGAAGTCACCCAGCCACTGCGCGATTACGTGCTTGAAAAGCTCGCCCGCGTGGAAAGTCACTTCGACAAGATCACCAACGTGCAGGTCATCATGAAGGTCGAGAAGCTGCAGCAGAAGGTCGAGGCGACCCTGCAGATTCCCGGCGGCGAAGTGGTAGCAAACGCCGAACACGAAGATATGTATGCAGCGATCGATGCCTTGGCCGACAAGCTCGACCGCCAACTGAAAAAACACAAGGAAAAACAGCAAAGCCTGCTGCAAGGTGCAGCTGCCCGCTGATCCCCCTCATCCATGATCCGACTTGAAACCATCCTGACCCCCGGCCGTTCCCTCGTGAACGTGCCGGGCGGCAGTAAGAAGCGCGCCCTGGAAAAGGTCGCCACCATCATCGCCGAACAAGTGCCGGAACTGGAGATGCAAGTTGTCTTCGAAAAGCTGGTCGCCCGGGAAAAACTCGGTTCAACCGGTTTCGGCAATGGCATCGCCATTCCGCACTGCCGGCTTGAAGGCTGCTCCGCGCCAGTCAGCGCCCTGCTGCACCTGGAAGCACCCATCGATTACGATGCCATCGATGGCGCGCCGGTAGACTTGCTGTTCGTCCTGCTGGTCCCTGAAGCCGCCACCGATGCCCACCTGGAACTGCTGCGCCAGATCGCCAGCATGCTCGACCGCAAGGACGTGCGTGATCGCCTGCGTTCGGCCCCCAGCAACGAGGCCTTGTACCAGGTTGTCCTGGACGTACAGAACGAGCACTGAACATGCGCCTGATCATCGTCAGCGGCCGGTCCGGCTCCGGCAAGAGCACCGCCCTCGATGTCCTGGAAGACAACGGTTTCTATTGCATTGACAACCTGCCCGCCGGGCTGCTGCCGCAGCTCGCGGAAAATGCACTGATCAACACCGAACTGCTGCAGCCGAAAGTGGCAGTGTCGATCGACGCCCGCAACCTGCCCAGCCACCTGTCGCGCTTCCCCGAGCTGCTAGCCGACGCCCGTGCCCGCCACATCCAGTGCGATGTGCTGTACCTGGATGCCGATGAAGATACCTTGCTCAAGCGGTTTTCAGAAACCCGCCGCCGCCACCCGCTGACCAACGCCGACCGCTCGCTGGCAGAGGCCATCCGCGTGGAGAGCGAGCTGCTGGGGCCGATTGCCGACCTGGCCGACCTGAAGATCGACACCACCAGCCTGAACCTCTACCAGTTGCGTGACACGATCAAGTTGCGCCTGCTCAACAAGCCCGAGCCTGGTACCGCATTCCTGGTCGAGTCATTCGGCTTCAAACGCGGCATGCCGGTCGATGCCGATCTGGTGTTCGACGTACGCTGCCTGCCCAACCCCTACTGGAAGCCCGAATTGCGTGAGCACTCCGGCCTGGAACAGCCAGTGATCGACTACCTGGCCGCGCAGCCAGACGTCGAGGACATGTTCAACGATATTTCCGGCTACCTGCTCAAGTGGCTACCCCGCTTCGCAGCCAGTAACCGTGCCTACGTGACCATTGCCATTGGCTGCACCGGCGGCCACCATCGTTCGGTGTACATCACCGAACGCCTCGGCCAGTTGCTGCAACAGTCCCTGAAAAACGTCCAGGTCCGCCACCGCGACCTCTAGCCCAAGGATCCGCCCCACGATGCCCGCCCGCGAAATCACCATCATCAACAAGCTGGGCCTGCATGCCCGGGCGGCAGCGAAGTTCGTCGGCGTGGCCGGCCGCTTTCCCTGCCAGGTGCGGGTCGGCCGCGCGCCGGACAAACTGGTAGACGGCAAAAGCATCATGGCCGTGATGATGCTGGCGGCTGGCAAGGGTACCCAGGTGCACCTGCATACCGAGGGTGAGCAGGACAACGATGCCATGGACGCGCTGGTCGAGTTGATCAACAACTACTTCGACGAAGGCGAGTAAGCCTCCAAGCCCTGCACCGCGCCCACAGTGTGCACCCCTTCGACCTGACCAAAGATCAGGACAGCGCGGTATCCATCACCATCATCAGGCAGAAGCCGATGCACAGCCCCAGGCTGGCCAGGCGGTGATGGCCGTTGCTGCGCGATTCGGGGATGACTTCCTGGGTTACCACCAGCAGCATCGCGCCGGCTGCGCAGGCGAGCCCCAGGGGCAGCAGCAATTCGGCGACATTCACCAGCCAGGCACAGATCACCGCAGCCACAGGCTCGACCAACCCCGAAGCCGCGCCGATCATGAACGCCTTGAAGCGCGGCATGCCCGCCCCTGCCAACACCAGGGCAATCACCAGCCCTTCGGGCACATCCTGCAACGCGATGCCCATGGCCAGGCTGTCTGCGTCGGCCATGCCACCCCCGGCTGACACACCAATCGCCATGCCTTCGGGAATGTTGTGGGCAATGATGGCAATGACGAAAAGCCAGATCCGCGCGGCGATCACCGGCTGCTGCGTACTGCCAACCAGCGCTTGCGGCGAGGCGTTGGAGACCTTGAGGTCGATAAGGAACAGGCACAACGCGCCGAACATCAAGCCGAAGCTGATCAAGCCACCCGCACCCCATGGGCTGAAGCCGATGGCCTGGGCCGCATCCAGCCCGGGCATGATCAATGAAAATGCCGTAGCCGCCAGCATGACCCCGGCGCCGAAGCCCAGCATGGTGTCGGCCAACGCCACCGGCATGTTACGGATGACCAGCACCGGTACTGCGCCCAGCGCCGTGCCCAGCGCACACAAAGCGCTGCCCTCCAGGGCTCGCAGCATGCGCGGCGCCAAGTCCAGCCAGGCAAGACCGCGCGCCGCCAGCAGCGCGGTACCCGCCAGCAACAGCAAGGCACCCAGCGCCTGGCGAAACAGGCGCACACTGCTGACCGACATGACCTCTGAGCGCATACCGGTCCGACTCACTTCAGGGCTTCGAGATAGCGGTGTTGCACGTGCGCCCAGTCGATGACGTTGTAGAAGGCACCAATGTATTCCGGACGGCGGTTCTGGTATTTCAGGTAATACGCATGCTCCCACACGTCCAACCCGAGAATTGGCGTGTTGCCATGCATCAGTGGGCTGTCCTGGTTGCCGCTGCTTTCCACGACCAGGGTTTTCTGCGGCGTTACGCTGAGCCAGGCCCAGCCGCTGCCGAAGCGGGTCAGGGCGGCCTTGGTGAAGGCTTCCTTGAACGCGTCGAAACCGCCCAGTTGCGTGGTGATGGCTTGTGCCAGCTCGCCCGTGGGCTCACCGCCGCCCTGCGGCGACATCACGGTCCAGAACAGGCTGTGGTTGGCGTGACCGCCACCGTGGTTGGTCACGGCGCCACGTAGCTGCTCCGGCAAGTCCCCGACCGCAGCGACCAGTTTTTCGACTGGCCACTCAGCCCACTCGGTGCCTTCGACGGCGGCGTTGAGGCCATTGACATAAGTCTGGTGGTGCCTGGTGTGGTGGATCTCCATGGTCTGCGCGTCGATGTGCGGCTCCAGCGCGTCGTAGGCGTAAGGCAAAGCAGGCAAGGTATGGGGCATGTCAGTGAATTCCGTAGGCTTGAGTACTGGGTACCACGCCGGCCGGGGCAGCGAGTTCGCTGGCCCCGATGTTGTGGCGGTTGAGCAGGCGTTCGGTACGCGGGTACTGGCCGTACTCCGCGATGAAACCGAGCAGTTCGGTGTAGGTACGCCCACTGTGGCGCAGGGCTGCGTCCCGCAGCGCCTGTGGCAAGCGGGCTTGCTGGCTGGCCTGTAGCAGCCACTGGTGCGCGGCACAGAGGTAATCGGCACTTTCATGCGGCTGGTTCAGGCGCAGGTGCAGGTCGGCCAGGTTATGGTGAGCGACGACCAGGGCAGCCACCGCTTCGTCGACGTCATGCCAGCGCTCGAACAGCACCTGGGCCAGAGCCAGGGCTTGCAGGTAATGTTCCCGGGCATCGACCAGCTCGCCTTGTTCGAACAGGCGGTTGGCCAGTTCCATGGTGCGTTTCCAGTGCTGCATGTCTGTTTCCTCGGCGGTAAGGCAGTGTCAGATGCCGCCAGCGGTGAGTTTTTCCGGGTCCAGCAGCGTTTCCAGCTGGTCCCGCGACAGGTCGGTATGCTCCAGGGCGATATCAATGATCGGGCGACCTTGCTGGTAGGCGGTCTTGGCAATTTCAGCGGCCTTCAGGTAGCCGATGATCGGGTTCAGTGCAGTGACCAGGATCGGGTTGCGCGCCAGCGCCTCCTTCAGCTTGCCCTCGTTGACCTTGAAGCTGGCAATGGCTTTGTCGGCCAGCAGGCGGCTGACGTTGGCCATCAACTCGATGCTCTCCAGCAGGTTGCGTGCGATCAGCGGCAACATCACGTTGAGTTCGAAGTTGCCCGACTGCCCAGCCACGGCGATGGTGGCGTCGTTGCCGATGACCTGCGCGGCGACCATGGCCGTAGCCTCCGGGATGACCGGATTGACCTTGCCTGGCATGATCGAAGAGCCCGGCTGCAGACCCTGCAGTTCGATTTCCCCAAGGCCGGCCAGAGGGCCCGAGTTCATCCAGCGCAGGTCGTTGGCAATCTTCATCAGTGCCACCGCTGTGGTCTTGAGCTGGCCGGACAGGGCTACCGCGGTATCCTGCGAACCGATCAGGGCAAACAGGTTGTGCCCCGGCGTGAACTGGACCTGGGTCAGGCCGCTGAGCTGACGCGCGAAAGCGGCAGCGAACTGCGGGTGGGCATTGATGCCGGTGCCCACTGCGGTGCCGCCCTGGGCCAGCGCCTGCAGGCTTGGCAGGGTGGCTTCGATGTGCGCCTTGGCACCTTCGATCTGCGCTGCCCAACCGTCCAGCACCTGGCTCAGGCGCACGGGCATTGCATCCATCAGGTGGGTACGGCCGGTTTTCACGTACTGATGCACCTGCCTGGACTTGGCCTCGATCACCTGCACCAGGTGCGCCAGGGCAGGCAACAGCTGCTCATGCACGGCGAGGGCAGCGCTGACGTGAATGGTGGTGGGAATGATGTCATTGCTGCTCTGGCCGCAATTGACGTGGTCGTTGGCATTGACCGGCTCGCCGAGCACACGGCTGGCCAGGGTGGCGATCACCTCGTTCGCGTTCATGTTCGAACTGGTGCCCGAGCCTGTCTGAAACACGTCGACCGGGAAGTGCTGGATGTAGTCCTGCGCCAGCAGCTGTTCCACCGCCTTGACGATGGCCTGCCCCTGGCCGGCGGACAGCTGCTCCAGCTCGACGTTGGCCTTGGCCGCAGCCGCTTTGGCCAGCAGCAAGGCACGAATGAACTGGGCCGGCATGCGCTGGCCGCTGATCGGGAAATTGTCGACCGCGCGCTGGGTCTGGGCGCCATACAGGGCTTGGGCCGGCACCTGCAATTCACCCATGCTGTCGCGCTCGATACGGGTATCACTCATCATCAAATCCTTGCATCAGTTCATCGGGAGAAATCGACGGCAGCAGGCTGCAGTTGGCCAACTGAATGGCGTAGGGCTGCCAACGCTGGTTCTGGGCCTGGCGGTCGAGGTTGCGCAGGTCCAGCAACGGCCGCCAGGCCTGGTCCAGGCACAGGCAGCGCCAGTGCCAGGGCAACATGCGGTCGCAGGCGGTGTCGAGCAGCAGGCGGAAGGAGGTCAACGCCACCGTCCATGGCGAGGTTTCGGTACAGCACACCAGGTAACGGCCTTCGGCCAGGTAGTGCTCGATCAGGCGCGGCTCGTCAGGTTCGAGCGCGCAGCGGATCCGGCGGCTGAGCCAGCGCCAGTTTTCCAGGTAGGGCAGTTCGCGGAGGACGGAATTCATGAACATCATCGCCGAGTTACTGGATAATGATATTCATTATTAATTGATAAACAGAATCACTTCAAGGGGAGCTGATGAAAGAAAAAAACCGGCGCGAGGGCCGGGTCTTGTATTCCACTGAAATTCTTTATTGCCTGTACCGGCCTCTTCGCGGGCTTGCCCGCTCCCACAGGGGATTGCATAGGCTTCAAGCTGTGGGAGCGGGCGAGCCCGCGAATGGGCCGGTACAGGCAATGAATCAGCTACCTGCCACAGTCATCCGCTCGATCAGCACCGACCCAGTGTGGATATTGCTGCGTGTTTCAAGATCGCTACCAATCGCGACAATCTGCTGGAACATATCCTTCATGTTGCCGGCAATCGTCACTTCCTGCACCGCATGCTGGATTTCACCATTCTCGACCCAGAAACCCGCTGCGCCTCGGGAGTAATCACCCGTCACCATGTTCAGGCCATGGCCCATCAGCTCGGTCACCAACAGCCCACGCCCCATACGCCGGATCAGGGCAGCCTGGTCCTCGACGCCGTGGCTGACGAACAGGTTGTGTACACCCCCCGCGTTGGCCGTGCTGGGCAAGCCCAGCTTGCGCCCCGAATAGGTACCCAGCAGATACGACACCAGCTCGCCTTTGTCGACGAACGGTTTGGCATAGGTCGCCAGGCCGTCGGCGTCGAACGCTGCACTGGCCAGCGCGCGCGGAATGTGCGGGCGCTCGTCGAGGGTCAGCCAGGACGGAAACAGGCGCTGGCCGATGCTGCCTTCGAGGAACGAGGACTTGCGGTACAGATTGCCGCCAGAGATCGCCGACAGGAAGCTGCCGAACAACCCCCCTGCCAGTTCTGCCGAAAACAGCACCGGCACTTCGCAGGTTGGCACCGGCCGCGCGCCGAGCCGGCTGGCGGCCCGCTGCGCGGCACGCACGCCAATGCTGCGCGGGTCGGCCAGCAGGTTGCCCTGGCGGTTGACGTCATACCAGTAATCGCGCTGCATCTGCCCGTCGCCTTCAGCGATCATCACGCAGCTCAGGCTGTGCCGGGTCGAGGCGTAAGCACCGATGAACCCGTGGCTGTTGCCATACACGCGGCAGCCCTGGTGGGTGTTGAGGGTGGTGCCATCGGCATTGAGGATGCGCGGGTCGGCATCGAACGCCGCCGCTTCGCACGCCAGCGCCATCTCGATGGCCTTCTCGGGCTCGAGAGCCCAGTCGTGATACAGGTCCAGGTCCGGAATTTCCCGGGCCATCAACGCCGCGTCCGCCAGGCCCGAACAGTCGTCCTCGGAGGTGTGCCTGGCAATGGCCAGCGCTGCCGCGACGGTTTCCCGGATCGCCTCCGCGCCACTGGCCGAGGTACTGGCCGAGCCTTTGCGCTGGCCAACATAGAGGGTGATGCCAAAGCCCTGGTCGCGGTTGAATTCAACCGTTTCGACCTCGCGCTGACGTACCGTGGTGGACAGGCCCTGCTCCAGCGACACGGCCACTTCGCAGGCACTGGCCCCTTGGCGGCGCGCTTCGGCGATGATCGCCTCGACCTGCTCTTGCAATGCTGGCAGGTCTTTCGGACCTACGCTCTGGACTGCACTCATGGTTCTCTCCACTCAAATTCTGCGTTCGGCGAGGGTCATTCTACGACCGGGCCGGACAAGCGGCCCCCGACTGGTTATCATGGCGGCGATTTCTAGCGGACTGCCACCATGGTTGATTCAAACGACGACGCCTTCGACGGCGAAAAAAGCAAAACCCAGATCAAGCGCGAGCTGCATGCGCTGGTCGAACTCGGCGAGCGCCTGACTACGCTCAAGGCCGATACCCTGGCCCGCCTGCCGTTGACCGACGAGCTGCGCAAGGCCCTGGCCGAGGCCAGCAAGCACACTGCTCATGGTGCGCGTAAACGCCACATGTCGTTCGTCGGCAAGCTGATGCGCGTGCAGGACCTGGATGCCATCCATGCCCTGCTCGAGCAGATGGACAGCTCGACTCGCCAGTACAACGAACGCTTCCACGGCCTGGAGCGCTGGCGCGACCGGCTGATCGACGGTAACGACGAAGACCTTGAACGCTTCGTCAACGAATACCCCGACACCGATCGCCAGCAACTGCGTTCACTGGTGCGCCATGCCCAGCACGAGAAGGCGCGGAACAAACCGCCGGCCGCCGCGCGCAAGGTGTTCAAGTACATCCGCGACCTCGACGAGTTGCAGCGCGGGTTGCGCTGACAGGCTGAGGCCCTGCGGGAGCGGGCGTGCCCGCGAAGCAGGCGACGCGGTGCCCGGCACCGGCTTCGCCGGTGCTGGCGGACAAGCCCGCTCCCACAACGGCCCCAAAGGCCATCACGCGCCGGTACCGCCCACGGTGATCGCATCCAGCTTCAGGGTCGGCTGCCCAACCCCGACCGGCACCGATTGCCCGTCCTTGCCGCACGTCCCTACCCCGCTGTCCAGCGCCAGGTCGTTGCCGACCATCGACACCCGGCTCATCGCCTCCGGACCATTGCCAATCAAGGTCGCGCCCTTCACCGGTGCGGTAATCTTGCCGTCTTCGATCAGGTAGGCCTCGCTGGTCGAAAACACGAACTTGCCGCTGGTGATGTCCACCTGGCCACCCCCGAGGTTGGCGCAGTAGATGCCCTTCTTCACCGAGGCGATAATTTCCTGCGGGTCGCTTTCGCCGGCACGCATGTAGGTGTTGGTCATGCGTGGCATCGGCAGGTGAGCGTAGGATTCGCGGCGACCATTGCCGGTCACTGCCATGCCCATCAGCCGCGCGTTCAGCTTGTCCTGCATGTAGCCCTTGAGCACACCGTTCTCGATCAGGGTGGTGCACTCGGTCGGCGTACCTTCGTCATCCACGCTCAGCGAACCGCGGCGGCCTTCCAGGGTGCCGTCATCGACGATGGTGCACAGGCTCGACGCCACTTTCTCGCCAACCCGGCCACTGAACGCCGAGCTGCCCTTGCGGTTGAAGTCACCTTCCAGGCCATGGCCGACCGCCTCGTGCAGCAGCACGCCCGACCATCCCGAGCCCAGCACCACTGGCAAGGTACCGGCCGGCGCGGGGATAGCTTCGAGGTTCACCAGCGCCTGGCGCAGCGCCTCACGGGCATAGCCCATGACCCGCTCTTCGGTGAAGAAACGGTAGTCGGTACGCCCGCCACCACCCTGCCCGCCGCGCTCGCGACGGCCGTTCTGCTCAACGATGACGCTCACATTGAAACGCACCAGCGGCCGCACATCTGCAGCCAGGCTGCCGTCCGCTGCAGCGATGAGGATGCGCTCCCAGACCCCGGCCATGCTCACGCTGACCTGCTGGATACGCGGGTCAAGCGCGCGGGTCGCGGCATCGACACGCTTCAGCAACTCAACCTTTTCGGCACGGCTGAGTACATCGAGCGGGTTGTCCGCCGCATACAGCGCGGTCACTGACGGGCTGCGGAAGGCCTGCACGGTGCCGTTCTGCCCGGCGCGGGAAATCGAACGGGCGGCGCGCGCGGCCGACGTCAGCGCTTCAAGGTTGATGGCATTGCTGTAGGCGAAGCCGGTCTTTTCACCGGACTGGGCACGCACGCCCACGCCTTGGTCCAGGTTGAAGCTGCCCTCTTTGACGATGCCGTCTTCCAGCGCCCAGGTTTCCGAAATCTGGCCCTGGAAATACAGGTCGGCAGCGTCGATGCCGGGGCCGGCCAATTCACCGAGCACGCTTTGCAGGCTGTCCAGGGTCAAGCCGCCTGGGGCCAGGAGCTGCTCACTGACGGTGGATAACATCTGGCTCATAGTCACTCCAAGGTGGGCGCAGGCCGCAATGCGTCCTGCGAAAAAAAGCGCCGGTGCGATACCACCGGCATGCGCGCCCGGATGGACGCCTGTTCTTCAATGTCGCGCTCGGCAAGCAATACCGCTTCGCCTTGCGCCTGTTGTGCCACGATCCGCCCCCAAGGGTCGACGATCGCCGCATGGCCATGGGTTTCCCGTGGGCCTGGGTGGGTACCGCCCTGCGCTGCCGCCAACAGGTAGCACTGGGTCTCGATGGCCCGGGCGCGCACCAGCACGTCCCAGTGTGCTGCGCCGGTTACCGCAGTGAAGGCCGCCGGTGCGCTGATCAGTTCCGCGCCAGCGGCACGCAACGCGCTGTACAACTCTGGGAAGCGCAAGTCGTAACATACGCTCAACCCCAGCCGGCCGACCGGCGTGTCCGCCACCACCACGTGTGCGCCATGGGCAAAATCATCCGATTCACGGTAGCGGCCGCGGGTATCGGCAACGTCCACGTCGAACAAGTGCAGCTTGTCATAGCGCGCAGCCACTTCACCGTGCTCATCGATCAGCAGCGAGCAGGCATGTGCCTTTGCGTCGGGCTGGCCGACCGGTGGCAAGGGCATGGTACCGGCGACTATCCATAACCTGAGGTCGCGGGCGGTACGTTTCAACCATGGCAGGATAGGCCCGTTCCCTGATGCCTCGGCTCGGCCGATGGCAGCGGCGTCCTTGCGGCCCATGGCAGCGAAGTTTTCCGGCAGCACCGCCAGCCGCGCACCACCCTGTGCAGCCTGCTCCAGCAAGGCACCGGCACGCTGCAGGTTGGCCAGCACGTCGTCCTGGCTGACCATCTGGATCACCGCTGCCTTCATGGGCACTCCTGGCACTATTTCTCGAAGGGTTTCACAAAGGTGATTCTAGGCTCTTTCCACGGCCCTTCGACACGGTAATGCACGCTGGCAAAACGCGAGACGCGGTCACCGATCAGCCGGTCGACCAGGAACAACGCCCCGCCCACGGCTGGCGCCCCCACGATCAACGCGGCCAGCGGCAGGTTGTTGGTCACCGGCAGGCTCACCTGCAGGTTGGCATTGACCTGGTCACGAACCAGGTCCAACGTGCCCTCCAGCTCGAAGCTGCTCGACGGGCCGGTCATGGTGATCGGTTCGCGGGTCACGTACACGCCATTGCTGGCCGCCAGCAGGCCTTTGACCCGGTCATAGGCCAGGCCTTTGTCGAACAGGTCGGAGAAGTCCAGCCGCAGGCGTCGGCCAATAGAATTGAAGTTGAGCAGGCCAAAGACCCGCAACGCCTGGGCACTGCCGTCGACCTCGACGAACTGACCGGACCGCAACGCCGCGTCCATGCTGCCCGAGAAGCGCGTCAGGCTGACGGCCGCCGGCGAGCCTGGCCAGCGGCCGTCCACGTCCAGGCGGAAGTCGCGGCTGGTGACGGTCGGGGCAAAGCCCCAGGCCTTGAGCACGTCGCCCAGGTTCGTGCCTTGCAGGCGGCCTTTGTACCAGCTGCTGGTCTTGCCCGTTTCGCCCTCCCAGCCACCGCCACCGCCAATGCTCAGGCCCTTGAAGTCAAGAGCGATATCGCTGGCGGCAACCCCACGTGCAGTGGGCCGCAGCTTGATCGAGGCGCTGCCGAACAGGTCGTCACCGCGGTACAGCTTGTCGATGCTAAGGTCCAGCGCCGGGACTTTGCGTGGGTCGAAGGTGGCAAGCGGGTCCGGCCCATCTTCGGCGCGCTCCTGGGCTTGCTTTTCCGCGGGGCTGGGCGCTGGCAGCCGCAGCGTCTGCAGGCGCACGACCATTGGCGCACCCTTGGCATCCGGCACGCGGGCATTGCCGATGACTTCCTGGCTGTCGAGGCGCAGGTCCCAGGCGGGGCCGCCTCGGCTCAACCGTACCAGGGCCTGGTTCAGCTCGGTGCCAAACGCCTTGAGCTGGCCAATGCTCAGGTCCACGCTTTGCAGCATCTGCCGCGCACTGCCACCTGGGTCGTCTCCGGCCAGCCGTGAGGCCTGCTCTTGCCAAGGGGCCAGGTCCAGCGTTTCCAGGCGCCCACGCACGCGCAGGCCCTGTGCAGCGGGCAATTGGGCATCACCGGTGCCCAGCAACAACTCGCCCCGGCCTTGGCCGAGCTTGTCGGCCGGCGCGGCGTAGGCAGCACGGGCAAGGTCACCGTAGCCGGCGTCGAAACGCCGCTCCGGACCCTGTAGCGTCATGCTGAAACGGCTGTCACGGGTTTCCCCCGCCGCCTTGCCGAATGGCGCTGGCAAATCGACCGCTAGCCCCTTGAGGTTGGAGTTGACGCTCAAACGATTGTCCCGGCTGCCCAGGCTCAGTTGCAACTGGTAAGGCAGGTCACCGGAAGCCGGCAGGGCTTGCTTGAACTGCAGCCAGTCGGTCAACGCCTTGAGCGCTACCTGGCCATTGGCATCGATGCGGGTCTGCATCTGCCCGGGTTGGCCCTCGGCTGTTATCTGCGCCGTGACGGGCTTGCCGAAGGCCTGCAGGCTGATGCCCTTGCCGCTGAGACCTTTGTCGAAATCGAAGCTGAAGTCACCTTTCAAGCGGCTCAGCTCGAGGGTGGGCGGGGCGACCTTCAGGCGCGCGTCATGGGTGGCGAAGTCTACCTGCACTTTGGGCCGCTGCCCGTGAGCCAGCGGGATATCGAGCTTGAGCTTACCCTTCAGCGGCCCTTCACCCTCCCAATCGGCGAAGATCTCACCGGTGCCGATAGGCGCTTGCTTGAGGATCTTCAGGCCATCACCCAGGCTGCCATCGAAATTGCCCGTCAGGAACAGGTGGCTCTGCTGGCCCTCGTCGACATGCGGGATATCGACGTCGACGTCACTGACCTTGGTGTCCAGCAGCACCCCGCGCCGGGCCTTGACCCGCACGCCGCTGTCCTCGATGAAGACGTCGCCATCCACATGCTGGACTTGCGGCCAGCCCGGCTGGAAGTCCAGTGCGGCGTCATGCACCTTGAAGAACAGGCTGATACTGCGTGCCTCTGGCGCCGCGCCATGGTTCAGCGAGCCCTGGTACTGGAAATAGCCTTCGTCCACCGCGCCCTTGACGATGGCGCTGCGCAGCCACTCGTCGAGGGCCGGGCTGAGCACTTCGGGCAGATACTTGGCGGTATACCGGCCATCGCCGTCGGTCAAGCCGACGCGCAGGTCCATGTAGTCCTCGCGGCCTTCCTCAAACAGCAGGCGAATCAGGAAATCGCCGGCAATCTTGCCTTCTTCGCCCAGCACCTTCAGGTAGGGCGCGACAAGGGTGAAGCCCTGCTTGTCCAGCACCCAGGTCAAGCGCGCGTTGGCCTTCTGGTAGTGCCAGGGTTTGGCGAAGATCGGGTACAAGTGCAGCATGAAGGCTTCAGTGTCCAGGCGCAGCTCGCCATGGCCCAGGTCGCCACTGATACTGCCGCTGACGTTACCCGCGGCCGGGGCACCGTGATAGGCATCGAAACCGACCTTGTCCAGGTTCGCCTCGAACTGCAGACGCTGGTCGCCTTCGGCCTTGGGCCGGGCCTGCAGCCGCACGTTGCGCAGACCACCGGTCACTTTGAGGCTAGTGACCGCCGCCATGGCTGCGTCGGGTAGCGGTGCCAGGGCCTCGATCAGCGGGGTCAGGGGCGTGAGGTCGAGCCGGTCGGCCTGCACCTGCCAGCTCTCATCGGCCGCCTGCTCACCGGGGCGCTGCTGCACCTGCAGGTGCGTCTCCCAACGGCTTTTACCGAGGTCCATGGCCAGCGAGTCGACCACAACGTCGAAGCCCTGGTCGCGGCGCTGGAACCAGGCGCCCATGGCCAGGTTGCTCAACATGGCGGCCTTGCGCCCGCTGTAGGCGCCTTTCAGCTCAGGGGCATTGAGCCGCACCACGGCCTTCTGCAACTGCCCCTTGCCCCAATCGACCCAGAACTCGCCGCCTGCACGCAGTGCGTCGGCATGCCATTGGCCCAGCAGGCTGGGCGGCAACCACTGCGACCAGTCGCTTTGCGGCAGGCTCAGGTAGGCCTCGACCTGGCCGTCACGCCAAGCCTCGGCAGAAACACGACTGCGCAGGTTCATCGCCAGGGGATGGCCATCGGGCAGCGTCGCCCGCAGGTCCAGGGCCTGCCGCGAGGGGCCGGCCTGCAAGCCGGCACTCACATACGTCAGGGTCAGCGGGTCACGCTGCCATGGGTGCAAGGTGACCTGGCTGTCGAACACATCGACGCGGCCCAGTTGGCGCAGGCGCTGCAGCAACTCGGCAGGGTTCAGCGGCGTATCGTCCTGCTGCGGCAGGCCGTCGAGGTTCCAGGCGCCCTGCCCGTTCTCGCGCACGATCAATTGCAGGCCACCGAGCTGGATACGCGACAGGCGTACCTCACGCGCCAGCAGGCTGGCCCATACATCAGGCACGACCATGACCTCATCCAGGCGCAACGCCTTGGCACCTTCGCCCAGTTGCAGGTCGCGCACCCGCAATACCGGCGCAAGGCCGCTCCAGCGCCCCTCCAGGGCGCCCACATGTACCGGCATGCCAAGCGCTTGCTCGGCCTTGCTCTGCACGTCGGCACGGTACTCGGCTACCAGGGGTATCAATGCACGGCCGAGGCTGACATACAGCGCCACCAATACCGCCAACAAGGCGCATATGCCCAGCCCCCAGCGGGTCAGGGCAACAAGAACGCGGGTCAGACGTCCCATGGCCGTGGCCCTCCAAGTCGTTTATCCATGATGGCCCGTCGCACGGGTTTCGCCAGCGCGACGAGGCAGCGACGTGTTGCTGAGGGCCTCAGAGCAGCACCACGTCGTATTGTTCCTGCGAATACATCGACTCGACCTGGAAGCGAATGGTTCTACCGATGAAGGCTTCCAGTTCGGCAACGTTGCCCGACTCTTCGTCCAGCAGGCGGTCAACCACCTTCTGGTTGGCCAGCACACGGTAGCCTTCGGCCTGGTAAGCACGGGCCTCACGCAGGATCTCGCGGAAAATTTCGTAACAGATGGTCTCGGGGGTTTTCAGCTTGCCACGCCCCTGGCAAGCCAGGCAGGGCTCGCACAGCACCTGCTCCAGGCTTTCGCGCGTGCGCTTGCGGGTCATCTGCACCAGGCCCAGCTCAGTGATACCGATGATGTTGGTCTTGGCATGGTCGCGCTCCAGCTGTTTTTCCAGGGTGCGCAGAACCTGGCGCTGGTGCTCTTCATCTTCCATGTCGATGAAGTCGATGATGATGATGCCGCCAATGTTGCGCAGGCGCAGTTGCCGGGCGATGGCGGTAGCGGCCTCGAGGTTGGTTTTGAAGATGGTTTCTTCAAGGTTGCGATGCCCGACGAAAGCCCCGGTGTTGACGTCGATGGTGGTCATCGCCTCGGCCGGGTCCACCACCAGATAGCCACCCGACTTGAGCGGCACCTTGCGCTCCAGCGCACGCTGTATTTCGTCCTCGACGCCGTACAGATCGAAGATCGGCCGCTCGCCAGGGTAGTGTTCGAGGCGGTCGGCGATTTCCGGCATGAGTTCGCTCACGAACTGCATGGTTTTCTGGAAGGTTTCCCGCGAGTCGATGCGGATCTTCTCGATCTTCGGGTTGACCAGGTCACGCAGGGTTCGCAGGGCCAGGCCCAGGTCTTCGTAGATGACCGTCGGTGCACCGCAGGTCTTGATCTGGCTGCCGATCTGCTCCCACAGGCGGCGCAGGTAGCGGATGTCCTGCAGGATTTCCTCAGCCCGCGCGCCTTCGGCGGCAGTGCGCAGGATGAACCCGCCGGCATCCTTGATGTTCTCGCTCTCCATGCAGTTGCTGACCACCTGCTTGAGGCGCTCACGTTCGGCTTCATCTTCGATCTTCAGGGAAATGCCAACGTGGCTGCTGCGCGGCATGTACACCAGATAACGCGAAGGGATCGACAACTGCGTGGTCAGGCGCGCGCCTTTGGTGCCAATCGGGTCCTTGGTCACTTGTACCACCAGCGCCTGGCCCTCGTGCACCAGCGCCGTGATGTTCTCGACCGCCGAGCCTTCGCGCTGGGAAATTTCCGAAGCATGGATGAACGCCGCGCGTTCCAGGCCAATGTCGACGAAGGCGGCCTGCATGCCTGGCAGCACACGCACCACCTTGCCCTTGTAGATATTGCCGACGATGCCACGGCGCTGAGTGCGCTCGACGTGCACTTCCTGCAGCACCCCGTTTTCCACCACCGCCACGCGTGACTCCATCGGGGTGATGTTGATCAGGATCTCTTCACTCATGGCAGGCTCTCGTCAAAAGTTTCTTGTAATGATGGATGGCGAAGGCAGAGCTGGCTACCGCGGGTTTGTCACCTCTGCTGCAGGCACGAGCGGCTGCCAGCAGGCAATGCCGAACTGGCCGAGCAATTCTGCGGTTTCACACAGCGGCAAACCGACCACTGCCGAATAGCTGCCGGCCAGGCCGGTGACGAACACCGCACCCAGGCCCTGGATGGCATAACCGCCTGCCTTGTCCGCCGGCTCGCCGCTGGCCCAGTAACGTTGCGCTTCGTCGGCACTGATCGGGCGAAAATGCACGCTGCTGGCCACGCACAGGCTGCGCACGCGCAGGCCATCGGTCAAAGCGACGGCGGTCAGCACCTGGTGCTCGCGGCCAGCCAGATCAGCCAGCATGGCCAAGGCATCGTCGCGGCTTTGCGGTTTACCCAGAATACGACCCTCGAGCACCACTGCCGTGTCTGCACCAAGCACCACAGCACGGCGCTCGGGGGCCGTGGCGTTGTCGGGGTGGGCGAGGCAGGCCAGGCCGGCGGCAGCCTTGGCCCGGGCCAGACGCTCGACGTAAGCCTGGGCGCTTTCATCGGCCAGCGGGGTTTCGTCGATGGGGGCGCTGATGACGCTGAACGGCACGCCGATCTGGGTCAGCAATTCACGGCGGCGAGGCGAGCCGGAGGCCAGGTAAAGCGGGTTCATGCAGACATCTCCCTGTCAGCGGCGCATCGCCGTCAGTTGATACGCAAGCGGCGACGCAGGTCGCGCAGGGCGAAACTGATCCACGGCCAGAGCAAGGCGCTGATCACCGCCGACCAGACCAATGCCAGGGTGGGCAGACGGTTGCCGGTCAGGGCGCTAAGCCACAGCTGGATCAGCTGGGCAATGCCGAAGATCACCAGAATGACCAGGCTTTGCTGCCACATGGGGAACATGCGCAGGCGCTGCTGCAAGGACAGCACCAGGAAGGTGATCAGGGTAAGGATCAGTGCGTTCTGCCCCAGCAAGGTGCCATACAGCACATCCTCGGCCAGGCCCAGCACGAACGCTGTGGTCATGCCCACCTTGTGCGGCATGGCCAGGGTCCAGAACGAAACCAGCAAGGCCAGCCACATGGGCCGGAACACTTCCATGAACTGCGGCATGGGCGAGACGCTGAGCAGCAGGCCGATGGCGAAAGTCAGCCAGATCACCCAGCCGTTGTTGCGGCGCGATGCAGCCATCATTGTCTCCGGGTGGGGGCGGGGGCAGCCGGCGCTGCCGCCGGGGCAGCACTTGGGGCCGCAGGCTGCGCGGCCGGGGCCGTTGGCGTGGCCGGGCTGGCCGGCGCTGCAGGGGTACCCGTGGCCGGTGCGGCCTGCTCGCCGGTTGTGGCTGGCTGGCCGGCGGGCGCGGTGCCCTTGCGGTCGGCTTCTTCCTGGGCCATGGCAGCATCGGTGGCACGCTGCTCTGGGGTGCGCCGGTCACTGAACACCAGCAGCATGTAGCGGCTGCGGTTGAGCGCGGCGGTGGGGATGGCACGCACGATAGCGAACGGCTGGCCGGAGTCGTGGATCACTTCATTGACGGTGGCCACCGGGTAGCCGGCCGGGAAGCGCTGGCCCATGCCGGAACTGACCAGCAGGTCGCCTTCCTTGATGTCGGCGGTGTCGGCCACATGGCGCAATTCCAGGCGCTCGGGGTTACCGGTACCGCTGGCGATCGCGCGCAAGCCATTGCGGTTGACCTGCACCGGAATGCTGTGGGTGGTGTCGGTCAGCAGCAGCACCCGCGAGGTATAGGGCATCAACTCCACCACCTGCCCCATCAGGCCCCGGGCATCGAGCACCGGCTGGCCAAGGAACACGCCGTCACGCTCGCCCTTGTTGATCAGGATACGGTGCGTGAAGGGGTTGGGGTCGACCCCGATCAGCTCGGCCACTTCGACCTTTTCGTTGACCAGCGCCGAGGAGTTGAGCAGTTCGCGCAGGCGCACGTTCTGCTCGGTAAGGGCCGCCAGCTTCTGCAGGCGCCCCTGCAGCAGCAGGGCCTCGGTCTTGAGCTTCTCGTTTTCGGCAATCAGTTCGGTGCGGCTACCGAACTGGCCCGCCACGCCCTGCCAGGCACGCTGCGGCAAGTCGGTGATCCAGTACGACTCCATCAGCACCAGGCCCATCTGGCTGCGCACCGGTTTGAGCACGTCGAAGCGCGCGTCGACAACCATCAACGCGACTGACAGCACCACCAGAACGAGCAGGCGAACGCCCAGCGAAGGGCCCTTGGAGAAAAGCGGTTTAATGGGCCGTTCCTCGTGGACGACTCAGGAGGTCATTGGACATGGGACAACGCACCAGCCTGGTTGCGGGTTGACGGATACGGCGCCCGTGTGGGCGCCAGCCCAGCACATACAGGTAGCACTGTGCGTACTACCTGTAAACCGGGCGCTCATGAACAGCGAGCAGGATCACTCGCTGGAGAGCAGGTCCATCGCGTGCTTGTCCATCATCTCCAGGGCGCGACCACCGCCACGGGCGACACAGGTCAGCGGGTCTTCGGCGACGATAACCGGCAGGCCGGTTTCCTGGGCCAGCAGCTTGTCGAGATCACGCAGCAGTGCACCACCACCGGTCAACACCAGGCCACGCTCGGCAATGTCGGAGGCCAGCTCGGGCGGCGATTGCTCGAGGGCGCTCTTCACTGCCTGAACGATGGTCGCCAGCGACTCCTGCAGCGCTTCGAGCACTTCGTTGGAGTTCAGGGTAAAGGCACGCGGCACGCCTTCGGCCAGGTTACGGCCACGCACGTCGACTTCGCGCACTTCACCGCCCGGGTAGGCAGTGCCGATTTCCTGCTTGATGCGCTCGGCGGTGGACTCGCCGATCAGGCTGCCGTAGTTACGGCGTACGTAGGTCACGATGGCTTCGTCGAAGCGGTCACCGCCAACACGCACGGACTCGGCGTAGACCACACCGTTGAGCGAGATCAGGGCGATTTCGGTGGTGCCGCCACCGATATCGACGACCATCGAACCGCGGGCCTCTTCTACCGGCAGGCCGGCACCGATGGCGGCAGCCATTGGCTCTTCGATCAGGAACACTTCACGGGCACCGGCACCCAGGGCCGACTCGCGAATGGCGCGGCGCTCTACCTGGGTCGATTTGCACGGTACGCAGATAAGCACGCGCGGGCTTGGCTGCAGGAAGCTGTTCTCGTGAACCTTGTTGATGAAATATTGCAACATTTTTTCGCAAACGCTGAAGTCGGCGATCACGCCGTCCTTCATCGGACGAATGGCTGCAATGTTGCCAGGCGTACGGCCCAGCATGCGTTTGGCTTCGGTACCGACGGCGACGACGCTTTTCTGGTTGCCATGGGTACGGATGGCAACAACCGAGGGCTCATTCAGGACGATACCGCGCTCACGCACGTAAATAAGGGTGTTGGCAGTACCCAGGTCGATGGAAAGATCGCTGGAAAACATGCCACGCAGTTTCTTGAACATGGGAAAGTGACCCTGGGGAAAGCGTGGGTAAAAAAGTGCGGCAAACTCTAACAATGGCAGGGATTTTGGGCAAGGAGCCAATATGTTAAATTGGCTGTTTTTCCGAGCACGCCAGCAGAAATTCGCGGCTGTTAGACCGCCAAAAAGCTGACATGTTCCTCACTGCGGACCTAAATTCCGTTCTTTGTTTCCCTTGGAGATCCCCATGGCGCTTGAACGCTGCGACGTGGAAAAGATCGCCCATCTGGCCCGCCTGGGCCTGAATGATGGCGAACTGCCACGCATTACCGACGCCCTCAACAGCATTCTTGGGCTGGTCGACCAGATGCAAGCTGTCGACACCACTGGCATCGAGCCCCTGGCTCACCCGCTGGAGGCCAGCCAGCGCCTGCGTCCCGACCAGGTCACCGAAAGCAACCAGCGCGACGCCTACCAGGCCATCGCGCCATCGACCGAAAGCGGTCTGTACCTGGTTCCCAAAGTCATCGAGTAAGGGATAGAGCCTGCCATGCACCAATTGACCCTGGCCGAGATCGCCCGCGGACTCGCCGACAAGTCGTTTTCTTCCGAAGAGCTGACCGGCGCGCTGCTGGCGCGCATCAAGCAGCTCGACCCACAGCTCAACAGCTTCATCAGCGTCACCGACGAGCTGGCCCTGGGCCAGGCGCGTGCCGCCGACGCCCGTCGCGCCGCTGGCGAGACCGGCGCGCTGCTGGGTGCGCCCATCGCCCACAAGGACCTGTTCTGCACCAACGGCGTGCGCACCAGCTGCGGCTCGAAGATGCTCGACAACTTCAAGGCGCCGTATGACGCCACCGTGGTCGCCAAGCTGGCCGAAGCCGGCATGGTCACCCTGGGCAAGACCAACATGGACGAGTTCGCCATGGGTTCGGCCAACGAATCCAGCCACTACGGCGCGGTGAAGAACCCGTGGAACCTGGAACACGTGCCAGGCGGCTCGTCCGGCGGTTCTGCCGCGGCCGTGGCGGCGCGCCTGCTGCCAGCCACCACCGGCACCGACACCGGCGGGTCGATCCGCCAGCCGGCGGCGCTGACCAACCTCACCGGCCTGAAACCGACGTACGGTCGTGTTTCGCGCTGGGGCATGATCGCCTACGCTTCCAGCCTCGACCAGGGTGGCCCACTGGCGCGCACCGCCGAAGACTGCGCCTTGCTGCTGCAAGGCATGGCCGGCTTCGACGCCAAGGACTCCACCAGCATCGAGGAGCCGGTGCCGGACTACAGCGCCAACCTCGGCGCCTCCTTGCAGGGCCTGCGCATCGGCCTGCCCAAGGAGTACTTCGGTGCAGGCCTGGACCCACGCATTGCCGACCTGGTGCAGGCCAGCGTCAAGGAGCTGGAAAAGCTCGGTGCCGTGGTCAAGGAAATCAGCCTGCCGAACATGCAGCACGCCATTGCCGCGTACTACGTGATCGCACCTGCCGAGGCCTCGTCCAACCTGTCGCGTTTCGACGGTGTGCGCTTCGGCTACCGCTGCGAGGCGCCCAAAGACCTGACCGACCTGTACAAGCGTTCGCGTGGCGAAGGTTTCGGCGTTGAAGTCCAGCGCCGCATCATGGTCGGCACCTACGCCCTGTCGGCCGGCTACTACGACGCGTACTACGTGAAGGCGCAACAGATCCGCCGCCTGATCAAGAACGACTTCATGGCCGCTTTCAACGAGGTTGACCTGATCCTTGGCCCGACCACGCCTAACCCGGCCTGGAAGCTTGGCGCCAAGAGCAGCGACCCGGTCGCCGCCTACCTCGAAGACATCTACACCATCACCGCCAACCTGGCGGGCCTGCCGGGCCTGTCGATGCCCGCGGGCTTCGTCGACGGCCTGCCGGTCGGCGTACAGCTGCTGGCGCCGTACTTCCAGGAAGGCCGGTTGCTCAACGTCGCGCACCGCTACCAGCAAGTGACCGACTGGCACACCCGTGCCCCCAACGGCTTCTGAGGAGTTCACACATGCAATGGGAAGTTGTGATCGGGCTGGAAATCCACACTCAGCTCGCCACCCAGTCGAAGATCTTCTCCGGCAGCGCTACCACCTTCGGCTCCGAGCCGAATACCCAGGCCAGCCTGGTTGACCTGGGCATGCCGGGCGTTTTGCCGGTGCTGAACCAGGAAGCCGTGCGCATGGCCTGCATGTTCGGCCTGGCCATCGATGCCGAGATCGGCAAGCGCAACGTGTTCGCGCGCAAGAACTACTTCTACCCGGACCTGCCCAAGGGCTACCAGATCAGCCAGATGGACCTGCCGATCGTCGGCAAGGGCCACCTGGACATTGCCCTGGAAGACGGCACCATCAAGCGCATCGGGGTCACCCGCGCGCACCTGGAAGAAGACGCAGGCAAAAGCCTGCACGAAGACTTCAGCGGCTCTACTGGCATCGACCTGAACCGCGCCGGCACACCGCTGCTGGAGATCGTGTCCGAGCCTGACATGCGCAGCGCCAAGGAGGCCGTGGCGTACGTCAAGGCGATCCACGCACTGGTGCGCTACCTGGGCATCTGCGACGGCAACATGGCCGAGGGCTCGCTGCGCTGCGACTGCAACGTGTCGATCCGCCCGAAAGGCCAGGTCGAATTCGGTACCCGCTGCGAGATCAAGAACGTCAACTCGTTCCGCTTCATCGAGCGTGCCATCAACAGCGAGATCCAGCGCCAGATCGACCTGATCGAGGATGGCGGCAAGGTGGTGCAGGAAACCCGCCTGTACGACCCAAACAAAGATGAAACCCGTTCCATGCGCAGCAAAGAGGAAGCCAACGACTACCGTTACTTCCCCGACCCGGACCTGCTGCCGGTCGTAATCGAGGACAGCTACCTCGACAGCATCCGCGCTGCCCTGCCCGAGCTGCCGCCGCAGAAGGTCGAGCGCTTCCAGCGCCAGTATGGCCTGTCGGCCTACGATGCCAACGTGCTGGCCTCCAGCCGCGAACAGGCCGACTACTTCGAAGAAGTGGTGAAAATTGGCGGTGACGCCAAGCTGGCCGCCAACTGGGTCATGGTCGAACTGGGGAGCCTGCTGAACAAGTTGGGCGTGGAGATCGACCAGGCACCGGTCAGCGCTGCGCAACTGGGTGGCATGCTGCTGCGCATCCGCGATAACACCATCAGCGGCAAGATCGCCAAGACCGTGTTCGAAGCCATGGCTGGCGGTGAAGGCGATGCCGACAGCATTATCGAAAGCAAAGGCCTGAAGCAGGTCACCGACACCGGCGCAATCGAGAAGATGCTCGACGAAATGCTGGCCGCCAATGCCGAGCAGGTGGAACAGTACCGCGCGGCTGACGAGGCCAAGCGCGGCAAGATGTTCGGCTTCTTCGTCGGCCAGGCCATGAAAGCCTCCAAAGGCAAGGCCAACCCAGGGCAGGTGAACCAAATGCTCAAGGCCAAGCTCGAAGGGTGATTGTTTTATCCCTGTAGTCCTGCGAGGGCTTCGCCCTCGTTCGCGGGCATGCCCGCTCCCACAGGTACAGCGCCGACCTGTGGGAGCGTCGCACTAGGAGAGCACCTGACTTGCTAAAACGATCCCTCGGCACCCTCGCCCTGTTTTCGTTCCTGGCCGGCTGCGCCAGCCATGACATCGACCCGCGCGGTTACGACCAGACCGGCACCGCTTCCTATTACGGCTCGCGCCACCACGGCAAACGCACCGCCAGCGGCGAACCGTTCAACCAGCACGGCCTTACCGCCGCCCACCGCAGCCTGCCGTTTGGCAGCCGCGTTCTGGTGACCAACATGGCCAACCAGCGCAGTGTGGTGGTACGCATCAACGACCGTGGCCCGCATACCCGCGGCCGGCTGATCGACCTGTCACGCGCCGCCGCCGAAAAAATCGGCATGCTGCGTAGCGGCACAGCGCGGGTGCGGGTACAAGGGCTTAGCGACTGACGCGACAGGAGTTCGACCATTTTCGACTTGGCCACCCTTCCCACCTTCAGCCTGCTGCAACTGGGCACAGCCCTGCTGTTGCTGGTAGGCGGCGCCGAACTGCTGGTGCGCGCAGCCCTGCGCCTGGCGCAGCGCCTGCACGTGCGCCCGTTGATCATCGGCCTGAGCCTGGTCGCCTTCGGCAGCACCGCACCACAGTTGACCGTCAGCCTGCAGGCGGCCTACCAGGGCGCGCCGGATGTAGCGGTCGGCAGCGTGGTCGGCAGCAATATCTTCAATGTGCTGGTAGTGCTCGGCCTGGCCGCATTGATCATCCCACTGCGGGTTTCGCGCCAGTTGGTACGTCTGGACATACCGCTGATGATCCTCGCCAGCGGCCTGGTCTACGCACTGTGCGCCAACGGCCAGCTGGGCCGGGTCGAAGGTGGGTTGCTGTTGCTGGGCCTGGCCGGCTACCTGGCCATGCTCTGGCACCAGTCGCGCCATTACGCACGTACCTACCCTGCCCCCGACGCCGCCCAGGCCAGCGCCGGGCGCTTCTGGTCAGCCACCGTGCTGCAGGTGCTGTTCGGCCTGGGCCTGTTGACCCTGGCAGGCCACTTGCTGCTTGAAGCCGCCGTCGAGGTGGCCACCGACCTGGGCCTGTCCGAGCGCGTTATCGGGCTGACCGTGGTCGCTGTGTGCACCTCCCTGCCGGAATTGGCCGCCGCCTTGATTGCGGCCCTGCGGGGCGAGCGGGAGATCGCCGTGGGCACGGTCATCGGCAGCAACCTGTTCAACCTGCTGGCGGTGCTGGGCCTGACCGCACTGGTGACCCCAGAGCCGCTGTCGATTTCACCCAATGCACTGTCGTTCGACCTGCCCGTGATGCTCGGCGTTGCCGTACTGAGTATGCCGGTGTTCTATTCCGGCTACCGCATTACCCGGGCCGAAGGGCTGGTCTTCCTGTGCCTGTACCTGGCTTATGGCCTGCACGTCGCGGCCTTCACCATGGGGCTGCCGCTGGCCGGCCGCCTTGAGCGGCTGATGCTGTTCTACGTGCTGCCGGTACTGGCCCTGGTGCTGCTGTACACCACCGTGCGCGCCTGGCGGCGGCAGCATTGAGGGGCATGGATAGGCAGCGCGCCAGGGCCACCAGGCGGCGAAACGCTGGCGGCCTGCCCCTCACGCACAAGCCCGACTCAGTACTTCGCCTGGCGAGCCTTCTTCAGCTTGAAGGCCACCCACAGCGCGGCAATCCATGCCGGTATCAGCATCACTGAAATGCGAATCGGCGGGGTCAGGTACATCACCACCAGGATCAACACGATGAATGCCAGGCACAGGTAGTTGGTCAGCGGGTGCCCCAGGCTCTTGTAGAACGGGGTGATGCCCGCGGCCAGCTTGGCTTTGCGGAACTTCAGGTGGGTGATGCTGATGCTCGCCCAGTTGATCACCAGCGCCGATACCGCCAGGGCCATCAACAAGCCAAAGGCCTCACCCGGCATCAGGTAGTTGATCACTACGCACAAGCCGGTAGCGAACGCCGATACCCCCAATGCTGTCAGGGGCACGCCGCTGCGGCTGACCTTCAGCAACTGGCGCGGCGCATCGCCCTGGCTGGCCAGGCCGAACAGCATGCGGCTGTTGGCATACACGCAGCTGTTGTACACCGACAGCGCCGCGGTAAGCACCACAATGTTGAGAATGGTGGCCACCAGGTCGCTGTCCAGTTCGTGGAAGATCATCACGAACGGGCTACCGCCTTGCACCACCTTCTGCCACGGGTACAACGACAGCAGCACGGCCAGCGCGCCGATGTAGAAAATGAGGATACGGTACACCACCTGGTTGGTGGCCTTGGGAATGCTCTGGCGCGGGTTGTCGGCCTCGGCAGCGGTAATGCCCACCAGCTCCAGGCCGCCGAACGAGAACATGATCACCGCCAACGCCATCACCAGGCCGCTGACGCCATTGGGGAAGAACCCGCCGTACTGCCACAGGTTGGCTACGCTGGCATCGGCGCCGCCCTGCCCGCTGCTCAGCAACCAGGCACCGAAGCCGATCATGCTGACAATGGCCACCACCTTGACCAAGGCGAACCAGAACTCCATTTCGCCATAGACCTTGACCTGAGTAAGGTTGATCAGGTTGATCACCACGAAAAAGATCGCCGCGGTGGCCCAGGTCGGGAATTCCGGCCACCAGTACTGCACGTAGATACCCACAGCGGTAAGCTCGGCCATGCCGACCAGCACGTACACCACCCAGTAGTTCCAGCCCGAGACGAACCCGGCGAACTCGCTCCAGTACTGGTGGGCGAAATGGCTGAAGCTGCCGGCAACCGGCTCTTCCACCACCATTTCACCCAACTGGCGCATGATCAGAAAGGCCATCAGGCCGGCGATGGCATAGCCCAGCAGTACCGAGGGGCCAGCCAGCTGGATGGTCTGGGCGATGCCCAGGAACAACCCGGTACCGATGGCCCCACCCAGCGCAATCAGCTGGATGTGGCGATTCTTCAGCCCGCGCTGTAACCGCTCGGGCGTGCTCTGGTCTTGCATGAAGTGTCCTTTAGCTCAGTGAGGCAGTGTTGTTGCTGTTGTTTGCAGTCAAGGATCTAGATCCATCCGCCCCACTGCAAGATGAAAATACCAATGTTGGTGGTGATTGCTGCCATCAACGTGGTGATCACGATGATCGACGCCGCCAATTGGTGGTTGCCGTTGGCCGCGCGCGCCATCACGTAGCTGGCGGCCGCCGTGGGGCTACCGATGTACAGGAAAAGGATGCCCAGCTCGGCACCGCGAAAACCACACAGGCAAGCACCCAGGGTGCCGAGCAGCGGTAACCACACCATCTTCACCAGGCTGGCATCGATGGCCAGGCGGCCGCTGTCGCGCAGAGCCGCCAGCGACAGGGTGCCGCCGATGCAGATCAGCGCCAGTGGCAGGGTCATCTGCGCCAGGTAGTCGCCTGAAGTGAGCAACCAGTTGGGCAGCGGCACCTGGCCGTAGGCCATCGGGGTGGCCACCAATACGCTGATGATCAGCGGGTTGCTGAGAATGCTCTTGCAGATGCTCCAGGGGTCGGACTTGAGGTCCGGGCTGTACACCGCCAGCACCACCGCGGACAGCGAGTTGTACATGAGGATGACCACGCCGGCGAGTACCGCCCCCAAGGAAATACCATAGTCCCCGTACAGGCTGGCGGCCAAGGCCAGGCCAATGACGCCGTTGTTGCCGCGAAAGGCGCCTTGGGCATAGATACCGCGATCGGCCATGGGGCTGCGCCAGATAGCCATGCCCCAGGCAAGGGCGAAGCCGATCAGGGTCGCGACGATGAAGTACAAAATGACACCGGGCTGGACCGCCGTAGCCAGGTCAGCGTGGTAGATGCCCAGGAACAGCAGGGCCGGCATGCACACGTTGAACACCAGCTGCGAAGCGACCTGGTTGAAGTTGTCGTCGATCAGGCGAATGCGTTTGAGCAGCACGCCCATGAACAGCATGGCGAAAACCGGTGCCGTGATATTCAGCGTCTGGATGAGAAGGGCGAGCATGCGCTAGCGATCCTGGAGGGGTTGCCGTCAGGTGGCAATGATACGCCAACAGCCGGGATTTGCGGGGATCGCGGGGTGTTACAGATGAATTTCTGTCCACACCGGCCCTATCGCCAGCTTGCCAGCGATGGGGCCGGTACAGGCAATATGAATCAGCGCCGAACCGGACGCTTCTGCAGTTTGCGCTGCAAGGTCCGCCGGTGCATGCCCAGCGCCCGTGCGGTGGCCGAAATATTGCCATCGTGCTCGGTCAGCACACGCTGTATATGCTCCCACTGCAGGCGGTCGACCGACATCGGGTTTTCCGGCACCAACGCGTCCAGGTCGGTGTGCTCCGACAGCAACGCCGCCAGCACGTCGTCGGCATCAGCCGGTTTGCACAGGTAGTTGCAGGCGCCGCGCTTGACCGCCTCCACCGCTGTGGCAATGCTCGAATAACCGGTCAGGATCACCACGCGCATTTCCGGGTCCAGCTCCAGCAGCTTGGGCAGCAGCACCAGGCCGGAGTCGCCGTCCATCTTCAAGTCCAGCGTGGCGTAGTCCGGCAGGTCCTGCTGGGCCAGGATCAAGCCCTCTTCGGCGGAACCGGCAATGCTCACGCGGAACCCGCGACGGCTCATGGCGCGCGCCATGACCCGGGTGAAGGTGGCATCGTCATCCACCAGCAGCAGGTGCGGCAGCTCTTCGCTCTCGACCTGGTTTTCATCGCTCATCATTCATCTCCTCGCTTGCCATAGGGCAGGCGCAGTTCGGTCAGGGTGCCACCCTGCTCATGACTATAAAGTTTTACCGAACCGCCCGCACGGGTCACGCTGGCCTTGCTCAAGAACAGGCCCAGGCCGAAACCTTTGCCCTTGGTGGTAATGAAGGGTTTGCCGATGGCTTCGGCAATGGCCGGCGGCACGCCAGGGCCATGGTCGCGGATGCTGATCACGATATCCTGAGCGTCCCAGTCCAGGCGCACTTCAAGGTCATCGGGGCAGGCATCGGCCGCATTGTTCAACAGGTTCAGCAGCGCCTGGGTCAGGTCCGGTGGCGGGGTCAGGCGCGGCACCTGGCCGTCACGCAGGCGCTGGAAGCGGTAGCTGCTTTCCGGGCGCATCAAGTGCCAGCGGTTCAGCGCTTCGTCCAGCCAGGCGGTGACATCCTGCTCGACCACCGCCAGGCGGCGGTTGGCTTCAGCGGCGCGTACCAGTTGCTGCAGGGTTTCCTTGCACAGCTTCACCTGGTCCTGAAGGATTTGCAGGTCTTCCTGCAACAGCGGGTCGGTGTGGTCCTGGCGCATTTCATTGATCAGCACACTCATGGTGGCCAGCGGCGTGCCCAGCTCATGAGCGGCGCCGGCGGCCTGGGTGGCTACGGCCAGCAACTGCTCGTCGCGCAGGCTTTCTTCACGCCGCTCCGAGCGTAGTTGCTCCTGGCGCCGCAGCTCTTCCGCCATGCGTGCCGCGAAGAAGGTGATCACCGCCGCCGCCAGGGCAATACTCAGCCACATGCCGTACACCTGCATCTTGTCCCGCGCCATGGGCAGGCCTTCGAGCGGGTAGAACTGCACCAGCAGCAAGCTGTAGGCGGTCAGGGCAATACCGGACAGGATCAGCGAATACAGCCACGGCAGGGTCACTGCGGCAATGGCCAACGGTACCAGGTAGTAGGACACGAACGGGTTGGTCGAGCCGCCGGAGTAATACAGCAAGGCACTGTGGATCAACAGGTCACAGGCCAGCTGCAGGGCGTATTCCATTTCGGTGACGGGCACCGACAAGCGCAGGCGCAGGGCGGTGAAGGCACACAGCAGCGACGACAAGGCCAAGGTACCGGCCAGCGATAGCCAGGGTAAGGGCAGCAGTTCGGTCCAGTAGGCGACACCGACCGAGCCGGCCTGGGCAGCCAGGACCAGCACACGAATGACGGTCAGGCGCCAGAGGTTCTGGCGGGTAGCGGACAACGGTTGTACGGCGGCGAGCATGAGCTCTCCTGATGAGTGCTCCAGAAAATCGGCTGGAGTATACCGAAGCCGGGCCCCCTGCTGCAGCGCTGCGGCAAAGCGCCACACTTTGTCACACTGTCGTGATGGCACTGTTGAACCCACTACACTGATGCCGGTCTGATTGGCCATGCGTGGCATGGATGACCAGCGCCCACGCCTTTTATTGCCAAGGAGTACCACATGCACATTCCACGTCACGGCGCCGCCCTGATCATGTCTTGCGGCCTGCTCGCCAGCCTGCCGGCACTGGCGGCCGATGAACCGCGCTACAACCAGGTATCGCTGCGCGCCGAGGTCAGCAAGGAAGTGGCGCGCGACCTGATGGTCGTGACCTTGTATAGCGAAGCGCAGAACAGCGACCCCGGCAAGCTCGCCAAGCAGATCACCGAAACCATGAACAAGGCCGTGCAGCAGTCGCGCCAGGTCAAGGATGTGAAGATCAGCCAGGGCAGCCGCAACAGCTACCCCGTTTACGACAGCAAAGGCCAGAAGATCACCGGCTGGCGTGAACGCGCCGAGCTGCGCCTGGAAAGCGCCGATTTCCCGGCCCTCTCGCAACTGACCGCCGACCTGCTGCAAGAGCTGAAAATGGGTGGCATGGACTTCTCCATCGCGCCGGCCACGCGCAAGTCCAGCGAAGACGAGCTGCTCAAGGATGCCGTCGATGCGTTCAAGGCCCATGCACAACTGGCCACGCAAGCCTTGGGCGGCACAGGCTACAAAGTGGTCAGCCTGAACCTGAACAGCAGCGGCTACCCACGGCCGTACCTGCGCAGCGCCCCCATGGCCATGAAGGCCATGAGCGCAGATGAAGCGGCGCCGGCGCCGGACATCGAAGCCGGTACCAGTGAGGTGAGCATGAATGCTGATGGGTTGATTGAAGTGCAGATGCCTTAAGCAACTAGCGCCGGTATGCGCGGCCTGGGGTCGCGACGGGGCGGGGGCCGGGGGGGCGCTCCCCTGTTGTAGCAGTGTGCTGCACAGGGGCCGCTGCGCGCGGCCCATCGCGACGCAAGGCCGCTCCTACAGGGGCCGTGTGGGGGCTGAAAAAAGCGTTTCAGACCTTTCTTACGCACCGTTCAGGTGCATCCTACAAAAATCCCGCCTTGAAACACCTCGAAAAAAGCCATCATTTTGCCCACGCAAACGTTTAACTTCGTCGAAAGTTATAGCGATGCGACATCCATGTACGTTCGTGCCACATTCCCGGCGCCAACTATCCTTGTACCTGTTGCATTGGGAACATCCCCTGCATAAGTATCCGCAGGTCGGCTCACGAGGCCACCTCACTCGAAAAATGACAAAAATGAGGCCACCATGCTCAAACACGCAGTCATACCGTTCCTGCTCGGTGCAGGCTTGCTCACCGGTGCTCCGTCGGCACTTGCCGCGTCCAACCTGGTGTTCTGCTCCGAAGGCAGCCCGGCCGGCTTCGATCCAGGGCAATACACTACCGGTACCGACTTCGACGCCTCGGCCGAAACCGTCTTCAACCGCCTGACGCAGTTCGAACGCGGCGGCACTGCAGTGATACCCGGCCTGGCCACTCGCTGGGACGTGTCCGACGATGGCAAGACCTACACCTTCCACCTGCGCGAGGGGGTGAAGTTCCACACCACCGACTACTTCAAGCCGACCCGCCCGTTCAACGCCGACGACGTGCTGTTCACCTTCAACCGCATGCTCGACAAGGACCACCCCTTCCGCAAGGCCTACCCGACCGAGTTCCCGTACTTCACCGACATGGGCATGGACAAGAACATCGCCAAGCTGGAAAAGCTTGACGAGCACACCGTCAAGTTCACCCTCAACGAGGTCGATGCAGCGTTCATCCAGAACCTGGCCATGAGCTTCGCCTCGATCCAGTCCGCCGAGTACGCCGACCAGTTGCTCAAGGACGGCAAGGCCGCCGACATCAACCAGAAGCCGATCGGCACCGGCCCGTTCGTGTTCAGCAAGTACCAGAAGGACGCGCAGATCCGCTTCAAGGGCAACAAGGACTACTGGAAGCCCGAGGACGTGAAGATCGACAACCTGATCTTCGCCATCACCACCGACGCCTCGGTACGCATGCAGAAGCTGAAAAAGAACGAATGCCAGGTCACCCTGTTCCCACGCCCGGCCGATATCGAGCCGCTGAAGGCCGACAAGAACCTGCAGATGCCCCAGCAGGCCGGCTTCAACCTGGGTTACATCGCCTATAACGTGATGGACCAGATCAAGGGCAGCAACCAGCCCAACCCCATGGCCCAGCTGAAAGTGCGCCAGGCGCTGGACATGGCCGTGGACAAGAAACGGATCATCGAGTCGGTCTACCAGGGCGCCGGCCAGCTGGCGGTCAACGCCATGCCGCCCACGCAGTGGTCGTATGACACCAGCATCAAGGACGCACCGTTCGACCCGGAAAAAGCCAAACAACTGCTCAAGGAAGCCGGCATCAAGGAAGGCACCGAAATCACCCTGTGGGCCATGCCCGTGCAACGCCCGTACAACCCCAATGCCAAGCTGATGGCCGAAATGCTGCAGTCCGACTGGGCCAAGATCGGCATCAAGGCAAAAATTGTCAGCTATGAGTGGGGCGAGTACATCAAGCGCTCCAAAGCCGGCGAACAGGGCGCCATGCTGATTGGCTGGAGCGGCGACAACGGTGACCCGGACAACTGGCTAGGCACCCTCTACGGCTGCGATGCCATTGACGGCAACAACTTCTCCAAGTGGTGCTACAAGCCCTACGACAGCCTGATCAAACAGGCCAAGGCCACCTCCGACCAGGCCAAGCGCACCGAGCTGTACCAGCAGGCACAGCGCATCCTCAAGGAGCAGGTGCCGATCACCCCGATCGCCCACTCCACCGTCTACCAGCCGATGAGCGTCAAGGTGAAGGACTTCAAGATCAGCCCGTTCGCGCTGAACGCCTTCTACGGCGTCAGCGTGGACAAATAGGGTAGCCCCGGCACCCGCCAGCTGGTGGGTGCCCTCCCCTCCAATCACTAATTTCTGTCGGCCTGCAGCTATCCGCTGCGGGGTCGGCACACTGTTGCCGCCATTCGTACCCGTGGGCGGTGCAAACAGAGGAAAAGGACTTGCCATGCGCCACGCCACCCGACTTGCTGCCCTGCTGGCCCTGGGCCTGATCAGCCAGGCCCCCCACCTGTACGCCAACAGCCTGGTGTTCTGCTCCGAGGGCAGCCCTGACGGTTTCGACACCGCCCAGTACACCACCGCCACCGACAACGACGCCGCCGAACCGATCTACAACCGCCTGGTCGAGTTCGAACGTGGCGGCACCGCCGTGCACCCTGCCCTGGCTACCCGCTGGGAGGTGTCCGACGACGGCTTGAACTACACATTCCATCTGCGTGAGGGGGTCAGGTTTCACAGCAACAAGGCCCTCACGCCCAGCCGCGACTTCAATGCCGACGACGTGCTGTTCACCTTCAACCGCATGCTCGACAAAGGCCACCCGTTCCGCCAGGCCTACCCCACCGAGTTCCCCTATTTCATCAGCATGGGCCTGGACAAGAACATCGCCCGGGTCGAGAAACGCGACCCGCTGACCGTGGTGTTCACCCTGAACGCGGTGGATGCCGCATTCATTCAGAACCTGGCCATGAGCTTCGCCTCGATCCTCTCTGCCGAGTACGCCGAGCAGTTGCTGGCCAGCGGGCGTGCCAGTGACATCAACCAGCAGCCGATCGGCACCGGCCCGTTCGTGTTCCAGCGCTACCAGAAGGACTCGCAGATCCGCTACAAGGGCAACAAGGCCTACTGGGCCCCCGAGCAGGTCAAGCTCGACAACCTGGTGTTCTCGATCAACGTAGACCCCTCGGTGCGCATCCAGAAACTGCGCCGCAACGAATGCCAGGTCACCCTGCACCCGCGCCCGGCCGACCTGCCGGCCCTTCGCGCCGACAGCCAACTGCAGGTGCTGCAGCAGCCGGGCTTCAACCTCGGCTACATCGCCTACAACACCCGCCATGCACCGTTCGACCGCCTGGAAGTACGCCAGGCGCTGGACATGGCGGTGAACAAGCAAGCCATTATCCAGGCGGTGTACCAGGACGCCGGCCAGTTGGCAGTCAACGCCATGCCACCGACCCAATGGTCCTACGACAACAGCCTCAAGGATGCCCCTTACAACCCGGAAAAGGCCCGCCAACTGCTGCGCCAGGCCGGCGTAGCGCCAGGTACCGAGGTCACCCTGTGGGCCATGCCGGTGCAGCGCCCGTACAACCCCAACGCCAAGCTGATGGCCGAAATGCTGCAGGCCGACTGGAACAAACTCGGCCTCAAGGTGCGCATCGTCAGCTACGAGTGGGGCGAATACGTAAAGCGCATGAAAAACGGCGAGCACGACATCGCCTTGATCGGCTGGACCGGTGACAACGGCGACCCCGACAACTGGCTGGGCACCCTCTACAGCTGCGCCGCCATTGGCAGCAACAACTACTCGCAGTGGTGCGATCCGCAGTACGACAGCCTGGTCATGCAGGCCAAGCGCGTGAGCGACCCGGTGCAACGCAGCGCCCTGTACCAGCAGGCACAGCAGCGCCTCAAGCAGCAGGTGCCGATCACCCCGGTGGCCCATTCCACCGTCAACCAGCCGCTCAGCGTCAAGGTTTCCCAATTCAAGGTCAGCCCGTTTGGGCGCAATGATTTCTCCGGTGTGAGTGTTGACTGATGGCCAACCTGCACCGGCCGCTTCGCCGGTACAGGCAACACAGCTTCCGGATCAAGCCCGGCAACCCCGCGGCAACCCTGGCAACACCGCAGCAAGCACCCGGCCCACAAGGCCGGCCATAACTAGAAAAGAAAGGGAGCTTCAACTTGAAACTATTCACCTTGAGCGCACTGGCCTTATCCATCAGTGCAGTGACCACCGTGGCCCAGGCTGACCCGCAAAGCCAGGCCTTCATTCCCATCACCCTCAAGAGCACCAGCGAGCAAGCCCAGGCCAGCGGTTTTATTGAGGGGCAGAACCTGTCCGGCAGCACCCGTAACTGGTACGCCCGCGAACGCGCGGCGCGCGCCCCCTTGTGGAAGTACTACAAGAACGACGGCACCCGCCACGACACGCACAGCCGTGAGAACTGGGTGCAGGGCACCATCCTCAACTACAGCTCCGGCTTTACCGAAGGCACCGTCGGCATCGCCGTCGAGGCCGCCGGCTACAATGCCATTGCACTGCAGCAGAGCCGCCAGGCCGTAGCCGGCCCCAACAACCGCACGCTCACCCACAGCGACGGCGACCCCATCGGCCAGTGGAGCAAGCTGGGCCTGGGCAACATCAAGGCACGCGTGTCCAACACCACCCTCACCCTGGGCCGGCAATCGGTGGACACACCCATGATCGCCTACATCGGCAACCGTGCCCTGCCGTCGAGCTTCCAGGGCGTGTTCCTGCACAGTGCCGAGTTCGACAACCTCAACTTCGACCTGGGCACCTTCGACCGCGTCTCGCCGCGTACCGAGCAAAGCCTCAGCAAGTTCCGCAGCGAGTACAGCGCCACTGGCGTGGAAACCGACCGTGCCAGCACTGCCGGCATCAATTACCAGCCGTTCAAGAGCCTGAGCACCAGCCTGTACGCCACCAAAGTCGATGACTTCTGGAACCAGTACTACTTCGGCGCCAACCATGTGCTTGGCGACAGTGCGGTGCTCAGCCTGACCACTGGCCTGAACTACTACAAGACAGTCGACGCCGGCAGCCAGAAGATGGGCAAGATCGACAACGACACCTACAGCCTGTCGTTCGGCCTGACCCACCAGGCGCACACCCTCAGCGCTTCGTGGCAGCAGGTCAACGGCAACGAATACTTCGACTACCTGCACGAAACCAACGGCATTTTCCTGGCCAACTCGTTGCTCTCGGACTTCAACGGCCCGAACGAGAAATCCTTGCAGATTTCCTACGTGCTGAACATGGCGCCCTACGGCGTGCCAGGCTTGAAGTTCAACCTGTACAACGCCCGTGGCTGGGGCATCGATGGCACCCACTACCGTGGCACCGCCTATGACGTGAGGGGCCTGGATGGCGAAACCCACTACGAGTGGGGTATCGGCACCAGCTACGCGGTGCAGAGCGGGCCGCTGAAGGACACCAGTATCCGCGCCACCTACACCACGCACCGCGCCAGCAAAGCGCAGGCCGATGGCAGCCTGGACGAGTTCCGCCTGGTCACCACCATTCCATTCAACATTCTCTGACCGTTTGCGCCACGGCCCGCTGCACGGCGGGCCTTGGCGGCTACGCTGGAATCAATGCACGCAGGGAGTCTTCAACCCATGCACAGAGTTTTCATCAAGTCGCGACCGCTACGCCTGGCCCTGGCTGCGCTGGTGCTCGGCAGTGCCACGCAACTGGCGGCCAAGCCGCTGGTGGTCTGCACCGAAGCCAGCCCGGAGGGCTTCGACGTGGTCCAGTACACCACCGGCGTCACCTTCGATGCGTCCTCTGAAACACTGTTCAACCGCCTGGTGGACTTCAAACCCGGGACCACCGACATCGAGCCGGCCCTGGCCGAGCGCTGGGACATTTCAGCAGACGGCCTGACCTATACCTTTCACCTGCGCAAGGGCGTGAAGTTCCACAGCACCGACTACTTCACACCCACCCGCGAATTCAACGCCGACGATGTGCTGTGGAGCCTGCGGCGCCAGCTGGACCCGGCGCACCCGTGGCACGACAAGACCAGCGTCGGCTACCCGTACTTCGAGAGCATGGCCTTCAGCCAGTTGCTCAAGGCGGTGGACAAGACCGACGAGCATACCGTGGTGATCACCCTCACCCGCCCCGAAGCACCGTTCCTGCATGACATGGCCATGGGCTTCACCTCTATCTATTCGGCAGAATACGGCGACCAGTTGCTCAAGGCCGGCAAGGCCGCCGAGCTGAACAGCAAACCCATCGGCACCGGGCCGTTCATCTTCCAGCGCTACAACAAGGATGCGCAGGTCCGCTTCAAAGCCAACCCCGACTACTTCCGCGGCAAACCGCCGGCCGACGCCCTGATCTTCGCCATTGCCACCGACAGCAATGTGCGCCTGCAGAAATTGCGCGCCAACGAGTGCCAGGTGGCGCTGTACCCCAAGCCGGACGACGTGCCCTCGATCAAGGCCGACCGCACCCTCAAGGTGGCCGAAACCGAAGCGCTGGTGACCGGCTACGTTGCCATGAACACCCAGCACAAGTACCTCAGCGACGTGCGCGTGCGTAAAGCCATCAACATGGCGTTCGACCGCCAGACCCACGTCGACCAGCTGTTCGGCAAAGGTAATGCCTTGGTCGGGGTGAACCCCTACCCGCCCAGCATGATGGGCTTCAACCCGGCCAACCAGAACCCGCCGCGTGACCTTGCCAAGGCGCGCGCCCTGCTCAAGGAGGCGGGTGTGCCGGAGGGCACCGTCATCACCCTGTTCACCCGCAACGGCGGTGGCATGACCAACCCCAACCCGCGCCTGTCGGCCGAGATGCTGCAGGCCGACCTCGGCCAGATCGGCCTGAAGCTGGATATCCGTGTGATGGAGTGGGCCGAGATGCTGCGCCGCGCCAAGCGCGGTGAAGCCGACCTGGTGTCCACCGGCTGGGCGGGCGACAACGGCGACCCGGACAACTTCCTCACCCCCCTGCTCAGTTGCGAGGCGGCCAAGACCGGCGAGAACTATGCGCGCTGGTGCAACCCTAAGTTCCAGGAGCTGATCAGCCGAGCCCGCGAGGTGGTCGACAACGACGAACGGGCAAGGCTCTATAGCGAGGCATTGAAGGTGTACGATGACGACCAACCGTGGATCAGCATGGCCCACCCGAAGATGTTCACCGCCATGCGTGACAATGTAGAGGGCTACGTGATCAGCCCTCTGGCCAAAAACAACTTCGCCACCACCCGGGTGAAGTAGAACAACGACGACCGCCGGCGCCCAGCAGGGAACCGGCGGCACTGCCGTAGCGTGCTGCTGGCCGTACGGTCTGATGAGGTAACCCCGACAATGTTGAGTTTTATTGCCCGGCGCCTTGGCCTGCTGATACCGACTTTTTTCGGCATCACGTTGCTGACTTTCGCGCTCATACGCCTGATCCCCGGCGACCCGGTGGAAGTGATGATGGGCGAGCGCAGGGTCGACCCCGAAATGCATGCCCAGGCCATGGAGCGCCTGGGCTTGAACAAACCCCTGCCGGTCCAGTACCTGGACTATGTCGGCAAGCTGGCCCAGGGCGACCTGGGTGAATCGCTGCGCACCCGCGAAAGCGTGTGGCGCGAGTTCCTGACCCTGTTCCCGGCCACCCTGGAACTGGCCTTTGCCGCGCTGTTGTTCGCTGGCGTGGTCGGCTTGCTGGCCGGGGTGATCGCAGCGCTCAAACGCGGCTCGCTGTTCGACCACGGGGTAATGGGCATATCCCTGGCGGGCTATTCGATGCCGATCTTCTGGTGGGGCCTGATCCTGATCATGTTCTTCTCCGTGAGCCTGGGCTGGACCCCGGTGTCCGGGCGCATCGACCTGCTCTACGACATCGAGCCGAAAACCGGCTTCATGCTGATCGATACCCTGCTCAGCGATGAGGAAGGCTCATTCAAGGACGCGGTGATGCACCTGATTCTGCCTGCCATCGTGCTCGGCACCATCCCGCTGGCGGTAATCGCGCGCATGACCCGCTCATCGATGCTTGAAGTGCTGCGCGAAGACTACATCCGCACAGCCCGTGCCAAAGGCCTGTCGCCGGCCCGGGTAGTGTTCGTGCATGGCTTGCGCAACGCATTGATCCCGGTGCTCACCGTGTTCGGCCTGCAGGTCGGCACGCTGTTGGCCGGTGCGGTGCTGACCGAAACCATCTTCTCCTGGCCGGGCATCGGCAAATGGCTGATCGAAGCCATCGGCGCCCGTGACTACCCCGTGGTCCAGAACGGCATCCTGCTGATCGCCTGCCTGGTAATCCTGGTCAATTTCGTCGTGGACATTCTCTACGGCCTGGCCAACCCACGCATCCGTCATCAGCGCTGAGGCCCTTGCCATGACTAGCCCGATTCCGAAATCCGTGTCGCCGGCCAGCCCGGTGGACCAAAGCCTGCTCTACCCTTCGCCGTACAAAGAATTCTGGCAAGCCTTCGCGCGCAACAAAGGCGCGGTGATGGGCCTGGCGTTCATGTGCCTGGTGGTGTTCTGCGCGCTGTTCGCGCCATGGGTCGCCCCCCATGACCCCAGCGAGCAGTACCGCGACTTCCTGTTGACCCCACCGGTGTGGCTGGAAGGCGGCACCTGGCAGTTCATCCTTGGCACCGACGAACTCGGCCGCGACCTGCTTTCACGCCTGATCCAGGGCGCGCGGCTGTCGCTGCTGATCGGCCTGTCCTCGGTGGTGATGTCGCTGATCCCGGGCATCCTGCTGGGCCTGCTGGCCGGGTTCTTCCCGCAACTGCTGGGCCCGTCGATCATGCGCCTGATGGACGTGATGCTGGCACTGCCGTCGCTGCTGCTGGCGGTGGCGATCGTCGCCATTCTCGGCCCAGGCCTGATCAACACGGTGATTGCGATCGCCATCGTGTCGCTGCCCTCTTACGTGCGCCTGACCCGCGCCGCCGTGATGGGCGAGCTGAACCGCGACTACGTCACGGCCGCACGCCTGGCCGGCGCCGGCTTGCCACGCCTGATGTTCGTCACGGTGCTGCCCAACTGCATGGCACCGTTGATCGTGCAGGCCACCTTGAGTTTTTCCTCGGCGATCCTCGACGCCGCTGCCTTGGGCTTCCTTGGCCTGGGCGTGCAGCCGCCCACCCCCGAGTGGGGCACCATGCTGGCTTCGGCGCGTGACTACATCGAGCGTGCCTGGTGGGTGGTGAGCCTGCCCGGCCTGACCATTCTGCTCAGTGTGTTGGCAATCAACCTGATGGGCGACGGCCTGCGCGATGCGCTGGACCCGAAACTCAAGAACGCCGCCTGAGGAGAACGCCATGTCACTGTTACAGATCAACAACCTGAACGTGCGCTTCGGCGACGCCACTGCCGTGCCGGTGGTCGATGGCCTGGACCTGGCGGTGGACGCCGGCGAGATCCTGGCGATCGTCGGCGAGTCCGGCTCGGGTAAATCGGTCACCATGATGGCCCTGATGGGCCTGATCGATGCGCCTGGGCGCATTACCGCCGACGCCCTCACGTTCGACGGCACCGACATGCTCAAGCTCAGCGGCCGGCAACGGCGCAAGGTGGTGGGCAAGGACATCGCCATGGTCTTCCAGGACCCGATGACCGCACTGAACCCCAGCTACACGGTAGGCTTCCAGATCGAGGAGGTGCTGCGGCAACACTTGGGCCTGAAGGGCAAGGCCGCGCGCCAACGTGCCCTTGAGCTATTGAAAAAGGTCGAGATCCCGGCGGCGGAAAGCCGCCTGGATGCCTACCCGCACCAGTTGTCCGGCGGCATGAGCCAGCGTGTGGCGATTGCCATGGCGATTGCCGGCGAACCCAAGCTGCTGATCGCCGACGAGCCCACCACCGCGCTGGACGTGACGATCCAGGCGCAGATCATGGAACTGCTGGTGAACCTGCAGAAAGAGCGCAACATGGCGCTGATCCTCATCACCCACGACCTTGCCGTGGTCGCCGAAACGGCCAGGCGGGTGTGCGTGATGTATGCCGGCCAGGCGGTGGAAGTTGGCCAGGTTCCGGAGCTGTTCGACCTGCCGGCCCACCCTTACAGCGAAGCCCTGCTGGCGGCCATCCCCGAACACAGCCTTGGCGCCGAACGCCTGGCCACCCTGCCGGGCATCGTGCCTGGCCGCTACGACCGCCCCGTGGGCTGCCTGCTATCGCCGCGCTGCCCTTATGTACAGGACGACTGCCGGCGCCAGCGCCCGCCCCTCGACCCTCAGGCGCACAGCCTGGTGCGTTGCTTCTACCCGCTGAACCAGGAGGTGGCGTAATGGCCGTGGTTCTGACTGCCCGGGAATTGACCCGGCATTACGAAGTATCCCGCGGGCTGTTCAAAGGCCACGCACTGGTCCGCGCGCTCAACGGCGTGTCGTTCGAGCTGGAGGCCGGCAAGACCCTGGCGGTGGTGGGTGAGTCTGGCTGCGGCAAGTCGACCCTGGCCCGCGCCCTGACATTGATCGAAGAGCCGTCTTCCGGCTCCCTGCAAATTGCCGGCACCGAAGTCACTGGCGCCAGCAAGGCCCAGCGCAAGCAACTGCGCCGCGACGTGCAGATGGTATTCCAGAGTCCCTACGCTTCGCTCAACCCTCGGCAGAAGATTGGCGACCAGTTGGCCGAACCCTTGCTGATCAACACCTCGCTGAGCAAGGCCGAACGGCGAGACAAGGTGCAGAAGATGATGGAGCAGGTCGGCCTGCGCCCCGAGCATTATCAGCGCTACCCGCACATGTTCTCTGGCGGCCAGCGCCAGCGCATCGCCCTGGCCCGGGCGATGATGCTGCAGCCCAAGGTACTGGTGGCAGACGAACCGACCTCGGCGCTGGACGTGTCGATCCAGGCACAGGTACTGAACCTGTTCATGGACTTGCAGAAGGAGTTCAACACCGCCTACGTGTTCATCTCGCACAACCTGGCGGTGGTGCGGCACGTGGCCGACCAGGTGCTGGTGATGTACCTGGGAAGGCCCGCAGAAATGGGGCCCAAGGAGGACATCTACGAGAAGCCGCTGCACCCGTACACCCAGGCACTGCTGTCAGCGACACCGGCGATTCATCCCGACCCGTTGAAGCCGAAAATCAGAATTGCCGGGGAGTTGCCCAACCCGCTGAACCCACCGAACGGCTGCGCGTTCCACAAGCGCTGCCCACATGCCACTGAACGCTGCGCCAAGGACGTGCCGGCGTTCAGGCAAGTCGGTACCCGGCAAGTGGCCTGTCATTACGCGGAGCAGTTTCTTTAATCAGTTGCCAGAGCGATCTGCGCTGGCTTGAGGTTCACGCGACCTCTGCAGAACCGGCCTTGCGCCGCGATGGGCCGCACCGCGGCCCCCAGCCGCTCAATGCATGAAAATCCAGATCAGGATAATCACCGGTATCGGCACGCCGATCATCCACAGCAATATCGAGCGCATGTTCAACCTCCGTCAACGGTGGCAATAGCAAAGGGCGGCCTGGGCCGCCCTTTGCTGTCAGTGCATGAACAGTGCAATCAGGATGATCACGGGAATCGGTACTCCAAGCATCCACAGCAATATCGAGCGCATGGTAATTCTCCTTGCTTAACGTTGAACGGTGCGGGTAGTGACGTAGTCGCCTTCCAGCCACTGCACGCGGTCGCGCAGGCGACCGCCATACAGGGCCGCGACGCTGGCGATGAAGGCGCCGCACAGCAGCGCGACGAAGGTCCAGAGGGCAGTCCAGGCAGCTACCTTGGCGGCAGTATCGGCCGCTTGCTTGGCATCGGTTTTCAGCTGTTGCACCTGAGCCATTACCTGGTCCACACGGGCTTCGGCTTCGGCCTGGGTCAGGCGGGTACGCTGCGCCACCAACTGGGCCAGGTAGGTACGGTCCTCAGGAGGCAGTGCGCCGTCCCCGGCAATGCCCTTGGCCAGAATGCGCGCGGCAACCCCATTGGCAGCGTCTTCGCTGACTGGCGCCGGGCCGTCACCGCGGAACAGGCTGTCGACGAAGTACCCCATCGAGTCATTGTTGCTGCCGGTAGCCGCCGATGCACCTGCGGCAGCAGACACCGTGGCCGCTTGCGACGCAGCGCTGGCCCCGGCCCCTACCAGGTTGCCCGCCGCGCCCAGCACCAGCATGGCGGCGACCAGGGTGGCAACTGCCCACGACAGGAAGCCATGCGCGGTATCGCGGAAGTACACCTCGTCACCGTGCAGGTTCGCCCACTTCACCCGCAGCCGGCCGGCAATGTAGCCGCCCATGCCCGATGCGATGATCTGAGTGAGCAGCAGCCAGACAATGGTAGAAACGCCCAGGGCTTTGGCACTCGCCCCTTCGTCAGCCCAAGGCGAGGTGGCGGCGAAGCCCAACCCCGCGCCCAGCACCACAAGGATGAGGGAAACGGATGCGGCAGCAGCCGCGCCAGCGAAGATCGCCGCCCAGGAAACACCTGAACGGCTTTGCGTATCGACAGCGGGGTAGTCGGCAGAGGTGATCATGATGTGTGCGCCTTATGTTGTTAGCGAGAATTCCATTCGCGCAGTAACCTTTGCAGTAGCTGTGCCAGATGTGACAAAAAATGACACCCATATAAATCAGTGTCTTAGCTCGCTGGCCGCCTGCTGAACCGTGCAAAATGCGCGAAAGCGCCCTATCCATCAGGTGTTCTGCATTCTTGTGATGGCCTGGCCGGCAAGGCATGATCCAGCCATGACGCTCCCCGATGACCCCGCCCAGACCCCACTCACCGCCGAGACCGTGCTGCGCTACCACCTGTGCTGGAAGCACCGTGACCTCGACGGCGTGATGGCGCTTTATCACCCCGATGTCCAGTATCACGACTTCTTCCAGAACCGCGTGCTGGGCTATCGCGAACTGCGCGACTACGTGCGCGCCTGCCTACCCCACGAAGCCGGCGAAGACATCGTCCACAGTGACCGTATCCGCGTCGATGGCTGCACCGCGTTCATCCAGTACCAGGTTACGGTGCAGGGCGGCGATGGCCTGGTGGCGTTTCAGTCCAGCGAGGCAATTACCGTGAGGGACGGCCTGATCTGGCGGGTCAACGAATATGCGACCCTGGTGCGCCAGCACGGCAACACCGCGGGCACCGGCGGCGCGCGGCCAGCCACCAGCCGCCTGGGCCTGTCACCGCGGCAGCTGTCGACCATGGCCCAGGACCTGGAACACTATTTTCAGCGCCAACGCCCCTACCTGGACCCTGAACTGGATCTGCAGCAAGTTGCCGATGCCAGTGGCTACAGCCGCAACCAGATTTCCTACCTGCTGAACCAGGTGCTTGGGCAAAGCTTCTACCGCTACGTCAACCAGGCGCGTCTGCAGCACCTGATGGCCAGCCTTGATGACAACAGCGCCGGAACACCCATCGATGACCTGGCGTTCAACGCTGGCTTCAATTCGCTGTCGGCGTTCTACAAGTGCTTCCGTGAACACACCGGGCTCACACCCAAGGCCTACCTGAAGCAAATTTCCCTGCGTGCACGCACGTAAGACAGCCGCCCACTCGCCCGACTAGGATCGGCCACAGACCTTGACGGACGTGGAGCCGAACCCGATGCAACCCCTGCGCACGCTCAGCCTGTGGATGGACCAGCTCGACGAGCCGCTGTGCGCCCGCCCGGTCCTGCGCGACGACCTGGACGCGGATGTGTGCATCATCGGCGCGGGCTACACCGGGCTATGGACCGCCTACTACCTCAAGCGCCAGGCACCCCAGCTGAACATTGCACTGATTGATGCCAACATCGCCGGTTTCGGCGCCTCTGGGCGCAACGGTGGCTGGCTGATGGGCAACCTGCTCGGCGAAGACCGCCTGCTCGCCAGCCTGTCACCGCAGCAGCGCCGCGCCAGCATCGACCTGCTGCACGGGATTCCGGACGAGGTGCACAGCGTGCTGCAGCGCGAAGGCATCGACTGCCACTACCGCAAAGGCGGCGTGCTGTACTGCGCCGCGCGCTACCCGGAACAGGAACGCAGCCTGCGCGCCTACCTCGACGACCTGTACCGCCAGGGCATGACCGAAGAGGACTACCGTTGGTTGCGCCCCGAACAGCTTGACGCGCAGCTACGGGTCAGCAACGCCTATGGCGCGATCTACAGCCCGCACACGGCGACCATTCAGCCGGCCATGCTCGCCCGTGGCCTGGCCCGGGCGCTGGAAGCGCTGGGTGTACCGATCTACGAAAACACCCCAGCCATCGACTGGCAACCGGGTGAGGTGCGTACACCGCTGGCGCGCATTCGCTGCCAATGGGTAGTGCCCGCCGTGGAGGGCTACGCCGCCAGCCTGCCACCGCTGGGCAAACACCAACTGCCGGTGCAGAGCCTGCTGGTGGCCACCGAGCCACTTCCCGAGGCGACCTGGGAACAGATCGGCCTGAGCCAGGGCCAGGCCTTCAGCGAAAGCAGCCGCCAGGTCACCTATGGCCAGCGCACGGCCGACAACCGGCTGGTATTCGGCGCCCGGGGCGGGTACCGCTTCGGCGGCCGCCTGCGTGAAAACTTCAACCTCGACGAACATGAAATCGAGCTGCGCCGCTACCTGTTCAGCGAACTCTTCCCACAGCTAAAGCATGCGCGTATCACCCATTCGTGGGGTGGCAACCTTGGCATGGCGCGGCGCTTCCGCCCACACATGCTCTGCGACCGCCAGCGCGGCATCGCCCTGGCCGGCGGTTACGGCGGCGAAGGCGTTGGCGCCACCAACCTGGGCGGGCGGACCCTGGCGGCACTGATCCTCAACCAGCACAACGCGCTGACGGCGCAACCGTGGGTGCTCGACAACCGCCCGGTTTCAAGCCTGGCCAGCTGGCCGCCCGAGCCCTGCCGCTGGCTGGGCTACAACGCAATCATCCAGAGCTTCGTCAACGAGGACCGGACCCTCGCCAACCCCGCCAGCGCGCCTTGGAGGCGGCGCCTGGCCAGCTCGCTCGCGGACTTCATGGAAGGCTTCATGCACTGATTCCCTTTCCCCAACACAGGATCCACCGGTCATGCGCATCACCCAGTTCAAGAATACCGACAGCGTTGCACTGGCTAGCGCCAGCCCGGTAGCGGTGCCGCTCGGCGAACCCGTGGCGGTGGCTTCGGTCACCAGCGTGGAACGCGACGACGGCGTCGAAACCGGTATCTGGGAGTGCACCCCCGGGCGTTGGCGGCGGCAGATCGTGCAACAGGAGTTCTGCCATTTCATCAAGGGCCGCTGCACCTTCACCCCCGACGGTGGCGAGCCCCTGCTTATAGAAGCCGGAGACGCATTGATGCTACCGGCCAATAGCACCGGCACCTGGGACATCCAGGAGACCGTGCGCAAGACCTACGTACTGATTTTCTGATCCGCTGATCGCCTGCCTTCGATAACAACAGACAAAGCAAGGTAACCCCGACATGCGCACACGCCTTCTTGCACCCTTGATGCTGGCCGCCAGTGTGGCCAGTGCCGCCGAAACGGTGAAAATCTACAACTGGTCCAGCTACGTGGCACCCGACACGCTGAAAAATTTCCAGCAAGCCACTGGCATCGTGCCCACCTACGACGTGTATGACAGCAACGAAACCCTCGACGGCAAGCTGATGACCGGCAACTCCGGCTACGACGTGGTGTTCCCTTCCAACCACTTCATGGCCCGGCAGATCCAGGGCAAGGCTTTGAAACGCCTGGACAAGTCGCAGCTGCCCAACTGGCAGAACCTCAACCCGGTGCTGCTCAAGGCGCTGGAGGTGAATGACCCGGGCAACCAGTACGGTTTCCCCTACCTGTGGGGCAGCACCGGAATCGGCTACAACATCGACAAGGTCAAGGCGGTACTGGGCGACAACGCGCCGCTGGACTCGTGGGACCTGATCTTCAAGCCCGAGTACATGAGCAAGCTGAAAAGCTGCGGTGTAGCGGTGCTGGACAACGGCCCCGAGCTGCTGCCGATTGCCCTGCACTACCTGGGCCTGCCGCACCACAGCCAGAACCCGGCAGACTACGACAAGGCCAAGGCGCTGTTGATGCAGGTACGGCCCTACATCAGCTACTTCCACTCCTCGAAATACACTGGCGACCTGGCCAACGGCGATGTCTGCGTGGTGGTGGGCTTCTCGGGGGATGTGCTGCAGGCGAAGAACCGCGCCGAAGAGGCGCACAACGGCGTCAAGGTGGGCTATTCGATACCCAAGGAAGGCGCGCCCTTGTGGTTCGACATGGTGGCCATGCCGGCCGATGCGCCAGATGAAAAGGCTGGCTATGCCTACATGAACTACCTGCTGCAGCCGGAGGTGATGGCCAACATCAGCAACCATGTGCAGTATGCCAACGGCAACCTCAAGGCGGACGGGCTGGTGGACCCTGCGCTGAAGGACAACGCGATGATTTACCCGAGCGAGGCCGTGATGGGCAAGCTGTATGCGCTGGAGGCGATGCCGGCCAAGATCGACCGTATCAGGACGCGGATCTGGACCAGTATCAAGGCCGGGAATTGAAATGGGGCCGCTTTGCGGCCCTTCGCGGGCACGCCCGCTCCCACAGTGATTGCCCGCGAAGGGCTGCAAGGCAGCCCCAAATCCAGTAGTCAGTGGTGCTCGCGGGTAGCGCGGAACTTGATGTCCGGCCAGCGTTCTTCCATCAGCGCCAGATTGACCCGGGTCGGCGCCAGGTAAGTGAGGTGGCCGCCACCATCGATGGCCAGGTTTTCCATGGCCTTGGTCTGGAATTCCTCGAGCTTTTTCTTGTCGTCGCAGCTGATCCAGCGGGCCGACCATACGGTGATCGGCTCGTAGGCGCACTCGACCTTGTACTCTTCCTTCAGGCGGCTGGCGACCACGTCGAACTGCAGCACACCGACAGCACCCAGGATGATGTCGTTGCTGCGCTCCGGGAAGAACACCTGCGTGGCACCCTCTTCCGCCAGCTGCTGCAAGCCTTGGCGCAGCTGCTTGGACTTCAGCGGGTCCTTCAGGCGCACACGGCGGAACAGCTCCGGGGCGAAGTGCGGGATACCGGTAAAGCCCAGGGCCTCGCCTTCGGTGAAGGTGTCACCGATCTGGATGGTGCCGTGGTTGTGCAGGCCGATGATGTCGCCGGCAAAGGCCTCTTCCAGTTGCTCACGCTCGGAGGAGAAGAAGGTCAGCGCATCGCCGATACGCAGGTCCTTGTTCAGGCGCACGTGGCGCATCTTCATGCCCTTTTCGTACTTGCCCGAGCAGATGCGCATGAACGCGATACGGTCGCGGTGTTTCGGGTCCATGTTCGCCTGGATCTTGAACACGAAACCGGTGAACTTCTCTTCGACCGGCTCTACGGTACGTTCGTGGGCCACACGCCCCAGCGGCCGCGGCGCCCAGTCGACTACCGCATCAAGCACGTGGTCGACACCGAAGTTACCGAGTGCCGTACCGAAGAACACCGGGGTCAGCTGGCCATTGATGAACTCTTCCTGGTTGAACTCGTGGCAAGCACCCTGCACCAGCTCCAGTTGCTCGACGAACGAATCGTATTGGTCACCCAGGTGCGCACGGGCCTCGTCGGAGTCCAGCTTCTGGATGATCTTGGCCTCGGTGCGCTCATGGCCGTGGCCAGGGGTGTACACCACGATGTAGTCACCGGTGAGGTGGTACACGCCCTTGAAGTCACGGTAGCAACCGATCGGCCAGGTGATCGGCGCGGCCTTGATCTTCAGAACCGCCTCGATCTCGTCGAGCAGTTCGATAGGGTCGCGAATGTCACGGTCGAGTTTGTTGATGAAGCTGACGATGGGCGTGTCGCGCAGGCGGCAGACGTCCATCAGGGCGATGGTCCGCGGCTCTACACCCTTACCGCCGTCCAGCACCATCAGCGCCGAGTCCACTGCGGTCAGGGTGCGGTAGGTGTCTTCAGAGAAGTCTTCGTGGCCGGGGGTGTCGAGCAGGTTGATCATGTGCTCGCGGTACGGGAACTGCATCACCGAGGTGGTGATGGAGATGCCGCGCTGCTTCTCCATTTCCATCCAGTCGGAGGTGGCATGGCGGTCGGACTTGCGCGACTTCACGGTACCGGCGACGGCAATGGCCTTGCCCATCAGCAGCAGCTTTTCGGTGATGGTGGTCTTACCGGCGTCGGGGTGGGAAATGATTGCGAAAGTGCGGCGCTTCGCGACTTCGGCGGCCTGGTTGGTCATGGGAAATCGCCTGACTGGGGGATTTGAAAGGGGCGATATCATACCTGAAGTTGGGCGGGGACCAAAATCTGCTGATGCAGGGGTTGCAGGTCCGGCCCAGCAGATTCACCACACAATCGCTTTATCACGACAAATGGCCACAGGGCAGTTATTTCAACGCCTGCAGCGCGCTAAGCCGCTGTTTTCTCTCGCCAGATTTGCATTCCCCCAGTGATTAACGCTGGCCAAATGCCGCCTCAAATGGGAACCTTTAGGGCCTTGGAGACGTCCACTCCCCTGCAACCCGCTTCGGTTGAGGGCTGGTTTCATCAGCATTTTCGGGCCCGACGGGGTTCGGCTCATGGCCAGATCGCAGCCTTCGGTTTGCATCTGACTGCTACTCGCGAACACACCACCCGCCGCCACCCCTGGCCGGCAACCAAGAAGTGTGCTCGCCGACAACACAAGGAGTCTGCCTGTGGCTAAACGCTACGGTAAAGGGCTGTTGGGATGGGCCGCCGTGCTCGTCATCCTGGCCCTGCTGGTCCACTGGATCGGCATCGACACGATCGCGCGGTATCGCGACGATCTTGGGTTCTACCTGCAAGCGCACCTGATACTGGTGCTGGCTTCGATGGCGGCGGCACTGGCCGTGGGCATCCCCGCCGGCATTGCGCTCAGTCGGCCGCACCGGGTCGACAAAGCCGAGCGCTTCATGCAGTTCTTCAACGTTGGCAATACCATCCCCCCCCTGGCCGTTCTGGCCATCGCCCTGAGTATCCTGGGCATCGGCGCCGGGCCGGCGATCTTCGCACTGTTCCTCGCCTCCCTCCTGCCCATCGTGCGCAACACCTACGAAGGCCTGAAAAACGTCCCCGCCTCGCTCAAGGAAGCCGCCACGGGCATTGGCATGACCCCACGCCAGCAACTGTGGCAGGTCGAGCTGCCCAACGCCGTGCCAATCATTGTCGGCGGTGTTCGCGTGGCCCTGGCCTTGAACGTGGGCACCGCACCGCTGGCATTCTTGATTGGCGCCAATAGCCTGGGCAGCCTGATCTTCCCCGGCATCGCCCTGAACAACCAGCCCCAGCTGCTGCTGGGGGCCGCCTGTACCGCACTGCTGGCCCTGCTACTGGACGCGGCGGTGAGTTTCTCCAGCAAGCGCTGGCTGGAACGTGGCCTGGCCCACTAAGGATAGGGAACGCATGAAGAAAACAATCGCCTTGCTGCTGGGCGCGGCCCTGCTGTTCGCAGGATTTGCCCAGGCAGCGGAAAAGCCCCAGATCCGCATCGGCGCGCGGGTGTTCACCGAACAGACCGTACTGGCCGAAATCACCGCGCAGTACCTGCGTGCCAACGGTTTCGACGTGCGCGTCACCACCGGCCTGGGTAGCAACATCGCGCGCCAGGCCCAGGAAACCGGCCAGCTCGACCTGATGTGGGAATACACCGGCGTATCGCTGGTGTCGTACAACCACATCGAAGAACGCATGCCCAGCGCCGAAGCCACCTACGCCAAGGTCAAGGCGCTGGACGCGAAAAAGGGCCTGGTCTGGCTGACCCCGTCGAAGTTCAGCAACACCTACGCCTTGGGCCTGCCCAAGCAAGTGGCCGAGGCCTATCCGCAGGTCAACAGCATCAGCGACCTCAACCAGGTACTGCGTGACGAAAGCGAGCGCAAGCACCTGGTGGCACTGGACACCGAGTTCGCCAACCGCCCCGATGGCCTGGTCGGCCTGAATGCGATGTACGACCTGCAACTGGGCCGCGCCAACATCCGCCAGATGGACGCGGGCCTGGTCTACACCGCCATGCGCAACAACCAGGTGTTCGCCGGCCTGGTGTACACCACCGATGGCCGCCTGAGCGCCTTCAACCTGAAGCTGCTGGAAGACGACAAGCACTACTTCCCTGACTACACGGCCGCGCCGGTGGTGCGCAAGGCCGTGCTCGACGCCAACCCGCAGCTGGCGGGGCTGCTCAAACCGTTGGCCGAGCAACTGGACGATGAAACCATGCGCCAGCTCAACGCCAAGGTCGATGTCGAGCACCAGAACCCGACCGCCGTGGCCGCCGCCTTCCTGCGCGATCACCCACTGACCAGCGAGGGCCAGCCATGAACCTGATCGATACCTTCAACCACCTCGACTGGGCCCAGGTACTGAACCTGACCGGCCAACACATCATGCTGGTCGGTGTGGCCGTGGGCCTGGCGATTCTGGTGGGCGTGCCGCTGGGCATCCTCATGACCCGCTTCCCGGCCCTGGCCGGCCCGCTGCAGGCCAGCGCCACGGTACTGCTGACCATCCCGTCGATTGCCCTGTTCGGCCTGTTGCTGCCGCTTTACTCCAAATTCGGACAAGGCCTCGGGCCGCTACCGGCGATTACCGCCGTGTTCCTGTATTCGCTGTTGCCGATCATGCGCAACACCTACCTGGCCCTGACCAATGTCGAACCCGGCATCCGCGAAGCCGCGCGCGGCATCGGCATGACCTTCGGCCAGCGCCTGCGCATGGTCGAGCTGCCCATCGCCGTGCCGGTGATCCTCGCCGGCGTGCGTACCGCCGTGGTGATGAACATCGGCGTCATGACCATTGCCGCCACCATCGGCGCCGGCGGCCTTGGCGTGCTGATCCTGACCTCCATCAGCCGCAGCGACATGTCGATGCTGCTGGTCGGCGCGGTACTGGTCAGCCTGCTGGCCATCATCGCCGACCTGCTGCTGCAAACCCTGCAACGTGCCCTGACTCCAGAAGGACTGCGCTCATGATCGAACTGAAGAACCTCAGCAAAACCTTCAACGTCAACGGCAAGGACGTCAAAGCCGTCGACGCGGTAAGCCTCACCGTCAACGAAGGGGAAATCTGCGTGTTCCTCGGCCCATCGGGCTGCGGCAAAAGCACCACGCTGAAAATGATCAACCGCCTGATCACGCCAACCTCGGGCCAGGTGTTCATCAATGGCGAGGACACCACCGGGCTGGACGAAGTGACCCTGCGCCGGCACATCGGCTATGTGATCCAGCAGATCGGCCTGTTCCCCAACATGACCATCGAAGAGAACATCACCGTGGTGCCGCGCCTGCTCGGCTGGGACAAGCAGAAATGCCACGAACGCGCCCGCGAACTGATGCACATGATCAAGCTCGAGCCCAAACAGTACCTGCAACGCTACCCGCGCGAGCTTTCCGGTGGCCAGCAGCAGCGTATCGGCGTGATCCGCGCGTTGGCGGCCGATGCGCCGGTGCTGTTGATGGACGAGCCGTTCGGCGCGGTCGACCCGATCAACCGTGAAATGATCCAGAACGAATTCTTCGAAATGCAACGGGCGCTGAACAAGACCGTGATCATGGTCAGCCACGACATCGACGAAGCGATCAAGCTCGGCGACAAGATTGCCATCTTCCGGGCCGGCAAGCTGCTGCAGCTGGACCACCCGGACACCCTGCTGGCGCACCCGGCAGACGAGTTCGTGAGCAACTTCGTAGGCCAGGACAGCACCCTCAAGCGCCTGCTGCTGGTGCGCGCAGAAGATGCGGCAGACAACGCCCCGGCGGTCAGCCCGGAAACGCCGGTAAGCGATGCGCTGGAACTGCTCGACGAGCACGACCGCCGCTACGTGGTGGTCACCGACGCGCAGAACAAGGCCCTGGGCTATGTACGCCGGCGAGACATGCACCGCCAGCAGGGCACCTGTGGTGACTTCCTGCGCCCGTTCAATGCCACCGCCTCGCACGACGAGCACCTGCGCATCCTGCTGTCGCGCATGTACGAGTTCAACCGGGCGTGGTTGCCGGTGCTGGATGCCGAGCAGGTGTTCCTCGGCGAGGTGACACAGGAGTCGATTGCGGCGTACCTGAGTTCCGGCCGCTCGCGCGGCGCCAAGACCAGCATCGTCTCCCCGGCCGAGGCGGTGGCATCGTGATGAGCGCTGCCTACTGATGCGCAGCTAGGTGCGGATACGGGGTTTCACGCACCTGAAACGTCGCATCCGTTGGTCGGTAACAAAAAATTTATGCGCGATTTTCGGTACGTGGGTACCAGAAAAGCGTGGCCATAAATATGAACACCTCCGGTGCAATGGGGCATCAGGCTGCTGCCACAGGGTAGGTCAAAACCCTGTAGCAGCGGCTTCAACCGCACATGAGCCGACGTGGTCCATTCCACAATTTTTTACGCTTGAAACACCACCGGGAACATCAGCCGGTCATATGAGTCGTTTATTCAAACGACAGGTGGCCGATCAACGCCGATCACGCCAGGATTGCCTGTTGATTCTGCATTCTTCACGCCCTAAAGTGCGCGCCGAACGTCCATGCTGGAAACGATCCATCCGGCTCAAGTACTGAGTAGGCGAACCAAAGTGGGGATACGGAGGACGTTCAGTTTGCAGCCACTTAATCTTTCAGTTTGCCCATGGAGTCCCTGAGCATGTCGATCCAGGTCGAAGACTATTTCGCGCGTGATACCTTCCAGAAAATGAAGGCGTTCGCCGACAAGCAGGAAACCCCGTTCGTACTCATCGATACCCAGATGATCAGCCAGGCCTACGACGACCTGCGCGCGGGTTTCGAATTCGCCAAGGTCTACTATGCGGTGAAGGCCAACCCGGCTGTCGAGATCATCGACCTGCTCAAGGAGAAAGGTTCGAGCTTCGACATCGCCTCGATCTACGAGCTGGACAAGGTGTTGGGCCGCGGCGTCAGCGCTGACCGCATCAGCTATGGCAACACCATCAAGAAGTCCAAGGACATCCGCTACTTCTACGAGAAGGGCGTGCGCCTGTATGCCACCGACTCCGAAGCCGACCTGCGCAACATCGCCAAGGCCGCCCCGGGCTCGAAAGTGTACGTGCGCATCCTCACCGAAGGCTCGACCACTGCCGACTGGCCGCTGTCGCGCAAATTCGGTTGCCAGACCGACATGGCCATGGACCTGCTGATCCTGGCCCGCGACCTGGGCCTGGTGCCCTACGGCATCTCCTTCCACGTCGGTTCGCAACAGCGCGACATCAGCGTGTGGGACGCCGCCATCGCCAAGGTCAAGGTGATCTTCGAGCGCCTGAAGGAAGAAGACGGCATCGAACTGAAGCTGATCAACATGGGCGGTGGCTTCCCGGCCAACTACATCACCCGTACCAACAGCCTGGAAACCTACGCCGAAGAAATCATTCGCTTCCTCAAGGAAGACTTCGGTGACGAGCTGCCGGAAATCATCCTCGAACCTGGCCGTTCGCTGATCGCCAACGCCGGCATCCTGGTCAGCGAAGTGGTGCTGGTTGCACGCAAGTCGCGTACCGCCGTCGAGCGCTGGATCTACACCGACGTGGGCAAGTTCTCCGGCCTGATCGAAACCATGGACGAAGCCATCAAGTTCCCGATCTGGACCGAGAAGAAAGGCGAAACCGAAGAAGTGGTCATCGCCGGCCCTACCTGCGACAGCGCCGACATCATGTACGAGAACTACAAGTACGGCCTGCCGCTGAACCTGGCCATTGGTGACCGCCTGTACTGGCTGTCGACCGGCGCCTACACCACCAGCTACAGCGCAGTGGAATTCAACGGCTTCCCGCCGCTGAAGGCCTACTACCTGTAATGCACAACGGGGCCGCGAGGCCCCGTTTTCATGTGTGCAGATGCCGAGATCAGCGCTGTCGAGGTGGGAGCCGGCTTGCAGGCGATTGGGCCAGCACAGGCAACTTCAAGCTTCGCGCCGTTCGATTTCCTCGGCATAGCGCGCGGCAAACGCCATGAGCACCGGCCCCGCGCCCTGCAGGGTCACCAGCGCCGCACGCAGGAAGTTCAGGTTACCCTCGACCCGCGCACGCTCCAGCCAAGGCGCAGCCTCGGCCACCTGGCCACGCTCGACCAGCACCAGCCCCAGGCTGAACATGCCGCGAAAATCCCCTGCCTCGGCCGACCGGCGATACCAGCGCACCGCACGCGCGGGGCTGGGCGCGGTGGCAATGCCCTGCTCCAGATAGCGCCCGTACAGGTTCATCGACTTGGCATGCCCCTGCTGTGCGGCCTTCTCATAGCACATCAGCGCCTGCGCCTGGTTGGCCGGCACACCACGCCCGGTCGCCAGCAGGTTACCCAGGTTGTACAGCCCCCAAGCAAGCCCGGCATCGGCGGCGCGGGCATAGTGCACGGCGGCTTGAGCCAGGTTTACCGCACCGCCCCAGCCATGCTCCAGGCAACGCCCGAGCATGTTATGCGCCATGGCGTTGCCACCTTGCGCGGCAATGGCAAACCAGCGCCGGGCAACCTCGGCGTCGGCTTCTATCCCGCGCCCATCGAGCAGGATCTGCCCCAGCAGCAACTGCGCCTCGACCACGCCCTGCCCCGCCGCTGCCAGGATGGCCTGGGCCGCCTTGCCCGGGCTTTGCTCAAGCATGGCCCGCAACCCGGCCACGTCCAGCACTTCCTCACGCCGCAACTGATAGCCCACGGTCAGACCTCGGCCCAGCGGCGCAGCAGGTTGTGGTAGGTGCCCGTCAATTGCAGCAGCGCAGGGTGTTCTGGCACATCGGCCGTCAGTTGCTGGATGGCATTGTCCATTTCGAACAGCAGCGCGCGCTGGCTGTCCTCACGCACCAGGCTCTGGGTCCAGAAAAAGGCGGCATAGCGCTGCCCGCGGGTGACCGGGTTGACCTTGTGCAGGCTGGTGCCGGGGTACAGCACCAGGTCACCGGCCGCCAGCTTGACCTGCTGCTCACCATAGGTGTCCTGAATGACCAGTTCCCCCCCGTCATAGCTGCCCGGGTCACTGAGAAACAGCGTGGACGACAGGTCGGTACGCACGCGCTCCGGGCTGCCCTTGGGCTGGCGCAGGGCATTGTCGATGTGAAAGCCGAAATTGCCGCCCTCGCGGTAGCAATTGATCAGTGGCGGGAACACCTTGTGCGGCAACGCCGCCGACAGGAAGCGCGGGGTCTTCCACAGGCGGTCGATCAGCGCGGTGCCGATTTCCTTGGCCAGCGGGTGCCCTTCTGGCAGTTGCAGGTTGTGCTTGGCCTTGGCCGACTGGTAGCCGGCAGTCACCTTGCCATCGGCCCAGTCAGCCTGCTCCAGGGCCTCGCGAATACGGGCCAGTTCGTCAGCGGCGAACAGGCCTGGGATGTGCAGCAGCATGGCAAGGTTACCGTCGGGAACTGTAAAGGCCCAATGATATTGATTCCCTTTTGCGCTACACAAGCCTTTTCGCCGCTTACGACGTTTCAGCCGACTGGAAACTTACGGGCAAATTGTAAAGATTGTAAATTCTTCACGAATGGTAACGAATCTCAATTGTTAGTCACAATCGCTTACATTAGTATCCGCCGCCTCACCACCTTGGGGAAGGTTTCCAGCAATGCGCCAGTCCGTACCATCTGCAGTAAGCTCACCGCGTCTGATCGTTAGCGCCATAGGCATCGCGCTTGGCGCATCCTCGGCCTACGCCGCCGACCCGGCTGCCAGCAGTGCCATCACCCTGGATGCCACCAGCGTGAACGGCAAGGCTGAGCAGGCCAGCAGCGACTACAAAGCCGAGCGCGCAGCTTCGCAGAAGTACACTGCGCCGTTGGTGGACACCCCGCGCTCGGTCACGGTGATCCCGCAACAGGTGATCAAGGATACCAACGCCCTGACCCTGCAAGACGCGTTGCGCACCGTGCCAGGCATTACCTTCGGCGCCGGCGAAGGTGGCAACCCGCAAGGCGACCGCCCGTTCATTCGCGGTTTCGACGCCCAGGGCGACACCTACCTGGACGGCGTGCGCGACACTGGCGCACAAACCCGCGAAATCTTCGCCATCGAGTCGGTTGAAGTGGCCAAGGGCCCGAACTCCGCCGTAGGTGGCCGCGGGGCAGCGGGCGGTACCATCAACCTGGTGAGCAAGCGCGCGCACCTGGGCAACTCGCTGGACGGTGCCTGGACCTGGGGCAGCGACCAGACCCAACGCTATACCTTCGACGGTAACTACCAATTCAGCGATACCGTGGCCGGCCGCCTGAACCTGATGACCCATGAAAGCAACGTCGCAGGCCGCGACAAGGTGAACTACGACCGCTGGGGCATCGCCCCGTCGCTGGCCTTCGGCCTGGGCACGCCGACCCGCGTCAACCTCGACTACTACCACCTGGAAAGCGACGACCTGCCGGATTCGGGCATCCCGTACAGCATCCCGTTGGCTGGCAGCGCTGCCCGTACTTCGGCCCACCCGAGCAAGCCGGATGATGGCGGCGACAGCGACAACTTCTATGGCCTGAGCGGTCGCGACTTCCGCAAGAGCCGGGTGGATATCGCCACCTTCGCCATCGAACACGACCTTACCGACGCGCTGACCGTGAAGAACACCCTGCGCCACGGCAACAGCATGCAGGACTACATCCTCACCCAACCGGACGACAGCAAGGGCAACGTCAACAACGGCAGCGTCTGGCGCCGGGCCAACACCCGCGTTGGCAACACCGCCACCACCACCAACCAGACCGACCTGTTTGGCGAGTTCTACCTGGGCGGCATGAAAAACAGCTTCTCCACCGGCATCGAGCTGAGCCGCGAAGAAAGCGACCGCTCCAGCTACACCGTCAACACCAACACCGGGCTGAACGCATCCGTGTGCAACCCCGGCCTGATCGGCGCCAACAGCGGCTACAACTGCACCTCGCTGAGCAACCCGAACCCGGATGACCCGTGGAACGGCAGCATCGCCCGCAACTACGCCGGCACCGACACCAAGAGCGACACCCGCGCCCTGTATGTATTCAACACCCTGGAGTTGTCGCCTGCATGGCTGGTGAACATGGGCCTGCGTTACGACCACTTCGATACCCAGTACCGCACCTATGACGCGGCTGGCGCCACCGTGGTCAATGCCAAGGGCGTAGCCGCCAAAGGCAAGGATACCAGCGAGTTCGTCACCGGCCAGCTGGGCCTGGTATGGAAACCGGCCGACAACGGCAGCGTCTACGTGTCCTACGCCACCTCTGCTACCCCACCGGGTGCAATGCTGGGCGAAGGCATGGAGGCCAACCCACTGGGCAACACCACCGACCGTGCCGGCAACCTGTTGAGCAGCGACATGGAGCCGGAAGAAACCACCAACTACGAAATCGGCACCAAGTGGGACCTGCTCGACCAGCGCCTGTCGCTGACCGCCGCGCTGTTCCGCACCGAGAAGGAAAACGCGCGCGTTCAGGTCGATACCACAAGCTACGAGAACGTCGGCGAAACCCGCGTGCAGGGTATCGAACTGTCGGCCAGCGGCAAGATCACCGCCAAGTGGCAAGTGTTCGCTGGCTACACCTACATGCAGGCCCGCCAGATCGACGGCGGCCCGCTGGGCAAGGCCAACGACGGCAACCAGTTGCCGAACACCCCGAACAACAGCGCCAGCGTGTGGACCACCTACGCGATTACACCAAAGCTGACCGTGGGCGGCGGTGCGTTCTACGTGGATGACGTGTACGGCAGCGTAGCCAACACCACCATGGTCGACAGCTACGTACGCTACGACGCCATGGCTGCCTACAAGCTGACCAAGAACATCGACCTGCAATTGAACGTGCAGAACCTGACCAACGAGGTTTACTACGACAAGACCTTCTCCACCCACTTCGCCAACCAGGCGGCTGGGCGCACGGCATTGCTGACCACCAGCGTGCACTTCTGACAGGGGTTGGGTTGACCGGGCGGCGCTGGTAAAACGCAACACGCTAAAAAACACCCACCCCGGCCCCGTTCATCTCCGTGAGCGGGGCTTTTGCGTATCAAGGCATAATGCACGCCGCGCAGCATGCGGCAGAAACACAAGGTGATGATGTGGTGAAGAAGACGCTGTTCCAATTGCACTGGTTCTTTGGCATCACCGCTGGCCTGGTGCTGGCCTTGATGGGCATTACCGGAGCGCTGTACTCGTTCCAGGAAGAACTGCTGCGCGCCTTCAATGCCGACGTGCTGAAGGTCGAGGTGCGCGCCGAAGGCGTACTGCCGCCAGCCGAGCTGGTGCAACGGGTCGAAGCCCAGCAACACGAGAAGGTATCGATGCTGTGGGTGGATGTGCGCGAAGGCAATGCCGCGCGTATCTTCTTCATGCCCGCACCGGGCGAACGCCGTGGCCTGCTGCGCTACGCCGACCCGTACACCGGCGAGCTCAAGGGCGAAGTGGCCGGGCAAGGCTTCTTCAACCTCATGCTCACCCTGCACCGCTTCCTGGCGATGGGTGATACCGGCCGGCAGATCACGGGCGCTTGCACCCTGCTGCTGGTGTTTTTCTGCCTGTCCGGCCTGTACCTGCGCTGGCCGCGCAAGGCGCTTAACTGGCGCACATGGCTGACCTTGGACTGGGCCAAGAAGGGCCGCGCCTTCAACTGGGACCTGCACGCCGTGGCCGGCACCTGGTGCCTGCTGTTCTACCTGCTGTTTGCCCTGACCGGGCTGTTCTGGTCCTACGAGTGGTACCGCGAAGGCCTGAACAGGTTGCTGGCCGATGCGCCGGCCGCTGGCCAGCAGCAAAAACGCGGTGAGGGCCGAGGCCGACACGGGCCGCAAAAGGTCGACCCCAATGCGCCGCCGCGGGTGGTCGACTACGATGCCATCTGGTCCAGCCTCAAACAGGCTGCCGGGCCCGGCCTGGCGGCATACAACCTGCGCCTGCCAGCGGCAGGCGGCCAGCCGGCCAACCTGTTCTACCTGCTGGACAGCGCCGACCACCCACGGGCCTTCAACACCCTGGTGCTGGACCCGGCCACCGGCCAGGTCAGGCGCCAGGAGCGCTATACCGACAAATCCTTCAAGGCCCAACTCCTGCAAAGCGTCTACGCCCTGCATGTGGGTGAATACTTTGGCCTGCCGGGCCGCATCATCGTCACTATCGCCAGCCTGACCATGCCGCTGTTCTTCGTCACCGGCTGGCTGCTGTACCTCGACCGCCGCCGCAAGAAGCGCCAGGTGCGCGCCGCTCGCGGCAGCGTTGCCAGCAACAGTGGCAACGGCGACAGCTGGCTGATCGGTTTCGCCAGCCAGAGCGGCCTGGCCGAGCAACTGGCCTGGCAGAGCGCCGGCCAGTTGCAGGCAGCCGGCCTGCCGGTGCAGGTCCGCGCCCTGGCCGAGCTGGGTGAGGCAGACTTGCGCCAGGCCCGCCGCGCACTGTTTGTGGTCAGCACCTTCGGCGACGGTGAAGCCCCCGACAGCGCGCGCGCCTTCGAGCGCAAAGTGCTCGGGCAACCCTGGGCGCTGAACAACCTCAGCTACGCCCTGCTCGCCCTTGGCGATCGCCAGTACCCGCACTTCTGCGGTTTCGCCCGCCGCCTGCAAGCGTGGCTCGCCGAGCGCGGGGCCAACAGCGCGTTCAGCCCGGTGGAAGTGGACAATGCCGACCAGGCTGCCCTGCAGCAGTGGCAGCAAGCGCTGGCGCAGCTGACCGGGGCCCAGCCGGTGGCCGCCTGGCAACCCCCAAGTTTCGCCAACTGGACGCTGGTGCAGCGCAAGCTGCTCAACCCCGGCAGCCAGGGCCGGCCGGTCTACCTGCTCGGCTTGCAAGCGCAAACCCCGGTCAGTTGGGAGGCTGGCGACCTGGTGGAGGTGCTGCCACTCAATGGTCCACCGCGGGTCGCCGCGTTCCTCAAGGGCATGGCGGTCGATGCAACCACAGCGGTGCAGGTCAATGGCCTGAGTGAAACCCTGGCCCAGGCGCTGGCCGGTCGCCAGTTGCCCACGCGCCGTGATCACCTGATCGGCCTGCAGCCGCAGGCGCTGGTCGATGCCCTGGTGCCGATTGGCAGCCGTGAATACTCCATCGCCTCGATTGCCAGCGATGGCGTGCTCGAGTTGATCGTACGCCAGGAGCGCCACGCCGATGGGCAGCTGGGCCTGGGTTCCGGCTGGTTGACCGAGTACCTGCCGCTCAATGGCACGCTGAGCCTGCGCCTGCGCCGCAACAGCAGCTTCCACCTGCCGGGCCACGCCGCACCCATGATCCTGATCGGCAACGGCACTGGCCTGGCCGGCCTGCGCAGCCTGATACGGGCGCGGGTGAATGCGGGGGAGCAGCGCAACTGGCTGCTGTTCGGTGAGCGTAACCGCGCCCATGACCTGTTGTGTGGTGAAGAGCTGCAAGGCTGGCTGGCCAACGGCGACCTGGCACGGCTGGACCTGGCGTTCTCTCGCGATCAAGCCGAAAAGGTGTATGTGCAGGATGTGTTGCTGCAGCAGGCCGAGGCGTTCAAGCGTTGGCTGGCAGAGGGTGCGTGTGTGTATGTCTGCGGCAGCCTGCAAGGCATGGCTGCGGGGGTGGATGCCACGCTCAATGGCATTCTTGGGGAGGCCGCTGTGCAGCAGCTGATCGAGGATGGGCGGTATCGGCGGGATGTGTACTGATCAGCCTTTGATGTAGCCGGCACTGGCCTCTTCGCGGGTGAACCCGCTCCGACATCGGTCGTTGTAGGAGCGGGTTTACCCGCGAAGAGGCCGGCCCTGCTGTCAGTGCAGCTCGAAGGTATCGGCATCCAGGTTGGCCGGGAACTTGGTGCGGTACGCCGCCAGCTCCGCCGCACTCAGCACCACAGTAAACACCCCGTCCGCCTCGCCGGCACTCAGCAGGCTCTCACCCTGGAAGTCCAGCACCTGGCTGTCACCGGAATAGGCAAAGCCCTTGCCGTCCGTCCCCACCCGGTTCACCGCGGCCACATAGCACAGGTTCTCGATGCCCCGCGCCGGCAACAGGCGGTTCCAGTGCTGGCGGCGAGCCGCCGGCCAGTTGGCGGTGTACAGCAGCAGGTCGGTGTCCTGGGCGTCGCGGCTCCATACCGGGAAGCGCAGGTCGTAGCAGATCAGCGGGCGAATCCGCCAGCCCTTGAGCTCGAACTGCACCTGGCGCTCGCCCGGGGTGTAATGCTTGTGCTCGCCCGCCATGCGGAACAGATGGCGCTTGTCGTAGTGCAGAATCTCGCCATCCGGGCGCGCCCACAGCAGCCGGTTGCGGTGGCTGCCATCGGCCGCCTGCACGATCACGCTTCCGGTAATCACCGCGTTGTACTTTTTCGCCTGCGCCTTGAGCCATTTGTAGGTGGGGCCATTCTCAGGCTCGCACAGGCTTTCCGATTGCATGGAAAACCCCGTGGTGAACATCTCTGGCAGGATCACCAGGTCCACTTCACCGGCCTGCTCAAGCAGTACCTCGAAGTGCGCGTAATTGGCCTCGCGGTCATGCCAGGCAAGGGTAGTCTGCACCAGGGCGATTTTCAGGTTCGGCAATGTGCTCAGATCGCGCATAGTTTTTCCGCTGCCTGGCGCAGCGTCTCCTCTCGTTTGGCAAAGCACAGGCGCACCAGCCGTTGCTCGGGGATGGGTTGCTGGTAGAACACCGACACCGGAATGGTCGCCACGCCGTGCTCACGGGTCAGCCACAGCGCCATGTCGACATCATTCAGGTCCGGGCGTATGTGCGAATAGTCCACCAGCTGGAAATAAGTGCCCGCCGTGCGGGTAAAGCGCAATCGCGAACCCTCCAGCAAGCCGCAGAACAGGTCGCGCTTGGCCTGGTAAAAGGCCGGTAACTCATCGATGTGCTCCGGGTGCTCGGCCATGAAGTCGGCCAACGCACACTGCAGCGGGGTGACGCCGCAAAAGTTGACGTACTGGTGCACCTTTCGCAGTTCGGCGCTCAGCGCCGGCGGGGCGATCACGTAACCGGTCTTCCAGCCGGTGACGTGGTAGGTCTTGCCGAACGAACTGACCACGAAGGCGCGCGGGTACAGCTGCGCATGGGCCAGCACGCTGGCGTGGCGTACCCCATCGTAGACCAGGTGCTCGTAGACCTCGTCGCTGACCAGGTAGATATCCCGGTCGGCGATCAGCTGCGCCAGCTGGTCGAGGTCTTCGCGGGTGATCAAGGCGCCGCTGGGGTTATGCGGTGAATTGAGGATGACCATGCGCGTGCGCGGGCTCAGGGCATCGCTGAACTTCTGCCAGTCGATACGGAAGTCGCCATCGCTCAATTGCACATGCACGCAACGGCCACCGGCCAGTTCCACCGAAGGCTCGTAGCTGTCGTAGCACGGATCGAAGACGATCACCTCGTCACCGGCATGCACCACCGCCTGGATGGCGCAGAAGATCGCCTCGGTGGCGCCGGGGGTGATGGTCACTTCCTGGTCGGCATCCACCTTCGCCCCGTACAAGCGCTCCACCTTGGCCGCCACTTGCTGGCGCAGAGCCGGCAGGCCGGTCATCGGCGAGTACTGGTTATGCCCGGCGGCCACATGCCGGCCTACTGCATCGAGCAGTGCCTGTGGGCCATTGAAATCGGGAAACCCCTGCGACAGGTTCAACGCGCCAGTTTGCACGGCGAGCTGGGACATGGTGGTGAAGATGGTCGTGCCGACATTCGGCAGCTTGCTGCGGATCATGGAGCCCTCTTTCCTGGGGACTGAGAGCTATAAGCTACAAGTTTCAAGCTGCAAGCCACAAGAAAAAGCAGCGAGAAACGCGGCCTGCTTTTACTTGCGGCTTGCAGCTTGCAACGGATTAACGCTTGTCGCGGCGCTTCTTCTCGGCCTTCTTGTGGTGCGACATCAGCCGGCGCTTCTTGTTGACCTGGCGGTCTGTGAGGGTGTTCTTCTTGCCCTCGTACGGGTTCTCACCGCCCTTGTATTCGATGCGGATCGGCGTGCCGACCAGCTTCAGCACACGGCGGTAGGTGTTTTCCAGGTAGCGCGAGTACGACTTCGGAATCTTCTCGGTCTGGTTGCCGTGGATCACGATCAGCGGCGGGTTGGCCCCGCCGAGGTGGGCATAGCGCAGCTTGATGCGACGACCGTTGACCAGCGGCGGCTGGTGCTCGCTCACCGCATCTTCGAGGATTTGCGTCAGGCGGCTGGTCGGCCAGCGGGTGACCGCCGACTTGAAGGCAGCCTGCACCGACTTGTACAGGTTGCCCACGCCAGTGCCATGCAAGGCGGAAATGAAGTGGATGTCGGCGAAGTCGACGAAGAACAGCCGGCGCTCCAGCTCGGTCTTGACGTAGTCACGCTCGCCCGGCTGCATGCCGTCCCACTTGTTCAGGGCAATGACGATCGCGCGCCCGGCTTCCAGGGCAAAGCCCAGCAGGTTCAAGTCGTGGTCGACCACACCTTCGCGGGCGTCCATGACGAAGATCACCACGTTGGCGTCCTTGATCGCCTGCAGCGTCTTCACCACCGAGAACTTTTCGACTTCCTCGTGGATCTTGCCACGCTTGCGCACGCCGGCAGTGTCGATGAACGTGTACTTCTCGCCATCGCGCTCGAACGGAATATAGATACTGTCGCGGGTGGTGCCTGGCTGGTCGTACACCACCACACGCTCTTCACCGAGCATGCGGTTGACCAGGGTCGACTTGCCGACGTTCGGGCGGCCGATGATGGCGATCTTGATGCCATCCTTTTCGCTCGGGCCCGGAATGCGCACAGCCTCTTCGCCTTCGGCGACATCGGCGTCCAGGGCTTCCTCGACCTGGTCGCGCGGCAGGTGGCCGAGCACGGCTTCCATCAGCGCGTTGATACCGCGGCCCTGGGAACCGGCTACCGGAATGGCATTGCCCATGCCCAGCGGAGAGAACTCGGCGCGAGCCACGTCGGCGTCGATGTTGTCGATTTTGTTGGCGACCAGAATCGCCTCTTTGTTGCGCTTGCGCAGGTGCTCGGCAATCATCTGGTCGGCGGCGGTCATGCCGGCGCGGGCATCGACCAGGAACAGGACGTAGTCGGCCTCTTCAATGGCCATGAGCGACTGCTCGGCCATTTTCTCGTCCATGCCCACTTCGTCACCGGTGATACCGCCGGTGTCGATCAGGATGAAGGAACGACCCTGCCAGCTGGCATCACCATACTGGCGGTCACGGGTCAGGCCCGACAGGTCACCGACGATGGCATCGCGGGTCTTGGTCAGGCGGTTGAACATGGTGGATTTGCCGACGTTCGGGCGGCCCACCAGGGCAATTACGGGAACCATCGGCTCTCCACTCTCGAATTCTTGAAAATGCAAAGGCCGCTGCAAGGCAGCGGCCGGAGTACGGGCGGCGCTTCCTGCGCCGCGGCTTGAAGCCCGCCAAGGCTTCAAGCATAGCTTCAGCGGATGGTCAGTGCCTCGAGCTTGCCGCTGTTGCCGAAGACATAGATGGTGTCACCGACCACAAGTGGGCGGGCGCGCAGGCCATCGCTGTCGATACGCTCACGGCCCACGAAGCGACCATCGACCTGGCTCAGCAGGTGCAGGTAACCTTCGAAGTCGCCCACGGCCACGTAGCTGGAATACACTTCCGGCGCAGAGAGCTGGCGACGGGCCATGCTGTCGTTGGACCACAGGGCGCTGGAAGTGCGCTCGTCGACACTTTCGACAGTGCCTGAAGCTTCGCTGACGTAAACGTTACCGAAGCCCTGGGCGACACCCACGTAGCTGGAGGCATCACGCTGCCACAGCACACGGCCGCTTTCCAGGTCCAGGCCCGCTACGCGGCCCTGGTAAGTGCTCACATACAGGGTTTGACCAGACAGCAGCAGGCCGCCATCGATGTCGACCACGCGCTCCAGCTCGGAACGGCCTTGGGGAATGGCCACGCGGCTTTCCCACACCGGCACGCCGTTGTTGATATCCACCGCCACCACCTTGCCGGTCGACAGGCCGGCAATGGCCAGGCGGTTGGTGACGATCGGCGCACCGGTGCCACGCAGGGTCAGTACGGCCGGAGTGTTTTCGTAGATCCAGCGGCGGTCGCCGGTAGCGGCGTCCAGGCCAATCAGGCGGTCGTCCTGGGTCTGCACCACGACCACGTCACCGTTGTTGGCAGGCGGGGCCAGCACTTCGCTGGTCACGCGGGAGCGCCAGCGCTCTTCACCGGTGCTGGAATCCAGGGCAATGACTTCACCCTTGAGGGTGCCGAGCATGACCAGGCCATAACCCACGCCCACTGCGCCGGAAACCGGCAGCTCCAGGTCCTTGTTCCAGACCACGTCGCCGGTGATGCGATCAAGGGCATAGACGTCGCCGTGTACGTCGGAAGCGTAGATGCGGTCGTTCTCGATGGCCGGTACCAGGGTGTTGTAGGTTTCACCCTGGCCGTCACCGATCGAACGGCTCCACTGCTTCTTCAGCACCACTTCCTCGGTGAACTTGGTCAGCTCGGCCGGGGGCAGTTCCTTCTTGCTGTTGCTGCTGCAACCTGCGGCCAGTACGGCCAGGGTCAGCACTGCTGCATGTTTCCAACCGATCACTTACGCGTCCCCTTTAGCCAGGTCATCCAGCTTCAATTGCAGGCCACCGACTGCGGCGTCATCGGACAACGCAGCCTTGGCTTTCTCGTAAGCGCTGTGCGCGTCGCTGGCGCGACCCAGTTGCACCAGCAGGTCACCCTTCAACTCTTCACGGCTGGCCAGGAACGCCTTGTCGGCATCACCGTCAAGCAGCTTCAGGGCATCCTCGGCCTTGTTCTGGGCGGCCAGCACGCGAGCCAGGCGCTGGCGCGAGATTTCGCCCAGGGTGGCATCGGCAGGCTTGTCCAGCACACCTTTGAGCTCGGCGGCGGCGTCGTCGAGCTTGCCGCTCTCGACCGCGACCTTGGCCACGAACAGGCTACCGTACTGGGCATAGGCCGTGCCGCCAAACTCGCTCTTGAGCTTGCCGGCCAGTTCCGCGACCTTGGTGGCGTCGGGCTGACCGCTTGGCGTCAGGCTGGTTTCGAGCAGGGCCTGGTACAACTGCGAGGCCCCTTGCGACTGGTTGTTCTGGTACTTGTGCCAGGTATTCCAGCCCAGCACCACCACACCTGCCAGCAATGCGCCGGTCAGCAGCGGCTTGCCATTGCGGTTCCACCAGTCCTTGACCCCTGCCAGGTCATCATCATCAGTACTCGACACCCCAATACTCCTTTTCGCCTATTCGTTGTTGAACCGCGTTACGCCTGCGCGATCGCGGTTTCCAGGTGCTCGGCAAGAGCATCCCAGGCAATGTTCTGTTGCTCGCCCTGGCCACGCAGTGGCTTCAAGCCGATGACTTGCTTGGCCAGTTCGTCGTCACCGAGGATCAGGGCGAACAGCGCACCGCTTTTATCGGCTTTCTTGAACTGGCTCTTGAAACTGCCGCCGCCGGCGTTGACGGCCAGGCGCAAGCCCGGCAAACGGTCGCGCAAACCTTCGGAAAGGCGCAGCCCGGCCAGCTCGGCCTGCTCACCAAAGGCACACAGGTAGACGTCGACAGTACGGCTGATGGACTCCGGCACCTTGCCCAGGGTTTCCAGCAGCAGGATCAGACGCTCGATACCCATGGCGAAACCAACGCCGGTGGTCGGTTTGCCACCCATCTGCTCGACCAGGCCGTCGTAGCGGCCACCGGCACACACGGTGCCCTGGGCGCCGAGCTTGTCGGTCACCCACTCGAATACGGTCTTGCTGTAGTAGTCCAGGCCACGCACCAGCTTGGTGTTGATCACGAACGGAATGCCGGCGGCCTCCAGGCGAGCCTTGAGGCCCTCGAAGTGCACGCGCGACGGTTCGTCCAGATAGTCTTCCAGCTTTGGCGCGCCAACCAGCACCGCCTGGGTGTTCTGGTCCTTGCTGTCGAGGATGCGCAGCGGGTTGCTTTTCAGGCGGCGCTGGCTGTCTTCATCCAGCTGCTCCAGGCGTGCGGACAGGAACTCGACCAGCGCATCGCGGTAGCGGGCGCGGGCCTCGCTGGTGCCGAGGCTGTTGAGTTCGAGCTTGACCGCGTCCTGAATGCCCAACAGGCCCCACAGGCGCCAGGTCAGCATGATCAGCTCGGCGTCGATGTCCGGGCCGTCGAGGTTGAACACTTCCACGCCAATCTGGTGGAACTGGCGGTAACGGCCCTTCTGCGGGCGTTCGTGGCGGAACATCTGGCCGATGTACCACAGTTTCTGCACCTGGCCGTTACCGGTGATGCCGTGCTCGAGCACGGCACGCACGCAGGCGGCGGTGCCTTCAGGGCGCAAGGTCAGCGAGTCGCCGTTGCGGTCCTCGAAGGTGTACATCTCCTTTTCGACGATATCGGTCACTTCGCCGATCGAGCGCTTGAACAGCTCGGTGAACTCGACGATCGGCGTGCGGATCTGGCTGTACCCGTAGGTGTCCAGCAGGCCGGCGACGGTGCCTTCGAAGTAGCGCCACAGCGGCGACTGTTCTGGCAGGATGTCGTTCATGCCACGGATGGCTTGCAGCGATTTGCTCACGAAAAGTCCTTACGAATTCTGTGTGTCAGCCACGGACGATCAGCGCCGCGTCGGCTTCGGCCTTTTCGGCCGCTTTCTGGCGGATGAGTTTTTCCAGCTCATCGACCAGGTTGTCGTTGGTGAGTTTCTGCGCCGGCTTGCCGTCGATGTAGATCAGGTTCGGCGTGCCGCCAGTCAGGCCGACATGGGCTTCCTTGGCTTCACCTGGGCCGTTGACCACGCAACCGATCACTGCCACGTCTAGCGGTACCAGCAGGTCTTCCAGGCGCCCTTCCAGCTCGTTCATGGTCTTGACCACATCGAAGTTCTGCCGCGAGCAGCTCGGGCAGGCGATGAAGTTGATGCCGCGCGAGCGCAGGTGCAGCGACTTGAGGATGTCGTAGCCGACCTTCACTTCTTCGACCGGGTCAGCCGCCAGCGAGATGCGAATGGTATCGCCAATGCCTTCGGCCAGCAGCATACCGAGGCCGACGGCGGATTTCACCGTGCCTGAACGCAGGCCACCGGCTTCGGTGATGCCCAGGTGCAGCGGCTGCACGATCTGCCTGGCCAACAGGCGGTAGGCCTCCACGGCCATGAACACGTCGGAGGCCTTGACGCTGACCTTGAAGTCCTGGAAGTCCAGGCGGTCGAGGTGCTCGACATGGCGCAGGGCCGACTCGACCAGCGCGGCCGGGGTAGGCTCGCCGTACTTCTTCTGCAGGTCTTTTTCCAGCGAACCGGCGTTGACCCCGATGCGGATCGGGATGCCGCGGTCGCGGGCGGCGTCCACCACTGCGCGCACACGGTCTTCGCGGCCGATGTTGCCCGGGTTGATACGCAGGCAATCGACGCCCAGCTCGGCCACCCGCAGGGCGATCTTGTAGTCGAAGTGGATATCGGCTACCAGCGGCACGCTCACCTGTTGCTTGATCTTGCCGAAGGCTTCGGCAGCGTCCATGTCTGGCACCGATACCCGCACGATGTCCACGCCGGCATCGACCAGGCGCTGGATTTGCGCCACGGTGGCGGCCACATCGTTGGTGTCGGTGTTGGTCATGCTCTGCACCGCGATGGGGGCATCACCACCCACCGGCACATTGCCGACCCAGATTTTGCGGGATTCGCGACGTTTGATCGGAGATTCGCCGTGCATGACTTACTGTCCCAACTTCAGGCGAGCAGTCTCGCCACTGGTGAACGGGGCAACATCGACGGCCTGGCCGTTGTAGCTGACCTGGGCGCCCCGGGCGAAGCCCAGGCGTACCGCGAACGGCGGCTTGCCGGTCAGTTCGAGGTTGTCCCCTTTGCGCTTGATGGCGCTGAACAGCACCTTGCCGTTGCCGTCGGAAACCTGGGTCCAGCAATCGGCGGTGAACTGAATGGCGACCTTGCCGCTACCGGCCGGCACTGGCGCAGGCTCACTGGCGGCGGCCGGCGCGGCCGTAACGGGAGCTACAGGCGCCGCTGTGGCCGCCGGGGTGCTGGCGGCTGCCTGCACGGGCGCCTGCTGGGCAGTTGCCGCCCCAGCGGCGGGCTCTGTGGCTGTACCGGCCGCCGGCTGCTCGCCAGCTGCAGCGGGTTGTTCGCCCGTGCCCTGCGCCAACGGCAGCGGTGCAGTCTCAGCCTGCTGGCCGGCGGTAACGGCCTGGTCTTCAGGCTCATCGAGCGGGTGGATCTGGGTAGTGCCGTCGGCGCTTTCGACTTCGACATGCTCCAGGGCCATCTTGGCCAGGTCCTTGCCACGCAGGCTGCCTTGGTCCTGCCACCAGACGAAACCACCACCGACCACGGCGAGCAGCAACAGCAGGCTGACGCCGCGCAGGATGTTGTGCGACAGGCGCGTCGGCTCTTCGATGCGGCCCAGCGAATGCACGTCGCTGCCCTTGGCATGGGTACCGGTGTAGCGGTCGAAGGCATCGACCAGCGCAGCCTGGTCCAGGTCCAGCAGCTTGGCGTAGGCACGTATGTAGCCACGGGCAAACGTATGCCCGGGCAGCTTGTCGAAGGCGCCGGTTTCCACGTGGTTCAGCGAACTGACAGTGAGGTTTAGCTTGCGGGCCACCTCGGCTTGCGACCAGTCCCGTTTCTCACGGGCCAGGCGCAAAAGCTCACCGGGGTTCTGGCCAGGCGCTACTGCTACTTCGGGATGCGCGGCGTTCATCGTTGCTCCGACAGGTATTGCTGATATTCCGGCGTACCGGGATAAAGTCGTTGTAATTGCTGGCCCGTTTCGGCCAGTGCGCCCTGCTCGTCGAACACCCTGGCAAGGCGGCTGCCCAGCAGCAGGCTACGGGCATCGTGCGCGCTCAGCTCGCTGAAACGATCGTAGTAGTCCCGGGCCGGCACATAATGCCTGTTTTCGTAGGACAACTCAGCCATTTCCAGCAACGCCCTTGGTTGCCGCTGGTTGAGCTGCAATGCTTTCACCAGATAGGCCTGTGCCTGGTCGCGGCGTTCGAGCCTCAAGGCAGTCAGGCCAAGGTTCTCGTATACGCGCGAGCGCTCAGGATACAGGGTATCGGCACTGGCCAGGCGAAACATCTGCTCGGCCTCGGCAAATCGCCCCTGAGCATAAAGGAAACTGCCGTAGTTGTTGCGAATTCGCGTATTGCCGCCGCTGCTTTGCAGGGCCTTGCGAAAGTGTGTTTCGGCCAGTGCCGGCTCACCTTCGGCCTGGAACACCAGCGCCAGGGCCGCGTGCGCATCGGCATCGCTGCTGTCCAGGGCCAGGGCCTTGCCCAGTGGCGCCTTGGCCTGTTCGGTCAAACCCTGTTGCAAATAACCCAGCCCAAGCTGCACGTAGGCACGCCCCGCTTCGGCCCTGCCCTGGCGGCTGCCCAGCGGGTCGCTCGCGCCGCCCGACACGCAGCCGGCCAGCAGCGAAAGCGCAAGGATCGACAGCGCGGCGCGCAGGCTCATGGGCAAGGTCCCGGTCAGTGGCTGGCGGCGCTGTCTTGCAGCTCGACATCCGCAGACAGTTGGCGCACAGCAATATAGCGCTCACTGCGGCGCGTGCGGTCGTTGACCTGCCCCACCAACTGACCGCAGGCAGCGTCGATGTCGTCGCCACGGGTAGTACGGGTGGTCACGTTGAAACCACCGTGGTGCAGCAGGTCCTGGAAACGACGAATGGCATTGTTGCTAGGCCGCTCATAGCCCGAATGCGGGAACGGGTTGAACGGGATCAGGTTGATCTTGCACGGCACGTCGCGCAGCAGCTCGATCATTTGCGCGGCATGCTCTGGCTGGTCGTTGACGTCCTTGAGCAGGGTGTACTCGATGGTCAGCACGCGCTTGCCACCCAGGGTGGCCATGTAGCCCATGCACGATTCCAGCAGCATTTTCAGCGGGTACTTCTTGTTGATCGGCACCAGCTTGTTGCGCAGCTCGTCGTTAGGGGCGTGCAGCGACAGTGCCAGCGACACGTCGATGTGCTTGGCCAGCTCGTCGATCATTGGCACCACGCCCGAGGTGGACAAGGTGACGCGACGCTTGGAAATGCCGTAGCCCAGGTCATCCATCATGATTTTCATGGCGGCGATGACGTTGTCGAAGTTCAGCAGAGGCTCGCCCATGCCCATCATCACCACGTTGGTAATGGCGCGGTCGATTTTGGCAGGGACGGTCCCGAAGGATTTGTTGGCAAGCCACACCTGGCCGATCACTTCGGCGGCGGTGAGGTTGCTGTTGAAGCCTTGCTTGCCGGTGGAGCAGAAGCTGCAGTCCAGGGCACAGCCGGCTTGCGACGATACGCACAGGGTGCCGCGGTCGTCGGTAGGAATGTAGACGGTTTCGACGCAGCTGCCGGAGGCAACGCGGATCACCCACTTGCGGGTGCCGTCGGCGGAAATGTCTTCACTGACCACTTCCGGGGGGCGAATCTCGGCAACGGCCTCGAGCTTCTCGCGCAAGGCCTTGCCAACGTTGGTCATGGCCGCAAAATCGGACACGCCAAAATGGTGAATCCATTTCATCACCTGGCCGGCGCGGAAGCGCTTCTCCCCGATAGAGTCGAAGAATTGTTCCATTTCCGGCTGGGTCAGGCCCAACAGGTTGATTTTGCCAGTAGATGTCGTCATGGATTCACCCTCACCCGTAAGCTTTCGCTTAGCGAGTGGTTACCTCGGTAGCAGCGAAGAAGTAAGCGATTTCGCGAGCAGCAGCAGCTTCGGAGTCCGAACCGTGAACGGCGTTGGCGTCGATGGACTCGGCGAAGTCGGCGCGGATGGTGCCAGGAGCAGCTTCTTTAGGGTTGGTAGCGCCCATCAGCTCACGGTTCTTGGCGATGGCGTTTTCACCTTCCAGGACCTGAACAACAACCGGACCGGAAGTCATGAAGGCAACCAGGTCACCGAAGAAGCCGCGCTCGCTGTGCTCAGCGTAGAAGCCTTCGGCTTCGGCTTTGGACAGTTGCTTGATTTTCGAGGCAACGATTTTCAGGCCGGCTTCTTCGAAACGGGTGGTGATCTTGCCGATGACGTTTTTGGCAACGGCGTCAGGCTTGATGATCGAGAAAGTACGTTGAACAGCCATGGAAAACTCCAGAATATGAGTGTTACGAAAAATTAAACCCGCGAATTATACGCGGGTTCGAGGGGATTGCCTAACCTGCACGCAACGCTTAGTCGGCTTCGTCAATCCAGGCGGCTTGGATTGCCTCAAGCACTTTCTCACCGCCGCGTGACGGATCGTCGCTGAACTCTGGCAATGCCAGCACCCAGCGGTGCAGGTCGACGAAATTCACATATTTAGGATCGACTTCCGGCTTGCTTTCTGCAAGCTGGATGGCGATTTCAAGTACATCAACCCATTTCAGACTCATGTACAGGCCCTCAGTGCGGTGCTTCGGCAGCGTGGTTCAGCGAATACTTGGGGATCTCGATGGTCAGGTCCTGGTCGGCGACCACCACCTGGCAACCCAGGCGCGACTGCGCCTCCAGGCCCCAGGCCTTGTCCAGCATGTCCTCTTCCAGCTCGTCGGCTTCTTCGAGCGAATCGAAACCTTTGCGAACAATACAGTGGCAGGTGGTGCAAGCCTTTACCCCGCCACAGGCGCTTTCCATCTCGATGTGATGGTCGTGGGCCAGCTCCAGGATGTTGGTCCCGGCTGGCACATCCACGGTCAGGCCTTCAGGGCAGAACTTCTCATGCGGCAGGAAGGTTACCAGCGGCATCGATTACTCCTCGATCTCATTCAGGTTGCGCCCGGCCAGTGCGGCTTTGACCGTCGAATCAAGGCGACGGGCGGCAAATGCGTCGGTCACCTGCGACAGACGCTTGGTCTGTTGCTCGATGGCTGCGCCATCGGTGCCCGCCAGCAAATCACGTAGTTCTTGCATCTGGAACTCGATGGCGTCGCGCTCGTCACTGCTGAGCAAGCGTTCGCCGTCGGCGTCCAGGGCGCCCTGTACCGCTTCGAGCAGGCGCTCGGCATCGACCTGGTGCTCGCGCAACTGGCGGGCATGCTTGTCGGAACCGGCGTGCTCGAACGAGTCCTTGAGCATACGGGCGATTTCGCCGTCGGTCAGGCCGTAGGACGGCTTGACCTGGATGCTGGCTTCCACGCCCGAACCCAGCTCGCGCGCGGCAACGCTGAGCAGGCCGTCGGCATCCACCTGGAAGGTGACGCGGATTTTTGCCGAGCCGGCGACCATGGCCGGAATGCCACGCAGCTCGAAACGCGCCAGCGAGCGGCAGTCGCTGATCAGCTCACGCTCGCCTTGCAGCACGTGGATCATCATGGCCGTCTGGCCGTCTTTGTAAGTAGTGAACTCCTGGGCACGCGCCACCGGAATGGTGGTGTTGCGCGGGATCACCTTCTCCATCAGCCCGCCCATGGTTTCGAGGCCAAGCGACAGCGGAATGACATCGAGCAGCAGCAGTTCGCCACCTTCGCGGCGGTTGCCGGCCAGGGTGTCAGCCTGAATCGCGGCGCCGATGGCCACCACCTGGTCCGGGTCGATCGAGGTCAGCGGCGTACGGCCAAACAGCGCACCCACCGCATCGCGCACACGCGGCACGCGGGTGGAGCCACCGACCATGACCACGGCGCTGACTTCGTCCATTTCAACGCCGCTGTCGCGCACCGCGCGGCGGCAAGCCTTGAGGCTGCGGGCGATCATCGGCTCGATCATGGCGTCGAAGGCAACACGGCTCAGCTCACCTTGCCAGGCACCGTGGCTGACAGTGACGACGTCGGCGTCAGTCAGGGCTTCTTTGGCAGCACAGGCAGTCTGCAGCAGTGCGCGCTGGGTAGCCGGGTCCAGGTCGGAGGAAAGACCGGCCTGTTCGATGATCCAGCCGGCAATGGCATGGTCGAAATCGTCGCCGCCCAGGGCGGTATCGCCGCCGGTGGCCAGCACTTCGAACACACCGGCAGTCAGGCGCAGGATGGAAATGTCAAAGGTACCGCCGCCCAGGTCATAGATGGCCACCACGCCTTCGGCGTTCTGGTCCAGGCCGTAGGCCACGGCAGCGGCGGTCGGCTCATTGAGCAGGCGCAGCACGTTCAGGCCTGCCAGGCGTGCAGCGTCTTTGGTCGCCTGGCGCTGAGCGTCGTCGAAATAGGCTGGCACGGTGATCACCGCGCCTACCAGCTCGCCACCCAGGGTCGCTTCGGCCCGCTCACGCAGCACCTTGAGGATGTCGGCGGACACTTCCACCGGGCTTTTCGGGCCCTGCACGGTATCGATGAACGGCATGTGCGACTCACCGCCAACAAAGCGGTAAGGCAGTTGCTCGCCCAACTGCTTGACGTCGGCAACGCCGCGCCCCATCAGGCGCTTGACCGACAGCACGGTGTTCAGCGGGTCGCTGGAAGCGGCCTCACGCGCGGCCTGCCCCACCTCGATACGCCCGTCGAGGTAGCGTACCGCGGACGGCAGAATGACGTTACCCTGCGCATCGGGCAGGGGCTCGCTGCGGCCGCTGCGCAAGGCGGCGACCATGGAGTTGGTGGTACCCAGGTCAATGCCGACCGCCAGGCGACGCTGGTGCGGTTGGGGGGTTTGACCGGGTTCGGCAATCTGCAGTAGGGCCATGCTTATCTGAGTACCTTAGGTGCCATCACGGGCGACACCGGGTTAATCGTCGAGGCGCTCTTCCAGTTGGCGCACTTCTTGGGCGAGCTTGTCGAGGAACTGCATGCGGCGCATCAGGCGCTCAGCCTTGTCGCGCTCGGCGGGAACATCCCAGCAGGCAGCGAAATCCTCGTTCAGCGAGTCCTGGGCGGCCTTCAAGCGCTTCTTGAATGCCGCTACGCCGTCCAGGTCGGCTTCGTCCTGCAGCTCTTCCAGCTCTTCGCGCCACTGCATCTGCTGCAACAAAAAGTCCGGGTCGTGGACCGTGACTTCCTGGGGCACTTCGTGACCGCTGATGGCCAGCAGATAGCGGGCACGACGCGGCGCACTGCGCAGCGTCTGGTAGGCGTCGTTGAGGGCTGCGGACTTTTCCAGCGCGACCCGCTGCTCCCGCTCGGAGGCGTCGGCAAAACGGTCGGGATGGACTTCGCGGGCCAGCTCGCGGTAGCGAGTGGCCAGCTTGTCGAGATCCAGGCGGAAGCTTGGCTGGAGGTCAAACAATGCGTAGTGACAAGGAGTACCCACAGCCGGCCTCAAACGTTGAAGCTTTCGCCGCAGCCACACTCACCGCGCACGTTGGGGTTGTTGAACTTGAAGCCTTCGTTCAACCCTTCCTTGACGAAGTCCAGCTCGGTACCGTCGAGGTACACCAGGCTCTTGGGATCGATGATCACCTTGACGCCGTGGTTTTCGAACACCTGGTCTTCGTCGGCCAGTTCGTCAACGAACTCCAGCACGTAGGCCAGGCCCGAGCAACCGGTGGTGCGCACGCCCAGGCGAATGCCCTCACCTTTGCCGCGCCCATCGAGGGAGCGGCGAATGTGGTTGGCGGCGGCTTCTGTCATGCTGATAGCCATCAGGACTCCTTACCTCGCAACAGGCGGCTTAGATCAAGCCTTTCTTCTGCTTGTAATCGCGCACAGCTGCCTTGATGGCATCTTCGGCGAGTACCGAGCAGTGGATCTTGACCGGCGGCAACGCCAGTTCTTCTGCCAGCTGGGTGTTCTTGATGGTTTCGGCTTCGTCCAGGGTCTTGCCCTTCATCCACTCGGTAGCGAGGGAGCTGGAAGCGATGGCCGAACCGCAACCGTAGGTCTTGAACTTGGCGTCTTCGATCACGCCCTGTTCGTTGACCTTGATTTGCAGACGCATCACGTCGCCACACGCAGGGGCGCCGACCATGCCGGTACCGACATCCGGGTCTTCGGCATTCATCTTGCCGACGTTGCGTGGGTTTTCGTAGTGGTCGATGACCTTTTCACTGTATGCCATGGTGCAATTCCTTCCTCATCAGGGAGCCGCTCTTGCCGGCGACTGCTTAGTGGGCGGCCCACTCGATCTTGGAGATGTCAACGCCGTCTTTGTACATATCCCACAGCGGCGACAGTTCACGCAGTTTGTTGACGGCCTCGCAGACTTTCTGCGCGGCGTAGTCGACTTCTTCTTCGGTGGTGAAGCGGCCGAAAGAGAAGCGGATCGAGCTGTGCGCCAGCTCGTCGTTGCGGCCCAGAGCGCGCAGTACGTACGACGGCTCGAGCGACGCGGAGGTGCACGCCGAACCGGACGATACGGCGATGTCCTTCAGCGACATCAGCAGCGATTCGCCTTCGACGTAGTTGAAGCTCAGGTTCAGGTTGTGCGGTACGCGGGCAGTCTGGCTACCGTTGACGTACAGCTCTTCAAGGCTGGAGACCTGCTTGAAGAAGCGGTCGCTCAGGGCCTTGATGCGTACGTTTTCGGCGGCCATTTCCTGCTTGGCGATGGCGAATGCCTCGCCCATGCCGACGATCTGGTGGGTCGGCAGGGTGCCCGAACGCATGCCGCGCTCATGACCACCACCGTGGATGATGGCTTCCAGACGCACACGCGGCTTGCGGCTGACGTACAGCGCGCCGATGCCTTTCGGGCCGTAGGCTTTGTGCGCCGAGAACGACATCAGGTCGACCTTCAGCTTCTGCACGTCGATTTCCACCTTGCCGGCCGACTGGGCGGCATCGACATGGAACAGCACGCCACGCGCACGGGTCAGCTCACCGATGGCGGCGATGTCGTTGATCGAGCCGACTTCGTTGTTCACGTGCATCAGCGACACCAGAATAGTGTCGTCACGCAGCACGGCCTCGACCATCGCCGGGGTGACGATACCGTCTTCGCCTGGCTCCAGGTAGGTGACTTCGAAACCTTCACGCTCCAGCTGGCGAGCGGTATCCAGTACCGCCTTGTGCTCGATCTTGGAGGTGATGATGTGCTTGCCCTTGGTCTGATAGAAGTGCGCCACGCCTTTGAGGGCGAGGTTGTCGGACTCGGTGGCACCGCTGGTCCAGACGATCTCGCGCGGGTCGGCGTTGATCAGCTCGGCAACCTGGCGGCGGCCGTTCTCGACCGCTTCTTCGGCCTTCCAGCCGAACACGTGGGAGCGCGAAGCCGGGTTACCGAAGTTCCCGTCAACCAGCAGGCATTCGGCCATTTTCTGGGCGACGCGTGGGTCAACCGGCGTAGTCGCGGAGTAATCGAGGTAGATCGGCAACTTCATTTGTCTCTCCTATCAGGCGGTGGCGTCGCTCGTCGTGGCTAAGGGTCAATCGACGGCAGACGTCTCAATCTTGTCCAGCTGGGCGGTTCGGCCTGCGACACGACGCAAGTCCTGGCGCTGGGCGACTTCCTGCACCTCACGGCGCATGACAAGGTCGGCCAGGCTGATGCCGCTGAGGAATTCATGGATCTGCTGGCTGAGGTCGCACCACAGGTGGTGGGTCAGGCAGGTATCACCGGCATGGCAGTCCCCGAGGCCCTGGCAACGGGTGGCATCGACCGATTCGTTGACCGCGTCGATGACCTGTGCCACCTGGATGGTTTCCATACCGCGCGACAGCTGATAGCCGCCACCTGGGCCGCGCACACTGGAAACCAGGCTGCTACGGCGCAGCTTGGCGAACAGCTGCTCCAGATAAGAGAGGGAAATGCCCTGGCGCTCGGAAATATCGGCCAAAGACACCGGCCCATGCTGCGCGTGCAACGCCAGGTCGAGCATGGCAGTCACGGCGTATCGGCCTTTGGTAGTCAGTCGCATGGCTATTGGGTACCACGGGAGTTTCGGGATGTGTGCAAGTATGCGATTCCCGAGCATTTAAGTCAACTATTAGACCTACTGCTTTAGTCGGGTTTGCATCTGGGAGGCGGCGCGATTGTAGCAGACGAGGGGCGTGAGCACACGCCCCGTATGTCTACCTCGGTGCGCCGCGGCGCAATCAATGCGGCTGAGTGTCGCGCCTGACGGGCTGGGCCGCTTCGGTGAAGTCATCTTCAGGCAGGGCCGGCAGCTCTTTGGCGCAGTAGTCACTGCCCATTTTCGTCAACGCGCCGCACATACCCTCCAGCCGCTCGTCGACGGCCTGCAGGTGGTCGAGCATCTGGCCAATGGCGCGCGCCACCGGGTCAGGCATGTCGCCACTCACACCGTAGGCGTCGAAGCCGATCTTCTCGGCCATGGCCTTGCGCTTGGCCTCCACTTCGCTGTCTTCGCTCTTGACGATGATGCGCCCGGGGATGCCCACTGCCGTGGCACCGGCCGGGACCGCCTTGGTCACCACCGCATTGGAGCCGATCTTGGCCCCCGCACCCACGGTGAACGGGCCCAGCACCTTGGCCCCCGCCCCTACAACCACGCCGTTTTCCAGGGTGGGGTGGCGCTTGCCCTTGTTCCAGCTGGTGCCGCCCAGCGTAACGCCCTGGTACAGGGTGACGTCATCGCCGATTTCGGCGGTTTCGCCGATGACGATGCCCATGCCGTGGTCGATGAAGAAACGCCGGCCGATGGTGGCACCCGGGTGAATCTCGATACCGGTGAGCCAGCGACCAAAGTTCGAGACCAGGCGCGCCAGCCACTTGAAGTCGCGCCGCCACAAGGCATTACCCAGGCGGTGCAGCCAGATGGCATGCATGCCCGGGTAGCAGGTGAGCACCTCGAAGGCATTGCGCGCAGCCGGGTCACGGTGGAATACGCTTTGAATATCTTCACGCAGGCGTTCAAACATCTTTCAGTCCTTCCGTTTATGCGGCTCGCCCCGGACCACTTTCTGGGTCTCGGTCAGGATGCCGCGCAAAATGCTCATTTCCGAACGCTCGACCGCCACCCGCCCGTACAGCCGGCGCAAGCGCGGCATCAGGTGCTTGGGCTTTGCAGGGTCGAGGAAGCCGATGCCCACCAGGGTTTTCTCCAGGTGGTCGTAGAACAGCTCCATTTCGTCCATGGTCGCCAGCTCGCTGGCATCAACCTTCTCGACCTGGGCCGGTGCCACACCGGCGGCCAACCAGGCCATGCGCACCTCATAGGCGAGCACTTGCACGGCGGCAGCCAGGTTCAGCGAGCTGAAGTCGGGGTTGGAGGGAATGTGCACGTGGAAGTGACATCGCTGCAGCTCTTCGTTGGTCAGGCCGGCGTGTTCGCGCCCGAACACCAGGGCGATTTCTTCGCCACCATTGGCATGCGCCACCGCCTTTTCGCCACATTCACGCGGGCCGATCAACGGCCAGGGAATGCTGCGCTCGCGGGCGCTGGTGCCCATCACCAGGTTGCAGCCGACCAGGGCCTGTTCGAGGCTGTCGACCACCTGGGCATTGCCCAGCACATCGTCGGCACCAGAGGCGCGGGCACTGGCATCCACGGCGGGGAACTCTTTCGGCTGCACCAGCACCAGGCGCGACAAGCCCATGTTTTTCATGGCACGCGCAGCGCCGCCGATGTTGCCGGGGTGGCTGGTATTGACCAGAACAACACGAATATTTTGCAGCAAGGTGTTGTGCTCACAGATGCAGGAATCAGGGGCTTGGATCTTACAGAACCGACAGACGTAACGCCACGAAAGCAAATGTGCCCCTTCTGCCGCCACAGTTTTCTGCTAGAATGATCGGCTTTCTTCTTTAACATCTCCAGGTGACCCGCCCATGCAGCCTATGCTGAATATCGCCCTGCGCGCCGCTCGCAGCGCCAGTGAACTGATTTTCCGCTCCATCGAACGCCTGGATAGCATCAAGGTCGATGAGAAAGAGGCCAAGGACTACGTTTCCGAAGTCGATCGCGCCGCCGAGCAGACCATCGTCAACGCCCTGCGCAAGGCCTACCCGAACCACTCCATCCAGGGTGAAGAAACCGGCCTGCACGCCGGCACCGGTGAAGAGGGCAAGGATTACCTGTGGATCATCGACCCGCTGGACGGCACCACCAATTTCCTGCGTGGCATCCCGCACTTCGCTGTCAGCATTGCCTGCAAATACCGTGGCCGCCTTGAGCACGCCGTGATCGTCGACCCGGTTCGCCAGGAAGAATTCACCGCCAGCCGTGGCCGTGGCGCCCAACTCAATGGCCGCCGCCTGCGTGTCAGCTCGCGCACCAGCCTGGAAGGCGCCCTGCTGGGTACCGGCTTCCCGTTCCGCGACAGCCAGATGGCCGACCTCGACAACTACCTGGGCATGTTCCGCGCCTTGACCGGCCAGACTGCCGGCATCCGCCGCGCCGGCGCTGCCAGCCTGGACCTGGCCTACGTTGCTGCCGGCCGCTTCGACGCCTTCTGGGAATCGGGGCTGTCCGAGTGGGACATGGCCGCCGGCGTGCTGCTGATTCAGGAAGCCGGTGGCTTGGTTAGCGACTTCAACGGTGGCCACGACTTCCTCGACAAAGGCCACATCGTTGCGGGCAACATCAAGTGCTTCAAGGCCGTGCTGACCGCTATCCAGCCACACCTGCCAGAAAGCTTGAAGCGCTAAGCGCTGTCAATTAAGCGTTACTGGGGCTGCTTTGCAGCCCTTCGCGGGCACGCCCGCTCCCACAGCGCTGAACTCAAGAAATGCGCGACCCCCTGTGGGAGCGGGCATACCCGCGAAGGGTCGCAAAGCGGCCCCAAATTACTTGACTGACTGGCATTAACCCTCGGGGGCTTTTTTGGCCTACAACCCCTGTAGGAGCGGCTTTAGCCGCGAATGCGGTGGTGGCTGCAACGGTGAATACCCAGAAGATATTGGCCGCCAGGCCCTGCCCCTTCGCGGGTGAACCCGCTCCTACAGCGGGCGGTGTGAAGATACCGATGTGTATCAATTCCCGAGCGTTGTCGAGCTGCAAATATGTGCCCAACACCGACCAAGGAACTGCGCCCCATTTGTTGGACAATCTCTGATGGGGCACAGACCCCTCGGGCCGCTCCCACATAAAACAGCGGACCGCATTCAGACTTACTGCCCGGCCTCGCTCAGGATCAGCTTGCCATTCTTGTCCACCGGAATGGTCGACCCAGGCTCGCGGTCCATCTTCACCTGCCCTACCTGATCACCCAGGGTGTACTTCACGTTGTACCCCACCACCTTCTCACTGATGTCATTGACCGTATTGCAGCGGGTTTGCGTGGTGGTGTAGGTGTCACGCTGCTGCATGCCTTCCTGCACCTTGTTGCCGGCATAACCACCACCGACCGCACCGGCAACGGTGGCGATCTTCTTGCCGGTGCCGCCGCCAATCTGGTTGCCGAGCAAGCCGCCCGCCAGGGCGCCTACCACGGTACCGGCGATCTGGTGCTGGTCCTTGACCGGCGCCTGGCGCGTTACGGCAACGTCCTTGCACACTTCACGCGGGGTTTTCACCTGTTGCTTGATCGGCTGCACGTCGGTGACCTGGGCATATTCAGGCCCCTTGTTGACCAAGCTGTAGGTCGCGACAGCACCTCCGGCAGTCACACCGACAGCACCCAGTACCGCACCCACCAGCATTGATTTATTCACGTCAACCTCCTGATCGTACCAGCGGGTCGCAACCCGCGCTTCTCCCAGCCTTGGAGCAAAAAAAAAGGCGCGAGTTCAATACTCGCGCCTTTTACACCGCCAGGCGGTGTTGGGCTAGCCGCTACGGACGATCGTCCACGCCTTCTGCCTTGGTCGGCGGGATCAGGTCTTCACTGTTCAGGTTCAGCCAGATCAATACCACGTTGGCGATGTAGATCGACGAGTAGGTACCTGCCATCACCCCGATGAACAAGGCCAGCGAGAAGCCGAACAGGTTGTCACCGCCAAAGAACAACAGCGCCGCGATGGCCAGCAAGGTCGAAACCGAGGTAGCGATGGTACGCAGCAAGGTCTGGGTGGTGGACACGTTGATGTTCTCGATCAACGAAGCCTTGCGCATGACGCGGAAGTTTTCCCGCACCCGGTCGAACACGACGATGGTGTCGTTCAGCGAGTAGCCGATGATCGCCAGCACTGCCGCCAATACCGTCAGGTCGAAGGTGATCTGGAAGAACGACAGGATACCCAGCGTGACTACCACGTCGTGAATCAGCGAGATAATCGCCCCCACCGCGAACTTCCACTGGAAGCGGAAGGCCAGGTAGATGAGGATGCCGCCCAGCGCCAGCAGCATGCCCATGCCACCCTGGTCGCGCAGCTCTTCACCCACCTGTGGGCCAACGAACTCGACGCGCTTGAGCGTAGCCGGGTTGTCGCCGCCCGCCTTCTGCAGTGCGGCAGCTACCTTGTTGCCCAGCTGCGGGTCATCACCCGGCATACGCACTAACAGGTCGGTGGTAGCACCAAAGCTTTGCACCACGGCCTCGTGGAAACCGGAGTCGACCAGCTCGGCGCGTACCGCCTTGAGGTCTGCCGGGCGCTCGTAGGTCAGCTCAATCAGCGTACCACCGGTGAAGTCCAGGCCGAAGTTCAGGCCTTTCTGCCACCAGCTGAACAGCGCCAGCACGGTGAGGAGCACGGTAATGGCGAACGCGACATTGCGCACGCCCATGAAGTTGATGGTTTTCATCGCAGCTCCCTCAAACCCACAGCTTCTTGATGTCACGCCCGCCACAGGTCAGGTTGACCATTGCGCGGGTCACCATGACGGCGGTGAACATCGAGGTGAAAATCCCGAGGGACATGGTGACCGCAAAGCCCTTGACCGGGCCGGTACCCATGGCGAACAGGATGCCGCCGACCAGCAGGCTGGTCAGGTTGGCGTCGATGATCGCGGTATAGGCGCGGTTGAAACCTTCGTGGATGGCGCGCTGCACCGACATGCCGGCCTTCAGCTCTTCGCGTATGCGCGAGAAGATCAGCACGTTGGCGTCTACCGCCATACCCATGGTCAACACAATACCGGCAATGCCTGGCAGGGTCAGGGTGGCCCCCAGCAGCGACATCAGTGCCAGCAGCAGCACCATGTTGCCCGCCAGGGCGATGGTGGCGATCACGCCAAAACCACGGTAGATGGCGATGATGAACAGCGAGACGAACAGCATGCCCCACAGCGATGCATCGATACCTTTGGTGATGTTGTCGGCACCCAGGCTTGGGCCAATGGTACGTTCTTCTGCGAAGTACATCGGTGCAGCCAGACCACCGGCACGCAGCAACAGCGCCAGCTCGGACGATTCACCCTGGCCGTTCAGGCCGGTGATGCGGAACTGGCTACCCAGCGGCGACTGGATGGTGGCCAGGCTGATGATTTTCTTCTCTTCGACGAAGCTTTGCACGGCCACGTCTTTCTCGACGCCGTCGACGGTTTGCTTGACGTAGCGGGTAACCGGCTTCTGCTCGATGAAGATCACCGCCATGCTGCGGCCAACGTTGCTGCGGGTAGCGCGGCTCATCAGCTCGCCACCGTGGCCATCCAGGCGAATGTTCACCTGTGGGCGGCCGTGTTCATCGAAGCTTGCCTGGGCGTCGGTAACCTGGTCACCGGTAATGATCAGCCCGCGCTCGACCGCAGCGGACCGGCCGCCTTCGCGGAACTCGAACACCTCGGTAGTGGCCTTGGACGCACCCGGTTCGGCACCGAAACGGAACTCGAGGTTGGCGGTTTTACCCAGGATACGTTTGGCTTCGGCAGTGTCCTGCACACCCGGCAACTCGACCACGATGCGGTTGGCGCCCTGACGCTGTACCAGCGGCTCGGCCACGCCCAGCTCGTTGACGCGGTTGCGCACGGTGGTGAGGTTCTGCTTGATCGAGTATTCGCGGATTTCGGCGACCTTCGCCTGGGTCAGCGCCAGGCGCAGCACCGCAAGGTCGTTGCGCTCGGTGGTGGTCAGGTCGAAATCATTGAAATTCTTGCGGATCAGGGCACGCGCCTGTTCGCGGGTTGCATCGTCAGCAAAGCCCAGCATGATGCCACCATCCTGCTGAGGCAGGCTGCGGTAGCGCACACGCTCTTTACGCAGCAAGGTCTTGACCTCGCCTTCGTAGACTTTCATGCGGGCGCTCATGGCCTTGTCCATGTCCACTTCCAGCAGGAAGTGCACACCACCGGACAGGTCCAGGCCCAGCTTCATCGGGCTTGCACCCAGGTTGCGCAGCCATTGCGGAGTCGTCTGGGCCAGGTTCAGGGCCACGACGTAATCATCGCCCAGCGCCTTGCGCACCACATCCTTGGCCGGCAGCTGGTCTTCCTGGTTGGTCAGGCGGATCAGCCCGCTGCCCTTCTCGCCCAGGCTGGTGCCCTTGACTGCGATCTTGGCATCGACCAACGCCTTGCTGACGCGGTCGAGGTCGGCCTGGTTCACCTGCAGCGCCGAGCTGGCACCACTGATCTGCACCGCCGGGTCGTCCGGGTAAAGGTTGGGTGCGGAATAAATGAAACCGACCACCAGTACCAGCACGATCAGTGCATATTTCCACAGAGGGTATTTGTTCAGCATCACGCCGCCCGTTCAAGACGCGGGGCGCGTTGCGCGCCCCGACTGGAAAATAAAACCGGTAACTCAGATAGCCTTGAGCGTACCTTTTGGCAGGGTCGCAGCAATGGCGCCCTTCTGGAACTTCAGTTCGACAGTGTCGGACACTTCCAGTACCACGAAGTCATCGGAAACCTTGACGATCTTGCCGGCGATACCGCCGTTGGTGACAACTTCGTCACCTTTTTGCAAGTTGCTCAGCAGGTTCTTCTGCTCTTTGGCACGCTTGGCCTGTGGGCGCCAGATCATCAGGTAGAAGATGACCAGGAAACCGACCAGGAAAATCCACTCGAAGCCGGTACCGGCTGGGCCGGCGGCGGGTGCTGCAGCGTCCGCGTATGCGGCGGGGATCAAGAAGCTCATTGGGCACTCCTAATGTAATTTTCTAATAATGGATGCAGACAGTCAGTCCAAGGGCGGAACCGGAAGCCCGCGCTTGGCGTAGAAGGCGTCGACAAAGGCGGCCAATTTACCCTGATGAATGGCCTCGCGTAAACCGGCCATCAAGCGCTGGTAATGGCGCAAGTTGTGGATGGTATTCAGCATGCTGCTCAGCATTTCGCCGCACTTGTCCAAATGGTGCAGATAGGCGCGCGAGAAGTTGGTGCAGGTGTAGCAGTCACAGGTCGGATCCAGCGGCGATTCATCGTGGCGATGGAACGCATTGCGGATCTTGATCACCCCTGTATCGACAAACAGATGCCCGTTGCGCGCGTTGCGCGTTGGCATCACGCAGTCGAACATGTCGACGCCGCGGCGCACACCCTCAACGAGATCTTCCGGTTTGCCTACCCCCATAAGGTAACGAGGTTTGTCAGCCGGCATTTGGTCAGGCAGGTAATCCAGCACCTTGATCATTTCGTGCTTGGGCTCGCCAACCGACAGGCCACCAATGGCCAGGCCATCGAAGCCGATGTTTTCCAGGCCTTCGAGCGAGCGCATGCGCAGGTCCTGGTACATGCCACCCTGAACAATGCCGAACAGCGCGGCGGTGTTGTCGGCGTGGGCGTTCTTCGAGCGCTGGGCCCAGCGCAGCGACAGCTCCATGGAGGTGCGCGCGACATCGTGCTCGGCCGGGTACGGGGTGCACTCGTCGAAGATCATCACCACGTCCGACCCCAGGTCACGCTGGACCTGCATCGACTCTTCCGGGCCCATGAATACCTTGGAGCCATCGACCGGCGAGGCGAAGGTCACACCCTCTTCCTTGATCTTGCGCATGGCGCCCAGGCTGAACACCTGGAAACCACCGGAGTCGGTGAGGATCGGGCCCTTCCACTGCATGAAATCGTGCAGGCCGTTGTGCTTCTTGATCACCTCGGTGCCGGGGCGCAGCCACAGGTGGAAGGTATTGCCGAGGATCATCTCGGCGCCAATGGCCTCGATATCGCGTGGCAGCATGCCCTTGACCGTGCCATAGGTGCCCACCGGCATGAACGCCGGGGTTTCCACGGTGCCACGAGGGAAAGTGATGCGACCGCGACGGGCCTTGCCGTCGGTGGCCAGCAGTTCGAAGGACATTCGACAGGTGCGACTCATGCTTGATCCTCGGGGCCGCGTGGCGCCGGATTGCGGGTGATGAACATGGCATCACCGTAACTGAAGAAGCGGTACCCCTGCTCCACCGCCGCGGCGTAGGCGGCCATGGTCTCGGGGTAGCCGGCGAAGGCCGAGACCAGCATCAGCAGCGTGGACTCCGGCAGGTGGAAGTTGGTGACCAGTGCGTCGACCACATGGAAAGGCCGACCCGGGTAGATGAAAATATCCGTGTCGCCGCTGAACGCCTTGAGCACGCCGTCGCGCGCGGCACTTTCCAGCGAACGCACGCTGGTGGTGCCCACGGCGATCACCCGGCCACCGCGAGCGCGACAGGCCGTGATGGCATCGACCACGTCCTGGCTCACTTCGAGCCACTCTTTGTGCATATTGTGGTCTTCGATCTTGTCGACACGCACCGGCTGGAACGTGCCGGCGCCCACGTGCAGGGTGACGAAGGCGCGCTCCACGCCCTTGGCGGCAATTTTTTCCAGCAGCGCTTCATCGAAGTGCAGGCCGGCGGTGGGCGCGGCCACTGCACCGGCACGCTGGGCGTAGACGGTCTGGTAGCGCTCACGGTCGGCGCCCTCGTCGGGGCGGTCGATATAGGGCGGCAACGGCATGTGCCCGACGCGGTCGAGCAGTGGCAGCACCTCTTCGGTGAAGCGCAGCTCGAACAGTGTGTCGTGGCGGGCGACCATTTCGGCCTCGCCACCGCCATCGATGAGGATGACCGCGCCCTCTTTCGGCGCCTTGCTGGCCCTTACGTGAGCCAGCACCCGGTGGCTGTCGAGCACGCGTTCGACCAGCACTTCCAGCTTGCCGCCAGACGCTTTCTGGCCGAACAAGCGGGCCGGAATGACCCGGGTGTTGTTGAACACCATCAGGTCGCCGGGGCGCAGGTACTCGAGCAAATCGGGGAATTGCCGGTGTGCCAGCACGCCGCTCGGCCCATCGAGGACCAGCAGACGGCTGCCATGGCGCTCGGCCAGTGGGTGGCGGGCGATCAGGGAATCGGGGAGTTCGAAGGAAAAATCGGCGACGCGCATGATGATGTTCGGTTCGGCAGGGCCGGGAAGTTTAGCCCAATGTGTGAAAATTGACCATGAAAGCCGATTGACCGACCAGCGGCAGCTCTCTATACTGCGCGCCACACGCCCTGATGGCGGAATTGGTAGACGCGGCGGATTCAAAATCCGTTTTCGAAAGGAGTGGGAGTTCGAGTCTCCCTCGGGGCACCAAAATCCGGAAAAAACCGACCGTATGGTCGGTTTTTTTTCGCCTCGCAAAACTACCCCTCGTCTTGACGCCACCGCCACGGCGCCGGGCCTCACCCCGATACCCCGATTCTATTGTCTACCCTTCTGATTAGCCCTTAAGCTGTCATTCGTCGGATATATCACGAAAGCATTGTCCAAATAATGGCACTTAGCCATAGTTGCGCACTCTTCCCCTCAATCCTGTGTGAACCATGAAAGCTATAGCGCCCTGTGTGGCAGCAATGATGCTGCTGGGTGGGTGCAATGGAGTGCCAACGTCGTACGTTTCCGATCCCGTCTACAGCCAGGCATTCGTGGTCACCTCCGGTGCTCCGCTGCCAATGCTGCTGATGGCCAGCGCCATCCAGTGGAACGAGGATTACGCAGTAACCGCCAAACACACCCCCTTCCTGCCCAACGTGGTTCACGAAGGCCTCGGTGATGTGGTGTTCTTCAAGCACAAGGCTGCGACGGTACCGGCCTGGCGCCAGTACGTGCCGGGCGAGGCCGTGACGGCGGTCGGCTACAACAGCTTGATGATGCCGATGCAAGGCAAGGGCCATGCCCTGCCGTCGCTGGTTCGGCTGGAAGGTACGCCTGGCAGTGTCTTCTACTCGGTACACGATGGCCCGATCACCAAAGGCATGTCGGGTGGGCCGGTGTTTGCCGACGATGGCAAGGTCGTAGGCATCAACGTGGCCATCATCCCGACCAGCGAGATCGACGCTGGCAGGCGCCCCGACCTGATCGGCAAGGAACGCATCAGCGTGTTCATGTCGTTCAACGAGATCGACAAGGAGTGGCGGCGCTATCACTACCTGCTGGCACGCAAGGCCAAGCCGAGGGCGCCGGCTGCGGTCAAAGGCTACGTGGCGGTGGCCGCCAAGCCGTGAATCGGGGCGCGGTGCTGGATGGAAAGCGGCCTAGGATGTGAGGCTGATGGCCTCTTCGCGGGTAAACCCGCTCCTACAGGGCCTGCGCGGGATTAGTGCCTGCGCTCGGGAGGTCTGAGTGCCATGCTTCAATCACGACACCGCCGGCCTGCTGCTCTATCCACAGCTGGGCTTCACACCATTCGGCATCATCAAGTGGCCACCCAATCGTATCCTTATGGATACACCCGCTCAAGGGTGGCGAACCTTCGGCGCCCCTCGACGTCCCATCCTGCATCCCCCGCGTTCCGAGGTACCCCCGCGTGAAAGACGTCATCGCCCGCAAGTACCGCCTGGTGGTGAAGACCATCGGCTACATCGGCTGGTCGCTGTTCTGGCTGCTGATCTGGGATGTGCTGGTCACCATCGACTTCATGCTGTTCTTCAACAGCAAGTTCACCTTACCGCTGATCCCATTGACCCTGCTGGGTTCTGCGCTGGTGGTGCTGGTGAGCTTTCGCAACAGCAGTGCCTACAACCGCTGGTGGGAAGCACGCACGCTATGGGGCGCGCTGGTGAACAGCTCGCGCAGTTTTGCCCGGCAGACGCTGACCCTGATCGATGACACGGACGACGGCCTGAACCCGGTCAAGGCCACCCTGCTGCGCCGGCATGTCGCCTATGTGAACTGCCTGGCGGCACACCTGAAAGGTGAACCCTGCCCGGAGGAACTGATGGCTTTTATCCCGCCGGCGGAGTTCGAACGGCGCAACCGCTCGAACAACTTCGCCAACGACATCCTCAGCGGCTCGGCGGCCCTGCTGGCCCGGGAATACCAGGCCGGGCGGCTGGACAGCATTCGCCTGGCGCGGCTGGAGGCAACCTTGGTGGACCTGTCCAATGCCCAGGGCGGCATGGAGCGGATTGCCAATACGCCGCTGCCGTACCCTTACGTGTATTTTCCGCGCCTGTTCATCACCTTGTTCTGCCTGATCGTGCCGGTGGGGCTGGTGGAGTCGCTGGGCTGGTTCACACCGCTGGCGTCGACGGTGGTGGGGTTCATGTTGCTGGCCATCGAGCGGATCGGTACCGACTTGCAGAGCCCGTTCAGGTTCAGTGAACACCAGATCCAGATGGACACCATCTGCGAGACGATTGAGCGCAACCTGGAATCGATGCAGCGCGAGGCGCAGTGTGGCGAGGTTGTGGGAGCCTGATGGATTTTGGGGCTGCCTTGCGGCCCTGGCTATCGGTCAGGCCCGCACATAACGCTGGCGCAACACATCACTGAGCATGTCCACCAGCAACACCAGCACCAGCATGCCAAGGATCACCGTACTGGCCTGGGCTTCCTGGAACAGGCTCAAGGTGGTGTACAGCATCTGCCCCAGCCCCCCCGCCCCGACAAACCCCAGCACGCTGGCCATGCGAATGTTGTTCTCCCAGCGGTACAAGCTGTACGCCAGCAACTGCGGCCACACATTGGGCAAGGTGCCAAAGCAGAAGGCCGCCACCTGGCTACCCCCCTGCAAACGGATCGCCGCCGCAGGCTCTGGCGGCGCGTTCTCCAGCGCCTCGGCAAACAACCGCCCCAGTACCCCGGCAGTGTGCAGCGCCAGGGCCAGGGTGCCGGCATTGGGCCCAAGCCCGGCAGCCAGCACGGTGAGCGCCGCCCACACCAGCTCCGGAATGGCGCGCAGGGCATTGAGCAGCAACCGCGCAGCGCCCTGCAACGGCCAACCGAAGCGGCCCGCCGCCGGCAGCGCCAGCAGCATCCCCAGCACCATCGCCAACAGGGTGCCCAGCCCGGACATGGCCAGGGTCTCCAGCGCCCCGTGCCATACCGCTTTCAGGTGCCCGGCAGACCAGTCAGGGTGCAGGAAGCGCCCGGCGTATTCGCCCATCTGCCCCAGGCCGCCATTGCCGACCAGTGCTTGCAAGTCCAGCTGCAGGTAGGCAAACGAGGCCGCTACCGCCGCCACGATGGCCCCCAGCAGTAGCAGGTTGATCACCCGGTTCATGCCAACCTCCAACGCAGCAAGCGGCTGAGCAGGTCGGCCAGGATCACCAGCAATAGGAAGGTCAGCAGCATGCTGGCAACCTCGGCACCCGCAAACATGCGCATCGACAGGTCGATCTGCTGCCCCAGCCCCCCGGCGCCAACAAAGCCCATCACCACCGAAGCCCGTACCGCGCATTCCCAGCGGTAAACGGTGTACGACACCACCTCGGCGGCGGCATTGGGCAGGATGCCGTAGAGGAACGCCGCCAAGCGCCCGCTGCCCGCCTGCAACAAGGCATGTGCCGGGCGCTGGTCGACCGATTCGAAAATCTCGGCATAGACCTTGCCGAGCATGCCGCTGTAGGTAATGGCAATGGCCAGTACCCCTGCCGTCGGCCCCAACCCCACCGCACGCACGAACAGCAACGCCCAGACTATCTCGGGCACGCTGCGCAGGAAAATCAGCACCCCGCGCACAGGCAGGCGTACCACCCGTGCCCCTAACCCGGCCCGTCCGCCCCTGGATGCAGCGCGCAACGACAACGCCCGGCTGGCCAGCAAGCCAGCCGGGATCGCCAGCAGCAATGCCAGCGCCATGCCGGCAGTCGCCACGGCCAGGGTCTGCAACGTGGCGTCGTACAGCAACGCAAGGAAATCGGCGTCGTGGGCCGGTGGCCAGAACGCGCGGGTGAACTGGGCGATCTGCTGCCGGTTCTCTGCCTGCAGCAGCACACCGGGGTTCAGCTCGCTCAACTGGATACCCGGCCACAGGACGGCCACAGCCAGCACGGCCAGCAGCAACCGCGGCAATAAGGCCGGGTCGCGGGTGCTGGCATTCAGCATCGCGGAATGTGCACGGTCAGGGGTGCCCCAGGGGTTGGCGGCGAGGCCAGGTGTTCATTGGCGTACAACGCATCCAGCATCTGCCTGGTGACCGCAGTGGCCGGGCAGTCGAACGCCACCTGCCCCTCGCGAATACCGACCACCCGAGGGAAATGCGCCAGCGCCAGCTCCACCGCATGCAGGCTGGCCACCAGGGTAACGCCATGGCGCTGGGCATGGCGGTTGAGCAAAGCCAGGCTGTGGTCGGCCAGCACCGGGTCCATGGCCGACACGGGTTCGTCGGTGAGCAGTACCTGCGGCCGTTGATACAACGCGCGCGCGATGCCGACCCGTTGCAACTGCCCGCCGGACAGTTGCCCACATTGCACGAACAGCTTGTCGGCCAGGCCCAGTTCAGCCAGAACCTGCCGAGCGCCTGCGACATCGCTGGGGTACAGCAGGTTGAACAAGCCGCGCAGCAGCCCCCATTGCCCCAGGCGCCCTGCCAGCACTGCCGTGACCACCCGTTGGCGCGGCGGCAAGGGTGGCGCCTGGTGTACCAGGCCGACCCGCGCACGCAAGCGTTGACGCGCCCGCACCGACAACGCCCAGGGCTGCTCACCGAGCAGTTCCAGGCGCCCGCTGCCAGGCCGCACGGCCGTGGCCATCAGGTGCAGCAAGCTGGACTTGCCCGCGCCCGAAGGCCCGATGATGGCCACGCGCTCGCCCTGGCCGATCTGCAGGCTGACGGCATCGAGAGCGCGCACCTGACCGTGGCGCAGGCCGGCGCCATGCAGGTGGATGGCCGCGTTCGAGGCTGTCACTTGAGCAGGCCGGCCTCACGCGCCGCTTGCTCGGTGCCCAGGTAGTTCTCGGCCTTGGTCTCGATGAAGCGGCTGGCGGCCTGCAGGTCGAGAATCGCCTTGTCCGCCGGGTTGGCCGGGTCGAGGGCGAGGAAGGCCTGTTTGATCTTCTCTTTCAGCGCCGGGTCCATGTTGCCGCGCACGGTCCAGTTGTAGTCGAAATAGGTCGGTGTGGTGGCGAAGACCTTCACCTTGCTGGTATCGACCTTGCCGGCGTCCACCAGCTTCTGCCAGACGCTGGCATTGAGCACACCTGCGTCGACCTTGCCCGCCTGCACCCACGCCACGGTGGCGTCATGCGCACCGGAATAGGCCACACGGCTGAAGTAGTCCTCAGGCTTGATGTTGTCTTGCTTGAGCATGAAGTAGCGCGGCATCAGGCTCCCCGACGTGGACGAGATGGAGCCGAAGGCAAACGACTTGCCCTTCAGGTCGGCCAGGCTTTTCACGTTGGGGTCGGCGGTAATGAACTTGGAGGTGAACTGCGCATCCTGCTCACGCTGCACCAACGGCGTGACGGTCGGGTCCTTCAGGTGAACCTGGACGAACGTGAACCCACCCAGCCAGGCCAGGTCGAGGCGGTCGGAAGCCAGCGACTCGACCACAGCCGGGTAATCGGCCACCGGCACGAACTTCACTTCCATGCCCAACTGCTTGGCCAGGTACTCGCCCAACGGCTTGAACTTGCGCTGCAGTTCGGTGGGTGCTTCATCTGGGATGGCGCTGACCCGCAAGGTTTCAGCGGCCTGCACGACAACGGCACAGCAGGACAGCACAAGGCCAGCGGCGAGCGCCAGGGGGCGTTTGAGCATGGGGTGTTCTCCGGTTCAATGGCGGGGGCTGCTAGTCGCAAGTCGCAAGCTGCAAGCTGCAAGCAAAAGCAGCCTGCATGTGGCTTTTGCTTGAAGCTTGAAGCTCGCAACTGGCCCAAGGAATTATAAGAGGCACAGGCGCAAAGGCCAGCTTTGCTACAATCGCGCAACAAATTGACCTGCTGAGGTACGTATGAGCGAGCCGATTCGCCTGACCCAGTACAGCCACGGTGCCGGCTGTGGCTGCAAGATTTCCCCCAAGGTGCTGGACGTGATCCTCGCTGAAAGCGGCACCCAGGCCCTGGACCCGAAACTGTGGGTCGGCAACGCCTCACGCGATGATGCCGCGGTATACGCACTGGACGACGAACGTGGCGTGGTTTCGACCACCGACTTCTTCATGCCGATCGTCGATGACCCCTATGACTTCGGTCGAATCGCCGCCACCAACGCCATCAGCGACATCTATGCCATGGGCGGCGACCCGCTGATGGCCATCGCCATCCTTGGCTGGCCAGTCAACGTGCTGCCACCGGAAGTCGCCCGCGAAGTCATCCGCGGTGGCCGTGCCGTGTGCGCTGAAGCCGGTATTCCACTGGCCGGCGGCCACTCCATCGACGCTCCCGAGCCCATCTTCGGCCTGGCTGTCACCGGCGTGGTCAGCAAGCGCCACCTCAAGCGCAACGACACCGCTAGCGCCGGCTGCCAGCTGTACCTGACCAAGCCACTGGGCATCGGCATCCTCACCACTGCCGAGAAAAAGGCCAAGCTGCGCGCGCAGGACCAAGGCCTGGCCCGTGACTGGATGTGCACCCTCAATACCCCCGGCAGCCGCTTTGGCAAGCTGGACGGGGTCAAGGCCATGACCGACGTCACCGGCTTCGGCCTGCTCGGCCACCTGGTCGAACTGGCAGAAGGCAGCGGCCTTACCGCGCACCTGGACTACGCCGCTGTACCGCGCCTGCCCAGTGTCGACCACTACCTGGCCGAGGGTTGCATCCCCGGCGGCACCCTGCGCAACTACGACAGCTACGGGCACAAGATCGGTACGCTCAGCGACGACCAGAAGCACCTGCTGTGCGACCCGCAAACCAGCGGTGGCCTGCTGGTGGCAGTTACCCCGCAAGGTGAAGCAGAGTTCCTGGCGGTGGCCGCCGAACTGGGCCTGCAACTGGCGCCGATCGGCAAGCTGGTCGAGCGACAGAGCCACGCGGTCGAGGTGATCTGATGCGCCCCGACTGCACCGATTTTCGCCAGCTGTTCCTCGAAGACGTGCCGATGATGGACATGCGCGCGCCGGTCGAATTCGCCAAGGGCGCCTTCCCCGGCGTGGTCAACCTGCCGCTGATGAACGACCAGGAGCGGCAGAAGGTCGGCACCTGCTTCAAGCAACAGGGCCAGGCCGCCGCCATCGCGCTGGGCCACCAGTTGGTCAGCGGTGCTACCAAGCAGGCCCGCCTGCAAGCCTGGGTAGCCTTTACCCAGGCGCATCCCGAGGGCTACCTGTACTGCTTCAGGGGCGGCCTGCGCTCGCAGATCGTGCAGGGCTGGCTGCGCGATGAAGCGGGCATCCAGTACCCACGCGTCAAAGGTGGCTACAAGGCCATGCGTAACTTTCTGCTGGGGACGACCCAGCAGGCGGTGGCCCAATGCGATTTCGTGCTGGTCGGCGGCCTGACCGGCACCGGCAAGACCGATGTGCTGCAGCAACTGGACAACGTGCTCGACCTGGAAGGCCACGCCAATCACCGCGGCTCCAGCTTCGGCAAGCGCGCCACGGCGCAGCCGGCGCAGATCGATTTCGAGAACCAGTTGGCCATCGATGTGCTGAAGAAGCGTGCCCGAGGGGTCGAGCAGTTCGTGCTGGAAGATGAAGGCCGCATTGTCGGCAGTTGCACATTGCCGCTGGAGCTATACCAAGGCATGCAGCGGTATCCGCTGGTGTGGCTGGAGGACAGCTTCGCTAACCGCGTGGAACGCATTCTTCGCGACTATGTGATCAACCTGAGTGCCGAGTTTATGGCCGTGCATGGCCAGGAAGACGGTCGCCGCCTGTTTGCCGAGCGCATGCTGCAGAGCATGGCCAACATCCACAAGCGCCTGGGTGGCGAACGCTACCAACGGCTATCGGAAGTTCTGCGCCAGGCCCTGGAAGAACAGCAGCGCAGCGGCGCGGTGGACCTGCACCGGGGCTGGATCGAGGGTTTGCTGAACGAGTACTACGACCCGATGTATGCCTACCAGCGGGCAGCCAAGGCCGAGCGCATCGAGTTTGCCGGGGATGCCGTGGAAGTGCGCGAGTACCTCAAGGCCCGGGCACTGCGCCAGCCACACCTGTAAAACCAGGGTCGCTTCGCGCCCCATCGCAGGCAAGCCAGCTCCCACCTCGATCGCATCGACTTCAAATCCTGTGCAATCCCTGTGGGGGCAACTGTCGTGCTCAAAGCCATAAGCTGGCGCAATCCCTGTGGGAGCTGGCTTGCCGGCGATGAGGCCAGTCCAGGCAGTACAAGACAGTTGCTCCCAACACTACCCCTGTGGGAGCGGGCATGCCCGCGAAGAGGCCCGTACAGGCAACTCACTGCCCCGGGCTAAGCACCCGCTCCAGCTCCGCCGCGCGGTCGCGGGTCATGCTCATCATGCAGGTACCGCCTTCCAGCTGCGCCATGGTCCCGCCACTGGCCTGCACATGAAACTGGCAATTGCCATCGCGGTACGCCAGCCACTTGCGCTGCACATCGCGCAAGCTTTTCTGCTGCCCGGCATCCAGCTTGCCCATCAGTTGCTTGTACACCCGGTTCAAGCGCTGGTCCTGCACCTGCGTCTCGGCCCCGATGCACTCACTCATGGCCACCGTACTGGAGGCCTTGTCCATGCACTGCACGTAGGCCGCCGTGTAGTCATCGGCCACGGCCAATGGCAGCACGCAGGTCAGTGCCAGCCCTGCCAGGTATTGCTTGCACATGCCAACTCTCCTTTTAGGTATCAAAGCGTCTGGGGTTGCACCGGCGGAATCAGCACCTTGCCCGGCTCGAATTGCAGCGCTGGCATCTGTGTGGCGGCATAAACCGCCACACCCAACGCCGCAATCAAGGCCACATCAAGCCAGTTCCAACCGGGCATGTCCTCAGCGCTGCGGGCCTTCCAGCAATGCCAGGCCTGACCCAGGCAAAACACGCCCATCGCCGCCAGCCACAGGTAGAAGCCGGCACCAAACCCGCTGAGGTCATGGAATTCATAAGTCTGGTTATCCGGCAGACGGGTGATGCCGAAGCTGCTGCCCGCCAGGTAAGCCGCCGCCAACCCGGCCAGCAATGCCAGCCGGCGAAAGCGCCGGTGGGCAAGGATGGCCAACGCCAGCAGCGGGTTGGCAAACCATTGGTGCAAGCCGAAGGGCAAGCCCCATGGCCCGTACAGCAGCATCTGCAGCGCCGGCATGTGATGCCCGCCATTCATGTGCGCGCCGTTGAAGAACAGGGCGAGCGAGTACAGCAGCAGGCTGATGCTCAGGTAGAAAACGGGCAAAGGGCAAATTCCTAGGCGACCGGGGGCTCAAGCAGCAGACCATAGATGCCGGAGTCGGACAACTCACCGGCTACGCACCAGCGCGCCCGCAGGGTGCCTTCAAGCACGAAACCTTGCCGTTCCAGGGTGCGTGCCGAGCCTTGGTTGCGCGGGTCGATCTCACCTTCCAGGCGGCGCATGTGCAGGGTGTTGGCCAGGTAATCGATGAAGCAGGTGAGCGCTTCGTCCATGTAGCCCCTGCCCTGCACGGCGCTGGCCAGGCAGTAGCCGATCTCGCCACGGCGGGAAACATCGTCGATGTTGAACAACTGGACCATGCCGATGAGTTCACCGTTGTCGCGGCGGTACATACCCAGCTTGAGCTGGTCGCCATTGGCATAGGCTTCGCGGTCGGCGGCCAGGGCGCTCTCGGCCTCGGCCAGGTTTTGCCAAGGGGCATGGTGCCAATAACGCATGACCTCGGGGTCGGCCATGATCGCCAGCCACTGCGCGGCATCGGCATGGCGCATGGGGCGCAGTTGCAGGCGCGGGCTGTCGAGGCAGAGGTCACTGGGGAAACTGCGGGGTGGGGTCACGCCGGATCTCCTGTCCATTGCTGGGGAGATGACAGTTTAACGTCAAGCGCGAGGTTACGGCATCCCGGGGCTGCTGCGCAGCCCATGGCGACCCAACACCTGAGCTTTGCGCAGTACCTGTGGGAGCTGGCTTGCCGGCGATAGGGCCAGTGCAGGCCAGCGAAAAAGCGTCAGGCCACCTCGGCCCCATCATCCGGCCAATGCGGCTCGTTGGCCCCAGGCGGTGTCAGCGGTGGCAGGCCATATGCTGCCCGGGCAGCGTCACAACTGGGGTTATGTACCCCACCCTCCCACGACGCCTCGAACTCACGGCAGGGGCTGGAGCGGTTGGCATAAATGGTACAGGCCACCTCTTTGCCAACCTCGCCCTGAAGGGCGATACAGCGGCACGGCTTGGCATCGGTGCCGATCATGGCCACACGGGTAGGGTTGACCTGCACTACCAGGTCATCCGGGACAACGCCCCCGGCAGACTGGCATTCGCCCCAGAAGAAAGACACACGGAAGTACCCGCAGCAGGCGCCGCAGTCAAGGCAAGGGTTGTATTCGGACATGATGGCACGGAGGGAAGGTTGTTGTTATCGGGTCTGGCCCGCGGCGCCATTCTCAGTCCAAGCAGGGGCGGCTGGATAGAGGGGCAATGCAAAAAAAATTGCCGCTGATCCGGCCGCCTGGCAACGCTAGCAGATGGCTTTGTAAGTGTCGGCGTCCCAGCGCTGCAAGGCCAGGCCCGTGCTGGGTTCGTAGGCTGTACCCTGCACCTCGCTAAAGCGCATGGGCGCTTGACCACAGTGCACCAGGCGGTCGTCCTTCTCACCCTCGGTGAGCACGGTATAGGACGCATTCCGCATGGCCTGGTACTGGTCGTCCGCCGCTGCCATTTGCTGGTGATACTGCATCAACTGGCTGTCGGTCAACGCCAGGCGCTTGCCCAACTGCACACCCCAGCGGGCCAGGCAGACTTCGGCAAAGTGGCGAACGATCAACCCCGGTTCAGCCAACGCCTTGCCTGCGCTCGCGCCGTCAACCGATGCGTTGCCTACCAGCGTGGCGTGCCGGCCAGGCATTGGATAAATGCAGATGCGTGTGGTGCTCGCCACGGCAGGAACCACGCAGGCAAACCCTTTGGAACGCTCATCCCGCGAATAAAACCCCACGTACTCCTTCACGTTGCCGGCCAAGCTGACCCGCTGCTGCTGCACATTGCCAACCCCCGGTACCGGGTCGATGGCAAAGATGTTCACCGGTATGTCGCGCAGTACAGGGTCTTGTGCCATGGCATTGGCCAGCATGTGGCAACTGATCCCTCCCCTGCTCCAGCCCACCAGGTTGACCTGGGTCGGCAGGCGCGGCTTGCGGAACATACTGATGATGCCCTCCTGCAATTGCTGCGGTGTTGGGTGGCGGGCGCCGTAGCTGTAGTTGCGCCAGAACCATGAGGCCGCAGACCTGGCATCCGGTATCGGCACCCCAGCTTGCTTCAGCCGCTCGTATTCTTCCTTGCTCAGTTCGTTGCGCTGCCAGTTGCTTTCGCCTTTGATCACCTGCAGCACGTGGTTGACGTTTTCTTCCCAGCCGCGACCAAACAGCTGCCCGGTCCAGTTGTAATAGCCACCAGGTTCCACGAACAGGTTGTCATCCTGAAGGTTGCCGCTGCCTGGACCATCGACAGCAATCCAATGGGCGAACTCGTGGCCCTGCTCGTTGCTGGCCAGGGTCGAAACCAGCTCGCCGTTCCAGAAGTTGGGGTTGGCGTGGTCGAAGCGGTGCGAGCCGGTGCCACAGAAATAGGCGGTGAAGACACTCATGGGGGGGATCCCTTCGGTGAGAAATGAGTGCCGAAGGTAGGTTGGCCGAGCCTTGGAATGCAGGCGGAAAGCTCGCCCGGCTGAAGATCCTGGGGCTGCTTTGCAGCCCTTTCGCGACACAAGGCCGCTCCCACAGGTACAGCGCAGCTTTCGGATGCTGCGTGGCCCCTGTGGGAGCGGCCTTGTGTCGCGATGGGCCGCAAAGCGGCCCCTAAAGCTTACTTGCGAGCCAGCCCGTCAGCCCGGAACATCTGCCGGATACCGCGAATGGCCTGACGAATGCGGTCCTGGTTCTCGATCAGGGCAAAGCGCACATGATCATCGCCGTAATCACCGAAACCGATGCCCGGCGACACGCATACCTTGGCCTCGGCCAGCAGCTTCTTGGAAAACTCCAGCGACCCCAGGTGTGCATACGCCGGCGGGATTTTCGCCCAGACGTACATCGACGCCTTGGGGTTCTCGACCATCCAGCCCAGCTCGTGCAGGCCTTTGACCAGCAGGTTGCGGCGCTGGCGGTACTGCTCGGCAATGTCGCGCACGCACTGCTGGTCACCTTCCAGGGCAGCGATGGCCGCCACCTGCAGCGGGGTGAAGGTGCCGTAGTCGTGGTAGCTCTTGATCCGCGCCAGCGCATTGACCAGCTCGGGGTTGCCGACCATGAAGCCAATGCGCCAACCCGCCATGTTGTAGCTTTTGGACAGGGTGAAGAACTCCACCGCAATGTCCTTGGCGCCCGGCACCTGCATGATCGACGGGGCTTTCCAGCCGTCATAGACGATGTCGGCATAGGCCAAGTCATGCACCACCAGCACACCATACTGCTTGGCCAGTGCCACCACACGCTCGAAGAAGTCCAGCTCCACGCACTGCGCGGTGGGGTTGGACGGGAAGCCAAGGATCATCATCTTCGGCTTGGGTATCGACTCGCGAATGGCGCGCTCAAGCTCGTTGAAGAAGTCCACCCCCGGTACCAGCGGCACGGAGCGCACCTGGGCGCCGGCGATCACCGCCCCGTAGATGTGGATCGGGTAGCTGGGGTTGGGCACCAGCACGGTGTCGCCCTGGTCGAGGGTGGCGAGCATCAGGTGCGCCAGGCCTTCCTTCGAACCGATGGTGACAATGGCTTCGCTCTCCGGGTCGATGTCGACTTCGTAGCGTTCCTTGTACCAGTTGGCGATGGCCCGGCGCAGGCGCGGAATACCGCGCGAGGTGGAATAGCCGTGGGTGTCTTCACGCTGGGCAACCTGCACCAGCTTCTCGACAATGTGCGGCGGCGTGGCGCCATCGGGGTTACCCATGCTCAGGTCGATGATGTCCTCGCCACGGCGGCGGGCAGCCATCTTGAGCTCGGCAGTGATGTTGAAGACGTAAGGGGGGAGACGATCGATGCGCGCAAAGCGGCGCGGCGAACCTGGGTTGGCCATGGTTTCCTCTGAGAACGTAAGCGCCCGGAACCGTCCGAGCGACGCTGGCCGATGTGGCGGCCTGGATCAGAAGATAGTGCCGAGACAGGATACTTGTAAAGGACAAATTCCTGTTTTTTTGGATCTTTTCAGAAGTATTTTTTGAAAATACAGGATTTATGTTTTCCTGCGCTGGCCTCTTCGCGGGCTCGCCCGCTCCCACAGGGTTACCCGCAGCCCCTGGGACCTGCGCCGTACATGTGGGAGCGGGCAAGCCCGCGAAAAGGCCGGCACAGGAAAAACACCCATAAAAAAACCCCAGCACATGGCCGGGGTTTTCGTGAAACAGGCAGCTATTTCAGCGTGCGTATGTCATCAGCACGTCCGCAGCGGTTTGGCTGTCCACACCCATCATCACGCTCAGGGCAGTGACGGTGAGGATGGAGAAGCCGAACACCTTGCGTGCCCACTTGCTGTCATCCTCGGCCTTGTAGCCACCCCAGGCCATGTACAGCCAGTACAGGCCCATGGCAGCTGCCACGGCCAGGTAGCCGAGGCCGGCGTAACCGCCGAGGGTGAGCATCAAGGTAGCGAGCACGAAAGCCAGTACGTACAGCACGATCTGCTTCTTCGCCGCCAGAATGCCGCGCGCCACCGGTAGCACCGGAATGTTGGCAGCGCTGTAATCCTTGAAGCGGAAGATGGCAATGGCAAAGCTGTGCGGCATTTGCCACAGGCTGAACATCACCAGCAAGGTTACCGCAGCCAGGTCGAAGCTGTTGCTCACGGCACAGTAGCCGATCACCGGAGGCATGGCACCTGACAGGCTGCCGACCAAGGTGCCGTGCACCGACTTGCGCTTCAGCCACAGGCTGTAGAAGCCGACGTAGACGACGAACCCTACTGCTGCGCAGAACGCCGACAGCGGGTTGGCCTGGACATACAGCAGGCTGAAACCCGCCACCCCAAGCAGGGTGGCGTAGATCAGCGCGAGGGGCAGCGACATGCCGCCCTGAACCATCACGCGGTTCTTGGTGCGCTCCATCTTGTGGTCGATGTCACGGTCGATGCAGTTGTTGAACACGCACCCGGACGCCACCACCAGCGAAGTACCGATCACCGCCGCCAGGAACAGGGCGAAATCCACATGGCCCTTCGAGGCAAGGAAGAAACCGCCTGCCACGGAAAGCACGTTACCGAAAATGATCCCCGGTTTGGTGATTTGGATAAAGTGCTTAACGGACATGCAGTCTTACCTCACTTGGCCAGCATTTCGAAGTGGATGCTGAACATGATCCACAGCGACAGGCCGACCAGCAGTGCGATCACCAGCGTGGTGAACAGGAACGTCGATACGTTGTTGCGTTGCTCTTTCGAGCGGTCCATGTGCAGGAAGTACACCAGGTGCACAACTACCTGGATCACGGCCATGGCAACGATGATCAGAACGGTCAGGTTCTTCGGCAGGCTGGCGGTCATGGCCAGGCCGAACGGGATCGCGGTCAGGATGATCGACAGTACGAAACCGATCATGTACGACTTGACGCTGCCGTGATTACCTTCGTGATGAGTGTCGTGTGCGTTAGCCATTACAGAACCCCCAGCAGGTAAACGACGGTGAATACGCAGATCCAGACCACGTCCAGGAAGTGCCAGAACAGGCTCAGGCAGCTCATGCGGGTCTTGGCGGTCGGCGTGATGCCGTGCTTGTTGATCTGGTACATCATGATTGCCATCCAGATCAGACCAGCAGTCACGTGCAGGCCGTGGGTACCTACCAGGGCAAAGAAGCCCGACAGGAAGCCACTGCGCTGCGGGCCGAAGCCCTCGCCGATCAGGTGATGGAATTCATAGATTTCCATCGCGATGAAGCCTGCACCGAACAGGAAGGTCACAGCCAACCAGCCCAGCACACCTGCTTTCTTGCCATCGAACATCTTCAGCATGGCGAAGCCGAAGGTGATCGAGGACAGCAGCAGGAACAGCGTTTCAACAGCTACGAAATCGAGCTGGAAGATGTCGTGACCCGACGGGCCGCCGGCAAAACTGCCGGACAGCACCGCGTAGGTGGCGAAGAGCGACGCAAACAGGATGCAGTCGGTCATCAGGTACAGCCAGAAACCCAGTACGGTCATCTGGCCCGAGTCGTGGTGGTGGTCGTCATGCCCATGGTCGTGACCATGAGCTGCGCCGCCGTGCATTACTTGACTGGACATTGATTACACCCGCTCAAACGATTCGACACGTGCGCCGGCAGGCAGAGCACCTGCTTTGGCCAGCGCTTTCATACGCTCGCCTTCGATGCGCGCCACTTCTTCGGCCGGAACCATGTAGCCCTGGTCGTCACGTGCAGCGTGGCGAACGAAGACAGCGATGGTTGCAACCAGGCTCGCGCCCACCAGCCACCAGATGTGCCAGATGAAAGCGAAGCCGAAGACGGTCAGGAACAGGCCCATGAACAGACCGGTAGCAGTGTTGCTCGGCATGTGGATGGCTTCGTACTTGGCCGGAACCTTGTACGCAACGCCTTCTTCCTTGGCTTCGTGCCAGCAGTCCAGGCCAACTTTCTCAGGCATGTGAGCGAAGTTGTAGAACGGAGGTGGCGAAGAAGTCGACCATTCCAGGGTACGGCCGCCCCATGGGTCGCCGGTCACGTCCAGGTTCTGGTTGCGGTCGCGGACCGAAACGTACAGCTGGATCAGCTGGCAAGCGATACCGAACAGGATCAGCACGGCGCCGACAACGGCTACGTACAGGTAGGGTTCCCACAGTGGGTTGTCGGAGTGGTTCAGACGACGGGTCATGCCCATGAAGCCCAGGGCGTACAGCGGCATGAACGCAACGTAGAAGCCCGACAGCCAGAACCAGAAGGCAGCTTTGCCCCACTTCTCGTTCAGGGTGAAGCCGAAAGCTTTCGGGAACCAGAAGGCGAAGCCGGCGATGTAGCCGAATACCGCGCCACCGATGATCACGTTGTGGAAGTGCGCAATAACGAACAGGCTGTTGTGCAGAACGAAGTCAGCACCAGGAACGGCCAGCAGTACGCCGGTCATGCCACCGATGGAGAAGGTGACCATGAAGCCCAGGGTCCAGAGCATCGGCGGGGTGAAGCGCACGCGGCCCTGGTACATGGTGAACAGCCAGTTGAACAGCTTCACACCGGTCGGGATGGAGATCAGCATCGTCGCCAGGCCGAAGAAGGTGTTGACGCTGGCGCCGGCACCCATGGTGAAGAAGTGGTGCAGCCATACCGCAAAGCCAAGGATGGCGATCGCGCCCGATGCGTAGATCATCGAGTGGTGGCCGAACAGGCGTTTGCCAGAGAACGTCGAAGTCACTTCCGAGAACACGCCGAAGGCCGGCAAGATCAGAATGTAAACCTCAGGGTGACCCCACGCCCAGAACAGGTTGACGTACATCATCGGGTTCCCACCAAGCTCGTTGGTGAAAATGTGGAAGTCCAGATAACGGTCAACAGTCAGCAGCGCGAGTGCAGCAGTCAGGATCGGGAACGATGCAACGATCAGGACGTTGGCCCAGGTGCAGGTCCAGGTGAAGATCGGCATGTCCATCAGCTTCATGCCAGGTGCGCGCATCTTCATCACGGTGACGAGGAAGTTCACGCCGGTAAGCGTCGTACCCAATCCGGATAGCTGTAGCGCCCAGATATAGTAATCGACACCTACCCCAGGGCTGTACTGGATGCCTGCGAGCGGCGGATAGGCAACCCAGCCGGTCTTGGCGAATTCACCAACGCCCAGCGAGATGTTGACCAGCAGCACGCCTGCCAGCAGCAGGTAGAAGCTCAGGGAGTTCAGGAACGGGAAGGCAACGTCACGTGCACCGATCTGCAGAGGAACCGCCAGGTTCATCAGGCCGGTGAAGAACGGCATCGCCATGAAGATGATCATGATCACACCGTGGGCGGTGAAGATCTGGTCATAGTGTTCAGGCGGCAGGTAGCCTTCGGAGCCACCGGTTGCGGCAGCCAGCTGGGTACGCATCATGATGGCGTCGGCAAAACCGCGCAGCAGCATGACCATCGCGACGATGATGTACATCACGCCGATCTTTTTGTGGTCGACAGTAGTCAGCCACTCGCTCCACAAGTAGGTCCACTTGCGGAAATAGGTGATAAGACCGACGACAGCGATACCGCCGAGCGCGATCATGGCAAGCGTCACCATGACTATCGGCTCGTGATAGGGTATCGCCTCCAGGCTTAATTTACCGAACATCTCTTACTCCTCTGCACCGGCAGCTGGTTGCATACTCGATTCCACACCCTTGGTTGTGGCCAGATCTTTGCTGCCAGCTTCTTCGTGGCTACGGCCGCGGTTCATGCCTTCGTACTTGTCTACGATCAGCTGGAACTGCTCTGGCGATGCCTCGCTATACAGCGCGACTGGGTTGTTTTCGCTTGGTTTGGCCAAGGCTTCGTATTCGGCCTTGTCCAGCTTCTTCGGCGACTGCTTGACCTCGGCGACCCACTTGTCGAAGTCTTCCTGGGAAGTGGCAGTAGCCTTGAATTTCATGCCGGTGAAGCCAGCACCGCTGTAGTTGGCGCTGATACCGTCGAATTCGCCGTTTTCGTTGGCGATCAGGTGCAGCTTGGTGGTCATGCCGGCCATGGCGTAGATCTGGCCGCCCAGGCCCGGGATGAAGAACGAGTTCATCACGGCGTCGGAGGTGACGCGGAAGTTGACCGGGGTGTTAGCCGGGAAGACGATCTTGTTGACCGTGGCAATGCCCTGCTCCGGGTAGATGAACAGCCACTTCCAGTCCAGCGCGACCACGTCGATCTGTACCGGCTTGACGTCGGAGTCCAGCGGACGGTACGGATCCAGCTTGTGGGTGGACTTGTAGGTGACGTAACCCAGGGCGATGATGATCAGGATCGGGATGATCCACACCGCGGCCTCGATCTTGGTCGAGTGCGACCAGTCAGGGGTGTAGGTGGCAGCCTTGTTGGAAGCACGGTACTTCCAGGCGAACGCCAGGGTCATGATGATGACGGGCACCACCACCAGCAGCATAAGCCCGGTAGCGATCAGGATCAGGTTCTTTTGCTCAATGCCGACCTGGCCCTTCGGGTCGAGCAGGGTCCAGTTGCACCCACTGAGTAAAAGCATGCCTAAAAAGGGCAATATGCCAAACAGTCTGGGGTAACGCTTTTTACTCATCTCACGACCTCTAGATCAGCTTGCTTCAATGCAATTTGTGTTTTGGTAGCCAACACTTCGTCCTGCCAAGTGAGGCATGTCGCGCCCGTACTCGCTCCTGCCTGGGTCTGACTGCAGGACCTTGGCTCAAGCGGGTTAGCGGTGCTTTTGGTTTCGTAGGCAACAGGCCTGTACTTCAGACCAAGTCCATTTGGTGCGGGAAAACGCGGAGGGGGGTCCGCCCGGTATCGCCGTTGGGCGAAACTTGACGAAGTCAGCAAAAAGAAGCGCTGGGGCTTCCTTCAATCCTGCGACTCGCAAGCAGTGCCGAACGGGAATTGGGGGCGATTGTAGTTAGGTCGCCAACCCTTGACTATGACTTATTGAGCAACAGTCTTTTACAGAATCTGCAACAATGGCGACTGATTGTTCAACTTCGCGACAGTTTGTCGCACCCCGCTTGCCAGGCCTCAAAGCCGCATGCTGCAAGGCTTTGGGATTGATCCAGATCAAGCGGGCGGCAACTTTTCCCTGTTCTCGCGGGCTGTAAAAGACCCCACGCAAATCGGGACTTTTGTCTAAGCCTGGCGGCGGTTTCGGTAGATGCCGAGCGGCACCAGCACAGCGGTCAGAACGAAGGCTACCAGCGCCCATTGCGCCAGCGACAAACCGAGGATCGGCGGGTATGGCGTGCTGCAGAAGCCATCGACCTGGAATGCCAAGGGCCACAGCTTGGCCAGCGGCAGGTCATCGACGATCGGCTGGAGCGTATCGATACCACAACTGACCATCGGGTTGGCGAGTATATACACATGGTTGCCAGCCGCAATCATTCCGCCAATGGCACTGAGCACGACCAGGGCCTCGAAGAAGGTCAGGCTACGGCGCCCGGGCATGGCCGCCGCGATGAACGCGAACACGGCAATGAACAGCAGTGCGTAGCGCTGCAGGATGCACAACGGGCACGGCGCCTCGCCCAGTACCACCTGCATGTAGAGCGCGCCGCCGATCAGCGAAATGCAGATCAGGCCCAGCAGCACCAGAAAGCGCCGTTCCCGATTCAGGCGCGATGTTTGTTCGTTCATTACCGGTTCCTTCGATGGAAAGTGGCAGCGTGGTCCGCCTGCCCTGGCGCAAGTCTACACGCTGGGCGGGGCCTGTGAGCGTGCCGAGGAAGCGGCGTGATAGCACTGCGCAGGGCTATCCGGTGTGGCTGAGACCGGCCAGAACGAGGTCGGTTCAACGGCGGGCGGCAAAAAACCAGTACCCGGACGCCGCGCAGGGGCAAGCCCCTCGACACCCGGGAGTGAAGGATACCGTGATTAAAGGATGATTAAGAATGAAAGCGGCGCTGGTGCTTTCATCTTTCCTTTATATATAGGCAGAAAGGTGTGATGCGGGCATGCCGCTGGAAATGCACAAGCCTTCACCGGCCCTATCGCCGGCAAGCCGGCGATAGGGCCGGTACGGCGACTACATCACTCCAGCGCCGCCGCCGGCCCGAAGAACTCGTAGCGGCTCTGCTGTTCCGGCACGCCCAGGCCCTTGAGCTGGCGCTTGACCGCCGCCATGAAGCCCTTCGGCCCAAGGAAGTACGCATCCACGTCCCGTTCACGCGGCAGCCACTCGGCCAGCAGGTCTTCGCTCAGCACGCCCACGGCATCGGCCGCACCACCATCCGCCTCGGCATAGCAGTAGAAGCGCTTGAGCTGCGGGTGGCGAGCCGCCAGGCCATCGATCCAGTCACGGAAGGCATGCACCGCACCATTGCGTGCGCAGTGAATGAAATGCACCTGACGCCCGGTGTGCAGGGCGGCCTGCAGCATCGCCAGGGTCGGGGTAATGCCCACACCGCCACTGATCAGTACCAGCGGCTTGGCACTGGCTGCCAGGGTGAAGTCACCTGCTGGCGGGAACAGTTGCAGGGTATCGCCAACCTGCAACTGGTCATGCAGGTAGTTGGACACCTTGCCGCCCGCCTCGCGCTTGACGCTGATGCGGTACTCCTTGCCGTCGCACAACGCCGACAGCGAATAGTTGCGGCGCTGTTCGGCACCGTCGATGTTCAGTTTCAGGCCAATGTACTGCCCGGGCTCGGCCTTGAGCACCGGTTTGCCGTCTACAGGGGCAAAGTAGAACGAAACGATTTCGCTGCTTTCCTGTTCGCGGCGCACCAGGCGGAACTCGCGGGTGCCGCGCCAGCCACCTTCGGCCGCTTCCTTTTGCTGGTAAAGGTCTTCTTCGGCACCGATCAGGATGTCGGCCAACTGACCATAGGCAGCGCCCCAAGCCTCGATCACCGCCGGGGTGGCGATGTCCTTGCCCAGCACTTCCTCGATGGCGCGCAGCAGGCAACTGCCGACGATCGGGTAGTGCTCCGGCAGAATCTGCAGGGCGACGTGCTTGTTGATGATCTGCCCGACCAGGCCGCCCAGTTGCTCCAGCTGGTCGATGTGGCGGGCATACATCAGCACGCCGTTGGCCAGCGCGCGCGGCTGGTCGCCACTGGCCTGGTGGGCCTGGTTGAACAGCGGACGCACCTCGGGGTACTCGCTGAGCATCATCTTGTAGAAGTGAGTGGTCAGCGCTTCCCCGCCCCTTTCCAGCAGTGGGACGGTGGCCTTGATGATCGCACGTTGGTCGGCATTGAGCATTGCGGTGACTCCTGGGCCTAGGGCTTCGAATGATGCCTAGGTCATTACACCAATCGTGCCAACTTAAATTTCCAATTAAATCAGATACTTGATACCCACCATGTCAAAAAGACGCAGTAGGCCGTATAGTCATAAAGACCTACTGGAGTCCATATGACCACAAAGCCTTTGCTCACCACGTTGCTGCCACTGGTCAGTGACCTGTCCCGCGAACTGCCCGACCAGGAGCGCTACCGCCGCCTGTTGCAGGCCATGCGCAGCCTGCTGCCATGCGATGCCGCCGCGCTGCTGCGCCTGGACGGCGAATGGCTGGTACCGCTGGCCGTGGACGGGCTGAGCCCCGATACCCTCGGCCGGCGGTTCCGGGTGAGCGAACACCCGCGCTTCCAGATCCTGCTCAGCCGCCCCGAGCCCACCCGCTTCGCCAGCGATTCCGAGCTGCCCGACCCCTATGATGGCCTGGTGACCGCCGTCGCGGCCTCGCTCGAAGTTCACGACTGCATGGGCTGCCCGTTGATGGTCGATGAGCGCCCATGGGGCCTGGTCACCCTCGATGCGCTGACGCCGGGGCAGTTCCAGAGCCTGGAGCTGGATGCCCTGCAAGCTTTCGCCAGCCTGGCCGCCGCGACCGTAACCGTGGCCGAGCGTATCCACCACCTGGCCCTGCGTGCCGAAGACGAACACCACCGCGCCGAAATCTACCGCCAGGCCAGTGGCCAGCACCAGGAACTGATCGGCCAAAGCCCGGCCCACAAACGCTTGGTGGAAGAGATCCGCCTGGTCGGTGGCAGCGACCTGACCGTACTGATCACCGGCGAAACCGGTGTTGGCAAAGAGTTGGTGGCGCAGGCCCTGCACCAGGCCAGTAGCCGCGCCAACCAGCCGCTGGTCAGCCTCAATTGCGCAGCCCTGCCGGACACCCTGGTGGAAAGTGAGCTGTTCGGCCATGTGCGCGGGGCCTTCACCGGCGCGCACGGCGAGCGCCGCGGCAAGTTCGAACTGGCCAACGGCGGCACGCTGTTCCTCGACGAAGTCGGCGAACTGCCGCTGACCGTGCAGGCCAAGCTGCTGCGCGTTTTGCAAAGCGGTCAGTTGCAACGCCTGGGGTCGGACCGCGAGCACCGCGTGGACGTGCGCCTGATCGCCGCCACCAACCGTGACCTGGCGGCCGAGGTGCGCAACGGCAACTTCCGCGCCGACTTCTATCACCGCCTCAGCGTGTACCCGCTGCAGGTACCGCCACTGCGCGAACGTGGGCGTGATGTGCTGCTATTGGCCGGCTACTTCCTCGAACAGAACCGTTCGCGCCTGGGCCTGAACAGCCTGCGCCTGAGCAGTGAGGCCCAGGCCGCGCTGCTGGCGTATGCCTGGCCTGGCAACGTGCGCGAACTGGAACACCTGATCGGCCGTTCGGCGCTCAAGGCGCTGGGCCAACACCCCGACCGACCACGTATCCTGACCCTTGAGGCCAACGACCTGGACGTGCGTACAACGGCACCGGCGGCCGCAGCCACGCCCCTCCCTGCCCCGCCGCTGTCGCTAGCCAACCTGCCCGAGGGTGGCCTGCGCGAGGCCGTCGACAGCTACCAGCGCCAGGTGATCGAAGCGTGCCTGCAACGGCATCAGGACAACTGGGCGGCAGCGGCGCGCGAGCTGGGTCTGGACCGTGCCAACCTCAGCCGATTGGCCCGTCGGCTGGGGCTTCGCTGAGGTTTATCTACAAAAGGATTAACCCAGAAAGCCATCTGGTTGCTTCCCGCCTGGCTGCTATATCTCCCTAACCACCCCACTCTCGGCTGCCTGGTCGAGGCTGTGCGTAACACCCCTGCACGGGTCCTGTTACTGCGGTTGTAGCCCGATAACGGGCTGGGGGTTCCGGACACCAGCAGGGAGCATCCATGGACAACATCGTCGTCGCCGATAAGCAAACTGAAGTCGCCACTCAGAGCGCCTGGGGCAATATCAATCTCAAAGGGCCAGGCGTCGTGCAGATGCCCGTGGCTCCCGATCAGCTGGCCACCGTCACCCAGCGCGGGCAGGACTTGGTCCTCACCCTCAAGTCCGGGGAAAAAATCACCATCGGCAATTTCTTCGCAGTGGACCAGGCCGGTGTCGGCAGCGACATTGTCTTCGTTGGCGAGGACGGCACCCTGTGGCACGCCCAGTACAATGCGGCGGCATTCGAGGGCTTCACCTTCGAAGACGTAAACTCCCTGGATGAGCTGGTTGCAGGCCTGGGTACCGCTGGCAGCGCCATGCCCACCTGGGCGATTGCCGGGCTCAGCCTGCTCGGTGCCGGCGGTGCGGCGGCGGCGGCCGGCAGCGGGGGTGGCGGTGGCGGGGGTGGCGCCGACCCGGACACCACCCCACCGGCCACGCCCATCGACCTGTTGGTATCGCCCGATGGCCTGCGCCTGACCGGCCGCGCCGAAGCCGGCTCGACGGTAACCGTACGCGGGGCCGACGGCGCAGTGCTGGGCACTGCCGTAGCCGGCGCCGACGGCCAGTTCAGCATCACCCTGCAACCTGCGCAAACCGATGGTCAGGCCCTGGAGGTCAGTGCCAGCGACGCCGCCGGCAATGTTTCACCGCCGGCCAGCATCAACGCGCCAGATATCGACACGCCCGACACCACGGCCCCCGACCAGCCGAGCGACCTGGCCATCGGCCTGGCCGGCAGCCAGCTCAGCGGCCGTGGCGAAGCCGGCAGCACCGTGCAGGTGCGTGATGCCGCAGGCACGCTCATCGCGACCGGCACCGTCGGCGCGGATGGCACCTTCGCCATTAGCCTGGACCCGGCCGTCAATGATGGCAGCACCCTGCAAGTCACCCTTACCGACGCTGCCGGCAACGTGTCGCAGCCAGGCGCAGTGACGTCGCCCGACCTGCTGCCACCGGCACAGCCCACCGACCTGGCACTGGCGGACGGCGTGACCTTCACCGGCCGCGGCGAACCGGGTGCCACCTTACAGGTGCGGGACGCTGCCGGTAACCTGCTCGGCTCGGCGGTGGTCAACCAGGACGGAACGTTCAGCCTGAGCCTGTCCCCTGCCCAAGCCAACGGTGAGGCGCTTGACGTACGCCTGGTCGACGCCGCCGGCAACAGCTCGCCTCCCCTGCAATTCAACGCCCCGGACATTACTGCGCCGGATGCCGTCAGCGATATCCTGGTCGGTGCGGGCGGCACCCGCCTCAGTGGCCATGGTGAAGCCGGGGCTTCTGTGGAAGTGCGGGATGCCGACGGCAACCTGCTAGGTCGTGGCGTGGTCACGGCCAACGGCACCTTCCTGATCGACCTCGACCCGGCCGTGCAACCCGGCGACCAGCTGACCCTGCTGCAAGTGGACCCCAGCGGCAATGCTTCGGTGGCCGTCGAGTACGATGTACCGCTCACCACTGCCCCGGCCAGCCCCAGCGGGCTGGCCATCGATGCCGATGGCACTACCCTCACGGGCAGCGCCCCTGCCGGCAGCCGAGTGGAAGTACGCGATGCCAGCGGCACGCTGATTGGCAGCGCCGTAGCCAACGCCGACGGCAGCTTCAGCATCGAGCTCACCCCTGCCCAGGCCAACGGCGAACTGCTGAACGTACTGGCCCTCGATGCCGAGGGCGTGTCCTCCGTGCCCACCCAGATCACCGCACCCGATATCACGGCACCCGCGGCACCTGCCGAGCTGGCAGTCAGTGCCGACGGCAGCGTGATCACCGGCCGCGCCGAACCCGGCAGCACCGTGCGCATCGTGGCTGCCGATGGTACCGAGCTGGGCAGCGCCGTGGTCGGCCCGACCGGGGTGTTCAGCATCGAGCTGGCCCCACCACAAACCGACGGTGAAGTGCTGCAAGCCACCGCCACCGATGCGGCGGGCAACACCTCAGCCACCAGCGCGGTGACCGCGCCGGACCTCGATGGGGTCGATACCACACCACCAGCAGCGCCGACCGACCTGGCCATGGCGCTGGCCGGAAGCCAGCTGAGCGGGCGTGGCGAACCGGGCGCCAGCGTGCAAGTCCGTGATGCGGCCGGGAATATCCTGGCCACCGGCAGCGTAGGTGCCGACGGCAGCTTCACCATCACCCTGGACCCGCCGGTGAACGACGGCAGTGCCCTGCAAGTGACCCTGACCGATGCTGCCGGCAACCAGTCGCCCCCCGGCTCGGTCACCTCACCCGACCTGCAGCCACCTGCGCCGCCAACCGAATTGGCCCTGCTTGGTGGGGTCACTTTCAATGGCCGCGGCGAGCCCGGCGCCACCGTGCAGGTGCGCGACGCGGCTGGCACCGTTATCGGCAGCGGCGTGGTCGGTGCGGACGGGGCGTTCAGCCTGTCCTTGTCACCTGCCCAGGCCAATGGCGAGGCCCTGGATGTGCGCTTGGTCGATGCTGCTGGCAATAGCTCGATACCGCTGGAATTCACCGCACCCGACACCACGCCACCGGCTGCCGTAAGCGACGTCGTGGTCGGCGCCGACGGCCTGGCACTGAGTGGGCGTGGTGAAGCCGGCGCCACCGTTGAAGTGCGAGATGCCGACGGCACCGTGATCGGCAGCGGCGTTGTCAGCGCTAACGGTACCTTCCTGATCGACCTCGAACCGGCCGTGCAGCCCGGCGCGCAACTGAGCCTGGTGCAGACCGACCCGAGTGGCAATGCCTCCGAGGCCCTGCAGTTCGCGGTGCCGACCACGCCTGCGCCCGCCAGCCCCAGCGACCTGGTGGTTGCCGAAGACGGCAGCAGCATCAGCGGCACCGCGCCGGCCGGCACCCGCGTGGAGGTCCATGATGCCAATGGCACGCTGCTTGGCAGTGGGGTTGCAGGCGACGATGGCAGCTTCACCGTCACCCTCGACCCCGCCCAGGCCAATGGCGAACTGCTGGACGTGGTGGCCATTGATGGCAGCGGTGCTTCGTCCCTGCCAGCCCAGATCTCCGCACCGGACATCACCCCACCGGTCACCCCCAGCGAGCTGGTGATCAGCGCCGACGGCAGCGTGCTCACCGGCCGTGCCGAAGCCGGCAGCACCGTACGCGTGCTGGCGGCCGACGGCACCACGGTGCTTGGCACCGCGGTAGTCGGTGCCACCGGCAGCTTCAGCATCCCCCTCGACCCCGCCCAGGTAAACGGCGAGGTGCTGCAAGTTACCGCTACCGATAATGCCGGCAATGCTTCTGCGGCCGGCACCGTCACCGCCCCAGACATTGACGGTGGCGACAACACCGCACCGCTGGCACCCACAGACCTGGTGATCGGCCTGGCCGGCAGCCAGCTGAGCGGTCGCGGCGAACCCGGCACCCGCGTGGAGGTGCGTGACGCCCAAGGTAATGTGCTGGCCAACGGCACGGTCAACCCGGATGGCAGCTTCGTCCTCACCCTGAGCCCAGCCGTCGACGACGGCAGCGCCCTGCAAGTGACCCTGACCGACGCTGCCGGCAACGTTTCGCAACCTGGCACGGTCACCGCACCGGACCTGCAGGCCCCGGCCCAGCCGACCGACCTGGCCCTGGTCGATGGCGTCACCTTCACTGGCCGTGGCGAACCTGGCGCCACCGTGCAGGTGCGCAATGCGGATGGCACCGTGATCGGCAGCGGCGTGGTCGGTGCGGACGGGGCGTTCAGCCTGTCCTTGTCACCTGCCCAGGCCAATGGCGAAGCCCTGGATGTACGCCTGGTCGATGCTGCCGGCAACAGCTCGATGCCGCTGGCATTCACCGCACCCGACACCACGCCACCGGCGGCTGTGAGCGACATCGTGGTCGGTGCCGATGGCCTGGCGCTGAGTGGGCGTGGCGAAGCCGGCGCCACCGTTGAAGTGCGCAATGCCGACGGCACCGTGATCGGCAGCGGCGTGGTCGCTGCCAATGGCGTTTTCCTGATCGACCTGAATCCTGGCGCGCAGCCCGGTGCTCAGTTGAGCCTGGTGCAAACCGACCCGAGCGGTAATACCTCCGAAGCGCTGCAGTTCGAGGTGCCGGTCACCCCTGCCCCTGCCAGCCCGAGCGACCTGATAGTCGCCGAAGATGGCAGCAGCATCAGCGGCGCCGCGCCGGCCGGCAGCCGTGTGGAGGTCTACGGCGCCGACGGAACGCTGGTTGGCAGTGTGCAGGTTGGCCAGGACGGCACCTTCACGGTCATTCTCAACCCGGCCCAGGCCAATGGCGAACTGCTGGAGGTGGTGGCCATCGATGGCAGCGGTGCTTCGTCCCTTCCAGCCCAGGTCTCCGCACCGGACATCACCCCACCGGTCACCCCCAGCGAGCTGGTAATCAGCGCCGACGGCAGCGTGGTCACCGGCCGCGCAGAAGTTGGCAGCACCGTACGCGTGCTGGCGGCCGATGGCACCACTGTGCTTGGCACCGCGGTAGTCGGTGCCACCGGCAGCTTCAGCATTACCCTGGACCCCGCCCAGTTGAACGGCGAGGTGCTGCAAGTTACCGCTACCGATGCCGCCGGCAATGCTTCTACGGCCGGCACCGTCACCGCACCAGACATTGACGGTGGCGACAACACGCCACCGGAAGCCGCCACCAACCTGCTTGTCGGCCTGGCCGGTGCCCAGCTCAGCGGCCGCGGTGAAGCCGGTGCCAGCGTGCAAGTGCGCGACGCCCAGGGCAACGTGCTGGCAAACGGCACGGTCAACCCGGATGGCAGCTTCACCCTGGCCTTGGAACCTGCAGTCAAGGACGGCAGCACCTTGCAAGTGGTGCTGACCGACGCCGCCGGCAATGCCTCCGCCCCTGCGTCGGTGGTAACACCGGACCTGCAGGCGCCGGCGCAGCCCACCGGTCTGGCGCTGGTCGACGGCGTCACCCTTAGCGGTAGCGGCGAGCCAGGCGCCAGCGTGCAGGTGCGCGATACCGCGGGCACCCTGCTGGGCAGCGCTCAGGTCAACGACGACGGCACGTTCAGCGTGACCCTGACCCCAGCACAGGCCAATGGCGAAGTGCTGGACATTCGCCTGGTGGATGCTGCCGGCAACATTTCCTCGCCACTGCAGTACCAGGCGCCAGACATCACTGCGCCGGCGCAGGTCAGCGATATCGTGGTCGGCGCCGATGGCCTGGCCTTGAGCGGGCGTGGCGAAGCCGGCGCTACCGTGCAGGTGCGCGACGCCAACGGCGCCCTGATCGGCAGCGGCGTGGTGACCGCGAACGGCACCTTCCTGCTCGACCTCGACCCGGCCGCGTTGCCGGGTGAACGCTTGAGCCTGGTTCAGACCGACCCGAGCGGCAACGCCTCGCTGGCGCTGGACTATGACGTGCCGCTGGTAACCGTACCGCTCAGCCCAAGCGACCTGGTGGTCGCCGAAAACGGTACCAGCGTAAGTGGCTCGGCCCCCGTGGGCAGCCGCGTGGAAGTGCATGATGCCGAGGGTGCGCTGATCGGTAGCGTGGTGGTCGGCGCCGAAGGCACCTTCACCGTGGTCCTCAACCCGGCCCAGGCCAATGGCCAACTGCTGGATGTGGTAGCCATCGACAACAACGGCACCTCGTCGCTGCCGGTACAGGTCAGCGCACCAGACATCACGCCACCGGTGGCGCCAAGCGAACTGGCCATTACCGCCGACGGCACCGCCGTCAGCGGCCGTGCCGAACCTGGCAGCACCGTGCGCGTGCTGGCGGCCGATGGCAGCACCGTACTTGGCACTGTGGTGGTGGGCGCCAGTGGTGCGTTTGAAATCACCCTTAGCCCTGCCCAGGTGGCGGGCGAACAGTTGCAAGTGGTTGCCACCGACGCAGCCGGCAATGCCTCGCAGGCGGGCAGCCTTACCGCACCGGTCATCGACAACGGCGGCGACACCACGCCACCAGAGCCTGCCACCAACCTGGCGATCAGCAATGACGGCCGCACCGTCTCCGGCCGCGGCGAAGCCGGCACCACCGTAGAGGTACGCAACGACCAAGGCCAACTGCTGGCCAGCAGCACCGTGCAGCAGGACGGCAGTTTCAACGTTACCCTGCCCACCCCGGTGGTGGATGGCTCGTCACTGCAAGTGACCTTGACCGATGCTGCTGGCAACGTGTCCAGCCCAAGCCCGCTGACCGCACCGGATCAGGTGGCGCCACTGCAACCCACCGACCTGGCGCTGGTCGATGGCGTCAGCCTGACCGGCAATGCCGAGGCCGGTGCCCGGGTAGAGGTACGCGACGCTGCTGGCAACGTGATCGGCAGTACCCTCGCCGAAGCGGATGGCAGTTTCAGCCTCACCCTCGACCCGGCGCAGGCCAATGGCGAAACCGTCAGCGTGGAGGTGACCGACGCCGCAGGCAACACCTCGCTGCCGTTGAGCTACGTAACCCCGGACATCACCCCGCCCGGCATTATCAGCAATGTGGTGCTGGGTGCTGGCAGCCTGGTCGTTTCCGGCCGCGGTGAAGCGGGTGCCACGGTAGAAATCCGGGATGGCAATGGCAACGTGATCGGCACCGGGGTGGTCGCAGCGAATGGCACCTTCCTGATCGACCTCGACAGCCCACTGGCCGCAGGCGACGCCATTGCCTTGCAACAGACCGATGCCGCCGGCAACCCTTCGGTTGCCCTGACGGTCACCGTACCGGCCATTGCCGTGCCGGACAGCCCGACGGGGCTGGTGGTAGCTGCCGATGGCAGCGCCATCAGTGGTACGGCCCCGGCTGGCAGCCTGGTGGAAGTGCGGGATGCCCAAGGCGGTGTGCTGGGTAGCGTGCAAGTCGGCAACGACGGCAGCTTCAACATCCCCCTCAGCCCTGCCCAGGCGAACGGCGAGCTGCTGGATGTGGTAGCCATCGACGCGGATGGCAACAGCTCACTGCCGACCCAGATCGGCGCACCGGACATCACCCCGCCCAACGAGGCCAGCGAGTTGCAACTGAGCAACGATGGCAGCGTATTGACCGGCCGTGGCGAACCCGGCACCAGCGTGCAGGTGGTGGACGCCCAGGGCAACGTACTGGGCAATGCCCAGGTGGGCGCCGATGGCGTGATCAGCGTGGTCCTGAACCCGGCGCAAACCGATGGCCAGGAGCTGGACGTGGTGCTGCGTGACGCCGCTGGCAACAGCTCGACCGCCACCGTTATCGCACCTGACCTGGATGGCCCGCTGCAACCGTCGGGTCTGGCCATCGACAGCGCCGGCATCCACCTCACCGGCCAGGGCCAGAGCGGCTCGCTGGTCACCGTGCGCGATGCCGACGGCAATGTGCTGGGGACCGCCACCGTGGGCGGGGACGGGCGCTTCGACGTCACCCTCAACGCACCGCAGCGCAATGGCGAAAGCCTGACCGTGGAAGCCACCGACAGCCAAGGCAACAGCGCCGGGCCAGTGGACTTCACCGCACCAGACAGTACCCCGCCGCAAGCAGTGACCAACCCGGCCATCGATGGCGACGGCGTCACGGTCACCGGCAACGGTGAACCGGGTGCGACCGTGACCGTACGCGGGCCGGACGGCAGCGTACTGGGCAGCATCGTGGTAGGCGCCGGTGGTGCGTTCGAAATCAGCCTCGATACCCCGCAAACCAACGGTCAGGCCCTGACCGTCGAGCAGCGCGACGCCAGTGGCAACCTGTCGACCGCGGTCGATCTGTCGGCACCGGATACCCAGGCCCCCGACACACCCACCGGCCTGGTACTGGCGGGTGACGGTGGCAGCCTGAGCGGTAGCGGCGAGCCGGGGGCGCAGGTAACCGTGACCGGCGCCGGCGGCGCCGTGCTGGGCACTGCCACGGTACAAACGGACGGCAGCTTCCAGGTGACCATCGACCCACCGCAGCTCAATGGCCAGACCTTGGCCGTCACCCAGGCGGACGCGACCGGCAATACCTCCACCGCCGGCAGCGTCACCGCGCCGGACCTGGAAGCTCCGGTAGCCGCTGAAGGCCTAGGCATCAATGGCACGGGCACGGCACTCACCGGCCAGGCCGAACCAGGCAGTACCGTGGAGGTGCGCAACGGCGCTGGCGACCTGCTGGGCTCCGCGCAGGTGGAAGAGGACGGCAGCTTCAGCGTGCCCCTGGCCCCCGCCCAGACCAACGGCGAAACCGTGTCGGTGGTAGTGGTCGATGCTGGCGGCAACACGTCGCCATCCGTGGCGTTCACTGCCGACGACAGCACCGCACCGCAAGCACCGGGTGGCCTGACCATAAGCGCGGGCGGCGACACCCTTCAGGGTACGGGCGAAGCAGGCAGCACCGTTGAGGTACGCAACGCCGCCGGCGACCTGCTGGGCAGCGTGGTGGTGCCGGTTGGCGGCAGCTTCATTGTCGCGATCAGCCCGGCCCAGCTCGATGGCCAGGCGCTGCAGGTGACCTTGACCGATGTGGCGGGCAATGTCTCCGGCAGCACCCCGATCACTGCACCCGACCTCACCCCGCCGGCCTTGCCCACCGGGGTGGTGGTCAGCGAAGACGGCAGCACGGTCAGCGGCAATGCACCGGGCGCTGATACCGTGACGGTGCGTGACGGCGCAGGCGTGGAAACCACGGTTGAAGTGAACCCCGACGGCAGCTTCAACGTGCCACTGCCAACCCCGCAGAACAACGGCGAAAGCGTGACCGTGATCGTCACCGACCCGGCGGGCAACAGCTCGGCACCGGTTACCGTTACCGCACCCGACACCACCGACCCGGAACCTGCCAGCGGCGTGACTGTGAGCCCCGACGGCAGCAGCGTTGGCGGCACTGCAGAGCCGGGCAGCACCGTGGTCATCCGTAACCCGGACAACAGTGACCGCGGCACCACCACCGCAGGGCCGGATGGTACCTTCGTGGTGCCGGTCGACCCGCCGCTGGCCGCTGGCGAAGAGGTCAGCGTGGTGGTCATCGACCCGGCCGGCAACGAATCCGACGGTGTGACCCTGACTGGTCCGACCGGCAGCGAAGTGGCCACCCCGGCGGACCTGGCCATCAGCGCCGACGGCTTCGTGCTGACGGGTACCGGTACCGTGGGTGCGTTGATCACCGTGACATCCGCCGGTACCACGCTGGGCACCGCGACGGTGGGCAGCGATGGTGTCTTCCGGGTGTTCTTCAGCAACGCTCAGCTCAATGCACAGACCTTGCAGGTCAGCGCACGGATAGGCACCGACGGCCAGCCATCGGTACCGGCCACCGTGGTCGCCAACGATACCACTGCACCCGAAGCCCCGAGCGCCACCATCGACCGCACCGGCAGCACGCTGACCGGCCAAGGCGAAGTGGGCGCCAACGTGCGGGTCACCGACGCCCAGGGCAATGTGCTGGGTAGCGGCGTGGTCGGCAGCAATGGCCTGTACAGCATCACCCTGTCGCCGGCGGCCGCCAACGGCCAGAACCTGATCGTCACCCAGGCCGATGCTGCGGGTAACGTGTCGCTGGCCGCCAGCCTGCAGGCACCTGACCTACAGGCCCCTGCCGCCGCCAGCAACCTCAGCCTGAACGCCGCCGCCACCGTGGTCAGCGGCCAGGGCGAAGCCGGTGCCAGTGTCACTGTGCGCGATGCCAGTGGCGCCATTCTGGCTACCGGCACCGTCAACCAAAGCGGCCAGTTCCAGATCACCCTGCCCAGCGCGCAAGTCAGCGGCAGCCCGTTGCAGGTCACCCTCAGTGATGCCGCAGGCAACGTATCAGGCCCCGCCAGCCTGGCTACCCCGGATCGCACGCCACCTGCCGCCATTGTCGACCCGCTGCTCAGTGCCGACGGCAGGCAGCTTTCCGGTAGCGGTGAAGTGGGCGCTACGGTACAGGTCAGCAATGCCGCCGGTACTGTGCTGGGTAGCGCTACGGTGGGCGCCGATGGCCGCTTCACCGTGACGTTCGACACGCCGCAAAACAGTGGTCAGGCCATTGGCGTGGCGCAAATAGACGCCGCCGGCAATACCTCGCCAGCTGTGACCGTGGCCACGCCAGACCTGACCCCGCCAGCACCGCTGACCAATGTGGTGCTGAACAACAACGGCCTGACCCTCAGTGGCCTGGGCGAAGCCGGCGCCAGCGTGACCGTGCGCGGGCCTGACGGCACCATCATCGGCACCGGCCTGGTCGCGGCCAACGGCAGCTTCAGCCTGACCTTGACCACTGCCCAGCTCAACGCCCAGCAACTGAGCGTGACCCAGACCGATGCCGGCAACAACACCTCCAGCGCCGTGGCGGTGACCGCACCGGACTTCACCCCGCCAGCAGCACCCACGGCATTGGCCCTGTCGGCGACCGGGCTGCAACTGACCGGTAACGCCGAAGCCGGCAGCACCGTGACCGTCCGCGATGCCGGCGGCAGTGTGCTGGGCAGCGCGGTGGCCAGCAGCAATGGCACTTTCCAGGTCACGTTGAACAGTGCCCAGACCAACGGCCAGACCCTGCAGGTAACCGCCACCGATGCGGCGGGCAATGTATCGCCAGCGGCGCCGTACACGGCCGCCGATACCACGCCGCCCGCGGCGGTCAGCAACCTGGCGGTGTCTGCCGACGGCGCGACCCTTACCGGCCAGGGCGAAGCAGGTGCGACGGTCACCGTACGCGCCCCGGACGCAACCGTACTGGGTACCGCAACCGTGGCCGCCGATGGCAGCTTCAGCGTGGCCTTGTCACCTGCGGCGCTCACCGGTGAACGCCTGGGCGTTGTGCAAACCGATGCCGCGCAAAACGCCTCGCCTGAGCAAAACGTGACTGCGCCGGGCATTCTGGCCCCCGCCACGCCAGACAACCTGGTGCTGGCTGTAGACGGTCTATCGGTCACCGGCACCGCTACAGCGGGCAGCACGGTCACTGTTTACGGACCCAACGGCGCGGTGTTAGGCAGCAGCCCGGTCGCCAACGACGGCACCTTCACCGTCAACCTGGGCAGTGCCCAGGCCAATGGCGAAGTGCTGCATGTGAGCGCAATGGCCAGCGATGGCAGCCTGTCGCTGCCGGCCACCTTGCAGGCGCCGGACACTACGGCGCCACAACCGCTCAGCAACCTGGTGCTGTCCAGCGACGGCCTGGTCCTGACCGGGCGCGGCGAACCAGGCGCCACCGTTACCGTGGTCGGTGAAGGCGGTATCGACCTGGGCACGACAGTGGTCGATGCCAGCGGCAACTTCAGCGTCACCCTGGGCAGCGTCCAACTCAACGGCGAACAGCTCAGCGCCAGCCAGGCCGATGCGGCCGGCAACGAGTCCAACAGCGTGAGCATCACTGCCCCCGACCGCGTGGCACCGGATGCCGCCGCAGACCTGGCATTCGCCGGGGGCGGCAGCCTGCTTAACGGTAGCGGCGAGGCCGGCGCCAGCGTGTGGGTAATGGCTGCCGATGGCAGCGTGCTGGGCACGGCCGTAGTGCGCGCCGACGGCAGCTTCCAGGTCGTGCTCGCCTCGCCGCAAGCCAACGGTCAGCCGCTACAGGTGCTTCTGACCGATGCGGCCGGCAACCAGTCGGCCGCCAGCACCATCACCGCGCCAGACACTACACCACCTGCGGCGCCGAGCGACCTGGCGGTTTCCGGCGATGGTGTCACCCTGACCGGCCGCGGCGAAGTCGGCGCCGAGGTGACCGTGACCGACCCGAGCGGCGCCCCGATCGGCAGCGCCATCGTCGATGCCAGCGGGCACTTCACCATTACCCTGAACCCGGCACTGGGCAATGCCGAGCTGCTCAGCTTCACCCAGGCCGACGCCGCCGGTAACGTGTCGGCAGCAGCGACCCTGCAGACCCCGGACTTCACCCCACCTGCCCCGCTCACCCAGGTGGCGATCAACGCCGACGGCAGTGTGGTCACTGGCCTGGGTGAGGCCGGCGCCACCGTGATTGTGAGCAACGCCGCCGGTAGCGTACTGGGAACCGCTACGGTGCTGGCCGACGGCAGCTTCAGCGTCGTGTTGTCGCCTGCACAAATCGACAACCAGGTGCTGTCAGTACTGCAGGCCGATCCGCCCGGCAACGTCAGCGCGCCCGTCAGCGTGCAGGCGCCGGACTTCACGCCCCCCGCGGCTGCAACCGAGTTGCGGCTCAATGCGGCAGGCGATGTGCTGGCCGGGGTTGGCGAAGCGGGTACCACGGTGCGCGTCTATGTGGGTACAACGCAAATCGGCACCACCACGGTCGCTGCCGACGGCACCTTCAGCGTCGGCCTGGACACCGCCCAGCTCAATGGCCAGCAGGTGCAGGTAACCCTCACCGACGCCAGTGACAACGTGTCGCCGATCAGTACCGTCACGGCAGTCGACGTAACGCCGCCGGCCATCGTCATTGCCAGCATCAACGACAGCGGTACCCAGTTGATCGGCACCGCCGAGGCCGGTACCCGGGTCACGGTGATAAACAACAACGGTGACCTGCTGGGCCAGGTGACGGTCGACCTGGATGGCACCTTCGTCCTCGGTTTGAGCCAGCCTCAGATCAACGGCGAAACGCTGACCATCATTGCCCAGGACGCCACCGGTAACCCGTCGGCCCCCCTGGAGCTGAGCGCCCCCGACCTCACCGCACCGGTGCAGCCAAGCGACTTGCTGCTCAACCCGGCCGGTACGTCGATGACCGGCACTGCCGAGGCCGGCACGCTGATCACCGTGCGTGGCCCGGACAACACCCTCGTGGGCCAGGTGGAGGTCGGTGCCGACGGGCGCTTCACCGTGCCCATCAGCCCGGCGCAGAACAATGGCCAGTTGCTCAGCGTGGTGTCTACCGATGACGCCGGCAACGTCTCGGTTGCTGCGCCCTACCAGGCCAACGACACCTCGCCACCTGACCTGGTGACCAACCTGGCAATCAACAACACCTTCAACGTGCTCACCGGCAAGGGCGAGGCCAATGCCACGGTCACCGTCAGCCTGGGCGGCAGCGTGCTAGGGACTGGCACGGTAGACGCCGCTGGCAACTTCCAGATCACCCTGACGCCGGCAGCAGGCTCGCTGGCAACGCTGGCCATCACGCAGTCCGACGGCATCAATACGTCGGCGGTGGCGACCTATGTCACACCGCTGGTGGCTCCGCCAGTACCGCCGACCAACGTGACGCTGGGCAGCGACGGCCTGACCTTGACAGGTAACGCGCCCAGCGGCGTCGGCATCCGTGTGTACGATGCCGCAGGCAACCTGATCGGTACCGGTGGCGCGACATTGAACGGTACCTTTACGCTGACGCTCAACTCGGCGCAGCTCAACGGCGAGTACCTGCAGGTCACCGCCGTGGCGTTGGTGGGCGGCGAGTCGCAACCCACCTTCTTGCAGGCAGCTGATACCACCGCACCGACCGACCCACTGGTGACCAGCCTGTCGACCAACGGCCTGGTGCTGAGCGGTACCGGCGAGGCCGGTGCCACGGTGACCGTGCGCGATGCCGGTGGCAACGTGCTCGGCAGCGCCGTGGTCAATGGCGGTGGCGTGTACACCGTCAACCTCAACGCCGCGCAGCTCAATGGCCAGGTCTTGGCGGTGAGCCAGGCCGACGCTGCGGGCAATACATCCGGCAGCACCCGCTACACCGCTGCCGACCTGCAACCGCCTGCGCTACCGACCAATGTCACCATCAACGGCGCGGGGACTGTGGTGACCGGTAATGGTGAAGCCGGCGCCACCGTCACCGTGCAAGGCGCCAACGGTCCGGTGGGCAGTGCAGTGGTGCAAGCCGACGGCACCTTCAGCGTCACTTTGACCACGCCTCAGAACGACGGGCAATTGCTGGTGGTGCGCCAGGCGGACGCTGCGGGCAACCTGTCCAGCAGCGTCAACCTCAACGCTCCGGACACCACCCCGCCGGCGGCGCCGCTGGCCACCATCAATACCAACGGCACAATGGTCAGTGGCTCTGGCCAGGTTGGCAGCACGGTTACCGTGCGCAACAGTGCCGGGACCGTGCTGGGTACGGCAACCGTGGGCAGCACCGGCCTGTTCGTGGTCAGCCTGAATGCCGCGCAGATCGACAACCAGGCACTGAGCGTCACCCTCACCGACAGTGCTGGCAATGTGTCTACCGGTACCACGCTGACCGCCCCGGACCTGACCCCACCTGCTGCGGCCGCCAACCTGGCGATCAGTGCCGACGGCAGCACCCTGACCGGTACCGGTGAAGTGGGCGCCACCGTGACCGTGCGCAGCGCCAGCGGCACTGTGCTGCAAACCGCCACCGTGCAAGCCGATGGCAGCTTTACCGTGACCCTGAGCCCCCCTCAGGACAACGGGCAGGTGCTTGCGGTGACACTGAGCGATCCACGCGGCAACGTGTCGGGCAACGCCAGCATCACTGCGCCGGATGTGGATGCCAACGCCCCGGTCATCGCCAGCGATAACCTCGCCACGGCGACGGTCGACCTGGCCGCGGTCACCGCCAGCAGGACCTACACCGACAGCTTCACCACCCTGTTGGCGGGGTTCACCAAGACCTACACCTGGACGGTAGCCGCCGGCACCACGGCCGACCCCACGCTGACCCTGACCACCAGCAGTGCACTGGCCCTGCTGGACAACACCACCTTCACCCTGCAGGTGAAGAATGCCAGCGGAACCTGGGTCACGCTGGCCACCGGTAACAGCCAGGGCTTGCTGGACCTGATCCTGTTGCCGTTGGGCCAAGGCCTGCGAGTCGACATCGGGGTGCTGCAGGCGGGCGATTACCGCCTGACGGTGGGCAGCGGCGGCATTGGCCTGATCACCAATGTCAGCACCTCGCTGGATATCACCTCCACCAGCCTGACCGAGTTCACCGGTACTGGCACAGCCACCTCTGGCAACGTCATCACCGACGTGGGCACCGATGGAGTGGTGGATGCGCGGGGCCCGGACAGCGCCGCGGTGCTGCAGGTGCTCAAAGGGGGCAGCTACGTCTCGGCCGGCAGTGCCACCACGGTGCAAGGCCTGTACGGCACGCTGGTGATTCGCGGCGACGGCAGCTACACCTACACGCCAAACGGCAGCCCCGCCAGCGTCGGCAAAGTGGATGTGTTCAGCTACCAGCTGGTGCACCCCAACGGTCTGTCCGACAGCGCCAATTTGTATGTGCGCATCGATAGCCCACAAGCCACGGAAGTCTGGAGCGACAGTAACTACGCGGCGCCAGCCACGGTACTTGACGCAGTCAACGACGTAGGCTTCAGCAACCTCACCCTGGCCAACCGGGTAGACACCAGCAGCAGTACGCTGGGCTCGTTGACCCTGCCGTTGATCGGCAGCCGCCAGGCCACTTACACCACTACAGTGGCTGCCGATACCACGGCTAACCTGCAAGTGGTACTCAATTCCGCCAACCTGCTGAGCCTGCTCAACGGCACCACCCTTGAACTGCTCAAGCTCAACCCGGCCACGGGCCAGTACGTGCTGGTGCAATCGGTAGGCGGTGGCTCGTTGATCAGCCTGTTGGGCGGGGGCGCAGGGTATACCTTCCAGAACCAGGGCGCAGGCACCTACCACGTGCGGGTGACCGCTGGCGGCATTGGCCTGGCCAGCTCGATCACCACCAGTGTCAATGCCACCACCACGCACCTGAACGAGTTCGTGGTCAGTGGCGCTACGGCGGCCACCGGCAACCTGCTGGCGGACGATACCCTGGGTTCGGCACTGACCGTGCTGAGCGTAATGACCGCAGCCAACACCTACACCATACCCGGCTACAACGGGGTGAGCGTGGCGGGCACCTATGGCACCTTGCTGGTGCAGGCCGATGGCAGCTACACCTACACCCTCAACTCGGGGGTCAGCGCCGCAGCGGTCGGCCAGCACGATACCTTCACCTACGAGCTGACCCACCCTAACGGCAGTACCGACACGGCAACGTTGACCATCAACCTGGACAATGCCGCTGGCCTGGTCAGCACCACGTCGCTGCTGGCCGACAGCGGTGAAGAGGCAGTCGCCCTGGCCAGTGTCGCCGCTGTCAGCGATGTGGTTGCTGGCAGCGACGGCAACGACCACCTGGTGGGCAGCCAGGGCGGGCACATCACGCTTGAAGGTGGTGCCGGTGACGACACCCTGGTGATCGTCGACCAGAACTTCGCCAGCGTCGACGGTGGCACGGGTACCGACACCCTGCAATGGGGTGGCGGCGATGTCAGCATCGACCTAGGCAACCTGGTCGGCCGCGTGCACGGCATCGAGGCCATCGACCTCAACGACACCAGCGCGGTGGCCCTGACACTCAACCTGGCCGACGTGGTGGCCATCACCGAAACCGGCACCGACACGTTGATCATCAAGGGCGACAACCATGACTCGGTGCACATGACTGACAACTGGAACCTGGTCGGCAACCAGGCCGCCGACGGGATCGACTATAACCAATACACGGCCCAGGAGGACCCGAGCCACCACCTGTGGGTACAGAACGGCATTCACGTCGTCTGAGGCCGCGGCAAACCCGCCGGGCAAACGCCCGGCGGCATGGACGACCAGCAGTAAGGGAACTATGTGAAGCGAAGCAGTCCGCTGTCACCGTTGTTGCTTGGAGCCTGCGGGCTCCTGGCCCTGAATCTCCAACCGGTTGCCCAGGCAGCCGATGATATAGACCCCCACCTGCGCCACATCGGGCCATCGCTGCTACGCGATGCGCCCGCGGCGGTGCCTGCGCGGCCACCCACCGGCATGGCCCCGGTCGCCAGTGGCGAGCGCCTGGGCCTGACCGAGGCGGTGTTGCAGGCCGCGCAATGGCACCCCAGCATCGCCGAAGCGATCGGCAACCTGTACAAACAGGGCGAAGGCATCAACGTCGCCCGCGCGGGTTACTACCCGCAGATTTCCGGCGGTATCCGCACCGGTTATGACACCGGCTACGGGGGCGATCGCAACAGCCAGGCCCTCAACCTGTCGCTCAAGCAGATGCTCTACGATTTCGGCAAGGTCGACAGCGCCGTCAACGCGGCGCAGGCCGCCGCCGCGCGGGCCCAGGCCAATATCCTGCTGGTGGTGGACGACCTGGCCCGTGACACCGCCTATGCCTGGATCGAAACCCGCCGCTACGAACAGTTGATGGCCATTGCCCGCGAACAGATCCGCGGGGTGGGCGACATTGCCGGGATGGCTCGCCAGCGCAGCGACATGGGCGCCAGCACCCGCTCCGACGTGGTACAGGCCGAATCCCGCGTGGAAAGCGCCCGAGCCACCCTGGAGGAGTACCAGTCGCAATACGAGCGCTGGCGCTCCACCCTGGCCGCGCTGATGGGCCGCGTGACCCCGCCGGCCCTGGCCGAGCAGTCGCCTGCGGCGTTGAACCAGGCCTGCAAGCGGCCTGCGCAAGACGATGATCGCCTGCCGGCCGTGCTGATGGCCCTGGCCCAGCGTGCGCAAGGCCAGGCAGAGCTGGCCCAGGCCAAGGCCGAGGCCTACCCGACCGTGTCGCTGCAGCCCCAGGTCAACCATTACCTGGACAACGACTACAACCGCGACAACTCACGTATGGACCGCACCCAGGCGGGCATCTACCTCAACGTCGAGGTACCGATCTACCAAGGTGGTGCGATCAGCGCCCGCAGCCGCGCTGCCAGCCACGCCTTGAGCGCCGCCGACTCCGCCGAAGATGCCGCGCGCCTGCAGGCACGGCGTGGCCTGGCCGAGGCCCAGGCACAAACCTCCGGGCTGGGCCGCCGGCTGAGTTCGCTGGAAGCGCGCCAGGTCAGCATCCAGGAGGCGCGCATGCTCTATGGCCGCCAGTATCTGGACCTGGGCACACGGCCCCTGCTCGACCTGCTCAACGCCGAGCAGGAGATCTACCAGTCACGGTTCGAACTTGCCGGCACCCGCTCCGACCTGCTGCGCCTGGATGTCGACTGCCTGTACAACACCGGCGCGCTGCGCGCGGCCTTTGGCCTTGAGGGGCGCAACCTGCAAGGTGTGGAGATCCAGCCATGAGCGATTCGATCAATGTAACCCTGCCCACCCAGCCAGCGGCAGCAGCGCCTGAGGCGGCCCAACGGCCTGACCTGGGGCCGTGGCTGGAGGTGATGCTGCAGGTGGCGCACCACTACCGCCTGGACGTGTCGCCCCAGCGTATTCGCCTGGCGGCGGTGGAGGATGCCCGGCCGCTGGACGAAATTCTTCGCCACATGGCCCGCCAGGCCGGCCTGGCACTGCGCTTCGTGCGCTTCGATGCCAAGGGCCTGCGGCAATGGCGTACACCGCTGGTACTGGAGCTGGACGATGGCCAGTTGGCCGTCGTCGAGGCAGTCACCGAAGAAGATGACCTGGCGGTGGTGTTCGCCGGTGACCAGGGCCTGACCACACGCCTGCCCCGCGCCACGCTCAAGGGCCGCATCACCCGGGTTGCGCTGCTGCGCCCGGCGCGACCACTGCGCGATGTGCGCACCGATGACTATACCGCCCCCTACGACCGCCACTGGTTCGCCCGTATCGTGCTGCGCGACCTGCGCCCCTATGGGCAAGTGATGGTCGCCTCGCTGGTGGCCAACGTGCTGGCGCTGGCCGGGGTGCTGTTTTCGATGCAGGTCTACGACCGTGTGATCCCGGCAGAATCGCTGCCCACCTTGTACGTGCTGTTCGGCGGCGTGGTGCTGGCGCTGGTGTTCGACTTCAGCATGCGCTTGCTGCGCCTGAAGGTCACCGACCTGCTCGGCAAACGCGCCGACCTGCGGGTGAGTGACCTGGTCTACGGCCATGCCTTGCGCCTGCGCAACTCGGTGCGGCCGAAGTCCACCGGCTCGTTCATTTCGCAACTGCGCGAGCTGGAGTCGATCCGCGATTTGATCACCTCCAGTACTGCCACGGCGTTGGCCGACCTGCCGTTCTTCCTGCTGTTCTTGTTCGTGTTCTGGCTGATCGGCGGCGTGCTGGTGTTCATCCCGCTGGTGGCGCTGCTGGCCATGCTGCTGCCAGGCCTGCTGGCGCAGCGGCGCCTGGCGCGGCTGGCCAACGCCTCGATGCGCGAGTCGGCGCTGCGCAACGCCATGCTGGTGGAAAGCATCCAGGGCCTGGACGAAATCAAGGCGCTGCAGGCCGAGGCACGCTTCGAGCGCCAGTGGAACCAGTACAACGCAGCCTGTGCACACACCAACCTGCGCCTGCGCACGCTCACCAACGGCCTGGTGACCTGGACCCAGAACGTGCAAGGTGCCGTGTTTGCCGTGGTCATCGTGGTCGGTGCACCGATGGTGATCGCCGGCGACCTCACCACCGGTAGCCTGGTGGCGGCGTCGATGCTGTCGTCGCGGATGATGGCGCCGCTGGCCCAGCTGACCCATGTGCTGACCCGCTGGCAGCAGGCCAAGGTCGCCCTGCAAGGCCTGGACAAGCTGATGCAGTCGGCGGTCGACCACCCCGAAGGCGAAGCGCGCGTGCACCTGCCGGCAATCCGCGGTGAATACCGCCTGCGCCAGGCCAACTTCCGCTACAGCGAAGAATCCCCCCCGGTGCTCAACATTGGGCAACTGGATATTCAGCCGGGCGAACGCATTGCAGTGCTCGGCCGCAACGGCGCGGGCAAGTCCACCCTGCTGCAGGCGTTGGGCGGGGCCATGGACCTGGTACAGGGCGAGGTCAGCCTGGACGGCATCGCCCTGGCCCACCTCGACCCTGCTGACTTGCGCCGCGACGTAGGCCTGCTGCCGCAGTACGCGCGGCTGTTCCACGGCACCCTGCGGGAAAACCTGACCCTCGGCGCCGGCCAGGCCAGCGACCAGGAACTGGTGGCCGCGCTGGCTGCCACCGGGGCGCTGGACTTTGTCCGCCGCCTGCCCAAGGGCATGGACCACCTCATCCTCGAAGGCGGCCTGGGCCTGTCTGGCGGCCAGCGCCAGGCGCTGGTGCTGTCGCGCCTGTTGGTGCGCCAGCCACAGGTGCTGCTGCTGGATGAACCTACGGCATCGCTGGACGACATGACCGAGCGCAAACTGCTGGATAACCTGGAGCGCTTCTGCCAGGGCCGCACGCTGGTGATCGCTACCCACCGCCTGAGCGTGCTGCAACGGGTCGAGCGCATTGTGGTGCTCGACGGTGGGCGCATCGTCATCGATGACACCCGCGATGCCGCATTGGCCAAACTGCAAGGAGCGCAGGCATGAGCAACCACGAACTCCCGGCGTCCTACCTGGACGGGCAGGACGACCAGGCCGTATTCCGCGCCGGGCGCCTCATCACCCTCAGCGCACTGATGCTGGCCGCGTTCCTGGCCTGGGCCGCCTGGTTCGAGGTGACCGAGGTTTCCACCGGTACCGGCAAGGTCATCCCTAGCTCCCGGGAGCAGGTGATCCAGTCGTTCGAAGGGGGCATCGTCGCGCAGATGAACGTGGCCGAAGGCGACCTGGTCGAGCGCGGCCAGGTACTGGCCCAGTTGGACCCGACCAAGACCGCCTCCAGCGTGGGCGAAAGCGAGGCCAAGTACCGCGCCGCCAAGGCCAGCCAGGCCCGGCTGCAAGCCGAGGTGACCGGCAAGCCGCTGGCCTTCCCGGCCAGCCTGCGCGACTCGCCCGAGCTGATCGAAGCGGAAACGGCGCTGTACCAGACCCGCCGCCGTGGCCTGGAGCAGACCCTGGCCGGCATCGAGGATTCGCTGCGGCTGGTGCGCAGCGAGCTGAAGATCACCGAAAACCTGGCGAAAATGGGCGCCTCCAGCCGGGTCGAGGTCATCCGCCTGAACCGCCAGCGTTCGGAGCTTGAACTCAAAGCCAACGAGGCCCGGTCCGACTACCTGGTGCGCGCCCGGGAAGAGCTGGCCAAGGCCAGCGCCGAGGCCGACAGCCTGTCAGAGGTGATCCGCGGGCGCAGCGACTCGCTCACCCGCCTGACCCTGCGTTCGCCGGTGCGCGGCATCGTCAAGGACATCGAGGTGAACACCCTGGGCGGCGTGGTACAGCCCGGTGGCCAGGTGATGAAAATCGTGCCGATGGACGAGCGCCTGCTGATCGAAACCCGCATCGCCCCGCGCGACATTGCCTTCATCCACCCGGACCAGGCGGCCAAGGTCAAGATCAGTGCCTATGACTATTCGGTGTATGGCGGGCTGGATGGCAAGGTGGTGGGTATTTCGCCGGATACCTTGCAAGACGAGGTGAAACCGGAAATCTACTACTACCGCGTGTTCATCCGTACCGAGCAGGACAGCCTGAAGAACAAGGCCGGCAAGCACTTCGCGATTGTCCCGGGGATGATTGCCACGGTGGATATCCGCACTGGCGAGAAAACCATCCTCGATTACCTGATCAAACCGCTGAACCGGGCCAAGGAGGCCCTGCGCGAGCGCTGATCCACACTGCTGCCAAGCGCTGGCCCTTGTAGGAGCGGCCTCGTGTCGCGAAAGGGCTGCAAAGCAGCCCCTGCAGTTTGTGCATCTGTGCTGAAACCCCGGGGCTGCTTTGCAGCCCTTTCGCGACACGAGGCCGCTCCTACAGGGTTGCTCAGCCTTCTTGATCTGCGGCGGATTGCGCCCTAAAGCCCAGCCTGACCTGGCCGATAACCGGTTATCCCCCCGTTTCCCACCGAAGGTCACCATGGCCACGCAAAAAGCCCGCGCGGACTCCTTGTCGCTGCTGCTGTTCACCCTGCGCAGCGGCAAGCTGATGGCAATCAATCTGCTCAAGGTCAGCGAGATCATCCCCTGCCCGCCGCTGACCAAGCTGCCCGAGTCGCACCCCCACGTGAAAGGCGTAGCCACCTTGCGTGGCCATTCGTTGTCGGTCATCGACCTGTCCCGTGCCATCGGCGAGCAGCCGCTGGAGGACCCGCAAGGCGGTTGCCTGATCGTCACCGAGATCAGCCGTTCGCGCCAGGGCCTGCACGTGCAGGCCGTAAGCCGCATCGTGCATTGCCTGAGCACCGACATCAAACCGCCGCCCTATGCCTCGGGCAACCGCTCGTTCATCACCGGTGTTACCCGCGTCGACAACACCTTGGTGCAGGTGCTGGATATCGAGAAGGTCATCCACGGCATTGCCCCGCCTGCGCCAGAGCCAGCGCGCGGCTCAGTAAGCGCAGAAGACGCCAGCCTGCTGGCCGCCACCAATATCCTGGTGGTGGACGACAGCCAGGTGGCCCTGCAGCAGTCGGTGCACACCCTGCGCAACCTGGGCATCGAGTGCCACACCGCGCGCAGCGCCAAGGACGCGATCAATGTGCTGCTGGAACTGCAAGGCACTGCACAGGAGATCAACGTGGTCGTCTCCGATATCGAAATGAGCGAGATGGATGGCTACGCCTTCACCCGAACCCTGCGTGAAACCCCCGACTTCCAGCACCTGTACGTGCTGCTGCACACCTCGCTGGACAGCGCCATGAGCAGCGAGAAAGCAACCCAGGCCGGGGCGAATGCCATCCTCACCAAGTTTTCCTCGCCGGAGCTGACCGATTGTCTGGTGGTGGCAGCACGCGCCGTGGTGTTCGCCGAGCACTGATATATTCAGCGACAAACTCCCCGGCTTGCTGCCGGGGGCAAGTCGGGCATAATTCGCGCCCTCGCAATAAATTTGCCGGAACCCGCCATGAAGTATCTCAGCTCCATCCTGATCGGCTGCGCCCTTTTCAGCGGTATCGCCCAGGCTTCCAGCAGCCAGGCCTGGAACACGCAGCGCCAGCAGATGCTCAAAGCCTGCCTGGCGGCCAGCCAGTTCAAGGACGCCCACGCCCGCGGCAAGCCCGCCGAATTCGATGACCAGGTAGGCATGAGTGCCTTGCTGGTCGAAGGTGTCTACCCGCAGAAGCACATGCAGCAGCGCACTGGCACCGAGCTGTGCCTGTACGACCGCCAACAGCAGCGTGCCTTCGTCAGCGAATGGAGCCCGCAAGCCAAGTGACCGCCACCTTGCGTTTTGGCTGCACCGGATGCGGCAAGTGCTGCAGCGGCCACCATGTCCCCCTGACCCTGGCCGAGGCAGGCCGCTGGGCAACTGACGGCGGTCAGGTGGTTGTGCTGATCGAAGCCTTCGTCACCGATGGCCCGGGCATGCCGGTGGAGCAACGTGAGCATGTGCTGCGCCGTTCGTACCCGGTAGCCTGTGGCAATGGCGAGGCGCGGGTGTCGGTGACCTTTGCCGCGTTCAACCCCGGCCGCTGCCGCAACCTGGACGACAACGACCGGTGCAGCATCTATGAGCAACGGCCGTTGGTTTGCCGCATCTACCCGGTCGAAATCAACCCGCACCTCCCCCTGCGCCCAGAGGCCAAGGACTGCCCGCCAGAAGCCTGGCAGCAGGGGCCTGCGCTGCTTCACGGCACGCAACTGGTGGATGCCGGGCTGGAGGCATTGGTGCAGGCTTCGCGCCAGGCCGACCGTGACGACATTGCCGCCAAGGTGGCGGTGTGCCAGGCACTGGGCATGACCACCAGTGCGCTCAAGGGCAACGGGTTTACCGCCTACCTGCCGGACATGGGCGCGTTTGCCGGGGCGCTGGCGCAGGTGCCGAATGATGGCGGTACACAGTGGACCTTGCATGTGGAGGATGAGACGCTGGCGGCGGGCTTGCAGGGGCATGGTTTGCACACCACCAACGAGCCCCCGGTGTATTACGCCTTTATCGGTTTCTAGCCCTGCAGGTGGTGGGCGCGGGTTCACCCGCGAGGGAGCAGACCGTGCAGCCGGTTATCTGAAACTGACACGGTTGTCAGCCAGCGGTCACGCTGCCGACCCGGTTCGGCGGCTATAAGATGGAATGACTGACCACCCTCCCCATTGGCCAAGGTACCCGCACCAATGCGACGTCCGTTCCGCTCTGCCTTGCTTGCCGCCTTGGTACTGCTCGCCCTGGTAGCAGCGGGTACCTGGTTCGCCCAGCGCCAGCCTGCCCCCGCCGCCCGCTCGCAAACGGCCATCCCGGTGCGGGTGGTAACCGTCGCCCAACAGGACGTACCCCGCTACGCCAGCGCCATCGGTTCGGTGCTGTCGCTGCACAGCGTCGAGGTGCGCCCGCAGGTCGAGGGGGTACTGACCCAGGTCCTGGTCAAGGAAGGCCAGTGGGTCAAGCAGGGCGACTTGCTCGCCACCCTCGACGACCGCGCCATACAGGCCCAGCTCGACCAGGCGCGCGCCCTGCTCGGCCAAAGCCAGGCGCAGATCCAGGTGGCGGCAGTGGACTTGCGGCGCTACCGCCTGCTCAGCCGCGATAACGGCGTGTCCAGGCAACAGCTCGACCAGCAACAGGCACTGGTCAACCAGTTGCAGGCCACCGTCAAAGGCAACCAGGCAGCCATCGCCAACGCCCAGGTGCAGCTGTCGTACACCCGGATCCGCTCGCCGGTGACTGGCCGGGTGGGCATTCGCAACGTCGACCCGGGCAACCTGGTACGCACCAGTGACACGCAAGGCTTGTTCAGCGTGACGCAGATCGACCCGATCGCCGTCGAGTTCGCCCTGCCCCAGCAAATGCTGCCAACCCTGCAACGCCTGCTCACGGCACCGGCACCTGCGCTGGTGCAGGCGTACATGGACGCTGACGGCGAACGCAGCCTGCTTGGCGAAGGCCACCTGGCGCTGATCGACAACCAGGTTTCCGCCACCACCGGCACCGTGCGGGTCAAAGCCGAATTCGACAACAAGGACGGCCGCCTGTGGCCGGGGCAACTGGTCACCGTCCGCCTGCGCACCGCCGTGCAAGAAAACGCCCTGGTGGTCCCGCCGCCGGTGGTGCAACGTGGGGTGGACGGGCACTTCGTCTACCGCCTGGACGGCGACAAGGTCACCAGCGTGCCGGTCAAGGTGCTGTACCAGGACAGCGAGCTGAACGTCATTGCCGGGGTCAAGCCGGGTGAGCGCCTGGTGCTCGATGGCCAGTCGCGGCTCAAGCCCGGTTCACGGGTAGAGGTCAGCCCCGATGCGCCTACAGCGCCGGCCATGGCAGACCAGCGGAGCCAGCCATGAACACGCGCAACGGTGTTTCGGCCTGGTGCATCGACCACCCCATCGCCACCTTGTTGCTGACCTTCGCCCTGGTGCTGTTGGGCGCCATCGCCTTCCCACGGCTGCCGGTCGCCCCCTTGCCCGAGGCCGATTTCCCCACCATTCAGGTGACCGCGCAACTGCCCGGCGCCAGCCCGGAAACCATGGCCTCGTCGGTGGCAACCCCGCTGGAGGTGCAATTCAGTGCCATCCCCGGCATGACCCAGATGACCAGCAGCAGTGCGCTGGGCTCGACCACCCTGGTGCTGCAGTTCACCCTCGACAAGAACATCGACACGGCGGCGCAGGAAGTGCAGGCGGCGATCAACACCGCCACTGCGCGCCTGCCGCAAGACCTGCCCAACCCGCCCACCTGGCGCAAGGTAAACCCGGCCGACAGCCCGGTGCTGGTGATGACAGTCAGCTCCAGCCAGATGCCCGGCAACGACCTCAGCGACTACGCCGAAACCTTGCTGGCTCGGCAGTTGAGCCAGATCGAAGGGGTCGGCTTGATCAACATCACCGGGCAACTGCGCCCGGCGATCCGCGTGCAGGCGCAGCCGGAAAAACTCGCCGCCATCGGCCTGACCCTGGCCGACCTGCGCCAGGCCATTGCGCAAACCAGCCTGAACCTGGCCAAGGGCGCCCTGTACGGCGAACACAGCGTGTCGACCCTGGCCGCCAACGACCAGCTGTTCCACCCCGAGGACTACGCGCAACTGATCGTCTCGTACCGCAACGGTAGCCCGGTGTACCTGCGGGACGTGGCCACGGTCGTCAGCGGCGCGGAAAACGCCTACGTCAAGGCCTGGTCCGGCGACCAGCCGGGGCTGAACCTGGTGATCTTCCGCCAGCCCGGCGCCAATATCGTCGACACCGTGGACCGGGTCATGGCCGCGCTGCCCAAGCTGCAGGAAATGCTACCGGCCTCGGTCGAGGTGTCGGTGCTGCAGGACCGCACGCAAACCATCCGCGCCTCGCTGCATGAGGTGGAACTGACCTTGATGATCGCCGTGGCGCTGGTCATCGGGGTGATGGCGCTGTTCCTGCGCCAGTGGTCAGCGACGCTGGTGGTATCCAGCGTACTCGGTGTATCGCTGATCGCCAGTTGCGCACTGATGTACGTGCTGGGCTTCAGCCTGAACAACCTGACCTTGGTGGCCATCGTCATTTCCGTGGGTTTCGTGGTGGACGATGCCATCGTGGTGGTGGAGAACATCCACCGCCACCTGGAAGCCGGCGACGACAGCCGTACCGCAGCGCTCAAGGGTGCAGGGGAAATCGGCTTCACCGTAGTCTCGATCAGCCTGTCGCTGATCGCAGCGTTCATCCCACTGCTGTTCATGGGCGGGGTGGTTGGCCGGCTGTTCAAGGAATTCGCCCTGACCGCCACATCCACCATCCTGATTTCAGTGGTGGTGTCGCTGACCCTGGCGCCGACCTTGTGTGCGCTGTTCATGCACCGCCCACCTGGCGGGCACCAGGGCGGTTTCGGCGAACGCCTGGTCAACTGGTACGAGCGGGGCCTGAACCGTGCCCTCGCCCACCAGCGCGTAACGCTGGGCGTGTTCGCAGTGACCCTGGCGCTGGCGGTCGTGGGCTACGTGGCCATCCCCAAGGGCTTTTTCCCGCTGCAGGACACCGGCTTCATCCTTGGCACCAGCGAGGCGGCCGCGGATGTGTCGTACCCGTCGATGATCGAGAAACATCAGGCGCTGGCGAAAATCATCGGTGCCGACCCGGCGGTGCGCGCGTTCTCGCATTCGGTGGGCGTTACCGGCAGCAACCAGACCATCGCCAACGGCCGTTTCTGGATTGCCCTCAAGCCCCGTGGCGAGCGGGATGTCTCGGCCAGCGAACTGATCGACCGCCTGCGCCCCAAGCTGGCCCAGGTGCCGGGGATCGTGCTGTACATGCGCGCCGGCCAGGACATCAACCTCAGCTCCGGCCCTTCACGCACCCAGTACCAGTACGTGCTCAAGAGCAACGACGCCGAGGCGCTCAACCTGTGGACCCAGCGCCTGACCGAGCGGCTGCGCAACAACCCGGCGCTGCGCGACCTGTCCAATGACCTGCAACTGGGGGCCAGCGTCACGCGCATCGACATCGACCGCCAGGCCGCCGCCCGTTTCGGCCTGACCACTACAGACGTCGACCAGGCACTGTACGACGCCTTCGGCCAGCGCCAGATCAGCGAGTTCCAGACCGACACCAACCAGTACAAGGTCATTCTGGAACTGGATGCGCGCCAGCGCGGCAAAGCCGAGAGCCTCAACTACTTCTACCTGCGCTCGCCCCTGAGCAATGAAATGGTGCCCCTGGCGGCCGTGGCCCATGTGGCGCCGCCCAGCACCGGGCCGCTGTCGATCAGCCACGACGGCCTGTTCCCGGCCGCCAACCTGTCGTTCAACCTGGCCCCCGGCGTGGCCCTTGGCGATGCGGTGAGCATCCTTGAACGTACCCAGCGCGAGCTGGGCATGCCCGATTCGATCAGCGGCAACTTCCAGGGCGCGGCGCAGGCCTTCCAAAGCTCGCTGGCGAGCCAGCCTTGGCTGATCCTGGCGGCACTGGTGGCGGTGTACATCATTCTCGGCGTGTTGTACGAAAGTTTTGTCCACCCACTGACGATCATCTCCACCCTGCCCTCGGCGGGCCTTGGCGCGTTGATCCTGCTGTGGGCCATGGGCCAGGATTTCAGCATCATGGGGCTGATCGGCATCGTGCTGCTGATCGGCATCGTCAAGAAAAACGGCATCCTGCTGATCGACTTTGCCTTGCAAGCCCAGCGCCAGCAGGGCCTTTCCCCGGAACAGGCGATCCACCAGGCCTGCCTGACGCGGTTCCGGCCGATCATCATGACCACCCTGGCCGCGCTGCTCGGCGCGGTCCCGCTGATGTTCGGCTTTGGCACCGGCGCCGAATTGCGCCAGCCACTGGGCATTGCGGTGGTCGGCGGCCTGCTGGTGAGCCAGGCGCTGACGCTGTTCACCACCCCGGTCATATACTTGGCCCTGGAGCGCCTGTTCCATCGCCGTCAGGCTGCCCGCGCGGCAGCGCCAAGTGCCAGTTAGGACAAGACCATGCGTGTGCTGATCATCGAAGACGAAGAAAAAACCGCCGACTACCTGCATCGCGGCCTCACCGAGCAAGGCTTCAGTGTGGACCTGGCGCGCGATGGCATCGATGGCCTGCACCTGGCCCTGGAGGGCGACTATGCCGTCATTGTGCTGGATGTGATGCTGCCCGGGCTGGACGGCTACGGCGTGCTCCGCGCCCTGCGTGCGCGCAAGCAGACCCCGGTGATCATGCTGACCGCCCGTGAGCGGGTCGAAGACCGTATCCGTGGCCTGCGCGAAGGCGCCGATGACTACTTGGGCAAGCCATTTTCGTTTCTGGAACTGGTGGCCCGGCTGCAGGCACTGACCCGCCGCCGCAGCAGCCATGAGCCCCTGCAGGTTCAGGTGGCCGACCTGTGGATCGACCTGATGGCACGCAAGGCCACGCGGGCCGGCCAGCGCCTGGATCTGACCGCCAAAGAGTTCTCGCTGCTCAGCGTGCTGGCCCGCCGGCAGGGGGAAATCCTGTCGAAGACGGCAATTGCCGAACTGGTCTGGGACATCAATTTCGACAGCGACGCCAACGTGGTCGAGGTCGCGATCAAACGCCTGCGGGCCAAGCTCGACGGGCCGTTCGACCAGAAACTGCTGCACACCATTCGAGGCATGGGTTATGTCCTGGAAAACCGTGCGGGGTAACTCGATTGCGCTGCGTTTGTCGGCGTTGTTCATCCTGGTGGCGTTGGCCGTGTTCCTGCTGATCGGCTCGGCCCTGTATCGCCAGGTCGACCGCAGCCTCGACCTGCTGCCGCAAGCCGAGCTGGAGGCGCGCTTCAGCGTGCTCGAATCCACACTCAACCGCTACGGCACGCCCGAGCACTGGGCCAAGATCATCAACAAGCTGAACCTGCTGAGCGAGGAAGACAAGCGCATCCGGTTCTGGGTGGTCGGTAGCGACCCCGCCTATGAATATGGCCAGCCCAGCGCGCTGGTGCGCCAGTTCGCTGAGGGCGCGCAGGGCATGCGCGACCTGCGCCTGCCGGACCACCCCTACCCGTACAAAGTGCTGGTCAGCGAGCTGCCGGCGCTGAGCCAGCGCCCGCCACTGCGGTTCATGATCGGCATCGACACCGAAACCTTCTGGCAGGCCCAGCACAGCCTGCTGCTGGCGATCATCGGGCTGGCAGTGCTTGGCGTGCTGCTGGCCTCGGTGCTGGGCTACTGGGTCGCGCGCATCGGCTTGCGCCCTTTGCTGGCGCTTTCCAGGGAGGCCCAGGCACTGGCCCCGCCACGCCTGGACGGGCGCCTGCAAACCCAGGCCCTGGCCCCTGAGCTGGCGCAGTTCGCCAGTGCCTTCAACGCCGCGCTCGACCGGGTCAGCCAGGCCTACTCACGGCTGGAGGCGTTCAATGCCGACGTTGCCCACGAGCTGCGTTCGCCGCTGACCAACCTGATCGGCCAGACCCAGGTGGCGCTGACCCGCGGGCGCAGCGCCGAGCACTACTTCGAAGTGCTGCAATCGAACCTGGAAGAGCTGGAGCGCCTGCGCAGCATCATCAACGACATGCTGTTCCTGGCGAGTGCCGACCAGGGCAGCAAAGCCACTGCCCTGACCCAGGCATCGCTGGCCGAAGAGGTGGCGACCACCCTCGACTACCTTGACTACATTCTCGAAGACGCGCAGGTCAGCGTCAGCGTCAGTGGCGATGCCCAGGTTCCCATCGAAAAAGCCCAATTGCGCCGGGCGTTGATCAACCTGCTGAACAATGCCGTGCAGCATACGGCGCCGCACCAGGTGATCCAGGTAAGGATCGTCCCCGGGCCGCAGCAGGTCAGCATTGCCGTGAGCAACCCGGGGCCGGCGATTGCCGACGAGCACCTGCCGCTGCTGTTCGAGCGTTTCTACCGGGTGGATGCGGCGCGCAGCAACAGCGGGGGCGGTAACCATGGCTTGGGCCTGGCCATCGTCAAGGCGATTGCGCTGATGCATGGCGGGGACGTGTTCGTGCGCAGTGAAGCCGGGGCGAATACATTCGGTATCCAGCTCCCGACCTGTAGGAGCGGCCTTGCGTCGCGATGGGGTGCGAAGCAGCCCCTGGCTCAGTGACAGGGCGGCAATTGCCGGGGCTGCCATGCAGCCCATCGCGACACAAGGCCGCTCCTACATTCTCGAAGACGCGCAGGTCAGCGTCAGCGTCAGTGGCGATGCCCAGGTTCCCATCGAAAAAGCCCAATTGCGCCGGGCGTTGATCAACCTGCTGAACAATGCCGTGCAGCATACGGCGCCGCACCAGGCGATCCAGGTAAGGATCGTCCCCGGGCCGCAGCAGGTCAGCATTGCCGTGAGCAACCCGGGGCCGGCGATTGCCGACGAGCACCTGCCGCTGCTGTTCGAGCGTTTCTACCGGGTGGATGCGGCGCGCAGCAACAGCGGGGGCGGTAACCATGGCTTGGGCCTGGCCATCGTCAAGGCAATTGCGCTGATGCATGGCGGGGACGTCTTCGTACGCAGTGAAGCCGGGGCGAATACATTCGGTATCCGGCTCCCGACCTGTAGGAGCGGCCTTGCGTCGCGATGGGGTGCGAAGCAGCCCCTGGCTCAGTGACAGGGCGGCAATTGCCGGGGCTGCCATGCAGCCCATCGCGACACAAGGCCGCTCCTACATTCTCGAAGACGCGCAGGTCAGCGTCAGCGTCAGTGGCGATGCCCAGGTTCCCATCGAAAAAGCCCAATTGCGCCGGGCGTTGATCAACCTGCTGAACAATGCCGTGCAGCATACGGCGCCGCACCAGGCGATCCAGGTAAGGATCGTCCCCGGGCCGCAGCAGGTCAGCATTGCCGTGAGCAACCCGGGGCCGGCGATTGCCGACGAGCACCTGCCGCTGCTGTTCGAGCGTTTCTACCGGGTGGATGCGGCGCGCAGCAACAGCGGGGGCGGTAACCATGGCTTGGGCCTGGCCATCGTCAAGGCGATTGCGCTGATGCATGGCGGGGACGTGTTCGTGCGCAGTGAAGCCGGGGCGAATACATTCGGTATCCAGCTCCCGACCTGTAGGAGCGGCCTTGCGTCGCGATGGGGTGCGAAGCAGCCCCTGGCTCAGTGACAGGGCGGCAATTGCCGGGGCTGCCATGCAGCCCATCGCGACACAAGGCCGCTCCTACATTCTCGAAGACGCGCAGGTCAGCGTCAGTGGCGATGCTCAGGTTCCCATCGAAAAAGCCCAATTGCGCCGGGCGTTGATCAACCTGCTGAACAATGCCGTGCAGCATACGGCGCCGCATCAGGTGATCCAGGTAAGGATCGTCCCCGGGCCGCAGCAGGTCAGCATTGCCGTGAGCAACCCGGGGCCGGCGATTGCCGACGAGCACCTGCCGCTGCTGTTCGAGCGTTTCTACCGGGTGGATGCGGCGCGCAGCAACAGCGGGGGCGGGAACCATGGCTTGGGCCTGGCCATCGTCAAGGCGATTGCGCTGATGCATGGCGGGGACGTCTTCGTACGCAGTGAAGCCGGGGCGAATACATTCGGTATCCGGCTCCCGACCTGTAGGAGCGGCCTTGCGTCGCGATGGGGTGCGAAGCAGCCCTTGGCTCAGTGACAGGGCGGCAATTGCCGGGGCTGCCATGCAGCCCATCGCGACACAAGGCCGCTCCTACATTCTCGAAGACGCGCAGGTCAGCGTCAGCGTCAGTGGCGATGCCCAGGTTCCCATCGAAAAAGCCCAATTGCGCCGGGCGTTGATCAACCTGCTGAACAATGCCGTGCAGCATACGGCGCCGCACCAGGCGATCCAGGTAAGGATCGTCCCCGGGCCGCAGCAGGTCAGCATTGCCGTGAGCAACCCGGGGCCGGCGATTGCCGACGAGCACCTGCCGCTGCTGTTCGAGCGTTTCTACCGGGTGGATGCGGCGCGCAGCAACAGCGGGGGCGGTAACCATGGCTTGGGCCTGGCCATCGTCAAGGCGATTGCGCTGATGCATGGCGGGGACGTGTTCGTGCGCAGTGAAGCCGGGGCGAATACATTCGGTATCCAGCTCCCGACCTGTAGGAGCGGCCTTGTGTCGCGATGGGGTGCGAAGCAGCCCCTGGTTCAATGACCGGGCGGCAATTGTCGGGGCTGCAAAGGCCGCGTCTAGCCTGCGGCTTGCAGACGAAAGCCCTATCGCTTTTTGCGTACATCGTTACCTTTTGCGCAACAGTGCTTATCGCACTTCGCTCTGTATCAAGTGCAATGAAAGGACTAACTTTAGCCCGTCCTCATTAGCACTTGCACAGCAAGAAGGTAGTTTCAAATGTCCAACAGTATGGGTATTGCCAGCGTTTTCGTCCTGTCGTCCCTGTTGTTGTCGCCCCTGGCCATGGCCGAAGAATCGCCGGCGTTCGTCAACCGTAACAGCGAACTCGCCGCCGCGCACCAGGAGGCCCGCGAAAGCGTTGCCGCACATAAGGCCGACGTGATGAAAGATGCTGAACAGACAGCTTCCAAGGCCTCTGTCGATGCCAAAGCCGACAGCTGATCAGGCGCTGTTGTTGCTTCCACTTTCCCTTGGCTACGCCATGGGCACAGCCTGTGCCGATATGTTAGCCTTTTAAAGCCGCTGCTCATCAGCGGCTTTTTTTATGTGCCCGTAACTCTCAGCCCGGCTGTAACGTTTACCCATAAGAAAGACGCACATTCAAAATAAAAACTGCCCCACCGTCAGACCAAAGGAGCTTCTACCGGTGCCTTCCGCGTTTCGTTTCACCCCGTTTTTCATTGCATTGACTGCAACGATCCCTTGCGCCGCCCAGGCAGATGAAGACAAGGCTGATGGCTTCATCGAAGGGTCGTCCTTCAATCTGCATTTGCGCAATGCCTACTTCAACCGCGACAACCACAACGCCGGCGTGCGCGATACCCGCGAGTGGGGCCAGGGCGCAGTAGCGCGGTTCGAGTCGGGCTACACCCCAGGCACGGTCGGTTTTGGCCTGGACGCCCATGCCATGCTGGGCCTGAAGCTCGACGGTGGCGGCGGCCATGCCGGCACCAGCATCCTGCCAGCGCACATCAAGGACGACGGCGAACTGGGTGCTGCGCCGCATTCGTTTTCCACCGCTGGCGCTGCAGTCAAGCTCAAAGCCTTCGACACCGAACTGAAGGCCGGTGACCTGTTCCTAACCAACCCGGTGATTGCCGGCGGCGAAACCCGCATGCTGCCGCAAACCTTCCGCGGTGTGAGCCTGACCAACACCAGCGTCGACGGTTTGCTGCTCGAAGGCGGCCAGGTGAGCTTCACCCACCCGTACAACCAGAGTGGCCATCGCCGCATCGACACCTACTACGGCTCGCTCGACGAACACGACAAGAGCAAGCACCTGAACTGGGCTGGTGCCTCCTGGAGCGGTATGCCGAACATCACCGCCAACCTGTACGCCGCCGAACTGAAGGACATCTGGAACCAGTACTACGCTGATTTCGACTACACCTACGTGGTCAGCGATCTGGTCAGCCTGAACCCCGGTGTGCACTTCTATCACACCCAGGACAACGGCCAGGCCCTGCTGGGCAAGATCGACAACAACACCTACAGCGTGCACTTCACCGTCAACGCCGGGTACCACAGCGTCACCGCCGCCTACCAGCGGGTCAATGGCAACACCCCGTTCGACTACATCAACCTGGGCGACAGCGTGTACCTGGACAACTCGCGCATGTACTCGGACTTCAACGCCCCCAACGAGCGGTCGTGGAAGCTGCAGTACAACTATGACTTCGCAGGTGTCGGCGTGCCTGGCCTGACCACCTCGCTGTCCTATTCGCGCGGCGAAGCGGACCTGACCAAGGCCACCCAGGACACCACCCATTACGACTACTACCGTGCCGATGGCAAGAACGCCATGCATTGGGAACGCGACCTGGACTTGAAGTACGTGTTCCAGGAGGGTGACTTGAAGGACCTGTCGGTGCTGGTGCGCTATGCCACCCACCGTGGCAGCCAGGGCTATGCCTCGATCGACAGCAACAGCGACAACGATGAACTGCGGGTGATCGTCGATTACCCAGTGAACGTGTTCTGACCCTCGTTTGCAGGCAGCACACCTGAACGCCTGTGGGAGCGGGCATGCCCGCGAACACCGGTGAAGCCGGTGCCATACACCGCAACACTTGCTTCGCGGGCACGCCCGCTCCCACAGGGTTAAGCGTAAATCCAACATGCAGTACAGCGTGATTCCGTCGGACAAATCTTGTCCGACAATCCATGCTTCCCTAGAATACCGCCGCCGCGAATGGCCCTGCCCCTGCAGTAGCGACCATGCCCACCCAATCCCCGCCTCGAGCATTTTACAGGTCGCACCCCGAGCTGATCCTCAATTTGGGCAGTTGCCTCGCCGTGCTCGCTATCGTGACGATCGTCAGCTACCTGCTGGCCCGCGAGCGGGACAGCGTCGAGCAGTCGGCCGTGCGTTCAGCCAACAACATCGTGCAACTGATCGAAAGCGACATCCTGCGCAATGCCGAGCTCTACGACCAATCGCTCAAAGGGTTGATCTGGGCCGTTGGGCGCAAGGAGCTTCCGGAAATTCCCGGCCCGTTGCGCCAGCGTCTGCTGTTCAACGAGGCGTTCGTCGACCGCCAACGCGGTGACGTGCTTTGGCTGGACAAGCAAGGCAACGTGGTCGGTGACTCCACCAGCAGCGTGCCGCGCCAGGCCAACTTTGGCGATACCGGGGTCTTCAGGGCGCACCAGCACAATGCTCACCTGGGGCTGCTGGTGGGCCCGCCATTCAAGGCCAAACTGGGTGACCTGGACTGGTGCATCAGCTTCAGCCGGCGTATTTCCGGGCCGCAAGGCGAGTTTGCCGGGGTCGCCGCCGGGGCGCTGCGCCTGTCGTACTTCAACGACCTGTTCCGGCGCCTGGACATCGGCGACGACAGCAGCATCAGCCTGCTGAACACGGATGGGCAATTGCTCGCCCGGCAAACCTCGCGCCCGGAAACGCTTGGGATCGGTACCAATTTTGCCACTCGGCCGAATTTCAAACGCATTCTCCGCGAGCAGCACGGGAGTTTCACCGCCCCCGCGACCAGTAACGGCCAGCCACGCATGTTCACCTTCGCCCGGGTAGCGCAGTTACCGCTGATCGTGCTGGTGCAGCATTCAGCTGACGAGGTGTTCCAGTCGTGGCGCCGTACCGCCACGGTGGTCAGTGTCGCCACGGGCGTATTGTGCATCGGCATCCTCTGGCTCACCTTGCTGCTGGGCCGGGAATTGCGCCGCCGCCACGAAGCCGAACAGGGCTTGGCGACACTGGCAGCCACCGACAGCCTCACCGGCCTGGCAAACCGCCGGCGGCTGGACCAGGTATTGCGGCAGGAGTGGGCGCGGGCGCAGCGCAATCACACGCCGTTGGCGTTGCTGATGGTGGATATCGACCATTTCAAGGCATTCAACCAGCGCCATGGTCATGCCGGTGGCGACCATGCCCTGCGCGAGGTGGCCAAGGCAATCGAGGCATGCCTGAGGCGCCCTGCAGACCTGGCTGCGCGCTATGGTGGGGAGGAATTTCAGGTAGTACTGCCGGAGACCGACCTGGCAGGTGCTCACCTGATGGCTGAACGCATCCGCCTGAGCGTAGAGGGGCTGGCACCGTTTGCCGATGATGCCCGTGGGGTCACGGTCAGCATCGGCATCGGTTTGTCCGGCACCCAGTACGACCTGGCCAGGTTGCTGGGTGCTGCGGACGAGGCCCTCTACCGGGCCAAGGCCAAAGGCCGTAACCGGGTAGAGGGGCCAGAGGCTTAAGAGCGAGCGCGGGCAGCGTTGCGCAGTGCCTTCACCTGGTCGTGGTTGCGCTGCACGCCTTGCAACTGTTTTTCCACCAGGGCATAGGAATTGTCGGAAGCAATACGGCCCAGTTTTACCAGCTTCTCGCGGGCTTCCTTGTATGCCTTGAGCGCATGGTCCTCGCCACGCTCGACCTCATTGAGCACGGACTCTTCGTCTTTACCGGTAACCATCGATTTCAAGCTGACCCAGCCGCGATGCAGGTCGCCGCTGATGCTGGTGGAGGTTTCCGGATCGCCACCCAGGCGGCGAACCTCGCTCTGCAGCTCAGCAGCCGCATTGGCACATTCTCCAGCACGCTGTACGAAGAACGCTTTCAGCTCTGAGTTCTTGACATCATCGGCCGACTCACGAAAACCTTTCTCGCCGTCCTTGCTGTACTCGATCAGGTCGTTCAGTACATCGATCACGTCTTTGTTCGGGTTGCTCATGGTAAAGCTCCTTGGCAGGTGATAGTCATCTGGATAGGAGCAGTGTTCATGCCAACCTGGAACTATCTTGAATATCTTTTAATATCAATGACTTACATCAGACGCAAAAAAGCCGGATACCGGTGTTCTGCATGATTACCGCTTGGGCGCTCGTGCAGATTGCAGTATGGTCAGCGCTTCGCCACAACCCGGTCTCTTCTGATGAAACCCGAAACCCTGGAACTGTTGGTGACCCGCACGATGCCCTTCGGCAAATACCAGGGGCGATGCATTGCCGACCTGCCGGGAGACTACCTGGCCTGGTTCGCACGCAAGGGTTTCCCTACGGGGGAACTGGGGGGGTTGCTGGCGTTGATGCATGAGATCGACCATAACGGCCTGGGTGATCTGCTAAAGCCATTGCGGCAGAAGCACGGGTGAACCCGCTCCCTCAGGTGGCCCGCGCAATCTGCAAGACTGCGAAATGCCTGTAGGAGCGGGTTTACCCGCGAAGAGGCCAGTACTGCCTATACAAACCGCTAGCCTTTAACGGGCGCCACAGCCAGCTCCACCCGCTCACTCTTCTTGATCACGGCATAGACCACCGCCGTGAGCAAACTGCCCGCGACGATCGCCAACAGGTACAGCAGCGCGTGGTTGATCGCATTAGGGATCAGCAGCACGAACAAGCCGCCATGCGGGGCCATCAGCTTGCAGCCGAAGTACATCGACAATGCCCCGGTCAAAGCACCACCGGCGACACTGGCCGGAATAACCCGCAGCGGGTCTTTGGCAGCAAACGGGATCGCCCCTTCCGAGATGAAGCACAGCCCCAACGCCAGGGCCGCCTTACCGGCCTCGCGCTCGCTTTGCGCGAACTTGCGCCGGGCGATGAAGGTGGCGATACCCAGGCCGATGGGCGGCACCATGCCCGCCGCCATGGTAGCGGCCATGGGGGCGTAGCTCGACGAGGCCAGCAGCCCCACCGAGAACGCATAGGCGGCCTTGTTGATCGGCCCGCCAAGGTCGACACACATCATGCCGCCCAGCAAAAGCCCCAGCAGAATGGCGTTGGTGGTGCCCATGCTGTCCAGGAAGCGGGTAAGGCCTTCCAGCATGGCTGCAACCGGCTGGCCGACCACGTAGATCATCACCAGGCCGGTGAACAGGCTCGCCAGCAACGGGATGATCAGGATCGGCTTGAGCGCCTCCAGGCTGCTGGGCAAACGAGCCCAGCGGGCGATGGCCTTGGCGCTGTAGCCCGCCAGGAAACCGGCCACGATGCCGCCAATGAAGCCGGCACCCAGGGTGCTCGCCAGCAGGCCACCGATCATGCCCGGCGCCAACCCGGGGCGGTCGGCGATAGACCAGGCAATATAGCCCGCCAGCAGTGGCACCATCAGTTTGAAGGCCGCTTCGCCACCAATCTGCATCAGCGCAGCCGGCAAGGTGCCGGGCTCCTTGTAGGCCTCGATGCCGAACACGAATGACAGCGCGATCAGCAGGCCGCCCGCCACCACCATCGGCAGCATGAACGACACGCCAGTCAGCAGGTGCTTGTACACCCCGGTCTTTTCACCCTTGGCGGGCGCGGCCGCCGCGGCATCGGCGCTGTTTTCCACCTTGCCTTCGGCCAAGGCCTTGTCCAGCGTGGCCCGCGCCTGCTTGAGGGCGATTCCGGTACCACAGCGGTAAATACGTTTGCCGGCAAAGCGGGCGGTGGGCACCTCGATGTCGGCGGCCAGCAGCACCACATCGGCCTGGGCGATGGCTTCGGCAGACAACGGGTTGCGTGCGCCGACCGAGCCCTGGGTTTCCACGGTGAGCTGGTAGCCCACTTGTTGCGCGGCCTGCTGCAACGCCTCGGCGGCCATGAAGGTGTGGGCCACACCGGTCGGGCAGGCTGTGACTGCCACAATCTTAACGCCGGCAGAACGCTCTTCCAGCGCCGGCTTGCCTGGCACATCCGTCAGCAAGCGGGCGTTGGCCGCCGCCTCATCGAGGAAACCTTCGCGGTCAGCCAGGGCCTGCGACGGCGTGCTCTGGAACAGGCGCTTGCCGACGAAGCGGGACAGGTCAACCGGGCCGGTGCTGACCACCAGCACCCAGTCGGCCTCGGCGATTTGCGTCGCGCTCAGTTGCCGCTCGGGGTGTTCGGCATCCTGCACCTCGACACTGGTGCTCCAACCGCGCCGCTGGGCTGCGGCAGACAGCAAGCGGGCACTCAGCAAACTCGACACCTGGCCATTAGGGCAGGCGGTGACAATGGCAATGTTCATCGGCAACCCTCTTGTTGTTCTGTCAGTTGCACGGCCGCCTGCAGCCGAGCCAGTTGCTCACGGTCGCAGATGCCGAAGCCAACCTGGGTGACGGCCTGGGCGGCGATGGCGGTGGCCCGGGACAAGGTCTGCGCGGGCGCTTCGCCCTGCAGCAGGCCATGCACCATGCCGGCGACCAGGGAATCCCCTGCCCCCACCGTGCTGGCGACCCGCACCGTGGGCGGGACTGCGTGCAGCACGCGGTCGCGCATGTACCAGCTGACACCCTGCTCACCCGCCGATACCACCACGTGTTCGATGCCGCTGGCCAACAGGCGCTCGGCAGCGGCGCCTTGCTGCGCCTGGGTAACCACAGCCTCGCCGAGCACTTCGCCCAGCTCTTCGGTGTTGGGCTTGACCAGCCACGGCGCGCTTTGCAAACCGGCCCGCAAAGCTTCACCGCTGCTGTCCAGGGCCACCTTGAGGCCTTGGGCCCTGAGCTGTTCGAGCAATTGTTGGAACCACTCGGCGCTGACCCCACGCGGCAGGCTGCCGGCCACCACCACCGCATCGTGGCCTGGCGCGACGTGGGCCAGGCGGCTGAGCAAGGCATCGCGCGCCGCCTGGTCCACCTGCGGGCCTTGGCCGTTGATGTCGGTCACGCGGCCATCGGCTTCGACCAGCTTTATGTTGCTGCGGGTTTCACCCGCCACGCGGACAAAGCAGTCGGCGAAGCCGCGGGTTTCGATCAGCGCCTCGAACGGTTGCAGGTTGTCACCCCCGAGGAAGCCGCCCACGGTTACGCTGTGCCCCAGGTCGGCCAGCACCTGGGCGACATTCAGCCCCTTGCCGGCGGCGTGGCTGTGCTGCGCCTGGCTGCGGTTGACTTGCCCTGGGCGCAAGGTGCCCAGGCCGATGGTGATATCCAGCGCCGGGTTCAGGGTAAGGGTGAGGATCTTGGCCATTCAGTAACGCTCCACCAGCGCGCGTACCGCTGCCGCGCTGTCCTGTTGCAGGGCCTCGCGCGCCAGGGCGCGGGCCGTTTGGTGATCGGCCTGGCGGACCAGGGCCTTGACTTCGGCAATGCTGCGCGCGGCGACGCTGAGTTCATCCACGTCCAGGCCCAGCAACACGGCGACCGCTTGCGGGTCGGCCGCCAGCTCACCGCACACACCTACCCATTTGCCATGGGCATGGGCGGCACGCACCGTCATGTCGATCAGGCTGAGCACCGCCGGGTGCAGGCCGTCGGCCTGGGCCGAGAGGCTCGGGTGGCCACGGTCGATGGCCAGGGTGTACTGCGTCAGGTCGTTGGTGCCGATGCTGAAAAAGTCCACTTCGCGGGCCAGCTGTGGCGCCAGCAGGGCTGCCGAGGGGACCTCGACCATGATGCCCAGTTGCAGGTCGGCGACCGGGATTTCGGCACGCAAACGCTCGACCATGGCCCGCGCCTCACGCCATTCGTGCACCTGGCCGACCATGGGGAACATGATACGCAGCGGCCGCTGGTCGGCCGCCCGCAGCAACGCGCGCAACTGGTCTTCCATGACGTGCGGGCGCTGCAGGGTCAAGCGCACACCGCGCACGCCAAGGAACGGGTTTTCTTCGGCGGCAATCGGCCAGTACGGCAACGGTTTGTCACCGCCGACATCCAGGGTACGCACTACCAGCGGCCGCCCGTCCAGGCCATCGAGCACACGGCGGTACTCGGCCTCCTGGGTGGCCACATCCGGCGCTTGAGGGTGCGCCATGAAAATCAGCTCGGTGCGCAGCAGGCCCACGCCCTCGGCACCTTGGTCCACCACCTTGGCGATGCCAGTGCTTTCGCCGATGTTGGCAAACACCTCGACTGCATGCCCATCACGGGTAACCGCGGGCTCGAAACGGCTGGCCCAGGCAGCCTGCAAACGCTGCTCGCGCTGGTCGCGCTCGGCCAGCGCGCGTTGCAGTTCATCGGCCGGCGGCGCCACGCTGACCGTACCGCGCTGTCCATCGAGCAGCAGCGGTGTACCGCTTTGCAGCAGCAGTATCGCGGCCCCTGCGCCAACCACCGCGGGGATACCCAGGGCCCGGGCGACGATGGCGCTGTGCGCGGTCGCGCCGCCCTGGGCGGTGACGATACCGGCCACCCGGCTCGGGTCCAGCCGGGCGACATCGGATGGGCCCACTTCGGTCATGACCAGCACGTAGGGCTGCTCGGGTTCCACTTGCGCCTGCACCCCACACAACTGCGCCAGCACGCGACGGCCCACGTCACGCAGGTCGGCGGCGCGCTCGGCCAGCAAGGCATCATGCAAGGCCTCCTGCTGGCGGGCCGCGGCCTCGATGACCGCCATCCACGCGGCGGCGGCGCTCTCGCCTTGGGCCAGGCGCTGTTCGACATCGTCGGTCAGGGCGGGGTCGGCAAGCATCTCCTGGTGGGTGACGAAAATCTCGCCAATGGCTTTGTCGCTGCGCTGCACCAGCGCCTGCAGTTCACTGCTCACGACCGCCAGGGCGTCGCGCAGCTTCTGCCGCTCCTGCGTGCACGACTCGCCACGCAGGGGGTAGTCGAACTCGCGCTCGACACACACGTGCGCGGGGCCGCTGGCGATGCCTGGGGCGGCGCCCACGCCTTGAATGCGGCTCCCGGCCGGTGGCGCTTGTACCTCCTCGGGCGCGGCCTCCGGTTCAGCGCTGGTGCCCTGTGGCAGCGGCTCGACTTCCTCGCCCAGGCCCTGCTCGATGGCGGCCAGCAGCGCTGGCAAGGCATCGGCGGCAACCGCGGGTTCGGCCAGCAATTCCAGCACCTGACCACGGCGGGCGCCCAGGCTGAGCAGCTTGCTCAGGCTCTTCACCGACACCGCTGGCTGGGCGCTGTCGGCCAGGCGCACGCGGATGTCCCCTTCAAAGCCTTTGGCCAGTTGCGCCAGCACTTTTGCCGGGCGGGCATGCAGCCCATGCGGGTTGGCCAGCACCACGCGGGCGCAGGGCCAGTCTGGCGGCGCCTCGCCTCCCAGAACCTCCAGCACCGCACGGCTACTGGTGGCCTGGTAGAGCGTCTGCCCGCGGCCTTCGATCAGCACTTCGCACAGCCGCTCCAGCAAGGCCTGGTGGGCCGCGCCGAGGCTGGCCAGGCAAAACAGCCCATTAAGCGGCTGGTCACGGTAGCGCAGCGGCTGTTGCGGGGTGACGAAGGCCAGGCCTGGCTGGCGCACCTGGCGCTCGCTGTGCAGCCACCACAGGCCTTCGCCCAGCGGCAGCGGCTCGGCCTGCTGCAGCACGGCGGCAAAACCGCTGTCGACGCAGTCGGCACGCTGCAACAGCCGGGCCCCACGCCAGGCCAGTTCGTCGAAGTCTTCGGCTGGCAGGTTCAGGCCGACCAGTTGCGCATCCAGGGCCAGCGCTTGCGGCGCGCCTTGCAGCAGCTTGAGCAACGCCTCGGCGGAGCTGGCCCGGCGCAGCGCTTCGGCCAGGTCGGTTTCGCCCAGCGCACGGGTCAGCAGTTGCAGCAGGCGCAGGTGTTCATCGGAACGCGCAGCGATGCCGATGGCCAGGTAGACCATCTGCCCATCACCCCAGTCCACCCCTTCAGGGAACTGCAACAGGCGTACGCCGGTGGCATACACCAGGTCACGGGTTTGCGGCGTACCATGGGGAATGGCGATGCCCTGGCCAAGGAAGGTAGAGCCTTGCGCCTCACGGGCTTGCAGCCCTTGCAAGTACCCGTCGGCAACCAGGCCATCGGTAACCAGCCGGTCGGCCAGCAGGCGCAAGGCCTCAGCCTTGTCGGCTGCCGTCTGACCCATGGCTATCTGCTCCTTGGCGAGCTCGAGCATGACCTTCTCCTTATGCAGTTCCCGTTGGGGTACTGGAGTATTGTTGTGGAATTCACGTAACGGCCAGCGGCGGGCTGCAGGCCTCGAGCTGCGCGTTGCAAGCGAAAGCGGACAGTGCACCGACACGCTTTTTCTTATAGCTTGCAAGTTGAAATTTGCAGCTTGGGGCTGCCAGCCTAACGCTTGCAGCTTTCTCGGCCGAGGCAGAAAATCGGCAGCTGAAACGTTTAATCTGACCAGGCGGCCACGTTACTCGATAATCTGCCAAGGAAAAAGCCCCATCTTGTCGGACAATTGCGACAATAGTCGTCTGCGCGGATGGCCGGTAGGCGGTCAAACTAGCCGGCCCGGCCTGCCCGCCAGCCCCGGTAACAACAAGGAAAATTCGGTGAAACTCAGCGATATCGCCCGTCTGGCCGGTGTGTCCGTGACCACCGCCAGCTACGTCATCAATGGCAAGGCTGAACAGCAACGCATCAGCAGCAGCACGGTCGACAGGGTGCGCGCGGTGGTCGAGGCCCACGGCTTCACCCCCAACCCACAGGCTGCTGGCCTGCGCAGCCGGCATACCCGTACCCTGGGGTTCATTCTCCCGGATCTGGAGAACCCCAGCTACGCGCGCATTGCCAAGCAACTGGAACAGGGCGCCCGCGCCCGCGGCTACCAGTTGCTGATCGCCAGCAGCGATGACCAACCCGAAAGCGAGCGCCAGTTGCAGCAACTGTTCCGTGCCCGTCGTTGCGATGCGCTGTTCGTTGCCAGTTGCCTGCCAGCCGAAGATGACAGCTACCGCGAACTGCAGAACAAAGGTCTGCCGGTGATCGCCATCGACCGCCGCCTGAACCCTGCGCATTTCTGTTCGGTGATCAGCGACGACCGCGACGCCAGCCGCCAGCTGGCCGCCAGCCTGCTGCGCGCCGCGCCACGCAGCATTGCCTTGCTCGGCGCCCGCCCGGAACTGTCGGTCAGCCAGGCCCGTGCCGGTGGTTTCGATGAAGCGCTGCAAGGCTATGCCGGTGACGTGCGCCGCTACCAGGGCGAAGCCTTCAGCCGGGCATGCGGCCAGCGCCTGATGCAACAACTGATCGACGACCTGGGGGGCCTGCCCGATGCCCTGGTGACCACCTCGTATGTGCTGCTGCAAGGGGTATTCGACACACTGCAGGCGCGCCCCGCCGGCTCCCGGCAGTTGCAGTTGGGCACGTTTGGCGACAACCAGTTGCTGGACTTCCTGCCACTGCCGGTCAATGCCATGGCCCAGCAGCACGGCCTGATCGCCGCCACTGCGCTGGAACTGGCGCTGGCCGCCATCGAGGAAAAGCGCTACGAACCTGGCGTGCATGCCATAGGCCGTACGTTCAAACAACGCATCGCCGCAGGCTGAACATGCGCCTGATCGACACCCACACCCACTTGGACTTCCCCGACTTCGACGCCGACCGCGCGCGCCTGCTGGCCAACGCAGCGGCGCGCGGGGTGGAGCGAATGGTCGTGCTCGGGGTGTACCAGGCGAACTTCCAGCGGGTGTGGGCGCTGGCCGGCGCCGAACCAGGCCTGTACGCCGCGCTGGGCCTGCACCCGGTCTACCTGGAGCAGCATCGGCCCGAGCACCTGCAGCAATTGCGCGAGTGGCTGGAGCGCCTGCGCGGTGACCCACGGCTGTGTGCAGTGGGGGAATTTGGCCTGGACTATTACCTCGAACACCTGGACAAGGCCCGCCAACAGGCGTTGTTCGAAGCACAACTGCAGATGGCGTGTGATTTCCAGCTGCCGGCGCTGTTGCACGTGCGCCGCAGCCATGCCCAGGTAATTGCCACGCTCAAGCGCTACAAACCGGCACGGGCGGGGGTGGTGCATGCCTTTGCCGGCAGTTATGAAGAGGCCCGCGAGTACATCAAGCTGGGCTTTCGGCTGGGGCTGGGCGGTGCAGCGACCTGGCCGCAGGCATTGCGGCTGCGCAAGACCCTGGCGCGCCTGCCGCTGGACAGCGTGGTGCTGGAGACCGATGCGCCAGACATGGCCCCGGCCATGTTCCCAGGGGTAAGGAACAGCCCGGAGCATTTGCCCGAGATAGCCGGTGCGCTGGCGCAAGTGATGGGTGTCGAGGCCGGCGAGCTGGCTGCAGCGAGTACCCGCAACGCGTGTGAGCTGTTCGGCTGGTAGCCGCGCTGCCGCCCGCCTGATTTCAGGCCAGCACCGTCCACAGCGCAAACGCGGCATACCACAACACCGCGCAGCGCAGCAGCAGCTCCCACAGGCTGTCCAGGCGCCCCAACCCACGCTGGCTGTCTTCATCGTCGGGAATGTCGTCGGCAACGCGCCCGACCCGGGCCACCAGGTGTGCGGCGCTGATGTGCCAGTTGAGCACCTCGTGCAGCATCACCCGCGTCACCGCCAGGAAATTACCCACCAAGGCAAAGCTCAACGCCAGCACGCGCACCGGCAGCCAGTCCATGATGTGCCGCAACTGCTCGGCGCGCGCCTTCAGCACCGCTTGCCCGCTGTGCCCAGCGCACAGCGCCAGTAACCGATACGCCAACGCTGCCCCCGGCCCCAGCACGAAATACCAGAAGATCACGGCGAAGAAGCCCTGGTACACCTGCCACAGCAAGTTGCCCTGCACCCGCACCAACAACGTGTGCGGCTCATCGGCCGCCAGGCCAAGGTCGCGCTCTGCCACGTGCAAGGCGGCCTGGTCATCGCCCCGGCGCCAAGCGTCACGGAACGGGCCAAGCGACGCCTTGGCGTCACCGCGGCCCAGGCTGTAGACCAACACCAGCAGATGCACCGGCAGCGCCAGCAGGCCATAGGCCACGGGCTCCAGTACGTGCAACAGCAAGACCAGCAGGGCGACCGGTGCCAGCACCAGAAGCGTCAGCGTCCACCACGGGTGAACCTTGCCGCTGCGCTCCAGGCGCACCAGCTCACCAAGGAAAAAACCGTCACGTTGCACCTGATGGCGCAGGGCCGAGAACTTCTCGACCCACAGCGCCAGCACCAACACCAGAAAACTCATGCCTTGTCCTCGTTGTGCTGCAGCGCTTCACGGTAGCGCGGCCAGTCGAATGCCGGGCCGGGGTCGGTCTTGCGCTGCGGGGCAATGTCGCTATGGCCCTGGATACGGCCCAGGTCGATGGCCGGCCAGGCACTGCAGATGTGCCGGGTAAGCTGTTCCAGCACGGTGTACTGGGCATCGGTATAGGGCAGGTCGTCAGTGCCTTCCAGCTCGATGCCGATGGAGAAGTCATTGCAGCCTTCGCGCCCGTCGAAACACGAAACACCTGCGTGCCAGGCGCGGTCGCACAGCGACACGAACTGGGTCACCGCGCCATCACGCTCGACGAACAGGTGGGCGGACACGGTCAGGTGGCTGATGCTGGCAAAGTACGGGTGTTCCTGGGGGTCGAGGCGGTTCTGGAAAAATTGCTGAACCTTGCCGGTACCGAAACACGCCGGCGGCAGGCTGATGTTGTGAATCACCAGCAGGGAAATCGATTCGCCCTCCGGCCGAGCATTGAAGTTGGGCGAAGGGCAATGGGTGATTCCGTTTCCGTGGAACCAGCCAGTGGCACGGTCCAATTGCATGGGGCAGATCCTGAAAACGCCTTGAACAGGACAACAGTATGCCTTGCGGCTCACGCCCTGTGCAGGTGAATGATCACGGGCGCAGGCCGTCAAGTACGGCCTCCAGTGCACGCTCGAACAACAGCCCGCCCCCCAGCACCCGCACCTCGCCGCGCTGCAGTGCCCTGGCCAGGCTGGCGCTGCTCCACTCTCGCACTTTCAGGCCGGTGCGGTTGCTGAACACCAGCCTGTCGCTGTTCTCGACACGTGCTACCAGCTTGCAGCGCAGCGGTGGGTCTTCATCCAGCACCTGGACCCAGGTTCCGATGCGCAGGCGCTGCGCCTGGCGCACTGCCGCAGCGTGCCCGCTGTCGCCCCCTGGCGGCGGGCAGCCTGGTTCTTCGGCACTTGCCAGGACAATCGCTTGCGTCACCCGCACCTGGTCCAAGGGTTGCCACTGGCCTCCCCCGCAGGCGCACAGGTGCAACCGCTCAAGCTGCTGGAAGAATGCGCGGGTCGTGAGCGAGTCCTGCGCCACGCTGGCCAAGCCGTCGCGCAACGCCTTGAGCAGGCCTGGCACCTGCTGCAACAGGGTTTGCGGCTCACGGCCCGGGGTAACACTGAGCAGCAGGGTGTCCATGGTCTGCACCGCATCGCACCAGGCCCCGGAACCCTCGCCGTGCTTCAGCCAGGCCAGCAGCAGGACCTGGCTCCAGGCCTGTACCAGCATCTGCACCACCACCTGGGGCAACACCTGGCCGCGCAGGCGCTGGTTGAGCAATTGCTGCACCTGGTGCCTGGCCTGCAAGGTGCGTGCGCGGCCCTCTTCGGCGTCGCGGGTACGTTGCTCGAGCAAATCGCTGCGCCGCCGCTCCTCTTGGCTGAACGCGAGAAAATCTTGCAGCAGGTGGTCGAACACGCGGGTATCTTCGTCAAAATCACTGAGCACGCGCTGCACGATCAGCGCCACCCGCACGTGCAGACTGTCGCGCACATCTTCGCGGCCACTCTCCCAGCCGATGCCCGCCGCTGCGATTTCGTTGAGCAGCCGCCGTGCGGGGTGGCCAGCCCGGCAGAACAACCCCTTGTCCAGCAGCGCGACCTTCAGCAGCGGGATGTGCAGCCGGATGATCAGCGCCCGCAGGCTGGCCGGCAGGTTGTCGTCCTGCTGAATGAACGCGAACAGCAGGTTCACCAGGTTGATCATGTCTTCGTCGGCGACCGCGATACGCCTGCGTATGCCACTGCGCACGCTGACCCGCAGCAGCAATTGCTCAAGCTGCTGGCCAAGCTCGACGTCATCTGCCTCGTGCGTGGCGGGCACATAATGCTGCAAATGGGTCAGTAACCGCAGCAGGTCGGTGGTGCTGATCGGCTGGGCGGCAGCCACCCCCTGCAAACGTGGGGCAAATTGCCCCCGCACCGGCGCCAGCAGGGTTTGCAACGAGGCAAAAAACGCCTGCCCGGCTGCGTCCGCGCCCACATCCTGGCCTGGCATGGGCGGGCAACGTCGCGCGCCCAGGCGCCGCTCCTCGGCAGGCCGGCGCGGTACCGGTTGCAGTTCGGGCAGCACGCCGGCGGCGGCCAGCAGCTGGTTGGCCTCGCCGTAGATCAGATCGGCATCACTGAGCACATAGCGCTCGAACAGCGTGAGCAACACCAGCTTCACCCGCAGGCAAACCCCCAGGTTACGCCCGGCATCGAGGAAGTAACCACATAATGCGGCGGGCCCTAGCGGGTTGTCGCCCTCGTACACGGGGCGGTCGAGCAGCACCTGCAAGCGCAGCCCGAGCTGTTGCAAGGCCGGGCGATGACGTGCCAGCACGCGCCCCACCATGCCTTCGACAGCAGCGCCCCGCTCGGCCTGCGCTTTGCCGCACGTGTTCCCCGGTTGGGCCAGGTGCAGCAACAGGTCCGCCTGGCCGATGCGGGCGAAAGTTGCATGGAAGATGTCGAGAAAGCCGCGCTCGATGCTTTTGCGCTTCAGGCGCAGGTCGCGCATGGCCTCGAAATACAAGTTCTGGTCGGCGTGCTCGAAGGCTTTGTCAGCCATCTCGAACAGGGTGTCGTCAGCGTTGTCGAACAGCGCCTGCAAGCCCAGGCGCAACTGCAGGGCGGCCTTGTCGCGTACTTGCAGCAGCAACACCGGAAGGCAAGGCAGAGGCGCACGCCGGCCCCGGTCGATGGCGGCCGCCAGGGGCACCACCTTGCCTTCTTCATGCATCCTGGACTCCTTGCAGGGTGTGTTGCCCGCCGCAGCAGGTATCGTCAAAGCTATGACGCCAAATACTGGTCGCCATTATCGGCAAAAACCCGCAGCGCTGCCAGCACGGATTCACCCCAGGCAGGCGCCCGCCACGCGCCGACCAAAGGTCGGCGCCAAGGCGGCTGTACACACCAGCCCCCTGCCCTATAATCGCGGGCATCTTGCTTGTGGAGCCGACCATGCCGAACCTACGCCTTGCCGACCTGACCGCTGAAATCGAAGCCAACGTGCGCCGTGCGCTGTTGGAGGACATCGGCAGTGGCGATATCACCGCGCAGTTGATCCCGGCCGAGCGCCTGGCCAAGGCGACCATCATCACCCGCGAGGACTGTGTGATCGCCGGCACTGCCTGGGTCGATGCGGTATTCCGCCAGCTCGACCCGCGGGTGGCGGTGCACTGGCAAGTCACTGACGGTGACCGTGCCAGCGCCAACCAGCCCCTGTTTCACCTCGAAGGCCCGGCCCGTTCGCTGCTCAGCGGTGAGCGCAGTGCCCTGAACTTCCTGCAACTGCTGTCGGGGGTCGCCACCCGTGCGCGCTTTCTTGCCAGCCTGGTAGAAGGCACCCAGGTGCGCCTGCTGGACACCCGCAAAACGCTGCCTGGCCTGCGCCTGGCGCAAAAGTACGCGGTAACCTGTGGCGGCTGCGACAACCACCGCATCGGCCTGTACGACGCTTTCCTGATCAAGGAGAACCATATCGCCGCAAGCGGTGGCGTGGCTCAGGCCGTGGCGGCTGCGCACCGCATTGCCCCGGGCAAACCGGTGGAAATAGAAGTGGAGAGCCTTGGCGAACTGCGCGAGGCGCTGGCGGCGGGGGCCGACATCATCATGCTCGACGAACTGAACCTGGAAGAAATGCGTGAGGCTGTGCGCATCACGGCCGGCAAGGCCAAGCTGGAGGCCAGCGGCGGGGTCAACGAGAGCACCCTGCGGGTGATTGCCGAAACGGGCGTGGACTACATCTCGATCGGGGCGATGACCAAGGATGTGAAGGCGGTCGACCTGTCGATGCGGCTGAGCCTGTGAGCTGATCGCAGGCAAGCCAGCTCCCACCTGTAGGAGCGGCCTTGTGTCGCGATGGGCTGCGCAGCAGCCCCAATCAGTGTGCTATCACACTTGGTTGAACAGGATCAGTTTCGAGCCGGTTTCCAGTTGGGGGCGCGTGGCCCCCGTGCATTTGGCAAATCAGAACGAGGCGTTGGCCAGCCCGTCCAGGTAGCGCTCGACGTCCAGCGCTGCCATGCAGCCAGCACCGGCCGAGGTAATCGCCTGACGGTACACGTGGTCGGCCACGTCACCGGCCGCGAATACGCCTTCGACATTGGTGGCGGTAGCATTGCCTTCACGGCCGCCGTTGACCACCAGGTAGCCGTCCTTGAGGGTCAGCTGGCCTTCGAACAGCGACGTGTTCGGGGTATGGCCAATGGCGATGAACACGCCATCGACCTTGATTTCATCGCTGCTGCCGTCGTTGTTCTTCAGGCGCGCACCGGTCACGCCCATGTTGTCACCCAGTACTTCGTCCAGGGTGGCGTTGAGCTTGAGCTCGATCTTGCCTTCGGCCACGCGGGCGTTGAGCTTGTCGACCAGGATCTTCTCGGCGCGGAAAGTTTCGCGGCGGTGCACCAGGGTCACCTTGCTGGCGATATTGGCCAAGTACAAGGCCTCTTCCACGGCGGTGTTGCCACCGCCCACCACAGCGACCGGCTTGTTGCGGTAGAAGAACCCGTCGCAGGTAGCGCAGGCCGAAACGCCCTTGCCCATGAAGGTTTCTTCCGACGGCAGGCCCAGGTAGCGGGCGCTGGCGCCAGTGGCGATGATCAGTGCGTCGCAGGTGTACTTGCCGCTGTCACCCTGCAGGGTGAATGGCTTGTTGGCCAGGTCGACAGCATTGATGTGGTCGAACACGATCTCGGTTTCGAAACGCTCGGCATGCTCCTGCATACGCTGCATCAGGGCCGGGCCAGTCAGACCGTGCGGGTCGCCCGGCCAGTTGTCGACTTCGGTAGTGGTGGTCAGCTGGCCACCGGCCTGCATGCCGGTGATCAGCAGCGGCTTGAGGTTGGCACGGGCGGCATAGACCGCAGCGCTGTAACCGGCAGGGCCGGAACCCAGAATGATGACGCGCGAATGACGTACTTCAGACATGTCGAACTCCTGTCGAGCGGGCCGGTTTCGATACACCGGCGGCGCCAGCTGGAAAATTTAAAAGGACCCACGCAGCACTTGGGGAAGGCTACAACGCGCAGGCCCGGAAAGCGGAAAGGTGAACGCACTGTAGCGAGGTCGCAAAGATTAAGGAAATATCCTTCGACAATCCACCTCATAGGCATCGTCTATGCTGCGATTTCATCGGTGATCATACTGTCGATGCTTTTGTTACAGCCGGTTTCCCGACCACCCGCTGCCTTTCGTCGGCACGCCAAACTCGGTAAGGTCAGCGCGTTTCCCTTCTCTGCGGAGTACCTTGATGCAAGCCCCTGTCCTCTCTGGCCCCCAATACCTGCGCGAAGGCCTGAAACTGGTGCTCAGCCCCAACCTGCGCTTGTTCGTGCTGCTGCCGCTGGCGGTCAACCTGCTGCTGTTCGGTGGCCTGATTTACTTCGCCGGCCATCAGTTCAGCCTCTGGGTGGATGCTCTGATGCCAAGCTTGCCGAGCTGGCTGAGCTTCCTTACCTACATCCTCTGGCCGCTGTTCGTCGCCTTGGTGGTTTTGATGGTGTTCTTCACCTTCACGCTGGTCGCCAACGTCATCGCCGCGCCGTTCAACGGTTTTCTCGCCGAAAAGGTTGAAGTGGTGGTACGTGGCGAAGACAACTTCCCGGCGTTCAGCTGGGGCGAACTGGTGGCAATGGTACCGCGCACGCTCAGTCGCGAAATGCGCAAGCTGGGCTACTTCCTGCCACGGGCCATCGGCCTGTTCATCCTCTCACTGGTTCCGGTGGTCAACGTGGTGGCCGCGCCGCTGTGGCTGATCTTCGGCGTATGGATGATGGCCATCCAGTACATCGACTACCCGGCCGACAACAACAAGATGAGCTGGCAGGACATGCTGGCCTGGCTGCGCCAGAAGCGCTGGCAGAGCCTGGGCTTTGGCGGGGTGACGTACCTGGCGTTGCTGATCCCGGGGGTGAACGTGCTGATGATGCCGGCGGCGGTGGCCGGGGCTACCCTGTTCTGGGTGCGGGAAAAGGGCGACATCCGCGTCAGCAAGCCAGGCAACCCAAGCGCATGATCCGGCAACAGGAGCTTTCGATGAACCGCTTCAACCCCGCCAAACTCAAGCTGTCCAAATGGACGGCCACCCACCCGGTGAACCGCGAGAAACATTTTCTGGTCACCGATCTGGAGCACGACGAGACGGGCGTCCTGCTGCGGGTGGAATTGCAGGCGGTGCACAGCGGCCGCAGCCAGTGGCTGGACTGGCGGCTGCTGCGCGATGCGCAAGTATGGGCGATGGGCTGGCGATAACCTTGCCCAAGCCAGCAAACGCCCACATGCCAGCGCAGCGCGCAAGCACTGGGCGTCAGTGGCCCAAGCGGCTGGAAAACTGCCCAACCACGTCCACCACCCGCTTCGCCCCGTCCTGGATCTCGACAATCACGTTGCCCGTCTGATCGGCCAGCGCCAGCCCCTGTTCGGCCTGGCGCTTGCTGGTGTCGATGATCGTCACCGCCGCCTGCGCCAACTGCTCGTTCTGCTGCACCACCCGGGCGATTTCCTCGGTGGCGCTGCTGGTACGCGAGGCCAGTTGCCGGACTTCGTCGGCAACCACGGCAAACCCGCGCCCCTGCTCGCCTGCACGGGCGGCCTCGATGGCCGCGTTGAGCGCCAACAGGTTGGTCTGCCCGGCAATGTCACTGATGGTCTTGATGATCGAGCCGATCACCCGCGACTGCGTATCCAGCGCCTGAATGCCCTCGGCCGCCTCCTGCATCGAGGCTTCCAGGCCGCGCATCACGCTGACACTCTGGGTGACCACCTCGGTAGCCTTGCGCGCGCTGGCATCGGTGCCCAGCGAGGTAGTGTAGGCGACATCCGCCGCTTCGGCCACCGCCTGTTCCTGGTTGACCTGGTCGGTGATCACGGTGGCGAATTTGACCACCTTGTACAGCACGTCGTGGGCATCGAAGATCGGGTTGTAGGAGGCCTCCAACCAGACCACCCGGCCGTGGGCATCGATGCGCTTGAAGCGGTCAGCCACGTACTCGCCACGACGCAGCCTGTCCCAGAACGCCTGGTAAGCGGTTGAGTTGGCCTCTTCCGGCGTGCAGAACAGACGATGGTGCTTGCCGCGAATCTGCTCCAGGCGGTAGCCGACCGTGGCCAGGAAGCGCTCGTTGGCGGTGAGGACGTTACCGTCGAGGTCGAACTCGATGACCGCCGTGGAGCGCATCAGCGCCTTGATCAGGCTCTCATGTTCGCGCGAAGCTTCGATGGTGCGGGTCAGGTCGCTGGAATGCAGGGTGAAGTACCGAATGCGCCCCTCGCTGTTCTTGACCGGCTGCAGGATCGAGCGCAGCCAGGCTTCCTGGCCATTGCCGCGCAACAGGCGAAACGCGCCGTTCAGGTGCTCGCCACGAGTGATGGCGGCTTTCATCCGCTGGTAGAAGTCCAGCGATCGCACATGGGCGGGGACGATGTCCTCGATGTTGCGTCCAAGCAGTTGGTCGGCCCGGTAGAGCATCTCGCTCTCGAAGTTGCCATTGACCATCTCGATCCGTCCCTGGGGGTCGAGTTGCAGCACCAGCATCTCGCTGTCGAGGCTGCTCTTGACCTGTTCGATACACATCAGGTCTTCGCGCAGTTGCCGGTTTTCTTGCTTGAGCTTGTTGTTGAACATCACCGCTCTCCTGGAGCGCAACAGGTGGTCGAATGCATCTTCATCGGCCGACGGCACGGCCCCTTGAGCGGCGCACCAGGAAATAATCTGCACGCTGCACAAGCCGATGGTCAGCTGTCACCTGCGCGCCACGTGACCGTCACATTGACGCAATCGGGCAGGCAGAAACTTTTGCCATGAACACACCTGCGCTACGCATCACCCTGGTCAGCGAAACCTTCCCACCCGAAATCAACGGCGTGGCCAACACGCTTGGGCGCTTGAGCGAAGGGCTGCGTCAACGTGGCCATGAAGTTGAAGTGGTGCGCCCGCGCCAGGCCGGCGAAGGGCCAGTGCACAGCGACCCGCAGCTGATGCTGTGCCGGGGCTGGGCCTTGCCGGGCTACCCCGGTTTGCAATGGGGCGAGGTGTCGATGCACAAGCTGTTGCGCCGCTGGCGCCGACAGCGCCCGGATGTGCTGTACATCGCTACCGAAGGGCCGCTCGGGCTCAGCGCTTTGCGTGCGGCGCGGCGCCTGGGGGTGGCAGTGGTCAGTGGTTTCCATACCAACTTCCCACAGTACTCCGGCCAATACGGGCTGGGCCTGCTGGCGCGCATGCTCACGCACTACCTGCGCTGGTTCCATCGGCGCACGGCCATCACCCTGGTCCCCAGCCTCAGCCAGCGCCTGGAGCTTGAACGCCGTGGTTTCGAACGCTTGGAACTGCTGGCCCGGGGTGTCGATGCCTGCCTGTTCAACCCGGCGCGGCGTAGCCAGGCGTTACGCGAAGGCTGGGGGCTTGGGCCCGACGACATCGCCGTGCTGCATGTCGGCCGATTGGCGGTGGAAAAGAACCTTGGCTTGTTGCGACCCTGCCTTGAGGCACTGCAAAAGACTTATCCACAAAAGCGCCTGCGCCTTGTTTTTGTCGGCGACGGCCCACAGCGCGCCACCCTTGAGCAACAGTTGCCAGACGCGGTGTTCTGTGGCGCCCTGCGGGGCGAGATACTGGCTGAACACTATGCCAGCGCAGATCTGTTCCTGTTCCCAAGCCTGACCGAAACCTTTGGCAACGTGGTACTCGAAGCCATGGCTTCGGGGTTGGCGGTAGTGGCTTATGACGAGGCCGCTGCAGCACACCACATTCGCCATGGCCATAACGGCGCGCTGGCCATGCCGGGAGACCAGGCGGCGTTCATCGATGCGGCCTGCTGGTTGCTTGAGGAAGAGGAAACCTTGCGCCGGGTGCGGCTGAATGCACGGCAACACGCCAGCCGCCAGGGGTGGGCGGCGATTGTCGAGCAGTTTGAGGGGTATCTGAACGCGGCATCCAGAAAAGATGCTGCGCCCTTGCCGGACAATGGGTCGCTGGCAATGAAGATCAAGCCTGAATCACCCTAAACGCGCGTGTATATGCGTTTGATAACTTACAGCCCTTTTGTGCTCTCTCAAATTGGCAACTGCTTTTTCCAATCTCCCGATCGAATTCAATTCTTTGACTTTTTGGTTGGCAAGAATATCTGCAATATAACTGCTGGGCTCACCGAAGATCACTGGGCTACCTTCTTCACCTCGTTCTGCGCCTTCTAGGTGTTTGCTTAATGTTTTTTGATTTTTTTCTAGATGTTTGATCTCATCATTCAGCATGCGCCCACCGACCTTGATCTCAGCCAGGTTGAGATTGCTTGTCGGAACACTGGCGTCAGCGCTTGGCCGAGCGGAAGGGGCCGCGTTCAATTGGTCTATCTTCTTGAAAATCTTTTTCCCATACTTGGCTTTAACATATTCATAGGCCACTGTATCGAAGACTTTCAGCGCAGCATTTTTCACAGCCTTGAGTATTTTTATGTGACCCGAGGGGTCACTGTGGTTGACCGGATCACTGTCGCAGTAAACATAAGGATTGATACCCGCAGCACCGAATGGGCTCCAGTTGTCTGGAGAGTGGAAGCGCATCAAGAGCGGACTGTATAGACGGTAGCCATTGCCCAGCAGGTATCCGCCCATTATAGGCTCAGGTACTTGGCCGGTAAATGCAGGCAACCCGGGATGATTTGGCTGATGCCCATACGGTGAATAGCAATAAGGTTTGGCTTTCTGCTGTGGGCTAATTAGCAGAGTGGAATGCAAAGCATCACTGGCCAGTAAAACGTTGGGGGTCGCCTGCATTGTCTCTACCAGCACTGCATGGATTTGTATCACTGAAGTCATCAACCGGCGCTGTACCTGCGCGTCCTGTATCAGCGCCAAACGTTCCTGTTGATAAAACAACTTGCTCGCCATCGACCAAACCTCGCTTGCATTTCGCAAGGTTGAAGTTTGGCAACACCGTCATTCGGTCGGCAACTGGCAAAAATGTCAGGGCCTGCCACTGACAGAAAGGGCCGCACAGCGGCCCCGAATACTCATCCCAACGCTTTCTCGATGGCCTGCACCACCGTCGGATCATCCGGCGCCGTACGCGGCGAGAAGCGCGCCAGCACCCGGCCATCCTTGCCGACCAGGAACTTCTCGAAGTTCCAGCTGATGTCACCCGGGAACTCCGCGCCCTCGCCCGCCAGCAAGCGATACAGCGAATGGCGCTGTGGCCCGTTGACCTCCAGCTTGCCCGCCAGCGGGAAGCTCACCCCGTAGTTGAGGCTGCAGAATTCCTGGATTTCCTTTGCGCTGCCAGGTTCCTGCCCGGCAAACTGGTTGCACGGCAGGCCAAGCACATTGAAGCCCTTGTCCTTGTAAACCTGATAGAGGTTTTCCAGGGCTTTGTATTGCGGCGTGAGACCACACTTGGAAGCGACGTTGACCACCAGCACCACTTGGCCCTTGAACGGTGCGAGGGGCAGTTCCCCGCCGTTCAGCGCCTCCAGTTTCAGCTCGTGAAATGCACTCATGATGAACCCCCTCTCAGCTTCCGGGTTGCCGCGCAGGCAAATCGCGCCCACTAAAAAGGCGCCCGTTCAAACCGCCCACCTCCCGTAGGAAGGCAGATCGGCTTGCCCGAGCGCCTGGCGACTTTCTGAGCTTAGCGCAGAAAATCAGTGGTGATGGCCACCTTCACCGTGGATGTGACGGTGAGCGATTTCTTCGTCGCTGGCGTCACGCACGTTGACGACCTTGACCTTGAAGTTCAGACGCTGACCAGCCAGCGGGTGGTTGCCGTCAACGGTGATGTCGTCGCCGTCCACGTCGCGGATGGTCACGATCTGCATCTGGCCATCCGGCGCCGAAGCGTGGAACTGCATACCCACTTCCAGCTGGTCGACGCCTTCGAACAGGCTGCGGTTCAGGGTGCTGACCAGCTCGGCCAGGTATTCGCCGTAGGCGTCTTCCGGCTCGATGGCAACTTCCAGTTCGTCACCGGCTTGCTTGCCTTCCAGGGCTTTTTCCAGGCCTGGGATGATGTTGCCGGCACCGTGCAGGTAAACCAGCGGCGCGCCACCGGCGGAGCTGTCGATGGTCTCCCCGGCGTCGTTGGTCAGGGTATAGTCGATGGAGACAGCCTTGTTGGCGGCGATCAGCATGGGGCAAGACCTTTTGCAAAAGAATGTAGAGCGCACCAGTGTAACCAAGCCACCGCCCGATTGCGAACGCACTGGCGTGCAGCAACGGTCCATCAGTCGGATCATCGGCTTTCACCAGGACGAAGAAGGCCACTGGGTAGCCGAGCTGTCCTGCGGCCACACCCAGCACCTGCGCCACCAACCGCCGCCGTGGCAGGCACGCCCGTGGGTGCTCGACCCGGCCCAGCGCCTGCAGCGTATCGGCCAGCCGTTCGCATGTGGCTGGTGCGCACAAGGGGCCGATAGCGCTACCCTTGGCCGTTAATTTCTTGCACCGCTTATTTCGAGAAGCACGCATGCAGACATTTTTCATTGCGCCGACCGACTTTGGTGTCGGCCTGACGTCGATCAGCCTGGGCCTGGTGCGTACCCTGGAACGGGCCGGGCTGAAGGTGGGTTTCTTCAAGCCCATCGCCCAGCCCCACCCGGGCGACACCGGCCCCGAACGCTCCAGCGAACTGGTCGCCCGTACCCACGGCATCAAGCCCCCCGTGCCCATGAGCCTGGCCCAGGTCGAGCGCATGCTCGGCGATGGCCAACTGGACGAACTGCTGGAAGAAATCATCCGGCTTTACCAGCAAGCCTGCATCGGCAATGACGTGGTCGTGGTCGAAGGCATGGTGCCCACGCGCCACGCCAGCTATGCCGCGCGGGTCAACCTGCACCTGGCCAAGAGCCTGGATGCCGAGGTGATCCTGGTCTCGGCGCCGGAAAACGAAGTGCTCAGCGAGCTGTCCGGGCGGGTCGAACTGCAGGCGCAACTGTTTGGCGGCCCACGCGACCCGAAAGTACTGGGGGTGATCCTCAACAAGGTCCGCACCGACGAAAGCATGGCCGACTTCGCCACCCGCCTGCGCGAACACTCGCCGCTGCTGCGCGGCAATGACTTTCGCCTGCTGGGCTGCATCCCCTATCAGCCCGAGCTGAACGCACCGCGCACCCGCGACGTGGCCGAGTTGCTTGGCGCCCAGGTGCTCAATGCCGGCGATTACGAACAACGGCGCATGAGCAAGATCATCATCTGCGCGCGCACCGTGGCCAATACCGTGCCACTGCTCACCTCCGGCACCCTGGTCGTCACACCGGGCGACCGCGATGACATCATCCTGGCCGTCAGCCTGGCTGCGATCAATGGCGTCCCGCTGGCCGGCCTGTTGTTGACCAGTGACAGCAAACCGGACGCTCGCATCCTCGGGCTGTGCCGCGGCGCGCTGCAGGCGGGCCTGCCGATCCTGTCGGTCAGTACCGGTTCGTACGACACCGCCAACCAGCTCAATTCGCTCAACCGGGAAATCCCGGTGGACGACCGCGAACGCGCCGAGTTCATTACCGACTTTGTCGCCAGCCACCTCGACGCAGCCTGGCTGCACCAACGTTGCGGCACCCCGCGCGAGCTGCGCCTGTCGCCGGCGGTGTTCCGCTACCAATTGATCCAGCGCGCGCAGCAGGCAAACAAGCGCATCGTTCTGCCAGAAGGTGCAGAGCCGCTGCTGGTGCAGGCAGCGGCCATCTGCCAGGCCCGTGGCATCGCCCGCTGCGTGCTGCTGGCCAAGCCCGAAGATGTCGACGCCGTCGCCCGCGCGCAGGGCATCACCCTGCCACCAGGCCTGGAAATACTGGACCCGGAGCTGATTCGCGGGCGCTACGTGGAACCGATGGTGGAGCTGCGCAAAAGCAAGAACCTCAACGCGCCAATGGCCGAGCAGCAACTGGAAGACCCGGTGGTGATCGGCACCATGATGCTGGCCCTGGATGAGGTGGACGGCCTGGTGTCGGGGCTGGTGCATTCCACCGCCAACACCATCCGCCCTGCCCTGCAGTTGATCAAGACCGCGCCGGGGGCGAGCCTGGTATCGTCGGTATTCTTCATGCTGTTCCCCGAGCAGGTACTGGTGTACGGCGACTGCGTGATGAATCCTCACCCAAGCGCCGCCGAACTGGCGGAGATCGCCCGGCAAAGTGCCGAATCGGCGCAAGCCTTCGGCATCGCGCCACGAGTGGCGATGATCAGTTATTCAAGCGATTCGGCCAGCGATGAGGAAGTGGGGAAAGTGCGCGAGGCGACCCGCCTGGCGCAGGCCGCCACGCAAGGCTTGCTGATCGATGGGCCGCTGCAATACGACGCTGCAGCCAACCCGGCAATTGCCCGGGACTTGGCGCCCACCAGCCAGGTGGCCGGGCGCGCCACGGTCTTCGTATTCCCCGACCTGAACACCGGCAATACCACGCACAAGGCGGTGCAGCGCAGTGCCGACGGGGTCAGCCTGGGGCCAATGCTGCAGGGCCTGCGCAAGCCGGTGAACGATCTGCCACGCGGGGCGCAGGTGGACGATATCGTCCATACCATTGCCCTCACGGCGATTCAGGCCAGCGTAGGGCGCTGAAACAAACGGGGCCGCAACGCGGCCCCAATGCCTATTCAGGGATACTGCTGCACCTGGCCCTGCTGCTGGTCATACTGCTGGCCTGGAATCGGCTTCAGGTTCACTTCGACACGGCGGTTCTGCGCACGGCCATTGGCATCGGCGTTGCTGGCGATCGGCTGGTCCGGGCCCATGCCACGTACCGACAGGCGCGAGCTGTCCACACCCTGCGAAGTCAGGTAGGTGCTGACGGCCTGCGCCCGGCGCTGGGACAGGTCCATGTTGTGCTGGCGGCTGCCGGTGCTGTCGGTGAAACCGACCACTTCGATGGTGTTCTGGTTGAACTGCTTGAACGAGCTGGCGAGATTGTTCAGCGGCTGGTAGAAGCTTGGCGCGATGTTGGCCGAATCGGTGGCGAAGGTGATGTTGCCCGGCATGATCAGCTTGATCTGGTCACCCTGGCGCTGCACTTCCACACCGGTGTTGGCCATTTGTGCGCGCAGCTCGGCTTCCTGCTTGTCGGCGTAGTAGCCATAACCGGCGGCGGCAGCGCCCACGGCGGCAGCGCCGATCAGGGCGCCCTTGCCACGGTTGTTGTGGTCGATGGCGGCACCGGCGATCGCACCGGCCAGCGCACCCAGGCCACCGTACTTGGCAGTCTTGCTCATCCCGGTAGAGCCCTGCGCCTGCCCCTGGTTGTCGTAAGGGTTCTGACTGGCACAGCCGGTCATCAGGGCAGCGGCAGTTGCGACGATAATCAGACGACGCATGGTGAACATGGACAAGCTCCTACTCAATTCATGAATGCGACAGATCGCAAATGCATCTATGCCAGCCTTGGAACGCACCGGCAACGAAAAATTCCATGAAAGCGCCTTCATGTGCCATCAGGCACGCACGAACGGGTTTTCGCGCATCTCGTCACCCAGCCGGGTATCAGGCCCATGGCCGGTGACCACGGTGGCCTCCTCGTCCAGCCGGTACAGCCGCTCCTTGATCGAGCGCACGATGGCCCGCTGGTCGCCACCCCACAAATCGGTACGGCCAATACCCCGACGGAACAAGGTGTCACCTGCGATCAACAGCTTGGCGTCGGCGAACCAGAAGCTCATCGAGCCGGGCGTGTGCCCGGGTGTATGCAAGGCCACGCCGCAGCCGCACGCCAGTTCTTCGTCATCGGCCAGCCAGCGATCAGGCGACGGCACCGGGGTATAGGGCACGCCGAACATCTGGCACTGCATCTCCAGGTTGTCCCACAGTGCCTGGTCATCCTTGTGCAGATGCAGCGTGGCGCCGGTCAGCGCTTTGAGCTTGCCCGAGGCAAGAAAATGATCGAAGTGGGCGTGGGTGTGGATGATGCTCACCAGCGTCAGGCCATGGGCCTGCAGGCGGGCCAGGATCTTGTCTGGATCACCGCCCGGGTCGACGACGATGGCCTTTTTGCTCAACGGGTCGCCGATGAGCGTGCAGTTGCACTGCAAAGGCCCGACAGGGAAGGTTTCGCGGATGAGCGCAGGCAGGGCTTGGGTCATGGTGTTCTCGCAGGTAAAGCCGGGGTTCTGCGCAAAGCCTGCCAGGAAAAGCCGGCAGGCGCACCCCAATCCCTACGGCAGAAACAACTTGAACAAGCCACCGCCCAGTGCACCGCCATTGGAGATCTCGATGCGCCCACGCACCCCGCCACTTTCATGCAGCGCCGCAATGCGTGCGGCAAAGTACAGCCCCAGGCCGGTGCTGCCGCTGGTCGAGTCGATACCCTGGGTATATTCCTCCTGGCGGTCGAGCATGCGCTGTGGATAACCCGGGCCGTCATCGTTCACGCAAATGGCCAACTGGTTGTCAGCCTCCTCGATGCTGATCAACAAGGCATGCCCGGCAAAGCGGGTGGCATTGGTGATGACGTTGGCGATCACCGAGGCCACCAGCTCGCGGTCGAAGAAACCCAGCGGGTTATCCGTGTCGATGCGCCAGGTGGCGAGAATATCGTTGTGCTTGAGCACTTCCTCGTGCGCCGCCAGCTGGGCCTCGATGAAGTCGTCCAGTTCGTGGTAGTCCGGGCACACCGGCAGCTGGTTCACACCAAGCTTGTACAACCCCAGCAGCTGCACCAGCATGCCGTTGAGGTGACGAAACTCGTGCTCCATGATCCCTTGCTCGGCCCCGCCGCGCAGTTCCTCGGGCAGGCGCTCCACCCACTGGCCGTGGCACTGGATCAACGCCGCCAGGGAGCTTTTGAGGTCGTGCACGGTGGAGGCGATCACCGTGGAAAAATCCAGCCCCTGATTGTCTTGATTCATGCGCCGAACACTCGGATGTGCAGTTTGCGGTAACGGTCATAGCGATTGTCGCTGGCAGGGATACCGGCCACGCTGGTCAAGGCGTCGCGGCATTCCTGCATGATCGCGGGCTGGGGGGTTTCACCACCAATGCGCAGCAGCGCCTGGGCGGTGTTCAGCGCGATGCTGATGTTCCTGGGCTGTAGACCCAGCGCCTTGCGGAACAGTTGCAACGCCTCGCCGAGCTGCCCTCCCTGGTAACTGCGCACACCCTGGCGATTGAGGGTGACCGCTTCGGTAATGGCGTTGAGCACACTCGGGTCGTCCGTCAGCTTGCCCACTTTTTCCATGACCTTGGGGTCATCGCCATAACTTTCCACACAGCTTTTCAGTACGCCGATGGCGGCGGCCTCCTGGCCCATCGCCTGCAACTGCGCGGCGACGGTGAGGGCCGAATCGACCGAGAAGAACTGGTTCATCTTGTCCAGGCGCAGAATGGCCTGATCGGTCAGCTTGGCAGCCGTTTCCGGGTCACCGGCCTGCTGCAGGCTGGCGGCCTTCATCATCCGCGCACGCACCTGCAAGCCTTGGTCTTCGGGGTTTTCCTTGGCCACTTCACTGAGCGTGGTGTTGATCTCGACGCGGGTACGGGCGTCCAGGCCAAAGCCTGCATTCTTGCTCATCAGCGCCTGCACCAGGCCCAGGTTGTTTTCCGGGTCTTTGTAGCGCGAACTCTGCCCTTGGTTCACCGCATGGCGGAAGGCCTTGGAAGCGCTTTCGAAGTCTTCGTTTTCCAGCGCCAGCTTGCCCAGGGTCGACTGCCGCCGCACCGACAATGGCGACAGGCGCACTGCCTCTTCCAGCAGGCTCTGCGCACGCTTGCTTTCGCCTTGGGCCACCAGCACTTCGGCCATGCCATCGTACAAAGCTGGCATGATCGGGAAGGCTTTGAGCGCCTGCTCGTATACGCCTTGGGCCTGGGCATTCTGGCCACGCTTGTGCATCAAGGCCCCCAGCGCCGCGTACACCCACGGTTGCGGGCGGCTGGCGAGAATGGCCTTGAGGAATTTCTCCAGCTCATCGAAGCGGTTGAGGTTGCGCAAGGCATCGGCCCGGTAGCGCAGGCACAGCGGTGCCAGGCGCGGGTCCCTTTTGCACAGCTCGGCGCATGCCGCCAGCACCTCGCCCGGGCGGTTGCGGTCCAGCGCCTGCAATATCGGCTTGAGCAGGGTTTTGCGCTGGAACAGCTTCTCGACCCGCTGGGCCAGCCCCACCCGGTTGAACGGCTTGGTCAGGTAGGCGTCGGGCTCGTGCTCGATGGCACTGAGAACGATGGCCTGGCTGCTCTCGGCGGTGACCATGATGAACACGCACTCATGGCTGATGTGCTTGTCGATGATCAGGTCTTCGAGTACCTGCTGGCCATTCTTCTTGCCATCGCCCAGGTGGAAGTCCTGCAGGATGAAGTCATAGCGCTTCTGCGCGCACATGCGCAGCGCCTGCTCGCCGCTGTCGGCGGTGTCGACGTCGCGCACACCCAACTCGCGCAACATGGACCGGGTCGACGTGCGAAAGTCGGTGAAATCGTCGACGATCAGAAAGCTCTTTTGCCCGTACTGCAGCATCAACACGACCTGCCCTGGAATGATTGAAAAATCGCGCGAGGCGATGCCACCGATCGCTGTATCGGCAGCTGGCCGGGAAAGATGAGCATCGAGCATTATCGGCCGCGAACATGGCCCGAGGCCATTACTTTAACGGGCGATAGCCAGCACCGCCAGCACTACGCCAGCAACCCCAGTGACTTGGCCTTGGCCACCGCCTGGGTCCGCCGCTCCACGCCCAGCTTGCTATTGATATGGCTGGCGTGGGTTTTGACCGTGTGCAAGGAAATGAACAAGCGCTCGCTGATCTGCTGGTTGGAGCAACCTTGGGCGATCAGTTCGAGCACAGCCAGCTCCCGCCCGCTCAGGGCCTCGCTGCTACCGCATGGGGCGCTTGGCAACGCTGGCAAATGCCCCAGCAGGTCGACCTGCACCGGGCAGCCGGCCCTGGCCAGCAACTGCTCCTGCAGCCACTGCGGGTGCCGTTGCAGCAACGGCTGGAACGGTTGCAGCACGCCCCCGCGTGCGGCCTCCAGCAAGCCGGGCAACAACTGCGCGGCCTGGCCATCGCGGCCTTCGTCCAGCAACAGCAGCATCCACTGGCTGAGCGCGCTGACGGTGAGCATCATGCCGCCGCTGGCCTGGCCGCGCTCCACCAGCCCGGCCAGGCGCTCAAGCGCCTCTGTGCGGCGTGACAGCACACGTTCGAGCAGCGCCTGCTGCAGGGCGATATGCACCGGCAGCAGCGGGTGAAACTCTGGCGCCGCCGCCGGCTGCTCACCGCCATAGGTCTGGCCCAGGCGCAGCAACCAGGACTCGGCCAGGTCGACGCGCCCCTGGGCCAGCCACAGCTCGCATTTGACCAGGGTGATCATGGCCAGGTAGTAAACCGGCGGCACATCCCAGATATGCATCAGCCGTTCCGCCTCGGCCAGTTCCGCAAAGGCCTCGGCGAACTGCCCGTCGCGCCCATCGAGGGTGGCAATCACGCAGTGGCCGATAAGCACGCTGATGTCGCGGCAGGCACGTGCCTCGCCCAACCCCGCGCGCAAGCGTGCACGGCCCTGGGCCGGTTGCAGGCGCGAGACCAGCAGGTAGCCTTCATACAGCGTCAGGCGGGCGCGCACCGCATACAGCCGCTGCGCCGAGAGCCCTTGCAGGCGCTGCAGCCCCTGGCGCACTTCATCCAGTGCGCGCAGCACCTCGCCACGGGCGTGCAACACCCGCGCCCGGTCATAATGCGCCAACGCCTCGAACAACGGGTTGCCGACCCGCTGGGCCAGCTCCAGCGCCTCACGGTTCCAGCCACGGGCGCGCCAGAAGTCGCCATCGGCAATCGCCAGGTTGGACAACGTCGACAAACAGACCAGGCGCTGCCCATAGCGCTTGCCGGGCAGGCTCTGCAGTGCTTCGCCGCAATAGGCCAGGGTCCGCTCACGATCACCGCGGCCACGGGCGATGACGCCACTCAGTGCCAGCCACTGGGCCAGCATGGACTTTTGCGCGGTCGCCGAAGGTGCAGGCAGGAAGCGGCTGAGGTGGCCTGCCAGTTCTTCAGCCGCGTCCAGTTGGCAGGCCAGGCCCAGCGCCCAGCTGTACAGCACGATCAGCCGCGGGGTGCTGATCAGCAGACTGTCGGGCAGGTCCATCTTCCAGCGCAGCAGCATGCCGACATTCTGTTCGGCCAGCAGTTGTTCCTCGGACAGGCTCTGTACCAGGTCGGCAGCGACATCGAGGTGGCCGGCACGCAGGGCCTGCTCCACGGCTTCATCCAGCAAACCCTGGCGCTCGAACCAGCGGCAGGCACGCAGGTGCAGGTCGGCCAGTGGCTCACTGGCCTGGCGGCTGCGCAGCAGGTCGGAGAACAGGTGGTGGTAGCGGAACCAGTGGCCATGCTCGTCAAGCGGTACCAGGAACACCTGGTGTGCCTGCAAGAAGCGCAGGATCGCGGCGCTGTCGTCGCGCCCCCGCAATGCATCGCACAGCGGGGCACAGAAACGTTCCTGGCAGGCGGTTTCATCGAGGAAGGCCTGCACGTCGGCAGGCAGCATGTCGATGACCTCTTCGAGCAGATAGTCGCGGATCAGACCCTCGCCCCCGTGCAGGGCGTGTGGCAAGGCCTGCTCGTCGGCGCTCTCGCTGACCGCCAGTTGCCAGAAGCGCAACCCTGCCACCCACCCGTCGCTGCGCTGGATCAGGTTGTCCAGCGCCTGGCCTCGCAAGCCGTTGGGCTGGCGACCGATCACCGCCAGCGCTTCTTCGGCGGTCAGCCGCAGCTCCTGTTCGTTGAGCTCGACCAACTGCCGTGACAGGCGCAGACGTGCCAGGTGCCAGTCCGGCCGCTGCCGGCTGGTAACCAGCAACACCAGGCCCGGCGGCAAATGGTTGAGGAAAAACTGCAGGCAGCGGTCGAGTACCGGCCCCTGGGCCAGGTGATAGTCGTCGAGCACCAGCAGCAACGGCGTATCAGCACGCAGGTACTGCGCCAGCTCGTCGAGCAGGCCATCGAGCCACTCCTCGAAGGCGAATGGCTGATGGCGCTGGCGCATTTTCAACAGGCCCATGGCCTGGCCGCCCAACGCCGGGCAGTACTGCTGCAGGCCTTCGAGCAGCCGCTCGAGAAAGCGCCCAGGGTCGGCATCGCGCTGGCTCAGGCCCAGCCAGAGGCTGCGCCAGTGATCGGGCAACGACTCGCAGAACTCGATGGCCAGCGAGCTCTTGCCGAAGCCGGCCGGCGCATTGACCAGCAGCAAGCGGCCACCAAGGCCGGCGTACAAGCGCTGGCACAAACGCGGGCGCGGCACGTGCCCGTCCGGCAATGGCGGCCGGAAGAAACGCCCGTCCAGCAGGCCCAAGGCCTGAGTCGCGAATCCATGCGTGCGGGACAGTTCTGTCATGGCCGGCTCGTTCTGGTTGGAAGACTACGGCGATATGGATGCCTGCGAGACTAGCCGGTAACGCTACGCATTTGAAGATGATGGAAACAATTGCCGTAGAAAAGACTGCGACAAAAAGCGACATGGCTGATGGACGCGGGGGTGGGGGGCGGGTTTGGGCAGGTATTCAGCGGACTTATCGCCCGTTCAGGCTTGCACGCCGAGGGCATGGAGCCGCCAATGAAAACGCCCCGGTAAACCGGTAATGCTGCTCGCTCAAGCAACTGGGGCCGCATTGCGGCCCATCGCAGGCAAGCCACAGGGATCGCATTAGGGCTGACAGGTGTTTGTCAGAAGATATGCAGCGCCTGGGAGACCGAGCGCCGCCCGCGCGGCGCTTCGCGGGTAAACCCGCTCCTACCTTTGTTTCGGGCCAGTATTGCCTGTGCCGGACGCGCGCGACCGCCTTGTTTTTACGACGCGATATCGTGGTGGGCACCAAGGCGTTCGCGCGCAAATCCCACAGGCATAATTGGCCCTAAACAAACGTAGGAGCGGGTTTACCCGCGAAGCGCCGCACGGGCGGCGCTCGATCTCACAGGCGCTGAAGATGCTGCGGCTACCCTTGCCAGAAACCACAGAATTTCCCACAGGTACAGCACGGTCCTGGTAGGAGCGGCCTTGTGTCGCGATGGGCTGCGCAGCAGCCCCAATCAGTGTGACATCACACACAAGTGAACAACATTACGGTAAACCGGCGCTTGAATGCGTTCTGCTCAGCGAATGCCGGACTGACGCAGCGCCGCCGGTTGGAAGTCGGCTTTGCTGGCACTGAAGCCGAAGTCATAAGCACGCTTCTCTTCGTTCTTCATACCTAGCGCCAGGTAACGACCAGACTGCAGGTCGTAGATGGCCTCCAGGGTGTACCACGGTACCTCGACATTGTAGTAAGGCTGGGCATGCGCCTCGGACACGCGCCACAGCTGGCCACGGCCATCGTACTGGTCGATCACTGCGGCCTGCCAGGTGTCTTCGTCGATGTAGAAGTCACGCTTGGCGTAGATATGCCGCTGCCCCGGTTTCAGCGTGGCGACCACATGCCAGACACGGCGCAGCTCATAACGGGCCAGGTCCTGGTTGATGTGCCCGGCCTTGATGATGTCGGCGTACTTGAGCTTGGGGTCATCGAGCTTGAAGGCGTTGGAGGCGATGTACAGCTCCTTCTTGCCCTCCAGCTTCCAGTCATAGCGGTCTGGCGCGCCGTTGTACATGTCCAGGTTGTCCGACGTGCGCAGGCCATCGGCGGCGGTACCCGGGCCGTCGTACGACACCTGTGGCGCCTGGCGCACTCGGCGCTGGCCGGCGTTGTAGATCCAGGCCTTGCGCGGATCCTTGACCTGGTCGAGGGTTTCGTGCACCAGCAGTACGGTACCGGCCAGGCGCGCCGGGGCGGTAACTTCCTGCTTGAAGTAGAACAGGATGTTGCCCGGGTTGTTCGGGTCGTAATCCTTCATCTTGTCGCGGAAGACGAACTGGTCGGAAAAGTACACGGGGTTGAAGGAGCCGTTCTGTTGCGGCGTGGCCTGGGTAACCAGGCGGCTGACGCTGCCACCCCGGTAGCGGGTGATATGGTTCCAGATCACCTCCAGGCCGCTTTTCGGAATGGGGAACGGTATCGCGGTGCGGAAGTTGCTCAGGCCGTTGCCGCCTTCCACCAGGGTGGTCTTGGTGGCGTTCTCCTTGATGGCGGCGAACACGTCGGCAGGCACGGTGGAACCGCGGTGGGTCTTGAAAACGGGGATCTTGTAGGTGTCCGGGTAACGCTTGAGCATGGCCATCTGGCCTGGCGAGAGCTTGTCCTTGTACTGCTCGGCGTTTTGCGCAGTGATGGTGAACAGTGGCTTCTCACTGCCGTACGGGTCGGACAGGAAGCCTTTGCCATCGACGCTGCCTGCGGTTTTCGACAAGGGCTGCCATGGGCCGATCGAACCATCGGCGTTACCGGCCTTTTCGGCGCCCATCGGGGTCAGGGTGCTACCCAGCTTGGCCGCCTCGTCGGCGGATACCGCAGCCATGACGCTGGTCGCCAGCAGGGACAGGCCCAGCACACCGGCTTGCAGCAGACTTCTGGTCTTGTTCATGTCGTGTTGTCCTGGATCTGTGGGCTTAGAAGTTCACGCCGAAGCTGAGGGCGACGAAGTCGCGGTCATCCACGGTGCTGTACTTGCCGTCGAAGAAGTTGGTGTACGACAGGCTCGCCGTGTAGGTGTTCTGGTACTCGGCGTCCAGGCCCAGGCTGACTGCCTTGCGGCCTTCCTCGAAGTTGCCGCCAGGGCCTGGCGAATAGCCCGACACGTCGTGCGACCAGGCCACGCTCGGTTTCAGGTTGACCCCGGCGAACACGTCGTTGTAGTCCCAGATCACGCGGGCGCGGTAGCCCCACGAGGTGCTGGTGGTGTAGCCGTCGTTCTCGCAATTGCGGTTCAGGTTGGCGGTGGAGGCCCCCGCACCCGCGCCGGCGATGGTGCTGCTGTTGAGTGCCTGGCAGGTATCTGCGCCGCCGGTGGCGGGCAACGGGCCTGGGCCGAATACCGGGTCACGGCCGTAGCGGGTATCGTGCGCGTTCTCCAGGCCACCGACGTGGGTCACACCCAGCTCGCCGACCACGGTCATGCGGCTGGCGCCCATCACCTGGTCGAAGAAGTGCGTGAGGGTCGTCTGGAACTGAGTGATCTCCTTGCGACTATAGCCATGCAGGTCCTGGCCAGGGGTGCCTGTCAGCAGCGAGGCGTTGCTCAACGCGCCACCAATCGGGCGAACCCCGGCAAACAGGATGTCCGTGGTATTGAGCTGCACCGGTGCGTTGGGCCGGTAGCTGATTTCGCCGCTCCAGGCGGTGCCAGTGGGCAATGTGGTGGAGAAGCTCAAGCCATACAGGCGAATGTCTTCCGGGTATTCGACGAAGTACTCGGAATTGCCGGCCACGATCAGCGGCGCCAGCGCCCGCAGTTGCGCAGGCAGCGCGCTGAGCCCTGCAAATACCGAAGGTGCGGCCCCTGTGGCGCTGAAGATTGGCGCACGGCTGTGGTAGTTCATGAAGTAGGCACCGAACTCGGTGTCCAGCGGCTCGAACATGTAGCGCATGGCCACACCGAACTGCCCGCTGTCACGCGCATCGCGGTCGGCACCACGACGCACCATCACGCCCTCTTCGTTGATGTTCACACCGCGCGTGGCAAGAAACTGCTGGGCGGCGCCCGGTACCGTGCGGCTGCTGTTGAGCACGCGCAGGTTGTCGGTACAGCCATCGGCGATGATGTCGGGTTGCGAGAAGAACGTGCCGCAGTTGTCGACGACCGTCTGGTCCCACTCCAGCTGATAGAAGGCTTCGGCCGACAGGTTGTCGGTCAGGCTCTGCGAGATGTAGAACATGTTGACCGGAATCAGGCCTTCCTTGATCTCGGCACCCGGGCGGCGGAACGCCGACACGTCGATGGGGTTGATCGCGTTGATGCCGCCACCGATGAAGGTACTTTCGCCCCAGCTGACCACCTGCTTGCCGAGGCGAACCGAGCCCGGCTGATCACCGATCGAGTAGTTGTGGTAGACGAAGGCGTCGAGCAGTTCGGCGCCGGACGACTTGGCCCCTTCCTTGCGGTTGGAATCGCTGATGTCCTTGAATTCGCGACCTTCGTCCTTCAGCTCGAAGTCATACCAGTACTTGCCGCGCACGAATACGCCGGTATCACCGTACTTGAGCTCCAGGTCGTGGATACCCTTGAAGATCTTGGAGAAGGTTTCACCCTTCTTGAAGTTCAGGTGACCGTCGTCGGAGGTCTGCGACAGGCCCTTGCCGCCGTTGTTCACCCCGATCAGGTTCCGGTTGGGGTTGGCGGTCGACCAGCTGGCGCCAATGGAGAGCGACGAGTCGAACTGGCCTTCGATTTCACCGATGTTGAAACTGACAGCGAAAGCAGGACTTGCGAGCGTGGAAGCGATGCTGACGGCCAAGGGCAGCTTGGCCCGGCGCCAGAACGGATTTGCAGATTTCATCGACGCTACTCCATGTACTTTATTGTTATGGCAGTGAGTCCTTTCAAGAACGGCCCGAGAGACCGGTTTGCAGGCTTGCGCCTGCGGCGGCACGGCTAGCGCGTGACGCCCTCCCCCATTCCTGAAAATCCCCTGGCCCCGACTATAGCCAGCAAGGCACAGGCGCTTGATCCCTCTAAAGTGTGATTTGCGCTCCGTGCCAACCACTCGTTGGGTTTTTTCCTTGATCGCGTGCTGGCAGTGCTCAAGGATGGCGCATTTTTACCATTTGGCAAGGCGCCAGCCGCTCTAGAACGCGGGTCGCGTTCTGTCGCACGCGACCCGCCCCGGGTTTACAGGGTGGACAGGAAGGCGCTGTTGCTAGCCTGCCACTGCACGATGTCCTGGCGAATGCGCTTCTTGTCCAGCTTGCCGACACTGGTCTTGGGAATTTCAGTAACAACGGCGATCTGGCTGGGAATCGCCCATTTGTTGATATGGCCTTGCTCGACGAACGGCTTGAGGTGGTCCTTCAGCGCTTTCGCATCGATCGCCATGCCCTCGCGCACCACCAGCAGGGCAAACGGGCGCTCGCCCCACTGCGGGTCGGCCACCCCCACCACCGCGACTTCACGCACGGCCGGGTGGCGGCTGACCAGGTCTTCCAGGTCGAGTGACGACACCCACTCGCCACCGGTCTTGATCACATCCTTGATACGGTCGCGTATATCGATGTAACCCATGTTGTCGAGGGTGGCGACGTCGCCGGTGTGCAGCCAGCCGCCCAGCCACAGCTCTTCGCTCTTTTCCGGCTCCTTGAAGTAACCCTGGGTCAGCCACGGTGCACGCAGCACCAGCTCGCCCTGGGTTTCGCCATCGGCGGGCAGGAAGTTGCCGTCGCCGTCGACAATCGCCGCCTCCACCAACGGCACCGGCACCCCGGCCTTGATACGGTAGGTGACGCGCTCATCCTCACTGCCGGCCTGCAACTCGTCGTTCAGGTGCGCGGCGGATATCAGCGGGCAGGTCTCGGACATGCCGTACGCTGCGGTCAGCTGGATGCCGCGGGCCAGCGCCGCCTGGTACAGCGACCGGTTCAGCGAGCTGCCGCCGATGATGATCTTCCAGCCGCCGAAGTCCTGGCCTTGGGCAGTCGGGCAATTGAGCAGCATCTGCAGGATGGTCGGCACACAGTGGGAGAAGGTGACGTTCTCTTCACGCCACAGCCTGATCAGCATCTCGGGCTCGTAACGACCGGGATACACCTGCTTCATGCCGAGCATGGTGGCCGCGTAGGGAATGCCCCAGGCATGCACGTGGAACATCGGCGTGATCGGCATGTAGACGTCATCGCTGCCCAGCAGGCGCACGCTGTCGATACTGCCGGTGACCGAAGCCTCGGCCAGGGTGTGCAGCACCAACTGCCGATGGGTGAAGTACACGCCCTTGGGGTTGCCGGTGGTGCCAGTGGTGTAGAACGTGGTCGCCACCGAGTTCTCGTCGAAGTCGGGGAAGTCGTAGCTCGGGCTGGCGGCGGCGAGCAGTTGTTCGTACTCACCCACCAGCCCGGGCAGGTCGGCGGCCTGGGCCGGGCCATCGGTCAGCAGTACGGTCTTGTCGACAGTGGTCAACTGCCCGGCGATGGCCTGGTACAGGCCGACAAAGTCACTGTTGACCAGCACCACACGGTCTTCGGCGTGGTTCATGGTGTAGAGGATCTGCTCGGGTGACAGGCGCACGTTGATGGTATGCACCACGGCGCCGATCATCGGGATGGCAAACATGCATTCCAGATAGCGGTGGCTGTCCCAGTCCATGACCGCCACGGTGTCACCGGCCTTCACACCGGCCTCGGTCAGCACGTTGGCCAGCCGGGCGATACGCTCGTTGAGCTGTGGGTAAGTCAGCCGCATCTGGTCGCGGTAGACGATTTCGCGGGTCTTTTCGTAGCGGCTGCCAGACATCAGCAGACGCTTGATCAGTAATGGATAGGCATAGGCGCCCTCGGCGGGCTTGATGATGCGGGTCTGCAACATGGGTATCCCTTTTCTTGGAAGCGGGCCGTAGAAGTCTGTGGGGAGCTGATCTGGGGAGTTACTGTAGTTCGCCAATGTGACGGCCAAATCAGCCGAAGGAATGATTTGCCTGGCCAAGGTATGAGCCGCAAGGCGTTGACGGGCAGCGAGGTTGAGCTGGACACTGCGCCGGGAGCCCCACCACAAACCCGCCCTGCCCAGGAGATGTTCATGCCCAGCCCGCGTCGCGCCGTGTTTCTCGACCACCAGTCCCTGGACCTCGGCGACCTGGATCTGTCGCCCCTGCAGCAGCAGTTCGACCAATTCGAGCTGTTCGCCGCCACCGCCCCGGAACAGGTCGCCGAGCGCCTGCAGGGCGCGGTCGCAGTGGTCAGCAACAAGGTTGTGCTCGACGCCGCCGTGCTGGCCGCCAACCCGCAATTGAAGCTGATTCTGGTGGCCGCCACCGGCACCAACAACGTCGACCTGGCCGCCGCCCGCGCCCAGGGCATCACGGTGTGCAACTGCCAGGGCTACGGCACGCCGTCTGTCGCCCAGCACACCCTCGCGCTGCTGCTGGCGCTGGCCACGCGGCTGTGCGACTACCACCAGGCGGTGGCAGAGGGGCAATGGGCCAAGGCCAACCAGTTCTGCCTGCTGGATTTCCCGATTGTCGAACTGCAGGGCAAAACCCTTGGCCTGCTTGGCCACGGTGAGTTGGGCGGCGCGGTGGCGCGGCTGGCCGAAGCCTTCGGCATGCGCGTACTGAGCGGGCTGATCCCCGGCCGCCCGCAGCGCGCCGACCGGCTGCCGCTGGAGGCGTTGTTGCCGGAGGTTGACGCGCTGACCCTGCACTGCCCCTTGAACGAGCACACCCGGCACATGCTGGGGGCGCGCGAGCTGGCCCTGCTCAAGCCTGGGGCGCTGGTGGTGAACACCGCGCGCGGCGGCCTGATCGATGAGCAGGCCCTGGCCGATGCGCTGCGCAGTGGCCACCTGGGCGGCGCTGCCACCGACGTATTGAGCGTGGAGCCGCCGGTCAACGGCAACCCGCTGCTCGAAGCCGGTATCCCGCGCCTGATCATCACCCCACACAGCGCCTGGGGCGCGGTGGAGGCGCGCCAGCGTATCGTCGGCCAGCTCAGCGAGAACGCCCAGGCCTTTTTCGCCGGGCAGCCACGCCGCGTGGTCAGCTGAGCCAGGCGCCGGGCTCTGCTACACTGCGCCACTTTTTTCCAGGAGGCGTCGTTCATGGACCCGCGCAGTGAAGTATTGCTCCGCCAGGCGGAGCTGTTCCAGGGCCCGCTGCTGCTCGCCGGCGCCCCCGCCGACGGCTTGCTCGGGCAGTTGCCCGAAGCCCGCGCCTGGTCGTGGCACGCCGGCGACCAGGCCGTGCTCGAAGGCCGCTTTGCGGGCCGCAGCCAGTATGGCGTAGAGCCCCCGGCGGGCGCGTTCGACAGCGCCGTGCTGTTCCTGCCCAAATCCCGCGAATTGGCCGCCTACCTGCTCAACGCCCTGGCTTCCCGCCTGGCGGGTCGCGCGCTGTACCTGGTCGGTGAAAAACGCGGTGGCATCGAGGGCGCGGCCAAGCTGTTGCAGGCTTTCGGCAAGCCGCGCAAGCTCGACAGCGCGCGGCATTGCCAGTTGTGGCAGGTGATGGTCGACCAGGCCCCGCAGGCGACACCGCTGCAGAGCCTGGCCCAGCGCTTCGAACTGGCCCTGGAAGACGGCCCGCTGCAAGTGGTCAGCCTGCCCGGTGTGTTCAGCCACGGCCGCCTGGACCGCGGCACTGCGCTGCTGCTCAAGCACCTGGACAACCTGCCCAGCGGCCACATGCTGGACTTCGGTTGCGGTGCCGGGGTGCTGGGTGCCACGGTCAAGCGCCGTTACCCGCACAACCGGGTGACGTTGCTGGACGTGGATGCCTTCGCCGTGGCGGCCAGCCGTCTGACCCTGGCTGCAAACGGCCTGGAAGGTGAGGTGATCAGCGGTGATGGCATTGATGCAGCACCGCTCGACCTGAGCCTGATTCTTAGCAACCCGCCGTTCCATACCGGGGTGCACACCAATTACCAGGCCTCGGAAAACTTGCTGAGAAAATTAGCGTTTCATCTGCGAAAAGGGGGCGAAATGCGCTTGGTTGCCAATAGCTTCCTGCGCTACCAGCCGCTGATCGAAGGGGCGCTGGGCAACTGCCAGATACGCGACGAGGCGGAAGGCTTCCGAATCTACCAGGCCGTGCATGGCTGAAAACAGCGCTTGCCGAAAGCGTTGTGCCAAGGCAGAATCCGGTCCGTCCTAGGGGAGTAGTCTCCCGCGAGCCCACCGCTCGCCCGGTACGCGTCAACATACTTGGTCCACAGACCATGGCGCGTGCGACCCCCATGCCCACGTGCATGGAGAGATCCGCATAGACGGATCCGGGGTTTGACAAGACCTATGACACGCACACCTTACCCGGGGCGGGAAGGCTGTACGTGTCATAGCCGTGTCGACCCGCCCCCGTAGGAATCCTGATGCTGGAATCTCTGTTGGTCCCCACCGCCATCGTTGCGCTCGCCGAAATCGGCGACAAGACGCAGCTGCTCGCTCTCATTCTCGCCGCGCGCTTCCGCAAGCCATGGCCGATCATTGCCGGCATCATCGCCGCCACCCTGGCCAACCATGCCGCAGCCGGTGCCGTAGGAGCGTGGGTCGGTAGCTTCTTCAGCGATTCGGCCCTGCACTGGATCCTGGCCGCGAGCTTCACCGCCACGGCGCTCTGGACCCTGGTACCGGACAAAATGGACGATGACGAGAACCCGGCGCGCCGCTTCGGCCCGTTCCTGACCACGCTGATTGCGTTCTTCCTCGCCGAAATCGGTGACAAGACCCAGGTCGCGACCGTGATGCTGGCGGCCCAATACCCGCACCTGATCATGGTCATCATCGGCACCACCCTGGGCATGCTGATTGCCAACGTACCCGTGGTGCTGGCGGGCAACTTTGCAGCCGACAAGCTGCCGCTGACGCTGATCCGTCGCCTGGCGGCCGCGGCGTTCTTCGTACTGGCGATCGTGGCCGTGTACTCGGCGATGAAGGCTAGTGGCTGGGTCGGGTAAGCGGAAAACACGGGGGCGCCGTGCGCCCCCACGCTTCAAGCGATCATGGCTTGGCCGCGGCCTGATACAGCGGCATCACCTTCGGAATGGCCGCCTGCAGCGATGCAATGCGGCTGGAAGATGCCGGGTGAGTGCTCATGAACTCGGGCGGGGCGCCTTCGGACGCCTTGCTCATCTTGTTCCACAAGGTGATTGCGGCGTTCGGGTCGTAGCCGGCACGGGCCGACAACTCCAGGCCGATCAGGTCGGCTTCGTTTTCGTTGGCCCGGCTGTTGGGCAGGGTCATGGCGTAGTTCACCACGGTGTCGGCCATGGCCATGCTGTTCTGGCCCAAGCCAAAGATGGCCCCCGCCCCCTGGCGCGCCATTTCCACACCATAGGCCTTGGACATCGCCTCGCGGCTGTGCTCACGCAGGGCGTGGGCGATTTCGTGACCGACAACCGCGGCAATTTCCGCATCGGTGAGCTTGAGCTGATCGATCAGGCCGGTATACACGATGATCTTGCCGCCAGGGCCGCAGTTGGCGTTCAGCTCGTCGCTCTTGATCACGTTGACTTGCCAGTCCCACTGCGCGGAATCCGGGCGGAACTTGGGGGCCTGGGCTATCAGCCGGCTGGCGATGGCCTGCACACGCTTGGCATCGGCACTGGACTTGTCGAGCACCCCCTTGCTGGAGGCTTCACCGAGGGTCTGCTGGTACGACTGGGCGTACATCTGGTTGACTTCATCGGTGGAGAGCATGCTGAACATGTACTGCTGGCGCTCGACGCCGACAGCACCGCCACTGGTGGTATTCACCGCCTGGCAGCCGCCCAGCACGATGCCAGCACTCAACAGGCTGACGACAAAAGACTTACGCATGAAAACACTCCCTTTTTTGCATGCGCCGTATCCTAGGCCGACTCGCCGGTAGCCGCCATAGCCGCGGGGAAGATTTTCATCACCAGCACCGGCCACCCATCAAAGCGGGGTAAGACACTCCGGCGCATCCAGCTTCGGGTCATTGACGAAATTCGCCAAGGCCCTTTCGCGCAGTGGCGCAGGCGGGCTGGCCAGCAGTTCGTGCAGGCGGGTAACCGGCGTATCCGGATCGAGCCAGGCAGCCTGGCCCGCAGCGTCGAGGATCAGCGGCCGGCGCTGGTTCATGGCCGCCTGGGTCACCACCGCGCAACTCAGCCACACCTGGTCCTGCACGGGGTAGGCTTCCCATATGGCCGCAAAGTACAACGAGGCGCCCTCCCCCGGCGTCAGCCAATAAGGACGCTTGCGTACCGTGCCCCGCCACTCGTAAAAGCCGTTGGCCGGCATCAGGCAGCGGCGCTGGCGAAGCGCCTCACGGAACATCGGTTGCTCGGCCAGGGTTTCGGCGCGGGCATGAGCGGGGGTGCGGGACAGGTCGGTGAGCCACGCCGGGGTCAGCCCCCAACGCGCCATGGCCAGTTGCTGCTGGCCGTCAAGCTGGCGCTGGATCAGCACCGATGCCCCAGGTGCAATATTCCATTGGGCCGGCTGGCCCGCGGGGAACCCCGGCAGACTGGCAAGGGCCTGGGGCCAGCGAAACAGGGCGTAACGTCCACACATGAGCGAATTCAGAACCTAGCAGATCAAGGTACCGGGGATACTCTCCGGTTCATCGCCAACCAGTGGCTGGGCTTCATTGTACGCATCGATCAGCTGCCGTGCGTACTCGGCCTGCTCATCGGCGACCGCAAGCCCTAGCAACCCTTGCAGGGGCAGCTCGCCGACTGCACCGATCAGGTCACGGCCCACCACCTGCACCGCGATGCCTTCACTGGTGAGCATCCCGGCCAGCATTTCGGCTTCAAGCAGGTTTTCCGGTTCGTAGATCCGCCGCATCATTCGTTCTCGCCGTAGACATCCAGCATCCATTCCTCGCCATGCACCTGCAGCACGAAACGAATCGGCCTGCAGCACACCTGGCAGTCCTCGATGTACTCCTGATCGCCACCGGACAGGTCCACCGTGGTTTCGACCTCTTCACCGCAATAAGGGCAATCGTAGAACGCAGTTTCGAGCATCGCGGCCTCCGGGGTGACTTATGCGTATAATTGTCGGTCTGTTTACGGGGCCCGTGTGCGTCCGAGCCGTTTTTCGGAGCCTGCCCCTGTTTATTACCCTAGCCGTTTCCAACAAGAGAGCATGATGGGCGAATTCGATGCCATCCGACCCTACGACGACGCTGAGGTACCTGCGGTTCTGGCCCGCCTGCTCAGCGACCCGGCATTCCTCGATATCCTCACCCACTTCCGCTTCCCGCGGGCAGCCGGGGCTTTCGGCTGGCTGCTCAAACCGCTGATCGCCCGCCGCCTGCGCAAGGAATTCGCCGGTGTGACCTGCGTTTCCACCTTGCAGGACAAGGTCGAGTACTACGTTGACCAGACCATCGACCGCGCCACCGACGGCGTCACCTATTCCGGGGTGGAGCAGTTGAAGGCAGGTACGGCCTACCTGTTCCTGGCCAACCACCGCGACATCGTGATGGACCCGGCCTTCGTCAACTATGCGGTGTACCACGCCGGCCTGCCCACGCCGCGCATCGCCATTGGCGACAACCTGCTGCAAAAGCCGTTCGTCAGCGACATGATGCGCCTGAACAAGAGTTTCATCGTGCACCGTTCGATCAGCGGGCGCCGTGAAAAGCTGGCGGCTTATCAGCTGCTCTCGGCCTACATCAACCACTCGATCCGCAAGGACGCCACCTCGATCTGGATCGCCCAGGCCGAGGGCCGCGCCAAGGACGGTGACGACCGCACCGACTCGGCGATCCTCAAGATGTTCCACATGAGCCGCAAGGACGAGGCGTTTGGCGCCGTCATCCAGAGCCTGAACCTGACGCCGGTGTCGATCAGCTACGAGTACGACCCGTGCGACCAGGCCAAAGCCCGCGAGCTGTATATCCGCGCCACCACTGGCAGCTACCAGAAGGCCCCAGGGGAGGACGACAACAGCATTGCCAAGGGCATTACCGGCTACAAGGGCCGGGTGCACATCAACTTCGCGCCACCGGTGACCGAGTACTACGAGGATACCAAGCAGTTGGCCGCGGAGATCGACCGCCAGATCCTGGCTGGCTACCGCTTGTTCCCGGTGCATTACCTGGCCTACGCAATGTGGGAGGGTAAGGACGAAGCCCTGCAGGTACCTGGCGCCGAACAGGTGTTCCCGGCCGACGAACTGGCCAAGGCCAAGGAAGAATGGCAACGTCGGCTGGCGGCCTGCCCTGAAGAGCAGCAGCCGTACCTGGTGTTGCAGTATGCGACACCGGTGCGCAACCAGTACCAGGTCAGGCAGCAGGCGCCAGTTGCCTGACCGATTGCGGGGCTGCCTTGCAGCCCCGCAATCTCACACCCAGGTGCTGAGCCAGGACAGCAGCAGCGCCATGGCCAGGCAAGCGAAGCCCAGAATGTAGAAGTACTTGGGCACCCGCAGGTCGAAGGCATCCACTACCCCCTCCTCAAACGCCAGGCTCTCGCGGGTTTCGGCCGCGCGCCGCCGCGCGCTTTGCAGCAGCAACCCGCCCGGGCAGGTCAGCAGCAGCGCCAGCACATTGATCAACTTGGTGGGATGGGCGGCCAGAAAACCCCAAAGCACTTGCAAGGACATCACGCAACCTCGGTGTAAGCGACGGCGAAGGCCCGCATTCTACGCAACTCGCCCTTCGCTGCCCGGCATTGGCGACAAACTGTCATTTAATTTCATCTGTCATCGGCTCGTCATCTGAGCAGGCCACCCTGTCGACCTTCCCATGAGCCGGAGCTACTTCATGCTGCACGCCGAAAACCAGGACCGCCTTTACCTCGTTGCCCAAAGCGAGGAGCAACAGGCGCTGATCGATGGTTTTGCCATCAATGTGCAAGACCGCCAGTGGCTGGTCTACTGCGCGCTGGGCGGGCATGTGCATGCAGACCTGCCGGAGGTGGACGCCGGCACTGGCTTCAGCCTGCTGGATTTCCATATAGAGGCGGCGTGAACCTGCGCCGGCCACCCCACCGGCAAGCATTGGCGAGGCACAAAAAAAACCCGCTGCCTGGCGACCAGGCAGCGGGTTTTCAGCAGCGCAGAGGGCTTACTGGGCCAGGATCTGGCCAATGCTCGGGTCTTTGAACATGCGGGTCAGCGCATCGCTCAGAACGTCGCCTACCAACTGGGTGTTGGTGTCCTGGTTCGGTGCCATGCCGAAGCGCTGGTCGAGCGACGCGCCGTAACGGCCGCTGTAGCTGCGGCCGCCATTCTTCACGTCGGCACGGAAGGTGGCACCGATCGTGGCTTCGGTCACGTACAGGTTGTCTTTGGGCGACTGGTACTTCAGCTCGGCCAGGGTCACGGTCAACTGCGGCGCGTTGTAGGCGTTGGCCGTAGGCGTGAAGCCGAGCAGGCGCACAGCCGCTTCAGCCTGGGCTTGCAGCTTGGGCACCACGTCGTTGCCACTGACGCTGATGGTGCTGGTTTCAGGGTACATGCCACCACGGGTACCCAGCGACTGCGATGGGCGACCGTCAACCACCCGGACCACCACCGGCTGGCCATGACCGACCGGCGCGAGTTGGGCCTTGAGCGTGGGTTGCGGGTTGAGTTGTTGCGGGCTGTGGGCACAACCGACCAGGCTGAGGCTGGCCACGGCAAGCAAACCGAACAACAGACGTTGCAACATGCGCGTTTCTCCAGAAAATGCGGCTAAGGCGCACAGTATACCCAGCCCCGCATCGGCCAGTCATCGGTCCCAGCCCGCTTGTGACAATGCTTTCATGCACTGCCCGGGCCTGTGCTTTGCGCCCGCGCAAGCCGGCATTGGCAGCCGCGCATGCGCCTGGCCTGACAAACGCTGCAATAAAAACCACGAATGGCGACATTTCTGCCCGCGACATCGTTATAATCTCCCCCCGATTATAAGGACGTCTCCTGATCGGGCCCCGCACTCGCCGATTGACCCCGGCAACTTCAACGCTTCGCCCACAGAGAGCCTTCCACTGAGGTCTTGCATCGGCTGTCGTGCCTGCTTTTCCGGCCCTTCACGCTGCATGAACCTGCGGGTTGCCATCGCGCAGTCCCTTTTTGAGGTTCACGTCTCCAAAAGAGCGTGAAAAAACGGTTTTCACAACTTCACAAGAGTGTGGCGAGCAAATGAACAGTCTGGCATGTGTAAAAGCGGCAGATGTGTCCCGAACAGCCCTGAACAGGCGGCAAATGCGCTCATCCTGCATGAGTGCCTGACCCGCTCCATAACGCACGCACGACACCTTGACCATAAGTCGAATTGCCGCAGCCCTGGCAAACGGCGTTCAATACCTGAACCCGAAGACTGGTTGGCGGTGTCCGCGGAAGTTGCAAGAACTGCGAAAAGCCGGACATGGCGACCCTGGCAACCCCAGGTCCTATGCTGTCAATTAGGTAGCTGTAGATTGTGGAGACGCGTTAAATGGCGCAGAACGAATCGGTTGATGTGGTACTGGTAGGCGCGGGCATCATGAGTGCCACCCTGGCCGTACTGCTCAAGGAGCTTGACCCGACCCTGAAGCTTGAGGTCGTCGAGGCGATGGACTCCGGAGCCGCGGAAAGCTCCAACCCCTGGAACAACGCAGGCACCGGCCACGCCGGCCTGTGCGAGCTGAACTACACGCCGCAGGCCGCCGATGGCAGCATCGACATCAAGAAGGCCGTGCACATCAACACCCAGTTCGAGGTTTCGCGCCAGTTCTGGGCCTACCTGAGCAAGAAGGACAACTTCGGCTCGGCGCGTGCGTTCATCAACCCTGTCCCGCACCTGAGCTACGTCGAGGGTGACAAGGGTGTTGCCTTCCTCAAGAAGCGCTTCGAGCTGCTCAAGCAGCACCATGCCTTCTCCGAGATGGAGTACACCGAAGACAAGGCCGTGATGAACGACTGGATGCCGCTGATGATGCCTGGCCGCCCTGCCGACCAGCACATCGCCGCGACCCGCGTGGCCAAAGGCACCGACGTCAACTTCGGCGCCCTGACCCTGAAGCTGCTGAAGCTGCTGGGTGACGCGCCGGACGCGCAGGTCAAATACAGCAAGAAGGTCGTCGGCCTGCGCCGTAACGGCAGCGGCTGGACCGTCAGCATCAAGGACGTCAACAGCGGCGGCAGCCGTGAAGTGGACGCCCGCTTCGTGTTCCTGGGCGCCGGCGGCGCGGCCCTGCCGCTGCTGCAGATGTCCGGCATCCCGGAGAGCAAAGGTTTTGGCGGCTTCCCGGTCAGCGGCCAGTGGCTGCGCTGCGACAACCCGGAAATCGTCAAGCAGCACCAGGCCAAGGTTTACAGCCAGGCCGCCGTGGGTGCGCCACCAATGTCGGTACCGCACCTGGACACCCGGGTTGTAGACGGCAAGACTTCGCTGCTGTTCGGCCCTTATGCCGGCTTTACCACCAAGTTCCTGAAGCACGGTTCGCTGATGGACCTGCCGCTGTCGGTGCGCATGGGCAATATCGGCCCGATGCTGGCCGTGGCCCGCGACAACATGGACCTGACCAAGTACCTGGTCAGCGAAGTGATGCAGTCGATGGAACAGCGCCTGGAAGCCCTGCGGCGCTTCTACCCGCAGGCCAAGGCCGAAGACTGGCGCCTGGAAGTCGCGGGGCAGCGCGTGCAGATCATCAAGAAAGACCCGAAGAAAGGCGGCGTGCTGCAATTCGGCACCGAGCTGGTCTCGGCGCAGGACGGCAGCCTGGCTGCACTGCTCGGCGCCTCGCCAGGTGCCTCGGTGACCGTTTCGATCATGCTGGAACTGATCGAGCGTTGCTTCCCTGAGCAGGCCAAAGGGGCCTGGGCCGACAAACTCAAGGAAATCTTCCCCGCACGCGAGAAGACCCTGGCAACCGATGCCGCCCTGTACCGCAAGATCAGTGCAGATAACGACGCGGCACTGGACCTGGTGGAAAGCAGCCCGGCAGCCAAGCATTACGCCTGACTGGCCCGGTAACGAAAAAACGCCCTTCGGGGCAATGCCAGTCAGTTACGTAATTGGGGGCCGCTTTGCGGCCCTTCGCGGGCACGCCCGCTCCCACAGGGATCGCGCATTTATTGAGTTCAGCGCCAAACGTGTGGGAGCGGGCGCGCCCGAGAAGGGCTGCAAAGCAGCCCCAATAACGCTTAAAGGACAGGCATCACCCTTAGGGGCGTTTTTTTGCCTGCGTGTTGGTCAGCCTGGGCCGCGAGGAGGCGGCACAGGCCAACGATCAACCACGGGCCTGGGTGATGATCTCGATGTATTCCTGCGCATTGCGCTGGTCGGCGATCTGCTCGACGAAGGTTTTGCCGTGTTCGTCCTTGCCATCCAGGTCCAGGCCGGCTTCGACGAAGAACCCGACAAAACGCTGGAAGTCGTCCACACGCAGGCCGCGGTAGGCTTTCACCAGTTTGTGCAGCGAGGGTGAGGTGACGCCATCGGCCGGCTCGAACTGAAGGAACGACTTGATGTAGTCGTCGCTGATTTCGTCACCGATTACCTGTTTCTTGTCTTTGCGCATTGCCGGCTCCATCTGGACCATCACGGAATTTCGAAGGCCGGCAGTTTACCCCCCGCAGGCCGCGCGCCTCAACGCGTACGTACGGTGCCCGTGTGCAGGTCGGCCCAGATATGGCCATTGCCATAGGTGAGGAACTGCACATACAGCGTTTCGTTGCGCAGCAGGTCCATGATCACCCGGTAGTCGCTGAGGGGGTAATTCAGGCTCAAGGTGCGGGTCTTGTCGTCGTACACCGGTTTCTTGAGGCTCTTGGCGGCCTCACCGTCGAATGTCAGCAGCACCTGGGCAATGGTCGCCCCCTTGCTCAGCGGCTTGCCCTTAAGGCGCACTTGCAGCGACGAGGTGATCGGGATCGGCTGCTGGTCGGACTGCCGCTGGGCACCGACTACCACCGAGTAGTCGGTCACTTGCAGCAACTGCTGGCTGGTGGGTGCTTCCTGACGCAGGGCCAGGTCGTCCGGGGGCAGGAACTGGCTGTGCAGCGGTGCGGCGGCCAGCGGCAGGCTGACGGCCACCAGAAGGGGGAGAAACGCACGCATGTGAGGCTCCTTGTATGAAGCCGCACTCTAGCACGTGGCCGTTTTTACAGGCCCTTGACGGCGAAGATGCCGTTGGCGTTGCGCCAGTAGCCTTTGTAGTCCATGCCATAGCCGAAGATGTAGCGGTCGATGCAGGGCAGGCCCACGTAGTTGGCCTTGAGGTCCGGGCTGGCTTTGCGGTCGTGGTCCTTGTCGATCAGCACGGCGGTGTACACCGAGCGCGCGCCGGCGTGCTTGCAGAACTCGATGATGGCACTGAGGGTATGGCCTTCATCGAGGATGTCGTCGACGATCAGCACGTCGCGGTCGATGAACGACACCTCGGGCTTGGCCTTCCAGAACAGCTCGCCGCCACTGGTCTGGTTGCGGTAGCGCGTGGCGTGCAGGTAGGAAGCTTCCAGCGGGAACTGCAGGTGGGTCAGCAGTTTGCCGGAGAAGATCAGGCCACCGTTCATCACGCAGAAGACCACAGGGTTCTTGTCGTGCAGGTCCTTGCAGATCTGCTCGCCCACCTTGGCGATGGCCGCTTCGACCTCGGCTTCGGTGTACAGGCAGTCAGCTTCACGCATGACTTGACGGATATGCTCGAGATCGGCGGACATGGCGCGCTCCGGGGGATTTTGGAAAAGCGGGCAAAGGTACGCATCCGCTCGTCACAGATCAAGCGTTTATGGACTAACGTGCAGAATGACCAGACGACAGCGCAGGCTGAATAGATTAATCTAGCGCGGTTTTTTTGCCCGCCTTTCGGAGCCCCCCCCTATGCCCACTCGTGAGATCCGCCACCCGCTGATCCGCCACAAGCTCGGCCTGATGCGCCGTGCCGATATCAGCACCAAGAATTTTCGCGAACTCGCCCAGGAAGTCGGCGCTCTTCTGACTTATGAAGCCACTCAGGACCTGCCGCTCGAAACCTACGAGATCGACGGCTGGTGTGGCAAGGTCGCGGTAGAGAAAATCGCCGGCAAGAAGATCACCGTAGTGCCGATTCTGCGCGCCGGCATCGGCATGCTCGACGGCGTACTCAGCCTGATCCCGGGTGCCAAGGTGAGCGCGGTCGGTGTTGCCCGCAACGAAGAGACCCTCGAAGCCCACACCTACCTGGAAAAGCTCGCCCCGGACATCAACCAGCGCCTGGCATTGATCATCGACCCCATGCTGGCAACCGGCGGCTCGATGGTTGCCACCATCGACCTGCTGAAGAAGGCGGGCTGCAAAGAGATTCGCGCCATGGTCCTGGTCGCGGCACCAGAAGGCATCGACGTGGTGGAAAAAGCTCACCCCGATGTACAGATCTACACCGCCTCAATCGACCAGCGCCTGAACGAGCACGGCTATATCGTGCCGGGCCTCGGCGATGCCGGTGACAAGATCTTCGGCACCAAGCAAAAGGACGCCTGAACATGCAGGACGGCTTCAACGACCCGCTCTGGCGCCAGGTCGTTTCGGGCGCGCAGATGCTCTTCGTGGCATTCGGTGCGCTGGTACTGATGCCACTGATCACCGGCCTGGACCCGAACGTCGCGCTGTTCACCGCGGGTATCGGTACCTTGCTGTTCCAGTTGGTCACCGGCCGTCAGGTCCCGGTGTTCCTGGCTTCCAGCTTCGCCTTCATCACCCCGATCATTCTCGCCAAAGGCCAGTTCGGCCTGGCCGAGACCATGGGCGGCGTGATGGCCGCAGGTTTCGTGTATACCTTCATGGGCCTGATGGTGAAAATCAAAGGCACCGGTTTCATCGACCGCATGCTGCCGCCCGTGGTGATCGGGCCGGTGATCATCTCCATCGGCCTGGCCATGGCGCCGATTGCCGCCAACATGGCGATGGGCAAGGCTGGCGACGGCAGCGTGCTGCTGCCGTACAAGACAGCCATGCTGATCTCCATGCCGGCGCTGCTGACCACACTGATCGTCGCTGTGTTCGGCAAAGGCATCTTCCGCCTGGTGCCGATCATCGCTGGCGTGCTGGTGGGTTTTGCCCTGTCATTTGCCTTTGGCGTGGTCGACACCGCCAGAATTGCCGCTGCCCCCTGGCTGGAAATGCCCAACTTCACGGCGCCAGCGTTCAACTGGCAGGCCATTCTGTTCATCGTTCCAGTAGCCCTGGCACCTGCGATCGAGCACATTGGCGGGGTTATCGCGGTTGGCAGCGTAACCGGCCGTGACTACCTGAAGAAGCCCGGCCTGCACCGCACCCTGCTGGGTGACGGCCTGGCTACCACCGCCGCCGGCCTGTTCGGCGGCCCGCCCAACACCACCTACGCCGAAGTGACCGGTGCGGTGATGCTGACCAAGAACTACAACCCGAAGATCATGACCTGGGCGGCGGTATTCGCCATTACCCTGGCATTCATCGGCAAGTTCGGCGCGCTGCTGCAGAGTATTCCGGTGCCGGTGATGGGCGGCATCCTGTGCCTGCTGTTCGGCTCGATCGCCGCGGTAGGCTTGAACACCATGATCCGCCACAAGGTCGACCTGGCCGAAGCGCGCAACCTGGTGATCGTGTCGGTGACCCTGGTGTTCGGTATTGGCGGGGTACTGATCGGCAGCGGTGATGGCCCGGATGACTGGGGCCTGAAGGGGATTGCCCTGTGTGCCATCGTGGCGATTGCCCTGAACCTGATCTTGCCTGGCAATGACGGCTGGAAGCACAAGAAGCTCGAGGATCAGCAGCCTTGAGCCACCCTTGACCTGAGCGCCCACAGGGCAGCAAAACACCCTGTGGGAGCGGGTTCACCCGCGAAAAGGCCGGTTCACTCAGGCCTTTTCACACATGTCCGCCAACACCCTCACCCACTGCGGGTGGTCGTTCAAGCATGGCACCAGCACCAGCTCCCGCCCGCCGGCCTCGACAAACTGCTCACTGCCGCGCATGCCGATTTCTTCCAGCGTTTCGATGCAGTCGGCCACGAATGCCGGGCACATCACCAGCAATTTCCTGACCCCCGCCTTGGCCAGCTCGTCCAGGCGTGTTTCGGTGTACGGCTCGATCCACTTGTCACGCCCCAGCCGCGACTGGAAACTCACCGACCACTTGCCGTCGGGTATACCCAACTGCGCCGCAAACGCTTTGGCGGTCGCCAGGCACTGGCCCCGGTAACACACCGCGCGCACCTCGGCGCTGGCATCTTTGCAGCAGTCGGCTGCACGCAGATCATGCTTGCCGCGCGTGCCGCGCGGGTACAGCTTTTTCAGGTGCCGCTCCGGCAGCCCATGAAAACTCAGCAACAGGTGGTCGTAATCCTGTGCCAGGTAAGGTTCGGCGCTGGCCGCCAGTGCCTGGATATACGCGGGGTGCTCGTAGAACGGCTGCAGCACCCGCATTTGCAACGGCAACTGGCGCTCTTGGATGGTCTGTTTCGCCAACTCCACGACCGTGGTCACCGTACTGTCCGCGAACTGTGGATACAACGGCGCCAGAGTAACCCTGCGCACGCCCTGCGCTGCCAGACGCGCCAACACATCCTCCAGCGCCGGCTGGCCGTAACGCATGGCTATTTCAACCGGCCCATGCGGCCAATGCTCGACCATGGCAGCCTGCAGGCGGCGGGTCAGCACCACCAACGGCGAGCCCTCTTCCCACCAGATGGACGCATAGGCATGGGCCGACTGCTCCGGTCGCTTGATCAGGATCAACGACACCAGCAGCCGCCGCAGTGGCCAAGGCAGGTCCACCACGTATGGGTCCATCAGAAACTGGTTGAGGTAGCGGCGTACATCGGCCACCGAAGTGGAGGCCGGGGAACCCAGGTTGACCAGCAGCAGGGCGTGATCAGTCATGCAGCGTCCTATGTCAGAGGCGGCTGGACAGGTCGTCCAGGGCCGATTGCAGATCATTGAAACGGAAGGCGAAGCCCGCCTCCAGCAAACGTACCGGGCGCGCACGCTGGCCGCCCAACAGCAAAGTCGACAGCTCGCCCAAGCCGGCCTTGAGCAGCAGTGCCGGCACCGGCAATAGCGCCGGGCGATGCAGCGCATGGCCCAGCCGCCTGGCGAACTCGCGGTTGCGCACGGGCGTTGGAGCGCAGGCATTATAAGGACCGCTGGCGCCCTTATGCTGCAAGAGGAAATCAATCAGGGCGACCTGGTCGTCTATATGGATCCACGGCATCCACTGCCGACCGTTGCCCAACGGCCCACCCAGCCCCAGCTTGAAGGGGATGCGCAAGCGCGACAAAAAGCCGCCATCGCTGGCCAGCACCAACCCGGTACGCACCAGCACCACACGGATGCCCTGGGCCTGCGAGCGCTGCGCTGTTTCTTCCCAGGCTATACACAACTGGCTGGCGAAATCTTCCCGCACCGGGGGCGAGGCCTCGGTCAGTTCGCGCTCACCGCCGTCTCCGTACCAGCCCACCGCTGACCCGGATAGCAACACCTCAGGGCGCTGTTCGCGGGTACCCAGCCAAGCCAGCAGCTGCTCGGTCAGGGCAATGCGGCTAGCCCACAACAGGTTGCGCCGGGCGGCCGTCCAGGGCCGGTCGGCAATCGGCGCCCCCGCCAGGTTGACCACTGCATCGAGCTGATCGTCTGCTTCCAGTTGCTCAAGCCGGGCGATGCCCCGCACCCCGGCGCCGCAGAGCTTCGCCACTTCCTGTGGCCGCCGGCTCCACACTGTCAGCCGGTGGCCCTGGCTGAGCCAGTACTGGCACAGGTGCTTGCCAATCAACCCGGTACCGCCTGTCAGCAATATATGCATGCCTGTGTCCTCGCAGATTGCAGCGGTGGTCTATTTTTAACATCAAGGCACTTTTTTGACCCGACGCTCTCGGATAAACATAGGCCAACCTGTCCGGCAAAGCGGAATTACCTTATACAATATTTTTGCTTTGTACAGGTTTTCCTGGCAGCGTAGCCTGCTCATAGCAAGGTTTGAAGAGGCCATCATGACAGTACCTATTGCCATCATTGGTGCCGGTATCGCCGGCTTGTCTGCCGCCCAGGCTTTGCAGAAGGCCGGGCAGTCGGTGCACTTGTTCGATAAAGGCAAGGGCAGCGGCGGGCGCATGGCCAGCAAGCGCAGCGAGGCCGGCGCCCTCGACCTTGGCGCGCAGTATTTCACTGCCCGCGACCGGCGCTTTGTCGAGCAGGTCCAGCAATGGGTGGCCGCAGGTTGGGCAGAGCAGTGGAAACCCCAGCTGTACAACTACCGCGACGGCACCCTCAGCCCCTCCCCCGACGAGCAGACACGCTGGGTAGGCGTGCCGCGCATGAGCGCGATCACCCGCGGCCTGCTCAACGACGTGACGGTGAATTTCGACTGCCGCATTGCCGAGGTGTTTCGCGGCAAGCAGTACTGGCACCTGCAGGATACCGACGGCTGCAGCCACGGCCCCTTCAGCCGCGTGGTAATTGCCGTGCCGGCGCCCCAGGCGACACCGCTGCTGGCCGCCACGCCCAAGTTGGCTGCCGTGGCGGCCGGCGTGCAGATGGAACCCACCTGGGCCGTGGCCCTGGCATTCCAGGCCCCGCTGGATACACCGATGCAAGGCTGCTTCGTGCAGGACAGCGCCCTCGATTGGCTGGCACGCAACCGCAGCAAGCCTGGCCGCGACGAGCAGCCCGATACCTGGATATTGCACGCAACGGCAGACTGGAGCCGGCAGCATATCGACCTGCCCAGAGAGGCAGTGATCGAGCATCTGTACGGCGAATTCGCCGAACTGGTCGGCTGCGTGGTGCCCGCGCCCGCTTTCTCCCTGGCCCACCGCTGGCTGTATGCCCGCCCGAGCAGCAACCATGAGTGGGGCGCCCTGGCCGATGCCGATCAGGGCTTGTATGCATGCGGCGACTGGTGCTTGTCAGGGCGTGTAGAAGGCGCCTGGCTTAGCGGCCAGGAAGCAGCACGGCGACTGCTCGAACATTTGGACTGATTTCACCTTATACAAAAAAACTGGTTTGCATAACTTCCGCACTGTGCTGGAATAAACCTGTACAAGTTTTTACAAACGTACAGGTTTTCGGAGGCAGTCATGCAAAACCCGCCCACCCACAGCAAGCCGCGTATTGCCATCAGCGCCTGCCTCACCGGGCACAGCGTTCGCTATAACGGCGGCCACAAGGCCTCCGACCTGTGTCGCAAGCAACTGGAAGAACATTTCGAATGGCTGCCTGTTTGCCCAGAGGTAGCCATCGGGCTAGGCGTGCCTCGCGATCCGATCCGCCTGGTTGGCGACCCGAACAACCCTGAAGTGGTCGGCACCCGCAACCCGGGCATGGACCTGACCGGGCCGCTACGCAGCTACGGCGAGCAGATGGCCGCTGAGCTGGGTGACATCTGCGGCTACATTTTCATGCAGAAATCGCCGTCCTGCGGCTTGGAACGGGTCAAGGTCTATCAGCCAAACGGCCACCCTGCGGTGCAGAGTGGTCGCGGCGCCTTTGCCCAGGCCTTCTGCGCGCTACGCCCCGACCTGCCGGTGGAAGAGGAAGGCCGGCTGCATGACCCGGTGCTGCGCGAGAACTTCATAAGCCGTGTCTATGCCTATGCCGACTGGCAACGCCTGCTGGCCGAGGGCCTCAGCCGGGGTGCCTTGGTAAGCTTCCATTCACGCTACAAGTACCTGTTGATGGCCAACAACCCTCAGGCCTACCGCACCCTCGGGCGCCTGCTCGGCATCATGAGCAAGGACGATGACCCGCAACAGGTGGGCCAGCGGTATTTCAGCCAGCTGATGCAGGCGCTGCGCCGCTGTGCCAGCCGTGGCACCCACTGCAATGTGCTGCAGCACCTCAGCGGCTATTTCAAGGACACCCTCACCCAGCAGGACAAAGCCGAGCTGCAGACGATCATCGGCCAGTACCAGCAGGGCGTCGTGCCGCTGGTGGTGCCACTGACGCTGCTCAAACACCACCTGCGTAAGCATCCGGACCCGTACCTGCTTCAGCAAACCTACCTGCAACCCCACCCTGAAAGCCTGGGTTTACGCAATGCGGTCTGAGGTGCTGTTGCCAATAGGCGAGTTGGCCCGCCGCACCGGGGTGAACCCGGTCACGCTGCGCGCCTGGGAGCGCCGTTATGGCCTGCTCAAACCACAACGCACGGCAAAGGGGCACCGCCTGTACCCACAAAGCCAGGTGGAACGGGTGGAAACGATCCTGGCCTGGTTGCAGCGGGGTGCCTCTGTTGGCCAAGTGCGCGAGTTGCTCGACAAGCCAACCAGCACCGCGCCCAAAGGCGACTGGGAAGCCCGTCAGTTCGAGCTGGTCGAAGCCATCGCCAGCCTGTCGCAACGCAACCTGGACCAGCAGCTCAACCAGGCCATGGCGCTGTATCCAGCTCTGACCTTGTGCGAGCAATTGTTACTGCCCTTGCTCGACCTGCTCGACCTGCGCTGGGGCAACTACTTCAACGCGCGGCTGGAGCAGGTGTTCTTCTACGGCTGGCTGCGCAGCAAACTGGGCGCCCGCGTTTACCACGACAACCAGTTGCTGCACGGCCCCGCCGTGCTGCTGGCCGAGGACAGCGAGCGGGCCTTCAGCCCCGGGCTGTGGCTGTGCGCCTGGTTGTTCACCAGCAATGGCATCCCCGTTGAGGTACTTGAACAGCCTGTCAGCGCGGCGCAACTGCAAAGCGCAGTCAGCATCTTCCAACCCCGCGCCATGCTGCTGCACCTGGGCCCGCGCATAGACGACAAAGCGTTGCTGCGTGCCCTGCAGGGGGTGCCGGGGCCGAAGTTACTCGGTGGCAGCATGGTTACGCTGCATGAAACCCGCCTGAAAGACAGCGAATTGCCTGACCTTTTCCTGTTCGATACCCCGCAAGCGGCCTTGCGCCTGCTTCAAGCCCATGACCGCCAGCCCGTAGAGATGAGTGACCCATGCACCTGACCTGGCTGCGTAGTGACCTGCGCATCGATGACAACACCGCACTGAGCGCTGCGACTGAACGCGGGCCGACCATCGCCTTGTGGCTGGTAAGCCCCGGGCAATGGCGTGCGCACGACGATGCCGACTGCAAAGTCGATTTCTGGCTACGCAACCTGCGCGACCTGCGCCAGGCGCTGGAAAAGCTGAACATCCCGCTGCTGATCCGCAAGATCGACACCTGGGACCAGGCGCCTCAGGCCGTACTCGATGTTTGCCAACAACACCAGGTGCAAAGCGTGCACTGGAACGAGGAATACGGCATCAACGAGCAGCGCCGGGACGCTGCTACGCGCAAGCTGCTGGAAAAAGCGTCTGTCCAGGCGCACAGCTATCTCGACCAACTGCTGTTTCGCCCAGGCACCATCCTGACCCGCAGCGGCGATTACTTTCAGGTATTCAGCCAGTTCAAGAAAACCTGCCTTGAACACCTGCACCGCAGCCTGCCTGCGCTGGCCCGGCGGGTAAAGCGCCAGGCTGCGCTGAAGATCCACAGTGACCCGATCCCGCAACATATCGACGGCTTCGAAAAAACCCCGCGCGCCTTGCGTGAGCACTGGCCGGCGGGCGAGGCCCATGCACAGCAGCGCCTGTCGCAGTTTCTGGACGAAACCATCGACGACTACCATAAAACCCGGGACCTGCCAGCGATGCCAGGGACCAGCCAGCTTTCGCCGTACCTAGCCGCCGGGGTGATTTCACCGCGCCAGTGCTTGCATGGGGCCCTGGCGGCTAACAAGGGCGAGTTCGACAGCGGTAGCACGGGTGTGCAGACCTGGGTCAACGAGCTGCTGTGGCGCGAGTTCTACAAGCATATCCTCACCGGCTACCCACAGGTTTCGCGGCACCGCGCCTTCCGTAGCCATACCGAAGCCCTGCCCTGGCGCGATGCGCCGGACGATCTCGAGGCTTGGGAGCAGGGCCGTACCGGCTTCCCGATCATCGACGCGGCCATGCGCCAGCTGCTGCACACGGGCTGGATGCACAACCGGCTGCGCATGATCGTCGCCATGTTCCTCAGCAAAAACCTGTTGATCGACTGGCGCAAGGGCGAGCGCCACTTCATGCGCCACCTCATCGATGGTGACCTGGCCGCCAACAATGGCGGCTGGCAGTGGAGCGCCTCTACCGGCACCGATTCGGTGCCCTATTTCCGCATTTTTAATCCGGTCTCACAATCGCAGCGGTTCGACCCTGAGGGGCGTTTCATTCGTCACTGGCTGCCGGAGCTTCGCGATATCGATGAAAAAACAATTCATGGTCCGATGAAATGTACGGATCTTTTCGCTGGTAATTCGTATCACAATCCAATAGTTGATCTGGGCAGTAGTCGCCAACGTGCATTGGAGGCCTTCAAAGGCCTGCCGCGACGGTAACATCAGGGGGCAGAACGTCTTGAATAACTCACGCAGTTTTTGGGTTACAGGCGCAAGCAATGGACTTGGCTTGGCGTTGTTGCAAGGGCTGCTCGACCAAGGCCACCGGGTGGCCGCGAGTGGCAAGGATGCGCCTGCGTTCGAAGCGCTGGGCGAACGCTATGGCCAGCAATTCCTGCAAGTGCCCTGGCAGTTGCACGATGCACAGCAAGCCGCTGACGCTTGTCAGTTGATCGCCCGTCACTGGCACTCACTGGACGGCGTGATCATCAACGCCGGTACCAGCGATTATCTACCGGGCGATGTGGCTGACAGCGAATTGATCGAGGCCATTGTCTCCAGCAACCAGCTGGCGGGCAAACACTGCCTGACAGCGGTGACGCCCTTGCTGGCAAAGGGTGATTCGCCCCAGGTGATGGCTATTTTCAACCGCTACTCGGCCCTGCAGTTGTACGCGCCAAGCCAGGTAACCGCCGGTTGGAACCACCTGCCGCAGTGGGTACGTGAGCAACGTGATGCGCTCAAGGCGTTGGGGATATCGCTGACCGTGGTAGGACCGCAGTCGCTGAAAACGCCAGTGACGCCTGCGCAAGCCTTTCCGGAGCAGTGGACGCCGCAAAGCGCCGCACAGGAGTTGTTGCGGCGCTGGCCCGCGGCTGAGCCCGAGTTGGTGCTGGAGACGCTTGACTTCAGTGGGCTATGGCCGCTGCCGCAGAGGTGACGGCCAGGCTCCCCGCCAAGCGCGAACCTGAGTCGCGCTTGGCGGTTGATGATTGACCCGATCGGGTCAGAGCGCCATGCGGTAATGCAAGCTGTAGCTTTCGACCCCGTCATTGGGTTCTTTGATGCCGGCGTTCGAGTAGTGGATCGCACGCACACCAATTTCATGCCCACCGGCGAAGCGCAGGCCGAAGCCGATGCGGTCTTCGAACTGGAACGACGACCCCAGTTCGTTGCTTTCCAGCTCGGTGCTGGAGAAAGCTGCCACGCCGATGCCCGCCTCGATGTAGGGCTTGACCGACTGGCCGGCAAACTCGTACACGAACACGGGTGCGAACGACAGGCTGTGGTTGCTTGCCGTGTCGTCACCGTCCCAATAGGTGTAGGCACCGTCCCAATAGCCGGTCACGCGGCCTACGCTGGTCTGCCACCAGCTGGCATCCCAGTTCGACTGCAGCCCCAGCCGGTAGACCATCGTCGAGTCACCGGTCTGCCCTACCGAAACCGATACATCAGCAGCCTGCGCCGATACTGCCTGCCCCATGGTGAAAACGGCAGCCGCCGCCAAGCCCAGCAGTTTCTTCATGAGAAACATCCTTCATCCTAGTGCTGTTTTAATGATCGCCTCATCTCAGGCAAGGGATAGAAAGCGGCAGTGGTACGATAGTTCAGCTTTTCTTCACGTTTTTTTCACATGGCAAAGCTTTGCACATCGTCAGACTTATGCCACAGCACAGGCAGGATTTTTTTCAGGGAAGAGGGGTCGGCGCTGGTCCAGAAGCGGGTGGCCTGCGCCGGTCCGGCGGCCAGCAGGCCATTGTTGCCTAGCAGCCGCTGCAACTGGCGGGCGACGGCGGCACCGGTATCAATGATGGCCACCTCTGGCGGCACCATGCCGGCCAGCAGCGGCCGCAGGAAGGGGTAATGGGTACAGCCCAGAATCAAGGTGTCACAGCCAGCGGCCAGCAGCGGCTCGACATAGCCCCACAGCATCTGGCGCAGCGTGGGGCTGCACAAGTCGCCGGTCTCGATCAGCTCGACCAACCCTGGGCAAGGCTGGGTGATCACCAGCACATCGCTGGCGAAGCGGTCGAGCAAAGCCGCGAACTTGGCACTTTGCAACGTGCCGGTGGTGGCCAGCACCCCAACCACACCGGAGCGTGTGGCAGCCGCGGCAGGCTTGACTGCAGGCTCCATCCCCACCAATGGCCAGTTCGGGTACAGCTCGCGCAAATCCGCCGCGGCCGCCACCGTGGCGGTGTTGCAGGCCAGCACCAGGGCCTTGGCGCCTTGCTCGCGGAAGAACCCGGCAATACGCCGGCAGCGCTCACGGATGTAGTCCGGGGACTTTTCGCCATAAGGCACATGGCCGCAATCGGCCACGTACAGCAGTGTCTCGTTGGGCAACAGGCGCTGGATCTCGGCGAGCACCGACAAGCCACCAACACCTGAGTCCATCACGCCGACCGGCGCCGAGCGCTCAGCCATCGCGCTTGCCGCACACGGCACACGCCGGGTCGCGCTTGACGCGCAGTTCGCGAATACGGGTGCCAAGGGCGTCGATCAACAGCAGTCGGCCGACCAGCGGCTCGCCGAAGCCTGCCAGCAGCTTCATCGCTTCCAGCGCCTGCAGGCTGCCGACCAGGCCCACCAGTGGGCCGATCACTCCCGCCTCGCTACAGGTCAGCTCGGCTTCACTGCCATGCCCATACAGGCAGTGGTAGCAAGGGCTGTAGTCGCGACGCGGGTCAAACACCGACAGCTGCCCCTCCAAACGGATTGCCGCACCGCTGACCAAGGGTTTGCCGGCGGCGAAACAGGCGGCGTTGACCGCCTCGCGCGTGGAGAAATTATCGGAGCAGTCCAGTACCAGGTCGACGGCGGCTACCGCGGCTGCCAAGGAGTCGTCGTCCAGCGCCTGGCGGTGGGCAACCAGGGTGACTTCCGGGTTGATGGCCTGCAGGCGCTGCAGCGCCGAGTCGACCTTGCTCATGCCGACACTGTCGCTGTCGTGAAGCACCTGGCGCTGCAGGTTGGTCAGGTCGACGGTATCGAAGTCCGCCAGGTGCAGTTCGCCAACCCCGGCGGCTGCCAGGTACAGGGCGACCGGCGAACCCAGGCCACCCAGCCCGACAATCATTGCCTTGCTGTGCTTGAGGCGTAGCTGGCCGTCGATGTCGATCTGCGCCAGCAGCACCTGGCGGCTGTAGCGCAGCAGTTCCTGATCACTCAGCATGGCAGGCGCCCCAGGCTGATGCGTTCATGGCCACCCAGATCGGTCCGGCTGGCCACCTCGTTGAAGCCCTGTTCGACCAGCAAGGCCCGTACTGCCGCGGCCTGATCATAGCCATGCTCCAGCAGCAACCAGCCACCCGGCACCAGGTGCCCAGGGGCCTGGGTGACGATCACGCGCAGGTCGTCCAGGCCATCGGGGCCAGCCACCAACGCACTGCTGGGTTCGAAACGCACGTCGCCAGCCACCAAGTGTGGATCTGCTGCGGCGATGTAGGGCGGGTTGCTGACGATCAGGTCGAAACACTCACCGGCCAGGCTGTCGAACCAATGGCTGAGGCGCACCTGGGCATTGCTCAGGCCCAGGCGCTGCCGGTTGCGCTCGGCAAGCGCAGCGGCCTCTGCCACCCGGTCTACGGCCGTGACCTGCCAGGCGGGGCGCTCGCTGGCCAGGGCCAATGCGATGGCGCCCGTGCCGGTGCCCAGGTCGAGAACCCTGGCTGGGGCCGCGGGCTGCAGTTCAAGGGCGGTTTCGACCAGCAGCTCGGTATCCGGCCGTGGGATGAGCGTGTGCGGCGCGACTTCCAGGTCGATCTTCCAGAAACCTTGCTGGCCAAGGATATACGCCACCGGCTCACCGCCGCGGCGGCGCTGCAGGTACCCGGCGTAGGTCTGCGCGTCTTCGCTGCTGACGATCCGCTCGGGCCAGGTGTGCAGATAACTGCGCGACTTGCCGATGGCCGCTGCCAGCAGCAGTTCGGCATCCAGGCGTTCGGTAGGCGATTCTGGCAACTGTGCGTTGCGCAGCAGGCTGGCGATGATGGTCATCAGTCCCCCAGGGCAGCCAGTTGATCGGCCTGGTATTCGGCCAGCAACGGCTCGATCACCGCGTCCACGCCACCACTGAGGATGTCGTCCAGCGAATACAAGGTCAGGTTGATACGGTGATCGGTCACCCGCCCCTGTGGGTAATTGTAGGTACGAATACGTTCCGAGCGGTCACCCGACCCGACCAGCAGTTTGCGCTCGCTGGCAATGGCGTTCTGGGCGGCGCTGGTCTGCATGTCGTTGAGCTTCGCCGACAGCCAGGACATGGCGCGGGCGCGGTTCTTGTGTTGCGAGCGCTCTTCCTGGCACTCCACCACGATGCCGGTGGGCAAGTGGGTGATGCGGATCGCCGAGTCGGTCTTGTTGACGTGCTGGCCGCCGGCACCGGAGGCGCGGTAGGTGTCCACGCGCAGGTCAGCCGGGTTGATTTCGATGGCCGCTTGTTCGTCTGGCTCGGGCAGTACCGCCACGGTGCAGGCGGAAGTGTGCACGCGGCCTTGGGACTCGGTCTCCGGCACGCGCTGCACGCGGTGGGCGCCGGACTCGAACTTGAGCTTGCCGTAGACGTTTTCCCCTTCGACACGGGCGATGATTTCTTTGTAGCCGCCGTGTTCGCCCTCGTTCTCGGACAGAATCTCCAGGCGCCAGCCACGCTTTTCGGCGTAACGCGAATACATGCGGAACAGGTCACCCGAGAAGATCGCGGCCTCGTCGCCACCGGTGCCGGCGCGGATCTCGAGGAACACGTTGCGGCCATCATTCGGGTCCTTGGGCAGCAGCATGCGCTGCAGCTGCGCCTCCAGGGTCAGCAACTGCTCCTTGGCTTCACGCACTTCTTCCACGGCCATTTCGCGCATGTCCGGGTCACTGTCCTTGAGCAGCGCCTGGGCACCTTCGAGGTCGTCCTGGACTTTGCGCCACTCTTTATAGGCAGCATAGACCGGCTCGACCTCGGCGTACTCACGGGAATACGCGCGAAAGCGCGTCTGGTCGGAAATGACCTCGGCATCGCCGAGCAAGGCGGTGAGTTCTTCGAAGCGGTCCTGGAGAATTTCCAGTTTGTTCAGCAGCGACGCTTTCATTGCGGGGTTTTGTCCGTCGAGCCCTCGTTGAGGGCAAAGAGTTCCTGGGCCATGGCCAGCGCATCGACGCGCCCCTCGGCCGAGAGCTTTTTCAACTGCACGCTGGGCGCATGCAGGAGTTTGTTGGTCAGGCCCCGGGCCAATTGAGCCAGTACGTCCTCGGGGTTGCCGCCGTTGGCCAGCAGGCGCTGGGCCTTTTGCAGTTCTTCGTCGCGCAGGCGCTCGCTTTGCTGGCGATAGGCCTTGAGCACATCCACGGCAGCCAGTTCACGCAGGCGCAGCATGAAGTCTTCGGCGCCGACTGTCACCAGTTCTTCGGCAGCCTGGGCCGCGCCTTGGCGGCTCTTGAGGTTTTCCGCCACGACATCGTGCAGGTCATCGACGGTGTAGAGGTAGACGTCATCGAGCTCACCGACCTCGGTTTCGATATCGCGGGGCACGGCGATGTCGACCATGAAGATCGGTTTGTGCCGGCGCTGCTTCAGCGCACTTTCGACCGCGCCTTTGCCAAGAATCGGCAACTGGCTGGCAGTGGAGCTGATGACGATGTCGCTGTTGGCCAGTTCCTGGGGGATGTCGGCCAGCAGAACGGCATGCGCACCGAACTGTTCGGCCAGGATGCTGGCGCGTTCCAGGGTGCGGTTGGCCACCACGATGCGGCGCACGCCCTGCTCATGCAGGTGGCGGGCGACCAGGGTGATGGTTTCGCCGGCGCCGATCAGCAGGGCCTGGCTACGCCCCAGGTCGGCGAAGATCTGCTTGGCCAGGCTGACGGCGGCAAATGCCACCGACACCGGGTTCTCGCCAATGGCGGTGTCGGTACGCACCTGTTTGGCAGCACTGAAGGTGGCCTGGAACAGGCGCCCGAGCAACGGCCCGACGGTACCGGCTTCGCGGGCCACGGCGTAGGCAGACTTCATCTGGCCGAGGATCTGGGGCTCGCCGAGCACCAGCGAGTCGAGGCCCGAGGCCACGCGCATCATGTGCTTCACGGCGTTGTGCTCTTCGTGCACGTAGGCACTGGCGCGCAGTTCGTCGAGGCTGAGGCGGTGGTAATCAGCCAGCCATTTGAGTACGGCGTCGGCGGACAGGTGGTCCTGCTCTATATAGAGTTCACTGCGGTTGCACGTCGACAGAATCGCCGCTTCGCGGCTGGACGTCAGTCGGCAGAGCTGCTGCAGGGCGTCTACCAGCTGCTCTGGGGTAAACGCCACGCGCTCGCGTACGTCTACCGAGGCAGTCTTATGGTTGATACCGAGTGCAAGAAAGGCCATGCGAGGTCGCTGGTTGTGACAGGAAGCCGATAATTGTCCTCTTTCGCAGGTTGCAGGACAACCACCGTTCGCTAATGTGCTGACAGGGCTGCGGCGTTGCGAGCGAACCACGCTGCCGCGCTGCGGTCTGCATGTGCTATGCATGGCTTCATACCTTCGCAGGTGGGTTTGCCCCCGCGCTTGTGTCATCATGCTGCGACCGCCGGTGAGTCCTCCAATAAAGCCTTCTATGAACAAACCATACGCATTGCTGCTTGCCTTCGCCCTGCTTCAGGGCTGCCAGAGCCTGGCCCCGCAAAAGGCCGAGCCTCCCGTTGCCGATGCCGCCAAGGCGGAGGCCGAGAAGCCCGTGGTGTATGGATCCTTCAAGCAAGACACCCTTTACAGCCTGCTGGTGGCGGAACTGGCCGGGCAGCGCAACCGCTTCGATATCGCCCTGGCCAACTACACCGACCAGGCCGCCAAGACCCAGGATCCCGGCGTATCCGAGCGCGCCTACCGCATCGCCGAATACCTGGGCGCCGACGAGCCCGCCCTGGAAAACGCTTTGGTCTGGGCCCGCAACGACCCACAGAACCTCGACGCCCAACGCGCCGCTGCCATTCAACTGGCGCGCGCCGGCCGTTATGACGACTCCATGGCCTACATGGAAAAGGTACTGCAGGGTCAGGGCGACACCCATTTCGATTTCCTGGCCCTGTCAGCTGCCGAAACCGACCAGAGCACACGTGACGGCTTGCTGCAGAGCTTCGAGCGACTGCTGGCGAAATACCCCGACAACGGCCAGCTGGTATTCGGCAAGGCCCTGCTGCTGAACCAGGACGGCAAGACCGAAGAAGCCCTGGAACTGCTCGAGTCACACCCCCCGCAAAATGGTGAAATTGCCCCGATCCTGCTGCGCGCCCGCCTGCTTCAGGCGCTGGACCGCGGCCCCGAGGCACTGCCCTTGCTGCGCGGGGCCATCCGTGACAACCCGGACGACAAACGCCTGCGCCTGACCTACGCCCGCACCTTGGTCGAGCAGGACCGTATCGCCGATGCCAAGGGCGAATTCCTCAGCCTGGTCCAGCAGTACCCCGACGACGACGAACTGCGCTACTCCCTGGCCCTGGTGTGCCTGGAGAACAAGGACTGGGACGAGGCCGAGGGCTACCTGCAGGAACTGATCGAGCGCGACAGCAATGTCGACGCCGCGCACCTCAACCTGGGCCGTATCCGCGAAGAGCGTCACGACCCCGCAGGTGCCCTGCGTGAATACGCCCTGGTCGGCCCGGGCCCCGACTACCTGCCGGCGCAACTGCGCCAGGCCGACATTCTGATCGCCAACGGCCGTGGCAGCGAGGCCTCGCGCCTGCTTGCCGAGGCCCGCGAAGCGCAGCCGGACTACGCCATCCAGCTGTACCTGATCGAATCGGAAAGCTACAGCAACAACAACAAGGACGCCCAGGCCAACCAGGTGCTGCAGCAGGCCATTCAGCGCTACCCGGACGACCTCAACCTGCTTTACACACGCGCCATGCTGGCCGAAAAACGTGACGACCTGGCGCAGATGGAACAAGACCTGCGCGCGATCATCGCCCGCGAGCCGGAAAACGCCATGGCCCTGAACGCCCTGGGCTACACCCTGGCCGACCGCACGACCCGCTACGCCGAGGCCCGGACGCTGATCGAAAAGGCCCACCAGCTAACCCCCGATGACCCGGCAGTGCTCGACAGCCTGGGCTGGGTGAATTACCGCCTGGGCAACCTCGACGCGGCTGAAACCTACCTGCGCCAGGCGTTTGCCAACTTCCCCGACCACGAAGTGGCTGCCCACCTGGGCGAAGTGCTGTGGGCCAACGGCAAACGCCGCGAGGCCCGCCAGGTCTGGGCCAAGGGCTTCGATGCCCAGCCCGACAGCCCCCTCCTGCGCAAGACCCTCCTGCGCCTGACCGGATCCGAGACCCTTTAACGCCATGTTTCTGCGCCATTGCATTACCTTCACCCTGATCGCCCTGCTCGCCGGCTGCGCCGGCTTTGGAAGCCGCGAGGCCCTGCAAGGCCATGGCGACCCACAGCAGTGGCGCGCCCATAAAGAGCAACTGAGCAGCCTCGATGGCTGGCAGATCAACGGCAAGGTCGGCATCCGCGCACCGCGCGATTCGGGCAGCGGCACGCTGTTCTGGCTGCAACGCCAGGATTACTACGACATTCGCCTGGCTGGCCCGCTGGGCCGAGGTGCCGCCCGCCTCACCGGTCGCCCCGGCGGCGTGGTGCTGGAAGTGGCCAACCAGGGCCGCTACGAAGCCCCCAGCCCCGAAGCCCTGCTGGAAGAGCAACTGGGCTGGCGATTGCCGGTCTCGCACCTGGTGTGGTGGGTACGCGGCCTGCCCGCCCCTGACAGCAAGAGCACACTGAGCCTTGACGGCAACAGCCGCCTGGCCACCCTCGACCAAGATGGCTGGCAGGTGCAGTACCTGAGCTACACCGAGCAGAACGGCTACTGGCTGCCCGAGCGCCTGAAGCTGCACGGCCAGGACCTGGACGTGACCCTGGTGATCAAGGACTGGCAGCCGCGCCAGCTGGGGCAGTGAGCCCATGCACACGCTGACCCTGCCGGCACCGGCCAAGCTCAACCTGTGGCTGCACATCGTTGGCCGCCGCGCCGACGGCTACCATGAGCTGGAAACGGTGTTTCAGTTTCTCGACCACGGCGACGAACTGCACTTCGCCCTGCGCGATGACGGCGTGATTCAGTTGCATACCCCTATCGAGGCGGTGCCGCACGACAGCAACCTGATCGTGCGTGCTGCGCGCAAGCTACAAGCGCAATCAGGTACCCCATTGGGTGCGGACATCTGGCTGACCAAGGTCCTGCCCATGGGTGGCGGTATCGGCGGCGGCAGTTCGGATGCTGCCACCACCCTGCTGGCCCTCGCCCACCTGTGGCAGCTGGATTGGGACGAAGACCGCCTGGCCGCCCTGGGCCTGAGCCTGGGGGCGGATGTACCGGTATTCGTGCGCGGCCATGCAGCCTTCGCCCAGGGCGTGGGCGAACAGCTGACCCCGGTCGACCCGGAAGAACCCTGGTATGTCGTGCTGGTGCCGCAAGTGTCTGTCAGCACAGCAGAAATTTTTTCACATCCGCAGTTGACACGTGATTCACTGCCCCTTAAGATGCGCCCCGTTCCCAAGGGAAACAGTCGAAATGACTGCCAACCGGTGGTAGAGCAGAATTACCCAGAAGTTCGCAATGCGTTGAATTCACTGGGAAAATTCACCGAAGCTCGATTAACCGGCACTGGAAGCTGTGTGTTTGGGGCCTTCCCAAGCAAAGCCGAAGCTGATAAAGTTCTGGCCCTTCTTTCAGCGACCCAAACAGGGTTTGTGGCGAAAGGAAGCAATGTTTCGATGTTGCATCGCAAGCTGCAAAGTCTGGTCAAGAAGTCGGGCGCATAAGCGTTCGCAAGCAACAGATACAGGGGCGTCGCCAAGCGGTAAGGCAGCAGGTTTTGATCCTGCCATGCGTTGGTTCGAATCCAGCCGCCCCTGCCATTTTCCTTATACTCATCCAGGTATACCCTCAGCCTCCAGGTACTGCGCGTGTCCAAGATGATGGTCTTTACGGGGAACGCTAACCCCGATCTGGCTCGGCGTGTAGTACGTCAGCTGCATATCCCTCTCGGTGACGTCTCTGTCGGTAAATTCTCCGACGGCGAGATCAGCACTGAGATCAATGAAAATGTTCGCGGTAAAGACGTTTTCATTATTCAGCCGACCTGTGCCCCGACCAACGATAACCTGATGGAACTGGTAGTGATGGCCGACGCCTTCCGCCGCTCCTCAGCATCCCGAATCACCGCCGTGATTCCTTACTTCGGATATGCCCGCCAGGACCGCCGTCCGCGTTCGGCACGTGTAGCCATCAGCGCCAAAGTCGTCGCTGACATGCTCACTGTCGTCGGTATCGACCGTGTACTCACTGTCGACCTGCACGCTGACCAGATCCAAGGCTTCTTCGATATTCCCGTCGACAACATCTACGGCTCGCCCGTACTGGTAGACGACATCGAAGACCAGCGTTTCGAGAACCTCATGATCGTATCCCCGGACATCGGTGGTGTTGTGCGCGCACGCGCCGTCGCCAAGTCCCTGGGTGTCGACCTGGGTATCATCGACAAACGCCGTGAAAAGGCTAACCACTCCGAGGTCATGCACATCATCGGCGACGTCGAAGGGCGCACCTGCATCCTGGTAGACGACATGGTCGACACCGCCGGCACCCTGTGCCACGCGGCTAAAGCCCTGAAAGAACACGGCGCTGCCAAGGTTTATGCCTATTGCACGCACCCTGTCCTGTCGGGCCGCGCGATCGAGAACATCGAGAAGTCGGTACTGGACGAGCTGGTGGTGACCAACACCGTACCGCTGTCCGCCGCTGCTCAAGCCTGTGACCGTATCCGCCAGCTGGATATCGCACCGGTTGTCGCTGAAGCGGTACGCCGTATCAGCAACGAAGAATCGATCAGCGCGATGTTCCGCTAAGCGGAACCCGTGTTGATATGAAGCGCCCCGCCCCAACCTGTGTTGGGGCGGGGCTTTTTTGCCATCCCCGTCTGGCGCTGGTCGCAAACGCCATTCGGGAGGCTATTTTGGAGAAGTAAAATGACCGATTTCATCCTGAACGCCCAAGCGCGTACTGACCTGGGGAAAGGTGCGAGCCGCCGCCTGCGTCACTCCGCCAGCATCCCTGCCGTAGTTTACGGTGGCGATAAAGAAGCCCAGTCCCTGACCATCGTGGCCAAGGAAATCGCCAAACTGTTCGAAAACGAAGCTGCCTTCAGCCACGTTATCGAACTGAACGTCGACGGCGCCAAGCAGAACGTCGTGGTCAAGGCCATGCAGCGTCACCCAGCCAAAGGCTTCATCATGCACGCCGACTTCGTTCGCGTCGTAGCTGGCCAGAAGCTGACCGCTGTTGTTCCAGTGCACTTCATCAACGAAGAAGCACCGGTCAAGAAAGGCGGCGAAGTTTCGCACGTTGAATCGCAGATCGAAGTTTCCTGCGAAGCCAAAGACCTGCCAGAGTTCATCGAAGTCGACCTGGCCAACGCTGAAATCGGCACCATCATCCACCTGTCGGACCTGAAAGCTCCGAAAGGCGTAGAGTTCGTCGCTCTGGCCCACGGTGATGACAAAGCTGTTGCCAACGTTCACGCTCCGCGCGTTTCCGCCGAAGCTGCTGAAGAAGGCGCTGCCGAGTAATCCACTCGCACGCCGGCGTTGATCGGGTTACAGTGCCGCGCGCACTGTAGCCCACCAACTCCAAGGAAGAGCCCCTGACGTGACCGCCATCCAGTTGATCGTCGGCCTGGGTAACCCCGGCCCCGAATACGAACAGACCCGGCATAACGCAGGGGCTCTTTTCGTTGAACGCATTGCCAGCGCCCAGCGTGTTTCGCTGACCGCTGACAAAAAATATTTCGGCCTGACGGCTAAGTTCAGCCATCAGGGCAACGACGTTCGTTTGTTGATCCCCACCACCTACATGAACCGTAGCGGCCAGGCCGTGGCGGCCTTGGCCAATTTCTTCCGCATCAAGCCGGAAGCGATCCTGGTGGCGCACGACGAACTCGACCTGCCCCCGGGCGTTGCCAAGCTCAAGCGCGGCGGCGGTCATGGGGGGCACAACGGCCTGCGCGACATCATCGCGCAGCTCGGCAACCAGAACGACTTCCACCGCCTGCGGCTTGGCATCGGCCACCCGGGCGACGCCAAACTGGTCTCCAACTTCGTCCTGGGCCGCGCGCCGCGCGCCGAGCAGGAGAAGCTCGACGCCAGCATCGATTTTGCCCTCGGCGTGCTGCCGGACGTGCTTGCCGGCGATTTCGCCAAGGCGATGCGCGAACTGCACAGCCAGAAGGCCTGATTTCCTTTAGAGAGGGGAATACCCATGGGTTTCAATTGCGGCATCGTCGGCCTGCCCAACGTCGGCAAGTCCACCCTGTTCAACGCCTTGACCAAATCTGGCATCGCGGCGGAGAACTTCCCTTTCTGCACTATCGAGCCGAACAGCGGCATCGTGCCGATGCCCGACGCGCGCCTGGCTGCGCTGGCTGAAATCGTCAAGCCGAACCGCATCCTGCCGACCACCATGGAGTTCGTCGACATTGCCGGCCTGGTGGCCGGTGCATCGAAAGGCGAAGGCCTGGGCAACAAGTTCCTCGCCAACATCCGCGAGACCGACGCCATTGCCCATGTGGTCCGCTGCTTCGAAGACGAGAACGTGATCCACGTTTCCAACAGTGTGGACCCCAAGCGTGACATCGAGATCATCGACCTCGAACTGATCTTCGCTGACCTGGACAGCTGCGAGAAGCAACTGCAGAAGGTTGCGCGCAATGCCAAGGGCGGTGACAAAGAGGCGCTGGCACAGAAGGCCATCCTCGAGCAACTGATCCCGCACTTCACCGAAGGCAAGCCGGCACGCAGCCTGATGAAGAACATGGGCGCCGAAGACAAGGCGGTCATCCGCGGCTTCCACCTGCTGACCAGCAAGCCGGTGATGTACATCGCCAACGTCGCCGAAGACGGCTTCGACAACAACCCGCACCTGGACGTGGTCAAGGCCATTGCCGAGGAAGAAGGCGCGGTCGTGGTGCCGGTGTGCAACAAGATCGAAGCAGAAATCGCCGAGCTCGACGATGGCGAAGAGAAAGACATGTTCCTCGAGGCCCTGGGTCTGGAAGAGCCAGGCCTGAACCGCGTGATCCGCGCCGGTTACGAACTGCTCAACCTGCAGACCTACTTCACTGCTGGCGTGCAGGAAGTTCGCGCCTGGACCGTACGCGTGGGCGCCACCGCACCCCAGGCGGCCGGGGTTATCCACACCGACTTCGAAAAAGGCTTCATCCGCGCTGAAGTCGTGGCCTATGGCGACTTCATCCAGTTCAAGGGTGAAAGCGGCGCCAAGGAAGCCGGTAAGTGGCGCCTGGAAGGCAAGGACTACATCGTCAAAGATGGCGACGTGATGCACTTCCGCTTCAATGTCTAAGCGGTAGCCTGCAGTAACCAGAAACCCCTTGCGGCTTATGCCTCAAGGGGTTTTCGTTTTATGTGGCCCGCGCCGGCCTTATCGCTAAGGCGGCGGCCGGGCTTTTGCAGGACAATATATAACTTTTTGATTTAACAGGGCCCTTGTGGGAGCGGGCGTGCCCGCGAACACCGGCGCAGCCGGTGCCAGACACCGCGTTAAATTCTTCGCGGCGGGTCGATTTCAAGACACGCCATGCTAAAACAATAAGTTATATATTGTTCCATGAGAGCTGCCTTGCCGGCGACGAGGCCGCTACAGGTAACACACCAACCAGAAATACCCTCGCACGGTGAGTCGGCGAAACAACACGGGCTGATCATTTCAAGGATGATGCATGAAAGAACATCAATATGTGGTTCAGGTGACGTGGACAGGTAACAAGGGCTACGGCACCGCCGGCTATACCGCCTACAGCCGTGACTTCAATGTCGAGGCCGCCGGCAAGGTTGCCCTGCAAGGCTCCGCAGACCCGGCATTCCGTGGCGACCCGCAGCGCTGGAACCCGGAAGACATGCTAGTGGCATCGCTGTCGGCATGCCACAAGCTCTGGTACCTGCACCTGTGCGCGGTCAACGGCGTGAATGTACTGGCGTATGTCGACCTTCCACTGGGGCGCATGGTGGAAGGTGACGATCACGGCAAGGGCCGTTTTACCCATGTGCTGCTGCGCCCGCAGGTTACCATCAGCGCAGACTCGGACCGGGAAGTTGCCCTGCGCCTGCATGAGGATGCGCATCATGAGTGCTTTATCGCCAACTCCGTGAATTTCCCGGTGGAGTGCGCGGCTGAGGTGACGGTCGGCTAGCGGGCTCAGGTCAAAGACATTGGAGTGGTGGCGATGAACTACAACCCAGCGCTCAAGGCCCGTTATGAGGTGCTGCGCGCACGCGGGATCGTCCTGGTGCGACTCAATGCCATGCTCAGGACTGGCGAGCCTTGGCTGGATCTGGTGTTGCCTCAGCCGAAGAGGGTGTAAATCAACAGCCAAAATGCAGCACTTGAAGATTACACGGTTCTTGTGGGAGCGGGCGTGCCCGCGAACACCGGCGCAGCCGGTGCCAGACACCGCGGCGCCTGCTTCGCGGGCATGCCCGCTCCCACACAGGCCGCGTCGCGCTTACGAACTGAGTTCTCTGCGCGACAGCCCAGCCCGTAGCGCTGGGTAATCTCCCACAATGAATCGCGCAGGTTCTGCGAATTTTGAGAAAGACAGTTGCTCCGACCTGCTCCGCCAGTCGGGTATGGCTAAACGCCGGGCTGCCAGCGCATCACTTCACAAATTCCTGAACTGATTATTTGTCGCCAGCGATTTTTCCCACCGGCAAGCCCCACCAGAATCGCTTCACCACAATCATAAAAACCCGTGAGGCCACCCCGTGGACCAGACCCTGCAGGTACGGCAAGCCGCCGCCGACCTTGTTGCCGCCTTCGCCAGCAACGACACCGCCCGCTACTTCGCCTGCTTCAGCGAAGACGCCACGTTCCTTTTCCATACCTTGGCGCAACCCCTGCTGTCACGCCGGGCCTATGAGAAGGTCTGGGCCCAGTGGCAGGCCGATGGGTTTGCCGTGCTCGCCTGCGCGTCCAGCAACGCCCAGGTCAGCCTGCAAGGCGACGTGGCGATTTTCATGCATGATGTGGCCACGCATCTGCGCATCGGCGGTGCCGAGCACCAGCTGAACGAGCGCGAGACCATCGTGTTCCGCCGCCACGCTGACCAGTGGCTGGCCTGCCACGAACACCTGTCGGCCGTGTCGCCGGCCTGATCACCTTTTTGCGGCCCTGCCGCCCTGCCATCGCACCCACAAGAAGGCTTGCGCACTGCGCCGGCCCACAACAACCGCGCTGGAGCATCACCATGAGCCACTCGACCGGTATCGAGACAAACGGCGTAGAACAGATTCCCGCCGATCAACGCGACGCCTCCCCGCTGGACCTGTTCCGCCTGATCTTCGGCGGCGCCAACACATTCGCCACCGCCGTGCTCGGCAGTTTCCCGGTGCTGTTCGGGCTGTCGTTCCAGGCGGGGGTGTGGGCCATCGTGCTCGGCGTTGCCGTTGGCGCGCTGATCCTGGCACCGATGGGCCTGTTCGGCGCGCTGAACGGCACCAACAATGCGGTCTCCTCGGGCGCGCACTTCGGCGTGCACGGGCGTATCGTCGGCTCGTTCCTGTCGCTGCTCACGGCAGTGGCATTCTTTTCGCTGTCGGTATGGAGTTCGGGCGATGCCCTGGTCGGCGGCGCCAAGCGCCTGGTCGGCCTGCCGGAAACCGACCTGACCCTGGGCCTGGCCTACGGCCTGTTCGCAGTGCTGGTGCTGGTGGTGTGCATCTTCGGCTTCCGCTTCATGCTGTGGGTCAACAAGATTGCCGTGTGGGCGTCGAGCCTGCTGTTCCTGCTGGGTATCGCTGCTTTTGCCGGGCCGTTCGACGCGGGCTACGCAGGCAGCGTCAACCTGAGCCAGGCGGGCTTCTGGGCAGCTTTCGTCGGCGCTGCGATCCTGGCCATGAGCAATCCGGTGTCATTCGGCGCCTTCCTCGGTGACTGGTCGCGCTACATTCCACGCGAAACCCCCAAGGCGCGCATCATGCTGGCGGTGATAGCGGCCCAGGGTGCCACGCTGATTCCATTCCTGTTCGGCCTGTGCACCGCCACCCTGGTGGCTACCCAGGCACCGGACTACATTGCCGCCAACAACTATGTCGGCGGGCTGCTGGCAGTCGCCCCCAGCTGGTTCTTCCTGCCGGTGTGCCTGATTGCGGTGATCGGCGGTATGTCCACCGGCACCACGGCGTTGTATGGCACAGGCCTGGACATGTCCAGCGTGTTCCCGCGCCTGCTCAGCCGTGCCGGCGCCACGCTGCTGATCGGGGTGCTGGCGATCGGTTTCATTTTCATCGGCCGCTTTACCTTCAACCTGGTGCAGAGCGTGTCGACCTTCGCCGTGCTGATCATCACCTGCACCAGCCCGTGGATGGTGATCATGATCCTCGGCCTGGTCACCCGCCGTGGTTTCTACCACGCTGATGACCTGCAGGTATTCACCCGCGGCCAGCGGGGTGGCCACTACTGGTTCCTGCACGGCTGGAACTGGCGCGGCATGGGCGCCTGGGTCCCCAGCGCAGTGGTCGGCCTGTGCTTCGTGAACCTGCCGGGGCAATTCGTCGGACCGTTGGGCGACCTGGCCGGTGGCATTGACCTGAGCCTGCCGGTCACCCTGGGGTTGGCCGGGGTGCTGTACCTGCTGCTGCTCAACCTGTTCCCCGAACCTGCCGGCGTGTATGGCCCGCAGGGCCCACGCTGGGTGCGTTGCAAACAGGCTGCGCACACGCCTGTAACCACTGCCGAAATGGCCTGACTGGAAACCACCATGACCACTTCCCACTACATTGCCGGCCGCTGGGTCGACGGCCAGGGCAGCGACTGCATCAGCGTCAACGACCCTGCACTGGGCCAACCGTTTGCCGAACTGATGGCTGCCAGTGCCGAGCAGGTTGACCAGGCCGTGGCCGCCGCACGTGCGGCCCTGCCCGCCTGGAAATGCACCAGCGCCAGTGAGCGCGCAGCGTATCTGCGCGGCTTCGCCGAACAGCTTGGGCAACGCCGCGAAGCGCTGGTCACCCTGCAGATGCGCAACAACGGCAAGCCGCGCCACGAGGCAGAAGTCGACCTGGACGACGCCATCGCGACCTTCGGCTATTACGCCGAGCTGGCTGAACAACTGCCTGGGCAAAACCGCGACGTACCGCTGGCTGCCCCGGGCTTCACCGCCCGCACCCGCCTGGAGCCGGTGGGCGTGGTCGGCCTGATCGTACCCTGGAACTTCCCACTGGTGACCAGCGCCTGGAAGCTTGCCCCGGCCCTGGCCGCTGGCTGCACCGTGGTGCTCAAGCCCTCGGAAGTGACCCCACTGTGCGAACTCGCCTACGGCCAGATCGCCGACACCCTGGGCCTGCCGGCCGGGGTGCTGAATATCGTCAATGGCAAAGCCGAGACGGGTGCCGCGCTGAGCAACCACAACGGCCTGGACAAACTGTCGTTCACAGGCAGCAATAACGTTGGCAGCCAGGTGATGCGCAGCGCAGCCGCGCAATGCCGGCCGGTCACGCTGGAGTTGGGCGGCAAGTCGGCGATCCTGGTGTTCGATGACTGCGACGTCGACTCGGCGGTGCAATGGATCGTTGCCGGCATCTGCTGGAATGCGGGCCAGATGTGCTCGGCCACATCACGCCTGCTGGTACAGGACGGCATTGCCGATGCCCTGCTGCCGCGCCTGCAGGCAGCGCTGGAAAACCTGCGGGTGGGCAGCCCGCTGAGCGAAGAAGCCGACATGGGCCCAGTGACCAGCCAGGCCCAGTGGCTGAAGGTGGCCGGCTACTTTGCCACGGCGCGGGAGGAAGGCTTGCAGTGCCTGGTCGGTGGCAAAGTGCTGGACCGTGGCGGCTGGTTCGTCAGCCCTACCCTGTATGCCGATGTGCCTGAAGGCAGCCGCCTGTGGAACGAAGAAATCTTTGGTCCGGTATTGTGCGCACGGCGCTTCGCCAGCGAACAGCAGGCGATTGCCGAGGCCAACGACAGCCGCTTCGGCCTGGTGGCGACAGTGTGCACCACAGACCTGGCGCGCGCCGAGCGGGTGGCCGATGCGCTAGAGGTGGGCCATGTGTGGATCAACTCGGTGCAGGCGGTGTTCGTCGAGACCTCATGGGGTGGCACCAAGGGCAGCGGTATAGGCCGTGAGCTGGGGCCTTGGGGCTTGTCGGGCTACCAGTCGGTCAAGCATGTAACGCGGTGCCTGGGCTGAACTGTACGGGGCCGCGCGTGGCGGCCCCTTTCGACAGCTTCTGCCATTCATCTAGTCGCGTGCCACTGGCATGAAGCGCATCACGGCGCTTCGTCAGCCGGGCGCGCAGCTTCCTGTACCAGCACCATGCTCTGCGGCGAAGACAAGGCGATACCCTCGTCACGCAGCCGCCCAAGAATGGTGAACAGCAGGTCACTGCGGGTGCCCGACACCTGGCGCGGCCCGGCCACATAGCCACTGACCGCGATCACCATGCCATTGCTGGTCAGGTCCTTGAACGACACCGAGCTGGCGGGCGCGTCCAGAATCGCCTCGTGTTCATGGTAGGCCGCCAGCAGCAACTCACGTACACGGTTGGCATCCGTATCCAGCGGCAGGGTCAAGGTGATGCCGACCACCCCCAGGGCGTTGCCCATGGTCACGTTGCGCACGTTCTGCGAGATGAACTGCGAGTTGGGTACGATCACCGTGGAACGGTCGGACATCTGGATTTCGGTAGCGCGCACGTTGATGCGGCGAATGTCGCCCTCGACGCCGGCCAGGCTGACCCAATCGCCGACCTTAACCGGGCGTTCGGTGAGCAGGATAAGGCCCGAGATGAAGTTCTGCACGATCTGCTGCAGGCCAAAACCGATACCGACCGACAAGGCACTGACCACCCAGGTCAGGCTGGTAAGGTTGATGCGCAGGGTCGACATCACCAGCATGGCCAGGAAAATGAACCCGAGGTAGCCCACCAGGGTGACCAGCGAGGCACGCATGCCGGCATCCATGTCGGTTTCCGGCAACAACCGTTCGCTGAGCCAGCGCTTGACCACCCGGATGGCGAACAAGCCGCCGAGCAGAATCGCCATCGCCAGCAGAATGTCCTGCGGCACGATGTTCAGGTTGCCCAGCAATTTGCCACCGGTACCGTCCCAGTCGCCCAGGCTGAGCAGCAATTCGCTGGGGCTGGTGCCCGACGGCATCAACGCCAGCAGCAGCGCCAGGAACAGCACTACGGTGCGGCCGATACCGGCCAGGATGGTGCTGGCCTGGGCCTGGTGACGTGGCGCCAGCCCCAGGGTCGACGCCAGTGCCAGGCCGCCGGGTTGGCGTGGCGACAGCAGGGTTTCGCACAGGTCGCCGAAGAAGCTGGTCAACAGGTAGGCGCACGTGATCACCAGGCTGACCCACAGCAACTTGGCCGTAAGGAAGTAGGCAAGGGTCAGGTACCCGGTCACCATGGCCAGCATGATAACCCCCAGCCAGATGACCATCACGAACGGGATCAACCCGCCCAGGCCGGTGGGGCGTTCCAGCTCATGCTTGCGCAGGGTGCGGCGGTAGCGCTGCAACGCGCCGGCGAAGATCATCGCCACTACCAGCGCGGTCAGGCCGTTCACCGCCACGGTCAGCGCCAGGCTGGCACCGATCACGGTGTTGATGCGCTCCATGGTCATCATGACCATCAGTGCCAGGGCCAGCACCTTGGGGAACCAGCCCAGCGCGCTGGCCACTTCGTCGTGAATGGCCGGCAGGCGCCAGGACGGGCGCTGCAGCATCAGCATGGCACGGCCCAGGCCCGCGATGAACGCGCTGAACACCACCAGCGCCAGGATGTGGTTGACCAGGCTGGCGATATCGCTGCCCAGTTCGGCATTGCTCTCCAACCCCCAGCGCAGCAGGGAAACCGAACCGGCGATGGTGCCCAGGGTTGCCAGGCTGACCCCCAGCGCCAGGGCACTGCGGCGTAGCCGGCCTTCGGGCAACCAGCGGACCATGGTACGGGCCAATAGCCGCTCTATCCACAGGCGTACCAAGGTCCAGACCAGGATGGCCGCTACCAGGCTGGCCATGAACGGCCAGCGGTGTTCGGGGCTGAACGCGCTGCCAATGGCAACGGCTGCTTCGCCCCGCAGGTCGCGCAGGCGGGCCACGTCATCCTGGGTGGGGCGGATGATGCTCTGCCAGAATGCCGGGCTCAACGGCGAGGCGGCGCGGCTGGTGATCTGCGAGTTGAACTGGCTGCGGCGCAAGTTGACGATTTGCGTGGACAGGTCGCGGGCCGACTGAGTCAGCTTGGTGGCCTGGTCCTGCTGGGCGACCAAGGCCTTTTTCTCGGCCTCCAGGGCCTTGCGCTGCTGGGTCAGGGCCGCAGGCTCGTCGGGCTGGGCCGGGCCAACCACCTTGAGCTTGTCGTCGAGCTTTTCCACATCGGTGGTGCGCTGCGCACTCAAGGCATCAGCCTGGCGCTGAACCTGCATGGCCGCCAGCCGCAACTGCGACAGCAGGTCGTCGTTGGCGTTACTGCTGACGCCTTGGCGAATCTGGTCCAGGCTATCGCTCAACTGCTCGATACTGGCGTTTTCATCCACTGCCGGGGCTGCGGCGTTGGCCGGGTTGGACAACGGCGTGGCGGGGGCCGCCGCGACCGGGCCGGTGAGCACCAGCAGCAGCGCCAGCATGGCCATCAGGCCAGGGCAAAAACGAACAAGGCTCAGACGCCTCATCGAATATTCCTCTTTACAATCCGATTTGGCGGGGGATTCTACGCGGCTTCAAGGCATCAGGAGAGTGCCGTTTCTCGCGTCAGCAGTTGCTGCTTGCGCGCCACGCCCCAACGGTAGCCGCTGATGTCGCCATCCCGGCGCACCACGCGGTGGCAGGGGATGGCCACGGCGATGCGATTGGCCGCACACGCCAGGGCTACCGCTCGCACCGCCTTGGGCGCGCCAATGCGTTCGGCAAGGTCGCTGTAGCTGATGCGGCTGCCAGCCGGCACCTCGCGCAGGGCTTGCCACACGCGCTCCTGGAACGCTGTGCCTTGTACATCCAGCGGCAGGCCCAGGCCCAGCGTCGGGGCCTCGACGAACCCCACCACCTCGGCAACCAGTTGCTCATAACCGCGGTCACCGCCGATCAACCGGGCCTTGGGGAACTGATCCTGAAGTTCATGCAGCAGGATCTCCGGGTCGTCGCCTAGCAGGATCGCGCAAATGCCTTTGTCGCTTTGGGCCACCAGGATGGCGCCCAAGTAGCACTGGCCGAGGGCAAAATGAATGGTGGCCCCTAGGCCCCCGGCGCGGTACTGCCGGGGGCGCATGCCCAGGCGCTGGTCGGCGCTGGCATAGAAGTGGCTGTTGGAGGTGTAGCCGGCGTCGTAGATGGCATCGGTGACCGAGCACCGAGCATCTTCCAGGTGTGCGCGCAGGCGCCGGGCGCGAAAAGCGGTGGCGTAGGCCTTGGGGGTAACGCCGGTTTCGGCTTTGAACAGCCGGTGCAGGTGGTACGGGCTGACGGCCAGTTGCGCAGCGAGCTGGTCGAGGCTGGGGCTGGGGTCGCTGGCTTCGATCAGGCGGCAGGCGCGGATGACTAGCTGGCTATGGCGCGCCGCACTGGGCTTGGCGCCAGCGGTGCAGCGCTTGCACGCACGGTAGCCAGCGGCTTCGGCTAACGCAGGGGTATCGAAGAACTCGACGTTGCCGCGCTTGGCCAGCCGCGACTTGCAGTTCGGGTGGCAATAGATGCCGGTGGTGCGCACGGCATAGACGAAGTGCCCGACCGCAGCGGGGTCGCGGGCTTCGACGGCTTGCCAGCGTTGGTCGGGGGTGGTGTAGGCGGTCATTGGGTATGCTTCCAGACTCGTGCGGCCGGCTCCGGCCTTGGCGGTGTAAAAACCTCAGGCGCGCCACAGGTACCAGGCCGCCACGGTTCGGTATGGCCGCCAGGCGCCGCCCAGCGAACGCATCTGCGCCGGGGTCGGCGCCTTGTCCAGGCCCTTGAGGCGGCGATACCCCTCGCGCACGCCAAAATCGTCGACGGGCAGGATATCCGACCGCTCCAGGCTATAGATCAGCAGCATTTCCACCGTCCACCGCCCTACCCCGCGCAGCGCTACCAGGCGTTCGATCAGAGCGTCGTCACTCATGGCCAGTGCTGCTTCGCGGGTCGGCACCAGGCCGTCCAGCCTGGCTTGGGCAATGCCCTGGATAGTCGCCATCTTGCTCGCCGAAAAACCGCAGGCGCGCAGGGTTTGCGGGCTTGCGGCCAGTAACTGCTCGGGCGGCGGAAACGCATGCTGCGGGAACAACGCCAGCAACCGGCCCAGGATAGCCTCGGCCGCCCGGGCATGCAGCTGCTGGTAGGCAATCGCGCGCACCAGTGCCTCGTAAGGTTCGCGGCCAGGGGTGGCCTGGTGCAGGCATGGCCCGGTCGCGGCGACATGCCGCGCCCAGTCAGGGTCGAGCGCCGCCAGGTATTCGCCGGCTTGGCGGTAAGCCGCAGGGGAAAGGTCGGCCAGAATCATGGCGGCTCCATCAAGTCGAGTGCAGGTGCAGCTTAGCGCAGCCGTTCATCGGGGGAACGCCGGTTCTTGCGCGGCTAATTCCTGGCCCACCATTGCCCCGCGCCATCCTCCGCGCATAGAATTGAGAACTGTTCACATTCGCACACCTCATGGGACCGCCCTTGGCAACGATGCAGATCAACGACACGCTCAAACCGGCCGAGGTCGCTCTGCTCTACCAGTCCCACCATGCCTGGCTGCGTGGCTGGCTGCGCAGCCGCGTGGGGTGCAGTGAACATGCGGCCGATCTGGCCCAGGATACCTTTGTGCGGGTATTGCGCGCGCGCCAGGCATCGCCGTTGAAAGAACCGCGCGCCTACCTGAGCAGCATTGCCCGCGGCTTGATGATCGACCAGTTCCGCCGACGCGCACTGGAGCGGGCCTACCAGCAGAGCCTGGCCCAGGTGCCAGAAACCGAAGTGCCCAGCGAAGAGGCCCGGTTACTCATCCTCGATGCCCTGGCGCGCCTGGACCGCGCCCTGCATCAGCTCAAACCGCGGGCGCGCCAGGCCTTCCTGCTGGCCCAGCTGGACGGTTTGAGCATTGTCCAGATCGCCCGGCAGCTGCACGTGTCGCGCGCGACCATCGAGCGCGACCTGGCCAGCGCCCTGGGTGTCTGCTACCGGTTGCGCTATGCCGATGCCTGATGCCACCCCCACCCAAGCCCAGGTTGACCAGGCCATCGACTGGCTGGTGAAGCTGCGCTTCGACAGCCCCTGCCCGCGTACCCGGCAACAGTTTGAGCAATGGCTGGCTAGCCACCCGCATCACCCACTGGCCTGGCAGCGCGTAAGCCTGCTCAGCGACGAACTGGCAGGGCTGCCCAAGGACCTGAGCCGGCGCACCCTGGAAGGCAGCCAGCAGCAGCGTGGCAGCCGACGCAACCACCTCAAGCTGCTAGCGCTGCTGGCCGTCGGCGGCAGCCTGGGCCTGGCGGCGCGTGAACCACTGGGTTTACCTCAGCTTCTGGCCGACAACAGCACCGCCGTCGGCGAGCGTCGCCAGGTGCAGGGGCGCGACGGCAGCCGTATCCAGTTGAACACTGCCAGCGCCATCGACCTGGACTACAGCGTTGAACAGCGCCAGCTGGCGCTGCTACGCGGTGAAGTGAGCCTGGAGAGCAACGCCAACGACCACCGGCCGTTCCTGATCGAAACGCCGGTTGGGCGGCTGGTCACCCTGGACGGCCAGTTGCTGCTGCGTGAAAACCGCCAGGGCCTGCTGCTGGCGGTGCGTCGCGGCCAGGTCACGCTGTTTCCCGCCTCGGCACTGCGCAAGCAAGTGCAGCCGGGCGAGACCTTGCAGGTGCGGCGCGACGGCCGTGTCCAGGCCGTAACGTTGCACAGTGACCCGTGGGGCTGGACTGACGGCGTACTCAGCGTGCAGCAGATGCCGCTTGGCGAGTTTGTCGCCGAACTGGGTCGTTATCGCCCCGGCCTGCTGCGCTGTGCGCCGGAAGTGGCCAGCCTGGTGGTGTCTGGCACCTTCCAGTTGAGCGACACCGGCGCCATCCTGCACCTGCTCAGCCGGAGCCTGCCGGTGCGGGTCGAGTACCATACCCGGTATTGGGTCAGCATCGCAGCCGCCTGACGCTTGCAGGAGCAACTGTCTTTCTCAAAATTTGAAAAGCCTGCGCGATTCATTGTAGGAGCGGGTTCACCCGTGAAAGGGCCAGGCCTGCGGGCCAGTTTCTGCCAGGCATTGTGCATTGCCGGCACCACCGTATTCGCGGGTGAACCCGCTCCTACATCGATCGATGATACCGGCCCGGCCCCGCAGGGCTACCGGCCCCCGGCGCGTTGTAGGAGCGGGTTTACCCGCGAAAGGGCCGGGCCTGCGGGCCAGTTTCTGCGCATTGTGCATTGCCGGCACCACCGTATTCGCGGGTGAACCCGCTCCTACATCGATCGATGATACCGGCCCGGCCCCGCAGAGCTACCGGCCCCCCCCCGCCCGTTGTAGGAGCGGGTTTACCCGCGAAAGGGCCAGGCCTGCGGGCCAGTTTCTGCCAGGCATTGTGCATTGCCGGCACCACCGTATTCGCGGGTGAACCCGCTCCTACATCGATCGATGATGCCGGCCCGGCCCCGCAGGGCTACCGGCCACCCCAGCCCGTTGTAGAAGCCGTCAGTCCGCCAACGCGCGCAGGCGGCCCGCAGCCCGAAACGACTGCCGGGCAAAGCACACGAACAGCCCGGCCATCAGCGCCAGCGCCATTGGCAGGCCATGCGGCGCCACGCCCATCGCCGCGCCACTGACCAATGGCCCTACTAGGCTGCCTACGCCCCACAGCAGGCCCACGCTGGCATTGGCGGTGACCAGGTCCTGGCCCTTGAAGCGCTGGCCGATCAGCACCAACGCCAAGGTATAGATCCCCCCCGCCACCGCCCCCAGCACCACCAGCAGCGGCCACAACAGCCACGTCAAGTCCAGCAACCAGGGCAAACCTATACCGATCGACATCGCCACCAGCCCGCACACCAGGTGCAGCCCGGTGCGCTCGACCCGATCGGCCAGCCAGCCAAGCGGCAGCTGGAACAACATGTCGCCGGCAAACACCACCGTCACCATCAACGCCGCCACACCCACGGCGAAGCCATGGCTGCTGGCGTATACCGGCAGCAACGACAGCACCACGGCGTCGAAGAACGAGAAGAACAGCACCGCCATGCACAACGCCGGCGCCACCCGGAAGAACCCCGCCAGGCCAAAGCTTTTCTCGCCTTCTTCGTGCGCCACATGGTCATTGGGCACCGTCAGCACGATGCACAGCAAGGCCAGGCCATAGCCAACGGTGACCACGCCAGTGATCCATGGGCTGTCCGCCCCCAGTACTGCCAGCATGGCCGGGCCGAGCACCTGGAAGCCGGTAAAGCTGGTGGCATACAGGGCCATGATCTTGCCGCGGTTGTGCTCCGGGCACAATTCGTTGACCCACGACTCGCCCAGGATGATGGCGATACCCATGCCCAGCCCCAGGCAAAGGCGCAGCAGCGCCAGCAGCCACAGCGAGCCAAAGGCCGCTTCGAGCAGGGCGATGCTGAGTGTGCACAGGCTGAAACACAGCAGGTAGATGGTGCGCCGGGTGAGGTGGCGGCAGCAGGCATCGACCAGGAATGCCGAAAGCATCATGCCGGCAGCAGGAATAGCCGAGATGATGCCGATTTCCAGGGTGCCCGCCCCTGCTTCATGCAGGCGCAACGAAACCAGGGGCAGGCTCGCCCCCAGGCTGAAACCCACGACCGAAACGGCGAACAACAGGCCCGCCAGCAAACGCATGTTCATGTACCACTCCTTGCAAACCGGAAAAACGTGCAGACACAGGCGCGCAGGCCAAAGTGGCCAGCGGCGCGAACGCGCAGATCAGGTCAGGCGAAGTGTGGCGAGAAGGTGAAGGCAAACAGCACGCTGCGACGGCGCTTGAGTACCGTGTCGCTCGGCCACGCATGGCGCAAGCCCTGAAGGGCAGGCTGGCGGGCGCTGGGCAGTGACGGGGTACGGCGCATTGCTTGGCTACTACGCAGGTGGGAGGGGAAAGTGGCGGCACTCTAGGCCAAGGACAGTCCGGCCGTCAATCGGCAGGGGCCGCCGCATGCAGCGGCCCCGACGAAATCAGCGCTTGCCCGTATTGGGCAGGAACACCGCCAGCAATCCGAACAGCGGCAGGAACGAACAGACGCCATAGACGTATTCGATGCCCCGCAAGTCTGCCACGTACCCCAGCAGCGCCGCACCGATGCCGCCAAAGCCGAACATCAGGCCGAAGAAGATGCCGGCAATCATGCCCACGCTGCCCGGCACGAGCTCCTGCGCATACACCACGATGGCGGAAAACGCCGAAGCCAGAATGAAGCCGATCACCACGCTCAGTACCGTGGTCCAGAACAGATCGGCATAGGGCAGCGCCAGGGTGAACGGGGTCACGCCCAGGATCGAGAACCAGATCACCGCCTTGCGCCCGATACGGTCACCGATCGGCCCACCGAAGAAGGTCCCCGCCGCCACGGCCCCAAGGAACAGGAACAGGTGCAACTGCGAGCTGGCTACCGATACCGCGAATTTCTCGATCAGGTAGAAGGTGAAGTAGCTGGTGAAACTGGCCATGTAGAAGTACTTGGAGAACACCAGCAAGCCCAACACGATCAGCGCCACGATCACCCGCTGGCGGGAGATGCCATGGGTGGCCTGCACCGCCTTGCGTGCTTTGGCCTGGTTAAGGTGTTCCTTGTACCAGCCACGCAGCATCAGGGTTACGCCAAGGAAGAACAACGCCGCCAGGCCGAACCAGGCGACGTGGGTCTGGCCGAACGGAATGACGATGGCCGCCGCCAGCAACGGGCCCAGCGCCGAACCGGTGTTGCCCCCCACCTGGAAAGTTGACTGGGCCAGGCCGAAGCGCCCGCCGGAGGCCAGCCGCGCGATACGCGAGGTTTCGGGGTGGAAGGTGGAGGAACCGATGCCCACCAGTGCAGACGCCAGCAGGATCATCGGGAAGCTGCCGACGAAGGCCAGCATCACGATCCCCACCAGGGTGCACAAGGTGCCCAGCGGCAGCAGGTTCGGTGCCGGCCGACGGTCGGTGAAAAAGCCGACCCAGGGCTGCAACAGCGAGGCGGTGATCTGGAACGTCAGGGTGATCATGCCGATCTGGGCGAAGCTCAGGTTGTAATTGGCCTTGAGCATCGGGTAGATCGCCGGCAGTACCGACTGGATCAGGTCGTTGATCAGGTGCGCCAGCGCGCAGAAACCGATGATACGCATCACCAGCGGCGTGGCCTGGTTGGCCGGTGCCTGGCTGGATGCGGTGGAGGCGCTACTGGTGGCCATTTGCCTAAATCTCCGTCCTCAGGTTTGGGATCCGATTATCGGGAAACAAATAGATACTTAGCTACCTTTTTTTCCCTCTGTCGCGACGTTCTTGAAAATGGTTCTCAATATAATTAGCATCCTTGTCTACTTCTCCTGTCATCGTTGGGCCCACTGGCCCCACTCGCGAGCAGACCGTACCCATGAGCCCGATGGCCGCCAAACAGCTGCAACCCGACCCCGAGCAGGAAGCGCTCGAGTGGTTCTCGGCGTTGCGCCACCCCAACTGTGACGACGCCCAGCGCCAGGCCTTCGCGGCCTGGTGCCAAGCCGCTGAAAACGCCCAGGCCTATGCCGAGCTGGAGCGTTTCTGGCAGCAGGTGCAGCCCTCACCCGCCCGCCCTCGCCCACGGCCGCCAAGCGAGCGCCGCAGTCACCTGGGCAAATGGGTGGCGCTGTTCTTTCTCCTGGGCCTGGCCGCCGCTACCTACCTTTACTGGCCGTGGATGCAGCGCCTGGCCAGCGAGCTGCACACCGATGTGGGCGAGCGGCGCAGCACGCGCCTGGCCGATGGCACGACCTTGAGCCTGGACAGCGCCAGTGCGATGAACGTGAACCTGCGCGGCCGTACCCGCCAGCTGCATCTGGTACAGGGCCAGGTGTACCTGCAGGTGGCGCTCGATGGGCGCGCCCTGGAGGTGGCAGTGGGTAACGCACGCATCCAGGTGTTCGGCACCCGCCTGCAAGTCACCCGCCATGCCAACCATGACGAACTGGTGGTCATCAGTGGCAAGGCCATGGTCGTGCAGGGAGGTGAGCAGCGCCTGGTCTCGACAGGTGAACGGGTAACCTTCGATGACACGCGCATCGGCGCGGTACGCCCAGCGGACCTGAAAACCGTAGACAGTTGGCGCAGCGGCTATCTGAAGGCCAGCGACATGCCGCTGGGGCAGGTGCTGGAGCGCCTGGCCAGCTACCAGGGCCAGCGGGTATGGCTTATGGATGAACAACTGGCCCATCGCCGTGTAAGCGGCGATTTCAACCTCGACCGCGCCGGGGAAACCCTGCAATCCCTGGCCGCCGCCCAGCATCTGCAGCTACAAGGCGTGCTCGGGCACTGGCTTGTGGTGCGCTAGAACCGGCACTGGCCGCTAAGTTTTTGAAAGCGTGCAAATTTTTTTTGAAATGAGTGTTGACAGGGGGGGCGTTCAAGAGAATAATGCGCGCCATCGGCTACATAGCTCAGTTGGTTAGAGCATAGCATTCATAATGCTGGGGTCCGGGGTTCAAGTCCCTGTGTAGCCACCAAACAAGACGAAGGGCTTACCGCAAGGTAGGCCCTTTTTCTTTGCCTGCGAGAACTGCCGCATCGAAAGCAGCCCCGGGGCTGCTACTCCTTCTTGCCCCTTGGGCATCAGCGGATGCCGCTCACTGCCACAGTCAACCCGAGCCCGATCAGCGCCACGCCGATCACCCGGTCCAACAGCACTTGGCGGTCGATCATGGCCTTGCGCAAGGCAGTGCTGGAAAAAAACACCGCGACCAGGCTGAACCACAGCCAGTGCGCGAACGACATGAACGCACCATAGGCAAATGCCAGCTGCAACGAGCTGCCCGGTTGCACGACCTGGGTGTAGGCACTGACCACGAACAACATGGTCTTGGGGTTCAGTGCGTTGGTCAAAAACCCCGTGCGCAGGGCTTGCAGCACCGAGGCACTGTTAGGCGCCCCACCCTCAAGGCTGATGCGTCGGGTATTGGTGACCGACTTGTACCCCAGGTAGATCAGATACCCGGCGCCCACCACCTTCATGGCCAGGAACAGCATCGGGCTCTGGCTGATGATCACGGCAATGCCCAGTACCGTGTACAGCACGTGCACCTGGACCCCCAAGGCGATCCCCACTGCGGCAGCCAGCCCGGCCTTGCGGCCTTGTGCATAACTGCTGCGGGTCACCATGGCGAAGTCGGCACCGGGGCTGATGACGGCGAGCAGGGTAAATACGGCGACGGCGACGAGTTCGGTCATGGGGATAGCCCTCGATAGGCGATGAAAATGCACAGACCGAGAATTATCGGGAGCTTACGATGCAGGGAAAATCGATTTATCGTGGCGTAAATCTGATAGTTTCAGTCACAGATACCTAGCGCCTGCTCAGCCAGCGTGTGATTGTGCAGGCTGCCCAACGCTGCAGTACCGGCTTGGAGAACTGCCATGAAACTGCCCCCACTCAACGCCTTCCGCTACTTCGACATCGCCGCCCAAAGCGAAAGCTTCGTGCGCGCCGCCGAACACCTGCACGTCACCCACGGCGCCGTCAGCCGGCAAGTGCGCTTGCTCGAAGAAAGCCTTGGCGTAGACCTGTTCGAACGCCGCAACCGGGCCATTTTTCTCACCGCCGCCGGCCGCGCGCTGCACGGCACCACCCAGGCGATCTTCGAACAACTGGAAGGCGCCGTGCAGCGCTTGCAACACAAGGCCCGCGACAATGTGCTGGTGCTGTCCTGCGAACCGACCATCGCCATGCGCTGGCTGATCCCGCGGCTGCCGCGTTTCCATGCAGCCCACCCCGACCTGCAGTTGCACCTGGTAGCCGCTGGCGGTCCGCTGGACTTCGCCCGCGGCGGCGTCGACCTGGCCATCCGCCGTGACGACTTCCATTGGGGTAACCAGTTGTTCAACCAGAAGGTCTGCGATGAGTGGGTCGGCCCGGTGTGTCGCCCCAGCGCCGGGTTCCGGCTCGACGGCCAACGCCTGCTGCACAGCACCACCCGCCCCGCTGCCTGGCCCACCTGGCTGCGCCTCAGCGGCCAACGGGCGCGGCACTGCGAACGCAGCGACTACGAGCATTTCTATCTGTCGATCCAGGCCGCCAGCGCCGGTTTGGGCGTGGCCATGGCCTCTGCCTTGATGGTGCGCGACGAACTCGACAGCGGACAGTTGCAGGCGCCGTTCGGGTTTATCCGCGATGGCTCGGCCTACCACCTGCTCAGCCCCCAGCCGTTGAACGATGGCGGCAAGCGCCAGCGCTTCACAGGCTGGGTCGTGGAAGAGTGCCACGCCTGTCTGGCTCATTTGGGCTTGTTGCAGCCTGACGCCCCGGCACCGCCGTTGCCGGGCCAGCCGCGCTAGGCGATATTAACCAGGCAGCACGCAGGGTCAGTCTTCAAGCAGGGTACAAGCCATCACCAGGGCATCTTCACGGCCACCCGCCACTGGGTAATAGTCACGGCGACGGCCGATTTCGTTGAAGCCGTAGCGCTCGTACAAGCGGTAGGCCGACTGGTTGCTGGCGCGCACTTCCAGGAAGCATTCGCGGCCATTGAGCTGGTAGGCACGGGCCATCAGGTGCTCTAGCAGGCGCAGGCCCAGGCCGCAGCCCTGGTTCTCGGGTTTGACGGTAATGTTGAGCAGGTGCGCTTCGTCGATGATCACGTTGATCACCCCGTGGCCCACTTGCTGCTCGCCATCGAACATCAGCCAGACTTCGTAGGATTTGAGCGCATCCTGGAAAATCCCGCGGGTCCAGGGGTGGCTGAACGCGGCATATTCGATCTTAAGTACGGCATCCAGATCCGCCTCGGTCATCGGGCGAAAACTGATCGAGTCACTCATTCAACGCTCTTCCAGCGCGCCATCAGCTGGCGCATGGCTTTCCAGACGTCCGCCTTGCGCTGCGGCTCGTCCATCAACAGTTCCAGGCCCGGCAAGACCCAGGCATCGCCCAGGCCGTCGAGCTTCAGGGTTTGGTAATAGGCCTGGGCGTCGGCGTTGGCGGCAAAGCGCACCGCTGGCAGGCCCACCAGCCAGAGGCAGGTGCACGGCGCGTCTTCCAGGCGCGCCTGGACAAAACCCTGGACAAAATCACGTGCCGCCTCCGGGCCCTGGTCCATGTTGCCGCGTACCAGCAACGGCCAGCACACCGGCTCGCCGATGATCTGCGGTGCATCGGGTAGCCCGGCGGCGCGCAGCATGTCCTTGAGCAGCAGGTAGGAAGGGTCGCGACTCTGGAACGGCTGGCCGGTGGCCAGTTCGACCAGCAGCAGGCAACTGCCGGCGCGCAGCAACTGCAGCGCGAAACGTGGCGGTGGCACCGGCGCCGGCCTTGGTGGTGCGGGTTGCGCCTCGGCCTCGACCGCCTTGACCGCCGGCTTGGGCCCACTGCCGGGCCGCGGGATCTCGATTTTGGGCCGCTCTGCGGAGCGCGCCTGGGGTGCGATTGGCTTTTCGTTGCCAGGGGCTGGCGGCAGCACATCGAAGTCGAGGTCCTCGACCGGGGCCACCGGCAGCAGCAACTCGGGGCGCGACGGCGCAGCGAACGGCAGTTCGGCGCGCGGCAGCCAGTGCACCACTTGCATGGCGGAAAGGAAGGCGCGGCGGCGGGGTTCGGTGAGCAAGGGGCAGGGTCCGAGGGGTGGAGGCAGTTGGGCATTCTAACGTGTACGCCTTGGTTTTTGCAGCGTCTATCAGACCGAGCGCCGCCCGCGCTGCGCATCGCGACGCAAGGCCGCTCCCACATCTGTTTCGGGCCAGTCGCTCCTGTGAAGTCATCGCTGCCCGCCTTGCTTGCCCCCTTCGATATCGAAGGGGGCGCTGCTGCTTTTCTACAATTTCCAGTCATACACCCAGGGTGCGCGCGCCAAGGACTCAGGAGTAATTGACCCGAAGCAGATGTAGGAGCGGCCTTGCGTCGCGATGCGCCGCGCGGGCGGCGCTCGATCTCACTGCCACCACAAAAACCACGCCATACACCCATGTGACATGAGGTTATCCCCCCATTACAGACCAAGGGGTGAAACCCTGCCCCCCGGATGCAGTACAATCGCCCCTTTTTCTTGGCAACGAGTCGAAGCCAATGATCGAACCCAAGCGCGTCCTGCGCGCCCTAGCCGAACACTGGGCCCTGATCGAGCCGCTGTGCGAGCGTTTCGACCAGGGCACCCTGAGCCTGGTCGAGCTGCGCCAGCATGTGGCCCGCCAGCAAGTAGAAAGCACCCCGCAGGACATCACCCAGCTGCTCGACGTGTGGATCCGCCTGGACATCCTGGTCCCGGTGGCCAAAAGCCCGAACCGTTTCGAGCTCAATGCGCAGATACACGACTTTCTCGCCTACCTGCGCCGCGAGCACCGGCTGGGCCTGTGCCTGGAGATCGAAGCCTACCTGCGCCACCTGGAACGCCTTGCCGGGCACATCCAGGACGCCTTCGACAACCGCGACAGCGACGACCTGGCGCGCCAGCTGCGCCTGCTCGACATGCGCGTGCGCGATGTGCTCAAAAAGCTCGACAACGACGAGCAGGCGCTGGTGGCCGTGGCCGAACGGGCCAAGACCAGCAACCGCCAGATCCCGCTGCGCCAGCGCTATGCCGAGGTCCTGGCCACCTGGGACGAGTACGTCGAGCCGATGATCCAGCTGGTCAACGCCGACGGCGCCTTCGAGCAAGGCGTGCGCAAGGTCGAGACCGTGCTGCTCAAGCTGCTGGGCGAACAGGCGCGCCTGGGCCACCTGGTCGATGACGACATGCTGCTGCGCACCCATGCGCGCATCCTGGAGATGCAGACCAACGCTCAGCTCACCCTGCGTCACGCCCGCGAACTGCTGTTGCCGCTGCGCGAAGAAGCCCGTCGGCACAACGCCGTGACCCGTGGTGCCGCACTGGCCCTGTCGGTGATCCGGCGCAAGGGCCTGGATGCCGTGCCGCAAGCGGCCATGCCGATGTTCACCCGCCCGCAAAGCACCTTCCTCGGCAGTGCCAGCCAGGTCGAAGCCTACGTGTACGCCCTGGCCCGCTTCGAGCCCAAGCCGGCGCGCTTCCCCAAGGCCCACAAGACGCAGTCCGGTGCCCTGCCCCGCGCCCCGCGCACGGTCAAGGAAATGGCCGAACGTTGCGAACAGGCGCTGCCCCTGCCCGACCTGATGGTCTGGCTGCTGGAGCAGGAGCCCGAAGGCGCCACCGACGAGTTGCTGTACTGGTTCTCGCGCCTGTCGCGGGAAAAGCGCTTCAAGCGCGAACGCCTGGACCGCCGCGAGTACACCACCCAGGAACACTTGGTCAGCCTGCGCTCGTTCGCCCTGACCTCCAGCCGCGAAGACGCCAACAGCGCGCCTACCGACCCCAACGCGAGCCCAGCCCATGCATCTTGATCTTTCCGAACTGTCCCAGCTCGCGCCGATCTTCCGCGAGCTGTTCAAAGGCTTCCACATCAGCCGTCGCGACCCCGAGCTGTACGCTCAGCTGTCGAACTTCCAGGACCAATACCGCACCCTGTTCAAGGCCCTGGGCTTCGAGCTGGTGTGCGACACCCGTGGTTTCTACTACTTCGTGCCGGACATGACCGCCGCGCAGGTCAACAAGACCGCGCAACGCCTGTCGCTGTTCACCTTCATCCTGGTCGAGCACCTGGCGGACCAGGGCCGCGACCCCATGGCAGTGCTGGACGGCGGCAGTATCGGCCGCGACGAGCTGCCATCGCTGCTGGACAAGTACCGCGACCTGTTCCTGCAGGCCGAGGTGCAGACCGTCGACGAGCTTGAAGAGAAGATCCTGCGGCGCATGACCCAGCTGGGCTTCGCCCACGAAGAAGGCGGCATCTACCGCTTCCTTCCGCCCATGCACCGTTTCCTCGACGTGTGCCTGTCGGTGCAGCAGGACCGCGACCTGGCCGCCACGCTGCACAGCGACCTGCCGCTGCCGACCCCGGTATTGGTCGAGGAAGAAAGCCCCGAAGAACTCAACCGCACCGACGACCCGCTGGACCTCACGCCGTTCGAAGGCGAGGAAAGCGAAGAGGACGCCCTGGCCCGGGCCATCCGCGAAGAGCAACAGGAGATTGACGCATGAGCCAGGAACGCTACGGCATCCGCCGCTTTGCACTGCTCAACACTGCAGGCTACAGCCTTGGCCTGTTCCCGCTGGAGCACCCGCTGTCGGTCTACGGTGCCAACAACCTGGGCAAATCGGCGTCGATCAACGCGCTGCAGTTCCCGATCCTGGCACGCATGTCAGACATGAGCTTCGGCAAGTACAGCCTCGAGCAGTCGCGCCGCTTCTACTTTGCCAGCGACACCTCGTACATTCTCTGCGAACTGAGCCTGCCCCATGGCCCCCACGTGATTGGCGTGGTCGGCCGCGGACCGGGCGGTGGTTTCGGTCACCAGTTCTTCGCTTACAAGGGCGAACTGGACCTGGCCCACTACCAGAAGAACGACACCTGCCTGCGCCAGAAAGAGCTCTTCACCAACCTCGAGCGCCTGGGCATAAAGGCTTACGAGGTCAAGCCCGACGAGCTGCGCCGGCTGCTGGTCGGCGGCCACACGTCGGTGCCGCTGGACCTGACCATGATCCCGCTGCGCTCCACCAGCGAGCAAAGCCTGAAAACCTTCCGCGCACTGTTCATCAACCTGCTGCACATGCGCGAGATCACTGCGGCCAAGCTCAAGCAACTGTTCCTCGATGCCTTCGAGCACAGCCTGCGCTCGGGCAGCGTCGACTACATCGCCGCCTGCGAAGAGGCCTTCCGCGACGTACGCCGCATGGAACAGGACTACAACGCCCTGGTCGCGGCCGGCCCGCTGGTCGAGGCGCTGGCGGGCGGCGTGGCCCAGCGTGACATCCTGCGCGGCAAGCTGCACCGCATTTCCCCGGTGCTCGACACCTTGCTGGGCACCTGGCAGGAATACGCCATGGCGCGCAAGGAAGAGCTGGTGATCCAGGCCGAGCACTACCGTGGCGAGCAGGACCGCCTGCAGAACGACCAGCGCGGCGGCACCCAGGAGCTGATGCGCCTGGAGCGCGAAATCACCGGTATCCAGCGCTGGCTGGGTGAGCTGTCGGTCCTCAAGCACCGCTTTGCGCTGGTCGATGACGTGAAGGTGCTGGAGCAGCAACTGCTGGCAGCCAAGGACGCGCACGACGAACTGGCCGGTGCCCTGGCCCAGTCGCGGCAGTTCAGCGCCGAAGACCTCGACGAGCGTGTGCGCGACCTGGAAAAGCGCCTGAAGCAGGTCAAGCAGCAGCTCGACCATGCCGACAACAACAGCTATGCGCGCCTGCGCGAAGAGTTCTCGCAGCAGGACGTCGACCGCCTGATGCGCCTGTTCAACGGTGCGCTGTTCAGCCTGCCACTGGGCGAGCGCGGCATCGAGCTGGACGACAGCGACCTGTGGGTAAAGTCGCTGGAAGCGGTGCTCGACGGCTTCAAGGGCGAGCGTTTCGAGGCGCCGGGCCTGGCCATCGACCTGACCAACATCGACCCACCGGCCCTGCAGGCCCTGGCCGACCGCGCCGCCCTGCGCGACCAGAAAGAGCGCCTGGAGAAAGAGCTGAAACAGCTCAAGACCCAGCAGGCCGTAGCCGCCGACCGCTCGGCCTCCAAGGCCCAGACCGAAACCCTGTATCAGGAAGTGCTGGACGCCCAGAAGGCCCTGGAGGACTACCGCCGCAGCCAGACCCTCGCTGCCGAAGAGCCGGAAAAACTCGAGCAGCTGTCGCAACTGGAAGCCGCCCAGGACGAGCTCAAGCGCTCCAGCGACGCGTTCACCGAACGCGTCCAGCAACTGTCGGCCAAGCTGCAGCTGGTCGGCCGCCAGCTCGGCGACCTCGAGTCCAAGCAGCGCACCCTGGAAGACGCCCTGCGCCGCCGCCAACTGCTGCCGGCCGACCTGCCCTACGGTACACCCTTCATGGAAGCCATCGACGATTCGATGGACAACCTGCTGCCGTTGCTCAACGACTACCAGGACAGCTGGCAGAGCCTGCAGCGCGTCGATAACCAGATCGAGGCACTGTATGCCCAGGTGCGCCTGAAAGGCGTGGCCAAGTTCGACAGTGAAGACGACATGGAGCGCCGCCTGCAATTGCTGGTGAACGCCTATGCGCACCGCACCGACGAAGCCCTGACCCTGGCCAAGGCCCGCCGCGCGGCGGTGACCGACATCGCCCGCACCCTGCGCAACATCCGCAGCGACTACGACAGCCTCGAGCACCAGCTGGCGCTGTTCAACCGCGAGATCAACAAGCGCCAGGTATCCAACCTGGAAAGCTTCCGCGTGGTGCTGGCGCCGAACAAGGAAGCGCTCAAGCATATCGACCAGATCATCCACAGTGCCGGCCAGTACGAGGAAGGCGAAACCCTGTCGGTGTTCGACCTGACCCAGAGCGCCGAGCAGGACAACAAGAACGAAGAGGCCAAGGAGTACCTGGCGCGCCTGGTGGCGGCCAACCACAACCAACTGGGTTTGAAGGACCTGTTCGAGCTGGCGTTCGAGATCACCAAGGTCAACGGCCAGCCGGTCATCCATGCCGACATCGATGGCGCGGCGTCCAACGGCACCACCATGACCATCAAGGCGCTGACCAACATGTACCTGTTGCTGCACCTGATGGACCGCGACCTGGCCGGCCGTATTCGCCTGCCGTACTACCTGGACGAAGCGGCCGACATCGACGAGCGCAACCAGGCGGCACTGCTGGAAACCAGCCTGCAGCTGGGCTTCGTGCCGATTCTGGCGAGCGTGAAGCCCCAGGTATCGGCGCGGGTGGCGATCGACCTGGAAGGTGGCAGCGGGCCGAATGGCATCTACATCGACGAGGCGGACTGGAAGTTCATCAGCCGGCTGGATGAGGTGAAAGCGGTTGTGCGTGAGGACCAGGCCGAAGAGTTGGCCTGAGGAACCTGGGGCCGCTTTGCGGCCCTTTCGCGACACAAGGTCGCTCCCACATTGACCGGCATATGCAGGACCTTTGTAGGAGCGGCCTTGCGTCGCGATGGAGGCCAAAGGCCTCCCGGCCATCTACCAGGCTATCACTGCGCCCAAGGCAAGATCGGAATCGCCGTCACCGCATTCTGCGGGCTGCCCTCGACGATGCGGTCGCTGTACACCAGGTACACCAGGGTATTGCGCTTCTTGTCGAGGAAGCGCACCACCTGCATGGTCTTGAACACCAGCGAGGTGCGCTCCTTGAACACCTCCTCGCCATCCTTGAGCTCACCCTTGAAGCTGATCGGCCCGACCTGGCGGCAGGCGATGGAGGCCTCCGCCCGATCTTCGGCCAGGCCCAGCCCGCCTTTCACCCCGCCCGTCTTGGCCCGCGACAGGTAGCAAGTCACGCCTTCGACCTTGGGGTCGTCGAATGCTTCCACCACGATGCGGTCGTTCGGCCCAAGGAACTTGAACACGGTGGACACCTGGCCGATTTCCTCAGCCCCGGCCAGCATGGGCAAAGCCAACGCGGCAACGGCAATCATCCTTTTCAACACAGCCAAACCCTCAGACCAGAACCAGGTTGTCGCGGTGCACCAGTTCTGGCTCCGCAATGTAGCCCAAGGTGCTCTCGATGGCATCCGAAGGCTGGCCAATGATCTTCTGCGCCTCCAGGGCGCTGTAGTTGGCCAGGCCACGGGCGACCTCTGCACCGTCCGGGCCGACGCACACCACCATCTCGCCACGGCGGAAACTGCCCTGTACGGTTTTCACACCCACCGGCAGCAGGCTCTTGTTGGCCTGGCGCAGCGCCTGCACGGCACCGGCATCCAGCACCAGGGTGCCACGGGTTTGCAAGTGCCCAGCCAGCCACTGCTTGCGCGCCGCGAGCATGCCGCGCTCGGGTGACAGCAAGGTCCCCAGACGCTCGCCAGCCTTCAGGCGGTCGAGCACGCGCTCGATGCGGCCACCGATGATGATGGTGTGGGCACCCGAGCGGGCAGCCAGGCGCGCGGCGCGCAGCTTGGTCTGCATGCCGCCACGGCCCAGCGCGCCACCGGTGCCGCCGGCCACGGCATCCAGCGCCGGGTCGTCGGCACGGGCTTCGTAGATCAGCTGGGCCTCGGGGTTGTTGCGCGGGTCGGCGTCGAACATGCCATCACGGTCGGTAAGGATCACCAACAGGTCGGCCTCGACCAGGTTGGCCACCAGCGCCGCCAGGGTATCGTTGTCGCCGAAACGGATTTCGTCGGTGACCACGGTGTCGTTCTCGTTGATGACGGGCACCACACCCAGGTCGACCAGGGTACGCAGGGTGCTGCGGGCGTTCAGGTAACGCTTGCGGTCGGACAGGTCGTCATGGGTCAGCAGGATCTGCGCGGTGTGCTTGCCGTGCTCGCCGAAGCTCGACTCCCAGGCCTGTACCAGGCGCATCTGGCCGATCGACGCAGCGGCCTGCAGCTCGTTCATCGCGCTCGGTCGCGAGGTCCAGCCCAGCTGGCTCATGCCGGCAGCAACGGCCCCGGAGGACACCAGTACCAACTCCACGCCCGCTTCACGCAGCGCGACCATCTGCTCGACCCAAACGGCCATGGCCCCGCGGTCGAGGCCCTTGCCATCGGCGGTCAGCAGAGCACTGCCAATCTTCACGACCCAGCGCTTGGCGCCCGTCACCTTGCTTCGCATCTTCTTCCAACCTATGTCGAATCTGTAGATACCGTGGATACAAAAACGCCGCTCCAGAGAGCGGCGTTTAGTGTACTGCAACCGGTCAGTCGCGCACGTAAATGATTTCCGGGCCGTCTTCGTCGTCCTCGAAATCATCGTCCCAACCGTCATCGTCGCCGATGTCGTGCACGCTCTTGACGCCGGTGCGACGCAGGGTGCGGGCGTCGTCCAGGGCCTGCAGCTGGGCACGGGCTTCGTCTTCGATGCGCTGGTCGAGGTCGGCCAGCTCTTCGGCGTAGGCCGGGTCGTTGGCCAGGCGGTCGGCGCGGTCTTCGAGGTAGCGCATCAGGTCGTGGCTGAGCTTTTCGGTGCCCTGCTTGGAGATGGCCGAAATCACGTAGACCGGACCGTCCCACTGCAGGCGCTCGACCACTTCCTGCACGCGCGCGTCGCGCTCGTCTTCCATGACCATATCGGCCTTGTTCAGCACCAGCCAGCGCTCACGCTCGGCCAGCGACGGGCTGAAGCGGGTCAGCTCGTTGACGATCACTTCGGCTGCGTCGGCAGGGCTGCTCTCGTCCAGCGGCGCGATGTCCACCAGGTGCAGCAGCACGCGGGTGCGGGCCAGGTGCTTGAGGAAGCGGATACCCAGGCCGGCGCCATCGGAAGCACCTTCGATCAGGCCGGGGATGTCGGCGATGACGAAGCTCTTCCAGCGGTCGACGCTGACCACACCCAGATTCGGCACCAGGGTGGTGAACGGGTAATCGGCCACTTTCGGCTTGGCGGCCGAAACCGAGCGAATGAAGGTGCTTTTGCCGGCGTTTGGCAGGCCCAGCAGACCCACGTCGGCCAACACCTTCATTTCCATCTTCAGGTCACGCTGCTCACCCGGCTTGCCTGGGGTGGTCTGGCGCGGTGCCCGGTTGGTACTGGACTTGAAGCGCGTGTTGCCCAGGCCGTGCCAGCCGCCCTGGGCGACCATCAGTTTCTGCCCTGGGGTGACCAGGTCACCGATCACTTCCTGGGTGGAAGCATCGATCACGGTCGTACCGACCGGCACACGCAGGAACAGGTCTTCACCCTTCTTGCCGGTGCAGTCGGTGCTGCCGCCGTTGGCACCGCGCTGGGCTTCGTGGTGACGGGTGTAGCGGTAGTCGACCAGGGTGTTCAGGTTTTCGTCGGCAACCATGTACACCGAGCCGCCGTCACCGCCATCCCCACCATTGGGGCCACCGTTCTCGATGAACTTCTCGCGACGGAAGCTCATGCAACCGTTGCCGCCGTCACCGGCCTTGACCCGAATAGATACTTCGTCAACAAACTTCATTAAAACCGCCTCTCGTCGGCAGACGAGCTGAATGACTCAAAAACATGAGGCTCTTGCAAAAATGAGCGCGGCGGCCCCGTACGACCGTAGAAACCAACGCCGGCAACCCAGACAAACAGCTTTGCAAGAGGCTCACCACAAACGAAAAAGCCCCGTCGCATGACGGGGCTTCTGGAGCGACGTCGCGATTAAGCGGCGACGATGCTCACGTAACGGCGCATGAACTCGCCTTTCTTCTCGAACTTGATCACGCCTTCGATCTTGGCGAACAAGGTGTGATCCTTGCCCATGCCAACGCCGTAGCCAGCGTGGAATTCGGTGCCGCGCTGACGGACGATGATGTTGCCTGGCTTGATAACCTGGCCGCCATACATCTTCACGCCAAGGCGTTTCGATTCTGAGTCGCGACCGTTACGAGTACTACCACCAGCCTTCTTGTGAGCCATGGTTCAATTCTCCAAATAAATTCAGGGGATCTAGGGGATTAAGCCTGGATGCCGGTGATTTTGATCTCGGTGAACCACTGGCGGTGGCCCATACGCTTCATGTGGTGCTTACGACGACGGAACTTGATGATGCGAACCTTGTCGTGGCGGCCTTGCGAAACGACTTCGGCCACTACTTTAGCGCCAGCAACAACTGGAGCACCGATGGTGACTTCTTCACCGTTGGCGACCAGCAGGACGCGATCGAAAGTCACGGATTCGCCGGTGGCGACTTCCAGTTTTTCGATCTTGAGGAATTCACCTTCAGCGACTTTGTACTGCTTGCCGCCGGTAACGATTACTGCGTAAGACATGGTATTTCTCCGATAATCCTGCTCACCCAGCGCTTTATATGATGAGTATTGGCTGGCATGGCTGCACAGGGCTGGAACGGCCCGGCGCAATTGCGTAAGGCAGGTGCTGCCCAGGAAGTTAGGGTGCGCGATTGTACGCAACCACGGTTTTGCTTGCAAGTGCCGCCCCCGGCCAGCTGGCACCGCGCCTTGACACACCGGGACCTGCGACCTAGCATGCCGCGCAACCTCACTGGAGCAGCCGATGCAACCCCAAACCTTCTACCGCGCGGTAGCTGATGATTTCAGCGCCGTCGACGAGATCATCAAGAAGCAGCTGACCTCGCGCGTGCCGCTGGTATCGAAGATCGGCGACTATATCACGTCCGCCGGCGGCAAGCGCCTGCGCCCCCTGCTGGTCCTGCTGTGTGGCAAGGCCCTGGGCCGTGAAGGCGACGACCTGCGCCTGCTGGCTGCCACCATCGAGTTCCTGCACACCGCCACCCTGCTGCACGACGATGTGGTCGACATGTCCGGCATGCGCCGCGGCCGCTCCACCGCCAATGCCCTGTGGGGCAACGCGCCGAGCGTGCTGGTGGGTGACTTCCTTTATTCGCGCTCGTTCGAAATGATGGTCGAACTGGGCTCGATGCCGGTCATGCAGATCCTGTCCAAGGCCACCCGGGTGATTGCCGAGGGTGAGGTGCTGCAGCTGTCGCGGGTACGCGACGCCAGCACCACCGAGGAAGTCTATATGGAGGTCATCCGTGGCAAGACGGCCATGCTGTTCGAAGCCTCCACCCACAGCGCCGCGGCGCTGGCCGAAGCCACGGACGCGCAGCGCGAAGCCCTGCGAACCTTTGGCGACCACCTGGGTGTGGCCTTCCAGCTGGTCGACGACCTGCTGGACTACAAGGGCGACTCGCAGACGCTGGGCAAGAACGTTGGCGATGACCTGGCCGAAGGCAAGCCTACCCTGCCGCTGATCTACACCATGCGCGAAGGCACTGCCGAACAGGCGGCGCTGGTGCGCCAGGCCATTCAGAAGGGCGGCCTGGAAGACCTCGAGCAGATTCGCGTGGCAGTCGAGGAATCGGGTGCGCTGCAGTACACCGCAGAGCTGGCTCGTGATTACGTGAAGCGCGCCATTGCATGCCTTGAGGTGCTGCCAGCCAGCGAGTACCGCGATGCGCTGGTTGAGCTGAGCGAGTTTGCAGTCGCGCGCACGCACTGACACACCGAGCCGCTTCTTCGCGGGCTTGCCCGCTTCCACAGGTTGATACCGACACTGTGGCAGCGAGCAAGCCCGCGGTTGCTTTTGTCCGGACATAATCCCTTCTGGAAAAATACCTTTTACAATGCGGGCTTTCTACCGCCCGTCTGTTTGTTTGAGGAACCGAAGTGAGCACTCTGCCACCCTGCCCGAAATGCAATTCCGAATACACCTATGAGGATGGCACTCAGCTGATCTGCCCTGAATGCGCCCACGAGTGGTCGGCCAGCGGCGATGCCGAGGCTGCCAGCGACGAGGTGGTGAAAAAGGATTCGGTCGGCAACATCCTGCAGGATGGCGACACCGTTACCGTGATCAAGGACCTGAAGGTCAAGGGTTCATCCCTGGTGGTCAAGGTCGGCACCAAGGTCAAGAACATCCGCCTGTGCGATGACGACCACGACATCGACTGCAAGATCGACGGCATCGGCGCCATGAAGCTGAAGTCCGAGTTCGTTCGCAAAGTCTGATTACATGAATTCCGCCAATTGGCGCTTGCTATTCTGATAATAAGAATTATTCTCATTGGAATCGATTTCCAAGGAGAGTAGCCATGACTTATCTGATCGACGCCTGGCTGGACCGCCCTCACCCTTACCTGCGCATTCTTCATCGGGAAACCGGCGAAGTGTGCGCGGTACTCGAAGCAGAAGCGCTCGACGAACTGCGTGACCAGGGCGACCTGGACATGAGCGGGTTGAATTCGAGTGAACCGGGGGTATTGAAGGAGCTGGTGCGGAATCTGTTTCTGTTCTGCTATGCGCGGGCGTTGCGCCCCGGGGGAACGGATTGGAATTGAGGTGGGCAGCGCCGGCCTCATCGCTGGCAAGCCAGCTCCCACAGGTACTGCACAAGCCTGGAAGCTAACGCGACACCTGTGGGAGCGGGCGAGCCCGCGAATGGGCCGCAAAGCGGCCCCGGCGATCTTACAGAACGTCGAGCAGCTCGACGTCGAACACCAGCACGCTGTGCGGCGGGATGCTGCCCACGCCTTGGGCGCCGTAAGCCAGCTCGCTCGGCACGTACAGGCGCCATTTGCTGCCTGCGTTCATCAGCTGCAGGGCTTCGGTCCAGCCAGCGATCACGCCGCCGACCGGGAATTCAGCCGGCTGGCCACGCTCGTAGGAGCTGTCGAACACAGTGCCGTCGATCAGGGTGCCGTGGTAGTGCGTGCGCACGTTGTCTTCACGGCTTGGCTTGGCGCCGTCGCCGGCAGTCAGCACTTCGAACTGCAGACCGGAAGCCAGGGTAGTGATGCCGTCACGCTTGGCGTTCTCGACCAGGAATTCCTTGCCCGCGGCAGCAGCGGCTTCGGCCTTGGCCGCCGCTTCGGCTTGCATCACTTCGCGGATGACCTTGAAGCTGGCCGACAGGTCGGCTTCGCTGACGCGGCTGTCGGCGCCGTTGAAAGCGTCGGTCAGGCCGGCCAGGATCGCTTCCAGGCTGACGCCTGGTGGTGGGTTGTCGCGCAGCTGGCCGCCCAGCTGACGGCCAATGCCGTAGCTGACGCGGGTTTCGTCGGTGGACAGGTTGAGTTCGGACATTGTCGTGCTCCACTGCAGGGCGCAGTGCAGCCGCGCCCTTGATGAAAAGGGCGAGCAGCCTAGCACACTGGGCCGCCGCGAGCAGCTACCAGGCCGAACGCTGCGCGCGCGAACAGCCCTGTACAACTCAGTGCTTGGTCAGCTTGTCCAGGTAGCCCATGCAGAACGCCGAAACCACGAAGGTCATGTGAATGATCACGTACCACATCAGGTAGTCGGTGGAGATGTTCTGTGCGTCCATGAACACGCGCAGCAGGTGAATGGACGAAATGGCCACGATCGATGCGGCCACCTTCATCTTCAGCGACGAAGAGTCCATTTTGCCCAGCCAGTTGAGCTTTTCCTTGCTTTCGTCGATGTCCAGTTGCGAGACGAAGTTCTCGTAGCCAGAAATCATCACCATCACCAGCAGGCCGCCTACCAGCGACATGTCGATCAGCGACAGGATCACCAGGATCAGGTCGGCTTCGCTGAGGGCGAAGACGTTGGGCAGGACGTGGACCACTTCCTGGAAAAATTTCAGCGCCAGGGCCAGCAGGCCGAGTGACAGGCCGAAGTAGATCGGGGCGAGCAGCCAGCGCGAGGCATACATCGCGTTTTCGAGGATACGTTCCATGAAGTTCGGGACTCATCAGGTGACTAAAAAAGCGACGGCGAGTATAGCCAGCCACCTGTTGCAGCAAAAGCCCGATCCAGGCGACCACGATCCCCTGTAGGTGCGGCCTTGCGTCGCGCTCGGGCCGCAAAGCACCCCAGCGTACGCTCAGGTCTCCGGATGAAACTGGTAATCCCCCAGGTTCCGGCAGCGCTCGCCGTTGATCCGGCGCAGCTGCGCCTGCAGGTGCAAGCACCAGATCTGCGGGTCTTCTGCCACCTGGTACCCGTGCAGGGTCAGGCTATCGACGATGGCATGCAGCACCGACTCGGCCACCATTGGCCCGTGGAACGGCCCCTGGGCCTTGATTGCAGAGGGTTGTTCACCGGCCATGCCGGCGGCGAACAGCAAGGTCCACATGCCGGTGTCGCCGGCCAATGGGCGAATGCTGCATTCGATGCGGGTCACCAGGCCCAGGCACTGGCGTGTGAGGCTGAGGTTGCGCATGGCCGCGTCCCCTCCAATGAGCCTTGTTCAGCCTGAAACCCTCAGGCTGTTTCCATCCTGAACGCTGTTCCTTCCTTAAGTTCCAGCATAGAAGAGCAAAACAGAAAGTTGGAAAACCGGCGCTGAACGGTAGCACATGGCCGCCAGCGCCGGTTTATTGACTTAGGCGGGCTTGGCCTGAGCGATGACTTCCTCAAGGCGCTCCTTTTCCGCCTTTTCGATCTCTTCCTCGCTGATCATCTCGGCAATTTCCCGTAGGCGCTCCACCACCCGGGCGTTGACACTGCCCTCGGTGAACTGGCCCTTGTCATCCAGCACGCCGGCCTCTTCGCCCACCAGCAGGCTGAGCGCCTCGTCGGCCTGGCTGACGGCGTAGACGTGGAACATGCCGTTTTCCACAGCCTGCAACACACGCTCGTCCAGCATCAGGGTAGCCACGTTGGCACGCGGGATGATGACCCCCTGCTCGCCCGTCAGGCCACGCGCTTCGCACAGGCGGAAGAAGCCCTCGATTTTCTCGTTCACCCCACCCACGGCCTGCACTTCACCAAACTGGTTGATCGAGCCAGTAATGGCGAAGCACTGCTTGAGCGGTGTACGCGACAAGGCCGAAATCAGCGTGCACGCCTCGCCCAGCGAGGCGCTGTCACCGTCGACATAGCCGTAGGACTGCTCCAGGGCGATACTCGCGGAAATCGCCAACGGGAATTCCTGGGCGTAGCGGCTGCCCAGGTAACCGGTGAGGATCATCACCCCCTTGGAGTGGATCGGCTGGCCCAGGTTGACCTCTCGCTCGATGTCGACGATACCGCTGCCGCCCGGGTATACCGTGGCCGAAATACGTGCCGGCATGCCGAACGCCGAATCGCCGACTTCCAGCACCGTCAGGCCGTTGCACTTGCCGATCGCCGCACCTTCGCTGTCGATCAGGATGATGCCGGCAAGCATGTCGTCCAGTACCCGCTGCGAAACCCGGCCGGTACGAGTGGCCTTGGCCTTGAGCGCCCGCTCGATATGGCCAGCGTCAGTCATTTCGTCACCGGCCAGCTGGCGGATGAAGTCGGCTTCGCTGACCAGCTGGAACAGGTCGCCGATACGGGCCGACAAGCGCGACTGGTTCTCCGCCAGGCGTGCGCTGAACGTGGCCAGGCGCGCCACCGCATCGCTGGTCAGCGGCGCCATGCCTTCTTCGTTGGTGCGGGTGCGCAACAGCTGGGCGAATTGCTCCAGGTTCTCGTCGACCATGGGCATGTCTTCGTCGAAGTCGACCAGCACGCGGAACATCTCCTGGAAGTCCGAGTCGTGGTCCTGCAGTGCGTAGTACAGCTGCCGCGAGCCGATGATCACCAGCTTGACGTTGAGCGGGATCATCTGCGGCTGCAGGCTGACAGTAGCCACCCGGCCCAGCTCGCCGATCGGCGATTCCATTTTCAGCTTGCGCGATTGCAGCGCACGCTTGAGCGCGTCCCACACGAACGGTTCGCCCAGCATCTTCTCGGCTTCGAGGATCAGGAAGCCGCCATTGGCCCGGTGCAGCGCCCCCGGGCGCAACTGGCGATACGAGGTATACAGCGCGCCCTGGTCGGTGCTGTATTCGATGCGGCCAAACAGGTTGTCGTAGGTCGGGTGCGGCTCGAACACCACCGGTGCGCCACCGTTGGCGTAGTGGCCCACGACCAGGCTTGGCGCGTATTGCTCTTCCAGCAGCTTGCGGGCAACGGCGTCGGTCTTGCTGTCATCGACCAGTTGCTCGACCACGGTGCGCAGCAGGTTCAATTGCACCGATTGCAGGTAGGCGCAGACCGCGGCGTTCTCGGCGTACTTTTCCGAAAGCGGCGCCAGCAGAGGTTGCAAGGCCAGGGTGATGGTTTCTTCGTTCAGCTGGCGCAACTGGTTGTTCGACTCGCGCTTCCACTGCGGCAGGCTGGCTAACTCTTCGTTCAGCTGCTCCTCGAGCTGGGCGATGTCTTCGTGGAACTGCTCGCGCACCTCTTCCGGCAACTGGGCGAATTCCGCTTCGTCCAGCGCCTTGCCATCGGCCATGGGGGTAAAGGCGACGTTGCTGGAGTCGCGGTACAAGGCCACGTCCTTCTCCAGCGACGCCCGCTCGATCACATCCAGGGCACGGTCATAGCGCTGGTTGAAGGCGCGGTCGATGGCGCCCTTCTTCTGCTGGTACGACGGGTGCTCGAACACCGCCGGGAAGGTGGCCAGCAGGTTGTCGATCAGCCCGCCCATGTCGGCGATGAACTCGGTGGCGGTGCCGGACGGCAGCTCCAGTGCCCGCGGCTCGCGGGTGTCGTCGAAGTGGTTGACGTATACCCAGTCGGCCGGGGTCTGCTGGCGTTTGCCTTCGGCCTTGAGGTAGCGTTTGACGAACGAGAAACGCCCGGTGCCGGGCTCGCCCATCACGTACACGTTGTAACCAGGGCGTGGCATGGCCACGCCGAACTGCAGGGCCTCGACAGCACGCTCCTGGCCCAGGACTCCGCGAAACGGCTCCAGATCGTCGGTATTGGTAAAGGCAAACTGCTCGGGTGAGAAACGCCGGGTCAGGGCTTCAGGCGCAAGACGCAGGCGCGCAGCGACAGGATCGGGCATTGGGTTTCCTTACTTCGGCGGGGCAGATACGCAGCATTCTGGCGCTGCCCGCGCGCGCCTTGCAAGGCTCCAGGGGACTTTATATCGCCGCACCTCACCGCCAGAGCAGGTATTCGAACAGCAAATTTTTCGCAATCAACAACGCAACCTTTAGATCGTGCCTAAACTCCAAGCTGCGCGGGTGGGTGAAATGCTTTCCCGACCTGGCAACCGAGTTGCCAGAAAACACTGACCCTTGGTTATGACAAAGAGAAAAAAGCTATGAAACGGATTCTTCTGGGTACTCTGTTCACCGTGGTCTCGCTCAACGCCATGGCAGAAGCGCCAGGCGGCCCGAACTGCGGCTGGGGCAACATGCTGTTCGAGGGCCAGCGCGGCACGCCGGCTCACTTCCTGGCTTCCACCACCAACGGCACCTCTGGTAACGCCACCTTCGGTATGACCTCCGGCACCAACGGCTGCTCGACCAAGGCTTCGCTGACTTACGGCGGCAAGTCCTGGTTCGCCATGAACGGCATGATGAACGAGCTTTCCGAAGACATGGCCATGGGCCAAGGTGAAGCACTGACCACCTATGCCGTGGTACTCGGCGTGGCCCCGGAAGACCGTGGCTACTTCAACTCGGTCACCCACCAGCACTTCAACCAGATCTTCAGCAGCGCCGACGTCACCGCTGAAACTGTCCACAGCAACACCCTCGCTGTACTGAAGGGCGACCCACGCCTGGCCAAATACGCTACCGAGGCCTAAGCTGCAGCTCCCGCCCCTTCGGGGGCGGGTTTCGCCTTTTTCGGCATCGTTCAGAAGTAGTTGCCCGATATGCTCAAACGCTTCGCTGCCCTCGCGCTGTGTGTCTGCGCCCCTGTTCACGCCGCCCCTGTGCTGGATCAAGGCCGCCTCCAGCAACTGGCCAATACCCCCTACTGGATTGCCTTGGGCCATTACGAAACCGCCAAGCTCGGCGGCTGGCGCAGCTATGTGGACGATGACGCGTTCTTCCTGGCCAAAGACGGTGCGCACCACCCCGACCAGGAGCTGCAAGCCACGGTGCAAGCCCTGTACGCCCCGGCCAGCCTCGGCGACAAACATGCCCAGTGCGTATTCCCCGCACGCACCCGCTGGCTGCGTGAGCAGCTGAATTTGCAAGGCTTGCCACAACCGGACTGCCAGGCGTTCAACACCTGGTACAAATCGGTCGACCCGCACAGCGCCGCACTGATTTTCCCGGCGGCCTACCTGAACAGCCCCTCGTCGATGTTCGGCCATACCCTGCTACGCATCGACCAGTCCACTACCCGCAGCGACGACACCACGCTGCTGAGCTACGCGATCAACTTCGGCGCCTACATCGAAGGCAGCGACAACAGCATCCTGTATGCCTGGAAAGGCCTGATGGGCGGCTACCCGGGGCTGTTCGCGCTGATGCCCTACCAAGAGAAGCTCTCCGAATACCGCAGCCTGGAAAACCGCGACCTGTGGGAATATCAGCTGGACCTGACCCCACAGGAAACCGGGCGCATGGTCGAGCATGTGTGGGAACTGAAGCAGATCCAGTTCGATTACTTCTTCTTCGACGAAAACTGCTCGTACCGCCTGCTGGAACTGCTGCAGGTCGCCCGCCCAAGCCTGGACCTGACATCGCAGTTTCCGCTGACCGCGATCCCCACCGACACGGTCAAGGCCGTTAAACAGTCCGGCCTGGTCGCCAGCGAAACCTACCGCCCTTCGCGCGAACGTGAGCTGCTGGCCCGCGCCGAGCCGCTGGACCACAACGAAAAGCAACAGGTGCTGGCGGTCAGCGCCGACACCGCGCAACTGCAAAGCCCTGCGTTCAAGGCGCTGCCCCGCGAGCGCCAGGCGCTGGTGCAGGACGCCGCCTATCGCCTTGAGCGCTACCGTGCCAACGGTCAGGAGCGTGACCCGGGCCAAGCCAAGCGCAGCTTCGAACTGCTGCGGGCGATCAACGGCAACCCGCCCCCGCCGCTGCAGGTAGAGCGCCCCGGCCTGCCCGAAGACGGCCATGACTCACGTACCTGGCAACTGGGCGTGGGCACCCGCGAAGACCGTGCCTACGCCGAGTATGGCCTGCGCATGGCCTACCACGACCTGAACGACAACGCCTATGGCTTCCCGCTGGGCGCCCAGATCGAGATCCTGCAATTGAAGGTGCGCCAGTACGAAGGCAACGACTGGCAGGTACAACGCCTGGACTTGGCCACCATCCGCTCGCTGACCCCACGCAACGCCTTGCTCAAGCCTTGGTCATGGCAAGTGGCTGGCGGCCTGGAGCGGGTACCCGGCAAGCATGATGACGAGGTGCTGGTAAGCCATGTGAATGGTGGCGCTGGCGGCACCTGGCAACTGGCCGATGGCTTGCTCGGTTTTGCCCTGGGCACGGTGCGGGTCGAACACCACAACGACTTCGCCGAATTCATTGCCCCGGCCGCGGGCTTCAATGGCGGGCTGCTGTGGCGCAACGGGCTGGGCAACATGACCCTGGAGGCCAAAGGTGATTACTTCACCAATGGCGAAGTACGTCGCAGCCTGAGCCTGAACCAGCAATGGGAAATCAGCCAGAACCTGGGGGTGAGGTTGAGTGCTTCGCGTGAGTTCAGCCACCTGGCTACTGCGCAGAATGAGGTGATGCTGGAGCTGAAGTGGTACCACTACTGAAGATTGTGGGTTGCCTGCACAGGCAACAGTGTGGCCCAACCAACTCTTTGACACTGTTTTGACACCAACCCGACAAATCGCCACCTAGACTTGCCCCTATCGACGGGAGGGTCAGGTGGTTATGTCGCGGTACTGGTTCGGCGTGTGCATTGCGTTGTTGCTGTCAGGTTGTGAAACCACCCACGAGCAAATGCTCGCCAACGGCTATCCCCCTGCCTATGCCGATGGCTTTCAGGACGGCTGCAGCAGTGGCCACCAGGCCGCCGGCACCATGGCCGGCGACTTTCGCAAGGACGTACCCCGCTACCTGCACGAGCGCCAGTACGAAACCGGCTGGGACGATGGCTTTCGCCAGTGCCAAGCCATGCAGAACACTGAAGAACAGCGTCAGTACCACGAGCGCTTCTGGGACCAGCGCGACCGCGAGTGGCAGCAGGAAAAGGACCGTGGCGCCGCCAAGGCCTATCGCCACGACTGAGGTCGTTAACGGACATTTCTTTAAACCTGCGGCCTGCCATGATGGTCTTCTGCACAAGGAGGCCTTGCATGAGCCGAGCATTCGTCAATGAGGAACAGGCCGCCGCCCAGGCCGATCAACCGGTAGAGCGGCGCGTCAGTGAGCAACCCAACTATGTGACCGCCAGCGGCCTGCGCCAGCTGCAGGCACGCGTGGCCGAGTTGAATGCCTTGCGCAGCGACCTGCAGGCGCAGGGCGAGCGTGTGGACAAGCAGCGGCTGGCCGATACCGAGCGCGACCTGCGTTACTTCAGCGTGCGGGTACAGAGCGCCCAGGTGGTACCGCCCGCGACGTCGCACAGCAAGGTGCAGATTGGCAGCCGGGTACGCTTTGTCGACGCGCAAGACCAGGCGCATGAGGTACGGCTGGTGGGCGAGGATGAGGCGGATGCCGGGCGCGGCCTGATCAACTGGGGGTCGCCGTTGGGGCGGGCCTTGCTGGGGGCGGGGCCGGGGGATGAGGTGGTGTGGCAGCGGCCGGTTGGGGAGTTGGTGATCGAAGTGACTGACGTGATCGCTGAAGGGTGAGGTGCCTTGCAGCCCGTCGGGACACAAGGCCGCGATCATTGTTGCGGATATACCCGCGAAAGGGCCGGGCCTGGTGGCCAGTATCTGCCAGGCAATGTGCGTTGCCGGCACCACCGTATTCGCGGGTGAACCCGCTCCTACATCGATTGATGATGCCGCCCCGCCTTCGCAGGACTGCCGGCCACCCTCGCCCGTCGTAGGAGCGGGTTTACCCGCGAAAGGGCCGGGCCTGCGGGCCAGTTTCTGCCAGGCATAGTGCGTTGCCGGCACCACCGTATTCGCGGGTGAACCCGCTCCTACATCGATTGATGATGCCGCCCCGCCTCCGCAGGACTGCCGGCCACCCTCGCCCGTTGTAGGAGCGGGTTTACCCGCGAAAGGGCCGGGCCTGCGGGCCAGTTTCTGCCAGGCATTGTGCGTTGCCGACACCACCGTATTCGCGGGTGAACCCGCTCCTACATCGATCGGTGATGCCCGCCCGGCTCCGCAGGACCACCGGCCACCCCCGCCCGATGTAGGAGCGGGTTTACCCGCGAAAGGGCCGGGCCTGCGGGCCAGTTTCTGCCAAGCATTGTGCGTTGCCGGCACCACCGTATTCGCGGGTGAACCCGCTCCTACATCGATTGATGATGCCGCCCCGCCTCCGCAGGACTGCCGGCCACCCTCGCCCGTTGTAGGAGCGGGTTTACCCGCGAAAGGGCCGGGCCTGCGGGCCAGTTTCTGCCAGGCATTGTGCGTTGCCGACACCACCGTATTCGCGGGTGAACCCGCTCCTACATCGATTGATGATGCCGCCTCCGCCCGTTTATAAGCGGCCTTGTGTCGCGACGGGCCGCAAAGCGGCCCCTGCGATCCCGGATCAAACCACGCCCTGAGCCAACATCGCATCCGCCACTTTGACAAAGCCGGCGATGTTCGCACCTTTCACGTAATTGACCCGGCCATCCGCCTCTTCACCATAATGCACGCAAGCATGGTGGATCGATTGCATGATGTTGTGCAGCTTGCTGTCCACTTCGCCGGCAGTCCACAGCAGGCGCATGGCATTCTGCGACATTTCCAGGCCAGACACGGCCACACCGCCGGCGTTGGATGCTTTGCCCGGGGCATAGAGGATGCCGGCTTCCAGGAAGATATCCACCGCTTCCAGGGTGGTCGGCATGTTGGCGCCTTCGGCCACGCAGATACAGCCGTTGGCCAGCAAGGTACGGGCGTCTTCGGCCCCCAGTTCATTCTGCGTGGCGCACGGCAAGGCGATGTCGCACGCCAGGCTCCAAGGGGTCTGGCCCTTGCGGAACTCCAGGCCGAACTGCTCGGCCAGCTCGCTGATACGGCCCCGCTTGACGTTTTTCAGCGCCATCAATGCTTCCCACTGGGCATCGGTGAGGCCGGCTTCGGCATACAGCGTGCCTTCGGAGTCCGACATGGAGATCACTTTGCCGCCCAGGTCCATGACCTTGCGCGCGGCATACTGGGCAACGTTGCCCGAGCCCGACACCGCCACGCGACGGCCGTCGATGCGCTTGTCCTGGCGCTTGAGCATTTCCTCGGCGAAATACACGCAACCGTAGCCGGTGGCTTCGGGGCGAATCAGGCTGCCACCGTAGGTCATGCCCTTGCCGGTCAGTACCGAGGTGAACTGGTTGGCAAGCCGCTTGTACTGGCCAAACATGAAGCCGATTTCGCGGGCACCCACGCCGATGTCACCGGCCGGCACATCGCAGTCGGCGCCGATGTGGCGGTACAGCTCGCTCATGAACGCCTGGCAGAAGCGCATCACTTCGGCGTCGCTCTTGCCTTTGGGGTCGAAGTCCGACCCGCCCTTGCCACCGCCCATGGGCAGCGAAGTCAGGGAGTTCTTGAAGACCTGCTCGAAGGCCAGGAATTTCAGCACGCTGAGGTTGACCGAGGGGTGGAAGCGCAAGCCGCCCTTGTACGGGCCGATGGCGCTGCTCATCTGGATACGGTAGCCGCGGTTGACCTGCACTTTGCCCTGGTCATCGACCCACGACACGCGGAACAGCACCGCACGCTCCGGCTCGACCATACGCTCCAGAATGCCGGACTGCAGGTAATGAGGGTTGGCCTCAAGGAAAGGCCATAGCGTGCGCAGCACTTCTTCTACTGCCTGATGGAACTCGGGCTGGCCTGGGTCGCGCTGTTGCAGGCGCGCGAGGAAACTGTCGACAGATTCGATCATGGTAGACATCTCACCGAAGGTTTTGGACTTATTGGTTTTTCGGGAATGTACCAAGAAGCAATCGCACCAGAACAGGGCGACATGTCGTTTTTTTGAAATTATTTGGTGCGTTTTATATAAGTGTATACAAAGCAACGTGCGATATCAGCTTTTCTGGCAGCGACACCAGCAAGCGCCAGGCACAAAAATGGGGCCACCAAGAGCCCCATTCTTGTGCATCAAAACACTGGCTTACTGGGCCAGTTTCTTGTGCCTTACCCGGTGCGGCTGGGCAGCAGCGTCACCCAGGCGCTTTTTGCGGTCGGCTTCGTACTCGGTGTAGTTACCCTCGAAGAACACCACGTTCGAGTCGTCTTCGTACGCCAGGATGTGGGTCGCCACACGGTCCAGGAACCAACGGTCGTGGGAAATCACGATCGCGGCGCCCGGGAAGTCGAGCAGGGCTTCTTCCAGCGAACGCAGGGTTTCCACGTCCAGGTCGTTGGACGGTTCGTCGAGCAGCAGGACGTTACCGCCCTCCTTCAGCGTCAACGCCAGGTGCAGGCGACCCCGCTCACCACCGGACAGGTCCTTGACGAACTTCTGCTGGTCGCCGCCTTTGAAGTTGAAACGGCCAACGTAAGTGCGCGACGGGATCTCGTAGTTGCCGATCTTGATCATGTCGGAACCGTCGGACACCTGCTGGAACACGGTCTTGCTGCCGTCCAGGTCTTCGCGGCTTTGGTCGACGCAAGCCAGTTGCACGGTTTCGCCGATTTCGATGCTGCCCGAATCCGGCTGCTCCTTGCCCATCAGCATGCGGAACAGGGTGGACTTACCAGCACCGTTACCACCGATCACGCCGACGATCGCGCCTTTTGGCATGGCGAACGACAGGTTGTCGATCAGTACGCGGTCGCCATAGCCCTTGGTGACGTTCTTGAACTCGATGACCTTGTCACCCAGGCGTGGGCCGGCCGGGATGTAGATCTCGTTGGTTTCGCTACGCTTCTGGAATTCCTGCGACTGCATTTCTTCGAAGCGCTGCAGGCGGGCCTTGGACTTGGACTGGCGGGCCTTGGCGCCTTTGCGCACCCATTCCAGTTCCTCTTTCATGGCCTTTTCATGGGCGCTTTGCTGCTTGGACTCCTGCGCCAGGCGCTCGGACTTGGCTTCCAGCCAGCCCGAGTAGTTGCCTTCGTACGGGATGCCGGCGCCACGGTCCAGTTCCAGGATCCAGCCAGCGACGTTGTCGAGGAAGTAACGGTCGTGGGTAATCGCCACCACCGTGCCCGGGAAGTCGTGCAGGAAGCGCTCCAGCCAGGCCACCGAGTCGGCGTCCAGGTGGTTGGTTGGTTCGTCGAGCAGCAGCATGTCGGGGGCCGACAGCAGCAGGCGGCACAGGGCCACACGGCGCTTCTCACCACCGGACAGGTGCTCGATGCGGGCGTCCCAGGCCGGCAGGCGCAGGGCGTCGGCAGCGACGTCCAGCTGGCGCTCCAGGTTGTGACCATCGGCGGCCTGCAGGATGGCTTCCAGCTTGGCCTGCTCGGCGGCCAGCTTGTCGAAGTCGGCATCCGGTTCGGCGTAGGCAGCGTACACCTCGTCCAGGCGGGCCTGGGCGTCCTTGATCACGCTGACCGCTTCTTCGACCACTTCGCGGACGGTCTTGGTCGGGTCCAGTTGCGGTTCCTGGGGCAGGTAGCCCACGTTGATGTCGGGCATCGGACGGGCTTCGCCGTCGAATTCCTTGTCGACGCCCGCCATGATCCGCAGCAGGGTCGACTTACCGGCGCCGTTCAGGCCGAGCACGCCAATCTTGGCGCCTGGGAAGAATGACAGGGAAATGTTCTTGAGAATTTCCCGCTTCGGCGGCACGACCTTGCTCAGCCGATGCATGGTGTAGACGTATGAACCTGTTTGGCCGTGTTTGTCACCTTTTGCCATCTTTGAATTACCCTTGAGTCAATGATTACGCGGCTTCGGAGAGATTCCAAGCCTGCGACTGAAAATTGTTGAAAGTCATGTCTAGGTTTGAGCCAGCACCGATTCGTTACTATACTCAAAAAAAGTTATGTTTTGGAGAAGAATCGTGGGTCACCAGATCATAGAAATAAGAATCAATGGTGCTAGAAGAAAGGTATTGGTGCAAGAGCACATTCCTGCCTACTACCCGAACCTATATGTGACCCTTGAGCAATCAAGACGGGCATTAAACACGCAACAAAAATATTTGGAACACATCGGGCTATTTGAAGATTTTTTAAAGTTTGAGTCGATCGATTTGGTCGCCCGTTTGGAAGAGAGACCAAAGTCCCGCTACCTTACAGATGACGAGATTTCCCGCTTTGTCGCTGACGCTGCACTTAACAAGTCTACGCTCGCTAAAAAATTTGTTGGAATACGCGTGTTACCAACGGCTTACTCAACAGTTGGCAGCACACACGCACAGCAGAGACTTGAAGCTGTGCGTGACTACACAATATTCCTCTATGACAAGCTTGGTGAGGAAGCGACGCGGGGAGCGGCAATTGACGATATTGTAAGTCGTTTTAACAGGAAGATAAAAGCAGTCAAGCCTTCCTGGAAAAAGACCTCCAACAATGACATTAAAGGCCTGTCGACTGCAGAGCGAGATCGCCTATTAGAAATTATGCATCCAGAAAGCGCAACCAACCCATTTGCCAACAAAGCGATAAAACTTCGAAATTATATAATTTTGTTACTAGGCATTGATATGGGCCTGCGCCGTTCCGAAATGCTCTTGATCAAAGTTGGAGATATCCGGTGGCATAGCAGAGAGCTTTCAGTAATCAACCTCAAAAATGAGGAAATTGATCCGCGCACGTTAGCCCCCCAATTCAAAACACACGAGCGTATTCTGGAGATGGGCGACGACCTTGCTTGGGCTCTTAAGCAATATATCGATAGTTATCGAATCTCCAATCAGCAAACGTCTGAGGCGAAAAAACACCCTTTTCTGCTTGTCTCTCATAGACGGAATGAGGGCAAGCCACTAAGTGTTAAAGCGCTTGATGGCATTCTACCTCGGGTTGGGAAAGCCGTGCCGGAACTGGCACACGTTCATCCCCATGTGTTGCGTCATGATGCGGTCTACACTCTTCTAGAAAGCATGCGGGATGAGTTGGATATCCTTACGCCCGAGGACCGAACAACCAAGGTGCAAAAAGTACTAACTTATGCTTTCGGATGGAGCCATGGTTCTCATATGCCCAGCCTTTACGGAGCGAAATTCTGGAGAGAAGAAGCGAATAAAGCAATGAGAAAGCGCTCGGATAGATTCAAGACTATCAGAGATAGCGTGAGTACAAAAAACCGCGAGGAAGGCTTACAAAGTGAATCCGTCGATTTCAGCACTTAAAGTACCCACCCAGAGCAGCTTAAGCACTTGGCTCGACACTCCACGCCTTGCCAGATGCGGCGATTTTTTCACTCCGTCCCAGCCAATGTGGTGGCCGGATAGATCATGCCGCTCAGCAATCAATTGGCAGTCCGCAATTTTTTGCGTTCCTAATAATTGGCAAGGTTGGTTGCACGCCGCCTTGGCCTACCGTATGGCAGAAGTTTCCCAGGGAACCATGGGTGTAGTTACGTCTGTCCTATCGCGCGCTGCTCTAGCCGGGCTAGACCCCCTCAACGAGGATCAGCTGATCGATTTACGCGAACGCTTCAACATAGGAGAGTTTTCCAGTCTTGTCGGCTTTATGGAGTTTTGGCAAAAATGTGAATCCCTAGAACAGCGTCCATCACATGCTCTTCTAAAAGCTTATAAATCAACCCCCAGAAAGAAGCGAATAAGAAATGACGTCATCATGAGCTTAGATCCTGAACAGGGCCCATTCACACAGGTAGAACAAGACTCTCTGCATCATTGGGCGCATGAGCAGTTCTGTCATGGAAATCTGGATCCAGAGCGCTACCTCTATCTGCGCTTGCTAATGATCTACGGGCAACGGGGGACACAGATTCGCATGGTAGTTTTTGATGACTTCATGAAAACTGATCAAGGCTACCAAATACGAATATTCTGGGCCAAGCAAAAAGGCGATGAAGCTGGATGGCGAGAAAAATTTGAAATCTTCAATTTGGACGAAGATCTTTATAATACTGTGCAAGCATACAAGGCGATCATACAAACCAGACTTGAGCAAGAGTATCCCGGAAGGGCGGAGTGGAACAAAGCCATTAAGCACGTACCTCTTTTTCGCCGAAAATTATCCCATGAAGAAAAAAGTAATAGGTTAGGCGCTGTAATAGTTGACCTACCTGATTTAAGAGATCTTGAGCTTTCTCCCCTGGCAAAGTTCCATGTCGCCGCCGGAGTTGCTAGAGAGTGGTTAGTGCAAATGGAAGGGATGCTTGGGTTTCCCATCTCGACGCGTACACATCAGCCCCTGAAAATTTCCAGAGGTCATCGCTTCAAGCACACACTCGGTACCGATCTTTCGAATGCTGGACTGGATGAATGGTCAATCGCTAGCGCACTCATGCATTCCAACACTCGGACCGTTCGAAAATATCGAGCGGTATCAGCTGAGTTAATGAAGCTGATAGACGATAAGATGAGTGATCATCTCGCACTTGTTGTAGGAGCTTTTAAGGGCTCCATTGTACCAGATCGCGCGTCCGCCAAAAATGGACAACGCCTAGACCGCCAAATTGAGGATCTTGCCGTCTGCGGTGCCGATAATTCCTGCTATCTGGATGCACCGTTTACGTGTTACGGCTGCATTAAATTCCAGCCGCTGCTTGACGCGGATCACAGTGCCGCGCTTGCGCGACTTGAAAGCCGTCGAGCGCAAACCATCAATCACGACAAAATTACTGGAGTGTTATGGGACCGTGCCATCCTAGCCTGTCGCAAAGTGATTCTTGATTGCAATGCGCAGCGCGCGCGAGGAATAAGTGTAGGGCCTTACGAATGAGCACTATCGTCGATTTTAAACCGCTCATCCATGCCAATGCTAAGGCACAACTGGATGCCTTTATCAGCTGGGCTCAGATAGTTTTGCCCAAGGGAGTTGCCAATCAAAGAGTTCACGCGGGCATTCAATGGGATATGGATTCATGGCATGACTCAGGAATTCCCAGCTGCGCATTTACTGCGTATAAATCACCGAGAAATGCAAATTCAAACTCAAAAGTTTACATGCAACCCTCATTCATGGATTTCACCAAAGCTATTATCGTTCACTACAGAGTGTTTCAAGGAAAAAAGTCAGCGAAAGATATGCTGTATGGCGCCAGAATCCTTGAAGCCGCACTCCTGGAACTAACAGGCACTAGTGACGTAACAAAAACTTCAGCGGCGGTATGCAATAGAGCGTGTGAGCATCTGACAATCGATTACCCACGTGGCAATAGCGCGTACAGCATCAGCAAATATCTTGAAAATATTGTCTTATTCATGGGAAACAAAGGGCTACTCGCAAAGCCCTTTCGATGGGTATCGCCGCTCCGGTACAAAGATTCAGGCACGTTAAAGGAGCAGCAGGCCAATAGCGAGCGCAAACTACCGAGCCGTGAGTCTATTCAAGCCTTAGGCGAAATTTTTAATAATGACATAACGAGCCCATTAGACATCATAACCGTCTCTGCCTGCGCTCTTTTGCTTAGCCAACCAGGTCGTATTGGTGAGCTAGCCGATGTTGAGCATGACTGCGTAGTCTTCAAAACTGACGCTGAGGGCGGGCAACGCATGTTCCTCCGCTGGTATTCGGAGAAAGGTTTCGGAGCGACTACCAAGCCTGTTGTGACTGGCATGGAATCCACAATCGAACGTGTACTAAAACTCTTAATACCAATCACTGATGAAGCCCGAGCATATGCGGCATGGCTTGAGGACCATCCTCATGATTTTCCGCCGCATAGTGATTTACCGATTAAGGGACCAGACGAGCCATTATCTTATGAGGAAGCTTGTGCAGCGCTGAAAATTATTTATACAGGTCGATACGCTGCGAGAACACTTTTCAAAGATCAATGGCTCGATTCTCTGTCAAATCGCAGAGCTTTAAGCCCTGACGCCCAGGCAGTATTGGATGAAATAAGAGAAGGCTGGGACATCAGCAAAGGGCAGCGCGTCTATGAAAACGGTAAACTGAACCGCTTTCAATTTACAGATAAAGCCGTTATCACGTTACGAAAACTGAATATTCTCATTCGTGAAAAATATCTACCCAAGCACTTTCCCTTTACCACACCTGCTGAGAACGGTAAAAAGCGCGTGAAGTATCGTGATGCGCTGTTTACCGTGCGAACAGGCTCTCTACCCAACGAAACAAAGAGCCCCGTCGCAATGCAGCGGGACTTTGGAGTTGAAATCTCCGCCAGCCATGTTCGGATGGTGGCCCAGCTAGGAGGCGCTTCACATTCGCAAAGCATCTTCCAGCGGCACGGATACGGAGAGCTCAAGGTGAACACTCATGCTTTTCGTCATGAGCTGAATACGGAGATGCATCGGGCGGGACTTTCACAACTGCTAATTGATGCATTTTCAGGACGCACTAACCAGGGTTCAGTTTATAATCATGAAAGCATCAAAGAACGCACCCATGCTGTGGCGGCGGTTCATCCCAAGACCAAGCAGAGCAACGCAGCGAAGTGTTTTGAAAAAATTGTGACCAATCAGCCAATTAAGCTCAGCGAGCTAGTTGATCTTAGCGAATGCGATCAGGATCGTATTATACATAGAACTCACCTAGGCCTGTGCATTCACTCGTTTGAGAGTGAGCCTTGCCCTAAAATGGGCGCATGTCTAACTTGTGGAAACTTGGGATGCATCAAAGGTGATGATGTAAGGCTAGCCAACCTAAAAGAGGAGAGATTATATCTGAAACAGCGTTATGCGCATGCGGTTGCTGCTGAAGCCAGAGAGGTCTTTGGCGCATCTGAATGGTGCAAAAAAACAGCATTGGACCTGCTCAAGTGTGATGCATTGATCAAAGTCTTAGAAAACCCTGAGCTCAAAAACGGCGACATTGTGTGGAATAGCGATAACGGTTGGAACCTGACAAAAAATGCTGCCACTATGGCAGGATTGATTGACGCAAAACCAATAACAGAGCCGACACAAACGTCATTGCCATCGTTAGAAGATCTGTCAGCCATGCTGGACGATATTGAGGTATAGCAATGGGACACTTAACAAAAAATGACGAAGCCCGCATAATTAAGCTGATTGAAGACTGGTCAGAGCCAAAGTTAACATGGCCCCTTCTAGTAGATGCTTGCAAAAAGAAGCTCAATATCAGTCGCGCGCGTCAGTCTTTGATGAAATTGCCAGCAGTGAATATGGCAATGAAGTATCGTAAGGCTGCACTCAAGGCTCCGACCGAGAAGCCTGGGTGGATTAAAGACATTCATCTTGCAAACGAGCGCATTGAAAAGCTGACTGAAGCTAATCAGCAGCTAAAGGCTATCAATCAGCAGCTTCTTACCCGCTTCCTCACATGGCAGGCAAACGCTGATATGCATGGTTTATCTCAATCAATCTTAGATCGGCCACTGATTCAATTCAAAAAGTAATGATGAAGCCGAGCTCTAGAAATCGCAACTCAGCCCCGCGGCTAAGCGTTAGATCAACCAGGAGCCATAGAGGCTGCGCGAGATCAAGAGACTTTCGCGCTAACCCTTTGAATGGTGAAGGACCTGGGGTCCGATCGTGCAACCGCTCTCAATCAAAGGTGCGTAATTTCGCCTCGCGACAACAGCCCGCCGGACTGCCTCTGATTTGCACAGCACCCCTGAGAATTGGTTTTACTGAACTATTGACGAATCACCTACGTGATGTAAGAGCGCTCTGCGCCATCGCGAACGGAGGAATCGTAGCTCTGAAGCATGCGAACCAAGCCGTATGATCGGCCTGTAATGCGAAATAAAGTCTCTCTAAAAAAGTTTAAACGGGCGTATTTTCTAGGCTTCACAGACACGCATCAATGCTTTGGTGTTCCACTGGATCAACCTGGCTCAATTGAAGGGGCTAAGCATGGCGTGCGTGCCTCGGCTGCTGCTGCGTTAGGCACAACTGAGGTTCTCTGTAAAATTTCTCTTAAAATGCTCGGGAAGTTGTGAGTATGCGAAGCGCAGAAAGGTCCGTGAGTAAGCCTAAAAAACCCAGCTGGAATAGTGCCTGCAGGATGTAGCGTGTAAACCACTTTTTTACCTGTAAACCACATAGGTTTACAGGTAAAAAAAGTGGTTTACACGGCCTTCGCTGCCTGCGGCGGATGACAGCTGTTGGCCGTTAACTGCCCGCAGGCAAGGGCAGCTTCGGGTCGAGAGTAGCCAGTCGCGACGGACTGCTTTCGACCCAGAGCAGTCGTTCGAGGTGTCTACGAAAACATGGTCGATTCACGGGTAGAGAAAGCTAGTCTGCTATGCAGCAATGTAAAAAGCCTGTAAGAAATCAGCTGCAGCATACAGCGCCATCATCGTGTTTCTCTCAATATCAGAGCCAGCGCCTTGACGACACTAACTCCAGTCATTTAGTAACGATTCAGTCTTCGTATAGCACGATATAAATCTCTATCCCTATGCGTTGGAATCTGCGAAAAAACAACACGATAGCACTTGAAGAAACAATTAGATCACTTGAGCACGATAGGATTAACTGGCGCCCCCGTACCACCTACAACTTTTAAAGGGGCCGCAGTATAAAGGAATGTCCATTGACCATCCTCTGCACAATCGGCCGCGAGGGGATCAAGCTGAGCAATTTCAGTCATCGTAATTCCCAGGTTTCGCATCAATGCGTTGTGGAGTGGCAGCGCGACCCCCGAGACCGGATCAACAGTAACTTCATTAGCAATGGTATCTGTGACAATATTGGGAATCTCCATATCCTGGAACCATTGCACTAACTCTGGGCTATATGTGAGCCCAGGCTCAACAAAATCCTTATAAAACTCGTCACTATCGCGGTAATAGAAAGATCCAATCCAGCCTGTCCTGATTAGCAAGATATCTCTTTTTTTAATCTCTACGCCCTGCGCAGAAGCAGCAGCCAGTAGGTCAAGGTGGGTGAAAGTTTCGCCAGGCTCTAACACTTCCTTGTTTCTGTATCGAGCAATATCGATAAGAACTCCGCGACCGACGACACCTTTCTCACCGATTGGAGCGACACTGGCTTTGGCAAGCCCTCCAATAGTAGTGTTTGCATCGTAACCATTCCAGATTTGGTCGTCATACCAGACGTGACCTAATGCATCATATTGAGTTGAGCCTTGCAGGTGAAAAAACATTACATCATCTGCATATTCATATGAGCCTGGAAAATGAGGCCCTTTCCCACAGTTATAGTGGCCTCTATCCATGATGTTCATTCGCCGCGCAGGCGTTCGACCAGGCCATACTGGATCACCTTTTTCATCACCGATTCGTATCTGCAGAGTAAATGTCTTCCCTTGCTTTACTTGGGCTACACCTTCTAAGACTTCGGTTGCCGTCAAGTAATTTAGACAGCCCACCTCATCATCAGCCCCCCATTTATTCCAATTTTTTGGAGAGTCTTTAAGCAGCTCACGGACGTGAGGAACGTGTTTTTCAGACATCATGCTATCTCGCTTCTTATTTTTGGGTTGTACAATTACAGACGGCTACCTTGGCTGATCTTCAATTATCAAATCGGCAGCTCGTTCTGAAACGGCCATGACAGCGCCTTGAATATTTCCTGAAACCATGGACGGTATTACCGAAGCGTCGACAATCCGTAAGCCAGTTAGGCCATGGACCTTGAGCCTGGAATCCACGACTGAGCCATGATTTTCACCCATTCGGCACGTTCCAATAGGGTGATATATCGTCTGTCCAGTTTGACGTGCGAACTCCAGCCACTCTTCGTCGGTGCGCGCCTTATCTCCTGGACTAGTCTCACACTCAACGAATCGAGACATGGCCGGCTGCATCACAATTCTGCGCGCAATCTTCATCCCCTCTACTATGCATCGTTGATCTTCCCTTTCAGCGAGCATATTGGGACGAATGGCAGGCATCACATTTCGATCACTGCTTTCAATATGGACCGACCCCATGGATTTAGGGCGTAGCTGGCTCACGCCGATAGTCATGCCAGGATGGCGATCCAGCACACGATTAGCCGCGTTTGCGTAACTCGCATGTACAAAGAAATACTGAATATCTGGAGTTGTCATCTGTGGGTCAGTTTTCACAAACCCGTGCACCAGCCCCGTTCCCAATGTCAAAATACCGGTACGCTTTGTGAAATACTCCGATACCGCAAGACCTAAGCGCCAGCCTCGGGCGAGCTCATTGAGGGTAACGACTCCCTTCATGCGCCAGTTCATGCGCGTAGCAAAATGGTCGATGTAGTTTTCTCCCACACCGCACAACTCATGTTTCAGCGGAACCCCCGCAGTGCGCAGGACATCTGAATTACCAATACCGGACAGTTCTAAAAGCTGCGGTGACTGTATAGCACCCGCGCAAAGGATCACTTCAATATCCGCTTTGACGCGAAATTCCGCACCGCGTTGTTTATAGGTCACTCCAATACAGCGCTTACCCTGCAAATCCAGTTTAAGTACATGGGCATGAGTCATAACAGTTAGATTAGAACGGTTGCGCGCAGGTTTTAGATAACCATCTACAACACTCCAACGACGCCCATCCCGCTGGGAGACTTGATAGTAACCAAAACCTGTTTGGTCTTCGCCATTGTAGTCCTCATTATATGGTTGACCATCTTGCGCTGCGGCTTCGAGGAACGCCGTTGATAGCGGAAATCTTTCGCTCACCTGATGTATGTGCATGGGCCCGTTATGCCCACGGTTTTCATCTCCAGCAGCGTAGTTTTCGAGTCTTCTAAAATAAGGTTTGAGCGTTTCAAAATTCCAGCCCATCGCGCCTGTATCGCTCCAGGCATCATAATCCCCAGGCTGACCGCGTACATAAATCATTCCATTGATGAGGGTCGAGCCACCCAAGCCACGCCCCCGCGGCACCGCGATTTCTCGATTATAAGTACTTGCCTCTGGCTTGGTTTTGAAACCCCAATTGAAGCGTTTATCGACCATAAGCTTGCTGAAACCAGCAGGAATAGGAATCCATCGGCCATTCGGCTCCCCACCCGCTTCAATAACCAAAACGCGGTACTTACCTGAAGCCGTTAGTCGGTTGGCGAGGATGCAGCCGGCGGTTCCTCCGCCCACGATGACATAGTCAAAACTGCTCATTCACCGTCCTCCACTGGTACTCGCCCATGAGTCTCCACCCCCATAGCAGCAGCCATCAATTCAATCTGGCATTGCAACATTGGGCGGCCTAGATGAATACGGCAACCTTTGGCAGAAGCCGCTTCAATCAAACGAGTACGTTCAGGCTGCATGATAATTTCAGCCACAACTTGATCGGGGCTAAGACGAGTTACATCACACGGATAATCATCTGACTCACGCAGCCCCATGGAAGTAGCATTGACTACCAATTCATGACCTGATGGATCAGTAGATCCCACCCCTAAGGATAGGTCCGCGAATGTGCTAGCGAGGCGGCCGATTAACTCTTCAGCCTTTGCTCGGGTTCGGTTCGCAATAGTGATGCGCGACACTCCCGCCTCGGCCAGAGCAAACGCGATCGCTTGCGCAGCCCCTCCCGCACCGCACAGGTAAACACTCATGCCCATGGCTTCGATACCCGAGCGGCGCAACCCCGCTACGAAACCTACACCGTCAAGGATATCGCCGTGCAGGCTTCCGTCCGCTTCACGGCGCACTACATTAACTGCACCTACCATCTGGGCGGCGACGGAGAGGCTATCACAGTGGGCTACCATCGCTGTTTTATGGGGAACCGTAACAATGAAGCCATCCAAATTATGAATCGAACGAAGGCCTCCAACGGCATTATCCAAGAACGCTTCATTGACGTGTAGAGGCACCAACACTCGGTCCTCGCCGCATGCAGCCATCAACGCATTCATTTCCTCAGGTGTCTTCACCTGTTGAATGGGATCTGCAATGATGCCGAAAATTCTCGTTCTACCGGTGATCACTTGCATTTTGGAATTCATTGGCATGGGATTCACGCTTGGGTGTAAGTAGTCTTGATTGCGGTATAGAACTCACGAGCGAACGGACCTTGCTCTCGGGCACCATAGCTGGAGGCTTTCCGGCCGCCAAACGGTGCGTTGTAGTCCACACCCGCTGTAGGCACATTGACCATTACCATCCCTGCCGTAGAGCGCGCTTTGAAGTCGCTGGCGTATTTAAGTGAGGTGGTACAAATACCCGAAGAAAGACCGAACTCTGTGTCATTAGCCAGGCGCAAGGCATCCTCATAGTCACGTGCCCGAACCACGCTGGCTACCGGCCCGAACACCTCTTCGCGATTGATCCGCATATGATTTTCAGTGTCGACGATAAGAGCCGGAGTCAGGTAATATCCTCGGGTTGCCCTCTCAACTCGATCGCCACCAAAAGCCAACTTACCACCCTCACGTTTCGCGATATCTATATAGTCACAGTCTTGGTCTAGCTGACTGGCAGACACGACAGGACCAATATCAGTTCCCGCTTTTACGGCATCATCAACAGTCATCCCGGATAGACGCTCAATCACTGCCTGGACGAACCTATCGTGAATCGCACTTTCAACAATGAAGCGACTGGAGGCAGTGCAGCGTTGACCTGTGGAATAGAAGGCCCCCTGGACAGCGACCTCTACTGCGAGGTCAAGATCAGCGTCATTCAAAATAATCAGAGGATTCTTGCCCCCCATCTCTAGTTGAACCTTTGCGCCTCGAGACATACATTCCATACCAACTGAACGTCCCGTTTGTGTCGATCCGGTGAAAGTGAGAGCTTTTACCTTGGGATTTTTGGCCAGCACATTGCCTACCTGCGAACCTGGCCCCATCACCAAGTTAAAGACCCCGGCAGGTAGCTGCCCCGCACGCACAATAATCTCAGCCAGCGCCCATGCACTGCCGGGAACCAGATCGGCAGGTTTGAAAACCACCGAATTACCGTAAGCTAACGCCGGAGCGATCTTCCAAGCGGGAATGGCGATCGGAAAATTCCAGGGCGTGATAATTCCTACAACACCTTCTGGTTCGCGGCGCACTTCTGCTTCTACACCAGGACGGATGTTTGCCAGACGTTCGCCAGAAAGGCGCAGGGCTTCACCTGCGAAAAATTTGAAAACCCTTCCTGCTCGCGTAACCTCACCAATACCTTCTGCCAGAGTTTTGCCCTCTTCGCGCGAAAGCAAAAAACCCAGCTCTTCCTTTCGAGCCAAAATCTCTGAACCGATCCGATCCAGTGCGTCGCCGCGTCTCTCTGCAGACAAGCAGGCCCAGCCAGGTTGCGCGTCAAAAGCAGCATCCACGGCAAGTTCCGCCTGCGAAGTGTCGGCTCTGGCATACTCCCCAACTACATCATCCAGATTCGATGGGTTGATGTTTCGATTGATACTGACCCCATCGAGCCATTCGCCAGCAATATAATTTTTATTCATAGCCTCTTCCCAATACCGAGTGTCTGAGCTGATCGGGACTGCACGTACCTGACGAGCGAGTTCCATGGCGACACCTTAAATCAGGAAGCTACAAAGAATGGTATGACTACTGAGCAAAGCTGGTTTGCCCAGCAGTCATAGGAAGAGATCATCTCCCGATATTTACGTCCGAGCTAGATGCTCCAGGGATAATCTGCGATTCGCTGTTCGAGGGCACTGATAAACGCTTTGACGCGTGGGCTAAGGTTTTTACGATTGGGATACACTAGATAAATCGGCTGGGGGTTGGTCGATCGAAAGTCTTCCAACACGGGGATCAATCTGCCTGATTTCAGATCATCGCCGATGTGAAAATCTGCAAGGCGCACGATACCACCACCACTGAGAGCGACCGAACGCAACAGGTCACCTTGATTAAACGTCGAGCGTGGCTGTACAGGTACGACCGTCGTTTCCCCCTCTTGCTCATAGCCCCAAATGTTCCACGGACTGTTGAAGGCAAAATGAAAGCAGTCGTGTTGCAGCAAATCCGCAGGTACAAGCGGCATACCCCGTTTTTTCAGATAGCTGGGAGCTGCACAAGTGATCCAGTGTGCTTCGCCTATACGCCGAGCGACACGTGACGAGTCTGGTAGTACACCACTGTGTATGGCAATGTCGAAACCCCGATCAAATTGGTCGACGTACTGCGCGGCGACTTCGATTGCTACAGATAATTCCGGATAGAGAGCGAGAAATTCAGGCAACCAAGGGATAAGCTGGTGTTTCGCGAAGGTCGCCATTGTATGGATACGCAGAGTACCCCGGAGTCTAGCGGGAAACGCTTCAGCTAGCGAGTCGGCCTCTGCCATTGCTTCCATGACTACTTGGGCACTCCGAAAATAAGCTCTCCCTTCCTCGGTCAGGGACAACGTTCGACTACCGCGCTGAAATAACCGAACTGCTAGTCGATTTTCCAAGCGTGTTACTAGTTTGCTGACCGCTGATGGTGACAAATCGTTCGCACGAGCAGCTGCTGAAAAGCTTTTATGCTCGGTCGCCCACATGAATGCCAGCATTTGTGAATAATTTTCTTTGTCCACCACAATCATCCGCTGTTCAAAAAGGCCAGACACTAGCTCTGACGTACGAGCAACTTGCTGCTTTCCCGAGGCACCAAAGCAATATCTAATTCAATCACCTGATCAATCTGCGCCCCCTCAATCTGCGCAATCAACGAATCAGCGCTGATGCGACCGATTTCAAAGATGGGGACACGTACTGATGTAAGCGAGGGTGAAGCGATCGCACTGAAGCTGATGTCGTCAAACCCGGTAATCGAGAGATCGCTGGGTATATTCACCCCTCTGCGCTTGGCCTGCTCGCTAGCGCCGAGTGCCAGAAGATCGGTTGTACAGATCAAAGCAGTGGGGCGAGGCTCCATTGCAAGCACAGCATCTAGGCCAGCCCGCCCGCCTTCGAGGCTGAAAGCCTGTTCGACGATACGGCTTTCCGGCACCTCCACGCCATAGTGCGCACATCGCTGACGCACCCCCTGAATTCGGAATCGAGCACGCTCGTTGTGCTGGCGACGGCCCGTCAGTACAGCCATGTCCCTATGCCCAAGCGCGAGTAGGTGATCAGCGACCAGCTGCCCGCCACGCACATTGCTAAAGCCCACTGCACAATGCTCTTGGCAATCATCCACCGTCCACATCAAAACGTATGGACGCTGGGCTACCTGAAGCATTTCGAAGACAGATGGATCGTGGTCGGTGCCCACCAGGAATATGCCCTCTACACCACGCTCGATGAAATTACGTACGCTCAAGACTTCGCGATTCCGATCGTATTCGTGAGAGGCGATGATCAACTGATAGCCGAACTCATTCAGGCGCTGCTGAAGCGCCTGGATCGAATCGGCGTAAATTGGGTTATTCAAGGTTGGGAAAATCGCCGCGACGCTGAACGTACGTCTCAGGGCAAGCGCTCTTGCCGCACCGTTTCGAACGTATTGCAATTCTCGAACCGCAGCATCCACCTTGGCGAGCGTGGCAGGTTTTACTTGATCTGGATTGGACAATGCGCGAGAGGCGCTGCCCAGTGATACGCCTGCTAGGCGAGCTACGTCGCGTAATTTTGGCTTGTGGATTCTCGTCATCTGCTCATCACTCCTGCTTGACAACACTATACCACCGCGCTTAAAAATGAACCGGTTCAAATCATGAACGTTGTCGTCACCAAACCTACAAAAAACGGTCCGCCCCGCCCAGACACCCTTCACGGTGTTTTTTTTGAACCCATATTTGAACCGGTTCATTTTTATGGGGATGGATTACTAAGCTTCAGGAGGCAGCACAATGAAAATAATGCCTTGGGCCATAAATGGCGTTGCAGCCCTCACCTTGTCAGCTTCTCTGACTGCCTACGCCGACGTGCAGATCGGTGCTCTCTACCCGCTCAGTGGCGGCCTTGCTCTACTCGGCGATGAAAGCTATCGGGGCTTGGAAATTGCGGTAGCAGAACGCAATGCAGCAGGCGGATTGAAGGGTGAGCCAATCAAGCTGATTAAAGCCGACGCTGTGGACGCTGCTCAGGCTGTCAGTGCAGCTCGGCGTTTGACCTCAAGCGAGAACGTGGCTGCAGTTTTCGGTAGCTATTCATCCGCACTCTCATTCGCTGCTACTCAGGTAACTGAACTGGCAGGGATTCCGTATTTTGAGCTGGGTGCGGTCGCCGACAACATCACTGATCGCGGCCTTGAGAACGTTTACCGTAGCAATCCTACCGCTCGCGATTTCGCACAAGGCACGATTACCGCGATTACCAAACTGGTCGCCCCCCAGCTTAAAGTTGACCCAGCCAACCTGAAGATCGCGATCATTCATGAAGATGCGCTGTATGGCACCACCATCGCATCCTTTCAGAAAGAGCTTGCGATGAAAGAAGGGCTGCAAGTGGTTGAAGTGTTGCCCTACTCTGCGAAGGCTGTGGATCTCTCATCACTCATTTTGCGCTTGAAAGGATCGGGAGCTGACGTAGTCCTGCAGACGTCTTACCAGAACGACACTACTCTATTCTTCCGTCAAATTCGCGAAGCCGGTTTCACTCCTAAAGCCATCATTGGCGCAGGAGGAGGCTACTCCATGCAGGACACTGTGAAGGTCGTTGGGGCCCAGAATATTGAAGGCGTCCTGGATGTCGACTTCCCGCAGTTCCACACCAACGAGGCAGGTGCGCCCGGGATTGCGGCTTTCGCAGAAGCCTACCGCGCACGTTACGGCAGTGAGCCGCGCTCTGGGCACAGCCTTATCAACTACGTCGGAGCTAAAGTGTTCCTAGACGCTATGGCTCAGGCCAAAACCTTCGATGCACAAGACATCCGCGAAGCGGTGAAAGCAGTCGACATTCCAGTCGGACAAACAGCGGCGAACATAGGCGCCAAGTTTGGTGAAAACGGCCAGAACGAACGGGCGCAGACCACGATCATGCAATGGCAACAAGGGGTACTGAAAACAGTTTACCCACCAGCTGCCGCAGTCGCCCAAGCAACGTTGGCAAGCCAGCCCTGACTCTATACCCAGCACGTAAGCCGCTCGACATTGAAATGGCGCGCGGCTGATGTCCGAGGAATCCCGATGGAAATCTTCCTGCAACTTCTGCTTAACGGCGTACTGTTGGGTGGCACATTGGCCATCATCAGTATTGGCCTCACTTTGATCTTCGGCATCGTCAGGGTCGTAAACTTCGCCCACGGTGAATTCCTGATGATAGGAATGTATGCCGTCTACCTGATGAACCAGCATTTGGGCTTACATCCTTACGTCAGCATCATTCCGGCAGTAGCATTGCTCTTCATGCTGGGCGCAAGCATGCAACGCTTCATCATCCAACCTCTGCTTGCAGCGGAAGGGCATATCCAGATCTTCGCTACGGTAGGTGTGTCCATCGCGTTGATGAACGCGGCACTCATGGTATTCGGCGCCGATGTAATGACGGTAAACAATTCCAGCGGCCTGGGTACTGGCAGCGTAGGAATTGGCCCACTTCGAGCCAGCACTGGGCAATTACTGACCTTCGCTGTTTCACTGGCTTTAGTCGGTGGACTGCATTGGTTCCTGCACAACACCTTTCTCGGGCGAGCTGTACGCGCAACCGCACAGCATCGCAACGCGGCCCTACTCATGGGCGTTAACGTCAACCGCATCTACATTTTTGCCTTCGGCCTGGGCTGCGCCTGTCTTGGTTTAGCAGCCGGGATGATTGCGCCTCAATATCCGGTTTTCCCGACCTTCGGAACGTTCTTCGTACTTACTGCCTTCGTCATTGTTGTATTGGGCGGACTGGGCAGTCTTACGGGTGCTTTGATCGGTTCAATCCTGATTGGCGTAGTGGACAGCCTGGCGGGCTACTACATCGCACCTGATCTTAAGGAAGTCGTCTATTTCATGATCTTCCTAGCGATTCTAATTTTCCGCCCCACCGGCCTGTTCGGTGCCGGGCGTGGCTCAGAGTAGGAGCTTATAAATGAACCTTCTCCACCCTCGCATCTACCTGAGCTTGGCAGCGCTTTCCTTGCTGTTAGTCATACCCTTTGCAGCAGGCTCCAGCTTCGTCTTCCACCTGTTTATCCTGATATGCAGCTATGCAGCACTGGCCAGTGCGTGGAATATCGTTGGCGGTTTTGCCGGTCAATTATCGTTAGGCCATGCAGTCTTCTATGGCGCTGGGGCGTACGTCAGCACCCTCCTGATGCTGCATCTTAATTTGAGCCCATGGATCGGAATGTTCGTCGGCGCTGCGGTATCTGTGGTACTGGCCGTGGCCATCAGTTGGCCATGCTTCCGTTTGCGTGGGCCATTCTTTGCTTTGGCGACCATCGCAGTACTGGAAGTGATACGACTCCTGGTGATCAATCAACACGACCTTACGGGTGGTGCCGCAGGTCTAGCAGTGCCGCTGAAGCTTGGCGCCGAATGGATGCTGTTCCGTGCGCGTTGGCCATACCTGTTGATCGCCTTCGGTTTCCTGGCAATCACATTGCTAGTGTCATGGAAAATCAAACATTCACGTTTGGGCTACTACCTTATAGCCGTGCGTGAACGTGAAGATGCTGCCCAAGCGGTCGGCGTAAATGCGGTCAAGGTTAAGTTGATCGCGGTAATTCTGTCTGCTGCTCTAACCAGCTTGATCGGCAGTTTCCATGCCATGTATCTGACGTTTATCGAGCCGGGTGCAATGTTCTCGCTTGAGCTCTCCATCCAGATTGCCATGTTTGCATTGATTGGAGGTCTTGGCACCTTGTCTGGCCCTTTAATTGGCACAGTCATCGTACTACCCCTGGCAGAGCTTGCGCGCGGCTGGCTGGGCGATGCTGGGAGCGGTGTGCATGGTTTGGTATACGGCCTAGTGCTGGTAGCCTTTGTTCTGACTATTCCTCAAGGCTTGGTCGGCAGGTTCGGCGAGCGCATTAGTCGTTGGGTCGACAAACTCCCCGGCGGCAGAACCTCAGCGCAAAAACCAACCGTGTCGCTACCCGCCTCTAGCTCGTCTTCCACGATCGGCACCCCCATCTTGGTGGCTGAAAATCTACATAAGTATTTTGGCGGCCTACACGCCACCAATGACGTTTCATTGTCCTTGAAGGAAGGTGAAATCGTTGGGGTAATTGGTCCCAATGGTGCTGGTAAAACCACAGTCTTCAATCAGCTCTCGGGGTTTATTCAACCTTCATCCGGAACGGTCAAAGTGCGTACAGCCGATGGTCAGTGGATCAGCCCCTCGACACCCGCTGAATTTGCCGTCTCCGGGATCGGCAGGACCTTCCAAATCGTGCAGCCGTTCGCCGATCTGAGCGTGTGCGAGAACATCATGCTTGGCGCCTTTATGCATACCCGTGACCCTAACGAGGCGCGGCAAATTGCTATGGAAGTGGCAGCCCTTACCGATCTCACCCAACTACTGGACAGCCGAGCAAAAAACCTAACTGTCGGCGGTATGAAACGTCTTGAGATGGCACGAGCCCTAGCCACCCGCCCGCGCGTTCTGCTGCTGGATGAGGTAATGGCTGGTCTGAACCCTACGGACGTAACCAAAGCAATTGAAATCATCCGACGTGTAAGGGCTACTGGGGTCAGCGTACTCATGATCGAGCACATCATGCAGGCAACCATGACCCTGTCCGATCGCATAGTCGTGATCAGCAGCGGAGCCGTGTTGATGGATGGCGATCCGCAGGCGGTAGTGAGCAATTCTGAGGTGATCGAAGCCTATCTGGGCAAGGAGTACAACCATGCTACGGCTTGACAACATCCATGCCGGCTACGGCAACACTGAAGTCCTGCGCGGCGTATCTCTTGAAGTCAAGGCTGGTGAAGTCGTGACGTTGGTAGGTGCGAATGGTGCGGGCAAGACGACAACTTTGCGCAGCCTATGCGGCCTTATCAAACCGACCCAAGGTAGCGTCGAGTTCGAAGGCGAACGCCTAGACGGCTGCAGGCCAGATGAGATTGTTGGTTCAGGGATCACTCTTGTTCCAGAGGGCCGGCAACTATTCCCCTTCATTACGGTTCGCGACAACCTGCTGATGGGGGCCTACAAAAAAGCGGCTCGGACGGCAGTGAAGCAACGTCTGGAACAAGTTCTAGAGCTATTCCCCCGGGTGCGTGAGCGCCTTGAGCAAAATGCAGGCTCCCTGTCTGGCGGCGAACAGCAAATGGTAGCCATTGCCCGAGGGTTGATGTCGGACCCTAAGCTGTTGATCTTCGACGAGCCCTCTTTGGGGCTATCTCCCCTGCTGGTGTCTCAAGTATTTGGAATCATCGACAAGATCCTTGCGCTCGGGACCACCGTGCTCATTGTTGAGCAGAACATCGTGCACACGCTTCGCGTTGCACACCGAGGCTACGTACTGGAAAACGGAACAATCACGCTTACGGGCACTGGAAAGGAACTGCTTGATAACCCCCATGTGAAACGAGCTTACCTGGGGATGTGAGGAAGAAAGAAGTATGACTAAGACTATGCGAATGGTAGACCATCGCCCAGGTGGTAGTGCCGAGTGCCTACGCCTGATCGAAGTGGAACTACCTACTCCCGGTGCTGAGGATGTACTGATCAAAGTGGCCTTCGCCGGGGTGAATCGCCCAGACGTGCTACAGCGGTCGGGCAACTATCCACCGCCTCCAGATGCTTCGCCCTTTTTAGGGTTAGAGGTTTCAGGTGAGGTGGTTGCCGTTGGCGAAGCAGTTCAAGGACTGAATGCAGGCGATATGGTATGTGCACTCACTCCAGGGGGTGGCTATGCAGAATACTGCTGCGCCCCGGCTGCACACTGCCTGCCCGTGCCCGACGGCCTGTCGTTGGCCCAGGCTGCAGCGCTACCGGAGAACTACTTTACGGTTTGGACCAACCTGTTTGAGCGCGGCCATCTCACCCGCGGTGAAACGCTCCTGGTTCACGGCGGCTCTAGTGGGATTGGGCTTACGGCGATCCAACTGGCCAACCAATTTGGCGTACGAGTACTGGCGACCGCCGGCAGTGAAGACAAACTTGCAGCCTGCCGCGCGGCTGGGGCCAGCGTCACTATCAATTACCGTGAAGAGGACTTTGTGGAGGTTGTGCGGCAACAAACCAAAAGCGCTGGCGTGAACATGATCCTCGACATGGTCGGCGGCTCTTACATTCAGCGCAACATCGATTCATTGGCCTTGGAAGGTCGATTAGCGCAGATCGCTTTCTTGGAAGGCAGCCAGGTCGAACTCAATGTCATGGCGATCATGCTCAAGCGCTTAACGTTTACCGGCTCCACACTTCGGGCTAGGCCGAAAGCGGACAAAGCATCAATCGCCACAGCTCTTCAAACGCACGTCTGGCCGCTACTGGAAGAGGGGCGTTGTTTACCAATCATTCACTCGACTTTCCCGCTGGACCAGGCATCCCAAGCGCACCATTTGATGGAAAGCAGCAAGCACATTGGCAAGATAATTTTGGAGGTAGCCTCATGATCTCGGGCAGGCATAACGGTAGAGTGGTACTCGTTTCCGGCGCTGCCGGCGGAATTGGAGCAGCTATAGCTCGGCGCTATTGTGAAGAGGGTGCCAGTGTGGCACTGCTCGATCTCGATCCGAAAGCGTTACAAGAGCAAGGAGAAGCTCTCAAGAGTCAAGGCTTCAATGTGGCTTGGCACTCCGCAGATGTGGGAGACTTCGGACAATGCGAGGCGGCATGTTCCAACCTTGCTGAAATGATTGGACCAATTGATACATTGATCAACAACGCCGGAATCTCTCCTAAACACGATGGTAAACCAGCGCCGATATGGCAAATGACCCCATCGGAATGGCAACGAGTGGTAAACGTCAATCTCAATGGTGCGTTCAACCTGTCACGCCTTTTATCTACCTCTATGGTGGAACGTCGCTTCGGCCGTATAGTCAGCATGTCATCAGTGGCCGGCAGTGCGTTTCTACCCCTAGTAGCAGCGCATTATAGTGCTACGAAGGCAGCTATTATCGGACTTACGCGACATCTGGCGGGCGAGCTGGGTGAGTACGGAATCACGGCGAATGCGTTGGCACCCGGTCGTATCGAGACCCCCCTCTTGCGGACAGTTTCGTCTTCAGCAAATGAAGCTGTTGTTGCCGACACACCGCTCCGAAGGCTTGGACAGCCTTGGGAGGTCGCGGATGCTGCATGCTACCTGAGTGCCCCCGAAAGCGCGTTTATAACCGGCCAGGTACTTGATGTCGCTGGAGGTTGGCTGATGCGTTAAGACAGGTTCGAATTAGAGGGTTCGAGATGCGCGCAGATATACTTCAAAGCCTGCATCTCGGTCACTACTGAATCGCCACTGATTTCGTAGACACCTCCAAACCCATAATGAGGCCTCAATAGGAGGTACCATAAGTCGTCAGCGTTACCCTGATGAATTTAAAATCGAATCGGTCAAATAAGTGACCGAGAAAGGCAAGCCTGTCGCCGATGTTGCCCAGTACCTGGGCATGTCCGTTCGTAACCTTTATGTCTAGATGAACCTCTACAGCGTACTCAAGACCAGCGTCAGTAAGACGAACTGCGCAAGCTGCGCGCTCAACTCAAGCGCGTGACGTAAGAGCGAGATATCCTAAAAAGGGCCGGCCCACACTTTGTCATCGAGTGCGGCTAAAGTACGACTTCATCAAGAAGCATTCCACGGATTACCCGGTGCTGCGCCTTCCAAACCCTCAAGGTGCATCCCAGCGGCTACTACGCCTGGCTGGCCGAGCCTCAATCTGCCCAGCAAAAGAAGATCATCGTCTGCGGGCTTGATCAAACATGCTTGGCTCGAAAGCAGAGGTGTGTACGGCAACCGCAAAATTCATGATGACCTGCGTGAGCTGAGAGAGACATGCGGGCGAAATCGAGTCGGTTGTTTGATGCAGGCAGAGGAGTTGCGTTCACAAACGGGCTGTCGCCGTCGTCTTGGGTTTTGGTTGGAAAGCCAACATTAGCATCCCCCAACAACCTTGCCCGGCAGTTCAAGGTCAACGAGCCGAACAAGCTCTGGGAGACAGATATGACTTACATCCTCACCTATGAAGTATGGTTTTATCTGGCGGTAGCGCTAGATCTCCTCTCACGCCAAGTAATTGGTTGAACAATGAATCCACGGCCCCTCAGAGGGGACACATTTTCCCCAATACATTGACTACCATGCAGACCTGTTCATCTGAGAGCCGCGTACTCAGTAGTAATCGGTTTGAAATAATGAGGTTTAGCAATGACTTCTCTCAGCCCTTCCCTTGAGCTCAGTCCCGACCTTGCAGCTCACCAAGCCTATTCGCGAGTGTTCCAGCCAGAAGGCCTCACCTTCGGATACATCATGCCTCTGGAAGGCTACCCAAATTCGCCGTTTCCTACTTTGCAGGATCATCAGCTCCTTGCTCGAATCGCTGACGAGGCTGGTTTTGCAAGTTTATGGATGAGGGACGTGCCCTTCTACGATCCAAACTTTGGTGACACCGGACAGATGATCGATCCCTTCGTATACCTCGGATATTTGGCAGCCGTAACTAAAAAAATTGCTTTGGGAACGACAGGAATCGTTCTTCCACTGCGCGAACCGCTGATCGTTGCTAAACAATCCGTGTCGGTTGACCAACTCACCGGTGGACGATTCTTGTTAGGGCTCTCCAGCGGAGATCGCCCGATTGAATATCCAGCATTTGGGATTGATTTCGATGCTAGAGAAGAACGGTACAGGGAAGGCTTCGAGCTGATTAAGACAGTCACTGAAAATGGCTTCCCAAGCGTCTCGACCAAACTTTTCGGTCATTTGGAAGGCTTGCTAGACATGGTACCCAAGCCAGTTGGCCCTCGACTCCCCATGATTGTCGTGGGTCGGGCCCGTCAGACGCTTGAGTGGATAGCCAATAATGCGGATGCCTGGATTTGGCATCTGAGCGACTTCAATCGTTTGCCCGACCTTATCCGCGAGTTCCGTTCTGCCAGTCAGAACGGCAATGCCAAACCATACGGCTATGCGACCTTTTTCGATCTGGCGAAGGATCCGAGCACGCCGCTAGAACGCGGCTACAACGGAATAAGGATAGGGCGTAATGCTCTCGTGGAGCTCTGGAAGCGTCAACAAGATGAAGGTGTTTCACACGTCGCACTGAATATCAAACCTCTCCAGCGACCAGCCGCTGATGTCCTGGAGGAGATGGCTGAGTATGTCCTGCCACACTTTCCCATAGGCCAAGCTGCATCGGAGGTGACCCAATGACCGATTCAAGTGATCGCATCGACATAAAGGGTGTTATAGCCACCTTTCTGGAAGCCTGGGAGAGCGGTAATTGGGAATCTGCTGGGGATATCTTCACTGACAACTGCCAGTTGGTAACAAGCTACATGTCCGCACACGAGGGTGGACGCAACATTGTCAGAGTTTTCCAGCAAGATCGAGTCAGGGCTGATAGCTTTTCAGTGAATGCAACTAATCACTATGTGGGTGGTGGAAAAACCAACGCTAATTTCAGTTTTTACGTCTATGGCCACATCAGCAAAGCCACAATGTCGGCCACGCTCAGATTTGGTATGACAGTCACAGGCTCTTTGAAAAAGACAGCTGGTACTTGGCGCCTCGACAGCGTGCTGATTGCCCTGAATTGGGTAACCGGGGACTACTCGCTTGCAATTCACTGGCAGCTCCCACCAGGTGATGACGGATGGAGGATTGGCGACCCAGCCCCGACCATCGTTAGCGAGCTGAATTCGCCATGGCTTGCTTTCCCTAACTCAACGGCTTCGGTGAGCAGTGCGGAGTGTATTGCTGAAACCTACGCTCGTTACTCGTGGGCGCTGGATCAGGGTGACATCCAGCAGCTTGCTCATTGCTTTACCAACGACGCCGCTGGTGATTTTCAACCGATGGGCCTTATTGAAGGACGCCACGCGATCATCGGATCCTTCAAAGAGTTTCGCAGGCCCTGGCCGTGGATGCAGCATTTTGCAGACGTGTTGGAGATCAAGTCTGACGAGGAAAAGGGTGTAGCGGAAATGATTGTCGGCAGAGTCATTCCTGGAAACTCACACACGCAAGATGGCACGCCTCTCTATGGTGCGCATTACAGGATGCGGCTTCGTCGCAAGCATGAGGGATTCTGGCAACTGACCTGGAGCGAGTACCGCCCGGGCTGGTTCAACGCCAATGATGCACCAAGAATTTAGCCCCTTCCTGGAAACGCTCTAAGGCCGTGGCGTCGTACTATCTCGGACGACAACTTCGATTTCTAGGCTCTGCGGCCTGGGCGATCCAGTCCTGAAACACCCGCAATTGCAGGTGTCTCAGGCTGGCAAAGGATATTAGGAAAAGAAAAAAGAACTTCCACATCTATCAATGAGCCGCGAAACCTTAACACAATTGGCTATGAGTTGAGCGACTTTTGTTCATCAAACACGCGGATTTGAGTAGAAATCGATAATCGCTGGGAGCACTTGCTCAGGTGCTTCCAGGGTTGGACTGTGGCCTATCTTGCTCAGCCGGATGAGCTTCGCATTCGGCAGTTCTCGTTTCATTTCATCAGACCAAGCAGGCGGGCGCGGCATGTCCTCCTCGCCATTGATGATCAGCACCGGTATCTTAATTGAGGAGAGCAGCGGTACCGAGGTTTCCCGGTGCATAACGCCTTTCATGGCAGGACGCAACTCTTTGGGCAGAGCGCGGATTCGATCACGCCAGTAAGCCACCATCGGTTGCTTCTCAGGATCCTCGCGGGTTGTTTTGCCGAACATTACTTCCATGGTCATTTCAAGGATGTCACCGGTAAAACCCTTCTCGCCCGCGTCTACCACCCATTGTGCGAAACGCGCACCTTGCTCCGGTGGTTCTCCGCAGGCGGAAGAACCGGCCACAACCAATGAGCGGAATAGTTCCTGACGCCGTGCGATCAGCCGGAAAGCAACGTCGCCGCCCATGGATTGAGCCATAACGTTAATAGACTTGAGCTCCATTTTTTCGATCAGGGCCTCCATGTCATCGGCACACTGGTCCATGGTTATGATGTCGACATCATCCAGGGCACTCTTGCCCTGCCCTCTGAAGTCTGGTCGTACCACGCGAAACTTACCGGAGGCCGCGCGAACCAAGCCATCGAACATCGAGCCATCGAGAAAGCAAGAGTGCAGGCAAAGCACGACCGGCAGATCGTTCTCGCCGGTATCCTCCACCCACAGGGTGGTCCCGTTGACTTCAACGTTTTTGCCTTTAGTAGCAGTAGTTTGCGACATGTTTTTCTCTCTTGTTTGACATATCCCAAAGCGGTTATTGACTGCTTTACGGGCATTAGCTTCTTACAAGCTAAAACTCCAAATTGCAGGTTGCCTGGGAAGACGAATAATAGAACTAGGCATCTCTTTCGGGCGTGCCGACTGGAACGATCTTAGGCTATTCCATTAAGGTCATTTATTTACCGTGGCCAGCTTCACGGAGAAATGCACGCACCGTGTCGCAGTATTCCAGTGGATTTTCAGTCATAGGATAGTGGCCAGTACCCGCGAGTACGGCGATCTTGCTACCCGGGATGCGAGAAGCTGTTTCTTCAACCTTCTCCTGATACACCAACCAGTCTGCATCACCACGAATCAGCAAGACGGGAGCTTTGATCTTGCCAACTTGTTGTCGCTGATCAAAATTCGCATAGCCAGTCAGATCTCCTTTCATCACCTGGGGAGTCGTGCGAGAGATCTGCCATACTACCTCCCTGGCGCGATCAGGCGGAGTACGATGGCCCGTCATAGAACGAGACCAAGCCCCGATAATCTCAGGTCCGTTCATGACCAGCATATCGAGGAAGAACTCAGAAACGGTTGGGGTGAAGTCTGCCCCTTCTGCCGAAATGATGGCACTGTATGCGTCGGGCCGACGTGCGCCCAGTTCCAAGACGAGATTGCCACCCATGGAGCATCCCATGATAGCTGGCTTTTCGAGTCCCAGTGCTTCCATTAAATGCTCGTTGAATTCCGCATGCCGGGTGAGACTGTGGAAGGGCCCAGATTCCGGCAATTCCGATTTGCTATGCCCGGGGGCATCGATTGCAATTACGCGGAACTCGTCTGACAGACCGTCCAATACGTGCCTGTACATAAGGGAATCCTGGGACGCTGCGTGGAAGCAGACAAGCGGACGCCCCTCCCCGGCTTCTTCGTAGTAAACACGGATACCGTCAACGGTAATGTACCGTCCGATTGTTTCCTTACCTGAAGGCTTGGGCCCTGGAGAATAAGAGACCGATGACACAGCATCAACTTTCCCAACACGCTTCATGGCGTCAAACGCACGGGCCATCACATCGACGTACTGCCAGGCGGCCACCACATTTCCCTCAAGCTCAAGCTTGCCAAGCCCAGGAGAAAGCGCTTCGAACCAGTCAATTTTTCCATCTAATACGCGCTGCCACTCTTCATCTGGACCCGAGACGATGATATCAGCGCCAAGCGGGTTGCCTTCGGGGTAAACTGCCACCACTTTGCCGGAAAAAACTACAAGCGTAGTGAACCCGGCACTGTGTTTGAATTGAATCCGGCCGTCGAAATAGCGAGCTGCGGTGCTCCAGTCTGAATCATTGTTGAGCACTTCGACAAATTGGTTCAGCCACTCGGCATTATTGATAAGGGTCATGACGTTCTCCTAGCTTTAAGTATCCGCGAAGGATTTTTTTGTGTTACTGCAACAGGCTTTACAACCCTATGTTGCAAGAGTGCTTTGACACCAGCGCCTTATCATACTTAAGGAACCAGCCGGTAGTTTCACGCGTGAAGATAATAGTAGTAATGGCGGCAGCCACCATGAGGCCAGAAATAAAATAAAGTGCGTAGTTATAGCCAGCAACTTGATTAAAGCCGCCACCCGCTCCAATGAACATTCCAATCACAAATGGTCCGAAACCACCTGCATAGATACCGACGTTGACGATCGAACCTGCAAGTCCTGTAGTGCCTTGCTTTGCTGAGTCGAACGCAATTGCATAGAGCAGTGTGTAAGGGGCGTTCATCGCAAAGCCCGCAAATAATTGGATCGCGATAAGCCAGGTGAGACTTACTGCTGAGAACTTGAATAGGTACATCCCCACTGCGAGCCAGACGAAAACTAGCACTAAGCAGAGTTTTCTACCTGCTCGATCTGAAACCCATCCCCACACGATCTGACCAATACCGCCAGTTATGGTAAAGAGCACTGAATATGCAGCCGCCTCTGCAAAGTTATAATGCGCTACGAAGGCCAGGTATTGAGGCAGCCAGAAACTAATGCCGAAATAGCCAACGATCGCAAACATCGAGATCAACGCGACCGCGGAAATGTTTGGATTTTTTAGCGAAGCTTTTAAAGCACCTTTAGGCACTTCGCGCACATCTTGCACTGCCTCCATTGAAGGCGGGGTTTCATTAACCGCTTGTGCATGCTTTACGAACGACTCATACCGCTTCTTTGTACTAAACCACCAGTAGATGGAGAAGATGATGATCATTGGTACTGGGAAGACCAAGAAAGCCAGGCGCCAGTTTTCCGGACCATACGCGTTGAGCAATGCACTTACAGCCAAGCCGCCGATCAGCGTTCCCCAAGGGTATCCGGTGTGATGGAGACCCAGCGCAAAACCTCTTCGCTCCTTGGACCACCATTCGGATAGTGAGGTGACCTCGATAGCCTCGCCGGCACCACCAAATGCGTGAGACAGGATCTGGAGAGCCACGAGCACACCCAGCGAGCCCGTCAAGAAGTTGAAGCCGGTCATAAAGGTGAACAGCGTATAAGCGATCACGATCGGCAGATGGCGGTATTTACGCCTCCACCCCTGACCACCTTTGTCAGCCCAAATCATGCAAGGCACTGCGATCAAGGATGTCGCGATTGTAATGATCGCGGCAAGCAGTCCAGTCAGTTCGGCGCTGGTCTTGAACTCGCTTGTGATGGATGGCAAGACCATAAAGAACATCTGACGCGAGTTGGCATCCATTGCGTACACGAGCCACAAGAGAACCATCGCCCCCCAAGAGGCAGCACCTGCCCCTCTCGGTATACGGGTGACAGAAGGTATGACGTCAATTCTTTCTTGAGCTAATCCCATGGGGATATCTCCGGTTACTTATTTTTGTTCTCCGGCTGATGATCGGCCTTTCACGAACGGCGACCTCAACTTCCGAGTGAATCAGTACGTGTCGCACCGCTCACCATGAAAGGAGGTTATGGGGCCGGTCTAGCTTTGAATATATCTGGCCAAGCACACCTGCTATGAACGCTCGGCACAGATCGATTGGCATGAATCTCTCAAAGGGCATCCTGGTCCTCAACAGATGGCAAAAAGGGCTGAAATGCAGGTGGTAGAAGCTTTCTCTTGGTCTGCTCCGCCTTCAGAAGCCATCGTCACTGGTCCAATGGTCCAATAGTCCCGCCCCTTAAGGTGGATATGATTTGCCCAATAAGGAGGTTTCCATCCAAAAACGAAAGCCTGCAGCCGAAAGCCCAAAACCTGCTACCAGCATCGTTCCTGGCGATAACTGCTCGACTCCCCATGTCTGCGTCTATGTGAACTCCGGCCCTAGGCGCCTGCGTCAGTGGGTTCACCAGGTTCGCGGAGAGTGTCAAGAAGGCTAGCCAGTAACTGATACCTGGGCGATCAGCGACGACCGCGAGAACTCCAGCATCTGCAAGCCGAAATCAAGCGCCTGGAAACAGATCCTGAAATCTAAAAAAGCCAACGGTTCTCTTGATGTCGGATCTCGATCATTCTTGTTGATTGAGGCACGGATGTAGTCAGGTGCCGCATCAGAGGGGCCTGCTTTGCAGTGCGGTGAACGTGTTTCATAGCTCGTTCCGGACTGGCTTCACCACCATTAAGAAATGATGTAAAGAAGCGGTGGGCGAGCGGGGCGCTTTCGGCCGACAATTCTCTTGTCTCTGCCTAGCACCAGATTACTGGGAAAATTGAGAGTGGATCCTAATATGAGTCAATGACAGCTTGCTGGATCAGCAGAACTATCGTACGATTTTCCACGGATGCAGCATCCACTTATGTTGGAAGAATTCGATAAACACTCTGATACGAGGACTTAGATGCTTTCTATCTGAATATAATAGGTAGATTGGCTCCCGAATTTCCGTTTTATACTGATCGAGTAGCAACACAAGCGAACCGTCTTGAATATCCTTTCCAATGTGAAAATCAGCAAGTCTTACTATCCCTGCTCCTGATTTAGCCAGATCTCGCAGCAACTCCCCTTGAGTGAATGATCCACGAGGTTTCACAGGGGTTGTCAATCCTAAGCCATCTTGGACAAAGACCCATTTATTCCAAGGACTGGCAAAGCTAAAATTAAAACAACGATGGGTCATCAGGTCTTCTGGTCGCTGAGGTGTACCATATTTTTCCAGATAATCAGGAGCGGCACACAACAACCACTCACACTCGCCAATTTTTTTTGCGATTCTGGAAGAGCTTGGAAGAATCCCGCTATGAATAGCGATATCCAATCCTTGTTCGAACTGGTCTATGAATTGAGCGCCTAACTGAATCTCCACATCAAGGCCCGGATATAAATCCAGGAACTCTGGCAACCATGGCACGATTTGCTGCTTTGCAAATGACGTCATGGTGTGAATGCGAAGCGTACCGCTGACCCTTGAAGGAAGCCCTTCTGCCAACGAATCAGCCTCGCTCATGGCCTCAACCACTGCTCTGGCACTGCGAAGATAAGCAGCACCCTCCGCCGTCAGCGTCAAGACTCGGGACCCCCTCTGAAACAGACGTACCCGAAGTCTGTTCTCCAGTCGCGCGATCAGCTTGCTGATGGCCGAGGGCGTCATGTCGTGCGCTCTGGCTGCAGCAGAAAAGCTTCCGCACTCCGTCGACCAGATGAAAGCCAGCATTTGAGAGTATTGATCCACAGTTTTTCTCCCACCATGACAAATTTTCCCGTTTTCCTGCACGAAAAACGCACCGGGGCGCGTTTTTCTACCGCAGGAAAACCAGATGATATCAGCGGATGAACTGCTCGATGTAATCGTCCGGCAAACCTAGGCTCTTGTAATGACTGCGCGCGGCCTCTAGCTTGGTGAAAACGTCTTCATAACCCACGGCGACGCCTTGCGGGTCCACGTAAGTATAGCCGCCCTGGACATGGAACCAAGTGATCATTTCTTCTACATCTTCAGGAACAAAGAGAGTGTGGGTCTCTCCTGGCGGCTCAAATGCGAAGGAGCCTTCGTCAGCAACCCAATCGTGCTCAAGGTAGTACCAGCGTCCTTTTAACACAATTGCATGTACCGCTCCGGAGTGGCGGTGACGCGACAATACTCCACTCTGCCGTACACGTAGCAGATTGATGTAATAACCGCCACTAACACTCAGCAACAGAGGTTTAAAAGATACCGACTTAGTAACGGGAACCCAGAGATTGTCATCTTCGAGCCAAGTAGTCATAACACCTGGATGAACCATATCTGGAGACATGAATGGAACCTGCGGTAACGCATAGGGAATCGCAAGCTCATCAGGTTTAAGGGGCGTATTCATTACAGTTTCTCTCAACGTATGGCTGCCGAGGCAGCTGGGATTTCAATCGCTGAGTCAGATTAGGAGATGCCGATCTGCAGGAGAATACTCAGAAATTCATACCATCTATGAATCTAAGTCACAGCTTGGTCAACTACCCGCGACGGATTCGCTTGATAAATCGCCCCTGGTCACGTAGACACCTCGAACGGCTGCAAAGGGTCGATTGCAGCCGTTCGGGTATGGCCGCTGTCGACCCAAAGCAACCGTTCGAGGTGTCTACGACACCAGGTGCGATTCACTGTGAGGCCGGCCACAGCCATCTATCAGATCTTGATTGACACGCGTGCCGCCTTGGATCGTCTTGCAATTGAGGGCTGCAACTGCGCATTTGTCGGGCCTGGGTACCAGCATAAGCCCCCCCGAAATTTTGGCAGCAGAGGAACTGGTTCCTCTGAGGTAGTGACGGCGGGCATTGCCGGTCGGATTCTGAACCCAAGGTCGCCAGACTGGGAGCTAAAGGATCGCTGCGACTACTCCTCATCTCTTACCGAAAAAGCACGCGTCGGTCTTGAAGGGAGAACACATTGACCCTTACTAGCCCAATCAACTTTTATGAGAGGTAAGTAGGGTTTTCTCGGCTTTTCTGTGAAAAGCACCCCTCAATTCACAAAAAGATGGCCAGATTTCCCATTTCACGGGGTCTGGTCTATCACCTATTTTGTGAACCTACACCGCCTGTTCGACATCCTTCCTACCGGCCATGACGGTGCCGTGACCGCTGGGATAGGCCCAGGCTCAGATTGTAGTTCGTCATGACTCAGGTACCGCTAAGCTGGCGAAGCTTCAGCCCTCATCAAGAATTTCCCCCCTAACGCGAGCCAATAGCTCGTCCAAATTGCCTCCAGATTGCAGCAAAAAACTTTCGGCCAAGATGCTAAGTGGGTGCACGCCGATCATTTCTGCAATTGAGGTCAGTTTGTTGACCGTTACAGCTTTCATACCTCGCTCCAGGGAGCTAATGTAGGTTCGACTGCTGATGCTGCCGAAGTCCTCTTGGGTAAAGCCCTTGCGGAGGCGAGCATTGCGTAATGCCTGACCTACAGCATCATTCAGTTCCATTTGCGACTCCTGCAAAAGGAACGATGAAGCGTCATTGAACACTAAAGGACTACAATCTATAGTGTTCATTTCTGGTTCGAGGTAGCCCGTATGTTCGTGACCCATCCAGGCGCTGAGCTACGCGGTAACCTGCGATTCGCTGATGGCAGCAGGCAATGGGCGATCGTCGAGCAGGAGCTGGCCGTACCTTGGCTGTATGTGTGCATAACCCAGTTAGATAACAGCTTTGATTTTCAGCGCATGATGCTGGTTTCGTGCGTGGAGCATTTTCGTCAGCTGCTGGAAGGGCTTCCGGCCAGCGCAACCGTGACGCGCATCATGAGCGTTATGCCCAGCCAGGATGGCTCCGGAATGTGGTCCATGGTGCCTGTTCAGGCAATCGAATTGAGTGAGCAAGATGAACGACCAATGTTCATGATCAAGCTTGCCAACGACATGCACTACGAGGAACCGGTCAGGATGCAGACGTCACTTCCCGATCAGCGGATAATATATCGCGCAGAATGACGTAACCGTCACTTATAACCGGGAATTGCAAAAGCTACGCCCTAGCTTAACCTGTGAGCATGTACTAAATCGCAAAGGCGTTATGATCCACCAAGATCACCACTTATGCAGCCAACTTGGAACAACACCAAGGATTATGATCTAGCGCGAAACTCTGCGAACATTTCGCTCTTGGCTTTAGCCTCCATTTCCTCAGTATAGCCATATCGTCGGGCTATTGGCATTGTGATCGAATCAAGTTTAGCTGCAGCCTCACGAAACAGCTCAGTCGCCTCTTGCAATTCCTCTATCATGTCGGAGCGACCCGACTCATGCATGAATTCGATAGCTCTACTAGAAAAATAACTATGTGCAAGCCAGTTCCGCCTTTGCAACACCGTCGCAAGTAGAGTCGAAACTTCTTCAGTGGGCTGCCCTTCGTTTCTGAGCTTTTGAAGCAGTCTCCCCATAGTTTTACCGAGTTCGACTTCCTCATACCTGTCGAAATCCGAAGCCCACTCAGCCGCGTTACTAAACTCCTTCAGCTTTTTAGGGAAAAACTCCAAAAACATGAGATGAATAAACATGGACTGTTCTACACATTGAGACCAGTACATGGCCAACCCATAGTAAGCATAAACATCGCGCACCTGCTCCTCTTCATTCATATTAGTCGCACCCCATAAAATTCCTAATAATCTACAAGAAGTCAGGAAGCGCACACCGAAATTCTCAAGTGTTCGGAAACAGATGCTTCTCATCTTTCACGCTGGCGATGAAAAGTTGAAAAAATCTTTAAGCCGCTGCCATTTATTAAATGTTTTCTTCTCCGGCGCGGACTGGAATCCTAACAACCAGCTTTCGTAGTCCTCGTCCTTCGGTAACAAACCTTCCTGTTCCGCCTTGTCCCAGACGAAGCTGCTAACACCTTGAGACTCTTCCCGAAACTCTTTTTTGTATTTCTTGGCTACGTGAATGCCGTGTTCTCGAAGGTCGTCACAAAGCTTCATGCTGAAAAAAATTGCATCATTTGTATACAATGATAGCGCCTGAACATAGCATCCATACTCTAGATTTGCCTTACCTTTCGCATAAGGAATGCCAAAGTAAAAGTGATGTATTTCTGCTCCCGCTGGCAGCCTATCCTCTTTGATTATTAAGATAAGCTCGTTCCGCCCCTTTAGGGCGTCATTCAAATTTTTCACAGCATCAGCTAATGCTGTAACCGACGCAATAGCTCGTCCTGTAGTGGATATTTTTCCCATTACGATATCTTGAAGGGCTGAGATTGGTGGCGTGATCTCATCCAGCCGATTAAGATTAGGCGCCATCTGAAAAGCAGCTGGTCCGTTGCCCATAGCCACTTTTTGCTTGTAAAGCTCGAAGGCTTTGCAGTCTTCATCGTACGATTCTTTCAGTGCCTTAATATGCTGCTTCTTGAGTGCGTAAGCAAGATTAGCAATCGTGTGCGCCAGCATAATTCCAGTATTGGTGCTCCGCAGCTCTTTCTGTAATTCGTCGCGAAGTTTGCTCCTACCCGCAATTCGCTGAGCTGCCCAAGCACCAAGCCACGCACCGATCAACGCTGTAATGAGGGCTGCCGTAGCTGTCATGATGAACGGGAACCATTCGAATTTATCCCAAAAATCCGATCTCGCCCCCCACGATGCAGAGGCTGTAAACACACCGTTGACTGGTTCCCACAACCCCGCCATTTAAACTTCCTCATGCTATTCGCGACATATAGCCAACAATCATAGTAATAGCCCATTAGATGTGATAGAACTGGTGAGAACAAGCGGGCAGAGCACGGGTGCCCTACCGGCATTGGGCAACCTTTACTCTCCGACTAGCAACTAGAAGGAGCCACCATAATGCGTACTTCAGTTGGTGTGGTGGCCCCGTCAACTAAGCATAAACAACAGAGCTCTGGCTAGACGCTCTCGCTCTGCAAACTATATCGCGGCCCGCTGACGTGCCTCCTCTCTTGTCTGCAACTGCAGAGCCAGAGTGGCTTGAATCTCGGTGTATAATTGTGCCTGCTCGTTATCGCGGTCTGAAACCGTCACTACAAGCGCGTAGGGCTCTTCAACCAGCACATCCGGATGATTCCACTCCCGATCCTGGCGAATTACCACCACGAACCACTTCTCGTCCGGATTGCGCTGCTTAAAGGTCCATTTTGAGGACTGCACAGTGCCTCTGCTTCTCAGCTGCGCAGAGATATCCCGATTGGTCGCTGCATCGTCATTCCGTGTCTCTGCTTCGTCCTGGTTTTCCTTGTTGAAGTGAGCCTGCACTTCATCAAGCGACTTACCTTTGACCAACCTGTAGCTAATCTGCGTGGCGAGATAATCCAACCGCGTGGTTCTCACAGCTGGCGAATAAGCGAGAGTCACACTCAATTCCCTCAGCCCTCTCGCTTTGCGCAGATAAGACGCTGGCAGTGGCAACTCGAAGAACTGGCAGGCGTCTTTTTCAATCGTCTCCTCGCACATTAGCACGACGCAGTGATCCGAGGATCGGAACAAATCGCTTTCGTTCACCTGCCCATAGCCGGCAACGTCGCGAGAAATCTCACGGTTATAGGTGGCTTTGTTGACCTTGTATCCCTTCCTCATTTCGTCAGAGAAAGTGGTCTCAATCTCGCTCGGCAGCGAGGCATGATTCACCAGCATCGCTCGAAGCAAGTTGGCCGAGGCGTCCGGATATTCATTGAGTAAACGGCCGGAAAGGTAGGTGATGTAGGGGGCAGAGAAGCTCGTACCGCAGATTTCTTTGAACAGCGTATTGCCCTGAAACTGGTAGTTCAAGGTCAGAACACCCAGGCCGCGCATTTCCGTCTTCCACTGGCTATTCCTGAAATGCACCGGGCACGCCAGGTTTCCTCCATGAGCCACCAGCTCCGGCTTCAACGCGCCTTTAACCGACGGGCCATGACGCGTGAATGGCGATGGCTGATTCTCACAGGACGGAGATAGCTGATAAATTTCAGGATAACGCTGACTGTCCACGGTAGCATCGTGTCGAGCAATACTCCCTACCGTTAGCACGTTCATTGCCGGTGCCGGATCAATGATGACGCTGGTCTCGTGCAACAGGTACTCGGGGTACTCTTCGCGCCAGCTAATGATAGGTACAGCTGGGTCAGATGACCCCATGAAATTACCGGTCGAGACTACGAACAGGACGTTGTGCTTACGCGCAAGCACATCCAAGATGTAAGCCAACCCGCGAACGTGGCTGCCGTCATAGGGAGCATTACTGTTCCCCAATGAAAGGTTGAAAATTCTGCACCCTAAACCTACGAAGTGCTCAACAGCCTCCGTCAGAGTGGCCTCAACGGTGTGCTCGTCGTAAATAGGACTCTCGGTATCTGGGCATTTCCGCATGACCTTGCCGTTATAGAGCCAAAACTCCGGCCGCCAGTAGTTACTGCGGTCACAAGCTTCAACGTCACCATACAGAGCGATGCCGGCTACAGCGGTACCGTGCCCCACTTCATCGAATTCGTCTTGGCCTTCAACGAATGATTCACTCTCGGCAATTGCGGATCTAAGAAGTGGATGGTTGGTATTGATCCCACTGTCGAGAATGCATACTCGTGCTGCTTCGAGGGCAGGTTGCGGAATGTTGCCTGGAAGCTCAGCTATATCTCGGTTCAGCTGGGCATAAGTGATGCCGGTCTGCGGTATCCGATCGACCAGACGCACATCGCTGTGATTCAAAAGCAGGTCAGCCTGCGCCTGCGTAGCTTCAACACGATACATGACCAAGCTGTCGTAATTCAGCTTGTGCACAGTCTGGATACCAGACTCTTCCAACCATTTCTCAAAACCCGTGACGAGGCGAATCCGCGCTGGATGATTCATGACGTAGTGAGGCCATAGCTCAACATCCAGCTTAAAGTTCTCCCCATCTGGAAGGCCAAGATTGCGCAGCGCCCAGCTCTTCCTATCCTCGGCAGACCAGGCATCAATACCCTCGATGGCTTCGAGAATCTGCTTATAGCTTACGGTTTGACCCAGGACGCCGAGCTTGTTCAGGTGGTCTTGGAAAACCGCTAAGCCCTGCTCGGTGGCGAACACGACGCACACCTGCTTGCCTTCCTGACTGATGAACTCCAAGCCATGCTTTTGGAGATTTTCGAAGGTCATCGCGCCGTCATACTGCAACTTAAGCACGAAAGGGGAGTTTTCTGCGGATTTGATTTGCTGGCGCGCAATGCCTGCGGCAGTGGCGAAGTAGCCGTTCAGCTTTTGACCATGCCCGCGCAAGTCACCTCGTTTGGCGAACTTTGGCGGACTTTTTGTCCGGCGGGCATTGTCAAGATTTTCGCGCTCAAAGCTCAGGTGCTTATACGTTGCCATTCATCGTCCTTGACTGCAGCGGATCAGTGTTTTCGAAGACCCTCTCGCACCAATGCACTACGAAGCTCTTTGATGGTGAGGAACTCTTGGTTTCGCAATATCATACGCTTAATGGCACGCCGAACAACTCGTTCGACATCGGCACCACTTTTCCCTTCAAGCTCTGACAGCAACTCGCCGTCATCTAGCTCAAATTGTCGGCGAATACCCCGCAACTTTAGCTGCAACAATGCGGTAAGCTGTTTCCTATCAGGAAGTGGAAATTCAATGGCGTCATCAAACCGGCGCCAAATTGCTGAATCAAGAATACTTTCGTGGTTGGTCGCTGCCAAAATGAGGCTCTGGCCATCGTAAGCATCCATCATCTGCAATACAGCATTGACCACACGGCGGAGCTCACCGTGATCAGAACTATCACCACGCTCTTTGCCAATCGCATCAAACTCGTCAAACAAAACAACCAACTGATGCTTCGAAATGAACTCAAACACCTTTCGCAGGTTGGCGGCAGTTTCCCCGAGGAACGACGACACCAGTGCGTCGAGCCGGACGATAGCCAATGGCCGGTCCAGCTCGAAGGCAATCACTTCGGCCGCAAGAGTCTTACCGCAACCTGGTGGACCGAAAAAAATTACCTTGCCTGAGGGCTTCATACCGTAGCTGCGAAGGACCTCAGAGCGGCGATGCTCCTCAAGCATCTCCTCGATCATGACGGCACTGCTTTCAGGGAGGATGATCTCTTCGAGCGATCGCTTGGGCGGCCTAATATCGAGAAGCGGAAGCCCACGCTCTTTATCTACAGGAATGTCAGCGGTAAATTGCGGTTTACGTGCGGACTGAACATGCATGTCGCCGCCGTAAAGAATTTGTTCCAGATCATTGGCCAGAAGGTGGTGCTGTTTTTGCCGCTCTTCTTCGATAATAGCTTCCGAAGCACGACGGAAGGCCGCCTGATCTCCGAGTGTTCCGGCCTTGAAGAGCTGCCGTAGTATTTTTCCGTTAGCCATTTGATAGGTCCTGCAATTAGGTTGTTTCTCAGAGTAGTCAACTCATGAAACCAATTCTTGCCCTAAGCAGTACAACTAACAGGCTGAATCAATGAGAGCTAACATGAACGGACTCCTTTTCAATAATCACTATAGTGCAAACTCTAAAAGCTCTTACACTAAGCCTACTGCAAGAGTATCGCCTAGGGTGGCTATTTGTCCAGTATTTCCAAAGCCTCAGCTCGGATTTTCAATGACAGTCGACGAGCGGCTTTGCTTGCGAGGACGATGAGCCGCCCTCTGTAAAAACGCCACTCCAAGGATAGTCAGATACCCGCACACCCAGCATGCTTGCCGGGAGAACCTGCAAGCATCTACAACTAGATAACTTTCGCTAAAACTAGAAAGTCGAAAAACTAAGCATGATCCATGCGTACACCAGAACACCTACAAATTCTGCAATCTTATACAGTTATCAAACTTCTCAGCTGTCTGTTCAGCCTGTAGGGTGCTTAAGACCTGCAATTGTAGAGATTAGAGTTGCGCTACACATGCGATGACCGGCGAAGCGCGCTTTCTGCCTGATGAAAAAGTTAAGCTTCGAAGCTACATCTGGCCCGACAAGCGCCAAAACTTTACTAAAAATTATATAAAGCAACGTTTTTTAGATTTTTTGCCGTTGCCGACAGGCTGGAGCCCAGAATTCTAGAGGGAAAAACGCTCAATCAGAAAACGCAACTAAAAGCTAATAGCGCAGATTGGTGTATTGAGCCAAAACCAAGCCCTCTAATCAGGTAAGTAAAGACATCGACGATCGCCCCGACGCGCTGGCCAGGGAGATGTGTGTTTGGGTGTAATTGAACAAAGGCGACCATTCTACGCCATCGCACGGCGTTTCATAGGCGGGGCGATGGTGGGCAGGGAACGGTGTGATCTATTGGGAAATGTGTTGCCTGTGCCGCCCCTTTCGCGACTTTAGCCGCGAAAGAGGCAGCACAGCTGCCGAGATGGCTCAGACGTGACGCTGCCGGGCCTTGCCACGCGGCAACCGGCAACGGTCACCCTGCTCGGCCAGGCGCGCGGCCCAGGCAGACTTCACGCTGAAGCCACTGGTACGGGCAGGCTGCTGCTCGGCAACATTCGCGGGTTTGGCTGCCGCAGCGGCAGTGCTGACCACCTTGGCTGCAGGCTTGTGGGCCGCAGCCACTGCCGGCGCTGCCGCCTTGGCGGTCTTGCGCAGTTCAGCCAGCGACGGGGCCTTGGGCTTGGCCGAACTGGCCGCTTCAGGTTTGCTCAGCGAACGCTGGCAAGACTTGCAGGATACGTCCTCGGTCACGGCAGTGCTGACAAGGGTCTGACTGCTACGCCCACAGGCGGAATCGAGGCCATTGGAGGAAAAGTGAGTAACCAAAAGCGAACATCTCCGATGCGTTGTCATGTAAAGCGGGCGGCATTCTCGCACAGGTTGCAGGGGCTTGCCGAACCGGCGGGCAGTCGCCATCGGTCCAGATAGCTGGCACTTTGCCATAATCGTAGGCATGCTAGCCGGTTTCGGGTGTCCGGCCTTATAGTGCGCCACCACGGTGTGACTGCCGGACATCGGTACATGCCGTGCACGTTTCGTCCCTGCCATCGCCAGCCCAATCGCAGGATCAGCGCTTGATCAATCTTACTCACCCGTCGTCACTGCGTTCCGCGCCTGAAGCACCCGCCTCTACCCTGCGCGGGTCGATCAAGGGCACGTTGGCGCTGCTGGCCCTGATCCTGCTGGGCCTGCTGCTGTGGCAACTGTTCGCCCAGTTCAACCACACCCAGGCCGACCTGCGCGCGCAGAGCCTGGATGCCAGCGTGGAAATGGCCGACCACCTGAACCTGAACATGGCGTTCAAGGCCCAGCAGGCGGTGAATGTGGTACAGCCCTACATCAACCCGCCGACGCCCGCAGCCATGCCCAGCCTGGTGGATACCCTGCGCCAGCGCCTGCCCGACCTGCAAAGCCTGGCCTGGCTGGACAGCACCGGGCAGCTGCGCGCCGACAGCCTGGCCGGCAGCCCGGACCGGCAGTGGCTGGACGAGTTACTGGCGCTGAACCAGGGGCGTGCGTACTTCTTCTCCAATTCGCCCGACAACCACACGCTGTACATGCTGCTGCGCCAGGCCACCGAGCAGGACCGCGGCTACTGGCTGCTGCGCCTGTCGCCAGACTACTACCGCGAGCTCACCCTGCACCTGGACAGCGGCACCCACCCATTGTGGCTGCTGGAAAACAGCCGCACCGGCGAAGTGCTGCAGCGCCATGCCCCCACCGCTACCAGCGATGAACCGCTGCAAAGCGTGATGCTGGCCTTCATCGACAACAGCACCTGGCAACTGCGCGGCCTGTTCGACGCCAAGCTGATGCAACAGAAGCTGCTGCCGGCGCTGATCGGCAAATGCCTGCTGGTGTTGTTTTGCGCCCTGCTGCCGGTGCTGGCCCTGATCAACATGCGCCGGCGCCAGCGTGCGCTGCAGGAAGACCGCCGGCGCTACCAGGAAATTTTCGAAGGCACCGGCGTGGCCCTGTGCGTGCTCGACTTGTCGAGCCTGCCGGGCCAGCTGGACCGCTACCACCTGCGCAACCGCGCCGCACTCAAGCACAGCCTGGCCCTGGACCCAGGCCTGCGCCGGTCCCTGCTGCTGGAACTGAAGATCACCGAAGTCAACCAGGTGGCCCGCCAGTTACTGAACATCGACTGCCATGAAGGCGCCTGGCAGCGGTTGATCGACGGCACCGGCGATGGCCGCGACAGCATCGGCATGCAACTGATCGACGCGCTGATCGAACAGCGCCAGGTGCTGGAGCTGGAAGTACGCCTGCCGTCACCGCTGGGTGGCGAGTTGCACCTGTGGTTGATGGCGCGCCTGCCGCAACAACGGCGTGACTACCAGGCGGTGATCCTGAGCATCAGCGACATCACCAGCCGCAAGCAGGTCGAACTGTCGCTGCTGGAGCGCGAAAGCTTCTGGTCCGACGTGGTGCGCACCGTACCCGACCAGCTGTACGTGCAGGATGTTCTCAGCCAGCGGATGATCTTCAGCAACCGCCACCTCGGCCAGACACTGGGCTACGACCGTACCGAGCTGGCACACATGGGCGAGCGCTTCTGGGAACTGCTGCTGCACCCCGAAGACGCTGCGCACTACCAGGCCTTGCGCCAGCAACAGCGGAACAATGGCCACGACCAGCAATTGCACTGTCAGTTGCGCTTCCGCCACCGGGACGGCAGTTGGCGCTGCTACGACATCCGTGAGCAGGTACTGACCCGCAACGCCGAAGGCCTGATAACGCGCATCATCGGCGTTGGCAAGGATGTCACCGTACAGATCGAGGCCAGCCAGTCGCTGCGTGACAGCGAGCAGCGCTACCGCATGCTGGCCGAAAGCATCAGCGACGTGATCTTCTCCACCGACAGCCTGCTCCAGCTCAACTACGTCAGCCCGTCGGTGCAGAGCGTGCTGGGTTACCAGGCCGAGTGGATCTTCACCAACGGCTGGCAGTCGATCATCGCCAACCCGGCCCAGCTCACCGGCATCTACAGCCTGATGGAGCGGGTCAGCAAGGCCATGGGCGACGCCGAGCAGTTGGCCCAGCTGCGCAGCCAGCTGCCGACCCAGCTGTTCCTGTTCGACTGCCTGCGCGCCGATGGCCGCAAGATCCCGATCGAACTGCGCCTGGTGCTGGTGTGGGACGACGACCAGCGCTTCGAAGGTGTGCTGGGGGTCGGCCGCGACATCAGCCAGCAGCGCCGCGCAGAAAAAGACCTGCGCATGGCCGCGACGGTATTCGAGCACTCGACCTCGGCGATTCTCATCACCGACCCGGCCGGCTATATCGTCCAGGCCAACGAAGCGTTCAGCCGGGTCAGCGGCTACGCCGTCAGCGACGTGCTCGACCAATTGCCCAGCATGCTCACGGTCGACGAACAGCAGGAAAGCCACCTGCGCTACGTGGTCAAGCAACTGCACCAGCGCGGCAGCTGGGAGGGCGAGGTGTGGCTCAAGCGCCGTGACGGCGACCACTACCCGGCCTGGGTCGGCATCACCGCAGTGCTGGACGATGAGGGCGACCTGGCCAGCTACGTGTGCTTCTTTACCGACATCAGCGAGCGCAAGGCCAGCGAGCAACGCATTCACCGCCTGGCCTACTACGACGCCCTCACCCACCTGCCCAACCGCACGCTGTTCCAGGACCGCCTGTACAACGCCCTGCAACAGGCCGAGCGGCAAAAGGCCTGGGTGGTGCTGATGTTCCTCGACCTCGACCGCTTCAAGCCGATCAACGACTCGCTTGGCCATGCCGCCGGCGACCGCATGCTCAAGGACATGGCCTTGCGCCTGCTGGCCTGCGTGGACGACGACGACACCGTGGCACGCATGGGCGGCGACGAATTCACCTTGCTGCTGCAACCGCGCGCGACCCGGGAAATGGCCTTGAACCGTGCCATCCATGTGGCCGAGAACATCCTTGCCAGCCTGGTGCGGCCGTTCGTGCTGGAAAACCGCGAGTTCTTCGTCACCGCCAGTATCGGCATCGCCCTCAGCCCGCAGGATGGCAGCGAGCTGAGCCAGCTGATGAAAAACGCCGACACCGCCATGTACCACGCCAAGGAACGCGGCAAGAACAACTTCCAGTTCTACCAGGCCGAGATGAACGCCAGCGCCCTGGAGCGCCTGGAGCTGGAAAGCGACTTGCGCCACGCCATGGAGCAGAACGAGTTCATCCTGTACTACCAGCCGCAGTTCAGTGGCGATGGCAAACGCCTGACCGGTGCCGAGGCGCTGCTGCGCTGGCGGCACCCGACCCGCGGCCTGGTACCGCCCGGCGACTTCATCCCGGTGATCGAGGAACTGGGCCTGGTGGTGGATGTGGGGGACTGGGTGCTGCGCGAGGCCAGCCGCCAGCTCAAGGCCTGGCACAAGGCCAAGGTGCGGGTGCCGAAAGTCTCGGTGAACATCTCGGCGCGGCAGTTCTCCGATGGCCAGCTGGGCACCCGGATTGCCACCATCCTCGAGGAATGCGGGCTACCGCCGGCGTGCCTGGAGCTGGAACTGACCGAGAGTATCCTGATGCGTGAGGTGAACGAGGCGCTGCAGATACTGGCCAGCCTGAAGAACCTTGGCCTGAGCATTGCGGTGGACGACTTCGGCACCGGCTACTCGTCGCTGAACTACCTCAAGCAGTTCCCCATTGATGTGCTGAAGATCGACCGCACCTTCGTCGACGGCCTGCCCGAAGGCGAGCAGGACGCACAGATTGCCCGGGCGATCATCGCCATGGCCCACAGCCTCAACCTGGCGGTCATCGCCGAGGGCGTGGAAACCCACGAGCAACTGGAGTTCCTGCGCGAGCACGGGTGCGACGAGGTGCAGGGCTACCTGTTCGGGCGCCCGATGCCGGCGCATCAGTTCGAGGCACAGTTCGCCAACGAGACGTTGTTCATGTTCCATTGACGCTGCCTGCACTGCCCTCATCGCAACACATGAATTATTGATTCAGCAGGACCTTGTGGGAGCGGGCGTGCCCGCGAACACCGGCGTAGCCGGTGCCAGCCACCACGCTGGATTCTTCGCGGGCGGGCCCGCTCCCACACCGACCGCTCCAACTTCCAGCCATGTGCCAACCTGTGGGAGCCGGCTTGCCGGCGTTGGGGCGCAAAGCCCCCCAGAAACCGGACTTCAAAGTCAACTCCAATCCCCGCCCAGCCCAGACACGGCGCGGGATGCAACATGAGACCCATTGGTCCGCGACTTGACGCCACTTCATATGCCAGCCGCGAATCAATCGGTTAGAATGCCCCCCCAAACTACCCCGATCCTTGAGGACCGCCATGTTCAGCCGTGATTTGACCATTGCCAAGTACGACGCCGAGCTCTTCGAAGCCATGCAGCAAGAAGCCCTGCGCCAGGAAGAGCATATCGAGCTGATCGCCTCGGAAAACTACACCAGCCCGGCTGTCATGGAAGCCCAGGGCTCGGTGCTGACCAACAAGTACGCCGAAGGCTACCCGGGCAAGCGCTACTACGGTGGTTGCGAGTACGTCGACGTCGTCGAGCAACTGGCCATCGACCGTGCCAAAGAGCTGTTCGGTGCCGATTACGCCAACGTTCAGCCGCACGCTGGCTCCCAGGCCAACGCTGCTGTCTACCTGGCCCTGCTGTCGGCCGGTGACACCATCCTGGGCATGAGCCTGGCCCACGGTGGCCACCTGACCCACGGTGCTTCGGTAAGCTCCTCGGGCAAACTGTACAACGCCATCCAGTACGGCATCGACGGCAACGGCCTGATCGACTACGACGAAGTCGAGCGCCTGGCTGTCGAGCACAAGCCGAAGATGATCGTTGCCGGCTTCTCCGCCTACTCGCAAGTGCTGGACTTCGCCCGCTTCCGTGCCATCGCCGACAAGGTGGGTGCCTACCTGTTCGTCGACATGGCTCACGTTGCCGGCCTGGTTGCCGCTGGCGTGTACCCGAACCCGGTACCGTTCGCCGACGTGGTCACCACCACCACGCACAAGACCCTGCGCGGCCCACGCGGCGGCCTGATCCTGGCGCGCAAGAACGAAGAAATCGAGAAGAAGCTGAACTCCGCCGTGTTCCCTGGCGCCCAGGGCGGCCCGCTGGAGCACGTCATCGCCGCCAAGGCCATCTGCTTCAAGGAAGCCCTGCAGCCTGAGTTCAAGGCTTACCAGCAGCAGGTCGTGAAAAACGCCCAGGCTATGGCCGAAGTGTTCATCGAGCGTGGTTTCGACGTGGTGTCTGGCGGTACCCAGAACCACCTGTTCCTGCTGTCGCTGATCAAGCAGGAAATCTCCGGTAAAGATGCGGACGCTGCCCTGGGCAAAGCCTACATCACCGTCAACAAGAACTCGGTACCCAACGACCCACGTTCGCCGTTCGTCACCTCGGGCCTGCGTTTCGGCACCCCAGCCGTCACCACCCGTGGCTTCAAGGAAGCCGAGTGCAAGGAACTGGCTGGCTGGATCTGCGACATCCTGGCCGACCTGAACAACGAAGCGGTGATCGATGCCGTGCGTGAAAAGGTCAAGGCCATCTGCAAGAAGCTGCCGGTTTACGGCAACTGATCGCTGATCGCCAGAAGAAAAGCCGGCTCAAGGCCTAATGACTGTCAGTTAAGCGTTACTGGGGCTGCTTTGCAGCCCTTCGCGGGCACGCCCGCTCCCACACGTTGTGGGAGCGGGCGTGCCCGCGAAGGGTCGCAAAGCGGCCCCAAATTACTTAACTGACCGGCATTAGGCTCAATGCCGGTTTTTTTATGCCCGCCCACTTCTCACAGGGTTTGCCGCCCAGCGCGGTGAATTACTGGAATTGCCTGGCTTCGATGCAATAGGTCAGCAGATCCTGATCACTGTCAACGTTGAGCTTGCGCATCGCCGAGATTTTCTGCGCACTGACTGTCTTGTTGCTGCGCGACAATTGCCGGGCAATATCGCCTACGGTCATACCGGTAACAAAGAGCCGAACGACTTCAAGCTCCCTGGGCGACAGTTGATTGAACCGCTCCTCGACCCTGACCGCTTCACGCACCACGGAAGTGGGCGCCGATAGCGGGCTTCGGTATCGACGCCGCTTGCGGATTGCACTGAGCGCTTTTTCGATTTCATCATGCAGGTGATTTTTCTGAATGACCCCGGCAACCCCCAACTCCTGGAGGCGGGAGAGGATCAGGTCGTTGGAGATCATGGTCAGAATGAGCACTTGAGTATCCGGGAAGTGGCGCAGAATGTACTCGATGAGTTTGAAGCCATCACCGTAGGTGCAATCGCCCGGCATATTGAAGTCAGTGATCAGGGTGCGAGGATTGTGCAGGCGCAGTTGTTCAATCAATTCGGAAGAGTTGGTGGCTTGGCCGACGACCTTATAGCGCCCGATGCGTTGAATGACTTCACGCACCCCTAGCAGAACAATGGGATGGTCGTCGGCGAGGACAACCTTGTGATGAGGCATGCAGAAATACTCCAATAGGGGACAAGGCTCATCCGGGAATCTCGTCTGACAAACGCTGCGCGACCTTGGCAAGGCGCCCGCACAGGGCAATGACTTGCTCGCTCACGCGTACGTCCAGCGGCAGCTCCTGCAACATGTTCTCCAGGCGTAGGCACTCGCTGCACAAGGCAGTGGCGTTAACGCTGGCCAAAGCACCGCCCAGGCTATGCAACCGCTGTTGCACCAGAACGGCATCGTGCTCGGTCACCCCCCCTTCCAACTGCGCAATATCGCTCGCCAACGTTTGGGCAAGCAGTTTGCGCATGGGCTGGGATAATGACAGCCAGCCCGAGAAATCCTCCTTGCCTGAATCGTTCGCAACGTAGGGTTCGCTCAAGCCATGGCAATGGCTCATCAGCACCTGACGCAAAGCACCGAGGCTCAAAGGCTTGACTACCCAGGCGTTCATCCCCGCCAGCAGGCAGCGCTCGCCTTCTTCGCGCAACGCATTGGCAGTGATGCCAATGATGGGCGCCTGGACGCCTGCCTCTCGCAACTGGCGGGCCAGCTCGTAACCGTTCACCTTCGGCATGTTGATGTCGGTGATGACCAGGTCAAACGTCTTGGATTGCCACAGTTGCAAAGCCTGCTGACCGTCAGCTGCTACGGTAGGGGAAACCCCGATGGCTTCAAGCTGCTCACGCAGCACAGCCTGGCTGACCGGGTTGTCCTCTGCCACCAACACACACAACTTCAATGGGGCAGACGCCGCCTGCGAGACCACCCGTGGGACAGCCTTCACGGCCTGGGATAGCGCGATAACGACGGGCAAACGGATGAACAGCGAAAAGCTGCTACCCAAACCAGGCTCACTGACCACTCGCATCGTGCCGCCCATCGACTCACTCAACCGCGAGCATATGGAAAGCCCGAGCCCGGCTCCTCCTTCCTGCCCTGCGGAAACCTGATAGAACGGTTTGAACAGGTGTTCGAGGGCTTTCTCGGGGATTCCCTTTCCGGTGTCTGTGACTTGCCACTGCAGCAGCACATCCTGGGCATGGCGTTCGTGAACGATCAGCCGCAGGCGTACCCGCCCGGAGGGGGTAAACTTGATTGCGTTGCCCAGCAAGTTGTGCAAGATCTGCCTGATCCGCCCGGCGTCGCCCTGGACCTGCGCGGGTACCTGTGCATCGATTTCAGCGTCAAGCTGCAACCCTTTCCCCTGAGCCGTGGCTTTGAAACTGGCCTGCGCGTCGTCTACCAGTTGCCGCGGATCGAAGGCCGCATGCTCGAAGGCCATCTGCCCAGATTCAATTTTGGTCACATCCAACACGTTACTGATCAACTGAAACAGCACGGCAGATGAATTCTCGATGATCTGCAGGTAATGCCTCTGCCGCTCATTGAGCTCGGTCAGCGACAGCAATTCGAGGTTGCCCAGCACGCCGTACAGCGGGGTTCTGATTTCATGGCTCATGGTAGCCAGGAAGACCGTCTTGGCCTCATTGGCAGCCGTTGCACGTTGATGGGCCTGGTTGAGTTGAAGTTGCTCGTCAACGTGGCGAGTGATGTCATTACAACCGCATAGAAACACGTCTTCGCCGTCGTAACGCGTAGCCACAGCCACGACCTGTACATAACGCTCATCCACCAGCAAGCACAGTTCACCGGGGGCCTCGTCACCATGGTTGTCCCGCAGCAGTTGCAGTACCGCTGCGGTAACGCCCAACTGCGCTGCACGCTCATTTTCCAACAGCACGCGGTGGTCGTGACGACGAACAACGCACAAACCTACCGGCACGTTGTGCAGGATGATGCGGCTGAAGGCTTCGCTTTCGGCAAGCCGGACCTGTGCTCGCTGAGCAGGCCGGACGATGCGCGATTTGTACCAGTGATTGACCCACAGCCCCAACAGGACGGCGGCGATGATCGTCAGGCCAAGACCAAGAAGCGGCCACTTGGCATAGCGCAGGAAATCCCTGTAGCTGATGGCATACAGCCCCGTCCATGAGTCGCCCGACGACGAGATCATCTTGAAACGCAAGCCGTTGCGGTTGAAGCTCAACCCAAGCGGCGCCGGGTCCCCATCACTGCGCTCGCCCATCAACACCTTGCCGTCCGGCGAGATGAGGGTGAACTGGTTGTAGACCGACAACCTGAGCACGCGCTCGAATTCGTCCACCTGCTCGGTGTCCATCACTGCGGCCAAGGCCATCAAGTGTTCACCCGTTGCGCTCGGCTTGAGGGTATGCGCTGGCCCTAGCCCCATGAGCGCGACCATACGCAGGTTGTCGTTGTACAGACGGGCAGGCGCTCGCACCCAATGAACACGCTGATCGAGCGGTAGATCGGGCTGGGCCAGCAACTTCACCAGGCGATCTACCACGGTTACATAGTGGCGAGGCAGCAGCGGCTGATGCTGACGCTGGTCACCGGCAGCAGGCACGGCGATACTCGCGCCCGTTCCCTGCTCGAGCACGAACAGTTGCGGCGATGCGTAGAAGGAGCGAGCCCAGAACCCGCCGTAGTAGTCGGTCAGACGCAGCCCAAGCCCCAGAGCGCCGCTTACTTCCTCGGGTCTGAAGTCCCCCGTGTAGGCAATTGTGAAGGGTAATGAAAGTTCGAAGCCTTTAGCCTTGGTCAACGTTCTGCCGTCAGTGCTGACCGAATCGAGCAACATGACGCCCTGCCTCACAGGCGGGGGAAGCTCACCATTGGGTGGCAGGCTATTGGTCAGGTTACGCAGAAACAGCTCATGCTCATGGATGATTTCGATCACCCTGGCAAAGTGCAGTTCGAGTCTTTGCTGTTCCGATTCCAGAAGACGCGATACCGCCCAATAACATGTACTGGACAACAACAGTAAAAGCCCGCTGAGCAGCAGGATGGCTTTGTTCAGACGTTGAGAGCTGCGCGCAAGTTTATCCATGCGCAAGCTTGCATTTTTCATGGTGTTGATCGTCGACATCACTCTATGAAGGTAGGAGTGCTCTCCTGGACACAAAATTCATGCCAAATGGCTTCATTATCTTAAAGCTGAAACGTTTCATCCTGGTTTTTCATACGTTTCACTCATAGCTCTGCCCGTTCAGCAGCGCAGGCATCCTTGTACCGTCTACCGCCGGGGAAATAATGAACCCCTGCACTTGGTTACACCGTGCCTTGCGGACAACTTCAAGGTCCTCTCGGGTTTCGACGCCCTCTGCTACCGTGACCATTCCCAGTGCTCGCCCGAGTTCAGCCGCACTGGCCAGGGCGATAGCCATGTCAGGACTTTTTGCACACCCATTGACCAAGGAACGATCTATCTTCATTTCGGTAAAAGGCGTAGTTATCAAGTTGGAATAGGAGCTGTACCCCTTGCCAAAATCATCCTGGGCCAGACCGAAACCCATCATGCGCAACCGGCACGTGCCCGCTAGATAGTCACTGAAATGGCGAGTGGTAGACGTCTCTGTCAACTCGAAGGTGATGGTTTTGGGATCAGCGCCTCGCGCTCGCACTGCCCTGTGCAACGTGTCGACCAGGTCGGGCTGGTCAAGCAGATGCGTGGGAAGGTTGATCGAGACCGGTAACCTGTGCCCCTGAGCCGCCCACAGCGCCTGAACGGCAAGCGTTTGCTCAAGCATGCTGTACAGCAGCTGCAGGTCGAGCCCCGCTGACTCCAGCTCGGCCAGAAATGCCCGAGGCATCAGGATACCTTCGACCGGATGCAGCCACCTGGCTAGCGCCTCCGCACCGACGATGCGGCCGTCGAGCAGAGACTTCTTGGGCTGGAACCAGGCCTGTATTTCGCCTGACTGGAGCGCATGGGTCAGCACTCGCGCCGAATGCACGCCAGGGCAGGCAACAGGTTGGCGGTTGGCTTGGGTGCGCCCGCGGTCCAGGTAATGGCGCAGTGCAAGAACGTGATGAATCTGCAAAGGTTTACTGATCATGCCTGCGACGCGCATACCGAGATTCTCGGCAACCTTGGCGACGCCGGCGAGCATGCGCGTAGAAGCGGCTGTCATCAGCCCCAGGGCCGGTGGCGTAGGTAACAGGCTCATCTTCTGAATGAACTGTACACCGTCCAGCTGGGGCATCATGAGGTCCGTCACGACCAGGTGGTAAGCCTGGTTGCGCAAGCTTTCGATCGCCATACTGGCATTCCCTTGCAGCTCGACATCAAACCCGCCGACGGATCGGAACAGCTGTGCCAGGTGCTGGAGTTGAAACGGATGATCCTCGACGATCAAGACGCGGTAGAGCATCAGGGCGAGACCTTTCGGTACGGCAACAGGCACTGATAGAGCGCATGCAACGTGAACGGTTTGACCAGAAATTGATCCATCCCGGCGCCCAGGCAACGCTCTGCCTCATCGAGCATCGCGTTCGCGGTGGCGCCCACGATGGGTATGGCGTGGCCTAGCTGGCGAAGGCGCTGCGCCAGTTGGTACCCATTGATCCTTGGCATGTTCACGTCGGTCAGCACCAGATCGAAAACGTGCATCTGACAGAGGGCGAGTGCTTCCTCGCCATCACTGGCCAGGGTAACGGTGCAGCCCAGTTTTTCCAGCTGGTCACGCAATATGAGCTGGTTGATGACATTGTCCTCAGCCACCAGTACATGAATGCACAGCTTGGTTTCGATCATGGCCTGGCGGGCAGTTGCATTGTGACGCGCCTCTATACCCTGGGCTTGGCTCACAGCCCGGTTGAGCAACTGAAGATCATTCAACGCCACCTGCCAACATTGAGCCGCAGGACGCGATAGGCCATGACCATCGGCGCATGCGCGTATCACCGGACCTGGCCAATGCTCGATGGCTGCCGAGCTGGCCGGCCCGGGGCATATCTCGACCAGCACGGTGCCTGGCTCATGAGGCACGTCCCGCGCGGTCGTTACTTGCGCTCGCGCCCCCCAGCGACGCAGCCAGCCTGCGGCGTGCTCGGCCAGTTCGGGAACACCGGAATAGACAGCTACTTCCTGATTGAGCAATGGCTGTGCCCAGTACTGGTCTTCATCAAGCGCCAATTGGCCAAGCGGCAGTGTGAACGAGAAGCTGCTGCCCAAGCCCGGCTCACTGAACACCCGTATAGAGCCGCTCATCAATTCGACCAGTCGCTTGCAGATGGAAAGGCCAAGGCCCGTTCCTGCAACAGTGTTCGTACTCGGGCCACTCTGGAAGAACGGCTCGAACAAGTACTGCTGGTCCTGTTCAGGTATGCCCTGCCCGGTATCGACCACTTGCCAGCGCAACATCATGCGCTCACCTTCGACCCCAACCATGTGGAGCCTGACCATGATCCGGCCACTGCTGGTGAACTTCACCGCGTTACTGAGCAGGTTGCCAAGGATCTGACGGGTGCGCATTTTGTCGCCCAGGACCTGTTCAGGAAGCTGCGGGTCCATGCAACTGAGCAACTGCAACCCTTTTGTATGGGCGGCGCCCATATAGCCCTTCATCACTTCCTGCGTCAGTTCGATCGGGGAAAACGCACTTGTTTCCAACGCCAGTTGGCCTGCCTCGATCTTGGACACATCCAGCACGTCGCAGATCAGTTGCAGCAAAGTGGCAGATGAACCTTCGATGGCATTGAGATACCCTCGCTGCTGGCTGTCGAGGTGGGTACGGGAGAGCAATTCAAGCGTGGCCAGCATGCCGTACAGGGGCGTACGGATTTCATGGCTCATCGTCGCCAGGAACAGTGTCTTCGCTTCATTGGCGGCATCGGCCAGGGCCCTGGCCTGCTGCAACGACAGCTCGGCGGTTTTGCGCTCGGTAATGTCGCTGAAGGCGCAGATCAGAACGTCTTCACGCCTGTAGCGAGTGGGGGCATAGCTCAGACACAGATGACGGCCGTCGGCCATTTGCAGCTCTTCTGTACAACTGGTCTGCGCAGGCTTGCTGAAGGCACGGGTGATCCAGTCCTGGCAGGCTTTGGTGCGTTCATCGCCCATGACCAGCCATTGCTCGCTCAGCCGATTGGCCAAAACCACTTCGCCGTCACTACGACGCAGCACACACAGCGCTACCGGGGCGGTGCGGATGACAGCACTGCTGAACGCTTCACTTTCGACCAATGCATCGATTCGCGCCGCTGCCGGGCTGATCAGTCGCACGTCGACCCGACGAACCAACCACAGCATTAACAGCGTAACAGCGACGCTGATCAGCACTGCCAACCCGAACGGCAGAATCAGCACGGGGACCAACGACGCCAAGGGCATGCTGTAGACGATCTGCCAGTCCGAATGATCAAGTTGTTTGCGGATGGTCAGCCGATCCGGAAGCCAATGTCCGCCTTCCCAACCAAAGCCGTCATCGATAGGCGTTGCCGTATAGCGCCGAGCGCTCAGTTGTTGCTCCCGATCGTTGCTGGCGATGATCTGGCTTGCGCTGTCCACGAGCTGGAAGTCGCCGGCCTGCTCATGCGACAGCGCTGCGAGCAGTTGCGAGCCTTCCACCTCAAGGCCCAGCCACCCTGAAGCCCGGTCGCGCTCATCCATGGCAATGAAAATATAGAGCGGAGGCGATTTTCCATCTCCAGCGTCTGCCAGCAAGATCTGCTCCTGGCCAGGCTCGCCAGTCGAGCCGCGCAGCCGTTGCAACACAGTGTTGGGGACCAGAGGAGGACGCTGAGGCTGACTGAAAAGCCATTGCACCGGCCCATCAAGGGCGTGAGGGACATACAACAGGCTGGTCTGCTTGGTTCGCAGGAAATCCAGCATGCGCGGCGTCAGCCACAAGCTCCATGTACCGCTGGGCTGGCGCAGGAAAACATGGACTTCCTCGCCTGGAATGTACGCCTCGCCACCCGAGGAGCCAGCATGCCTGACCGTCGACAGCCCTAGCGATTTAAGCAAGGTCTGACGGCTGACAAAGAAATCCTGGGCGTTGAAAATGGCCTCGTTCATGTACCTGCGCCGAGACGAGATTTCCTCGTTCAAGGTCATGCGCATGTAACCGTAGGCGCCAATGTAGAACCCCGCGACGAGGGTGATCGCGAACAGGCGCAACAAATTGCGTGCGGCAATAGGCGTCGACAGGTTCCACTGAGCGGCAGGTAACAGGTTGGCTAGCTTCATGCAGCCAGCCTAGGGGCACCAATGCCATTGCTGAATAGGACGAATCTCAATCTGCTGCAGCGGCCTCTGGCGTTGGTTCGACGCTGTGGGGCATCGCGCCCAGGACAGGGCGCTCGCCGGTCTGCGCATTGCCATCATCGTCCAGCCATGTGTAGTGGAACGTCGCGTCGCTGGGCACGTTACCGCCCACTGTCTGGCGCTGCGTACTGAATGGCGTCAACAACGGCGCATCAAGCACGATCGAGCGTTTGCCATCGCCGATCTGCGCCTGCGCCAGGGATATGTAAAACGGCGTCGGGTTATGCAACTGCACAGTGCGGCCCTGGGCTTTGACCACCAGTTGCAAAGGCGCTGTCTCGGCCTTCTTCGACAAGCCTTGGGGGCGATAGATGACTTTCAGCTGGGTGCGCAGCGTGATCGTCAGCCGGGTCGAGCCCTCGCCCAGCGCCTCGCGCGGCCGGGGTGGAATCTCGTACACATTCAGCCAGTACAGGGACTCTCGATCCTGTGCGAACGCCTGCCCGGTAGTCACCAGGCGTAGGCTTCGCTGTTGCCGGGGCTCGAGCCTGAACATTGGCGGAAGCGGCATGATGGGTGCAGTTGCGGTGTCCGGCGTAACATTCAGCTCCCCGTTGTCGACCCAGGCCTGAACCACGACTGGATAGGCATTTTGATTGACCAGTGCCAAGGAAGTGTCACGCTGACCTTCACGCACGATGACCCGGGTACGCTCAGCAGTGACACCCGCGCAGGTGACCGTACTGACCAGCGCGACGACGACCAGCAGCAGGCCCTGCGCGTAGCTACTGGACACGTATCACCACTTGCGCAGTGGCCTCGACTCGACCAGGCCTTACCGTCGGCATGGTGCCGATGGAGAGCTTTTCCAATCGAGCTCTGAACGTCTCGGTGTACTGGCCGATACCATTGATAGTGCCTGTGAGGTTGGCGGTATTGCTGACAACCGGGTACCACCCTCGACCCGCTGCACCACTGCCATTGGCAGAGTCTTCATTGGCCAGCAAGTTGATGGGAGCGCCGCCGCGCAGCACGCGAATGCCCACCCCCTGCGCCATTCCCGCCTGGCCATAACGGTCCGACAGCAAGTAGGCCAGACCACCTTGGGCGTTGATCAGGCCCAAGGAAGAGGACGCAGCCAGGGCACCGGAAGAAACCTTGATGCCAATGGCTGTACCGTTGGCGCTGGCGCTGTTGAGAACAGTGCTCTGGCAGCGGAAATTGATCTGAAAAGGCACCTCGCGGCTGCCCCCGGCGTTGATCTCGCTCACGCTGATCGAGGGAAACACCACATAGGGTGTAACGCTCGACACGCTGCAGGTGGGGTAACGCTTTAGCGTGACCTGGTTGTACAGGCCCAATGCACCAGGCCAGTTCCCATACCAGCCACTCCAGTTACCGTAGTGGGTTTGCCCTACCGTCGGATAAGCAAGGCCCGGCCCCTTGATCGCGATGTAGGCCGCCGGTTGGGCATAGGCATAGAGCTGCGACGAGACCGTGTCGCTGTAATAGTTGTAAGTAGGGTCCCTCGGTGCGCTGAAAACCTCAGCACGCACGGCGCTGAGGTTCTTGGCCTTGACCAGCTGATAGCCGCGAGAATCGATGTCCAGGCCAGTGAGCCTGCGCTCACGCCAGATGTGAGTGAACGGCTCGCCGCTTGCAAGATGGGTCAAGCGCAACAGCACATTCGGCCAGGCCGTTCTGTAGGCGTCCTGCAAACCCAGGCTCAGGCCGACGCTGTCGCCCCCTTGGAACCAGCCACTGTAGACATCATCGCCATTGGTAGACCACATTTCGTAAACCGCATCTTGCCCCTCGCAGCGAAAAAATACGTACTCCGGATTGTAGCCAGCCGTAGCGCCATACTGGGTGAAGGGGACCACGGAGCTCGCGATCAACGTGCCATAAGGTTGAAAGCTTGGGTCACTGACGTTGATCACACTCGGTATGCCCAATGACCCATTGCACGTGTCGCATGCACCGGCCCAGGCGCCGGCAGTACCCTCCCCGGGCCTGATCGCAGCGTTGGCCGTGGTGTTGGCGGCGCCCACGGAGGTCACTCTGTAGCAGGTCGCCCAGGCGTGTTGAGCAGGGATGAGCAGGATGGCCGTCAGCAGCCAGGACCTGAGCGTCATGATGGTTCCTCATTGAGCGTGCATATGCTTTTCAGGTGAATGAAGCCCTGACTGTTGGCGGCTGTGGCGCTGTTGACGTCGTAGGGCAGCTGACATCGCTGGCTAGGGCCGGCGCCCCAACGCACCAGCAAGCGCCCGCTGTCGGCCTGGGCACGTGCATACACTTGCCCGCCCTGGCCTACCATGCCAAGGGTCGTGCCCTGTTCGTCGACCACGTCGGCTCCCAGGGGGATTGCCCTACCGCCCGGCAAGCTGGCCTGGATCAACAAGGCATGCCCAAGCAAGGTCTTGAAGTCGACCAGCACGGAAGCACCGGCATAAGGGGCCACCTTTCGCTCGGTTTCGATCAACTCGGCCTGTTCACCCATTCCACTGGGGTCAAGCCCCACAGGGTTGTATCGGTAAGGTGACAAAGAGGGCACCACCGCATACCCATCAGCGTTCACACGTGCCCCCTGCCCACCCCGGATGATCGCGCCGCCCGCGCCCTTGGCCCGCACCAGCGCGAAGGTATCCCCGACGTAGGGACCCAACGTGAGACCACCCTCATGCACCACGGCCGCTCCGCGAATGCCGCCATTGATCTGCCGATAGTCGGCGCTTTGCGAAAAGCCGCCATTGAAGGTGGCAACGGCACTCTGCGCCTGCAGGTTGCTGGTCCAGTTCGTCCCGCGCCCGGCGCTGTCACGGCTGGCCGCGATCGCGTAGCTCATGTCACGCTGTGCGCCCATCGTACCGTTGATACCTGTCTGGAAACTGCTGCCTTTCGTATCACCTGAGCGCCGGGTCACCATTGAGCTGATGGTCGGTGCCCGGCTTGAGCTGCCCAAGGGCATGGAGAAGGTCAGCGTCAGGGTATTGCTGCTATTGCTGGTGTCGTACACGTCCGCCGGGTTCGTGAAACTGAGTTCTGAACTTTCCGCCTTATCGCGGTACCAGGTGGTGCGCTGACGTGAATAGGCCAGGCTGTAGTTAAGCTGTCGCCAGGTGTTCGAGTAACCGAACTGCACCTGCGTATCACGGCTCTTGCCGTCGTAATAATCGCTTCGCGACCCGGACAGATACAGGTTGCCATACCCGCCCAGCCCTTGACTGACCAGCACGGTCAGCTGATTCCGCTGCTTGAAGCTGGTCGAGTCCCAACGCTCACCGCGCACGGTGGCCTGCCGGGCACCCAGTGCGTCGGCCAAATCCCGATAACCCTGAGTTGAGTATCTGTACCCGGCAAGATTGAGCGTGGTGTTGGTAGGCTGGAAGGTGCGGCTGTAGCTCAGCCCCATGCGCCAGCCTTGCCTGTGCTGACGGTTTTCTACCGTGGCACTGGAAAAGGTGCTGTTGAGCCCGAACGCGCCATAAGGCGTTGCCAGCACGCCGCCGCCCAGCACAGCCAAATAGTCCTGCGCTACCCGAGCCCCGAGGTTGGCGGACACTGCGTTGGTCAGGCCCCGTTGGTAAGTGGCCTCGGCAAAGACGCCCTGGTTGGTATCAGTCTGGCGGACCTGGCCTAAGGTTGCGCTATAGCGCGAGATGCCCGGGCGGATTGAGTCGGGCACTGCCGCATAGGGCACGGTGAAGCGCGTGATACTGCCGTCAGCTTCGATCACCTGCACGTCCAGGTCACCGTTGTAAGCCGTGCCGTACAGGTCGTCGATAACGAATGGCCCAGCCGCTACGGTGGTTTCTTGAACCTTGCGGCCATTCTGGCTGATCACCACGCGTGCATTGCCCGCCGCCGTGCCGCGTACCTGCGGAGCATACTGACGCTGAGAGTCCGGCAGCATGCGGTCGTCGCTGGCCAGGCGCACGCCGCGAAAGCCGATGCTGCCAAACAAGTTGCCTTCGGTGAAGCTGTCGCCCACCGTCAGCTCGCTTTGCCAGGGCGCGATTGCGCGCTGTGCATAGGTGCGAATGCTGTTCCAGCGGCTGACCGCGGTGCCACCGAAACTTGAGTAGCTGTAGTTGGACTGATGCCGCAAACGCCACAGCCCGACGTTCAAGCCCGTGTTCAGCCCCAGGTAACCATAATTGGCAGCTTCGCTTTCTGACGCTTGATAGCGAGAGTTGTAAAGGCTGGCGTCATAGTTGACGAAGCCCATGGCACTGCCCGCGTCCCAGTCCTGCGGGTCGACGTAGCCGCGCGGCTTGATGTAGAGCAATGCCTGGGGTACTGAAAGGTCCAGGCGCAAGCGGGCGGAGTCGTATTGAAACATTGATCCCGGCAGCCGCTTGCTCAGGGCCATGCATTGGGTCGAATCGACGATGGGCGTCTCGACCTTGCGCGCGTTCATGTGCTGGTGCAGGAACTGCTCGGACAAACAGGGTTCGACCACATCGTTTTGCGGCCGAAAGCTCACTTCACTTCGGTTGACGTATTGCGTGTTCACATACACGTCGACAAGGTAAGTACCTGGATCGACCTGCTGCGCCTGGTTGAAACGCTCCAGATTGCCGCCGGCCAGACCCGAGCCGAGTAGCAGGCTGTCATCGAAGCGGTAATCGCCTTCGCCGTGGGCTAACCGCGCCATCAGTAAGGCAACACCACCTAGCAGGGCCGTGTTGCGCCGCAGATTAGCGCTGCAACACATGAGTGATGCCCACGCGTGCGCCATAGTCGTTGATCAACTGCGCCCTGAGCTCGGGGGCTTTGCCCTCGAGCAGGCCGCCCCTCTCCGGCGCCCAACGCACCGAGCCGTAGGGCGGCACCATGGTGGCATGCAGCTTTACCTGGCGGTTACCCGCGGTGAGCGTCGCAGCCCCGAATGAGGCATAGAACCCCGTTGGGTTATCCACAAGCACCTGCCAGCTGGCGCCCTGGCCCACGAGGCTAAAACGCAGTTTTTCAGGCAATTGCTCAACCGTTCCGGCAATGGCAGCAGGGCGGTAGAACAGCTTCAGGCGATTACGCAGGATGAGCAACATCTGGTTGCTGTCGGCGTGCGCGGTATTGCGTGGCGGGATCTGCAGCACGTTCAGATAAAAGACCGATTCCCGGTCGCCGGGTAATGCCGAGCCGGTATAGATGAGCCTGAGGGACTGCCCGCTACCCGGGGCCAGACGCGACACGGCCGGGTTGACCATGAACGGGGCCCTGGCAGTTTCGGGCGTGGAGGCCGGGTCACCGGAATCCACCCAGGCTTGCACGACATTGGCGAAGGCATCCTGATTGGTGAGTTGCAGCGTTTTTTCCTTTGCATCCCCGGGGTAGATGACCCGGGTACCGGTCACCACTACGCTGGCCTGGACGAATGCGGTACCCGTCATGCCCAGCACCAGCGCAAGCGCAATGGCGACCGAACGAAGCCGGCCTGCTGACGAAGTTCTCATGCATTTACCTCGAAGGCCTGCCGCCATGAGTACTGTCCAATGGCGGCAGTCAGAAAGCTTGGCGTGCACGCATCACTCGTAACGCAGGGTGTAAGTGACGGCGCCCAGGACAGGGCCTGCGGTGACGGTGGCTGCCTCGGAGACATAACGCACGGCATAGTCATGGCTTGTAGACGTCTGGCCGGCGCTCAGGACGATTTGCCCCGCGCTGACTGCCGCCCCACCTGCCAGGTTTACCGGGCTGCCGCCGGGTGCATCGAGCAACTGCAACGCAACGCCTGTGGCGCCGTTGGTGGCCGTGTTGGTCAGGTTGCCCAGCGTTGTAGGGTTGGTAGCTTGAAACAGCGTCGTGAATTGCTCGTTGGCGTCGGCTGGCGCAGCGCAACCGGTCAGGCGCAGCGTGAATTTGGTTTCCCCGGTGTTCTTGCCGGAGCCGCCGATCAGCGCACTGGCTGGCACACTTTGCATGACGACGGTTGGCTCGGTGTTGCCATCGACGACAGCCGAGCAAGTCTGGTCAGTGACCTCCCCGCTGAACGTAATGGTATTGGCCGCGCTGGCCAGGCCAGGGGCAGTCATGGTTGCAGCTACGGCGATAGCGATGGCACGAATGTTCATTACGACGTCCTGTGGTTGTTGTGTAGGCTGCACATAGAATGCAGCGACGGCGCTGGCGGATAACTCAGACGAGTCTTAAAACAACCACTGGCTGCAGTGCCCGGCACCGCATGGCCCGCACTTTTTTCAGCAGGTAATTTCTTGACCAGAGACCAACTCGAAACCCGGCAAACGCTGATCTATTTCGCCACCGTGCTGGCGGCCTGCGCTTTCGGCCTTTTCACCAGTGGGGGGGCTTCAGTGCTGGAAGTGCTGATCACACCCGCCATCGCCATGCTGATGTACGCCATGTTCTTGCAGATACCCTTTCTGGACCTGCGCGCGAGCTTGGCCAATCGACGGTTCATGGTTGCCTTGCTGCTGGCCAATTTCGTGCTGGTGCCCTTGCTGGTGTGGGCCCTGACCCGCGGGCTGACGGGCCAGCCGGCATTGTTGGCAGGCGCCTTGCTGGTACTGCTGGCACCCTGCATCGACTACGTGGTGGTGTTTACACACATGGGCAAAGGCGATGCGCGGCTCATGCTGGCCGCCACGCCCGTGCTGTTGCTGCTGCAACTGCTGCTGTTGCCGTTTTACCTGGCGCTCATGCTCAACGATGGCCAGCCGTTGAACCTGGTGATAGGGCCTTTCGTACAGGCGTTCGTAGCGATGATCGTCGTGCCGTTGGCCTTGGCCGTGTGGACCAGTGCCCTGGTCGGCAAGTGGCGTGGGGTGAGCCGGTGGAACGATGCCTGGGCCTGGATGCCTGTACCGGCGATGGCGCTGGTGCTGTTCGTGGTGATCGCTTCACAGATCCGGGTCGTGTTGCACGACCTGCCGCAACTGTTGCCCGTAGTGCCGGTTTACCTGGGCTTTGCGCTGGTGGCACCGGCCATCGGCTGGGCAACAGCGAGGCTGCTGGGCTTGCCGGCACAACAGAAGCGCGCCGTGATGTTCAGTGCGGCGACGCGCAATTCGCTGGTGGTACTGCCGTTGGCGCTTGCCTTGCCAGAGCAGTGGCGCACGCTGGCGGCAGCGGCGGTGATTACCCAGACACTGATAGAACTGATCTGCGAGCTGGTCTACGTGCGGGCGATTCCAGCGATCGCCCGCACGTAAACGGCATCAGCTGACCACGTGCAGGTAATGCAGGTGGCGCTCGTACTGGTCGAGGATGTCGCCGATCACATCCTCGCGGCTCCAGCCCATGACATCGTAGTCCTGCCCGCCTTCGCGCAGATACACCTCTGCCCGGAAGTATTTGCGCGCATCGCTGTTGTCATCGGCGTCGCGCATGACGAAGCTCGGCGTATTGAATGCCCGGGGGCGAACCTCGTACTTGAAGCGCCCTTCACCGGCATGGGAAAGCTCGAGCGTGATGCGGCCGTCGTCACGCTCGTCCACGGTCACCTCATAGCCTTGTTTGCGCAGTTCCTGGGCCACTTCTTCGCATGCGGGCTTGACCACGTCGGCGATGAAGCGGGTGACGTGCGCCCTGCGCGGCATCATGGCGATGTTGCGCAAACGGCGCTGCCAGCCGCCGTGGTTCTGACGGCCCTGCCGCTGACCTGGCAATGCCTGGGTGCGCAGCCCACGCCGTGTGGCGTCGAGCCCCAGGGCCTTGAACAACCCCCAGATGGAGAACAGCAGGATGATCGCGAACGGCAACGCGCTGGCAATAGTGGCCGCCTGCAGTGCTTTGAGGCCGTTGGCCAGCAGCAGGGCAATGGCCACCGCGCCCATGCTGACCGACCAGAACACGCGCTGCCAGAGCGGTGAATGGCCCCTGCCGGAGGACGCCAGCATATCCACGACAAGCGCACCCGAGTCGGCCGAGGTAACGAAGAACACGACCACCATCAGCACTGCCAGCATCGAGATGGCCGTAGACCAGGGGAAGTGTTCGAGGAACGCGAACAAAGCCAGCGAGCTGTCCTGATCCACCACCGTGGCCAGGTCCTTGATACCGCCGTGCAGGATCATGTGGATGGCCGAATCGCCAAATACGGTCATCCACAGTAACGTGAAGCCGGCCGGGACGAACAGCACGCCACACACGAACTCGCGAATGGTGCGGCCACGGGAAATGCGCGCAATGAACAGCCCCACGAACGGCGACCAGGACAACCACCAGCCCCAGTAGAGCAAGGTCCAGCCGCCAATCCAGTCGGTGGGTTCGTAGGCAAACAGGTTGAACGTCTTGTTGACGATATCGGACAGGTAGGCCCCTGTGTTCTGCACATAGGCCTGCAGCAGGAATACCGTAGGGCCTACCGCCAGCACGAAAAGCATCAGGATCACAGCGAGGCCCAGGTTGAGCTCCGACAGGATACGGATGCCCTTGTCCAGGCCGCTGGCCACCGACAGCGTGGCCAGTGCACAGGTAACCGCAATCAGAATGACCTGCACCGAGGTGCTGATCGGAAGGCCGAACAACTGGTTCAGCCCGCTGTTGATCTGCAGCACGCCGTAGCCCAGCGAGGTGGCGACGCCAAATACCGTGCCCAGGATGGCGAAGATGTCCACTGCATGGCCGATAGGGCCGTAGATACGCTCGCCGATCAAGGGGTACAGCGCCGAGCGCAGGGTAAGCGGCAGCCCGTTGCGGAAACTGAAGTAGGCCAGGATCAACGCCACGATGGCGTAGATCGCCCAGGCATGCAGGCCCCAGTGGAAGAAGGTGATGTTCATGGCTTCGCGGGCGGCGGCTACGGTATTGGGGTCACCCACCGGCGGGTTGATGAAGTGCATCACCGGTTCGGCTACACCGAAGAACATCAAGCCGATGCCCATACCGGCAGAGAACAGCATGGCGAACCAGCTTTTGTTGGGGTAGTCGGGCTCGCTATGGTCCGGGCCCAGCTTGATGTCGCCATAGCGGCTTACGGCCAGGAAAACGACGCTGATCAGCACCAGTGCGACGGTGAGGATGTAGAACCAGGCTGCATTGGTGACGATCCACTGCTGAACATGCTCGAACACGCTTTGGGCATGCGCCTGGAACACTGTGGCGTACAACACCAGTAACAGCACCAGTACTGCACTGGTGAAAAAGACAGGTGGGTTGATGGTGCTCCTGCGTTTCTGGTTTTCAGGCATAGGCGTTACTCCTTCGGGCGTTCAGCGCTGCGCTCCATCATTGGGCAGTCCGAACACGACTGCCCGTGGCGCATGATGCATGGAAGATGCTGAAACCTTACCGTCAGTTCCAGCAATTCCAAAACTTAGCCGCTTCGCTTGCCGTACAGAAGGCTTTGAACCTGTCAGCCGAGGTGACGCTTTAGCTCGGCAATGTGCTCGGGGCCAATGCCGCAGCAGCCGCCCACCATGCTGGCGCCGCGTTCACGCCAGTCCTTGGCCCAGGCGAGGTAGCCCGGTGGGTCCAGGTCTTCTCGCAGCTCGTCCAGCCCGTCGTTGGCGGTAGCCTCTTTGGGCTGCGGGGGGAAGGCGTTGGCGTAGGCACCGATGGCCACCTCTGCGCCTTGCTGGCCGATAACGGCACGGGCGACGTCAATGGCCGCGCCGATTACTTCCGGCTGGCTGCAGTTGAACAGCACCGCTGCGGCGCCCAGCCCGACTACCGCTTGCACGGCATCAGCCACCGGCTCACCGGAACGCAGGCGCGGCACCGTATCCACGTCCTCGTCCTGCAAAGTGAACGACACCCAGAACGGGCGGCCGTCTTTGGGCAGTTGCGCGTGGATGGCACGTACTTCGGCGATGGCGCTCTGGGTTTCGGCCAGCCACAGGTCAACGTGTGGCGCCAGGCCGGCGAGCAGCGGCTTCAATACTTCTTCGACCCGCTCAGGCTGGAACAGGTCAGGGCGATAAGAGCCGAACAGCGGTGGCAGCGAACCCGCTACCTTGACCGGGTGTGCAGCGTTATCGGCGGCATGACGCGCCAGCTGGCCGGCGGTATTGGCCAGCTGCTGGCCTTCTGTAGCAAAACGTTGCTCGCCAATGTGGAACGGCACGACCGCATAGCTGTTGCTGGTAATGACCTGGGCACCCGCGGCAATGAACGCCGCATGCACGCCTACCACGGCCTCGGGCGCCTCGGTCAGCGCCAGCGCCGACCATTCGGGCTGGCGAAACGGTGCGCCGCTGCGCTGCAGTTCACGGCCCATGCCCCCGTCGAGAATAACCATCGCGCGCTGTGTCATATAACTACTCTGAAGGTGCTTATGAATAAAATTCATTATGAGAGAAAGGTTTATAACTATTAAATACACTTTCTCTTTTTTGGCAAACTTTTCAGGTATGTACATGCGCTTTTCTACTGTGCTCGGCGCGGGCCTCGTGTTGCTCGCCACTGCGTCCCAGGCCCTGGCGGGTACCACGCTGGAGCGGGTTGAATCGCGCAAGGAAATGGTCAACGTGTTGATGGAGAGCTACCCGCCGTTCTCCTTCCTCAATGATCAGAACCAACTCGACGGCTTCGACGTGGATGTGGCCAAGGCTGTGGCCGACAAGCTTGGCGTGAAGCTGCGCCTGGAAACCCCGTCGTGGGACGTGATCGCCGCCGGCCGCTGGAGCGGCCGCTACGACATCTGCATCTGCTCGATGACGCCCAGCAAGGCGCGCGCCGAAGTGTTCGACTTCCCGGTGGAGTACTACGCATCGCCGGCGGTGATCGTGGTCAATGCCAAGGATGAGCGCATTCATGGGGCCAAGGACCTGGATGGGCGCAAGGTAGGCTTGACCAGCGCCTCCAGCTACGAGAGCTACCTGAACAAGAACCTGGTGATCGAAGGCAAGGAAGACCAGAAGATCGACTACCCCTTCGACTTTGTGCAGATTGCGCCTTACGACACTGACAACGTCGCCTTCCAGGACCTGGGCCTGGGCGCCGGCGTGCGTCTGGATGCCATTCTTACCAACCTGGTGACCGCGCAGCCGCGCCTGACCCAGGATAAGCGCTTCAAGCTGGCCGGCGCCCCACTGTATGAAGAGCCCAACTCGGTGGCCATCGAGAAAGGCGACCCTGAATGGGATGCCAAGGTGCGCCAGGTGTTTGCCGAACTGAAAGCCGATGGCACGCTGGCCAAGCTGTCGCAGAAATGGATTGGCGCCGATATCAGCAAATGAGCACCTTCCCTTCTTCCCCCAAGCCCGCGGCCAAAGCCACGGGCGCCAGCCTGTTCGGCTTTCGCACCCGGCTGCTGCTGACCTGGCTGGCGCTGTTCGGTCTGTTCGTGGCGTTCTTCCTCAGCTTCGACCTGAAGTTCGCGATCATTGTGGAGAAGTTCCCCAACCTCGCCGGCTTCAAACTGGGCCCTAACGGCTTTTTGCAAGGCGCAGCGCTGACCCTGTTCCTGTGCCTGTGCTCGATGGTGGTCTCGGTGCTGCTGGGCTTTGCCGCAGCCCTGGCGCGCTTGTCCGGCAGTGCGGTGCTGGTCGGTATCGCCAGTTTCTACACGTCGTTCTTCCGCGGTACGCCGCTGCTTATCCAGATTCTGCTGATTTACCTGGGCCTGCCACAGGTCGGCCTGGTGCCCGGCGCAATCAGCGCAGGCATCATTGCGTTGTCGCTGAACTACGGCGCGTACCTCAGTGAAATCTTCCGCGCCGGCATTCTCGGCGTGGCGCGCGGCCAGCGCGAAGCGGCGCTGGCGCTGGGCATGCGCCCGCCGCAGACGTTCTGCTACATCGTGCTGCCCCAGGCCATGCGGGTGATCATTCCGCCCACGGCCAACCAGTTCATCTCGATGCTCAAGGATTCATCGCTGATTTCGGTGATGGGGGTGTGGGAAGTGATGTTCCTGGCCCAGTCGTACGGGCGCTCCAGCTACCGTTACCTGGAAATGCTGACTACCGCGGCAATCATCTACTGGGTACTCTCGATTCTGCTGGAGCTGGTGCAAGCGCGCCTGGAACGGCACTTCGGCAAGGCGTACCAGCGCTGAGCAGTGCCTGGGCGCAGCGGGCACATGCAAGAACGGTCGCCCGAGGGCGACCGCTGGTGGGTGGGGCGACAGTCGGCTAGTCCTTGCTGACGGCGTCCTTCACATCGCCCACCACTTGTTGGGCTTCACCCTTTTTCTCCTGCACCTTGCCCTTTACCTCCAGCTCGGTATTGCCAGTCACTTTACCGACGGCTTGCTTGACCTTGCCAACCACTTCGTTGGCCATGCCTTTGACTTTGTCAGACGTGCTGCTCATGGTTTTTCTCCTTCAACGACATCCGTACATGTGGGTTGGGGTTACAGTGAAACGGGCAGACCTGGGCGGGTGATCACACATTCACGACCCGGGTCTTGCGTGACGACAGGGCGAAGCGGCCTGCCACAACGCTCAAGGCAGCGCCAAGCAGCAGGGTTACCAGCGTGCCCCAGGCGGCTTTGGACACATTGCTGGCCGCTACCTGGGCAGCTTCACGCGCCTGTTGCTCTGCCTGGTCTTTCAGCACTTGCACCTGCTCGGCGGCTTGCTGATAGGCACGGGCATAGTTATCCACGATCTGCTGGGCCTCCTGCTGGCTCTTGCCTGTGCGCGCCGCCACGATGTTGACCAGGGCCTGCTTGTCTGCCGCGCTCAGCGCAGGCTCACCGGCCTTGCGTACCCGGTCGAACCATTGCTTGAGCTGGTCAACGGCCTGGGTCGGGTCCTCGGCGGCAATACGGCCCGCCGACTCACCCTGCGCCTGCGCCTGATCGGCCTGCTGCTCCAGGTTCGACGGGTTCAGTTCGGCCTTGCCGGACTGCTGCAGGGTCTTGTTCAGCTCCGCTTCCAGGCTGTCCCAGTCGAGCGAAATGCCCTGCTTACCCAGGCGCTCTTTGATGCCTTGGCCGACTGCCGGTGCGGCGGCAGCCACACCATCCGCGGCAAGCGACAGGCCTTTACCGGCGATATTGCCGGCAGTGCCGACCACGCCCCCGGCCAGCGAAGCCAGCAGCCAGGTCGCCAGCAATGTGGTCACCGTCCAGCTCAACAGGCCATGCAGACCACCGCGGCCCGGCGCCGTGCGGCCGGCAACCCAGGCACCGGCGGCGACCGAAACCAGGGTGCTGACGAACAACCACACCCCCGCACCGGTGCCAAAGCCACGCAGCGGGTTGCCATCGGCCATCGCGTCAACGGCCCCGGCCCCGATGGCGGTGCCCAGCACACTGAGTACCAGGTAGGTAGCCAAGGCAATGGCCCCCCCGGCGAAAACTGCACTCCACGACACCCGCAGCGGGCTCACGGCATTTGCCGGGGTGCTTACATAGGCTTCAGTCATCTATGCATCCTCGTCAATGGGAACTGGCTGCACCGGCCACGGGTGCCTGATGCAACGTCATGGCCAGTTTGCAGGTCCCATACAAGGGTGTATTGATGCATCTGCCCCACCCGCACTAGTGCATTGGCACCAATCTGCCGGTGCCTGCTGCGTTTATGCTCAACGCCAGTCACCACACCAGCCATTACCGACCGGGGGACGCCCATGAGCGACGCCGTGCTTGCCCGTGAAACCAACCGCCGCCAGCTGCAGCAGATAATTGCCGGGCTTTCGGATGGCGTGATGCTGCTGGAAGTGGACCAGACGATCATCTGGGCCAACGAAGCCGCCCTGCGCATGCACGGGGTCGACAGCCTGGAACAGCTGGGCGGGGACGCCGAGGGTTATCGCCAGCGCTTTGCCCTGCGCTACCGCAACAACCATCCACTGGAAGCCGACCAGTACCCCATTGCCCGCGTGGCGGCGGGGCAGGTGTTCAGCGATGTCGTGGTCGAGGTTTCGCCGGTTGGCGATGAGGAGGCGCGCAGCCGGGTACACCGGGTGCGCAGCATGGTGCTGGAAGACAGCAAGGGCGAGGCCGAATCGTTGGTGCTGATACTGGCCGACGCTACCGAGTGGGCCAGCGCAGAGCAGCGCTTTGAAAAAACCTTCAACGCCAACCCTGCCCCCGCCGTTATCTGCCGCCTCAGCGACTTGCGGTTCATCAAGGTGAACCAGGGCTTTCTGGAAATGACCGGGCATGTGCGGGAAAACGTCATTGGCCGCTCGGTGTATGAAGTGGACGTGCTGGAAAACGCCGAGCGCAAGGAGTTGGCGATCGAGCGCCTGATAGAAGGCGCGACCATCCCGCAGATGCAGGCCGAGCTGCGCTTGCCAGAAGGTGGCACCAAGCTGGTGATCGTGGCCGGGCAGCCGCTGGACATGCACGAAGAGGATTGCATGCTGTTTTCGTTCACCGACCTGGAGCCCCGGCGTAAGGCGGAGAACGCCCTGCGCCAGAGTGAAGAGCGCTTTGCCAAGGCGTTTCGCCTGAGCCCGGTGCCGACCTTGCTGTGCAGCGCCGACAAGCAGCAACTGATCGATGCCAACGAAGCGTTCCTCGACAGCCTGGGCTACACCGCCCAGGAGCTGATCGGGAAAACCGTGGCCGAAATCGACTTCTTTGCCGACCGCGGGGTGGCAGCGCAGGTGTTCGATGCGCTGGAAAAGAGCGGGCGTATCGAGGCGCTGGATGTGAAACTGCGCAAGAAAGGTGACGACCCGCTCGACTGCATGCTGCAAGCCGACACCGTGAGCCTGCTGGACACCCCGTGCTACCTGCTGGTGCTGATGGACATCACCGAGCGCAAGCGCTCGGAGCTGGAACTGGTCGAGGCGATCGAGACCGTCATGCAGGATGCATCGTGGTTCAGCCAGACCTTGATCGAGAAGCTGGCCAATGCCAAACGTATCAACACCGGCCGGTTGCCCGATGCCTCGTTCACCGACCTTACCCGCCGCGAGCGGGATGTGCTGGCGCTTATCTGCGAAGGGCTGGCCGACAAGGAGATTGCGGCGCGCCTGAACCTGGCGCTGAACACGGTGCGCAACCACGTGGCAACGGTTTATTCCAAACTCGATGTGCACAGCCGCAGTGAAGCGATCGTGTGGGCGCGGGAACGGCGTTTGTTCAGCACCTGATGGGTTGTTCACGGCTGGGCTTGGCGCCGCGGCTGCCAGGGCCCACCCTTGACAGTATCCCGGTTGACCGCAAATACTCTGGGCAGATTCATATAGATGACCAAATAACAAGGTGAATCGTTCCATGACCGCACTCCCCGTCCCGATGCCTTTGCATGCTGGCCAGCCCGCACATTTGATTGCCCTGCCTGCACCTTCTGTTTGCCGCTGACGCGCCTGCCCAACCGAGACTCCTTGCATGACTCCCTTAGATATTCAGCTGTTGCTGACCGCCCTGGTCAGTGTTCTGGTGCTGGTGGCGCTGATCGTGTCGCGCCTGAAGATGCACCCGCTTCTGGCGTTGCTGGTGGTGTCCATTGGCGTGGGCTTCGCGACCCATATGCAACCCGGCAGTATCGTTTCGCACCTGCTCACCGGTGCCGGCAAGACACTGGGTGCGGTCGGGGTGGTGATTGCCCTTGGCGCCATGCTGGGCAAGATCCTGGCGGATGCTGGCGTTACCGAACAGGTCGCCGATGTCATCCTCAAACGCACCCCCGACCGCCTGATCCCCTGGGCGATGATGCTGGTGGCCTTCGTCATCGGCATCCCGATGTTCTTCGAGGTGGGCCTCGTGATCATGCTGCCGTTGATTTTCAGCGTGGCACGCAAGCTGGAGGCCAAGGCGCGCTTCAAGGGCTCTGCCTATGTGTACGTAGGTGTGCCAGTGATTTCCGCCTTGGCGGCCATGCATGGCATGGTCCCTCCGCACCCTGGCCCACTGACCGCCATTGCCGTGCTCAAGACCTCGGTCGGGCCGACCATGCTTTACGGCTTCCTTGCCGCGATCCCTGCCATGGTCCTGGGCGGCCCGTTGTACGGCATGTTCATTTCCCGGCGCATGAGCACCCGCCCCGATCAGGCACTGCTGGACCAGTTCACACTGGCTGAGCAGGCCGACGGCCAACCCCGCCCTGGTGTATTGATCGGCATGCTGGCCGCGCTGCTGCCGGCGATCCTGATGCTGGTGCACGCCGTTGCCGAAATGCTGCTGCCCAAGGGCAATGCGCTGCTGGAATTGGCCAGCTTCCTTGGCAACCCACTGATCGCCATGCTGCTGGGCGTGCTGTTCGCAGGCTTCAGCCTGATACTGGCGCGCGGTGGCAACGCCGAGCAGTTGCGCGATGCGCTGGGCAAAAGCCTGAAGCCGATTGCCTCGATCATCATGATCATTGCCGGCGGCGGCGCTTTCCAGGAGATGCTGACCAGCGCCAAGGTTGGCGATGCCATCGTGCACCTGACCCAGCAATCGGCATTCCCGCCGTTGATTCTGGGGTGGCTGATCGCCATGCTGCTGTCTGTGTCTACCGGCTCGGCCACAGTTGGCATCGTCGGCGCAGCCGGCCTGCTGGCCCCCTTGGCAGGTGCTGACCCCAGCCTGAACCTGCCCTTGCTTGCCCTGTCCATCGGCTGTGGCTCGCTGTTCTTCAACTACGCCAACCATGCCGGTTTCTGGATGGTGAAAGAGTCGTTTGGCATGACCATGGGGGAAGCGACCAAGACCATCTCGGTGGTGCAGTCGATTGTGGCGGTGGTGGGGTTGATCGTGGTGTTGGTGCTGAATGCGGCGGTTGCGGTGGGTTGAGCCGGATGAGCGGGTGAGCCAGTTATCCTGGCTCACATGCCCCGGCGTCAGTAGTCGCGCTCCCTCAGCTTTTCTGCCAAGGGCGGGTAGTAGACCTGGCCAATCTCATCCGCAGCCCACCACGCCCAGTGCAACAGGCAGAGCGTAATGCCCCCCAGCACCAGATAGCCCTCCCAGCCAATCAGCGCGGTGACCTGATGCATCAAGCCAGGCAACTGGTAATGCGCCCCGACATTGGCGTTGGCAATGGCCATCACTACCAGCCCGAATACCAGAACACCGGCCTGGTAGCGCTGCTGACGCCACACCTCCCGTTGCTGGCTCTTGCTGCGCCAGTAGTTGAACAGGAACTCATTGCCTTCACGAAGGCTGTGCTCTTTCAAGGCGCTATAGGTCACGTGATTGTGCAGCAGGGAGTAATCGCGCCGGCTCTGTAGCCAGTGCCAAGGGATGTAGGAACCAAGCATGACCGCGACCTGCGCAAGCACTGGAACGCACACCGACACGGCCAGGCAAAACACCACGACACTCACAAAGATCCGCCCGATATTCCCCCAGACCGTAGCCATGTCCCCCGAGAAATCCAGCAGAGTGGTCCCCAGGGCTGTCATGAAAGCCATATCCATGAACAGGCACACGTAGGTGAGTTTCAGGGCCCAACGCACCTCCCAGGCTTTCTCGAATACTGCCCCCGGCAGCCCGGCGATAGGGTTGGTTGTTTTCAGGCTGTCTCTGTTCTGATCCATGCAAAATCCTCGGCAGTTGGCATTGGCCAGTGAATGGTTACTGCAAAGTGCTGGCAGCGCGCCTTGCCTGATTACCATGCCCGAGAGCGGCGCAAGCGTTCCACTCAACTTGAGCCATTTGCTATTCCCTTGCGTCGCCACCTCACCCTGTAGGAGCGGCCTTGCGTCGCGATGGGCCGCAAAGCGGCCCCACTGCCAGCCTCGGACGCGCAGTTCATTACCCGCTATGGCGTCAGTCTGGTGCTGTTCGAGCTGGCCTGCACGGGCTGGGCTGTGGCGGTTTAAGACCTACACCTACCCCGTTGGCTAAAGCCAGATCCCGAAGACCCACGCGAACATGGGCGATGCCCTCAGCCCTGATCACACGCCGGGTTAGCTGTATACCGCACCCACCCCGCAACCTCCGCGCCACCCCCCACCCGATCCTTGGGATGAACACGCCCTTCACTGACCGCCACCTCTGCAAAATCGAACGGGCTCATCCCGTCGATACAAGCAACGTTCACCCCATACTGGTCCGGCGAGGAACGCCGCTGGTGAAAGGTGTAGATGCCGCACTTCGAGCAGAAGTAGTGCTTGGCTTCCCGGGTGTGGAACTGATAGAGCGTCAGCGCCTCTTCACCTTGGGTGACCGTGATATCGCCCAGATTAACCGACACCGCTACCGCCCCGCGCATACGGCACAGCGAGCAGTTGCACCTGCGTGCAGTACGCAGACCATCCGTCAACCGCAGTGAGAAACGCACGGTGCCGCAATGGCACGCTGCTTGGTAAGCAGGGCGTTTATCGTTGTTTTCATCCGTCATGGCGTTTCTCCCGTTCGAAAGGCAAACCTGGCGATTCAGGGAACAAGCCAGATGTATTGGAAATACCTAGTCATTGGAGCGTACTACGGATTCCATTTGTCGCCCTGCCCCACCACGCAAGCGGTATGGATCGAAAATCCATTGGCCACGACAGCAAGCGCAATGCAGGTGTTCATGCCTTCCTTGACCAGACTTGACGCTGTGGAAACGTCCGGATCAACGATGTGCACGCTACGGCACTCTCTCGCCGGGGCGCCCGAGGTCGTGAAAACGACCACGACGCCCTCCAGCAAGCCATGACTCTGCTAATCGGTCGAGGCGCGCCCGGCTTGCTCCATTACCTTGCCACACTGCTCGCTGGCCAACCGGCTGATGATCCGGATCGCCTGGTGGATGCCGGCCGTATTGCGAAAGCTCAGGCGCGGGTTGTGTTCGCATTCCAGCATTTCGTCGTGCTGGACCAAGGCTTCGCCTAGCAGTTCGAGGGTCCAGGCGTAGCTTTGGAGGGTGGAGAGGCGTTCTTGGTCAGACATGGCGCACCCCCTGGTGGAGGAAGCTAAGGCCTGCTGCATTGACAGTGATGTCGCTGAAAGCCTTCGAGAAACGACGGTGGGGAACGAATGCGGGGATTCTGAATAGATTTGAAGTGTGCATGCATGCTTTCCTTTTCGATTGAAGCACCGCCCTCACCGTCGCCAAACGGTTAGGGTGGCAGCTGTACGCAGGTTGGCGAACCGAGGAAAAGGAACTCGGCAGACCCGAAGGTCTCCCACGCACAGCCGCCATTACACGAAACTGCGGACGCAAAAAAAGCGCCTGCAATCGTGGTCGGGGGCGCCGATGCGCCTTTTCGTTCGGGTCGCCAAACCCGGCCGCGGAATTGGCCGCGACCGGGGGAAGGTATCGCTGCGGGGGCTTAAAAGCAAGGCTGTTTGCTGTGGGAGAAATCGCGGAAATGTGTGGGTAGATAGTCGCCCGATGGGCGAGGCAGGGTTATGAATGTGAAGTTGGTCTGTTGCGTTGACAGGAATCGTACCAACACGAAAGTGTCTGAATTCAGTGGGTATTATTCTTAAGGGTACAACTCTTTATCCCTAAAATGATCCCCAGGCTATTTTCAGGATCCGGACCACTGCGAGAAAGGCATGACAGGATGATGGAAAACGTCTACCAATTCGCCAAATCCAGGGTCAAGCTCATTAGGCGAAAGGCAGCTATCGACCCATCGCGGACGTTCATTCAACCAATTGAAGCCACGTCTGCCCTACAGACTGCAATCGAGCCATGGCGAACGCGTGGATGTTGGAACCGCTTCGCGGCCAATCGCCGGCAAGCGCGGCTCCTACAGATATGGCGCGGACCTAGAGGCTTCTTCTAATCTGACAGAATGGTGCCAGCGCAGGGCTGTTTTCGTCCTGTGAAGACGGGCCCGATATGATGTATCCTTTAGAACCTTGCGCAATCTCAGGAAGGACCCTTTGAACCATTCATTTTCCGGTATTTTGGTTCGCTATCTCCTTAAAAAAAAGGACGGCACGGCAGTGGTAGCTGAGGCCCAGAGCGCAACTGGGACAGCGGTTACTACCGAAGTTGGAACTGCGGACTCAAAAGACGCGGCCCCTGCGCCACTACCGCTTCATTTACACGCAGCCCGAAAAGACGAGTTGCATGTCAACCTTTGGGAGACTGGTCAAGGGCACTTTTCGCCTTTTCTCGATATCGGCGTTATGGTCGGGATACGTGCTGACGTTGAGGCCGTTGTGGTCGATCTTCCATGGCTGCTTGATGAAAAGCATGTCAGTGACCTTGGGTCGCGGCTGAATGGCGAGAAAAGCGTCGCAGCCATCTTCAACGAGGTTGTTCATTACGATGGTTTTGCGGAAGGCAATTTTGCAAATATTAGCTTTAGGAAAGATGGTCTCGATCACAAGCCATTTTCGCTTTTGAGGCTAAATTCGAACTCGTTTAATATTGAGCGAACCTACTGGAGTGAAGGTGGAAGCTGCAGTCGGCTGGTGGTCAAGCTTCCCGAGATGAATGAAGATACGGTAAAGAATGAAGATAGGCGAAAATCTGCATATATTCGATTTCGTATAAGAAATATACCCCCATCAGTTTATTCGGTTAAGTTCAATCAAAAAGATCGAGCACTTATTAGCTCGACGAATGAGACAAGAATCATTGATTTTCGCATTAATGTTTTGCGTGGTGTGCCTGAAGAGCTAATAAGCACAAATGTGCCGCTGTCGTTCCCGAAATTTGAAAGAATTCACTGCTTTCTTACCACGTTGAGAGATGAAGAATGCGCGTCGGTAACCAATCATTATAAGGGATATAGGTCCCTGATGGATGAAGACGTCTGGAACGAATACATTCGCCTGGATAGCTCCGTCGCTATATCCGACTCGAACAATGTAAGGAATTATTTGGGGTATCAGTGGACCGCTTCGGCTGGAAAGGAGGCAGGTTCTTACGCGAAAGATCTGGTGGTTTTAGGAAGATTTACGAAGCTGCGCTCAAATTATTGGTCGATAGCCAGGTTTATTTTCCTAGTAATTCTCTTCGGGGCGGCCGGAAGTGGCATATGGGACATTGGTACAGTTTGTGCGTTTGTCGATCATCCGCCTGAGACTGTCGACTGTTCGCGCAAATACAGTCTCCTAGCAACATATATTATCTTTGGTGTTGTAATTATCGGTGTCATGCCATTTCTACGTTATCTTTGGACCTCTGTTCGGCCTAAGCTTGCCGCTTCGTTGGAAGAATTAACCCGTTAGGGGTAATTCTGGAGCTGGAGGGCAGGGGGATAAATTTTGGCTCAATTAGGCCATTGAAGCTGAGTTCGTCTTTCAATGGCCTGTAGTAGCTTTTGTATTCCTTGGCCAATTCAAAGCCATAGTGAGAAAAAAGCTTTTTGAAAGTGCCTCTTTGCTCTTCTGCGATGGAGAGAAGTGGCATATCGTTTTCTAGGTGTTCAAATGCTCGCTCAAATAGTCGAAGCCCGGTGCCAGAGCCTTGGAACTCGGGCATGACTCGCAAGCAACAAAGCTTCTGCTCTATCCCGTCATCCTTTATTATCGCCAAGCCCGAAAAGCGGCGCCGATAATATTCCATTAATATGCATCTTTCGCCGGACAGCATTCCTGGCAGTACTTTAGATTCCAGCCACTGATCGAAAAGCGGATAGTATCCGGATAACCCAAAGAGAGAAGTTCTTATAAAATCCACTATTTGAGGGAAAGACTCCGGATTCGCAATTATGAAATCTCGATCAATAACTTTGGTCGAATTCAAAAGCAGGCGAAAATCCGAGTTAGTATTAAGTAATGACTTATTGGCCATGCTACACCTCGAGCTCTCGCTGTTTATACCTGGCAAATTCATCACTCTTAATATATCGAAAAGACTGAGGAGGAGTAGTGCCAACTCCTAGTTCGGAAAGGCATTTTGGCTCTGGATATTGTTTAACCTCTCCAACGGCAATCGCCACAGCTTGTTCTTTGCCATGGTAATACGAGTCGAAGAAATGCCTATCGATACCTGCGTGCTTCTTAGTGCACTCCCATATTTTAGAGGGCGAGTCAACGAGGATTCGAAGAATTTCAAACTCGCCAACAAGTTTTCCAACAGGTTTGGTGGCGTAAATAATAACTGTGCTAACGCTACTATCGTTAAATCCGACCTTTCTGAATTCGAATTTCTTCTCGCCGCTTAAAATTTTTCGTGCGTATTCAGGTTTAATCGATAATAATACTTTCATTAATTTCGCCCTTTTCCGCGATCCACCTAATTTGAGTTTCGTTGAGAGCAATAAAATCCCACCTAGTCCGGGTGCTAATATTGCATTCCTCAATGAGGCGGCCGCGAATGATTCTTTTTTTCAGGGCGGCACTATATGTAAAGCGGATTATATACGATCTTTGCTTGTTAGTAAAATATTCTTTTAATTGCTCAGTAGTGAATATGCTGTAGGGCTTGGTGTATTTAATGAATTGCGACTCAGTGGCGAAGGATTTTATCTGTCGAACTTCCTCTACCACTCCAATTGAAGAAACCACAGATCGATAAAACGCCTTTCCCTTTCCGTCGGATGTTCGATAAATGGCGACCGTATCGCCTGGTTTCATTACCTTGGTCCGTGAGATCCCTGAGATGTAAACCTTGTGAATGCTGTTGGTGTGTGACACATCCTGAACAATGTCGTGGTTTTCGTTGTTTAAGATTGAATCAGGGAGGAAAGATGAATGGTACTCCGGGTAGATGGCTAGCAGATAGTGTTTGCGGCCAGCAATGCTGAAGTGGGGAAAGTCCTTGGCCACATCACCAGTTAGTGTTTTGAGCTCTCGGACATAAACGTTTTCAATGCCGTTTTTCCCAATTTTGCTTCCGTGTAAAACAAAGCCATAGCGCTCAATCAATGAAATTAAGCCGCGATGTTTTTCAAAAATGGTAACGTACATATAGTCGGCACGTTCAATCATCGCATGGTCGAAGGCTTTTTTTAGAAAACGTTCTCCAAGCTTGGTGCCATGTGCGTTAATTTTTAACGTCCCGACTTTTACGCTAAGTCCGCCTGGCAGTGGCGGCGAAATCTTATCGTCGGGCTGATCCTCTCTTTTGAGATAGAGGAAACCATCAAGACGGTTGCGAGAGTTGAAGAAAACGTACGCTTCGGCGTCGTCTTGGGCCTTTCTTTTGAACCACTCTTCAAATTCGGCGTAATCTGACTTCAACGAAGAGAAGAAGTCATCAGAAATATCAATATTGCTGAATTTTTCATATTTTAGACTTTTCAATCCCTAGCTCCTTGGATTGACGTTTTTTGACCATGCTGATACTTCGTACAGAAAAACATCGCCTATGTCAAGTGGCTTATCGCCACTACGAATTACGTAAGGGATTTCTCTGGATAGGCAGTATTTGATTGCCTGCCCCCTCTCCGCGTTCATTAGCTCAACTATTAGAGGGATTTTCCAGGTTGCCCTGTCTCGCAAAGTCAGTCGTTCGGCCACAATCTCAGGTGCCGACTGAACTAGGATGGTGCCGGTGATTTGCAGTTCGTCAAAAACTTTTGAGTCTATGTTAGTGGCTGTTCCATCACTGCTGAGTAGTACGAAATGACCGTCCAGTATGAAAAATGGGGTGTGGCGTTTTACTGCGTTCACAGCCGAAATCAGAGCGTGTTGGTTTTCTCTAATTTGACGTGCTCTCTTGTCCTCGCTCCATGACTGATCCTTACTCCATGCCTTTATGAGGGTGCTCGCGGAGTAGGTAGGTACCCCTAAAGCCTTTGATAGGCCAGAGCAAAAAGTCGTTTTGCCCGATCCATGAATTCCCGCAACGAATATCACATCCGCTTCCTTAGTCTGGAAAGTCATAATATATAGCCTTTGGTTCCAGCTAATTACAAAACCAGGGATAACGGTGGCTATACATCTAATCGTATATTAATCGCTCAGCTTTTTGGATAGTTCACGATGTAGCTTGAGGTGAGCGCGTGCCTGCGACGCTCTGGGTCTAAGGCGCGAAGGGCGTGGCAGCGGATGCGCGATTTGGTACTCCGAGAGCTGATGGGAGGCTTTCGAGGCGCGTCCACTCTAGCTAAAAGAGAGCGCTGATTGAAACCTATGCGCAGGCCTGCGAGAAAGCCGAGACAGGTATCGCGGCAAGCGCGGCTCAATTCATTGATTTGGCGATCACAGAAATCCGCATTACGGATGGATGAACCTGACTGTGCGGGTCAGGGGCTATCGAGTGGCTCGGGGATGAAGCCTTGCTCTCTCAATGCCTTGATCACGCCACGTATCAAGTAGTTGTTCGAGAAACCGATCGTGTACTGCCTTGAACCTGGGCTAAGCGGCAGCAGCATCCCTTGGTCCACCAGATTTTTGATCTGATAGGTACGCTGTGGCGCAGTGAGCTTCGGGACCGCCTGCCCGATGTCGCTAGACTTCACCACCTTCATGCGTATGGCACAGTCCAAGATTTGCTCTTCAACCGGGGTAATCCACTTCCGGCTGCGCGCATAGCTTACTGCAGGGGATAAGATCGATTTCGTGAGGTAATCATACTGAGTGAGCCTGTCCACCTTCTCCAGCTCATCCCGAATGCCTTCGAGGACATAAACGCACCACGCTTCCAATCCTGTCGGCGTGCCGGTGTCGGCTACCCCCAGCATGCTGTAATACTTCTCCCGGTCGTTGCAAAACACCGCCGTGGGATTCAGCACCCTGCCGCCAACGTTCACGTTGAAACCATACTTCATCAGCAACGCGTAAGTAAGCAACCTCACCACCCGCCCATTGCCATTACCGAATGGGTGGATCCAGCCAAAGCGATGGTGCGCCAGCGCCACTTTCATCAACGCGTATTTAGGTGAATCGTCGCGGTTGATGAAGCAGACCAGCTCCTGCATGTACTGCGGCACCAGCAGGCCCTCCGGGGGAAGATGGTCCGACTGCGAAATCTGCACACCCCCTTCACGGTAGGCCCCAGGCGTGCGGTCACCCTCGCGATTGAGATCGACCACAGTCATGGCATGCAGTTCGCGGATCATGTGCTCCGTCAGGGGCACACCGGGCTGCATCACCTCTTCGATGTAGTCCATCGCTCTTTCGATATTGGCAACCTCCAGCAATTGATCGGTGCTATCGGCCGTGCCTTCGACCTTGCTGTCGATGTAGTCCGCCAAGGTTGTGTGGTTACCCTCGATTCGCGCAGAACCCAAGCTCTCGAGGGTGTGGAAGATGTCCTTGAGCTGGAAGAAGATCGATGCCGGGGTATCGCCCTCCAGCCTCAGACGACGCAGAAACTCAAGCTCGCTCAGCACGTCGACCAAGGGCGAGTCAAATGATGGGTTCAACAGCTGGAGATCGTGGTGGGAAAATTGAGGCATCTCGGAATCATCTCTAGGAGGCGAATGCATTATCTCAAATTTTTTTGCTCTTACGCCTGTAAACACTGGGCTAAAGGCATATCAAAGAAAAGCATTATCTCAAATCCCCTGCAAGATTAAGTCAAAAAAGGCGGGGCGATAAGTCGATTGGGCGAGGGGCTGGGCGAACAGTACAAGGTAGGAAAGCGGCCTGCGAATCGTCAGACCCAACCTCAGGCAACCGGCACGACGCGTGAGTAGATCGCTTGCTAACCGAAACTAGGATGTACTAACGAATGTACATAAATGCCGCAGAATGTGGCGTTTCAACGCCCATGGAGTCGGCGCAAAAAAACCGCCTAGGCGGCGGTTTCATTGGGATCCACGTATGGTGGCGAACCATCGCGGATTAAAGACTGGTGCCGGAGACAGGAATCGAACCTGCGACCTTCGCGTTACGAGTGCGCTGCTCTACCGACTGAGCTACACCGGCGTGTAGCGCAACGTACCACTGCTCGCACCCGTTACGCAAACCCCTGTTTCCACTACTTTATTGCCCTGCCCTCAGGCCCCCTTGCAGCCCTTCGGCGCCAGGTCTTCTTCGATGTCAGTGGTGCACGCCCAGCCCGTCGCCGAGCGGGTCAACGTCAGGGCCTTGCCCAGCACGGTGGCCGGTGCGTCCACCAGGGTGCAAACCAGGCTGCCGCTGCTATCCGCCGCCTTGCCGTTGGCGGTGATCGCGCAATGGGCCGTTGCCGGCTGGCCGCCCAGTTCGGCTACGCCGGCTACATCCTTGCCGTCGTTCAGGCGCAGGTCCATCGCCGTTTTCAGGGCGCTGATTTCCAGCAAGCCGGCCGCGGCCTTGGAGCGGGCCTGGTGGTTGGTGTACATCGGTAAGGCGATGGTCGCCAGAATGCCGATGATCGCCACAACGATCATCAGTTCGATCAGGGTGATACCGCGTTGCCCTTTCATGAACAGTTTCCTTTTTGATACGCGTACTCGTTAGGGTCAATCTCGCCCCAAGCGACAGCGGCGCAGTAGGCCTGAACAGTCACCTTTTGTCACCCCTGCCTGCTTGGGCTTCATCATCGCTGAACTACTCTAGTGAGCATCATGGACGCGCGCCCTGGCATAGGCGCGGCAAGCTGTTTCCAGGCTTGTCGCACGGGCAACAAAAGGACCTTCGCATGACCACTTCCACCCCCCTCTACAGCTGGCACGGTACCGACGCCAATGGCGCGCCGGTCAGTGGCCAAACGCCTGGGCCCAGCCCGGCCCATGTACGTGCCGGGTTGATTCGCCAAGGCATCAACGTGGCCAGTCTGCGGCCGGCCAGCGGGCTTGGCCTCAAGCTGCCAAAGCGCCGGGAAAAGGCCGACCCGGCAGGTTTCAGCCGGCAGTTGGCGACCTTGCTCAAGGCCGGGGTGCCGCTGTTACAGGCGTTCGAAGTGATGGGGCGCAGTGGCTGTGGTGCCGCCCTGGCTGCGCTGCTGGTTAGATTGAAACAGGATGGAGCTGCGGGCCTGGGGCTGGCAAATGCGTTGCAACGCCACCCGGGCTGGTTCGATGCGCTGTACTGCAACCTGGTACGGGTGGGCGAACAGTCGGGCACGCTGGACCGGCAGCTGGAGCAGCTGGCAGGCATGCTGGAACAGCGGCGGGCGCTGCAGAAGAAGGTGCGCAAGGCGATGGTCTACCCGTTGCTGCTGTTGCTGACCGGGCTGGGCGTGTCGGCGGTGCTGTTGCTGGAGGTAATACCCAGGTTCGAGGACATGTTCGCAGGCATGGGCGCGCAATTGCCGGCATTTACCCAGTGGGTAATCGACTTGTCCACAGGGTTCGGCCAGTTTGCGCCGATGTTGCTGGCGCTGGGCCTGGTGCTAGGGTTTGCCGGGCGCCAGCTGTGCCGCCGGCATGCGCCTGCGCGGTTGTGGCTCGGGCGCCTGGTGTTGGGCTTGCCGGTATTCGGCACGCTGCTGGGGCAGGCGGCGTTGGCGCGCTTTGCGCGTAGCCTGGCAACCGCTTATGGGGCCGGGGTGCCCTTGCTGGATGCCTTGGGTACGGTGGCGCGGGTGACCGGGGGCCAGTTGCATGAACAGGCGGTGCTGCGCTTGCGCCAGGATATGGCCAATGGGCAGGGGCTGAACCAGGCGATGGCGGGTGAGCCGCTGTTTCCACCCTTGCTGGTGCAACTGACGGCCATCGGTGAAGCCAGCGGCACGCTGGACACGATGCTTGACAAAGCCGCCAGCCATTATGAGGAACAGGTCAGCCAGGCGCTGGACCAGTTGACCAGCTTGCTGGAGCCGGCCATCGTGCTGGTCCTGGGCTTGCTGGTGGGTGGCCTGGTAGTGGCGATGTACCTGCCGATCTTCCAGTTGGGTAGCTTGATCTGAACATGACTTTATGGACCTTGCTGGCTGAACAGCCGGCGTACTTCTACACCCTGGCGAGCGTGCTCGGCCTGCTGGTAGGCAGCTTTCTGAATGTGCTGGTGTACCGCCTGCCGATCATGCTGGAGCGCCAATGGCAGCGTGAAGCGCAGCAGGTTCTGGGGCTGCCGACTACGCAGCACCCGCGCTTCGACCTGTGCCTGCCTGCTTCGCGCTGCCCGCAGTGCGCACACCCGATTCGCCCGTGGCAAAACATTCCAGTGCTCAGCTACCTGGCCTTGCGTGGGCGCTGCTCTGCCTGCAAGGCCTGCATCAGCCCGCGTTACCCACTGGTGGAAGTGGCCAGTGCGCTGCTGTCGCTGCTGGTGGCCTGGCGTTTTGGTGCGTCAGCCGAGGCATTGCTGGCATTGCCGTTGACCTGGTGCCTGCTGGCCCTGAGCCTGATCGATGCCGATCACCAACTGCTGCCGGACGTACTGGTGCTGCCGATGCTGTGGCTGGGGCTGATCGTCAACGCCTTTGCCGTGTATGTGCCGCTGGGCAGTGCGGTATGGGGGGCGGTGGCGGGTTACCTCAGCCTGTGGTCGGTGTATTGGCTGTTCAAGCTGGTCACCGGCAAGGAAGGCATGGGTTATGGCGACTTCAAGCTGATGGCGCTGATCGGCGCCTGGGGTGGCTGGCAGGTGCTGCCGTTGACGCTGCTGTTGTCGTCGGTGGTCGGGGCACTGGTGGGCCTGAGCTTGTTGCGTTTGCACCGGCACGCACTAGGCACGGCGATGCCGTTTGGCCCTTATCTGGCCATTGCGGGGTGGATTGCCGTGCTCTGGGGTGATGAAATATACGCCTCTTACCTGCAACTGCTGGGATACTGATGACCACTGCGGCGTTTACCCCCTGGATTCTCGGCCTGACTGGCGGCATTGGCAGCGGCAAAAGCGCCGCCGCCGAGCGCTTCGTCGAGCTTGGCGTGCACCTGGTCGACGCCGACCAGGCTGCGCGCTGGGTGGTCGAGCCTGGCCGCCCGGCCCTGGCCAGCATTGTCGAGCGCTTTGGCGCGGGGGTGCTGCAGGCCGATGGCCAGCTCGACCGTGCCGCGCTGCGCCAGCTGATTTTCGCCGACCCCGCGCAGCGCAAATGGTTGGAGCAACTGCTGCACCCGCTGATCGGGCAAGAGATTTTCAGCTACCTGGCCAAGGCAGAGTCGCCGTATGCGATCTACGTGTCGCCGCTGCTGATCGAGTCGGGGCAGCACCACAAGACCCAGCGCGTGCTGGTGATCGATGCGCCGCAGGCGTTGCAAGTGGCGCGTACCCTGGCCCGGGACAACACCAGTACCAAGCAGGTGCAGGCTATCCTGAAGGCCCAACTGGCCCGTGAGGAACGCTTGCGCCATGCCGACGATGTGGTGGTCAATGACGGCGACCTCGCCGCGCTGCATGAGCAGATTGACCGCCTGCACCACTTTTACCTGACTTTGAAAGGAGGCCAGCCATGAGCCAGCCGATGACCGTCGATTGCCCGACCTGTGGCGCACCTGTGGAATGGACCGAGAAAAGCGCGTTCCGGCCGTTCTGCTCGGACCGCTGCAAGCTGATCGACCTGGGTGCCTGGGCAGCGGAGGAGCACAAGATTCCTGGGGCGCAGGAGTCCGAAGACGAGCTGTATTCAGGCGACCTGGAGTCGCGGCATTGAACTGATCCACCTGCCGGGCAGGCGGTGATGCACCGGCCTAGCCTGCGGGCTCAGTGCTCATCGTCCTTCCACGGCGCCTGCAAATACCGGGTGCGGTTGAAGGTTTCCAGCCAGTCCGGGCAAAACACCACCAGCGCACTGATCACCATGCCGTTGATGAACGCTTCGGGGAACATCATCAGCCACAGGTAACCAACAAAGTCGCCAAGCCACTCTGGCAGCGCAAAGCGCCCGTCCAGCCACAATAGCCCCAGCGCCACCGGCACGCAGACCAGCACCGTGAGTGCGGCAGGGAAAAACCCTGAGCAGAAGATGTAAACGAACAGGTTCCGCGGTTGTGCCCGCTCCACTACAAGGGCGCACACCTCGGTGATCAGCACCGGCAAACCCACCAGCAACAGACCATTGACCCCCAACGCCGCCAGGTCCTGGCGCCCCAGCACCAGCAGGCCCAGCTGGGCCATGAAACCGCCCAGCACGGCCAGTGGCCAGTCCAGCAACAGGGTAACCGCCGTCATGCCGATGAAGTGGTACGCCACGCCGGTATCAAAATCGCGCCTTACCAGCCACAACGCGAACAGGCAGAACACCGTACCAAACAGCAGGTGCTGGCGGCGCCGGTCGGCAAGCAGTTCCACCCAGCGAACCTGGCTGGCGGCCCAGGCCAGCAGCGGCACGTAACCCAGCCAGCCAAGGCTCAGGGTGGTGCCAGACAACACCTGTGCGCTGATCACCTGAATAATGCCCCTTGCCGGCCAGTGGATAAGGGCAGTGTACACGCAAACTTCCCGGCCCCTTTGCGGCGGATGGCCTGCGGCCGCATGCGTGCCTCTTGCTGCCATCGATTAACGGCTAAGCTTGTGTGCATGGATGACTCCGACTACCTGCGCCTGCTGACCATTCAGGCCGAACAGGCCAACGCCTTCCTCTCCAACGCCCGCAAGTGGGAGCGGGAGCGGTGGGTGTGCCAGCGCCTGTTGCAGGGGCTGAACATTCCCTACCGCAGCGAAGATTTCACTCCGGCCGGGCAAGAGCCGCCCGACGTGCTGTTTCGCGACGCCGCCTTCGAGGTGTTTTTCGTGCTCGACGAGGGCCGCCGGCTGAATGATGAATGGCGCGAAGAGCTGCAGCGCCGGCGCAGTGCATTTTCCCTGGCGCAACTGGTGCGCCGCGAAGCCCGCCCACGGCGCATCAGTGCCACCGAACTACTCGGGCGGCTGGCGCCCACCTTGCGCAAGAAGGCGCGCAATTATCGCGAGCGCGGGCTGGAGCTGAACGAGCTGGACATCATTGCGTTTTCCAGCCTCAAACGCGAGGTGCTGGACCTGAACACCCACTTCCCGCCGCCCACCGAATACCTGCGCCAGGGCTGGCGCTCGCTGTCGCTGGTCGGTCCAACCTTTGCCCGCGTGCTGTTCGCCCACCCCGATGCGCCAGATTTCCTGCGCAGCAACCTGGGGCGCAGCATCGTCTTCGACGTTGGCATCAGTCTTTGATCCCGTGCAGCGAGTGTTTGCGATGGCGTACACTCGGCGCCAGGGATAGAAAGCATTATCATTTGTTTCAAGCGCTTGCACGAACGCTGTAGCGTTTGTGCAGTCTCTTACGTCTACCTGACGAGGCCCTACCATGACCAGCCGCCTGAACCCGGAAGATCAGCGTCGTGTCGATGAGTATCTGCGAGCCCCTCAGCACCAAGTCGAGCGCCGGCCCTTCCGGCCATGGCTGCTCCTTGTGCTGGTGGTGGCCGTGACCATCGGGTTGGGCCTTGTCAGCCGCCTGCTGAGTGGACTGGTGCTATGAGCTGCCTTGCGCTCGCCCTCCCCTCGTGCAGTTTGCGGCCGCCCCCAAAGGGCAAGCATTCCGTAAACCTTATGAGATATCCCCATGAGTCATCGCATCGTGATTGTCGGCGGCGGCGCCGGCGGCCTGGAACTGGCGACCCGCCTGGGTAAAACCCTGGGCAAGCGCAAGCAGGCCGACGTCACCCTGGTCGACACCAACCTCACGCATATCTGGAAGCCACTGCTGCACGAAGTGGCCGCCGGCTCGCTGAACTCCTCGGAAGACGAACTGAACTACGTGGCCCAGGCCAAGTGGAACCACTTCAACTTCCAGCTGGGGCGCATGAGCGGCCTGGACCGTGAAGGCAAGCAGATCCAACTGGCCGCCACCCTGGACGAAGAGGGGCGCGAGCTGTTGCCTGCACGTACCCTGGGTTACGACACCCTGGTCATTGCCGTGGGCTCCAATACCAACGACTTCGGCACCCTGGGCGCGGCGCAGCACTGCCTGTTCCTGGACACCCGCAAGCAAGCCGAGCGCTTCCACCAGCAACTGCTCAACCACTACCTGCGTGCCCACGCCGGCGACGTGGCCAGCGAGAAAATCAGCGTAGCCATTGTGGGTGCGGGCGCCACCGGTGTAGAGCTGGCGGCCGAGCTGCACCACGCGGCCCACGAGCTGGCGGCCTATGGCCTGGACCGCATCCAGCCCAAGGACATGCACATCACCATCATCGAGGCAGGCCCGCGCGTTCTGCCGGCGCTACCTGAGCGCATCAGCGTACCGGTGCACAAGACCCTGGAAAAACTCGGGGTCAAGGTCATGACCAACGCCGCTGTCAGCGAAGTCACCGAAGACGGCCTGAAAACCAAGGACGGCGAGGTGATCCAGGCCAGTTTGAAGGTGTGGGCGGCGGGTATCCGTGCGCCCGGTTTCCTCAAGGACATCGATGGCCTGGAAACCAACCGCATCAACCAGCTGGTGGTACGCCCTACCCTGCAAACCACCCGCGACGACAACATTTTCGCCTTTGGCGACTGTGCGGCGTGCCCGCAGCCAGACAGCGACCGCAATGTACCGCCACGCGCGCAAGCAGCGCACCAGCAGGCGTCGATGCTGGCGCAAAGCCTTAAAGCACGGCTGGAGAACAAGCCGCTGCCCACTTATGCCTACAAGGACTACGGCTCGCTGGTTTCACTGTCGCGCTTCTCGGCGGTGGGCAACCTGATGGGTAACCTGATGGGCAGCGTGAAGCTGGAAGGCTGGCTGGCGCGGATGTTCTATGTGTCGCTGTACCGCATGCACCAGATGGCGTTGTACGGGTTCTTCCGTACGGCATTGATGATGTTGGGCAGCAAGATTGGCCGGGGTACCGAGCCGCGGTTGAAATTGCACTGAATGGGCGATTTGCAGGTGTAGCCCTTGCTTGGTGCAGTGGCCCCGGGGGCCGGATTTTGGCCGGTATCCCCGGGGCTGCTGTGCAGCCCATCGCGACACAAGGCCGCTCCTACAGCGATCAGTGGTTCCAGTTCGCCTCGCCGTTCTGCAACGCCGTGGCGATGGTCTGCAGGTTGCTGTCCGGCAAGGTATCCGGCAGCAGGTCGGTGCCCGAACTTACATACAGTTGCGCGTAGGCGTTGCGTAGTTCTGCGTAGGCAAGGTCGCGCTTCAACTGCGTCTGCAGGTTGTTCAACTCGCCCTGGATCAGCTCCAGCTCACCGATGTTCTGGGTCTGGAAGCGGTTGCGCAACTGGCCGGCAATCTCGCCATCGAGCGTGGCCAGCTCCTCACTGGTACGGAACTGCCGCACCGACTCCTGGTAGTTGGCGTTGGCCACATACAACTGCGCAAGCACCGCCATCGACATCGCCTGGCGCCGCGCGGCGGCCACGTCTTCACCGGCTTCGGCAACCTTGATGGCTGTGGGGGCCGAAAGCACGTTGAACAGGTTCCAGGTCACTTTCACGCCGTAGTCGGCCCAACTCTGGTTGGTCAGGAACGAGTTGCTGTCGTAGTGCCCGCCAGCGGAAAACTCCAGCCCCGGCAGCATACGCAGCATGGCCTTACGGGTTTCTGCGGCGCTGATGCGCGCCTGGTAGTCCTGCTCGCGCAGTTCCGGGCGGCTGGCCAGGGCCTGCTCTTCGAGCTTGGCCAGGTCGCCGGTGAACTGTGGCACTGCATAGCCTTGTTCGGGGGCCAGGGTGAAGTCGGTGTTCAGCGGCAGGTTGATCAGTGCGGCCAGCTCGGTCTTGGCCAACGACAAGGCGCGGCGCTGCTCTTCCAGCTGGCGCGTGGCTTCGATCAGCGCGCGCTGGTAGCTCAGGGTCTGCACCGGGTCGCCGATGCGCTGGGTGGCCATGCGCTGGCTGTTGTCGCGGGCCTGCTGGATACGCCCCATCAAGGCGTCGATCTGGCTTAGCAAGCGCTGCGCCGCCACCGCGCGCCAATAGGCCGAACGCACGTCCTGGGTGATGGTGTGAATCACCTTGCGCTTGCGTTCCTGAAGAATCAGGCGCTGGTCTGCCTGCTGCTTGGCGCTGACGTAACTGACGCCGAAGTCCAGTACGTTCCACACCATGGTCAGGTCGGCCACTTCACGGTCACGGTCTTGCGAAGTGGACGGCTCCAGGGACTGCGTGCCAGTGCGGATGCTCTGGCTGCTGGACGCCCCCACGTTGTTGCGCCCGACGTAACCGGCATCCAGCGCCATGCGTGGCAGCATGTCGAACTGGGCGAGGTCGACCTGGCGCTTGGCCAGTGCCTCTTCCATGACTTTCAGCCGCGCTTCGAGGTTGTACTTGACCGCGCGGGCCATGGCCTGGTGCAGGGTCAGGGGGCCGCTCAGGGGCTCCTGCCCCTTGAACATGGTGGCCAGGTCGGTACGCGCACGGGCTTCGCTAGCACTGCGGTCGATGGGCTGACTGGTTACAGCACACCCGCTGATGGCCAGCGCCAGCAAGCTGGCACCGAACAGTTTATGACTTTTATTCATCCTTGGGCCGCCCCCTGGTACGGCATGTTGATCATGTGTTGTGCTGTATTTCATACCTGCCGTCCGATCTGCGCCGGTTGGGCCAAGGCCTGAGCCAGGTCGCGCACCTGGCGCAGTTCGCTTTCGTTGAGTTGCTGCAACTGCTGGCTGAAGCTCGGCGCGCCAAACACCCCGCGCAACCCTTGCTCGAGTTCGGCCGGGCGCCACTGGGTGCCGTTGAACACATTCAGTGCGCTGACGCCGGGTACATCGTGGTTGAAGATGGCCGCCAGCGTACTACTGCCAAACACGCTGTTGCCGCCATTGCCAAAGCCTGCAAAACCACTCTGCCCGGCACTGCTGTCGCTGCTGCCGAATACCTGGGCGATGAAGCTTGGGGCACTGCCCCCATTGGCGAGGAAGATCGTGCCCAACGGCTGCAAGTCGCCGCCCACACTGCGCACCTCGAACAACGATGCCGGCAGCAACGGGGAAACCCCTGCATTGGCCGGCATGCCAGGCACTTGCGGCTGCAACTGCACAGCTTGCGGTACGTCAACCGGCTGCGGCGGGTTCAGGCGGTATTGCAGGTCACCCACGTCTTGCGCCTGCGTGCTCTGTGCCGGGCTCACCAAGCTGGTCGCCAGGGTATTGCCGGCGCTGTCCTGGATACCACTGCCCAAGGCATTGAGGCTCAAGGCCAAGGCGCCCTGGCCGCGCAAGTTACCCACCACGATGCGGTAGGTGGTGGCATCGATGCGCTGCACGGTCTGCACGTCCCCGCTGGCACTGCTGGTGCCCAGCACGCTGAAATCGCTGGCATCTACGCCCGATACCGCCTCGTCGAAGGTCAGGGTGAAGCTGATGCTCCGATCAGTTGGCAGTACCGGCCCGTCTACCACGATACTGCTGGCTCGCGGTGCGCGGGCATCGACCAGAATGCCTCGGGTATCGTCGACGTTGTTCAGGGTGGCTTGTGCCTGGTTGCCGCGGGCATCGCGAATGCTGCCGCCATTGAGGTCGATGGCAGTGCCGACACTGAGGCTGTTGTTGCCCGCCATGCCGCTGGTGACATTGAGGCGGAACACCAGGCTGTTGCTACCCGACCCGGCCAGGTAGTCGGCGTATGCCACGCGCCCGTCATCCAGGGTGATAGCCAGGCGCGGTGCACCGTCACCTGTGTCCACCAGCACCGCTTCATCGGTGCTGACGATAAAGTCCAGGTACTGGCCAGCGACATAAGTGCCGCTAACCGGCACAGCCACGTCGGTGACAGACGGCGCCACACGATCGACACTGTAGACACTACCGGCCAGGCCACCCCTGACTGGGTTGCCGGATGCATCCTCAATGCCGGTACTGCTGGGGTTCAGGTCCAGGCGCACGTTACCGGCACCGGCCAGGCTGTCGACGGTGACGATGTACGTGCGACCATCCACCTGTTGCACCCCTGCGATGCGGCCGCTCGCGCTGCCGGTAAAGGCCAGGGTGAAGTCGGCACTGTCCACGCCGGACACGCTTTCGTCGAAGGTCACCGTGTAACGCAGCGTGCCAGCGTTGGTAGGCGTCGTGTCGACGCGCACGATGTCGCTGACCTGCGGTGCGGTGGTATCGATGATGATGCCGCTGCCCGTGCCAGGGTTGCCAAGCGCCAGGTTCAGGGCATTGCCAGCCGCGTCACCGAGCGTGGCGCCGTTCAGGTCCATGCTTGCGCCCAAGGCCACCCCCCCGCTGGCGTTGTTGCCGGGCTCAATGGTGTAGGCGAACACCAACTGCGCGCTACCAGAGCCGGAAACGTACTGTGCATAGCGGGTCACCCCGCCCAGCACCAACGCCAGGCGTGGGGTGCCGCTGCTGGTATCGACCAGCACGGGCTCGCTGGTACTGACGGTGAAGGTCAGCACATCGCCGGCCTTGTAGTTGCCATTAGCCGGCAAGCTGACCCGGTCGATCACCGGGACGATCGCGTCTACCTGAACGCCACTGCTATCGGCAATGCCGTTAAGCGCTGGATCAGCGTTATTGCCGAGCGCATCGCGTAGCGTGCCGCCGTTCAGTTCGATGGCACTGCCAAGGGTGATGCCATCGCTGTCCTGCTGGCCGCTGGCGATTGTCAGCCGGAACACCAAGGCCGTGCTACCCGAGCCGGACAGGTATGTGGCGTAGGCGATTTCGCCATTATCGAGGGTAACCTTGATGCGCGGGGTGCCATTGCGGGTATCGACCAGGGTCGCTTCGCCGAGGTTTACGGTGAAGTCCAGGTTCTGCCCCGCTACATAGCTGCCACTGGCCGGCACGCTGACACTGGTGACCAACGGCGCAGTGCGGTCCACTGCATAGGTTTCACCGACCAGGCCGGTGTTGATAGCGTTGCCTGCCGCATCAGCGATGCTCGTACCGCTGCTGTTGAGGGCCAAGGTGACACCACCAGTGCCGGTGAGGCCCGCTATGACCACGGTGTAGGTCCGGCCGTCGACCTGGGTCACGCTGGCCAGGCTACCTGCCGCAGTCCCACCATAGCTGACGGTGAAGTCGCTGGCGTCCACGCCGCTCACATCTTCGCTAAAGGTAACGGTGTAGCTGATCGAGCTGCCATTGGTGGGCGTGGCATCGGCGCGTACGATGCTGGTCACGCTGGGTATCACGGTATCTACCAGCACGCCTGCACTGCCGACAGCGCCCAGCGACAGGGCCAGGTCGTTACCCGCAGGGTCCTTGATGCTGCCGCCGTTGAGATCGATGCTGCCGGCCACTGCGATGCCGTCGGCATCGTTGTCACCAGCTTGCACGGTGTACTCGAACACCAGCGCGCCATTGCCCGCACCAGATACATAGCTGGCATAACGGGTGACACCGCCCACGGTCAGCGCCAGGCGCGGCGTGCCGCCCGTAGTATCGACCACAACACCTTCACTGGCATTGACGGTGAAGCTCAGGACGTCACCCACCTTGTAGCTGCCGTCTTGCGGCAAGCCCACGCTGTTGACCACCGGCATTACAGCGTCCACCTGCACGCCACTGGTGTCGCCGACGTTGTTCAGTACCAGGGTGGTGTCGTTGCCGACCGCATCGCGCAAGGTGCCGCCGTTCAGTTGAATGACGTTGCCCAGGGTGATGCCGTCGCTATCGACCTGGCCGGTGACCACGCTCAGGCGGAATACCAGCGCAGTGCTGCCGGAGCCGGACAAGTACGTTGCGTAGGCGACTTCGCCATTATCGAGTGTGACCTCGAGACGCGGCGTACCAGCGCTGGTATCGACCAGGGTCGCTTCACTCAAGTTGACGGTGAAGTCCAGGTTTTGCCCGGCCACATAACTGCCGTTGGCCGGTACGCTGACGCTGGTAACCGACGGTGAAGTGCGGTCCACTGAGTAGGTTTCACCGGTCAGGCCCGCACCCACGGCATTGCCCGCTGCATCAACGATGCCCGTCCCGCTGCCGTTCAGGGCCAGCGTGACATCGCCCTCACCCGTGAGGTTGTCGATCACTACGGTGTAGGTCCTGCCGTCGACCTGGGTCACGCTGGCGAGGCTACCGCCCGCAGTTCCGTCATAGCTGACGGTGAAGTCGCTGGCGTCCACACCGCTGACATCTTCGCTGAAGGTAACGGTGTAGCTGATCGAGCTGCCATTGGTGGGCGTGGCATCGGCGCGCACGATGCTGGTCACGCCCGGCACCACGCTGTCCACCAATACGCCAGCGGTACTGCCGATTGCGCCCAGCGACAGGGCCAGGTCGTTACCCGCAGGGTCCTTCATGCTGCCGCCGTTGAGATCGATGCTGCCGGCCAATGCGATGCCGTCGGCATCGTTGTCACCGGCTTGCACGGTGTACTCGAACACCAGCGCGCCATTGCCCGCACCAGATACATAGCTGGCATAACGGGTGACACCGCCCACGGTCAGCGCCAGGCGCGGCGTGCCGCCCGTAGTATCGACCACAACACCTTCACTGGCATTGACGGTGAAGCTCAGGACGTCACCCACCTTGTAGCTGCCGTCTTGCGGCAAGCCCACGCTGTTGACCACCGGCATTACAGCGTCCACCTGCACGCCACTGGTGTCGCCGACGTTGTTCAGTACCAGGGTGGTGTCGTTGCCGACCGCATCGCGCAAGGTGCCGCCGTTCAGTTGAATGGCGTTGCCCAGGGTGATGCCGTCGCTATCGACCTGGCCGGTGACCACGCTCAGGCGGAACACCAGCGCGGTGCTGCCGGAACCGGACACGTACGTTGCGTAGGCGACTTCGCCATTATCGAGTGTGACCTCGATACGCGGCGTACCAGCGCTGGTATCGACCAGGGTCGCTTCGCTCAAGTTGACGGTGAAGTCCAGGTTTTGCCCGGCCACATAACTGCCGTTGGCCGGCACGCTGACGCTGATAACCGACGGTGCAGTCCGGTCCACTGCATAGGTTTCACCGCTCAGGCCCGCACCCACGGCATTGCCTGCTGCATCAGCGATACCGGTCCCGCTGCCGTTCAGGGCCAGCGTGACATCGCCCTCACCCGTGAGGTTGTCGATCACTACGGTGTAGGTCCGGCCGTCGACCTGGGTCACGCTGGCCAGGCTACCTGCCGCAGTCCCGCCATAGCTGACGGTAAAGTCACTGGCGTCCACGCCGCTCACATCTTCGCTGAAGGTAACGGTGTAGCTGATCGAGCTGCCATTGGTGGGCGTGGCATCGGCGCGTACGATGCTGGTCACGCCCGGCACCACACTGTCCACCAATACGCCAGCGGTACTGCCGACTGCGCCCAGCGACAGGGCCAGGTCGTTACCCGCAGGGTCCTTGATGCTGCCGCCGTTGAGATCGATGCTGCCAGCCACTGCGATGCCGTCGGCATCGTTGTCACCAGCTTGCACGGTGTACTCGAACACCAGCGCGCCATTGCCCGCACCAGACACATAGCTGGCATAACGGGTGACACCGCCCACGGTCAGCGCCAGGCGCGGCGTGCCGCCCGTAGTATCGACCACCACGCTTTCGCTGGCATTGACGGTGAAGCTCAGGACGTCACCCACCTTGTAGCTGCCGTCTTGCGGCAAGCCCACGCTGCCGACCACCGGTACTACAGCATCCACCTGCACGCCACTGGTGTCGCCGACGTTGTTCAATACCAGGGTAGTGTCGTTTCCGACCGCATCGCGCAAGGTGCCGCCGTTCAGTTGAATGACGTTGCCCAGGGTGATGCCGTCGCTATCGACCTGGCCGGTGACTACGCTCAGGCGGAATACCAGCGCAGTGCTGCCGGAGCCGGACAAGTACGTTGCATAGGCGACTTCGCCATTATCGAGTGTGACCTCGAGACGCGGCGTACCAGCGCTGGTATCGACCAGGGTCGCTTCACTCAAGTTGACGGTGAAGTCCAGGTTTTGCCCGGCCACATAACTGCCGTTGGCCGGTACGCTGACGCTGGTAACCGACGGTGAAGTGCGGTCCACTGAGTAGGTTTCACCGGTCAGGCCCGCACCCACGGCATTGCCCGCTGCATCAACGATGCCCGTCCCGCTGCCGTTCAGGGCCAGCGTGACATCGCCCTCACCCGTGAGGTTGTCGATCACTACGGTGTAGGTCCTGCCGTCGACCTGGGTCACGCTGGCGAGGCTACCGCCCGCAGTTCCGTCATAGCTGACGGTGAAGTCGCTGGCGTCCACACCGCTGACATCTTCGCTGAAGGTAACGGTGTAGCTGATCGAGCTGCCATTGGTGGGCGTGGCATCGGCGCGCACGATGCTGGTCACGCCCGGCACCACGCTGTCCACCAATACGCCAGCGGTACTGCCGACTGCGCCCAGCGACAGGGCCAGGTCGTTACCCGCAGGGTCCTTGATGCTGCCGCCGTTGAGATCGATGCTGCCGGCCACTGCGATGCCGTCGGCATCGTTGTCACCAGCTTGCACGGTGTACTCGAACACCAGCGCGCCATTGCCCGCACCAGATACATAGCTGGCATAACGGGTGACACCGCCCACGGTCAGCGCCAGGCGCGGCGTGCCGCCCGTGATATCGACCACCACGCTTTCGCTGGCATTGACGGTGAACGTCAGGACGTCACCCGCCTTGTAGCTACCGTCTTGCGGCAAGCCCACGCTGTCGACCACCGGCACTACAGCATCCACCTGCACGCCCCTGGTGTCGCCGACGTTGTTCAAGGCCAGATCGGCGTTGTTGCCGATTGCATCGCGCAAGGTGCCGCCGTTCAGTTGAATGGCGTTGCCCAGGGTGATGCCGTCGCTATCGACCTGGCCGGTGACCACGCTCAGGCGGAATACCAGCGCAGTGCTGCCGGAGCCCGACAAGTACGTTGCGTAGGCAACTTCACCATTATCCAGCATCACTTCGATACGCGGCGTGCCACCCGCGGTGTCGACCACCGTGGCCTCGCCCAGGTTGACGGTGAAGTCCAGATTCTGGCCGGCCACGTAGCTGCCATCGGCAGGCACATCGACACTGATCACCGCAGGTGCCACGCGGTCGACCGTGTAGGCTTCCCCGACAAACCCGCCCGAGATGGCATTCCCAGCCCCATCGACAATCCCGGTGCCGGCTGCATTCATGCCCAACCCAAGGGTGCCAGCACCCGTCACACCGCTGACCGTCACGATGTAGCTGGCGTTGTTCAGGTTGTAGATGTCGGTGATGGTGCCATTGGCGCTGCCGGTCAGTACCAGCGCGAAGTCAGCCAGGTCTACCCCGGAAACCTCTTCACTGAATGTGACGGCAAACTGCACCACTTCGCCACCTGTTGGCGAGGGCGTGCTGCGCAGCATGGCGACTACAGCCGGCGCCTGGGTATCGATCCACACGCCCGCCGTACTGCCGACGTTATTCAACGCCAGTTGCATGGCATTGCCAGCCGCATCGGTGATGCTGCCGCCGGCAGAGTCCAGGCTGGTGATGCTGATGCCGTTGGCGTCGGTATCACCCGCCTGCACCGTGTACTGGAACACCAGGCTGGAACTACCGTTGCCCGCTACCAGCGTGGCGTACTGGGCAACCCCACCCACCTCCAGGGCCAAGCGCGGTGAACCGCCGACGAACACCACTTCGCTGGTGTTGACGGTAAAGCTCAGCACATCGCCGGCCTTGTAGCTGCCGCTTGCCGGCACCAGCACACTGGCCACGCCCGGCACCACGCCATCTACCAGTACGCCGCTGCTGTTGCCAGCGGTAAAGGCCGTATCGCTGGCATTACCAGCCAGGTCGGTCAAGCTGCCGCCATTGAGCTCGATGCCGCCAGCCACGGTAATGCCATTGGCATCCAGCTGGCCGGCGGCGACCACCAGGGCAAACTCCAGGGCGCTGGTGCCGCTGCCAGCCAGGTAATCGGCGTATGCAATACCGCCCGTATCCAGGGTCACTTGAATGCGTGGGGTGCCGCCAGCAGTGTTCACGACCACCGCCTCGCTGAAGTTGACCGTGAACCTCAGGGCATCCCCCAGACGATAGGTGGCATCTGCTGGCAGCACCACGTTGGTGATACTCGGGGCCACACCGTCGACGATGATGGCCTGCTGACCAGCCAGCGAATCGGCGCCACCGACGGCCGGCAGGGTCAGTATCGCCACATGACCGCTGGTGCCCTGCAGGGTCGAGCCGTTCAGCGCCAGCGCGGCAGTGCTGGCGTAGTCGAGGTCGGCGCTGACGTCCCCGGCTTGTACGGTGTAGCGGAACACCAGTTGGTTGCTGCCCGAGCCACCGATATACGCCGCCTGGCGATCGATGGCACCGGTTTCCAGCAGCAGGGTCGGGCTTCCGCCGCTCTGGTCGACCACCACTGCGCTGTCGAAGTTGACCAGGATGTCGATCTGGTCGCCAACTTTGTATGTGCCGTCGCCAAACCCCGCCGCCACGCTCGTGACCGCCGGGTTGGCTGGCGCAATGGTGATCGACAGCGTGTCTACGTCGCTCTTGATACCGCCACTGCCGCTGTATCCCTGGTCGTTGCTTTCGAAAGTGATGGAGCCGACGCCGTTGAAGCCGGGCTGCGGCGTGAACGTCAGGCCGTTCAAGGCGGCATTGATGGCCGCCAGGGTACCGCTGAACGTCATTGCACTGTCGCTGGCGCCGTCGCCGAGGCTGAAGGTCAGCCCTGCGAGCGAACCAAGGGTCATCAGCCCGTTGCTGGCCGTCAGGGCCAGCTGCATGACGTTGCCGCCGATATCCACGTCGGTAATGCTGATCAGGTTGCCATTGGCGTTGTTGAACACCAGCGCGCCGTCCTGCTGCACGGTCTGGGCGACGGGGAGGTTGTTGACTGGCGCATCGTTGACCGCCGCAATCACCAGCGCGATGTTGGCGTTGACCTGCAGTGCACCACCACTTCCGGTGTTGCCGTTATCGTTGATCGAGATCGACATGGTCTTGACCCCGGTCGCGTTCGGCGCGCCCAGGAAGGTCAGTCGACCGTTGCTGACCAGGGTATTGATGTCGGCGACGGTACCTTCCAGTGTGATGGCGTTGCTGCCATTGGCGCTGACGGTGACCCCGCTGCTGCTGGTAGCCGTGAAGGTGCCATTGCCGCTGGCCACGCTGAACACCACCCGGACGCTGCCGGTGCCGGCGTCGACATCGCCAAAGGTGACACCGGCCAGGGATTTGGGCACGTCCTCGGTGACATTGATGCTGACCGGACCACTGATGGTCGGCGAGTCGTTCACCGGTGCCACGTCGAGGGTCAGGCTGCGCGTGTCGGTGCCGACGCTGGCGGTGTCCACGCTCAGGCCAAGGGTAACGCTGGTGTTGGCGTTCAACGCCGTTGTGTACTTGAGGCTGCCGGCTGCAATGAAGTTGTTGATTGCCGCCAGGCTACCGCTCAGCGTCAATGCCGACCCGCTGCCGGCAACGGTAACACCGCTACCGCTGGTGGCGCTGAGCGCGCCGGAGGCCACGGTCAAGGTCAGCGTGCCACTGCTGGAGTCGACATCATTCAGGATGATGCCGGTGATCGGCGACGCACTGTCCTCGGTTACCGTGACATTGCTGGGTGCGCTGATCAGCGGTGCGTCGTTGACTGCGGTGAGGGTGATGCTGCGGGTCACCACGTTGGAGTCCAGGCCGCCGTCGTTAACCGTGATCAATGCCGTGCGGGTACTGAGGGTTGGGGTGTCGGAGCTGTTGCTGTAGGTGACCGAACGCAATGCTTCCTGGAACTGCGCCTGGGTTGCGGCCCCAGCGGAGGTCAGGGTAAGCACGCCTGTCATGGCATCGAAACTGCCGGTGATGTCGCCCATGGTGGCCGGGTTGGCGGTGAAACCCAGGGTATCCTCACCGAGGATGTAGTTGCCACCCAGGCTCACGGTCGCCGAGCTGATGCCCGGGCCATCCGGGTCAGTGATGACGATACCGCTGTCGATCGCTACCGGGGTAGACGTAACATTGTTGCCCTCGGTCCAGTTCACAGTGCCGCCGCTGCCAGTAAGCACAGGTGCGTCGTTTACCGCCGTTACCAGCACACTGGCGGTATCGGTGGCGCTGGAGAACGCACCGCTGCCGCCAAGGCTGCTGATGTTCGTGTGCAAGCCCTGCAGGCCCTGGGCTTCGGTCTGGTCCCAGGCGCGGTAAGCGATGGTGGCGGTCTCGCCATGCACACCATCGGGCACGAAACGCACACGATCGACCGGGCGCAGCAGCAGTGCGGCGGTGTCGGATGCGCTGCCGATATCGTTCCAGCTGGCACCGGCGTTGGTGCTGTACTGCCACCTGCCGTAGGTGCTGGTCATGCCCGTGACGGCGATACCCTGGAGCGCGCCATTGTCCACATCGGTGACACCACCGAGCAGCGAGCTGACCGGGTCGCCGGTATTGCTGGTGGCGGTGTCGGTCAGACCGGTCAGGGTCGGGTTGACCGAGGTCAGTACTGGTGCATCGTTGACCGATGTGACCACCAAGGTGGCCTGGGCGGTGCCTGTGGAAAATGCGCTGGCGCCGCCATTGCTCGTGGTGTCGGCGGTGCTGCGCATGCCGTTCGCCGACGCCCCACCAATGGTGTTGTCCCAGGCGCGGTAGGTGAAATCGACGTTCTCGCCGTTGGCGCCGTCGGGGATGTAACGCACCTGGCTGCTGGCGCTCAGCAGCAAGGCACTGCTGCCCGAAACACTGCCGAAATCGGTCCAGGCCATGCCGTCAGTGGAGTACTGCCAAGTGCCACGGCCGGTGGTGGCAGTGATGGCGATGCCAAACGCCGCGCCGCCCGTGTCCACGTCATTGGAGGCCGCGCTGGCGAGGATACTGGCAACGCCCACGGCGGTGCTCGAGGTGTCTTCGGTGGACGGGGCGATCACGTAAGGGCCACCGCTGAGGGTGGGGGCGTCGTTGACCGCTTGCACGGTGATCACACTGGCGATATTCGGCGTGGAGGTGTTATTGCCACCGTTAGTGGCCCCACCGCTGTCGCGCACCTGGGTCAACGTCACTACCCGCGCAGCACCACTCGGGGCGCTGCTCTCATTATGGTAGGCAATGCTGTTGATGATGCTCTGCGCGGTGGCGGTGGAGTAATTGTTGCCGAGGATGTCGAGGGTGACTGTACCTGTACCTGAAACCAGCACAATCAGGCCGTTGTTGCTGGTGAATGCGGTGCCACTGACCAGGGCCACGGCCGTACCGTCGATGATCAGCTTCTCGGATGCCCCGTCGGCCACACCGGCCACAGTCACCTGCAGGCCTATGATGCTCTGCCCAGGCTCGACGGTGTCTATCGCGATACCACTGAACACGGTGACGGCAGCGCCATGTTCGACAAATGTCGGGTTGCTGCCGGCGCCAGTGACGACAGGCGCATCGTCGACCGCCAGCACGTTGACGGTAACCGACGCGGCTGTGCTGGTAGTGCCGGTCTCGTCGGTGACGGTGACGCTGACAGTGCGCGCGCCACTGCTCGGGTCAGTGGTGTTGCTGTTGTTGTACACCAGGCTCTGCAGCAACGCCGATACGGCGGCGGGGCTGGCATTGGCGTTGAGGGCAACGACCAGCGGGTTGCCGCTGGTGCCGCCGGTGAAGGTCCCGATGATCACGCCGCTGTACAGCACGCTGTTGGCTGATGTCGAGATCTGCCCGGCAGCCGTGCCAGTACTGAAGATCGACAGCACATCCTGGTTGTCTATACCACCCGAGGTGAGCGCCACGCGCACGTTGCCGCCGCCGAACTGGGCGGAGTCGGCATCGGTGACCACGGCGTTGCCGCTCTGGTCGAGCAGCACCCCGGAGCTTTTTTCCACATAGGTGACGGTATCGCCATTGAGGTTGGCGATTACCGGCGCGGCGCTGGTGGCGGTGACGAAGTTGAGCGTGGTGTTCCTGCTGATGCCCAGGTACACCTTGCCATCGGCATTGACGAACGTCTTCGGGTCGATACGCACGGCGTAAGCGGTACCCTGGGCCAGATCGGAAGGGTCGATGATCCAGGTGTTGCCGCTGCCGATGATGCTGGCAGAGGTTACATCGATGGTCTGGACGATGGTGTTGTCCGAGGTGCGCACGATGTAGATGTTGCCGCTGCCCTTGGTGACACTCTCGTTGAACGTCAAGGTGATGTTGGCGCCAGGTGAAACGTTCAGCGCGTCGTCTGCCGGGCTGGCGCTGATCAGCCTGGGCGCGGAGCCGCTCTGGAAGTAGACGCTGGCAGAGACCCCTGCTGCAGAACCGATCAGGTCGCTATCGCCGTCGCCGTCGAAGTCGCCGGTACGGAAGTTGGTGAAGCCGAAGTCGACCATGGTCAAGCCGGCGAACGGCGAAGCAGAGCGGGCAACCGTGCTGAAGGTGCCATCGCCATTGTTGGTGGCGTAGTTCCAATCGGTGCCGTTCGCGCCAACCTGCCAGAACAGGTCGGCATCACCGTCCCCGTCAAAATCGCCCCAGATGGTACGCCCGCCGAACGTCGCCGCAGGCGCGTTGGTCGCCACCTGCGTGAATACGCCGCCAGTGTTGCGGTACAGAATGGGGCTTGAGTTGTTCGCCACATAGAGGATGTCGAGGTCACCATCCCCTTCGAAATCTACCACCCGATAATTGAAAGTGCTGTACGGCGACAGGCTGAAGGAGGCAAAGGGCGAGGCGGCCTGAACCATGTCGGTGAAAGTGCCGTTGCCGTTGTTCTGGGCATATCGCCAGGGGTTGGCGGAGTCTACGGTACCAGGCTGATAGAGGATGTCGGCCGCGCCATCGCCGTTGAAATCGCCCACCACCAGGCGCACGCCGAATTGCGTGCCATTGAAGCCGCTGGCGGTTTCGCCGGTGAACACCCCGTTGTTGTTGCGATACAAATAGGCCGGGCCGGTCGTGTTGCTGACACCCAGCACATCGAGGTCGCCATCGTTGTCGAAGTCGGCGGTGTAATAGTTGGTACCGTTGGTGGCGGCATCGAGCAGCACGACGCCAGCAAAAGGCGACTGCGCCTGGTCGACCACGGTGAAGCTACCGTCGGTGTTGCCGGCCGCGAACTTCCATGCACTGCCGGCACTGCCAACCTGGTACAGGATGTCATCACGGCCGTCACCGTTGAAGTCGCCGATGACCATCTTCGGCAGGTTGCCCGACGCCAGCACCGGTGCAGTGGGGTTGGCACCACCGGTGAAGCTGGCAGCCAACAAGCCTTGATAGCCGCCCAGCTGCGCCCCGAGCGCGGTGCTTTCAATCAGCCCGCTGGTACGCTCGAGGCTCCAGTTGCCACCCAAGTCCACGGCACCCGTATCGTCGGCCGAGGCCGCCACATCGGCACCGGTAATGGCCGACAGCTCATCGATGAAGGCCTGGCCCTTGGCCGTTTCACCGACATTGCAACCGTACAGCAGCAAATCACCGTCGGCCTTCAATGCCGAGCCAATGCTCTGCAGTGCCGCCCGATGCTCGGCCAGGTTGTTGCTTGCCAGCCATACGTTGCCCATCTGCACGCTGCCATCGGCACCGTGAGACAGCAGATGAATGGCATCCAGCCCTTCGCGGCCATTGAGGTAGTCGGCCATCTGTTGCAGGCCATCCTTGGCCGGGTCGAGGATGACCACTTCGGCGTTACCCGCCAGCCCTTGCAGCAAGCCTGCGACATCGGCCACCTGGCCGTCGACGAACACGACCTCGTTGCGTTGGTTACCCTGTTCACTGGGCGGCGTGGCAGCCTGCTGGTCATTGGCTACCGTGCTGTCCTTGGCCGGCGTGGTTGCCGCCTCGGTGGTCGCCGCAGCATCCTGGGCAACCACCCCCACAGAGGCATCGAACATGATCCGCGGCTCCAGGGCCATCAGCAATGGCGGCTGCGCGCCGCCTCCAACCACTGGCTTCGATGCCCGTTTGCGCGAGAAACGTTCGATGAATTTCATGCAGCACCTCCTGGTGACGCTGGGTTGCCTGCCTGGCAACCCGGCTGAAAGAGTGATGGTGACCCGCGGTCACCATCGGTTATCACTACCACGGGTGGGGTGGATAGATACCCTGCAGGGCAATGATGAAGCTGACCGCCAGGTATGGGTTGCGAACAGCGAACGGTGTGGACCCCCCTGTCACCTGGATCGACTGCGGCGCCATGCTGGTGGGCTCCACCAGGCTTTCACCGTAGACGTTCACCGCGTTGCCGCTGCCGTCCACCGCTGCTGCCAGGTAGGTGTTGGGTCCAGGCTTGTCGGTGGTCGCCATTGCCTGGGAGGCCACTTGCAGATGGGTATGCATCGGCATGTTGCTGTTGAGCAGGGTGACATTCTCCACACCACCGGCTTGCCCAAGCGCAAATGGCGCGGCTACGTCTGGGGCCTTGGCCCCCTGCCCGATCGGGGCACGGCCACCAAAATGCGGTAGCCCGAAGGTCGCCTGCCCGTTCCCGCCGTACGTCGTGCCCAGCAACGAGAACAATGCGGCGTTTTGCGAAATCGGCAACAACTGTCCCTGGCACATTGCGTAGTCCTGCGGGGCGTAGCTCCCTGCAAACATCTTGATCTCACCGATAAAGGGATCACTCATCGAACACTTCCTTTGTTGCGTGGTTGGGATTCAAGTCAAGGGTGTGCCGTTCGCAGGGCGTGGATAACCATCTGCAGAGCATGCCGACCATCTCGCAAAGGCATCATCGGGGTCATCAACACAAGCCATTGGCAAGCGTCGGAGGCAGTCAGGCGGAAAACTGCCTGGGGTAGCCGCACACCCTGGGGCAAAGCGAATATGGCGGCGAAGCACTCATACTCATCGCTCATGCCCAGGCCGTCGCGCAGATCGACCAGCTCGACCGCGATATGCTCGCCAGGCCCCACCTGCAGCTTGAAGCCACCAGGGTCGGCCGCCATGAGCTGCGCACGGCTGGGCATTGGAAACTCGTCTACTGCACTCATCAGGCAATCCTCGCAGCGGGTTTGGCAGCTTCACGGCGCATGCGCAGGTAAACCCCGCTTTGATCGGTGATTTCAAAGCCAGCGCGGGTGTACAAGCGCTGCGCCGGGTTGTAGTTCTCCACGAACAGCTCGACCGCCAGGCCGAGTTGGTCGGCCCGGTACAGCTGCTGGTGGATCAGGTCGGTGCCGATACCTTGGCCCTGGAATTCGGGCAGCAGGGCAATATCGATGATATTCAACCGGGCGCTGCCCCAATTGAGGTAAAGCCGGCCGATAGGCTGCCCGCCGGCTTCGATCACGCAGAAGTCAGCAGCGGGATAGTGTTGCTGGTAGTAGGCGTGCTGAAAGTTGAACTGCTGACTGAGGAACCGTTGGATTTCGTCCGCAGGCCAGCCGCTATGGGACATTTCAAAAGCGCGGCTGGTGGCGTACAGGTGCTCGATAAAGCCCATGTCGCCTGTCTCCAGGGCACGCAGCGTCACAGCGTACTTAGTCATCAAAGCAAACTTCCCTGTAATCGATAACTGCTGGAGCAATGTAGCCGTGCGATGGACATCGCACGTTGAGATATGGCCAATTGATAGCACCATATCCCAATTGTCCTACAATCGCACTACTTAAAACCCACTTTCTCGCACCCCGATCGCGGCCATGCGTCGCCACGCTGCCGCCACCAGCGATTCGCCGGCACCGTTCAGTACCACGACGCCCCGCTGCGGATGCGCAAGGGGTGGTTGATCCGGGTCTTGCAAGGCAAATTGCGCCCCGTACTGCGCCTGCAGTGGCTGGGCTTTCTTGTCTTCGTCACGGCGCACGGCGATTGGGCCTTTGTGGTCGGAAACCAGCGCCTCCTGGTCGATGTGGCTCACACCGGTGGCATCCACCGCCACCAAGCTCACCGCCAGGGCGCTGCGTAGAACATCATCGGCTATGAATTGCCCCGTGCTGCCAGGCGCTACCCGCCACAGGTCGGCCTCTGTGAGGTAGCCACGCAGGCGCAGGCCATGTTCGGTCACCCGCGCCAGCGGCAGGTCGGCGCTGACCCAACGGCCCGGCTGCAGGCTGTCGGCCAGGTCACGCACGGTACCGGCGTGCGGCGCACGCAGGCTCAAGCGCGCACGCTGTGCCGCCAGGCCGCGGTACTCCGCCACCGCCTCGGCCAGGCGCTGTTCGAGAATGCCACTGTCCACCGCCGTGGTACTGCGGCTGGACTGGCGGCGCAACTGCAGCTGCAGAATGCTGATTTCACGCCGGTTGATCGCCATGCGCGATTCCAGGTCCGGCGAGGCCAGCACAGCCAGCACCTGGTTCTCGCTCACCTGTTGTCCGTCGCGTACCTGCACAGCCACGACCTGCGCCGCTACCGGTGCATGCAAGGTACTGGCCCGCGAGGCCTCAAGCATCGCTGGCACCTCCACCCCACTGCGCCAGGGCACCAGCAGCAGCGCCAGCAATGCCATCAGGCCGCCCGCCAGCCATAGCACCTTGCGTGGCTGCGCACGGTCGCGGTGCTGCCACCAGTGGCGCATTTCCTTCCACACCGGCAGGGCGATGAACCACACCAGTTCGACCACCATCAGGAAGATGCCGAGCACCTTGAAGAACAAGTGGTAGACCGCCAGCGCAATTCCGAAGAACAGCACGGCGCGCCACAGCCACGACGCGTACCCCCAGCACAGCAGCCGCTTGCGCAGGCTTGGCGACCAGTGTTCAGGCGGCGCTTCGCCGTACCCGAACAAGGTTTCACGCAGGTGCCAGCGGCACAGGGCGTAGCCTCGCCCTTGCAGGTTATCCACACCCCACAGGTCGCTGAGCAGGAAGTAACCATCAAAGCGCATCAGCGGGTTGACGTTGATCACCAGGGTGGTGATCCAGGTCGCACTGGCAAGCATGAACGCCGCCGTGCGCCCTGCCCCGTCCGGCAGCAGCGACCAGGCCAGCAGGGCGATGCCTGCCAGCAGCAATTCCGCCAGCACGCCACCGGCACCGATCAGCAAACGGGTACGGCGGTCTTGCACGCGCCAGGCATCGCTGACGTCGGTGTACAGCATGGGCAAAAGCACCATGAACGCCACGCCCATGCTCGGCACCCTGCAACCGGCGCGCTTGGCCATGTAGGCATGCCCGAATTCGTGGCAAAGCTTGGCGAACCCCAAGGCAATGGCGAAGGCCGCCATGCCGCCAAAGCTCAACAACTGGGGAAATGTCGCCAGAAACCGCTCCCAGTCGCGCATCACCAGGAAGGCGCCCAACAGCACCACTACTGGCAACCCCACCCGCAGCAGGCTGGGCCCATGGCGCTCCAGCCATGGCCAGGTACGGTTGAGAAAAGCGTCCGGGCGCCACAGCGGGATCCGAAAGAACAGGTACTTGTGCAGCACCTGGGTCCAGATGCCCTGGCGCTGGCTGGCGGCCTTGGCCGCATAGCTGGCGCCCTGCTCCGGGTCGCCGCCGCTGATCAGGTCGTGGCCACGCAGGAACTTCAACAACTCGTCCAGCGACTGCGGGGTCAACGGCACCCCAGGCTCGGCGTTGGCCGCTTTCAGCACTTGCAGTCCGTCCGCCAGGGCCCAGTGGCGCAGCAGGCGCATGGCAGGTGCACCGAGCTTGAAATACTTGCCCCGCAACGGGTCGGCCAGTGTCCACTGCGGCGAACCGTCCAGCCCTGGCGTTGCCGCCGAGAGCTGCAAGTCTGGGCGTAGCGGCGGCAGCATCATAGCCCCACCGCCTGACGCAACGCTGCCAACGGCCTACGCAGCAAATACAGCGCCAGTGGCGCGCGATCGCCGAACAACTTGGCGGTGCCGCGCAAACCGATACGCGGCGGGGCGTTGTCGAAGCTGGCGTCCAGCCGGTAAGCCAACTGGCCGGCAGGCGTGCTCTGCGCTTCGTAGGCCGCACGGTCAAGCTTGGCCGCATGGCGGTGCAATGGATCGCTGTCGAGGAACAACGCCACTTCGGCTCCTGTTTCCAGGCCAATGGCGTCGGCAACTGGCAGCTCGATACGCAAATCGGCCTGCGCCGGGTCGGCAATTTCCATCAGCCTTTCACCGGTACGGATCGGCTTGCCGAGCATACGCTGGGCATCGGCGAATACCGCGATGCCATCGCGTTCTGCCTTTACCTCACTGCGCGCCAGCAAGTCGCGGGCGTAGTCGCGCTCGGCGCGCTTCTGCTCCACGCGTGCGGCCAGCATGTCCAGGCGCGCACTGGAGTCGGCATCGGAAAACGCCCGTTGGGTATTGGCTTTCAGTTCAGCCTCGGCGACCCCAAGGGTACGCTCGGCCACATCGGCCTGCGCCTTGAGAACCGTGGCATCGAAGCGCACCAGCGGTTCACCGGCACGGACCGGCTGGTTAGGCTTGACCAGAAACTCGGCGATTACACCGTCCAGCGGCGCGGCGACGATCTGGCCATTGCGCGGTACCACTTCGGCAGGCGCCAGTACCGACTGCCGGACAGGCAGCAGCAGCAACAGCAAAAGCGCGCCGGCCACGGCCCAGCGGGTGCGGGCCGGCCAGCGCAGGCGCCAGGGCTTGCTCGGTTGCAGGGCCCGCCAGGCATGGCTGTAGCAATCGCCCAACTGCGCCAGCAGCGCCTGCTCGGCCTCGCTCCACGGGTTGTCCCGGGCCAGCCACAACCCGCCAAAAACGTCACCACGGCGGTCTTTCAGCGGTAGCCAGAACGCATGGGGTGCCGACAGCGCCTGCCAGTCATCGCGGCTGTTCGAGTCCACGCTGTCCTGCGGCACTGCACCTGGCAAGCCCAAGCGCTCGCCGTTGGCCAGCTGCGCGGCCACGCGCTCGATGAACACCACGAAGGGCGCGTTTGGCTCGACCACACTGATGCCGGTCAAGGCGCGGACCTTGCCGGCAATCAGCAAGGCGCCGTGGCGATAGCCAAACAACGGCTGGCTGTCATTGACCATGCTGAACGACAGCACCTCGATGGAGGCAGCCGCTCGCGCCTGACGCTCCAGCTTCAGGTAATGGGCCAGCAGTTGCTCCAGCGGGCCGGGAACGGGCGCGTTCATTGTGGCTGGGCGAAGTGGGCGGTACCGCTCATCCCGGCCAGCAGGCCTGGTGTCTTGGCCGGCACGCTGGCGATCAGCAGCAGCGTCTGGCTGCCCTCATCGATACGCGCCCCCAGGCGCTTGACCACTGCATCAATGGGTTGGCCGGTTTCATCGGGGACAAAACTGAAGGTCTGCTCAGGCTTGAGTTTGCCGAGCCAGCGCGAGGGCACCAGCAAATGGATTTCCAGCGAGCGGTTGTCGACGATTTCCAGCAACGGCGCGCCGCTGGCCACGCTTTCGTGAGCCTGCACCCGGCGTGTCACCACTTGCCCGTCGAACGGTGCCTTGACCTGGCAACGCTGCACTTGCACCTGATAAACCTGGGCTTCGGCCTGGGCTTGCGCCTGGCGAGCCTCGGCCAGGCTTACCTCGAAACGGCCGACCGAATTCAACGCGGCCAGTTGTTGCTTGTTGCGCAGCTCTTCCCGGGCAGCCCGCACAGCAGCACCGGAGGCATTGGCCTGGGCCTGATAAGCACTGCAATCGAAGCGCACCAGCACATCGCCCTTGCTGAAGGCCTGGCCTTCGGCAAACGGCATCTCCACCACCCGGCCGGGCAACTCACTGGCCAGGACCGCCTGCGAACGTGCACGCAAGACCCCGCGTATTTCGCTGGCAGTGGCTGCAGGTGCATCCAGCAACGGATCGCCCTCAGTGGCGGCTTGCGCCACAACGCCCCAAACAACCAGTACCGCACAGCCCAGCCACTGCTTCATGTCGCTACGTCCTTGTATGAATCTTTACGCTTGCAAAGGGGTTATCAGCCGATTTGCCCCGAACTTGATCCACCGTCGGTCGCCCACCGGGCGTCATTGGCCGTTGGGATACAACAGAAGCGTCAAAGGCAGGAAATGAGGAGCTGTATAGCCGGGAATGTTGGGGACTGTGAAAAGCATCACAAAAATTGCGCAGCGCAATGGCCGAATGCTATCAATGTTTTTGTCCTGCTGGAAGTAGGCGCGCCTGTTAAACGTGGGCGATCACTGTCTTACGGTGTTTGGCCGCGCAAACGAAAAAGCCCGCCTTGAATAGGCGGGCTTATCGTAGATGGTGGGTCGTGTAGGATTCGAACCTACGACCAATTGGTTAAAAGCCAACTGCTCTACCAACTGAGCTAACGACCCAAAAATGGTCGGGGTGAGGGGATTCGAACTCCTGACATCCTGCTCCCAAAGCAGGCGCGCTACCGGACTGCGCTACACCCCGAGGTCTTTCAAAAAAAAGGGCATCTCTTTGAGATGCCCTTCTTTACATGGTGGGTCGTGTAGGATTCGAACCTACGACCAATTGGTTAAAAGCCAACTGCTCTACCAACTGAGCTAACGACCCGGAAAATGGTCGGGGTGAGGGGATTCGAACTCCTGACATCCTGCTCCCAAAGCAGGCGCGCTACCGGACTGCGCTACACCCCGAGATGGCTCCGCGACCTGGACTCGAACCAGGGACCCAATGATTAACAGTCATTTGCTCTACCGACTGAGCTATCGCGGAACTGAACTTCGGTACTACTTTCCGATTTGCTACTCCGAAGACTGTGTTCGCTTCGGACTCTTGAGCTTCGCTGCTTTCGCGTTTTAGCTGCTGAGGCCGGCTATTCTACATTCTTCGTTTTGCTTGTCAACCACTTTTTTTCATTCAACTTACTGATTTGTAAGTTGTTTTGCGGCCATCGTTACTGCTGATGATTCGCTTAGTGCCTGACAACGCGGCGTATATTAGGGGCACTCGTTTTTTGATGCAAGCAAAAATTTCAAAAATTTCAGCGGGTTATCCAGACAGGCTGGGAAAGCCCGAATTTGCTGGGGCAGTGCCGGCTTCTTCGCGGGTGAACCCGCTCCTACAGAGTTATGCGCAGGCTTCAAAGCTGCAGGTAAACGTATGACCCGCTAACAGGCCAGCGCAGGCAGCCAGGCAAAAAAAAGCCCCGCAAATGCGGGGCTCATGGTGAAGCAGGTCAGCCAAAGACGATTTCGTCGCCTTCCACCTTGGCAGTGATCGCGGTACCCGGCATGAACTTGCCTGCCAGGATCAACTGCGCCAGCGGGTTTTCGATCCAGCGCTGGATCGCCCGTTTCAGCGGGCGGGCACCGTAGACAGGGTCGTAACCCACGGCGATCAGCTTGTCCAACGCTTCCGGGCTCAGGCTCAGCGACAATTCGCGCTCCAGCAGGCGGCTGCGCAGGCGGCCCAGCTGTATCTCGGTAATGCCGGCAATTTGCTCGCGGCCCAGCGGCTCGAACACCACCACTTCGTCGATACGGTTGATGAACTCCGGGCGGAAGTGCGCCCCTACTGCATCCATCACTGCCGCACGCTGGGCCTCGCGGTCGCCGACCAGCTCCTGGATCTGTGCCGAGCCCAGGTTGGAGGTCATCACGATCACCGTATTGCGGAAGTCCACGGTGCGCCCGTGGCTGTCGGTCAGGCGGCCGTCTTCCAGCACCTGCAGCAACACGTTGAACACATCCGGGTGGGCCTTCTCCACCTCGTCCAGCAGCACCACCGAGTAGGGCTTGCGCCGTACCGCCTCGGTCAGGTAACCGCCCTCTTCGTACCCTACGTATCCGGGTGGCGCACCTATCAGGCGAGCCACGGAGTGTTTCTCCATGAACTCGGACATGTCGATGCGGACCATAGCCTCTTCGGTGTCGAACAGGAACTCGGCCAGTGCCTTGCACAGCTCGGTCTTGCCCACACCGGTAGGGCCCAGGAACAGGAACGAACCACTTGGCCGGTTAGGGTCGGACAACCCGGCACGTGAGCGGCGCACAGCGTTGGCCACGGCGGTTACCGCTTCGCCCTGCCCGATCACGCGCTGGTGCAGCAACGCTTCCATTTTCAGCAGTTTTTCGCGCTCGCCCTCCAGCATCTTGGATACTGGAATACCGGTCCACTTCGACACCACCTCGGCAATCTCTTCCTCGGTCACCTTGTTGCGCAGCAACTGGTTCTCGGTCTTGCCGTGCTGGTCGACCATCTGCAGGCTGCGCTCCAGGTCCGGGATTACCCCGTACTGCAGCTCGGCCATGCGGCTCAGGTCGCCCTTGCGGCGGGCAGCCTCCAGCTCCTGGCGGGCCTGCTCGATCTTTTGCTGAATCTGCGCCGAGCCCTGTACTTCGGCTTTCTCCGAAGCCCAGATTTCTTCCAGGTCGGAGTACTCGCGCTCCAGCCGTTCGATTTCTTCGGTCAGCTTCTCCAGGCGCTTCTTCGCTGCCTCGTCTTCTTCCTTCTTCAGCGCCTGCGATTCCACTTTCAACTGGATCAGCCGGCGATCGAGGCGGTCGAGCACTTCCGGCTTGGAGTCGATCTCCATGCGGATGCGGCTGGCCGCTTCGTCGATCAGGTCAATGGCCTTGTCCGGCAACTGACGGTCGGTGATGTAGCGGTGGCTGAGTTTGGCCGCAGCGATAATGGCACCGTCGGTGATGGCCACCTTATGGTGCACTTCATAGCGTTCTTTCAGGCCACGCAGGATGGCGATGGTGTCTTCTTCGCTCGGTTCCTCTACCAGCACTTTCTGGAAGCGGCGCTCCAGGGCGGCATCTTTCTCGATGAACTGGCGGTACTCGTTCAGCGTAGTGGCGCCCACGCAGTGCAGTTCGCCACGGGCCAGGGCCGGCTTGAGCATGTTGCCTGCGTCCATGGCACCCTCGCCCTTGCCGGCGCCAACCATGGTGTGCAGTTCGTCGATGAACAGAATGATCTGGCCTTCCTGCTTGGACAGCTCGTTCAGCAGCCCTTTCAGGCGCTCCTCGAACTCACCGCGGTACTTGGCACCCGCAATCAGCGCGCCCATGTCCAGCGCCAGCAGGCGTTTGCCTTTCAGGCCGTCGGGCACTTCGCCATTGATGATGCGCTGGGCCAGGCCCTCGGCGATGGCGGTCTTGCCCACGCCGGGTTCGCCGATCAGCACCGGGTTGTTCTTGGTACGGCGTTGCAGCACCTGCACCGTACGGCGGATTTCGTCGTCGCGGCCAATGACCGGGTCCAGCTTGCCTTCTTCGGCACGCTTGGTGAGGTCGACGGTGTACTTGTCCAGCGCCTGGCGCGACTCTTCGGCGTTGGCGTCATTCACCGCCGCGCCACCGCGCAGGTTGTTGATGGCATTTTCCAGGGCCTTTTTGCTGACACCCTGGCTGAGCAGCAACTTGCCCAGCTTGCTGTTCTCGTCCATGGCGGCCAGCAACACCAGCTCGCTGGAAATGAACTGGTCGCCCTTTTGCTGGGCCAGGCGGTCGGCCTGGTTGAGCAGGCGCGCCAGGTCCTGCGACATGTTCACGTCGCCGGTGGGGTTCTGGATTTTCGGCAGCTGGTCGAGTTCTTTCACCAGAGCCTGGCGCAGGCTATTGATATCGAAGCCCACTTGCATCAGCAGTGGCTTGATCGAGCCGCCCTGCTGTTCGAGCAATGCCTGCAACAGGTGCACGGGCTCGATGGCAGGGTGGTCCATGCCTACGGCCAGGGATTGGGCATCGGATATTGCAAGTTGCAGCTTGCTGGTCAAACGGTCTATTCGCATGGTGTACCTTCCTTTAAAGGGCAGGTCGGAGCGATGGACAGCGCCTGTTTATAAAGAAACCTGCCTGAGATGCCTTTATAGATAAGGCTGATTCTGGAAGATTCAAGCGTAGCGGGGTTGACCGGGATCAACGGGTTGGATTAGCGCTTGGGGCAGGCGGTGCCCATCAAGGCTAGAGCGGCTGCAACCACACCAGCGAAGCGAAGCGGCCACCCTGCGGCGTACGGCGGTAGGAGAAAAACCGCTCGTCACTGACCGTGCACCAGCCACCGCCATAAACAGCCGATACCCCACGGGCCGCCAGGCGAATGCGCGCCAATTCGTAGATGTCTGCCATCAGCTTGCCTGGCCGCTCGCCCTCGACAAAAGCCCGGGCGGCCTCAGGGTGCACGGCAGTAAAGGCATCGCGCACTTCCAGCCCCACTTCGAAGGCCTGGGGCCCGATCGCCGGTCCCAGCCACACCAGCACCTCTTGGGGCGCCAGCGCCAGGCGGTCGAGGGTGGCTTCCAGCACGCCCCCCGCCAGCCCGCGCCAGCCCGCATGCGCCGCCGCCACGCGGGTGCCCGCACGGTCACAGAACAGTACAGGCAGGCAGTCGGCCGTCATCACGGTGCAGGCAATGCCGGGCTGGCTGGTGCAACTGGCATCGGCCTCGGCTACCACGGCCGGGTTGGCATCCGCCACCTCCAGCCCATGCACCTGCTTGAGCCAGGCTGGCTGGATGGCGAACTGCTCGCGCAGGCGGCGACGGTTTTCGGCAACCGCGGCAGGGTCGTCCCCCACATGGTCACCCAGGTTGAACGTGGCGTAGGGCGGCAGGCTCACACCGCCCAGACGGGTGGTGACACAGGCGCGTACCGAGGCCGGGGCCGGCCAGTCGGGAAACAGCAGCGTCTGCGCCAGGTCACTCATCCGATGAAGCTCTCACGGTCCTGGTTGAGCAGCGACAGCAACCAGACGAAGTCGTCGGGCAGTGGCGACTCCCACTTCATGACTTCACCGGTGATCGGGTGGGCCAGGGCAAGGAACCGCGCGTGCAGCGCCTGGCGCGGGAAGCTTTTCACTGCCTCGACCATGGTTGGGCTGGCAGCCGGCGGAATGCGGAAGCGGCCACCGTAGGTCTGGTCGCCGACCAGCGGAAAGCCCACATGGGCCATGTGCACGCGGATCTGGTGGGTGCGGCCGGTTTCCAGCTTGACCCGTACATGGGTGTGCGAGCGGAAGCGCTTGAGCACCCGGTAGTGGCTGACGGCTGGCTTGCCGCCGTCGGTTACCGCCATGCGCTGGCGCATGCCGCCGTGGCGACCGATCGGGGCGTCGATCTTGCCACCGGCGGTGACCACGCCGATGACGATGCACTCATAAATGCGGCTGACCTTGCGCGCCTGCATCTGCTCGACCAGCTTGGTCTGCGCCTGCAGGGTCTTGGCCACCACCATCAGCCCGGTGGTGTCCTTGTCCAGGCGGTGAACGATACCGGCACGCGGTACGTTGACGATGTCTGGCACGTGGTGCAGCAGCGCATTGAGCAGGGTGCCGCTGGCGTGCCCGGCAGCCGGGTGCACGACCAGCCCGGCGGGCTTGTTGATGACCATGATGTGGTCGTCTTCGTAGACGATATCCAGTTCGATATCTTCTGCTACCCACTCACCCTGGGCTTCCTGTTCGGCCTGCAGGGCAAGCTGGGAGCCACCGTGAACGAGGTCGCGAGGGCGCACGACGGCACCATCGACCGTCAGGCGGCCCTCTTTGATCCACGAAGTTAGCCGCGAACGCGAGTACTCGGCGAACAATTGGGCGGCGACCTGGTCGAGGCGTTGGCCGCCCAATTCGGACGGGACCTCTGCGCTAAGTTGAATGATCTCGGACATGCTCGATTCGGCGGGCGCACAGCCTTTGGTTTCGGCTGCGAGCTTGTGGTTAAATACGGCTTCTTTTGTCCCGGGGTTGGCCGGGGCGCTCATCATAACAGGACGGCACCGCCCAAAACAGCGGCCGTCAAAGGGACGCAAGCCGCCATGCAAGTGAAACACCTGCTGCTGATCGCCATCCTTGGGCTCACCGCGGCCTGTTCCTCGAATAAGGAAGTCATCGACGAGAACCTCAGCGAGGCCGAGCTGTACCAGCAGGCCCAGGCTGATCTGGACAACTCCAGCTACACCAGCGCCGTGAACAAGCTCAAGGCCCTGGAGTCGCGCTACCCGTTCGGCCGTTATGCCGACCAGGCGCAGCTCGAGCTGATCTACGCCAACTACAAGAACGCCGAGCCCGAGGCTGCCAAGTCGGCTGCCGAGCGCTTCATTCGCCTGCACCCGCAGCACCCGAACGTGGACTACGCCTACTACCTCAAAGGCCTGACCTCGTTCGACCAGGACCGTGGCCTGCTGGCGCGCTTCCTGCCGCTGGACATGACCAAGCGTGACCCGGGTGCTGCCCGCGACTCGTACAACGAGTTCGCCCAGCTGACCAGCCGCTTCCCCAACAGCCGCTACGCGCCCGATGCCAAGCAGCGCATGATCTACCTGCGCAACCTGCTGGCGTCGTACGAAATCCACGTGGCCGACTACTACCTGAGCCGCCAGGCTTACGTGGCTGCCGCCAACCGTGGCCGCTACGTGGTCGAGAACTTCCAGGAAACCCCTTCGGTCGGCGACGGCCTGGCGGTAATGGTCGAGTCGTACCAGAAGATGCACCTGGACGAACTGGCCGCCACCAGCCTGGAAACCCTCAAGCTCAACTACCCAGACCACCCAAGCCTGGTCGATGGCGAGTTCCAGCCCAAGCAGACCGAGTCTGACGGCCGCGGCTGGCTGTCCAAGGCCACCCTGGGCCTGATCGAGACCGACACGCCGCTGCCGCCGGGTGAAACCCGCGCCAACCAGGACGTGGTCAAGCAGTTCCAGGACGCGCGCGACGAGATGCCGCAAGAGCTGCTGCCCAAGGATGAAAACGGCAACCCGATCGTGCCCGAGGGCCCGAAAGAGGCCGAGAAAGACCGCTCCTGGTTCAGCTACATGACCTTTGGTCTGTTCGATTGACCGACCGCGGTAAATGAAAGGGAGGCCTTGGGCCAATACCCGTCAGTTAAGTAATTTGGGGCCGCTTTGCGACCCTTCGCGGGCACGCCCGCTCCCACAGGGCATTGCGCATTTCTTGAGTTCAGCGCCAAACGTGTGGGAGCGGGCGTGCCCGCGAAGGGCTGCAAAGCAGCCCCAGTAACGCTTAACTGACTGGCATTAGCCCTCGGGCCTCCCTTTTTTGTCGGCTGCATCCTAGACTGTCGGCTTCTTCCATCAACAAGCTGGACACCATGGTTCGCCTACTTTTCTGGATCGCCCTGATCGCCGCCGCGTTCTGGCTGTGGCGCAAATTCAAAATCAGCCAGCAGTCGCGCCCCGAAGCCAAGCTCGATGCGCCACTGACGATGGTGCGCTGCGCCCATTGCGGCGTGCACCTGCCCAATGATCGGGCGCTGCGGCAGGGCAACGAGTGGTATTGCAGCCAGGCCCACCTGCAGCAAGGTCCTGGCCGCCAAGGCTGAACAAAGAGCCCTGTGGGAGCAGGTTTACCCGCACCCACAGGGTCTGCAGTCCATACACCTCTTCACATATCCCTCCCCGACCCTTTCACACCAAATACGACCCCTCCCCCTCCCCCAGCATTGACCCACCCCGGCAAAATTCGCTAAATCCTATTTATCCGCATAAATATGAAAAATAGCGAAATGCTCAAACCCAAACGCAAGCGCCAAAAGCTGTCGGATGTGATCGTCGAATCGGTCAAGCGCTCGATCGTCACCGAAGCGCTGCACCCCGGCGACCGCCTGCCCACCGAGCGTGAGCTGATGGAACACTTCGAATGCTCCAAGGGCACTGCCCGCGAGGCACTCAAGGCACTTGAGGTAGAAGGCCTGGTCAGCACCCGCACCGGCCCTGCCGGTGGTGCCTACCTGGCCGAGGTCGGCACCGAGCCCGCCAGCCGAGCGCTGCGCAACTACCTGCACTTTCAGCACCTGGACGGCGAGCAGGTGTACCAGCTGCGCAAAGTCATCGAGGTCGAGTTGGCAGTGTCGGTAATGGGTCAGCTGAGCGAAGCGGACTATGCCGCGCTTGAGGCCAACATCGATTTCTGCAGTGCGCCGGAAGACAGCGAAGAGGGCCAGCGCGAACAGCGCCTGGCGGAGCTGGAGTTCCACACCCTGCTGGCCCACCGCTGCCCCAACCCGTTGCTGCGCTTCATGGCGGTGTTCCTCAACGACCTGCTGCGCGACCTGGTGGTGCTGAAAAAGGCCTACCTGCCCAAGCGCCAGCAGTTCGCCGCAGCCAACATCGACTACCACAAACAACTGCTCAGCGCCCTGCGCGCCAGTGACGAGCCCAGCGTACGCCGGCTGATGCACGAGCACATGTGCGACGCCGAACACCACATGACCGCACTGGAGGGCGAGGTCGCCCGCCACTTCCTGCTGGAGTTCAACCACCACCACTGATCCGCCTGGAAAGAGGCCTGCTCACAGGCCCGGCCGTACCCGCTTTGTCATTGCCACTCCTGCCTAATAACCACAACCAAGGAGTTACCCATGCAAAGACGTACCCTGCTCAAGGCAGGCCTTGCCCTGGGTGCCTTCGGTAGCCTCCCCTTGGGAGCACACCGGGCATTCGCCGATCAACCGTTGACCTTCTATGGGCTCAAGTCCATGTCGGGTGCCTTCGCCAGCTACGGCAAGTACGCCGACATGGGCTCGCGCCTGGCCATCGCCGAATACCCGCAGTTGCTGGGGCGCCCGCTCAAGTACAAAGTCATCGACACCGAAGGCAACGCCGGCAAGGCCGTGCGCAAGGTCCAGGAAGCCATTGGCCAGGATGGCGCCCGCTTCTTCCAAGGCTGCACCTTGTCGTCTTCGGCGCTGGCGGTTTCCAAGGAAATACACAAGGCCGGTGGCGTGTTCATGACCCCGGTGGGCGCCGACGAAATCACCGGCAAGGACTGCAACGCCTCGACCTTTCGCTGGTCGGTGCCGACCTACGGCGCCATCCGCGAAACCCTGGTGCCGATGATTCGCCAACTCCCGCAGGCCAAGCGCTGGTACACCATCACCCCACAATACGTGTTCGGCGACGCGCTGCTGGACAACGCCCGCAAAGTCTTCGCCGAGCAAGGCGTGGAACATATCGGCAACAGCTATCACTCGCTGCAAGAGCAGGAATTCTCGGGTTACCTCACCAATGCCATCGCGGCCAAACCCGACGTGCTGGTGCTGCTCAACTTCGGCAGCCAGGCCTCCAACGCGCTGCGCCAGGCGGTCAACTTCGGCATCAAGGACCGTATGAAAGTGCTGATGGTGTGGTCAGCCGGCCTCGACCAGTTCCAGGAGCTGGGCAGCGACGTGCTCGAAGGCGTGTACCTGGGCGCGCAGTACTGGCACCAGGTGGATACGCCGCTGAACCAGCAACTGGTTGCTGCCACCCGCAAGGCCTACGGCATCAACCCCAACTACCCGCTGGCCGCCGACTATATCGGCACCAAGGTCATGCTCGAAGCCATCGTCAAGGCCGGCAGCCTGGACGGGGCCGCCGTCTCTGCAGCACTGCAGGGCATGCGTTTCCAGGGGCCGACCGGCGACGAGCTGATCCGCCCGGGCGACCACCAGGTGCTCAAGGATTACTACCTGCTGCGCGGCAAGCCCCAAGGGCAGATGCGCGACGAAGACGACCTGGCCGAAGTCATCAGCTCGGGCCGCTCGTTCGTCGAGCCCGACCACACCGGTTGCGCCTTGGCCTGAAGCCGCGGCGTTAGTCACTCACACTCGTACAGGCAGCCGCGCCGCGCGCTGTCGAGGGCACGCTCATGCTCGATTTGTACCTGTTCCAACTGCTCAACGGCCTGGGCCTGGGGATGATCTACTTCCTCATCGCCGTAGGCCTGACGATCATTTTCGGCTTGCTCAACTTCGTCAACTTCGCCCATGGTGCGTTCTTTCTGCTTGGCGCCTACCTGTGCTACACCGCCGTGGCCATCACCGGCAGCTTCTGGCTGGCGCTGCTGATCGCGCCCCTGGTGGTGGCGGCCCTGGCCTGGGCGGTCGAGCGCCTGTTGATCAAACGCATCTATCACCTGCCACACACCTTCCAGATCCTCGTCACCCTTGGCATCGCCCTGATCATCCAGGAAGCCTCGGTGCTGATCTGGGGCCCGGTGGGCAAGAACATCGCCGTGCCGCCCGAGCTGCGCGGGGTGTTGATCCTGGGTGACTTCATCTACCCGTACTACCGCCTGTTCCTGATCGGTTTTGCCGCACTGATCGGCGTTGGCCTATGGCTGCTACTGGAGCGCACCCGCTTCGGCGCCCTGGTGCGGGCCGGCAGCGAGAGCACCGAAACCGTGTCGCTGCTGGGTACCAATATCTTCCGCCTGTTCTCCCTGACATTCGCCCTGGGCGTAGGCCTGGCCGGCGTGGCCGGTGTGCTGTTCGCGCCGCTGCGCGGGGCCCAGCCCTTCGTCGGCCCGGAAATCCTCGGCATCGCCTTCGTGGTGGTGGTGATCGGCGGCATGGGCTCGTTTGGCGGTGCGCTGGTCGGCGGCCTGTTGGTGGGTGTGGTGCAAAGCATGATGACCAGCCTGTGGCCACAAGGCGCCAGCCTGATGATCTACGGCGCCATGGCGGCGGTGATCCTGGTGCGTCCGTATGGCCTGTTCGGGAGAGCCTGAGATGAGTGAAAAAAACCCTTTGCCAGTCGCCAGGGGCCGTGCCCCGGCACTGCTGTTGCTGGTAGTCGCCAGCCTGGTGGCGCTGCCGTTGCTGCTGCCATCGGCCACCCTGGCCACTGAAATCCTGATCTTTGCCCTGGCCGCGCTGGCCTGCAACCTGTTGCTGGGCTATACCGGCCTGCTGTCGTTCGGCCAAGGCATCTTCTTTGGTGTGGGCGCCTATGGTGCGGCATTGCTGATGATCCACCTGCAGTGGGGCATGTTCGCCGCGCTGCTTGGCGCCGCTGTATTCGGCGCCTTCCTCGCGCTGCTGGTGGGGGCCCTGGCCATACGCCGCACGGGCATCTACTTCGTCATGCTGACCTTGGCCTTCAGCCAGATGGCCTACTTCCTGGCCTATACCCTCAGTGGCTGGACCGGCGGCGACAACGGCCTGCTCGACGTACCACGGCCGAACATCGAGATCGCCGGCCATGTGCTGGTCGACCTGGCCGACCCGCGGCACTTCTATGTGTTTGTCGCCGTGCTGTTCCTGCTGATCTTCGCCGGCGCCCTGCGGGTCATTCGCTCGCCGTTCGGCAGCACCCTGCTGGCCATCCGCGAGAACGAGACCCGCGCTGCTGCCATCGGCTATGACACCCGCCATTTCAAGATCCTGGTGTTCATGCTGTCGGGCGCCATCACCGGGATTGCCGGGGCGCTGTACGCCATGCTGCTGCATTTTGCGCCGCTGTCGAACATCGACCTGATGATGAGCGAGAACATTCTGATCATGACCATCGTCGGCGGTACCGGCTCGCTGTTCGGCTCGCTGCTGGGGGCCGGTGCCATCGTGCTGTTGGGCGATGTGCTGTCCGAACTGTGGCCACGCTGGCTGATGCTGCTGGGGGTGATCCTGATCCTGGTCGTGGTGTTCATGCGCGGTGGCCTGTGGGGCGGCCTGGCCGAACTGGCCAAGCGCCTGCTGGCTAGCCGTGCCCCCCATGACAAACCCCAGGCCAAGACCAAGGAGACCTTGTGATGAGCGACTACCTCCTGCAAACCTGCCAGCTGGAGCTGGCATACGGGCCGTTCAAGGCGGTCGCGGGCGTGGACCTCAACGTGCGCGCCGGCACCATTCACACCGTTATCGGGCCCAACGGCGCCGGCAAGACCAGCCTGTTCCACTGCCTGACCGGTGAGCGCCAGGCCACCGCGGGCAAGATCCTGTTCAATGGCCAGGACATCGTCCGCAAGCCGTCCCACGGCCGTGTGGCACTGGGCATGGCGCGTTCTTTTCAGCTCACCAGCCTGTTCCAGAACCTGTCGGTACGCGAGAACCTGCGCCTGGCGGCCCAGGGCCGCGATGGCCTGGGCGCGCTGAACTTCTGGCGTAGCGTCGAGCACAAGCGCAGCCACTGGGACACCGCCGACCAGGTACTGGAGCGCCTGCAGCTGACTGGCCGCGCCAACACCCTCGCGGGCGAGCTTTCGCACGGCCAGCAGCGGGTGCTGGAAGTGGGCATGTCCATCTGCGCCAAGCCTACCCTGCTGATGCTCGACGAACCCACTTCGGGCATGGGCATTGATGACATCCCGGTCATGACCGACCTGATCAGCGACCTGGGCCGTGACCATACCGTGCTGTTGATCGAGCACAACATGAGCATCGTCATGTCGATCAGCCAGCGCATCACGGTAATGAGCCACGGCCAGATCCTGGTCGAGGGTACCCCTGAACAGGTGCGCAACGACGAACGCGTGCGCACTGCCTACCTTGGTGAGGCCGCCTGATGCTCAACGTCGATTCGATCCATTCCTACTACGACAAGAGCCATGTGCTCGAAGGCGTCTCGCTCAAGGTCGAGGCTGGCGAACTGGTCACACTGCTTGGGCGCAACGGTGCCGGCAAGACCACCACCTTGCGCAGCATTCTTGGCATCGTTCGCCCTCGGCAGGGGCAGATCAGCTTCAACGGCCAACAGTTGGTCGGCCGCGAAATCTTCGACATTGCCCGGCTGGGCATTGCCCTGGTGCCAGAGCACCGCGGCATTTTCCGCCAGCTCAGTGTCGAGGAGAACCTGAAGATCGCCGTGCGCAAGACCAGCCGCTGGCAGCTGGAGGACGTGTACAGCATGTTTCCGCGGCTGAAGGAGCGGCGCCGTAACGGTGGCTTCGCGTTGTCCGGTGGCGAGCAGCAGATGCTGGCCATCGCCCGCGCCCTGCTCAACGGGCCCAAGCTGCTGATCCTTGATGAACCGACTGAAGGTCTGGCGCCGGTGATTGTCGACGAGCTGGTGAAGATTCTACGGCGCATCAAGGACGAAGGGCTGTCGATCCTGCTGGTGGAGCAGAACCTGATGGTCTGCGATGCCCTTGCAGACCGCCACTACGTGCTGGAGCAGGGTCGGGTTGCCTACCAGGGCAGTGCGGCGCAGTTCCGTGAGGACCCGAGTATCAAGAACCGCTATCTGGCCCTGAGTGCCTGACCCATACCTGCTTTTCTGTACCGGCCTCTTCTGAGGACTACGCAGGACCTGTGGGAGCGGGCAAGCCCGCGAAGAGGCCGGTACCAGCAACCCGATACTTTCAGGAGAGATGAACCATGAACACCCGCATCGATCCCCCGCAGCACCTGCTTGCCCAAGGCCCACTGGTCAGCCGCGAACGCCTCTGGCAATCGCTGATGGACCTGGCTCAACTCGGCGCCACCGCCAAGGGCGGTGTGTGCCGCCTGGCCCTGACCGACCTTGACCGCCAGGCCCGCGACCTGTTCGTACGCTGGTGCGAAGAAGCCGGCTGCACCGTCAGCGTCGACGCCATCGGCAACATCTTTGCCCGCCGCCCCGGTCGCAACCCGGCCCTGCCGCCGGTCATGACTGGCAGCCACATCGACACCCAGCCCACCGGTGGCAAGTTCGATGGCTGCTACGGGGTCATGGCCGGCCTCGAAGTCATGCGCACCCTCAACGACTTGAAGCTGACCACCGAAGCCCCACTGGAAGTGGTGGTGTGGACCAATGAAGAAGGCTCGCGCTTTCCACCGTGCATGATGGGTTCTGGGGTATTCGCCGGTAAGTTCGACCTGCAGCAGACCCTGGACAAGGTCGATGACCAGGGCCTGTCGGTGGGGGCCGAGCTGCAGCGCATCGGCTATGCCGGCCCGCGCGTACCTACCGGGCATGCCGTGGGTGCCTACTTCGAAGCGCATATCGAGCAAGGCCCGATACTGGAAGACCAGCGCACGACCATCGGCGTGGTCCAGGGCTGCCTGGGGCAGAAATGGTTCGACCTGGTGCTGACCGGTGTAGAAGCACATGCAGGCCCTACCCCCATGCACTTGCGCAAGGATGCGCTGGTCGGTGCCGCCGAGGTCGTGGCTGCGGTCAACCGTGTTGCCCACGCCCACCAGCCGCATGCCTGCGGCACGGTAGGCTGCCTGACCCTGCACCCGGGCTCGCGCAACGTCATCCCCGGCCAGGTGCACATGACCATCGACCTGCGCCACCTCGACCCTGGGCACCTCGCTGCAATGGTCAGTGAAGTGCGCACGGCCATCGAAACCAGCGCAACGGCACACGGCCTTGCCTGGCAGCTCACCCCGACGGCCGACTTCCCGCCGTTGTACTTCGCCGAGCAGTGCGTGGATGCCGTGCGCCAAGGGGCGCATGCGCTGGGCCTGAGCCACATGGATATTGTCAGTGGTGCCGGCCACGATGCGATTTTCCTCGCCGAGCTGGGCCCGGCCGGGATGATATTCGTACCGTGCGAAGGCGGCATCAGCCACAACGAAATCGAAAATGCCGCGCCGCAGGACCTGGCCGATGGTTGCGACGTGTTGCTGCGCGCCATGTTCCAGGCCGCCAACCCAGGAGCCTGCTGAAATGCCTCAGAAAACCGCGATTGGCGAGTTCACCGCTGCCGAACTGCTCGAACTGTACCAGCGCCGCCAGTTGTCGCCTGTGGAGGTGGTCGACGATGTGCTGGCGCGCATTGACCAGCACAACCCGGCGGTCAACGCCTATTGCCACGTCGACGGCGAAGGCGCCCGCGCCGCTGCCCGGGCCAGCGAACAGCGCTGGCAACGGGGCGAGCCTTGTGGCCGGCTCGATGGCCTACCCGCCTCGATCAAGGACCTGACCCTGACCCGTGGCATGCCTACCCGCAAAGGGTCGCGCACCACGTCTGCGGCCGGGCCATGGGAGGTCGATGCCCCGTTCAGCGCCTTCATGCGTGAGGCCGGTGCAGTCCTGGTGGGCAAGACCACTACCCCCGAGTTCGGCTGGAAGGGCGTAACCGACAACCCGCTGTACGGCATCACCCGTAACCCCTGGAACACACGGCTGACTGCCGGTGGCTCGTCGGGTGGTGCCGCCGCCGCTGCCGCATTGAACCTGGGCGTACTGCACCAGGGCAGCGATGCCGGGGGCTCTATCCGCATACCCTGCGCCTTTACCGGCACCTTCGGCATCAAGCCAACGTTTGGCTATGTGCCGCAATGGCCGGCCAGTGCCATGACCGTACTGTCGCACCTGGGGCCGATGACGCGCACGGTGGACGACGCGGTGCTGATGCTCGACTGTGTCGCCCGCCCCGATCCACGTGACGGGCTGGCCGGTGCGCCACGACAGGCTCCGTGGCTGGGCCAGCTGCAAGACCTGAATGGTCTGCGCATCGCCTACAGTGCCAATTTTGGTTACGTGCAGGTCGACCCGCAGATCGAGGCGCTGGTGGCGCAAGCGGTACAGCGCCTGGCCCGGCTGGGAGCGCAGGTCGAAGAAGTGGACCCCGGCTTCAGCGACCCGCTGGAAACGTTCAATACCCTGTGGTTTGCCGGTGCAGCGCGGCTGGCCGGTGCGTTGAGTGATGAACAGCGAGCGCTGCTTGACCCTGGGCTGCGCTGGATTGCCGAACAGGGGGCTCGCATCAGCTTGAGCCAGTACACCCAGGCGCTGGAGGCACGGGCGGAGTTGATTGCGAAGATGAATGCCTTCCACCAGCGCTATGACGTGCTGGTTTCGCCGATGCTGCCGCTGGTGGCGTTCGAGGCCGGGCACAACGTGCCGCCTGGGTCGGGGATGGGGCAATGGATGGAATGGACGCCGTTCAGCTACCCCTTCAACCTGACCCAACAACCAGCAGCATCGGTGCCTTGCGGGTTCACCCGCGAAGGCTTGCCGGTGGGGCTTCAGGTCGTGGCCGGGCGCTTTGCCGATGATCAGGTGCTGCGGGTGTGCAAGGCGTATGAGCAGCATTACCCGAGCCGGCATTTACAGGCGCCGATTACAGGCTGATATCGCTACTGGCCTCCCCTGCCTCATCGCAGGCAAGCCACAGGGATCGCATCAGCGCTGACAGGTGTTTGTCAGAAGATATGCAGCGCCTGTGAGATCGAGCGCCGCGCGGGCGGCGCTCGATCTCACAGGCGCTGAAGATGCTGCGGCTACCCTTGCCAGGAACCATAGAATCTCCCACAGGTCCCTCACAGGCCTTGAGCCTTGTGCAATACCTGTGGGAGCTGGCTTGCCTGCGATAGGGCCGCACAGCGGCCCCGGCATTCTCAGCCCAACCGCCCCGCTGGGGCATAGGGCGCCGGGTCGATGATCGGTTCGGCACCGGTCAGCAAATCGGTAAACAGCTGGCACGAAGCCGGCGCCAGCACTAACCCGTTCCGGTAGTGCCCGCAGTTCAACCACAACCCCGCATGCCCCGGCACCGGCCCGATATACGGAATGCCCTCAGGCGACCCCGGCCGCAGCCCGGCCCAGTGCGCCACCACGGTGGCCCCTTCCAGCTCAGGCAACAACTCCACCGCCGAAGCCTTCAGGCTCTGCAGTGCATCCCCGGTCGGGGTCTTGTCATACCCGGCATGCTCAAGCGTACTGCCCACCAGAATGTGCCCATCACGCCGCGGGATCGCATAGCGCCCCTTGGCCAGCACCATGCTCGGCAGGAAGGCTTCGGCACATTTGAACAGAATCATCTGGCCCTTCACTGGCTCCACCGGCAGCGCCAGGCCAAGCGTAGCCAACAGGTCGCCACTCCAGGCGCCAGCACTGAGCACCACCTCATCCGCCGCCAGCACACCGTCGGCCGTCTGCACCCCGACCACACGCCCGCCTTGCTGGGCGAAACCGGTGATCTGGCAGTGCTCGCGCAAAGTCACGTTCGGCATTGCCAGCAACGCCGCCTTCAGCGATTTCACCAGGCGCGGGTTGCGCACATTGGCCACGCCCGCCATGTAGATGGCGCGCTTGAAACCCGGGCCCAGTACCGGCACCGCGTCATAGGCTGCCGAGATATCCACCGCACTCAACGGCCGCTGTTCGCGCTCGGCCCAGGCCAGCGCTTGAGCTTCGTCATCCAGGTCCAGCCAGTACAGGCCAGTGGTGTGCACTTCGGGGTCGACACCAGTGCTGGCGAACAAGCGTTCGCCCAACTGCGGATAAAAGTCCTGTGACCAGTGCGCCAGGGCAGTCACTGCCGGGCTGTAGCGCCACGGGTACAGCGGCGAAACGATGCCGCCACCGGCCCACGACGACTCACGGCCGACCTCGCCCTGATCGCACACCACCACATGGCCGACCTTGGCCGCCAGGTTGAACGCCGTCAACAGGCCGATCACCCCGCCGCCAACCACCACTACTTGCTTGCTCATCTGTCGATCCAACACCTGAAGTAAAACCGCGATGCGCCGGGCACCATTCAACCTTCAGCTCCCCCAGCAGTGCGCGCTGGGCTCAACGGCACCCGGGTTGCGCTGCACCCCTGCCTGGTCCAGCTGGAAGTCGCCACAGCCATCCTGCGCCATCAGCCCATGCGGCAAGCGCCGGGCCCGCAGCGTGAAGGTGTCGCTGTCGCGTTGCGCCTGCAGGCTGTAATGGCGGGTGCCGCCGGGCAGCGCCGGGTCGCCCTCGGCGTATTGGCCGGTGCGTACGCGGTGGCGCTCCAGGCGCAGGGCGGCATCGTGCAGCAGGCCAACCACTTCGCTGCGCGCGGCTCGCCGAAGCTGGTCGCTGTAACTGGGGTAGGCAATGGCTGCCAGAATGCCGGTCACGGCCAGGACAATCAACAACTCCATCAGGCTCAAACCTTGCTGCATGTCAGTCTCCTCTCAGTCTCTGTCGCCAGGTGATGCGCTGGACTGTGCCGTCGGCTGCGGCGTAGACCGCCTCCAGTACATGCCGGGATTGGCTTCGCTTGCTGACGGCAGTAATGCGCAACAGGGTGACCGCCTGCCCTTCGGGCACGTGGGCAGCGCGCTGGCTGATGCCCAGGTTTTGTAGCTGGAAATAGCCGGTCGGGGTGGCTTGCCACTGGCCAGCCAGGTCGTGTGGCTGTGGTGGCGGCAGGCAGGCATTGCACGAGGGCGGCGGCGGGCCCTGTTCCAGCTTGCGCACCCCGGCCTGCAAGGCGGCCTCGGCCTCTTCCAGTGCGTGCAGGCCATCGCTCAGGTAACCATTCATACGCGTTTCGACCAGCGCGTCGCGCAGCGCCGATGCGGCCAGCAGGCCGAGCAGGAGGCTCAGGACCAAGGCCAACAGCAGCACCACACCCCGCTGGCGGCTCATGAAGCCGGTACCGGGTTGCGCAATGCCACGCTCAACGCGTGGTGCTGCTCAAGTTGCAGCGTGGGCTCATACAAGGTCAGCTGAATATCCACCCGCTCACCGGCAACCTGCACGATGCGCAGCTCCCGCACATGCTCGACCAGCGGCTGATTGTTGCCCCGGCGCTTGAAATACAGCCTGCCGCCGCTGTGCGCATAATGGTGATGGCTGATGGGCACCGCCATCTGTGTGGCGCTAGCCTGTGCCCGGCGGCTCAGCACCTTGACCTCGTCGATACAGTTGGTCAGCAAGGTCCAGTCCGGGTCGCCGGTATGCCCCGGCAACTCGGCGACCATCAGGCTCAAGCTGGACGGCCCCAGCTCCATTGGCCGGGCGAAGCCAGGCGGCACAGCCTGGGCCGGAAAGTCGCCAGGTTTCAGGCGCAAACAGCCAAACATGCCCGCCATGCGAATATCCTGGGCCATGCGCAGCAGCGCCTGGCGCGCCTCCCCTTGCATGCGCAGCGCGGCGCCTTGCAGCCGCCATGCTTGGTGCACAGAGGCGAATAGCTGGCTGGCCGCCACCAGCACCATCAACCCGATGGTCAGCGCCAGCAGCAACTCAAGCAAACCAGCACCCGTTTGCCGGCGCCTCATCGCCGTGCCCTTTCAAACTCACTGTGTGCCGCCATTGCCGCCTGCCCATCGCGGCGCGCACTGTCTGTGGCTTGCAAGGCCTGCAGTTGCAGCCCCGCAGCGGCGAACATGCCCACGGCCACGACCACCACCGCCAACAACACCTCCAGCAGCGTCATGCCCTTTTGCCATGCGTGCATCCCTGCACCTCCTGCGATTTTTCCCGCTATAGCCTTCAACTTGAGCGACTGGACCTCCTGGCCAGCCACCGAGAAGCTATTAGCGAAGCACTTCCTGGGAGGAATGCACGGTGAAGCAACGTGGGGTAACACTGATACAGATGTTGTCGGCCTTGGCTGTGGCGACATTGCTGACACAGATCGGCCTACCGGCCTACGCCAGGATGAGCGATGACCTGCAGCGGGCGGCGGTGGCGCGCGACTTGGCCCAGGCACTGCGTAGCGCCCGTAGCCACGCGCTGTTGCAGGGGCAACCGGTGCTGGTGCAGGCGCTGGATGGCAATTGGGGAAATGGTTGGCGTGTAGCCCTGGAGCACAACCGGCAGGTACTGCGTGAGCAGCGCCTGGCCAGGCCGCTGGTAATCGTGGGCAACAGCGACGAACAGTTCAAGTTCAGTGCCCTGGGTGTGCCAATGAAGCTGGGCAACGGCTGGTTCGCCATCACCCTGGAGGTGTGCGAGCGCTCGGCGGCCAGCAGCCGCCACCAAGTGGTGATGGCCTCTTCAGGGAGGGTCAACTTGCTGGCTGAGCACCGCGACAATCAGCGCTGCCCCGGCTAACGCGCTTATCGAGCAGCCTTGCGTCGCGCAAGGCCGCTCGTGCACCTAAGCCCTGGCCGGTCAGATCAGCGAGCGAACCCGCAGCTCTTTGGGCATCGAGAACGTGATGTTCTCTTCCCGCCCATCCAGCTCTTCAGCGCCGGTAGCACCCCAGGCCTTGAGCTGTTCGATCACACCACGCACCAGCACTTCCGGGGCCGACGCACCGGCGGTGATGCCGATACGCGCAGCCTGGTCGAACCAGCCGCGTTGCAGGTCCTCGGCGCCATCGATCAGGTAGGCCGGGGTGCCCATGCGCTCGGCCAGCTCGCGCAGCCGGTTGGAGTTGGAGCTGTTCGGGCTGCCAACCACCAGCACTACGTCACTTTCATCGGCTAGTTGCTTGACGGCGTCCTGGCGGTTTTGCGTGGCGTAGCAAATGTCGTCCTTGCGCGGGCCACCAATGTTCGGGAAGCGCGCACGCAGGGCGTCGATCACACGGCTGGTGTCATCCATCGACAGGGTGGTCTGGGTGACGAAAGCCAGGTGGTCCGGGTCGCGCACCTGCAGTTTGGCCACGTCTTCCTCGTCTTCGACAAGGTAAATGGCGCCACCGTTGCTGGGGTCGTACTGGCCCATGGTGCCTTCGACTTCCGGGTGCCCTTCGTGGCCGATGAGAATGCACTCACGGCCATCGCGGCTGTACTTGGCGACTTCGATATGCACCTTGGTCACCAGTGGGCAAGTGGCATCGAACACTTTCAGGCCACGGCCAGCAGCTTCCTGGCGCACAGCCTGGGAAACACCGTGGGCACTGAAGATGACGATGACATCATCCGGCACCTGGTCCAGCTCCTCGACGAAGACAGCGCCACGGTTGCGCAGGTCTTCGACGACGAACTTGTTGTGCACCACTTCATGGCGCACGTAGATCGGCGGGCCGAAGACTTCCAGCGCGCGGTTGACGATCTCGATCGCCCGGTCGACCCCCGCGCAGAAGCCGCGAGGGTTGGCGAGTTTGATTTGCATGCTCGGCTCCAGGCTTACAGGGCCTTCACCTCGAGGATCTCCACCTCGAAAGTCAGGGTCTTGCCAGCCAGTGGGTGATTGAAATCGATGGTCACCTGGTCGTCGTCGAACGCTTTGACAACACCTGGCAGTTCGGCGTTGGCGGCGTCGTTGAAGATGATCAACAGCCCGTCGGACAGCTCCATGCCTTCGAAGTTGGACCGCGGCATGACTTGCACGTTTTGCGGGTTGGGCTGGCCGAAGGCATTTTCTGGCGCAACCTGCAGCGTACGCTTGTCACCGGCCTTGAAGCCGAACAGGGCGTTCTCGAAGCCCGGCAACAGGTTGCCATCGCCTACCTTGAAGGTTGCCGGGGCCTTGTCGAACGTGCTGTCTACGGTGTCGCCGTTTTCCAGGTGCAGCGCGAAGTGCAGGGTGACTTCGGTGTTCTGGCCGATACGGGTGTCAGTCATGGACCGGATCCTCGGACTTCTTGCTCTTGAACATATCCAGCGCCAGCATTACCGCACCAACGGTGATGGCGCTGTCGGCCACGTTGAAAGCCGGGAAGTAGTGGCGGTTCTGCCAGTGCACCAGGATGAAGTCGACCACATGGCCCAGCACGATGCGATCGTACAGGTTGCCGATCGCCCCACCGAGCACCAACGCCAGCGCCACGGCCAGCCAGGTTTCATTGCGCCCCAGGCGCTTGAGCCACACCACCAGCACTGCGCTGACCACCACGGCGATCAGGGCGAACAACCAGCGCTGCCAGCCGGCGCCGTCGGCCAGGAAGCTGAACGCGGCGCCGGTGTTGTAGGCCAGGGTCCAGCTGAAGTAGTCAGGTATGACGACGATCTGCTGGTACATGGTCAGGGCGTTGTTGAAATACAGCTTGGTGGCCTGGTCGATGACCAGGACCAGCAAGCTCAGCCACAGCCATGCGAGGCGCCCGAAGCGGCCCGCTGCAGGGTTAGGCATAGTGGCGCACCTCACCCGAGCCGGTCAGGTTGTCGACGCAACGGCTGCAGATTTCCGGGTGCTCCGGGTGGCTGCCAACGTCGGCACGGAAGTGCCAGCAACGGCCGCACTTGGCGTGGCCGGACTTGACCACCTGCAGTTTCAGGCCCTCGACTTCGGTGGCAACCGCTTCGGCAGGCGCCTGGGCAAATGGCACCACGCTGGCAGCGGAGGTGATCAGCACAAAGCGCAGCTCGTCGCCCAGCTTGCCCAGGTCGGCGCTCAGGCCCTCATCGGCGTACAGGGTCACTTCAGCCTGCAGGTTGCCGCCGATGACTTTGGCGGTACGCTGGTTTTCCAGCTCCTTGTTGACCGAGGCCTTAACCGCCATGACGCGGTCCCAGTAGCCACGGTCAAGCTCGGTGCCTTCCGGCAGTTCGCTCAGGCCCTGGTACCAGCCATTGAGCATGACCGACTCGTTGCGCTCGCCCGGCAGGTACTGCCAGATTTCGTCGGCGGTGAACGCCAGGATCGGTGCGATCCAGCGCACCAGCGCTTCGCTGATGTGATACAGCGCAGTCTGGCAGGAACGGCGGGCGACACTGTTGGCGCCGGTGGTGTACTGGCGGTCCTTGATGATGTCGAGGTAGAAGCCGCCCAGCTCCTGCACGCAGAAGTTGTGCACCTTGGAGTACACGTTCCAGAAACGGTACTCGCTGTAGTGCTCTTCGAGTTCGCGTTGCAGCAACAAGGTGCGGTCCACGGCCCAGCGGTCCAGCGCCAGCATGTCTTGCGGGGCCAGCAGGTCGCGGGCCGGGTCGAAACCGGACAGGTTCGAGAGCAGGAAGCGTGCGGTATTGCGGATACGCCGGTAGGCGTCGGCGCTGCGCTGCAGGATCTGCTCGGAAACGGCCATTTCACCGGAATAGTCGGTAGCCGAAACCCACAGGCGCAGGATGTCGGCGCCCAAGGTGTTGTTGACTTTCTCCGGCTCGATGGTGTTGCCCAGCGACTTGGACATCTTGCGGCCGTTTTCGTCCACGGTGAAGCCGTGGGTCAGCAGCTCGCGGTACGGCGCATGGTTGTCGATGGCGCAACCGGTCAGCAAGGACGAGTGGAACCAGCCGCGGTGCTGGTCGGAGCCTTCCAGGTACAGGTCGGCGCGCGGGCCGGTGTCGTGGCCGATGTTGTGGGAGCCACGCAGCACGTGCCAGTGGGTGGTGCCCGAATCGAACCACACGTCGAGGGTGTCGGCGATCTTGTCGTACTGCTCGGCTTCAGCGCCCAGCAGTTCGGCAGCGTCCAGCTTGAACCAGGCTTCGATGCCCTGCTGCTCGACGCGCTTGGCCACTTCTTCCATCAGTTCGACGGTGCGCGGGTGCAGCTCGCCGGTCTGCTTGTGCAGGAAGAACGGAATCGGTACGCCCCAGTTGCGCTGACGCGAAATGCACCAGTCTGGGCGGTTGGCGATCATCGCGTGCAGGCGTGCCTGGCCCCAGGCCGGAACGAACTTGGTTTGCTCGATGGCTTTCAGCGCGCGCTCACGCAGCGGCTCGCCGGTAGTCGGCTGCTTGTCCATACCCACGAACCACTGCGCGGTCGCGCGGTAGATCAGCGGGGTTTTATGGCGCCAGCAGTGCATATAGCTGTGGCTGATGGTTTCGGTGTGCATCAGCGCACCGACTTCACCGAGTTTCTCGACGATGGCCGGGTTGGCCTTCCAGATGAACTGGCCGCCGAAGAATGGCAGCGACTCGACATACACACCGTTGCTCTGCACCGGGGTAAGGATGTCATCGTTGACCATGCCGTAACGCTTGCAGGTGACGAAGTCGTCTTCACCGTAGGCTGGCGCGGAGTGCACCACCCCGGTACCGGCGCCCAGCTCGACGTAGTCGGCCAGGTACACCGGCGACAGGCGGTCGTAGAGCGGGTGACGGAAGTTGACCAGCTCCAGCGCCGCGCCTTGGGCGGTAGCGATGACCGAGCCTTCCAGGTTGTAACGCTTGAGGCACGACTCGACCAGTTCTTCAGCCAGCACCAGCAGGCGCTCACCGGTGTCGACCAGGGCGTAGGTGAACTCGGGATGGATGTTCAACGCCTGGTTGGCTGGAATGGTCCACGGGGTGGTGGTCCAGATCACGATGGCGGCAGGCTTGGCCAGCGACGCCAGGCCGAAAGCGGCAGCCAGCTTGGCTTCATCGGCAACCGGGAAGGCCACGTCGATGGTCTGGGATTTTTTATCGGCGTACTCGACTTCCGCCTCAGCCAGCGCCGAACCGCAGTCGAAGCACCAGTTCACCGGTTTCAGGCCCTTGAACACGAAACCTTGCTTGACCATTTCGGCCAGGGCACGGATTTCACCCGCCTCGTTGGCGAAGTTCATGGTCTTGTACGGGTTGTCCCAGTCACCCAGCACGCCCAGGCGAATGAACTCGGTCTTCTGCCCTTCGATCTGCTCGGCAGCATACTCGCGGCACAGCTCACGGGTGCGGTCGGCCGACAGGTGCTTGCCGTGGGTAACCTCGACCTTGTGCTCGATCGGCAGGCCATGGCAGTCCCAACCCGGCACGTACGGCGCGTCGAAACCGGCCAGGGTCTTGGAACGGACGATCATGTCCTTGAGGATTTTGTTCAGCGCATGACCGATGTGAATCTTGCCGTTGGCATAGGGCGGGCCGTCGTGCAGGACGAACTTTGGACGATCCTTGCCAATTTCGCGCAGCTTCTGGTACAGGCCAATGCTGTCCCAGCGCTGCAGGATCTGCGGTTCGCGCTGAGGCAGGCCGGCCTTCATGGGGAAGGCGGTGTCCGGAAGGTTAAGCGTGGCTTTGTAGTCGGTCATTTCAGGCTCTTCGTTAGCGGTTGAGCGTGCCAATGTGCACGTGCGGCGGCGATATCCGCATCGATCGCCGACTTCAGCGCCTCCAGGGAGGCGAATCGCTGCTCTTCACGCAGCTTGTGGTGGAACTCCACCGTAAGGCGCCGGCCGTAAAGGTCGCCGGCATAGTCCAGCAGATGAATTTCCAGGTGCGGGCGCCCATCACCGGCAACGGTGGGGCGCACGCCAATGTTGCCGACACCCGGCCAGGCCTTGCCGTCGATTTCGATGCTGGCCAGGTAGACCCCGGACAGCGGTACGCGGCGGCGCTTGAGCTGGATGTTGGCAGTGGGCGTGCCAAGCTGGCGAGCCAGCTTCTGGCCGTGCAACACACGGCCGGTAATGCGGTACGGGCGGCCCAGCAGGTGCTCGGCCAGCTCGAAGTTGCCGTCGGCCAAGGCCTGGCGCACTTCGGTACTGCTGACCCGCAGGCCGTCCTGAATCACGGTGTTGGCAGCTTCGACGGTAAAGCCATATTGCTTGCCGGCCTCGACCAGGAAAGCGAAGTCGCCGGCGCGGTCGCAGCCAAAGCGGAAATCGTCGCCCACTTCGAGGTGACGCACGCTCAGGCCATCGACCAGGATGGTCTTGACGAACGCATCGGCGCCGAGCTTGCTCAGGCGCTGGTTGAAGGCCAGGCACAGCACCCGGTCGATGCCTTCGGCGGCCAGCAGCTCGAGCTTGTCGCGCAGGCGGGCCAGGCGCGCAGGTGCGGTATCGGGCGCGAAGTACTCGCGCGGTTGCGGTTCGAAGACCACCACGCAGGTCGGCAGGCCCAAGGCCTGGCCGCGCTCGCGCAGGCGCGCCAGGATTGCCTGGTGGCCACGGTGAACCCCGTCGAAGTTGCCAATGGTGGCGACACAGCCCCGGTGCTCGGGGCGCAGGTTGTGAAGACCTCGAACCAGCTGCATAACGCGCTTCTTGCTCATAAAGTGGCCGATTATAACCACACCCGGGCGCCGGTGACAGGCAGCAGCGCCCAGGGGCGGCGTGGAATGCGAAAAACCGACGCCTGACCCGCAGGTAGTCCTAGTGCAAGGCCTTGCGAGCGAAATGCCGGGGGCGGAAACCGCACAGGAACAAACAGCCGAAATAGGTCACGACCCCCGCCACGATCAGCACGCCGAGGCGCATGAAGCGCTGCAGCATGATGCCCTGCTCCCAGGCCGGCATGTAGTGCATGCCCACCAGCAGCACTGCCGACATCAGCGCCACGGCCAGCACCAGCTTGGCCAGGAACATCGCCCAGCCCGGCTGCGGCTCGAACAGGCGCTGACTGCGCAGCTTCCAGAACAGCAAGCCGGCATTCAGGCAGGCACCCAGGCTGATGGCCAAGGCCAGCCCGGCATGCGCCAGCGGGCCGACCAGGGCCAGGTTGAACAGCTGGGTGCAGACCAGGGTGAAGACCGCGATCTTCACCGGCGTGCGGATATTCTGCTGCGCATAAAAGCCGGGTGCCAGTACCTTGACCAGAATGATCGCCAGCAAGCCCACCGAGTAGGCCATCAGCGCCCGCTGGGTCATGGCGGCATCGAACGCGCTGAACTTGCCATACTGAAACAGCGCCACGGTCAGCGGCTCGGCCAGAATGGCCAGTGCCAGGGTGCACGGCAACACCAGCAGGAAGCACAGGCGCAGGCCCCAGTCGAGGATCCGCGAATACTCCTCGCGGTCCTTGTTGGCGTAGGTTTTGGCCAGGGTCGGCAGCAGGATGGTACCCAAGGCCACGCCCAGCACGCCGGAAGGCAGCTCCATCAGGCGGTCGGCGTAATACATCCAGGATACCGAGCCAGCCACCAGGAACGAGGCGAAGATGGTGTTGATGATCAGCGAGATCTGGCTCACCGACACCCCGAGAATGGCCGGCAGCATCTGCTTGAGCACCCGCCACACGCCGGTATCGCGCAGGTTCAGGCGGGGCAGCACGAGCATGCCGATCTTCTTCAGCGCCGGCAACTGGTACAACAGTTGCGCCAGGCCACCGGCGAGTACGCCCCAGGCCAGGGCCATGATCGGCGGGTTGAAGTACGGCGTGAGCAGCACCGCGAAGGCGATCATCGCCACGTTGAGCAGGGTCGGGGTAAAGGCCGGTACCGAGAAACGGTTCCAGGTATTGAGGATCGCCCCGGCCAGGGACGACAGGGAGATCAGCAATATATAAGGAAAGGTCACCCGCAACAGGGCCGTGGTCAGTTCGTACTTTTCCGTGCTGTCGACAAACCCCGGGGCCGTGGCCCACACCACCCAGGGTGCCGCCAGGATGCCGATGGCGGTCACCAGGGCCAGGACCAGGGTGAGCAAACCGGTGATATAGGCAACGAAAGTGCGGGTCGCCTCCTCGCCTTGCTGCGTCTTGTATTCGGCCAGGATCGGCACGAAGGCCTGGGAGAATGCACCTTCGGCGAAAATGCGCCGCAGCAGGTTGGGCAACTTGAAAGCGATGAAGAAAGCGTCGGTGGCAATGCCTGCACCGAAGATACGCGCCAGAATGGTGTCGCGAATGAAGCCCAGCACCCGCGAAATCATGGTGATCGAGCTTACTGCAGCCAGGGATTTGAGCAGGTTCATCGAAAAGATTCACGCCAATGACAGAGGACGCTGCCAGACAGCATCCGAATGTGCGATACTCCCGCGCCTTCGCAGGGGAGCCAAAAATTCCCGAGTGTACAGGTCGCGCAGCAGAAAGGAATCTTTCCAGCTTGTTGGCGCACCGCTCGGCGGAACCTTGCAGGTGGCCTTGACATCCGCTCGACTGATCGGCATGATTCGCGGCCTATTTTGTTTGCTATTTACCTAAAGTCTTTCGAGGAGCTCGACGGTGGCCAACACACCTTCCGCCAAGAAACGTGCAAAACAGGCTGAGAAGCGTCGCAGCCACAACGCCAGCCTGCGTTCCATGGTCCGCACCTACATCAAGAATGTAGTTAAAGCCATTGACGCAAAAGACGCTGAAAAAGCACAAGCCGCTTATGTTCTGGCTGTACCTGTAATCGACCGTATGGCCGACAAAGGTATCATCCACAAGAACAAGGCTGCTCGTCACAAAGGCCGTCTGAATGGCCACATCAAGGCGCTGAAAGAAGCTGCAGCTGCCTAAGCGACGTTAAAGTCGAAAAGCCGACCCTAGGGTCGGCTTTTTGTTGCCTGCGATTTGGGCATGCGCCAAGGTGTAACCGCAATTTTGCAGGGGCGGCTTTGGTCGCCACCGGGCTGCAAAGCAGCCCCAGTGACTGTGTTTGCCTGCTGTTACTTGCCTATCTGAATCTTCGGCGCCCATTGCAGCCACTCGTCCTCGGCCTTGTCGAACAAGGCGAAGGTCTGCTGCGGCCTGGCCGGGTTACCCATCCGCTCGGCATCCGGCGTCGCGAAGGCGATGCCACCATCGATCACGGTTTCCAGCGACTCGGTGCGCACGGTCGCGCCTTTGAACAGCCCCCAGTCGAAGCCGAAGCCGCTGGTGTTCCAGAAGCGGCTGCCACTGCGCACCAGCGCGGCATAACGCGGCTCGATCAGGATATGGATCAGCACGCGGTCAGCACTCTGCCCAAGCTCGAAGCCTGTCACCTTACCCACGGCTACCTCGCGGTAAGTAACCGGTACCCCAGGCTTGATCGAGCCACGGCGTGGTGCACTGAGGGTCAACGGCAGGCCGACCTCTGGCCCTGCCACCTGCGGCGCCTCGGTCAGCGCAATGAAGTCACTCTGCGGCCCGCGGTCTTTGGTAGCCGGCTGCACCTCCAGGTACTGGCCGGTCACCAGGGTATCCAGGTTCTCAGTGCGCACCAGGCCAAACGCAGGTTTGACCACCCAGAACTGCGTCCCGGCCCGGGCGATGCGATTCGCCGCTTCGGTGATACGCGCCCGCAGCAGCACCGCCTGCAGGTCATTGGTCAAGTCGACGCTCTCGATGCTGCCCACATCCAGGCCCCGGAAGCGAATCGCTGTGCCTGGCTTCAGGCCATCCGCGCGGTCGACACGGATGGTGATCAAGGTGCCCGCACGGTTCACCGCCTCTTGGCTTTCGTGCAGCCGGAAGCGCGGAATGTGCCGCTTCAGCGGAACATCCGCACGCGGCGTGTCGAAGGCAATGCCACCGGCCATCAGCGTTTGCAGCGACTCACTTTTCACCTTGATGCCCGACAAGCCGCCAGTCAGGGTAATACCGCTGGCGTTCCAGAAGCGCGACGAACCGTTGACCAGTTTTTCGTATTCTTTCTCGATGTGCACACCAATGAGGATGCGGTTACTGTTGCGGGCGAACTGATAGCTTTGCACGCTCCCCACTTTGACCTGGCGATACATCACCGGGCTGCCGACCTCCAGCGAACCGAGGGTGTCGGCAAACAGCACCATGTGCAGGCCAGGCGCCTTGAGGTCCAGCGGCGGCGCCTTGGCACGCGCCTCGAACTCGCGCTCTGGCCGCGCGCCCTTTTCGCCGGGGCGAATGGCGATGTAGTTACCTTTTACCAGCGCCTCCAGCCCCGTGATACCCGCCAGGGAAATCGAAGGCTTGACCACCCAGAACTGGGTCCCTTCCACCAGGTAGTCCTCGGTGAGCGGGTCCAGTGTCAGCTCGGCCGAAGCGCTGGCCAGGTTGTCTTCCATCTTCAGCGTTTTCAGCGAGCCAACCTGGATGCCTTTGTACATGACCGGGGTACGGCCCGCCTGCAGGCCTTCGTAATCGGTGAGCTTGACCTTGACCCGGATCCCCGCCTGAGCTGCATCGAAGTCTTCATACAGGCGGAACGGCAGGCTGGGGTCGGTTGGCGGGCTGTCCTTGCGATACTCCGGGGTTGCAAAGGCAATACCACCGGCAACGATGCTCGACAGCGACTCGCTACGCACTTTCACACCCGAAAGCGAAGCGTCGATGCTTACCCCGCTGGCATTCCAAAAGCGCGTGTGTTTGCGCACCAGGCTGGCGTAAGCCGGCTCGATGAATACTTTTACCTCCACCGTGCTCTGGTCTTCGGACAGGCGATAACTCTTCACCCGGCCGACCTGGATCTGTTTATAGAACACTGGGCTGTCACGGTTGAGCGAACCTAACCGTTCAGCCTTTAGCACAAGATGCAGGCCAGGTTCGCTGTCCGACAGCGGCGGCGCCACCTTAAGCGCGGTGAAGCGCTTGGTAGGCTCACCTTCGCCCGGGCTGACTGCGATGTAGTTACCAGACACCAGGGTTTCCAGGCCTGAAATGCCCGCCAGGGTGACACTGGGCTTCACCAGCCAGAAGCGCGTCCCCTTGGTCAGATGCGGCTCGGCATCCTTGTTCATTTCGATCGTGGCGATAACACCTTGGTTCTCACCCTCGGCATCGAGCACTAGGCTCTTCACCTTGCCAACCGGCATCCCTTTGTAGATCACCTCGGTCTTGTTGGCGACGATGCCGTCGCCCGACTCGAAGCGCACTTCAATCTCCACACCGGCCTGGCGGTAAGCCTGCCAAGCGAGCCAACCACCGATCATCAAGGCGATCAAAGGCAGGATCCAGATGGCCGACCAGTTCGAGGCTGGGCGGGTTTTAGCCGTTGGCAGGTCACTCATGGTCGTCATCCGACTCCGTGTTATCCCAAATCAGTCGGGGATCGAAAGTTAAAGCAGCAAACATTGTCAGGATCACCACAGTTGCGAAGGCGACGGCGCCCAAATTGGCTTCGACACTGGCTATTCGGCCGAAATTCACCACTGCCACGAGAATGGCAATGACGAAGATATCCAGCATGGACCAGCGCCCGATGAATTCGATGAAGCGGTACATGAATATCCGTTGCCGGGCCGAAAGCGGCTGCCGCCGTTGTACGGAGTACAGCAGCAAACCGATGCCTACCAGCTTGAAGGTCGGCACCAGGATGCTGGCAATGAACACCACTGCAGCGATCGGCACCATGCCGTGCTTGAGCAAGGTAATGACCCCGGACATGATCGTGTCCGGGCTGCCTTGGCCGAGGGTACTCACGGTCATGATGGGCAACACGTTGGCCGGAATGTACAGAATCGACGCGGCAATCAGCAGCGCCCAGGTGCGCACGATGCTGTTCGGACGCCGCGCATGCACTACAGCGCCACAACGTGTGCAGCTTTGCGATTTACTGTCCGGCGCCTGCCGGTTCAGCTCATGGCATTCATTGCAGACCAGAATGCCCGCATCAATCGCCCGCATGCAGGTCCTCCCCCGATAGCGCACTCCAGATCTGGTGCGGTGACATCACCACTTCCAGCCAAACCTGGATCAACAACAGGCTGATAAAACAGAACAACCCCAACCCTACGGTCAATTCAGCCAGGTCGACCAGCTTGACGATGGCCACCAGTACACCCATGAAATAGACCTCGAGCATGCCCCAATCGCGCAGGTGGTGATAGATACGGTAGAACAGCAGGCCCAAACTGCGCCCCACGTTCAGGCGAATACTCAGCAATACAGCCAGTTGGCACAGCAACTTGGTTAATGGAATGGCCATGCTGCAAAGGAAAACCACCACCGCCACGCCACGCATTTCCGAGTTGTACAGGCCTAGCACACCACTCCAGACAGTATCGTCAGACGTTTGGCCAAGCAGGTGCAGCTGCATGATGGGCAGAAAATTGGCTGGCACGAACAGCAACAAGGCCGTCAGTACCAGGGCCAGGCTGCGATTGACCACATTGTGCCGGTGAGCATACAGCTCGTAACCGCAGCGCGGGCAGAGGGCCTTTTCACCGTGTTGTAGCACGGGCTTGCGCAGCAGCAGGTCACATTCGTGGCAGGCCACAAGCTCTTCCAGCGGCAACCGGGCCAGCGATTCAGGTTCGACGGGATTGGACATGGAGTACTTCTGAGTAGGTGCGTGGGCCTATTCTAGTGTTCTGGCTCGAATTGTGGGAGCCGGCGTGCCGGTGAAGCGCACGACGCGGTGAATGGCACCGGCTGCGCCGGTGTTCGCGGGCGCGCCCGCTCCCACAGGGATTGTTGTGAGGCCAGGGGACTTTTTTGGAGCACAAAGACAAAACCCCTACCTGCATGTGCAGATAGGGGTTTTGCGAAATGAATCTTGACGATGACCTACTCTCACATGGGGAAACCCCACACTACCATCGGCGATGCATCGTTTCACTACTGAGTTCGGGATGGGATCAGGTGGTTCCAATGCTCTATGGTCGTCAAGAAATTCTGTAGCCAGAATGTCCAGATGGACAGCCCAGCGAATTCGGATATGTGATGTTTGTGATGCGTTGCGAACTTTCGGTTCATGTCATCTTCACCACCGCAATCTGCGCTAGCAAATTGCTTGGGTGTTATATGGTCAAGCCTCACGGGCAATTAGTATTGGTTAGCTCAACGCCTCACAGCGCTTACACACCCAACCTATCAACGTCGTAGTCTTCGACGGCCCTTTAGGGGATTCAAGATCCCAGTGAGATCTCATCTTGAGGCAAGTTTCCCGCTTAGATGCTTTCAGCGGTTATCTCTTCCGAACATAGCTACCCGGCAATGCCACTGGCGTGACAACCGGAACACCAGAGGTTCGTCCACTCCGGTCCTCTCGTACTAGGAGCAGCCCCTCTCAAATCTCAAACGTCCACGGCAGATA
>NZ_CP081491.1:0-637500 GCF_028751975.1 Pseudomonas sp. NEEL19 | reverse complement strand
TCATGGCTGGCCCGCTGCGGCCAACGCTGGGTAATTGCCTTGCGACGGGTATAGAAGCGCACCCCGTCCGGCCCGTACGCATGCAGGTCACCGAACAACGAACGTTTCCAGCCACCAAAGCTGTGATACGCCACCGGCACCGGCAGCGGAACGTTGACCCCCACCATGCCCACTTCGATTTCGTCGCAGAACAAACGCGCGGCCTCACCGTCACGGGTGAAGATGCACGTGCCGTTGCCATATTCATGATCGTTGATCAGTTGCATGGCCTGTTCCAGGCTGTTGACCCGCACAACGCACAATACCGGGCCGAAAATCTCTTCTTTATAGATACGCATCTCTGGCGTGACCTTGTCGAACAAGGTACCGCCCACGAAGTAGCCATCTTCATTCCCGGCCACTCGGAAGCCACGCCCATCCACCACCAGCTCGGCCCCCGCTGCAACGCCCTCATCGATGTAGCCCACCACCTTGTCACGCGCAGCGGCAGTGACCAGTGGCCCCATGTCCAGACCGCACGAAGTGCCTGCACCGATCTTCAAGGCTTTGATCTGCGGTTGCAGCTTGGCGATCAGCGCATCAGCCACCTGGTCACCCACGCACACCGCCACCGAAATGGCCATGCAGCGTTCGCCACACGAACCGTAAGCCGCCCCCATCAAGGCGCTGACCGCGTTATCCAAGTCGGCGTCCGGCATCAGTACCGCGTGGTTCTTGGCACCGCCCAGGGCTTGCACGCGCTTGCCGCGCTTGGTGCCCTCGGCATAGATGTACTCGGCAATCGGCGTAGAGCCAACAAAGCTGAGCGCTTTCACTTCCGGTGCTTCGATCAACGCATCCACCGCTTCCTTGTCACCGTGCACCACGTTGAGGATGCCCTTCGGCAGACCGGCCTCCAGCAGCAACTGGGCGATGAACAGGGTGGAGCTAGGGTCACGTTCGGACGGCTTGAGAATGAAGGCGTTACCACAGGCAATGGCCAGCGGGTACATCCACAGCGGCACCATCGCCGGGAAGTTGAACGGCGTGATACCGGCAACCACACCCAACGGCTGGAAATCAGACCAGGCATCGATGTTCGGGCCTACGTTGCGGCTGTACTCGCCTTTGAGCACCTCAGGCGCGGCGCAGGCAAACTCGACGTTCTCGATACCACGCTTCAGTTCGCCAGCGGCGTCTTCCAGCGTCTTGCCATGCTCTTCGCTGATCATTTGCGAAATGCGCGCTTCATTCTGCTCCAGCAGTTGCTTGAAGCGGAACATCACCTGAGCCCGCTTGGCCGGTGGCGTATTACGCCAAGCCGGGAACGCCGCCTTGGCCGAATCGATCGCTTCCTGCACGGTCGCGCGGCTGGCCAGCTCGACTTTGCGCACGGCCTGGCCGGTGGATGGGTTGAAGACATCGGCGGTGCGCTCACCCTTGGTAACCAGTTCGCCGTGAATCAGGTGCTGAACAATGCTCATGCAAAACTCCAGATGAAGAAGGTAGAGGCCGGCGCGCGTTTGCACACGCGCCGCGCAGCAAAATCAGAAAGATCAGTCGATCAGGTTCAGGGTTTCGCCGACAGCGTCGAACAGGCGGTCCAGTTCATGCGGCTGTGTGTTGAAGGTTGGGCCGAACTGCAAGGTGTCGCCACCAAAGCGTACGTAGAAGCCCGCGCGCCACAGTTTCATCGCCGCTTCGTAAGGGCGAACAATGGCATCACCGTCACGGGCGGCGATCTGGATCGCGCCAGCCAGGCCATAGTTACGGATATCGACGACGTTCTTGGTGCCCTTCACGCCGTGCAGCAGCTTTTCGAAGTGCGGTGCCAGCTCGGCGGAGGCCTGCACCAGGTTTTCCTTTTGCAGCAGGTCCAAGGCAGCGATACCTGCGGCACAGGCCACCGGGTGGGCCGAGTAGGTATAACCGTGCGGGAACTCCACGGCGTACTCTGGCGTTGGCTGGTCCATGAAGGTCTGGTAGATCTCGCTGCTGGCAATCACCGCGCCCATCGGAATGGCGCCGTTGGTCACCTGCTTGGCGATGCACATCAGGTCCGGGGTTACGCCGAAGGCCTGCGAGCCGGTCATGGCGCCCATGCGGCCGAAGCCGGTAATCACTTCGTCGAAGATCAGCAGAATGTTGTGCTGGGTGCAGATTTCACGCAGGCGCTTGAGGTAACCCTTAGGCGGCGGCAGCACACCGGCGGAACCGGCCATGGGCTCGACGATCACCGCGGCGATATTGGACGCGTCGTGCAGCTCGATCAGTTTGAGCATTTCTTCGGCAAGGGCGATGCCACCCTCTTCGGGCATGCCTTTGGAGAACGCGTTCACCGGCAATACGGTATGAGGCAGGTGGTCGACATCCAGCAGTTGGCCGAACATCTTGCGGTTGCCATTGACCCCACCCAGGCTGGTGCCGGCGATGTTCACGCCGTGGTAGCCACGGGCACGGCCGATGATCTTGGTCTTGGTCGCCTGGCCTTTCAGGCGCCAGTAAGCCCGCACCATCTTCAACGCCGTGTCGGCGCACTCGGAGCCCGAGTTGGTATAGAAGACGTGGTTCAGGTTACCTGGCACCAGGTCGGCGATCTTTTCCGCCAGCTGGAACGACAATGGGTGGCCGAACTGGAACGCCGGGGAGTAATCGAGCGTGCCCAACTGGCGGGTTACTGCGTCGGTGATTTCCTTGCGGGTGTGCCCGGCGCCGCAGGTCCACAGGCCGGAAAGCGCGTCAAAGATCCTGCGCCCCTGGTCATCGACCAGGTGGTTGCCATCGGCCGCCACGATCAGGCGCGGGTCGCGCTGGAAGTTGCGGTTGGCCGTGTACGGCATCCAGTGGGCGTCAAGCTTGAGCTGGCTGGCGATACCCACGGGGGCGGTTTCAGGCATGTTCATCGGCGGTTCCTCGAAAGACGATCAGGCAACGATGGATGTGGTTGCAGCTAAGTTGGCACGCGGATAGAGTCTGAAAAAGCCTACATTTCTAATCTTCATACAGGCCGCTACTAAACTAATGAGCCGACGCCCCGATCCACTTGCGCAAGTCAGCGACTTCGACATCCGCCTGCTGAAGATCTACCGCAGCGTAGTCGAATGCGGTGGTTTTTCGGCCGCCGAGAACGTGCTGGGCATCGGCCGCTCGGCCATCAGCCAGCAAATGAACGACCTTGAGCAACGCCTGGGGCTGCGCCTGTGCCAGCGCGGCCGCGCCGGTTTCTCGCTGACCGAGGAAGGCCGGGAGGTCTATCATTCGGCCCTGCAACTGCTCAGCGCACTGGAAAGCTTCCGTACCGAGGTCAATGGCCTGCACCAGCATCTGCGCGGCGAGCTGAACATCGGCCTGACCGATAACCTGGTCACCCTGCCGCACATGCGCATCACCCATGCCCTGGCCGAACTCAAAGACCGTGGCCCCGATGTGCGCATCCAGATCCGCATGATCGCGCCCAGCCAGGTCGAACACGGCGTGCTCGACGGCAGCCTGCATGTAGGCGTGGTGCCACAGACCAGCCCGCTTTCGGGCCTGGAATATCAACCGTTGTACAGCGAGCGTTCCTTGCTGTACTGCGCGGTCGGTCACCCGCTGTTCTATGCCGACGACCAGCAGATCGACGACGAGCGCCTCAACAGCCAGGAAGCCATCACCCCCACGTTCCGCCTGCCGGCCGAAATCCAGGCGCATTACCAGGCGCTGCACTGCACGGCCAGTGCTTCGGACCGGGAGGGCATGGCGTTTCTCATCCTTACCGGGCGCTACATCGGTTACCTGCCCGACCACTACGCCACGTTCTGGGTCCAGCAGGGCCGCTTGCGGGCACTCAAACCGCGCGAGCGCTTCTACGACCTGAGCCTGAGCTGGGTGACACGCAAAGGCAGGCGACCCAACCTGGTCCTGGAAAGCTTTCTCGACAGCCTGGCTGCGACACGCTGATGCCTGTCTCTGCCGCAAACGCTTGTCACCTTGGCACAGGCAGGTAATCTTGTCCGACAGCCGCAGCCACTGACCCGTACGGAATCGTCCATGACCCTAGAAGTCCCTGCGCATCGCCTATCCGCCTCGGGCAAGCCCGCGGGCCGCATCCGCCAGAAGAACGAGCAGGCCATTATCCAGGCCGCCGAAGACGAGTTTGCCCGCCATGGTTTCAAGGGCACCAGCATGAACACCATTGCGCTGAAGGCAGGGTTGCCCAAGGCCAACCTGCATTATTACTTCACCAATAAGCTGGGCCTCTACATTGCCGTGCTCAGCAACATCATCGAGCTGTGGGACAGCACCTTCAACGCCCTGAGCGTCGAGGACGACCCCGGTGCAGCACTGAGCCAGTACATTCGCACCAAGATGGAGTTCTCGCGGCGCAACCCCCAGGCATCGCGTATTTTCGCCATGGAAGTGATCAGCGGCGGCACCTGCCTGACCGAGTACTTCAGTGCCGACTACCGCGAATGGTTCCGTGGCCGCGCCGCCGTATTCGAGGCGTGGATGGATGCCGGCAAGATGGACCGGGTAGACCCCGTGCATCTGATATTTCTGCTATGGGGCAGCACCCAGCACTATGCCGATTTCGCCACCCAGATCTGCCAGGTTACCGGCCGTAGCCGCCTGACCAAGCAAGACATGGAAGAAGCGAGCAACAACCTTATCCACATCATTCTCAAGGGCTGCGGCATCAAGCCGGCTGCCTGACCCACATTTATGCCCTCTACCCTGCTCGATCTCTGCGAATACCGCGAGGAAATCCGTAAAAGCCGCTTCATCACCCTGGCCGGGCCGATCACCAGTGCCGCCGAAGCGATGAGCTTCATCGAACGCCACAGCGACCTGGCCGCTACCCATAACTGCTGGGCCTGGAAGCTCGGCGCGCAGTACCGCAGCAGTGACGACGGCGAACCCGGTGGCACTGCCGGGCGGCCCATCCTGGCCGCGATCGAGGCGCAGGACTGCGATCAGGTCGTGGTACTGGTGATTCGCTGGTACGGCGGTATCCAGCTGGGTACGGGCGGCCTGGCCAGGGCCTACGGTGGGGGCGCCAACAAATGCCTGCAACAGGCCCCCAAGCGGCTGCTGGTGCAGCGCAGCGAGTTCGCCTGCAGTTGCAGCTTCAGCGAACTGGCACTGGTAAAACTGCGCCTGGCCGAGGTCGATGGGCTGGTGCTCGACGAGCAGTTCACAGCGGATGGCGTGGACCTGTTGATCGCTCTGGGTGAAGCCCACCTCGCAGCGTTGCAGCAGCAACTGGCCGACCTTAGCCGCGGGCGTATACTGCTGCAAGCGCGCTGAATCTGCCCACAACTGCTGTGGGCCTGCCTGTGGATAAGCTTGGGGCATCATGCTGCAAGCCAGAGCAGGCATGGCCTGTAGCGCTTTGATCATTATTTGATCGGCACTACCGGCAGGCTCAAGGCATTGAATGAATTCAGGTTATCCCCAGCCTCACACCCGCCACAACCGGCAGGGTCAGCCCATGTTTCACACATTAACTGTGGAGCAGCCTGTGGATAACCCGTGCGCCATCGTGCAAAGCCCCCAGCGGCACGGGGTTTACCGCTGCTGCACATTTTTTAACCACCTCCATCCGAAAAACCAACAAGGAGCGCCCCATGGCTGACGCAAAGCACGCACTTATCATCGGCGCCTCGCGCGGGCTCGGCCTGGGCCTGGTACAACGCCTGCAGGAAGACGGCTGGACCATTACCGCCACCGTCCGCAACCCTCAGCAGCCCGGAGCCCTGGCAGCTGTGCCTGGTGTGCACATCGAGCAACTGGAAATGAACGACACCGCCCAGCTCGATGGCCTGAAGCAACGCCTGCAAGGCCAGGTATTCGACCTGGTATTCGTCAACGCCGGGGTCATGGGCCCACTGCCGCAAGACCTTGAAAGCGTGAACAAAGACGCCATCGGCGACCTGTTCATGACCAATGCCGTGGCCCCGATTCGCGTCGCCCGCCGCCTGGTCGGCCAAGTTCGCAACGGCAGTGGCGTGCTGGCGTTCATGAGTTCGGTCCTAGGCAGCGTCACTGTCCCCGACGGCGGCGAACTCTGCTTGTACAAAGCCAGCAAGGCGGCGTTGAACTCGATGATCAACAGCTTCGTCGTCGAACAACAACGCCCCGACCTGTGCGTTCTGGCCATGCACCCTGGCTGGGTGAAGACCGACATGGGTGGCGAACACGCAGAGATCGACGTGCTCACCAGCACCCGCGGCATGCTTGAACAAATCAAGGCGCAAAGCGGTACGGGCGGCCTGCGATTCATCAACTACAAAGGCGAAACCCTGACCTGGTGATTCATCAGGTCGCAGCCCGGCCGGGCGCAATACCCGGCCAGCCCCTGTAGAATGCCGGCAACCGTACCTGATCGAGATATGCCCTTATGTATGACTGGTTGAACGCCCTGCCCAAGGCGGAGCTGCACCTGCACCTCGAAGGCTCGCTGGAGCCTGAGCTGCTGTTCGCCCTGGCCGAGCGCAACAAGATCGCCCTGCCATGGGCAGATGTGGAAACCCTGCGCGGGGCCTATGCCTTCAACAACCTTCAGGAGTTCCTGGACCTGTATTACCAGGGCGCCGATGTATTGCGCACCGAGCAGGACTTCTATGACCTGACCTGGGCCTACCTGCAGCGCTGCAAGGCGCAGAACGTGATCCATACCGAGCCGTTCTACGACCCGCAAACCCACACCGACCGGGGTATCCCCTTTGAAGTGGTGCTCAACGGTATCAACCAGGCGCTCAAGGATGGCCGCGAGCAGTTGGGCATCAGCAGTGGCCTTATCCTGAGCTTCCTGCGCCACCTGAGTGAAGAGGAGGCACAAAAAACCCTCGACCAGGCGCTGCCCTTCCGCGATGCGTTCATTGCCGTTGGCCTGGACAGCTCGGAAATGGGCCACCCACCCAGCAAGTTCCAGCGTGTATTCGACCGCGCGCGGAGCGAAGGCCTGGTTGCCGTCGCCCACGCTGGCGAAGAAGGCCCGCCCGAGTACATCTGGGAGGCGCTGGACCTGCTGCAGATCAAGCGAATCGACCACGGCGTACGCGCCATCGAAGACGAGCGGCTGATGCAGCGCATCATCGACGAACAGATCCCGTTGACCGTGTGCCCGCTGTCCAACACCAAGCTCTGCGTGTTCGACCACATGAGCCAGCACAACATCCTCGACATGCTCGAGCGTGGCGTGAAGGTCACGGTGAACTCGGACGACCCGGCGTACTTCGGCGGCTACGTCACGGAAAACTTCCACGCCCTGCACACTCACCTGGGCATGACCGAAGACCAGGCCCGCCGCCTGGCCCAGAACAGCCTGGACGCCAGGCTGGCCTGACGCGCGGCTCAACCCACCTGCAAGGTGGCAACGCGGGCTATGCGGTTGATCTGCTGGATGCCCAGCGCCGAGATATGCAATGCCCGCGTGTCCTCGGCCTCGCGCATCCAGCCGGATTGCAGGAACAGCCTGAACAAGGCCTGGCCCAACACGCCCCCCAGGTGCGGCGCCTGGTCGTTCCACTCGGTACAGCGGCAGATCACGCAGCCGCGCTGCTGGTGCGGCGCCAAGGCATCGATGTACACCCCTACCAGGGCCAGCTGCGCCCGCCCTTCATCGCTGACCATCAACAGGCGGCCACTGCCTTCCAGCCAGCCCGCGACCACCATGCGGTGGTATAGCTCACTGGCCAGCTCGCCCCCCAGGTGATCCCCACAGCGACGCGCCCGGCGCAGCGACATGGGCAGCGGTGACACCGGCGCTTTGGCCCGCTCCCCCCTGGCGCTTTCCAGTTGCACGCTGGCCAGCGCCTCTACCGCCGCCCCGACCTGCGGGGTGGCCAGGCGAAAATAGCGTTTGCGGCCACGGGCCTCATGCCTCAGCAGCCCAGCCGATGACAGCAACGACAAGTGCGCGCAAGCCGACGACGAGGTCAGGCCGGTCATCATCGCAAGCTCGTTGGCCAGGCGCGGCGTGCCGTCGATCAATGCCCACAACATGGCACTGCGCTTGGGGTCGGCCATCAGGCTGGCGATCTGGCTGATACTGCTGACTGCGTTCATGTCCCTGTAACTCCCTGCAAGTTCACTGTGTGGATGCGATGGCCAACCCTGGCAGGGAAGCACCTCTCGCTGGCACTGGCCTGGATCGCCAGTATAAGCCGCAGAAATGCCCAATCTGGCAGCCCCACACCGCCCCATCCTCGTAAAAAAGCCACTGGGTATACCTACCCATTGCAAGGCGGGAACAGGACCGACGCGACCGGCGAAAACCCTGCGCGTAGGCGTTTTCGGCCCGTTGAGACAGGGGGCTCGTTAACTCAGCAGGAAAAAAACCTTCGGCACGTTCGGACGTAGCCGACAGCCAGGTACTACAAGTAGCGCAAACTAAAGCGAACGTTTCCCGGCCTTGCAGACATTGCAGCGCAACCGGCAAACACACAATCAGGCACCGCCAGTCAGGACACTGACCCAGCGCATGGCAGACGAGAACAGCAGCGCTAAACTGATGCCGCTCCCTTCTGGAGGTAAGCCGCGATGAAAATTGTCGTCAGCGCTTCACGCCGAAACCCCGCCTGCCCCTGGCAGGTCCAGCTCGATCAGCATGTGGTCGGGTTCCGCAGCGAGGCCGAGGCACGGGCCTTTGTCGCCACACTGGAACGCCGCCTGCGCGCCCCTCACCCGCTCAAGCGCGAACCCTGGCCTGCAAACGGCGGGTCAGTAGCGCGGCACTGACTGCCAACGCACCGCAAAGGCAGATCACCAGCGCCATCGGCACGGCACTGCCATCGTGCAGCAGCCCAACCAGCGCCGCTGCGCCCGCCGCCACACTGAACTGGACACAGCCCATCAGCGCCGAGGCACTGCCGGCGCGCGCGCCCTGGCCGCTCATGGCGCAAGCCGAGGCATTGGGGATGATGCAACCGAGGCTGGCAATGCAGACGAACAACGGCACCAGCAGCGGCCACAACGCGGTCGGCCGCAACGCCGCCACCCCGAGCAGCGCCAGCCCGGCCCCCAGGTACAACCACACGGCCCGGGCCAGCAGGAAGGCCGGCCCACGCTTGGCCAGCAAGCGGGCGTTCACCTGCGCCACCAGGATAAAGCCCGCTGCGTTGGCACCAAACAGCCAGCCATAGTGCTCGGCTGGCACGCCGTACAGCTTGATGAACACGAAAGGTGAACCGGCGATGTAGGCGAACATGCCGGCAATGGCGATACCGCCCGTCACCGCATGGCCGAGGAACACCCGGTCTGCCAGCAGGCGCAGGTACTGGCGCAAAGCGCCGGACAAGGGCTGGCGCGGCATGTCCTCAGGCATGCTCTCCGGCAACCCCAGGCTTACCGCCAACAGGCAAGCGGCACTGAACAGGCTCAGGGTAAGGAAAATCGATTGCCAACCGGCCACATTCACCAGCACCCCACCCAGCATCGGCGCCAGGATCGGGGCCAGGCCCATGACCAGCATCAACTGCGAGAACACCTTGGCCGAGGCGACCGGGTCGCACTTGTCGCTGACGATGGCCCGCGACAGCACCATGCCCGCACAACCGCCAAGGGCCTGGACGAAGCGTGCCAGCACCAGGGTGTCGAGGTTGGGGGCATAGGCGCAGGCCAGTGACGCCAGGGTGAACACGGTCACGCCAAACATCAGCGGCTTGCGCCGGCCAAAACGGTCCGCCACCGGCCCGTAAGCCAGCTGGCCGATGGACAGGCCAAGGAAATAGGCGGCCAATGTGGCCTGGACGTGTTTTTCGTCGGTGGCGAACGCCTGCGCCATGGCCGGGAAGGCCGGCAGGTAGAAGTCGATCGCCAAGGGCCCGAACGCACTGAGTGCGCCCAGGATGAGCACCATTCGCAGGTTCATCAGGAATCCATAGCAGGCTAAGCAAGTAGATGATTCTACCTGCTGTCGCCCCTAGGAATGTGAAAACATTTGCAACAAACCTAGGCCCTGTCGCGATGGGCCGGACAGCGGCCCCACCGTCAGGGCCTCAACTCAAAACCCGGATCGACACCTGTTATCCCACCTCAGCCTGATACCCTTCATCGCGGATGGCCGCCAGAACCTGCTCCTGCGCCAACGTACTCTGCACCCGCACCTGTTTGGCCACCAGGTCGACTTCGACCTTGGCGGCCGCATCCTGCTCCTGCACTGCCCGCGTCACGGCCTTTACACAGTGGCCACAGGTCATGCCTTGTACATTGAACACTTGCATAGGGTTGCCTCCTTCAGGTTTTCCACGAGTTTCAAGCTTGCCATCAGGGCAAGGTCAAGTGCCGTGTGGAACAGCTGGGGTGGAAATCCGCACGCGCGTCGGCCAAGCTGCGCCTTTGACGATCAGCCAAGCAGGAGATTTTTCATGTTCAGGGCAGCATTGGGCGTCGTCGGGTTGGTCAGCGCACTGGCTGTGGTGCCACCGGCCAGCGCAGAGGACAACTCGGCCTACAGCGTACTGATCATTTCCCGAGAGCGCCTGGAAGTGGCTACCAGCTGTGAAATCGGGGTGTACCTCAATGATCAGCTTTCCGGGCGGGTGTTTCAGGAGCAATCCACCTCGTTCAACCTGCCGCCTGGCCCGGTCGATGTGCGCCTGCGCCTGTTGCCTGGGCAAACCCCGGGTTGCGCGCCAGGCGTCGAGGACCAACGCAGCACACGTTTGAACCTGCAGGCGGGCCAGATCAACAAATATCGCATCACCATGGGTCATTATGGGCTGGCGTTGACGCGCGCCGATCTAGGCTATTGACCTTCCCTGCATGGCAAGGTTGATGCTGGAGCCCTGCCCAAGGAGGAGAGCCATGCCCGCATCCACCACCTATGACCTGCCGATCTCCGGCATGACCTGCGCCAGCTGTGCTGGCCGGGTCGAGCGCGCATTGCGCAAGGTCAGCGGCGCTGAACACGTCAGCGTCAACCTCACCACTGAAAAAGCCCGTGTCCAGGCCCCGGCCGACCGCCTGCCAGCCTTGGTCGATGCGGTACGCGAAGCCGGCTACGGCGTGCCCACGCGCACGCTGGAACTGCAGATCGGCGGCATGACCTGCGCCAGTTGCGTGGGCCGCGTGGAGCGGGCCCTTGGCAAAGTGCCCGGGGTGGAGCGGGTGAGTGTCAACCTGGCAAATGAACGTGCCCACCTTGAAGTGCTGGCCGCCCTCGACGACAACCTGCTGATCGAAACAGTACACAAGGCCGGCTACAGCGCCAGCGTGCCGCAAGCCGCCATAGACGAGCAGGCCACCGCCCAGCGCCGCCTGCGTAACGAACGCCTGGCAGTGGCTGCAGCATTGCTGCTGGCGCTGCCATTGGTGCTGCCCATGCTGGTGCAGCCATTCGGCCTGCACTGGATGCTGCCCGCCTGGGCGCAATTCCTGCTGGCCACCCCTGTGCAGTTCATTCTCGGCGCCCGCTTTTATATCGCCGCCTGGAAAGCCGTGCGTGCCGGCGCCGGCAACATGGACCTGCTGGTTGCCCTGGGGACCAGCGCCGGTTACGGCCTGAGCCTCTACGAATGGGCCCAGGCCCCCGCCGGCATGGCCCCGCACCTGTACTTCGAGGCCTCGGCGGTGGTGATCGCCCTGGTGCTGCTGGGCAAGTACCTGGAAAGCCGTGCCAAACGCCAGACTGCCAGCGCCATTCGCGCGCTCGAGGCACTGCGCCCGGAGCGCGCAGTGCGCGTGGTTGGCGACCGGGAAGAAGATGTGGCGATCGCCCAGCTGCGCCTGGGCGACCTGGTGCTGGTCAAGCCTGGCGAGCGCTTTCCGGTCGATGGCGTGGTCGAGGATGGCAGCAGCCATGCCGATGAAGCCCTGATCAGCGGCGAGAGCCTACCAGTGCCCAAACAACCCGGCGACAGCGTCACCGGTGGCGCCATCAATGGCGAAGGCCGGTTGCTGGTACGTACCGAAGCCCTGGGCACCGAGACCGTGCTGGCGCGCATCATCCGCCTGGTGGAAGACGCGCAGGCCGCCAAGGCGCCGATCCAGAAGCTGGTCGACCGGGTCAGCCAGGTATTCGTCCCCGCCGTGCTGGTACTGGCGCTGCTGACCCTGCTCGGCTGGTGGCTGGCTGGCGCGGCGCTGGAAACCGCCCTGATCAACGCCGTGGCAGTGCTGGTCATCGCCTGCCCTTGCGCCCTTGGCCTGGCCACACCGGCAGCGATCATGGCCGGCACCGGCGTCGCCGCCCGCCACGGCATCCTCATCAAGGATGCCGAGGCGCTGGAGCGCGCGCATGCGGTGAACCGTGTGGTGTTCGACAAGACCGGTACCCTGACCTCGGGCAGCCCGCGGGTAGTCCACAGCCAGGCCCTGGTCGGTGACAGCGCCAGCCTGCATCGCCTGGCCGGCGCCCTGCAACGGGGCAGTGAACACCCGTTGGCCAAGGCGGTGCTGCAGGCCTGCACCGAGCAAGGCCTGCAGGTACCCAGCGTGAGCGACAGCCAGTCGCTCACCGGGCGCGGCATTGCCGGGCGTGTCGAAGGCCGTGAGCTGGCACTGGGCAACCGCCGCCTGCTCGATGAAAGCGGGCTGCAGCCCGGCGGCCTGGCCGACAAGGCACGCGCCTGGGAAGCCGAGGGGCGTACCCTGTCGTGGCTGATCGAACGCGGTCAGCAAACTCAGGTGCTGGGCCTGTTCGCCTTTGGTGACAGCCTCAAGCCCGGGGCCGCCGAGGCCATCGACACCCTGCATGCGCAGCACATCAGCAGCCATCTACTGACTGGCGATAACCGGGGTAGCGCCAAGGTGGTCGCCGAAGCCTTGGGCATCGACGATGTGCACGCCGAAGTGCTGCCGGCCGACAAGGCCGCAACTGTGGCGGCCCTTAAGCAGGCTGGCGTGGTCGCCATGGTCGGCGACGGCATAAACGATGCGCCGGCGTTGGCCGCCGCCGACATCGGCATCGCCATGGGGGGTGGCACCGACGTAGCGATGCAGGCAGCCGGCATCACCTTGATGCGCGGAGACCCGCGGCTGGTGCCCGCTGCGCTGGAAATCAGCCGCAAGACCTACGCCAAGATCCGCCAGAACCTGTTCTGGGCATTCATCTACAACCTGATCGGTATCCCGCTGGCGGCACTGGGCTACCTCAACCCGGTACTGGCGGGCGCCGCCATGGCCTTGTCCAGCGTCAGCGTGGTCAGCAACGCGCTGTGGCTGAAGGCCTGGAAACCCGCCCGCGCGCCCCAGGAGGCAAAATGAACATTGGCCAGGCCGCCCGCCGTAGCGGGCTCAGCACCAAGATGATCCGTTACTACGAATCCATCGGCCTGCTCAAGCCGGCCACACGCAGCGACAATGGCTACCGCCTGTACCGGGACGAGGACTTGCACAGCCTGGCGTTCATCAAGCGCTCCCGCGACCTGGGGTTTTCCCTGGAAGAAGTGGGCAAGCTGCTGACGCTGTGGCAAGACCGCCAGCGGGCCAGCGCCGATGTGAAGGCCTTGGCGATGCAGCACATCGATGAACTGAACCGGCGCATCGAGGAACTGGTCACCCTGCGCAACACCCTTGGCGAGCTGGTATCCCACTGCCAGGGGGACGACCGCCCGGACTGCCCGATCCTCAGCGACCTGGCCAATGGCACCGCTGGCAACTGCTGCCACTAGCGTTTGGTATGCCAAAAGCGTCCATACACGACCGAATAGTCACCAATCACGACTTTATCCAATAAATACGGGCGCTTCGGCTACATAAAACCCGGCTGCTGCCGATGCACTGGTTACCTGCCTCGTGTGTCGACTACAACAATTCCGGGAGCGTCGATGAGCATCAAACAGAAACTGACCTGGGCATTCGCGGTCATCGCCGGTTTGCCCATCGTGCTGGTGGCCACCCTGGTGGTCCTTAACCTGCGTGGCGAAGCCCGCGATGGATTCCTTGACGGCAGTAGCCGGGAAATCCGCCAGGTCAGCAACGCGATGAACATCTTCTTCCAGGGCATCAACCAGAACGTCGAGTACCTGGCCGCGCAGCCGATGGTGACCGCCACAGGCAGCAACCTGAACAAGTTCCTGAGTGCCAACCCATCCTACGAGCTGGGCGATCAGGACAAGCAACTGCTGGACTTCTTCACCCGCCTGGCAGATTCGCACCCCAACTATGCCTATGTATCCTACGGCGTCAACGACGGCGGTTACGTCGGCTGGCCAGCCGGGCAGAAGTTCGTCAACTACGACCCACGCCCACGGCCGTGGTACCAGCTGGCCATGGCCAACCCGGGCAAGACCGTGCGCACCGGCGCCTATTACTGGGCTGCCGATGACGCGGTGCTCATCAGCACCGTGCGCGCGGTAGCCAACCAGTTGGGCAACCCCGGCGGTGTGGTCAACATCGACGTTTCGCTCAAGGGCCTGACCGAGATCGTCAAGCAGATCAAGCTGGGCGAGAGCGGCTACCTGATGCTGGTGGAAAGCAACGGCAACGTGATGGTCGACCCACGCGACGCCGGCCACAACTTCAAGCAACTGGCCAGTTTTGGCGACGGCTATGCCGAGTTGGCCAAGGCCGGCAAGGGCCTGGTCGAAGTCGAGCTCAATGGTGTGCGCTACATGGCCAACGTCTACCCCGACGAGCGCCTGGGCTGGACCTTCATCGGCCTGATCGAGCAAGGCGAAGTGATGCAGACCACTACCCGCCTGACCTGGCTGATCGGCGTGGTCGCCTTGGTCCTGGCCGCCCTGTTTGCCGTGGTTGGCGCCGCCTTCGCCAAACTGATCGTGCGCCCGATCAACAGCGTCACCAACGGGCTGGAAGACATTGCCCAGGGTGAGGGCGACCTGACCCGCAGCCTGGAAATTCGTGGCCGCGACGAAACCGCCCAGCTGGCCAACTGGTTCAACCAGTTCCTTGGTGCCATTCGCAGCCTGATCCAGCATATCGGTGCGGCGGCCAGCAAGATCCTCAGCACCTCGCACAGCTCGACCCAGGTGTCCAGCAACATGGCCGAAGCGGCCGGCCGCCAGCGCGAGGCCGTGGACATGGTGTCCACAGCCTTCCACGAGATGGTTGCCACCGCCAACGAAGTGGCGCGCTCGTGCAGCCAGGCGGCCCAGTCTGCGGACAGCGGCCAGCAACAGGCCCGTGAAGGTCAGCAGCAGATCGATGCGGCGGTCCACAGCGTTGACCGCCTGAGCCAGGAAATCGAGCAGTCGGCGCAGTCGATCCAGCAACTGGAGCGTGACAGCAATGCCATCCAGTCGATCCTCGGCACCATTCGCTCGATTGCCGAGCAGACCAACCTGCTGGCCCTGAACGCCGCCATCGAGGCCGCGCGAGCCGGCGAGCAAGGCCGTGGCTTTGCCGTGGTAGCCGATGAAGTGCGGGCGCTGGCCAAGCGCACGGCCGACTCAACCGCAGAAATCGACGGTTTGCTGGGCAACCTGGCCAACCGCACCTCCGAAGTGGCTGCACAGATGCACGCCAGCCTGGAAGTTTCGCAGCAGTCGGTCAGCCGTATCGGCCTGGCCCGCGACAGTTTCGGGCAGATCCGCGAGTCGGTGGACGTGATCCGTGACATGAACACGCAGATTGCAACCGCAGCCGAGGAACAGCATCAGGTAGCCGAAGATATCAACCGCCACATCAGCCAGATTCATGGGGATGCGCAGTTGGTGGCCGAGTTGGCCCAGGCAGCACGCCAGGATTCGGAAAGCCTGGCCGGGTTGTCCAATGAACTGGACGTACTGGTGCGCAGGTTCCGCACCTGACAAGGCGCTGGTGCAGGCCGCCCCGTACAGGGGCGGCTTCAGCTACACATAGGCCAGCACCGGCAACCCCTCGTCATAGCCTCAGCTCCCCCGGTGTTGCACCAAACAGCTGCTTGAACGCCGCAATGTACGCGGATGTGGAATCATACCCACAACCCAGCGCCGCCTCGGTCACGCTCTCCCCCGCCTCCAGCAAGGCCAGCGACGACAGCAAGCGCATGCGCTGGCGCCAGTTGCGAAAGCTCAAGCCGGTTTCACGCTGGAACAGGCGCATCAGCGTTTTTTCGGAACACCCCAGCTGCCGCGCCCATTGCTGCAAGGTCTGCGCCTGGTCCGGCGCTGCGATCAAGCCATTGCACAGCGCCAGCAAACCCGGGTGGCGCGGCAACGGCAAGGAAAAGCCGACTTCCGGCAGGGTTCGTAACTGGTCGAGCAGCACCGCCACCAGCCGCGCCTGCGCACTATCGCCCTCAGGGTAATCGGCTGGGTACAGGCAGAACTGCTTGATCAACTCACGCGCCAGCGGCGTCACCTCCAATACCCGACACTGCGGGGCAGCCCAGGGGCAGGCGTCCCGGCGTACATACAGGCTGCGCATTTCGGCCTGCATCGAGGTCACCACCGCATGCTCGGCGTCAGCCGGGATCCACACCCCCCACTGCGGTGGCGCAAAGTAGCTGCCTGCGTCGGTGTAAACACCCAGCACGCCGCTGATAGCGTAGGAGAACTGTACCCAATCGTGCTGGTGGCGTGTGGTCCAGGAACCGGCGCCCAGGCTTTCGGCACGTGCGTACAGTGGCCTGGGCAACTGCTTGAGTTCAGGAATGGGACGGGGCTGTCCGATGATCGGCATGGCGGCTTCTGTTAGTGCTGACCAGACAAGCCTAACAGTTACGGTCGACGCCTGCGGGATATCTGCCGCCTGCCGCGCGGGCATGCCTGCCAAACAGACGGCGGCTCTTCACCGCTCGACGATGACCGTGACCCCTTGCCCGCCCGCCGCACAAATGGAAATCAAGCCGCGCCCCTTCCCTGCCGTTGCCAGCAATTTCGCCAGGTTGGCCAGTATTCGCCCGCCGGTCGCGGCAAACGGGTGCCCGGCAGCCAGCGAACTGCCCTTGACGTTGAGCTTGCTGCGGTCGATGGCCCCCAACGGCGCATCCAGCCCCAGCCGCTCACGGCAGTATCCAGCGTCTTCCCAGGCCTTGAGCGTACACAACACCTGGGCCGCAAAGGCTTCGTGGATTTCGTAGTAGTCAAAGTCCTGCAAGGTCAGGCCATTGCGGGCCAGCAAGCGTGGCACTGCATACGCCGGTGCCATCAGCAGCCCCTCGCGGCCAGTGACGAAGTCCACCGCTGCGGTTTCACCATCAACCAAGTGCGCCAGCACCGGTAACCCCTGTTGCGCGGCCCACTCTTCACTGGCCAGCAGCACCAGCGACGCACCATCGGTCAAGGGCGTGGAATTGCCTGCCGTCAACGTACCCTGGCCACTGCGGTCGAAGGCCGGCTTGAGCTTGGCCAACTGCTCCAGTGTCAGGTCCGCGCGCAAGTTGTTGTCGCGCATCAGCGACAGAAATGGTGTCAGCAGGTCATCGTGCCAACCTTCGGCATAGGCAGCCGCCAGCCGCTGGTGGCTGAGCAACGCCAACTCGTCCTGGGCAGCCCGGTCAATCTTCCAGGCCTGGGCCATGCGTTCGCAATGCTCGCCCATCGACAACCCGGTGCGCGGCTCGCCGTTGCGTGGCAACTCAGGGCGCAGATGGTGCGGGCGCAACTGCAGAAAAGGCTTGAGCCGTTCGCCCAGGTTTTTGCCACGGTTGGCCTGCAGCAGGATATGACGCAGGCCTTCGTTGACCGCAATCGGCGCATCCGACGTGGTGTCCACGCCACCGGCAATGCCGCTGTCGATCTGCCCCAGCGCAATCTTGTTGGCCACCAGCAGCGCCGCCTCCAGGCCAGTGCCGCAAGCTTGCTGCAGGTCGTAGGCAGGGGTTTGCGGCGAAAGCCGCGAACCCAGCACACATTCGCGGGTCAGGTTCATGTCGCGGGACTGCTTGAGCACCGCGCCAGCGACCACCTCACCCAAGCGCAGCCCATGCAGGCGATAGCGCTCGATCAGCCCTTCAAGGGCCGCGGTCAGCATCGCCTGGTTGCTGGCGGTGGCGTAGGCCCCATTGGAGCGGGCAAAGGGAATTCGGTTGCCGCCCAAGATCGCGACCCGGCGAAGTGAACGCATATGCCTGTTCCTCCTGAAACAAATTGAACCGTACTGCCTGGGTGTTCTTACCCTGGTCGAACGACCATGCCACAAACTTGGTCCACACTTTCAAGCTTGCCTTTGCGGAGACCTACTCATGAGCGATCGCTACCTCGGTTTTGCCAACTCCAACCTTGGCCGCCGCCTGGTGGATGCCCTGGGCCTGCCACGCCCTGCACCACTGGAGCGCTGGCAGGCTGGCCGCTTGCGCCCGGTGGAGGGGGCGTTGGTACTGGGTGGCGGCCCCCTGGCAGGCCAGGTCGAAGCCTTCGCCGCGCGCCTTACCGATAACATATACCGTTTCAATGCCGACCACCTGCAGGGCGAGCCTTGGGTCGCTGGCCTGGGGCCGAAAATCAAAGCCGTGGTGTTCGACGCCAGTCACTTGTCCGACAGCGATGAGCTGAAGCAGTTGCGCGAATTTTTCCAGCCGCTGCTGCGCAGCCTGGGCCCGTGCGCCCACATCGTGCTGCTGGGCCGGCCACCGGAAAGCCTCGACAACCCGCTGGCCAGTATCGCCCAGCGCGCCCTGGAGGGCTTCAGCCGCTCGCTGGCCAAGGAACTGCGCAATGGCGCAACCGCTCAGTTGCTGTACGTCGGCCCCGGCGCTGAAGACCAACTGGAAGGTGCCTTGCGCTTCTTCCTCTCGCCCAAGAGCGCGTTCATCTCCGGCCAGGTGCTGCGCCTTGGAGCCTGCGCCAGCCAGGTCGAGGACTGGACCCGCCCGTTGGCTGGCCGCCGTGCACTTGTTACCGGCGCCGCGCGCGGTATCGGTGCGGCCATTGCGCAAACCTTGGCACGTGACGGTGCCGACGTTCTGCTGCTGGATGTGCCACAGGCCAGCCGAGAACTCGATGCGCTCGCTGCCCGGCTTGGCGGCAAGGCCTTGGCGCTGGACATCTGCGCCAGCGATGCCGCCTCACAACTGCTGGCTGCCCTGCCCGACGCCATAGACATCGTTGTGCACAATGCTGGCATCACGCGCGACAAGACCCTGGCCAACATGACCCCGGACTATTGGGACGCCGTGCTCGCGGTCAACCTGCAGGCGCCACAGGTGCTGACCCAGGCGCTGTTTGACGGTGGCGCGTTGGGTGAACATGCGCGCATAACCTTGTTGGCCTCGGTCAGCGGCATTGCCGGCAACCGCGGCCAGGCCAACTATGCCGCCAGCAAGGCCGGGCTGATCGGCCTGGCCCAGGCCTGGGCGCCGAGGCTCGCCGAGCGGGGCGCGAGCATCAACGCCGTGGCCCCCGGCTTCATCGAAACCCACATGACCGCAACCATGCCCATGGGCCTGCGCGAAGCCGGGCGACGCTTGAGTTCGCTGGGCCAGGGCGGTCGCCCACAGGACGTGGCCGAGGCCATTGCCTGGCTCAGCCAGCCGGGCTCGGGGGCGGTCAACGGCCAGGTGCTGCGTGTTTGCGGCCAGGCACTGATGGGGGCCTGACCATGAGCCGACAATGGCACGACCTGCATAGCCCTGCTGCCCGCCCCAGTCTGTACCTGCGTGCCGCCAGCAAGCGCACGATCAGCGGTGAGCACCTGCCCGACGATGGCCTGCGCTGCTTCATCCAGGTTGATCCGGCCAACTTGGACGCCTATCGGCGGCTTTGCCACTTCCCCGACGATGGCCGCCTGCCGGCTACTTATCCACACGTCATGGCTTTTGCGCTGCAATTGCAGCTGATGACCGCCCGTGACTTTCCCTTCCCGCTGCTGGGGCTGGTGCACCTGCAAAATCGCATCGAAGTGCTGCGGCCACTGGGCGCTATCGAAGGGCTGCGCTTTGCGGTGTATGCGCACAACCTGCAGGCGCATGACAAAGGTGGCACCTTCGACCTGGTGACAGAAGCCGAAGATGGCATCGGCGTGCTCTGGCGTGAAACAAGCCGCATGCTGGTACGTGGGCTGAAGCTGGATGGCCAGGCCGGCGGGCGGGCCGACGACGAACCGCCTTGCTTGCCCGAGGCCACCCGCTGGTATGCCGACAGTAACATCGGTCGGCGTTATGCCAAGGTGTGCGGGGACTACAACCCTATCCACCTGAGTGCGGTGAGTGCACGGTTGTTCGGCTTTCCCACGGCTATTGCCCATGGCATGTGGACAAAGGCCATGGCACTGGCCGCATTGCGCGGGCACCTGCCGCACAGCGGCTATGCCTTTGAGGTGGCTTTCCGCAAGCCGGTCAGGTTGCCCTCCGAAGTGGTGCTCAGTGCCAGCGAGGCGGGGCCTGCAGGAGTGCTGCGGCTGGATGGGCATGGGGGCATACTGCATATGCTCGGCCGCTGGGATCAGCTCTAGAGCTCATTGCCGGAACCTGGGGGCGCTACGCGGCGGCCCCTTGCTTTGCATCGGGCCAGGGCAGAAGCTATGCAGCATTTGGAGACCCTCGATGAACCTGCAAGAGCTTACCCAACGCCTGCACCAGATCCGTGACAACAACGACTGGCGTGGCTTTCACAGCCCGAAGAACCTGGCCATGGCCGCCAGCGTCGAAATGGCCGAGCTGGTCGAGATTTTTCAGTGGCTGAGCGAAGACGAATCGCGCCAGCTGCCTGCCGACAAATTGGCCCACGCCGGGCAGGAAGTCGGTGACGTGGTGCTCTACCTGTTGCTGTTGTGCAGTGAGCTGGGCCTGGACATGGACCAGGTGGTGCGGGCCAAGCTGGCCGACAGCGAGAGGCGTTTCGCTCGATGAACGACCGTCATTTCGATGAACTGGCCACCCGCTTCGCGGAAAAGATCTACGGCGGCGCCAAGGGCGCGATCCGCCTGGCCGTCTTGCAGGCCGACCTGGCCGAGGCGCTGCCTGATCGCCCGTTGCGTGTTCTGGATATCGGCGCCGGCCTGGGTCACATGGCCTTGTGGCTGGCCGAACGTGGCCACCAGGTGACCCTGGCAGAACCGGCTGCACCCATGCTCGACGGCGCCCAGGCCCGTTTTGCCGAAGCCGGCCAGACGGCCACCTTCCTCCAGGCCCCCTGGCAAGACCTGCTCGGCCAATTGAACGAGCCCTACGACCTGGTGCTGTGCCACGCTGTGCTGGAATGGCTGGCCGAACCCGAGAGCATCCTGCCCGTGCTGCACCAGCTCACCGCCACGGGTGGCTGGTTGTCGCTGGCGTTCTACAACCGCGACGCCCTGGTCTACCGCAACTTGCTCAAAGGCCATTTCCGCAAGCTGCGCAGCAACCGCCTGGAAGGTGAAAAGCAGAGCCTGACGCCACAGAAACCGCTTGATCCACGCGAGCTCAAGGCGCACCTTGAACCCTTGTGGCAGGTGCAAAGTGAAAGCGGTGCGCGGGTGTTCCACGACTACATGCCCAAGGAGTTCCAGGCCAAGGCCGAACTGCTCGACCTGCTGGAGATGGAGCTGGCGTACCGCCGCCACCCTGGGTTCGCCGGGCTCGGGCGCTACCTGCACTGGGTTTGCCGCCCTCGCTGAGCGGCCTGCCGGGAGGAATACATGCCATACCGTCTGTTGTACCTGGCCCTGCTGCCGCTGGCCCTGGCTGGCTGCCAGAGCCCCAATCCGTATGTTGCCAGCAGCCGGCCGTTGCCCCCGGCGCCGGCACAGGCGGCCGCTACCTTCGATGCCAGTGCCTACCCGGCACCGGCACGCGATTACGGGCGCTACCGCAGCTGGAGCTGGCGTAACGGCCGGTTGCCCAGTGGCTCGGCGGGGGCCGACCCGGCGCCCCTGGCCGATGCCGTTGGTGGTGCCCTCGACCAGCATGGCCTGCGCCCGGCGCGGGGCGGCCCCGGCGACTTGCTGGTAAGCGCCGACATGCGGCTGGAGAGGCGCTTGCGGCAAGTGCGCGATTACGACACCTATGACCCTTACCCCTACGGCAGCGTGGGCTATGGCGGTTACCGCCACGGCTACGGGGGCTATGCCAGCGTGCCAGTGGTGCGGACCTACGAGGTGCAGGTGATGGTGGTGCGCATCGACCTCTACGACGCCCGTACCGGCCAACCGGTATGGAGCGCCAGCGCCGAAAGCGGCAGCGACAAGGACTCGCCACGCGAACGCGAAAACGCCGTGCGCGATGCTGTGCACAAGGCGCTCAGCGGCTATCCTCCCAGTTAATAGCCAACGGAGAACCATCATGTTGCGCCGTCTCGTTCTACTGTCATTCGCGCTGGTATTGTCAGCCTGCTCGAGCACTAACGTTCAGCAGGATTTCGATGCCAGCCGCGACTTTGCCGCCTACCGCAGCTGGGCATGGCAGGAGCCAGGTTTGCAGTACCGCCCGGATGACCCTCGCATCAAGAGCGACCTGACCGAACAGCGCATCCGTACGGCAGTGGCCGAGCAGCTCGACCAGCGCGGCCTGCGCCCGGTGCAGGGCGGCGCGCGGCCAGACCTGACCGTACGTACCTACCTGATCGTCGAGCAGCGCCAGCAACAGATCACCACCAATTACGGCGGGGGCTGGGGTGGTTATTGGGGCGGGTACTGGGGTGGCCCCATGTACAACGAAACCCGCAGCGTCGATTACAAGGTGGCCACCATTCAGGTCGACCTTTTCGATGGCCGTGACGGCAAGCTGGTCTGGCGCGGCAGTGCCGAGCAGATCATGAACAACTACCCACCGGGCCCTGAAGAGCGTAACAGCGCCATTCAAAACACCGTGGCCAAGGTGCTGGGCAATTACCCGCCGGGTAGCCGGAAGTAACCTCCAAAAGCAGCCAGGGGCTCAAGCGCAGCCCCCGGTGACAACTACGACAAAATCCGTTCCGACCACGCCTTTTTCGGTTGCAAGGCCTACTTCTGCGCACGTTCCGGTCTATCTTCAGTCAAGGAAACCTGACTGACCGGGTAGAAGTGTTCAACTTTTAGGAAGGGCGACCTGCCAATGCAAAGCATTGTTCTGCTGCTGTGGCTTGCCTTGTGCTCCGAACAGGATGTGCGTCAACGCCAGATCTCCAACCTGCTTACCCTGGGTGTGGCCAGCTGTGCCCTGCTCTGGCTGTTCGCCACTGGCCATAGCTGGATGGGTGCCGATGCCAGCGATGCCGGATGGGCGCTGGCCATCGTCATGCTGTTGACCCTGCCCGGCTATATGTACGGCCACTTCGGCGCCGATGATGTCAAGCTGATGGGCGCCCTGGCCCTGGCCAGCGGCACGCAATACGTGCTTGGCACGTTCATTGGCGCTGGGGTCAGCGTGCTGGTCTGGCTGCTTGCCCGTCGGCGTTTATGGCTGCTGCTCAACCCCAAGATCAAGAAGCGCCTGCAAGCCCTGACCGAGGAGATGGGCGACAAGCAGGCGTTCGTCCCCTACGTGCTCGCCGGCTTTCTGCTGACAGCCGTATGGATCCAATAGCGATGCCTGCGGTCGGACAATGTGTACAGGGTTTGTACAGAATCGCCGCGTGCGACTACTTTTTACATTGCCAGAGCGTCTGGCCCGGGAGCAGGGCCGTATACGAACAGGGAGTTGATCGTGTCCAGACCAGTGAGTGAAGTGAAGGTATTGGTGGTCGACGACCAACCGGTCATTGTCGAGCAGCTATGTGAATACCTTGAAACCGCGGGTTACACCTGCGTACCCGCCTATTCCACCGACGAAGCCATAGAGCGGTATACGTCGGACCCTGCAGTCGGCCTCATCATCTGCGACCTTGAAATGCCCGAACGGGACGGCATCGAGCTGGTGCGCGCCTTGAAGGAGATCGACGGCAGCCAACGCATGTTCGAGGCCATCATGCTGACCGGCCGGGGGGAAAAACAGGACGTGATCCGCGCCCTGCGCGCAGGTTTTGCCGACTATTACCAGAAACCCATGGACCTTGAGGAACTGCTCGAAGGTGTGCGCCAGCAGGAGCAGGCCTTGCTCGAGCGCCAGCGCAACCTCCGCAACCTGGGCGGCTTGAACCAGCGTTTGCAAGACTTGGCCGAGTCTGTGGACGAGCTGTATCAGGAGCTGGAGAAAGCCCGCGGCCAAGGCGCCCACCGGCGTGCCACGGATGGCGAAGAGAGCGAGAGCGAGCTACCCGCAGCGTTCGAGAAACTGTCGCCCCGCCAGTTGGAGGTCGCGCGGCTGGTGAGCAAGGGCAAGACCAACTACCAGATTGCCTGTGAACTGGGGATCACCGAGAACACCGTCAAACTGTACGTGTCGCAGGTGCTGCGGTTGACGCATATGCATAACCGTACCCAATTGGCGCTGGCGCTGACGCCCAGCTCATCGCCAGTGCATCAACGTTTCACTACCCACTGACCGGCGGCCTGCTGTACCCGGGGCGTATTACCGCCCCACATTGCCCTCGGGCGCCTACTCACTGACCTGAAACGCCACCCGGGCAGTCTCACCGCTTTCATCCAGGGCGCTGAGTTCGGCCTGGCCAACCTGGGGCAAACGCAGCAGCAGGCTGTCCTGCCCCTGGGTCTCCCCCAGCGGCTGGCCATTGAGGAACCACCAACGCCGGCCGCCGCCCCCCAGGGCCGAAACATGCAACTGCAAAGGCTCACTGCTGGTGGCCGGCCGGCGCAGATTGTCGCCCGGGCGCACCCCCACGATCGACAGCGGTGGTGCGCTGGCCGGTACCTGTGGCGGGCAGTTTGGGTCGATGGCCGGCAACCGTGCGGCACGCCGCTCCATCCGCGGTAGCCAAGGCTCCAGCGGTGCCGGCCACAGGGCAATATCGCGGGCCGTGGCGCCTGGGCAACTCCCATCCACACGCAAGCCATGCGGGTTGACCCACACCGTCTCGCGCAAGCCCAGGCCCAGCGGCTGGTCGGCGGCCTGCAAGGTTGGCGGCGTGGTGCCGTCCAAGGTCCAGGCAAACCGCTGGCGCCGGCAGTTACTGTCCTGCCTGGCCATGGGCTGGCCAAGCGGCCAACAGATCGCGGCCACGCCGACACTGGCGGGCACCGGCAAGACTGGCACGCTGATACCCCGCTGGCTGTCGCGATTGCTCAACAGGTCGTGCACCTGCAACATCAGGGGGGCGGCCGACGCCAGGCCGAACTGCCCTGCTACCGGCGTACCGTCTGGGCGACCGATCCACACACCAATCAGGTAGCGCGGGCCCACGCCAATCGACCAGGCATCGCGAAAGCCATAGCTGGTGCCGGTCTTCCAGGCCAGTTGCGGGCGCTGCACCAGTTCGGCATGCGGGTCACGGTCGGGGCGTGCCTGGCCGCTGAGAATACGCCGCACGATCCACGCTGCACCCGGCGACAACAGACGCCGCTCGACCAGCGGGTCCTGCGGCTGCAGGCGGACCTGCGCGGTGTTGCCGCCCCGGGCAAACGCGGCATAGCCGCCCACCAGGTCTTCCAGGCGGCTACCGGCGCCGCCCAGGATCAGCGACAGGTTGGGCTCTGCCAAAGGCGGCAGTGCCAGTGGCATACCCGCCATACGCAGTTGCGCGGCAAAGCGCTTGGGGCCGTAGGCTTCCAGCAGTTGCACTGCCGGCAGGTTCAGCGACAGCGCCAACGCCGAGCTGGCCGACACCGGTCCGCTGAAACCCATGGAGAAATTGCCCGGCCGGTAGTCGCCGTAGCGTCGCGGTACATCCTGCAGCAGCGATTCGGAATGGATCAGGCCGTCGTCCAATGCCATGCCGTACAGGAAAGGTTTGAGCGTAGAGCCGGGCGAGCGCAGCGAACGCACCATGTCGACATGACCAAAGCGGCGCTCGTCGGCCAGGTCGATCGACCCCAGGTAGGCACGCACGGCCATGGTCTGTGCTTCGACCACCAGAATGGCGGCAGAGGTGCGCTCTGGCAGGCGTGCGCGCCAGCCCAGCAGCAAGTCTTCGAGGCGCCGTTGCAAGGCCGCATCGAGTGTGGTGCGGATCAGCGGTGGGCTGTTGGCGCTGTTCAAGCGCCGCGCCAGCAATGGCGCCAGCGCTGGCTCTTGCCGTGGGGCCAGCACCAGCGGTTCTTCGGCCGCTTCACGAATTTGCCTTGCCGGCCACACCTGATACTCCGCCAGGCGCTGCAGTACCTTGTCGCGTGCGCGCTGTGCCCGCTCGGGGTGGCGGTCGGGGCGCAGGCGGCTGGGTGCCTGCGGCAACACCGCCAGCAACGCGGCTTCGGCCGGGGTCAGGTGCCGCGGCGACTTGCCCAGGTAGGCCCAACTGGCTGCGGCCACCCCCTGCAAGGTACCGCCGAACGGCGCGCGGTTCAGGTAGATTTGCAGGATCTCGCGCTTGGACAGGTGCCATTCCAGTTGCAACGTGCGCCACAGCTGGCGCAGTTTGCCAGCCAGGGTGCGGTCGTGCGGGTCGAGCAGGCGGGCCACCTGCATCGACAGCGTGCTGCCGCCCGACACCACTCGCCCACCGCGCAGGTTCAGCCAGGCAGCACGGGCCAGCGCCAGCGGGTTGACCCCGGGGTGGTGATAGAACCAGCGGTCTTCGTAGGTCAACAACGCCTGCAGATACAGCGGTGAAACCTCATCAGGGCTGACCGGGTAACGCCACACGCCATCAGTATCGGCAAACCGCCATAACGGTGTGCCATCCTCGGCCAGCACTACCCGCGCCAGGTCGTCACCCGGCATGGGCAGGGGCCAAATGCGGTCTGCCAGCCACAACAGGCCAGCCAGCAACAGCAGGCCGAGCAGCACGGCGCGCAACAACCTGCCCGCACGGCTGCGTGGCCGCGCTAAGCTTGGCATCGGGAACCGACCTGGCCAGGTGATGGCCAAAGGCTTGGGGACGGCAAACTCGCCGACTCGTTCATCAGGAAGCAACTATGCATGTAGAAGGTTTTTTCGAGTGGCTGGGCCAGGCACTGGGATCGTTGATTCGCTTCATCGTCGACGCATTGAGCGGGCTGTTCAACCTGCTGGCCAATGCCGGTGGCAATTTCATCGACGGCCTGGCGCGCACCTTGGGCATGGACACCTCGCTGGTCAGCATCCTGGCCCTGATCATCGGCCTGATGCTGCTGTACTCGGCCATCCGCGCATTCATGCGTGCGTCGATCATCCTTGGGATCATCTGGCTGGTGCTGGGGTTGTGGGTAATGAGCTGGGTGATCCACTGAGCCATCCCAGGGACCGCCCGGGAGGCCGCACGGCGGCCCGCCAGCAAGCCGGCTGCCACGGTGACCGCAGCAGCATCGAAGCCAGGTGCAGCACCTGGCTTGCCAGCATGAGGCCGGTAACAGCAGCACAAGCCTAGCGGGCTTTTACCGTCATCTCGCCTTGCCCATCACCCACCGCCTGCAGGTTCGGCCGATACATCGACTCAACCTGCGGCGGCGGTACGCGGTAGGTGCCCGGGGTCACCGCCCGCGCCAGGTACAACAGGTGCGTGGCGCCATAACCGTCGAGCTTGAGCGCCGCCACGTAGCGGTCGTCACGGTACTCCTGATGCACCACGCTGGCGTTCTGCATCGATTCGCGCCATTCCTTCACCGCACTGCTGGCGTTGTCCAGGCTGGCGGCACTTTGCGCCAGGTTCTGGTTCTCCAGCTCCAGGCCAGCCGGCAGCAGGTCCACTACCAGCGCATCGGGCACGCGGTCCTGGGCCTTGAGCGCCAGGTGCACCAGGACCAGATCGCCACTGCGCAGGTTGTGCAGGTCCAGTGGCTGGCCATTCATGCCCAGGTATTCGCGGCGGATCTGCATACCGTTACCGCCGGCGGCAGGCGCCTGGCGCGGGTAGCCAGACAATGTCAGTTGCTGGTAGAGGGTCGCGCTGCCTTCATTCTGCACGCTCAGCGGCGAGGCCAGCAGCGGGCCATCCAGCTTCATGCCAGACTCGGCGTTGTTCAACTCGCGCACTTCGCCGGCACTGTCCAGGCGCGCCTGCCACTGGCCCTCGGGCTTGCCCAGCAGGCCACGGCCGGCGAGGAACAAGGCATTACGCTCCTGGGTCGACAGCCAGCGGTTGGCCGCCAGTTCATCCGACAGGGCAAACAGACGCTGGTCGACCTGGTTGGTGGCCAGGTTGCTTTCCTGCAGCAGCGCCAGGATCAGCGCCTGATCACGCAGCGGGCTGCCATAGTCAGCCATCCACCCCTTGCTGCGGCTGATGCCAAGCCCGGCTTGCAGGGCTTGCTGGGCACGCGGTTTGTCGCCCATCTTGTCCAGTGCCACCGCCAGCTGCACCAGCGGCAGCCCAGAGCGGGCATCGGCCCGGCGCTCGAACAAACCGCGCAACGCGCCCAGCGGCGCTTGCTGGCTGCGCGCGAGCACCAGCGCGGCATAGGCCTGCACGGCGAAGCGGGTATGTTCGGCGTTTTCGCTGTAGTCGACCTCGATCAGGTTGCGCTCCTGCAGGTAGCGCAGCAGGCGCTCGCTGGCCTTCTTCAGCGCTTCGGCCGGTACCCCATAACCTTGGTCGCGGGCCCGCAGGAGGAAGTCGGTGACATAGGCGGTCAGCCAGTATTCCTCCTCGCTGTCCGAACTCCACAGGCCAAAGCTACCGTTGTAGCGCTGCATGCCCAGCAGGTGCTCGATGCCCATCTCGATCTTGCGCTTGCGCACATCTGCCGGCTCACCCTTGATGCCCAGGCGTTTGAGGCTTTGGGGATCGGCATACAGCGACGGGTAAAGGCCGCTGGTGGTCTGCTCCAGGCAACCGTACGGGTACGCCTCCAGCGCGCGGATCTGCTCGGCCAGGTTGAGCGGTGGCCGGCTCGACAAGGCCAGGCTGGCCTCCAGGCCCGCCGGTTCGAAGGCGGCCAGGTCTGCTTCGGGCAGCGTCCATGGCTGGTCCTTCAAGGCCACGCGGTAGTGCTTGAGCATCGCCGGGTAGGCAGGGCGCACGCCCAGCGCCCACTCGCGCTCGAAGGCGGTGCTTGGCTCGTTGGGCAGTTGCAACCCGGTGACACGCACCCGGACCTTGCCCTGCCCCAGGCCGCCCTGGGCCTGCACTGGAATCAGCAGCGTCGAGCGCTGGCCTTCGGCCAGGGCCACGGTGTGCAAGGCATTGGCGGCCAGGCTCAGTTGCCCTTCGCTGCTGACTTCAACCTGCAACTGCTGGGCCCGGCCCGACAGGTTGGCCAAATCCAGGGCCAGGTTGGTGCGGTCGCCGCCGGCGAGGAAACGCGGTGCCGACAGCTCGGCGATCAGCGGCGCAGCGACTACCGTCTTGCCTTCGGCCATGCCGAAGTGGTCGTCGGTCCAGGCTTGGGCCATCAGGCGCAGTTCACCATTGAAGTCGGGGATATCGACCGTTACCTGGCCCTGGCCGTTGTCATCCAGGGTAACCGGCACGCTTTGCTGGGCGACGATGGTAACCGTGGTGTTGGGGCGCTTGCCCCCCTTGGCCATGGCCGCGTCACCGCCGAATGCCAGGCTGGCCAGGCGGCCTTGCCCGGCCTCGATCAACTGGCCGTAGATGTCCAGTTGGTCGGCACCGTAGGCCTTGCGCCCGAACAGGCTGGCGAACGGGTCGGGGGTCTTGAAGTCGGTGATATTGAGGATACCTACGTCCACTGCCGACACCAGCACATGCACTTGCCGCGGCACACTGCCGTCGGCGTTGGCGGCCTTCACGTTCACCGTCAGCGGCTGTTTGGGGCGCATTTTCTCGGGGGCTTGCAGGCTCACCGCCAGCTTGCGGCCGGCGCGGTCCAGCGGCAGGTGCAGCACACCGACCGAACGCTTGGGCGTGGCATTGGCCTTGCGCTCACCAGGGCGGATTACCAGCGCACTGATGTACAGGTCATGGCGGGCCCAGGCCTTGTCCAGTTGCACGTCGAACGTCTTGCCCTCGGCGGGCACGTCGATTTCCTGCCACCACAGCGGGCCGTCACTGGACTCGATCATCAGGTAACCGCTGCCCGCAGCCGGCGGGGTCACGGTGACTTTGGCCGTGGCGCCATCAGCATAGGCCGGCTTGTCCAGCGCCAGTTTGACCTGGTCGGGGCGTACGGCACCGCCTTCGGCGTTGTCCTGGGCACGGTAACCGGCCCAGAAGCGCTCGCTGGACACCAAGCCGGTCTGCGGGTCTTCCACCTCGACCCGGTAAGGGCCCCATTCCACCTGGAAGCTCAGCTTGGCCGTGGAGCCGGCCTTGACGCTGACCGTCTCTTCGCTCTGGGTCAGGAACTTCTCGTTGTAGGCATAGCTCCAGCCATCGCTTTGCGAGTAGTTCCAGTAGTAATCACGACGCTCACGCACCAGGCGCACTTTGAGGTCGTTGGCCGCCAGCTTGTTGCCGTCGTGGTCGGCCACCAGTACCTCGAACTCCACCGGCCCGTCGCTATCGGTTTCCTCACCGTCAAACAGGCCGCGCAAGCCTGGCAGGCGCTCGCCCGGCCAGATCGGCTGTTCCAGGCGCCGGGTGATCGGCCGGCCGCCGGACTCCTGCAAGCTGGCCTGCACGGTCAGTTGCAACGGCGAGCGGGCTTCTGCCCAGCGGCTTTCGATATCGACCACGGCCTTGCCCGCCTGGTCGAGGGTGACTTCATCCAGCTCCAGGTCCTGGTTCAGTTCGGTTTCGGTGACCGAGCCGAACTGGTAACCCGGCAACGCCGGCACCGCCTCGCGCAAGGGGCGCACGTAGGCTTGGCCACTCAGGCGGTTGCCGGCCGCCGGAGCGCCGTACAGGTAACGGCCAGTGACCTGGATGCGCGCGTTTTCATCCGGTGACAGTGGCTCGCTGCTGCCCTTGAGCTCCAGCGCAAGACGCTCGGGCAGGAAGTCTTCAACCAGGAATTCGTAGACCTGCTGGCGCCCACCGCCGAGGTCGAGCAACAGTTGCCAGCGACCGGTCGGGGCCTCGCCGGCCAGCTGCAACTGGTACTGGAACAGGCCATTGGCATCGGTCTCCCAGACGAACTTGCGGCTGACCTGTTCATCCGGGCGGCGCACTTCCACGTTCACCGGTTGGGCCTTGACGGGCTTGCCGTCCTGGTCACGCAGCAGGCCGTTGAGCAGCACCGTTTCGCCTGGGCGATACAGGTCGCGCGGGCCGAAGATGAACAACTGCAAGGGGTTGGCCTGGGGCCCGGTGATGTCGAACTCGGCGAGGTCCAGCGCGGCAGTGTTCAAGCGCAGCAGCGTGGTGTGCACACCCTGGGTGGCGATCAGGGTGTCGGCCTTGGGCGTGATCGGCAACTGGGCGTGGCCCTTGCCATCGGTGGCGGCCTGGGCCAGCAGCTTGCCCTTGTCGTCATGGATTTCCAGGTTGACGCCGCTCATGGCCTTGCCGCCTTCCAACTACTGGGCGAATACGTCCAGGCGGTCACGGTAGCGGTGCGCGGAAACGCCAATGTCGCTGAGGGTGAACAGGGTGGCCGGCTGCGAGTAATCGTAGGTGCCGGAGGCACGCATCACAGCCAGGTACACGCCAGGCGCCTGCAGCGGCTTGATGCCAGCGATGGGCAGCAGCACGGTCTCGCGCGTGTTGCGTGCCGGGTTCAGGTCGAAGCGGCCACTGTAGACCAGTTCGGCCATGTCCAGGGTTTCCTTGGACTGGTAGTAGTACAGGCTGCTGTTGCGCCCCCAGCTGGCCAGGAAGTTCGAGAGCATCTCCGGCTTGACCCGGAAGAACTCGACATCGACCTTGTCGACGTTCAGGGCGATGACCGGCAGGCCCTCTGCCAGGCGTGTGGGCAGCAGCGAACCGCGGCTGGCGAAGCCGATGGTCGGCTGCATGTCGCGGGTTTCCAGGCGGGTCACCGACTCACTGGCCAGTTGCTCGCCGTTCACCGCCAGCAGGCCTTTGTCCACGGTCAGCACCAGCTTGCGCTGGGGTTCGAGGTGGCGCAGGCGCAGCTCCATCTGGTTGTCGGAGAGCTCCCAGGCGCGATCGAGCTTGCCTTTGACGGTATCGACCAGGTGCACTTTGGTAGCGAAGTCCTGCTTGGCATCCAGCGGGGCAGAGAAGCTGATCGACAGCGTCGCGGCGCCGTCGAGCTGCACTTCGGAAACGTCGAGCACAGCCAGCTCGCGGCCTGCATAGCGCTTGGCGAGCACGGCAGGGTCTTCGCGCTTGGCAGCGGGGGCCTCGGCGGGCGCGGTGGCTGCCGGCTTCTCGGCCGGCGCCGGTTTGTCCGGCGTGGAAGAGTCACAGGCACTGAGCAAGGCCAGCGCGCAGGCCAGCAACAATCCTTTGTTGAACATGGAGTAGGAACTCTTTGGCAGCGGGTACTTAAGGGCCGCAATTATAGCTGGCCGGAATCATGTTCGCGCGGTTTGCTTGCCTGGCCGTTACACTGTGCCCATTCAGAATAGCCGGGGGTGCTTTGCGCCCCTTTCGCGCACAAGGGCGCACCTCAAAGGCCTGCGTACGCCGATCGATGTGGGAGCGGCCTTGTGTCGCGATTGGGCTGCGCAGCAGCCCCAGATTCCCAAGGACCGCAATGACTGCACTGACCGCCGACTGGCGCCACCGCCCCACCCACCACAAGGTCTGGGCGCTGGCCGCGCCGATGATCCTGTCCAACATCTCCGTGCCCTTGGTAGCCCTGGTCGACAGCACCGTCATCGGCCACCTGCCCCACGCCCACCAGTTGGGCGCAGTGGCCGTGGGCGCCACGTTGTTCACGTTCATGGTCGGCCTCATGGGCTTCCTGCGCATGGGGTCCACTGGTTTCGCCGCCCAGGCCGCCGGGCGGCGCGACGGCGCGGCGTTGCGCCAGGTGCTGGTTCAAGGGCTGCTGCTGGCGGTCGGCTTTGCCCTGTTGATTGGCCTGCTGGCCATTCCCTTCAGCCAGTTGGCACTGCATGCGATGCAACCCAGCGACGCGTTGCAGCAAGCCACCGAAGACTTCTTCCACACCCGCCTGCTCGGGCTGCCTGCAGCGCTGGCCAGCTATGCCTTGGTCGGCTGGTTCCTTGGCACGCAGAACGCCCGCGCGCCGCTGGCGATCCTGCTGACGACCAACCTGCTGAACATCGCGCTGAACCTGTGGTTCGTTCTGGGCCTGGACTGGGGTGTGCTGGGTTCAGCGCGGGCCTCGGTGATTGCCGAGTGGAGTGCCGCCCTGCTCGGCCTGGCCCTGACCCGCCCGGCGCTGCGCGCCTACCCAGGGCAGGTCGCATGGGCAGCACTGAAGCACTGGCAGGCCTGGCGACCGCTACTGGCCGTGAACCGCGACATTTTCCTGCGCAGCCTGGCGCTGCAGTTGGTGTTCCTGCTGATCACCCTGCAAGGCGCACGCCTGGGCGAGGCGACCGTAGCGGCCAACGCACTGCTGCTCAATGGCCTGCTGCTGACCGCCTATGCGCTGGATGGGCTGGCGCATGCGGTGGAGGCACTGTGCGGCCACGCCATCGGTGCCGGTGATCGCCTCACCTTGCGCCGCTCGCTGGTGGTGGCCTGTGGTTGGTCACTGATCACCAGTCTCGGGTTTGCCGGGATGTTCCTGCTGGGTGGGCACCTGTTCATCGATCTGCAGACCGACATCGACAGCGTCCGCGCAGCGGCTTACCCGTACTTGCCTTACCTGGCGTTGCTGCCATTGATTGCGGTGTGGAGTTATTTGCTGGACGGTTTGTTCATCGGCGCCACCCGCGCGCGGGAGATGCGCAATGCGATGCTGGTTTCGGTGCTGATTGCGCTGCCGGTGGCGGTGGCCATGAGCGGGTTTGGCAACCATGGCTTGTGGTTGGCGTTTCTCGGGTTCATGGGGTTGCGGGCGGTGACGTTGGGGTGGGTGGGGTGGCGGTTGCAGCAGCGGGGGCTGTGGGTTGGCTGAGCGGGGATAGCCCATCGACCGGATAACGCGGCTCCAACTGTCATAGTCAGTAATGATCCACCTGCGCCGATCCTTGTCCCGCCTCCTATCCTGCGAACGGGATGTTCAAAGGAAATCGACATGGATCGTCGCGGCAATCACCGTTTTCGCCAAGGGCGCTTCTCAGAGCCGGGCAGACTGTATCTGCTCACAACCATTACTCGCCAGCGGTACCCCTTGTTCCGCAACCTCTGGTTTGCGCGCGCAGTGATCCGGCAGTTGCAACTCAGCGATCAGCAAGGCGACTGCCGGACTCTGGCCTGGGTATTGATGCCGGACCATTTGCATTGGCTGATCGAGCTTGGGCCAACCCATCTGAGCAAGCTCATGTGCGCCTTCAAGTCGCGGAGCAGTTGTGCCCTCTACCGTACCGGTGCTGCGCGCCAGCACATATGGCAGCCAGGCTTCTACGACCGCGCGCTGCGCAAAGACGAAGATGTGAGAGTTGCCGCACGCTATATCATCGCCAACCCCATTCGCGCCGGTCTGGTGCGCAAGGCGGGTGAATATCCACATTGGTATTGTGTGTGGCTGTGACAGCGCCGGTGAGGGTTTCGGCCTCATTTCGCGACACAAGGCCGCTCCTACAGGGATGAGCTGTAGGAGCGGCCTTGTGTCGCGATGGGCCGCAAAGCGGCCCCGGCATTTACGACGACAGGTACGACGACCGGGTCAAACCAAGCCGCAAGGCATCCAGATACTGCGTGCGCTCACGGGCAGTGATCTTGGCGCTGGCAACCTTGTCGCGGTAGTGGGTCATCAACTCTTCGGGCGACAGGTGCACGTAGCGCAGCATGTCCTCGATGGTGTCGTGGGTCTCGATGCCGGCGTGGTACACGCTGCCATCGGCGTTCTGGTAGATGTTCACCGAGTCGGTGTCACCAAACAGGTTGTGCATGTCACCCAGAATTTCCTGGTACGCACCGACCAGGAACACGCCCAACAGATAATCCTCGCCCTCCTGCACCGCATGCACCGGCATGCTGGTCTCGATGCTCTGCTCGTCGACGTACTGGTTGATCTTGCCGTCGGAGTCGCAGGTCAGGTCCTGCAATACCGCACGCCGCAGGGGTTCTTCGTCCAGGCGGTGCAGCGGGATGATCGGCAGTACCTGGCCAATGGCCCAGGTGTCCGGCAGGCTCTGGAACACCGAGAAGTTGCAGATGTACTTGTCGGCCAGCTTGTCGTTGAGTTCGTCCAGCACCTGACGGTGCGAACGCTGGCGCGCCTTCAACGAGTTGTGCAGGCGGCGGCAGACCGCAAAGTAGCACTGCTCGGCCAGGGCCTTCTCGCTCAGGGTGAGCTTGCCATCGGCATACTGCGCAGCCACGTCACCCATGTAGTGGGTGGCACGCCAGTAGGTTTCGGTCACCATCTCGATGTCGGTCGGGCCAAGCAGGTCGACCAGCCACTGCACGGTCTCGGGCAAGGCTTCCTTGTTCTCGATGGTCGGAACCTGGTCGTTGTGCTTCTCGACGTCGGTCACCTGGATCACCAGCATGGCGTGGTGCGCGGTCAGCGAACGGCCGCTCTCGGAGAAGATGTGCGGGTGCGGCAGGCCCTGCGCATCGCAGAACTCCTTGAGCATGCCCACCACCACGCCAGCGTAGTCGTCCATGTCGTAGTTGATCGAACTGGCATTGCGCGAGTGGGTCCCGTCGTAATCGACACCAAGGCCGCCACCCACATCGATGTGGTCCACCGGCAGGCCCAGCGCACGCAGCTCACCGTAGTAACGGATGGCTTCCTTGAAGCCGTGCTGGTAGTCGGCCAGGTTGGCGATCTGCGACCCCATGTGGAAGTGCAGCAGGCGGATGCCCTGGTCCAACCCGGCATCGCGGAAACGCTGGACAACAGACAGCAACTGCGCGGCCGACAACCCGAACTTGGACTTTTCACCCCCGGTGTCGGCCCACTTGCTCGAAGCCAGCGAAGACAGGCGTACGCGCAGACCAACCTGGGGTTTGACCTTGAGCTCGGCGGCCTCTTCGATCACCAGGGCCACTTCCGACTCTTTCTCGATGACGATGAACACATTGTGGCCGAGCTTCTGGCCCATCAGCGCCAGGCGGATGAATTCACGGTCCTTGTAGCCGTTGCAGACAATGGTGCCGCCTTTCGGCGCCAGCGCCAGCACCGCCAGCAGTTCGGGCTTGGAGCCGGCCTCCAGGCCGATCGACACGTTCTGCGTGGCGATGATGTTCTCCACCACCGCTTCCTGCTGGTTGACCTTGATCGGGTACAGCGCGGTGTACTGGCTCTGGTACTCCAGGCGCGCGATATTGGCGTCGAAAGCGCCGGTCAGCTGGCGAACGCGGTCCTGCAGAATGTCGGGGAAGCGCACCAGCAAGGGCAACGACAAGCCGCTCTGGCGCAGTTCGTCGACCTGTTCGAACAGGTCGATCGGCGCGCTGTTCGGGCCGTTGGGGCGCACTTCGACGCGCCCGGCCTCATTGATGGCGAAATAACCAGCGCCCCAATGGCGGATGCCATAAACACTGCGGCTGTCGGCCACGGTCCATTGGCTACCATCGTCTTTGCGTGTGCGTCGTACGGACATTCAAGTCCCCTATAGATAAGTCGAAGACACTGCCCTGCATGCTGGCGGGCGCAGTGTAAAAGCCGAAAATGACGATTCGTCCGTGCCCCAGGGTAGACCCTGGCCACGGCAACGAGTTTAGAAAGCACTGGGCAAAAATGCGCGCCGGCTCAGCCGCCGGACTTTTTCGCCTTGAAGCCCTGCTTGATCAGCTCGGCGATCAGCAGCTCGACATGGTCGCCCTGGATTTCGATGACCCCATCCTTCAACGCGCCACCGGTACCGCAACGGCGCTTCAGGGTGGTGGCCAGCTCCTTGAGCTGATCGGGCGGCAACGGCACACCGGTGACGGTGGTCACGGTCTTGCCGCCGCGGCCTTTGCTTTCACGGCGCACACGGGCAATGCCATCGCCTTCGGGGATGACCTGCTGCTTGCAGGTACAGGCATCCACCGGTTGGCCACAGTCGGGGCAATGCCGACCGGCGTCGGTGGAGTAAACGAGACCGCCAAGGGCGGCGAAGGAAGAAGCTTTCTTGGCCACTTTTGTTCCTCGGTGCAGAGGACAAAAACTGGTCGTACCTTGGGGATGAGGCCGACCGCGAAGCCCCACTCTGGCAGGGGCGGCGCTACTGCTGCAAGACATGCGGCAGCCCGAAAAGGGCGCGCAGTGTAACGAGAAATGCGGCGATTGCTAAGTACAGGATTGCGGCATTTTGCGAATGTTTTGCGACTACCCGGGAACTGGGGCTGCTTTGCAGCCCTGTCGCGACGCAAGGCCGTTCCCACAAGGTCCTGCATACGCCGATCGATGTAGGAGCGGCCTTGCGTCGCGAAAGGACCGCAAAGCGGTCCCCACGTCATCCCAGGCTGGCTTTATAGCGCTGCAACGCCGCCAGCGAATCCGGGCAATACGGCTTCATCAGGCTTTCTTCCTCAGCCTGCGCCAGGCCAATGAACCGCGCCTCGATCACCTCTTCCGGCTGCAACCGCAGCGGCGCATCCGACACCGCCGAATACACCGCACACCACAAACGGTTATCGGGCTGGTCAAAGTAGAACCGCTCATGAAAGCGCAGTGCCGCGCCTTCAATGCCCAGCTCCTCGGCCAGTTCACGCGCCGCCGACTCGGCATACCCTTCGCCGGCCGTGACCATGCCACCCGCCGCCACATCCCAGTACCCTGGGTACAGCGCCTTGCTCAAGGTACGCCGGTGTACACACAACTCACCAGCACTGTTGAACAACAGGATGAACGTGCAGCGGCCGATCAGGCCGCGCTCACGCAGCTCGGCGCGGGGCAAGGCGCCCAGCACCTGGTCGGCTTCGTCGACCCAGGTGACCAGTTCACGGTCGGAAGCCGCCCGGTGGGCGGCCTCGTTGGCGCTGATGGCCATGCTCAACCCTGCGACAGCAACTGGCGCAGGTCGATGACCGCAGCGTTGGCCCGGGAAATGTAATTGGCCATGACCAGCGAGTGGTTGGCCCACATGCCGAAACCGCTGCCGTTGAGCACCATCGGGCTCCACAGCGGCTCTTGCGAGGCTTCCAGCTCACGAATGATCTGCCGCACGCTGACCGTGGCATTCTTTTTCGCCAGTACATCGGCAAAGTCAACCTCGATGGCACGCAGCAAGTGCGACAGCGCCCAGGCCTGGCCACGGGCCTCGTAGAACACGTTGTCGATCTGCAGCCATGGGGTTTCCACCAGCTCTTCGTCCACTTGCGGCGCCTGGCCGGCAACCACCGACTCGGTCTTCAGCGTGGTGTTGAGCTTGACCCGGCCAACGCTGGCCGACAGGCGCTGCGACAGCGAACCCAGGCGGGTGGCGACGTCACCCAGCCAGTTGTTCAGGTTGTCGGCACGGGTATAGAAGATCGCGCCCTTGTCGCCAGCAGCCAGACGGGTCTGGTAGCGCGACAGCGACTTGATGCCCTCTTCGAACTCCGACTCGCTCGAGGGCAGGATCCAGCTCTTGTTGTCGAAGTTGAAGCGCGGCTCGGCCTTGGCCAGGTCGGCGTCTTCGGTAGATTGCGACTGCGAACGGGCGAAGTCCTTGCGCAAGGCGCGGGACAGGTCGCGCACCTGGACCAGCACGCCGTACTCCCAGCTCGGCATGTTGTCCATCCACAGCCCTGGCGGGAAGCGGTCGTTGGAAATGTAACCGCCCGGCTTGTTCAGCAGGGTGCCGGCCACGGTCTTGAGGGTTTCAACGGTGGTGTAGCCAATCACCATCTGCTGGCCATTGTGCTCGGCTGCAGCCTGGGCATTCTGCTGCACCGGGAACAGCGCAGGTTCCTGGCTCCAGTACCAGCCCAGGCCGATGCACACCAGCAGATACAACCCGATCAGGGTTCCCAGGGCGCGGCTCCAAAGGCCGCCAAGGTAGCTACGGGCGGCAGCGCCGCGGCCGTCGACACGCTCACGGGGCTCGGGTTTGGCCTCGCGGTTTTTCCAATCCAGCATGGCTTTGTCCTTAATCAGTCACGACGGTTCAGGGGCTTTGACCACAGGCCTGCGCCAGGGTGCCACGGCAAGCCCGCGTGGCAGCACTATAAAGCAGACACCGCCTTACGCATAAGCGACCAATCGGTCGGTAACTGAATATTCGTTCAGAACGCAATGTTGATGCAGGGCACTCATGCGAGGGAAAAGAACTGCTAGCATAGAGCCATCATTGCCCCTGCATATCCCAACCTACAAGTAGCCAGGTCATGAGCCAAGCCGTCGAGCCAAGCCCGCTGTGCCCCGACCCGCAACTGTCGCGTAGCGGCCTGCGCAAGGACGACTCCCTTGACGAGGTACTGGTGCCCCTGCGCAAGCCGGTGTACATCCTGCTGCAGGACCACGAGCGGGCCCAGCGCCTGGCCCAGCAACTGGAATTCTTCGGGCTGCTGGTGCAGGCGTTGCCCAACGCTGCCGCGTTTCTGGCTTCGGTCGGCGAATACCCGCCTGCGGCCATCATCATGGATGTCGACTTCACCGGCAGCGGCCAGGGCCTGCTGCTGGCCGCCCAGGTACAACACGGCCTGGCGCAGAACATTCCGCTGCTGTTCTTCAGCCACCACGAAGCTGACACACCGACGCGCCTGGCTGCCGTGCGCGCCGGTGGGCAGGACTTTCTGACCGGCAGCCTGGAGGCATCCAGCCTGCTGGAAAAGATCGAATTGCTGACCAACGCCGGCCCGCACGACCCATTGCGAGTGCTGATCATCGACGACTCACGCACCCAGGCGCTGCACACCGAACGGGTGCTGGCCAGCGCCGGCATGCTGACCCGCAGCCTGACCGACCCGATCCGCACCATGGCCGAGCTGGCCGACTTTCAGCCCGACCTGATCATTCTCGACCTGTACATGCCGGCTTGCACCGGCCCGGAACTGGCCAAGGTGATCCGCCACAGTGACCGCTATGTGAGCGTGCCGATCATCTACCTGTCCGCCGAAGACGACCTGGACAAGCAACTGGATGCCATGAGCGAAGGCGGCGATGACTTCCTGACCAAGCCGTTTCGCTCGCGCCACCTGATCACCACAGTGCGCAACCGTGCGGCCCGTGCGCGGCACCTGAAGGCACGCATGGTGCGTGACAGCCTGACCGGGCTGTACAACCACACCCATATCCTGCAATTGCTTGAGGATTGCAGCTTCCGCGCCCGCCGTGAGCAGCAGCCGTTGAGTTTCGCCATGCTCGACATCGACCACTTCAAGAAGATCAACGACCGCCACGGCCACCCCATGGGGGACCGGGTAATCAAGAGCCTGGCGCTGTTCCTCAAGCAGCGCCTGCGCAAGACCGACTTCATTGGCCGTTACGGGGGCGAGGAATTTGCCATCGTCATGCCCAATACCGCGCTGGAGGCCGCCTACAAGGTGCTTGACGAGATTCGTCGGCGCTTTGCCGAGATCATCTATCCGGCACAGCCGCAGGATTTGCAGTGCACCTTCAGTGCCGGGGTGGTGCAGATGGATGAGGGGCTGGACGCGTTGACCATGGCCAGCGCGGCGGATGAAGCCCTGTACCGCGCCAAGCATGCCGGGCGTAACTGTGTAGTACGGGTAGAGCGCTGAAACGGCCCTGCCGCGAGGAATCAGTAGCGCCATCAGATAGAGGCACTCCGCCACTTTTTTCTGACGCCAAGCCCTCGGCGTCATCATCCGGTCACACAATCGCCATAACTTCAGCCGCCTACCCCCACTCCCCTCCGCAGGAAGTTCGCGGCTATGCGCCTGAAGTGGCTGACCAATTTCAACACGCTGTTGCTGGTGACTGTGTGTTTCACCCTGGCCGCTACCCTGTGGTGGTCGCAACGGGCGCTGGAACGGCCCTATCAGCTGATGGAGCGCTACCTGGGCCTGTCCCAGCAGTTCCAGCAGCAGGTGGCGGGCAATATCCACGCCTACCTGGGCAGCGGGGATGCCCTGCGCCATGCCGCCGCCACGCAGGCCATCCAGCAACTGCAGGGCGCCCTGGCCGACTGGCCCGCCGAACTGGCGGCCAACCTGCGCCCCAGCCTGGCCAGCCTGCAGGCCTTCACCGGCAACGAACTGCTGGCGGCCGGCAAGCTGGCTGGCGACCCGCAAGCGCTGCTGTTGCAGGCCGAACGGGAATTGGGGGCCAATTTCGAGCAACTGGCCGGCTACGCCCGCGACAGTGGCACTGCCGAGGCCAACCGCTATTTGCTCCCGCTGCTCGACGCCAGCGTGCACCTGGGCCGGCTGGCACTGGCCCGCGACAAGCTGGTCAGCAGCGGCCGCCCGGAGCTTGCTGACGAAGTGGAGCGTGAGTTGCAACTGATCCGCAGCCAGGCACAGGCTATCGATGCCCTGCCCTTGCTCGGTGTCACCCGCGCTGCTGCCTCTGGTGCCGACGACTTCGCCGCCATGATGGGCCTGCAAACCCAGGCCAGCGCCCGGCAGGAAGACATCGCCGTGGGCCTGAAGCGTGAGCTGCAAAACCTGCTGGGCCGCTACCCGGCCGAATTGCAGCGCACGCGCGGACAGATCGAGCGCCGTGCCGCCCTGGCTGCCAGCACCGGCCAGCGCCTGGAAGCCGTACAGCAGGCCATCGCCGCGCTGGAACCGCAAGTGCGCGCCCAACATGGCCAAATTGCCGGCGAGGTGCGCATCATCCAGGGTTTGATGATCGCCCTGATCCTGTTCATCGCCCTGTTGATCGATACCCTGCAGCGGCGCCTGGCGCGCACCCTGACCGGCCTGGCCCCGGCGCTATCGTGCTGGGCCGAGGGCGACTTCGCCCAGGTGATCGCCCTGGGCAAGACCAACCGCGAACTGCATGACATTCAGGCATCGCTCAACCGCCTGCGCCAGTACCTGGTCGAACTGGTGGGCACCATTCGCCACAACGCCGAACAAGTCGCCGGCAGCAGCCATGCCCTGGCCGGCATGAGCGCCGCGCTGCACGATGGCGCCCACCGCCAGGCCGGCGATACCGGGCAGATCCGCGACGCCTTGGGCGAGCTGGAAGCCACCATTCAGCAAGTGGCCGGTGACGCCAGCGCTGCCGCCCATGCCAGCCGCGATGCCGGGCGTGCGGTGGAACAGGGCCAGGCGGTGATTGGCCAGAGCCTGTCGGGCTTGCGGGAACTGGTCGATGAGGTACAGGGCAATGCGCGCATGATCGAGCAACTGGCCGAAGAATCGGCCACCATCGGCGGCGTGCTGACGGTGATACGCTCGATTGCGGAACAGACCAACCTGCTGGCGCTGAACGCCGCCATCGAAGCGGCCCGGGCTGGCGAGATGGGCCGCGGCTTTGCCGTAGTGGCTGACGAGGTGCGTTCGCTGGCGCAGCGCACCACCGGGGCTACTGGCGAAATCCAGGCACTGATCGACCGCTTGCAACAGGCGGCGCGGGAGTCGGTGGCCGGCATGCGCACCCAGCTCGAACACGCCGAAACCACCGCCAACCAGGCCCAGGCCGCCGATGGCGCGCTGGATGAGATCGTCAGCGCGATCCGCACGATCGCCGATACGGCGGTACGCATTGCCGACGTCACCGCGCAACAGACTGGCGCGGTGAGTGAGATTCGTGATCATAGCGAGCGGATTCACACGTTGGGTGAAGACAACCTGCAGCGCATTGGTGAAGGGCGTGAGCAGGGTGAGCAATTGCTGAGCCTCGGCGGGGAGCTGAGCAAGGCGGTGCGGGCCTTCAGGGTCTGAGGCCGGCACAGGCAATACACAAGTGGCGCCAGGTGTCGCCGTCCCTTTCAACCTGCGCCAACTCCGTTATCATGCCCGGCACGTTCCACCTCGCGAGTTCGCCATGCGCCGCCTGTTTTTCCTGCTGTTCCTGCTGCTGGCCAGCCCTGTCTTCGCCACCGGCCTGCTCGACAACCGCCCCAGCGCCACCCTCGGCGCCGCTTCGCTGGCCAACAACGCCGACTTCCTGCCAGTGCACGAGGCGTTCAAGCTCGACCTGATCCAGGCCGATGCGCACACCATCAAGCTGCGCTTCATCGCCACCGACGGCTACTACCTCTACCGCCACCGCTTCCAGTTCCACACCGAACCCGCCGACATCGCCTTGGGCACGCCGAACATCCCCAAGGGCGAGGCTAAGCACGATGAGTTCTTCGGCGACGTGGAGGTGTACCACGGCGTGCTCGATATCGAACTGCCACGCAACGATCCGCGCGCCTTTACCCTGCTGGTGGGGTATCAGGGCTGTGCTGACAAGGGCCTGTGCTACCCGCCGGAAACCGCCCGGCTGAGCATCGATGGCGAAGCCGGCACAAACACCCCTGACGCAATCGAGCAGGCCTGGAGCTGGAAATCGCTGCTGCTGTTCTTCCTCGCCGGGGTCGGCCTGACCTTCACCCCCTGTGTGCTGCCGATGCTGCCGATTCTCTCCGGCGTGGTACTGCGCGGGCAGGTCGGTGGGCCACGCGGGCTGGCGCTGTCGCTGGCGTACGTACTGCCAATGGCCGCCAGCTTCGCCGCACTCGGCGCGCTGATGGGCTTGTTCGGCGCCGGCCTGAACCTGCAGGCACGCCTGCAATCGGCTTGGGTACTGGTGCCCTTCGCGCTGTTTTTCGTGGTGTTCGCCCTGGCCATGTTCGGCCTGTTCGAACTGAAGCTGCCGCAAGCCCTGAATAACCGCCTGAACAACGTCGCCAACCACACCAAGGGCGGTTCGCTACTGGGCGCTGCAGTACTCGGCGTGCTCTCCAGCCTGCTGGTTTCGCCCTGTGTGTCGGCGCCCCTGGCAGGCGCGCTGCTGTACATCAGCGCCAGCGGCGATGCCTTGGGCGGGGCGCTCAAACTGTTCGCCCTGGGCCTGGGCATGGGCGCGCCACTGTTGCTGGTGGCCACCGGTGGCGCAGCTTGGCTGCCGAAAAGCGGCCCTTGGCTGAACACCGTGAAAAACGCCATCGGCGTACTGCTGCTGGGGCTGGCCATCGGCCTGCTCAGCCGGGTGCTGCCAGGCCCGGTAACCCTGTTGCTGGTCGGCCTGCTTGCCGCAGGCGTGGCACTGTTCCTCGGCGCCTTGGAGTTCGTGGTCAAGACTGCGCGCCAGCGCCTGGCGCAACTGCTCGGCCTGGCCTTGCTGGTATACGCGCTGGCTTGCTGGTATGGCGCCCTCAGTGGCCAGGGCGACCCGCTGCGGCCACTGCCCGTGCCCAGCCAGGCGGCCAGCGCTGGCACTACCGCGGCCACAGCGCAGGCCTGGCAAACCATCACCACCCCGCAAGCCCTGGATGCCGCGCTGGCACAGGCCAAGGCAGCCGGCCAACCGGTGTTGCTGGACTGGTACGCCGACTGGTGCATCAGTTGCAAGGTCATCGAACACGAGGTGCTCAACGCCGCCCAGGTGCAGCCGCAACTGGCGGCGTTCAAGCTGCTGCGGTTCGACATCACCGCAAGCAACGCCGAGCAACGCTCGCTACTTGACCGGTACCAACTTTTCGGCCCGCCTGCGCTGTTGTTCTTTGCCGCGAACGGCAGCGAAATTACCGCCGATCGGGTGATTGGCGAGATAAATGCCGGGGAATTCGCGCAGATTCTCACGCGCGTGCGCGGCAAACTCGGTCTATAACTTCCCGCGGGCCGGGAAAAATCCTCGATTAGGTGACCAGATTTAAATATTTGGTCACATACTTCGCGCGAATCTCGGACATCGTGCTGGCTATTGCCGGGAACTGGACACTTGCCGTCGCTTTACGGCACACTCGCCGCGCTGTGTCGAATTGCCCTACAAATCCAAGGAATCCACAGATGGCAACGCTACTGGTGCTTCACGGCCCCAACCTCAACCTGCTCGGTACTCGCGAGCCTGGCCACTACGGCGCCGTGACCCTGGCCCAGATCAACCAGGACCTGGAGCAACGTGCCCGCGCCGCAGGCCACCATCTGCAGTACCTGCAGAGCAATGCCGAATACGAATTGATCGACCGCATTCATGCGGCACGCAACGAGGGTGTGGACTTCATCCTGATCAATCCGGCTGCTTTCACCCACACGAGCGTCGCATTACGTGACGCATTGCTTGCGGTGAGCATCCCATTCATCGAAGTGCACCTGTCCAACGTGCACAAACGCGAACCGTTCCGTCACCACTCCTACTTTTCCGATGTGGCCGTAGGGGTGATCTGCGGCCTGGGCGCCAGCGGTTATCGCCTGGCCCTGGAGTCTGCACTGGAACAACTGGCTGCCAACGCACAGCCCAAATGATGAAAACCCCGGCCTCGATGGGCCGGGGTTCCAGAGAAACGTTCTAGATACGTTTTTGTATTTCGCCCCCTGACCGAACCTTTGGGAGTTGATGATTAATGGATATCCGTAAAGTCAAGAAACTGATCGAGCTGCTGGAAGAGTCTGGCATCGACGAGCTGGAGATCAAGGAAGGCGAAGAGTCGGTTCGTATCAGCCGTCACAGCAAGACCCCAGCTGCCCAGCAGTTCTACGCACCGGCCCCGATGGCTGCCGCCCCGGCCGCTGCTGCCCCGGTCGCCGCTGCTGCGCCAGCCGCCGAAGCCGCTGCTGCTGCCCCGGCGCTGAAAGGCACCGTGATCCGTTCGCCAATGGTAGGTACCTTCTACCGCAAACCTTCGCCGACCTCGCCGAACTTCGCTGAAGTTGGCCAGAGCGTGAAGAAGGGCGACACCCTGTGCATCGTCGAAGCCATGAAGATGATGAACCACATCGAAGCCGATGTTGGCGGTGTCATCGACGCCATCCTGGTAGAAGACGGCCAGCCGGTTGAGTTCGACCAGCCGCTGTTCACCATCGTTTGAATCGCGGAGAGCCAACGATGTCTGGGAAGCTCGAAAAAGTCCTGATCGCCAACCGCGGGGAAATTGCCCTGCGGATCCTGCGTGCCTGCAAAGAGCTGGGCATCAAGACCGTCGCCGTGCACTCCACTGCCGACCGTGAACTGATGCACCTGGGCCTGGCAGACGAGTCGGTCTGCATCGGCCCTGCATCGTCGAAGGATTCCTACCTGCATATCCCGGCGATCATCGCTGCCGCCGAAGTGACTGGCGCTACCGCGATTCACCCGGGTTACGGCTTCCTGGCGGAAAACGCCGATTTCGCCGAGCAGGTGGAAAAATCCGGTTTCGCCTTCATTGGCCCGAAAGCCGACACCATTCGCCTGATGGGCGACAAGGTTTCGGCCAAGGACGCGATGATCAAGTCGGGCGTACCAACCGTTCCGGGCTCCGATGGCCCGCTGCCGGAAGACGAAGAAGTCGCCTTGGCAATCGCCCGTGACGTCGGCTACCCGGTGATCATCAAGGCCGCCGGTGGCGGTGGTGGTCGCGGTATGCGCGTGGTGCACAAGGAAGAGGACCTGATCGCCTCGGCCAAGCTCACCCGCACCGAAGCCGGTGCTGCCTTCGGCAACCCGATGGTCTACCTGGAAAAGTTCCTGACCAACCCACGCCACGTGGAAGTTCAGGTGCTGTCCGACGGCCAGGGCAACGCCATTCACCTGGGTGACCGCGACTGCTCGCTGCAGCGTCGCCACCAGAAGGTCCTGGAAGAAGCACCAGCCCCGGGTATCGATGAAAAGGCCCGCCAGGAAGTGTTCAAGCGCTGCGTCGATGCGTGCATCGAGATCGGCTACCGCGGTGCCGGTACGTTCGAATTCCTGTACGAAAACGGCCGCTTCTACTTCATCGAGATGAACACCCGGGTGCAGGTTGAACACCCTGTGTCGGAGATGGTCACCGGTATCGACATCGTCAAGGAGATGCTGAGCATCGCCGCTGGCAACAAGCTGTCGTTCCGCCAGGAAGACGTTGTCATCCGTGGCCACTCGCTGGAGTGCCGGATCAACGCCGAGGACCCGAAGAAGTTCATCCCGAGCCCAGGCAAGGTCAAGCACTTCCATGCACCGGGTGGCAACGGCGTGCGCGTGGATTCGCACCTGTACAGCGGTTATTCGGTACCCCCGAACTACGACTCGCTGATCGGCAAGCTGATCACCTACGGCAAAGACCGTGACGAAGCCATGGCGCGCATGCGCAATGCCCTGGACGAGATCGTCGTCGACGGCATCAAGACCAACATCCCCCTGCACCGCGACCTGGTGCGTGATGAAGGTTTCTGCAAAGGCGGCGTCAACATTCACTACCTCGAGCACAAACTGGCCAACCAGGAGTGATCGTGTAGTGTGATGGACCAGAACCCCGGACTTGTGCCGGGGTTTTTTATTGCTTAGCCAAGGCTCACACACCCCCTGTAGGAGCGGCCTTGCGTCGCGAAAGGGCCGCGAAGCGGCCCCGGCAATATCTGCGGCGAAGCTGAGATCGTGGGGCCGCTGCGCGCCCCATCGCGACACAAGGCCGCTCCTACAGGGACCGCAGGTTACCCCTTCATCCGCGGCATCTCGATACGGTGCTCATGCACCCGCCGATACAGGGTAGCCCGCGAAATGCCCAACGCCCGCGCCGCATCGGCCGGCTTCCAGCGATGGCGGATCAGCGCATCCAGCAACAGTTGCCGCGCCGGGCACGACACCCCGCTTGCGACCGAGCCTACCGCCCCACCCCGCACCTCCTGCGGCAAGTCCTGCACCCGCACCTGCCCGCCCTCGCAGACCGCACAGGCATAGCGCAACACCTGCCGCAGCTGGCGCAAATTGCCTGGCCAGCGATAAACCAGCAGCGCCTGCAAGGCATCGTCCGCCAGTACAACTTCGACGCCACAGGCCGCGGCCTCTTCGGCCAGCAATTGGTGAATCAGCCCCAACCGGTCCTCCCGCTCACGCAGCGGCGGCAACTCGAAGCGGGCATTGGCCAGGCGGAAGTACAAGTCTTCGCGGAAACGCCCGTCTTCTACCATTGCCGCCAGATCACGGTGGGTGGCACAGATCACCTGGATATCCACCCGCTCCCGCCGCGCCGCGCCCAGCGGCGCCACTTCGCCCTCGGCCAGCACCCGTAGCAACCGGGTTTGCAGGTTCAGTGGCATATCACCGATCTCGTCGAGGAACAACGTACCGCCGTGGGCCTGCTGCAATAGCCCTTGCATGCCTTTGCTGGAAGCACCGGTGAAAGCCCCCGCCACATAACCGAACAACTCGCTCTCGATCAGGCTCTCGGGGATGGCTGCACAGTTCAGGGTTACGAAGGGGCCGTCACGGCGCTGGCTCTGCTGGTGCAGCTGACGGGCGAACACCTCCTTGCCGGCCCCGGTTTCACCCAGCACCAGCACGGCCAGGTTGCAGTCCTTGAGGCGGGTAGCCAAGCGCAGATGCTGTTCGATGCGGCTGTCCTGGGCCTGCTGCAGCGGTTGCGCCCGCTGGCGTTGCCGAGGGGCGCTGACCCGGCCGTACAAACCACCCAGGCCAGGCAGGCGCTGGGCCGACGACGCGCTGACCCGGCGTAGCTGGTCCATGTCGAACAGCTCGCCAATGTGCGCCGGCAAACGGCCCAGGCGTTCGACCAGGCGCTGCCGGGCCAGGCTGTTGATGGCCTGCAGGCGACCATCGGCATCCCAGGCCAGCAGGTAATCAGGCTGGCTTTCCACATAGCCCGGCGTGCCATGGGCGCGCATCACCCAGTGGCCCTGGGCAGTGTGCATGAAAAAGGCGTTTTCGATGTCGCGAGCGGTTTGCTCGACCAGCTGACGGATCAGGTGCTGGCTGCGGCGGTCGTCCGGTGACTGCAAGGCAGACACATCCACCACCCCCAGCAACTCGCCCAACGGGTCGAACACCGGTGCCGCCGTGCAGGTCAGGCCGATGAACGCCGCCCGGAAGTGGTCGCGCTTGTGCACCGTGACCGGGGCTTTGCTGGTGAGCACCGCCGCCACGCCACAGGTACCCTCCTCGCCCTCCGACCAGCAAGTGCCCAGGTACAGGCCGGCTTTGCGACAGTCGTTGCGAATGGCCGATTCGACCCGGTAGTCGATGGTGCGCCCTTGGGCGTCGGTCAGCAGCACGCAATAGTCGGCGCCCCGTACGCGCTCGTGCAGGCGGGCCACGGCGTCGCTGGCGATGCGCAGAAACAGCTGCGCGCGTTCACGGCACTCATTGAGCAGGCTTTGGGAAAGGATGCGTGGGCCCTGCTGGGAAGCGGGGTCCAGGCGGTACAGCTCCATGGAACGGCGCCATGAATCGAGGATCAGCGGCGGTACCGGCGCCTGTGGCAGGCGGTCGGCATTCTTCAGCACCCTGCTGACGCAATCGACATGGGCTCGGGAGTTCGCGGCAAGCATTCGGGCCCTCCGGTTCTCGTTGCTGTTTTTATCGTTGTTCGGCCATTAAGCGCTTGCGCGCCCGCCCCGACAAGCACTGTGTGGCTACCGGCTGGCTTGAGACGCAGCGTCTCAGCGTCTCGCTCAACGCAGCTGCGCACTGGCACCGGGCGTCTCGCCGTACCCGCCCTGCAGCCGCCACCAAGGCAGGCCAAAGCGCTCTGCAACGGCCCCTTCGGCGCCCTTGGGCAAAGCTGGCACCGCCCTTGCTCCAGTCCTGGCAAACAAGAATACGAGGTGCGCCATGCCGCTACCCGCCCCGCTCGTCGGGATCATTGCCAACCCTGCCTCCGGCCGTGACCTGCGCCGCCTGACGGCCAGCGCCGGGCTCTATTCGAGCACCGACAAGGCTTCGGCAATTCAGCGCCTGCTGGCCGCCTTCGGCGCCACCGGCATCGGCCAGGTGCTGCTGCCCAGCGACATGACCGGCATCGCCGCCGCCGTGCTCAAGGCCAGCCAGGGCCCGGCTGCGCTCGACCAGCACTGGCCAGCCATCGAAATACTCGACCTGCCGTTGTCGCAGACCGTAGCCGACACCCGCCTGGCCACCCGACGCATGGTCGAGCGCGGTGTGGCGCTGATCGCCGTGCTGGGGGGCGATGGCACCCACAAGGCCGTCGCCGCCGAGGCGCAAGATGTGCCACTGCTGACCCTCTCCACCGGCACCAACAATGCCTTCCCCGAACTGCGCGAGGCCACCAGCGCCGGTCTTGCCGGCGGCCTGCTGGCCACCGGCCGGGTACCGCCCAGCATTGGCCTGCGCCGCAACAAGCGCCTGTTGGTGACAGTGCCGCAGCAGCAACTGGCCGAATGGGCCCTGGTGGAAGTGGCAGTGTCACCGCAGCGTTTCATTGGCGCCCGCGCACTCAGCCGCAGCGAAGACCTTGCCGAAGTTTTCGCCTGCTTCGCCGAACCGCATGCCATCGGCCTGTCGGCGCTGTGTGGCCTGTGGTGCCCGGTGTCGCGCCAGGCCCCGCACGGCGCCTGGGTTCGCCTGGCACCCGGCGCTGAACAGGCACTGCTCGCGCCGCTGGCCCCCGGCCTGCTGCAAGCCTGTGGCATCACCGCCAGCGGCACGCTGCTGCCCGATGTCGCCCACCGCCTGAGCCTGGCCAGCGGCACCCTGGCCCTGGACGGCGAGCGCGAAATCGAATTCGCCGAACACGACACCCCCACCATCACCCTCGACCACCGCGGCCCGCTCAGTGTGGACGTCGAGTCCGTGCTGGCGCATGCCGCCCGTCACCACCTGCTGGCCGTGCCTCGCGGCCATCGGCTGCACCCTGCAAACCCGTGTTGAGACAACCCCGGAGAACAACAACATGTCCAATCAACTCAGTACCGAACAACTGCTGCATGCCTATGAAGTGATGCGCACCATCCGCGCCTTTGAAGAACGCCTGCACGTGGAGTTCGCCACTGGCGAAATCCCCGGTTTCGTGCACCTCTACGCCGGCGAAGAGGCCTCGGCTGCCGGGGTCATGGCCCACCTGCGCGACAGCGACTGCATCGCCTCGACCCATCGCGGCCATGGCCATTGCATCGCCAAGGGCGTGGACGTGTACGGCATGATGGCCGAAATCTACGGCAAGAAGACCGGCGTATGCGGTGGCAAGGGTGGCTCGATGCACATTGCCGACCTGGAGAAAGGCATGCTCGGGGCCAACGGTATCGTCGGCGCCGGCGCCCCACTGGTGGCCGGCGCGGCGCTGGCGGCCAAGCTCAAGGGGCGCGACGACGTGGCGGTGGCCTTCTTCGGCGACGGGGCCTCCAACGAAGGCGCGGTATTCGAAGCCATGAACATGGCGTCGATCATGAACCTGCCGTGCATCTTCGTCGCCGAGAACAATGGCTACGCCGAAGCCACCGCCTCCAACTGGTCGGTGGCCTGCGACCACATCGCCGACCGCGCGGCCGGCTTCGGCATGCCCGGGGTGACCATCGACGGCTTCGATTTCTTTGCCGTGTACGAGGCCGCCGGTGCGGCCATCGAACGCGCCCGTTCCGGGCAAGGCCCATCGCTGGTCGAGGTCAAGCTCAGCCGCTACTACGGCCATTTCGAGGGCGACGCGCAAACCTACCGCGCGGCGGATGAAGTCAAGAACCTGCGCGAATCGCGCGACTGCCTGATGCAGTTCCGCGACAAGACCACCCGCGCCGGCCTGCTCACGGCCCAGCAGCTGGACGCTATCGACGCACGCGTCGAGGACCTGATCGAAGACGCTGTGCAGCGCGCCAAGTCCGACCCCAAGCCACTGCCCGCCGACCTGCTCAGCGATGTCTACGTCGCCTACCCCTAAGCCGCGCATTACAAGAACAACAGGAGAACCACCATGGCAAGAAAGATCAGCTACCAGCAGGCCATCAACGAAGCACTGGCCCAGGAAATGCGCCGCGACGACAGTGTGTTCATCATTGGCGAGGACGTTGCCGGCGGTGCCGGGGCGCCCGGTGAGGAAGACGCCTGGGGTGGCGTGCTGGGCGTGACCAAGGGCCTGTACCACCAGTTCCCGGGCCGAGTACTGGACGCTCCCCTGTCGGAAATCGGCTACGTCGGCGCAGCGGTCGGTGCCGCCACCCAGGGCCTGCGCCCGGTGTGCGAGCTGATGTTCGTGGACTTCGCCGGCTGCTGCCTGGACCAGATACTCAACCAGGCTGCCAAGTTTCGCTACATGTTCGGCGGCAAGGCAGTCACCCCGCTGGTGATGCGCACCATGTACGGCGCAGGCCTGCGTGCAGCGGCCCAGCATTCGCAAATGCTCACCTCGCTGTGGACGCACATTCCAGGCCTGAAGGTGGTGTGCCCCTCCTCGCCATACGACGCCAAGGGGCTCCTGATTCAGGCGATCCGTGACAACGACCCGGTGATCTTCTGCGAGCACAAGCTGCTCTACAGCATGCAGGGCGAAGTGCCGGAAGAGGTGTACACGGTACCCTTCGGCGAAGCCAACTTCCTGCGTGATGGCGACGACGTGACCCTGGTCACCTACGGGCGCATGGTGCATGTAGCCTTGGAGGCCGCCAACAACCTGGCCCGCCAGGGCATCGACTGCGAAGTACTGGACCTGCGCACCACCAGCCCGCTGGACGAAGACAGCATTCTGGAAAGCGTGGAAAAAACCGGCCGCCTGGTAGTCATCGACGAAGCCAACCCGCGCTGCTCGATGGCCACTGATATCAGTGCCCTGGTGGCGCAGAAGGCTTTCGCTGCGCTCAAGGGCCCGATCGAGATGGTCACCGCACCGCACACCCCGGTGCCGTTCTCCGACGCCCTGGAAGACCTGTACATCCCTGACGCGGCGAAGATCGAGGCCGCCGTGCGCAAAGTGATCGAAGCTGCAAGGAGTGCCGCATGAGCCAGATCCATACCCTGACCATGCCCAAGTGGGGCCTGTCGATGACCGAGGGCCGGGTAGACACCTGGCTCAAGCAGGAAGGCGACCCGATCACCAAGGGCGACGAGGTGCTGGACGTCGAGACCGACAAGATCAGCAGCAGTGTCGAGGCCCCGTTCAGCGGCGTGCTGCGCCGCCAGGTGGCCAAGCCGGATGAAACCCTGCCGGTGGGCGCGCTGCTGGCCGTGGTCGTGGAAGGCGAAGCCGAAGAGGCCGAGATCGATGCCGTGGTGCAGCGCTTCCAGGCCGAGTTCGTCGCCGAAGGCGGCGCCGACCAGGCCCAGGGCCCGGCCCCGCAAAAGGCTGAAGTGGGTGGCCGCCTGCTGCGCTGGTTCGAGCTGGGTGAAGGCGGCACGCCGTTGGTGCTGGTGCACGGCTTTGGCGGCGACCTCAACAACTGGCTGTTCAACCACCCGGCGCTGGCGGCCGAGCGGCGGGTGATCGCCGTGGATCTGCCGGGGCATGGCGAGTCGGCCAAGGCCCTGCAGCGCGGCGATCTGGATGAACTGAGCGAGAGCGTGCTGGCCCTGCTTGACCACCTGGGCATTGCCAAGGCGCACCTGGCGGGGCATTCGATGGGCGGTGCAGTCAGCCTGAACGTGGCGCGCCTAGCCCCGCAGCGGGTGGCCAGCCTGAGCCTGGTGGCCAGTGCCGGCCTGGGTGAAGCGATCAACGGGCAATACCTGCAAGGCTTCGTCAGCGCAGCCAACCGCAATGCCCTGAAGCCACAGATGGTGCAGCTGTTCGCCGACCCGGCGCTGGTCACCCGGCAGATGCTGGAAGACATGCTCAGGTTCAAGCGCCTGGAAGGCGTTGACCAGGCCCTGCAGCAATTGGCTGCGGCACTGGCCGACGGCGACCGCCAACGCCACGACCTGCGTGGCGTGCTGGGGCAGCACCCGGCGCTGGTGGTGTGGGGCGGCAAGGACGCGATCATCCCGGCCAGCCATGCCGAAGGGTTGGAGGCCGAAGTACTGGTGCTGCCCGAAGCCGGCCATATGGTGCAGATGGAGGCGGCCGACCAGGTCAACCAGCAATTGCTCGCATTCCTGCGCAAGCACTGAACCTATTCCGTGAGCCTGGAGAACAGCCATGAATGACTTGAGCCACACCCACATGCGCGCTGCCGTATGGCATGGCCGCAACGACATTCGCGTAGAACAGGTCCCCCTGCCAGCCGACCCGGCGCCAGGCTGGGTGCAGATCAAAGTGGACTGGTGCGGCATCTGCGGCTCCGACCTGCATGAATACGTCGCCGGCCCGGTATTCATCCCGGTCGAGGCGCCGCACCCGCTGACCGGCATCCAGGGCCAGTGCATCCTCGGCCACGAATTCTGTGGTCAGATCGCCAAACTGGGTGAGGGCGTCGAAGGCTTTGCCGTCGGCGACCCGGTGGCTGCAGACGCCTGCCAGCATTGCGGCACCTGCTACTACTGTACCCATGGCCTGTACAACATCTGTGAACGCCTGGCCTTCACCGGCCTGATGAATAACGGCGCCTTCGCCGAGTGGGTCAATGTGCCGGCAAACCTGCTGTACCGCTTGCCGCAGGGCTTTCCGGCTGAGGCTGGCGCGCTGATCGAGCCGCTGGCGGTGGGCATGCATGCGGTGAAGAAGGCCGGCAGCTTGCTGGGCCAGACCGTGGTGGTGGTGGGCGCCGGCACCATCGGCCTGTGCACCATCATGTGCGCCAAGGCAGCTGGTGCGGCGCAGGTAATTGCGCTGGAAATGTCATCTGCGCGCAAGGCCAAGGCCAGGGAAGTCGGCGCCAGCGTGGTGCTCGACCCGAGCCAGTGCGATGCCCTGGCAGAGATTCGCGCGCTTACCGGCGGCCTGGGGGCGGATGTGAGCTTCGAGTGCATCGGCAACAAGCACACGGCCAAACTGGCCATCGACACCATCCGTAAGGCCGGCAAGTGCGTGCTGGTAGGCATTTTTGAAGAGCCCAGCGAATTCAACTTCTTCGAACTGGTATCCACCGAGAAGCAGGTGCTGGGGGCATTGGCGTACAACGGCGAATTTGCCGATGTCATTGCCTTCATTGCAGACGGGCGGCTGGACATTCGCCCGCTGGTGACCGGGCGGATCGGGCTGGAGCAGATTGTCGAGCTAGGGTTTGAGGAACTGGTGAACAACAAGGAGGAAAACGTGAAGATCATCGTGTCGCCAGGCGGGCATTGATTGCACCTCAACCTGTGGGAGCGAGCGTGCCCGCGAAGCCGACGACTCGGTAGATGGCACCGGCTTCGCCGGTGTTCGCGGGCACGCCCGCTCCCACAGGGGTTGCGCCAGCTTTTAAGACAGGTATAGGCCCACAAGCGGCACCTCATCCTGTAGGAGCGGCCTTGTGTCGCGATGGGGCGCGAAGCGGCCCCGGCGATTTCTGCGGCGAAGCTGGAATCGTGGGGCCGCTGCGCGCCCCATCGCGACACAAGGCCGCTCCTACGGGGATGTGCGTCAGCGCAGGCGCTCGCTGTTTCAGGATCCCATTCTGCGTCATAATCGGCAGACCTATTGCCCGGTTCTCGCCATGCGTCCACTGCTCCCCATTACCCTGGTCCTGCTGCTCGCCGCCTGTGGCGATGGCGAATCGTTGCTGCCGCCGGATGCCCGCCTGCCCGACGGTGGGCGCTACCGGGGCCAGGTGGTCGATGGCCTGCTGCAGGGTGAAGGGCGGATCGACTATCCCAACGGCAGCTGGTATGCCGGCACCTTCAAGGACGGCCAGTGGCATGGCCAGGGCGAATGGCACGGCCAGAACGGCGAGGTGTACCGCGGCCAGTTCGCCGCGGGGCTGTTCGAGGGGCTGGGCGACCTGACCACACCGGGCAGCCACTATGCCGGCACGTTCAAGCACGGCCGCCGTGATGGCGAAGGCACCCTCAAGCAAGCCGACCAAACCTACCGCGGCCAATTCAAGGACGACCTGTACGACGGCGCCGGCGAGCTGGTGCTGGCCGACGGCAGCCGTTACCAGGGCCTGTTCGCCAAGGGCAAGCCCAACGGCGCGGGGGTGCGCAGCGACGCCAGCGGTAACCGGTTCAGCGGCCATTTCAGCAATGGCCAACTGCAAGGCAGCGGCACCTACGACAGCGTCGATGGCGAGCAGTACATCGGCGAGTTCAAGGACAACCGTATTGAAGGCCGTGGCCGCTATGAGAGTGCCGATGGCGATGTTTGGATCGGCCAATTCAAGGACGGCTCGCTGATCGGCGAAGGTGAATTGCTGGGCAGCGACGGCAGCCATTACAAAGGCACGTTCGCCGACTGGCGGCTGTCTGGCCAAGGCAGCTTGCAACTGGCCGACGGCAGCCAGTACGTAGGCGGCTTTCTGAACGATGCCTACAACGGCAAGGGGCGCCTGATCCTGCCCAACGGCAAGGTCGAAAGCGGCGTGTGGGCCAACGGGGTGCGCGTGCGCGACCAGCATGGCACGCTGCTGCCCGACCCGCTTGACCTGGCCCTGCTCAACCAGGGCCGGCTACTGCAACAGGCGCTGGCCGCAGTGCCGCGCTCGGCCCCGCCGATTCAGCTGTACAGCCTGGTGGTGGGCGGTGATGGCCAACAGAGTGTGTTCCTGCGTGAAGCCGACTACGTCAGCAACATGCTCAAGGTACGCTTTGGCGCCCGCGGCCAGGTGACCCTGGTCAACCACCGCGACCACCTGGCCAACCGCCCCATGGCAACCCGCGAGAACCTCACCCGTGCCGCCCGCACCCTGGCCGAGCGCAGCGGCCCGGAAGACCTGGTGTTCATCTACCTCACCAGCCACGGCAGCGCAGACCACCAGCTGGTGCTCGACCAGCCCCGCCTGCAACTGGCCGACTTGTCCGCCGACGAGCTGGCAACGGCCCTTGCGCCGTTGAAGGATCGCGACAAGGTCATTGTCATCTCGGCCTGCTATTCAGGGGGGTATATCGCCCCGCTGAAAGATGAGCGTACCCTGATCATGACTGCCGCACGCGCCGACCGTGTCTCCTTCGGTTGCTCGGAGGAAGCTGATTTCACCTACTTTGGCGAAGCCCTGTTCGCCCAGGCCCTGAACCAGACCGACGACCTGAAACAGGCGTTTGAACTGGCACGCGGCAGTGTTGCCGAAAGGGAACAAAGGGAAGGTTTCGACGCCTCTGAGCCTCAGTTGTGGGCGCCGCCGGCGGTGCTTGAGCATTGGCAGCAACTGCGCCGGCAACAGGCCGAGGAAGCATTGCGCAACACGACCCAGGCCAAGGTGGGCGCACAGGCAAAAACCCCGGGCAACCACTAGACTTGGGTGTAACAAGGGAGAGACATCATGTACTTGACGCCTCAGCATGTCCTGCTTGCCGGTGCCACCGGCCTCACCGGTGAACACCTGCTCGACCGCCTGCTCAACGAGCCCACCATCACCCGCGTGCTGGCCCCCACCCGCCGGCCGCTGGCCGAACATCCGCACCTGGAAAACCCGGTGGGTGACCCGGCAGTGTTCCTGCCGCAGCTGGCCGGCAGGGTCGACGTTGCCTATTGCTGCCTGGGCACCACCCTCAAACAGGCCGGCTCCGAGTCGGCGTTCCGCGCGGTGGACCTGGACATGGTGGTGGCGTTCAGCAAACGGGCCCGGGAAATGGGCGCACGGCATTTGCTGGTGGTCAGTGCCTTGGGCGCCGACCCGAAGTCATCGATTTTCTACAATCGGGTGAAGGGCGAGATGGAAGAGGCGCTCAAAGCGCAGGATTGGCCGCAACTGACCATCGTGCGGCCGTCTCTGCTGCTGGGCGAGCGCATCAAGCCGCGGCTGGCAGAGCAGTTGGTTTCACCGTTGTCCCGGCTGATTCCAGGGAAATACCGGGGGATCGAGGCCTGCACCCTGGCCCGTGCGCTATGGCGCCTGGCCCTCGAAGAAGAAGACGGGGTGCGGATTGTGGAGTCGGATGAATTGCGCAAGCTGGGCAAGAAGTAAGCCGCTCCCACAGGACCGTGCAATCCCTCACAGCCCCCCTGTGGCCTGGAAGCCTACACCGGCAGCAGTCAGCAAGGACAACGGCAGCAACAGGGTATCAAGCAGCATGCTCCCTGGCAGGTCCAGCCCCGGATAGCTCGGGGCTTGAGCCCCAAACCGATCCTGCGGGCAGCAACCACCGTTGATCACATACAGATCCAGACGCGTACCGGCATACACCACCGGCGCCCCTGGCTTGTTGGCATCCAGCGTGCGCACCGTGGCACAACCACTCAGCAACCCCAGCGCCAGCAAGCCGGCCAGCGCCCGTTTCAATCATCCACCCCGAAGTGGTGCTCGCCCCAACGCGGCAGCATGTCCTGGGGAATGTTCAGCAGGTTGAGAACACGCGCCACAACGAAGTCGACCAGGTCGTCGATGGTTTGCGGCTGGTGATAGAAGCCCGGCGCCGCAGGCAGAATCACCGCGCCCATCTGCGACAACTTGAGCATGTTCTCCAGGTGAATGGTGGAGAATGGCGCTTCGCGGGGCACCAGAATCAACTGGCGGCGCTCCTTGAGGGTCACGTCGGCTGCGCGCTCGATCAGGTTGTTGCAGGCCCCGGTGGCAATCGCCGACAAGGTGCCGGTGGAACACGGCACCACCACCATCGCTGCCGGAGCGCCCGAGCCCGAGGCCACTGGCGACATCCAGTCTTCCTTGCCATACACGCGGATCTGCCCATCGGCAGCACCGGTGTATTCGGTGAGGAAGGCCTGCATCGCCTGGGGCTTGGCCGGCAGCACCACATCGGTCTCGGTGGCCATTACCAGTTGCGCCGCCTTGGAGATCAGAAAATGCACCTCGCGGTCCTCGCGCACCAGGCAATCGAGCAGGCGCAGGCCGTACTGGGCGCCTGAAGCGCCCGTCATGGCCAGGGTAACGCGTTCCGGCCCGTTCACTTCAGCGCCTCGGCCAGCTTGCCATGCAGGCCGCCGAAGCCGCCGTTGCTCATGATCACCACGTGGGTGCCCGGGCGGGCCTGGCCCTTGATGCGTTCGATGATCGCCTCGAGGCTTTCGGCAACCACACTCGGTACCTTGCACTGCGCAGCAGTAGCAGCGAGGTCCCAGCCCAGGTTGGCCGGCGCGTACCAGATCACCTGGTCGGCGTCGTTGACGCTTTCTGGCAGGCCATCGCGGTGTGCACCCAACTTCATCGAGTTGGAGCGCGGTTCGATTACCGCGATCACCGACGCCTCGCCAACGCGCTTGCGCAGGCCGTCGAGGGTGGTAGCGATGGCAGTCGGATGGTGAGCGAAGTCATCGTAGATGGTCACGCCCTGTACTTCGGCAACCTTCTCCATGCGCCGCTTGACGCTCTTGAAGGCGCAGAGGCCCTCGATGCCCATGGCCGGCACCACGCCTACATGGCGAGCGGCTGCCAGGGTAGCCAGGGCGTTGGCGACGTTGTGCTGACCGGTCAGCGCCCAGTCCACCACGCCTTGCGCCTGGCCCTCGAACAGCACTTCAAAACGCGAGCCATCGGCGCTGAGCAGGCGGGCCTGCCACTGGCCACCTTCACCCGTGGTGTGTACTGGGGTCCAGCAGCCCATGCCGATGACCCGCTCCAGCGCTTGTTCGGTGGTCGGGTGGATGACCAGGCCTTCGCTGGGGATGGTGCGCACCAGATGGTGGAACTGCCGCTCGATCGAGGCCAGGTCCGGGAAAATGTCTGCGTGATCGAACTCAAGGTTGTTGAGGATCGCAGTGCGCGGGTGGTAGTGAACGAACTTTGAACGCTTGTCGAAGAAGGCACTGTCGTACTCGTCGGCTTCGACCACGAAGAACGGCGTAGCCCCCAGGCGGGCCGACACCGAGAAGTTCTGTGGTACACCGCCAATCAGGAAGCCCGGGCTCATGCCGGCGTGCTCCAGCACCCAGGCCAGCATGCTGCTGGTAGTGGTCTTGCCGTGGGTACCGGCCACGGCCAGCACCCAACGGCCTTGCAGCACGTGGTCGGCCAGCCACTGCGGGCCGGAAACATAGGGCAGGCCCTTGTTCAGCACGTATTCAACCGCCGGGTTGCCGCGCGACATGGCGTTGCCGATCACCACCAGGTCGGGTGCCGGCTCCAGTTGAGCCGGGTCGTAGCCTTGGGTCAGCTCGATGCCCTGGGCTTCGAGCTGCGTGCTCATCGGCGGGTAGACGTTGGCGTCCGAGCCGGTCACGCGATGGCCAAGCTCCTTGGCCAGCACTGCCAGCGAGCCCATGAAAGTGCCGCAAATACCGAGAATGTGAATATGCATGGTCGACCTCGCAAAACATCGAGGCAGGGTAGCCCAGGGCGCGACAAATCGCACCCGCTGTTTCGCTCAGTCGCCCCGGGTGATGCCGTGTTTGCGCAGTTTTCGATACAAGGTATTGCGGCTGATGCCCAAGTGTTCGGCGACACGGGTGAGGTGCCAGTGTTTTGCCTGCAGCACCTCAATGAGTGCTTGCCGTTCTGCGTCCTGCAACACCTCGGTACCCTCACCTGGTCCATTGTCGGACCTGTGGGAGCGGGCGAGCCCGCGAACCGGGGCAACGCCCTCGCCTTGTGTCGGCTGGGCAGACGGCTTCGCGGGCGCGCCCGGTCCCACAGGCCCGGTGTGGCTGCGCACAATGGCAGGGAGATCCGAGAAAGTGATGCGGCCACCTTCGCAAAGCGCCACCAGGGTACGCAGCACGTTGCGCATCTGCCGCACGTTGCCCGGCCAGGCGAAGTCCAGCAGCGCCTGGCGCGCCCTCGGTTCGATGTCGATCAGTTGGCCCTGCGCCTCCTGGCGCAGCAGGAAGTCCAGCAACTGCGCCTTGTCACTGCGCTCGCGTACGGCCGGCAATGCCACTTCCAGGCCGTTGAGGCGGTAATACAGGTCTTCACGGAAACTGCCCTGCTCGACCCGCTGCAGCAGGTCACGGTGGGTGGCGCTGACGATGCGCACGTCCACTGCCTGTGGCTCGCCGCCGATCGGCACTACCTGACGCTCCTCCAGCACGCGCAGCAGGCGTGTCTGCAGGGCCAGGGGCATGTCACCGATCTCGTCCAACAGCAAGGTGCCACCGTCGGCTTGCAACAGCTTGCCGCGCATGCCTTCCTTTCGCGCACCGGTGAAGCTGCCACCGCGGTAGCCGAACAGCTCGCTCTCGATCAGGCTTTCAGGGATCGAGGCACAGTTGATGGCCACGAAGGGTTGGCTGCGGCGCTCACTGGCCTGGTGCACGGCCTGGGCAAAGGCCTCTTTACCGCAGCCGGTCTCGCCGCGCAGCAGCAGTGGCACATCGCGCTCGAACACCCGCACACTGCGGCGGAAATCATTCTGCAACGCCGGGTCGAGCAGGCATACCAGCGGCTCTGCAGCACGCGTAGGCCGCGGCTGGGCCACGGGCACCGACCATACAGGCGCGCGCGCCTGCCCGCGCAGGCTGGCGAACACCTGGCGGCCGTCCAGGGTGCGCAGCGGCCAGGCCGTGCTGCCCCCGGGCGTCGCGCGGCCGAACAGCTCATCGTGGCTGCAGGCAAAAAACCGCTCCAACGGCTGGCCCAGCACACCGCTGCGTACGCTGCCCAGCAGGTTCAGGGCGCTCTGGTTGGCCGCGCAGATCCGGCCATCACCGTCGAAGGCCAGCAGGCCCTCGCTGAACAGGCCAACCGACTCGGCCTGCAGGTGAAAACGCAGCAGCCACTGCTGCTCGAAATGGCGCAGAAAGTAGCAGCTTTCGATCATCTTGGCCGACAGGTTGACCAAGGCCATGGTATGGAACTGGCTTTGCCGTGAGACGTCGGGGCGTGCCGAGGATACGTCGAGCACCGCCAGCAACTCGCCATGGGGGTCGAACACCGGGCTGGCCGAGCACGTCAGCCCGGTGTGGCGGCCGCGGAAGTGCTCGTTCTGGTGGATGGTCAGCGCCTGGCGCTCGACCAGGCAGGTGCCGATGCCATTGGTGCCTTCACGCGCCTCGCTCCAGTCGGCGCCCAGCCACAGCCCGGCATGCTCGAAGCTGCGCCGCTCGCTGGCCGCGCTGACGCAATTGAGGATCACCCCGCGGGCATCGGTCAGCAACACCGCATGGCCGGCCCCGGAGAGCTGCTGGTGCAGGCTGTTCATTTCGTGGTCGGCGATCTGCAGCACCTGGCGCAAGCGCTCGCGGCTTTCCAGCAAGCGCCCGTGCTCGAGCACCACCGGCGCCTCGATCACCGTTGGGTCGAGGTGGTAGTCCTCCAGGCAACGCAGCCAGGAGCGGGCAATGGAGGGGTCGCTGACGCCCTCGCCAGCACCACCATGGGCCACAGTGTGGACCTGCCGGGCATGGCGGCTGAAGTGATTGCTCTGCATTGTTGTAGTTCTCCGCAGATAGAGCGTGTCACCAGCATCCTCCACCGGCGAAGGCATTGCAATGCACCCACGGGTGACGTGTCGTGAACGGCACAAAATGTCACCCCCAGGCGTACCGCAACCGGCACAGGCTGGCTGCCACGTGTCCGCCACACCCGCCCAAGCCATTGATTTTACGGGTGCCGCGCACGCTGGCCCAACCTTTGCTCTACGCTTTTTACTCCCTAACAAACACAATAGCCAGGAGACACACCATGCGTTACGCACATCCCGGTACCGAAGGCGCGAAGGTTTCCTTCAAGAACCGCTACGGTAACTACATCGGTGGTGAGTTCGTTCCTCCGGTAAAGGGTGAATACTTCACCAACACGTCCCCGGTGAACGGCCAGCCGATTGCCGAATTCCCCCGCTCAACTGCCGAAGACATCGACAAGGCACTGGACGCTGCCCACGCTGCCGCCGACGCCTGGGGCCGCACCTCGGTGCAGGACCGCTCCAATGTGCTGTTGAAAATCGCCGACCGCATCGAGCAGAACCTCGAACTGCTGGCCATTACCGAAACCTGGGACAACGGCAAACCGATCCGCGAAACCCTGAATGCCGACATTCCGCTAGCGGTCGATCACTTCCGCTATTTCGCTGGCTGCATTCGTGCACAAGAAGGTGGCGCCGCCGAAATCAACGAAGGCACCGTGGCCTACCACATCCACGAACCGCTGGGCGTGGTCGGGCAGATCATCCCGTGGAACTTCCCGATCCTGATGGCCGCCTGGAAGCTTGCACCGGCCCTGGCCGCTGGCAACTGCGTGGTGCTCAAGCCGGCGGAACAGACCCCGCTGGGCATCACCGTGCTGCTGGAAGTGATCGGTGACCTGCTGCCCAAAGGCGTGCTCAACATGGTGCAGGGCTATGGCCGCGAAGCAGGTGAAGCGCTGGCGACCAGCAAGCGCATCGCCAAGATTGCCTTCACCGGCTCTACCCCGGTTGGCTCGCACATCATGAAATGCGCCGCCGAAAACATCATCCCGTCTACCGTAGAACTGGGCGGCAAGTCGCCGAACGTGTACTTCGAAGACATCATGCAAGCCGAGCCGAGCTTCATCGAGAAAGCGGCCGAAGGCATGGTGCTGGCTTTCTTCAACCAGGGCGAAGTGTGCACCTGCCCATCGCGGGCGCTGGTGCAGGAGTCGATCTACCCGCAGTTCATGGAAGTGGTGATGAAGAAGGTGCTGCAGATCAAGCGCGGCGACCCTCTGGACACTGACACCATGGTTGGCGCACAGGCCTCGCAGCAGCAGTTCGAGAAGATCCTCTCGTACCTCGAGATCGCCCAGCAGGAAGGTGCCGAGCTGCTGACCGGTGGCAAGGTTGAAAAACTCGAAGGCTCGCTGGCCACCGGTTACTACATCCAGCCGACCCTGCTCAAGGGCAACAACCGCATGCGCGTGTTCCAGGAGGAAATCTTCGGCCCGGTGGTCAGCGTCACCACCTTCAAGGACGAAGCCGAAGCGCTGGCGATTGCCAACGACACCGAGTTCGGCCTGGGCGCCGGCGTGTGGACCCGCGACATCAACCGCGCTTACCGCATGGGCCGCGGGATCAAGGCTGGCCGTGTATGGACCAATTGCTACCACCTGTACCCGGCGCATGCCGCGTTCGGTGGCTACAAGAAGTCCGGGGTTGGGCGTGAAACCCACAAGATGATGCTCGACCACTACCAGCAGACCAAGAACCTGCTGGTGAGCTACGACATCAATCCGCTGGGCTTCTTCTAAACCGCATCGCCTGCTTCGCGGGCTCGCCCGCTCCCACAGGGACCACGCATATTTCATACTTGCGTACTACCTGTGGGAGCGGGCAAGCCCGCGAAGAGGCCAGACCTGCTCTGGCTCGCTTCCTGCAGTACCCATCACCATCGGCGCGGACCCCTTCCGCCCACCAAGAAAAACAACAGGTGAAACTATGCCAAGCGATCAATCCGCCGGCTCGCCGGCAGGCTCTTCCGTCGACTTCGAGAAGGTCGGTTCGGACTATTTCCAGCAACGTGAATTGAAAAAAGGCGCGGCCGGCTGGGTGCTGCTGGTCGGCCTGGGGGTGGCCTACGTCATTTCCGGCGACTACGCCGGCTGGAACTTCGGCCTGGCCCAGGGTGGCTGGGGCGGCATGTTCCTCGCGACCCTGCTGATGGCCACCATGTACTTGTGCATGTGCTTCTCGCTGGCCGAGCTTTCCTCGATGATCCCGACCGCTGGCGGTGGCTACGGCTTTGCCCGCAGCGCCTTCGGCCCCTGGGGCGGTTTCCTTACCGGCACGGCGATCCTCATCGAATACGCAATCGCCCCCGCCGCCATCGCGACCTTCATCGGCGCCTACTGCCAGTCGTTGTTCGGCATTGGCGGCTGGATGATCTACCTGGCGTTCTACGTGGTGTTCATCGGCATCCACATCTTCGGGGTGGGCGAAGCACTGAAGTTGATGTTCATCATCACGGCCATCGCCGCCATTGCCCTGGCGGTGTTCCTGGTGGCCATGGTGCCCCATTTTGATGCAGCCAACCTGTTCGACATCGCCAAAACGGACGCTGTCGGCGCCAGCAGCTTCCTGCCGTTCGGCTATGTCGGGGTATGGGCGGCGATCCCGTATGCCATCTGGTTCTTTCTCGCCGTCGAAGGCGTGCCGCTGGCCGCCGAAGAAACCAAGAACCCCAAACGTGACCTGCCACGCGGCCTAATCGGCGCCATGCTGGTGCTGCTGGCCTTTGCCCTGCTGATCCTGGTGGTCGGCCCTGGCGGCGCGGGTTCCGAGGCGCTGAAAGCTTCCGGCAACCCCCTGGTCGAAGCATTGGCCAAAGCCTACGGCGGCGCTACCTGGATGGGCAGCTTCGTCAACCTGGTCGGCCTGGCCGGCCTGATCGCCAGCTTCTTCTCGATCATCTACGCCTATTCCCGGCAGATTTTCGCCCTTTCCCGCGCCGGCTATTTGCCGCGCAAGCTGTCGGAAACCAACAAGAGCAAGGCGCCGGTCATGGCCCTGGTCATACCTGGCATCATCGGTTTTGCGCTGTCGCTGACTGGCCAGGGCGACCTGCTGATCCTGGTGGCGGTGTTCGGCGCTACGCTGTCGTACGTGCTGATGATGGCCGCGCATATCACCCTGCGCATCCGCCGGCCGAAGATGGAGCGCCCGTACCGTACCCCTGGCGGCATCTTCACCTCCGGCCTGGCCCTGGTGCTGGCGTGCATCGCCGTGGTCGCCGGTTTCCTGGTGGACCCGCGCGTGGTGATTGGCGCCGCAGTGATCTATGCGGTATTAATTGCCTACTTTGCTTTCTACAGCCGCCACCACCTGGTAGCGGGCACCCCGGAAGAGGAATTCGCCGCGATCCAGCAGGCCGAAGAGGCTCTGCACTGACCGGCGCCACCCGCCGCGGGGCAACCCGCGGCTCTGGAGATTCTGTATGGCAAGTTTCGTACACACGGTCGGCCACCTGGTCTACCGCTTCGACAGCCTCAAGGATGTCATGGCCAAGGCCAGCCCGGCGCGCTCCGGGGACTACCTGGCAGGCGTTGCGGCAAGCAACGACGGCGAGCGCGTAGCCGCGCAGATGGCCTTGGCCAATATCCCGCTGACGCATTTTCTCAACGAAGCCCTGATCCCCTACGAAGCCGACGAGGTCACCCGGCTGATCATCGACAGCCACGATGCCCAGGCATTTGCGCCGGTCAGCCACCTCACCGTCGGCGGCCTGCGTGACTGGTTGCTGAGTGAAGAGGCCAACGAGGACAGCCTGCGCGCCCTGGCGCCGGGGCTGACCCCGGAAATGGCGGCGGCGGTATCGAAGATCATGCGCGTGCAGGACCTGGTGCTGGTGGCGCAAAAAATACGTGTGGTCACCCGTTTTCGCGGCACCATGGGCCTGCGCGGGCGCCTGTCGACCCGCCTGCAGCCCAACCACCCGACCGACGAGCCGGCCGGCATTGCCGCCAGCATTCTCGACGGCCTGCTGTACGGCAACGGCGATGCCATGATCGGCATCAACCCGGCAACCGACAGCATTGCCTCGATCTGCGCCCTGCTGGAAATGCTCGATGCCATCATCCAGCGCTACGACATACCCACCCAGTCCTGCGTGCTGACCCACGTCACCACCTCCATCGAAGCGATCAACCGCGGCGTGCCGCTGGACCTGGTGTTCCAGTCCATCGCCGGTACCGAAGCGGCCAATGCCGGCTTCGGCATCAACCTGAATGTACTGCAGGAGGGTTACGAGGCCGGCCTTTCGCTCAAGCGCGGCACCCTGGGGCAGAACCTGATGTACTTCGAAACCGGCCAGGGCAGTGCGCTGTCGGCCAATGCACACCACGGGGTCGACCAGCAAACCTGCGAAACCCGCGCCTATGCCGTGGCCCGCCACTTCAAGCCGTTCCTGGTCAACACCGTGGTCGGTTTCATTGGCCCGGAGTACCTGTACAACGGCAAGCAGATCATCCGCGCCGGGCTCGAAGACCACTTCTGCGGCAAGTTGCTGGGCGTGCCGATGGGCTGCGACATCTGCTACACCAACCACGCCGAGGCCGACCAGGACGACATGGACACCCTGCTGACCCTGCTGGGTGTGGCCGGGATCAACTTCATCATGGGTATCCCCGGTTCCGACGACATCATGCTCAACTACCAGACCACCTCGTTCCACGACGCGCTCTACGCGCGCCAGACCCTGGGCCTGAAGCCCGGGCCGGAATTCGAGGCATGGCTGGCCCGCACCGGCATATTCACCCAGGCCGATGGCCGGGTGCGCTTCGGTGACAACCTGCCGCCGGCCTTCCGCCAGGCCTTGGCACAGCTTGCATAGGGATCACCATGGACCATCGCACCCCTACCCCTGAAAACCCTTGGCTGGCCCTGCGCACGCTGACCCCGGCGCGTATCGCCCTGGGCCGCAGCGGTACCAGCCTGCCGACCGGGGCGCAACTGGACTTCCAGTTCGCCCATGCCCAGGCCCGTGATGCCGTGCACCTGGCGTTCGACCACGCTGGCCTGGCTACCCAGCTGGCTGAACGCGGCCGCGAAAGCCTGGTGCTGCACAGCGCCGCCAGCGACCGCCACGAATATCTGCAACGGCCCGACCTGGGCCGGCGCCTGAACGAAGCATCGGTCGCCACCCTGCGCCAGCATGCCCAGGCCAACCCAGGTGGGGTCGACCTGGCCATCGTGGTTGCCGATGGCCTGTCGGCGCTTGCCGTACACCGGCATACCCTGCCGTTGCTGAGCCGGTTCGAGGAACAGGCCGCCGCCGACGGCTGGACCAGCGCACCGGTGGTGCTGGTGCAGCAGGGCCGCGTGGCAGTGGCCGATGAGGTGGGTGAACTGCTGGGCGCGCGCATGACAGTGATGCTGATCGGCGAGCGGCCCGGGCTCAGTTCGCCCGACAGCTTGGGGCTGTATTTCACCTATGCGCCAAAGATCGGCCTGACCGATGCCTACCGCAACTGCATTTCCAACGTACGCCTGGAGGGCTTGAGTTATGGCATGGCCGCACACCGCCTGCTGTACCTGATGCGTGAAGCCTGCCGGCGCCAGCTGTCGGGGGTGAATCTGAAGGACGAAGCCGAGGTCCATAGCATCGACAGCGAACATGGCCCCGCGCAGCGAGGCAACTTCCTGCTTGGCGAGGGCTGAACACCCTGTCATGCAAAGCGGATTGCGCCGCGGGCCGGGCTTGGGGCAGCATGCCCTCGAAGCTGCTGGCAATCCGCTGTTTTCCCTAATGGACTCTGAGGGCCGCACATGCGCATCATCAAGGCAAAACTGGAACACCTCGACCTGTTGACGCCTATGTTCGTCAAATACCGTGAATTCTATGGGCAACTGCCCTATCCCGACAGCTCGCGCAGCTTCCTGGAAAAACGCCTGCAGCGGGACGAATCGGTGATCTACCTGGCGCTCCCCGATGATGACGACAACAAGCTGCTGGGCTTCTGCCAGCTGTACCCGAGCTACTCGTCGCTGTCGCTGAAGCGGGTATGGATTCTCAACGATATCTACGTGGCCGAAGACTCCCGGCGCATGCTGGTAGCCGACCACCTGATGCGCGAAGCGAAGAAAATGGCCAAGGAAACCAACGCCGTGCGCATGCGGGTGTCCACAAGCAGCAACAATGAGACGGCGCACAAGACCTACGAGTCCATCGGTTTTCGTGAAGATACCGAGTTCAAGAGCTACATCCTGTCCATCAACCAGGATTGACCTGCGTCCGCCCCTGCGCGGGCAAGCCCGCCCAGGGGCGGATACGGCACTACCGCGTGCAGTAACCCCCCGCTACAAACTCCCCGGGCATGATCGTCACTTAGCCGTATAATGGCCCACCTGTCATGTGTGAAAATTTACCCATCCGCCGGTAAACCGAGCCTACGCCCAAGAACACAGGTGCTGTACATGGATTTCAACCCGCTCGACCTTATCCTGCATCTCGATGCCTACCTCGATTTGCTGGTCACCAATTACGGCCCCTGGATCTACGCCATCCTGTTTACCGTGATTTTCTGTGAAACCGGGCTGGTGGTGATGCCCTTCCTGCCGGGCGATTCGTTGCTGTTCATCGCCGGCGCCGTAGCCGCAGGCGGCGGCATGGACCCCGTCTTGCTGGCCGGCCTGCTGATGGCTGCTGCAATCATGGGCGACAGCACCAACTACGTGATCGGGCGCACGGCAGGCGAACGTTTGTTCAACAACCCCAATTCGAAGATCTTCCGTCGCGATTACCTGCAGCGGACCCACGACTTCTACGAGCGCCACGGCGGCAAGACCGTGACCATGGCGCGCTTCCTGCCCATTCTGCGCACCTTCGCCCCATTCGTGGCCGGTATTGCCCACATGCATTACCCGCGCTTCCTGGGCTTCAGCGTGGCCGGCTCGTTGCTGTGGGTAGGTGGCCTGGTCACCTTGGGCTACTTCTTCGGTAACGTGCCGTTCATCAAGCAACACCTGTCGCTGATGGTGGTGGGCATCATCATCCTGTCGTTGGTACCGATGATCCTCGGCCTGCTGCGTACCCGCCTGGGCCGCGCAGCCAAGGCGCACTGACCGGCCAGCATGTGGTCTTTCCGCGCCTGGCGGCGCAAGCGGGCCTTGGCACGCTACCCGATCACGCCACAGCAATGGCAGGCCGTACGCGAATGCCTGCCGATGCTGGACGGCATCACCGACGAAGAAGACCACTGGCTGCGCGAAGCCTGCATCCTGTTCCTGCTCGACAAGCACCTCACGTGCCTGCCGGGCGTTGAACTGGGCGACCAGCAGCGGCTGCTGCTCGCCGCCCAGGCGCAACTGCCACTGCTGCACCTGGGCGAACTGAACTGGTACCAGGGCTTTCACGAAATCGTGCTCTACCCCGACGACTTCAAGAGCCCGCAGCGCCACCGCGATGCCAGTGGCGTGGAGCACGTGTGGGACGGCGAGCACAGTGGCGAGGCCTGGCAGCAGGGCCCGATCATCCTGGCCTGGAACGGCGTACTGGCCAGTGGCGGCTGGGAGGCCTACAACCTGGTCATCCACGAACTGGCGCACAAGCTCGACATGCTCAATGGCGATGCCAACGGCCTGCCGCCGCTGCACAGCGGCATGCCCGTGGCCGAGTGGGCCACCGCCATGCAACAGGCCTACGACGACCTTAACCGCCAGCTCGATGCCAACCCCGACGCCGAAACCGCCATCGACCCCTATGCGGCAGAGAACCCCGCCGAGTTTTTTGCCGTCACCAGCGAATACTTCTTTAGTGCCCCCGACCTGCTCCATCAGGCCTATCCATTGGTCTATCAGCAGTTGGCGCTGTTCTACCGGCAAGACCCGCTGGCGCGCCTGCGCCGGCTTCAGGCCGAGCACCCCGACTACCGCGAAAGCCACGCCTGACGCGGCCGCACATCAGGCCAGGCGTGGCATGCCCCGGCAGAATGTGCCTATAATCGCCGCCACTTTTTTGGTCAAACACGGGGGCACTGCCCAATGAGCTACAGCAAGATTCCGGCGGGCAAAGACCTGCCGAACGACATCTACGTCGCCATCGAGATCCCGGCCAACCACGCGCCGATCAAATACGAGATCGACAAGGACAGCGACACGCTGTTCGTCGACCGCTTCATGGCTACCCCGATGTTCTACCCAGCCAACTACGGCTTCATCCCGAACACCCTGGCGGACGACGGTGATCCGCTCGACGTGCTGGTCGTTACCCCGTACCCGGTCGCCCCAGGCTCGGTTATCCGCGCCCGCCCGGTTGGCGTACTGAACATGACCGACGACGGCGGCGGCGACGCCAAGGTCATCGCGGTTCCTCACGACAAGCTGTCGCAGCTGTACGTCGACGTGAAGGAATACACCGACCTGCCAGCCCTGCTGATTCAGCAGATCGAGCACTTCTTTGCCAACTACAAAGACCTCGAGAAGGGCAAGTGGGTCAAGATCGAAGGCTGGGAAGGCGCTGACGCTGCCCGTGCCGCGATCACCAAATCGGTCGCTGCCTACAAGGGCTGATACCGGTTGCAGGAAGAACCCCGCCATGGCGGGGTTTTTTTATGGCCAATCGCTGTGCTCGGCGAATACTCCTACACAGCCCTACAGCTGTGCCCTACAACCAGCCACTTTTCATACAAGCCCCGTCAACATCAAGTTGATATCCTTGCTGGCACCGCGCCGCTACACTCGCTGGCATGAAGACCTCCGGTGACCGCCTCAGGGCCCTGCTTCACGAATGCGGCCTTACCCCTTCCGATTTCGCTGCCCAACGCGGCGTCACACCGCAGCACGTCAACAATTGGGTCAAGCGCGGCGTACCCCTGGCACGGCTGGACGAAATGGCCGACCTGTTCTGTGTGCATCGCCGCTGGCTGCACACGGGCGAAGGGCCCAAGCACCCCAGCCCGATCCTGCGCAACGCCCGGCCGCGAAAGTTGCACACGCCCGCGCCGTCCCCGCTGCTGGTGGACCATGGCCGGCTGGTCAAGGTGCCGTACTACGAACTGCATGACGGCCTGCTCAGCCCAGTCGCCAGCAAACACCTGCGCCTGCCGGCAAAAGCGCTGCAGGGGTTGGGGGTTCGGGCCGACGATGCAATCAGCGTGACGATGCCCGACAGCAACATGCTGCCGCTGATCCCGCAGGAGGCGGTGCTGGTGATCGACGTGAGCATGACCCAGGTGTTCGAGGGCGAAACCTACGCCGTGCTGCACAACGGCGCGCTGAGGGTGAATACCCTCAGCCTCGGCCAACATGGCACGCTGTACCTGCACAGCCATGACCGGCGCAACTATGCGGTTGAGCGCTATACCCCGGCGCAGCGCCAGGCGCAGGGCCTGGAAGTGCTTGGCTGGGTGTTCCACTGGTCGTATTTTCGCCAGCAGCGGCCCGGTTGAAACAACCTGTGCCATTTTTTGCTGGGCATCCAGAGCGTGCCCTTGTATGCTACGCCGCACATTCAGCCCCGACCGGCGCAAGCCGCAGTCCAGAGGGCTCGGCGACATCTCACACGGGTGTCTGCCATCTCTTCCAGGCCCTTGATGGCCACACAGTTAAGGCGATTGCGGCTTACCATAAATTAGTCGGAAGCGTCCCCGAGAAGCCGGCCACAAGCCGGCTTTTTAATGCCCCCGCATACTCGCCTGCCCGCCCGGGCAGAGCGCTTTCAGCCAGAGCAACCCTCAGAAGTCATAGCGCGCGCCCACCATCATGCTGCGCGACGGCCCATAGAAGTTGAAGGTCGACGTCGAGCCCACGCGCGACAAGTAATCGCGGTCGAACAGGTTGTTGACGTTGAATGTGGCGGTCAGCTGCGAAGTGACCGGGTACGACAGCATCGCATCCACCGTGGCATACCCTGGCGCATCGATGCGCACGCCACCGTTCTCGGCGTAAAAGTTGCTCATCGCCGAAATACCGCCCCCGATTGCCAGGCCGTTCAACGGGCCTTGGCTGATGGTGTACTTGCTCCACAATGAGGCCTGGTTGCGCGGCATGATGAAGAACGTGGTCTCGGCGTCGCCCTTGACGGTTTCGGTTTCCATCCAGGTGTAGCCGGCCAGCAGTTCCCAGTTCGGCGTCAGCTTGCCGCTTACTTCCACTTCCGCGCCCTTGACCCGGGTTTTACCGGCGGCTACCGAGTCGGTGGTCGCCACGCCATCGGCGTCGTACAGGGTGGTAGCACGGTGCTTGTCGGTCAGGCGGAATACCGACAACCGCGTGTTCAGGTCGCCCCCGAAGTAGCTGCTTTTCAAGCCGAATTCATACTGCTCGCCTTCCCGCGGCTTCAGCACCCGGCCGCTGCTGTCGGTGGCTGACTGCGGCTTGAACACCTGCGAATAACTGGCGTACAGCGCGTGGGTGTCGGTGAGGTCGTAGACCACGCCGCCGTAAGGGGTGAAGTGGCCGTCGACGCGCTTGCTGTCGTTGGTGCTGGCGCCACTGCCGAGGGTGGTGGTGTAGAAGTCACCGCGGTACCAGCTGAAACGCCCGCCGGCGATCAGCGCCAGGCGCTCGACGGGGCGGAAGGTAACCTTGGAGTACAGGCCATATTCCTCTTCCTGCATACCGGTTTCGGTGCTGTAGTTGGGCGACGGCTTGGCAAACTGCTTTGGCGAGTAGGTGTTGACGTTGATGGCGCCCAGGTTGGTCGTGCCATTGAGGTACTCGGTGTCGTAGTTCTTGTAGTCGCTGCCGACCACGAACTCGCTGACTTGGCCGAAGGTCTCGAACGGCTGGCTGTAGCTGGCGTCCAGCGAGTAGGTGTCCTGCGTGAAATCGCGGGCGCTGGCACGCTCGGAATTGCCACCGGTAGTGGCGTTGGTGGCGGTGAAGGCGTACAGGTACTGGGTGTCGCGGTGGGAGCCACGGGCGGCAATACGGCCGTAACCGCCGTTGTCGAAGCGGTGGGTCAGTTCGGCGACCAGGTCGGTGGTCTTGCCGTCGAAGTAGTTCCAGTCGGCCCCGAGGAAGCGTGAATGGCTGAAGTCGGGCACCTCACCCGACAAGGTGGCCGGGTAGCCATTATGCGGGGTGATGTTCTTCACTTCGTGCATCAGGCCGAACGACACGGCAGTAGCGTCGCTCAGGTCGATGTCCAGGGCGCCATAGTAGCTATTGCTGGTGTTGGCGTTGTAGTCGACCTCGCCATTGGTGTCATCACGCGAAGCGATGAAGCGCCCACGCACACGACCCGCATCGTCGAGCGGCCCGCTCAGGTCGAGTTCTTCGTGGTTGGTGTCCCATGTGCCATAGCTGCCTTCGACGTGGCCCTGGAACTCGGCGGTGGGGCGCTTGCGCACCATGTTCACGATGCCGCCCAGCTCGCTGGTGCTGCTGAACAGCCCCGCCGGGCCGCGCATGATTTCGACCCGGTCGAACGCTGCCAACGACGGCACAGTACCGAAGATGCTGGCCATGGGCGCCGGTAGCCCGTCGATATTGAACTCGCTGTACTCGTAGCCACGGGCATAGATGGATGAGCGGCCACTGTCGTTGGTCAGGGTCCGCAGGCCGGCGGTGTACTTGGCCAGGTCATCCAGGTGCACGAATTGGCGATCCTTGACGTAATCCTGGGTGTACACGGTGATCGACTGCGGGATGTCCTTGAGCGCCGCCGGGGTCTTGGTGCCCACGGTTGCAGCATCGACACTGTAGCCGCCGGTTTGCTCCGAAGGCAGCATGTCGTACAGGCGGTTGCCCTCGATGGTCAGTGCCGGCAGGTCGAGCGAGTTGCTACCACCGGCCGCCTGCGTCGCTACCGTTTCAGCCAGTGCCGATACCGAAAAGGGCGCCAGCAGCCCTACTACCAGCCAGCCCCGCACCCGTCGCGGGCCCCCCCACACTGTTCAAACCGCTCATGACACACCCTCGCCCAATTGATAATAACTCGCAAACGACAGAAATTGCTTTTTGCGGAAGATACCGGAGCGAAAACCGGGGTGCAGCATGATTAACCTTCTTAACACATTGCGGCGTTGCCCTCGCCCCACGGTCAATGGGATGATGGCTAACTGATAGGAATTCTCATTCAAGGCTCAACGTGCCCACCTCACTGCTCCTTGCCGAAGACGACCCACGCCTGCGCCAGGACCTGGAACGCCATTTCCTCAACCGTGGGTTTCAGGTGCTGGCCTGCGCCAATGGCAGCCAGGCCCTGAATGCCATACGGCAATCACGCTTCGACCTGGTTTTGCTGGACATCATGCTGCCGGGCATCGACGGCCTCAGCCTGCTGGACGAACTGCGCCACCAGCAAGCGGTGCCAGTGATGCTGATGTCGGCGCTGGGGGCCGAACAGGATCGCATCAGTGGCTTCACCCGGGGCGCGGACGATTACCTGCCCAAGCCGTTCAGCCTGGCCGAACTCGACGCCCGGGTCGATGCCCTGCTGCGGCGCGTGGCGCTCGACCGCGGGCCGGCGTTGCGGGCCGATGGGGGGGCAGTGATGCTGGACCATGAACGCCAGGACGCCCTTCACCAGGGCAGGCCTGCCGGGCTGACCGCATCCGAATTCCGCCTGCTGGCCACGCTGCGGGCTCACCCCGGCGAGGCGTTGAGCAAACCTTTCCTCTACCAGACCGTGCTGCACCGCGCCTACACGCGCCTGGACCGTGGCCTGGATGTGCATGTGTGCAACTTGCGCCGCAAGCTGGCCGACATCAGCGCCCAGCACCTGCAGATCCAGGCGGTCAGGGGCCAAGGGTACATCCTGATAGACACGGACCAGCCCTGATGCGGCGGCATCCCCTGCTGTGGAAACTGGCGCTGTTGCAGGTCGGTTTCTGTCTGCTGCTGACCTGGCTGATCTGGACCTGGGGGCTGTCGGTGGAACGCAGTACCTACTTCCTGTCGCCGGCTGACCAGCAATACCTGGCGCGCTACGCGCAACAGGCCGAACACGCCTGGAACCAAGGCGGCGCCACGGGCGCCGAAGCCTGGCGCAGGCAGCTGCAACGTACCGAAGGCACCTGGGCAGCCTTGATCGGCCCCCACCTGCAAAGCCTGGGCATCACGCCACTGAGCGCCGAGGAGGCCAGCCACCTTACCTTCATGCGCAAGCTGAACTGGCCCATGAGCCGGCGCCTGCAGGACGAACTGCCGTACGTCAGCATCGCGTTCCCGCAACACCCCGAAAACGGCCGGCTGGTGATGCAATTACCCGAACGCCTGCTACCCACTGGCCTTACGCCCTGGACCCACCTGATCACCCATGGGGTCGCCCCCACCCTGCTTGCCCTGTTGCTGGGCCTGGCCCTGTACCGCCATCTGGTAGTTCCCCTGAACCGCCTGCGGGACCGGGCCGACGCCTTGCGGGCCGACGACCTCGACAGCCCCGCGCTGCCGTTGCAGGAGCGCCGCGATGAGCTGGGTGAGCTGGCCCAAGCCTTCGAGCACATGGCGGTACGCCTGCGCCAGAGCCTGGAGCAACAGCGCCTGCTGCTGCGTACGCTGTCCCACGAGCTGCGCACGCCGTTGGCGCGGCTGCGCATCGCCCATGACAGCGACTTGCCGCCGCCGCAGTTGCGCGAGCGCCTGGACCGCGAAGTCGCCGACATGCAAAAGCTGCTGGAGGACACCCTGGACCTGGCCTGGCTGGACACCGAACAGCCCAGCCTGCCGACCGAGCCGGTGCTGATGGTGGCCGTCTGGGAAGCCTTGTGCCAGGACGTCTGTTTCGAAAGTGGCTGGGCGCCAAGCCGCCTGCCTTGTTCGCTGGGCACCGCGTGCCGGGTGCAGGCCAACCTCGACAGCCTGGCCCAGGCCCTGGAAAACCTGATCCGCAATGCCGTTCGCCACTCGCCCGCCGAAGGCCGGGTCAGCCTGGATGGCTGGCGCGAGGGGGATTACTGGCACCTGCGCCTGAGTGACCAGGGGCCGGGGGTCGCGCACGCCGACCTGGAGCGCATCTTCCAGCCTTACCAGCGGCTGACCGAAAGTGGCGCTGGCTTTGGCCTGGGCCTGGCCATCGCCCGCCGCGCCATCGAACTGCAGGGTGGCCGCTTGTGGGCCAGCAATGGCCACCCAGGCCTGTGCCTGCACATGACCTTGCCGGCGGCCCGGGACTGTTTAGAAAGTTAATGCGCTTTACCCTCAATCAGGACTGATTATCATCTTGCTGTTCCCGCTTTGCGCGCCTGCAAAGCCCTGAAGAGATGCCTGATGAGCAAGTTGACCCTGGCCGTGACGATGGCACTGTGCCTGGCACAGCCGCTTGCTGCTCATGTTGCCCTTGCGCAGCCCGACCATGAGCAGAAGATGGACACCTCACTGCTGCAGCGCCATGACCTGGCCTACCGCTTCACTCAGCTCGACCTGGACTCGGCCGACGGCCAGCGGCATTACCGGCTGTGGGTCGGCAAACCGAACCAGCCGGCGCCAGCGGCGGGCTACCCGGTGCTGTGGATGCTCGATGGCAATGCCGCGCTGGGCGCACTGGATGGCCAGCAGCTGGGCCGGCTTGCCGCAGGGCAGGCACCATTGCTGGTGGCGGTGGGGTACCAGACCGAGCAGCGTATCGACCGTGCCGGGCGCACCCGGGATTACACCCCGGCGGTGCCTGGCCAGGCTGAACAGCTTGACCCACTGACCGGAGCGCCCAGTGGCGGTGCCGACGTTTTCCTGGACCTGCTGACCGGGCGCATGCGGGCGATGGTGGCAGATGTGGCACCGATCGACCTGCAACGGCAGACATTGTGGGGGCATTCCTATGGCGGGCTGGCCGTTTTGCATGCGCTTTTCACCCGGCCTTGGTCATTCAGCGACTATGCGGCTGCCAGCCCTTCGCTATGGTGGCACGACGGCGCGATCGTGGGTGAGGCACAGGGGCTCGAGCAGCGCCTGGGAAGCAGCCGGCCGCGGCTGTTGCTGATGCGTGGCAGTGAAGAGCCGGCGAACCCGCGCACGCAGGTGCAAGGCGATGTCGAGCGGCCGGCGCGTGAGCTGGTGGCAAGCCTGGCCAGGGTGCCAGGCTTGCAGGTTCGTTTCGAGCGGTTTGCCGGGTTGGGGCATGGGCCTATGTTGCCGGCTTCGCTGAAGCAGGTGATTGAAGGGATGTCGCGGTAAGCCTGTCAGCACCTTCCACAACGCCCGCCCCACGCTACCGCCAAAGGTCGTAGAACCGCGGCTTGCCAGCGGGGTGGCCACGTGCGGTATGCTGTGGCGGTCTTCAGGGCGGGGTGAAAGTCCCCACCGGCGGTAAATCGAAAGATGAGCCCGCGAGCGCCCCGGCCATGCCGGGGGTCAGCAGATCTGGTGCAACTCCAGAGCCGACGGTCATAGTCCGGATGAAAGAAGGCGTCAGGCGGGGGCCATCCGGGCGCCCCTGCGCACGCATTTTGTTCGCCCCGAGACGTTCATCGATCATTCACGAGGAGCGTTTCATGTCCACCCAGCACCACGCGCACTACCCCAATGTTTCCGCCGCCATCGCCGCCTTCAAGGCTGGGCGCCCTGTCCTGTTGCTGGACGATGACGACCGCGAAGACGAGGCGGACATCATTGCCGCCGCCGAAAACATTACGCTGCAAACCATGGCCATGATGATTCGCGATTGCAGCGGTATCGTCTGCCTGTGCCTGGACGAAGCCACCGTCGATGCGTTGCAACTGGCGCCCATGGTGCAGAACAACCAGGCCCGCCATGGCACCGGCTTCACCGTCACCATCGAGGCGGCCGAAGGGATCACCACCGGGGTTTCTGCCCAGGACCGCCTCACCACCATTGCTGCGGCACTGCGTTCCAGCGCCGAACAGCGTCATATCGTCAGCCCGGGGCATGTGTTCCCGCTGCGTGCGCGCAATGGCGGCGTGCTGACCCGCCGCGGGCATACCGAAGGTTCGGTGGACCTGGCCCGCCTTGCCGGCCTGCGCCCGGCGGCGGTGCTGTGCGAACTGATGAACCCGGACGGGACCATGGCCCGTGGCGAACAGGTGGCGGTGTACGCGCGGCAGTACAATCTGCCGGTGCTCACCATTGAAGAGCTGGCGCGGTACCGGGAGGCGATGGTGGCGCTGGAAGCCGAGCCGGCCTGACAGGCCCAATTCGCGGGCACGCCCGCTCCCACAGGTATTGCGCAGCGCTTGAAGGCTGTGATGGACCTGTGGGAGCGGGCGTGCCCGCGAAAGGGCCTGTGAAACCAACCTCACGGACCCGGAAGTTTGCTCCCCCCGCCCTGCTCTGCTAGTGTCGCGCCGTTCTGAATGCCTCCGAGACAGTCGCCATGGCCCGCAAAAAATCCTCCCTTGATTTCGAGCAATCCCTCGCAGACCTGCAAACACTGGTCGAGCGCCTGGAGAACGGCGAGTTGTCGCTGGAAGAGTCGCTGGCCGCTTTCGAGCAAGGCATCGCGCTGACCCGAGAATGCCAAGGTGCCCTGGCCCAGGCCGAGCAGAAGGTGCAAATTCTGCTGGAGCGTGACGGCGAGCTGGCTGCCCAGCCCTTCGACGCGGAGCCCGAAGCATGATCGGCAGCTACCAGGCCAGTTGCCAGAGGCGGGTGGATGCAGCCCTCGAACCGCTGTTCGTCGCCCCGACCAAAGAACTCGAACGCCTCTATGCCGCCATGCGCTACAGCGTGATGAACGGCGGCAAACGCGTGCGGCCACTGCTGGCCTACGCCGCGTGCGAAGCCCTGGGTGCCCCGGCCGAACAGGCCAACGGCGCGGCCTGTGCGGTGGAGCTGATCCATGCCTACTCGCTGGTGCATGACGACCTGCCTGCCATGGATGACGACGACCTGCGCCGGGGCCAGCCCACCACGCACAAGGCCTTCGACGAAGCCTGCGCCATCCTGGCCGGTGACGGGTTGCAGAGCCTGGCGTTCAGCGCCCTGCTCGATCCGCACCTCAGCCCGCAAGCCGACAGCGTCCGCCTGGCCATGGTCCAGGCCCTGGCCACGGCCGCCGGCCCAGCCGGCATGGTGGGCGGCCAGGCCATCGACCTTGGCTCGGTCGGGCTGAAGCTCGACCAGCGGGCACTGGCATTCATGCACAGGCACAAGACCGGCGCCCTGATCGAAGCCAGCGTGCGCCTGGGGGCACTGGCCAGCGCCCGTGCCGGCCAGCAGCAACTGGACGCCCTGCAAACTTATGCACAGGCCATTGGCCTGGCATTCCAGGTTCAGGACGACATCCTCGACGTGGAAGGCGACACCGCCACCCTGGGCAAACGCCAAGGGGCAGACATCGCCCGTGACAAACCGACCTACCCTGCCCTGCTGGGCCTGGACGCGGCCAAGGCCTATGCGATCGAACTGCGCGACCAGGCGCTGGTCGCACTGGAAGGGTTCGGCGAAAAAGCCGAGCCGCTGCGGGCACTGGCGCGCTATATCGTCGAGCGCCGCAACTAAGCACGGATACCCGCGCCATTGGGGTGTCACAAGCAGTGGTCGAATGGGCACTTTTCCCACAATGGGGTAAACTGCCGCGTCTTCACACACCTATAACGACTCGCCTGATGCCCACGACGTTTCAAGAGATTCCCCGCGAACGCCCGGTCACGCCGTTGCTCGACCGCGCTGACACGCCTGCCGGCCTGCGCCGGTTGGCCGAAGCCGACCTGGAGACCCTGGCCGACGAGTTGCGCCAGGAGCTGCTGTATACCGTGGGGCAGACCGGTGGGCATTTTGGTGCCGGCCTGGGCGTGATCGAACTGACCATCGCCCTGCACTACGTGTTCGACACCCCGGACGACCGGCTGGTGTGGGACGTGGGCCACCAGGCCTACCCGCACAAGATTCTGACCGGGCGCCGTAACCGCATGCTCAGCCTGCGCCAGAAGGACGGTATCGCCGCCTTCCCGCGCCGTAGCGAAAGCGAGTACGACACCTTTGGCGTGGGCCACTCCAGTACCTCGATCAGCGCAGCGCTGGGCATGGCCATTGCCGCCCGCCTGCAGAACAGCGCGCGCAAGTCGATCGCCGTGATCGGTGATGGCGCCCTCACCGCCGGCATGGCCTTCGAGGCGTTGAACCACGCCCAGGAAGTCAATGCCGACATGCTGGTGATCCTCAACGACAACGACATGTCGATTTCGCGCAATGTCGGCGGCCTCTCCAACTACCTGGCCAAAATCCTGTCCAGCCGCACCTACGCAAGCATGCGCGAAGGCAGCAAGAAAGTGCTGTCGCGCCTGCCCGGTGCCTGGGAAATCGCCCGGCGCACCGAAGAGTACGCCAAGGGTATGCTGGTGCCGGGCACACTGTTCGAAGAGCTGGGCTGGAACTACATCGGCCCGATCGACGGCCATGACCTGCCCACCATGATCGCCACCTTGCGCAACATGCGTGACCTGAAGGGCCCGCAGTTCCTGCACGTGGTGACCAAGAAGGGCAAGGGCTTCGCCCCCGCCGAACTCGACCCTATCGGCTACCACGCCATTACCAAGCTGGAGCCCGCCGACAAGCCTGTCGCGCCGAAGAAGGCCAGCGGGCCGAAATACTCCGCGGTGTTCGGCCAGTGGCTGTGCGACATGGCCGCTGCCGACAACCGCCTGGTGGGCATCACCCCGGCGATGAAAGAAGGCTCCGACCTGGTCGATTTCAGCGAGCGCTACCCGCAACGCTACTTCGATGTGGCGATCGCCGAGCAGCACGCCGTCACCCTGGCAGCCGGCATGGCCTGCGAGGGCAGCAAGCCCGTGGTGGCGATCTACTCCACCTTCCTGCAGCGCGCCTACGACCAGCTCATCCACGATGTGGCGGTGCAGAACCTCGATGTGCTGTTCGCCATCGACCGCGCCGGGCTGGTGGGCGAAGACGGGCCGACCCATGCGGGTAGCTACGACCTGTCTTATCTGCGCTGCATCCCGGGCATGCTGGTGATGACCCCCAGCGACGAGAACGAGCTGCGCAAGATGCTCAGCACCGGCCACCTGTACAACGGCCCGGCTGCCGTGCGCTACCCCCGCGGCACCGGCCCGAACGCGCCGATCAGCGGCGACCTAGAGCCGCTGCAAATCGGCAAGGGCGTGGTCCGCCGCCAAGGCCAGACAGTCGCCCTGCTGGTGTTCGGCGTGCAGTTGGCAGAGGCCATGCAGGTTGCCGAGCAGATCAATGCCACCGTGGTCGACATGCGCTTCGTCAAACCTCTGGACGAAGCCCTGGTGCTGGAACTGGCTGGCAGCCATGAGCTGCTGGTCACCGTCGAAGAGAACGCCATCATGGGTGGCGCTGGCGCTGCGGTAGGCGAGTTCCTGGCCAGCCAGGCCGTGGTCAAGCCACTGCTGCACCTGGGCCTGCCTGATATCTACGTCGAACATGCCAAGCCGGCACAGATGCTGGCCGAGTGCGGGCTGGATGCGGCCGGGATTGAGGCTTCGGTGAAAGCCCGCATGGCCAAGCTCGGCTTGTAATCCCCGGGGCCGCCTTGCGGCCCTTTCGCGACACAAGGCCGCTCCTACAGAGACCGCGCCGCTCTACCGGTTTGTGCAATACCTGTAGGAGCGGCCTTGTGTCGCGATCGAGGGCGCCGCCCTCGCAAAATGGTACTGCTTATGAAGAAATCTGCCTGTGCCGCGCTACTCTGCGCCCCCACATTGTTAATCGCCGCCGAACGCGATGACGCGCTGAAGCTCCCCGACGTGCTGATCAGCGCCAGCCGCCAGGTCGAGTCACGCACCGCCACCAGCGCCGCCAACACGGTCTTCACCCGCGCCGACATCGACCGCCTGCAACCCACCAGCGTCACCGACCTGCTAAGCCGCGTACCCGGCGTGCAAGTGGCCCCCACTGGCGGCCGTGGCAGCCTGCCGGGCATCTTCATACGCGGTACCAAGGCGGCGCAAAGCCTGGTGCTGGTGGATGGCGTACGCATTGCCAACGCCACTTCGGGCGACAGCGGCCTGCAGTTCCTCGACGTTGACCAGATCGAACGGGTGGAAGTGCTGCGTGGCTCGCGCTCGGCGGTGTACGGCAGCGATGCCATCGGCGGGGTGATCCAGATCTTCACCCGCCGCAGCAACACGCCCGGCCTGCAGCCGCGGCTGCGCATCGCGGCAGGCAGCCACCAGACCGTCCAGCGTAGCCTGGGGCTTGCCGGCGGCAACGACGCGACCCGCTTCAACCTCGGTGCCAGCCTGGATGAAACAGCCGGCATCGATTCGACTGGCCCATCCTTCGCCAGTGACGGCGACCATGATGCCTACCGTAACCAGTCCTTCAACCTGAGCCTGAGCCACACCTTCAGCGAGCGCTTCGAGGCCGGGGTCAACCTGCTCGACAGCCGTGGCCGCAGTGAATACGACAATCCATACGGGCGACTGAATGAGGCCACTTGGCAGAGTTACCCACAACAGCCCTATACCGATTTCAGCGTCAGCAGCCTGAGCTCTTGGTTCGACGCTCAATTCAACGACTTCTGGCACTCACGCCTGGAACTGGGTCACAGCGAAAACCGCGACGACAAACGCGACAAGCTCAGCGACCAGCGCTTCACCTACAATACCTATCGTGATCAGCTCACCTGGCAGAACGATCTCAGCATCGACGAACGTAACCAACTGATGATCGGTGGCGATTGGTATGAGGACCGCTTCCACGGCACGGCCAACTTCAGCGAGGGCAGCCGTTGGAACCGCGCCGCCTTCGCCCAGTACCGCTTTAGCGGGGAAGGCTTCTCGAGCGAGCTCGGTGTACGCAACGACCGCAACCAACAGTACGGCGATCAGACCACCTGGAATGCCAGCCTTACCGTCCCGCTGAACATCCGCAACGACATAGTGATGTCCTACAGTGAAGGGTTCCGCGCCCCTACTTTCAACGACCTCTACGACGTACAGTACGGTAACAAGGACCTGCGCCCCGAGCATTCGAAGAGTTATGAGCTGCAGTGGCGCAGCCAACTGGCAAGTCATACGCGCCTGGAGGCCTCGCTGTATCGCACCGACCTGCGCGACGCGATCAACTACGACCCGACAGTCAACCGTCCTGGCAATGTAGACAATGCCCGCATCAATGGCGTTGAGTTGTCGTTGCAGCAGGTATGGGCTGGCTGGACCGCTCAGCTGGGGGTAAGCATTATTGATCCCCGAGACCGCCAAAGCGGACAAACTCTGCAACGACGCGCTCGACGCACTTTGAATCTTGACTTGGATCGTCAGTTCGAACGCTTCAGTGTGGGCGCGAACTGGCAGGCAGTCAGCAGCAGCTACGATGACCCATCGAACAACGAGCGAATAGGTGGCTACGGGCTAGTCGGCCTACGTGGCGGCATGCGCCTGACAGCGGATGTTCGGCTTGAACTGAAGCTCGACAACTTGCTGGATAAGCGCTACAGCCGAGCCATGTACAGCTTCGATGGAAGCCCATACAGCTACCGCGAAGAAGGCCGCACAGTGCTGTTCAGCGTGACGTGGACGCCGGGGCTTTAGCGGCCAGCAACGCACACAAGCGGGCGGTGGCTTCAATCATTTGCCCGCTCGGGCGCTCCAGGCCTTTATCGGGTACCACCAGCAAACCGGCGTGGGCAACGGCGCGCAACTGCGGCCAGGCCAGCCAGCGGGTCAACTGCGCCTGGTCACCGGCCAGGATGACCTGGGGGTTGCGTAGCAACACCGACTCCACACTCACCTGCGGCGCCGGTTGGCTGAGGTCGGCAAACACATTGCGCGCCCCGCATACGGCCAGTGCGTCGCTCACCACCTGGCGGCCACCAAGGGTGTACAAAGGCCGATCCCACACCTGGTAGAACACCTGCAAGGGCTCGTCACGTCGGTACTGCTGGCGCAGTTGCCGCAACCGCTCGCGCAGGGCCCGGGCATACTGCTGCCCTTGCTCGGCACGGCCGACGCGCTCGCCAATCGCGGCGATCTGCTCGATGAGCTGGTCCAGGTCATGGGGTTCGGCGCTGAAGGTCGTGATACCCAGGCGTTTGAGCTGCTCGCGTTGCGCTGGCGGCACGCTGCCTGGCCACAGCAGCAACAGGTCGGGGCGCAGGCTCAGCATGCGCTCCATGTTCAGCTGGCCTTGGCGGCCTACCGAGGGCAAATCGCGCAACGCATTTGGCCGTTCGCCCCCATCAAGCACACCCACCAGCAGGTCATCGGCCTGCAGTTCGAGCATGATTTCCGTCATCGAAGGCGCCAGGCTGACCACTCGCAAGGGTTCGCCAGCCAGCGCGGCACAGGCGAACAGTGCCAGCAGGCCAGGCAGCAGGCGCATCAGCCGAGCTGTCGTGGAATGCGGTAGAGGGACAACACCACCACGGTGGATATCGCCAACAGGATCTGCGGCACCGCTTCAAGACCGACCCCTACAGACAGGGCCGCCACCCAGGCCGGGAAGCAGGCGTACAACATGGCCAGGCGCCGTACCCGTGCCAGCTCGATCCACGCGGCAGGCTCTTCAGCAGTACCCAGGGCTTTCGAGGTGGCGATGAGTGCACGCTTGTAGGCACCGAAACGGGGCAGGCTGAGGAACATGGTGGCCGCGCCGGCAATGAACAACGGCATGGCCAGAATCGGCACCAGCGCCTCACCGCCGCCAAAAGCCCAGCTCATGACCGGCAGCGGCAGCAGGCCCACCGCCAGGTACTGCCACCAGGCCAGCGCCAGCCGCCGCTTGACCTGGGCGCGGGTCACGCCTGGGGCACCTCGCCCTGGTGTTCGTTGCCCAGCATGTGGCCAAGCTTGCCGGCCTTGGTTGCCAGGTAGTAGCGGTTGTGCGGGTTATGCCCGGTATGCAGCGGTACACGCTCGGCGACCACGATGCTCATGTCGGTCAGGGCTTTGACCTTGCGTGGGTTGTTGGTCATCAGCCGCAGCGCCTTCACGCCCAGGTGTTCGAGCATGGGCAGGCACATGGCGTAGTCACGCTGGTCGGCGGCAAACCCCAGGCGCTCGTTGGCTTCCACGGTGTCCGCCCCGCCGTCCTGCAACTCGTAGGCACGAATCTTGTTCAGCAGGCCAATGCCACGGCCTTCCTGGCGCAGGTACAGCAATACGCCGCGGCCCTCGCGGGCGATTGCCTGCAGTGCGGCCTCCAGCTGCGAGCCGCAGTCGCAGCGCTGGCTGAACAGGGCATCGCCGGTCAGGCATTCGGAATGCAGGCGCCCCAGCACCGGCTGACCATCCGCGATGTCACCCAGGCTGAGCACCACATGCTCCCGGCCGGTGGCTTCATCAAGAAAGCCATGCATGGTGAAGGTCGCGAAGGGCGTCGGGAGTTTAGAGGCGGCAACAAAGACGACGGGCACGTTGTGCTCCTGGAAAAAGTGGGACATATCTCGTGAGCCGATTGTATCAGCAGGTTGCACACTATGGGCTGGCTGAATACCGCGGGGTAAGATCGAAAAGTTCGATACTTGGGCCAGGCAGGCCCGGCCTCAGTGCGGTTTGCTATCCGCAGTGAACGGATACGGTTGCCGCCAGTGCTCGAAAATCGGCTTCAGCTCGCCACTGCGTACCAGCTCGGCCATGCGCTTGTCGAACAGGTCGCGCAGGGCCTTGGCCTGGTCGTTGCGGGCAAAGGCCAGGTACAGCGGCAGCTCGGCCACGTGGGTGCGGCGAAAGCGTTCGGGCTGCGATGACTGGTTCAGTACGTAATCGACTTCAGTCTGGGAATCGATATAGAAGTCCACACGGTCATGCTCCAGCATCGGCAGGATGCCTTCGCGGCGCTGGATTTCACGGAACTCATGCACATCGGGCAAGTAGCTGCCGTAGTCGTAGCCACGTACCCAGGCCAAGCGGTACTTGCCCACATTCTGCGACGTGGGCACAGGCTTGCTGGCCAGCCCCAGCGCATAGATATGATCCATATCGAAGTGCCAGCGCGGGTACAGGTTGTTGTCGTTCTCTTCCTTGTAGGAGCCGACCCAGGCATCCGCCTCGCCACGTTTCACCAGCCCGACCGCGCGGCTGTAGGGTGCGCTTTGGGTCACCACCTTGACCCCGGCCGGCTCGAACACCTTGCGCAGAACGTCCCAGGCAACGCCGGTACCGTCAGCATTGGTGTAGTCGATCCACTCCTCGCTGACCAGCTGGATCTGCTTTGGCAGGCCTTCGGCAGCCACCGCCCACGGGGCGACACTCAGCAGCATCGCCAGCAGCACAACCCTCATGGCCATTCACGCGCTCCCTGTTTCAGGCAACCGCCCATACCAGAACCTGCATGCCCAGCCAGGCGAACACACCGGCCAGGATATCGTCGAGCATGATGCCGACGCCCCCGTGCACATGGCGGTCGATCCAGCGGATGGGCCACGGCTTGAGGATGTCGAAGAAACGGAACATCAGGAACCCCGCCAGCAGCCACTGCCAGCCTTCCGGCACCAGCCAGAGGGTGATCCACATGCCAACGATTTCATCCCAGACAATGCCTTCATGATCGTGCACACGCAAGTCATTGGCGACCTTGCCGCACAGCCAGATGCCGAACAGCATGCTGATGCCCAGCAACAGCCAGTAGCCCCAGTCGGGCAGCATCTGCCACAGGGGGATGAACGGTATGGCCACCAGCGAGCCCCAGGTACCTGGCGCCTTGGGCAAGGTGCCGGAACCAAAGCCGAACGCGATGAAGTGCCATGGGTTGCGCCAGACCGAAGGCGGAACGAACTCCGCAGGCACCTGATTGGGGTGATCGGTCACGGTGTCTCCCTAAAGTGTTGATAGCCCCGCTGGGCGGGGGTGATGTCCTGGCCCTGTGCGTCGCGCAGGGTCACACCGCGACCTTGCAGCACACGACCAATGGTGTGTACCTCGATGAAGCCAAGCTCGGCCAGGGGCGGCAGTGCTGCAGGCGGCAAGGTGAAGGCCAGTACGTAATCATCGCCACCGGTGAGTGCTGCCTGCAGTGCCGCCTCGTGGCCAAGGAATGCCTGCAAGGCAGGAGACACTGGCACCTGGGCCAGGTTCACCTCAAGTGCCACCCCGGACGCCTTGGCGATATGCCCGCAATCGGCCAGCAGGCCATCGGAGACGTCGAGCGCCGCCGTGGCCCTGCCCCGCAGCCATGTGCCCAGGGTGAGCTGCGGCATCGGCGACCAGTAATGGGCCAGCAGCGGCTCGGCCAGCTCGGCAGGCGCCTGGCGCTCGCCCAGTACCAGCGGCAAGGCACCGGCGGCCTTGCCCAGGGTGCCGCCAACACACAGCAAGTCGCCTGGCCGCGCACCGCTGCGGCGCAACGCCTGGCCAGCCGGCACCCGGCCGAACACGGTCACGGTGATGCTCAATGGGCCACGGGTGGTGTCGCCGCCAATCAGGCTCATGCGGCAGCGGTGCGCCATGCGGCTCAGGCCGTTGGCGTAGGCTGCAAGCCAGTCCGGGCCAACGCTTGGCAGGGTCAGGGCAAGGGTGAAGCCGATCGGGGTCGCACCCATGGCGGCCAGGTCACTGGCCGCCACGGCCAGCGACCGCTGGCCCAGCAGTTGCGGGTCGCAAACGGCAGGGAAATGCACCCCGGCCACCAGCGTGTCGGTCGACACCGCCAATTGTTCACCGGGGGGAAGGTCGAGCAAGGCGCAATCGTCGCCGATCCCCAGGGCCACGCCTTCGCCGCCTTGCGCACAGGGCGCGGCAGCGAAGTAATGGTTGATCAGCTCGAATTCACCCATGGCCAGGCAGCGCCGGGATCAGCGCTTGTTCGCCTTGACTTCTGCTTCACGCAGGGACGGGGCAAGCTTGTCGAGTACACCGTTGACGAACTTGTGACCGTCGGTAGCACCGAAGACCTTGGCCAGCTCCACGCCTTCGTTGATGACCACACGGTACGGTACATCGACGCGCTTGATCAGCTCCCAGGTGGACAGCCGCAGCACGGCCAGTTCCACAGGGTCGAGCTCGTCCAGGGCAATGGTCATGCACGGGGCCAGTGCTTTGTCGATTTCGTCCTTGACTGCCGGGACCCCATGCAGGATCTCGCGGAAATAGGCACCGTCGACATCGGTGAAATCGTTATCCACCCGGAACTGCGCTTCGATCTCGTTCAGCGAATGCTGGGCCATGTGCCATTGATAGAGGGCCTGGGTAGCAAGCTTGCGGGCTTCGCGACGCTTGGCGCTCTTGGAAGGCTTGCCGGCATCCGCAGGTTTTGGATCGCGCGGGTTGAAACGATCGCTTTCGTCGCTAATCACTTGGCCTCCAACTGCGCCAGCAGGCTGACCATTTCCAGAGCGGACAGGGCAGCTTCAGCACCTTTGTTGCCAGCCTTGGTGCCGGAACGCTCGATGGCCTGCTCGATGGAATCGACGGTCAGTACGCCGAAAGCCACCGGAACACCGAACTCCATGGACACCTGGGCCAGGCCCTTGGTGCATTCGCCCGCCACGTATTCGAAGTGCGGGGTACCGCCACGGATCACGGCGCCCAGGGCGATGATCGCGTCGTAGGCGCCTTGCTGGGCGACCTTCTGTGCCACCAGCGGAATTTCGAATGCACCCGGGGCACGGATGATGGTGATGTCGCTTTCGCTGACACCGTGGCGAACCAGGGCGTCAACAGCACCGCTTACCAGGCTTTCGACAACGAAGCTGTTGAAGCGGCCAACCACCAAAGCATAGCGACCTTTGGGGGCGATGAAGGTACCTTCGATGGTCTTCAGGGTCATTCCGATATTCTCATATTCAAGAGCGAGGCCGCTTGCAAGCGGCCTCGACAGGGGTCTGGACTCGAGCTGGGGGCGTCATTGCCGCCTCAAGTCACTCGGAGGGCACGTATTCTACAACTTCCAGATCGAATCCGGATATCGCGTTGAACTTCATTGGCGAACTCATCAGGCGCATCTTGCGCACCCCGAGGTCGCGCAGGATCTGCGAGCCAGCACCCACGGTGCTGTAGGTGGTCGGTGCCTTGGCCGGTAGGTCGCCGGCGCTTTCGCGGATGTGCGCCAACAGCACGTCGCCGTCCAGCGGGTGGCCCAGCAGCAGGACCACGCCGCTGCCGGCTTCGGCCACGGCCGCCATGGCCGCGCGCAGGCTCCAGCGGCCCGGTTGCTTGACCAGCAGCAGGTCGCGCAGCGGGTCCATGTTGTGTACCCGCACCAGGGTCGGCTCTTCGGCGCAGATCTTGCCCAGGGTCAGGGCCATGTGCACGTCGCCTTCCACTGCATCGCGGTAGGTGACCAGGTTGAACTCACCCAGCTCGCTCTCTACCGGTTGCTCGGACACCCGTTGCACGGTGCGCTCGTGAATCATGCGGTAGTGGATCAGGTCGGCGATGGTGCCGATCTTCAGGCCATGCTCGGCAGCAAAGACTTCCAGCTCGGCGCGGCGCGACATGGTGCCGTCGTCGTTCATCACTTCGCAGATCACGCCGCTTGGCTCGAAACCGGCCATGCGCGCCAGGTCGCACGCCGCTTCGGTGTGGCCGGCACGCGCCAGGGTGCCGCCAGGCTGGGCCATCAGCGGGAAGATGTGGCCAGGGCTGACGATGTCTTCGGCCTTGGCGTCCCGGGCAGCAGCGGCTTGCACGGTGCGCGCGCGGTCGGCGGCGGAGATGCCGGTGGTGACGCCTTCGGCGGCTTCGATCGACACGGTGAACTTGGTGCCAAAGCCCGAGCCGTTGCGCGGCGCCATCAATGGCAGCTTCAGCGTTTCGCAACGCTCACGGGTCATCGGCATGCAGATCAGCCCACGGGCATGCTTGGCCATGAAGTTGATGTGTTCGGGCTGGCAGCACTCGGCGGCCATGATGATGTCGCCTTCGTTCTCGCGGTCTTCGTCATCCATGAGGATGACCATTTTACCCTGGCGGATGTCTTCGACCAGTTCTTCGATGCTGTTGAGCGCCACGCGGCACCCCCTTCTCAATCAGGATTTCAAGAAGCCGTTGGCGGCCAGGAAGCTTTCGGTAATGCCACTGCCCTTGCTCGGTTCGGCGGCCTTGTCACCCAGCAGCAAGCGCTCCAGGTAACGGGCCAGCAGATCGACCTCAAGGTTCACCCGACGCCCTGCGCGGTAGTCGGCCATGATGGTTTCGGACAGGGTGTGCGGGACAATGGTCAGCTCGAACTCGGCGCCATTGACTTCGTTGACCGTCAGGCTGGTGCCGTCGACGGTGATCGAGCCCTTGTGGGCGATGTACTTGGCCAGCTCCTTCGGTGCGCGTACGCGGAACTGGATGGCGCGGGCGTTATCGCTGCGCGAGATGATTTCACCCACCCCGTCGACATGGCCGCTGACCAGGTGCCCGCCAAGGCGGGTAGTAGGGGTCAGGGCTTTTTCCAGGTTGACCTTGCTGCCGCTCTTGAGGTCGATGAAGGCAGTGCGCTTGAGGGTTTCGACGCTGACGTCGGCCCAGAAGCCGTCACCAGGCAGTTCCACGGCGGTCAGGCACACGCCGTTGACGGCGATGCTGTCGCCCAGCTTGACGTCACCCAGGTCCAGCTTGCCGGTTTCGACGTAGACGCGAACGTCGCCGCCCTTGGGGGTCAGGCTGCGGATGCTGCCAATGGATTCGATGATGCCGGTGAACATGGGGTCTTCCTCAAAACGGTTTGCACGGGGCAAGCCCGGCATTATACGCCGGGCGCCGGCAGGGGCACGGCTGTGACCCGCCAGTCATCGCCCACTGCGCGCATTTCGGTAATTTTCAGCCGCGGTGCTTCACTCATCCGCTCCATTGGCCAGTCCAGCAATGGGCGGGCATGGGAGCCGAGGAAGGTACCGGCGACGAACAACTGGTACTCGTCCACCAGGCCAAGGCGGGCAAAGGCACCGACCAGGCTGGCACCGGCTTCCAGCAGCACTTCGTTGACGCCACGCGCGCCCAGGGCATGCAGCAGCGCCGCCAGGTCTACCTGGCCATTGTCACCCGGCAGGCAGAGCAGTTCGTGGCCGGCAGCGGCATAACCGGGGTCATCTGCGACAGCTGTTACCACCAGGGCCGGCCCGGCCTGGAAGAATGGCGCATCCAGCGGCAGGCGCAGGCGGCCATCGACCAACACGCGCAGTGGTGGGCGGCTGAGGGCCAGGGCGGTGGTCTCGGCATCCAGGCCCAACTCGCTGCCCCGTACGGTCATGCGCGCGTTGTCGGCCAGCACGCTGGCGGCGCTGGTCAGCACCACGCTGGAGCGGGCGCGCAGGCGCTGTACGGCCGAGCGCGCGGCCGGGCCGGTGATCCACTGGCTTTCACCACTGGCCATGGCGGTACGGCCGTCAAGGCTCATGGCCAGCTTGGCGCGCACGTACGGCACGCCATGCTCCATGCGCTTGAGAAAGCCCGGGTTTAGGGCGCGGGCCTCGGCCTCGAGCACACCACTGGCCACTTCGATGCCGGCCTCGGCCAGGCGCCGCAGCCCCCGCCCTGCCACTTGCGGGTTAGGGTCCTGCATGGCCGCTACCACCCGGGCCACACCCGCCTTGACCAGCGCTTCGGCGCACGGGGGCGTGCGGCCATGGTGGCTGCAAGGCTCCAAGGTGACATAGGCACACGCGCCGCGGGCGCGTTCCCCGGCCTGGCGCAGGGCATGCACTTCGGCATGTGGCTCACCGGCGCGCACGTGCCAGCCCTCCCCGACCACTTCGCCGTCGCGCACGATCACGCAGCCTACGCGGGGATTCGGGTGGGTGGTGAACAGGCCTCTGCGCGCCAGCTCCAGCGCACGCGCCATGTAGTGGGCGTCAAGAATCGCGGCTTGGCTGGGCATGTTCACTCTTTGGCCGGCTCGCGGGCCAGGCGGTCGATTTCTTCACGGAACTCGTCGAGGTCCTGGAAGCGCCGGTACACCGAGGCAAAGCGGATGTAGGCCACCTCATCGAGCTTGCGCAGCTCGGCCATGACCATTTCACCCACCACCAGCGACTTGACTTCGCGCTCGCCAGTGGCACGCAGGCGGCTCTTGATGTGCGCCAGCGCCGCTTCCAGGCGCTCGACGCTGACCGGGCGTTTTTCCAGCGCCCGCTGCATGCCGGCACGCAGCTTGTCTTCGTCGAAAGGCTGGCGCGTGCCGTCTTGCTTGATCAGCCGGGGCAGCACCAGCTCGGCGGTTTCGAAGGTGGTGAAGCGCTCGCCACAGGCCACGCATTCGCGGCGGCGGCGCACCTGCTCGCCCTCGGCGACGAGGCGAGAGTCGATGACCTTGGTGTCGTTGGCACCGCAAAAGGGACAGTGCATGGTGGCAGGCAACAAAAAAAGGGAGGGCCATGGTAGCGCATTGCACTGGCAAGACAAGCCAAAGGGGTTAACATCCATGGGAAATCTGCCCGTTAAGGACTCCTCCATGCACTACCGAGCGCTCGTCGTGCTGTGCTGCGCCGCCCTGCTCGCCGCCTGCGGCAGCGACAGGCCGAAGACCGATACCTCCGTTGCGCCGGCACCGGCCCGCGTGGCCAAAACCACCGAAGCGCCCGGCCCGCTTCCGGCCTACCAGCGCGAATTGAGCGGCACTTTGCTGGAAATCCCGGCCGGCGCCGACGTGGAACTGGCGTTGCTGGTGATCGACGAACGCGACCGCCCGCAGCGCCTGCTGGCCAGCAGCAACCTGACCGCTACCGGCCAGGCCCTGCCCTACCAACTGCGCTTCAACCCCGAAGCCTTCCCGGCCGGCGCACGCGTGGAATTGCGTGGCCGCGCCAGCCGCTCCGGCCAGCTGATCATGCACCTGCCGCCCCTGCGCATCACTCAGGCGCAGACCCAGGCCACCGGGCCGCTACGTTTCGAGAAGGCGCCCTGAGTGGCACCGCTCGCCCTGCAGCAGGCCCTCAGCGGCCTGATCGGTGAAGCGCGGCTGGTCGTCAGCGAACTGCCCGGCTGCGCCTTGAAACTGTGGCTGATCGACGACCAGAACATGGACCGCGCCTTCAGCAGCGACGAAACCCGGCGCATTCTCGAAGACCCGCCCTACTGGAGCTTCTGCTGGGCCAGTGGCCTGGCCATGGCCCGTTACCTGGCCGAGCGCCCGGAATGGGTGGCCGGCAAGCGGGTGCTGGACTTTGGCGCCGGGTCCGGCATTGCCGGCATCGCTGCCGCCCGCGCGGGTGCCCGGGAGGTGGTGGCCTGCGACCTGGACCCACTGGCCCTGCAAGCCTGCCGCGCGAATGCCGCGCTGAACGGGGTGCAACTGGGCTACAGCGACGACTTCTTCGCCGAGGACGACCGCTTCGACTTGATCCTGGTCGCCGACGTGCTGTACGACCGAGCCAACCTGCCGCTTCTGGATGCTTTTCTTGGCCGTGGTCGCCAGGCCCTGGTGGCCGACTCGCGGGTACGCGACTTCAGCCACCCGCTCTACCAGCAGTTGGGGGTGCTAGAAGCGCTGACCCTGCCCGACCTGGCCGAGCCGCACGAATTCCGCCGGGTCAGCCTGTACCACGCCAGCCGCGACACCTTATAGTGGTGGTATTCACGAGTTTGCGAGAAGCGCAATGAGCCAAGACACGCCTTACATTTTCGACGCTACCGATGCCACCTTCCAGCAGCTGGTGATCGAGAACTCCTTCCACAAACCGGTGCTGGTAGATTTCTGGGCCGAGTGGTGTGCGCCATGCAAGGCACTGATGCCCTTGCTGGCGAAGATCGCCGAGGGCTACCAGGGCGAACTGCTGCTGGCCAAGATCAACTGCGACGTGGAACAACAGGTGGTCGCCCAGTTCGGCATTCGCAGCCTGCCGACCGTTGTGCTGTTCAAGGACGGCCAGCCGGTGGACGGCTTTGCCGGTGCCCAGCCGGAATCGGCGATCCGCGCCATGCTCGAGCCGCACGTGCAAATGCCTGCCGCACCGCAGGCATCGCCGCTGGAACAGGCCAAGGCGCTGTTCGCCGAAAGCCGTTTCGCCGAAGCAGAAGCGTTGTTGCAGGCCCTGCTGGGTGAAGACAACAGCAATGCCGAAGCGCTGATCCTGTACGCCCGCTGCCTGGCCGAACGTGGCGAGCTGGGGGAAGCGCAGGTGGTACTGGACGCGGTCAAGAGCGATGAGCACAAGGCCGCACTGGCCGGCGCCAAGGCCCAGCTGACCTTCCTGCGCCAAGCGGCCAGCCTACCGGAAGTGGCGGAGCTGAAAAGCCGCCTGGCCCAGAACCCTGAGGATGATGAAGCCGCCTACCAGCTGAGCGTCCAGCAGTTGGCGCGCCAGCAGTATGAGGCGGCGCTGGAAGGGTTGCTGAAGCTGTTCCAGCGTAACCGCAGCTATGACAATGGGCTGCCGCAGAAGGCGATGCTGCAGGTCTTTGAACTGCTGGGTGGCGATCACCCGCTGGTTGGGGTTTATCGTCGCAAGCTGTCGGCGGCGATGTTCTGACCTGAAGCTGATGGCGAGGGCTTCGCCCTCGTTCGCGGGCACGCCCGCTCCCACAAGGTGGACCTCAACACCGGTTTATCCAACCCAGTGATAAACCGGTGCATCCCCACCGTTTTCCACCTTCACCTCACTGCTGTGGCGCAAACGCACCAGTAGCCGCTTGCCCGCCGCTGTACTGCCGGCCAGCCCTTCCAGCCGGTCGAGCAATTGCGGCCCGCTCATCTGCCCCGCCAGGCGCAACACCTCGCGCGCCGCCGTCCATTGCCCGTCATCCTGCCGTGGCGCAGCCACCGGGGCCGCCGCAACGGGATGCGCCGCCGCCGGCACCTCGGCCTGCCGCCCCAACTGCGCCCACTCCTCAGGCTCAAGCTCGATGGTCAGGTCCACCGGCCATTCACCAATCTGTCCACGAATTCTCACGATGCATTCCTTGAGCAAGGTCGATGGCCCATGCTACCCCAAGATGAAACCTGCGCCATGCGGGCTGGCAGGACGCAGAAAAGTTGTTATAACATAACCCAATCATCCAGCCCGCCCCGGAGCCTCCCATGCGTCGCCTGTTGCTCGCCCTGCCCTTCGCTTTGCTGCCACTGGCCGTGGCCCATGCCCACGAAGACCATGACCATGATCACGACCACGCCCATGGCACCCTGGGCGCGCATGAACACGGCGTGGCCAAGCTCAATGTCGTGCTCGACGGCAATACCCTGGAACTGGAGCTGGACAGCCCCGCCATGAACCTGGTTGGTTTCGAGCACGCTGCCAGCAGCGACGCCGACAAGGCCAAGGTTGCCGCGGTGCGCCAGCAGCTGGAACAACCGTTGAAGCTCTTCGGCCTGGCCTCGGCAGCCGGCTGCAAGGAAGACCAGCAAGCGCTGGAAAGCCCGTTGTTCGGTGACGCCGCCAAAGCGGACGACGACGGTGACGAGCATGAGAAGGGCCACATGCACAGCGACATCAATGCCCACTACCAGTTGACATGCGCCACCCCGGAGAAACTCACCCAGCTGGACCTGGCCCCCCTGTACAAAGCCTTCCCGGCCACGCAGAAAATCAACGTGCAACTGATCGGCCCCAACGGCCAGAAAGGTGTCGAAACCTCGCCCGCCAAGGCCATGGTCGCGTTCTGAGATGAATCAGGCACTGATTGAACTGCAGGACCTGGTGTTCGCCTGGCCAGGCCAGGCGCCACTGCTGGACATCCCGGCGTTTCGCCTGCAAGCCGGTGAGGCCCTGTTTCTCAAAGGCCCCAGCGGCAGTGGCAAGACCACCCTGCTGGGCCTGCTGGGCGGGGTGAACCGAGCGGACCAAGGGCGAATCCGGCTGCTTGGCCAGGACCTGGCCGCGCTGGGCCAAGGTGCACGCGACCGGTTCCGCGTCGACCACACCGGCTATATCTTCCAGCAGTTCAACTTGCTGCCCTTCCTGTCGGTAAGGGAGAACGTCGAACTGCCATGCCGCTTCTCCCGCAGCCGGGCGGAACGGGCCATCCAGCGCCATGGCAGTGTCCACCAGGCGGCAGGCGAACTGCTCGCCCACCTGGGGCTGGGCGACCCGGCACTGCTGGCACGCCGTGCCGACAGCCTGTCGATAGGCCAGCAACAGCGGGTTGCCGCAGCCCGCGCGTTGATCGGTCAGCCCGAGCTGGTGATCGCCGACGAGCCGACCTCGGCGCTGGACGCCGACACCCGTGAGGTGTTCATCCGCCTGCTGTTCGACGAGTGCCGCGCCGCTGGTGCCAGCCTGCTGTTCGTCAGCCACGACCAGAGCCTGGCGCCGCTGTTCGATCGCCACCTGTCGCTGGCCGAACTCAACCGTGCCGCCAAGCCCGTGGAGGCCTGATGTACCTGCTCCGCCTTGCCCTGGCCAGCCTGGCCAACCGCCGTTTCACCGCTTTTCTCACGGCCTTTGCCATCGCCCTGTCGGTATGCCTGCTATTGGCCGTGGAGCGGGTGCGGACCGAGGCCCGTGCCAGCTTCGCCAGTACCATCAGCGGTACCGACCTGATCGTGGGCGCGCGCTCGGGCTCGGTGAACCTGCTGCTGTATTCGGTATTCCGGATCGGCAACGCCACCAACAACATCCGCTGGGACAGTTTTCAGCACTACGCCCATGACCCACGGGTGAAGTGGGCGATTCCGATCTCGCTGGGCGACTCGCACCGCGGCTACCGGGTAATGGGCACCACTGCCGACTACTTCGAGCATTACCAGTACGGCCGCAAACAGCACCTGCAGCTGAACCAGGGCCGCGAATTCGCCAGTGACCCGTTCGAGGTGGTACTGGGTGCCGAAGTGGCCGAGGCACTGCATTACAAGCTGGGGGACAAGCTGGTGCTGGCGCACGGTGTGGCCGCAATCAGCCTGGTCAAGCATGACGACAAACCGTTCACCGTGGTGGGCGTGCTCAAGCGTACCGGCACACCGGTCGACCGCACCCTGCACATCAGCCTGGGCGGCATGGAGGCGATCCATATCGACTGGCACAATGGCGTGCCGGCACGTGGCGCCGGGCGCATCAGCGCCGAGCAAGCACGGAGCATGGACCTGCAACCTGCCGCCATCACGGCGTTCATGCTGGGCCTGAACAACAAGATCGCCACGTTCAGCCTGCAGCGGGAAATCAACGAGTACCGCAACGAACCGCTGCTGGCGATCCTGCCTGGCGTTGCCTTGCAGGAGCTGTGGAGCCTGATGGGCACGGCCGAACAAGCCTTGTTCGTGGTTTCGCTGTTCGTTGTGCTCACGGGCCTGATCGGCATGCTCACGGCCATTCTCACCAGCCTCAACGAACGCCGCCGGGAGATGGCGATCTTGCGTTCCGTAGGGGCCAGGCCGTGGCATATCGCCGGGCTGCTGGTGCTGGAGGCGCTGTCACTGGCGGCAGTCGGCATCGTCGCCGGGCTGGGCTTGCTGTATGCGGGTATCGCCTTGGCACAGGGGTATGTACAGGCCAACTATGGTTTGTACTTGCCGCTGGCGCTGCCGAGCGCTCATGAATGGAGCTTGCTGGCTATCATCCTGGGGGCTGCACTGCTGATGGGCAGCGTACCAGCGTGGCGCGCCTATCGGCAGTCGTTGGCCGATGGCCTGTCCATACACCTATGAGTGCGCGTAATGATCAAACACCTCACCGCCTGCTTCGCGGGTAAACCCGCTCCTACATCGGGTCGCGTTCCCCGTGTAGGTGCGGGTTCACCCGCGAAGAAGCCGGCACTGCAAAAGCTGCTGATCCTGCTGCTTGTGGCAGCGATGCCGCTGTGGGCCGCCGAACCCAGGGAGCTCGACTGGCCAGCGCTGATCCCGGAAGGCGCCCCGGTCATTCCACCGCAACTCACCCCCTTGCACGACATGTCGCAATTGAGCAACGCCCTGGCCGCCGAGTCTGCGCCAGCAGCCCGGCAGCAGGCGCCGAACGCGCCGGTGGTGAAAAGCCTCGATGGCCAGCAGGTCAAACTGCCCGGGTATATTGTGCCGCTGGAAGTCAGCGAGGAGGGGCGCACCACCGAGTTTCTGCTGGTGCCTTACTACGGCGCGTGCATCCATGTGCCGCCACCGCCCTCGAACCAGATCGTGCACATTTTCAGCGAAATGGGCGTGCGCGTCGAAGACCTTTATCAACCCTACTGGATCGAGGGAAAAATGCAGGTCAAAGCCTCCAGCAGCGAACTGGCCGATGCCGGCTACCAGATGGAAGCCGAAAAAATCTACGCTTATGAGCTGAAGTGAGCGCTATTACCGGTTCATGAAGACGCTTCGTTGAGCTGGGTCAAACATTCTGTTTAGACCCATCCGTACCATTGGACTACTCGATTATTAACGTCCTCTGGGAGCTTCCATGAACAAGTCCTTGCTCGGGGCCGCATTCGCGGCACTGGCCTTCGCCGCCCCTGTTGCCCACGCCCACCAGGCGGGTGATGTCATCGTTCGCGCCGGTGCAATCACCACTGCGCCGAATGAGAGCAGCAGCGACCTGAAATTCGACGGCAACAAGGTTTCGGGCACCAAGGCGACACTGGACAGCGACACCCAGCTGGGCCTGGCCTTCGCCTACATGCTCACCGACCACGTTGGCCTGGAGCTGCTGGCGGCTACGCCGTTCAAGCACACCGTAGGCGTAAAAGGCCTGGGTGGCGGGCTGGACGGCAAGCTGGCCGACATCAAGCAACTGCCGCCAACACTGTCGCTGCAGTACTACCCGATGGAACCGAACTCCAAGTTCCAGCCGTATGCCGGCGTAGGTATCAACTACACCCTGTTCTTCGATGAAGACCTCAGCAGCGCCCGCAAGCAGCAGGGCTTCAGCAACCTGAAGCTACAAGACTCGGTGGGTATCGCCGGCCAGTTGGGCATGGACTACATGCTCACGGACAACCTGCTGGTCAACGCCGCGGTCTGGTATGTGGACATCGACACCAAGGCCAGCGTCAACGGCCCCACCGCGCTGGGCTACAGCAAGACCAAGGTCGACGTGGATGTCGACCCATGGGTGTACATGGTCGGCCTAGGCTACAAGTTCTGACCGGAACACTGCAGGGCGGCTTCGGCCGCCCTTGCGCGTTGCAGCCACAGCCAATAAGCCAGGGCCGCCGCGCTGATGGCCATGCCCAGGCCGCACACCGCTACCCAACCCCAGTGCGCATAACACCAGTTCGCCAGCACCGCCCCCACCCCGCTCCCCAGCGAATAACAGCACATGTAGGCCGCAATCAGGCGGCTGGCCATTTCGCCACGCCCGGCCACCAACACCGTCTGGTTGGTGACATGCACCGCCTGCACGGCAAAATCCAGCATCAGCACGCCGAGGACAAAGGCCATCACGGATTGCCCGAGCATGGCCGCGGGCAGCCATGAAAGCGTCAGCAGCAACAGCGCCAGCCCCGTGGTCCGCTCACCCTGCCCCTGGTCGGCCAAGCGCCCGGCACGCGATGCGGCCAACGTGCCCGCTACACCTGCTAGGCCGAACAGACCGACCTCGGTATGGCTGAACGCCAATGGCGCAGCGCTGAGGGGCATTACCATGGCACTCCACAGCACGCTGAATGCAGCGAAGATCAACCCGCCAAACACGCCACGCTGACCTAGCAGCCGGTCGTGCCGGTAAAGGCTGAACTGGCCGGCGATCAGTGCGCGGAAGCTGGTGCGATGCCGGGTTGCAGGCACGGCGGGCAAGCTGCGCCACATCACTGCGGCCAGCGCCACCAACAGGCTTGCAGCCACCCAGTACACGCAGCGCCAACCTGCCAGGTCAGCCAGCCCGCCGGAGACCAGCCGCGCCAGCAAAATACCCAGTACCACGCCACTGGTGACGGTACCTACCGCCTGCCCTTGCTGACCGGGGGCGGCCAGGCTGGCAGCGTGCGCCACCATCAATTGCACCATCACGGCCATCAGCCCGGTGATGGTCAACGCCAGCAGCAACACCGCCCAGTTCGGCGCCATGCCGACAGCCGTCAGCGCCAGCGCCGAGAACAGCAGTTGGCCCAGCAGCAGGCGCTTGCGGTTCACCCGGTCACCCAGCGGCACGACCAACAGCAAGCCCAAGGCGTAGCCCGCCTGGGTCGCACCAACCACCCAACCAATCTGCTGCCGCGCTACCCCCAAGTCGGCAGCCATCGAGTCCAGCAACGGTTGCGCAAAGTACACCGTTGCCACCGCCATGCCGCTGGCAGTGGCAAGCAGTAGCGTTATCCAGCGTGTCAGTGAAGGTTGCATGGCCCGACCTCGTCAATCTGGTTTCATTTTGAAACTACCTGCTGGCTATTTAACAAACGTGGTTTTAATCTGCAACCAGTCATTCAGGACAAGGAGCCTCCATGCTCGATGCAAACAACGCGCAATGCCCCGTCGCCCGGGCCTTGGAAGTGCTGGGTGACCGCTGGGCGCTGATGATCCTTCGCGATGCTTTTGATGGCTTGCGTCGCTTCAGTGAGTTTCAGAAGAATCTGGGGCTGGCGAAGAACATCCTCGCCTCACGGCTCAAGTGGCTGGTGGAAAGCGGTTTGCTGGAGCTGCAGCCAGCCTCGGATGGCAGTGCCTACAAGGAATATGTGCTGACTGGGAAAGGGCGCGCGGTATTTCCGCTGGTGGTGGGTTTGCGGCAATGGGGGGAACGGTATCTTTTCGAGGCGGGTGAAACGCGTTCAGCGCTGGTGGACGCCGGCAGCGGGCAGGGGCTTGAACCGTTACAGGTGAGAAGCCTGGATGGGCGGATGTTGAACCCCGAGGACTGCGTGCGCAAGGTGGTGCGCCATGGCTGATCCTGGGGCTGCTGCGCAGCCCTGTCGCGACACAAGGCCGCTTGTGTCTTGAGAGAGGGATCTGGTGTTGCCTCAGCCGAAGAGGGTGTAGATCAACAGCCAAAATGCAGGACTCGAAGATCACACGGTTCCTGTGGGAGCGGGCGTGCCCGCGAACACAGGCGCAGCCGGTGCCAGACACCGCGTCGCCTGCTTCGCGGGCACGCCCGCTCCCACAATGAATCGCGCAGGCTTTTCAAATTTTGAGAAAGACAGTTGCTCCTACAGGCCGTGCAGGCAGGGCAACGCTTGGCCCGTGACTTCAGCTTTTACCCAGTAGCCGGGCCAGCCCCTCGACCATCGGCGTAGCCTGCGGGAATGCAAACCGCGCCAGCAAGCGCTGGTTATCGGCCCGCGAATGGCGAATATCACCGGCACGCGCCGCCGCGTAGGTCACCGCTGGCAAGCTGCCCACGACTTTCTGCAGCGCCGCGAGCATCTGGTTGATCGACGTTGCCTGGTTGAGGCCGATGTTCACCGCACCCTCCTCGACCTGCGGCTGCTCCAGTGCCTGCACCATCACTTGCACGAGGTCGCCTACATACAGGAAATCGCGGGTCTGCTCGCCATCCCCATACACGGTGATCGGCAGGCCCTGCACAGCACGCTCGCAAAAGATGCTGATAACCCCGGAATAGGGCGAGGACGGGTCCTGGCGAGGCCCGAAAATATTGAAGAAGCGGAACACCACCGGCTCCAGCCCGTGCTGACGGCGGTAGAAGTCCAGGTATTGCTCACTGGCCAGCTTGTCCACGGCATAGGGCGTCAGCGGTGCCTTGGGCGTATCCTCGGCGATCGACTCGCCCTCGCCATTGTTGCCGTACACGGCGGCACTGGAGGCGAACACCACCCGGCGCAGACCGTGCACGCGCATGGCTTCACAAACATTGAGGGTGCCGATGAAATTGCTCTGGTGGGTACGCACCGGATCTTCGACCGAGGCCTGCACCGAAGCCACTGCGGCCAGGTGCACCACGGCACTGCAACCTGCCGCAGCCCGCATGACCAGAGCAGCATCGGCGACATCGCCTTCGATCAGTTCCAGCCGTGGGTGGTCGACCTGCAGGTTGTCCCGCCGGCCAGTGGACAAGTCATCGAGAATGCGTACGGCGTAGCCTTTGTCCAACAACGCATCGCACAGGTGGGAACCAATGAAGCCGGCACCGCCGGTGATCAGGATGGGGGCATCAGCCATGGCGGTAGAAACGGTCCAGTAGGGGCGGCAAGCCGGCGCGCCAGGCACGCGGCTTGATGCCAAAGGTATGAAGAATTTTCTTGCAGGCCAATACGGCATGCTGCGGCTCTTCGCTGGCATCCGGCCGCGCGGCATGCGCTTGCGCCGTGGGTGCCTGCACTGCCAGCTGGCGATATTGGCCGGCCTCGGCCAGGATCGCCTGGCCCAACACCAACGGCGTGGTCGCCTCGTTGCCGGCGTAATGGTAGGTGCCCCATAGCGGCGCGTTGCAATCGAGTTGCTTGAGCACAGACAGGATCACCCGGGCCGCATCGTCCACAGGTGTGGGATTGCCGCGCCGGTCATCGGCCAGCAGCAACTCGGCCGGTTGCTCGGCACGGGTCAGGAAACGACCGAGCGAGCCATCGATGCTTTCGTCCAACAACCAGCCAAAGCGCAGCAGCACATGTTGCGGGCACGCCGCACGCACGCTCTGCTCGATCCGCCACAAGGCCTGGCCACGCAGCCCCAGGGGTACGGGCTCGTCCTTCTCGCTGTAGGCAGTGGCCCGCGAGCCATCGAATACCCGGTAGCTGGAAGGCTGCACCAGGGTGATCTGGTGGTGCTGGCACAGCTCTGCCAGCCGCTCGACTGCCCGCTCCTGCTGCGCCAGGCGCGGCTCGCTGACCGACTCGGCCTGGAACCAGTCGAAGTAATAGGCCAGGTTCACCAGGGCATCGGGGCGATGGTCGTCAAGCAACTGGGTCAGGCTCGCCGGCGTCCAGCCGTTCTCGGGCGGGCGCGGCGCCAGGAATGCGATGTCCTCCTCGGCCCCAAGACGAATCAGCGCTTGCCCGAGGGCATTGCCACCACCCAACAGCATTAGGCGCATACGCATAGAGTCAGCAGATCCGGAGAGGTTGATTAAGGAAAGTGGGTCATTTTGCGGTTTCCGGGCGGGGAAGTCCAACCACAGGGTTTAATGAGGCAAACCGCCTATTCAATCTCAAACAAACTGTTGCGCAACGGCCCCACGCTCAGCCGTGCCCTGACGTCATCATCTATACGCGGATCATCCGGGCGGTACAGTTTGACCTGTCGGTAGGCATTGATGCGATTGATCTCCTCACCCAGGTACTCCCACACCACCCGTGTGCAGGCCGGGTTGCGCCGGTCGCCGCTGGAAACCCCGGCCTTCAGGCCGTTCAGGCGGGTGATCCGGCTTTTGAAGCTGGGAATCAGGATGGTCTGGCTCATTTCGTTGAAGGTCAGCGACTCGTAGTCGATGAGGAATACCCGGTCCTGCAACTGAAACGCCGCGCCCAGATAGCGACAACGGACTTCAGCATGCAGGTCCGTGGCGCTGGAGCGCTCCTGCCGCTCCTGGCGCTCGAACAGAAAACGCCCCCGCTCTTCCCACAGGTGCACCAGCGACACCAGGATCGTGCCAGGCACCGACATGCAGTTCGAATACTCGAAGTAATAACCGCAATACCGCGACAGGTTGCCGGCGTGCTCATGCAGCGGGCGGAACAGTTCACTGATCGGGTCGCTGGGTTGTTCGACCAGGGTCGAGACGCGGGCACCGATCAGGCGGGCGAACTGCTCGGCAGGCAGGTTCAGCTCGTAATCCTCGACACCAAAGAAATCACCGATGCGTTTCAGGTTGAAAGCCGTCGGACGGCTCTGCCCGCTGAGGTACTTGTTGAACTGCGCTCGGTTGATCGAGAGCTGGCGGCAAACTTCGGAAATAGAGCGGTAGTGGCTGCAAGCCAGTTTGAGGTTGGTAGCGAAATGCTCACTCATGTGCAGAATCCAGGTGACGCGAATGACGCCATTGTAGCATCAAGTCGCATCAAGTCAGAGCAACCCGCGAAATTGTAACGACTCTTGTCATGGCCAACCATGCGCCCCAACGAATAGCGGTGCGCCTGCCGTCCGCTGATCAATCCACACGAAGAATAAGAATCGAGGTCATTTTCCAATGCTCGAAGCACTCAACGATTTCCTCTCGGGGAAACTCCTCATCGTGCTGATCGTCGGTCTCGGCGGTTACTTCACCATCCGTTCGCGGTTCGTACAGTTCCGCCATTTCGGCCACATGTTCGCCGTGTTCAAGGAATCGCTGCGTGGCCAGGCAGGCCAGTTGAGCTCCTTCCAGGCCCTGATGCTGAGCCTGGCTGGCCGCGTGGGCGCCGGTAACATCGCCGGGGTCGGCATTGCCGTGACCCTGGGCGGCCCTGGCGCGGTGTTCTGGATGTGGGTCACTGCCCTGGTCGGCATGGCCAGCAGTTTCTTCGAATGTACCCTGGCCCAGGTGTACAAACGCGCCGATGGCGACGGCTTGTACCGTGGCGGCCCGGCCTACTACATCCAGCATGGCCTGAAGCTGAAAAGCATGGCCATCGTGTTCTCGATCCTGCTGCTGGTGACCTACGGCTTCGCCTTCATCGGCCTGCAGTCGTACACCGTTACCCATTCGCTGCAAAATGCCTTCGACTTCAAGCCAAGCCACACCGGGCTGGTGCTGGCCGTGCTGCTGGCCATCACCTTCATCGGTGGCATCAAGCGCATCGCGGCGGTCTCGGACCTGCTGGTGCCGGTCAAGACCCTGGCCTACATCGGCGTGACCCTGTACGTGATCGGCACCCAGATCGACCACGTACCCGCCATGCTGGAAACCATCTTCAAAAGCGCCTTCGGCCTTGACCCTGCGTTTGGCGGCCTGCTCGGCAGCGCCATCGTCATGGGCGTGAAGCGGGGCGTGTTCGCCAACGAAGCAGGCTTGGGCAGTGCACCGAACGTTGCGGCCGTGGCGGCAGTGAAACACCCGGGCGCGCAGGGCGTGGTCCAGGCCTTCAGCGTGTTCCTCGACACCTTCGTGATCTGCACCTGCACCGCACTGCTGATCCTGCTGTCGGGCTTCTACACCCCAGGCTTCGAGGGCGACGGCATTGTCCTGACCCAGAACTCGCTGGCCGCGGTGGTGGGTGACTGGGGCCGCGTGTTCGTCAGCGTTGCGCTGTCGCTGTTCGTGTTCACCTGCATTCTCTACAACTATTACCTGGGCGAGAACAGCCTGCAGTTCCTCAGCCGCAACCGCGTGGTACTGATGGTGTTCCGTGGCCTGGTACTGGCGCTGGTGGTGTGGGGTTCGATGCAAGACCTGTCGACCGTGTTCGCCTTCGCCGACATCACCATGACCTGCCTGGCCTTCGTCAACCTGATCGCCCTGGCCCTGTTGTTCAAGATTGGCCTGCGGGTGATGCGCGACTACGACGACCAGCGCAAGGCCGGTATCAAGCAGCCAGTGTTCGATTCGACCAAGTTCGCCGACCTGGACCTGGACCGCAACGCCTGGCCAGCCAACCCTCAGCTGGAAACAGCCGCTGACAAAGCAGCCGTCCAGGCCCAGCCACAGCGCTGATATCCTGCCCTGCCCAAGCCGCCCCGTCCGTGGGCGGCTTTTTTCTCCGCTCACCGCCACGGATGCTTTCCATGCGTGCAGTCAAGAATCTTCTCGTTCTCTATACCGGTGGCACCATCGGCATGCTCGAAACCCCGGAGGGCCTGGCACCGGCCGGCGGTTTCGACGGGCGGATGCGTGAACACTTCGCGCAACTGTCCGATGCCCCCCAGCTGCAGTGGACCCTGCAAGAGCTGAACCCGCTGCTGGACAGCGCCAACATGCAACAGCACAACTGGCTGGCCATGCGTGACGCCATCGTCACGGCGGTGGACGCTGGCCATGATGGGGTGCTGGTGCTGCACGGCACCGATAGCCTGGCCTATAGCGCGGCTGCCTTGTCGTTCCTGCTGCTGGGCTTGCCCGTGCCGGTACTGCTGACCGGTTCGATGCTGCCGGCCGGCGCCCCCGACAGCGACGCCTGGCCCAACCTGTGTGGCGCGCTGCGCCTGTTCGAACAAGGGCTGGAAGACGGCGTGCAGCTGTACTTCCATGGGCAGCTGGTGCACGGTTGCCAGGCTACCAAGTTGCGCAGTGAAGCGTTCGATGCGTTCGTTGCCCTGCCGCGGCATCGCGACAGCCAGCGTGCGGCAGCCATCCCGGCCGAGCTGGATTACCGCCAGCCGCGCCAGCCGGTCAACCTGGCGGTAGTGCCCGTGTTCCCGGGGCTGCAGGCCAGCCATCTGCAGGCCTTGCTGGGCAGCGGCGTGCAAGGCTTGCTGCTGGAGTGCTATGGCAGTGGTACCGGGCCGTCGGATGACCTGGCGTTGCTCGAGGTACTGCGTGCAGCGCGCCAGCGCGGGGTGCTGCTGGCGGCAATCAGCCAATGCCCTGAAGGCTCAGTGGTATTCGATACCTATGCGGCAGGCAACCGACTGCGTAGCGCGGGCCTGGTCAGTGGCGGCGGCATGACCCGCGAGGCAGCGCTGGGCAAGATGGTTGCGCTGCTGGGTGCAGGGTTGGATGTGGAATCAGCAGAACGCTGGTTTGCCCTGGACCTGTGTGGGGAGCGGGCGTAGGCGCTGCCCGCAACTCGCCCGGGCAAGAAAAGAAGATGGCGGAAGGCAGCGGGAGTCGAACCTGCCCGGGAACGGCTGCCGTCCCCAACCGGGTTTGAAGCCCGGCCGCGCCACCGGGCGCGATTGCCTTCCTTGAACTCAGTGCCTGGCGTACTGCTGGGCGAGGGCGCTGTCAGCGCGAATGTGACGCTGCTCGGCCACCCTGCGGGTCAGGCCGATGCGGTCGAAGTATTCCAGAATCTGCACACTGCGCTTGCGACCGATGCCCAACATATCGCGAAACGCAGCAACCTGCACTACTGAAGTGCCACCCGCCTGCCCCAGCAGCAGCTCTGCCATGCGCTGTAGCGTCGCTGCGGGGTAGAACAGGTCGCGCACCACCTGGTGCACCACGCCCAAACGCGCCAGCTTGCGCAACAACAAACGAACGTCGGCTTCAAGGCAGTTCTCTTCTGCCGCCAATGTCCTGACCCAGGGCGGGTCGAACTGCCCCGCCAGCAACCTGGGCTGCAGGCGCGCCCACAGTGCCTCGTCGGCTTCACTCAACTGGACCTTGTGATCCGGTAAATGCAGCCAGGGGCCACTGGCGGCAATCGCCCCTTCCTCTAGCAGTTCCTCAAGCAGGCTGACAAACGCAGGCCGCTCCAACGGCAGTGCAGTAAAGCGCCGCAGGCGGTCACGGTCGGGGCCCAGCTGATCGGGTTCTTGCTCGTGGAAGCGGGCAAGTTGCGCCAGCACCTGCCGTTTCAGCGCCTGCCACTGGGCGCTGGCGAACAGCAGCTGGCCCTGCCGCGTGGCCACCACCAACACGTTCGCCGGTAGCTGCCAGGTTTCGCGCAGGCGATTGAACTGCCGCTCAAGGCGCTGTGGGTCGATACCACCGGGCGCACTGGCCAGCAGTGCCGGCAGCGCCTGCTCCAGGCCCTGGGCATCCCGCAGCGCCTGCAGCTGGCGTAGACGCTCGGGGCTGCGGCGCTGGCGGCTGGGGGCAAACGGATCGAGTACCCTGCCGCCGCCCAAGGTGCGCTGAGCACGCTGGTCACGCAGCACCAGGCGGTCGCCATGCACGGCCTGCAACGGCGCATTGAGCAGTAACTGGGCAAACATGCGCTGGCCGGCGGCCAGGGTTTCACCTTCCAGCAACGCGACACGGGCCGTCACGTCCTGGGTGCCGAGGTGCACATGCACGGCACTGAAGTGCTCGAACGCCCGCAGCTCGCCCGGCAGCAGGGTCAACTCGATATCCACCCGAACACTGGGCGCGTGCAGCCACTGCGGCAGCAGCCAGTCGCCACGGTGAACCTGCTCTGCGCTCAGGCGTTCGGCTGCGATGTTGAGCGCCACTCTCTGGCCGGCCTGCGCTACCAGCGCGGCCTGGTTTTGTGCATGCAGGCCCCGCACCCGCACCGCCTTGCCGGCCTTGCCCAGGACCAGGGTATCGCCGGCACTCACCCGACCGGCCAGCGCCGTGCCAGTCACCACCACCCCCGCACCGGTAACGGCGAAGGCGCGGTCGATAGCCAGGCGAAAACCGCCTTGCGCACTGCGTTGCCGCACAGCGGTTTGCGCCTGCAGCAAGGCTTGGCGCAACGCGTCGATGCCCTCCCCGCCAAGGCTCGACACCGGGAACTGCCGCGCCCCGGCATAGGGCCCTGGCGCCAGCAGCTCATTGACCTGCGCCTGCACCTGGGCCAGGCGCGCCGGCTCGACGCGGTCGCACTTGCTGATCGCCACCAGTGCCTGGGGGATACCCAACAGCTCGATGATTGCCAGGTGCTCACGTGTCTGCGGCATGACGCCATCGTCTGCCGCCACCACCAGCAGCACCACGTCTATGCCATGGGCCCCGGCCAGCATGTTGTGGATAAACCGCTCGTGGCCCGGCACATCGATGAAGCCCGTCAGCGGTGCCCCTTCGGCCAGCGCCGCGTAGCGGTAACCCAGGTCGATGGTCATGCCCCGCTCACGCTCTTCCTGGCGCAGGTCACCGGCCTGGCCGGTCAATGCCTTCAGCAGTGCGGTCTTGCCATGGTCGATGTGGCCGGCGGTACCAACGATCACTGCACGGGCCCCAACTGCAACGCCGGCAATTGCGCCAGCCATTGGGCTTCGTCGTCCAGCTGGCGCAGGTCCAGCCATAGCGCGTCGTCGTCGATGCGACCAAGCACTGGCACCGGCAGGCCCCGCAGGGCGCGCTCCAGCACATGCAGGCTGCGCCCGCGCAACTTCTTTGACACCTGCGGGCGCAGGCACAGCGCGGCACTGGGCAGGCGCGCAACCGGCTGGCTGCCACTGCCTATCATGCCCAGCGCAGGTTCTACGCTGACGACCCATTGCGCACCAAGGCGGGCCTGGAGGTCTGGCAGCAGGCGTTCGGCCTGGGCCTGGATATCGGCCTGGCCACGGGTCAACAAGCGCAAACTGGGCAGGCGCTCGGCCAACCGGTCCGGGTTGCGGTACAGCGCCAGCACCGCTTCGAGTGCCGCCAGGGTGATCTTGTCGACCCGCAGCGCACGCTTGAGCGGGTTTTTCTTGATCCTGGCGATCAATGCCTTGCGCCCGACGATGATCCCGGCCTGCGGGCCGCCCAGCAGCTTGTCGCCACTGAAGGTCACCAGATCGGCGCCATCAGCCAGGGCCTGGCGCACCGTGGGCTCGGCCGGCAGGCCCCAGCGGGTGAGATCGAGCAAACTACCGCTGCCGAGGTCTTCGAGCAGTGGCAGGTCATGCTGGTGGGCGATTCGCGCCAGCTCGGCGGTCGGCACCTGGGTGGTGAAACCTTGAATGCTGTAGTTGCTGCAGTGCACGCGCATCAGTAACCCGGTTCGCGGGCCAATGGCAGCCTCGTAATCGCGGGCATGGGTACGGTTGGTGGTGCCGATCTCGTGCAGCTTCACCCCGGCGCGGGCCATGATGTCCGGGATGCGGAAGGCGCCACCGATCTCGATCAGTTCGCCGCGCGAGATAATGCCCTCCTTGCGCGCACCCAGGCTGTTGAGCGCCAGCAGTACCGCCGCGGCATTGTTGTTGACCACGGTAACCGCCTCGGCGCCGGTCAGCTCGCGGATAAGGCCCTCGATCAGGTCGTCGCGGTCACCACGCTTGCCGCTGGCCAGGTCGAACTCCAGGTTGAGCGGGTAGCGGGCGGCGGTCTGCATCGCCTCGATGGCTTCTTCCGGCAGCAGGGCACGGCCGAGGTTGGTATGCAGCACGGTGCCGGTGAGGTTGAACACTCGGCGTACCTGGCTGCGTTGCTGGGCGGCCAGACGTTCGCCGGCGCGGCCCAGAAGGATCTCGAGAGACAGTTCGGCGGCACTGAGCTGGCCGCTGCGCGCGGGCTCCCGCAGGTCGTCCAGCAATTGGCGCAGGGCGCTCAAGACCGCATCGCGGCCGTGGCGGTCGATCAGTGGGAGGCAGGCCGGATGGCGCAGGAGGGTGTCGATGGACGGCAAGCGTGGGGTGTCGCTGGCGAGGCTGTTGGACATGCGGTACTACCTAGGATTGATCCGTCGTCGGTACTGGCCTGTTCGCGGGTGAGCCGACCTTCAAAAAAGGCTGCGCAGGTGTCTGATCCTGTACCAGGTCTTTAAGGAAGGGGTTCACCCGCGAAGCAGGCGACTCGGTTTTTCAGTGTAGACACTCACCCACTAACCGGGCGCAAGCATCAGGTTGGGCGCCAGGCGATGAAAACCTTCCTCGTCCAGGCGCATGTCCAGCGCAAGGCTGGCCAGGTCGTCGGCCAAGGGCTCGGCCGCTGCGTCGTTTTCGAGGTAGTTCTGCTTGAGGTAGCTTTCACACCCCGGGCAGCACTCGGCCCGTAGGGGCGCCTTGCCGGGTAAATGGCGGTCATTATCAAGGCTGGTATAGCGCAAGTCCTTGCTCGACTCGCAGTACACGCACTTGACCCGCACCACATGCCATTCACAGGCACACAACGAGCACACCATATAGCGCAGGCCGTTGTGCTTGCCACGGTTGCGTACCACCCCGGCCATCGCCGGCGAGCCGCAGGCCGGGCACTGGGCCAGGCTGCCAGCGGGTTTGAGTTCAGGCGCCGGCAATGCCAGCAGCCAACTGGACCAGGCCGCCTGCAACGCAGCCCCGAGCAATGGCACCAGTGCGGCCGGCACCGCGTCATACTGCCCTGCCAGCAACGCGAACCCCCAGCCTTTGCGCTGGTTGTCATCACTGTCACGCAGGACCTGCAAGGCCTCCGCCAACGGACCATGGGGGTCGTCGCCAAAGTGACCGAGCAAGGCCTGCAACCAGACCAGCCAAGCCCCGTCACGTACCAGGCTGTCTGCCGCCAGCGGCGGCAAACCATGGCTTATGCACAGGCGCTGGCGCGCCTCAGCCACCGGCAGGGCGCCAGGGGGGTTATCCACAAGCTGCTGCTGCACACGGCACAACCGCGCAACCAGCCTCAGGTAGTCGCCCAGGGCATTGCCCTGGGCCAGCGTGTCCAAACGCGCAGCCCGCACTTCAAACAGGTTGGCCGGCGGCAGGTGCAGAAACGGCGGCATCACCGCCGACGCTTCGATCTGCCCAGGTTCGAGTATCGTGCTCAAGCGCTCATCCTTCTTTTCGTCCGTGATGACTCGGCGGCTTGTCGCCAGTCACTTCGCGGTACCACAGTTCATGGTGCTTGCGTGCCCAGGCGCGGCTTACCCAGCCGTGCAGCATGGCGCCAATCGAGCCTTTGATCCAGATACCGGCGTAGATGTGCACGATAATGCTGAGGATCAGCACGAAGGCCGCCAGTGCATGCAGCAACGCCGACAGGCGAATTACCTCGATGCCGAACCAGTGGCTGAAATACGCTCGCCAGATCACCACACCACTGACCAGCAAGACCAGCATGCACACCAGCAGGGTCCAGAACAGCAGCTTCTGCCCGGCGTTGTACTTGCCCATTGGCGGTACGCCCTCCTCCTGGTTACGCATTACCCGGTCAACCCGCCGCAGCCAGAGGCGATCATTCGCGGTGATGAAGTTGGCCCGCCAGAAGCGCACCACCAAGCCAACGAAGAACACGAACATCGCCACCCCCAGAAACGGGTGCAGGATGCGCGTCCACGGCCCACCGCCAAACAAGTTGCTAAGCCAGAACAGTGCCGGGTGAAACAGCGCCAACCCCGACAGCCCGGCGAGAAAGAACAGGATCGCCACCAGCCAGTGGTTGCTGCGCTCGTTGGCGTTGTAACGCAAGATGGGTTTGTTGTCGTTCATGGCCGCTGCTCCCCTTGCCCACCGGGCTTGCTCGGATCATAGACATGCACTGCAGGGTCCACTGTCTGCACGCTCGGGTCGGCTGCGGCCGGGTGTTCGTCCTCCTCCACCCGCTGAGGCCCGACCCGCACATAGTGGAAGAACCCGGCCAGCACCGCTGCGCCCATCGCCAACAAGGCCAGGGGCTTGGTAAAGCCCTTCCACAACCCCACCAGCGGGCTGATCACCGGCTGGTCCGGCAGGCCGGCATACAGCTTGGGGGTATCAGCATGGTGCAACACGTACATCACGTGGGTACCGCCGACGCCATCCGGGTCATACAACCCGGCGTTGTCGTAGCCACGCGATTTCAGGTCGACGATGCGCTCGGCGGCATGCACCTTCATCTCGTCCTTGGTGCCGAACACAATTGCCCCGGTCGGGCAGGTTTTCACACAAGCCGGCTCCAGGCCCACGGTCACGCGGTCGGAGCACAGGGTGCACTTGTACGCCTTGTGGTCTTTCTGCGAGATGCGCGGAATGTTAAACGGGCAGCCGGTGATGCAATAGCCACAGCCAATGCAGTGGTCCTGGTTGAAGTCGACGATACCGTTGGCATGCTTGATGATCGCCCCTGGGCTTGGGCACGCCTTGAGGCAGCCTGGCTCGGCACAATGCATACAGCCGTCCTTGCGGATCAGCCATTCCAGGTTGCCGTCGTCGCGCTCGTGCTCGGTAAAGCGCATCAGCGTCCAGGTCTCGGCAGTGAGGTCCTGGGGATTGTCGTAGGTGCCGTGGTTGTGGCCGACCTCGTCACGCAGTTCGTTCCACTCCGAACACGCCACCTGGCAAGCCTTGCAGCCGATGCACTTGGTGGTGTCGATCAGCTTGGCGACTTCCTGCTGCTGGCGTACCGAGGGCGGCACGGTGGTGGTGGCCGAGCGGGCGATGATGTCTTGGCTGGCCATCAGAGTTTCTCCACTTTGACGAGGAACGACTTGGACTCTGGCGTCTGCGTGTTGCCGTCACCCAGGAATGGCACCAGGGTGTTGGTCAGGTAGCCATGCCGGGTTGCGCCGGTGAAGCCCCAGTGCAGCGGAATGCCGATCTGGTGCACGGTCTGGTTGTTGACCTGCAGCGGGCGAATCCGCTTGGTCACGACCGCCACCGCGTCGATATGGCCACGCTTGCTCGACACCCGCACCCGGTCGCCAGCCTTGATGCCTTTTTCATTGGCCAGCACCTCGCCGATCTCGACGAACTGCTCGGGCTGGGCGATGGCGTTGAGCCGGCAATGCTTGCTCCAGAAGTGGAAGTGCTCGGTCAGCCGGTAGGTGGTCGCCGCGTACGGGAATTCATCGTGCTTGCCGAGGGTGTCCCATACCGAGTCGAAGATGCGCCCGGCCGGGTTGCTGATCGCCTTCTTGTTCTGCGGGTGCAGCGGGTTGATGCCAATCGGCGTTTCGAACGGCTCGTAGTGCTCGGGGAACGGGCCTTCGGCCATCTTGTCGATGGCGAAGAACCGCGCCACGCCCTCGGGGTTCATGATGAACGGGTTCATCCCCGCCTCGGGTGGCGAGTCGACCTTGAAGTCGGGCACGTCGGTTCCGGTCCAGGTCTTGCCGTTCCACCACACCAGGCGTTTCTTTTCCGGATCCCAAGGCTGACCTTGCGGGTCGCTGGAGGCACGGTTGTAGAGGATGCGGCGGTTGGCCGGCCAAGCCCAGGCCCAGTTCTGCACCTGGTGCATGCCGTACGGGTCGCTGTTATCGCGGCGAGCCATCTGGTTGCCCTGCTCGGTCCAGCAGCCGGCAAAGATCCAACAACCCGATGCCGTGCTGCCATCGTCCTTGAGTTGACCGAAGCCCGACAATTGCTGGCCAGCCTTGAGGGCTGCACCGGCAGCATCGGTAAGGTCGGTGACCGCCCAGCCGTTCATTTCCTTGGCCAGTTCCTCGGGGGATGGCTCATCAGCAATCTTGTACGGCCAGCTGATGTTCATGATCGCATCAGGGTAGGTACCGCCCTCGGTCTGGTAACGCTGACGCAGGCGCAGGAACAGCTCGCTCATGATCTGCACGTCGGTGCGGGTTTCGCCCGGCCCGTCGGCACCTTTCCAGTGCCACTGCAGCCAGCGGCTGCTGTTGACCAGCGAGCCATCTTCCTCAGCGAAGCAGGTGGTGGGCAGGCGGATCACTTCGGTCTGGATATTGGCCGTGTCCACGTCGTTGAACGGCCCCATGTTGCGCCAGAACTCCGAGGTTTCGGTGGCGAGCGGGTCCATGACCACCAGCCACTTGAGCTTGGCCAAAGCCGCAGTGACGCGGTTCTTGTCCGGCAGCGCGGCGATCGGGTTGAAGCCTTGGCACATGTAGCCGTTGACCTTGCCCTGCCCCATCATCTCGAACATGCGCAGCACATCGTAAGCCGGCACATCGAGCTTGGGCAGCCAGTCATAGCCCCAGTTGTTTTCAGCCGTGGCGTTGGCACCGTACCAGGCCTTCATCAGGCTGACATGGAACTTGCCGTAGTTCTGCCAGTAAGACAGCTGCCCCGGGCGCAGCGGTTTGGAGGCGCGCTTGTCGATATAGGCTGCGTAATCCTGCTCGGCGTCACCGGCCAGGGTCAGGTAGCCCGGCAGCGAATTGGACAGCAGGCCAAGGTCGGTGAGGCCCTGGATGTTGGAGTGGCCGCGCAACGCGTTGACCCCACCACCAGGCATGCCCACGTTACCCAGCAGCAACTGCACCATGGCGGCACTGCGGATGATTTGCGCACCGATAGAGTGTTGCGTCCAACCCAGGGCGTAGAGAATCGTCATGGTCTTGCCCGGTACCGAGCAGCTGGCGATCTCTTCCCAGACTTTCATCATGGCGTCCTGCGGCATGCCACAGGTCATGCTCGCCAACGCCGGGGTATAGCGGCTGTAGTGCTGCTTCATCAGCTGGAACACGCAGCGCGGGTGCTGCAGTGTGGGGTCGACCTTGGCGTAGCCGTCCTCACCTAGCTCATATCCCCAGCCGGACTTGTCGGCGTACACGCGCTTGGCCTCGTCGTAGCCGCTGAACAGCCCGTCTTCGAAGCCATAGTTCTCTTTGACGATGAACGACACGTCGGTGTAATTGCGCACGTATTCGTGCTGGATCTTGTCGTTGCTCAGCAGGTAGTTGATCAGCCCACCCATGAAGGCGATGTCGGTACCGGTACGGATTGGCGCGTAGTAGTCGGCCACCGAAGCCGTTCGGGTAAATCGCGGGTCGACCACGATAAGCCGCGCCTTGTTGTGCGCTTTGGCCTCGGTCACCCATTTGAAGCCGCACGGATGCGCTTCTGCTGCGTTGCCACCCATCACCAGGACCAGATTCGCGTTGGCGATATCTGACCAGTGGTTGGTCATGGCGCCACGGCCGTACGTCGGGGCAAGACTTGCCACCGTCGGGCCATGTCAGACACGTGCTTGGTTATCGAACCCCAGCATGCCTGTTGCGCGGATGACCTTGTGGGTCAGGTAGCCCGCCTCGCTGGAGGCGGCGGAGGCAGCGAGAAAACCGGTGGTGAGCCAGCGGTTGACGGTTTGCCCCTGGGCGTTCTTCTCGATGAAGTTGGCGTCACGGTCCTGCTTCATCAGGTCGGCAACGCGGTCCAGGGCCTCGTCCCAGCTGACCCGTACCCATTCCTGGCTGCCAGGCTTGCGCACCTCTGGGTACTGCAGGCGGCTCGGGCTGTGGATAAAGTCCAACAGGCCGGCACCTTTCGGACAGAGGGTGCCGCGGTTGACCGGGTGGTCGGCGTCACCTTCGATATGAATGATGTTCTGTTTGACGTTCTTGCCCGCATCGCCCTGGCTGTACAGGATCAGGCCGCAGCCGACCGAACAGTACGGGCAGGTATTTCGGGTCTCTTTGGTGTGCGCCAGCTTGAAGTGGCGCACCTGCTCGGCAAAGGCTGGCGTGGGGGCCATGCCCAACGCCGCCAGGCTCGAGCCTCCAAGGCCGATAGCGGCGACCTTGAAGAATTGCCGACGGTTCAGGTCCATCGTGCACTCCTGATCAGGTTTGGACGCACGAAACATTGCCGGCGCCTCTTGGTAGTCACGGTGGCGGGCCAAATTCTGCTCGCCAATGGATAAGACTAGTCAAGAATCGAGAAGGTGCGATGACATGTGTCAGGTAGAGAGCACTATGCCGGGTTACTGGGCTCATCACTTTCGGAAATGGACTACATAACTCCGCCCAGAAAGTTACTAGATTGAGGAAAATTCCGACAAAGGACCTGTCCCCATGAACACCAAGCCTCTGCTGCTGAGCCTGCTGATCGCCGGTACTGCCATCGTCGCACCCGCTTCTGCAGCCACTTCGGACGAAGCAGCTTCGTCGCTCACCTCGCAACAAGCGCGAAACATGGCGGCAGCCGCCGAACTGGCGGCCATGGCCCAAGGCCATGCGATCGTCATCAGCATCATCGACAACCACGGTAAGCCCAAGTATTTCCACCGTATGGACGGCGCAGACAAAGCCAGTATCAAGCTGGCGCAACTCAAGGCTGAGACTTCTGCCCGCTTCCCCTTGGCCTCACCCACCTCTGGCGAACACCGCCCTGCACACCCGGCTAAACCCTATGCATCGTTGCCGGGGCTCACCTTGCTGGAGGGAGGCCTGCCAATCATGGACAAGAATGGCATGCACATCGGTGGCATCGGCATCAGTGGCGCAACGCCGGAGCTGGATGCGCAGTTCACCCGGGTGGCGCTTGAAGAACTGGGTGGTGAAAGCACCCTCTAAGGTGACTGCGCTGGCCTGCCGCATTCATAAAAAAACCCAGGGCCAAGGCCCTGGGTTTCTGGTTTCGCTAGCCGCCTGATGTTCTGATCAGAACGGAATATCGTCATCGAAGCTATCGAAGTCAGCAGCCGGCTGAGGCGCTGGCTGCTGTGGCGCCGGGCGCTGAGGGGCCTGTTGCGGGCGCTGGGCCTGCTGGCGCGGCGGGGCCTGGTTGTACTGCTGTTGACCACCACCCTGGTTGTAGTTGCCGCCACCCTGGTTGTACGGATCACCGCCTTGCTGCTGGCCCTGCGGGCGCCCGCCGAGCAGCTGCATGGTGCCGTTGATGTCGACGATGATCTCGGTGGTGTAACGCTTGATGCCATCTTTTTCCCACTCGCGGGTCTGCAGCTTGCCTTCGATGTAGCACTGCGAACCTTTACGCAGGTACTCACCGGCAATTTCGGCAACCTTGCCGAACAGCGACACACGGTGCCACTCGGTACGCTCGACCTTCTGGCCCGACTGCTTGTCGGTCCACTGCTCGCTGGTAGCCAGGCTCAGGTTGGTCACGGCGTTACCGTTGGGCAGGTAGCGGACTTCGGGATCCTGGCCACAAGTGCCGACCAGAATGACTTTGTTAACCCCACGGGCCATAACGTTCTCCTAGGCTTCGCACGCCGAAGAGGCTGGATTCACCAGTCGCTCGAGGGTCGCACGGTCCAAAATTTTCGTATCCAGTTTGATATAGATGGCAGCTTCTTCAGCAACCACCACAGCGTCGGTCACACCCGGCACGGCCATCAGTCGCTCGGTCAGGCCGGCTTCCCGGGCTGCCTCTGGCGTCAGCGGCATGCGCAAGCTGGTCACATACGGCGGCTCGTTCATGGACAACGCGACGATCAGCCAGATTGCACACAATACCGCGCAGCCGAGGAATACCGTGTCCAACCCACCGTGCTGGAACAGCCAGCCACCCAGAATTCCACCCAGTGCCGCACCAAGGAACTGGCTGGTGGAATAAACCCCCATTGCCGTGCCCTTGCCACCGGCAGGCGACACCTTGCTCACCAGCGAAGGCAGCGAGGCCTCCAGCAGGTTGAATGCGGTAAAGAATACCACGGTGCCAATCACCAGTCCGCGCAAACCGTCAGCCCACTCCCAGAAGTATATCTCTGTCAGCAGCAAGACACTGACTGCTCCGGCCAACACACGCTTCATCTTGCGCTTTTTTTCGCCGTAGATGATGAACGGCACCATTGCAAAAAATGAGATGAACAGTGCGGTCAGGTAGACCCACCAGTGCTGCTCTTTTGGCAGCCCGCCACGCTCGACGAAGGCCAGGGGCAACGCGACGAAGCTGGCCATGAGGACGGCATGCAGCACGAAGATGCTCACGTCCAGGCGCAAAAGGTCCGGATGACGCAGGGTCGGGCCGAGTGCCTTGCGCGCCACACCCGACTCGCGGTGCTGCAGAAGGCTGTGGGTACTGGGCACGACGAAGGCGATCAGCAGGATGCCGACCAGGGCAAGCCCGGCAGTGGCAAGGAACAATCCTGACAAACCAAAGGCACTTGTCAGCAGTGGCCCGACGACCATGGCCACGGCAAACGACAGGCCGATGCTCATGCCGATCATGGCCATGGCCTTGGTCCGGTGTTGTTCACGGGTCAGGTCCGAGAGCAGCGCCATGACGGCAGCCGAAATTGCCCCGGCACCTTGCAGGATGCGCCCCGCGATCACCCCCCAGATAGAGTCGGCCTGGGCCGCCAGGACACTGCCCAAGGCAAAGATCACCAACCCCAGGTAGATGATCGGGCGCCGCCCGATGCGGTCGGAAATCATCCCGAACGGAATCTGCAATACCGCCTGGGTCAGGCCATAGGCCCCGATGGCCAGGCCAATCAACGCAGGTGTGGCACCGGCCAGGTCCATGCCGTAGGTGGCCAGTACCGGCAAGACCATGAACATGCCCAGCATACGAAAGGCAAAGACCAGGGCCAGGCCACCAGCAGCGCGGGTTTCGCTGCTGCTCATGCGCTCGTTGTGGGTGTCATGCATGGCGTAACCTCGTGTGAACCGGCGGCGATTCTATCAGTCCGACAGCTTGACGGCATCTACGCGACGCTTTGCCGCGTACTGGCAGGGGGCCGTATAATTCTTTGTTTATGCCCGCCAAGCGAGGCCGCAGTGGACAAGATCCTGATTCGTGGGGCACGTACCCACAACCTGAAGAACATCGACCTGACCTTGCCCCGGGACAAGCTGATCGTGATCACCGGCCTGTCCGGTTCCGGCAAGTCTTCGCTGGCGTTCGATACCCTGTACGCCGAAGGCCAGCGCCGCTACGTGGAATCGTTGTCGGCCTACGCCCGGCAATTCCTGTCGATGATGGAAAAGCCCGACGTCGACACCATCGAAGGTCTGTCCCCGGCAATCTCCATCGAACAGAAATCGACGTCGCATAACCCGCGCTCGACGGTCGGCACCATCACCGAGATCTACGACTACCTGCGCCTGCTGTACGCTCGCGTCGGTACCCCACGCTGCCCGGACCACGACATTCCGCTGGAGGCGCAAACCGTCAGCCAGATGGTCGACCTGGTGCTGGAGCGCCCCGAAGGCAGCAAGCTGATGCTTCTGGCGCCGGTAGTGCGCGAGCGCAAGGGCGAGCACCTGGCAGTGTTCGATGAAATGCGCGCGCAGGGTTTCGTGCGCGCCCGGGTCAACGGCAAGCTCTATGAGCTTGATGAGTTGCCCAAGCTGGACAAGCAGAAGAAGCACAGCATCGATGTGGTAGTGGACCGCTTCAAGGTGCGCGCCGACCTGCAGCAGCGCCTGGCCGAATCGTTCGAAACTGCGCTGAAACTGGCCGACGGGATTGCCCTGGTGGCACCGATGGACGATGAGCAAGGCGAAGAGACGATCTTCTCCGCCCGTTTCGCTTGCCCGGTGTGCGGCCACGCGATCAGCGAGCTGGAGCCCAAGCTGTTTTCCTTCAACAACCCGGCGGGTGCCTGCCCGACTTGCGACGGCCTGGGTGTGAAGCAGTTCTTCGACACCAAGCGCCTGGTCAATGCCGAGCTTACCTTGGCCGAGGGTGCCATCCGCGGCTGGGACCGCCGCAACGTGTACTACTTCCAGATGCTCGGCTCACTGGCGGCGCACTATGGCTTCAGCCTGGAAGAGCCGTTTGGCGAGCTGTCTGCCGAACACCAGAAGGTGATCCTGCAAGGCAGCGGCAAGCACAGTGTCGACTTCAAGTACCTCAACGACCGCGGCGATATCGTCAAGCGCTCGCATCCGTTCGAAGGCATTGTGCCGAACCTGGAGCGCCGCTACCGCGAGACCGAATCGGCCACCGTGCGTGAAGAACTGGCCAAGTTCCTCGGCACCCAGCCCTGCCCGGACTGCCGCGGCACCCGCCTGCGTCGCGAAGCGCGCCACGTGTGGGTTGGCGAGAAAACCCTGCCGGCGGTCACCAACCTGCCCATTGGCGATGCCAGCAGCTATTTTGCCGAACTGACCCTGACCGGTCGCCGCGGCGAAATTGCCTCGAAAATCCTCAAGGAAATCTGCGAACGCCTGCAGTTCCTGGTCAACGTAGGCCTCGACTACCTCACCCTGGACCGCAGTGCCGACACCTTGTCGGGGGGCGAGGCCCAGCGTATCCGCCTGGCCAGCCAGATCGGCGCAGGCCTGGTGGGGGTGATGTACATTCTCGACGAACCGTCGATCGGCCTTCATCAACGCGACAACGACCGCCTGCTGGCGACGCTCAATCACCTGCGCGACCTGGGTAACACGGTCATTGTGGTGGAGCATGATGAAGACGCCATCCGCCTGGCGGACTACGTAGTGGACATCGGCCCAGGTGCGGGCGTACATGGCGGGCAGATCGTTGCCGAGGGGTCGCCGCAGGAGGTCATGGACCATCCTGACTCGCTGACGGGCAAATACCTGTCGGGGCGCAAGAAGATCGTCGTGCCCGCCAAGCGCACGCCGCGCAACAAGAAGCTGCAACTCAAGCTGAAGGGGGCGCGCGGCAACAACCTGCAGAATGTTGACCTCGAGGTGCCGATTGGCTTGTTGACGTGCGTGACCGGGGTATCTGGCTCGGGCAAGTCGACGCTGATCAACAACACCCTGTACCCGCTGGCAGCGACCGCCCTGAATGGCGCGAGCAGCATCGAGGCGGCGCCGCATAGCAGCATGGACGGCCTGCAGCACCTGGACAAGGTAGTGGATATCGACCAGAGCCCGATTGGCCGTACCCCGCGCTCGAACCCGGCTACCTACACCGGCATTTTTACTCCGATCCGTGAGCTGTTCTCCGGCGTGCCCGAGTCGCGCTCCCGCGGTTATGGCCCCGGGCGCTTCTCGTTCAACGTCAAGGGCGGCCGCTGCGAGGCCTGCCAGGGCGATGGCTTGATCAAGGTGGAAATGCACTTCCTGCCGGACATCTACGTACCCTGCGACGTGTGCAAGAGCAAGCGCTACAACCGCGAGACCCTGGAGATCAAGTACAAGGGCAAGAACATCCACGAGGTGCTGGAGATGACAATCGAGGATGCCCGCGAGTTCTTCGATGCGGTGCCGGCGTTGGCGCGCAAGCTGCAAACACTGATGGACGTGGGTTTGTCCTACATCAAGCTGGGGCAGTCGGCGACCACCCTGTCCGGCGGCGAGGCGCAACGGGTCAAGCTGTCCCGCGAGCTGTCCAAGCGTGACACCGGCAAGACCCTGTATATCCTCGACGAGCCGACCACTGGCCTGCACTTTGCCGATATTCAGCAGTTGCTGGACGTGCTGCACCGCCTGCGCGACCACGGCAACACCGTGGTGGTGATCGAGCACAACCTGGATGTGATCAAGACGGCCGACTGGCTGGTGGACCTGGGGCCAGAGGGTGGCTCCAAGGGTGGGCAGATCATTGCCTGCGGTACGCCGGAAGAACTGAGCGAGATGAAACAGTCGTATACCGGGCATTACCTGAAACCGCTGCTGGAGCGGGATCGGGCCTAAGGAATTTGGGGGCGCTTTGCGCCCCATCGCGACACAAGGCCGCTCCTACAGGCGATCGCATGAACCTTTGGGTTGCGCGATCGCCCGTAGGAGCGGCCTTGTGTCGCGATGGGCTGCAAAGCAGCCCCCGGCTCTTACATCTGCGATTGCAGGTAATTTTCCAGGCCAATGGCCTTGATCAGCCCCTGCTGCTTTTCCAGCCAGTAGGTATGATCTTCTTCAGTGTCGGCCAACTGCGCACGCAGAATGTCGCGGCTGACATAGTCCTTGTGCAATTCGCACAACTCGATGCCTTTGCACAACGCAGCGCGCACTTTGTATTCAAGCTTGAGGTCGGCTTCGATCATTTCCGGCACGGTGCTGCCGACTTCCAGGTCGTCTGCACGCATGTCAGGCGTACCCTCCAGCATGAGGATACGACGCATCAGCGCATCAGCGTGTTGCGCCTCTTCTTCCATCTCGTGGTTGATACGCTCGTAGAGTTTGGACAGGCCCCAGTCTTCGTACATGCGCGAATGAATGAAGTACTGGTCGCGTGCCGCCAGTTCGCCCTTCAGCAGCGTGACGAGGTAGTTGATTACGTCCGGATGGCCTTGCATCGCCCTGTTTCTCCATGTGGAAGCTTCTATGCCGCATAGTGTGAACCAGCTTTTGCCGAAGGTCACTGAAAAAGGCGGAATCCGGGCAAAAAATCGGCTAAACAGTAGTGATATTCATTGAAAAACCGCCCAAATGAGGGCGGTTCTTCTTATCACTTCGAGTTAAGCGAGATTCACGCCCAACGCCTTGGCGATACCTTCGCCATAGGCCGGGTCAGCCATGAAGAAATACTGCAACTGGCGCTGGATGACATCGTCACTGACCCCTGCCATGGCCCCGGCGATGTTGCTGATCAGCAGCGCCTTCTGCTCGTTGCTCATCAAGCGGAACAGCGCGCCGGCGTGGCTGTAGTAGTCGTTGTCCTCACGGTGATCATGGCGGTCCGCTGCACCGGTGAGCGCCAGTGCAGGTTCAGCGTGACGCGGTGACTGCTTGGGTGCGTCGGCGTAGCTGTTAGGCTCGTAATTCGGCGCCGCACCATAACTGCCGGCCGCCATGGAGCCGTCGCGCTGGTAGCTGTTCACAGCGCAGCGCGGTGCATTCACCGGCAGTTGCTGGTGGTTGGTACCGACACGGTAGCGGTGGGCGTCAGCGTAGGCGAATACGCGGCCCTGCAGCATGCGGTCGGGTGACAGACCAACGCCAGGCACCATGTTGCTAGGCCCAAACGCTGCTTGCTCGACTTCAGCGAAATAGTTGAGCGGGTTCCGGTTAAGCTCCAGCACCCCCACCTCGATCAGCGGGTAGTCCTTCTGCGACCAGGTTTTGGTGACGTCGAACGGGTTTTCCTCACGGCTCGCCGCCTCCGCTTCGCTCATGACCTGCATGCACACGGTCCAACGCGGGTAGTCACCACGCTCGATGGCTGCAAACAAGTCGCGCTGAGCATAGTCCGGATCGGTACCGGCCAGGCGCGCCGCTTCTGCGGGGGCGAGGTTCTTGATGCCTTGCTGGGTCTTGAAGTGCCACTTCACCCAGGTGCGCTCGCCTTTCTGGTTGATCAGGCTGTAGGTGTGGCTGCCAAAGCCGTGCATATGGCGATAGCCATCCGGGATGCCTCTATCCGAGAACAGAATGGTCACCTGATGCAGCGCTTCAGGCGAATACGACCAGAAGTCCCACATCATCTGGGCATTCTTGAGGTTGGTCTGTGGGTGGCGCTTCTGGGTGTGGATAAAGTCCGGGAACTTCAACGGGTCGCGAATGAAGAACACGGGGGTGTTGTTGCCCACAATGTCCCAGTTGCCTTCTTCGGTGTAAAACTTTACAGCGAAGCCGCGCGGGTCACGCTCGGTATCGGCTGAACCACGCTCGCCACCGACGGTGGAAAAACGCAGGAAGGTTTCGGTTTGCTTGCCGATTTCGCCGAAAAGCTTGGCGCTGGTGTAGGCCGTTATATCGCGGGTGACGGTGAAGGTGCCGTACGCACCCGAACCCTTGGCGTGTACGCGGCGCTCCGGAATGTTCTCACGATTGAAATGGGCGAGCTTCTCGATGAGGTGGAAGTCGTCGAGCAACAATGGGCCACGTGGGCCGGCGGAGCGGGAGTTCTGGTTGTCGGCTACTGGTGCACCGCTGGCGGTGGTAAGAGTCTTGCTCATGGGCTCTCCTTATCGGTCTTCGAACGCCGGCTGATCGGCTATGGGGAGAGTATCGATGCGCCAGGCCGCCAGAACAAATTCATTAGATGACTTGAATCAATAGAAATACACAATAGCTGCATGCACAAAAAACCGGGCACTAGGCCCGGTTCTTTGTAGCAGACAGAACGTCTTACTCAGCAGCTTCTACAGCACCGCCGACCGGACGATCAACCAGCTCGACGTACGCCATAGGCGCGTTGTCGCCAGCGCGGAAACCGCACTTCAGGATGCGCAGGTAGCCGCCCTGACGGGTGGCGTAACGCTTGCCCAGGTCGTTGAACAGTTTGCCAACAGCGGACTTCGAACGGGTACGGTCGAAGGCCAGACGACGGTTAGCAACGCTGTCTTCCTTGGCCAGGGTGATCAGCGGCTCGGCAACGCGGCGCAGTTCCTTGGCTTTCGGCAGGGTGGTTTTGATTAGCTCGTGCTCGATCAACGACACTGCCATGTTCTGGAACATAGCCTTGCGGTGAGAGCTGGTACGGCTCAGGTGACGTCCACTTTTACGATGACGCATGATTCATTCCTTACCAAACACTACGTTCGGTGATTACGACGATCAGGCGGTCGCCTTGTCGTCTTTCTTAAGACTTGCAGGCGGCCAGTTGTCGAGGCGCATGCCGAGAGACAGACCACGAGAGGCCAGGACGTCCTTGATTTCAGTCAGGGACTTCTTGCCGAGGTTAGGAGTTTTCAACAGCTCTACTTCGGTACGCTGAATCAGGTCGCCGATGTAGTAGATGTTCTCCGCCTTCAGGCAGTTGGCCGAACGTACAGTCAGTTCCAGGTCGTCAACCGGACGCAGCAGGATCGGATCGATCTCGTCTTCCTGCTCGACTACGACAGGCTCGCTATCACCTTTGAGGTCGACGAACGCGGCCAACTGCTGTTGCAGGATGGTCGCAGCGCGGCGGATAGCCTCTTCAGGGTCCAGGGTGCCGTTGGTTTCCAGATCAATGACCAGTTTGTCCAGGTTGGTACGCTGTTCAACACGGGCGTTCTCGACCACATAGGCGATACGACGCACCGGGCTGAACGAAGCGTCCAACTGCAGACGGCCAATGCTACGGCTTTCGTCTTCGTCGGTTTGACGGGAGTCGGCCGGCTCGTAACCACGACCACGAGCTACAGTGAGCTTCATGTTCAGGGCGCCGTTCGACGCCAGGTTCGCGATTACGTGATCGGGGTTGACGATCTCGACATCGTGATCCAGCTGAATATCGGCAGCGGTAACCACCCCCGAACCCTTTTTCGACAAGGTCAGCGTAACTTCGTCACGACCGTGCAGTTTGATAGCCAGGCCTTTCAGGTTCAACAGGATTTCAATGACGTCTTCCTGAACACCTTCGATCGCGGAGTACTCATGGAGTACGCCATCGATCTCGGCCTCGACTACTGCACAGCCAGGCATGGAGGACAACAGGATGCGGCGCAGCGCGTTGCCCAGGGTATGGCCGAAACCACGCTCGAGAGGCTCGAGCGTAATCTTGGCGCGGGTCGGACTGACTACCTGCACATCAATATGGCGGGGAGTCAGGAACTCATTTACCGAAATCTGCATGGATGCACCTATTTTCTAGCCCTTACTTGGAGTAGAGCTCGACAATCAGGTTCTCGTTGATGTCGGCAGACAGGTCGCTGCGAGCAGGAACGTTCTTGAAAACGCCCGACTTTTTGGCAGCATCCACGTCAACCCACTCAACGCGGCCACGCTGGGCGCAGAGTTCAAGGGCTTGAACAATGCGCAGCTGGCTCAGCGACTTCTCGCGAACCGCGACCACGTCACCCGGACGAACTTGGTAGGATGGAATGTTTACAGTTTTACCGTTGACGCTGATCGCTTTGTGCGAAACCAGCTGACGGGACTCGGAACGAGTCGAGCCGAAGCCCATACGGTAAACGACGTTATCCAGACGGCACTCGAGCAGTTGCAGCAGGTTCTCACCGGTTGCGCCTTTTTTCGAGGCAGCAGCTTGGTAGTAACCGCGGAACTGACGCTCCAGAACACCGTAGATACGACGAACTTTTTGTTTCTCACGCAGCTGGGTGCCGTAGTCGGACTGACGGCCACGGCGCTGGCCGTGGATACCTGGGGCTGCTTCGATGTTGCACTTCGATTCCAGAGCGCGAACGCCGCTCTTCAGGAACAGGTCAGTGCCTTCACGACGAGACAGTTTGCATTTTGGACCAATGTAACGTGCCATTCTTCTGTCTCCTGATTACACGCGACGCTTCTTCGGCGGACGGCACCCGTTGTGCGGGATAGGCGTCACGTCGGTGATGCTGGCGATCTTGTAGCCGCAGCTGTTCAATGCACGAACGGCGGACTCACGACCTGGACCTGGACCCTTGACGTTTACGTCGAGGTTTTTCAGACCGTATTCCAGCGCAGCTTGACCAGCACGCTCAGCAGCAATCTGAGCTGCGAACGGGGTGGATTTGCGCGAACCACGGAAACCCGAACCACCGGAGGTCGCCCAGGACAAAGCATTGCCCTGACGGTCGGTGATGGTCACGATGGTGTTGTTGAAAGATGCATGGATGTGGGCGATGCCATCAACCACTGTCTTTTTAACTTTTTTACGAGGACGAGCAGCAGGTTTTGCCATGTCTATATTCCTGGGCGATTACTTGCGGATCGGCTTACGCGGGCCCTTACGGGTGCGTGCGTTGGTCTTGGTGCGCTGACCGCGAACCGGCAGACCTTTACGATGACGCAGGCCGCGGTAGCAACCCAGGTCCATCAAGCGCTTGATCTTCATGTTGACGTCACGACGCAGGTCACCTTCAGTGGTGAACTTCGCGACTTCGCCACGCAGGGTTTCGATTTGCTCGTCGCTCAGATCCTTGATCTTTGCGGCTGGGTTTACACCAGCGTCTACACAGATCTTCTGTGCAGTTGTGCGACCGACACCATAGATGTAGGTCAGCGAGATAACAGTATGCTTGTTATCTGGAATGTTGACGCCTGCAATACGGGCCATTCAGTGGGACTCCAATTGACAGCTACCTACGCCCCGGAAGCCAAGAAATAGGGCGCGAGATAATATCGCTGTAGAAACGAATAATCAACCCAGCAGCACACTAGCTGCTGGGTTTGAAGCGCAGATCACACTCAGCCTTGGCGCTGTTTGTGACGCGGTTCCGCGCTGCAGATCACTCGTACGACGCCTTCGCGACGGATGATCTTGCAGTTACGGCACAGCTTTTTCACCGATGCACGAACTTTCATTACCGACTCCTCGAACCTTAGGGGCGTATCAGCGCAGCAGGCCGCTGCCACCGTAGCCTTTCAGGTTGGCTTTCTTCATCAGGGATTCGTACTGGTGCGAAACGAGGTGCGATTGTACTTGGGACATGAAGTCCATCACAACCACTACCACAATCAGCAACGAGGTCCCGCCAAGGTAGAACGGCACATTTGCTGCCACCACCAGGAACTGGGGCAGAAGGCAGACGGCCATCATGTAAAGAGCACCGAACATGGTCAAACGGGTCAGTACGCCATCAATGTAGCGCGCCGACTGCTCACCAGGACGGATACCCGGAATAAAGGCACCGGACTTCTTCAGGTTTTCCGCTACGTCTTTCGGGTTGAACATCAACGCTGTGTAGAAGAAGCAGAAGAAAATGATCCCCGCACTAAACAGCAGAATGTTCAACGGCTGACCAGGAGCGATCGACTGCGAGATGTCCTGCAGCCAGCCCATACCTTCGGACTGACCGAACCAGGCACCCAGCGAAGCCGGGAACAGCAAAATGCTGCTCGCGAAAATGGCCGGGATAACCCCCGCCATGTTCACCTTCAACGGCAAGTGGCTGGTCTGCGCAGCGAAGACCTTGCGGCCCTGCTGACGCTTGGCGTAGTGAACGGCGATACGACGCTGACCACGCTCAATGAACACCACGAAACCGATAATCGCTACTGCCAGCAAACCGATTGCGACCAGGGCGAAAATGTTGATATCGCCTGTGCGTGCAGACTCGAAAGACTGCCCGATTGCTCTCGGAAGACCGGCAACGATACCCGCGAAGATCAACATCGAGATACCGTTGCCCACACCGCGCTCGGTGATCTGCTCGCCCAGCCACATCATGAACATCGCGCCCGCCACGAAGGTGGAGACGGCGACGACATGGAAGCCCAGGCCTACAGAAAACGCCACGCCCTGGTTGGCCAGGCCAATGGACATGCCAATGGCTTGAACCAGTGCCAGGATAACGGTGCCGTAGCGGGTGTACTGGCTGATCTTGCGACGGCCAGCTTCACCTTCCTTCTTCAACTGCTCCAGTTGCGGGCTGACCGCAGTCATCAGCTGCATGATGATCGATGCCGAGATGTACGGCATGATCCCCAGTGCAAAGATGCTCATGCGCTCGAGCGCGCCACCGGAAAACATGTTGAACAAGCTAAGAATGGTCCCCTCATTCTGCCGAAACAGATCCGCCAGACGGTCCGGATTGATGCCAGGTACCGGGATATGTGCGCCTATCCGATAGACGATGATCGCCATGAACAGAAAGCGCAGACGAGCCCAGAGTTCCGACATCCCGCCCTTACCGAGCGAAGAGAGAGCACCTTGCTTAGCCATTTATTCCTCGAATTTGCCGCCAGCTGCTTCGATAGCCGCACGCGCACCCTTGGTGGCTGCGATACCCTTGATGGTGACTGCGCGAGTAACTTCGCCAGACAGCATGATTTTCACACGCTGAATGTGCTGGTTGATCACGTTGGCATCCTTCAGGGATTGCACGGAGATCACGTCGCCTTCCACTTTGGCCAGCTCGGACAGACGCACTTCAGCGCGGTCCATGGCTTTCAGGGAAACGAAGCCGAATTTCGGCAGACGACGGTGCAGCGGCTGTTGACCGCCTTCGAAGCCAGGAGCGATCGAACCACCCGAACGGGAAGTCTGACCTTTGTGGCCACGGCCGCCGGTCTTACCCAGACCGCTACCGATACCACGACCTGGACGATGCTTCTCGCGACGGGAACCCGGCGCTGGACTCAGATCATTGAGTTTCATCGATTAGCCCTCGACCTTCAGCATGTAGTAAGCCTTGTTGATCATCCCGCGGTTCTCGGGAGTATCCTGGACTTCTACAGTGTGACCGATGCGACGCAGACCCAGGCCTTTAACACACAGTTTGTGGTTAGGCAGACGGCCCGAGACGCTCTTGATCAGCGTTACTTTTACGGTTGCCATGATCAGAAGATCTCCTCGACGCTCTTGCCGCGCTTGGCAGCAATGGATTCAGGAGATTGCATGGCTTTCAGACCCTTGAAGGTGGCGTAAACCACGTTCACTGGGTTGGTCGAACCGTAGCACTTGGCCAGAACGTTCTGAACACCAGCAACTTCCAGGACAGCACGCATTGCGCCACCGGCGATGATACCGGTACCTTCCGAAGCAGGCTGCATGTAAACCTTCGAGGCGCCGTGGGCAGCCTTGGTGGCGTACTGCAGGGTAGTGCCCTTCAGGTCAACCTGGATCATGTTGCGACGGGCAGCTTCCATGGCTTTCTGGATCGCGGCTGGTACTTCGCGCGATTTGCCACGGCCGAAGCCGACACGACCTTTACCATCACCTACCACGGTCAGCGCGGTGAAGGTGAAGATACGGCCGCCTTTTACGGTTTTGGCAACGCGGTTAACTTGAACCAGCTTCTCGATGTAGCCTTCGTCGCGCTTTTGATCGTTATTTGCCATAACTTAGAACTCCAGCCCGCCTTCACGAGCAGCATCAGCCAGCGCTTTGACGCGGCCATGGTACTTGAAGCCGGAACGGTCAAAGGCAACTTGAGATACACCGGCGGCTTTCGCACGCTCAGCTACCAGCTTGCCAACCTTAGTGGCCGCGTCGATGTTGCCAGTGGCGCCATCACGCAGTTCTTTGTCCAAGGTCGAGGCGCTTGCCAGAACCTTGCTGCCGTCGGCCGAAATGACCTGGGCGTAGATGTGCTGCGAGGAGCGGAACACGCACAGGCGCACGACTTCGAGTTCGTGCATCTTGAGACGTGCTTTGCGAGCGCGACGCAGTCGAATAACTTTTTTGTCGGTCATTTACTAGGCCCTACTTCTTCTTGGCTTCTTTACGACGGACTACTTCGTCCGCGTAACGCACACCTTTACCTTTGTAAGGCTCTGGCGGACGGAAGTCGCGGATTTCAGCGGCCACCTGACCCACCAGCTGCTTGTCGATACCCTTGATCAGGATGTCGGTCTGGCTTGGAGTTTCAGCGGTAATACCGGCTGGCAGTTCGTAGTCCACTGGGTGCGAGAAGCCCAGAGCCAGGTTCAGGACGGTGCCTTTAGCCTGTGCCTTGTAACCAACACCGACCAGCTGGAGCTTGCGCTCGAAGCCTTGGCTTACGCCTTGGACCATGTTGTTCACCAGAGCGCGGGTGGTACCGGCCATGGCGCGAGCTTGCTGGTCACCGTTGCGAGCGACGAAACGCAGCTCGCCAGATTCTTCGGTAACTTCAACAGACGAGTGAACGTTCAGTTCGAGAGTGCCTTTGGCACCCTTCACCGAAAGCTGCTGGCCGGCGAATTTGACTTCGACGCCTGCTGGCAGCTTAACGGGGTTCTTAGCGACGCGAGACATGCCTATCTCCCCTTAGAACACTGTGCACAGAACTTCGCCGCCGACACCGGCAGCGCGCGCAGCGCGATCAGTCATCACACCTTTGTTGGTGGAGACGATAGACACGCCCAGACCGCCACGTACTTTCGGCAGTTCTGCGACGGACTTGTACTGGCGCAGGCCTGGACGGCTGGAGCGCTTCAGTTCTTCGATGACCGGACGGCCTTCGAAATACTTCAGTTCGATCGACAGGGAAGGCTTGGCCTCACCAGTTACCTGGTAGCCAGCGATGTAACCTTCGTCTTTCAGAACTTTGGCAACCGCGACCTTCAGGGTGGAGGAAGGCATGCTTACGACGGACTTTTCAGCCATCTGGGCATTACGGATGCGAGTTAGCATGTCCGCTAACGGGTCCTGCATACTCATGGGCTAGATGCTCCTGATACAAGAATTATTAGCCTTGCGGCTATCACAACCACCCGAACAGGCAGGGGAAAACCCCAGGCTCAGGTGAGCCGGTCATTCTAGACACAAGGTAGAAACGAAACAAGCCCCATGTAGGGGCTTGTTTGATGGCAAGGTCACCGGCGGTCGGAAGATTGCTCCCCTTGCGCCGGGATCTTGCCTGCAGCGATTACCAGGAGGCCTTGACCAGACCTGGTACGTCACCGCGCATTGCAGCTTGACGCAGCATGTTACGGCCCAGGCCGAACTTACGGTATACACCGTGAGGACGACCGGTCAGGCGGCAACGGTTGCGCAGGCGCGAAGCGCTAGCGTCGCGTGGCTGCTTCTGCAGAGCGACTACGGCAGCGAAACGCTCTTCAGGAGAGGCGTTGACGTTGACGATGGTCGCTTTCAGTTCAGCACGCTTCTTAGCGAACTTGGCTACCGTGAGCTGACGCTTCAGCTCGCGGTTTTTCATGCTCTTCTTGGCCATTTTCCTACTCCAATCAGTTGCGGAACGGGAACTTGAAAGCACGCAGCAGAGCGCGGCCTTCGTCGTCCGAACGAGCAGTGGTGGTCAGGGTGATGTCCAAACCGCGCAGAGCATCGATCTTGTCGTAGTCGATTTCCGGGAAGATGATCTGCTCTTTCACGCCCATGCTGTAGTTGCCACGGCCATCGAAGGACTTGGCATTCAGGCCGCGGAAGTCGCGGACCCGAGGCAGGGAGATCGCCAGCAGGCGGTCCAGGAATTCGTACATCTTGTCGCTACGCAGGGTCACCTTGACGCCGATCGGCCAGCCTTCGCGGACTTTGAAGCCAGCGATGGACTTGCGAGCGAAAGTCACAACCGGCTTTTGACCGGTGATCTTTTCCAGGTCGGCAACAGCGTGCTCGATGACTTTCTTGTCGCCGATCGCTTCGCCCAGACCCATGTTCAGGGTGATCTTGGTAACGCGCGGAACTTCCATCACGTTCGACAGCTTAAGTTCTTCCTTAAGCTTAGGAGCGATTTCGTTCCGGTAAATCTCTTTCAGTCGTGCCATGGTCTTCTACCTAGCAGTGTTCAAGCATCAACCGCTTTTTGGGTCGACTTGAAGACACGAATTTTTTTACCGTCTTCTACTTTGAAGCCAACGCGATCAGCCTTGTTGGTTTCACCGTTGAAGATGGCAACGTTGGAAGCGTGCAGAGGCGCTTCTTTCTCGACGATACCGCCCTGTACGCCCGCCATCGGGTTAGGCTTGGTATGACGCTTGACCAGGTTCACGCCACCGATAACCAGACGGTCATCAGCCAGAACCTTCAGCACCTTACCGCGCTTACCTTTGTCTTTGCCGGCGATCACGATGATCTCGTCGTCACGACGAATCTTTTGCATGTCGGATCTCCTTACAGCACTTCAGGGGCGAGCGAGACGATCTTCATGAACTTCTCGGTACGAAGTTCACGGGTCACTGGCCCGAAGATGCGAGTGCCGATCGGCTCTTGCTTGGTGTTCAGCAGAACAGCAGCGTTGCCGTCGAAACGAATGATGGAACCGTCAGCGCGACGTACACCGTGACGGGTACGGACGACAACAGCAGTCATCACCTGGCCTTTTTTGACCTTACCGCGCGGAATTGCTTCCTTGACGGTTACTTTGATGATGTCACCGATGCCGGCGTAACGGCGGTGCGAGCCGCCGAGCACCTTGATGCACATGACGCGACGAGCGCCGCTGTTATCGGCCACATCGAGCATGGATTGAGTCTGAATCATAAAATTTCTCCGACCCCTAGCCCTTAGACTTCAACAGCGCGTTCGAGGACTTCAACCAGTGCCCAGGACTTGGTCTTGGCCAGCGGACGGGTTTCGGTAATGGAAACCTTGTCGCCGATTTTGCACTGGTTGGTTTCGTCGTGCGCGTGCAGCTTAGTCGAACGCTTAACGTATTTACCGTAGATCGGGTGCTTGACGCGACGCTCGATCAGAACGGTGATGGTCTTGTCCATTTTGTCGCTGACGACACGGCCAGTCAGCGTACGGACGGTTTTTTCAGCTTCAGCCATGATCACTTACCTGCCTGCTGGTTGAGCACAGTTTTCACGCGAGCGATGTCACGCTTAACTTGCGAGAGCAGGTGCGACTGCCCCAACTGGCCAGTTGCTTTCTGCATACGCAGATTGAACTGGTCGCGCAGCAAGCCGAGCAGTTGCTCGTTCAGTTGCTGTGCCGATTTTTCACGAAGTTCATTCGCTTTCATCACATCACCGTCCGCTTAACAAAGGAGGTGGCGAGAGGCAGCTTTGCAGCAGCCAGGGCGAAAGCTTCGCGCGCCAGCTCTTCAGAAACACCCTCGATCTCGTACAGGACTTTGCCTGGCTGGATCTGGGCAACCCAGTACTCCACGGAACCCTTACCTTTACCCATACGAACCTCGAGAGGCTTCTTGGAGATCGGCTTGTCCGGGAACACACGGATCCAGATCTTGCCGCCACGCTTAACGTGACGGGTCAGCGCACGACGTGCGGACTCGATCTGGCGAGCGGTGAGGCGACCGCGAGCAACAGCTTTCAGGGCGAATTCGCCGAAGCTGACTTTGCTACCGCGCAGTGCCAGACCACGGTTGTGGCCAGTCATCTGCTTGCGGAATTTTGTACGCTTTGGTTGCAACATTTGGCGTACCCCTTACTTAGCAGCTTTTTTACGAGGCGCTGGTGCTTGTGGTTTCAGTTCTTCTTGGCGACCACCAATAACTTCGCCTTTGAAGATCCAAACCTTCACACCGATCACACCGTAAGTGGTGTGAGCTTCGTAGGTGTTGTAGTCGATATCGGCACGCAGGGTGTGCAGTGGCACACGACCTTCGCGATACCACTCGGTACGAGCAATCTCAGCACCGCCGAGACGACCGCTCACCTGGATCTTGATGCCCTTGGCACCAATACGCATGGCGTTCTGTACGGCGCGCTTCATGGCGCGACGGAACATTACGCGGCGTTCCAGCTGCTGAGCTACGCTCTGCGCAACCAGCATAGCGTCGAGTTCCGGCTTGCGGATCTCTTCGATGTTGATGTGCACAGGCACACCCATCTGCTTGGTCAGGTCCTGACGCAGCTTCTCGACATCTTCACCTTTCTTCCCGATAACGATACCTGGACGAGCGGTGTGGATGGTGATGCGTGCAGTTTGAGCCGGACGATGAATATCGATACGGCTTACGGACGCGCTTTTTAGTTTGTCTTGGAGGTACTCACGCGTTTTCAGATCCTTCAACAGGTAATCTGCGTAAGTAGCACCGTCTGCGTACCAGACGGAGGTGTGCTCCTTGACGATTCCCAGGCGAATGCCAGTGGGATGTACTTTCTGACCCATCTGATCGACTCCGTTACTTGTCCGCAACCTTGACAGTGATATGGCAAGACCGCTTGACGATGCGATCAGCACGGCCTTTGGCACGTGGCATGATGCGCTTCAGCGAACGCCCTTCGTTGACGAAGACGGTGGAGACCTTCAGGTCATCAACGTCTGCGCCTTCGTTGTGTTCGGCGTTGGCTACGGCCGACTCGAGGACTTTCTTCATGATTTCAGCAGCTTTTTTGCTGCTGAAGGCCAACAGGTTGAGCGCTTCGCCCACCTTCTTCCCGCGGATCTGGTCGGCGACCAAGCGGGCTTTCTGGGCGGAGATTCGAGCGCCCGACAACTTAGCGGCTACTTCCATTTCCTTACCCCTTAACGCTTGGCTTTCTTGTCAGCCACGTGCCCGCGATAGGTGCGGGTACCGGCGAACTCGCCCAGTTTGTGGCCGACCATGTCTTCGTTCACCAGAACTGGGACATGTTGACGACCGTTGTGTACCGCGATGGTCAGACCGACCATTTGTGGCAGGATCATCGAACGACGCGACCAGGTTTTAACTGGCTTGCGATCATTCTTCTCCACCGCCACTTCGACCTTCTTCAGCAGGTGAAGATCGATAAAAGGACCTTTTTTCAGAGAACGTGGCACTGTCGTATCCCTCTAGTTACTTGCGACGACGGACGATCATGTTGTCGGTACGCTTATTACCACGGGTTTTAGCACCCTTGGTTGGGAAGCCCCATGGCGATACCGGATGACGACCACCGGAGGTACGACCTTCACCACCACCGTGTGGGTGGTCAACCGGGTTCATGGCAACACCACGAACGGTTGGGCGAACGCCGCGCCAGCGTTTGGCACCAGCTTTACCCAGCGAACGCAGGCTGTGCTCGGAGTTCGAGACTTCGCCCAGGGTCGCACGGCACTCAGCCAGGACTTTACGCATTTCACCAGAGCGCAGACGCAGGGTCACGTAGACACCTTCGCGAGCGATCAGCTGAGCCGAAGCACCAGCGGAACGAGCGATCTGTGCACCTTTACCCGGCTTCAGTTCGATGCCGTGGATGGTGCTACCTACTGGAATGTTGCGCAGCTGCAGGGAGTTACCGGCCTTGATTGGGGCCAGTGCGCCTGCGATCAGCTGGTCGCCAGCGCTCACGCCTTTAGGGGCGATGATGTAGCGACGCTCACCGTCTGCGTAGCACAGCAGGGCGATGTGAGCAGTACGGTTCGGGTCGTATTCGATACGCTCGACAGTGGCTGGGATGCCATCTTTGTCGTTGCGACGGAAGTCGACCAGACGGTAATGCTGCTTATGACCACCACCAACGTGACGAGTGGTAATGCGGCCATTGTTGTTACGACCACCAGACTTCGATTTTTTCTCGATCAGCGGTGCGTGAGGAGCGCCTTTGTGCAGCTCCTTGTTGACCACCTTGACCACGAAACGGCGGCCAGGGGAAGTCGGTTTGCATTTAACGATTGCCATGATGCACCCCTTCCTTACTCAGCACTGCTGCTGAAATCGAGATCTTGGCCTGGCTGAAGGGAGACGATCGCCTTCTTCCAGTCATTACGCTTGCCCAGACCACGTGCGGTACGCTTGGTTTTACCCAGAACGTTAACAGTCGACACGTTTTCAACTTTTACGTTGAACAGGCCTTCGACAGCTTTCTTGATTTCCAGCTTGGTTGCATCGGTAGCAACCTTGAATACGAACTGGCCTTTTTTCTCAGCCAGAACGGTAGCCTTCTCGGAAACGTGCGGGCCAAGGAGGACTTTGAATACGCGTTCCTGGTTCATCCCAGCAGCTCCTCGAATTTCTTCACGGCCGAGACAGTGATCAACACTTTCTCGTATGCGATCAGACTGACCGGGTCGGAACCTTGTACGTCACGTACATCGACGTGCGGCAGGTTACGAGCAGCCAGGTACAGGTTCTGATCAACAGCGTCGGAAACGATCAAAACATCGCTCAGACCCATGCCGTTCAGCTTGTTCAGCAGATCTTTGGTTTTTGGCGCTTCAACAGCGAAGTCCTGAACCACGACCAGACGGTCGCTACGCACCAGCTCAGCGAGGATGGAGCGCAGTGCTGCGCGGTACATCTTCTTGTTGAGCTTCTGCGAGTGATCTTGAGGGCGAGCTGCGAAGGTTACACCACCGCCACGCCAGATCGGACCACGAGTGGTACCAGCACGAGCACGGCCAGTACCCTTCTGACGCCATGGGCGCTTACCGCCACCAGCCACGTCGGAACGGGTCTTCTGCTGCTTGGTACCCTGACGGCCGCCAGCCATGTAGGCCACGACTGCTTGGTGAACCAGCGTCTCGTTGAATTCGCCACCGAAAGTCAGTTCGGAAACTTCGATCGCCTGAGCGTCATTTACATTAAGTTGCATGTCAGTTTCCCCTTAACCGCGAGCCTTGACAGCTGGACGTACAACCACGTCGCCACCAGTAGCGCCAGGTACGGCACCTTTGATCAGCAGCAGGTTGCGTTCAGCGTCTACGCGAACTACTTCCAGGGACTGAACAGTCACGCGCTCGGCGCCCATGTGACCGGACATTTTCTTGCCCTTGAACACACGACCAGGAGTCTGGCACTGGCCGATGGAACCAGGAACACGGTGCGACACGGAGTTACCGTGGGTGTTGTCCTGACCACGGAAGTTCCAGCGCTTGATGGTACCGGCAAAGCCTTTACCTTTGGACTGACCAGTAACGTCAACCAGCTGGCCTGCAGTGAAGAGTTCAGCTTTGATCAGATCGCCAGCCTGGAAATCGCCTTCTTCAAGACGGAACTCCCAAACACCGCGACCAGCGGCAACGTTGGCCTTGGCGAAGTGGCCTGCCTGAGCGGCAGTCACACGCGAAGCACGACGCTCGCCGACAGTGACTTGCACTGCACGGTAGCCATCGGTTTCTTCAGTTTTGAACTGGGTGACGCGATTCGGCTCGATCTCAATGACCGTGACCGGAATGGAGACACCTTCTTCGGTGAAAATGCGGGTCATACCGCACTTGCGACCGATTACACCAATAGTCATGTTGTAAACCTCATGAGTGTACGGGGCTTTCACCCGCTATGGCCGCCCATTTCAGAGCGTTACACGACTAGACCGAAGTCTTAGCCGAGGCTGATCTGTACTTCCACACCTGCCGCCAGATCAAGCTTCATCAGCGCATCAACGGTTTTATCCGTTGGCTGGACGATGTCCAGAACACGCTTATGAGTGCGGATCTCGTACTGGTCACGCGCGTCTTTGTTGACGTGCGGGGAAACCAGAACGGTGAAACGCTCTTTGCGGGTAGGCAGTGGAATTGGACCACGCACTTGTGCACCAGTACGTTTCGCGGTTTCCACGATTTCCTGGGTGGATTGGTCGATCAGGCGATGGTCGAAAGCCTTCAACCTGATACGGATTTGCTGATTTTGCATTGGATTTCAGACTCCAGGCTGTTCCCAACGGACGCACTACGCCCGCTAAAAGGAGGCGTGATTCTATAGACGCCCCCATTTAGTGTCAACCCAATAAAAAAAACCCCCGCTGAGCGGGGGTTTTTTCAATCGGTCGAGAGATTACTCGATGATTTTGGCTACGACGCCGGCGCCGACGGTACGACCGCCTTCACGGATAGCGAAGCGCAGACCGTCTTCCATTGCGATGGTCTTGATCAGGGTAACAGTCATCTGAATGTTGTCACCTGGCATTACCATTTCAACGCCTTCCGGCAGTTCGCAGTTACCGGTCACGTCAGTGGTACGGAAGTAGAACTGAGGACGGTAGCCTTTGAAGAACGGAGTGTGACGGCCGCCTTCTTCCTTCGACAGAACGTAGACTTCTGCGGTGAACTTGGTGTGCGGCTTGACCGAACCTGGCTTGACCAGAACCTGGCCACGCTCAACGTCGTCACGCTTGGTACCACGCAGCAGAACGCCGCAGTTCTCGCCAGCACGACCTTCGTCCAGCAGCTTGCGGAACATCTCAACACCGGTGCAGGTGGTGGTGGTGGTGTCACGCAGACCAACGATTTCCAGCGGATCCTGAACGCGGACGATACCACGCTCGATACGGCCGGTCACAACGGTACCACGACCCGAGATCGAGAATACGTCTTCGATTGGCATCAAGAATGGCTGGTCGATGGCACGAACTGGCTCAGGGATGTAGGCATCCAGAGTTTCTACCAGCTTCTTGACAGCGGTAGTGCCCATTTCGTTGTCGTCTTTGCCTTCCAGCGCCATACGAGCCGAACCGATGATGATCGGGGTGTCGTCGCCTGGGAAGTCGTAGGTGGACAGCAGGTCGCGAACTTCCATCTCGACCAGTTCCAGCAGCTCAGCGTCGTCTACCAGGTCAGCCTTGTTCAGGAAGACCACGATGTACGGAACGCCAACCTGACGGGACAGCAGGATGTGCTCACGGGTTTGTGGCATCGGACCATCGGCGGCCGAGCAAACCAGGATCGCGCCGTCCATCTGGGCAGCACCGGTGATCATGTTCTTCACGTAGTCAGCGTGACCTGGGCAGTCAACGTGAGCGTAGTGACGAATGTTCGAGTTGTACTCGACGTGAGCGGTGTTGATGGTAATACCGCGCGCTTTTTCTTCCGGAGCCGAGTCGATCTTGTCGAACTCAACGACTGCCGAACCGAAAACTTCGGAGCAGACGCGAGTCAGAGCTGCGGTCAGAGTGGTCTTACCGTGGTCAACGTGGCCGATGGTGCCGACGTTAACGTGGGGAAGGGAACGATCAAATTTTTCTTTAGCCACGACAGTGAACCTCTTGCCTAAAGGGGATTAGCCTTGTTTTTTAACGAGTGCTTCGACGATGTTCGACGGAGCTTCGGCGTATTTGGAGAATTCCATGGAGTAGCTTGCGCGACCCTGAGACATGGAACGAACGTCGGTTGCGTAACCGAACATTTCTCCGAGTGGTACCTCAGCAGTGATTACCTTGCCGGACACCGAGTCTTCATTACCCTGGATCATCCCGCGACGACGGCTCAGGTCACCCATCACGTCACCCAGGTAATCTTCCGGGGTTACAACTTCGACCTTCATGATCGGCTCAAGCACCACGCCACCGCCCTTCTGGGCCAGTTGCTTGGTCGCCATCGAAGCGGCGATCTTGAACGCCATTTCGTTGGAGTCGACGTCGTGGTACGAACCGTCGAACACTGTAGCCTTCAGGCCGAGCAGCGGATAGCCGGCAACAACGCCGTTTTTCATCTGCTCTTCGATACCCTTCTGGATCGGGGCGATGAATTCCTTCGGAATCACACCACCAACGACTTCGTTGGTGAAGACCAGACCTTCGGTGATGTTGCCCTTCTCGTCGACGTCTGGCTCCGAGAAACGGATCCAGCAGTGACCGAACTGACCACGACCACCCGACTGACGAACGAACTTGCCTTCGATCTCGACGTTGGACTTGGTGATCTTCTCGCGGTACGAAACCTGCGGCTTGCCGACGTTGCACTCGACGTTGAATTCGCGCTTCATGCGGTCAACGAGGATGTCCAGGTGCAGCTCACCCATACCGGAGATGATGGTCTGGCCGGTTTCTTCGTCGGTCTTGACGCGGAACGACGGGTCTTCCTGGGCCAGCTTGCCCAGTGCGATACCCATCTTCTCCTGGTCAGCCTTGGTTTTCGGCTCTACGGAGAGCGAAATTACCGGCTCAGGGAAGTCCATACGCTCAAGGATGATCGGCTTGTCGAGGTTGCACAGGGTATCACCGGTGGTGACGTCCTTCATCCCGATCAGAGCAGCGATGTCGCCTGCACGTACTTCCTTGATCTCTTCACGCTGGTTGGCGTGCATCTGCACCATACGGCCAACGCGCTCTTTCTTGCCCTTGACCGAGTTGATGACGGAGTCACCAGAGGTCAGGAAGCCCGAGTAAACGCGGACGAAGGTCAGGGTGCCCACGAACGGGTCGGTAGCGATCTTGAACGCCAGAGCCGAGAACGGCTCGTTGTCGTCAGCAGGACGCTCGTCGTACTGTTCTGGCTTGACTTCATCCTTCGGCACGTCGATCAGATCAGGGTGGATACCCTTGATCGCAGGGATCTCGGTTGGCGCAGGCAGGTAGTCAATGACGGCATCGAGAACCAGGGGAACGCCCTTGTTCTTGAACGAAGAACCGCAGACAGCAGGAACGATCTCGCTCGCCAGGGTACGGGCGCGCAGACCAGCCTTGATGTCTTCGACGGACAGGTCACCTTCTTCAAGGTACTTGTTCATCAGCTCTTCGTTGGCCTCGGCAGCAGCCTCGACCATGTTGCTGCGCCATTCGTTGGCCAGGTCCACCAGCTCGGCAGGAATTTCTTCCTCGCGGTAGGTGGTGCCTTTGTCGTCGTCGTTCCAGTAGATGGCTTTCATCTTGATCAGGTCAACCTGACCCTGGAAGTCATCTTCTGCACCGATGGCCAGCTGGACCGGAACCGGGGTGTGACCCAGACGGTTCTTGATCTGACCTACAACGCGCAGGAAGTTGGCACCGGCACGGTCCATCTTGTTCACGTAGACAACACGTGGAACGCCGTACTTGTTGGCCTGACGCCATACGGTTTCGGACTGCGGCTCAACGCCGGAGGTACCGCAGAACACAACGACCGCGCCGTCGAGTACGCGCAGCGAACGCTCTACTTCAATGGTGAAGTCAACGTGGCCGGGGGTATCGATGACGTTTACGCGGTAGTTGTCGTACTGACCACGGGAACCTTTCCAGAAGGTGGTAACGGCAGCGGAGGTAATGGTGATACCGCGCTCCTGCTCCTGCACCATCCAGTCGGTGGTCGCGGCGCCGTCATGCACCTCGCCCATCTTGTGGCTCAGACCTGTGTAGAACAGGATCCGCTCGGTAGTGGTAGTCTTGCCCGCGTCAACGTGGGCACAGATACCGATGTTACGGTAGCGGTTAATTGCTGTAGTACGAGCCATAAAGCCCTCGCAAAATGATTGATGCTTGAATTAGAAGCGGTAGTGCGAGAACGCTTTGTTGGCTTCAGCCATACGGTGCACGTCTTCACGCTTCTTGACTGCAGCACCCTTGCCTTCGGCAGCATCCAGCAGTTCGCCGGCCAGACGCAGAGCCATCGACTTCTCGCCGCGCTTGCGGGCGTAGTCTACGAGCCAGCGCATTGCCAGAGCGTTACGACGGGATGGACGAACTTCAACCGGAACCTGGTAAGTAGCACCGCCTACACGGCGGGACTTGACTTCGACCAGCGGAGCGATGGCGTCGAGAGCTTTCTCGAAGATTTCCAGGGGGTCGCTGTTCTTGCGTGCTTTGACGGTATCCAGGGCACCGTAAACGATGCGCTCGGCTACGGCCTTCTTGCCGCTTTCCATCACGTGGTTCATGAACTTGGCGAGGATCTGGGATCCGTACTTCGGATCGTCAAGGATCTCACGTTTTGCTGCTACACGACGTCTTGGCATGATAAGCCCTCAAACGGTCTTCAGGTTAGCCCGGGACGCGGGTCTTCGACCCCTGCCCGACCTTACTCTTATCGACTCAAAAAAATGGATGTCTGCAAACGGCCGATTACTTCGGACGCTTGGTACCGTATTTCGAACGACCCTGGTTACGGCCTTTGACGCCCGAAGTATCCAGAGAGCCGCGAACGGTGTGGTAACGAACACCTGGCAAGTCTTTTACACGGCCGCCACGGATCAGGACGACGCTGTGCTCTTGCAGGTTGTGGCCTTCACCACCGATGTACGAGGAAACCTCGAAACCGTTGGTCAGACGCACACGGCATACTTTACGCAGTGCCGAGTTAGGTTTTTTCGGCGTGGTGGTGTACACACGGGTGCACACGCCACGACGTTGCGGGCAGTTCTGCAGCGCAGGAACGTCGGACTTCTCGACCGAACGCTTACGCGGCTGACGTACCAGCTGGTTGATAGTTGCCATCTACTAGCTCCACTGATTGTCTTGCGACTCTATTGTCTTGCAAGAAAGCCAAAAATTGGCGAGACGGAGCCTCACCAAATTTAAGGGTACAAAAGTCTAAAGAGGATCTTGCACCCAGTCAAGACAAGGCCCCGGCCCTCCTCGCCCGATCATCGGCAACATTTCATGTCACCGATGCCCGTTCGAGGGTAGCCGGGGCCCCGCCCTGGACTTAGTTACCGCTGGAATTCAGCGCTTCGGTCAGTGCGGCTTCCACCTCACTGGCGCTGACACGCAACGGTTTGTCGGCATCACGGCGACGCTTGCGCTCGCTGTGGTAAGCCAGACCAGTACCGGCCGGGATCAAACGACCCACAACCACGTTCTCCTTCAGGCCGCGCAGGTAGTCGCGCTTGCCGGTTACCGCCGCTTCGGTCAGTACGCGGGTGGTTTCCTGGAAGGAAGCCGCGGAGATGAACGACTCGGTCGACAGCGAGGCCTTGGTGATACCCAGCAGCACACGGGTGAACTTGGAGATGAACTTGTCCTCGCTGGCGAGACGCTCGTTCTCTACCAGTACCTGGGTCAGTTCCATCTGGTCGCCCTTGATGAAGCTGGAATCGCCCGACTCGGAGATCTCGACCTTGCGCAGCATCTGACGCAGGATGGTCTCGATGTGCTTGTCGTTGATCTTCACGCCTTGCAGACGGTAAACGTCCTGGATCTCGTTGACGATGTACTTCGCCAGCGCGCTGACACCCAGCAGACGCAGGATGTCGTGCGGATCGCTCGGGCCGTCGGAGATAACTTCACCGCGGTTTACCTGCTCACCTTCGAACACGTTCAGGTGGCGCCACTTCGGAATCAGCTCTTCGTACGGATCGCTACCGTCGGTCGGCGTGATCACCAGGCGACGCTTGCCCTTGGTCTCTTTACCGAATGCGATGGTGCCACTGACTTCAGCCAGAATCGAGGCTTCTTTCGGACGACGCGCTTCGAACAGGTCGGCAACGCGCGGCAGACCACCGGTGATGTCACGGGTCTTCGACGTTTCTTGCGGAATACGCGCAATAACGTCACCAACACCGATCTGGGCACCGTCAGCCACACCCACGAGGGCGTTGGCCGGCAGGAAGTACTGGGCAGGTACGTCAGTACCTGGCAGGTACAGATCCTTGCCAGCGGCATCGACCATCTTGATTGCCGGACGGATTTCCTTGCCTGCGGCAGGGCGATCCTTCACGTCCAGTACTTCAATGTTGGTCAAGCCGGTCAGTTCATCGGTCTGACGCTTGATGGTGATGTTTTCTTCCATGCCCACGAAGGTCACGGTACCTTTCAGCTCGGTAACGATCGGGTGGGTGTGCGGGTCCCACTTGGCGACGATGGCGCCAGCTTCGACCTTTTCACCTTCCTTGACCGAAATCACTGCACCGTAAGGCAGCTTGTAGCGCTCACGCTCACGGCCGAATTCGTCGGCAATGGCCAACTCACCGGAACGCGATACGGCAACCAGGTTGCCGTCGGCACGCTCGACCTGCTTCAGGTTGTGCAGACGCACCATACCGCCGTTCTTCACCTGGACGCTGTCGGCAGCCGAAGTACGGCTTGCAGCACCACCGATGTGGAACGTACGCATGGTCAGCTGGGTACCCGGCTCACCGATCGACTGTGCAGCGATAACGCCGACAGCTTCACCGATGTTCACCTGGTGACCGCGAGCCAGATCACGACCGTAGCACTTGGCGCAGATGCCGTAGCGGGTTTCGCAGTTGATCGGCGAACGCACGATCACTTCGTCGATGCTGTTCAGCTCGATGAACTCGACCCACTGCTCGTCGACCAGGGTGCCGGCCGGAACGATGACGTCCTCGGTGCCTGGCTTGAACACGTCGCGGGCGATGACACGACCCAGTACACGCTCACCCAGCGGCTCTACAACGTCGCCGCCTTCGATGTGCGGGGTCATCAGCAGGCCTTGGTCGGTGCCGCAGTCGATCTCGGTAACCACCAGATCCTGGGCAACGTCTACCAGACGACGCGTCAGGTAACCCGAGTTCGCAGTCTTCAAGGCGGTATCCGCCAGACCCTTACGAGCACCGTGGGTCGAGATGAAGTACTGGAGTACGCTCAGACCTTCACGGAAGTTCGCGGTGATCGGCGTTTCGATGATCGAGCCGTCCGGCTTGGCCATCAGGCCACGCATACCAGCCAGCTGACGGATCTGTGCTGCGGAACCCCGCGCACCCGAGTCAGCCATCATGTACATCGAGTTGAAGGACTCTTGCTCGACTTCCTTGCCCTCGCGGTCGATGACCTTCTCTTTCGAGAGGTTGGCCATCATCGCCTTGGACACTTCGTCGTTCGCCTTGGACCACAAGTCGATGACCTTGTTGTACTTCTCGCCCTGGGTTACCAGGCCGGAGGCGTACTGGCTCTCGATTTCCTTCACTTCATCGGTAGCGTTACCGATGATGCGGGCTTTCTCGTCCGGGATAACGAAGTCGTTAACACCGATGGAAACACCGGAAATGGTCGAGTAGGCGAAACCGGTGTACATCAACTGGTCAGCAAAGATGACGGTCTCTTTCAGACCAACCACGCGGTAGCACTGGTTGATCAGCTTGGAGATCGCCTTTTTCTTCATTGGCTGGTTGACCACATCGTACGGCAGGCCTGCCGGTACAACCTGGAACAGCAGCGCACGGCCGACGGTGGTGTCGACGATACGGGTGTTCTTGACCACCGAACCATCACGCTCTTTCACGGTTTCGTTGATACGAACCTTGATTTTCGCGTGCAGGGCAGCTTCGCCGGCGCGGAATACGCGGTCGACTTCCTGCAGGTCGGCGAATACGCGACCTTCGCCCTTGGCATTGATGGCCTCACGGGTCATGTAGTACAGACCCAGTACAACGTCCTGCGACGGAACGATGATTGGCTCACCGTTGGCTGGCGACAGAATGTTGTTGGTCGACATCATCAGCGCGCGCGCTTCGAGCTGGGCTTCCAGCGTCAGCGGCACGTGAACAGCCATCTGGTCACCGTCGAAGTCGGCGTTGTACGCGGCGCAGACCAGCGGGTGCAGCTGGATGGCTTTACCTTCGATCAGAACCGGTTCAAAGGCCTGGATACCCAGACGGTGCAGGGTTGGCGCACGGTTGAGCAGTACGGGGTGTTCGCGGATCACCTCGGCGAGAACGTCCCATACCTCTGGCAGCTCGCGCTCGACCATCTTCTTGGCAGCCTTGATGGTGGTCGCCAGACCACGCATTTCCAGCTTGCCGAAAATGAACGGCTTGAACAGCTCGAGGGCCATCTTCTTCGGCAGACCGCACTGGTGCAGACGCAGGGTCGGGCCTACGGTAATTACCGAACGGCCGGAGTAGTCCACACGCTTACCGAGCAAGTTCTGACGGAAGCGACCTTGCTTACCTTTGATCATGTCGGCCAGGGACTTCAGCGGACGCTTGTTCGAGCCAGTGATGGCGCGACCGCGACGGCCGTTGTCCAGCAGGGCGTCGACCGCTTCCTGCAGCATGCGCTTTTCGTTGCGCACGATGATGTCCGGCGCCGACAGATCCAGCAGGCGCTTCAGACGGTTGTTACGGTTGATCACCCGACGATACAGGTCGTTCAGGTCGGAGGTCGCGAAGCGGCCACCATCCAGCGGTACCAGCGGACGCAGGTCCGGCGGCAGTACTGGCAGAACGGTCAGCACCATCCACTCAGGCAGGTTGCCCGAGCCCTGGAAAGCTTCCATCAGCTTCAGGCGCTTGGACAGCTTCTTGATCTTGGTTTCCGAGTTGGTCTGCGGAATTTCTTCGCGCAGGCGGCCGATCTCGTGCTCCAGGTCGATAGCGTGCAGCAGTTCGCGGACAGCCTCGGCACCCATGCGGGCATCGAAGTCGTCACCGAACTCTTCCAGCGCTTCGAAGTACTGCTCGTCGTTCAGCAGCTGGCCCTTTTCCAGGGTGGTCATGCCCGGGTCGATAACGACGTAGCTCTCGAAGTAGAGCACGCGCTCGATGTCACGCAGGGTCATGTCCATCAGCAGGCCGATACGGGACGGCAGCGACTTCAGGAACCAGATGTGGGCGACCGGCGAGGCCAGCTCGATGTGCGCCATGCGCTCACGACGCACTTTGGCCAGGGCAACTTCAACGCCGCACTTCTCGCAGATTACGCCACGGTGCTTGAGGCGCTTGTACTTGCCGCACAGGCACTCGTAGTCCTTGACTGGGCCAAAGATCTTGGCGCAGAACAGGCCGTCACGCTCAGGCTTGAACGTACGGTAGTTGATGGTTTCCGGCTTCTTAACTTCACCGAACGACCACGAACGGATCATTTCAGGCGACGCCAGACCGATGCGGATGGCGTCGAACTCTTCGACTTGACCCTGGTTTTTCAGCAAATTCAGTAGGTCTTTCAAGGCCTTTCCTCCTGGCGGAGCAGGGAGCGGGCATTACCTGCCCCACTCCCCTTCGCGTCACGTGTTATTCGGTTTCCAGATCGATATCGATACCGAGGGAACGGATCTCTTTGATCAACACGTTGAAGGACTCGGGCATGCCCGGCTCCATACGGTGATCGCCATCCACGATGTTCTTGTACATCTTGGTACGGCCGTTCACGTCGTCCGACTTCACTGTGAGCATTTCTTGCAGGGTGTATGCCGCGCCGTATGCTTCCAGCGCCCACACTTCCATCTCCCCGAAACGCTGACCACCGAACTGCGCCTTACCACCCAGCGGCTGCTGGGTAACCAGGCTGTAGGAACCAGTGGAACGCGCGTGCATCTTGTCGTCCACCAAGTGGTTCAGCTTGAGCATGTACATGTAACCAACGGTCACCGGACGCTCGAACTTGTTGCCGGTACGGCCATCGAACAGCACCATCTGGCCGCTTTCTGGCAGGTCTGCCAGTTTCAGCATGGCCTTGATCTCGCGCTCCTTGGCACCATCGAAGACCGGAGTGGCCATAGGCACACCTTTCTTCAGGTTGTGCGCCAGGGCCAGGATCTCGGCGTCGGAGAACTCGTCGAGGTTTTCCTGACGACCACCGATCTCGTTGTAGACCTCGGTCAGGAACACACGCAGCTCAGCGGCTTTGCGCTGCTCTTCGAGCATGCGGTCGATCTTCTCGCCCAGGCCTTTGGCCGCAAGGCCCAGGTGGGTTTCGAGGATCTGACCAACGTTCATACGCGAAGGTACGCCCAGCGGGTTCAGTACGACGTCGACCGGAGTACCGTTGGCGTCGTGCGGCATGTCTTCAACCGGCATGATAACCGAGACAACACCTTTGTTACCGTGACGGCCGGCCATCTTGTCACCCGGCTGGATGCGACGGCGGATTGCCAGGTACACCTTGACGATCTTCAGTACGCCTGGTGCCAGGTCATCGCCCTGCTGCAGCTTGCGCTTCTTGTCTTCGAACTTGTCGTCCAGCAGACGGCGACGGTCAACGATGTACTGCTGAGCCTTTTCCAGCTGCTCGTTCAGTGCATCTTCAGCCATGCGCAGCTTGAACCACTGGCCGTGCTCCAGACCGTCCAGTACTTCGTCGGAGATCACGGTGCCTTTCTTCAGGCCCGCGCCACCGTCGACCACCTGGCCGTTCAGGGCAGAACGCAGACGCTCGAAGGTTGCGCCTTCGACGATGCGGAACTCTTCGTTGAGGTCCTTGCGGATCTCGTCCAGCTGCATCTTCTCGATGGCCAGGGCGCGGCTGTCGCGCTCGACGCCATCACGGGTGAAGACCTGTACGTCGATGACAGTGCCCTTGGTGCCGGTTGGCACGCGCAGGGAAGTGTCCTTAACGTCGCTGGCTTTTTCGCCGAAGATGGCGCGCAGCAGTTTTTCTTCCGGAGTCAGCTGGGTTTCGCCTTTTGGCGTAACTTTACCGACCAGGATGTCACCCGCGCCGACTTCCGCACCCACGTAGACGATACCGGCTTCGTCCAGCTTGTTCAGTGCGGCTTCACCCACGTTCGGGATGTCCGCAGTGATTTCCTCTGGGCCAAGCTTGGTATCACGCGCCACACAGGTCAGTTCCTGAATGTGGATCGTGGTGAAGCGGTCTTCCTGCACCACACGTTCGGACAGGCAGATGGAGTCTTCGAAGTTGAAGCCGTTCCACGCCATGAAGGCGATACGCATGTTCTGACCCAGTGCCAGCTCACCCATGTCGGTGGACGGGCCGTCGGCCATGATGTCGCTGCGCTGAACCTTGTCACCCTTGCTGACCAGCGGACGCTGGTTGATGCAGGTGTTCTGGTTGGAACGGGTGTACTTGGTCAGGTTGTAGATGTCCACACCGGCTTCACCGGTCTCGACTTCATCGTCATTGACGCGAACGACGATACGGCTGGCGTCGACCGAGTCGATCACGCCACCGCGGCGAGCAACCACGCAGACACCGGAGTCACGGGCAACGTTGCGCTCCATGCCGGTACCTACCAGCGGCTTGTCGGCACGCAGGGTCGGTACAGCCTGACGCTGCATGTTCGAACCCATCAATGCACGGTTGGCGTCGTCGTGCTCGAGGAACGGGATCAGCGAGGCAGCGACGGAAACAACCTGCTTCGGCGAAACGTCCATCAGGGTGACGTCTTCCGGCGCCTTGACGGTGAACTCGTTCAGGTGACGGACCGCTACCAGCTCATCGATCAGCTGCTTCTTGTCGTTCATCGCGGCCGAAGCCTGGGCGATGACGTGATCGGCTTCTTCAATGGCCGACAGGAACACGATGTCGTCGCTGACCACACCTTCTTTCACCACGCGGTACGGGCTTTCCAGGAAGCCGTACTGGTTGGTGCGGGCATAGGCTGCCAGGGAGTTGATCAGACCGATGTTCGGACCTTCAGGGGTCTCGATCGGGCACACACGGCCGTAGTGGGTCGGGTGCACGTCACGGACTTCAAAGCCAGCACGCTCACGGGTCAGACCGCCAGGGCCGAGTGCAGAGACGCGGCGCTTGTGGGTGATCTCGGAGAGCGGGTTGTTCTGGTCCATGAACTGGGACAGCTGGCTGGAACCGAAGAACTCTTTCACCGCCGCCGCAACTGGCTTGGCGTTGATCAGGTCTTGCGGCATCAGGCCTTCGCTTTCCGCCATCGACAGACGTTCCTTGACCGCGCGCTCTACACGCACCAGGCCAACGCGGAACTGGTTCTCGGCCATCTCGCCGACGCAACGAACGCGACGGTTACCCAGGTGGTCGATGTCGTCGACAATGCCTTTGCCGTTACGGATATCGACCAGGGTCTTCAGGACCTCGACGATATCTTCCTTGCTCAGCACGCCCGAACCCTCGATCTCGGTACGACCGATACGACGGTTGAACTTCATGCGGCCAACGGCGGACAGATCGTAACGCTCGGCGCTGAAGAACAGGTTGTTGAACAGGGTCTCGGCGGCGTCCTTGGTCGGCGGCTCGCCTGGACGCATCATGCGGTAGATTTCGACCAGGGCTTCCAGCTGGTTGCTGGTGGTGTCGATCTTCAGCGTGTCGGAGATGAACGGACCGCAGTCGATGTCGTTGGTGTACAGGGTCTCGATACGGACAACCTGCGCCTTGGCGACCTTGATCAGCAGCTCGGTGGTCATCTCGGTGTTGCACTCGGCGAGGATCTCACCGGTAGCCGGATGCACGATAGCCTTGGCGGTGGTGCGGCCCAGGACGTATTCCATAGGAACGTCCAGCTGCTTGACGCCGGCTTTCTCGATCTGGTTGATGTGGCGCGCGGTAATACGGCGGCCTTGCTCGACGATGACTTTGCCGGTTTCGTCATGGATGTCCATGACAGCAACTTCACCACGCAGACGCTGTGGCACCAGTTCCAGGCTGAGTTTTTCGCCGGAAATGTGGAACACGTTGGTGGTGTAGAAGGTGTTCAGCACTTCTTCAGTGCTGTAGCCCAGGGCACGCAGCAGCACCGAGGCCGGCAGTTTGCGGCGACGGTCGATACGCACGAACACGCAGTCCTTCGGGTCGAACTCGAAGTCCAGCCAGGAGCCGCGGTAAGGGATGATGCGAGCGGAGTACAGCAGCTTGCCGGAGCTGTGGGTCTTGCCACGGTCGTGGTCGAAGAACACACCAGGCGAACGGTGCAGCTGGGAAACGATCACACGCTCGGTACCGTTGATTACGAAGGTACCGTTTTCAGTCATCAGGGGGATTTCACCCATGTAGACTTCTTGCTCTTTGATGTCCTTGATCGCTTTGTTCGACGATTCCTTGTCGAAGATGATCAGGCGCACCTTGACCCGCAGTGGTACCGCGAAGGTCACACCACGCAGGACACATTCCTTCACATCGAAGGCGGGTTCGCCCAGGCGATAGCCTACGTACTCCAGGGCAGCATTGCCGGAGTAGCTGATGATCGGGAATACCGATTTGAAGGCCGCGTGCAGGCCGACGTCGCGGAAGTTATCCTTGGATGCTCCCGCTTGCAGGAATTCGCGATACGAATCCAGCTGGATGGCCAGGAGGTAAGGCACATCCATGACGTCCGGCAACTTGCTAAAGTCCTTGCGGATACGTTTTTTCTCAGTGTATGAGTAAGCCATCAGCGTTCCCCAGCTTGGTCACCTGCTTGTTTGGCTTCTCCCGGCGGGAGCAGCCAGAAAATCGTGCAAACCCCTTGGTTTGCGCCACCCACATGGGTGTCTTGCAGCTTGTTATCGGGGCCGGCATGACCGGCCACCAATAACGGAAAAAGGCCGGTGGCATAAGCCACCAGCCATCAGCCTTTTGCTCAACGCTCAGGCTGGCATCGCAAGGTCGAGATTACTTCAGCTCGACTTTAGCGCCTGCTTCTTCCAGCTTCTTCTTAGCGTCTTCAGCGGCTTCTTTCGAAACGCCTTCAGCTACAACCTGAGGAGCGCCATCGACTTTCTCTTTGGCTTCTTTCAGGCCCAGACCGGTCAGCTCGCGAACGGCTTTGATCACGTTCACTTTCTTGTCGCCAGCTTCAACCAGAACAACGTTGAACTCGGTCTGCTCTTCAACAACGGCAGCAGCAGCAGCTGGGCCAGCAGCGGCAACAGCAGCGGTAACGCCGAAGGTTTCTTCCATTGCTTTGATCAGCTCAACAACTTCCAGAACGGTTTTCTGGCCGATTGCTTCGATGATTTGTTCGTTAGTCAGGGACATGACTTAAATCCTGTATTGGGGTGACAGCCTACGCAGCCATCAAATTAAACGTATGATTTTGAAAGAATTCGCACGCCTTAGGCGGCGGTAGCTTCTTTCTGGTCGCGAATGGCTGCCAGAGTACGAGCCAGCTTGCTGGTGGCGCCTTGAATAACGCTCATCAGTTTCGCAATAGCTTCGTCGCGGGTCGGCAGGGTAGCCAACACGTCGATCTGGTTCGCTGCAATGAAATTGCCGTCAAACGCAGCTGCCTTGATCTCGAACTTGTCCTGACCCTTGGCGAACTCTTTGAACAGACGAGCAGCAGCGCCCGGGTGTTCGTTGGAGAAAGCAATCAGGGTCGGGCCTTTGAACGCGTCGTTGAGGATCGAAAATTCGGTGCCTTCAACAGCGCGCTTGAGCAGGGTGTTACGTACGACACGTACATAAACGCCAGCTTCGCGGGCCTCTTTACGGAGTCCGGTCATTGCGCCTACAGTCACACCACGGGCATCAGCCACGACAGCGGACAGAGCGACTTTGGCAGCCTCGTTGACTTCAGCGACGATGGCCTTCTTGTCTTCGAGTTTAATTGCCACGGGTTTACTCCTGGTTTTTACCGTTTCATCTGGCCGAAGCCTGATGTCGTTTTGGTGTCTGATTCGGTAACGAATCGGGAGCACCATCTGCGTGGGCTGGGTTTTTAAGGCTTGCGCCGCCTACGGTCTTGGATAGCCCCCGCCAGGCAGGGACCCCAATTTTTGCTGGTGGCGCGACATGTCGCACCACCATGTTCTTACACGTTCAGCGAGCTCTGATCGATGACCAGACCTGGGCCCATGGTGGTGCTCAGGGTAACGCGCTTAACGTAGATACCTTTCGAAGAAGCTGGCTTGATACGCTTCAGGTCAGCGATCAGGGCTTCAACGTTTTCCTTCAGCTTGCCAGCTTCAAAGCCGACCTTGCCAACGGAGGTGTGGATGATACCGTTCTTGTCGGTACGGTAGCGAACCTGACCAGCCTTGGCGTTTTTCACGGCAGTGGCTACGTCTGGAGTCACGGTACCAACTTTCGGGTTAGGCATCAGGCCGCGAGGACCCAGAACCTGACCCAGCTGACCTACAACGCGCATGGCATCAGGCGATGCGATGACGACGTCATAGTTCAGGTCGCCGCCTTTCATTTCGGCAGCCAGATCGTCCATACCTACGCGGTCAGCGCCTGCAGCCAGAGCAGCTTCAGCAGCTGGGCCCTGGGTGAAAACGGCAACGCGAACAGTCTTGCCAGTGCCGTGCGGCAGCACAGTAGCGCTACGTACGACCTGGTCGGATTTACGCGGGTCAACACCGAGGTTTACGGCGATGTCGTAGGATTCGACGAACTTGGCAGCAGGCAGCGAGGCCAGCAGAGTTGCCGCTTCTTCGAAGTTGTAGGCCTTGCCTGCTTCGATTTTCTCGGCGATTGCCTTTTGGCGTTTGGTCAGCTTAGCCATTACACACCCTCCACGTTCAGGCCCATGCTGCGGGCAGAGCCAGCGATGGTGCGTACAGCAGCGTCCAGGTCAGCGGCAGTCAGGTCAGCCTGTTTGGCTTTCGCGATGTCTTCCAGCTGAGCACGGGTAACGGTACCGACTTTAACGGTGTTCGGGCGAGCCGAACCACTGGTCAGGCCAGCAGCTTTCTTCAGCAGAACCGAGGCAGGGGTGCTCTTGGTCTCGAAGGTGAAGCTACGGTCGCTGTAGACAGTGATGATCACTGGAGTCGGCAGGCCGGCTTCTTGACCCTGGGTACGGGCGTTGAAGGCCTTGCAGAATTCCATGATGTTCACACCATGTTGACCCAGTGCTGGACCAACGGGTGGGCTTGGGTTGGCCTGGCCGGCCTTAACTTGCAGCTTGATGTAAGCCTGAATCTTCTTAGCCATGAGCTACTCCAAAATCGGGTACGAACGCCTGCTGGCTCCCCGGATGACTTGCGTTTTATCCCAGTGACGACAAAACCCCGCAGCACACAGGGCTGCGGGGTATGGGATGCTTTGTCCGCCTAGACCTTTTCGACCTGGCTGAACTCGAGCTCCACCGGAGTAGAGCGACCGAAAATGAGCACTGCAACCTGCAGGCGGCTCTTTTCGTAGTTAACCTCTTCGACACTACCATTGAAGTCAGCGAACGGACCGTCAATGACACGAACCACTTCACCTGGCTCGAACAGCGTCTTCGGCTTCGGCTTGTCGCTACCATCGGCAACGCGACGCAGGATAGCCTCGGCTTCTTTATCAGTGATCGGCGCAGGCTTGTCTGCAGTACCACCAATAAAGCCCATCACACGAGGGGTGTCCTTGACCAAGTGCCAAGTCCCTTCGTTCATCTCCATCTGGACCAGCACATAGCCAGGGAAGAATTTGCGCTCACTTTTGCGCTTCTGGCCGTTACGCATTTCGACGACTTCTTCGGTCGGAACCAAGATCTCGCCGAAACCGTCTTCCATGCCAGCCAGCTTGACACGCTCAATCAGGGAGCGCATCACATGCTTCTCGTAACCCGAGTAAGCATGCACAACATACCAACGCTTAGCCACGGGACACCTTTAGCCAACGATCAGGGAGACCGCCCAGCCGAGCAGGGAGTCGAGCCCCCACAGCAGCAGTGCCATAACCAGCACAACAGCCACGACAATCAGCGTGGTCTGGGTGGTTTCCTGGCGGGTCGGCCACACGACTTTACGAATCTCGGCACGAGCTTCCTTCGCCAACGTAAAGAACGACTTGCCCTTCGCAGTCTGCAGAGCTACAAAGCCCGCGACAGCAGCCAGGACGAGAAGTGCGAGAACGCGATACAGGATTGGGGAGGCGGAGTAATACTGGTTACCCACTACGCCAACAACCACCAAAGCCACTACAGCCAGCCACTTGAACAGATCAAAACGCGATTCTTGGGCTTCAGTTTTGGGGGTCATCGAGGAGGATCCTGTAAGAAGAAAGCCATCACACCGAGGTGAAATGGCAGGTCAGGAGGGAATCGAACCCCCAACCTACGGTTTTGGAGACCGTCGCTCTGCCAATTGAGCTACTGACCTGTAACGCTGTATCAGGCCGGCCATTATACCGGCCTGATCAAGTAAATCAACTACTTATTCAATAATTTTTGCTACGACGCCGGCGCCGACGGTACGACCGCCTTCACGGATAGCGAAGCGCAGACCGTCTTCCATTGCGATGGTCTTGATCAGGGTAACAGTCATCTGAATGTTGTCACCTGGCATTACCATTTCAACGCCTTCCGGCAGTTCGCAGTTACCGGTCACGTCAGTGGTACGGAAGTAGAACTGAGGACGGTAGCCTTTGAAGAACGGAGTGTGACGGCCGCCTTCTTCCTTCGACAGAACGTAGACTTCTGCGGTGAACTTGGTGTGCGGCTTGACCGAACCTGGCTTGACCAGAACCTGGCCACGCTCAACGTCGTCACGCTTGGTACCACGCAGCAGAACGCCGCAGTTCTCGCCAGCACGACCTTCGTCCAGCAGCTTGCGGAACATCTCAACACCGGTGCAGGTGGTGGTGGTGGTGTCACGCAGACCAACGATTTCCAGCGGATCCTGAACGCGGACGATACCACGCTCGATACGGCCGGTCACAACGGTACCACGACCCGAGATCGAGAATACGTCTTCGATTGGCATCAGGAATGGCTGGTCGATGGCACGAACTGGCTCAGGGATGTAGGCATCCAGAGTTTCTACCAGCTTCTTGACAGCGGTAGTGCCCATTTCGTTGTCGTCTTTGCCTTCCAGCGCCATACGAGCCGAACCGATGATGATCGGGGTGTCGTCGCCTGGGAAGTCGTAGGTGGACAGCAGGTCGCGAACTTCCATCTCGACCAGTTCCAGCAGCTCAGCGTCGTCTACCAGGTCAGCCTTGTTCAGGAAGACCACGATGTACGGAACGCCAACCTGACGGGACAGCAGGATGTGCTCACGGGTTTGTGGCATCGGACCATCGGCGGCCGAGCAAACCAGGATCGCGCCGTCCATCTGGGCAGCACCGGTGATCATGTTCTTCACGTAGTCAGCGTGACCTGGGCAGTCAACGTGAGCGTAGTGACGAATGTTCGAGTTGTACTCGACGTGAGCGGTGTTGATGGTAATACCGCGCGCTTTTTCTTCCGGAGCCGAGTCAATCTTGTCGAACTCAACGACTGCCGAACCGAAAACTTCGGAGCAGACGCGAGTCAGAGCTGCGGTCAGAGTGGTCTTACCGTGGTCAACGTGGCCGATGGTGCCGACGTTAACGTGGGGAAGGGAACGATCAAACTTTTCCTTAGCCATCGATACAACCCTCGCAGAAGAATAGTCTTGCGCTGATAAAACAAAGGCAGATATTTTCATATCTGCCTTGTTTGTATGGAGCTCTTGAGCGGATTTGAACCGCTGACCTCACCCTTACCAAGGGTGTGCTCTACCAACTGAGCTACAAGAGCGAAACACTTTGTGCAAAATCCAGCAAACTTGGAGCGGGTAGCGGGAATCGAACCCGCATCATCAGCTTGGAAGGCTGAGGTTCTACCACTAAACTATACCCGCGGAGCTTGCGGCTCTCGCTAAAACTGGTGGAGGGAGAAGGATTCGAACCTTCGAAGCTCTCGCAACGGATTTACAGTCCGTCCCCTTTGACCGCTCGGGAATCCCTCCAGATGTGGCCGGCATTCTATTTGTCTGCCGTCCTAGTGTCAAGCGTTTTTTCAAATTTTTTCAATCAAATCTGAAACTTAGCTGCTTTGACACCGCTTCCAGCTCTACCACCTAAGTGGTGTTCCCTGTGAAGCGGGCGCCATTCTATCAAGCTATTCGTCGGTTGCAATACCCTGGCAGAAAATAATTTTATGTTTTAAGTCTTTGAAATCATTGGAAAGAGATGAGAGCACCGTTTCATCCAGCAATCGCTCGCTTTCCGGGGCTACCTTGAGCCAACGACCATCGGCACCAGGCAACTGCCCTACCACCGGCAACGTCGCAATATCGAGGCTAAGCAGGCGCTGGCGCAGGGCTTCGAGCTGCGCCAGCGCCATTACCCCACCGATTACCAGGCATTCATCCCGGCGCTTCGGGGGTGTTGATACACCCGTTTCACGCAAAAGCCGGATTTCTTGCTGACTCCCCTTGTACAGAGACAAGGGGGCGACTTCCTTGACCTTCAGCGGGGCTTCCTGCTGATGCCACACGTAGTAGAAGACGTTGAGCACCAGTAACAGCAGAAACAACCAACGCATAGGCACCTCAATCCAATGGACAAGCCATGGCCAGCCCCACGAACACCAGGTCGGGCACGACACGCGCCTGGGGCACGGCCTCCCTCACTAGCGGCGCATCGCCCCCAGTGAGGAATACGGTGAAATCTTCACCCCACAGGGCGCGTGCCTGCTCGAGCTGCGTGCGGGCAAAACCCTGCAGCATCAGAACACAACCGCGCTCGACTGCCTCGACGGTTGAGCGCCCTGGCAACAGGCTGGTCAACGCGCGCTCGGCGGAGGCATCGTCATAACGAATGCGCCGGGTGTGGGTGCGCAACTGACTGCGCATCAACGGCATGCCGGGGCAGATATACCCGCCCAGGTGCTCGCCATCCGCAGCCACGAAGTCGGCTTTTGCAGCAGTCCCCAAATCGATGACTAGGCAAGCCCCTTTGGCAACATGAAATGCACCTAATGCGGCCAGCCAGCGATCCATTCCCAAACGCTGATAATCCTCATAACCGTTGCGCACGCCTGCCATTTCCCGGGCAGGGTGCGCTACCCGGGCCTGAACGGCAAAGGCCTGGGCGATAACCGCGCAAAGCGCATCGGTCTCTTCCTCGCTACGCACACTTACAATGCGACAGCCGGTAAGACGCACCGAGGCGAGTGCGGCCACTTCGGCCACCAATGCCTGATCGGAGTCGACAATCCCGCCGCCCTCGATCACTGCGTCGGCGACATGGATGACCCGCCATTTGATAAAGCTGTTTCCGCAATCGAGCTCAAGAATCATCACGCAACCTCAAACTGAGCTCACCACCGCTGAAGCTCTTCTCCACTCCATCCACCTCAAGGCGCAAGCCGCCTTGCCCGTCGACGCCAAGAACAACACCATCAATACGTGTGTTACCGGCAATCAGCGATACACTCCGGCCTTGCCAAAGGTGCGCCTGCTCCCATTCCTCCTGGAATGCAGCGAAACCATAGCGCCGATGACGTGCCAGTTCATGCTGCAAATGCTGGGTTAGCGACGCCACCAGGTGATTCCGGTCTATTGCCCCACCCAGCTCGCGTCGCATCGACGTCCACTGCTGGTCGACCTGCTCGTTCGCCTGCATGTTCACATTGATGCCGACACCCAGCACAACATGGCAGACATCGGCTGGATCTCCTACCAGTTCCAGCAGAATGCCGGTGATCTTCATCCCGCGAACCAGGACATCGTTAGGCCACTTCAGCCCTACGTCCTTTACACCAAAGCCCTGCAAGGTGCGCATTACTGCCAACCCTACCACCAAGCTCAAGCCTTCAAGCTGGCGCATGCCGCCGTCAACCCGCAGCACCAGGCTGTAGTACAGGTTCTCGGCAAACGGACTGACCCATTGCCGACCACGTCGGCCACGGCCAGCGCTCTGGCGCTCGGCCAAAACCAAAAAGGGTGCTGCCTGGCCCTCACCCGCCATGCGCAGGCCTTCGGCGTTGGTCGAGTCGATCGTGTCGTGGATGAATACTGGCCACTGCTCGCCTTCGGCGAACCCGGCGATTGCTTGTGCCTCGAGCAACACCAGCGGCGCAGCCAATTGGTAACCACGCCCACGAACTTTGTGAATGGTGAGGTTCAGTTCACTCTCCAGGTGCTGCAGCTGCTTCCAAACGGCGCTACGACTCACCCCTAGGGCCGCCCCCAGAGCTTCTCCGGAATGGAACCGGCCGTCCTTGAGGAGATTCAACAACTTCAGCATGCCAGTCTCGACTTGGAATAAGGCAGGCATGATAGCTATGGGCTGGGGGATTGCATAGGAAAAGGGCCGAATGCCTCGGGCTGAAACGCTCAGCCTGACGATAATGGCGCCGAGGAGCAGGCGCTGTGATGGCTCCGGCTGCGCCGGTGTTCGCGGGCACGCCCGCTCCCACAGGGATTGTTGTGAGGCAGGAGACTTTTTTGGAGCACAAAGACAAAACCCCTACCTGCATGTGCAGATAGGGGTTTTGCGAAATGAATCTTGACGATGACCTACTCTCACATGGGGAAACCCCACACTACCATCGGCGATGCATCGTTTCACTACTGAGTTCGGGATGGGATCAGGTGGTTCCAATGCTCTATGGTCGTCAAGAAATTCTGTAGCCAGAATGTCCAGATGGACAGCCCAGCGAATCCGGATATGTGATGTTTGTGATGCGTTGCGAACTTTCGGTTCATGCCATCTTCACCACCGCAATCTGCGTCAGCAAATTGCTTGGGTGTTATATGGTCAAGCCTCACGGGCAATTAGTATTGGTTAGCTCAACGCCTCACAGCGCTTACACACCCAACCTATCAACGTCGTAGTCTTCGACGGCCCTTTAGGGGATTCAAGATCCCAGTGAGATCTCATCTTGAGGCAAGTTTCCCGCTTAGATGCTTTCAGCGGTTATCTCTTCCGAACATAGCTACCCGGCAATGCCACTGGCGTGACAACCGGAACACCAGAGGTTCGTCCACTCCGGTCCTCTCGTACTAGGAGCAGCCCCTCTCAAATCTCAAACGTCCACGGCAGATAGGGACCGAACTGTCTCACGACGTTCTAAACCCAGCTCGCGTACCACTTTAAATGGCGAACAGCCATACCCTTGGGACCGGCTTCAGCCCCAGGATGTGATGAGCCGACATCGAGGTGCCAAACACCGCCGTCGATATGAACTCTTGGGCGGTATCAGCCTGTTATCCCCGGAGTACCTTTTATCCGTTGAGCGATGGCCCTTCCATACAGAACCACCGGATCACTAAGACCTACTTTCGTACCTGCTCGACGTGTTTGTCTCGCAGTCAAGCGCGCTTTTGCCTTTATACTCTACGACCGATTTCCGACCGGTCTGAGCGCACCTTCGTACTCCTCCGTTACTCTTTGGGAGGAGACCGCCCCAGTCAAACTACCCACCATACACTGTCCTCGATCCGGATAACGGACCTGAGTTAGAACCTCAAAGTTGCCAGGGTGGTATTTCAAGGATGGCTCCATGAGAACTGGCGTCCCCACTTCAAAGCCTCCCACCTATCCTACACAAGCAAATTCAAAGTCCAGTGCAAAGCTATAGTAAAGGTTCACGGGGTCTTTCCGTCTAGCCGCGGATACACTGCATCTTCACAGCGATTTCAATTTCACTGAGTCTCGGGTGGAGACAGCGCCGCCATCGTTACGCCATTCGTGCAGGTCGGAACTTACCCGACAAGGAATTTCGCTACCTTAGGACCGTTATAGTTACGGCCGCCGTTTACCGGGGCTTCGATCAAGAGCTTCGCTTGCGCTAACCCCATCAATTAACCTTCCGGCACCGGGCAGGCGTCACACCCTATACGTCCACTTTCGTGTTTGCAGAGTGCTGTGTTTTTAATAAACAGTCGCAGCGGCCTGGTATCTTCGACCGGCATGAGCTTACGGAGCAAGTCCTTCACCCTCGCCGGCGCACCTTCTCCCGAAGTTACGGTGCCATTTTGCCTAGTTCCTTCACCCGAGTTCTCTCAAGCGCCTTGGTATTCTCTACCTAACCACCTGTGTCGGTTTGGGGTACGGTTCCCAGTTATCTGAAGCTTAGGAGCTTTTCTTGGAAGCATGGTATCAACCACTTCGTCGCCTAAAGGCAACTCGTCATCAGCTCTCGGCCTTGAAATCCCGGATTTGCCTAAGATTTCAGCCTACCACCTTAAACCTGGACAACCAACGCCAGGCTGGCCTAACCTTCTCCGTCCCTCCATCGCAATAACTGGAAGTACAGGAATATTAACCTGTTTTCCATCGACTACGCTTTTCAGCCTCGCCTTAGGGACCGACTAACCCTGCGTCGATTAACGTTGCGCAGGAAACCTTGGTCTTTCGGCGTGCGAGTTTTTCACTCGCATTGTCGTTACTCATGTCAGCATTCGCACTTCTGATACCTCCAGCAAGCTTCTCAACTCACCTTCACAGGCTTACAGAACGCTCCTCTACCGCATCATCATAAGATGATACCCGTAGCTTCGGTGCATGGTTTGAGCCCCGTTACATCTTCCGCGCAGGCCGACTCGACTAGTGAGCTATTACGCTTTCTTTAAAGGGTGGCTGCTTCTAAGCCAACCTCCTAGCTGTCTAAGCCTTCCCACATCGTTTCCCACTTAACCATGACTTTGGGACCTTAGCTGACGGTCTGGGTTGTTTCCCTTTTCACGACGGACGTTAGCACCCGCCGTGTGTCTCCCATGCTCGGCACTTGTAGGTATTCGGAGTTTGCATCGGTTTGGTAAGTCGGGATGACCCCCTAGCCGAAACAGTGCTCTACCCCCTACAGTGATACATGAGGCGCTACCTAAATAGCTTTCGAGGAGAACCAGCTATCTCCGAGCTTGATTAGCCTTTCACTCCGATCCACAGGTCATCCGCTAACTTTTCAACGGTAGTCGGTTCGGTCCTCCAGTCAGTGTTACCTAACCTTCAACCTGCCCATGGATAGATCGCCCGGTTTCGGGTCTATACCCAGCGACTAAACGCCCTATTAAGACTCGCTTTCGCTACGCCTCCCCTATTCGGTTAAGCTCGCCACTGAATATAAGTCGCTGACCCATTATACAAAAGGTACGCAGTCACCTAACAAAGTAGGCTCCCACTGCTTGTACGCATACGGTTTCAGGTTCTATTTCACTCCCCTCTCCGGGGTTCTTTTCGCCTTTCCCTCACGGTACTGGTTCACTATCGGTCAGTCAGTAGTATTTAGCCTTGGAGGATGGTCCCCCCATATTCAGACAAAGTTTCTCGTGCTCCGTCCTACTCGATTTCATTGATAAGAGATTTTCGTGTACGGGGCTATCACCCACTATGGCCGCACTTTCCAGAGCGTTCCACTAATCTCAAACCAACTTAAGGGCTGGTCCCCGTTCGCTCGCCACTACTAAGGGAATCTCGGTTGATTTCTTTTCCTCAGGGTACTTAGATGTTTCAGTTCCCCTGGTTCGCCTCTTGCACCTATGTATTCAGTACAAGATACTCAGCTTATGCTGAGTGGGTTCCCCCATTCAGAGATCTCTGGATCACAGTCTGTTTGCCGACTCCCCAAAGCTTATCGCAGGCTACCACGTCTTTCATCGCCTCTGACTGCCAAGGCATCCACCGTATGCGCTTCTTCACTTGACCATATAACCCCAAGCAATCTGGTTATACTGTGAAGACGACATTCGCCGAAAATTCGCATTTCGCTCAGTTAAGAGCAGAACTCACAAATTTTACCTTAGCCTGATCACACACCAGTGAAAGTGCGTGTCAGTCTATATCTATCACATATCCGAATTTTTAAAGAACGATCTGACAAAAGTCAGAAATCAACATTCATCAACGAATGTTCATTTCTAATTTCTGAGCAGGAGCAACATCTACCGCAGAAAGTGGTGGAGCCAAGCGGGATCGAACCGCTGACCTCCTGCGTGCAAGGCAGGCGCTCTCCCAGCTGAGCTATGGCCCCGTATTCTACGGCTGAACCATGTAATGGTAGGCCTGGGCAGATTTGAACTGCAGAAGAGCCGTCCTCACCACTCTTTATCCAGAGGCATGGGGTGCTCAACATTCCAACCAAAAATGGTAGGTCTGGGCAGATTTGAACTGCCGACCTCACCCTTATCAGGGGTGCGCTCTAACCAACTGAGCTACAGACCTAATGGTATAACTTTGGGTCTTGATCGTCTTTTACAATGAATCAAGCAATTCGTGTGGGAGCTCATCAGTAGGCTGATGTCGTCGATTAAGGAGGTGATCCAGCCGCAGGTTCCCCTACGGCTACCTTGTTACGACTTCACCCCAGTCATGAATCACACCGTGGTAACCGTCCCCCCGAAGGTTAGACTAGCTACTTCTGGTGCAACCCACTCCCATGGTGTGACGGGCGGTGTGTACAAGGCCCGGGAACGTATTCACCGCGACATTCTGATTCGCGATTACTAGCGATTCCGACTTCACGCAGTCGAGTTGCAGACTGCGATCCGGACTACGATCGGTTTTGTGAGATTAGCTCCACCTCGCGGCTTGGCAACCCTCTGTACCGACCATTGTAGCACGTGTGTAGCCCAGGCCGTAAGGGCCATGATGACTTGACGTCATCCCCACCTTCCTCCGGTTTGTCACCGGCAGTCTCCTTAGAGTGCCCACCATAACGCGCTGGTAACTAAGGACAAGGGTTGCGCTCGTTACGGGACTTAACCCAACATCTCACGACACGAGCTGACGACAGCCATGCAGCACCTGTGTCAGAGTTCCCGAAGGCACCAATCCATCTCTGGAAAGTTCTCTGCATGTCAAGGCCTGGTAAGGTTCTTCGCGTTGCTTCGAATTAAACCACATGCTCCACCGCTTGTGCGGGCCCCCGTCAATTCATTTGAGTTTTAACCTTGCGGCCGTACTCCCCAGGCGGTCAACTTAATGCGTTAGCTGCGCCACTAAAATCTCAAGGATTCCAACGGCTAGTTGACATCGTTTACGGCGTGGACTACCAGGGTATCTAATCCTGTTTGCTCCCCACGCTTTCGCACCTCAGTGTCAGTATCAGTCCAGGTGGTCGCCTTCGCCACTGGTGTTCCTTCCTATATCTACGCATTTCACCGCTACACAGGAAATTCCACCACCCTCTACCGTACTCTAGCTTGCCAGTTTTGGATGCAGTTCCCAGGTTGAGCCCGGGGCTTTCACATCCAACTTAACAAACCACCTACGCGCGCTTTACGCCCAGTAATTCCGATTAACGCTTGCACCCTCTGTATTACCGCGGCTGCTGGCACAGAGTTAGCCGGTGCTTATTCTGTCGGTAACGTCAAAACAGCAAGGTATTAACTTACTGCCCTTCCTCCCAACTTAAAGTGCTTTACAATCCGAAGACCTTCTTCACACACGCGGCATGGCTGGATCAGGCTTTCGCCCATTGTCCAATATTCCCCACTGCTGCCTCCCGTAGGAGTCTGGACCGTGTCTCAGTTCCAGTGTGACTGATCATCCTCTCAGACCAGTTACGGATCGTCGCCTTGGTGAGCCATTACCTCACCAACAAGCTAATCCGACCTAGGCTCATCTGATAGCGCAAGGCCCGAAGGTCCCCTGCTTTCTCCCGTAGGACGTATGCGGTATTAGCGTTCCTTTCGAAACGTTGTCCCCCACTACCAGGCAGATTCCTAGGCATTACTCACCCGTCCGCCGCTGAATCAAGGAGCAAGCTCCCGTCATCCGCTCGACTTGCATGTGTTAGGCCTGCCGCCAGCGTTCAATCTGAGCCATGATCAAACTCTTCAGTTCAATACTGCTTGGGTTTTTAAGAAACCCTAAACTTGGCTCAGCAATCTCAAATGACTATGTGATTTCTCGCATGGCCACTTGTGATGCTGATAATCTTTTTGACTATCAGTCCGTACTCACAAGCACCCACACGAATTGCTTGATTCGATTTGTTAAAGAGCGGTTGGCTAAGAGTGTTTCGTCTCAACCGAGGCGCGCATTCTACGCTTTCCTCATTTGCTGTCAAGCGTTTATTTTGAAGTTTTTTGCGAGAAACTCGTTTAGCTTCAAACACTTGACTCGCTGCGATCTCTCGTAGCGGGAGGCGAATCATACAGCGTTTAGAAGCGCTGTCAACCATCATCTCAACCGCATTCGATCATTCGATCGTAGCCCTTGCAGCGCCTTCCGAATCGTTTAACTCATTGAATTTCAAGGAGTTTGTCGTTCCGTTGTCGCTGGAAGTGGGGCGCATTATAAGGGGATTCGAGAGGGCGTCAACCTTTAATTCAAATAAACTTTCAGGCCGCTTAAAAAGCAAAGCGGGGAGGCCTTTCGGCCTCCCCGCTTCTATATAGGTACACCGCCAGGCAATCACTCAGCCTTCAGCGTAACCCGCCCGAAGGACTTCTTACCCGCCTGGCACACATGCGTAGCACCCAGAACAAACAGGAAATCCTTGTCGACCACCACACCATCCACTTTCACTGCACCAGCACTCAGCAAGTCACGCGCCTGCGCCGAGTTCTTCACCAGGCCAGCACGGTTCAGAACCGCAGCGATAGGCAGGTCTTCCGCCGAAACCACCTCTACCTCCGGCAGGTCTTCAGGCAGCTCGCCTTCTTTCATACGGTTGCCCGCAGCACGGTGCGCATTGGCGGCAGCCTCCTCACCATGGAAACGCGCGACAATCTCTTCCGCCAGCTTGATCTTGATGTCTCGTGGGTTGGCGCCATTGGCCACATCGGCGCGGAACTGCTCGATCTCTTCCATGGAGCGGAAGCTCAGCAGCTCGAAGTAACGCCACATGAGCGTATCCGGGATCGACACCAGCTTGCTGTACATCACCCCCGGCGCTTCCTGGATACCGACATAGTTGCCCAGCGACTTGGACATTTTCTTCACACCGTCCAGCCCTTCGAGCAACGGCATGGTCACGATGTTCTGCGCTTCCTGGCCATAGGCCCGCTGCAGCTCACGCCCCATCAGCAGGTTGAACTTCTGATCGGTACCACCCAGCTCGACGTCTGCCTTCAGCGCGACCGAATCGTAGCCCTGCACCAACGGGTAGAGAAACTCGTGAATGGCAATCGGCTGGTTGGTGGTGTAGCGCTTGTCGAAGTCATCGCGCTCGAGCATGCGCGCCACAGTGTACTGCGAGGCCAGGCGAATGAAGTCGGCCGGGGTCAGCTTGTCCATCCAGGTGGAGTTGAAGGCGACTTCGGTCTTGGCCGGATCAAGAATCTTGAACACCTGCTGCTTGTAGGTCTCGGCATTGTCCAGCACCTGCTCACGAGTCAGCGGCGGACGCGTTGCGCTCTTGCCGCTTGGGTCGCCGATCATGCCGGTGAAGTCGCCGATCAGGAAGATGACCTGATGGCCCAGCTCCTGGAACTGACGCAGCTTGTTGATCAGCACCGTGTGCCCCAGGTGCAGGTCCGGGGCGGTCGGGTCGAAGCCGGCCTTGATGCGCAGAGGCTGGCCGCGCTTGAGCTTCTCAACCAGTTCCGACTCGACCAGTACTTCTTCCGCACCGCGCTTGATAAGCGCCAGCTGCTCTTCAACCGACTTCATAGACAAACCCGCAAGGCTCAGATTCAGGGGGAGCCAACCATACAAGATCGGCCGTCAAATACAAGTTTTGCAAAGGAATGTGACCCGGGCACAGGCTTGCGACGTCTACGCGCCCTTGCGTGAAAGTGGATTTGGTTATATTTTATACAGTTATTTCATCTTCATCATGTCATTCATCTATTCCATTTCACCTTTTTCAAAGTCACCTTACCCATGACCAACGAACCGCCTAAAGCGCCACCGCTTTATCCGAAGAGCCACCTGTTGGCCGCCAGCGGCATTGCCGCCCTGCTCAGCCTGGCTTTGCTGGTATTTCCGTCCAGCGAAGTGGAAGCCAAGAAAACCACCCTCAACCTCGAGCTGGAAAGCCCTGCCGAACAATTGAAGGACGAAGCCCGCGCTGCCCCCATGGTGCAGGCACAGGGTGAGCAAGGCTCACCTTTCGCCCAGATAGAAGCAGCCACACCCGAAACCCAGAAAGCCGAGCAGCCAACGCAAGACGCCAAACAGGTTGCCGAAGCCGCCAAGCAACCAGGCCACCGCGAAGTTACCGTAGCGCGCGGCGATACCCTGTCCACGCTCTTCGCCAAGGTCGGCCTGCCAGCCAATGCCGTGCACGACCTGCTGGCCAGCAACAAGCAGGCCAAGCAGTTCACCCAACTCAAGCACGGCCAGGTCCTGCAGTTCGAACTCGACAAGGATGGCCAACTGGCCAGCCTGCACAGCAAGGTCAGCAACCTGGAAACCATCAGCCTGAGCAAAAGCGCCAAAGGCTTTACCTTCAACCGTGAAATCAGCAAGCCGGTGGTGCGTACTGCCTATGCCCACGGGGTAATCAAAAGCTCGCTGTCAGCATCTGCCCAGCGTGCCGGCCTTTCCCACAGCATGACCATGGACATGGCGCGCGTGCTGGGCTACGACATCGACTTCGCCCAGGATATTCGCCCAGGCGACGAGTTCGACGTGGTCTACGAGCAGAAGGTGATGGATGGCAAGGTCGTCGGCACGGGCAATATCCTTTCGGCGCGCTTCACCAACCGTGGCAAAACCTACACTGCCGTGCGCTACACCAACAAGCAGGGCAACACTACCTACTACACTGCCGACGGCAACAGCCTGCGCAAAGCCTTCATCCGCACCCCGGTGGACTTCGCTCGTATCAGTTCGCGCTTCTCCGCCGGCCGCAAGCACCCGATCCTGAACAAGATTCGCGCGCACAAGGGCGTTGACTACGCAGCCCCACGCGGCACGCCTATCAAGGCAGCAGGCGACGGCCGCATCGAACTGGCCGGGCGCCGCGGCGGCTACGGCAACACCGTGATCATCCAGCACGGTAACCGCTACAAGACGCTGTATGGCCACATGCAGGGCTTTGCCAAAGGCATCAAGACCGGTAGCACCGTCAAGCAGGGCCAGATCATCGGTTACATCGGCACCACCGGCCTTTCCACCGGGCCTCATCTTCACTATGAGTTCCAGGTCAACGGCGTGCATGTCGACCCCCTGAGCCAGAAGGTGCCAATGGCCGACCCGATCGCCAAGAACGAGCGTCAACGCTTCTTGCAGCAGAGCCAGCCACTGATCGCCCGCATGGATCAGGAAAAGGCCACCCTGCTCGCCGCGAACAAGCGCTAAGCCATGGCGCTTTACTTGGGGGTGATGTCCGGCACCAGCCTGGATGGCCTGGACATCGCCTTGGTCGAACAAGGCGAGCAGCTTGAACTGCTCGCCACGCTCTACCTGCCAATGCCCGCCAGCCTGCGCCAGGACTTGCTTGCCCTGTGCAGCAGCGGCCCTGACGAAATCGCCCGGGCAGCATTGGCGGAAAATCACTGGGCCACCCTTGCGGCCGAGGGTATACGCCAGCTGCTCGCTCAGCAGGGCCTGCAGGCTGACGCCATACGCGCCATTGGTAGCCATGGTCAGACGGTCCGTCACGAACCCGCCCGCGGCTTCACCGTACAGATCGGTAACCCCGCGCTGCTCGCCGAGCTTACTGGTATCAGCGTGGTAGCCGACTTCCGCCGCCGCGATGTGGCCGCCGGCGGGCAAGGCGCACCACTTGTCCCGGCCTTCCACGAAACCCTGTTCAGCCACCTGGGCCAACGGGTAGCGATTCTCAATGTGGGCGGTTTCAGCAACCTCAGCCTGATTGAGCGGGATGCGCCAGTGCGTGGCTTTGATTGTGGTCCAGGCAATGTATTGCTGGATGCCTGGGTCGAACGCAAACGCGGCCAGGCCTACGATGCCGACGGTGCCTGGGCTGCCACCGGCGTGGTGCAGGCCGATTTGCTGCACGCATTGATGAGCGACCCGTTCTTCGCGGGCAGCGGCCCCAAGAGTACCGGGCGCGAGGTGTTCAACCTGCCTTGGCTCGACCGCCACCTCGCCGGGCTGCCCGCCTACCGCGACGAGGACGTGCAGGCAACACTGCTGGAGCTGACCGCACGCAGTATCATCGACTCACTGGAAAACGCGCAACAAGGCACGCAAGCACTGTTGGTCTGCGGCGGAGGCGCCCGCAACGGCGCGCTGATGGCCCGCCTCGGCCAACTACTGCCCACTGCACGTGTTACAAGCACCAGCGCCCATGGCGTAGACCCTGACTGGGTCGAAGCCATGGCCTTTGCCTGGCTGGCCCATTGCTGCCTGGAGGGCATCGCCGCCAACCGCCCCAGCGTCACTGCCGCCAGGGGCCTGCGCGTACTCGGTGCAATCTACCCGGCATGACACCCAGGTCAGAAAGCAAAACGCCGCGCAGTTGCGCGGCGTTTTCGTATCGGCTCGAACTCAGATCGAGAACGACGACCCGCAACCGCAGGTGGTGGTCGCATTCGGGTTCTTGATCACAAAGCGCGAACCTTCCAGGCCTTCCTGGTAGTCCACTTCGGCACCGGCCAGGTACTGGAAGCTCATCGGGTCGACCACCAAGGAAACGCCTTCGCGCTCGACGATGGTGTCGTCTTCAGCCACGTCTTCGTCGAAGGTGAAGCCGTACTGAAAGCCCGAGCAACCGCCACCGGTCACGAACACCCGCAGTTTCAGACGTTCATTGCCTTCCTCATTGACCAGGTTCTTCACCTTCTGGGCTGCGCCATGGGTGAATTCCAGGCCGGTAGGGGTGAAGGTTTCGACGCTCATGTTGATTCTCCCGGCGCGGTAGCCGCCATATAACTCTCGATGACGCGCATTATCCGCTTTCCCGAGAAAATTGGTCAACAATACGTAAGCCGCAAGCGACAACCTACACGCCGCAAGCTCCACCCGCAGGGGTGTTGCTCGCGGCGTCTGTCACGGCAGCAGGCCTGCGTGGGACAGGCCCATGCGCTCATCCAGGCCAAACAGGATGTTGAGGTTCTGCACTGCCTGCCCCGAAGCCCCCTTCACCAGGTTGTCGATCACCGACAGCACCACTACCAGGTCCCCGCCCTGCGGGCGATGAACGGCAATGCGGCAAACGTTGGCACCGCGCACGCTGCGGGTTTCCGGGTGGCTACCGGCCGGCATCACGTCGACGAACGGCTCATCGGCGTAGCGTTTCTCGAACAGCGCCTGCAGGTCGACCGAAGTATCGGCCACGTTCGCGTACAGGGTGGCGTGGATACCACGGATCATCGGTGTCAGGTGCGGCACGAACGTCAGGCCGATGTCCTTGCCGGCCGCCTGGCGCAGGCCCTGGCTGATTTCCGGCAGGTGGCGATGCCCCTTGACGGCATAGGCCTTCATGCTTTCACCGGCTTCGCAAAACAACGAACCCACTGCCGCACCACGCCCGGCGCCGCTGACACCCGACTTGCAGTCGGCGATCAGCCGCGCGGGGTCGGCCAGGCCCGCTTCCAGTAGCGGCAGGAAACCGAGCTGGGTGGCGGTCGGGTAGCAACCCGGCACGGCAATCAGGCGCGCCTGGCGAATCTTCTCGCGGTTCACTTCCGGCAGGCCATACACGGCATCCTTGAGCAGTTCAGGCGCGCCATGCGGCTGACCGTACCACTTGCCCCACTCGGTGGCATCCTGCAGACGGAAGTCAGCCGACAGGTCGATCACCTTGGTACCCGCCGCCAGCAATTCGCCGGCCAGTGCGTGGGCAACGCCATGCGGTGTGGCGAAGAACACGACGTCGCAAGCAGCCAGGGCCTTGCTGTCGGGTACGCTGAACGCCAGCCCGTCATAGTGGCCGCGCAGGTTCGGGTACATGTCTGCCACCGCCACGCCCGCCTCCGAGCGCGAAGTGATGACCGCCACTTCGGCCTGTGGATGCTGTGCCAGCAGACGCAACAGTTCGACGCCGGTGTAACCGGTGCCGCCAACAATACCGACCTTGATCATAACGCTTGCCCCTTATCAACGAGCCGTCTGGAAAGCGCACGATAATAGGGGCGCGAGGCGCCTGTAACAACTCTTCGGGTGTCCCTTCCGGCGCCCGACCACTACTATCTGACGACCGTGATTACCTGAAGGAACACCCTCCATGCTTTACCTATGGATCAAAGCGCTGCATATCGTCAGCGTAGTCTGCTGGTTCGCCGGCCTGTTCTATCTGCCGCGGCTGTTCGTGTACCACGCCCAGAGCCAGGACAGCATCAGCCAGGAACGCTTCGTGACCATGGAGCGCAAGCTCTACCGCGGCATCATGAACCCGGCAATGGTCGCCACCTATGTGTTTGGCGCCTGGATGCTCTACCTCAACCCCGGCTGGCTGAGCCAGGGCTGGCTGCATGCCAAGCTGACCCTGGTAATCCTGCTCACCGGCTACCATCACGTGTGTGGCGCCCAGCGCAAACGCTTCGCCAGCGGCACCAACACACGCAGCCACGTCTACTATCGCTGGTTCAACGAAGTGCCCGTGCTCATCCTGCTGGGCATCGTGATTCTGGTGGTGGTCAAGCCGTTCTGACATAGCCACCTCAACTATCAGCAAGCCCTGCCCCGCTGCCAGGCCATTGGCCCCCGGGCCTTGTAGCAAAACGCAGCACCTGGCACGGGCAAGCTGTACACTAGGCGCCCTCTTCCGCCCCCAGGAGCCTTGCATGTCCCGTTACGCCATGATCACTGGTGCTTCCAGCGGCCTGGGCCTGGCCCTGGCGGAAGCGCTGGCACGGCGTGGACGCAACCTGATCCTGGTGGCACGCCAGCGCGAAACGCTGGAACCGGTCGCCCTCGAGCTGACCCAACGCTTTGGCGTAGAGGTACTGTTCCGCGCCTGCGACCTCAGCCAGCCGCTGCGCCTGTCAGGTTTCGTGCTGGAGCTGGAAGAAGGCGAGCGGCGCATCGACCTGCTGGTCAACTGCGCCGGTTTGCGCACCTACGGCCCGTTCCTGGCCCATGAGTGGGCTGACGAGCAAGACCTGCTCGAGGTCAACGTGCTGGCCATGAGCCGGCTATGCCATGCAATCGGCAACCTGATGGCCGTGCAGGGTGGCGGGCAGATCCTCAACGTTGCAGGCCTGGCCGGGGTCGCACCTGGGCCGTGGATGGCGGCCTATGCCGCCAGCAAAGCTTACGTGCTGAGCTTTTCCCAGGCACTGCGCGAGGAGCTCAAGCGCGCCGGCATCAAAGTCTCGGTACTGTGCCCCGGCCCGGTATGCTCTGCACGGCGGCGCATCCCCCGCCTGGATGGCAAGCCACGCTGCCTGAGCCCCGAGGAAGTGGCCCTGTACACGGTGCGGGCGCTGGACAAGAACCGCGCCCTGATCATGCCAGGGCGGCGCAACCGCTGGCTGGCCTTCGCCCCCCGTCTGCTGCCACGCTGGCTGGTACGCAAACTGGCCGGCGCCATTCACCGCCGCTATTGCCCGGCCGGCATGGAATAGCCACTGGGCGATTGGCGCTTGGCTGAGTACACTCGGCCCGACCTTCACCATGGAGCAGTGCTGTGGACGATCTATTCCTCAAAATCATCAACCGGGAAATTCCGGCGGATATCATCTACGAAGACGACCAGGTCCTGGCGTTCAAGGACATTGCTCCCGCGGCGCCGGTGCATTTCCTGGTCATCCCGAAAAAGCACATTCCTACCCTCAATCACCTCACAGAAGAGGACAAGGCCCTGGCAGGCCACATCCTGTTCACTGCCCAGCGCCTGGCAGTCGAACAAGGCTGCGAGGAAGGCTTCCGCGTGGTAATGAACTGCAACCCCAAAGGCGGCCAGACCGTCTACCATATCCATATGCACGTGCTCGGCCAGCGCCAGATGAACTGGCCGCCGGGCTGATCCACGGCAAGCGACCCCGCCGCTATTGCGGTAAACTGTCGGGCACATTCTTGCGGAGGTGCCCGATGGCTACCGAACGTCACTACTCGCCGCTCGACCGCTTGTTGCTGCAGGCCGATACCGCCATGCGCACCTTGCTGCCCTTCAGCGGCCAACCCGCCCGGCCGTCACCGGCCATCATCCAGCCAGACGCCAACCTGGACGAACAGCAGACCCGCCACATTGCCGGCCTGATGCGCATCAACCATACCGGTGAAGTCTGCGCCCAGGCGCTGTACCAGGGTCAGGCCCTGACGGCGAAGCTGCCCGAAGTGCGCAAGGCCATGGAGCATGCCGCCGAGGAAGAAATCGACCACCTGGCGTGGTGCGAGCAACGCATTCGCCAGTTGAACAGCCACCCAAGCGTGCTCAACCCCCTGTTTTATGGCATGTCCTTCGGCATTGGCGCACTGGCCGGGCTGGTCAGCGACAAGGTCAGCCTGGGTTTCGTCGCCGCCACCGAGCACCAGGTATGCAAGCACCTGGACGAACACCTTGAGCAGTTGCCGCAAGAAGACGAAAAGTCCCGCGCCATTCTCGAGCAGATGCGCGTCGACGAAGAGCAGCACGCCGAGTCCGCCCTGGAAGCCGGTGGCTACCGTTTCCCTGCTCCTGTGCGCTTCGGTATGAGCTTGCTGGCCAAGGTCATGACCAAGAGCACCTACCGCATCTGAAGGCTGCCCCATGACGGACCGAATCGACGCCAAGGACCTGGCGCGAGCCGTGCAAGCCGGCGTTCTCCAGCCTGGCCAGGACCAGGCCCTGCTGGCGTTCCTGCGCCAGCAACCGCCAGCACGCGGTACCTTTCAGCTGGCCCATGTCGCCTTCTACTTCGGCGCCATGCTGATCATGGCCGCCATGGGCTGGTTGCTCACCGAGGCCTGGATGAGCATCGGCGACGCCGCACTGCTGGTCATCGCCAGCCTGTACATCGGGCTGATCACCTTGTTTGCCCTCAACTTGCAGCGGCATGCGCAACCCGTAGCCGCCGGGGTACTGGCCGCCGTCGCGGTCAGTATCGTGCCACTGGCAGTGTTCGCCATCGAACGCTTGGCGGGTTGGTGGCCAATGGATGACACCCAGGCCAACTACCACCACTACTACACCTACGTGCAAGGCGGCTGGCTGGCGATGGAGGCGGCCACGGTAGTGGCCGGTTTGCTGATGCTCCGGTTGATCCCCTACCCGTTCATCGTCATGCCGATCGCCGTGGCCCTATGGTTCATGTCGATGGACCTGACTGAGTGGTTCTTCGGCTCGCCGTTCAGCTGGGAGCAGCGCCGTGAGGTTTCGCTGTGGTTCGGCCTGGGAATGCTGGTGGTGTTCCTGCTGGTGGACGGCCGTACACACGAGGACTATGCCCGCTGGGGGTACCTGGCAGGGTTGGCGGCATTCTGGGGCGGGCTGACGCTACTGGACAGCGGCAGCGAGCCGGGCAAGGCGCTGTACTGCCTGATAAACATTGCGCTGATGGGCATGGCAGTGCTGCTGCGCCGGCCGGTGTTCATGGTGTTCGGCGCGCTGGGGGTTGCGGCCTACCTGGGCTACCTGGCGTATGAGGTATTCGCGCAATCGCTGCTGTTCCCGGTCGTGGTGACGCTGATCGGGCTGGGGGTCATCTGGCTGGGGCTGGTCTACCAGAAGCGCCGGGAGCGGTTGAGCCGCGCAATGCGCAGCGGCTTGCCGGCATGGCTTCGCTCTGCATTACCGGCACTGCGCAGCTGATGGTATCGGGGCCGCTTGGCGGCCCCAAAAAACCCGGCTTCAACCCAACTCTACAATCTCGTACCCGTGGGTAATCTCGACCCCGGCACGCTCGAGCATGATCGACGCAGAGCAGTACTTCTCTGCCGACAGCTCTACCGCGCGCTTGACCTGCGCTTCTTTCAGCCCGCGCCCCTTAACGACGAAGTTCATGTGGATCTTGGTGAACACTTTCGGGTCTTCACTGGCGCGCTCGGCTTCCAGAAACGCCTCGCAGCTCTCCACCGCCTGGCGCGACTTCTTCAGAATGCTGACCACGTCAAAGCTGCTGCAGCCACCCAACCCCAACAGCAGCATCTCCATAGGGCGCACACCCAGGTTGCGGCCGCCGGCCTCGGGCGGGCCATCCATCACGACGACATGGCCGCTGCCCGATTCGCCGAGAAACATTGCCTCACCGGCCCACTGGATACGTGCCTTCATCTACCTGGACTCCTGATATTCGGAAAAGGGTGTCAGCTTAGACCTTGTGTGGCTGTGGGAAAAGTACGAGAGGACTCGGTTTAGTACCGAAACATCTTGTAGTGTCTGATAAGCTGGCGCCAAATGACTGGCGCCTGCCGCCGTCGATTTACAAAAATACCCAAGCCTCGTATCGAACAGGACTTCGTGATGGTTGCCTCTGCCCTACCCGCAAAGATCAAGAACATCGATAAGTTGCTGGTGCACTGCCAGCGCCGCCGCTTCACCGCAAAAAGCAACATTATCTGCGCTGGCGACCGGGCCGAAACACTGTCGTTCATCATCAAGGGGTCGGTCACCATCATCATCGAAGACGATGACGGTCATGAAATGATCATCGCCTACCTCAACCCGGGCGATTTCTTTGGCGAGCTGGGGCTGTTCGAGCCCGTTGACGGTGAGCAGCAGCGCAGCGCCTGGGTACGGGCGAAGACGGAATGCGAAGTGGCCGAGATCAGTTACGAGAAATTTCGCGAAGTGGCGCGCCAGGACCCGGAAATTCTCTACGCCCTGGGCAGCCAGATGGCCCAACGCCTTCGTAACACCACACGCAAGGTCGGCGACCTGGCGTTCTTCGACGTAACCGGCCGCGTCGCCCGCTGCCTGCTGGAGCTGTGCAAGCAGCCCGACGCCATGACCCATCCGGATGGCATGCAGATCAAGATCACCCGCCAGGAAATCGGCCGCATCGTCGGTTGCTCGCGGGAAATGGTCGGCCGCGTGCTCAAAGACCTCGAAGAGCGCAGCCTGGTCCATGTCAAAGGCAAGACCATGGTGGTCTACGGTACCCGCTAATCCCTGGGCAGGTCGGCCAAGACCTTGGCGTAAGCTTGCGAGAGGCGCTGGAACCAGGGCACTGCGGGCGCCACTTCGTGCAAGGCAATGTGTGCGTCGGCGCGGCAACGCTGCTCAAGCTCGCAGCACTCGTTGAAACGGTTGACCGCCGCCACCATCGCCTCACGTTCGTTGTCCAGCAACAACGCGCCGTGCACCAGTACCACCGGGCGTTTACCGCCCAGGCCCTGGCGCCAGCGCTGGGCGGTACCGACCAGCTTACGGCCATTGAGGTTGACGTTGTAGCGGCCATCGCAAAAGGCGCCGTCGATTTCCCCTACCGACGCTACCCCGCCCCACTCGCGCAACACATCGCACAGTGGCAGGCACAGGCGCTCATAAGCGGTTTCAATGCGGCCATGGTCGCCTTCGCTGCGCGGCGCGGCATAGACCAGCGCCACGTTCACGGTGGCATGCGACTGCGGTACCGGCTCACCACCGGTTTCACGCAACAGTACCGGCCAGCCGGCGATCGCCAGCTCTGCGCAGGCTGTTTCGAAATTGGCCAACCGGCTCATGCGCCGGGGCATGACCAAGGCATGGTCAGTGGGGCGCCAGAACAGCACACCACTCTCGCGTTCGCCGCGGCAAACGGCGGCCAGCAGGTCCTGCTCGGCGTGCAAGCCCTGCTCGACGGTCAGGGCCAGGGGTTGATCGCTCATTGCTCCACCTTGGTTGTTGTTTTCAAGGGCCTCTTGCCGGGCCTGTAAAAAAGCCGGCAATCACGCCGGCTTCATTGCAATCAATCCAGTTGCTGAACAGTTTTCTTCACCTGGTCCGGGAAGAACAGCCGCTGCAGCTCCAGCCCAGGTTGTTCGGCGCGCATGAATGCCTCACCCACCAGGAACGAATAAACGTCGTTGATCGCCATCAGCTCGACATCGGCCCGGTTCAAGATACCGCTCTCGGTAACTGCCAGGCGATCACGCGGTATGCGCGGCAGCAGGTCGAGGGTGGTTTCCAGGCTGACTTCAAAGGTGTGCAGGTTGCGGTTGTTCACGCCCACCAGCGGTGTATCCAGGGTTTTCAGCGCACGCTCCAGCTCATCGCCATCGTGCACTTCTACCAGTACATCGAGGCCGACGTCCTTGGCGGTGGCGGCCAGTTCGGCCAACTTCACGTCATCCAGCGCCGACACGATCAGCAGCACGCAGTCCGCACCCAAGGCCCGCGCCTCGACGATCTGGTAGGGGTCGATCATGAAATCCTTGCGGATCACGGGCAGGGAAACTGCCGCACGAGCCTGCTGCAAGTACTCATCGGCACCCAGGAAGTAGTCCACATCGGTCAGCACCGACAGGCAGGTAGCACCGCCCTTCTCATAGCTGACAGCGATTTCCGCCGGCCTGAAGTCTTCACGGATCACGCCCTTGCTGGGCGAGGCCTTCTTGATTTCGGCAATCACCGCAGGCTGCTTGCGCTTGGCCTGCTCGATCAGGGCATTGGCAAAGCCCCGGGGAGCGTCAGCGGCCTTGGCCAGGCCCTCCAGTTCGTGAAGGCTGACCCGCGCGCTGCGCTCGGCCACTTCCTGGAACTTGCGGGCAATGATCTTTTCCAGCACCGTCGGCACGCTCATGCTTCGTTCTCCACCTTGAATACTGCAGTAAATGCACCCAATTCCTGCAGCTTTTCCCAGGCCAGGCCGGTGTGCAGTACGTCATGGGCCAGTTCCACCCCGGCTTTCAGGCTCATGGCATGGTCAGCGGCGTACAGCGCCGCACCGGCATTGAGCACGATCATCTCGGCAGCTTTCTGGCCGTTTTCAGTCTTGCGGCGGCCCAGTGCATCACGGATCAGTTCCAGTGACGCCTGCGGGCTCTCAACGGCCAGGCCATGCAGGCTCTGGCTTTTCATCCCGAGGTCTTCCGGCTCGACCCAGTATTCGGTGATCTGGTCGTTCTTCAGCTCGGCCACAAAGGTGGGGGCAGCCAGGCTGAACTCATCCAGGCCATCCTTCGAGTGCACCACCAGCACATGCTTGCTGCCCAGGCGCTGCAGCACCTCGGCCAACGGCCGGCACAGGGCCTGAGCGAACACGCCGACCACCTGGTGTTTCACACCGGCCGGATTCGTAAGCGGGCCGAGCATGTTGAACAGGGTACGCATACCCAGCTCGCGGCGCGGGCCAGCGGCGTGCTTCATTGCCGAGTGATGGCTTTGCGCGAACATGAAGCCGATCCCCAGGCTGTCGATGCAGCGGCCCACCTGCGTTGGTGTCAGGTTCAGATAGATACCGGCAGCTTCCAGCAAGTCGGCACTGCCGCTCTTGCCCGACACCGCGCGGTTGCCATGCTTGGCCACTGGGCAGCCCGCCGCCGCCAGCACGAACGACGAAGCGGTGGAAACGTTGAAGATGTTGGCACCGTCACCGCCGGTACCGACGATATCCACCACACCCTCCAGGCTCTGCAGTTCGACCTTGTCGGCCAGCTCGCGCATCACCGATACCGCGCCCACGATCTCGTCGATGCTCTCGCTTTTCATGCGCATGCCCATCAGGAAGGCGCCGATCTGCGCCTCGCTGCACTGGCCTGTCATGATCTGGCGCATCACATCGCGCATTTCTTCGGTCGAAAGATCCAGCTGGCCAACGATACGGCTCAGCGCGCTTTTGATATCCATATTCAATCCTTAGCGGCGGCCGCCGGTCTGCTTGAGGAAGTTGGCGAACAGCTCGTGGCCCTGCTCGGTAAGGATCGACTCAGGGTGGAACTGCACCCCTTCGATGTTCAGCGTTTTGTGGCGCAGGCCCATGATCTCGTCAACCGAACCATCTGCATGGGCCGTCCAGGCGGTCACTTCCAGGCAGTCAGGCAGGGTGTCGCGCTTGACCACCAGCGAGTGGTAGCGGGTCACCGTCAGCGGGTTGTTGAGGCCGGCAAACACGCCGCGGTCGCGGTGGAGTACCGGGCTGGTCTTGCCATGCATCACCTGGCGAGCCCGGACCACGTCACCGCCAAAGGCCTGGCCGATGGACTGGTGGCCCAGGCATACGCCGAGGATCGGCAGCTTGCCGGCGAAATGCAGGATGGCCTCGATGGACACGCCCGCCTCGCTCGGCGTGCACGGGCCAGGGGAGACGACGATCCGCTCGGGGTTCAGGGCTTCGATCTGCGCAATGGTCAGTTCGTCATTGCGAACGACCTTGACCTCGGCACCCAGCTCGCCAAGGTACTGCACAACGTTGTAAGTAAATGAGTCGTAGTTGTCGATCATCAGTAACATGGTGTTAAACCTCTTGAACTTACTGACTTCAAATTCGAACCTCCCTCTGCCCGCCATAGCGGTGGCTGTGCCACTTGAGGGCGAGGAACAGGAAGGCAAACAGGGGCGGGCCGGACTGGCCGGCAGGGGATAAAGTCAGGCGCGCCAACGCCAACGGGCGTGGGCCTTGATTACGCGCATCAAGAGTTTGCTGACGATCAACACAGGGTAGGTCTCGCTCATACGTCACGGCACAGTAGCCTACCGGCGCGGCGGGCGCAATATGCCTGTAAACACGGGGAAACGAATGGACTTGGGAGCGAAGCCCCACGATTTGCTAATGTCGATCAGGTTGTTCTCATAAAAACAAAGAAAAGGATGTTCCGCGATGAGAAAAGCTCCACTTTTGCGCTTTGCCTTCGCTTCATTAGCCCTGGCCTGCAGCCAGGCCTTTGCCACCCCCTCGCCCTATTCCACGCTGATCGTATTCGGCGACAGCCTGGCAGATGCCGGGCAGTTCCCCGACCTGACAGGTGGCACCTCCGGCGCCCGCTTCACCAACCGTGATGCCGATGGCAATTTTGCCCCGGTGTCGCCGATGATCCTCGGTGGCCGTTTGGGCATAGACCCCAATGCGCTGAACCCCTCCACCTCGGTCGGTGTACGCCCCGACGGCAACAACTGGGCGGTAGGGGGCTACACCACGCAACAGATTCTTGATTCGATCACCGAAACCTCCAGAACCGTCATTCCACCCGGCAACCCAGGCGCCGGGACGGTGTTGCGAGAGAAGCCTGGCTACCTGGCCAACGGGCTGCGCGCCGACCCCAATGCCCTGTACTACCTGACCGGCGGCGGCAACGACTTTCTGCAAGGCCTGGTCAACAGCCCGGCCGACGCAGTGGCGGCCGGTGCTCGGCTGGCCGCCAGCGCTCAGGCCCTGCAACAGGGCGGCGCACGCTACATCATGGTCTGGCTGCTACCCGACCTTGGCCAAACACCGAACTTCAGCGGCACGCCGCAACAGAACCCGCTCTCGTTGCTGTCCGGGGCGTTCAATCAATCGCTGCTGGGCCAGCTGAGGCAGATCGATGCCCACGTCATCCCCCTGAACATCCCTGTATTGCTGAGCGAGGCCTTGGCCAGCCCCAGCCAGTTCGGCCTGGCACCTGACCAGAACCTGGTCGGCACTTGCTACAGCGGGCAAGGCTGCGTGGGCAACCCGGTCCATGGCATCGACGGCACCACGCCAGACCCGACCCGGCTACTGTTCAACGATTCGGTGCACCCGACCATCGCCGGCCAGCAACTGATTGCCGATTACGCCTACTCGATCCTGTCCGCGCCATGGGAACTGTCCCTGCTGCCGGAAATGGCGCACGCCAGCCTGCGTGCCCACCAGGATGAATTGCGTAGCCAATGGCAAACGCCATGGCAAGCGATCGGCCAGTGGCAAGCGTTTGTCAGCAGCGGCGCCCAGGACCTGGACTTCGACAGCCAGGGCAGCGCGGCCAGCGGCGATGGCCGGGGGTACAACCTGACCGTCGGTGGCAGCTACCGCCTGAACGATGCCTGGCGCCTGGGGCTCACGGGCGGCGTCTACCGGCAGAAACTGGAAGCAGGCGCGCAAGATTCGGACTACAAGCTCGACAGCTACCTGGCCAGCGCCTTCGCCCAGTACCGGCAGGACCGCTGGTGGGCCGATGCAGCGCTGACAGCCGGGCACCTGGACTACAGCGACCTCAAGCGCACCTTTGCCCTGGGTGTGAACGAGCGTAGCGAAAAGGGCGACACCGACGGTGAAGCCTGGGCGATGTCCGCACGGCTGGGCTACAACCTGGCGGCGGACAGCAGCAACTGGCAACTGGCGCCGTTCATCAGCGCCGACTATGCGCGGGTCAAGGTGGACGGCTACGACGAGAAGAGCGGGCGCTCCACAGCCCTGGGTTTCGATGACCAGGAGCGCACGTCTCGCCGCCTGGGCGTGGGGCTGCTGGGCAACGTGCAGGTGCTGCCCTCTACCCGGCTGTTCGCCGAGGTGGCGCAAGAGCATGAGTTCGAGGATGACCAGCAGGACGTGACCATGCACCTGACCAGCTTGCCGGCGAATGACTTTACCCTGACCGGGTATACGCCGCACAGCGACCTGACCCGGGCCAGCCTGGGGGTAAGCCATGAAGTGGTGGCGGGGGTGCATTTGCGCGGCAACTACAATTGGCGCAAGAGTGATGAGCTGACGCAGCAGGGGGTGAGTCTGGGGGTTAGCGTCGATTTCTAGCTGGCTGGGGCCGCTTTGCGGCCCTTTCGCGACACAAGGCCGCTCCTACAGGGAAGCGCAATCGCCGTGAATGCGATTCCTTGCAGGCGGCAGCCCAGAGGCTAGTGAATTATTTGGCGCAAGTCTGCTCAGCCAAGGCCACCGCACGGAACATCGCCCGGCGCTTGTTGATGGTTTCTTCCCACTCCAGCGCCGGCACCGAGTCGGCAACGATACCGCCACCTGCCTGCACATGCAGCTCGCCGTCCTTGATCACCGCCGTACGAATGGCAATGGCGGTATCCATGTTGCCATTCCAGGCGAAGTACCCCACGGCACCGCCATATACACCACGCTTGACCGGCTCCAGTTCGTCGATGATCTCCATTGCACGGATCTTCGGCGCCCCCGAAAGGGTACCGGCCGGCAGGATCGCGCGCAGTGCATCCATCGCCGTCAGCCCTTCGCGCAAGTGGCCGGTGACGTTGGAAACAATGTGCATGACGTTGGAGTAGCGCTCGATCACCATCTTCTCGGTCAGGCGTACGCTGCCCGTGGAGGACACCCGGCCGACATCGTTGCGGCCCAGGTCGATCAGCATCAGGTGCTCGGCGATCTCTTTGTCGTCCGACAGCAGGTCGTCTTCCAGCGCACGGTCGGCCTCTTCGGTTGCGCCACGCGGGCGGGTACCGGCAATCGGGCGCACGGTGACCAGGTTGTCCTCGACCCGCACCAGCACTTCTGGCGAGCTGCCAACCACGTGGAAGTCGCCAAAATTGAAGAAGTACATGTAAGGCGTCGGGTTGAAGCAGCGCAAAGCGCGATAGAGGTCGATTGGCGCCGCCTTGAAGTCGATCGACATACGTTGTGACGGCACCACCTGCATGCAGTCGCCAGCCAGGATGTATTCCTTGATGCGGCCAACGGCGCTTTCGTAGTCCTCACGGGTGTAGCTGGAGCGGAATGCCGGCTCGGCAGCCTGCGGGCCGCTCAGGTCCAGGCCTCGGCGGGGGGTAATAGGCTGGCGCAGGGTTTCCAGCAAGTCTTGCAGGCGCGCCTGGCCTTGCTCGAAAGCCTGATCTTGCGCAGGGTCTACCAGCACGATGGCGTGCATCTTGCCGGCCAGGTTGTCGAATACCACGACCGCGTCCGAGACCATCAGCAGAATGTCGGGCACACCCAGCGGGTCTGGGTTCGGGCTGGCCCCCAGGCGCTTTTCCACATAGCGCACGCAGTCGTAGCCGAAGTAACCGACCAGGCCGCCATTGAAACGTGGCAGGCCGGGAATGTCGGCGACCTTGTAGCGCTCCTTGAACGTCTCGACAAAGGCCAGCGGGTCTTCGACATCGTGGCGTTCAACCTCGACACCGTCCTGCAGGATGCTGACGTGATAGCCGTGCACCCGCATCACCGTCCGCGAGGGCAGGCCGATCATCGAGTAACGGCCCCATTTCTCGCCGCCCTGCACCGATTCGAGCAGGTACGAGTTGGCTTGGTCGGCCAGCTTCAGGTAGATCGACAGCGGCGTATCGAAGTCGGCCAGGGTTTCGCAGGCCAGGGGAATGCGGTTATAGCCGGCAGCAGCCAGGCGCAGGAATTCTTCGTGGTTCATGAGTAGCCTCGTGGCAAGCAGCAATGGGTCAGGCAAACGGACGGGCCGGCACGCGCCGGCAGGCTGAAGTCAGGCGCGCCAACGCCAACGGGCCAAGGCCTTGATGACTTTCATCCAGAATTTGCCAGTAACCGCCACGGTGGACTCTCTGTCTGCTGAGGCTTGAAGGTCCGCCAACGTTATCCCAGTGGCCGGGTCTGCGCAACCGGGCAGCAATGCACGCAGATCGTCGATCACCAGGCTTGGCGACTCGTCCTTGATGGGCCGGCCATGGTTGTAGCCGTAGGTCAGCCCCACGCACTGCACCCCGGCCGCCTTGGCCGCCTGCACGTCGCTGCGCGAGTCGCCGACAAACAGCGACTGTTGCGGGCTCACGCCCGCCATTTGCATGACGAACAGCAGCGCCGCCGGGTCGGGCTTTTTCTGTGGCAGGGTGTCACCGCCGATGATCCAGCGGAAATACCGGCCGATCTTCATCTGGTCCAGCAAGGGCGCGACGAAGCGCTCCGGTTTGTTGGTGATCAAGGCCATTTCCACGCCCTGCTTGTGCAGCCAGCGCAGGGTGTCCTTGACCCCGGGGTAAACCACGGTGAGCTCATGGCTTTCGGCGTAGGCCTCCATGAACAGCGCCAAGCCCTGTTCAGCCAGCGCATCGTCCACGGTTTCATGCTCGATGCCACCGGCCAGGGCGCGGCGCACAAGCACCTGGGCGCCATTGCCGACCCATTGGCGTACCGCCTCAAGGCCAGCAGGCGGGCGCCCCAGTTCGAGCAGCATGCGGTCCACGGCGGCGGCCAGGTCTGGCACGGAATCGATCAGGGTACCGTCCAGATCGAACATCACCAGCCTGGGGAGCGTCCCCGGAAACAGCTGCTCGAAGCCACTCATGGGCGAGCCTGGGCCAGTTCGGCGCGCATTTTGGCGATGACTTCCTGGTAGTCCGGGGCATTGAAGATCGCCGAGCCGGCCACGAACGTGTCGGCGCCAGCGGCAGCGATCTCGCGGATGTTGTTGACGTTGACGCCACCGTCGATTTCCAGGCGGATATCACGGCCACTGGCGTCGATCAACGCACGCGCTTCACGCAGCTTGTCGAGTGTGCCAGGGATGAACTTCTGCCCGCCGAAACCCGGGTTGACGCTCATCAGCAGCACCATGTCGATCTTGTCCATGACGTACTTCAAGGCGTCCAGGCTGGTGGCCGGGTTGAACACCAGCCCGGCCTTGCAGCCGCCGTCCTTGATCAGTTGCAGCGAACGGTCGATGTGCTGCGAAGCTTCCGGGTGGAAGGTGATGTAGGTGGCGCCGGCTTCGATGAAGTCGCCGATGATGCGATCGACCGGGCTGACCATCAGGTGCACATCGATCGGGGCGGTGACGCCATACTTGCGCAGGGCAGTGCACACCATCGGGCCGATGGTCAGGTTGGGAACGTAGTGGTTGTCCATGACATCGAAGTGGACGATGTCGGCACCCGCCGCCAGTACCTTGTCGACATCCTCGCCCAAGCGGGCGAAATCGGCAGAAAGAATGGAGGGGGCAATAGCGTAGGGCTGCATGGCGCACCTGTTGGCAGAATCACGGTGGCGCGCATTGTAACTCAGGCAACGGGGGTGAGGGCTGATTGGTATCAATGGGTGTCGACCAGTGACCAAAAGCCTTGTAGTGCCTGTACGGGCCCTATCGCCGGCAAGCCGGCTCCCACATGGGATCTCCACAGGTTTCTGCATGGCATGACTCTTGTGCAGAACGCTGTGGGAGCCGGCTTGCCGGCGATAGGGCCCATACAGCTACTGAAAAATCAGCCAGGCTGCTGCGTTCTCAGCTTCTCGCTACGCCCGCGCAGCCACTCCAGGGTCAGCAGCAAGATCACCGAAAACGCAATCAGCAATGTCGCCGCGGCAGCGATGGTCGGGCTCAGGTTCTCGCGAATACCGCTGAACATCTGCCGCGGCAGGGTCGCCTGCTCCGGGCCGGCGAGGAACAGGGTCACAACGACCTCATCGAACGACGTGGCAAAGGCGAACAGCGCGCCCGAAATCACCCCGGGAGCGATCAGCGGCAGGGTCACCCGGCGGAAGGTCAGCAGGGGCGAAGCGCCCAGGCTGGCTGCCGCGCGCACCAGGTTGTAGTTGAAGCCCTGCAAGGTTGCCGACACCGTGATGATGACGAACGGCACGCCCAGCACCGCATGCACCAGAATCAGCGAGGTGAAGCTGTTGCCCATGCCCAGCGGGGCAAAGAACAGATAGCTGGCCACCCCGATGATCACCACCGGCACCACCATCGGCGAAATCACCAGTGCCATCACCAGCGACTTGCCGGGAAAATCACCGCGGGTCAGGCCGATGGCCGCCAATGTGCCGAACACCATGGCCAGCACCGTGGCCGCAGGGGCAACGATGATGCTGTTCTTCAGCGCCCGCATCCATTCGGCCGAGTTGAAGAAGTCCTGGTACCACTGCAACGAGAAGCCCTGCAGCGGGTACACCAGGAAGCTGCCACTGTTGAACGACAAGGGCACGATCACCAGCACCGGCAAGATCAGGAACAGCAGAATCAGGCCGCAAAGAATGCGCAGGCTGTAGAACCACACCCGCTCCACGGGCGACATGTAAGGGCTCAGCATGACAAGGCTCCTCAGCTCAGGCGCAGGCGGCTGGCGCCGACCAGCCAGCTATAGATCAGGTACAGCAGCACGGTCGCCAGCAGCAACAGCCCGCCCAGTGCGGTGGCCATGCCCCAGTTGATGCTGGTGTTGGTATAGAAGGCCACGAAGTAGCTGACCATCTGGTCGTTCGGGCTACCCAGCAGTGCCGGGGTGATGTAGTAACCAATGGCCAGGATGAATACCAGCAGGCAGCCGGCGCCGACACCGGCATACGTCTGGGGGAAGTACACCCGCCAGAAACTGGCGAACGGGTGGCAACCCAGCGAAATCGCCGCGCGCATGTAGCTTGGCGAAATGCCTTTCATCACGCTGTACAGCGGCAGGATCATGAACGGCAGCAGAATGTGCACCATCGAGATGTAAACGCCGGTGCGGTTGAACACCAGTTCCAGCGGCTGGTCGATGATGCCCATGGCCATCAGCGCACTGTTGATCAGCCCGCCCGACTGCAGCAGTACGATCCACGCTGCCACCCGCACCAGGATCGAGGTCCAGAACGGCAGCAACACCAGAATCATCAACAGGTTGCTCTGCCGGGTCGGCAGGTTGGCCAGCAGGTACGCCAGCGGGTAGGCCAGCACCAGGCAGATGGCGGTGATCACCACGCCCATCCACAGGGTGCGGGCAAAGATATCCAGGTAAATGGCCTGGTCCGGGGTAGCCTTGGCCAGTTCGCCAAGGTCATCGATACGGTGGTCCAGCGAAGCCAGCAGGTAGAACGGGGTCAGCGTGCTGGTGTTGCGGCGGATCGCCTGCCAGTAGGCCGGGTCGCCCCAACGTTCGTCCAGGGCCTGCAGGGCATCCTTGTAAGAGGCGGGCTCGCTCTTGAACGGCAATGCGCGCGCCGTCTTGGCCAGCAAGCTGCGGTAGCCGGCCAGTTCCATGTTCAGGCGTTTGGACAGGTCGCCCAGGGTCTGGTTCTTGCGCGACTCGGCCAGGTCCTGGCTCAGCGCCTTGTACACGTCCTCGCCAGGCAGGCTCTTGCCGTCCCACTGGCTGATGACGTCGACCGTGCGCGGCAGGCCACCGACCACCTCCGGGTTGCCGACGCTCTTGTACAGCAGCGCCGCGATCGGCACCAGGAACACCAGCAGAAGGAACAGCGCCAGCGGCGCGATCAGCGCTTGCGCCTTCCAGCGGTTGACCCGCTCGGCATGCTTGAGGCGCTGCTTCAGACTTTGACCTGCGCCTTCTTTGAGTGGCACTGCAATGGCCATGGCAAACTCCGCGATACGAACTGAAATTGGGGCCGCATAGCGGCCCCTTGCGCTGGTCGGTTACTTCTTCGCCGCCCAGGCGTTGAAGCGTTGCTCCAGCTGCTCGCTGTTGTCGGCCCAGAAGGCCACGTCGATCTGCACCTGGTTGGCAATGTTCTCAGGCGTGGTCGGCATGTCTTTCTTCACCTCGTCCGACAGCAGGCTCACTGCCTTGGAATTGGCCGGGCCGTAGGCGATGTTCTCGGAGTAGATCTTCTGCTGCTCAGGCTGCACGCTGAAGGCGATGAATTTCTTCGCCTGGTCGGCATCCTTGGCACCTTTCGGGATGGCCCAGGCATCGAAGTCATAGATGCCGCCATTCCACACCACCTTGAGGTTGCTTTCCTTCTGCACCGCCGCGATGCGGCCGTTGTAGGCCGAGCTCATGACCACGTCACCCGAGGCCAGGTACTGAGGTGGCTGGGCACCCGCTTCCCACCACTGGATGCTTGGCTTGAGTTCGTCGAGCTTCTTGAAGGCGCGGTCCACGCCCTCTTTGGTACCCAGCACCTGGTAAACGTCCTTGGGCGCCACGCCGTCGGCCATCAGGGCGAATTCCAGGGTGTACTTGGCGCCCTTGCGCAAGCCGCGCTTGCCAGGGAATTTCTTGGTGTCCCAGAAGTCGGCCCAGCTGGTCGGTGCGGTCTTGAGCTTGTCCGCGTTGTAGGCCAATACCGTGGACCAGACGAAGAAGCCCACGCCACAAGGCTGGATGGCGCCCGGCACGTAATCGGCTTCGTTGCCGAACAGGGCGGGGTCGATCTCTTCGAACATGCCCTCGTCACAGCCGCGGGCCAACTCTGGCGACTCCACCTCCACCAGGTTCCACGACACGCTCTTGGTATCGACCATGGCTTTGACCTTGGCCATTTCGCCGTTGTACTCGCCTGCGACGATCTTGCCATGCCCGGCCTTTTCCCACGGCTCGTAGAACGCCTTGACCTGGGCGGCCTTGTTGGCCCCGCCGAACGAGACCACGGTGAGGTCTGCGGCCATGGCCTGGCCGGCGGTGAACAGCCCCAGGGCCAGGGCGGTCAGTTTCAACTGCTTGCGCATTCTTGTTCTCTCCACAGTACAGGGTTGGTGAAGCAATCCATCAATGGGCTTCGGCAATCGGATCGAGCGCGCGGGCGTGCTCCACCTCCCAGCCCAGCGGTACCACATCGCCCACGGCCAGGGCCGGGTCGAGTTCGGCAATGGGCTGTTTCACGAAGAAATCGCCCTTGCCGCAAACTTCCAGGCGCACCCGCACGTGGTCGCCCAGGTAGATGAACTCCGCCACCCGGCCCGAGAAGCGGTTCGCGCAGCTTTCACTGTGGCCGTTCAGGCGTACCCGCTCGGGGCGGATGGACAGGGTGACCGGTTCGCCGGCCTGGCCGACATTCACTGCCAGTGCCTCGATCCGCTCGCCGCGCGGCAGCTGCACCTGGCAGCGCTTGCCGTCGCTGGCCAGCAGCGTGCCGTTGAGGCGGTTGTTCTCGCCGATGAAATTGGCGACGAAGGTGTTGCAGGGTTCCTCGTACAGCGTGCGCGGGTCGGCGATCTGCTGGATCTCACCCTGGTGGAATACCGCCACCCGGTCAGACATGGTCAGCGCTTCGCCCTGATCGTGGGTCACGTACACCACGGTCACCCCCAGGCGCTGGTGAATGTGCTTGATCTCCATCTGCATGTGCTCACGCAGCTGCTTGTCCAGTGCCCCGAGCGGCTCGTCCATCAGCACCAACTGGGGCTCGAACACCAGCGCCCGGGCCAACGCCACGCGCTGTTGCTGGCCGCCAGAAAGCTGGCCGGGGTAGCGCTTGGCAAAGGCATCCAGTTGCACCATGTTCAGCACGCGCTTGACCCGTTCGCTGATATCGGTCTTGCTCAAATTGCGTACGGTCAGCGGGAAGGCCAGGTTTTCCGCAACCGTCATGTGCGGGAACAGCGCATAGTTCTGGAACACCATGCCGATATCACGCTTGTGCGGCGGTACATTGTTGATCGAGCGCCCGGACAGGTGGATTTCCCCGGCGGTAGGGGTTTCGAACCCCGCCAGCATCATCAGGCTGGTGGTCTTGCCGGAGCCAGAAGGGCCAAGCAGGGTGAGGAATTCGCCCTTGCGGATATCCAAGTTAAGGTCTTTGACGATCAGCGACTCGCCGTCGTAGCTCTTCTGCACACCACGGAAGCTGACCAGCGTTTCGCTGGTTGCAGCGTTCGACTTCGCCTCGCTCATGCCTGCACCTTCTTGTTGGATGACTGCGTGGGCAAAGCGTAAAAGAGGCGCAAGCGCCGGAAAATCGGGGGTGCTGAGAGAATGCCATCATCCGGATGGAAGATTTGATGTAGGGATTGCCCTACAAGGATGGCGCGTTCAGAACAGCCTTGCCCCTGGGGGGCTGCCTTGTGTCTCGATGGTGCGCGCAGCGGCCCGAGAATTCCCGCTGCACCGCAGATACCGCCGGGGTCGCAATCAGACCAGCTTGTGCTCCATGGCGTACTTCACAAGCTCCGCCAGCGAGTTCACCTTCAGCTTCTGCATCAGCCGCGCCTTGTGTGTACTGATGGTCTTGCTCGACAGCGCCAGTTGCTGGGCAATGTCATTGACGTTGGCGCCCTGGGCCAGGCGCTCGAACACGGAAAACTCCCGCTCCGAGAGCAGGGTGTGCAACGGCCGCGACTCGGTCAGGCCCACTTCGAACACCATGCGGTCAGCCAACGCCGGGTCGATATAGCGCCCGCCAGCAGCCACCCGGCGAATCGCCGTCAGCAGTAGCGCCGGGTCACTGTCCTTGGTGGCATAGCCCGCCGCACCGGCCTTCAGCGCCCGCGCGGCCATTTGCGCCTCGTCATGCATCGACAGCATCAGGATCGCCGGCGCGTCGAACAGCGCGCGAATCCGCGGGATCGCCTCCAGCCCGCTCACGCCAGGCATCGAGATATCCAGCAGCACCACTTCGCACGGCGTATGCCGCAGGGTCTCGAGCAACTGCTCGCCATTCCCGGCCTCCCCCACCACCTGCATGTCCTTGGCCAGGCTAATCAACTGCTTGATGCCTTCACGGACAATGGTGTGGTCTTCGGCCACCAGCACTCGAATCACGTTTGCTCTCCTACTCCAACGGTATGGCCACGCTCAGGCTGGTGCCCTCGCCCGGCTGACTGTCCAGCACCATGCTGCCGCCCAACATCAGTACCCGCTCGCGTACGCCGACCAGGCCAAACGAGGTGGGCCGGGTCTGCTCACGGCAAAAGCCCTGGCCATCATCACTGACTGTCAGGCGTAACTGCCCGCCCTGATGAACCAGCTCGATTTCCACGCTGTGCGCCTGGGCATGGCGCATCACATTGGTCAACGCCTCCTGCAGAATGCGGAACAGCCCGGTGGCCTTGGCGTCACTCAATGCTGGCAGATTATCCGGTACCTGCACCAGGCAGGGGATTTGCGTACGGGCTTCGAAGCGCCTGGCCTGCCACTCGATGGCCGAGGCGATGCCCGCGTCGAGGATCGGCGGGCGCAGGGCAGTGGCCACATCACGCACCAACTGGAACAACTGGGCGATCAAGCGCTTCATGCTGGCCAGGCGCTCGTTGAGCCCCGGGTCCAGCTCGGCAAACGCCAGCTCGCACATCGACACTTCCAGCTTGAGCACGGTCAGCATCTGCCCCAGCTCATCATGCACTTCGCGGGCGATGCGAGCCTTCTCTTCCTCGCGCACGCTTTCCAGGTGGGCCGACAGCTCGCGCAGCTGCTCCTGTGACTTGGCCAGCGCCAGTTCGGCGCGCTTGCCCTGGGTGATATCCCACACCACGCCGTCCCATACCACCTGACCGTTGCCCAGGTGCCGGGTACTGGCCTTGATGTCGGCCCAGCGCTGTTCACCCTGGCGGGTGAGAATACGTCCCTGCCAGGACCAGTCCTGGTCGCTGGCCAGGGCCAGGTCCTGGACCCGGTGGTAATCGGCGCGGTCATCGGGGTGTACCAGGTTGCGCAGGCCCATTTGCGGGTGCTGGATCTCGCTGGGCGCATACCCGACCAGGGCCTCGCTACCTTCACTGATATAGGGGAACTCCAGCTCGCCCTCGGCCGGGTCCCGCTCCAGGCGGAACACCAGCCCCGGCACGTTGCCGGCAATGCCCTTTAGCCGCGCCTCGCTTTCGCGTAAAGCCGCCAAGGCCCGGTGCCGTTCGGTAACGTCGGCCAGGTACACCACCAGGTACTCCGAGTCGCGAAAGCGCAAGAAGCTCAACGACAGCTCGACCGGCAGCAAGCTGTGGTCCGCGCGCTTGCACTGCGCCTCGAACTGACCTACACCGCCAGCCCCGGCGCGGGCGCCTTTCCACAGCTCCAGCCAGCGGTCCATGCTCAGGCTCGGCTCGAAGTCGCTCAGCGGCCGCTCCAGAAGCTCGCCTTCGGCATAACCGAGCATGCGTTCAGCGGCGTGGTTGGCGTACCGGACATGGCTGTCCCAGTTGACCCACAGAATACCCACCGTACTCTGGTCAATCGCGAACTGGCTCAGGCGCAGGGCCTCTTCACGCACCTGGCGCTCCACCAGGCTTTCCCGCGCAGCCAGCAGGCTGCGCTCCAGCTGGCGCTGTTGCCGGCGTTGCCATAGCAGGGTAGCCAGGGCGCACAGCAGCAGCAGGCCGAACAGCAACGCCAGGTTCTGCCAGAAACCGGGCGACTCGCTCAGGCGCGGGTACTTGGGCTGCAACCAGCGCTGGTGCAGTTGCTCCAGCTCCTTGGCAGGCAGGGCCTGCAAGCCTTGTTCGAGCACATCGGCCAACACCGGCCAGTCACGCCGCGAGCCCAGCCGCAGCAACTGCGGCAGGCCAATATCGCCCACCACGGCCAGCTCACCGAACTCGCTCTCGCGTGACAGGCGGCTGAGTTGCGCCTCGTCCAGCACGGCGAAGCTGGCCTGGCCGCCCACCACCAGTTGCAAGGCCTCGCGCTCGCTGGGCACCCCCTGCAGGTTCAGGTTGCTGTAGTTACCGCGCAAGTACTCTGCCAGTTGGCTGGGCATGCGCACGGCAACGCGCTGCTCGCGATCGAGCTTTTCCAGCTCCACCGCCATGGCCCCAGTGCGTGGCCCTACCACCAATTGCGGCACGCGCATGTACGGGTCGCTGAACAACCACAGGCGCAGGCTGGCCGGGGTCTGGGTAAGGCCGGGAGCGAAGTCGATTTCGCCGTTCTGCAGGGCATGCTCCAGGCTGGCCTGGTCACTGAAGTGGCGCCAGGTCAGGTCCAGGCGCAGCACGTGTGCCAGGTTGCTGACCAATTCGACGTTGGCACCGTACAACTGCTGCAGGCGCCGGTCGAATTGAGCATAGGGCGCTTGCAGCACCAGGCCCACACGCAGGCTCCGGTGCGCGTCCAACCACTGCTGCTGGGCCGGCTCGAGCGCAACAGTGGCCGGCGCCTCGGGCCGGGCAAATGCAATCAAGGGCAGCCACAAGCAGCCGATAACCAACAGGCGACGCACTCGCTTCATCTATACGCTCGTCTTGGCAAGGCGGCCATGCAGCATGGCCGTCACGGGCAAATACTATTAGGCTGCCGGTATCATTCTGGCCTTGGGTTGACGCATGTCCACACTTTATCGCACGACGCTGGCAATGTGCTGCCTGGCTTCGCTCCTGCCACTCGGCGCCTTGGCCGCCGATGCCGAAACACCGCCGGCGGCCAATGCGGCACCGGCAGCCGAAACACCGCGCCCGCCGCTGCTCGAGCGCAGCCAAGAGGATGCCCTGGCACTCGAGCGGCTGGTACCCAAGGCCGAGCAACAGACGCTACAGGCAGGTGCCGACAGTTTCCTGGCGTTGTGGAAGCCGGCCAACGACAGTGATCCGCAAGGTGCCGTGATCATCGTGCCGGGTGCCGGCGAAAACGCAGACTGGCCAAATGCCGTTGGCCCGCTGCGGCAAAAATTCCCGGATGTCGGCTGGCACAGCCTGAGCATAAGCATGCCTGACCTGCTCGCCGACAGCCCGCAAGCCCGGGTAGAAGCCAAGCCCAAGGCCGCAACGGACCAAACCCAGGGTGAGCGTGCACCGGTCAAGGATGTGCCAGCCGACGCCAATGCCAATGTCGCCCAGGCCACCGCCGCCGATGCCGACACCGCAGAAAGCACCGATGCCGAACTGGCCAGCGAACAGAGCGACCCGGCCGATGCCGAGCGGATTTTCGCCCGCCTGGATGCTGCCGTGGCGTTTGCCCAGCAGCGCAATGCCCGCAGCATCGTGCTGATCGGCCATGGCAGCGGTGCGTACTGGGCAGCCCGCTACCTAAGCGAAAAACAGCCGCCGCAGGTGCACAAGCTGGTCATGGTGGCGGCGCAGACGCCGGCGCGCGTGGAGCATGATCTGGAAAGCCTGGCGCCGACGTTGAAGGTGCCCACCGCCGACATCTACTACGCCACCCGCAGTGCTGACCGCAGCGCCGCCGCGCTGCGCTTGCAGGCCAGCAAGCGGCAGAAAGACAGCCAGTACCGGCAGTTGTCGCTGATCGCCATGCCAGGCAACCAGGCCGCCGAGCAAGAGCAGTTGTTCCGCCGCGTGCGAGGCTGGATGAACCCGCAAGGGTAAGGTTGCCCCTACAGGTAGGCCACAATATTCAGGCGTTGTGTATTACCTGTGGGAGCGGGCGTGCCCGCGAAGAATCCAGCGCGGTGGCTGGCACCGGCTACGCCGGTGTTCGCGGCGGTTCGAAATGACCGCTCCCACAAGGACCCTGCTAAATCAATAAGTTATGCATTGTTCTATGAGGGCTGGCTTGCCGGCGATGAGGCCCTCAAAGGCCCCGCCGCTTGCGGATCATGGCATAGGCCTGGTGCAACTCCCGCGTGCGCTCGGTCGCTTCACGCACCTGTGCCTCGCTGGCGCCGGTGCCTGCCAGTTTGTCCGGGTGATGCCGGCTGACCAGCCGGCGATACGCCTGCTTGACCTTGTCAGCTTCGGTGTCCGCCTCTACCGCCAGCAAGCGCAACGCCGCCGCATAGGTCATGGCCAGCCCTTCCGGCCGGGCAGCCCTGCGCGGCTCGTATTCCACCGACATGGCCTGCACCTGGCGCCGGCTCAGGCCCAGCTTCTGCCCCCAGTCCAGCAGCAGCTCACGCTCCTTGTTGCCCATCTTGCCGTCGGCCCAGACCATGCGCCAACAGGCGCGCAAGGTGCCTTCGGCCGCATGCGGCTGTTCGCGAATCCGCCGCAAGTGGCCGCCAAGCCGGTCCTTGCCGGCCTTGCCACGGTTGAACGCCTTGATGGCGCGCAAGCGGGCCGGCTCCGCCAGGTCCAGCCGCGACATTTCCTGGCGCGCCTGCTGGATATGCTGCTCGGCCACCCGGCCATCGCTCTTGGCCAGGCGCCCCAGCATCACGAACAGCAACTCATCGTCAGCCAGCGCCGGGCGCCCGCTCAGGCGGTCGCGCATGTCATCCCAGCCCTGCAAGCGCAAGCGGCGGTCGAGGGCCTGGCCGAGCAGCAGCCCCAACAGCGCCCCGGGGATGTTGGCCACGGCAAAGCCCGCGCCAGCGCCAATCAGTGTGCCTGGCCACCACATGTCAGGCGCGCTCGCCGATCAGCCGCTCGGCCTCGGCCAGGCGCTCGAGCGTACCGACGTCCACCCAGTGCCCGCGGTAGTGCTCGCCCGTGACCCGGCCAGCCGCCATGGCCTGGCGCAACAACGGCGCCAGTTTGAAGGCACCAGCCTGGCAACCCGCGAACAGCGCCGGGTGCAGGACCGAGATACCACTGAACGTCAGCGTACCCGGCGCGTCGTCGCCATCGACCACCTGCCCGTCCGCCAGGCGGAAGTCGCCACGGCCATGGTGGCCAGGGTTATCGACCAGCACCAGGTGCGCCAGGCCTTGCAGGGGGGCCTGCAGGCGGGTGAAGTCGTAGTCGGTCCAGACATCGCCGTTCACCAGCAGGAAGGGAGCGTCGCCCAGCAAAGGCAGCGCCTTGAAGATGCCGCCGCCGGTTTCCAGCGGCTCACCCTCCGGCGAGTAGCAAATGCGCAGGCCGAAGCGGCCGCCATCGCCCAGGTGCTCTTCGATCTGCTGGCCGAGCCAGGCATGGTTGATCACCACTTCGCGGACACCCGCAGCCGCCAGCGCACGCAGGTGGTACTCGATCAGCGGCTGGCCGGCGACCGGAACCAACGGTTTGGGGGTATGCAGCGTCAGCGGGCGCATGCGTTCACCCTTCCCCGCCGCCAGGATCATTGCCTTCATGCACGCGCTCCGGCTTGCAGCTCGGCAATCAGCTCACCCAGCTCCGCCAATTCGGGCCGGCGACCGATCACTTCTTCTATATAGGCGAAGAAACGCGGCACGTCGCCCAGGTAGCGCGGCTTGCCGTCGCGGTGGCAGATACGGGCAAAAATGCCGATCACCTTCAAATGGCGCTGCACGCCCATCAGGTCGCTGGCACGCTGGAACGCCTCGAACTCAGCATGAACCGGGATACCGGCCGCCACTGCCCGCTCCCAATAGGCACGCAACCAGCCTTCGACGCGCGCCTGTGGCCAGGTGAGGAAGGCATCCTTGAACAGGCAGGTAATGTCGTAGGTGACCGGGCCGTACACCGCATCCTGGAAGTCCAGCACGCCAGGGTTCGGGGTGCTCTGCATCAGGTTGCGCGGCATGTAGTCGCGGTGCACCAGCACTTTCGGCTGGGCCAGGGCGCTGTCGATCAACAGTTGGCTGATGCGCTGCCAGGCAGCTTTCTGGCTATCGTTGAGGGCCAGGCCAAGCTCGCGCCCTACGTACCATTCGGGGAACAGTTCAACCTCGCGGCGCAGCAGGGCGTCGTCGTAGCTGGGCAACTGGGCGTCCATCGGCAGGCGCTGGAACTTCAGCAACGCCTCGATGGCGTCGGCGAACAGGCTGTCGGCATTATCGGCATCAATGATATCCAGGTATGTCTGGTGACCCAGGTCACCCAGCAGCAGGAACCCGCGCTCCAGGTCCTGGGCGTGGATCTGCGGCACATTCACACCGGCACTGGCCAGCAGGTGGTCGATGGCGACGAACGGTCGGCAGTTCTCCTGCGGCGGGGGCGCGTCCATGACCACGAAGCTGCGCCCAGCCCCCTGCCAGCGGAAGTAACGGCGGAAGCTGGCATCGCTGCTGGCCGCGGTCAGGCGGCCTTCGGGCACCTCGCCCCAAGCCTTGCTGCGGAAAAGTTCATCGAGCTGCTCGGCGAGCCAGACCGTCAGCTGTTGCAGGCGTACATCGTGTTCAGGCATTACAAGGGTCTCCGACGGCCCTAGCCGTCAAGCGGGTCATGCTTTATTATCCAGCATCTTTTTCAGACCATCGAGAGGCGTGCGGCCCCACACGCGGGCAGATGGCACGCAGGAAGCCCGGACTAATAAGATGGCATTGAAATCCCCCGCGTTTCGTAGAAAGTTTCCGTTGCTGGTCACCGGCGGTCTGCTGGCCCTGCAACCTCTGGCCACATCGTACGTGGTGGCAGCCGAGCAGTTTGACTGCCAAGTGTCCGCCGCCGGCGGCTGGGACTGCAAGCCCAAGACCCCAGCCAGCAACCTGCCGCCACGCCCGGTGCACGAAGGTGCCGCCGTCAGCGGCGGCACCGAAGCCGCGAGCGAAGGCGAAACTGCGGACCGGCCGATGCTGGTCACCGAGGCCAAAGGCCGCGGCCTGAAGTCGCGCAGCGAAGACTACAGCCACCTCGACTGGGTGCCGCGTGAAAAGCTCACTGCTGCACAGCTGGCCGAAACCGGCCCGTACTGCGGTGGCGCCTACATCGAGCCAACTCGCCCAGGCATGGCCGACACCACGCCCAAGGACGAGTCGCCAACCTACATCAATGCCAAGGTGTCCAAGTACCAGCAGGAGCAGCAGATCGCTACCCTCGCCGGTGACGTGGTCATGCGCCAGGGCAGCATGCAGGCCGAAGCGGACGAGGCCAACCTGTATCAGGCCGAAAACCGTGGCGAGCTCAAAGGCAACGTCAAGATCCGTGACAACGGCTCGCTGGTAGTCGGTGACCAGGCACAGATTCAGCTCGACACGGGCGAAGCACAGGTCGACAACGCCGAATACGTGATGCACAAGTCGCATATCCGCGGCAGCGCCCTGTACGCCAAGCGTGGCGAAAACGCCATCATCCGCCTCAAGGACGGTACGTACACCACCTGCGAACCGGGCAGCAACGCCTGGCAGCTGAAGGGCAACAACATCACCCTGAACCCGGCCACCGGCTTCGGCACCGCGACCAACGTCACCCTGCGGGTCAAGGATTTCCCGGTGTTCTACACACCGTACATCTACTTCCCGATTGACGATCGTCGCCAGTCCGGCTTCCTGCCACCTTCGTTCAGCAGCAGCAGCGACACCGGCTTCATGCTGGTCACGCCGTACTACTTCAACCTGGCGCCGAACTACGACGCCACGTTGTACCCGCGCTACATGACCAAGCGCGGCTTGCTGATGGAAGGCGAGTTCCGCTACCTGACCAAGTCCAGCGAAGGCCAGTTCGGCGGCGCGTACCTGAACGACAAGAACGACGACCGCAAAGACCAGACGGACTACAAAGACCAGCGCTGGATGGTCAACTGGCAGCACAAGGGTGGCCTGGACGAACGCCTGATGAGCGAGGTGGACTACACCGACATCAGCGACCCGTTCTACTTCCAGGACCTGGAGTCCGACCAGATCGGCGTGGAAAGCCGCGACGTGCTGAACCAGCAGGGCGCGCTGACCTACCGTGGCGACAGCTACACCGCGCGCCTGAACGTGCATGCCTACGAAATGGCGACCATTTCGCAGATCACGCCGTATGACCGCCTGCCGCAGCTGACCCTCAACGGTACCCTGCCATTCCAGCCAGGCGGCCTGAACCTGGGTTACGAGACCGAAGCGGTACGCTTTGAACGTGACCTGAAGAATGACTTTGTCCGCGACAAAGACGGCAACCCGGACTTCTCGGCCGGGGCAGCAGGTCGTCGCCTTGATCAAAACATTCAAGGTATCGAGCGGGCCAACGGCACGCGCCTGAATGTGGCGCCGTCCATCAGCTACCCGATGACGGCCAGCTATGGGTTCCTGACGCCCAAGCTGAAATATGCCTACACCCAGTACGACCTGGACCTCGACAGCAAAGGCAAGGCCGATGCAATCGCCCTGGAAGCTGCAAATCCAGCCGCCTACGGCAGCTACGACAGCTCCGTAAGCCGCGATGTACCGATCTTCAGCGTCGACAGCGGCCTGTACTTCGACCGCAATACCTCGCTGTTCGGCAACAACTACCGTCAAACCCTCGAACCGCGCATGTTCTACCTGTACGTCCCGTACAAGGACCAGAAGGACATCCCGCTGTTCGATACGGGCGAAACCCTGTTCAGCTACGATTCGCTGTTCCGCGACAACCGCTTCAGCGGCACCGACCGCATCGGCGACGAGAACAAGCTGTCGCTGGGTGTCACCACCCGCTGGATCGAAGACAACGGCTTCGAGCGCCAGAACTTCAGCATCGGCCAGGCCTACTACTTCAAAGACCGCAAGGTACAGTTGCCGGGTATCGACTACCGCACCCGCAAAGACTCGCAGTCCGACGTATCGCCGTACGCCCTGGTGTACAACTACTACTTCAACCGCGACTGGCGCTTCAATTCGGACTTCAACTGGGACCCGGACAGCCGCAGCACCCGCTCGGGCAGTGCGATGTTCCACTACCAGCCTGAAGACAACCCGAACAAGATCGTCAACCTCGGCTACCGCTACCGTAACGACACCATCGCCTACGACTCGACAACGGGTACCTGGAAGGTGGGCGGCGGTGACTATGGCACCCCAGGCGATCCGAACTACATCAAGGATTACTACAAGATCCAGCAGCACGATTTCTCGGTCATCTGGCCGATCGTGCCACAGTGGAGCGTGATTGCCCGCTGGCAGCATGACTACAACCGCAACCGCACCCTGGAAGCCATGGGTGGTTTCGAATACGACAACTGCTGCTGGAAGCTGCGTCTGGTCAACCGCTACTGGATCGACTACGACGATTTCAGCCAGGCCCTTCCGCAGAACGAAAAAGGCGACCACGGTGTCTTCCTTCAGATCGTCCTGAAAGGCCTCGGTGGTGTAGTTGGCAACAAGGTCGAATCTTTCCTCGACCAAGGCATTCAAGGTTACCGTGAACGTGAAGACCAAGCTTATTGATCGACTGCGCCCAGTGCTGCTGGGCGTCGCTTTGCTGAGTGGCGCGGTGCATGCCGCGGTACAGCCGCTTGATCGCGTGGTGGCCATCGTCGACAACGACGTGGTCATGCAAAGCCAGCTGGACCAGCGCGTGCATGAGGTTCAGCAAACCATCGCCAAGCGCGGCGGCAGCGTGCCGCCCGCCGGCGCCCTGGAACAGCAGGTACTGGAACGCCTGATCGTCGAAAACCTGCAACTGCAGATTGGCGAACGCTCCGGCATTCGCATCACCGACGAAGAACTGAACCAGGCCATCGGCACCATTGCCCAGCGCAACGGCATGTCGCTGGACCAGTTCCGCGCAGCGTTGGCCCATGACGGCCTGTCGTTCGACGACGCCCGCGACCAGGTCAAGCGCGAGATGATCATCAGCCGCGTGCGCCAACGCCGCGTGGCCGAGCGCATCCAGGTGTCGGAGCAGGAAGTGAAGAACTTCCTCAACTCCGACATGGGCAAGATGCAGATGTCGGAAGAGTACCGCCTGGCCAACATCCTGATCCCCACCCCGGAGGCGGCCAACTCGGCAGACATTCAGAAGGCTGCACGCCAGGTGGGCGAGGTGTACCAGCAGCTCAAGCAAGGCGCGGACTTCGGCCAACTGGCCATCGCCCGCTCCGCCAGCGAAAACGCCCTGGAAGGCGGCGAGATGGGTTGGCGTAAAGCGGCCCAGCTGCCACCAGACTTCGCCAAGATGCTCAGCAGCATGCCGGTGGGTGAAATCACCCAGCCGATCCGCATCCCCAATGGCTTCATCATCCTCAAGCTGGAAGAGAAGCGTGGCGGCAGCGAGAACGTGCTGCGCGACGAAGTGCATGTGCGCCACATCCTGATCAAGCCAAGCGAGATCCGCAGCGACGCGGCCACCGAGCAGCTGGCCGAGCGCCTGTACGAACGCATCAAGAACGGCGAAGACTTCGCCGAACTGGCGAAAAGCTACTCGGAAGACCCGGGCTCAGCGCTCAACGGCGGTGACCTCAACTGGGTCGACCCGAACAGCCTGGTGCCGGAGTTCCGCGAGCAGATGGCCAACGCCCAGCAAGGCGTCGTGACCAAGCCGTTCAAAACCCAGTATGGCTGGCACGTGCTGGAAGTACTGGGCCGTCGGGCCACCGACAGCACCGAGCAGGCGCGTGAGCAACAGGCCCTGAACGTGCTGCGTAACCGCAAATACGACGAAGAGCTGCAAACCTGGCTGCGCCAGATTCGCGACGAAGCCTACGTTGAAATCAAGCTGCCTGGCGCCGACCAGGCCGCCCAGTGAAGCCCCTGCGCTTCGCCGTCACCCCCGGCGAGCCGGCAGGCATAGGTCCTGACCTGTGCCTGCTGCTCGCCGCAGACGCCCAGCCCCACCCCCTGATTGCCATCACCAGCCGTGACCTGCTCGCCGAGCGGGCCACCCAGCTGGGGCTGGCTGTCGACCTGTTGCCGGTTGCCCCGGGCCACTGGCCCGAGCAGCCAGCGCCAGCGGGCAGCCTGTATGTCTGGGATACACCGCTGGCGGCCCCGGTAACACCGGGCCAGCTCGACACGGCCAACGCCGCGTTCGTGCTGCAAACCCTGACCCGTGCTGGCCAGGGCTGCCTGGACGGGCACTTCGCCGGGATGATCACCGCCCCCGTGCACAAGGGGGTGATCAACGAGAGCGGCATCGCCTTTTCCGGGCACACCGAATTCCTCGCCGAACTGACCCAAACCGCACAAGTGGTGATGATGCTGGCTACCCGCGGCCTGCGCGTGGCCCTGGTTACCACCCACCTGCCGCTGCGGGACATCGCCGACGCCATCACTGCCGAGCGCGTCGAGCGGGTTACCCGCATCCTGCATGCAGACATGCGCGACAAGTTCGGCATCACCGCCCCACGCATCCTGGTGTGCGGCCTCAACCCGCATGCCGGTGAAGGCGGCCACCTGGGCCGCGAAGAAATCGACATCATCGAGCCGACCCTGGCCCGCCTGCGCGCCGAAGGCATGGACCTGCGCGGGCCGCTGCCGGCCGATACCCTGTTTACCCCCAAATATCTGGAGCACTGCGACGCGGTGCTGGCGATGTACCACGACCAAGGCCTGCCCGTACTCAAGTACAAGGGTTTTGGTGCGGCCGTGAACGTGACCTTGGGCCTGCCGATCATCCGTACCTCGGTTGACCACGGCACCGCCCTGGACCTGGCCGGCAGCGGCAAGGTCGACACCGGCAGCCTGCGCGTCGCGCTGGAAACCGCCTACCAGATGGCCGAGAACCGACCATGAACGAGCAATACCAACACCGGGCGCGCAAGCGCTTCGGCCAGAACTTCCTGCACGACGCCGGCATCATCGACCGTATCCTGCGCGCTATCCACGCCAAGCCTGGCGAACACCTGCTTGAAATCGGCCCGGGCCAGGGCGCCCTGACCGAGGGCCTGCTGGGCAGCGGCGCGCAACTGGACGTGGTCGAGCTGGACAAGGACCTGGTGCCGATCCTGCAGCACAAGTTCGCTGACCGCAGCAATTTCCGCCTGCACCAGGGCGACGCCCTGAAGTTCGACTTCAACCAGCTGGGCGTCCCGCCGCGCAGCCTCAAGGTGGTGGGTAACCTGCCCTATAACATCTCCACGCCGCTGATCTTCCACCTGCTCAGCCATGCCGGGCTGATCCGCGACATGCACTTCATGCTGCAGAAGGAAGTGGTCGAGCGCATGGCCGCCGGCCCTGGCGGTGGTGATTGGGGGCGGTTGTCGATCATGGTGCAGTACCACTGCCGCGTGGAACACCTGTTCAACGTTGGCCCTGGGGCGTTCAACCCGCCACCGAAAGTGGATTCGGCCATCGTGCGGCTGGTGCCGCACGAAGTGCTGCCTCACCCGGCCAAAGATGCACAACTGCTGGAGCGGGTGGTGCGTGAAGCGTTCAACCAGCGCCGCAAGACACTGCGCAACACCATGAAGGGCCTGCTCGACAGCGCGGCCATCGAAGCTGCCGGCGTGGATGGCAGCCTGCGCCCGGAGCAGCTGGACCTGGCCGCCTTCGTGCGCCTGGCCGATCAGTTGGCCGATCAGCCCGAAGCCTGATTCGACCTCTTCGCGGGCATGCCCGCTCCCACAGGTAAATCACCCACTCAAATGGGGTGGAATCCTGTGGGAGCGGGCTTGCCCTCGAAGAGGCCAGCACAGGCAACACAAATCCCCAAGCCCTTCCACCGCTGGCCCTCCCCCCCGCCAATGGCCTAGACTGCATTATTGCGTCAGTTCGCCCAAGGCCCTTGCATGTCCGACCCCCGCTATCAAATCGACGTCAGCGTCGTGACCCGCTACCTCAAAGAGCAATCCGACCCAGAAAACAGTCGTTTCGCTTTCGCCTACACCATCACTGTGCAGAACAACGGCTCGCTGAAAGCCAAACTGCTGTCGCGCCACTGGCTGATCACCAACGGTGACGGCAAGGTCGAAGAAGTGCGCGGCGCCGGGGTGGTCGGCCAGCAGCCCAATATCGAGCCGGGCCAGAGCCACACCTACAGCAGCGGGGCTGTCATCAGCACCCGCGTAGGCACCATGCAGGGCAGCTACCAGATGTTTGCCGAAGACGGTAAACGTTTCGATGCCGAGATCGCCCCGTTTCGCCTGGCGGTGCCCGGGGCCCTGCACTGATGGCCACTTACGCCGTCGGCGACCTGCAGGGCTGCCTGCAGCCACTCAAATGCCTGCTCGAACGCGTACGCTTCGATCCCGCCGTGGACCGCCTATGGCTGGTGGGCGACCTGGTCAACCGCGGCCCCGAGTCACTGCAAACGCTGCGCTTTCTGTACTCCATGCGCCAGTCCCTGGTCTGCGTGCTGGGCAACCACGACCTGCACCTGCTGGCCGCCTGGCACAACGTCGAGCGCCTGAAGAAAAGCGACACTTTGCGCGAGATCATCGAAGCGCCAGATGCGGATCAGTTGTTCGACTGGCTGCGCCAGCAAAAGCTGCTGCACTACGATGAGGCGCGGGGCGTTGCCATGGTTCATGCCGGCATCCCGCCGCAGTGGACGCTCGGGCAAGCCCTGAAGCTGGCAGACGAGGTGGAACAGGTGCTGCGCGATGACACTCGCCTGAAGTTGTACTTGGATGGCATGTACGGCAACGAACCGAACAAGTGGAGCAAGAACCTCACCGGTATCGAGCGCCTGCGGGTCATCACCAACTACTTCACGCGCATGCGCTTCTGCACCGCAGAAGGCAAACTCGACCTGAAAAGCAAGGAAGGCCTGGGCACCGCGCCCAAAGGCTACAAACCCTGGTTTGCCCACAAGGACCGCCGCTCGCGGCACGTGAAGATCATCTTCGGCCACTGGGCCGCCCTTGAAGGGCGCGTCGACCAGCCTGACGTCATCGCCCTGGACACCGGCTGCGTGTGGGGCGGCGCCATGACCCTGTACAACCTCGACAGCGGCCAATACCACCGCTGCGACTGCGCCGCCGACGGCACCCTGCGCCAGCCGGCACAACCCACTACACTCAATGACCACACCTGAAGGAAGTAGTACCCATGAGCGAATTCAAGCGCATCCCTCCCGAGCAGGCCTTGGAGCTTCGCAAGCAAGAAGGTGCGGTCGTGGTCGATATCCGTGACTCGCAAGCCTTTGCTGCCGGCCACATTACCGGCGCCCGGCATCTGGATAACCATTCGGTCGCCGAGTTCATCCGCAATGCCGACCTCGACGCCCCCACCCTGGTGGTCTGCTACCACGGCAACTCCAGCCAGAGCGCTGCCGCCTACCTGGTAGGCCAGGGCTTCTCCGACGTGTACAGCGTCGACGGTGGTTTTGAACTGTGGCGCACCACCTACCCGGCCGAGACAGCCCAAGGCGCTGCCGAATAAATTTTTTCATTTTTACTGCAGCCCGCGCCCTGCGCGGGCTTGCGGCTTACCTGACGAACGGTCGTTCGTAACTTCTGCACTCCTCGCCCCTTGACCTTGCAGATAACCAACTACGCTTAAGCTCAGGCCATCCAAAAAAGGGGAGAGCCGGTACACCGGCGTGCGGGTCATCGGTAGCGTAACAGGGTGTTCTGGGGGGTATAGAGCAACTGGCGAACCCGGTTGCTTGCCAGCATCAGCTGACTGATCCGGCGTCGTCTCCACGTATCGAGCGAGGTGACGTCATGAGTATTTTTAGCCACTTCCAACAACGTTTCGAGTCAACGCGCCAGGAAGAACTCTCGCTGCAGGAGTACCTCGAGCTGTGCAAAGAGGATCGCAGTGCCTACGCATCGGCGGCCGAACGGCTGTTGCTGGCCATCGGTGAGCCAGAGCTGATCGACACCTCTACCAACTCCAGGCTGTCGCGCATTTTTTCCAACAAGGTGATCCGCCGCTATCCAGCCTTTGCCGACTTCCATGGCATGGAAGAGTGCATCGACCAGATCGTGTCCTACTTCCGCCACGCCGCCCAAGGCCTGGAGGAAAAGAAACAGATCCTCTACCTGCTGGGCCCGGTAGGTGGCGGTAAATCGTCGCTGGCGGAAAAACTCAAGCAGCTGATGGAGCGCGTACCGTTCTACGCCATCAAGGGCTCACCGGTGTTCGAATCGCCATTGGGCCTGTTCAACGCCACCGAAGACGGGGCCATTCTCGAGGAAGAGTTCGGCATCCCGCGGCGCTACCTCAACACCATCATGTCGCCCTGGGCAACCAAGCGGCTGCAGGAGTTCGGCGGCGATATTTCCAAATTCAAAGTGGTCAAGCTCTACCCTTCCATCCTCAACCAGATCGCCATCGCCAAGACCGAACCGGGCGATGAAAACAACCAGGACATCTCTGCCCTGGTCGGCAAGGTCGACATTCGCAAGCTCGAGGAATACCCACAGAACGACGCCGACGCCTACAGCTACTCGGGGGCACTGTGCCGGGCCAACCAGGGCCTGATGGAATTCGTGGAAATGTTCAAGGCGCCGATCAAGGTCCTGCACCCCTTGCTCACCGCCACCCAGGAAGGTAACTACAACAGTACCGAAGGCCTCGGGGCCATCCCGTACACCGGCATCCTGCTGGCCCACTCCAACGAATCGGAGTGGCACACCTTCCGTAACAACAAGAACAACGAAGCGTTCATCGACCGGATCTACATCGTCAAAGTGCCGTACTGCTTGCGTGTCAGCGACGAAATCAGGATCTACGACAAGTTGCTGGTCAACAGTTCGCTGTCCAAGGCCCATTGCGCACCGGACACGCTGAAAATGCTGGCGCAATTCACGGTGCTGTCGCGGCTTAAAGAGCCTGAAAACTCCAATATCTATTCGAAAATGCGCGTGTACGATGGTGAAAACCTCAAGGACACCGATCCGAAGGCCAAGTCGATCCAGGAATACCGCGACTCGGCCGGCGTCGACGAGGGCATGAATGGCCTGTCGACCCGCTTTGCCTTCAAGATCCTGTCCAAGGTGTTCAACTTCGACCCACACGAAATTGCCGCCAACCCGGTGCACCTGTTGTATGTGCTGGAGCAGCAGATCGAACAGGAACAGTTCCCTGCCGAAGTGCGCGAGCGCTACCTGCGTTATCTGAAGGAGTACCTGGCGCCGCGCTACATCGAGTTCATCGGCAAGGAGATCCAGACAGCGTACCTGGAGTCCTACAGCGAATACGGCCAGAACATCTTCGACCGCTATGTGCTGTACGCCGACTTCTGGATCCAGGACCAGGAATACCGCGACCCGGAAACCGGCGAGATCCTCAACCGCATCGCGCTCAACGAAGAGCTGGAGAAAATCGAGAAGCCGGCCGGCATCAGCAACCCGAAAGACTTCCGCAACGAGATCGTCAACTTCGTACTGCGCGCACGCGCCAACAACAATGGCAAGAACCCAAGCTGGCTGAGCTACGAAAAACTGCGGGTGGTGATCGAGAAGAAAATGTTCTCCAACACCGAAGACCTGCTGCCGGTCATCAGCTTCAATGCCAAAGCCAGCAAAGAGGACCAGAAGAAACACAACGACTTCGTCACCCGAATGGTGGAGCGTGGTTATACCGACAAGCAGGTGCGCCTGCTGTCGGAGTGGTACCTGCGGGTCAGGAAATCGCAATAAAGCGGCAAGCCGCCTAGTGCCAAGCTACAAGCTGCAAGCCACAAGCTGGCTGGCGCCGGCGCATGTCAGGCGCCAGCATCTGCGGCAGCGATGGCTGCTTTTACTTGCAGCTTGAAGCTTACCGCTTGGCGTCCAGGGCTTGTGGCTTGCAGCTGCTCCAGCTACCGGAGGGACCATGAGCTACGTTATAGACCGCCGCCTGAACGGCAAGAACAAGAGCACGGTCAACCGCCAGCGCTTCCTGCGGCGGTACCGCGAACACATCAAGAAGGCCGTCGAAGAGGCGGTAAGCCGCCGCTCCATCATGGACATGGAACACGGCGAACAGATCAGCATTCCCGGGCGTGATATCGACGAGCCGGTGCTGCACCACGGCCGCGGGGGCAAACAGACCATCGTGCACCCCGGCAACAAGGAGTTCACTGCCGGTGAACACATACCCAGGCCGCAAGGCGGCGGCGGGGGTGGCGGCGGCCGTGGCAAGGCCGGCAACTCCGGCGAAGGCATGGACGAATTCGTCTTTCAGATCACCCAGGAAGAGTTCCTCGAATTCATGTTCGAAGACCTTGAATTGCCCAACCTGGTCAAACGCCACCTGACCGGTGCCGACACCTTCAAAACTGTGCGCGCCGGTATCGCCAACGAAGGCAACCCGTCGCGCATCAACATCGTGCGCACCCTGCGCTCGGCCCACGCCCGACGTATCGCCCTGACCGGCAGCAGCCGTGCCCTGCTGCGCGAAGCACAGAAAGAGCTGGCGCGCCTGCGCGTAGAGGAACCGGACAATTTCACCGATATCCAGGAAATCGAACAGGAAATCGAGCGCCTCAAGGCACGCATCAACCGCCTGCCGTTTCTCGACACCTTCGACCTCAAGTACAACCTGCTGGTCAAGCAACCCAACCCAAGTTCAAAGGCGGTGATGTTCTGCCTGATGGACGTGTCCGGTTCGATGACCCAGGCGACCAAAGACATCGCCAAGCGCTTCTTCATCCTGCTGTATCTGTTCCTCAAGCGTAATTACGACCGCATCGAAGTCGTGTTCATTCGCCACCACACCAGTGCCCGCGAAGTGGACGAGGAAGAATTTTTCTACTCGCGGGAAACCGGGGGCACCATCGTTTCCAGCGCACTCAAGCTAATGCAGGAGATCATGGCTGAACGCTACCCGGCCAGTGACTGGAACATCTATGCTGCCCAGGCGTCCGACGGCGACAACTGGAACGACGACTCGCCAATCTGCCGCGATATCCTGGCCAAGCAGATCATGCCGCACGTGCAGTACTACACTTACGTCGAAATCACCCCCCGTGAGCACCAGGCGCTGTGGTACGAATACGAACGCATCGGCGAGGCCTTCCCCGACACGTTTGCCCAACAGCAGCTGGTATCGGCCGGCGACATCTACCCGGTCTTCCGTGAACTCTTCCAGCGCAGGTTAGCCACATGACCGCCAGAGCACAGAGACGCCAACCCATTTCCACCGGGTCCGAATGGACGTTCGAACTGATCCAGACCTACGACCGGGAAATCAGCCGCCTGGCCGAGCGCTACGCCCTGGACACCTACCCCAACCAGATCGAGGTGATCACGGCCGAGCAGATGATGGACGCCTACGCTTCCGTCGGCATGCCGCTGGGCTATCACCACTGGTCCTACGGCAAGCAGTTCCTCAGCACGGAAAAGTCCTATAGCCGTGGCCAGATGGGCCTGGCCTACGAGATCGTGATCAACTCCGACCCCTGCATCGCTTACCTGATGGAAGAGAACACCATGTGCATGCAGGCACTGGTGATCGCCCATGCCTGCTATGGGCATAACAGCTTCTTCAAAGGCAACTACCTGTTCCGCACCTGGACGGATGCCAGCTCGATCATCGACTACCTGGTGTTCGCCAAGCAGTACATCGCGCAGTGCGAGGAACGCCACGGCATCGACGCCGTGGAAGACCTGATCGACTCCTGCCATGCCCTGATGAACTACGGCGTAGACCGCTACAAGCGGCCCTACCCTATTTCCGCCGAAGAGGAGCGGCGCCGGCAACAGGAGCGCGAGGAACACCTGCAGCGGCAGATCAACGACCTGTGGCGGACCATCCCGAAAAGCGCCGACAAGGGCAATGACCGCGATGAAGGGCGCTTCCCCGCCGAGCCGCAGGAAAACATCCTGTACTTCATCGAAAAGAACGCCCCGCTGCTGGAACCCTGGCAACGGGAAGTGGTGCGCATCGTGCGCAAGATAGCCCAGTATTTCTACCCGCAGCGCCAGACCCAGGTGATGAACGAAGGCTGGGCAACCTTCTGGCACTACACCCTGATGAACGACTTGTATGACGAGGGGCTGATAACCGAAGGCTTCATGATGGAGTTTCTGCAGTCGCATACCAGTGTGGTGTTCCAGCCTGGGTTCGACAGCCCGTACTACAGCGGCATCAACCCTTACGCGCTGGGCTTTGCGATGTACACCGACATCCGCCGCATGTGCGAGAACCCAACCGAAGAGGATCGCCACTGGTTCCCCGACATTGCCGGCAGTGATTGGCTTTCTACCATCAAGTTCGCCATGAGCAGCTTCAAGGACGAGAGTTTCATCCTGCAATACCTGTCACCCAAGGTGATGCGCGACCTCAAGCTGTTCAGCATTCTCGATGATGACCAACGGGACGATCTGCTGGTGCCGGCCATTCACGACGAGTCGGGCTACCGGCTCATTCGCGAGCAACTGGCAGCCCAGTACAACCTGGGCAACCGTGAGCCGAACGTGCAGATCTGGAGTGTCGACCGCCGAGGGGATCGCTCCCTCACCCTGCGTCACCAGCAGCACAACCGAAAACCGCTCGGCGACTCGACCGACGAAGTGCTCAAGCACCTGCATCGGCTGTGGGGCTTCGATATCCACCTGGAGACCGTGCAAGGCGACCAGGTGGTCAAGACCCACCACATGCCGCCACGCGGCGACCACGGCGAGGGCGGTGAATACGGCCGCATGGACCTGGCTGTGATTCACCATCTCTGAAGCCACGCCATGACTGCCGACGGGTTATCCTGTCGGCAGTTATGGAGAGTTGCTCATGCACATTTACAAGGTTGGGGGTGCCGTACGTGACCGCCTGCTCGGCCGACCGGTCAGCGATATCGACTGGCTGGTGGTCGGTGCCAGCGTCGAAGAAATGCTGGCCAAGGGTTACCGCCCGGTCGGCGCCGACTTCCCGGTATTCCTGCACCCGAAAACCGGCGAGGAATACGCCCTGGCCCGTACCGAACGCAAAAGCGGGCGCGGCTACGGTGGCTTCACCTTCCATGCCAGCCCCGACGTAACCCTGGAAGAAGACCTGATCCGCCGCGACCTGACCATCAATGCCATGGCCGAGGATGAGGCCGGGCAGGTTCATGACCCTTACCAGGGCGCGCGGGACCTGGACCAACGCCTGTTACGCCACGTTTCCCCAGCGTTCGCTGAAGACCCGCTGCGTGTGCTGCGGGTGGCGCGCTTTGCTGCGCGCTATGCACCCTTGGGCTTTCGGGTCGCCGATGAAACCCTGGAGCTGATGCGCCAGATCAGTGCCTCGGGCGAATTGCAGGCCTTGACTGCAGAGCGCAGCTGGAAGGAGATCGAGCGCGCGCTGATGGAGGCGCAGCCGCAGGTGTTCTTCCAGGTCCTGCATGCGTGCGCCGCCCTCCGGGAACTGTTGCCTGAGCTTGATAGCGCCCCCCAAGCCCTGGCTGCGCTGGAACAAGCAGCTGCGCATCACCAGCCCCTGCACGTGCGCTGGGCCTGCCTGTTGCACCAGTTGCCCCCCGCCTCGATCAAAACCGTCAACCAGCGCCTCAAGGCGCCGCGGGAATGCCAGGAGCTGGCCCTGCTGACGGGTGAGTGCCTGGTGCAGGCTGATCAGGCGCTGCAGCTGCCTGCCATGTCACTGCTGGCGCTGTTGCAGAAGTTCGATGTGTACCGGCGCCCGCAGCGGTTTGAGGATTTCCTGGCTGCCTGCGAGATGGCCGCACTGGGGAATGGCAAAGCGGGTTATCCACAGGGCGAGTACTTGCGTGGCGCTGCGGCAGCGGCGCGGGCGGTGGATGTGAAGCCGCTTGTGCAGGCTGGGCTGACTGGCCAGGCACTGGGCGAAGCGCTCAAAGCGCAGCGGCTGAAAGCGCTTGAGGCTTACCGGCACTGCTAGTGCTACCGGCCCTTTCGCGGCTAAAGCCGCTCCCATAGGGGTCTGCGCTGGCTTGGAGTTGCCGCCGTACTTGCAGGAGCAACTGTCTTTCTCAAAATTTGAAAAGCCTGCGCGATTCACCTGTGGGAGCGGGCAAGCCCGCGAAGCAGGCGACGCGGTGGATGGCACCGGCTGCGCCGGTGTTCGCGGGCATGCCCGCTCCCACAGGGGGTCTGCGCTGGCTTGGAGTTGCCGCCGTACATGCAGGAGCAACTGTCTTTCTCAAAATTTGAAAAGCCTGCGCGATTCACCTGTAGGAGCGGGCAAGCCCGCGAAGCAGGCGACGCGGTGTCTGGCACCGGCACCGCCGGTGTTCGCGGGCATGCCCGCTCCCACAGGGGGTCTGCGCTGGCTTGGAGTTGCCGCCGTACTTGCAGGAGCAACTGTCTTTCTCAAAATTTGTAAAGCCTGCGCGATTCACCTGTGGGAGCGGGCAAGCCCGCGAAGCAGGCGACGCGGTGGATGGCACCGGCTGCGCCGGTGTTCGCGGGCAGCCGCGAAAAGGCCGGAACAGGCTTACGCCGGCGTCAACTGCAACCCACGCCACTCAAAGGCCACCGGGGCCAGCACCTGGTCGATCTGCGCGTCCTGCCACAACTGCGCCATGGTTTTGCCTGCCCCCGGATGCACCAGTTCCGGCGCCAGCAGCGACAGCGGCCATAACACGAAGGCGTTCTTCAAGATCTCTGCCCGGGGCAGTACCAGCCCATCGAAGTTGCCATGCAGGTCGTCATACATCAGCACGTCGATATCCAGCGGCAACCCTTTGCGGTCAGGCGCATAACGGCCATTGTCGGCCTCGATGAACTTCAGCCGGCGGTCCAGTTCGATCAACGGCAGCGCGGTTTGCCCGCTGACCACGAAATTGATGAATGGCCCGCTCTTGATACCCACCGCCTCGCTTTCGAAAGCCGGAGAGCAGCGCATGTCGGTGAGAATCGCGGCCAACGCATCAAGCCCGGCACACAAATGCGCCTCACGGTCGACATTGCTGCCAAGGCCCAGGTAAACCGTGCTCAGAGACATCCGCGCTCGATCTCCACGCCAACACCGCCACGGGCCGCCGGCACCGCGCCAGGCTTGGTCAGCTTCAACCGCACCCACGGGATGTGGAACTCTTCCATCAAGGCAGCCACCAGGCGCTCGGCAAAAGTTTCCACCAGCTCGAAACGGGCCTGCTCGGCGAATGCCTGGATACGCGCCGAAACGCTGGCGTAATCCAGGGCCAGGTTCAGGTCGTCGCCGGCCGCCGCGGGGCGGTTGTCCCAGGCAAAGCTCAAGTCCAGGCGCAAGCACTGGCGAATATCCCGCTCCCAGTCATAGGCACCGATAACGGTATCGACTTCCAGGCCTTCGATGAACACTCTGTCCAAGCACTTCTCTCCACAGCACGACAAGGGCGACTGGCGCCGTTAGAATCAGGGCGTCCTCGCCCGGAATAGTTAGCATGTTTTGGTTACTGGCGTTGCTCGCCTACCTGCTCGGCTCGCTGTCCTTCGCCATTGTTCTCAGCCGCCTCTCAGGCAGCCCGGACCCGCGTTCCAGTGGTTCAGGCAATGCCGGCGCTACCAACATGCTACGCCTGGCAGGCCGTAAAATGGCGATCCTGACCCTGCTTGGCGACCTGTGCAAGGGCCTGCTGCCAGTATTGGTCGCCCGCCTCGCCGGGCTGGACCTGCAAGAACAGGCCTGGGTAGGCGTGTATGCAGTACTGGGCCACCTGTTTCCAGTGTACTTCCGCTTCCAGGGTGGCAAGGGCGTGGCGACGGCGGCCGGCATGCTCATGGGCCTGTATTTCCCCGCCGCGCTGCTGGCGGTTGGCGCCTGGCTGCTGATTTTCTACCTCACCCGTACCAGCTCGCTGGCCGCGCTGATCGCCACCCCGCTGACCTTGCCATTGCTGGCCTGGCGCGAGCCGGAAGCCCTGCTGCCGATCACGGTGCTCACCGCCTTGATCGTCTGGAGCCACCGCAGCAACCTGCGCGATCTGTTTGCCGGGCGCGAGCGCCACTTCTGAACCTTGCCGCCCACCATTACAGCGGTGGCAATTGCTCCATCGGCCAGCGTGCCTGCACGCTGATCCCCAGGCCCTGCTGCTGCCCGGCCAGCAGCCGCTGGCAGCCGGCATAGGCGATCATCGCGCCATTGTCGGTGCAGAACTGCGGCCGCGCGTAATACACGTTGCCTTTCATGCCGGCCAGCATCTCTTCCAGCGAGGCGCGCAAGGCCTTGTTGGCACTTACGCCACCGGCGATGACCAGGCGCTTGAGGCCCGTCTGCTTGAGGGCCCGCTTGCACTTGATGGTCAAAGTCTCTACCACGGCCTGCTGGAATGCCAGCGACACGTCGCAACGGGTTTGCTCGCCGTCGTCACCAGCATTCTTGCACTGCTGCCAGGTGTTCAGGGCGAACGTCTTCAGGCCACTGAAGCTGAACTCCAGGCCAGGGCGATCGGTCATCGGCCTGGGGAACACAAAGCGCCCCGGCACGCCCTGCTCGGCCAGGCGCGCGATTTCCGGGCCACCCGGGTAATTCAGGCCAATCAGCTTGGCGGTCTTGTCGAAAGCTTCGCCAGCGGCATCGTCCAGGCTCTCGCCCAGCAGCTCGTATTGGCCGATGCCATCCACCCGAACCAACTGGGTATGGCCGCCGGACACCAACAAAGCGACGAACGGAAACTCGGGCGGGTTTTCTTCCAGCATGGGCGCCAGCAGGTGGCCTTCCATGTGGTGTACGCCAATTGCCGGAATGTCCCAGGCAAATGCCAGGGCCTGGGCGCACGACGCCCCCACCAGCAAGGCCCCGACCAGGCCAGGGCCGGCGGTATAGGCGATGGCGTCGATTTCGGTAGCGACACAGCCCGCCTCGTCCAGCACCTGGCGGATGAGGGGCAGCATGCGCTTGACGTGGTCACGCGAGGCAAGCTCGGGCACCACACCGCCAAACACGCGGTGCAGGTCGATCTGGCTGAACAGCGCGTCGGCCAACAAACCGCGTTCGCTGTCGTATAATGCGACGCCAGTTTCGTCGCAGGATGTTTCCAATCCCAGTACTAGCATGGGCTCGTCCCTTGTGGGGGCTGAATTCGAAGCCGCGCATGATAGTCCCCGTGCCGAGTGCCGACCAGCGGTTTTCGATCAGAGGCTTTGCATTCCGGCTTGCTAAGGGTTAACATCCGCAACCCTTGAAAACCGACGTTCTCCAGCACACCTTTGTTTTGCCAGGAGCACGTCTACCCCGGTAATGAATTAAGGTAGCCCTGGATGCCAGCCGTCAAAGTTAAAGAGAACGAACCCTTCGACGTAGCTCTGCGTCGTTTCAAGCGCTCCTGCGAAAAAGCCGGTGTACTGGCTGAAGTTCGTAGCCGCGAGTTTTACGAGAAGCCGACCGCAGAGCGTAAGCGCAAAGCAGCTGCTGCTGTTAAGCGTCACGCCAAGAAAGTTCAGCGCGAACAGCGCCGCGCCGTTCGTCTGTACTAATACAGGCGTTCAACGCAAAGCTTCTGCCCTGCCCGGCTAACGCCGGGCGATGGCAGTGGTCGTTTTACACTTGGGCAGCCAGCCCAAGGCCCCGCACAAGCTTCACGCGAACTGCATACGGGCAACCTGCCTGAAACGTCAGAGCTGGTCTTCGCTGTTCCATGACCAGACGTGCACGTCAGACTGACGGGCCCCTAGTGGCCGGCGGCGAGCACACATTTCCTCGCACCATATCAAGCGGCACCCGCCCCATTCGGCGCGCGAGCGATTAGACTTGCCAGTTGCCAGATGACGAGACTGCCATGGCCGGGCTGATTCCCCAGAGCTTCATTGACGACCTGATCAACCGCCTCGACATCGTCGATGTGGTGAGTTCGCGCGTCCAGCTGAAAAAAACCGGCAAGAACTACTCCGCCTGCTGCCCGTTCCACAAGGAAAAAACCCCTTCCTTTACGGTCAGCCCCGACAAGCAGTTCTACTACTGCTTCGGCTGCGGCGCCGGTGGCAACGCCCTGGGCTTTGTCATGGACCACGACAACCTGGATTTCCCCCAGGCCGTCGAGGAGCTGGCCCGCGCCGCCGGCATGGAAGTGCCCCGCGAACAAGGTCGCCGTGACAACAAGCCACGCCAGCCCACCGATTCGCCACTATACCCACTGCTGGATGCAGCCTCCGAGTTCTACCGCCAGGCGTTGCGCAGCCACCCGACCCGCAAGGCGGCGGTGGACTACCTCAAAGGCCGTGGCCTGTCCGGGGAAATTGCCCGCGATTTCTGCCTGGGCTTCGCCCCGCCCGGCTGGGACAACCTGCTCAAGCACCTAGGCGCCGACGCCCTGCAGCAGAAGGTGATGATCGATGCCGGCCTGCTGATCGAGAACGCCGAAAGCGGCAAGCGCTACGATCGCTTCCGCGACCGGGTAATGTTCCCCATCCGTGACAGCCGCGGGCGCATCATCGCCTTCGGTGGCCGGGTGCTCGGCGACGACAAACCCAAGTACCTGAACTCCCCGGAAACCCCGGTATTCCACAAGGGCCAGGAACTGTACGGGTTGTACGAGGCGCGCAAGCACAACCGCAACCTCGACGAAATCATCGTTGTCGAGGGCTATATGGATGTCATCGCCCTCGCCCAGCAAGGCTTGCGCAATGCCGTGGCCACCCTTGGCACGGCCACCAGCGAAGAACACCTCAAGCGCCTGTTCCGCGTGGTGCCCAGCGTGCTGTTCTGCTTCGACGGCGACCAGGCCGGGCGCAAAGCGGCATGGCGCGCGCTGGAATCGGCGCTGCCCAACCTGCAGGACGGCCGTCGGGCGCGCTTCCTATTCCTGCCTGAAGGCGAAGACCCAGACAGCCTGGTACGCGCCGAAGGCACCGACGCTTTCATGGCCCGCATCAACCAGCACGCCCAGCCGCTGGCCGACTACTTCTTCGAGCAACTGGGCGTCGAAGCCGACCCGCGCTCGCTGGAAGGCAAGGCCCACATGGCGACCCTGGCCGCACCGTTGATCGAAAAGATTCCCGGCGCCAACCTGCGCCAGCTGATGCGCAACCGCCTGAAAGAAATCACCGGCCTCGACCCTCAACAGGTCGGGCAACTGGCCCAGCAGGCACCCGCGCCCACCAGCATGCCGGACTACGACCCTGGCTACGATTACGACGCCATGGCCAGCTACACCCCCGACTATGGTGACATGCCGCAGTTCGAGCCGGCGCCGTTCCAGCAGGAGCAGGCCTGGAAGCCCAACAAGGGCGGCGGCAAGAAGCCGTGGGGCGACAAACCATGGGACAAGAACCGCAAGGGCGGGAAAAACTGGCAGCGCGATGAAGCGCCACCACGGGTGCCGGCGCCGGTCGAACCACCTACCCTGGCGGCCCTGCGCACCTTGCTGCACCACCCGCTGCTTGCGGGCAAGGTGGAAGATGCCAGCCATTTCGCCGACGAAGAGCACCTGTACAGCCAGCTGCTGGTGGCATTGATCGAAGCCGCACAGAAAAACCCTGGGCTAAGCTCAATGCAGCTGATTGCACGCTGGCATGGCACCGAACAGGGTCGCCTGCTGCGGGCCTTGGCAGAAAAGGAATGGCTGATCGTGGCCGACAACCTTGAACAACAGTTTTTCGACACCATTACTAGCTTGTCCGCCCGCCAACGCGAGCGCAGCCTGGAACAACTGCTCAGGAAATCACGTCAAAGCGAATTGACCAGCGAGGAAAAAACCCAGCTCCTCGCCTTGCTGAGCCGGAATGTTCCCGCACAAACGCCGACCTCATCTGGCGCGTGAGGCCCATGCTCGGGTATAATCCTCGGCTTGTTTTTTGCCCGCCAAGACCTTCAGTGGATAGGGTGTTATGTCCGGAAAAGCGCAACAGCAGTCTCGTATCAAAGAGTTGATCACCCGCGGTCGTGAGCAGGGCTACCTGACTTACGCGGAGGTCAACGACCACCTGCCTGAGGATATTTCAGATCCGGAACAGGTGGAAGACATCATCCGCATGATCAACGACATGGGGATCAACGTATTCGAGAGTGCTCCGGATGCGGATGCCCTTCTGTTGGCGGAAGCCGACACCGACGAAGCCGCGGCCGAAGAAGCCGCTGCTGCGTTGGCGGCAGTTGAAACCGATATCGGCCGCACGACCGACCCGGTGCGCATGTACATGCGCGAAATGGGTACGGTCGAGCTGCTGACCCGCGAAGGCGAGATCGAAATCGCCAAGCGTATCGAGGAAGGCATTCGTGAAGTCATGGGCGCCATCGCCCACTTCCCGGGCACTGTCGATTACATTCTCGGCGAATATGACCGTGTCACCGTCGAAGGTGGCCGCCTGTCCGATGTTCTCAGCGGTTACATCGACCCTGACGACAATATCGCAGCGCCTACCGACGAGGTGCCGGTCATCGGCGCCAAGGCCCCAGCGGCCAAGGAAGAGTCGGACGAGGAAGACGAAGAAAGCGAAGGCAGTGACGACGAAGAAGAGACCGAAAGCGGTCCCGACCCCGTTGTCGCCGCACAGCGTTTCGGTGCGGTCAACGACCAGCTTCAGGTCACCAACAAGGTTCTGAAGAAACACGGTCGCAACCACAAGGAAAGCATCGAGGCCCTACAGGCCCTGGCTGACCTGTTCATGCCGATCAAACTGGTACCGAAGCAGTTCGAGGTACTGGTCGAGCGCGTGCGTGACGCCTTGAGCCGTCTGCGCCAGCAAGAACGCGCCATCATGCAGCTGTGCGTGCGTGACGCCCGCATGCCGCGCGCCGACTTCCTGCGCATGTTCCCAAGCAACGAAACCGACCAGACCTGGAGCGGTGACCTGGCAAAGCGCAACACCAAATGGGCTGCTGCCCTGGGTGAAAAGGACGCCGCCATCGTCGCTTGCCAGCAAAAGCTGATCGACCTTGAGACCGAAACCGGCCTGACCGTTGCCGAGATCAAGGAAATCAACCGTCGCATGTCGATCGGTGAAGCCAAGGCCCGCCGCGCCAAGAAAGAAATGGTCGAGGCGAACCTGCGTCTGGTTATCTCCATCGCCAAGAAGTACACCAACCGTGGCCTGCAGTTCCTCGACCTGATCCAGGAAGGCAACATCGGCTTGATGAAGGCGGTGGACAAGTTCGAATACCGTCGTGGTTACAAGTTCTCGACCTACGCCACCTGGTGGATTCGCCAGGCAATCACCCGTTCGATCGCTGACCAGGCTCGCACCATTCGTATTCCGGTGCACATGATCGAGACGATCAACAAGCTCAACCGTATTTCCCGGCAGATGCTGCAGGAAATGGGTCGCGAACCGACCCCGGAAGAGCTGGGTGAGCGCATGGAAATGCCTGAGGACAAGATCCGCAAGGTGTTGAAAATCGCCAAAGAGCCGATTTCCATGGAAACCCCGATCGGTGACGACGAAGACTCGCACCTGGGCGACTTCATCGAGGACTCGACCATGCAGTCCCCGATCGATGTAGCCACGGTCGAGAGCCTGAAAGAAGCCACCCGTGACGTGCTCTCGGGCCTGACCGCACGCGAAGCCAAGGTGCTACGCATGCGTTTCGGTATCGACATGAACACCGACCATACCCTTGAAGAGGTAGGCAAGCAGTTTGACGTGACCCGTGAGCGGATCCGTCAGATCGAAGCCAAGGCGTTGCGCAAATTGCGCCACCCGACGCGCAGCGAGCACCTGCGCTCCTTCCTCGACGAGTGATGAACAAATCCCGGCAGGCCTAATGCCTGTTAGTTAAGCGTTACTGGGGCTGCTTTGCAGCCCTTCGCGGGCACGCCCGCTCCCACTCAAGAAATGCGCGATCCCCTGTGGGAGCGGGCGTGCCCGCGAAGGGTCGCAAAGCGACCCCAAATTTCTTAACTGACTCGCATTAGGCCCAGGCCGGGGGCATGTGCGATCCCCTGTGGTTACGGCTTCAGCCGCGAACACCGACAAAGCCGGTGCCATACGCCACGCCGCCCCGGCATTGGCGCAAGGCCCTGTTCTATCTGACAAAAGGCCTCTTGTTCTTCCCCACATCAGCAGCAATGCCCGTCTACACTCGACTTCAGACCACCTGAAAGCGAGGCCGTCATGCCCCTGAAGCCGGCCATCCTGTTGCTGATCCTGATTGTCTGGAACACAACGGCCGGCGCCCTTACCCTGACAGACGAGGAGCAAGCCTGGCTGGCTGCCCACCCGCAGCTGAGCCTGGGCGTAGATGCCTCCTGGCCGCCGTTCGAGTTTCGCGACCAGGAGGGCCGCTACCAGGGATTGGCCGCCGATTACATCGCCAAGATCCAGCAACGCCTGGGCGTGACACTGAAACCGGTCGAGCCCAGTAACTGGACCGAGGTATTGGCACAGGCACGCGAAAACCGAATCGACTTACTGCCCGGCATCATGTCGACGCCAGAACGCCAGGCCTACCTGTCCTTCACCCGGCCATACCTGGACTTTCCCATCGTGATCCTCGCCCACAAGGGCGGCGCTCAACCGCGCAACCTGCAAGACCTGTATGGGCTGAAAATTGCCGTGGTCGAAAATTATGCGCCACATGAGTTGCTGCGCACCCACCACCCAGACCTCAACCTGGTGGCACTGCCTAACGTCAGCTCGGCACTGCAGGCCTTGGCCACCGACCAGGTGGATGCTGTGGTCGGGGACTTGGCATCGAGTATTTGGAGCCTGCGCCAGCTGAAGCTCGATGGCCTGTATGTCAGCGGTGAAACGCCCTATCGCTATCAACTGGCCATGGCCGTGCCGCGCAACAATCCCGTACTGGTCGGCATTCTCGACAAAGTGATGGCCGACATGAGCAGCGGCGAAATCAGCGAGATCCAGCAGCGCTGGGTGGGCAATGTGGTCGACCAGCGGATGTTCTGGTCCGACTTGCTGGTGTACGGCCTGCCAACCGTGCTGTTCCTGATGGGCGTACTGGCCATTGTCATCCGCATCAACCGCCGGCTCAGCTCGGAAATTTCCCGCCGCATTGCCCTGGAGCAGGAGCTGCGCAGCAGCGAATACCACTACCGTGGGCTGGTCGAAAGCCTTTCAGCCATTGCCTGGGAAGCCGACGCGAACGACTATACCTACAGCTATGTGTCACCCCACGCCGAGGGCCTGCTCGGCTACCCGCTGACCGACTGGCTGAAACCGGGCTTCTGGCGCAGCATACTGCACCCGGAAGATGCCCTTTGGGCCCAGGCGTACTGCGACAGCGAAACCGCCGCTGGGCGCGACCACAGCCTCGACTACCGAGTCATCCGCGCCGACGGCCAAGCGCTTTGGGTACGCAACATCGTCAGCATGATCGAACATGGCCACCACCCCGTGATGCGCGGCCTGATGATCGACATCAGCGAAACCAAGCGCACCGAGGACGCCCTGCGGTTGTCCGAGCAAAAATTCGCCTCGGTGTTCCAGCAATGCCCCGACATCCTGCTTATCGCCCGCCACAGCGATGGCTGCCTGCTGGAGGTGAACGAGGCGTTCGAGGAACAGATCGGCCTGGTGCCGGACCAGGTGATCGGCCGTACCGCTACCGAGCTCAACCTGTGGGGCGTAGAAGGCAGCGGACCACGGGTGCTGGAGCGCCTGCACCAAGGCGGTATCCGCAACCTGGAAATGACCTTCCGTCGCAGCAATGGCCAATTGTTTACCGGCCTGACCTCGGCGGAAACCTTCGAGCTCGACGGCACCCCCGCGTTGGTAGTGGCGGTACGCGACATCAGCCAGCTCAAGGAAACCCAGCAGCAACTGCAAACCTCTGAAGAAAAATTCGCCAAAGCTTTCCATGCCTCACCCGACGGGCTGCTGCTGTCACGCCAGAGTGACGGCTTGCTGCTGGAGGTGAACGAAGGCTTCTGCCGCCTGACCGGCTACGATCTAAACCCGACCATCGACCAGACGTCGCTGGACCTTGGCATCTGGGTCGACCTCAACGAGCGCAAACGCCTGGTCGACCAGTTGAACCGCGACGGCTTCGTGCGTGATTTCACTTGCCACATTCGCCGCAGCGACGGGCAAATCCGCTTGTGCGAGCTCTCAGCAAGGCCACTGCCGATTGCCGGGATCGACTGCATGCTGACCATTGCCCGCGACATTACCGAACGCCACCTCATGCAGGAAAAACTGCAACTGGCCGCCACGGTATTCGAGAACACTGCCGAGGGCGTACTGATTACCGACATCGACCAGCGCATCAGTGCGGTCAACCGTGCGTTCAGCGAAATTACCGGCTACAGCGAAATCGAAGCTCTCGGCCAAACCCCGCGCCTGCTCGCCTCCGGCCAGCACGACAGTGCCTTCTACGCCGCCATGTGGCACCAGTTGACCGCTGAAGGCCACTGGCAAGGCGAGATCTTCAACAAACGCAAGAGCGGGGAGCTTTACCCCAGCTGGCTGACCATCAGCGCGGTGCGCAACACCGAGCGCGAAATCACCCATTTCGTCGCGGTGTTCGCTGATATTTCCAGCCTCAAGCATGCCCAGGCCAAACTCGACTACCAAGCCCACCACGACCCACTGACCGGCCTGCCCAACCGCGCCTTGTTCGAGAACCGCCTGCAGGCTGCACTGGCCTGTGCGCAGGTGTCCAACCGCCAGGGTGCGGTGCTGTTCCTTGACCTTGACCGCTTCAAGCATATCAACGACAGCCTCGGCCACCCGGTCGGCGACCTGCTGCTCAAAGGCATCGCCCAGCGCCTGAAAGAGCAGGTACGCGACGTCGACACCGTGGCCCGCCTGGGTGGCGACGAGTTCATCATCCTGCTGCCCGGCCTGCACAAGCCCAGCGACGCCAGCTCCATCGCCAACAAGCTGCTGGCTTGCTTCAACGCACCGTTCCAGGCTGGCGAACACGAGTTCTTCACCAGCGCCAGCATTGGCATCAGCCTTTATCCACAAGACGGCAGCGACGTTGCCACGCTGATCCGCAACGCCGATGCCGCCATGTACCGCTCCAAGGCCAAGGGCCGCAACCGCGTCGAAGCCTACACCCGCGACCTCACCGCCCAGGCCAGCGAACGCATTGCCCTGGAGCATGAACTGCGCCGCGCCGTGGAGCGCAATGAAATGAGCCTGTGCTTCCAGCCCAAGCTCAGCCTCAAGACCCAGAGCCTGGTCGGCGCCGAAGCACTGATCCGCTGGAGCCACCCGACCTTCGGTGAAGTGCCGCCCGAGCACTTCATCCACCTGGCCGAAGAGAACGGCACCATCCTGCAGTTGGGTGACTGGGTACTGGAGCAGGCCTGCCGGCAGATGCATCGCTGGAAGCGGGACTATGAAGCGTTCGGCCCGCTTTCGATCAACCTGGCTGGCGCCCAGTTGCGCCATCACGGCCTGGCCAAGCGCATCGAGCAATTACTCAAGACCTACGGCCTGAAGGCGGGCGACCTGCAGTTGGAAATTACCGAGAACTTCATCATGAGCCAGGCCGAAGAAGCCTTGGTCGTGCTCCACCAGTTGAAGAAACTGGGCGTGCAGTTGGCCATTGACGACTTCGGCACGGGCTATTCATCGCTGAGTTACCTCAAGCGCCTGCCGCTGGATATCCTCAAGATCGACAAGTCGTTCATCCGCGGCCTGCCTGACGACCCCCACGATGCAGCCATCGCCCGGGCGATCATCGCGCTGGGCCGCAGCATGCAATTGACCATCATTGCCGAAGGGGTGGAAAACCAGGCGCAGCAGCGTTTCCTGGCAGCGGAAGGCTGCGAGCAGATCCAGGGCTACATCGTCAGCCTGCCACTGCCGCCAGAGGAATTCGCCGCTTCGTTCCTTCGCATAGCACTATCGGATCTTTCAGATGGCACAGGTGCGAAACCCTCGTTATAATCCGGGCACTTACTGAGGGCCTATAGCTCAGTCGGTTAGAGCAGAGGACTCATAATCCTTTGGTCCACGGTTCGAGTCCGTGTGGGCCCACCAAACTCAAAGCCGCGTAGTACGCGGCTTTCGGCTTTTTGGGTTTGTGGCAGCCGGATCAGTCCTATGGTCCGAAGGTACAAATTAGGTACAGTGCGGCTTCGCTTGCACGCCTTTGGAGTCCTTCAGATGGCCACAATCGTCAAAACCCCTGCCGGCACCTGGAAGGCCGTCATCCGCAAGACCGGATGGCCGACCAACGCCAAAACCTTCCGCACCAAACGCGACGCCGAAGATTGGTCACGACGCACCGAAGATGAAATGGTGCGGGGTGTGTATATCCAGCGCAGCGGGTCCGAGCGACTGACGCTAGAAAAAGCCTTGCAGCGATATCTCAGGGAAATCACGCCGACGAAGAAACCAACGACTCAGCGGGCGGAGACCACCAAGGCGAAGCAGTTAATCAATGGGCTGGGTAAATACTCGCTCGCTGCACTTTCTGCCGAAGTGATAGCCGATTACCGGGATAAGCGTCTCTCCACTTTTACCACACGCGGTCAGCCAACCAGCAACAATACGGTGCGCTTGGAGCTAGCGCTGCTGAGCCACCTGTTCACGGTGGCCATTCAAGAATGGGGGTTAGGCCTAACGTTCAATCCTGTGCTGAACATCAGAAAGCCAAGCCCAGGAGAAGGACGTGACCGCCGCCTTACCGCTGATGAAGAGCGCAAACTCATTGCTGCGGTTAAAAAGCACAGCAATCCCATGCTGAATTGGATCGTGCGCATCGCACTAGAAACTGGCATGCGCTCTTCCGAAATCACTACCCTGCGCCGCGGTCAGGTGGATGTAGCGCGCCGTATCGTCCGCCTGCTTGATACCAAAAACACACAGCCTCGAACCGTCCCACTGACAACCGATGCCACTGCCGCTTTCCGCGAGGCATTGGCCAACCCGATTCGTCCACTCGACTCTGATTTGGTTTTCTTCGGTGAACCTGGCAAAGACGGTAAACGTCGCCCCTACAACTTCAACAAGGTTTGGTTAGACATCAAGAAAAATCTCGGTCTGGCCGATTTCAGGTTCCATGACTTGCGTCATGAAGCCGTCAGCCGTTTAGTAGAAGGTGGCCTCAGCGACCAAAAGGTCGCCGCCATCAGCGGCCACAGATCAATGCAAATGCTCCGGCGTTACACCCATCTACGAGCTGAAGATTTAGTCAATGAACTGGATGTTTTGGCGCGTCGGCGAACTGGAGAGAAGAAGGAATCGACCCCAGCGCCTTCGACACTGCCTGACGACTGATACCCATCCTCCGAGCAATCTCGCTCTGGTTCAAACCGGACGCCCGAAGAATCAGCATCTGTTTCTTGGCGTCCGTCAGGCGAGCATCAATCATAAGGCGCGCTTGCTCCCGCAGTGCACCTTCATCTGCAGCGGTAAAACCGTTGCCATGCGTGATATGGAAAGCAAAAAGTTCGGCAGCAGGAGTGTCATGCTTCGGTGACGGAGTGCGCTGAGCACTTTGTTCTGTGAGCCGGGCCAGTTCGAGATTAAAGAGATTCTTTGAGCGCTTTGCCCGTTGATACTGCGGGTTCCAAGTCCCATCAGCATGCCGAGGTCGATGGGAAGCGCAATACCGACTACTGAGGTGCAGTGCGTAGTCGGTATCGGCGCTTTCTGGCCAATCACCTGTATTGATCAGACGAGCGAGTTCAGACGGCTGCCCGCACACCTCACAAAAGTCTCTGTTGCGCTGCGCATTTTGAGTTACGCCCTCAACGGTACATCGTGAGCGAGCTGGACGCTTGCGGCCGCACGCTCCGATTACCTCCACCAATGTTTCAAGCGTCCCGATCACTTCTCTCGATTCCTCTCCAGTATGACGCGTCGCACTCATGTACTGTCGGATCAGAACTCGCTGAGCCTGCATAGCTCCCTTGTAGTGAATTGAATGGATCAGATCACTCAGGGCGGTAGTTCCCGGTGCACCCAACATGTATCGCTGGAACACCGCATCGACACACAGCAGCGCGATAGCCGGGTCGATCAGTTGCTCAACCAGCCTGCGTATCGGAAAACGTCTCGCGCTGCTTGAGTACGGCCGCCAGTTGGCGACGAGCTCTCGCACCGCCGCTTCCATGATCGGTGAACAGTTGGGCCAGACTGGGATTTCTGTTTCACTTGCGCTCATGTCAACCATAATGACCAATTAAAAGAATGTTATCAACCAGTGCACTCCCTACGATACGGATAAATCCGATCAGAAATGGAGATGAGCGATGGGCATCGAAGAAAACCTTTTGGAGCGATTTGGACCGCTATTGAGCTTGCCTCAGTTGGCGACGATTTTGGATCGTTCACCAGATGGCCTAAGAATCAGCCTGAGAACGCAAAACCCTTGGACCCTCCCCATCAACAGAGCCCGCCTGAAGATAGGCCGCAGGGTCTACTTCCGGACCTCTCAAATTGCTGAAGCCCTTAGCACCGACTCCTTCGAAGATGGCGGGCGTATTTGATGGCTATCGATCTAGCCGCAGCTTTCGAAACTCCTCCCCCGCAGCTTGATTTCATATGGCCTGGCTTCCTTGCAGGCACGGTAGGGGCGTTAATCGCCCCAGGAGCCACCGGCAAGAGCTACTGGGCGCTCGAGGCAGCCATGTCTGTCGCGTGCAGCGTTGCCGGAGGCGACCTTGTTGGGCTCTCTCCAGCACTAACCGGAAAGGTGGTCTATCTCGCAGGCGAAGACCCGAACGTTGCGTTAGTGCGCCGTATTCATGCGATAGGCCACCACCTGAACAGAGACGCTCGTTGCGCAATCGCTCAGAACCTCATCGTGGAGCCGCTCATGGGCAAACGCCTGAACGTCATGGATGAACGGCACCTTGTTCGCTTAATTGAGTTTTGTGAAGGCAGCCGATTGATAGTATTGGATACCCTGAGCCGCATTCATGACAAGGACGAGAACAGCAATGGCGATATGGCAAGACTCGTCGCCACGCTTGAGCATGTTGCGACCTGCACTGGGGCCTCAGTTTTGTACCTTCACCATGTCAGCAAGGGCAGTGCCCGCGAAGGGCAGACGGATCAACAGCAGGCAGCACGTGGCGCATCTGCTCTAATCGACAATGCCCGTTGGTGTGGCTTCGTTGCGAAGATGACAGAGGACGAGGCCCAGAGCCTCAGCGACCGCGCCTATGACCGTCAGCCCATCGGCAACGACCGGCGCGGCTTCTTTGTCCGCTTTGGTGTCAGCAAACAGAATTACGACGCTGCACCGCATGAGCAATGGTATGAACGCCGCGACGGCGGCGTTTTGATGCCGGTGGAGTTGTTGAACGTCAAGCAGGACAGCGGAAAAGGGCGTCAACGTGAGCAAGCATGAGTTGACTCATGCCCGGCACGACCCGGTGCATTGTCTTGCACCCGGCCTGTTCCGTAGCCTCAAACGTGGCGAACGCAAGCGCAATAAGCTGGACGTTGCGTATGACTACGGTAACGGCAAGCGCATCGAGTTCAGCGGGCCGGAACCATTGGGGGCCGACGATCTCCGCATTCTGCAAGGACTGGTAGCAATGGCTGGGCCTTCTGGCCTTGTACTTTCTCCCGACCCTCAGACCGAAGCCGGTCGTCAGCTCAGGCTATTTCTCGAACCTAAGTGGGAAGCCGTCCAGCAGGATGCGATGGTGGTCAAGGGTAGTTATCGGTCGCTGGCCCGTGAGGTTGGGTATGCGGACATAGATAATACGAGGCCAGTACGCGATTGCATTGAGAGGCTCTGGAAAGTCTCTATCATTGCGCAAAATGGAAGCAAGCGGCAGGGCTTCCGTTTGCTGTCCGAGTACGCAAGTGATGAGCAGCAGGGCAAGCTGTATGTAGCATTGAACCCTCTTATTGCGCGCGCAATCATGGGAGGGCAGCACATCCGCATAGACATGGCCGAAGTCAGGAAGCTACAGACCGATCCTGCCCGTCTGATTCATCAGCGACTGTGCGGCTGGATCGACCTCGGCAAGTCAGGGCGGGTAGAGCTGAACACGTTATGCGGCTATGTTTGGCCGGATGAACCGACGAACCTGAATACCATCAAAAAACGCCGCCAGACAGCACGCAAGGCGTTGGTCGAGCTTGCTACCGTTGGTTGGAGACTGAACGAGTATGCTAAGGGCAAATGGGAGATCGGGCGACCCAAGGCATCCGAGTTTAACGCTGCGCCGCCCTGTTTAACGGCACCCATCCCCCCGTTTAACAGTATCCAATCCCCTGTTTAACGGCACCCCGCCAGTTTCTGAAAACCCAGCACCGGCGGGCCTTTGCGGGCCGCTCGCAGATTCCATCCAAGATTCTCTAAGAATCTCCATCATGGGCGCTAAGCTCCGCGCCTTGATGGCGCAGCTCATCGCCTGCTGCTCTTGGTCGGCCTACGGCCGTTGTGCACCAAAAGGAAGGGCGGCACCGTCGAACACCTACCACCAAAACCACCAAGTGCATCGCGCCGTCTGCGGCATCCGAGGACACACAAAAAGTAAAGGTCTAGTAGCGAACGACCAACCAGAACGACGCACAGCCGCCAAAATGCTTTTAAATTATGCAGGATGAATATAGCATAGCCGATTCTTACTAATAATTTTCTATAGTCAATGACTAACCGCGCACTAGTAATGCGCCCCCAGTTTATCTCTACCTCACCCGTCTTAGGTGAATAGTCTCATAAAGCCAAGGAAGTCGAAATGTCGAATAATTTATTACCCTGGTCACTGGAAAATTGGAGCTCATCCAAAACTACTAATTGGTTTATGATGGAGGAGTACCAGCTATTTGCGCCTAATGCAATTTTGTGTAGCGAAGTTAAAATTGGACCCTATACATTCATCTTCAATAGCATAGCAAAAGACGATATTGCTCAGACGCTCATAACCGCAAGGGTGCGTCTCTTTATAAATAACTCTTCAAAAAAAGAGCAACAAGAAACATTGAGTTTTGATGCCCATGTAGGTGACGAGATCTCTGGTCTTATATCGATAGGATTAGGTATCAAAGTTTTTTGTGCCGGCATTAGCAGAAGATTTAATCCTCCAAACTCTAAATTCGGTGACCCGTACGGAGAACCTTGTTTTTCAGAACAATTCTCACCTCCCGGTCTGCACACTGCAGAACTTTTTCCTATTCTTCCAGACGTCACGGCGGCAATTTGCTCACCGTCAGAGGGCCATCTATCAACCCTGGAAAGCCTTGAATTTGCAACGCCGGATCGCTACAAAGCATTTATACGATCCGCATGTTTGTACAAGGATGCCCTTGACATGGTGGACCATGATCCGAATCTGAGTTGGATTTTAATGGTTTCAGCTCTTGAAACAGCTGCTGTGGTTGAACCCGAGTTTGAAATATCACCCGAACAAGTATTAAAAGATAGCTTTCCATCCTTATATGAAACTCTACAAAACTGCGCCGACCCCACCGTAGTACATAAAGTCGCCCCTATTGTTGCCCCTACCCTTAAAGCCACCTCTAAATTTATTGGCTTTTGTCTTCGCCACTTGCCGGGTGAGCCTTGCAGCAGACCTGATGATATAGATGCTCGTGTCATCTGGAGTTTGGAAAATATAAAAAAAATCCTATCAACTGTTTATGGTCATAGATCAAACTATCTTCATACGGGTCAACGTTTTCCATCATTAATGTCCAAGGCACCAATTAAATTCGAGGAAAAACCTAATATCGAGAAAGAGAAAGACTGGTTAAGTCGAGAATGGAAAGAGAGAGATGTTCCTATCAATTTACACACCTTCAACTATTTGACAAGACATATTCTGCTCAACTGGTGTAGGACTTTTAAGCCGAAAGACTAAATATGAAGCTTGGTTGGGAGAACTCCCCTTATGTGCTATCTATCTATGAAAAACGCTCTCAATTCATAGATTTGCATAGCAGTGCTGGATAGAGAGCCGTGGCAGTGGCAGGTCTCTCTTACTTCTGTGCTTTCTGCTGCTTCTGTGCTTCCTGCGCGGCCTGGATGGCCAGCAACGCCTGCTGATTCAGGGCTGCGCTATTCTTGCTGCCCAGCAAAGGCAGGCGATTTATAGCCTGTGCGCCGGCAAACATGCGATAGGAAGCCGACAAGGCGAGTGGGCTTACTCGAAGCTGCAAGGCCGTGTACTGACGATCCAACCTATCGAGTTGCGGCCCGTAGCCCTTGCTACGCAGCCATCGACCGAGCGCCCACATGCAGATGGCAAACGTCGATACGATTACTACGAATCCAGCGAACATCAGTATGTCCATCATGGTTATTTCTCCGAGGTGTGGTTGTTTGAGGCCATGCCGGGCACATTGAACGAGGCTAGTCGACTTGCAGGGGGGCTTGCGTCCGAGGCTGGACGGATGACGTTAGATTCTGTTTGCGCAGCTTCCGCGATTGTTTCCGCGCCATTGGCTGGAATGATCGAGCTAGCACCGTCAGGAATAGCCGGCGAAGATCCCGCACCAAGAGACAGTGAGTGCGCATTCTCCATACCCGGCACTGCCATCGAGGCCATCACGCCAAGCATCTTTGCGCCACCATTGGCCGATTGCGAAAGCGCGTTACCGGCGCTGACAGATCCCCCTTTTGGTGTCGCTTGCGGGTCTTTTTCGTCGTTGCCCTGCGCAGCCTTCCCTGCCTGTCTGGCGGCCGGCTGTACGCCGCTGCTGGGCTGCGTAGGTGCAGCCGATTGTGTCGAACTAGCAGTGCTGCCACCTAAACGTGAGCCGGTCGAACTCGCAACCTTCGCGGCGACCCCACCGCCGGTACTGGTGCCAATACCTACGGATGACGCTGCGCCGCCGGCAGAGGTGGCCGCCACACCGGCCGAGGTAGCACCGGCAGCGATGCTGGAGTTGAGCGAGCCGGCAAGGCCGCCAGCCGCACCGGCAGCGCCTGCGGTACTCCCGCCCGCACCAATCGCTGCCGCCGCTGGAGCTGCGGCACCTGCTGTTGCAAAGGTTGCAATGGCCGCCGCAGCACCAGCCGCACCGGCCGCCGCCATACCACCGATTGCCGAGCCGCCGCCCATCGACGTGCCACTAATCATCCCACCGATCAATTCGGGAATAGTTTTAGTCAGATAAGCGCATACCAGAGCCAAGCCCGCCAATGTCATCAATGACGCTTCGTCGTTGGTATATGCTGCTAACCACGACTTCGCGGAAGTGACGATAATTCCTACGATCAAGGTTAGGACGAACAGCTTAGCGCCAACTGCAATAACGAATCGGAGCGGAGCGATAGCAAAATCGCGTGTCCACTGCGAACCACCAAAACCATAGAACAGCACGGAGGCGTTGATGATGACATACGACTCTACAAGCGTCACAAACATGAATGCCGCGATGAATGCGAAACACAATAAAACTAAACAGCCAACAATCGCAATGAGGATCGCTTTACCCGGAGAGAAAACAGAGATTCCCTCTACGATAGTGCGTGAGAAATCGACAGCCACTGCAAACATATCACCCGGCTGAATCGCTCGACCCAAACCGCTGGCCGTTCCCGCCGCTTCCCGGAAGCTATTAACTGCTGCTGTCGCCCAAGGAACGGAATGCTCAATAATGGCGTAGAAAAAGCCGACTGCCATGAAGAAACGGATTAGTTCACCAACAATCTCGCCTAGGTCAGCTTGTTTCATGACTAGAGGCATGAACGTCCACACTAGCTGGATTAGTGCAAGGGAGCCCAGTAATTTGAGTGCATAGCCCTGGAGACGTGGTGACCATTCACTTGCGGCGTCATATAGCATCCGCAAAAGACCATTCATTTCATTGCCCTGGGTTATATCTCCTGCTGCGGCAGCAGTGCCGACCGAAAACAGTAGCGCCGCACCGATGAACGCGATAAATGCTGAACGTTGCATAGTTAGAAATCCTCAGATGATCCCCAGATGTTTTTCCGGGCTTCGAATTTTTTATCAGCGTCAGTCGGCGTAGGCCGTTCAGCAATCTCGCATATAGTGTTGATGGACACCACGACACCGGACACAAAAGCACCACCAAGAGCAGAAGCGATGCACAACACAGCAATAAAAATCTTAGAAATAAACATGGTTAAAAATCCTCCGAAGGTCCCCAGTTATTTTTCCTGGCCTCGAATTGTTGTTCCGCTGCTTCGCTGACAGCCTTCCGGTCGCCTTGCTGAGCCATGTAGTTGCCCTGCATGTTGATTTGCGTGGCCAGCAAGTCGCGCAGCTTTTGCAGTTGCTGCACGTTCTGCGAGGCAATTTCATTGCCCGCCTGAATCGCCTGCATCCGACCAACGGCTGACTGCGAACGAGCCACCATTCGGTTTAGCTGAGCGTCCTCGGACTCGAAGGTGCTGGTATTGAGGTTCGTCGCTTCCATCGCCGTTTTCACGTTGTCGCGGCCCTGTTGCGACCACTTCTTATAGCGATCCTGCGCCGGGACCTCTGCCGAGTTCGCTGCTTGATTCAGGTAGTACTCGAAGCCGGGAAAAGCCGTGTGGAACTGAGAGTCCATGTTCTGGATTTGGCGGCCCAGAGCCTGCGAGCGGTTATAGATATTGACCGCGTTTTTTAAGTCCGCCGCGATGCTGCCGAACATCGAATCTGGCAAGCCCGTGCCCTGAGTTACCATGTTTTGATACTGCTGAATCTGCGTTTGTAACTGTTCGGCCGTGTTCAGCGCCGTGTTGACCTGCTCCGCATATTCAAACATTTGCTGATAAAATGTAGAACAATTTGCGCAGTAGATAGCGAAAGCGTTCTGCTGCGTGAGAAGAAAAATAGTAGCTACAGCTATTGATCTAAATGCTTGCTTCATTTTTGCCCCCAATGTGAGCCTGTCATGACAAATGACCTTGATTTCTTGCAGTAGCGAGATACGTATCGTGTGAACTGAACATATCCAAAACTAAATCTATCCACATATTCGGCATAAAGATTTTTGAGTGTGTGACCAAGCAGTATTTTCGTTTCCAACTCCTCCCTGATCGAGAAGAATTCGGCGCGCCCAGCTCTTCTCTTGATACGCTTTAGACTATCACTTCGCATCGGCTTTCCTCCTACTAATGCAGTTGGTTTTAGCACGAATGAAAGTCTAAGAAAACACGAAATGACTACACATCTAAAACTAATTAAATCAAACGCAACTATATGCAACTATAGGCAACTCAAGGCAACTCAAGGCAACTTAAGCAATTTATTGAAAGTTAATGCAGATGGTAGATTTTGCGTTTTATATTTCCTTTAATCGCTTACAACAAGACGGCAAGATGTGTGTTGTGGGTCCACAAGCTGCGCTTGCTCCCCCACACCACCTACCCTTATTCGCCTTCGGCTCAACGGATCTTGCTCTGCGAGGCACGCAACCGCTGCCGCGTCTAAGGGTGAAAGTGACAACAGGAGCACAATCAATGACAGACTGCACCAAAGGTAAGGCCACACCTCGGAGGCGCGGAAGGCCGATTGAGGTGTGGGGCACTGAACAAGAAAAAGAGATGATAACTGAACGTGCCAACGATGCTGGCATGTCCCGCTCAGCCTATCTGCGAGCGCTTGGTATGAATATTCGCGTCAGATCAAGAGCAGACCTTGGAGCGATAGAGAAGCTAGCTAAGATAAACGGAGATCTTGGACGTATTTCTGGCATTCTCAAAATTTCGCTAGCCGATAATGGAGCTATACCCCGAAGCTCTTTCAACGATCTCATTGTCGAATTCCGAAGGCTGCAATGCAGCACTACAGAAATTATGGGGCGAATCCTTTACGAGAAGAACCGAACCAATGAAAGATATCAGTCACCGAGAATTTATGATTAATGAGTTTCGCTCGAAACCCGATTACGCTTTCGAGCTCTGCCAGGAAATATTCAAGGTAGGCTCATCAAATGAAAAAGAAGTCGCACTAGATTACTTACTCGAGGCATTTGCATCTTCTAACGATATCTGGGATCTCGACCTATAGCTGCTATTAGCTCTGATGGGATAGCGCCTTACACGACAGACAGCGCTTTCGCAGCAGCCAAGCGCTGCCTCGCACAGGGCATCACCAGCCTCTGTAGGCTATCGACAGCCAAAAACCCTACCCATGTCACATAACATATGTTACATTACATGGAAATTTTTTGGAGCACTAGCATGGCAAAGGGAAGCTCGGGGCGCATCGTCATCGAGGTAGAAGTGGAGCTTAAGAACCGCCTCTATTCGGCACTTTCTGCACAGGGAATGACGCTGAAAGATTGGTTTATAAAGTCTGCTGAAGAGCACATGCTTGAGTTTGGTTCAAACCAATATTCATCGCTACCAGACTCCTTGAAGAGCAAAAACCCAGCATGAATTTCATGGCTAACGAAAGCGCACAGAAACTGCGCGGCGGCTATTACACGCCCGTAAAAATTGCAACATTCATCACCCGTTGGATGAAAGAGTCAAACGCGAAGACGTTTTTAGAACCTAGCTGTGGGGACGGGGCCTTTTTTGCTGCTTTAGCTGATGCTGGCTTTGATGAGTCCATCACAGTTAAGGCTTTCGAGCTCGATCCTATTGAAGCCAAAAAGGCAGCTATCCTTGCAGGCCAAAAGAACATTTCCGCTCGCATCAAAAACACTGACTTTCTGAGAGTTGCTCTTGACGAACTCACGATGAACAATCAGGAATATGATGCAGTTATTGGCAACCCGCCATTCATACGGTACCAATACCTACCATCGGAGTTTCAGGACTTAGCGGAAGCAATTTTTAAGCAGCTAAACTGTAAGTTCACTAAGCACACGAATGCGTGGGTGCCATTTGTAATGGCAGCTATTGCAATGTTAAAGCCCGGTGGCCGCTTAGGGATGGTGATCCCTTCGGAAATTATTCACGTTCTACACGCGCAGTCCCTGCGAACTCTTCTCGGGCATCTTTGCAAGAAAATCGTGATCATTGATCCAGAAGAAATCTGGTTCGAAGGGACATTGCAAGGGGCCGTGATTTTAATGGCCGAAAAAAAATTATCGGAATCTGACTATGGTCACGGCCTAGGTTTAGTTCAAGTTAGAGGTGATCAGTTCCTAACGCAGAGCCCTACGGCCATCTTTAATTCTGTCAACGCAATAAATGGGCGGACGGTAGAGGGGAAGTGGACTAAAGCGTTTCTCAGCAAGTCGTCTCTAGAGCTCCTTGACGCTGCCGAGCAATTCGAGACGGTTCACCGTTTTAAGAGTATTGCAAAGGTCGATGTAGGCATTGTCACCGGGGCCAATAGTTTTTTTCTCGTAAATGACGAAACTGTAAAAGCACACCGACTGAGCAGTTGGTCGCACCCTATGTTTGGCAGAAGCGAGCATTGTCCAGGGGTGATTTACGACGACAGACAACACACCGAAAACAGAAAAAAAGGTTTGCCGTCTAATTTTCTATGGTTCCCCGAAGGAAGCGCAGATAAATACAGCGAGGTGGCCGACTACCTAAAAATTGGTATTGCGCAGGATCTGCATACTCGATACAAAACCCGTATCAGAAAATATTGGTATACCGTGCCGTCCGTTTCAAGCAGCCAAATCGGCATGTTGAAAAGGTCTCATGATGTTCCGAGATTAATCCTGAATTCTGCAGAAGCGTATACTACTGATACGGCTTACCGAATTTCGTCAAAATTTGTAGATGCCCAGGATCTTGTGACGGCATTCCTAAATCCTTTGACCGCACTCTCTGCAGAACTTGAAGGTAGAACCTACGGTGGCGGAGTGCTCGAGCTCGTTCCGTCGGAAATTGAAAAGCTTTTAATACCAATACCTACAAATAGCAATTTGGATATACAGCGGCTAGATACTCTCGTCCGAACTGGAAGCATGACAGACGTGCTAACGAGCCACGGATTAAAAGTTCTTGAACTAGCAGGCTTCACCAAGCATCAAGGGGAGGAGCTCTTTGATGCTTGGGTATCACTGAAGAATCGCAGGCAGCGAAAGGGATCGGAAGATCACTGATCCCTGATATCTATTAGGTAATCAGCCTCATCCCCAACGGTTTCATACAGTCGCAGAACTTTTCCGGTTATATTCTGCTCCTGTATGAAACCATTCAGATCTCGACCCCACCTTAAAATTGTAGTGTAGTTATCTTGTCCTGCTTCACCATCAGGCTTGTGACTGACCTCAAAATTGCGCACACCATAGTTGATCTCATCAATGACCAAACGCATTGGGATGAACGTGTGTTCCTGATCCGCCTTCCTATGCCGCCCCTCTTCTCGCTCCCACTTATAACCGTCAAACAGTTCTCTAAAGTAAGTGGTTTGATCAATAACCTCTCCATCACCCCCCCGAAATTTGGCTTGCACCAAGCGTACGCCGCCTACATGCTTAGTGCCTGGCTTCACTTGCAAAGAGTCTGTGGCAGGTAATTTTTTCTGCCACACGAGAGATTTGGCCACAGTTGCGAGATCAACAGGAGGCAGACCTTCGCCTTCCCCATTGACCTCTGGAGCTTCACCCGTTGTGTCATTTTCACCACGGAGTGCTTTATCTAGCAATGGTGCTCTAGGAGTCGGCACGGATGGGAAGGGGTTCTCTGGGACGTCACTTCCCCGGCGAACAACAATACGTTGTCGCTTCCGTAACTCTCCAATCTCGGCCTGGGTGGGTATTTGATTCCTTCTCACCAGCGCAGCTATCAATTCCGCTGTCAGCTCTTGAATTATATCTTGCGCTGGGGAAGTTATAGGCGAAAGCTGCTGCAAAAAATCACTATAGGCCCCTGCGTCTGCTGGCAGGTCAAAGCTATATTCGGCAGCAACCTCGTAGTTGGAGTACATGCCGCCATCGGTTAGGTTATTAGAACCTACATAAGCGACCGCATTGTCCTCTGCCTCAAAAATGTAACACTTGGGATGGAAAGTTGCTCTCGGTACAGCATTGTGCGCCACATAAACCTGGCACCCCCATCGTAAAAGCTCCTCTAGAACCTCTTTTGTGGTCCCCCCGAGGTCTATTCCAACGATGATGACAACCTCAGCGCCGCTTTCCTTCTGCTCGATAATCGAGTCTCGTAAACGTAAAATTGCCCTAAGCCCCACGAATGCTGAGACCAAGCACAGACGCTTCAACGGACCCGCTTCCAGCAGGTCGCTGATTTCGATGCCCAGCTGTCGCTGAGGCTGCACAACCGTTGAAAATTCCAAGCTAGCTCCCACGACCAAGTCTTACCACTGCTGTTTTCGTCAAGACCTCTCACCGGTACAGCTGAGGTACAGTGGTAGGTTCCTTCCTATTTCGCGAATCTACGCTAAACATCGCTTCGCCCGCTACTGTGCCCTTGCTGTACTTACGCTTACGATGGTAAGGTTTTGCTTAGATATCGGCGTTCATACCGAACTCATAATCCTTTGGTCCACGGTTCGAGTCCGTGTGGGCCCACCAGCTACTGAAAAGCCGCGCGAATGCGCGGCTTTTTCATGCCTGGCAATATGCTTCGGAGCATGCTCTGGCCTCGGCGATATCTGCTTGATGCACAAATCCTGGGGGCGCTACGCACCCCTTTCGCGACACAAGGCCGCTCCTACAGGGGCCGCGTCGGCAGCGGCTGGCCTTGCCCTGATTGGCATTGGCTGGCTAGGCTAGCGGGCCAACCGTAGAGACTCGCCATGTCGGATGCCCGCCTTATCACCCTGGATGAAATCGATCGCCAGCTGATCGCCCTGCTGCAGATCAACGCCCGTGAAAGCGTGGCCAACCTCGCTCGCCAGCTGGGTATCGCCCGTACCACGGTCAACTCGCGCCTGGAGCGGCTGGAGAAGACCAAGGTCATTGCCGGTTATGGCGTGCGCCTTGGGCAAAGTGTGATCGGTGGCGGGCTGCAAGCGTATGTGGGGATCAAGGTGCAACCGCGCTCCGGCAAGGACGTGGTGCGGCGTTTGAGTGCCATGGGGCAAGTGCAGCAGTTGTGCGCGGTAAGCGGCGAATTCGACTACGTGGCTTGGCTGCGCACGGACTCACCCGAGCAACTGGACCAGTTGCTTGACCAGATCGGCAGTGTCGACGGGGTGGAGAAAACCACCACGTCGATCATCCTCAGCAGCAAGGTGGACCGCGGTCAGCCGCTGTGAGGGGGCTGGCGGTCAGGCTTCCTGACCGTCGAGCAGGCCATCAAGGATGGCCGACAGGCTTTCGGCAGAATGCTGCATCGACCACACAATGTCACGGCTGCGCTCGGGGGCGTGGTGTTGCGCGTAGTCAGAGGCAATCTGGTTGAGGCCACGGGCTAGCAGACAGGCGTGGACCAAGGCGTCGGCGGCGTCGATGCCGGGGCGGATGGCGAAGAGCGGCGGGTGGCTGGCTTCGCAGTTGCAGAAGGGCTTTTCGGCGGTGGGTTTGAGTTTTTCGGGTCGGTCAGAGTCCGTCTGTTTCATGATGCAATTCCCAAATTGAGCCTTGAGGAAACTGCCTACCGACTCCTTCTCACGGGAAATAGGTGGCAGCCATGCACGGGGTGAGAACCGGCCAACTTGGAAATCCGGCCAGGCCAAAGCCTGCCCGCGCACGGCTGCCATGACACAAGCCTTGGTGCGAAGTTGAATGATGGGTTCTCACACCCAGTCGCCCTTAGAACGGCGACCCGGTGAAGTTAACCCTGAGACATTTTCCGCGCAGCCAGACCGGGGCTATAGCGGGTGTAGGGTAATTCTTTATCTCAAGTCATGGATGTAGGACGTATCTGATCACCCAGATCGCAAGTGCTACACAGCCCGTTGTAGGAGCGGCCTTGTGTCGCGAAAGGGGGGCGAAGCGCCCCCAGGATTTGTGCATACAGCAGATGTTGCCGGGGCCGCTTTGCGGCCCTTTCGCGACACAAGGCCGCTCCTACAACGGGCAAGTGTTCGTCATAATGTATTTTTTAAAATAGATTTCGACTCAGAAAACGACATTAAGACAACACTCTGCATCTTAATTACGAACCCCGCTGTCCCTAAAATGACCACCAGGCATCTCCTATACTCAGGCTCTGCTCCCCGCGCAGCCCCTCTGGCAAGGTCACTTCATGAACAAGAAAAACCGCCACCCCGCCGACGGCAAGAAGCCGATCACCATCTTTGGCCCGGACTTTCCCTTCGCTTTCGACGACTGGCTTGAACACCCGGCAGGCCTTGGCAGTATCCCGGCTGAACGCCACGGTGAAGAGGTGGCCATCGTAGGTGCGGGCATCGCCGGCCTGGTGGCGGCGTACGAGCTGATGAAGCTGGGCCTCAAGCCGGTGGTCTACGAGGCCTCCAAGCTTGGCGGCCGGCTGCGCTCGCAAGCCTTCAACGGCACCGACGGGATCGTGGCCGAACTCGGCGGCATGCGCTTCCCGGTGTCGTCCACTGCCTTCTACCACTATGTGGACAAGCTAGGCCTGGAAACCAAGCCTTTTCCCAACCCGCTGACCCCGGCGTCGGGCAGTACGGTGATCGACCTGGAGGGCCAGACCTACTACGCCGAGAAGGCCGCCGACCTGCCGCAACTGTTCCATGAAGTGGCCGACGCCTGGGCCGATGCGCTGGAAAGCGGTGCCCAGTTCTCCGACATCCAGCAAGCCATCCGCGACCGAGATGTCACCCGCCTGAAAGAGCTGTGGAACAAGCTGGTACCGCTGTGGGACGACCGCACCTTCTATGACTTCGTCGCCACCTCGCGCTCGTTCGCCAAGCTGAGCTTCCAGCACCGCGAGGTGTTCGGCCAGGTCGGCTTCGGCACGGGCGGGTGGGACTCGGACTTCCCCAACTCGATGCTGGAAATTTTCCGCGTGGTCATGACCAACTGCGACGACCATCAGCACCTGGTAGTCGGCGGCGTTGAGCAGGTGCCACAAGGTATCTGGCGCCATGTACCGGAGCGCTGCGTGCACTGGCCACAGGGCACCAGCCTTAGCGCACTGCACGGCGGCGCGCCGCGTACCGGTGTAAAACGTATCGCCCGCGCAGCCGACGGGCGCCTGGCGGTTACCGACAACTGGGGTGACACCCGCCACTACAGTGCCGTGCTCACCACCTGCCAGACCTGGCTGCTGACCACGCAGATCGACTGCGAGGAATCGCTGTTCTCGCAAAAAATGTGGATGGCCCTGGACCGGACCCGCTACATGCAGTCCTCGAAGACCTTCGTCATGGTCGACCGGCCGTTCTGGAAGGACAAAGACCCGCAAACCGGCCGCGACCTGATGAGCATGACCCTTACCGACCGCCTCACCCGCGGCACATACCTGTTCGATAACGGTGACCACAAACCGGGGGTGATCTGCCTGTCCTACGCGTGGATGAGCGATGCGTTGAAGATGCTGCCGCACCCGGTGGAAAAGCGCGTACAACTGGCCCTGGATGCGCTGAAGAAGATCTACCCGAAAACCGACATTGCCGGGCACATCATCGGCGACCCGATCACCGTGTCCTGGGAAGCCGACCCGTACTTCCTCGGCGCCTTCAAGGGTGCATTGCCGGGCCACTACCGCTACAACCAGCGCATGTACGCGCACTTCATGCAGCAGGACATGCCCGCCGAACAGCGCGGCATGTTCATCGCCGGGGACGACGTGTCGTGGACACCTGCCTGGGTCGAGGGCGCGGTGCAGACTTCACTGAATGCGGTGTGGGGTATCATGAACCACTTCGGTGGCCGTACCCACCCCGACAACCCAGGCCCTGGCGACGTGTTCGACGAAATCGGCCCGATCGCCCTGGCCGACTGACACGCAGGAGGCAACATGCGCATTGCTCTGTTCCAGGGCCATCCCCAGCCGCTGGATGTACCCGGCAACCTGCAACGGCTGCGCCAGCAGGCGCAGCTGGCAGTTGAACGTGGCGCGCAGTTGCTGGTGTGCCCGGAAATGTTCCTCAGCGGCTACAACATTGGCCTGGCTCAGGTGGAGCACCTGGCCGAGGCGGCCGATGGTCCGGCAGCCATGGCGGTGGTGGAAATCGCCCAGGCGTACCGCATCGCCATTGTCTACGGCTACCCGGAGCGCGGCGAGGACGGGGCGATCTACAACAGCGTGCAATTGATCGACGCCCATGGGCGCAGCCTGGGCAACTACCGCAAGACCCACTTGTTCGGCGAACTGGACCGTTCGATGTTCAGCCCCGGCCCCGATCACTTCCCGGTGGTACAGCTGGAGGGGTGGAAGGTCGGCCTGCTGATCTGCTACGACATCGAGTTCCCGGAGAACGCCCGGCGCCTGGCACTGGACGGCGCCGAGCTGATTCTGGTGCCAACGGCGAACATGGCGCCCTACGATTTCACCTGCCAGGTGACCGTGCGGGCGCGGGCGCAGGAGAACCAGTGTTATCTGGTGTATGCCAACTACTGCGGGGCAGAAGGGCAGATCCAGTATTGCGGGCAAAGCAGCATCATCGGCCCGGACGGCAGCCTGCTGGCGATGGCCGGGCACGATGAATGCCTGTTGCTGGCCGAACTTGAGCATGAGCGGGTGGTGCAGGGGCGCGCAGCCTTCCCCTACCTGAGCGATCTGCGCCAGGAGCTGCACTTGCGTCAAGGCTGACGGGGGCCGCTTTGCGGCCCATTCGCAGGCAAGCCGGCTCCCACATCGACCGCGTGAACTTCAAGCCCTGTGCAGTACCTGTGGGAGCGGGCTCGCCCGCGAAGGGGCCGGGCCTGGGAACAAATGGTTTAGCATGGAAACCGAGCAACCGGAGCCCCCCATGCCTGACGCCACCCGCCACCTGACCCTCGCCAACGGCCTGCAGCTGACCCTGCGCCACGCCCCGCGCCTGAAGCGCTCGGCGGCCGCACTGCGGGTGCACGCGGGCAGCCACGATGCCCCCGCCAAATGGCCCGGCCTGGCGCACTTTCTCGAACACCTGTTCTTCCTCGGTACCTCCCGCTTTGCGCTGAACGATGGCTTGATGCGCTACGTGCAAACCCTCGGCGGCCAAGTCAACGCCAGCACCCGCGAACGTACTACCGACTTTTTCTTCGAAGTGCCACCCAGTGCTTTGGCCGGCGGCCTTGAGCGCCTGTGCCAGATGCTTGCCGAACCCGACCTGGGCAGCGAGCGCCAGCGCCGCGAACGCGAGGTGATTCACGCCGAGTTCATCGCCTGGGCCCGCAACCCGCAGGCCCAGCAGCAGTTCGCCTTGCTGCAAGCGGCCGCGCCTGGCCATCCGCTGGGCGCATTCCATGCCGGCAACCGTTACACCCTGGCCCTGCAGGATCCGCGCTTCCAGCAAGCGCTCGGCGGTTTTCACCGGCGCTTCTACCAAGGCGGGCAGATCACCTTGAGCCTGTGCGGCCCACAACCGCTGGATGAGCTGGAGCGAATCGGCCGCCAACATGCCGGGCTATTCGCTGCGGGGCAGCCTGTGGCTCAGGCGCAGCCACCCTGCCTGTCGGCAGCGGCCGACCCGCTGGTGTTCACGCACCAGCAGCTCCCAAGTGGCGCCGAGCAGGCGCTGGAACTGCTGACCACCGGCCTTGAAGACAGCCGCCCCGGGACCTGGCTGGGCACCCTGCGTGAGCGTGGCTGGCTGCACAGTTTCAAAGCTGAAACACTGTATGCATTCGCCGGTCAGTTGCTGTGGCACCTCGACCTCAAGCTCAGTGCCAACGCCTGCCCGGACGAAGCCCGCGACCTGCTGCACGGCTGGTTCAGTTTCATGCGCCAAGCCGACCGCCGTTCGCTGAACCAGCAGTTCGGTGCGTTGCAGCGCAGCCGCGCGCACAGCGCAAGCGCACTGGAGCTGGCCCGCCGGGACAGCGCAGGCCGGCCGTTCGCCCAACTGGATGCCCAAGGCCTGCACGCGCTGGATGCGCTGCTTGATGATTTGCCCTGCGCCGAGTGCGGCCATTGGCAATTGCCGCCAGCCGACCCGATGCTCAGTGCCGAACGGCCCAATGCCAACCCGCAGCCGCTGCCGGCGGCGCTGACCATCAGTGGCCAGCTCCCGGCCTCGCGCCAGTACGCGGCGCTGTACCTGCGCTGGCAGGTGCCTTCGCCCTTGCGCCAGCCGCTGAAACGGGTGCTCGAACAGGCCCTGGCGCCGTTGCAAGAACGTTGTGAACGCGCCTCGGTGCAACTGCAATTCACCAGTGCCGGCGCTTACTGGCAGCTGCGCTGCGCCGGGCTGCCAGCGGCGGTGCTGCGCACAACGCAACAGGCCTTGGGGTTGCTGCGCGAACCGCCTGCCAGCTGCTGGCAAGCCAGCGCCGCGCAGCCCCCGGCATTGATACCCATCCGCCTGTTGCTGCAGCAACTGCCGGATGCGGTAGCCGGTGGCCTGCCTGAAACAACGACGGATTGCTCGGTGGGGCAGCAGCACCTCGCAAGCCTGTGGCAGCAATCGCAGTGGCAAGGCTTGGCCACGGGCTTCGACGCCAGGGCGCTGGGCGCACTGGGTGTTGCCTTGCAGCAGTGCCCCGGCCAAGGTGCGCGGCCTACGCCAGCACCCAGCTGGGCCAGCAAGCGCTGGTACCACGTTAGCGCCCCCGGCAGTGAACATGCCCTGTTGCTGTTTTGCCCACTGCCTGCGGCAGACGAAGCCTGCGGCCGCCTGCTCGCCCAATTACTGCAAGGGCCGGTGTACCAAAGGCTGCGGGTGGAACTGCAACTGGGCTACGCGGTATTCAGTGCCTTTCGCCAGATCGAGGGCGTGGGTGGCCTGTTGTTCGGTGTGCAGTCTCCGCACACTGGCCAGGTTCAGGTCCTTGACCACCTGACGGCCCTGCTGCGCCAGGGCGTTACCCTTGACGCCGGGGTTCGCCAGGCCTTGGCCGACCAATTTGCCGAGCCGGCCATGGCCAACGCGGAGGTCACCGAGTGGGCATGGCAGACACACCTGGCTACACAACCAGGCCAGCTCGATGGCCTGCGCAGGTCTATCCTGAACACGCGGCAGACGGATCTGGACCAGTTGCTCAGCAACCTGCTCGATACGCGGGCTGTCTGGCTTTGCCTGGCCAACGCTGCCGCGCCAGACACTTCCTGGCACGGCGAAAGCCCATGATTGTTACGCAAAGTGCAATGGCACTTTTCGAATAATTAACCTTTCAGTACAAATTTTTCTTGTAAGATAGCGCAATCCCAGTTCTGGGAACCTCCTGCGCATGGCGGTACCCAAGTAGTAGCTGAGCAAACCAAAACCCATCCGGAAGGAGTAACTCCATGTGGACCAAACCTGCTTACACTGATCTGCGTATCGGCTTCGAAGTCACCATGTACTTCGCTAACCGCTAAGCCCGGCTTACGGTTCCACGCCTCGGCCTGCCGGGGCGTTTTCGTTTTCAAGATACGGATTTCGCACAGCATAGAGAGTGGCCATGTATATCCAGGTTCTCGGCTCCGCCGCCGGTGGCGGGTTCCCGCAGTGGAACTGCAATTGCGTCAACTGCAAGGGTTACCGTGACGGCACCCTGCGCGCAACGGCGCGCACCCAGTCGTCCATCGCCCTGTCCGACGACGGCGTGCACTGGGTACTGTGCAATGCCTCGCCCGACATTCGCGCGCAGCTGCAAGCCTTTGCGCCCATGCAGCCAGCCCGGGCCCTGCGCGATACCGGCATCAACGCCATCGTGCTGCTGGACAGCCAGATCGACCACACCACCGGGCTGCTCAGCCTGCGCGAAGGCTGCCCGCACCAGGTGTGGTGCACCGACATGGTCCACCAGGACCTGACCACCGGCTTCCCCCTGTTCAACATGCTCAGCCACTGGAACGGTGGGCTGCAGTGGAACCGCATCGAGCTCGAAGGCAGCTTTGTGATCGACGCCTGCCCCAACCTGCGCTTCACGCCCTTCCCGCTGCGCAGCGCCGCACCGCCCTACTCGCCGCACCGCTTCGACCCCCACCCGGGCGACAACCTTGGCTTGCTGGTCGAAGATACCCGTACCGGCGGCAAGCTGTTCTACGCCCCTGGCCTGGGCCAGGTCGATGAAAAGCTGCTGACGATGATGCACGGCGCCGACTGCCTGCTGGTCGACGGCACCTTGTGGGAAGACGATGAAATGCAGCGCCGTGGCGTTGGTACCCGCACCGGGCGCGAGATGGGCCACCTGGCGCAGAACGGCCCCGGCGGCATGCTGGAAGTGCTCGATGGCTTCCCGCGCCAGCGCAAAGTGCTTATCCACATCAACAACACCAACCCGATACTTGATGAAGCATCGCCCGAACGCGCCGAAGTACTGCGCCGGGGCGTGGAAGTGGCCTTCGATGGCATGAGTATCGAGTTGTAAATACAGACGGCCAGACGACACTGAACCCCTGTGGGAGCGGGCATGCCCGCGAAGCAGCCAATACAGTTCATGGCATCGGCTTGGCCGGTGTTCGCGGGCATGCCCGCACCCACAGGGGTGAGTTGCCAGGCCAGTCAAGCGTTTTACAGGAGCCAGCCGAATGAGCGATGCACTGCCGATGTCCCCTGCCGAGTTCGAGCAGGCCCTGCGCGCCAAGGGCGCCTTTTACCATATCCATCACCCCTATCATGTGGCGATGTACCAGGGCCGGGCCAGCCGCGAGCAGATCCAGGGCTGGGTCGCGAACCGCTTCTACTATCAGGTCAACATCCCCATGAAGGATGCCGCGATCCTGGCCAACTGCCCCGACCGCGAAGTACGCCGCGAGTGGATACAGCGCCTGCTCGACCACGACGGTGCCCCAGGCGAAGACGGCGGTATCGAGGCCTGGCTGCGCCTGGGCCAGGCGGTGGGGCTGGACCCCGACCAGTTGCGCTCGCAAGAGCTGGTACTGCCCGGCGTGCGCTTTGCCGTAGACGCCTACGTCAACTTCGCCCGCCGCGCCAGCTGGCAGGAAGCGGCCAGCAGTTCGCTGACCGAACTGTTCGCCCCGCAAATCCACCAGTCGCGCCTGGACAGCTGGCCGCAACACTACCCGTGGATCGACCCGGCCGGCTACGAGTACTTCCGTACCCGCCTGGGCCAGGCCCGGCGTGACGTGGAGCACGGCCTGGCCATTACCCTGCAGCATTACACCACCCGCGCGGGCCAGGAGCGTATGCTGGAAATACTGCAGTTCAAGCTGGATATCCTCTGGAGCATGCTCGACGCCATGAGCATGGCCTACGAGCTGAACCGCCCGCCCTATCACTCCGTCACCCAGGACCGGGTGTGGCACAAGGGGATCACCCTATGAGTTTCGACCGTAACCAAGTACCGAACTGGCGCCCCGGCTACCGCTTCCAGTACGAACCGGCGCAGAAAGGCCATGTGCTGCTCTACCCTGAAGGCATGATCAAGCTAAATGACAGCGCCAGCCTGATCGGTGGGCTGATCGATGGCCAGCGCGATGTTGCAGCGATCATCAACGAACTCGAACAGCAATTCCCCGGCGTGCCCCAGGTAGCCGAGGACATCGAGCAGTTCATGGAGGTAGCCCGTGCCGAACACTGGATCGTCCTCGCCTGAGTTGCCGCCCACGCCCGCTGTGGGCTTGCCGCTGTGGCTGCTGGCCGAGCTGACCTACCGTTGCCCGCTGCAGTGCCCGTACTGCTCCAACCCGCTGGACTTTGCCGCCCAGGGCCAGGAGCTGAGCACCGAACAATGGTTCAAGGTCATGGCCGAGGCACGCCAGATGGGCGCCGCGCAAATCGGCTTTTCCGGGGGTGAGCCGCTGGTGCGCCAGGACCTGGCCGAGCTGATTGGCGAGGCCCGCCGGCTGGGTTACTACACCAACCTGATCACCTCCGGCATTGGCCTGAACGAGGCGCGCATCGCCGAATTCAAGGAGGCCGGCCTGGATCATATCCAAATCAGCTTCCAGGCCAGCGACGAGCAGGTCAACAACCTGCTGGCCGGCTCGAAGAAGGCCTTTGCGCAAAAGCTGGAAATGGCCCGCGCAGTGAAGGCCCACGGCTACCCGATGGTGCTCAACTTCGTCACCCACCGGCACAACATCGACAAGATCGACCGCATCATCGAGCTGTGCATCGCGCTGGAAGCTGACTTCGTCGAGCTTGCCACCTGCCAGTTCTATGGCTGGGCACACCTCAACCGCCTTGGCCTGCTGCCAACGCGCGCGCAATTGGAGCGTGCCGAGCGCATCACCAACGAGTACCGCGCAAAACTCAAGGCCGAAGGCAACCCGTGCAAGCTGATCTTCGTCACCCCGGACTACTACGAAGAGCGCCCCAAGGCCTGCATGAATGGCTGGGGCAACCTGTTCCTCACCATCACACCTGACGGTACTGCACTGCCCTGCCATGGGGCCCGCCAGCTGCCGGTGCAGTTCCCTAATGTGCGTGAGCACGACCTGCACCACATCTGGTACGAGTCGTTCGGCTTCAACCGCTTCCGTGGCTACGAGTGGATGCGCGAACCGTGCCGCTCCTGCGACGAAAAGGAAAAGGACTTCGGCGGCTGCCGCTGCCAGGCCTTCATGCTGACCGGCGACGCCCGCAACGCCGACCCGGTGTGCGCCAAGTCGGCCGACCACGGCATCATTCTCAAGGCCCGCGAGGAGGCCGAAAGCGCCCAGCTCGCCATTGAACAGATGACCTTCCGCAATGAACGTAACTCCCGTGTCATCGCCCGCGGCTGAATTCAGCGCGGCCCAGGCCGTGGCAGCCGGCACCGACTTTGCCGAACTCAAGGTCAGTGCCGACGGGCTGTTCTGGCTGGAATTCCGCCCAGCCGATGGGGCTTGCCGCATCTGGCACTGGTTGTACTGCCAGGCCCGCTGCCTGACCCCGGATGGCTTCAGCGTGCGCAGCCGGGTCTACGAGTATGGCGGTGGCAGTTTCTGCTTGGGCGGCGACGGGTTGGTGTTCGTCAACGAGCAGGACCAGCAGGTCTATACCCAACCGCTGGACGACCTGGAACCGCGGGCCCTGACGCAGAATGCCAACTGCCGTTATGGCGATGTGCAATGGCACGACGGCCAGGTACTGGCGGTTGAAGAACGCCACGCCGACCAGGTCGAACATCGCCTGGTCGCGCTGCGCGACGGCGGCTGCGAAGTGCTTGCCGAAGGCGCCGACTTCTATGCTGCACCGACGGTGAGTGGCGACGGCCAGCGCCTGGCGTGGATCGAATGGGACCGCCCGGCACAGCCATGGACCGTGACCCGGTTGATGTGCCGTACGCGCGATGCCAGTGGCCACTGGTTGCCCGCGCAGTGCGTGGCGGCTGCCGAGGAATCGCTGCAGCAGCCGCGTTTCGATGGCGAAGGCCGGCTGTACTGCCTGTCCGACCGCAATGGGTTCTGGCAACCCTGGGGCGAAGTCGATGGCCAGTGGCAGGCGATGCCTGCCGAGCAGGCAGACCACGCAGCGGCCCCCTGGCAGCTGGGCACCTGCACCTGGTTGCCATTGGGCCCACACAGCTACCTGGCCAGCTGGTTCGAAAACGGCTTCGGCCAACTGGGGGTGCGCGGGGCCGATGGCCGCACCGAGCGCTTCGCCAGTGCCTACACCCGCTTTCGCAACCTGGCCATCGACGGCGACCACCTCTATGCCATCGCCGCCTCGCCCATCAGCCCGCCGGCGGTGATTGCCATCGACCGCAGCAACCACGAGGTTCGCGTGCTGGCCGGTGGGGCCGAAGTGCTGCCAGCCGACCACGTCAGCCTGCCACAGGCGTTCCACTACGCCAGTGATGGTGAGCAGGCGCATGGCTTCTTCTACCCGGCGGCCCGTTCGCAGGGGGCCGCACCGCTGGTGGTGTTCATCCACGGCGGCCCGACATCGGCCTGCTACCCGGTGCTCGACCCGCGCATCCAGTACTGGACCCAGCGCGGCTTTGCCGTGGCCGACCTGAACTACCGGGGCAGCACCGGCTATGGCCGGGCGTACCGCCAGGCACTGCACCTGCGCTGGGGTGAGAGCGATGTGGCCGACGCCTGTGCAGCGGTCCGGCACCTGGCAGCACAGGGCCTGGTCGACCCACGCAAGGCGTTCATCCGCGGTGGCAGCGCGGGGGGCTATACCACGCTCTGCGCCTTGGCGTTCCATGACGTGTTCCGTGCCGGTGCCAGCCTGTACGGGGTCAGCGACCCGATAGCGCTAGGGCGTGCCACGCACAAGTTCGAGGGTGATTACCTGGACTGGCTGATTGGCGACCCCGCCCTGGATGCCGAGCGCTACCGCCAACGCACGCCGCTGCTGCATGCAGGGCAGATCAGGGTGCCGGTAATCTTCTTCCAGGGCGAGCTGGATGCGGTGGTGGTGCCAGAGCAGACCCGGTCGATGCTGGCGGCGTTGCAGGCTAACGGGATCGAGGCGCAAGGGCACTTCTACGCGGGCGAACGGCATGGGTTCCGCAAGGCGCAGAACCTGGCGCATGCGCTGGAAGAAGAGTGGAAGTTCTATTGCCGGGTGTTTGAAGGCTGAGCCTTGGGGGCTGCTTTGCAGCCCAATCGCCGGCAAGCCAGCTCCCACAGGTACAGCGAAGGCTATGAACACTGCACCAACCTGTGGGAGCCCGGCTTGCCGGTAATGAAGCCTGGGCAGGCTAACGCTTGGCGATGATGTACACCGCATGCACGATCCCTGGAATGTACCCCAGCAGGGTCAGCAGAATGTTCAGCCAGAACGCCCCGCCAAACCCAACCTGCAGAAACACCCCGAGCGGCGGCAAGATAATGGCGATGATGATGCGGATAAAGTCCATGCGAGTCTCTCCTGAAGGGGTTACAACACAGACTAGCCGCTGGTCCTGGAGGTTCCACAGGCAAAAAAAACGCCCCGGGCCGAATGTAACAGGCCAGGGGCGATGCGCAGGAACGCCAGACGGTTCGTAGAATTGGTTAACGTGCCACTTACGCCGACACTTCGCGGCGCGCATGCTGCTGCGCATGCAAGCGGGCAAAGGCGCGTGCCAGGCGCAGCAGCATTTCGTCGATATTGCCCTTGCTCACGGTCAGCGCCGGAGAGAAACGCACCACATCCGCTTGTGGGGCGTTGAGCAGCAAGCCTTCGTGCAGGGCGGCAGCCACCAGTTCGCGCGCCTGGTTTTCCTTCAGCTGCAGCGCCCACAGCAGCCCTTGCCCGCGTACTTCGCCCTGGCCATAACGCCCAGCCAGGCGGCTCAGGCCGTCGCGCAGGTGGCGGCCGTGGTCCTGCACCTGGCCGAAGAAGCCGGGTTCCAGTACGGTGTCCAGCACGGCCAGGCCCGCAGCGCACATCAGCGCATTGCCGTGGTGGCTGCCCTCCAGCTCGCCCGGTTCGGCGCAGCACGCCGTACCGCGGGCCAGCAACGCGGCCAATGGCACACCACCGCCCAGGCCTTTACCCAGGGTGATGATGTCGGCACGCACGCCATAGGTCTCTTCGGCCAGCAACGCCCCGCAGCGCCCGATGCCGGTCTGTACCTCATCGAGGATCAGCAGGATGCCCAGCTCACGACAAAGGCTTTCCACGCCCTTGAGGTATTCGCGGGTCGCCAGAATCACCCCAGCCTCGCCCTGCACCGGCTCCAGCATGATGGCCACAGTGCGCGAATCCACTTCGGCGTGCAGCGCCGCCAGGTCATTGAACGGCACCTTGCTGAACCCGGGCAGGCCCGGTTCACAGCGGTTGCAGGGCAATGGGTCGGACGCCGACAGCGCGCCCAGGCTGCGGCCATGGCAGGCCTGGCTGGCGGTGATGATGTGATAGGCGCCATTGCGGTGGAGTTGGCCCCACTTGCGCGCCAGCTTGATCGCCCCTTCACAGGCTTCGGCACCGCTGTTGAGCAGGTAGGCCTGGTCGCTACCGGTGCTCTGGCACAGGCGGTTGGCCAGCGCCAGCAGGCCACGGCTATGAAACCCCGCGCCTGGGTTGATCAGCGCCTGGGCCTGGCTGCCCAACGCCTTGACCAGCACGCTGGGGCTATGGCCCAGGCTATTCACTGCGCCGCCCTGGGTGAAGTCCAGGTAGGCATGCCCGGCATCGTCCCACAACCAGGAGCCCTGCCCGCGCACGAACACCTGCGCAGGCCGTTCGGTCCCGGGCATCAGGCAGTCACGCGACAACTCGGCAGCAGGTGGCACACGCACCGGCACAGGCTTGGGCTCGGCCGCGGCGGTCGGGGCCGAGCGGCGCAGGTTGAACAGGTTCATCGGGGCTCCAGCCAATGCACGGTAAGGGGCGAGCACAGGGCGGTCTTGGCGCCGCCGCTCATTATTTTGTCTTGCCTATCAAAAGTGTTTCTCATCCACGGTAACAATCGACTGATTCAGCGCTGTAACCCGTTGGAATACGGCGATAGACTAGGCGCCAAGAGGGGTTACGGCCATTTCGATTTTCCAGCATTTTTGATAAGCATTACTTATGTATTTTCGCCAACTGCGTTATTTCGTCGCGGTGTACGAAGAGGGCCACGTCGGCCGCGCCGCCGAGCGCCTGTCGCTTTCACAGCCAGCGCTTTCACAACAGATCCGCCAACTGGAACACAGCCTGGACCTGAGCCTGTTCGAGCGCAGCAACAAGCGCCTGCTGCCGACCCTGGCGGCCCATACCCTGTACAACCATGCCCTGCCGCTGCTCGATGGCCTGCAGCGCGCCCACGAGGCCATGCGCAACTTCCAGGGCCAGTCTTTGCGCACCTTGGCCATCGGTGTGCTGCAAACGGTACGCCCCAGCCTGGTGCCGCAATTGCTCGAACGGCTGCGCAAGGCCCAACCCCACCTGGTGGTGCAGATCTACGAGTTATCGGGGCTGGAGATCGAGCGGCGCCTGCTCAGCGGTAACCTGGACATCGGCATCAGCTACCTGCCGCCACGCCAGCCCGGCCTGCATGGCCTGTTGCTGTACGAGGACGAGCTGCAATTGGTGATACCCGCCACCCACCCACTGAAGGATTTCAAGAAGGTGTCCATCCGCCAGGCGGCCGAGTTGCCCATGCTGATGCTGGGCGAGGAGTTTCAGATCCGCCAGATCTGGCAGGCCCAGTTAGCCAGCCAGGGGCGGCGGCCGCAGGTGCAGGCCGAGATGAACAACATGGCGGGTATTCTCGACAGCCTGGCGCACACCGCGCTGGCAACCATTCTGCCAGGCCGGGCCAAAGACGCCGCCGAGGACGACCCAGGGCTGTTGTGGAAGCCGCTGAGCGAGCCGCGTGTACCGTTGAAGGTGGGGCTGGTGTTCCGCGATGCCCAGCGCCAGCAGGCATCGGTCGAACTGCTGCGTACGCTGCTGGAAGAAGAGACGGACGCGCGACAGCTGGGCGCATCACCGCTGGATGTGCTGGCCTGATAAAACACGCGCGCAAAGAAAACCCCGCCGAAGCGGGGTTTTCCAGACTGTTTCCCTGTGACATCCGTATCGCCCCGCCATCCTGGCAGGTGGTCCTTCGTCGCCATCCTTGATCTGTCCTTTGCGCTTCCTGCGCAACGTCCATGTGGTAAAGACTAACCGTGGATCCAATCTGAGAACAGTGGTGAAAAGTCACCACGTTGTGTAGGAAAAGGCTTACACAAGAGAGGCATTCGCAGATACGCGAAGCACAGGGGCCGCTGTGCGGCCCCTGAATCAGCTAGAACTGCTCGGCATCCAGCAGGTAAAGCGACTCACTGCCCGCCTTCACCGAGGCCACCAGCGAGTCCACCCGTGGCAGCAAGCGCGCGAAGTAGAACCGCGCCGTGCCCAGCTTGCCCGAATAGAACGCCTCGTCGCCCTCACCCGCCTTCGCCGCCCGCGCCATCAATGCCCACATGTAGCCATAGGCGACATAACCGAAGGCATGCAGGTACTCGACCGATGCTGCGCCAATTTCATTCGGGTTGCCCTTGGCCTGCTGCAGTACCCATTCAGTCAGCCCATCCAGCTGGCCGAGCGCAGCACCCAGTGGGCGGGTGAACTCATCCAGCTCGCTACCCGCACTGGCCATGAACTGGCGAATTTCGTCGGAGAACAGCGTGTAGTAGGCGCCGCCGCTGGCCACCACCTTGCGGCCCATCAGGTCGAGGGCCTGAATGCCGTTGGTGCCCTCGTAGATCTGGGTGATGCGCACATCACGCACCAGTTGCTCCTGGCCCCATTCACGGATGTAGCCATGCCCGCCGAAGACTTGTTGGCCGTGCACCGCGCACTCCAGGCCCAGGTCGGTCAGGAAGGCCTTGGCCACCGGCGTAAGCAATGCCACCAGCTCTTCGCTGCGTTTGCGCACGCCAGGGTCTTCGCTGTACTTGGCACTGTCTAACTGCATGGCCACATAGGTGGAAAACGCGCGGCCACCCTCGATGAGTGCCTTCATGGTCAACAGCATGCGCCGCACATCCGGGTGGACGATGATCGGGTCGGCGGCTTTGTCCTTGGCTTGTGGGCCGGTGGGGGCACGGCTTTGCAAACGGTCGCGCGCGTACTCCACGGCATTCTGGTAGGAACGCTCGGCCGTCGCCAGCCCCTGTATACCCACCCCCAGGCGCTCGTAGTTCATCATGGTGAACATGGCTGCCAGGCCTTTGTTCGGCTCACCGACGATATAGCCCACAGCCTCGTCGAAGTTCATGACGCAGGTAGCCGACGCCTGAATGCCCATCTTGTGCTCGATGGAGCCACAGGTGGCCGGGTTGCGCGCACCGAGGCTGCCATCCTCGTTCACCATGAACTTGGGCACCAGGAACAGCGAGATGCCCTTCGGCCCAGCCGGCGCATCCGGCAACTTGGCCAGCACCAGGTGGATGATGTTCTCGGTCAGGTCGTGCTCGCCGCCGGTGATGAAGATCTTGGTGCCGCTGACCTTGTAGCTGCCGTCCGCCTGTGGCTCGGCCTTGGTGCGGATGATGCCGAGGTCGGTACCCGCATGCGGTTCGGTCAGGCACATGGAGCCAGCCCATACACCGGCGTACATGTTGGGCAGGTACTTTTCCTTCAGCGCCTCGCTGGCGTGGGCGTTGATCGACAAGCAGGCGCCGGCGGTCAGCATCGGGTACAGGCCAAAGGCCAGGCTCGAGGCATTGACCATTTCCTCGACCTGCGCCGAAATGGCCTTGGGCATACCCATGCCGCCAAACAGCGGGTCGCCACCCACGCCCACCCAGCCACCTGCGGCGTAGGTGTTGTAGGCCTCGATGAAGCCGGCCGGTGTGCGCACCGCGCCATTGTCCCAGTGGCAGCCCTCTTCATCGGCCGCGCGGCTGAGCGGTGCGATGGTCTTGGCGGTCACCTTGCCAGCCTCCTCCAGTACGGCCATGGCCGTATCGGCATCGACGACTTCGGCCAGCCCGGGCAACTGCGCCCACTGCTCAGCCACGTTGAACACTTCATTCAGTACGAAGCGCATGTCGCGCACGGGCGCTTTATAGTCAGCCATGACAACCTCTCGCAAGTGGGGGCTGGGCGGTCTCGGGGTACCGCGACACTGGGGTTGATGCCAGTGTAACCGAACAACATTTACGAGACATAGGGTCATCAATAGACCGCTTAGTCTATTTTGGTCACGCAGTACGTACAGCCCCACGCCGCGATTGCTGGCCATGCACCACCACACAATTGCGCCCTGCGCCTTTGGCGTTGTAGAGCGCCTGGTCGGCCGACTTGAGCACCGCTTCGGGGTTGCGGTGATCAGCCTGGCGCTCGGCAACGCCAATGCTGATGGTGACCGAGACCGTGCCGCCGCTACTGCCGGCGCGGCGTTGGCGCCCGGTGGTATCGTCTTGCGGGCGGCTGTGCTTGTCGCGCAGGTGCATCACATAGTTGGCGATCACCTCGCGCACCGCTTCCACATGGGGCACGCACTCCTCGGCGGTCTTGCCGGCGAACACCAGGGCGAACTCCTCCCCTCCATAGCGGTAGGCACGCCCACCGCCGGTGACCTTGGCCAAACGGCTGGCCACCAGGCGCAGGACCTGATCGCCGACATCGTGACCGTGGGTGTCGTTGAATTTCTTGAAGTGGTCAACGTCGGTCATGGCGATGACATAGTTGCGACCCAGCCGCTGCATGCGCTCGTTCAACGCACGCCGGCCGGGCAAACCGGTCAGCTCGTCGCGGAAGGCCATCTGGTAGGCCTCGTGCGCAACCGCTGCGGCGATCATCAACATCACCTGGCTGCACATGATGTTCAGCGTGAACGGCAGGATGAACGTTTGCGGCAGCATCCAGAAAATGCCCAGCAGGCCGATGATCTGGGCCGCGTGCAACGGCCTCGGCGCGCGCAGGTACTGCACCACCAGCAGGATGAACACCCCCGCGAACAGCGGGTAGGCCAACTGGATCAGGCTCATCCACTGGCCATGCAAGGTCGGCCAGCGAATCTCCGCCAGCCAGGTCAGCAGCGCCTTGGGGTAGCTTTGCTCAAGGGCCACTGCCACGCTGCCCACGGCAAACAGCACGGCGCCACGGGCCACCAGGTCCTGCAGCAGGTGGGTGCGCTCCTGCCAGGCACCATACAGGCCGAACAATGCCGGCAACAGCAGGCATACCAGGTGGAAGACCACCGCTGCATCCTCGCGCACACGGCCGTGGTCGCGGTAGAAGTCGGTCTGGGTGTCGAGAAGAAAGTAGGCGATGTATACCGTAAGCATCAGAAACAGCTCACGTTGCCGACGATACACCGCGCAGTAAGCGCCACCCAGCAGCAGCACCAAGGTGGGCAGAACATTGAACAGCGATGTGAAAAACACACTGAGGTCTCTCACATAAGCTGCGGCGAGCCCTGCCAACAGCAGCAGCAGCGAGGGCAGGAAGTGGCTGGCACGTACAGCGTTAAAACGAAACAAGGGTAATCTCCGACCCGGCAGATCAATAGTGGCATTGTGCCCTTATTTCATCGGCAGCGTAGCCGAACAGTTGAATTTCAAATCGGCCAGGGTGTTGTCGAGTGGCCTGGGCCTGTACAAAAAAAAACCCGCCTGCCGGTGAGGGCAGGCGGGTTCTGCAACAGCGGCTGAATCAGTACGCCAGGCCGAAGCTCTCTTCGTCCATGTCCATCAGGTTGTTGGCGCCCGACAGCATGGCCGCCACATGCGTGCGGGTACGCGGCAGGATGCGCTGGAAGTAGAAGCGCGCGGTCTGCAGCTTGGCGGTGTAGAACGCCGCTTCGCTGGTGCCGGCGGCCAGCTTTTCAGCGGCCAGGCGGGCGATGTCGGCCCAGAAGTAGGCCAGGCAGGCGTAGCCGGAATACATCACGTAATCGACCGAGGCCGCACCCACTTCTTCGCGGTCTTTCATGGCAGCCATGCCCACTTTCATGGTCAGCTCGCCCCATTCCTTGTTGATGGCTGCCAGCGGCTCGACGAACTCCTTGACCGCCTCGACACCTTCCTGCGCCTGGCAGAACTTGTGCACGATCTTGGTGAAGCCCTTCAGCGCTTCGCCCTGGGTCATCAGCACCTTGCGGCCGAGCAGGTCGAGGGCCTGGATGCCCGTGGTGCCCTCGTACAGCATCGAGATACGGCTATCACGCACGTTCTGCTCCATGCCCCACTCGGCGATGAAGCCGTGGCCGCCATAGATCTGCACGCCGTGGTTGGCCGCTTCGAAACCGACTTCGGTCATGAACGCCTTGGCGATTGGGGTGAGGAAGGCCAGCAGGGCATCGGCCTTCTTGCGCTCTTCTTCATCCTGGCTGTACTTGACGATGTCCACCTGCTTGGCGGTGAAGTAGACCATCGCGCGGTTGCCCTCGGCGAACGCTTTCATGGTCAGCAGCATGCGGCGCACGTCCGGGTGGACGATGATCGGGTCGGCGGCCTTGTCCGGTGCCTTGGGGCCGGTCAGGGAGCGCATCTGCAACCGCTCGCGGGCGTACTTCAGGCCACCCTGGAACGCGACTTCGGCGTGGGCCAGGCCCTGCAGCGCGGTACCCAGGCGCGCGGTGTTCATGAAGGTGAACATGCAGTTCAGGCCTTTGTTGGCCGGGCCGATCAGGTAGCCGGTGGCGCCATCGAAGTTCATCACGCAGGTGGCGTTGCCGTGGATGCCCATCTTGTGTTCGATCGAGCCGCAGCTCACGCCATTGCGCTCACCCACACCGCCTTGGGCATTGGGCAGGAACTTCGGCACGATGAACAGCGAAATGCCCTTGGTACCGGCCGGTGCATCCGGCAGGCGCGCGAGAACGATATGCACGATGTTCTCGGCCATGTCGTGCTCACCGGCGGAAATGAAGATCTTGGTGCCCGACACCTTGTAGCTGCCGTCAGCCTGCGGTTCGGCCTTGGTGCGCAGCATGCCCAGGTCGGTACCGCAGTGTGGCTCGGTCAGGCACATGGTGCCGGTCCATTCGCCGGACACCAGCTTGGTCAGGTAGGTGTGCTGCTGCTCGGCGGTGCCGTGTGCAGAAATGGTGTTCATGGCGCCGTGGGACAGGCCCGGGTACATGCCCCACGACCAGTTCGCACCACCGACCATCTCGCTCAGGGCCAGGCCCAGCGACTCTGGCAGGCCCTGGCCGCCGTGCTCCACGTCATGTGCCAGGCTGGGCCAGCCGCCTTCGACGAATTGTTCGTAAGCCGCCTTGAAGCCGGTTGGGGTTTTCACGCCCGACTCGCTCCAGGTGCAGCCTTCCTGGTCACCCACACGGTTCAGCGGCGCCAGCACCTGCTCACAGAACTTCGCACCTTCTTCAAGAATCGCGTCGACCATGTCGGGCGTTGCGTCCTGGCAACCCGGCAGGCTCTGATAGTGCGCCTCGTAGCCGAGCAGCTCGTCGCGAACGAAGCGGATATCACGCAAGGGGGCTTTGTAGTCAGGCATTGCGATGAACCTCTAGGTGAGTTCTGTGGGGTGACCCGCGTGCGCCGCGGCGTCTGTCAAACAGTTGTTTGAAACTTACGTTTAGCTCCGGCTTCTGTCAAGGAGGGACGATAGTGCCATTTACGCCACGAAAAATGGCGTTTATGCCAATCTCAATAAAAACAATACCCTGTGGGAGCGGGCATGTCGGCGAAAGGGCCCGACCAGGCAATGGGGTTGCCTGAGCTGACGCTTTCGCGGGCACGCCCGCTCCCACAGGGGCTATGTGTTATTCGAAATCGGCGCTCTGTCAGGCGTAGGTATCGATGATCCGGCCGAGCATTTCGTCGGATGCCTTGACGACCTTTACGCCAAGTTCGACTTCGGTCTTGCCGACCGCCTGCTGCACCAGGCTGGTGGCCAGGTCCATCTGCTGGCTGCGGTCGACCGCACGCAGGCGTTCGGCCTGGAAGTCGCTGGACTGGCTGGTGGCGGTACGTTCGGCGGTGGTGTTGGCGATCTGGCTGGCGGCCTGATCGACGCGGTTCTGGCCGGCTTGTATAGCGCTCAGGCCCGCGTAATAGGCGGAGCTACCGGTGATTTCCATGTCAGGACTCCATTGACGCTGGATAGGAACACAGCCCATTAAAACAGGCCGTCGGTAAAAAGGCCCGTTTAAATCGCTAATGGCCCGGTGCCAGTTGATAGGCCCTGAGTATTCCAGCACCTAATCCAGCAGATCCAGCTGCAAATGCTCAGCCACCTTGTCTGCACTGGCCTGCTTCAGCTTGGGCACCCGCCCCAGGCAAGGCGCTGGCAAGCGCTCGGCCAGGCTGGCCAGGTTCTCTTCCAGCCGTGAAGTGCGCGGCTCGATGATGTTCGCGACCCAGCCTGCCAACTGCAGCCCGTCGCGCTCGATCGCCTCGGCGCTGAGCAAGGCATGGCTGATACACCCCAGCCGCACCCCCACCACCAGAATCACCGGCAACTGCAGGGCCACCGCCAGATCTGAAAGGTTCTCCAGCCCCGAAAGCGGCACACGCCAGCCCCCAGCCCCCTCTACCAACGTGAAATCGGCATTTTGTTGCAGCACATTGCGCATGGCCGCCAGCAACTCTGCCACCTCCAAAGTCACTCCCGCCTCGCGGGCGGCCACATGCGGCGCAATTGCAGGCTCGAAGGCAAACGGGTTGACCTGCCCATAGGGCAACTTGATGGTGCTTTCATCAATCAGCGCCTGGGCGTCGCTGTTGCGTAAGCCGTTGGGGGTCATCGTGCACCCAGAGGCCACCGGCTTGGCACCCAGGGTGCTCAAGCCTTGCAACCGCGCCGCATGCAGCAAACCGGCCGCGACCGTGGTCTTGCCGACATCGGTATCGGTACCGGCGATGAAATAGGCCTTGCTCATCTCGCTCCCCTTACACCTGTGGCTTGCGCAACACACCATAGACCACCTGATAGGTGGCTGGCAGCCCGGCAGGCTGGCGAAATGCCTCGTACGCCTGCAGCAGGCCCTGCATGCGTGCCCGGCCAGTCAACCCGGACGGTCGCCCAGGGTTGAGATTGTGCGCCCCCAACGCCTTCAGTTCGTGGGTCAGGCTGCGTACGTCCGGGTAATGCAGCACATGCGCAGAGCGATGCAGCTCAAGCTGCTCAAAACCGCTGGCGGCACACAGGCGCTGGTAGTCCTCGAAACGGCGGAAGCGGTTTACATGCACCAGGCCGTCCACCGCCTGCCAGCTGGCACGCAGTTCGTCGAGGGTACCTACGCACAGGCTGCTGAAGGCCAGCACGCCGCCCGGGCGCAGTACCCGCAGCGCTTCGGCCAGCACACTGGCGAACTGGTCGCACCATTGCACGGCCAGGCTGGTGAACACCAGGTCGACGCTGGCATCGCGCAATGGCAAACGCTCGGCGTCGCCGGCCACGTGGTAGTGCGCCCCGCGTTGTTCATTGCGGGCATGGCGCAGCATGCCTTCGGCGATATCCACCGCCACACCGCTGGACTGGGCGAACCGCTCGGCCAGGATACGGCTGAAATGGCCGGTACCGCTGCCCAGGTCCAGCCAGCGCAATGGCTGCCAGCCTGCCGGCATTTGCCCCAACAGGCTCAAGCCCACGGCGCGCTGCAACGCGGCTACGCTGTCGTAGCTGGCTGCAGCGCGGGAGAACGAAGCCGCTACCTGGCGTTTGTCGGGCAAAGCGCCGGGCAGGGTCGGACAGGAAAGGTCAGTCATCGCCACTCTCATGCAGGAAACTCTTGATGCCCGCCGCCAGCTCTTGCGGGTACTCCAGCAAGAAGGCGTGGGAACTGTCTTCTACCAGGCCCACTTCCACATCAGGCAGCAGCTCGCTCAAGGCCTTGGCTGCCTCGGCCGGCACCAGCGCATCGCTGCCGGCGAACAGGTGCAGTTGCGGGCCGCCGTAAGCCTGCAGGGCTTCGCGGGTATCCAGCTTGGCCAGCACTTCAAGGCCGGTGGCGAGGTACAGAGGGTCGGTGTCCGGTACGCCGACACCCAGCTGGCGCAGCAGGGTACGCGGCTGCTGGGCGCCATCGCTGCACAAGCTGCGAAAGCGCTTCAGGGTGACTTGGGTATGGCTGCGGCAGCCGTCGAGGAAGGTGCCGAAGGTGTCTTCGGCCATGCCATGCGGCCAGTCACCACGGGCAACGAAACTGGGGTTGCTGGCCAGGGTGAGCAAGCCGCAGCAGTGGTCGCCACGCTTGTGTGCCAGGGCGCTGGCGAGCATGCCGCCCAACGACCAGCCACCTAGCCAGACATCGCCCGGCAATTTACGGTCGAGGTGCTCAAGCCAGGCCTCAACATCGCTGTGGGGCAATTCCGGAAGGGGCATCAGCTCTACCTGCAGACGGGGGTCCTGGGCGCGCAGGCTGGCGGCCAGCGGTTCCAGTGCGGCTGTGCCCAGGCCCCAGCCGGGCAGTAGTACAAGGCGATTACGCATCGGCGTTCTCCAATTGTGGATAACACTCGGCCAATGCATTCAACAATAGCTGCACCTGCGCCTGGCTGTGGGCGGCGCTCAGTGTTACGCGCAAACGGGCACTGCCCGCCGGTACGGTCGGTGGGCGGATGGCGGTGACCAGCAAGCCGCGCTCGCGCAACATGCGCGACAGGCGCAAGGCCTGCGCGCTGTCGCCAATCACGATCGGCTGGATCGGTGTGGGGCTGTCCATCAGTTCCAGGCCGATCTGCTGCGCGCCTTCACGGAACTGGCGAATCAACGCGGCCAGGTGCTCGCGGCGCCAGCTCTCGCGGCGCAGCAGCTCCAGGCTCTTCAGCGTGGCGCAGGCCAGTGCCGGTGGCTGGCTGGTGGTGTAGATGTAGGGGCGGGCGAATTGCACCAGCGCCTCGATCAGTTCCTCGCTCCCGGCAACAAAGGCACCGGAAGTACCGCAGGCCTTGCCCAGCGTACCGATCAGCACCGGTACATCGTCCACGCCCAGGCCGAAGTGCTCGACGATACCACCGCCCTGAGCGCCAAGGGTGCCCAGGCCATGGGCATCGTCCACCATCAGCCAGGCACCCCGGGCCCGGGCGACCTCGGCCAGGGCCGGCAGGTCGGCTAGGTCGCCGTCCATGCTGAACACACCGTCAGTGACCACCAGGGTATTGCCAACGGCCTTGTCCAGGCGGCTGGCCAGGCTGGCCGGGTCGTTGTGCAGGTAGCGGTTGAACCGCGCACCGCTGAGCAGCCCGCCATCGAGCAGCGAGGCATGGTTCAGGCGGTCCTGCAGCACCGTGTCGCCCTGCCCCACCAGCGCGGTGATGGCGCCCAGGTTGGCCATGTAGCCGGTGGAAAACAGCAGCGCACGTGGGCGCCCCGTCAGTTCAGCCAGCGCCTCTTCGACCTGGTGGTGTGGTGTGCTATGGCCGATCACCAGGTGCGACGCACCGCCACCGACACCCCAGCGCTCGGCACCGGCTTGCCAGGCATCAACTACCTCGGGGTGGTTGGCCAGGCCCAGGTAATCGTTGCTGCAGAAGGCCAGCAAGCGCTGGCCGTCGACCACCACCTCCGGGCCCTGCGGGCTTTCCAGCAGTGGCCGTTGCCGGTACAGGTCTGCAGCGCGCCGTTCGGCGAGGCGCGCGGCCAGGTCGAAAGCCATCTCAGGCGGTCGCGGCGTTGTAGAACATCTCGCTGCTACGCTGCTCGACCAGCGCCTGCTCGATGGCGGCCTGGTGCACTTCGTCGGCGTGCTCCTCGCGTGCTTCAGGCTTGATGCCCAGGCGCGCGAACAGCTGCATGTCCTTGTCAGCCTGCGGGTTGGCAGTGGTCAGCAGTTTTTCACCGTAGAAAATCGAGTTGGCACCGGCCATGAAGGCCAGGGCCTGCATCTGCTCGTTCATCTGCTCACGGCCAGCAGACAGGCGCACATGCGACTTGGGCATCAACAGGCGGGCTACGGCCAGCATGCGAATGAAGTCGAACGGGTCGACATCTTCCTCCTCGGCCAGCGGCGTACCGGCCACCTTGACCAGCATGTTGATCGGCACCGACTCGGGGTGTTCGGGCAGGTTGGCCAGCTGGATCAGCAGCCCGGCGCGGTCGTCCAGCGACTCGCCCATGCCCAGGATGCCGCCCGAGCAAATCTTCATGCCCGCATCGCGCACGTAGGCCAGGGTCTGCAGGCGCTCGCTGTAGGTGCGCGTAGTGATGATGCTGCCGTAGAACTCCGGCGAGGTGTCGAGGTTGTGGTTGTAGTAGTCGAGGCCTGCCTGGGCCAGGGCCTGGGTCTGTTCCTGGTCGAGCTTGCCCAGGGTCATGCAGGTTTCCAGGCCCAAGGCCTTCACCCCTTTGACCATCTCCAGCACATAAGGCATGTCTTTGGCCGACGGGTGCTTCCACGCCGCGCCCATGCAGAAGCGGGTCGAGCCAATGGCTTTGGCGCGCGCTGCTTCTTCCAGCACCTTCTGCACTTCCATCAACTTCTGTTTTTCCAGCCCGGTGTTGTAGTGGCCGGACTGTGGACAATATTTGCAATCTTCCGGGCAGGCCCCGGTCTTGATCGACAGCAACGTCGAAACCTGCACGCGGTTGGGGTCGAAATGCGCGCGGTGCACCGTCTGCGCCTGGAACAGCAAGTCATTGAAAGGCTGCTGGAACAGGGCCTTGACCTCGGCCAGGGACCAGTCGTGACGTGTTGTTGCAGTTGTGCTGGCGCTCATCGGCGTTTCCTTGTTTAGGCTTAAGCTGGCGCGGGGACAGGAAAGCCCGCCAGCGCATCACGGATAACTCGCATAGTCACGGATGGCCTATGAACTGTCAACTCAACTGGAAACGACTGGTTTACAAGTGCTCACTTATTAACCATATCTGTTTATTGTGCGACGCGCCTGCCGGGCAACACTACCCGCTGTGCGTCGGTTGTGAGCAAGAGTTGCCCTGGCTGGGCGACCATTGCCGCTACTGCGCCCTGCCACTGCCCATGGCCGGCCTCGCCTGCGCCCAGTGCAGCCGCTGCTTGCCGGCGTTCGAACAGGTCTTTGCCCTGTGGCATTTCGGCTTTCCGGTCGACACATTGATCAGCCGCTTCAAGCACAACCGGCAGTGGCCGTTGGGGCGTTTGATGGCCGAGTTGCTTGGGCAAGGGCTACGCTACCGCTATGCCGAGGGGCTGCCACGCCCTGAACTGCTGTTGCCTGTGCCCACGGCCAGGCGTCGACTGCGCGAGCGTGGGTTCAACCAGGCCGGGCTGCTGGCCCGCTGGCTGGCGTCGCACGTGGGCATACCGTGCGATGAGCGGGTACTGCTGCGCACTCGGGAAACCCCCGCGCAGCAGCGGTTGAGTGCCAAAGGCAGGCGGCGCAATCTGCGCCAGGCGTTTGCGGTCGCCGGTGACCTGCCTGGCAAGCACGTCGCCATCGTCGATGACGTGTTGACCACTGGCGCTACCGCCCAGGCCATTGCCCAGGTGTTGCGCAAAGCCGGGGCACAGCGGGTGGATGTGTATTGCCTGGCGCGTACGCCAAAGCCGGGGTATGTATAACCCTGCCGCTACGCCACACTATTCGCCCCAGGCCCCTACAGCGACCGGATGCCCATGCCCTTGCCCACTCTACTCACCCAGCACATCGCCCGGCGCCCGCAGCGCATCGCACTGCTGCAGCACATTGCCGAGCAAGGCTCGATCACCCGTGCGGCCAAGGCGGCGGGCATCAGCTACAAGGCAGCCTGGGACGCCATCGATGAGCTCAACAACCTGGCCAGTCAGCCCTTGGTCGAGCGCAGCACTGGCGGGCGTGGGGGTGGGGGCGCCCGGCTGTCGGTGGAGGGTCAGCGCATATTGCGCCTGTACCAAAGGCTGCAGGCCCTGCAGGCGCAAATTCTCGAGGCCGCGGAAGAGTCCAGCGACCTCGACTTGCTTGGGCGCCTGATGCTACGCACCAGCGCGCGCAACCAGCTGCAGGGCCAGGTCAGCGGCCTGCGCCGTGAGGGCCGCTATGACCGGGTCAGCCTGGCGCTGGGTGGCGGGCTGGAGATCGACGCGCTGATCACCCACGACAGCACCGCGCGGTTGGAGCTGACCTTGGGCAGCAGGGTGGTGGCACTACTCAAGGCAGGCTGGGTGCAGTTGCTGGCCGAGGGGGACAAGCCTGAAGCGGGGAGCAATTGCCTGCGGGCCACGGTGGAAGACGTGCTGGTGGAGGCCGACGGGCCCAATGAAGTCCGGTTGGCGCTGGGCAACGGGCAAACGCTGTGTGCCATGGCAGAGGCGGGTTGGTTGGCCGGCCAGCAGGTACGGGTTCAGTTCCACCCTGCCTATGTGTTGCTCGGGGTGCCTGCCTAGGCCGACTGTGGCGCAGGCGGTTCGCGGGTAAACCCTACGGGTACGCTACAGGGATAACCCTGTACCATGGAGCCCATGCCGTATACCCCCGGAGCTCCCATGTCCCATCCGTTCGATACCCTCACCCCTGACCTGGTCCTGGACGCCGTGGAAAGCCTCGGCTTTCTCAGCGATGCCCGGGTGCTGGCACTGAACAGCTACGAGAACCGCGTCTACCAGGTGGGCATCGAGGGGGCGCAGCCGCTGATCGCCAAGTTCTACCGGCCTGGCCGCTGGAGCGATGCGGCCATCCTCGAAGAACACAGCTTTACCGCTGAACTGGCCGATTGCGAAGTGCCGGTCGTAGCGCCCATGCAGCACGCCGGCCGTACCTTGTTCGAGCACCAGGGCTTTCGCTTCACGTTGTTCCCGCGCCGTGGCGGCCATGCCCCGGAGCCTGGCAACCTCGACCAGCTCTACCGCCTGGGGCAACTGCTTGGCCGCCTGCATGCCGTCGGCGCCTGCAAACCGTTCGCTCACCGTGAAGCGCTGACTGTGGACAGTTTCGGCCATGCCTCGCTGAACACTGTGCTCGATGGGGGCTTTGTACCCCGCGAGCTGCTGCCGGCGTACGCGTCAGTCGCCCGCGACCTGCTCAAGCGGGTCGAGGACATCTACGCCCGCACCCCGCACCAGCTCATCCGCCTGCATGGCGACCTGCACCCCGGCAACCTGATGCACCGCGAAGACGTGTACCACGTGGTCGACCTCGACGACTGCCGCATGGGCCCCGCCGTACAAGACCTGTGGATGATGCTGGCCGGCGACCGCCAGGAGCGCCTGGGGCAGTTGGCCGAACTGATCGACGGCTACAACGAGTTCCACGATTTCGACCCGCGCGAGCTGGCCCTGATCGAACCGCTGCGGGCGCTGCGCCAGTTGCATTACAGCGCGTGGCTGGCGCGGCGCTGGGATGACCCGGCATTCCCGCCCAGCTTCCCCTGGTTCGGCCAGCCGCGCTATTGGGGCGATCAGATCCTCGCCCTGCGCGAACAAATGGCGGCGCTGGATGAAGCCCCGCTGAAATTGTTCTAAAAGGGTGCACGCCTCTGTCTACAATAGGGGTCGCTTTATTTAGCTACCTAAGCAAGGATTCTGCATGCACGCCGCAAACCCGCGTCGCGGGTATCTATTGGGCCTGAGCGCCTACATCATCTGGGGCCTGTTCCCGATTTACTTCAAGGCAATCCAGAGCGTCCCGGCGGTGGAGATCATCGTCCACCGGGTGCTTTGGTCGGCACTGTTCGGCTCGCTGCTGCTACTGCTGTGGAAACACCCCGGCTGGTGGCGCGAGCTGCGCGACAACCCGCGCCGACTGGGGGTCCTGGCCCTGAGCGGGGCGCTGATCGCCTTCAACTGGCTGACCTATGTGTGGTCGGTCAACAACGGGCGCATGCTCGAGGCCAGCCTGGGTTACTACATCAACCCGCTGATCAACGTGCTGCTGGGCATGCTGCTGCTGGGCGAGCGGCTGCGCCGCCTGCAATGGCTGGCAGTGGGCATGGCTGCAGTTGGCGTGGCCCAGCAGGTGTGGCAGGTGGGCAGCCTGCCCTGGGTGTCGCTGGCGCTGGCGCTGAGCTTTGGCTTCTACGGGCTGATCCGCAAACAGGCCCCGGTTGCGGCGCTGCCGGGGTTGGTCGTGGAAACCTGGATGCTGGTACCGCTGGCCCTGGGCTGGTTGCTGCTGCACCCAACGGCCATGAGTGCACAAGGCGCGTTCTACACCAGCAGCGAAGCGCTCTGGCTGATGGCTGCGGGGCCGGTGACCCTGGTACCGCTGGTGTGCTTCAACGCCGCAGCACGGCACCTGCCCTACACCACCCTCGGCTTCCTGCAATACCTGGCGCCAACCCTGGTACTGCTGCAGGCGGTGCTGCTGTTCGATGAGCATTTGTCCTCCAGCACCCTGGTAGCCTTCATGTTCATCTGGGCTGGCTTGGCCATTTACAGCGTGGATGCCTGGCTAAGTTTGCGCAAGCGCGCCTGATCAAAAAACGATCAAAACTCTGCAGGCCATGGAGTACCTGGCCTGCAGAGACATCTCCAAAGGTTATCCACACCCTCGTCCCCGTGCTTTGTGCACAAGCTGCTGGATTTTGGGTGTTTTTTGAGCAAACCTCTGCAACGGGCGCATTGCCTGGGCTAGGGAGGTGAACCCCCAGGTTATCCACAGGGCCTTCCCCGTGATACTGGGATAACCGCAAGGGATGTCTTTACCAAATCCCCTGTAGGAGCGGCCTTGCGTCGCGATGGGCCGCAAAGCGGCCCCCGGCCAATCCACTCAATCCTCCGCCCGCAACCGCAACTCCACCATCAAGTCATCCGCCAGACTCTCCAGCCGCTGCTGCAGCTCGTCCAGCGGCAAGGCCAGGGGCAAGGCCAACAAGGCATCGGCATGGAACAGCGGCTCGCTGCTCATCGGTGCCGGCCGCACTTCTGTCGTGAACCGTTCCACGTTCACCTGCAACTCCGCCAGCAAACGAGTGATGTCCCGCACGATCCCCGGCCGGTCATTGCCGACCAGTTCCATGGCAATCGGCTTCCAGGTACACGAGGGTTCCACCCCGCTCTCTGCAACCAGCACACGAATGTCGTACTGGGCCAGCCCCTGCAACGCCGCCACCAGCCCATCGTGATGTTCAACCGGCACCGCCACCCGCAGGATCCCGGCAAACTGCCCGGCCATACGCGACATGCGGCTTTCCAGCCAGTTGCCGCTGTGGTCTGCGATGCACTGCGCAACACGTTCCACCTGGCCGGCCTTGTCAGGGGCGATAACAGTCAGTACAAGATGATCCACAAGCCGTTCCTCGTGTCGAACCGCGCCAAGCGCAGAAAATCAGGGGATCGGCTCAGTATAGGCAAGGCGCGGCAACCTGCCGCAGGGCAATCCGCACAGCCAATCGTGTACTGTTTCAAGATTTATCTGGAACAATCCACCCTTTTTTTGCGAACATACCTGCTCCCAGCGTGACCATACGCGACCAATGGGTCGCACAACGGCGCTTTTAGTCTGATTTGCCCCGTCTACTGCTTCATGTAGTATCCCGTGGCGCGGACTACAAAACGTCGTTTGGATGTCTGCCAAGGCGCCTGTGAAAATACGCACACTGTCTGCCAGCCAGTCTGGCGGGCTGCACCCAGCCGCGCTCGGGGTCCTCCCCGGGGGCAAGTACTGGTACGTGTTTAGAGAAGCGCTACAGGCTTAATACAGAAGAGCGAAATAGCTGAGCAGAGTGAGGCAAGCAATGACTGGATACGTTCAAGTCGGTGGCCTTCAGGTCGCCAAGGTCCTGTACGACTTCGTGAACAACGAAGCCATCCCCGGGACCGGCATCGTCGCCGAGCAGTTCTGGGCGGGTGCAGAGAAGATCATCAATGACCTCGCTCCAAAGAACAAAGCCCTGCTCGCCAAGCGCGACGAGCTGCAAGCCAAGATCGACGCCTACCATCAGGCACGCAAAGGCCAGGCCCACGACGCCGCAGCCTACAAAGCATTCCTCCAGGAAATCGGCTACCTGCTGCCACAAGCCGACGATTTCCAGGCCACCACCCAGAACGTGGACGAAGAAATCGCCCATATGGCCGGCCCGCAGCTGGTCGTGCCGGTGATGAATGCCCGTTTTGCCCTCAACGCCGCCAACGCCCGTTGGGGTTCGCTGTACGACGCGCTGTACGGCACCGATGCCATCAGCGATGAAGGCGGCGCCGAAAAAGGCCAGGGTTACAACAAAGTGCGTGGCGACAAGGTGATCGCTTTCGCCCGCGCCTTCCTTGACGAAGCCGCGCCCCTGGCGGCTGGGTCGCACGTCGACTCCACCGCCTACCGCATCGAAGCTGGCAAGCTGGTGGTCACCCTGAAGGGCGGCACCAACACCGGCCTGCGTGACGACGCCCAGCTGATCGGCTTCCAGGGCGACGCCGCGGCACCGACTGCCGTGCTGCTGAAACACAACGGCCTGCATTTCGAAATCCAGGTCGATGCCAACACACCGGTCGGCAGCACCGACGCCGCTGGCGTCAAAGACATCCTGATGGAGTCGGCACTGACCACCATCATGGACTGCGAAGACTCGGTCGCCGCCGTCGATGCCGACGACAAGGTCATCGTCTACCGCAACTGGCTGGGCCTGATGAAGGGCGACCTGGCCGAAAGCGTGAGCAAAGGTGGCAAGACCTTCACCCGCACCATGAACCCCGACCGCGAGTACGCTGCGCCCAACGGTGGCAGCGTGACCCTGCACGGCCGTTCGCTGCTGTTCGTGCGTAACGTTGGCCACCTGATGACCAACCCGGCAATTCTCGACGCCCAGGGCAACGAAATTCCGGAAGGCATCCAGGATGGCCTGTTCACCAACCTGATCGCCCTGCACAACCTCAATGGCAACACCAGCCGCAAGAATACCCGCAGTGGCAGCGTGTACATCGTCAAGCCGAAGATGCATGGCCCTGAGGAAGTGGCGTTTGCCGCCGAGATTTTCAGCCAGGTCGAAGACCTGCTGGGCATGCCGCGCAACACCGTGAAGGTCGGCATCATGGACGAGGAGCGCCGGACCACGGTCAACCTCAAGTCCTGCATCAAGGCCGCTGCCGAGCGCGTCGCGTTCATCAACACCGGCTTCCTCGACCGCACGGGCGATGAAATTCACACCTCGATGGAGGCCGGCGCCGTGGTGCGCAAAGGTGCCATGAAGAACGAGAAGTGGATCGGTGCCTACGAGAACAACAACGTCGATGTCGGCCTGGCGACCGGCCTGCAAGGCCGTGCGCAGATCGGCAAAGGCATGTGGGCCATGCCCGACCTGATGGCCGCCATGCTCGAGCAGAAGATCGCCCACCCGCTGGCCGGTGCCAACACCGCCTGGGTGCCGTCGCCAACTGCGGCCACCCTGCATGCCCTGCACTACCACAAGGTGGACGTACAGGCACGCCAGCGTGAACTGGCCTCGCGCACCCCGGCGTCGGTGGACGATATCCTGGCCATCCCGCTGGCCGCCGACACCAACTGGTCGGAGGAAGAGATCCGCAACGAGCTGGACAACAATGCCCAGGGCATCCTCGGCTATGTCGTGCGCTGGATCGACCAGGGTGTCGGTTGCTCGAAGGTGCCAGACATCAACAACGTCGGCCTGATGGAAGACCGCGCCACCCTGCGCATCTCCGCGCAACTGCTGGCCAACTGGCTGCGCCACGGCGTGGTCAGCCAGGCGCAGGTGCTGGAAAGCCTCAAGCGTATGGCGGTGGTGGTCGACCAGCAGAACGCCGCTGACCCTCTGTACCGCCCGATGGCACCGAACTTCGACGACAACATTGCGTTCCAGGCGGCTGTGGAGCTGGTGGTCGAAGGTGGCAAGCAGCCCAATGGCTATACCGAGCCAGTGCTGCACCGCCGTCGTCGCGAGTACAAGGCGCGTAACGGGTTGTAAGTTCACACCTGCGTACGGGGGCCGCTTTGCGGCCCTATCGCGACACAAGGCCGCTCCTACAGGGATATCGCAAATATCAAAACTTGCGCTGCACCTGTAGGAGCGGCCTTGTGTCGCGATAGGGCTGCAAAGCAGCCCCTCTCTGCCTCAATCAATTTTCAGCTCTTTCTTCACCAGTTCCAGCAACTTGTCCAGGTTCACCGGCTTGAGCAGGAAGTCCACCACCCCCAGGTGCATCACGTCCACCGCCTCTGCCACATCGGTGTCGCCCGACACGACGATGATCGACAACGCTGCCCGCTCCGACTCGCGAATCTTGCGGATCAGCTCCAGCCCATCCTCTGGCTGCATGCGCAAATCGGTAATCATCAAACCGATGCGCTGCTGGAAATGCAGGTACAACCTGGCCTCCTCGGCCCCGTCCGCGCCCACACACTCAATGCCCCGGCTTTTCAGGTACAGGATCAACGCTTCACGGTTCACCGCGTTGTCGTCCACCACCAGCACCAACGGCTTTACGACCACCGGCGCACTGGCCATACCCAATGCCTCGCGCTCTTCGTCGCTTAGAATATCGATTTGCTCAGGCATGGCCATCTCGTCAAAAAAATTCCGCTTCAGCCATAGGACCGCAGAACTTGCGTAACCCGGTTCGCCTTTCGTCGGGTCTTTGACAGGTGTGCTCATAGACTTACGTCCAATGGGCACCACCCCGCCGCAAGCCGACCATGGAGGCAGAGAACAACATGGCCGGCACCTATATATAGATATATATAGTTCGGCATAGCGATACGGTCGGTTTCATGAGCAAAAAGGACGCCTACAGCCAGGCGGGCAGGACCGCAGTGCTGCAGAACATTCAGGGCACGCTGCAGTTTCTGCAGCGCTTTCCGCCGTTCAACCAGATGGAACACAGCCACCTGGCCTACTTGGTGGAGCAGTGCCAGCTGCGCTTCTATGCCAGCGGCGAAAGCATCGTCAAGCCGGCAGACGGGCCGGTCGAGCATTTCTACATCGTCAAGCAGGGCCGGGTGGTGGGCGAGCGTCAGCACCTGGTGAAACCGGGGGTCGAAACCACCTTCGAAATCACCAGCGGCGAGTGCTTCCCGCTGGCCGCCCTGCTCGGCGAACGGGCCACCCGCACCGAGCATCTGGCCGGCGAAGACACCTTCTGCCTGCAACTGAACAAGGCAGCGTTCATCCGCGTGTTCTCGATGTCTGAAGTGTTTCGGGATTTTGCCCTGCGCGGGGTAAGCAGCCTGCTCGACCAGGTGAACCAGCAGGTTCGCCAGCGTGCGGTGGAAACCCTGGGTACCCAGTACTCGCTGAACACGCCGCTGGGCGAACTGGCCATGCGGCACCCGGTGGTGTGCAGCGCGGATACGCCGCTGCGCGAAGCCGTGCGGCTGATGCACGAGCAGCAGGTGGGCAGCATCGTCGTGGTTGACACGCAGCGCTACCCCACCGGCATCTTCACCCTGCGCGACCTGCGCCAGGTGGTGGCCGCGGCGGACGCCGAGCTGGGTGCGCCGATTGCCCGGCACATGACCGCCAAGCCGTTCTACCTCAGCCCACAGGCCAGTGCTTTCGACGCAGCCATGGCAATGACCGAGCGGCACATTGCCCACGTGTGCCTGGTGGAAAACGGCCGGCTGTGTGGCGTGGTTTCGGAGCGCGACCTGTTCTCGCTGCAACGGGTCGACCTGGTGCACCTGGCGCGCACCATTCGCCATGCACCGCGGCTGGACAGCCTGGTCTCGCTGCGCGGCGAGATCAGCCAACTGGTCGAACGGATGCTCGCCCACGGCGCCTCGTCCACCCAGATCACCCAGATCATCACCCTGCTCAACGACCATACCGTGTGCCGGGTCATCGAACTGGCCCTGGCTGAACGCGGCGACCCTGGGGTGCCTTTCAGCTGGCTGTGCTTTGGCAGCGAAGGGCGTCGCGAACAGACCCTGCACACCGACCAGGACAACGGCATCCTTTTCGAGGCGGTAGACAGCACCGAGGCCGATGCCGTACGTGCCCGCCTGCTGCCGCTGGCGCAGTACATCAACCAGTGCCTGGCCCAGTGTGGCTTCACCTTGTGTGCGGGCAATATCATGGCCGGCAACCCTGCGCTGTGCCTGTCGCGTGCCGAGTGGGCGCGGCGCTTTGCCGGTTTTGTCCGCGAAGCCAGCCCGGAAAACCTGCTGGGCTCAAGCATCTACTTCGACCTGCGGGTGGTGTGGGGCGACGAGCAGGGCTGCGAGCAGCTGCGCCAAGGCGTGCTGGCGCAGGTGGCCGACAACCGTATATTCCAGCGCATGATGGCGGAAAACGCCCTGCGCCAGCGCCCGCCAGTGGGCCGCCTGCGCGAGTTCGTGCTGACCCGCCAAGGCAGTGACAAGGCGGCCACCCTCGACCTGAAGGTCCAGGGCCTGACGCCCTTCGTCGATGGTGCCCGGCTGCTGGCGCTGGCCAACGGCATCGGCGCCTGCAATACCCTGGAGCGCCTGCGCCAGTTGGTCGCCAAAGGGGTGATCGAAGCACTGGACGGCGCGGCCTATGAAGAGGCGTATCACTTCATCCAGCAGACCCGCATGCAACAGCATCAACGCCAGACCCGCGCCAACCTGCCGTATTCCAACCGGCTCGACCCGGACAGCCTCAACCACCTGGACCGGCGTATCCTGCGCGAGTCCCTGCGCCAGGCCCAGCGCCTGCAAAGCAGCCTGGCCCTGCGGTACCAGTTATGAGTCTGTTCGCCTGGCTGCGCCCCGGCACACCCGCGCTGGACCCTGCCACGCGCCAGCGCCTGGCCCGGCAGCCTAAACCTGCGCCCCTGGGTGTGTGCACGTTGCGTGAGCAGCGCTGGGTGGTGCTGGACCTGGAAACCAGCGGGCTCAACCCCAACCGTGATCAGGTACTGTCGATCGGCGCAGTGGCCATCGAGGACGGGGCCATCGACTTTGCCCAGCAATTCGAACGCACCCTGCAGCGGCCACTGCTGAAAACCAACGCCAGCGTGCTGATTCACGGGCTAGGGCCAAGCGCCCTGGCCGCCGGTTGCGAGCCCGCTGAAGCCTTGCTGGACCTGCTCGACTTCATTGGCGATAGCCCGGTGCTGGCATTCCATGCTCCGTTCGACCAGCGCATGCTGGCGCGGGCATTGAAAGAAAGCCTGGGTTACCGCTTGCAGTCGCCGTTTCTGGATGTGGCCGAGCTGGCGCCGATGCTCAACCCCGACACGGTTCTGCGCGAGGCCGGCCTGGATGACTGGGTGGCGCGCTTTGGGCTGCAGGTGGAAGAACGCCACCACGCCAGCGCTGATGCCCAGGTCACCGCAGAACTTGTGCTGATCCTGTTCAGCCAGGCCCGGCGCCAACAACTGGACAGCCCGCTGCAACTGGAACAGCGCCTGCGCGGCTGGCGGCGACGCAAGGTGCAGAGCCATGGCATGTGAGGCCAGGGCTACGCAGCGCCGGTGAAACCGCAGGCCCTTGGCCAACCCCATGCAGGCGAACCGATAAGCGTCCATTGCACCCACCCCCTCCCCTCTGCAACAATCGCGAATAATTATCGTTAGTTAATGCATACGTTCCGGGGGGACGCTGCTTGCCTTCTGCACAGAGCCCACACGCCGATCTGGTTGGTACGCTGTACCGCGATCACCGCGGCTGGCTGCTCGCCTGGTTGCAACGCAACATGGCCTGCCGCCAACGTGCCGAAGACCTGAGCCAGGACACCTTCGTGCGCCTGCTAGGCCGCGAGCAGCTGGCCTCGCCCCGCGAACCGCGTGCCTTTCTTGCAGCCGTGGCCAAGGGGCTGATGTTCGACCACTTCCGGCGCGCCGCACTGGAACAGGCCTACCTCGCGGAACTGGCACTGGTGCCGGAAGCCGAACACCCCTCCCCCGAAGTACAGCACCTGATTCTGGAAGACCTCAAAGCCATCGACCGCCTGCTTGGCAAGCTGTCGAGCAAAGCCCGCGCGGCGTTCCTGCACAACCGCCTGGATGGCATGGGCCATGCCGAAATCGCCGAGCGCCTGGGCGTTTCGGTGTCGCGGGTGCGCCAGTACCTCGCCCAGGGTATGCGCCAGTGCTACGTGGCCCTGTACGGGGAGCCGACGTGAGCAACGCACCGGTCTCGTCGCGTGTACTGGAAGCTGCCATTGCCTGGAAACTCAACCTCGACGGCGGCAGCGACAGCCCTGCCGAACGTGGCGAGTTCATGCGCTGGCATGCCGCCAGCGAAGAACACGCGCGCGCCTGGCGACAGCTCGGCGCCATGGACCAGCGGCTCAGCGCAGCCGCCGGCCCGGCGCGCCAGGCGTTGCTGCAGTCGCGCGCCAGCCTGCGCCGACGCATCGGCAAGGTCGGCGGCGGCCTGGCCGGCATGTTCCTGCTCGGCTCGCTGCTGGTCTGGGTCGGCGCACCGTCACTGGCGCCAAGCTACTGGCTTGCCGACCAGCGTACCGCCACCGGCGAGTTGCGCACCTTGCGCCTGGCCGACGGCACCCTGTTGAGCCTCAATACCCACACCGCGGTAGACATCGACTACGCCGGTGCGCAACGGGTGATCGTGCTGCACCAGGGTGAAATCTCGGTCGATACCGGCCACCAGGACCCACGCCCGCTGCTGGTGCGCACCGACGATGGCCGCTTGCGCCCACTGGGCACGCGCTTCCCGGTACGTCGTGAAGCCGCAGGCACGCGCCTTGAAGTGTTGCAAGCGTCGGTCGCGGCCATGCCGCATAACAGCGGTGACGAGCAGGTGTTGCGCGAAGGCCAGCAGGTGCTGATGCATGCCGATGGCCTGGGCCAGGTCAGCGCAGTGCCGGCCGGTGCCGATGCCTGGACGCGCGGCATGCTGGTGGTCGACGACGTACGCCTTGGCGACTTGCTGGCGGTGCTGGGCAAGTACCGCATCGGCTACCTGGGCGTGGATGCAGCAGTCGCCGACCTGCGGGTAAGCGGCAGCTTCCCGCTGACCGATACCGACCTGGCACTGGCCTCACTGGAGCCGGTGCTGCCGGTGAAGGTCGAGCGGCATACCCAGTGGTGGGTGAAGGTCACGCCCAGGTAGCGCTGTAGCAGCCTGATCGCAGGCGCCCCTGCTCTTACAAACAATTCTCACTTTTTTTCAGATTCGCCCTGTCACTTTTCGATTCTCGCTCGGCAAGGATGCAGCAAGCACTTACCCGTCGAGGAACCGCCGCATGTCCCGTGCCGTAGATCGTATCCTGCGCCCCAGCCTGATGGCCCTGGCCATCGGCATGGCCGCGCCGCTGGTCAGCCCTGCCTTGTTCGCCGCCGAGCAATCCGCGCTGCGCGCCTACAACCTGCCCAGTGCACCGCTGGCCACTGCCCTGAACCAGATCGCCAGCCAGGCCGGCATCGCCCTGGCCCTGAACCCGGCGCTGGTCAGTGGTCGCACGTCGGCGCCGGTCAACGGCCGCTATGACGGGCTCGGCGCCCTGCAGGCAGCGCTGCTGGGCAGCGGCCTGCAATTGCAGCAGAGCAGCGCGGGCAGCTACAGCCTGGTCGCGGTGCCGGAGGGCAGCCTGGCCTTGCCGGAAATTACCGTGAACGCCAGCAGCGCCAGTGAAAGTGCATGGGGCCCGGTCGACGGCTACCTGGCCCAGCGCACGGCCGCCGGCACCAAGACCGACACCGCCCTGGTCGAAGTCCCACGGTCCATTTCCGTGGCGACCCGCGAGCAGATGAAAGACCGCGGCGTGCATAGCCTCGACGACGCCGTGCGCTATATGCCAGGCATCGTCTCTGCCAGCTTCGGCAGCGACACCCGCTATGACTGGATGCGTGTGCGCGGCTTCGAGCCCACCCAGTTCCTGGATGGCCTGCCGTTGCCACGTGGCGTGTACGCCAACCCGAAAGCCGAAACCTGGAACCTCGACCGCCTGGCGCTGCTGCGCGGCCCGGCTTCTTCGGTCTATGGCCAGACCCCACCCGGCGGCCTGCTGGACATGGTCAGCCGCCGCCCGCAAGCCGAAAGCGCGCATGAAATCGAACTGCAATATGGCAGTGACAACCACCGCCAGATCAACTTCGCCAGCACCGGCAAGATCGATGACGACGGCCGCTTGCTGTATGGCGTGAGCGGTGTGATCCGTGACAGCGGTACGCAGGTCGATCACATCGACAACAAGCGCTACAACATCGCCCCGAGCCTGACCTGGAACGTGGACGAAGATACCTCGCTGACCTTCCTCTCCCAGTTCACCCGCGACGATACCGGGGTCACCAGCCAGTTCCGACCGATCCAGGGCACCAAGATCAACATGCCGTTCGGCAAGATCTCGCACCACAAGAACCTGGGTGACCCGAATTACGAATTCTACGACCGTACCTACTACGCGCTGGGCTACGCGTTCGAGCACCGTTTCAACGACGTGTGGCAGTTCCGGCAAAACTTGCGCTATACCAAGTCCGAGCTGTCGTTCCAGACGATCACCGTCAACAGCTACTTGCCGGAGTTCGGCATGGTCGTGGACGACCAAGGCAACGTGGGGCGTAGTACCACCAACGTTGACGAGGACATCAGCCAGTTCGCCGTCGACAACAACTTTCAGGGTGATTTCAGCACAGGCGCCATCAGCCACACCTTGCTGCTCGGCCTGGACCACCAACGTACCAACAACAATTTCCTGACGATCTATGGCGCTGCGCCGCCCATCAATGTCAACGACCCGGTCTACGGTTTGCCGATCAGCAGACCGGACCGTTCCACTGCCTACTACGACTACGACCAGAAAACCATTCAGACCGGCCTGTACGTGCAGGACCAGATGGCGCTGGGCAACTGGCGGCTGACCTTGGGTGGTCGGGAGGACTGGGTACACACCGGTACAACGTTCTTCAACAAAGGCGACGCTACCAACACCCAGCGCGACAGTAACTTCAGCGGCAACGCGGCGATCAGTTACGTCTTCGATTCGGGGTTTGTGCCTTACCTGTCCTATGCAGAATCTTTCCAGCCCGCCAGCAAGGCCGATGCGGACCCACTGAAGTCGTTCAAACCAACCGAAGGCAAGCAGTGGGAACTGGGTGTCAAATACCAGCCCCCCGGTTCAAATACGTTGCTCTCGGCCGCGGTGTATGACCTGACTCAAAAGAATGTGCTGGTCACCAGCAACGACGGCAACACCAGTGTCACCAGCCAGACCGGCGAAGTGAAAGTCCGCGGCCTGGAGCTTGAAGCGGTTTCCGACGTTACCGACAACCTGAAGGTAATTGCCGCCTACACCCTAGCCAAATCCGAAGTGCAGGATGGTCAGTTCAAGGGCAACCGCCTGCAACTGATGCCTAACCAGCAGGCCTCGGTGTGGGGCGACTATACCTTCCACTCGGGCGTACTGGACGGCTTCGGCATCGGCCTGGGGGCACGCTACACCGGTAATACCTATGGTGACCAAGGCAACACCTGGCTGGGCAAGGCCAATGCCTACACGGTGTTCGATGCCTCGGTGCATTACGACCTGGGCCGCCTGGACAACAGCCTGAAAGGGGCGTCGGTCGCGCTCAATGCGACCAACCTGCTGGACAAGGACTACCTCTCCACCTGTGACTCGTACTACTGCTACTACGGCGACGAGCGGAGTGTCGTGGCCAGCGCCACCTACAAGTTCTGAGTGAGCCGGGGCCGCGTTGCGGCCCCCTCCAATTCCTCAGGCAAAAAACGGTACCGTGATGAAAAGCCCAACCATCCGCCGCTGGTCAGCGGTCCACACCTGGAGCAGCCTGGTCTGTACCCTGTTCCTGCTGTTGCTCGCCCTCACCGGCCTGCCGCTGATCTTCCACCACGAACTCGAACACCTGCTGGGCGACGCCGCCGAACTGCGCGAAATGCCGCCCGGCACCCCGCACCTCGACCTGCAACAGCTGGTGCTCAAGGCCGAGCAGCACCGCCCCGGCGAGGTCATGCAGTACTTTGGCTATGAAGAAGACCAACCCGACGGCGTGGTGGCCATCACCGCCGCCACCGCCGGTACCGAGCCCAACCTGTCGCACACCTTCATGCTCGACGCCCGCACAGGCGAAGCGGTAGCCATGCCCGCCGCCAACGGTGGCTTCATGATGCTGATGCTGCGCCTGCACGTGGACATGTTCGCCGGCCTGCCGGGCAAGTTGCTGCTGGCCTTCATGGGCGTGCTGTTCGTCGTCGCGATCGTGTCCGGCACCGTGCTGTACGCCCCGTTCATGCGCCGGCTGGGCTTCGCCAGCGTGCGCCACGACAAATCCCGGCGCCTGCGCTGGCTCGACCTGCATAACCTGATCGGCATCGTCACCTTGGCCTGGGCACTGACTGTCGGTGTAACCGGCGTGGTCAGCGCCCTGTCCGACCTGGTGATCGCTGCCTGGCGCAACGACAGCCTGGCGGCGATGGTGGCCCCCTACCGCAACGCCCCACCGCTGGGCGAACGCGCTGCGGCCAGCGACCTGCTGGCCATCGCCGAACAGGCCGCCCCCGGCATGCGCCCAGACTTCATCGCCTTCCCCGGTACACGCTTCTCCAGTGAGCACCACTACGCGGTGTTCATGAAAGGTGCCACGCACCTCACTTCGCACCTGCTGACCCCGGTCCTGATCGATGCACGCACGCTGCAAGTGACCGCCGTCGGCGAACGCCCCTGGTACATGGATGCCATGGGCCTGTCGCAACCCCTGCATTTTGGCGACTACGGCGGGCGGCCCATGCAGGTGCTGTGGGCAGCACTGGACGTGCTGACCATCATCGTGCTCGGCAGCGGCCTCTACCTGTGGTGGACCAAGCTGCGCAGCAGCAGGGGGGCGCGCCCGTGAGCCACACGTCACGCAGCACCAGGCAGATCTTCGCCTGGCCTGGGCTCATCGCCGCACTGGGCGCAGCCGGCCTGTTCGCCGCGCTGCTCGGGGACGGCGCCTGGGACGCCCTGGCCTGGCTGGGGCTGGGCATTCCGGCCTGGCTCGGGTTCCGTGGCCTGAGCGGCAAATGAGGTAAACAGCTAACACGCCTGTATCACCAGCTGGCACCAAGCTGCATGGCCTGTTCACCGTGGAGCCCGCCATGAGCCTGACACACTTCAAGTCCTTTGATGCGCAACTGAGCGCCCTGCTCACCCCACCCCCAGCGCCCGACCCGTCGCTGCCGCTGCTGAACGCACGGCAGCGCTACTTCGCCGACCTTGCGCAGTACTGGCTTGGCACCGCGAGCGGTGATAGCCGGCGGGCACGCCTGGCTACGCTGCTGCGCCAGCAACTGCTGGCGCAAATCGCGTTGCGCAGCGATGACCACACGCTGGGTTCGAGCCATGCCGAGCTGGTCACCTGCTGCGCCAACAGGCCGCTGCCCTCGCAGCGCCAGCATTTACCAGCCGCGCAACGGCCGCAGATCTACCGCCCCGTACTGGACATCACCACACCCAATTGGCGGAGCTACCTGCCCGGCACCTTCGTGATCGTCGAAGGCGGGCCCGAGGGCCGCATGCCAGACCCTCGCAACACCACCGACTACGCGCTGCTGTGCAGCCTGTCCCATGGCATCGAATCATTCGATAGCCTTGCCGAGCTGCACACCGAGCTTTGCGAACGCCTGGACGACGTGCAGCAAAGCCGGCCACTGCTGCGGCACATGAGCAACGAACACGACCGCGACAACGCCCGCAACGCCGAGCGCCTGCGCTATGAATGGTTCAACGAGGACATGATCCAGGCGCAGGTTCAGGCCTTGATCGACGGCCAGCACGCCGCGCTGACCCAGGCCTGGCAGGAAGCTGCGCAGCAGGCGACGGTGGACTGGCCCAAGCTGACAGCGGACCTGACCGCGGCCGCCGATCTGCTGCCATGGGCCGACAGCCGCTCTGCGCTACAGACACGCTACGGTCTGCTGCTGGAGCGCAACTCGCCAGCCTGGCTGAAAAACGCCTCGGCACAGGGCCTCACGCACATCATGCAAACCCTGCAAGAGCTGGTGATCGCCATCGACAAGGCGGCGGCACCCGGTATCCTCAGCCTTGAGCAATTCGTCGACCACAATGGCCTGCTCGCCTGGACGCGTGAACGCCTGCGCACGCAACTGCGCCAACGTCACCAGCTGGATATCGACCCGCTCGGCCTGTATGTCAGTGTCACCCTGGCCAGGCCCATAGGCCCCGTGTTGCCGCCCAGCATCACCGGCCCGTGGATACCCGTCGCCAGCCGCCCGCAGGTTGGCGACAGCATCGAGCTGGTCCAGCAGACCTACCGCATCGACGAGCTGGCGCTGATCAACGTCAGCTTGCTCGATATCGACTACTGGTTGACGGCGAGGGTGCACGACAAGCAGGGCGTGACCGTCGATGGCGTCAGCCCAAGCCAGGTCAAGCAGCTGGTCCGTGAGCTGGATGTGGGTGAAAGCTACAGCCAGTACTTGCGCACCCACTTGCTGACATCGCCGCAGGCACAGTGGCGGCAGGACAGTTATGTCGCCATCAGCCATGCGCGCATGCGCGCCGAAGCGGCCAAGGCGCACTATGCCGGCCACCTTCTCGAAGACCCGTTCGAGCGCGGGTTCACCTGGATCACCACCTTGCTCGAATACCCGCAAAGCCATGCCCGCCAACAGGCAGACGTAGCGCAACTGAGCGTGCGCCAGTTGCTGATCGGTGGGCATACGCTGCAAGGCATCATGCTGGTCACCCCAGACAGCCCAGGCTTCGCCCGCTTCATCGTCTACACCCCGGACGCCCCCGACCGCCGTGCCTGGCGTGAGTTTCGCAATACCCGGCACATGCTCAAGACCCTGCGCAAACAACCTGCCCTGCGCGATTACCTGAAAGACCGCCTGCCGCTGGCCGACCGTGAGCAAATCGAGCTATGGCTGACCAAAGGCGGCATGGGGCCCCATGTACTACGCCCGACGATCACCGGCGATTTCCACCAGGCCCGCTACCTCGCTGAAGTGAATGCCATGCTGGCCGCGGTCGATGCCAGCACCAATACCCGGCGGGAACTGCTGGGCGAGCTCGGCTTGCGCGGGCTGACGCTCATTCTGGACTTGATCAGCTTCGTGTTGCCCAACCGGGCACTGGTGGCGGTATCGTTGGGGCGTTCGATCCTGTCGGTGATCGATGCGCACAAGGCCTTCAAACAAGGGCAACGCGTTGACGTGTTGAAACACATCGTCGACGCCTTCACCTACGCCAACGACGCCGTCAACAACCTGGGTGGAACAACCGTGATGCGCCGCGCGTTGCGTGGAATACCCTCGCCTCCACCGCTGAAGTTGCCGCCTTCGGCAAGCGTGAACATCAACCGTGAAAAACTGCGTTACCGCGTCGATGGCATTCACAAAGAAGGTATCTACGAGCAACCCTCGCCGTACCCTGGCCTGAGCTTCTACTACATCAGGGATGCCAGCGGGGCTACGTACCAGGTCGCTTTCGACGGCTACCGCTGGCGTGTAGTAGACCCGCGGATGCCGGACGCCTATACCAAGGTACCGGTCAAACGCCGCGAAGACGGCGAATGGGTAGTGGACTCGGTGGTGCTGTGGCATGACGGGCTACCCGACTTGCAGGCGCTGTTCGAAGCGTGCCAACTGCCCACGTACCCGGCTGGCGCCGAGCCAACCGACACCGCTGGGCTGTACCGCCTGGGCCGGGAGTACTTTCTGGTCGCAGGCAGCCAGGCGTTGCCGCTGCGCGCGCACTTGCTGGACAACCATTACCATTTGCTGATGCCCGGGCAACCGGACCGCAGGCCCATCGCCTGGGCCATTGTGCGTTGGCAGGGGGACCAGTGGCGCATCCGGGTTCGCCAGCCCGGCCGAAGCAGTGACTGGCTGGCGTTTCCAGACTGTTATTCGGTAAGCCGCGGCAACAGCCCGTCCAACCGCTGATGCAAGGCACTGCCACTTGGCCAGTTGCGCAGCAGCCGTGCCCGGTCGCGGGCATAGGCGGGGGCGAAGCTGAGCTGGGTGGCATGCTGGCACATGGCGTCCAGGTCGATCAGCGACCAGCGCCCGTTGTCCCAGAACAGGTTGTGCCCCTTGAAGTCGCCGTGGCTGATGCGTTCGCGGATCAGTTGCTGCATCACCTGCACCAACGCATCGAGCTGTTCTTGCGGTGCCTCGCCACTTTCCACGTAGGGCGCAAAGCACGCGGTCAGGTCTGGGCCATCGACATACTCGGTGACCAGGTAGGCACGGCTGCGCAGGCCCAGCACCCGCTGCTCCAGCACCGCCAAGGGGCGTGGCGTGGCGATGTCGAGAAACTCCAGGCGGTGCCCTTCGATCCACGAATGCCAGGCCCGGCTCGGGCGCCAGAAGCGCTTGAGCCAGTGCGCGGTGTTCTTGATGTTGTAGCGTTTCAGCACCAACTGCCGGCCATTCACCTCGATACGCGCCACACTGGCGGCGCCACCGGTCTTGTACAGGTGGCCTTGGTCGATCAAGGCATCGGCCTGTTCCAGCACTGGCAGCATGGCGCCCACCTCGCTGCGGCGAACCGCACGCAAGCCCGACAAGTTGCGCTGGACGCTGAACAGGCTGCATTCGCGCCCGGCCTTTTCCAGGTAGTCCTTCTGCCGCCAGCTGCGCACCTTGTCCACCTGCTTCTGCAAGGCTTCCAGTGGCAGCGCGTGCTCGGCATTGGCCAGCAGGTAATGCACCAGCAACTCTTCGATGAACGGCTCCAGGCGCTTGGGCAACTGGGCGAAGAATACCCCGAGGTTTTCCAGCACCCGCGGGCGCGACAGTTGCTGGCCAGGGGTTTCGGCCTTGATGCCGGCGCCATCGATCAGGTAAAGCTTGCCGGCGTGGCGCAGCAGGTTGTCCAGGTGCAGGTCTTCCTGCCAAAGGCCCTTGGCGTGCATGTGCGCCACGGCCGTCAGCGCCTCACCCAGCACCTGATGCTGCGCGTCGGCCAGCACCGGCAGGTTTTCCACCGCGCCCCAGGCATCGGCCAGGCTTTGGGCACCGTCGAGGAATTCGAACAGCAGCCAGCCACCTTCGCCTTCCCTGAGCCCGTCGGCCAGCAGCCTGGGCGTGGTCAGCCCCTGCCCGGCCAACAGCTTCACGCCCTGCAATTCGCGCTGGAAATGCCGCGCCGCGTTAGCACCCACCAACAACTTGGCCAGTACTGGCGTCCCGCGCCACACACCGGCGCCGACATAGCGCTGGCCCGGTAGTACACGCAACAGGCTGAGCAGTTGCAGGTCGGCGCTGCCGGCGGCATCGGCCAAGGTCAGGGTCAGCGGCAGCGACGGGCTACGCCCGGCAGCCTTGAGTTCAGACAAACGCATCAGCGGGCCTCTTTTTCACGACGGCGTTGCGTCAGGCGTTGCAGCCAGGTGTCGACCAGCGTGCCTTCGGCGGGTTGCGCCAGGTAGCTGGCCAGCAAGGTGCGGACATCCGCCTCGCTCCAGGCCCGGGCGCGGCGTAGCAGCGGCTCCAGGTCTTTGAGGCGGTCACGCATGCCGAACAGCAACGGCCGGGTCTTTTCAAGGTCGATCAGTTGGGCGTCCCAACCCTCGCGGCGCTGGCGCAGAAAGATGTGCTTGGGGTAGAAGCAGCCGTGCACCTGGCCGGCACCGTGCAGGGTACGCGCCAGCTGGCCGCACGCCTGCAGGATGCCGTTGCGCTCGGCCTCGCCCAACTGCGGCCATTGGCCCAGCAGGCTGTCGAGGTCGGCCCACGTGTCCAGGGCACGGGTCATCAGAATCGCCCGGTGCTGGCCGCCCTGCTTGCGCTCACCGTAGAACACCGCCTGCAAGGCCGGAATGTGCAACTTCTGATAACGGCTGATATTGCGGAATTCGCGGGCGAAGGTTGGCTCGCCAAACGGCCGGTGCAGGGTTCGGGTCAGGTAGTCGCACTGGCGCTTGAGGTAGTACCCCTTGCCTTCGAGCTCCAGGCGGAACACGCTGCTCCAGCCACCACGGCCGGTGTTGGGCTCGTCCACGGCGTCCAGTTGCAGCGCCCACAGCGCCTCGAAGTCATCCAGCCCATGGCGTTTGAGCAGCGCGAGTTCCGCGCTGGCCAGGTAGTCGGTCATTCCCTTCCCTCGAAAAAGCCCAGTACCTGACGGATGCGTTTCTTGTCGCGCGCATCAAGCCGGTTACGGTCACGGTACTGCAGGTAGAAACGCAGGCGCTGGGTAGCCGAGAGGTGGTACTTGGCCACCTTGTCGAGGCAGGCCAGGTCTTTGATCAGCCGGTGCCGCCACATGAACCCGCGCCAGAAATCGCCGGTGGGGCAGTCGATGAAGAACAGCGTGCCGTGGTCATCGACCAGCAGGTTGCGCCACTTCAGGTCGTTGTGGGCGAAACGGTGTTCGTGCATCACCCGGGTATGGCGGGCCAACTGGCGGCTGATATGGTCGACCCAGGTGCGATCGGCCAGCCGTGCATCGTTGCGCTCGGCCAGTGCCGACAGGTCTTCGGTGTTGGGTAGCTCGCGGGTGATCATCGCCCCGCGGCCAAAAGCCAGGCCATTGCGCTCCAGGCCCCAGGCCACCACTTCGGCGGTGGGAATGCCCCACTTGGCGAACTGCTTGAGGTTCTGCCATTCGGCCTTGATGCGCGGCCGGCCCAGGTAGCGGCGCATGTGCTTGCCGGCACCGGTGTACCGCTTGACGTAATAGTTGACCCCATCACGCTCGATGCGCACCACCTCGCTGAGCGGGTCGCGGGTCAGGCGTTCGCCCTGAATGGCAAATACCGCATCGAGGCTGCCGAAGTCCGCCGCCAGGTGTTGGTAACCCGGCGCCAGTGTCCAACTCGCCATTAGAGTGCATCCCCATAGCGTTGCTTGCGATCGTAGAGTTTCTGCGCCTTGCGCTCCAGCCAGGCCAGCAGCGCGGCTTCGTCCTTGAGGACTTGCCGCAGCGGGCGCTGGAAGTAAGCGCGCAGGAAGCGCAATTTGTCGCGTTGGGTAAGGCCGATGTCCAGCGCCGAGAAGTACAGCGCCGCCAGGTCCTTGTCACGCCAACGCCGGCTGATTGTCGCCCGGGTTTGCGCGCGGTGCAGGTCGATCACCGACAGTTTGAAATCATCCGCCGTCACCGGGCGGTCGGTGTGCAGCAGGAAGTGGCAGATGTAGCAGTCGCGGTGGTTGACCCCGGCGCGGTGCATGCCGCCGGTCATTTTCGCCACCTCGGCGATCAGCGCATGCTTCAGGCGCGGCTCGGGCGGCTGCCTGGCCCAGTCGATGCTGAAGTCTTCCAGGCTGATGGTCGGCGCCAGCTCTTCGGTGATGATGAACGAATGCTGCGCGGCTGGGTTGCTGCCGCGCTCACCGTAGGCGACCGCGGTCATGGTCGGCACGCCCACTTCATGCAAACGCTGGATCGCCTGCCACTCCTGGCCGGCACCGAGCACCGGCAGCTTCGCGGTCAGCAGGTTCTTGAAGATCTCGCCCCAGCCGATACCGCGGTGGATCTTGACGAAAAAGCCCTCGCCAGCCACCTCGGTACGCAGCGTGCGGCGGCCTTCGAGTTCGCGATAGACCTCACCTTGCAGCGCCTCCACGGCGTCGAAGGCATCGCGCCCAGCCCACAGGTGTTTGAAGGGTTCGGCCAGTATCAGCTTCATGCGGTTTTCTGCCCCAGGATCACGTCGGCAGCATGCTGCGGCATGCTGTACAGATCGGCGGTTTCGGCGAATGCCAGGCCGTTGCGCGACCAACTGGCGCGGGCCTGCGGGTCTTCCAGCATGCGCTGCAGGTAGCTGTTGAGCTGGTCCTGCTCGAACGGCTCGTCCAGCACCAGGCCACTGTCGGCTTCGGCAATGTAATGGGCATAGCCGCACACCCTGGACACCAGCACCGGCAAACCGGCCACCAGCGCTTCGAGCAGCACTGTACCGGTGTTTTCGTTATACGCCGGGTGAATCAGCACGTCGGCACCCAGCAGGAAGCGCGGGATGTCGCTACGGCCCTTGAGGAACTGCACCTGGTCGCCCAGGCCCAGGGTAGCGCTTTGCAGCTGGAATACCTTGGGGTCGTCCTGGCCGATGACCATCAACCGGGTGCGCCTGCGCAGCGCCGACGGCAGTGCCGCCAGCGCCTTGAGGCTGCGGTCCACGCCCTTGGTCTTGAAACCCGAGCCGATCTGCACCAGCAGCAGGTCACCCTCGCCCAGGTTGAACTCCTTGCGGAACTCGGCGCGAATCTCGGCGGCATTGGCCGGCGCGCGGCGGTCCTGGGAAATGCCCGGCGGCAACAGGTGGAAGCGCTCCAGCGGGGTGCCGTAATGCTTGATGAACAGCGGCTGCTGCACTTCGGAAATCATCAGCACTTCGGTATGCGCGTCCTTGGCGAACACCGCACGCTCGTACTCGGCAAAGTGCCGGTAGCGGCCCCAACGGCGGTACAGGCCGCCACGCAGGGTTTGCGCCTTGTCCTCGAAGCAGCCGTCGGCGGCGTAGTACACGTCCAGCCCCGGCATCTTGTTGAAGCCGATCAGGCGGTCGACCGGGCGCTTGGCCAGGTCGGCGGCCATCCAGGCACTGAGCTTCTCGTTGCGCCGGTGGTTGAAGACCGCCTTGACCGGCGCCACCAGCACCTCGAAGCCTGGGGGAATGTCGCCCTCCCAGATCAACGTGTACACACGGATCTGGTGGCCGCGCTTCTGGCACTCCAGGGCAATGCGCATGAAGTCGCGTTGCAGCCCGCCAAAGGGGAAATATTTGTAAAGCACGAAAGCCAGTTGCATCAACGGACATCCTCAGCCAGCAGCAACGCGCTCAAGCGGCTCGCCACATGCTCGGGATTCAGGCGAGTGAAGCACAGTGGCCACTCGCGTTTGAGATCGAACCGGGCCAGGTCATCGGCGCTCGGTTTGTAGGTGCACTTCTTCTGCAGGCAGGGCGCGCAGGGCCAGTCGCTGGCCTGGTGAATCTGGGTCCGTCCGTAGGCGCCGGTCAGGCCCGGGTTGGTCGGGCCGAATAACGAAATGGTCGGCACATCGAGTGCCGCGGCCAGGTGGCCCAGGCCGGTATCGACCGCCACGCAGGCCTTTGCCGCTGCCAGCACGCGGGCAACACCGGCAAGGTTCAATTTGGGGAGCACCTGGCAATTGTTCAAGCCTTGGGCAATGCGCTCGGCCCGCGCCTTCTCCGCCGGGTTGCCCCACGGCAGGCGCACCTCCAGCTTGCGCCGGCCCATGCGCTCGGCCAATTCGCGCCAGTAGGCTTCCGGCCAGTGCTTGGTCGCCCAGGTGGTGCCATGCAGGAACACGACATAGGGCGCCGCTGGCGGCAGTTGCAGGCGCTCGAGGTCCAGGCCGTAGTTGCCGATGCCTTCGGGCAGGTCGTAGGCCAGGGCCATGGCGAACAGCTGGCGCACCCGCTCGACCGCATGCTGGCCGGTAGCAACCGACAGGCGCCGGTCATAAAAGCGGCTGGCCCAGCCTTCACGGGCCGAGTAGCGGTCCAGGCCAGCCACCGGGGCCTTCACGTAGCGGGTGAGCCAGGCCGACTTGACCAGGCCCTGGGCATCGATCACCAGGTCGTACTTGCGCGCGCGTAAGCGCTGCTTGAAGGCCTTCCACTCGCCGCTCTTGAGGGTTTGCCAAAGGTTCTTGCGCCAGCGGCGGATGGCCACCGGGATGACCTGGTCGACCGCCGGGTGCCAGCTGGGGATTTCGGCGAAGCCTTCTTCCACCACCCAGTCGAACCGGATGCCCGGGAGCGCATGGGCGGCATCGGTCAGTGCCGGCAGGGTATGGATCACGTCACCCAGGGATGAGGTCTTGATGATCAGTACCCGCACTTAGTCGACCTCGGCCGCGGCATCAATCAGGTCCGGCCCGCTCAGGCTGTGCAGGGCGGCGATGACTTTACCGGGCTCCAGCAGGCGCAGGCAATTGTAGTGGCCGAAGCGGCAGGTGCGGTCAAAGCACGGGCTGCACTCGATACCGGTGCGCACCACCTCCACCTGTTCGGCCAGCGGCGGGGTGAAGCCGGGCGAGGTGGAGCCATACACGGCCACCAGCGGGCGGTTGAGCGCAGCCGCCACGTGCATCAGCCCCGAGTCGTTGGACACCACGGCCTGCGCGCACGACATCAGGTCAATAGCCTCGGCCAGCGAGGTTTCGCCAGCCAGGTTGGCCGACTCTTCGCGCAACCCCGGGATCAGCCGGTCGCGGATCTGCTCGCCCACCGGGTGGTCGTTTTTCGAGCCGAACAGCCATACCTGCCAGCCCTGGCGGATCATCGCATCCGCCACGGCGGCATAGTGTTCGGCCGGCCAGCGCTTGGCCTCGCCAAACTCGGCACCGGGGCACAGCGCCAGTACCGGGCGGTCGAGCTCCAGGCCGAACTTGGCCAAGGCGGCCTCGCGGCTCTGGGCTTCGATTTGCAGGTGCGGGCGCGGGTACGGTTGCGGCAATTCGGCACCAGGGGCGTAGGCCAGGGCCATGAAACGCTCGATCATCAGCGGGTAGCGGGCCTTGTCCAGCTTGCGCACGTCATTGAGCAGGCCGAAACGCATTTCGCCGCGCCAGCCGGTGCGTTTGGGAATGCCGGCGAAGAAGGGGACCAGCGCCGACTTCAACGAGTTGGGCAGCAGGATGGCCTGATCGTACTGGCCGGCCAGGGACTTGCCGATACGCCGCCGCGTGGCCAGCTCCAGTGCGCCGTGGCCGAGCGGAAAGCTCAAGGCCTGGCGCACTTCGGGCATGCGTTCGAGGATCGGCCGGCTCCACTCGGGTGCCAGCACGTCGATCACGCAGTCGGGGTGCTGCTGTTTCAGGCACTGGAACAAGGTCTGCGCCATCACCATGTCGCCGACCCAGCTGGGGCCAATGATCAGTATTCTCATGCTTAGTCCAGAAACGCTCGGGGAGGCTACAGGCTGCGGTTCAGCCTGGCCTCCCCTCTTTATATTCAGGCTATGTGGCGGACAGTGTACCACCGGTGGTGAAGCATGAGCCTTTGGGGCTGCTTTGCAGCCCATCGCGACACAAGGCCGCTCCTACAAGGGAATACGTTCTCCTGTAGGAGCGGCCTTGTGTCGCGATGGGCCGCAACGCGGCCCCAACATTCTCAAGTCAAACCCAGCTCACCCCAGATCCGCCGCACCTCACGGCGTTCATCGGCAAACTGCGCCGCATCGATCACCCCGGCCTGTTTCTGCAGGGCCTGGCGGTGCGAGGCCGAGCGGTACGCCTTGTACACTTCACGCAACAGCACCGCGTCACTGGCCGGCAGCAAACCTGCCTGCTCCAGCTCTTCCAGAATGCGGATGTTATCGGTCCATCGGAGTATGGCCGGGTGCTCGTGGCCCCAGGCCAAAGCGGCGTATTGCACCATAAATTCGATATCGACGATACCGCCGGCATCCTGCTTGATATCGAACGGCATGCCAGCCTCGAAGGCATTGCCTGCAGTCCCGGCGGCGGTGGCCTTGGTGCCCAGGTTGTCACGCATCTTGGCGCGCATTTCGCTCACTTCGCTGCGCAGCTTCCCAAGGTCACGGGCCTGGCCCAGCACCTTGGCGCGAACGCTCTCGAAGGCAGCCCCCACCTGCTTGCAACCGACCAGCACACGGGCCCGCACCAGGGCCTGGTGCTCCCAGGTCCAGGCTTCGTTCTGCTGGTAGCGCTCGAAGGCCCCCAGCGAACTGACCAGCAGGCCCGAAGCACCTGACGGGCGCAGGCGCATGTCCACGTCATACAGCTGGCCCGAGTTGGTCTGGGTGGTCAGCAGGTGAATGATGCGTTGGCCAAGGCGGGTAAAGAACTGCGCACTGTCGATCGGCTTGGCCCCGTCGGTTTCCGCCTGCGGGTCGCCATCGTGGATGAACACCAGGTCCAGGTCCGAGCCGTGGCCCAGTTCCAGCCCACCCATCTTGCCGTAGCCGATGATGATGAACCCCGGGTCGCACAGGCTGCCGTCACTGCGCTTGGGCTGACCGTGGCGGGCCACGGTCTGGCGCCAGGCCAGCGCCAGCACCTGGTCGAGGATAGCCTCGGCCAGCCAGGTCAGGTAGTCGCTGACTTTCATCAAGGGCAGGTTGCCGCTGATTTCCGAGGCCGCCACGCGCAGGCTGTGGGCCAGCTTGAAATGGCGCAGCGCCTCCATCTGCTGCTCAAGGTCGTCTTCGGGGATGCGCGTCAGGCGCTCGCGCAGTTCGCTGGCCAGCTCTGGCGCCAGTGGGGGGCTGAACAGGCGGCCCTCATTGAGCAACTCATCGAGCAGCAGCGGGTAGCGGGCCATCTGCTCGGCGATCCAGGGGCTGGCGGCGCACAGGGTCAACAGTTGGCGCAGTGCACCCGGGTTTTCCGTCAGCAGCACCAGGTAGGCCGAACGCCGCGCCACCGCCTCTACCAGCGGCAATACCCGCTCGAGTACCAGGTCGGGGTTGTCGTGCTCCACCGCTTGCGCCAGCAAGCGTGGAATAAAGGCATCCAGGCGCTCGCGCCCGATGCGTTGCATGGAGCGCAGCTGCGGGCTTGAGCGCAACGCGGCCAGGCGCCGCAGAGCGTCCACAGGCGCCTTGAAACCGGCCTCCTCCAGCTGGCGACCAGCCGCTTCCTCATCCTGGGCCTGCTCCCACAGCGGCGACCATTCGCCGCCCACCACCAGCTCGCCTTCACCGTCTTCATCGTCCGGGTCGGCAATGACCTGGCGGAAATGCCAGTCGATGCGGCCACGCCAGTACGTCAGCTGGTCATGGAAGCTCTGCCAGTCGGCAAAGCCAAGCATGAAGGCGACCCGCGCCTGATCGGTCTCGCCCTCGGGCAGCATCTGTGTCTGGCGGTCGGCGATGGCCTGGATGGCGTGCTCGGTATAACGCAGGAACTCATAGCCTTCGCGCAGCTCAGCCACCACTGCCGGCGGCAGGTAGCCCTGGCCTTCGAGGGTGGCCAGCACCTTGAGCAATGGCCGCTGCTGCAGGCTGAGGTCACGCCCACCGTGGATCAGCTGGAACGCCTGGGCGATGAACTCGACCTCACGAATGCCGCCAGCACCGAGCTTGATGTTGTCGGCCATGCCCTTGCGCCGGACTTCCTGCTGGATCAACTGCTTCATGGTGCGCAGCGCTTCGATGGCGGAAAAGTCCAGGTAGCGGCGGTACACGAACGGGCGCAGCATTTCCTGCAACTGCGCGCCAGCAGCCTGATCGCCGGCCACCACCCGAGCCTTGATCATGGCGTAGCGTTCCCAGTCGCGCCCCTGGTCCTGGTAATACTGCTCCAGGGCATTGAAGCTGAGCACCAGGGCCCCGGCAGAGCCGTAAGGGCGCAACCGCATGTCGACGCGGAATACGAAGCCGTCGACGGTCACCGGGTCCAATGCCTTGATCAGGCGCTGGCCCAGGCGGGTAAAGAACTCCTGGTTGTCCAGCGAGCGCTTGACCCCTTCGGTTTCACCGCCCTCGGGGAAACCGAAGATCAGGTCGATGTCCGAGGACAGGTTGAGTTCGACCGCGCCCAGCTTGCCCATGCCCAGCACAACCATGTGCTGCGGCTGGCCACTGCGGTTGCCGATGGGCGTCCCGAATTGCTGGCAGTGGCGCGGGTAAAGCCATTGGTAGGCTTCGTCGATGCAGGCATCGGCCAGGTCTGACAGGTCGCGGCAGGTTTCGCCAAGTTCCGCCTGGCGGGTAATGTCACGCCAGATGATGCGCACTTGCTGCCGGTTGCGCGCGCGGCGCAGGTTGCGCGCCAGTTCCTCTTCGCTTTGCGCCGCCTGCGCCGCCGCGGCAATTTGCCCGCGCAGCTCCCCCGGGGCATAGCGCCGTTCCAGCTCACCGCTGGCCAGCAGGGCAAACAGCATGGCCGGGTCGCGCTGGGCCACGCCCAGCACGAAGTCGCTGGCCGCGGCCACCTGGTCGAACTGGTGCCGCTGGGCCGCACTGCAATCGTTCAGGTCCAGTTCGGGGTGAGCCGCCACGGCATCGCGCAGGAACTGCTGGTTGCGAGAAACCAGCGGCTGCAAGCTGGCAGGCAGATCGGAGGGCAAAGGTAGGCGCATGGTCTATCCTTGATCGGCGTGAAATAGAGGGAAAAAAGCGGCCAAGGGGAAGCCGGACCACGGTTGGACTGTCGTACAAAAGTTGGAAATAGCTGAAAAAAATGCAAAATTGGCAACAAACATCAAGAAACACCCGTTCGCGACACAATGCCAACCAACATGAACGTTTTTCCTCACAAGCCAACGTGCGACCAAACGTCGCACAATTGTAGTTTTACTACTACTCGTGTCGTGTAAAAGCATGAAATGCGCAAGCAAATGTAGTAAAACTACAACGCGCCGGACGACACCCCGGTAATCCAAGAATTCACGACGTCTGCCCATAAGGCCAGTCGCAATCTCAGGCAATCGATTCTGGTTGCCTTTCCGCCCTGGAGCAAGCCATGCAAGACCTCGATCCAATCGAAACCCAGGAATGGCTGGATGCCCTGGAGTCGGTCCTCGACAAAGAAGGCGAAGACCGCGCTCATTACCTGATGACCCGTATGGGCGAGCTGGCCACCCGTAGTGGTTCCCAGCTGCCGTATGCGATCACCACGCCATACCGCAACACCATCCCTGTCACCCACGAAGCACGCATGCCTGGCGACCTGTTCATGGAACGCCGCATTCGCTCGATGGTGCGTTGGAACGCCCTGGCCATGGTCATGCGTACCAACCTGAAAGACTCGGACCTGGGCGGACACATCTCCAGCTTCGCCTCCAGCGCCACCCTGTACGACATCGGCTTCAACTACTTCTTCCAGGCCCCGACCGAAGAACACGGCGGCGACCTGATCTTCTTCCAGGGCCACGCTTCCCCAGGCGTCTACGCCCGCGCCTTCATGGAAGGCCGCATCAGCGAAGAGCAGATGAACAACTTCCGCCAGGAAGTGGACGGCAACGGTCTGTCTTCGTACCCGCACCCATGGCTGATGCCTGACTTCTGGCAGTTCCCGACCGTTTCGATGGGTCTGGGCCCGATCCAGGCCATCTACCAGGCCCGCTTCATGAAGTACCTGGAAGCGCGCGGCTTCATCCCTGCCGGCAAGCAGAAAGTCTGGTGCTTCATGGGCGACGGCGAGTGCGACGAGCCGGAATCGCTGGGTGCAATCGCCCTGGCCGGCCGCGAGAAGCTGGACAACCTGATCTTCGTCATCAACTGCAACCTGCAGCGCCTCGACGGCCCGGTTCGCGGCAACGGCAAGATCATCCAGGAACTCGAAGGCGTATTCCGTGGCGGTGGCTGGAACGTCAACAAAGTCGTCTGGGGCCGCTTCTGGGACCCACTGCTGGCCAAGGACACCAACGGTGCCCTGCAGCGCCGCATGGACGAAGTCATCGACGGCGAGTACCAGAACTACAAAGCCAAAGACGGCGCGTACGTTCGTGAGAACTTCTTCAACACCCCGGAACTCAAGGCCATGGTCGAAGACCTGTCCGATGACGAGATCTGGAAGCTCAACCGTGGCGGCCACGACCCGTACAAGGTCTACGCGGCTTACCACCAGGCGGTGAACCACAAAGAGCAGCCGACCGTCATCCTGGCCAAGACCATCAAGGGTTACGGTACCGGTGCCGGCGAAGCCAAGAACACCGCGCACAACACCAAGAAGGTCGACGTCGACAGCCTGCGTCACTTCCGTGACCGCTTCGACATCCCGGTCAAGGATGCCGACCTCGAGAACCTGCCGTTCTACAAGCCGGAAGAAGGTTCTGCCGAAGCCAAGTACCTGGCCGAGCGCCGTGCTGCCCTGGGCGGTTTCGTACCTCAGCGCCGCGCCAAGAGCTTCAGCGTGCCAACCCCGCCGCTGGAAACGCTGAAAGCGATCCTGGACGGCTCGGGCGACCGCGAAATCTCCACCACCATGGCCTTCGTGCGTATTCTGGCGCAGCTGGTCAAGGACAAGGACATCGGCCAGCGCATCGTGCCGATCATCCCGGACGAAGCCCGTACCTTCGGTATGGAAGGCATGTTCCGCCAGCTGGGTATCTACTCGTCGGTCGGCCAGCTCTATGAGCCAGTCGACAAAGACCAGGTGATGTTCTACCGCGAGGACAAGAAGGGCCAGATCCTGGAAGAAGGCATCAACGAAGCCGGCGCCATGTCGTCGTTCATCGCTGCCGGTACCTCGTACAGCTGCCACAACCAGCCGATGCTGCCGTTCTACATCTTCTACTCGATGTTCGGCTTCCAGCGTATCGGCGACCTGGCCTGGGCCGCTGGCGACAGCCGCACCCGTGGCTTCCTGATCGGCGGTACTGCCGGCCGCACCACCCTCAACGGTGAAGGCCTGCAGCACGAAGACGGTCACAGCCACATGATGGCGGGCACCATCCCGAACTGCCGCACCTACGATCCAACCTACGGCTACGAGCTGGCGGTGATCATCCAGGACGGCATGAAGAAGATGACCGAAGAGCAACAGGACATCTTCTACTACATCACCGTGATGAACGAATCCTACCAGCAGCCAGCCATGCCGGCCGGTGTCGAGGAAGGCATCATCAAGGGCATGTACCTGCTCGAAGAAGACACCCGCGAAGCGGCACACCACGTACAGCTGATGGGCTCCGGCACCATCCTGCGCGAAGTGCGCGAGGCGGCGAAGATCCTGCGTGAAGAGTTCAACGTCGGTGCCGACGTGTGGAGCGTCACCAGCTTCAACGAACTGCGTCGCGACGGCCTGGCCGTAGAGCGCGCCAACCGCCTGAAGCCTGGCCAGAAGCCACAAGCGACCTACGTCGAGCAGTGCCTGGCCGGTCGCAAAGGCCCGGTCATTGCCTCTACCGACTACATGAAGCTGTTCGCCGAGCAGATTCGCCAGTGGGTACCGAGCAAAGAGTTCAAGGTCCTGGGTACCGACGGTTACGGTCGCAGCGACAGCCGCAAGAAGCTGCGTCACTTCTTCGAAGTTGACCGCCACTTCGTGGTGCTGGCTGCCCTGGAAGCCCTGGCTGACCGTGGCGAGATCGAACCCAAGGTTGTTGCAGACGCTATCGTCAAGTTCGGCATCGACCCGGACAAGCGCAACCCACTGGACTGCTGAGGAGTATTTTTAAGTGAGCGAACTCATTCGCGTACCTGACATCGGCAGCGGTGAAGGTGAAATCATCGAGCTGTTCGTCAAGGTCGGTGACCGTATCGAGGCTGACCAGAGCCTGCTGACCCTGGAGTCCGACAAGGCCTCCATGGAGATCCCGGCGCCCAAGGCCGGTGTCATCAAGGAGCTGAAGGTCAAGCTGGGCGACCGCCTGAAAGAAGGCGACGAACTGCTGGTGCTGGAAGCCGAGGGCGCCGCTGCTGCGGCCCCTGAGGCGCCAGCCGCTGCACCGGCCGAGGCTGCAGCCCCGGCGCCGGCCGCTGAAGCCGCCCCTGCCCCAGCGGCAGCGGCTGCACCGGCTGCCGCCGCCGTGCAGGACATCCACGTGCCAGACATCGGTTCGTCGGGCAAAGCCAAGATCATCGAAGTACTGGTCAAGGTCGGCGACACCGTCGAAGCCGACCAGTCGCTGATTACCCTAGAGTCCGACAAGGCCTCCATGGAAATCCCGTCGCCAGCTGCTGGCGTGGTCGAAGAAGTCCTGTGCAAGCTGGAAGACGAAGTCGGCACTGGCGACCTGATCTTCAAGCTGAAGGTCGCTGGCGCAGCACCTGCTGCTGCCCCGGCACCTGCCGCCGCTGCCCCGGCCAAGGCTGAGGCTGCCCCGGCTGCCGCACCTGCTGCGGCAGCCCCTGCGCCGGCTACCACCGCGCCGGCTGCCGGTAGCAACGCCAAGGTCCACGCAGGCCCGGCGGTGCGCCAACTGGCCCGTGAATTCGGTGTCGACCTGGGCGCAGTCGCGGCCACCGGCCCGCACGGCCGCATCCTGAAGGAAGACGTGCAGGTCTACGTCAAAGCGATGATGCAAAAGGCATCGAGCGCCCCGGCAGCTGCCGGCGCGACCGGTGGCGCCGGCATCCCGCCGATCCCTGCCGTGGACTTCAGCAAGTTCGGTGAAGTGGAAGAAGTGGCCCTGACCCGCCTGATGCAGGTCGGTGCCGCCAACCTGCACCGCAGCTGGCTGAACGTGCCGCACGTGACCCAGTTCGACTCCGCCGACATCACCGAGCTGGAAGCCTTCCGCGTGGCGCAGAAGGCCGTGGCCGAAAAGGCTGGCGTGAAGCTGACCGTGCTGCCACTGCTGCTCAAGGCCTGCGCATTCCTGCTCAAGGAACTGCCAGACTTCAACAGCTCGCTGGCGCCAAGCGGCAAGGCCATCATCCGCAAGAAGTACGTGCACATCGGCTTCGCCGTGGACACCCCGGACGGCCTGCTGGTCCCGGTGATCAAGAACGTCGACCAGAAGAGCCTGCTGCAACTGGCTGCCGAAGCTGCGGCACTGGCTGAAAAAGCCCGTACCAAGAAGCTCTCGGCGGACGAGATGCAGGGCGCCTGCTTCACCATCTCCAGCCTCGGCCACATTGGCGGCACCGGCTTCACGCCGATCGTCAACGCGCCGGAAGTGGCGATCCTTGGCGTGTCCAAGGCGACCATGCAGCCGGTCTGGGATGGCAAGGCCTTCCAGCCCAAGCTGATGCTGCCACTGTCGCTGTCCTACGATCACCGTGTGATCAACGGCGCTGCCGCCGCGCGCTTCACCAAGCGCCTGGGCGACGTGCTGGGCGACATCCGCACCATGCTGCTGTAAGGCGGCCCACTGCCCCTGCATGCAGGGGCAGTTCCTTTTTCGAGCTGCCACGCTCGTACCTCAACCCCGTCGATTGGCGGGGCTTTTTTTGCCCGCCGAAAAACCAGGCCAAACTACAGATTCCGGCCAGACCGCCGATAACCCCTACACGGCATCACACATGGCTGCTTGCCAGCCCTCGGCACATGATGCAACCTTGCCAGACCCGCAGCGGCCCTACGCAGCATTCCCTCTTCAAGCGAGTCTTCGATGAAAAGCCAACCCGATGCCGCCAGCCGTGTGGCGGCCGAGGTCGTCACGCAGTTACCCGTGCCCTCGCGGCTGGGCATGCTGCGTTTCGAAAGGCTCAACGAAGCCAGCTGGGCCATGCTTTACCTGGACCCAGCCTGCGAGCGGCAGTTCGGCCTGCATGCCGGCACCTTGTGCGCACAGTTCGATGCGCCCTACGCCAGCCTGATGGAGCCCGAGGCACGCTACCGCCTGCACGACGAGATCCAGCAGCAACTGGCCCAGCGCGGTTACTACCGGGTGCGCTATACCCTGCATACGCCCAATACCGCACTGCGCCTGCTGGAGGCGGGTGAAGCCTACAAGCAGCACAACCGCCTGCTGCTGCGTGGCTACCTGAGCGTGCTCGACGACCAGCCGCACGACGCCGCCGAGCAGGATGCCAACGACCTGGAGTCGCGCAACAACCGCCTGCAGTTGGCCCTGCAACTGAACCAGCGCGCCCAGCAGGAGCAACTTGAGCACCTGGAACGCGTGCGCGGCCAGCAGGACCTGATCCTGCGTTTGGCCCGCCAACGTTACAGTGCCGAAAACTCGCTGCTGGAAGCCGCCCAGCTGATCACCCAGAGCGCTTGCGAAATCTACAACGTCGACAGCGCCAGCATCTGGCACCTGGAAGATCAGCGCCTGGAGCCGATCACCGCGTGGAAACGCGACACCCAGGAACACCGCCGCCCCGAAGCCATCGACGCCAGCCGTTTCCCGGACTACCTCGACGCGCTGCACGCCAGCCGCGCCATCGATGCCCATAACGCCGGCCATGATCCGCGCACCCGTGAGCTGGCACGAAGTCTGTGCCCGGAAAACAAGGCCATGCTCGACGCCAGCATTCGTGTCGACGGCCAGGTGGTGGGTGTGCTGTGCCTGGAACAGACCGGTCAGCCGCGAGCCTGGCAGTCGGATGAAATCGCCTTCGCCGGCGAACTGGCCGACCAGTTCGCCCAGGTCATCACCAACCACAACCGCCGCGCTGCAGCCAACGCCCTGCACCTGTTCCAGCGTGCGGTCGAACAAAGCGCCAGCGCGTTCCTGCTGGTCAACCGCGATGGCCGGGTGGAGTACGTCAACCCAAGCTTTACCGCCATTACCCAGTACAGCACCGACGAAGTACAAGGCCGCCACCTCGGCGAGCTGCCGGCGCTGGAAAACCTCAATGAGTTGTTGTTCGACTCACCGTCGAGCCTGGCCATGGGCAACAGCTGGCAAGGCGAATTCAAGAGCCGGCGCAAGAACCTCGAGCCCTACTGGGGGCAGCTGTCGATTTCCAAGGTGTACGGCGACAACCGTGAGCTGACCCACTACATCGGCATCTATGAAGACATCACCCAGACCAAACTGGCGCAGCAGCGCATCGAACGCCTGGCGTACACCGACAACCTGACCAACCTGGGCAACCGCCCGGCGTTCATTCGCAGCCTGGATGAGCGCTTTGCCCGCGACGGCGAACACTCGATGTGCCTGCTGCTGGTAGACATCGACAACTTCAAGCGCATCAACGACAGCCTTGGCCATCAGACCGGCGACAAGCTGCTCATCAGCCTGGCCCGGCGCCTGCGCAACAGCCTGCACAGCGGCGGTATCCTGGCACGCTTTGCCAGCAACGAGTTCGCCGTGCTGCTGGACAACACCATCCTGGAAGATGGCCAGGGCGTGGCCTTGCAGTTGCTGCGCACCCTCGACAAGCCGATGTTCGTCGACAACCAGTTGATCAACGTTACCGCCTCGGTCGGCCTGGCCTATGCACCCTTGCACGGCAGCGACCCGGCCAGCCTGATGAAAAACGCCGGCCTGGCGCTGCACAAGGCCAAGGCCAACGGCAAGCACCAGGTGCAGGTGTTCACCGAAGTGCTCAATGCCGAGGCCAGCTACAAGCTGTTCGTCGAGAACAACCTGCGGCGCGCGCTGACCCAGAACGAGCTGGAGGTGTTCTACCAGCCCAAGCTGTGCCTGCGCAGCGGTCGCCTGCTGGGCCTGGAGGCGCTGCTGCGCTGGAACCACCCCGAGCGCGGCATGATCCGCCCGGACCAGTTCATCAGCGTGGCCGAGGAAACCGGCCTGATCATCCCCATTGGCAAGTGGGTCGTGCGCCAGTCCTGCCGCATGAGCCAGGAATTGCGCGCCGCTGGCATGGGCAACCTACATGTGGCCATCAACCTGTCGCCCAAGCAGTTTTCCGACCCGGACCTGGTGGCGTCGATCAGCAGTATCCTCAAGGAAGAAGCCCTGCCCCCGCACCTGCTGGAGCTGGAGCTGACCGAAGGCTTGCTGCTGGAAGCCAGCGAAGACACCCACCGCCAGCTGGAGGAACTCAAGGCCCTGGGGCTGACCCTGGCCATGGACGACTTTGGCACCGGCTACTCGTCGCTGAGCTACCTCAAGAAGTTTCCGATCGACATCCTCAAGATCGACCGTAGCTTCATCAACGAGATCCCCGACAACCAGGACGACATGGAAATCACCTCGGCAGTGATCGCCATGGCCCACAACCTGAAGCTGAAGGTGGTGGCCGAGGGCATCGAAACCCCGGAGCAGCTGGCATTCTTGCGCAGGCACCGGTGTGATGTGGGCCAGGGCTACCTGTTCGACCGGCCGATCCCGGGGCGCGAGCTGGCCGAGCGGTTGAAGCGCTATCCGCGTGGACCGGTGGCCTGACAGCGGCGTAAACCTCGGGCACTATAGAAGCCATTCGGGCCCCTTCGCGGGCACGCCCGCCCCCACAGGTTCCCCACAACGTTCATCCTGTGGGAGCGGGCATGCCCGCGAAAGCCCCAACACCTATCCAACTGATTAAACACAGAGGAACGGCCATGGTCCTGCGTTCGGAAATCCTGGTGAACAAAAACGTCATGCCTACCGCGGAACAGGCCCTGCCTGGCCGCGAAACGCCAATGAGCCTGCCCGAGTTCCACTACGTCTTCAAGGACACCCCATTGCTCGGCCCGTTCTTCGAAGGCAGCATCGACTTCGCCATCTTCGGCCTGGGCTGCTTCTGGGGTGCCGAGCGCCGTTTCTGGCAGCGCGAAGGGGTGGTCAGCACCGTGGTGGGCTACGCCGGCGGCTTCACCCCGAACCCAACCTACGAAGAGGTCTGCTCGGGCCTGACCGGCCACACCGAAGTAGTGCTGGTGGTGTTCGACAAGGACAAGGTCAGCTACCGCGAGCTGCTGGCGATGTTCTGGGAGCTGCACAACCCGACCCAGGGCATGCGCCAGGGTAACGATGTCGGCACCCAATACCGCTCGGCCATCTACTGCACCAGCCCGGAACAGCTGGAACAGGCCAAGGCCAGCCGTGACGCCTTCCAGGCCGAGCTGAGCAAGGCCGGGTTCGGCGAAATCACCACCGAAATCGACCAGGCACCGACGGTGTACTTCGCCGAGGCCTACCACCAGCAGTACCTGGCCAAGAACCCGGACGGCTATTGCGGCATCGGCGGTACCGGCGTGTGCCTGCCACCCAGCCTGCAAGGTAACTGAAGCATGAGCACGATGACGCTGTTCCACTCGCCCTTGTCGCCGTTCGTGCGCAAGGTGATGGTTGTGCTGCACGAAACCGGCCAGTTGCAGCGGGTGCAGCTACAGCCGGTCAACATCAGCCCGGTGAGCGGCGACCCGCAGCTGAACCAGGACAACCCGATCGGCAAGATCCCGGCGCTGCGCCTGGAAGACGGCACCGTGCTGCACGACAGCCGGGTGATCTGTGAGTACCTCGACCAGCAGCACGTCGGCCTGCCGCTGCTGCCACGCGAAGGCTCGGCGCGCTGGCGGCGCCTGACGCTGGTGTCGCAGGCCGATGCGGTCCTGGATGCAGCGGTATCGTGCCGTTATGAAAGCTTCCTGCGGCCTGAAGACAAGCGCTGGGACGGTTGGCTGCAGGCGCAGGGCGACAAGATTCGCCGTAGCCTGGCCAACCTGGAGCAGGAGCATTTGCCTGAGCTGATGTCCGGGTTCGACCTGGCGGCGATTGGCGTGGCCTGTGCGCTGGGGTATCTGGACCTGCGTCAGCCCGAGCTCGGCTGGCGCGAGCACCAGCCCGGGCTGGCCGCGTGGTATGCCGAGGTGAGCAAGCGGCCGTCGATGGTCGCCACTTCTCCGCAGGGCTGAAGGGCCTCTTCGCGGGCACGCCCGCTCCCACAGGGACAGCACAGTATTCGAAAGCTGTGCAGTACCTGTGGGAGCGGGCGTGCCCGCGAAGGCCTCACCTGGGTACCACAGGAAACAACTGCCCAATCCTGACCCAATCAGCGCCCGAGCTGTTTGCCCTCCCTCAAGCTACGTATCAGCAGTCTGGGTTGCCAGCAGTAAATTTCTTCGCTGGGTTGACCGCCGCCTTGAACTCGCGCAGCGCCTTGGAGCCAATCAACAGCGGGTAGTTGAAGTTGCTGCGGTCCACCAGGTTCACTTCAACAGTGCGTTTCACGTCACCCAGGCACAACTGCAGGTCGACCACCGGGCGCTTGGAAACTTCTGGCGTATCCCCTTCGTCTTCCTCATCGGCCCGCCCTTTGATCTTGCTGATACGCGAGACCTTGTGCTCGTAAACTTTGCCATCGGCGTCCTTGGTCGCCAGGCGAAAGCGCACCCACTCATCGCCATCGCGGGTGAACAACTCGATATCCTTGGCCGACAGCGACGCGGTAAAGGCGCCGGTATCCATCTTGGCTTTCAACGTTTCGCCCAGCTCGGGCAGGGCGATATTCTCGTAACGGCCGTAGAGGGTAGGGTCGGCGGCCATCACCGGCAGTGACAACAACGACAACAGGGCAAGCAAAGGTTTCACAGGCAGGCTTCCTTCAAAGAGGTCAGTGCTTAGACTGCACTGGCAGGATAGGTTCGTTGTCACAAGGTTATCCAACATGTTGTGAAACATTTGTTCCTGCCGCCGGGCATCGGACATTTGGCGTAGGCCCCGGCGCTGCTTATCATTGCGCCCTGCCAATTTCATACAACAAGAGTTTCCTTATGCGTCGCCTGCTTACCGGCATTCTTACGACCACCCTGCTGCTGCTCAACACCTTGGTGCTGATCTGCCCGCTGCTGGTCTTCGCCCTGCTCAAACTGGTGTTGCCGGGCCGTGGCCGTGACTATGCCTCGTGGGCGGTGATGTGGGTGGCCGAAACCTGGTCGGAAATCGACAAGGCCATCTTTGCCCTGTGCATCCCCACCCAGTGGGACATCCGCGGCGTCGAGAACCTGCGCAAGGACACTTCCTACCTGGCGGTGAGCAACCACCAGTCCTGGGTGGACATTCCGGCCCTGATCGAAAGCCTCAACCGGCGCACGCCGTTCTTCAAGTTCTTCCTGAAAAAAGAGCTGATCTGGGTACCGCTGCTGGGGCTGGCCTGGTGGGGGCTGGATTACCCGTTCATGAAGCGCTACAGCAAGGCCTTTCTGGCCAAGCACCCCGAGCTGAAGGGCAAGGACCTGGAGATCACCAAGGCCGCCTGCGAGCTGTTCAAGCGCCAGCCGGTGACCGTGGTCAACTACCTCGAAGGCACGCGCTTCACCGACGCCAAGCGCCAGGCGCAACAGTCGCCATACCGTTACCTGCTCAAGCCCAAGGCCGGTGGCGTGGCGTTCGTGCTGGCGGCGCTGGGTGAGCAGCTCGATGCGCTGCTGGACGTGACCATCGTGTACCCAGGCAACAAGGCGCCGGGGTTCTGGGATTTGCTCAATGGCAGCATTAGCCGGGTGATTATCGACATTCAGGTGCGTGAGCTGGACCCTGGATTATGGGCGGGGGATTACGAGAACGATCCTGAATTCCGCCAGACCGTGCAGGCCTGGGTGAACCAGTTGTGGTTGGACAAGGACCAGCGGATCGAGCAACTGCGGGGGGAGATGGGCTGAGGTCTTTACCGCCTGATGGGGCCTCTTCCCGGGTGAACCCGCTCCTACGCAGGGTGGTGCTACCTTCGGGCTTGGGCTGCCACCCGCGGCCCGCTTAGGCAGCCCAACAATACGATTAAAAGCCAGGCTAATAATCAACATAAGGATTACTTTTTTGTCATCCCCCACTCAAGTGGATAAAAATCGACCAAAGCACAACTAAAAAAACGCTCTGGATCGTTCGATGGCCAACCCACCCAGCTCCAACTCCGCTCAGCTTCGCCGTGTTCTCGGCCTTCCGGCCCTCGTGTTCTTCGGCCTGGTGTACATGGTCCCGCTAACCATCTTCACCACCTATGGCATCGTGACAGAGCTGACCGGGGGCCGCACCGCCAGCGCCTACATGGTCACCCTGGTGGCCATGCTGTTCACCGCCGCGTCCTACAGCTTCATGGTCAAGCGTTTCCCAGTGGCAGGCTCGGCGTACTCCTACACCAACATGGCTTTCGGCCCCAACGTCGGTTTCCTCGCTGGCTGGTCGCTGCTGCTCGACTATCTGTTCCTGCCGATGATCAACTACCTGTTGATCGGCTTGTTCCTCAATATCGCCTTCCCGGCCATCCCGGCGTGGTCCATTGCGCTGGCCTCGATCGCCCTGGTTACCGTACTCAACGTAGTCGGTATTCATTCGGTGGCCAAAACCAGCAACCTGATCGTCGGCGCGCAGATCGTCTTCATCGTGGTATTCGTGGCGTTGTCATGCCAAACGCTGGCCGGCCAGCCGCTCGACCTGCTGTCGCCGCTGCTGGGTGACGGCTCACAACCTGGCTTTGGCGCGCTGATGGCTGGTGCGGCGGTGTTGTGCCTGTCGTTCCTTGGCTTCGATGCCGTTTCGACCCTGGCTGAAGAATGCCGCGATGCCCGCCGCGACGTGCCACGGGCGATCATCCTCACCACCCTGTTCGCTGGCGTACTGTTCACCGTGCTGGCCTATGTCAGCCAGCTGGTCATGCCGGGCACCACCTTCGCCAATGCCGATGCGGCGGCCAACGAGGTGATGTTCAAGGCGGGTGGGCAGTTCCTGGCCAACTTCTTCACCGCAGCTTTTGTTGCCGGCAGCCTGGGCTCGGCGCTGGCCTCGCAGGCGGCAGTGTCGCGCATCCTGTTCACCATGGGCCGTGACAACGTGCTGCCGCGGCGCAGCTTCGGTTACCTGTCGCCACGGTTCGGTACCCCGGTGTTCGCCATTTTGCTGGTGTCGGCGTTTTCGCTGCTGGCGTTGGTGATCGACCTGGCGACCCTGGCCTCGCTGATCAGCTTTGGTGCGCTGGTAGCGTTTTCGGCGGTAAACCTGGCGGTGGTGAAGACCCACCTGATGGATGACGGAGCGCAGCGCAACGTCAAGGGGCTGCTGTGCTATGGCCTCGTGCCGCTGGTGGGCCTGGCGTTGACCTTGTGGCTGTGGACCAGCCTGTCGGCGCTGACCCTGGTGATCGGCCTTTGCTGGTTTGCCCTGGGTCTTGCCTACCTGGCCGTACTGACCGCCGGCTTCCGCCGCCCGGTGCGCCTGGTGGACTTCACAGAAACAGCCTGACTCCGCGTTCCCGGGCTTGACTCCGCTTTCCCGGACTTGCGCGGTCGCTTGTAGGAGCGGCCTTGTGTCGCGAAAGGGGCGCGCAGCGGCCCCGGCAATCTTTGACGCGAAGCTGAAATCCTGGGGCCGCTGCGCAGCCCTTTCGCGACACAAGGCCGCTCCTACAGGACAGCGCCAGCCTTCAACGGCTGGGATGCCAGCCCTGGCGCTAAAGAGCCATCAGACCGAAGGCTGAGCCAACGGCGCTGGCGTGGTCCACAAACTCCCCAGGTTCTGCAGCAACGAACCAGCAACCCCCTGCTGCCCCAGGTAGTGCAGCAGCAACGGCGCGAACTGCCCGATCATTCCGGTATCCATACCCAGTGCCTTGAAGGCATTGTCCAGATCGCTACGGTTCTGCACGTCGTTACCCAATGCCTTGTCCAAAGCCGACTGGCTACCCTTGCTGCTGCCAAGCAAATCCCCCAAGCCGCTTAGCCCGCCCAGGGCATTGGCACCCGACAACAGGTCCAGGCCCGGTACCGCCTTGGTTAACTGGCCATAGTCCTCGCTGCTCAGGCTGTTGCGTGCCAAACCCAGCATGGCCCCCGCCCCGCCCACGGCCTGTTCGGGGGTAATGTTCAACTGGCTGCCCAAGGTGTTGAGCAGATCGGCCTGGGCCTGGGGCGCCTGTACCTGGCCTTGCTGTTGCTGATTTTCCGAGAGGGGCCTCGTTGAGCAGAATGGCCTGGAAAACGAGAGATCTGACTGGCGCTCATTGGGCTTGCTCCCACCGTCTGATAACTAGCAAAACTACCAGTTGTGGTTATGCAATGCTTCGCGCAGCATCAAGCACTCCGACAACTGTTGGGTGAATATTATGTCGAACAAAACAAACGGAAGAACCGAACCAGCTTGCGAAGCGACCGGCCTGCGCTTGAAAAAAATGTCAAATGACAATTCTTTACTCTTCTATCAAAATGGTCATTTAACCACAACAGTATCTCCGCACGGGCACCGTCATATTGTCCGCGTGCAAGATACAGCTTTGGCGCAACTCGAAAGAGCGCAGGCCACAAAACTATTGACGAGCGATCGCGCCAATTCTGTCTTGGGCCTACTCGACAGGGTCATGACGTACTCACCTTACGGCCATCTGGATACCTCGGAAGACGCCGTGCTATTGGCCTTCAACGGTCAATGGCGTGACCCGCGGACCTTATGCTACCTATTAGGTAGCTATCGGCTGTTCCGTCCGCAACTACAGCGGTTTTGTAGCCCAGACTCTTTTAGTCCCTTTGCCAGTGGTGGCTTGAACGCTTATAGCTACTGCTTTGGCGACCCCACAAACCATACAGATAATTCGGGTCATATAGCATACAGAATATTAAGGCGTCTCTCGCCCAAGTTCAGGAATATTGAGTCAGAATCCAAATACTACAATTCAAAAATTAAAAATTTGGTAAATGAGGCCAACAAGGCACAGAGAAAAGTAAACTATATTGAAAATGAATACCAATACAAACCTAATAAACTACTCAAAGACACCGTGAATATGATAGAAAATCCCGATAAATACGAAAAGAGTCTTAGAAAATACCAAGCAAAGTTAGCACCTGCCGAAGAAAATCGCGATAATCTCTATAGAAAGCAGCAAGAAAAACTTCCCAGCTACGTAGACAAGTCTGTTGGGCCAGAACAGGGGGCTGGGCTAAAGGAGCGCTTAGCCGCGGCTTTCAAAGCACGGCGGCAGGCTAGGAGGGATGAAACCGCAGAGCCGGAGTGGATTGGAGAGTTTTTTGAGAGCTTACCCCATCAAGTTTCCGCCGTCAGGAGGGCCTTATTCAACTGAGTAGTGACTTTCCAGGGCTGGAACGGGATGATCTGGGCTGGGCTCTAGTCTCGGGCGGTCGCTGCGAAATCAGCAACCGGCTTTGACAGGCCGCACTCGTCAACCACATGGCTTTTGCCGTTATGGCAGCTGTGCATGGGGCACTCATGTGCGCCGGGTTTTGGTTGACCTACCGGTCTGTCAACCCATGTCCAGCTGCCTCCTTCTTGTTTGACAGCAGACCGGTGGTGGCATCACTTAGAGGTCATCCAGCATGCTTAAGATCGTCCCCGATCCACCCCACACTTACCATTCCCTAGAAGAAACACTCATCCAGGCCGCGGAGTACGCCCTGTGCGCGCAAACGGTCGCGCAGCAGGCGGTGCTGCTGCAGCCCAAGTCGCCAGGCTCGGTACTGATCATGGCGACGATGCATGAACTCGAGGCGTTGCGAGCGCTGCTTGAGGCATCCTTGATCCAGGTCCAGTTGCCTTTTGAGCCGCGGACGTTGCATTAAGGGCTTCAAGCCTTGCGTTGCCTGAGCTGGCTCTGTGGCTGTGGACCAGCCTGTCGGCGCTGACGCTGGTGATCGGCCTGTGCTGGTTTGCACTGGGCCTTGCCTACCTGGCGGTACTGACCGCCGGCTTCCGCCGCCCGGTGCGCCTGGTGGACTTCACAGAAAACAGCCTGACTCCGCCGTCCTGGGCTTGACTCCGCTTTCCCGGGCTTGCGCGGTCGCTTGTAGGAGCGGCCTTGTGTCGCGAAAGGGCCGCGCAGCGGCCCCGGCTATCTTTGACGCGAAGCTGAAATCCTGGGGCCGCTGCGCGGCCCTTTCGCGACACAAGGCCGCTCCTACAGGACAGCGCCAGCCTTCAACGGCTGCGATGCCAGCCCTGGCGCTAAAGAGCCATCAGACCGAAGGCTGAGCCAACGGCGCTGGCGTCGTCCACAAACTCCCCAGGTTCTGCAGCAACGAACCAGCAATCCCCTGCTGCCCCAGGTAGTGCAGCAGCAACGGCGCGAACTGCCCGATCATTCCGGTATCCATACCCAGTGCCTTGAAGGCATTGTCCAGATCGCTACGGTTCTGCACGTCGTTACCCAATGCCTTGTCCAAAGCCGACTGGCTACCCTTGCTGCTGCCAAGCAAATCCCCCAAGCCGCTTAGCCCGCCCAGGGCATTGGCACCCGACAACAGGTCCAGGCCCGGTACCGCCTTGGTTAACTGGCCATAGTCCTCGCTGCTCAGGCTGTTGCGTGCCAAACCCAGCATGGCCCCCGCCCCGCCCACGGCCTGTTCGGGGGTAATGTTCAACTGGCTGCCCAAGGTGTTGAGCAGATCGGCCTGCGCCTGGGGCGCCTGTACCTGGCCTTGCTGTTGCTGGTTTTGCATGGCGGATACGGCGTTGGCGGCGTCGCTGAGGTTGAAGGCGAACACCGGGCTTGCGGCCAGGGTCATCAGGGTTGCCAGGGTGAATGCTTTCATCGGGAGGGACCTCGTTGGCCGGGATGGCCTGGGAAACGGGGTGTTTGACTGGGGGGGCGAGGGTTTGTTCCGGGCTGCTTGTCACCTAACAAATTTGCTAATTGCGACCGCATGCGATGCCGCGCAGATTGGAAATCTCCAATTGCTTCTTGCAACTCGAGAATATGGTGACCACTCCTACAGACCGAAAAACATCAAGCATAGCCTCCGTAGAGCCTAAGACGAGGGATGCTGGCCTTTAACATATAAGCACATTGCAGAGACTATCCGTTCAGCTTGGATTGGACCTGGGCGACGAGAATAATCTAGGCGCTCCATCTTAATTTTCAGCTTTTTCCACTTACTTGTAGGACTGTTGGCGTCGGCCCTCGCCCAGGTTCAACGACCGGCGGATGCAATGCTGCACTAAATCGCACGCATGTTTCGCCTGGGTTGGCCTCATCGCTGGAAAGCCAGCGTCGCCATCAGGCCGATGCGGCAGCGAACGAGGTTATGATCAAGTCAGGCGGGCAGCCGCCTGACTATATCGGCCCTTGTGTAGGAACGGCCTTGTGCCGCAAAAGAGCCGCAAAGCGCGCCCCGCGCATTGCTCAACGCAGACTGGCTCTGGCTGTTCTTGCCCAGCAAATCCCCCAAACCACTCAACCCACCCAGGGCATTGGCACCAGACAGCAGGTCCAGCCCCGGCACCGCTTTGGTCAGTTGGCCATAGTCGTCGCTGCTGAGATTGTTGCGCGCCAACCCCAACATCGCCCCAGCCCCGCCCACGGCCTGCTAAGGGGTGATGTTCAATTTACTGTCCAAGGTGTTGAGCAGATTGGCCTGCGCCTCGGGCGCCTCGCCTGGAGATTTGCGGGTTTGGTCCGGGGCGGCTGCCGGGGTTGCACGCGCTTCCAATTGCCCAACTGGGTACCTGATATTTTTGTCAGTTAACAACTGACATAGCCGCCTATAAACTGAGCTACATAAACATCGGGCACATCCACTTAGCGATGTAAAATATTCTCCTATTAGAAGCGCACCGACTTCCGCAAGGGTGCTCCACGATGACTGACACAGGGAGAAATATCAGTGAAAATATTCTATAACGCCTCTTCCCCATGCACTCTAATTGAAAAAAACACCAGCATTTCAATCGTCAGGTCACCCAACGTAATTTTAGCCGAAAGCGAATCAAGAGAAAGTACCATTACACTGAAGCTTCTGACTTGCGACGAGCAAAACAGTCTGATGGCAAGCGCAAGCCCGGTTGCAACCCTGCACACACTTTTTACCCCGTTCGGATACACCATCAGCGGCGACCTCCTAACAACGGCATTCAAAGGAGAGCCATTACTAGCGGACAAGAAAGGTTATTTGCTCGGGAATGGATATCGAAATTACTCTCCACAGCTGATGCGTTTCCACAGTACAGATACTGAGAGTCCATTTGGCAAAGGTGGACTGAACAATTACGCGTTTGCTCTAGGAGACCCCGTCAACATCAGCGACCCTACAGGACACTTCCCATTCTTCCGAAGTTATCGTCGTTTCAGTGGAAAGTACATAAGCCAGGGAAGCCCTAGATTCGGGCACGTAATATATGACGCGAAGCACCCTCTGCAGCCTGGAGAGCGCATACTGACAATTGCGGGACATGGAACACGTGGCGCAATACAAGCAGCCCCGAACACTTTATGGGACGCTGACGATTTATATAACCAGCTCCGCAAATTAGATCGCGGCAAAAAAGAGCCTATACATCTAATTACATGCCACGGCGCCAACAGTCCTGAACAAGGATATGACTCATTAGCCATGGGACTCTCGAAGCTCACAGGCGCCCCTGTTATCGCTTACTCAGGAACTATCCACGGACTGATAAAAACAACAAAAAATGAAGCCAGATCAATCACCTACAGAGTAACAGAGAAAGTTAATTTCCTCGATAACCTCCTCGGAATTCGAAGTGCACGAAACATACGCAAAATTGTAAATGCACGAGACACCGCGGTTTAGCTCCGCAAGAATTAGGAGAGAGTGCAGATTCGCTTTTTTTAGGGCAAGTCAAAACTAGGGCGACAACGAAACGCTTGTCGCAACAGTTTTGGCACCTTATGCCATGCCTCCCATCTTGTACGGGGTAAACACGAATTCCGTCTGTAAGGCGGCATTGAACAAGCACTGTATGAAGGCTGTGCCAACCTCCCCACTCCTCGAACGGCTTGGACGCCCGGCGAGCTAATCTCCTCAGATTTCCGTTTTTTCCACTTTTTTGTAGGAGGCTTCTGAAAGTACGCGCAAACGGTCGCGCAGCAGGCGGTGCTGCTGAAACAAGCGTCGGAACTGATGGGCTATGTGCGGGATTTGACCATTGACGGCCTGATGGACAACAAACCGCAGTTGCTCTGGGCTTCACATTATCTGAGCGCGTTGGCCAAGGCGCTGATGGATGATGCTGAGTTGGGGATGATGCGCTGAGTGATGGGTTGGCAGGGCTGGCCTCTTCGCGGGCATGCCCGCTCCCACAACCGTGCCAGCTTATCAAACTGTTATTTTTGCCAGTATCAAAATCCCTGCAACGGCCCAGAATAGGCGCCAGGCAGCTCCCATTCATCCACTGCGGCAGGGACTTCAACCATGAACAACGCACCGAACAGGATGCTCATCTTCTACCAGGGCAACGATATCATCACGATAATAGACGGCAATTGCCATCGCGCAATCTTCCGCAATGCGAAGCAACCGCTGGCAGAGCTGAGTACAGACGACACTCAAGCCGGCGGCCTGCTGGCCACCGATCAGATGGGCTCGGTGCTTGCCGTACAAGGTTCAGAAAATCCATAAAAAAGCCCCTCGAAATGAGGGGCTTCTTGTTTCGTTACGCGATCACGCCGCGCCCCACATCTTGTGCGGGTCGATCACAAACTTCTTCGGCACCCCGGCATCAAACTCGCCATACCCTTCCGGCGCCTGGTCCAGGTTGATCACCTGCACGCCCACCACTTCGGCAATGTTGATGCGGTCCCACATGATCGCCTGCATCAGCTGGCGGTTGTACTTCATGGTCGGGGTCTGGCCGGTGTGGAAGCTGTGCGACTTGGCCCAGCCCAGGCCGAAGCGGATGCTCAGCGCGCCGATCTTGGCGGCAGCGTCCACCGCGCCCGGGTCTTCGGTCACGTACAGGCCCGGGATACCGATGTTGCCGGCTACGCGGGTAACCTGCATCAGCGAGTTCAGCACCGTGGCCGGGGCTTCGTGCTTGGCACCTTCATGGCCATGGCCGCGGGCCTCGAAGCCGACGGCGTCAACGGCGCAGTCCACTTCCGGCTCGCCGAGGATATCGACGATCTGCTCGTGCAGCGGGGTGTCCTTGGACAGGTCGACCACTTCAAAGCCCTGGGACTTGGCGTGGGCCAGGCGGGCCGGGTTGAGGTCACCCACAATCACGCAAGCAGCGCCCAGCAGGCGCGCCGAGGCAGCGGCGGCCAGGCCGACCGGGCCGGCACCAGCGACATACACGGTGCTGCCTGGGCCTACGCCGGCAGTGACGGCGCCGTGGTAGCCGGTTGGCAGAATGTCGGACAGGCAAGTCAGGTCACGGATCTTCTCCATGGCCTTGTCGCGCTCGGGCAGTTTCAGCAGGTTGAAGTCGGCGTAGGGCACCAGCACGTATTCGGCCTGGCCGCCGGTCCAGTCGCCCATGTCGACGTAACCGTAGGCACCGCCGGCGCGGGCCGGGTTGACGGTGAGGCACACACCGGTGTGCATCTCTTTGCACGAGCGGCAACGGCCGCAGGCAACGTTGAACGGTACCGAAACCAGGTCGCCGATCTGCATGCGCTCGACGTCGCTGCCTTTCTCGACGATTTCACCGGTGATTTCATGGCCCAGAACCAGGCCGACCTGGGCAGTGGTGCGGCCGCGGACCATGTGCTGGTCGGAGCCGCAGATGTTGGTGGAGACCACCTTCAGGATCACGCCATGCTCGATTTTCTTGCCGCGTGGGTCCTGCATTTTCGGGTAGTCGATCTTCTGCACCTCGACCTTGCCGGCGCCGAGATATACCACTCCACGATTGCCAGACATGCTCTTACCTCGCTTGATTTTTATTTATGCAGCGGTGGTTGAACGCGCCGCCATCCTTGGGCGGCATGTGTTTCTGGATGAGGGGAATTGTGGGCCTGATGGGGCCGGGTGCACTGACTGGGAGCGACAGGGAGATGCCTTTTAGCGGCAGGTTTGTCGTTGGAGGATATGGGGGAAACAGAGGTGGTGGCCTGTGATATCCCTGTGGGAGCTGGCTTGCCGGCGATCACCGGCGTAGCCGGTGCCATACACCGCGTCGCCTGCTTCACGGGCTTGCCCGCTCCCACAGGTACTGCGCTGGCTTTGAGTTCACGCAGTACCTGTAGGAGCGGCTTTAGCCGCGAAGAGGCCGGCACAGGTCATTACAGAACTACAGTCCGGTTGGCGTTGAGGAACACCCGCCGCTCGATGTGATACCCCACCGCCCGCGCCAGGGTCAGGCATTCGATGTCGCGACCCTTGGCGATCAGGTCTTCCGGGTAATGGCTGTGGTCCACCACCTCGACGCCCTGGGCAATGATCGGCCCTTCGTCGAGGTCGTTGTTGATGTAGTGCGCCGTGGCACCGACCATCTTCACGCCCTTGTTGTAGGCCTGGTGATAAGGCTTGGCGCCCTTGAACCCGGGCAGCAACGAGTGGTGGATGTTGATCGCCCAGCCGTCCAGGCGCCGGCACAGCTCAGGCGACAGCACTTGCATGTAGCGCGCAAGAATCACCAGCTCGGCACCGGTTTCCTCGATGACCTGCAACACCTTGCGCTCTTGCCCAGGCTTGTCCTTGGGGTCGAGGGCAAAGTGGTAGTACGGGATCTTGTGCCAATGCGCCAAGGGTTCGAGGTCGGGGTGGTTGGACACCACCGCGACCACGTCCATGCCCAGTTGGCCAATGCGCTGGCGATACAGCAGGTCGTTCAGGCAGTGGTCGGCCTTGGACACCATGATCACCACTTTGGGGCGGTGATTCGGGGCGGTCAGCTCGAACACCATGCCGAACGCTTCGCCGCGCTCGGCAAGGCCGGCGCGAAAGCCGGCTTCATCGAAATCGTCCGGCTGGCGAAACTCCACGCGAATGAAGAAACGCCCCGACTGCCGGTCGTCGAAGGAGTGGTGCTCCGTCACGTAGCAGCGCTGCTCGAAGAGGTAACGCGTCACCACGTCGACGGTGCCGAGCATGCTCGGGCAGTCGGCGGTGAGAATCCAGGTATCCGGTGCCCGACTCATGTTCTGCGCTCCTTAAGCCTCGATGCTCAGGCCGTACTCGGCCGAAGCGTCCTGCAGCCACAGCCACCAGTAGTCGGCAAAGCTGCGGCGAATCACCAGTTCCCAGGTGTCTTCGGCAGTACGGCGGATCACCAGTTGCGACTTGGCGAACACGGTGCCGACGGCCTTGCCCACCGGGAAGTTGTTCGGGTGAACATCATAGCTGGTGGACTTCATCAGCACTTCACGTACATGGGGGCCGCGCAGTTCCAGCAGGCTTTGCCCGCCGCTCACATTGACAACCTGGATGTGCTGGCCTTCGAGGGCTGCACGCAGCTTTTGCTCGACCGCCAGTTCCTGGCCGCCAGGCACGATCAGCAGCCACTCATCGGGGCCGACCCATTGCAGCGACATGTCGCCGTTGGCCACCACGGTCAGGGCAACTGGCAACTCCAGGCCCAGGGCCTTGTGTACACCCGCGGCGAATTCCGGGTCATGGCCATCGCCGCGCAGGGTCAGGTGGCCGAGAAACTTCTTTTCGCGCAGGGTTACGCCTGCGTTCTTGCGGCCTTTGCCAACCAGGCTGGCCAGGTCTGCGTGGTGCAGTGGCGACTGGGCCTTGGCCTCGGCGCCGGGGTTTTGCTGGAAGACGTTGATAGCGCTCATTTCTTACCTGCCTTGAATTCTGTTGTCGACCACGATGCCTGCAGGAAACGCCGGCCTTGTGGGAGCGGGCATGCCCGCGAATGCGAGGGTGGATTCACCGCCCTCTTCGCGGGCACGCCCGCTCCCACAGAGACCTCATTCCAACCAGGGACCATTGGTGCCGGGGCCTCAAACGTTCTGCCGCTCACCCTTCGGATCGAAGAACACCGAAGACACGATTTCCGCCTCGATCACGCTGCCATCTGCCTGCGGCGAGTAGACGCGCTCGCCCATGCGCTTGAGGCCGCCTTTGACCACGCCCATGGCGAACGAGTAGCCCAGCGAGTTCGACGCATAGCTGGAAGTCACGTGGCCAACCATGTCCATCGGGATCGGCTGCTTGGGATCGAATACCAGCTGGGCGCCTTCGGGCAGCCACTTGGTCGGGTCGATCGGCTTCAGGCCCACCAGCTGCTTGCGGTTTTCACGCACGCAGTCTTCGCGGTTCATGCCACGCAGGCCGATCCACGAGAACGGCTTATTGCGGCCCACGCACCAGCTCATGTTCAGGTCGTCCGGGTTCATCGAGCCGTCAGTGTCCTGACCGACGATGATGAAGCCCTTCTCGGCGCGCAGAACGTGCATGGTCTCGGTGCCATACGGGGTCAGGTTGTACTTCTTGCCCGCCTCGATGATCTGTTCCAGCACGCCCATGGCGTAGTTGGCCTGCACGTTCACTTCGTACGACAGCTCACCGGTGAACGAAATACGGAACACCCGGGCCGGTACACCGCCTACGTTGCCTTCCTTCCAGGTCATGAACGGGAAGGCTTCCTTGTCCATGTCGATGTCGGTCAGCTCGCTGAGCAGCTTGCGGCTGTTGGGGCCGGACAGGGTCATGGTGGCCCAGTGGTCGGTGACCGAAGTGAAGTACACCTTCAGCTCTGGCCATTCGGTCTGGTGGTACAGCTCCATCCACTGCAGCACGCGTGCAGCGCCGCCGGTGGTGGTGGTCATGATGAAGTGGTTGTCGCCGACGCAGGCGGTTACGCCATCGTCGAAGACCATGCCGTCTTCCTTGCACATCAGGCCGTAGCGGGCCTTGCCCACGTCGAGCTTGGTCCAGGCATTGGTGTAGATGCGGTTGAGGAACTCACGGGCATCCGGGCCCTGGATGTCGATCTTGCCCAGGGTGGAGGCGTCCAGCAGGCCCACGCTGTCACGCACGGCCTTGCATTCGCGGGCCACGGCAGCATGGATATCTTCACCAGCCTTGGGGAAGTACCAAGGGCGCTTCCACTGGCCGACGTCTTCGAACTCGGCGCCGTTCTTCACGTGCCAGGCATGCAGGGCGGTGAAGCGTACGGGCTCGAACAGGTGACCACAGTGGCGGCCCGCTACCGCGCCGAAGGTGACCGGCGTGTAGTTGGGGCGGAACATGGTGGTACCCATTTCCGGAATGGTAATGCCGATGGAACGGGCGGCAATGGCCAGGCCGTTGATGTTGCCCAGCTTGCCCTGGTCGGTACCAAAGCCCAGCGCGGTGTAGCGTTTGACGTGCTCGACCGACTCGAAACCTTCACGGGTGGCCAGCTCGATACCAGCGGCGGTCACGTCGTTCTGCTGGTCGACGAACTGCTTCGGCCCTTTGGTGCCCTTGTCGTGCGGTACCAGGAACAGCGCCACGGTGGCCTCTTCCTTGCGCGCAACGGTTTTCGGCAGGGTGCCAACGGTGGCCTTGAAACCAGCTTCGGTGGCCGCGCGAACGCCGCCTTCGAAACCATCGGCAATCACATCGCCCAGGGCGTAGACGCCATTGATGCCACCCACGCATTCGCGTTTTTGCGGCGCATCGCCCGGTACGAAACCGAGGATGTCGTCACGCCATACCGGGCGACCGCCCAGGTGCGATGCCAGGTGAACGATCGGGCTGTAACCGCCCGACGAAGCGATCAGGTCGCACTCGAGGGTTTCGCCAGGGCTGGTGACCTTGTGCGCCTGCACATCGATCGCCGCCACACGGGCGCCGGTCACGTGCTTGCTGCCCTTGGCCTCGATCACGGCACTGGAGGTAAGGATGCGGATGCCTTTGGCACGCGCTTCTTCAACCAGCGAACCACGCGGGTTGTGGCGGGCATCGGCAATGGCGACCACTTGCAAGCCGGCATCGTGCCAGTCCAGCGCCGCGCGGTAGGCGTGGTCGTTGTTGGTCGACAGCACCAGCTTGCGGCCCGGGGCCACGCCGTAGCGGCGTACGTAGGTGGACACGGCACCGGCCAGCATGTTGCCCGGCACGTCGTTGTTGCCGTACACCAGCGGCCGCTCGTGGGCGCCGGCAGCCAGTACCACGCGCTTGGCGCGCACACGGTGCACGCGGTGGCGTACCTGGCCGATCGGGGCGCGGTCGCCGAGGTGGTCGGTGAGGCGCTCGTGAATGGTCAGGAAGTTATGGTCGTGGTAGCCGTTGACCGTGGCACGTGGCAGCAGGGTCACTTCCGGCAGGCCTTCCAGCTCTTTGACCACGGCGCTGACCCATTCGGCGGCAGGCTTGCCGTCCAGGGTTTCGCGGGTATCGAGCAGGCTGCCGCCGAACTCTTCCTGTTCGTCAGCCAGGATCACCCGGGCACCGCTGCGCGCGGCGGCCAGTGCTGCTGCCAGGCCAGCAGGGCCGGCACCGACGATCAGCACGTCGCAGTGCTGGTTCATGTAGTCGTAGCTGTCCGGGTCGTTCTGCAGCGGTGCACGGCCCAGGCCGGCTGCCTTGCGGATGTACTTCTCGTAAGTCATCCAGAACGATTTGGGGTACATGAAGGTTTTGTAGTAGAAGCCCGGCGGCATCATGCTGCCGCCGACCTTGCCCAGGATGCCCATGACGTCGTTGTTGACGTTCGGCCAGCCGTTGGTGCTAGTGGCGACCAGGCCTGCATACAGCGCCTGCTGGGTGGCACGCACGTTGGGGATCTGGGTGGCTTCGCTGGAGCCGATCTGCAGGATGGCGTTCGGCTCTTCGGTACCGGCGGCGATGATGCCGCGAGGGCGCGAGTACTTGAAGCTGCGGCCAACGATGTCGACGCCGTTGGCCAGCAACGCGGCGGCCAGGCTGTCACCGGCATAACCCTGGTAGGTCTTGCCGTTGAAGGTGAAGTTCAGGACCTTGCTGCGGTCGATACGGCCGCCGCTGGCGAGGCGATAGGTCTGGCTCATACTTTTTCCCCTTGGCCTTTGACGGCGGACGGTGCGCTGGCAGCTTTACCGTTGGCGGTCACTTGCGGCTTTTCGCCAATCTTGTAGGTTTCCAGAATTTCGTAGGTCACGGTGTCGCGGGTGACGTTGAAGTACTGGCGGCAGCCGGCAACGTGGTCCCACAGTTCGTGGTGAATACCGCGTGGGTTGTCACGGTAGAACATGTAGGTACCCCACTCCTCGTCGGAGCAGGCGGCCGGGTCCAGCGGGCGGGCGATGTGCGCCTGGCCAGAGGCGTGGAACTCTTCTTCGGAGCGCAGCTCGCCGCAGTGGGGACAGAAAATATGCAACATGACGGTGTCTCCGGTTAGTGGGCGACGGCGGCGGCGCCGTGTTCGTCGATCAGTGCGCCGTTGTAGAAGCGGTCCATGGAGAACGGCGCAGCCAGTGGGTGCATTTCGCCCTTGGCCAAGCTCGCGGCAAAGACGTTGCCCGAACCCGGGGTCGCCTTGAAGCCGCCAGTACCCCAACCGCAGTTGAAGAACATGTTCTTGACCGGGGTCTTGGTGATGATCGGGCAGGCGTCCGGCGAGGTATCGACGATGCCGCCCCACTGGCGGTTCATGCGAACGCGCGACAGGTTGGGGAACATCTCGACGATGGCTTGCAGGGTATGCTCGATCACCGGGTACGAACCGCGCTGGCCGTAACCGACCCAACCGTCGATACCGGCACCGATCACCAGGTCGCCCTTGTCGGACTGGCTGATGTAGCCGTGTACGGCGTTGGACATGATCACGCTGTCGATGATTGGCTTGATCGGCTCGGATACCAGGGCTTGCAGCGGGTGCGATTCCAGCGGCAGGCGGAAGCCGGCCAGCTTGGCCATGTGCCCCGAGTTACCGGCGGTGACCACGCCGACGCGCTTGGCGCCGATGAAACCCTTGTTGGTTTCCACGCCGATGACGGCACCGTTTTCCTTGCGGAAACCGATCACCTCGGTTTGCTGGATCAGGTCCACACCCAGGGCGTCGGCGGCACGGGCAAAGCCCCAGGCCACGGCATCGTGACGGGCCACGCCGCCGCGGCGCTGCACGGTGGCACCAAGAATCGGGTAGCGGGTGTTCTTCGAGCAGTCCAGGTACGGGATTTCGGCCGCGACCTGGGCGGTGTTCAGCAGCTCGCCATCCACGCCGTTCAGGCGGTTGGCCGACACGCGACGTTCGGAGTCACGCATGTCCTGCAGGGTGTGGCACAGGTTGTACACGCCGCGCTGGGAGAACATGACGTTGTAGTTGAGGTCCTGGGACAGGCCCTCCCACAGCTTCATGGCGTGCTCGTACAGGTGGGCCGACTCGTCCCACAGGTAGTTGGAGCGCACGATGGTGGTGTTACGGGCAGTGTTGCCACCGCCCAGGTAGCCTTTTTCGATCACGGCCACGTTGGTGATGCCGTGTTCCTTGGCCAGGTAGTAGGCCGTGGCCAGGCCATGGCCGCCACCGCCAACGATCACCACGTCGTAGACCTTTTTAGGGGTCGGCGTGCGCCACATGCGCTGCCAGTTCTCGTGGTGGCTGAGGGAGTGTTTGAAAAGGCCGAAGCCCGAATAGCGTTGCATTGTCGTTTACTCCACTCAGCGGTAAACAGGGAAATCAGCGCACAGTGCCGCGACGTTCTTCGCCACATCGGCTTCCACGTCTGCGTCACCGAGGTTGTCGAGGATGTCGCAGATCCAGCCGGCCAGGGCCACGCACTGGGTGACCTTGAAGCCGCGGGTGGTGACGGCCGGGGTGCCGATGCGCAGGCCCGAGGTCACGAACGGCGATTGCGGGTCGTTCGGCACGGCGTTCTTGTTGACGGTAATGTGCGCGCGGCCCAGGGCTGCGTCGGCATCCTTGCCGGTGAGGCCCTGACGAATCAGGCTGACCAGGAACAGGTGGTTGTCGGTACCGCCGGACACCACGTCATAGCCGCGGTCGATGAACACCTGGGCCATGGCCTGGGCGTTTTCGATCACTTGTTGCTGGTAGGCCTTGAAGCCAGGTTCCAGGGCTTCCTTGAAGCACACGGCCTTGGCGGCGATCACGTGCATCAGCGGGCCGCCCTGGGCGCCCGGGAAGACCGCGGCGTTGAGCTTCTTCTCGATCTCTTCGTTGGCCTTGGCCAGGATCAGGCCACCACGCGGGCCACGCAGGGTTTTGTGGGTGGTGGTGGTGACCACATCGGCGAACGGGATCGGGTTCGGGTACAGGCCAGCGGCGACCAAGCCTGCCACGTGGGCCATGTCGACGAACAGCAGTGCACCCACTTTGTCGGCGATGGCGCGGAAGCGCGGGAAGTCCAGGGTCTTGGAGTAGGCCGAGAAACCGGCAACGATCATTTTCGGCTTGTGCTCGACGGCCAGGCGCTCGACTTCGTCGTAGTCGATCAGGCCAGTATTGGTATCGATGCCGTATTGCACAGCGTTGTACAGTTTGCCCGAGGACGACACTTTGGCGCCGTGGGTCAGGTGGCCGCCGTGGGCCAGGCTCATGCCGAGGATGGTGTCACCAGCCTGCAGCAGGGCCAGGTAGACAGCGCCGTTGGCCGACGAGCCGGAGTGCGGCTGAACGTTGGCGTAGTCGGCGCCGAACAGTTGCTTGGCGCGCTCGATGGCCAGGGCCTCTACCTTGTCGACGTGCTCGCAGCCGCCGTAGTAGCGCTTGCCTGGGTAGCCTTCGGCGTATTTGTTGGTCAGGCCGCTGCCTTGGGCCTGCATCACGCGCTTGGAGGTGTAGTTTTCCGAGGCGATCAGCTCGATGTGGTCTTCCTGGCGCTGCTCTTCGGCATTCATCGCCGCCAGCAGTGCATCATCGTAACCCTGGATCTGGTCTTGCTTGCTGAACATCGTGTATCTCCCGGCAGCGATCGTTTTTTGTCGTGGGGCACTGCGGCCCTTTGTGGCGATGTTATGACTGGGCGGGGTAGGTCAGATGCCTGCGCACGCCTTGCAATGGCGCGTTTACGACATTCGTTTTTTTGCCGTTGCTGCCGGCCTGTTCGCGGGCATGCCCGCTGCCACAGGTTGGCGGTGTTCTGAGGGTTTGAGGTAACCCTGTGGGAGCGGGCTTGCCCGCGAAGCGGCCAGCACAGACAACCCAGCAACCGACTGTTGCACAGCTTGTATAGGCAACCGCCGAATCGATGGTTTAGAGTGCTGATCTGCGTCGTTCACAGGACAGTAGTGTCATGACAGACAAGAGCCAACAATTCGCCAGCGACAACTATTCCGGCATCTGCCCCGAAGCCTGGGCGGCGATGGAGAAGGCCAACCACGGCCACGACCGCGCCTATGGCGACGACCAATGGACCGAGCGCGCGGCCGAGTACTTCCGCAAGCTGTTCGAAACCGATTGCGAAGTGTTTTTCGCCTTCAATGGCACTGCCGCCAACTCCCTGGCCCTGGCCTCGTTGTGCCAGAGCTACCACAGCGTGATCTGCTCCGAGACCGCCCACGTCGAAACCGACGAATGCGGCGCACCCGAGTTCTTTTCCAACGGTTCCAAGCTGCTGACCGCAGCCAGCGTGCACGGCAAGCTGACGCCGGCGTCCATCCGCGAAGTGGCGCTCAAGCGCCAGGACATCCACTACCCCAAGCCCCGCGTGGTCACCATCACCCAGGCCACCGAGGTCGGCACGGTCTACCGCCCCGACGAACTCAAGGCCATCAGCGCCACCTGCAAGGAACTGGGCCTCAACCTGCACATGGACGGCGCGCGCTTCACCAATGCCTGCGCGTTCCTGGGCTGCAGCCCGGCGGAGCTGACCTGGAAGGCCGGCGTCGACGTGCTGTGCTTTGGCGGCACCAAGAACGGTATGGCGGTGGGCGAGGCGATCCTGTTCTTCAACCGCCAGCTGGCCGAGGACTTCGGCTACCGCTGCAAGCAGGCGGGGCAGCTGGCGTCGAAAATGCGCTTCCTGTCGGCGCCGTGGGTGGGGCTGCTGGAAGGTGGCGCCTGGCTGCGCCACGGCAGCCACGCCAACCATTGCGCGCAGCTGCTGGCATCTTTGGTGAGTGATTTGCCGGGGGTCGAGCTGATGTTCCCGGTGGAGGCCAACGGGGTATTCCTGCAAATGCCGGAGTACGCCATTGAAGCACTGCGGGGCAAAGGCTGGCGGTTCTATACCTTTATTGGCAGCGGCGGGGCGCGGTTCATGTGCTCGTGGGATACCGAGCAAGAGCGGGTGCGTGAGCTGGCGGCGGATATCCGCAGCATAATCACCGCCTGACAGATTGCATTCGCGGGCATGCCCGCTCCCACAGGGTTACCGCCGTCTTCAAGCGCTGTGCAGTACCTTTGGGAGCGGGCAAGCCCGCGAAGAAGCCAACCCCAATCTAAAGCTTGAACCCACCCATCTGCCGCGCCAGGTCATCAGCCAAGCTACGCAACGCCTGACATTCCTCCCGGCACCCTTGCACCTCGGCCGCCGTCTCCCGCGCCAGATCGGAAATCCCCTGCACCGTGCGGTTGATTTCCTCGGTCACCGCCGACTGCTCTTCAGTCGCCGTAGCCACCTGGTGGTTCATGTCGCTGATGTGCTCCACCTGATCAGTAATCGCACCCAGCGACGCTCCTGTACGCTGGCTCGCTTCCACCCCGGTGCCCGTCGCCTGTTGCCCTGCCTGCATCGAAGTCACCGCAGAACCTGCCCCTTGCTTGAGGCGCTGGATCATCTGCTGCACTTCATCGGTGGACAACTGCGTGCGCCGGGCCAGCGTCCGTACTTCATCGGCGACCACGGCAAACCCGCGGCCCATGTCCCCTGCCCGCGCGGCTTCGATGGCAGCATTCAGCGCCAACAGGTTGGTCTGCTCGGAAATACTGCGGATTACCGCCAATACTTCATCGATCGAGGCCACTTCATCGGCCAACTGGCTGACCGCATCGGCGGCCTTGCCAATGTCGCCCGACATGCCCTCGATGCCTCGCACCGACCGCTGCACCACCTCGCGCGCCTGCAATGCCTCATCCCGTGCCGCCTGCGACGCTTGAGCTGCCTGACCGGCGTTGCGCGCAATGTCCTGCACCGTCAGGCCCATCTCGTGCACGGCGGTGGCGACCATTGCGGTCATGTCTTGCTGGCGCCCTGAGCGCTCGGCGGTGTTGTCCACTACCTGCGTCACCTGCTCCACGGCCCGGTGCAGGCGCTCGGAAGTATTCAGTACCTCGCCGATCAGGTCGCGCTGGCTGCCCTGGAAGCGGTTGAAGCCACGGGCCAGGTCGCCCAGTTCATCCGGGCGTGAGTCATCCAGGCGCTGGCTGAGGTCGCCCGCACCGCTGCCAATCTGCACCAGCGCAGCAGTGACGCGCCGCAGCGGCCGCACCAGGCCGCGTGCCAGCAACACCACCAGCAGCAACGAAACCAGGGCCACGGCGCCACCAATCAGGCTGGTCAGCCATACCGCCTGTTGCATGGGGGCGTAGATTTCCGCTTCTGGCACTTCGGCGACCAAGGTCCAGTTCAGGTCACGCAAAGGCAGGCCAAAGGCCAGGTATTGTTCGCCGTCACGCTCGAAGCGGCCGCTGCGCAGGCTGGCGCCGCCGCTCAGTACCGCCTTGGCAGCCTGGGCGCCAAGCTGCTCGCCGAGCTGGCGCTTGCCACTTAACGCAGCTTCCGGGTGCACCTGGACAAGGCCATCGTTGCGCACCAGAAATACCTTGCCATGCTCGCCGAAACTGAAGTCGTGGATCAGTTTCGACAGCTCGGTCATTTGCAGGCCCATACCGGCCACGCCGACCAACCGGCCGTTCTTTTCCACGCGGTAGTCGATGAACAGCGCCAGCTCGCCCGTGGAGCCGTCGACATCGATGTTGATGAACCGCTCGGCACCGCTGTCGACGTAGCCGTAGAACCAGCTGTCCTTGGGGTTGCTGCGGTCGAGGGTTCGGTCCAGGCCATTTTCGTTGTAGTAATGGCCGGTTTCGGTCGCCACGAACAGGGTGGTGAACGCCCGGTTGCGCTGCTTGGCTGCCGTGAGGTATTCGAGAAACTGCGGGACCTGGGCGGGGTCTTCACCGGCGGCAAGCCAGTCGCGCAGCAGGGTATTGCCGGCAATGTCCGCCGCTGCCACCAGCGGCTGGCCCAGCATGTGTTCGATTTCGTTGCGGATGGCCTCGATGCTGGCCGGCAGGGCGGTGTCCACCAGGTAACGCTCGGTGAGGCGATTGAGCGCCACGGTGAAGATGATGACCACCACCAGGATGCTCGCCAGCAAGGCACCACCCATGCTGGTTATCAATTGCCACTGGATGCTCTTGCGCCAGAAACCCATGCCCTACCCCCCGCAACATTATTGTTTTGCGAGAAGTGTATACACTTGAGTATTCCGTTAATCCAGTCATTGGGGACAATGCACTGGAACTTGGGGCTGCTTTGCAGCCCATCGCGACACAAGGCCGCTCCTACAGGGGTCGGGTCAAGCTGTAGGTGCGGCCTTGTGTGGCGAAAGGGGCGCGTAGCGCCCAAACGACCGATCAGGACTCTGCGATTGTGCGGACGATGGCATCCACAGTCGCGTCGATCTGCGCCTGGGTGCGCGCCAGGGTTTGCTGGTGCTCTTTCTGCAACTCGACCTGCCTGGAGCAAAGGTTGAGGGCAGCCAGTACCAGCAGCTTGTCGCCGATCAACGTCGGGTACTGGCGCTTGGTTTCGTTAAGGGCAGTGTTGAGCATCCGTACCGCCTGGGCCAAGGTTTCTTCCTGGCCTTCGGGCGCCTTGATCGAATAGTCGATGCCGAGAATCGACACGACATTGATCGGCTGCTCTTGCAGTCTCATGCGCCGACAACGCCCGCACTGGCGCGCTCAACCAGGGCCTGGATGCGTGCGGCGGTGGCGCCGTTCTTTTCTTCCTGCTCCATCAGCGACAGCTGCAGGGTTTCGTTTTCTTCCTTGGCCTGGGCCAGTTCCTGGCCAAGGGCGGTGTTCTGCTCGGCAAGTTGAGCGTTCTTCTGCATCAGGTCGCTGACCAGTTGCTCGATTTGATTCAGGGAAGCTTCCAGCATGGGTCTATCTCAGGTTGTTGCGAGGGGCGCACACGATAAAGAAAACTGCCGCCCATCGCCATTAAATATCGGATTCACAAGGTTGCTGACCCGCAGATTGACAGAGGAACCACCCCCTTGTTCCGACCTGGGTCAACCGCCGGTCAGGAAATGATTAGCGCCCTCATAATTTTTTACGGCCCCACTCAAGACTCGGCAGTCACGACCGATAGCCCGGCAAGTCCCATTTCGTCGCACCTCAAGCCCCCCCTGCCCTTTCTTGCCTGGATCCCTTCTGCCATGTCTCTACGCAACATGAATATCGCCCCGCGCGCGCTACTTGGCTTCGCCTTGATTGGCCTGTTGATGCTCGGCCTCGGCACCTTTTCGCTGGTACAAATGGGCAACATCCGCCAGGCAGGCGAAGTCATCGAGCAGGTCAACGTACCGAGCATCAAGATTCTGGACGAGCTGACCGGGCTGAACCTGCGCATGCGCACGCTCTCGTACCGCCTGCTGGTCAACCGCGATGCCCAGACCCAGCGCGATACCCTGAACCTGCTCGACCAGCGCAATGCCCAGATGGACCGCGCCCGCGAGGCCTACATGCCCATGATCCGCGCCGACGACGAACAGGCAGCCTTCGACCAGTTCGGCCAGTTGCTCAGCCAGTACCGCCAACTTGAGTCGCGCATGCGCACCCTCAGCCAGGAGAACCGCCTCGATGAACTGAGCGACATGCTGAACCGCGACCTGATGGCCAACTCCGAGCAGATGAACAAGGTCATGGACACCCTGCTACGCATCAACACCGAGCAGACTCGCGCCACCAACGAGAAAGCCGCCGAGCAATACGGCACGGCCTTCGCGCTGGTCATTGGCCTGTTGATCGGCGCCAGCGTACTGACCTTCGTCTGTGCCTTCCTGCTGACCCGCAGTATCGTCAAGCCGATCGAAGAGGCGCTCAAGAGCGCCGAGCAAATTGCCGACGGTGACCTGACCCACACCGTACGCGCCGAAGGTACCGACGAGGCTGCCCGCCTGTTGCGCGCCATGGCCCGCATGCAGGACAAGCTGCGCGACACCCTGCAACAGATCGCCGGCTCCGCCACCCAGCTGGCCTCGGCAGCCGAGGAGCTGAACACGGTCACCGATGAAAGCGCCCGTGGCCTGCAACAGCAGAACAACGAAATCCAGCAAGCCGCCACCGCCGTTACCGAAATGACCAGCGCCGTGGAAGAAGTGGCGCGCAACGCGGTGAGCACTTCCGAGGCATCCAGTGAAGCCAGCCGCTCGACCGGCGACGGCCGAGACCTGGTGCTGGAAACCGTGGCTGCCATCGAGCGCATGAGCGGCGATGTGCAAGGTACTGCCAAGCTGGTCACCCACCTGGCCGAGCAGTCACGAGATATCGGCAAGGTGCTGGACGTGATCCGTGGCCTGGCCGACCAGACCAACCTGCTGGCACTCAACGCGGCCATCGAAGCAGCGCGTGCTGGTGAAGCGGGCCGTGGCTTTGCCGTGGTGGCGGACGAAGTGCGGGCACTGGCGCACCGTACCCAGCAGTCGACCAGTGAGATCGAACGCATGATAGGCAGCATTCAGGGGGGTACGGAACAGGCTGTGGAGTCGATGCGTACCAGCACCGAGCGGGCTGAATCAACGCTCAACATCGCGCGCGGGGCCGGCCTGGCGCTGGATACCATTGCCGGGGCGGTGGCGCAGATCAACGAGCGTAACCTGGTGATCGCCAGCGCCGCCGAAGAACAGGCACAGGTGGCGCGGGAGGTGGACCGCAACCTGGTGAATATCAATGACCTGTCGGTGCAGAGTGCGACCGGGGCGCATCAGACCAGTGCAGCGAGTGCTGAACTGTCGCGCCTCGCCGTGGATCTCAATGGCCTTGTAGCCCGGTTCCGTACTTGAAACAGCGGGGCCGCTTTGCGGCCCATCGCGACACAAGGCCGCTCCTACAAGGGACCGCAACCTTGTGTCGCGATGGGCTGCGCAGCAGCCCCCCAATTTCGGATCAGTAATCGATCCGCACATCCCCTTTCGGCACGCTGCAGCACGACAGGATGTAGCCCTCGGCTTCGTCCTCTTCGGTGATGCCGCCGTTGTGCTCCATTTCCACTTCGCCACCCAGCTTGAGCACCTTGCACGTACCGCAAATGCCCATGCCGCAGGCTTTCGGGATCATCAGGCCAACCTTGGCCGCAGCGGCATGCACGGTCTCGCCCGGGGCAATGCGAATGCTCTTCTCGCTGCCGATGAACTCCACCAGGTTGAGGTCGGAGGCGTCCACCTCTGGGGCATCGGCCGCCTGCTCGGCGTGTTCCACTGCGTCGGCCTTGGCCTCCGGCGGCGTGGCGCCGAACGATTCCTCGTGGTAATTGGCCATGTCGAAGCCGACCGCTTCGAGCAGGCGCTTGACCGCGTTCATGTACGGCGTCGGGCCGCAGCAGAACACCACGCGCTCCATGTAGTCCGGCGCGATCAGTTCCATCAGCCGCTGGTTCAGGTAACCGCGGTAACCCGCCCACGGCTCACCCAGGCCATGCTTTTCGCAAATGATGTGCAGGCTGAAGTTGGGGATGCGCGAAGCCATCTGCTCCAGCTCGCGGTGGTAGATGATGTCCTTCGGCGAGCGGGCGCTGTGCACGAACACCATGTCGACATTGGCGTTGGTGTCGTAGAACCAGCGCGCCATCGACATTACCGGGGTAATGCCCACGCCGCCCGACAGGTACAGCACCTTGCCCGAAGGGAAGTCGATGGCATTGAACAGGCCCACAGGGCCGTGCACCGGCACCTCGAGGCCTTCGTGCATGGTGTCGTGCAGGAAGTTCGAGACCAGCCCGCCCGGCACGCGCTTGACGGTGATCGAGAAGCTGTACGGCACCGATGGCGAACTGGAGATGGTATAGGAACGCATCACCGGCTTGCCTTCGATCTCCAGCTCCAGGGTGACGAACTGCCCTGGCTTGAAGAAGAACATGATTGGCTGGTCGGCCATGAAGCAGAAGGTGCGCACGTCCCAGGTCTCCTGGATGACCTTGACGCAGCGCACGATGTGGCGGCCATTGGCCCAGGTCTGGGTAGTGACCGGATTGAGGAAGGTATCGGACATGTTCATCTCCAGCGGCCGACTATGGCCCTTTTTATGGCTGCGATAATGCGCAAGCTGAACACGACGCACATTCCTGCCTGCGACATCGACGTGCTTATCGCGACCAGGCCCGTGGCACAAGGCCTGGCGCGTCGTTATTCAATTCGGCCATGTCGCCCATGGATACGGTTCACGACGTCTTCGGACGCACACTCCACGGCAAAACAACATGCTGTTTTTTCAACGACAGCCTTGCGGCACCACCACAACGATTAGCCACCTTTTGCCGGCCGCGCACGGCCCCGAGGAATACACGATGGACGTCACCGCAACCCTGAGCCTGGGCGATCCACTTGAACCTGCACGCAAGGCTACCGCCGAGATGCTGCAGACCCGCGAGCGCACCTACTCGCTGCCCCAGCCGTTCTACACCGACGAGCGTCTGTTCCAGATCGACATGCAGGAAATCTTCCATAAAGAATGGTTGATTGCCGGCATGACCTGCGAGATCCCGGCCAAGGGCAACTACATCACCCTGCAGATCGGCAAGAACCCGATCATCGTGGTGCGCGGTGCCGAAGGCAAGGTGCATGCCTTCCACAACGTCTGCCGCCACCGCGGCTCACGCCTGTGCGTCAGCGAAAAAGGCAAGGTGGCCAAGCTGGTGTGCCCATACCACCAGTGGACCTACGAGCTGGACGGCCGCCTGCTGTTCGCCGGCACCGAGATGGGTGCCGACTTCGACATGAACCAGTATGGCCTCAAGCCCGTGAACGTGAAGGTCGCAGGCGGCTACATCTTCATCAGCCTGGCGCAGAACCCGCCAGCCATCGACGAGTTCCTGGCCACCCTGGACCACTACATGGAACCGTACGACATGGAAAACACCAAGGTGGCGGTGCAGACCACCTTGATGGAAAAGGCCAACTGGAAGCTGGTACTGGAAAACAACCGCGAGTGCTACCACTGCAACGGTTCGCACCCGGAGCTGCTGCAAACCCTGCTGGAATGGGACGACACCAACGACCCGCGCGCCAGCCAGGAATTCAAGGACCACGTGGCCGCCTCTGCCGCCGCCTGGGAAGCCGAGAAGATCCCTTACCTGCACAAGAGCCATGGCCTGCGTAACCGTATCGTGCGCATGCCGCTGCTCAAGGGCACCGTGTCGATGACCATGGACGGCAAGCAGGCCTGCCAGAAACTGATGGGGCGCATCAAGAACCCGGACCTGGGCTCGATGCGCATCCTGCACCTGCCGCACTCGTGGAACCACTGCATGGGCGACCACATGATCGTGTTCACCGTATGGCCGATCAGTGCCCAGGAAACCATGGTCACCACCAAGTGGCTGGTGCACAAGGACGCTGTGGAAGGTGTGGACTACAACCCGGAAAACATGCGCAAGGTGTGGGACGCCACCAACGACCAGGACCGTCGACTGGCGGAAGAGAACCAGCGTGGTATCAACTCTACCGCTTACCAGCCAGGGCCGTACTCGAAAACCTATGAGTTTGGCGTGGTGAACTTCATCGACTGGTACAGCCAGCGGGTGCTGGAGAACCTGGGGGCGGAGCCGGCGCCGTATCTGAAGGAAGTGCAGGCGCAGTAATCAATTGATCGCCTGCCTTGTCGCCTTCGGCAAGGCAGGCGATCTGACTGCCGAGATTCATGCGCGCGCATGTGCCTAATCCCCACGAATCCTCGCTGCGTTTGAGTGCACATCCTCAAGGCTTGATTCTCGACTCCTCCTAGTAAATTTCAGCGACTCGATCGGATACCGGTTCCGCTGCATGCTTCCAATAAGCTGCCAAGCCTCGACTCCACTGGTGAATAGCCCGGTTGCAGTCAGCCCCACTGTAACCCACAGGTAATCATCGTTCTCAGGCTCTACGATCCTGGCGATCGAGAACCCCAGCCCCGCTAACGCGGCACCAGCGCTAATCGCAGACATCGTCCATGCCAGTCGCGTCGGCTTGGCTATCGGATTTTCTGGTGTGCTGTAGGTCACCTCCCCCGTGCGGCTCGCAGGATAACCACCTGTCGCCGATGTCAGCTTCCTGTCCCGCGACATCGTTCTGAATTTCAGCCAGCTGATGAATCCGCTGAACAGGTTGGTAATTCCCGCCAATATCGGTAGCACAACATCCTCGGCAGACTTTGCGCTGGGATCATGGTGGTTGACAGGGTCACCAAGGCAGTAGCAATAAGCATTGAGCCCGCCCTCGTCGAACGGGCTTAACGTGTCTGGCGACAGAAAACGCATAAGCGAGGGTTGGTAGTAACGATGGCCATTTCCCAACGGGTAAAGCCCAGTCAATGCATCACGATACTGCCCACAAAAAGCCAGCGTTGGCGGGGAGGCAGAGTGCATCACGCCGTAGGGCGAATAGGCACGCGAGCCGTAGGGAAGCGCACGCAGTACAGAACGCTGCCGATCGGCACCCAGCAAGGATGTCGCCATGAGTTATCCACAAATTTCAATACTTGTGGATAAGGTAATGGCTGATTGGCAACCTGAGTACTGGCAAAAATGTCAGGCTGACTACTGGCCTAAGTACGCACATTCGAAAACAGAGGCAGTGGCTGATCGTTTATTGATCAAAACCCTGAAAGGCCCGTTACATATGGCCTATAGAGATGCGCCCACACTTTATCCACACCTTGGCGAACAGATTCCGTGGGCAGAACGAGGTGTTTCTGCCCGACAAATTGGAAAGTGGCCACAGTTATCGTGCATGACTTGAAGAAGATGCGGTCGATGTAGGAGCGGCCTTGTGTCGCGATGGGCTGCGCAGCAGCCCCGGCAATCTTGAGTCAGGCTCGAAATCCAGGGGCTGCTGCGCAGCCCATCGCGACGCAAGGCCGCTCCTACAAGGGATCGCGTGAAGCCTTAACGCAGCACGCCCTCTTCCACCAGCAGCTTGAGGATGGCTTCGGCGCCTTCCTGAGGAGAAACGTCCTTCAACACCTTGCCACCGCCACCACTGGCCTTGGCCGTCGCTGCCTTCATGCGGTCGGCACCGCTCTTGGCCTTGATCACCTTCAACCGCTTGGGCCGTGGCCGGGCCGGTTGCAGCTCTGCCTCGGCCAGCAGTTCGTCTTCGACGATGGCCACGTTACGTGCCGCCAATACGCCCCGGCGTGCCGGGCCAAAGGCACTCTGGCGTGGCTTGGGTGCAGCGTTATCCACAGTCGCCAGCAACGGCAGGCGCACCTTCAAGCGACGCCGCTGGCCACGTGGCAGAGCCTGCAGGACCTGGGCGGTGCCGTTGTCGATCGACTCCACCTCGGCCAACCCTACAATCAACGGCCAACCCAGCTTCTCCGCCAGCAGGAACGGCAACATGCCCGACCCCTCGCCGGTCTCGGCCTGGCTGCCGGTCAGCACCAGTTGGGCCCCGGCGTCGCGCAGATAATCGCCCAGCACGCCCAGCACATCGGCACCGGCCGGTTGCTCCAGCACGTCGAGGTGGTCCAGGCCCATGCCCAGGTAAGCGCGCAAAGCCTCTTCCTGTGGATCGCCAGCATGCACCACTTGCAAGTTATCCCCAGCCAGCTGCAAGCCCAGTTCCACGGCGCGGGCATCCTGTTCGGCGCGGCGGGCGCGGCCGGAGCTGGGGTGGGCACCGATGGAAACCAGGCTGATCACTTTCGTACTCATGCTCGTGCCCTTATGCCGCGTCGCGCTGGCCGCCGCTGCGGTAGTTGTCCACAGCTTCGATCAACGCTTTGAGAATCGCCGAGCTGTCGCCAATTACCGACAGGTCAGCCCGTTTGATCATGTCGCAGCCCGGGTCCATGTTGATCGCCACCACCTTGTCGCAGGCACCGATGCCCTGCAGGTGCTGGATCGCGCCCGAGATACCCACAGCCACGTAAACCCGTGCAGTGACCCAGGTACCGGTGGCACCCACCTGACGGTTGCGCGGCATGAAGCCATCGTCCACCGCCACCCGCGAGGCGCCTTCAGTGGCGCCGAGGGCGGCTGTGGCCTTGTGGTACAGGTCCCAGTCCTTGACGCCGTTGCCGCCCGAGACGATGAATTCGGCTTCGGCCATGGCGATGGTGGCCGGGTCTACAGCCACCGAACCAAGGTCCTCGATGCGCGACAGGCTGCGCGCGATGCTTGTGGACAACTCCACCGGCAACGCTTCATGGCGGGTTTCGCTGACCGGCTCGGCACACTCGGCCGCCGCCAGGATCAGCCGTGGCACGGCGCGTTGCAGGTCTTGCTGGCCGGCACCGGCCCGGCCAATGCACTGGCCGTCCTTGACCTGCCAGACCCGCGTCGCCGGGCGCTCGCCGAGGGACGCACCCAGGCGCCGGCCCAGTTCGCCGCCACCGCTGCGGCTGTCGGGCAGCAGCCAGTGGCGCGGGGTGAACTGGTTATCCACAGCGCGCAGGCCCTGCACCAGTTGCTCCGGCGCATAACCTGCAAATTCCTCGCCTTCGAGCACCAGCAGGCGATCGACACCGGCTGTGGAAAAGTTGCTTTCCTTGTGTTCGCCAAACACCACTGCCAGCACGGCGCCGTCGCTGCCGGCCAGGCTATGGGCCAACCCGAGCAGGTCGCGGTCGTGGCTGCTCAGGCGGCCGCCGACCATGTCTGGCACTACGGCAATGTAAAACGCCGGCTCAGGCACCTGGTGCAGCGGCAACTTGACCTCGGCCGCCGCGGTGCGTCGGCCGCCCACAGCCGTGCCCTGCTGGGCGCCACTGCGGTCGATACGCTTGAGGCCGGCCGGGCCCACAAAGCCTGCGGCGAGCGCATGTGGGTTCTTGCGGATGATGCCGTTGGGGCCCATCCAGCTGGTCTGTTGCGTCTGCATCGCAGCATGCAGCGGATGCAGACGGTTACGGGCGATCCACTCGGCGCGTGGGTCGCGGCGGACAATGTCGCTCATCAGTGCACCTCCGCAGGTTCACGTTTGGCCGCTTGCGGCTTTGCGGCGGCAGGCGCGTCTTCTTCGATCAACACATCAGCCACCAGCTCGGCCAGGTCCTTGATCTGTGGGCGCGGTTCGACCACGCCTTCGAGCATGGCGGTGCACTGTGGGCAACCCACGGCTACCAGCTCAGCCTTGGTTTCGCGGATGTCGTCCATGCGCATGTCCGGAATACGCTGCTTGCCGGGGATGTCGGTGATCGGCGCACCGCCGCCACCGCCACAGCACCGCGAACGGAAGCCCGAGCGCTCCATTTCGCGCACTTCGATACCCAGCGCCTTGAGCACCGCACGCGGGGCTTCGTACTCGCCGTTGTAACGGCCCAGGTAGCACGGGTCGTGGTAGGTGACACTGCCACCCTTGTGCTGGCCCAGGTTCAGCTTGTTGGCGGCGATCAGCTCGGCAATGTAAGTGCTGTGGTGCTGCACCTGGTAGTCGCCGCCCAATGCACCGTATTCGTTCTTCAACACATGGAAGCTGTGCGGGTCGCAGGTGACGATACGCTGGAACTTGTACTTGGCCAGAGTCTGGATATTGCGCTTGGCCAGTTGCTGGAAGGTCGCTTCGTCGCCCAGGCGGCGCGCCACGTCGCCGCTGTCGCGTTCTTCCAGGCCAAGCACGGCAAAGTCGACACCCGAGGCCTTGAGCACTTTGACGAACGAGCGCAAGGTGCGCTGGTTGCGCATGTCGAATGCGCCATCGCCCACCCAGAACAGCACCTCGGTGGTTTTCACCTCCGACAGCAGTTGCAGGTTGAGGTCGGCGGCCCAGTTCATACGCCCGCCAGGCGCGAAACCGCCAGGGTTGTCGGTGGCGATCAGGTTGTCCAGCACCTCGGCGCCCTTGTTCGGCGTGGCACCCTTCTCCAGGGTGAGGTGGCGGCGCATGTCGACGATGGCATCGACGTGCTCGATCATCATCGGGCACTCTTCGACACAGGCACGGCAGGTGGTGCACGACCACAGCGTTTCAGCGTCGACCAGGCCATTGACGATCGGCTGGTGCGGGCTGCCGCCGTGCTCGCCAATCGGCTTGCCAGGGTACGGGCTGCCGGCGAACTGGGCGTCGGTGCCACCGGCCAGGCCGATGACCATGTCCTGGATGAGTTTTTTCGGGTTCAACGGCTGGCCGGCGGCAAAGGCCGGGCACATGGCTTCACATTTGCCGCACTGCACGCAGGCATCGAAGCCAAGCAACTGGTTCCAGGTGAAGTCCACCGGTTTTTCCACGCCCAGCGGCGCGTTGGGGTCTTCCAGGTCCAGCGGCTTGAGGCCGGTGGAGCGGCCACCGCCAAAGCGTTCGGCGCGGCGGTGCCAGGCCAGGTGCAGGGCACCGGCGAAGGCGTGCTTCATCGGGCCGCCCCAGGTCATGCCGAAGAACAGCTCGGACACGCCCCACAGCACGCCCAGGCCAAGGATGCCGACCATCACCCAGCCACCGGTGTTGGCCGGCAGGATGCCAGCAACCGGCAGGGTGGCGATGAAGAAGCTCACGGCAAACGCCAGCAGGCTCTTGGGCAGGCGCATCCACGGGCCCTTGGACAGGCGCGAAGGCGGGTTGAGACGGCGCTTGAAGACAAAAATGGCACCGCTGAACATGATCACCGTGGCGACCAGCAGCGCGTAACCAAGGATCTTGCTCTGCAGGCCAAAGCCGTGCACCAGGATCGCCAGCACGGCCGACAGCACGAAGCCGCCTGCGGTGGCCACGTGGGTCTTGGACATGTACTTGTCGCGCTCGACCACATGGTGCAGGTCCACCAGGTAGCGGCGCGGCATGGCCAGCAGGCCGCCGATCAGGTCGACCTTGGAGGCCCGGCCACGTCGCCACATACGCACCCGGCGCAAGGCGCCGAGCACTGCCAGGCCAAGGGCAGCGAACAGCAGGATGGGTAACAGGGTGTTCAACATGGGAGGCTCCCACAACAGCTGGATTCTTGCGCCACCTCAAGGGCGGCGCGGACCCCTGTAGGAGCGGCCTTGTGTCGCGAAAGGGCCGTGAAGCGGCCCCAGCATTCTCAGCGCTGATGAATTGCTGGGGCCGCTTCGCAGCCCTTTCGCGACACAAGGCCGCTCCTACAGGGGGGCCAGTCCCGTCTCTAGATAGACGGTGCGATCAGAAGTCCTTGCACAGCCGCAAGGCGTCGTAGATCGCCGCATGCACGTTGCGCTGGGCCACGCAGTCACCGATGCGGTACAGCAGGTAGCCTTCGCCCGGCTGGCTGAGGATCGGCTGTGGCTTGATGGCGAACAGCGCCTCCACGTCGATCTGGCCCTTGTTGCGCGAACCTTCCTTCAGCGCGTAATACAGCTGCTCGTCAGGGCGCACGCCGTTTTCCACCACCACCTGGTCAACCACGCGCTCTTCCTTGGCGCCGGTGTACTCGTTTTCCAGCACCGCCACCAGCTTGTCGCCTTCGCGGTAGACCTTTTCCAGCATCATGTCGCCGGTCATGATCACTTCTTTCGGGTACATGCTGCGGTAGTAGGTCGGGAAGGTAGTACCGCCCATGGCCACGCCCGGCTTGATGTCGTCGGTGACGATCTCGACCTGGCTGCCCTTGTCGGCGATGAAGTCGGCCACCGACATGCCGGTGAACTCGCAGATGGTGTCGTACACCAGCACGTTCTTGCCCGGCGCAACCTTGCCGTCGAGTACGTCCCAGCTGCTGACCACCAGCCCTTCGGCGGCGCCCCAGTGTTCGTTCTGCTCAAGGAACGAGTGGCCACCTACCGCCAGCACGATCACGTCCGGGCGCAGGTCCTGGATCGTCGCCACGTCGGCGGCGGTGCCCAGGCGCAAGTCGACCTTCAGGCGCGCCAGCTCCAGCTGGTACCAGCGGGTGATACCGGCAATCTGGTCACGTTGCGGTGCCTTGGCGGCGATGGTGATCTGCCCGCCGATCTGGTCCTTCTTCTCGAACAGGGTCACATCGTGGCCACGCTCGGCGGCCACGCGGGCCGCTTCCATGCCCGCCGGGCCGGCACCTACCACCACCACCTTGCGCTTCACGCCAGTGGTCTTCTCGATGATGTGCGGCACGCCCATGTATTCACGGGAGGTGGCAGCGTTCTGGATGCACAGCACATCCAGGCCCTGGTACTGGCGGTCGATGCAGTAGTTCGCACCGACGCACTGCTTGATCTGGTCGATCTGGCCCATCTTGATCTTGGCGATCAGGTGCGGGTCGGCCATGTGCGCACGGGTCATGCCGACCATGTCCACGTAGCCGCCTTCGAGAATGCGCGTGGCCTGGTTCGGGTCCTTGATGTTCTGTGCGTGCAGCACGGGGACCTTGACCACTTCCTTGATACCGGCCGCCAGGTGCAGGAACGGCTCTGGCGGGTAGCTCATGTTCGGAATGACGTTGGCCAGGGTGTTGTGGGTGTCGCAACCCGAGCCGACCACACCGATGAAGTCCAGCATGCCGGTCGCGTCGTAGTAGGCCGCGATCTGCTTCATGTCTTCGTGGCTGAGGCCATCGGGGTGGAACTCGTCGCCACAGATACGCATGCCCACGCAGAAATCGTCACCGACTTCGGCGCGCACAGCCTTCAGCACTTCCAGGCCGAACTTCATGCGGCCCTCGAACGTGCCGCCCCATTCGTCGGTACGCTTGTTGACCCGCGGGCTCCAGAACTGGTCGATCATGTGCTGGTGCACTGCCGACAGCTCGACACCGTCCAGGCCGCCCTCTTTGGCGCGACGCGCGGCCTGGGCGTAGTTACCGATCACCCGCCAGATCTCTTCCACCTCGATGGTCTTGCAGGTGGCGCGGTGCACCGGTTCGCGAATACCCGAAGGCGACATCAGGGTCGGCCAGTTGAAGCCGTCCCAACGCGAGCGACGGCCCATGTGGGTAATCTGGATCATGATCTTGGCCCCATGCTTGTGCATGGCGTCGGCCAGGTTCTGGAAGTGCGGGATGATGCGGTCGGTGGAAAGGTTGACCGATGCCCACCATTCCTGGGGGCTGTCGATGGCCACCACCGACGAACCGCCGCAGATCGCCAGGCCGATACCGCCCTTGGCCTTTTCTTCGTAATACTTCACATAGCGGTCGGTCGTCATGCCGCCGTCAGTGGCGTAGACCTCGGCGTGCGCGGTGCTGAGCACGCGGTTGCGGATGGTCAGTTTGCCGATCTGGATCGGCTGGAACATTGCTTCGAATGCCATGACGCTATCTCCGGCTTACAACGGCTTTGTAACGAACAGGCCATCTTCGTGGCCTTCTTCCGACCCGCCATAGACCTGTTCGGCCACAGTGCGGATAACGCTGCCGCGGGCAGCGAGAATCTGGTCCATGGCGCCGGCGAACCAGCCGGTGAACATGTAGTCGACCTTGCGGCCGCACTTGCCATAGACGTATACGAACGCAGAGTGCTTGAGCTTGACGCTGCAGGTGCCTTTATCCAGGTCGATGTCCTGGATCTCGAACAGGCCCCAGCCACGCTGGCTCAGGCGCTTCATGTAATGCTCGAACACCGCCACGCCTTCCAGGCCATGGCACTCGGCTTCTTTTTCACACCAGTGCCAGGCGGACTTGTAGCCGGCCTTGTAGAGAATCTCGGCGTACTTGTCGGCGCCCAATACCTCTTCGATACCCATGTGGTTGTTGACGAAGAAATGGCGCGGCACGTACAGCATCGGCAAGGCGTCGCTGGTCCAGACACCGGTCTCGCTGTCGACTTCGATTGGCAATTGCGGGGCGATTTTGGCCATGGAAACTCAACTCCATAAAAATTTTTGTTTGGGTGCCCCGGCGTTGCTGGCAGGGGCATTCAGGCTTGGAGAGCGGCTTATTCGCCCCACACGTCCTTGAGGACGTTGACCCAGTTCTCGCCCATGATCTTGCGCACCACGCGCTCGGAGTGGCCGCGCTTGAGCAAGGTTTCGGTGAGGTTGGGGAATTCACCCACGGTACGGATACCCAGCGGGTTGATGATCTTGCCGAAGTTGGTCAGGCGCCGGGCGTAACCCTTGTCGTGGGTCAGGTACTCGAAGAAGTCCTGGCCGTGGCCTTGGGTAAAGTCGGTACCGATGCCGATCGCGTCTTCACCCACGATGTTCATGGTGTACTCGATGGCTTCGGCGTAGTCGTCGATGGTCGAATCGATACCCTTGGCCAGGAACGGGGCGAACATGGTCACGCCAACGAAGCCGCCGTGGTCGGCGATGAACTTCAGCTCGGCGTCGGACTTGTTGCGCGGGTGCTCCTTGAGGCCCGATGGCAGGCAGTGCGAGTAGCACACCGGCTTTTTCGATTCAAGGATGACTTCTTCCGACGTTTTGGAGCCGACGTGGGACAGGTCGCACATGATGCCGACGCGGTTCATTTCGGCGACGATCTCGCGACCAAAGCCCGACAGGCCGCCGTCGCGCTCGTAGCAACCGGTGCCCACCAGGTTCTGGGTGTTGTAGCACATCTGCACGATGCCAACGCCCAGCTGCTTGAACACGTCGACGTAGGCGATCTGGTCTTCGAAGGCGTGGGCGTTCTGGAAGCCGAAGAGAATGCCGGTCTTGCCCAGTTCCTTGGCCTTGCGGATGTCGGCGGTAGTGCGCACCGGCATTACCAGGTCGCTGTTGTCGCGGATCAGCTTCTGGCTGGCGGCGATCTGGTCGACGGTTGCCTTGAACCCTTCCCACACCGATACCGTGCAGTTGGCCGCAGTGAGCCCGCCTTTGCGCATGTCCTCGAACAGCTCGCGGTTCCACTTGGCAATGATCAGGCCGTCAATGACGATACTGTCGGCGTGAAGTTCGGCTGGGCTCATCAGGCTGTCCCCTTTTATCGAATGGGTTGGCGCCAAACCTTGTGCCGGCGCTTTGGGGCCAGCATATGCCTGTGCCCAAAGGCGCCCCGATGCAAAAACGACAGGGGGTTTGCCGAAAGCGTCAATGCGCGACAACAGGGCATCTGGCGCGCGGGCTGGCGATGCGAGACAGTCTCGACAACGGCATTTGCGGCCACTTCATGAACATTTGGTCAGGTAGCTACCACCAGAGCGCAGGCTGAGCGAGAATCCCTGCGATTCGACAGCCAGGTGAGGGGAAAAAGGATGAAATCAATGGCATGGCTGGCGCTGCTGGCCGTTGTGAGCGGGGCCCAGGCCAGCGAGGAAGAAAGCACACCTTGCGACAATGTGGAAACCGACCAGCAAACCTTCGCCTGTGCAGCATTCAACAAGCAGGTCGCCGAGCGTGAGCTGCAGTCGGCCTACGACGAACTCGCCGCGCGCATGCGTGACCAGTTCGGCGACGAAGCCGGCCTGATGTCGCGAATAGAGGCAGCCGAGCAACTCTGGCGTCAACTGCGTGATGCAGACTGCAAGGTCGAAACCCACGCTGAACAGCCAGGCAGCAAGGCCTACCAGACCGCCTGGAACAGCTGCATTGCACAGCGCAGCGATGAGCGGGCCGAATACCTGCGCAGCCTGGGCCTGCAAGACGGTGACGAACCAGCCCCCGAAGATTGAACAGCACCAGAGAAGGACCAACGCCCGAGGAACAACATGCCGCTGATGCCCCCTGCGTCATTGCTCGATAGTGCCCTCCGACCACGTGCTCAGCATGTGTGTCTTGAAATTCAAAACTATCAAGGAATTACAAAGTGGCTGACATCAAAGTTGAAATGGAAAAAATCCGCAAAGAGGGCCAGGAGCGCGTTGCCGCTACCGGCCAGGCCATCTGCGTTTTCGCTGACAATGTGCCTGCCGACGTTGCCCAAGACATCCTGTCCGGCCTGGGCTTGATGACCGCACTGGCCAACAAGAAGTTCAACAAGGAAACCCAGCAGCGCGAGTGGTACAACTTCTACAACGATGGCCTGATCAAATTCGGCTGGACCATGACAGGTACTGCACATGCCGAAGATGCCATTGATGAGGACAACCTGACCCTGGCAGATCTGATCACCAAGTCCGTCACCATCAGCGTTGCCGCGGACCCTCGCCGCGCCGCTTGCGCCAGGCGTGCTCTGCAGGTTGTCGTGCAGAAGCCGGAAGTCAAGGCACACCTGGAAAAGCACAGCCATAGCGAATCCGGCAAATCGAGCAACTTCGTGGTAGCCCAGTGCGAAATGACGCCACAAGGCCTGCCCGCCATGTACATGACCAGCTTCCAGGCCAGCTACGACTCGAAGATCGAGCGTGAGGGCGCCCTGACCCGCAAGGTCGACAAAACGTCTACCCGCGTCTACCGCGCTTCGCAACAAGGCACGTTCAGCGTTCGTCACTTCGACGCTGCGCGGGAACTTGTGAACGAGAAAGTCAAAAAAGACCTCGGCGACTTTTTCACTAGCTGATGAGCGAGGCCGGGTACCAGAAGGTGCTGGTACCCGGTTCTGGTCATGTGCAGCCATCGAGGAACAATGCCACATGAGCGATACAAGCCTGGACACCCGAATATTCGAGGAGCGGCTAAGAATAAAGCCTGCCCCCTGGCTGACACTCGAGACATGGGAAGATTTGCAGCTATGCCTGCGTCATTCACAAGCATTGGCCAATGAAAGCTACTCGATGGAGACCCAGCCTCGGCAATGGTTCGCGCACGCCCTCGCCACCTTGAAATCATTGAAATTCAGCCTGTGTGAACATACACACAAAACCATTGTGTATGAGCCGCACTTGCTTGCGCTCAGCGATGTATACAATGGCTTTCTACCGCCACCGCGCGCCAAAGGGCCTTGGTTCAAAAGCCTGGAAGAAAATATTCAAAACGCCCTGCAGTCGGCGGGTGCACGTAAATTCACCGTCATGAACGCTTCTTCACATCTAAGTATCGAAATGGACCATGAAGGTGACCAGGTTCCGGTGGCGATCCTGTTTTATACCTACTGCGTTACCGACCCGGTCGAGCCCACCCGAAAGTTGAACCTGACATTCGACCATCTGGGTGCACGCTTCAATGCAGAAGGTTTTGCCCCGCTTCGCAAGGACCTGCAAGCGAGCAACCGGGAAAAACTGAGGGCAATTCTCGAGCGCGAGCTTGAGTGAAGCTCATTTGGGGCCGCCCGGCCGACGTTCCTCCCGCGGGCACCGCCCAAACTTCAGCTTGTAGCGCCGCGTAAAATACGATGGAAGTTCAAACCCGCACGCAATGCTGACCTGGGTCACTGACATATCGGTCTGGGCCAACAGCTGACGCGCCTTGTCCAGCCGTAACGCGAGATAGAAACTACTGGGTGTGGTATCCAGGTGTATGCGAAACAACCGCTCCAGTTGACGCCTCGTGACCTTGATCGCGGCTGCCAGATCCAGCGTGGTCAGTGGTGGCTCGAAGTGTTTTTCCATTTCGCCAATGGCATGGATCAGCTTCTTGTTACTGATGCCGTAACGCGCGCCGATCTGCATGCGCTGGTGGTCCTGGCGCTGACGGATACGCCCCAGCACGAACTGCTCGGACACTTTGACCGCCAGTTCGCTGCCATGAGCCTGGGCAATCAAGTGCAGCATCAGATCGATCGAGGCCGTTCCGCCTGCGCAGGTGATGCGGCTGCGGTCAATCTCGAACAGCTCCTGGGTGGCCTGAAGACCTGGATAGCGTTCCTTGAAGGCCTCCAGCGCCTCCCAATGCAACGTCGCCCGGTAACCCTCGAGCAGCCCCGCCTCGGCCAACACCATCGCACCGGTGTCGATACCCCCAAGCATGACAGCGTCATGGTTGAGCCGGCGCAGCGCGTGCAACAGTTTGGGCGCGACATGGGCAAGTGGCTCGAAGCCCGCAACCACCAGCAGGATGTCGGGCGGCTCGCCCTCCCCCAGAGCGGCATCGGCATTGATGGACATGCCATTGCTCGCCAGCACCGCCTCACCGTTCAGGCTCAGCACCTGCCACCGGTACAACGGCCCGCCAAAACGATTGGCTACCCGCAGTGGTTCCACCGCAGAAATGAACCCCATGGCGGAAAAACCGGGCACCAACAGAAAGGCAATCGTCTCCATCATCCCCCTCCACAGAAACTGGTCGCCCAGGTGCTAATTCCTGTCGCTAGCGTGCGCTTGGGCAAGATGGCGCCAGCGTAGCGTATTCACACGGCCCAGAGAGACCGAACCCCATAACAATATGCACTGCCGATGGAGAGCCACCATGCACAGCTTGATCCGCCGCAGCCTGTTGACCCTTGCCCTGAGCAGCATCGCCACTTCCCCACTGTTGGCCGCCGAACCCGCGGCCTGCAAGAACGTACGCCTGGGCGTGGTCAACTGGACCGACGTCATTGCCACCAGCGCCATGGCTCAGGTGCTGCTCGATGGCCTGGGCTACCAGACCAAACAGACCAGCGCTTCGCAGCAGATCATTTTTGCCGGCATCCGCGACAAGCGCCTGGACATGTTCCTGGGTTACTGGAACCCGATCATGACCCAGACCATCACCCCGTTCGTCGACGCCGGGCAGGTCAAGGTGCTCGACAAGCCAAGCCTGGAAGACGCCCGCGCCACCCTCGCCGTGCCGAAATACCTGTATGACAAGGGCCTGAAAACCTTTGCCGATATCCACAAGTTCGAAAAGGAACTGGGCGGCAAGATCTATGGCATCGAGCCAGGCTCGGGGGCCAATACGCAGATCAAGGCCATGATCACCAAGAACCAGTTTGGCCTGGGCAAATTCCAGCTGGTCGAGTCCAGCGAAGCGGGCATGCTCGCCGCGGTCGACCGCGCCGTGCGGCGCAAGGAAGCCGTGGTGTTCTTCGGCTGGGCACCGCACCCGATGAATGTGAACATCGACATGGCCTACCTGGGTGACAGCCAGGACGCCCTCGGCCCCGACGAAGGCCGTGCCACGGTGTGGACGGTGACCGCGCCGGATTACGCCGAACGCTGCCCCAACGCCAACCGCCTGCTGGCCAACCTGAAATTCAGCGCCGAGGACGAGAGCCGCATGATGCAGCCGCTGCTCGACCACAAGGACGCGCTGGAGTCGGCCCGCCAGTGGCTGAAAGACCACCCCGAAGACAAGGCGCGCTGGCTGGAAGGGGTGACCACCTTCGATGGCAAGCCGGCTGCGGACAACCTCAAGCTTACCGCCAACTGACAGGGCCTCTTCGCGGCTGAACCCGTTCCCACAGGGCATACCTGGGCAGGGCCATCACGGTCCCCTGTGGGCGCGGGCTTGCCCGCGAAAACGCCAGCACATACACCACAAGGAACCGCACCATGAACCACGACGTCATCATCACCTGCGCCCTTACCGGTGCCGGTGATACCGCCTCGAAAAGCCACCTTGTCCCCGTCACCCCCCGGCAAATCGCCGACGCTGCCGTAGAGGCTGCCAAGGCGGGCGCCACCGTGGTCCACTGCCACGTGCGCGACCCGCAAACCGGCCGCTTCAGCCGTGACGTGGCGCTGTACCGCGAAGTCATGGAGCGCATTCGTGAAGCCGACGTGGACATCATCGTCAACCTCACCGCCGGCATGGGGGGTGACCTGGAAATCGGCCCGGGTGAAACGCCACTGGAATTCGGCGCCGGCACCGACCTGATCGGCCCGCTGGAGCGCCTGGCCCACGTTGAAGCGTTGTTGCCGGAAATCTGCACCCTCGACTGCGGCACCCTCAACTTTGGCGACGGCAACTCGATCTACGTGTCCACCCCTGCGCAACTGCGCGCCGGCGCCAAGCGCATCACCGAACTTGGCGTGAAGGCAGAACTGGAAATCTTCGACACCGGCCACTTGTGGTTCGCCAAGCAAATGATGAAGGAAGGCCTGCTGGACGACCCTCTGTTCCAGCTATGCCTGGGCATCCCGTGGGGCGCGCCGGCCGACACCACCACCATGAAAGCCATGGTAGACAACCTGCCGGCCAATGTTACCTGGGCGGGTTTCGGCATCGGCCGCATGCAGATGCCGATGGCAGCGCAGGCCGTGTTGCTGGGCGGCAACGTGCGGGTGGGGCTGGAAGACAACCTGTACCTGGACCGTGGCGTGCTGGCCAGCAATGGCCAGCTGGTCGAACGGGCGGTGGAGATCATCTCGCGCCTTGGCGCCCGTGTACTGACCCCGGCCGAGGGGCGGGAAAAAATGAACCTCAAGCGTCGCTGATCCCGCCCGCTCCTACAAGGACTGGCGCCAATCCTGAGCATTCTTTTAGCCTGAGGACTCGATATGCCCTTCATCACCGAGATCAAGACCTTCGCCGCCCTGGGTAGCGGCGTGATCGGCAGCGGCTGGGTGGCCCGCGCCCTGGCCCACGGCCTGGACGTGATCGCCTGGGACCCTGCACCTGGCGCGGAACCGGCGCTGCGCAAGCGTATTGCCAATGCGTGGCCAGCGCTTGAGAAGCAGGGGCTGGCGGCCGGCGCGTCACAAGCCCGCCTGAAGTTCGTCGCCACCATCGAGGAATGCGTACGCGATGCCGATTTCATTCAGGAAAGCGCGCCAGAGCGGCTGGACCTGAAGCTCGACCTGCACGCAAAAATAAGCGCCGCGGCCAAGCCCGAGGCCATCATCGGCTCCAGCACTTCCGGCCTGCTGCCCAGCGAGTTCTACGAGTCTGCCACGCACCCGGAGCGCTGCGTGGTGGGCCACCCGTTCAACCCGGTGTACCTGCTGCCGCTGGTGGAAATCGTCGGTGGCAAACGTACCGCGCCCGAAGCCATCGAGGCGGCCAAGGTCATCTATACCGCCCTCGGCATGCGCCCGCTGCACGTGCGCAAGGAAGTGCCCGGTTTCATTGCCGACCGCCTGCTCGAAGCACTCTGGCGCGAGGCCCTGCACCTAGTGAACGACGGCGTGGCGACCACCGGTGAAATCGACGACGCGATCCGCTTTGGCGCCGGCCTGCGCTGGTCGTTCATGGGCACCTTCCTCACCTACACCCTGGCCGGTGGCGATGCAGGCATGCGCCACTTCATGTCGCAGTTCGGCCCGGCGCTGAAACTGCCGTGGACCTACCTGCCCGCACCGGAACTGACCGACAAGCTGATTGACGATGTGGTGGACGGCACCTCGGCGCAACTGGGTGAACGCAGCATTGCCGCCCTGGAACGCTATCGTGATGACACCCTGCTTGCAGTGCTTGAAGCCGTAAAGAGCAGCAAGCAAAAGCACGGCATGTCGTTCGGCGAATGAGGAGCCCACAATGCCCGCACTGATCACCTACCGCACCCCGGTCCAGGAGGACTGGGTAGACTACAACGGGCACCTGCGCGATGCCTTTTACCTGCTGATTTTCAGCTACGCCACCGATGCGCTGATGGAGCGCATCGGCCTGGATGCCGATAGCCGAGGGCAGAGTGGCCATTCGCTGTTCACCCTTGAGGCGCACATCAACTACCTGCATGAGGTGAAGCTTGGCACCGAGGTGTGGGTGCAGACGCAGATCATCGGCGTTGATCGCAAGCGCCTGCATGTCTATCACAGCCTGCACCGGGCCGGGTTCGATGAGGTGCTGGCTGCCAGCGAGCAGATGCTCCTGCACGTTGACCTGGCGGGGCCGAAATCCGCGCCGTTCGAAGCGCGCAGCATGGCAGCGATACAGCACCTGCAAACGCAACAGGATGATCTGTCGATATCCAACTACGTTGGCGCAACCATCCGCCGCCTGAGCCAGCCGGCTGATGGCTCAACCTGCTGACCCTTGCCGAACATACCGCGCCCAAAAAATAACCCCGGAAAGCCGTGAGCATCCGGGGCCAAGAGCGAGCAACATCCACTGTGCATGAACGAGGGTGACCAAACCCTCTGGTACCGTGAATGGCCTCAGTGTGGGGCCTGGGAAGGCGCTGGATTTAGCCGTAAACGACCTGTTCTTAGCCATGGCAGCCATGCCGGCATTCTGTTGTTGCGGGTCTGTCGCCCGCGTCACAGAATCGGTCGTAAATCACAGCAGCACTCTCTTCGCGATAAAAGGGACAACAGCCATGATGCATGCGGATTTGATTGATCAGGACGACCTGGCAGGCCACCTGCGGGCGCGTGGGTTCGACATTCCAGCCGGGGCCACTGCCGAGCAGGCCTGCGAGGCAGTGGTGCGCGGGCTGACCGAGCCCAATGCACGGGCCCTGAAGGGGATGGTGGAACAGATGTATACCGGTAGCGCGACGATTCTGCCGGCGGTACGCCAGGCCATCGACAAGCAGTTGTTGCCGGCATTGGCGCAGTTCAACAAGCGCGCCTGATTTCCTCTGTTACGGCCCCATCGCCGGCAAGCCAGCTCCCACAGGGATCACACAGGCTCAAGACCTGTGCAAGACCTAGGGGGGCCGGCTTCCCGGCGATGCCGTTTCAGAGCCTTACGCTGGCAAAGGTCGATTCGTTACGCGCCTGGCTCAGGGCAGCCATCGGCCCGCTGTGCGGCGACAAGGTCATGGCCTGCGGAATCGGCATCATTGCCACCTGCTGCGTGGTGTTGGAGCCCACGCGCTCATCACGCGGCGGAATGCCGAAGTACTCGCGGTAGCACTTGGAGAAGTGCGGCGTGGAGACGAAACCGCACACCGATGCCACTTCGATGATCGACATGGGTGTCTGTTTGAGCAGCTGCCGGGCGCGGATAAGGCGCAGCTTCAGGTAGTAGCGCGACGGCGAGCAGTGCAGGTACTTCTGGAACAACCGCTCGAGCTGGCGCCGCGACACCGACACATACACCGCCAACTCGTCCAAGTCGATCGGCTCTTCCAGGTTGGCTTCCATTAGCGCGACAATTTCCTGCAGTTTCGGCTGGTTGGTGCCGAGCATGTGCTTGAGCGGCACGCGCTGGTGATCCTGCTCGTTGCGAATGCGCTCGTAGACGAACATTTCGGAGATTGCCGCCGACAGCTCGCGGCCGTGGTCGCGGCTGATCAGGTGCAGCATCATGTCCAGCGGCGCGGTGCCGCCAGAGCTGGTGAAGCGGTTGCGGTCGAGGGTGAACAGACGGGTACTCATGTTGACCCGCGGGTAGGCCTCCTGCATGGCGGCCAGGCATTCCCAGTGCACGCTGCAATCAAAGCCGTCGAGCAGGCCGGCACAGGCCAAGGCCCAGCTGCCCGTGCACACGGCACCCAGGCGCCGCGACTGACGCGCCTGGGCTTGCAGCCAGGTTACGTGCTCGCGGGTAACGGTGCGCTGAATGCCTACACCGCCGCAGACGATCACGGTGTCGATCGCAGGGGCGCTGTGCATTGCCGCGTCCGGGGTAATCTGCAAACCATCGCTGGCCCACACCTGGCCGCCATCGACCGTCAGCGTGTGCCAGCGGTACAGTTCGCGGCCGGACAGCTGGTTGGCCATGCGCAGGGGCTCCACAGCCGAAGCCAGGGAAATCAGGGTGAAATTGTCCAATAGAAGAAACCCGATGGACTGGGGTGCTGTGCGGTTCTGGGACGGGGCCCCGGAGGTGTAGGACGTCATCGCGGTTTCTCCTCACACAAATGCTGGATGTGCCTCAGGCGGGCACTCATTTTCTTGTTATTGCCCCCGCCACATGCCGGGGGTGGGTGACCATTACCTACGCAAACGCCGTGCCTGAAATTGAATGGCCATCCAAAAAAACCTGAAAACGACCCCTTTGTCAGGCAAATCATAGGCTTTGGATGTGCTGGCCAAGTTGTCTCAAACAGCCGTGCTAGGCGCCGTGCGGGTAACGGCTGAGCAGTTTGGTGACACGCCGTGGGGCAGTTGCCCAGAAACGACACTGTTTAGTGTCACCGACAAGCCCCACACTGATTACGACATCCGGCAATTGGCTGATTCGAGTGCCCCATAAAGGAGCACTGGCAGGCATTTTGCGCTGCCTTGAAACTCGAGGGCCTCTTGCCGGGTTCAACCGCCAAGAGGCCCTGGGTGCCTACTGAAACATCAGCATTCGATGGCACTGACCGCCAGGCCACCGCGGGAGGTTTCCTTGTACTTGTCGTGCATGTCGGCACCGGTGTCGCGCATGGTACGGATCACCTGGTCGAGGGAAATGAAGTGCTCGCCATCGCCACGCAGGGCCATTTGCACCGCGTTGATGGCTTTTACCGCAGCAATCGCGTTGCGCTCGATGCACGGCACCTGCACCAACCCGCCCACCGGGTCGCAGGTGAGCCCCAGGTTGTGCTCCAGGGCAATTTCCGCGGCGTTTTCCAGCTGCGCCGGGGTCGCGCCCAACACTTGCGCAAGGCCGGCCGCGGCCATGGCGCAGGCAGAGCCGACCTCGCCCTGGCAGCCTACTTCGGCGCCGGAGATGGAGGCGTTCTTCTTGCACAGGATGCCGACCGCCGCAGCGCCCAGGAAGAAATCGGTAACACTGGACTCGTCCACCTCATCGCTGAAGCGCATGTAGTAGTGCAATACCGCCGGGATGATGCCCGCCGCGCCGTTGGTAGGCGCCGTCACCATGCGCCCGCCTGCGGCGTTCTCTTCGTTGACAGCCAGGGCGAACAGGTTGACCCACTCCATGGCACTCATGGTCGAGCCGATCACGTTGGGCTTGCCGATTTCCTGCAGGCTGCGGTGCAGCTTGGCGGCGCGGCGGCGCACATTGAGCCCACCGGGCAACGTACCCTCGTATTTCAGGCCGTTGTTGACGCATTCCTGCATGGCTTGCCAGAGCTTGCGCAAGCCGGCGTGAATCTCTTCTTCACTGCGCCAGACCTTTTCGTTGGCCATCATCAATTGCGACACGCTGAGGTCGTTTTGCTTGCATAGCTGCAGCAGCTCGGCGGCGCTGTTGAAATCGTACGGCAGCACGGTCTGGTCGGCATCCAGCACACCACTGGCGGCCTGCGCGGCATCCACCACAAAGCCGCCACCCACCGAGTAGTAGGTGTCTCGGTGCAACTCGCCCTGCTCGCCTTCGGCAACCAAGGTCATGGCGTTGGGGTGGTAGGGCAGGTTTTCGTCCAGCAGCAGCATGTCGCGCGCCCACACGAACTCGACAGGCAGGCGCCCGTCCAGCTTGAGGGTATTGGTTTCGCGCAGGTCGGCGATGCGCGGCACGATCTGGGTCGGGTCAATGGCGTCTGGCCATTCCCCCATCAGCCCCATGATGGTGGCGTTGTCGGTGCCGTGGCCGACGCCGGTGGCCGACAGCGAGCCATACAGGCGCACCTCGATCCGCCGTACCCGTTCCAACTCGCCGCGCTCGCGCAGCCCTTGGACAAACAGGGCGCCAGCACGCATGGGGCCGACGGTGTGGGAGCTGGAAGGCCCGACACCGATCTTGAACAGGTCGAACACGCTGATGGCCATTACCGAATCACCTCTTGCTGGGCTTGTCTGTGCGCGCCATGCGCACGGCGGGGTAGCTGCTAGGCTCAAGCAGGGCCGCCTTGAATTGCCAGCATCATCGGGCTTTTACCGGCCGCCTCGCCGTCTGCAACCGACGCCATTTTGTCCAGCAGCGCCGCACCGGTTTTACCTGGGGAATGGGCCCGAAACGCCGTTTTCCATTGGCCTGTTGACGCAAAAATGCGGGCGAGGGGTTGGAAAAATCCATAAGCGACATCGCCCATACTGGATACGACCCGTTCCGTACTGGATACGACCCTACCAGTAGGCGATTGCCCGGCGGTGGAGGATTATCGAAAGCGACTCGTAAAGCACGGCCACGCATCCTGCCCTCTGCAGGCCTGGTCGACCGGACCGTCAGAGCGTTCGGCGACCCACGCGAACCCGAAGACAAAATCTCAGGAGTCCACCCATGAAAGGTACACCCTCGCTGTTGCTGGTTGCGTTGCTGTCCGCACCGTTGCTGGCTCAGGCCGCCGAGCCCGAGCAGTGCCAGACGGTCCGTTTCTCCGATGTCGGCTGGACCGACATCACGGTCACCACTGCGACCACCAGCGTTGTGCTCGAAGCACTGGGTTACAAAACCCACACCACCATGATCTCGGTACCGGTGACCTACAAGTCGCTGGCTACCGGCAAGGACCTGGACGTGTTTCTCGGCAACTGGATGCCGACCATGGAAAACGATATCAAGCAGTACCGCGACGCCGGCACTGTGGACACCGTGCGCGCCAACCTGGAAAACGCCAAGTACACCCTGGCCGTGCCCCAGGCGCTGTATGACAAGGGCCTGAAGGATTTCAGCGACATTGCCAAGTTCAAGCAGGAGCTGGGCGGCAAGATCTACGGCATCGAACCCGGCAACGATGGCAACCGCACCATCCAGAGCATGATTGACAAGAACGCCTTCGGCCTGAAAGACGCCGGCTTCAAGCTGGTGCAGTCCAGCGAGGCCGGCATGCTGTCGCAGGTCGACCGGGCGCAGAAGCGTGGCGAAGCCATGGTGTTCCTGGGCTGGGAACCGCACCCGATGAACACCCGCTTCAAGATGCAGTACCTGACCGGCGGGGACGATTACTTCGGCCCCGACTTCGGCAAGGCGACCGTATACACCAACACCCGCAAAGGCTACGTGCAGGAGTGCAGCAACGTTGGCCAACTGCTGAAGAACCTGTCGTTCGAGCTCAAGGATGAAAGCACCATGATGGGCTACGTCCTGGACGACAAGATGAAGCCCGAGGCCGCTGCCAAGAAATGGCTCAAGGACAACCCAGGCAAGCTGGACACCTGGCTGGCCGGCGTGACTACCGTGGATGGCAAACCCGGCCTGGAGGCGGCCAAGGCCAAGCTGATGCAATAACGCAATTCGCCATAGCGCTACCTCGGGGCAGGACCGTGCCTGTCCCGGGTTGAGTTCAATCTATGCAGGTGGAAGCTCGCTATCATGCTTATCGATCAGAAAATACCGCTGGGTCAGTACATCGCCTCGTTCGTTGAATGGCTGACCCTGCACGGCGCGAATTACTTCGACGCCATCGCACAGGGCCTGGAGTTCATGATCCACGGCGTCACCAGTGCCTTGACCTGGTTCAACCCGTTCGTCCTCACCGCCCTGTTCGCTGCCCTGGCGCACCTCATCCAGCGTAAATGGTCGCTGACCGCATTCGTCGCCCTGTCGTTCCTGTTGATCTTCAACCTGGGTTACTGGCAGGAAACCATGGAAACCCTGGCACAAGTGACCTTCGCCACCGTGGTGTGCGTGGCCATCGGCGTGCCGCTGGGCATCGTCGCCGCGCACAAACCCATGTTCTACACCGCCATGCGCCCGGTGCTCGACCTGATGCAAACGGTGCCCACCTTCGTGTACCTGATCCCCACCCTGACGCTGTTCGGCCTGGGCGTGGTGCCAGGGCTGATCTCGACCGTGGTGTTCGCCATTGCCGCCCCTATCCGCCTCACCTATCTGGGCATCTGCGACGTACCGCAGGAGCTGATGGACGCCGGCAAGGCGTTTGGCTGCTCGCGCCGCCAACTGCTCACCCGTATCGAACTGCCGCATGCGATGCCCAGCATCGCCGCCGGCGTTACCCAGTGCATCATGTTGTCGCTGTCGATGGTGGTGATCGCCGCCCTGGTCGGCGCTGACGGCCTGGGCAAACCTGTGGTCAACGCACTGAACACCGCCGATATTTCCCTGGGCTTCGAAGCGGGCCTGGCGATCGTGCTGCTGGCGATCATGCTCGACCGTATCTGCAAGCAACCGGAACTGCCGGTAAGGGGTGAAGCATGAGCATCATTCGTTTCGAAGACGTCGACGTCATTTTCTCCAACAAGCCACGCGAGGCGCTGGCACTGCTGGACAAAGGCCAGACTCGCGAGCAGATCCTCAAGCAGACCGGCCTGGTGGTGGGCGTCGAAAAAGCCAACCTGGACATCCAGAAGGGCGAGATCTGCGTGTTGATGGGCCTGTCCGGTTCGGGCAAGTCGAGCCTGCTGCGCTGCATCAACGGCCTGAACACCGTCAGCCGCGGCAAGCTGTTTGTCGAACATGAAGGCAAGCACATCGACATCGCCCACTGCACCCCGGCCGAGCTGAAAATGATGCGCACCAAGCGCATTGCCATGGTGTTCCAGAAGTTCGCCCTGATGCCCTGGCTGACGGTACGCGAGAACATCAGCTTTGGCCTGGAAATGCAGGGCCGGCCGGAAAAGGAACGGCGCAAGCTGGTCGACGAAAAGCTTGAGCTGGTGGGCCTGACCCAGTGGCGCAACAAGAAGCCGGACGAACTGTCGGGCGGCATGCAGCAACGTGTTGGCCTGGCCCGCGCGCTGGCGATGGACGCCGACATCCTGCTGATGGACGAACCCTTCTCGGCACTGGACCCGCTGATCCGCCAGGGCTTGCAGGATGAACTGCTGGGCCTGCAGGCCAAGCTGAGCAAGACCATCGTGTTCGTCAGCCATGACCTGGACGAGGCGTTGAAGCTGGGTAGCCGTATCGCGATCATGAAAGACGGCCGGATCATCCAGTACAGCAAGCCGGAAGAAATCGTGCTAAACCCGGCCGACGAGTACGTGCGTACCTTCGTCGCCCACACCAACCCGCTGAACGTACTTTGCGGCCGCAGCCTGATGCGCAGCCTGGACAACTGCAAACGGGTCAATGGTTCGGTGTGCCTCGACCCGAGCGGCGACTCGTGGCTGGACCTGGGCGAAGGCAACTCGATCAAGCGCGCACGCCAAGGGCAAAACGGCCTGGAGATGCAGCAATGGGCGCCGGGGCAGTCGGTGGAAGGCCTGGGGCGTCGGCCGACGCTGGTGCATGCGGACATCGGCATGCGTGAAGCGCTGCAGATTCGCTACCACACCGGCAACAAGCTGGTGCTGCAGGAGAACGACAAACTGGTGGGGATTCTGGGGGATACCGAGCTGTATCACGCACTGCTTGGCAAGAACCACGGGTGATGCAATTGGGGCCGCGCTGCGGCCCTTCGCGGGCACGCCCGCTCCCACAGTGTAGGAGCGGGCGTGCCCGCGAAGGGCTGCCAAGCAGCCCCAATCAATGTTTCAGCGAACGACGATCCCGCGCGCTGCCATGTAGGCCTTGGCCTCCGGCACCGTGTACTCGCCAAAGTGGAAAATGCTGGCCGCCAACACCGCGCTGGCATGCCCTTGCACAATACCGTCAGCCAGGTGCTGCAGGTTACCCACCCCGCCCGAGGCAATCACTGGAATACCCAGCGCATCGCTGATGGCCCGGGTAACACCCAGGTCGAAGCCGCTCTTCATCCCGTCCTGGTCCATGCTGGTCAGCAGGATCTCGCCGGCACCCAGGCCCTCCATCTTCTTCGCCCATGCCACCGCATCCAGCCCGGTCGGCTTGCGCCCACCGTGGGTGAAGATTTCCCAGCGGGGTTCTTCACCCGGCCCGGACACCTTCTTGGCGTCGATGGCCACGACAATGCACTGCGAGCCAAAACGGTCTGCCGCCTCGCCCACGAACTCCGGGTTGAACACCGCGGCGGTGTTGATCGACACCTTGTCTGCCCCGGCATTGAGCAGGTTGCGGATGTCCTGCACGGTACGCACGCCACCGCCCACGGTCAGCGGGATGAACACCTGGCTGGCCATGCGCTCGACGGTATGCAGGGTGGTATCGCGGCCATCGACGCTGGCGGTGATGTCGAGGAAAGTGATTTCGTCGGCACCCTGCTCGTTGTAGCGACGGGCAATTTCCACCGGGTCGCCGGCATCACGGATGTTCTCGAACTTGACGCCCTTGACCACCCGGCCGTTGTCCACGTCCAGGCAAGGGATGATGCGCTTGGCCAGTGCCATGGTTCAGTCCTCAGCCTTGGTAGTTGTCGCAGAAGGCCTGGGCCTCGGCCACGTCGAGGGTGCCTTCGTAGATGGCACGGCCGGTGATGGCGCCGATGATGCCGGGGGCCTTGGCGTCCAGCAGTGCCTTGATGTCACCCAGGTTGTGAATGCCGCCCGAAGCAATTACCGGAATCGAGGTGGCTTCGGCCAATGCCTTGGTGAATGGCACGTTGCAGCCTTGCATCATGCCGTCCTTGGCGATGTCGGTGTAGACGATCGCCGAAACGCCATCGGCCTCGAAACGCTTGGCCAGGTCGATCACCTGCACCGAGCTGACTTCGGCCCAGCCGTCGGTGGCGACGAAGCCGTCCTTGGCATCCAGGCCAACGATGACCTTGCCCGGGAAGGCCTTGCACGCCTCGGCGACGAACGCTGGCTGCTTGACCGCCTTGGTGCCGATGATCACATAGCTGACGCCAGCCTTGACGTAGTGCTCGATGGTTTCCAGCGAACGAATGCCGCCGCCGATCTGAATCGGCAGGGTGGGGTAGCGCTTGGCAATGGCAGTGACCACTTCACCGTTGACCGGCTGGCCTTCGAAGGCACCGTTGAGGTCGACCAGGTGCAGGCGGCGGCAGCCACCCTCGACCCACTTGGCGGCCATGCTCACCGGGTCGTCGGAGAATACCGTGGAGTCTTCCATACGGCCCTGGCGCAGGCGCACGCAGGCACCGTCCTTCAGATCGATAGCGGGGATAATCAGCATCTTGGAAACCTGTCTGTTCGTGGGGTTTCAGGGCTTTTCAAGCGCCCACAGATCGCTTTCGATGCTCTCGAACCGCTCCTTGAGGTGCAGCTGAACATCGGCAATCGCCCTGTTGTAGTAATGGGGTGCAATTTCTTTGCTGAACAGCTCAAGGACCTCAGCCACCTCGAAAGACCCCAGCTCCAGCTCGAAACGGTCTTCGAGGAAGCGTTTGAGCGTAGCGAGCGCGTCGCGCTCCTGCTCAGGGGCCAGGGTGATGATCGGGGCCTTGGTCTTTGACCTGCTCATTTACCAACGCCCGTCCCAGGCGACGAAATTCTGCAGCAGCTGCAGGCCATGGGTATGGCTTTTCTCTGGGTGGAACTGCACGGCGAAGCGCGAGCCATCGGCCAGTGCGGCAGCGAAATCGACGCCGTAGTGGCCACGGCCGACCACCTGGCCCGGCTTGCCGGCATTGATGTAGTAGCTGTGCACGAAATAGAAACGTGCGCGGTCCGGAATGTCGTGCCACAGCGGGTGGTGGATGGTCTGGCTGACTTCGTTCCAGCCCATGTGCGGCACCTTCAGGTGCTCGCCGTCTTCTTGCAGGTCTTTGCCGAAGAAGCGCACCTGGCCGGGGAACAAACCGATGCAGTCGACGCCGGTGTTCTCCTCGCTGTGTTCGAGCAGTGCCTGCATACCCACGCAGATGCCCAGGAACGGCCGGTCCAGGCTGACTTCGCGCACCAGGCTGTCGAAGCCCAGGCGGCGGATTTCGGCCATGCAGTCGCGAATCGCACCTACCCCAGGGAACACCACGCGATCCGCCTCGCGGATGACCGCCGCATCACTGGTAACCAGCACTTTACCGGCACCGACGTGCTCGAGCGCCTTGGCCACCGAGTGCAGGTTGCCCATGCCATAGTCGATTACGGCTACCGTCTGCATTTACAGGCACCCTTTGGTGGACGGCATCTGGCCGGCCATGCGCTCGTCCAGGGTGACCGCCATGCGCAGGGCACGGCCGAACGCCTTGAACACGGTTTCGATCTGGTGGTGAGTGTTGTGGCCACGCAGGTTGTCGATGTGCAGGGTAACCAGGGCGTGGTTGACGAAGCCTTGGAAGAACTCCTGGAACAGGTCGACATCGAAGCCACCGACGCTGGCCCGGGTATACGGCACATGCATTTGCAGGCCTGGGCGGCCAGAGAAGTCGATGACCACGCGCGACAGCGCTTCGTCCAGCGGCACGTAGGCGTGGCCGTAGCGGAAGATGCCCTTCTTGTCACCGATGGCCTGGGCGAATGCCATGCCCAGGGTGATGCCAACGTCTTCGACGGTATGGTGGTCGTCGATATGGGTGTCACCCTTGCACTCGATATCCAGATCGATCAGCCCGTGGCGGGCGATCTGGTCCAGCATGTGTTCCAGGAAAGGCACACCGATATCGAATCGGGCCTTGCCACTGCCATCGAGGTTGATCGAGCACTTGACCTGGGTTTCCAGGGTATTGCGCTCGACGGAAGCCTTACGTTCGACCATCACCAGCTCCGCAAAATCATTGGGCGAAAAGGGTGCCATTATAGGCCCAGAACGCGCCAGCTTGAAACGCGGATGACATATGGCAAAGCGAGCAATGACGGGGGGTTGATAGCGCTACAGGTCTATACAACCGGGTGAAGGGGAGCTGCTTTGCAGCCCATCGCGACACAAGGCCGCTCCTACTGGGGCCGCATGAGCCTCAAACTTGCACGGCACGGTAGGAGCGGCCTTGCGTCGCGAAAGGGGCGCAAGGCGCCCCCACTGCTCAGCAGAGGGTTACCTCAATGGAACAGTACCGCCGTCTTCTGCAGGGTAATCCACACCCCCCAGGCCAACGGCACGACCACCACCGCCCAGGCCAGCAGCACCAGTGGCAGGCTACCCGGCGCGGCTTTCCACTCCAGCGAGCGTGCGCCATCGGCGCCCTTGTCATGGCTCAACGCCCGCTCGGCCGCCAGCTCGGCATCGCTCATGAAGTGCTTGTCGGCAACCGGCCGCACCAGCATGTTGCAGATAAAGCCCAGCACCAGCAGCCCGGCAAGGATATACAGCGTCATGTCATAGGCTGCCGCGCGTTCTACCCCGGCTGCCAGCTGCGACTCGCGCAGGTAGGTGATCAGCACCGGCCCCAGCACCCCTGCAGCCGCCCAGGCTGTCAGCAGGCGCCCATGAATGGCACCGACCATCTGCGTACCGAACAGGTCGGCCAGGTACGCCGGCACCGTGGCGAAGCCACCGCCATACATCGACAGGATGATGCAGAACGCCGCCACGAACAGCGCCACATTGCCCAGGTGGCCCATGTTCGGCACTAGGCTGTACAAGCCCACGCCCAGGGCGAAGAAAGCGAAGTAGGTGTTCTTGCGCCCGATGTAGTCGGAGAACGATGCCCAGAAGAACCGGCCACCGATGTTGAACAGGCTCAGTAGGCCGGTGAAGCCGGCGGCGATCGCGGCGATCTGCGCCAGCTGCGCGGCGTTCAGCTCGCTGAAGGTCAACTCGTTGCCCAGCAGCTTGCCAGCGAACACTTCCTGCAGCAGCGGCGAAGCCATGCCGATGATACCGATGCCGGCAGACACGTTCAGGCACAGCACCAGCCAGATCAGCGCAAATTGCGGGGTTTTCCAAGCCACGCTGACGTGCACGTGGCGGTCGGTGACCATGGTGTTGCCGGCTTTTTTCAGCGGCGCAGTCCAGCCTTCAGGCTTCCAGCCGGTGGGCGGCACGCGGTAGGCCAGGGCGCCGGCAGTCATGAACACGAAGTAGATCGCCGCCATGGCAACGAAGCTCTGCCACACCCCCACTTCCTGCGCGTTGCCAAAGTGGCCCATCAGTGCGGTGGCCAGTGGCGCACCGACCATGGCGCCGCCGCCAAACCCCATGATGGCCATGCCGGTGGCCATGCCGCGCTTGTCCGGGAACCATTTGATCAGGGTCGACACCGGCGAGATATACCCCAGCCCCAGGCCGATACCGCCGATCACTCCAGAACCCAGCCACATCAGCCACAGTTGGTGGGTTTTGACCCCAATGGCCGAAATCAGCATGCCGCCACACCAGCACAGCGCCGATACCAGGCCGGCCTTGCGTGGGCCGGCGTGCTCCAGCCAGCCACCCAGCACGGCCGCCGAGCAGCCCAGGAAGACGAAGAACAGGGTGTAGATCCAGCTCAGCATGGAAATGGGCCAGTCGCATTCGGCGCTGAACAGGCGGGCCACGAAGCCCATGTCGGCCGCGCACGCCACTGGGGCGGTGATACCCAGGGCTTGCGACAGTGGCAGCCAGAACACCGAGAAGCCATAGGCCATGCCGATACACAGGTGAATGGCCAGGGCAGCTGGCGGAACCAGCCAACGGTTGAAGCCCGGGCGGGCGATGATGCGCTCCTTCGACAGGAAGCCTGGCGTACTCGCCGGGGCGCCCGTCGTGACGGTACTGGTCATGAACGTGATCCTTTTTTTATAGGGTGAGGGCAGGCAAAGCGGCGCAAGGTTAGCAGGATCGAGTCGCGTGAAAGCAATCTGATATCGTGTTTTTTTGCTTGGCTGAATCGATCATGTCCCCCTTTTAAAGCCGTACTACCGACTAAAAGCGTAGGAAATATCCTGCATCTCTGGTCGAATACGTAGGGATATGCATGGCGGCGCTATACTCAGCCGCTTGAATTTCAAAATCGGACTACAAGGATTCGCCCATGAAAGCGTTCGGCAAAATCCTGGGACTGGGGCTTCTCGGGTTGCTGCTGATCATCGTGGCGCTGGGCTTCGCCCTGACCCACCTATTCGATCCCAACGACTATAAAGACGAGATTCGCCAACTGGCGCGCGACAAGGCACATGTCGAACTGACCCTCAACGGTGATATCGGCTGGAGCCTGTTCCCATGGCTGGGCCTGGAGCTGCACGAGGCCAGCATCGCCACCTTGGCCAAACCCAACGAGCCGTTCGCCGACCTGCAGATGCTCGGCTTGTCGGTACGGGTACTGCCGCTGCTGCGCCGCGAGGTGCAAATGAGCGACGTGCGCGTCGAGGGCCTGAACCTGACCCTGGCCCGTGACGAACAAGGCCATGGCAACTGGGAAGACATTGGCAAACCGCTTCCTGCGCAGCCTGGCACTGCCACCGACGCGCCGGCCCAGGCACCCTCCGAGCAGAAACCCGCGGCCGCCGACGGCAACGACCGCCCTGTCAAGCTGGACATCGATAGCCTGACCGTCAACAACGCCCGGGTGCAGTACACCGACGCCAAGACTGGCCAGAGCTACAGCGCCGAAAGCATCCAGCTGAGCACCGGCCCCGTACATGAAGGCGCGAACATCCCGCTCAAGGCCAGCGCTTTTGTCAGTGCCAGCCAGCCGAATATCAAAGCCCGCACCGAGCTGGCCGGCGAACTGCGTTTCGACCGCAAGCTCAAGCGCTACAACTTCGAGGACATGCGCCTGTCGGGCGAAACTTCGGGTGAACCGACCGGCGGCAAAACGGTGGCCTTCGTTGCCCAGGGCCAGTTGCTGGTCGACATGGCCGCCAACGTCGCCTCCTGGAACGGCCTGAAAGTCTCGGCCAACCAACTGCGCGCCCTGGGTGAACTGAACCTGCGCGACCTGAACACGACCCCCCAGTTGAGCGGCGGCCTGTCCATTGCCCAGTTCGACCTGCGCACCTTCCTGGACGGCATCGGCCACCCGCTGCCGGCAACCAACGACCCGGCAGCCTTCGGCAAGCTGGAGCTGGTGACCCGCCTGCAAGGCACACCCAGCAGCCTGAGCATGGATGACTTGGCAGTGAAGCTGGACGACAGCACGTTCAGCGGGCGCGTAGCCATCGAAGACTTCGCCAGGCAAGCCCTGCGCCTGCAGCTTAAAGGCGACAGCTTCGACGCCGACCGCTACCTGCCGGCCAAGAGCGAACAAGCCAAAGGCGCCACGGCTGCGCGCCAGGCCGAGGTCAAGCAACAGGAAGCCAGCGCGGTTGCCGGTGCCGGCACCACACCGCTGCCCAACGCACCGACCCAGGTAGCCTGGAGCGATGACAAGCTGCTGCCGGTCGACCGCCTGCGTACCCTGGACCTGCAGGCCGAGCTGGCCTTTGGCTCGCTGACCCTCGACAAACTGCCGATCGTCGACGCCCAGCTCAAGGCCAGCGGCCAGGGCGGCCTGCTGACCCTGCAAACCCTGCGCGGTGGCCTGTACAACGGCACCTTCGACGCCAAGGGTACGGTCGATGTGCGCCCTGCCGTGCCACAGCTGGGGGTCAGCACCCGCATCCAACGGGTGCCGGTGGAGCACTTCATCAAGGCCGATGGCAAGGAGCAGGCACCACCGGTCAAGGGCCTGCTGACCCTGACCAGTGATCTGACCGCCACCGGCAACAGCCAGAAGGCACTGGTAGACACGCTCAATGGCAGTGCAAACTTCACCATCAACGACGGTGTGCTGGTCAATGCCAACCTTGAGCAGCAACTGTGCCAGGCCATCGCCACCCTCAACCGCAAAACCCTCACCGGCGAGCCACGCGGCAAGGACACCCCGTTCCAGGAACTGCGTGGCAGCCTGGTGGTGCGCAATGGCGTTGCCAGCAACCCGGACCTCAAGGCACGCATCCCGGGCCTGACCGTGAACGGCCATGGCGACCTCGACCTGCGTGTACTGGGTATGGACTACAACATCGGCGTGATCGTCGAAGGCGACCAGCGTGCCATGCCGGACCCTGCCTGCCAGGTCAACGAGCGCTATGTGGGGGTTGAAGTACCGCTGCATTGCCGCGGCCCGCTGGAGCTGGGCGCCAAGGCCTGCCGCCTGGACCAGAACGGCCTGGGCAAGGTCGCAGCCAAGCTGGCCGGTGACCGCCTCAAAGACAAGATCGACGAAAAGCTCGATGAAAAACTCGGAGACAAAGTGAGCCCGGAATTGAAAGACGCGCTCAAGGGGCTGTTCAAGCGATGACCCCAGAGCAGTTCTCCAGCGCTGTGCTGGACTGGTACGACGAACACGGCCGCCACGACCTGCCCTGGCAACAGGGCATAACCCCGTACCGGGTGTGGGTGTCGGAAATCATGTTGCAGCAAACCCAGGTCAGCACCGTACTGAACTACTTCGACCGCTTCATGCAGGCGCTGCCGACCGTGCAGGCGCTGGCCGAAGCGCCTGAAGACGAAGTGCTGCACCTGTGGACCGGGCTGGGTTACTACACCCGCGCCCGCAACCTGCAAAAAGCCGCGAAGATCGTCGTGGCGCAACATGGTGGCGAGTTCCCGCGCAGTGTCGAGCAGCTCACCGAGCTGCCCGGTATCGGCCGCTCCACGGCCGGTGCCATCGCCAGCATCAGCATGGGCATTCGCGCGCCGATCCTCGACGGCAACGTCAAGCGCGTGCTGGCCCGCTTCACCGCCCAGGGCGGCTACCCGGGCGAACCGAAGGTGGCCAACCAGCTGTGGGCCACGGCCGAGCGTTTTACCCCGCAGCAGCGCGCCAACCACTACACCCAGGCCATGATGGACATGGGTGCCACGCTGTGCACGCGCAGCAAGCCCAGTTGCCTGATCTGCCCGCTGCAACGTGGCTGCGAAGCCCACCTGCACGGTGAAGAAACCCGCTACCCCGAACCCAAACCGCGCAAGGCGCTGCCGCAGCGCCGCACGCTGATGCCACTGCTGGCCAACCACGAGGGCGCCATTCTGCTTTATCGGCGCCCGTCCAGCGGCCTGTGGGGTGGCTTGTGGAGCCTGCCAGAGCTGGACGACATCGCCCAACTCGACGACCTGGCCTACCAGCACGGTTTGCGCCTGGCCGGCAGCCAGGCCATGGATGGCCTGACCCACACCTTCAGCCACTTCCAGCTGGCGATCGAGCCCTGGCTGGTGCGTGTCGCGCCGCTTGGCGAGCACGTGGCCGAGGCTGACTGGCTCTGGTATAACCTCGCCACCCCGCCGCGCCTGGGCCTTGCCGCCCCGGTGAAAAAACTGCTTAAGCGCGCGGCCGACGAACTGATTGCAGGAGATGCCTGATGACCCGCACCGTGATGTGCCGCAAATACCAAGAAGAACTGCCAGGCCTGGAACGCCCGCCCTACCCCGGCGCCAAGGGCCAGGACATCTTCGAACACATCTCGCAGAAAGCCTGGGCCGACTGGCAGAAGCACCAGACCATGCTGATCAACGAGAAGCGCCTGAACATGATGAACGCCGAGGACCGCAAATTCCTCCAGGCTGAAATGGACAAGTTTTTCGCCGGTGAGGAATACGCCCAGGCGGAAGGCTACGTGCCACCCTCGGAATGACCCCACGAACCGTAAGCGACGGAATTAATTTAAAATTTTTTAAAAAAGTCGTTGACGGCCCGGGAGAAAATCTATTTAATTCACCTCGTCGCCCAGATAGCTCAGTCGGTAGAGCAGAGGATTGAAAATCCTCGTGTCGGCGGTTCGACTCCGTCTCTGGGCACCACCTTCAAGCTTCTGGTGGTTGCAAAGTTACCCGAAGCGACAACAAGAAACCCGCCAAGTGCGGGTTTTTTGTTGTCTGCGGTTTTTGCTCAAGCTTTGGCAGCTAAAGCATTTCGCCGCCAAGGCCCCATAAGCTTTACACCGCTGAGCGTGGCAGCACTTCGGCATGGAGCCGAACGCCAAGCGCCGCCATTACCTTCATGATGGTCGCCAGGCTCGGATTACCTTCAGCAGACAAGGCCTTGTACAACCCTTCCCGCGTGAGCCCAGTATCACGTGCCAACTGAGCCATACCACGAGCGCGAGCGATATCACCCAAGGCAGCAGCGAGCAGTGCAGGGTCGTTTTCCTCCAGACAGGCCTCAAGGTACAAGGCCATGTCCTCTTCAGTTTTCAAATGGTCCACAGCGTCCCATTTGGTCAGTTTGATGTTTGTCATGATGGTCTCCTAGAGGTCGCGAGCCAGCTTGAGCGCAGGTTTGATATCCCTGGCTTGGCTAGATTTGTCGCCGCCTGCCAGAAGGATGATCACTTCATAACCTCGCTGAACGAAATACACCCGATAGCCCGGACCATAATCGACCCGAAGCTCGGACCCCCCTCAGCAACTCGCTTACAGTCACCCTTCACTCCGAGCTCCAACCGCCGCAACCGGGCGTTTATGCGAGCTTTCGCCCGCGGATCCCGCAGTGCTACGAACCACCTTCGGTAGGTTTCGGTCTGGATAAATGTATGCATGAAGGAAATGTAAACCACAGTTCACACTACAGACAATGTGTAGCTGTTTCAAACTGTTTGTGCGGGGGGCCTGCCCTGCCCCCTCCAGCAGCTGCACTTGGGTTTCCTGGGCAACTGCGCTTCAATACGCGCACCTACCGAACACACCCAAGGATTCAAGCCTCATGGCCACCCCTACCAAGCAACAAAAACGCGCCAAGCGTGCCGCCAGCAAGGCCAAGCAGAACCGCATGGTACGCAGCGGGCAGGCGGTCAAGGCCAGTGCCGGTGACAGCGCCAGCGTCGAGCAGGTGTACAACAAGGCGATGGAGTCGGGCAGCTACGACGCCATGTTCACCAAAATGAAGGAAGCACAGGAGAGCGGCGGCCTGGTGCCGATGATTTCGGTATTCCTGGTAGACCCGCTTCTGGCGCTGGTTCTCAAGGGGCACAAGGAAGAACACGCCACCGACTATATCGTGCTGGTGTTCACCGCCTACCGCGCGTGGCTCGACGGCGCCGATGAAGAGGCGACCATGGCCTGGCTGGAGAGCGATGAGTTCCAGGCGGCCTATGTAGCGGCCTCCGAGCTGGTGGCCAAGCAGCAGCAAAAACAGTTTGGCTAACAGGGTCATGTAGCCTGTACCGGCCTTTTCGCGGGCTCGCCCGCTCCCACAGGTCAAGCACAAGCCCGAGAGCAACACCACCCTGTGGGAGCGGGCATGCCCGCGAAAGGGCCGGCACAGGCAACAAAAAAGACCGCACCCCTCTCAGGACACGGCCTTTTCAGTGCAGCCAGCGTGGATCAGTTATCCAGCGCCACCCGCCCGGCAGCTTCACGCTTGCGGTGCACCAGCAAGCCAGCCGCCACCACACCAATGCTCAGCAGCGCCGTTGCGATAATCTCGGCACGGTGGTCCTCGCGCATGGCCATCACCACCAGAATCGCCACGATGAAGGCAATGGTCGCCCAGGTCAGGCCCGGGAACAGCCACATCTTGAAGGTGATCTTCTCACCACGGGCCTCACGCTGTGCGCGCATGCGCAGTTGCGACACGGCAATCACCAAGTACACCAGCAGCGCAATGGCACCTGAACTTGCCAGCAGGAACTCGAACACCTGGGCCGGGGCCACGAAGTTGGCGAACACGCACAGGAACGCCGCAGCCGTGGACAGCAATACCGCCACATGCGGGGTAGCGGCCTTGGTGGTGCGCTGGGCAACAGCCGGGGCATCACCGCGCTTGCTCAGCGAGAACAGCATGCGCGAAGAGGTGTACAGCGCCGAGTTCAGACAGCTGGTCACCGCAACCAGCACCACGATGTCGACGATCAGCTTGGCATTCGGCACGCCGATGCGGCTGAGCACGGTCTGGTAGGAGCCGGTTTCAGCCAGCGCCGGGTCGTTCCACGGCACCAGAGCCACCACCAGGAAGATCGACACCAGGTAGAACAGGCAGATACGCCAGATCACCGAATTGGTCGCGCGGCTGATCTGCTTGCCTGGGTCTTTCGATTCGGCAGCGGCGATAGTGACGATTTCCGTACCCATGAACGAGAACATGGTGGTGAGCATGGCCGCCAGCACGGCACCCAGGCCGTTCGGCATGAAGCCCTGGGTATCGAAAAGGTGGCTGGCACCGCTGACCTGGCTATTGGGCACAAAGCCGAACATGGCCGCGCAACCCACAGCAATGAACCCGATGATCGCCAGCACTTTCAACAGGGCGAACCAGAACTCGAACTCACCGTAGTTCTTTACGCTGCACAGGTTGGTCAGGGTCAGCGCCAGGGTGATGACCAGGGAGAACGCCCACAGGTCTACGGCAGGGAACCAGGCATGCAGAATGGCCGCAGCGGCGTTGGCCTCAAGCGGGATTACCAGCACCCAGAACCACCAATACAGCCAGCCAATGGTGAAGCCGGCCCAGCGCCCGATGGCACGGTCGGCATAAGTAGAGAACGAACCGGTGTCAGGCGAGGCGACCGCCATTTCACCCAGCATGCGCATCACCAGCACCACCAGCGTACCGGCGGCGGCATAGGCCAGCAGCACGGCCGGGCCGGCGGCCGCGATAGCGTGGCCAGAGCCTACGAACAGGCCAGCACCGATGACGCCAGCAATGGACAGCATGGTCACATGCCGTTGTTTGAGCCCCTGAGCGAGGTCATTGGAATTGTTACCGCTCATTGAAACTACCTTTGTAAGGAGTGGACCACTCCGACTGCGGTTACGGAGCGCGCCTGGGGTTGGACTAGGCGTCGCTGCAATCGGCGGTTTCCTGCTGGCAATAAGCGCGCCAGGTGCGCACTGCATTCGTCAGAATGCTCGCAGGGCCTTGCACGGCGTGGTTTGGAGGGCATTCGGCCAGGAAGTGACCAAAAGGCCGTTAATAAGGCAGATTACTGAAATACCCACTTACAAACGCACCAAAGGTGCCCCTCGGTAACACCCGTGCACCGCTGCAATGCAAAAAAGTGCAACCTACAGGTACAACCAGAAACGCCGGACAGGTCTTCGCGGTCAAACCCGCTGCTGCGAGCGGCGCGCAACCTGGAACGTCGGGTTTACCGACGAATGGTCTAAAACCGCTTCCATGAGCTGGCCAAAGCTGGCACCATCGCGCCTTTTTTCATCAAGGCACTGGTGCTGGGCGACACCTTCGCAGACATCTGCGCGACGTTACGCTGTAGCGATGCGACAAACTGCCCCACCAGCGCCCACAGTCCCCGGCGACCCTGTTGGCCGTCATAATGCCGCTATGCTAGCTTGGCGCACGCCAGGAAGGCCGCCAACAGCTGGGAACGCACCCGTACACATGAGGACCGCACATGGCTCAGGCCACGCCCGCGCTGGAAATCCGCAATCTGCACAAACGCTACGGCGAGCAGGAAATTCTCAAGGGTATTTCGCTGACCGCTCGCGACGGTGACGTGATCTCCATCCTGGGGTCGTCAGGCTCCGGCAAGTCCACCCTGCTGCGCTGCATCAACCTGCTCGAAAACCCGCACCAGGGCGAAATCCTGGTCGCTGGCGAAAGCCTCAAGCTCAAGGCCGCCAAAAACGGCGACCTGATCGCCGCCGACAACCGCCAGATCAACCGCCTGCGCAGCGAAATCGGCTTTGTCTTCCAGAACTTCAACCTGTGGCCGCACATGTCGATCCTCGACAACATCATCGAGGCGCCACGCCGTGTACTCGGCCAAAGCAAGGCCGAGGCTGTGGAAGCCGCCGAAGCGCTGCTGAACAAGGTTGGCATCTACGACAAACGCCACAGCTACCCCGCCCAGCTTTCCGGTGGCCAGCAACAGCGCGCCGCCATTGCCCGTACCCTGGCCATGAAGCCTAAGGTCATCCTGTTCGACGAGCCAACCTCGGCGCTCGATCCGGAAATGGTCCAGGAAGTGCTTAACGTTATCCGCGCACTGGCCGAAGAAGGCCGTACCATGCTGCTGGTGACGCACGAGATGAGCTTCGCCCGCCATGTGTCCAGTGAAGTCGTCTTCCTGCACCAGGGCCTGGTAGAAGAGCAGGGATCGCCGCAACAGGTCTTCGAAAACCCGACCTCGGCGCGTTGCAAGCAATTCATGTCCAGCCACCGCTAACGGAGCAATACATGCACACCTACAAGAAGTTTCTCCTGGCAGCTGCTGCCACGCTGGTGATGTCGGCGAACGCCATGGCCGCAGAAAAACTGCGCATGGGTATCGAAGCCGCCTACCCACCGTTCAACAACAAGGATGCCAGCGGTAATGTGGTCGGCTTCGACAAGGACATCGGCGACGCCCTGTGCGCCAAGATGAAGGTCGAGTGCTCGGTCGTGACCTCCGACTGGGACGGTATCATTCCGGCCCTGAACGCCAAGAAGTTCGACTTCCTGGTGTCGTCGTTGTCGATTACCGACGAGCGCAAGCAGGCTGTCGATTTCACCGACCCGTACTACTCCAACAAGCTGCAGTTCATCGCACCGAAGAACGTCGACTTCAAGACCGACAAGGCCTCGCTCAAGGGCAAGGTCATCGGCACCCAGCGCGCCACCCTGGCCGGCACCTACCTTGAAGACAACTACCCGGGCGTAGACGTCAAACTCTACGACACCCAGGAAAACGCCTACCTGGACCTGGTGTCCGGCCGCATCGACGGCATCCTGGCCGACAAGTACGTGCAGTACGAGTGGCTGAAAAGCAAAGACGGCTCCAACTTCGAGTTCAAGGGCGAGCCGGTGATGGACAGCGACAAGATCGGCATTGCCGTGCGCAAGGGTGACACCCAGCTGCGCGACAACCTGAACAAGGCCCTGGCAGAAATCAAGGCCGACGGCACGTACAAGAAGATCAACGACAAGTACTTCCCGTTCAGCATCGAATGATCCGCCCTGACCTGCGCGCCCCCGCGGCGCGCAAGTCCCTAGAATGACCTGCCCATGAATATCGACCTGCACGGATTCGGTCCGGCCATGATGGCCGGCACCCTGATGACCGTAAAACTGGCGCTATGCGCCTTGCTGCTGGGCCTGGTTTTGGGCCTGCTTGGCGCCCTGGCCAAGACCTCTTCGATCAAGCCGCTGCAATGGCTTGGCGGTTTCTACTCGACCCTGGTGCGCGGCGTGCCCGAGCTGCTGTGGGTACTGCTTATCTATTTCGGCACCGTCGGGCTGATGAACACCCTCGGGGAAGCCCTGAACATGCCGGGCCTTGAGCTCAGCGCCTTCGCTGCGGGGGTGATAGCCCTGGGCCTGTGCTTCGGCGCCTACGCCACCGAAGTGTTCCGCGGGGCGATCCTGGCGATCCCCAAGGGCCACCGTGAAGCCGGCATGGCGCTGGGCCTGTCCAAAGGCCGCATCCTGTCGCGGATCATTTTGCCGCAGATGTGGCGCATCGCCCTGCCCGGCCTGGGCAACCTGTTCATGATCCTGATGAAAGACACCGCCCTGGTGTCGGTGATCGGCCTGGAAGAAATCATGCGCCACGCGCAAATCGGCGTGACCGTGACCAAGGCACCGTTCACCTTCTACATGGTCGCGGCCTGCATCTACCTGAGCTTGACGGTCATCGCCATGACCGGCATGTACTTCCTGGAAAAACGCGCCGCTCGCGGCTTTGCGAGGGCCGAATAATGAACTGGGAAGTCATCTTCAAATGGCTGCCACGCCTGGCTGAAGGCGCCGTGCTGACCTTGGAGCTGGTGGCCATTGCGGTGGTTGCCGGGTTGATTCTGGCCATCCCCTTGGGCATTGCCCGTTCCTCGCGCCGCTGGTATGTGCGCGCAGTGCCGTTCAGCTATATTTTCTTCTTCCGTGGCACGCCGCTGCTGGTACAGCTGTTCCTGGTGTACTACGGCCTGGCGCAGTTCGATGCCGTGCGCTCCAGCGCGCTGTGGCCGTACCTGCGCGATCCGTTCTGGTGCACGGTGCTGACCATGACCCTGCACACGGCGGCCTACATTGCCGAGATCCTGCGTGGCGCCCTGCAATCGATACCCAAGGGCGAGATCGAGGCGGCACGGGCCCTGGGCATGTCGCGTGGCAAAACGCTGTTCTACATCATGCTGCCGCGCGCTGCGCGCATCGGCCTGCCGGCGTACAGCAACGAAGTGATCCTGATGCTCAAGGCCAGTGCCCTGGCCAGTACCGTGACCCTGCTGGAACTGACCGGCATGGCCCGCACCATCATCGCGCGCACCTACCTGCCAGTGGAGATTTTCTTCGCGGCCGGGGTGTTCTACCTGGCGATCTCGTTCTTGCTGGTGCAGGGCTTCAAGCTGCTGGAGCGCTGGCTGCGCGTGGATGCCAGCCAGGGCCGCTGATCGCTCACTGACTGCTTCGCGGGCACGCCCGCTCCCACAAGGTATAGCGCCATATTCAAGGCTGGCGCTGTACTTGTGGGAGCGGGCGTGCCCGCGAAGAGGCCCTTGAAACCTACACACATCTACCCATGGCCAACTACCTCCACAGCGACCAGCTAAGCACCCGCTTCCAGGCCCTCGACCAGTTCCTGATCGAGCACCAACAGCTGTGGAAACCGCGCCCCTTCACCACCCTGCAACTGGACTGGGAAACCACCCACCCCGAGCTCGCCGCCCACTTGCGCCAGTCCTCCCTGGCAGATGCAGAACACCCCGACGCTGCCGATTTGTTGCCGGCCCCGTTCCCGCAACTGGCCCGGCAAGCCGAACAGCTATCCGCCCTGGGCAACCTCCCGGCAACCGACCTGCCCCCCGCCGCCCACCGCTTGGACGTAGCGGTCCCCGGCCGCAAATGGCAGCAGATCGAAGCCTTCGCCAGCCACCTGGCCTTCCGCAACCAGCCCCGCCACTGGCTGGACTGGTGCTCGGGCAAAGGCCACCTCGGCCGCCGCCTGCTGCAACCCGGCCAGCAGCTGACCTGCCTGGAATACGATGCCGAGCTGGTCGCCGCTGGCCAAGCCCTGAGTGCGCATCATCACCTGCCAGCCGTGCACGTACACCAGGACGTGATGGCCGGCGACAGCGCCAGCCACCTTGATGGTGCAAAAAGCGTGGTTGCCCTGCACGCCTGTGGCGACCTGCATGTACGCCTGTTGCAGCTGGCCAGCCAGCAAGGTTGCCGGCAACTGGCCGTGGCGCCGTGCTGCTACAACCGGATCGCGCAGCAGCAGTACCAGGCGTTATCCACAGCCGCGCAAACCTCCCGTCTGCAACTGTCGCTGGACGACCTTGGCCTGCCCCTGAGCGAAACCGTGACCGCTGGCGCCCGCGTACGGCGCCAGCGCGACGCCTCCATGGCCCGCCGCCTCGGTTTCGACTTGCTGCAACGCCAGCAACGGCAACATGACCAATACCTGCCCACACCTTCCCTGCCAGTGGCCTGGCTGGAGAAGCCCTTCGAGCACTACTGCCGTGACCTGGCGCAGCTCAAAAACCTGCCGCTAAGCGGCAACCCTGATTGGCCAGCGCTGGAAGCCGCAGGCTGGCAACGCCTCGCCGAGGTACGCAACCTGGAGCGGGTGCGTAACCTGTTCCGCCGGCCGTTAGAGCTGTGGCTGGTGCTCGATCGCGCCCTCTTTCTGAAAGAGCAGGGTTTCGAAGTGCGGCTGGGGCTTTTCTGCGACTATCCACTGACCCCACGCAACCTGCTGATCCTCGCTGAACGCGACCGTTAGCCGCAGCACAACCTGTGGATAACTCTGTGAACAAGCTTGTGATTACCTGTTGGAGCCAAGCGCTATTTCAAACGCTTGGCTTATTCCGCCGCGCACCTGCAGCCCAGCAAAAACAGGCATTTGCGCAAAGACAAGCGGTGTAGCGATGCGGCATGGCTTTCGCTAAAGCTGCGAATGCCACTTGTGCATAAACATTTCTTGTGGTTAGCACAGGGAGCGTTTGCGGGGCCCTAGTGCGCCTTGTTCTTGGCGATCTCGATATCGTTCATCAGCGCCTTGGCCATGTCGCACAGGTAATCGGCAGCACCCAGGAATTTATGGTCGTCTTCCATATCGCCCTCACGGACCAAGTGCTTGATGTAGCCCATCAGGATGGAGACATGCTCATAGGCGGCATCGACCGGGATACCGGGCTCGACGCGGAGCAGATTGAGGGAGGGGTTGCCGGCGGGGAGGAAGGTTTCTACGCCTGCGGTGGTGATAATTTTCAAGTTTCAAACTCCTATATTCCTCAAGGAGTTACCGCCTTCAGTCTTTCTCACGGATTGAAAGGCGGCAACCGTGCGCAGGGTGAGAAACCGAGTGAATATAGGAAGCCTCGGCCAGACCGAAGTCTGCCCGCGCACGGTCGCCATTACGGGCCGCTAGATTCGTAATCGGGTTCTCACACCCGGTCGCCTGAGCGACCCGGAAACGTTATCCGTGAGCCATTTCCCCGACAACAGCGATACTTCGGCGGCGCGCGTAGGATACGTCTGAAGCCTACAGATCCTGAAGCCTTCAGGTCTCAGGTTCAGAATTTTCGTACCTGCAGGCTAATCGATAAGTGTAGGAGCGGGTTCACCCGCGAAGAGGCCCTGCCAGGCAATCCCATGCTAAATCCACCCACATCGGTGTATCATCCGCGCCCCAAATCATTAAAAAGTGAATCGCGCGCTGCCCTGCGGCCCTGCGATCTTCTGGCATTGCGCCAGATTCGACATTGGACCCACCCATGCCGCTAACCAAGCCCCTCGCCCTGCTCAGCTTCGCCCTGGCCCTGACCGCCTGCTCCCAACACCCAGCGTCCCACCCCAGCGACAACCTGGGCTGGAACCACCCCGGCATGCAACTGGGCGGTGACAACGGCCTGCCCATGCGCACCGAAAGCCCCTGCCGCAAGCGCGGCTGCGACAACGACAAGCTGTTTTTCAACCCAGGTAAAAGCGAGCCAAGCGTCACCACCCTGCACCGCGGCTGGTAAGAAATTTCTTCTTTTGGGTCGGTGACTTAGCTCTTTTGCGAACAATCGCAACGAAGTGGTTTACAGGCGCCAACCGATCGCTATAATGACGCCCCATTGCCGGTATAGCTCAGATGGTAGAGCAACTGACTTGTAATCAGTAGGTCCCGGGTTCGATTCCTGGTGCCGGCACCATACGCAGTACTCAAAAGGCTCACCGCAAGGTGGGCCTTTTTTGTTTCCAGCCCTCGCCCCAGAGCCCCGCCCAACTCGCCCGATGTAGGAGCGGCTTCAGCCGCGAATGCGGTGGTGGCTGCAACGTTGAATCCCCAGGAAATCACGCCAGCAGGCCCGGCCCCTTCGCGGGTGAACCCGCTCCTACGTCGGGCAGTGTCGAGCCACAGATATGTGCCGACCACCGACCACCGAAAGGTGGGCCTTTTTTGTTTCCAGCCCTCGCCCCAGAGCCCCGCTCAACGCGCCCGATGTAGGAGCGGCTTCAGCCGCGAATGCGGTGGTGGCTGCAACGTTGAATCCCCAGGAAATCACGCCAGCAGGCCCGGCCCCTTCGCGGGTGAACCCGCTCCTACGTCGGGCGGTGTCGAGCCGCAGATATGTGCCGACCACCGACCACCGGAAGGTGGGCCTTTTTTGTTTCCAGCCCTCGCCCCAGAGCCCCGCCCAACTCGCCCGATGTAGGAGCGGCTTCAGCCGCGAATGCGGTGGTGGCTGCAACGTTGAATCCCCAGGAAATCACGCCAGCAGGCCCGGCCCCTTCGCGGGTGAACCCGCTCCTACGTCGGGCGGTGTCGAGCCGCAGATATGTGCCGACCACCGACCACCGAAAGGTGGGTCTTTTTTGTTTCCAGCCCTCGCCCCAGAGCCCCGCCCAACTCGCCCGATGTAGGAGCGGCTTCAGCCGCGAATGCGGTGGTGGCTGCAACGTTGAATCCCCAGGAAATCACGCCAGCAGGCCCGGCCCCTTCGCGGGTGAACCCGCTCCTACGTCGGGCGGTGTCGAGCCGCAGATATGTGCCGACCACCGACCACCGAAAGGTGGGTCTTTTTTGTTTCCAGCCCTCGCCCCAGAGCCCCGCTCAACGCGCCCGATGTAGGAGCGGCTTCAGCCGCGAATGCGGTGGTGGCTGCAACGTTGAATCCCCAGGAAATCACGCCAGCAGGCCCGGCCCCTTCGCGGGTGAACCCGCTCCTACGTCGGGCGGTGTCGAGCCGCACATATGTGCCGACCACCGAAAGGTGGGCCTTTTTTGTTTCCAGCCCACGCCCCAGAGCCCCGCCCAACTCGCCCGATGTAGGAGCGGCTTCAGCCGCGAATGCGGTGGTGGCTGCAACGTTGAATCCCCAGGAAATCACGCCAGCAGGCCCGGCCCCTTCGCGGGTGAACCCGCTCCTTGTCGGGCGGTGTCGAGCCGCAGATAGGTGCCAACCACCGACCAATGCAGGAGCCTTGCCTCGCGATGGGCTGCGCAGCATCCCCAGCAATCTCAATTGGCGCACTCTCTGACCATCAAGAAAAGTCCCCACACGCCTCAACCCTGGGGTTCAGCAAAACCGAGGCGAGTTTTTTCTTGAGTTGCTGCCGGACCGTATCCCCCAGCTTTTGCCATTCCTTGAACGCTCGCGCATCGAACTCAAGGCTATAGGTCATCCAGCGAAACTCTCAGTCCTCACCACACCTTGTCATTCCCAGCCAACCCCAGCTAAGATGCGATGAATTCTCATCCGCATTCTTATTTGAGCCCAAGGTCCGCAGTGTCCTCACCACCCGCTTCGCCTACCGCGCCAACAGATATCCAGTCCCTCTACGCCGAGCACCACGCTTGGCTCGTCGACTGGCTGCGCAAGCGCTTGCGCCAAGGTGACAATGCTGCAGACCTGGCCCAGGACACCTTTGTCAATGTCCTGGGTAAGCCCGACCGCCTCAAGGACGTGCATCAGCCCCGCGCATGGCTGAGCACCATCGCCCGGGCCCTGGTGATAGACCGCGCCCGCCGTGACCGGGTGGAAAGGGCCTACCTGGACGCCATTGCCCATCTGCCTGAACCCTTGGTGCCCTCCCCTGAAGCACAGATGATCCTGCTGGAGACACTGGCCAAGGTGGATGCCCTGCTCGACGGTTTGCCACCCAAAGTGCGCAAGGCGTTCCTGCTGTCACCCCTGGACGGCCTGGGCTACAAGGAAATCGCCCTGCAACTGGGTGTCAGCCTGCGGTCGGTGGAAAGCTACATGGCCAAGGCCATCCGCCACTGCTATTTCGCCGCTTCATGACCAGCGCTGCCCGCCCCGACTTGCCGGACGAAGTGCTCGATCAGGCGATCATGTGGCTGGTGCGCCTGCATTCCGGCTACGCCGACGCACAGGTAATGCAGGGTTGCCTGCACTGGCGCAAGCTGCATCCGTTGCATGAAGTGGCCTGGCAGGCGCTGCAGAGCAATGAATCAACGCTCAGTAACCTCGCCAGCCTGTCAGGAGTACCCGGGGGCGTTGCCCACGACACCCTGGAGCGCATGCAACATCGGCAGGTAGGCCGCAGGCGGCTGCTTCAAGTGTTGGGTGCCGGCCTGATCATTGGCGCGACGGGCTGGCACGGCCAGGACACGGTCAGGCGCTGGGGCGCGGACTACAGCACCGCCGTGGGCCAGCGGCGAAAGGTGGTGCTCGCCGACGGCACCCGGTTGCAGCTCAATACCAATAGCGCCGTCGATGTGGTGTTCAGCAACAGCCAGCGGCTGATCAGGCTGTTGCAGGGCGAGATATTCATCGACACAGGCCCTGACGAAGGCTCGCCGAGCGGCCGGCGCAGCTTCTGGGTGCACACCGCGCAGGCGCGGTTACAGGCGCTGGGCACTGCCTTCGCAGTGCGCCAGGACGCCTCCACTACGCGGCTTGCGGTCGAACACAGCAAAGTGGCCATCCATCTGGCCACGCAGCAGCAAGTGGTTTCGGCAGGCGAGCAGTACGCGATCAGCGCCGGGCGCTGCATGAAGCTGCCACCTGGCGAAATGGATGCCAGCGCCTGGACACGTGGCCAACTGGTCGCACGCAGCCTGTCGATGCAAGCGCTGGTCAGCGAACTGGGGCGTTATCAGCGGGGCTGGTTGGGCTGTGCGCCAGAGGTGGCCGGGCTGAAAGTTTCCGGGGTGTTCCAGCTCGATAATATCGACCTGGCCCTGGATGCGCTGGCGGGCTCGATGCCTGTCAAAGTCGAGGGCGTGACCAGGCTATGGCGTCGCGTCGTGGCGCGTTGAGCATTTTCTGCAAGAAAAGCGCGTTTCACGCTACGGGTTTTTCCGAGCACTTCGGCTAACAGGGAAAAGACCCTGCCAACGAATGGAGCTCGATTTACATGTCATCTGCGTTCACACCCCGCCCTGTACCCAGGGCTCGCCTTGCGATTGCGCTGCATGGCGCATTGCTTGCCAGCGCTACCTGCGTTGCGCTGCCGATTTGCTCGGTATACGCCGAACAGAACGCAGTACACCAATACGACCTCCCGGCAAGCGCGCTGGAGCAATCGCTTAATGCGTTCGCACAGGCGGCTTCGATCAATTTGTCGTTTGACCCTGCGTTGGTCCGTGGCAAGTACGCAACCGCCCTGCACGGCGGTTACACCGTCGAGCAGGGCCTGAACCAGCTGCTACTGGGCTCGGGCCTGGGTGCAAGCCGGACGGCCAACGGCAACTGGATGCTGAACCCGGTAGTCATCACCGGCGGCACGGCGCTGGAGCTGGGCAGCACGCTGGTAAGCGGCCAGGGCATGGGCGAAATGACCGAGAACACCGGGTCGTACACCTCGGGGGCGGTGAGCGTAGGCTCCAAAACCCCAACCAGCCTGCGCGACACGCCACAGGCGGTCTCGGTATTGTCCAGCCAACTGATCGAGGACCGCAGCGTGACCAGCCTGCAGGATGCCCTGAAGATGGCCCCTGGGGTGACGGTGCAGAAAACCACCAGCGACACTTACGAGTTCTACTCGCGCGGTTTCAACATCGACAGCATCCAGATCGACGGCGCCGCCCCCATGGCCCTGTCTTCGGTAGCCACCAGCTTCTACTCGCGACGGCTGTACAACCTGGTCGAATTCGACCATGTCGAGGTGCTGCGTGGCGCCGGTGCACTGTTCGGTGGTGTGGGTGACCCGGGTGGCGTCATCAACCTGGTGCGCAAGCGCCCACTGTCGGACTTCCAGTTGAAATTCGAGGCCGCCGCCGGCTCGTGGGACAACTACCGTTCGCAAGTCGACCTCACCGGCCCGTTGACCGACAGCGGCAACGTACGCGGCCGCCTGGTCACGGCGTATACCGACCGCCAGTACTTTACCGACAAACTGGCGACGCAGAAGCCCACGGTGTACGGCGTGGTCGAGGTGGACCTAGGCCCGCAGACCATCTTCACCTTGGGCGGCATGTACGAAAGCACTCACTCCAACTCGTCGCTGGGCCTGCCACGTTACACCACCGGTGCTGACATCGGGCTGGCGCGGCACACCAACCTCGGGCAGAACTGGTCCTACATGGACAATATCTCCCAGGAGATCTTCACCAAGGTCGACCACTATTTCGACAACGACTGGAAGCTGAACGTGTCGTACACCAATACCCGCGATGCCGGTGAGGCACTGGCTGCGGTATCGGGCAACGCGGTCAACCCGGTGACATTGGCAGGGCCTGTGTGGCGCGCCAGTTACAACGTCTATTCCACCAGCCAGGACCTGATCGACAGCAATCTATCTGGCCATTTCGATGCCTTTGGTCGCGAGCACCAGTTCGTGCTGGGCGCAGATTACCAACGCGTGACCAGCCGCTGGCAGGGCTCGGGTGTATTCACCGGTACCGGCGTGCCGATCAACGTGTTCGACCCGGGTTACTGGAAACCCACCACTATTTCGCTGGAAACCCCGCGCGACTACAGCCCCAACACCCAGGAGCAGTACGGCTTGTACGGGCGCTTGACGCTGCAGGTGACCGACCCGCTGAAGGTGATCCTGGGTGGCCGGGCGGCCCGCTACCACTTCGAACAGGTGTACACCAACGCGGGCGTGGTGCAAAGCGACATCGACATGCGCGAACCTACGCGCTTCGTCCCGTACTTTGGTGCCATCTATGACCTTGATGACCAATGGTCGCTGTACGGCAGCTATTCGAAGATATTCAAGCCCCAGCAAAGCTACCTGAGTGGGCCGTTGGGCAGTAACCAGGTGCTGGAACCGCTGGTAGGCAAGACTTCCGAGCTGGGCATCAAGGGCGAACTGCTGGACGGCCGCCTGAATACCAGCCTTGCCGTGTTCTACACCAAGCGCGAGAACGGCGCGGTAGAGGACACCAACTACCCGAGGGAATCAGTGTTGTATGGCGGCAGCTGCTGCTACGTGAACGAGGGTGAGGTCGTCAGCAAGGGGATCGAGCTGGAGGCAACAGGCGAAATCCGCAAGGACTGGAATCTGATGGCCAGCTATGTATACAACTACAACAAGAACCGGACCGACAGCACGGCGTTGAGCACTATCACGCCCAAGCACCAATTCAAATTGTGGACAACCTACCAGCTTCCCGGGGAGTTTTCGGACTGGACCGTCGGCGGAGGGGTCGATCTGCAAAGCGCCACCTATATCAGCGGTGAAACCGTGCGGGTAAATGGCGCTGGCACAGTGGTCGAAACCGGAATTCCCTTCGATTACAAGCAAAGTGGTTACGCGGTGTGGAATGCCCTGCTGAAGTACCGCGTGGACGATCACTGGACGGTGTCGCTGAATGCCAACAACCTGTTCGACAAAAGCTACTACCAGACGGTTTCCAGTGCAGCGAATGGCAACTTCTATGGCGACCCACGCAACTACATGCTGACGCTCAGGGGCGAATTCTAGTTTTCGGCATGGAACACCCAGGGTCATGCATGCGGATCTCTCCTGCACCTCTTCACCTTCGAGGCGCGACAGGGCTGCGGTGCAGCCCCGGTATTGCTTGAAGCTGGGCCTGAAGCCGGTGGGGCGCTGCGTGCCCCACCGCGACGCAAGGCCGCCCCTGCATGTTAGAAGGCAGTGCTTACCGTCAGCGACAGGTTGCGCGGGTCACCGTAGATGCCGCCGGCATAGAACCCGTACTGGGTGTAGTAGTGCTTGTCGAACAGGTTGTTGGCGTTAAGGGTAACGCTGGTGGCATCGGTTACCTGGTACTTGGCCATGGCGTTCCAGATGGCATAACCCGACCAGTTCACATCGGTTGCACCGCTGCTCACGCCGTTGACCGGCTGGCCTGCAGGGCTGGAAATAGCGCGGATGTTGCTCTGCGCTGTTACACCGGCACCTACGGTCAGGCGGTCGAGCGGGCCGCTCAGGCGGTAGGTGGTGGAGGCCTTGAACAGGTGCGACGGGTCGCTGCGGCCGTCGCTGTCGACACGGCGGAAGTGCAGGTAGGTATAGCCGGCGTACACGTTCCATTCAGGCGTCAACGCGCCTGCCACTTCCAGGTCGATACCGTCGGTTTCCACACCTGAGCCGGCCTTGTAGGCGCTGGCACCGGTCGGGGTGGTCAGGTCGCCATCGAGCACGGCTTTGTTTTCCTGCTTGGTGCGGAAGTACGCTGCCGAGGCATTCAGGCGGCCGTCGAACCATTCACCCTTGATACCCGTTTCATAGCTTTGCCCACGAATCGGCTCGACTTTGCTGCCGCTCACGGTTTCCGATGTTTGCGGGGTGAAGATGTCGGTGTAGCTGGCGTACAGCGAGTAGGTGTCGTTGAGGTCGTACACCGCGCCCAGGTATGGGGTGACGATGCCGTTCTCTTCCTGGCTGCTGCGCTCGCCGGCCACGCTACGGGTCACCGACGCGTAGTTGCTGGTGCGCACGCCGACAATCACCGACAGCGGGTCGGTAATGCTCAGGCGGGTAGCGGCGTACATGCCCTGCAAGCGCGTGGTGGTCTTGCTGTGCAGGCCGGTGCGCGAGGCGATGAGGCCGTAGTCGTCATCCACGCCGTTGTGCCAATCGGTGACCGGGAAACCGTTGTTGGCGCGAAACTGGCACCCCAACGCCGGTGCACTGGCCATGCCGTCGCCCACCATGGTGCAGGTGTACTGCGGCGACCAACCCACGGTGCGGCTGTCGTTATAGCCCACCATGGCCTGGTGGGTGCGGCCGAACAGCTGGAATGGGCCAGACAGGTCGATCTGCGCCGATTGCTGGGTGGTGTCGGTGGAGCTGTGCAGGCCGTTCAGTACGGCGCCGCTGCCATCCTGGTCCCAGTAGCCGCCATAGGTGCCGCGCCCTGCCGAGTTGACCTTGGCCAGGCCGCGGTGGTTGAGGGCTTCGGTGGTGGCCTGGGAGGCCTTCAGGTCCAGCGTCCAGTCGTTGTCGAAGCGGTGCTGCAGCGAGCCGAAAGCGGTGCGCGTGGTGTACTCGCCAAAGCTCCAGCTGGGCACCACGTTGGTGCTGCGTGGCAGGTCGGTCTTGCTGCCGTCGCGGTACCACAGCGGAATGTTCGCGCCCCAGCCGCCACCCACCACCTTGTTGTACTCGTACTGGTAGCCGGCACCGAGGGTGGTGGCGTCGTCCAGGTCGAACTCGAAATTGGCCAGCGCCGCGCGGGAGCGGTCGGACTGGTTGTCGCGGAACGAGTTGGCGTCCTGCTGGGTCATCACGAAGCGCGAGCGCAGGCGCCCGTCCTCGGACAGTGGCAGGTTGAGGTCGGCACCCAGGCGGCGTTTGTCCCAGCTGCCGTAGGTGGCATAGGCGCTACCGCCAAAGGTCTTGGTCGGCGCCTTGCGGATCAGGTTGACGGTGGCCGAAGGGTCACCGGTGCCGCCAAGCAGGCCGTTGGCACCGCGCACGATGTCGATGCGCTCGTACAGGTCCATGTTCAGGGCATTGCCGCTGCCGCTGAAGTCAGAGCCGCCTTGGGTCTGCAGGCCATCGACCTTCCAGTTGCTGATCGAATAGCCACGGGCGCGGTAATCGGTACGCCCGCCCACTTCGGACTTGTTGGCCGTTACCCCTGGGGTGGTTTCCAAGGCCTGTTCGATGGTGTGGATACCACGGTCTTCCATCTGCTGGCGGGTGATGGTGGTGACTGACTGCGGGGTCTGCCGTGGCGTCAGGTTCAGGCCGGTGGAGCTGCGTGTGCTCTCGACGGTGTAGCCCAGCTGGCCTGCAGCGTCGGCGGGCAGCAGCGCGCTGTCTTCGATTTGCGTGGCGTCCAGCTCCAGGGGTTGGCTGTCGGCGGCCATGGCACCACCACTGATGGCAACGGCAATGCAGAAGGCCAGCGGCTTGAGGCGGTTGCCGTTTGCAAGGGTGGGGGTGAGCGCGTTCGGAATGCTGTAGGGATTCATTTGGGAAGGCTTCGTATTTGCAGATGATTTTTTGTTAGGATTCTAGGGATCGGCCCTCCCGGCGCCAGACCCGACATGTACGGGGATGTAATTGAATGTAATGAGCGCCCCTGGGCCTCACCCGACAGGTGTTTTCCGCATGAGCACGACCCTGCTGGTCGTCGACGATGACGACGAGATCCGCGAACTTCTTTGTGATTACCTGGCCGACGCCGGTTACAACGTGCTGGAGGCGCCCGACGGCGAGCAGATGCGCGCGCAAATGGCCAGGCACACGGTGGATCTGGTGGTACTCGACTTGATGCTGCCCGGCGAAGACGGGCTCAGCCTTTGTCGCCAATTGCAGGCCACGCCCGGGCTGGCGGTGATCATGTTGTCGGCCAAAGGCAGCACGCTGGACCGCATCATCGGCCTGGAGGTGGGTGCCGACGATTACCTGGCCAAGCCTTTCGAGCCACGCGAGCTGATTGCCCGGATCAAGGCGGTGCTGCGTCGCCCGCAACGCCTGGAAACCCAGGCGCAGGGCACTGCAGGGGTCGATGCACAACTGTTCGCCGGCTTCCGCCTGGAGCACGTCAAGCGCCTGCTCACGCGCCCCGATGGCCAGACCCTGCCCCTGCCACGCTCCGACTACCGGGTGCTGCGCGAGTTGCTGGAGGCCAACAACCGCGTGGTCTCCCGCGACCAGCTGACGCGCAGCGCATTTGGCCGCGACCACCTGCCTGATGACCGCTCGGTGGACATGTGCGTCAGCCGCCTGCGCCAGCACCTGCGGCGCGCACCGGACGGGGCCGCGCAAATCCTCACCATCCGCAACGAAGGCTACTTGCTGACCATCGGCCAGCACCAGGCCAATGCCTGAGGTGCGCTGGCTTCGCCGGCTGTGGCCGCGCACCCTGTTCGGCCAGCTATTGCTGATCATGGTCAGCGGCACGCTGGTGGTGCAGCTGATGTCGAGCAGCATCTGGTTCGATGTGCGCTTCGCCCAGGTGTTCGAAGCCCCTGTGCGGTTGATTGCGGCGCGCAGTGCGCCCCTGATCGCCCGCGCCGACTGCCACGATGCCGCGCTGCCAGTGCCGGCTCATTACCAGGTGCGCTGTGCCGAGCACCTGCCCGAGCCAACGCATGATCAGCGCCGTGAGCGCCGGCGGGTCGAATTGCTGCTGCGCCAGGCCCTCAAGTACGAGCTGGGCCATGCTCAGGCGGTACGCCTGATGAATGTGCAACTGACCGACGCGTCGGGCCAACCGATAGTCTGGCGCAGCCTGTTCGGTTTGCGCACGGCCCAGGCCCATATGCAGTTTGCGGTGCCATTAGCCGATGGCCACTGGCTTATCATCGAGGGCCAGGAGCTGCAGGGCTGGAGCGGCGAGTCGGCCTGGGTGCTGATCAGCGATTACCTGTTGCGGGTGTATGCCCTGCGCATTGTCGCGGTGCTGTTGGTCTGCCTGATTGCCGTGCGCCTGTGCCTGCGCCCGTTGCAGCGCCTGGCCGATGCTGCCCGCGGCCTGGGCACCAATCTTGAGCAGCCGCCACTGGTGCTGGATGGCCCGCAGGAGGTACGCCAGGCTGCCCAGGCGTTCAACGCCATGCAGCAGCGCCTGATTGCCATGGTCAACGACAAGGCCTACTTCCTCGCCGCTGTGTCCCATGACCTGCGCACCCCCTTGACCCGCATGCGCCTGCGCCTGGAGCGCTTGCCGGACGATGAACACCACCAGCGCCTGCGGCAGAACATCAGGCAGATGGACGACATGATCGGCCAGGTGCTCGACTACCTGCGCGCCGGGGAACAGCAGAACTTGCAGCAGGTGGACCTGGACCGACTGGTGGCACGCCTGTGCGCCGACCTGACAACCGAAAAAGAGCCATTGCCGGTGCATGGCCAGGCAGGCGGCGTGCGTGTGGATGCGTTGCTGTTGCAGCGTTGCCTGCAGAACCTGCTGGTCAATGCACTGCGTTATGCCAAGGAGGTTTCGGTCACGCTGGAACGGGCGAACAGCGGGGTGCTGATCCATATCGACGACCGTGGCCCGGGGATTGCGCCGGGGCTGCTGGCGACCATTACCGACCCGTTCGTACGCGGCGAAGGGTCGCGCAACCAGTCCTCCGGGGGATACGGGTTGGGGTTGAGCATTGCGCAACGCATCGCTGGCAGCCATGGCGGTGAGCTGCTGCTGATGAACCGCGAAGGGGGTGGATTGCGGGTTAGCGTGCTGCTACCGGGTTGAGCCGTGCCGCTAGGGGCGGCGTGGCAGCTCGATTTTTGGGGTTGGGGCGCAGATCGCCGGGGCCGCGGTGCGGCCCTTTCGCGACACAAGGCCGCTCCCACAAGGGGCCCGGTTCGGGGCATTCCTGTAGGAGCGGCCTTGCGTCGCGATGGGCTGCAAAGCAGCCCCCAGCACCCTCAGCTCAGCATCAGAAGATGCTGATCGGGTACTCGACGAATACGCGTACTTCGTTGCCATCGTCGTTGTAGCCGTTCTGCTGTACGGCGTTGTTGGTACGCACGAACGAGCTACGCAGCTTGATGGACAGGTCTTTGGCCGGGCCGTCCTGCACCACGTAACGGACCTGGTTGAAGATCTCGCGTTCCTTGCCTTCGCCGAAGCCCTGCGGGTTGGCGTTGTTGCGGGTGTTGATGTTGTCACCCACTACGTAGGCCAGCTTGTAGGTCAGGCCAGGGATGCCGTAGGCACCGAAGTCCAGGCCGTAGCCCAGCTGCCAGGAACGCTCGTCCTCGGCGTTGAAGTCGGACCAGTACGAGTTGGCCAGGTAGATGGTCGAACCACCGTCACCCACGCCGCCCTGGTTCTGGTACCAGCCGTAGTTGTAGCCGGTGCTGCCAGTGCTGCGCTGGTGGGCGAGGGTGAACGAGTGCGCACCATACGCGTAGGTGGCCGCCAGGCTCCAGATGGTGTTGGAGTCGCCGTTCAGGCCGGCGGCCTTGACGTACTTGTTGTTGATGTCCGACTTGTAGCCGTTGAAGTCCAGGGTCAGGGACTGGTCGCTGGCGATCGGGAAGACGTAGTTCAAGCCCAGGTAGTGCTTGCGCATAACGTCTTCGTTGTCTGCGGTGTACAGCGAGCCGGTGAAGTTGTCGCTGAACTTGTAGCTACCACCCAGCACGTTGATCGACTTCAGGCCACCACCATCACGACGCTCGGCGCTTTTGCGCGCTTCCTGGGTGAAGCGGCCGGCGTTCAGCTCCAGGCCCTTGATTTCCTTGGAGGTGATCAGGGTGCCGGTGAAGCTTTCTGGCAGCAGACGTGCGTCGTCGTACTGCAGCACTGGCAGTGCCGGCATCTGGTCACCGTACTTGAGCACGGTATTGGAAATGCGGAACTTCACGGCTGCGCCACCACGTGCCAGGTTGTGCGGCGAGCTGGCGTTGCCATCGGCGTTGGTGGTTTCGTGCGGTTTGAAGAAGTCGACACCCGCGCCACCGTTATGGCCTTTGCCGCCATCGAGGCGCAGGGCATACAGGCCGAATGCGTCGACGCCGACACCGACAGTGCCTTGGGTGAAACCGGAGGAGAAGTTGCCGATGACTGCCTGGCCCCATTCGATCTGGTCGTCGGTGCCGTGCTTCTTGTCACGGTTGATGTAAGCGTTGCGCAGAAGGACGTTGGCGTGGCTGTCCTCGATGAAGCCCTTGCTCTCGGCCTGATCATTGGCCTGTGCCTGGGTCGCGGCGATCATCGCCAGGGCGACCAGGCTGATCCTGGTTTTCAACATGTTGTTTTCCTTATCGCTTAATCAAAAACGCTCTGCAATACAACGCCAGGAACCAACGCCCCTACGTAGGTTCGACGCTATGCGGATCCAGACTTGAAGGCCGGCCGGTAACTGCACGGGCGGCCTCTGGCAGCAGCATGGCCAACGGAGGTGGCCAGCAGGCGTTGGGCCGAATCCTAGCCGCGTGCGATTACAAATGTCAAAAAGTCGTGAAATGCAGGTTGATATAACCAAGATCATCCCGTGATACGAGGCATTTCAATGCATGTCGGCGCTATAGGCGGGGATTTTATCTTTTTGTCAGAAACGGCATCTTGACTGCACCGACAATTTACCGGGTGCGTGTGGGGAGGGGCGTGTGGCAGGTACCGGCCTCTTCGCGGCTATCGCCGCCAAGAGGTCGGCACAGCTGTAATCGATTAGTGCCACACCGCCATCAGCGCCTGCATTTCAGCGTCGCTGAGCAAACCTTGCGGGTAGCGTCCGGCAAGCAGACGTCGTGGGTCGGTCGTCCTGACCCTGATGCTTCCATGGTGTTTCAACCACGCCGCGACCCGCTTGAGCGATGGGTGACCAACTGCCAATGGGCGCAAAGCCGACTCACTTGCTGCGTTCATGTCTACACGTACTCCCTAACCCGTGAGCGGCTAATCTACGTAGGTAATGTTACAGCTCGGATAACCTGGCAGAGCCAAGCTATCTCCTTGAAAAACAATACAAAACCTATGCCAAACCAGCCGCCGGGCGTCGCCCGAAAAAAAGGCCCGTCTATTGACGGGCCTCTTTGTCACCGAGCTGGCACTCAGCGCGTCACCGGTGCCGGCTGCTGCTGGGTCAGGCAGTGGATATTGCCACCGCCCAACAGCAGCTCGCGCCCGGGAATCATCACCACTTCGTGGTCGGGGAATATCCGCGCAAGGATCGCTCTGGCTTCGGCATCTGCCGGGTCATCGAAGCTTGGCGCAATGATGCCGCCGTTGACGATCAGGAAGTTCACGTAGGAGCCGGCCAGGCGCACCGATGGGTCACGCTCCTGGCTGCCGGCAACGTGGTCGACACCGGCACATTCTTCAGCCGTGGCGTACAGCGGCCCGGGAATGGGCATTTTGTGCACGATTAGTGCTCGGCCCTTGGCGTCACGGGTGTTCTGCAACACCTCCATGGCGGCATGGCAACGGGCGTAATTGGGGTCGTTGGAATCATCGGTCCAGGCTAGTAACACTTCGCCCGGGCGCACGTAACAGCAGAAATTGTCGACGTGGCCGTCGGTTTCATCGTTGTACAGGCCATCGGGCAACCACACCACGGTATCCACCGCCAGGTGGTCGCGCAGCACCGCTTCGATCTGCTCGCGGGTCAGGTGTGGGTTGCGGTTGCGGTTGAGCAGGCATTCCTCGGTGGTGATCAGCGTGCCTTCACCGTCCACGTGGATCGAACCGCCCTCGAGCACGAAGCCTTCGGTGTGGTAGCGCTGGCAGCGCTCCATTTCCAGCACTTTGGCCGCCAGCTCCTCGTCGCGGTTCCATGGCGCATACAGGCCACCATCGAAGCCGCCCCAGGCGTTGAAGCCCCAGTCCACACCGCGCACTTCGCCTTGGTCGTTGATGACGAAGGTCGGGCCGGTGTCACGCACCCAGGCGTCGTCGTTGCTGATTTCGACCACCCGAATGTTCGGCTGGTCGAGCTGGCGACGCGCGTTCTCGTACTGGCCAGCGGAAACCGCAACGGTAACCGGCTCAAAACGGGCAATGGCCTTGGCCAGGGCTACATGGGCTGCCTGCGCCGGTTTGCCACCCAGGCGCCAGTTGTCCGAACGCTCCGGCCAAACCATCCATACCTGGGTTTGCGGGGCCCACTCGGCGGGCATGTGGAAACCATCGGCACGTGGCGTGGAGTTGAGGGTTTTCATGGTTGACCTCTGTGATGGCCCGGGGCCGGATTGCGGTGAGACGTTGATCTATTTATAACCGATACATATCGATATTTAAAGCCTGATACGCCGGATTTTCAGACGATACGCCCAGCCTTATATCGATAGAAATCGAATTTAATGCGGATTCACCCGTTAGCACCCATCGCTTGACCGCCTACCCTGGCCATATCGTACGCATCCTGTCACTGCTGCATGCGGAAATTTCCCAAAAGGGCGACTAGGGTCAATAGTTAACGAACGGCAAGCGAACCGCCATGAAAATCATCCCGACTGCAATCCCCGAAGTACTGATCATCGAGCCAAAGGTCTACGGTGATAGCCGTGGCTTTTTCTTCGAAGCGTTCAACGCCCGCGAGTTCGCAAAGCAGACCGAGGTGAATGTCGAATTCGTCCAGGATAACCACTCGCGCTCGGTCAAGGGCGTGCTCCGCGGGCTGCATTTTCAGGTGGAGAATACCCAAGGCAAGCTGGTGCGCGTGGTTCAGGGCGAAATCCGCGATGTCGCCGTGGATGTGCGCAAAAGCTCGCCAACCTTCGGGCAGTGGGTCGCGGTGAATCTGTCGGCAGCCAACTACCGCCAGTTATGGATACCGGCAGGCTTCGCCCATGGCTTTGCGGTGCTGAGCGAGTCGGCCGAGTTCCTCTACAAGACCACCGATTACTACAACCCCGGCGCCGATCGCTGCATCCGCTGGGACGATCCGCACCTGGCCATCGACTGGGGGCTGCAGCAACTACCGCTGCTATCAGACAAGGACAAGCTTGGCCTGGCATGGGCAGAGGCGGAACTGCTGCCGTAACTAGCGCATAATTGCGCCAGACCTTTCTGGCGCATTTACGTGATGATTGCTAAACCCACGCCCCCACGCCGTCCCCGCTGGCGCAGCCTGGCCTTGCTGGCCCTGTGCCTGGCGCCGTTACTGTGGCCCCTGCATCACCTGGCCGAACGTTACTACCAGCAGGAACTGGCCTCGCAGAACCGCCAGACCCTGGACCTGTACGTGGCCAACCTGCTCGGCACCCTGCACCGCTATGAAACCCTGCCGCAGATCCTCGGCGACCTGCCGGCACTGCGCAGCGTACTGGCCGACCCGTTCCGCCTGGAGGCGGTGACCAACGCCAACCGCCTGCTCAAGGGCATCGTGCAACAGACCGGCGCCGAGGTGATGTACCTGATGGATGTCAGCGGCAACACCCTGGCGGCGTCCAACTGGGACAAGCACGACAGCTTCGTGGGCCGCAACTTCGCCTTCCGCCCGTACTTCAACGAAGCCATGGCCGGCCACCTGGGCCGCTTCTTCGGCCAGGGCACAACGTCGGCCAAACGCGGCTACTTCTTTGCCGCCGCCGTGCGCGATCGCGAGCGCATCGTGGGCGTGCTGGTGGTCAAGGTCGACCTCGACCACACCGAAACCCTGTGGGGCCGCACACCGGAGCAGCTGTTGCTGACCGATCACAATGGCGTGGTCATCCTCACTTCGCGGCCCGATTGGCGCTTCCGTGCCACCCGCGCACTGAGCGATGCCGAGCGCCAGGCCATCATCGCCATCCAGCCCTACCCCACCCAGGCCCCGCAACCGCTGGTGCTCGCCCCGGATGCCTGGATCACCCAGACCCGCGACATCAAGGAGACCGGCTGGCAAGTCAGCATCCTTGCCCCGCGCATGCTGGTAGACCGTTCGGTGCAAACGGTAATGGCCATTGGCGCCGGCACCCTGCTGGTAGCAATGCTGCTGGCCGGGCTGGTGATGCAACGGCGCCGCCACTACATCGACCGCATCGACTTCGAAGCCCGCGCCCGTCAGGAGCTGGAAAAGCGCGTAGCCGAACGCACCGCCGACCTCGAGGGCCTCAACACCCGCCTCAAGCGCGCCGTACTGGAGCGCGAAAATGCCCAGCAAGAGGCGGTGCGCGCCCAGGACGAGCTGGTGCAGGCCGGCAAGCTGTCGGTGCTTGGCACCATGTCGGCCAGTATCAGCCACGAACTCAACCAGCCGCTGGCGGCGATTCGCAGCTACGCAGAAAATGCCGAGATCCTGCTCGACCACCAACGCACCGAGGACGCCCGCGGCAACCTCAAGCTGATTGGCGAGCTGACCGGGCGTATGGCGTCGATCATCGCCCACTTGCGGGCCTTCGCTCGCCGTGATCGGCATGCGCCGGAAAGCGTGGCCCTGCAGCCTGCCCTGGACGATGCCCTGGCGCTGCTGGCCAAGCGCCGCCGGGCAATGGCCGTGGAGCTGATCCGCGACCTGCCGGAAGCCACCTTGTGGGTACAGGCCGGTGAAACCCGCCTGCGCCAGGTGCTGGGCAACCTGTTGGCCAATGCCCTGGACGCCCTGACCGAAAAAGCCAACCCGCGCCGCCTGTGGCTAAGTGCCGAACAGCGTGATGACTGCGTCTACCTGTACATCCGCGACAATGGCCCCGGCTTCAGCCGCCAGGCCCTGGAGCATGCCAAGGAGCCGTTCTTCACCACCAAGACCCGCACCCAGGGCCTGGGCCTGGGGTTGGCCATCTGCGAAAGCCTGATGCGCGCCCTGGGGGGTGAACTGCTGCTGGCCAACCACCCGGAAGGTGGTGCTCTGCTGACCCTGCAGCTACGCAAGGCTGCGCCTGGCGCAACCTTGCCCAATTCGGAGGACCCCTCGGCATGACCCCCGAGACACAGATCGACAGCCAAGCCCAGGTCATCCTGGTCGACGATGACCCGCACCTGCGCCAGGCCCTGAGCCAGACCTTGGACCTGGCCGGGCTGAAAGTGGTCGCGCTGGGCGATGCCCAAGGTCTGGCTGAGCGTATCGAGACCGACTGGCCCGGCGTGGTGGTCAGCGACATCCGCATGCCCGGCATCGATGGCCTGCAGTTGCTGGAGCAACTGCACGGCCGCGACAGCGAACTGCCCGTGCTGTTGATTACCGGCCATGGGGATGTGCCCCTGGCGGTACAGGCAATGCGCGCCGGTGCCTATGACTTTCTGGAAAAGCCTTTCGCCAGCGACGCCCTGCTCGACAGCGTGCGCCGTGCCTTGGCCCTGCGCCGCCTGGTGCTGGACAACCGCAGCCTGCGCCTGGCACTGAGCGACCGCCAGCAACTGGCCACGCGCCTGGTCGGCCATTCGCCGGCCATGCAGCGCCTACGCGAGCAGATCGGCGCCTTGGCCGGAACCCGCGCCGATGTGCTGATCCTGGGTGAAACCGGTGCCGGCAAGGAGGTGGTCGCCCGTGCGCTGCATGACCTGTCCAGCCGCCGTGATGGGCCGTTCGTGGCGATCAACGCCGGGGCGCTGGCCGAATCGGTGGTCGAAAGCGAACTGTTCGGCCATGAGCCCGGCGCGTTCACCGGGGCGCAAAAACGGCGCATCGGCAAATTCGAGTTCGCCAACGGCGGCACGCTGTTCCTCGACGAAATCGAGAGCATGAGCCTGGACGTGCAGGTCAAGCTGCTGCGCATGTTGCAGGAGCGGGTGGTGGAACGCCTGGGCGGCAACCAGTTGATCCCGCTGGATATCCGCATTATCGCCGCCACCAAGGAAGACCTGCGCCAGGCCGCCGACCAAGGCCGCTTCCGGGCCGACCTGTACTACCGGCTAAACGTAGCGCCACTGCGTATTCCGCCGCTGCGGGACCGCGGCGACGACATCCTGGTGCTGTTCCAGCATTTTGCCGACGCTGCCAGCCAGCGCCACAGCCTGGCGCCACACGCCTTGCTGCCGGCGCAGCGGGCGATGCTGCTGCGCCACACCTGGCCAGGCAACGTGCGTGAATTGCAGAACGCCGCCGAGCGTTTCGCCCTGGGCCTTGAACTGGCGCTGGATGGCCAGCTGCCAGCGGCTGCGGCTGCGGCGCCTTCGGTGTTGAGTGGCAACCTGAGCGAACAGGTAGAGCAATTCGAGCGCTCGCTGATCGCCGCCGAGCTGGCCCAGCCCCACAGCTCCATGCGCAGCCTGGCAGAGGCGCTGGGCATCCCGCGCAAAACCTTGCACGACAAGCTGCGCAAGCATGGCTTGAGCTTCGAGGGCGGTAGTGGCGGGCACGACGACCATGAGGACAACCGTTGATGAGCACCGATAGCCAGTACCTGCAGTCCGTACTGCATGGCGACATCCCGCTGACCCGCGAAATGGGCCTGGAGGTCATTGATTGGCAACACCACACCCTGCGCCTGCAATTGCCGCTGGCGGCCAACGTCAACCACAAGAGCACCATGTTCGGCGGCAGCCTGTACTGTGCAGCAGTGCTGGTGGGCTGGGGCTGGTTGCACCTGCGGCTGCGCGAACTGGGGATAGATGACGGGCATATCGTCATCCAGGAAGGGCAAATCAGCTACCCGCTGCCGGTTACCGGGGCGGCAATAGCCCGTTGCCCGGCGCCGGAAGGGAAAGCCTGGGAACGCTTCCTCAACATGTACCAGCGTCGTGGGCGGGCGCGCTTGACGCTGCAGACCACGGTAAGCAATGCCGGGAGTGATGAGCCGGCCGTCACCTTCAGCGGCCAGTACGTGCTGCACCGCTGAGAACGAAGGCTGTCGCGCCCCCTGTAGGAGCGGCCTTGTGTCGCGATGGGCTGCAAAGCAGCCCCAGGGTTTGGGCATGATGCACAAATTGCCGGGGCTGCTTTGCAGCCCATCGCGACACAAGGCCGCTCCTACAGGCCAGGCCCGCTAGATCAGCTCAAGAAAGGCCTGGCGCCACGCTGCCTTGGCCGGCAACGCCAGGAAATACGGGTTGAGCAAAGACTCGCGCGCCGGGTAACGGAACGGCAACCCGTCCAGCCCGATCACTTCACCCCCCGCCCCTTCCACCACACCCTGGGCCGCCGCCGTATCCCACTGCGAAGTCGGCGCCAGGCGTGGATAACAATCGGCGCTGCCCTCGGCCAACAGGCAGAACTTCAACGAGCTACCAATGTTGGCCAGCTCCAGTTCACCCACTGCCGCACCCAGGCCCGCCAACAATGCTTCCTGTTCGGGGCTGGAGTGCCGGCGGCTGGCAACCACGGTAAACCGCTCACCCACTGGCGGAGCGTTGCGCACCTGGATCGGCCGGGCTGCCTCACCCGCGTCTGCCCGCCAAGCCCCCAATTCGCGGCCCCCAAAGTAGCAGCGGCCATTCGTGGGCATCGATACCACGCCAAACACCACTTCGCCTTTTTCGATCAAGGCGATATTGACTGTGAATTCCTCGCTGCCGGCAATGAATTCCTTGGTGCCATCCAGCGGGTCCACCAGCCACCAGCGGCTCCAGCCCTGGCGCTCGGCCAGCGCAATGTTGCAGTCCTCTTCGGACAACACCGGAATCTGCGGCGCCAGCGCCAGCAGGCCATCGGCAATTACCCGGTGCGCTGCCAGGTCGGCGGCAGTCACCGGCGAATCATCGGCCTTGTTGGTCACTGCCACATCGGCACGCCAGTACGGCAGGATCGCCTCGCCCGCAGTCAACGCCAACTTGACCACTTCACCCATCAGTTGATTGTCGTTCATAGCGCCAACAGCCCCCGCTGAATCATCAGGTCACGCGCCAGGTACAGCGCCGCCAGGGCGCGGCCTTCGGTGAACTGCGGGTGCATGGCCAAGGCCGACAGCTCGCGCAGGTTGACCTTGTCGACCCGCATCGGCTCCGGCTCATCGCCCTCCAGGCGCTCTTCGTACAGATCGGTGGCCAGCACCACCTGAATTTTCTGGCTCATGTAGCCCGGCGAAAGCGACAGCTCGGTCAGGTGCTCAAGCTGGCGCGCGCCAAGCCCGGCCTCTTCCTTAAGCTCGCGGTTGGCGGCTGCCAGCACATCTTCGCCGGGCTCGATCAGGCCCTTGGGCAGCGACAGCTCGTACTCGTCGGTACCACCGCAATACTCTTCCACCAGCACGGCATGCTCGGCGTCGAGCATGGCCACGATCATCACCGCGCCATAGCCGTTACCCCGGCCTACCAGGCGCTCATAGGTGCGCTCGGCACCATTGCTGAAGCGCAATTGCACAGCCTCTACGCGGAACAGGCGGCTGCTGGCGACGATTTCGCGGCTGAGGACGGTGGGTTTCTGGCGCATGGGGCGGCTCCTTGGCGTGAACGGGTTACTATACCGTGGCTTGCCGACTGATCGAGAGTTTCCCATGCCTGTTCTTCCCTGGTCTGCCATCGATACCGTCCTGCTGGATATGGACGGCACCCTGCTCGACCTGCATTACGACAACCGCTTCTGGCTCGACCACCTGCCCCAGCGCTATGCAGAGCTGCATGGGGTGAGCCGGGCCATGGCGGAAATGGAGCTGCAGCCGCTGTTCGAGCGTAATGCCGGCACGCTGAATTGGTACTGCCTGGACTTCTGGAGCCGCGAACTGCGCCTGCCGATCCGGGAGCTGAAGCGGGAAATTGCCGACCTGATCGCGTTGCGCCCGGATGCCGACACGTTCCTGGCGGCGATTCGAAATGCCGGCAAGCGCGTGGTGATGATCACCAATGCCCACCGTGATTCGCTGTCGCTGAAGCTCGAACGGGTGGAGCTGGCACCGTATTTCGAGCGGCTGATCAGCTCGCATGACTATGGTTACCCGAAGGAAAGCCCACAGTTCTGGCACGCCTTGCAGGCGGACATCGGTTTTGAGCCGGGGCGTAGCCTGTTCATCGATGACACCCTGGCGATACTGCGCAGCGCACGGCGCTTTGGTGTGGCGCACCTGCTGGCCGTGCGCCAGCCCGATAGCCAGGCGCAGCCGCGCGATACCGAAGAGTTTGCTGCGGTCGAGGATTACCGGGAGCTATTGATTGGCCTGTAAGCGCCCTGGCACCGGCTACGCCGGTGTTCGCGGGCACGCCCGCTCCCACAGGTGACCACCGGCCTCACGCCTTGCAGCAACCTTGTGGGAGCCGGCTTGCCGGCGATAGGGCCAATAAAGCCTGCAAAAATCAGTCAGGAATACGCAGTACCTGCCCCGGATAGATCTTGTCCGGGTGCTTGAGCATCGGCTTGTTGGCCTCGAAGATCTTGTTGTACTGATTGGCATTGCCATACACCACCAGGGCAATCGCCGACAGCGTGTCACCCTTCTTGACCGTGACCAGGCGTGCGGCGGTCACGACCGGCCCGGTCACAGTGATCTGGTCATCGACGCTGGCCACACCCTCGATGTTGCCCGCCGCCAGCACAATCTTCTCCTTCTCTTCCTGGCTGGCGACTTCACCCTTGAGGATCACTTTGTCGCCCTCCACGGTCGCCGTGATGTTCGGGTTGCCGAGGCCGACATTCTCCACGTGTTTCTTCAACTGCTCTTCGGCTTTGGCATTGCCCGGGGTCAGCAGGTCGATCAACTTCTCGCCTGCTTCCTTCACGAAACTGATCAAGCTCATAGCACTCTCCTTGTTCACGAAACCTCGAACCCAGCAGTCTAGGCCAGCTTTGCTCATGCCGCCCGCCTGCGACCAATCGACGCGCTCTATCAAGGGATAGAGGCTAGCGATTAGACGCCACAGGCCCACGCGCCTAGGCTTGTGCTACACCAAGCCGCCGAATGAACAGCCTGCCCCGATGAACAGCAAACCTCCGGTCTGCACGGCCTCATCGCCCTTGTCCCTGCCGGCCGCCAGCAACACCTACGCATACGTCCAGCTCAGCGACGGTAAAGGTGACAGCACGCCGCTGGCCGAAGAGGTTGCGTTGGCCATCGTCTACAACGGCCTCAACCAGGCAGTGATGCTGGTCAGCCCGACCGACCTGGAAGATTTCGCCGTCGGTTTCAGCGTGGGCAGCGGCATCGTCGAAGGCACCTCGGAAATCTACGACCTGAAGCTCTCGGGCAGTGGCTCGGCCCTGTATGCAGACCTGGAAATATCCAGCCGAGCCTTCTGGAACCTGAAAAACCAGCGCCGGCAGCTGGCCGGCACCAGCGGCTGCGGCCTGTGCGGGGTCGAGGCGCTGGAGCAGGCGTTGCCAGAACTGGCCGTGCTGCCCGGTGCGCCGCTGCCACCGGCAGCGTGGCTGGTGGGCCTGCGCGAGCGCATCGATGCATTTCAGCCGCTGGGCCAGCACTGCGGGGCGGTGCATGCCGCGCTGTTCATGGACCGCCACGGCGAACTGCTGCTGGGCCGTGAAGACATTGGCCGGCACAACGCCCTCGACAAGCTGATCGGCGCGCTGCTGCGCCAGGGCATCGACAGCCAGGGCGGCCTTGCGATCGTCACCAGCCGCTGCAGCCTGGAATTGATACAGAAGGTGCTGCGCGCCGGCATCCAGACCTTGGTCAGCCTGTCCGCCCCCACCGGGCTTGCCCTGCAATGGGCGCGCAAGCACAACCTCAACCTCATTCATCTACCCAAGCACAGCGCACCGCGGGTCTACAGCCCGGCGGCGGAGTCGTAACAGTCGTGACCTCGTACCAACACCTACCGGACAATGCCCCAGCCTCAACCCCTCGCTACAAGCCCTACCACGGCCCTGCCGGTGGCTGGGGTGCGCTGCGCAGCGTGGCCAAGGCCTGGGTCGGCAGCGATAACGCGCTGAAGAACATTCGCGCCCTGCTCAAAACCAACCAGAACGGCGGTTTCGACTGCCCAGGCTGCGCCTGGGGCGATTCGCCAGAAAGCGGCATGGTCAAGTTCTGCGAGAACGGCGCCAAGGCCGTGAACTGGGAGGCCACCAAGCGGCGTGTCGATGCTGCCTTCTTCGCCCGTTACAGCGTCACCGCCCTGCTGCAGCAAAGCGACTACTGGCTGGAGTACCAGGGCCGCCTCACCGAGCCGATGGTCTACGACGCGACCAGCGACCGCTATCAGCCGATCAGCTGGGACGCCGCTTTTGCCCTGGTTGCCCGCGAGCTGAACAAGTTGGCCACCCCTGACCAGGCCGAGTTCTATACCTCGGGGCGGGCCAGCAACGAAGCAGCCTACCTGTACCAGCTGTTCGTGCGCGCCTTCGGTACCAACAACTTTCCCGACTGCTCGAACATGTGCCACGAGGCCAGCGGCGTGGCGTTGGGGCAAAGCATCGGGGTGGGCAAAGGCACGGTCACGTTTGACGACTTCGAACATGCCGACGCGATTTTTGTCTGGGGCCAGAACCCCGGCACCAACCACCCGCGCATGCTCGACCCGCTGCGCGACGCGGTGAAACGTGGCGCTCAGGTAGTTTGCATCAACCCGCTCAAGGAGCGGGGCCTGGAGCGCTTCCAGCACCCGCAGAACCCGCTGGAAATGCTGACCAACAGCGACCGCCCAACCAACACGGCATTCTTCCGCCCGGCGCTGGGTGGCGACATGGCGCTGCTGCGTGGCATGGCCAAGTTCGCCCTGCAGTGGGAGCGTGAAGCCCAGTCCAAGGGTGAACCGGCGGTGTTCGACCATGCCTTCATCGCCGAGCACGGCCATGGCGTGGACGATTACCTGGCCGTGGTAGATGCCACGCCATGGGACCACATCCAGGCGCAATCCGGCCTGCCCATGGCCGACATCGAACTGGCGGCGCGCATGTACTGCCGCGCCAAGCGGGTCATCATGTGCTGGGCGATGGGTATCACCCAACACCGCCACTCGGTGCCGACCATTCAGGAAATCGTCAACCTGCAGATGCTGCGCGGCAATATCGGCGCACCAGGCGCAGGCCTGTGCCCGGTACGTGGCCACAGCAACGTGCAGGGCGACCGCACCATGGGCATCAACGAGCGCCCACCCATGGCGCTGCTCGATGCCATGGAAAAGCGCTTCGGCTTCCCCGTGCCACGGCACAACGGCCACAACACGGTCGAAGCGATTCACGCCATGCTCGACGGCCGGGCCAAGGTGTTCATCGGCCTGGGCGGCAATTTCGCCCAGGCCACACCGGACACCGAGCGCACTGCGCAGGCGCTGCGCAACTGCGAGCTGACCGTGCACATCAGCACCAAGCTCAACCGCAGCCACCTGGTTCATGGCAAGCAAGCGCTGATTTTGCCGTGCCTGGGCCGTACCGACATCGACCTGCAGGCCGACGGGCCGCAAGCGGTAACGGTCGAAGACTCGTTCAGCATGGTGCACGCATCCAACGGCCAGCTCAAACCGCTGTCTTCGCAGATGCGCTCGGAGCCGGCGGTCATTGCTGGCATCGCCGCCGCTACGCTGGGCAAGAAACCCGTGGACTGGCACTGGCTGGTCGCCGACTATGCGCGCATTCGCGACCTGATCGCCGACACCATCACAGGCTTCAGCGGCTTCAACCAACGCCTGCAACACCCAGGCGGCTTCTACCTGGGCAATAACGCCGCCAGCCGCACATGGAAGACCAACACCGGCCGCGCCAACTTCAAGGCCAACCTGCTGCCCGATACGCTGCTCGACGAGCGTGTGCGTGCCAGCGGCCAGGTGCCGGACCTGATCATGCAGTCGATGCGCTCGCACGATCAGTACAACACCACCATCTACGGCCTGGACGACCGCTACCGTGGCGTGCGCGGCCAACGCGAGGTGCTGTTCGCCAACGAAGCCGACATCATCCGCCTGGGCTTCCAGCCGGGGCAGAAGGTCGACATCGTATCGTTGTGGGGGGACGAACACGTCCGCCGGGTGCACGGCTTTACCCTGCTGGCATTCGATATTCCGGCCGGGCAGGCGGCGGCGTATTACCCGGAGGTGAACCCGCTGGTGCCGCTGGAGAGCATTGGCGATGGCAGCCATACGCCAACCTCGAAGTTCATCGCCATCAAGCTGGAGCGGGCGCGGGATGACGGGCGTATCCTGTAATGGAGGTCCCAGCCGTGTTCGCGGCTAAAACCGTTTCTACAGGCTGGAGCAAAACCCTGTAGGAGCGGCTTCAGCCGAGAAGAGGCCAGAAGCGCCAAAAACGAAAAAAGCCCTGTTCCGCAAGGTTCAGGGCTTTTGCCATAAAGACCTCAGACAGCCGAAAATGGTTTAAGTTTCACAACAAATACAGTGACTTAGAGAATTGTGTACAACTCGTGTTACTCGTCGGATTTCCGTTGCCAGCCACCTCGCTTACCCTCAAATTCGCCTCGTCATCCTTATGAGGCTCTCTTGATGAAGAAGTACTCCTCGATTTTGTTGTTGTCTTTCAGCTTGCTCAGCGGCGTTGCCATGGCAGGCGGCACCACCGAGGCCGGCATTGGCGGCGCATTGGGTGGGGTACTGGGCTCCGTTGTCGGTAACTCCATCGGCGGTAGCACTGGCGGCGCCATTGGTGCCGGCCTGGGCGGTGCGGCCGGCGGTGCGCTGGGTGCCGACAAGCGCCAGCGCGGTGAAGCCGCTATTGGCGGTGCCCTGGGCGCGGCAGGCGGTAACGTGGTGGGTCGCTCGGTAGGCGGCACTACCGGTAGCTACATCGGTGCAGCCGCCGGCGGCGGTGCTGGCGGTGCGTTGGGTAACTACTTGGGCAACAAGGCCGACGCCGATGAGCGCCATGACGACCGTCGCTACCGCCGTGGCTACGATGACCGTCGCCACTACGACCGTGGCCATCACTACGGCCACCGCAAGCACAAGCGCCACTGGCGCGACTAACGCCTGAGGGCCCTGCCCCGGCAACAAAAACCCCGCCCCTTACGGCGGGGTTTTTTATGCGTGTTGTTCCAGCACCAAGCCGGAAAGAATCACCTGCAGCGCCTCTGGTAACGCCACAGGTCGGCCACTGACACGCTCGATGAAGACTTGCACCACCGTGCCGGCCGCGCAGGCCTCGGGCTCACCTGGGCGATACAACGCCAGGCGGTACTCCACCGTACTGCCCGCCAGGCGCGTTACGCCCAGCCCAACTTCCAGCACGTCCGGGAAGCCCGGCAATGCATAGAAATCTGCTGCCGAACTGACCACGAAAGCCGCCAGCTCGCCGTCACGCAGGTCCAACTCGGCCTGCTCGACGAGAAACGCCTGGATCGCCGTTTCGAAGAAGCCGTGCACCGTGGCCCCGGCGATATGGCCATTGAGGTCGTTGTCCTGCGGGCGGGTGAGAATCGGGTGAAAGTGGGAGAAGGCAGTGCGCTGAGGGGATTCGGTCATCTGGCTGACTCTTGTCTTCGCAATGGATGCTGACAGTGAAACAGAAAAACCAGGTTCCCGCTGCCTGCACCTCACCCTGTAGGAGCAGCCTTGTGTCGCGATGGGCCGCAAAGCGGCCCCGACAATTTATGCAGTGACGCTAAAACCCAGGGGCCGCTATGCGGCCCATCGCGACACAAGGCCGCTCCTACAAGTCATTGCATCAGCCGGATAACAAAAAAGCCGCCAATGCTGGCGGCTTTCTCATTGCGGCTGGTTGCAGGTTACAGTTGCGGACCAGCGGCCTTGATGGCGTCGGAAACTTCAAACTTCTTGAAGTTCTCGATGAACAGCTTGGCCAGGCCTTTGGCGGCCTCGTCGTAGGCAGCTTTGTCAGCCCAGTTAGTACGCGGGTTGAGCAGTTCGGTATCAACGCCTGGGACAGCCTTCGGTACGTCTAGGTTGATGATGTCCAGGTGCTCGGTTTCGGCACCGACCAGCGCGCCGCTCTGGATGGCAGCGATCACCGCGCGGGTGGTCGGAATGCTGAAGCGTTTGCCAACGCCGTAGCCACCACCGGTCCAGCCGGTGTTGACCAGGTAGACCTTGGAGTTGAAGCCGTTGATACGCTTGATCAGCAGCTCGGCGTACTCGCCAGCCGGGCGTGGGAAGAACGGTGCACCGAAGCAGGTCGAGAAGGTCGACTTGATGCCGCCGCCCGAGCCCATTTCGGTGGAGCCGACCAGCGCGGTGTAACCGGACAGGAAGTGGTAGGCAGCCTGCTCGTTGTTCAGGATCGACACCGGAGGCAGAACACCGGTCAGGTCGCAGGTCAGGAAGATCACCGCGTTTGGCTCACCGCCCAGGTTCTTTTCCGAACGCTTGGCAACGTGCTCCAGCGGGTAGGCTGCACGGCTGTTCTGGGTCAGGCTGACATCGGCGTAGTCGGCGTGCTGGTTGGCGTCGAGAACGACGTTTTCCAGCACCGCACCGTGCTTGATGGCTTTCCAGATGACCGGCTCGTTCTTCTCGGACAGGTCGATGCACTTGGCATAGCAGCCGCCTTCGATGTTGAAGACAACGCCTTCGCCCCAACCGTGCTCGTCGTCACCGATCAGGTAACGGCTTTCGTCGGCCGACAGGGTGGTTTTGCCGGTGCCGGACAGGCCGAAGAACAGGGTTACATCGCCTGCTTCGCCGATGTTGGCCGCGCAGTGCATTGGCAGCACGTCGGCAGCCGGCAGCAGGAAGTTCTGCACCGAGAACATGGCTTTCTTCATTTCACCGGCGTAGCGCATGCCGGCGATCAGCACTTTCTTCTGCGCGAAGTTGATGATCACGCAACCGTCGGAGTTGGTGCCATCACGCTCAGGTACGCACTCGAAGTTGGCCACGTTGAGCACCTGCCACTCGTCGCGACCCGCCGGGTTGTACTGCTCAGGGTTGATGAACAGGCAACGGCCGAACAGGTTTTGCCAAGCAGTCTGGGTGGTCATTTTCACCGGCAGGTAGTGCTCGGCGGCAGCCCCTACGTGAACGTAGGAAACGAAGTGATCCTGGGCGTTGTTGAACGCCTCGACGCGGTCCCACAGGGCATCGAACTTGTCGGCCGGGAACTTGCGGTTGATCGGGCCCCAGGCGATGGCGTCCTGGGTGGAAGGCTCTTCGACGATGAAACGGTCAGCCGGCGAACGGCCAGTACGGTGACCGGTCTCCACGACCAGCGCGCCGGTATCGGCTAGTACACCTTCACCGCGTTGCAGCGCTTCTTTTACCAGCTCATCGACGCTCAGGTCGGTGTACACGGTGTTATTGGCTTGCGTCATGAGATACCCCATCCGGCCCGAGGCCGAGTGCTCCAAACGTTTTGTAGTTGTTCCGAAAAAACTACTACAGCGAAAAAAGTGGCCGGATTATGCCAGAAAAGCCCAAAAAAAGTAGGCCCCTCCTGTCAGAACTGCGTTTTTGCGCAATTCGACAGGAGATTTTCCTGAGCTTAAACGTTTCAGTGGCGAGTTTCTGAGGCCACGTCCGTGCCGCCACCGGCAAACAGTTGCGCCACATCGCTGGCGTCGAAGAAATAGCGCTGGTTGCAGAACTGGCAATCGATCTCTACCTGCCCGCCGCACTCTTGCACCAGTGCCTTGGCGTCATGCTCACCCAGGCTGACCAGGGCATTGCCGGAACGTTCGCGTGAGCAGCTGCATTTGAAGCGCAGCGGCTGCTCATCGAACAGGCGCACGGCATCTTCGTGGTACAGGCGGTGCAGCAGGGTTTCATTGGCTTCTGCCCACTCTTGCGGCTTGAGGGTCTGAGCCAGGGCAACCACGTGCTGCCAGCTGTCTTCGCGCTCTTCATCGTCCGGCTGGCGATCGCGTGGCAGTTGCTGCAGCAGCAGGCCGCGCGCCTTGCCAGCTTCGGCATTCAGCCAGAACCGCGTGTTCAACTGCTGGGACTGAACGAAGTAGTTGGTGAAGCACTCCGAGAGGTTGGCACCATCGAGGTCGACGGTCCCCTGATAACGCTGGCCCTTGACCGGGTCGATGGTCAGGGTCAGGTGGCCGTCGGGCATCAGCTGCGCCAGGCTGGCGTCGGCCGGGATCTGATCCGCCTCGTATCGGGCCATGCCGCGGATATCACGGTCACCGGAGCACTCGACCATCAGCAGCGGGATCGGCCCGGCGGAGCGCGCCTGCAGTATCAGCAGGCCGTCGAACTTCAAGGCACCGACCAGCAAAGCGGTGGCGGCCATCAGCTCGCCAAGCAGGGTTTGCACCGGCTGCGGGTATTCATGACGCGCCAGCACTGCAGCGTAGCTGTCATCGAGAGACACCCACTCGCCGCGCACATCGCGCTCGTCGAAGATGAAACGTTGGGTGAAATCTTTTTCTGGCAAGTCGCTCATGGTTGTCTGGCTATCTGAAAATGATGACAAAATAATGAAAGGGAATCAGTAATCCCATCGAAGAGCGCCTTCAGGCGCTCGTTTCCCTTATAGGAGATAGAGGTATCTTATGGATAATCGACCACTGTTCCAAGCAAGGTGGTCCTGGGGACCGCTGGCAGCCTGCACGCTGCTGCCGATCGCTCTACTGTGTTTCTGGTTATGGCCTTTTGGCCAGATCCTGTGCCTGACTTTCGACGAGTGGCTGTTCCACAGCCTCAATGCACCGTTGGCTGACAACACCACCTGGCGCTATATCTGGACCGTGGGCAGCATGCGCCCGTTCGACATCGTGGTCGGCCTGATCCTGCTGGCACTGCTGATCCGCGGTGATTGGGTGTTCAAGGCAGCGCAGGTTCGCCAGGCGTTTTTCGGCTTTCTGGTCACGCTGCTTCTCTTAGTGGTGATTCGCGCGCTGTTTTCCAAGTGGGTGGATGCCGCGGGCTGGCAACACAAGAGCCCCTCGATGATGTTCGACGACGTGGTGCACCTGAGCGACTACTACCCCCACCTGGAAGCCAAGTGGGAGCTGAAGGACCGCTCCAGCAAGAGTTTCCCCGGCGACCACGCCTCGGTGTTGTTGATCTGGGCATTGTTCATGAGCGTGTTCAGCCGCCGCCTGATGCAGTTCGTGGTGATCTGGGCGCTGGCGGTGCTGTTCATGCTGCCGCGCCTGGTGGCCGGCGCGCACTGGGGCCAGGATGACTACATCGGCGGGTTGCTGATGGCAGTGCTGGCGTTGGGCTGGAGCTATTACACGCCGTTGGCGGCCAAGGGTAGCGCGGCACTGATGCGCTGGACGGCGCCGTTGTTCTCGATTGCTGCGAAATTGCCGTTGGTCGGGCGGTTGGCGGTAGTCCGCTAGCCCCCTGGGGGCTGCTGCGCAGCCCATCGCGACACGAGGCCGCTCCTACAGCACTGCCTGCACCCTTGTAGGAGCGGCCTCGGCTATTCGAAATTCCCATGCAGCTGGTGAATCTGCCGCCGCTGCTTCTTGTTCGGCCGGCCATCGGTAGTTACCCCCATCGCCCCTGCCTTGCGCATTTCGGCTGCCTGCTCCCTGCGCCGCACACTCTCTTCAGTCTCTTCATACAGCGTCTGCGCCTCGGGCGCCCCACGCCGCACCACCGACAACGCCTTCACCACCACGGTGCGCTCATCGAAGCCGGTACGCAGCACGAATTCGTCGCCCACGCGCGGCTCCTTGCCCGGCTTGCAACGCTCGCCCCGGCAATGCACCTTGCCGCTCTCGATCGCAGCCTTGGCCAACGCCCGCGTCTTGTAGAAACGCGCCGCCCACAGCCATTTGTCCAGGCGCACCTTATCGTCGTCTTCGGCTTTTTGTGCCATTGCGTTACCTCGGATTCTGTCTTTCATCGAACTGTACTACCTTCACTTACGGATGCAAAAAGTCCCCGCCGTGCTTACAGTTCACCACCTCATTCGCAGGGTGTGCTTAGTGAAGACATTTGACCATTTGACTGTGATCGGCCTGCGTGAGTGGGTCGCCTTGCCCGATCTCGGTGTGGCCGGGCTGCGCGCCAAGATCGACACCGGCGCCAGTACCTCCAGCCTGCACGCCACCGATATCGAACCCTTCGAGCGTAATGGCCAACCCTGGGTGCGCTTCACCGCGCACCTGGGCACGGTGGTGCAGTTGCGCCATCGCCGCTGCGAAGCACCTTTGGTGAACAGAAAGATCATCCGCAGCTCTAACGGGCATGCCCAGACCCGTTATGTCATTCGCACGCCACTGGCGTTGGGTGACCGTGTGTGGGAGGTGGAATTCACCCTGGCCTGCCGCAAGAGCATGCGCTACCGCCTGCTGCTCGGCTCGAAGGCCCTGGTGCAGGGCCAGCTGGTGGTCAACCCAGGCGTAAAGTACGTGCAAGACAAACCGGCCTTCCCGGCCACCCTTTCCCCTGTCACAGGTGCTGCATGAAGATCGCTGTGCTGTCGCGCAATCCGCGTCTGTATTCCACCCGCCGCCTGGTCGAAGCCGGTACTCAGCGTGGCCACGAAATGGTGGTGATCGATACCTTGCGGGCCTACATGAACATTGCCAGCCACAAGCCGCAGATCCACTACCGCGGCAAGCCGCTGGAAGGTTTCGATGCCGTGATCCCGCGTATTGGCGCCTCGGTAACCTTCTACGGCTGTGCGGTGCTGCGCCAGTTCGAAATGATGGGCGTGTACCCGCTCAACGAGTCGGTGGCTATCGCCCGCTCGCGCGACAAGCTGCGCTCGCTGCAGCTGTTGTCACGGCGCGGCATTGGCCTGCCGATCACCGGTTTCGCCCATTCGCCCGATGATATTCCCGACCTGATCCGCATGGTCAACGGTGCCCCCTTGGTGATCAAGGTGCTGGAAGGCACGCAGGGTATCGGCGTGGTGCTGTGCGAAACCCCGCAGGCAGCCGAGTCGGTGATCGAGGCGTTCATGGGCCTGAAGCAGAACATCATGGTGCAGGAGTACATCAAGGAGGCCGGCGGTGCGGACATCCGCTGCTTCGTGGTGGGGGACAAGGTGATTGCCTCGATGAAACGCCAGGCCAAGCCCGGTGAGTTTCGTTCCAATCTGCACCGTGGCGGGGTCGCCAGCCTGATCAAGATCACCCCCGAAGAGCGCATCACCGCGATTCGCGCAGCCAAGGTGATGGGTTTGAGTGTCGCGGGCGTGGATATCCTGCGCTCCAACCATGGGCCGTTGGTGATGGAGGTGAACTCATCGCCAGGCCTGGAAGGCATTGAAGTGACCACTGGCAAGAACGTGGCCGGGATGATCATCGAGCACCTGGAGAAGAATGGCGGGCCGAATCAGACCCGGACCAAAGGGAAAGGCTGATTCACCCGGCCCTAGCGCCGACAAGCCCACAGGTACTGCACATTTTCAGACCTTGTGCATGACCTGTGGGAGCTGGCTTGCCGGCGACAGGGCCGGCACAGCCAACCAAACTCAAACGGCGTTACGCGGCAGCAACAGCCCCAACGGCAACCGCACCCGCGCCTCGATACCGCCCCCGGACCGGTTGCGTAGCTCGACATTGCCGCCATGCTGCGCCGCAATACGCTTGACGATGGCCAACCCCAACCCGGTCCCCTTGCCACCCCGCGCCCGGTCACCCCGGATGAACGGGTTGAAGATGGTTTCCAGCTCCGACTCGTCAATGCCGGTACCGCGGTCCAGCACGCTCAGCACCACGTACGGCGCACTTTCGTCACCCGAGACATAGGCTGCCACCTCGACCCCTTTGCCTGCGTGGTGCAAGGCGTTGCCGATCAGGTTGCCCAACATGCGCTTGAGCGACACGCGGCGCAGCGGGAACGGCGGGATCGGCTCCAGGCACAGGCGCACACGTTCTTCCGGCTGGTTGTAGGGGGCGACCACCTCACGCACCAGGTCCGCCAGGTCGACCTCTTCGACCGGCTCGTCTCGGCCATCACGGATGAACGCCAGGAACTGGTCGAGAATCGCGTCCATGTCTTCGATATCACGGACCATATCGTCGCTCAGGTCGTTGTCACTGTTGAGCAACGACAACGATAAACGCAGGCGCGTGAGCGGTGTACGCAAGTCATGCGAAACCCCGGCCAGCATCAGCTCGCGTTCGCGCCCAGCCTGCTCGACGTCTTCGGCCATCTGGTTGAAGGCCCTGTACACCTCGGTCATCTCGCTGGGGGTGTCGCTGATCGGCAACCGCACGCTGCGCCCCTGGCCCAACTGGCGGGCGGCGAACACCAGACGCTTGAGCGGCTGGTTCAACTGCCGCACGAAGATCCACGCCGAAGCGGTGGACAACAGGCCAATGGCCAGGAACCAGCCCAGCACGTTCCAGATTTTCTGCCCGCGTAGCGGGTGCGGGTACAACGGCACCTTCAACCAGCCCGGGCCCAGGCTCGGCGCATTTACCCACAGCGCCGGCGGCGCATGAATGCGCAGGCGTACTTCGGTGTCCTCGCCCAGCTCAGCCTGCATCTGGCGTTGGTAGATTTCGCTGTAGGGCCAGTGCTGCTCGCCTTCGGGCACACCCGAGCCGGTCACACGAATGAGGCCTGCCGCCTCGGCGATCTTGTCGCGGTTTTCTTCGTCGGCAGCCCAATACGCGCGCAAAGTCAGCGCCACACCGTGGCTGTACTGCCGGTCGACCAGTACGTCCTCGTTCATCAGCAGGTAGACCAGGGTCAGGGCCTTGGAGAACAGGACAACGATCAACACCAGCCACAGGGTGCGGGCGAAGAAGCTTTGCGGAAACCAGAGCGGTGTTTTCATCGACGGTCAGGCATCACTTTCCGGCGTTTCCGTCCGGCACGAACACGTAGCCGACGCCCCACACGGTCTGGATGTAGCGGGGCTTGGACGGGTCGGGCTCGATCATGCGCCGCAGGCGCGAAATCTGAACGTCGATGGAGCGCTCCAGGGCATCCCATTCACGGCCACGGGCCAGGTTCATCAGCTTGTCGCGGGTCAGCGGCTCGCGGGCATGCATGACCAGCGCCTTGAGCACGGCGAACTCACCGGTCGTGAGCATGTGCACTTCGTCGCCACGCTTGAGTTCGCGGGTGGCCAGCGACAACTCGTAGTCGCCGAAGGTGACCGACTCGTCTTCGCTACCCGGTGCCCCTGGCACGGTGGGTGCCTGGCGGCGCAGCACGGCCTTGACCCGGGCCATCAGCTCGTCCGGGTTGAACGGCTTGCCCAGGTAGTCATCGGCACCCAGCTCCAGGCCCTTGATGCGGCTGAGCTCGTCACCCTTGGCAGTGAGCATGATGATCGGGATCTGGTTGTTGTGCTGGCGCAGGCGCTTGCACGCCGACAGGCCGTCTTCGCCCGGCAGCATCAGGTCCAGCACCACCAGGTTGAAGACCTCGCGGGACAGCAGGCGGTCCATCTGTTCGGTGTTGGGCACCGCGCGGGCTCGGTAGCCTTTGCTGGTGAAGAAACGTTCCAGCAGGCTGCTCAGCCCTGGATCGTCGTCGACGATGAGAATCTTTTCACCTTCTGCGGTGTTCGGCGTGCCGGTCATGAATAACTCCTCTGAGATCGCCGCGCATTATGGCGTAGCCATTGCAACGCGTGCCGTGAGCATTGTTAGCAGATTTTTCCCCGGGCGCCAGTTCCGACTGGCCGGGCGCCATCACCGCAAGCGGTTTGCGATGGGTATAATGCGCCGCTTTCATCCTGCGCCGCCGGGCGAAAGCCCATAGGCGACCCCCGTATTCACAAATGTCAGGTGGTTTACATGGACAGCATCAACAGCCGTATCGCCGAGGAACTGGGCGTACGCCCCCAGCAGGTCGAGGCGGCCGTGGGCCTGTTGGACGAAGGCTCGACCGTGCCTTTCATCGCCCGTTACCGCAAGGAAGTGACCGGTAGCCTGGACGACACCCAGCTGCGCCATCTGGAAGAGCGCCTGCGCTACCTGCGCGAACTCGACGAACGCCGCGCCAGCATCCTCTCCAGCATCGAGGAACAGGGCAAGCTGACCCCGGAACTGGCCCGCGAAATCAAGCTGGCCGACACCAAGACCCGCCTCGAAGACCTGTACCTGCCGTATAAGCAAAAGCGCCGCACCAAGGGCCAGATCGCCCTCGAAGCCGGCCTCGGCGAGCTGGCCGACGGCCTGTTCAACGACCCGTCACTGACCCCGGAAAGCGAAGCGGCACGCTTCGTCGATGCCGACAAGGGCGTGGCCGACGTGAAGGCCGCCCTGGAAGGCGCCAAGTACATCCTCATGGAGCGCTTTGCCGAGGACGCCGCGTTGCTCGACAAACTGCGCAGCTTCCTCAAGCAGGAAGCCGTGCTCAGTGCCCGCGTGGTGGCCGGCAAGGAAGAGGAAGGCGCCAAGTTCCGCGACTACTTCGCCCATGACGAGCTGTTGCGCACCGCCCCTTCGCACCGCGCCCTGGCAATTTTCCGCGGGCGCAACGAGGGCGTGCTGAGCGCTTCGCTGAAAGTCGGCGAAGAACTGCCGGGTACCCTGCACCCGTGCGAGCTGATGATCAGCAACCACGTCGGCATCGAGAACCGCAGCCGCCCGGCCGACAAATGGCTGGCTGAAGTGGTGCGCTGGACCTGGAAGGTCAAGCTCTACACCCACCTGGAAACCGACCTGTTCGGCGAACTGCGCGACAACGCCGAAGGCGAGGCGATCAACGTGTTCGCCCACAACCTGCATGACCTGCTGCTGGCGGCCCCGGCCGGCCCGCGCGCCACCCTGGGCTTCGACCCTGGCCTGCGCACTGGCTGCAAGATCGCCGTGGTCGACGCCACCGGCAAGCTGCTGGACCACACCACGGTCTACCCGCACGCCCCGAAAAACGACTGGGACCGGACCATCGCCATCATGGCCGCGCTGTGCGCCAAACACTCGGTAGAGCTGATTGCCATCGGCAACGGTACCGCCAGCCGCGAAAGCGACAAGCTGGTCGCCGAACTGGTCAAGAAATATCCAGCCCTGAAAATCACCAAGGTCATGGTTTCCGAAGCCGGCGCGTCGGTGTACTCGGCATCGGAACTGGCCGCCCGCGAATTCCCGGACCTGGACGTATCGATCCGCGGCGCCGTATCGATTGCCCGCCGCCTGCAGGATCCGTTGGCTGAACTGGTGAAGATCGACCCGAAATCCATCGGCGTCGGCCAGTACCAGCACGACGTCTCGCAGTTGAAGCTGGCCCGTGGCCTGGACGCCGTGGTCGAGGACTGCGTGAACGCCGTGGGCGTGGATGTGAATACCGCCTCGGTGGCGCTGCTGACGCGCATCTCCGGGCTTAACGCCACGCTGGCACAGAACATTGTCGCGCACCGCGACGCCAACGGCCCGTTCGCCACCCGCGCGGCGCTGAAAAAGGTCAGCCGCCTGGGCGAGAAAACCTTCGAGCAGGCTGCCGGCTTCCTGCGGGTGATGAACGGCGACAACCCGCTGGACGCCTCGGCGGTTCACCCCGAAGCCTACCCCCTGGTACAGCGCATCGCCGCCGATACCGACCGCGACATTCGCTCGCTGATCGGCGACAGCAGCTTCCTCAAGCGCCTGGACCCCAAGCGTTTCACCGACGAAACCTTCGGCCTGCCGACCGTGACCGACATCCTGCAGGAGCTGGACAAACCCGGCCGCGACCCCCGCCCGGAATTCAAGACCGCCACCTTCCAGGATGGCGTCGAAGACCTCAAGGACCTGGAGCCAGGCATGATCCTCGAAGGCGTGGTGACCAACGTCACCAACTTCGGTGCCTTCGTCGATATCGGCGTACACCAGGACGGCCTGGTGCATATCTCGGCGCTGTCGGAGAAGTTCGTCAAGGACCCGCGCGAGGCGGTCAAGGCCGGCGACGTGGTCAAGGTCAAGGTCATGGAGGTGGACATCCCGCGCAAGCGCGTGGGCTTGTCGATGCGCATGAGCGACACCCCGGGCGAAAAAGTCGACGGCAACCGCGGCGGTAACCGTGGCCCGGCAGGCAACCGCCAGCAACAGGCGCCGCGCCAACGTGAAACCGCTACCGCGGCCCCGGCCAACAACGCCATGGCCGCGCTGTTCGCCAACGCCAAGCAACTGAAGAAGAAGTGATGGACATACCACGCGAATATGTCGAAAGCGCCTTCAGCCAGCTCCTTGGCTGCCGCCTGCAACGCCTGGAGCCCGGCGTTGCCGAGGTCGCCCTGGCGCTGCAGCCGCAGTTGCGCAACCGTGGCCAGAAGCTGCACGGCGGGGCTATTTTCAGCCTGGTGGATATCGCCATGGGCCTGGCCTGTTCGGCCAACCATGGCTTTGACCAGCAAAGCGTCACCATCGAATGCAAGATCAACTACATGCGCGCCGTCAGTGACGGCGAGGTCCTGTGCACCGCCCGCGTGCTGCATGCCGGGCGGCGTACCCTGGTGGTCGACGCCGACGTAGTCCAGGGCGACAAACTGGTGGCCAAGGCGCAAGGAACCTTTGCGGTTCTCTAGCTCACCAAGCAGTATCTGCGGTATTTTCAGCAGTGCGCTGGCACTGCTGGATCCGCGTAAACCAGGCGACAACGCCAGTTCCTTTCTCCCTACCCTTGTAGACCGTTATCTCTACCCCCATATTGGGGCGACTGACGCGTGAAGGAATACATCTTGAGCGAACTCCTCAACCGCCGCCTGAGCCTGCTCGGCGCCAATCTTCCCCTGCTCAAGCAGTGCCTGCACGGTATTGAGCGCGAATGCCTGCGCGTGACCGACGAAGGTCGCCTGGCCCAGACCCCGCACCCGGATGCACTGGGATCGGCGCTGACCAACGAGCAGATCACCACTGACTATTCCGAGTCGCTGCTGGAATTCATCACCCCCGCGTTGGCCGACCCGGCGAAAGTGCTCGAAAGCCTCGAACAGACCCACCGTTTCGTCTACAGCAAGCTGGGCGACGAGTACCTGTGGAGCCCATCGATGCCATGCACGTTGCCGGCCGAAGAGGACATCCCGATCGCCGAGTACGGCAGCTCGAACATCGGCAAGCTCAAGCACGTCTACCGCAAAGGCCTGGCCTTGCGCTATGGCCGCACCATGCAGTGCATCGCCGGCATCCATTACAATTTCTCGCTGCCAGAGGCTCTGTGGCCTTTGCTGCGTGCTGCCGAAGGCAGCAGCGAGCCCGACCGCGACTATCAGTCGTCGGCCTACATTGCGCTGATCCGCAACTTCCGCCGCTACAGCTGGTTGTTGATGTACCTGTTTGGCGCCTCGCCGGCCCTGGACAAAGGCTTCATGCGTGGCCGCCCGCACCAGCTCGAAGAGCTGGACGCCGAAACCCTGTACCTGCCCTACGCCACCAGCCTGCGCATGAGCGACCTGGGCTACCAGAGCAACGCCCAGGCGGGCCTCACGCCTTGCTACAACAACCTGGCCAGCTACACCGACAGCCTGCGCAAGGCGGTGGGCACGCCCTACCCGCCCTATGTCGAGGTCGGCACGCACGTCGACGGTGAGTGGGTACAACTGAATACCAACATCCTGCAGATCGAAAACGAGTACTACTCGAACATACGCCCCAAGCGCGTCACCTATACCGGCGAGCGGCCGATCCAGGCCCTGACTTCGCGCGGCGTGCAGTATGTGGAAGTACGCTGCCTGGACATCAACCCGTTCCTGCCCGTTGGCATCGACCTGACCGAGGCGCGCTTCCTCGATGCATTCCTGCTGTTCTGTGCCCTGGAAGAAAGCCCGCAACTGGGCAATGCCGAGTGTGGCCAGTGCACCAGCAACTTCCTGGCCGTGGTCAAGGAAGGTCGCCGCCCGGGCCTGGAATTGCAGCGCAACGGCCAGCCGGTCAGCCTGAAGGTGTGGGCCGGCGAGCTGATCGAGCGTATTCGACAGTTGGCCGAGCTACTGGACCAAGCCGAAGATACCGACGCCCACAGCAAGGCGCTGGATGCGCAACAGGCCAAGGTCGATGACGCCTCGCTGACGCCTTCGGCCCAGGTGCTGGCGCGCATGACCGAGCATGACGAAAGCTTCGTGCAGTTTTCGCTGCGCCAGAGCCGTATTCACGCCGAGACCTTCCGTGAACAGCCGCTGAGCCAGGAGCAGCAACAAACCTACGAGACGCTGGCCCGCGAGTCGCTGGCCAGGCAGGCCGAGCTGGAGCAGGAAGAAGTCGGTGATTTCGACCTGTTCGTGGGTGCCTATCAAGCCAGCATCCTGGCGATCAGCAACTGATGACGCGTACCGCTACCCCGCGCAAACCGCGTGCCAGCAGCCAGGCCAGGATCGAAGCGATCCTGGCGGCTGCCCGCGAACTGCTGGCCGAGGTGGGGGTGGCGGCAATGTCGATCTACAGCGTGGCCGAGCGTGCGCAGATTCCGCCGTCGTCGGTCTATCACTTCTTCGCCAGCGTGCCGGCGTTGCTCGAGGCGTTGACCGCCGACGTGCACCGGGCTTTCCGTGAGGCTCTGAGGGCACCGATCGACAGCCAGGCGTTCAGTACCTGGCATGAGCTGTCACGGCTGATCGAGCAGCGCATGCTGGATATCTACAACCAGGATGCAGCAGCGCGGCAACTGATTCTGGCCCAGCACGGGCTGAGTGAAGTGGTGCAAGCCGATCGGCAGCACGACATGGAACTGGGCGACCTGATGTACAAGTTGTTCGACCAGCATTTCCACCTGCCGGTGATGCCGCTGGATGTGGATGTGTTTGCCCTGGCCATGGAGCTGAGCGACCGGGTGTATGCGCGCTCGGTGCAGCTGCATGAGGCGATCACCCCGCGTATGGCCGAGGAAGGCAAGCGGGTGTTCGAGGCGTATCTGGGGTTGTATCTGCCGCCGTTTCTGGCCAAGCGTTCCAGCTGAAGATCTTGGGGCCGCGCTGCGGCCCTTCGCGGGTAAACCCGCTCCTACATTGGCCTGCGTTTGCGGACTAATGTAGGAGCGGGTTTACCCGCGAAGGGCTGCAAAGCAGCCCCATTACAGCTTGGCAATAGACACTTCCGTCGACTTCACAAAGGCAATCACTTCACTGCCCACCTGCAGCTCCAGCTCACGCACGGAGCGGGTAGTGATCACCGAAGTGACGATGCCCGAAGCCGTCTGCACGTCGATTTCCGACAGTACCGGCCCTTCGAGGATTTCTTTCACAGTGCCTTTGAACTGGTTGCGCACGTTGATGGCTTTGATAGTCATGATTGGCTTCCTTTTGGCTTCTGGGGTTCAGTGCGCCCAACGCAGTTGCGTGGGCAGAGGGGCTACAGGATCCGGCTCGGGCGCAGCGCCCGGGGCCGACAGCACACGGTTGAGCACTTTGCTTTCCAGCGCAGCCAGGCGGTGCGAACCACGCGCCCGAGGCCGTGCCAGGTCGACAGTGAGGTCGAGCCCGACCTCGCCGTCTTCGATCAGGATCACCCGGTCAGCCACGGCAACCGCCTCGCTGACATCGTGGGTAACCAGCAGCACGGTGAACCCGTGCTGACGCCACAGGCGTTCGATCAGTTGCTGCATCTCGATACGGGTCAGGGCATCCAGCGCGCCCAACGGCTCGTCCAGCAATAGCAGGCGCGGCTGGTGGATCAGCGCCCGGGCCAGCGCCACACGCTGCTTCTGGCCACCCGAGAGCGCTGCCGGCCACTCATTGGCGCGGTCGGCCAGGCCAACCGCCTCCAGGGCATCCAGCGCTCGCGAGCGCCAGTCGCCAGACAGACCCAGGCCCACGTTGTCGATCACCTTCTTCCAAGGCAGCAGGCGTGCGTCCTGGAACATCAGGCGGGTTTCTTCGCGCGCTTCGTCCAGCGGCGCGGCACCGGCCAGCAACTGCCCGGCAGAGGGCTGGTCGAGCCCGGCCAGCAAACGCAGCAAGGTGCTCTTGCCGCAGCCGCTGCGGCCGACAATAGCCACGAACTGGCCCGCCGGAATGTGCAGGTCGATACCTTTCAATACTTCGCGCTGGCCAAAGGCCTTGCGCAAGCCGTTGGCGGCCAGCGGTATGCCACGCAGCAGGCGTGGCGGCTGTTCCTTGAGCACGGTCATGCGCCCTCCTTCTTCGCCACTTGATAGGCTGGGTGCCAGCGCAACCACACACGCTCCAGGCCACGGGCGGCCAGGTCGGCGAGCTTGCCGAGCACGGCGTACAAAACGATGGCCAGCACCACCACGTCGGTCTGCAGGAATTCACGGGCGTTCATGGCCAGGTAGCCGATGCCGGCGTTGGCCGAGATGGTTTCGGCAACGATCAGGGTCAGCCACATGAAGCCCAGGGCAAAGCGCACGCCCACCAGGATCGACGGCAGCGCACCCGGCAGGATCACCTGGCGGAACAGGCTGAAGCCGGACAACCCATAACTGCGGGCCATTTCCACCAGCGCCGGGTCCACATTGCGAATGCCGTGGTAGGTGTTCAGGTAGATCGGGAACAACGTGCCCAGCGCGACCAGGAAGATCTTCGCCGACTCATCGATACCAAACCAGAGGATCACCAGCGGGATCAGTGCCAGGTGCGGCACGTTGCGTATCATCTGCACCGAGCTGTCGAGCAGGCGCTCGCCCCAGTTCGAAAGGCCCGTGATGAAGCCCAGCACCAGGCCGATGCTGCCGCCGATGACGAAGCCCAGCCCGGCACGCCAGCCACTGATGGCCAGGTGGGTCCAGATATCACCGCTGCGCACCAGCTCGACGCCAGCACTGACCACGGCGCTAGGCGCCGGCAGGATGCGCGTCGACAGCCAGCCAGCGCTGACCGCCAGCTGCCAGGCGGCCAGCAGCAGCACCGGCAGCGCCCATGGCGCCAGCCGCTGGGCAAGGTTATTGGAAGTTGCACGACTCATGGCCTGGCCCTCAGCTCTGCGCGACAGACTTGGGCAGGATGTCGTTGGCTACCATCTCGCCGAACGGGCTCACGTAGCCACCCGTCTTGGGTTGTTCCGGGCGGTTCACGTCAATGTGCGGGAACAGCAGCTCGGCCACTCGGTACGACTCTTCCAGGTGCGGGTAGCCGGAGAAGATGAAGGTATCGATGCCCAGCTCGGCGTATTCCTTGACCCGTGCGGCCACGGTCGGGCCATCACCTACCAGCGCGGTACCCGCACCGCCACGCACCAGGCCAACACCCGCCCACAGGTTGGGGCTGACTTCCAGGTTGTCGCGGTTACCGCCGTGCAGGGCGGCCATGCGCTGCTGGCCCACCGAGTCGAAGCGCGCCAGCGAGGCCTGCGCACGGGCAATGGTGTCATCGTCCAGGTGCGAAATCAGGCGGTCGGCGGCGGCCCAGGCTTCTTCGTTGGTTTCGCGCACGATCACGTGCAGGCGGATACCGAAACGTACTTCGCGGCCTTGAGCAGCGGCCTTTTTGCGCACTTGGGCGATCTTCTCGGCCACGGCTGCCGCTGGCTCACCCCACGTCAGGTACAACTCGACCTGTTCAGCCGCCAGGTCTTGGGCAGCTTCTGAAGAACCGCCGAAATACAGCGGCGGGCGGGGCTGCTGAATCGGCGGATAGAGCAGCTTGGCGCCCTTCACCTGAATGTGCTTGCCGTCATAATCGACGTTTTCGCCTTCCAGCACCTTGCGCCAGATACGGGTGAACTCGACCGACGCCTCGTAGCGCTGCTGGTGGTTCAGGTGCAGGCCGTCACCGGCCAGCTCGTCAGGGTCGCCGCCGGTGACCAGGTTGAACAGCGCCCGGCCATTGGACAGGCGATCGAGGGTGGCTGCCTGCCGAGCAGCCACGGTTGGCGAGATGATGCCGGGGCGCAGGGCCACCAGAAACTTCAGGCGCTGGGTCACGGGGATCAGCGAGGCCGCGACCAGCCAGGAGTCCTCGCAGGAGCGCCCGGTCGGGATCAATACCCCACCAAAACCAAGCCGGTCGGCAGCTTGCGCGATCTGTTGCAGGTAGCCGTGGTCGACCGCGCGGGCGCCATCGGCAGTGCCCAGGTACTTGCCGTCACCGTGGGTGGGCAGGAACCAGAAAATGTTCAGACTCATTGGAGTTGTCTCCTCAAGGGGGGCACGAGCCGGGGCGGTGCCCCGGCATGGCGCATCATTCAAGGCGCGCTAGCGACCTTGGCCGGGGGTGTCCAGATCACATCCTTGATGCTCAACGGCTTGGGTATCAGCTTGAGCGCCTGGAAGGTGTCGGCGATCTTCTGCTGCGCCGCCACTACCTGCGGGGTCAGGGGCGCGGCGCCGTAGCCTTGGCGTTTGACCGAGGTAAGTGTGATGTCGGCAGGCAAGCCGAGCAGCGGCGCCACCTGGTCGGTGACTTCCTGCGGGTTGGCCTGCGACCATTCGCCCACGGCGCGCACTTGCTCGATAACGGTGTTGATCACCGCTGGGTGCTCGGTCGCGTAGTTGCGGGTAGCGAGATAGAACTGATGGTTGTCGACCAGGCCCTTGCCGTCACGCAGGGTGCGCGCCTGCAGCTGTTGCTCGGCGGCGGCCTGGTACGGGTCCCAGATCACCCAGGCGTCGACACTGCCGCGCTCGAAGGCTGCGCGGGCGTCGGCCGGCGGCAGGTAAACCGGCTGGATGTCGCTGTATTGAAGGCCTGCGTCTTGCAGTGCACGCACCAGCAGGTAGTGCACATTGGAGCCTTTGTTGAGGGCGACTTTCTTGCCTTTGAGGTCCTTCACCGACTGCACCGGCGAACCCTTGGGCACGAGAATCGCTTCGCTGTGCGGCGCGGGCGGTTCATAGGCCACATAGAGCAGGTCGGCGCCGGCGGCCTGGGCGAATACCGGTGGTGTTTCACCGGTGACGCCGAAATCGATCGAGCCGACGTTCAGCCCTTCAAGCAGCTGCGGGCCGCCGGGAAACTCGGTCCACTGCACCTGTACGCCCTGCTCGGCCAGGCGCTTCTCCAGCGTGCCCTTGGCCTTGAGCAGCACCAGGGTGCCGTATTTCTGATAACCGATACGCAGGCTCTCGGCCTGGGCTTGGGTAATGGCGCCGAAGGACACAGCCGCCGCGAACAGGGCGACCAGACCGCGACGCAAGAAGACTGTGCGCATGGCGCTCTCCTGTGCGATAGGGTTCGGGTTGCACCTGCTTGCCTCGTTGACGGGCGAGTAAGGTGGTGAAGCGGATAAAACCGGTCAGATGCTCCAACGAGCACTGAGCAGGCGTTCGTTCAGTACACCGGGGGCCACGGGGCGCGGCCGACGGGCCAGGGCAACGTGGAAGGTTTCCAGCGAGTCCTGCAGGCGTTCTTCCAGCGCGGGGAGCAGTTGCGCGGGCTTGCTGCCCTCTGCGTAAGCGACTTGGCTGTCGTCAGCGAAGATCCCTTGCAGGGTCTCTTGCGCCTTGAGTGCAGACAGCACGGGCTTGAGTGCGTAATCCACCGCCAGCATGTGGGCGATGCTGCCGCCGGTGGCGATCGGCAACACGATCTTGTGTGCCAACGCGCGTTCCGGCAGCAGGTCGAGCAAGGTTTTCAGAGCACCGGCAAACGATGCCTTGTAAACCGGTGTAGCGACGATCAGGCCATCGGCCTGGGCCACCAGTTGCTGAAAGTGCTGTACCTGCGGGCTGTCGAAACGGGCATGCAGCAGGTCTTCGGCGGGGAAGTCACGTACCTGGAACGTCACCACTTCGACGCCGCGATGCTGCAGCCACTGGCGCGAACGCTCCAGCAGCACGCCGGAGCGTGAACGAGGACTTGGGCTACCACCGATTGAGACGACCAACATTGCAGCGGTTCCTTGTGTTCTGTTGGGGGTGACATTAGCAGTCAGTTTATATATCTAGAAATCATATTTTTTTATTTGTTTATTCCTTAATGTTATTTGGTGGCGTCGCGATCTTGGGGCCGCTTTGCGGCCCATCGCGACACAAGGCCGCTCCTACAGGGGGCGGGTAACGGTGAAAGTGCAAAAAAAAAAGGGCCGTCGAAACGGCCCGAAAATCCCTGTGAGGCTAAGAGCGATGCAACGAGGAATGCGTTAACGATTGGGCTGGGGGGTCAGGCGCAGATAGGGTTTGACGGCCCGATACCCTTTGGGGAAGCGCTGCTTGATCTCTTCTTCGTCCTTGAGCGAAGGCACGATCACCACGTCGTCGCCGTCTTGCCAGTTACCTGGCGTGGCCACTTTGTGGTTGTCAGTCAGTTGCAGCGAGTCGATCACCCGCAGAATTTCATTGAAATTGCGCCCGGTACTGGCGGGGTAGGTGATGGTCAGCCGCACCTTCTTGTTCGGGTCGATCACGAACAGCGAGCGCACGGTCAGGGTGTCGCTGGCGTTCGGATGGATCAGGTCGTAAAGGTCTGAAACCTTGCGGTCGGCGTCGGCGATGATCGGGAAATTGACCACGGTGTTCTGGGTTTCGTTGATGTCGGCGATCCATTTGTGGTGCGAATCGACCGGGTCGACCGACAAGGCAATGGCCTTGACTCCGCGTTTGGCGAATTCGTCCTTGAGCTTGGCAGTCAGGCCCAGCTCAGTGGTGCATACCGGGGTGAAGTCAGCCGGGTGGGAGAACAGCACCCCCCAGCTGTTACCCAGCCACTCGTGGAAACGGATCTTGCCTTCGCTGGAATCCTGTTCGAAATCGGGGGCGATATCGCCGAGTTTTAGGCTCATAGGCTGCGGCTCCTGGGCTGGGTTGTGGTCAGCGTGTGAATTGACTGTGCCTGCAACTGACTAAAAACAAAAAGAATAAATAATGATTTATTTATAGCTTTTTGACATTACAGTCTGCAGACATGAAAGAGCCTCGCACTAGGCGAGGCTCTTTGGTGTCGCTGCGGCTTACAGGAAGCTGTAAGTGTAGTTCACGATGAAGCGAGTCTGGTCCTGGTCGGCGCTGGCTTCGTTGCTGCCACCGCGGTACACACCCTGGCGCAGGCTGAAGCCCAGGCCTTTGAGGGTACCTTGCTGAATGGTGTAGTCGACGCGGGCGTCACGTTCCCATTCATTGTAGGTGCCGTGGCCGCTCTTGTAGCGAATGTCGTCACCGCGCAGGTAGGAAACCGAAGCCTTCAGGCCCGGAACGCCCAGCGAGGCGAAATCATACGAGTACTGGCCGAAGTTGGTGTTCTCACCGGCACGGGCGAACTGGTTGATCATGCTGTCGGTGAACAGGTAGAAGCTGGAACCGGCAGCGCCTTCAGGGCGACCGTTACCGTCAACCACGTTGCCCTGGTTCAGCCAGACGAAACCGCCGTCATCGCTGACTTGCTGACGACCGAGCATCAGCGCGTGGCCACCAAGGGTGTAAGTGAACATGGCGGTCCAGGTCTTGTTGTCGACTTTGCCAGTGTTCTTGGCGTAGCCACCGTTGTTGCTGAAGTTGTAGCCACCGCCGTGACCGTTGTTGCCGTCACTGCTGCTGTCGAAGTAGCGCAGGTCGGTCTTGAACGACTGGTCGTCGGCGATCTTGAAGACATGCGTGGCGCCCAGGAAGTGCTGCTTGTAGAAGTCTTCCAGGTTCGAGTAGTAGTACTGCAGGGTCAGGTCTGGAGTGAGCTTGTAGTCCAGGCCGCCGTAGCGGAACTTGTTGCTGTCGGCAGTGGCGCCAGCGACCGACAGGCCGGTACGGTTGCTCGACGCACGACCCATGGCGTGGGTCAGCTGACCGGCGTTGATGGTCAGGTTGTCGATTTCCTTCGACTGGATGGTGCCACCCTCGAAGGTTTGCGGCAGCAGACGCCCGTCGTTGGCTACCAGGATCGGCAGGTTTGGCGCCAGGGCGCTACCGAAGTGCACTTCGGTCTTGGAGAAGCGAGCCTTGGCGTTGGCGCCAAAACGTGCCCACTGGCTGGCGGCCGAGCCGTCCGAGTCGCTTGGGAAGAAGCTGCTGTTGTCAGGGTGTTTGCCACGGCCACCGTCCAGGTGGATACCCCACAAGGCCTGGGCATCGACACCAAAGCCAACGGTGCCTTCAGTGAAACCGGAAATGTAGTCGAGCTTGAAGCCCTGACCCGACTCGCGGTTGTCAGCACCGCCATCGCGGTTGTCGTTGTTGAAATACATGGTGCGCGAGCTGAGGGACAGTTTGCTGTCTTCAACGAAACCGGCAGCGCCTGCTGTTTGGGCGAAAACCCCCAGTGCCACGGCCACGGCCAGGCTGGACTTGTACATGCTGTGCTCCTCTACGTTCTAATTTTTGTGTATCTCTGGCGGCAGGGTCTTGTGCCCCGCTCACCGTGGATTGGCGATTTAGTCCCAAAGTGCGACTGGTAAGTCAAACGTTTCTAAACGTTTCTCGACTTTGGTCTAAGGCGCCACCTGCGCTACAGGATAATGACAATCCTATAAATCCAAAATGACCGTTTTGTGAATTTCTAAGATTTTTAGGGAATATGTAACGAACCTTTGCAACCAATCGTTGTAGCTCTGCGGGTTCTAATAGCATTTAGCTATTTGCAAACGTTTGCTAATAACCTAATTCCTTAAAGTTCTATACGGACGGAGAAGCCTAGCAGGCTGATCTGATTTCGCCATTGACCCAGGTTATGGCTCTTCGCAGGCTTTTGTAGGAGCGGCCTTGTGTCGCGATGGGGCGCGAAGCGGCCCTGAACGCTCAGCGTCGCAGCAGCCATCGTCAGGGCCGCTTCGCGCCCCATCGCGACACAAGGCCGCTCCTACAGCTTTACCTCCTAAGCTAATGCGAAAAAGTTATTTATTTTAAATTTTTTAGATCATTTAGCCTTCTCGCATACCCCAGTTTGCCTGACGAGAGGTTCACCATGATCCCGCATGCCCCGCTGCGACTGTTCGCCGCCCTGACCCTCGCCAGCGCCAGCTGGCTGGCCCAGGCGGCCGACCTGACCGTTGCCTACCAGACCACTGTCGACCCCGCCAAGGTGGCGCAGGTAGATGGCGACTACGAAAAAGCCAGCAAGGCCAGCATTGACTGGCGCAAGTTCGATAACGGCGCCGATGTGATCACCGCAGTAGCCAGCGGTGACGTGCAGATCGGCTACTTGGGCTCCAGCCCGCTGGCCGCCGCCGCCACCCGCAAGCTGCCGGTCGAGACGTTTCTGATTGCAACGCAGATTGGCGCAGGCGAGGCTCTGGTCGCCCGCGACAGCATCAAGACGCCACAAGACCTGGTCGGCAAGAAAGTCGCCGTGCCATTCGTTTCAACTGGCCACTACAGCTTGCTGGCAGCCCTGAAGACCTGGAACATCGACCCCTCCAAGGTGCAGATACTCAACCTCGCGCCCCCTGCGATCATTGCCGCCTGGAAACGCGGCGACATCGACGCCACCTACGTCTGGGACCCGGCCCTGGGCGTGGCCAAGGAAAACGGCAAGGTGCTGATCACCTCGGGCGAGCTGGCCGCAAAAGGCGCACCCACCTTCGATGCCTGGATCGTGCGCAAGGACTTCGCCGAGAAGCACCCCGACGTGGTCAAGGCTTTCGCCAAGGTCACCCTCGATGCCTACGCCGAATACCGCAAAGACCCGCAAGCCTGGCTGGCGGAAAAAGGCAACGTGGACAAACTGGTGAAGCTGTCCGGCGCCAAGGCCAGCGACATTCCGGTGCTGCTGGAGGGCAACGTCTACCCACTGGCCGCCGACCAGGCCAGCGCACTGGGCGCACCCACCACCCAGGCACTGACCGACACGGCCAACTTCCTCAAGCAGCAAGGCAAGGTTGACGCCGTACTGCCGGACTACTCGCCGTACGTCAGCGCCAAGTTCCTTCCAAACTGAACCGGAGCCCGCCATGGCCTTGCTCGAACTGGAGCGCATCAGCGCACAGTACCCCGGTGCCGCCACCCCGGTGCTGGCCGACATCAACCTGAGCCTGGGGCCGCGCCAACTGCTGGTGGCCCTGGGGCCATCCGGCAGCGGCAAAACCTCGCTGCTCAACCTGATCGCCGGCTTCGTTACCCCCAGTGGCGGCCGCATCACCCTCGACGGTGTACCGGTGCAAGGGCCTGGAGCCGAGCGCGGTGTGGTGTTCCAGGACGACGCGCTGCTGCCCTGGCAGAACGTGCTGGGCAACGTCGCATTCGGCCTGGAGCTGGCCGGCGTACCGCGCGCCGAGCGTGAAGCCAAAGCCCGCGAGATGCTGGCCCTGGTCAACCTCGCCGGCTTCGGCGAGCGGCGCATCTGGCAGTTGTCCGGCGGCCAGAAGCAACGCGTGGGCCTGGCCCGGGCGCTGGCAGCCGACCCACGGGTGCTATTGATGGACGAACCGTTCGGCGCCCTCGATGCCTTCACCCGCGAGCAGATGCAGGCGTTGCTGCTGCAGGTATGGCAACGCACCGCCAAGCCGGTGTTCCTGATTACCCACGACATCGAAGAAGCGGTATTCCTGGCCAGCGAACTGGTACTGCTGGCGCCCAACCCGGGGCGCGTGGTGGAACGCCTGCAACTGGACTTCGGCCAGCGTTATGCCGCTGGCGAATCGGCCCGGGCGATCAAGTCCGACCCGGCCTTCATCGAAACCCGCGAGCACGTACTGGCGCGGGTGTTTTCCCAACGCCAAAGCCTGCAGGAGCGCGCATGAGCAGCCTGGACCTGCCGGTAACCGGCAAACACAACGCCCAACCCAGGCCAGCCATCAAGCTGCGCCAGCCACGTTCCACCCGCTGGATCAGCACCCTGACCCTCGCCAGCCTGTTGCTGGCGTGGTGGCTGGTGACTGCCGCCGGCTGGGTCGAGCCGCTGTTCCTGCCCTCGCCCGGCGACATCCTGGCCAAGGGCTGGACCTTGCTGACCCAGGGTTACATGGATGCCAGCCTGTGGCAGCACCTGGGCGCCAGCCTGGGGCGCATCGGCGTGGCCCTGCTGGCCGCCGCGCTGACCGCCATCCCGGTGGGCATCGCCATCGGCTACAACCGCGTGGCACGCGGCATCCTCGACCCGCTGATCGAGTTTTACCGGCCGATACCGCCGCTGGCCTACCTGCCCTTGATTGTCATCTGGTGCGGCATCGGCGAGCTGTCGAAGGTGTTGCTGATCTTCCTGGCGATCTTTGCGCCGATCGCCATTGCCACCGCCACCGGGGTACGTACCGTCGACCCGGCCAAGTTGCGTGCAGCGCAGTCGCTGGGCGCAAGCAAGGCTCAGCTGATCCGGCACGTGATCCTGCCAAGCGCGCTACCCGACATCCTCACCGGGATCCGCATCGGCCTGGGGGTTGGCTGGTCGACGCTGGTAGCCGCCGAGCTGATTGCCGCCACCAGTGGCCTGGGCTTCATGGTGCAGTCGGCGGCGCAGTTTCTGGTTACCGACGTAGTAGTGCTGGGCATCCTGCTGATCGCCTTGATCGCCTTCGCACTGGAAATGAGCCTGCGCGCCCTGCAACGCAAGCTGGTGCCCTGGCACGGGCAAAGCCACTGAACCCCATTGTCCACGCCAGCACACTGGCGCCTGATTGAAGAGACTGACATGAGCCTGACCATCACTCCCCTCAGCCCGGCGCTCGGCGCCCAGATCAGCGGCGTGGACATCAGCCGCGACATCACCGCAGCACAACGCGACGCCATTGAACAGGCGCTGCTGCAGCACCAGGTGCTGTTCTTCCGCGACCAGCCGATCAACCCGGAACAACAGGCGCGCTTTGCCGCCCGCTTCGGCGACCTTCACATTCACCCGATCTACCCCAATGTGCCGGACACCCCGCAGGTGCTGGTGCTCGACACGGCGGTCACTGATGTGCGCGACAACGCCGTGTGGCACACCGACGTGACCTTCCTGCCAACCCCGGCACTGGGTGCGGTGCTCAGTGCCAAGCAGTTGCCGGCCTACGGTGGCGATACCTTGTGGGCCAGCGGCATCGCTGCCTTTGAAGCCTTGTCGGCGCCGCTGCGGGGCATGCTCGACGGGCTGACCGCCACTCACGACTTCACCAAGTCGTTCCCGCTGGAACGCTTTGGCACCACCGCTGAAGACCTGGCGCGCTGGGAAGCCACGCGGCGCAACAATCCACCCTTGTCGCACCCGGTGGTGCGTACGCATCCGGTGAGCGGGCGCAAGGCGTTGTTCGTCAATGAGGGGTTTACCACGCGCATCAATGAGCTGAGCGAGCTGGAGAGCGAGGCGTTGCTGAAGCTGCTGTTCGCCCATGCCACACGGCCGGAGTTCAGCATTCGCTGGCGCTGGCAGGAGAATGACGTGGCGTTCTGGGACAACCGCGTGACCCAGCATTTTGCCGTGGATGACTACCGGCCCAATCGGCGGGTGATGCATCGGGCGACGATCCTCGGGGATGTGCCCTTTTAGTTGTTGCCTGTACCGGCCTCTTCGCGGGCAAGCCCGCTCCCACAGGTCCGGCACCGGTTTCGAAACCTGTGATGTGCCTGTGGGACCGGGCGTGCCCGCGAAGAGGCCAGAGCAGGAACGCCTGGTCAGCGGACCAGATGCAGGAACTGCATGTGCCGCTCGTACTGGTCGAGGATGTCGTTGATGATCTGCTCCTTGCTGTAGCCAACCAGGTCGTAGTTCTGGCTGCCTTCGCTCAGGTACACCTCCGCCCGGTAGTAGCGGCGGTTCTTCAACTCCTGCGTGCCCAGCCCACCCAGGGCGAACGATGGGGTGAAGTAGCCACGCATCTGCACCTGGTAAATGAACGGCTGTTCTTCACCATGCCCCACTTTCAGGCTGACGTTGTCGTGGCTTGGGTCATCCTGGGTGATCAGCACCAGGCCTTTTTGCTCGAACACCTCACGCACATCGGCAATCGCCGGGCGCACCACATCGTCCATGAAGCGGTACACCTCGTCACGCGACGGGAAGTGCACCGCCTGGCTCAAACGTTGACGCCAGCCGCCACGGCCGCGGCGTGACTGGGCGAACGGTGCCAGCGAGTGCATTTGCGCGATCTGCCGTTGCGACTCCAGGTAGAAGGCCTTGTGCAACCCCCACATCATGCACAGCAAGATCAACGAGAAGGGCAGCGAGGTCAGTACCACCGCCGACTTCAGCGAATCGATGCTGCCCGCGAACAGCAGCGCACTGGTGACCAGCGCGGTCATCGCGCCCCAGAAAATGCGCAGCCAGTTCGGCCCGTCCTCATCGGCATCCCCACCGGTGGCCGACAAGGTCGACAGCACCACGGTGCCAGAGTCGGCCGAGGTGACGAAGAACACGAAACTGATGAACACCGTGGTGGCGATCACCACCTTGCTCCAGGGGTAGGTTTCCAGCAGCAGGTACAGGCTCATGGACGGGTTGTCCAAAGCCGACTGGCCCAGCGCGGTCATGCCGTGGTTAATGACCTGGTCCAGGGCACTGTTGCCGAAGATCGACATCCACGCCAGGGTGAAGCCCAGCGGAATCAGCAGCACGCCAAAGACGAACTCGCGGATGGTACGGCCGCGGGAAATGCGCGCAATGAACAAGCCCACGAACGGCGCCCAGGCAATCCACCAGGCCCAGTAGAACACTGTCCAGCCACCCAGCCAGTCGCGGTTCTCACCGTAGGCATACACGTCGAAACTCTTGCGCGGCAAGGCGCCCAGGTAATCGCCAAGGTTCTGGATGAGGGTGTTGAACAGGTGCTGGGTAGGCCCGGCGAACAGCACGAACAGCAGCAGTGCGCAGGCCAGGAACAGGTTGATGTCGCTCATTACCCGCACGCCCTTCTCTACCCCGGCAACGGCTACGGCCACTGCCGCGCCCATCATCAGGGTGATGAGGATCACCTGCACCCACTGGCTGTGGCTGATGCCGAACAGGTAATCCAGGCCGGCGTTCAGGTGCAGCACGCCAAAGCCCATGTCGGCGCCCAGGCCGAACACGGTGGCGATGATGCCGAAGCCGTCCACCGCATAACCGATCGGCCCGTTGATGCGCTTGCCGATCAGCGGGTACAGCGCCGAACGCAACGCCAGCGGCAGGTTATGGCGGTAGGCGAAGTAGGCCAGCGCCATGCCGACGAAGGCGAACACGCCCCAGCCATGCAACCCCCAGTGCAGGAACAGGATCTGCATGGCCTGGCGCCCGGCCTCCGCAGTGCCCGCTTCGCCTTGGGGCGGCTGCAGCATATGGGTCAGCGGTTCGGACACACAGAAGAAGAACAACGTAATGCTGATGCCAGCCGCAAACAGCATGCCAGCCCATGACAGGTAACTGAACTCGGGCTCGTCGTGGTCGGCACCGAGCTTGATCTTGCCGTAGCCGGACAAGGCGGTGACCACCACGAAGACCAGGTACAGGGTCATTGCCAACATGTAGTACCAGCCGACCGTATTGGCCGCCCAGTTCTGCGCCGCCAGCAACCAGTCGCCTGCGGTTTGCGGGTTGGAGATGACCACCAGGCCGAAGATGAGGATGAAGCTTGCCGCAAAGTAGAACACCGGCGGGTTCATGCGGATCTTGCTGTTGGAAAGGGATGGGGTCGGTGCACTCATGGGGCAGGCACCTCGTCAAAAGACGTGAGGTTCGGAATGAACGGGTTCAGCAAAGGAATCCTCCTGTTGAACACCGGCAGCGGACCAGCGTTTTTTCATTGAACAAGCGTTCAAGTTAAACATGGATCGGTGTTCAATGCGAATTGGGGCGCCGACTGGCGCGCTTCTGGCCCGGCCTTTTCGCGGGTTAACCCGCGCCTGGCGCGCACATCGGTCGCTAGCTGTGCGGTCCTTGTAGGAGCCCGTTTCACCTTGAAAAGTGCCGGTGCACGCCAGGCAAATTTCAGGTCAATGCTTGTCCTGGCAATCCAGCTGCAAGTTGGCCTGGGTGATGTTGCTGTCGGCTGGCACACTGCGGGTCAGCCACACGTTGCCGCCAATGGTCGAGCCTTTACCGATGGTGATGCGCCCCAGTACCGTGGCGCCGGCATAGATCACCACATCGTCTTCGACGATTGGGTGGCGTGGCAGGCCTTTGTGCAAGGTGCCCGACTCGTCGCTTGGGAAACGCTTGGCGCCAAGGGTCACAGCCTGGTAGATACGCACGCGCTCGCCGATGATCGCGGTTTCGCCGATGACCACCCCCGTACCGTGGTCGATGAAGAAACTCGGCCCGATCTGCGCGCCAGGGTGAATGTCGATACCGGTGGCTGAATGCGCCAGTTCCGAACTGATGCGCGCCAGCAGTGGCAGGCCTGCCCGGTACAGATGGTGCGCCAGGCGGTGGTGGATGATCGCCAGGATGCCCGGGTAGCACAGCAGTACCTCATCGACGCTACGGGCCGCCGGGTCGCCGTGGTAGGCAGCCAGCACATCGGTGTCGAGCAACACCCGCAGCGCTGGCAAGGCTGCCGCGAAATCCTGTACCAGCCTCAGCGCGTGAGCATCCACACCGGCCAGCTCGGCCTGGCTTTGCCGGGCGGCGTAACGCAGCTCCAGGCGGGCCTGGGCCAGCAAGGCGGTCAGGGCGGCATCGAGGGTGTGGCCCACGTAGAAATCTTCACTTTCTTCGCGCAGGTCGACCGGGCCCAGGCGCATAGGGAACAGCGCACCACAGAGTTGCTCGAGGATCTGCCGCATCGCCTCGCGCGACGGCAGCTCGCGGCCACCCTGCTCGCCGCTGCTGCGGCCATTGCGGGTGCGCCACTGCTCACGCGCGCCGCGCAGGCCGGTTACGATGCTCTGCAACTGCCAGCGCCCGGATAATGGTTGTTCGCTCACGGTTTTCTCCTGCCGTATAGGCCATCGGGTTGTTTCGCCATGCCCGCGAAAGGGCCGGGCGTGCCTGCGTGCAATCCACTCTACGGCAAATCCGCCTCTTGGAAAAAACTATGCTTTATTCCATCCTGCGCCATGTCGGGCACACCCTGCGGTGACGGTGCAGGCAACCTCGCCTACCCTCAAAGCAATCACGCTCTGATAACGAACAAAATGGAAGTAACAAAATAATTTTTTATTATTTCCAGGCCTAAAAAGCCAACTCTATAGTCGCCACCCTCTCCCTACACAACACGCGCGGGGCTCTGCCATGTCGAAGTTCGCCAAACCGCTACTCAATGCCAGCCTGGCCCTTGTGCTGGGTGCTGGTCTGCTCGGCCAGGCCTTCGCCGGCGAAGAGCTGAAAACCATTCAGGAAAAAGGCGTGATCAACGTCGGCCTCGAAGGCACCTACCCGCCGTTCAGCTTTCAGGATGAAAACGGCAAGCTGACCGGTTTCGAAGTCGAGCTCTCCGAACTGCTGGCCAAAGAGCTGGGGGTCAAGGCCAAGATCCAGCCAACCAAGTGGGACGGTATTCTGGCCGCGCTGGAGTCCAAACGGCTGGACATCGTGGTCAACCAGGTGACCATCTCGGAAGAACGCAAAAAGAAGTATGACTTCTCCGAGCCTTACACCATCTCCGGCATCCAGGCGCTGATCCTCAAGAAGAAGGCCGAGCAGCTGAATATCAACGGTGCGCAGGATCTGGCCGGCAAAAAGGTCGGCGTGGGTCTGGGCACCAACTACGAGCAGTGGGTGAAACAAGACGTACCGAAAGCCGAAGTGCGCACTTATGAAGACGACCCGAGCAAATTCGCCGACCTGCGCAACGGCCGCATCGACGCCATCCTGATCGACCGCCTGGCGGCGCTGGAATACGCGCAGAAAGCCAAGGACACAGAACTGGCCGGCGATGCCTTCTCGCGCCTGGAAAGCGGCGTGGCTCTACGCAAGGGCGAGCCTGAACTGTTGGCGGCCATCAACAAGGCCATCGACAAGCTCAAGGCTGACGGCACGCTGGCCAAGCTGTCGGAAAAATATTTCGGTGCCGATGTCACTAAATGATCGCCGAAAGCCTGCAACTCGTCGCCGACTCCGCGCCCTTCCTGCTCAAGGGCGCGGGTTACACCGTACTGCTCAGCGTGGGCGGCATGTTCTTCGGCCTGGTGCTGGGCTTTGCCCTGGCGCTGATGCGGCTGTCGAAGGTATTGCCGCTCAACTGGCTGGCGCGGATCTATGTGTCGTTCTTTCGCGGCACGCCGCTGCTGGTGCAACTGTTCGTGATCTATTTCGGCATGCCGCAGATCGGGATCGAACTCGACCCGATCCCGGCCTCGCTGATTGGCCTGTCGCTGAACATGGCGGCTTACATCTGCGAAATCCTGCGCGCGGCGATTTCATCGATTGACCGTGGCCAATGGGAAGCCGCGGCCAGCATCGGCATGACCCGGGTGCAGGCCATGCGCCGTGCGATCCTGCCCCAGGCCCTGCGCACCGCCCTGCCACCGCTGGGCAACAGTTTCATTTCGCTGGTCAAGGACACCGCCCTGGCAGCCACCATCCAGGTACCCGAGCTGTTCCGCCAGGCGCAGCTGATTACTGCACGCACCTTCGAAGTGTTCACCATGTACGTGGCGGTGGCGGTTATCTACTGGGTGCTGTGCAGCATCCTCGCGCACTTCCAGAACCGTATGGAAGCGCGGGTCAACCAGCATGACCAGGAGCATTGAGCATGATTGAAGTCAAAGGCCTGACCAAGCGGTTCAAGGGCCAGACCGTGCTCAACGGCATCGACCTGACCGTACAGCCCGGCGAGGTGGTGGCCATCATCGGCCCCAGCGGCTCGGGCAAGACCACCTTCCTGCGCTGCCTGAACCTGCTGGAAACGCCCGACGCCGGGCAGATCCAGATCGGCGCCATCAGCATCGATGCCAACCGCCCGCTGGGGGGGCAGCAAAGTGCAATCCGCCGGTTGCGCCAGCAGGCGGGGTTTGTGTTCCAGAACTTCAACCTGTTTCCGCACCGCACAGCCTTGGAAAACGTGATCGAAGGGCCGGTGATCGTCAAGAAGACCCCGCGCGAACAGGCTGTCGAACTGGGCCGCCGCTTGCTGGCCAAGGTTGGCCTGGCGGGCAAGGAAGATGCCTACCCGCGGCGCCTGTCCGGTGGCCAGCAGCAGCGGGTGGCCATTGCCCGCGCCTTGGCCATGGAGCCCGAGGTGATTCTGTTCGACGAGCCGACCTCGGCGCTGGACCCGGAACTGGTGGGTGAAGTGCTGGCGACTATTCGCGGCCTGGCCGAAGAAAGGCGCACCATGGTCATCGTCACGCACGAAATGAGCTTTGCCCGGGACGTGGCTAACCGGGTGATCTTCTTCGACAAAGGCGTGATCGTGGAGCAAGGCGAGGCCAAAGCGCTGTTTGCGGCGCCGAAGGAAGAGCGTACCCGGCAGTTCTTGCGCAAGTTCCTTGGGACTGCTGCTTCCGAGTAGGCCTGCTCTGGGCCCTTCGCGGGCTCGCCCGCTCCCACAGGGTTAACGCTGGTCGTGCAGGAGCGGGTTCATCCGCGAAGAGGTCGGCGTAGCCAGCGAAATCTCTTCTTCTATATATATTCCAAAGAGTTAGTTCATTAAATTTTTATAAAGCATTAGGGTATATCAACCGGACCACCGGACCAGCACACGTTCGCCGCGACCAGCTGTAGCGGCTTTACTTTTCGCGAGGTCAGGAATGGTCAGCATCACAATTTCCCCAGTGCGTAACGCCAGGGCATTGAGTACAGCCAAGGAGCGGTACTGATGTCCAGCCAACCCAACAGCCTATTACACAGCGATCTCGACAGCGCTCCCCCGTTACTGCCAGCCAAGGTGTTGCGCAACGACGCCGAAGCCTTGCAAGCGGCACGCGAACTGGCCGGGATCGCCCGCGAGCATGCCGCCCGCCGCGACCAGCAACGCAAGCTGCCATGGGCCGAGGTCGAGCTGTTCACCCGCAGCGGGCTGGGTAGCATCAGCGTACCCAGAGCCCACGGTGGCCCCGATGTTTCGTTCGCCACCATCGCTGAAGTGTTCCGCCTGATCAGCGCCGCCGACCCGGCCCTGGGGCAAATCCCGCAGAACCAGTTCGGCATCTTGCAACTGCTGCGCCTGACGGCAAGCGAAGCGCAACAGGCGTTTGTTTTCCGCAGCGTGCTCGAAGGCTGGCGCATCGGCAATGCCGGGCCCGAGCGCGGCACCAAGGACACCCTCACGCTCACCGCGCGTATCACCCGCAACGGCGACGGTTATCGCATCAGTGGCGAGAAGTTCTATTCCACCGGCGCCCTGTTCGCCCATTGGGTGGCGGTCAAAGCCTTGGACGACGACGGCCGTCAGCGCCTGGCGTTCGTACGTAGAGGCAGCCCGGGGCTGCGCATCGTCGATGACTGGTCCGGGTTTGGCCAGCGCACCACCGCCAGCGGCACGGTGCTGCTGGACCAGGTGCCGGTGGAGGCGGCGCTGGTGATCGACAACTGGCGCCAGCGCGATATACCCAATACCCAGGGCGCGGTCTCGCAGTTGATCCAGGCAGCAATCGATGCAGGTATCGCTGAAGCGGCCATCGAAGATGCGATCAAGTTCGTTCGCGAGAAGTCGCGGCCTTGGGTCGACGCCAATGTCGAGCGCGCCAGCGACGATCTTTACGTGATCGCTGACGTCGGGCACCTGAAGCTTGAACTGCATGCGGCGCAAGCGTTGCTACGCAAGGCCGCGCAGGTGCTTGACGAGGTCAGCGCCGCGCCAGTCGATGCCGCGAGCGCTGCGCGCGCGTCCATTGCGGTGGCCGAAGCCAAGGTGCTGACCACTGAAATTGCCTTGCAGGCCAGCGAAAAGCTGTTCGAGCTGGCTGGCAGCCGCGCCACCCTTGCCGAATTCAACCTCGACCGCCACTGGCGCAATGCCCGGGTGCACACGCTGCATGACCCGGTGCGCTGGAAGTACCACGCGGTTGGGGCTTACCACCTTAACGGGACCTTGCCCGCGCGGCATTCCTGGATCTGAATTCAATGGCCTTGGGGGCTGCTTTGCAGCCCATCGCGACACAAGGCCGCTCCTACCCGTGGCGCGGACCGGCATGGAACCGCGTATCCCTGCAGGAGCGGCCTTGTGTCGCGATGGGCCGCATTGCGCTCCCAAGGCCCGGAGAAACCCATGACCATCAGAATCATCACCAGCGACACCCAAGCCCTGCATGTCGCCGACGAAATCGCCCAACAACTGCGCCGCGACAGCGCCCTGCGCGACCGCGAACGCCGGCTGCCGCACAGCGAACTGGACCTGTTCACCCGCTCCGGCCTGTGGGCCATCAGTGTGCCCAAGGCCTTCGGCGGCGCTGGCGTGTCCAACGTCACCCTGGCCAAGGTCATCGCCCGCATCGCCCAGGCCGACGGCTCGCTGGGGCAGATCCCACAGAATCATTTCTACAGCCTGGAAGTACTGCGGGTAAACGGCAGCCCCGAACAACAGAAGCGGCTGTATGGCGAAGTGCTGGCCGGCCGCCGTTTCGGCAATGCCCTGGCCGAGCTGGGTACCAAGACCGCCAACGAACGCACCACCCGCCTGAGCCGTGACGGTGACGGCTTTCGCATCAACGGCCGCAAGTTCTACGCGACTGGCGCCATCTACGCCCAGCGTATCCCTACGTCGGTGGTCGATGAACAGGGCGTGCAGCACCTGGTGTTCGTGCCGGCCGATAGCCAGGGCGTACAGGTGATCGACGACTGGAGCGGCTTTGGTCAGCGCACCACCGGCAGCGGCTCGGTCCTGTTGGACAACGTTTACGTCAGCGCAGCGGACGTGGTGCCTTTCCAGAGCGCCTTCGAGCGCCCCACCCCGGTCGGCCCGCTGGCGCAGCTTCTTCACGCCGCCATCGACACCGGCATCGCCCGCGCCGCCTACGAGGATGCCCTGCACTTCGTGCGCACCCGCAGCCGACCATGGGTCGACGCAGGCCTGGACAAGGCAAGCGATGACCCTCTGACGTTGAAAAGCTTCGGCCACCTGGCGATCCGCCTGCACGCGGCCGAAGCCCTGCTGGAACGCGCTGGCGAATACCTCGACCGCGCCCGCAACGACAGCACCGCCGACACCGTCGCCGCAGCGTCTATCGCCGTGGCCGAAGCGCGTGCCATCAGCACGGAAATCGCGCTTGCCGCCGGCACTGCCCTGTTCGAACTGAGTGGGAGCCAAGCGACGCTGGCCGAGCACAACCTCGACCGCCATTGGCGCAACGCCCGCGTGCACACCTTGCACGACCCGGTCCGCTGGAAATACCACGCCATCGGCAATTACTACCTCAACGACGTCAACCCGCCACGCCGGGGGACCCTCTGATGGCCAAGCAAATCCTGCTCAATGCCTTCAACATGAACTGCGTAGGGCATATCAACCACGGCCTGTGGACCCACCCACGGGACACTTCGACCCAGTACACCAGCCTGGAGTACTGGACCCAGCTCGCACGCCTGCTGGAGCGCGGCCTGTTCGATGGGCTGTTCATTGCCGATATCGTCGGCACCTACGATATCTATGGGCAATCGCTGGACGTCACCCTCAAAGAGGCCATCCAGTTGCCGGTCAATGACCCCTTGCTGCTGGTTTCGGCCATGGCCGCCGTCACTCGCCACCTGGGTTTCGGCCTTACCGCCAACCTGACCTACGAGGCGCCGTACCTGTTCGCCCGACGCCTATCCACCCTGGACCACCTGAGCCAGGGCCGGGTTGGCTGGAACATCGTCACCGGTTACCTCGACAGTGCCGCCCGGGCCATGGGCCTGGCACAGCAACTCGAACATGACCGCCGCTACGACCAGGCTGACGAGTACCTGCAGGTGCTGTACAAGCTGCTGGAGGGCAGCTGGGCCGACGACGCGGTGGTCGCTGACCGCGCGCAGCGCATTTATGCCCGCCCCGACAAGGTGCGCAAGGTGCAGCACCAGGGCGAGTTCTACAAGGTCGAGGGCTACCACCTGTGCGAACCCTCGCCGCAGCGCACTCCGGTACTGTTCCAGGCAGGCAGTTCGCAACGGGGCCTGGGCTTCGCCGGGCAACATGCCGAATGTGTGTTCATCAGTGCTCAGGACAAGACCGCGGCCCGCGCCCAGGTCGAGCAGGTACGCGCGGCTGCCTCGGCTGCCGGGCGCGACCCACAGGCGGTCAAGGTATTCATGGGCATCACGGTGATCGTCGCGGCGACCGAGCAACAGGCCCAGGCCAAGCATGCCGAGTATCTGCAGCACGCCAGCGCCGAGGCCGGCGTCGCACATTTTGCGGCCTCGACCGGCATTGACTTCGCGGCCTATGCACTGGACGAGCCGATCCCCTTCAGCCAGGGCAACGCCATTCAGTCAGCCACGCGCCAGTTGCAGGGCAACGCCTGGACCCGCCGGCGCCTGTTGCAACAGCACGCGCTGGGCGGGCGCTACGTGAAGCTAGTCGGCAACCCCGAGCAGGTCGCCGAACAGTTGATCGCCTGGCTCGACGAGACCGGCCTGGACGGTTTCAACCTGACCCGCACCGTCACCCCGGAGAGCTTTGAGGACTTCATCGACCTGGTCGTTCCTCGACTGCAACAACGCGGCCGCTACAAGACCGCGTACGCCGAGGGCACCCTGCGCCAGAAACTGTTCCAAGCCGGCCACCCGCACTTGCCCGCCGACCACCCTGGTTCGGCTTACCGCTTTACCCGCACCCCTACCCCTGCACCGACTGGAGCCCTGCACCATGCTTGAAAAACTGTTCCGGCCCGTCGTGGCCATCGCCCTGTCCCTTGGCCTGTGCGCCGCTGCCCAGGCCGCCGAACCCCTGAAGATCGGCACTACCTCGGCCTTTGCGATCCCGCTGGAAGCCGCCGTGGAAGAAGCCCACAAGCAAGGCCTGGAGGTGAAGCTGATCGAGTTCAGCGACTGGATCGCGCCCAATGTCAGCCTCAACAGCGGCGACATCGACGTGAACTACTTCCAGCACATCCCGTTCCTGGAGAATGCCAAGGCGGCTGCGGGCTTCGACCTGGTGCCCTATGCACCGGGCATCATCAACAACGTGGGGCTGTACGCGAAAAAGTACAAAAGCTTCGCCGACCTGCCTGAAGGGGCGAGCGTGGCCATCGCCAACGACCCGATCAACAGCGGCCGCGGCCTGCAACTGCTGGCCAAGGCCGGGTTGATCACGCTCAAGCCAGGGGTTGGCTACAAAGCCACCGAGGACGACATTGTCGCCAACCCGAAAAAGCTGAAGATCCTGCAAGTCGAAGCCGTGCAGTTGGTGCGTGCCTATGACGATGCCGACCTGGTGCAGGGGTACCCGGCATACATTCGCCTGGCCAACAGCTTCGATGCCAGTTCAGCGCTGCTGTTCGACGGTCTGGAAAACAAGGAGTACGTGATTCAATTCGTGATTCGCCCGCAGAGCAAAAACGACCCACGCCTGGCACAGTTCGTCGACATCTACCAACATTCGCCTGCCGTACGCGCAGCGTTGGACAAGGCTCACGGCAAGCTGTACCAGGCCGGTTGGGAAGGCTGACATGAGCCAGGCCAGCGCATTCAAGGCGCCCACCCCCCAACCGCTAGCGTCAACGGCCAGGGAGCACGCCCTGCACCCGGAAATCAATCAAGCCCATGTACGCTTCATCGGCCTGGGCAAGACCTACCACGGGCAGGCGCAACCCGCCTTGCACGGCATTGACCTGAACATTCGCCAGGGCGAAGTGTTCGGCATCATCGGCCGCAGCGGCGCCGGCAAGTCTTCGTTGCTACGCACCATCAACCGCCTGGAACGCCCCAGCCACGGCCGGGTACTGATCGACCAGGTGGACATCGCGGCGTTCGATGACGACCAGTTGGTGGCGCTGCGCCGGCGTATCGGCATGATCTTCCAGCATTTCAACCTGCTGTCGGCGAAGACGGTGTGGCAGAACGTCGAGCTGCCCTTGAAGGTGGCGGGCGTGGCCAAGGGCGAGCGACAACGCAAGGTCCGGGAGCTGCTGGCACTGGTCGGCCTGCAGGAGAAACACCACGTGTACCCCGCGCAATTGTCAGGCGGGCAGAAACAGCGCGTGGGCATTGCCCGGGCACTGGTGCATGACCCCGAGATCCTGCTGTGCGACGAAGCCACCTCCGCGCTGGACCCGGAGACCACGGCCTCGATCCTGGAACTGCTGCGCGATATCAACCGGCGCCTGGGCCTGACCATCGTGCTGATTACCCACGAGATGGCGGTCATCCGTGATATCTGTCACCGGGTGGTGGTGCTGGACCGCGGCGAGGTGGTCGAGCAGGGCGAAGTCTGGCGTGTCTTCGGCGCGCCTCACCACGAGGTCACCCGAACCCTGCTTGCGCCGCTGCAGGCGCGGCTGCCTGCGGCGCTGCAAGCCAGCCTGCAGCCCCACCCCACAAGCCGTGACTGCGCCGTGGTACTGCAACTGACTGTGCTTGGCGAGCCGGAACTGTCTGCCCTGTTCCACGACCTGGGCGGTCGCGTGCGCCTGCTGCAGGGCGGCGTGGCGACCATTGGCGAGCACGCCCTGGGCCAGTTGATCCTGTCGGTGCAGCACGCACCGCACGATACCCAACAATTGCTGCAACGCGCCCGCCGTTGGGCGGACAACGTGGAGGTGCTGGGCCATGTGGTTTGATCGTCTGCTGGAAGGCTTGCTCGATACCCTGCTGATGGTTGGCGTGTCGTCGCTTATCGCCCTGCTGCTGGGGGTACCCCTAGCGCTGCTGCTGGTCACCAGCGGCAAGGGCGGCATATTCGAGGCAGCTTTGCTGAACCGGGTACTGGGCGCCTTCGTCAACCTGTTCCGCTCAATCCCGTTCCTGATCCTGATGGTCGCGCTGATCCCGTTCACCCGGCTGGTGGTGGGTACGACCTATGGTGTGTGGGCGGCGGTTGTCCCGCTGACCATCGCCGCCACGCCGTTCTTTGCCCGGATCGCCGAGGTCAGCCTGCGCGAAGTCGACCATGGCTTGGTGGAAGCCGCGCAGGCCATGGGTTGCCGGCGCTGGCACATTGTCTGGCATGTGTTGTTGCCCGAAGCGTTGCCGGGCATTGTCGGCGGTTTCACCATCACCTTGGTGACCCTCATCAACTCCTCGGCCATGGCCGGGGCGATCGGTGCCGGAGGGCTAGGCGACATCGCCTACCGGTATGGCTACCAGCGCTTCGACAGCCAGATCATGCTGACCGTGATCGCCATGCTTGTGGCGCTGGTGGCGTTGATCCAGCTGGGTGGCGACCGATTGGCGAAAGGCTTGAACAAGCGTTGAGTTCTTCGCGGGCAAACCCGCGAAGAGGCCCTCAACCCCAGTGCAAATCCGCAGCCGGCACCGGCCGCCCGAACCAGTACCCCTGCCCCAGCTGGCACTGCTGCTGCAGCAGGAAGGCGGCCTGCTCTGCCTGCTCGATACCCTCGGCATGCACCTGCATGCCCATGCTGCGGGCCAGGGCGATGATCACCCGCACGATCGCGATGTCATCCTCATCCAGCGGCAACCCGGCAACGAAGCCCTGGTCGATTTTCAGCTTCTGAACGGGCAAACGCTTGAGCCGCAGCAGCGAAGAATAGCCGGTGCCAAAGTCATCAATGGCCAGGGTCACGCCAAGCTCACGCAAGCGGTGAAGTTGCTCCAGCGCCACCTCCGGGTCTTCCATCACAGCGCTTTCGGTCACTTCCAGCTCCAGCAAGGCGGGGGCCAGGCCGGTGTCGTGCAGGACGTCGGCCACTTGCCGGTACAACTCATGCTGGCCAAACAGCCGGCTGGAGATGTTCACCGCCACGAACGCCAATTGCCGGCCTTGCGCCTGCCACTGCACCATTTGCCGGCAGGCCTGGCGCAGCACCCAGGCATCGATTTCGGCAATCAGGCCGGTACGCTCGGCGATCGGGATGAACTCGCCCGGCGGCACCAGGCCGCGCTGCGGATGCTGCCAGCGCACCAACGCCTCGACCCCGACCAGGCTGCCGGTCGCCAGGTCGTGGACTGGCTGGAAAAACACCCGCAGTTCGTCGTGCTCCAGTGCGCGGCGCAACTCGCCCGCTGTTTCAACCCGGTGCTGGGCGTGGGCCGTCAGTTCTTCGGTGTACAGCGCATAGCAGGCTCGCCCATTGTCCTTGGCCTTGTACAACGCCGAATCGGCGTTGCGCAGCAACTGTTCGGCACACAAGGCATCGCTGGGGAACAGGCTGATACCGGCACTGACACTGATGAACAACCGATGGCCATCGAACAGGAACGGCTCGCGCATGCGCTCGATGATGCCCTGCGCCAGTTTGCCTGCCTGGCCGACTTGCTGGCAGCCTTCGGCCAGCACGCCGAACTCGTCACCGCCCAGCCGGGCCAAGGTCACACCATTGCCCAGTATCTTGCCCAGGCGCTCCCCCACCAGCCTCAGCAACTGGTCACCGATGGTGTGGCCAAGGCCATCGTTGATGCTCTGGAAGTGGTCCAGGTCCAGCAGCAGCAGGGCGCACCCACGCTTGTTGGCCTGCGCCGCGGCCAGGGCCTGCTCGACGCGGTCGTTGAACAGCAAGCGGTTGGGCAGGCCGGTCAGCGGGTCGTGGTGGGCCAGGTAGGCCAGTTCCTGCTCCGAATGCTTGATCGCGCTGATGTCACTGAACACGGCCACGTAATGGCTCAGCTCACCCTCGTCATCGTGAATAGCGCAGATGGTTTGCCACTGCGGGTAGATTTCGCCGCTTTTGCGCCGGTTCCAGATTTCGCCGCTCCACTCGCCCTTTTCAGCCAGGGTGGCGTAAACCTGCTGGTAGAAGGCCTGGCCATGGCGGCCCGACTTGAACTTGCTCGGGCGCTGGCCGATCACCTCGTGCTGCTGGTAACCGGTAATGCGCATGAAGGCACGGTTGACGTGCACGATCAGGCCCTGGCGGTCGGTTACCAGCACCCCTTCCAAGGTACTGTCGAACACCGCGGCGGCCATGCGCAGGCGTTCCCGGTCTTCGCAGCGCAACCGCGCGCCATGGCCGATGAAATGCAGCAGCCGAACCCTGGACAGATAAATCAGCAAGGCACTGCACAGCACCCACACCACCACGTTGATCTGCCGCCCCACGGTCAATGCCAGGGGGTCGTCGGTCATGCTCTGCAGCATCACCTCGGCCAGCACCAGCCAGAGGATCGAGAGCACCACATAAAGCGCGGCCATGCGCAAGGCGTCGCGAACGGAAACAGACATGTCGGGTGGGATAGCCCATTGAAAAGAAAGGGGCATTATAAAGGCTGAAACATGTCGTGACCTCCTGTCTGAACAGTTGACTGGTTTTATTTCCCCACCAAGGGATAATCGACCCTTCCCCCCGCATTTCGAGGGCATTTACATCTATGTGGTACAACGGCCTGCTCGACTTGTCGGCCTGGCAACTGGTCGGCATCACCCTGTTGATGACCCACGTGACCATTGTCAGCGTCACGGTCTACCTGCATCGCTACTCTGCGCACCGAGCCCTTGAGCTCAACGGCGCGCTCAAGCATTTCTTCCGCTTCTGGCTGTGGCTGACCACGGCGCAGAACACCCGCGAGTGGACGGCGGTTCACCGTAAGCACCACGCCAAGTGCGAAACACCCGACGACCCGCACAGCCCCGTGCACAAAGGCCTGAGCACGGTGTTGCGCAAAGGCGCCGAGCTGTATCGCGAAGAGGCCCGCAACCCAGACACCCTGCGCATCTACGGCAAGAACTGCCCTGATGACTGGATCGAGCGCAACCTGTACTCGCGTTACAAATTGGGCGGCATCGCGTTGATGGCCGTGATCGACCTGCTGCTGTTCGGCACCCTCGGTATCACCATCTGGGCGGTCCAGATGATGTGGATCCCGTTCTGGGCTGCCGGTGTCGTCAACGGCCTGGGCCACGCGTTCGGCTACCGCAACTTCGAATGCCGTGACGCGGCCACCAACCTGGTGCCGTGGGGCATCGTGATCGGCGGTGAAGAGCTGCACAACAATCACCACACCTACCCCAATTCGGCCAAGCTGTCGGTCAAGCGCTGGGAGTTCGACATGGGCTGGGCGTGGATCCGTCTGTTCTGCCTGCTGCGCCTGGCCAAGGTGCAGCGTGTGGCGCCGATTGCCCATCGGGTGGAAGGCAAAGGTAGCCTGGACATGGACACCGCCATGGCGATCCTCAACAACCGCTTTCAGATCATGGCCCAGTACCGCAAATTGGTGATCGCCCCACTGGTAAAGCTGGAACTGGCGCGTGTCGACGCCTCGGTGCGCCACCACTTCCGCCGTGCCAAGCGCCTGCTATCCCGTGAAACCAGCCTGCTCGAAGACCGCCATCATGTGCGCATCGAATCGATGCTTGCGCACAGCCAGGCCCTGAAGACCATCTACGAAAAGCGCCTGGCCTTGCAGCAGATCTGGGCCCGCACCAGCGCCAACGGCCATGACATGCTGGCCGCCATCAAGGACTGGGTACACGAAGCCGAAACCAGTGGTATTCAAGCCCTGCGCGACTTCGCGGCACAGCTGAAAACCTATTCCCTGCGCCCGATCGGCGCCTGATCGCCGTTGATCGGCACGCCCCAGCATGGGGCGTGCCAGCTGGAACTTCCCCACCTCGCCCCCACTCAAACCCCGCACATCGCCCGCGTGGCGGGCAGGATGCTGGCCGCACGCTTTCACGTCGAGACTCGCTACGTGCACATGGCCAAGAATATTCCAATGACATCGCCAGGCCCGGTACCACCGGGAGCCGCCCGCACTTTACTGGCGCTCCTTCATGCGCAAGGTGAAGTCGCCCGCCTGAGCGAACGCGAACAGCTGTTCAGCTCGTTGCTCGAAAGTGTCAACGCGGTGCTCTGGGCCTTCGATTGGGAAACACGCGAAGTGCTGTACGTAAGCCCCGCCTACGAGCGCATCTTCGGCCGCCCGGCCAGCCTGGTACTGGCCGACTTCAACGAGTGGCGCGACAGCATCTACCCCGACGACCTGGAATACGCCGAGCGCAGCCTGGCCCAGGTGCTGCTCAAAGGCGCGGTCGAGGACCGCGAGTACCGTATCATCAATGCCGACGGGCAAGTGCGCTGGTTGAGCGACAAGTGCTACATCAACCAGCAGCATGACGGCGACCGCGTGATCATCGTCGGCATTGCCGAAGACATCACCGAGAAAAAGCAGCTGGAAGGCGAGTTGCAGCGCCTGGCCACCATTGACGTGCTGACCCAAAGCAGCAACCGCCGGCACTTCTTCGAATGCGCCCAAGCGGCGTTTGACAGCGCCCGGGAAAACGGCACGCCGTTGGCCTTCCTGTTACTGGACATCGACGACTTCAAACAGATAAACGACAGCTATGGCCACCAGGAAGGCGACCAGGTGCTGCAGCACATCGCCGACAGCGGCAAGGCCGTGTTGCGCCGTGGCGACCTGTTCGGGCGTATTGGCGGCGAAGAGTTCGCGGCAGTCTTCCCAGGGTGCAGTGCCGAGCTGGCCGGGCAGATAGCCGAGCGGCTACAGCGGCAGATTCAGCGTTTGAGCTTCAGCCATGGGGCGCACACTTACGGGGTAACGGTGAGCCAGGGGCTTACCGGGTTGACCGCTGAAGATGTGGCGCTGGACAGCCTGTATGCCCGCGCCGATGCGGCGATGTACCAGGCCAAGCGGCAGGGCAAGAACCAGATCGTGCGCGGTTGAACCCCCTTACGCCTGCCCGGTTCAAGGAGCATCGTCGGCTTGTATCGGGCCTTCAGCCGCGGGCTGCGAACTGGTTTCGGGGTTCTCCACCTTGCGCAACCGGGTCAGCTCCGGCAAGCCCATCTTCAGCAAACGCGCCGTCTTGCCACTGGCAATCTTCGCCAGCCCCTGCTCAGCCGGTAGCCGCGCCAACTGCCCGGCCAGGTTCATGGCCAGAATATCGCGCGAGTACACCCCGCCACCGAGTTGATAGATCGCCGCGATCAGCTCGCGTAAAGCCAACGGCAAGCGCCAGCGGGTGCGCAGCGCCGAGCCGAATGCGGCACCGAACTCGTTGAGCGACAACTGGACCTTGTCTTCGTCCAGCTCGCCGCCCGCCAGGCGCCATTCCTGCAGGCAGCGCAGCACCGCCAGGTCGCCCAGGCAATGCAGCAACCCTGCGCAATAGCAAAGCCCTTCGTCCAGCGCCAGCAGGCGCGCCAGCGTACGGCCATATTCGGCGGTGTGCAGGGACAAGTCCCAGTACTGCGCCGCATGCTGCGCCAGCAAGGGGTCGCTCAGGCGGGCGCTGCGCTTGAGGGTCATGCCCAGAATCAGGTTCATGCTTTGCGTGCTGCCCAGCTTGTTCAGGGCTTGCAGCAGGGTTTGCACCGGTGCTTCACGGTGCAGCGCTGCGCTGTTGGCAGCCGCTATCAGCACCGCGGTCACTTGCGGGTCACGGCAGACTTCTTCTTCCAGCACTTTCAGGTTCAGGCCCTCAGGGTTCAGGGCTCGCTTGATCGCCACCTGCAAATCGGCCAGCAGCGGCCCGCCATCGGCAGTAGCCCGGCGCTGTTCGAGGTAAGCGCGCAGGCTGGCACCGGGCTGCAAGGGCGGCACCGGGCAGGCGATTTCTTCGCCCACGCCCAGCAGCAACTGTTCCAGGCGCTTGCGCAGGTTACCCAGGTTCAGGGGCTTGCTCAGGTACGCCGTGGGGTGCAGCGGCAGGGCTTCACGCACACTCGCACTGTCACTGCGGTTGCTCATGAGGATGAACGGCAATCCCGACCCTTTGGCGCGTACTTTGCGCAGCAGGTCGAGGCCGTCGATGCCAGCCAGCTCACGTGCTGCAATGATCAGGTCCGGCTTGGCGGCCAGGGCGGTGAGCGCTTGCGAGCCGTCGGCGCAGACCTGAAGGCGGGCATCGCAGCGAACGCTCAGCAGCATCTCGCTGAGCATGTCGCGTACCCATGGGTCGCCTTCGACGATCAGTACGCTCGGTGGGGTGGGCTCTGCAGCGTTCATCGCCAACTACTCCTGTAAATCCTTGCCTCAGTCTTTTACAACGTGCTGGGCGCATCATCCAACAACCATAGCCTCCGACGCATCACCGGGCATAAAAAAACCCGCCGAGGCGGGTTTTTTCTGAAGCGCGTCACATCAGGCAAGTTCAGCGAAGCACTCTTCGATGATGGCCAGGCCTTTGTCCAGCAGCGCGTCTTCGGCGGTCAGCGGAACCAGAATCCGCAGAACGTTGCCGTAGGTGCCGCAAGACAGCAGGATCAGGCCTTTTTCGCGGGCTTTGGCCACAACCTGGCCAACAGCAGCGGCGTCAGGAGTGTGGGTGCCTTTCTGGAAGACTTCGACGGCAATCATCGAGCCCAGACCACGAACGTCGCCAATGATCGGGTGCTTCTTCTGGATTTCACGCAGGCCGGTGGTCAGGCGCTCACCCACTGCCTTGCTGCGGTCCAGCAGTTTCTCTTCTTCGAACACTTCGATCACGGCCAGGGCTGCGGCGCAAGCGATCGGCGAGCCGGCGTAGGTGCCGCCCAGGCCACCCGGAGCGATAGCGTCCATGTACTCGGCCTTGCCACATACACCGGCCAGCGGGAAGCCGCCGGCGATGGACTTGGCAAAGGTGGTCAGGTCAGGCGCAACGCCCATCTGCTCCATGGCGAAGAAGGTGCCGGTGCGGCCAGCGCCGGTCTGAACTTCGTCGGCGATCAGCAGGATACCGTGCTGGTCGCACAGGGCGCGCAGGCGCTTCATCAGCTCTTTAGGCGCTGGCAGGAAGCCGCCTTCGCCTTGTACAGGCTCCAGGATGATTGCAGCGATGTCGCGTGGCTCTGCGTCGTTCTTGAAGATGCGCTCGACCGAGGCGATGGCGTCGTCAACGCTCACACCGTGCAGCTCGCTCGGGAACAGGGCGCGGAAGATGCCGCCTGGCATCAGGCCCATGCCTGCGGAGTACGGCACGACTTTGCCGGTCAGGCCCAGGGTCATCATGGTGCGGCCGTGGTAGCCGCCGGTGAAGGCGATAACGCCGGCACGGCCAGTGGCGGCACGGGCGATTTTCACGGCGTTTTCAACGGCTTCGGAGCCGGTGGTGACCAGCAGGGTCTTCTTGTCGAAGTCGCCTGGGACCAGCTTGTTGATCTTTTCGCACAGCTCGACGTAAGGCTCGTAGGCCAGCACCTGGAAGCAGGTGTGGCTGACCTTGGTCAGCTGCTCTTGCACGGCTGCAACCACTTTCGGGTGCAGGTGGCCGGTGTTCAGCACTGCGATGCCGCCGGCGAAGTCGATCATTTCGCGGCCTTCAACGTCGATCACGGTCGAGTTCTTCGCGCTGTCGACGAAGATCGGGTGAATCTGGCCAACGCCACGCGGGACGGCAGCTACACGACGTTGCATCAAGGATTCGTTGGTCTTGCTCATAATGCCCTCATTGCGCCGACAGTAATGGCGCTTTTATTCGGGGGTGGCTGGGAGTGCTCGCGAACAGTATTCGTTGATCGACTGCCACAAGCGCCCTAGCCACCAGGTACTGCAATGTAAAAAAGGCCAGCGAGACGTCGCTCTCGCGCCCCGCTGGCAGAGGTAAAGCCGTTACCGTGCGATCAAACGCTGATGCACAGGTATTTGATTTCGAGGTAGTCCTCGATACCGTACTTGGAACCTTCGCGGCCCAGGCCAGAAGCCTTGATGCCACCGAATGGCGCCACTTCGTTGGAAATCAGGCCGGTGTTGATACCCACCATGCCGTACTCCAGGGCTTCGGCAACACGGAACACACGGCTCATGTCGCGGGCGTAGAAATACGAAGCCAGGCCGAATTCGGTGTCGTTGGACATGGCGATGACTTCGGCTTCGTCCTGGAAGCGGAACAGCGGCGCCAGTGGGCCGAAGGTCTCTTCCTTGGCGACAGCAGCAGTTTTCGGTACATCAACCAGGATAGTCGGCTCGAAGAAGTTGCCTTCGATCAGCTTGCCGCCGGACAGTACCTTGGCGCCTTTGGAAACGGCGTCTTCGATGTGCTCCTGAACCTTGGCGACAGCCTTGCCGTCGATCAGCGGGCCAGTGGTGGTGCCATCTTCCAGGCCGTTACCGATCTTCAGCTTGGCCACCGCAGCCGCCAGCTTCTCGGCGAACGCGTCGTAGACGCCGTCCTGCACGTAGATACGGTTGGCGCAGACACAGGTCTGGCCGTTGTTACGGTACTTGGAGATGATCGCGCCCTCGACCGCCTTGTCCAGGTCGGCGTCGTCGAACACGATGAACGGGGCGTTGCCACCCAGCTCCAGGGAAACCTTCTTGATGTCCTTGGCGCATTCTTCCATCAGCTGGCGGCCGATTTCGGTCGAGCCGGTGAAGGACAGCTTGCGTACCAGGGAGTTGCCGGTCAGTTCGCCGCCAACTTCACCAGCGCTGCCGGTAACCACGCTCAGCACGCCAGCCGGGATACCGGCACGGTGGGCCAGTTCGACCAGGGCCAGGGCGGAGTACGGGGTTTGCGAAGCAGGCTTGAGCACCATGGTGCAGCCAGCGGCCAGGGCCGGGCCGGCTTTACGGGTGATCATGGCAGCCGGGAAGTTCCACGGGGTGATGGCCGCGGTTACGCCGATTGGCTGCTTGATGACGATCAGGCGCTTGTCTGGCTGGTGGCCCGGAATGGTGTCGCCATAGACACGCTTGGCTTCTTCGGCGAACCACTCGATGAACGAGGCGGCGTAGGCGATTTCGCCCTTGGCTTCGGCCAGCGGCTTGCCTTGTTCGGTGGTCATCAGGCGAGCCAGGTCGTCCTGATTCTCGATCATCAGTTCGAACCAGCGACGCAGCTTGGTCGAGCGCTCTTTGGCGGTCAGGGCACGCCAGGCCGGCAGGGCCTTGTCGGCAGCTTCGATGGCGCGGCGGGTTTCCGCGGTGCCCATCTTAGGCACGGTACCGATGACTTCACCGGTGGCCGGGTTGGTCACCTTGATGGTCTGGCCATTGTCCGCATCCAGCCACTCACCGTTGATGTAGGCTTGCTGGCGGAACAACTGAGCGTCTTTGAGCTGCATGTCGGCTTCCCGAATTGTTGATTGTTGAAAAGCGCCCAAGGCAGGGCATCGAGCGTTTGAAATCTCAAACGAATGCTAAGCGGCTGCTGGGGTGTTGGACAATAGGCTGTTCGAAAAAAAGAACGAATGGTTGAACAGCTGGGCGGAAAAGTCATCATTTGCGTACTGGCGACCGGCCCTTTCGCGGGCACGCCCGCTCCCACTGGGCGGAAGCGGCTTCAGCCGCGAACCGGCCGGCACAGGCAACCGGGAAAAAAGGCTACAGATCAAGGCGATGGACGCGACCGGCGCAGATGGGTATCATGCGTGCGCGTTGCACTCGTAGCTCAGCTGGATAGAGTACTGCCCTCCGAAGGCAGGGGTCGTGGGTTCGAATCCCGCCGAGTGCGCCATATCAAAAAGCCCTGGGCCTGTGCCCGGGGCTTTTTCATTTGTGCGACATGTCGCGTTTCTGGCACTCCCGTGCCACTGGCCATTGATGTTAGCGTGGGCGTCCTCCCGTTGCCTCCAACGGGTACCCCATAACAATCCATGGCGAAGGAATGCGCGCAACCATGCACCTGAAAAAACTCACCGCCACCACCCTGTTGCTGGCCAGCATCGGCCTGTTCACCCAACCGGCCCAGGCCAACCTCACTCAGCAACAGGCCGCGGCAATCGTCAAAACCTTCGACGGCAGCGACCCGCGTGACTTCAAGCAGTTCCTCGGCAAGCTCAAAGGCAGTGACCTGGCCAAGGCCGATAACCTTGAGGCGACACTGCAGGCCTACCTGAACGGCAAACCGCTGGCCGCCGGGCAACAGGACGAGATCAACCGCCTGCTTGGCCTGTATACCCGCATCAAGTACGGCAAGGCTGCCACTGAAACCCTGCGCGAACTGGTGGCTATTCCAACCTACAACGTCGAGGGTACGCCGCAGTACGAAAACCCGGCGTTCCTGAAAATCGCCGACAAGATCAAAGCACTGGCCGACAGTTTCGGCCTGGCGTTCCGCAACATCGATAACCGGGTTTACGAAATTTCGCTCGGCAGCGGCAAGGAAGTGATCGGCATCCATGCCCACGCCGATGTGGTGCCGGTCAATCCGGACAACTGGAAGCTGGCCGACGGCACCCGCCTGGACCCGTTCAAGGTCACCCTGGTTGGCGACCGCATGTATGGCCGCGGCACCGAAGACGACAAGAACGGCATCGTTGTCGCGATGTACGCGTTGAAAGTGGCCAAGGACGAAAACCTGCCACTGGCCCGCCAATTCAAGCTGCTGATCGACACGACGGAAGAAACCAGTGGGGATGCGATCCCCTATTACTTCGAGCGCAACCCCACGCCTGATTACAACCTGGCGCTGGATGGCGGCTACCCGGTGGTCATTGCCGAAAAGGGCTACGGTACGATCATGGCCAGCTTCAGCAAACGCCCGGCCACGGGTAACGGTGCTGAAATCATCAACCTGACTGGCGGGCTGGCCACCAACCAGATCCCCACCACCTCGGTCGCAACCCTGGCCACCGACAACCCGGCAGCACTCGCCAAACAACTGCAGCAAGCCGGCGCCGGGTATGTAAAGCAGCACGGTGGTGACTTCAGCATCGACGCCAAGGCCGACGGCAAGCAGGTGGTGCTGACAGTAACCGGGGTTTCCGCGCATTCCTCGGAGCCGGAGTCCGGGGTAAACCCGGTTGCACGCATGCTCGACTTCCTTGCTGGCCTGGGCCAGCAGGTACCGCTCAAGCACAACCAATTCACCGACGCCGCCCGCTACGCTGCCGACAACTGGGGCCTGGACTACTTGGGCAACAAGCTGGGCGTGGCCTTCAAAGACCCGTTCATGGGCCCGCTGACCGCGTCGTTGACCTATGTAGGGGTGGACGAAAAAGGCTTGAAACTGGCGGTGAACCTGCGCATTCCCAAGGGCAAGCCGCTTGCCACGATCAAGGACGAACTGGCCACCAGACTGGACAAATGGACCCGGCAGAGCCGCACCTCGGTAGCCTTCGACTACAGCCTGGACGAACCGATGTATCGCAACCCCGAGGGCGAGTGGGTGAAGGCTCTGCTCGCGGTGGCCAGCGAGAACCTGGGCATGAAGCATGAGTTCGGCACCTCGGCGGGTGCCACGTCGGTACACGACCTGCCCAACGGCGTGCAGTTCGGCCTGGCCATGCCAGACGTGAAGTACACCGGGCACAACGACAACGAGTTCAAGACGGTAGAGCAGTTCATGCTGGACCTGCAGGTCGTCAGCGAAATGGTCGCGCGGATCGGGCAAATGCCGAAGCTCTGATCGGCTGTACCGGTAAAGCCGCTCCCATAGGGTGCATCACAGGCTCTGAGGCCAATGACATACCTGTGGGAGCGGCTTTAGCCGCGAAGAGGCCCGCATAGGCGAACACCGATGACGTTTTTCAATCGACTCCATGCCGTTTCCTGCATTGCCGTGCAGAGCGCCGTACCGGATGCTTTAGTTACACCGAGACAGCGCTTTTCCACCCGCAGAGGCCCGTATGAAGACCGTCGAACAAATCCTCAAGACCAAGTCCCAGCACCAGACCGTGTACACCATCGGCCCGGATGACTCGGTGCTCGACGCCCTGAAAATGCTGGCGGAGAAAAACATCGGTGCACTGCCGGTAGTCGAGGGCAAGCAGGTGGTGGGTATCGTCAGTGAGCGCGACTATGCACGCAAGCTGGTGCTCAAGGGCCGCTCTTCTGCCGCCACCCCGGTACGGGAAATCATGAGTGCACCAGTGGTCACGGTCGAACCCAGGCAGAACCTCGAGTACTGCATGAACCTGATGACCGACCGCCACCTGCGCCACTTGCCGGTCGTGAGCAATGGCGAGCTGCTAGGGCTGTTGTCGATCGGCGACCTGGTGAAGGAAACCATTGCCGAGCAGGCCAGCCTGATCAAGCAGCTGGAGCAGTACATCCGCGGCGAATAAGCGCATTCAGTGGTAGCCGCGCTCCAGTTCGTCCAGCTGGTGGTCAAAACTGCGCAGGCGCGCCGACCAGGTGTAGACCAGCACTTCGAGGTCGCGATTGAGCACAGCGGTATTGCCATGCCCGCTTTGCGTGGGTTCGCCCAGGTCCAGCTGGTAGCGTTCGCGGGCCATGGCTTGGGCCACGCTGGACAGGTCGCGGGCGTTGGCCAGCCAATGATGATGGTGGTCGTGGATCTCGCGGTCGAGCACCCGGCACTGGCGCTTCAGCGCATCGAGGCTTTGCTCCAGCGGGGTGCCCTTGAGTTCGCCCATGACCTCTTCGAAAGTGCGCCCCGAATGCCAGTAGCTGCCCCAGAAATAACGATCGAAGACCGTTTCCACGCGGCGTAGTGCAACTTTGGTGTTCCAGATGGTCAGCAACGTGCGCCCCTGGATCACCTCGCGCTTGTTCAGATGCAACTGTTGCCAGGCGATCCAGGCCAGCGCCACCACGGCGACAGCCACGGTGACCGCGGCGGCGGCGTAGAGGAACTGCACCGCCTGGTTCAGTTGATGCGCCTGCCTGATGCCGTAGAAGTAACTGGCCGTCAGAATGCCCAGGATGGAAACGGAGCACCAGAAACCTGATACGTAGGGATCTTTCATCGCGCTATCCCCCGATTGTTTTCCTGAGCATAGCAACGGCCATTCACTCGTCAGGTGCCGCTCGGCGCTTTATTTTTTCTGGGGGTGAAGCGCCTCGTTGAGTTGGTCGATCATCGGGATCCAGTCGTCATCGGCGATGTACTTTTCTTTCAGGAACGCGCGCTGCGAATCGCTCCAGAAAGGCGCATCGACCAGTTTCACACCGTCCTCGAGCGGTGAGTGTGTCGTGATGAAGCGGTCGATTTCGACCGGGTCGTCAGACAGCCCCAACTGTTTGAAGATCTCCGACAAAGGATGAATCGGCTTGTCCATGTTTCCTCCTCGGTGCCGGGGCGCGCATGGAAGATGCCGGCCCGGCATGGGTTGAGAGCACCAGCTGCAGGTTTTGCTCCATGCTCATGTGAACCAGATGATTGTGATCATCCGCCCCCTGATAGACAGCACCCCGACGGACAAGACTCGATCGAACCTGCATTTATCCCAGCGCGCCTGTCAGATGGGTGAACGGCGCAAGGTTGCCAGGAACGTCGCTGCACCAATGAACAACCCGGCAAACGTGCGGTTCAAGCGCTTCTGCTGCTTGGGCGTACGCAGCAGGCGCAATACCCGCGCGGCCAAACCGGTGTAGCCCGCCATTACCAACAGGTCGACACTGACCATGGTCAGGGTGATTGCCACATACTGCGGCAGTAGCGGTGCATGCGGGTTGATGAACTGCGGCAGCACCGCAAGCATGAACACCAGCGCCTTGGGGTTGCTGACGTTGACCAGAAAACCGCGGAACACCAGGCTCAACGGCCTGCCGATGGGGCGCACGCCCGACTCATCGGTCATGTCCATCGGCAGCGCACGCCATTGCTTGTACGCCAGGTAAACGAGGTAAGCGACGCCAAACCACTTGATGAACTGGAACGCCGTGGCCGAGGCGGCCAACACGGCGCCCACGCCGGCGGCGATGATGGCGATTTGCAAAATCAGGCCCAGTTGCAGGCCCAGGGCATTCCAGTAACCGCGCCAGAAGCCGTATTGCAGGCCACTGGACATCGAGGCAATCGCCCCGGCGCCAGGGGAAAGGCTGATCACCCAGCAGGCGGCAAAAAAGCCTAACCATACTTCCATCGACATCACACACCTCGCTCGCACTAGTGTTGCAAAAGATTAAGCTAAGGTGTTGGTGAAAATATGACCAGCAAATTTTGCAGAATTCAGCGTGCTTGTGCGGGCCATGTCAGTCCGCCTCGAGCAACACGTCCTTGTGCATGGCCTGCACTTCGGCCCCGCGCCAGCGCCGCACCGACTTCTGGAAGAACTGACTGTTCGGCACCTGCACCAATGCCCCGCCTGCCTCGGGCACTTCTAGCAGGGTAGTGAACAGCAGGTTGATGGCGATTACCCGGCCCTTTACGCCCGGCTTGTCGAGGGTGTCGACCAGCTCGACCACATCACCAATACGAAACGGCCCGACCGTGAAGATCAGCACCGCGCACAGCAGGTTGGACAGTACGCTCCACATGGCGAAGAACGCCACCGCCGCCACCGCCACGAAACCGGACAGGGCCGTCCACAGCACCGTTGCCGAAACCCCCAGGCGCTCCAGCACGAACAGCAGCGCGCTGCCCATGATCAACCAGCGCAGGCCACCGCGCACGGGCACCAGCAACTCCGGTGGCAAGGGGTAGCGCTGGCCCAGGCGGCTGAGGCCACGGGCCACGATGCGCTGCAGGCCAAAAGCCACCGCCAGGATAAGGAGTATCTGCAAGCCCAGCCAGAAGGTGTCCATCCACTGCCCTGGCAGCAAACCACGCAGCTCCTCCATCAGGACAGCGCCTCAAGCTCGGCTTGCATGCTTTCGAGGGTTTCCAGTGCTTCCATCCAGCCCTCTTCCAGCTCCCCTTCGCGTTGCTTGAGCTTGGACTGGCGCGCCAGCAGGTCACGCAATTGATCCTTGCGCGCCGCGTCGTAAAGCCCAGCGTCGCCCAGCGCAGTCTCGATTTCGGCCAACTGCGCGTGCACCTGATTGAGCTCGGCTTCCAACTTGTCAGCGGCCTTCTTGTGCGGGGCCAATTGCTGGCGCAAGGCCGCAGCGGCCTGGCGCTGGGCTTTCTTGTCGGTCTTGTCCGGGTTGACCGGCGCAGTACTGGCCGGCGCGCTGCGCTGGCGATACTCGACCAGCCAACGGCTGTAGTCGTCCAGGTCACCGTCGAAGGTGTCGACCTTGCCGTCAGCGACCAGCAGGAAGTCGTCGGTGGTGCTCTTGAGCAGGTGACGGTCGTGGGATACCACTACCACGGCGCCGGCGAACTCCTGCAAGGCCATGGTCAGCGCCAGGCGCATTTCCAGGTCGAGGTGGTTGGTGGGTTCGTCGAGCAGCAGCAGGTTCGGCCGTTCCCAGGCGATCAGCGCCAGCGCCAGCCGGGCCTTCTCGCCACCAGAGAAGTTCACCACCGGCTCGTCGCAACGGGCGCCATGGAAATCGAAGCCTCCCAGGAAGTCGCGCAGGGTCTGCTCGCGCTCGGCGGGGGCAATGCGCTGCAAGTGCAGCAGCGGGCTGGCCTTGTCGTCCAGCGAGTCCAGCTGGTGCTGGGCAAAATAACCCACGGCCAGGTTCTCGCCGCGGACCAGCCGGCCGGACAACGGCTCCAGCTCACCGGCAAGGTTCTTGATCAGCGTCGACTTGCCTGCGCCATTCGGGCCGAGCAGGCCAATACGCGCGCCCGGGGTGAGTTGCAGCTTGACCTTGTCGAGGATGGCTTTGTCGCCATACCCCAGGCGGCCTTCGGACATGCTCAACAGCGGGCTGGAAATTTTCTGCGACTCGCGGAAGACGAAGTCAAATGGCGAATCGACGTGCGCCGCCGACAGCTCCTCCATGCGCTCCAGGGCCTTGATCCGGCTCTGCGCCTGGCGCGCCTTGGTGGCCTGGGCCTTGAAGCGGGCGATGTACTTTTCCATGTGCGCGCGCTGCGCCTGCTGCTTCTCGTAGGCCTGTTGCTGTTGCGCCAGGCGTTCGGCACGGGTGCGCTCGAAGGCGGTATATCCGCCCTTGTAGAGGTTCAGCTTGCGCTGCTCTACATGCAACACATGGTCGACCACGGCATCGAGGAAGTCACGATCGTGGGAAATCAGCAGCAGCGTGCCAGGGTAGCCCTTGAGCCAGTCTTCCAGCCACAGAATGGCGTCGAGGTCCAGGTGGTTGGTGGGCTCGTCGAGCAGCAGCAGGTCGGACGGGCACATCAGCGCCTGGGCCAGGTTGAGGCGCATACGCCAGCCGCCAGAGAAGTCACCGACTCGGCGGTCCATCTGCTCGTTGGTAAAGCCCAGGCCGGCCAGCAGCTTGCGGGCGCGAGCGTCGGCGGTGTAGCCGTCAGCGCTTTCCAGCTCACTGTGCAGGCGCGCCAGGGCGGTGCCGTCGTGCGCTTGCTCGGCAGCCGCCAATTCGGCCTGGACCTTGCGCAGGCGCACGTCACCGTCGAGCACATAGTCCACGGCCAGGCGATCGAGGGTATCAACCTCCTGGCGCATGTGGGCGATGCGCCAGTCGCCGGGCAGCTGGCAGTCGCCGGCATCGGGCGACAGCTCACCTCGCAGCAAGGCGAACAGGCTGGATTTGCCGGCACCGTTGGCGCCGATAAGACCGGCCTTGTGACCGGCGTGCAGGGTCATCTCGGCGCCTTCTAGCAAGCGCTGCGGACCACGCTGTAAAGTGAGGTTGGATAGTCTGATCATGATGGTCGCGGAGTCTACCAGCTTCCTCGGCCCATAGCGCGAGTGGAACCATGCACACCGACCTGTGGAATCACGCCCTGGCCTTGTACGCCAGGCCTGGCGTAGAAGCCGCCTGCCTTGAACTGCAAACACTGGGTGGCGATGTCTGCCTGCTGCTGTGCGCCACGTGGTTGCAGGCGCGTGGGGTTGCCGTGACAGACCAGCGCGCGCAGGCATTGCAAGGCATTGCCGACCCCTGGCAACGGACAGTGGTCACCCCGCTACGCGACCTGCGCCAGCAATGGCGCGCGGCAGCACAGCTGGATAGCCGGCTGGCACTTGTGCGCGAGCAAGTGAAAGGGTTGGAATTACAGGCAGAAAGAGCGTTGCTGGAACGCTTGCAAGAACGTGCCCAGCAGTGGCCCGTGAACTCTGCTGAGCCCACGGACGACTGGCTGGCACGGCTGGTGCCGGACCAGGGCCGACAACATGACGCGTTGCTGCAGCTACGCGCCGCGGCTGCAGCGCTTCAGGACGCCGAAGACGGTGCCTGAGCAGGCGTGCTGGCCGGCGCCGATGGCGCTACCGAAGTGGCCGAGTTGGCAGCGGCAGCCGGAGCGCTGGGGGCAGGCGTAGCCAGTTTGGCATCGGCTGGTTTGCTGGCGGCAGGCTTGGCAGCCGGTTTCGCTGCGGTACGTGCTGGCGCCTTGGCTGCAGCTGGCTTGGGCGCAGGTTTGGTGGCTGCAGATGCTTTGGCTGCCGGCTTGGACGCAGGCTTGGCGGTGGCTGTTGCTTTGGCGGCTGGCTTGGCTGCGGGTTTTGCGGCGGCAGTGGCCTTGGCGGCTGGCTTGGCCGCAGGTTTCGCGGCAGCAGTGGCCTTGGCGGCTGGCTTGGCCGTAGGTTTTGCGGCGGCAGTGGCCTTGGCGGCTGGCTTGGGCGTAGGTTTTGCGGCGGCAGTGGCCTTGGCGGCTGGCTTGGGCGCAGGTTTTGCGGCGGCGGGGGCCTTGGCGGCTGGCTTGGACGCAGGTTTTGCGGCGGCAGTGGCCTTGGCGGCTGGCTTGGGCGCAGGTTTTGCGGCGGCGGGGGCCTTGGCGGCAGGCCTAGACGCAGGTTTTGCGGCGGCGGTAGCTTTAGCTGCTGGCTTGGCTGCGGTAGTGGCTCGACTGGCTGGCTTGGTCGCCGGCTTGGCAACAGCTGGCTTGGCAGTTTTGGCTGCACGCTGGTCAAGGGCCTTGGTCGCGGCTTCACGCACTTTGCCTACACCTTGGGCCAACTTGATGCTGTCTTGGGCATCGCGCTTGAGTTGCTGAATGTAGGCGCGCGTCTGGGTTTGACGCTCCTTGAGGGAGTCCAGCAGTTCTTCAAGTTCAGCGCTGGCTTTTTGCGCTTTGGTCTGTGCCTTGGCTTTACCGGCCTTGGCTGCACCTTGCAGTTTCAAGCGAGCGTTGTGCAGTTTTTCCTGCGCTTTGCCACGCTGCTTTTCCAACTTTGCCAGCAGTTTTTCCGCATCAGCCAGCGCTTGCGAGCAGGCTTCTTCCAAATGTTCGAGCAAACTACCCGAAAGTTGCTGGAGCAGGTGTAACGGCGTACTTACTGGCTTCTTTTTGGCCGACATGGTTTACCTCCTGGCTGACGAGAGTGCGGCTCATACTATGCTTCTGCTGCTACCGCCGCTAGGGCATGTTGACCGTAATAGTTACGCCGCGTTGCATGCCTGGGCAACGTTGTAAGCTTGCAGCTGCGGGTAAGTGTAGATGCTGGACAAAGCCTTGCCGCGCCGCTGCCCTGTTGCGACTCAAAGCCGCGCCCACGCAAAGCCGCGAAAAAGCCAATACACATATTCAACACTGGCATACTTCCACGCTCATTGGCGCAGGAACTGACCATGCCTCGATTTCTTGTTTTAGGTTTATGCCTGCTGGCGCCCCTCGCCCTGGCCGACAGTGATGAACACGATCTCGCCTACAGCCTTGGGGCCAGCCTGGGCGAGCGGCTGCGCCAGGACATGCCTGGCCTGCAACTGGATGCCTTGGTCGATGGCTTGCGCCAGGCCTACCAAGGGCAGCCGCTGAAGCTCGACAAGGCACGCATGCAGGCCGTGCTGCAGCAGCATGATGCACAGGAAAGCGATGACCAGGCGCAAAAGCAGCAAGCGGCGGAAAAACGCTTCATGGCCAATGAGCGGGGGCGTTTTGGCGTGCATGAGTTGCCAGAGGGCGTGCTTTACAACGAGCTGCAGGCAGGAAGTGGCGCGCAGCCGAAAGCCGGTGGCAAAGTGCAGGTGCGCTACGTAGGCAGGTTGCCGGACGGCTCGGTATTCGACCAGAACCAGACGCCACAGTGGTTCAGCCTGGGCTCGGTGATCGAGGGGTGGCAGGTAGCGTTGCCGCAGATGCACGTTGGCGCCAAGTGGCGCCTTGTCATTCCGTCTGCACAAGCCTATGGAGCAGAGGGCGCAGGCGACTTGATCGCACCCTATACCCCCTTGGTGTTCGAAATCGAACTGCTGGGGGTTGGCGACTGACGCCAACCATCAGGCCTGTACCGCGTCCTCTTCCTTGTGCGCGTTGTGCAGCACTTCGATCAGGCAGTCTTCCAGTTCGAAGCGCTCATGCAGCAGGCCACCGAGCTTGCCCAGTTTTTCGGCAAAGCGCTCTGTGTCCTTGCACTCAGCTTTCGCACAATGATCGTTGAACGCCAACGCGATCTGCGTGATGTCATTGATGCGTGGGTTGATTTCTTCGGCCAGCTTCAGTGCCTTCTCGTCACCGAAAGCCTTGGCTTCCCTGACCAGCTGCTCGCAGACCTCGAAGTGCCACGCCGAACAGTAGTCCACAAGCAGGCCACAGAAATCCCCGTTCGTATCCTTGTCGGCAAAGGCCAGCTCTTTGGCGCGCAACGCGCGGAAAGACTGCACCAATTCCTTGCGCTCCTTCAGCCAACGATCAATAAGTTCGTGAACCCCACCCCAGCGTTCCTGAGCGTTCTGACAACTATCGAGCATGGCGATCTCTTCCCTTCTGGGTAGATGCCGCTGCACCTCGCGCTGCGAAGGCGCGCACAAAGGTGATATCAGCAGGACGGCATCGAGCAGTTGTGTTTTGAGTATCCGTGCTGCGAGATTATTCCCGCACGTGTTGCCCTTCAAGGTACGCAGTGGACAAACTTCATACAAGTGTTTAATACCGTGTTACATGGCCATTGGTCATTCTGATGACTCAACCTTGCGCCAGGTCAAGCGCCTGCCAGGGTGCGGAAACGATACGCCAGCAGGCAGCTCGCGGGCAGCGCCGCCAGCAGCAGGAAAGCCAACAGGCTCCACTCGGGAAGGGTCAGGTCGAGAAAACTCCAGCTCAGCGCGCTGCACTCCGGGCCGCCGAATAGCAGTTGCCGGGCCGCCTCCACCCAACCCTGCTCGAATACACGCCCGATCGGCAGCGGGCATGCATCGACAACCCTTTCAGCACCCTGCAGCCAGACCTGCCGCGCGGCCAGCGCCGCCCCGCCCAGCGAGCAGGCCAACGTCGCCCATGCGTAACGCCGCAGGCCACGTGCACGCGGTGCCTGCAGCACGCTGGCCAGGCTCAGCAGGGCATACAGGGCTAGCAGCAACCGCTGGCTCAAGCGCAACGGGCATGGCGCCAGCCCAAGCATGTTATCCAACTGGAAGGACGCAGCCAGCACTGCCAGTGCGGCCAGGCAAGCAGGAAGAAACAAGGTGCGCAAACGGGCCAGCAGCATGGGTGGTGAAGGTCCCGGGATGAGAGTGTGGCCTGGAACGGTAGAGGAAAGACGGGCTTTGTTTCAAGGCGCTACAGCAACGACAAGTCGCTGAAACGCGTAAGAAATTTCCGTCTATTCGATAGGAGGCGACTGAGGACTGGGAATGCAGATTCAGCATGCAACGGAAGATAAATCACCAGCCCCCAAAGCCCGCGCCTTGCCGCGGGCTATGGGGTAGGTCAGGCGCGTACGCCTTCTGGCAGCGGCAACGCCAGCAGGCGTTCGTCGAGCAGGCCAAGGCCCTCCTGGAACAGTTGGTTGCTGCGCTCCGTCTCACCCAGGCCGGCGAGCAGGCGCGCCAGTTCGGCGCAGGCCTCGGGGTTGCGCTCCATGCGCAGGCTGCTTTCCAGGTAATCGCGCGCCTTGCCCCACAGACGGTTCTGCAGGCTGAGGCGGCCAAGGGTGAGCAACAGGCTGGCATCTTGCGGGTGGTCTTTGAGCCAGCCCTCGGCGGTTTGCAACTGGCGCACCGGGTCATCGCCACGCACCAGGCCATACAGGCGAGCCAGATGGCTTTCGTAGTTCCGCTTGAGAGCCGTACGCAATGCCTGTTCGGCATCGCTCTCGGCACCTACCTGGCGTAGCTGTTCAGCGTACGCCAGCACGAGTTGCGGCTCCTGGCGCTGGGCGGCAGTCAGTTGCTGCCAGGCGCGCTCCAGGGCCTGCCGTGCACTTTGCGCGTCCTCGCCACGGGTTGTGGCCAGGCTCAGGTTCTGGCCCCAGGCGCGCTGCTCGAGGGCAGCAAGCTCGGCGGCCGGTAGAACCTTGCCTTTGCGCAGGTCGGGCAACAGGCGAATCAAGGCGGACCAATCACCGCGCTCCAGGTACAGGCGCTGCAACAGCCGCAGGACCTGGCTGTTGTGCGGGTGGCGCTCCTGCATGGCCAGCAAGGTCTCCAGCGCGCCATCGCTTTCACCCCGGTCCATCTGCAGTTGGGCATGGGTCAGGGCAATGGCCAGTTCTGCCTGTGGCTGGCGCTCCAGGGCACGCTCCAGCAAGTTGTCGCTGTCTTGGCTGCGACCTTGCTCGTTGGCGGCATGCGCTGCACCGAGGTAGTACAGCAAGGGATGGCGCTCGGCCTCCGCGGCACGGTGCAAATGGCGCTGGGCGCTGGCCCAGCGACCCTCGGCCAGGTCGAGCTGGCCCTGTTCGATTGCCAAGCGAATACGCCGGCGACGGTTGCGCCGCGACCAAGGGTTGACCACGCCGCTGGAGGTCAGCAACAGCCCCACCAGGTAGCGCAGCAACCACAACACCAGAACGACCGCCAGCAGCCCACCCAACGCCGCCCACAGCCCCGATTGATAACGGAAACCACCGTAGGAAACCAGTACGTAACCGCTGTGCTTGGCGACGGCGACACCCAGCGCAGCAGCGACCACGATGGCCAGTACGGCCAGCAGGTAGACTCGCTTCATGGCTTGCCCCCCTCGGCCTCGGCCGGCAGATGGCGGCGCTGAATGTAGGCCTGAACGGCTGCCAGGCTTTCGCTGAGGTCAGGGGTGACCACCGACACCGGCTGCTCGGCCAAGGCATTCAGGCTGTCGAGCATGGCCTTGCTTTGCGGGTTGTCGGCATTGAAGTTGGCCAGCAGCACGCTGCGGGCATCATCCAGCGCCTGGGTATAGACCTTCGCGTCGCCATTGAGCGCCGCCCACTGGGCCTGCTCGATGGTCAGGCTCAATGCCAGGCGCAACTGGTTGAGTTGCTGCCCGGCCAGCAATGGGCGCACGTTTTCGTCGGCATTGAAGTCAACCTGGAAATACTTGGAGATTTCCGCCCACCACTGCGACAGGCGGCTGACACCGTCGCCATCGGCGGTCAAGGCGCCGAGGGCATCGGCATTACTGTCGAACTCCGGTGACTGCGCGCTCAGTTGCTGGACCAAGTCACGCTGCGCAGCCAGCTTCAGGAACAGGCCCGTGCGGTCTGGTTGCTGGGTGCTGTTGAGCTTGGCCAGGCTGCGGTTCAGTTGCTCGCGGGCGGCAAAGGCACCTGGGTCGCTCTGCTCGCGTAGGATCTCGTCGGCACCTTCGACCAGGGCCTTGGCGCTGGTGATGTCCTGCAAGGCCGACAGGCGCAGGGTAGCCAGGCGCAGCAGGTGCTCGGCTTCTGCCAGGCGCCACTCCTTGCGGCTTTCGCCGAGCACGGTTTCCAGGCGCTGGCTGAGGCGCTGCTGGTCGCCCTGCAACTGCGCTACCAGCCGCCGGCGGTCTTCCAGTTCGCTGGCGGCTGGCAGGCTGGCCAGTTGCGCACTGATCTGCTGCTCACGCTGTTGCAAGGCCTCGGCGCGCTGGTTAAGCGCCTCGATGTGCTGGCCCTGGTCGAACTCGCTGCCTTGCAGTTGACGCACCTGCCAGGCCCCCCAGCCACCTACCGCCACCCCGGCCGCGCCGAGCAGCAAGGCCAGCGCAGCAAGGCCATTGCCGGAGCGCTTGGCAGGCGGGGTGGTAACGGGATCCGCCGGCGTTTGCGCCGACGGCTGATCGTTATTGGACAAGACAGTCTCGCTCACGTATCCATCCTTTGCATGGGGGCGCATCGCGTTCAGCTTAGCGCCTTAAGAGGCAGGTGCAGTGCAAGACTGCACAGCTGCCAGCAAGGCCGCGGCACTGGCGCCACGGCAATCCACAACCTGTTGGGCCCCAGCGGCCCTGGCCTGCCCGGCTACCCGCGGGCTCGGCACGAACAACGGCAACCGGGCCAGCTGTGGCCAATCGGCGCCAGCCAGTTGCTGCAAATGTTCCAAACCCTGCCCACTGCTGACCACCAGGCCATTGAGGCGTTCCGCTTCGATGCGGCGCATCAGCGTGCCTGCGGGGTAAACCGGCAGGCAGCGACGATACAGTTCCAGATAATCGACACTAGCACCTTGCTCTGCAAGACGCTCTGCCAGCAGTTCGCGACCTCCAACGCCGCGAACGATCAATACCCGCGCTGCTGGCACGGCAACCGCCTGGCGCAGTGCCGGCAGCATCAGCAGTGCTTCGCTGTCGTCGCCACGCGGCGGGCAACTCACCCTCAGACCCGCCTGCTGCAATACTGCGGCAGTGGCCTCGCCTACGGTGAACCAGCCTTGAACGGGCGGCTGCAGGCTGGCGTTGGCCAACTGTTCAAGCAACAGCCGTGCAGCTGGCTTGCTGACCACGATGATCGCCTGGAAGCCACCAAGGCCCTGCAGCAACGCGCGCTGCCCAGCCTGGATTTGCACGGGTTCGATCTCCAGCAACGGCAGGCAGTGGCTGGCCACCCCCGCTGCCGCCAGGCTTTGCGCCAGCGCCGCACAGTCCTCGGCAGGCCGGGTCAGCAACAGGCGCCATTGGCTCACGGGTGGCCGGCCTCGCCATAGACCTCTTTGAGGATGGCCTCGGCACCCTGCCCCAGCAGATGTTCGGCGACCTCTACACCAAGGGCCTCGGCAGTTGCACGGGGGGCCCGGGCATCGGCCACCAACAGGGTGCCGCCACTCGGTTGGCCGACCAGGCCGCGCAACCACAGTTGGTCGCCTTCCAGCACCGCGTAGCAAGCGATCGGCACCTGACAACCGCCGTTCAGGCGCTTGTTCATGGCGCGTTCGGCCACCACCCGGTCAGCCGTGTCATGGTGGTGCAGCGGCGCCAGCAAGGCATGGATCGCGTGGTCGGCGCTACGGCATTCGATGCCTACCGCCCCCTGGCCACCGGCAGGCAGGCTGTCGTCGACACTGATGGTGGCGGTGATACGTTCTTCGAAACCGAGGCGGATAAGGCCGGCGGCCGCGAGGATGATGGCGTCGTATTCGCCGGCATCGAGCTTGGCCAGGCGGGTGTTGACGTTGCCGCGCAGGAAGCGGATCTGCAGGTCGGGGCGACGCGCCAGCAGTTGGGCCTGGCGGCGCAGGCTGGAGGTGCCGACCACGCTGCCGGCAGGCAGCGCTTCAAGGCTGGCAAAATGGTTGGAGACAAAGGCGTCGCGCGGGTCTTCACGCTCGCAGATGCAGTACAGGCCCAACCCCTCGGGGAAGTCCATGGGCACATCCTTCATCGAATGCACGGCGATGTCGGCTTCGTTGTCCAGCAGGGCGGTTTCCAGCTCCTTGACGAACAACCCCTTGCCACCGATTTTTGCCAGCGGGGCGTCGAGCAGCTTGTCCCCGCGGCTGACCATGGGCACCAGGGTCACCAGCAGCCCAGGGTGGGCCTGCTCGAGGCGGGCTTTGACGTATTCGGCCTGCCACAGGGCCAAGGCGCTTTTACGGGTGGCAATGCGGATTTCGCGAGTGGACATGAAACGCCCCGATCCAGAGAAATGCCGTGGATCATAACAGCATCGCAAGGATCGCTAGCAGATGTGGATCAGCTAAGGGCCCCTTCAGGGCTGCCCTGCACCCTGACGGTGATGCCGACCTGCCGGCCAGCAAGGGCCCAGCCCTTGCCATGCGGGCACCGGTTCAGAGGGCCTGCATCATCTTGCGCACACCGGCCACATGACGCCGGCTTACGGTAAGGGCATCGCCGTTCAGGCCTTTGAGGAACAGTTGGAAGTGGCCCAGGGGCGTGCGCTGAAGGCGTTCGATGCGTTCCCGGGCAACCAAGGCATTGCGGTGAATACGTACAAAGCGGTCGCCAAACTCGTCTTCCAGCGCCTTGAGGGGCTCGTCGAGCAGTACTTCCCCACCTTCGTGGCGCAAGGTCACGTACTTGTGGTCGGCAATGAAGTAGACCACCTGGTCCAACGGAATCAGCTCGATACCTTTGCGGGTGCGGGCGCTGATATGACTGCGCGGGCCACCGCCTTCATTGGCCGGCCGCGTCAGTGCCGCCAGTTGCGCCCGGTTGGGTTTATCGGCCTTGCGCAGTGCATCCCGCAGCGCTTGAGGGTGAACGGGCTTGGCGACATGGCTGAGGGTACTGTCCTTGAATGCCTCGGCACTGTATTGGTCATCCCCGGTGCAAAACACCACCGCCGGCGGCGCCTCGCGCTCGCACAGGCGGGCCGCGACCTGCAAGCCGTCCAGGCCTGGCATGGCGATGTCCAGCAGCACCACGTCGGGCTTGAGGCTGTCGATCAGGGTCAGGGCCTCTTCCCCGTTGGTAGCGCTGGGCTCCAACACGGTGTAACCCTCCAGTTCGCCGAGCAGCCGGCTAAGGCGGTCACGGCCTTGGGGTTCGTCATCAACGATCAGGACATTCATAATTGCGCTGGATTCCTGAATGAGTCTCGCACAGGTATAGCGTAGACAGGTGTGGTTCGAGCGACACTGCGGTCACGCTCTAGACCGGTGCGATGGCCAAAGATTCACTCGGCCGGCAGATTCACTGCCAGTCTTCTGTCCAACTGTAGACGGTCCGTGGAACACTGCCGTTCATTCCTTCAAATCATTCACTGCCATTTTCCGGGCATTTCTGTCGACCGGCGCCCTGCGGCAGCCGTCTCAACCCTGTTATTATCGGCGCCACTTTTTCGTTCACGCCTGCAATGAGTGAATCCATGAGCACCGACAAGACCAATCAGTCCTGGGGCGGCCGCTTCAGTGAGCCCGTCGACGCCTTCGTCGCCCGCTTCACCGCCTCGGTCGATTTCGACAAGCGCCTGTACCGCCACGACATCATGGGTTCGATCGCCCATGCCACCATGCTGGCGCAAGTCGGCGTGCTCAGCGATGCCGAGCGCGACACCATCATCGATGGTTTGAAAACCATCCAGGCCGAGATCGAGGCCGGCAACTTCGACTGGCGCGTCGACCTTGAAGACGTGCACATGAACATCGAGGCACGCCTGACCGACCGCATTGGCATCACCGGCAAGAAGCTGCACACCGGCCGTAGCCGCAACGACCAGGTGGCAACCGATATCCGCCTGTGGCTGCGCGATGAAATAGACCTGATCCTGGCCGAAATCACCCGCCTGCAGCAGGGCCTGCTGGAGCAGGCCGAGCGCGAAGCCGAAACCATCATGCCGGGCTTCACCCACCTGCAGACCGCGCAGCCGGTCACTTTCGGCCACCACCTGCTGGCCTGGTTCGAAATGCTCAGCCGCGACTACGAGCGCCTGGTCGATTGCCGCAAGCGCACCAACCGCATGCCGCTGGGCAGCGCCGCACTGGCCGGTACCACCTACCCGATCGACCGCGAACTGACCTGCAAGCTGCTGGGCTTCGAGGCCGTGGGCGGCAACTCGCTGGACGGCGTTTCGGACCGTGACTTCGCCATCGAGTTCTGCGCTGCAGCCAGCGTGGCGATGATGCACCTTTCGCGCTTCTCCGAAGAGCTGGTGCTGTGGACCAGCGCGCAGTTCCAGTTCATCGACCTGCCGGACCGCTTCTGCACCGGCAGCTCGATCATGCCGCAGAAAAAGAACCCCGACGTGCCAGAGCTGGTACGTGGCAAGACCGGCCGCGTGTTCGGCGCCTTGACCGGCCTGCTGACCCTGATGAAAGGCCAGCCGCTGGCCTACAACAAGGACAACCAGGAAGACAAGGAGCCGCTGTTCGACGCTGCCGATACCCTGCGCGACTCGCTGCGTGCCTTTGCCGACATGATCCCGGCGATCAAGCCCAAGCACGCCATCATGCGTGAAGCGGCGCTGCGTGGCTTCTCTACGGCTACCGACCTGGCCGACTACCTGGTACGCCGTGGCCTGCCGTTCCGCGACTGCCACGAAATCGTTGGCCATGCGGTGAAGTATGGGGTGGATACCGGCAAGGACCTGGCCGAGATGAGCCTGGACGAACTGCGCCAGTTCAGCGACCAGATCGAGCAGGATGTGTTTGCCGTACTGACCCTGGAAGGGTCGGTGAATGCGCGTGACCATATTGGTGGTACGGCGCCGGCGCAGGTGCGGGCTGCCGTTGTTCGTGGCAAAGCCCTGTTGGCGTCTCGCTAAGCCTCAAGGCGAGGGCTTCGCCCTCGTTCGCGGGCCCGCCCGCTCCCAAAGTGGGAGCGGGCGTGCCCACGAAGGGCTCAACACCAGGCTCAGCGCTTACCGCTGCGAATCATCTCCATGAAGGCCGGCATCGCTGCCTCCTTGTCTGCCACGATCCGCGCCATGTGCGGGTTCTCACCCATCAGCTGGAGCAACGCCTTGGCTTGCGGAAAGTCCGCCAGCAGGTCGATGTTCAGCACCTTCTTACCCACCGCATAAGCCAGATCGACCGAGAAGCAGAACATCAGGTCTGCCAGCGTCAGTTGCTCACCCGCTACATACGGCGCAAAGCGCCCGTTACGCTTGAGCGTGGCGAAGCCGGCCAGCAGGTCGGTACGTGCCTTATCCTTGACCAGTGGCTCTACCGCCATGCCAAAGAAGGACTCGGCGTAGCAGGTACGGGCTGGCAGCTCGATGTACAGTTCAATTTCCTTGAGCAACTCGCGTACCTTGGCCTGCTGGAACGGGTCGGCCGGCAGCAGCGCCTTGCCGCCCTGAGTCTGCTCGATGTAGTCGAGGATCACGCTGGTTTCGCTGAGAAAACCGTGTTCGGTTTCCAGCACCGGCACCTTGCCCCGCGGGCTCACTTCCAGCGCCTTTGGCGCCTGGCCGCCGTAAAAGGTGACCTCTTCGAAAGGCAGGCCTTTTTCCAGCAGCGCCAGCTTGACCATGTTGTAGTAGTTGCTGACCGAGAATCCATGAAGCTTGAGCATGAGGTAACAGCCTCCGGGCCGTAAGGGGTTTGGCTCGGCTTTTATAGACCGTAAGCCTGTTCCTGACCAGCGTCATGCACCTCGTCTATGACCGGGCATTGCCGCTACAGGCGTGGCACACTGTGCATCCCACCACAGGAGTACCGCCAATGAGCGAGCCCACCGACATCGACAATGACGACGAAGCCTTCGCCGAGGCAACGCTGACCCAAGCCATCGAGAACCAGATCGAAAGCGGCGAGCCGCCGGCGGCCAAGGCCACTTTCAACAAGCTGACCCTGGTTGGTTGGGAACGTGAAGACATTCTCAACGTGATGGCCCATGTGCTGGCCTACGAGATTGACAACATGCTGGCAGAAGACCGCGCGTTCAACGGCGAGTGGTACGAAAAAGCCCTGCGTGCGCTGCCCCAGCTGCCACCTGAGATGGATCAAGGCGAGGACGAATAACCCGGCTACACTCGAAGATCAGGCACCGTAGAAAGTGCCGTAATCCTTGTCTGGAAGTCAGGAGTTACCATGCCTTTTACCCCCGATCTTATTGATGAAATGGAAGTACTCGCGCTGTTCAAGCACGACAGCAGCCAGGAAGGCATCAAGATAACCAGCACTGCATCCCCCGCCCTGATCGCCGCTGCGCAGCGCCTGCATGAAAAGGGGCTGACCGATCAACCGGATGGCGGCTACCTGACCAGCCTGGGTCATGACGCGGTTGAAAGTGTGCAGTTGCTGCAGAACATTCTCAAGGCGCCACAGCCGGCCTGAGTGCCCTTCGCGGTCAAGTGTGTAGGAGCGGCCTTGTGTCGCGGTCGGGCCGCAGAGCGGCCCCGACAATTTGTGCAGCGCTGCCGAAATCCTGGGGCCGCTTTGCGGCCCGATCGCGACACAAGGCCGCTCCTACAGGGGGACGGCGCAAGGTTTTAGTTAGCAGTTGCCCTGCGCTTCTCTGCCAGGCGCGAGCGCCCGTACAGCAAGATGATCGCCAGCAAGGCCACCGCCTGCGCCGACAGCGAGTAGGCGTCGGCATGTATCCCCAACCAGTCGAACTCGAAGAACGCTACCGGGCGCGTGCCCAGCACCCCGGCTTCTTGCAGCGCCTTCACGCCGTGCCCGGCGAACACCACTGACAACGTGCACAGCAGTGCCGCATTGATGCTGAAGAACAGCGTCAGGGGCAGCTTGGCCGAACCGCGCAATATCACCCAAGCCAGGCCCACCAGCAGCACCAGCGCCGTGGCGCCGCCTGCCAGCACCGCCTGGTGCCCGGCAGGGCCCGCCTGCAGCCACAAGGTTTCATAGAACAGGATCACTTCGAACAACTCGCGGTACACCGAGAAGAACGCCAGCACCGCGAAGCCAAAGCGCCCGCCACCGCTGACCAGGCTGTTCTTGATGTAGTCCGTCCACGCAGCGGCGTGGCGTCGGTCGTGCATCCATACCCCAAGCCACAGCACCATCACGGCCGCAAACAGCGCCGTGCAACCCTCCAGCAACTCACGCTGGGCACCGCCGACATTGATCACATAGGCCGCCAGCGCCCAGGTAGCGAAGCCAGCGACCAGCGCCAGGCCCCAGCCGATGTTGACACTGCGTACCGCTGACTGCTGGCCGGTGTTGCGCAGGAACGCCAGGATCGCCGCCAGCACCAGAATCGCCTCAAGGCCTTCACGCAACAGAATCAGCAGGCCTGAGATATAACTCAGCGACCAACTCAGGCCATTGCTACCCAGCAGCTTTGCCGCTTGCTCAAGCTTGACCTTGGCTTCGCCCAGGCGCTGCTCGACTTGGGCCACGGGCAGGCCATCCTGCAAGGATTGGCGGTAAGCCATCAGCGTCTTTTCAGTGGCCTTGCGCGCCTGGGTATCGATGTTGTCCAGGGAGCTTTCTACCAGCTCGAAGCCCTCAAGATAGGCCGCAACCGACAGGTCATAAGCCTGGTCGCGGTCGCCTGCGCGGTACGCGGCCAGGCTTTTGTCGAGCGTACTGGCGGTGTATTCGAGCAATTGCGCAGGGCCACGCTTGACCTGCGGCGGCTGGGCACGCTGGGCGCGGAATGCTTCCACGGCCGCGGTACCTTCGTTGGCGGCGATTTCGGCTGGGGTCTGGCGGGCCAGGTCGGCGATGTTCCAGGTTTTGTCGCCTTTGCCGGCTTCCGGCTTGGCGGTGAAGCTGGCGATGTAGGCCGCCACGTCCCAGCGCTGGCGGTCGTCCAGCTGGTCGGCAAAGGACGGCATCTCGGTGCCGTCGATGCCCAGGGCAAGGGTGTTGTAGAGGTCGAACAGGCTCAACTGGTCAAGGCGCGCGACGTCGCGCAGGTTGGCTGGCGCGGGCTCCAGGCCGACGCCTGCCGGGCCATCGCCCGCGCCGCTTTCACCGTGGCAGATGGCACAGTTTTGTGCGTACAGGGCAGCACCACGGGCCGGGTCCGGGGTGATTATCGGGGCTTGGCTCACCTCATAAGCCACCGCAAGGCGTGCGCCCAGTTGCCGGGCCTGCCTGGATACCGCTGGGCCGTCCAGACGCTGGTCGATGGCCTGGCGCAGCGCTTGCACGCCCTGCGCCAGTGCCGCGTGCTCGGCATTTGCAGGCAGGCCTTTGACCAGTTCGGCCAGTACCGCGCCGAACTCGCGCTGCTCGTCGTATTCGCCGCTGTCGACCACCTTGCCGTCACTCACGGTTGGCGGGTAGTCGGCACCAATGTAGTCAAGCAGGTGCAGCGCCTTGGTAGCCTCGGCAGGTGCTTCAGCCTGTGCCGCAGCGCTGCACAGCGCCAGCACCGTGCCGAGCAATAAAGCCGGCAGCCAGGCAAGCGGACGGGAACGGGTTTTCATGGCCAGTCTCGAAGGGAATGCGAAAGAGAACATTGTTCACTTCCACTTTGCTTCACTCAAGGGTGCTGGGCGGATTTCATGAAAAATCTTGGTACAAATAAGACGAAGCGGGAGAGCACGGTACGTATGGGGAAATTCTGTGTTTCCTGGCAATGACATCAGGGTTGCCAGGTGCTCGTCACTGCATCTTCAGCGCCTGTGAGGTCGAGCGCCGCCCGCGCGGCGCATCGCCAGCTGCTCTCGCTCGTCGGGCAGGGTAGAGCTACCGCTATCGCGGATATGTGCCCACCGCCGATCAATGTAGGAGTGGCTTTAGCCACGAATACGGTGGTGGCTGCAACGGTGAATACCCAGAAGATATTGGCCAGCAGGCCCGGCCCCTTCGCGGGTGAACCCGCTCCTACGTTTCGGGCCAATTATTCCTGTGGGATTTGCGCGCGAATGCCTTGAGCTTGATATCGCGTCGTATGAACCAGGCGATCGCGCGCGCCTCCCCCAGGCCTCACTGGCCCGAAACAAACGTAGGATTGTGGCAAACACCTGTCAGCCCTGATGCGATCCCGGTGCGGGCTTGCCTGCGATGGGCTGCACAGCGGCCCCAGGTGCCTGAAAGCTATTGAAGAACCTTTTTCAGCCCGAGCTCAATATCATCAATCAGCGCCTTGGCCATCTCACTGAGTATCCGCGCTGCACTGCCAGCAATACGGTCGTTTTCCATTTCCGCTTCGGTGGTCAGGTGGCGGATACAGCCGAGCAATACCGATAGCTGCGAAAAGGCATGGCTGAACGGCACGTTGGGCTGCAGGCGGAACAGGTCGAAGGTTTCCACCCCTGCGGTTGCAGAATCTCTCGGATCATTGCTCATGTCGCCACTCCCTGATCTCGGTGGGTCGCATGTGTGTGTGTTCACACACGGCGTTGATCAGACGGCAGAGCAATCGAATATTCATGCCCATGGCATTGCGCATATCGCCAGGAGGGTTGTGGATTGAACTGCTCTCCTCCTTGTCTCACGAAGTTGGCTGGCAGTCGTGCACGGTGTGAGACCCGGGACATACGGTAACCCCGGCCAGGCCGAAGCCTGTCCGCACACGACCGCCACAAAGCGGTGCTACCGAATGAAAACCGGGTGTCTCACGCCCGATCGCCTTTCGAGGCGACCCCACGACAGTAGTCCGGGAACACCTCCCAGCCGAGACAGCACCTTCCGACAGGTGCTGTAGGATAATTCGACAGAGCATCCAAACTGAAGCATTTGGTTTCAAGTTCGGAAATGTCTTACGGACGCGAGCGGATAAGGTTGGGCCTGACCACCTAACAGCTAATTCAATGAGCCGATAAATGACCAATACTTCCTGCTCTTCGCTAACGCCTCTTGCCTGATGCTTTGGGCATTTTCGCTGTTCCGAAAGATTTCATAGAGTTCATGGGATTGGCCGGGAGAGAAACCCTGCGCGCTAGCTTTGGACGACCAAGTATCATAGAGGTCATTCCCTATCGCGGGGCGCGCGACATCCTCTGAGAACATCGCAAACGCTTGCTGCTTGGTGAGAAATTGTGTTTCACCATGTATCCCTGCATTGAGTTTAGAGCGGACACGGACTCCATGAAAACCCGCATCTGTACCGTTGAAAACTTGGGGCTTAGTTTTAAAAAGCCTCGCAAACTCTCTGGCTGCCCCAAGTAAATTATCGGGTGGAAGAACTATGGAATTACGAACGATGTCGCCTAGCACGCGAGGGTGACGCACAGTCATCCTCTGTATATTATCGATAACTCTTGATCGGTTTTGCTTGATCGAAGCGGTTATCAAGGTTCCCCTATAACGCTCCGCTAGCCCAGCAGCGCGTGTATCTAAGGACTGCTTAGCGCCAGGCGCATTACGATACACTACATTAAGCTGCGCGCTAATTCGCCAGCGATGAATTTTCTGTGTCATGGCGGGGGTAAACGAGTAGCCACTTGGGTCTATGCGATTAACTGGATCACCGGCACAATAGGCATAAAAATTCAATCCACCTATTGAAAATGGGGAGTAGGGATCAGGGCTCAAAAAACGCATCAAACTGGGGGAGAATGAACGAACGCCTCTACCAAGAATGTAGAGCCCTGAACGGTCACTTCGATGCTCCCCATTGAATCCGAGCACAGTATTAAAACTTTTAGACGGTGCGTATCCATAGGGTGAATAACTCACCACAGCGGCAGGCAGGTAATTCCAATAGATATTCATAGTGCCGGCAAAAAATCCTTTGTTTCATCAAATCCTATGGCGGCACGCGCCGAGCGTCTACTAGCAAAAATTACAGTTTTTCATGCAACTGCAGTGACGGCTTACCCGCCTCTTTCCACCCTCCACCCAACGCCAGAAACACCCCAATCTGCCCCAATGTCACCTGGCTTTTCGCCGCAGCCAGCTGCGCACGCATATCGGTATATGTCCGCGTTGCCTGCAAGTCCGCCAGGAACGACTCACGCCCGGCCTGGTAGTACCGGTGCGTCTGGTCAGCCGCATCCTTGGCCGACTTCTCTGCCTCGGCCAGCGCATCACGCCGGTCCAGCAGGGCACTGTACTGCGCCAGGCGAGTCTGGGTCTCGCGGATGGCGTTCAGTACCACGCCGTCGAAATTCGCCAAGGCTGCTTGCGTAGAGGCTTCAGCCATGCGAATGCGGGCGCGTGTGCCGTTGGTGGGGATGCTCCAGCTGATCTGCGGGCCGAAACCCCAGCGGTTGGTCGACGGCTCTCCAAGGTTTTCCAGAATACCAATCGTGCCCACCTGGGCACCGATGCTGATGTCCGGGTACAGCGCGCCGGTAGCAACCCCGATAGAGGCAGTTGCTGCGGCCAGCTGGCGTTCGGCCTGGCGTACGTCGGGGCGGCGTTTGAGCAACGCAGCACCGTCACCCACCGGCACCAACTGGTTCAGGTGCGGCAGCTCGGCACAATCGGCGGTGCCGGCGGGCAACTGGTCTACCGGTTTGGCCAATAACGCAGCCAAGGTGTACAGGCCGGTTTCACGCTCGGCCTTGAAGCGCGGCAGTTCGGCGCGCAAGGACTTGAACTGGGTCTGCGAGCGGGTGACCTGGGTTTCATCGCCACGACCTGCATCACGCAAGCGCTGGTTAAGCTTTACGCTTTGCTCCTGCAAGTCGAGCGACTGGCGGGCGATGTGGTATTCCTCGTTGGCCGAGCACACTTGGGTATACGCCTTGACCACGTCGGCCACCAAGGTGATGCGGGCGGTATCGGCAGCAGCCTGCACCGCGTCTGCATTGGCCTTTGCAGCCTCGGTGCCACGCTTGAACGTGCCCCACAGGTCGAACTGATACGAAGCGCTGATGATGGCCTCGCCAATGTTGGCCACCGGCACCTTCTCAGGCTGCAGGAAAGCTTCGCCAGACTCCTGCAAGCGCTGGGCACCCAGTTTGACGCCGCCGTTGAAGCCACCTTGCGACTCGGCCACTTCGACCTGGGCGCGGGCCTTGGCGATGTTGGCCGCGGCTACGCGCAGCTCGGTATTGGCACTCAGGGCCTGGCGCACCAGCTCGTTCAGCCGTTGATCCTGATACAGCTGCCACCAGTCCTCGGGCACCGGCGCCGAAACCACGCTGTCGGCATCCTGGCGCAGCGGGCCATTGAGGTCGCTGCGTTGCATCGCCGCGTCCTTCGGCACCTCATAGTCGGGGCCGACCATCATGCAGGCCCCCAGCGACAGGCACAGGCCAGCCAGGATGAGCTGTTTCATGGGTGCTGGCCCTCGATGATCGACACCGTGGCGGTACGCCCGGCGATCATGCGGAAGTCCTCTGGCACTTCGTCAAACGCGATGCGCACCGGAATACGCTGGGCCAGGCGCACCCAGCTGAACGCCGGGTTGATGTTTGGCAGCAGGTTGGCGCCGCTGCTGCGGTCGCGGTCTTCGATACCGGCGGCAAAGCTCTGCACATGGCCGCGCAGGCGGGTGTTGTCGCCCATCACGCGGATATCCACGGCATCGCCGATATGGATGCCGCCAAGCTTGGTTTCTTCGAAGTAGCCGTCGACGTGGTACGAGGCACTGTCGACCACCGACAGCACCGGGCGGCCGGCGGTGACGAATTCGTGGTTACGCGGCGCACGGTCGTTCAGGTAGCCATCTACCGGGCTGCGTACCACCGAGCGGTCGAGGTTGAGCTGGGCGGTATCGACCGCCACCTGTGCCTCGCTGACGGCCGAGCGGGCGCGGGCCACGCGGGACTGGCTTTCCTCCAGTTGCTCGGCCGCCACCAGGTTGCCCAGCTTGCGGTTGCGCTGCGCTTCGCGGGAGGCCTGGGCCAGGGTTTCCTGGCGCTCGCCGAGGGTGGCCTTGGCCTGGCGCAGGGCCAGGGTGAAGCGGTCCTGGTCGATGGTGAACAGCACGTCGCCGCGCTTGACGGTCTGGTTGTCGTGCACCTCGACTTTCTGAATCAAGCCCGACACATCGGGGGCGATCTGGATCACGTCGGCGCGGATATGGCCGTCGCGCGTCCAGGGCGCAAACATGTAGTAGACGACCATCTGCCATACGAGCACGGCGGCGAACGTCACTACCAGCAAGGTCAGGACCACACGGCCCAGGGTCAGCAAAGGTTTTTTCATGGCAGCATCAGGTTTCGGCAAAAGTGGTCCACCGCGCCAAGCAGCACGGCATACAGGGCAACGTTGAACAACGCCCGGTGCCAGACCAGGCGGTAGAAATGCATGCGCACCAGCACCGCGTGCAACCCAAGGAACAGCAGGTAGGTGCCAAGCATCATCACCAACAGCGTGGGTAGGAACACCCCGCTGATATCCAGTTCACCAATCACAGGGGCGCTCCGTCGAGGCCGGCAGGCAGTTGCAGTTGTTCGGCGGGTTCGAGCATCACCTCCACACCTGGCAGCAGGGCAAGGCGCAGGCCGCTCAGCGCATGCAGCAGATGGGTGCGGGCATCGCCACGCTCGTACAGTTCATCCAGGTTCAGTGCCAGCCGCGCCCGCTCCATGTTGCGCAGCAGCGCGGCCGGCGCGTGCAGCCGCTGGCCAGCATGCAGGCAGGCGGCGTAGTGCGCACCCACCTCGGTAACCACGGTGTTGAGGCGGTCACGGGCTTGCTGACCAGCGCGCGGCAGATAGGCCAGCAAGTCGAGCAGGTTCAACCCCACACGCAGGTCACGCAGCGCTACACCGCTGTCCTGGCCCGTTTGCGAAAGGCGCGGCAGGTGCTGCATCAGGCGGTCTAGCATCTGTACGCCAAGCTTGCGGTGTTCGGCCAGGGTCGCCGGCTCGGTCATTTCGACAATGTCGCGCCAGGCGAAGCGGGTCATGCGCTTGGCAGCCAGCTCTACCCCAAAGGGGCGCATGACCAACGTCCAGATGAAGGCGAACAGCAGGCCGACAGGGCCGGCCAGGTTGGAATTCAGGAAGGTGAAGAAGTCGGCATCATAGGCGCCCTGGATGCTGATGAAAGTCGAGGTGTTGACGATGGTCAGCAACGTGCCCAGGTAAAAACGCGGTTGCACGGTCAGGGTGCCGACGCAGATGAACGGCACGGCAAAGGCCAGCACCAGCATCGGGAAGTCGTGCAGGTTGGGCAGCACCAGGAACAGGTACAGGCTGGAGAAGATCACCGACAGCAAGGTCCAGAAGAAGAACCGGTAGATCTGCGGTGCCGGGTCGTCCATGGCCGCGAAGAAACTGCACGACACGGCCGCGAGAATTACCGCGCTGGCGCCGTCGTTCCAGCCCAGGCCAATCCACAGGCCACAAGCGACGATGATCGCCAGCACCGTGGTGGCCACCGAGTACAGCATCAGGCCACGGTCGAAGAACGGTGTCAGGCGGCCCAGGCGCCAGTGCCGGTACACGGCCCGCCAGGGCGTGGCATCGTCGGTGCGCAGGGCATGTTGCAAGGTGCAGCAGTCCTGCCACAGGTCGGCCCATTCGGTCAGCCGGTACAGGGCGTTGGATAACAGCAGCTCGGCGCGCTGGTCGAGCATGGCGGCAGCGGGCTGCAGGCGCTCGATCTGCTGGTGCAGCGCAGCCCAGCGGGCGACAGAAGCGCTGGCGGCAGTCCCTTGCAGCCATTCGCGAGCGCTGGCGAGCACAGGCTGCAACTGGGCGAACTGGGCCGGGGCGCGGCCCTCCAGTGCAACCAGCGCATCATCGAGCGCATCGATGACCGGCAGCAGGTGAATCATCCGCCCACGCAGCTCACGGGCGTTTTTCAGGGTGTGCGGTCCAGCCCCTTCGTGGCCGAGCTGGCCGATCATCAGCTCCAGCGAGTTGAAGGTGGTGACCATCGCCCCGCGCATGCCGCCGACCTTGTCGGTGCTGCCAGCGCGGGCCAGGTAGGTATCGCTGTAGTTAAGGGCCTCGGTAAACCAGTTGCCGGTGGCGCCGACCACCACTGGGGCCAGCCGACGAGGCCAGAAAATGGCGCCAACGACGGCTGCGCAGACGATGCCCAGGCAGATTTCCTGGGCGCGGGAAGACGCGACGTCAAACACCGCCAGGGGGTTATCCACAACCGCCAGTGCGATCATCGGCAAGGTATAGCCGGCCAGCATCAGCATGTAGTTGTTGGCCGTGCGCAGGTTCAGCGAAAGGAACAGCAGGGTGCCGGTCCACAGGGCGATGGCAATGCTCAGCAGCAACGGCGACTGTACCAGCGGTGGCACCAGAAGAACCGCCCCCCCGGCACCGAGCAAGGTGCCCACGGCACGGTACAGCGCCTTGGAGCTGGTTGGGCCAACGAAGGGGCTGGAAACGATGTACACCGTGGCCATGGCCCAGTAGGGCCGCGGCAACTGCATGAGCAGGGCAATGTACAGGGCGATCATCGAGGCCGCGAAGGTGCGCACACCGTAGAACCAGTCCCGCGCCGGGGGGACCGAGCTGAAGAAGCCGTTCATGCCACCCCGCCTGCACCGCCCAGGCCGGCAGCCTCGAAGGCGCGCAGCACGCGCAAGGCGGCTTCCAGGTCAGCCTGATCGATGCCTTGCAGCACATCCCTGCGCACGCGCACCAGTTCGGCTTCGATGGCTTCGGCCAAGCGGCGGCCTTCAGCGGTGAGGCTCAGGGCCTTGGCGCGACGGTCGAGGGGGTCTTCACTGCGGCAGACCAGGCCAGCCTTACACAGTTGGTCGAGCAGGCGTACCAGTGACGGGCTTTCCAGGCCGGCTGCCTGGGCCACCGCCACCTGATGCACACCGTCGCCGAGGCGCACGATCATCAGCAGCGGCGCAGCGCAGGCCTCGGAGATACCGTAACCGGTCAACGCGCAATGGCAGATGCGCCGCCAATGGCGAGCCGCAACTACCATGCCACTGCTGACCTGCAGGCGCAGAAGATCAAGGGACATGAACAGTATCCAGGTATATTCATAGTTTGCTAACTATCAATATACGCTCGTACCTCCCCCTGTCGTCAACAGCGGGTGACGAGGGGTATGGGTGAATGGTTGTGCATGCTGGAGGGTGTATTGCCTGTGCTGGCGCTATCGCCGGCAAGCCGGCTCCCACAGGTATTGCAAACATATTGCAGCCTGTGGTCGCCTGTGCGAGCGGGGGAATCAGGGGTGTATCTGGTCTTCCAGCTTCATGGTCAGGGCGAGTGTGCTGCCCATCTGCAAGGCGCGGTCGCGCCACTGCAGGTAGCGCACGCTGTCACGGCTGCTGAAATGCACCGCCAGCTCTTCGGCCGCCTGTACCACCCCTGCGGCTGCCGCCAGTTCCAGCCAGTACAATGCAGCCTTGATGTCGGGTTCCACGTACAACCCGTGCATCAAGCGATAACCCACCTCGAAGCGGCAACGCGCTTCGCCACGCTCGGCCCCGCGCATGAACCACTGGTAGGCCTGCACCAGGTCTACCTGCCATTGCTGCTCGCCATCGCACACTTCTTCTTCATACAGGTCACCCAGTGCCGCCGCGGCATGCAGCATGCCGCGCTCGAAGGCCTGCCGGTAGCAATCCGCCGCCTGGGCATAGGAGGGGTCGACACCCTTGCCGAAGTAATGCTGCTGCCCAAGGTTGAACCACGCAGCAGCATTGCCCTGCAGCGCCGCCATGCGCAACAGGTGCCCGGCCAACACGGTATCAGCGCGCCAATACTTGCCGTTGAGCCAGATCCAGCCCAGGTCGTTGAGTGCCGCTACGCTACCTTGCAATGCCTGGCGGCGCAGGTCGGCGTAAACCGCCTGCAGGTCACTGGCTTCGTCCAGGCGGTTGATCAGCAGCGAGCGCTGGCTGGGCAAGCCTACCCCGGCGAACAACCGATGCCGCCTGCCGGCCGGTGCCGGGGCGGCGATGACCCGTTCGGGCAAAAGGCGGGCAAGCAGCGAATGGATATTGCTGGCAGCAGACATGTTCATCCTCATTGAACGACGCACAACCCCAACCTTCGGCTGTGATGAGGCGTGATTCTGCGTGATGTCACGTCAAAACCTGTCGCGAACGATTCGGCACCAGGCAACCAAATGCGACTTACTTGATCTGAGCAGGGCGTGGCCAATTGCCATGCCCCTCGCCTGCCGCCATGCTATGACGGCAAGCCTAGACAAGGACGTTATCTTTTGCCGTTCGCCACCACTCGCGCCACCCTCAGCCGCCAATGGGCGCTGCTGCGTCAGCTACCCAGTCGCTCCCCGGGCATTACCAGCGCCGAGCTGGTGTGGCGCCTGCGCGACGTGGGCTTCACTGTCAGCAAGCGTACCGTTGAACGCGACCTGAATGAGCTTTCGTTGATTTTTCCGCTGGAGCGCAATGACAAGAGCATACCGTTCGGCTGGCACTGGGCGGCCAGTGCCGTGGGCGAACTGCGCGGTAATTTCGACTTGTTGAGCCACTTGCGCGGCGATGCACTGCAACCGGCCCAGGGGGAGGGCGTGGAGTTGGTGGCGTGGATCAGCGATGCATTGGCGCGGCAGTTACGCGAGGCGCCGCTGAGCAGCGACATGCAGCTGACGGCGCTGGAGCATGGGCACCGGCTGCGAGCCACGGTCAGCGATGGCTGGCCGCTGCGCTGGTGGCTGTTGAGCCAGGGGGACGGGGTGGTGGTGGAGCAGCCGATGGGGTTGCGCGAGGAGATTGGCAAAACCTTGAGCAATGCGGCTGCGCAGTACCAGAATCGCTAGCCTGCGCCGGGGCTGAATCAGGCTTAGATCAACCCGCCCTGCTCATCTTCGTCGATCAGGTTATTCAGGCTGCTGAGGGCCTTGCGCGCGGTAGCGCGATTCAGCAGCTTGGCCTGTGCACCCGGCGGCAGGTCAGTGATCTTGAATACCCCTTTGGCAGTCAGCACATCGATCAGGTCTTCAAGTACGCGGATCATGTCCAGGTCACTTTGCTTGAGCTGATTGAGGCTGTTTTCCACGACATCATCGGCAAACCATTCCTGAATATCGGCGTGGTCGGCTGGGAGCATCTCGGTGAACTCATCAAAAGCGGCTGCCTCTACACGCAGCAACTCACCGGCGGCATTGCGTTGCACGTAGAACATGGCGGTGTCCCTCGTCACTTTGGTTCCTTGTTGGTAGGCAGCAGCATAGGCAAAGATCAGCAGGCACGCAGGCCCAGCGCCTGAGTATGCGCTGTCGGAAGGTGCCAGGAAAGAGCCGGCACGGCCATTACCTGGTTCATGGGGCCCTTGCGGGCGCGGCCTTGTGGAATGAAACAGGGGCCGCGACGGTCAGGCGCGGCCCCTTCAACACATCAGCTGTCTTTGTTGTGGATGATGATGGTCGGGTCAGCACCGCTGATCAACGAGTTGATCGTGGTGTTGGACCAGTTCACCCCTTCGAGCTTGATGGTCACATCGGCATTGGCGATACCGCCTGCGGCGTTGAGCTTGCCTTCGCTGCTGACCTGCAAGGTGGTCGTACCTTCAACCGTGGTGAGCTTCAGGTAATTGTCGATGGTACTGCCCTTCTCGCCTTGCAGCAGATCGCTCAAGTCGATCTTGTCCTTGTCCCCCATCTTGAAGTCTTTGATGACGTCGTTACCGAAATCACCCGCTTTCCACACGAAGGTGTCTGCGCCGCTGCCACCGATCAGGATATCGTCGCCCTGCCCACCGATAAGGGTGTCATTGCCGGTACCGCCCAGCAGGATATCGTTGCCTTTGCCACCATCGAGCGTGTCGTTACCACCTTGGCCAAAGAGAATGTCGTTGCCATTGCCGCCCGACAGGATGTCGTTGCCGTCTTTGGCGCCGGAGATGTCGAACTCGTTGTAGTGCTCAGTGATGTACTGGTGGACATTGCTGGTGGTGATGGAGCTGACATCAACGCCGCTCTTCTGTGCGACATAGCTTTGCAGGGCCTGGTAGCCCTCGCTGACGACACCATTGAGGGTAATCAGGTCACCGAAGATGATGTCGTTGCCGTTGCCACCGTCGATGGTATCGGCACCTGGGACCGTGGCTTCGGTATGACCGAGAATCGCCTTCGCCAGGTCGGACGGGTCGATGTTGGTCTGCGGCTTGCCTGCGCTGTCGTAAGGCTTCAAATCAGTGAGCGTCACATCGCTGTTCAAGCCGATAGCCTGGACTTTGCTCAAACCGTTAGTGCCACCCAGCACAGCGAAGCTCGCCGTGGAACCCGAGGCCGCATCGCTATAGCTCCACTCATTCCCCCAGCCCGCTCGCGAGGATATCTCGTAGGTGCCATCACCTTGGGCATGGATGGTGCCCACTTCGTAGGTATCGACAGAACCATTGCTCTTGTACGTGTAGACGTAAACAGTGCCACTGCTGTCGATGTCCAACCTGTGCGTACTATCGACCATGGTGCTGAACGTATCGCCAATTTTGTAATTGTTGACGTTCACCACATCGTCCAGGTACTTGCCGCCGGTCCACAGGCGGGGGTTGGTCGATTCGCCACTCTGATAGAACGTTGGCTTACCATCGGTAATGAAGTACGTCAGGTTTTCAGCACCTTTGTTACCGGTGGCCATGGTGCTCTTGAAGAAGTTGGACGTGGTCTTGAAGGCGTCTTCATAGTTGGTGCCGCCCCCGTAGTAACCACCCACCATCGAGTTAAGTACCGCCTGCAACTTGCTCAATGCATCCGCGTCGGCAAGGTTCACCGCCACGTTCTTGTTCACCTGGCTGTCGAAGTCGACGAGGAAGATGTTCACCGTACCCGAGGTATCAGCACCCAGGCTGGCCTTGAGCGAGTTGAATACCGAAGCCAACTGCGTCTTGGCATCGGCAATCGACTTATCGCTCATGCTGCCCGAGCTGTCGACCATGAAGGCAATGTTGTAGTTCTTGCCCTGGACCACGTTCAGGCCCGCCACGTCGGCGACGATGATGTCGTTACCTTCGCTGCCGGTGAGGGCGTCGTTGCCCGATGTGCCTACGCTGGCCTTGTAGGTCGCGGGATACACGGTCACCGGGATATTGCCGGTGGTAATAGCCGAACCACCCACGCTTTCAGTGGCAGTCGAGATGACCGTGACGTCGAACGAACCTTTGTAGTAGGTCGGTGGCGTCAGCGTCAGGCTGCTGAGTTTCCAGCCCGTTACATCCACCGGCGTGCTGCCTACAGTGACAGTATGGCCTGCACCGTCGCTGAGCACGGTCCCTTTGGGGATACCGCTCAGGCTTACGCTCAGGGTTTCCGAACCGTCAGTGTCGGTGAGGGCGGTGGAGATAGCCACCAGTTTGACCGAGCCGCCTTCCGGCCCCTCATTGAGCTTGTAACCGTCATAGTAGCTTTGCCCGTTCACAGTGTGCAGATCGGACACGCCCAGGCCAGCCTTGGCCATCTCGGTCACGTTCTGGTACATCTTTATGTTCGAGCTGCTCAGGTCGGTGACGCCACCGTCGCCGACCTTGATGTTCAGGTCATAGCTGCCTGGGCCAGCCTGGTTGGCATGGTAGACCTCGATCGGGTAGTAGCCGCTGGTGTTCGGGGTAAAGGTCCCCGACACCTGGCCACCAGCACCCCAGGTGGCAGTGACCACAGTCTTGCCGCCGATGGTGACCACGAAGCTGTCGTCGGCAGTGCCGCTGAAGGTGTAGGTCTTGCCGGCTTCGAGGTAGATCAGGCCAGAGGTTTTCGAGCCGGTGCCACCTGCAACGCTGCCATCGGACTGAACATTGGTCGTGGTGCTGCTGGAGCTGGCACTGCCCGAGTTGGCAAAGACCGTCTTCAGGTCATCGCCGGTAATGCCGTTACCACCCGTGCCAAGACCTTTGAGGCTGTTCCAGACTTCCTTGGTGAGGCCTTTGGAATCGATGTCGGCGCTGCCGAAACTCAGCGTCGGCTTGTCGGCAACCGGGCGAATGTCGACCTTCATGGTCGAATCTGTGCCTACGTTGGTGCCGTCATTCGGCTTGAACTTGAATTGCGCGTAGTCGGCTTGCTGGTTGCCCACGCCGTTGCCGCCATAATTATCGGTACCCGACTCGTTGCGCAGCGGAACGAACTTCAGGTTGCCGGCCTCGATGCTGGCCTGGCTGACAACCTGGCCAACGCCCACATTCGTCCAGGCCGTGCCGTTGAAGAACTGCAACGTGCCGGAACCCGGGATCGAGCTGATGGTTACCGACAGACCAGTGTTGCCATCGGGGTCGGAAACATTGAAGTCGCTCCAGGCAAACACATAGTCGGTGTCTTCCACACCAAACACTGCACCGTCGCGCGAAACCGGCACGTGGTCGTTGTCCACGATGGCCGTGGTAACGCTCGACTTGCTGGTATCCACCTGCAGGTTCTCGAACTTGCCACCCGACACGCCTACGATCGTTACCACAAAGTTTTCGGTACCTTCGACCAGCTTGTCGTCGATGGTGCCGATGGTGAACGTGGTACCGCTGCTATTGGCCGGAATCTTCACAGTGGTCACACCGATGAAGTCCTCGCCGTTCTTGGCGGTGCCGCTGTAGCTGAGCGTGACGGTGACTTCGTCCTTGGCCTCGTGGGTGAGGTTCAGGGTGTAAGTACCCGTCTCGCCTTCGTTCAGAGACGTCGTGCCGTTGATGCTGACTTTGGCAACGTCACCTTGGCCAGACGGCTCGTCGGTTACCGATGTGCTGACGCTGGTGGTGCTCGGTACCAGTTTCTCGAACACCTTGTCGCCGCTCACGGTGATGTCGGTGATCGACTTGGTGATCGTCGGCTGACCGCCTACGTACACGTCGTCCGGCGCATTGATGGTCACGCTGCCGGTGGCCGAACCCGCATTGATGGTGACCTGGGTGCCACCGCTCAGGGTAACGGTCACACCGCCATGGCCGGTAACCGGCAGGTTGCTGTTATCGCCCACCAGGGTCACGGTGTACGTGATCGCGCCACCTTCGGCCACGGTGGACTTGTCCACCGACAGCACTGCAGTGACCTTGCTTTCGGTATCGGTCACGCTGACCGAGGCCGGGTTGCTGAACTCCAGCTTCTCGAAGGTGGCGTTCGGCACTTCGGCCTTGCTGATACCCACCGTGACGGTGCCCGGGTCCTTGAACACGTCGTCACCTTGCGCCGGTGCGGTGTAGACCTTGCTGGTCTCACCCGCCTTGAAGAGCACGGTGTCGTTGTTGCTCAGGGTGACGGTCAGGTCCTTGTCCAGCGGCTTGTTCAGGCTGACGGTGAAGGTCGGTGCAGTGGCTTCGTTGACCGAAGACTGGTTGGCAACGATGCTGACCTTGACCAGGTCGCCTTGGCCAGACGGCTCGTCGGTGACCGATGTGCTGACTTTGGTGCTGCCCAGGTTCAGTTGTTCGAACTGATCGGCGCCGGCGCCTTCGACCTTGGTCAGGCCTTGGGTAATGGTCACCGGATCGTTGACGTAGACGTTGTCTGGCGCAGTGACAGTGGTGGTGCCGACCGATTCACCGGCTTTGACCGTGACGATTGTGCCGTCGGTCAGGGTGAAGGTCAGGCCCTTGTGGTTGGTCACTGGCAAGCTTGGGTCAGCGCTGACCAGAGTCACGGTGTAGGTGATCTTGCCGCCTTCAGCGACGGTAGTGTTGTCTACCGACAGTTCAGCAGTAACCGGGCTCTGGGTATCGGTCACAGCTACGGACGCAGGCTGGCCGATCTGCAGGTTTTCCAGCTGCTCACCGACCACTTCCGCCTTGGTGATGCTGACGGTGATCTTGCCCTCGTCTTTGAACACGTCATCGCCCTGCGCCGGTGCGGCGTAGGACTTGGTGGTCTCGCCGGCCGCAAAGGTCAGGGTGGCACCAGTGCTCAGGGTTACGGTGAATGGCTTGTCCAAAGCCTTGTTCAGGGTGACGGTGAAGGTAGGTTCAGTGGCTTCGTTGACCGAAACTTGATCGGCCACGATGCTGACTTTGACCAAGTCGCCTTCGTTATTGCCACCTGGATTGCCAGGAGTACCTGGCTCATCGGTGACTACTGTGCTGACGGTATCTTTGCCCAGATTCAGTTGTTCGAACTGATCGGCGCCGGCGCCTTCGACTTTGGTCAGGCCTTGGGTAATGGTCACCGGATCGTTGACGTAGACGTTGTCTGGCGCAGTGACAGTAACCGAACCGGTGGCCTCGCCTGCTTTAACGGTCACAGTGGTCCCGTCTGTCAGCGTGAAGGTCAGACCCTTGTGGTTGGTTACTGGCAGGCTCGGATCTGCGCTGACCAGAGTCACGGTATAGGTGATCTGACCGCCTTCGGCCACAGTGGTGTTATCCACAGTGAGCTGGGCAGTAACCGGGCTCTGGGTATCGGTCACAGCTACGGACGCAGGCTGACCGATCTGCAGGTTTTCCAGTTGCTCACCGACCACTTCGGCCTTGGTGATGCTGACAGTGATCTTACCTTCGTCCTTGAACACGTCATCGCCCTGCGCTGGTGCGGCGTAGGACTTGGTGGTCTCGCCTGCCGCGAAGGTCAGGGTGGCACCGGTGCTCAGGGTCACGGTGAACGGCTTATCCAAAGCCTTGTTCAGGGTGACGGTGAAGGTAGGTTCAGTGGCTTCGTTGACCGAAACTTGATCGGCCACGATGCTGACTTTGACCAAGTCGCCTTCGTTATTGCCACCTGGATTGCCAGGGGTGCCTGGCTCATCGGTGACTACTGTGCTGACAGTATCTTTGCCCAGGTTCAGTTGCTCGAACTGATCAGCGCCAGCGCCTTCAACCTTGGTCAGGCCTTGGGTAATGGTCACCGGATCGTTGACGTAGACGTTGTCTGGCGCAGTGACAGTGGTGGTGCCGACCGATTCACCGGCTTTGACCGTGACGACGGTGCCATCGGTCAGGGTGAAGGTCAGGCCTTTGTGGTTGGTCACTGGCAAGCTTGGATCAGCGCTGACCAGGGTTACGGTGTAGGTGATCTGGCCACCTTCAGCGACGGTAGTGTTGTCTACCGACAGTTCAGCAGTAACCGGGCTCTGAGTATCGGTCACAGCTACGGACGCAGGCTGACCGATCTGCAGATTTTCCAGCTGCTCGCCGACCACTTCCGCCTTGGTGATGCTGACGGTGATCTTGCCTTCATCCTTGAACACGTCATCGCCCTGCGCCGGTGCGGCGTAGGACTTAGTGGTCTCGCCTGCCGCGAAGGTCAGGGTGGCACCAGTGCTCAGGGTTACGGTGAATGGCTTGTCCAAAGCCTTGTTCAGGGTGACGGTGAAGGTAGGTTCAGTGGCTTCGTTGACCGAAACTTGATCGGCCACGATGCTGACTTTGACCAAGTCGCCTTCGTTATTGCCACCTGGATTGCCAGGAGTACCTGGCTCATCGGTGACTACTGTGCTGACGGTATCTTTGCCCAGATTCAGTTGCTCGAACTGATCAGCGCCAGCGCCTTCAACCTTGGTCAGGCCTTGGGTAATGGTCACCGGATCGTTGACGTAGACGTTGTCTGGAGCGGTGACGGTAACCGAACCGGTGGCCTCGCCTGCCTTGACGGTCACAGTGGTGCCGTCAGTCAGGGTGAAGGTCAGACCTTTGTGGTTGGTCACTGGCAAGCTTGGATCAGCGCTGACCAAGGTCACGGTGTAGGTGATCTGGCCGCCTTCAGCGACGGTAGTGTTGTCTACCGACAGTTCAGCAGTAACCGGGCTCTGCGTATCGGTGACTGCAACGGTAGCAGGCTCGCCGATCTGCAGATTTTCCAGCTGCTCGCCGACCACTTCCGCCTTGGTGATGCTGACGGTGATCTTGCCTTCGTCCTTGAACACGTCATCGCCCTGCGCTGGTGCGGCATAGGACTTGGTGGTCTCGCCTGCCGCGAAGGTCAGGGTGGCACCAGTGCTCAGGGTCACGGTGAATGGCTTGTCGAGCGCTTTGTTCAAGGTAACGGTGAAGGTCGGCTCAGTCGCCTCATTCACGGACAGCTGATCCGCAGCGATGGTGACCTTGACCAGGTCGCCTTCGTTATTGCCACCTGGGTTACCTGGAGTGCCTGGCTCATCGGTAACTACTGTGCTGACAGTATCTTTGCCCAGGTTCAGTTGTTCGAACTGATCGGCGCCGGCGCCTTCGACTTTGGTCAGGCCTTGGGTAATGGTCACCGGATCGTTGACGTAGACGTTGTCTGGCGCAGTGACAGTAACCGAACCGGTGGCCTCGCCTGCTTTAACGGTCACAGTGGTCCCGTCTGTCAGCGTGAAGGTCAGACCCTTGTGGTTGGTTACTGGCAGGCTCGGATCTGCGCTGACCAGAGTCACGGTATAGGTGATCTGGCCGCCTTCGGCCACAGTGGTGTTATCCACAGTGAGCTGGGCAGTAACCGGGCTCTGGGTATCGGTCACAGCTACGGACGCAGGCTGACCGATCTGCAGGTTTTCCAGTTGCTCACCGACCACTTCGGCCTTGGTGATGCTGACAGTGATCTTACCTTCGTCCTTGAACACGTCATCGCCCTGCGCTGGTGCGGCATAGGACTTGGTGGTCTCGCCTGCCGCGAAGGTCAGGGTGGCACCGGTGCTCAGGGTCACGGTGAATGGCTTGTCGAGCGCTTTGTTCAAGGTAACGGTGAAGGTTGGCTCAGTCGCCTCATTCACGGACAGCTGATCCGCAGCGATGGTGACCTTGACCAGGTCGCCTTCGTTATTGCCACCTGGGTTACCTGGAGTGCCTGGCTCATCGGTAACTACTGTGCTGACAGTATCTTTGCCCAGGTTCAGTTGTTCGAACTGATCGGCGCCGGCGCCTTCGACTTTGGTCAGGCCTTGGGTAATGGTCACCGGATCGTTGACGTAGACGTTGTCTGGCGCAGTGACAGTGGTGGTGCCGACCGACTCACCGGCTTTGACCGTGACGATTGTGCCGTCGGTCAGGGTGAAGGTCAGGCCCTTGTGGTTGGTCACTGGCAAGCTTGGGTCAGCGCTGACCAGGGTCACGGTGTAGGTGATCTTGCCGCCTTCAGCGACGGTAGTGTTGTCTACCGACAGTTCAGCAGTAACCGGGCTCTGGGTATCGGTCACAGCTACGGACGCAGGCTGGCCGATCTGCAGGTTTTCCAGCTGCTCGCCGACCACTTCCGCCTTGGTGATGCTGACGGTGATCTTGCCTTCGTCCTTGAACACGTCATCGCCCTGCGCCGGTGCGGCGTAGGACTTGGTGGTTTCACCTGCCGCGAAGGTCAGGATGGCACCAGTGCTCAGGGTCACGGTGAATGGCTTGTCGAGCGCTTTGTTCAAGGTAACGGTGAAGGTCGGCTCAGTCGCCTCATTCACGGACAGCTGATCCGCAGCGATGGTGACCTTGACCAGGTCGCCTTCGTTATTGCCACCTGGGTTACCTGGAGTGCCTGGCTCATCGGTAACTACTGTGCTGACAGTATCTTTGCCCAGGTTCAGTTGTTCGAACTGATCGGCGCCGGCGCCTTCGACTTTGGTCAGGCCTTGGGTAATGGTCACCGGATCGTTGACGTAGACGTTGTCTGGCGCAGTGACAGTAACCGAACCGGTGGCCTCGCCTGCTTTAACGGTCACAGTGGTCCCGTCTGTCAGCGTGAAGGTCAGACCCTTGTGGTTGGTTACTGGCAGGCTCGGATCTGCGCTGACCAGAGTCACGGTATAGGTGATCTGGCCGCCTTCGGCCACAGTGGTGTTATCCACAGTGAGCTGGGCAGTAACCGGGCTCTGGGTATCGGTCACAGCTACGGACGCAGGCTGACCGATCTGCAGGTTTTCCAGTTGCTCACCGACCACTTCGGCCTTGGTGATGCTGACAGTGATCTTACCTTCGTCCTTGAACACGTCATCGCCCTGCGCTGGTGCGGCATAGGACTTGGTGGTCTCGCCTGCCGCGAAGGTCAGGGTGGCACCGGTGCTCAGGGTCACGGTGAACGGCTTATCCAAAGCCTTATTCAGGGTGACGGTGAAGGTTGGCTCGGTTGCTTCGTTGACCGAGACTTGATCGGCCACGATGGTGACCTTGACCAAGTCACCTTCGTTATTGCCACCTGGGTTACCCGGAGTACCCGGCTCATCGGTAACTACTGTGCTGACAGTATCTTTGCCCAGGTTCAGTTGTTCGAACTGATCGGCCCCGGCACCTTCGACCTTGGTCAGGCCTTGGGTAACGGTCACCGGATCGTTGACGTAGACGTTGTCTGGCGCAGTGACAGTGGTGGTGCCGACCGATTCACCGGCTTTGACCGTGACGATGGTACCGTCAGTCAGGGTGAAGGTCAGGCCCTTGTGGTTGGTCACTGGCAGGCTCGGATCGGCGCTGACCAGGGTCACGGTGTAAGTGATCTTCCCACCTTCGGCCACAGTGGTGTTATCCACAGTGAGCTGGGCAGTAACCGGGCTCTGGGTATCGGTCACAGCTACGGACGCAGGCTGGCCGATCTGCAGGTTTTCCAGCTGCTCACCGACCACTTCGGCCTTAGTGATGCTGACAGTGATCTTGCCTTCGTCCTTGAACACGTCATCGCCCTGCGCCGGTGCGGCGTAGGACTTGGTGGTCTCACCTGCAGCGAAGGTCAGGGTGGCACCAGTGCTCAGGGTTACGGTGAACGGCTTGTCGAGCGCCTTGTTCAAGGTAACGGTGAAGGTTGGTTCGGTTGCTTCGTTGACCGAGACTTGGTCGGCCACGATGCTGACTTTGACCAAGTCACCTTCGTTGTTGCCGCCAGGGTTACCCGGAGTGCCTGGCTCATCGGTGACTACTGTGCTGACGGTATCTTTGCCCAGGTTCAGTTGTTCGAACTGATCGGCCCCGGCACCTTCGACCTTGGTCAGGCCTTGGGTAATGGTCACCGGATCGTTGACGTAGACGTTGTCTGGCGCAGTGACAGTGGTGGTGCCGACCGATTCACCGGCTTTGACCGTGACGATTGTGCCGTCGGTCAGGGTGAAGGTCAGGCCCTTGTGGTTGGTCACTGGCAGGCTCGGATCGGCGCTGACCAGGGTCACGGTATAAGTGATCTGGCCACCTTCGGTCACGGTGGCGTTATCCACAGTGAGCTGCGCAGTCACCGGGCTCTGGGTATCGGTGACTGCCACAGTAGCAGGCTCGCCGATCTGCAGGTTTTCCAGCTGCTCGCCGACCACTTCTGCCTTGGTGATGCTGACGGTGATCTTGCCTTCGTCCTTGAACACGTCATCGCCCTGCGCCGGAGCGGCATAGGACTTGGTGGTCTCGCCTGCCGCGAAGGTCAGGGTCGCACCGGTGCTCAGGGTTACGGTGAATGGCTTGTCGAGCGCTTTGTTCAAGGTAACGGTGAAGGTCGGCTCAGTCGCCTCATTCACGGACAGCTGATCCGCAGCGATGGTGACCTTGACCAGGTCGCCTTCGTTATTGCCACCTGGGTTACCTGGAGTGCCTGGCTCATCGGTGACTACTGTGCTGACAGTATCTTTGCCCAGGTTCAGTTGCTCGAACTGATCAGCCCCGGCGCCTTCAACCTTGGTCAGGCCTTGAGTGATGGTGACTGGATCGTTGACGTAGACGTTGTCTGGCGCGGTGACGGTAACCGAGCCGGTGGCCTCACCTGCTTTAACGGTCACAGTGGTGCCGTCAGTCAGGGTGAAAGTCAGGCCCTTGTGGTTGGTCACTGGCAGGCTCGGATCGGCGCTGACCAGGGTCACGGTATAAGTGATCTGGCCACCTTCGGTCACGGTGGCGTTATCCACAGTGAGCTGCGCAGTCACCGGGCTCTGGGTATCGGTGACTGCCACAGTAGCAGGCTCGCCGATCTGCAGGTTTTCCAGCTGCTCGCCGACCACTTCTGCCTTGGTGATGCTGACGGTGATCTTGCCTTCGTCCTTGAACACGTCATCGCCCTGCGCCGGAGCGGCATAGGACTTGGTGGTCTCGCCTGCCGCGAAGGTCAGGGTCGCACCGGTGCTCAGGGTTACGGTGAATGGCTTGTCGAGCGCTTTGTTCAAGGTAACGGTGAAGGTCGGCTCAGTCGCCTCATTCACGGACAGCTGATCCGCAGCGATGGTGACCTTGACCAGGTCGCCTTCGTTATTGCCACCTGGGTTACCTGGAGTGCCTGGCTCATCGGTGACTACTGTGCTGACAGTATCTTTGCCCAGGTTCAGTTGCTCGAACTGATCAGCCCCGGCGCCTTCAACCTTGGTCAGGCCTTGAGTGATGGTGACTGGATCGTTGACGTAGACGTTGTCTGGCGCGGTGACGGTAACCGAGCCGGTGGCCTCACCTGCTTTAACGGTCACAGTGGTGCCGTCAGTCAGGGTGAAAGTCAGGCCCTTGTGGTTGGTCACTGGCAGGCTTGGATCAGCGCTGATCAAGGTCACGGTATAAGTGATCTGACCGCCTTCGGCGACGGTAGAGTTGTCTACCGACAGTTCAGCAGTCACCGGGCTCTGAGTATCGGTCACAGCTACGGACGCAGGCTGGCCGATCTGCAGATTTTCCAGCTGCTCGCCGACCACTTCCGCCTTGGTGATGCTGACGGTGATCTTGCCTTCATCCTTGAACACGTCATCGCCCTGCGCCGGTGCGGCGTAGGACTTGGTGGTCTCACCTGCCGCGAAGGTCAGGGTCGCACCGGTGCTCAGGGTCACGGTGAATGGTTTGTCGAGCGCCTTGTTCAGAGTGACGGTGAAGGTTGGCTCAGTAGCCTCATTCACGGACAGCTGATCCGCAGCGATGGTGACCTTGACCAGGTCGCCTTCGTTATTGCCACCTGGGTTACCTGGAGTGCCTGGCTCATCGGTAACTACTGTGCTGACAGTATCTTTGCCCAGGTTCAGTTGTTCGAACTGATCGGCGCCGGCGCCTTCGACTTTGGTCAGGCCTTGGGTAATGGTCACCGGATCGTTGACGTAGACGTTGTCTGGCGCAGTGACAGTGGTGGTGCCGACCGACTCACCGGCTTTGACCGTGACGATTGTGCCGTCGGTCAGGGTGAAGGTCAGGCCCTTGTGGTTGGTCACTGGCAAGCTTGGGTCAGCGCTGACCAGGGTCACGGTGTAGGTGATCTTGCCGCCTTCAGCGACGGTAGTGTTGTCTACCGACAGTTCAGCAGTAACCGGGCTCTGGGTATCGGTCACAGCTACGGACGCAGGCTGGCCGATCTGCAGGTTTTCCAGCTGCTCGCCGACCACTTCCGCCTTGGTGATGCTGACGGTGATCTTGCCTTCGTCCTTGAACACGTCATCGCCCTGCGCCGGTGCGGCGTAGGACTTGGTGGTTTCACCTGCCGCGAAGGTCAGGATGGCACCAGTGCTCAGGGTCACGGTGAATGGCTTGTCGAGCGCTTTGTTCAAGGTAACGGTGAAGGTTGGCTCAGTCGCCTCATTCACGGACAGCTGATCCGCAGCGATGGTGACCTTGACCAAGTCGCCTTCGTTATTGCCACCTGGGTTACCCGGAGTACCCGGCTCATCGGTAACTACTGTGCTGACAGTATCCTTGCCCAGGTTCAGTTGTTCGAACTGATCGGCGCCGGCGCCTTCGACTTTGGTCAGGCCTTGGGTAATGGTCACCGGATCGTTGACGTAGACGTTGTCTGGCGCAGTGACGGTAACCGAGCCGGTAGCCTCGCCTGCCTTGACAGTCACAGTGGTGCCGTCAGTCAGGGTGAAGGTCAGACCCTTGTGGTTGGTCACTGGCAGGCTTGGATCAGCACTGACCAAGGTCACGGTGTAAGTGATCTGGCCGCCTTCGGCCACTGTGGTGTTATCCACAGTGAGCTGGGCAGTAACCGGGCTCTGAGTATCGGTGACCGCAACGGTAGCAGGCTCGCCGATTTGCAGGTTTTCCAACTGCTCGCCAACCACTTCCGCCTTGGTGATGCTGACGGTGATCTTGCCTTCGTCCTTGAACACGTCATCGTCCTGCGCCGGTGCGGCGTAGGACTTGGTGGTCTCGCCGGCCGCAAAGGTCAGGGTGGCACCGGTGCTCAGGGTCACGGTGAACGGCTTATCCAAAGCCTTGTTCAGGGTGACGGTGAAGGTCGGCTCAGTGGCTTCATTCACGGACAGCTGATCGGCAGCGATGGTGACCTTGACCAAGTCACCTTCGTTGTTGCCGCCTGGGTTACCCGGAGTACCCGGCTCGTCAGTCACGGAGGTGCTGACAGTATCTTTGCCCAGGTTCAGTTGTTCGAACTGATCGGCGCCAGCGCCTTCGACCTTGGTCAGACCTTGGGTGATAGTGACTGGATCGTTGACGTAGACGTTGTCTGGCGCGGTGACGGTAACCGAACCGGTGGCCTCGCCTGCTTTAACGGTCACAGTGGTCCCGTCTGTCAGCGTGAAGGTCAGACCTTTGTGGTTGGTTACTGGCAAGCTTGGATCAGCGCTTACCAGAGTCACGGTGTAGGTGATCTTGCCGCCTTCAGCGACGGTAGTGTTGTCTACCGACAGTTCTGCAGTAACCGGGCTCTGCGTATCGGTCACAGCTACGGACGCAGGCTGACCGATCTGCAGGTTTTCCAGCTGCTCGCCGACCACTTCCGCCTTGGTGATGCTGACGGTGATCTTGCCCTCGTCTTTGAACACGTCATCGCCCTGCGCCGGAGCGGCGTAGGACTTGGTGGTCTCGCCGGCCGCGAAGGTCAGGGTCGCACCGGTGCTCAGGGTTACGGTGAACGGCTTATCCAAAGCCTTATTCAGGGTGACGGTGAAGGTTGGTTCGGTTGCTTCGTTGACCGAAACTTGATCGGCCACGATGCTGACTTTGACCAAGTCACCTTCGTTGTTGCCGCCCGGGTTACCCGGAGTGCCTGGCTCATCGGTGACTACTGTGCTGACGGTATCTTTGCCCAGATTCAGTTGTTCGAACTGATCAGCGCCAGCGCCTTCAACCTTGGTCAGGCCTTGGGTAATGGTCACCGGATCGTTGACGTAGACGTTGTCTGGAGCGGTGACGGTAACCGAACCGGTGGCCTCGCCTGCTTTAACGGTCACAGTGGTCCCGTCTGTCAGCGTGAAGGTCAGACCCTTGTGGTTGGTTACTGGCAGGCTCGGATCTGCGCTGACCAGAGTCACGGTGTAGGTGATCTTGCCGCCTTCGGCCACAGTGGTGTTATCCACAGTGAGCTGGGCAGTAACCGGGCTCTGCGTATCGGTGACCGCCACAGTAGCAGGCTGGCCGATCTGCAGATTTTCCAGCTGCTCGCCGACCACTTCCGCCTTGGTGATGCTGACGGTGATCTTGCCCTCGTCCTTGAACACGTCATCGCCCTGCGCCGGAGCGGCATAGGACTTGGTGGTTTCACCGGCCGCGAAGGTCAGGGTGGCACCGGTGCTCAAAGTCACGGTGAATGGCTTGTCGAGCGCCTGGTTCAGGGTAACGGTGAAGGTCGGCGCAGTAGCCTCATTCACAGACAGCTGATCGGCAGCGATGCTGACCTTGACCAAGTTGCCTTGGCCAGACGGCTCGTCAGTAACCTGAGTTTGAACCTCGGCCTTGTCCAGGGTCAGTTGCTCGAACTTCCACGCATCCTGGCCGCTGACCGAATCAATGGCGTTGACCACTGGTGCGTTGGTGCCGACGTAGACGTTGTCCGGTGCGATAACAGTGGCCGAACCGGTGGTGCTGTTGGCCGCCACGACAATGTTGGTGCCGTCGGTCAGCTTGAAGAACAGCTCCGCGTGGTTGTTGATCGGCAGACCATCTTTGTTGGTCAGCGTGATGGTGTAGGTAATCTCGCCGCCTTCGGCCACCGATGGGGTAGCGGTCAGTTTGGCGACCACTTCATCGATGGTGTCGGTGACTTTTACCGAAGCGTCGCCACCCAGTTGCAGGTTCTCGAACGCTGCACCGGTAGCATCGGCCGCCGACTTGATGCCCAAGGTGATTTCGCCGGCGTCTTGGTAAACGTCATCGCCCTGTGCGTCGTGAGTGTACGGCTCGCTCGAAGTTTGACCGGCCTTGATTGTCACGACCGCGTCATTGCTCAGGGTCACAGTCAGGTCATGCGCCAGGACCGTGTTTATGTGCACGGTAAAGGTCGGTTTGACGTTCTCGGCGACCGAAACCTGGTCAGCTGTAATGGTGACCTTGACGATGTCACCTTCGTTGCCCGGGGTGCCAGGCTCGTCGGTGACCTGGGTGCTGACCTCAGCCTTGTCCAGGGTCAGTTGCTCGAACTTCCACGCATCCTGGCCGCTGACCGAGTCAATGGCGTTGACCACTGGCGCATTGGCGCCGACGTAGACGTTGTCCGGCGCGATAACCGTGGTCGAACCGGTGGTGCTGTTGGCCGCCACAACGATATTGGTGCCGTCGGTCAGCTTGAAGTACAGGTCCGCGTGGTTGTTGATCGGCAGACCATCTTTGTTGGTCAGCGTGATGGTGTAGGTAATCTCGCCGCCTTCGGTTACCGATGGGGTAGCGGTCAGTTTGGCGACCACCTCATCGATGGTGTCGGTGACTTTTACCGAAGCATCGCCACCCAGTTGCAGGTTCTCGAACGCTGCACCGGTAGCATCCGCCGCCGACTTAATGCCCAAGGTGATTTCGCCGGCGTCTTGGTAGACGTCATCGCCCTGTGCTGCGTGCTCGTAAGCCGCGGTGGTTTCGCCAGCCTTGATGGTGACCTTGGCATCGTTGCTCAGGGTCACGACCAGGTCGTGAGCCAAAGGCTGATTGATATGCACGGTGAACGTCGGCTTGACGTTCTCGGCGACCGAAACCTGGTCAGCTGTAATGGTGACCTTGACGATGTCACCTTCGTTGCCCGGGGTGCCAGGCTCGTCGGTGACCTGGGTGCTGACCTCAGCCTTGTCCAGGGTCAGTTGCTCGAACTTCCACGCATCCTGGCCGCTGACCGAGTCAATGGCGTTGACCACTGGCGCATTGGCGCCGACGTAGACGTTGTCCGGCGCGATAACCGTGGTCGAACCGGTGGTGCTGTTGGCCGCCACAACGATATTGGTGCCGTCGGTCAGCTTGAAGTACAGGTCCGCGTGGTTGTTGATCGGCAGACCATCTTTGTTGGTCAGCGTGATGGTGTAGGTAATCTCGCCGCCTTCGGTTACCGATGGGGTAGCGGTCAGTTTGGCGACCACCTCATCGATGGTGTCGGTGACTTTTACCGAAGCATCGCCACCCAGTTGCAGGTTCTCGAACGCTGCACCGGTAGCATCCGCCGCCGACTTAATGCCCAAGGTGATTTCGCCGGCGTCTTGGTAGACGTCATCGCCCTGTGCTGCGTGCTCGTAAGCCGCGGTGGTTTCGCCAGCCTTGATGGTGACCTTGGCATCGTTGCTCAGGGTCACGACCAGGTCGTGAGCCAAAGGCTGATTGATATGCACGGTGAACGTCGGCTTGACGTTCTCGGCGACCGAAACCTGGTCAGCTGTAATGGTGACCTTGACGATGTCACCTTCGTTGCCCGGGGTGCCAGGCTCGTCGGTGACCTGGGTGCTGACCTCGGTCTTGTCCAGGGTCAGCTGCTCGAACTTCCACGCGTCTTGGCCGCTGACCGAGTCAATGGCGTTGACCACTGGCGCATTGGTGCCGACGTAGACGTTGTCCGGCGCGATAACCGTGGCCGAACCGGTGGTGCTGTTGGCCGCCACGACAATGTTGGTGCCGTCGGTCAGCTTGAAGAACAGCTCCGCGTGGTTGTTGATCGGCAGGCCATCTTTGTTGGTAAGCGTGATGGTGTACGTAATCTCGCCGCCTTCGGTTACCGATGGGGTAGCGGTCAGTTTGGCGACCACTTCATCGATGGTATCGGTGACTTTTACCGAAGCATCGCCACCCAGCTGCAGGTTCTCGAACGCTGCACCCGTAGCATCGGCCGCCGACTTGATGCCCAAGGTGATTTCGCCGGCGTCTTGGTAGACGTCATCGCCCTGTGCTGCGTGCTCGTAAGCCGCGGTGGTTTCGCCAGCCTTGATGGTGACCTTGGCATCATTGCTCAGGGTCACGACCAGGTCGTGAGCCAAAGGCTGATTGATATGCACGGTGAACGTCGGTTTGACGTTCTCGGCCACCGAGGTCTGGTCAGCTGTGATGGTGACCTTGACGATGTCACCTTCGTTGCCCGGAGTGCCAGGCTCGTCGGTGACCTGGGTGCTGACCTCAGCCTTGTCCAGGGTCAGCTGCTCGAACTTCCACGCATCCTGGCCGCTGACCGAATCAATGGCGTTGACCACTGGCGCGTTAGTGCCGACGTACACGTTGTCCGGCGCGATAACAGTGGCCGAACCGGTGGTGCTGTTGGCCGCCACGACGATATTGGTGCCGTCGGTCAGCTTGAAGTACAGGTCCGAAGGGTTGTTGATCGGCAGACCATCTTTGTTGGTCAGCGTGATGGTGTACGTAATCTCGCCGCCTTCGGTTACCGAAGGGCTCGCGGTCAGCGTGGCTACAACTTCACTGATGGTGTCTGAGATTTCAACAGTCGCGGGGCTACCGAACTCCAGCTTCTCAAAGGTGGCACCTGGGACGCTTGCGTCAGTAACGCCAAGAGTGAGAGAGCCGGGATCTTTGAAGACATCATCACCTTGGGCTGCCGCCTTGTACTCCACCTCTGTTTTACCGGCTTCAATGGTGACCTTGTCGCCATTGGACAGGGTAACGGTCAGTGGCCGATCCAGCGCCTGACTGACTTTTACAGTAAAGACAGGCTGCTGATCTTCAGTCACATTGCCATTGCTGACGATGCTCACAGTTACAGGGTCGATGCTGTCCTGGATGACAGTCGATGCAGGTGTTGGGTCCGGTGTCAGTTGCTCGAAATTGCCACCGGTTGCTTTTTCGATGGTGACATTGACGGTCGAGCCGTTGTTGTAAACGTCGTTGGCCGGGGTCTGGAAGTCGACACTTCCTTGGGTCTTGCCCGCTTCAACAGTCACAGTCTGGCCGTTGGACAGGGTCACGGTTACCGGGGTCTGAGCAGGGTTGCTCAGGGTCACGGTATAGGTGATCACGCCGCCTTCGGTCACGCTCGGCGATGCAGTGAGGGTCGCGGTGGTGGTGTCGACGGAATCATTGATCGTGGTTTGAGCCGGGGTCGGGTTCGGCGTCAGTTGCTCGAAGTTACCGCCAGTAGCGTTCTCGATGGTGACGCTGACGGTCGAGCCGTTGTTGTAGACGTCGTTGGCCGGCGTCTGGAAATCGACACTGCCCTGAGTCTTGCCCGCCTCAACGGTCACAGTCTGGCCGTTGGACAGGGTCACGGTTACCGGCGTCTGAGCAGGATTGCTCAGGGTGACGGTATAGGTGATCACGCCGCCTTCGGTCACGCTCGGCGATGCAGTGAGGGTCGCGGTGGTGGTGTCGACCGAATCATTGATCGTGGTCTGAGCCGGAGTCGGGTTCGGGGTCAGTTGCTCGAAGTTACCGCCGGTGGCGTTCTCGATGGTGACGCTGACAGTCGAGCCATTGTTGTAAACGTCGTTGGCCGGCGTCTGGAAATCGACACTGCCCTGAGTCTTGCCGGCTTCAACGGTTACGGTCTGGCCGTTGGACAGGGTCACAGTAACCGGCGTCTGGGCAGGATTGCTCAGGGTCACGGTGTAGGTGATCACACCGCCTTCGGTCACCGACGGGCTCGCGGTCAACGTTGCAGTGGTGGTGTCGACCGAGTCATTGATCGTGGTTTGAGCCGGGGTCGGGTTCGGCGTCAGTTGTTCGAAGTTACCGCCTGTGGCGTTTTCGATGGTGACGCTAACGGTGGAGCCATTGTTGTAAACGTCGTTAGCCGGCGTCTGGAAATCGACACTGCCCTGAGTCTTGCCCGCTTCAACGGTCACGGTCTGGCCGTTGGACAGGGTCACAGTAACCGGCGTCTGAGCAGGGTTGCTCAGGGTGACGGTGTAGGTGATCACGCCGCCCTCGGTCACACTCGGCGAAGCCGTAAGGGTCGCGGTGGTGGTGTCGACCGAATCATTGATCGTGGTCTGGGCCGGAGTCGGGTTCGGGGTCAGTTGCTCGAAGTTACCGCCAATGGCGTTCTCGATGGTGACGCTGACGGTCGAGCCGTTGTTGTAGACGTCGTTGGCCGGCGTCTGGAAATCGACACTGCCCTGAGTCTTGCCCGCTTCAACAGTCACGGTCTGGCCGTTGGACAGGGTCACAGTAACCGGCGTCTGAGCAGGGTTGCTCAGGGTGACGGTGTAGGTGATCACGCCGCCCTCGGTCACACTCGGCGAAGCCGTAAGGGTCGCGGTGGTGGTGTCGACCGAATCATTGATCGTGGTCTGGGCCGGAGTCGGGTTCGGGGTCAGTTGCTCGAAGTTACCGCCGGTGGTGTTCTCGATGGTGACGCTGACAGTCGAGCCGTTGTTGTAGACGTCGTTGGCCGGCGTCTGGAAATCGACACTGCCCTGGGTCTTGCCAGCTTCAACAGTCACAGTCTGGCCGTTGGACAGGGTCACGGTTACCGGGGTCTGAGCAGGGTTGCTCAGGGTCACGGTATAGGTGATCACGCCGCCCTCGGTCACACTCGGCGAAGCCGTAAGCGTTGCGGTAGTGGTGTCGATGGTATCAGTCACCTGGGTGACCGCCGGCGTTTGCGGCAATGTAACGGTCAGGCCACCACCGCCAGTGCTCCCGGTGACAGTCGTCGAGATCTGCCCACCATCAATATAAGGCGTATCGTTTGCCGGTACCTGGACATTGACACTGCCGCTTGTCTGCCCGGCCGGTATGGTGATCACGGCACCATTGGACAGGGTAATCACCAGGTTGGTAGTTGGCGCCTGACCCACGGTGGCGGTATAGACGATGACGCCACCCGCTTCACTGATGGAAGGGGTGGCGCCGAGGACAAGGTCGGTAGCAACGGTGGCGTCGGTGGTCGGTGGGGTCACCAGATTGTTGTTGGTGCCCAGCTGACCGACCTGCACGCTGTTGAGCGCGGCTGCAGAGCTTAAACCCTCGGTGGGGAAACCGACGGTCGGGTCAACCCGGCCCGCAGTCTCTTCCAGCATTACGAAGCTATGGCCGCCGCCCGCCGCGCCACCACCACCCGCTGCCGACGGACCAGCAGCGGTAGCTTCAAGCTCGGTAGTCGGGTCGACACCCGCAGCAATCGCCTGCTGCAGCTCTTCTACCGAAGGCGCTGCCTGGGCAGTGGCCTGATCGAGGTCGGTGCTGCTGTCAGGTGTATCGGCGCTCCACTGGCTGTCACGGCCAAGGTCGAGCAGGCGGCCATCAGCCAGTTCCAGAGTAACTGCGCCACCAGGGCCAGTGAGCACCTCCTCACCGGCCAACAGACGGTCACCTTCAATGAGTACACGCCGGATGCCCTCTGGGGATACCGCGATAACCTGGCCGACAATACTTTTGACGATGGCTACAACGCTGCTCATTGGACTCTCCGTGTGACCCGGTGGGTACTTCCGTGCCAGAGCGGCACTTGCAGGCCACTTCAGGCGGAACTATGTCGATGATCTTTGACGTTTTTTGACGTCAATATTCCGTCTATAACTGTTTGGAATTACTTAACTGCCAAACTATTGACCTTATACAGGCCATCCTAAACAATCGGCAATGTAATGTCACATTGATATTTGTACCTTAGCCAAGCCTATCTGCAGGACAAATGTCGTACGTCAGCGAACCGGTGTTTCGCGCGCAGTACGGTTAACTATTTCCGCGCCACAACGGCCGGTTTCCACTGGATAGGCAGCAACCTGGCGCCATTATTCTGATCGCCTGCAATCACTCGACAATGCTATCGCTTTGCAAGCATAAACCTTGCCGAACGGCTCCGCGAACCTCGCAAAACCGAGTCGCCAGACCACCAGGCAACCTGAATACGACACCCCGTCAGGGGCCGTGCCGCGCTGCAAATCAAAGAGATAACGATCGGCGCGAAGTGCTGCGCCAGGAGGGATTGAAACCCAGCTGCGATTATTGATCGCGGATGCTTTGGCCGGCTGCTTTTTATAGATGAATTTTGACTAACAACCGACGAGAAAACGCCAATAAAACAGCGCCTGCTTACTGACCATGTCTACACTGGTTTTCCAAGACCACATGCCATGAAAAAAGGGCAAGCTATGCTGAATTCAGGCGTCAAAACCACGACGGGCCAAGTCAGAATATGAAACATTCACTGCACGGCACCCTCTGGTCGAAATGAAGCACGCAGAACTGTTTACTCAGTAACGATTCAAGGCGACCATGGCCATCTGCCCGAGCCCTGCGGTATCACACCGCCATCAGTACTGCCTGGCAGCACCATAGAATGCCAAGGTGAGCCGGCCGAGCTTGAACGGCAGCCCACCTATCCCACCCACCACAAGGATGAAGAGAGCGCCGCGTGGAATCCGAAGTCAGTCGAGTCCAACTCAGCCACGATCCACGCAGTCAGCATGACGATCCGTTGCTGGATAGTCTGCTGAGCCTGTGTGTCCTGCACCAGAAACCCGCCAGCCGGGTGATGCTGACCACAGGCCTGCCGCTGCCCGCCCAGCGCCTGAGCCCCGAGCTGCTGCCCCGCGCCGCCGCCCGCGCCGGCCTGCAAGGGCGCCTGCTGCAGCGCAAGCTTGAGCAGATCCCGACTATAGCCATGCCGGCCATGCTGCTGCTCAAGGAGGGCCGCAGCGCCGTTCTGCTGGGCTGGGAGAACGAAGATACCGCCCGCCTGTTGCTTAGCGAAAGCGACGGCGGCGAGGTGCACGTCAGCCGCGAAGCCCTGCTCGGCGACTACAGCGGCCGTGTGTTCTTCGCACAGCCGCAGCACAAGTTCGACGTCAACCACGGCAACCTGATCCCGCGAGCGAAGTCGTGGTTCCGCGACACGCTGTTGCGCAGCAAGTGGCTGTACATCGATGCCATCGCCGCCAGCCTGGTGATCAACCTGATTGCCCTTGCCGCCCCGCTGTTCGTGATGAACGTGTATGACAGGGTGGTACCCAACCAAGCCACTTCGACGCTCTGGGTATTGGCCATCGGTATCGCCGGCGCCTATATCTTCGATTTGATTCTCAAAGGCCTGCGCGGCCTGTGCCTGGACCTGGCCGGCAAGAAAACCGACCTGATCATCTCGGCAACGCTGTTTGAACGTATTGTCGGCATGTCGATGAAATACCGGCCGGCGAGGGTAGGCAGCTTTGCCCAGAACATTCACGAGTTCCAGGGCCTACGCGACTTCCTTGCCTCGCTGACCCTGACCAGCCTGATCGACCTGCCCTTCACGATCCTGATCCTGATCGTGATCGCCATCATTGGCGGGCACCTCGTATGGATTCCGATCATCGCCTTCCCCCTGGCCCTGGGTATCGGCTATGCCCTGCAGCGGCCGTTGATGGCAACCATGGAGCGAACCATGGCGCTAGCCTCTGAGCGCCAGTCCAGCCTGATCGAGACATTGGCCGGCCTGGATGCGGTCAAGGTCAACAATGCCGAAAGCGAACGCCAATACATGTGGGAGCAGACCCTTGGCACCCTCAGCCGTCTGGAGCTGCGTGTGAAGGTGCTGTCGAGCCTGGCGATGAACATCACCCTGCTGATACAGCAGTTGGCAGGCGTGGCAATGATCTGCGTCGGCGTGTACCTGATCATCGACGGCAACCTCAGCATGGGTGGCCTGGTAGCGTGCTACATGCTCAGCGGCCGTGCCCTGGGCCCGCTGGGCCAGCTCAACGGCCTGCTCGCGCGATACCAGCAAGCCAAGGTGACCATGGTCTCCACGGACCACATGATGGAGCTGCCGCAGGAGCGCAATTTCGAAGAGCGCCCACTGAGCCGCAAGGTACTGCAGGGCAGCGTGGAGTTTCGTGGGGTCGACTTCACCTACCCGAACCAGCAGAACATGGCGCTGAAGAACATCAACCTGACCATACGCCCTGGTGAGAAGGTCGGCATCATCGGCCGCAGTGGTTCGGGCAAGAGCTCACTGGCCAAGCTCATCGTCGGCCTGTACGAGGCCGACGGCGGGTCGCTGCTGGTGGACGGTGTGGACATCCGCCAGATCGACGTCAGCGAATTGCGCCATAACGTTGGCTACGTCCCGCAGGATATCCAACTGCTGGCGGGCACCCTGCGTGACAACCTGGTCAGCGGTGCGCGTTACATCGAGGACGAACTGATCCTGCAGGCCGCTGAACTGGCTGGCGTACATGAATTCGCCCGGCTGCACCCGGACGGCTATGAGCTGCAGGTAGGCGAACGTGGGCAGAACCTGTCCGGCGGTCAGCGGCAGAACGTTGCCCTGGGCCGTGCGCTGCTGCTCAACCCGCAGATCCTGCTGCTGGACGAACCCACCAGTGCCATGGACAACACCGGTGAGGAGCGCCTCAAGCAACGTTTGCAGGCGGTGGTGGAAGGCAAGACAGTACTGCTCGTCACCCACCGTGCCTCGCTGCTGTCGCTGGTAGACCGGTTGATCGTGATCGATCGCGGGCAGATTGTCGCCGACGGCCCGAAAGCCGCGGTCATGGACGCGCTGAAGAAGGGGCAGATCAGTGTTGCATAAGCTGGATATCGGGCAGTTCAAGGATAGCTTGCGGCGCTATTTCAAAGGCTCCGAGTCACTGGGCGGCCAGCCGCTGCCAGAGGTCAACAAGGCCCTGATCGAGGATGCCCCACGGGTGGTGCGGCTGACTATCTGGGGCGTCATCCTGTTTTTCGTGTTCCTGATCGTGTGGGCCAGCGTGGCCCCCATTGACGAGGTCACCCGGGGTGAAGGCAAGGCCATTCCGTCGTCCAAGGTGCAGAAAATCCAGAACCTGGAGGGTGGCATCGTCGCCGAGATCTTCGCCAAGGAAGGGCAGATTGTCGAAGTGGGCCAGCCGCTATTGCGCCTGGATGAAACCCGCTTCGCCTCCAACGTGGGTGAAACCGAGGCCGACCGACTGGCCATGGCCCTGCGTGTCGAGCGCCTGAGTGCAGAGGTGCAGGACAGCCCACTGAAAATCGACGAAGCCTTGCGCAAGGCGGCACCCAGCCAGGCTGCCAGCGAAGAGTCGCTGTACCAGAGCCGGCGCCAGCAGCTGCAGGACGAGATTGGCGGCTTGCAGCAGCAGTTGGTCCAGCGCCAGCAGGAACTGCGCGAATACAGCTCCAAGCGCGCCCAGTACGCCAACAGCCTGGAGTTGCTGCGCAAGGAAATCAGCATGTCTGAACCGCTGGTGGCCACCGGCGCGATTTCCCAAGTCGAGGTGCTGCGCCTGCGCCGTGCCGAAGTGGAAAACCGCGGTCAGCTGGACTCCACGGCACTGGCCATTCCCCGCGCAGAGGCGGCCATCCGCGAGGTGCAGAGCAAGATCGAAGAGACCCGCGGCAAGTTCCGCAGTGAAGCGCTGACCCAGTTGAACGAAGCGCGCACCGAGCTGAACAAGGCCACCGCAACCAGCAAGGCGCTGGACGACCGGGTAAACCGCACGCTGGTGACCTCGCCAGTGCGAGGTATCGTCAAGCAGATGCTGGTGAACACCATTGGCGGGGTTATCCAGCCAGGTAGCGACATCATCGAAGTGGTACCGCTGGACGACACGCTGGTGATCGAGGCGAAGATCCTGCCCAAGGACATCGCATTCCTGCACCCTGGCCAGGAAGCCACAGTCAAGTTCACAGCCTATGACTACACCATCTATGGCGGGCTCAAGGCCAAGCTGGAGCAGATCGGTGCCGACACCATCACCGATGAAGACAAAAAGACCACGTACTACCTGATCAAGCTGCGCACCGATCGCAGCCACCTGGGCACCGATGAGAAGCCCCTGCTGATCATCCCGGGCATGGTGGCAACGGTGGATATCATGACCGGCAAGAAGACCATCATGAGCTACCTGCTCAAGCCGATCATGAAGGCACGTTCGGAAGCATTGCGCGAGCGCTGATCAAGGGCTGTGAAGGGCTAACAGCAGGAGCGGCCTTGCGTCGCGACAGGGGCCGCACTGCGGCCCTTTCACAACACCAGGCTGCTCCTTCCCTAATGCGATCAGCGCCAGGGCGCGGGCTCGCCAACCAGTTGCCCCTGTATTCCGCCTACGCCCATCTCCTGCAGTACCTTGCGCTCCCCTTCGGTCTCGACCCGTTCGGCGATCAATGGCAAATCAATGCTGTGCGCGGCCCGCTGGATCGCTTCGATGAACAGCCGCTTGTGCTGCTCGTGGTCGATGTTACGGATGTAGCTGCCGTCGATCTTGAGATAGGCCAAGCCCAGATGGGCCAAGTTGCCAATCATGCTGAAGCGCCCGCCGAAACGCTGCAGCGCCAGGCCGAAGCCTAGCCCGTGCAGCCGCCGGGTGAGGTGTTCCAGGGCGGCCTGGTCAGGCAGTTGCTCTTCGCCGATTTCAAACACCAGCCGCGGGCCCAATGCTGCGTTCTGGCCTAGCAGCTCGAAGACCCGCTGCAGCGCCTTGGCGTCGCCAAGGGTGGCTGCGGAGAGGTTGAGCGCCACCACCTGATCGTGCCCGCGCAGGTGGGCCAGTACTTTCTCCAGTACTAGTATGTCCAGGCGCGGCATCCAACCAAAGCGTTCCAGCCAAGGCAGGAAGCGCCCTGCGGGCAAGGCCTCGCCCTGCCCGTCCTGCAAGCGCGAAATCACCTTGTGGTGCAGTACCCGTTGCGCTGTGGCGGTGTCCACCACCGGTTGGAAGAACAACTCGAAGCGGCCATTGTTGAAAGCCTGGTCCAGGCGCTCGTGCCACGCATGCTGGCTGTCCGCCGCTACGGCGGCAACGCCTTGTTCAAGGCACACCCAGCCAGGGGTAGGCTGGTTCTCGGCGCGGGCCAGGGCTTCGTCGGCGAGCTTGAGCAGCGCCTGCGGCGCGTCACCAGGGCTATAGGGTGCAAGGCCGATGCAGGCCACCGGGTGAACATCACTGGCGCCGGTTTCATGCAGGCTGAGCAGGGTCGCTTCCAGCGCCTGGGCAAGCTGTACCGCCTCTTCATGCACCATGCTCGGCGCCAATACAGCGAACTCGCCGCCGCGGCTGCGGGAAATCAGGTCTTTGGTTTCCGGGAAACTGGCACAGGTACGGCGCAACTGCTCCCCCACCGCCTGTAGCAACTGGTCGGTGCGCTGACCGCCCAGGCGGGCGTTCAAACCGGCCAGGCCTTGTACCCGCAAGAGCAGCAAGTAGCCGGCGCGGGCCTCTTCCAGATTACTGACCCGGGTGTTCAGTTGCATCTCGAAATAACGGCGGTTGGACAGCCCGGTGAGGCTGTCCTGGTAAGACTCTGCCCGCAGCCGCTCACTGCGCTCGGCCTGTTCGGTAAACAGCGCCTTGAGCTTTTCAACCATCTGGTTCATGGCCTGCACGACCCGGCGCAGCTCCGGGGTACGCGGCAGCTCTGGCAGGCTCAGGAATTCGCGGCGGGCAATGGCATGGGACTGCTCGACCATATAGTCCAGCGGGCGCAGCTGGCGGCGCAATAACAAGGCACCGAGCACGGCACTGGCGGCACCACACAACAGCAGCCAACCCAAGCTGCCCAGAGCGCTCTGCCAAAGTTTGGCAATGGCGAACATCGGGTGGCTGACCACCTCGACGCGCGCGGCCTGCTGCCAGCCGCGGCTGACGATGGCATCGCCACCTGCGGCTTCAAGGCCGATCAAGCGCACGAACCACTGTGGCACGCCGCCAGGGTCCGGCTCGGCGTGGCGCTCCACCAGGACCGCATTTGAGCCCAAGTCGACAACTTTGATGCTTGCGTAGTAACCACTGTCGAAGATCGAACTGACCATCAGCTCGACCATCGCCGGGTCGTCGATGTTCGGCGTCAGCGACAGCGCCAGCGCGGTCGCCGCATCCTGGGCATGCGAGCGCAGCTGGTTGACATACTGGCTGCGTGAGCTTTCCAGGCTGACCATGAAACTGCCACTGAAGGCGACCACCAGGAACAGGCAAATGGCCAACAGCAATTGTTTGAACAGTGACATCAGTGCTCCTTCAATAGACCGGTTCGGCCGGGAAGCCTTCGGCCTGCATTTTCTTCAGCAAATCCTGCCAGCGGGAAAGCCGCTTGGTATCACCGACCTTTTTGTTGCCTGCGCCCCCCGTCAGCCACAACCCCTCGCCATTGAAGGCATAGACCGGCAACAGGTCGGTTCGTTGGCTGGCAGGTTTGATGGCGTCCATCAGGCTATCGAGGACCAATGGCTGGGCCTGTGGGCTTGAATAATAGGTCAGGACCATGTGCGCTCGGTTCTGCCGCAACGCCTTGACGTAGGTGATACGCAGCTTTTCGCTGGCAATACCCATGCGCCGCAAGCTGAAATACTTGGCTATGGCGTAGTCCTCGCAGTCACCGGCCCCTTTGATGAGTGCCTGCACCGGTGTGGCCCAGTAATCGACCTCATGCCACAGGTCGATGTCCTCGACATAACGCAGTTGCTGGTTGAAAAAGCGGTTCACCACCTGCAACCGTTCCAGCTCGCTGCCTTGAGCCTGCGTTGCCATCAGGCGCTGCCAGGCGTCGATACGACCCTGCCCCGCGCCTAGCGGGCCATACAAGGCCTGGGACTTGCGGCTGATCTGGGAAAAGTCCCAATCCGCGTGCAAGCCGCCCAGCAGTAGACCGCCCAGCAGCACGGCAAGGAAGGCAGGTCGCACAAGGCGTTTGAGCATCCAGGATATCGCCACTGCGAAGCCCTGTTCAGGCCAGTCGAAAGCAGCGATGGTGGGGCTTGCCAAGGCAAAAGACAATGGCACCCTGCAATCATCCACCCGCTGGTCAGCTTGCACCCTCTTTATGACTATATCCTTTTATAGGCTGCTTCCTTTGGCAGGCGACTTCATCCACCATAGCCGCGCCTTGTGGGGTGCTACTGGCGCTATCGAGCGAGTTTGACACCCTGACAGGCAGTTACTAGTGTAATTGGATCCAACTTTAGTCATCGTTAAGGCAGGCTTTACGTGGCCGAGAAACTCAAACTGAGCAATGTGTTGGCCAGCGAGCAACTGTTGCCGCACCAGGCTCGTGGCGTGATCGAAGAACGCCTGCGCAGTGCCATTCTCGACGGTCGCTTGCCCCCTGGCACCGCCGTGCGCCAGCAAGAGCTGGCCAGCTTGTTCGGGGTGAGCCGCATGCCTGTACGCGAAGCCTTGCGCCAGCTGGAAGCGCAATCACTGCTGAAAGTGGAAATGCACAAGGGCGCCGTGGTTGCGCCCTTGATCGGCGAGGACGCGGTAGACACCTACGCGCTGCGCATACTGCTTGAGAGCGAGGCGCTACGCCAGTCCATCCCTTTGCTGGAGCCCAGCGACATCGCCCAGGCACGCGGCTACATCCAGCAGTTGGAGAATGAAGCCCGCCACGCTGAAATCGGCCGGCTAAACCGTCTGTTGCACATGGCCCTGTACAGCAAGGCAAAAAACAAGAAGTTGCTACGCCTGATCGAAGACGAGCTCAACGAGGAGGAACGCTTTTTGCGCTTCCACCTCTCCTCCATGGGGCTGGGCAAGCTCACCCAGGATGATCACAACGCATTGGTTAACGCCGCCAGTGACAAGCACGTCGAAGAAGCCATTACCGTGCTGGAGCGACACCTGAACAGCGGCGCAAGGGTGATCCGCAAATACCTGGATGGCCAACCGCGACACTAGTGTGCGTCCGCCAATGGGCCGCTGGAAACGCACAGGTTGCAAATTATGGCGCCGCCGCCAACAATGAGACTAATTATCATTAATGTCCATTGTTGATACCTCGCCCATGCCCAGCGACGACTCCGTGCAAACGCTTTACAGTGACCATCACGGCTGGCTGCATGCCTGGCTGCGCAGCCAGCTGGGCAACGCCGCTGATGCTGCCGACCTGGCCCAGGACACCTTCCTTCGCCTGTTACAGCGCCGTGAGCAACTGCACTTGAACACACCACGTGCGTTTCTGCGCAAAGTTGCACGCGGGCTGGTGATCGATCATTGGCGTCGCGAGGAGCTACACAAGGCGTACCTCGAGGCCTTGTCCCATCTGCCAGAAGCATTGGCGCCTGCGGCTGAAACCCGCGAACTGTTGCTGGAGTTGCTGGAGCGCATCGCGCGCATGCTCGATGGCCTGAAACCCAAAGTGCGCCGGGCTTTCCTGCTCGCCCAGTGCGAGGGGCTGAAGCACCAGGCCATCGCTGACCAGATGGGTATCTCCGTGCGTACCGTGGAGCGCTACATCGCCGATGCGCTCTACCACTGCTACGTGCTGCGCTATCAGGATGAATGCTGACGCCATGGCTGCTGCACAACCCGGAACACAAGCGGTCAAGCAGGCCATTCACTGGATGTTGAGGCTGCGCGAGAACGGGCACGATGCCGCCCTGCAACAGCAATGCGTGCAGTGGCGCGCGGCCCGCCAAGAGCATGAGCAAGCCTGGCAACGGGTGATGCAGATGTACCAGGATCTTGACCTGCGCGGCATTCCCGGTGCCGGTTTGGCCTTGCAGACCCTTGAAACCAGCCAGCGTCGGCTGCACCGTCGCCAGGCGCTGAAACTGCTGGGTGGCACGGCCATGGTCGGCGCAGCGGCATGGCTGGGCCGAGACCTGGATGGGCTCAGCTACTGGACCGCCGACTACGCCACGAGCATGGGTGAACGCCGCAGCTTCACGCTGCCAGATGGCACTCTGATGCAACTCAATACAGACAGCGCCGTGGACCTGGCCTTCGACGAGCAGCAGCGACTGGTTCGCCTGAAGCAGGGGGAAATGATGATTACCTGCGGCCAAGCAACCACGGCGCAGCGCCCCCTGCTGGTACAAAGCCGCGATGCCTTGCTTGAAGGGTTTGCCGGGCACTTCGTGGTACGCCAGGACAGCGACTGTACGCACGTCAGCGTCGGCACTGGCAGGGTAGCGATCCACCAGCCTGCTACCGGCCCGCTGCAGTGGATCGAAAGCGGCCAGAACTGGCGCCTGGATGCACAGGGTGCGCAGCGTCTGCAGCACGTGGACATGGACGCAATGGCCTGGAGCGAGGGGCTGATCGTTACCCGGGACATGCGCCTGGCGGACTTCCTCGCGCAGGTCAGCCGCTATCGCCGTGGTTACCTCGGTTGCAGCGAAGCGGTTGCCGGCTTGCGCCTCTCAGGGGTCTTCCGTCTTGAAGACCCGGAGCTTTTGCTACAGCTACTCCCCCAGACGCTGCCAGTGAGGCTGCGCCAACGCACACGCTGGTGGGTACGCGTGGAAAGCCTGGCTTGATCAGGCGGCCCATGCAGGTGTGGCCGTAGGGCGGTGCCAGGTATTTTGGCGGGTTTTGAATGGCAGTCCGGCTAGGACAGTAAGCAACACCTTCCGCCCTCAACATCCCTACGGACTTGAACATGTCTAACGACACCGTGCACGTATGCACACTCAACGCGAATGGTTTTCGACCTGTCTTGCACTCAGCATTGTTACGCAATGCAGTGCGGGCAGCCGTACTTGGTACGGCCCTGGGCCTGAGTACTATTCCACTGGCCGCCATGGCGGCGGAAACAGCCCAGGTCAGCCAGCACTATTCCATACCTGCAGGCCAGCTGGACGATGTGCTCAGCCAGTTCGCCCGCCAAGCCGGCATCACACTGTCGAGCACGCCGCAGCTCACCAACGGTTTGCAGTCCAGCGGCCTCAATGGGCAATACGCCACCGAACAGGCTCTGCGCCAACTTCTCAATGGCAGTGGTTTGCGAGCTGTCAGCCAAGGGGGGCACAGCTACGTGTTGCAGGCGCAGCCGCTGGACGCAGCGTTGTCGTTACCAGACACCGACGTCCGCGGTTTCAGCCTGGGTAATGCGCTGGGTAGCACCGAGGGCTACAACGCGACCCACAGCCAAGTGGCGACCAAGACCAGCATGCCGCTTGTGGAAACATCGCAATCGGTGTCTGTGGTGACCCGCCAGCAGATCGACGACCAAGGGTCACAGACCGTCGCCCAGGCCATGCGCTATACACCCGGGGTGCTAACCAACCCCTACGGTGCCACGCACCGCTATGACTATGTGGCGATGCGCGGCTTCAACGACGGCTCGGTAGACAACATCTACGTCGACGGGCTCAAATCCATGGGCGACAACGGCACCTACAGCACCATGCAGGTGGACCCGTATTTCCTGGAGCGCATCGACATCCTCAAGGGGCCGTCCTCGGTTCTGTACGGCCGCAGCTCACCAGGTGGGCTGGTCGCGTTGACCACCAAGAAACCGCTGTTTTCCGCCTACCATCAGGTACAAGCTACGGTCGGCACCCAGGGCCAGCGCGGCATGGGCTTCGATTTCAGCGGCCCAGTGGATGAAGACCAGCGTATCGCCTATCGCCTGACGGGCCTGGCGGATGCCTCTGACACGCAGTTCGACCACAACAAGGAAGAACGCTACGCCATTGCTCCCGCGATCAGCGTGGACTTCAGCGAAGATACTTCGCTGACCTTGCAGGCCTATCTGCAGCACGACCCCAACGGCGGCTACCACGGCGGTAACCCGGCAGACGGCATGCTGCACCCGCGTAATGGCTTGCGCCTTTCCGATCACTTCTTTGAAGGCGAAACGGGTATCGACAGCTACGAACGTACGCAACAGTCGTTCAGCTATCAGTTCGAGCACCGCTTCAATGACATCTTCACCGCTCGGCAGAACTTCCGTTACCAGGATTCCGATGTGTCGATGGACCAGGTTTATTCCGCCGGTTGGGCAGATGCCGAAAGCAATATCCTGAACCGCGCCTACACCGGCGGCGACGAGCGGCTGCATTCGTACATCATCGATAACATGCTGCAGGCAGAATTCTTCACCGGCGCCGCCAAGCACACCCTGCTAATGGGCACGGACTACCAGCGACGCAAAGCTGACGTTGAATGGCGTTACGGTACCGTAAACCCGTTGGACGCCGGCAACCCGCAGTACGGTAATGGCAATCTGCAGCTGCTGGGAGAAAACCGCTATCAGCGCCGTTTGCAGCAAACGGGGGTATACCTGCAGGATCTGCTGGAGCTTGATCAGTGGCGCTTTTCCCTGGGGCTGCGTCAGGACTGGGTGAAGGTGTCCGAACAGAACCGTGACAGTGATACCAAGGTGAATGACCAGCGTTCGAAGTTCACAACGCGTGCCGGCGTGCTTTACCTGTTCGAAAATGGCATTGCGCCCTATGTCAGTTACTCGGAGTCATTCAACCCGAATACCGTCTCCGATCAGGATGGCCGGCCTCTGGCACCTACCGAGGGTACGCAGTGGGAGGCGGGCATCAAGTATCAACCCAGCGGCAGCGACAATTTGTTCACCGCGTCGGTATTCCGCATCGAGCAAGAGAACCTGGCGTCGAAACAACCGAACGAAGACTTCTATCGCGCTGTAGGTCAAGTGCGCTCGCAGGGCCTGGAGCTGGAGGCACATGTGCAGCTCAGCGACAGCCTGAAGCTGCTGGGTGGCTACACCTTTACCGATATCGAGTATTCCAAGTCGATGCCGAGCCTGGTGTCGGGCAACCTGGACAACAAGGGCAACTCGCCGACTCAGGCGCCAAAGCAGATGCTCTCGCTATGGGCTGACTACAACTTCCACCAAGGGGTCCTGGATGGCCTGCGGCTGGGCGGCGGCGTTCGTTATGTGGGGTACAGCTGGGTGGATGCGGAAAACAGCATGAAGGTGCCCTCCTACACGCTGTTCGATGCTTCCGTGGGCTATGACCTGGGCAAGGTCGGCCTGACCGGTGTAGATGTGCGCCTGAACGCCAATAACCTCACCAATGAAAGCTACATCACTTCATGTGCCAGCCTGAACTACTGCTACATGGGTGAAGAGCGCAATGTGAGTGCAACAGTGAGTTATCAGTTCTAGGCAGATGGCCAGGGCTGTTTGGCGCTTTCACTGCAGCCCTGAAAAGACAAAGCCCCTGTCTGCATCGCAGACAGGGGCTTTGGGTTTGAATCTTGACGATGACCTACTCTCACATGGGGAAACCCCACACTACCATCGGCGATGCATCGTTTCACTGCTGAGTTCGGGATGGGATCAGGTGGTTCCAATGCTCTATGGTCGTCAAGAAATTCTGTGTGCTGGCCCGTCACTCGAACGTGCCTGCGAATCTCTGTAGTTCCTACTTAAAGACAAAACCCCTACCTGCATGTGCAGATAGGGGTTTTGCGAAATGAATCTTGACGATGACCTACTCTCACATGGGGAAACCCCACACTACCATCGGCGATGCATCGTTTCACTACTGAGTTCGGGATGGGATCAGGTGGTTCCAATGCTCTATGGTCGTCAAGAAATTCTGTAGCCAGAATGTCCAGATGGACAGCCCAGCGAATCCGGATATGTGATGTTTGTGATGCCTTGCGAACTTTCGGTTCATGTCATCTTCACCACCGCAATCTGCGTCAGCAAATTGCTTGGGTGTTATATGGTCAAGCCTCACGGGCAATTAGTATTGGTTAGCTCAACGCCTCACAGCGCTTACACACCCAACCTATCAACGTCGTAGTCTTCGACGGCCCTTTAGGGGATTCAAGATCCCAGTGAGATCTCATCTTGAGGCAAGTTTCCCGCTTAGATGCTTTCAGCGGTTATCTCTTCCGAACATAGCTACCCGGCAATGCCACTGGCGTGACAACCGGAACACCAGAGGTTCGTCCACTCCGGTCCTCTCGTACTAGGAGCAGCCCCTCTCAAATCTCAAACGTCCACGGCAGATAGGGACCGAACTGTCTCACGACGTTCTAAACCCAGCTCGCGTACCACTTTAAATGGCGAACAGCCATACCCTTGGGACCGGCTTCAGCCCCAGGATGTGATGAGCCGACATCGAGGTGCCAAACACCGCCGTCGATATGAACTCTTGGGCGGTATCAGCCTGTTATCCCCGGAGTACCTTTTATCCGTTGAGCGATGGCCCTTCCATACAGAACCACCGGATCACTAAGACCTACTTTCGTACCTGCTCGACGTGTTTGTCTCGCAGTCAAGCGCGCTTTTGCCTTTATACTCTACGACCGATTTCCGACCGGTCTGAGCGCACCTTCGTACTCCTCCGTTACTCTTTGGGAGGAGACCGCCCCAGTCAAACTACCCACCATACACTGTCCTCGATCCGGATAACGGACCTGAGTTAGAACCTCAAAGTTGCCAGGGTGGTATTTCAAGGATGGCTCCATGAGAACTGGCGTCCCCACTTCAAAGCCTCCCACCTATCCTACACAAGCAAATTCAAAGTCCAGTGCAAAGCTATAGTAAAGGTTCACGGGGTCTTTCCGTCTAGCCGCGGATACACTGCATCTTCACAGCGATTTCAATTTCACTGAGTCTCGGGTGGAGACAGCGCCGCCATCGTTACGCCATTCGTGCAGGTCGGAACTTACCCGACAAGGAATTTCGCTACCTTAGGACCGTTATAGTTACGGCCGCCGTTTACCGGGGCTTCGATCAAGAGCTTCGCTTGCGCTAACCCCATCAATTAACCTTCCGGCACCGGGCAGGCGTCACACCCTATACGTCCACTTTCGTGTTTGCAGAGTGCTGTGTTTTTAATAAACAGTCGCAGCGGCCTGGTATCTTCGACCGGCATGAGCTTACGGAGCAAGTCCTTCACCCTCGCCGGCGCACCTTCTCCCGAAGTTACGGTGCCATTTTGCCTAGTTCCTTCACCCGAGTTCTCTCAAGCGCCTTGGTATTCTCTACCTAACCACCTGTGTCGGTTTGGGGTACGGTTCCCAGTTATCTGAAGCTTAGGAGCTTTTCTTGGAAGCATGGTATCAACCACTTCGTCGCCTAAAGGCAACTCGTCATCAGCTCTCGGCCTTGAAATCCCGGATTTGCCTAAGATTTCAGCCTACCACCTTAAACCTGGACAACCAACGCCAGGCTGGCCTAACCTTCTCCGTCCCTCCATCGCAATAACTGGAAGTACAGGAATATTAACCTGTTTTCCATCGACTACGCTTTTCAGCCTCGCCTTAGGGACCGACTAACCCTGCGTCGATTAACGTTGCGCAGGAAACCTTGGTCTTTCGGCGTGCGAGTTTTTCACTCGCATTGTCGTTACTCATGTCAGCATTCGCACTTCTGATACCTCCAGCAAGCTTCTCAACTCACCTTCACAGGCTTACAGAACGCTCCTCTACCGCATCACCAAAAGGTGATACCCGTAGCTTCGGTGCATGGTTTGAGCCCCGTTACATCTTCCGCGCAGGCCGACTCGACTAGTGAGCTATTACGCTTTCTTTAAAGGGTGGCTGCTTCTAAGCCAACCTCCTAGCTGTCTAAGCCTTCCCACATCGTTTCCCACTTAACCATGACTTTGGGACCTTAGCTGACGGTCTGGGTTGTTTCCCTTTTCACGACGGACGTTAGCACCCGCCGTGTGTCTCCCATGCTCGGCACTTGTAGGTATTCGGAGTTTGCATCGGTTTGGTAAGTCGGGATGACCCCCTAGCCGAAACAGTGCTCTACCCCCTACAGTGATACATGAGGCGCTACCTAAATAGCTTTCGAGGAGAACCAGCTATCTCCGAGCTTGATTAGCCTTTCACTCCGATCCACAGGTCATCCGCTAACTTTTCAACGGTAGTCGGTTCGGTCCTCCAGTCAGTGTTACCTAACCTTCAACCTGCCCATGGATAGATCGCCCGGTTTCGGGTCTATACCCAGCGACTAAACGCCCTATTAAGACTCGCTTTCGCTACGCCTCCCCTATTCGGTTAAGCTCGCCACTGAATATAAGTCGCTGACCCATTATACAAAAGGTACGCAGTCACCTAACAAAGTAGGCTCCCACTGCTTGTACGCATACGGTTTCAGGTTCTATTTCACTCCCCTCTCCGGGGTTCTTTTCGCCTTTCCCTCACGGTACTGGTTCACTATCGGTCAGTCAGTAGTATTTAGCCTTGGAGGATGGTCCCCCCATATTCAGACAAAGTTTCTCGTGCTCCGTCCTACTCGATTTCATTGACAAGAGATTTTCGTGTACGGGGCTATCACCCACTATGGCCGCACTTTCCAGAGCGTTCCACTAATCTCAAACCAACTTAAGGGCTGGTCCCCGTTCGCTCGCCACTACTAAGGGAATCTCGGTTGATTTCTTTTCCTCAGGGTACTTAGATGTTTCAGTTCCCCTGGTTCGCTTCTTGCACCTATGTATTCAGTACAAGATACTCAGCTTATGCTGAGTGGGTTCCCCCATTCAGAGATCTCTGGATCACAGTCTGTTTGCCGACTCCCCAAAGCTTATCGCAGGCTACCACGTCTTTCATCGCCTCTGACTGCCAAGGCATCCACCGTATGCGCTTCTTCACTTGACCATATAACCCCAAGCAATCTGGTTATACTGTGAAGACGACATTCGCCGAAAATTCGCATTTCGCTCAGTTAAGAGCAGAACTCACAAATTTTACCTTAGCCTGATCACACACCAGTGAAAGTGCGTGTCAGTCTATATCTATCACATATCCGAATTTTTAAAGAACGATCTGACAAAAGTCAGAAATCAACATTCATCAACGAATGTTCATTTCTAATTTCTGAGCAGGAGCAACATCTACCGCAGAAAGTGGTGGAGCCAAGCGGGATCGAACCGCTGACCTCCTGCGTGCAAGGCAGGCGCTCTCCCAGCTGAGCTATGGCCCCGTATTCTACGGCTGAACCATGTAATGGTAGGCCTGGGCAGATTTGAACTGCAGAAGAGCCGTCCTCACCACTCTTTATCCAGAGGCATGGGGTGCTCAACATTCCAACCAAAAATGGTAGGTCTGGGCAGATTTGAACTGCCGACCTCACCCTTATCAGGGGTGCGCTCTAACCAACTGAGCTACAGACCTAATGGTATAACTTTGGGTCTTGATCGTCTTTTACAATGAATCAAGCAATTCGTGTGGGAGCTCATCAGTAGGCTGATGTCGTCGATTAAGGAGGTGATCCAGCCGCAGGTTCCCCTACGGCTACCTTGTTACGACTTCACCCCAGTCATGAATCACACCGTGGTAACCGTCCCCCCGAAGGTTAGACTAGCTACTTCTGGTGCAACCCACTCCCATGGTGTGACGGGCGGTGTGTACAAGGCCCGGGAACGTATTCACCGCGACATTCTGATTCGCGATTACTAGCGATTCCGACTTCACGCAGTCGAGTTGCAGACTGCGATCCGGACTACGATCGGTTTTGTGAGATTAGCTCCACCTCGCGGCTTGGCAACCCTCTGTACCGACCATTGTAGCACGTGTGTAGCCCAGGCCGTAAGGGCCATGATGACTTGACGTCATCCCCACCTTCCTCCGGTTTGTCACCGGCAGTCTCCTTAGAGTGCCCACCATAACGTGCTGGTAACTAAGGACAAGGGTTGCGCTCGTTACGGGACTTAACCCAACATCTCACGACACGAGCTGACGACAGCCATGCAGCACCTGTGTCAGAGTTCCCGAAGGCACCAATCCATCTCTGGAAAGTTCTCTGCATGTCAAGGCCTGGTAAGGTTCTTCGCGTTGCTTCGAATTAAACCACATGCTCCACCGCTTGTGCGGGCCCCCGTCAATTCATTTGAGTTTTAACCTTGCGGCCGTACTCCCCAGGCGGTCAACTTAATGCGTTAGCTGCGCCACTAAAATCTCAAGGATTCCAACGGCTAGTTGACATCGTTTACGGCGTGGACTACCAGGGTATCTAATCCTGTTTGCTCCCCACGCTTTCGCACCTCAGTGTCAGTATCAGTCCAGGTGGTCGCCTTCGCCACTGGTGTTCCTTCCTATATCTACGCATTTCACCGCTACACAGGAAATTCCACCACCCTCTACCGTACTCTAGCTTGCCAGTTTTGGATGCAGTTCCCAGGTTGAGCCCGGGGCTTTCACATCCAACTTAACAAACCACCTACGCGCGCTTTACGCCCAGTAATTCCGATTAACGCTTGCACCCTCTGTATTACCGCGGCTGCTGGCACAGAGTTAGCCGGTGCTTATTCTGTCGGTAACGTCAAAACAGCAAGGTATTAACTTACTGCCCTTCCTCCCAACTTAAAGTGCTTTACAATCCGAAGACCTTCTTCACACACGCGGCATGGCTGGATCAGGCTTTCGCCCATTGTCCAATATTCCCCACTGCTGCCTCCCGTAGGAGTCTGGACCGTGTCTCAGTTCCAGTGTGACTGATCATCCTCTCAGACCAGTTACGGATCGTCGCCTTGGTGAGCCATTACCTCACCAACAAGCTAATCCGACCTAGGCTCATCTGATAGCGCAAGGCCCGAAGGTCCCCTGCTTTCTCCCGTAGGACGTATGCGGTATTAGCGTTCCTTTCGAAACGTTGTCCCCCACTACCAGGCAGATTCCTAGGCATTACTCACCCGTCCGCCGCTGAATCAAGGAGCAAGCTCCCGTCATCCGCTCGACTTGCATGTGTTAGGCCTGCCGCCAGCGTTCAATCTGAGCCATGATCAAACTCTTCAGTTCAATACTGCTTGGGTTTTTAAGAAACCCTAAACTTGGCTCAGCAATCTCAAATGACTATGTGATTTCTCGCATGGCCACTTGTGATGCTGATAATCTTTTTGACTATCAGTCCGTACTCACAAGCACCCACACGAATTGCTTGATTCGATTTGTTAAAGAGCGGTTGGCTAAGAGTGTTTCGTCTCAACCGAGGCGCGCATTCTACGCTTTCCTCAGAGCCTGTCAAGCGTTAATTTTGAAGATTTTCGAGAAACTCGTTTAACTTCAGACACTTGACTCGCTTCGATCTCTCGTCGCGGGAGGTGAATAATACAGTATTCAAAAACACTGTCAACCACCTTTTACCACCACTGGAGGGCTCGTGAGCCAACCAGGAGAAGCGACAGCTTCTACTTAAAGACAAAACCCCTACCTGCATGCGCAGATAGGGGTTTTGCGAAATGAATCTTGACGATGACCTACTCTCACATGGGGAAACCCCACACTACCATCGGCGATGCATCGTTTCACTACTGAGTTCGGGATGGGATCAGGTGGTTCCAATGCTCTATGGTCGTCAAGAAATTCTGTAGCCAGAATGTCCAGTTGGACAGCCCAGCGAATCCGGATATGTGATGTTTGTGATGCCTTGCGAACTTTCGGTTCATGTCATCTTCACCACCGCAATCTGCGCTAGCAAATTGCTTGGGTGTTATATGGTCAAGCCTCACGGGCAATTAGTATTGGTTAGCTCAACGCCTCACAGCGCTTACACACCCAACCTATCAACGTCGTAGTCTTCGACGGCCCTTTAGGGGATTCAAGATCCCAGTGAGATCTCATCTTGAGGCAAGTTTCCCGCTTAGATGCTTTCAGCGGTTATCTCTTCCGAACATAGCTACCCGGCAATGCCACTGGCGTGACAACCGGAACACCAGAGGTTCGTCCACTCCGGTCCTCTCGTACTAGGAGCAGCCCCTCTCAAATCTCAAACGTCCACGGCAGATAGGGACCGAACTGTCTCACGACGTTCTAAACCCAGCTCGCGTACCACTTTAAATGGCGAACAGCCATACCCTTGGGACCGGCTTCAGCCCCAGGATGTGATGAGCCGACATCGAGGTGCCAAACACCGCCGTCGATATGAACTCTTGGGCGGTATCAGCCTGTTATCCCCGGAGTACCTTTTATCCGTTGAGCGATGGCCCTTCCATACAGAACCACCGGATCACTAAGACCTACTTTCGTACCTGCTCGACGTGTTTGTCTCGCAGTCAAGCGCGCTTTTGCCTTTATACTCTACGACCGATTTCCGACCGGTCTGAGCGCACCTTCGTACTCCTCCGTTACTCTTTGGGAGGAGACCGCCCCAGTCAAACTACCCACCATACACTGTCCTCGATCCGGATAACGGACCTGAGTTAGAACCTCAAAGTTGCCAGGGTGGTATTTCAAGGATGGCTCCATGAGAACTGGCGTCCCCACTTCAAAGCCTCCCACCTATCCTACACAAGCAAATTCAAAGTCCAGTGCAAAGCTATAGTAAAGGTTCACGGGGTCTTTCCGTCTAGCCGCGGATACACTGCATCTTCACAGCGATTTCAATTTCACTGAGTCTCGGGTGGAGACAGCGCCGCCATCGTTACGCCATTCGTGCAGGTCGGAACTTACCCGACAAGGAATTTCGCTACCTTAGGACCGTTATAGTTACGGCCGCCGTTTACCGGGGCTTCGATCAAGAGCTTCGCTTGCGCTAACCCCATCAATTAACCTTCCGGCACCGGGCAGGCGTCACACCCTATACGTCCACTTTCGTGTTTGCAGAGTGCTGTGTTTTTAATAAACAGTCGCAGCGGCCTGGTATCTTCGACCGGCATGAGCTTACGGAGCAAGTCCTTCACCCTCGCCGGCGCACCTTCTCCCGAAGTTACGGTGCCATTTTGCCTAGTTCCTTCACCCGAGTTCTCTCAAGCGCCTTGGTATTCTCTACCTAACCACCTGTGTCGGTTTGGGGTACGGTTCCCAGTTATCTGAAGCTTAGGAGCTTTTCTTGGAAGCATGGTATCAACCACTTCGTCGCCTAAAGGCAACTCGTCATCAGCTCTCGGCCTTGAAATCCCGGATTTGCCTAAGATTTCAGCCTACCACCTTAAACCTGGACAACCAACGCCAGGCTGGCCTAACCTTCTCCGTCCCTCCATCGCAATAACTGGAAGTACAGGAATATTAACCTGTTTTCCATCGACTACGCTTTTCAGCCTCGCCTTAGGGACCGACTAACCCTGCGTCGATTAACGTTGCGCAGGAAACCTTGGTCTTTCGGCGTGCGAGTTTTTCACTCGCATTGTCGTTACTCATGTCAGCATTCGCACTTCTGATACCTCCAGCAAGCTTCTCAACTCACCTTCACAGGCTTACAGAACGCTCCTCTACCGCATCACCATAAGGTGATACCCGTAGCTTCGGTGCATGGTTTGAGCCCCGTTACATCTTCCGCGCAGGCCGACTCGACTAGTGAGCTATTACGCTTTCTTTAAAGGGTGGCTGCTTCTAAGCCAACCTCCTAGCTGTCTAAGCCTTCCCACATCGTTTCCCACTTAACCATGACTTTGGGACCTTAGCTGACGGTCTGGGTTGTTTCCCTTTTCACGACGGACGTTAGCACCCGCCGTGTGTCTCCCATGCTCGGCACTTGTAGGTATTCGGAGTTTGCATCGGTTTGGTAAGTCGGGATGACCCCCTAGCCGAAACAGTGCTCTACCCCCTACAGTGATACATGAGGCGCTACCTAAATAGCTTTCGAGGAGAACCAGCTATCTCCGAGCTTGATTAGCCTTTCACTCCGATCCACAGGTCATCCGCTAACTTTTCAACGGTAGTCGGTTCGGTCCTCCAGTCAGTGTTACCTAACCTTCAACCTGCCCATGGATAGATCGCCCGGTTTCGGGTCTATACCCAGCGACTAAACGCCCTATTAAGACTCGCTTTCGCTACGCCTCCCCTATTCGGTTAAGCTCGCCACTGAATATAAGTCGCTGACCCATTATACAAAAGGTACGCAGTCACCTAACAAAGTAGGCTCCCACTGCTTGTACGCATACGGTTTCAGGTTCTATTTCACTCCCCTCTCCGGGGTTCTTTTCGCCTTTCCCTCACGGTACTGGTTCACTATCGGTCAGTCAGTAGTATTTAGCCTTGGAGGATGGTCCCCCCATATTCAGACAAAGTTTCTCGTGCTCCGTCCTACTCGATTTCATTGATAAGAGATTTTCGTGTACGGGGCTATCACCCACTATGGCCGCACTTTCCAGAGCGTTCCACTAATCTCAAACCAACTTAAGGGCTGGTCCCCGTTCGCTCGCCACTACTAAGGGAATCTCGGTTGATTTCTTTTCCTCAGGGTACTTAGATGTTTCAGTTCCCCTGGTTCGCCTCTTGCACCTATGTATTCAGTACAAGATACTCAGCTTGTGCTGAGTGGGTTCCCCCATTCAGAGATCTCTGGATCACAGTCTGTTTGCCGACTCCCCAAAGCTTATCGCAGGCTACCACGTCTTTCATCGCCTCTGACTGCCAAGGCATCCACCGTATGCGCTTCTTCACTTGACCATATAACCCCAAGCAATCTGGTTATACTGTGAAGACGACATTCGCCGAAAATTCGCATTTCGCTCAATTAAGAGCAGAACTCACAAATTTTACCTTAGCCTGATCACACACCAGTGAAAGTGCGTGTCAGTCTATATCTATCACATATCCGATTTTTTAAAGAACGGTCTGACAAAAGTCAGAAATCAACATTCATCAACGAATGTTCATTTCTGAATTCTCATCAGCAAATGAATCAAGCAATTCGTGTGGGAGCTCATCAGCAGGCTGATGTCGTCGATTAAGGAGGTGATCCAGCCGCAGGTTCCCCTACGGCTACCTTGTTACGACTTCACCCCAGTCATGAATCACACCGTGGTAACCGTCCTCCCGAAGGTTAGACTAGCTACTTCTGGTGCAACCCACTCCCATGGTGTGACGGGCGGTGTGTACAAGGCCCGGGAACGTATTCACCGCGACATTCTGATTCGCGATTACTAGCGATTCCGACTTCACGCAGTCGAGTTGCAGACTGCGATCCGGACTACGATCGGTTTTGTGAGATTAGCTCCACCTCGCGGCTTGGCAACCCTCTGTACCGACCATTGTAGCACGTGTGTAGCCCAGGCCGTAAGGGCCATGATGACTTGACGTCATCCCCACCTTCCTCCGGTTTGTCACCGGCAGTCTCCTTAGAGTGCCCACCATAACGTGCTGGTAACTAAGGACAAGGGTTGCGCTCGTTACGGGACTTAACCCAACATCTCACGACACGAGCTGACGACAGCCATGCAGCACCTGTGTCAGAGTTCCCGAAGGCACCAATCCATCTCTGGAAAGTTCTCTGCATGTCAAGGCCTGGTAAGGTTCTTCGCGTTGCTTCGAATTAAACCACATGCTCCACCGCTTGTGCGGGCCCCCGTCAATTCATTTGAGTTTTAACCTTGCGGCCGTACTCCCCAGGCGGTCAACTTAATGCGTTAGCTGCGCCACTAAAATCTCAAGGATTCCAACGGCTAGTTGACATCGTTTACGGCGTGGACTACCAGGGTATCTAATCCTGTTTGCTCCCCACGCTTTCGCACCTCAGTGTCAGTATCAGTCCAGGTGGTCGCCTTCGCCACTGGTGTTCCTTCCTATATCTACGCATTTCACCGCTACACAGGAAATTCCACCACCCTCTACCGTACTCTAGCTTGCCAGTTTTGGATGCAGTTCCCAGGTTGAGCCCGGGGCTTTCACATCCAACTTAACAAACCACCTACGCGCGCTTTACGCCCAGTAATTCCGATTAACGCTTGCACCCTCTGTATTACCGCGGCTGCTGGCACAGAGTTAGCCGGTGCTTATTCTGTCGGTAACGTCAAAACAGCAAGGTATTAACTTACTGCCCTTCCTCCCAACTTAAAGTGCTTTACAATCCGAAGACCTTCTTCACACACGCGGCATGGCTGGATCAGGCTTTCGCCCATTGTCCAATATTCCCCACTGCTGCCTCCCGTAGGAGTCTGGACCGTGTCTCAGTTCCAGTGTGACTGATCATCCTCTCAGACCAGTTACGGATCGTCGCCTTGGTGAGCCATTACCTCACCAACAAGCTAATCCGACCTAGGCTCATCTGATAGCGCAAGGCCCGAAGGTCCCCTGCTTTCTCCCGTAGGACGTATGCGGTATTAGCGTTCCTTTCGAAACGTTGTCCCCCACTACCAGGCAGATTCCTAGGCATTACTCACCCGTCCGCCGCTGAATCAAGGAGCAAGCTCCCGCCATCCGCTCGACTTGCATGTGTTAGGCCTGCCGCCAGCGTTCAATCTGAGCCATGATCAAACTCTTCAGTTCAATACTGCTTGGGTTTTTAAGAAACCCTAAACTTGGCTCAGCAATCTCAAATGACTATGTGATTTCTCGCATGGTCACTTGTGATGCTGATAATCTTTTTGACTATCAGTCCGTACTCACAAGCACCCACACGAATTGCTTGATTCGATTTGTTAAAGAGCGGTTGGCTAAGAGTGTTTCGTCTCAACCGAGGCGCGCATTCTACGCTTTCCTCACTTGCTGTCAAGCGTTTATTTTGAAGTTTTTTGCGAGAAACTCGTTTAGCTTCAAACACTTGACTCGCTGCGATCTCTCGTAGCGGGAGGCGAATCATACAGCGTTTAGAAGCGCTGTCAACCATCATCTCAACCGCATTCGATCATTCGATCGTAGCCCTTACAGCGCCTTCCGAATCATTCAACTCATTGAATTTCAAGGAGTTTGTCGTTCCGTTGTCGCTGGAAGTGGGGCGCATTATAAGGGGATTCGAGAGGGCGTCAACCTTTAATTCAAATAAACTTTCAGGGCGCTTAAAAAGCAAAGCGGGGAGGCCTGGCGGCCTCCCCGCTATATAGCTAGACCAGCATTCCCTACAACACGCCAGCGCTGCGCAGCTGGCGCACTTCTTCCGCTCCTAGCCCTAACACCTCTTCAAGCACGACCTCGGTATGCTCACCCAACATAGGCGGCGCCAGCCGATACTCGACAGGCGTCGCCGACAAACGTATCGGGCTCGCCACCTGCGGCACATTGCCTGCCAACGCATGCGGGATACTGACCGCCAGCCCGCGAGCCAGCACTTGGGGGTCGCGGAACACCTGGGCAAGATCATTGATTGGCCCACACGGCACACCCGCTGCCTCCAGCTGGCTCACCCATTCGGCCGTGGTCTTGAACACGGTGGCCTGGCGAATCAATGGAATCAGCTCAGCCCGGTTGGCCACACGCAGCTTGTTGGTGGCAAAGCGAGGGTCAGTCGCCCATTGAGGCTGCCCGGCCACCTCGGCGAACTTGCGGAACTGGCTGTCGTTGCCCACGGTAAGAATGAAATCGCCATCCGCCGTCGGAAAGTCCTGATAAGGCACGATGTTGGGGTGCGCATTACCCAGGCGACGGGGCGCCGTGCCCGTGGTCAGGTAGTTCATTGCCTGGTTCGCCAGGCAAGCCACCTGCACATCCAGCAGCGCCATGTCGACGTGCTGACCGACCCCAGTCTGGTCACGGTGGGCGAGGGCAGCCAACATAGCCACCGTTGAGTACAGCCCGGTCAGAATGTCGGTAAGGGCGACACCCACCTTGACCGGGCCTGCGCCTTCCTCACCTTCCGGGCGCCCCGTCAGGCTCATCAGCCCACCCAGCCCCTGGATCATGAAGTCATAGCCAGCGCGCCGGGCATAAGGCCCGGTCTGCCCGAAACCGGTGATGGAGCAATAGATAAGCCGCGGATTGTCGGCCTTGAGGCTCTGGTAATCCAGCCCATAGGCCGCCAGCCCACCCACCTTGAAGTTCTCGATGACGATATCGCACTTCGCCGCCAGCTCACGCACCAGGCGCTGGCCCTCTGGCCGCGTGAAATCTATCGTCACCGACCGCTTATTGCGGTTGGCCGACAGATAATAAGCCGCCTCGCTCGTGTTCTCGCCATTGGCACCTTTAAGGAAGGGCGGCCCCCAGGCACGGGTATCGTCCCCACTGCCCGGCCGCTCGACCTTGATCACGTCAGCCCCCAGGTCGGCGAGGATCTGGCCAGACCACGGACCAGCCAACACGCGCGACAGGTCCAGCACCCGCAGATGTGATAACGCGCCCATGAACTGGCTCCTTATCAATAGAAAGCCTGGATACCGGTTTGCGCGCGGCCCAGGATCAGCGCATGCACGTCGTGCGTACCTTCATAGGTGTTGACCACCTCCAGGTTGACCAGATGACGGGCGACACCGAACTCGTCGGAAATCCCGTTACCGCCAAGCATGTCGCGCGCCATGCGTGCGATATCCAGCGCCTTGCCGCAGGAGTTGCGCTTCATGATCGAGGTAATTTCCACCGCCGCGGTGCCCTCGTCCTTCATGCGCCCAAGGCGCAGGCAGCCTTGCAGCGCCAGCGTGATCTCGGTCTGCATGTCCGCCAGCTTTTTCTGGATCAGCTGGTTTGCAGCTAGTGGGCGACCGAACTGCTGACGGTCCAGCGTGTATTGGCGGGCGGTGTGCCAGCAGGCCTCTGCAGCACCCAGCGCCCCCCAGGAAATGCCGTAACGGGCCGAATTCAGGCAAGTGAACGGACCTTTGAGGCCACGTACATCGGGGAAGATGTTCTCTTCCGGCACAAACACGTTATCCATGACGATCTCGCCAGTGATCGACGCGCGCAAACCGACCTTGCCATGAATTGCAGGCGCACTCAGGCCCTGCCAGCCCTTTTCCAGGACGAAGCCACGGATATCACCAGCGTCATCCTTGGCCCAGACCACGAATACGTCAGCGATCGGGCTGTTGGTGATCCACATTTTGCTGCCGCTCAGGCGATAACCGCCCTCGACCTTCTTGGCCCGGGTAATCATCGAGCCCGGGTCAGAGCCATGGTTAGGCTCGGTCAAACCGAAGCAACCGATCCATTCCCCACTCGCCAGCTTGGGCAAGTACTTCTGTTTCTGGGCTTCGGTACCGAATTCGTTGATCGGCACCATCACCAGCGAAGACTGAACGCTCATCATCGAACGATAGCCGGAGTCGATACGCTCCACTTCGCGAGCAATCAGCCCATAGCACACATAGTTCAAGCCGCTGCCGCCGTATTGCTCGGGGATGGTCGCACCCAGCAGGCCCACTTCCCCCATTTCGCGAAAAATCGCCGGGTCGGTCTGCTCATGACGAAACGCCTCGAGTACACGCGGGGCCAGCTTGCCCTGGGCGAACTGATACGCGCTGTCACGCACCATGCGCTCTTCTTCAGTGAGCTGCTGATCCAGCAGCAGTGGATCGATCCAGTTGAAGCTTGCTTTACCAGCCATGAGCGGAATCCTCGAGAAGGGGGCGGAGTTTTTATGTGCCTTTGAGCCTAGGACTGATTGCCCGCTGATACAAACGAGGATTGCGCACCATATAGTGATATTTTGTCACTTCGAAAATCAGAACCCCGCCACATTTGCGGCCTGACGAGTGAGGTTGACGTACATGCGACGCAAGATCCCCAGCACCTCTGCATTGGTTTGCTTCGAGGCCGCTGCGCGTCACCAGAGCTTCACCAAGGCCGCCCAGGAGCTTTCCTTGACCCAGGGCGCCGTCTGCAGACAGATTGCCAGCCTGGAAACGTTCCTTAACGTAGAGTTGTTTCGCCGCTCGCGCCGTGGTGTGAAGCTGACCGAGGCGGGCCTGTCGTACAGCCGCCAGGTTGCCGCGCAACTGGACGCAGTGGAGCGCGACACCTTGTCAGTGATGCGACAGCAGGGCGCCAGCGTGATCGAACTGGCAGTAGTACCGACATTCGGTACCCAATGGCTGCTACCGCGCCTCAAAGACTTCCAGCAGCGCCACCCGGAGGTCACCGTGAACCTCACCAACCGCACCCGGCCATTTCTGTTCGCGGACACAACATTCGATGCCGCCATCTATTTTGGTGATGGCGACTGGTCTGGCACACAGTCGCAGCGGCTGATGGGGGAAAACCCGTTACCCGTATGCAGCCCGGCACTGCTGGGCGGGCAAGGCACGCTCGAAGCACGGCACATCGCTGAGCTGCCACTGTTGCAGCAGAGCACGCGGCCGTACGCGTGGCGGCAATGGTTTGCCAGCGTGGCCATGAATGTGGAACGTGACATGACCGGCCCACGCTATGAGCTATTTTCGATGCTTGCCCAAGCGGCCATGCACGAGATGGGCGTCGCGCTGATACCACCGTTTCTGATCCAGCGCGAGTTGCAGGAGGGTAGGCTGGTAGTCGCTAACAGACACGTCCTGACTAGCGACAAGGCCTACTATCTGATGATTCCAGAACGCAAGGTGGAGTCCGCATCACTGCGCGCATTCCGTGACTGGCTGGTGAGCCAAGCGCAGGCATATGCCCAGGAACGGGATAACCTGACCCCGTAGTCAATTATTTTTAACACCTACAGATATATGTATTTGTCGCATATTCGTAAACTGTTACGTACGCACAAAAATACCCGCTAACCGTCCTGACTACGCGGCTTTGCGGGTTATTTTGCGACATCGAACAAGCCATCAGCGAACTGGCCAAAATTTTTTTGTTTTTTTCTCCTAATCTGGCAAAAGCCCGTAGTTGATGGGCTGCGACCTTATGCGTGCGACAAGCGGTCACAGGGTGACTTGTAGTTTTAACTTCGTTTCGCTCCAGAACCGGTTGAAGCCCTATGGGTTCGTCTGCAAAATGCTTCGCCCGCCCAGGATCCGGCGGGATGGCGCTCCACAGCCACCCAGCACACCATTCGCAGTGCGCTGGCTTTGACAAAAACAAAGGTCACCGCAGGAGAAATAGTCGTGCACATTGGTGTTCCTCTCGAGACGCAGACCGGTGAGACAAGGGTCGCTGCGACCCCCGAAACCATCAAGAAACTGATTGGCCAGGGCCATCAGGTCACCGTTCAACGGGGGGCAGGGCTCAACGCCGCCATTCCGGACAGTGCCTATGAGGCCGTGGGTGCTTCCCTGGGGACCGCAGCCGATGCATACGGCGCCAAACTGGTCCTGAAGGTGGTCGCGCCCAACGACCAGGAACTGGCCCTGATCAACAGCGGCAGCCTGCTGGTAGGTATGCTCAACCCCTTCAACAGCGAAATGATCGGCAAGATGGCCGAACGCGGGATCACCGCCTTCGCGCTGGAGGCCGCGCCCCGCACGTCAAGGGCGCAGAGCCTGGACGTGCTGTCGTCACAGGCGAACATCGCCGGTTACAAGGCCGTGCTGCTGGCTGCCCATCACTACCCACGCTTCATGCCCATGCTGATGACCGCCGCCGGTACGGTCAAAGCCGCCCGGGTACTGATCCTGGGTGCGGGCGTTGCCGGCCTGCAGGCCATCGCCACGGCCAAGCGCCTGGGCGCAGTGATCGAGGCGTCCGACGTACGCCCGGCGGTGAAGGAGCAGATCGAGTCGCTGGGCGCCAAGTTCATCGACGTCCCCTACGAGACCGACGAAGAACGGGCGTGCGCCGAAGGCGTCGGCGGCTATGCCCGGCCGATGCCAGCCAGTTGGATGCAACGCCAGGCCCAGGCCGTGCACGAGCGCGCCAAGCAGGCGGATATCGTCATCACCACCGCATTGATCCCTGGCCGCAAGGCACCAACCCTGCTCAGTGCCGAAACAGTGGCCCAGATGAAGCCTGGCTCGGTCGTCATCGACCTGGCCGCGGCCCAAGGCGGCAACTGCCCGCTGACCGTGGCGGACCAAGTCGTTCAGGCGCATGGCGTGACCATCGTCGGCCCTACCAACCTGCCGGCCCAGGTCGGCGCCGATGCCTCGGCGCTGTATGCGCGCAACCTGCTGGACTTCATGAAGCTGCTGTTCGACAAGGACGGCGCACTGACCATCAACCTCGAAGACGACATCGTCGCGGCCTGCCTGATGTGCCGCGATGGCCAGGTCGTCCGCAAGAACGGCTAAGGAGCACGACAATGGAAGACATGCTGATTTCCCACGGCATCTACAACCTGATCATCTTCGTGCTGGCCATTTATGTGGGCTACCACGTGGTGTGGAACGTCACCCCGGCGCTGCACACCCCACTCATGGCGGTCACCAATGCCATCTCGGCGATCGTCATCGTCGGTGCCATGCTGGCCGCCGCACTGACCGTGACCCCGGCCGGCAAACTGATGGGCACCCTGGCGGTGGCCCTGGCCGCAGTCAATGTGTTCGGTGGCTTCCTGGTCACCCGCCGCATGCTGGAAATGTTCAAGAAGAAAACCAAGAACGAGGCGCAGAAGTAAGCATGAGCATGAATCTGGTAACGCTCCTCTACCTCGTCGCCTCGGTGTGCTTCATCCAGGCGCTCAAGGGCCTGTCGCACCCGACCACCTCGCGGCGCGGCAACCTGTTCGGCATGATCGGCATGGGCATCGCCATCCTCACTACGGTTGGCCTCATCTACAAGCTCGCGGCGCTCTCCATCGGCAACGGTGGGGCTACGACCGGCATCGGTTACGTACTGGTCGGCCTGCTGGTGGGTGGTACCGCCGGTTCGATCATGGCCAAGCGGGTCGAGATGACCAAGATGCCCGAGCTGGTCGCCTTCATGCACAGCATGATCGGCCTGGCTGCGGTGTTCATCGCCATCGCCGCAGTGCTCGAACCGCAGTCGATGGGCATCGTTGCAGCCATCAGCGACCCGATCCCTACCGGTAACCGCCTGGAACTGTTCCTCGGCGCAGCCATTGGTGCCATTACCTTCTCTGGCTCGGTGATCGCTTTCGGCAAGCTGTCGGGCAAATACAAATTCCGCCTCTTCCAGGGCGCACCCGTACAGTTCGCCGGTCAGCACAAGCTCAATCTGATCCTGGGCCTGACCACCATCGCCTTGGGCCTGCTGTTCACGTTCACCGGCCATTACAGTGCCTTCACCCTGATGCTGGCCCTGGCCTTTGTCATGGGTGTGCTGATCATCATTCCGATTGGCGGCGCCGACATGCCGGTGGTTGTTTCAATGCTCAACAGCTACTCGGGTTGGGCAGCTGCGGGTATCGGCTTCTCGCTGAACAACTCGATGCTGATCATCGCGGGCTCGTTGGTGGGCTCTTCTGGCGCCATCCTTTCGTACATCATGTGCAAGGCGATGAACCGTTCGTTCTTCAACGTCATCCTCGGCGGCTTTGGTGGCGATACCGACGCGGGGGCGGCGCAAGGCTCGCAAGAGCAGCGCCCGGTCAAGTCCGGCTCGGCTGACGATGCCACCTTCCTGTTGAGCAATGCCGACAGCGTGATCATCGTTCCGGGCTATGGCCTGGCGGTGGCCCGTGCCCAGCATGCACTCAAGGAACTGACCGAAAAGCTGACCCACAACGGTGTGACCGTGAAGTACGCGATTCACCCGGTTGCGGGGCGTATGCCTGGGCACATGAACGTGCTGCTGGCCGAAGCCGAAGTCCCTTACGACCAGGTCTTCGAGATGGAAGACATCAACGCCGAGTTTGGCCAGGCCGACGTGGTACTGGTGCTGGGCGCCAACGACGTGGTCAACCCGGCGGCAAAAAACGACCCCAAGTCGCCCATTGCCGGCATGCCGATTCTCGAAGCGTTCAAGGCCAAGACCATCATCGTCAACAAGCGCTCGATGGCCAGTGGCTACGCCGGCCTGGATAACGAACTGTTCTACCTGGACAAAACCATGATGGTATTCGGTGACGCCAAGAAGGTCATCGAAGACATGGTCAAGGCAGTGGAATAGAACACGGCAGCAAACCCGCCGATATAAAGAAAGCCCCGGTAAGCATCTACCGGGGCGTTCTTTTTGTTGATCCGGATCAACGGCTCTACCGAGAGGCTTCTCATACGACCATGGTCGTGGGACGGCAATGGGCGAAATCTCTAGACTGCGCTGCAGTAGTTTCAGCAGCCCGAGATAACAATCCATGTACCGTGACCGTATCCGCTTGTCCTCTCTGCACAGCAAGGTAATGAGTGCGGCTGATGCCGCTGGTCTGATTGAGGACGGCATGACTGTCGGCATGAGCGGCTTTACCCGCGCCGGTGAGGCCAAGGCCGTCCCGCATGCACTGGCCGAACGTGCCAAACAGTCGCCACTGAAGATCAGCCTGATGACCGGCGCCAGCCTGGGCAACGACCTGGACAAGCAACTGACCGAGGCCGGTGTATTGGCCCGCCGCATGCCTTTCCAGGTAGACAGCACCCTGCGCAAGGCCATCAACGACGGCAAGGTGATGTTCATCGACCAGCACCTGTCGGAAACCGTCGAACAACTGCGCAACCAGCAATTGAAGCTGCCGGACATCGCGGTCATCGAAGCCGTGGCCATCACTGAGCAGGGCCACATCGTACCTACTACATCGGTGGGTAACTCGGCCAGTTTCGCCATCTTCGCCAAGCAGGTGATTGTCGAGATCAACCTCTCGCACAACACCAACCTCGAAGGTTTGCACGACATCTATATCCCCACCTATCGCCCGACCCGCACGCCCATTCCGCTGGTCAAGGTCGACGATCGTATCGGCAGCACCGCCATCCCGATCGACCCGGCGAAGATCGTGGGTATCGTCATCAGCGACCAACCGGACTCGCCATCTACCGTGTTGCCGCCAGATGACGAAACCCAGGGTATCGCCAACCACCTGATCAACTTCCTGAAGAAGGAAGTGGAAGCTGGCCGCATGACCAACAAGCTCGGCCCACTGCAGGCCGGCATCGGTAGCATTGCCAACGCCGTGATGTGCGGCTTGATCGAGTCGCCCTTCGAAGACCTGACCATGTACTCCGAAGTGCTGCAGGACTCGACCTTCGACCTGATCGACGCCGGCAAGCTGCGTTTTGCATCGGGCAGCTCCATCACCCTGTCGACCCGCCGCAATGCCGATGTATTCGGTAACCTCGAACGCTACAAGGACAAGCTCGTACTGCGCCCGCAGGAAATCTCCAACCATCCGGAGGTCGTGCGACGCTTGGGCATCATCGGTATCAATACCGCGCTGGAGTTCGACATCTACGGCAACGTCAATTCCACCCACGTGTGTGGCACCAGGATGATGAACGGCATCGGTGGCTCGGGTGACTTCGCCCGTAACGCCCACCTTGCTGTATTCGTTACCAAGTCGATTGCCAAAGGCGGTGCAATTTCCAGTGTGGTGCCAATGGTCAGCCATGTGGACCATACCGAACACGACGTGGACATCCTGGTCACCGAACAAGGTTTGGCCGACCTGCGTGGCCTGGCCCCGCGCGAGCGGGCACGCGTGATCATCGACAATTGTGTGCACCCAGACTACCGCGCGGCACTGAACGATTACTTCGAGCGCGCTTGCCAACGTGGCGGCCATACGCCACATATCCTGCGCGAAGCGCTGAGCTGGCACGAGAACCTGGAAGAAACCGGCCGCATGCAAGCGAGCTGATCCAGCGGCGGCCTGGAACAGCAGCCCCGCTTCTGCTGTTCCAGCCCATTCGCGTTTCACGTCCAGACACAAGAATATCCAGAACTGTACTACTGTACCTGTCCTAGGCTTCTTTCAAGCCTGCAGAACATCGCCACACACCAAAAATGCACCATAAAGATGCAGACCAGTACAGTTGCGCCTGTTTCGAGTGCAACAGAAGGGTTACACAGTTAACTGAGCCATCGTCTTTCGCATTAACTGTATCTACTGTTCTGGACAAGAGAGGAGGATCATTGGCATCAGTTAAATCACTACCTAATCCCGCCATAAGCGGAAGGATGAAGCATCATGGAACGTACCCTCAGTTCCGGTCTGGTTTTTGAAAGCAACGCCCAGCAATCCAACGCATCGCTGCCGCTGCGCGCACTGTCCACTCTGCTGCTGTGGCAGCGCCGCATGGCAAGCCGCCGTCAACTGGCTCGCCTGGACGCTCGCTTGCTGGCCGACGCTGGCATCAGCGAGTCGCAGCGTTACGAAGAGCTGAGCAAGCCTTTCTGGCGCTAAGCACCGGCTTGCCGGCTTCGGCCGGCACCGCGAATTCCTGAAACCCGTTGCAGGCAACTGCGACGGGTTTTTTTATTTGTGGCATACAGCGCTTAGCGCCGAGCGCTGGACAGGTACAGTTTTTAAATACAAAAAATTAACCAACACAGTTCCGCAGGGCCTTCTTCAGTTAACATCTGGAAACACCCGCGCGTGATACGCTTGGCTTGGCAGTCTGGTAGAAACCACTGTCATAAGTACCGCGACCAGCAATGCGAGCGTCCGATAAGCAGAACCACCCGACCCGAGTTCAGGAGTCCACGAAATGTCCCGTAAATATCTGATTGGCGCCGCTCTTATGCTGAGCCTGGCTGGCACCGCAAACGCCACCAGTTTCGTCGTCACCACCGACGCTGTAGTAGGGGCGGTAGCTGCGTCCACCGACGCCACCTCGGATGTTTCTTCGTCGTTCCGTGACGATAAAATCGTCCAGGCCGCCCGTGACGACGCTGCCAGCTTCGTAGGCAGCCAAGGCGATATCCGCGGTGCCAAGCTGGAAAGCGCGTTCCTGCACATCCGCGCACAAATGCCGAGCCTGCAGGCCAGCGACGCCGAACTGGCCCAGGCCATCCTGGCAATCTAAGCGCCGACAAGCGCCCAGGCTGTGCCGGGTGCCCCCGTACAGCCGGGCCAGCCCTCGCCACCCTTCATTCCAGTTGTCGTAGAACCCATGCGTTATCTGTTGCCGCTGCTGTTTTCCCTTGCCGGCATGGCCAGCGCCCATGCCATGGACACCACCACCCAAGGCCTGGTGATCTCGGCCTACGCCACCAGCCAGGTCACCACTGCACCCTTTGACCGCAAATTGGTGCGTGAGGCGCGTGACGATGCCGCGGCATTCGTCGCCACCCATGGCCAGATCCGCGGTGCACGGCTGGAAGCTGCCCTGGAATCATTACGCCATAATTGCGTGCGGCAGAGCGTTGGCGATCTGGAACTGGCGCAAGCAATTCTCGTCCAATGACTACATCTGACTCCCTGTAATTTTTCGGAGATGCTCCATGCGTAAACCGCTGATTGCCGCTACCCTCGGCATGCTCCTGCTGGCTGACCTGGCCCAGGCACAGACCCTGGTGGCCACCAGCAACATCATCGTGCGTGCCTTTGGCCGTTCGATCGACTTCACCTCGGACACCACGACCTCGATCCGCGACTCGAAAGTGGTACGCGAAGCCCACGACGACGCGGCCAGCTTCGTGGCCAGCAACGGAGACATCCGTGGCGCGCAGCTCGAAGCTGCCCTCACTACCCTGCGCGAGCGCGTTCCGGAAGCACGCGGCGCCAGCGACCAGGTATTGGCCGAAGCAATCCTCGCACTGTGAAGCCCGTGCGTGCCTGGCTGCTCGGCTGCGCCCTGACGCTGCTCGGCACGCCCGCCCTGGCCGGCCTGCAGCTCGAGCTGCAGTCGTCCGGCCTCGACCCACAGCAGACCCAAGCCAGCCAGGCCCTGCTTGACGAGGCCATGGCCAAGCTGCCCCCACGCTTCAAGCAGCAACTCGACCGCCGCGTGCAGGTCAGCTGGAGCGACAACATGCCAGCCGACGCCTATGGGCAGGCCACACTGGTGTCCACGCTTCAGCTCAACCGTCGCCTGCTGCCCGCGCTCACCGATGGCAGTGCCGCCATTGAGCGCACCAACCGCCCTCATGGCACCGTGCGACAAGAGCTACTGGCCACTGTCCTGCACGAGCTCAGCCATATCTACGACCGTGCGCGCCTATGGCCCAGCCGTGAAAGATCGCTGATTGCCCGCTGTAAACGCCAACAGGGCACCGTGGGCAAAATCGGCCTGCCTGAGGAATGCCGCGGCCAGGCTGAGCGCCGCTTCACCCTGAGCGATGACCCACGCCTGCTTGACCTGGCCGGCTGGCCGCAATACGTGGGCCGCCGGGGTGAGCGTGAGCAGCACAACGGCCAGTTCGTGCGCAGCCCCGACAGCTATGAACTCAGCAGCCCCAAGGAATACCTCGCGGTAAACATGGAGTACTTCCTCCTGGACCCGAGCTACGGTTGCCGCCGCCCGGCGCTCAACCAGTACCTGCATGAGCATTTCGGCTGGGCACCGCCACAGAACACTTGCGCCAAAGGCTTGCCATTCATCAATGCCGGTAGCGACTTCGCCCGCCAGCCACTGGGCGAAATCGACCCCGAACGGGTTTATGAAGTGGACTACCTGCTGGCCGAAGCCAACCAGAACCTGGTCAGCCGCTGGGGCCACAGCATGCTGCGCCTGGTCATCTGCAAACCCGGCCGCCCCCGCGGGCCAGACTGCCGCCTCGACCTGGACCAGAGCCTGGTACTGTCGTACCGCGCGTTCGTCAACGATGTGCAGCTATCGAGCTGGGACGGCCTGGTCGGCGTCTATCCATCGCGCTTGTTCGTGCTGCCGCTGGGCCAGGTCATCGACGAATACACCAAGACAGAGCTGCGCAGCCTGGCCTCGGTGCCCTTGAAGCTGAACCGCGAAGAGGTTGAAAACCTGGTGCGCCAGGCTGCCGAAATGCACTGGAGCTACGACGGCAACTACTGGTTCCTGTCCAACAACTGTGCCGTAGAGTCACTGAAGTTGCTGCGCAGCGGCACCGCCAACCCGCAATTGAATGACCTGGACAGCATCATGCCCAACGGTTTGCTGGCCGTGCTCAAGGGCAGGGGGCTGGCCGACACGAGCGTGCTCGACAACCCCCGCGAGGCGCTGCGCCTGGGCTACCGCTTCGACTCCTACCGCGAGCGGTACCAGGCCATGTTCGAGGTGCTGCGCAAGCAATTGCCGATCAAGCAGCAACTGGTAGAAGACTGGCTGGCCTTGAGCGCCGAGCAACGTCGCCCCTGGTTCGCCCAGGCCGACCTGCGCACCAGCGCTGCGCTGCTGCTGCTGGAGCAGGCCAGCCTGCGCCGGCAACTGTTGCTGGCCCAGGACGAGGTCAAGCAGCGCTACCTGAATGCCGCAGCGTTGAAAGATGGCAGCGTCAACAAGGCCGATGCCACCCTCAAGCAAATGCTTGCCAACAGCGGCTTCCTCAGCCGCCCGGCAGAATTGCTCGACAGCAAAGGCTATGGACTGCCGCAGCCCGAAGAACGCGAACGCCTGGAGCGGGAGAGCAAGGAACGGCAGGCCAGGTTGCTGCGCCTGAGTACCAACCTGGACAAGGAGGTGAGGGCGCTGCTGGACCCTTCGCGGGCCAGGGAAATTTCTGCGGTAGAGGCCAATGTGAAGCAGATAGGCGAGCATTTGCGGGCACTGCACAAGGCTGCAGGTGGCCTGCAGTTGTAATTGCGCCTATCCGCGGCGAGCCGGCTTCCGCCTAGTGGAGTTGGCTTGCCAGCGGCATGACCCGCAGCACGAGCACAGCATCTTAAAGGCGTTCCCCGTGCTCCCCCGGCAAATCCTCATCAAGGTGCAGCCAAGGCAACCGGCTGCCTACCCAGATATGGCGGTTGGCGCGCAAGCCCTCCGGGTGGTCGAGGGTGGCTACGGTCACATCGATGGTCTCGGGACTGTGCGTGGTCACCAGCGCCACATGGGCCCCACACCGCCCACAAAAGTAACGGCTGCAACTGGGCGGGGCCACGTAGCAGTTCGGCTTACCCGTTAACCAATGGAAATCCGAGCGGGGTAGGGTGAGCCAGGTCACGACCAGCCCACCACTTACCCGCCGACAGATCGTGCAGTGGCAGTGGGCGATGTCCGTCAGGTCACCCGCCAGCCGATACCGCAACGCGCCGCAATGGCAGCCACCCTCGGTCACATGCTGCATCATCTACCTCTCGTCGCCTTTGCATCAGCGAAAGCTGGCTGAAAGCTTGTGCTCATAGGATAGCCCCCACCACCGGCACAAGACCGGTCAGCCAGGGCACCCGGTAACAACCGCGCCCGGCCCAATCAACAACAACAATGGTGATCCTGATGTATTCCTGTGCCCGCCTTCGCGCAATCTCCCTCCGCATGCTCCCCGTGCAGCGCCAAACGCGCTGACCCGCCCGAATCGACGTTCCTTTCGTAGCGCCACGCCTGGAGTATTGCCATGCTGACCTTCCTCGGCTTTGCCATGGTCATCACCTTCATGTACCTGATCATGACCAAGCGCCTGTCGGCCTTGATCGCGCTGATCCTGGTACCGATCCTGTTCGCCGTGTTCGGCGGTTTTTCCGCCAAGATCGGCCCGATGATGCTTGAGGGCATCAGCAAGCTCGCGCCTACCGGCGTGATGCTGATGTTCGCAATCCTGTATTTCGCCCTGATGATCGACTCCGGCCTGTTCGACCCGGCCGTGCGCAAGATCCTCAAGCTGGTCAAGGGCGACCCGCTGAAAGTCTCGGTGGGTACCGCCGTACTGGCCCTGGTGGTTTCGCTCGATGGTGATGGCGCCACCACTTACATGATTTGCTGCGCCGCCATGCTGCCGATGTACAGCCGCCTGGGGATGAGCCCGCGAATCATGGCCGGCCTGACCATTCTGGCCGGCGGCGTGATGAACATGACCCCTTGGGGCGGCCCGACCGCACGTGCCGCCAGCGCCCTGCACGTGGACCCCTCGGACATTTTCGTGCCGATGATCCCGGCCATGTTGTTCGGCGTACTGGCCATCCTGGCCATTGCCTACCTGTACGGCAAGCGTGAGCGTGCCCGCCTGGGTGAACTGCACCTGCCAACCGATGACACCGACCATAGCGATATCACCGTTTCGCAATTCCCTGAGGCCCGCCGCCCCAAGCTGCTGTACTTCAATGGCGCGCTGACTGCCGCCCTGATGGTCGCGCTGATCGCCGGTATCCTGCCGCTGCCGGTGCTGTTCATGATCGCCTTCAGCATTGCCATGATCGTCAACTACCCCTGCCTGCAACAGCAGAAAGACCGCATCGCCGCCCATGCCGGCAGCGTGCTGGCAGTCACCGGGCTGATCTTCGCCGCGGGCATCTTCACGGGCATTCTGTCGGGCACCGGCATGGTCGATGCCATGTCCAAGAGCCTGCTGGCAGTCATCCCTGAAGCGATGGGCCCCTACATGGCAGTGATCACCGCAATCGTGAGCATGCCGTTCACCTTCTTCATGTCCAACGACGCGTTCTACTACGGGGTTTTGCCAGTGTTGGCCGAGGCCGCCAGCCACTACGGCATCAGCCCGGTTGAAATGGCCCGCGCATCGATCGTCGGCCAGCCGGTACACCTGCTCAGCCCACTGGTACCCTCGACCTACCTGCTGGTAGCCCTGGCCGGTATCGAGTTTGGCGATCACCAGCGCTTCACGCTCAAGTGGGCAGTGCTGGTGTGCCTGTGCATAATGTTCGCCGCGCTGCTGATGGGCATTTTCCCGCTGTTCAGTAGTCTTTAATAAACGCGTATTACCCCACCGCGACGCGCCCTGCAGGGCGCGTCGCCTTTACCGCTCGAAGGAAACAACATGGAATGGCTGACCAGCCCGGAAATCTGGGTTGCCTTTTTTACCCTCACCGCGCTTGAGATCGTCCTCGGGATCGACAACATCATCATGATCTCGATCCTGGTCAGCCGCATGCCCAAGCACATGCAGCCGCGCACCCGGATCTTCGGCCTGGCCCTGGCCATGGTCACCCGCATCATGCTGCTGTTGTCGATCACCTGGGTCATGCGCCTTACCGCCGACCTGTTCGTGGTGCTCGGCCAAGGCATCTCCGGGCGTGACCTGATCCTGTTCTTCGGCGGCCTGTTCCTGCTGTGGAAAAGCTCGCAAGAGATCTACCACGGCCTGGAAGGTGAGGACGAAAACGATGAAGCGCCCAAAGGCGCAGGTGGCAAGTTCTTCTACACCATCATTCAGATTGCCATCATCGACATCGTGTTCTCGCTGGACTCGGTGATCACCGCAGTAGGCATGGTGTCCCACGTGCCAGTGATGATCGCTGCCATCGTCGTGGCCGTACTGGTGATGATGCTGTGCGCCGGCGCCATCAGCAACTTCATCGACAAGCACCCATCGCTGAAGATGCTCGCACTGTCGTTCCTGATCGTGGTCGGTACCGTACTGATCGCCGAAGCGTTCGACGTGCACGTGCCCAAAGGCTACGTCTACTTCGCCATGGCCTTCTCGCTGGCGGTAGAGGCCATCAACATTCGCATGCGCACTGCCCTGGCCCGCAAGGACGGCAAAGAGCATGACCCAGTGAAACTGCGCAAGGACATTCCGGGTCAGTAACAGCGGAACGTGCAGGACAGCGGGGGCCCTACGGGGCCCCTTTTTCATTTTTGAATGGCTGCTACGTGGCGCCTGCAAGACCGGCAATGATTCATTCACGGTATGTTTCAAATTGATGACTACCGTGCGAAGCTGGCAAGCACTGCGCAAAACAGCTAAAGCTTTGAGTGAGCAATGAAAACCTATTCGAACGCTCACGTTTCTTCCCTTGGCCCCATGGGCCTGTGCTTCAGGGGGCCTTCGCCATGCTGACCCTGCTCAACCTGCTCTCGGCCGTAACGCTACTGGTCTGGGGCACCCATATCGTGCGCACCGGCATCCTTCGGGTATTCGGCTCGAATCTGCGGCGCATCATTGGCCAGAACATGAACAAGCGCCCGCTGGCATTCATTGCCGGCATTCTGGTCACTGCCATGGTGCAAAGCAGCAACGCCACGGCCATGCTGGTCACCTCGTTCGTCGGCCAGGGCCTGATGGCCATGACCCCCGCCTTGGCAATCATGCTCGGCGCCGATGTCGGCACTGCGCTGATGGCCCGGGTACTCACGTTCGACCTATCCTGGCTGTCGCCGCTGTTGATCTTCCTCGGCGTCATCTTCTTCCTTTCGCGCAAACAGACGCGGGCTGGCCAATTGGGCAGGGTGGGTATCGGGCTGGGCCTGATCATCCTGGCGCTGGAGCTGATCGTACAGGCCGCCGCGCCCATCACCCATGCCCAGGGCGTGAAGGTGCTGTTCGCCTCGCTGACGGGCGACATCATGCTCGATGCCCTGGTCGGGGCGATGTTCGCCATGGTCTCTTATTCCAGCCTGGCGGCCGTTCTGCTCACGGCGACCCTGGCGGGTGCCGAGGTCATCAGCCTGCCGGTGGCCATTGGCCTGGTAGTCGGCGCCAACATCGGCAGTGGCCTGCTGGCGTTCATCAGCACCAGCATGCAGAACGCCGCCGGCCGCCGGGTGGCCTTGGGCAGCCTGCTGTACAAGCTGATCGGCCTGGTGTTGATCATTCCCGTACTGCACCCGCTGGTAGGCTGGATGGACTCGCTGAGCTTCAGCCCGCAAGAGCTGGTCATCGGCTTCCACCTGCTCTACAACACCTCCCGTTGCTTGCTGATGCTACCCACGGTCAACCCCATGGGTCGGTTGTGCAATGTGCTGCTGCCCGAGCGGGAACACAGCAACGGCCAGATCCGTGCGCGCCACCTCGACGCGTCCGCACTGGAGACCCCCAGCCTGGCCCTTGCCAATGCCGCACGGGAAACCCTGCGCCTGGGCGACATCGTCGACAGCCTGCTCGAAGCCATGCTGGGGGCCCTGCGGGGCACCCAGACGGCGCTGCCCCAGCAGGTACGCGCCCTGGGCGAAGATGCCGACGCCCTGTACAGCGCGATCAAGCTGTACCTGGCGCAGATGACACGCGAGGACCTCAGCGAGCAAGACAACCGTCGCTGGGCGGAAATCATCGAAGTGGCTATCAACCTCAAGCTGGCCTGCGACCTCATCGAGCGCATGCTGCGCAAGGTCCAGCAGCAGAAGACCAGCCAGCGCCGTGAGTTTTCCCAGGTCGGCCTGGAAGAACTGACCGGCCTGCAGGAACAATTGCTGGCCAACCTGCGCCTGGGCTTGTCGGTGTTCCTCAGCGCCGACCCGGAAAGCGCCCGCTTGCTGCTGCGTGAAAAACGCCGGTTCCGGGCCCAGGAGCGGCGCCTGGCCCACGCCCACGTCAGCCGCCTGCAGCGCAAAGTCATGCAAAGCCTCGAGACCAGTTCGCTACACTTGGAGCTGATCGCCGACATGAAGCGTTTGAACTCTTTGTTCTGTAGCAGTGCCTATGTGGTACTGGGCGGCTCGGACACCGGCGGGTTGATGCTCGACAGTGTGCCAGACGAAGCCAGCCATGATTCTGCCTAGCTGAGGACCCTAGCTCGCCCATGCGTTGCCTGATGTTCGTTTGCATCCTGATCTGCAGCCTGCCCACTTTCGCCCTCGACCGGTCGCGGGTGGAAGGCTACCTGTTGCCCAACGGCCTGCAGGTGATTCTGAAAAATGGCTACGAGCGTGACCATGTGGCGATACGCCTGGTGGTCGGGGTTGGGCTGGATGATTTCGATTGCGAGCAGAAAGAGCTGCCCCACCTGCTTGAGCACCTGCTGTTCAGCGGCATCGATGAAACCGGCGAAGGCGGCCTGGAAGAGCGCCTGCAGGCGCTGGGCGGGGAATGGAACGCCTTTACCAGCAGTGCCGATACCACTTTCGTCATCGAAGCACCGGCGCGCAACCAGCGCAAGGTACTCGACCTGTTGCTGGCGGTCATCCGCGATACCCACATCGATGCCAAGGCCCTGGCCACCGCCAAACGCATCATCGAACGCGAGGATGGCGGCCACTACGGTCACCTGCAGCGCTGGCTCGACCGCCAGGACATCGGCCACCCCGCCAGCGACCAACTGGCCACCGAGCTGGGCCTGAAGTGCCCAGAGCGCTCCAACGTCGACGACATGACCCTGGAACAAGTACAGGCCCTGCGCGACCGCTGGTACGCCGCCAACAACATGACCCTGATCATGGTCGGCGGCCTGGACCGCCTGTTGCCGGCCTATCTGGAACGCTCGTTTGGCGAGCTGCCGGCCACCGAGCCGGAAGAGCGCCGCAACCTGGAGAGCATCACCCAGCAGGCCGAACAGCGTCGCGATCTGACCCGTGGCTGGCTCGGTGACGGCGTGAAACTGCACTGGCTCTTCATCGAGCCGATACTGGACAACGACCACCAGGCCACCCTTGACCTGCTGGCACGCTACCTGGACTGGGCCATCTACGACCAGCTGCGCCTGCGCAATGGCTTGTCGTACGGGCCCTCGGTGCAGCGCGAAAGTTTTGGTGACACCGGCCTGCTGAGCGTCAATGCCGACCTGGAGCGCGATGACATCGACAAAGCCGTAGCGGTTATGCAGCGGTTGTTCAAGCACCTGCGCAAAGAGGGGCTGGACCCGGATACGTTCGCCCGCATCAAGGATGCCAGCGTCGCCAAGGAAAGCTGGAGCACCCAAGGCAACAGTGCGTTGGCCGACTATTACTGGGGAGCGCTGAACGACTACACCGACGGCCGCTTCACCAACCCGGTGCGCAAACTGCGCCAGGTCACCCTGGAGCAGGCCAACCAGGCGTTGCGGGAATTGCTCAAGGAAGACGGCTACATACGCATTGAAAAGCCGCTGCTCGGTTATGACGAATTCTATGGGCTGGGTGCCCTGTTGGTAGGGCTGATCGTGGCCGCGGGGCTGTTGCGCTGGCGGCGGCATGGCCCACAGCGGCCGAGCGGTGCTACACGCCGGGCGTGAATCAGCGGTATTCTTTCGCCAGTACTGGCCTCTTCGCGGGTAAACCCGCTCCTACAGGGACCCCACTGTTGCAGAAGCTGTGGTGATACTGTGGGAGCGGGATTACCCGCGAAGCGGCCGGCACAGCCACCCAACTCTCTCCTGTTGTAGAGCCAATGCCCCAGATCCCCCGCATCGTCCAGCGCATCATCGAACTGCTCAAACGCTATCCCGGCATCATCGCGCTTGGGGGTTTTCTTTCCGGCATCGGCAGCTTCATCTTGGTCGATCGCCAGGCGGGCCTGGCCAGTTGGGTTGCCGTGCTGATGCTGGTGAGCTGGGTGTGGCTGATGCTGGAAAACACACTCACCGGCCTGTTCGCGCGCACGTTCAACCGCGAAATCCCGCAGCCACTGCTTCGCTACGCCACGCAGATGATCCACCAGGAAACACTGTTCTTCGTTTTGCCCTTCTTCTTCATCACCACGACCTGGAACAGCGGCCAGCTGGTGTTCACCGGCCTGCTCGGCGCTGCCGGCCTGGTGTCGATCATCGACCCGCTGTACTACAAATGGCTGGCTCCGCGGCGCTGGCTGTTCCTGGCGCTGCATACCCTGACCCTGTTCGCTGCGTTGCTCACGGCGCTGCCGATCATCGTCCACCTGACCACCGCGCAAAGCTTCAAGCTGGCGCTGATCATCGCCATGGCGCTGTCGTTTCCCAGCTTGGCCAGCAGTTTTCCGATCAACAACTGGCGCCGGGCTGTGGCCTTGTTGCTGGTCACGCTGTCGGTGGGTGCTGGCGGCTGGTTGTTGCGCTCCTGGGTACCGCCGGCAACCCTGTGGATGACCGAGGTGGCGGTGAGCACCGAAGTGCTGAACCGCCAGCCAGGCGAGTCGCTGCACGAAATTGCCGCCAGCAGCATTCGCAGCAGCGGCTTGTACGCCTATACCGCCATCAACGCACCACGCGGCCTGAATGAGCGGATCTACCACGTGTGGCAGAAGGACGGCCAGGAGGTGGACCGCATTGCCCTCGACATCCACGGTGGGCGCAAGGAAGGCTACCGGGCCTGGACGCACAAGCAGAACTTCCCACCCAACCCGGTGGGGAGGTGGCAGGTGCGGGTTCTGACCGAGGATGGCCAAGTGATTGGCGTACTACGCTTCAAGGTGGTCGACGATGCGCCAGCCGGGTAATCAACACCTGCTGGTACACAGCACATAATCACCAAACAGCCCCGGCCTGCTGCGCTATGATCAGCCCCTGAGCCTTAGCGCCGAGTCAGTTGCATGGAGCCTATGACCACCCCCAGCCTCACTCTGGATACCAGCAGTCAACCGGCCTGCCTGCGCATTGCCGGTGACTGGACCTTGGCGCACTACGCCAGCCTGAAACGCGACAGCGAGCGGCTGCGTGCGCAATACACCCTCGACACCGTCGCCGACCTCAGCCAGCTGGGGCGCCTGGACACGGCCGGTGCGTCGCTGCTGGCCGAACTGCTCGGCACCGAGCGTCTGTCGCGCTGCACCCACGACCTGCCGGAAGCCAGCCGGGCGCTGCTGAAGAATGTCTACCAATCGGTCCAGGACTATTGCATCCCGGTCAAGGAGCCCGAGCGCAACGTGCTGCTGTTGCTGCTGGAGCGTATAGGCTGCGCCGTCGGCACCCTGTGGCAAGACAGCATGCAACTGCTCGGCTTCATCGGCGTCATCCTCGAAACGCTGCTACGCCGTGCCCTACAGCCACACCGCTGGCGCATCACCCCGGTCGTCGCCCACATCGAACAGACAGGGCTGGATGCCGCGCCAATCGTGGCCTTGCTGACCTTTCTGGTGGGTGCCGTGGTGGCCTTCCTTGGCGCCACGGTGCTGGCCGACTTCGGCGCAACGGTGTTCACCGTCGACCTGGTGGCGTTCTCGTTCCTGCGCGAGTTCGCCGTGTTGCTCACCGCCATCCTCATGGCCGGCCGCACCGCCAGCGCATTTACCGCGCAGATCGGCTCGATGAAAGCCAATGAGGAAATAGACGCGATCCGCACCCTGGGCCTCAACCCCATGGAACTGCTGGTGGTACCCCGGGTGCTGGCCCTGCTGATTACCCTGCCGCTGCTCACGTTTGTCGCCATGCTCTGCGGTATCGTCGGCGGGGCCGTGGTGTGCGCCCTTTCACTGGGCATTTCGCCGGCCATGTTCCTGTCATTGCTGCAAAGCGATATTGGCGTGCAGCACTTTCTGGTCGGGCTGGCCAAGGCGCCGTTCTTTGCCTTTCTGATTGCCGCCATTGGCTGCCTGGAAGGCTTCAAGGTCAGCGGCAGCGCCGAGTCGGTCGGTGCACACACGACTTCGGCCGTGGTGCAGTCGATCTTCGTGGTTATCGTGCTCGACGCGGTGGCCGCGCTGTTCTTCATGGAGATGGGCTGGTGAACCGACGTGAGAGCGTGATCGAAGCCCGCGGCATCTGTAACCGCTTTGGCCGGCAAGTGGTGCACGAAAACCTCGACCTGGACCTGTACCGCGGCGAGATCCTTGCCGTGGTGGGCGGGTCTGGTAGCGGCAAGTCGGTGCTGCTGCGCAGTATCATCGGCCTGCGCCGGCCCAACGAAGGGCAGATCAAGGTGTTCGGCCAGGACCTGGCCGGCCTGCGCGAAACGCAGCGCTCATTGGTCGAACGGCGTTTTGGCGTACTGTTCCAGAAGGGCGCGCTGTTCTCTTCCCTGACAGTGACCGAGAACGTTGCCCTGCCACTGATCGAGCATGCCGGGTTATCCCGCGCCGATGCCGAGCACCTGGCCGGGGTAAAGCTGGCATTGGCCGGGCTGCCCATCTCCGCGGCCGACAAGTACCCTGCTTCTTTGTCGGGGGGCATGATCAAGCGCGCAGCGCTGGCCCGGGCCCTGGCCCTGGACCCGGACATACTGTTCCTCGACGAGCCGACCGCAGGCCTGGACCCGATCGGCGCTGCGGCCTTCGACCAGTTGATCCTCACCCTGCGCGATGCGCTCGGCCTGTCGGTGTTCCTGATCACCCACGACCTTGACACCCTGTACACCATCACCGACCGCATCGCCGTACTGTCGCAGAAAAAGGTCCTGGTGGCCGGCCCATTGGCCGAGGTCGAACAGGCCAACGACGCCTGGATCCAAGAATACTTTCACGGCCCACGCGGGCGCGCAGCCGAACAGGCCGCCACCCGCACTGGCCAGGAGCGCTGAGCAATGGAAACCCGAGCCCATCACGTTCTTATCGGCCTGGTCACCGTCCTGGTGGTAGCCGGTGCCATGCTGTTCGGCCTGTGGCTGACCAAGTCCAGCGTCGACGATGCGTTCAAGGACTACGAAGTCGTGTTCAACGAGGCAGTTTCCGGCCTGTCTCGTGGCAGCCCGGTGCAGTACAACGGGATCAAGGTGGGTGACGTTTCCACCCTGCGCCTGGACCCTAAAGACCCGCGTCGGGTATTGGCACGGGTGCGCCTTAGCGGCGACACCCCAGTCAAAGAAGACACCCAGGCCAAACTGACCCTGGCCGGGGTGACCGGCAACTCGTTCATCCAGCTCAGCGGCGGTACCCCACAGAGCCCCGAGCTGAAAGGCAAAGACGGCAAGCTGCCGGTGATCATCGCCTCGCCATCGCCCATCTCGCGCCTGCTCAATGACAGCAGCGACCTGGTGACCAACATCAACTTGCTGCTGCACAACGCCAACCAGATGTTCTCCGAGGGCAACATCGACCACCTCAGCAATACCTTGGCCAACCTCGACAAGACCACCGGCGCCTTCGCCGGGGAGCATGGCAGCATCAGCCAGGCTATCGAGCAACTGGTCCAGGTAGGCAAGCAGGCCAGCGCGACCCTGGCCGAAACCCAGGTGCTGATGCGCAATGCCAATGGCTTGCTGGGCACCGAGGGCAAGCAGGCCATCGGCAGCGCCGAGCAAGCCATGCAGTCGTTGGCGCAGAGCACTGCCACCATCAACAGCCTGCTGAAGGACAACAGCGAAGCCATCGGCGACGGCGCCCAGGGCCTGAACCAGCTGACCCCGGCCATTCGCGAACTGCGCGAAACCCTCAACGCACTCAAAGGCATTTCCCGGCAACTGGAAGCAGACCCCAGCGGCTACCTGCTCGGCCGCGACAACAACAAGGAGTTCCAGCCATGAAATCGTCGCTGCGCTTAGTGGCTTTGGCGTTCACGATTGGGCTGGCCAGCGCCTGCTCGATCCTGCCCACGAGCGAGCCTGTGGACCTGTATCGCTTGCCGGTCAACCAGGTCAGCCGCAGCGCGCCGCCGCTGGACTGGTCATTGCGCCTGAACAAACCGCTGGCCAGCGAGGTATTGGCCGGGCCACGGATTGCGGTCATCCCGCAGGGCAATGTGGTCAGCAGCTACAAGGGCGCGCGCTGGAGCGATCCGGCCCCGATGCTGCTGCGCAACCGGCTGCTCGACGGCTTTCAGCGCGACGGCCAGGTGCAGCGCCTGAGCGCCGACGACAGCAACTTGCAGGCTGACTACGAGCTGGCTGGCGAGTTGCAGGCGTTCCAGAGCGAATACCGCGCGGACGGCACCGTGGAGGTGGTGATCCGCTATGACGCACGGCTGGTGCAAGGCCGCACTCAGCGTATCCTCGCCAGCAAACGCTTCGAAGTCCGCCAGCCGCTGGCAGACAAGCAAGTAGCCGGGGTAGTGGCCGGGTTTGGCCAAGCGTGCGACCTACTCACCGGGCAGGTGGTCGACTGGACGATTGCCCAGGCTGGCAGCGGCTCAACCCGCTAGGGTTTACCCGCTGTTGCCGCCAAGCCACAAGGCCGCCGGCAGATCCGCCGACATATGGCCATCACCGTGTAGGAGCGGGTTTACCCGCGAATACGGTGGCACATGCGACGGTGAATAGCCAAGAGACAGCTGCCAGCAGGCCCGGCCGATTCGCGGGTGAACCCGCTCCCACGACGGGCGGCGTAAGCCATTGATATGTGGCCATCATCGTGTAGGAGCGGGTTTACCCGCGAATGCGGTGGCAGATGCGACGGTGAATAGCCAGGAGACAGCTGCCAGCAGGCCCGGCCTATTCGCGGGTGAACCCGCTCCTACAACGGACGGCGCAAGCCATTGATATGTGGCCATCATCGTGTAGGAGCGGGTTTACCCGCGAATGCGGTGGCAGATGCGACGGTGAATAGCCAGGAGACAGCTGCCAGCAGGCCCGGCCTATTCGCGGGTGAACCCGCTCCTACAACGGACGGCGCAAGCCATTGATATGTGGCCATCATCGTGTAGGAGCGGGTTTACCCGCGAATGCGGTGGCAGATGCGACGGTGAATAGCCAAGAGACAGCTGCCAGCAGGCCCGGCCTATTCGCGGGTGAACCCGCTCCTACAACGGACGGCGCAAGCCATTGATATGTGGCCATCATCGTGTAGGAGCGGGTTTACCCGCGAATGCGGTGGCAGATGCGACGGTGAATAGCCAGGAGACAGCTGCCAGCAGGCCCGGCCTATTCGCGGGTGAACCCGCTCCTACGACGGGCGGCGTAAGCCATTGATATGTGGCCATCATCGTGTAGGAGCGGGTTTACCCGCGAATGCGGTGGCAGATGCGACGGTGAATAGCCAGGAGACAGCTGCCAGCAGGCCCGGCCTATTCGCGGGTGAACCCGCTCCTACGACGGACGGCGCAAGTCATTGAGATGTGGCCATCATCGTGTAGGAGCGGGTTTACCCGCGAATGCGGTGGCAGATGCGACGGTGAATAGCCAGGAGATAGCTGCCAGCAGGCCCGGCCTATTCGCGGGTGAACCCGCTCCTACGACGGACGGCGCAAGTCATTGATATGTGGCCATCATCGTGTAGGAGCGGGTTTATCCGCGAATGCGGTGGCAGATGCGACGGTGAATAGCCAGGAGATAGCTGCCAGCAGGCCCGGCCTATTCGCGGGTGAACCCGCTCCTACAACGGACGGCGCAAGCCATTGATATGTGGCCATCATCGTGTAGGAGCGGGTTTACCCGCGAATGCGGTGGCAGATGCGACGGTGAATAGCTAGGAGATAGCTGCCAGCAGGCCCGGCCTATTCGCGGGTGAACCCGCTCCTACGACGGGCAGTGTCGAGACGCCGATACGCGTTTACCCCCGGCGCCCTTGCAGCCTGATGCGGTGCAGGCCTGCAGATCGTTCAGGCAAAGAACCAGTAACACACGCAGATGGCTGCCACTACACCAGAGAACTCAGCCAGCAGCGCACACCCCACCGCATGCCGCACACGCTGGATGCCCACCGCGCCAAAATACACCGCCAGCACATAGAAAGTCGTCTCGGTACTGCCCTGGATGGTTGCCGCCACCAGGGCAGGGAAGCTGTCCACCCCTTGGCTCTGCATGGTCTCGATCAGCATTGCCCGCGCCGCGCTCCCGGAGAACGGCTTGACCAACGCTGTCGGCAGGCCTTCGACGAAGCGCGTGTCCAGGCCCAGCCAGTTGACCGCATGGCGAATACCGTCCAACGCCAATTCCAGCGCGCCCGAGGCTCTCAGCACGCCCACAGCCACCAGCATGGCCACCAGGTAGGGCAGCAGGTTCTTGGCGACGTCAAAGCCCTCTTTGGCGCCCTCGACAAAGGCTTCGTACACCTTCACCTGCCGCAACGCACCGATCACCACGAACAGCAGGATCACGCCAAACAGCGTCAAGTTACCTAGGATCGACGACAAGCTGGCCAGTGCCGCTGCCGACAATGTGCCCAGGAAGGCCATGAAGCCACCCAGCAGCAGCGCACCGGGGACGAAGTAGGCAAGTACGACCGGGTCCCACAAACGCAGGCGTTGCATGACGGCCACCGACAACAGCCCGACCAGGGTCGAGACACTGGTGGCCAGCAGGATCGGCAGGAACACCATGGTCGGGTCGGGCGCGCCTTGCTGGGCGCGGTACATGAAGATGGTCACAGGCAGCAGGGTCAACGAAGAGGCGTTGAGCACCAGGAACAGGATCTGCGCGTTGCTCGCCGTGGTGCTGCTGGGGTTCAGCTCCTGCAACGCGCGCATGGCTTTGAGGCCAATCGGTGTGGCGGCGTTGTCCAGCCCCAGGCCGTTGGCCGCGAAGTTCATGGTGATCAGGCCCAGTGCCGGGTGGCCGGGTGGTACTTCCGGCATCAAGCGCGCAAACAACGGGCCCAGTACCTTGGCCAGCCACTCGACGATGCCGGCCTTTTCGGCAATTTTGAGAAAGCCCAGCCACAGGGTCAGAGTGCCAAACAGCAGCACCATCACCTCGACCGAGAGCTTGGCCATGGCAAAGATGCTCTCGACCATGGCCGCAAAAATGCCCGCGTTGCCGCCTATCAGCCATTGGGCCAGGGCGGACACCGCCGCCACCAGGAAAAAGCCGAGCCAAAGGCCATTGAGCATCCGTGTGTTCCCCCAGAAAAGTGCCCGAATGATAGCGTATCGGGGCGCAAGGCTGCAGACCGCGGCCGCGCAACATCACAGACAACAAAAAGCCCCGACGGGTCGGGGCTTTTTGTCCAGCGGGGTATGAACTCAGCGCTTGGCCGCTTCGCCAACCACCGCAGTTTGCTGTTTGTCAGCCATGAGCGAGGCGTAGTACTGCTCGCCCTTGGCCGCATCATACATGCCTTCCCAGCGCGAGATGACCAATGCCGCCAGGGCGTTGCCGATCACGTTCAGCGCGGTGCGGGCCATGTCCATGATGCGGTCGACGCCGGCGATGAAGGCCAGGCCTTCCAGCGGAATGCCCACGCTGCCGAGGGTGGCCAGCAGTACCACGAACGAAACGCCCGGCACACCAGCAATACCCTTGGACGTGACCATCAGGGTCAGCACCAGCAGCAGCTGCTGGCTCCACGACAGGTCGATACCGTACAGCTGGGCAATGAAGATCGCCGCAATGCTCTGGTACAGGGTCGAACCATCGAGGTTGAAGGAGTAGCCGGTCGGTACCACGAACGAGCAGATCGACTTCGGTGCACCGTACTTCTCCATTTTCTCGATCACCCGTGGCAGCACGGTTTCCGAACTGGAAGTGGAGTAGGCCAGAATCAGCTCATCTTTCATGATGCGCATGATCTTGATCACCGAGAAGCCAAACAGGCGAGCCACCAGGCCCAGTACCATGAAGGCGAAGAAGGCAATGGCGAAGTATACCAGCAGCACCAGCTTGGCCAGCGGCAGCAGCGAGCTGAAGCCGAAGTTGGCGACAGTCACGGCGATCAGGGCGAACACACCGATCGGCGCGTAGTTCATGATCATGTGGGTGACCTTGAACATGGTTTCCGATACGGCCTGGAAGGTACGTACCAGCGGGTCGCGCAGCTCTGCCTGCAGGCTCGACAGCCCCAGCCCGAACATGACCGAGAAGAAGATGATCGGCAGCATTTCGCCGCGCATCAGCGCTGCGAAGATGTTCGACGGGATCAGGTTGAGCAGGGTCTCGATGAAGGCGTGCTCATGCTGCACTTCGGCCGCGGTCGCCTGATACTTGGAAATATCCACGGTACCCAGCGTGCTCATGTCGATACCGGCACCGGGGTGGAACAGGTTTGCCAGCACCAGGCCGACGACGATGGCGATCGTGGTCACCACCTCGAAGTAGATGATGGTCTTCAGGCCAATGCTGCCCAGTTTCTTCGCATCGCCAACCCCGGCGATACCCACGATCAGCGACGAAATCACGATCGGGACGACGATCATCTTGATCAGGCGAATGAAGATGTCACCGGCGGGCTGGAGGACGTTACTGATCCACCAGGCCTTTTCTGCACTGAAGTGGTTCAGCAGCGCGCCGATTGCAACACCCAGCACCAGACCGATGACGATCTGCCAGGCGAGGCTCAGTTTTGCCTTCTTCATGTCTTTACCCTTTGTTCTAGTGGTCATGACACCGGGTGGAAACAGGCGTGACAGAGCCCTTGGCCAAGTCACACGCAATAACGGTTTCTGTCCGGCGACGTTATGTAAGGACACCGCAGGCGAGCGACAGGGCGCCCTGGCCAGCGAAAAAGGCGGCAACTATTGCGATGGCAGGGGGGGAAATCTAATGCCGGAAACGCATACCCCATGCAGGTTATGCATACCGTTTTCGACCGACGAGGTAGGTTTGCAAGTCATTGATTTATAACGTTCGGAATCCCGAACAAGACGAGACAGCCATATTCAGGCGGATCTGGCACTCTCAAAAGAAGCGACAAATATGTCGTGTTCGACAATCCGAATGGCCGAAATGCCACTTGTGAGGGAGTCGATGCGGAGGGAAAAAATTTGATGTACGGTCGAGACAAAATGTGTCTCGGGGAAGAAAACGCGCAAGGAAAGAGGCGTTTCCTACGTGGCTCCTCGGAAGTCAGGTCGGCTTGGGTATCCCAGCGATACCGCCGACCTGAAGCTTCCGATTCCGCCGTTCCTGACCCGGCCCAACGCTGGAGGCACTCCCTGTACCCCTAGGCCACTCCGATCATGTCTCAACCAGAACAGCCCGGCCCCTTGGTCATGTGCAACCCCTCCTCGGGGCGGCGCATCATAGAAGGCTGAACGCTACAAAGGTTCAGCTTCTATTTCGTGTCAGTGGGTGACCACTCACCAGCACTGGCAACCACGGCTCAGTACCAATTCGGGTCACGTTTGAGCTGCTCCTGCAGCATCGACTTCATGCCGTCATCCGGCTTGCCCAGCCAGCGGTACTGCGCATGCCGGGTTGGCGACTTGTCCTTGGGCAAGCCTTCAGGCACCTCCACGAGCATGCCGTAGGCATCATCCTTGTCCCAGCTGAACGCAACGATCAGGCGCTTGTAGGTGCACTTGTCCTGGGCCTCGCACAGGGGGCCGACCAAGTACTTGTCGCCATCTTCCGTAACAGCAGACATTTGCTGCTCCGAGCTGCCAGTGAGATTGACCACCCAATCGGGCAGGCGCTCCTCGCCTTTGATCGTGTCCTGCCAGGTTTCCCGGTATTCCGGGTCCGAACCCAGCAGCTGGTTGGCACGGACCTGGCCATCATTGGCAGCCAGTGCCGCTGCACTGCTACCCATCAGCAGGGCAGCAGCCAGGGCAGTGTGTAGCTTCCTGCTCATTGTCAACCTCGACCCCGTCCAAAGAAGAAGGAGGCTACAAACAGGACCAGGAAGACAATGAACAGGATCTTCGCAATACCTGTAGCAGCGCCGGCGATACCACCGAAGCCCAGAACGGCAGCGACAATGGCGATGATGAGGAAAGTGATAGCCCAGCTCAGCATGGTGTTTCTCCTTTCTTTTTCAGAACTTCAAACGGTCCGCCTTAGAACACCCAGCGGTCTTGAGGCACGACGTGTTCCAGAGTGGCCGGCGACGCCGCCTTGCCCTGGGAGGGCAACGGGTCCGCCGCCTTGACGAAACTGTTGGCCCGGGTCGACTGGATCTGGCTCAGCAGCGCGGTCTGTGCAGCCACCTGGTCGGCCAGACGCGCTGTTTGCCAGCTGTAGTAGAAGAGGCCGGCAGCCAAGGTCAAAACCAGTGCGATCCCTACCGACACCAGGTGGCGCAGTGACAGGGTGGCGACTTGCGAGTGGTTGACGGACTGGCGATTCATGCCGGCTCCTCCTGCTGTAATTTTTGTTCAAACCTGAACAGGTAATAGCAGCCTGCATGCCAGCCTTATAAATAAATAAAAATCCTTTAAAAACAATAACTTAACCATTTAGCCGCGGGCGTGTCAGGACGTATCCTGCACGATGGCCATGCTGGGGTCGTGCGAATTGCACGATCAGCCTTCGACCTTGGTCGCGACCTTCAGCAGATCGGCATCCACCCCCCGCACGCCAATGATCTGCCGGGCTATTTCCACTGCGATGGTTTTTTGCTCCGCACTGACCACTTCACCGGACAACCGCACCATGCCCTCTTCACTGGCCACTTTAAGGTTCAGCCCATCAAGGTTGCGGCTGTAGCGGTAGCTACTCTGGATCTTGTCGATGATCCAGGGGTCGCTTGGCTGCGGGCCGCTTGGTGTTCCCACAGCGGTTTCCCGCGCTTTGGCCATGGCAGCGCTGTCGAGGCTGACAAGATTGTTCACCAGGTGCACGCCATCGGTAGTGCGCGCCACCACGCCCGCCAGCTCCTTGGCCTCGGCGCTGTCGACTTTACCCCGCAAGGTCACCACGCCCTCGCTGCTTTGCACTTCGATTGCAGCCTTCTCGGTGGTACGGCTCCACAGCAACCGCGCACGGATCACCGCTGCCAGGGTGGCGTCCTCCAGGCGCTGGGCATAGGCCCGCAGCTCGAGCGGGCGCTCGACCAGTTCAGCGTTGACCTGCAGCTGGTTATCGACCTGCTCGACACCTCGGGTAGCCAAGGCCACGTCTTCGGCCAACCGGCGCTCCACCTCGTTTTCTACCTCGCCGGAAAGCCGCGCCTGTTTGCCGTCTACCTCGACTTTGATACGGAACGGGTTGAGCATGCGGTTCAGCGACAACGCCGTTTGCAGCGCCCCTTCAAGCCGGGCGTCATGCACGGGGTCCGCGAGAGCGGGGGTGAACACGGGAAGCAAAGCGGCTGCTAACACAGCGCTGCGTAGGGCAAAGGTCATGGCGTTACCTCCTTCTGTAGGCAAAAGCTGAAAATCATCGCAACCAATGTGCCACCCTATGCCTCTAAGCAAAGCACCGGGAAATGGGGCCTGAAGGCGTCGTTTAGCCATTGGCTAGCATGCAAAGGACAGAATCCTTCAGAATTGACCATGCAACTTGCCCGATTTTTCCCACACTAAATAAAGATCTACCCTTAAGGAGCGCAGGAAATGGAATCAGCCCAGGACAACCAAGGCCGCATTCTGCTGGTGGATGACGAGTCCGCGATCCTGCGCACTTTCCGCTATTGCCTGGAGGACGAGGGCTACAGCGTGGCCACCGCCAATAGCGCCGCCCAGGCAGAGAGCCTGCTGCAGCGCCAGGTGTTCGACCTGTGCTTCCTGGATTTGCGCCTGGGTGAGGACAACGGGCTTGATGTACTGGCGCAGATGCGCATTCAGGCGCCCTGGATGCGCGTGGTGATCGTTACCGCGCACTCGGCAATCGACACGGCAGTGGACGCCATCCAGGCGGGTGCCGCCGACTATCTGGTCAAGCCCTGCAGCCCAGACCAACTGCGCCTGGCCACCGCCAAGCAACTGGAAGTGCGGCAACTCTCGGCCCGCCTCGAAGCGCTGGAAGGTGAGGTGCGTAAACCCAAGGACGGCCTCGACTCGCACAGCCCGGCGATGATGGCCGTGCTGGAAACCGCCCGCCAGGTCGCTACCACTGACGCCAACATCCTCATCCTCGGCGAGTCCGGCACCGGCAAGGGCGAGCTGGCCCGCGCCATTCATGGCTGGAGCAAGCGTGCACGCAAAGCCTGTGTGACCATCAACTGCCCGTCGCTGAATGCGGAGCTGATGGAGAGCGAGCTGTTCGGCCATACCCGCGGCGCCTTCACCGGCGCCAGTGAAAGCACGCTTGGGCGGGTGAGCCAGGCTGACGGCGGCACGCTGTTCCTCGACGAGATCGGCGACTTCCCACTGACCTTGCAGCCCAAGCTGCTGCGTTTTATTCAGGACAAGGAATACGAGCGCGTGGGTGACCCGGTTACCCGCCGGGCGGACGTGCGCATCCTGGCTGCCACCAACCTCAACCTAGAAGAGATGGTGCGCGAAAGCCGCTTCCGCGAAGACCTGCTCTACCGCCTGAACGTCATCACCCTGCACCTGCCGCCCCTGCGCGAGCGCAGCGAGGACATTCTGACCCTCGCCGACCGCTTCCTCGCCCGCTTCGTCAAGGAGTACTCGCGGCCAGCACGCGGCTTCAGCGAAGAAGCCCGCGCGGCGCTGCTCAACTACCGCTGGCCCGGCAACATTCGCGAATTGCGCAACGTAGTGGAAAGAGCCAGCATCATATGCCCGCAAGAGCGGGTAGAAATCAGCCACCTGGGCATGGGTGAGCAGCCGGCTGGCAACGCCCCACGCGTTGGCGCCGCGCTTAGCCTCGACGAGTTGGAGCGTGCGCACATCGGTGCCGTACTGGCCGCCAGCGACACCCTGGACCAGGCCGCGAAGACCTTGGGCATCGACGCCTCCACCCTGTACCGCAAACGCAAGCAATACAACTTATGAAATGGCCACCCATGAAGCTGCGCACGCGGCTTTTCCTCAGTATCTCGGCACTGGTCACCGTGGCGCTGCTCGGTCTGCTGCTGGGCCTGGTCAGTGTTCTGCAGATGGCCACGATGCAACAGCAACTGGTGCGCGACACCACCCACTCATTGGAGGTGGGGCTCAAGCTGCGGCAGAACCTTGGCGAGCAGTTGAACCTGATTCTGGATGACGACACCGCCCCGGAAAACCTGCGATCGCTGCAGGACAACTTCCAGTCCCTTCTGGCCAAGGGGCTGGAGCAAGGCGGCGAGCGCACCGGTTTCAGCAAAGCCAACAGCAACTATCAGGCCTTCCTCCAGGCTTACCGCGACAGCCCGGCCCCTGCCCGCAGCATGGGTGTGGACCAGCCGCTGGGCGCCGCATTCAATCAGGTCCGCACCGACCTGATCGACTCCCACAGGCAGGCCCTGGACCTGATTACCCGCAGCGAGGAGCGCAGCCGTGACCGCGCCTTGCTGGTCAGCGGTGTGCTGGGCTTGATGGGCCTGGTGGTGCTGGTACTCGGCTTTATCAGTGCGCACAACATCGCCCGGCGCTTCGGCCAGCCGATCGAGGCGCTGGCCACGGCAGCCGACCAGTTGGGCAAGGGCAATTTCGACGTCACCCTGCCAGTCACCCAGGCGGCCGAACTCAACCAGCTCACCCGCCGCTTCGGCTTGATGGCCGATGCCTTGCGCAAGCACCAGGCCACCAACGTCGACGAGCTGCTGGCCGGCCAGCAACGCTTGCAGGCGGTGCTGGACAGCATCGACGATGGCCTGTTGATCATCGACCGCCAGGGCCGGCTGGAACACCTCAACCCGGTAGCCCAGCGCCAGCTGGGCTGGAATGACAGCCGGGTAGGCAGCAGCCTTGCCGAAGCGTTGCAACGGCCAGAGCTGGAACAGCAGCTGCGCCAAGTGCTGCGGGGCGGCAGCCTGGACCGGCCACCAGACGATCTGAACATGGAGGTGGATGAAGAATCGCGCCTGCTTACCTACAGCCTGACCCCGGTCAGCCACCCGCAGGGGCCGATTCTTGGCGCAGTGATGGTGCTGCACGACGTAACCGAGCAGCGCGCCTTCGAACGTGTGCGCAGTGAATTCGTGCTGCGCGCCTCCCATGAGTTGCGTACGCCCGTTACCGGCATGCACATGGCCTTCGGCCTGTTGCGCGAGCGCGTCAAGTTCCCGCCAGAAGCGCGGGAGAATGACTTGCTGGAAACCATCGGCGAAGAAATGCAGCGCCTTACCCAACTGATCAACGACCTGCTCAACTTCTCGCGTTATCAAAGCGGGCTACAGAAACTGGAGCTGGCTCCCTGTGCCATCGACGAGCTGGTGGAGCGGGCACAACTGCGGGTTGCCGACCAGGCTGCGCACAAGCAGATCGAGTTGGTCAGCGACCTGGAGCAGCCACTGCCGCGCATCCAGGCCGACCCCGCGCAACTCGATCGGGTGCTGGACAACCTGCTGCACAACGCCATCCGCCATACCCCCAAGGGCGGGCGCATCCGCTTGCACGCCCGCCGCCATGCGGAGCGGGTGATCATCAGTGTCGAGGATAACGGCGAAGGCATCGCCTACGGCCAGCAAGGGCGCATTTTCGAGCCCTTCGTGCAGGTTGGCCGCAAAAAAGGTGGGGCGGGGCTGGGCTTGGCGCTGTGCAAGGAGATCGTGCAACTGCATGGCGGGCGCATGGGCGTGTTTTCGCGGCCGGGGCAGGGCACGCAGTTCTATATGGCATTGCCAGTCTGACGCACGCGTGCCTACACCCTACGCGGGTCGTCGCGGCTGATGCCCGCGTGTGACCATCTGGGCAAACTGCCTGGCCGTCAACGGCCGGGCAAACAGCCAGCCCTGGCCGTAGTTGACCCCTTCACCGCTCAACAGCGCCGCTTGGTCCTCACTCTCGATACCTTCGGCAATCACCCGCAGGTGGAGGTCGTGGGCCATGCGAATGATGTGTGGGGCAACGCCACTGCTGGCGGCATCATGGCCAAGAGCGTCTATGAACGCCTTGTCGATCTTCAGGCAGTCCACCGGCAACGTCTGCAGGTAAGCCAGGCTGCAATAGCCAGTACCAAAATCGTCGATCAGCACCTGATGCCCTGCGGCGCGCAGTGCCTGCAGATTTTCGCGGGCCACTACCACGTCGATCAAACCCCGCTCGGTCACCTCGAAGGCAATCTGGCTGGGCGCCACCCGGTGCAACGCCAGCAGGCGCGCCGATACTCGGCCGATGCGCGGCTCCATCACATCGCAAGCCGCCAGGTTGATCGAGATATAAAGGTTGGGGTGCGAACGCAGCAACGGCCCAAGTTGTTCAAGCACACGTTGCAGCACGAAGTCCGTGATCTGGCGGATCTGCCCGGTGTCTTCCGCCAGCGGTATGAACAGGTCGGGGCTGGTCAAGGTACCGTCCGGGCGGCGCCAGCGCACCAGGGCCTCGGCGCCCACACAACGCCGGCTGCCAAGCTCGATGATCGGTTGGTAGAACACCTGCAGCTCGCCACGGCGCAGTGCACCCTGCAGCTCTGAGCTCATCGAGCGCCGCTGCAAGATCAGCTGCAACACCAGCCAGCCGATGAAGCAGGCGGCCAATACGCTACCCGGGAACAACAGCCAGAGCATGCCGTTCATGCGCAGGGGCAAGCTGACACGCGGGGCGATCAGCACCAGTTGGTAGTCAGGCGACTTGGTTGGCATGCGGTAGATCAGGCGGTCACTGAGTTCGAGCAGCGACTTGTGGCTATTCGACCAGGCCGAGGGCGGCGGCCATACCGGTGGCGGGCCCAGCACCGGAATGGCGCGGGCACCGTTGTCGAGTACTACCACCAGGCTGCCACCCGGTGGCAGGTCGACCACATCGGTCAGGTGCCCACGTGAGGTCGAGACCAGGAACCTGCCCCGGCCGAGCATCAGCGCGGCAAGGTTCTCGTTCGGCTCGGTGGTGGTGTTGAGCCAGTAGCTGTAGACCGGCCCCTTGATGTCCGGCGGCCGCAAGGGCACGAACGCGCGCTCGTTACCCCGGTTCGAGCAGGCGACATTGCCGTCCACGTAGGCCGCTTCGTAAATGAAGCGCGAACTCAAGCCCACCTGCTGCAAGGCCGCCAACATGGCCGGGCTGCATCCACGCAGCGGCTGTGCCTGCAACAGGTCGACGCCCTCGCGCAGCTGGCCGAACACCTGCTCCAGGCGCTCGAGAAAACGCTCGCCCTGGGCATTCATCTGCTCGGTTTCGCTCTGTTTCAGCTGCTGCAGGGCGATGCCGATGCTGGCAGAAAGCAACAGGGCGGCGCTGGCCAGTGCTGCCAGCGTGGCGAGCATCCAGGGACGGTAGAAAATTTGACGCAGCAAGCCAATGGCAGACGACATGGACGGCATCCAGTTGATAACTAAGGTATAGCAACTGAATCAATAATCACCTGCGCCGTTTAGCGCTTCGCTTGCCCATGCCAGGCCCCGGCCAGCACGGCCAACGCCCCTGTCACCGCGCGCGGCCTGGTGACAGTCAACGGGTCCGGTTGAGCACCTGCAGCATGGCCGCCGTCTGCGCATCGGGCATGCCGTCGAAACGTTGCGGGCGGAAGCGCATCTGGAAGGCAGCGATGACATGCCGGGTGGCTACATCGAGCACGCCTGTTTGCTCGATCTGATAACCAAACCGCGCCAGCTCCTGCTGATACCAGCCAACGCTGGGCGGGTTGACGTTGAAGTACGCTTGTTGCTGCGCCACGGCGTTGGCATCTGGCCAGACCCCCAACCCAGCATCGGCCAGGCGTTTCCACGGGAACAAAGGGCCCGGGTCAAGCTTGCGCAATGGGGCGATATCGCTGTGGCCTATGATATGCCGGGGCTCGATATTGTTACGTTTGACGATGTCCTTGAGCAACGCGATCAGCGCCTGGATCTGCGCCTCGCTGTAGGGGTACCAGACCCGCCCGTTGGGTGTATCGGCAAAGCCTGGGTTGACGATTTCGATGCCGATGGACGACGAATTCAGCCATGTGCGCCCCTGCCACTGGCTGTCACCGGCATGCCAGGCGCGACGGCTCTCGTCCACCAACTGGTACACCGTCGCCGGGCCATCACCAATCAGGTAATGGCTACTGACCTCACCGTGGGTGAGCAATGCCAGCGAGCGTTCCAGCGAGGCATTGGTGTAATGCAAAACAACGAACTGGATACGGTTGTCCTGGTTCGCCGAAGGGTGGCTGCGGTCGATGCGCAGGCCCGTGGAGCAACCGGCGACGGTGAACAGCAGAAAGGTGATCAGGGTTTTTTTCAGCGTGGAAAGCACGTCGGAGGCCTCGGCGTAAGAGCGCTACAGTATAACGTGCTCGCCAGCAGCAATGTTTGCCGCGAGTCAGCGGCTGCCCATCAGTTTTGTTCCACGCGATTGCGCCCGAGTTCCTTGGCCCGATACAACGCGGTGTCGGCGCGCTTGAGCACCTGGTCTGCGCGCTCGCCAGCGCGGAACGCCGCCAACCCGATGGAGGTGGTGATCACCACCCGTTCACCCTTGAAGTGGAACGGGCAGGCTTCGATGGTCGCCCGCAGCAGTTCAGCGGCTTGCGCAGCCGCCGGCGGGGCCGTCTGCGGCAGCAACAGGACAAACTCTTCGCCACCGAACCGGGCTATGAAGTCACGGCCGCGCAAGCACTTGCGCAACTGGTCGGCAACGATCTTCAGCACTTTGTCCCCAGCCAGGTGCCCATAGCTGTCATTGATGCGCTTGAAATGGTCCAGATCGAGGATCGCCATTGCCAGATGGCCGCCCTGGGCCTGCCATTCGAGCATTTCCCGTTCCACCCGCTCGCTCCAGGCCGCCCGGTTGGGCAGACCGGTGAGCGGGTCGAGCAGGGCCTTTTGCCGCTGCTCTTCCAGGTGTTCACGGTAACCGAGTGCCTCGTGCTCCATGCTTGCCACACGCTCCGACAACCCCTGCAGGCGGTTGGCCAGTTCCTGCTCGCGGCGATCACGCTCGTGCTTGTGCTCGTCCATGGTCACCAACAAGCCTTCCAGGCGGTTCTCCAGGATGTGCTTGAGGCTGTCGACATCGGCGGCACCTTGCACGCTGCTCTGCAACCCGTCTACGTGCTCGCGCAACTGGGTGTCCAGCGCGCGGGCGGCACTGCTGTTGTCGGCATGGCCGGCGCTGGCTTCATGCAGATGGCTCTGGAACCCTTCCAGGCGCTCGTTGAGCTCCTGCAAGTAGGTTTCAAATTCATGCTGCCCACTGTCGGTGATCGCTAGCATCAGCACTGCAAGGTCGTCCAGTACCGGGATCAGCTCATACCAGTTCAGGCCGCGGGCCACCCGTGCACGCATTTCCAGTGCCTGGGCCTTGTGCCGCTCCGGCAGGCTGAGGTCGTCGAGCAGGCCGAGCAAGGTTTGCTCGATGTGTGCAGCGACCTGACTGTACGGCGGCTCCACCGCGTCGGGGAGGGCATAAGGGCCGTCTTCGCCGAACGTTGGCTCAAGCTCCGCTAACGGTGCAGGCGCGGGCAGCGGCTGGCTGACCCCGTGTTCGGCGGCCGGCCCTTCACCTGGCTGCGGCCCTGGCGATGCGGGTATTTCGGCCGCTTCGATCAGCGCCGGGCCAGCTGCTTCTTGCGTTGGCTCTGGCTCGGGCGCTGCGGGCAGCTCGGCGGCCGGTGCAGCAGGTGCTGGCAACGGTTGCAATGCATCGATATCAACATGCGGGTCGGCGTCGGTGCTGGGTGGCGCTGCGTGCGGTGGAGCCTGGGCATCCGGCACCGCTTCGGGCACAAGCGCCGGCTCCCCTTGGGCATCGTCATCGCGGCTGCCGAACAACCGCTGCAGAAAACCAGGGCGGGTTTCTTCACCCGGCTTGCCCAAGGCGGCCAGCGCACGCCCCTGCAAACCGCTCAGCTCACCCAGCAATGGCGGCAGGTCGCGTGACTGGGTAACGCCCCCATCGAGCTTCTTCGCCAGCTTTTTCAGCGGCCGGGCAATATCACCAGGCAGCGGCAGGTTCTGTAATTGGCCCACCAGTGCAGCCAGAGCATCGCCTACCTGGTTCATGCGGTTTTCGCGGCGCTGTTCCGAATCCAGCACCGCCTTCTCCAGGCGCGGAATCAGCCCGGCAAGGCCAGCATCCATGTTGTCGCTGCGAATGACCTCGCGCATCTCTTTCATGCACGCGTCGACCACCTTGTCACTGCCTTCGGCAGCCAGGGTACTGCGCACCAGGCCACGGCGCAGCAAGTCGAGACGGGCGTCCCAACGACGTTCGAGCTTTTCTTGCTGCTCGATGGCTTTGAGGTATTTTTCTTTCCAGCGCTCGGCTTCTTCGGTCATGCCTGGATCCGCGACGGGTGATACATCTGGGGCTGTCTGATTACACGCTGTCGGCGCGCACGCCCAACACTTGAGGGCGTGCGACGCCTTGGCTGATTCAGCTCAAGGCCGGCAGCGTATCCACAGTCAATGCATCAGGCAATCGGATCTCTACCGCCACCGGAAGGTGGTCGGAAATAGGCTGGGCCAACACCTCGACACGCTCCAGTGTAAGGCTGGAACTGAGCAGAATGTGGTCCAGGCAACGCTGGGGTCGCCAACTGGGGAAGGTAGCTTCGACCTGCGGGGCCACCAGGCCCAGGTCACGCAGGGGCGAGTGCTCGAGCAGGTCGGTGGCGTGGGTGTTCATGTCGCCCATCAGCACCTGGTGGCGGTAGCCGCCAATCAGCTCGCGGATATAGCCCAACTGCAGCGCGCGGGTCTTGGCGCCGAGGGCCAGGTGCATCATCACCACGATCAGCGCATCCTCGCCTTCGCCGAACCGCACCAGAATTGCCCCGCGTCCGGCGGGGCCCGGTAACGGGTGGTCTTCGAGCAATTGCGGCTTCAGGCGGCTGAGCACGCCGTTGCTGTGCTGGGCAAAACGCCCAAGGTTGCGGTTGAGCTGTTGGTACCAGTAGGGGAAGGCACCCAACTGGGCCAGATGCTCGACCTGGTTCACGAACCCGGAACGCAGGCTGCCACCATCGGCCTCCTGCAGGGCCACCAGGTCGAAGTCGCTCAACAGCTTGCCGATCTTCTGCAAGTTGCCGGCGCGCCCGTTATGCGGCAGCAGGTGCTGCCAGCTACGGGTCAGGTAATGCCGATAACGTTCGGTGCTGATGCCGACCTGAATGTTGAAGCTGAGCAGCCGCAGGCGACCATCGTCCGGCAGGCCGGGTGCCTGCAGGTGATGCTCGTTGACCTGCGGCTGGTGCAGGCCAATGCCACGCGTAGCTCTGAAGCGGGGCATGGGATACGCCGCTTACTTAGCGGCGCGCTCCTTGGCGATCAGTTGGTCGGCGACCTCCAGCACGCCTTCGGGCCCACCTGCGGTACCCAGGTCGAAGCGGTACTTGCCGTCGACGACCATGCTCGGTACGCCAGTGATTTCGTACTTCTTCGCCAGTTCCTTGGCCTGGTTGATCTGGCCCTTGATGGCAAACGAGTTGAAGGTGGCGAGGAACTTGTCCTTGTCCACGCCCTGGGTGGCGAGGAAGTCCGCCATGTCTTGCGGGTCAGTCAGGCGCTTGCGCTGGTTCTGGATAGCATCGAACACCGCCGCGTGCACCTTCTGCTCAACGCCCATGGCTTCGAGGGTCAGGAACATCTGGCCGTGGGCATCCCATGGGCCACCGAACATGGCCGGTACGCGCTTGAAGTTGACATCCTTGGGCAGTTTTTCGACCCAAGGGTTGAGCGTCGGCTCGAAATGGTAGCAGTGAGGGCAGCCGTACCAGAACAGCTCAACCACTTCGATCTTGCCAGGCACGGAAACCGGAACAGGGTTGCTCAGCTCGATATATTGCTTGCCGGCAGTGGCGGGCTCTGCGGCCTGCACCGCAGTCATACCGAATACGCTGGCGGCGACCAGCGCAGCGCTGAGAATCAGTTTACGCATGCTTTACTCCTGAGCAATCATGGGTCGCCACTACGCGACCTGCCTTGAGACAGGCCGGGAAGGGCTTGAGTTCTGTAGTGTACCGGCTACGCACTGAAAAAAGGGTAGCCCAGCCACCCTTTCATCATTGGCCTGCAACATTAACTGAAAGTTAATGCCAGGCCCCTGAAGGCATGAGCAGCACCTGCAGGACCGCGCCGCCAGTCAGTGCAGGCCCTGGATATAGCTGGCCAATGCCTCGATATCGTGGTTGCTCAGCTTGCCGGCAATGGTGCGCATGGTCATGGCATCGCCGTCGTTGGTGCGGTTGCCTTCACGGAAGTCGGTCAACTGCTTGGTCACATACTGGGCATGCTGCCCACTCAAGTGCGGGAAACCGGCCAGGGCGATACCCGCGCCATTGGGCGAGTGGCAGCCGGTGCAGGCGGGCATGCCTTTTTCCAGGTCGCCGCCGTTGAACAGCGCGCGACCGCGCTCGACCAGTTTGGGGTCGGCAGCCCCCACGCTGCCTTTCTGGCTGGCGAAGTAGGCGGCGATATCGGCCAGGTCCTGGTCATTGAAAGCAGCCAGCATGCCGGTCATTTCCAGCACGGTACGTTTGCCCGACTTGATGTCGTGCAGTTGTTTTTCCAGGTAGCGCTGGCCCTGGCCAGCCAGTTTCGGGAAGTTGGGTGCCAGGCTGTTGCCGTCGGGGTTGTGGCAGGCGCCACAGACGGCCGTCTTGGCCTGGCCGGCAGCGGCATCGCCTTTGATAGGTTGCGCAGCAGTGGCCGCACCTGCGACACCCAGGGTCAACAGCAGACTCACGACTAGTTTGTTCATCAGCTAATCCAACACGGCTAAGGGTGAAATGTTATGTATCGGGACTGCCACTCATCCAAAGGATGACCAAACGGTAGTCCTCGGCACTGCAGTCCATGCACAATCCACGCGGCGGCATAGCCTTGAAACCCTGGGTCACATGCCGGACGAGTACATCCATACCTTGCGCCAGCCTTGGCTCCCAGGCTGCCCGGTCACCCTGCCTGGGTGCCTGGGGCAATTGCCCGGTGTGGCAAGCCGCACACGTGCGGTTGTACAACACCTCGGCATCCTGTGTAGCCTGTGCGCTGAAATACGGCAGGAACATACCGACAGCTAGCAGCCATTTCGCCAGGCGAAACGACCTGACAGGGTTGGGGGACGCGCTGCGTTCTGATGCGCAAGCTATAGTTCGGCACCCCATGCCCGTTCCCCTTCGCTGGGAGAATGGGCACACAAAAACTGGGGCATTATATACTTCTGTCAGCCAAACGGAAACGACACCGCTTGCCGGCCTAGGCTTTGGCAACACCCACATCGGATATCCCATGCAAGTCAAGAACCCCATCCTCGGCCTCTGCCAGAAAGCCAAATTCGCCCTCAGCGCAGCCAAGGTCGAACAATGCCCGGACGATCAGGGCTACGAGGTGGCCTTTGCGGGCCGTTCCAACGCCGGCAAATCCAGCGCCCTCAACACCCTGACTCACGCCAGCCTGGCGCGCACCTCGAAAACCCCCGGGCGCACCCAGCTGTTGAATTTCTTCAGTCTGGACGATGAACGGCGTTTGGTCGACCTGCCAGGTTACGGTTATGCCAAGGTGCCGATTCCGCTCAAGCAGCACTGGCAGAAGCACCTGGAAGCTTATTTGGGCAGCCGTGAGTGCCTGCGCGGCATCATCCTGATGATGGACGTGCGCCACCCCATGACCGATTTCGACAAGATGATGCTCGACTGGGCCAAGGCCAGCGGCATGCCGATGCACATCCTGCTGACCAAGGCCGACAAGCTGACCCACGGCGCGGGCAAGAACACCTTGTTGAAGGTGCAATCGGAAATTCGCAAGGGCTGGAGCGACGGCGTCACCATCCAGCTGTTCTCGGCGCCCAAGCGCCTGGGCGTGGAAGAGGCCTATCGGGTGCTGGCGGGCTGGATGGAGCTGGAAGACAAGCCAGTGGCCTGAGGCCTGCAGCGCGGAGCATGGCCTGGGCTTCGCCCAGGCTCAGGCCAAATTGCGGGCAAAAAAAAACCCCGGACTTCGTATGGGGAGGGGGAAGTTCGGGGTCCAAGTCCGGACCGCTAGGGCGGGGTCCAGATATCTGCCAACACTTAACACAACATAGGAGCATCGAAAGGCTTCACCAGCCATTCAGTTACTCTGAGTTCCGCTTCACTGGTTTAGTTCCGAAGCCCTGAAAACTATTTGCGATAGTTTCATGAAAGCCCAGCCCCGCGCGCGCCAGCGCTGCCAGGATCCGCGTCACCACGTCGCAGATCCTACACAGCTTTTACGGCTCAATCAGTGAGCTTCGTCCCAGTTCGCACCAATTCCTGCTTCTACCAGCAGCGGCACATCCAGCTGCGCCGCCTTGCTCATGTGCTGGCGAATTTCATCTTTGGCCTGTTCAACCAGGTCCTCGCGCACCTCAAGCACCAGTTCGTCGTGAACCTGCAGGATCACCCGCGCGTCCAGGCCGCTCTCGCTCAGCCAGTTATCCACGTTGACCATGGCGCGCTTGATGATGTCGGCGGCGGTACCCTGCATAGGCGCGTTGATGGCCGTACGCTCGGCGCCTTTGCGCAGGGCCGGGTTCTTGGCATTGATGTCTGGCAGGTAGAGGCGGCGGCCAAACAGGGTTTCGACGAAACCTTGCTCGGCAGCCTGGGTACGGGTGCGCTCCATGTAGGCCAGCACCCCGGGGTAGCGGGCGAAGTAGCGGTCGATATAGTCCTGCGACTGCTTGCGGTCGACGCCGATCTGCTTGGCCAGGCCAAATGCGCTCATGCCGTAGATCAGGCCGAAGTTGATGGCCTTGGCTTTGCGACGCTGATCGACGGTGACGTTTTCCAGGGCTACACCAAAGACCTCCGCCGCCGTGGCACGGTGCACGTCCAGGTCGTTGCGGAAGGCGTGCAGCAAGCCTTCGTCCTTGGCCAGGTGGGCCATGATGCGCAACTCGATCTGCGAGTAGTCGGCCGCCAGCAGCTTGTAGCCTGGGCTGGCGATGAACGCCTGGCGGATTCGGCGGCCCTCGGCGGTACGGATCGGGATGTTCTGCAGGTTCGGGTCGCTGGACGACAGCCGGCCAGTCGCCGCCACCGCTTGCTGGTAAGAGGTGTGAATACGCCCGGTACGCGGGTTGATCTGCCCCGGCAGCTTGTCGGTGTAAGTGCTCTTGAGCTTGCTCAGGCTGCGGTACTGCATCAGTACTTCAGGCAGTGGGTAACCCAGCTCCGCCAGCTCGTCGAGCACCGCTTCGGCCGTAGACGGCTGACCTTTGGCGGTCTTGCTCAGCACCGGCATGCCCAGCTTGTCGTACAGGATCGCCCCCAGTTGCTTGGGCGAGCCCAGGTTGAACTCCTCGCCTGCCAGCTCGTAGGCGCGCCGTTCCAGTTCGGCCATTTTCTCACCCAGCTCACCGCTCTGGACGTGCAGCAGGGCTGCATCGACCAGTGCGCCCTGGCGTTCGATCTTGGCCAGTACCGGCACCAGCGGCATCTCGATGTCCATCAGCACCGGCTGCAGGCTTGGGGTCTGGGCCAGGCGGGCCTGCAACGCATGGTGCAGGCGCAGGGTGATGTCAGCGTCTTCGGCAGCGTAGGGGCCCGCCTTGTCCAGGTCGATCTGGTTGAACGTAAGCTGCTTGGCGCCCTTGCCGGCGATATCCTCGAAGGCGATAGTAGTGTGGTCCAGATACTTTTGCGCCAGGCTGTCCATGTCATGCCGGGTGGCCGTGGAGTTCAGCACGTAGGACTCGAGCATGGTGTCATAGGCAACACCGCGCATGGCGATGGCGGGCGAGCCGTTGGCAAGGATGTTGATATCGTATTTGGCATTCTGCCCGACCTTGGCCTTGACCGGGTCTTCCAGCAGGGGCTTCAAGGCCAGCAGCACGGCGTCGCGGTCCAGCTGGGCCGGCGCGCCCTCGTAGTCGTGGGCCAGCGGAACGTAGGCCGCTTCATGGGGCGCCACCGCGAACGACAGGCCGACCAATTGGGCCTTCTGGGCGTCCAGGCCGGTGGTTTCGGTGTCGAACGCGAACAGCGGCGCCTGGCGCAGCTTCTCCAGCCAGGCATCGAAGCGTGCCTGGTCGAGGATGGTTTCGTACTTCGGCTCGACCTTGGCCACCGGCTCCGCGACCGGCGCAACGTCATCACCCACCCTGGCAGCCTCCCGCTGCACGTCGGCAACCCAGCTCTTGAACTCCATCTCGGTGTACAGCGCCAGCAGCGCATCGCGGTCAGGCTCGCCGCATACCAGCGCCTCGACCTCGACATCCAGCGGCACGTCGACCTTGATGGTAGCCAGCTCATACGACAGGAAGGCCGCGTCGCGGTGCTCTTCCAGCTTGGCCGGCAGGGTCTTGGCACCGCGAATGGCCAGTGCCGGCACCTTGTCGAGGTTGGCGTAAAGGTCGCTGAGGCCGCCACCAATACCGGTCAGCAGGCCCACGGCGGTTTTCTCGCCCACACCGGGCACACCGGGGATGTTGTCGACCTTGTCGCCCATCAGGGCCAGGAAGTCGATGATGTGCTCCGGGCCGACGCCAAACTTCTCATGCACGCCCGCCACGTCCAGCACGCTACCGGTCATGGTGTTGACCAAGGTAATGTGGCCATCCACCAGCTGCGCCATGTCCTTGTCACCGGTCGAGATGATGACCGGGCGGCCCAACGCGGCGCTGCTGCGCGCCAGGGTGCCGATCACGTCGTCGGCCTCGACCCCTTCCACGCACAGCAGCGGGTAGCCAAGGGCCTTGACGCTGGCGTGCAGCGGCTCGATCTGCACCCGCAGGTCGTCGGGCATGCTCGGCCGGTTGGCCTTGTATTCGGCGAACATGGCGTCACGGAACGTGCCACCCTTGGCGTCGAACACCACGGCAAAGAGGCTATCCGGGTATTGCTTGCGCAGGCTCTTGAGCATGTTCAGCACACCCTTCACCGCACCGGTCGGCATGCCCTTGGACGTGGTCAGCGGCGGCAGCGCGTGAAAGGCGCGGTACAGGTAGGAGGAACCGTCCACCAGGACGAGGGGCGCTTGGCTCATGAGCAGAATCAACCTTTTCGACGGGTCCGGCGCTAGAATAGCCAGAATCATTGACGACAAAGGGACTAGGTTATCATGCGTACACTCAATCGCCTGTTACTGCTCGGCCTGTTGGCAACCACGCCGGTCGTCACCCTGGCGGCGGAAGACGCCCCCTCGGCCGATCCCGAGGTGACCATTCGCACGGAAGGCGACAAGACCATCCAGGAATACCGGCAGAACGGCTTCCTGTATGCGATCAAGATCACACCGAAAAACGGCAAGCCTTATTTCCTGGTACGCGCCGATGGCACCGATGCCAACTTCATTCGATCCGACCAGCCGGACATGCTGATTCCGTCCTGGAAGATCTTCGAGTGGTAATCTGACGCGCACCGTTCACATCAACCCGGCACTTCCCGGCGGAAGTGCCCGTATGGGCAATTTTTCATCATGTCAGTCTTCACCCCCGTGACCCGGCCTGAGCTGGAAACCTTTCTGGCACCGTACGCGCTGGGCCGCCTGCTCGACTTCCAGGGCATAGCCGCCGGCACCGAGAACAGCAATTTCTTCGTCAGCCTCGAACAGGGGGAGTTCGTGCTGACATTGATCGAACGCGGGCCCAGCGAGGACATGCCGTTCTTCATCGAGCTGCTCGACACCCTGCACGCAGCCGACATGCCGGTGCCCTATGCCGTTCGTGACCGCGACGGCAACGGCCTGCGCGAGCTGTGCGGCAAGCCGGCGCTGCTGCAGCCAAGGCTGTCAGGCAAGCACATCAAGGCGCCCAACGCGCAGCACTGCGCCCAGGTGGGTGAGCTGCTGGCGCATATACACCTGGCCACCCGCGGCCGCATCATCGAGCGCCGCACCGACCGTGGCCTGGACTGGATGCTGGCTTCAGGCGCCGAGCTGCTGCCACGCCTGACTGCCGAGCAAGCCGCGCTGCTGCAACCGGCCCTGAACGAAATCAACGCGCACAAGGCGCAGATCCTGGCGCTGCCGCGGGCCAACCTGCATGCCGACCTGTTCCGCGACAACGTGATGTTCGAGGGCACCCACCTGACTGGCGTGATCGACTTCTACAACGCCTGCTCCGGGCCGATGCTGTATGACATCGCCATCACCGTGAACGATTGGTGCCTGGATGAGCAGGGCGCAATCGACATGCCGCGTGCCCAGGCGCTGCTGGCGGCCTATGCCGCACTGCGGCCGTTCACCGCTGCCGAGGCCGAGCTGTGGCCTGAGATGTTGCGGGTAGGCTGCGTGCGCTTCTGGCTGTCGCGGCTGATTGCGGCAGAATCGTTTGCCGGGATGGATGTGATGATCCATGACCCGAGCGAGTTCGAAGTGCGTTTGGCGCAGCGCCAGCAGGTGGCGTTGCATTTGCCGTTCGCCCTCTGAACCCAGCCGAAATTGCTCTTTGTAGGAGCGGCCTTGTGTCGCGATAGGGCCGCAAAGCGGCCCCGGCAATTTCTGCTGCTACGCTGAGATCCTGGGGCCGCTCTGCGGCCCTTTCGCGACACAAGGCCGCTCCTACAACGGACGTGCGCGGCTTCAGGTTTTTCTGATTTTGTCTCGAATGGCTGTCCAGCTTGCGGAAATATCCTACGATCCGCGTCCCCTGCCATCACCTTCTCAGTGGGAACCAGTGTCTCTAGGCTTCATCCATCGCCGAATAACTTGACGATCGGGTGTGGTAGCCCGGATGCATTTGTTCCATGACAGTCTATGGCGGCTGTGCGTGGGAGGCTTTCGAGCCTGCCTGGATTGGAAAATGCCCGGGTCTACCACCTCGCGTACAGCCGCCACCCATTCACGTGGTAGTGATGGGTGGCGGCACTGAGGAGCATTTTCCGATGGCTAAAAATTGTCCCCGATCCACCTTTACCCTGCACATCTACTCGCCGCTTTGGCCGCTCGATGCAGGCCACGAATGTATTGGTCGAGCCTGCACTCCATTGAGATGGCGGAGGGGTTAGTGGAGGCGATACTCGATGGGAGCGAGTCGCCGACTGATCCCCAGAAGAAGGTGTGAGGCTGGAGGTGCTTGGCGGGGTGCAGGATTCAAGGCAAACCCGGATTACAACTGCTCCAGGCACCCAGCCAAGTCGCCACCCAGCTTCTCCAGCAAACGCTCATAGCCCTTGCCATCCACCGGGTCAGTACCACCCAGCGCGTCCAGCTCGGCCAGACGCACCGGCAGGCCGGCAGTCAGGGTCTCGGCCAGGCGCGGGCGCAGTGGCGGCTCGCTGAACACACAGGTCTTGCCCACTTCCTGCAGGCGCTTGCGCATGGCGGCTACATGCTGAGCCCCCGGCTGCACCTCGGACGCCACGCTGAACACGCCAGTGTGCTTCAGGCCATATTCCGCCTCGAAGTAGTCGAACGCCTCGTGGAACACGAAGTACGGCTTGCCAGCGATACCCGCCACCCGCGCTTTGATTCGCTCATCCAGCGCATCCATACGGTTTGAAAAGACCTTCAGGTTGTGCTGGTAGCGCGCCGCATTGGCGGGATCGGCCTGGGCCAGGTCCGCAGCCATTTTCCCCGCGATTACCCGCGCGTTGACCGACGATAGCCACAGGTGCGCATCCAGGCTACCTGGGCGGTGGTCATGGTCATGCTCATCGTGGTCCGCTTCCTCATGGGAATGGCTGTCTTCGCCAAAGTGGCGCAGCTTCATGCCTGGCAGCGACTGCACGGCCACGGTTGCCTTGCTGCGACTGCCCAATACGCGTGGCAGGAAGCTCTCCATGTCCGGGCCGATCCAGTACAGCAGGTCGGCATCGCCCACCCGCCGTACGTCGGATGGGCGCAGGGCATAGTGGTGCGGCGAAGCACCTGGCGGCAGCAATACCTCAGGGCTGCCAACACCCTCCTGCACGGCAGCGGCAATCTGTTGCAGCGGCTTGATGCTGGTCAGCACACGGACATCGGCCTGGGCAGAACAGGCGATGAATGCGACAAAAAGGACTAGAAATCTGGACACGGTGAATACTCGAGTCGTGAGAAACGGGTAACATAATAACGTCTCCATACAGAATCGTCGCTGCCCATGTCCATCACGCCGCTGGCCAACCGTCCCCATGATCACTCCCATTGCGTGCATAGCGCACTGGCTGAAGCTGATGCCTTGTGCACCCGCCAGGGCCTGCGCCTGACCGCGCTGCGCCGCCGGGTGCTGGAGCTGGTATGGCAAAGCCACAAGCCGCTGGGTGCCTACGACATCCTTGCCGTGCTCAGCGAGCAGGACGGCCGCCGCGCTGCACCGCCCACGGTGTACCGCGCACTGGACTTCCTGCTGGAAAACGGCCTGGTGCACCGCATTGCCTCGCTCAACGCGTTCATCGGCTGCAGCCACCCCGAGCACGTGCATCAAGGCCAGTTCCTGATCTGCCGTGCATGCCACGTCGCCATCGAGCTGGAGCAACACAGCATCAGCGAGGCCATCATCGACAGCGCCAAGGGCGTGGGCTTCACGGTCGAGACCCAAACCGTGGAAGTGGTCGGCCTGTGCGGCAATTGCCGGAGCGCGGCATGAGCGATGCCCTGATCCGCCTGGAACAGGTGGGCGTCAGCTATGGCGGCGAGGCAGTGCTCGACAGCATCGACCTGTCGGTGGCGCCCCGCCAGATCGTCACCCTGATAGGCCCCAATGGCGCGGGCAAGACCACCTTGGTGCGCGCCGTGCTCGGGCTGCTCAAGCCGCACCGCGGCACGGTATGGCGCAAGCCCAGGCTGCGTATCGGCTACATGCCGCAAAAAATCCAGGTCGATGCCACCCTGCCGCTTTCCGTGCTGCGTTTCCTGCGCCTGGTGCCGGGGGTAGACCGGGCAGCAGCCGTATCGGCCCTGCAGGAAGTGGGCGCCGAACAGGTTATCGACAGCCCGATCCAGACCATCTCCGGTGGCGAGATGCAGCGCGTCCTGCTGGCGCGTGCCTTGTTGCGTGCGCCGCAGTTGCTGGTACTCGACGAGCCGGTGCAAGGGGTGGATGTGGTCGGCCAGACCGAGCTGTACAACCTCATCACCCGGCTGCGCGACCGCCATGGTTGCGGCGTGTTGATGGTGTCGCACGACCTGCACCTGGTCATGAGCGCCACCGACCAGGTGGTGTGCCTGAACCGCCATGTCTGCTGCTCGGGTCACCCGGAACAGGTCAGCAACGACCCAGCCTTTGTCGAACTGTTCGGGCAGAACGCACCTAGCCTGGCTGTTTATCACCACCATCACGACCACAGCCACGACCTGCATGGGTCGGTGGTCGCCCCCAGCCCCCACGTTCACGGAGAGCACTGCAAGCATGGCTGATTTTCTTCTTTACGCCTTGCTTGCAGGCCTGTCCCTGGCCGTTGTCGCGGGCCCGCTCGGCTCTTTCGTGGTGTGGCGGCGCATGGCGTATTTCGGCGACACCCTGTCCCATGCCGCATTGCTGGGCGTGGCCATGGGTTTCGCCCTGGATGTAAGCCCGGCCCTGGCCGTCACCGTTGGCTGCCTGTTGCTGGCGGTGCTGCTGGTGACCTTGCAGCAACGCCAGCCGCTGGCCTCCGACACCCTGCTCGGCATCCTCGCCCCCAGCACCTTGTCACTGGGCCTGGTGGTGCTCAGCTTCATGCACGATGTGCGTATCGACCTGATGGCCTACCTGTTCGGCGACCTGCTGGCCATCAGCACCACCGACCTTGCCTGGATCCTCGGCGGCAGTGCGCTGGTGCTGCTGTTGCTGGGCGTGCTCTGGCGGCCGCTGTTGGCGGTTACCGTGCATGAGGAACTGGCCATGGTCGAAGGCCTCCCCGTAGCCGGCCTGCGCCTGGCGCTGATGCTGCTGATCGCAGTGGTGATCGCCGTGGCCATGAAGATCGTCGGCGTGCTGCTGATCACCTCGCTGCTGATCATCCCCGCTGCTGCGGCGCAGCGCCACGCCCGCTCGCCCGAGCAGATGGCGCTGGGTGCCAGCCTGCTGGGCATCACCGCGGTCTGTGGTGGCCTGGCCATGTCCTGGTTCAAGGACACCCCCGCCGGGCCGTCGATCGTGGTCTGTGCAGCGGTGCTATTCTTGCTGAGCCTGGCCCTGCCAAAGCGCTGATTACAAGGCGTGCTCAGGCACGCCTTGCAACCTTTTCCCGGGTAAAGGGTCTGTAAGACCTGTTTTCGAGCGTGCGCACCTGGGTGTAGACTTGCTCGCTTTTTGCGCAAATAGAGAATCGCAGGAATGAAGCCGTTCGCCTCCCGTTATCTGCTTGTTGCCGCGTTTTCACTGTTCCTGGCTGCCTGTTCCAGTGCGCCGGTGGAACAGGCCACCGCACCTGCCCAAGCCGATGCCTGGCAGCAGTTGCAACAAAACATCGCCAGCAACGAGCTGGCCACCGCCGAAGACCAGCTGGCTGCCCTGCAGGCCCAGGCGCCCGACGACGCACGCCTGGAGCAGTACCAGCGCCAACTGGCCGAAGCCTACCTGCAGCGTAGCCAGATCGTGCTGCAAAAAGGCGACGTGAATGCCGCTGCAACGGCCTTGGCCCGTGCCCGGGCGCTGATGCCGCAAGCCCCTGCGGTGACCGGGGGCGACGCCGTGAGCCAGGCGCGCAAGGCCGAGCTGGCCAAAGCCGAAGCGGCGCTGAAGGCCGCCGAGGCCAAGCCCAAGGCGCTGATCATCGACCCCACCGCACCCAGCACCGTGGTGGCCCTGAAAACCACCGACAGCCGCGCCATGCGCCGCCAACTGGATGACATTGCGGCAGACGTGGTGAGCTATGACTGTGAAGTGGTGTTCCAAGTGCCGCGCACCCACGACGCGCCCTGGCTGAAAACCTTGCTGGAGAAGCGCGTGCGCAAGATCGACAGCGGGTTTGAGCTGAAGCAGAAGCATGAAATTCAGCGCTCGCTGCCGGCGCAGGTGGTTCTGGTGCCGCATCAGCGCTGAAAACGCTGGGGCGCTGGGGCTGCTTTGCAGCCCTTCGCGGGCACGCCCGCTCCCACAGGGGATCGCGCATTTCTTGAGTTCAGCGCCAAATGTGTGGGAGCGGGCGTGCCCGCGAAGGGCCGCAAAGCGGCCCCAAATTACTTAACTGGCTGGTATTAGGCCGGCACAGCCTCCGCAGCAGCCTCCCGCTCCCAAACCCGATGCCCTTCTACCGCCTTGACGAAGGCATCCATCACTTTCTGGTCATCCCCCACCAGCAGGCCCTTGTCCTCTTTAAGCCCCAGGCCGCTGACCAGGTCTTTGGTCAGCACCATCGCCTTGAGGTGCTTATAGCCTTCCAGCAGGAAGTGCTTGGCCAAGCCGCTGGCCGCCAGCGCATCGGTAGAGGCCTTGCCCGCCGGCACCACAACCCCGTCGAACATGACCGACGGCATACCTTCCATCGACGCATCCACCGGTAGCTGTTTGCCGTCGGCCGCCTTCACCGGCGCCGACGTCGGCCCCAGCAGCATGGGCCGTGCACTGTGGGCCTCCAGCGCTTTCACCAGCTTGTCGACACTGGCCGCGTCCACGCCATCGGCCACCAGCACTGCAATCTTGCGGCCTTTGATGCCTACCGAACCAGGGTGGTTCATTTGGCTCAACGCCTTGGACTGTGCCAGCTTGCTGCCTTTCACCTGGACCGTACCCTGCTTGGGTGCGGGCAGCCCCAGGTTCGCCGCGACAGCCGCCGCCAGTTTCAGGTCGATATTGGCAAGAATCTCATTCACTTCCCGCTGGCGAATGCTTTCACGCTCCACCTTGCCCAGCTCGAAGCTGTAGGCCTTGATGATGTGCTGTTGCTCGGTAGGGCTCATGCTCTGGAAGAACAGCCGCGCCTGCGAGAAGTGGTCGCCAAACGAATCGCTGCGCTGGCGGATCTTGTGCGCATCGATGCGCTCCTGGTAGCTCTCGAAGCCGCCATCCTGCGCAGCAGGTGGGGTTTCCTTCGGCCAGCCGCCATCGATGGAGTTGGGCTCATACGAAGCACGGCCCTTGTCGATGGTCATGCGGTGCATGGCGTCGCGCTGGCCACTGTGATTGGGCGCCACCGGCCGGTTGATCGGGATTTCATGGAAGTTCGGCCCACCCAGGCGGCTGATCTGCGTATCGGTGTACGAGAACAGCCGGCCCTGCAGCAGCGGATCGTTGGTGAAGTCGATACCGGGCACGATATGGCCCGGGCAGAACGCCACCTGCTCGGTTTCGGCGAAGAAGTTGTCCGGGTTGCGGTTGAGCACCATCTTGCCCAGCAGCGTCACGGGCACCAACTCTTCAGGGATGAGCTTGGTAGGGTCGAGCAGGTCGAAGTCGAACTTGTGCTCGTCTGCCTCGGGCACGATCTGCACGCCCAATTCCCACTCTGGGTAGTCACCGGTCTCGATAGCTTCCCACAGGTCGCGGCGGTGGTAGTCGGTGTCTTTGCCGGCCAGTTTCTGCGCCTCGTCCCACAGCACCGAATGCACGCCCTGGCGCGGTTTCCAGTGAAACTTGACGAAGCTGGCCACGCCTTCGGCGTTGATCAGGCGGAAGGTATGTACACCAAAGCCTTCCATCATGCGCAGGCTACGGGGAATGGCGCGGTCGGACATCGCCCAGATCACCATGTGCGCCGATTCGGGCACCAGCGAAACGAAATCCCAGAACGTGTCATGGGCCGAGCCACCGGTCGGCATTTCGTTGTGCGGCTCAGGCTTCACGGCATGCACGAAATCCGGGAACTTGATCGCGTCCTGGATGAAGAAAACCGGCATGTTGTTGCCAACCAAGTCGAAATTGCCTTCATCGGTGTAGAACTTTACGGCAAAGCCGCGCACATCACGCACCGTGTCACCCGAGCCGCGTGGCCCCTGCACAGTGGAAAAGCGCACGAACACCGGGGTGATCTTTTCCGGGTCTTGCAGGAAACCCGCCTTGGTCAGTTCGGCATGGCAGCCATAGCTCTGAAAATACCCGTGCGCCCCGGTACCGCGGGCGTGCACGATACGCTCCGGGATACGCTCATGGTCGAAATGGGTGATCTTCTCGCGCATGATGAAGTCTTCAAGCAGCGAAGGGCCGCGCGCACCCGCCTTCAGGCTGTTCTGATTGTCGGCGATCTTCACCCCTTGGTTGGTGCGCAGCGCCTGGCCGGTAGCATCGCTACGGAACGGCTCCAGGCTCTGCAGCTTGGCATTGGTGTTGGCCCGGTCAGGGGTCTGGGTGCCGGCGGCCTCACTGTGCTTGGGCGCGTCCGTTTTCTTGCTGGGCATGGGTCGGCTCTCCTCGTCAGTCTTCAGGCATGCCCGTTCGGGCTTGTTCTGGTAGTGACTAGAGGGGAGCGGCGAGCGTTCAATCAGGTTTACCGATTGTCGCCATATGCCCGAAGGATTGGTGCCTGACGAAATAAATGCTAAGAACAGCCAGGGGAAAAGGCTAAAATGCGCCACCCCAGCTAACCGCTGACCCAATTTCCATGCGCCCCACAAGGTTCGCTACGTGATCGAGTTCCAACAGGTACACAAGACCTACCGCGTTGCCGGTAGGGAAATCCCCGCATTGAATCCGACCAGCCTGACCATCGAAGATGGCCAGGTGTTCGGTCTTATCGGCCACTCCGGCGCCGGCAAGAGCACCATGCTGCGTTTGATCAACCGCCTTGAAGAGCCTTCGGGCGGCAAGATCATCGTCGATGGCCAAGACGTTACCGCGTTCAACGCCAGCCAGCTGCGCGGCTTCCGCCAGCAGGTCGGGATGATTTTCCAGCACTTCAACCTGCTGGCTTCCAAAACCGTCGCCGACAACGTGGCACTGCCACTGACCCTGGCCGGCGAGCTGTCGCGCGGCGAAATCGACAAGCGCGTCACCGAACTGCTGGCCCGCGTCGGGCTCTCGGACCACGCCAAAAAGTACCCGGCGCAGTTGTCGGGCGGCCAGAAGCAACGCGTCGGTATCGCCCGCGCCCTGTCTACCAACCCCAAGATCCTGCTGTGCGACGAGGCCACCAGCGCCCTCGACCCGCAAACCACGGCTTCGGTCCTGCAATTGCTCGCCGAAATCAACCGTGAGCTGAAGCTGACCATCGTGCTGATCACCCACGAAATGGACGTGATCCGCCGGGTCTGCGACCGCGTGGCGGTGATGGATGCAGGCCAGATCGTCGAGCAGGGCTCGGTGGCCGAGGTATTCCTGCACCCGCAGCACGCCACTACCAAGCGCTTCGTCCAGGAGGACGAGCAGGTCGACGAAGGCGAGCAACGCGACGATTTCGCCCACGTCCCGGGCCGCATCGTGCGCCTGACCTTCCAGGGCGATGCCACCTACGCACCGCTGCTGGGCACCGTGGCCCGTGAAACCGGTGTGGACTACAGCATCCTTGCCGGGCGTATCGACCGCATCAAGGATATCCCCTATGGCCAGCTCACCCTCGCCCTGATCGGCGGTGACATGGAAGCGGCGTTCGCCCACTTCAAGGCAGCTGACGTACATATGGAGGTACTGCGTTGATGGACGCCCTGAATTTCTTTGCCAACGTCGATTGGGCCGAAATCTGGCTGGCCACCGTCGATACCATGATCATGCTGTTCGGCTCGCTGTTCTTCACCGTGCTGCTCGGCTTGCCCTTGGGCGTGCTGCTGTTCCTCTGCGGCCCGAAGCAGATGTTCGAACAGAAGGGCGTGTATGCGCTGCTGTCGCTGGTGGTGAACATTCTGCGCTCGCTGCCGTTCATCATCCTGCTGATCGTGATGATCCCGATCACGGTGCTGATCACCGGCACCTCGCTGGGTGTCGCCGGCGCCATTCCACCGTTGGTGGTGGGTGCCACGCCGTTCTTCGCGCGGCTGGTGGAAACTGCCCTGCGGGAAGTGGACCGCGGCATCATCGAGGCGACCCAGTCGATGGGCGCCACCACCCGCCAGATCATCACCAGCGCGCTGCTGCCTGAGGCCCGTCCGGGTATCTTCGCGGCCATCACCGTCACCGCCATCACCCTGGTTTCGTACACCGCCATGGCCGGTGTAGTCGGTGCCGGTGGCCTCGGCGACCTGGCGATCCGCTTCGGTTACCAGCGTTTCCAGACCGACGTGATGGTGGTCACCGTGGTACTGCTGCTGGTACTGGTGCAAGTGCTGCAAAGCGTGGGCGACAAACTGGTCGTACATTTTTCCCGTAAGTAACCCCAATGGGGTCGGCCTGGCCGACCCGTTCGGGGGCCGTCGCGGCCCTCACAAGGAGTGATCAATGAAGAAGCTGCTTGCTGTTGTCGCCGCTGTCGCGGCCTTCTCGGCCAATGCTGCCGAAACCCTGACCGTCGCCGCTACCCCGGTGCCACATGCCGAAATCCTCAACTTCGTCAAACCGGCGCTGGCCAAAGAGGGCGTGGAACTGAAGGTCAAGGAGTTCACCGACTACATTCAGCCGAACGTGCAGGTGGCGGAAAAGCGCCTGGACGCCAACTTCTTCCAGCACCAGCCGTACCTGGATGAATTCAACAAGGCCAAGGGCACCGACCTGGTAAGCGTGGTAGGCGTGCACATCGAGCCGCTGGGCGTGTACTCGACCAAGATCAAGAAGCTGGACGAACTGCCTTCCGGGGCTACCGTGGTCATCCCGAATGATGCCACCAACGGCGGCCGCGCCCTGTTGCTGCTGGACAAGGCCGGCGTGATCAAGCTCAAGGACAACAAGAACATCCTGTCGACCGTGAAGGACGTTGCCGAGAACCCGAAGAACATCAAGTTCCGTGAACTGGAAGCCGCCACCATCCCGCGTGTGCTGACCCAGGTGGACGCGGCGCTGATCAACACCAACTACGCGCTGGAAGCCAAGCTGAACCCCGAGAAAGATGCCCTGGCCATCGAAGGCAGCGATTCGCCCTATGTGAACATCCTGGTTGCCCGCCCGGACAACAAGGACTCGGACGCGATGAAAAAGCTGGCAACGGCGCTGCACTCGCCTGAGGTGAAGCAGTTCATTACCGAGAAGTACAAAGGCGCTGTGGTTCCGGCGTTTTAAGCCTCGCAATCGCGCTGGCTTCTGCGCGGGCACGCCCGCTCCCACAGGGACATCGCTAGCCTCAGGCCTTGTGATATCCCTGTGGGAGCGGGCGTGCCCGCGAAGCTTTCAATACCCCATCAATCCCGTTTGACCAACCCAGGCAACTGCGCCACCAGCTTCTGGTTGTTGAACGGCGCCCGAATGAACCCACGCTGACGCCCGTCCGGCCCGACCACCGCCAGGTTGCCGCTGTGGTCCACGGTGTAGCCCGGCTTGCTGGTATCTGCCGGAATGAATGGAATGCTCAGGGCATTGGCCAGCTTCTGGGTATCTTCGATCGACCCCGCCACCCCAATGAAGTCCTTGTCGAAATAACCCAGGTACTGCTTCAGCTGGTTCGGCGTGTCGCGGTTCGGGTCGACGCTCACCAACACCACTTGCAAACGGTCGACGGCGTCCTTGGGCAGCTCGCTCTTCACCTGGCGCAATTGGGCCAGGGTGGTCGGGCAGATGTCCGGGCAGTAGGTGTAGCCAAAGAACAGCAGGGACCACTTGCCTTTCAGTTCATCCAGGTGCACCGGCTGGCCATCCTGGTTGGTCATGGTTACATCTGCCACGGCGCGGCTTTGCGGCAACAGGATGATACCGGCATCGATCAGCTCGGCAGGGTTGGGCTGGTCGCGACCCTTGAGCACTTTGTTGACGGTGAGGCCCATGATCAGCGCGACCAGGGCAACGAGGACAAAGACGGTTTTCTGGGTTCGGGTCATAGGTTCAGCAACAGGTAGTGGTCGAGAAGCAACGCGATGAACAGCGCAAACAGGTACACGATAGAGTACTTGAAGGTGCCGATCGCTGCGTGCGGCCGGCTGCCACGGTACAACACCCAGGCCCATCGCAGGAAGCGCAGGCCCAGGGCCAGGGCACAGGCCAGGTACAGCGGGCCGCTCATGTGGATGGCGTAGGGCAACAGGCTCACCGCCAGCAATATCAGGGTGTACAGCAGGATGTGCAGCTTGGTGTAGCGCTCACCGTGGGTCACCGGCAGCATCGGAATGTCGGCCTTGGCGTACTCCTCCTTGCGGTGGATGGCCAGGGCCCAGAAGTGCGGTGGGGTCCAGGCGAAGATGATCAGCACCAGCAGCAACGGCTCGGCACTGACCTGGCCACTGACCGCGACCCAGCCCAGAAGGGGTGGGGCAGCGCCGGCCAGGCCGCCAATCACGATATTCTGCGGCGTGGCACGCTTTAGAAAACCGGTGTAGAGCACCGCATACCCAAGCAGCGAGGCCAGGGTCAGCCAGGCAGTGAGGGCATTGGTGAAAATCAGCAACAGGGCCATGCCCAGCAGCGCCAGCGCCAGGGCAAACAGCAAGGCGGGCAAGGGTTCGACACGGCCTTGGGCCAGCGGCCGCTTGCGGGTACGCGCCATCAGCGCATCGATGCGCCGGTCGACCACATGGTTGACCACTGCCGCGCCACCCGCGCACAGGCCGATACCCAGGTTGCCGAACAACAACACACCCCAGCCCACCCCCGCACGGGTAGCGAGGAACATGCCCGCCAACGAGGTGATCAACATCAGCACGACCACCTTGGGCTTGGTCAACTCCAGGTAATCGCGCCAGCTGGCCCGCTGGGTGCTCAGAAGCGTCGCCACGACTCGTTCCTCATGTGATGGGAAACGCCAACGCCGGTCACTGGCCGCAAGCGCCAGCCTTGGCCGACACCCACGCGTACCTTGTCGACCACCCGAATGCGGTAGTTCACCAGCACCATGCACAGCAACAGCAAAGCCCCACCGGCGTTGTGCGCCACCGCTATGGCCAGCGGCAGGTGCAGCAGCACATTGCTGATGCCCAGGCCCACCTGCACGGCCAGCGCCAGCAACACCAGCCGAGCCAGTCCGCCCAAACCACAGCGCTGCAGTTTCCAGCTGAGCATCAGCAGCACGCAGGTGACCACCAACGCACCCAGCCGGTGGCTGACATGGATGGCCGTGCGCGCATCACTGTCCAGCTGCCCCCCCAGGTAGTTGGGGCCAACGTGCTGGGTCAGGTGGAAACCATTGCTGAAGTCCGCCGCCGGCCACCACTGGCCATGGCAGGTGGGCAGGTCGATGCAGGCAACCGCTGCGTAGTTGGCACTGACCCAGCCACCCAAGGCGATCTGCCCGATCACCACCAGCAAGGCCAGCGCAGCGACCCGCCGCAGGCTGAGCGGCAATTTGGGCAACGGCGCAAAGGCCCGCGAAAGCCGCAGGGTTAAAAGGAACAGCAGGCTCAGCGTGGTAAAGCCGCCCAGCAAGTGGGCCGTGACGACCTGCGGCCAAAGTTTCAGGGTGACCGTCCACATGCCGAACGCCGCCTGGGCCAGCACCACACCCAGCAACAGCACAGGCAGGCGATAGGGTTGCCCGTCGCTGTGGTGCCGGCGCACTGCCTGCAAGGCGAGCAAGGCGATGACCACGGCAAGGCTGCCCGCGAAGTAACGATGAACCATTTCGGCCCAACCTTTCGCCGCCTCTACCGGGTGTTCGGGAAAGTGCAGTTCGGCATGGGCCAGCTGCGCTTCGCTTTTGGGTACGCTGATGAAACCGTAGCAACCGGGCCAGTCGGGGCAACCGAGGCCGGCGTGGGTCAGGCGGGTATAGGCACCGAGCAGGACGACCAGCAGTGCCAGCAGGGTGGCGCACACAGCAAGGCGGAATCCGGGTCTGGCCATGGCAGGCTCCTAGCCGATATTGGACAGCTTGAGCAGATGGCGCAGGTCATCCAGCACATGCTTGCCGTTGACCTTGGCGCCGTAGCGCAGCACCAGGTTGCCGTGCGGATCGACGATCCACAGCTGCGGGGCAACCTCGCCGACCTGCTTGAGGTAGCGCGGCGCATCCAGCGGGTAGCGTTGCAATTGCGGGTATTCGCGCCCGAGCAGGGCCTGGTAGTCGGCGCTCAGCGGCAGGGCGGCGGCCAGCGCATGGCTGGCCCGGCTGGCATCACGGCCCAGGCCGACCTGGATCTGCCGGGCCAGGTACACCAGCCGCTGGCATTCCTCGGCACAGGCCTGCGGCGCGCTGACCAGCAACTGCCAGCGCCCGTCCTCGCCGGCCACGCCCAGGTCGGCACGGCTCTCACCGTTGCCGATCATGGCGCCGTGGTAACTGCGGCCCTCCGGCACCCAGAAGTTGAGTTTGTACATGCTGGTGGCCAGGACCATCGGGCCCAGCACCACCAGAAGAATCAGCAACAGCTGCAAACGCCCGCGGGCTTTGGGTTTGCTACGTTCAGGCACGTCCAGTGGAGTGGCGGTGGCCATGGCTTTTCTCCTTGTTTTGGCGCCAGCCGAAATAGAGGTAGAGCAGCACCAGGGCGATCGCCAGGGCAAACCACTGCACGGCGTAACCCATGTGTTTTTCCGGCCCCATGGCCACGATGGGCCAGCCCAGGCGGTAGCTTGCCGGGCCAGGTTCCAGGCGCAGTTCGTGGGCGAACCCCTCACGCCCGAGCTGCGCCCACAGTTGCGCTGCGTCGATGGCGGTCAACAGGTGCGGCCACTGGCCGCCGACTGGGTCCGGGTGCAGCTGGAACGTGTTGCCGGGTACCACATACACCGAGGCGTCGAGGGCCAAGGCCTGGGCGGGGGTATCGAAGTGCACCGGTATGCGGCGGTCCGGCCAGGGAAGCCAGCCGCGATTGACCAGCAGCCACAGGCCGCTGGCCTGGTCGTGGAAGGGTTGCAGCAATTCGACACCGGCCTGACCGTCGCGCATGCGGTTGTCCAGCAGCACGCTGTGCTCGGCGTCGAAGCGGCCGTACAGGTGCACGCGGCGCATGGCGTTGTCTTCGTTGCCATTCAACTGGCTGGTGGCCAGCGGCGCTTCGATACGTCGCTCGGCGTAGCTGGCCAGCAATGCGCGCTTTTCCTCGGCCCGGCCGAGTTGCCAGCAGCCAAGCGCGATCAGCCCCGGTAGCAGTGCAAGTACCACCAAGGTGGGTACCCAACCTGGGCGAAACGGCCTCACGGGCGCCTCGCTATACTTATCCACATCACCGCACCCCCCGGGAGTAGCGCCATGCTCAAGGCCGCGATTGTCCTGATGCTGTTGGCCACGATCGCCAGTCTGTTCAGTGGCCTGGTGTTTCTGGTCAAAGATGATGAAAACTCGACCCGCCTGCTGAAAGCGCTGACGGTGCGGGTGACCCTGGCGGCGCTGACCATAGGGCTGGTCGCCTGGGGCTTCATCAGTGGTCAGCTCGTATCTCACGCCCCTTTCTGACGTTTTCACCTCGCCCTGTGGGAGCGGGCACGCCCGCGAATGCGATGTTGAATGCACCGGCGCATTCGCGGGCGCGCCCGCTCCCACAGGGTTCGCTAGTCACAGCACATACACAAAGATGAAAAGCCCCACCCACACCACATCCACGAAGTGCCAGTACCAGCTGGCCGCTTCGAAGCCGAAGTGTTTCTGCGGGTTGAAGTGACCACGCAGAATACGCACGAACATCACAATGAGGATGATCGTGCCCAAGGTCACGTGCGCGCCGTGGAAACCCGTGAGCATGAAGAACGTAGCGCCATAAATGCCCGAGCCCAGCGTCAGCCCCAGCTTGGTATAGGCCTCGTGGTACTCGAAGGCCTGCAGCGCGATGAAGCTGATGCCCAACACGATGGTCAGCGCCATCCAGCCTTTCAGCGCCCCGCGGTGGTCGCGGCGCAACGCATGGTGGGCCAGGGTGATGGTCACGCTGGAACTGACCAGCAACAGGGTATTGATCAGCGGCAGGTGCCACGGGTCGATCACTTCCTTGGGCGGCGGGAACAGCTTCGGGTCCGGCGTGTGCAACAGCGGCCAGGTGAACTCGAAGCCGGGCCAGAGCATATGGGCAACACCCTTGGCCCCTTCGCCACCCAGCCACGGCCCCGCCAGCACGCGCACGTAGAACAGCGCGCCGAAGAAGGCCAGGAAAAACATCACTTCCGAGAAGATGAACCAGCTCATGCCCCAGCGGAAAGAGCGGTCCAGCTGCGCGCTGTATAGCCCTGCACGGCTTTCCTTGACCACCGCCCCGAACCAGCCGAACAACATGTAGGCCAGAAACAGAGCACCCACGAAGAAAATCAACGGCCCGTGCGATTCCGGGTGCCCGGCCTTCATGTCGTTGAACCAGGTACCCAGGCCGAACACGCTGATGAACATGCCGAGGGTAGCGATGATCGGCCACTTGCTCTGCGCCGGAACATAGTAATGCTCATGACTTGCCATTGCTGTTCTCCTTCCCTTAACGGGCGCCCTGGACGGCCTGGGCCGCAACTTGAGCGACCGGCGGGTGGCGAGCGGTGATGTCGAACAAGGTGTAGGCCAGCGTCAGGTGCTTCACGCTGGCCGGCAGGTCGCGGTCGACGATGAAGCGCACCGGCATTTCGATGCGTTGGCCGGGTTGCAGCACCTGCTGCGTAAAGCAGAAGCACTCGGTCTTGTGGAAGTACGCCGCGGCTTCGGCGGGGGTAATGCTGGGTATCGCCTGGGCACTCATCGGCCGGTCGGTCGGGTTATGGGCAATGAAGATCATCTGGTTGACCGCACCAGGGTGGACCTCCAGCTGATCGGCGCTGGAGTAGAAGTCCCAGACCATGTCGCTGGCGTTGGTCGACATGAACTGCACCCGGACCGACCGCGAGGGGTCACTGACCTGGCTGCCCTCGTACTGCCCGCCGGTCTTGCCATTGATGCCGAAGGCCTTGCACATCACGTCGTAGATCGGCACCAGGGCAAAGCCGAAGGCGAACATCACCACCGTCAGCATCAGCAGGCGCGTTACCAGGCGCTTCAGCGAAAGGCCTGTCATGGCGGCGCTCCTACTTCACTTCCGGCGGTGTCTGGAAGGTGTGGTAGGGCGCAGGCGAGGGGATGGACCACTCCAGGCCTTCGGCGCCGTCCCAGGGTTTGGCCGGCGCAGGGGCGCCGCCACGGATGCACTTGATGACGATGAACAGGAAGAAGATCTGCGTGGCACCGAACATGAACGCGCCGATCGAAGACACCATGTTGAAATCGGCGAACTGCAGGTTGTAATCAGGTATGCGCCGCGGCATACCGGCCAGCCCCACGAAATGCATGGGGAAGAAGGCCAGGTTCATGCCGACGAACGACAGCCAGAAATGCAGCCTGCCCAGGGTCTCGTCATACATATGGCCGGTCCATTTCGGCAGCCAGTAGTAGGCCGAGGCGAAGATGCCAAAGATCGCCCCCGGCACCAGCACATAGTGGAAGTGCGCCACCACGAAGTAGGTGTCGTGGTACTGGAAGTCGGCCGGTGCAATCGCCAGCATCAGCCCACTGAAGCCGCCGATGGTAAACAGGATGACAAAGGCGATGGCGAACAGCATCGGGGTTTCGAAGGTCAACGAGCCTTCCCACATGGTGCTGACCCAGTTGAACACTTTCACGCCGGTGGGCACCGCAATCAGCATGGTGGCGTACATGAAGAACAGCTCGCCGACCACCGGAATACCGACCACGAACATGTGGTGCGCCCACACGATGAACGACAGGAAGGCGATGGCCCCGGTGGCGTACACCATCGAGGTGTAGCCAAACAGGGGCTTGCGCGAGAATGCCGGGATGATCGAGCTGACCGCGCCAAAGGCGGGCAGGATCATGATGTACACCTCGGGGTGGCCGAAGAACCAGAACACATGCTGGAACAGCACCGGGTCACCACCGCCAGCCGCACTGAAGAAACTGGTGCCGAAGTGGATGTCCATCAACATCATGGTAACCACCCCTGCCAGCACCGGCATCACTGCAATCAGCAGGAACGCAGTGATCAACCAGGTCCAGACGAACAGTGGCATTTTCATCAAGGTCATGCCGGGGGCACGCAGGTTCAGGATGGTCGCGATCACGTTGATCGCCCCCATGATCGAGCTGACACCCATCAGGTGGATGGCGAAGATGAAGAAGGTGACGCTGGCCGGGGCATAGGTCGTCGACAGCGGGGCGTAGAAGGTCCAGCCGAAATTCGGCCCGCCACCGGGGCTGAACAAGGTTGAAACCAGCAGCAGGAACGCCGCCGGCAACAACCAGAAGCTGAAGTTGTTCATGCGCGGCAGGGCCATGTCCGGCGCGCCGATCATCAGCGGGATCATCCAGTTCGCCAAGCCGACGAAGGCCGGCATCACGGCGCCGAAGACCATGATCAGCCCGTGCATGGTGGTCATCTGGTTGAAAAACGCCGGTTCGACGATCTGCAGCCCCGGCTGGAACAGCTCGGCGCGGATCACCATGGCGAACGAGCCACCCAACAGGAACATGAGGAAGGCGAACCACAGGTACAGGGTGCCGATATCCTTGTGGTTGGTGGTCAGCACCCAGCGCATCAGGCCCTTGGCCGGGCCGTGCGCATGGTCATGGCCGTGGGCGTGGTCGTCGATCACTGCACTCATGTCCTGTCTCCTGCAATCCACTGATTGCCGCGAGTAACCCGGTTCACTTGGCTTCTGCCTGCTTCAGCGCCAGCACGTCCTTCGGCGTGACCATGTCGCCCTTGTTGTTGCCCCAGGCGTTGCGTTCGTAGGTCACCACGGCAGCGATATCGACCTCCGACAGTTGCTTGCCGAAGGCGGCCATGGCGGTACCGGGTTTGCCGTGGAAAACGATGCTCAAGTGACCTTCCTTCGGCCCGGTAGCGATCTTCGAGCCTTTCAGCGCCGGGAACATCGGCGGCAGGCCCTGGCCTTCGGCCTGGTGACAGGCCACGCAGGTGGTGTGGTAGACCTTGTCGCCGCGCGCCACCAGCTCGTCCAGGGTCCATTCCTTGCTGGTCAGCTCCTTGAGCTTGGCCGCCTCTGCCTTGCGCTCGCCAAGCCAGGTGTCGTAGTCGGCCTGGGACTTGACCTCGACTACAACGGGCATGAAACCGTGGTCCTTGCCGCACAACTCGGTACACTGGCCGCGGTAGATGCCTGGCTTCTCGATGCGCGTCCAGGCTTCGTTGACGAAGCCGGGAATGGCGTCGCGCTTGACCGCGAAGGCGGGCACCCACCATGAGTGAATTACATCGGCCGCCGTCACCAGGAAGCGCACCTTGGCACCCACCGGCAACACCAGCGGTTGGTCGACTTCCAGCAGGTAGTGCTCGTCTTTGGGCGCCTGGTTGTGAATCTGCTCGGCGGGTGTGGCCAGGTTGCTGAAGAACTCCACGTCCTGGCCCAGGTACTTGTAATGCCACTTCCACTGATAGCCGGTGACCTGGATGTCGATATCCGACTCGCTGGCGTCATAGATGTCGATCAGGGTCTTGGTGGCCGGTATGGCCATGGCCACAAGGATCAGGAACGGGACCACGGTCCAGAGGATTTCCACCCAGGTATGCTCGTGGAAATGCGCGGCCTGCTGGCCGGTGGAGCGGCGGTGGATGACCATGGACCAGAACATCGCGCCGAACACCACGATGCCGATGACCACGCAGATCCAGAAGATGGTCATGTGCAGATCGAAGACGGCGTTGGAGACTTCCGTCGCCCCCGGGTGCATGTTCACGGTCCAGGCAGCGTTGGCCTGACCCAGAACCGACCACAACAGCAGGCCCATCCAGACAGGTGGATGTCGCATCATTGCGGGTTCCCCTTCTCGTTCTTGTTTTCCCGGAGGCGTGGCCTGCGGCAAGAGGGAACGGCGGTCAAGACTGCCTGGCTTCAACGACCGAGCCCCTGCTAAAAGCAGTCGGGCCTCATCAACGAATCACGTTCACCGGGAGTATAGACAGCGACCAATGCCGCGCAACGAAGGCAATGAAATGAACTTCACGAAACAGCTATATCCCTTGAAAACCGCAGGCTTGAGGAGGAATGGCCAAATAGTGGCCATGCTATATTCCAGGTAACGCAGAATTTGAAATCATCTATAACAAATTCGTCTTAGGTATGCCGTATACCGAGCTAATTTAGTGTCTTCCGTTTGAAACGTAATGTCCCTGGAGTTGTCATGAACATCGCTGCTGTACGCGAGCAGGTAAGCCAAGCCCATCAACATGAAGGCCAGACTGGCCAATTGAAACAGCGTCTCGAGCTGCAACTGCCCCACCTGCACCCCTCGATCCAACTGCCTGAGCAGGACGCACAGGGTACTTTGGCGCGCTTCGTCAGCGCCTACATCGAACAGGTTCCGGAACTGCTGGAGGCGGCCCATGAAGTCGCCCTTGAGGCCGGCATCGAGTCGCAGATCAAGCCTGTATTGAAAATTGCCGAGGCTTACTTCCTGCAGCCACCCGAGGTCATGAACGGCCATGTGGGGCTGGACTGCCTGCTAGATGAGGCGTACCTGGCGCACCGCCTGGTGGAGGAGGTGAATGACTTGTACATCCGTCACTTCCAGCAGCCGCTGATCCCGGTCGACACCACCGTCGCCAACCTGATTGCCCACCAGTTGATCGGCGAAGAATTTGCCAACCAGCTGGATGAAGTGGTGCACCACTCGGTGGATGAGATGCTCAATGACGCAAGCTTTGCGGCTGAGTCGGTGGAAGCCTACCGCGAGACACTGACTAGCCCGGCAACCGGTGAGGCGTGGAAGCGCTGGCCGTGCCTGTCGCGTCAGCTGGGTGTCGAGCTGGGCCAGCCGACCTGATACTCCTGTGCCGGCCTCTTCGCGGGTTCACCCGCGAAAAGGCCAGTTCAGGCACTACAGAACTTCAACCTCAGGCCCCCACACCCGCCGTGGTCCGTAACCGCCCCTCGATTCGCCGCTTCAACCGCCGCTGTTCGATCAGCAACCGCGAGCCATTGGCAGCATTGCTGCGCCCCCAGTCCTCCAGCAATTCAAGGCACGAGTGGTCGATATAGCTCAGGTTACCCAGTGGCACATGCAACGTGGTGCCCACCGGCACGCCATCGAGCACCTGGGTCAATGCCGGTACCTTGAGGAAGGTCGCGGCACCACTGAGCCGCAATTCCATGTGCCCAGGCTTTGCCAGATCGACCAGGTTGATCTTCAACCGTGCCGCCCTGAATGCCAGCTTCAGCAAGGTCAGGGCAAAGCCGAGCAACACGCCGGTCAGCAGGTCGGTAAAGATGATCGCCAGCGCCGTCGCCGCATAGGTGAACATCGGCATGCGGCCATAACGGCCCAACCCACGGAACGCCTTGAAGTCGACCAGCTTGATCCCCGTGAACACCAGCACACCTGCCAGGCTGGCTACCGGTATCTGCTGCAGCACACTGCTCAACGCCACCACGAAAGCCAGCAGCCACAAGCCATGGAAAATGGCCGAAGCGCGTGTTTGCGCACCTGCCTGCACGTTGGCCGAGCTACGTACGATCACACCGGTCATCGGCAGTGCACCCAGCACCCCGCAGAGCATGTTGCCAATGCCCTGTGCGGACAGCTCACGGTCGAAGTCCGAACGCTGGCCACTGTGCATGCGGTCGACCGCAGCCGCTGACAGCAAGGTTTCGGCACTGGCAATGAATGCCAGGGCAAAGGCGGCGACGAGCAGGGCAGGGTCGGCCAGTTGCATCAAGTCACCGGGGCGGAGCCAGTCGATGGCTTCGGACAAGTCAGCCGGTACTTCCACGCGGTTCACGGGCAAGGCCAACCACATGCTGATGATGGTCATGCTCGCCACACCCAGCAGGGCGCCTGGCACAAAGCGCAGGCGCTGCGGCCGCAAACGTTCCCAGCCCCACATGATGGCGATGGTGCCCAGGCCCAGCGCACCGGCTATCCAGCCAGCGCCGGCGCTTTCGTGCGGCATGGCCGCAGCGAGGGTCGCCGGGAACTGCACAAGGTTCTGCATACCCGATGGCTGCGGTGCGGTGTCGAACATCACATGCACCTGCGACAGCACGATCAACACGCCAATGCCTGCCAGCATGCCGTAGACCACCGCCGGCGCGGTGACGCGGAACCAGCAGCCCAGGCGCAGGCGCCCGGCCAGCAATTGCAGCAAACCGGCCAATAACAGGATCGGCCCGAGCATGGCCATGCCGTGCTGGCGGACCAGCTCGAAGACCAGCACCGCAAGGCCCGCCGCCGGACCACTGACTTGCAACGGCGAACCGGCGAGGAAGCCGACGACGACACCGCCGATAATGCCGGTAATCAGGCCCTTGGCCGGCGGCATGCCCGAGGCGATGGCAATGCCCATGCACAAGGGCAGGGCCACCAGAAAGACCACCACCGAAGCCAGCAACTCACGCGGCAGGGCCGCTTTCAGCTGTGTAATGTTCACCATGTTTCTCCTTTCTCTAGTCGCACGGCCATTCCCCTGGCCATGGGCACGTTGGGTCCCCGACAAGCGCGCAGGCGCGGGCCGCCAGCGGGCTCGCCGGCAGGGCAGTCAGGGTATTCAGGGCAGCCGAAGGCCGCGCCACACCCCTACAGGGTGCAGCCGGCTATCAAGGTTCTAACGGCGGACGGGTCGCTTAGTAGCGGCCTCTCGGAGTGGCGCATGGCACCGGTTGGCCTGCGGCCAGGGGCATGAAGCTGTCGCTGGCAGCGTCGTAGGCTTCGATCCTGCTGGTCTCGATGTCGTAGATCCAGCCATGGATGTACAGCTGACCCGCTGCAAGCCCCGAAGCCACTGAAGGGTGGGTGCGCAAGTGGTGCAGCTGGGCGATGACGTTCTCTTTGGTCAGCACTTGCATGCTTTCATGCTCGGTGCCGCACGAGCAGTTGTTCTCGACCACGGTGCGGGCCACTTCGGCGTGGCGCAGCCAGGCGCCAACGGTTGGCATCTTGGTCAGCGATTGCGGGTTGAGTACCGCACGCATCGCGCCACAGTCGGAGTGGCCGCAGATGATGATGTGGTGCACTTTAAGTGCCATCACCGCGTACTCGATAGCGCTGGAAACGCCACCGTTCATCTGGCCATAAGGCGGTACGACGTTACCTACGTTACGGGTCACGAACAGGTCGCCTGGCGAACTTTGCGTGATCAGTTCGGGCACGATGCGCGAGTCGGCGCAGGTAATGAACATGGCGCGCGGTGTTTGCGCAGTGGCGAGCTTCTTGAACAGCTCTTGCTGTTCAGGGAAGACGTCATGGTGAAAGCGCAGGAAACCGTCGACGATGTGCTTCAGGGCAGCATCGGCGCTTTCAGCGGGGACCTGCGGTACGACCTTGGATGGGTCCTTGACGGGCATGATTCATCCTCTTGACGGTGTGTAGGTAAATCCATTTTACCGGTTAAAGATTCTGGCTATGCAGGGTTTTAGATGACACGCACAGCCCATAGATCACAGTCGGTGTGGATTGGTTGCCTACGCTAACCGGGAAAACTTAACTGAAACTTAATTCGAGGGCTCTAGAACGGGCGTTCCAGATATAAAAGGCGGGATCTGAATAATAGCAAAAAAACATCAACTGCCAATATGTATTAGCGTAATTATTGGCTGCCATTAGTGAGGCTTTCTGTAGGGCGTGTTTACCCTGGCTATCAGAACAGTGCCATCTGCTCGCCCGGCGGGGAAAAGGCCGAGCAATCCAGCACCTGTGACTCGCGCCCTTCGAACGCCAGGCGTTTCATCGCCTTGGCGAAGCGCTGCGCCAGCAACTCGGCAAATACCCCCTCACCCCGCATGCGTGTGCCAAAGCGGCTGTCGTACAGCTCGCCATCGCGGCTCTGGCGGATCAGGCTCAGCACATGCGCAGCGCGCTGTGGGTAATGGTCGTGCAACCACTGCTCGAACAGCGGCGCCACCTCCAGCGGCAGGCGCAGCAGCATGTACGCCGCGCTCTGCGCCCCGGCCGCCTTGGCCGCTTCCAACAGGCGCTCCAGTTCGCGGTCGTTGATCATCGGTATCATCGGCGAGCACAACACGCCCACCGGCACGCCTGCTTCGCGCAGCACACGAATGGCCCGCAACCTTGCCCCTGGCGCTGCCGCCCGGGGCTCGAGCACCCGCTTGAGGTCATCGTCCAGCGTAGTCAGGCTGATCATCACCCGCACCAGGCGCTGGCGGGCCATGTCGGCGAGCAGGTCGAGGTCGCGCAGCACCAGGGCCCCTTTGGTGACGATGGTCACCGGGTGGCGAAAACGCAGCAGTACCTCAAGCAGGCGCCGAGTCAGCAGTTGCTCGCGCTCGATGGGCTGGTAAGGGTCAGTGTTGGAGCCCAGGTTGATCGGTGCACACTTATACCCAGGTTTGCTCAACTGCTGCACCAGTACCTCGGCGGCGTTGGTCTTGGCGATCAGCTTGGTTTCGAAGTCCAGGCCTGGGGACAGATCCCAGTAGGCATGGGACGGGCGGGCATAGCAGTAGATACAGCCATGCTCGCAACCGCGGTAGGGGTTGATCGAGCGGTCGAAGGGCAGGTCAGGGGAAGTATTGCGCGCGATGATGGTCTTGGCGGTTTCAGCCCTGACCTCGGTGCCTTGGGTAACGGGCACCTCCTGATACCAGCCATCGTCTTCGAGCACCGACTGGCGTGGTGCAAAACGATTGTGTGGGTTATGGCGGGTACCACGACCGCGAACAGGATCCATGCTGTTAGCCCCTTACTGGTTATGCATACAGTATATTACCAGCAGCGCCTTCACCCTTGTTGTCAGGGAGACAAGTGGCGCCTTGCATACGGCTCCAGCGACATGGGCCTGCCGGCGAATGCGTTGAACGACGCCGTCATCCGGCGCATTCCGCCCCTGGCCAGGATTTCGTCGCGCAGGCGGCGGCCCAGCGCCCGATGATCGGCGTCGGCCGCCTCGAATGCACTGAACGCGTCAATGGCATGGACCTGCGCCCACTTGTAGCAGTAATAACCCGCTTCATAACCCGTGACCATGTAATCGAACCCTTCGGCAAACCTGTCCTGGGCGAAGGCTTGCGGCAAGCCGACCTGCTGGGTTGCGGCAACCGCCAGCTGGCGAAGGTCGTGGCGGGCGCGATCGTCGCAATGCGCGACGAGATCGAACCAGCACAGCCGCAGTTGCTCGGCTTCCGCCACCGCCAGGAAACGACGTTTGCCAGCGAGCCACTGCTGCATCTGTGGCAATGACACTGGCGGCGCACCCGTTTCCGGCTGCGGCAACGCCAACAGTGCCGGGGCAGACCAGCACCACTGTTCGAGCAAGGTGCCGACGAATTCGCAGGCATCGGCGCCCAGCGCGGAAGTGGCGGTGCGATTGAGGCGCCGGTGCTGGTTGGTGACCAGCAACTGATGCAGGGCATGGCCCGCCTCGTGGAACAGCTTGCAAAGGTCTGCGTGATCCAAGTTGGGCGTGACTTGCCCAGGCTGCAGCTCGAAACAGCAGGAAAGCAGAACGGCGGGCAACGTCACCACACCGTCGGCCTCCACATGGCGCTGGCGCATGGGATAACTGTACGGCCAGGGCAGCTTGCCTGGGCGTTGGTAGGCATCCAGGTAGATATGCCCCAGGCGGGCATGCCCGTCCATTACCTCCAGTACCTGCACATCGGGGTGCCAACCTGCCACATCGCACGCCACGATACGCACGCCAAGCACCTGTTCATGCAGTTGCCACAGCCCCTGCAGGACGCTGCCCAGGGGGAAACGCTCGCGCAGGCTGGCGTCGATCGCCTCGTTGCCTTGCAGCCGAAGCTTTCGGCCAAGGTATGCCACGTCCCACGGGGCAAGCGCCTCGATACCCAATTCGCTACCCAGCACCTGCATCGCCTTCAGCTCCTCCTGCAGGCGCGCGCTGTTCTGCTGGATCAAGGCGTTGATGAAGGCCTCGACCTGCGAGGTGTCACGCGAGTCCTTGGCTTCAAGGCTCAACTGCGCCGCGTTGGCCAGGCCCAACAGCCGCGCACGCTCATGACGCAGCCGCAACAGCGCCTGCAGCACCGGGCCATTGTCCAGGGCGTAGTTGCCACTCAGGTCGCAAGCCAGCTGCCGTGAGGCCTGATAAACCTCTTTACGCAAATCACGCGCGTCGGCCCACTCAAGGACCACTTGCACCGTGCGCTCGTCGAGGTCGAGCAGCCAACCCGCCTGGCCCTGCGCCGCAGCCTTGATTGCCAGCCGATCACGCTCAACGCATGGCAGGCCGGCCAGGCGCGCCTCGTGCGGCACCAGGCAAGTCCAGGCCTCACGTGCCTGGATCAGGTTACTCATGAATTGCTGCTCAAGCCCGACGATCGCCTGCTCGGTGGTGTGCAGTTGCTTGCGCGCGCCAGCGCCCAAACCATGGCCGGCGTGGCGGAACGCCCTGAGGATCAGTTTGAGCACAGCCTGGCGCTCGTCATCCAGCTGCGCGGGATCGAGGCGCTGGTAGGCTTCATACAACCTTGAGTGCTCGTGCTTGTATCGCGCCCAGTCGAGCAGCAACTGATTACAAGCATCGACTTCCACAGCCCATGCCTGGCTTTCGTACACCAACGGCACGAGCATGTGCAGCAGGTCTTCCAGCCGCTGGTCCAGCTGCTCGACGGCCAGCACCAAGCTATCCCAACCTGGCGCCGGGCCGCTGTGTTCGATGATCTGTTCGAGCGCCGCGACATTGGCGTCGCGAATGGACAAGAAGACGGGTTGGAGCTGCTCGGGCCGTAGCGACGGGTAGTCGAGCAAGCCATGGGCAATTCGAGCAAGGCCGTGATTCACGAAGCACCTCAGGGGCAAGTCAGGGGCCGACACTGTAGCCAGCCCCCTGTTACCCCGCAGAAGCTCTATGTAACGCCCTGTACCCTTACTCTGCGGGTTTCTTCAACTTCGGATTAGGGAAGAACTGCACCGTCTGTACCTTGGCCGCAGGGGTTTTCGGCTCGAGGTGGTTGACCCGTGTCCCCAACTCCTTGGGCACCGACAAGCCCTGTTCGTTGAGCGTATCGGTAAAGCCGCAGGCCACGCACTCACGGTGCGGTACGTCGTCTTCGCTCCACATCATCAGTTTGTCGGGCTGGCTGCATGCCGGGCATACAGCCCCGGCAATGAAGCGCTTCTTGGTCTTGTTCACGGCTACCTCACTCATGCCGCAGCGGCCTCGGCCAAGCCACTGTGGCGCAGCAATGCATCAATGGAAGGCTCACGGCCACGGAAGTCGACGAACAGTTCCATGGGCTCGCGCGAGCCGCCGCGCGCCAGGATCGCTTCGCGGAAGGCGCGGCCGGTTTCGGCATTCAGCACGCCTTCTTCCTCGAAGCGCGAGAAAGCGTCGGCCGACAGCACTTCAGCCCACTTGTAGCTGTAGTAACCCGCTGCGTAACCGCCAGCAAAGATGTGCGCAAAGCTGTTGGGGAAACGGTTGTACGCCGGCGGGCGCATGACCGAGACCTCATCGCGTACGCCTTCGAGCACCTGCAGCACGCTACGCCCGTCACCATGGCTGGCATGCAGTTCGAAGTCGAACAGCGAGAACTCCAGTTGGCGCACCATCATCATGCCCGACTGGAAGTTCTTCGCCGCCAGCATCTTGTCCAGCAGGTCCTGTGGCAGGGCCGCACCGGTTTCATAATGCCCCGAAATAAGCGCCAGGCCTTCCGGCTCCCAGCACCAGTTTTCCATGAACTGGCTAGGCAGCTCGACGGCATCCCAAGCCACGCCATTGATGCCGGAAACCCCGGCATGCTCGATGCGCGTCAGCATGTGGTGCAGGCCGTGGCCAAATTCGTGGAACAGCGTGGTGACCTCATCATGGGTCAGCAGCGCCGGCTTGCCAGGCGCAGCCGGGGTGAAGTTGCACACCAGGTTGGCCACCGGGCTTTGCAACTGGCCGCTGGCGGTGCGGCGCCGGTCACGGGCGCCGTCCATCCAGGCACCCCCCCGCTTGTTGGCGCGGGCATACAGGTCGAAGAAGAAGCGCCCGACATGCTGGCCGTTTTCCTTGATTTCGAACAGGCGGACATCCGGGTGCCAGCTGTCGAAGCCCTTCAACTCTGCGATTTCGATGCCATACAGGCGCTGCACGATGCTGAACAGGCCGCTAAGTACCTTGTCGATCGGGAAGTAGGCGCGCAGGGCCTCCTGCGACACGCTGTAGCGCTGTTCGCGCAGCTTCTCGCCATAGTACCCGGCGTCCCAACTGGCCAGCTCTGGGCAGCCTTGCTCGGCGGCATAGGCCTTGAGCTGCTGCAGGTCCTGGGCGGCGAACGGCTTGGAGCGTTGAGCCAGATCGCGCAGGAAGCTCAGTACCTGGTCGCTGGACTCGGCCATCTTGGTCGCCAGGCTCAGCTCGGCGTAGTTCTTGTAGCCCAGCAGCTCGGCCAGTTCCTGACGCAGGTCGAGGATTTGCTCCATCACCGGCCCGTTGTCGTGCTGGCCAGCGTTCGGGCCCTGGTCCGAGGCGCGGGTGCAGTAGGCCGCGTACACCTCTTCGCGCAGGGTGCGGTCGCTGGCGTAGGTCATCACGGCGTAGTAGCTGGGGAATTCCAGGGTGATCAGCCAGCCGTCGAGGCCCTTGGCCTGCGCTGCAGCGGCCATTTGCGCCTTGGCCGAATCGGTCAGGCCGGCCAGTGCGGCCTCGTCGGTCACATGCTTGGTCCAGGCCTGGGTGGCGTCCAGCAACTGGTTGGAGAAGCGGCTGCCCAGCTCACTGAGCTTGCTTTGCACATCGGCATAGCGCTGCTGCTTGTCCGCTGGAAGGTCGATACCCGACAGACGGAAGTCACGCAGGGCATGTTCGAGTATGGTTTTTTGCGCCACATCGAAACCGGCGGCCTCCGGGCCGCTGATCAGCGCCTGGTAGGCTTCGAACAACGCACGGTTCTGGCCCAGTTCGGTGGAGTAGGCGCTGAGCGCTGGCAGGCACGACTCGTAAGCCTCGCGCAATTCGGCGCTGTTGCACACCGCGTTGAGGTGGCTGACCGGGCTCCAGGCGGCACCCAGGCGGTCGTTCAGTTCGTCCATGGCCAGCACCAGGCCGGCCCAGGTGGGGTTGCTGCCCTGCTTTTCGAGGATCTCGGCAATGGCTTTACGGTTGTCGGCCAGGATCGCTTCGATCGCCGGCAACACGTGTTCGGCACGGATTTGCGAGAAGGGCGGCAGATCGTAGGACTGCAGAAGCGGGTTGTTCGCACTCACGGTTCGGATACCTTGGCAGAAGAAACACTGCCCCATCTTAATTACAATCGACGCCGACCGCAGCAGGCAGCCTGCCTATCGACACAGATGAGAGACGCTATCATGGCCATTCGCAGCTTCCAGCAACACACTCCGAAAGTGGGGCCCAGGGCATTCGTCGACCGTTCGGCGGTGGTGCTGGGCGACGTTGAAATCGGCGAAGACAGCTCGGTCTGGCCACTGACCGTGGTGCGCGGCGACATGCACCGCATCCGGATTGGTGCGCGCACCAGCGTGCAGGACGGCAGCGTGCTGCATATCACCCACGCCGGCCCGTTCAACCCGGACGGCTTCGCGCTGATCATCGGCGACGAAGTGACCATCGGTCACAAGGTGATGCTGCATGGCTGCACGTTGGGTAACCGCATTCTGGTCGGCATGGGCAGCACGGTCATGGACGGTGCGATCGTGGAGGATGAAGTGATCATTGGCGCCGGCAGCCTGGTGCCGCCAGGCAAACGCCTGGTCAGCGGCTACCTGTACATGGGCAGCCCGGTGAAACAGGCGCGGCTGCTCAATGACCAGGAGCGGGCGTTTTTCGCCTACAGCGCCAGCAACTATGTGAAGCTCAAGGACCAGCACCTGGCCGAAGGCTTCGATCAACCTGAATGAGCGCATTTGCGTGGAACCTTGTACATGCACCAGCAAAACATCCTGTTCGACCTCGACGGCACCCTGACCGACCCACGCCTGGGCATCACCCGCTCTATCCAGTATGCCTTGGCAAAGCTGGGCATCGATGAGCCAGACCTGGCCCGCCTCGAGCACTTCATCGGCCCACCTTTGTTGCAGGCGTTCATGCAGTTCTATGGTTTCGACGAAGCCAAGGCGTGGGAGGCGGTCAATTTCTACCGCGAGCGCTTCCGCGTGACCGGGCTGTACGAAAACCTGGTGTTCGCCGGCGTGCCGGAGCTGCTCCAAGCCCTGAACAGCCAGGGCCGCACGCTGTATATCGCCACTTCCAAACCGTGGGAGTTTGCCCGCGAAATTGCCCGGCACTTCGCCTTCGACCACCACTTCAAGGTGATCTACGGCAGCGAACTGGACGGCACGCGCACCAACAAGGTTGAGCTGATTCGCCATTTGCTGGACGAAGAAGGGCTGGACCCGGCGCAGACGCTGATGATCGGTGACCGCAAGCATGACCTGATCGGCGCGCGCAGCAATGGTTTGCAGGCCGTGGCGGTGGGCTATGGGTTTGGTAGCCGGGAAGAGTTGATGGCCGAAGCACCGGCTTTCCACTTCGTCACGCTGGCCGAGATGCATCAGGCATTTACCAAGGCCTGAGGGCCTTCAGGGCTGCTTTGCAGCCCATGCGGTCACTGTGGGAGTTGGCTTGCCGACGATGGGCCGCAACGCGGCCCCAAAATCTCACCGGCCAGCCATCAACTTCTGCAACGCCGCCTTCCTTTCAGCAATGGGCAACCTCCCCAACTGCTCAACCCGTTCATAGAACCGCCCCCAATCCCCGCCAACCTCGCGAAACACCGCCGCAAACGCCGGCACCCACTGGTCATACAGCCCGAACGGCAACAGCTTGGCATTGTTCATGGGCCCGTACACCCAGGCGTCAAAGCGCTTGTCGCCGCCCCACTGGCTGTCCCGCACCTGCTGGTAGTCACGCCTGAGCCGCGCGAACTCCGCCCGCTTGGCCTGGCGCTTGTGCGCATCATCCAGCGGCCCGGCGTAAATCGCCTGCAACCGCTCGCGGCTGGCCAGCACCAGTTGGATAAACTGCTCCCGCTGCTGCCCCTGATCGCCACCCACCGCAGCCAGCCCGCGCGCCGCGCGCCATTGCCGGGTGCCTTCCTGTTCGACGAACGAGGCAAAGGACTCGTTGAACTCGGTGTCGTCCTGCACATAAAAGCGCTGGTGCGCCAGCTCGTGAAAGATCAAGGTCGCCAGGCGTTCGTCACCCCAGCCCACCATCGACGACAGAATAGGGTCGTCGAACCAGCCCAAGGTGGAATAGGCCTCCACCCCGCCCACGTACACATCCAGCCCTTCCTCACGCATCAACGCTGCCGCGCCACGCGCTGCACCTTGCTGGTAGTAGCCGCGGTACGCCACGCAACCCGCTATCGGAAAACAGTGTGTCACCGGTTGCAGTGAGAGCTCTGGCGTGGCGAAAACATTCCAAACCACATAGGGGCGCCCAAGGTCGGCGTATACGCGGTAGCTGCGGTTATCCGGCAACTTCAGCTGCTGGCTGGCAAACGCGCGCGCCTGTTCCGCCCGCTGCAGCCGCGCCCGTAACAGGGGAGGGGTAGCAGGGTCGGCGACCACTTGTTCCACCGGTTGCCGCGCGCGCAGCAGTTGCCACTGGCCTTGCGCAAGCTGGCCGTAATAGGCCGCACTGCTGCAACCGCTCAGCAGAAGCACCGCCAGCAGCGGAACCAAACGGGTGAAAACGCGGTCGAGTGGCCCAGGGCCTGAGCGCTGCATAAGAAAAAGTCGAAGCATCGGGACTGTCTGACTCGCTCAAGGCCGATTCGCTCCAAGACTATCTCGCCACGGGGGAGTTTCGCCATGCGTGCATTGTGGGTCGCCGGTTCACTGTTGCTGTTATCTGCCTGTTCAACGCTGCCAGACCCAGACCCGAACCAGGCCTGGATCGACCTTACGCCCTACGACAACACCTCGTTGCACGCGGTGCAGGTCGATGAGCGCGATTGGGCCGACAACCGGTACTTCGAAGTCCAACCCGGCAGCCATGAGTTGACCGTGCGCTACCAGTTTCCGGTCACCCCCAGCAACATCGGCCCGGTCGACCAACCCCTGTGGCGAGATTGCCAGGTAAAGCTGGCGTTCAAAGACTTCAACGCCGGGCAACGCTATCAGCTGCAGGCCGGGAGCATCGGCTTCCGCCCATGGGTGAAGTTGTATGACCAGCAACAAAAACTGCTGGGCCAGGGCCTCCCAGCGGGCTGCCAGCACACCTAACCACGCAAACGGCGCTATGCTGTTAACGTGCCAATCGCAAGTGGGAGCTTTGCCATGCGCCAGCCCATGATGCTGATCGCCCTCAGTGCACTGGGGGCTTGCGCCAGCCCCTTGCCGCCGGTCGACCCCAAGCAAGCCTGGGTCGACTTGTACACCATGACCCCCGGCCGGGTAATCATGGCCGACCGCCTTGACGGGAAGCGCCTGGACGACGGCCGATACTTTCAGGTAACCCCCGGCAAGCATGAGCTGGTCGTGCGCTTCGATTACGAGATCTACTCTGGCGGGATGCTGACCGACCCCAGGGACCGTACCTGTTACCTGACTGTGCGCTTCGATGACTTCAAGGCAGGGGAACGTTATCGCCTGGAGGCGCGGGCGCCGGTAATGGAGCCGCAGGTATTGCTGTATGACGCCAGCCGCACGGTGCTGGTGAATGAGCCTAGCGATGTGTTCTGTATTCCGTAGGCGGGGGTGCGGCGGGTAGGGGGTGCTGCCGGTGGGGGAGCTGCTGCGAGTCAGGGGCTGCTGCGCAGCCCATCGCGACGCAAGGCCGCTCCTACAGGGGCCTGTGGAAGCGGGCTTTTGTCGCAAATGGGCCGCGAAGCGGCCACTCATGCTCGAGCGCTAGCGATCATTCTTCTGGTAAATGATCTTCTTGGTCCCGCCATCGCACGTCCCGACCACCATATTCGGGTCCTGGACCTCACTGTTAGGCACGATCTCCAGGGTGTACGAAGCCACCCCTTGGGCCTGGATCTTGGCCTCGATCTCGGCTTTCAGTTCCTCGCACGGCTTGACCGCCGCCAGCGCAGACGTGGCGACCAGCGAAGCGAACACGGCGATTGCTACGCGAATCATGGAACGGCTCCTGAAAAGGCAGTATTGCTGCCGACGTTGGTTAGACTACAGCAAACTGCCATCGTTGCGCCGCTTCAGCCCACCAACGCCGCATCCAGGCTGATCTTGGCGTTGAGCACCTTCGACACCGGGCAGCCTGCTTTGGCCTTGTTGGCAATTTCCATGAACTGCGCCTCACTGGCGCCTGGCACCTTGGCTCGCAACACCAGGTGTACAGCGGTAATGGCAAAACCATCAGGCTGCTTGTCGAGGGTGACTTCCGCCGCCGTGTCGATCCGGTCCGGGGTGAGCCCGGCCTCGCCGAGCATCATCGACAGCGCCATCGAGAAGCAGCCCGCGTGCGCCGCACCGATCAGTTCCTCTGGGTTGGTACCCGGCGTGTCCTCGAAACGGGTGTTGAAGCCATAAGGGTTCTGCTTGAGGGCGCCGCTTTCGGTTGAAAGCAGGCCTTTGCCGTCCTTCAAACCACCTTGCCAGATCGCCGATGCTGTCTTCTTCATGATGCCTCCTTGTCACTCGGTTACGTGCCTATGGGTTCAGAGGTCAGATACGCCCGGCAAGTTCAGAGCAATTGCGCCCCCCATTGAATCCAACGATTACGCCCATACAGAGTCATAAAGGCCTCTGGCCAATCATTCTTGCGGAGGCCCCATGACGCAGCTACGTGACCTGAAGATTTCCACCCTCGACCTTGTGCCCGTTCGCGCCGATGCCGGCCCGGCGCAGTCGCTGCGCAACTCGCTGGACCTGGCGCAGCACGTCGAACGCTTGGGCTACAACCGCTTCTGGGTGGCCGAACACCACAACATGGACGGCATCGCCAGCTCGGCGACCTCGGTGCTTATCGGCTACCTCGCCGGGGGCACTTCGAGCATTCGCGTAGGCTCCGGCGGGGTCATGCTGCCCAACCATGCGCCGTTGGTGATCGCCGAGCAGTTCGGCACCCTCGCCAGCCTGTACCCGGGGCGCATCGACCTCGGCCTTGGCCGTGCGCCAGGCTCCGACCAGATGACTGCATACGCCTTGCGCCGAGACCGCGCAGGTGGCCCGGACGATTTCCCGGACGACGTCGAAGAGCTGTCACGCTACCTTGGCCCCCGAACCGATGATCAAAAAGTGATCGCTGTGCCTGGGCACGACACCGATGTGCCCATGTGGCTGCTGGGCTCCAGCCTGTTCAGCGCGCAACTGGCCGGTATGCGCGGCATGCCCTATGCCTTCGCCTCGCACTTCGCGCCGCGTTACATGCACGAGGCAATCCGCGTGTATCGCAACCACTTCAAACCGTCCACCACGCTGGACAAACCCTATGTGATGCTGGGCATTCCCATGGTGGTTGCCGAAACCGATGAACAGGCCGAATACCTGGCCACTTCGGTGTACCAGCGCATTCTGGCGCTGATTCGCGGGCAGAGCCTGATGCAGAAAGCCCCGGTACCCAGCATGGACGGCTTATGGCTGCCCCATGAACGCGATGCGGTAGGCAGCTTCCTGGGGTTGGCGATGATCGGCAGCCCGCAGAAAGTGCGCGCAAAAGTGGAGGTGTTGCTGGAGCAAACCGGGGCGGATGAGCTGATGTTTACCTGTGACCTGTACGAGCATGCAGATCGTATTCGCGCTTATGAGCTGCTGGCGCAGGCTTTGAAGAGCGAGTGAACCCCTTCGCGAGTGCCCCCGCGAAGGGGCCACCGCGTCAGCCGCGGCGGTAGACGATTTCCTTGGTGCCGCCTTCGCAGCTGCCGATCACCTTGCCCGCCGGGTCGCCCTTTTTGACGATCTCCAGCTTGTAGCCAACAACCCCCTTGGCATCGAGCTTGGCGGCAATTTCCGCTTTCAGCTCCTCGCAGGGTTTGCCCGCCGCCATTGCGCCACCGACCAGCGTCATCAGGCCCAGCGCCAGTATCAGTTTGTTCATCACTTGCATTCCTTGTGCAGATGAAACCAGAAAGGGGCGCCCACTAGGGCGCCCTGTTCCTAATACCCCATCAGTGCAACCTGTTCCAGCCTGGCTGTGTTTCAGCTATTGGCGATACGGAAGCCCACCTTCAACGTCACCTGGAAGTGCGCGACCTTGTTGTCGCGAATATGGCCACGGGTCTCGGCCACCTCGAACCACTCCATGTGCTTGATGCTCTGGCCGGCTTCGGCCAGGGCATTGTTGATCGCATCTTCGATACTGGTAGGCGAAGACCCCACCAGTTCGACCTTCTTGTAGGTGTGATGATCGGTCATGAGCGCTCTCCTTGGGTAACAGTGATATTCAGCCTGGCAGTGCGAGCCTGGTTTACCTGCGAGCTGTCATCAGGGGCGAAAGTTCGATCGCACTTTCGTGCAGCCCAAGGGTCGCAGTTCATAGAGTCCATACTGCAAAGGAGAGTCAACATGCCCCGCAATTCGCTGCGTAAAACATCCCTGGAAAGCATGGAAGCAGAGATCGAAAGCCTGCTGAAAAGCCTGGAAAGCCTGAAGCACGATGCCTCCGAAGAAACCCAGAAATCAGTCAAGGCCATGCGCAGCAACGCCGAGAGTGCCCTGCGCCATTCGCGCAGCCTGCTGAGCGATGCCTATGAGGAAGTCAAGGAGCGTACCCGCCAAACCGGCATCGCCACCCGCGACTATGCCCAGGAGCACCCGTACACCACTGCCGGTGTAGCCATTGGTGCCTTGGGCCTGCTGGCAGCTTACCTGCTGTGCAAGCGCAACTAAGCGCTCTGCCCTAGCAGTTCTGCCCGCAACCATTGCGCCAGTTGCTCGGCGCGCCCGTCAGCGGCGCGCCGAGGTACCCACAGCGCCAGCGCCGCCGGTGTCGGTGAAAAGCCCCACGGCGCACTCAGGCGGCCCGCCCGCAGGTCATCGGCGACCAGGGGTTGCGGCGCGATCGCCACGCCCAGTCCCGCCACCGCAGCTTCCAACAGGTAATACAAGTGCTCGAAAGCCTGCCCGTAGTGCATGGCAGCCGGCTCCAGACCCTGCTGCGCCGCCCAGGTCGGCCAAGCCTGTGGGCGCGAGGTGGTGTGCAACACGGCTTCTTCGAGCAAAGCTTTGGCTGGCGCCCCCTGTAAGCGCTGGTAACCGGCGAAGTGCGGGCTCAGCACCGGGCCGATTCGCTCCTCGGCCAACACATGCACCTGCATGTCTGCCGGCCACGGGGGCTCGGCATACACCAATAGCGCATCCAGCCCTGGCCGCCTTGGATCAAGGTCACCCTCACCGGCTGAAAGGTGCAGGCGCAGCTCTGGCAAGTCTGCCTGCAAACGCCCCAACCGCGGGATGAACCAGCGCGCCAGCAGGCTGCCTGAGCAACCCAGTACGAACGGGGCCTCGCGGGTGTCGCGGCTCAGTTCGGCACATGCGCTGCGCAAGCGGTCGAACGCCTCGCCACTGGCATCGCGCAGGCGCAGGCCGGCATCTGTGAGTTTGATGCCACGCCCCTCCTTGACGAACAACGCCACCCCCAGATGCTCCTCAAGCACCTTGATCTGCCGGCTGACGGCACCATGGGTAACGTGCAACGCCTCGGCCGCCTGGCTGACACTGTTAAGCCGGGCAGTGGCCTCGAAAGCACGCAGGGCATTGAGGGGAGGGAGGTCGTGAGCCATTACCTGTGAGTTTTCCTGACAAGTTTGCGCAATCTTATCGGTTTTCAGCCGGGCCTGTCGTGGTTAGAGTAAAGCCCATCACTCATTGCCTACGCCCTGGAGCGCCCCATGACCCAGTCCCAATACCGCCCCGGCCCCGACGCCAATGGCCTGTTCGGCTCGTTCGGCGGCCGCTATGTGGCCGAAACCCTCATGCCACTGGTGCTGGACCTGGCCCGGGAATACGAAGCGGCCAAAGCCGACCCGCAATTCCTCGAAGAGCTGGCCTACTTCCAGCGCGACTACATCGGCCGCCCCAACCCGCTGTACTTCGCCGAGCGCCTGACCGAACACTGCGGCGGCGCAAAGATCTTCTTCAAGCGTGAAGAGCTCAACCACACCGGCGCGCACAAGGTGAACAACTGCATCGGCCAGGTGCTGCTGGCCAAGCGCATGGGCAAGAAACGCCTGATCGCCGAAACCGGCGCCGGCATGCACGGCGTGGCGACCGCTACCGTCGCTGCGCGCTTCGGCCTGCCTTGCGTAATCTACATGGGCGCCACCGATATCGAACGCCAGCAGGCCAACGTGTTCCGCATGAAGCTGCTGGGCGCCGAGATCGTTCCGGTTACCGCGGGCACCGGCACCCTCAAGGACGCCATGAACGAAGCGCTGCGCGACTGGGTGACCAACGTCGACGACACGTTCTACCTGATCGGCACCGTGGCGGGCCCGCACCCATACCCGGCAATGGTCCGCGACTTCCAGTCGATCATCGGCAAGGAAACCCGCGCCCAGTTGCAGGAAAAGGAAGGCCGCCTGCCGGACAGCCTGGTCGCCTGCGTGGGGGGTGGCTCCAACGCCATGGGCCTGTTCCATGAGTTCCTCGAAGAGCCAAGCGTCCAGATCATCGGCGTTGAAGCCGGCGGCCACGGTGTGCACACCGACAAGCATGCGGCCAGCCTGAACGGCGGTGTGCCCGGCGTACTGCACGGCAACCGCACCTATCTGTTGCAGGACGATGACGGCCAGATTACCGACGCTCACTCGATTTCGGCCGGCCTCGACTACCCGGGCATCGGCCCCGAGCATGCCTACCTGCATGAGGTGAAGCGCGTTGAATACGTCAGCATCACCGATGACGAAGCGCTGGATGCGTTCCACGCCACGTGCCGCCTGGAGGGCATCATCCCGGCCCTGGAAAGCGCTCACGCCCTGGCCGAGGCAATCAAGCGCGCCCCGCAGCTGCCCAAGGACCACCTGATGGTGATCTGCCTGTCGGGCCGCGGCGACAAAGACATGCAAACCGTCATGAGCCACATGGCCGCCCAGGAGAAACAGGCATGAGCCGTCTAGAACAACGCTTCGCCGAGTTGAAAGCCGAAGGCCGCTCGGCACTGGTCACCTTCGTTACCGCAGGCGACCCGGGCTATGACGCCTCGCTGCAGATCCTCAAGGGTCTGCCTGCTGCAGGCGCCGATGTGATCGAACTGGGCATGCCATTCACCGACCCGATGGCCGATGGCGTAGCCATCCAGCTCGCTACCCTGCGCGCGTTGGAAGCGGGCCAGAACCTGGTCAAGACCCTGCAGATGGTTCGTGAATTCCGTGTGGACAACCACACCACGCCGATCGTGCTGATGGGCTACTACAACCCGATCCACCGTTTTGGCGTGGAAGCGTTCGTGAATGAAGCCAAGCAGGCTGGCGTCGATGGCCTGATCATCGTCGACCTGCCGCCGGAGCACGATGCAGAACTGGCGACCCCGGCCCAGGCTGCAGGTATCGACTTCATTCGCCTGACCACCCCGACCACCGACGACGCGCGCCTGCCGCGTGTGCTGGCGCGCAGCTCCGGGTTCGTCTACTACGTGTCCGTGGCCGGTGTGACCGGGGCCGGCTCGGCGACCACCGAGCACGTGACCGAAGCCATTGCCCGCCTGCGTCGGCATACCGACCTGCCGATCAGCGTTGGCTTCGGCATTCGCACCCCAGAGCAGGCGGCGAACATCGCCCGGCTGGCCGATGGCGTGGTAGTGGGCTCGGCGCTGGTCGACAAGATTGCCCAGGCCAACACGGCCGAACAGGCGGTGAGCGATGTGTTGAGCCTGTGCTCGGCACTGGCGGAAGGGGTGCGCGGCGCCCGTCGCTGACCGGCGTCGCCTTAATCGCCGGCAAGCCAGATCCCACAGCTACAGCGCCACCCTAAGGCCCTGTGAAACCCTTGTGGGAGCTGGCTTGCCAGCGATGAGCACAACACGAGCACTGAAGGTTCAGCCCCCAAAAACCGACAGGTTCAACGGCCTCACAGCCCCCATCCAGATCGCATGGTCCCGATGGTCCGCCAGTTCATCACCGGTCAGCGGGTGCATGAACACCACCAAACCCTGGCGATGCAGTGCCAACCAAGGCAACACCACCCCCACCACTTCCGGACCGAAAGCCAGCTGGCAGCTCCAGTCCGGGTGCGGGCCCACCGGCTTCTGGTGCATGCGCCCCATGCTCACGGGAAACAGCCGCGCCGCTTCCTCACACAGCGCCCGAGCCTGCTCCAGGGTCGCTGCGTCATAGTAAATGTGGGCGTGGTAACCCTTGATCCTCTGCACGATACCTCCTGGGCCCAAAGCCCGCGTGACTCTGCGCCGAACTCACCCTTACCGGCTTCGCTCGTGCTCCAACCAACCTACGAACCGCTCGATCAACGCGCCCCGGCGTTTGCGCGGCGGCAACACCGCATAATAACCGCGTTCCGAGCGCAGGCTGCCCTCCAGTGGCCGGCAGAGCAAACCCTGCTCGACCAGCCCATCCACCAGGTGCCCCCAGCCAATCGCCACCCCTTGCCCGGCAATCGCCGCCTGTATCAGCAGCGTGTAGTTATCGAACCGCAGTTGCCCGGCTGGCGGTGGGCTGGCCACGCCAAACCCGCGAAACACACCCGCCCAGTCAAACCAGCGGCTGGCCTGCTCACCTTTGAGGTGCAACAACGGCAAGCGCTGCAAAGCCACGGCTGACATGGGTTTGCCATGAATCAGGCGGGGGCTGCACACCGGGAAAACCTCTTCATCGAACAACCAGCGGCTTTCGCCCTGATGAAAGCGCCCATCACCAAACAGCACGGCCACATCGATGTCCGGGCGCAACATGCCCTGGCTGCGCTCACCGGTCACCAGGCTGACATCCACGTGTGGATAAGCCTCGTGAAAGCGCTGCAGGCGCGGCATCAGCCAGAACGCCGCGAACGCGAAGTCGGTGGCCACCTGCAGCACTTCACGCTGGCCGCGCCCACTGACCTGGGCAATACCTTCGTCCATGGCCTGCAACCCTTGGTGCACATGCTCGAACAACAGCTGGCCGGCCTCGGTGAGTTCGATCCCGCGGTACACCCGATCGAACAGGCGTGTGCCCAACTGCGCCTCCAGCCGTTTTACCTGCTGGCTTACCGCAGGCTGGGTGGTGCCCAGCGCCAGGGCCGCCGCAGTGAAGCCACGCAAACGGGCCGCGGCCTCGAACACCCGCAACGTATCCAACGACAGTTCGGCAAAGCGCTCAAACATAAGCTTGGCTAATCCCAGTCATTGCCCGCCATGGGCTTTACCCATGTTATCCACAGTCGCATCTTGATAGGCAAGCGGTTCGCATAACCTTCAACGATGGAAGCCAGCATGACACGCCCGAATATCCTGTTCATCATGGCCGACCAAATGGCCGCACCCCTGCTGCCCATTTATGGGCCTTCACCCATTCAGATGCCGCACCTCAGCCGCCTGGCCGAGCAGGCCGTGGTGTTCGATTCAGCCTACTGCAACAGCCCGCTGTGTGCGCCGTCGCGCTTCACCCTGGTCAGCGGCCAGCTCCCAAGCCGCATCGGTGCCTACGACAATGCTGCCGATTTCCCCGCCGACGTGCCGACCTACGCCCACTACCTGCGCCGCCTGGGCTACCGCACGGCGCTGTCGGGCAAGATGCATTTCTGCGGCCCGGACCAGCTGCATGGTTACGAGGAACGCCTGACCAGCGACATCTACCCGGCCGATTATGGCTGGGCAGTGAACTGGGATGAGCCGGATGTGCGCCCAAGCTGGTACCACAACATGTCCTCGGTACTGCAGGCAGGCCCCTGCGTGCGTACCAACCAGCTGGATTTCGACGAGGAGGTGGTGTTTAAGGCGCGCCAGTACCTCTACGACCACGTGCGCGAGAACGACGGCCGGCCGTTTTGCCTGACCGTGTCGATGACCCACCCACACGATCCATACACCATTCCCAAGCACTACTGGGATCGCTATGAGGGTGTGGATATCCCCATGCCTGGTACCGAATTCAGCCAGGCAGAACTGGACCCGCATTCGCAGCGCCTGCTCAAGGTCTATGACCTGTGGAACAAACCGCTGCCCGTGGACAAGATCCGCGATGCACGCCGGGCCTATTTCGGCGCCTGCAGCTACATCGACGACAACATCGGCAAGCTGTTGCAGACCTTGCAAGAGTGCGACCTGGCCGACGACACCCTGATCGTGTTCTCCGGCGACCACGGCGACATGCTCGGCGAGCGTGGCCTTTGGTACAAGATGCACTGGTTCGAGATGTCGGCGCGGGTGCCACTGCTGGTCCATGCACCGCAGCGCTTTGCCGCCAGCCGTGTCAGCGCCTCGGTATCGACCTGTGACCTGTTACCGACCCTGGTCGAATTGGCGGGCGGAGCTGTGGATAACACCCTGCATCTGGATGGCCGCTCACTGCTTGGCCACCTGCAAGGGCAGGGCGGCCACGACGAAGTGATCGGCGAATACATGGCCGAAGGCACTGTCGGGCCGCTGATGATGATCCGCCGCGGGCCTTACAAATTCGTGTACGGCGAAGACGACCCTTGCCTACTCTATGATCTTGGCCGCGACCCGCACGAGCGGGAGAACCTCGCCAGCAGCCCGGACCACCAGGCACTGCTGCAGGCGTTCGTCGATGAAGCCCGACAGCGTTGGGACATGCCCAGGTTGCGCCAGCAGGTACTGGCCAGCCAGCGCCGTCGCCGCTTGGTGGCCGAAGCGCTGGCTACCGGCAAGCTGCACAGCTGGGACCATCAACCATGGATAGATGCCAGCCAACAGTACATGCGTAACCACATTGATCTCGACGACCTCGAGCGCAAGGCACGTTACCCACAGCCCGCCCCCCTGGATTGAGAAGAGGCCGCCATGCACACGTTTTCCGCCGCCGTACTCACCCTGGCCTTGGGCCTGGGTATCACCCCGGCCCACGCCGCCGACGACGATGCACAATGCAGCACGGTAAAAATGGCCGACCCTGGCTGGAGCGACATAGCCACGACCAACGCCGTGGCCCGGCTGCTACTGGAAAGTCTGGGCTACCAGGTGAAGATCGACAGCCTGGCCGTGCCGATCATCTACGGTGGCCTGAAGGACGGCCGTGTGGATGCCTTCCTTGGCAATTGGATGCCGGCGCACCAGGGCTTTCATGACAAGTTCGTCGCCAATGGGGATGTGCAGCAGTTGTCGCGCAACCTGGAAGGAACCGAGTTCACCTTGGCCGTGCCGGACTACGTCTGGAATGCCGGGGTCAAGGATTTCGCCGACCTGCACAAGCACGCCGACCAGTTCGACAAGAAGCTGTACGGCATCGGTTCCGGCGCACCGGCCAACCTGTCGCTCAAACAGATCATCGACAACAATGAGTTCGACCTTGGCCAGTGGAAACTGGTCGAATCCAGCGAGCAGGCGATGCTGACGCAGGTCGACCGCGCCGTGAAGAAGCAGCAATTCATCACCTTCCTCGGCTGGACGCCACACCCGATGAATGTGAAGCTGAAGATGCACTACCTCACGGGCGGGGAAAAATGGTTCGGCAGCAAAGGCCAGGTGTACACCCTGACGCGCAAGGGTTATCCACAAGCCTGCCCGAATGCGGCGAAGCTGCTGGGCAACCTGAAGTTCACACTGGACATGGAAAACAGCATCATGGCCCAGGTTGTGGACAAGAAGATCAGCTTCGACGACGCGGCCAGGGCTTGGGTCAAGACGCACCCCGAGTTACTGGAAGGGTGGTTGGCCGGGGTCACCACCAAAGCCGATGGCGATGCCTTGGAGGCCGTCAAAGCCAGACTATGAACTCACCAGCAATACACCTAACCTGTGGGAGCGGGCATGCCCGCGAACACCAGCAAAGCCGGTGCCATCTATAGCGGTGGCTTCTTCGCGGGCATGCCCGCTCCCACAGGTCAGGTGCATTAAATCAAGGATTGTGGATAACCCATGCATCGTATCATCCACCTGCTGCCATTCCTCGCCTGGCTCCCGCGCCAATCGGTCCGCAGCCTGCGCCAGGACCTGCTGGTGGGCCTGGGCGGTGCCATCCTCGCGCTCCCGCAGTCCATCGCCTATGCCCTGATCGCCGGCCTGCCTGCCGAATACGGCCTGTACGCCGCCATCGTGCCGGTATTGATCGCGTGCCTGTGGGGTTCGTCCTGGCACCTGATCTGCGGCCCGACCGCGGCCATCTCCATCGTGCTCTACGCCAGCATCAGCCCATTGGCCGTGGCTGGGAGTTCGGACTACATCACGCTGGTGCTGCTGCTCACCTTCCTCGGCGGGGTCTTTCAACTGCTGCTGGGGCTGCTGCGCTTCGGTGCGCTGGTCAATTTCGTCTCGCATTCCGTAGTGCTCGGCTTCACCCTTGGCGCCGCGGTCGTCATTGCCCTGGGGCAATTGCCCAACCTGCTGGGCATGGACCTGCCCAGCCAGGCCACGGCGCTGAAAACCGTACAGGACCTGGCCAACCATGCCGGCGAAATCAATGTGCCATCCTTGCTGTTGGGCCTCGCCACCGTGCTTATCGGTGTGGCGCTCAAACTCTGGCGCCCGCGCTGGCCCAGCCTGTTGATAAGCCTGATCGTGGTGAGCCTGCTGGCCTGGCTGCTGCCGGGCTGGTTTGGCCATGTGCCGAGGGTCGCGGCATTCACCGGCCAGCTTCCACCCTTGAGCCCACTGCCCTTGCTGGACGTGGAGCTGATTCTGCGCCTGCTGCCCAGTGCCGTGGCGGTAGGTATGCTGGGGTTGGTCACCAGCCTGTCGATTGCCCGGTCGTTGTCGGCACGCTCGGAACAGCTGATCGACCCTGATCAGGAAATTCGCGCCCAGGGCGTGTCGAACATCGTTGGCGCGTTCTTCTCGGGTTACCTGTCTGCTGGCTCCTTCACCCGTTCGGGCCTGAGCTACGAAGCAGGTGCCCGCTCCCCCATGGCCGGGGTGTTTTCGGCGCTATGGGTGGCGCTGTTCGCCATCACCGGTGCTGGCTTGATCGCGCAGTTGCCTATCCCCGCCATGGCCGGCAGCATACTGTTGATCTGCTGGGGGCTGGTGGACCGCCAAGCCATCCGCGCGCTGTTCCGGGTCAGCCGTTCGGAGTTCCTGGTAATGGCGCTGACGGCGGCGGCAACCTTGCTGCTGGAGTTGCAGACGGCGATCTATGCCGGGGTGCTGGCGTCGCTGTTCTTCTACCTCAAACGCACATCACGGCCACGGGTGCAGCAAAGCCGCGAAGGTGAAGCGGATGTGCTGCGGGTAGGTGGCTCGATCTTCTTTGGCGCGGCGCACTACCTGCAAGTACGTTTGCAGCTGTGCCAAGGCCCGCATGTGGTGATCGATGCGCGGCAGGTGAATTTCATCGACTACTCGGGTGTAGACATGTTGCACCGCGAGGCACGGCGCTTGCGGCGCCTGGGCGGGAGCCTGACCTTGCACCGGGCCAGGCCGCAGGTGATCGAGGAATTGCAGAAGCTGGAAGGGGCGCAGTTGTGCCCTATCCGATTTGAGGAATGAGGTTGGGTTGAGATTAGGGGCTGCTTTGCAGCCCATCGCGACGCAAGGCCGCTCCCACAAGGGAAGGGTGTACGCCGACCCAACGCGGCCCCGGCAATTTCAGCCCCGAGCCAATTGCCGGCGCAACTCAGCCAACACCGGAGCGGTATCCGGCCGTACACCACGCCAGATAAAGAACGCCTCAGCGGCCTGCTCAGCCAGCATCCCCAACCCATCCAGCACTTTGGCCGCGCCCAGCTTCTGCGCCCACTGGCAAAACGGCGTAGATTCCTTGCCATACATCATGTCGTAGCAAACCGTGTGCCCTGCCTCGACCAAACTGTCGGCAATCGGCGGCAATTCCCCGGCCAAACTGGCTGAAGTGGCGTTGATGATCACATCCACCGGCTCCTGCAACCAGGCAAACCCGCTGGCCACCACCGGCCCCAGTTCATCGAACTCCCGCGCCAGCTGCTCGGCCTTTTCCACGGTACGGTTGGCGATCACCAGCGATTGCGGCCTGTGCGCCAGGATCGGCTCCAGCACGCCACGCACTGCACCGCCGGCACCGAGAACCAAAATGCGCTTGCCCGTCAGCTCGACCCCGGCATTCACCGTCAGGTCACGCACCAGGCCGGCGCCATCGGTGTTGTCACCTTGCAAAGTGCCGTCAGCCAGCTTGCTCAGTGTGTTCACCGCGCCAGCGCGCTGGGCACGCGGGGTCAGGCTGTCGCACAGGCGGTAGGCCTCTTCCTTGAACGGCACGGTGACATTACCGCCGCTGCCTTGCTTGAAGAAGCCGCGTGCGCAGTCGCTGAACTCATCCAGCGGCGCCAGCAGGGTGGCGTATTCCAGGTTTTCGCCGGTCTGCTCGGCGAACAGGCGGTGGATCAGCGGCGACTTGCTGTGGCCGATGGGGTTACCAAAAACGACGTACTGGTCCATGGCGGCTCCTTGGTTATCCACAGGCTTACTGGCCAAGCCAGTCGCGGTCTTGCAGAAAGTAGTCGGTCAGGCGCGCTTCTTCGCTGCCCGGTGCCGGCTTCCAGTCATAGCCCCAGCGCACCTGTGGCGGCAGCGACATGAGAATGGACTCGGTGCGCCCGCCCGACTGCAGGCCGAACAGGGTGCCGCGGTCGTAGACCAGGTTGAACTCCACGTAGCGGCCGCGGCGGTATTCCTGGAACTCACGCTGCTGCGGGGTGTAGGGAGTGTGCTTGCGGCGCTGGACGATCGGCAGGTAGGCGTCGACATAGGCATCGCCAATGGCACGGATGAAGGCGAAGCAAGTGTCGAAGCCCCACTCGTTCAGGTCGTCGAAGAACAGCCCGCCAATGCCACGTGGCTCGCCACGGTGCTTGAGGTGGAAATAGCGGTCGCACCAGGCCTTGTAGCGCGGGTACACATCGGCACCGAACGGCGCACACGCCTGCTCGGCCACGCGGTGCCAGTGAATGCAGTCTTCCTCGACGCCGTAGTATGGGGTCAGGTCGAAACCGCCACCGAACCACCACACCGCCTCTTCGCCTTCCTTCTCGGCAATGAAGAACCGCACATTGGCGTGCGAGGTGGGCACATGCGGGTTGTACGGGTGGATCACCAGCGACACGCCCAAGGCCTCGAAGCCCCGGCCCGCCAGCTCCGGGCGGTGGGCGCTGGCCGACGGCGGCAGGCCGGCGCCGAACACGTGGGAGAAGTTGACCCCGCCTTTCTCGATCAGCTTGCCCTCGCCGATCACCCGCGTACGCCCCCCGCCACCGGCTTCGCGCACCCAGGCATCCTCGACGAAGCGGGCACCGCCGTCTTCGCTTTCGAGGGCAGAGCAGATGCGGTCTTGCAGGTCGAGCAGGTAGGCTTTCACGGCCTCGGTGCGGCTAGTCATCGGGTCACCAGGAACGGGCAGGGAAGAATTCGCCGCGTAGCATAACACCGCCAGCGCGCGCGCCGCAGTTGACGGCGATCAAGCAAAGGCGTCCGATAGAAGGCCTTTCCCGATCCCGACTACAGGAGTACGAGATGGCCAAGCGTATCCAGTTCAGCCAGCATGGCGGCCCCGAAGTGCTGCAGTTTGTGGAATTCGAACCCACCCCGCCGGGGCCCCAGCAGGTGCGCGTGCGCAACCATGCGATCGGCCTGAACTTCATCGACACCTATTTCCGCAGCGGGCTGTATGCACCGCCATCACTGCCTTCGGGGCTGGGCACCGAAGCGGCCGGTGTGGTCGAGGCCGTGGGCGAAGGCGTGACCCGGCTGAAGGTGGGTGACCGCGTGGCCCATGCCGGCGGCCCGCTGGGCGCATACAGCGAGGTTCACACGCTGCCGGAGGCCAACTTGGTCAAGCTGCCCGACACCATCAGCTTCGAGCAGGCAGCGGCGGTGATGCTCAAGGGGTTGACCGTGCAGTACCTGCTGAAGCAAACCTACCAGGTGAAGGCGGGTGACGTGGTCCTGTTCCATGCGGCCGCCGGTGGCGTGGGTTCGCTGGCGTGCCAATGGGCGAAAGCGTTGGGTGCCAAGCTGATCGGCACTGTGAGTTCTGCCGAGAAGGCCGAGCGGGCCAAAGCGCTGGGCGCATGGGCGACCATCGATTACAGCCATGAAGACGTGGCCAAGCGGGTACTGGAGCTGACCGACGGCAAGAAATGCCCGGTGGTGTACGACGGCGTTGGCGCCGATACCTGGCTGACCTCGCTGGACTGCCTGCAACCGCGCGGGCTGATGGTGAGCTTCGGTAATGCCTCGGGTGCGGTCAGCGGGGTGAACCTGGGGATTCTGGCGCAGAAGGGCTCGCTGTATGTGACCCGGCCGACCTTGGCGACCTATGCCAACAATGCCGAAAACACCCAGGCCATGGCCGATGACCTGTTTGCGATGATTGGCAGTGGCAAGCTGGTTGTGGATATCCAGCAAAGGTATCCGCTGAGTGAGGCGGCCAAGGCGCAGGCAGAGCTGTCGGCGCGGCGGACTGTAGGGTCGACAGTACTCATTCCCTGAGCCACACACGTTCCCTGTGGGAGCGGGCATGACCGCGAAGAAGCCACCGCGGTGGATGGCACCGGCTTTGCCGGTGTTCGCGGGCGCGCCCGCTCCCACAGGTACTGCGTCGGCTCTGCAAGCTGCGCTATGGCTGTGAGGGTCGGTTCGTCGGTGGCGGGGTCGACTCGATCCCATCGAGGATTGCCTCGACCACCCCCTCTGCCATTTCAATCGCATGCAGGTTCGACCAGAACATGCCACGGCCCTCTTCGCGCATGTAGTCCAGAGCTTTGTAGCCGGTTTCGTAGGCGCTGCGCAGGTACAGGGCTACGTGGACCAGAGCGTCCTCGGCGGAAATGTTCGGGTTGACGGTGAAGAGTGGGTCATGGCCGGCGTCGCAGCGGCCGAACGGGCGGGTGGAGGTGCAGGGTAGGGGTGGATCTGGAACTATTTTCTTCATCATTAGATCTCTGCTCATGGCCCCACCCAGGCGTTACCACACGAATGGGTGGCAGCTATCCGCAGGGTGGTAAACCGGGTGAGAGATCCAAAACCCAGCAGGCACGAAGCCTCCTGCGAACAGCCGCCATGGACTGCCAAGATCACTCTAAAGCCGGGTTACCACACCCGATCGCCAAGTTATTCGGCGACGGTTGAAGCCTAAGGGCAGAGGTTCCCACTGAGAAGGTGATGGCAGAGGACGCGGGTCGTAGGATATTTCCCAAGCCGCGAGCTGGACAGCCATTTTGGCAACAATCAGAAAACCCTGACTGCAATGGCGCACCAGCATCAAGCGCTGCGCCGCGGGGAGGGTGAGGGGCGCCGCTTGACCATGAATGCTCGGAGGCGTAGCCTTTGCTCCTGAGGTTGTGCTGGTGCGCCGGTTGAGTTTCAAGTTATCCGGGCGAGTACATCCTTACCATTCAGGCCGCTCAAGCGGCCTTTATTTTTTGGGCTTGTTTCTATCCCCTTTAGGGATAATCGAATACAGCTCTGCCTTGGGCTTGCGAGCCGTCAGTTCAAAAATCGCCTCATCAAAAACTTCATTGCCATAGCCATCGTCACGACCAATCGTGCTGCGAAGAGCGGTCATGCGCGTGGCGTTTTTCCAGATTGATGTCGCCGCCAGTGCTGCCTCGATTTGCAAAACCATGTCATCAATGGTGTAGCCATCTCGAATCACCCGGCTCCTGTAGGCATGGCTACCGATGAATACGATGCCCGGATCCTCAAGCAGCGGTAGTTCCTGCGCTTCTTTCTGCCTGTTTATCGCTTCAAATTGATCAGCGGTAAACCTGCCTATTTCCACCGATCTAACCCGGTTGTTGGACGCAAGCTGCTGCAGATTCGCCCTTATCAGATATTCGGCATTTTTGAATAGCGGCATTGCTTCGGATGCTCCCGCCGAATTGCGACGTGAGCAAGCTAGAGGCAGGGGTTCCAGCATGGAAGGTGATGACTTAGGACAGAGACAGTAGGAAGCTTCCCAATTGGCAAGATCGGGCAAATCAGAAATAGGTCTGACGATTAGTGTGGCCGCTTTGCGGCCCTTTCGCGACACAAGGCCGCTCCTACAGGCATAGCGCCAGGGCTGAAAGCTGCGCTGTACTTGTAGGAGCGGCCTTGTGTCGCGAAACGAGGGCGAAGCCCTCGCCAGCGGTATCAACCCGGCCGAACAACCTCACCGGTAGCCAGGTTGCGAATCACGCTCGGATTCTTCCGCCCCCCCAGCGCCCCACCCAGCACCAGGTCCAGCTGGCCATGGAAGTACTGCTCCACCCGCAACCGGGTCTTCGCCGCAGGGCGCCCACCGGGGTTGCACGAGGTGGAAATCAACGGCCCCACCAGCGCGCACAGTTCGCGCACCACTGGGTGGTCACTGACCCGCAGCGCTACGGTGTCATGCTGCCCGGTCACCCACTCCGGCAACAGGTCCTGGTGCGGCACCAGCCAGGTATTGGGCCCCGGCCAGGTGCTGCCCATACGGTCGATCCAGTCCTCGGGGAAATCTTCGAACAAAAAGTCGAACTGGCGGATATTGTCGGCGACCAGGATCAGGCCTTTATCCACAGGCCGCGACTTCAGCGCCAGCAGGCGGTACACCGCGTCCTCGTTCCAGGGGTCGCAGCCCAGGCCCCAGACCGCTTCCGTTGGGTAGGCGATTACTGCGCCCGCCCGGATCTCACGTGCGGCTTGTTGCACACGAAAACTGCTTACCATTGCTGTTACTCCGCCTATGAACTTGCCTGTGCGCAGTGTACTTAGCCCGCGCGGGCAAACCAACGCCCGGCTTCATTGCTGACCCGCCCCTCCAGTTCCAGCTCGGTCAATTGCGCAAGCACTTCGGCCAGTGGCAACTCGCTGCAATGGGCCAGGCTTTCGCTGGTCTGGGGCGCCGCGTGCAGCAAGGCCAGCAGTGGGTGGTCGAACTTGTCCACAACCGCAGGTGGCAGGTTCTGCCAGCCCTGCAGGCTTTCCATGATCTGCTCCACGGTTTCCACCAGCAGCGCGCCGTCGCGAATCAACTGGTGGCAGCCCTTGGCCCCAGGGTGGTGGATGGAGCCCGGAATGGCATACACCTCGCGGCCTTGTTCTGCCGCCAGCCGCGCCGTGATCAGCGAACCACTGGCCAGGCTGGCCTCGACCACCAGCACGCCCAGCGACATGCCACTGATGATGCGGTTACGCCGGGGGAAGTTGCTGGGCTGTGGCCCGGCATCCAGCGGGTACTCGGAAACCAGCGCGCCGCCGCTGTCGATAATCGCCTGGGCAAGCGCGGTGTGCCGCTGTGGATAAAGTTTTTGCAGCCCTGTGCCGAGCACCGCGATCGTCCCCCCACCGGCCTGTATTGCGGCCCGATGAGCGGCGCCGTCGATACCCACTGCCAACCCGCTGGTAATCGTGAAACCGGCCTGTGCCAGGTAACGGGAAAACGCCGCGGCGGTATCGAGGGCTGGCGGTGAAGCGCGCCTGCTTCCCACAATTGCCAGCTGCGGGCGCTCGAGCAGGGCAGGGTCGCCGGCGACAAACAGCAATGGCGGGGCGTCATCGATTTCCCGCAGCAGCGGCGGGTAACCAGGTCCGTCAAACATCAGTAAATACTGGCCCGGCTGCTCTAGCCAGGCCATCGCCGCCAGCGCTCCGTCGCGCACTTCGGCACTGCGCCGCGCGTCGATTGCTGCCTGGGGAATGCCCAACGCGCGCCAGGCGCCGGCGGGTGCGCACAGGGCAGAAGATGCGCTGCCAAACGCCTCCAGCAACGTGCAGAAACGCCGCAGGCCGGTGTCCGGCAAACGGTGCAGACGCAGCCGCGCCTCCAGTTCAGCCGGCGCAACAGGCGACGAATGGTGATTCGACATGGGGATCATCCTTGATCTGAAAAAGGGCCATCGGCGTGGCACAAGCTGTGGATAACTGTGTTGATAACGGTTTGACAACCTGTCTATCGAATAGCCGACAAGCAGCCCCTGAAAACCCTAGACGAGCTTTCACAGGTGCTGAAATCCACGTTTGCCTTTATTATGTGTGCTCAGTTTTCAACCAAACGCACAGTGACTGCCTGACCTTATGGCCATCTTGAACATTCTCGAATTCCCCGACCCGCGCCTGCGCACCATCGCCAAGCCGGTGACGGTGTTCGACGACGCCCTGCGTCAGCTGATCGACGACATGTTTGAAACCATGTACGAAGCCCCCGGCATCGGCCTGGCCGCGACCCAGGTCAACGTGCACCAGCAGGTCGTGGTGATGGACCTCAGCGAAGACCGCAGCGAACCGCGGGTCTTCATCAACCCTACGGTCGAAGAGCTGACCGACGACATGGGCCAGTACCAGGAAGGTTGCCTGTCGGTGCCGGGCTTCTACGAGAACGTCGACCGCCCGCTGCGGGTACGGGTAAAAGCCCAGGACCGCGACGGCAAGCCGTTCGAGCTGGAGTGCGAAGGCTTGCTGGCGGTCTGCGTGCAGCACGAATTCGATCACCTCAACGGCAAGCTGTTCGTCGACTATCTGTCGCAGCTCAAACGCGACCGGATCAAGAAGAAACTGGAAAAGCAGCACCGCCAGCAAGCCTGATCCCCACCTTCCAGAAGGCTTGCTCCGGCAAGCCTTTTTCTTTTTTGAAGCGAGAACTCCATGCGCATCGTCTTTGCAGGCACCCCAGAGTTTGCTGCCGAACACCTCAAGGCCCTGCTCGACAGCCCTTACGAGATCGTGGCCGTCTACACCCAGCCTGACCGCCCTGCCGGCCGTGGCCAGAAGCTGATGCCCAGCGCGGTCAAGGCGCTGGCGGTGGCCCATGGCATCCCGGTACTGCAGCCGCAAACCCTGCGCAACGCCGAGGCGCAAGCGGAACTTGCCGCACTGCAGCCAGACTTGATGGTCGTGGTTGCCTACGGCCTGATTCTGCCGCAGGCGGTGCTGGATATCCCCCGCCTGGGCTGCATCAACAGCCACGCCTCCTTGCTGCCGCGCTGGCGCGGTGCAGCGCCGATCCAGCGTGCCGTGGAAGCCGGCGATACCGAAAGCGGTGTCACCGTGATGCGCATGGAAGCCGGCCTGGATACCGGCCCGATGCTGCTCAAGGTAACCACCCCGATCAGCGCCGAGGACACCGGCGGTAGCCTGCATGACCGCCTTGCGCAAATGGGCCCGCCCGCCGTCGTGCAGGCCATCGCCGGCCTGGCCGACGGGTCGCTGCAAGGCGAGGTGCAAAACGATGCCCTGGCCACTTATGCACACAAGCTGAACAAGGACGAAGCGCGCCTGGACTGGTGCCGCCCGGCCGTCGAACTGGAGCGCCTGATCCGTGCCTTCAACCCTTGGCCGGTGTGCCACAGCACCCTCGATGGCGAGAGCGTGAAGGTGCTGGCAGCCAACGTGGCGGCAGGCAAAGGTGAGCCGGGCGAGATCCTGTCCGCCGGTAAAGATGGCCTGGTGGTTGCCTGTGGTGACCAGGCACTGAGCCTGACCCGCCTGCAACTGCCCGGTGGCAAGGCGCTGAGCTTCAGCGACCTGTTCAACAGCCGCCGCGAGAAGTTCGCCGCCGGCAAGGTACTTGGCCAATGAACCCACGCCTCGCCGCCGCCCGTGCCCTTGCCGCAGTACTCAGCGGCAAGGCTTCATTGAACAGCTCGCTGCCGGCACAACTGGACAAGGTCGATGAGCGCGACCGCGGCCTGACCCAGGACCTGGCGTTCGGCACTGCACGCTGGCAGCCACGGCTCGACCTGCTGGCCGCCCAGCTGCTGCAGAAGCCGTTCAAAGCCGCAGACGCCGATGTGCAGGCGCTGCTGCTGGTCGGCCTGTACCAGCTGTTCTACACCCGTATTCCGGCCCACGCCGCAATTGGCGAGACCGTGGGTTGTGCCGACAAACTGAAGAAACCCTGGGCCAAGGGCCTGCTCAATGCCGTGCTGCGCCGCGCCCAGCGCGAAGGCGAAGCGCTGCTGGCCGGCATGGAGCGCGACCCCGTGGTACGCACCGCCCACCCGCGCTGGCTGCAAAAGGCGCTGAAGGCCTTCTGGCCAGAGCAGTGGGAGGCCATTTGCGCCGCCAACAATGCGCACCCGCCGATGATCTTGCGGGTCAACCGCCGTCATCACAGCCGTGACGCCTACCTGCGCCTGCTGGCCGACGCGGGCGTTGCCGCCAGCCCCTGCCACTACAGCCGCGATGGCATCGTTCTGGCCGAAGCCTGCGACGTACGCGGCCTGCCAGGCTTCGCCGAGGGCTGGGTGAGTGTGCAGGACGAAGCCGCGCAGCTGTCCGCTGACTTGCTGGAGCTGGCCGCCGGCCAACGCGTGCTCGACGCCTGTTGCGCGCCTGGCGGCAAAACCTGCCACCTGCTGGAAGCCGAACCAGGCCTGGCTCACCTGACAGCCATCGACCTTGAGGCCAAGCGCCTGACCCGGGTGCGCGAGAACCTCGACCGCCTGCAGCTCGATGCCGAGCTGATCGCCTGCGACGCCCGCGACACTGCCAGCTGGTGGGACGGCAAACCGTTCCAGCGCATCCTGCTGGACGCCCCCTGCTCGGCCACTGGCGTGATCCGCCGCCACCCGGATATCAAGCTGACCCGCCAGGCCGACGACATTCCGGCCCTGGCCGCGCTGCAAGGTGAACTGCTCGATGCCCTGTGGCCGACACTGGAAGTGGGCGGCATGCTGCTGTATGCCACGTGCTCCAGCCTGCCGACCGAGAACACGCAAGTGATCGAGGCCTTTCTCGCCCGCACCCCCGGCGCGCGGGAGCTGGACCTGGCCACCGAGGCCGGCCTGCGCCAGCCGCACGGCCGCCAGTTGCTGGCTCAGGAAGGCGGCCACGACGGGTTCTACTATGCCAAGCTGATCAAGATCGCCGCCTCGCGCGGGTAAGCACAAAGGGTAGGGAGTAGCGGATGAAAATCATCATCCTCGGCGCAGGGCAAGTGGGCGGTACGCTGGCAGAGCACCTGGCCAGCGAGGCCAACGACATTACCGTGGTCGATACCGACGGCGACCGCCTGCGCGACCTGGGCGACCGCCTGGACATCCGCACCGTGCAAGGCCGCGGCTCGCTGCCGACGGTGCTGCGCCAGGCCGGTGCCGACGACGCCGACATGCTGGTGGCGGTAACCAACAGCGACGAAACCAATATGGTTGCCTGCCAGGTGGCCTATTCGCTGTTCCACACCCCGACCAAGATTGCCCGGGTACGCGAGTCGGCCTACCTGACGCGTGAAGAGCTGTTCGACAATGACCACATCCCGGTCGACGTGCTGATCAGCCCCGAGCAGGTGGTGACCAACTACATCAGGCGCCTGATCGAACACCCAGGGTCGCTGCAGGTGATCGACTTCGCCGAAGGCAAGGCGCAGCTGGTGGCCGTGAAGGCTTACTACGGCGGGCCGCTGGTGGGCCAGCAGCTGCGCCAGATCCGCGCGCACATGCCTAACGTGGATACCCGTGTGGCCGCCATTTTCCGCCGCGACCGGCCAATCACCCCGCGTGGCGACACGGTGATCGAAGCCGATGACGAGGTGTTCTTCATTGCCGCGAAAAAAGACATCCGGGCAGTGATGGGCGAGTTGCGTCGTATCGACCAGACCAACAAGCGCATCGTCATTGCCGGTGGTGGCCAAATTGGCGAGCGCCTGGCCGAAGCCATCGAAAGCCGCTATCAGGTGAAGATCATCGAGATGAGCCCAGCCCGCTGCCGGCACCTGTCCGATACGCTAGACAGCACCGTGGTGTTGCAGGGCAGCGCCTCGGACAGGGACCTGATGCTGGAAGAAAACATCGCCGACGCCGATATCTTCCTGGCCCTGACCAACGATGACGAAGCCAACATCATGTCTTCGCTGCTGGCCAAGCGCCTGGGTGCAGGCAAGGTGATGACCATCATCAACAACCCAGCCTACGTCGACTTGGTGCAGGGGGGTGAGATCGACATTGCCATCAGCCCGCAGCTGGCGACCATCGGCACCCTGCTGGCCCACGTGCGCCGGGGCGACATTGTCAGCGTGCACTCGCTGCGCCGTGGCGCGGCCGAAGCGATCGAGGCGGTGGCCCATGGCGATGCCAAGTCGAGCAAGGTCGTTGGCAAGGCGATAGCGGACATCAACCTGCCACCGGGTACCACGATCGGCGCGATCATCCGTGCCGAAGAGGTCATGATTGCCCACGACAACACCCTGATCGAATCGGGTGACCATGTGATCCTGTTCGTTGTGGATAAAAAGCACATTCGCGATGTGGAGAAGCTGTTCCACGTCGGCTTGAGTTTCTTCTAGGAGCAAAGGGCATGCGCGAGTCGCTGGAGAAGATGCTGGCCAAGGGTGTGGATAACCCGTTGCTGCGTTTCGGGCTGGGCAAGGCCTGGCTGGATGAAGGTAACGGTGCAGAAGCTGCGGTGCACCTGGCGCGCTGTGTAGAGCAGGACCCGAAGTACTCGGCAGCGTGGAAGCTGCTGGGTAAGGCCTGTCAGTTGCAGGGTGACCTGCCAGCGGCGCGCAAGGCCTGGGAGGATGGGATCGTGGCGGCACAGGCCCACGGGGACAAGCAGGCCGAGAAAGAGATGACCGTTTTTCTCAAGAAGCTGAACAAGGCTTGAGATAGCCGGGGCTGCTTTGCAGCCCATCGCAGGCAAGCCAGCGAATGGGGCGCAGAGCGCCCCCAGAGATCTCAATACCAGCGCGGCTCGCCAGCCGGGCGCTTCTTGAAGCGCTTCATGCTCCACATGTACTGGCTCGGGTACTCGCGCACATAACGCTCGACCACCTTGCTCATCGCCGCCGCCGACTCATTCACGTCGGTGCTGTACATCGCTTGCGGCGCAGCTTCGAGAAACACCTTGAAACCCGAGCCATCCGGCAGGCGCAAGGCATGCAGGAACACCCCCACCGCCTTGCCGCCCGCCAGCATGTTCGGTACGAACTTGCTGGTCAGTGCCTGGGTACCGAGAAATGGCACGAACACGCCAGCCGATTCGGCCGGCTCCGGGTCAGCGGGGATGCCCACCTGGCCGCCCCGGCGCACCTCCTTGATCACGCTGAGAATGCCTTCCTTGGTCGAAGGCGCAACGCGGTTGCCCATCTGTACGCGCTGCTCACGCAGCAGGTCATCCACAGCCTTGAGCTTGGGCGGGCGGTAGAAAATGATCGGCTTGCACTGATTGCAATAGAAGTGGTTGAGCACCTCCCAGTTACCCAGGTGGCTGGTGATGCCCACCACGCCCTTGCCAGAGGCCAGGGCTTGCTCCAGCACTTCCAGGCCGTGCACTTCCTTGACCAGTTCCAGCGAGCGCTGTGGCGGCCAGATCCAGGCACAGGCGCTTTCCACAAACGACTTGCCAATGTCCCGCAAGGCTTGGCCAACCAGTTGCTCACGGGCAACCGGGTCCATCTCGGGGAAACACTTGGCCAGGTTGATGCGCACCACGTTGCGTGAACCGTTGGGGATCTTCCACATCAGCCAGCCGATGCCGGCGCCCACGCGCTGTACAGCGCCCCAGGGCAGCTTGGCAAACAGGCGCAGCACCCCGACCATCAGGGCGCCCTTGAACTTTTCCACAGGCGAATTCCTTATTTCAGCAAGGCGCGCATTGTAACCCTTCAACGAATCAGGGCGGCGTAACGATCGCAATCGATGGTGTGGTCCATGACCATGCCGGTGGCTTGCATGAAGGCATAGCAGATGGTCGGGCCGACAAAGGTGAAGCCGGCTTTCTGCAGGGCCTTGCTCATGGCCTTGGCCTCATCGGTGACCGCCGGCACGTCAGCGCGGCCCTGGAAGTGATTGATCTTCGGCGCACCACCCACGAACGACCACAGCCATTCGGCGGGGTTATCCACAGCCAGCCAGGCCTGCGCATTGCGCCGGGCAGCCTTGAGTTTGAGGCGGTTGCGGATGATCCCGGGGTCCTGCATCAGCGCTTCGATGCGTTCGTCGCTGAGGGTGGCCAGTTTGACCGGGTCGAACCCGTGCATCACCTCGCGGTAACGCTCGCGTTTGCGCAAAACGGTGATCCATGAAAGCCCGGCCTGGAACCCTTCGAGCAAAAGCATCTCGAACAGCAACGCCGGATCGCGCTGCGGCGTTCCCCATTCCTGGTCATGGTAGGCCTGGTACAACGGATCGTCGGTACACCAAAAGCAGCGTGGCATAAGGCTCCAATGAGTAGAGGGCGAGGCGAATCAGGTTATACTCCCGCTCTTTACATCCGCATCCCCAGATACAGGTGAATTTCGTGAGCCAGCCTACGCCAGCCGTGCGTACCTTCCAAGACCTGATCCTCGCCCTGCAAAACTACTGGGCAGCTCAAGGTTGTGTGGTGCTTCAGCCCTACGATATGGAAGTAGGCGCCGGCACTTTCCACACCGCAACGTTCCTGCGCGCCGTGGGTCCAGAAACCTGGAACGCCGCCTACGTGCAGCCTAGCCGTCGCCCTGCCGACGGGCGGTATGGCGAAAACCCCAACCGCCTGCAGCACTACTACCAGTTCCAGGTGGTGCTCAAGCCGAACCCGGCCAACTTCCAGGAGCTGTACCTGGGCTCGCTGAAAGCCATTGGCCTGGACCCGCTGGTGCACGACATTCGCTTTGTCGAAGACAACTGGGAATCGCCGACCCTCGGCGCCTGGGGCCTGGGCTGGGAAATCTGGCTGAACGGCATGGAAGTCACCCAGTTCACCTACTTCCAGCAGGTAGGTGGCATCGAGTGCTACCCGGTCACCGGTGAAATCACCTACGGCCTCGAACGCCTGGCCATGTACATCCAGGGCGTCGATTCGGTCTATGACCTGGTATGGGCCGACGGCCCGTTCGGCAAGGTCACCTACGGTGACGTGTTCCACCAGAACGAGGTGGAGCAGTCGACCTACAACTTCGAACATGCCAACGTCGACAAGCTGTTCGAACTGTTCGACTTCTACGAAAGCGAAGCCAACCGCCTGATCAAGCTGGAGCTGCCGCTGCCGACCTATGAAATGGTGTTGAAGGCCTCGCATACCTTCAACCTGCTGGACGCCCGCCGCGCCATCTCGGTGACCGAGCGCCAGCGCTACATCCTGCGTGTGCGTACCCTGGCCCGGGACGTGGCGCAAAGCTATCTGCAAGCCCGCGCACGCCTGGGCTTCCCGATGGCCACCCCCGAACTGCGTGACGAAGTGTTGGCTAAGCTGGAGGCTGCACAATGAGTGCTCAAGATTTCCTGGTAGAACTGGGCACCGAAGAGCTGCCTCCCAAGGCCCTCGCCAGCCTCGGCGACGCCTTCCTGGCCGGCATCGAAAAGGGCCTGCAGGCCGCTGGCCTGAACTACACCGGCAAGCAGGTCTATGCTGCGCCGCGTCGCCTGGCCGTGCTGATTCGCCAGCTGGACGTGCAGCAGCCTGACCGCAGCATCAACATCGACGGCCCCCCCCTGCAGGCTGCTTTCAAAGACGGCGAGCCGACCCAGGCTGCCCTGGGCTTTGCCAAGAAGTGCGGTGTAGAGCTGGCCGAAATCGACCAGAGCGGCCCCAAGCTGCGTTTCTCCCAGCACATCCCAGGCAAAGCGACCGTCGGCTTGCTGCCGACCATCGTCGAGGACTCGCTGAACGATCTGCCCATTCCCAAGCGCATGCGCTGGGCCGCCAGCCGTGAAGAGTTCGTGCGCCCGACCCAATGGCTGGTAATGCTGCTGGGCGACCAGGTGGTCGACTGCACCATCCTGTCGCAGAAGGCCGGCCGTGAATCCCGTGGCCACCGCTTCCACCACCCGGAAAACGTGCTCATCACTGCCCCCGCCAACTACGTCGAAGACCTGCGCAAAGCCTACGTGCTGGCCGACTTCGCCGAGCGCCGCGAGCTGATCAGCAAGCGTACCGCAGAGCTGGCCATGCAGCAGGAAGGTACGGCCATCGTGCCACCGGCGCTGCTGGACGAAGTGACCGCGCTGGTCGAGTGGCCGGTGCCGCTGGTGTGCTCGTTCGAGGAGCGTTTCCTCGAAGTGCCGCAGGAAGCCCTGATCACCACCATGCAGGACAACCAGAAGTACTTCTGTCTGCTGGACAGCGAAGGCAAGCTGCTGCCGCGCTTCATCACCGTGGCCAACGTTGAAAGCCGCGACCCGAAGCAGATCGTGCAAGGCAACGAGAAAGTCGTGCGCCCACGCCTGACCGACGCCGAATTCTTCTTCAAGCAGGACAAGAAGCAGCCGCTGGAAACCTTCAACGAGCGCCTCAAGAACGTGGTCTTCCAGGCTCAGCTGGGCACTGTGTACGACAAGGCCGAGCGCGTTTCCAAACTGGCTGCCTTCATCGCCCCGCTGATCGGCGGCGACGCCCAGCGCGCCGGCCGGGCCGGCCTGCTGTCGAAATGCGACCTGGCCACTGAAATGGTCGGCGAATTCCCGGAGATGCAGGGTGTTGCCGGTTACTACTACGCGCTCAACGACGGTGAGCCGCAAGACGTTGCCCTGGCGCTGAACGAGCAGTACATGCCACGCGGTGCTGGTGCCGAGCTACCGCAAACCCTCACCGGTGCCGCCGTGGCCATCGCCGACAAGCTCGACACCCTGGTGGGCATCTTCGGCATCGGCATGCTGCCAACCGGCAGCAAAGACCCGTACGCCCTGCGCCGTGCAGCGCTGGGTGTGCTGCGTATCCTGATCGAGAAGCAGCTGGACCTGAACCTGACCGGTGCGGTGGAATTCGCGGTCAAGCAGTTCGGTGCCAAGGTCAAGGCTGCCGGCCTGGCCGAGCAGGTGCTGGAGTTCATCTTCGACCGCCTGCGTGCGCGTTACGAGGACGAAGGCATCGATGTGGCCACCTACCTATCGGTACGTGCCCTGCAGCCAGGCTCGGCGCTGGACTTCGACCAGCGTGTACAGGCGGTGCAAGCGTTCCGCAAGCTGCCCGAAGCCGAGGCCCTGGCCGCGGTCAACAAGCGTGTGTCGAACCTGCTGAGCAAGGCAGAAGGCGCCATCGCCGAGCAGGTCGAGCCGAAGTACTTCGACAATGCCAACGAGTTCTCGCTGTACTCGGCCATCCAGCAGGCCGACCAGGCCGTGCAACCGATGGCTGCTGCACGGCAGTACAGCGAATCGCTGGCCCGCCTGGCAGCCCTGCGCGACCCGGTTGATGCCTTCTTCGAGGCGGTCATGGTCAACGCCGAAGACGCCAAGGTACGTGCCAACCGCTACGCCCTGCTCAGCCGCCTGCGCGGCCTGTTCCTGGGTGTGGCCGACATCTCGTTGCTGGGGTAAGCCTTGAAACTGCTGATTCTCGACCGTGACGGGGTGATCAACTACGACTCCGACGCCTACATCAAGACGCTGGAAGAGTGGGTCCCGATCCCTGGCTCGGTCGCAGCGATCGCGCAGTTGAGCAAGGCGGGCTGGACGGTGGCCGTGGCCACCAACCAGTCCGGTATCGCCCGTGGCTATTACCCGCTGGCAACCCTCGAGGCCATGCACGCGCGCCTGCGCGCGCTGGTGGCCGAGCAGGGCGGCGAGGTTGGCCACATCGTGTATTGCCCGCACGGCCCGGATGAAGGCTGCGATTGCCGCAAGCCCAAGCCAGGCATGCTGCGGGCGATCGCCGAGCATTACCAGGTCGGCCTTGAAGGCGTCTGGTTCGTTGGCGACAGCAAAGGCGACCTGGAGGCCGCCCTGGCCGTCGGTGCACAACCCGTGTTGGTGAAAACCGGCAAAGGTGAGCGGACCCTGGCAAAAGGTGTTCCGGAAACTACACTGATTTTCGACGATCTGGCAGCTATCGCCAGAGAACTAATTTAAACAGTGCGCCTGCGGGCGCATTTTTCTCAGGCGGGCATGCCCCGCAATGGTACAAGCCACTATGTCGATCCTGCAGGCGATCAGAATCTTTCTTTTTTACCTGCTGCTGGGCACCAGTTCGTTGCTGTGGTGCTCGCTGAGCTTTTTCGTCGCGCCGTTTCTGTCGTTCCCCAAGCGCTACAAGTTCATCAATGTGTACTGGTGCCGCTGCGCCTTGTTCCTCGTGCGGACGATTCTGGGCATCGACTACAAGATCACCGGTGCCGAGAACGTGCCGGCCGAGCCTTGCGTGATCCTGTCGAACCACCAAAGCACCTGGGAAACATTCTTCCTGTCGCAGTACTTCTCGCCGCTTAGCCAGGTGCTCAAGCGCGAACTGCTGTACGTGCCGTTCTTCGGCTGGGCCATGGCCATGCTGCGGCCGATCGCGATCAACCGCGACAACCCGAAGGAGGCACTGCGCCAGGTCGCGAGCAAGGGCGATGAGCTGCTCAAGCAGAAGACCTGGGTGCTGATCTTCCCGGAGGGCACCCGCGTGCCGTTCGGCACGGTCGGCAAGTTCTCGCGCGGGGGCACCGCGCTGGCAGTGAATGCCGGGCTGCCGGTACTGCCGATTGCCCACAACGCCGGCAAGTTCTGGCCGAAAACCGGTTGGGGCAAGCGCTCGGGCACTATCGAGGTGGTGATTGGCGAGCCGATGTACGCCAACGGCACCGGGCCACGGGCCATTGCCGAGCTCAACGACCGCGCTCAGGCGTGGAACGAAGCAACCCAGCGGGCCATGGGCTCGCTGCCGCCAGCAGCAGAAGAACCGCAGGAGCAGATGGCGTGATATCTGTGGATAACTTGTGAGCACTTTTTCGCTGAAATGCTTGAAGTAAGCGATAAGTTATTGAATTGTCTGTTTATTTTCGCTTATGACATTTTTCTGAAAAGCGTGCATAAGTTTTTTCGGGGCATAAGAAAACCGGCTTTTACAGCCGGTTTTTTTTGGGCTCCATTTCCAGTACGCATCGCTTTGTGTAGGAGCGGCCTTGTGTCGCGATGGGCCGCAAAGCGGCCCCGGCAATGTGTACATCAAGGCGGAAATCCTGGGGCCGCTGCGCGGCCCATCGCGACACAAGGCCGCTCCTACAAGGATCCGCGCCAGCTTTCAGATCTTGTCGATATCCACATCCTTGGTTTCTTTCAGGCAGAAAATCCCCACCACAAGGCTGATGCCGGTCACCAGGATTGGGTACCAAAGCCCGTAGAAGATGTCCCCGGTGTACACCACCAGTGCAAACGACACGGTGGGCAGGAAGCCGCCGAACCAGCCGTTGCCAATGTGGTAGGGCAGCGACATCGAGGTGTAGCGAATGCGGGTCGGGAACAGCTCGACCATCACTGCGGCCAATGGGCCGTAGGTCATGGTCGCGATCAGGATCATCGCCACGATCAGCACCACGACCATCACCTGGTTGACCTGCGCGGGGTCAGCCTTGGCCGGATAGCCTGCCTGCTCCACCGCCGCACGCATCGCGGCTTCGTCAAAGCCGTTGATGGTTTTATCGCCCACATTCACCACTACCTCGCTGCCGGCTACGCTGACCGAGCTGTAAGGCAGGCCCTGTTTGACCAGGAAGGTCTTGACCTTGTCGCACGGGCTGTCGAAACGGGCCTTGCCGACCGGGTCGAACTGGAACGTGCAGCCTTGCGGATCAGCAGTGACCACGATCGGCGCCTGGCGGCTGGCGGCGTCAATTTGTGGGTTGGCATAGTGGCTCAAGGCCTTGAACAGCGGGAAGTACAGCACCGTGGCCAGCAGCAAGCCCAGCATCAGGATCGGTTTGCGCCCGATACGGTCCGACAGCCAGCCAAAAAACACGAAGAACGGCGCACCGATCACCACGCTGATGATCAGCAGGGTATTGGCCTGGGCCGGGTCTACCTTCAGCATCTGGGTCATGAAGAACAGCACGTAGAACTGCGCGGTGTAGAAGGTCACCGCTTGCCCGGCATTGATACTGAACAGTGCAGTCAGTACGACTTTGAGGTTCGGCCACGAGGTGAACGACTCCCGGATCGGCGACTTGCTGACCTTGCCCTGGGCCTTCATTTTCACGAAGGCTGGCGACTCATGCATGCTCATGCGGATCCAGGTGGAAATGCCCAGCAGCACGATCGACAGCAGGAACGGCAGGCGCCAGCCCCAGGTTTCGAACTGATCGCCACTGACATAGCGGCTGCCCAGTACCACCAGCAACGACAACAACAGGCCCAAGGTAGCGGTGGACTGGATAAAGCCGGTGTGGAAACCGCGCTTGCCCGGGGGGGCATGTTCGGCCACATAAGTGGCTGCACCACCGTACTCACCGCCCAGCGCCAGGCCCTGCAGCATGCGCAGTATCACCAGAATGATCGGTGCGGCGATGCCGATGCTGGCATACGTAGGCAGCAAGCCCACGGCGAAAGTGGACAGCCCCATCAGTACGATGGTGACCAGGAAGGTGTATTTACGCCCGATCATGTCCCCCAGTCGGCCGAACACCAATGCACCGAACGGCCGCACAAGGAAGCCGGCAGCGAAGGCCATGAGGGCGAAGATGAAAGCGGTGGTGTCGTTCACACCCGCAAAGAACTGCTTGCTGATGACCGCTGCCAACGCGCCATAGAGAAAAAAGTCATACCACTCGAACACCGTCCCGAGGGATGACGCGAAAATGATCTTGCGTTCTTCACGACGGTTGGAACCGCTGGCCGCCGCAGCCTGCTCTTGAATGTAATCCGACATCGTTGCTGTCCTCGGCCCGCAGGCCACAGTGATTATTCTTGTTGTTCCACTGTCGGCAGCCTTCGACCGCAAGCTGCCGCTACTGCACGCACCCGGGTCAGGGCGTCGGTAATGCGTCTTCGTTCAGGTAGGTCTGGGTAGCAGCTCCTTTGAGAATCAGTTGTGCCGCCTTTTCGGCGATCATCAGGGTGGGGGAACAGGTATTGCCTGAGGTGATCTGCGGCATGATCGAGGCATCGGCCACGCGCAGGCCGGGGATGCCATGCACGCGCAGCTGGTTATCCACAACGTCCATCGCACCATTGCCCATGCGGCAGGTACCCACCGGGTGGAAAATGGTAGTGCCGATCTTGCCGGCAGCCTCGATCAGGTCCTGTTCGCTTTGCAGGGTCGCGCCAGGCAGATATTCCTCGGGCTCGAATACGGCCAGGGCAGGGGCCTGAACGATGCGCCGGGTAAGGCGGATGGCATCGGCGGCCACCTGCAGGTCCTGGGGGTCGCTCAGGTAGTTGGGGTCGATCAGCGGCGTGCTGTGCATGTCGGTGCTGCGGATATCGATACGCCCACGGCTGGCCGGGCGCAGGTTGCAGACCGAGGCGGTAAAGGCCGGGAAGCGGTGCAACGGCTCGCCGAAGCGCTCCAGCGACAGCGGCTGCACGTGGTACTGCAGGTTGGCGGTGGCCTGGTCGGGGCTGGACCGCACGAACGCGCCCAACTGGCTCGGGGCCATGGCCAGCGGGCCGCTGCGGTCGTAGAGATAGCGCAGGCCCATGCCCATCTTGCCCCACAGGCTGTTGGCCATCTGGTTCAAGGTGCGGGTATTGCGGATCTGATAGATCAGCCGCAGTTGCAGGTGGTCTTGCAGGTTGCCACCCACCCCTGGCATGTCGTGGCGAACGCCAATACCCAGGCTTTCCAGTAATTGCCGTGGGCCAATGCCGGAGCGTTGCAGGATGCCCGGGGAACCGACCGCCCCAGCACACAGCACGATCTCGCGGCGAGCTGCAAACTCGTGCCAGGCACCTTGCCAAAATGCTTTCACCGCACGTGCGCGAGTATTGTTGAGCAACACCTGGTCAACCTGCACACCGGTAAGCACGGTGAGGTTGGCGCGGTGCTGAACCGGCCGCAGAAACGCCTTGGAGGCATTCCAGCGCACGCCACTGCGTTGGTTGACCTGGAAATAACCACACCCCTGGTTATCGCCAGTGTTGAAGTCATCCACCTTGGCGATGCCGCTTTGCTCGGCGGCGTCGCGGAAGGCATCCAGTATCGGCCAGCTGTAGCGCTGGCGTTCTACCCGCCACTCGCCACCGCCGCCGTGGTGCTCGCTGGCGCCAGCAAAGTGGTTTTCACTGACCTTGAACAGCGGCAGCACGTCCTTCCAGGCCCAACCGGGGTTGCCCTGTTCGGCCCAGTGGTCGTAGTCGGCAGCCTGGCCACGCATATAGATCATGCCATTGATGGAAGAGCAGCCGCCCAGCACCTTGCCGCGCGGGTAGCCCAATGCGCGCCCACCCAGGCCGGGCTGGGCTTGGGTCTTGAAGCACCAGTCGGTGCGTGGGTTGCCAATGCAGTAGAGGTAACCGACGGGAATGTGAATCCAGGGATAGTTGTCCCGCCCGCCCGCTTCCAGCAGCAGCACGCGGCAACCAGGGTCGGCGGACAAGCGGTTGGCCAGCAGGCACCCGGCGGGGCCGGCGCCTACCACCACGTAATCGAAGACAGAATCGGCTGATGGCATGTGCAACCTCGGGCCTGATTATTATTCTTGTCCCGATCCATCTTAGTGCGTAATTTCGTGGGTGAAACACGCGATTTCGCGCAGCGGTTGTGCGTTTTAGCACAGCGGCAACTCTGTACGGGCCTCTTCGCGGGTTCACCCGCGAAAGGGGCCCACGAACAGCCACAAGGATCAGCATGTTCGACTGGAACGATCTGCGGTTTTTCCTCGAGTTGCAGCGCAGCGGCCGCCTGCTTACCGCCGCCAAGCGCCTCAATACCACCCACAGCACCGTGGCCCGGCACATCGAGCGCATCGAAGAAAGCCTGGGCACGGCCTTGTTCGTGCAACACGCCCAAGGCTATGAGCTGACCCCTTCGGGCCAGGCCCTGCTCAAGCACGCCGAAGCCATGGAGAACGTCGCCCTGCTGGCCCAGGAAGAAATCACCCAGGCCATCACCCCGCTGGGCAAGATCCGCCTGGGGGTCACCGAAGGCATTGGCATCATGTTCTTCACCCCGCGCATGAACGCGCTGTTCGAGCGCTACCCCGGGCTGGAAGTGGAACTGGTGGCAGTGCCGAGGTTCGTCAGCATCCTCAACCGCGAAGCCGAGATCAGTATCCACCTGGAGCGGCCCAACGCCGACCTGCTGATCACCCGCAAACTCACCGACTACCGCCTGGCCCTGTATGCCAGCCAGGGCTACCTCGACCGCGCACCACCCCTGCGCAACCGCGAGGATCTGGCCCGCCACAGCTGGATCGGCTACGTCGACGACCTGCTGTTCAGCCAGGAGCTGCTGTTTCTCAACAGCTTCTGCCGGGCGCCCAATGTGGTCTTCCGCAGCACCAGCGTGATTGCCCAGCAGGTGGCCGCACGTGCTGGGCTGGGCATTGCAGTGCTGCCCAACTACATGGCCCGGCACGACCCGACCCTGGTCCGCGTACTGCCTGGCGAAACCATCCAGCGCAGTTACTGGATCTGTACCCGCCGCGAGCTGCACAAGTCGGTGCGCCTGCGGGTCGTATGGGATTACCTGCTGGCGCTGTGCGCAGAGCAACAGGGCGAGCTGTTAGCTCAGTAATGCCTTGCTGGCCAGCAGCAGGGCAGCGGCGCAACCTGCCACGGCAAACATCTGCTGCAGCCGTGGGCCGGCCAACCTGGCCGCCAGAGGGCGCGCCAGCAGCAAGCCAAGCACGGCGCCGACAGCGAACGGGCCACCCACTTGCCAATGCAGGACACCTGCAAGGCTGGCACTGATCACACTGCCGGCAGACACCAAGGCAATCACCGCCAGCGACGTGGAGACGATCGTGGCCATGCGCAGGTTGGTATAGCGGTTGAGCGCCGGAATGATCACGAACCCGCCCCCCACACCGAGCAGGCCAGACAGCAAGCCGGACAGCGCACCGGTGAATGCCAGGGCGCGAGCGCAGGGCAGGGTCCAGCGCAAGCGGCCCTGCAGCGGGTTCAGCACACATGGCTCGATGAAGCGATGCGCATCGTTGGCTTCGCCACGCAGCTCCCTGGCCGCCTTGCGCCAGATACGCAGGCAGGCGTAGGTGAGCACACCGGCGAACACCAGTTGCAACGGCGTATTGGGCAAACGGTGCGCCAGCATCAACCCCAGTGGCGCTGCCGCCACCCCGATCAAGGCGATGAACAGTGCCGCCCGATAGCGCACCAGGCCGCGACGCAAACCCAGTACCGCGCCCACGGCTGCCGCCAGGCCAACCGCCAACAAGCCGACCGGTGCCGCCTCGACCATCGACAGGCCAAGGCCGAACACCAACAGGGGCACGGCAAGAATGCCTCCGCCGGCGCCCGTCAACGCCAGCACGGCGCCGATGATGGCCCCCAGGGCTGCGCCAAGCAGTTGAGTTTCGATCACTGCCCGCCCTCTGCTACCAACGGTTGTGGCCGCGCCAGCCATTCCCGCCCCTTGAGCATGCCTTGCCAGTACAGCGGCGGCAGGGCCTGGGCCTTGAGCAACCAAGCCAGGCGGCTCGGCTTGCGACCGTCCAGCAACCAGTTGGGGAAGCTGGGCGCCAGCTTGCCACCATAGGTGAACTCGGCCAGCACGATCTTGCCGCGCTCGACCGTGAGCGGGCATGAGCCGTAACCGTCGTACTGGGCCAGTGTCTGCAACCGCCCCAGCGCTACCAGCACATTATTGGCCACTACCGGAGCCTGCTTGCGGGCCGCTGCAGCGGTCTTGGCGTTGCTGGTGTTGGCCACATCGCCCAAGGCGTGAACAGTGCTGTACTGGCGATGGCGCAGGGTGTGCGGGTCTACATCGACCCAGCCGGCACTGTCGGCCAATGGGCTTTCACGGATGAAGTCCGGCGCGACTTGCGGCGGAACCACATGCAGCATGTCGAAGGCCTCGACGCGGGTTTCGCTGCTGCCATCGGGCAGGCTACGCACGAAGGTGGCGCGTTGGTTGGGGCCGTCCACGGCGACCAGCCGATGGCTGAAATTGAGGTCCACGGCATATTTTTCGATGTACTGCATCAAGGCAGGCACGTAGTCGGCCACACCGAACAAGACTGCGCCGGCATTGAAGAAGCTGGCTTTGATCGCGCCCAGGTGACCGTGGCGTAGCCAATGGTCGCACGACAGGTACAGCGCCTTCTGTGGCGCGCCGGCGCACTTGATCGGCATGGGCGGCTGGCTGAACAGGGCACGGCCGTGCTTGAGCTTTTGCACCAGCTCCCAGGTATAGGGCGCCAGGTCGTAGCGGTAATTGGAGGTGACCCCGTTACGGCCCAAGGTCTCGCTGAGCCCATCAATGGCCGCCCAATCGAGCTTCAGGCCAGGGCAAACCACCAGTTGTTCATAGCCGATGGCCCGGCCATCTTCGAGCATGACCAACTGGCGCACCGGGTCGAAACCCTGGACGCGCGCCTTTACCCAGCGCACCCCGCTCGGAATCGTCGAAGCCATGGTGCGGGCAGTGCTCGCCGCGTTGAAAACACCAGCGCCGACCATGGTCCAGCCAGGTTGGTAGTAGTGCACCTCGGCTGGGTCGATCAAGGCCACATCCAGGGACGCGTCGCGGCTGATCAGGCTGGATGCAGTGGCGATCCCGGCGGCACCGGCACCGACGATGACCACTGTGTGGTGGTCGGGATGGGTAGTGGACGACAAGGCAGGCATGGCAATAAATCCTGGAAATCTGGTTATAGGGTAGGGCGCTTACAGCTCGTTCAGCGGGATCTTCAAATAACTGACGCCGTTGGCTTCCGGCTCCGGGAAGTGGCCACTGCGCATGTTCACCTGCACCGACGGCAGGATCAGCACCGGCATGTCGAGGGTTTTGTCGCGGGCCTCGCGCATGGCGACGAAGCTGTCCTCGTCGATACCCTGGTGGATGTGGATATTGCTGGCGCGCTGCTCGGCAACGGTGGTGACGTACTGCATTTCGCGACCACCTGGCAGGTAGTCGTGGCACATGAACAGGCGGGTCTGGTCAGGGAACGCCAGCAAGCGCCGGATCGAGCGGTACAGCGTACGGGCGTCGGCGCCGGGGAAATCGCAACGGGCAGTACCGTAGTCAGGCATGAACAAGGTGTCCCCGACGAACACCGCGGTCTCACCCGCATCCTCGATCATGAAGCTCATGCATGCAGGCGTGTGCCCAGGGGTGTGCAATGCACGCGCATGCAGGTTGCCGATGCGGAAACCTTCCTCGTCTTCGAACAGCACATCGAACTGGCTGCCATCACGGGCAAAGCCAGGCTCGGCGTTGAACAGGCTGCCAAAAACCTTCTGCACCTGGGTGATGTGCGCACCAATGGCGGTATGGCCGCCAAGCTTCTCCTTCAGGTAGGCCGCTGCCGATAGGTGGTCGGCATGCACATGTGTTTCAAGTATCCAGCGCACGCTGGCATGCAATTCGGCCACGCGCTCGACCAGCCGATCTGCTGAGGCAGTACAGGTGCGCCCGGCCTTGGGGTCGTAATCCAGCACGCTGTCGATCAACGCGCACTGCCGGGTTTCACGGTCCATGACCAGGTAGCTGATGGTCGAGGTCGCCTCATCGTAAAAGGCGTCCACGTGAAGGTTGTTGCCAATGATCATCACGTTCTCCAGTTATCCGCCGCGTCTATTCAAGGCGTAGGCAGTGACAGGAGGTTTATCAAGATGCATGCCAGGCTCTTTATCGTGCCGGGCCCAACGAAACCGGAGCAGTGCTGACAGCACCTGGCTTAATTGGCAGCACGATTGGCAGTCGACTGTCAGCCAATGGCAGTGTTTGGCAGTCCTTGTTACCCTGCATCCATTATCCGAACGGTGCTGTCATGCCTGAAACCCATCCGTTTATCCTGGCGCTGGTTTCCTACCTCGAGCACGATGCCCTGCCGACCATCGTGCTGGACACCGACTACAACATCCTGGCAGCCAATGCTGCGTATCGCCGCCAGTTCGGCCAGAACGAACAAGCACCCCTCGGGGAAAAGTGCCACAGGGTGTCGCACCACTATGCCGTGCCATGCGACCAGGCTGGCGAACATTGCCCCATGCGCAAAGCCTGGGACAGCAAGGTCGCGGAGCGCGTGTTGCACATTCACCACACGCCACGCGGGCCCGAGCACGTGGATGTAGAGCTGCGGCCGATCCTGGACGAACAGGGTACGGTCGTAGCCTTTGTCGAACGTTTGACCACCATCACGCTGGCCTCGGCCCAGCCGCAAGAGCAAGGGCTGGTCGGCCGTGCTCCGGCCTTCAAGGCAGCCCTGGCCAGCCTGCAACGCGCGGCGCCAGCGCAGATCCCTGTCTTGCTGCAAGGTGAGTCAGGCACCGGCAAGGAGCTGTTCGCCCGTGCGCTGCACATGGGTAGCGCCAGGGCAAACGGCCCACTGGTGGTGGTGGACTGCACCGGCTTGACCGAGTCATTGTTCGAGAGCGAACTGTTCGGGTACGAAAAAGGCGCGTTCACCGGTGCCAACCAGCGCAAGATCGGCCTGGCCGAAGCCGCCCATGGCGGCACGCTGTTCCTTGATGAAATTGGTGAAGTGCCGCTGGCGATGCAGGTGAAGCTGTTGCGCCTGATCGAGTCTGGCAGCTTCCGCCCGGTAGGCAGCCTGCGCACAGTGCATTCGGATTTCCGCCTAGTATCGGCCACGCACAAACCCCTCAGGCAAATGGTTGCCGATGGCAGCTTCCGTGAAGACCTGTACTACCGCATCAGCGGCTTCCCGATTCGCCTGCCGGCACTGCGTGAGCGGGTAGAGGACCTTCCCTTGCTGGCGCAGAGCCTGCTGCAACGCATGGCGGGCACATCGGTCCCCAGCTTGAGTGACGATGCCTTGCAGCGCCTTGCCTTGCATCCGTTCCCGGGCAACATCCGCGAGCTGCGCAATGTTCTGGAACGGGCGCGGTTGTTCGCTGATGATGGGGTGATCAGGCCGGAGCACCTGCCTGAGGACATCGGCGCGCAAACGCCGGTGAGCCGTGGCGCAAAGCGCCGTGACCTCGGTGAACTGGCCCAGGCTCTGGAACAGTTCAAAGGTTCGCGCAGTGAGCTGGCGCTTCATTTGGGCATGAGCGAACGCACGCTGTACCGCCGCTTGAAAGCGCTTGGGCTACCCTAGCTTCGTGGTGTTGCCAGGCCACCTTTACCGGACCTTTACCTCTGTCCTGACATTAAACGACCTGGTTCATGGTCTGATTGGTTAACCGTACCCGGTAACTGAAAGATTCAGCCGGGCGTTAATACACAGAGGACCGCAACGATGAAAAAGACCCTGACCATGATTTGCGCGGCGCTGATGCTCAGCGCACCTCTGGCAAGCTTCGCGCAGCCTGGCCCACCTGACCGTCATGATGGCGGCCCAGGGCACCCAGGCAACCCGCCCCACGCTCAGCCGCAGGGCCGCCACGACAATGGCCGCGGGCCTGCTTATCGCGACCCGAACTTCCACCCGCAAAAAGGCATGCCGGTGCCCCACCAGCAGTGGCGCCGCGGCCATGTGGTCGACCCGCATTACCGTGGTGACCGTTACTGGGTAACCGACTGGAAGGCGCGGCACCTGTATGCACCTCCGCGCGATCACCGCTGGTTGTACGTGAACGGTGACTACGTACTGGTCGCCATCGCCAGCGGAGTGATCGTCAACATTCTCAGCGGCTACTGATGTGTGGGAACACGCTGTTCAGTTAGCAGTCGGGGCTGCCCTGCGGCCCATCGCAGACAAGCCAATTCTCACAAAACCGCGCATTATTTGATGTGTGCGCTGTGCCTGCGGGAGATGGCTTGCTTGCGATGGGCTTAACTAGGCGCCCGCATACGCTCAGGCGTGTTCGATCACCATGACCGCGGTGGTGTCCGCCTCGAACGCTTCGAACACATGAGGAAGGTTGGCGGAGTAGCTGACGTAGTCACCTGCATGCAGCAGTACGGGCTCGTTGGCAGGCCCGACATTGGCGCTGCCGCTGCACAGGACCACATGTTCGACGGTGCCTGGCAGGTGCGGTTGGGACAGGCGGGCCTCACCCGGCTGGACCTTCAAGCGATAGATATCACGCTGCACCCCAGCAGGGCAGTCGGCAAGCAGCGTCGCCGCGTAGTTCGAGGCTTCGGCATAAGCGGTCATTCCCTCGTTGGCGCGAATTACCCGCAGGTGCTGCTGTGGCTGCTCGAAGAAGCGCGTCACTTGCAGGCCCATGGCCATGGCCAGCGACCAAAGGGTCTCGATGCTGGGGTTACCAATTCCAGACTCCAGCTGCGACAGCGTTGATTTCGCCACCCCGGCCCGTTTGGCCAGCTCTGTCACCGAGAGGCCCGCCAACTGACGCTCACGCTTGATTGCCAATGCTAGAAGGTCGATGCGGCTGAGCGGATTAGCAGGTCTTTCGTTCGTTATGTCATTCATATGTTCTTTAAATCATCCATAAATGGGTTGACGACCTCACACGCCTTGTTCAGTATGTTGATCGTTAGTTCATTATAGTGTTCGTCTTGTGAGTCGCTGGGCCAGCATGAATATGTCTTAGGTTACGTCATCACCCGTCGCAAGGAAGCTGTACATATGAAGCCTGAAGCCCGTGGCGTTGTAGAAATGACCCTGGCCATGATGATTTCCGGCACCGTAGGCTGGTTTGTAATCATGTCCGGTCAATCGCCGCAAGCCGTCGTATTCTGGCGCTGCCTGTTCGGTGCCCTGGCAATGCTGATGACTTGTCTGGCGCTGGGTGTTTTTCGCCGCTCGCAGATGGGCCTGCAGCAATTCCTCCTGGTCTGTCTAGGAGGTGTGGCGTTGATGCTCAACTGGGTGCTGCTGTTCAGTGCCTACAGCCGCTCCTCGATTGCCATCGCGACAGTGGTCTACCACATCCAACCCTTCATGCTGGTTGGCTTAGGTGTGGTGTTCTTCGCTGAGCGCCTGAGCGCGGCGAAAGTGGCTTGGTTGTCACTTGCCTTTGGCGGCCTTGTGCTGATCGTAGTGGCCAAGAACAGTGGCCAAGCCATGGGCCCCGATTACCTTGTGGGTATATGCCTGGCGCTGGCCTCAGCGTTTTTCTATGCCGTGGCGGCGGCTATCACCAAACGCCTGAAAGCATTACCCGCGCACCTGATCGTGCTGATCCAGATGATGGTCGGTGTGGTGTTGCTTGCCCCTTTCGTGGACATAACCGTCGATATGTCCACTGAAGCGTGGAGCTACCTGGTGATTATCGGGGTGGTACATACCGGCATCATGTCGACGCTGCTCTACAGCGCTATTCAAAAGACTCCCACGGCGCTAGTGGGGGCGCTTTCCTACATCTATCCGATCGTTGCGATCCTGGTCGACTGGATAGCCTTCGGCCACCCCTTGGGGTTTCTGCAGATCATTGGTGCCGCCGCCATCCTGCTGGCCGCCGCTGGCATGAATTTCGGCTGGAAACTGGCGCGCCCCGGCCAGTATACGAATACCTCGCCCAGACCTTGCGCAAGCGACAGGCAGCCCGGAGGCTTGCACCCGATGCCACCAAGGCAAGATGGCTGAGTGGGCAGCTCAAGCGGGCGAGGATCGGTTGGGCCACCCGCAGCGTCCACCTCCCTACGATGAGACCTTTCAGGCGGTGCGTACTCGCAGCGCAGACTCCATGGCCCTGCTTGCCGAAGCGATCGATGACATGGGTAAACCTGCAATCGTGAGGGTAACGGCGGCCGATCGGCTCGCAGACTTCGGCGAGGCTGCGCTACCCAGCCTGAGCCAGGCGTTGAATGACGACAGCGTCTTAGTGCGTGCTCACCCGGCAAGTGGTTTTACGGTGCTTTCACCAGCCGAAGGCTGTCGTGATCGCCCCCTCGCAGTGGGTTGCAAACGACCAAGATTTCATCATTAGGTAATGGGCATGCAACAACATTGCCAGTCGTAAAAGAACCTGGGCTGCACGCCTACGCTTGGTAGCGACGCTCTACCAGAGGCAGCTCCAGGTCGAGAGCCAGTGTGATTAGAGAGGAGGTCGCTCCAACTGCAACCACTCCTGCACGGTTGGGCGCTGCCATTGCCGCTGAGCATAATCCTCCAGTCGAGCGGGAAGGCGGTCGCCATTGAGTATCAATCGATTCAACATCAAAGCGAGATCGACATCGGCGGTAGACCACTGGCCAAAAAGATAGTCCGGGCTATCGCGTAGCAGCAGTTGCGCAGCCTCCACCAACTTTCGCGTCGAGGCCACAGCTGAGGCAGACAAAGCCCCGTATTTAACGCCATAGAACACGACAAGTGTGGAGCGTTCCTTTCGGATAGGGAGCAAATCACTGCGCAGCCAGGCTTGAACTTGCCGCGCCTTGGCACGTTGCTGCGGGCTGGTCGGGTAAATCGGCGTCTGAGGGAAAAGGTCTTCCAGGTACTCAGTGATTGCGGATGATTCAGCCAAAGAAAATTCGCCATGCACCAGAGTGGGCACTCTCTGAGTTACAGAAATACGGGAATAGTCCTGTGTCTGATGCTCTAGCGTGTCGAGGTCAAGGGTCTTCATTTGAAATTCGATGCCCTTCTCACGAAGCGCCACAAAACATGACATGGCGTAAGGGCTGGTGAATTGAGCGTCTACATACAAGCACAGCTTTGAAGCGTTCATACCGTCATCTCCATACGCAAGAGAAACTACGGTAGGGATTCAGGACCTATAAATAAAATTCATGTTTTTCATAGGGGGATTCCACTCAGGAATGCACTTATCCTGAACCCTTCGCCCCACCGTTCGGCGTGACCTTGCTTTCCCATCCAAGCGTACGAGGCAAAAGCTACGAGCCGTTGGGAGGAGGGTAGGAATTTGAGACAAGAAAAAAAGCCCGCTAGTGCGGGCTTGATGGTGGCCGGCGCAGACCAGGCTTTTGGCCGGGCCGGGCATCTTTTGGAAAACGTGCAGCGTTACTTTGAACCTACACCTGCTCAGAAGTCCAGGTTAGAAACCGACAGGGCATTGCTCTCGATGAAGTCACGGCGTGGTTCGACCGCATCACCCATCAGGGTGTTGAAGATCTGGTCGGCAGCGATTGCATCTTCGATGGTGACCTTGAGCATCCGACGCACGGTTGGGTCCATGGTGGTTTCCCACAGCTGCTCAGGGTTCATCTCACCCAGCCCTTTGTATCGCTGGATAGTATGCCGCTTGGTGCTTTCGTTCATCAGCCAGTCCAGCGCTTCCTTGAACTCGCTGACCGCCTTGCGGCGCTCGCCGCGCTGCACATAAGCACCTTCGCCCAGCAGGGTAGAAAGGTTGGCCCCCAGCTTCACGACCGTACGGTAGTCGTTGCTGCCAAAGAAGTCGCGGTTGAACGTGACGTAGCTGGCCAGGCCGTGGGAGGTCACTTCCACTTCCGGCAGCCACACATTGCGCTCTTTGTCTTCGCGCAGGCTGGCCTGATAAGCAAGGCCGGACTTCTGGCTGTTGCTCAGGCGCGCCTGGAACTTCACCAGCCAGGCTTGCATCGCAGCGTGATCGCCCAGTTGCTCGACGGTCACTTCCGGCAGGTAGATGAAATGCTCGGTGATATCTTCTGGGTACAAGCGCGACAGACGCTTGAGCGTTTTCATCACGCCGCGGAATTCGTTGACTAGGTTTTCCAGTTGTACACCGGCAACCGCTGGCGCCGACTCGTCCAAGTGCAGGCTGGCATCTTCCAAGGCCGACTGGGTCATGTACTCTTCCATGGCCTCGTCGTCTTTGATGTACTGCTCCTGCTTACCTCGCTTGACCTTGTACAGCGGCGGCTGAGCAATGTAGATGTAGCCGCGCTCGACAAGCTCCGGCAACTGGCGGAAGAAGAAGGTCAGCAACAAGGTACGGATGTGCGAACCGTCAACGTCAGCATCGGTCATGATGATGATGTTGTGATAACGCAATTTGTCGATGTTGTACTCTTCGCGGCCAATGCCACACCCCAGCGCCGTGATCAGCGTGCCCACTTCCTGGGACGAGATCATCTTGTCGAAGCGCGCCTTCTCGACGTTGAGGATCTTACCCTTCAGCGGCAGGATCGCCTGGGTACGGCGGTTACGGCCCTGTTTGGCGGAGCCACCTGCGGAGTCACCCTCCACCAGGTACAGTTCAGAAAGGGCAGGGTCCTTTTCCTGGCAGTCCGCCAATTTGCCCGGCAAGCCGGCAATGTCCAACGCGCCCTTGCGACGGGTCATTTCACGGGCTTTGCGGGCCGCTTCCCGAGCACGCGCAGCGTCGATCATCTTGCCAACGACGGCCTTGGCCTCGTTGGGGTTCTCCAGCAGGAAGTCGGCAAAGTACTTGTTCATTTCCTGCTCAACGGCGGTTTTCACCTCCGAGGAAACCAACTTGTCTTTGGTCTGTGAGCTGAACTTAGGGTCCGGGACCTTCACCGAAATGATCGCGGTCAGGCCTTCACGGGCATCGTCGCCAGTGGTGGCTACCTTGTTCTTCTTCGCCAGACCTTCCTGCTCGATGTAGTTGTTAAGGCTACGGGTCAGCGAGGAACGGAAGCCCACCAGATGGGTACCACCATCACGCTGCGGAATGTTGTTGGTGAAGCACAGCAGGTTTTCGTTGAAGCTGTCGTTCCATTGCAGGGCAACTTCAACACCTACGCCATCCTCGCGCTGCACATTGAAGTGGAACACCTGGTTGTTGACCGGAGTCTTGTTGGTGTTCAGGTACTCAACGAACGCTCGCAGGCCACCTTCGTATTTGAAGAACTCTTCCTTACCACTGCGCTCATCCTTCAGCAGAATGCCGACGCCCGAGTTGAGGAACGACAGTTCGCGAATCCGCTTGGCCAGGATGTCCCAGCTGAAATGGATGTTCTTGAATGTTTCAGCCGAAGGCTTGAAATGGATATGGGTGCCCGTGGTTTCGCTGTCACCCACAACCGCCATCGGCGCTTGTGGAACACCGTGAACGTAGGTCTGTTCCCAGATTTTGCCACTGCGGCGAACGGTCAATACCAGCTTCTCGGAGAGGGCGTTTACGACCGAAACCCCAACACCGTGCAAACCGCCGGAGACTTTGTAGGAGTTATCGTCAAACTTACCGCCGGCGTGCAGGACGGTCATGATGACCTCAGCGGCGGAAACACCTTCTTCTTTATGCACATCGACCGGAATGCCGCGGCCGTTGTCGCGGACACTGATGGATTCGTCCGGGTGAATAATGACAGTGATGTCATCGCAGTGACCGGCGAGGGCTTCGTCGATCGAGTTGTCGACCACTTCGAAGACCATGTGGTGCAGGCCGCTACCATCATCGGTGTCGCCAATGTACATGCCGGGACGCTTGCGTACGGCATCCAAACCTTTCAGCACCTTGATGCTGGAGGAGTCGTACGTTTGATTTTCGCTCATGCCTTCACTCCCGATGGTCGTGGGTCTGGGTGATACGGCCTTGTTCCACGTGGAACAAAGCAACTGGCGTTTCCGTCTGCCAGCCTTCCCTCAGTAATTCGTGATCTACACAGGTGATGAACACCTGGCAGCGTAATTCTTCAAGCAAGCGGCACAGAGCGCGGCGGTGCTGGTCGTCGAGTTCGGACGGCAAGTCATCCACGAGATAAATACAGTGACCGCGGCGAGCCTGGCTGACGAGGTGGCCTTGGGCAATGCGCAGTGCGCACACCACCAACTTTTGCTGACCACGCGACAAAATGTCGGCTGCATTATTGGCAGCCAGGCGAAGACGCAGATCAGCGCGCTGCGGACCGGCTTGGGTATGGCCCATTTGCTGATCGCGAAGGAGAGAGGAGGCGAGTACTTCTTGCAGTTCCCGGTCCTTGTCCCAGCCTCGGTAGTAGCTCAGAGTCAACCCGTCCAGCTCGACCAGTTCGCTCAGGGTTCGCTCGAAGACGGGCTTCAAGGCCTTGATATAGTTGCGACGGTATTCATCTATTTCCGCACTGGCCAGGCACAGTTCCCGGTCCCAGGCGGCTTGCGAAGCTGGGTCAAGTGTACCATGCCGCAACCATGAGTTCCGCTGCCGCAGCGCCTTCTGCAGCCGTTGCCAAGCGGGTAGGAAGCGAGGTTCCACGTGGAACACTCCCCAATCCAGGAACTGGCGACGAATTTTTGGTGCGCCCTCCAGCAGCCGAAAGCTGTCCGGGTTGATGAGCTGCAACGGCAGCAGCTCTGCCAACTGCGCAGCGCTACGGGCGTTCTGCCCATCGATGCGAATGGTAAAGTCCCCCTGGCGCTCGCGGGACACACCGAGGTTACTGGTACCGCCCTCCGTCAATTGCACCTCACCAAACACGGTACAGGCAGCCTGTTCATACTGTATGACCGGGTTCAAGCGAGTGCTGCGGAATGAGCGCGCTAATCCAAGCAAATGCACGGCTTCCAGCACACTGGTCTTGCCGCTGCCGTTGGCGCCGTAAAGGATATTGATGCGGGGGGAGGGTGAGAGCGTCACCGGGTGCAGGTTGCGCACCGCGGTGACCATGATACGTCGAAGGGACATGTCGCCTGCTACAGGTTACAGGCGCATCGGCATGACAACGTAGGAAGAATCATCATTCCCGGCTTCCTGCAGCAGCGCACTGCTGTTGGAGTCAGACAGAATCAGACGAACTTGCTCAGTGGTCATCACGCCCAGCACATCCAGCAGGTAGCTGACGTTGAAGCCGATTTCCAGCGAGCTACCATCGTAGTCCACACTGATTTCTTCTTCCGCCTCTTCCTGCTCGGGGTTATTGGCCTGAATCTTCAATTGGCCAGCAGCCAGCTGCAGGCGAATACCGCGGTACTTCTCGTTGGAAAGAATCGCGGTACGGCTGAATGCCTCACGCAACGCCTGACGATCGCCAACCACCACCTTGTCGCCGCCTTTGGGCAATACGCGCTCATAGTCGGGGAATTTGCCGTCTACCAGCTTGGAGGTAAAGGTGAACTCGCCAGTGGTCGCGCGAATGTGGTGCTGGCCGAGCACGATGCTGACCATGCCTTCTGGGTCGGTCAGCAAGCGCGCCAACTCCAGGATACCTTTGCGGGGCACGATGACCTGGTGGCGGTCGTCTTGCTCGATGGGCGCCGTCATGGAGCACAGGGCCAGGCGGTGACCGTCGGTAGACACTGCACGCAGGGTGTTGCGGGAAACCTCAAGCAGCATGCCGTTGAGGTAGTAGCGCACATCCTGCTGAGCCATGGCGAAGCTGGTGCGCTCGATCAAGCGGCGCAGCTTGCTTTGCTCCAGGTTGCAGGTCAGCGAACCCGGGCCTTCTTCCACTGTGGGGAAGTCGTTTGCAGGCAGGGTGGACAAGGTGAAACGGCTACGGCCGGCCTTGAGCAACAGTTTCTGCTCGTCGACTTTGATATCGATCAGGGCGTCATTGGGCAGGCTTTTGCAGATGTCCATCAGCTTGCGCGCCGGGACAGTGATCTCGCCAGGCTCAGCCGGCTCTTCCAGTTGCACGCGGCCTACCAGTTCGACTTCCAGGTCGGTACCGGTCAACGACAGTTGCTGGCCTTGCACGACCAGCAACACGTTGGACAGGACCGGCAAGGTCTGACGGCGCTCGACGACACCGGCGACCAGTTGCAGGGGTTTCAACAGGGCTTCGCGTTGAATGGTGAAATGCATGGTCTAGTCCCTTGCCTTCAATTAGCTGCGCACACGGCCATCAGGTCGTCAGCGTTCGCAGCAGGTTCTTGTAGTCCTCGCGGATATCCGCGTCGGATTCCTTCAATTCGTTGATCTTGCGACAGGCGTGCAGCACGGTCGTATGGTCGCGCCCGCCAAACATGTCGCCGATTTCCGGCAAGCTGTGGTTGGTCAGCTCTTTGGACAGCGCCATGGCCACCTGACGAGGGCGCGCCACGGAACGCGACCGTCGCTTGGACAGCAAATCGGAGATCTTGATCTTGTAGTATTCGGCGACGGTACGCTGAATGTTATCCACACTGACCAGCTTGTCCTGCAGGGCCAGAAGGTCCTTCAGCGATTCGCGGATCAGCTCGATGGTGATATCACGCCCCATGAAATGCGAGTGAGCGATCACCCGCTTCAGCGCACCTTCCAGTTCGCGAACGTTGGAACGGATACGCTGGGCGATGAAGAACGCTGCATCATGCGGCAGTTCGACCTTGGCCTGGTCAGCCTTCTTCATGAGGATGGCTACACGCGTCTCCAGCTCTGGCGGCTCTACGGCAACCGTGAGGCCCCAGCCAAAGCGCGACTTCAAGCGCTCTTCCAGGCCTTCGATCTCTTTGGGGTAGCGGTCGGAGGTCAGGATGACCTGCTGGCCACCCTCAAGCAGCGCGTTGAAGGTGTGGAAGAATTCTTCCTGGGAGCGCTCCTTGCGGGCAAAGAACTGGATATCGTCAATCAGCAGCGCATCTACCGAACGGTAGAAACGCTTGAATTCGTTGATGGCATTGAGCTGCAGCGCCTTGACCATGTCTGCGACGAAGCGCTCCGAATGCAGGTACACAACCTTGGCGTTCGGATTCTTCTTCAGCAAGTGGTTACCCACAGCATGCATAAGGTGGGTTTTACCCAGACCCACACCGCCATAAAGGAACAACGGGTTATAGCCATGCTTGGGGTTGTCTGCGACCTGCCAGGCCGCTGCGCGCGCCAGCTGGTTCGACTTACCCTCGACAAAGGTATCGAAGGTGAAGGTTCGGTTCAGATAGCTGGTGTGCTTGAGCGCACCTTCAACCTGTACGGTGCGCTGTTCGGCTCTGCCACTGGTGGCTGGCGCAGCGGCCGGCTCAGCCAT